>CAWDUT010000001.1:0-376956 GCA_963805525.1 uncultured Solirubrobacteraceae bacterium
GAAGCCTGCCTGCGGCGGGACGAGGCCCATGTTGGCCGGGTAGGGCTCGGCGAGGATCGCGGCGGGCTCGTGCTGCTCCACCGCCGCCGTGATCGCCTCGGGGTCGTTCCACGGGACGACGATGGTCGCCGCGGCGGCCGCCTCCGGCACGCCCGGCGAGGCGGGGATTCCCTGGGTGGCGAGCCCCGAGCCCGCCTCGGCCAGCAGGCCGTCGACGTGGCCGTGGTAGGCGCCGGCGAACTTGATCAGCGTCTCCCGCCCGGTGGCGGCGCGCGCGAGCCGGATCGCGCTCATCGACGCCTCGGTGCCGGAGGAGGTCATGCGCAGCATCTCCACCGACGGAACCCGGCGCGCCACTTCCTCCGCGAGCTCCACCTCGCCCGCGGTCGGGGCGCCGAACGTCGTGCCCTTCTCCGCCGCCGCGGTCACCGCGGCGAGCACCGGCGGGAACGCGTGGCCGTGGATCAGCGGGCCCCACGAGCAGACGTAGTCGACGTAGGTGTTGCCGTCGACGTCGGTCAGCTCCGCGCCCTCGGCGCGCTCGACGAAGACCGGATCGCGCCCGATCGAGCGCATCGCGCGCACGGGCGAGTTGACGCCGCCGGGGAGCACGCGCAGCGCGCGGCGGTACAGCTCCGCCGACCTCGTATCGGTCAGCGAGGCGGTCAGGAGTTCTCTCGCTCCCAATCGCGGAACGCGCCGGTGAAGTAGAGCATCCGGATCTTCTTGAACTCGGTGCTGGAGTACAGCGTCGCGCGGCCCGTGATGCCGGTCTGCTCGGCGATCGCGTCGAGCACCGCGTCGCACTCCTCCTTGGAGCGGCCGTGGGCCATCGTGAAGACCGAGTACGGCCAGTCCGCGTAGGTCGGGCGCTGGTAGCAGTGCGAGATGCCCCGGAAGGCGGCCATGCGCCGGCCGGTGTCGAGGATGTCGGCCTCCGGCACCTCCCACACGCCCATGCCGTTGGCGGAGAAGCCCGCGCGGCGGTGGAAGAGGATCGCGGCCACGCGGCGCAGGGCGTTGCGCTCGCGCAGCGACTCGAGCCGCTCGATCACGTCAGCCTGGCTCACGCCGAGCCGCTCGGCGGCGGGCGCGTAGGGCTCCTCGACCACCGGCATCGGGCCCTGGGTGGCCTTGATGACCGCGATGTCCTCGTCGGAGAGCTCGATCGGGTCGAGCTCGCGCGGCTCGACCGCCTCGCCGGACGTGGCCAGCGCCTCGGTGCCCTTCTCCATCTCGAGGTCCATGCGGATCTTGAACAGCTTCAGCGTCGGCAGCTGGCGGATCGACTCGGCGCCGGTCTTCTCCGCGATCACGTCGAGCGTGCCCTGGAGCCCGAGCTCCGAGCCCGGCTCGGTGGCGAGCGTGAACCACAGGTTGAAGTCGTGGTTGCGCAGGTAGTTGTGCGTGACGCCCGGGTGCGTGTTGATGAACTTGGCGGCGCGGTGCGGGTACTCGGGGTCGACCTTGGCGGCCACCAGCATCGAGCTGTAGCCGAGCGCGCGCGTGTCGAAGATCGGAGTGATCTCGCGGATGATGCGGCCGTCGAGCAGGCGCTGAACGCGCTGCATCACGTCGGCCTCGTCGATCTCGGCGAGCTTCGCCACGTGCGCGAACGGGCGCGGCACGAGGTCGAACGAGCCCTGCATGAGGTTGAGGAGCTTGCGGTCGGTGTCGTCGAGCGGGATGGCTGAGCCGTCCTTGCGCGACCGCACCTTGGGCTGGGCTACTGAAGCCATCTGGCGACGTCCTTGGCGTGGTAGGTGATGACGATGTCGGCGCCCGCGCGGCGGATACCGGTCAGCGCCTCGAGCACCGCGGCCCGCTCGTCCAGGAGGCCCGCCGCGGCGGCGGCCTTGATCATCGCGTACTCGCCGCTGACGTTGTAGGCGGCGACGGGAAGGCGGGTGCGCTCCTTGACGCGGCGGATCACGTCGAGATAGGGGAGCGCTGGCTTGACCATGACCACGTCGGCGCCCTCGGCGGCGTCGAGCTCGGCCTCGCGCTCGGCCTCGAGCGCGTTGGCGGGATCCATCTGGTAGCCGCGGCGGTCGCCGCGCTGGGGCGCGGAGTCGGCCGCCTCGCGGAACGGGCCGTAGAAGGCGGAGGCGAACTTCGCGCTGTAGGCGATGATCGGCGTCTCGGAGAGCTCGTGCTCGTCGAGCGCGGTGCGCAGCGCACCGACCCGCCCGTCCATCATGTCGCTGGGCGCGACGGCGTCGGCGCCGGCCGCGGCCTGGGAGACCGCGGTGCGGGCGAGCAGCTCGAGCGTGGCGTCGTTGTCGACCACGCCGTCGGCGCGTAGGACGCCGCAGTGGCCGTGGCTCGTGTACTCGCACAGGCAGAGATCGGTGATGACCAGCAGGTCGGGGTGCTCGGCCTTGATCGCGCGCGTGGCGAGCTGGATGACGCCCTCGTCGTCCCACGCGCCGGAGCCCTCCTCGTCCTTGGCGGCGGGCAGCCCGAACAGCAGGACCGCCGGGATGCCGAGCGCGGCGGCCTCGCCGGCCTCCTGAACCGCGTGGCGGATCGAGAGGTGGTCGATCCCGGGCATGGTCGGGATCGGCGTGCGGCTGTCCGACCCGTGCACGACGAACATCGGGTAGACGAGGTGCCGCGCGGCCAGCTCCGTCTCCCGCACCAGGTCGCGGATGCCGGCGGTGGCGCGGAGGCGGCGCAGGCGGGTGGCGGGGAAGGCCATGCCGCGAGGATAGAGGCGGTCAGGCGAAGCGGCGAAGCGAGAGGCGTGCGATCACGCCGAAGGCGAGCGTCAGCGCGACGAGGTGGAGCAGGGGGGCGAGGAGGGAGCCGCCGCTGATCGCGGCGTCGAGCGCGTCGAGGCAGGCTCGGAACGGGAAGACGCCCGACACGACCTTGATCACGTCGTAGAGGCCCTCGCTGACCGCGCCGCTGGGGATCAGCGCCAGCGCCGCCACCGGCAGCGAGACCACGAACGCCGCCAGCGAGGCGGAGCGGACCTCGCGCGTGAGACCGCCGATCGCCACGCCCATCGCGCCGAACGCGGCGGAGCCGAACGCCAGCACGACGATCCACAGCGGGGCGCGGCCGAAGTCGAGCCCGATCAGCGCGGCGAGGATCCCGAGCATCACCGCGGTCAGCACGAACGCCGCCAGCGCGGCGAGCCCGACCTTCTCGACGACGAGGCCGGTGCGGCCGATCAGCCCGCGCACGAGCCGCCCGAACGCGTTCTCCTCCCGCTCCAGCGCCAGCATGCCCGCCGCCAGCAGCAGCGCCACGAACATCATCGAGCCGACCACCGCTGCCTCCGCCGCGAACGCGCTCAGCGACGAGTTGGAGCCGGAGACCACGATCTGCTTGACCTGGACCGGCTTGCTGATCGAGGCGAGGATCGGCTTCGAGAGGTCGAGGTTGTCGGCGGCGAGGCCCGCGAAGCGCGAGACCTGCTCGAGCGCCACGCGCTCGGGCGCGTCCTTCGGCAGGCCGGCGATCGCGGCCTCGATGATCGAGCGCGCGTTGCGCAGGCCGAGGATGTCGACGCTGCCGACGATCGGCAGCGCGACCTTGCCGCCGGCCACGATCACGTTGAGGTACTTCGCCGACTCCTTGAGCACCTCGGCCGAGATCGCGGCGTTGGCCTCGGCGAGCGTCGAGGAGATCGTGTCCTTGACGAACTGCGTCTTCAGCGGGTTCTCGGCGCTGTAGTAGACCTCGACCGTCGGGCGCCCGCTCCCGCTGAGCCCGAGCGTGCCCTGCAGCTTCTGGGTCACGTCCGCCGGGATCACGAGCGCCGCGAGCGCCTCGCCCGACTTGACCTTGTCGATCGCCTCCTGGCGCGTCTTGACGCGGATCGGGTCGACCTTGGCGAACAGCTTGTCCGCGTACTGGGTGGCGTCGACCTTACGGCCGCCGAGCGCGACCTCGGACTGCTCCTTCGGCACGAGGTTCGCGAACGCGACCCGCGGCTTGCCCGGCCCCGAGGAGAGCGCGGCGCCGGCCACCAGCGAGACGACCACCGAGTAGCCGATCAGCACCGAGACCAGCAGCGGCGAGCGTTTGAGGATCTGCAGGTCCTTGAGCAGCAGCCAGCGCATCAGTGGTTCCTCCGATGGGTCCGCGCGTGCTCGGGCGGGATGCAGGCGGATGCCTGGCCAGGACGCAGGGAGGGTGCCAGGGCGGAGCCCTTGCCCCGACCGAGGGCACAGCCAGGCGCCGGCTGCGCCCGTCCGGGTGCGTGGGGATGCGTCGGAGGGGCCACTAATGGCCGCACTCGCGGAGGAAGAGGACGAACGCGTGCTCGAAGTCCGGCGCCGCGGCGGCGCCGCCGACGGTCTCCTCGAGCTCGCCCGGGCTGCCCGAGAACAGCAGCTCGCCGTCCGCGAGCACGAGCACGCGGTCCGCGTAGTGCTCCGCCTCCGCGACGTTGTGGGTGGCGTAGACCACCGTCGTGCCCGCCTCGGCCAGGCCGGTCACGAACCGCCAGAGGATCTCGCGTTGGCGGGGGTCGAGCGAGGAGGTCGGCTCGTCGAGCAGCAGGACCGACGGCTCCGCGAGCAGGCCGATCGCGATGTTGACCCGCTGGCGGTTGCCGCCGGAGAGCTTGCCGACCTCGTCGCCGGCGCGGTCGCGCAGCCCGGTCTGCTCGAGCATCTGATCGACTGCGGCGGGGACGTCGGGGCGCTTCTCCAACCGCGCGAACAGCTGCAGGTTCTCGGCCACCGAGAGCTTCGAGTAGAGCGCCGGCTGCTGCGGCACCCAACCCACGGTGCCGCCCTCGACGACGACCGCGCCGCCGCTCGGCTTCAGCGAGCCGGCGAGGATCTGCAGCAGCGTCGTCTTGCCGGCGCCGTTCGGGCCGATGATCGCGATCCGCTCGCCGCGCTCGGCCGTGAACGACACGCCCTGCAGGGCCCGCCGCTCTCCGTAGGCCTTCGAGACGCCCTGGGCGCTGATCACGACGGCCCGGCGGACGCCGCGATCGCGGCCTCGTCGGGGTTGCCCAGCTCGGTCCCGCACGACGGGCAGCGGGCGACGCCCGGCGCCACGCCGGCCCCGCACTCCGGGCACGCGGCGGCCTCGGTCCCGACCCCGGCGAGCGCGACGGCGGGAGAGCGCGGCCACGGCTCGAGCGTCAGGTGGCGGCGCAGGTAGACCACCGTCTCACGCAGGATCGCGGCCAGCGGCAGCGCGATGAACGCGCCGATGAAGCCGTAGATCTGCCCGCCGAGCAACAGCGCGAAGATCACCAGCAGCGGGTTGATGCGCAGCGCGTGGCCGAACACGTTGGGCGCGACGATGTGGCCCTCGATCTGCTGCAGCGCGGTGAACATGATCGACAGCCACAGGGCGTCGAGCGGCTCGCCGCTGAACAGCGCGATCACCACGGGCGGGAACGCGCCGACCGCCGGCCCGACGTACGGGATCAGCTCGGCGAAGCCGTAGAAGGCGCCGAACGCGAACGCGTACGTCTTGCCGTCGGGGAAGATCCCGAGCGCGCCCAGGACGTACAGGCACACGCCCGCGCTCGTGCCCATGATCACCGAGAACAGCAACTGGCCGCGGACGTAGCCGAACACCGCGCCCTGGATGCGGCTGGGGAAGTCGTCCTCCGCCGAGCCGTCGCCCGGCGGGACGACCGAGCGCACCGCGGCGCCGATCCGCTCCCCGTAGAGCAGCATGTAGATCGACAGGACGAAGATCAGGATCAGCGCGATCGAGGTCTCGGCCAGCCGCAGCAGCGCGTCGCGCGTGAAGGCGACGAGCTCGCCCGACCCCTCCGCGATGCGGTCGCCCAGCGAGTCGACGGCGGTCTTGCCGGGCTTGGAGACCTGGAGGTCGATCCCGTTGTCGTCGAGCCAGCCCTGCAGGTTGGCGAGGTTGTCGTTGGCGCTGTCGACGATCGACGGCACCTCGTCGCGAAAGGCCGACACCTGGTTGGCCACCGGGTTGGCGAGCAGCACGCCGATGCCCGTGACGGCGAGCAGCAGCACGAGGTAGACGGTCGCCACCGCCGCCCCGCGCGGGAAGCGCGCGCGCCGCAGCAGCGTCACGAACGGGTTGAGCAGCAGCGCGATCAGGCCGGCGACGATGAACAGCAGCAGCACCGGCCCGGCGGCGCGGGCGACCGCCCACAGGCCGAGCAGCGCGAGCGGGAGCACGACGAGCTGGATCCAGCGCGGCACCACCACCGGCGCGACCTTGGCCGGCGGCTCCGCCACCGGCGGCGCGATCGGCAGCGGCGCTTCCTCGACCGCCTCCGGAACCGTCTCCTCGGTGTCGACTTCAGGCCCGGACATCGCACTCCAGTATGAGACCCGGGGTGGCCGGACGGGTACCGTGCAGCGCGTGGCGGCCATCCTCTTCGTCGGCGACATCGTCGCCTCCGCCGGCCGCCGTGCGCTCCGCGAGCTGCTGCCGGGGCTGCGCGAGGAGCACGCGCTCGACTTCGTCGTCGTCAACGGCGAGAAC
The DNA here is from genome assembly GCA_963805525.1 of uncultured Solirubrobacteraceae bacterium. Classification (GTDB taxonomy): domain Bacteria; phylum Actinomycetota; class Thermoleophilia; order Solirubrobacterales; family Solirubrobacteraceae; genus DASQFQ01. The sequence continues at coordinate 6,448 of CAWDUT010000001.1, forward strand.
GCGTCGGGCGGCATCGGGATCACGCCAAAGCACGCCGACGAGCTGTTCGCCGCCGGCGTCGACGTGATCACGCTCGGCAACCACACCTACCGCCACCGCGAGGTCTGGCCGTACCTGGACGAGCAGCGCTTCATCCTGCGGCCGGCGAACTTCCTCCCCTCGCAGCCGGGGCGCGGGACGTGCGTCTTCGAGCGCGACGACGGCGCCACGCTCGGCGTCGTGAACCTCTCCGGCAACCTGTTCATGCAGGCGGCCTCGCCCGCGTTCACCACCGTGGAGACCGCGTTGCAGGAGGTGGCGGGCGCCGACCACGTGCTCGTCGACATGCACGCCGAGGCGACGAGCGAGAAGGTCGCGATGGGCTGGTTCCTCGACGGGCGCGTGACCGCGGTGGTGGGCACGCACACGCACGTCCCCACCGCCGACGCGCGCGTGCTCCCGGGCGGGACGGCCTACGTGAGCGACGTGGGGATGACCGGCGCGCGCGGCGGCGTGATCGGGGTCAAGCGCGAGCAGTCGATCGCGGTCTTCCGCACCCACATGCCGATGCGCTACGACGCCTCGGACGAGGATCCGTGGCTGATGGCCGTGCTCATCCGCACCGCCGACGGCTCCCGGCCCTCCCGCGCCGCCTCGATCGAGACGATCCTGCTGCCCGCGAACAGCGCCACGAACGCCAGCGGCAGGAACCAGACGAGGTAGAGGTAGAACCAGTGCTCCAGCGCGAGCTGGAGCGCGATCAGCGTGGCGGCGCCGAGCGCGGCGACGGTGACGGGGTCGCGGCGGCGCGGGACGAAGGCGACGACGACCGCGAGGATCAGCGCCGCCGCGAGCACGACGGTGCGGCCGGGGAGGTCATAGAGGCCCCAGATCGAGAACGGCGAGCCGCGGTCGGACTGGAACGCCAGCGTGCGGTCGTAGAACGTGTGCAGGCCGTCGCCGAACGCCACGGGGGCCATCGCGAAGGCGCCGAGGGCCGCGAACCCGGCCGCGGTCAGCGCCAGCGCACGCCGACCGGGCGGCCGCGGGTAGGTCGCGAACACCGGCGCGAGAACGATCGGGGCGAACTTCGTCAGCGTCGCGGCGGCGACCACCGCCCCGCGCGCCACCGGGTGCGCCAGCACGAGCATCGCCGCCGTCACCAGCAGCGCGACCAGGCCGTCGTTGGCGTTCGAGTTGGCGACGAGCAGCGTGAACGGGAACGTCGCCCACGCGTAGGCGAGCAGCGTCCCGAGCTCCGGCCCGCGCAGCCGGCGGCCCAGCAGCCACAGCCCGGCGGCGGTCAGGAGGTCGAACGCGACCGCGGCGGCGTGCGCGGCCGGCAGGTCGTCCCAGCCGCCGCGCCACGGCAGCAGCTGCTCGAACGGGACGTAGGCGTAGTAGAGGACCGGCCCGTAGGTGTCGCCGCGCTGGTTGTCGAGCGGGAAGTGGCCGTAGACCGGCTGGCCGGAGCCGAAGTGGTCGGCACCGATCACGCTCGCGTAGCCGACGTCGATCACGTTCGAGCCGACGACGTTGAGCCCGCAGCGGAAGCCGAGGATGAAGACCGCCACGATGCCCAGCGCGTCGATCGGCAGCGTCAGCCGCACGGGCTTCGGCTCGCGCCCGCGCGCGAGCATCAGCATGCGCACGAGCAGGTACGCCAGCAGCGGATAGACGAGCGGGACGCTGACGTCGATCCGCGACGCCTGGAAGAACGCGTACGAGACCGAGAACGCGAGCAGCACGAGCAGGTCGAGGTGCAGCAGCCGCCACGGCGGCCGCGCGAACGGCAGCACGAACAGCAGGCACAGCGGCAGCCAGATCCACAGCGCGTTGGCGATCCGCCCGAACGCGCCCGCGTAGCCGCGCGCCATCGTCCACTCGACCTTGTAGCCCGTCCAGCTCTCGAGCACCCGGCCGCTGCGGTCGTCGACGACGGTCTGCGAGATCTCCTTGCTCCGCCCGTGCCCCGTGGGCGGGGCGAAGAACGACACCTGCCAGCGGTGCTTGGCGCGGCTCTTGAAGGAGACGCGGCCGTAGGTCAGCTCGTGCTTCGCCCGCGCCCGGCGCACCTCGGGCCGCGCGGCGACCGCGCGCAGCACGGAGGAGGGCGACATCCGCCAGCCCGGCGGCGGCGTCGCGTAGTCCGCGGGCGAGGAGAGCGTCTGGGCCGAGGCCGGCGCGGCGGCGAGCGCGAAGAGCGCCGCGACCGCGGCGATCAGACGCCGAAGTGCTCGCGCACCATCGGCAGGATGTCGCGCAGCGACCACTGGTCCTTCGCGTCCTTCTCGGGCCCCGTGCCGCACCACAGCAGCGTGCCCAGCGAGTCGTTCGCGTGCAAGGAGCCGTGCGAGCCGCCGCCGACGTGGTGGTCGCCGCCCCAGTCGATGAACTCGTAGCCGGGCCGGGCCGACAGCAGCACCTCCGCGGAGTTGCGGCACCGCAGCGCCGACCACACGCGCGCCAGCGCGTCCGGGTAGGTGGCCGAGAACAGCACGCCGTCGCGCACCGTCAGCCCGAGCAGGTCGAGGTCGCCCTCCACGTGCCAGCGCTCGCCGCGGCGGTCGAGCAGCTCCCCGCCGGGCATGAAGCGCACCTCGCCGCGCGCGCCCTTGATCGCGCCCTCGCCGTCGGGATGGTCGGTCAGGTGCATCACGAGGTCGACGCCCTCGAGCGCCAGCGCCGTCCGCTCGATGCGCGGGATCAGCTCGGTGCGGCGCTCGCGGTCGAGCACGTAGACCTGCGCCGAGCGCGAGGAGGGACAGACCGCGATCTCGGTCGGCTCGCCGTCCTTGCGCACCCGGGTCGGCATCGGCGGCTCGAGCCCGAAGCCGTCGAACGCCTTGAAGAGGTCGATCTCCGCCTCCACCTGCGATTGCGAGTGGTCCGAGCAGACGATCATCGCGTGCTCCTCGAGGAACGCCTCGGGCCCGCCCGCGGCGTGCATCAGGCGCTCGATCTGCTTGTCCGCCGCCGCGATCGAGGAGACCTGGGCGAACGGCCCGTTCTTGTGCGAGTGCGTGTCGTTGTCGGGCAGCGACAACAGCAGGAAGTCGAACAGGTCGTGCTCGATCAGGTGCGCGCTGACGCAGCCGGCGTGCTGGTCGCGCTGGCCGGGGAGCCCGAGCTGGCCGCGGCAGCCGGTCTTGCGCGACGCGAAGATGTCGGCGTAGAAGAACTCGCGCGGCCCGTAGACCGCGTGGCGGAAGACGGTCGAGGCCAGCCGCGTCAGCGCGGTGTCGCTGGCGACCTCGTGGCGGTGGCGCCCGCGGTACATCAGGTACGTCGTGCCGGCGGTGCGGACGTCGGCGTCGTCGAGCACCTCGAACCACGTCTCGACGTCCTTCGAGAGGTGCTCGAGGTTCATGTTGTAGATCGTGTCGGTGAGCGAGCGCTTGAAGCCGAACGTCTGCGATGCCTTGAAGCTCGTGCCGTACTCGACGTAGCGCTTCTCGCCCCGGTGGTACCAGTTCATCGACGGGATCTCGTGCCGGTCCGGCCCGACCCCGGTGGCGATGCTCGCCGCGCACACCGGCGTGACGGACGGGAAGGCCGCGACGCAGTCGTCGACCAGCGCGCCCTGCTCGATCAGCAGCTTCAGCGCCGGCGCGCGCCCGGTGTTGACCGCCCGCTCGAGCATCGCGGGCTTCATGGCGTCGATGACGGTGAGGACGAGCTTCTTCGGCTTCGTCCCCGCGGTCATCGGAGGATGCGCAGCCCGGCGTACTTCTCGCCGGCCCGGCGGCGGCCGCCGAGCAGGAGGGCGAGCAGGCCGGCGATCACGAGGATGGCGAGCGGCGGGAAGAGCACGCTCGCCCCGACGGCGAGCAGCCCCGCGCCCTCCGCGTAGAGCGGCAACGCGTTGGCGGCCTCGGTGTCGAGGCGTTTGCGGGTCCGCGAGAGCAGATCGCGCGCGACGACGAGGCCGAGGCCGGCGCACAAGGTGCCGACGATGATCCCGGGGACGATGCTCTCGTCGTCCTCGGCCATCACCCCGGCCGCGTAGAGGATCCCCATCACGACCGCGAACGTGCCGAACAGGTAGGCCCACGGCGGGACCTCGAGCGCGCCGGGCCCGGCGCGGCGGACCAGGTAGATCGAGAGCGCGAGCAGCACGACCACGCCCGCCAGCAGTGCGGCCTGCTCGAGGAAGGCGAAGTCGGTGCCGTCGAAGTCGACACCGATGTCGCCGGCGGCGAGCGCGCCGACGAGCAGCACCGGCAGGAAGGGCCGGATGCCGATGCCGGCGGCGATGCCCGCACCCATAAGGAGATCGAAGGCCAAGTCCATCGTCTAGCGTTTCCGGCGCGTGACCTTAGACGAGACGCCAAGGGGCCCGAGCGGCGGCGGCGAAGGTCGCAGGGTGGGCGCGCCCCGATCCACGACCCGTGACCTCGAGCGCTACGCCGGGCTGTTCGCCCGGCGCACGCAGACGATGAAGTCGTCCGCGATGCGCGACCTGATGGCGGTCACCGCCCAGCCGGAGGTCATCTCGCTGGCCGGCGGGCTGCCCGACACGAGCACGTTCCCGGCCGAGGACTTCGCCGCGCTGATGGCGCGCGTGGCGGTCGACTCCTCCGCCGCGGCGCTCCAGTACGGGCCGACCGAGGGGATGGAGCCGCTGAAGGAGTGCATCGTCAAGGTGATGGCGGCCGAGGGGATGGAGATCGAGCCCGCCGAGATCCTGGTGACCACCGGCGGCCAGCAGGTGATCGACCTCGTCTGCAAGACGCTGCTCGACCCCGGCGACGTCGTGATCGCCGAGGCGCCGACCTACCCGGGCGCGGTGCCGGTGTTCGGCTCCTACCAGGCCGACGTCGTGCAGATCGAGCTCGACGAGCACGGCATGCGCGTCGACCTGATGGAGGAGGCGCTGGACCGGCTCGACGCCGAGGGCCGGGTACCGAAGTTCATCTACACCGTCCCGTCGTTTCAGAACCCGGGCGGCGTGACGCTGTCGCTGGAGCGGCGCAAGCGGCTGGTCGAGGTGGCGCGGCGGCGCGAGCTGCTGGTGCTCGAGGACAACCCGTACGGGCTGCTGCGCTACGAGGGCGACCCGCAGCCGACGCTGTACTCGCTCGACGGCGGCGAGTACGTCATCTACCTCGGGACGTTCTCGAAGATCCTCTCCCCCGGGCTGCGGCTGGGCTGGACCGCGGCGCCGCGGCCGGTGCTGGAGAAGATGAACATGGGCAAGGGCGGCGTCGATCTGTGCCCGTCGTCGCTGTCGCAGCACTTCGTGGTCGCCTACTTCGACGAGCGCGACTGGCGGCGCTACGTGCGGTCGCTGACCGAGCTCTACCGGCGCCGCCGCGACACGATGCTCGACGCCCTGGCCGAGCACTTCCCGCGCGAGGCGACCTGGACGCGCCCCGAGGGCGGGCTGTTCATCTGGGCGACGCTGCCCGACTACATCGACACCACCGACCTGCTGGCACGGGCGCTGCGGGAGGAGAACGTGGCGTTCGTCCCGGGGCGGGCCGCGTACCTCGACGGCCGCGGGGGCTCCTCGATGCGGCTGAACTTCTCGGGCGTCGGCGAGGACGACATCCGCGAGGGCGTGCGGCGGATCGGCAAGGTCATCTCCGAGCAGGTCGAGCTCTACGGGACGTTGACCGGGGCGGCCCCGGCCAAGCCGCAGCCCCGGCGCGACGTTCCGGCGCCCGCCACCCCCGAGCCGCCCAACGTCCTGCCGCTGCGCAGGCGCGCGCAGTGAGCCGCGTCGCGCTGCTCAAGGGCGGCCGCTCGCTGGAGCGCAACATCTCGCTGCGCTCGGCGGCGCAGGTCCAGGACGCGTTGGAGCGGCTCGGCCACGACGTGGCGGCGATCGACGTCGGCCCCGACCTCGTCGAGCAACTCGAGACGGCGCAGGCCGACGTGGCGTTCGTCGCGCTCCACGGCCGCGGCGGCGAAGACGGCACGGTGCAGGAGCTGCTCGAGCTCGTCGGCCTTCCGTACACCGGCTCCGGCCCGGCGGCGTGCATCCGCTGCATGGACAAGGTCGTCGCCAAGCACGCGATGCGCGACGCGGGGATCCCGACGCCCGACTTCTATGCGTTCTCGGAGACCGCGTTCCGCGACCTCGGCGCGGCCAAAGCCCTGCCCGCGATCGAGGCGCGGCTCGACTTCCCGATCGTGGTCAAGCCGGCCGGCCAGGGCTCGGCGCTGGGGATCAAGTTCGCGGCGAGCGCCGCCGACGTCCCGGGCGCGCTGATCGCCGCCTTCTCGTACGACACGAAGGTCCTACTCGAGCGCCACGTCGCCGGCCGCGACCTGGCGGTCTCGGTGATCGAGGGCCCGGACGGCCCGGAGGCGCTCCCGCTGGTCGAGGCGATCCCGCGCGAGGAGGACTTCTACGACTTCGAGGCGCGCTACGAGATCGGCCGCACCGATTTCCGGTGCCCTGCGGAGGTGGGCGAAGAAACGACTCTCCGAGCGCAGGAGCTGGCGGTCGCCGTCTACCGGCTGCTGGGGTGCTACGGCTTCGCCCGCGTCGACCTCATGCTCGAGGAGGCGACCGGCGAGCTCGAGGTGCTCGAGGCGAACGCGATCCCGGGCCTGACCGAGACGTCGCTGCTCCCGCAGGCCGCCGAGGCCGCGGGGATCGACTTCGACGCGCTGATCGAGCGGGTGCTCGACCTCGCGCTCGCCCGCACGCCTGCGTAGCCCGAGCTACTGCTCTTCGCCGGCCTGGAAGTCCTCGGGCGAGACCTGGTCGAGGAACTCCTTGAACTTGTCCACGACCTCCTCCGTGTCCTCCACCTCGTGCTCGAACTCGATGGCGGACTCGGCGATCACGTCCTCGGCGGCGAAGATCGGCGCGCCCGACCGCACGGCGAGCGCGAGCGCGTCGCTGGGGCGCGAGTCGATCTCGACCTCGCGGCCGTTGATCGAGAGCGTGATCGAGGCGTAGAACGTGTTCTCCCGCAGCTCGGTGACCGAGACGCGGGTGCAGTTGACCTCGAGCTCGGCGAGCATGTCGAACAGCAGGTCGTGCGTCATCGGGCGCGGCGTCGAAGCGCCCTGGAGCTTCATCAGGATCGCCGCGGCCTCGGGGTGGCCGATCCAGATCGGGAGGAACTTGTTCGTGTCGACGGCTTTGAGCAGCACGATCGGTTGCTTGCCGACCATGTCGAAGCTCACGCCGTAGATGACCATCTCCTGCAAAGAACAGCTCCTCGGGCTCCGGGGTTGGCCCAGTATAGGCCCGGGGGTGGCGCCTTCCGGGCCTTAACGAGCGGAGCCCCGCCGCTGGCAGGGCTCGGTTGCCGATGGGCGATCCAGGACTCGAACCTGGGACCTCTTCCTTATCAGAGAAGCGCTCTAACCGACTGAGCTAATCGCCCGGGCCGGGCGATGATAGCGCCGGATCAGACCGGCTCGGTGGTGCCGATCCGCGACGCCAGCTCGAGCGCCTCGTCGAGCGAGTCGAAGGTCAGCGCGACCTTGTAGCCCGTGCCCCGGGGCGTGACCTTGACGTCGGCGCCGAGCGCCCGGCCGAACGCCTCGCCGAGGCGCGACGCGGCCGCCTCCTGGTCGGGGTGGACCGTGTGGCGGGAGACGCGGACCGGGCCGTCGTCGGGGGCCGCCTCGGACAGCGCGCGCGCCTCGGCCTCGGTGCGGCGGACGTTCCAGCCCTCCGCGAGCGCGGCGCGGGCGAGCCGGCGGCGGTCGTCGTGGTTGCCGGCCATCAGGATCGCGCGGCCGTGGCCCTCGGTCAGGTCGCCGGCGGCGAGCATCTCGAGCGCCTCGTCGGGCAGGTCGAGAAGGCGCAACAGGTTCGAGACGGCGACGCGCGAGCGCCCGACCCGGCGGCCGATCTCCTCGCGCGTCAGCCCGAGCTCCTCGACCAGCAGCGCGCACGCGCGCGCCTCTTCCACCGGGTTGAGGTCCTCGCGGGCCATGTTCTCGATCAGCGCGAGCTCGAGCGACTCGGCGTCGTCGTGGATGCGGACGAGCGCGGGGATGGTCGGCAGGCCGGCCAGCTGCGCGGCGCGCCAGCGGCGCTCGCCGGCGATCAGCTCGTAGGTGCCGCCGGCCGAGGGGCGCACGAGCACGGGCTGGAGCACGCCGCGGTCGCCGAGGGAGCCGGCCAGCTGGATCAGCGCCTCCTCGTCGAAGGCGCGGCGCGGCTGGCGCGGGTTGGGCGTGATCAGCTCGACCGGGAGCTGGCGCAGATCCCGGTCGCCGGGGCCCCCGGCCGTCGTGCTCGGCGTCAGCAGGGCCGCAAGTCCACGGCCCATCCCACGGCTGGGCTCAGCCACGCTGTGCAACCTCCTTGGCCAGCTCGAAGTAGGCATCCGCCCCGGCGCAGTGCGGATCGTGGTGGATCACGGGGCGGCCGTAGCTGGGCGCCTCGCCGAGCCGGACGTTCCGGGGGATGACGGTGTCGAACACGAGTTGCGGGAAGTGGCGCCGGACCTCGGCCTCGACGTCCTGCGCCAGCTTCGTGCGCCCGTCGTGCATGGTCAGCAGCATCCCGGCGATCGTCAGACGCGGGTTGAGCTCGCGCTGGATGAGCCCGAGCGTGTCGAGCAGGCCGGCGAGCCCCTCGAGCGCGAAGTACTCGGTCTGCACCGGCACGATCACGCGGTCGGCGGCGACCAGCGCGTTGACGGTCAGCGGCCCCAGCGACGGCGGGCAGTCGAGCAGCGTGAACGCGTACGCGCCGCGGACCTGGGTCAGCGCGTCGCGCATCCGGCCTTCCGAGCCCGGGAGCCGCGGGAGCTCCATCGTCGCGCCGGCGAGATCCGGCGTGGAGACGAGCATCGAGAGGTGCTCGATGTTCGTGCGCTTGACGGCCTCGGCGGCGGTCACGTCGCCGGACAGGACCTCGTAGAGCCCCGGACCCTCGTCGCGCGGCAGCCCCAGCCCGGTCGTCGCGTTGCCCTGCGGGTCCGCGTCGACCAGCAGCGTCTCGTAGCCGGCCTCGGCGATGCAGGCCGCCACATTCACGGCGGTGGTGGTCTTGCCCACCCCGCCCTTCTGGTTCGCGATCGCGTAAACGGTGCCCATTGCGACTCCGAAATTAGCGGCCGCTGCGGATGCCGGGAACGCCCAACGGGCGTTTTGCGGCCATTCCCGGTCGCCGCGGATAGCCCTCCGGCGTGGGTGAGACCTTTCGAAACACGTGCAAAGTCCGGCGTTGCGACCCCGGATACGGCTCCACCGCCCGCACTTCCTCGCGCTCGAGCCCCAGCACGTTCGCCGCGTGCAGCCCGTCCGCGTCCTCGCGCGGGTCCACCGCGCCCTTCCACGCCACCAGCGAACCGCCCTCCCGCAGCAGCGGCGCGGCGTACTCGCACAGCACGGAGAGCGACGCCAGCGCCCGCGCGGTCACCACGTCGAACGGCGCCTCGTCCAACTCCTCCGCCCGCGCGTGCACCACGCGCACGTTCTCCAGCCCCAGGGCGGTCACGGTCCGCTCCAGCCACGCGCACTTCTTCCCGACGCTCTCGACGAGCACCACCTCGGTCTCGGGCCGAGCGATCGCCAGCACGAGCCCGGGCAGCCCAGCGCCCGACCCGAGATCCACGATCCGCGCCGCCTCCCCCACCGCCGGCACGTCCAGGCCCACGAGCGAGTCCGCGATGTGCACGTTCTCGACCTCGCGGCGGTCGTGCACCGAGGTCGGCGCCGCAGGGTCCTCGAGGGCAGCCACGAGCGCCGTGAAGATCATGAAACAGTTCCTCTCGGGGGTCGAGCCACCGTGAAAAACGTGAAACGCCCCATCGGGCCCACGTTCGCGCTCAGTCGAGCGGGGCCACGACGAGGTGGCGGTCGGGCTCGTTGCCCTCGGAGTAGGTCTCCACGTCCTCGCGGTCCTTGAGGTGCTCGTGGACGACCTTGCGCTCGGTCGCGCTCATCGCGTCGAGCGCGACAGCGCGACCAGAGCGGACCGCGTTCTCGGCGGCCTCGTCGGCCTGGCGCTGGAGTGCGGACTCGCGGCGCTCGCGGTAGCCGGCGGCGTCGACGATCACGCGCTGCGGCCCGTCGTCCGCGGCCGCGGCGATGCGGTAGGCGAGGTGCTGCACGGCGTCGATGGTCGCGCCATGGCGGCCGATGAAGAGGCCGAGGTCGTCAGCGTGGAGCGTGGCGCGGATGACGCCGTCCTCGGGCTGCTCGATCTCGACGGTGGCGTCGAGCGCCAGCGCCTCGTTGACCCGCTCGAGGAGCTCGCGGACGCGCTCGGCGGCGGAGGCGCTCACCGGCGCCGCCCCGAACGCTTCTTCTTCTTGCGCGGCGGTGCCGGCGGGGGACCGCCCGCGGTCTTGGCCTTGCCGTTCCCGCTCTCGGGCTCCGCCGGCTTGGACAACCGGCCGAGCGCACGAGGCGCACCACCGCCCTTCCCGTCCGCCTTGCCCTTGCCGCCGCCGCCCTTGGCCTTGAGCGCGTCCTGCTCGTCCTTGGCCGCCTTGGCCGCAGCCATGGCCTGTTCTCGCAGGGGCCCGAGGCGCTTCTTGATGATCGACTGCTGCACGATCGTCCACAGGTTCGTCGTGATCCAGTAGACGAGCAGGCCGGCCGGGAACCGCCAGATCACGGCGACGAAGAAGAACGGGAGCGCGAGGAAGATCAGCCGCTGGTTCCGGTCCGCGGTCGCCGACATCAGCAGCGTCGAGACGAGCTGCGTGCCGACGTAGAGCACGATCAGGACCACGAGCACGATGCCCGTCGCGCGGTTCGTGAGGTCCGGGATGAAGAGGAAGCTCGACTCCGGGCTCTCGCCGCACGGCACCGGGTGGACGGTGCCGACCGGGTTGACGTCCGGGCAGATGTCGTGCCGGAGGTCGGTGCGCAGCATGTAGTAGAGCGACAGGAACACCGGCAGCTGCGCGACCATCGGGAGGCAGGAGGCGAACGGGTTGACCGAGTTCTCCCGGTAGAACTTCATCGTCTCCTGCTGCTGGCGCTGCGGGTCGTCCTTGTACTTCGTCTGGATCGCCTTCATCTGCGGCGCCAGCTGCTGCAGCCGGATCATCGACTTCGACGACTTGTAGGTGACCGGCAGCAGGATCGCCCGCACCAGAAGGGTCAGGAAGACGATCGACGTGCCCCATCCGAGCCCGAACGTGTCGTGGAAGAACTTGAGGATCCCCTCGAAGAAATCGACCAGCGGCTGCAGGATGTTCGCGAAGACGGGCGTCACGGCGTTGGGATCGTAGCGGGGGTTTACACTCCGGCCGCAATGTCCGCCCGCGAGCTGCGCCTGCTCAGCGTGGTGGCGCCGATGCTCAACGAGGAGGGGCTCGCCGCCGAGTTCTGCGCTCGCACCGGAGCCGCGCTCGCGGACCTCCCGTACGAGATCGTGGTCGTCGACGACGGCTCGTCGGACGCCACGCCCGCGATCCTCGATCGGCTTGCCGACGAGGACGCCCGCATCCGCGTGCTCCACCTCTCGCGCCCGTTCGGCCACCAGATGGCGCTCACCGCCGGCCTCGACCACGCGCGCGGGGACGCGGTAGTCATGATCGACGGCGACCTCCAGGACCCGCCGGAGCTGATCCCCGAGCTCGTCGCGCGCTGGCGCGACGGCGCCGACATCGTGGTCGCCAAGCGCCGGGCGCGCGAGGGAGAGACGCGCTTCAAGATCGCCACCGCGCGCTGGTTCTACGCGCTGATGGGCAGGCTCGCCCAGGTCGAGCTCGAACCGAACGCCGGCGACTTCCGCCTCTTCGATCGGCGGCCGCTCGACGCGCTGCTGCAGCTCCGCGAGCGCTCGCGCTTCCTGCGCGGCATGAGCTCGTGGGTCGGCTTCCGCCGCGACATCGTCGAGTACGACCGCGCCGGGCGCGGCGCCGGCGAGTCGAAGTACCCGGTCGGGCGCATGCTGCGGTTCGCGCTCGACGGCATCACCTCGTTCTCGAACTTCCCGCTCCAGCTCGCGGCGCTCGCGGGCTTCGCGTGCGCGCTCGCCGCGCTGCTCGGGCTGCCGCTCACGATCGTCGCCCGCTACTCGGGCATCTACGAGCGCGGCGTGCCGTCGCTGCTGTTCGTGGTGCTGCTGATCGGCGGCATCCAGCTGCTCGCGCTCGGCCTGATCGGGGAGTACCTGGGCCGCATCTACGACGAGGTCAAGCAGCGCCCGCTCTACGTCGTCTCACGCGCGCGCAACCTCGATCGCGGCGAAGGCGCCACGGCGCTGGCCGGGCTCGAGCGCCGCGACGAGGAATGAGGGTCGCGGTCATCGGGGCCGGCGTGGCCGGCCTCGTGTGCGCGTACCGCCTCGTCCAGGAAGGCCACGCGCCCGACGTCTACGAGCGCTGGCCCGGGCTCGGCGGCCAGGCGGCGACGATCGACGTCGGCGGCGGGCACCTGCTCGAGCGCTACTACCACCACCTCTTCACCAGCGACCGCCACATCACCGAGCTCTACGACGAGCTCGGGATGCCCGGCGAGCTCGAGTGGCGGCCGTCGAGCATGGCGTTCTTCCTCGAGGGCCGGTCGTGGCCGTTCACCAGCCCGCTCCACCTCCTGCGCTTCGGCCCGCTCTCGCCGCCGGCGCGGATCCGCATGGGCCTCGCCGTACTCAAGCTGCAGAAGACCGCGCACGAGGTGGGCCCGTTCGAGCACATCACCGCCCGCGCCTGGATCCAGCGCACCATGGGCGAGCAGCCGTACGAGAAGGTCTGGGGCCCGCTGCTGCGCGGCAAGTTCGGCGACCGCGCCGACGACATCTCGATGGCGTGGCTGTGGGGCAAGCTCACGATGCGGCGAAAGCTCGAGGGCAAGGAGGCGCGCCAGGAGCTGCTCGGCTACCCGGGCCGCAGCTGGGAGCCGCTGTTCCACGAGCTCCAGGCGCGGATCGAGGCCGGCGGCGGGCGCGTGCTGATCGACCGCCCCGCGGCGCGGATCGCCCAGCGCCCCGACGGCTTCACCGTCACCGCCGGCGCCCCCGGCTCGTTCCGCCGCGGCCACGACCCGCAGGCGTTCGAGACGGCAGGCACCGAGACCTACGACGCGGTCGTCGCGACCGTGCCGAACGACGTCTTCGAGCGCATGCTCGACCTGCCGCTCCCCGAGGCCTACCTCGAGCGGATGCGCGGCATCGAGTACCACACCGCGCTCTGCCTCCTGCTCGAGCTCGATCGCCGCTTCAGCCCCTACTACTGGACCAACATCGCCGACCCGGAGCTGCCGTTCGTCGGCCTGGTCGAGCACACCAACTTCGTCGAGCCCGAGCGCTACGACGGCCGGCGCTTCCTCTACGTCGCCAACTACCTCGCGCCCGGCGACCCGCTGCTCGAACTCGACGCCGACGCCCTGATCGAGCGCTACACGCCCGGGCTCCGCAAGGTCAACCCGCGGTTCGACCCGTCATGGATCAAGCAGCGCTGGCTGCACCGCGAGCCGGCCGCGCAGCCGATCGTCACCGTCGGCTACCCGGAGCGGATCCCGCCGCTGCAGACCGGCGTCCCGCACCTGATCCTCGCCAACACGACGCAGATCTACCCCGAGGATCGCGGGACCAATTACGCGGTGCGGTTGGGCGGCGAGGCCGCCGAGGCGCTGCTCTCGCGGCGCTTGAACAACGTCTGGTCCGAGACCGGGTCGTAGCCCCCGTCGCTCCACGGGTTGCAGCGCAGCAGCCGCCAGCCCGCGAGCACGAAGCCCCGCAGCACGCCGTAGTCACGCACGGCATCGACGGCGTACGCCGAGCACGTCGGCAGGTACTTGCAGCGGCGCGGCAGCAGCGGCGAGATGAAGCGCATGTAGAAGCGGATCGGGGCGAGCGCGATCGTGCGCACCAGGCTCATGCCTTCGCGCCGCCGAGCTGACCGACGAGCTCGGCCAGCGCTCCCTGCATCCCGACCAGGCCCTCGCGCTCGGCGAGCTCGCGCGCGTCCGGCCGCGCGACGACCACGTAGTCGGAGGTGTCCGGCAGGCGCTCGGCCTCGGCCCAGAACGCCTCGCGCAGGACGCGCTTGACGCGGTTGCGGTCGACCGCCCCGCCGACACGGCGCGACACCGACAGGCCGAGGCGAGGTCCGTCGTCCCCGACCGCCGGCGCGTCCTCCGCGCGGGGGAAGGCGTACAGCACGAGGAACCGGTTGCCCTTCGAGCGCCCCTGCCGGTACACGCGCTCGAACTCGGCGGAGCGAGACAGGCGACGGCGCTTCTGGGCCATGACGGCTAGACGGTCAGGCGCTTGCGGCCCTTGCCCCGGCGGCGCTTCAGCACGACGCGACCCGCGCGGGTGCTCATGCGGGCACGAAAGCCGTGGGTGCGGGCGCGCTTGCGCTTCTTGGGCTGGTAGGTCCGCTTCATTGCGCACGCAGGATACCGGGGCGGCCTGCGCACCGATCCATGCACACGCCGTCGACAGCTATCAAGAGCGTCCGCCACGAACTTTCGTGCGCGTTTTGCGAAGCGCCGCCGGACCTGCCGCCGACCGCTCCGGGACCCGTTGTTATGCTCGCCGGACCGGGGCCTTCCGGCCCCTCCGCACCACCTTGTACCGACTGACCTCTCCTGGGGAGGAGGAGTTCCTACGTCCACGTGACCGACGACGATCTCGCGCAATCCTGGCGGCGCATCCGCGCCGAGCTGCGGACCGCCGTGTCGGACGCCACGTGGCAGCTCTACCTCGAGGCAGTCGACGCCCGCCGTCTCGACGGCGGCACCCTGGTCCTGACCGCACCCGACGAGAGCCGGGCGTGGATCACCGACCGCTTCAGCCGCCTGCTGCAGGCCGCGGCGGGGCGCGTGCTCGGGTCGGAGACCGCGGTCGAGCTGGTCGCGCCCGACGCCGGGCCGGCCCCCGCGCCCGTGCGCGGGACCTGGGAGGCCGCCGACGTCCCGTTCAACCCCCGCTTCACGTTCGACCAGTTCGTGATCGGCGACTCCAACCGGCTCGCCCACGGCGCAGCCCTGGCTGTCGCCGAGATGCCGGCGCTCGCCTACAACCCGCTGTTCATCTGCGGCCCGCCCGGGCTCGGCAAGACGCACCTGCTGCACTCGATCGCCAACTACGTCGCGGCCTACGGCGACGGGCTGACCGTCCGCTACACGACGGTCGAGGCGTTCACCAACCACTTCATCGGCGCGCTCCACCACAACGGGATCGACGCCTTCAAGACCGCCTACCGCGGCGTCGACGTCCTGCTCGTCGACGACGTCCAGTTCCTCCAGCGCAAGGCCAAGACGGAGGAGGAGTTCTTCCACACGTTCAACGCGCTGCACGCGTCCGGCGCCCAGCTCGTGCTGACCTCCGACCGGCTGCCGCGCGACATGGCGGCGCTCGAGGACCGGCTGCGCGAGCGCTTCGAGGCCGGCCTGGTGTGCGACGTCAAGCCCCCGGACTTCGGCACGCGCCTGACGATCCTCCGCAAGCGCGTGCTCCAGGACGGCGTGGACGGCGTCGAGCCCGACGCGCTCGCGCTGATCGCCGAGCGGGTCGACTCCAACATCCGCGCGCTCGAGGGCGCGCTGATCCGCATCGTCGCCTTCGGCTCGCTCACCGGCCGGCCGGTCACCACCGAGCTCGTCGAGGAGGTCCTCGGCGGCCTCTATCCCGACCTGCGCCCGCGCGCCCGCTCCGTCGAGGAGATCCAGCGCCGCATCTGCCAGACGTTCGACATCTCGATGGACGACCTCGTCTCCCCCAGCCGCGCCCAATCCGTCGCCTGGCCGAGGCAGGTCGCGATGTACCTCACGCGCGAGCTGACCGACGCCACGCTGCCGGCGATCGGCCGCGCCTTCGGCAACCGCAACCACACGACGGTGCTGCACGCCTGCAAGCGCACCGCGGCGCGCATCGCCGAGGACCCCTCCGCCTATGACACCGTGCACCGCCTGCACACGGAGCTGCGCGGCGATGCCGACCGGACCACTTGAAAGACTTGTGCGCTCCTCCGCCCCGCATCCTGCGGAAATCCGAGGGTTTGTGCACACCATCCACAACCCTGATGACGGTGACCCAGACTTGATCATCACTTCCACATGAAGGTCTCTACTTCCCGCGCCGCGCTGTTCACGGAGCTCCAGACCGTGACCCGCGCCGCCTCCACCCGCAGCGCCGTCCAGGCGCTCTCCGGCGTCCAGCTGACCGCCAAGGGCGGCGCCATCGAGCTGCGCGCCACCGACATGGAGATCGGCCTCCGCGTCCCGCTCGAGGGCGAGGTCGTCCGCGACGGAGCCGTCGTCCTGCCGGCGCGGCTGCTCGTCGACGTGGTCCGTGCGCTGTCAGGCGACTCGATCGCGCTCGAGCTGCGCGCCTCGGAGCAGGACGTCGAGATCGTCGCGGGCTCCGCGACGTTCCACATCCGCACGCTGCGGCTCGAGGACTTCCCGCCCTTCCCGGAGCCCGAGGCCGAGGGCAAGGTCGAGGTGCCGGGCCCGGCGTTCGTCGAGACCGTGCTGAAGGTGGCCCGCTCCGCCTCGCGGGACGAGACGCGCCCGGTGCTCACCGGCATTCTCGTGTCCGCCTCGGAGAGCGACCTGCGGATGGTCGCCACGGACTCGTACCGGCTGTCCGTCAAGGAGACGAAGCTCGAGTCGCCGCTGCAGGGCTCGTTCGAGGCGAACGTGCCGGCGCGGGCGCTGCAGGAGCTCACGCGGATCGTGCAGACGACCGAGGCCGAGTCGCTGAGCGTCTCGGTGCGCACCAACCAAGTCATCTTCGAGGCCGGCGGCGTGGTGCTGTCGTCGCGGCTGATCGACGGCCAGTTCCCGAACTACCGCCAACTGCTGCCGGACGCCTACGAGCACGAGCTGCCGCTGGCCGGGACGGAGATCACCGAGGTCGTGCGCCGCATCTCGCTGCTCGCGCAGAAGAACGCGCCGCTGCGGCTGGCGTTCGCCGAGGGCGAGCTGACGGTGTCGGCGCGCACGCCGGACGTCGGCGAGGCCCAGGAGTCGCTCCCGGTCCCGTTCCAGGGCGAGCCGCTCGAGATCGGCTTCAACCCCGAGTTCCTGCGCGACGGGCTCGAGGCCGTGGAGTCGGGCGACGTCCTGCTCAAGCTCATCTCCCCGCTGCGCCCGGGGCTGATCGAGGCCGCGGACGGCAGCGGGTTCCAGTACCTGCTGATGCCGATCCGATTGAACGTCTAGCCATTGCGCGTGACGCGCCTGTCGCTGCGGAACTTCCGCTCCTACGAGGCGGCGGAGGTGCGCCTGGGCCCTGGCCTGACGGTGATCACCGGCCCGAACGGCGCCGGCAAGACGAACCTGCTCGAGGCGGTCTACTTCGCCTGCACCGGGCGGTCGTGCCGGACGGCGAACGAGCGCGAGGTGGTTCGCTTCGGCGCCGGCGTGACGCGGCTGGAGCTCGACGCCGAGCGCGATGGCGAGTCGCATCGCATCACCGTCGGCTTCGAGCCGGGGGAGGCGAAGCGCCTGCAGGTCGACGGGGCGACGGTCGACCGGTTGACCGACGCGGCGGCTCGCCCGCTCGTCTCCGTCTTCCTCCCCGACCGCCTGGAGCTGGTGCTGGGGGCGCCGGCCCTGCGGCGCGCGCACCTCGACCAGGTGATCGCCGCGCTGTGGCCGGCCCGCGTGGGCACGCGCCGCGGCTACACCGCCGCGCTCGGCCAGCGCAACGCGCTCCTGGCGGCGATCCGCGCCGGCCGCGCCGGCCGCAGCTCGCTGCCGGCGTGGGACCTCGAGCTCGCCCGCCACGGGGTCGCCCTGGCCGCCGATCGGGCCGCCGCGGTCGCGTGCCTGGCCGAGCCCTTCGCCACCCACGCCGAGGGGCTCGGGCTGGAGGGCGGCGCCGAGCTGATCTACCGGCCGCGGTCGCGCGCCGAGACGCCGGAGGCGCTGGCCGCCGAGCTCGCCGAGCGCACGGACTCCGACCTCGAGCGCGGCTTCACCGGCCACGGCCCGCACCGCGACGAGCTCGTCCTGAAGCGCGCCGGCCGCGAGCTGCGCACCTACGGCTCGCGTGGCCAGCAGCGGCTCGGCCTCCTCGCGCTGCTGCTGGCGGAGCGCGGCGTCCTGGCCGCCGAGCGCGGGGCCGCGCCGCTGATGCTGCTCGACGACGTCACGTCCGAGCTCGATTCGCTGCGCCGCGAGCGGCTGGTGGAGGCGCTGCGCGAGGGCGGCGGCCAGAGCGTGATCGCGACCACCGACCTCGGGCACGTGCCGGGCGGCGACGACGAGGACGTGGTCCACCTCAGCGTGGCCGAGGGGACCGTCGCGGAGGCGGGCGCGGACGGCCCGGCGGAGACCGTGGATCGGGTCGCCGCATGAGGCGAGCGGCGCCCCGCCCGGTCGCGACGGCGCTCGAGCGCCTGACCGCCGACATCGTGCCGGCGACGCTGATCGCGGAGGTCCTGCGGGTCTGGCCGGAGGCCGCCGGGGAGGCCTTCGCGGCCGCCTGCACGCCGACCTCGGCGGGCAAGGGCGAGCTGCGCGTGAGCTGCCAGTCGGCGGTCTGGGCGCAGGAGCTCGACCTGTTCTCCGAGCGGGTGCTGGGGCGCCTCAACGACCTGCTCGACGGGGAGCGCGTCGAGCGCATGCGCGTGAAGACCGGAGCGACTCCGTCGTGACCGCTGCTTTTGTGCTGTTTTGCAGCACTTTCGGCACAGTCGACGTGGCCGATCCGGGACCTCGGCCTGCTATTCTTATGACACGTTTGAGGGACGCCTCGCTCGCGGAGCCGATTTGCTCCACGGCCGGGGCGTCACGCATGTAAGACGGAGGCAACGTGGCAGACGCCAACCCTGGTAACGGACAGCAGAAGAGCTCCTACGACGCACAGGACATCACGGTCCTGGAAGGGCTGGAGGCTGTCCGCAAGCGCCCGGGCATGTACATCGGATCGACGGGCCCCCGCGGCCTGCACCACCTGGTCTACGAGGTGGTGGACAACTCGGTCGACGAGGCGCTGGCCGGCAACTGCAGCCGGGTCGAGGTCACGATCCACCCGGACAACTCGATCACGGTCGTCGACGACGGCCGCGGCATCCCCGTCGCGATCATGGAGAAGGAGGGCAAGCCGGCCGTCGAGGTCGTCCTGACCGTCCTCCACGCCGGCGGCAAGTTCGGCGACGGCGGTGGCTACAAGGTCTCCGGCGGCCTGCACGGCGTCGGCGTCTCGGTCGTCAACGCGCTGTCGGAGAAGCTGCACATCGAGATCCGCCGCGACGGCCACGTGTGGACCCAGGACTACATGCGCGGCGCGCCCCAGGGCCCGCTGGAGCAGGGCGAGCCGACGGACGAGACGGGCACGATCATCACCTTCCTGCCTGACGCCGAGGTCTTCGAGACGCTCGACTTCGAGTTCTCGACGCTCGAGCAGCGCCTGCGCGAGACCGCCTTCCTCACCCGCGGCCTCCGCATCACGCTGACCGACCTGCGCGCCGAGGGCTCCAAGGCCGAGTTCCACTACGAGGGCGGCATCGAGGACTTCGTCCGCTACCTCAACCAGAACAAGGACTCGATCCAGGAGAAGGTCGTCTTCTTCGAGGCCGACGGCGACGAGGGCGCGGTCGAGGTCGCGATGCAGTGGAACTCCTCCTACCAGGAGTCGATCCACAGCTTCGCCAACAACATCAACACGCACGAGGGCGGCTCGCACCTGTCGGGGTTCCGCTCCGCGCTGACCGGCACGCTCAACCGCTACGCGCGGGAGAAGGGCCACCTGCGCGAGAAGGACGACGCGCTGTCGGGCGACGACGTCCGTGAGGGCCTGACCGCCGTCATCTCCGTGAAGCTGCAGGACCCGCAGTTCGAGGGCCAGACGAAGACCAAGCTCGGCAACCCGGGCATGGCCGGCTTCGTCCAGAACGTCGTCAACCGCGCGCTGGCCGAGTTCCTCGAGGAGAACCCGCGCGAGGCCAAGCGCGTCCTCGACAAGGCCGTCTCGGCCGCCCAGGCCCGCGCCGCCGCCCGCAAGGCGCGCGACCTCACGCGCCGCAAGTCCGCGCTCGAGAACTCCGCGCTGCCGGGCAAGCTCGCCGACTGCTCGGTGCGCGACCCCTCGCTGACCGAGCTGTTCATCGTCGAGGGCGACTCCGCGGGTGGCTCCGCCAAGCAGGGCCGCGACCGCGCGACCCAGGCGGTGCTCCCGCTGCGCGGCAAGATCCTCAATGTCGAGAAGGCCCGCATCGACAAGGTGCTGCAGAACACGGAGATCCAGGCGCTGATCACCGCGCTGGGCTCCGGCGTCCGCGACGACTTCGACATCGAACGCTCGCGCTACCACAAGATCGTCCTGATGACGGACGCGGACGTCGACGGCGCCCACATCCGCACGCTGATCCTCACGCTGCTGTTCCGCGAGATGCAGGAGCTGATCGAGGCCGGCTACATCTACATCGCCAAGCCGCCGCTCTACAAGCTGACGCAGGGCCGCCAGGAGCGCTACATCGAGAAGGAGTCGGAGCTCGAGGAGATCCTGCTCGGCGACAAGCTCGACCGCATCGAGGTCGCCGACGCCGCCGGCCGCACCTTCAAGCTCACCGACAACCGCTGGCAGCGCTATCGCCGCCTGCTCAAGCAGTACGAGGGCTGGGCCGCGGCGCTCAAGGCCGAGTTCGGCGGGGACACGGTGACGTTCCTCGAGGAGTCGCAGATCCTCGACGAGCAGATCACGACCGCCGAGGGGCTGATCGCGCTCGTCGAGCGCGCCGATCCCGAGACCGAGCCGTACATCACCGAGCTCGTCGGCTCCGACGACGGCGTCATCCGGGTGAAGGCGACCGAGCGCAAGTCGAACATGGCGCGCACGATGCGCCTGCGCCGCTCGCTGTTCGAGGCGAACGAGTACCGCCAGCTCTCTCGCGTGCACTCGGAGCTCACCGGTATGGCCGGCCTGCCGCCGTTCACCGTCAAGCTGGGTGACCAGCACGAGGACGCGCTGTCGTTCGAGGATCTGCCGCGCGCCGTGCTCAAGGTCGCCTCCAAGGGCATGAACCTCCAGCGCTTCAAGGGCCTCGGCGAGATGAACGCCGACCAGTTGCGCGAGACGACGATGGACCCCGAGACCCGGACGCTGGCCCAGGTCACGATGGACGACGCCGCCGGCGCCGACCGCCTGTTCACGATGCTGATGGGCGAGAAGGTCGAGCCGCGCCGCGAGTTCATCGAGGAAAACGCCCGCGCCGCGACCCTGGACGTGTAACGCATGGCTACCTCAGACATCCTTTCCGGCGGAAACATCGAGCCCCGTGGGCTCGAGGAGGAGATGCGCTCCGCGTATCTCGACTACGCCATGTCGGTCATCGTCGGGCGCGCGCTACCTGACGTCCGCGACGGTCTGAAGCCCGTCCATCGCCGCGTCCTGTTCGCGATGAACGAGATGGGGCTGCAGCCGAACCGGCGCTACGTCAAGTGCGCCCGAATCGTCGGCGCGGTCATGGGCCAGTACCACCCGCACGGCGACTCGGCGATCTACGACACGCTCGTCCGCATGGCGCAGGACTTCTCGCTGCGCCATCCGCTCGTCGACGGTCAGGGCAACTTCGGCTCGGTCGACGACGACCCCGCGGCCGCCATGCGGTACACGGAGGCCCGGCTCGGCGGCATCGCGCGCGAGATGCTGCGCGATCTCGACGCCGACACGGTCGACTTCCAGCCCAACTACGACGGCGAGAACATGGAGCCGACGGTCCTGCCGTCGCGCTTCCCGAACCTGCTCGTCAACGGCTCGTCGGGCATCGCCGTCGGCATGGCGACGAACATCCCGCCGCACAACCTGCGCGAGGTGATCGCGGCCACCGTCGCCTTCATCGACAACCCGGACATCGACACCGCCGGCCTGATGCAGCACATGAAGGGCCCGGACTTCCCGACCGGCGGCGTCATCCTCGGCCTGTCGGGCATCCGCGAGGCGTACGAGACCGGCCGCGGGCGGGTCCGCATCCGTGCCCGCGCCCACTCCGAGCCGCTCACACATGGCAAGGAGGCGATCATCGTCACCGAGCTGCCGTACGCGGTGAAGAAGGGCGGCGAAGGCGGCGTCATCCGCAAGATCGCCGAGCTCGTGCACGAGAAGAAGATCACCGAGATCTCCGACCTGCGCGACGAGTCCGACCGCAACGGCATGCGGATCGTGATCGAGCTCAAGCGCGACGCGATCCCCAAGGTGGTGCTGAACAAGCTCTACAAGCACACGCCGATGCAGACGACCTTCGGCGTCAACACCGTCGCCCTGGTCGACAACGTGCCGCGCACGCTGCCGCTGCGCGGCGTCCTGCACTTCTACGTCCAGCACCAGCGCGACGTCATCGTCCGCCGTGCCAAGCACGAGCTGCGCACGCTCGAGGCCCAGGTCCACCGCCTCGAGGGCTTGCTGATCGCGCTGGAGAACCTGGACGCGGTGATCGAGCTGATCCGCGGCTCGCGCGATCGCGACGCCGCCCGCGAGGGCCTGATCGAGCGCTTCGCGCTCACGCACATCCAGGCCCAGGCGATCCTCGAGCTGCGCCTGCAGCAGCTGACCGCGCTGGAGGCCGACTCGATCAAGCGCGAGCACGCCGACAAGGTCGAGCGCATCCGCGAGCTGCGCGAGCTGCTCGGCGACGAGGACAAGGTGCTCGGGCTGATCAAGGAGGAGCTGCTCGAGATCTCCGAGCGCTACGGCGACGAGCGCCGCACGGAGATCACCCACGCCGAGGACGACGTCGACATCGAGGACCTGATCGCCGACCAGCAGATGGTCATCGCGATCACGCACTCGGGCTACATCAAGTCCCTGCCGCTCGCCACCTACCGCATGCAGCGCCGGGGCGGGGTGGGCGTGACCGGCATGGACATGAAGGACGAGGACTACATCGAGCACCTCTTCGTGTGCTCGACCCACGACTTCCTGTTGTTCTTCACCAACCGCGGCAAGGTCTACCGCTCCAAGGTCTACGAGCTGCCGGAGGCCGGCCGGACGTCGAAGGGCCGCTACCTCGGCAACGTGCTGCCGCTGCGCGAGGGCGAGCGCGTGCAGTCCGTGCTGGCCACGCGCGACTTCTCGGAGTCCGACTACCTGATGTTCGCGACGCGCCGCGGCACGGTCAAGAAGACCGAGTTCCAGGCATACAACACGCCGATCAAGGCCGACGGCATCATCGCCATCAACATCCGCGACGAGGACGAGCTCGTGGCCGTCCGCCGCGTCGACGAGGGCGACGAGGTCCTCATGGTCTCGAGCGCCGGCCTGACCGTGCGCTTCTCGGAGGAGGACGCCCGGGCGATGGGCCGCGACACCACCGGCGTCCGCGGCATGGACGTGCCGGACGACGTCGACGTGCTCGCGATGGACATCGCACGCGACGACCAGTACCTGCTCGTCGTGACCGACAACGGCTTCGGCAAGCGCACGCTGGTCGGCGACTACCGCAAGACCAACCGCGGCGCCAAGGGCGTC
The DNA here is from genome assembly GCA_963805525.1 of uncultured Solirubrobacteraceae bacterium. GTDB lineage: Bacteria > Actinomycetota > Thermoleophilia > Solirubrobacterales > Solirubrobacteraceae > DASQFQ01. The sequence goes on from CAWDUT010000001.1 coordinate 29,732, forward strand.
AAGACGATCCAGCAGACCGAGGCCAAGGGCCGCCTCGCCGGCGCGCTCGTGGTCCGCGAGCACCACCAGCTCGTGTTCATCTCCCAGAACGGCATGGTCCAGCGGATCGCGGTGCGCGACTTCCGCCCGCTCGGCCGCAACGCCCAGGGCTTCCGGCTCATGAACATCCGCGAGGACGACCAGGTGTCCGCGATCGCGCTCGTGATGGAGGAGGAGGCTTCGACCGCCGCCTCGGCCGAGACGCTCGATCCCGAGACGGTCGCCGGCCCCGCCGACGATCCCGCTCTGGCGGAGGACGCCGACGTGCTCGACGAGGCCGGGCCGGCGGACCCGACGGACGACGCGACGATGACGCCGCCCGAAGTCGACGTGGACGACATCGAGACGTAACGCCCGACCCTTCTGCCCGTCCCCGCCGTTCGGTACTCTGGCGCTACCAGAGAAAGGGGGTGGTCCGAAGTTGAGTGACAGTCATTACGGGACCCTGGAGGTGCCCGGCCGCTAGTACCAGCCGGTGCTGGACCCGCTGGGAGCGGAATCCACACCGTGGCACCGTCGCCATCCGTGCCGGAGTTAGTCCCCCCGGCCGCCTAAGTCAGCGGATCGCGACCTGTAAGTCCAGCAAGTCAGCACCCGGAGGGCCCCACGTCGATGGGGCCCTCCGCGGTTAACGGGACGGCGGCCGACGGTCGACGTCAGGCGGCTTCGTGCAGCAGGTACTGCTTCCAGGTCGCCGGGATCGTCGGCGACGAGAGCTGGATGAAGATGTGCGGGCTCGGGATCCGCGGCTTGTTGCGCGGGTGCATGTCGACCTGGTGCGGCAGCCGGTCGCCCTTGCGGCGGTTGCACGGCGCGCAGGAGGCGACGATGTTGTCCCACCCCGAGGTGCCGCCCTTGGAGCGCGGGATCACGTGGTCGACGGTCAGCGAGGTGCGGGCGCCGCAGTACTGGCACGCCCAGCCGTCGCGGGCGAACACGGCGCGGCGCGTGATCTTGCGCTTGTGCGTGTCGCGCGGGATCTTCACGTAGGTGATGAGCCGGATCACGACCGGCTTGGCGAGCGAGCCGTTGGCCCAGTGCAGCGTCTGGCTGCCGATCTCGATCACCTCGGCCTTCTCCTTCAGGAGCAGGACCGTGGCGCGCCGCACGGTGCACACGTTGATGGGCTCATACGTCGCGTTGAGCACCAGCACACGACCACCAGACCAACGGCCAACGCCGTCGGGGCTCGGTCCGTGCCGCGGGTGGTCTCCGGGCGGCACAGACCCCAGTGGGCCTGGTGGTACAGCTGTCGCCATGACCTGGCGGAGTGTAGCTATGGCGCCGACGGGAACGAGCCGAGCACCCGCACGCCTTCGGCATGGGAGCGCAGCGCACCGATCGCCTGGGCCACGGCCGGATCGTCCGCGCGGCCGGCGGCGTCGACGAAGAACATGTACGTCCCCAGCCCGCGCCGCCGCGGCCGCGACTCGATCCGGGTGAGGTTGACCTCGCGATCGGCGAACTCGGTCAGGCAGCGCACGAGCCAGCCCGGCCGGTCGTCGCTCGGCTCCCAGAACATCAGCGCGGTCTTCCAGGCGCCGCCCGCGCTGGGGTCGGGCGCCTCGCGGCCGATCCACACGAAGCGCGTCTCCGAGCCCGGGGGGTCCTCGACGCCCGAGGCCAGCACCGCGCAGCCGTAGAGCTCGGCGGCCGCTCGGCTCCCGAGCGCCGCCCACGGCTCGCCGTCCTCGCGCTCCGCGACCAGGCGGACGGCGTCGGCGGTCGAGGCGGCGGTCACCACCACGGCGCCCGTGAGCCGGGTGCGCAGGAACGTGGCGCACTGGCCGCTGGCCTGCGGATGGGAGGCCACGGCGGCGATCCGCTCGAGCGCCACCGGCTCGCGCGCGATCAGGCAGTGGTGGATCGCGTGGACCAGCTCGCCCGTGATCTGGACGTCGTCGGTCTCGAACGCGAGCGCGTCGAGTGTCGCGTTGACCGCGCCCTCGAGCGAGTTCTCGATCGGCACCAGCGCGCGCTCCACGCGGCGGTCGTGCACCGCCATCACCGCGTCGTGGACCGACGGCAGCGGGACCGGCTCGTAGTTCTCGCTCCCGGGCCAGGCGAACATGGCCTCCTGGCTGTAGGTCCCGGCCGGGCCGAGGAAGCCGACCCTCATCCGGGCAGCGTCGCAGCGCCGTCGCCGGCCAGCGCGCGCCGCACGGCCTCGATCTCCTCAGGCGAAAGCTCGAGCTCGCCCTGGCCGCCGCGGACGACCTTGATGTAGATGCGGGCGGTGTCGCGGCGCACGATCGAGGACAGCACGATGCCGTCGTGGTGCTCGTCGAGCAGCGCGATCGTGGTCGACTGGTTGCCGGTCAGCTCGCCGTAGGCGTCGTAGCGGACGAGCGAGCGGTAGGCGATCGCGCCGTCGAGGCGCGTCTCAGCCGCGCCCAGGCGCTCGTCTACGTTGACGGCGACCTCCTCGACGCGCTCGTGCAGGGCGGCGAACGCCTGCTGCAGCCCCGCGGCGTGGGAGACCAGGTCGCTCTGCCCGTGGTCGCCGAGCACCGCCTTCTGCGCCGATCGCAACTTGCGGACGCGGAAGGCGAGCACGAGAGCCAGCAGCAGCGCGATCAGCGCGACCGCGCCCGCCGACAGAGCGGCGATGCCCGCCGGATCGGTCAGGTCGTTCACGAGCCCGAAGGATACGAGGCGCTAGCCGGTGAACAGCACGTCGTACGACGCGGTGTTGTTGTCCGTCTTCTGCTCGCCGGGGACCTTCCCGACGGTCACCTTGACCGTGACCGCGGCGCCGGTCGGCGGCTTCTGCCCCAGCGCGAGCGTCGCCTCGGCCGTCTGGCCCTTCGCGACGGTGTCGACCGTCCGCGAGACCTTGATCGGCTTGTCGCCGCCCTCGATGGCGACCGTGACCTTGACGTCGAACTCGTCGTTCTCGCCCTGGTTGGTGAAGCGCACGACGAACGCGGTGTCGGCGCTGGCCGGGAGGCGGTTCGGCGCGTCGGGCTGGAGCTTCGTGTTGCCGACGCTCACCGACTCGATCCCGGTGCCGTGTGTGCCGGGCGCGATCTCGCCGGTCTTGCGGGTGCCGCCGGTGATCTGCTGGTCGAGCTCGGCGGCCACCGTCTTCTCGCTCAGCCATTCGATCCCGGGCAGGAAGCGCGAGGTCGCGATCTTCTGGCCGCCGATGTCCGCGTCGTCGAGCGCGTGCTTGATCAGCGGCGCCACGCGCGCCTGGTACAGCACGTCCGAGGCCAGGAACGTCTGCATCTGCCCGGCGATCTGCGTGATCGCGGTGTTGGCCGCCTCGCCCTCGTCGCCGAGCGCGGTGCGGATCTTCTCGGCGATCGCGGCGAGCCCATCGCGGCGGAACTGGAGCGCCATCAGCAGCGACTGCTGGGCGCCCTTCATCTCGTCCGGCACCGAGAGGGCCTTCGCCTGCTTGAGCTGCGACTCCGCCTGCACGCGGTAGCCGGAGATGTTGGTCTGGAGGTCGGCCGGCGAGTCGCTCGAGGCCTGGCTGAGCAGCTGGAAGAACGGCGCGCCGACCTGCTGGTCGGACTCCTTGATGATCGAGGAGACCTCGCGGTTGTAGTCCTTCAGCGCGTTTTCCTTGCGCGAGCTCGCGCAAGCGCGCACCCCGAAGAACACGATGAACAGGAGCAGCACGACGCCGCCGATCGCGGCAGCGCGCCGCACCAGCAGCGTGTTTTGGTCCGGTGGCGCACCCCCGACTGCCGCACTGCGGCGCGGTCGCGGGCTGCTCCGGGGCTCGTCGTCCTCGTCGAAGAAGGACACAGGAGGCGACGATTATGACGGGGCGAACGGCGGCTTCGCCGCGCAGGCACGCTTGCGGCGAGCAGGGGGGTCCTCCGGCGCGGCGAAAGGACGGCTCGCCATGCAGGTCACCGAAGAGCTTGTCGCTCAGGCCGACCCGTCGCTGGCGCTCGGGCGCTACCGGCTGGGTCAGCGGATCGGCGCGGGCGGCTTCGGCACCGTCTACGAGGCCCACGACGAGCGCCTGGGCCGCAGCGTGGCTGTCAAGGCGATCCCCTCCGACGGCCGCGCCGACGAGCGGGCCAAGCGCGAGGCGATGGCGGTCGCGCGGCTCGACCACCCCGGGATCGTCTCGGTGTTCGACGCCGGCGAGGAGGACGGCTCGCGCTTCCTGGTCTCCGAGCTGGTGCGCGGCGCGACGCTCGCGCAGCTGGAAGCCGCCGGCGCCGTCTCCGACCGCGACGTCATCCGGATCGGGCTCGCGCTCGCCGACGCGCTGGCACACGCCCACGAGCGCGGCGTCATCCACCGCGACGTCAAGCCACAGAACGTGATGGTCCCGGAACGCCCGCGCTCGCCCTACGGCGCGGCCAAGCTCACCGACTTCGGCGTCGCCCACCTGGCGGGCGACGAGCCGCTCACCCGCACCGGTGACATCGTCGGCACGCTCGCCTACATGGCCCCCGAGCAGGCGGCGGGCGAGCGCATCGACGAGCGCTGCGACCTCTACGCGCTCGGGCTCGTGCTCTACGAGGCGCTGGCCGGCGTCAACCCGGTGCGCGCGGGCTCGCCGGCCGCGACGCTGCGGCGGGTCGGCGTGATCCAGCCGCCACTTGCTTCCAAACGCAAAGATCTCCCGCCGGAGCTGTGCGCGGCGCTGGATCGCACGCTGCTGCCGAGCCCGGAGGACCGCGGCGAGCTCGTCGACCTGGCCGACGAGCTGGCGGAGGCGCTGCCGGTGGTCTCCGACGACGGCGGCACCGTCGCGCCGCATCCGCTCGAGGACGCGTACGAGCTGCCGAGCTGGACCGCCCGCGCCGCCGCGGCAACCGGCGCCGGGCTGCTCGTGGCGCTCGCGGTCGGCGGCCTGCTGCCGCACTCCTCGCTCCCGGCCGCGGCCGCCGCGGCCGGCGCCGCCATCCTCGTCGCGCTCGTGCCGAGCGCCGGCTGGATCCTCGCCGCCGCCGCGACGCTGATGGCGATGACGTTCGGCGAGGACACGCGGGTCGGCGCCGCGCTGGTGATCTTCCTCGCGGTCGCGATGCCGCCGCTGCTCATCCGCGGCGTCGCGGTCGCGTGGTCGGCGCCCGCGCTGGCGCCGCTGCTGGGCCTCGTGGGCCTCGCCGGCGCCTTCCCCGCCCTGGCCGGCACCGCGCGCAGCCCCTGGACGCGCGGGGCGATCGCGGCCTGCGGCGCCTGGTGGCTGCTGCTCGCCGAGCCGCTGCTGGGCCACAACCTGCTGCTCGGCCTGGGCGGGCTGCCCGCGCGGCCGCGCTTCGACGGCGCCGCCAGCATCGCCGCCAGCGAGGTCATCCGGCCGATCGTCACCTCCGGCGCCCCGTTGCTGCTGCTGCTCTGGGCGGTCGCCGCGGTCGTCATGCCGTGGCTCGTCCGCGGCCGCTCGCTGGCCGCGGACATCGTCGGCGCCACCGTGTGGTCCGCCGGCCTGGCGGCCGCGACCGCCTCGCTCGGCGTGGCGGTGACCGGCGCCCAGCCGCACGGGCTGGTTGCCGGCGCGCTCGCCGGGGGCATCATCGCCGTGGCCTGGAGATGGGTGTACGGCACGACCGAGGAACTTGACCTCTCATACTCCTAGGCACGCATGAGCGTGCTGCGCAATCTCGAGTCCAAGCTCGCGGGCCTCGTCGAGGGGACGTTCTCGCGCGCCTTCAAGTCGGAGGTCCGTCCGGTGGAGATCGCGCGCAAGCTGGCGCGCGAGATGGAGCAGCACCGGGTCAACTCGCTGTCGCGCACCTACGCGCCCAACGAGTACGTGGTCTGGCTCTCGCCACAGGATCGCGAGCAGTTCGAGGGCTACGAGGGCGAGCTCAAGCGCGAGCTGACGGGCTACCTGCTCGAGCACGCCCGGCGCGAGCGGATCGCGCTGCTGACGCGGCCGAAGATCGAGTTCGAGACCGACGACGCGCTGCGCCTCGGCGAGTTCGGGATCCAGGCGCGGCTCGTGCGCAGCGCCGAGGACGAGGACTCGGAGGCCCCGATCCAAGGCGACCACGGCCACACGATGGTCTACTCGACCTCGAGCCGGATCTCCGGCCAGCTGGCGGAGCCCGATCCGCGCCGCCGCGGCGCGCGGCTGCGCGTCGACGGCCGCACGAGCGTGCTCGGCTCCGGCGGCGCCGTGCTCGGCCGCTCGCGCGAGGCCGACGTCCACATCGACGACGCCAACGTGTCCCGCAAGCACGCCGAGGTGCGGCCCTCCGGCGCCTCCTGGACGGTGCACGACCTCGGCTCCACCAACGGCGTCAAGGTCAACGGGCGGCGAATCCAGGGTGCGCAATCACTGCGAGACGGGGACACCATCACCCTCGGCACCTCCGAGATCGTCTTCCAGCTGGAGAACTCGTGACTCTCGACCCCGTCGCCGTCGCCCTGAAGTTCGGCTTCATCGCCGTGCTCTACCTCTTCCTGCTCTGGATGGCCCGCTCGGCGCTCAAGGACCTGCGCCGCACCCCGGGCGTCGACGCCGGCTACGACGGCCGCGGCGGCGGGCCCGCCTACGAGGACGCCACCGGCATGCACGTCGCCTCCCAGGGCCTGAGCGGCGACGGCGACCTGGGCGCGCCGCGGCTGCGCGTGGAGAGCGCCGCCGGCCTACGCGACGGCGTCGCCTACGACCTCTCCGACGGCGCGGTACTGGGCCGCGGCGACCAGGTCGACATCCAGCTCGAAGACTCGTTCGCCTCGACGAACCACGCCCGATTGCTCCCTCAGGGGGACGTCGTGGTGCTGGAGGATCTAGGCTCGACCAACGGGACCTACCTGAACGGGGAGCCGTTGCGCGGCCCGCAGCCCCTCCATGCGGGGGACCGCATCCGCATCGGTGACTCCGAGTTCACCTTCGAGCGCTAGAGCCACAGCACACACCGAATGTTGCGCATCGCAGAACACTGGTACGCGTCCGACCTCGGGCGCCAGCGGCAGGGCAACGAGGACAACTTCTTCGTTCGCGCCCCGCTGTTCGTGGTCGCCGACGGCATGGGCGGCGCCCAGGCGGGCGAGGTCGCGTCGGAGATCGCGGTCCGCTCGTTCGACGACGACCTGCCCAACGGCTCGCTCCCGGAGGCGCTGACCAGCGTCATCCAGGGCGCCAACCGGCGCATCCACGACAAGGCCCGCTCGGACGAGTCGATGCACGGCATGGGCACGACGACGACCGCCGCCTACGTCGACGACGACGAGGTGGTGATCGCCCACGTCGGCGACTCGCGCGCCTACCTACTGCGCGACGGCGACCTGATCCGGCTGACCAAGGACCACTCGCTGGTCGGCGAGCTCGTGGCGCGCGGCAAGCTGACCGAGGAGCAGGCCGAGCAGCACCCGCAGCGCTCGGTGATCACCCGCGCGCTGGGCCCCGAGGCCAACGTGCAGGTCGACGTCGACATCTTCCCCGCCAAGGCCGGCGACCTCTTCCTGCTCTGCTCCGACGGCCTGACCTCGATGGTCCACGAGCCGAAGCTGCGCCCGCTGTTCGACGACTCCGACTCGCTGGAGACGCTCGGCAAGCGGCTGATCGACGCCGCCAACACGGCCGGCGGGCGGGACAACATCACCGTGATCCTGTTCCGGCTCGAGTCGGTGGAGGGCACCGAGAGCGAGGCGCCCGCGGCGGCCACCGCCGTCTCGCGGGAGGACGACACCTCGGAGTACGAGACGTTCGAGGGCGATGCGGTGCCCGCGCCGCGCCAGGGCGTCTCGCGCCCGGCCGGCGTCAGCGACGACGAGGTGCTGCGCTCCTCCGAGGTCTCGGACACGATCGAGGACGACTACCGCCGCAGCGGCACCGTCGCGCTGTCGGCGATCCGCCCCAGCGGCGAGACCGAGGCGCCCGAGGAGCCGCCGCCGCAGGCACCCGATGATGCGGCCCCGCCGCGCCGCACCGCCCCGCTCCCGGGAGACACCGGCTCCCAACCTCGCCGCAAGCGCCGCCGCCGCGTCCCAGTCGGCCTCATCGTCACCCTCGCCATCGTCTTCCTGATCCTGGCCGGTGGCTGGATGGCCACGCGCGCCGTGTACTTCGTCGGCACCGATCCGCGCGACGACCGCACGATCGCGGTCTTCCAGGGGCTGCCGTACGACCTGCCGCTCGGGATCCAGCTCTACACGCGCACCGCCAGCTCGGGCGTGACGATCGACTCCGTGCCGCCGGATCGCCGCAAGACGTTCACGGACCACAAGCTGCGCTCGAAGGACGACGCCGAGAACCTCGTGACCGCGCTCGAGCGCGGTCAGATCGAGTGAGGCCCGCGAGATGAGCGCCCGCAACCGCGAGCTGCTCGCGCTGATCCCGGCATCGCTGCTCGTCGCGGCCGGGTTCGCCGCGATCTTCATCCAGGAGAACGCACGGCTCGACGACGTGTCGCTGACCTACGGGGCGGTCTTCCTCGGCGTCTGCGTCGCGACGCATCTCGTCGTGCGCTTCCGGCTGCCCTACGCGGACCCGTACCTGCTGCCGCTCGCCGCGGTGCTGGCGTGCTTCGGGCTCGTCGTGATCTACCGGCTCGACCCCGAGAAGGCGATCCGCCAGGCGGGCTGGTTCGCGTTCGGGCTCCTGCTCTTCACGCTCACGATCGTCTTCCTCAAGGACTTCCGGGTCCTCGAGCGCTACCGCTACACGATCGCCGCGGGCGGGCTCGCGCTGCTGCTCCTGCCGCGCGTCCCGGGCATCGGCCAGCAGGTCAACGGCGCGTACCTGGGCGTCGGGATCGGGCCGTTCGCGTTCCAGCCCGCGGAGTTCGGCAAGCTCGCGATCGTCATCTTCCTCGCGGCCTACCTGCGCGACAACCGGCAGCTGCTGGTGCAGGGCGCACGGCGCTTCGCCGGCATCACGTTCCCGCCGATCAAGCACTTCGGGCCGCTGCTGGTCGTGTTCTTCGCCGCCATGTTCCTGCTGTTCTTCATCCAGGACCTGGGCTCGTCGATCATGTACTTCGGCGGCTTCCTGGCGATCCTCTACGTGGCCACGAACCGCTTCTCGTTCGTGCTGGGCGGCCTGGTGATGTTCGCGGTCGGGGCGTGGGCGATGTACCACCTGCGCAGCCACATCCAGGACCGCGTGGAGATCTGGCTGAACCCGTTCTCGCCGCAGCTCGTCGAGCACTCCGGCTACCAGATCGCGCAGTCCCTGTTCGCGCAGGCCGACGGCGGGCTGTTCGGCACCGGCTTCGGCGCGGCGCTGCTGTCGGTGGGTGGCACGTCGCTGCTGCCGGCGGCCGACACCGACCTCATCTACTCGGTGATCGTCAACGAGCTCGGGCTCGCCGGCGCGTGCGGGCTGCTGCTCGTCTACCTCCTGTTCACCGAGCGCGGGATGAAGGTGGCCATGGTCGCCTCCGACTCATTCTCGAAGCTGCTGGCGGTCGGCCTGACGTCGGTGTTCGCGCTGCAGGTGTTCGTGATCGTCGGCGGCGTCACGAAGGTGATCCCGCTGACCGGCGTGACGCTGCCGTTCGTCTCCTACGGCGGCTCCTCGATCGTCGCCAACTTCGTCCTGCTCGCGCTGCTGCTGCTCGTCTCGGACCGCGCGCGGAGGCCGGCGCACCTGCGATGAACCCGCCGATCGTTCGCCTCTACGCCTTCTTCGCGCTGCTGTTCGGCATCCTCGTGTTCGCGACCTCGTGGTGGGCGGTGTTCACCGCGCCGAAGCTGCGCGACAACGCCGCGAACCGGCGGCCGCTGCTGGCCGAGGAGCGGATCAAGCGCGGGACGATCCGCTCGGCCGACGGCCGGGTGCTGGCGCGCAGCGTCAAGATCGACAAGGAGCGCTACCGGCGGACGTATCCCACCAAGGACGAGTTCGCCCACGCGATCGGCTACTCGTACACGACGCTCGGCCGCTCGGGCCTCGAGCAGTACCGCAACGACCCGCTCACGGGCCGCCGCACCGAGCTGATCGGGGCGGTCGACTCGCTGCTGAACAAGCGCGGCGAGGGCGACTCGCTGCGCACGACGCTCAACACCAAGGCGCAGCAGGCGGCGATCGACGGGCTCGCCGGGCGCAAGGGCGCCGTGGTGGCGCTCGAGCCGAGCACCGGCAAGGTGCTGGTGATGGTCTCGACCCCCTCCTACGACCCGAACAACCTCGACAGGGGGAACAAGTTCAAGCGGCTGGCGACGGATGACGCGAACTCCCCGCTCGTCAACCGCGCGACGCAGGCCGGCTACCCGCCGGGCTCGACGTTCAAGGCGGTCACCGCGACGGCCGCGCTCGACTCCGGGAAGTTCAAGCCGGACTCGATGGTCAGCGGCAAGAACGGCAAGAAGATCTCGGGCGTCCCGCTCAACAACTTCGGCGGCGAGGACTTCGGCGACATCACCCTCACCGACGCGCTGACGCACTCCGTCAACACCGTGTGGGCCGAGGTCGGTGAGAAGCTCGGCAAGAACACGATGGCCAAGTACATGCTCCGGTACGGCTTCTACAAGCAGCCGCCGATCGACCTGCCCGACGATCAGCTGCTGGCGTCGGGCGAGCGCGGCCCGAACGGCAAGCTGCTGCGCCCGCGCTCGCCGCGGATCGACGTCGGGCGCATGGCCATCGGCCAGGACAAGCTGCTCGTCACGCCGCTCCAGATGGCCACCGTGGCGGCCACGATCGCCAACGGCGGCGTGCGCATGGAGCCGCACATCACGCAGAAGATCGTCGACCCCGACGGGCGCACCCAGGACGAGATCGAGCCCAAACGCGCCGAGCGGGTCATGGACGTGGACACCGCTCGCGCGTTGACAGGGATGATGAAGCAGGTCGTCAAGGAGGGGACGGGCACGGCGGCGGCGCTCCAGGGCGTCGAGCTGGCCGGCAAGACCGGCACCGCGGAGATCAACATCGAGCAGAAGATCAACGACCCCTGGTTCATCGGCTTCACCAACGACTTCGCGATCGCGGTCGTGCTGGAGCGGGTCCAGGGCGGCCAGGGCGGCGTCGTGGCGGCGCCGATCGCGAAGCAGGTGCTCGAGGCGCTGGGCAGATGAGCGTCCACGGCATCGCGCGCGACACGGTGGTGGACGAGCGCTACAAGGTGCTCAACCGCATCGGCTCGGGCGGGATGGCGGATGTGTACTGCGCCGAGGACCTCCAGCTCGGCCGGCGTGTCGCGCTGAAGCTGCTGTACCGGCGCTTCGCCGAGGACGAGGAGTTCGTCGAGCGCTTCCGGCGCGAGGCGTCGAGCGCCGCCGGGCTCCAGCACCCGAACGTGGTCGCGGTGTTCGACCGCGGCGAGTTCGACGGCACCTACTACATCGCGATGGAGTTCCTGGAGGGGCGCTCGCTCAAGCAGCTCGTCCGCCAGGAAGGCGCGCTGGACCCCGATCGCGCGATCGACCTGGTGATCCAGATCCTGAAGGCGGCGCGCTTCGCCCACCGGCGCGGGATCGTGCACCGCGACATCAAGCCCCACAACGTGATCGTCGACGACGAGGGGCGGGCGAAGGTCACCGACTTCGGGATCGCGCGCGCCGGCGCGTCGGACATGACGGAGACCGGCTCGATCATGGGCACCGCGCAGTACCTGTCGCCGGAGCAGGCCCAGGGCCACCCGGTCGACGCGCGCTCCGACCTCTACTCGATCGGCGTCGTGCTCTACGAGCTGCTGACGGGGCGGGTGCCGTTCGACGCCGAGTCGGCGGTGACGATCGCGCTGAAGCAGGTCTCCGAGGAGCCGGTGCCGCCCTCGCACTACAACCCGGCGGTCTCCGACCAGCTCGAGGACGTGGTGATGCGGGCGCTGCAGAAGGACCCGGCCTTCCGCTTCAACGACGCCGAGGAGTTCATCGTCGCTTTGGAACAGGCGCGCGGGATCCCTCCGGGGACCGGCGAGTACACGCGGATCGCGCCGCACACCGGCACCTACCCTGGGCTGCCGGGCGCCGTGGCCGAGCTCGAGGAGGCCGACCGCCGCAACCTGCGCTGGCTGTGGTGGGTGCTCCTGCTGCTGGCGCTGATCGGGATCGGGATCGGCGCCTACGTGCTGCTCACGCCCGAGAAGGTCTCGGTACCGGACGTCGTCGGCCGGCGCTCGGCGACCGCGGCGCAGATCCTCCAGAACCAGGGCTTCGAGGTGAACGTCGAGAACGTGCGCTCCGACGACGTGCCGGCGGACCGCGTCACAACGCAGCGGCCGCAGCCCAAGCAGGAGGCGGACGAGGGCTCGACGGTGACGATCATCGTCTCCAGTGGGCCCGGCGACGCGACGATCCCATTCGTGCGCGGCTCGTCGCAGGAGGAGGCGACGAAGAAGCTGAAGGCCGCCGGCTTCAAGGTCGACGTGCGCAAGGAGTACAACGAGGACGTCGCCAAGGGCAAGGTGATCGAGACGTCGCCGGCCGAGGGCCAGCAGCTGACGCGCGGGACCTCGGTGACGCTCGTCGTCTCGCGCGGGCCGCGGGAGGTGGAGGTGCCCGATGTCGTGGGCAAGAACCGCGACGACGCCGAGGCGCAGCTCGAGGACCTCGGGCTGAAGGTCACGTTCACCGAGCGGGAGGACCAGGACAAGGATCCGGGCACGGTGCTCGAGATGTCGCCGGCGGCCGGTACGCAGCTGCAGAAGGACGCCACGGTCAACCTGGTCGTGGCCAAGGAGCCGAAGCAGGTCGAGGTCCCGGATGTGGTCGGCGACGGCACGACGACCGTCAACGACGCGGTCGACGCGCTCGAGCAGGCGGGCTTCCGGGTGCGCCAGAAGGAGAAGAAGGTCGACACGCCGGACGAGGACAGCCTCGTCATCTCGCAGGACCCGCCGGGCGGCCAGAAGCGCGACAAGGGCTCGCGGGTGACGATCACGGTCGGGCGCTTCACGCCTGAGAACCTCGACCCCGATCCGAGCGCGACCGCGACGCCGAGCCCGACGCCGTGAGGGTCGCGGTCCTGGCCGGAGGGCGCTCCTCCGAGCACAGCGTGTCCTTGGATTCGGGGGCGACGGTCTCCGCGGCGTTGCAGGAGGCGGGGCACGAGGTCGTGGCGGTGCGGCTGGCGCGCGACGGGTCGTGGAAGGGGCCGGACGGCTCCGTCCTGGCGTTGTCGCCGGGCGGGGGGCTGCTCGACGTGGACGTCGCGTTCCCGGTGCTGCACGGGCCGTTCGGGGAGGACGGGACGATCCAGGGGCTGCTCGAGCTGCTCGACGTGCCCTACGTGGGGGCGGGCGTGCTCGCGTCGTCGCTGTGCATGGACAAGATCGTGTTCAAGGAGGTGCTCGCCGCGGCGGGGGTGCCGCAGGTGGGCTACCTGGCGGTGCGGGAGCCGGCGTGGCAGGACACGCCGGACGCGGTGCGGGCGTCGCTGGAGGGGCTGGGGCTGCCGCTGTTCGTCAAGCCGGCGCGGCTGGGCTCGTCGGTGGGGATCTCGAAGGTGACGTCGGCCGAGGAGCTTGACGGGGCGCTGGAGACGGCGTTCCAGCACGACGGGCTGGCGATCGTCGAGGCGTTCTCGCCGGGGATCGAGGTCGAGTGCTCCGTGACGGGCAACGGGGAGCCGGAGGCGTCGCTGCCGGCCGAGGTCGTGCTCCAGGGGGCCGATTGGTACGACTATGAGGCCAAGTACGCGCCGGGAGGCGTCGAGCTGGAGATCCCGGCGCGGGTGGATGGCGCCGTGATCGCGGAGATCCAGGCGCTGGCGCGCGAGACGTTCGTGCGGGTCGGCTGCTCGGGCCTGGCGCGGGTCGACTTCTTCGTCGAGGACGGCGGGCGGGTGCTGGTCAACGAGCTCAACACGCTGCCGGGGATGACGGCGACGAGCGGCTTCCCGAAGATGTGGGAGGCCAGCGGACGGTCGTTTTCGTCGGTCTGCGAGCGGCTGCTGGAGCTGGGGCTGGAGCGGTACCGCGCCGAGCGCGCGGGGCACGCGTTCTAGGTCGGCGTCTTCCGGAACAGGCTGACCTCGGAGATCTCGACGCGCTCCTGGTTCGGCGGGAGCTTCGTGATCCACACGAGGTAGTAGCGGTAGCGCTTGCCGTCGGTGCGCAGCTTGAAGCGCTGGTGCTTGCGGCGGACGGTGCCGCCGCCGACCTTCTGCCAGTCGTTCGTCTTACCGGGGGCGGCGGTGGGCGCGTCGCCGTCGGGCGCGACCTGGATCTCCGCCTGCCAGCCGGTGTCGGGGGTGTCGATCTCGATCTGGGTCGCGCTGACGCCGGGGGCGGCGTCGACGTAGAGGCCCACTCCCGCCTTGCCGGCGATCGTGCCGCCGCTGTAGCTCTCGGTGGTCCAGGAGGTGCCGGGATCCTTGTCGACGGCCAGGTGGGCCTGGTCGGCGTGCTCGTCCTGGTCGCCGAGCGGGTCGAAGTCCTGGGCGCTGGTGCGCTTCACGGAGACGACCCTGGTGCCGGCGGGCGGCTTCACGGTGCCCTCGCCGGTGCCGCGCTGGGTGCGCTCGACGCCCTGGAGCAGCAGCACGGCGGCGACGGCGCCCCCGAGCAGGAGCACGCCGACGACGGCGAAGATCGGGACCTTGCGGCGGAGGCGGAACGGGAGCCGGCGCCGCGCCGATTCCGGGAGCGTGGCGATGACGGCGGTGGCCTCGCCGGTGGCGCGGCCCTGGCGGGAGGCTTCGACGGCGAGCGCGTCCTCCAGGTCGATCTCGAGCGTGCGGGCGTCGGGGTAGCGGCGCTCGAGGTGCTTGTCCGTCATGCGGTCGAGGATCGCCGCGAGGCCCGCCGAGACGTCGGGGCGGCGGGTCTGGACGTCGGGGAGGTCCTCGCGGACGTGCTTCATCGCCACGGCGACCTGGTTCTCGCCGTGGAACGGGACGTCGCCGACGAGCATCTCGTAGAGCACGACGCCGAGGCTGTAGATGTCGGACTGACCGTTGACGTCGTGGCCGAGGGCCTGCTCCGGCGAGACGTAGTCGGTCGTGCCGAGGACGCGGCCGTCGGCGGTCAGGCCCTCGTCGTCGTCGAGGCTGCGGGCGATGCCGAAGTCGGTGACCTTGGCGGAGCCCTCCTCGTCGATCAGGACGTTCTGGGGCTTGACGTCGCGGTGGACGATGTGGCGCGCGTGGGCGGCTCCCAGCGCGCGGGCGATCTCGATCGCGTAGGCGATGGCCTCGTCGACGGGCAGGCGGCCCATGCGGCGGATGCGGTCCTTCAGCGTCTCGCCCTCGACGTACTCGAAGACGATGTATGGGCGGCCGTCCTCCTCGCCGGCGTCGATCACGCCCACGATGTGGGGATGCGAGAGCTGGGCGACGCTGCGGGCTTCTCGGCGGAAGCGCTCGAGCTGGTCGGTGTCCGCGGCGATCTCGCGGTGCATCAGCTTGACCGCGACCCGGCGCTCGAGCACCGAGTCGAAGGCGCGGTAGACCGTCGACATGCCGCCCGCCCCGATCTGGGCGTCGAGCCGATACCGGCCGTTCAGCTGCATGCCGACGAGGGTGCTCATCCGTGTCTGTGCCTATTGTGGACTACGGGGTGGCTTGGTGTCCGAGGTTCGGCGGCGCGCCACGTAGCCCCTCGGACACGGGTTCTTTGCCTATGAAAACGTTGCATCTGGAAGGGTGAGCTCTGGGCGGTGGTTAACGCGGAAGCGCCGGGTCTCCCCGGCGCTTCCTGTACCCCTGCAAACGGCTTTCCAGCGCGGTTACGACCCGATCGGCCGGCCGCTCCACGTGTCGGACTGCGCGGGGCGCTCAGCTTCCGGCTTGCGCTCCTGCACGTCCGCAACGAACCACGGCTCCTCCTCCACGACGGGAGGCTCTTCCTCGGCGGTGGGGTCGGCGACGAATGGCGACGGCTCCACGGGCTGGAACGTCTCCTCGGCGACAACCGGCTCCTCCACGACGGGCGCTTCCTCCGCCACGAACGGCTGCTCCGCGTCCGGGTGCTCGGCCACGGGGGCCGGCTCGGCCATCGAGGCCTCCCAATCCACGCGCTCCTCGGCGGGAACCTCGAGGCTCACGGCCTCACCGACCGGCTCGACGACGGCCGCCTCGGCCACCGGCTCGGGCTCCACCTCGACGACGGGAAGCTCATACTCGACCGCTTCAGGCGCCGAAACCGGCTCCACAGCGGGCTCCTCGACCGGAGCGGCCTCCATGACGGGCTCTTCGGCAACCCACTCAGCGACGGGGGCAATCTCTTCGGCGACGGGCTCCTCGACGGGCTCGGCGACCTCGAGGGCCTCTGCGACGGGCTCCTCGGCGGGGGCGGCCTCCACGACGGGCTCTCCGGCGACCCACTCAGCGACTTCGGGGGCCTCGGCGACCGGCTCGGCGACCTCGGGGGTCTCCACGGCGGGCGCTTCGGCGACGGGCTGCTCGGCGACCTCAGGGGCCTCCGCGATGAGCTCCTCGACCATGGCGGGCTCCAGGATGGCCTCTTGCGCCACCGGCTCAGCGATCACGGGGGCCGCAGCGATGGGCTCCTCGATCGGGGCGGGCTCTTCGGCGACCCACTCAGCGATCTCGGGGCCCTCCACGACGGGCTCGTCGACGATCGGCTGCTCGACCGCGGCCACGGGCTCCTCGACCGGCTCGGGGGCCAGAATCGGCTCCACAGCGGGCTCTTCGGCGACCGGGACGGCCTCGATGACCGACTCCTCGGGGACCGGCGTGGGCTGCACGACGATCGGGGCGGGCTCGACGTAGGACTGCTCGGCGACGGGCTCCTCGACCACCGGGGCGGCCTGGGCGACCGGCGCCGGCGCGACGGGCGCGGGGGTCGGGGGGACGTAGGAGTCCGCGAAGAAGGGCTTCGCCTCCTCGGCGCGTCGGCGGATGAGGTGGCGGGTCACGGCGACGGCGGCGCCGGCGCCTGCCAGCAGCAGGATGTATCGGACGGGACGGGACATGCGGGACTGGCTCCTTCGGCGGTCGCGTGCGTGGAGATGCACCCACTGCATCGGACCGGCGCGCGCAGCCCTTGAGCCCCACGTGAGGATTTCTTCAGATGTTCGGCGACCGTCCGAGTCGCCGGCCGCTCACTGCGGCTTGACGGCGCCTCCCGACCAGGTCTTCCAATCCCCGCCTGAGATGTCGTCGTCGTCGTCCGACGGGGCGTCGGCGGTCGGGGCGACCGGCTCGGGCGTCTCGCCCACGGCCGGGTTGTCGGCGGCCTCGATCGCGTCTTCGATCTGACGCTCGGCGTCGCTCACGCCCTCGTCGCCCGGGCCGGCGTTCTCCTCGAGCTCGGCTTCGGCCTGCTCCTGGCCCTCGGCCACGCCCTCGCCCGCCTCGGCCAGGGGCCGCTCGGACTCCGATGCGGGCTCGCCGTACTCGCTGCCCGCGTAGTCGTTGCCCGCGGAGCCGCCGATCGCGGCGGCCTCGGCGGCAGCGGCCTGCTCTTCGGCCGCCTCGTCGATCGGCTCGGGCAGGACCTGGGTGTCGGCCTCGGCGGTGGGAAGCGGCTGCTGGGCCGCCTCGGCGGTCGCGGCGGGGGAGGGAGCGTCGTCCGCCGGGGCAACATGGCCGCCGGCCGCCTGGGCCGCCGCAGCGGCGTCCGCGATGGCGTCCGTCACGGCCGCGGTGTCGTCCGCCTGCAGCGCCTGCTCCTCGACCGGCTCGCTGCGCCCCGGCTCGGGCGCGACCACCGGCGCGGGCGCGGGCACCGGCGTCGAGGTGTTCGCGGGCGGCCCCGGCGCGTCGTAGTTCGAAGGCGCGGGCACGGGCGGCGAGTAGGGCTCGGGCGTGCTGGACGCGCCACCCGGGAGGAGCTGCCTGACCTGATCGCGCTTGGCGTACGCGGCGGCTGCTCCGACGGCGACGCCGACCAGCAGCAGGCGGCGGAAGGTGAGTCGGGCCATGGGTCTTCGGTCGCTCCTTCGATGGCGGGATCGGCGTACCTCCCGAACGGTACCCACCGAGCCCGGCGCGACAACGGCTCCCCCGCGCGCCATGCTGTGTCGATGCGGCGGATCGGATCCGGGCTCCACCGGTTCTGGGAGAAGGCCTACACGGACAACCTGACCGGCCTCGCCGCGATGGTCGCCTACAACCTCCTCCTGAGCGTCTTCCCGGTCGCGCTGATCTCGCTGTTCGTCGCCGGCCAGGTGCTCTCCAGCCCGGAGCTCGAGCGCTCGGTCCTCTCCGACCTCCAGCAGCTCTTCCCGTCCGCGGCGGACACGACGCTGAGCGACGCGCTGCGCCAGGTCCGCGAGTCCTCCACCACCGCGGGCATCATCGCCCTCGTCGCGTCCGTCTGGGTCGGCGCGAGCTTCTGGGGCGCGCTCGACACCGCCTTCTGCCGCATCTACGAGGTCCCGTGCCGCAGCTGGGTGCGCCAGAAGCTCTTCGGCCTCGGGATGCTCGGCCTCGTCCTCCTGTTCTTCGCGTCCACCGTCGCGATGCCGGCCGCCCAGTCGCTGCTGTTCTCCAACAAGGCCGACCTCCCGTTCGGCCTCTCCGACCGCAACGCGCTCTACACGATCACGCTCGGCGTCGGCTTCGTGATCACGTTCACCGCGCTCGCGACGATCTACCGCACCGTCCCCAACGTCCCGGTGCCCTGGTACGGCGTCTGGCCCGGCGCCCTCGGCGCGACGATGGCCATCGCCGTGGTCGACTACGGCTTCCCCTTCTACCTCAGCAACGTCAGCGCCTTCGGCGGCCTGCGCAGCACCCTCGTGTTCGTGCTGATCGTGCTGATCTGGTTCTACGTCCTCGCGATCATCATCCTCGCCGGCGCGGTGGTCAACGAGCTGAGACTGGAGCGACGGCGACCGGGTACTCTCGCCGACGTGCCCGACCCCGAGACCGAGGAGCTGCGGCTCGAGCAGATCGATCGCGAGCGGCAGGAGCACCGGCGGGCTGAGCACGCCGACGAGGAGCCGGAGACCGAGCAGCACGAGCGTCGCGCGGAGCGCGCGAGCTATCTGCGGGAGAAGCTCGACGAACGGGCCGAGGCCGAAGACGCCGCGGCCAGGGAGGGTTGATGGAGGCGCACGAGAAGAAGGCGGCCGAGGCCGAGTTCGAGCTCGCCGAGATGGAGGAGCGGTCGGACTCGCTCGCCGAGGACATCGAGGCCGCGAACGCCGACTGGCAGCAGAAGAAGCAGGACGGCTCCGTGCCCGGCGCGGGCACCGGCGACGACGACGACGCCACTGGCGAGGGCGCCGTCGAGGTCGACGAGGACTAGAAGCTCAGGCCGAGGCTCGGGACCGTGACCCGGTCCGCCTCGCCCGTCACCCAGCCGATCCGCGCGGTGCCCGGGTGGTGCCGCGCGAGCAGCTCCACGGCCGCATCGGCGTGCGCCGCCGGCACGACGGCGCAGAAGCCGCAGCCCATGTTGAAGACCTCGTGCATCTCCGCGTCCGCGACGTCGGCCAGCTCCTGGACGAGCCCGAACACCGGGGGGACCGGCAGCGGCGCGTCGATCTCGAAACCGACCGGCGCGTGCAGCCGCAGCAGGTTCCGCAGCCCGCCGCCGGTGATGTGCGCGAGCCCGCGCACGTCCACCTCGCTGCGCAGCAGCTCCAGCGCCGCGTGCACGTAGATCACCGTCGGCTCGAGCAGCGCGTCCGCGACCGACACTCCGCCCAGCGCGGCGGGCCGGTCCTCGAAGGCGAGGGCCTCGAGCGCCACCCGCGCCAGCGAGTACCCGTTCGAGTGCAGGCCGGAGGAGGGCAGGCCGATCAGCGCGTCGCCCGGCGCGCAGGCGGCGCCCGTCACCACGCGGTCCAGCGCCACGGTGCCGAAGCACGCCGCGGTGAGGTCGAACCCGTTCGGCGACGGGTGGCCCTGGATCAGCTCCGGCAGGACGGCGACCTCGCCGCCGGGGATCTCCACCCCCGCCGCCTCGGCGCCGGCCTTCAGACCCACGCCGATCGCCCCCATCACGTCGGGGTCGACCCGCTCGACGGCCAGGTAGTCGAGCAGCGCGATCGGCTCCGCGCCCACGCACACGACGTCGTTGACGTTCATCGCCACGCAGTCGATCCCCACCGTGTCGTAGCGGCCGGTCTGCTCGGCCACGATCAGCTTCGAGCCGACGCCGTCCGTCCCGACCGCGATCCCCAGGTTCGGCGCCACCTCGAGCACCGCCGCGTAGTGCCCGGACGCGAGCACCGAGCGCGACGCGCGGCCGGTGTCGATCGTCTTCAGCACCGCGACGAGCGCCGCGACCCCGCGGTCGGCCGCGCTCATGTCCACCCCGGAATGCGCGTAGGCGCCGCTCATCGCCCGCGATTCTCGCGCACGAGCAGGACGGCGGCGAGCCCGCAGCGGTAGGCGGCCCACGGCGCCAGCGGGCGGTCGCGCTCGAGCACGCGCGCGAGCGGCATCGATACGAGCGTGGCGGCGGCCGCCGCCGCGGCGCCGAGCGCCAGCGTCCCCAGCTCCGAGCGCGCCGGCCGCCGTTGCAGCAGCCGCAGCCCCTTCAACCCCGCGGCGCCCACGATGACCGGCACCCCGATCCCGCGTGAGAGCCGCACCGCGTCCGGTCGCGCGAAGCCGAGCGCCCGCGCCGCGGCCAGCGTCGCGCCAGCGCGTGAGACCCCCGGCACGAGCGCACACGCCTGCGCGAGCCCGAGCAGCACGCCGTCGAGGGGTCCCGCGTCCTCCGCCAGCCGGAGTCCGGGCCGCCGGTCGGCCAGCACCAGCGCCACCGAGCCGGCCACGAGCCCGCCGGCCAGCGAGGCCGCGCCGCCCAGCCGCTCCTCGATCCAGTGCTCGGCGAGGAACGCCAGCGCCACCGTCGGGACCATCGACAGCAGCGCGACGTCGAGCGGCAGCGCCATCAGCTCGCGCCGCAGCCCGATCACGAGGCCGACCGCCCCGCCCGCGTGCAGCGCGACCTCGACCTCCTTGCGCCGCGCGCCTTCCAGGTCGGCGTGCTCCCAGCCGAGCAGCAGCGGCAGCGCGGCGACGTGGCCCGACGAGGAGATCGGCAGCAGCTCGGCCGGTCCCTGGACCAGCCCGAGGGCGACGACCTCAGCGCGGCGCATCGGCGGCCGGCTCGGCCGCACGCTTGCTGCGGCGGTTGCGCAGCACCAGGTAGACGATCCCGACGACGATCACCGTCGCAATCGCGTAGTCGACGTAGTGCAGCGAGTCTTGCCAGCTCTTCCAGTTGTCGCCGACCTGCTTGCCGGTGAACGCGAGCATGAAGATCCACGGGATGCAGCCCGCGATCGTCAGCACCGTGAAGCGCCAGAACGGCATCCGAGCGATGCCCGCCGGCAGCGAGATGAACGTGCGGATGATCGGCAGCATGCGGGTCAGGAAGACGGTCCACGAGCCGTACTTCTCGAACCAGCGGTCGGCCCAGGCGAGGTACGACGGCTTGATGTGCAGCTTCTTGCCGTGCTTCTCGAGGATGTCGACACGCCCGTAGTAGCCGATCGCGTAGGCGATCCACGACCCGACGAGGTTGGCCGCCGTGCCCACGGCGACGACCGCGAACAGGGAGTAGTGCCCCTCCGCGACGTTGAAGCCGGCGAACAGCATCGTGGCCTCGGACGGGACCGGGATGAGGGCGCTCTCGGCCACCATCAGGGCGAAGATCCCGGGTAGGCCGAGCTTGTCGACGACGTCGACCGCGAACTGCACGATGGGATCGGTCAAGGAGGCGACGACCGGGTACACGCGGCAGCCAGGCTAGACGATCGATCGTCTGCGGCCGGCGATGAAACTCAGCCGCTGCCGCGGGGCTCGATGCGCGGCAGCGTCAGCGAGGTGATGCGCTGCTTGGGCCGAGGGACGGCGGTCTTGGGCCGCAGCATCTTGAGGATCATGATCGCCTGGTCGACGTTGGCGGCCAGCGCGGGGCGGTGGGCGACCTCGTAGGTGTTGATGCGCGGCCCGACGTCGGGCGCCGCGCCCGCGAGGATCAGCTCGCCGCGGCGGGAGCGCAGCTCGCGCACGGCGTTCGAGAGCGCGTTGAGCGCCTGGTCGCCGACCGGGTTCGCCTCCGCGAGGTCGACGATCAGCCAGCGCACGCCGCCGGCCAGGGCGGCGTCGATGCGGCGCTCGAGCTCCGGCGCGTTGCCGTCGTCGAGCGAGCCCTTGAGATCCATCTGGTGGACGACGTCGTCGAGCCGCTGCTCCCGGACCGCGAGGTCGCCGGGGCGGACCACCGAGCGCAAGGATTGCGAGGTGAACACGGTCTTTCGCCTAATTACCCTCTGTCCAGGACCTTCAACGTCCACAGTATCGGCCAATAGCCTGTTCTCCTGCAATGGCAGTCCCTCTCTTCGACACCTCCACACCACTGGCGCCGCTGCGCGAGCGCCTGCACGCGAAGCTCGCCGAGCTGCTCGACGCGGGCCGCTACATCCTCGGCCCGGAGGTCGCGGGCTTCGAGGCGGACTTCGCCGCGTACCTCGGCGCGAGCCACGCGATCGGCGTGGCCAACGGCACCGACGCGCTGACGCTGGCGCTGAAGGCGATGGGCGTCGGCCCGGGCGACGAGGTCGTCGTGCCGTCGTTCACGTTCTACGCGTCGGCCGAGGCGATCCCGCCCACCGGCGCGCGGCCGGTGTTCTGCGACGTCGATCCAGAGACGTTCTGTGTCACCCCGGAGACCGTGCGCGCCGCGCTGACCCCGCGCACGAAGGCCGTGATGGTCGTCCACCTGTTCGGGAACGTCGCGCCGGTCGAGGAGATCGAGGCGCTCGGCGTGCCGGTGCTCGAGGACGCTGCGCAGGCCGCCGGCTCGATCGCCGCCGACGGCCGCCGCGCGGGCGCGCTCGGCACGATCTCGACGTTCTCGTTCTTCCCGAGCAAGAACCTCGGGGCGTTCGGCGACGGCGGCGCGGTCGTCACCAGCGACCCGGAGCTGGACGAGCGCGTGCGGATGCTGCGCTTCCACGGCTCGCGCGACAAGGAGACGTTCGAGCTCGTCGGCCACAACTCGCGGCTCGACGAGCTGCAGGCGGGGCTGCTGCGGATCATGCTCCCGCACCTCGATCTGTGGTGCGACGGGCGCCGCGCCGCCGGCGCCGCGTACGAGGAGGCGGGGCTCGGCGAGGTCGCCGCGCTGCCGGTCCCGTTCCCCGGCACCAAGCCCGCGTGGCACCTGTACGTCGTGCGCCATCCGGAGGCCGACGAGCTCGCGGCCGCGCTCAAGGACGCCGAGGTCGGCAGCAAGGCCTACTACCGCGTGCCGACCCACCGGCAGCCCGCGATGCGCCCCTACGCGGAGGGCGTGGAACTCCCGGCGACCGACGAGCTCGCCCGCACGCATCTCGCGATCCCCATGAGCCCGGTGCTCAGCCGCGAGCAGGCCGCCGAGGTGACCGAGGCCGCCCGCGCCGTTTCCGCGAATAGAATGCGCTGAATGCGCCGCCGGTTCAGCTCCGCGGCCCTTCCCGTCCACCGTCACTCTCTCCCACAGGTCGCGCTGGACGCCGGGCTGGTCGCGCTGGCCTACTACCTCGCGTATCGCCTGCGCTTCGACGGGGCCGGCGGTGTGCCCGAGCTCTACCACGACCTGTTCGTGCGCACGCTCGGATTCGTGGTGATCGGCAACACCGCGATCTTCGCGCTGTTCGGGCTCTACCGGCACTGGATGCGCTACTCGTCGCAGTCCGAGTACCTGCGGATCGCGCAGGCGTGCCTGGCCTCCGTGCTCGCGCTCGTCGCCTACATCGCGATCGTGCAGCCGAAGCTGCTGTTCGCGCCGCCGCGCGGCTTCGTCTCGGTCAACGCGCCGGCCGGCGTGCTCGCGCTCTACGGCCTGCTGATGCTCGTCTTCCTCGGCGGCGTGCGCTTCGTCGTGCACGCGATCTACGAACGGCCGCTGCGCGGCTCGCGGGTGCGCAAGGACGCGCGCTCGGTGCTGATCGTCGGCGCCGGCGACGGCGGGCGCCTGCTGCTGCGCGAGATCACGCGCAACCCGGAGCTCGGCTACCGCCCGGTCGGCTTCATCGACGACGACCCGCGCAAGGAGCACGCGCGGGTGGACCGCGGGCTCGAGGTGCTCGGCACCACCGACCAGCTGGGGCATGTGCTCGACGACGTCGAGCCGGACGAGGTGCTGATCGCGATCCCCTCGGCGCCGGGCATGATGCGCGCCAAGGTCGTCGCGGCGTGCCGCGAGCGCGGCGTGCCGGTGCGGACGATGCCGACCGTGTTCGAGCTGCTGCAGACCGGCGGCCGGCTCATGCGGCAGGTGCGCGAGGTCAAGGTCGAGGACATCCTCGGGCGCGAGCCGGTGCGGATGGAGGTCGAGCGCGTCGGCGAGTACCTGCGCGAGAGGGTCGTGCTCGTCACGGGCGCCGGCGGCTCGATCGGCTCCGAGCTGTGCCGTCAGATCGCGCGCGTGCGGCCGGAGCGGCTCGTGCTGCTCGACCACGCCGAGGACAACCTGTTCGAGATCGAGCGCGAGCTGATCGAGGACCGGCACGCGCTCAACACCGTATCCGTCCTTGCGGACTGCAAGGAGGAGGAGCGGATGCGCGAGGTGTTCGCCGAGCACCGGCCGACGGTCGTCTTCCACGCCGCCGCCTACAAGCACGTCGGGCTGATGGAGAGCAACCCGGTCGAGGCGGTGCGCAACAACTCGCTCGCCACGCGGGTGATGTGCCGGATCGCGGGCGAGACGGGCGTGCGCGCGTTCATCCTCGTCTCGACCGACAAGGCCGTGGCGCCGGCGACGGTGATGGGCGCCTCGAAGGCGCTGGCCGAGTGGGCGGTCGAGGCGGCCGACGCGCGCTACCCCGCCACGCGCTTCGCCAGCGTGCGGTTCGGCAACGTGCTCGGCTCGTCGGGCTCGGTGGTGCCGATCTTCCGCCGCCAGATCGCGGCGGGCGGGCCGGTCACGGTTACCGACCCGTCGATGACGCGCTACTTCATGACGATCCCGGAGGCGGTGCAGCTCGTCATCCGCGCGGGCTCGCTCGCCAGCGGCGGCGAGGTGTTCGTGCTCGAGATGGGCGAACCGGTCTCGATCCTCGACCTGGCGAAGGACATGATCCGGCTGTCGGGGCTGAAGCCGGGGCGCGACATCGCGATCGAGATCGTCGGCCCGCGCCCGGGGGAGAAGCTCCACGAGGAGCTCTTCAACCCCTACGAGCACCCCCAGGAGACGCCTGCACAGCGGATCCTGCGCGCCGAGCGGCCGCGGATCGACCCCGCCTGGGTGGAGGAGACCTTCGACCGCATCGGGGTGCTCACGCTCGAGGGCGACCCGGCCGGTCTGGCGTCCGTCGTCGCGCAGCTGGCGAGCCTCCGGCTGGAGCCGGAAGAGGCCGTCGTCCTGACCACGTCTCCCGCGGCTGAGGAAGCCGACGGGGCCACCGCCTAGACTGCTCCCGGTCCGTTTCATGGTCCTCCTGCTCGCGTTGTCGATACAGGGCCAGGTGGAGAAGTACGGCGCCTACGTGGGGATCGCTGCTTTCTTCGGCCTGGCCGTCCTCTCGCTTCTCTACTTCGCGCAAGCGCGCGAAGTGAAGCGCCTGCGCGAATGGGCGGGCCGCGCGCCCGAGCGCGCCCGCGAGGTCGAGGAGCGCGCGATCGCCCAGGCCGAGGCCGCCCGGCGCCAGCCCGCGCCCGTCGCGCGGCCGGTGGCCCAGCCGATCGCCGCCGCCACCGCGGCCGGCGGCCGGTCCGGCACGGTCAGCCCGGCCGTACCGGTCGGTGCGGCCACCGCGGTCGTCGAGCGCCCGGACGAGGACGACGACGAGGAGCCCGTCGTCTACGGGCCGCCGACCGAGGACGGCAAGGGCCCGGTGCTGGCGATCGAGCCGCCTCCGAAGGTCGACGAGGACGAGCCCGACCAACCGGACGCCGACGAGGACGAGCGCGACGAGGAGGAGCCCGCCGCGGCCGCCCCCGCGACCAACGGCGCTCCGCCGCCGGGCGCCGAGGCACCGGCCATCCCGCGCCCGAGCACCGCCGCTGCCGCGGCGGGGGTCAAGCCCGCCGCTCCCGGCCCGTCGGTCGCGGGTGGCACCCCGGCCAGCGCCGCGGGCGGGGACGCGCCGTCGCCGGCCGCCGGCGGAGGGGTTCCGCCCAACCCCGGGGCCCGTCCCGTCCGGCCCGCCGCCGCCCAGCTGCGCCAGACCACTTCCTCCGCCGCCCCGCGCCGCCCGGTCACGATGCCGCCGCGGCGTCCCGGCACGCCGCCGCCTCCGCCTGAGCCTTCGGGCGGGCACCGCGGTCGCTCGTACGCGATCGCGGGCGGGATCGCCGCGGTCGTCGTCGCGCTCGGCGTGCTGGCGGCCACGCAGTTCCTCGGCGGCGACGACAACAAGCCGAAGACGCCGAACCAGGCGGCGTCGCCGACCGCGGCCGCGACCGACGGCGGCGGCAGCGGCTCGGACTCCGGCGGCGGCAGCTCGTCCGCGCCGACCAGCCGCGCCGACACCACCGTCGCGGTCTTCAACGGCACCACGATCGGCGGGCTCGCCGCCAACACCGCGTCCAAGCTCCAGTCGAGCGGCTACAAGCGCGGCACCACCGGCGACTACACCGACCAGCAGCGCGCGAACTCGACGGTCTTCTACACGAAGGCGGCACGCCGCCAGGCGCGCGAGATCGGGCGGGAGCTCAACATCTCCGAGCTGCGTGTGATGGACGCCGAGACGCAGGCGCTGGCGGGGCAGAACGCCGACGTCGCCGTCGTCGTCGGCAGCGACAAGGCACCCTGAGTGATGGTTGATCGCAGGACCCCCGTACCCGTCTGCACGCGTCCCGCGGCGCATGACGGCACCCGCCGGAAGGGGGAGGTGGCGCTGCCACGATCGCCCTTCGGCGTGCACCGTCCTGCATCCACGGGCCACGCACATACGGGCACGGCGGCCATACGATCAACCATCTGAGCTGAGTTGAGCACGCTCGCCCGCGTCGTCTTCGCGCTGCTCGTGGCGGCGACGTTCGGAGCGTTCTTCGTCTCCCAGAAGCTCAAGAACGCCGAGTCGGTCGCGCAGTACACGAAGCTCCGGGCCTACTTCTCGCCCAACGGCGACGGCGTCCGCGACCGCGACCGGATCTCGTTCAAGGTCGAGAAGGCCGACCGCCTGACCGTCACGGTCGTGAACCTCGACGGCGACCGCGTGCGGCGGCTCGCGACCGGCGTCGACGCGCGCCCCGAGCGCCCCGTCACCGTCGTGTGGGACGGCCGCTCCGACGACGGGATCCGGGCGCCCGACGGCCGCTACCGCCTACAGGTGGGGCTGCGGCGCACCGGCCGCACGGTCACGATCCCGGGGGCCTTCAACGTCGACACCACGGCGCCGAAGCCGGTGGTCGTGTCGGTCAAGCCCGCGACGGCGGGGCCGGTGGCGGGCGCCTTCCAGATCCACGCCCGGCGCGTCGGGAGCCTCCGCGCCCCGCGCTTCCGCATCCTGCGCACCGACCTCGGCCCGCCGAAGGAGGTCGCGCGCTTCGTCGGCCGCAAGGGCAGCCAGCGCGCCGAGTGGGACGGCAAGGTCAACGGCCTCCCCGCCCCGCCCGGGCTCTACATGGTCGTCGTCCGCGTGCGCGACAAGGCCGGCAACCTCGGCACCGCGCCGGCCGTGCTCCCGCCCGTCCCCGGCCAGGTGCGGGGCAAGCCGGGCATCACCGTCCGGCAGCTCGCCGTGCAGCCGCCCGTGGTGGCGGTGCGCGCCGGCGAGCGCGTCGCGTTCGATGTGGACGCGCGCAATCGCGCCTACCGCTGGGACGTCCGCCGCGTCGGCGGCCGCAAGGTCGAGGAGGGCCGGGCGGCGGCCGGGAAGCGCACGCTGGTGCTGCGCTCGCCCCGCGGCGCCTCCGGCGTCTACCTGCTCCAGGTCCGCGCCGGCAGCTCGCGGACGCGGGTGCCGTTCCTCGTCCAGTCGCGCGAGCGCCAGAAGCTGCTCGTCGTCGTCCCGACCGCCTCGTGGCTCGGGGTCGACAAGATCGACGACGATCACGACGGCCTGCCCAACACGCTCGACAACGGCGGCCCGGTGGAGTGGCCGCGAGCGTACACGCGGCTGCCGCCCGCGCTCGCCGCCGACACCGCGCCGCTGCTCATCTTCCTCGACCGCGCGGGCATCAAGTACGACCTCACCTCCGACATCGCGCTCGCCCGCTCCGACGAGCCGACCGCCGCCATCCGTCCCGGCGTCATCCTGGCCGGCTCGCTGCGGTGGATCCCGCGGTCGCTGGCCCGTCGCCTGCGCCGCTACGTCGAGTCAGGCGGGCGCGTGGCGAGCTTCGGCACCGAGTCGATGCGCCGCGGCATGCGGATCACCGACGACGTGCTCGCCCGCCCGACGCAGGCGACGCCGATCGACCCGTTCGGCGCGCGTCTCGAGCCGGTCGCGGTGCCGCGCACCGAGGACGACGGCCGCACGCCGCTGCCGCTGACCGCGCTCACGGAGGACTCGTCGCTGGGGCTCCTGACCGGCTCCGACGGCACGCTGAGCGCGTTCGGCCGGCTGGAGGAGTCGGCCAAGCGGTCCAACACACCGAACGCGAAGCTGCTCACCGCGCTCGGCCAGGACGTCTCCGACAGCGAGCGCGCGAAGGCCGAGGCCAAGGGCGAGCTGCCGCGCGAAGCGCTCCCGGTGCTCGCGGCCACGCAGCTCGGCAAGGGGATCGAGATCCGCGTGGGCCTGACGGAGTGGGCTCAGCGGGCGAACCGCGACCGCGAGGTCGGGCAGATCACCCACAACATCGTGGACATCCTGCGCCACGTCACCCCGAAGATCCAGTAGCGATCCCCAGCTCCGCCATCCGCAGCGGGGCGATCGCGAGCAGCTGCTCGGGCGTCATCGTCAGCGCCGCCCGCTCGGCCAGCTCGGCGTCGAGCACCGCGTCGACGTCCTCCCCCTCCGGCCGCCCGTACCAGAGCTCGGAGCGGGGATTCCGGGCGAGCAGCGCGCCGGCCAGGAAGAACTGGAACGGGTGGAAGACCGCCACCGCGCGCGGCGTGCCCGGCAGCCGCATCCGCCGCGCCTGCCCCATCGCGGCGCGGGCGGCGACGGTCGGGACCATGCGGGCGAGCGGCACCCGCGAGGGATCGACCGCCACCACGCCATCGGCTTGCAGCAGGTCGCGCACCGGCTGCTCGAGATGAAACTGCTCGAGCCGCTCGGGCAGCAGCAGGACGAGGAGCGGTTGGTCCACCGCGGGCGGACGCTATAGCGTCCGCGCTCGTGGCTGACGTCGACGACCTCGCAGGAGAGCTGCGGGCGCCCGAGGGCGACCCGGCCGGCGCGATCGTGCTGCTGCACGGCCGCGGCACCTCCGAGCAGGACATGCTGCCCCTGCTCGACGTCTTCGACCCGCATGAGCGGCTCGTCGGCGCCTTCCCCCGCGGGCCGCTGCAGCTGCCGCCGATCGGCTACCACTGGTACGTGGTCGAGGAGGTCGGCTACCCCGAACCGGACAGCTTCACGTCGACCTACCAGCGGCTCGGCTCCTGGCTGGAAGGTCTGGGCGAGCGCACCGGCGTCGGCATCGAGCGGACCGTGATCGGCGGCTTCTCGCAGGGCGCGGTGATGGCGTGGGCGCTCGCGCTCGGCCCCGGCCGGCCGCGGCCCGCCGGCATCCTCGCCATGAGCGGCTTCATCCCGACGGTGCCGGACTTCGAGCTCGCGCTCGACGGGCTCGACGGCTTTCCGGTCGCGATCACCCACGGCACGCTCGATCCCGTGATCTCGGTCGACCTCGGGCGCCAGGCCCGCGACCGCGCGAAGGCCGCGGGCGCCGACGTCGTCTACCGCGAGACGGACGTCCCCCACATCGTCGACCCGCGCCTCATCCCGGGCCTCGTCGACTGGCTCGACAAGCGGTACTAGGGCGCCGTGAAGACCACGTAGCGGCCGGGGGCGAGCCCCTCGCTCGGCGGCACGTCGGTCTCGCCCGTCTCGGTGAAGCCGGCGGCGCGGGCGACACGCTGCGAGGCGAGATTGTCTTCGTGCGTCAGCAGCTCGAGCGTCTCCAGCCCGAGGTCGCGCAGCGCCCACTCGGTGGCCAGGCGGACGGCGCGGGTGGCGATCCCGCGGCCGCGCGCCGGCGCGGCGACCCAATACCCGATCTCGCCGACGCCCTCGTCGGCCCGGATGTTCTGCACGGCGATGCTCGCCACCACCTCGCCCTGCGCGTCGACCACCAGCCAGTCGAGCGCGTGCTCCACCTGCCGGTCGAGCTCCGAGGCGGCGATCCAGCCCTGCGCGTCCGCGCGCGTGTAGGGGCTCGGGACGCGCGTCCAGCGGGAGATCTCGGGGTCCTGGCAGATCGCGACGAGCGCGTCGACGTCGTCGCGGCCTTTCGCGCGCAGGGTGATCACGCCGTCGCTGAGGGGCGGATCGGGGTGGCGCAGCATCCCGCTCATATCATCACGTCGCAATGAACCGGCTCGGCAGCGCGATGTGGGGCTCGCTCGCGCTCATCGCGTGGACGCACGCCGGATACCCGGTTGCGGCCGCGGCCGCCGCGTCGCGCAGCCGCTACCGCCCACGCACGGACGACGCTCATCTCCCCACCGTCGCGCTCGTGATCGCGGCCCACGACGAGGAGCGCGTGATCGCCGAGCGGCTCGACAACGCGCTCGCGCTCGACTACCCCGGGCTCGAGATCGTCGTGAGCCTCGACGGCTCGACCGACCGTACGCGCGAGATCGCCCAGTCGCGCGGGGTGACGGTGATCGACAATCCGCGCGGCGGCAAGGTGCCGGCGCAGAACGCGGCTGTGCGCGCCACCTCCTCCGAGCTCGTGGCCTTCTCCGACGCGAACTCGATGTGGGAGCCCGACGCGCTGCGCCGGCTCGTGCGCCACTTCGCGGATCAGGAGGTCGGCTACGTGTGCGGCCGCCTGCGGCTGATCGAGCCGGGCACCGGGCGCAACGTCGAGGGGCAGTACTGGCGCTACGAGCTGTGGCTGCGCGCGCTGGAGTCGCGCCTCGGGTCGATCACGGCCGGCAACGGCGCGATCTACGCCGTCCGCCGCAGGGCCTACGTCGAGCTCGAGCCCGGGCAGAGCCACGACATCGGCCTGCCGTTCCGGCTGCGCCGCGCCGGCCTGCGCTCGCTCTACGAGCCGGAGGCGGTGGCGAGCGAGCTGTCCGCGCCCACCACCTCGGCGGAGTGGGAGCGCAAGGTCCGGATGCTCTCGCGCTCGTGGAACGACGTCCTGCGCGGCGGGATGCTCGACCCGCGCGACCAGCCGGCCCCGTACTTCGCCGAGCTGATCTCGCACCGGCTGCTGCGCTACGCGACCGGCCCGCTGCACGTGGTCGTGCTGCTCGCGGCGCTCGCGCTGGCGACGACGACGCGGAGCGCGCGCGCCGTGGTCGCCGGGCACGCGCTGTGGCTCGGGCTCGCCCTCGGCGCCCGCCGGAGCCCCGGGCGCAGCCGGGTCGCCGACTTCGCCTGGTACTACCTCGTCGTCACCGCGGCGTCGCTGGCCGGGCTCGCCCGGATGGCGACCCAGGGGCCGCAGGCCACGTGGTCCGCGGCGGAGGGGACGCGATGATCAAGCGCGGCTTCGACGTGCTCGTGGCGGTGGCCGCCCTGGTCGTCACCGCGCCGCTGATGCTCGTCATCGCCGTGCTGATCAGGCTCGAGGATCGCCAGCCCGCGCTGCTGCGCCAGAGCCGGGTCGGGCTCGACGGGCAGGACTTCGAGCTGTTCAAGTTCCGCACGATGGTCCCGGACGCGCACGCGCTCGGCACCGGCTGGCTGATCGCGGAGCACGATCCCCGCATCACCCGCGTCGGCAAGGTGCTGCGCAAGTGGTCGCTCGACGAGCTCCCGCAGGTCTTCAACGTGCTGCGCGGCGACATGAGCATCGTCGGCCCGCGGCCCACGCTCCGCTACCAGGTCGACCAGTACACGCCGTTCCAGCGCCGCCGCCTGGCGGTCCGCCCCGGCATCACCGGCTGGGCGCAGATCCGCGGGCGCAACACGCTCGGCTGGCCGCAGCGGATCGAGCTCGACGTCTGGTACGTCGAGCACTGCTCGCTGCGGCTCGACCTGCAGATCATCCTGCGCACGGTCCCGATGCTGCTGAGCCCGGAGCACGTGTACAACGAGGCGCGCGGCGACTGGGGCGAGGTGGTCGACCCGGCCGGCCACGCCGAGGTCACGCCGGACGCGCCCGCCGAGACGCAGGCCTAGAACGAGCGCGCCGGTACGCCGGCGACCCGCGCGCCCGCGGCGATGTCCCGGGTGACGACCGCGCCCGCGGCGATGAACGAGCCGGCGCCGAGGCGCACGCCCTCCACCACCACCGCGCCCATGCCGACGTGCGCGCCGTCGCCGACCGTGACGTCGCCGCCCAGCGTCGCGCGCGGCGCGATGTGCGCCGCGGTGCCGACCACGCAGTCGTGCTCGACGATCGCGCCGGTGTTGACGATCGCGCCGTCGCGCAGGACGGCGCCGGCGTTGACGACCGCCAGCGCGAGGATCTGAACGCCGCGGCCGAGCTCTGCCCACGGCGACACCGCTGCGCCGGCGTGCACGATCGGGGGCAGCGTGAACCCGGCCTCGAGCAGGCGGGCGAAGACGCGTACCCGGGTCTCCCGGTCGGCGACGCCGCCGACTCCGACGAACGCGTGCTCGGCGCCCCGCGCCTCTTCCAGTGCCGAGACCACCGGCACACCGAACACCTCGGTGCGTTTCGGGTCGTCGTCGACCAGCGCCACGACCTCGAACTCGCCGGCCGACCGGATCGCCTCCAGCAGCGACCGCGCGTGCCCTCCCGCGCCGTAGCCGATGATCGGAGAGCTCATTCGCGCACCGTACTCAGAAGACCGGGGGCCGCCCGAGCCGCGTCATGCGCGCGATCGTCCGCCAGCTGAGCCGCCGCCGGCCCGGGTAGGGGCCGCGCGCGCCGTCGCGGTAGCCGCGCAGGGCGGCGCGGCGCTTGGCGCCCGAGTCGAGCCGCGGGACCGTGCGCAGCACGAACGACCCGGCGTAGAGGACGCCCAGCGGCCACGGGAGGTACTGGCGGGCGAGCCAGACGCGGTTGCGGGCGCCGTAGTAGTGGTCGTACTCGTTGCGCGCCGGCGCGTAGGGCGGGTGCAGCGCGGCGATGTCGCCGGCGTAGTGCACGCGGTAGCCGGCGTCCATCACCCGCCAGCCGAGGTCGACGCCCTCGTGCACGAAGCGGAACGCGGACGGCCACGCGCCGACCTCCTCGAAGACGCGGCGCGGGATCGCCACCGCGCCCTCCCACACGTGCGTGACGTCCCTGCTGCGCTCGCGGTCGCCGACCCGCAAGCGCGGCACCCACTCGCGCGCGACCGGGCCGGGCTCGGCCGGGTCGACGCGCAACTGCACGAGCCCCAGGCGCGGATCGGCCGCGAACTTCTCAGCCACCCGCGCCAGCGCGTCGGGTCGCGCCAGGCTCGCGTCGTCGTCGAGGAAGAACAGCAGCTCGCCGCGCACGTGCGGGACGCCGAAGTTGCGCCCCGCCGGGATCCCTTCGTCCCTCTCACGCTCGACGCCGCGGATGCCGTCCGGCAGCCCGCTCGGCGCCCAGCCGTTGCCGACCACCACGACGTCGAGCGCGACGCCCTCCTGGGCGAGCAGCGACTCGAGCCCCCGGCGCAGCTCGCCGGGACGCCGGCCCTGCGTGAGGACCACGCAGCCGAAACTAGGGGACGCGCTCAGGACCCTTGTCGATGTAGCGCGCCCGGAAGGTCCGGATCGCGTCGAAGACCTTGTCGTTCATCTCCGGGCAGGTGAGCGAGTGCGTCCACGCGGTCGCGGCGATCTTGGCCTTCATCCCGGTCTCGTTCTGGAACAGGAGCATGTGGTAGCCCTGCTGCTCCTCGTTCAGCAGCGCCTCGAGCTTCGTGACGGTCTCCTTCGGCGTGCCGGGCGCATACTGGACCTCGATGCGGCCGTGCTCGAGCGGGTGCACGGTCTTGCCGAGGTCGGGCGTGTCGCCCGCCGCGTAGATCCCGTCGTCGTACCAGTCGGGCGTGTGGTTGCCCGAGGTCGGCGGGTTCGTCTTGTAGTCGGAGGGCTTGAACTTCTTGTCCTCGTGGCTCGCGCCCTCGTAGGCGGGGTTCGTGAGCGTGCAGCCCGCGGCCTTGGCCGCCGCCGCCATGTCGGAGCTGGCCTGCGCCGGGAGCTTGACGTTCGCGGCCGCGTCCGACGCCTGCTTCGGCTTGCTCGACGAATCGTCGCCGCCGAGGACGAGCACGACCACGACGATGCCCGCGATCAGCGCGACGCCGAGCAGGCCGCCGAAGGCGAGCGTCATGCGCTTGCGGCGCGCGGCGCGCTTGGCCTCCGCCTGCTCGCGCTCCATCCGCTCCTTGCGGCGGCGCTCTTTTTCCTCCTGCCTGCTGGACACGGGCCGATGAGGCTAGCGGTTCGCCTAGCTCGCCTTGGGCGTCCGCCGCCCGGCGGCGCGCGGTTGCCAGCACTCGTCGATGAAGTCGGCGATCTCGCCGGTAAGCCGCTCGGGTGCGATCCGCAGCTCGATGATCGAGCTCGCCTCGAGCAGGCGGCCGTTCGGGAGCTCCTCGGCGAGCATGCCGGCGTCGGAGAACGGGTGGACGGGGTCGCGCCGGTGGCCGATCACGAGCGTGGTGGTCTCGATCCGGCGGCGCTCGCCGCGGTGGGGCGCGATGCGGCCGAAGAACAGGCCCTGGAGCACGGCGGCGCCGGGCGCCGGGTCCTGGCGCACGGTGTCGACCACGAAGTCGAGCAGCCACGGCAGCCGCGGCACCCGCTTGGCGCCGGCCTGGACGACGCGCATCATCGGCTCGCCGTAGCTCAGCGCGAGCATCAGCGGCGTGAACGCGAGCGCGCAGGCGAGCAGGGCGCCGTCGAGCACCGGCATCTCGATCACCATGCCGCGCAGCCGCTCGGGCGCCAGCGCGGCGGCCTCGATCGCGGCGTTGGCGCCCAGGGAGGTGCCGAGCACGACCGCCTCGTCGATCTCGAGGTGGTCGAGCAGCGCGATCACCTGCTCGCCGAAGAACGTCATCGAGTAGCACTGCGGGTCGAGCGGGCGCTCGGAGCTGCCGTGGCCGAGGAGGTCGAGCGTGAGCACGCGGTTGCCGCGGGCGGCGAGCGCCTTCGCGAGCGGCTCGTGCATACGCTGGCTCAGGAGCAATCCGTGCAGGAGCACGACGATTCGGGAACCATCCCCGTAATCGGTGTACGCCAGCGTTCGGCCTTCATGGCGGAACGTCCTCATTTCCAACCTTTCTGCATGTCGAGCGTTCCTACTCCCAGCGATCATGCCCTACCAGTGGGGAGTTCTGCGGCGCACCGCCGTTTCCCCCGTGCCGCGCTGCTGCGGGTGGCGTCCGACGAACGCCTCGTGGAGCTCGTGCGGGGCGGGAGCGAGGCGGCCTTCGAGGCGATCTACGACCGCCACCACCGGGGCATCCTCGCGTTCTGCCGCCACATGCTCGCGTCGCCCGACGAGGGCGAGGACGCGCTCCAGCACACGTTCATGGCCGCGTATCGCCACCTGGCGGACGGCACGGCGGAGATCCAGCTGCGGCCGTGGCTGTACGCGATCGCCCGCAACCGCTGCCTCACGATGCTGCGCGCGCGCCGCGAGCGCCCGCTGGCGGAGCACGAGGCGCCGGCCACCGAGCACCTGTCGACCGAGGCCCAGCGGCGCCAGGACGTGCGCGACCTGCTCGGCGACGTCGCGCGGCTGCCCGAGGACCAGCGCGCCGCGCTCGTGCTGGCCGAGCTCGGCGCCGTCTCCCACGACGAGATCGCGCTCGTGCTGAACGTGCCGCGGCAGAAGGTGAAGGCGCTGGTGTTCCAGGCGCGGACGTCGCTGGCGGCCAGCCGCAAGGCGCGCGAGACGCCGTGCGAGGAGATCCGCGAGCAGATCGCCAACCTGCGCGGCGGCGCGCTGCGGCGCACGACGCTGCACCGGCACCTGCGCGAGTGCGCGGGCTGTCGCGCGTTCCGCGACGAGGTCTCGCTGCAGCGCAAGACGCTGGCGGTCGCGCTGCCGGTGATCCCGACCGTCGGGCTCAAGGAGGCCGCGCTGGGTGCTGCGTTCGGCTCCGGCACGGCCGGCGGCGGAGCGGCGGTGACCTCCGCGTCGAGCGCGCTCGCGGCCAAGGCGCTGGTGACGGTGGCGCTGGTCGGCGGCGGGACGACCGCGGGCGTCGAGGCCACGCGCCACGCCGTCCCGCTCCCGCGGGCGGCGGAGCGCAGCGCGCACGCCGCTCCGGCGGCCGCCGCGGTGGGGACCGCGGCGCACCAGGTGTCCAAGCCCACGCCCACCGCGCTCCGGCCCGCCGCCGCGCCGCCGCGGGCCGCCGAGCCGAGGCCGACGGCCGGTCAGCGCCCGCCGGTTGTGCCGCCGCCGGCCGCCAAGCCGGCGGAGGGGACCGGGTCCGGGCCGGCGGACGCCATGCCCGGGGACCCGCCCTCGCCGGCGGAGACGGGCCCTCCGGGGCAGGCGAAGCCGCCCAAGGCGGAGAAGCCGGCCACGCCGAGGCACGACCCGCCGGGCCAGGCCGCGCCGAAGCAGGACCCGCCGGGGCAGGCCAAACCGCAGAAGACGCCTCCTGGCCAGGCCAAGAAGGCCGATCCGGTCGCGAAGCAGCCCAAGCCGGCCAAGGCGGAGGGGCTCCTGCCGGGCCGGGCAAAGAAGGCGCAGCCGCCCGCGGACGCGCCGCCGAAGCTCCCGCCGGGCCAGGTCAAGAAGCTCCTCCCGCTCCCGTAGGCGGGTCGCTCGCGTACGGTTCCCCGCCGTGCCGACGATCCGCCCGATGCGCACCGACGACGCCCGCGCCGTCCACGACGTCTCCGTGGAGAGCTTCCAGGACCTCGAGGCGCGCTTCAACCACCCGCCCTCGCCGCCGCCGCCGTCCGCCGTGCCGCTGACGCGCTACGAGCACCTGATCGAGACCGATCCGGGCGGCGCGTGGGTCGCCGAGGAGGACGGCGAGCTCATCGGCGCCGCCCTCGCCATCGACCGCGAGGGCATGTGGGGCCTGTCGCTGCTCGTGGTGCTGCCGGACCACCAGTCGAGCGGGATCGGCCGCGCGCTGCTCGAGCGTGCCCGCGAGTACGCGGACGGCGGCCGCCGCGGCGCGATCATCCTCGCCTCGCCGGACCACCGCGCACTGCGCGCCTACGCCCGCGCCGGCTTCGACATGCACCCGTGCATGGACGCCGAGGGCCGCCCGGACGTGGGGGACCCGCCGCCAGGCGTCCGCGACGGCGACGACCGCGATCTCCCGCTCACCGAGACCGTCGACCGCGCGCTCCGCGGCACCCCGCACGGCAGCGACATCGCGGCGTTCCTCCGCGCCGGCCGGCGGCTGCTCGTCGTGCCCGAGCGCGGCTACGCGGTGCTCGGCCCCGACAGCATCCACCTGCTCGCCGCGCTCGACGAGGAGGCGGCCCGCGACCTCCTGCTCGCCGGCCTCGCCGCGGCGCCGCCGGACAAGGACTACCGCGTCGAGTGGATCACCTCCGCGCAGCAGTGGGCGGTGCGGCCGGTCCTCGACGCGGGCCTCGTCCTGAAGCCCGGCGGCGCGGTGTTCCTGCGCGGCGAACTCGGCCCGCTCACGCCCTACCTCCCCAGTGGCGCCTACCTCTAGCGAGTAAAGTTTCAGGACCGTAGCTTCCCTAGGAGGACCGCTTCCCATGGCAAAACAGCCCCGCTCCCTGGCCGGAAAGGTCGCCGTCGTCACCGGCGGCGGACGTGGCATCGGCAAGGCGATTTCGCGCTCCCTCGGCCGTGAGGGCGTGCGGGTGGCGATCGCCGATCTCGACGCGACGGTCGCCGTGGCGGCCGCGGCCGAGACCGGCGCCGGCGCGATCGGCCTGGCCCTCGACGTCACCGACCGCCCCGCCTTCACCGCCGCCCTCGACCGGATCGAGCAGGAGCTCGGCCCGATCGACATCGTCGTCAACAACGCCGGGATCATGCCGATCGGCCCGTTCGAGGAGGAGTCGGACGCCACGGCGATCCGCCAGCTCGAGCTCAACCTCCACGCCGTCATCCACGGCTCCAAGGAGGCCGTCCGGCGCATGAAGCCGCGCGGCACCGGCCACATCGTCAACGTCGCCTCGATCGCCGGCAAGTTCGGCGCTCCCGGCGGGGCCACCTACTCCGCCTGCAAGCACGGCGTCGTCGGCCTCTCCGAGTCGCTGCGCGCCGAGCTCTACGGCACCGGCGTCGAGGTCCACGTCGTGATGCCGGCGTTCGTGAACACCGAGCTGATCGCGGGCACCAACGAGCTCAAGGGCGTCAAGCGCCAGAACCCCGAGGACGTCGCCGAGGCCGTCGTGGAGGCGCTCCAGTACGGCCGTTTCGAGGTCTACGTGCCGAAGAACCTCGTCGGCCTGGTGCGCTCGTCCGCGTTGACGCCGCGCTCGTTCTCCGAGTGGCTCGGCCGCAAGATGGGCGGCTCGGCGCTGCTGGGCGCCGACAAGGGCGCCCGCGCGGCCTACGAGGCGCGCGCCGCGCAGAGCGCGCCCGCCGCCGAGGCGGTCGCCGAGGCCGCCGCCGACGAGCCCAAGACCCCCGCGGCCGCCTAAGCGGCCAGCCAGTCGGCGATCGCTGCCCCGAGCAGCGGTCCCTGGTCCTCCTGAAGGAAGTGCCCCGCCTCGCCGATCCGGCGGGGCGAGGGCTGCCCGAGCGCGCTCGCGAACGCCTCGCCGACCTTCGGCGGCAGCACCGGGTCCTGCTCGCCCCACAGCATCAGCGTCGGGCGCTGGTCGCCGCGCAGCGCCTCCAGCACCCGCTTGCCCTCGGCCGCGCCCGGCGCGTCGGGCGTCTGCGGGATCAGGCCCGGGAACGCGCGCGCCCCGGCCTTTGCGGCCACGCTGGGGAACGGCGCGTCGTACGCGGCGGCGACCTCGTCGCCGGGATCGGTGTGGCAGCCCCGGCGCACGAGCATGCCGATCGGCAGGTCCTCGGTGCGCTCGACGAAGTCGTGGAAGGCGTGCCAGGCGTCGCTCATCGGCTGCTCGCCGGTGAACAGCCCGGTGTCCATGATCACCAGCCGCGCCACGCGATCGGGGTGCTCGACCGCCAGCCGCAGCCCGATCGGGCCGCCCCAGTCGTGGACGACGAACGTCGCGTCGCGGATGTCGAGATCCTCGAGCAGCGTGCCCGCGACGGCGACGTGACGGTCGTAGGAGTACCAGCCGCGGTCCATCGGCTTGTCCGAGCGGCCGAAGCCCGGCAGGTCGGGCAGGATCACGCGGTGGCCCGCGTCGCGCAGCGGCGGCAGCAGGTGGCGCCACAGGTAGCCCCAGGTCGGCTCGCCGTGGAACATCACGACGGGGCGGCCGTCGCCCTCGTCCACGTGTGCGAGCCGGAGCCCGTCGACGGTGCGGTAGCCCGGCTCGTACGGGTAGTCGGGCAGGCCCTCGAGCAACGGGTCGGGCGTGCGGATCGCGTCGGTCATCAGCCTGGTTGTACCCGCTTGAGCAGCGGGAGCAGAGCCTTCCCCTCCGGCGCGGCCGTCACGTGGATGGCGCCGGGCTCCCGCACCCAGGCGATCGCGTCGAGCACCTGCAGGCGGTCGAGGACGAACTGGAACGCCAACGCATGCGCCTTCGAGCGATAGCGCCGAGCGATGTCGAACGCCCAACCCGTTGTGTGGAGCGAGTAGTTG
This sequence comes from uncultured Solirubrobacteraceae bacterium, assembly GCA_963805525.1. Taxonomy (GTDB): domain Bacteria; phylum Actinomycetota; class Thermoleophilia; order Solirubrobacterales; family Solirubrobacteraceae; genus DASQFQ01. The sequence continues at coordinate 69,148 of CAWDUT010000001.1, forward strand.
CGGGTCGCCTCGCGGTTCCGGGCCACGAGCCGGCGCTGGTAGACCTCGTCGCGCACGGTCGAGGTGACGATCAGCGGCGACTGCTTCGAGATCGCGCGCACCTCGGCGCCGATGTAGAGCGCGGTGGCGAGCGCCTCGGGCCGCAGGCCCTGGTAGAGCGTCGGCGGCGCGCCGAGCTCCCCCATGTGGGCGTCGAGCCGCAGCCCGGTCACCCGCTCCTGCTGCGGGAAGCCGACGATCTGCTCGTCGCCCCACGCCTGCTTGAGCTTCTCCGGGGTGGTGAAGCGCGGCGTCGAGCCCGGCGGGTGAAGCACCTCCTCGGCCGAGTTCTTGGCCATCTGGGCGGCCTCGAGGCGCGCGAGCTCGCCGGCGTCGTCGCGGCTGAGGCGCATGATCTCCATGGCGGCGCCGAGCTTCCACCAGTAGTTCGATGAGTCGTCGCCGAACGAGGCGAGCTTCGCGTAGGCGGCCGCGTGGCGGGTCGGCGTTGAGTCGAAGTAGAGCTGCGTGTAGTTGACGTTGCCCTTGCCGTAGGCGCGCAGGACGTTCTCCAGGTTGCCCATGCCCATGTGGTACGAGACGAACGCGAGGTCCTCGCGCTTGAAGCGCGCCTTGGCCATCGCCAGGTAGCGCGCGGTGGCGAGCAGGGAGAGCCGCGGGTCGAAGCGCTGGTCGACCTTGGCGCGTGCGGCGCGCAGCTTCTGGACCTCCACGAGGTGCCCGCGCACCAGCTGGCGCCGGATACGGCGCGTGTAGCGCCGGCTCTTGGCCACGTCGACGTGCATCCCGAGCAGGTTCTGACCGGTCTCGGCGAGGATCTGGGTCAGCCCGACGGCGCCCTCGGTGTCCCCCGCCATCGCGTCCTCGCGCCCGGCGCTCTCGAGGAAGACGAGCGCCTCGAGCCGGTCAGGATCGACGCCCGCCTGCTTGGCCGCCGCCTCGACCTGTGGCCGCCAGCGCGCGACGCGCTGGGCGCTGAGGCCCGCGCCGCCCGGCGAGCGGGCGTAGAGCACGTGGGACGTCCCGGCCGCGGCGCGGCGCTCGAACTCCTGCTTGCGCGCAGGGTCGTAGGCGAACGGATCCGGCAGCGGCGTGCGCTCGCGGTCGCTCTTGGCGCCCGGCGGCGTGGGCACGCCGGGGAGGTTGCCCGGCAGGCCCTGGTCCTCACGATGCAGGAGCAGCGCCACCACCACGAGGGCGGCGACGAAGACGAGAGACGGGATCACACGGCGCGATCGACGCACCGATACGAGGCTAGCCGCGCTCCTCCGCGTCCGGCCCGAGCGGCGGGAAGCGCTCGCGCAGCTGCGCGACGAGCTCGAGCGGGCCGTCCAGCACGAGGTCGGCGCCCAGCGCCTCGGCCTCGCGCCGGGCCTCGGCGGCGGCCCACAGCTGGCCGCCGACGACCACCAGCGGGCGCGGGCGCAGCGCTCGCAGCGCGGTCAGTGCCTCGGCCGTGCCCGGGAGCCCGGCGGGCGTCGAGGCGGAGAGCGCGACGACGTCGGGCTGCTCGGCGTCCACCAGCCGCGCGAGGTCGCGCGCCGGCGTCGAGGCGCCGAGGTTGAGCACCTCCCAGCCGTCGCTCTCGAGGAAGTCGGCGACCATCTGCACGCCGACGGCGTGGCGCTCCTCCGGGCTGCCGCTCACCACCGCCAGCCGGCCGTCCTTGGGCGCCGCGCGCATCCGCGGCCCGAGCGCGCCGAGCACGGTCAGCGTCACCGCGGTGGCGTAGTGCTCGCGGGCGATGTCGAGCTCGCCCGCCGCCCACTCGTGGCCGACCGCGTAGAGCGCCGGCTGGAGGATGCCGAGGTACACGTCCGGCACCGCCACGCCGGCCGCCAGCGCGCCGTCCACGGCCGCCCGGGCGCCGGCGGCGTCGTGCGCCCGCAGGGCGTCCTGGTACGCCCGGCGGTGCTCGGAGACATCCACGTGGCGAACGATACGACGTGCGGTTCCCCGCACCGCGGTGGTGTCGGCGGCCCCCATAGCCGGGGGCGGAGAGCTCCGGTTCCATGCTCCGTCATGCCTCCCCGCATCCTCCTCTCACTCCTCGCCGCCACCCTGCTGGCGCTCGCCGTGGCGGCCCCCGCCTCGGCCGGCAGCGTGGCCTACATCGACGACCACAACCTATGGTTCTCCTCGCCCGACGGCGCCCGCAAGGTCCAGGTGACCCAGGGCGGCAACAACGACGCGTCCTGGATGTTCCCCTCCCAGGGCCGCGACGGGAAGACCGTCGTCGTCCACAACGACGCCTTCGACAACGGCGCCTCGCACCGCGAGGTGCTCTACCTCTACGGCCCCGACGGCAAGCTCGTCACCGCCAACGTGATGCCGCGCTACGCCGGCACGGCGAGCGCGGTCTACCCGCTCGGGCTCGACATGGACTGGAACTCCAACGCCGTCGCCTACGGCTACCAGTACTGCGGCTTCGCCTGCCAGTCGCTCTACAAGGGCTTCTGGCTGACGTTCTCCGACAACCAGGGGGCGTTCCCCAGCGACCCGCAGGGCCAGTCGGACGCGTTCAACCCGACCTTCTACAAGACGCGCGTCGTCTTCCGCGACTCCGGCGGCAACATCTTCGTGCAGCCCGACGTCGCCGAGGCGCCGTTTACGGCCTCCTACCAGGGCTGGATCACGCACGGCGACGGCTACTTCCTCAGCCGCGCCGAGGTCTCGCCGGCCAACGACCAGGTCGCGATCGACTGGATCCGGGACGACGGAGCCACCGGCATCACCGTGGCCCAGCACTCGGGCACCGTTCCGAGCGACCTCGTCGCCGCCTGCGACCTCCCGGCGGCCGGCAGGGCGAGCTACGCCACGTTCTCGCCCGACGGCTCGCAGATGGCGTGGACCGACGACGAGGGCCTGAAGGTCGCGGGCGTGCCGAATCTGCCCGCCGGCACCGACACCTGCACCCTCACCGCTCCCGCCCACGTGATCTCCGCCACCGGGCGCATGCCGAGCTTCGGCGGGGCTGACGTCAACGCCGTCGCCGGCGTCGGTGGCGCCGCGGGCGGGGCTGGAGCGGGTGGCGGCGGCGCCAAGCCCGCCGGGCAGCCGAAGACGATCCGCGTCCGCCTCTCCGGCAAGGCCACCCGCGCCGCGTTCGCCAAGGGCCTCACGCTCAAGGTCGGCGCGCTCGGCGCCGGCCGCATCGACGGCTCGGCCGCGATCGCCAAGAAGCTGGCGCGCAAGCTGCGCCTGAGCGGCGGCGCCTCGGCCGCCCGCATCGCCACGCGCGGCTTCGCGGCCGCCTCGACGGTCACCGTCGCCCGCGGCCACGCGAAGGCCAAGCGCGCCGGCACGGTCAAGCTCCGCCTCAAGCCGACCAAGGCCGCCAAGCGCGCCGCCAAGCGGATGCGCAAGGTCGTGCTGACGATCAAGGTCAGCCAGCCGGGCGCCGCCGGCAAGGCGACGGTCCGCCTCAAGTAGCCGCGCCGGGGGTGTTCGCCGCCAGCAGCTTGGCGAGCACCCCCCGCAGCGCCGCGACCTCCTCGTCGGAGAGGAGGCCGCCGAAGCGCTGCTCGAACGCGGCGGCGAACACCGCGCCCATGTGGGCGAACGCCGCGGCCCCCTCGCGGGTCAGCTCGGCCCGCACGACGCGCCGGTCATGCGGCGCGATCCGCCGGTCCACCCAGCCGCGCTTCTCCAGGCGGTCGATCAGCCGCGTGGCGCCGCTGCGGCTGATCAGCAGCGCGTCGGCGAGCTCGTACATCGTCAGCCGCCGCCCCGGTGCGATCACCAGCCGGTGGATCGCCTCGTGCTCGAGCAGCGTGGTCCCGGCGGCCTCCTCGAGCCGCTGGTTCAGCGCGCCGCGCAGCAGCGAGTCGGCGCGGTGCAGCTCGGACCACGCCGCGAGGCGCTCGAGATCCCGCCGTGTGGGCAGACGCTCCTGGTGGGGGAGGCGGGCGGGCACTAATTCATGATGGAATAGTTGACGGCGGAAAGACCGCCGCGCTGCTAGGAAGCCGGCGCGAGCTCGAGCGCGCGCAGGCGCTCGGCGACCTTCGCGCGGCCACGGTGCAGCCGGCTCATCACGGTGCCGGTCGGCACGCCCAGCGCCTGGCTGCCCTCGGCGTAGGAGAGGCCGAGCACGTCGATGGCGACGAGCGTCTCGCGGTACGGGCTCGGGAGCTCGTGGACGGCGTCGAGCACCGCGCGGCCGTCCAGCGCCGCGTGCGGCGCGGGCGTGGTGGCGCGCAGCGGCTCGCCGCTGCCGTCGTCGAGCGAAAGCGGCTGCGGGCGCCGCGCACGGGTGCGCAGCTCGTCGCGCCAGCGGTTGCGCAGGGCGCGGAGCAGGTAGCCCAGCTCGTCGCTGCCGCTGAGCCAGCGGGGGCGAGAGAGGACGGCGGCGTAGGTGTCCTGGACCAGGTCTTCCGCGAGATGGGGGTCGCCGCTGAGAGCACGGGCGGCGGCGTAGAGCCGGTCGAGGTGTCCGATCGCCGCTTCGGGGTCGAGGCGTCGGGGCATGGGGGGAGTCGTGCAGGGGGGAGGGGGGAGGGAACCGATAGTCCCAGGCCTGCCGCACCTCCCCTAGGAGGGTGGCTGGCTTCCGGCGGTGCGGCCCACCTCCGCTTGGGGTTCGGTTACCCGAACCGTCGCTCGTAACGATCTCGCGACGGTCGTGCCTTACGCTCGGCACGATGCGGACGGGATCGTCGCGGGGCTGGTGGGTGGTCGGGCTGACGGTGGCATTGTCGGCGGCCGGGTTCGCGCTGACCCTGGCGTGTGGCCCCATCCAGGCGCCGCCCGGCGCCGACGACCCGCTGTCGCTGACGGCCGCCGCCTCGGCGATCGCGCTCCCGTTCGGCGCGGTCGGCGCGCTGCTGATCGTCCGGCGCCCGGAGAACGCCATCGGCGCGCTGTTCTGCGCCGTCGGCCTCCTGTTCGCGGCGGCGTCGCTCGCGACCGGCTGGTGTGCGTACGACGTCTACGGCGCGGGCCTGCCCGCCGCGGGCCTCGCGGCCTGGGTCGCCACGTGCATGGTCACGATCCCGCTCTTCACGGGCCCGCTCCTGCTGCTCCTGCTGTTCCCGACCGGCCACCTGCTCAGCCCGCGCTGGCGCCCGGTGGCCCTCGGGGTCGGGCTCTTCGGCGTCGCCGCGCTGGTCGTCGACTCGCTCCAGCCCGGGCCCTTCGACGGCTGGCCGGCCATCGCCAACCCGCTCGCCCTGTCCGGCGCCGCCGGCCGCGCGGTGGAAGGGCTCCAGCCGCTGGTCGGCATCCCCTTCTGCCTCCTGTTCGCCGCCTCGGCCGGCTGCCTCGTCCTGCGCCTGCGCCGCTCGCGCGGCCTCGAGCGCCAGCAGATCAAATGGGTCGTCTACGCGGCGTGCGTGACGACCGGCGCGTTCATCGTCAGCATCGCCAGCGAGTCGGCGATCGAGCAGGAAGCGTTCTGGCTGGGCATGGCGGGCCTGGGCGGCATGCCGGTCGCCGCCGGCATCGCGATCCTCCGCTACCGGCTGTACGAGATCGACCGCGTGATCAACCGCACGCTCGTCTACGCGCTGCTGACCGCGTGCCTCGTGGCCGTCTACGTCGGCGCCGTGCTCGTGCTCCAGGAGCTGCTGCGTCCGCTCACCTCCGGCTCGCACCTCGCACCTCGCGGTCGCGGTCTCGACGCTCGTCGTGGCGGCGATCTTCGGGCCGGCGCGCGCCCGCATCCAGCGCTGGGTCGATCACCGCTTCTACCGCCGCCGCTACGACGCCGCGCGGACGCTTGAGGCGTTCTCCGCCCAGGTGCGCGACGAGGTCGACCTCGACGCGCTCGCCGAGCAGCTCCACGCGGCGGCCAGCGAGACGATGCAGCCCGAACGCGTCACGCTGTGGCTGCGGCCGTCCGACGGGGGTTTTCCGGCAGGGTCCTGACGGGGAGGCAGTGGGCGGATGGGCACGCTCAACCTGACGTTCGACGACGGACCGGACCCGCGGGGCACGCCGCAGGTGCTCGACGCGCTGGCGGCCGCCGAGGCGCAGGCGACGTTCTTCGTGCTCGGCGCCCGTGCAGCCGACCACCCGGAGCTGATCGAGCGCATCCTCGCGGCGGGGCACGCCGTCGGGCTCCACGGCCACGAGCACCTCCGCCACTCCGAGCTCTCGCGCGCCGCGGGCGAGGAGGACAGCGACCGCGCGCTGGGCGTCCTCGGCGAGCTCGGCGTCCAGCCCTCGCGCTGGCGGACTCCGTGGGGCGTGGAAGCGGAGTGGACGCGCGAGGTGGCGACGCAGCGGGGCCTGGACCTCGTGCACTGGGACGCCGACACGCACGACTGGCGCGGTGATCGCGCGCCGGCCATGCTCGCCGCGGTCGCGCCGCGGCTGCGCGACGGCGCGATCGTCCTGGCCCACGACGGGCTCGGCCCGGGCGCCCTCCGCGAGGACTGCGACGAGACGGCGGCGCTGGTCGGCCCGCTCGTCGCCGCGGGCCGGGAGCTCGGCCTCGAACCGAGGGCAGTGCCATGACCGCGACCGCGATCGGGCTGCCCCAGGCGCTGAGGACCGTGTCCGCGGGCGCCGCGGCGCGTGACGCCGATCCGGACGGCGCGTTCCCCGAGGACGCGATCGCCGCGCTCGAGCGGGCCGGGGTCACGGGCGCGTCGGCCTGCGGGGACCGGCTGACCTACGCCGAGGAGCTGGCACTGCTGCGGGCGGTCGGGGCGGCCGACGCGGGCGTCGCCCGGATCCTCGACGGGCATCTCAATGCGATCGAGCGCCTGCGCGTGCAGGCGCCGCCGGCAGTGGCCGGGGAGGAGCTCGCCGCGATCATGCGAGGCGAGCTGCGCGCCGGCGTGTGGGGAGCGGATCCCGGGCCGGGTGAGGGCGAGCCGGCGCGGTTGCGGGACGACGTCGTCAGCGGCGTCAAGACCTTCTGCTCGGGCGCGGGCGGCCTGCAGCGGGCGCTCGTGCTCGTCCGCCACGACGGCGGCGGGCCGCCGCTCGCCGCCTGGGTCGACCTCACGCGGCCGGGAACGGTGGAGATCGACCGCGCCTGGTTCCAGGGCGCGGGGATGCGGTCGTCGGCCAGCCACCGCGTCGTGTTCGACGGGGCGCCCGTGCTCGCGGTGCTGGGCGAGCCGGGGGCACTGACCCGGCAGCCGTGGTTCGCCCGCGACGCGGTGCGGACGGCGGGAACGTGGGCGGGCGCCGCCGACTCGGCCGTCGCGGACGCGCTCGACCGCCTCGCCGCCCGGCCGAGCGCCGGCGACCTCGAGGCGCTCGCCGCGGGCCGCCTGGTGACGTGGCAGCAGGCGATCGGACTGTGGCTGACGCACGCGGCGACGGTGCTCGACGACGGCCCGGAGGACCAGGCCGCCGCGGACGCGGCCGCGCAGGCGCGGGTGGGCATCGCCGACGCGGCGCGCGCCATCCTCGACGAGGCCGAGCGCGCGCTCGGCTCCCGGCCCGCGGCGACCGGCGCCGCGCTCGACCGGGCAGCGCGGGACCTGCGGCTGTTCCTGCTCCAGCACCGCCTCGAGCCGATCCTGGCGCGCACCGGCGCCGCGGCGCTGGAGGGGCGGCGATGAGCACCTTCGAGGCGCGCTACCGCGCCGACGCCGACCCGTGGGGCACGCTCACCGACCCGTACGAGCTCGAGAAGCGGCGGCGCACGCTCGCGGCCTGCGGGCCGGGCCCGTTCACCTCTGCCTGCGAGCTCGGGGCGGGCCTCGGCGCCCTCGCCGCGGAGCTCGCACCTCGCTGCCGGCGGCTGCTCGCGCTCGACGCCGCGCCGACCGCGGTCGCGGCGGCCGCCCACCGCCTCGCGCCGTACGCGCACGCCGAGGCGCGCCTCGCGGTCATGCCCGACGACCTGCCCGCGGACGGCCGCTTCGACCTGATCGTCGCCAGCGAGGTCCTCTACTACCTCGCCGCCGCCGCGCTGGCCGCGACCGCCGCGTGGACGGCGCGGGCGCTCGTCCCGGGCGGGCGGCTGGTCGCCGTGGGGTGGATCGGCGACGCGCCGGACATGCCCGGCGACGCCGACGGGGTCGTCGCCGCGCTCGCTCGCAAGCTGCGCCTCGTGGCGACACAGGCGCACCCGGGCTACCGCATCGATGTGCTGGAGCGTGTGGCGTGACCGGCTACGACGTGATCGTGATCGGCGGCGGCCCGGCAGGTCACACCGCCGCGGCCGGATACCGCGAGGCCGGCGGGCGCGGGACCGTGCTCGTCCTCGCCGGCGAGGAGCACGCGCCGTACGAGCGGCCGCCGCTCTCCAAGGACCTGCTGCGCGGCGAGTCCGAGGTCGACGCGCTGCCGATGGAGGAGCCCGGCTTCTACCGCGAGCAGGGGATCGAGGTGCGCCACGCCGAGGCGGCCTCGCTCGACGCCGAGGGTCGCGTCGTCACGCTCGCCGGCGGCGAGTCGCTCGCCTTCGAGCGCTGCGTCCTCGCCACCGGAGCGCAGCCGCTGCGCCCGCCGATCCCCGGCGCCGACGCGCCCGGCGTGCACCTGCTGCGCACGCTCGACCACGCGCTGGCCCTGCGCGCCGCCGCCGTTCCCGGCACGGCCGCGCTCGTGGTCGGCTCGGGGTTCATCGGCTGCGAGGCGGCCGCGTCGCTGGCGCACCGCGGTTGCTCGGTGACGCTCGTGACCCAGGAGCCCGCGCCGCAGGCGGCCCGCCTGGGCGACGAGGTCGCCGGGCGCCTCGCGGGCTGGCTGGAGGAGGCAGGCGTCGACCTCCGCTTCGAGCGCGAGCTCGCCCGCATCGACCCCGGCCTCCGCGCGAGCCTCACCGACGGCGCCGTGATCGACACCGAGCTCGTGCTGCTGGCCGCGGGCGTCGCCCCCGACGTGTCGCTGGCCGAGGCGGCCCGGATCCAGCTTGCCGACAGCGGCGAGATCGCCGCCGACGCGGCGCTGCGCACGAGCGCGCCGGCGGTGCTCGCGTGCGGCGACTGCTGCCGCGCCGAGCACGCCGTGGCCGGGCGGCCGCTGCACATCGAGCACTGGGGCGACGCGCTGGCCCAGGGCGAGATCGCCGGCCGCACGGCAGCGGGCGTCGACGCGGCCTGGGCCACGGTCCCGGGCTTCTGGTCGACGATCGGCGACCGCACGCTCAAGTACGCCGCCTGGGGCGACGGGTATGACGACGCGCGCCTCGTCGACCACGGGGACGGCGCGTTCACCGCCTGGTACGCCCGCGACGGCGCCTGCGTCGGGGTGCTCACCCACGAGCGCGACGAGGACTACGAGACGGGGCGCGAGCGCATCGAGCACGGGGAGCCGCCGCCGTGAGCGATCTCCGCGCCGTCGTCGTGATCCCGGCTCGCGACGAGGAGGGCCGGATCGCGCGCTGCCTGGCCGCGCTCGGCCGCCAGCGCGACGTCCCCGGCGAGTTCGCGGTGATCGTCGTGCTCGACGGCTGCGGCGACGACACCGAGGCCGTCGCCCGGGCGGCGGCGGCGCGCGCGGGGCTGGCGCTCGAGCTCATCGCGCTGCCGGTGAGCGCGGGGGTCGGGACCGCGCGGCGGGTCGGGATGGAGCGCGCGTGCGCGCGGCTGGAGGCCGCGGGCCGGCCAGACGGCCTGATCGCCTGCACGGACGCCGACACCGAGCCCGACGCCGGCTGGCTCGCGGCGCAGCTCGCGCTCCTCGACGAGGGCGCCGCCGCGGTCGGCGGCCGGATCGACCTCGATCCGCTGGATGCGGCGGCCCTGCCCGCGGACGCGCTGACGCGGCGCGGCGACCGCGCGGTCGCCCGCCTCGCCACCGTGCGCGCCGACGACGAGAGCGCCGAGCACCACTTCTTCAGCGGGGCGTCGATGGGTGTCTCCGCCCGCGCCTACCGCGCCGTGGGCGGCCTCGACCCGCTGCCCGCGCTCGAGGACGAGGGCTTCGCGCGCCGGCTCGCGGCCGGCGGGCTGCGGATCGTGCGCTCCGACCGCGTGCGCGTCACGACGTCGGCGCGCACGGACGGGCGCGCCCGGCGCGGCCTGGCGCGCGACCTCGAGCTCGGGCGCTGGCTCGCGACCCGCCGCTACGACGGCAGCGCCTACGACCTGGAGCGGCTGCTGGCGGCCAAGGGCGACACCACGGTGTCGGTCGTCATCCCCGCCCGCGACTGCGCGGACACGATCGGCGGCGTGCTGCGGGAGACGGTCGGCGCCGCCGAGGGCCTGGTCGACGAGCTGCTCGTGGTCGACGGCCGCTCGGCCGACGCGACACGGGCCGTCGCGCGCGGCGCGGGCGCCGTCGTGGTCGCGCAGGACGACGTGCTGCCGGAGCACGGCCCGGCGCTGGGCAAGGGCGACGCGATGTGGCGCGCGGTGCACGCGACGCGCGGCGACGTCGTGGCGTTCCTCGACGCCGACACCGCCGACCCTGATCCCCGCCACCTGCTCGGCCTGCTCGGCCCGCTGCTCGAGGACGAGCACGTCGCCCTCGTCAAGGCGAGCTTCGCCCGGCCGTTCCTCGACCGCGCGCTCGCGCTGCCCGACGAGGGCGGGCGCGTGACCGAGCTGATGGCGAGGCCGCTGCTCAACCTCCACGTGCCCCCGCTGGCCGGCTTCGGCCAGCCGCTGGCCGGCGAGACCGCGGCGCGGCGCTCGCTCCTGCGGCGCCTCGCCTTCCCGGTCGGCTACGGCGTGGAGGTGGCGATGCTGATCGACGCGCTGCGCCTGGCCGGGCTCGACGCGCTGGCCGAGGTCAGCGTCGGCACACGCCAGAACCGCCACCAGCCGCTGCGCGAGCTGGGGGCGATGGCGTTCGCCGTGCTGTGCGCCGTGCAGGCGCGGGTCGATCCCGGCGGCGCGGTGCCCGCCGGCCTGGTGCAGCCGTGGGCCGGCGGCGCCGTCCGCGACGTGCCGGTGCTCGAGCGCCCGCCGCTGGCCTCGCTGGACCCCGCGCGGGCTAGCGCGTGATCGAGTACTCGTCGCCGTAGACGGCCCAGCGCAGCGGGGCGTCCAGGTCGAGGTTGCCCTCGCGCAGGAAGCGCCGCTGGGCGGTCTCGATGCGAGAGACGTCGTCGTGGGCCGCCTCCTTGTGCATCTCGACCACGCGCTCGTCGAGGAAGGCGTCGAGGTAGGCGGTCTCGTCGCCACCTGAACCCGGCGCGGCCGCTCGCGCGAGCGCCCGCTCGCGCACGCCGCGCATCCCGTCGAAGCCGTGCACGACCGCGGCGTCGTAGTAGGCGAACTGACCCAGCGCGCGCAGCCCGTCGGCCTTGGCGAGCTTCACGGCGGGGCGGAAGTAGACGCGGTCGCGCTCGGCGTCCTGGGCGCGGCGCATCGCCCGCGTCTTCGACGCGCGCCGCCAGGCGGCCACGAAGCGCTTGCCGAGGCCCTTGTGCGAGTCGCTCCCGTTGACGCGCCGCAGCGCCGGGATGAAGCGCCGCAGGCCGTTGCGCGGCTTGGCGCGGTTGAACGCCCTGACGACCTCGAGCATGTCCCCGGTGCCCGAGCAGAAGCCGATGATCCCGGCCGTGTAGCCGCGGCCGTCGTGGATGTCCTCGATGTAGCGGTACTGCGCGCGCCAGTTCAGCGACGAGTTCTCCGCGCTGGAGACCAGCTCCATCGCGTACTCCTTCTTCTGCGGCGCGGCGAGGCCGGCCGGGGCGCCGGCGGCCAGGACCGCGACGAGGAGGAGGTGCAAAGGCACCGGCGCACCCTAGAGGGGCACGGGCCTCCGCGGTGAAGTAGTTCCCGAGTGATGGAGCTAGGGGGACTCGAACCCCCGACCTCCTGGGTGCGATCCAGGCGCTCTCCCAACTGAGCTATAGCCCCGGGAACGGACGACCGTACCTAACGGTGGCATGCCGTCGGGCCGATTGTAGCCGTGGCGCGGCTAGGCTGGCCGGTCGTCCGGTGCCTGAATGAGCTTTCGCAACCGACTCACCGTCTTCTTCATCGTCCTGGTCATCCTGCCGATGATCGTGGTCGCGGCCGTCGGCTTCGTGCTCGCATCCGACTCCGAGCAGGGCAAGACCGACGCGCGGCTCTCCGAGGCGCAGCGGTCCGCGTCCGGCCTGTTCCGCGAGAAGCAGGACGAGGCGGAGAAGGCCGCGCGCGTGATCGCGGGGGACCGCCAGCTCGCCCAGGCGATCCAGGCCGGCCAGCGCGGCCCGATCCAGGCCCGGCTGAACCGGCTCGCGAGCGACAACGGCATCCGCCGCGGCGTCATGACGCTGCAGAAGGCGGGGCGCTTCGAGACCGGCCGCGGCGACGCGCTGGCGCCGGCGCGCACCCGCCTGCTCGACGCCAAGGGCGACACCGCGGGCGTGCTCACGCTCTCCGCGGTCGGCGCGGAGGAGTACGCGCAGCTGACCGAGCGCGTGACCGGCGCCGACGTCGTCGTCCGCTCGGGGAGCAACATGCTGGCCGCGACGCTCCGGGACGCCGGCGCCGAGCGCCTGCCCGACCAGGGCCAGGTCGACATCGGCGGCCGCGGGCTGCGGGTGACCGGCTTCGACGGCCCCGGCTTCAGCGGCGGGCGTGTCCAGGTCCGCCTGCTCGCCGAGCCCGAGAGCGGCGGCCTCAGCGGCGCCTCGATCGAGGTCATCGCGATCCTCCTGGCGGCGCTGATCGCCGCGTTCGCCTTCGCGCTCACGGTCTCGCGCTCGCTGCAGGCCCAGATCGAGCGCCTGCTCGACGCGGCGCGCAAGCTCGCCGCCGGCGACTTCGGGATCGAGGTCCCGACCGAGGGCAACGACGAATTCGCCGCGCTCGGCACCGAGTTCAACCTGATGGCCCGGGAGCTCCAGAAGCGGCTCGACGAGCTGCAGCTCGAGCGCAAGCGCCTGCGTGAGGCGATCCGCCGCGTCGGCCAATCGTTCGCCAAGGGCCTGGAGCGCGACGCGGTGCTGGAGATCGTGGTCCAGACCGCGGTCGACGGCGTCGGCGCCCACGTCGGCCGCGCGGCGGTGCGCACCACGCCGCAGGGTCGCTTCGAGGAGGTCGCCGGCGAGGGCGACGTCGAGCCCTACCGCGACGTGATCAGCGCCGCGGAGGCCGCTGCGCTGAACGCCGAGGACGTGGTGGAGTCCGAGCTCAACGGCCAGTTCGCGCTCTCGCACCCGCTGCGCGCCCAGGAGGGCGGCCGCATCCTCGGCATGCTGACCGTGGCCCGGGACACCAACGGCTTCTCCGACCCCGAGCGGGAGCTGTTCACGTACCTCTCCCAGCAGGCCGGCGTCTCGATCGAGAACGTCGACCTCCACGAGACGGTCCAGCGCCAGGCCGTCACCGACGAGCTGACCGGCCTGTTCAACCACCGGCGCTTCCAGGAGGTCATCTTCCAGGAGGTCGAGCGCGCCAAGCGCTTCGGCGGTGACGTGGGCCTGATCATGCTCGACATCGACAACTTCAAGCGCGTCAACGACACCTACGGCCACCTGCAGGGCGACGACGTCCTCCGCGCGGTGGCGCGGGTGCTGAAGGAGTCCTCGCGCGAGATCGACGAGCCCGCCCGCTACGGCGGCGAGGAGATGGCGGTCGCGCTCCCCGGCACCGATCTCGACGGCGCCTACAACTTCGCCGAGCGCGTTCGCCGCGCGATCGAGTCGCTCGAGCTGCCGCTGATCGACGGCGACGGGACGCTGCGGGTGACCGCCTCGTTCGGCGCCGCCGCGGTGGAGAACGGGAACGGCGCGGCGGACAAGGACGACCTGGTGGCCGCGGCCGACGCCGCGCTCTACCGCGCCAAGCGCTCCGGAAAGAACCGCACCGTGCGAGCGGAGTAGGCTTTTAACGGCGAGATGGGACTGCTCGACGACGCCATCCGGGAGCACCTCGAGCTCAAGCGCCGCAGGGGTGCGGATGCCGAGGAGGTCACGCGCCAGGAGCAGGAGGCACTGGGCGCGCCGCAGCGTGCCGAATTTGCCGGCGCGACGCCCGCCGCCGCCGCGCCCGACGCGCTCGAGGACGCCCCGCTCGAGGACGCCCCGGCCCGCGAGCCGGAGCCTGAGCCGGTCCGCGAGCCCGACCCCGAGCCCGAGCGGGACATCCCGCTCGACCAGGCGACGGTCGAGTACACGCCGCCGCCGCTCGAGGACGCCGAGGAGCTCGAGGAGCCGCCCGCCCCGCCGCAGGACGGCGAGGAGGACGTGCTGGAGGAGACGCCCGACTTCCTCCAGGAGACGCCGGAGCACGACCGGCTGTGGTTCGAGCAGAAGCCGCCGCGCGACTTCGACCTCGACCGATAGCCGCGCACCCGTACACGCTGCTGGACGTCTTCACCGACCGGCCGCTGGCCGGCAACGGGCTCGCGGTCGTCCACGACGCCGACCCGCTGTCCGACGAGACGATGCACGCCTTCGCGCGCGAGACGAAGCTGTCGGAGACCTCGTTCGTCCAGACCGCCGAGGGCGGCGCCGACTACCGCCACCGGATCTTCATGATGAGCGGCGAGATCCCGTTCGCGGGCCATCCGTCGCTCGGCGTCGCGGTGGCGGTCGCGCGGGCGCGCGGCGAGTCGCAGGTGACCTACGTGCAGCAGACCCGGGCGGGCGAGCAGGCGATCGACGTCGAGCTCGACGGGCTGCGCGCCTCGGCCTCCATGCTCCAAGGGACGCCGGAGTTCGGGCCCGAGCTCGACCCGGACGAAGTACTCGGCCTCGTCGGCCTCGACGGCACCGAGGCCGACCCGGCGCTGCCGGTCCAGGTCGTCTCCACCGGCGCGCCGCAGGTGATCGCGCCGGTGCGCGACGCCGCCGCCATGCGCCGCGTCCTGCCCGACTACGACCGCATCGGCCGGCTGCTCGCCGAGTACGACGCGATCGCTGTCTACCTGGCCGCCGTCGACCTCGACGCCGGCACGGCGCGCGTGCGCTCCTTCCTGCGCACGGCCGAGATGGGCGAGGACTCGGCGACGGGCGCGGCGGTCGGCCCGCTGTGCGCGCACGTGGCGGCGCGGACGGGCGTCGAGCGCCTCGAGGTGGACCAGGGCGTGGAGATGGGCCGGCCCAGCCGGCTGGTCGCCTCGCTCGACGGCGACCGCGTGCGCGTGGGCGGTGACGCGGTCATCCTGGCCGAGGGAACCGTCCACCTTCTGGACACCTGACTGATTTCTCGGCTAGAGGGGTACGGCGCGCCGCCGCTCGTGCCGATCAAGAGATCAGCTGCCCGGGCCACCTCTGGACGGGAACGGACCCGGCGGCCAGTCGCCTCGACACTCCCGGACGAGGCACCAATGCCGGACGACATATACGCGGTGGTATCCCTCCTGCCCCGGGGCGAGCCTTCGCAACGGCCGGCTTAGAGCTCCGGGCCGCGTGACCTCTGGTCGCGCGGCCCGCGGGCTCTTCTACCTGATGTAGCCGCGCGTCCGCGCGGCGTCCACGACCCGCTCGATGCCCGTCTGGTACGCGGCGACGCGCATCGGCACCTCCTCCTCGCTCGCGCGCGCCGAGACCTCGCGGTAGGTGCGGCGCATGATCGAGCCGAGCTTCTCGTTGACCTCGCGCTCGTCCCAGCGGAAGTGCTGCAGGTTCTGCACCCACTCGAAGTACGAGACGACGACGCCGCCCGCGTTGGCCATCACGTCGGGCACGACGTGGACGCCCTTGCCCTCGAGGATGTCGTCGGCCTGCGGCGTGGTGGGCGAGTTGGCGCCCTCGACGAGGATGCGGGTGTTGAGCTGGTCGGCGTTGCCGGCGTGGATCATGCCGCCGAGCGCCGCGGGGATGAACGCCTCGCACTCGAGCGCGAGCAGCTCCTTGGCGGTGATCGCCTCGGCGCCCTCGCCGTCGAACTCGGCGACCTTGCCTCCCTCGCGCACGTGGAGGGCGAGCGCCTCGGGGTCGAGCCCCTCCTCGGCGTGGACGGCGCCGTGGGAGTCCGAGACCGCGATCACCGTCGCGCCGAGCTGGGCGAGGATGCGCGCCGCCCACGAGCCGACGTTGCCGAAGCCCTGCAGCACGACGCGGCAGTCGGCGGGCTGCAGGCCGAGCGCCGGCGCCGCCTCGCGGAACATGTGGACGATGCCGCGGCCGGTGGCGGCCTCGCGGCCGTAGGAGCCCTCGAGCGAGATCGGCTTGCCGGTCACGATCGCCGGCGTGTGGCCGTGCAGCTTGCCGTACTCGTCCATCATCCAGGCCATCGTCTGGGCGTTGGTGCCGACGTCGGGCGCGGGGATGTCGCGCTGCGGGCCGAGGACCTTCTCGATCTTGTCGATGAAGCTGCGCGTGACCTGCTGCAGCTCGGACTCGCCGAGTGCACGCGAGTCGCAGTCCACGCCGCCCTTCGCGCCGCCGAACGGGATCCCCGCCACCGCGGTCTTCCACGTCATCAGCGTGGCGAGCGCGCGCACCTCGTCGAGGTCGACCTCCGGGTGGTAGCGGATGCCGCCCTTGTACGGCCCGCGCGCGCCGTTGTGCTGGACGCGGAAGCCCTTGAAGACGTGGATCTTCCCGTCGGCCAGCGTGACCGGGACCTGGACCTGCACCTCCCGGTACGACGACCGCATCACCTCGCGGATGTCGTCGCGCAGCTCCATCCGGTCCGCCGCCAGGTCGAACCAGTGGTTGACGATCTCGTAGTTCGAGACCTCCGGTCCTGTCATCCTGAGGCCTCCAACGGGGGCGTAGTGATAACGGGAGCACGCGGCCTTTGCAAGGCTGAGGTAGGGGTTCGATTCCCCTCGCCTCCATCGGTTCGGAGGGCGACCGCGACGGCGGTCGCCGCGTTGATGTCGACGGTGTCGCGGACGTCCTCCGCGTAGCCGCCGGCGAGCACGACGCAGACCGGGATGCCGGCGGCGCGCAGGCGGTCGAGGACGCGCTCGTCGCGGGCGAGCAGGCCCGCCTTGGTGAGCGCCAGGCGGCCGAGGCGGTCGCCCTCCCACGGGTCGGCGCCGGCGAGGTAGAACGCGATGTCCGGCGCGCAGCGGCGCAGGGCGACGTCGAGCGCGCCGTCGAGCGCCTCGAGGTAGTCGGCGTCGCCGGTGCCGCTCGCGAGGTCGATGTCGAGGTCGGACGGGATGCGCTGGAACGGGTAGTTGCGCGCGCCGTGCAGCGAGACCGTGAAGGCGTGCGGGTCAGGGCCGAGCAGGTCGGCGGTGCCGTCGCCCTGGTGGACGTCGCAGTCGACCACAAGCGCCCGCTCGGCGAGGCCGTCGGCGCGCAGCTCGCCGAGCGCGGCGACGACGTCGTTGAACAGGCAGTAGCCGCGCGCGAAGGCGCGGCCGGCGTGGTGGGTGCCGCCGCCGAGGTTCATGGCGACGCCGTGCTCCAGCGCGTGCCGCGCCGCCGCCAGCGTGCCGGCCACCGCGCGCCGGCCGCGCTCGACCAGCTCCGGCGACCACGGCAGCCCGAGCCCGCGCTCCTCGCGCACGTTCAGCTCGCCGAGGCGGATGCGCCGCAGGAGCTCGGCGTCGTGCACGCGCTCCAGCACCGGCCACGGGACCGGGTCGGTCTCGTGGATCTCGTCGGCCCGCGCGACGCCGTCCGCGACGACCCGCGCCCGCAGCAGCGGGTACTTGTCGATCGGGAAGCGATGCCGCGCCGGGAGCGGGAAGCGCCAGCGGTCGTGCGTCCAGAGCTCCATGTGGGTATGGATGCTCGCATGGCTCTCCCAGCTCCTTCCTACGGCTCCACCGTCGTGATCACCGGCGCGTCCTCCGGCATCGGCGCCGACATCGCGCGCCAGCTCGCCGAGCGCGGCTACAACCTGACCGTCGTGGCCCGCCGCCGCGACCGGCTCGAGGAGCTCGCCGACGAGCTGCGCGAGGCCCACGACGTGCACGTCGACGTCGAGACGTGCGACCTCGGCAGCCCGCAGGCGCGCGGGCGGCTGACCAAGAAGCTGCTGGAGGGCGAGCGCCAGGTCGTCGGCCTCTGCAACAACGCCGGCTTCGGCAACCTCGGCAACTTCCTCGACAACGACCTCGAGGCGGAAGGGAACGTCGTCAAGCTCAACTGCGAGGCGCTGCACGAGCTGACCGGCGCGTTCCTGCCGCGGATGGTCGAGCAGGGCGCGGGCGCGGTGCTCAACGTCGCCTCCACGGCGGCCTTCCAGCCGCTCCCCGGCTTCGCGACCTACGCGGCGAGCAAGGCGTTCGTGCACTCCTTCAGCGAGGCGGTGCACTCCGAGCTGTCCGGCACCGGCGTGTCGGTCACCTCGCTCTGCCCGGGCTTCACCAGGACCGAGTTCGAGCAGGCCGCGGGCGCCGAGGACGCCGCCGCGAAGCTCCCCGGCTTCACCTGGATGGAGTCCGAGGACGTCGCGCGCCAGGCGGTCGAGGGCATGCTCGCCGGCAAGCGCACGGTCGTGCCGGGCACGCTGAACAAGCTGACCTCGACGAGCGGGCGCTACATCCCACGGACGGTGCTGCTCCCGCTCGTCAAGACCGTGTCGAAGAACTCCTAGGCAGCCTTCGCCGCGATCAGCAGCTCGCCGGCCACCCGGTCGGCGGCGTCGGCCGTGCCCGCCAGCAGCCGCCGCGAGAGCTGCGCGCGGCGGAAGTACAGCGGCGCATCATGCTCCCACGTCGCGCCGATCCCGCCGTGGACGGAGATCTGCGCGCGCGCCGCGTGGTCGAGCGCCTGGCCCGCCACGAGGCGGAACGCGGACGCGGCGAGCGGGAACTCGCCCGGGCTGTCCTGGCCCGCCCAACCCGTGTAGTACATGAGCGAGCGGCCGTTCTCGAGCCGCCGCAGGATCTCCACGAGGTCGTGCTTGACCGCCTGGTAGGAGCCGATGGCGCGCCCGAACGTGAAGCGCTCCTTGGCATAGGCGACCGAGACCTCGAGCGCGATCTCGACCGCGCCCAGCGACTCAGCCGCCAGCAGCGCCTGCGCGATGTACCAGGCGGCCGCGGTGTCGGCGCCCTCGAGCAGCGTGCCGGGCGAGCCGTCGAAGCGCACGTGGCCGAGCGCGCGCGTGCGGTCGTAGCCCTCCGCGGCCTCGACCTCGGCGTCCTCCGCGCGGACCGCGGCGGCGCGCCCGTCGGCCCCGACCACCACGAGCACGGCGGCGCCGGGCGCGTCGGGGACCCACGGCACCTCGCCGGTGACCGTGCCGTCGTCGGCGATCTGCGGCGCCACGGCGCGGGTGCAGCCGAGCCGGGCCTCCACGGTCCAGCCGGGCTCGATGTCGCTGGGCGGCTTGGCGGGGACGTAGGCCGCGCGCATGTCGCCGGCGGCCAGCGCCTCGTCGGCCTGGCCCGCGCGGTCGAGCAGGTACGACGCCGGCAGGTGGCCGAGCAGCGGCACGCCGGCCAGCACGCGGCCGAGCTCGGAGAACACGAGCATGCCCTCCATCACGCCGAGGCCGGCGCCGCCGGCCTCCTCGGAGATCAGCAGGCCGGGCCAGCCGGCCTCGACCGCAGTCGGCCACAGGTCGGGCAGCTCGCCGCCGTCGAGCGCCTCGCGGGCGGCCTCGACGGTCTTGAAGCGCGACAGCGCGCCGCGCGCCGCCTCCTTGAGGAACTCCTGCTCGTCGGTCAGCGCGAAGTTCATGCGATCGCCTCGCGTTCCTTGGCGCGCAGCTCCGAGAACGGGATCCCCTTGTCCAGCCGCGGCTCCGGCGGGAGGCCGAGCACGCGCTCGCCGACCATGTTGCGGAGGATCTCCTCGGTCCCGCCCGCGGACTTCAGGCCCGGCAGGTCGGAGACGAGCTCGCCCCAGTGGTCGTCGGAGAGGCCGTCGGGCCCGAGCACGTCGACGAGCAGCTCGCCCGCCGCGATCGCCGCCTTGATCGTCGTGACCTTGGCGAGCGCTCCCTCGGGGCCGGGGATGCCGCCGCGGTGCAGCGTCGTGAGCATCCGGTAGCCGGTGAAGCGCAGGGCGAGGAAGTCCGCGGCGATCTCGCCGTAGCGATGGCGGACCTCCTTGTCCTCGGCGGCCGCCGGGTCCTCCAGCAGCGCCTCGGCGAAGCGATCGGCGCGCCAGCCGAAGCCCTCGCCGCCGAGCCCGATCGCCACGCGCTCGAACATCAGCGTGGTCAGGCCGACGCCCCAGCCGCCATTGACCGGCCCGACCTCCGAGCCGGCCTCGAGGTGCACGTCGTCGAAGAACACCTCGTTGAAGTGCGCCTCGCCGGAGATCTGGCGCAGCGGCCGGATCGTCACGCCCTCGGCGTCCATCGGGACGATGAACATGGTCAGGCCCTTGTGCTTCGGCAGGTCGGCGTCGGTGCGCGCGAGCAGCAGCCCGTAGGTCGCGTACTGGGCGTTCGTCGTCCACACCTTCTGGCCGGACAGCCGCCACGAGCCGTCCTCCTGCTGCTTGGCGCGCGACTGGATGCCGGCGAGGTCGGAGCCCGCGGCGGGCTCCGAGAACAGCTGGCACCACACCTCCTCGCCGGTCAGCATCGGGCCGAGGTGCCGGTGCTTCTGGTCCTCGTTGCCGTGCGCGATCAGCGTCGGGCCGAGCATGCCGACGCCGATGACGTCGAAGATTCCTGGCACGCCGGCGCGCCCGATCTCCTGGTTGACCACGACCTGATTGAGCGGCCCCAGGCCCTGCCCGCCGTAGTCCGCGGGCCAGGTGACGGCGGCGAGGCCGCCCTCGGCGAGCTTGCGCTGCCATGCGCGGCGGGCGTCGACGTCGTCGGCGGCGCGGTCGGGCGCCTCGTCCTGGTGGTCGTCGAGCCAGGCCCGAACCTTGGCGCGGTACTCAGCCAGTTCGGGGGTGTCGTTCAGGTCCAAGGGGAGCCTCCGGTTGTGCGAACGCGCATGTTCAGACGAGGGACGGTACTAGCGGAACGCCGCGATCACGTCGGCGAAGCGCGTCACGGACTCCGGCCCGATCGCGTCGGAGAGCCCGACGATCGCGGTCTGCACGCCGGCCTCGGCGAGCTCGCGGTAGCGCCCGGCGTGCTCCTCGACGCTCCCAGCGCCCTGGCCCTCGCGCGGCTCGCCGGCCGCGACCACCCGCGCCGGGGCGAGGTGGGTGACGGTGATCTCCGCCGGGTCGCGGCCCTCGACGCGGCACCACTCGTGCAGCACGCCCAGCTTGTGCCGCACGGCGGCGGCGTCGCCGAACAGGTTGCAGGCGTCGGCGTGGCGCGCCACGAGCCGCAGCGTCCGCCGCTCGCCCGACCCGCCGACGAGGATCGGCACGCGCTCCTGCAGCGGCCGCGGGTAGCACGTGCACTCCGCGATCGTGGTCGTGCGGCCCTCGAAGCGAGGCGAGCCGGGACCCCACATCAGCGGCAGCAGCTCCAAGGCATCCGCGAGCCGCGCGAAGCGGTCGCGGAAGGGCGGGAAGTCGTAGAGCCGCTGCTCGCGCTCGTACCACCCGGCGCCGAGGCCGCACAGCGCGCGCCCGCCGCTCACCACGTCGAGCGTCGCGACGAGCTTGGCCAGATGCGCGAGGTTGCGGTAGGTGACGCCGGTGACCAGCGTCCCGAGCCGGATCCGCGACGTCACCCCGGCCAGGTAGCCGAGCGTCGTGTAACTCTCGAGCATGTCCTCCCACTCGCGGCCGACCTGCGGGATCTGGAGGAAGTGGTCCATCACCCAGAGGGTCGTGAAGCCGGCGTCCTCGGCGGCCCGCGCGACGGCGGCGAGCTGGTCGCGCGTCGAGCCCTCCCAGCCGAAGCGCGAGATCTGCAGCCCGAACTCGAGCGCCAGCGGCGCCTCGGCCTGGCGCGCGGCGGCAGCGGGAGCGTCGAGGAAGCCGGGCGGCACGAGCTCGACCGGCCCGGCGGGGTGCACCCCCGCGAAGCCCTCGTCGCCGAGCGCGGCGAACACCGCGGCCGCCTCCCGCAGCTGCGCGGCGACGACCTTCGGCGGCACCGGCGCGCCGCGGGCGCGGTTGCGCTCGCGCACGACCTTCTCCGGCGCGTCGAGCACCACCGCATACGCGGACACGCCCGCCTCCGCCGCGAGCTCTCTCCACGCGGCGCGGCGCTTGACCTCCAGCCCGGTCGTGTCGATCACGGTGGTCAGGCCGCGGGCGAGGCGCTTCGCCACGATCAGGTCGAGCAGCTCGAACGCGTCACGGCTGGCCCGCTGGTCGCGCTCGCCGCGGCCCACCACCGCGCGCAGCCGGTCCGAGGAGACGATCTGGTCGGGCTCGAACCACGCGCGCGCCCAGTCCGACTTCCCCGCCGCCGTCGCCCCGACCAGCACGACGAGGCACGGATCCGGCAGCCTCACTCGTAGACCACGACGTCGGGCGGCGGCTTGAGCCGCAGCACCTGTCGCGGCGTCATCAGGTTCGTGTCCTCACGGTAGAAGAGCTTGAACCCCTCGCCGAAGAAGCGCCGCGGCGACGACGTGAACGACTTGTACTTGACCTTCTTGAGCGCGCGGGTCCCGAACCCGTCGGCGTTCAGCACCATCGCAAGCCCCGCGCGCTCCTTGAGCTGGGTGTCGTCGACCATGTCGTTCGTGAACTGGTGGATCAGGAAGAGCTTCTGCGGCAACTTCCGCTCCACCGTGAGCTGGGACAGCCACGCCGAGACCGCGTTGACCTCGCGCGCGTCGACGTGGCCGATCACCTGACCGGGCACCTGGCCCGGGCCCATCCGCCACTCGGGGTCGAGCGCGAGGCCGACGTCGGGCTCCTTGAGCCAGCGCTCCAGCCGCCGCGCCTCGGTGAAGAAGTCGGAGCGCCCGGGCTGGATGTCGAGTACTAGCAGCGCCTTCGCCTTGCGCGCCGCGCGGTGGTAGCGGTCGATGATCGAGGGGTCCTGGCGCGTGTTGTAGCGGCCGCCCTCGCCCGGGCTGGCAGCGGCGGTGACCGCGAGCAGCTCCATGGCCGGGAGCACGGGCCGCGCCTTGGTCGCGTACGGCTTGGCCTGGCGCTCGAGCCGCCGCGCCGCGTGCGCCGGCGTGCCGATCCCGAGCGCGCCGAGCTCGTCGTCCTGCGGCGCGCCGTAGTAGGCGACGATCCGCCGGTCCGGCAGCAGTCGCCGCCCGCCGCGCGGCAGCTCGGCCAGCTTGGGCGCGGCCGGCTTCTTCGCGCTCGCCGGCTGCTTCGCCGGCTTCCCACCGCCGCCCCCGCCGGCGATCAGCGCGACCGCGGCCGCCACGATCACCAGCAGCACGCCGAGCGCGACGAGGCGCCGGCGCCGGAACACGGCAGGGCTGGGAGGAGCGGCGGCCACGCCCTCGCTCTACCCGGCAGCCGCTACCGATCCAACCGGAAGCCGCGGTCGAGCAGCTTGCGGGCCTGCGTGCCTGGATCCGGCGAGTGCAGCAGCACCACGCCGAGCCGCACGCGGCCGCGCCGCACGGTCGCCACGAGGCAGCGGCCGGCCGCGTCCGTGAAGCCCGTCTTGACGCCCGTCACGCCGCGATAGCCCTGCTGCAGCAACGGGTTGTGGTTGTAGAGGTAGATCTTCCCGCCCTTGATCGGGAACGGGAGCACGGCCTGGCGGCGGCGGACGATGCGCGCGATTCGCGGCTCCCGCAGCACCGCGCGGGCCAGCGCCGCGAGGTCGGGTGCGCACGAGTGGTTGCCGCGGTCGACGAAGCCGCTGGGCGACGTGAAGCGCGTGCACACGAGGCCCATCGCGCGCGCCTCGCGGTTCATCATCGCCACGAAGCGCTTGACCGAGCCGTGGGCGGCGCGCTGGGCGAGCGCGATCGCCGCGTCGTTGCCGGACGGCAGCAGCAGCCCGTAGAGCATCGTCCTCACGGGCATGCGCCGCCCGCGGCGGAAGAGGCCGACGCCCGAGCCCTGGTAGGAGAGCGCCGCCTTGGTGATCCGCACCTTCGCGTTCGGCGGCACGTGCCGGGCGATCAGCACCGCGGTCATCATCTTCGTCAGCGACGCGATCGGCAGCACGCGCGTCGGGTCGCGCCGCCACAGCACCTGGCCGGTGTCGAGATCGAACATCAGCCCCGAGCGCGGCGGGTGCTTGAAGCGCAGGCGCACGAGGTCGCGCGGGTCGTCGAGCCGCACCGACAACGGTGACGGCGCCGTCCCGCCTCCCGCCAGCGGCGCGGGGGCGGGTGGGGTCGTAATCCTGAGCGGCGCCTCGACCGTGGGTGCAGGGGCAGCGGGTGCCTTCGGCTCGTGCTTCGGCGCGAGCGTCAGCCCGGCGGCCAGGCCGACGCCGAGCAGCACCAGCACCGCGACCAGCCGCGGCCAGCGCCGCTGCTTGCGTCGCCGTCCGCCCTGGAAGACCTCATACGGCATCAGCGCTTCTGCCCGAGTGCCCCGAAGATCCCGAAGAAGAACAGGGCAAGGATGATCAGGGAGATCGCGGACAGCACGTCGAGGCCCGTGTTGAAGATCACGAACAGCGTGAGGAAGGCGAAGATGGTCGTGAACACCAGGGCGACGCCGGCGATGATGGAGCGCATTACGAGAAGCGCACGGCGGCCGCCTCCTGCCGCCGCCGTTTTCGCTCGTCCGCGAACAGCTTGATCGCCAGCAGCCCGAACGCGAAGCCGCCGATGTGGGCGAAGTACGCCACGCCGCCGCCGACGCCGCCGCTGTTGAGGTCGAAGTAGCCGAACAGCAGCTGCTGGATGAACCAGAAGCCGAGGATGGCCAGGGCCGGCAGCTCGACGATCGTGAAGAAGAAGACGATGAAGATCACGGTCACCACCCGGGCTCTGGGGAAGAGCAGGATGTAGCCGCCCAGGACCCCGGCGATCGCGCCCGACGCCCCGAGGTTCGGCACCTTCGCGTCCGGCCCGACGAGCAGCTGGCCTGCGGTCGCCGCGAGCCCCGCCAGCAGGTAGAAGATCACGAACTTGACCGGGCCCATCGAGTCCTCGACGTTGTTGCCGAAGATCCACAGGAACAGCATGTTTCCGCCGAGGTGCAGCAGCCCGCCGTGCATGAACATGGCGGTGAAGACGGTCAGGTACGTCGGCGGCAGGTCGTACTGGGCGCCGTAGGACTTCGCGCACTGAAACGTCTCGCTGTTGACCGGGATGCACTGCTGGCCCGGGTGCGTGACCTCGTAGGGGAACTCCGAGTAGCGGACGAGGTTGTCGAAGTAGTGCGGGCTGGACGGGTCCCCCAGCGTGATCCCGCCCCGCTGCCACAGGAAGTAGGCGAGCACGTTGATCACGATCAGCGCGACCGTGACGACGGGGAACTTGTCCGTCGGGATGTTGTCCTTGAGCGGGAACACTCAGCCGGCGGCGGCCAGCGGGCCTGTCCCAGGCTGGGACTGCGGCACGTGCTGGTCGGCGTGATAGCTCGAGCGCACGAGCGGTCCCGCGGCGATGTGGTCGAAGCCGAGCGCGTAGGCGGCGTCCTCGAGCGCCTTGAACTCGTCCGGGTGCCAGAAGCGCACGACCGGCAGGTGGCGCTCGGTCGGGCGCAGGTACTGGCCCACGGTGAGGACCTGGACGCCGTGCTCACGCAGGGCGCCGAAGGCCTCGACCATCTCGTCGTGCGTCTCGCCCAGGCCGACCATCAGGCCGGACTTGGTGACGACCTCGTCGCCGCCCATCTCCTTGGCGTTGGAGAGGACGCGCAGCGAGCGCTCCCAGCGCGAGCCGCGGCGGGCGACCGGGTAGAGGCGCGGGACGACCTCGACGTTGTGGTTGAAGACGTCGGGGCGCTCGGTGATGACCTTGGCCAGCGGCATCTCCTCGCCGCGGAAGTCCGGGGTGAGCACCTCGACCTTGCACTCCGGCGCCTGCATGCGGATCGAGCGGATGACGCCGACGAAGGCGGAGGCGCCGTAGTCGGGCAGGTCGTCGCGGTCGACGCTGGTGATGACCGCGTGCCGCAGGCCCATCTTGGCCACGCTGCGCGCCACGCGGGCGGGCTCGAGCGGGTCGTGCCAGGTCGGCTTGCCGGTCTTGACGTTGCAGAAGCCGCAGCGGCGCGTGCAGGTGTCGCCGAGGATCATGAACGTGGCGGTGCCACGCTCCCAGCACTCGCCGACGTTGGGGCAGGCCGCCTCCTGGCAGACCGTGTGCAGCCCCTCCGACTTGATCATGTCGGTCAGCTCGCGGTACTTCGGGCCGCCGGGCGGCGGGACCTTGAACCACGGCGGCTTGCGGCCGCGGAACGGCTGCACCTCCTCGCCGAGGACGCGTTTGACGTCCATCCCGCCCGGGTTCGCGCGGGATCGGGTGACGTGGATCCGCTCGCTCACACCGCTGAGGGTACCGCTGCGGGTTCCAGCCGCTCGGGGGTCACGAGCCGCTGCCGGCGGCCGAATGCGGTGCAGAACGCGAGCGCCATGCGGCGGCGGAAGCAGTCGAGGTGGTCGCCCTTCCCGGTCTCCTTGGTGATCGACGTCATCCGGACGCCGTCGAGCCCGCACGGCACGACCCACTCGAACGGCTGGAGGTCGTTGTCGACATTGATCGCGAAGCCGTGCGTGGTCACGCCGCGGGAGACGTGGACGCCGATCGAGCCGATCTTGCGGTCCTCCACCCACACGCCGGTCAGGCCCTCGCGCGGGCCGGCGGTGATGCCCTCCTCCGCCAGCGCCGCGACGATCGCCTCCTCCATCGTGCGCAGGTAGGCGACGACGTCCGTGATCGGCATGATCGGGTAGCCCACGAGCTGGCCGGGGCCGTGGTAGGTGAGCTTGCCGCCGCGATCGGTCTGCACGACGTCGATGCCCTGGGCGCGGTACCACGCCTCGCCCATGGGGATCTCGCCCGGCTCGGAGCGGCGGCCGCGCGTGTAGACCGGCGGGTGCTCGAGCAGCAGCAGCACGCCGGGCAGCTCGCCCTCCTGCACGCGGGTGCGGACGCGCTCCTGCAGCGCCACGCCCTCGCGGTAGTCGATCTCCCCGAGGTGGCAGACCCAGAGCTCGCTCAATTCCACCACTCCAGCCGCTGGCGCAGGGCGGCGAGGAACTGCGCCGCGAGCGCGCCGTCGAGCGCGCGGTGGTCCCAGGACATGCAGAGGTAGGTCATGTGGCGGATCGCGATCGAGTCGTTGCCCTTCTCGTCGGTCATCACCACGGGCCGCTTGACGACCGCCTCGGTGTCGAGGATCGCCACCTGCGGGAGGTTGATGACCGGCGTGGCCATGATCGAGCCGTAGCCGCCGGGGTTGGTGATCGTGAACGTGCCGCCGCGGACGTCGTCGGGCGTGAGCTGGTTGTCCCGCGCCTTGCGGGCCAGGCCCTTGATCGCCTTGCCGAGGCCCTCGATGCTCAGGTCCTGGGCGTCCTGGATCACCGGCACGATCAACCCGCCCGTGCCCAGCGACACGGCGATGCCGAGGTTCACGGCCGCATGCTCCGTGAACGTCTCGCCCTCGAGCGTGGCGTTGAGCGACGGGAAGTCGCCCAGCGCCTCGATCGTCGCGCGCGCGACGTAGGGCAGCCAGGTCAGGCCGGTCTTCTCGCGGTCGCCCGCGATCCCGGTCAGGTCGGCCTCGATGATCGTCGTGCACGTCGCCGCCGTCTGGAGCGAGTCGATCATCGCCTTGCCGATCGACTGGCGCATGCGCGAGAGCGGCTGGCCGCCGCCGGCCTTCTTCACGACCGGCTCGGGCTTGTACGGGCTCTCGATGTGCATCGGCGGCTCTTCCTTCGCCGCGCCGTTGCCCTCGAGGTAGGCGAGGATGTCGGGCTTGCGCACCCGCCCGCCGCGGCCGGTGCCCTCGACCTGGTCGAGGTCGATCCCGTGCTCGGCGGCGATCCGCATCACGACCGGCGAGTAGCGGCGCGGGCCGCTCCGCCGGACCTCCGGCGTGCCCCGCTGGGCGGTCCCGGCGTGCTCCTCTGTGGTGTCGCCGGACAGGTCTCCGGCGTCGCCGGGAGCCTCCAGCGCGACCGCCGCCTCCGACGTGCCTCCGCTCGCCGACTCCGACGCGTGCGGCTCACCGGGCTTCGCGTCGGTGGCGATGCGGGCGAGCACGACGCCGACGTCGACCGTCGTGCCGACCTCGACCAGGATCTCCTGCACGCGCCCGGACGCGGGCGCCTCGACGTCGGTGTCGATCTTGTCGGTCGAGATCGAGGCGATGATCTCGTCGCGCTCGACCCAGTCGCCGGCCTGCTTCTTCCACTCGACGACGGTGCCCTCGGCGACGGAGACGCCCATCTGGGGCATCGTGACGTCGATCAAGACGTCAGTAGGCGAGGAGCTCACGGCACGCCTCCTTCACGTCGTCGACCTGCGGGAGCACGGCCTGCTCCAGCGTGGGCGAGAACGGGATCGGCACGTCGGGCGTCGCCACCCGTACCACCGGGCCGTCGAGGTCCTCCCAGCCGCGCTCGGCGATGATCGCCGCCACCTGGGCGCCGGCCGCGCACGTCTGGTTCGCCTCGTCGACGATCACGACCTTCGACGTCTTGCGCACCGACGCGAGGATCGCCTCCTCGTCGAGCGGCACGAGCGAGCGCAGGTCGAGCACCTCGATCGACGCGCCGTCGAGGTCCTCGGTCGCCTCGAGCGCGGTGTGGACCATCGCGCCGTAGGCGATCACGGTGAGGTCGGTGCCCTCGCGCGCGATCCGGGCGCTGAAGGGCGTCTCGTACGCGCCCTCGGCGACGTCGCCCTTGACCCGGCGATAGAGGTGCTTGTGCTCCATGAACAGCACCGGGTTGGGATCGCGCACCGCGTGGATCAGCAGGCCCTTGGCGTCCTCGGCCGTCGACGGCGCGACGACCTTCAGCCCGGGCGAGTGCATGAACCAGCCCTCGGGGTTCTGCGAGTGGTACGGGCCGCCGCTGAAGCCGCCGCCGCTGGGGAGCCGGACGGTGATGTTCACCGACAGGCCCATCCGGTAGTACATCTTCCCGGCGACGTTGACGAGCTGGTCGAAGCCGCAGGAGATGAAGTCGGAGAACTGCATCTCGGCGATCGGCCGCAAGCCCTCGACGGCGGCGCCGATCGCGCAGCCGATGATCGCCGACTCGGCCAGCGGCGTGTCCATCACACGCTTGGGGCCGAACTCGTCGATGAAGCCGTCGGTCACCTTGAAGGCGCCGCCGAACGTGCCGATGTCCTCGCCCATCACGAAGACGCGCTCGTCGGAGCGCATCTCCTCGCGCATGGCGTCGGAGATCGCCTGCAGGTAGGTCATCGTCGGCATCAGGCGCCCGCCTTCTTCGCGAAGCCGCTCCACGGCGCGTTGCCGTCTTCGAGCAGCGCCGGCTCGTCGGCGAACAGGCGGTCGGTGGCGGTCATGCCGTCGGGCATCGGCGACTCGAGCGCGGTCTCGACGGCGGCGTCGATCTCGGCCTTGACCTCCGCGCGCAAGGCGGCGACGTCGACCCCGAGCGCCTCGACCCGGCGGGTCTGGCGGTCGATCGGGTCCTTCGCCTGCCACTCCTCGACCTTCTCGCGCGGCACGTACTTCATGTCGTCGTGGGCGGCGTGGCCGTGCATGCGCATCGTCACGGCCTCGAGCAGCGTCGGGCCCTCGTCGGCGAGCGCGCGCTCGCGGGCCACACGGACGGCCTCGAACATCGCCTCGCAGTCGTTGCCGTCGACCGTCACGCCGGGGAAGCCGTAGGCCGCCGCGCGCTGGACCGGGTTGACCGCGAACTGCTGGTCGACCGGGGTCGAGTACGCGTACTGGTTGTTCTCGAGGATGAAGATGACCGGCAGGCGCTGGACGCCGGCCCAGTTCATCGCCTCGTGGAAGTCGCCGCGCGAGGTCGAGCCGTCGCCGAACCAGGTCATGGCCACGCGCTGCTCGCCGCGCAGCTTGAACGCCATCGCGAGCCCGGTCGCGATCAGCATCATGTCGGGGAGCATCGAGACCATCCCGACGCAGCCCTTCGTGCGGTCGCCGAAGTGGACGTTGCCGTCGCGGCCGCCGGTGATGCCGCCCTCGCGGCCCATGTACTGGGCGAAGATGCGGGCGGGCTCGACGCCGCGGATGACGTGGGCGGCGAGGTCGCGGTGCAGGATGCAGAGGCGGTCCTCCGCGGCCATCGCCCACGTGGGGCCGGCCGAGACGGCCTCCTGGCCGAAGCCGTCGTAGAAGGACCCGGGGACCTTCCCCTGGCGGTAGAGCGTCATCGCGCGCTCCTCGATCCCGCGCATCATCAGCATCGCGCGGAGGAGCCCGACGCGGTCTTCGAGCGTCAGGTGCTCCGATACGTCCGGCGGGACCTCCCGCGAGGTCCCGGACTGTGCCGCTTCAGTCGCCATGTGGCGTGTTCCCTTTCCTCAATGGCGCCCTCCGGGATCCTCCGGCCGGCGCTCCTCACTTGGCGCCCGCGCGGGGTCTCCACGGGGCGCGCCCAAGGGTACCTTGTAAGGGTGGAGCGGCAGGAGCAGTCGGTTTGGCTCACCCGCATGCGCTGGCGCTTGCGCGGCGCCTGGCTGTGGCCGTCGTTCATCGTGCTGACGCTCGCCGAGGGGGTCGCGCTGCAGGTGCTCCCGATCGCGGGCGACGGCCCCGGCGGGGTGCTCCCCGGCGTGCTGCTGGCGGGCTTCGCGAACCTCATCCTGGTCGCCGCCTTGGCGCCGCTGGCCGGCCACCGGCTGCGGAGGCGCCGTCCCGATCTCCCACGCGTCGTGGCGCAGGACTACGCGGGCACGGCGCTGCTGCTGGTGTTCGCGGCGGTGGTCCTCGCGGGTGGGCTGATCCACCGGCCGGCGGTCGTCGCGGCCGAGGAGGACCTGCGCGCCCAGAGCGCCGCCGTGCACGACTACGTGATCACCCAGGCTCGTGAGTACGCACCGGGGATCGCGCTCGCCGACCCGATGCGGATCCAGGAGGACCTCTACCGCACGTGCGTCCCGGGCCCGGACCCGAAGCGCTGGCTGTGCCTCTACGTCGACACGAAGCAGCGCCCGGCGGGCGTGACGCTCGACAACGACCGCACGCCGAACTCGGCCCTCCGCGTGCGCGGCGGCTTCGAGTAGCTAGAGCGCGAGGCGGAGCGGGTTCTCGAGGTACTCGCGGATCTTCGCGAGGAACTCGGCTGCGTCGGCGCCGTAGAGGATGCGGTGGTCGCAGGAGAGCGTGAGCTCCATCATCGAGCGCACCTCCACCTTGCGGTCGCGCACCACGGGACGGGGCTCGAGCGCGCCGACCGCGAGGATCGCCGCCTGCGGCGGGTTGATCACGGCGACGAAGCGCTTGATGCCGAACATGCCGAGGTTGGAGACCGTGAACGTGCCGCTCGAGAGCTCGGGCGGGGTGATGGCTCCCGCGCGGACGCGCTCGGCGAGCGCGCGCGACTCGCGCGCGATGTGGCCGAGCGACTTCGAGTCGGCGTCGAACACGGTCGGGACGACGAGCGCGTCCTGCCCCGCCACCGCCACGCCGACGTTGACGCGGCCGTAGAGCTCGAACTTGCCGTCGCGGTAGGCGCCGTTGGCGCGCGGGAAGTCCCGCAGCGCGAGCGCGCTCGCCTTGATCACGAAGTCGTTGAACGAGGGGGGCGGCTGGTCGCCGGCCGCGGCCTTGAGCTGCTTGCGCAGCGCGACGGCCTCCTCCATGTCGACCTCGACCGTGAGGACGAAGTCGGGCGCGGTCGCCTTTGACTCGGCCATCCGCCGCGCGACGGTCTTCTGCAGCCGCGTGAGGTCCTGCTCGGTGGTCTCGCCACGGCCGGCCTGCTTGTCGCCGGAGATGACGGGCGCGGGGACGTCCTGCTTCGGCGCCTCCTCCGGCTCGGCGGCGGGGGCGGCGGCCTCCTGCTCCTGCGCGGGCGCCTCCTCCTGCTTCGGCGGAGCCTCGGCCTCGGCGGTCGCGGCGCCGCCCTTGGCGGCGGCCTCGACGTCGGCCTTCACGATCCGGCCGCCCGGTCCTGAGCCCTTGAGCTCGCCGAGCTCGACGCCCATCTCGCGCGCCATGCGCTTGGCGACGGGCGACGCCTTGATGCGGTCGCCGCCGCCGTTGCCGGAGGGCGCCTCGGGCTGCGCGGGCGCCGGCTCGGGCGCCTCCTCGCGCTTGCCGTTGCCGGAGGCATCGGCCTCGTCCTCGTCCTCCTCAGGCGCTTCGGGCTCGGCCGCTTCGGGCTCCTGCTCCGGCGCCTCGTCGGCGGGCTCCTCCGCCTCGCCGCCGCCGGAGTCCTCGGAGCCGTCGCCCAGCCGCGCGATCGTCTCGCCGACCGGGAGCGTGTCGCCCTCCTTCGCCACGATCGTGAGCGTGCCGTCGGAGTCGGCCTCGTAGGTCATGTTGGCCTTGTCGGTCTCGATCTCGACGAGCTCTTCCCCGCGCTTCACCTCGTCCCCGTCGGACTTGAGCCACTTCAGGATCGTGCCCTCCTCCATGGAGTCGGACAGGCGGGGCATCGCGACATCGGCCATGGGCGGCAGAGTACCCCGTTTGCGCGGTTGGACTCCTAGCGCGCGCGAGCGGGGGCGCCGGTCGGCAGGCCGCGCGACGAACGCAGCGCGGCATCGACCTCGTGACGCGGCGTCACGTCGCGACACACCGCCATCACGCCGATCACGCCGGCACGCGCGTCGCGCACGGCGACGGCCTGCACCGAGAGGTGGATCCCGCTGCGGCGCCCGATCCACTCGAAGTCCCGCGGCTCGCCCTCGAGCACCGGGCGCAGCAGCGCGTCCATCTGGTCGCCGTCGGCGTCGTCGCCGAGCGCCTCGGTCAGCGTCTTGCCCACGAGCATCTCGCGCCAGCGCTCGAGCGGGCCGAGCCCGCCGTTGACCGCCTGGCAGCGGAGGTCGCGGTCGAACACGGCGACCGCCATGTCCGGCACCGTCCGCAGCAGCACGCGGTAGAGCTCGTCGCCCTGCTGGAGCGCGGCGGCGATGCGGCGCCGCTCGCGGTCGGCGGTCAGCTCGGTCAGCGTGGCCATCGTCTCCTCGTAGGTCGGCACCTCCGACGGGACCGGCGCCGGCCGGCCGAGCAGGAAGCCCTGGGCGCCGTGGGCGCCGACCGGGCGCGCCTCGCGCTCCGGGTCCGGGTCGCGGGCGAGCTCGAGCATCGCCTCGGTCTCGATCCCCTCGGCGATCACGAACGCGCCGCTCTCGCGGGCGAAGGCCATGATGCCGAGCATCACCGCGCGCGCCCCGCGGTCCTCGACCGCGTTGGCCACGACCGCGCGGTCGATCTTGATGAAGTCGACCGGCAGCGCGCTGAGCATCTCGAGCCCGGCGTTGCCGGCGCCGACGTCGTCGAGCGCGAGCTTGAAGCCGAGCCGCCGCAGCCGCGCCGCCTCGGGGAGCAGGATCTCCTTGCGCGCGTCGGTGCGCTCGGTGATCTCGAGCACGACCTGGTGCGGCTCGTAGCCGGCGCCGTGCACCGCCAGCACGAGGCTGTCGCCCGCGAGGCCGTCGTGCTCGAGCGTCTGGGGGGAGACGTTGAGGAACAGCAGCGCGCCCTCGGGCAGCTCGCCCGCGGCGCGCAGCGTGGCGCGGCGGCAGACGGCGTCGAGCTCGTGGCCGCGGCCGATCGAGTCGGCGATCTCGAACGCCTCGCCCGGCCCGGAGAGCTCCGACGAGCGCGGGCGCGCGAGCGCCTCGAACCCGAGCACGCGCGTGCCGGCGAGGTCCCAGATCGGCTGGAAGGCGACGTCGACCGCGCCAGAGTCGATCAGCGAGCGCACGGCGCGGACCTTCTCGATCGTCACGACCGGGACGCTGTCGGCGACCTCGGTGGAGGCGACGACCGCGTTGCCGCCGCGGCGCTTGGCCTCGAGCAGCGCGGCGTCGGCGCGGCCCCACAGCGTGCTCGGCTCGCGGTCCTCCGGCCGGGCGGCGCTGAAGCCGATGCTCGTGGTCACGCCCGAGAGGCGGCGCTCGACCGTGGTGCGGATGCGCTCGAGCGGGACGTCGGCGTCGCACTCGCGCGTGTGGTTGAGCAGGACGGCGAACTCGTCGCCGCCGAGGCGGAAGGCGCGGTCGCCGGCGCGCTGCTCGCGCAGCAGCTCGGCGAGCTCGCACAGCAGGCGGTCGCCGTGCTGGTGGCCGTGGCGGTCGTTCTCGAACTTGAAATCGTCGATGTCCAGCAGCGCGAGCGTGACGTCGCTGTCGTAGCGCGTGGCCTCGCCGACCGCGCGCGAGAGCTCGTCCTGGAAGGCCCGGTGGTTGTCGAGGTCGGTCAGGCCGTCGCGGCGGGCGCGCTGCAGCGCGGCGCGGTAGAGCACGCCGACGCTGCGGCCGCCGAGCACGTAGAACAGCGGCAGCGCGATCAGCAGGCTGAGCAGGACGAACAGGCCGAGGCTGTCGCGGAAGGAGGCGACGCCGGCCTTCAGCGCGTCGCTCGAGCGGTACTCGGCGAACAGCACCCGGCGCCCGAGCAGGCGCATCGGCGTGATGTAGGCGTTGCGCTCCGCGCCGGCGGGCTCGCCCTCGACCGGCTTGTGCGAGCGCGCGGCCTTGCGCAGCAGCGGGTCGGTGCGGACCACGCCGACCTGGCCGGCGACCGGCGAGGCCAGCACGCTGCCGTCGACGTCGAGCACGGCCACATCCTGGGTGTCGGGCCGCTCCGCGATCGCGGCGAGCACCTCGGTGACCTCGCTGAGCGGCCGCTCGTAGCGGTTGTTCTGCGCCGCCGCGGCGCGCGACTCGAGCGAGCGCGCGTCGGCGGCGTGGACGGCGGCGTGCTCGCGGATGAGGTCGGCCTGGACGCGGTTGCCGACGATGAAGTACTGGAACGTCCCGACCGCGCTGAGCGCGAGGACGAGCGTCAGCAGCAGGCGAGCGATGACGCTCTCGCGCAGGCGGAGCGCGCGCGCGTGCAGGCTGCGGTGCGAGAGCATCTCGGCGTGCATCGGCACACGATGCGCCGGACCTTGAGTGGTGGCGGGATTCCTAGAGGTCGCGGAACGTCGACAAGACCGCTTCGACGATCTGCGGCTCGTGCGGGTAGGCGATCTGCTCGAGCGGCTTGGAGTACGGCATCGGCAGGTCGGCGCCGGTAACGCGGCCGACCGGCGCGTCGAGGTAGTCGAACGCCTGCTCCTGGATCAGGGCCGCGAGGTTCGCGCCGACGCCGCCGTGCGGCCAGCCCTCTTCGACGATCACCACGCGGTTGGTCTTGCGCACCGACTCGAGCATCGTGTCGAGATCCAAGGGCCGCAGCGTGCGCGGGTCGATCACCTCGGCCTCGATCTCGTGCTCGTCGCTCAGCGTCTTCGCGGCCTTCTCGGCCGTGATCGCCATGCGCGAGATGCCGATGATCGTCACGTCGTCGCCCTCGCGGCGGATCGCCGCCTGGCCGAAGTCGACCGTGTGGTCCTCGTCGTCGGGCACCTCGCCGCGCTGGCCGTACAGGTACTCGTGCTCGATGAAGACGACCGGATTGTCGTCGCGGATCGCCGACTTCAGCAGCCCCTTGGCGTCGGCCGCGGTGCTCGGCACCGCCACCAACATGCCCGGCACGTGGAGGAAGAGCGCCTCCCACGAGTGCGAGTGGGTCGGGCCGAGCTGGTGGCCGGCGCCCTGCGGCATCCGCACCACCATCGGTACGCGGACCTGGCCGCCGAACATGTAGTGGATCGTCGCCATGTGGTTGACGATCTGGTCCAGCGCGAGCAGCGAGAAGTTGATCGTCATCAGCTCGACGACAGGGCGCAGCCCGGTCATCGCGGAGCCGACGCCCATGCCGACGATCGTGTTCTCCGAGATCGGCGTGTCGCGCACGCGCTTCTCGCCGAACTCCTCGAGCAGCCCGTTGGTCACCTTGAACGCGCCGTTGAAGACGCCGATGTCCTCGCCCATGAGGTAGACGTTCTCGTCGCGCTGCATCTCCTCGCGCAGCGCCTGGTTCAGAGCCTCGCGGTAGCGGACGACGGCCATCAGTCCTTCTCACCTGTCTCGCCTAGCGGCTCGCCGCCGCCTTCGGCTAGCTCGGCGTCGTCGTCATCGGCCTGCGCCTGGTCGGACGCCTTCTCCAGCCCGAGGTCCTCGCGCGACGCCTGCTCGACCGCGTCGCCGTAGGCGTCGGTCGGCCCGCGCTCCTTGTCGGAGAGCTCGCGCTCCTTCTCGCCCGGGTGCACGCCGGCGGAGCGCTCGTCGACCGAGTACCAGCCCTTGACCTGGTCGCCGAGGACGTAGATGTCGTCGTACAGCGACTCGGGCGGCGGGAACTTCGCCTTGTCCGCGAAGCGCACGGCCTCGTCGATGCTCTTGACGACGGCCGCGTCCATCTTCTCGGCCTCGCCCTCCTCGAGGATCCCCTCCTCCTCGAGCTTGCGCGCGAAGACCTCGATCGGGTCCTTCTTGCGCCACTCGGCGACCTGCTCCTTGGTGCGGTACTCCTCGGGATCGGCCATCGAGTGGCCGCGGAAGCGGTAGGTGATCGCCTCGACGAGCACCGGCTGGCGCTCCTCGCGCGCCTGCTTCAGCGCCTCGCCGATCACCGCGTAGGTGTCGAGCACGTCCATGCCGTCACAGCGCATGCCGGGGACGCCGAAGCCCTCACCGCGGCGGTGCAGGTCGGTCACCGCGGAGTGGCGCTCGATCGCGGTGCCCATGCCGAACTGGTTGTTCGTGACCATGAAGACGACCGGCAGGTCCCACAGGGCGGCGAGGTTGAGCGTCTCGCCGAACGTGCCCTGGTTGGAGGCGCCGTCGCCGAACACGCACAGCGTGACCTCCTCGGTCCCGCGGTAGTCGGAGGACAGCGCCATGCCTGCGGCGAGCGGGAGGTTGCCGCCGACGATCCCGTAGCCGCCCATGAAGCGGTTCTCGAGGTCGAACATGTGCATCGATCCGCCGCGGCCGTGGGACACGCCGGACTCGCGGCCGAACAGCTCGGCCATCACCTTGTTGCGATCCGCGCCGCGCGACAGCGCGTGGCCGTGCGAGCGGTAGGTGGAGATCAGGTAGTCCTCGTCGCGCATCGCGCGGACGGCCCCGACGATCGTCGCCTCCTCGCCGATGGCGAGGTGGAGGAAGCCCCCGACCTTCGCCTTCGCGTACATCTCGCCCGCGCGCTCCTCGAAGCGGCGGATGAGCATCATCGTCTCGAGCCACTCGCGGGCGGCGTCGGGCTCCGGCAGCTCGCGCTGCTCGGCCCGCTCCCTCTCCTCTTGCGTCACGTCGGCCATGGTTCGGCGGACGTTAGCGCGTGATCAGCGTTGGCCCGGACCCGGCGCAGTCGCACCCGCCACCTGGGGGGTCGTTACCCCTCGGGAGGGGGCGCGGTTCAGAGGCCGGCGCAGGCGCGCATGCCGAGCTGCGCGTAGTGCTTCGCCGCGCGCTGGCGCGCGCTGCGGATGGCGGCGATGTCGCCCTGGCTCGGCTGTCCGCCGCGTCCCGCCGCTTCCACGGCGCGGGTGACGGAGGCGTCGAGGCCCAGGATCTCCGCGCGCAGCTTGCGGGCGCTGCCGGGTGTGCCGACCGCGGCGAGCTTGCGGTGCGCGGCGGCCTGGCGGGCGACGATCTCGTCGACCCCGCGCGCGGGCGTCGCCGCGGCGGCCGTGTTGCGCGCGCACGTCTTGTCGACGGCGGTCAGATAGTCCTGGCGTGCGAAGTGCCCGGAGAAGCCGAGCACGACCGCGACGGCGGCGAGTGCGATGCCCGCCGGGACGGCGATCAGCAGGGGCGAGAAGCGGGCGCGCGGGAGGCCGGGCGCGGGGTGCGCGACGATCGTGTCGCCGAGCATGTCGCCGAGCCGCCCGCGGCGCTTGCCGGAGGCGAGGAAGACGGCGAGGCCGATCGGGCCGTCCTCGACGATCCGCGTCGACGTGCGCAGGGCGACGGCCTTCGCGGTCGCGGGCTCGCCGTCGCGCATCAGCACGCGTAGGCCGAGCAGGCGCTTGCCGAGCGTGCAGCCCCACAGCGCCTCGCAGAGGAAGAAGTAGAGAAGGCAGATCGCGACGAGCGCGACCGACACACCGAACGGGAGCCCAAGCACGGGGATCAGGAACGGCGCGCCCACCAACAGCCCGTCGACGGCGCGCGCGATCGCGCGGCGCGAGTCGTACTTCGCGAGGTCCTCCCGCGGCGGCGCGGCCGCGGCGAGGGGCTCTTCCTGTGGCGCTTCGACGGTCGTGCTCATTCCTCCCGCCATCGGCGGGCCGGGAGTGGGACTTGAGCTCAGGCCGGCTGGCCGGCGCAGGCCTTGAGGCCCAGCTGGGCGTACTGCCGGTCGACTTCGAACTCGCGCGCCTGGATCTCGGTGACCTCGTGCGCGAACGCCGCGGCGGGGTCCGGTGCGGCTTTGGCGCGCGCCACGGCGCCGTCGATCGTGGTCACCATCGTGCCGCTGAGCGCGAGCACCTGCCTGCGCAGCTCGGTGACCTCCGGCGGCGCCTCGAGCGACGCGATCGCCTGGTGGTCGGCGTGCACCCACCGCACCATGACGGGGATCGTGACCTGAGCGCGCGGCGTCGCGGCGTACGTGTCGCGGCGCGCCTGGCACACCTGGTCGACGCGGGCGAGGTAGTCGTTCTCCGGTTGCGGGACCAGCACGATCGCCATCGCGCCGATCGCCCACGCGATGGGGTAGACGATCATCAGCGGCGAGAGCGGCGCGTGGGGCAGCCCCGGCGTCGCGCGGGCGACGATCGTGCCGCCGAGCATGTCGCCGATCCGCTGGCGGCGCCGGCCCGAGCAGACCATCACGAGGAGCCCGAGCGGGCCGTCGTCGATCAGCCGCAGCACGGTCCGCGCCGACACCGCGCTCGCGGTCGCCGGCCGGCCGTCGCGCATCAGCACGCGCAGGCCGAGCAGGCGCTTGCCGAGCGTCTGGCCCCACAGCACCTCGCAGATGAAGAAGTAGGTCAGGCTCAGCGAGACCAGGAAGACGGAGAGCGAGAATTACTCCTCGTCCGGCCAGTGACCCGTCCGGTCGTAGTGCTCGCGCGCGGCCTCCTCGCGCTCGCGGTCGCTCGTGGAGGACGCGCTGAGGCGGAGCGCGAGGTTGAGCAGCATCACCACCAGCGCGACGCCGATCAGCGCCACGCCGGCGCCCTGGTCGTTCTCGCCGTCGCCGACGATCAGCAGCACCACGCCGGCGGCGGCGATCGCGGCGGGCAGGCCGACGCGGACGAGCCGCAGGATCACGGCTGCAGTGCCTTGCGGATCGCGTCGGTGGCGCCGGCCAGCACGGCGCTCGTGAAGCCGGCGCTGATCAGCGTGAAGCCGAGCTCGCGGTAGCGCGGCGCGAGCGCGGGGTCGCCCAGGAAGACCGCCGCGGCCTTGCCGTTGGCGCGCGCGGCCTCCGCGACCGTCCGCGCCGCCTCCTGCACCTCGGGCGTGGCGGCGCCGGGCGTCACGCCGAGCGCGACGCCGAGGTCGTAGGGCCCGACGAACAGGGCGTCGACGCCGGGCAGCGCCGCGATCTCCCCGGCGGCGTCGAGCGCGCCGCGCGTCTCGATCTGCACCATCGCCACGCGCTCCTCGTCGGCGCGCTCCGCGTAGCCGGCGTCGCGCCCGAAGGCGCTCGCGCGCGAGCCCGGGTCGAGGCCCCGCGCACCGCCGTAGCGGGTGGCGGCGACCGCGCTCGCGGCGTCGCGGATGCCCTGCACGCGCGGGACGAGCACGCCCGCGGCGCCGTGGTCGAGCACCCAGCCGATCTCCTCGCTCGCCGCGTGCGGTACGCGCACGATCGCGGGGGCGCGCAGCGCCTGCAGCTGCGCGAGCGTCGCCTCGCGCGCGCCGGCGCCGTGCTCGAGGTCGACCACGAGCCAGTCGAAGCCGGCGCCCGCGGTGATCTCGGCGGCGAGCACGGAGCCGAGGTCGAGGAACGTGCCGAGCAGCTCCTCGCCGGCGAGCATGCGCCGGCGCAGCGCGGTCATGCCGTCTGCCACCGGCGCCACTTTGCGATGAACGCGTCGGCGTCGAGCGCCGCGAGGTCGGCGCGCAGGCCGCGCGCGAGCCGGCCGGTCTGGTTCGGCTGCGTGTCCCAGAACAGCGCGACCTCGCCGGTCGCGATCTCCACCACCTCGATGTGGTCGGCGCCCGCGCCGCGCAGCAGGCCCGGCCCGCGGCCGCTCTTGCGCACGTGCAGCTCGTACTCGCGGTTGGCCTTCATGTGAGCACCGCCGCGGCCGCCTCGAGCTCGCGGTCGCCGTGGAAGATGCGGTCGCCGACCTGGACGGCGGGGACCTCGAGCACGCCCGCGGCGCCGGCGGCGTCCGTCGCCTCCTGCAGGCGGCGGCGGATCGAGTCGCGGCCGGCGCCCTTGTCGATCGCGGCCGGGTGCATCTCGCAGGCAGCGGCGGCGAGCATCACGGTGTCCGGGTCGCCGAGGTCGTGCCCGGCCGCGTAGGCCTGGCGGAACGCGGCGAGCGAGAACGCCACGCCGCGGCCGATCTGCTTCGCGAAGGTGGCCACGAGCATCGCCCACTCGGCGTCGGGCGGGAACGGGTCGGGCCAGCGCAGGGGCTGGATCCCGGTGAGCACGGCGCGGCGCTCGATGTCCTCGCGGTAGGCGTCGATCTCCGCGGCGCAGCGGAACGGGCCGAGCTCGCCCGCGCGCAGGCCGGAGAGCAGCACCGGTTGCCACTCGGGCACCGTGCCGAGCACGCCGGCGCAGCGCTCGGCCGTCAGATAGGCCTCGGGCGAGGCGAGGTCGTAATAGAAGACCGGCTGCTCCGGTCTCATCGCGCTAACCGTGGATCAGCCAGCCGTCAGCCGCGCGCGCGGCCTCCATGACGGCCTCGGACAGCGTGGGGTGACCATGGATGATGCGGCCGACCTCGTGGTAGCCGCCCTCGAGCGCCTTGGCGTTCACGAGCTCCTGGATCAGCTCGGTCGCGCGGGCGCCGACGATGTGGCCGCCGATCAGCTCGCCGTACTTCTTGTCGCCGATGATCTTGATCATGCCGCCGCGGTCGCCGTAGACCGTGCCGGCGCCGACCGCGCCGTAGTTGACCTTGCCGACCGTGACGTCGAAGCCCTGCTCGCGCGCCTGCTCCTCGGTGAGGCCGAACGAGCCGACGTTGGGCGTGCAGAACGTCGCGCGCGGGATGTCGATGTACTCGATCGGGTGCGTCTCCATCCCGGCGGCGTCCTCGACGGCGATGATGCCCTCGTCGGAGGCCTTGTGGGCGAGCGCGGGGCCGCGCACGAGGTCGCCGATCGCGTAGACGCCCTTGACGTTCGTGCGGAGCGCGCCGTCGACGTCGATCAGGCCGCGGTCGTCGAGCTTGACGCCGGCCTCCTCGAGCCCGAGGCCCTCGACGTCGGGCCCGCGGCCGGCGGCGATCACGAACCAGTCGACCTCCGCGGTCTCGTCGCCGTACTTGAAGCTGACCTTGTCGTCGCCGGTCTGGACGTTCTCGACCTTGGTGCCGGTGTGGATGTCGATGCCCTGCTTGCTCAGCCCGCGCCCGACGACCTTGGAGATCTCGGCGTCCTCGGCGGGGACGACGCGGTCCAGGGCCTCGAACAGCATCACCTTCGTGCCGAGGCGCGCGTACGCGGAGGCGATCTCGACGCCCGACGCGCCGGCGCCGGCCACGACCATCGTCTCCGGCAGGTCCTCGAGCGCCCACGCCTCCTCGGTGCCGATCACGCGGCCGCCGAACTCGGTGCCGGGGATCGGCTTCGGGATCGAGCCGGTGGCGAGGATGACCGCCTTCTTCGCCTCGATCTCGGTGCCGTCGAAGTTGCCGCCGACCTTGACGTTGCCGTCGTCGGTGACGGAGGCGTGGCCCTCGATGTAGTCGATCTTGTTCTTCTTGAACAGGCCCGCGACGCCGCCGGTCAGCGTCTTGATCACCTTCTCGCGGCGCGCCATGACCTTGGAGAAGTCGACGCTGCGCTCCGGCACGGTGATGCCGAAGTCCTCGGACTCGTCGATCTCGGCGAGCACGTCGGCGACGCGCAGGACGGCCTTGGCAGGGATGCAGGCGTAGTTGAGGCAGCGGCCCCCGACGACGTCGCGCTCGACGACGGCGGTCTTCATGCCGAGCTGCGCGGCACGGATGGCGGCCACGTAGCCGCCCGGTCCCGAGCCGATGACGATGACGTCGTAGGAGGAGTCAGGCATGGCGAAAGAACCTAGCGCGTGCGCGTCGGCATCTGCAGCCGCGCCATGGCGCGGATCAGGAACCAGAACAGCGGCGTGCAGACGCCGAGCACGGCGACGCAGAACACGACCGCCTGCCAGTTCGACGCGCGCAGCAGGACGGCGGCGGTGAGGATGATCGTGATCGCCAGCAGCATCTCGAAGCCGAGCACGGCCCAGTACTTGGCCCGCCACATCCCGATCGCGGCGGCGCCGAGGACGACGCTGTACGTGAGGAGTCCTCGCAGCGACGGCTGGCTGCCCTGGACCTCCCAGCCGGCGACGTAGACGACGGCGTTGGCGATGACCAGGAGGGCGGCGAGGATGGCGGCGATGGTGACTGCTCTTGGTCGTTCATTCGGCGCGAGCGGCTCCAAGCCGGCCCTCACGGCGTCGCTCTTCGCCCGGGAGCGGGCGTAGCCGCGGCTCATCGCGGCCGCACCGCCGGGCGGATCGCCCGCGGACGACTCCCCGCCCGCGGGATCCCTGGAGACTCCGTCTCTA
This sequence comes from uncultured Solirubrobacteraceae bacterium, assembly GCA_963805525.1. Classification (GTDB taxonomy): domain Bacteria; phylum Actinomycetota; class Thermoleophilia; order Solirubrobacterales; family Solirubrobacteraceae; genus DASQFQ01. The sequence goes on from CAWDUT010000001.1 coordinate 111,305, forward strand.
GGCATCGAGTTCCGCGGGTCGGGGATCGCCGCGGACGCTCCGCTCGGCGAGCGGCGCTTACGGCTTCGCTGACCCAACCCCTACCCCGAGCAGTTCGCGGAGCTCCCTCGCGGCGGCTTCTGGGTCTTGGGCGTCGGTGATCGCTCTGACGACCACGGCTCTCGCGGCGCCCGCCTCTAGTGCGGCGGGCAGCGTGTGCGCGTCGAGCCCTCCGATGGCGAACCACGGCTTGCTCACCGTGCTCGCCGCGTACTTGACGTACTCCAGCCCCACCGCCGGGCGGCCGGGCTTGGTCGGCGTCGCGTGGACGGGGCCGACCGCGAGGTAGTCGACGTCCTGATCCGCATCCGCCGCATCGGCCTGGGCGGGCGCGTGGGTCGAGCGGCCGACGATGCGGTCCGGGCCGACCGTCGCGCGCGCCTGCGCGGGCGTGCCGTCGTCCTGGCCGACGTGGACGCCGTCGGCGTCGCACGCGTCGACGAGGCCGGGGCGGTCGTTGAGGATGAACAGGGCGCCGTGCGCGTCGGCGGCGGCGCGGAACGGCTTCGCGGCGGCCACCAGCTCGTCGTCGGAGAGCGACTTGTCGCGCAGCTGGATCAGGTCGGCGCCGCCCCGCAGCGCGGCGTCGAGGAAGTCGCGCGGGCGCGCGTCGCAGACGAGGTACAGGCGGGTGTCCGCCAGCCGCTCCCGGGGCGTCATGCGAAGCAGTCTGGCAGCGCTACGATTTGTCCATCACGGGAGCCCGCCGAACGGGCTGAGAGGGCGGCACCAGGCCGCCGACCGTCGAACCTGATCCGGGTGATGCCGGCGTAGGGAGGGTGGTACGAAGTGTCTTCGCAGTCCGAGCAGCACGACGTAGCCGTCGTCGGCGGGGGCGTCATCGGCCTCGCCGTGGCGTGGCGCGCGGCCCAGCGCGGCCTGCGCACGCTCGTGCTCGACGCGGGCGAGGACGGCGCGTGGCGCTACGCCGCCGGCATGCTCGCGCCGGTCACCGAGCTGGAGTTCGGCGAGCGCGAGCTGCTCGGCCTCGGGCTCCGCGCGCTCGAGGGCTTCCCGGGCTTTTGCGCCGAGCTCGGCGTCGACTTGCACCTCAACGGCACGCTCGTCGTCGCCCGCGACCGCGACGAGGCCGAGGAGCTCGAGCAGCTCCTCGAGTACCGGCGCAAGCTCGGCCTCGCGGTCGAGCGGCTGCGCCCCAGCCAGGCCCGCCGTGCCGAGCCCGCACTCGCGCCGACGGTCCGGCTCGCGCTCGACGTCCCCGGCGACGGCGCGGTCGACCCGCGCAAGCTCGTCGCCGCCCTCTCCGACGCGGTCGAGGCGGCGGGCGGCGAGATCCGGCGCGAGCGCGCCGACGACCTCCGCGCGCTCTCCGCCCGCCAGGTGGTGGTCGCCGCCGGCGCCTGGTCGGGCCGCCTCGGCTCGCTCCCCGTCCGCCCGGTCAAGGGCCAGATCATGCGCCTGCGGGACCCGCAGGGCCAGGACCTCGTGACCCGCACCATCCGCACGCGCGAGGGCTACCTCGTGCCCCGCGGCGAGGGCCGCTACGTGCTGGGCGCGACCGTCGAGGAGCGCGGGTGGGACACGGCGCCGACCGCCGGCGCGACGCACGAGCTGATCCGCGACCTCGCCGAGGTCGTCCCCGGCGTGCTCGAGCTCGAGATCGAGGAGCTCGGCGCCGGGCTGCGCCCCGGCACGCCCGACAACCTGCCGATCATCGGCGAGCACGGCGGCGTGATCTGGGCCACCGGCCACTTTCGCAACGGGATCCTGCTCGCCGACGTCACCGCGCAGGCCGTGGCGGAGCTGCTGACCGGCAACCCGCTGCCGGAGTGGGCCGCCGCGTGCGACCCCGCGCGCTTCGCGGAGGTCGCCGCGTGAACGTCATCGTCAACGGCGAGCCGACCGAGCTCGCGTCCGGCGCCACCGTCGAAGCCGTGCTCGTCGCCCTCGAGGTGCCCGACCGCGGCGTGGCGGTCGCGGTCGACGCCGAGGTCGTCCCACGCGGCGAGTGGCCGGAGCACCAACTGTCAGAGGGTGCGCGGGTCGAGGTCCTGCGCGCGATCCAGGGAGGCTGAAGACGGTGGCAATCACCGAACAGGACACGTTCACCATCGGCGGCCGCGAGCTGACCAGCCGGCTGCTGCTCGGCACCGGCGGCTTCCGCTCCCTCGACACGATGGCCGCCGCCATCGAGGCGAGCGGCACGGAGCTCGTCACCGTCGCGCTGCGCCGCATCGACCCCGCGGCCAAGGGCTCGCTCGTCGACGTCCTCGACCGTGCGCGCGTCCAGCTCCTCCCCAACACCGCCGGCTGCTTCACCGCCCGCGACGCGGTCCTGACCGCCAAGCTCGCCCGCGAGGCGTTCGAGACCGACTGGGTCAAGCTCGAGGTGATCGGCGACGAGCACACGCTGCTGCCCGACGCGCCCGCGCTCCTGGAGGCCGCCGAGGAGCTCGTCGACGACGGCTTCACCGTCCTCCCGTACACCAACGACGACCCGATCCTCGCCCGCCGGCTGGAGGACGTCGGGTGCGCCGCGGTGATGCCGCTCGGCTCGCCGATCGGCTCCGGCCAGGGCCTGCTCAACCCCTACAACCTGCGCCTCATCCGCGAGCGCGCATCCGTGCCGGTGATCCTCGATGCCGGCGTCGGCACCGCCTCCGACGCCGCGCTGGCGATGGAGCTCGGCTGCGACGCCGTCCTCTGCGCGAGCGCGATCTCGCGCGCCGAGGATCCCGTCGCCATGGCCCGCGCGATCCGCCTCGCCACCGAGGCCGGCCGGCTCGCGCACAAGGCCGGCCGGATCCCGCGCCGCCTCTACGCCGAGGCCTCGACGCCCGAGGAGGGCCGCGGCGAGTTCTGAAGCCGCCACACCCCGGGCGTGACCAGCGCGGCGAGGTTGGCCACCGTCGCCAGCACGCCGCCCACGACCAGCACCTCGACCGACCCGAACGCCTCGCCCAGCGGCCCGGCCAGCACGTAGCCGAGCGGCAGCAGCGCCAGCGAGCCCATGTAGTCGAACGCGCTCACCCGCGACAGCGCGTGCGGCGGGATCCGCTCGGCCAGCGTCGTGTCCCACGACACGTCGAACATCGACAGGCCGAAGCCCATCAGCACGAACAGCGGGAAAAGCAGCGCCAGCGGCGGCCCGAGCGCGAACAGGACGAAGACGGGCGGCCACAGCGTGCCCCAGGCCATCGCGAAGCGGATCGGGTGGCGCGGCCGCAAACGCAGCGCGGCGACCGAGCCGAGCAGCGTCCCGATCCCGAGTGCCACCGCAAGCGCGCCGAACACGCCGGTGCTGTCGTAGTGGCGCTGGGCGATCGTCGGCCCGAGCGTCATGTACGGCGCGAGCGCGAGCAGCAGCGACAGCGACGTCGCCACGAGCACGACCCAGACCCATTGGCGCGAGCGGACCTCGTGCCAGCCGACCCGCAGGTCGGCGAGCAGCGCGCCCGGCGGCACCCGCTCCCCGCGCGAGCGCGGGCGGACGCGCGTGAGCAAGGCGGCCGAGAGCACGAACGCCAGCGCGTCGATCGTGAACGCCCAGCCCGCGCCGAGCCCGAGCACGAGCACGGTCGCGATCGCCGGCCCGACGAGCTCGGCCATGTTCCACACGATGGTGTTGGCGGCGTTGGCCTGCTGGAACTCGTCCTCCGGCACCGTCTGCGGCACGAGCCCGGTGAAGGCCGGGTTGAAGAACGCCTGCGCGGTCCCGAACCCGGCCTCGATCACCACGATCGCCCAGATCGGCGCCGGGCCGAGGAAGATCAGCACGGCGAGCAGCCCGTGCAGCACCGCGCGCACGATGTCGGTGACGACCATCACGCGATGGCGCTCGAGCCGGTCCGCCCACACGCCGCCGATCAGCACGAACAGCACGAGCGGCAGCGCGTTGGCCGCCAGCACGAGCCCGACGTCGCTCGGGGTCCCGATGTCCGTCACGTACAGCGCGAGCGCGATGAAGACGATCCGGTCGCCGAGCGAGGTCGCCGCCCGCGCCCCCCACAGAAGTCGGAACTCGCGGTGACGGAGGACGGCGCGCAAGTCGTCCATGATGTCGGCCGTGACCCCCGACGAGCTCTTCGACGCGTGGGAGCGCGCATGGTCCGGGCGCGACGAGCAGGCCTTCGAGCCGCTCTGCGATTCCGACGTCCACTACGAGGACCCGCTCACGCCCGAGCCGATCGAGGGCCACGCCGCGATCGCCGCGCACGCGCAGCGCCTGTGGAACGCGTTCCCCGACGCGCGCATGCAGGGCACCGGCGACCGCACGACCTCCGGGCCCTATGTCGCCGCCCCGGTCAAGGTGCTCGCCACCCACCGCCGCGAGGTCGCCGGCCTCGCCGCCACCAACCGCTTCGTGATCGTGCACGCCGTCCTCTACTGCGAGCTGCGCGAGGAGCGGCTGCTGCGGATCCGCGCGTTCTTCGATCTCTACGGCGCGGCCGTCCAGCTCGGCGTGCTCCCGAAGCCGGGCACGATGGGCGAGCGCGCGCTGCTGATGCTGCGCGGCTTCGGCCTGCGAAGCTAGCGACTTGCCGCGCCATTTCCTCACCGGCGAGGAGCTGACCGCTCCCGAGCTCTACGCGCTGCTCGACCGTGCGATCGCGCTGAAGGCGGCGCCGCTGGTGTCGCGCGTGCTGGCGGGCAAGACCGCCGCGCTGCTGTTCGAGCACCCGTCGACGCGCACGCGCACGTCGATGGAGGCGGGCGTCTACGAGCTCGGCGGCCACCCGATGGTGCTGCGCGCGAACGAGCTGCAGCTCACGCGCGGGGAGTCGATCCGCGACACCGCGCTGGTGTTCTCCCGCCATGCCGCCGTGATCGGGCTGCGGACGAGCAGTGAGGAGCGGCTGCACGGGCTCGCCGAGTACGCCGAGGTCCCGGTCGTGAACATGCTCTCGCCCGACCATCACCCGCTCCAGGCGCTCGCCGACCTGATGACGCTGTGGGAGACGTTCGGCTCGCTCGAGGGCCGCGTGCTCGCCTACGTGGGGGACGGCAACAACGTCGCGCGCTCGCTCGCGATCGCCGGCACGCTGGCGGGGATGGAGGTGCGGGTGGCGGCGCCGGACGGCTTCCAGCTCGCCGAGCCGCACGGCGCGGTCCTGACCGCCGACGCCGCCGAGGCGGCCGCCGGCGCCTCTGCCGTCTACACCGACGTCTGGGTCTCGATGGGCGACGACGAATCGACCGCCGCCGCTCGCCGCGAGGCGCTCGCGCCGTACCGGCTCGACGACGCGCTGCTCGACCGCGCCGCCCCCGGCGCGATCGCCCTCCACTGCCTGCCCGCGCACCCCGGTGAAGAGATCACCGAGTCGGTCCTCTACGGCTCGCGCCAGCGGATCTGGGATCAGGCCGAGAACCGCCGCCACGCGCAAAAGGCGTTGCTCGAGTTGCTCGTTGGATAGGGTCCGCTGACCATGCCACCTGCACGCCAGACGGGCCGCAAGAAGGGCTCCAGTTCGCGCCCTCGCGGTGGGAGCGCTCCCAAGGATCCAGGGCTGCGCGAGCAGCTCTCGCGCTATCTCGACCCGCGCGAGGTCGTGGTGCTCACGCGCGACCGGGTGCAGGAGGCGGTGGACGACGCCGTCGAACGCGGCCGCATGACGCGCGACGACGCGACGGCGCTCGTGGCGGCCCTGTTCGAGCGCGGCCGCAGCCAGACGGACGACCTGATCTCCCAGCTCGAGGCGGTCGTGAGCGGCACGCCGACACGGCTCGTCCGCGAGGTCGACCGCGCGCGGCGCGCGACCGGCATCGGCTCGAGCTTCCCGGTCTCCGGCTACGACGACCTGACCGCGGCCGAGGTCGGCGAGCGAATCGGCGACCTCTCCGCGCCCGAGCTGCGCAAGGTGCGCGACTACGAGCGGCGCAACGCGAACCGCAAGTCCGTGCTGCAGAACATCGAGCGCAAGCTCGGCTGAGTCTCAACCACCCTCAAGGGGTCTGACCCCTTCGTCCGCCTGCCATCCTCGTGGGGTGGCCACCTCACCTCCCACCTCCACGCGCCCTCGCCGCGGGGATCAGCTCGAGCTCACCGTCGACCGCCTCGCCTACGGCGGCAACGGCGTCGCCCGCCGTGAGGACGGCTACGTCGTCTTCGTCGCCGGCGCCGTGCCGGGCGACCGCGTGCGCGCGGAGATCGGCAAGTCGAAGAAGGCGTACGCCGAGGCGCGCGCCGTCGACATCCTCGAGCCGTCGCCCGACCGCATCCCCGCGGTCGCCGACCACCCGGGCGCGCCGTGGCAGGTGCTGCCCTACGCGCGCCAGCTCGAGGTCAAGCAGGAGCAGGTCGACGACGCGCTGACGCGCATCGGCCGGCTCGAGGGCTACGAGCTCGAGCCGATCGTCCCGGCGATCGAGGAGTGGCGCTACCGCAACAAGCTCGAGTACTCGTTCGGCACGGGCGAGGACGGCGAGCTGGTGTGCGGCTTCCACGCGCCCGGCCGCTGGAACGAGATCGTCCCGCTCGACGACTGCAAGCTCGCCTCCGAGCGCGGCAACGTCGCCCGCGAGCAGGTGGCGGCCGAGCTGCGCCGCCAGGGCCTCGTCGCCTGGGACCGCAAGACGCAGCGCGGCTTCCTCCGCAACCTCGTCGTCCGCGAGGGGCGCCGAACCGGCGAGCTCCAGGTGCGGCTGGTCACGTCGCCCGGCAAGCTCGACGCCGACGCGCTGATCGACGCGGTCGACACCGACCACCTGTTCTGGACGCAGACCGCCGGGCTCGGCGAGAGCACCCAGGGCGGCGAGACGACCCTGCTGCGCGGCGGCCCGCAGCTGGCCGAGCAGCTCGGCGACCTGCGCTTCCTGATCTCGCCCGAGGCGTTCTTCCAGACCAACACGGAGATGGCCGAGGTGCTCTACGGGCACGCGGCCGATGTGGCGGCGCTGCGCGGCTCCGAGCGCGTCTTCGACCTCTACTGCGGCATCGGCACGATCGGGCTCTCGCTCGCGACGCGGGCGCGCGAGGTCGTCGGCGTGGAGATCGTCGAGCCGGCGGTGGCCGACGCAATCGAGAACGCCCGGCTCAACGAGATCACCAACGCCGCCTTCTTCGCCGGCGACATCCGGCTTGCGATGCGCGAGCTGGTGGAGCGCGCCGGCAAGCCCGACGTCGCGGTGATCGACCCGCCGCGCGCCGGCCTCTCCCAGAAGGTCGTGCGCCGCGTCATCGAGGCCGGGCCGGAGCGGATCGTCTACGTCTCCTGCAACCCGACGACGCTCGCGCCGAACGCGGCGCAGCTCGTCGAGGCGGGCTGGACGCTCAAGCACGTGCGGCCCGTCGACATGTTCCCGCAGACCCCGCACATCGAGTGCGTGGCGCTGCTCGAGCGCTCGTGAGCGGCATCCGCATCGCCCGCTTCGGCGGCTTCGTCAACGCGTACCTCGTGGACGAGGACGACGGCATGACGCTGATCGACACGACCTTCGGCCGCGGCGCCGCGAAGCTGATCCTTGCCCAGGCGAAGCGCCCGATCGTGCGCATCGTCCTCACGCACGCCCACCAGGACCACGTCGGCGGGCTCGACGCGCTCGCCGCCGAGCTCCCGGACGCCGAGGTTCTGATCTCCGCGCGCGACGCGAAGCTGATGGCCGGCGACAACTCGCCCGAGCCCGGCGAGCCGGCCGGCGACAAGATCCGCGGCTACGGCGCGGACACGAAGCCGACGCGCACGATCGCGCCGGGCGAGCGCATCGGCTCGCTCGAGGTCGTCGCCGCGCCCGGCCACACGCCCGGCCAGCTCGCCTTCCTCGACACCCGCGACCGGACGCTGTTCGCGGGCGACGCGTACACCACCCTCGGCGGCGTCGCCACCACCGCGAAGCCGAACCCGCGCTTCCCACTGCCGGCGATGTCCACCTGGCACCGCCCGACCGCCCTCGAGACCGCCCGCAACCTGCGGGCGCTGAACCCGGCCCGCCTCGCCGCCGGCCACGGCAAGATCGTCGAGAACCCCGGCGCCGCGATGGACGCGGCGATCGCCAAGGCCTCCTAGCTAGGCCGCGCGCGGCAGGTCGGCCGCGAGCAGCGGATCGTCGCCGCGGAAGCGCTGCAGCGCACCGGCGACGGCGTGGAAGGCCTGGGCGTTGACGCTCATGCCGCAGTGCGAGGTGCGGACGTGCACGAGCTCGTCGGCCGCGGGGTCGACGCAGGCGCGCCAGTTGACGATGCCGTCGCTCTTGGAGTAGAGCGCGACGAAGCCGACGTCCTCGGGGAACGTCCCCTCGATCGCCTCGCGGAAGTCCTTGCAGCACTCGCCCTTCAGGCAGCTCCAGCGGAACATGCCCGGCACGCGCGCGCTGCCGAGCGCGCTGACGAGGCCGACCTGGGCGAGCACGAGCGGGTGGACGTCGAGCTGGGAGACGGTCGGCGAGCCGAGCGTGACGATGCCCTCGACGAGCTCCGGCCGGCGCGAGGCCAGCGCCTTCGCGAACACGCCGCCGCGGCTCTGGCCGATGACGATCACGCGCTCGCCGTGGCGCTCGGCCATGTGCTCGAGCCGTGCTTCGAGCCGCCGGCACGCCTCCTCGGAGCAGTCGAAGTTGGCGCGGATGCCGGTGCGGTGGGTGCAATAGCCCGCCCGCCGCAGCCAGCTCGACATCGTGCCGAGCGAGAGATCGCCGGCCATGAAGCCCGGGATCAAAAGCACCGGGCGGCGCTGACCGGGTGGGACGCCGCGCCCGCCGTACACCGGGCTCCGCCGCAGCGCGGCGGCCTCGAGGCCGATACGCGACTCCCGCCACAAGGGCGGAATCCGCGGGATAGCAGGCATGAGCGACATATTGACGTTCTGTTCTTACCCTTGAGACTATCGGCACGAACTCCTGCATGAAACGAGATTCCCTGGACGATCGGACGGCTCAGCCTCGCCGGAGGTAGCATCGCGCCGCATGCGCGCCGCCACCATCCGCGACGGCTCGATCACCGTCGAGGAGCACCCCGACCCTGTCCCCGGCGAGTCCGACCTGCTGATCCGCGTGCGCGGCGCCGGCCTCAACGGCGCCGACATGCTCCAGCTCAAGGGCGTCTATCCCGCGCCGCCCGGCGCGCCGCAGGACATCCCCGGGCTCGAGCTGGCGGGCGAGGTCGTCGAGTGCGGCCCCGGCGTCCAGCGCTTCGAGCCAGGCGACCGCGTGATGTCGATCGTGGCGGGCGGCGGCCAGGCCGAGCTCGCGGTCGTGCACGAGCGCACGGCGATGCCGGTGCCCGATGAGCTCGAATGGGACGCCGCGGGCGCCGTACCCGAGGTCTTCACCACCGCCCACGACGCGCTCTTCACCCAGGCCGGGCTGCGCCTCGGCGAGCGCCTGCTCGTCCACGGCGCCGCCGGCGGCGTCGGCATGGCCGCCGTCCAGCTCGGCCAGATGGCGGGCGCGCGCGTCACTGCGACCGTCCGCAACCCCGAGAACCGCGCGCGCATCGACGCCCTCGGCGTGAAGGCGATCGAACCCGAGGGCTTCGAGCAGCACGGCCCGTACGACGTCGTGCTCGAGCTCGTCGGCGGCCCGAACATGCCCGGCAACGTCAACGCGCTCGCGACCGGCGGCCGGATCGTGGTGATCGGCATCGGCGCCGGCAACAAGGCCGAGATCGGGCTCCACCTCCTGATGGCCAAGCGCGCGCGCATCAGCGCCTCGACGCTGCGCTCCCGCCCGCTGGAGGACAAGGCCGCCACCGCCCGCTGCGTCGAGCGCTCGGTCCTGCCCGGCTTCGTCTCCGGAGACCTGGTCGTCCCGGTCGCCGCCACGTTCCCGCTCGACGAGGTCGCCGCGGCCTACGAGCGCTTCCAGGCCGGCGGCAAGCTCGGGAAGATCGTGCTGCTCACGGTCTGAACACGCGCGCCAAGCGCCTGGCGTTGGTCGCTGGCTACCGCGCGCCCTATGAGCCGCCGCGCGAGCCCGAGCCCGAGCCGCACGTCGGGTCTGACCGGCCGGGCGAGCTGGTCGGCATCGACTGCTTCTTCGTCGGGCGGCTGCACGGCGCCAAGGGCCCGGTCTGGCAGATCACCGCGATCGACACCTACAGCACGTTACGCCTGGGCCGACCTCATCGTCTGCCCACCGGCCGGTCCGACCGTCGAGCACACCTCCGCGCTGGCGCGCCGCGTCGCCGCAGAGCTCCAAGCCGCGGGCTGGCAGCTCGAGCGCGTGCTTTCAGACAACGGCAACGAGTTCGGCCGCCGCGCCTTCAACGCGCGCCTGCCCGCGGGCGTTGAGCACACCTTCATCCGCTCCGGGCGTCCGCAGACCAACGGCCACGTCGAACGCCTTCATCGCACCATCCTCGAAGAATGCTGGCGCCCCGCCTTCGCGCGTTTCCTCCAGGTCCGCTACGCAGGCCTCAAGCGACACCTCGCCCACTACCTGCACACCTACAACTTCGAGCGAGACCACCACGGACGAAAGACGGCCGGGCGCTGCCCGGCCGACCTCGTCTACGGTGCCCACAAGATGGAGCCGAGATGAGCCGCACCTGTCGGCACAACTCGGAGTCTGTTCATTCTAGGCGGGCTCGTCGCCGGGCTCGTCGAGCTCGACGGCTTCGGCGCGGTGCACGCTGCAGAGGTTGGGTCCCCCGGTCTCCAGCGCGAGCTCGATCTCCCGCTGCGTCAGCTTCGCCCCGCACTCCTCACAACGCTCCCCGGCCGACTCGAGCGTGTGCTCCTCGAGGTCCATGACGTGAGTGTAAAGCGCCGCTCTCGGCGGATGTCCGATTGAACGAATCCGATATCTGCCGAATACTGGCGGCCACGCTCAGGAGGGAACCTGAGCTTCTTCCCCACCGGCAGGAGGCTGGGCTCAATGATTCGATCGTCTCGCCTGAGGGCGGCGATTCTGGCTGCGCTCTTCGCGGCCATCCTCACGACGACGGCGTACGCGGGCGTTGCCCGGTGCCACCGCACCGTCAACGGCACGAAGTTCAACGATCTCAACGGCAACGGCAAGCGCGACGCCGGTGAGCCGGGGCTCGCGGGCTGGCGCATCTGGGCGGACTACGACGACGACGGCGTCCGCGACACCGGCGAGCCCTACGACGACACGGACTCCCTCGGCCGCTACTCGCTCGTCGTCACCTCGACGACGGCCTACCGCCTGCGCGAGCAGCGCCCCACCGGCGGCAACGGCGGCTGGAAGTGCTCGTACCCCAACGCCTCGACCTCCGGCGGCTTCGCCTCCGGCAAGGGCGGCGACTTCGGCTGCGGCTGGGGCCCGATCACGTCCGACGCGGTCAGCGGCAAGGACTTCGGCAACTACAAGCAGCCCAAAATCACCGTCATCAAGAAGCTCGTCCCCGCGAGCGATCCCGGGCGCTTCGACCTCAAGGTCGACAGCACCGTGGTCAAGGCCGCGGCCGGCGACGGCGGCAGCGGCAGCACCCTCGTCAGCCCCGGCGCGCACCTCGTGAGCGAGACCGCGGCGGCCGGAACCGACCTGGCGGACTACAAGGCAGAGATCTCCTGCAACACGGCGACCGCGAAGACCTACGGGCCGGGCTGGGTGCACCCGCAGTCGGGCGATGACGTCACCTGCACGATCACCAACACCCGCCTCGGCAAGGTCGAGATCGCCAAGGTCACCGACCCGCACGAGACGAGCGGCACCCAGTTCGGCTTCACCGGCTTCGCGGGCGCGTTCAACCTGCCCGACGGCGGCGTGAAGACGATCACGCGCGTGGCGCCGAGCTCGACGCCCTACGCGGTGACCGAGTCGGCCGCCTCCGGCTACCGGCTCTCGTCGATCTCCTGCACCGACAGCGACAGCACCGGTGCGGTGGCGACGCGGACCGCGAGCATCAAGGTCGCGGCGGGCGAGACCGTCCGCTGCACGTTCGTCAACACGAAGCTGCGCCCGGGCATCGAGGTCGTCAAGTCCGGCCCCGCGATCGTGCACCACGGCGACAGGATGGACTTCTCGTTCGCCGTGCGCAGCATCGGCAACACGCCGCTGAGCGACGTCAAGGTCAGCGACGACAAGTGCTCGCCGGTCTCGGCCGACCCGGTCACCAAGGCCGGCGGCGACCAGGACGCCCTGCTCGAGGACGGCGAGGTGTGGACCTACACCTGCACCATGAAGGTCCCGACCCACGGCACGGGCGAGATGGATCCGCTCTGCAACGTCGTCACCGCCACCGGCAGCGACGAGCAGGACCACCCGGTCAGCGACACCGACCGGCACTGCACGGACATCATCCACCCGGCGATCCAGGTCAAGAAGATCGCCGACCGCGCGACCGCGCAGGTGGGCGACACCATCGGCTACCGCTTCGACGTCACCAACCCCGGTGACACCGGCTTGACGGTGACGTTCAGCGACGCGCGCTGCGACGCGAGCACCCTCAAGGGCCCGCAGAAGCTGGCCGGCGACACGGACGACCTCCTGGAGCCGGACGAGCAGTGGCGCTACACGTGCACGCACAAGGTCACGGCGAGCGATCCCGACCCGCTGCCCAACACGGTGCACGTCACCGGCAAGGATAAGATCGGCGGCCCCTCGGGCACCGTCGAGGACGAGGACTCGGCCGTGGTCGACCTCATCCAGCCCACGGTCAAGCCGCCCGCGCCGCAGCAGCAGGTGCTCGCGGCCGAGCAGCAGTCGACGCCGCGCGGCCGTGCCCGCCTGTCGGGTCCGAGCGGCTGTGTCTACAAGCCGTTCAACGCGACCGTCCGCGGCCGCCAGATCCGCCGCGTCACGTTCTTCGTGGACGGGCGCCGGATCGTCATCCGCAAGGCCAAGAGCGGCCAGCGCACCTTCAAGGCGCGCATCCGCCCCAGCCGCCTGAGCGTCGGAGTGCACCGGGTCACCGCCCGCGTCGTGTTCCGCACCGCATCCCGGACACGCGCGCGCACGCTGGTGCTGAGCTTCCAGCACTGCGCCCGCCTGGCCCCGTCGCCCCAGTTCACCGGCTGATGAGGCACTGGCTACCGGCCCTCGCGCTGGTCGCCACCACCGCGCTCGCCGTCCCAGCGACGGCGGGCGCGGATGTCCGGCTCTCCTCGGAGCGCACGGTCACCCGGTGGGCCCACACGAACCTCGCGGCCAAGGTGCGGGCGACGCCGAACCGGCACAGCCGCGCGATCGCGCGGCTGCGCTGGCAGACCGAGGACGGGCCGCCGGAGGTCTACGTGGTCCTCCGCAGCCGGCGGGTCGGCGGCGCGACGTGGATGCAGATCCGCGTCCCGGGGCGGCCCAACGGCCGCACCGGCTGGGTCCACCGCGACGCGCTCAGCTCCCTGCACAACGTCCACACGGCGCTGACGATCAGCCAGCGCACGCTGACCGCGACGCTGACGAAGCGCGGCCGCGTGATCTGGCGCTCGCGCGTCGGCATGGGCGCGCCCGGCACGCCGACGCCGAAGGGCCGCTTCTGGATCCGCGAGCGCCTGCGCGGCTTCGGCGGCTCGTTCGGGCCGTGGGCGTTCGGGACGAGCGCCTACTCCAACGTGCTGACCGACTGGCCCGGCGGCGGCGTGATCGGCATCCACGGCACCGACGAGCCGGGGCTGATCCCCGGCCGGCCGTCCCATGGCTGCGTGCGCGTGCCGAACTGGAAGGTCGGCCGGCTCGCGAAGCTCATGCCGATCGGGACGCCGGTTCGGATTCGCTGACGGTCTCGAGCTCGCCCGCTTCGAGGCGCTTGCGCAGGACCTTCTTGTCGAACTTGCCGACGCTGGTCTTGGGCACCTCGTCGATGAACGCGTAGTCGTCCGGCACCCACCACTTCGCGACGCGTGAGGCGAGGTGCTCGCGCAGCTCCGCGGGCGAGACGTCCTGGCCCTCCTCGACCACCACGCAGGCGAGCGGGCGCTCGGACCAGCGCTCGTCGGGCTTGGCGATGACCGCCGCCTCGGCGATCGCGTCGTGGCCCATCAGCTCGTTCTCGAGGTCGACCGAGGAGATCCACTCGCCGCCGGACTTGATGACGTCCTTCGAGCGGTCGGAGATGCGGATGTAGCCGCGGGCGTCGATCGAGGCGACGTCGCCGGTCCTCAGCCAGCCGTCGTCGAACTTCTCGCCGGCGTCCGGATCCTCGTAGTAGGTGCTGGCGATCCACGGGCCGCGGACCTGCAGCTCGCCGGTCGACTCGCCGTCCCACGGCACCTCCTCGCCGGCGTCGTTGATCAGGCGCGCGGTGACGAGCGGCATGATCCGCCCCGCCGTCGAGCGGTAGTTCCAGTGCTCCTCGCCCTCGGCGGCATCCGGCGGGTGCGCGACGGAGGCGAGCGGGCTCGTCTCGGTCATGCCCCACGCCTGGATGATCTTCATCCCGTGGCGCTCCTCGAACGCCTGCATCAGGCGGCGCGGGACGGCGGCGCCGCCGCAGGCCACGATCCGGATGCTCGAGAGGTCGGGCTTGTGCTCGTCCGACCACCGCAGCACGTCGAGCCAGATCGTCGGCACCGCGCCGGCGGCCGTGACCTTCTCCGACTCGATCAGCCGCGCCAGCGGCTCGGCCTGCAGGAAGCGGCTGGGCATGATCAGGCTCGCGCCGGCGAAGCACGCCGCGTAGGGCAGGCCCCACGCGTTGGCGTGGAACATCGGCACCACCGGCAGGATCCGGTCGGAGCGCGAGATCCCGAACGCGTCCGTCATGCACTGCCCCATCGTGTGGAGGATGTTCGACTTGTGCGAGTAGAGGACGCCCTTCGGGTTGCCGGTCGTCCCGCTCGTGAAGCACAGCCCGGCGGCCGCGCGCTCGTCGATCTCCGGGTAGTCGAAGCCGGGCTCCTGGCGCGCGAGCAGCTCCTCGTAGCTGATCGCGCCCGGGAGCTTGGAGAGGTCCGCGTCGCCCATCACCACGTAGTGCTCGACGGTCTCGAACTGGTCGACGTGCTGGGCGAGCGCGTCGACCAGCGAGGCGTCGACGAGGATCACCTTGTCCTGCGCGTGGTTGACGACGTAGACGAGCTGCTCGGGGAACAGCCGGATGTTCAGGGTGTGCAGGACGGCGCCCATGCACGGCGCCGCGAGGTAGGCCTCGAGGTGGTGCTGGCTGTTCCAGGCGAACGTCGCCACCCGGTCGCCCTCGCCCACCCCGAGCTCGCGCAGCCCGCGGCACAGTCGGTCGACGCGCTCGCCGACCTCGGCGTACGTCGCGCGCGTCGTCCCGTCTTCGGTGAGCGTCACGACCTCGGCGTCGCCGTTCATCCCGCGCATCCGCTCGAGCACGAGCTGCAGCGTCAGCGGATGGTCGTGCTGCATCAGTCCTTCGAGCATCCGGCTCCTCCCTACTGTGCCTTGGCCTGGATCAGGTCGCCCTGGAGCTTCCAGTTCTGGCCGTCGAACTTGATGATCTGCATGGCCTCGAGCGGATAGCCGTCATCCGGTGAGGTCTCGATCTTCTCACCCGGGAGCAAGGTGCCCTGCTCGAGCGTCATGTTCCGCACGGCGTCCATCAGCGCGGCCCGCGTCGGCTTCTTCATCTGCTCGAGCGCCTTGGCCATCGTCGTGGCCGCGGTCCAGCCGTACATGTTGAAGGCGTCCTCGGGATCGGCCTTGGGCGCGTACTGCTTCATCGCGGCCTTGTACTCCTTCATCGCCGCGTCGTCGGCCCACTGCGGGTCCTGCGGGTCCTTGAAGTACGACGTCGAGATCGCGCCCTTGGCGTTCTCCAGCCCGACCGGCTTGAGCACGAGGTTCTTGTCCGCGCCGACGTTGTTGAGGATCTGCAACGGCTTCCAGCCGCTCTTGGCCACCGTCGCGATGCCCTGGGCGGCGAACTTGGGCGTGGTGATGCTCAGGAACGTGTCGGCGCCGGAGCGCGCGAGCCGGCCGACCTGGGCCGCGACCGTCGGGTCGGTGGCGTTGTAGCTCTCCGCCTTGACGATCTTGATGTCGCTGCCGGAGATGCCCTCCTTGAAGCCGCCGAGGAGGTCCTTGCCGAAGCCGTCGTTCTGGTACAGCACCGCGACCTTGGCGTTCGGCTTCTCGTTCTTGAGGTAGTCGGCGTAGACCTTGGCCTCGGTGACGTAGTTGGGCTGCCAGCCGATCGTGTACGGGTGCGCCTTGATGTCCTTGCCCCAGTCCGACGCGCCGGTGGCGACGTAGAGCTGCGGCACCTTCTGCTGGTTGAGGAAGTCCCAGATCGCCAGGTTGTTCGGCGTTCCCAGCGTGTTGAACATCGCGAACACCTTGTCCTGCTGGACCAGGCGCTTCGCGTTCTGCAGCGCCTTCGGCGGCTCGTACCCGTCGTCGAGCGTGATGAAGTTGATCTTGCGCCCGTTCACGCCGCCCTTGGCGTTAATGAACTTGAAGTAGGCCTTCGCGCCCTCGCCGATCGTGCCGTAGGCCGAGGCGGGCCCGCTGAACGGATACGAGCCGCCGAGCTTGATCGACGTCTTGGTGATGCCGGGATCCGCAGCCGCGCCACCGCCGCCGCCACCGCCCCCGCTGTCGTCACGACCGCACGCCGCCGGCACCAGCGCCAGCGCGGCGACCATCACCAGCCACAGCCACTTCAGCGACCTCATCCTCGTTCCTCCCCTTGATTGACCATGCCCAGGCGCTCCGCAGCACGCCCATCACGCCGCCGCGGAACGCATACATGCAGGCGATCAGCGTCGCCCCGTAGATCACGCCCGACAGCGCCTCGTCGATGTCCGACGTCCACACCGGCACGAACACGATGAAGAACGCGCCGAACACCGCGCCGGCCACAGTCGCCAGCCCCCCGACCACGATCGCGGCCAGGAACGCGAACGAGATCGTGAGCGTGAACGACTCGGGCGCCACGAAGCCGTTGGCGAACGTGAAGAGCGCGCCCGCGACCCCCGCGTAGGCGGCGCTGAACCCGAACGCGCGCGTCTTGAACGTCGCCAGGTTGACGCCCATCGTGCGCGCCGCCGTCTCGTCGTCGCGCATCGCGATCAGCGCCCGCCCGCTGCCGCGCCGCACGACGCCGGCCGCGAACCAGAACAGCGGCACGGCCACGATGAGCGCGATGAAGTAGAGGTTCTGGTCGTCGGCGAGGCCGGACCAGGAGGGCGGCGCGGGCTGGTCCACGGTCAGGCCCTGGCTGCCGCCGGTGAGGCCGTCGAAGCGCTTGATCAGCACCGGCGTGGCGATCGCCACCGCGAGCGTGACCAGCGCGAGGTAGAGCCCGCGCAGCCGCAGCGCGGGCAGGCCGAGCGCCAGGCCGGCGGCGAAGCAGACGAGGCCCGCGGCCGGGACCGTCAGCAGGTGCGGGATCGCGGTGCGGTCGAGCAGGATCGCGGCGGTGTAGGCGCCGAGGCAGAAGAACGCGCCGTGCCCGAGCGAGATCTGGCCCGAGTAGCCGACCAGCAGGTTGAGGCCGAGCACGGCGATCGCGTAGATGATCACCAGCGTGAGCTGCGACACGCGGTAGGGCCCGAAGAAGAACGGCAGCCCGATCGCCACCGCCAGCATCGCGGCGAGGCCGACGCGCCGCGCCCACGGCGAGGTCAGGAGGCCGCTCCGCGTCACGCGCGCACCACCTCCGGCGATCCGAACAATCCGTTCGGCCGCACCAGCAGCACGACGAAGATGATCACCAGCGGCACGAGGATCGTCAGGTCGGAGCCGATGAAGCCGATGTACTCGCCGGCCAGCGTCTCGGCCACGCCGATGATCCAGCCGCCGATCACCGCGCCCTTGGGCGAGTCGAAGCCGCCGAGCGTCGCCGCCGCGAACGAGTAGACGAGCACGCCGCCCATGAAGTTGACGTCGAGGAAGAGCTGCGGCGCCACCAGCACGCCGGCCAGCGCGCCGAGCAGCGCGGCGAGGCCCCAGCCGATCATCAGCGTGCGCCCGACGCTGATCCCCACCAGTGGCGCCGACTCCGGGTTGGCCGCCGCGGCGCGCATCGCCAGCCCGAGCTTCGTCTTCTGGAACAGCAGGTAGAGCAGGCCGACGACCACGAGCAGCACGGCGACGATCCCGAGTGACTCGTAGGAGAGGTTGACGCCCGCGACGTCCGCGCTGCCGTCCGGGAGCGCGCGCGGGAAGCCGCGGTTGTTGAAGCCCCAGATCCAGCCCGCCAGCGAGTTGACGAGGATGAACAGCCCGAGCGTGACGATCAGGATCGTCAGCGGGTCCTGGCCCTCGACCGGCCGGATGATCACGCGCTCGATCACCATCCCGCCGATGAACGAGGCGGCCAGCGCGCCGACCAGCGCGACCCCCAGCGGCAGCCCGGCCTGGACCAGCGCCCACGCCCCGAAGGTCGAGAACATCGCCATCTCGCCCTGGGCGAAGTTGACGATCCCGGTCGAGCGGAAGATCAGCACGAGCGCGAGCGCCAGCGCGCCGTAGATCGACCCGATGGCGATCCCGTCGATCACGAGCTGGATGAACTGCGCCACTCAGACCATCCCGAGGTAGGAGCGGCGGACGCCCTCGTCGGCGCCGATCTCCTCGGCCGTGCCGTCGAGCACCAGCTCGCCGGTCTCCAGCACGTAGGCGTGGTCGGCGAAGTCGAGCACGAGGTTGGCGTTCTGCTCGACGATCAGCAGCGTCGTGCCCTCCTCCGCCACCTCGCGGAGGATCTTGAACACCTCGCGCGTGATCAGCGGCGACAGCCCGTGCGACGGCTCGTCGAGCAGCATCAGGCGCGGCCGCAGCATCAGCCCGCGCGCGATCGCCAGCATCTGCTGCTCGCCGCCGGAGAGCGAGCCCGCGTGCTGGGTGCGGCGCTCCTCCAGGCGCGGGAAGTAGCCGTAGCAGCGCTTGATGTCCTCGCGCACCTTGTCGTCGTCCTTGCGGACATAGGCCCCCAGGCGCAGGTTCTCCTCCACCGTCAGCGCCGCGAAGTTGCCGCGGCCCTCAGGCACGTGCGCGAGCCCCCGGCGCACGATCCACTCCGGCGCGCGGCCGATCAGCTCGGTGCCGTCGAAGCGCACGCTGCCCCTGGCGCGCGCGATGCCGGAGAGCGCGCGCAGCGTCGTCGTCTTGCCGGCGCCGTTGGCGCCCAGGATCGTGACCACCTTGCCCTCCGCGACCTCGAAGGAGAGGTCGCGCACGACGGTGACCGGCCCGTAGCCGGCCTCGAGCCCCTGGACCTCGAGCAGGCTCACGCGGGCGCCCCCAGGTACGCCTCGATCACCTGCGGGTCCTCCTGGACCTCGGCGGGCTTGCCGTCGGCGATCTCGCGCCCGAAGTCGAGCACCACGACGTGGTCGGAGATCCGCATCACCATGCCCATCGCGTGCTCCACGAGCAGGATCGTCAGTTCGTACTCGTCGCGCAGCGCCAGCAGCAGGTCGGCCAGGGTCTCGACCTCGCCGTGGCTGAGGCCGCCGGCCGGCTCGTCGAGCAGCAGCAGCTTCGGGCGCGTGCACAGCGCGCGCGCCAGCTCGACGCGCTTGAGGGTGCCGTAGGGGAGCCCGACGGCGGGACGGTCGGCGACGGCGGCGAGCTCGAGGCGGGCGAGCGTACGGTCGGCGGTCTCGCGCAGCTCGCGCTCGGCGCGGCGCGAGGCCGGCAGCCCGAGCCCGTCGGCGATGAACGAGCCGTTGCCGGTGTGGTGCGCGCCCAGCATCACGTTCTCGCGCACGGTCAGCGAGTGCGCGAGCCCGAGGTTCTGGAACGTGCGCGCGATCCCGAGCGGCGCGATCTCGTGCGCCGCGCGCGCGAGCAGGTCCTCGCCCTCGAACGTGATCGATCCCGCGTCGGGCCGCGCGAGCCGGCTGATGCAGTTGAACAGCGTGGTCTTGCCGGCGCCGTTCGGCCCGATCAGCCCGCAGATCTCGCCGCTCGCGACCTCGAACGTTGGCCCGTCGAGGGCAACCACGCCCCCGAAGCGCACGACCACTTCCTTGACGGACAGCAATCGACCCCCCCTTCGCGGGGAGGCTACCTCAGTAGGGAGGGAAGTCCCCCCACCAGGCGCCGAGCGCCCGGAAGGCGGTCCAGAACGCGCGCTTGGCGTCCTCTTCGTCGAGGCAGTCGTCGATGTCCGGGACCACGAGCGCCTCGATCGAGGGCGTGAGCGTCTGCACCTCGCCGGGCCGGTCCTCGACCGTGCGGGCGAGCGGCAGGGCGAGCTCGTTGAGCGTTTCGAGCGCCTCCGGCCCCATCACCACGACGATCTTGGGCTGCACGATCGCGATCTCCTCGACCAGCCGCGCCAGGCACTCCGGCGACGCCAGCGAGGTGTCCGCCACCGGGCACTTCACGCACAGCGTCCCGTAGACCGCGAGCGGGTCGATGTCCAGCCGCCGCAGCGACTTCATCAGCGCCGTGCCGGAGCGGCCGTAGAACGCGACGCCCTCCTCGATCTCCGACGGCGCGGGCGCGTACTTGAGCAGGAAGACGTCGGCCTGCGGATGGCCCGAGCCGAGCACCGGCATCAGGTTGCCGCGCGGGCAGCTGTTGCAGCCCTGCAGGTCGCGGGTGAACTCGTTGAGCTCGCGGATGGCTCGCTCCAGGTACTTCTCGCGGATCTCGTCGTCTGTGGCGGGCATCCCGCCGAGGGGTTTGGCCGTCGCCCCTCCTTCTCCTTGCGACTGCATCATTGGTTGCGCGCGACTTTCCGCACGCGGCGCTGGCGAGCGGCCCTGCGGGCGCCCGGCGGCGTCGCCTTCGTCTGGAGGAACTTGAGCGCCTGCACGTAGAGGAGGGACTGCGGCTTGCGGACGATGTCGGCGGCGCGCAGCGACTCGAGGAACTCCTCGGGACCGTCGAAATCGCGCATCCGGATGCGCACGGAGCCCAGGCCCTGCGGCACATGCGCGTCAGAGCCGGCGCCTCCCACGATGCGGTACTTCGCCGCGAAGCGGACGGCCTCCTCGTTGAAGGCGGCGATCGCCACGCGCGCGTTGAAGACCTCGAGCGCGTCGATCTCCTCCACCACCGCGAGCAGGTGCTCGTAGTCGGGCACCGAGTGCATGCGGTCGAACGGGTGCGGCACATAGACGAGGCCGCCCTGCCGCTTGATCTCGGCGATCGTCTCCTCGAGCGTCATGCCGCGCGGGATCTTCTCCTCGATGAAGAGGCCGATCACCTCGCCCTGGTCGGCGGTCTTGACCTCCTCCGCCACGATCACCTTGACGCCGAACTCGGCCGCCTTGGCGCGCGCGTCGTGCGCGCCGGAGATCTCGTTGTGGTCGGTGACCGCGATCGCGCCGAGCCCGGCGTCGCGGGCGGTGGCGAGCAACACCTCGACCGGCGTCGCGCAGTCGCTCGAGTGGTCGGTGTGCATGTGCAGGTCGACGTCGATCAGCTTGCGGTCGGCGATCCGGGCGGCGATCACGGGGTTGCCCTCGGCCGGGTGGCGCCGCGCCGCGACCTCGTCGTAGAGCGCCTGGAAGCCCTGGGCGACGCGGGCCCAGTCGAAGTCGTCGTGCGCGCGCTGCGCGCTCGCGCGCAGGCCCGAGAGCAGCCCGTCGTCGCGGATCAGCCGCTCGAGCTGGGCGGTGAGCGTCTCGACGTCGCCGGGCTCGAACAGCAGGCCGAGGTCGGCGTCGCGGGTGATCACCTCCGCGTAGGAGCCGAGGTGCGACGCCACCGGCACCGCGCCGGCGCCGAGCGCCCGCACGAGCAGGCCGGGCGACGGGGCGATGCCGTGCGAGGCGGCGACCACCACGTCGGCGGAGGCGAGCACCGCGTCCTCGCTCGTGTCCTCGGCGGAGAGCACGCGCACGCGGTCGAGCAGGCGCGAGCGGATCGTCGGCGCCGCGCCGGAGGGGACGAACACGGTCGCCTCCCAGTCGAGCTCGGTCGGGAGCCGCCGCAGCGCGCGCAGGAAGAGCCGCAGCGCGGCGCGCTCCTCCTGGTCGCAGAACGCGATCCGGATCGGGCCTTCGTGGGCGGGGCGCGGGAGCGGGGTCGCCCCGGGCCGCAGCACGCGGTACTCGGCCGGGAAGATCCGCTGCATCAGGTCGCGCGTGGCCTCGAACGAGGCGCTGCGCGCGTCGAGGCGGCCGAAGAACAGCTCGACGAAGCGCCGCGCCACCTGGGTGGAGAGCACGCGCTCGGCGGGCGCGTGGAAGGTGCCGACGTTGAGCGAGCGCGAGTGGCGCAGCGCAACAGATGACGCGCTCGGCGCGAATGGCTCGTGGACGTGGACGAACTCGATCGGCGCGGCGGTCAGGGCCTCCTCGATCGTGCGCGAGATGTCCAGCGGCGGCGCGGGGATCGCGCCGCGCCGGCCGCCGGCCAGCGGCAGCAGCTCGCCGACGCCGAGCACCCGCACGCCGCCGTCGGGATCGAACAGCTCGCCGCTGCGGATCAGCCGCCGCGACTCCCGCACCAACGCGGGATCGCTCGACGGCGCGAGCACCACGACGCGGTGCCCGGAGGCGGCCTGCTCGGCGGCGAGGGCACGGACGAAGGCGTTGACCTGGTGCTCGTCCTCCCAGGGATACGGCGTCACCTGGGCGATGGTGAGAGGCTCCGGCAAGGCGGCAAGCGTACCCAGCGTGGACGAATGGTTGGGAAATCCAGGTGTTCCTAACGCTTGTTTCCCCAACACTCCGGAAACCCTGACTGTTGAGAAGCGCTGCCCGGTCTCCCCCCTTTCGACCGGGTCCCCCAACGGAAGGTTTCCTCATGTCCCTGTCTTCCGCCTGCCGCCGTTCGGCGGCGGGCCTCCTCTGCGCGCTGGGCGCAGCCCTGGCCACCGCCGGGCCTGCTGCCGCGGGCGCACCCGACCAGACGTGGAACTGTCGTGCCAGCGCGGCCTATGTGGCTGTCCCGGCGCGTGATCGCGTCGAGCCGGTGGTCGCCAACGGCAGCTCCAAGACCGCGACGGAGAGCCCCGACCGGGCTCGCTGCTGCAGGATCCGGCCGGCCGGGTCGTGAAGGACGTCGTGGTGGCCGAGGCCCGCGTGGCCGGCGGCAGCGAGGTCTGCGACCGCGCGGCCCAGGAGGCCACCGCGGCCGACGCCGACGGCACCGGCGGTCCCTTCACCGGCTCGCGCAACCCGTGTATCACCGGCGCCGAGTACGACGCCGCGCGCAACATGTGCGTGATCACCCGCGAGCGCGACGGCAACCTCGCCAACGGCCGCGAGACCGTGACCACCGTCGGGCGACCGTATGCCGGCCCGAGCGGCGGCCGCGTGGCGCTGCCGTCCGAGGCGCCGAAGTCGGCGAAGAAGAGCACCTGCCTCAAGGGCAAGGGCGTCAAGTTCCTCGTCCTCGGCACCAAGCACTCCGATCGCATCACCGGCTCCAACCGGCCTGACGTGATGTTCGGGCTCGGCGGCAAGGACAAGATCAGCGGCGGCCGCGGCAACGACTGCATCGTCGGCGGCAAGGGCAACGACCGCCTCTCCGGCGCGCAGGGCAAGGACACGCTGATCGGCGGGGCGGGCCGCGACAAGCTCGACGGCGGCTCCGAGGCCGACAAGCTCTCGGGCGGCGCCGGCCGCGACTTCATCAACAGCGCCAACGGCCGCGACAAGGTCAGCGGCGGCAAGGGCAACGACGCGATCAACATCTCCACCGCCGGCCCGGCCGCGAAGGTCAAGTGCGGCAAGGGCAAGGACACCGTCCGTTACAACCACAACGAACGCCGGCGCGTGAAGGGTTGCGAGCGCCGCTACTCGATCAAGTAGCGAATCTCAGCGCGACATCTGGGTCTGACCTCCTGACCCGTGCCGCTGGGCCTGGCGGCGCGGGTTAAGGGGGTCAGACCCCTGGCCCCCGCCGCACTACGCCTCAGTGCGTGACCGAGGAGCCCTTCTCTTTCACGAGCTCGGCGGCCTTGCGGGCGGCCTTGGCGGCCTTCTGCGAGCGCGCGTACTCGGCGATGAAGTCCTCGGTCGCCTGGCGCGCCAGGTGGTCCGGCTGCTGGTTGTGCGGGGACTTCATGAGGTACGAGCTCGGGCCGTCGAGCTGGCCGGCGAGGCCGTGGTTGAGGCCGAGCTTGCAGCAGCGCACGGCGTCGATGACGATGCCGGCGGAGTTCGGGGAGTCCCAGACCTCCATCTTCAGCTCGACGCTGAGCGGCACGTCGCCGAACGCCTGGCCCTCGACGCGGATGTGGGCCCACTTGCGGTCCTCGAGCCACGGCACGTAGTCCGACGGGCCGACGTGGATGTCGTGGGCCGGCAGCTCGTAGTCCATGATCGACGTCACGGCGTTGGTCTTCGAGATCTTCTTGGACTCCAGCCGCTCGCGCTCGAGCATGTTGTAGAAGTCCATGTTGCCGCCGACGTTGAGCTGCGACGTGCGCAGGATCTTCACGCCGCGGTCGGCGAACAGCCGCGCCAGCGTGCGGTGCATGATCGTCGCGCCGACCTGGGACTTGATGTCGTCGCCGATGATCGGCAGTCCGGCCTTGGTGAAGCGGTTGTTCCAGTAGTCCTCGCGGGCGATGAACACCGGGATGCAGTTCACGAACGCGCAGCCCGCCTCGAGGATCTGCTCGACGTACCACTTGGTCGCCTGCTCGGAGCCGACCGGGAGATAGGAGACGACGACGTCGGTCCTCGTGTCCTTGAGGATCTGGACGATGTCGACCGTCGAGCCCTCGGCCTTCGTGATCTTCTCCTTCAGGTACTTGCCGAGGCCGTCGTGGGTCATCCCGCGCTGGACCGGCACGTTGAGCTTCGGCAGCTTGCCCTCGCCGAGCTTCAGCGTGTTGTTCTGGCCGGCGAAGATCGCCTCGGAGAGGTCCTTGCCCACCTTGTCGGCGTCGATGTCGAACGCGGCCGTGAACTCGATGTCGCGGACGTGGTAGCCGCCGAGGTCGACGTGCATGAGCCCGGGGACCGGCTCGGACGGGTCGGCGTCCTTGTAGTAGTGGACGCCCTGGACGAACGACGAGGCGCAGTTGCCGACGCCGATGATCGCGACGCGGACCTTCTCCTCCTGGTATCGCCCTTCCTCGCGTGCCACCGGGCCGTGCCCGTTCGAATCGTTCTTGCTCACGTAGTCACCTCAAAGTCGGAATCTGATGTCGGAACTCGCGTCAGCTCGCCTCGCACGTGCCAGATGCGTTGCACGACGGTGATGACGGAGAGTCCCGCCAGCAGATACACCGCGGGCTCCAGGAGTTCCACATCAATCACGCCGGCGCCCTTGGCGAGCACGAGCCCGGCGGACAGGATGACGACGCGGACGGCCCGGTCGGCGATGCCGACCTTGCACTCGACGCCCAGCGCCTCGGCGCGGGCGCGCGTGTAGGAGACCATCAGCGAGGCTAGGACGGCGACGACGACGGCCGCGACCGCAAGGTTGTCGCCGCGATCGGAGAACTGGAACGCGACGGCGGTGAGCACGATGCCCTCCTCGATGCGATCGAGCGTCGAGTCCAGGAACGCCCCGAACGGCGTGCCCTTGCCCGACATCCGCGAGTAGCGGCCGTCGAGCGTGTCGCACACCGAGCCGACGATGAACGCGACGCCGCCGAGGAAGAAGTAGTCCTGCCAGACGAGCACCGCCGCGACCACGCAGAGCGCGAATCCCGTCAGCGAGATCGCGTTCGGCGTGAGCCGCGACTCGATCAGCCGGGAGCGCATCAGCGCCTGGTAGTCGCGGGAGGTCGAGCTCATTTCCGACGGCAGAGGCTAGCCCGCCGCCGTCAACGTCAGCGTGAAGAGGCGAGATCGACGGTGAACACCGAGTACGCCGCGCCGCCCAGTCGGCCGCGCTCACGGCCGACGCCGATGCGGCGGCTCTTCGGCGACAGCAGCACCGCGCGATGGCTCGGCGACGCCATCCACATCCGCACGACACGCCGCGCCACGCCACGGCGGCGGGACGTGACCGCGATGTTCTCCCCGACCCAGCGGGCGCCGGTGTAGCGGCGGACGCGCGTCGCCATCGGCGTGCCGTCCTTCGAGTCGTGGCTGAGGTAGTCGGCGCGCAGCATGTCGCCGGTGTGATCGCTCGCCGCAT
Source organism: uncultured Solirubrobacteraceae bacterium (assembly GCA_963805525.1). Lineage (GTDB taxonomy): Bacteria > Actinomycetota > Thermoleophilia > Solirubrobacterales > Solirubrobacteraceae > DASQFQ01. The sequence goes on from CAWDUT010000001.1 coordinate 137,114, forward strand.
GGGCGAGGGTGCGGCTGGCCCTGAGCTTGCGCAGGCCATGGTGCGTGCGGATTCGATTGACGAGCCGGACGACCTTCCGCTCGACGCGGTCCAGCCCGGCGTTCTTCGCATGCGCGGCGCCCGGCTGCCACGCCAGCACGGCGCAGCAGCAGATCACGGCACTGCAAGCGAGCAGCGCGGTACGCATTCGGTTACCCCCGATGGTTCGCCCCTATTGGCGCCCTCCACGGTGCCCCCACCAGACCCCCGAGCCGGAGTACGCCCCCATGTGCGATCTCTCGCGGCGCGGCACATTAGCGTTTCGAACGGCGCCGCGCCTTTCAGGGGTTTCGCCGTGCGTAGGCTGCCTCCTTGTGAGCGCCAAGGTCGCCACCGTGCCGCGCGCCGCGTGGTCGCCGCCCGCTCCGCGGAGGGTCCGCGCGCTCCGCGACCGGCTGCGGCTCATCTATGGAAGGCCGGTCGCCCCGCCCCACGGCCAGGGGCTCGAGGAGTTGATCCTGACCGTCCTCTCGCAGTCGACGAACGACCGCAACCGCGATGTCGCGTACCTGCGCCTGCGCGCGCGCTTCCCCGCCTGGGAGGAGGTCCGCGACGCGCCGCTGGAGGAGGTCGAGGCCGCGATCCAGCCGGGCGGCCTGCACCGCCAGAAGTCCGTGCGGATCCAGGAGATCCTGCGCGCGCTGCCGGACCCGCCGGACCTGAGCTTCCTCGCCGAGCTGCCCGTGGAGGAGGCGCGGGCGTACCTGACCGCCCTGCCCGGCGTGGGGCGCAAGACCGCCGCCTGCGTGCTGCTGTTCGCGTACGGCCTGCCGGACGTGCCGGTCGACACCCACGTCTCACGCGTGGGCACGCGCCTGGGCCTGTTCCGCCCCGGCGCGCCGTTCGAGGAGCTGCACGACGAGATGCTGCGCCTGACGCCGGCGGGCGGCGAGGTCGAGCTGCACATCAACCTCCTCCGCCACGGCCGCCGCACGTGCCACGCCCAGCGGCCACAGTGCGGCGAGTGCGCGCTCCTGCGCATGTGCCCGTACGGGCGCTCCCAGCTGCGCTAATATCTCAGCGAACTTGACTGAGATTTTGTTCAGTACCCGAAGCTGAGGAGCCCCCCAATATGGCCAAGACCATCGGTATCGATCTCGGCACGACCAACTCGTGTATGGCCGTCCTCGAGGGCGGCGAGCCGACCGTCATCGAGAACGCCGAGGGTGGCCGCACCACGCCGTCCGTCGTTGCTTTCACCCAGTCGGGTGAGCGCCTCGTCGGCACGGTGGCCAAGCGCCAGGCGGTCACCAACCCCACCAACACCGTCTTCTCCATCAAGCGCTTCATGGGCCGCAAGGAGGCCGAGGTGCGCGAGGAGGAGTCGATCGTCCCCTACACCGTCGTCTCCGGCGCCGGTGGCGACGCGCGCGTGAAGGCCGGCGACAAGGAGTACTCGCCGCCGGAGATCTCCGCGATGATCCTGCAGAAGCTGAAGGCCGACGCCGAGGCCTATCTCGGCGAGACCGTCGACGCCGCGGTGATCACCGTTCCCGCGTACTTCAACGACGATCAGCGCCAGGCGACCAAGGACGCGGGCCGCATCGCCGGCCTCGACGTCAAGCGCATCATCAACGAGCCGACCGCCGCTTCGCTGGCGTACGGGCTCGACAAGGAGTCCGACCAGACGATCCTCGTCTTCGACCTCGGCGGCGGCACGTTCGACGTGTCGGTGCTGGAGATCGGCGACGGCGTGTTCGAGGTCAAGTCGACCGCGGGTGACAACCACCTCGGCGGCGACAACTTCGACAAGGCGATCGTCGACTACCTCGCGGCCGAGTTCAAGCGCGACCAGGCGATCGACCTGACCGCCGACAAGATGGCCCTCCAGCGCCTCTACGAGGCCGCCGAGAAGGCCAAGATCGAGCTGTCCTCCGCCCAGGAGACGCAGATCAACCTGCCGTTCATCACGGCCGACGCCTCCGGCCCCAAGCACCTCGACCTGCGCCTGACGCGGGCGAAGCTCACCGAGCTCAGCTCCGCGCTGATCGAGCGTGTCGTCGGCCCGGTGCGCCAGGCCATGGACGACGCCAAGGACAAGGGCGTCGCGAACATCGACCACATCGTGCTCGTGGGCGGCATGACCCGCATGCCCGCGATCCAGGAGAAGGTCAAGGAGCTCACCGGCAAGGAGCCGCACCGCGGCGTCAACCCGGATGAGGTCGTGGCCGTCGGCGCCGCCATCCAGGCGGGCGTGCTGGCCGGCGACGTCAAGGACGTCCTCCTGCTCGACGTCACCCCGCTCACCCTCGGCATCGAGACCAAGGGCGGCGTGATGACGAAGCTGATCGAGCGCAACACGACCATCCCGACCCGCAAGTCCGAGGTCTTCTCGACCGCCGAGGACAACCAGCCGAGCGTGGAGATCCACGTCCTGCAGGGCGAGCGCGAGATGGCGACCTACAACAAGTCGCTGGGCAAGTTCCAGCTGACCGGCATCCCGCCGGCGCCGCGCGGCATCCCGCAGATCGAGGTCGGCTTCGACATCGACGCCAACGGCATCGTCAACGTGACGGCCAAGGACCTCGGCACCGGCAAGGAGCAGAAGATCGAGATCAAGGCCGGCTCCGGGCTCTCCGACGAGGAGATCAAGCGGATGGTCGGCGACGCGGAGGCGCACGCCGACGACGACAAGCGGCTGCGCGAGCTCGCCGAGGCCCGGAACAACGGCGAGAACGCCGCGTACCAGGCCGAGCGCCAGCTCAAGGAGCTCGCCGAGCAGATCGACGACGCCTCGAAGAGCGAGATCGAGTCGGCGATCAAGGACGTCCGCGAGTCGCTGACGTCCGAGGACGCCGCCGACATCCAGGCCAAGACCGAGCGCCTGCAGACCGCGTTCCACAAGGTCTCCGAGGCCATGTACGAGCGTGCCCAGGCGCAGCAGGCCGCGTCGCCGAACGGCGGGTCCGCCGACGGCGAGCAGCCCGCGGGCGAGGCCGAGGAGGAGGTCGTCGACGCCGAGGTCGTGGACGACCAGCAGCGATGACCGACGAGACCCAGAAGACCCCTGTGGAGGACTCCGGCCCGGGCGTAATGCCCGGGGCGGAGGAGCCCTCCGCCGACGCGCAGGTCGCGGCGGCTGAGCAGCCCCTGCCCGAGCCCGCGGACGCTGAGGCGGCGGAGGCGCCGGCCGAGGACGAGGCCGCGAGGTACCTCGCCCTCGCCCAGCGCACGCAGGCGGACTTCGAGAACTTCCGCAAGCGCGCCGCGCGCGAGGCCGCCGCGGCGTCCGACCGCGGGATGGCCAAGCTCGCCAAGGAGCTGCTGCCCGCGCTCGACCACCTCGACCTCGCCCTGCGCGCGGCCGAGGAGCACGGCGGCGGCGAGTTCGCCAAGGGCATCCGGCAGATCCAGGACGAGCTGGTCGGCGCGCTCGGGCGCGTCGGCATCCAGGCCTACTCGCCGAAGGGCGAGCCGTTCGACCCGTCCGAGCACGAGGCGATGGCCTCGCAGCCGGTCGAGGGCACGGAGGCCGGGACGGTGGCCGAGGTGTACCAGCAGGGCTACCGGATCAACGGCACGGTGCTGCGACCCGCGCGGGTCGTGGTCGCCGCCTAGGAGGCCGCGATGGCGAACGGCTCGGCCGACTACTACAAGGTCCTGGGCGTCGACAAGAAGGCGTCCCAGGAGGACATCAAGAAGGCCTACCGCAAGCTGGCCCGCCAGTACCACCCGGACACGAACAAGGACGCGGGGGCGGAGGAGCGCTTCAAGCAGATCTCCGAGGCGTACGACACGCTCGGGGACCCGGAGAAGCGCAAGAAGTACGACCGCGGCGGCTCGATCTTCGGCGGCGCCAACCCGTTCGGCGGGAGCGCCGGCGGCGCGGGGGGCGGCGCGACGGCGGCCGACTTCGGCGGCTTCTCGGACATCCTGTCGGGGATCTTCAACACGACCGGCGGCCGCGGCGCGCGGACGAAGCCGGCGGCCGAGCGCGGGCGCGACCTGGAGACGACGGTCTCGCTGTCCTTCGATCAGGCGATCGAGGGCGCGCAGGTGCCGGTCTCCGTCGCCACGCATGCGGCCTGCCCGACCTGTCGCGGCACCGGCGCCGAGCCGGGCACCTCGCCGATCGTCTGCCCGGTCTGCAACGGCCGCGGCGTCGAGTCCGAGGGTCAGGGCCTGTTCTCGATCACGCGCCCGTGCCACCAGTGCGGTGGCTCGGGGACGGTCATCGAGCACCCCTGCCACACCTGCCACGGCGAGGGCCGGGTGCGCGACCTCAAGAAGTACAAGGTCAACATCCCCGCCGGCGTCAAGGAGGGCTCGCGGATCCGGCTGCCCGGCAAGGGCGAGGCCGGCCTGCGCGGCGGCACGCCCGGTGACCTCTACGTGGTCACTCGCGTCGAGGAGTCCCCGGTGTTCCGGCGCAAGGGCGACAACCTCGAGGTCGAGGTGCCGATCACGGTCACCGAGGCGATCCGCGGGGCGGACGTCGAGGTACCGACGCTGCACGGGACCAAGAAGCTGCGCGTCCCGGGCGGGACCAAGTCCGGCACCGTCCAGCGCCTGCGCGGCGAGGGCCCGCAGCGGCTCTCCGACCGCGCGCGCGGCGACATCCACTACCGCTTCGTGATCGACGTCCCGAAGGACCTCTCGCCTGAGCAGGAGGAGGCACTGGACGGGCTGTCGCGCGTGATGAACGGCGACCCGCGCGCGACGCTGCTGCGCGACGCGAAGAAGGCGGCGACCTAAGTGCGCCGCCTCACGCGCCACCAGGGCGTCTTCATGATCTCCGTCGCCGCCGAGCTGGCGGAGATGCACCCGCAGACGCTGCGGATGTACGAGGACCGCGGGCTGATCAAGCCGCAGCGCTCGCCCAAGGGCACACGGCTGTACTCGCAGGAGGACGTGGACCGGCTGCGCCGGATCCAGGAGCTGACCTGCGAGCTGGGCATGAACCTGGCGGGCGTCGAGCGCGTGTTCGAGCTCGAGGCCCAGATCGAGCGGATGCAGCGCCGCGTGCGGGCGCTCGAGGAGAAGGCCGAGGCGCTGGCCGCGGAGATGGCGACGGAGCTCGAGCAGGTCCGCCGCTCCTTCCGCGCCGAGCTCGTGCGCTACGAGGCGCCGGGGACGGCGCTCGTGCCGGTCCGCGTGCGCCGCTCGCCGCGCGGGCGCTGAGGCAGCATCCGCAGCGTCAGCAGGAAGAGGATCGGCGCGCCGGTGATGACCATCGCCCACCGCAGCCACGGTGTCGGCGCGTCGGTGCCGGCGCCGAGCGTGTGGACCACGGCGAGCACGTACACGGCGATCGTCGCCCGGTGCAGCTTGCGCCACAGCTTCGCGCCGATCCTGCGGCGCGCGTAGTAGCTGAGGCCGAGCGCGGCGGCGAGGTAGCCGGCGACGATCCCCAGCCCGGTGTAGACAGGGCGGTAATCCATCACGAACGGCAGCGCGATCCCGGCCGGCCCGGGGTGCAGCCAGTGGTCCCCGAGCAGCGTGATCCCGTGTACGGCGATCGCGATCAGGCCGGCGAGCGCGGCGTACTCGTGGAGCGCCATCAGCTTGCGCGGCAGCCCGGGCTTCCGGAACGCCTTGCCGGCCATCGCCAGCCCGACGCCGACGGAGAGCGTGATCAGCGCCAGCGCGACGAGCCCGCTCGCGCGGCTGGCGAGCCACCAGCCGTAATCCATCGGGTCGCGCGTCATGCGGCGACCGGCGGCCGTTCGACGACCTCAGCGAGGCCACCGTCGCCGACCAGGATGGCGGCGTACTCGCGGCCGCGCCGCCGGCCGGACAGGAGGGCGGCCTTCGCCAGCGCCTCGGCCCGCGGGTCGGCGTTCAGCGCGCACAGCTCGCTGGCGGGGTCGAAGCGCGTCAGCCGCGCCGCGAGGCGCTCGATGCCCGCGCGGAGCGGCTCGAGCGGCAGCTCGGCGAGCAGCCGCACGGTCGTGCCCATGCACGGGAAGACGAGCTCGTTCACGACGAGCGCGTGGTCACGGGGGCGGGCGCGACGCGGACCGGCGCGGGAGCCGGCGCCGGGGCGCGCACGACCGGCGCGGGAGCGCGGACCACGGGCGCCCGGGCGGCGGCCACGGGCGCAGCGGCGACGGGCGCCGGGGTCGGCGCCGGGTCGGTGATGATCACCCGGCGCACGATCACGCGGTGGATGATCACCCGCCGCGGCTCCGCGGTCGCGATGGCCGTCGTCCGCTTGGGCGCGCCGAGCGCCGGGTCGCCGCCCGCCCGCACCTGCACCGCCAGGAAGGCGAGCAGGACGAAGAAGGCGGCCAGCGACCCGGTGACGAGCCAGAACGGCGAGGGCCGGCGGCGGCGATCAGTCGTCGTGGCCGCCATCGTCTCCGCCGTGGCCATGGTCGTCGTCGGCCTCGTTCTCGTGCTCGACCTCGACGGTGCCGTCGTCCTCGGCGTGGTCGCGCCCGCGGCCGCCGTGGCCGGAGGCGTCGCGCCCGGAGGTGCGGGTCGTGGTGACGACCGTGGGCGCGGGCGCCGGGGCGGCGGTGGTGGTGGCGGCGCGATCCTGGCGCCGGTCCTCACGGCGGTTCTCGCGGCGCTGGTGGGCGCGCCGGTGCACCGTCTGGCGGATGACCTCGGTGCGGACCTCCGGCTGGGCGGTGACCTGCGCGGCGGCGGCCTGCGCCGTGGGCTGTGGCTGCTGGGCCCCGGTGCCACCCGAGGCGAGTGCGGCGACGGCCAGCAGCCCGAGGGCGGCGACCGTGACCGCGGCGGCGATCTTGGTGCGTGCGTTGTTCATGGCCGACACCATCGGCTGCGGCTCGCCAAGCGCCCGCCAACGCCGGGTGAAACCTAGGGAAAGCCCGTGCGTACACGTCTATGTTGCCCGGCATGCGCGACCGCCCCCGGATCCTGTTCGTCGAAGACGAGCAGTCGATCTCCGCCCCCTTCTCGAAGGCGCTGGAGCGCGAGGGGTTCGAGCCGCACGTCGCCGCGACCGCGGCCCGCGCACTCGAGCTCCAGGAGCGGCTCGAGCCCGACCTGATCCTGCTCGACCTCCACCTGCCCGACGGCGACGGTCGCGACGTCTGCCGCACGATCCGCGCCCGCAGCGGCGTCCCGATCATCATCCTGACCGCCCGCGGGACCGAGACCGACCGCATCGTCGGCCTCGAGCTCGGCGCCGACGACTACGTCGTCAAGCCGTTCAGCGGCCCCGAGGTGATCGCCCGCATGCGCGCCGTCCTGCGCCGCGTGCAGCCCGCCGAGCGCGAGGCCGCGGAGGAGCCGATCACGATCGGCGGCCTCCACGTGGACCTCGCCGCCCGCCGCGCCACCCTCGACGACCAAGAGCTCCAGCTCTCGCGCAAGGAGTTCGACCTGCTCGCCGAGCTGATCCGCAACGCCGGCAAGGTCGTCACGCGCGAGGACCTGATGGACCGCGTCTGGGACGAGAACTGGTTCGGCAGCACGAAGACGCTCGACGTCCACGTCCGCTGGCTCCGCGGCAAGCTCGGGGAAACGGCCGACAACGCCGCCTACGTGCAGACCGTCCGCGGCGTCGGCTTCCGCTTCCGCGCGCCCGACGAGTGAGCCTCCGCACCCGACTGCTGCTGGCGCTGGCATACGTCCTGCTGCTGGCGATCGTCGCGCTCGAGGTGCCGCTCGCGCTCAACCTGCGCGACCGCGTCAATGCCGAAGTGCGCTCGCAGGCCCTGAGCCAGGCCGAGGTCGCGGCCGCCACCGCCTCCGGCCAGCTCGGCCAGCCCGCCGAGCTGCGCCGGATCGTGGGCACGATCGCCCAGTCCTCCCGCGGCCGCGTGATCATCACCGACGCCCGCGGCCGCCTCGTCGCCGATTCCGACGGTCCCGCGCAGCTCGGCGGCGACTACAGCGACCGCCCGGAGATCGCCGCCGCCCTGCGCGGTCGCCGCTTCCAGGCCCAGCGCCGCTCCGACACGCTCGACGCGGAGATCCTCGCCACCGCCGTGCCGGTCCTCGCCACGGGGCGCCCCCAGGGCGCCGTGCGGATCACCCAGAGCGTCGAGGCCGTCGGCCGCGCCACGCGCACCTCGATCTACGGCCTCGTCGCGGTCGGCGTCCTCGTGCTCCTGCTCGGCCTCGGCGCCGGCGCGCTGATCGCCCGCCAGATCGCCCGCCCGCTGCGCCGCCTCGACGCCGCCGCCGCCCGCCTCGGCGAGGGCGACCTGCACGCCCGCGTGCCGGTCGAGGGCTCCGCCGAGCAGCAGGGCCTCGCGCGCACGTTCAACGAGATGGGCGCGCGGCTCGAGCGGCTCGTCGACAGCCAGCGCGAGTTCGTCGCCGACGCCTCGCACCAGCTCCGCACCCCGCTCGCCGGCCTGCAGCTGCGGCTCGAGGAGGCGCGCGCCACCGGCGACCCCGAGGAGATCGAGGCCGCGCTCAAGGAGGTCGATCGCCTGTCCGCGATGGTCTCCGAGCTGCTGCTGCTCTCCCAGGCGGGCGAGGCCGACGCGCCCGCCGAGGAGGTCGACCTCGGCGCGGCGGCCCGCGCGGCCGCGGCGCGCTTCGACGGTCGCGTGTCCGCCCTCTCGGGCGCGCCCACCGCGCCCGTCCACGCCGCTCCCGCCGACCTCCAGCGCGCGCTCGACACGCTGATCGAGAACGCGCTCCACTACGGCGAGGGCGCGGTCACGCTCGTCGCCCGCCCGGGCGCGATCGACATCCTCGACGAGGGCCCTGGCGTCGACCCCGCCGAGCTCGAGGCCGTCTTCGAGCGCTTCCACCGCGGCAAGGCCGGCCGCGCCGGGCCGCCCGGCACCGGCCTCGGCCTCCCGATCGCCCGCGAGCTGATGCGCCGCTGGGGTGGCGACGTGACGCTCGCCAACCGCGAGGGCGGCGGCGCCGTGGCCACGATCTCCTTCGACCGCGCTTAACCATGCGCTCCCTACGGTGACCCGATGAAGATCGCGCTGTGGATCCTGGGAGCCCTGGCGGGCGTCGTGCTCGCCGCCGGCGTCACCTACGCCGCCAGCTCCCTCTCGACCCAGCGCATCGGCCTCTCCTCGGAGCCGGTCAACGCCGGGCGCGAGCTGGCCCCGCGGGCGACCGCCACGCGCACACCGACCGCCACGCCGACCCCGAAGCCGAAGAAGAAGAAGAAGCGCCCGAAGCCCACCGCCACCCCTCGGCCGACGGCGACCACCGTCCCGACGGCGGTGCCGACCGCGGTGCCGACGGTCGACGACCACGGCGGGGGCGGCGGCGACGACTCCGGAGGCGGCGGCCGCGGCCGCGACCATCCCGAGGACGATTGACTGGAAGCGGCGGCGTTCCTCGGCTATGATCTCAGTCACCCCGACTGAGATTTTGAGCCTATGAACATTGATCGCTTCACGACCAAGTCCCGCGCCGCGCTCGAGGCCGCCAGCGCCCTCGCCGCCGCGCGCAACCACACCGAGGCCACGCCCGAGCACCTGCTCGCGGTTCTGCTCGAGCAGGAGGACGGCCTTGTCGTCCCCGTTCTGAGCAAGCTCGGCGCCCACCCCGAGGCCATCCGCCAGGACGTGAACGCCGCCCTCGACCGGCTCCCGACCATCCAGGGCGCCGCCAACGAGCCGACCGTCAGCCGCGAGCTCGTCGCCGTCCTGCGCGCCGCCGAGCGCGAGCTGGGCCAGTTCAAGGACGAGTACGTCTCAACCGAGCACCTGCTGCTCGCCCTCGCCGACCACAAGTCCCCCGCCGGCGACGCGCTGCGCCGCAACGGCGCGAGCAAGAAGGATCTCGTCGACGCGATCAAGGCCGTCCGCGGCCCGCACCGCGTGACCGACGAGAACCCCGAGGACAAGTACCAGTCGCTCGAGAAGTTCGGCCGCGACCTCACGCAGGCCGCCGAGGAGGGCAAGCTCGACCCGGTCATCGGCCGCGACGACGAGATCCGCCGCGTCATCCAGGTCCTCGCCCGCCGCACCAAGAACAACCCCGTCCTCATCGGCGAGCCCGGGGTCGGCAAGACCGCGATCGCCGAGGGCCTCGCGCAGCGCATCGTCTCCGGCGACGTGCCGGAGCAGCTCAAGGACCGCCGCGTCGTCGCGCTGGACATCGGCGCGCTGATCGCCGGCTCCAAGTACCGCGGCGAGTTCGAGGAGCGCCTGAAGGCCGTCCTCAAGGAGATCCAGGACGCCGACGGCCAGATCATCCTGTTCATGGACGAGCTGCACACGATCGTCGGCGCCGGCGCCGCCGAGGGCGCCGTCGACGCCGCCAACCTGCTGAAGCCGATGCTCGCCCGCGGCGAGCTGCGCGCGGTCGGCGCCACCACGCTCGACGAGTACAAGAAGCACGTCGAGAAGGACCCGGCGCTCGAGCGGCGCTTCCAGCCGATCTACGTCGGCGAGCCGTCGGTCGAGGACACGATCGCGATCCTGCGCGGGCTCAAGGAGCGCTACTCGGCGCACCACGGCGTCCGCATCACCGACGCCGCCCTGATCGCCGCCGCGATGCTCAGCAACCGCTACATCGCCGATCGCTACCTGCCCGACAAGGCGATCGACCTGATCGACGAGGCGTCCTCGCGCATCAGCATCGAGCTGACCTCCGTCCCCACCGAGATCGACGAGGTCGAGCGCCGCATCAAGCAGCTCGAGATCGAGCAGTTCGCGGTCAAGGACGACAACACCGCGACCGCGCGCCGCGAGGAGATCGAGCGTGAGCTCGCCGAGCTCAACGAGCAGGCCACCGGCATGCGGACCCAGTGGGAGCGCGAGAAGGAGGCCGCCCAGGGCGTCGGCAAGCTCACTGAGCGCCTCGACGAGGCCCGCTCCGAGCTCGAGCGCGCCGAGCGCGAGCTCGACTACCAGCGCGCCGCCGAGCTGCGCCACGGCGAGATCCCCGACCTCGAGGCCAAGCTCGCCGAGGCCGACTCGCGCGCGCCCAACGAGGAGCCCGCCGTCTACCTGCGCGAGCACGTGGACGCCGACGACGTCGCCGAGGTCGTGGCGAAGTGGACCGGCATTCCCGTCTCCCGCCTGATGGAGACCGAGATGGCGAAGCTGCTCGCGATGGAGGACCGCCTCCACCAGCGGGTCGTCGGCCAGGACGAGGCGGTCGTGGCCGTCTCCAACGCCCTGCGCCGCTCCCGCGCCGGGCTGAGCGACCCGGATCGCCCGATCGGCACGTTCCTGTTCCTCGGCCCCACGGGCGTCGGCAAGACCGAGCTCGCCCGCGCGCTCGCCGAGTACATGTTCGACTCGCAGGACGCGATGATCCGGATCGACATGTCGGAGTACATGGAGAAGCACTCCGTGGCCCGGCTCGTCGGCGCGCCCCCCGGCTACGTCGGCTACGAGGAGGGCGGCCAGCTCACGGAGGCCGTGCGCCGGCGCCCGTACGCGGTCGTCCTGCTCGACGAGATCGAGAAGGCCCACAGCGACGTCTTCAACATCCTGCTGCAGGTAATGGACGACGGGCGGCTGACCGACGGCCAGGGCCGCACGGTCGACTTCCGCAACAGCGTGCTGATCATGACCTCCAACATCCCCGGCGGCCGCAACGGCGCCGAGGCGACGTTCAAGCCCGAGTTCATCAACCGCCTCGACGACATCATCGAGTTCGACTCGCTGTCCGAGGAGCAGCTGCGCCACATCGTGGACATCCAGGTCGCGCGGCTGATCGCGCGGGTGGCCGAGCGCGGCGTGACCGTGGAGCTGTCAGACGCGGCGCGCGACCAGCTCGGCAAGCTCGGCTACGACCCGGTGTACGGCGCCCGCCCGCTCAAGCGGGTGATCCAGCGCCACCTGGTCGATCCGCTCGCGCGCGGGCTGCTGCAGGGCGACTTCTCCGGCGGCGACCACGTGCGCGTGGACGCCACGAGCGACGGCGAGCTGACGTTCGCCGTCGCCGAGCCGGTCAGCGCCTCGATTACGTAAAGACCTTCTGGACCTTGATGTCGGCGCGCACGTTGACGCCGTTCGGCGCGCGGCTGTAGTGCTTCTGCTGGTCGACCTGCAGCCGCCACACGCCCAGCTTCGGGCGCTTGATCGGGATCTGCTTGCGCTTGACGGAGAACGTCCCGCAGGGGTTCTTGATCCGCTTGACCAGCCGGACGGTCTTGCGGACCTTGCCCTTGTAGAGGTAGTGCGCCCACACCGCCTGCTGCGCCGTGAAGCCCGCGCCCCTGAAGCGGATGCGGGTCGAGGGGCGGGCCCGCTTCGGCTTGAGCTTGAGCGTCAGCGCGGTGGTGCGTGACGGCAGCGCGACCGTGTTGGCCGGGTTGCCGCGCTCGGCCGCGGTCAGCGTGAACGTGCCCTGACCCTTCGCCTGGTAGGGCGACTGGAGGATCTGGGGCGGCAGGTTGCCGGCGGCGTCGGCCTGGATCGTGCGGTCGAGCGCGCCGTTGAAGCTCACGTCGACGAGCGAGCCGGCCGTGAAGCCGTTGCCGGCGAGGTCGAGCGACTCGCGCGTGACCTGCGGCGCGGCCCCCGGCGACGTCTGCGTCACCGAGATGTAGCAAGGCTTCAGCGGCGCGATCGCGGCGGCCTGCGCCGTCGCGGGCAGCAGGGCCAGGGCGGCGAACGCGGCGCCCACGAGGCGTGTGGTCATGCGTGAAGTATCCATTCACCTTCCGACAACACCGCGCGCGGGCGGAAGGATCGGGTAGAACGAGCCGCTCAACCATTGAGGGAGGCGCTGTGCCGACTTGGATCATGCTGTCGACGCTCACGCCAGAGGGTGTGCAGACCGTCCGCAACAACCCCGCGCGTATCCGCGAGGTCAACAACGAGATCGAGCAGCTCGGAGCGACCGTGAAGGCGCAGTGGGCGACGCTCGGGCATTTCGACTTCGTCAACGTCGTCGAGGCGCCCGACGAGAAGACGATGGCGCGCGTCTCGCTCGAGCTGGGCTCGCGCGGCACGGCGCACTACGAGTCGCTTGCCGCGATCCCGATCGACGACTTCATCGCGTCGCTGTGAAGGGGTCAGACCCCTTGAGGGTGGTCGAGGGTTGAAGGTCCTCGTCGTCGGAGCCGGAGGGCGCGAGCACGCGCTCGTGCGAGCGCTGGCCCGCTCGCCCCAGCAGCCCGAGCTGTGGTGCGCGCCCGGCAACGCCGGCATCCGCGCCGAGGCGCAGCGGCTCGAAGCCGACCCCGGCGACCCGGTCGCGTTCGCGGCCGCGGCCGCCGAGTCGGGTGCCGATCTGGTGGTGGTCGGGCCTGAGGCGCCGCTCGTCGCGGGGCTCGCCGACGAGCTGGAGGCCAGGGGCGTCCCGGTGTTCGGGCCCAAGCGCGAGCCCGCGCGGCTCGAGGGCTCGAAGGCGTTCGCCAAGGAGATCATGGAGGCGGCGGGGGTGCCGACGGGCGGGCACTGGATCGTCCGCACCGTCGAGGAGGGGATGGCGGCGATCTCCTCCTATCCGGCGGTGATCAAGGCCGATGGGCTCGCGGCCGGCAAGGGCGTCGTGATCGCCGAGGACGAGAGCGCCGCCCACAGCGCGCTGGTGGCGATGATCGAGCAGCGGCAGTTCGGCGACCACCCCGTGCTGGTCGAGGAGTTCCTGCGCGGCGACGAGCTGTCCGTGCTCGCGCTGTGCGACGGGGTGCGCGCGCTCCCGCTCGCGCCGGCGCGGGACTTCAAGCGCATCGGCGACGGCGACACCGGACCCAACACCGGCGGCATGGGGGCGTTCTCGCCGGTCGCGGAGATCGATTCGCAGCTGCTGGCGGAGATCGTCGCGACCGTCCACCAGCCAGTGATCGACGAGCTGCGCGACCGGGGCACGCCGTTCCATGGGGTGCTGTACGCCGGGCTGATGCTGACCCCGGACGGCGTGCGCGTGCTCGAGTTCAACGCCCGCTTCGGCGATCCCGAGACGCAGGTCGTGCTCCCGCGGTTGCGCTCCGACCTGCTCGACCTGCTGCTGCGCGCGACCGAGCCGGGCGGCCTCGAGGGCGTCGAGCTGGAGTGGGACGACCGCGCCGCGGTGACGGTCGTGCTCGCCTCGGCGGGCTACCCGGAGTCGTCGCGGTCGGGCGACGTGATCTCGGGCCTGGATGCCGTCCCGGCCGGCGTCGAGGTGCTCCACGCGGGCACCGCGGAGGACGGCGACCGGGTCGTCACGGCGGGCGGGCGCGTCCTCAACGTGACCGCGCTCGGCACCGACGCCGCTGCCGCCCGGGACGCCGCGTATGCTGCCGCCGACATGATCGCGTTCGACGGCCGCCAGCTCCGCAGGGACATCGCGCTCAAGGCATGAGCGAGCAGCCCGCACCCCCAGATCTCGCCACGGAGACGGCCGTCGAGGCCGAGTTCGAGGGCATCGAGGTCGACGCCCCGCGCGTCGGCATCGTCATGGGCTCGAAGAGCGACATGCCCGCGATGGAGAAGGCGGCCAAGGAGCTCGAGGAGCGCGGCATCCGCCACGAGGTGCGCGTGATGTCGGCGCACCGGGATCCGGACACGGTGGCCGACTACGCGAAGAACGCCAAGATGCGCGGCCTGCGCGTGATCATCGCCGGCGCCGGGCTGTCGGCGGCGCTGCCGGGCGTGGTCGCGGCGCACAGCCAGCTGCCGGTCATCGGCGTGCCGCTCACGTCCTCGATGTCGGTCGGCGGCGGGCTCGACGCCCTGCTCTCGATCGCCCAGATGCCGCCCGGCGTGCCGGTCGCGTGCGTCGGCGTCGACAACGCGAAGAACGCCGCGGTGCTCGCGGCGCGCATCCTCGACTGCTGACGCGGGGAATAGCCCGTGTCGGCGCGGCGTCCTGACGGACATGTTCCCCTCTCCCGTCACCGGTGTCGTGTTCTGGCAGGCCATGAACACGCCCCGCCGCAAGCGCCGCTCGTAGAGTTGCGGGCGTGATCGCCCGCTACACACGGCCGGAGCTCGGCGCCGTCTGGACCGACGAGGCGCGGATGACCGCGTGGCGCGACGTCGAGGTCGCCGCCGCCGAGGCGCTGGAGGACGGCCCGACGCCCGAGGATCTCGAGGCGATCCGCGCCGCGACCTTCACCGTCGAGGCGGTCAAGGAGCGCGAGGCGGTCACGGACCACGACGTGGCCGCGTTCGTCGACGTGCTCTCCGCCTCCGCCGGCCCCGGCGGCCGCTGGATCCACTACGGGCTGACGTCCTCCGACGTGCTCGACACCGCGCTCGCGCTGCAGATCCGGCGGGCGGGCGCGCCGATCGTGGCGGGCGCGCGCGAGCTGGCGCTCGTCCTCGCCGAGCGGGCGCGCGAGTTCGCCGACACGTTGTGCGTCGGGCGCACCCACGGCGTCCACGCGGAGCCGACCACGTTCGGCCTCAAGCTCGCCGGCTACGCGTTCGAGGCCCACCGCAACGCCGAGCGCCTGGAGCGCGCCTTCGAGCAGGCCGCGGTCGGCGCGATCTCCGGCGCGGTCGGCACCCATTCCGCCCATGAGCCGGCCTATGAGGCACGAGTCCTGGAGCGGCTCGAGCTGCGCGCCGAGGACATCTCGACCCAGGTCGTCCCGCGCGACCGCCACGCCGAGCTGCTGCAGGCGATCGCGCTCGCGGGCGCCGGGCTCGAGCGCTTCGCGACCGAGATCCGCCACCTCCAGCGCACCGAGGTGCGCGAGGTCGAGGAGCCGTTCCGCGCCGGCCAGAAGGGCTCGAGCGCGATGCCGCACAAGCGCAACCCGATCACCACCGAGCGCATCAGCGGCCTCGCGCGGGTGCTGCGCGGCTACTCGCAGGCGGGGCTCGAGAACGTCGCGCTGTGGCACGAGCGCGACATCTCCCACTCCGGCGCCGAGCGCGTGATCCTGCCTGACGCGACGATCCTGCTCGACTACATGCAGAGCCTCGCGCTGCGGGTCGCGCGCGGGATGGTCGTCCACGCAGACCGCATGGCGCGGAACCTCGACATCACGTGCGGCGCGCTGTTCTCCCAGACCGTGCTGCTCGCGCTGGTCGAGGGCGGGATGACGCGCGACGAGGCGTACCGGATCGTGCAGGAGTCGGCGCAGCGCGCGTGGGACACCCAGACGCCGCTGCGCGACCTGCTCGCGGAGAAGGACCTCGGCCTCGACCTCGACGCGATCTTCGACTACGGGCGCTTCACCCGCCATGTCCCAGAGCTGCTGGCGCGGCTCGACGAGATCCACGCGCCCGTATGAGCTCGCTGCTCCTGCGCTCGGCGCCCGGTACCTCCGCCGACCTCTTCCACGCGGTCCCGCTCGAGATCCTCGACCCGTTCCTCTACGCCGAGCACGACGGCCGCAAGGTCGCGGTCACCGGTGTGCTGGAGCGCGACCGGATCGAGGCGCTCGGGCTCGGCATCGAGGTGCTCGACCCGTTCTCGCTCGGCCTCGACACGCTGCTCGAGCAGGGCGTCGGCTTCCTGGACGCCGAGATCGAGGTCGACCTGCGCGCGTGCCGCGAGCTGGGGCTCGAGTCGGCGATCGTGCCGCCCGACTTCCCGCTCGCGTGGGCCGACAAGCTGCGCGGCGCGGCGATCGAGCTGGCTGTGGACGCCGAGGCGTTCGACCTCCGGCGGCGCGTGAAGACCGAGGCGCAGCTGGCCGGCATCCGCCGCGCCCAGGCCGCGGCCGAGGACGCGATGCGCGCCGCCGCCGAGCTCCTCCGCGAGCTGCCCCCCGGGCTCACCTGCGAGCAGATGCGCGAGCGCATGCAGGCGGTCTGCAAGGAGCACGACGCCGAGCTCCCGGACACCGCGATCGTCGCCCACGGCGCGCAGTCGGCCTCCGGCCACGAGGAGGGCCACGGGCCGATCGACCGCGGCGGCATCGTCCTCATCGACATCTGGCCGCGCGACCGCGAGTCGCGCTGCTGGGCGGACATGACGCGCACGTTCGTCGCCGGCGGCGAGGCGCCGCCCGCGGAGCTGCAGGAGTACTGGGAGCTCACCCGCGCGTCGCTCGAACGCGTGATGCCGATGATCAAGCCCGGCGCGGTCTGCCGCGAGATCCACGCCGCCTCGTGCGAGCCGTTCGAGGCGGCCGGCAAGCCGACCGTCCGCACCAAGGAGCCGAACACCGCGCTCGAGGAGGGCTACTACCACGGGCTCGGCCACGGCGTCGGGCTCGAGGTGCACGAGCGCCCGAACCTCGGGCGCAGCGACGAACGCCTGATCGCGGGCGACGTCGTGACGGTCGAGCCCGGCTGCTACCGCCCCGGTTTCGGCGGCTGCCGGCTCGAGGACCTCGTGCTCGTCACCGAGGACGGCTACGAGAACCTCACCGACTTCCCGTACGACTTGTCTCCATAGGCCCGGGTAGGACCTTCGTGAGAGCAATCACGAGGGAGGAATGCTCATGGCGGGCAACAAGGCGGTCGCTTACATGGGTGACGGCAAGGTCGAGGTGCAGTCCATCGACTACCCGGAGCTCGAGCTGAAGGACGGTCCCGGTGTCCACCCGGACAACGTGGGGCGCAAGACGCCGCACGGGGTGATCCTGAAGGTCGTCTCGACCAACATCTGCGGTTCCGACCAGCACATGGTCCGCGGCCGCACGACCGCGCCGGAGGGCTTGATCCTCGGCCACGAGATCACGGGCGAGGTGGTCGAGGTCGGCCGTGATGTCGAGTTCATCAAGAAGGGCGACCTCTGCTCGGTCCCCTTCAACATCGCCTGCGGGCGCTGCCGCAGCTGCAAGGAGGGCGACACCGGCGTCTGCCTGACCGTCAACCCGGAGCGGCCGGGCTCGGCGTACGGCTACGTCGACATGGGCGGCTGGGTTGGCGGCCAGGCGGAGTACGTGATGGTCCCGTACGCCGACTGGAACCTCCTGAAGTTCCCCGACAAGGAGCAGGCGATGGAGAAGATCCTCGACCTGACGATGCTGTCGGACATCTTCCCGACCGGCTTCCACGGCGCGTACACCGCGGGCGTCGGGCCGGGCTCGACCGTCTACATCGCGGGCGCCGGGCCGGTCGGCCTCGCGGCCGCGCACTCCGCGCAGTTCCTCGGCGCGGCGGTCGTGATCGTGGCGGACCTGATCCCGGAGCGCCTCGAGCAGGCGCGCTCGTTCGGGTGCGAGACGATCGACGTCTCCAAGGGCGATCCGAAGGACCAGATCGAGGAGATCCTCGGCGTTCCCGAGGTCGACGCGGCGGTCGACGCGGTCGGCTTCGAGGCCCGCGGCCACGGCGAGGGTTCCAGCGAGGAGTCCCCGGCGACGGTGCTCAACTCGATCATGGACGTGACCCGCGCGGCCGGCAAGCTCGGCATCCCGGGGCTCTATGTCACCGGCGACCCGGGCGCGGCCGACGAGGCGGCCCAGGAGGGCTCTCTCTCGATCCGGATCGGCCTCGGGTGGGCGAAGTCGCACTCGTTCGCCACGGGCCAGTGCCCGGTGATGAAGTACCACCGCGGCCTGATGCAGGCGATCCTCAACGACCGCGTGCAGATCGCCAAGGCGGTCAACGCCACCGTGATCACGCTCGACGAGGCGCCGAAGGGCTACCAGGACTTCGACAGCGGGGTCGCCAAGAAGTTCGTGCTCAACCCGCACGGGATGATCGACGGAGCGTCCCGCAACTAGCGGGAAAAACGAGGGCTGACGCCGCCGGGGCCGTTGCTAGCCTCGGCGGCGTGAACCCCTCTGCTCCCGATCTCCCGCTGCTCGCCAAGGGCAAGGTCCGGGAGATCTATGACCTCGGCGACGACCTCCTGATGGTCGCGTCCGACCGCATCTCCACCTACGACGTCGTGCACCCGACGCCGATCCCGGACAAGGGCCGCGTGCTGACCGGCCTGTCCGTGCTGTGGTTCGACCTGACGAAGGACATCGTCGCCAACCACTTCGTCTCCGCCACCGACGGCGTGCCGGAGGACCTGCGCGGCAGCGCGCTGCGGGTCAAGCGGCTCAACATGCTGCCGGTCGAGTGCGTCGTGCGCGGGTACATCACCGGCTCGGGCTGGAAGGACTACCAGCGCACCGGCACGGTGTCGGGTCTCACGCTCCCGGAGGGCCTGCGGGAGTCGGACAAGCTGCCGGAGCCGCTGTACACGCCGTCGACGAAGGCCGACGTCGGCCACGACGAGGCGATCGACTTCGAGCAGACCGTCGAGCTGATCGGCGACCGCGAGTTGGCCGAGCGGGTGCGCGACGTGTCGCTGGCCGTCTACGGCGCGGTGGCCGACTTCGCGCGCGAGCGCGGGGTGATCCTCGCCGACACGAAGTTCGAGTTCGGGCTCGACGAGAGCGGCGAGCTGGTGCTCGGCGACGAGGTCTGCACGCCGGACTCCTCGCGTTTCTGGCCGGCCGACGAGTACGAGCCGGGTCGCGGGCAGCCGTCGTTCGACAAGCAGTACGTGCGCGACTGGGCGTCCGGCACGGGGTGGGACAAGTCGCCGCCCGCCCCGCCGATCCCCGACGACGTCGTGGCCGCCACGCGCGAGCGCTACGTGACCGCCTACGAGCGCCTCGCGGGCGAGCCGTTCTCGGCCTGGCTGGAGCGGACCGGGGCTTGAGGGCCCGCGTCCTCATCCGGCCGAAGGCGGGGATCCTCGACCCGCAGGGCCAGACCGTGGAGCGGGCGCTGCCGGCGCTGGGCTTCGAGGGCGTGTCGAACGTGCACGTCGGCCGGCTGGTCGAGCTGGACGTGGAGGACCCCTCGCAGCTCGACCAGATGTGCGAGCAGCTGCTGACCAATCCCCTCATTGAGGATTACGAGATCCAGTCATGAAGTTCGGCGTCGTCCGCTTCCCCGGCTCCTGTGACGAGGTGGACGCGCTGGAGGCCGCCCAGCGTGTCGGCGAGGCGGAGATCCTGTGGTACGCGGACCGCGACCTGCGCGGCGCCGACGCGGTCATCGTCCCGGGCGGCTTCTCCTACGGCGACTACCTGCGGGTCGGCGCGATCGCGCGCTTCGCGCCGGTGATGGACGAGGTCGAGCGGTTCGCTCGCTCCGGCGGCCCGGTGCTCGGCATCTGCAACGGCTTCCAGGTCCTGTGCGAGGCGGGGCTGCTCCCGGGCGCGCTGCTGCCGAACACGTCGCTGCGGTTCCTCTGCAAGCAGGTCGGGCTGACGGTCGTCAACGACGGCACGGCGTGGACCCGCGCGATGGGCGCCGGTGACCGGCTCTCGATCCCCGTCAAGCACACGACCGGCCGCTACTACGCGCCCGACCCGGTGCTCGACGAGATGGAGGCGCAGGGCCAGGTCGTGTTTCGCTACGCGCCCGGCGAGAACCCCAACGGCTCGCTGCGCGACATCGCCGGCGTCTCCAACGCCGCGGGCAACGTCGTCGGGCTGATGCCGCACCCCGAGCACGCGGTCGACCCGCTCACGGGCTCGGTGGACGGGTTGAAGCTGTTCGAGTCGGTCGTGCCCGCGCTGGCATGACCGTGGCCGCTCCCCGCCACCGCGAGCTCGGTCTCACCGACCACGAGTACGAGCTCATCGTCGAGCACATGGAGCGCGAGCCGAACGAGGTCGAGCTCGCGGTCTTCTCGCTGATGTGGTCGGAGCACTGCGCCTACAAGCACTCCAAGCGGCTGCTGCGCTCGCTGCCGGTCGAGGGCGCCCGCGTGGTGATGGGCCCGGGGGAGAACGCCGGCGCGGTCTCGCTCGGCGGCGGGCTCGCGTGCGCGTTCAAGGTCGAGTCGCACAACCACCCGAGCGCGGTCGAGCCGTTCCAGGGCGCGGCGACCGGCGTCGGCGGGATCCTGCGCGACGTCTTCGCGGTCGGCGCGCGGCCGATCGCGATCCTCGACTCCCTGCGCTTCGGCGAGGTCTCGCGGTCGCCGCGGTCCCGCTACCTGCTCGAGCAGGCGGTGGCCGGGATCGGCCACTACGGCAACTCGATCGGCGTCGCCACCGTCGGCGGCGAGATCTACTTCGAGGACTCCTACGAGGCGAACTGCCTCGTCAACGCGATGTGCCTGGGGCTGATCCAGGAGGACGACCTGATCCGCTCGGCGGCGGCCGGGGTCGGCAACGTCGTGCTGCTGTTCGGCGCGCGCACGGGCCGCGACGGGATCGGCGGCGCGTCCGTGCTGGCTTCGGCGGAGCTTGATGAGCTCGACGCCGCCAAGCGCCCGACCGTCCAGATCGGCGACCCGTTCGAGGAGAAGAAGCTGCTCGAGTGCTCGCTCGAGCTGCTGGAGCGTGGGCTGCTCGTCGCGCTGCAGGACCTCGGCGCGGCCGGCCTGACCTCGTCGAGCGCGGAGATGGCGAGCAAGGGAGAGGTCGGCCTGGATCTCGACGTCCGCAAGGTCCCGCTGCGCGAGGCCGACATGGAGCCCTTCGAGATCATGATCTCGGAGTCGCAGGAGCGGATGCTGTGCGTCGTCGAGCCCGGCAAGGTCGACGAGGTCGTGGCGGTGTGCGAGAAGTGGCTCGTCAACGCGACCGCGATCGGCGAGGTCACCACCTCGCGTCGCCTGCGCGTGTTCGACGGCGACGCGCTCGTGGGCGACATGCCGGTCACCGCGCTGGTCGACGAGTGCCCGGTCTACGACCTCGAGCCGGTGGCCCCGAGCGTGTCGATGTATCCGGCGCCGGAGCCGGCGCCCGGGCTCCCGTCCGATCCGGGCGGGCTGTTGCTCGCGTTGCTCGGGAGCGCCAACCTTGCCTCCCGCCGCTGGGCGTTCGAGCAGTACGACTGCCTGGTCGGCTCGCGCACCGTGCGGCGGCCCGAGGCGGCTGACGCGGCCGTCCTGCAGTTGCCGGGCGGCTCCGCGATCGCGGTCTCGATCGACGGCAACGGCCGGCGCGTCGCGTGCGACCCGTACCGCGGCGCGGTCGAGGCGGTGCTCGAGTGCAGCGCCAACCTCGCCTGCGTCGGCGCCGAGCCGCTCGGCCTCACCAACTGCCTCAACTTCGGCAACCCCGAGAAGCCCCACGTGGCCTGGCAGCTCTCGCGCGCGGTGGCCGGCCTCGCCGACGCCTGCCGCTCGCTGGGCATCCCGGTCGTCGGCGGCAACGTCTCGCTCTACAACGAGGCGGGCGCCGGCCCGATCTTCCCGACGCCGGTCGTCGGCCTCGTCGGCGAGCTGCCCAGGGCCTCGCGCTCCGGCCGCCTCGGTTTCGCGGAGGAGGGCGACGTCGTCGCCGTCATCTCCGCCGGCTCGTGGGCGCCGGCCGCGATGGGCTCAGAGTTGGCGAAGCTGCGCGGTGAGGCGCCGTTCGGCGAGCTTCCGCAAGCCGACCTCGGTGAGCTGCGTGCGTTGCATGCCGCGGTGCGCCAGGCGGTGCGGGCGGGCGCGCTGCGCTCGGCGCACGACGTCGCCGAGGGCGGCCTCGCGATCGCGCTGGCCGAGGCGTGCCTCGCGGGCGGGCTCGGCGCGACGGTCGACCTGTCGGTGTTGAGGCCGTCGGGTGAGGCGCTGCTGTTCGGCGAGGGTCCGGGCGCGTTCGTCGTCTCCGGCCCGGAGCAGTCGCTGCGCGCGTTCGGCTCCGCGGCCACGCGCATCGGCACCGTCACCGGCGCCGATCTCGTCATCACCGGCGAGCTCTCAGTGCCGGTGGCAGCGCTGTCGGCCGCCCACTCGCGTGGGCTGGCCGACCTGCTCGACTAAGCCGTCAGCTCCGCGGCCATCTCCTCGAACACCGCGACGTAGCGGTCGACGCTCTCGTCGGTGTGGGTCACCGACAGCGTCCACTCCTCTTCGCGACCGGGCGTCATGAAGATGCCGCGGTTCATGTTGAAGAGCCACGCCAGCTCGGCGACCTCGGCGTCCTGGTTGGCCTTGAACGTCTCGTAGTCGACGATCTTCTGGGGCGAGAACGTGACGCAGCCCTTGGAGCCGACGCCGACGGCGTAGCCGGGCAGGTTGTGCCGCTCGATCACGCCCTCGCAGCCGCCGAGGATGCGGCCGTTGAGGTGCGCGAGGTGTTCGTACGCGTCGGGCGTGAGCACCTCCTGCAGGTTCGCCCGCGCCGCGGCCATGCCGAGCGGGTTGCCGTTGTAGGTGCCGACCTGGAAGACGCTGCCGTCCTCCACCACCGACATGACCTCCGCGGTGCCGCCGATCGCGCCGGTCGGCATGCCGCCGCCGAGCGCCTTGGCCAGCGTGACCATGTCCGGCAGCACGCCGAAGCTCTCGGTCGCGCCGCCGGGCGCGATGCAGAGGCCGGTCTTGACCTCGTCGAAGATGAGGACGATCCCGTGGCGCTGCGTGATCTCGCGCACCGCCTCGAGGTAGCCCGGCTCGGGGAGCACGACCCCGAGGTTCATCATCGCCGCCTCCATGATCACGCAGGCGGGCTTGCGGCCCTCGGCGTCGAGCGCCTTGATGCGGTGCTCCATCGCCTCGGCGTCGTTGAACGGCACCGCGATCGTGAGGTCGACGACGGCTTGCGGGATGCCGGCGCCGTAGGGCAGCGACTCGAGGTTGAAGCGGTCGCCGATCTTGTCGTACTCGACCCCGATGGAGACCATCACGCCGTCGTGATGGCCGTGGTAGGAGCCGAAGATCTTCATGATCGTGTCGCGCTTCGTGTACGCGCGGGCGATCCGGATGGCATCCATCGTCGACTCCGAGCCGGAGTTCGTGTAGCGCCACTGCGGGAGCTTCCAGCGCTCGGCGAGCTCCTCGCCGACGACGATCGCGTCCTCGGTCGGCGCCGCGAAGTGCGTGCCGAGCGCGTAGCGCTCCGAGATCGCCTTGCCGATCGCCGGGTTGGCGTGGCCCTGGACCATCGAGCCGAAGCCGTTGTGGAAGTCGAAGTACTCGTTGCCGTCGACGTCCCAGACGAGCGGCCCGGAGCCACGTTCGAGGTAGATCGGCCAGGGGTCGCGCAGCTGGTATGACGACGCGACGCCGCCGGACAGGTACTTCTGGGCGCGCTTGTACATCTCGCCGGAGCCGGCGGTTTTCTCGTTCAAGACGCGCTCTTCGCGCTCGGTCAGCTCCTTGATGCGCTGGCGATCGAGCTGGACAGGGGGTGAAACTGCCATGGGTTCTCCTCGTTCTTTGCGGCTCGGAGGCTAGCCGAGACCGGCCGTTGGCGCCGGGGCCATTGCTACGCTCGTTGCCTCGATCGGGCCCATTCGTGCCGGCATTTACGCCCCCTGACATCGACGAACGAGACGGCCCACGCGACGAGTGCGGCGTGTTCGGCGTATTCGCTCCCGGACATGACGTAGCCCGCCTCTCGTACTTCGCGCTGTACGCGCTCCAGCACCGCGGGCAGGAGTCCGCGGGCATCGCGACCGCCCAGGGCGGCCACATCATGGCGATGCGCGATCAGGGCCTCGTCAACCAGGTGTTCGACGAGCAGAAGCTGCGTGCGCTGCAAGGCGACATGGCGGTCGCCCACGTCCGCTACTCGACGACCGGCGCCAACTCGTGGGAGAACTCGCAGCCCGTCTGGCGCGCCGACCGGCGCGAGGTCGCGCTCGGCCACAACGGCAACCTCGTCAACGCGGTCGAGCTGCACACCGAGCTGAAGGACCGCGGTGTCTCGTTCCGGTCGACGTCCGACTCGGAGATCATCGCCGCGCTGCTCTCCACCCACCCGGCGGAGACGATCGAGGACGCGGTGGAGGACGTGCTGCCGCGCCTCGAGGGCGCGTTCTCGACGGTGGTGATGACCAAGGACCGCGTCGTCGCGTTCCGCGATCCGGCGGGGCTGCGGCCGTTGGCGCTCGGCCTGCTCGGCGAGCGCTACTGCGTGGCGTCGGAGTCGTGCGCGTTCGACATCATCGGCGCCCGGTACCTGCGCGAGGTGCAGCCGGGCGAGATGGTGTCGCTGACCGAGCGCGGCATCGAGACGCGCCAGGTCGTCGAGGGCGAGCGGCGCGCGTTCTGCGTGTTCGAGCACATCTACTTCGCGCGGCCGGACTCGCGGCTCGAGGGCCGGGTCGTGCAGACGTCGCGCGGGCGCATGGGCGAGATCCTCGCCGCCGAGGCGCCGTGCGACGCCGACCTCGTGATCCCGGTGCCGGACTCAGGCAACGCCGCCGCGCGCGGCTACGCACGGGCGAGCGGGCTGCCGCAGGACGACGGGCTGATCAAGAACCGCTACGTCGCGCGCACGTTCATCCAGCCGGGCCAGGAGCTGCGCAAGCACGGCCTGCGGCTCAAGTTCAACCCGCTGCCCGAGGTCGTGGCCGGCCAGCGGCTGGTCGTCGTGGACGACTCGATCGTGCGCGGCAACACCACGCGCCATCTCGTGCAGATGCTGCGCGACGCCGGCGCCGCCGAGGTGCACATGCGCATCACCGCGCCGCCGATCCGTCATCCCTGTCACTACGGGATCGACATGTCGACGCGCGAGGAGATGATCGCCCACGGCCGCACGGAGGCGGAGATCGCCGCCGAGCTCGGGGCCGACTCGCTCGCCTACCTGTCTCTGGAGGGCGTCTATCGCGCGCTCGAGAGCGATCGCTCGACGCACTGCGACGCCTGCTTCTCGGGCGACTACCCGCTGGAGAACAGCGGGTCGGGGCAGGCGAAGG
Source organism: uncultured Solirubrobacteraceae bacterium (assembly GCA_963805525.1). GTDB lineage: Bacteria > Actinomycetota > Thermoleophilia > Solirubrobacterales > Solirubrobacteraceae > DASQFQ01. The sequence continues at coordinate 162,436 of CAWDUT010000001.1, forward strand.
ACGCGTTCGAGCTCCCGCTCGTGAAGCTGTAGCTAAGCGGGGGCTAGCGGCCCTGGTGGCGGATCGAGCGCGGGCTGTGACCGCCGCGCGGAGCACTGGTGTTGCGCTGGTCGACGGAGTGCTTGGAGCTCGCCTGCTCGAGCTTCTGCCTCAGTGCCGCAGGGATGGGCGTCTTGGGCTGCTTGCTCTTCTTGGCCATGGCCTTGAAGCTACAGCACGTCCCGCTTGGAGATCCAGTCTCCGGTGTCGAGGAAGTGCTGCGAGCCTGCCACGGCTTTGCAACGGCCGCCGCAGGCTTTCCGCGGCATCTGCGGGGATTCTCCGGAGGCGGCCCTCCGCCCCCCGGAACCCGCCGGAGCCGGGGGTAATGTCCGGCGGCCCATGGAAGCCGCCTCGACCCTCGCTCTGCCCGGCCTCGGACCTCCGCCGCCGGAGCCGGTGGCGCGCGCGACCGATCCCCATGGGGCGCTGCACGAGCTGTTCGGGTTCGAGCGCTTCAGGCCCGGGCAGGAGGACGCGGTCGGGGCCGCGCTCGCCGATCGCGACGTGTTGGTGGTCATGCCGACCGGCTCGGGCAAGTCGCTCTGCTACCAGCTGCCCGCGCTGATGCGGACGGACCTGACGCTGGTGGTCTCGCCGCTGGTGTCGCTGATGCAGGACCAGGTCGAGGCGCTCGAGCGCGTGGCGCCGGGGCGGGTCGGGCTCGTCAACGCGCAGCGCGACGCCGCTGCCAACCGCCGCGTGGTCGAGCAGGCCGCGGCCGGGCACGTGCGGCTGCTCTACGTCGCGCCCGAGCGCTTCTCCTCGCCAGGCTTCCTCGAGCGTCTGCGCGGCGCAGACATCGGCCTGTTCGTGGTCGACGAGGCGCACTGCGTCTCGCAGTGGGGGCACGACTTCCGGCCGGATTACTTCCGGCTCGCCGACGCCGCGCGCTGGCTCGGCGCCAAGTCGATCGTGGCGTCGACGGCGACCGCGACGCCACAGGTGGCGTCGGACATCGTGGAGCGCCTCGGCCTGCGCGACCCGGTGCGGGTCGCGACCGGGTTCGACCGCCCGAACCTCTCGTTCGCGGTCGTCCCGTGCGCGACCAAGGAGGCCGGCCACCGCGGGATCTCCCAGGTGCTGGCCGACCCGGAGGCGCGGCCCGCGATCGTCTACGCGGGCACGCGCAACGAGTGCGACAAGCTCGCCACCCGGCTGGGCCGGGAGCTCGGTGTGAGGGTGGAGACGTATCACGCCGGCCTCGCACGCGAACTGCGTGCCGAGGCGCAGCGGCGCTTCATGTCCGGCGAGTCGCAGGTGGTGGTGGCGACCAACGCGTTCGGCATGGGCGTCGACAAGGCCGACGTGCGCACGGTCTGCCACGAGAGCGTCCCGGGTTCGGTCGAGGCCTACTACCAGGAGGCCGGCCGCGCCGGGCGCGACGGCAAGCCCGCGCGCTGCCTCCTGTTCGCGTCCTCGCGCGACAAGGGCCTGCACGTGTTCTTCATCGAACGCTCGACGGTCGACGAGGCTGCCATCACCACGGTCGCCAAGCGGCTGCTCGGCCGCGCGGTCGACGGGCGCTACGCGGTCGGGCTGCAGGAGCTGCGCACGGTCGCCGGCGGGGCGGAGGACGACGCGGTGCGCGCGATCGTCGGCCACCTCGCCCGCGCGGGCGTCGTGCAGCCGTCGCCATCGCCGCCGGACCTCGTGGTGGGCCGCGTCACCGGCGAGTGGGACGGTCGCGCGCTCGCGGTCTGCCGTACCTCCGCGCGCGAGGGCACGAAGGCCCGCTGGCGTCAGTACCGCTCGGTGTGGGCGTTCGTGGAGGGGTCGAGCTGCCGCCGCATCGGCATCCTGCGCCACTTCGGGGACCTCAGCGAGCCCCAGGCCGAGGGCCCGTGCTGCGACGTCTGCGACCCCTCGCTCCTGCCCGCTCCGCCGAAGGCGCCGAGCCGCAGCGCGAACCGCCCCGCGCAGCTCGCCCAGCGGCCAGAGGGCGATCTGACCGAGCTCGACGACGCGATCCTCGACGTCGTCGCGGCCGCGGAGCCGGGCGTCGGGCGCACGCGCGCGGTCGAGGTCCTCCGCGGCGGCCGCTCGAAGGTCGTCGCGAAGTACAACTACGACGGCCTGCCCGGCTACGGCACCTACGGCCACCTGCGCGCCGACGCCGTGCTCGAGCGCGTCGACGCATTGCTGCAGGCCGGCACGCTGCGCTCGACCGGCGGGCGGTTCCCGAAGCTCGAAGTCGCGTGAGGGTCGGCGTCCTCGCCTCGGGGGCAGGGACGAACCTGCAGGCGATCCTCGACCACGTCCACGGCCGCGAGGGCGTCGAGGTCGTGGCGGTCGGGTCGGACAAGCCCGAGGCCCAGGCGCTGGAGCGCGCGCGGGCGGCCGGGGTGGAGTCCGCCGTCTTCGCCCGCGACGCCTTCCCCGATCGCCGCGCCCGCGACGTGGCGATGGCGGAGTGGCTGGTCGAGCGGGGCGCCGGGCTCGTCGTCCTCGCCGGCTACATGCAGCTGCTCGACGCCTACTTCCTCGGCCGCTTCCCGCAGCGCGTCATCAACGTCCATCCGGCGCTGCTGCCGGCGTTCCCCGGCATCGGCTCCGTCGAGCAGGCGATCGCCTACGGGGTCAAGGTCTTCGGCGTCACCGTCCACTTCGTCGACGAGGGCGTCGACACCGGCCCGATCATCCTGCAGCGCGCGATCGATCTCCCGGCGGCCACCGAGGCCCAGGAGGTCCGCGCCACGCTGCGCCCGATCGAGCACGAGCTGCTGTGCGAGGCGGTCCGGCTGATCGCCCGCGACGCCGTCCGCATCGACCCCTCCAACCCAAGGCGCGTGCTCATTGCTTCCTGATCTATCGTCCGCCCCCGTGACGCAACCTGGCGAGGTCCGGATCCGCCGCGCGGTGCTCTCCGTGTCGGACAAGACGGGCATCGTCGACTTCGCCAAGGGCCTCGCCGAGCTGGGCGTCGAGCTGATCTCGACCGGCGGGACCGCCCAGGCGCTCGAGGCGGCCGGGCTCGAGGTCCGAGCGATCGACGACTTCACGGGCTTCCCGGAGATCATGAGCGGGCGCGTCAAGACGCTGCACCCGAAGCTCTACGCGGGCCTGCTCGCCCGCCGCGACGACCCGTCGCACATGGTCGCGGCGGAGGAGAACGACATCGAGTTCGTCGACCTCGTGTGTGTGAACCTCTACCCGTTCGAGGAGACCGCCGCCCGCCGCGGCGTCGACGACGAAGAGGTGATCGAGAACATCGACATCGGCGGGCCGACGATGATCCGCGCGGCGGCGAAGAACTTCAACTTCTCGGCGGTCGTGGTCGAGCCGGAGTCCTACGACGCGGTTCTGCAGGAGCTCTCCGAATCCGACGGCCACCTCTCGCTCGCCACGCGCAAGAGCCTCGCGGTCGAGGCGTTCGCCACCACCGCCCGCTACGACTCCGCGATCGCGCGCTGGTTCGCCGAGCTGCTCGACGACTTCCCGCCCACGATCCTGGGCGCCTACGAGAAGGTGACCGACCTCGCCTACGGCGAGAACCCCCACCAGCGCGCCGCCTACTACGCGCAGACCGGCGCGCGCATGCACGTGCTCTCGATGGTGCGCCAGCTCGGCGGCCGCGAGCTCTCGTTCAACAACGTGCTCGACCTCAACTCCGCCCGCCTGCTGATCCAGGAGTTCGAGCTCCCGGCCAGCGCGATCATCAAGCACAACAACCCGTGCGGGTGCGCGGCCGCGGGCTCGGTGGTCGAGGCCTACGAGCACGCCTTCGCGTGCGACCCGATGTCGGCGTTCGGCGGCGTGGTGGCCGTCAACCGCACGGTGGACAAGGAGTTCGCCGAGGCGCTCGTCAAGCAGTTCTGCGAGGTCGTGTTCGCCCCGCGCTTCACCGAGGAGGCGCTCGAGGTCCTCTCCGCCAAGCCGAACATGCGCATCCTCGAGGACAACGAGCGCCGCCACCTCAACGTCGCGGAGCGTGACCTCAAGCGCGTCATGGGCGGCCTGCTGGTGCAGGACCGCGACCTCGACCTCGAGGACCGCTCGGCGATGGAGGTCGTCACCGAGCGCAAGCCGACCGAGCGCGAGTGGGGCGAGATGCTGTTCGCCTGGAAGGTCTGCAAGCACGTGCGCTCGAACGCGATCGTGCTCTCGAAGGACCTCGCGACGGTCGGGATCGGCGCTGGGCAGATGAGCCGCGTCGACTCCGTGCGCCTGGCGATCGACAAGGCCCGCGAAGCGGGCACCGACCTCACCGGCTCAGCGCTGGCGAGCGACGCGTTCTTCCCGTTCTCCGACGGGCCGCAGCTGGCGATCGACGCGGGCGCGACGTGCGTCATCCAGCCGGGCGGCTCCAAGCGCGACCCGGAGGTCGTCGAGGCCGCCGACGCGGCCGGCATCTCGATGGTCTTCACCCACCGCCGGCACTTCAAGCATTAGACGCCAAGCTAGGCGCGACCGCCGTACAGCGTGCGGATCCAGATCGTGGTCAGCGTGTCGACCACGACCTGGGGCTTGACCGTCGGGTTGCGGCCCAGCACCGTCCGCAGGTAGTTCTCGTTCATGATGCAGAGCGCCCGCGCGGTCTCAGCGGCGTCGCAGGGCAGCATGTGGCCGGCCTCGATCTCGCCCTGGATGTGCTTGGCGGTGGCCTGGATGAAGTAGTCCTGCGACGTGCGGTAAGCGACCTCGACCTCCCGGTCGTCCGCCGCCGCGTCGGCGAGCGCCTCCATCACGGCCCCGTGGCGCTCGAAGATCGCGACGATCCCCGACGTGGCCTTGTGGATGACGTCGCGCCCCGTGCCCTCGGCCCGGTACCAGATGTCCGCCATGTCGGCGGACTCGCCGGTGAGGCGCTCGACGACCTTCAGCACCAGGTGGTGGCGGTCGCGGAAGTAGACATAGAAGGACGGGCGGGACAAGTCTGTCCGCCGCATCACTTCGTCGACGGTGAGCTCCCGGAACGGACGCTCACGGAGCAGCTCCTCAGCCGCGGTGATGATCTCCTGTTCCGCGACCTCGGGACTACGGCGCCTCCGGCGCCCACCGGTCGCTGAGCTCCTCCCAGCGCTCATTGCTGAAGCAGCTTAGACACCTTGTCCAGGGTCCGCGCGAACGTCGACGTAGACTCCGCTCCGTAGGGCCGTTAGCTCAATTGGCAGAGCAAGGGACTTCAACGAAAAAGGAGCGCCAGTCGAGAGATCGCTGGTTCGTCGGCGGCTATTTGCTGGGACCCCCTGAGAGCCCCGGAGTACCCATCGCGGTGAAAACCTCCGGGGATTGGGCGATCAGCAGGCAACCCCGTATGCGGGAGAGCCCTCAGAGGCCATACGCCGCCCACCCGTCCGGTCCGGCCGAGGGTGAAGAGATGGTCCAGACCGCAACGCCGGCGCCTCGTCGCCGGAGGCCGGTGAAAGCCGGTGCGGCAGGTTAATCCCGTGGTTCTGGGTTCGAGTCCCAGGCGGCCCATCACGTTCGATACCCCCAGGGAGAATCGAACTCCCGCTTACGCCGTGAAAGGGCGCCGTGCTGACCGCTACACCATGGGGGCCAGGCGCTCTGAGTGTAGTTCTCGGCCGTCGGGCGCTTCGAGCGCCCGGAGTGGCTGGACTAGTAGACGCCGGCGGTCACGCCGCCGTCGACCAGGAGCGAGGTGCCTGTGATGTAGCTGGCCTGCTGCGAGCACAGGAAAGCTGCTGCGGCGCCCATGTCGGCGGGCTCGCCGAGCCGGCCGGCGGGGATCTGCTCGCGGGCGGCCTCCTCGGCGGCCTCGCGTGAGCCGGCCATGTCGATGATGCGGTCGGTGCCGATGCGGCCGGGGTGGAGCGTGTTGAGCGTGATGCCTTTGGCCGCGTACTGCTTGGCGAGCACCTTGAAGCCGACGACCATGCCGGGCCGGTGGACGTTGGAGAGCTGGAGCGTGCTGATCGGCTCGTGCACCGCGCTCGACTGGACCGCGACGACGCGGCCCCAGCCGCGCTCGGCCATCTGCGGCAGCAGGCGGCCCAGGATCGTCATCGGCGCGAGCACGAGCGTGCGGTGCGCCGCCTCCCACTGCTCGCGGGTGAAGGCGAGCGGATCCGGGTTCGGCGGCGGGCCGCCGGTGTTGGCGATGTAGATGTCGATCGGGTCGAGTGCCGCCTCGACGCCGTCGAGCAACCCGGGGATCGCGTCGAGATCGCCCGCGTCGTAGACGAAGCCCTTGCCGCCGAGCTCGCGGGCGGCGGCCTCGACCCTCTCCTGCGTGCGCGACGCGACCGCCACGCGGACGCCTTCTGCCGCCAGCGCCGTGGCGATCCCGAGGCCGATGCCCTTCGAGCCGCCGGTGACGAGCGCCACGCGCCCTTCGATGCCGAGATCCATCAGGCGAGCGCCACCCGTTCGCGGCCCGCGGCCAGCCATCCGCACCACGCGGCGAAGATGCCGACCGCGAGCGGGAGCCCCGCCCAGTGCGCGCCGAGCAGCACCGTTGCGAGTGAGGGGATCCCCGCCAACGCGGCGCCGGCGAGCACCGGCAGCGCGCGGAGATGCAGCACCGCGGCAGTCAGCAGCGCGCACAGCGCCCACGTGCCGGGGCCTGCCGCCCACCCGTAGTCCTCGAAGAACGAATGCGGGAGCGCGAGGGCGAGGGCGACCGCGCTGACCGCAACCGCGAGGGCCTGCACCAGGGCCGCACGCCATGCCACGGAGCCGTTCATGGGCGCAGATGATGGCACCGCTCAGCCCGCGCGGAAGTCCCGCGTCCGCCAGGTGCGGGCCTTAAGCCGCCGCTTGACCTCGCGCACGTAGCCGCGGGCGGCGGCGTTCCACCAGCGCCCCGAGAACCACGCGCCGACCGAAGCCCACAGGTCGCCGCGGCAGTAGGGCTTGCCCCTGCCTCGCGCAGAGCGCTCGTCACCGCTTCGCTCGTCGCCCGCGACCGTGTCGAGCCAGCGCTGCTTGCCGTCGAGGTAGGAGCGCAGGATGCCGCCGTAGTAGTCGGCGTTGAGCGCGGCGTCGTCGCGGAACTGCTCGCACACGGGCTCGGTGCAGTGGAACGGCCGGCGGACCTGGAAGAGGCCGAACGAGTCGCCGTTGTCGCCCACCGTGCTCATCCGCCACCACGACTCGACGGTCCCGACCGCCCGCAGCAGGTCGGGTTTGAGGCCCCACTTGCGCGCGGCCCACTGGATCACCTCGTCGGTCGTGCCGGTGAAGTGCCCGGTCACGTAGCGCGCGTAGGGCATCTCCGACTGCGCCCGGAACGCGCGCAGCTGCGCGGCCGTTGGGGTCGCGCGGGTCGCGGCGTGGTTCGCCGGGCGCGGCTCGAAGCGCGAGCGGTGCACGAGCTGTGCGGCGCGACGATCGGACAGTGGCTTCTTCGCGTGCGGGCGCGTCACCAGCCCGGCGCGCGCCGGTGCGGCAGCCGCCGCCGACAGCACGACGGCGAGGAGGAGCAACAGACCCGCCCGCATGGCGGCGAATCATGGCACTAGCCTGTCGGGCGGGCGCGTAGCTCAGTTGGTCAGAGCACCACGCTTACAACGTGGGGGTCGCCGGTTCGAGCCCGGCCGCGCCCATCGTGACCGCAACACCACTCAGCCAGTTGATGCGCAGCGCGACCGTGGTCGATCTCTCGGTCACCACGAGCGTCGATCTGCCCTGCTCGCCGCCCGAGGGCCAGCCGCCCGCGCAGTTCCTCCTCAACACCTACACCTGGCCGCGCGGCCCCTTCCTCGAGTACGTCCAGGTCCACGACGACCACACCGGCACCCACATCGACGCGCCCGCGCACTTCACGCCCGGCGGCCTGACCATCGAGCAGCTCCCGCTCGACCAGCTCATGGGGCCGGCGGCGGTGATCGACGTCCGCCACCTGATCGACGCTGCCGCGCCGGGCGAGACGACCCACCTCGCGCAGAGCCCGGAGATCGGCGCCGACCTCGTCCGTGCGTGGGAGGCCGAGCATGGCGCGCTCGAGGCCGGCGAGATCGTCCTGTTCCGCACCGGCTGGTCGGACCGTTATTACCGCCCGCTCCCCGACGGCTTCGGCTACGACCGCTCCCACCCCGCGCCCGGCGAGGACGCGATCGTGTACCTGCACGAGCGGGGCATCCGCCACCTCGGCATCGACGCGCGCGGCATCGGCCTGATGCAGGACGACTACACCCCGCACTGGGCGGCGCTCGGCCGCGGCATGGTCGCGACCGAGAACCTCACGAACCTCGGCGAGCTCCCCACGCGCGGTGCGTACTTCGTCTTCCTCCCGCACAAGTTCGAGGGCGCGACCGGCGGCCTCGGCCGCGCGATCGCCCTGATCCCCTAGAGCACCTGCAGGTCGGGGCGCCGCCGCCGCAGCGAGGTGACGGAGTCGCGGCTGACGCGCGTCCCCGACAGGTCGATCCACTGCAGGTTGCCGAGCGTCGCGAGCGCGGTCACGTCGCGTACCGGCGTCCGCGAGAGGTTGAGGCCCTGCAGCTGCGTCAGCCAGGCGAGCGGCTGGACGTCCTCGACCCGCGTGCCCTGGAGCTGCAGCTCGAGCAGCCGGCCGAGCCCGGACAGCGGGGCGACATCGACGATCGGTGCCTCGGCCAGCACCAGCTCCTCGAGCCCGCCGAGCCCGCTCAGCGGCGCGAGATCGGTGACGGCCGTCCGCGACAGGTTGAGCTCCATCAGGCCGCTGAGCCCGGCGAGCGGCGCCAGGTCCGAAACCGGCGTGCCGGCCAGCGAGAGCGCCCGCAGGGTCGCGAGCGCCGAGAGCGGCGCGAGGTCTCTCACCCGCGTGCCGCCGAGGCGCAGCACCTCCAGCGCCGTCGCCGACCGCAGGGCGCCGAGGTCGTCCACCCGCGCGCCGCTCAGGTCGAGGCGATGCGCGTCGCGGACCGCGGGGAGGTCGGCGACCGGCGCGAGGTCGCGCACCGGCGTGTCGCGGATGTCGAGCGCGCGCAGCGCTGTCAGCCCGCGCAGCGGCTCGAGCGACCCCACCTTCGTCCCGGACACATCGAGCTCCGCCAGCTCCGACAGGCCGCTCAGCGGCGACAGGTCCTCGACCGGCGACCTCGCCAGGCGCAGCGACGCGAGCCGCGCCAGCCCGGCGAGCGGCCGCAGGTCGCTCACGCGCGTCCGCGACAGGTCCAGCTGCCGCAGGGCCGTCAGCCCGGCCAGCGGGGCGAGGTCGGCCACGCGCGAGCGCGGCACCTCGACGACCTCGAGCTCGCGCAGCTCCGCCAGCGGCGTCAGATCGCTCAGCGTGTGCTCGGCCGAGCCGTGCGGGCTCGCCACCCGCAGCCGCAGCTCCCGCAGCCAGGGGTATGCCCGCAGCGCCTCGAGGTCGTGGATCTCGTCCGAGGCGCAGTCGATCCGGTCGCGTCGACGCATGGCCTCTGCATCGACCCTACTCCCGCTCGGCGTCCATCCACAATGCATCTTCAAACAAGAACTGCCGAGCGGCCTCCAGGTCGGAGGAAAGCGGCCGGTGCGTCCGTCGAGCGCGATCACGTCCACCGGCGCGGCATGCCGAGTGCGTGAGCGCCGTCATCCGTCCCAGCGCTCGGGCACGAGCACGACGCGGAAGCCGTCGGGGTCCTCGAACGTCAGCCCGTGCTCGGCCCAGTAGGGGTTGGCGGGGGGCACGGGATCTCCGAGCCGGGCGGCCGCCGCGCGGACGGCTGCCTCGTCGCCGAGGTAGAGGACGAGCAGCGACTCGGGGTGCGGCTCGGGGGCGGCGTGGCCGCCGCCGGAGGTGAGCTCCAGATGCGTGCCGGCTCCGGGCACCGCGAGGAAGCGGCCGTCATAGCCATCGTGGTCGTCGAAGCCGCCGATCTCGGTGAATCCGAGACCGTCCCGGTAGAAGGCGACGACCGCGGCGAGCCGGTCCGTGTGGCGGGCGACGCGCAGCTGCATCACGGTGAGCGTTCCTCGATCTCGGCCACGATCGCGGTGAGGGCCGCGCGCAGCTCGCGCCGCACGGGCTCCGCCACGATCGCGCCCCGGTCATCGAGCGCGTCGCGGGGGACATTGACCCGCACGCCGCTCGACGGGAGCAGGTCCGCGCCGACGTAGCCGAGCACCGTGCGGAGCGTCGCGTCGGCGCCCGTTCCCCGGCCCGGCGCCGCCACGTTGATCCACCCGGCCGGCTTGCCGTAGAGCTCGCCGCCGCCGACGGTCCAGTCGAGCAGGTTCTTCAGCGACCCTGGCAGCGTGCCCGCGTACTCCGGCGTGCAGAACACGACGCCGCCTGCCCGCCCGATCTCGTCCCGCAGGCGCGCGACCGGGGCCGGCAGCGGATCGCGATCCCGGTCGGGGTCGAACGCCGGCAGCTCGGCGAGGCCGTCGTGGAGGACGGCGTCGACCTCCGGCGTCAGCAGCTCGACCGCCGCCCGCAGCGCGGCGGTGTTCGTCGACGCGCTGCGGGTGCTGCCGGTCACGAGGAGGAGGCGGAGGTCGGGCATGCAGCTCCTGTCCGAGGATCGGCCACGGACGTTACGTGCCGGCCGCGTAGGGTGGGCGCCACGTGATCGAGCTCAGCGGCACCGGACTCTCGCCCGACGATGTCGTCGCCGTGGCGCGCGACCGGGCGCAGGCGCGCCTGTCGTCCGAGGCGCGCCGCGCGATGGAGGCCAGCGCCGCCGTCGTGGCCGGCCTGGCCGACCGCACGGAGCCCGCCTACGGCGTGTCGACCGGCTTCGGCTCGCTCGCCAACGTGACGATCCCGGTCGAGCGGCGGGAGGAGCTGCAGCGCGCACTCGTGCGCTCGCACGCGGCCGGCGTCGGCCCGCCGGTCGAGCCCGAGGTGGTGCGGGCGATGATGCTGCTGCGCGCGCGCACGCTCGCGATGGGTTGCTCGGGCGCCCGCCCGGAGGTCGCCGAGGCGATCCTCGCGCTGCTCAACGCCGGCATCACCCCGCGCGTGCCCGAGTACGGCTCGCTCGGCGCCAGCGGCGACCTCGCCCCGCTCGCCCACTGCGCGCTCGTGCTGCTCGGTGAGGGCGAGGTGACCGAGGGCGACGCGTCCGGCGTCGAGCCGCTCACGCTCGGGCCGAAGGAGGGCCTCGCGCTGATCAACGGCACCGACGGGATGCTCGGCATGCTGGTCCTCGCCATCCACGACCTGCGGCGGCTGCTGCGGGTGGCGGACATCACGGCGGCGCTGTCGGTCGAGGCGCTGCTCGGCACCGACCGCGCCTTCGCCGAGGACCTCGTCGCGCTGCGGCCGCAGGACGGGCAGGCCGCGAGCGCCGCCAACCTGCGCAGCGTGCTGGCCGGCTCGCCGATCGTCGCGAGCCACCGTTACAACGACGACCGCGTGCAGGACGCCTACTCGCTCCGCTGCGCGCCGCAGGTCAACGGCGCGGCGCGCGACACGCTGGCGCACGCGGAGCGCGTGGCGCGGGCGGAGCTGGCGAGCGCGATCGACAACCCGATGGTGCTGCCCGACGGCCGCGTCGAGTCGTGCGGCAACTTCCACGGGGCGCCGCTCGGGTTCGCGCTCGACTTCCTCGCCATCGCGGTCGCCGAGGTCGGCGGGATCGCCGAGCGCCGCACCGACCGGCTGCTCGACGCGAGCCGCTCCCACGGGCTGCCGCCGTTCCTCACGCCCGAGCCGGGCGTCAACTCCGGCCTGATGATCGCCCAGTACACGCAGGCCGCGCTGGTGGCCGAGAACCGGCGGCTGGCGGCGCCCGCGAGCGTCGGCTCGCTCCCGACCAGCGCGATGCAGGAGGATCACGTCTCGATGGGCTGGTCGGCCGCCCGCAAGCTGCGCACCGCGCTGGGGAACCTCGCGCGCGTCCTCGGCATCGAGCTGACGTGTGCCGCGCACGGGCTCGACCTGCGCGCGCCGCTGGAGCCGGGCGCCGGCGGGGCCGCGGCGCTGGCGGTGGTGCGCTCGCGCATCGACGGGCCGGGGGCGGATCGCTTCACAGCGCCCGACCTCGCTGCCGCGGAGGAGCTCGTGACGAGCGGGGCTCTGGCGGCGGCGGTCGAGGGCGCGGTGGGGGTGCTGGCGTGAAGGGCGCGCGCCCGGTCCGGGCGCCGCGCGGGCTGGAGCTCTCCTGCAAGGGGTGGCCGCAGGAGGCCGTGCTGCGGATGCTGATGAACAACCTCGACCCTGAGGTCGCGGAGAACCCCGATGAGCTCGTCGTCTACGGCGGGACCGGCCGCGCGGCGCGCTCCTGGGAGGCGTTCGACGCCATCGTGCGCGCGCTGCGGGCTTTGGAGGGCGACGAGACGTTGCTCGTGCAGTCGGGCAAGCCGGTCGGCGTGATGCGGACGCACGAGTGGGCGCCGCGCGTGCTGATCGCCAACTCGAATTTGGTGCCGGAGTGGGCGACGTGGGACGAGTTCCGCCGCCTCGAGGACCTCGGGCTGACGATGTACGGGCAGATGACCGCGGGGTCGTGGATCTACATCGGCACCCAGGGCATCGTGCAGGGCACCTACGAGTGCTTCGCGGAGATCGCGCGGCGGCGCTACGGCGGGTCGCTGGCGGGGACGATCACGCTGACCGCCGGGCTCGGCGGGATGGGCGGGGCGCAGCCGCTGGCGGTGACCATGAACGGCGGGGTCGCGCTGTGCGTGGAGGTCGACGCGCACCGGATCCAGCGGCGGCTCGATACGCGCTATCTCGACGAGCAGGCCTCCGATCTCGACGACGCGGTGGCGCGCTGCCGGGCGGCGCGCGACGAGAAGCGGGCGCTGTCGGTGGGGCTGCTCGGCAACGCGGCCGAGGTGCTCCCGCGGCTGCTGGCCGCCGGCTTCGAGGCCGACATCGTGACCGACCAGACGAGCGCGCACGACCCGCTCGGCGGCTACGTGCCGGACCGGCTGTCGGAGGAGGAGGCCGACCGGATGCGGCGCGACGACCCGGACGAGTACGTCCGCCGCTCGCGCGCCGCGATGGCTGCCCACTGCGCGGCGATGGTGGGCTTCAAGGACGCCGGCGCCGAGGTGTTCGACTACGGCAACTCGCTGCGCGCGGAGGCGAAGCTCGGCGGCTTCGAGCGCGCGTTCGACTACCCCGGCTTCGTCCCCGCCTACGTGCGGCCGCTGTTCTGCGAGGGGAAGGGGCCGTTCCGCTGGGTGGCGCTGTCCGGGGATCCGGCCGACATCGCGGCGACCGACCGAGCGACGCTCGAGGAGTTCCCCGACGACGAGCGGCTGGCGCGGTGGATCAAGGAGGCGGGCGAGAAGATCGCGTTCCAGGGGCTGCCGGCGCGGATCTGCTGGCTCGGCTACGGCGAGCGGCGCCGGCTGGGGCTGCGCTTCAACGAGATGGTTGCGTCCGGCGAGCTGAGCGCGCCGGTCGTGATCGGGCGCGATCACCTCGACTCCGGCTCGGTCGCCTCGCCCTACCGCGAGACCGAGGGGATGGCCGACGAGTCCGACGCGATCGCCGACTGGCCGCTGCTGAACGCTCTGGTGAACACGTCGTCGGGCGCGTCGTGGGTGTCGATCCACCACGGCGGCGGGGTCGGCATCGGGCGCTCGATCCACGCCGGGATGGTGTGCGTGGCGGACGGGTCTGAGCTGGCGGCCGAGAAGCTCGACCGCGTGCTGACCTCCGACCCGGGGATGGGCGTGATCCGGCACGTCGACGCCGGCTACGACCGGGCGGTCGAGGTGGCCGAGGAGCGCGGCGTGCGCATCCCGATGCGCGAATGAGCGTGCGGGAGATCGTCACCGTCGGCGATCCGGTGCTGCGCGAGCGGGCGCGCGAGGTGAGCGCGGACGAGCTGGGGTCGGTCGAGGTGCAGCAGCTGATCGACGACCTCATCGAGACCAAGCGCGCGGCGAACGGGGCGGGCATCGCGGCGAACCAGGTCGGGGAGACGCTGCGCGTGGCGATCGTCGAGGTCGAGGCGGGCAACCCGCGCTACCCGTATAAGCCGGCGGTCCCGCTCACGGTGATCGTGAACCCGCAGCTCGAGCCGCTCGGCGACGAGCAGGTCGAGATCGTGGAGGGCTGCCTGTCGGTGCCGGACCTGCGCGGGGCGGTGCCGCGCTACGAGGCGGTCCGCGTCCGCTACCTCGACCGCGACGGCAAGCCGCACGAGGAGGTGCGGCGCGGGCTGACCGCCGGCACGTTCCAGCACGAGGTCGACCACCTCGACGGCGTGCTGTTCCTCGACCGCGTGGAGGATCCGACGACGTTCTCGACCTGGGAGCACGCGCAGGGCACGTTCGACGCCCGCGCCCGCGAGATCGTGGAGCGGCTCGGCGAATGAGCGGCGCCGGCGAGCGAGCCCCGGCCGCCCCCATCCGCCTCTCTTGCGAGCTCGCCTGGCTCGGTGGGGAGGCGGCCCAGGCCGACGTCCTCATCGAGATCGCCGGCGACCACATCACTGCCGTCACGCCGGGTGCGCCGACCGATGACGCCTACCGGCTTACCGGCCTCACGCTCCCCGGCCTCGCCAACGCGCACTCGCACGCCTTCCAGCGCGCGCTGCGGGGGCGGACGCACGCGGGCGAGGGGTCGTTCTGGACCTGGCGGGAGCAGATGTACGAGCTGGCCGGGACGCTCGACCCCGACTCCTGCTTCGCCCTCTCGCGCGCCGCGTTCGGCGAGATGGCGCTGGCGGGGATCACGTGCGTCGGCGAATTCCACTACCTCCACCACGCGCCCGGCGGCACGCTCTACGACGACCCCAACGCGATGGGCCGCGCCGTGCTCGCCGCGGCGCGGGCGGCCGGGCTGCGCTGCACGCTGCTCGACGCCTGCTACCTGCACGGCGGCATCGAGCGCTTCCGCGACCGCGACGTCACCGCGTGGGCCGAGCGCGTCGACCTGCTCGCCGAGCGCGGGCCGGCGCGGGTCGGCGCCGCGATCCACAGCGTGCGCGCGGTCGACCCGGACGCCGCGCGGGTGGTCGCCGAGTGGGCGGCGGGCAAGCCGCTGCACGCCCACGTCTCCGAGCAGCCGAAGGAGAACGAGGACACGCTCGCCGCGCACGGCATGACGCCGACCGCCCTGCTCGCCGACGCCGGCGCGCTCGGCGCGAACTTCACCGCGATCCACGCCACGCACCTGACCGAGGAGGACGTGAGGCTGCTCGGTGGCTCCACGGTCTGCCTGTGCCCGACGACCGAGCGCGACCTCGCCGACGGCGTCGGCCCGGCGCGGCGCCTCGCCGACGCGGGCGCCGCGCTCGCCACCGGCTCCGACTCCCACGCGGTGATCGACCCGTTCGAGGAGGCGCGCGCGATCGAGCTCGACCAGCGGCTCGCCACCGGCGTCCGCGGCGCCCACCGCGCCCCCGACCTCCTCACAGCCGCCACCGCCGGCGGCTACGCCGCGCTCGGCTGGCCGGAGGGCGGGCGGCTGGAGGCGGGCGCGCTGGCGGACCTCACCACGCTCTCGCTCGAGTCCGTGCGCCTGGCGGGCATCGAGCCCGAGCACGCCGCCGCGAGCGCGGTGTTCGCCGCCACCGCCGCCGACGTCCGCAACGTGATGGTCGGCGGCGAGTGGATCGTGCGCGACGGCCGCCACACCGCCTTCGACGTCCCCGCCGCCCTCCGCGCAACCCTCAACCACCCTCAGGGGGTCTGACCCCTTGACGCTGGTCGTCGACAACATCGGGCTGCTCGTCACTAACGACGAGTCGCTCGGGGAGGGCCCGCTCGGCCTCCTGCGTGACGCCGCGGTGGTGATCGACGACGGCTCGGTCGTGGCCGTCGAGCGCGCGGGCGCGGCGGCCGACGAGAGGATCGACGCGGAGGGGCGGTGCGTGATCCCGGGCTTCGTCGACTCGCACACGCACCTCGTGTTCGCCGGCGACCGCGGTGACGAGTTCGCCGCGCGGATGGCCGGCGCGCCGTACGCCGCCGGCGGCATCCGAGTCACCACGGACGCGACCCGGGCCGCCTCGACCGAGGAGCTCGCCCGGCTCGCCGCCGCCCGCCGCGACGAGGCGCGGCGGGCCGGCATTACCCACCTCGAGATCAAGTCCGGCTACGGCCTCGATGTCGAGACCGAGCGCCGCAGTTGCGAGGTCGCCGCGCGCTTCACCGACGACGTCACGTTCCTCGGCGCCCATGTCGTCCCCGCGGGCACGACGCCCGACGACTACGTCGCACTCGTCGTCGGCGAGATGCTCGCGGCGTGCTCGCCGCTCGCCCGCTGGATCGACGTGTTCTGCGAGGAGGGCGCGTTCGACGCCGACCAGTCGCGCGCGGTGCTGGAGGCCGGCCGCGCCGCCGGGCTCGGCCTCCGCGTCCATGGCAACCAGCTCGGCCCCGGGCCGGGCGTCCGCCTCGCGGTCGAGCTCGGCGCCGCCAGCGTCGACCATTGCACCTACCTCAGCGACGCCGACGTCGACGCGCTCGCCGGCGGCGACACGGTCGCCACCTTCCTCCCGGCCACCGACTTCTCCACCCGCCAGCCCTACCCCGACGCCCGCCGCGTGATCGACGCCGGCGCGCCGGTCGCGATCGCCACCAACTGCAACCCCGGCTCGAGCTACACGACCTCGATGGCGTTCTGCCTCGCGCTCGCGGTCCGCGACATGCGGATGACCACCGAGGAGGCGCTGCTGGCGGCCACCAGGGGCGGCGCCCGCGCGCTCCGGCGCACCGACGTCGGCCACCTCGCGCCCGGCGCCCGCGCCGACCTCGCCATCCTCGACGCGCCCTCGTACTCCCACCTCGTCTACCGGCCCGGTGTGCCGCTCGTGGCAACCACCCTGGTCGGTGGGCGATGATTGGGCCCATGCCCTGGATCCCCCCGCTCGACGAGGCCGAGGCGCCCGAGGCCTCGCGCGCCACCGCCGACGCTCACGCCGCCACCGGCGGGCGCATGACGAACATGAAGTGGACGCTCGCGCACAGCCCCGCCGCGCTCGACGCGCTGCTCGAGTGGTATCCGCTCCACGACCGCGTCGTGCCGATCCTCGGCGAGCGCCGGACGAACCTGTTCTGCCACGCGATCAGCGTCCAGAACGACTGCCTGATCTGCTCGACGGGCCCGGTCGCCGACCACGCGCGCCCCTGGAGCACCTGCTCGACCCGCGGCAGCGTCGCCTCCCACGGCAGCTCGAACGCGCTCTTGACCACCTGCTCGGAGAACGAGCGCGGGTACCACTTCGTGTTCCACGGCGACCACAGCCGCGTCGTCGACACCTCGATGCGCCCGACCCACTTGACGCTCGCGATCCCGATCCAGCCGGGCACCACGAGCCGCACCGGGTAGCCGTGGTCGGGCGGCAGCAGCTCGCCGTTCATCTCGTAGACCGCGTCGTCGCGGAGCCCGGCGTGCTCGAGCACCTCGGAGAGCGGCACGCCGCGCCAGCGCGTGACGCCGTCGCGCCGAGGCCCCATGGGGTGCCGGGCACCTGCATGCCCTGCTGGGAGCCGAACAGCGAACGGCCGTTGCCGGCGCACTCGATGGCGACGGTGCGCTCGACCGCGGGGAGCGAGGTCAGCTGGTCGTAGCTGAAGCGGACGGGCCCGCGCCGGTCCGCGGCCGTGGATCTCGAGCTCATACGAGAGCTGGTCGACAGGCGGCGTCGAGGTGTGGTTGCGGACGAAGAAGCGCTCCGTCGGGACGAAGTAGCCCTGGCCCTGCATGGCCTCCCAGCGCATCTCGGCGCTTGTGTCCTTCTGGATGAACCACTCGGGCGGTAGCGGCTTGGCGATGCCGTCCTCCGTCCATCGCTTTGTAAAGACGGCCATGCAGCAAGTCTAGCTTGCCCACCAATTTAGTAGAGAAAGCCCTCAGCGGGCGATCACGAGCGGCGCCGTCTCGCGCTCGCCGCCCGGCAGCAACAGCTCCGCCTTGCCGTCGCGCAGCGCCACCGAGTCTGCGTCGGAGCCGAGCGCCACGCCCGCGAGGTAGGCGGCCGCGAGGCGGTGCACGTCGACGACGTGTCCGATCGCCTCCAGCGAGCGCGTCTCGTCGGCCACGTCCCCGTCGCCCGCCCGCAGCACCACGCGCAGGTCGCCGGCCAGCGAGCGCGCGGTCAGCGCCGATTCGACGTTGACCAGGTCCTTGTTCGTCACCGCCGCGAACGCGCGCGCCTTCCCGAGCGAGAGGCGGCGCAGCAGCTCGGGGTTCGCGGCGCGCCCGATGACGACGGGGATCCGCAGGCGGCGGGCGAGCCCCACCGTCTCGGCGTCCTCGTCGGCGTCGACCGCCACCACCAGCACGCCGCACTCGCGCAGCAGCATGCACAGCCGCAGGCCGACCTGCCCGAGCCCGATCACGATCACGTGCCCCTGGCGCGGCACCGCGCGCTTGCCGATCAGCCCGGTCAGGCGCGAGTCGACGAACCGGTTGATCAGCCCGCCGGTGAAGGCCGCCGCCGACAGCAGCGTGAGGATCACCGAGCACGCGATCGCGACCTTGAACCACTTCGGCCCGTGGTCGACGTCGGTGTTCGGGCCGACGGTGGCGAGCGACTTGGCCGAGCCGTAGGCGGCGTCGGCGAACGGCTGGTCGAGCACGATCATCGCGCCGACCAGCTCGAAGCACAGCATCGTCACGAGCCCGGCCAAGCCGTAGAACAGCAGCGCGGCGCTGCGGTCGTAGGGCCGCAGGACGGCCGCCGCGAGGCTGCGCAGCCGGTGGGCCTGGCGCGGCGGCAGCTCGACCTCCTCGAGCGCCTCGCCGAGCCCGACGGTCCGGTCCCCGTCGCGCAGCACGGCCAGGAGGTCCTCCGAGATGCACGGGCCGGCGAGCGACGGCGCCACGATGTCGGCGATCGAGGTGACGCGGCAGTTCGGGACCGTCTCGGCGATCTGCGCGGCGATCCCCGGGTCGAAGATCGTCACCAGCAGCGGCACGTCCGCATCGAGGTGGCGCACGAGCAGCGCGACCCGCAGCGGGAGCGCGTCGCTCCGCGTGGCGACGCAGACGACGTCGGGCTTCGCGGCCACACCCTCGCGCAGCGAGGCGTCGTCAGCGTGCTCGAGCCACGTCACCTCCGCGCCGGCGGCGTCGAGCGCCTCGCAGACCTCCTCGGCGAGATCGCCCCCGCCCACCAGCAGCACACGCCGCGAGTCCGCCACGCGCGGCACCCTACTCAGATCGGCTCAGCAGGACTTCGAGCCGTACGCGGTGCAGGCGATCTCGACGTCGTTGTAGGCGTCGAGCTCCGCCACGTCGCCGCTGTTGTTGAGGATCTGCCTGTCCATGCCCCAGTACTTGACGGTGGCGGTGTCCTCGGACGGGTCGCCCTGGGTGTGCACGCGGATCGTCTGCCCCGGCGCGAGCGTCGTCCCCTGCGCGAACGCGTAGGAGTAGGGCAGCGACTTGAGCACGTACTGCTCGAGGTCGATCGGAGCGCCGCCGGTGTTCGTGAGCGTGACGTACTCGTCCTTCTTCGGCTGCGCGCTGATCGCGATCGAGCCCCGCGCCGGGTTTGAGCAGGCGACCTTGCAGGGGTAGATCATCGAGGCGCGGATGTTGCCCCGCGGGTCGAACAGGTAGGCGCCGTCGCCGATGTCCGGGTTGGCCTTGCTGGCGTTCTCGAACACCGGCGCGCTCAGGCCCCAGTAGAAGTCGGTGCCGGCGTCCTCGCCCTCCCCGGCGTAGACCGTCACGGAGCTGTTCGGCGGGATGGCGGAGCCGGGCGGGAAGGTGAAGCGCCGCAGGCCCGAGTCGCGCAGGTACCAGCCGGTCAGCGGCAGCCAGTTGTTGAGGTCGTAGTTGCGGATCTTCACGTACTCGCCGTTGACGTCGTCGCGGTCGTTGCCGTCCGCGTCCCACTGCGCCCACAGGCCGATCGGATGACCCTGGTTCGGGCCGATGCCGCACGCCTCGGGGTCGAAGAGGCCCTTATGCGCGGCCGCCGCCTTCTGGGAGAGCAGGCTGTAGCGCGCGTTCGAGGCGTCCTCGGCGAGCCCCGGCCACCACAGGGCGAGGCCCTCGGAGACGAGGATCCGGCCGACGTCGCGCCAGTGCTTACCGCGGCGGACCGCGATCGAGCGCAGCCGGCGGCCGCGCGAGCGGCTCCCGGTGTAGAGCGCGCTGACGCGGATCTTGCCCTTGGAGCGCCTGACGAGCTGCTCGAGCCGCTTCGTGGCGTCGACCGCGTGGCAGTCACCCGCGCGTGAGGCGGTCCGGTACGAGGTCAGCTCCATCGCCTGGATGCCGATGATGCGCACCCGCAGCACGCCGCCGAGGCCGTCACGGGGGACGCTCGCGTCGAGCGTGTCACCGTCGTCGACCTGCGTGACCTTGCCGGTCCACACGTGGCAGTGCGCGCCGTGCGGATAGTCGGGCAGGCAGGCGCCGCCCTTGGCCTGGGCGGCGGAGGCGGGGAGGATCAGGCCGCTCGCGAAAGCGAGCGCTGCGAGGCGCACGGCACGGGACATCGGCGTTCACAACAGCTAGCAGGCCGCAGGGTTGCGGCCTGCAACTAACGGACCGCGCTGGGCGTGTCGGCGGGGGAGATGGCGTCGGGGTCGGTGACCTCGGCGCCGGGCGGGGGCGCGACGTCGCGCGGCAGCTCGCGGTCATCCCCGCCGTGGCGGAGCACCAGGTCCTTGGTCGGCCCGTCGTCGACGTTCGGAAGCACCGGCGTGCGGCGTTCGCAGAAGCGCCGGAGGTCGACACCGAGCAGGCGACGGCGACGGCGACGCCGCGGTGGCGCGCCTGCTCGAGACGTTCTGCGTGTGACGCATCGCACGCAGAACCGGTGCCGCGCGCGCGTGAGGCGGGCATCATCCAGGGCATGGCGGTCCGCGGCTCCAGGCTCCCCCTCGCGCTGAAGCTCCAGTGGCGCTCGACGCTGGCGGGCTGCGTGGTCAACACGCTGTCCGTGTCGATGCTCGCGGTCTACATGACCGTCGTCTTCCCGCCCACCGCGGAGCAGACCGTGGTGCCGCGCGGCGTCACGCTGCTCGCCACGGCCGTGTACACGCTGATCGCCGGCCTGACCTTCTACCGCAGCGCCCAGCCGCGGTTCGAGCGGATGCGGCGCTGGCTCGCCGAAGGCCGCCCGCCGACCGCGGACGAGCGCCAGGAGGTCATGCGGCTGCCGGTCCTGTTCGCGCGCATGACGCTCGTGCGCTGGCTGATCGCGGTGCCGCTGTTCTCGCTGCCTGACCTGTTCGCGTCGAGCGAGTTCGCGCTCGAGGAGGCGGTCACGATCGCGCTGGCCGGCATCTCCACCAGCGCCGCGGTCTACCTCACCAGCGAGTGGCAGCTGCGCCCGGCCTTCGCGCTCGCGCTCGACCGCTCGGCGCCGCCCGAGGCGCGCTCGCTCGGCATCGCCCCGCGGCTGCTGCTGACGTGGGTGCTGTGCTCGGGCGTGCCGATCCTGATGGTCGCGCTGATCCCCGTCGGCCGCGACGTGACCGACCCGAAGGACCTGATCGCGCCGATCTGGTTCGCCGCCGCTGCCGCCATGGGCGCCGGCTTCGTCGCCACCAAGCTCGCCACCCAGGCCGTCGCGCGGCCGGTGCGGCAGCTGCGGCGCGCGATCGACGGCGTCAGCCAGGGCGACCTCGACGTCTCCGTCCCGGTCGACGACGGCTCCGAGATCGGGCGGCTGCAGGCGGGCTTCAACGGCATGGTCGCCGGGCTGCGCGAGCGCGAGCAGCTGCGCGACCTCTACGGGCGCCAGGTCGGGATCGACGTCGCGCGCGAGGCGCTCGAGCGGGGCATCGAGCTGGGCGGCGAGACGCGCGAGGTCTCAGCGTTGTTCGTCGACGTCGTCGGCTCCACGGAGCTCGCCCGGGCTCACAGCCCGGAGCGGGTCGTCGCGCTGCTCAACGCGTTCTTCCAGGTCGTCGTCGCCGAGGTCCACGAGTGCGGCGGCATGGTCAACAAGTTCGAGGGTGACGCCGCGCTGTGCGTGTTCGGCGCGCCCGTCCCGCAGCACGACCACGCCCGCCGCGCGCTCGCCTGCGCTCGCCGGCTGCGCGCAAGCCTCGACGAGCTCGACGGCGGGCTGGACGCCGCCATCGGCGTCGCCTGCGGCACGGTCGTGGCCGGCAACGTCGGCGCCGAGGCGCGCTTCGAGTACACGGTGATCGGCGACCCGGTCAACGAGGCGGCGCGCCTCACCGAGCTCGCCAAGCAGCACGAGCAGCGGCTCCTGGCCAGCGGCGACGCCGTCGACTGCGCCGGCGGCGCGGAGGCCGCGCGCTGGGAGTCCGACGGCGAGGTGACGCTGCGCGGGCGCGAGTGCCCGACGCGGATCGCCGTCCCGGCGGTCAGCCGACCGGCCGGCCGGCTCCGCGCACCCGCGGATCGAGCACGGCGAGCACGACGTCCGCTAGCGCGCTGACGACGATGATCAGCACCGCGGTCCACAGCGCCAGCGCTTGCACCATGACGATGTCGATGTGGCCGACCGGCTCGTTGGGCACCAGCGTTCCCGGCGCCTGGCCGAACGCACGCCTCGACAGTCCGAGGAAGCCGGGGATGAAGAAAACGAACTCGACCAGCACCATGTTGGTCACGAACGTCGGCACCCACGCGCCCATCAGCGAAGCCACCGGGGCGTAGCTCGGCCGGATCGCCTGCCGAAGCACCTTTCCCGCCGACAGCCCCTTGGCGGCGGCGGTGCGCACGTAGTCGCTGCCGATCTCCTCGGAGATCGTCACCCGCGCGAACCGCATCACCACCGCTCCGAACGGCGCGGCGACCAGGATCCACGGCACGAGCATCGCCTCGAAGAAGTGCCACGGGTTCGAGAGCGGGGCCGCGTAGTCCTCCGGGTGGAAGAACACCGGCGACGGCAGCAGGCCGAAGATCGGCTCGAACAACAGCAGCAGGCCCAGGGCGAACAGGTACACCGGCATCGAGTAGAGGATCAGCGCGATCGTCTCGAACGCGCGCGCGGCGAGCGTGCGCGGATGCGTGGCGCAGTACGCCGCGCCGGCCAGGCCCGTCGTGACGCCGAGCACGAGACCGCCGACCAGCAGGTAGACGTCGGCTTGCCACGCGCGCCCCCACAGCTTCGTGATCGCGGGGCAGCCGGGGTACGAGCAGCTGACGCCGAAGTCGAGGTGGAACAGGACCCGCTCGAGCCGGTGCGGGACGTCGAACATGATGTAGACGATCACCGTCAGCGCGACGAGCGCGAAGGCGGTGAAGGCCAGGCGGCGGGCGAGGAAGGCGAGCAAGATCGCATTGTGCCCGATCACCGGGGGCCCGGCAGGCGGTCATCGCGCCGTGTGGCCGCTCGCCCGCACCCGCGGGTCGAGCATGACCAGCACGACGTCGGCGAGCGTGCTCACGACCACGATCAGCACCGCCGCCCACAGTGCGAGCCCCTGGATCATCGGGATGTCGAAGCCCGGCGGCAGTTCCGGGATCTGACCGAGCGCGCGCTTGGTCTGCCCGAAGAAGCCGGGCACGAAGAAGACGTACTCGACGAGCATCATGTTGGTGATGAAGGCGGGCACCCAGACGCCGACGAGCGCCGCGACCGAGACGTAGGCCGGCCTCCCGGCGTGGCGCCGGATCACGCGGCGGCGACTCAGCCCCTTCGCCTCGGCGGTGCGCACGTGGTCGGAGGCCAGCTCCTCGAGCATGGTCGCCTGCACGAGCCGCATGACGACGGCCGCGAATGGCGCCGCGATGACGATCCAGGGGACGATCATCGCCTGCACGAACATCCGCGGGTCCGCGAACGGATCCTGGTAGTCGAGCGGGTGGAAGAAGAACGGCAGCGGCAGCGCGCCGAAGGTCGGCTCGAACAGCAGCAGCAACCCGAAGCCGAACAGGTAGGCGGGCATCGAGTAGAAGACGAGGCCGGCCGTCTCGACGGCGCGTGTCGCGATCGAGCGTGGGCGCCGCGCGCAGAACGTCGCGGCCCAGAGGCCGGCGACCACCCCGAGGGCGAGCCCGCCGATCAGCAGGTAGACGTCCGCCTGCCAATACTCCGACCAGATCTCCTTCACCGGCGGGCACCCGTAGTGCGACGTCGCGCAGCCGAAGTCGAGGTGCAGGAAGACGCGGCTCAGCGGGTCGCCGAACATGCCGTAGTCGATCACCGCGACCGCGACGAGGACGACCACGGCGAAGAAGAGGCGGCGGATGAGGAAGCCGAGTAGCGTGCGCACATCGTGGACCACCAGCACGGCGTGGGGAGCGAGGTCGGCCGGCTCCGGACGGTCGTCTTGCACCGCCCCGGCCCGGAGCTGCGGCGGCTGACGCCGCGCAACAACGACGACCTGTTGTTCGACGGCGTGCCGTGGCTCGACCGCGCGCAGGAGGAGCACGACCAGTTCGCGGAGACGCTGCGCGCGCGCGATGTCGAGGTGCTCTACCTGCACGAGTTGCTGACCGAGGTGCTCGACGTCCCCGAGGCGCGCGGCCAGCTGCTCGACAGCGCGCTGCGGCCCGACCTGATCGGCCCCTCGCTCGTCCCGGCGCTGCGGGAGCACCTTGGCCCGCTGCCGTCGGCAGACCTCGCGCGGGTGCTGATGGCGGGCATGGCGCGCGAGGAGCTGCCGGTGCACCCTGGCGGCCTCGTCGAGCACATGGTCGAGCCGCAGTCGTTCGTGATCCGCCCGCTGCCGAACCTGCTCTTCACGCGCGACTCCGCCGTCTGGCTCGACCACGGCGTCGCGGTCACGCAGCTCGCGATGCCGGCGCGGCGGCGCGAGAGCGCGATCACCGGCGCGATCTACCGTCACCACCCGCGCTTCGCCGGCACCGAGCTGCTCTACGGCGGCAGCCCGGAGGACCAGGCGTGGCTCGAGGGCGGCGACGTGCTCGTGCTCGCGCCGGACGTGCTCGCCATCGGCGTCGGCCAGCGCACGAGCCCGGCGGGCGTCGAGGCGTTCGCCCAGCGGCTGTTCCTGGCCGGCGCGGCCGACGCGGTGCTGGCCGTGCCGATCTCCCAGGACCGCGCCACGATGCACCTCGACACCGTCTGCACGATGGTCGACCGCGACGCGGTGGTCATGTACCCGCCGCTGGCCGACACGCTCGACGCCTTCGTCGTCACGCCGGGCGGCGTCGGCGACCGCGAGCCGTTCCTGGCCGCCGCCGCGCGCGCGATGGACATCGGAGAGCTGCGCGTGATCGATACCGGCCTGGACCCGGTGACCGCCGAGCGCGAGCAGTGGGACGACGGCAACAACACGCTCGCCATCGCGCCCGGGCTGGTGTGCGCGTATGAGCGCAACACGGAGACCAACCAGCGCCTGGCCGAGGAGGGCATCGAGGTCGTGCTGATCGCGGGCTCCGAGCTCGGCACCGGCCGCGGCGGCCCGCGCTGCATGTCGTGCCCGGTCTGGCGCGAACCCGTCTAGCGCCGGCCCGAGGACGGCGGTCTAGAGGAGGCCCTCCTCCCGGAGGGTCTGCTCGGCGAGCTTGAAGGCGCCGTTGGCCTTGGGAATTCCGGCGTAGAGGCCGGCTTGGATGATCACCTCACGGATCTCTTCGGGGGTGACCCCATTCTTGATCGCGGCGCGCACGTGCATCGGCAGCTCGTTCTCCGCCCCGAGCGCGGTGAGTAGAGCGATCGTGAGGCAGGAGCGGGTGCGGCGGTCGAGCCCCGGCCGCGCCCACACCTTTCCCCACGCGACGTCGGTCAGGTAGTCCTGGAACGGCCGCGCGTACTCCGACGCGCTGCCCAGCGTGCGATCGACGTGCTCGTCGCCCAGCACCTCGCGGCGCGTGCGCTCGCCCTCGTCCATCAGCCCTCCCGGTCGTAGAAGTCCAGCGCGCGGTCGACCAGCTCGCCGGCGGAGCCGAGGTAGCCGGCGGCGTCGAGCAGGTCGCCGGCGCCGAGGTCCTCGACGGCGGCGCGGAAGTCATCGCTGTCCAGCGCGCGCTCGAGGTCGGCCTCGGCAAGCTCAGCCTTGAGCCGCTCGGCCATGATCCGCCCGCCGGTCGCCTCGAGGTTCGCCCGCATCCGCTCCGGGTCGACCTCCAGCCCTTCGAGCGAGTCGCGGAGCCACGCCACCGCCGAGCCCGTCGAGCGCAGCAGCTCGCCGAGCGGCCGCCACTCGGCGTGCCACGCGCCGGCGGCGCGCTCGTGCTCGTGCGCCATCGCGCCGAGCAGCGTCGCGGCCAGGCCGGGCGCCTGCTGCGCGCAGGCGAGCGCGCAGATCGCGGCCACCGGGTTGCGCTTGTGCGGCATCGTCGACGAGCCACCGCCGCGCGCTTCCCGCACCTCGGCGACTTCGGTCTGGGAGAGCAGGATCACATCGCGCGCGACCTTCGCGACCGCGCCGGAGGTCACCGCCAGCGCGCTCGCCAGCTCTCCGATCCGCCCGCGCAGCGTGTGCCACGGCAGCACCGGCTCGGGCAGCCCGAGCGCGTCGGCGTACGCCTCGGCCACCGCGGGCCCGGCCTCGCCGAGCGAGGCCAGCGTGCCGGCTGCGCCGCCGAGCTGCGCCGCCAGGCGCTCGACGCGCAGCTCGTTGAGCCACCGCCGAGCGTCCTCGAGCCCGGCCATCCAGCCCGCCGCCTTGAGTCCGAACGTGGTCGGCACCGCCTGCTGCAGCAGGGTGCGGCCGGCGACCGGCGTGTCGCGATGCGCGCGGGCCAGTTCGCCCGCCGCGAGGCGCGCGGCCAGCAGGTCGTCGAGCAGCGGGTCGAGCGCCCGCGCGGCGACGAGCATCGCCGCCGTGTCGAGGATGTCCTGGCTCGTCGCCCCGCGGTGCACGTGCGCCGCGGCCGGTCCCTCGACCGCCTCCGTCAGCGCCGCCTTGAGCGGCACCACCGGGTTGCCGGAGCCGCTCGCGGCCGCCGCGATCGCGTCTGCGTCGAAGCGCTCCGCCACGCACGCCGCCGCGATCGCCTCCGCTTCCGCCGCCTCGATCACGCCGGCGCTCGCCAGCGCCCGCGCGAGCGCCGCCTCGGCGTCGAGCATCGCCTGCAGCCACGCGGCGTCGGTGACGGCGGCGGCCGCGTCGCCCCGCGCGGTGATCGCCTCGAACACGGCTACTTCGGCGGGGGCTTGGCCGCCTGCTTCGCCCGCGGCGGCCGTTCCTCCACGACGAAGCGCGTCGCGATGGTGAGTACCAGGTGCAGGACACCGAGCACGATGAAGAACGCGGCGGCCGTGCCGTCGTCGGAGAAGCCGAGGATGAACGGCGAGGCGATCAGGAAGAGCGCCAGGACGTAGTCGAGCATCACGTGCGCGACCACCGGGATCGAGTCGATCAGGCCGGTCTGCCACTGGGTCGACGCGCCGACGATCAGGATCAGCACGCCGACGATCAGCGACAGGGCCGTCGCGGCGTCCTCCTTGAAGTCGAACAGGAACGGCGCGGCGATGAACAGGATGGCCGCCGCGTACTCGACGATCCCATGGACGAACGCGGGGACCGGCCCCTGCTTGAACACCTCTCGGAAGCTACTACCCGAAGAACACGGTCGCGGTCTCGTACAGCCGCGGGTCGAGCAGCTTCGGCTCCGCCAGCGCCTCGTCGAGCGAGACGAGCTCGATCTCGGTTCCCCGCAGCGCGACCATCTTCCCGAAGTTGCCCTGGTCCGCGGCATCGATCGCCGCCACCCCGAAGCGCGTCCCGAGCACCCGGTCGTAGGCCAGCGGCGTGCCGCCGCGCTGGACGTGGCCGAGGATCGTCATGCGGGACTCGAAGCCGGTGCGCTCCTCGATCTCGCGCTCGAGCTGGACGGCGATGCCGCCGAGCCGCACGTGGCCGAACGCGTCCGTCCCGGCGCCGAACTCCGACTTGACCTCGCCGTCCTTCGGCGTCGCGCCCTCGGCGACGACGACGATCGAGAACGAGTGGCCGCTCTCGTGGCGGTGGCGGACCCGCTCGCAGACCTCCTCGATGTCGAACGGGCGCTCGGGCACGAGGATCACGTCGGCCCCGCCGGCCATGCCGGAGTAGCAGGCGATCCAGCCCGCGGTGCGCCCCATCACCTCGACGACGATCACGCGGTTGTGCGACTCGGCCGTGGTGTGGAGGCGGTCGATCGCGTCGGTGGCGATCTGCACGGCGGTCTGGAAGCCGAAGGTGAAGTCGGTGCCGGCGAGGTCGTTGTCGATCGTCTTCGGCACGCCGACGACGTCGATGCCGTCCTCGGACAGGCGGCGCGCGACGCCGAGCGTGTCCTCGCCGCCGATCGGGATCAGCCCGTCGAGGTTGTGCTGGGTGAGCGACGCCTGCACGCGCTCGAGCCCGTTCTCCTCCTTGTACGGGTTCGTCCGCGACGTGCCGAGGATCGTCCCGCCGCGGTGCAGGATCCCGCGGGTGGCCTCCGCCGTGAGCTCCGCGCCGTCGGCGGCGAGCACGCCGGCCCAGCCGTAGCGGTAGCCGAAGAACTCGTGGCCCAACTGGTTGCCCCTGCGCACGATCGCACGGATCACCGCGTTGAGCCCCGGGCAGTCGCCTCCGCCGGTCAGCACCCCGTAGCGCGCCATCTCAGTTCCCCCCTCCGCATTCCTTGAAGCCGATCTTGTCCGAGAGCTTGCGGTACTGCGTCTGCGCCTTCTGCGCTTCGTTCGCGACCTGCTGGATCTTCACCGTGTCGCCCTTGCCGGCGGCGTCGCCGATCTGCTTGGTCAGGTCGCGCTGCTGCTTGAGGCTCGCCACGAACGCGTCGAAGTCCTTCTCCAGCTCGTCCGGCGGCTCGAGCGCCTCCATGTCGTCGATCGCCGGATCGGAGATGTTGACCGTCTGCTTGGCGAGCGCCGCGAGGTCGGCCGCGTTCGTCGGCTCCTGCTGCTTCGCGATCTTGTCGTTGACCCGCTTGCAGATCGCGTCGCCCTGCTTGACCAGTTCCGCCTTGGACAGCCCCCCGCCGCACGCGGCGAGGGGCAGGACGAGGAGGGCGGCCACCGCCGCATGCGCGCGCATGCGGCGGGAGAGTACCCAGCGACTTCCGCTACGCCTTCGCCGGCTCCGGAGCGCCCTCGTGGTCGAGCCGCGGGAGCCAGTCCAGCTTGCGCGGCAGGTACCAGTTCCAGTCGCCCAGGAGCTTCATCGTCGCGGGCAGCAACACCGCCCGCACGATGGTCGCGTCGATCAGCACCGCGGCGGCCAGGCCGACGCCCATCTGCTTGAACTCGAGCGAGCTCAGCGTGGCGAAGATCGCGAACACCGCGACCATCACGACCGCCGCGCTCGTGACCACGCCCGCGGTCTGCTTGATCCCGTGCGCGACCGCGCGGTCGGTGCTCATGCCGCTGTCCACCGCCTCGCGGATCCGGCTGAGGATGAACACGTGGTAGTCCATCGAGAGGCCGAACAGGATCACGAACAGGAAGAGCGGCAGCCACGACGTCACGCCGCCGATCGAGTGGAACCCGAGCAGGCCCTCGAGGTGCCCGTCCTGGAAGACGAGCGTGAGGATCCCGTAGGCGGCGCCGACCGACAGCAGGTTGAGCAGGATCGCCTTGATCGGGATCACGATCGACCGGAACGTGACGAGCAGCAGGATGAACGCGAGGCCGAGGACGAACGCGAACACGATCGGCAGATGTGACTTGAGCGTGTCGTTGAAGTCCTTCGAGCCCGCGGTCATGCCGGTCACCTCGGCCCGCACACCGCCGACGCGCCCGAGCGTCCGCGGGACCAGGTCGTCGCGGAGGGCGGCGAGGGCGGTCTCCGAGCGCGTGTCGGTGCCGTCACCGGCCATCGGCAGGTTGACGACCTCGAGGTTGTGGCCGGGGTTGGTCACCGTGGTCACCGGCTGGCCGAAGTCCTTCGACTTCGCCGCCTCGTCGCGCAGCTTCGCGATCCCCGCCTGGACCTCGGGGGCGCGCACGTCGTCGGCCCGGACCACGATCACGGCCGGGAGCGGACCGCCGGGGAACGCATCCTGGATGCGGTCGTAGGTCTGCATGATCGGCAGGCTGCGCGGCAGGCCGGCGACGCCCGGGTTGATCGTGTGCATCCCGAACGCGGGCACGGCGAGCACGACCAGCAGGACCGTGGCGGCGGTGGCCGACACGACGGGCCGCTTGAGCACGCGATCGAGGATCGCCGACCACACCCGCGACTCGCCGTGGTTGCGGTGGCGCAGGCCGCCGAGCCACGGCACGCGGCCCTTCTCGGTCCAGCCCTTCTGGCCGAGCCAGGAGAGCATCGCGGGCAGCACGGTGACCGAGCCGAGCACGGCGACCGCGACGACGAGGATCGTGCCGACGCCGAAGGAGAGGAAGACCGCGCTGCCGGCCAGGAACATGCCGGCCATCGCCACGATGACGGTGAAGCCGGAGATCAGGACGGCGCGGCCCGATGTCGCGGCGGCGGCCTCCAGCGCGGCCTCCGGGCCCTTGCCGGCGTCGCGCTCCTCCATCTCCCTTCGCAGATAGAACATGCAGTAGTCGACGCCGACGGCGAGGCCGACGAGCAGCACGACCGACGAGATCGCATCGTCGAGCGCGACGAGCTGGGAGACGGGGCCGAGCAGCCCGATCGTGCCCATCACCGCGGTCAGCGCGAGCACGAGCGGCAGGCCGGCGGCGACCAGCGAGCCGAACGCCACGATCAGGATCAGCAGCGTGATCGGCAGGGAGAGGAACTCGGCCTTCTTGAAGTCCTTGTCGAACGCCTTCGAGAGCGCCTTGTCCGCGCTCGCGTCGCCGAACTGCTCGATCCGCAGCCGCGGGTGCGCGCGCTGCGCGGCGGCGGTGGCGCCGAGTGTGGCGCCGACGCGATCCTTGGCGACGTCGTCGTCGCCCTGGAGCTTGAAGGTGACGAGCGCGGAGCGGCCGTCGCGCGACAGCTGGCCCCCGTTGCCCTTGGCGTAGGGCGACGCGACCTCGACGACGTGCGGCGCGGCCCGCAGGCGTTTGACGACATCGCCGACCGCCGCCTTGGTGGCTGCATCGCGGTGGCCCTTGCCCTGCACGAGCACCTGCTCCTCGGCCTTCTTGGGGAAGCCGGCGGCGGCGATCGCCTGGTCGGCGGCGCGGGACTCGCCGTTGCCGGTGTCCTCGTCGGCCAGCATCCGCTGCCCGACGGCGCCCCCGATCACGGTGGCGAGGATGACGAAGGCGATCCAGCCGAGGATCGCGCGCTTGCGGTGGTGGGCACTCCAGCGGCCCGCGCGGGCGGCGAGGTTGTTCTTCTGCATGTGCACCACCGTGTCAGTGGTGCAAGGGCCCTACTACGCGGCGAGCCGCCGTGTCTCGGTTCGGTTCTCCTCAGCCCCGGCGCGCGGCCCTTCCGCCGCGCGTCGGGGTCATCCCGTCTAGAGCAGGATGATCAAGAGGATGATGATGATGATGAGTGTGCCGATACCGATGTACATGCGGCGTTCATACCCGGGGGTGGCACGTTTGAACGCACCACCCCCGGTATTCACGCGTACCTACTCGGTCTTCTTGTCCTCCGCGGGCTCCTCCGTCGCGTCTTCCTGACGCGAGTCGGCGCGGTTCCGACGGTCGCGCTGGACGACCTCGCAGGAGCCATTCGGGTTCGCCGGCCTGGCGTCCTCGATGCGGTCCTTGAAGTCGAGGTACGCGGTGTCGGTGCCCGGCCCGCAGTTGACGACATCCTGCTCGCCGTCGCGGACGCGGATCGTGTCGTCGCCCTCGTCACCGCGGACGGTGTCGCCCTTGGTGTCGTGACGGCCGTGGACGTCGCGGCGCGCGAGCGCGAACAGCGTGTCGTTGCCCGGCCCGCCGCTCGTGACGTCGACGCCGCGGTTGGCGAAGATCGTGTCGTCGCCCGGCCCGCCGCTCTGGTTGTCCGGCCCGGAGCCGCCCGACATCAGGTCGTTGCCGGCGTTGCCGTTGGCGGTGTCGGCGCCCGGCCCGCCGTGCAGGCGGTCGAAGCCGTCGCCGCCGCGCAGCGTGTCGTTGCCGCGGCCGCCGTACAGGCGGTCCTGGCTGACCTTGTCGCCCACCAGCGGCACGTCGCCGACGAGCGTGTCGTTGCCGCGGTTGCCGTGCAGGACGTCGGGCCCGGCCTTGCCCTCGAGCAGGTCGGCGCCACGGTTGCCGAAGATGCGGTCCGCGCCCGGGCCGCCGTCGACGTGATCGTTGCCGCCCCATGCCACGACCCGATCGTTGCCCGCGAGGGCGTGGATCGTGTCGGCTTTCTTCGTGCCCCGGATGTGGTCGTTCCCGGGTGTGCCGTCGATGTTCATCGCGAGCGCGGTCGCGGTGAGCATTGCGAGGCCCAACACTGCACTCGCTAGAACCGCTGCGAGCGACTTGGCAGAATGGGGCATAGCCCCACCTCCTGACTGATCGGTTGACGCCTCCGGAAACACCGCTTCGATGGCGCAGTTGCGCCGTTGACAGCGGTTTCGGTTTCGGCAGGTGGTGGGGCGCTTCTCTGCTTTACTAGCGGTCGTTCGTGGGGGCGTAGCTCAGTCGGTTAGAGCGCCGGCCTGTCACGCCGGAGGTCGCGGGTTCGAGTCCCGTCGCTCCCGCTCCCGAAGCCCGCCGGAGATGAACTGCGCCGAGCGGGGTACACGTCGTTCGCCATGCGCATTCCAGCGATCGACGTCGTCAAGGGCCTCGCCATCATCGGCGTGATCGCGCAGCACGCGCTGACGCGCGAGGCGATGGACGACACGGGCGCGGATTTCTGGCTCCGCCAGTCCGTCCCGGTCCTGTTCGTCCTGATGGGCTTCAACGCCGCGCGCTCGAGCCTGCGGCGCCCGGCGCCCACGCTCGCCGAGGCGTACGGCGCTCGCTACTGGCGCGGGCGCTACCGCAGGATCCTGCTCCCGCTGCTGATCATCTTCGCGGTGGCGCTCGTCGCCGGCTCGGCCACCGGGCGCCTGCACGTCGGGCGACTCGCGCTCGTCGGATACCTCCCGGTGCCGGGCCCGGGCGTCTACTGGATCACGATCCTGCTCACGTTCACGCTGATCTGGCCCGCGTGGATGCACCTGTTCCGGATCCGCCCGGGCCTCGTGGTGCTCGGTGCGATCGCGCTCAACGTGATCTTCGAGGTGTGGGCGGGCCGCATGCCGGACTTCAGGGGCGCCGGCAGCCTCGGCGGCTACCCCTACGCGTACGACGCGTGCATCCTGCGCTACTTCGCCGCGATCGCGATCGGCATGTGGCTGGCGATCGACGACGCGCGGGTGGGGCGCCGCCGGCTCGTGGTCGTGGCGCTCGCGGTGCCGAGCGCGTTGTACATCGCGCTCGCCGGGACCGACCCGGCGTCGCTCCCGTTCTTCGTGCACGGGTTCACGCTCGCGACCAACTTCGCCGCCGTCCCCTGGGCGGCCGCGATGCTGCTGGCGATGCTGCACCTCTGGCCGGCCCACACCGTCCCGGGCACGGGCTGGCTCGAGCGGCTGGGCGCCGCGTCCTTCGAGATCTTCCTCGTGCAGGTCGTGTGGCTCGGCGTGCTGCCCGAGCGCGGTCGGATCCCCTTCCTCGCCGCCGTCGTCGGGAGCGGTGTCCTGGGCTGGGCGCTGCACCGCGTGCTGACCGCGACGTCGGTCGGCTCGCTGCGGGTGCAGCGCGGCTCGCTGGCGCGCAGCTAGCTCGACACCCAGTCAATTGTCCGGCACCTGACGGCCGGCCTCATCGCTGTCGCGCTTCCTGCGAACGTTGCTCCTACACGGACGTTGAGTATTGGGAATGGAATCGCACGCTGAGATCATTCGGCTCCGGACGCGAGTCTCGGAGCTCGAGCGCGAGAAGGAGGCCGTCGTGCGCTTCGCCGCGGTCGCCGCGCACGAGCTGCTCACGCCCGTGGTCATGATCGACGCCTGCGCGGCGACCGTCGCCGACCAGCTCGACGGCGACGAGCGCCACCTGGAGTCGCGACACGATCTCGAGGTGCTCCGCCGCGGGTGCGCGCAGTCGCGGCTGCTCGTCGAGAGCCTGCTGCACCATGCCGCTGCCGCCGACCGCCCGCTGCGCATCCGCCTGGTCGCGCTCCAAGAGCTCGTCGGGGACTGCGTCGGTCTCCTGGAGCCGGAGATACGCGCGCGAGGGGTGTCCGTGGAGGTCGGCGAGCTCCCGGTCATTCGCGCCGAGCCGCCGCTGATCGGCGCGGTGATCAGCAACCTGCTCGTGAACGCGCTCAAGTACGGGCCGCGAGGTCGGGCGACGATCCGGATCGGCGCGGAGCGAGACGGACCGTCGTGGCGGGTGCACGTCGAGAGCGAAGGCGAGCCGATCCCGCCGGAGGACCGGGAGCGCATCTTCCGCCCCCGTACGCGCGGCCGCGGCGAGCGCCGCGCGCGGGGCTGCGGCCTCGGCCTCACGATCTGCCGCGAGATCGTCGAGCGTCACGGCGGGGAGATCGGTGTCACGCCCGCCGAGGGCGCGACCGGCAACTGCTTCGCATTCACCCTCCCGGTCGAGCCGCGCGAGTAGGGTCCGCGGCATCGCCGCCCGGCTCTACTGGTTCCCGCTGTCGCATCCCGCTCACGCCGTCCGGCGGATGCTCGAGCTCAAGGGCATCGAGTACGACCTCGCGACGGTGCTGCCCGGCACGCAGCGGATGCACCTCCGGCTCGTCGGCTTCCGCGGCGGCACGGTGCCGGCGCTGAAGCTCGACGGCCGCCGCGTCCAGGGCACGCGCGCGATCGCCCGCGCGCTCGAGGTGGCCCGGCCCGAGCCGCACCTCTTTCCCACCGACCGGGCGGTCGAGACCTGGGCGGACGAGGAGCTGCAGATGGTGCCGCGGCGGATCCTGCGCTGGGGCCTGACCTGGGACGCGGAGCTGCGGCGCTGGATCTCCGAGGCGTCAGGCGTGCCGGCGCCGGGCGCGGTCGGCGCGCTCGGGCTGCCCGCGGCGAAGTACTACGCGCGCGCGGTCGGCGCCGACGAGGCCGCGGTGCGGCACGCGCTCGACGAGCTGCCGGGCACGCTCGCGCGCGTCGACGCGCTGCTCGCCGAGGGCGTGCTCACGCCGGAGGCGCCGGACGCCGCGACGCTCCAGGTCCTGTGCAGCGTGCGCGCGCTCGACGGCTTCGCCGACCTGCACGACCAGGTGGCCGCGCACCCGTGCGCCGCGCCCGCGCGCGAGCTCTTCCCCGACTACCCGGAGATCCCGGCGTTCTTGAGCCGGTCCGCGGCCTCGACGTAGAGGCCGTCGGCGAGCTCGCGGGCGCGCGGGATCCGGATCCGGTCGCGCATGTAGCGCAGCTTCGCGTCCGCCTTCTCGGGCGGGCAGCGGCCGTCGGTCACCCAGCCGGCGACGAGCTCCTGCAGCGTCTCGAGGAACGACAGCGAGTCGGCCGCCTGCAGCAGGTCGGCGTCCGCGTCCCCGCCGAGCTCGTGCAGGAGGATCAGCCGGCGCACGCCGCGGATGAACGACTCGCCGGGCGCCTCGGGCGCGGCCTCGAGCCACTCCTGGACGATGTCGGCCGAGCGCGTCGAGTGCGCGAACAGGTAGTCGGGGTCGTCCCACTCGTCGGTCGCGAAGTCCTGCTGGGGACCGCCGGGGAAGTGGCGCTCGATGTCGTGCGTGAGGGCGGCGAAGCGCAGCTCCGGTGATGCGCCGGGGGCGAGCTCGAGCACCCAGTCACGGGCGCGGACGAGGTGCTCGGCCTGCGAGAACGGAGCGATCCATTCCGAGGCGCGCGCCTCGAGCGGGGTCGTGTCGGTGCTCCTGGGCGCCGCCATGGCGCCGCATCCTATTCCGGCACGCGCCGATTATTCAAGTAATGGCACGTGTCATCTTGACACGACTCGTGCCGCGGACTAGCGTCGGGTCCCATGACGGAGTCCGGGGTCCGGCAGTACCGCAGCCCGCTG
This sequence comes from uncultured Solirubrobacteraceae bacterium, assembly GCA_963805525.1. Classification (GTDB taxonomy): domain Bacteria; phylum Actinomycetota; class Thermoleophilia; order Solirubrobacterales; family Solirubrobacteraceae; genus DASQFQ01. The sequence goes on from CAWDUT010000001.1 coordinate 197,967, forward strand.
CGCGGCGAGCAGCAGCAGCAGACCCGCGAGCGGATCCTCGAGGCCGCGGTCGCGCAGATCGCGGAGGAGGGGCTGGCCGAGCTGACCGTGCCGCTCGTCGCCGAGCGCGCCGGGGTGTCGCTGCGCACCGTCTACCGGCACTTCCCAACCAAGGACGAGCTGATCGACAGCGTGGGCGAGTTCCGCGACGCGCAGTTCGGCGTCAGCGGGCCGCCGGAGAGCGTCGAGGAGCTGCTGCGCAACACCCCGGCGCTGTTCGAGGGGTTCGCCGCGCGCGACGACCTCGTGCGCGCGGCCGACGCGTCGGCGGCAGGGCGCCAGATCCACGACCGCGCGCGCCGCCGGCGGGCGCTGGCCCTGCGCAAGATCTTCGAGGAGGTCACCGCCGACCTCTCGCCGGCCGAGGCACGCCGGCTCGTCGCCACCGTGCAGGTGCTGTGGAGCACGCGCGCGTGGCTGACGCTGCACGACAACTGGGGGATGGACGGCCGCGAGGCGGGGCGCGCGGCGCAGTGGGCGATCGCGACGCTGATCGAAGAGGCGCGGCGCATGGGCGAGCAGGCCAAGGGGTGAGACGATGTCGCAGGCGATGCTGACCGAGCTCTGCGTGAAGGAGCTCGAGCTGTGCGCGGTGCACGAGGGGGAGACGGTGGTCGTCGTCTCGCAGGGCGTCGAGCGGCTCGACTACGCCGACGCGTTCATGGCCGCCGCCTCGCGCATCGGCGCGGCGTCGCACCACGTGCGGCTCGCGCCGGCGGTGGGCGACCTCGACGCCGACGGCGGCGCCTGGACGGTCGGGGTGACGCCGCTGGCCGGCAACCCCGCCGCCGTCGAGGCGCTCAAGCAGGCCGACATCGTGATCGACCTGATCTTCCTGCTGTTCTCGCCCGAGCAGCTCGAGGTCGAAGCGTCGGGCACCCGCATGCTGCTCGCCGTCGAGCCGGTCGACGTGCTCGCCCGGATGTTCCCCACCCGCAGCCTGCGCGAGCGGGTCGAGGCGGGCGGCGAGCTGCTGGGCGCGGCGAAGGTCCTGCGCTTCACGAACCCGGCCGGCACGGACGTGACCTACCGGCTCGGCGCCTACCCGACGATCACGGAGTACGGCTACACCGACACGCCGGGGCGCTGGGATCACTGGCCCTCGGGCTTCCTGTTCACCGGCGCGCACGACGACGGCGTCGACGGCCGCGTCGTGATCGCGCCCGGCGACATCGTCTACCCGTTCAAGGACTACGTCGCGTCCCCGATCGAGCTCACGATCGAGCGCGGGCGCATCGTCGACGTGCGCGGCCCCGGGCTCGACGCGGCGCTGCTGCGCGACTACATGGAGTCGTTCGAGGATCCCGACGCCTACGGGATCGCCCACATCGGCTGGGGGCTGAACGAGAAGGCGCGCTGGTCGTCGCTCGCCACCGACCGCCGCGGCATCGGCGCCGAGGGCCGCTCGTTCTACGGCAACGTGCTGTTCTCGACCGGGCCCAACGCCGAGCTCGGCGGCAGCAACGCCAGCCCGTGCCACGTCGACGTGCCGATGCGCGGCTGCAGCCTGTTCCTCGACGACGAGCCGGTCGTGCTCGACGGCGACGTGGTCCACCCGGACATGCGCGTCGACCGTGCGGGCGCAGCGGTGGGAGGCCTCCGATGAGCGCGAGCGACGGCCGCTCGTTCCCGAACCCCTATGAGGTGGAGGCGCCGGCGGGCGCCGAGGACTGGCGGCGGCTCTACCCGCACTACTACCTGTTCGGCGAGGAGCGCCGCGAGGACGACGAGGCGCGCTTCTGGTTCTACGACGGGATGCACAACCCGACCGCCGTCTACCCCTTCGACACGATCATGACGGAGAACTGGTGGATCGCCCTCAACCAGGGCGCCAACCGGGTCTGGCGCGTGCCGCCGTCGCGAGGGCTCGACCAGCGGATGGTCAACGGCTATCTCTACTCGAGCCCGCGCGAGGTGTCCGAGCCGGAGGAGATCGCGGCGCGCGCGCCGGTGTTCGCCGCCCGCGCCCAGGAGTACTTCGAGAACTGGGACGAGATCTACGACGAGTGGGTGGCCAAGGCGACGGACTGCATCGAGCGCCTGAAGGCGATCACCTTCGAGCCCCCGCCCGACGTCGAGCCGGACGCGATCGTGCACGAGCGCCAGGCCCTCACCAGCGGCTGGCAGCTGCTCGCGGCCTACAACCGGCTGATCGAGAACATGCACGAGATGGGCCACTACCACTTCGAGATGCTGACGCTCGGATACGGGGCCTACCTCACCTTCCGCGACCTCTGCGCGGAGCTCTTCCCGAGCATCGACAACCAGACCATCACCCGCATGGTCAGCGGCCAGGAGCTGGTGCTCTTCCGCCCCGACGCGGAGCTGCGCAAGCTCGCGGCGCTCGGGCACGAGCTGGAGCTGCGCGACCAGTTCGACGGCGACCCCGACAGCGTCCTCGCCCGCCTCGCCGAGAGCGACGCCGGCCGCCGCTGGCTGGAGGCGTTCGAGGCCGCCAAGGACCCCTGGTTCTGGTACTCGACCGGCGCGGGCTACTCGCACCAGGACCGCGCGTGGATGGACGACCTGCGGGTCCCGTTCGCGGCGCTGCGCGGCTACCTCGACCGGCTCGCGGCGGGCGAGGACATCGCGCTGCCGACGGAGGCGCTGCGCGCCGAGGGCGAGCGGCTGGCGGCCGAGTACGCGGACACCCTCGTCTCCGACGACGAGCGCGAGAGCTTCCGCAGCCTGCTCGAGCTCTCACGCACGGTCTATCCCTACGTCGAGAACCACAACTTCTACGTCGAGCACTGGCACCACACGATCTTCTTCAACAAGGTGCGCGAGCTCGGCGCGGTGCTCGTCGCGCGCGGCGTGCTGGCCGACGCGGAGGACATCTTCTACCTCCACCGCTTCGAGATCCCGTACGCGATCTACGAGCTCGGGATCGACTGGGCGATCGACGGCGACGGCGCGAGCTCGCACTGGCGCGACGAGGTCGAGGTGCGGCGGGAGATCCTCGCGCGCCTGCAGGAGTGGAGCCCGCCGCCCGCGCTCGGCCCGCCGCCCGAGCAGATCACCGAGAGCTACACGATCATGCTGTTCGGCATCACCACCGAGGGCGTCGCCGACTGGCTCGCCGACGGCGACGAGCCCGAGGACGGCGCGGTCCCCTCGTTGCGCGGGATCGCCGCCTCGCCCGGCGTGGCCGAGGGCCTCGCGCGCGTGGTGGCCGACGCGACGCGGCTCGACGAGGTCCAGCAGGGCGAGATCCTCGTCTCACGCTGCACGACGCCGAGCTGGGCGCCGATCTTCGGCCTCGTCTCTGCCGCGGTGGCGGACATCGGCGGCGTGATGTCGCACGCCGCGATCGTCGCGCGCGAGTACGGCCTCCCCGCCGTCGTCGGCACGGGGCTGGGCACCCAGCGCATCCGGACGGGCCAGCGGATCCGGGTCGACGGCAACCGCGGCGTGGTCGAGCTGCTCGAGGACGGGGCCGCATGAGCGACGCGGACCAGGACCGCATCTACGCGCGCGCGGGCTGGGGCCAGCGCATCCGGCGCGGCGCGCGGCCGGGGATCGTCGTCGTCGACCTGACGAACGGCTTCACCGACCCGCAGTACGCGACGGGCTCGGAGCTGGGCGAGGTCGTGGCGGCGACCGGGCGGCTGCTCGAGGTCGCGCGCGAGCACGGCCGGCCGATCGTGTTCACCACCATCGGCTACGCGGCCCACGGCCACGACGGCGGAGCCTGGCTGCAGAAGGCCCCGGGGCTGGGGATCCTCAAGGAGGGCACGCCGGCCGCCGAGCTCGACCCGCGGCTCCCGCGCGGGCCCGAGGACGTCGTGATCTCCAAGAAGGGCGCCTCGGCGTTCTTCGGCACGAACCTCGCGGCGGTGCTCGCGGCCGCGGGCGTGGACACCGTGGTCATCTGCGGCGCGACCACGAGTGGGTGCGTGCGCGCGAGCGCGGTCGACAGCGTGCAGTCGGGCTTCCCCACCCTGGTCGTGCGGGAGTGCGTCGGCGATCGCGCGCCCGGCCCGCACGAGGCGAACCTGTTCGACATCGACGCGAAGTACGGCGACGTGATCTCGCTCGACGACGCCCTCGCCTATGTCGCCGGCAGCGAGCCGGGGAGCGAGCCCGCCGTACCCGCCGCCTCGCACGCCGACCTCCCGGTGGAGTACTGATGCCCGGCGCAGCGCTGCGCGCGGACCTCGCGGGGCTGGAGGCCGAGAGCCGGACCGTCGACGCGAACGGGCTCGCGCTGCACGTGCTCGACTATCCCGGCGAAGGCCGCGGCGTCGTCGTGCTGCCCGGGATCACGAGCCCCGCGATCACGTGGGACTTCGTGGTGCGCGCGATCCGCGGCGGCCGGCGCTTCATCGTGCCGGACCTGCGCGGGCGCGGCCTCTCGGAGGCACCCGACGAGGGCGGCTACGCGCTCGGCGACTATGCCGGCGACGTCGCCGGCCTCATCCGCGGGCTGGGGCTGGAGCGCCCGACGCTGCTCGGGCACTCGATGGGCGCGCGGATCGCCACGACCTTCGCCGTCCGCCACCCCGAGCTGCGCGGCCCGGTGATCGCGGTCGACCCGCCGCTCAGCGGGCCGGGCCGCGCGCCGTACCCGATCACGCGCGAGAGCTTCCTCGGCCAGCTCGAGCAGGCGCGCGCGGGCACGACGGTCGCGCAGCTGCGCGAGCACTACCCGCGCTGGCCCGACCGCGAGCTGGACCTGCGCACGCGCTGGCTCGTGACCTGCTCCGAGGAGGCGGTCGCCGAGTCGCACCGCAGCTTCCATGACGAGGACTTCTTCGACGACTGGCCGCAGGTGGCCGCCCCCGTCGCGTTCGTCTACGGCGGCGACAGCCCGATGGTGACGGCGGAGGGCGCCGCCGAGGCGGCGGAGCGCAACCCGGTGGCGCAGCTGGTCCGCGTGCCGGCCGCGGGCCACATGATCCCGTGGGACAACCTCGCCGGGTTCCGCGACGCCGTGACGGCGTTGCTCGAAGGCGAGTTCAGCAGCGGTTGATATATGATATTCGGAGAGGAAGGGAGCCCAGGCCGATGACCGCACCGACGTTCGTGGACATGTGCCGCAGCGAGCTGTCGCTGTGCGGCATCGAGGCGGGCAGCACCGTCGCGGTGCTCTCGCAGGGCAACGAGCGCCCGAACTACGTCAACGCGTTCCTGCAGGCCGCGCGCGAGCTCGAGGCGACGGCCTACCACCTGCGGCTCGACGCGCAGGACTCCTCGCTCGACGGCGACGTCGGCACGTGGTCGGTGGGCGAGACCCCGCTGGCCGGTAACCGCCCCGCGATCGAGGCGCTCAAGCTCGTCGACCTGGTCGTCGACACGGTCTTCCTGCTGTTCTCGAAGGAGCAGATGGAGATCCAGGAGTCGGGCACGCGCGTGCTCGCCTGCATCGAGCCGATCGACCACCTGCGCGAGATGTTCCCGGGCCCGCGCCTGCGCGAGCGCGTCGAGTTCGGGGGCGAGCTGCTGGGGAGCGCGGAGCAGCTGCGCTTCACCAACCACCACGGCACCGATGTGACCTACCAGCTCGGCGCCTACCCGGTGATCACGCAGTACGGCTACACCGACACACCCGGGCGCTGGGACCACTGGCCGTCGGGCTTCCTGTTCACCGGCGGGAGCGACGACGGCGTCGACGGCCGCGTCGTGATCGCGCCCGGCGACATCGTCTTCCCGTTCAAGTCCTACGTGCAGACGCCGATCGAGCTGACCATCGAGCGGGGCCGGATCGAGTCCGTCGACGGCCCGGGCGTGGACGCCGAGCTGCTGCGCAGCTACATGGAGAGCTTCGACGACCCGGACGCCTACGGGATCGCCCACATCGGCTGGGGCATGCTCGAGACCGCGCGCTGGAACGTGCTCGCCACCGACCGCCGCGGCATGGGCATGCACGGCCGCTCGTTCTACGGGAACGTGCTGTTCTCGACCGGCCCGAACCAGGAGCTCGGTGGGCCCAACGACACGCCGTGCCACATCGACGTGCCGATGCGCAACTGCTCGCTGTACCTCGACGAGCGCCCGATCGTGGTCGACGGGGACATCGTCGTCGACGAGCTGAAGGCCGACGGGATGGTGAACGCATGAGCTTCCAGAACCCGTTCGACGTCGAGACGCCCGCGGGCGCCGAGGGGTGGCAGGAGACCTACCCGTACTACACGCGCTTCGCCGAGGCGCGGCGCGAGTCGGAGGAGGGCCGCTTCTGGTTCTTCGACGGGATGCACAACCCCGAGCCGATCTTCCCCTTCGACACGATCATGACCGAGAACTGGTGGGTCGCCTGCAACCAGATGACGACGCGCGTCTTCCTGGTGCCGCCCGCCTGGGGGATCGACCACCGCATCGTCAACGGCTACCTCTACATCAGCCCGAGCACGCTCTCCGACCCGGCGCTGATCGCCGAGCGGGCCGAGTACTTCGGCCGCCGCGCGGGCCACTACTTCGAGAACTGGCAGGAGATCTACGACGCCTGGATCGTCAAGGCGGAGGACTGCATCGAGCGGCTCAAGGCGCTCGAGTTCACGCCGCTGCCGGAGATCGAAGACGAGGCCATGGTCACCGGCCATCGCGGCGTCTACAGCGGCTACGACCTGCTCACCACCTACGACCGCCTGATCGAGAACCTGTTCGAGATGGGCTCGTACCACTTCGAGATGCTCAACCTCGGGTACGGCGCCTACCTCACCTTCCGCGAGTTCTGCCAGAGCGCCTTCCCCGGCATCACCGACCAGACCGTCGCGCGCATGGTGGCCGGCATCGACATCCTCATGTTCCGGCCCGACGACGAGGTCCGGAAGCTGGCGGCGCTCGCGCTCGAACTCGGGCTGGCCGACGCGATCCGCGACCACGACGTTCCCGCCGACGTGCTGGCCGAGATCGGGCGCCGCGACCGCGGCGACGAGTGGCTGGCGGCGCTCGAGGCGGCCAAGGAGCCGTGGTTCTGGTACTCGACCGGCGCGGGCTACACCCACACCGACCGGGCGTGGGCCGACGACCTGCGGCTGCCGTTCAACTCGATGCGCGGCTACATGGAGAAGCTCGAGGCCGGCGAGCCCGTCGACCGCCCGCTGGAGCGGATCATCGAGGAGCGCGAGCGGATGACCGCCGAGTACGCCGAGCTCCTGCCCACCGACGAGGACCGCGCCGCGTTCCAGGAGCTCGTGCAGCTGGCGCGCACCGTCTACCCCTACGTCGAGAACCACAACTTCTACGTCGAGCACTGGCACCACTCGCTGTTCTGGAACAAGGTCCGCGAGCTCGGCGACCTGTTCGCCGCGAAGGGCTTCATCGAGGACCGCGAGGACATCTTCTATCTGCACCGCAACGAGATCCACTCGGCGCTCTACGACCTCATCATCAGCTGGGCGGCCGGCACGGACGGCGCGGGCCCGACCCACTGGCCGCCGATCGTGGAACGCCGGCGCGGGATCCGCGAGGCGCTCAAGGGGTGGACGCCGCCGCCCGCGCTGGGCGTGCCGCCCGAGGACATCAGCGAGCCGATCACGATCATGCTGTGGGGGATCACGCAGGAGACGATCGACGAGTGGCTCGGCGTCGGTGCGGGCGACAGCAACGGCGACCTGCGCGGCGTCGCCGCCTCTCCGGGCAAGGCTCGCGGGCGCGCGCGCGTGGTGACCTCGCCGGAGGATCTGCACCAGGTCCAGACGGGCGAGATCCTCGTCTGCCGCGTGACGGCCCCGAGCTGGGCGCCGGTGTTCTCGCGCCTGGCGGCGGCGGTCTCCGACGTGGGCGGCATCATGGCCCACACCGCGATCGTGTCGCGCGAGTACGGGCTGCCGGCGGTGGTCGGCACCGGCTTCGCGACGCAGCGGGTGAAGACCGGGCAGATGATCGAGGTCGACGGCAACGAGGGCACCGTGCGGGTCCTGGAGGCCGTGTGAGCACGTCGCTGATCGCCTGGCTCGACGACCCGGCGCACGCGTCGGCGTCCGTCCTGGGCGGCAAGTTCGCCAGCCTGGCCGAGCTGGCGGTCGCGGGCTTCGACGTCCCCGCCGGGTTCGCGGTCACGACCGAGGCGTGGCAGCGCTTCGAGGCCGAGAACGGGCTCGCCGAGCGCGCCGCGGAGGCGCGGGCCGTCGACCCCGCCGACCTCGTGGCGGTCGAGGCGGCGGCGGCCGGGATGGCGGCGGCGATCGAGGCAGCGCCGCTGCCGCCCGAGCTCGAGGCGCAGCTCGACGCCGCGTACGCGCGGCTCGAGGAGCTGGCCGGCGCGCCGGGCACGCCGGTCGCGGTCCGCTCCTCCGGCGTTGCCGAGGACCTCGGGGGCGCGAGCTTCGCGGGGCAGTACGAGACGTTCCTGTGGGTGATCGGCGCCGAGGAGGTCCGCCGGCACGTGCGCCGCTGCTGGACCGGCCTCTTCAGCGCGCCGGTGCTGACCTACCGCCCGGACGGCGAGGGCGCCGCGGTCGAGCACCGCGGGATGGCGGTCGGCGTCCAGCGCATGGTGCTGCCGCGCGCGGCCGGCGTCATGTTCACGCTCGACCCGCTCAACGGCGACCGCTCGAAGATCGTGCTCGAAGGGGCGTGGGGGCTCGGCGAGGCGGTCGTCGGCGGCGAGGTCACGCCCGATCGCTTCCGGGTCGACAAGGTCACGCTCGAGCTGCTCGCGCGCGAGCTCTCCGACAAGGAGGTCGAGTGCGTCTTCGACCCCGCGGCCGGCGGCGTACGCATGGCGCCGGTGCCCGCGGAGCGCCGCGAGGCGGCCTCCCTCGAGGACGAGCACGTGATCGCGCTCGCCACGCTCGGCAAGCGGATCGAGCGCCACCGGCGCGCGCCGGTCGATGTCGAGTGGGCCGTCGACGAGGGCGGCGCGATCCACGTCTTGCAGGTCCGGCCGGAGACGGTCTGGAGCCAGCGACCCAAGCAGCCCGTCGCCGGGCCGGGCGGCACCGGCGTGCAGCGGGTGCTCGCGAAGTTCATGGCGGGAGGCGCGGGGTGAAGTCCGGCGCGTTCGACTACGTGCGCCCGGACTCGGTCGGCGAGGCGCTGCAGGTGCTCGACGACCACGCGGGCGCCGCGCGGGTGCTGGCCGGCGGCCAGAGCCTCGTGCCGATGCTGCACATGCGGCTGATGCAGGTGAGCGCGCTCGTGGACATCAACCGCCTCGACGAGCTCGCCGACATCCGCGCCGAGGGCGCGACGACCGTGTTCGGCCCGCTCGTGCGCTACGCGGCGATCGAGCGCTCGCCGATCGTGTCCGAGCGGCTGCCGCTGCTGCAGTGCATGGTCGGCTACGTCGGCGACCCGCAGGTCCGCAACCGCGGCACGCTGGGCGGGAGCCTCGCGCAGGCCGACCCGACCGGCGAGATGCCGTTGGCCTGCCTCGCGCTCGATGCGACCGTCGTCGCCGCGAGCGTCTCGGGCCGGCGCGAGATCCCGGTCGACGACTTCCTCGACAGCGCGTACGCGACCACGCTCGAGCCCGAGGAGATGATCACCGAGGTGCGCTTCCCCGCCGCGCCCGACGCCTTCGCGTTCCTCGAGCGTGGCCGCAAGCACAACGACTTCGCCGTGCTCAGCGTCGCCGTCCTCGGCCGTAGCGGCGCCGACGGACGCTGGAGCGACCTGCGGATCGCGCTCGGCGGCGTCAACGACCGCGCCGTGCTGGCGACCCGCGCCGCCGGCCTGCTCGACGGCACCGGGCTCGAGGACGAGGCGATCGCCGAGGCCGCGCAGGCCGCGCTCGAGGTGGTCGACCCGCCCAGCGACGTGCGCGGCTCCGCCGAGTACCGGCGCCACCTGGTTCCCATCTACGTGCGGCGCGCGCTCGCGAAGCTGCGCGACGACAAGGAGGGCACGCGTGCCTGATCCCGTGCAGATCTCGGTCACCGTCAACGGCCGCGCGTACCGGCGCGACGTCGAGCCGCGCGTGCACCTCGCCGACTTCCTGCGCCACGACCTCGGGCTGACCGGCACCCACATCGGCTGCGAGCAGGGCGTGTGCGGCAACTGCACCGTGCTTGTCGACGGCGAGGCCGTGAAGTCGTGCCTGATGTTCGCCGCCCAGGCCGACGGGACGAGCGTGCAGACCGTCGAGTCGCTCGCCGACGGCGACCGCCTGCACCCGCTCCAGCAGGCGTTCAAGGAGACGCACGCGCTGCAGTGCGGCTACTGCACGCCGGGCTTCCTGATGATGGCCACGGCGATCGCCGCCGACGGCGGCCGGCCCAGCCGCGACGAGCTGCGCGAGCAGCTCGCCGGCGTGCTGTGCCGCTGCACGGGCTACCAGAACATCCTCACGGCGGTCGAGCAGTTCCTCGACGAGCGCGAGGAGGCGGGTGCGCTCGATGGCTGAGATCTCCGAGGCCACCCGCGAGGCGACCCGCTCCGGCGGCATCGGCCAGAGCGTCGACCGCAAGGAGGACGACCGGCTGCTGCGCGGCGACGGGCGCTTCGCCGACGACGTCGACCCCGCGCACGGGCTGCACATGGCGGTCGGGCGCTGCCCGTTCCCGCACGCCCGGATCCTCGAGATCGACATCTCAGCGGCGCTCGCGCTCGACGGCGTGGAGGACGTGCTCGTGGGTCGCGAGGTGGTCGAGCGCAGCGGTCCGCTCAGCGTGCTCCGGCCGGTGCCCGATGCGCCGTCCCTCGACTTCTACGCGATGGCAACGGACGTCGCGGTGTTCGAGGGTCACCCGGTGGTCAGCGTCGCCGCCGTCAGCCGGCAGGTCGCCGAGGATGCGCTGGCGCTGATCGACGTGGACTATGACCCGCTGCCGCACGTCTTCGACGTCGAGTCCGCGATGGCGCCGGACGCCCCGGTCCTGCACCCGCGCGTGCTGCCGTCGAACCTGCTGGCGGTCAACCCGATGGGCTCCGGCGATCCCGAGGCGCGGATCGCGGCCGCCGAGGTCGTGCTCGAGGAGCGCTTCCACGTCAACCGCGTCAGCGGCCTGCCGATGGAGACGCGTGCGATCGTCGCCGAGTGGCAGCCCGGTGCCCGCGAGCTGACCGTCCGCCACTCCACGCAGGCGCCGCATCTCGTGCGCAAGCAGCTCGCGGAGTCGCTGCTGCTCGAGGACGGCGCGGTGCGCGTGCTGGCCAGCGACGTCGGCGGCGGCTTCGGGCTGAAGCTCGGGATCTACCCCGAGGATGTGCTCGCCTGCCTGCACGCGATGAAGCTGCAGCGGCCGGTCAAGTGGGTCGAGGACCGCGTCGAGTTCTTCCGCGCCACGACGCAGGCGCGCGAGGCGGTCCACGACGTGCGGCTCGGCGCCGACGCCGACGGCCGGATCGTGGGCATGACCGACGCCTACGCGGTCGACCTCGGCGGCTACAACTCGGCCTTCGGCTCGCCGCAGCTGTCGAGCGTGATGTTCACCGGGCCCTACAAGGTCGACGACGCCCGGACCGAGCGGCGCGTGGTCATCACCAACAAGGCGCCGGTCGGCGCCTATCGCGGCTACGGCCAGCCCGAGTCGTGCTTCGTGCGCGAGCTGCTGGTGGACCGCCTGGCCCGCCGGCTCGGCCGCGACCGCGTCGAGCTGCGGATCCAGAACATGGTCCGCCCCGAGGATATGCCGTGGCAGAGCAGCTCCGGCGCGATCTACGACAGCGGCGACTACGCGCAGTGCCTGCGGATGGCGGCGGAGGCGATCGGCTACGAGGAGCACGTGCGCCGCGGCCACGCCCGGCGCGAGGACGGGCGGCTCGTCGGGATCGGCCTCGCCTCGTTCGTCGAGCGCACCGGCTACCAGAGCTCGAAGTGGCTCGCCAAGCGCGGCTCGCGCTTCGGCTCGCACGAGAGCGTCGTGCTGCGCGCGAACCGCTCGGGTGGCATCGACGTCTACAGCGGCGTGTCCGCGTTCGGGGCGGGGAGCGAGACGGCCTTCGCGCAGATCGTCGCCGACGTCACCGGCGTCGACTACGACGCCGTGCGGGTGCACGTGGGTGACACCGGCGCCTCGCCGCTCAACACCGGCGGCTTCGCGTCGCGCACGCTGATCGCGGCGGCCGGCGCGCTGCGCCAGGCCGGCGAGGAGCTGCGCGACAAGACGCTGCGGATCGCCGCCTTCATCCTCGAGGCCGACGCCGGCGACGTCGAGATCCACGGCCGGGTCGCGCGCCTGCGCGACGACCCGGACACGAGCGTGCCGCTCGGCGACGTGCACGACCGCGCGATCATCAACCAGGCGATGCCGCCCGGCGAGCTGCCCGGGCTGGAGGCCACCGCCCACTTCGAGCCGGAGGCCGCCGCCTACGCGTTCGGCACGGCGGCCGCGCTCGTGTCGGTGGACACCGAGACGGGTGACTTCGACGTCGAGCGCTTCGTGATGGTCCATGACTGCGGCCAGCCGGTGAACCCGAAGCTGGTCGACGGCCAGGTGCAGGGCGCGCTCGCCCAGGGCTTCGGCCAGGCGGTGATGGAGGAGCTGCGCTACGACGCCGACACGGGGCAGCTCGTCAACGGCACGATGCTCGACTACTTCATGCCCACCTCGGCGGACGTGCCGGAGTTCGAGCTGCTTCACACCTACGTGAAGTCCCCCGGCACGCCGTTCGGCGTGCGCGGCGTCGGCGAGATCGGCACGATCCCCGGCGGCGCGACGATCGCCAACGCGCTGTGCGACGCGCTGGCGGACTTCGGGGTGGAGATCAACCGCCTCCCGCTCACGCCCGAGCTGGTGTGGGAGGCGCTCGAGCAGGCGAAGGCGACCGAGGGAGCGGGCGGATGAAGATGCGCGAGGAGTTCGTGGTGGCGGAGCCGCCCGCGACCCTGTGGGAGTTCTTCGAGCAGGTCGACCGGGTGGCGCGCTGCGTCCCCGGCGTCGAGGAGGTGACCGTCGTCGACGCCGACAACTCGCGCGTGCGCGTGACGCAGGCGGTCGGGCCGATGTCGGCGACCTTCGACCTCAAGATGCGGATCACCGACCGCGACCCGGGCCGCTCGATGGAGTTCACCGCGATCGGCCGCAGCGTGCGCGGCGCCGCGGGCAACGTGCGCTCGACCAACACGGTGCAGCTCGAGGAAGCCGACGGCGGCGGCACGCGCGTCACGCTCGACGGCGACGTGGCGCTCGGCGGCATGCTCGGCTCGGTCGGGCAGAAGGTCGTGGCCAAGCAGGCCGGCAAGGTCACCCGCTCGTTTGCCGAGGCGCTCGAGCGCGAGCTGTCCGGGAACGGCGCGGCCGAGGCCGCGCCGGTGTCCGCGGCACCGGAGCCGGAGCCGGAGGCGGCAGCCGCGCCGCCGGTGCCGGAGATCGCACCCGCACCGGCGCCCCTCCCAGCGCCGGCGCTTCGCGAGTCGCGCGCGTCGCTCGCCGCGGCAGCGGCGGCGGGCGCCGTCGCGGCGACGCTCGTGCTGTGGCTCCTGCGCCGCCTGCGGGCATGAGCGCGCCGACGCGCATCGGGCTCGTCGTCCCGAGCTCGAACACGACGATCGAGACCGAGGTGCCGGAGATGCTCCGGCGCACGGGCGCCGACTACACGTTCCACTCGAGCCGCGCCGTGCTCCACAACGTCGACGCCGAGTCGCTCGAGGCGATGGTCGGTCAGGCCGACCGCTGTGCCTCTGAGCTCTCCGACGCCCGCGTCGACGCGATCGTCTACGCCTGCCTCGTGGCGCTGATGGCGCGCGGCCCGGGCGCGCACGAGCCCGTCGAGCGGCGGCTCGGCGAGGTGGCGCGGGCCGCCGGCGCCGATCCCGCCATCAGCTCGAGCGCCGGAGCGCTCGTGCGCACGCTGCACGCGCACGGGCTCACCCGGGTGGCGATCCTCACGCCCTACATGGATGCGCTGACGCAGCTGGTGCGGGAGTACCTCGAGGCGGCGGGCATCACCGTGCTCGACGCGCTCAGCCTGCGCGTGCCGGACAACGTCGCGGTCGGCCGGCTTGACCCGATGCGGCTGCCGGAGCTGGCGGCCGGCCTCGACCTCGCCGGCGCCGACGCGGTGATCCTCTCGGCGTGCGTGCAGATGCCGTCGTTGGCGGCCATTCCGGTGGCGGAGGAGCGGCTCGGGCTGCCGGTGCTCTCGGCCGCGACGGCGACGGTGCACGACCTCCTGGAGCGGCTGGGACGGCCGGCGGAGGTGCCCGGCGCGGGGCGCTTACTCGAGCGTGCGCGCCACGTGGCGAGCCCTGGTTGACCCCTTCCCAAATATGATATACGTCCTCCGACGACGATTACGACGGAGGAGGATCGACGGTGGCTGCACCGACGTCGACGTACTACCGGAGCGCCCAGCTCGTGCCGCTCTTCCAGCGCATGATGAGCCTCTGCAAGCTCAAGAAGGAAGAGTCGATCGTGATCGTCAGCGACCCCGACTCCAACCAGGAGTACGCCGCGGCGATGTTCGCCGCCGCGCGCTCGTTCGAGTCCGACGTCATCAGCCTCGTGCTGCCGTCGCCGCCGGCGGAGCAGGCCAACTTCATCCGCACGGGCAACATCTCTTCGACGATCGTCGCCAACTCCAAGCTCGCGCTGGACTTCCTCAAGATGGCCGACTTCGTCGTCGACATCACGTCGGTCGGGCTCCTCCACACCAAGGAGCAGGTCGCGGTGCTCGAGTCCGGCACGCGGATGCTGATGGTGCACGACCCCGTCGAGGCGCTCGAGCGCATGTTCCCCACGGAGGAGGACCGCGAGCTGGTCAAGCGCCACGCCGCCCGGTTGCGCGAGGCGAAGACGATCCGCCTCGAGTCCGACAACGGCACCGACGCGTGGTTCGACAAGACCGAGCAGCCGGTGATCGAGCAGTGGGGCTTCACCGACGAGCCGGGCCGCTGGGACCACTGGCCGGGCGCCTTCCAGTACACGTCGCCCACCGAGGGCGTGGGCGAGGGCGTCGTTGTGATCGAGCCCGGGGACATCTGGTATCCGCCGAAGACGTACATCACGGAGCCGGTGAAGATCACCTTCGAGAAGGGCTTCGCCACCAAGATCGAGGGCGGCGTCGACGCGCGCAACATCCGCGAGTACATCGAGGCCTGGAACGACCCCGAGGGCTTCGCCATGTCGCACCTCGGGTGGGGCACGCACAAGCGCGGGCTGTGGAACTCGATCATGTTCCAGGACCCGCTCGACATCATCGGGCAGGACGGGCGGACGGCCTGGGGCAACACGCTCTTCGCGCTCGGCTCCAACGTGACGTTCGGCGGCACCCGCACCACGGGCTGCCACCAGGACTTCGCGATGCGCGGCTGCCGCCTGTATCTCGATGACGAGCTGATCGCCGACAGCGGCCGCGTGATCCCGGACTACCTGCAGTGAGTCCGGAGGAGACCGCCTCCGTCTACGCCCGCAGCGGGATCGGCCACCGCGTCGGCTTCGGCGACCGCGCCGCGCTGGTGGTCGTCGACCTGCAGAACGGGTTCACCGACCCCGCCTGCCCGGTCGGCGGCGAGCTCGGGGACGTGATCTCGGCGAGCGCGACGCTGCTCGCCGAGTGCCGCCGGCGCGAGCTGCCCGTCGCGTTCACCGCGGTCGGGTTCGACGCCGCGGAGCGCGACGTGCTGCCGTGGCTGCGCAAGATGCCCGGCCTGAAGGTGCTCGAGGCCGGCACGCACTGGTGCGAGGTCGACCAGCGCGTCGCGCCCGAGCCGGGCGAGCCGGTCTACGTCAAGCGCGCGTCCTCGGCGTTCTTCGGCACGCCGCTGCTCACGTTCCTGATCTCGCAGCGCGTCGACACGCTGATCGTGGTCGGCTGCGTCACGAGCGGGTGCGTCCGCGCGACGACGATCGACGCCGTCTCGCACGGCTTCCGCACGATCGTGCCCGAGGAGTGCGTGGGCGACCGGGCGGACGGCCCGCACTCCACGAACCTGTTCGACATCGACGCGAAGTACGCGGACGTGCTGCCGCTGGATGAGGTGCTGGAGACGCTCCAGACCGCCGAGGCCAGGCGGGCGCCCCGGACGGTGCCGTCACCCGGACTCGTATGATCGGGCCGTGAGCGACGCCGACATCGTCCGCTTGCCGTCGCTGCCGGATGTGATCTACGAGCGCCTACGGCAGGAGATCGCCACCGGACAGCTGCAGCCGGGGCCGCTCAAGCTCCGCCCGCTCGCCGAGCGCTTCGGCACGAGCCCGATCCCGGTCCGCGAGGCGCTGCGCCGGCTCGAGGCCGACCGGCTCGTCTCGTTCCTCGGCAACCGCGCGATCCGCGTCAACGAGGTCTCGGCCAAGGAGCTCGACGAGGTGTTCGCGATCCGCGCCGAGCTGGAGTCGCTGGCGCTGCGGCTGGCGATCCCGGCGCTGGCCGAGCCGGAGCGTCTCGCCGCGCTCGAGGCGCTGATGGACCGCATGGACGAGCAGGTGGACGACTCGGCCGCGTGGCGGGCGACCAACGAGGAGTTCCACTATGCGCTCTACGAGGCCGCGGAGTCGGCTCGGCTGCTCGGCCTGATCCACAACCTGTGGATCGTGGTCGAGCCGTATCTGCGCATGTACGTGCGCTCCCTCCCGGGCCGCCGCGAGTCGCAGAAGCAGCACCGGGAGATGGTCGCCCACGTCGTGGCGGGCGACGCCGCGGCCGCCGAAGCGGTCCTGCGCGAGCACCTCGAGGGCACACGCCTCGTCGTGCTCGATCAGATGGCCCGCTGAGCCCAGCTGCAGAGCCAAATATACGGGTCAAGGTTTCCCGTTTGACCACTCGTGCTATTTGATATATGACTTATCTCCTCACGTTTCCAGGAGAGGAGCGCAGGTCATGGGGGGTAGCGCCTTGGGGTCCGTCGCGCCGGTCGTACCGAGCGACGCTCTGCAGGTCGGGACCATCGAGACGCACGGGGTCGACTACATCCCGGCGGCAGATCGGAAGTCGCATCCACGCAACCTCGCGTGGGCCATGTTCGGGCCGCAGTTCGGCTTCGGGAACATGTTCTTCGGATCGCTGGTGATCGTCTTCGGGCTGGGCTGGTGGAGCGGGGTGACGGCGATCCTCGTCGGCACCACGCTGGGCTCGCTGATCTTCGCCGGGATGGCGATCATGGCTCCCAAGTCGGGCACCAACAACGCGACCACCAGCGGCGCGTTCTTCGGCATCACCGGGCGCTACCTGGGATCGGCGCTCAGCATCGGGATCGCGCTCGGCTTCACCGCGATCCTCGTCTGGACCTCGGGCCAGACCGTGATGGTGGTCTTCGACCGCATCTTCGGCTTCGGGACCGGCGACCTCCAGCTGTCGATCTACATGGCGTTCATCGCGCTCGCGGCGTTCGCCGTCGCGATCTACGGTCACGACACGATCGCGTCGATGTTCAAGATCATCTCGATCTCGAGCTTCGTCGTCTGCGTGCTCTCGGTGATCGTGCTGTCGGGCAAGTTCCACGCCGTGTCCGGCGGCGAGTACGCGCTCGGCAAGTTCTGGGCGACGTGGGTGCTCGGCGTCGTCGTGGTCGCGTCGCTGCCGATCTCCTGGGGCCCGTTCATCGGTGACTACGGGCGCTACATCCCGTCCACCGCCAGCGCACGCGCCTGCGCGGGCTGGGCGGGCTTGGGCATGTTCGGCGGCTGTCTGATCTCGCTGCTGATCGGCGCCTACGTGACGACCACGTTCAAGGACCCCGGCACGCTGCTCGCCACCGGCTACCCGACGGTGGCGCCGCTGTGGCTCGCGATCCTGCTGATGTTCACCGCGGGCGGCCTGTCGAACATCGAGAGCGCGACGATGTCGATCTACAACGCCGGCATCGACCTGCAGTCGATCCTGTGGCGCTTCAGCCGCACGCTGCTCACCGCGGTCATCAGCGTCGTGGCGCTCGTCGTCTCCTACGGCGCGCTGATCGGCTACGACGCGATCTCCTCGGTCGAGGCGTTCGTCACGCTGATCCTGGCGTTCGTGACCCCGTGGCTCGTGATCCTCGTGGTCGGCCATCTGCACCGCGGCGGCCGCTACTACACGCTCGACGTACAGGCCTTCCGCGTGCCCGGTGAGAAGGGCGCCTATTGGTTCAACGGCGGCTTCAACCCGCGGGCGTGGATCGCGTGGCTGGTCGCCTCGGGCGTCGGCCTGCTGTTCACGGAGACGTCGATCATCACCGGCCCGCTGCCGAAGCACATCGACAACATCGACCTGAGCTTCACGAGCGCGGCGATCGTGGGCGGTGTCCTCTACTACGTGCTGCTGCGGGTCTGGCCCGAGCGGGGGGTGGTACCGGGCGACGAGCCGGCGCCGGGGGCGCCGCGCACGCTCGGGATGGCGGAGTAGGGCTCGGGGCGCCGGCGGCCCTGGCCGCCGGCGCTGCTCCTAGCTGATCGCGCCGGCCGCGACCAGCGCGAGCACGAGTGTGCCGAGCGCCACGCGATAGGCGACGAAGAGCACCGTCGAGTGGTGGCCGAGGTAGCGGAGCAGGAACGCGATCGACCAGTAGCCGACCGCGAACGCCACCAGCGTCGCGATCGCGGTCGGCAGCGCCGCCGCGCCCGTGCCGTCGCCGACGTGGCGCAGCTCGAACAGGCCCGAGAGCACGACGGCGGGGACGGAGAGCAGGAACGAGTAGCGCGCCGCGTCGACGCGGTTGAAGCCCAGGAACAGCGCGCCGGTCAGCGTCGCGCCGGAGCGCGAGACGCCCGGCACGAGCGCGCAGGCCTGGGCGAAGCCGACGATGATGCCGTCGCGGGCGGTGAACGAGTCGAGCCCGCGCGTGTGCGTCGCGACCTTCTCGGCCAGCAGCAGCAGGAGGCCGAGCGCGATCAGCGTGCACCCGATCAGCGTGAGGTTCCGCGCGCCGGTCTCGATCTGGTCGCTGAAGATCAGCCCGAAGACTCCGATCGGGATCGTGCCGAGGATGATGTAGACGCCGAGCCGGAAGTCGAGCGTGCTCCGCACCTCGGGCCGGCGCAGGCCGGCCAGCAGCGCGCTCGCGATCCGCCACAGCTCGTGGCGGAAGTACAGGAGCACGGCGGACATGGTGCCGAGCTGCACGACCGCGGTGAAGGCCGCGCCCGGGTCCTCCCAGCCGGCGAAGGCGGGCACGATCCGCAGGTGCGCGGTGCTCGAGATCGGGAGGAACTCGGTGAGCCCCTGGACGATCCCGAGGACGATCGCCTCGAACGCGCTCATCGCGCCGTCCAGCCCAGGTCCATCGTCACCGGCGCGCCGCTGAACGCGCGCCCCTCCGGGCCGAGCAGGAAGGCCACCACGCCGGCGACCTCCTCCGGCTCGATCAGCCGCTTGACCGCGTGCGGCGCGAGGATGACCTGCTCGAGCGCCTCCTCCTCGGAGACGCCGTGCGCCTTCGCTTGGTCGGGGATCTGGCCCTCCACCAGCGGGGTCCGCACGAAGCCGGGGCAGACCGCGCTGGCGAGGATGCCGTGCTCGGCGCCCTCCAGCGCGAGCGTCCGCACCAGCCCGAGCACGCCGTGCTTGGCGGCGACGTAGCCGGCCTTGTAGGGCGAGGCCGCCAATGCGTGCGCGGAGGCGATCGCCACGTAGCGCCCGTCGCCGCTCTCCACCAGGTGCTCCCAGGCGTAGCGCGCGAGCAGGAACGGGCTCGTGAGCAACAGCGCGATCAGGCCGTCCCAGCGGTCCTCGGGGAACTCGCCGATCGGCGCCACGTGCTGGAAGCCGGCGTTGGGGATGACCGCGTCGAGGCGGCCGAACTCCTTCAGCGCCGCGTCGACGGCGCCGCGGTTGCCCTCGCGCGTGGTCAGATCGGCGGCGTGGGGCACGCCGGGCCCGTCGTCGGCGGGCTTCAGATCGACCGCGAGCACGCCCCAGCCGTCGGAGATCAGGCGGTCGGCGATGGCGCGGCCGATCCCTCCGGCCGCTCCCGTCAAGATGGCGGAGCGCTCAGGCATGGCCGGTGTGGATAGCAGGCTTGGTTAACTCGTGCGATGGGAGTCACCGAACGCGAGCGCCTGTCCCCGGAGGCGTTTCGCCTGCCCGTGGAGAAGATCCGCGAGGGCTACTACTCCGATGTCTACTTCAATTACGCGAAGGCGACGCTGGAGCTGGAGGGCCATCAGCCGCGGGTCCTGATGCAGGTCTTCCAGCGCCAGGAGTCGATCCTCGGCGGGGTCGACGAGGCGATCGCGATCCTGCGCCAGTGCGCGGGCCGCCGCCGCCCGGACGGCTCGTGGGAGGACGGCTGGGAGCAGCTCGAGGTGCACGCGCTGCACGAGGGCGACCAGATCGCGCCGTGGGAGACGGTGATGACGATCGAGGGCGACTACTCGCTCTTCGCCCACCTCGAGACCGTCTACCTCGGCACGATGGCGCGCCGCACGCTGATCATGCGCAACGTCCGCGAGGTCGTCGAGGCGTCGGGCGGCAAGCCGATCCTGTACTTCCCGGCCCGCCACGACCACTGGCTGGTGCAGACCGGCGACGGCTGGGCGGCGCACGTCGCGGGCGCGATCGGCGTCTCCACCGACGCGCAGGCGTCGTGGTGGGGCGGCCGCGGCGTCGGCACCGTGCCGCACGCGCTGATCGCCGCTTACAACGGCGACACCGTCGCGGCGGCGCGCGCGTTCACGCGCAACTTCGGCGACCAGATGCACGTGACCGTGCTGGTCGACTTCTCCAACGACTCGGTCCCGACCGCGCTCGAGGTCGCCGAGGCGCTCGGCCCCGATCTCTGGGGCGTCCGGCTCGACACCTCCGACGCGCTGGCCGACCTCGAGCTGCAGCGCCGGCACGGGCCGACGGCGGCGCACGGCGTCGACGCCGAGCTCGTCCACCTGGTGCGCGACGCGCTCGACGAGGCCGGCCACCCGAACGTGCAGATCGTCGCCTCCGGCGGCTTCAACGCCGACCGCATCCGCAACTTCGAGGCCTCGCGCGTCCCGGTCGACGCCTACGGCGTGGGCTCGGCGCTGATCCGCGGCTCCAACGACTTCACCGCCGACGTCGTGCTCGTCGACGGGCGGCCGTGCGCGAAGGTCGGGCGCGAGCACCGCCCCAACCCGAGGCTCAGCCCGGTCCGTTGATCAGCGGGCTGAAAGGGCGGCTGAAAGGGGTCAGACCCCTTTAGGGGGGTTGAGGGTTGAGATCAGCGGCACGAACCGCACGCGCTCGTGGGCGGAGCGCTCCAGCTCCCCGGCGGCGGTGCGGCGCAGGCGGATCAGCCGCTGGTCGCCGTCGTCGACCGGGCCGACCAGCCGCCCGCCGGGAGCGAGCTGGTCCGCCAGCGCCTCCGGAATCCGCCCCATCGCGGCCGCGACGTTGATCGCGTCGTAGGGCGCGCACGCCGGGTAACCGAGCGCGCCGTCGCCGACCAGCAGCGTCACGTTCTCCACCCCCGCGGCGGCGAGGCTCGCCGCCGCCCGCTCCGACAGCCCGGGGTGGCGCTCGATCGACCAGACGTGGCGCACGAGCCGGGCCAGCACGGCAGCGTGGTAGCCCGAGCCGGTGCCGACGTCGAGCACGCGGTCCTCGCTCGACAGCTCGAGCAGCTCGCACATCCGTGCCACCACCAGCGGCTGCGAGATCGTCTGGCCGGAGCCGATCGGCAGCGCGACGTTGTCCCATGCCTCGGCGGCCCGGCGGGCGGGAACGAAGCGATCGCGCGGGACCGCCCGCATCGCCTCCAGCACCCGCGCGTCGGAGACGTGGGGGCGCAGGCGCGCCAGCAGCTGCTCGCGCGGGTCGTCGCTCGGCGGCGGCTTACGCCACGGTCGCACCCGCTGCCGCCAACTCCTCGAGTGCGCGATCGGAGTCGCCGGGCTGCACGTCGACGCCACGGATACCCGCGCGATCGACGCGCACGGCGAAGCCCTCGCGCAGGGCGTCGAGCGCCGTGTTCTTCACGCAGTAGTCCGTGGCCAGGCCGACCACCGTCAGCGCGTCGACGCCGCGGGCGCGCAGCGTCTCGGCCAGCGAGGTGGCGTCGAACGCGGAGTAGCCCTCGGTCCCCGGATCCTGGCCCTTGTCGACGATCGCGTCGAGCGGCTCCGTGTCGAGCGCCGGGTGGAGCTCCGCGCCCGCCGTGCCCTGGACACAGTGCACGGGCCAGATCCCGCCCTGCTCGGTGAACGAGCCATGGTCCGGCGGATGCCAGTCGCGCGTGGCGAGCACCAGCTCGTAGTCGCCGGAGCGCGCCAGCGCGTTGATGTGGTCCGCGACCTCCTCGCCGGCGGGCACCGAGAGCGCCCCGTCCGGCCGGGCGAAGTCGTTCTGGTAGTCGACGATGATCAGCGCATCAGGCACGACTGGCATGGATCGTCGCAGCCATGTCGGCCTTGCCGTGGCCCGCCTCGACCGCACGCTCCATCTGCTCGGCGACCGCCGCCAGCGCGGCGAGCCGAAGTCCCTGCTCCTCGGCGGCGGCGAGCGCCAGCCGCGCGTCCTTGAGCGCGAGCTCGAGCGGGAACGAGGGCGGGAAGTCGCGCTCGATCATCAGCTTGCCCTTGAGGTTCGCGTAGGGCGCGCCGATCGGGCCGCCGTCGATCGCGTCGAGGAACGTCTGCGGATCGACGTCGAGCGCCTCGGCCAGCGCGATCGCCTCCGCCAGCCCCTCGGTCAGCGCCAGCAGCCACGTGTTGATGACGAGCTTGAGCCGGCTGCCCGCGCCGGCCTCGCCGAGCCACAGTGTCTTCGCGCCGATCGCGTCGAACAGCGGCTGGACGCGCTCGCGCACCTCCTCGGGACCGGAGGCGAGCACGATCAGCTTGCCCTCCTCGGCGGGTCCCTTGGTGCCGAGCACGGGCGCGTCGACGAACGGGACGCCCGCCTGCGCGGCCCGCTCGGCGAGGCGGGCCGTCGCCTCCGGGCCGATCGTGCTCATCTGCACGAGCACCGCGTCGTCCATCGCCTCGAGCGCCTCCGCCGCCACGGCTTCGACCGCGTCCCCGTCGGCGAGCATCGTGATCACGGCGTCGGCCCCGCGCACCGCCTCGGCGACCGAGCCGGCTGCCGCCACGCCCTCGATCCCCTCGGCCTTCTCCGCGGTGCGGTTCCAGGCGGTCACCTCGTGCCCCGCCGCGGCGAGGTTGCGCGCCATCGGCGCGCCCATGATCCCGGTGCCCAGGACGGCGACGCGCATCAGTAGCGCAGCAGGGCCGCGATGCCGCCGAGCGGGCCGAGGTCGTCGGCGTGGTGGCGGACGACCATCACCTCCGCACCGGACTCCAATGCCTTCTCGACCGCGTCGCCGGCCTCGGCGCCTTCGGTCAGCAACAGCGTCTCCACGCGCGCCTCCGCCAGCGCGCGCATGACGTCCTCGAGCCCCGCGGCGGCACGCGAGCCGGCGCCGATGCGCTGCCGCAGGCGGTCGAGCGCTTCGCGCTCGCGCCGGCGCTCGTGCTCCTCGACCTGCTCCTCGGTGGCACGCCGGACGTCGTCGACGCTCGCGTGCTCGACGTCGAGCCGCACGTGGCCGGCGAGCCGCTCGCGCAGGTACGGGTGCAGGTGGTCCTCGAGCTCGCCGGCGATCTCCTGCGGCGCGCCGATCAGCAGGTGCTCGAACGCCCCCGCCTTCAGGTGCTCGAACGCGATCCGAGCCACGTGCTCGAGATGGTCGCGCACGTCCTGCTCGATCGCGCGCTCGAAGGCCCAGCCGCCCGAGCTGCTCTGCTCACGCACGTTGTCCACCACGCGGTCGGTCTCCTCGAGCGCGGTCGCGGTGCCGAGGAAGAAGCGCGCGCTGCGACGGTTGGCCAGGAGCACGCACCAGCGGCCGCCGTCCTGGCCGCCTAGCAGCGGCTCGATGTAGGGGGTGCGGTCGATCACCACCTTCTGGGCCAGCGGCCGCGGTACGCGGACCGTCTCCAGCAGGCCGGCGGGCGCGCAGGCGAAGACGGCGACGCCGCGCGCGCCATCGTCGGCGATGTCGGGCTGGGTGAGGGCGTCGTGCACCGCCTGCAGGTCGGCGCGCAGCGCCTTCTGCTCGTCGTGGTCGAGGTCGTCGAGCTCGTCGATCCGATGGCGGGCCTCGGTGACGAGCGAGGTGATCTGGCTGGCGCGGGCGGGCGCGGTGCCGAACTCGGATGGATCGAGGTCCATATAGACGCTCAGCACGCGTCCCTGCTCGGGCTGCACCTCGGCGAGCTGCCGGAGGCGGCTGGGGGAGAGTGTCTCGGCCATGACATCGGCCTACCCCGCGCCCTCGTTGCGAATCACCCTTTGACCCGGAAGCTCCCTCGCATGAACGGGTGGATGCGGCAGAAGTAGGTGTAGGTGCCGGGGTTGAGGTCCGCGGGCGTCGACCACGTGTCGCGGTTGGCGGCGGGGGTGAAGCCCTGCGGCCCGTAGCCGAGCTCGCCGGAGTCGAAGTCGACCGGCCCGTCGGCCAGCGGGTAGGCGACGCCGGTCGTGCGGTTGCAGGGCGCGCGGCAGGCGGTGATGGTGTGGAAGATCGTGCGCGCGGCGTCCTGGTTGCGGAACGTCAGGGTCCCGCCGGGCGCCACCGTCGCCGGCCGCGAGCGGGCGCCGCCGCTCAGCAGGTCGCCCTGGCCGTAGAGGAAGTCGGTGATCGCGAGCGGGGCGGTGGCGACCGGGCCGGCGGCCAGCTTGCGCGGGTCGGGGAGGCCGGAGACCTCGCCGCCGTGGTTGCGGTTCTCGGGCAGGTGGCCGTGGGTGATCTTGCCGCGCTTGTCGAGCTTGCCCGAGAACGGGTCGACGCCGCCGCGCACGCCGGGGGCGAACGCCACCGGGTCGATGCCCATCGACTCGTACCAGGACGCGCGCTTGGTGTCGTAGGTGGCGGAGACGCTGAGGATGTCGCCGCGCTTGACCTTCACGCGCCACTTGGGCGTCGTCGCGGTCATCGCCACGTCCCACGACACCGCGCCGGCAGGCTCCCAGTAGTGCGCCTTGGAGCGGAACAGGTTGACCGTGCGCCCGCCGCGGGTGAGCTTGAGGTCGGTGTAGAGGCCGCCGGGATGGAGGTGGCCTGCCGTCCCGACCAGCACGCCGTCGCGCGGGACGACCTTCGTGTTGAGCGCGGGCCCGCCGCCGTACGCGCCGGGCGCGTCATCGGGGTAGGTGAAGCGCCCGTCGCGACCGCTGCCGCGATGGACGTCGAACACCGGGTAGGCCTTGCCGCCCTCGACGTCGAGCCACAGCGTCTTGACCTTGTGGATCTTCTTGGCGGCCGGCGACGAGTCGGGGATGAAGTCGATGTCGTACGTGATGTAGACCTTGTCCCGGTTCGGGAGCAGGTTGTGGATCATGTGGTTGAGGTACCACTTGTCGTCCGGCGAGTAGCGCCAGCCGAAGCCGCGCGGCATCTTCACCTGCGTCTTCTCCTCGCCGGCCGCGAACGTCGGCGCCCCGTTGATCAGCCACACCGCGTGGTGGAGATGGATCACGTCGACGCGCGGGACCGAGCCGCCGGGGCGCCGCAGGTTGGGGCGGAAGCCGACGATCCAGCCCGCCACCTTCGGGCGCGGGACCTTGTCGCCGTCGATCGAGATCGTGTTCTGCCCGGGCTGGATGGTCACCGGCCCGTACTTGAAGTGGAGGTGCTGGACACGCGGCGCGGCGGAGGCGCTCGCGGGCACGAGCAGGAGAGCCAGCAGGATCAGGCAGAGCCGGGAGAGCACGGAAGCGGACTCTAGTGCTTGTGTGATGGTGTACTTTCCGGTCGGATGAGGAGGGTGTGGACGCTGGTGGCTGTTGTGGGCGCGTTCGCGCTCCTCGCCGCCACGGCCGCCGCCCACCCGGAGCGCCAGACGTTCTTCCCCGATCCGAACAAGGGCTCTGTGCCCGGCCACGGCGGGCACAACAAGAAGCCGCTGATCGTCTGCAAGTCGAACTCGAAGCGGCTCATCAAGAAGATCTTCAAGGGCAAGAGGCAGTGGGGCAAGCGGCTCCTGCGCCTCGGGCAGTACAAGAAGTGCCGCTTCCGCAACATCCAGACCGCGGTCAACCACGCCAGGAGCAACGACCGGATCGCGATCCTCCCGGGGCTCTATCGCGAGAAGCCGAGCCGCAAGGTCCCGGTCGACCAGGCCCAGTGCGCGTCGATGTTCGAGACGCCCGAGGACGGCGACGCGCCGGTGCCGAACTTCGAGCACCAGGTCAAGTGCCCGAACTCGCGCAACCTGATCGCGATCATCGGCGACTCGCTCTCCGACCCGGACCGTGAGTGCGATCACAAGTGCAACCTCCTGATGGAGGGCCTCGGCCGCAGGCCCAAGGACGTCAAGATCGAGGGCGACCGGCTCAAGAAGGACGTCATCCGCGCCGATCGCGCCGATGGCTTCTACCTCCGCAACGTGTGGGTCGAGCAGGGCGCCTTCAACGACGTCGACGTGGTCGAGACCAACGGCTTCCACCTGCAGGACTTGGTCGTCCCGTACGCGCAGAACTACGGCGTGCTCACCTTCGCCTCCGATCACGGTCTGTATGCGCACATCGACGCGTACCGCAACGGCGACTCGGGGATCTACCCGGGCTCCGGGCCGGAGGGCCACTGCAAGCGCTACGGGATCGAGATCCGCAACGTCACCTCGCACGACAACGTGCTCGGCTACTCGGGCACCGCGGGCAACGGCACCTGGACGCACAACTCGAAGTTCTACGACAACAACGCGGGCATCTCGGACGACTCGTTCGCGTCCGGGCACCCGGGCATGCCGCAGGACTGCTCGAAGTGGAACGCCAACCAGGTCTACTCGAACAACCGCAACTTCTTCACGAACGACCGCGACTCGTACTGCAAGAACACGCCGTTCGAGAAGCGGGCCAAGACGATCGTGTGCCCGCAGTTCCAGGTCCCGGTCGGCTCCGGCTTCATCCTCTACGGCGTCAACTCGAACCTGATCCAGGACAACGCGATCTACGACAACTGGCGCTCGGGGGTTCGCCTGTTCTGGGTCCCGGCGGCGATCCGCGGCGACAACGACCCCGCGAAGCAGTTCGACACCTCGAACGGCAACCAGTTCATCGGCAACCAGCTGGGGTTCAGCGCGGCGGGCAAGCGCGCCCCGAACGGCGTCGACTTCTTCTGGGACGAGGAGGGCAAGGGCAACTGTTGGCTGGGCAACCAGGCCCCCGGCGCCAAGGTCACCAGCGACCCCGCGACGCTGCCCCGCTGTCCGAACAACGGGCTCTTCATGCCGGCCAACGCGTCCAAGAGCGCCGCCGAGGTGCCGTGCGCGCAGTGGGATCCGAAGACCAACCCGGATCCGCCCGGCTGCACCTGGTTCACGACGCCACCGAAGCCCTCGCAGCAATGAAGGTGTGGCTCGCACTCGGCGTCCTGCTCCTCGCCGGGGTGGGCGGCCTGCTGCTGCTCGGCGACCGCGACGGCGGGCCGACCCAGGCCGCCACCGGCAACGCGCGGCTGCAGTGGAAGGAGAAGCCGAGCCTGATCCTCGTGCCGTCGATGCCGCAGGACCGCATCCTCACCGGCCAGCTGCGCAACGCCTCGCTGCACGCCGTCGACCTCGACACCGAGAAGGTGCGGATCCTGGACAAGAAGGGCCACGCGCTGCGCTCGACGGCCCTGTTCTCACAGCACTTCTCGCACGGGCTCTACCCGTGGTCGTGGCACGTGAAGGGCTCGAAGTTCGAGCGCGCGCGGATCGGCAAGATCGTGACCATCAAGCCCGGCCAGGCGGCGCCGCTGACGCTCTCCTGGCGCGTGCCGGCGGGCGGCTCCGAGCCGGTCGAGGTGCGCTTCGACGGCGGCTCGCTGACGCTCCCCCGCTGAGCGGGGCCGCGGCGTCATATTGTGCAGGGCATGTCTGAGAACTCCTTCGACGCGCGGGCCGAACTCGAGGTCGGGGGCGAGACCTTCGAGATCTTCCGGCTGGACGCGCTCCAATCCAAGTTCGACGTCGCCCGGCTTCCGTTCTCCCTGAAGGTGCTGCTCGAGAACCTTCTCCGCAACGAGGACGGGGTCGCGGTCACCGAGGAGAGCATCGAGAAGCTCGCGCGCTGGGACGCCTCCGCCGAGCCGACGGACGAGATCGCCTTCACCCCGGCGCGCGTGGTGATGCAGGACTTCACCGGCGTGCCCGCCGTGGTCGACCTCGCCGCCATGCGCGACGCGATCGCCGACAACGGCGGCGACGCCTCGGCGATCAACCCGCTCGTGCCCGCCGAGCTGGTGATCGACCACTCCGTGCAGGTCGACGCCTTCGGCACCCGCGACGCGTTCCGCATCAACGCCGAGCGCGAGTTCGAGCGCAACGAGGAGCGCTACGCGTTCCTGCGCTGGGGGCAGGACGGCTTCGACAACTTCTCGGTCGTGCCGCCCGACACCGGGATCGTCCACCAGGTCAACCTCGAGTACCTCGCGCGCGTGGTCTTCACGTCCGACGAGACGGCTCACGAAGGCCCCAAGCAGGCCTATCCCGACACGCTGGTCGGGACCGACTCGCACACCACGATGATCAACGGCCTCGGCGTGCTCGGCTGGGGCGTCGGCGGCATCGAGGCCGAGGCGGCGATGCTCGGCCAGCCGATGTCGATGCTGATCCCGCAGGTGCTCGGCTTCAAGCTGTCCGGTGAGCTGCCGGAGGGCGCCACCGCCACCGACCTCGTGCTCACCGTCACCCAGATGCTGCGCGAGCGCGGGGTGGTTGGGATGTTCGTCGAGTTCTTCGGGCCGGGCGTGGCGGCGCTGCCGCTGGCCGACCGGGCGACGATCGGCAACATGTCGCCGGAGTTCGGCTCGACCTGCGCGATCTTCCCGATCGACGAGGAGACGCTCCGCTACCTCGAGTTCTCGGGGCGGCCGAAGGAGCGGCTCGAGCTGGTCGAGAAGTACGCCAAGGAGCAGGGCCTGTGGCACGACGCCGACTCGGAGGAGCCGACGTTCACCGACACGCTCGAGCTCGACCTCTCGCAGGTCGTGCCGTCGCTCGCCGGCCCGAAGCGCCCGCAGGACCGTGTCTCGCTGACGGAGTCCAAGGCGGCGTTCCGGCTCGCGCTCGAGGACCTGCTGCCCGATGACGTGGAAGACCCGAACGCGGGCAAGCCCGATCCGGATGAGGCGAGCGCCGACTCGTTCCCGTCGTCGGACCCGCCGGCCTCCGGCGACCACAACGGGCACGACGACTCGGCGGGTCCCTCGAGCGGCGGCACCGGCGGCCTGCAGGTCGCCGAGCGCACCGAGGTCACCGTGCCGGTGACGCTCGAGGACGGGACGGAGACCGAGCTCGACCACGGCCACGTGGTGATCGCGGCGATCACGTCGTGTACGAACACGTCGAACCCGTCGGTCATGCTCGGCGCCGGGCTGCTCGCGCGCAACGCGGTGCAGAAGGGCCTGAAGTCGAAGCCGTGGGTCAAGACCTCGCTGGCGCCGGGCTCCAAGGTGGTCACGGAGTACCTCGACCGCGCCGGCCTCACCGACGACCTGGAGGCGCTCGGCTTCCACCTCGTCGGCTACGGCTGCACGACCTGCATCGGGAACTCCGGGCCGCTGCCGGAGGAGATCTCCGACGTCGTCCAGGCCGAGGACCTCGCGGTCGTCTCGGTGCTGTCGGGCAACCGCAACTTCGAGGGCCGGATCAACCCGGACGTGAAGATGAACTACCTGGCGTCGCCGCCGCTGTGCGTCGCCTACGCGATCGCCGGGACGATGGACGTCGACCTGCTCGACGAGCCGCTGGGCCAGGACGCGGACGGCAACGACGTCTTCCTCAAGGACATCTGGCCGAGCGAGCAGGAGATCGCCGAGACCGTCGAGTCGGCCGTGCAGAGCGACATGTTCCGCAAGTCCTACGACGAGGTGTTCGACGGCGACGAGCACTGGAACTCGCTCGACGTGCCGACCGGCGATCGCTTCGAGTGGGACCCGGACTCGACCTACGTGCGCCAGCCGCCGTACTTCGAGGACTTCCCGCCCGAGCCGGAGGAGGTCACCGACATCGAGGGCGCGCGCGTGCTCGCCCTGCTCGGCGACTCGGTGACCACCGACCACATCTCGCCCGCGGGCAACATCAAGGAGGCCTCGCCGGCCGGCGCGTACCTCAAGGAGCACGGCGTCGAGCGCAAGGACTTCAACTCCTACGGCGCGCGCCGCGGCAACCACGAGGTCATGGTGCGCGGGACGTTCGCCAACATCCGCCTGCGCAACCAGCTCGCGCCGGGCACCGAGGGCGGGGTCACGCTGTTCCAGCCGGACGGCGAAGAGATGACGATCTACGACGCGGCGATGAAGTACGCCGAGAACAACACCCCGCTGGTGGTGCTGGCGGGCAAGGAGTACGGCTCCGGCTCGTCGCGCGACTGGGCGGCCAAGGGCACCAAGCTCCTCGGCGTGCGCGCGGTGATCGCGGAGTCGTTCGAGCGCATCCACCGCTCGAACCTGGTGGGGATGGGCGTGCTGCCGCTGCAGTTCCCGGAGGGGGAGAACGCGGAGTCGCTCGGGCTGACCGGCAAGGAGGAGTTCTCCATCACCGGGCTCGAGGGCGGCGAGGCCAAGGAGGTCACCGTGCGCGCCGACGACACCGAGTTCAAGGCGCGGGTGCGGATCGACACCCCCAAGGAGGTCGACTACTTCAAGCACGGCGGGATCCTGCCCTTCGTGCTGCGTCAGCTGATGGCGGACGGTTCGTGAGCGTTCCCGACGTCCTCACCCGCCTGCTCACGGCGGCGGGCCCGTCCGGCTACGAGCAGGCGCCGGCGGCGGTCTTCCGTGACGCCTGCGCCTCGTTCGCCGAGGTCAGCGCGGACTCGGTCGGCTCGACCGTCGCGCGCGTGCGCGGTTCCGGCGACGGGCCGGTGGTCGCGATCGTCGGCCACATCGACGAGATCGGGCTGATCGTCCATCACATCGACGACGACGGCTACCTGTGGTTCACGGCGGTCGGCGGGTGGGACACGGTCGTGCTCGTCGGCCAGCGGCTCGAGGTGCTCACGCGCGAAGGGCCGGTCACGGGCGTGGTCGGCAAGCGGCCGATCCACCTGCTCGACCCCGAGGAGCGCAAGAAGGCGCCGGAGCTCAAGCACCTGCACATCGACATCGGGGCCAAGGACGGCGACGACGCGCGCGCCAAGGTGCGGATCGGCGACGTCGCAGTGATCGCCGGCGAGCCGGTCGAGTTCCCGAACGGGCGGCTGGTCTCGCGCTCTCTGGACAACCGGCTCGGGTGCTACGTCGCCTACGAGGCGGCGCGCCAGGTGGCCGAAGCGGGCGACGCCGCGGCGGACGTGTGCGCGCTGGCGGTCGCGCAGGAGGAGATCACGTTCGCGGGCGCGCGGACGACGGCGTTCTCGCTGGAGCCGGACCTCGTGATCGTGGTCGACGTGACGTTCGCGACCGACCAGCCGGACGTGAACGAGAAAGAGCTCGGGCGCCATCGGTTCGGCAGCGGGCCGGTGCTGCAGCGCGGCTCCACGCTCGACCCGGCGATCTTCGAGCTGATGCACGAGACCGCCGAGGCGGAGGGCATCCCGTTCACCGTGACGGCGAGCGCGCGGGCGACCGGCACCGACGCGGACGCGATCCACGCGAGCCGCAGTGGCATCCCCAGCGGCGTTGTCTCGATCCCGCTGCGCTACATGCACTCGCCGGTCGAGATGGTGCAGCTGGACGACGTGGAGAACACGGCGCGGCTGATCGCGGCGTTCGCGCGGCGGCTCGAGGCCGGCGTGTCGTTCGAGCGGTGACGACCCCGCTCCTGCTGCTCTGGGACATCGACGGCACGCTGCTGCAGCGTGCGTCGATGGAGCACGCGGACGCGATGCGGCGGGCGCTGATCGACGTGCACGGCTCGCTCGAGCTCGACGGCCATCAGGTGGAGGCCGCGGGCCGCACGGACGGCGCGATCGCGCGCGACCTGCTGCTCGCCGCCGGGCTGGCCGGCCCGGCGATCGACTCGCGCTCGGACGACGTCATCACCGCGGCCTGTGCGCTCTACGACGAGCTGTGCCCGGCGGACCTCTCTCCTCGTCTCGCGCCGGGGATCGCGGACGCGCTCCCACGGCTCGCGGCGCGGCCCGACGCGTTCCGCTTCTCCCTCGTCACCGGCAACTTCGAGCGGATCGCGCGGCTCAAGCTCGCGCGGGCGGGAATCGGTGACTGGTTCCCCGCGGGGCAGGGAGCGTTCGGCTCCGACGCCGAGGACCGCGCGCTGTTGCCCCCGATCGCCCGCGCACGGGCGGGAGACTGGCCGCGCGAGAGGACGGTCGTCATCGGCGACACCCCGCGCGACATCGCCTGCGCGCGGGCGGACGGGCTGCGCGTGATCGCGGTCGCGACGGGCCCGTTCCCCGTCGAGGCGCTCGCCGACGCGGACGCGGTGGCCGACTCCGCGGAGTCGGTCGTTCCGGTCCTCGAGGACTGGGCCTAGCGCGGGACGCTGAGGATGGTGGAGGTGGTGGCGGCCCCGGCCCGCTTGCGGATCCGGGTCACGTAGGCGGTCGTCGGTCCGAGCGCCGTCGTCCACAGCGTGTCGGTGATGCCGGCGCGCGGGCGGCGCCAAAGCTTCGGCGGCTTGTGGTGCTTGTAGCCGGCGCGGTGGCGGTGGTGCCCCTTCTCGCGCCCGAGGTCGCGGCGGCCGGTCGGCCAGGTCGTGTACAGCCGCTGGTCCTGGGTCGCCGCGCGCCGCTGCAGCGGGCCGAGCCGCAGCTCCTGCTGCGTGTAGACCGAGCGCACGTAGAGCACGCGGCGGCCGTCGAACGTCGGGTTGCTCAGCAGCGCACGGTGCTCGGAGCGCAGCAGCGTGTCGCGACCGGTGGCGAGGTCGAGCAGGCGGAGCTGCGATCCGCTGGTGCCGGCCCGGTGGTAGACGACGGTGGCGCCGACGATCGACGGGCGGCCGAGCCGCTCGGTCCCGGGCGCGCGGGCCACCTCGCGCGGGGCGGCGCTGGAGTCGCGCGGCTGGGCGAACAGCTGCTTGCCGCCGACCAGCCACACGACCCAGCGGTCGCTGAACGCGAACGGGCCGGCGCCCGGCGCGTCGTAGGCCGCGACGGGCGTGAGCGTGTCGGTGGTGGCGAGCACGATCCGGCTCTGCGCGTCGCGCCAGCCGACCAGGCCGGCGCCGAGCGCGGGGTCGCGGCCCGGCAGGCCGAAGTCGCCGTCGGCGCGGCGGAGGTAGCCCGCTCCGCCGGGGCGCTGGAACGCGAACACGCTCTCCGACGCCGAGGGGGAGGTGGCCTGCGCCACGGCCACGGCGGCCGCATGGGCGGGCGCCACGCCGGTCATCGCCACCGCGCAGGCGGCGAGCGCGACGGCGTCGGCCGCGCGCAGGCCGCGCAGGATCGCGGGGCGCTCGGCCATCGCGGCGTGGGCGGCTCCGCCGCGGTCGGTCTCCGCGACCGGCGCGAGCGCGATCACCGGCAGCGCCCGGCCGACGCCGAACGCGAGGCCGAGCACGGCGCCGAGCTGCGGGTCGCCGAGCGCGACGCTGACGGCCGCCAGCGCCCACACGGCGAACGTGAGGATGAAGGTGGTGAAGCCGAGCCCGAGCAGCACGCCGTACAGGCCGGCGGCCAACGGCACCGGCATGACGCGCCGCCACGACTCCGGCACCTGCCGGCGGACCTGCGGGACGATCCGCACGCCGCGGGCCTCGCCGATCGCCGCGGCGATCGCGACGGCCACGACGACCGCCACCGCACCCGTGCCGCCCGAGCCGAGCCACTGCCCGAGCAGCCCGAGCCCGCCGAACGTGATCACACCGCCGACGAGCGCGCCCGCGGTGAAGGTCGCGCACGCCACGAGCGTTGTCCGGAGCCGCCCGGCGTAGCCCGCGGGGGCGAGCGTCTCGACCATGGAGAACCCGCACGGCGACCACGCGCCGGTGAGGCCCGCGGCCAGCGCGGCGAGCGCGAAGACGAGGGTCAACACTTCACCTTCGTTTGGAAGTACATGACGCAGAAGACGCGGCGACCCTTGTAGCAGTAGCCGGTCAGGGACGCGTCTCCGTTGATCCGCCTGCGGTTGCGCGAGCAGCAGTCGACGAGCTTGCGCACGTGGCCGCCGCAGCAGCGGTACCAGGCGCCGTCGATCTGGGTCTTGTAGCCGATCTCCTCGCCGACCGCCTTGCAGATCGAGGTCCGCGAGGCGGCGGGGAGCGGGGCGCCCTCGGCGTCGGTCAGGCGGACGCCGTCCTCGTCGACCGGGTCGCCGTGCGCGTCGACCAGGCGGCCGAGGTCGTCGACGCGGTGGCCGTCCTTCGCCCGCAGCGGCCGGCCCTTGGAATCGATCCGGGGGAGGCCGGTCGGGTGGGGGCAGGAGTCGGTCGTGTAGATGTGGCCGCAGAAGTGGTACGCCTCGGCCTCGCTCGGCGCGATCAGCGAGACGGCCGTGCGGGCACCCGCGGTCGCCATCAGCACGCCGCTGACCTTGGCGAGGAAGCCGCGCCGGGACTCGCTCATGCCCGTCGCCGCTCCGCGGTGGCGAGCACGGACTCGAGCTGGCCCGGCGTGTTGAAGGTGCCCTTGGCGAGCACGGTGCCGTGCTCGTCGAGCGCGACCGCGAACGGGCTGCCGGGGATGCCGGCGGCGGCCCAGGCGTGGGCGTCGGCAACCTCGTCGAAGGTCTTCAGCCGCACGAGCGGGTCGCGGCCGAGCGCCTGGATGGCGGGCTCCAGCGCGCGGCACATCCCGCAGCCCTCGGAGGTGAAGACGGCGAGGCCGAGGCGGCCGGGCTCGACCTCCATCAGCTCGGTGCGGCCGCCCAGCTCCGGCCCCTCCTCGGGGATCTCGAGCGCGCCGCGCGGGTCGATCTCGGCGCGCAGCGAGGCGAGCTCGCGCGCGAGCGCCAGGACGGCGACGCCCAGCGCGACGATGCCGAGCAGCGCCGCGACGAGGCCGATCCCGAGCCAGCCCTCGGTCGACGGCTCGCGCCGGTCGAGCAGCGGCAGCACGGCGAATGCGACCGTCAGCGCCGCCGCCCGCGCCAGCGAGCCCCGGCCCACGCGGCCGCGCGCGCCGAAGCACGCACATGGCGCGCCCGCGCGCCCTGAGGTCAGCGCCACGGCCTGGGCGACGGTGAAGCCAGCGAACAGCGCGGCGCCGGCCCAGGCCGCAGCCTCGACTCCCGCCACGACCCCCACCGCCAGCACCAGCTCGACCGCGATCAGCCCACCCCAGGCCAGGCGGGCCGCGGTGTCGCCGTGAATCCCGTAGGTGCCGAGCGCCGCGCGCGTGCGCGGACCGTCGGCGAGCTTGAGCAGGGCGGAACCGACGAGCACGGCACCGAGGAGCAGCGCAAGGAGCACAGGGAGCATGCGGCGCCGGAAGGTAGCAGCCCGGGAGGAGCCCCAGACCCACCTGAACGGAGGTTGGTTGCATTCGGCACAAGCGTCTGCGTAGGGTCGCTCAAACCCCCCACACGGCGGGGCTCCACCAACTGGAGGCTCGGATGCAAGGCAGGCGTAGGGCCGTATTTCTCACGCTGCTGGCACTGGCGGCGCTCCTCTCGGCTTCGATGCTGGCCCCGGCGTTCGGCGCGCCCAAGGCAGTGAGCGCGGTGAGCCTGGCCAAGAAGCTCACGCGCACCACGAAGATCGCCAAGCGCGCCGACCGCAACGCCAAGCGCGCGATTGCCGGGCTACAGCACGTCTCCGGCGGCACGACCGGGCCGCAGGGCCCGGCCGGCCCGAAGGGCGACAAGGGCGACCCCGGCACGGCCGCCAACAAGGGCGACCCGGGCCCGCCCGGCCCGAAGGGCGACCAGGGCGATCCCGGCCCGAAGGGCGACCAGGGCATCCAAGGGATCCAGGGTGACCCCGGCTCGCCCGGCTCTCCCGGCAGCCCCGGCGCGAAGGGCGACAAGGGCGACAAGGGCGACGCGTGCCTCTCGAGCGATCCGGCGTGCCGCGGCCCGAAGGGCGATCCCGGCCAGGACGGCCAGCCCGGGCAGCCGGGCCCGTCGGCGCAGCGCCTCGACGTGTCGGTCAACAACGGGTCGACGAACGACGTGGCGGTGGTGGGCAACTTCACCCTGCGCTTCGCCTGCAGCGGTGACGCCGCGCACCGGCTCTTCACGCTGGGCGTCCCCGGCGGCAGCGGAGGCATCCAGCTGAGCGGTGTCAAGACGATCAGCGACACGGCCGGCTCGACCATCCCGTTCGCCGCCGGCGCCGGCATCCCGTCCGGGCAGTTCGTGGGGATCGGCGTCGGCCAGCCCAACCCCAACAACACGAGCGGGTTCTTCTACCGCATGAACGGCTCGTTCGTGCTCCACAACGGGCTCACGGTCACGACCGTGGTCTACGACATGTTCCTCGAGAACCGCAGCAACCAGGGCACGTGCCTGTTCCGCGGCACCGCCGTCCAATCGGGGCTGATCGTCTGATGAGGCGAACCACGTTGACGGTGCTCGTGTGCGCGGCGGCGCTGCTGTGCGCATCGATGCTGGCGCCGGCGTTCGGCGCGCCCAAGGCGGTCAGCGCCGTCAGCCTCGCCAAGAAGCTGGCGAGCACGACGAAGATCGCCAAGCGCGCCGACCGCAACGCCAAGCGCGCGATCGCCGGGCTGCAGCACGTGTCCGGTGGCGGCACGGGCGGGACCGGCGCGACCGGCCCGCGCGGCCCGAAGGGAGACAAGGGAGACAAGGGCGACCCCGGCACGGCCGCCAACAAGGGCGATCCGGGCCCGCCCGGCCCGCCCGGCCCGCCTGGCGCGAAGGGCGACCAGGGCGATCAAGGCATCCAGGGCATCCAGGGCGACCCCGGCACTCCCGGCGCGAAGGGCGACAAGGGTGACCAAGGCATCCAGGGGATCCAAGGGATCCAGGGCATCCAGGGACCGCCCGGCTTCGCGTCGACCTTCATCACCACCACCACGTTCTCGACGCCGGGCGGCTCGTTCGCCACCGGGGTCGCGGACTGCCCCGACTCGCTGCCCCATGCCATCGCCGGCGGCTACGACGTCAGCGACAGCATCGGCAACCTGTTCAACGTGATGCAGAACCGCCCGCTCGGGGACGGGAGCGGCTGGCTCGTGCGCATGCGCAGCGGCGCCCAGAACCCCTTCGTCACCGAGGTGTGGGCGGTCTGCGTGAACTAGCGCCCGCTCAGGCGGCGGCGGTCCAGTAACCGTCGCCGCCGACCGGCAGGAAGGTCGCCACGCGCGCGAGCTCGGCGCGCACGTCGGCGACGTCCCGGTCGCACACGGCCGCGACCTCCGCGGTGGCGATCGGCATGCCCGCCCACATCAGCACCTGCTCGACGGAGTCGGGGTCCGGCTCGCGGGTCAGCTCCGGCGCGAGGTTGGCGATCGCCGTCTCGTAGGCCTCGATCGGGCGGTAGCCGGGGAGGTCGACGCGGTTGGCGGTCGGCCAGTCCTCCGGCGGCTCGGTGACGCGGATCAGCTCGTACGACGGGCACGTGTAGCGCCGCTCCTCGGCCGGCCCGCCGAGCTTGTAGTCCTGCGCGCGCGAGGCCGGCGAGGGGGAGCGCGAGGCCTCCATGTCGGCCCGCAGCACCGGCTCCACCGCCGGGTCCTTCAGCCACGTCCGGATCTCCTCGGGCTCGATCAGCGCCTCGGTCGCCGCGCGCTCGATCACCTCGGGATCGTCGAGCGCCAGCCCCGTGAAGGTGAGGACCCGCAGCCGGCGCAGGAAGGCGGCCTCGCGGTCGGGCGCGTGCAGCCGCGTCGCGACCACCGCGCGGCACGCGGGCAGCGACGCGCCGAGCTCGACCGGCCGCCAGTCGATCGGCATCTCGTACATCAGCTGCAGCCGCCGCCGGGTCTTCGCGACCTTCTCGGGCGGAAACTCGTCGCCGGGCCGCTCCTCGGACAGCACGACCATGTGCAGCTCCCACTCGATCTGCGCGCCGTACAGCCACAGCAGCCGCAGCCGCTGCCGCTCGGCGGAGAACGCGAACGGGCAGCCTGGGTCGGTGTAATGCCGGATGAGGACCGGCGCCCCGCCGTGCATCGGCTCGACGCTAGCGCATAGCGTCCACCGCGGTTGCGACCCGATCGAGGCTCGGGATAGCGTGGCCCATGACCTCACGCCGCCGCACCGCCTTCCTGCTGTCGCTGTCCGTCGCCGCGCTGCTCTGCGCCTCCATGCTCGCGCCGGCCTTCGGCGCGCCCCGCGCCGTCAGCGCCGCCTCGCTCGCCAAGAAGGTCTCCAAGGCCCTCAAGACCGCCAAGCGGGCGGACAAGAACGCCAGGCGCGCGCTGCGGAAGGCGAAGACCGGTCCCGTCGGCCCTGCCGGCCCGAAGGGCGATCGGGGCGCTCCGGGTGCTCCGGGCGCCCCGGGCGCGACCGGCGGCGCGGCGTCGAGCACGGGCGTCCCGATCGTCTGGACGGGGAGCGAGCAGACGGTCCGGTCGGTCAGCCTCCCGGCCGGCAAGTACGTCTTCAACGCCACCGCGTTCGGCAACAACGACGACCCCGACGACGAGCAGAGCTTCGGCTGCCGGATCGTCGCCGGCACCGTGAACATCGCTCAGAACACCGCGCTCATCCTCGCCCCGCAGACCGGCGGCATCGACCACGCGGCCTCGCGCGGGCAATACGCGCTGACGACCGGCACGACGCTCACCCAGCCCACCGAGGTCTCGCTCCGCTGCACCGCGTCGTCGGCCGACGGCATGTGGCAGGGCGTCGGCCTCTCGGCGGTGCGGATCGGCTAGCTGCGCACGAGCTTCTTGTAGGAGATCCGGTGCGGCCGGTCGGCCTCCGCGCCGAGCCGGGCGTGCCGGTTCTCCTCGTACTCCTCGAAGTTCCCCTCGAACCAGGTGACCTGCGAGTCGCCCTCGAACGCGAGCACGTGCGTCGCCACGCGGTCGAGGAACCAGCGGTCGTGGGAGATGATCACCGCGCAGCCGGGGAACGCGAGCAGCGCCTCTTCCAGCGCGCGCAGCGTGTCGACGTCGAGGTCGTTGGTCGGCTCGTCGAGCAGGAGCGTGTTGCCGCCGCGCCGCAGCAGCTTCGCCAGGTGCACGCGGTTGCGCTCGCCGCCTGACAGCGCGCCGACCTTGCGCTGCTGGTCGGAGCCCTTGAAGTTGAACCCGGCGACGTAGGCGCGCGAGTTGACCTCCTGGTCGCCGACCTTGATGTGCTCGTAGCCGTCGGAGATCTCCTCCCAGACGGTCTTGACGGGGTCGAGCGCGTCGCGGCTCTGGTCGACGTAGGCGAGCTCGACCGTCTCGCCGACCGCGAGCTGCCCGGAGTCCGTCGGCTCGTCGCCCACGATCATGCGGAACAGCGTCGTCTTGCCGGCGCCGTTGGCGCCGATGATCCCGACGATGCCGGCGGGCGGGAGCGTGAACGACAGGTCGTCGATCAGCAGCCGGTCGCCGAAGCCCTTGCGCACCTTCTCGGCGTCGATGACCTTGCCGCCCAGCCGCGGCCCGGGCGGGATGTGGATCTGGACCTGGTCGAGCTTGATGTTGCGGTCCTCGGCCAGCAGGCGCTCGTAGTTGTTCAGGCGCGCCTTGGACTTCTTGCGCCGGCCCTTCGGGTTCTCGCGCACCCACTCGAGCTCGGACTCGATCGTGCGCTTGCGCGCCTTGTCGGTCTTCGCCTCCTGTGCGAGCCGCACCTGCTTCTGCTCGAGCCAGCTCGAGTAGTTGCCCTGAAACGGGATGCCGTGCCCGCGGTCGAGCTCGAGGATCCAGCCCGCGACGTTGTCGAGGAAGTACCGATCGTGGGTGACGGCCACGACGGTGCCCTTGTAATCCTCGAGGTGGCGCTCCAGCCACGCGACCGACTCGGCGTCGAGATGGTTGGTCGGCTCGTCGAGCAGCAGCAGGTCCGGCGCGCTCAGCAGCAGCCGGCACAGGGCCACGCGGCGGCGCTCGCCACCCGACAACTTGGTTACGTCTGCGTCGGAAGGGGGCAGACGGAGCGCATCCATGGCAGTGTCGAGCTGCGTGTCCAGGTTCCAGGCGTCGGCGGCGTCGATCTTCTCCTGGATGCGCGCGAACTCGTCCGCGGTGTCGTCGGAGTAGTTGGCGGCGAGCTCGTTGAAGCGGTCCAGCAGCGCACGGGTCTCCGCCACGCCCTCCTCGACGTTGCCGCGCACGTCCTTGCTCTCGTCGAGCTGGGGCTCCTGCTCGAGCAACCCGACGCTGGCGCCGGGAGCGAGCTGCGCCTCGCCGCGGAACTCGGTGTCGGTCCCGGCCATGATCCGCAGCAGGGTCGACTTGCCGGAGCCGTTGAGGCCCAGGACGCCGATCTTCGCGCCGGGCATGAAGGAGAGCGAGATGTCCTTCAGCACCTGCTTGTCAGGCGGGTGCGTCCGGGACAGCTTGTACATCGTGAAGACGTATTGGCTGGACATTCGGCGGTTGAGGATAGGCGCTCAATGACCGACATTGGTTCTATGGCTCCACTGATCGGCGTCACCACCTCGGAGGTCCGGCGTGGTGAGCTGGCGACCCTGCGTCGTCACGGGGAGCCTCCGCAGCACGAGATGGCGCTCGGGCTGACCTACATGCGGGCCATCGAGCTGGCCGGCGGCGTGCCCGTCGTGCTGCCGCCGTTGCACGACGGGATGGCGACGCTGCTCGACCGCCTCGACGGCATCTGCCTGTCCGGCGGGCCCGACCTCGACCCCGCCGCCTACGGCGCCCGCGCGCACGAGCAGCTCGGCCCGACTGAGCCGCAGCTCGACCGCTTCGAGCTCGAGCTGGCGCGCGCGGCCGACTCGGTGGGGATGCCGCTGCTCGGCATCTGCCGCGGGGCGCAGGCGCTCAACGTCGCGCGCGGCGGCACGCTGCACCAGCACGTCGAGGGCCACCGCCAGACCGAGCTCGCCACCCAGCCCGTGCACGCCGTGCGGATCGTCCCGCGCTCGCGCGCGTCGCGCGTGCTCAAGACCCGCGCGACGATGGTCAACTCCTTCCACCACCAGGCGGTCGACGAGCTCGGCGAGAACCTGGTGGCCACGGCGTGGGCGCCCGACGGCACGATCGAGGCGATCGAGGACCGCCGCCATCCGTTCCTGCTCGCCGTGCAGTGGCACGCCGAGACGCTGGTCGACACGCCGTCCCAGCTGGCGCTCTTCCGCGCGCTCATCGAGGCCGCCAGGGGCCGCGGGGCGCTCGGTACGCTGGCTGCGTGAGCGCACTCTCCATCCGTGGCGCGGTCAAGCGCTACGGCGCGATCACCGCGGTCGATCATCTCGACCTCGAGGTGCCGGAGGGCACCTGCGTCGGACTGCTCGGGCCCAACGGCGCGGGGAAGTCGACGAC
Organism: uncultured Solirubrobacteraceae bacterium; assembly: GCA_963805525.1. Taxonomy (GTDB): domain Bacteria; phylum Actinomycetota; class Thermoleophilia; order Solirubrobacterales; family Solirubrobacteraceae; genus DASQFQ01. The sequence continues at coordinate 238,950 of CAWDUT010000001.1, forward strand.
GATGCGGCTGCTGACCGCGCAGGCGATCGCCGACGAGGGTGAGATCCATGTGCTCGGCCACTCGCTGCCGGACGACTCGAAGGCGGCGCGCGCCGAGATGGGCGTCGTGCCGCAGCTCGACAACCTCGACACCACGCTGACGGTCGAGCAGAACCTGCGCGTGTTCGCGCACCTCTACCGGATCCCGCGCAACGAGCGCCAGGCGGCGATCGAGCGGGCGCTCGAGATGTCGCGGCTCGTCGACCGCCGCGACACGCGCGCGGACAAGCTCTCGGGCGGCATGCGCCGGCGCCTGCTGATCTCGCGCGCGCTCGTGCACCAGCCGCGGCTCGTGCTCCTCGACGAGCCGACCGTCGGGCTCGACCCCCAGGTCCGCCAGGAGCTGTGGGCGCTCGTCGACGCGCTGCGCGCCGAGGGCGTCTCGATCCTGATGTCCACGCACTACATCGAGGAGGCCCAGCGCCTCGCCGACACGGTGACGATCATGGCCGACGGCAGGGCCGTCGCCACCGGCCGCCCGACCGAGCTGGTCGCCGAGCACGTCGGCCGCGAGGCGATCGAGGTCTACGGCTCGCCGGCGCGGCTCGCGGAGGCCGAGGCCGAGGCGCGCGAGGCGGGCTTCAACACGCGCCGCACCGGCACGTCGGTGTCGGTGCTCGGCGTCGAGCGCGCGAACGGCCACACGCCCGAGGGCGAGCGCCGCCCGGCGAACCTCGAGGACCTGTTCGTGCTGCTGACCGGCGAGGAGGCCCTGTGACCGCCGTCCGCGGGCGCAAGATCGGCCGGCTCGAGCGACCCGCGCTGGAGGGCGTGCTCGTGCGCGAGATCATCAACTTCTCGTCGTTCTGGAAGTCGAGCGTCTTCTCCTCGACCGTCGAGCCGACGATCTACCTGCTCGCGTTCGGCTTCGGCTTCGGGTCGCTCGTCACGTCGGTCGCCGGCCTCGACTACGTCCAGTACGTGGGCACCGGCACGGTCGCGACCGCGGTGCTGTTCTCGTCGGTCTTCGCCGCGATGTTCGGCTCGTTCGTGAAGTACCAGTTCCAGCGCACCTACGACGCGATCCTCGCCGCGCCGGTCGACACCGAGGAGCTCGTCACCGCCGAGGCACTGTGGATCTCCGCGCGCGCCGGGGTGTTCGGCTGCGCGCCGCTGCTCGTGGCGATGGTGTTCGGCCTCGACCCCAGCTGGGGCATGCTGCTCGTCCCGTTCATCGGCGCGCTGACCGGCTACGGCTGGGCGTGCTTCGGGGTGACGATCGCCGCGATCCTCAACTCGATCGACCACTTCTCCTACATCACGAGCATCGTCATCACGCCGGTGTTCCTCACGGCCGGCACGTTCTTCCCGATCTCCGGCCTGCCCGAGTGGGCGCAGGTGCTCGCCCAGTTCAACCCGCTGTATCACTGCGTGCAGCTCGTGCGTCACGCCTGCTTCGGGTTCGAGGGCTGGATCGACCTCTACCACGTGGGCGCGCTCACCGTGTTCGGGCTCGTCACGTGGCGGCTGGCGATCCACTATATGCAGAAGAAGCTCGTCGACTAATAGGTGGTTGATCCCACGACCCCCGTACCCGTCTGCACGCGTCCCGCGGCGCAGGTCGGCACCCGCCGGAAGGCGGAGGTGGCGCTGCCACGATCCCCCTTCGGCGTGCACCGTCCTGCATCCACGGGTCACGCACATCCGGGCACGGCGGCCGCGCGATCAACCACCTAGTCGAAGTCGGTCGGGCGCTCGGGGTGCGCGGCGTGGGCGAGCGCGAGCTCGACCTGGTCGCGGGTGGTGCGGCCGGTCGAGAGCGGCGGGAGGTCGTCGAGGCCGAACCAGCCGACGCCGTCGACCTCGTCGTCGGGCTCGCCGTGCGGCTCGCCGGTCTCCTCGACGAGGAAGAACAGCTTGAAGATGTGGTGCTCGTGGGGCGGGAAGTTGTGCGCGTCCCGGTCGTGCACGGCGATCAGCTTGACCGCGCGGACGGGGATGCCGGCCTCCTCGCGGAACTCGCGCTCCGCCGAGCGGCTCGGCGGCTCACCGATGTCGGCCCAGCCGCCCGGGAGCGTCCAGCCGCCGTCGGCGACCTCGCGCACGAGCAGGACCTTCCCGTCGCGCACGAGCGCGCCGCGGACGTCGACCTTCGGGGTCGGGTGACCGGCGCCGTGGGTGTCGAGCCCGGACCCCTGGCCGGCGACCTCGGCGGCCAGCCGCGCGATCTCCTCGTAGCGCTTGATGTCGTAGGGGTCGGTCGCGTACGTCAGCCCCGTTTCCGAGACGTGCTGCAAGCGGCGAACCCAGTCGATCCAGAGGTCCATTTGCCGCTACCGTAGATGGTTGTGGCCCAGTTCCTGGACATCGAGCAATCCGTGCTGCTCCTCGAGCTGGAGCCGCCGTTCGACAAGCGCGCCGTGCAGCTCGCGCGCCGCCGGATGGCGAAGCGCTGGCACCCCGACATCGCGCCGCCCGGTCGCCAGCACGAGCATGAGCGCCACCTCAAGGCGATCAACGAGGCGGCCGACCAGCTCGAGCGCCTCGCGGAGGACTCGCGCGGCGGCAAGGTGTCGCGGAACGCGGTCAAGGTCTCGGCGCAGGCCGCGCGCAAGGCGCGCGCCGAAGAGGGCCGTCGCGCGTACGAGGCCGAGCAGCGCGCCCGCGAGCACGCCGAGGACCGCGAGAAGCACGACCCGTTCGCCTCGCGCGTGCCCGACCACTCGGTCGTGCACCGCTACGCGCGCTGCCTGTCGTATCCGGAGTGGGGCGTCGGCAGCGTCAACGGCATCTACTTCACGGGCGAGGGCGACGACATCCAGCAGTGGGCGCGCGTCTCGTTCCAGGTCGGCGTTCGCACCGTGCCGGCCGGCTCGCTGCAGTTCGTCGACTTCTCGAAGCCCGACCCGGGCGCCGACCGCGTCGAGCGCTTCATGACCGCCGCCAAGCACGCCCTCGCGGAAGGCGACTTCGCGCTGGCGGCGCAGCGGCTCGTGTACGCGCGCGACGCCGAGCCGGAGAACCCGGCGGTGCTGCGGCTGCTCGCGACCGCGTTCTGGCAGGCGGGCAACCTCGCCGCCGCCGGCCGCGCGGTCCGCGACTGGGCGCGCGTGGAGCCCGACCGGCCCGCGCCGCACCGCACCGCCGCGCGCATCTATGAGGACCAGGGCGCGCTCTCGATGGCGATCGACTCCGCGGTGCGCGAGACCGAGCGGGCACCGTCCGACGGCGGCGCGTTCGAGCGCCTCGGCCGGCTGCGGCTGCGGACGTTCGACCGCGAGGGCGCGCGCGCGGCCTACGAGCAGGCGCGCGCGATCGAGCCGAGCGAGCAGGGGCTGCTCGACCTCGCGCTGGTCTGCAACCTGATGGGCGACACCGGCGCCGAGGTCAGCGCCTGCGAGCAGGCGACGAAGATCGCGCCGGAGTCGGCGGCCGCGTGGTCACGGCTCGCCCACGCGCTGGCGCGGACCGACCGCGCGAGCGAGTGCATCGCCGCCTGCGACCGAGCGCTCAAGCTGCTCGACGACCCCGAGGTCCGCAACCTGCGCGCGCAGGTGCTCGCCGCCCAGCCGCGCGCGATCGAAGCCGCGGCTTAGACGAGCCCGCCGAAGCGGCGGCTCAGATACGCGTCGAGATCGGGCCCGTCGGGGTTGCCGATCACGTCCTCGATCCACGCGCGGCGCTCGAACTCGACGACCGCCAGCTCGTAGACGCAGCCGGCCGGCGTCCACTGCACCGGCTCCAGCGTCTCGACCGTCTCGCCCACGAACGAGCGCTGGTGCAGCTCGTTCGTGCCCTGCCACCAGTAGACGAGCGCGATCGGGTACGTGGCGTCGTGCGCGATCCCGAACGCGGCGCCGTAGCCCTCGGCCGGGAGGGTCGCCTCGGCGCGCTCGCGGGTGGCGTCGAGCAGCTCCGGGCGCACGCCCTTCGCCGGGTCGGCGAGGCCGTAGAGCTTGAAGCGCCAGTCGCCGTAGCGTTCGTCCGAGACGTGCTCCGCGAGCCGAGGGGTGTATGCGCGGGTGATCTCCTCGATGCCGTCAGGCTACCGGCGCCCCGCGATCACGTAGAGCGTGTCGCCCTCGGCCGCCGACGCCAGCAGGTCGGGCCGGCGGTCGCGGTTGACGTCGCCGATCCCGACCGCGTCGAAGCCGAGGTTCTCCCCCTCCGTGGTCGAGGTGATCGTGCGCAGGGTGCGCCCGCTGTGGCCGGAGAAGATCTGGATCTTCCCAGCGCCCGGAGCGCCGTCGCTGTTGGTGTAGGACCCGACGGAGATGTCGTTGACGCCGTCGCGGTTGATGTCGCCGGCGCCGCGGCCGGGGCCGAGTCCGTCCCCGGCCGCGCCGATCCAGGAGTGCAGCGGCGTGCCGTCGCGGCCGGAGTACACGGCCGCGAAGCCGCCGAGCGCTCCGCCGTCCCCCGCGGCATAGTCGCCGCCGTAGAGGTCGGGGACATGGTCGTGGTTGAGGTCGCCCACGCCGGCGAGGAAGAAGGTGCCGAACTGCCGCGGGGCGGCCGGGCCCGGCAGCGGGAAGAGCATGTGGCCGTCGCGCCCGGAGAACACATAGGCCGTCCCACCGCCGCCGACGATCAGGTCGGGGACGTGGTCGCGATCGAGGTCCTCGGTCATCCCGGTGCCGTAGCCGAACAGGTGCGTCGTGTCGGGCGGCGGGATCTTGTAAAGCAGCTCGAAGGTGCGGCCCGAATACACGGAAGCGAGGCCGCCGCCGGGCGCGAACGCCGCCCCGATCACCAGGTCGTTGCGGCCGTCGCGGTTGACGTCCGCGCTCGTGACGGCGCTGCCGAAGGCGTCGCCGGTCGTCGCGCCGGCGAACGTGTGGAGGAGCCGGCCGGTGCGGCCGGAGTAGAGGTAGGCGTGGCCCTCCGTGTCGCCGTTCTGGCGCGGCGCGCCGCTGAGAACGTCGTGGACGCCGTCGCGGTCGATGTCGCCGGCGTCGGTGATCGCGAAGCCGTTCTGGTCGCCGGGCTGCCCGACAAACTTGTGCAGGACGCGCCCGGTGCGGCCGGACTGGACGTACGCCGCGCCGGGGTCGTCGGAGCCGGGCACGCCGACCTCGCCCGCGATCACCTCGTCCGCGCCGTCGTGGTTGATGTCCTCGAGCGGCGCGACGCCCCACGCGTAGTACTTGCCCGCCTCGCCCGTGTACTGCCACAGGACCTTCACGTGTTCCTTGAAGCCGGCGTGCGCGACCGCGGGGGCCGCCAGCGCCAGCGTGGCCGCCAGGGCCGTCGCGCGCTTGATCATGCGGCCGTTCTACGCCCCGCTACGCGCCTCCGCTTCCATGAGATTGCGCACTTGGGAGGGCGGCGCGCCGAACGCGGCGCGGAAGCGATCCGCGAAGTGCGACGGGCTGCAGTAGCCCAGGTCGGCCGCGATCCGCGACAGCGATTCCTCGCCCAGGCGCTCGACCGCCGCGCGCAGCCGCAGGTCGTGCAGATAGGCGGTCAGCGTGCGCCCGGTGTGCTCGCGGAACACGCGCGTGAGGTGGTACGGCGAGACGTACAGCTCGCCCGCCAGCCCGCTCAGCGAGAGCGGCTGCTCGAGCCGCTCGAGCAGCAGGTCCTTGGCGGCCTCGACCAGCTCGATGCGGCTGCGGAGGGTGGCGGGCCGGTGACCGGACGGAGCCGCCGGCCCGTGGACCGCGCGCGCGATCAGCTCCGCCGCGCTCTCCTCGACGAACAGCGCGTCGCCGAGCCGCCCCGCGAGCCGCCGGGCGAGCAGGAAGCTGCGCGCGTCGGCCTTGCCAAGCGGAGCGGCCGGGACGTCGAGGTCGCGAGGCGCGATGAAGAGGGACACGTCCCCCCGCGCGTCGCGCAGGGTGCGCTCGTAGGTCTCGAACGGGCGGTAGAAGACGACGTCGTTGGGCGTCGCGGTCAGCCGCACGCCGTGGCGCACCAGCCCGACCGCGGTGCCCGGGAAGACCACGTGGGGCCGCTCGCCGATGTTGTCGTTCGTCTCGTGCCACAGCGTGTCCTCCGGCGGGCAGCGGAAGATCCCGACGCGGAGGGAGGGCGTGCTGTAGACGTCCGGCACCAGCGCGACAGTACCTTCCCCAGATGCGCCTCATCGTCGCCCGCTGCGAGGTCAACTACACCGGCCGCCTCACCGCCCGGCTGCCCGAGGCGCTGCGGCTGCTGATGATCAAGGCCGACGGCTCCGTGCTCGTGCACGCCGACGCCGGCGGCTACAAGCCGCTCAACTGGATGACGCCGCCGACCGTGATCGAGGCGTCGGAGGAGCTGATCGTCGTGCGCAAGCTCAAGGGCGACGACAGGCTCGAGATCCGGCTCGCCGAGGTGGTCTCCGACTCGACGCACGACATGGAGAGCGACCCGGGCCTGGAGAAGGACGGCGTCGAGGCCCACCTGCAGGAGGCGCTCGCGGCCGCGCCCGGCTGGTGCGGCGAGGGCTTCCGGCTCGTGCGGCGCGAGTGGCCGACGGACATCGGGCCGGTCGACCTGATGTGCCGCGACGACGACGACGGCTGGATCGCGGTGGAGATCAAGCGCATCGGCACGATCGACGCGGTCGAGCAGCTCACGCGCTACCTCGAGCGGATCCGGCTCGACCCGGCGCTCGGCGAGTGCCGCGGCATCCTCGCCGCCCAGGTCGTCAAGCCGCAGGCGCGCGTGCTGGCGGAGTCGCGCGGGATCGGCTGGGTCGAGGTCGACCTCGCCGTGCTGCGCGGCGAGCGCGAGCCCGCCCTCACGCTCTTCGGCTAGGCGCGCTCGGAATAAAGCCCTGGGGCGGGCGTTCCCAGGGACATGACGCCGGAGCCAGCCCGTGTCGTCGGCCGCTACGAGATCGTGCGCCAGCTTGGCCGCGGCGGCATGGCGACCGTCCACCTCGCCCGCCAGCGCGCGCTCGATCGTGAGGTGGCGCTCAAGGAGCTGCACCCGGCCCACGCCGCCGATGCCGCGTTCGCCAGGCGCTTCCTGCAGGAGTCCCGCGTCGCGGGTGCGCTCAGCCACCCGAACGTGGTGTCGATGATCGAGTACTTCGAGCACGACGGCGCGCCGTTCATCGCGATGGAGTACCTCGAGCGGGGATCGTTGCGGCCGCTCGTGGGCCGGCTGACGCTCGCGCACGTGGCGGGCGTGCTCGAGGGCGTCCTGGGCGGGCTCGCCGAGGCGGCCGCGCAGGGGATCGTGCACCGCGACCTCAAGCCCGAGAACGTGCTGCTGACCGTCGACGGGCACGCCAAGGTCGCCGACTTCGGGATCGCCAAGGCGCTCGGCCAGCTGCAGATGACCGAGCTGCGGACCGCGACCGGTGCGATCGTCGGGACGCCGGCGTACATGGCGCCGGAGCAGGTGATGGGCACGGCCGTCACGCCCGCGACGGACCTCTACGCCACCGGCATGATCGCCTACGAGCTGCTCGCCGGCCACCACCCGTATGAGGGCGTCGACGCGCCGATGGCGCTGATGCTCCGTCACGCCAACGACGAGCCGGCGCCGCTCGGCCGCGTGCGCGAGGACCTTCCGCCCGGCATCGTCGCGTGGGTCCACGCGATGCTCGCGAAGGACCCGGCGGCCCGCCCCGCCTCCGCCGCCCACGCCTGGGACTGGCTGGAGGGCGAGGTGGCCGACGAGCTGGGCCCGCGCTGGCGCCGCGCCGCGGCGCTGCCCGAGCCGGGCGCGACGTGGGGCTACGTATCGGTGGTGACGACGGCGGCGCCGATGGCGGCCGCTCCGGAGGCGCCCTTGCCGGCAGTGCCGGAGGTCGCCCCGCCGGGGTTCCTGCCGGCGGCGCCGGACCCCGCCCCCCGCCCTCGCCGCCCCCGCGCGCTCTCTCTCCTCGCCGTCATGGCCGCGACCTTGGTCCTCGCCGGAGCGGCCGGGCTCTCGCTCTTCACCGGACACGAGCCGCCGGCCCAGGCGGCGCCGGCCCCGAAGGGCCCGTCGCTCGCGGAGCGGGTTCGCCGCGAGCTCGGCCCGGCCTTGAGCGCCAACCGGCGCGTCACGGCCGAGCTGACGGCGCTCGTCCCCGGATCGGACGCCGGCGCCGCACGGGAGCGGGCCGACGCCGCCCTCGCCACCACCCGGACCGCGCTGGCGAACGCCAAGCTCCCGGCCGCGCGGAGCGCCCTGCGTGCCCAGGTCAGCTACCTGCGCGTCGTGGGCGACACGCTGCGCCTCGACACCGACCACGCGCAGCTCGAGCGCCTCGGCGGGCTGTCGGGCCGCCTCGTCTCGCGGCTCGAGCGCGTCGACGCGCTCGTCCCGCGGGCGTCCGCGTCGGTCGGCGGCGCGAGGACGCTGAAGGCGTGGGCGACGGCCGAGCTCGCGCCGCCGCCCGCAGCCGCCGCGCCGGTCCCAGCTGCCCCCGCGGCGGCCCCGACCCCCACGGCCACGCCGACACCCGAGGCCACAGCCACGCCGACCGCGACTGCCACTCCCACGCCGGTCGCCACCGCGCCGCCGCCGCGCCTGCGCCACCCGCGCCGCGCCCGCCTACGGGCACGCCTCCGCGCGCTCGCTGAGTAGGCTCCCCGCCCATGGCTGACGAGGCGGTGCTCACCGAGGCGGAGGACGGCGTCCTCCTGATCACGCTCAACCGGCCCGACCAGCGCAACGCGGTCAACGCCGCGATCGCGAACGGGATCGGGGCGGCGCTCGACCGGCTCGACGATGACGACGACCTGCGCGTCGGCATCCTCACCGGCGCCGGCAAGGGCTTCTCCGCCGGCATGGACCTGAAGGCGTTCGTGGCCGGCGAGAGCATGTTCGTCGAGCACCGCGGCTTCGCGGGCATCGTCCAGGGCCCGCCGCGCAAGCCGATCATCGCGGCCGTTGAGGGCTTCGCGGTGGCCGGGGGCTTCGAGATCGCGCTCGCCTGCGACCTGATCGTCGCCTCGCGCGGCACCAAGCTCGGCATCCCCGAGGTCAAGCGCTCGCTGGTCGCCGCGGGCGGCGCGCTGCTGCGCCTGCCGAGCCGCATCCCGTACCACGTGGCGATGGAGATGACGCTCACCGGTGAGCCGATCACCGCCGAGCGCGCCGCCGAGCACGGCCTCGTCAACCGCCTGACCGAGCCCGGCGAGGCGGTCGCCGGAGCGCGCGAGCTCGCCGCCAAGATCGCGGTCAACGGCCCGCTCGCGCTGGCGGCCTCCAAGCGCATCCTCGTCGAGGCGCCGGGCTGGCCCGCCGCCGAGGCGTGGCAGCGCCAGGCCGAGATCACCGACCCGGTCTTCGGCTCCCAGGACGCGCGCGAGGGCGCCACCGCCTTCGCCGAGAAGCGCGACCCGGTCTGGCGCGGGCTCTAGGTCTCTTCTCCCCAGAGCGTCGCGAGCACGCGCCGCCCGCTCGGCCGGTCGCGGTGCTCGCACAGGTAGATCCCCTGCCACGTCCCGAGCGCGAGGCGGCCGTCGGCGACCGGCAGTGACAGCGACGGGCCGAGCACCGACGACTTGATGTGCGCGGGCATGTCGTCGGGGCCCTCGGCGGTGTGCGTCCAGTACGGCGCGTCCTCGGGCACGGCCTCGTTGAAGTAGGCCTCGAAGTCGCGCCGCACGTCCGGCGACGCGTTCTCGTTCAGCGTCAGCGACGCGGACGTGTGGAGCATGAACAGGTGCAGCAGCCCGACCCGCAGCTGGCCGAGCTCGGGCAGCTCGCCGACCACCTCACGCGTGACGAGGTAGAAGCCGCGCCCCGGCGGGCGCAGCGAAATTTCTCTCTGGAGCCACATGTGGGGTCAGAGGCTACTTCGGGACGTTTTCCCCTTCCGGGAGCGCGCTCGAGAGCGCGGACTGGGCCGCGTCGACCGCGGTCTCGAGCCGGCGCAGGAGCGCCTTCGCCGAGCCGAGCTCGCCGGTCTCGGCGACCGCCTGCAGCTGCGCGGCGATCGACTCGGTGCGCGCGGCGCCGAGCTGGCCGCTCGAGCCCTTGAGCGCGTGGGCCGCACGGGCGACCGCCTGGGCGTCGCGGTCGCGCAGGGCGTCGGCGACCTGCGCGAGCTCGCGCTTGGAGTCCTCGCGGAACAGGCCGAGGAGGTCGGGCGCCCCGCCGGTGTCGCTCGTCAGCCGGTTCAGCACGCCGAGGTCGAGGTCGGACTTCTCGTTCGCCGGCCGCCAGCGCTCGATCGCCTCGTTCAGCTCCTCGCCGCTCACGGGCTTGGCGAGGTAGTCGTCCATGCCGGCCTCGAAGCAGGCGTCGCGCACGCTGTCGACGGTGTCGGAGGTCATCGCCACGATCGCGGTGCGCTCGCCCTCGCCCTCGCCCTCGGCGGCGCGGATCGCGCGGGTCGCCTCGTAGCCGTCCATGATCGGCATGTGGCAGTCCATGAGGACGACCGCGAAGCGCTCCGCCGCCGTGGCCGCCACCGCCTCCGCGCCGTCCTTGGCGACCTCGACGCGGTGGCCGCGCTTGCGCAGCATCTCGGCCGCGACCATGCGGTTGACCGCGTTGTCGTCGACGACCAGGATCGCGACCTCGGCGGGCGCGGGCTCCGGCGCGGCGGGCTCGGGCTCCGCCGCCGGCTCGGGCAGCGCGAGGTCGGCGGTGAACCAGAACGTGCTGCCGCGGCCGGGCTCGCCGTGGGCGTTGATCTCGCCGCCCATCAGCTCCACCAGCTCGCTGCAGATGCTCAGCCCGAGGCCGGTCCCGCCGTAGGTGCGCGTGGTCGACGAGTCGGCCTGGTTGAAGGGCTCGAACAGGCGCGCGACGGCGGCCGGCTCGATGCCGATGCCGGTGTCGGAGACCTCGAAGCGCACGCGCTGGCCGCGCCGCGTCGGCTCGCCCTCGGTCACGCGCACGGTGATCCCGCCCTCGGAGGTGAACTTGACCGCGTTGGAGAGGAGGTTGGTGACCACCTGCTGGAGGCGGAAGCGATCGCCCACCACCCGCCGCGGCGCGCGGCGCTCGATGAAGGCCCGCAGGTCGAGCCCCTTCCCGCGCGCCTGCTCGGAGAGCAGCTCGACGGCGGAGTCGACCGCCTCGGAGAGGTCGAACTCGGCGTGCTCCAGCTCGAGCTTGCCGGCCTCGATCTTCGACAGGTCGAGGATGTCGTTGATGATCGTCAGCAGCGCGTCGCCCGAGGAGAGGACCATGTCCGCGTAGCGGCGCTGCTCGTCGTTCAGGTCGGTGCCGAGCAGCAGCTCGGCCATCCCGATCACGCCGTTCATCGGCGTGCGCAGCTCGTGGCTCATGGTGGCCAGGAACTGCGACTTCATCTGGGTCGCCTCGAGCGCCTCGTCGCGGGCGGCGGCCAGCGCGCGGGTCGCGCGGGCGCGCTCGATGAAGAGGCCGATCGGCATGCCGATCGTCGCGAGCAGCTCGCGCAGCTGCTCGTCGGGCTCCTCGAGCTCGTGGCAGTAGAACTCCATCGCGCCGAGGCAGCCGTCACCGGCCACGATCGGCAGGCAGACGGCGCCTGACAGCCCGGCGCCGGCGATCGCCGACGCGCGCGGCGAGGCGGCGCCCGCCATCAGCGCCTCGGTCCACACCGGCTGGCCGGAGTGCGTCACCCGCACCGGCAGATCCTCGAGCGCGAGCTCGCCGACCGCAGGGAGGTCGCCGTCGTGCGCGCGGTGGCGCCAGCTCGCGATCGCCGCCAGCTCGCCCGACTCCTCGTCGGCCAGCCACAGCGTGCCGACCTCCCAGCCGAGGTTGGCGCCGAGCGCCTCGAGCAGCAGCGGTGCGGCCTTCTCGACGCTGGGCGCCTGCGCGAGCACCCGCGTGACGTCGTGGCGCGCGCCGAGCAGCTGCTGGCCGCGCGCCTGCTCGGTGATGTCCTGGAACTGGACGAAGAACTCGGTCGGCCAGCCGTCGCCGTCGGTCAGCGCGCTGGCGTTGACGAGCATCCAGCGCGCCTCGCCCTGGCCGGTGACGACCCGGCCCTGCGTCTGGTGCGTGCGGATCTCCCCGGTGAGCATGCGCTCGAACAGGCGCTTGCGCGCGCCCCACTCCTCGGGGTGGACGGTCTTGGCGAGCGTCCGCTGGAGCAGCTCGGCCTCGGAGCGGCCCAGCAGCTTGCAGAGCGCGGCGTTGACGAGCCGGAAGCGCCCGTCGGTGCCGATCATGGCCATCCCGGTCGGCGCGTCGTCGAACGCGTGGACGAAGCGCTGCGGGGCCTCGGGGACGCCGATCGCGCCGATGCCGTACGCCTCGCCGGCGAGGTCGGTGAGGGGGAACTCGACGACGTTCAGCGGCTTCTCGCCGCCGAGTTGCGCGGCGGCGGGGTTGCGGAGCAGCGAGTGGCCCTCGAGGTCGCTCGCGGAGATCGCGACGGGGGCGGTCTCGAACAGGCCGCGCAGGCGCTGCAGCTCCTCGAGCTCGGCGCGCAGCTCGAGCTCGGCGCGCGCGGACTGCGCGAGCTCCTCGAGCACCACGGTCTCGCGGCGCTTCCAGTCGCGCGGCTTGACGTCGGCGACGGCCAGCACCCCGATCGCCCCGCCGGGCAGCGTGAGCGGCACGCCCGCGTAGGCCAGCACCTTGCCAGACTTGACGGCCGCGAGGCCCTGGGTCTGCTCGTCCTCGCGGGCGTCATCGACGAGGACCGGGCCCGCCGCGCGCACCAGCCGCGCCAGCTCGGCGGAGCCGACCAGGGCCAGCGTTTGCTCCTGCGCGCCGGTCACCACCGCCATCGGCGCGTCGAGGACCTTCGCGGCCAGGCCGGCCAGCCGCTCGAAGACGGGGTCCCTCCTCTCGCGTGCGCGGGCCATGGTGGTCCCATCGGCAGCGCTTCGCACCGGGTTGAGGGGACTTGAAGATCAGGGCAGCCGAGCGATACGCATGTCCACCCGCTCACCGCGGAACGGCACGCCTTCGGCCTCCAGCAGACGGCGCTGGCGCTCGCCCTTTGCAAGCGATCCGTCAGCCCGCACGATCCGGTGCCAGGGCACGCTCGGGTCGTCGTTGACGGAGAGGACCGCGCCCGCGAAGCGCGGGGCGCCGGGGGAGACGTCGCCGTAGGCGCGGACGAAGCCCGGCGGGGTGTCGCGGATCCGGCGGAGGACGGCCTGCTCGCGCTCGCTCATCCGGGTATCGTCGCGCGCCCGTGACGTATTCGCTCGTCGCCTTCGATCCCGAGACCGGCGAGCACGGCGCCGCCGTGCAGTCGCATTGGTTCTCGGTCGGCTCGCTGTGCATCTGGGCGCGGCCCGGCGTCGGCGCGGTGGCGACGCAGTCGGTGGTCGAGCCCGCCCACGGCCCGAACGGGCTGGACCGGCTTGCGGCGGGCGACAGCGCCGAGGCGGCGCTGCGCGGGCTGCTCGGCCCCGACGAGCTGGCGGCGGTGCGCCAGGTCGGGATCGTCGACGGCGCCGGCGAGATCGCCGTCCACACCGGCGAGAGCTGCATCGCGTGCGCCGGCCACGCCACCGGCGCGCACGTCTCCGCGCAGGCCAACATGATGGGGCGCGAGACCGTTCCCGCCGCGATGGTGGCGGGCTTCGAGGCCGCGACCGGCGACCTCGCCGACCGCCTGATGGCCGCGCTGCATGCCGCCGAGGGCGAGGGCGGCGACGTCCGCGGCCGCCAGTCCTCGGCGCTGGTGGTGGTGCCGCGCGAGGGCGAGCCGTGGCGCGCGCGCTTCGAGCTGCGCGTCGAGGACCACGAGGGGCCGGTCGAGGAGCTCGGGCGGCTGCTGCGGCTGGCGCGCGCCTATGAGCTGGCGGGCGAGGCCGACGAGCTGATGGCCTCCGACCGGACCGAGGAGGCCGGCGGGCTCTACCTGCGGGCCGCCGAGCTGGCGCCGGAGTCAGGCGAGCTGCTGTTCTGGGCCGGGCTGGCGCAGGTGCACGCCGGCGACGTCCAGGGCGGGATGGCCGCCGTGCGCCGGGCGATCGAGCTGCACCCGGGCTGGTTCACGCTGCTCGAACGGCTCTCGCCGGACTTCGCCCCTGCGGGCGAGCGCGTCCGGCGAGAGCTCGACTCGAGCTAGATGGTCGATCCCGCGACCCCCGTACCCGTCTGCACGCGTGCCACGGCGCGGGGCCGCACCCGCCGGAAAGGGGAGGTGGCGCTGCCACGATCCCCCTTCGGCGTGCACGCCCCTGCATCCACGGGCCACGCACATCCGGGCACGCGGGCCACGGAATCGACCATCAGATCTTGATCAGCAGATCACCTGCAGGTGGAACGGGCGGCCGTTGTTGCCGTCCGCGGTGTTGCGCTGATCGACGCGCACCTGGTTCGTGGCCGGGCCGCCCTCGACGCCGAGGGAGAAGTCGGCCGAGCCGCCGGTGACGTTCGCGGTGTAGGAGCACTTGCTCACGTCCTTGTTGAACGTGACCGTGTAGGTCTCCGCGGCCGCGTCGGTGCGGCTCGAGCCGGTGGCCTCGGGGCCGCCCGCGGCCAGCGTGCCGTCGGCGTTGACGGCGGCGAACAGCGAGTCGGACGGGGAGGCGATGTCGCTCCCGTCACGGCCGTCGACCTTGTCGGCGTTGAGGCCGGTCGCGACGCCCGTCGCGTTGGTCGTGAACGGCGCGCCGGAGCTGTCGCCGGTCTTGATGTAGCCGCCTTCCTTGCCCGAGGTCTCGAACTGGAACGCGCGGCCGTTGCGCAGGTTCCGCGCGAGGATGCACGGCTCGTGGCCGACGTCCGAACGGCAGCCGTAGATCGCGCCGCCGCCGTCGCCGATCTTCTTGTTGGACTGGCGCGTGGCGTACGTGCTCACGTCGCCGATGACCTGGGTCTCGGACTTGAACGTGTGGTACCCGCTCGGGTTGCGCTTGCCGATGATCAGCGCGCGCCCCTCGCCGTAGCCCATCGCGACGGCCGGAACGCCGATCGCGAGCACGAGCCCGCCGATCAGGATGTAGCGGAGTGTCCTCCCGGACATAAGTGGTGCCTCCCTGACTTGGGTGTACGTCTCCCCATGCGACACGGGCGGGCCCCGAGGGTTGCGCTTGCCAGCGAGCTTGCAGCTACTCAGCGCTCGCCCGGCGCCTTGGCCGGGTTGACCGACACCGGGATCGAGAGATCCAGCGCGGTGCGGATGATGCGGGTCTGCTCCTGCGTGTGGGCGGCCGGGTAGCCCTCGCCCGGCGAGGCGCGCTCGGGCCGGCCGATGTAGCCGAACTCGAGCGAGGACGGGAGCATCTGCAGCATCCGCGGCGACATGTGGGCGCGCGCGCCCATGTTGCGCGGCTCCTCCTGGACCCAGGCGACCTCGCGCAGGTTGGGATAGCGCGAGATCTCCTCCTCGATCTGGGTCTGCGGGAAGGGGTAGAGGAGCTCGACGCGGGAGATCGCGACGCCCTCGTTGTTCTCGCGTGTGGCGTGGCCCTTGAGGTCGTAGAAGATCTTGCCCGAGCAGAGCACGAGGCGGGTGACCTTCTCCTCGTCGATCCGCGGCTCGCTCAACACCGGGAAGAAGCGCGACTCGGACAGGTGCTCGATCCGCGACGTCGCCTGCGGCAGCCGCAGCAGCGACTTCGGGGTCATGATGATCAGCGGGCGCTGCTTGGCGACGCGCGCCTGGCGCCGCAGCAGGTGGAAGTACTGGGCCGGCGTGGTCAGGTTCGCGATGCGCATGTTGCCCTCGGCGGCGAGCGAGAGGAAGCGCTCGAGCCGCGCCGACGAATGCTCGGGGCCGGAGCCCTCGTAGCCATGCGGCAGCAGCAGCGTCAGGCGCGTGGTCTGGCCCCACTTGGCCAGCGCGCTGATGATGAACTGGTCGACGATCACCTGGGCCGAGTTGACGAAGTCGCCGAACTGGGCCTCCCACAGCACGAGCGTCTCCGGCGCCTCCATCGAGTAGCCGTACTCGAAGCCGAGGCAGGCGATCTCGCTCAGCGGCGAGTTGTGCAGCTCCATCGGGGCGAGCGCGCCCGGCAGCTGCTGGATCGGGGAGACGCGCTGGCCGGTCTTGACGTCGTGCAGCACCAGGTGGCGCTGGGAGAACGTGCCGCGCTCGACGTCCTGGCCGGTGAGGCGCACCGGCGTGCCCTCGCTCAGCAGCGAGGCGAACGCGAGCGCTTCGGCGTGCGCCCAGTCGATGCCGCCGTCGGGGCCGACGGTCTCGCGCCTGCGCTCGAGCTGCTTGAGCAGCTTCGGATGGACGTTGAAGCCCTCCGGGATGCGCAGGAGGTCGTTGTTGAGGCCCACGAGGCGGTCGGCCGAGACGGCAGTCTTGACCTCGGGCGACGGCGAGCGGTCGAGCTGGTAGCCCCCGGTGGGCTGGTCGGCCGACGCGTGCGAGAGATCCTCCTTGAGCTCGCGATGGCGCGCGGCCATCCCGTCCCAGATCTCCTTCTGGATCTCGTCGGCCTCCTCCTGGGAGAGCACGCCGCGGTCGATGAGCTGCTGCGCGAAGAGCTCGCGGACCGGCTTCTTCTCCTTGATCTTCGCCGCCATCTCGGGCTGGGTGTAGGCCGGCTCGTCCGCCTCGTTGTGGCCCCAGCGGCGGTAGCCGATCAGGTCGATGACGACGTCGTGGCCGAACTCCTGGCGGAACGCGAACGCGAGGCGGACGGCGGAGATGCAGGCGGCGACGTCGTCGGCGTTGACGTGGACGATCGGGACGTCGAAGCCCTTCGCGATATCGGAGGCCCACCGGGTCGAGCGCGCCTCCTCGGGGTCGGTGGTGAAGCCGACCTGGTTGTTCTGGATCAGGTGCAGCGTGCCGCCGACCTGGTAGCCGTCGAGCGCCTGCAGGTTGAGCGTCTCCGAGACGACGCCCTGCGCCGGCATCGCGGCGTCGCCGTGCAGGATGATCGGCATCGCCGCGTTGTTGTCGATGTGGGCGTGCGGGCCCTGGCGCGTGGTCTGGACCGCGCGGGTGGCGCCCTCGACGACCGGCGAGACGTACTCGAGGTGGCTCGGGTTCGACTCCAGCCGCACGATGACCGAGGACTCGTCGGGCAGCTGGTAGGTGCCCTGGGCGCCGTGGTGGTACTTGACGTCGCCGGTGCCGCCTTGCGGGATCGTGGTCACGGCCTCGATCGAGGAGGCGCCCTCGAACTCGCGCCAGATCGTCTCGTAGGCGCGGCCGAGGTTGTGGGCGAGCACGTTGAGCCGGCCGCGGTGGGCCATGCCGATCACGACCTCGCGCGCCCCGTTGGCCGCCGACAGCTGGATCATCTCGTCGAGCATCGGGACCGTCATGTCGAGGCCCTCGATCGAGAACTGCTTCTGGCCCAGGTAGGCCTTGTGCATGAAGCGCTCGAGCGAGTCGACCATCGTCAGGCGGCGCAGCAGCGCGGTCGCCTCGTCGTTGGTGAGCGGCTTGCGGAACGCGCCCGTCTCGATCTTCTCGCGCAGCCAGGTGCGCTGGCGGTGCGAGGAGATGTGCTCGATCTCGTAGGCGATCGTGCCGCAGTAGGTCTCGCGCAGGTGCGGGAGGGCGTCGGCCAGCGTGGCGCCGGGGACGCCGACGCGCAGGATCCGCGCCGGGATCTGCGCCATCACCTCGGGTGTGAGGCCGAGCGGCTCCGGATCGAGCGCGGGGTCGCCCTCGGGCTCGGACTGGAGCGGGTCGAGCTTGGCGGCCAGGTGGCCGTGCATGCGGTGCGCCTTGATCAGCGACACCGCGGCCTGGACGGCCTGGAGCAGCGCCTCGTCGGGCGGGCCGGAGGGCGCCGCCGTCGTGGTCGGCGTGTCGCGCTGCGCCGCGGCGGCGGCGGCCGGCGCGGGCGCCTGCGGGACGTCGCCCAGCTCGGCGGCGAGGTCCTGGAAGACCGCCTCGTAGAAGCCGTGCTCGCCCTGCAGGTAGGCCTCGACGACCTGGAGGAACTGGCCCGACTCGGCGCCCTGGATGACGCGATGGTCGTAGGTCGACGTCATCGTCATCACCTTCTCGGCGCCGATCATCTGGCCGATCGCGCCGAGGCCGGGCGGGTAGCCGATCGAGCCGGTGGCGACGATCGTGCCCTGGCCGGTCATCAGCCGCGGAACGGAAGCGATCGTTCCGATCCCGCCGGGGTTGGTGAGCGAGACGTTGGCGCCCTGGAGGTCGTCGGCGGTCAGCTTGTTCTCGCGGGCGCGGGCGATCAGGTCGTTGAACGCGCCGAGGAAGCCCGAGAAGCTCAGGCGCCCGGCGTCGCGGATGACCGGGACCATCAGCGTGCGGCCGCCGTCCTTCTTCTCCACGTCGACCGCGATGCCGAGGTTGACCGCGCCGTCGTCGACGCGGTACGGCTTGCCGTCGACCTCGGAGAAGTGATGGGCCATCACCGGCATCTGCTCCGTGGCGGCGCGCGCGATCGCGTAGGCGATCAGGTGGGTGAAGGAGACCTTGTGGCCGGCGGCCTTGAGCTCCTTGCGGCGGGCGTCGAGCGTGGTGACGGTGAGCGTGCGGAACGAGGTGGCGGTCGGGATCGACCGCGACTCGTCCATGTAGCGCGCGAGCATCGCCGACGCGCCCTTGATCAGCGTGGCGTTCTCCTGCGGCGCCGCGGCCGGCGCGGCGGCGGCCTTGCCGTTGCTGCCCAGGACGTCGGCCTTGAGGATGCGGCCGCCGGGCCCGCTCCCGTGGACGTTCGAGAGGTCGATGCCCTCCGCGGCGGCGACGCGGCGCGCGACGGGGGAGATGCGGACGCCGTCGGGCAGGACCTCCTCGCCCTGGTCCGGCTCCGCCACGGGCTCGGGGGTGGCCTGGGCGGGCGGCGCGGACGCCGCGGCGGCGGGCTTTGCCCCGTTGCCGCCGGACTTCATGCGGCCGATGACCTGGCCGACGGTCACGGTGTCGCCCGGGTTGGCGAGGATCTCCTCCATCACGCCGGAGGCGGGAGCGGGGACCTCGGCGTCGACCTTGTCGGTCGAGATCTCGACGATCGTCTCGTCGGCCTCGACGGCGTCGCCGGGCTGCTTGGCCCACTCGAGGATCACGCCCTCGGAGACCGACTCGCCCATCGCCGGCATGGTGATCTCGACGGCTTCGCCGGCGGGCTCCTCCTCGGCCGGGGCCTCGGGCTCCGGCGCCTGGGCCGGCGCGGCGCCGTTCGTGGCAATCTCGGCCAGCACGGCGCCGACGGTGACGGTGTCGCCCTCGGCGGCGTGGACCTTGACGACGGTGCCGGTCGCGGGGGCCGGAACCTCGGCGTCGACCTTGTCGGTCGAGATCTCGACCAGCGTCTCGTCCTCAGAGACCTGGTCGCCCTCCTGTTTATGCCACTCCAGGACGGTGCCCTCGGAAACCGAGTCGCCCATCGCGGGCATAACGACCTCTACCGTGGTCTCAACTGCCATTCAGGTTCCTCAGGATACCTTTTCGGCGGCAGGCCGGGGCGCCCTACCTCGGTGACGAATCTTGCGGTCCTCCAGGTAGAACCCGATGCTCCCGGCGAACGGGCCCACGCCGCCCACCACGGCGACCATCACACCGAGCCAGAACGGGATCACGCGGCGCCGGACGGCCTCCAGGCACAGGAGCGACATCACGATCCAGCCGATGCCGTGGACCCAGCCCAGCACGCCGACGATGTCCTGGCGCCCTGTGATCGCGGCCCAGAGCAGCACGGCGTAGACCACCGACAGCGAGTAGGACGTGTACCGCAGCACGTCGCGGTTGAGGATCTTGCTCATGCCAGGATCGCCGCCATCTGGCGCAGCGACCGGTCGGCGTCCTCGGGCCAGGCGCCGGGATCGGCCGGCCACCAGGCGTGCTCGTCGTGCTCGGCGTCGGCGGTGACCTCGGCGCCCGCCGGCAGCCACGCGAGGCCGACCAGCATCGCCAGCCGGTTGGGCAGGGAGACCAGCGCCTCGACGGAGAGCCGCTCGGGTGCGACCGACCACTCCTCGTCCAGTTCTCGCGTGAGCGTCTCCACCGGGTCCTCGCCGACCTCGACCGAGCCGCCGGCGCCGAGCGCCCAGCGCCCGGCCCACGACGCGACCCACGCGGCGCGGCGGCCCGCCAGCCAGCGGCCGTCGGCGGCGCGCGTCACGCACAGCGCAGCCAGCGAGGCGCTGGCGTCCTCGCGCACGAGCCGCAGCGACCAGCGCATCGGCTGCAGCTCGAGCTCGAGCCGGCCGTCGCCCGCCGCAAAGCCGGCGAGCCGGGCGGCGAGCCCGTCGTGCGCGGGCGAGCCGCGGTCCTCGAGCGCCGCGATTGCCTCGTCGGCGGCCTCGGCGCGGGCCGCGGGCGGCTCGTACTCCTCCTCGCGCCAGCGGCTCGCCACCTGATCCGTCTTCCAGGGGCCGCGGGCGAGGATGCCGGGTGGGTAGGACACTGTGTCCAGTGACTGTAGAGCGGCGCCGCAAGCACTGGGGATGGGGCTTCGAGGACGAGGAGCCCGTGCCCGCGGCCGGGATCGCCGAGCACCTGGGCTTCGGCTCGGAGCCCGAGGCGCCGATCCCGCTGGCGGAGGTCGAGCTGCCGCCGCCGCGGCTGGAGACGCCCTACGCGAGCGACACGTGGTCGCGCGCCGCGCACGCGGCCGGGCGCTCGTACATGGACGTGGTGCGCGGGATGCGCGGGGACTTCCCGCACGCGCCCGACGGCGTCGCGACCCCGGGATCGGAGGAGGAGCTGCGCGCGGTCCTGGCCTGGTGCGGCGAGCGTGACGTGGCGGTCGTGCCGTTCGGCGGGGGGACGAGCGTGGTCGGCGGCGTCGACGGCCGGCTCGGCCCGGGGCAGGCGGGCGTCGTGGCGGTCAACCTGCGGCGGCTCGACCGCGTGCTGGAGGTCGACCGCGTCTCGCGCGCCGCCCGGATCCAGGCCGGCGCGACCGGCCCGCGGCTCGAGGAGCAGCTCGGCGCGGAGGGGCTGACGCTGCGCTTCTACCCGCAGTCGTTCGAGCTGTCGACGCTCGGCGGCTGGATCGCCACCCGCGCGGGCGGGCACTTCGCGAGCGGGCCGACGCACGTCGACGATCTCGTCGAGTCCGTGCGCGCGCTGACGGTCGGCGGGGACGTGTGGGAGTCGCGGCGGCTGCCGGGCTCCGGCGCCGGCCCGTCGCCCGACCGGCTGCTGCTCGGCTCGGAGGGGACGCTGGCGGTGATCACCGAGGCGTGGGTGCGGGTGCTGGAGCGGCCCGAGCAGCGCGAGGCGGCCGTGGTGCGGTTCGACTCGTTCGCGGCCGGGGCCGAGGCGGTGCGGGAGATCCTGCAGGCCGGCCTGCGGCCCTCCAACTGCCGCCTGGTGGAGGCGGAGGAGGCCCGCATCACGCTGGCCGGCGACGGCTCGGCGCACCTGCTCATGCTCGGCTTCGAGAGCCCGGTCCCGCAGCTCTCCGTCGCGCTCGAGCTCTGCCGCGGCGGCGTCGCGGAGCCGCGCGCCTCCTCCGAGTGGCGCTCGGCCTTCCTGCGCGCGCCCTACCTGCGGGACACGCTGGTGTCGATCGGCGTGCTGAGCGAGACCTTCGAGACCGCGATCACGTGGGAGCGGCTGCCGGCCTTCGTCGAGACCGTCAAGGGCACGGTGCGCGAGGCGCTCGGGCCCGAGGGCTCCGTCACCTGCCGCCTCACGCACGCGTATCCGGACGGCGCGGCGCCCTACTTCACGGTGCTCGCGCCGGTCGCGGGCGGCGAAGAGATCGAGCGCTGGCAGGCGATCAAGGCGGCCGCCGCGGGCGCCGTGCTCGCCGGCGGCGGGACGATCACCCACCACCACGCGGTCGGCCGCGACCACCGCCCCTGGTACGACGAGCAGCGCCCCGAGCCGTTCGCCGCCGCCCTCCGGGCCGCCAAGGCGGCGCTCGACCCGCGCGGGCTGCTCAACCCCGGGGTACTCTTCGACGCGCGATGAGCAGCGCCAGCGCCAAGAACATGGAAGCGGTCTGCAAGGCCAAGGAGATCCATGACAAGACCTGCCCGTGGGGCGGGACGGGCACCGAGGTCCACATGGCCTACTTCGACATCGAGCGGATGGGCTGGGACGAGGGCGACGTCATCTGCGGGCTGACGGTCGTCGGCGACTCCCAGGTGGCGACCGGGATGATGCGCGTGACCTGCGACGCGGAGGGCGACGGCGGCGGGCGCTCCGAGGAGGAGGAGGTCGAGATCGTCGACGCCGTCTCCGATCGCGAGCTGGTGCCGACCACGCCCTCATGAGGGTGGTCCGCCTCCGCGCGGGCGAGCTCGAGGCGGCGTTCGCGCCCGAGGCGGGGATGGTGGGCTGCTCGCTCACCCACCGCGGCGAGGAGCTGCTCGGCCAGCGCAAGGGGCTCGAGGAGTACGCGCGCAGCGGGTCCACGTTCGGGATCCCGTTCCTTCACCCGTGGGCGAACCGGCTGAGCGCGTTCGGCTATGCGGTGGGCGGCCAGGAGGTCGACCTCGACCGCGACTCGCCGCTGCTGCGGATCGAGGAGCACGGGCTCCCGATCCACGGGCTGCGGCCGAGCGGGCTGGCGTGGGAGGTCGAGGAGCGCGACGGCGGGCTGCGCGCGACCGCCGAGTTCGACGGCGAGCGGCTCGCGGCCTTCCCGTTCCCGCACCGGCTGGCGCTCGACGTGACGCTGGCCGCCGACGGGCTGACGCTGGAGACGACGCTGACGCCGACCAGCGCCACCCCGGTGCCGATCAGCTTCGGCTACCACCCGTACCTGGTCGTGCCCGGCGCGCCGCGCGCGGAGTGGGAGGTCGACCTGCCGGTGGACCGGCGCCTGCTGCTCGACGAGAACCTGGTCCCGACCGGCAAGGGCGAGACGCCCGGGTTCCGCCACGGCACGCTCCAGGGCCGCTCGCTCGACGACGCCTACGAGCTGCCCGAGCGGTCGCGCCCGTTCACGGTCTCGGCGGCCCGGCGGACGATCGGCGTCGAGTTCCTCGAGGGCTACACGCACGCGCAGGCGTTCGCCCCCGAGGGCCATGACCTGATCTGCTTCGAGCCGATGACCGCCCCGGGCAACGCGCTGATCTCGCACGACGGGCTGCGGCTCGCGCCGCCGGGCGAGCCGTTCACCGCCGCCTTCCGGATCTTCGTCGATGGCTGATCGCGACGCCGAGAAGCGCGCGGCGGCCGAGGCAGCCGCCGAGCTGGTGCGCGACGGCGACAAGGTCGGCCTCGGCACCGGGTCGACGGTCGCGCCGATGCTCCCGGCGCTGGCGGCGCGGAGGCTGAACATCCGCTGCGTGGCGACCTCGATCGCCACCGAGGTGGCGGCGCGCGCGCTGGGGATCGAGGTCGAGCCGTTCGAGCAGCTCGACCGGCTCGACATCGCGATCGACGGCGCCGACCAGATCGACCCCGAGGGCTGGCTGGTCAAGGGCGGCGGCGGCGCGCACACGCGCGAGAAGGTCGTGGCGGCGGCCGCGGAGCGCTTCGTCGTGATCGCGTCGTCGGACAAGGTCGTCGACCGGATCGTGGCGCCGATCCCGCTCGAGCTGCTGGCGTTCGGGCTGCCCGCGACGCTGCGCCTGCTGGAGTCGGCCAAGCTGCGCCATGCGCCGCTCTCACCCGACGGCGGCGCGATCGCCGACTACTTCGGCGAGGTCCCGGACCCCGCCTCGATCGCCGCGATGCTGTCGGCCACGCCCGGGGTCGTCGACCACGGCCTGTTCGGCCCGGAGCTGGTCAGCGACGTGCTGATCGCGCACGGCTCGGAGATCGAGCACCGCACCATCGAGTAGCCGCGGGAATATCCCGGCCCCGAGGTTCGTTTTGCCGGGGGCATGCGCGTGCTGATGACCTCGACGCCCGGCGCCGGCCACCTCGGGCCGCTCTTCCCGTTCGCGTTCGCGCTGCGGCGCGCGGGCCACGAGCTGCTGCTCGCCGCGCCCGTCTCCGCCCAGTCGCGCGTCGAGAAGGCCGGGCTCGCGTACCTGAGCTACGCCGACCCGCTCGAGCACCACCTCGTCCCGCACTGGGAGGCGGCGCGCGTCGCCGGCCCGGAGGAGGCGAACGACATCGTGGTCCGCCAGATCTTCGGCGGCGTCCGGGCGCGCGCGGCGCTCTCGGGGGTCGAGCTGGCGATCGACGCCTGGCGCCCGCACGTGGTGCTGCGCGAGAGCTGCGAGTTCGCGGGCGCGGTCGCCGCCGAGTCGCGCGAGATCCCGCACGCGCGCGTGGGCGTCGGGCTGGCGCAGACCGAGGACTACGTGATCCGCACCGCGGCCCCGATGATCGACGAGCTGCGCGCGTGGGCCGGGCTCGAGCCCGACCCGGAGGGCCGCAGACTCGCCGAGACGCCTTACTTCACGCTGACCCCGCCGGCGCTCGAGGCGCCGGGCGGCCCCCTCCCCGAGCGCATCCTGCGCTTCCACGACGCCGCGGCGCGGCCGCACCCGGCGCCGGACCCCGACGCGCAACCGCTCGTCTACGTGACCTTCGGCACGGTCGCGGCCTCGCTCGGGCTCTTCCCCGGCTTCTACCGCTCGGTCATCGAGGCGCTGGCCGGCCTGCCGGTGCGCATCGTCATGACCGTCGGCGACGCCGCCGACGAGGCCGAGCTCGGCTCACTGCCCGCGAACGTCAGCGCCAAGCGCTGGATCCCGCAGGCCGCGATCCTCGCCAAGGCGAGCGCGATGGTCGGCCACGGCGGGTTCGGGACCACCACCGGCGCGCTCCTGGCCGGGGTGCCGCAGGTCGTGGTGCCGCTGTTCGCCGACCAGCCCTACAACGCGGCGCGCGTCGAGGACCTCGGCGTCGGCCTGGTTGCCACCCCGGAGGATCCGGGATCGATCCGCACCGCCCTCGAGCGCGTGCTCGCCGAGCCGTCGTTCCGCCGCGTCGCGGCCCGGGTGGCGCGCGAGTCCTTCGCCCTCCCGCCGATCGACGCGGTCGAGTCCTCGCTGCTCGAGCTCATCGCGCTCGCGCGCGAGCGGCGGGCTGCCTGAGGCGTTCGCGGCTTCACCGGCGAACGCGCCGAGTTTCTGCGACCTGAGCGGCCCTTCGGCGGTCGAGACCGCAGAAACTCGTCCTGGAGCCGAGTTTCTGCGACCGAAGCGGTCTGACAGCGGTCGAGGGTGCAGAAACTCGGCCGAGCCCGCCTCCTCAATGCCCGCCGTTGACTTTCGTCAGCGCCTCAGCCCCTCACGCGCAAGCTCCGCATCAGCGAGCACCCGATCCGCAGCCCCAGGCGCGCCGAGCGCTCGCAACCGGTGGTACGGCAGGTGCGCCACCGCACGCAACGCCAGCAGGCGGTCGAGGTCCGGATCACCCGCGTGGTCGCGCAGCAGCGCCCGCAGCGCAGCGGTGTCGCGGCCGCGGCACCGGCGCGCCGGGCCGTAGATCAGCAGCAGCGGGAGCACCGGCACGAGGAAGACCGCGAGGCCGAGGAGGATGCTCGCCTTGCGCACGCTGCTGCCGCTGTCGCGCGCCTGGTCCCGGGCGGCGCGGCCGGCGTCGATGACCTGGTCGCCCGCCTCGGTGAACACCTTGCCGACGACCGGCACGTCGACGTCGCGGATCGACTCGCCGGTGTGGATCACCGCGACGCCCGCGCCCTCGGCCGAGTGGGTGACCTCACTGACCTTGTCGAGCGCGCGGCCCGCCGTCCAGCCCGCCAGCGCCCAGACGATCACCCAGGTCACCACGAGCGCGTCGGCGAACGCGCGGCGGCGCGGGTGCAGGAGCCAGTCCATGGCCCCGCGTGTACCCGCGTGCCATCGTGTTCATCGTGAACGAGACCGCCATCTTCGCCGCCGGCTGCTTCTGGGGCGTGGAGGCCGAGTTCCGCCGCGCCGACGGCGTGACCGGCACCCGCGTCGGCTACACCGGCGGCCGCACCGAGAATCCGACCTACCGCCAGGTCTGCGGGCACCGCACCGGCCACGCGGAGGCCGTCGAGGTCACCTTCGACCCGGACCAGGTCAGCTACGACGAGCTGCTCGAGCGCTTCTGGGCGGCGCACGACCCGACCCAGAAGAACCGCCAGGGACCCGACCTCGGCTCCCAGTACCGCTCCGCGATCTTCTTCACCTCACCCGAGCAGGAAGCGGCCGCGACCAGGTCTCGGGACGAGCAGCAGGCCCAGCTCGAGCAGAACGGCGGCCGCGGGCTGCTCAAGCACCGCCGCCGCATCGTCACCCAGATCGAGCCCGCCACCACGTTCTGGCCCGCCGAGGAGTACCACCAGCAGTACCTCGAGAAGCGCGGCCAGGCGACCTGCGCCGTCGCGCTGCGTTAGGGCTGCTCCGGCTGGACGTTGCCCTCGAGGTGGCGCGCGTGGAAGAACGCGGCGAACGAGCCGGCGGCCGTCGCCACGATCGAGATCGACCACACCTCGAGCAGGATGTCGAGCACCCGGCCCGGCGTCGTCACCGGGTTCGCCATCTGCGAGGAGACCGTCGTGAGCTGCGCCGTGACCCAGAACAGCGCGCCGCCGAGGTCGTCGAAGTCGGAGCCGTTGGCGCCGCCCTCGAACCAGTACATGAGCACGGTGCCCACCGCGTCGACCACCAGCGTCAACGCGAGCAGCACCGTCAGCCGCGCGCGCAGGAACTGGTGCGTGAGGGTCTCCCCGCGCAGGACCATCCGCGCTTCCGTCCGCATGTGCGACAGCGTCGGGCGGACCGTGCTCATGCGCTGACCGCCAGCTCGCGCCCGAACGCGCGCTCGAACAGGTCGCTCTGGCGCTGGGCCGCCCAGCACGCGACCGTCACGTCCTCGTCGGCCTCGAGCGACAGCACGACGTGGCTGTCGTCGACGCCCACGTGCGCCGCGCGCACCACCTGATCGCGCGAGCGCTCGAGCTGCTCGCCGACCCGGATCAGCGTCGCGCAGCGGGCGAGCAGGTCGTCGTCGCCCGAGCGCATCAGCGGTGAAGCCCACCCCAGCGACGGGTTGCCCTTGCGGTGATAGCGCGCCATCTGGCCGATCAGCGCGGTCTCGCGCGTCGTGTAGCCGGGCAGTCCGGCGTTGAGGATCAGGTAGCGCGAGTGCTTGTGGTGGTCGTCGTAGTCGACCGCCGTGCCGATGTCGTGCAGCATCGCGGCCGCCCACAGGAGCTCGCGCTCGCCAGCGTCGCCCGGGTGCACGCCGGCCTCGCCGAGCGCGTCCCACATCGAGAGCGCGAGCCGCGCGACGTGCTCGACGTGCACGAAGTCGGTGTCGTAGGTGGCCGCGAGGTTGAGCACGCTCTCGCGCCGCACATCTTCGAACAGTGGCGGGTCGCGGCCCTCGAGCAGCTCCGCGTAGAAGACGCCCTCGCGCAGGCCCGCCTCGGTCACCTCGAGCGCCTCGAAGCCGCCCAGCTCCATCACGGTCTGCACGACCACCGCGCCGGCCAGGATCAGGTCGCCGCGCTCGGGCTTGATGCCCGGCACGCTGCCGCGCTCGTCGGGCGACATGTCCGCGAAGCGCTCGACGAGATCGTCGAGCGCGTCCCGCTCGAGCAGGAAGCCCTGGACGCCGAACGACGGCTTGTCGGCCGCCAGCTCCGCCGCAGCGGCCAGGTTGCGGACCGTGCCGCCGATCCCCGCCAGCCGCCCGCCCTCGGCCAGCCACGTCGCGCTCCCGAGCTCCTTCGCCAGGTGCGCCCGCAGCGCCTTGAGCTGCTTGCCCTTGGTCTTGTCGCCGGGCAGGAAGCGCTCGGTCATGCGCACCGACCCGAGCGGCCACGAGCGCATGTCCAGCGCCTGGCGCTCCCGCACCTGGCTGAGCTGCAGCGAGCCGCCGCCGAGGTCGAGCGCGACGCCGTCGTCGAGCGTCGTCGAGTTGACCGCCGCCAGGTAGCCGTAGCGTGCCTCCTCCTCCCGCGCGAGCACCTCGATCTCGAGGCCCGAGCGCTTACGCGCCGCCACCAGGAAGTCCTCCTGGTTGGTCGCGTCGCGGATCGCCGAGGTGGCGACCGGGCGCACGTCGTCGATCCCGGTGGCGCGGCAGAAGTGCGCGAACAGCTCGATCGTCTCCAGCGCGCGCTCCATCGGCTCCGCCTGCAGCTCGCCGGCCGCGTCGAGCCCCGCGCCCACGCGCACCGCCTCGTGGATCTCGTCGGTGCGGCGCCACCAGCCATGGCCGCCGTGCTCGCCCCACGTGAACACGACCAGGCGGAACGAGTTCGACCCGAGGTCGATCACCGCCAGGCGCCGGTCGCTCACGCGAGGAACGGTACGTGAGCGATCAGCGGCAGCGCTGCGCGTAGCGGCAGGCGACGGCGCGCGGCTGCTCGACCGGGCGGCCGGCGTCGATCGACCAGGCGAGGCGGATGAACTGCGCGTGCGTCCAGGCCAGCGGCGTCGCGGACAGCGTGCCCGTGCCCGGCCCGGCTCCCGGCGGCGGCTGGTCGTCCCAGACCTGCTCGGGCAGCATGTCGCCCGGGCTCGCGGTCGCGGCGATCGCGTCGAGCCGCTTCGCCGCGGCGCGGCGGTCGCCCGTGGCGAGCTCGTACTCGCCGCGCTCGCCGGCGAGCAGCGGCCACAGCCGGCCGCGGTTGCCGTCGCCGGGGAACGGGCTGCCGTCGGCCGTCTCGCCGTAGCCGTCGAAGTTGTAGCGGTGCCAGAACTGCCCGTTCGGCGTCGTCACGCCGAGCTCGCGGTCCACGACCGGCAGCGTCGAGCGGATGTCGGGGTCGTCGGCGCGCTTGACGCCGAGCCGCACGAGCTCGAGGAAGCTGGTGTCGACGACGCGCCGCTGGTCGATCGTGGGCCCGCCGTCGCCGATCGTGTACTCCGTGCCCGCGTCGGCGTTGCCGTCGGTGGTGATGCGGAGGTAGTAGGGCTGCGACGAGAGCGGGCCGTTCGTCGTGCGCGTCCAGCCCGCGACCTTGCGCTGCCACTCGTCCGCCATCGCGCGGTAGTTCCCCGCCGCGGCGGCCGCGCCGTTGCGCTCGGCGATGTCGGCGGCGCAGACCAGCGCGGCGATCTCGGCCGCGATCGTCGCGGGCGAGTACCAGTCGTCGGTGTTCTCCCAGCGCTCCTGCGAGGTCGGGCCCTGCGCGAGGATGCAGGCGGCGGCGCGCTGCACGTGGCTCCACGTCTCCGGATCGCTGCGCCCGAGCTGCGACGCGAGCAGGATCGGGTCGGCGACCTCGTCGAGCTGCAGGCCGGTCCAGTACGGCCTGCCGTCGACCCGCGTGTTCTGCGGGAGGCAGCCGTCGGCGCCCTGCTGGTGCGTCCACAGGAAGTCGAGCGCGCGAACCGCGGCCGCGCGGTCGCCGGCCGCGATCTGCGCGGTCGCCACCTGGTAGAGGTCGCGCGACCAGACGAGGTGGTAGGGCCCGGAGTCGTCGAGCGTCCCCCACACCCACGCCATCGACGGCGACGCGATGCCCGCGCCCCGGTAGGTCTTGTCCTCGAGGCCGGCCAGCACCATCGCCGAGACGTCGTAGAGCCGCTTGTGGCCGGCGGCGCTGCGCGGCCGCGGGAGCCGGCCGAGGTAGGCGTGCCAGCCCGCGGCGTAGCGGCGAGCGGCCGTACGGAAGCCGCCGCGGAGCGCCGCGCCGGCGGTGCTCGAGGCCGCGCCCGCGGAGGCGCCGAACCCGAGCGAGAGCGTGGCGCGGCGGTGGCCCGGCCGCCCCGTCACGGGCAGCTCGGCGATCTGCGCGACGTTGCCCTTGACCGCGGCGCGGGCGTACGTCCAGTCCATCCGGAAGTCGTCGCGGAGGTCCGTCCAGCCGTCGCTCCTGCCCAGGTAGCCGCTCGACACGCGCGTCGCGGCGGGCTTGGTCACGAGCGCCGAGGCGAGCTTGTCGTCGCGCGCGACCAGCGCGTGGCTGCGCGTCTCGCCGACGTCGTCGTTGCCGGTGTTGGAGAGCGCCGGGTCGAGCAGCGCGTAGAGCTTGTAGCGGCGCCCGGTGAGCGACTCCAGGCGGACCTTGACGAGGACCGCCGAGCGGCGCGGGTCGGTCACGTAGGTCTTGGTGATCCGCCAGCGGCCGGAGCGGGCCGTGTTGACCTGGCGGTAGGTGAGGCTGCGCGGGTCGCGCTGCACGATGCGGTGCGTGGCGTCCTCGCGCTCGCGCTCGGCGAACGACTTCCCGTCGGTCACTACGAACTGCAGGTCGCGGAGGCTCGGGGTGCTGAGGTCGGGCGCGTAGACCTCGGTCAGCTCGCCGTCGTCGAGCGTCAGCCAGGTCCGGCTGGCCGTACTCGTCGCGGTCCCCATGCCGTCCTTGTCGCCCTCGGTCCAGGTCGCGACGTCGCCCGGAGCCCCGGGTGCGTCGGCGGCTCGCGCGACGCCGGGGCCAGCGCCGGCGAGCGTGAGCGCGCATGCGCCGAGTACCGCGGTGCGTCTGGACAGGAACCCCACCGCCGCGCTCGTACCCCATCGGGAGCGCCTCAATCTCCGAGCGGCGGCAGTAGGGTGCCTCCGTTCTTGGATGAGGGGAGTCGGTGTGATGGGGATGCGTCCTGCGGTTTTCGTGTCGTTGGTCCTGGCCGGGGGCGCGCTCGTCGCACCCGCCACAGCGGGAGCCGCGCGCAGCGCCGGGAGCCGCGAGGTGCGGCCGTTCTTCGACAGCCGCGAGGGCGCGGCCGCGGCGGCGACGCCGCGCAGCTCGCGCGGGCGCGCGGCGCTGCGGAGCAGCCTGGGCCGCTCCGGCGTGCTGAAGATCGACCCGCTCACCAACACGCCGCGGTCGCTGATGAAGCTCAAGGGCGCCCTCACCGCCCCGGCCGCCGGCAGCCGTGACGCGATCGCGCGCTCGTACCTGCGCGGCAACGCGTCGGCGCTCGGGCTCTCGGCCGCGGACGTCGACTCCCTCACGCTCGCCGAGCGCGAGAGCGCGCCGGGCGGGCTGACGCTGCTGCGCTACCGCCAGGCGTACCAGGGGATCCCGCCCTTCGACAACGGCATCCGCGTGGCGATCGACCGCGGCGGGCGCGTCCTCAGCCTCAACGGCTCGCCCCGGCACGCCCTCTCCGTCGCATCCGTGACGCCGCGGATCTCCGCGACCGCCGCGCTGCGGGCGCTGCAGCGCAGCGTCGGCCTGACGCGTGGCGTGCGCGTCAAGAGCGGCCCGAGCGGGGCCCGGCGCACGACCGGCTTCGCGAGCGGCGAGCAGGCGCGGCTGACGCTGTTCGGCGCCGCCGCCGGTCCGCGGCTGGCCTGGCGCGTGGACTACAAGGCGACGTCGCGCGAGCACTACGACGGCGTCGTCGACGCGACCAGCGGCCGCCTCCTGTGGCGTGCCAACCGCGTCAAGAGCTACACGGGCAACGTCTTCGACTACTACCTGGGCGCCCCCGACGGCGGCACGCTCCGCACCCAGGACCTCACCACGCCGGGCTGGCTGCCCTCGACCGCGACCAACCTGACCGGCCCGAACGCCCACACGTGGTCGGACATCAATGACGACAACGTCGCGCAGCCGTCGGAGGAGATCACGGCGGCCGACGGCGGCGGCGACTTCAACTTCGCGTTCACGCCGTTCACGGTCAACGGCGCACCGCGCTGCCTGCCGAACCACATCTGCGGCTGGGATCCGGTCGGCGACCGCTCGAGCTGGCAGACCAACCGCGAGCAGTCGGCCACCCAGGCCTTCTTCCTGGTCAACAAGTTCCACGACCACCTGGCCGCCGCGCCGATCGGCTTCGACGCCGCGTCGGGCAGCTTCCAGGGCGACGACCCGCTGCTGAACCAGTCATTCGACGGCGCCAACACCGGCGGCGACGGCGGCCCGGACTCAGACCACGTCGACAACGCGAACATGGACACGCCGCCCGACGGCCAGTCGCCGACGATGCAGCTGTACCTGTTCGAGTACCTGGACGGGCTGCCGCAGTTCGACTATCTCGGCGATGACGCCGCGACGGTCTGGCACGAGTACACGCACGGCCTCTCGAACCGCCTCGTCGTCGACGGGGACGGCGTCGGCGCGCTCAACAGCGCGCACGCCGGCGCCATGGGCGAGGCGTGGAGCGACTGGTACGCCGAGGACCTGCTGACCCGTCAGGGGCTCGAGACCGACAACCCCGACGTCAGCGGTGACATCGACCTCGGCGAGCCGTCGGACCCGGAGCCGCACATCACCCGCACCGAGGCGATCGACTGCCCGGTCGGCGGCGGCTCGTCCGATCCCGACACCGCCTGCCCGGGCGGCGCGAACACCGGCCCCGGCGGCTACACGCTCGGCGACTTCGCGAAGATCGTCGGCGGCCCCGAGGTCCATGCCGACGGCGAGATCTGGGTCCAGACGCTATGGGACCTGCGCCAGAGCCTCGTCGACGCGTTCGGCAGCGAGAGCCAGGGCTCCGACGCCGCCGAGCTGCTGATCACGAACGGCATGCGCCTCTCGCCGCCCGAGCCGAGCATGCTCGAAGCGCGCAACGCGATCCTGGAGGCGGACACCGCCAACGGCGGCGACCTGCACGACATCATCTGGGCGGCGTTCGCCCATCGCGGCATGGGCTACTACGCGTCGGCCTTCGACGGCAACGACACGCACCCGGCCGAGGACTTCAACACCCCGCCGCCGGACGGCGCTCCGCAGGGCACGGTCACGGGCCGCGTGTTCGACTCGCAGACCGGCCTCCCGCTGGCGGGCGCGCGCGTCCGCATCGGCGCGGCGACCGACGCGGGCGGCAACGCGACGCTGGTCGACACCACCGGCGCGGACGGGCGCTACCAGCTCGACGGAGTCACCGAGGGCACCTACGGCAAGCTCGCGGTGCGCCCGGGCAGCGGCGGCTACGACCCGGTCGACGTCTCGAAGCTCGTCGTCCGCGGCGGCGAGACGACCACGAAGGACGTGGCGCTCGATCGCAACTGGGTCTCGCTGCCGGGCGGGGCGCGGACGCAGTCGTCCAACGACGACACGTTCGACGCGCTCGGCTGTGGGCCCGACGCGCTGATCGACGACGCCGACGACGGCTCCGGCTGGGTGGCGAACAACCCGACCTCGCCGGACTATCCGGACGACCTCAGCGGCGACCCACCGGAGGCGACGTTCGCCCTGCCGAAGTCGGTCGACCTCAGCGCGATCGCGATCGACCCGGCGCCGGGCTGCTTCTTCCTCGGCGCCTCGGCCGGCCTGCGGGACTACAAGCTCGAGGTCTCGTCCGACGGCACGACGTTCCGGACGTTCAAGGAGGGCTCGTTCACCCAGGACCAGCCCGGCACGCTGGTCCGGCTCGAGCCGACCGGCACCGTCGGCAAGAACGTCAAGCAGATCCGCCTGACGATGAAGCAGTCGTTCGTCCAGGACGAGGGCTTCACGGGGCGCGACTACATCAGCGCGTCGCGGCTCGAGGTGTTCGGCGCGGTGCCGAACGCGCTGCCCTCCGGCTCGCTGACCGCGACGCCGGCGACCGCGGCGCCCGGCCAGGCGGTGACGCTCGACGCGTCCTCGTTCAAGGACCCGGACTCGCTGATCACCGGCTACGACTGGGACTTCGATGGCAACGGCAGCGTCGATCGCTCCACGACCGGGCCGACGACGTCGTTCGCCTACGCGAGCGCCGGCACGTTCACCCCGAAGGTCGCGGCGAAGGACTTCCGCGGCGGCACGGGGACGGCCTCGACGACCGTGACGGTGGCGACGAAGCCGCCGGTCACGCCGACGGAGCCGCCGAAGATCACGCTCGCCAGGTCCGGCAAGAAGGGCAGCTACACGCTCCGCGTCAAGTGCGCGGAGCAGTGCAAGCTGAGCGGCAAGCTGACGGTCTCGCGGAAGGTGGCGCGCGCGCTCGGCCGCAAGAAGCTCACGCTGCGCACGCTCAACCGCACGATCACCACGACCGCGAGCAAGACCTACCGGGTGAAGCTCTCGAAGTCCGTGCTGAAGGCGCTCAAGAAGCACCACCTGAAGTCGGTGCTCGTCAAGGCGCGCTTCACCGCCACCTACGCGGACGGCCGCAAGAAGACCGCCTCGCGAAGGGTGCGGATCAGGCGCTAGGGACGCTCGATGAGCTCGATCCGGTAACCGTCGGGATCGCGCACGAAGCAGATCCGGGAGCCGCCCTCACTCACCGTGTAGGGCGGCTTCTCGGGCTCGATGCCATGGCCGGCGAGGCCCTCGAGCGTGGCGTCGAGGTCCGCGACGGTGAGCGCGATGTGGTTGTAGCCGGTGCCGAGCTCGTAGGAGTCGACGCCGTGGTTGTAGGTCAGCTCGAGGCGGTCGCCGTCGCCGGGCAGGCCCATGAAGACGTTGATCGCCTCGTCGCGGATCGGCATCCGCCGCCGCTCCTCGAAGCCGAGCGTCTCGTAGAACGCCACGGAGCGGTCGATCTCGCCGATGCGGTAGCAGGTGTGAATGAGCTCCATGGCCCGCAGGCTACTCAGAGCGGGATGCAGACCACGCGGCCGCGCAGGCGCTCGACCACGTCGCCCGGCAGGTCCATCGTCATGCCGAGATCCTCGAGCGAGGAGAAGCCGCCGACGCCGTCGCGCGTCGCGACGATCCGGCGCGCGGTGTCGGCGTCGATGCCCGGCAGGTCGGCGATGTCCTCGACCGGCGCGTGGTTGACGTCGACCACGCCGCCCTCGTCGAAGCCGCCGCCGCGGCCGATCCCGGCGTCACGCGCCAGCTGCGGGTTGCGCAGCGCGAGCTGGCGCGCGTAGGTGCGGCGCTCCTCGGCGCTCTGGGCCGCCTGCAGCGCCGGGTCGTCGACGATCGCCAGCCGCCGCAGGTACGGCTTGCGGCTGAGGAAGGCGTGGACGATCCCCACGGCCCACGCCGAGAACATGAGGATGTAGCCGAGGTTGTCCTCGAGCCCCTCCTCGTTGCGATCGAGCGAGGTGAGGAACAGCGTGCCGGCCGTGATCGCCAGGTAGACGAAGCCGGCGACCACCCACGCCGTGCGCTTCGTGCGGAAGCCGGCCCACAGGAAGCCGGCCCAGGTCACCCAGCCGAACGGGATCAGGGAGGTGAGCACCCAGCGGCCGCGCGGCATCGGCGCGTAGTGTCCCATCCATGATCCTCGAACGTTCCATGAGCGACGGCTGGCTGTCGAACACCTACCTCGTCGCCGCCGAGCCGGGCGGCGACGCGTTCTTCGTCGACGCCGGCGGCCCCGTCGAGCCCCTGATCGCCAAGGCCGACGAGCACGACCTCAAGGTGACGCACATCCTGCTCACCCACCACCACGGCGACCACGTCAGCGACCTCGACAAGCTGAAGGAGCGCTATCCCGACGCCGAGGTGCTGATCCACCCCGACGAGCGTGGCGAGGTGCCCGGCGCCACGGGCGACCTGCTGCCCGATCAGGAGCTCGAGATCGGCGGCCTGAGCGTCAAGGCACTGCACACGCCCGGCCACACCGGCGGGATGCTCTCGCTGCTGGTCGGCGGTACCGACGTCTTCACCGGCGACACGCTGTTCAAGGGCTCGGTCGGCGGCGTCCGCGCGCCCGGCTCCACCAGCTACGACGACCTCAAGCGCTCGATCATGGAGGTCCTCCTCACGCTGCCGCCGGAGACCACGATCCGGCCCGGCCACACCGACCCCACCACGGTCGGGGACGAGCTGCAGACCAACGGGTTCGTGCGGATCTGGCGCGGCGAGGACGACGAGGACGGCCGTGAGTGCACCGCGATGGGCGAGACGGCGACGCTCGTGCTGCTCGGCGACGACTACGACGGCGGGCACAAGGCGTGGGTGCGCTGGCCCGACGGCCGGGACGACATCGTGCCCGGCTCGCAGGTCTCGCTAGCGTAGGAGGGGATGAGCCGCGAGAAGTCCGGCGGTCTCTCGGTCACGACACTTCTGATCGCCAGCGCGTCCGCCGCGGCGGCGTCGATCATCGTCCCGCTGTTCTGGCAGCGGGGGAGCGTCCTGGCCGCCGCCATCACACCAATCGTCGTCACTCTCGTCTCCGAGAGCCTCAAGCGCCCGGTCACAAAGGTCCAGGAGGTCGCCGTCTGGCGCAAGACGCCCCAGGGCACCGCGGTGCGTCAGCCCGCAGGCCGCGATTACCAGCCCGTGGACCCGGACGAGGAGCGGATCGAGGTCGACCCGCAGCACCCGGACGACCCGTTCGGGCTCTACGAGGACGAGGGCGGTGGGTTCTTCACGCGGCGCAAGGTGATCATCGCGCTGGTCACCGGCGTGCTGGCGTTCGGGATCGCGGCGGTCGTGGTCACCGCGGGCGAGCTGACGTTCGGCGGCTCGACCTCGTCGGGCAGCAAGACGACGTTCTTCGGCGGGCGTAGGAGCTCCACGCCGACCCCGACGCCCGACGCCCAAGGAGGGTGAGACGCCGACTCCCACGCCGTCCGCGACCGCCACTCCCTCGGCAACCCCCACTCCGACGCCGTCGGTCGCCGCCACGCCGTCGGCCACCGCGACGCCACAGACCGCCGCTCCAAACGCCACTGCGGTTCCCACGCCCTAGCCTGGGGGCATGGCCAAGGACCGGATCCCCACCTCGCGCATCTCTCGTACCGCGCGGGTGACCGGCCTCGCGGCCGGCCAGGCCGCGCGCCAGCTCGGCACCGCCACCACCAACCTCGCCCGCGGCGAGGAGGGGAAGCAGAAGGCGCTCGAGCGCCGCCATATCGAGGCCGCCGAGCAGATCGTCTCCGCGCTGGGGACGATGAAGGGCGCGGCGATGAAGCTCGGTCAGGTGATGTCGTTCCTCGACGTCGGCCTGGTGCCGGAGGAATACCGCGAGGAGTTCCAGCGCAAGCTCGGCGAGCTGCGCGACGCGGCGCCGAAGGTGCGCTTCTCCGACATGCGCAAGGTCGTCGAGTCCGAGCTCGGCGAGTCGCTCTCCGAGGCGTTCGCGGAGTTCGACGAGACGCCGATCGCGGCCGCCTCGATCGGCCAGGTCTACCGCGCGAAGCTCCCCGACGGGCGCGACGTCGCGGTCAAGGTCCAGTACCCCGGCGTCGCCCAAGCGGTCCGGGCCGACATGCAGAACCTGGGGATGATCCTGCGGCTGATGAAGCGGATCGCGCCGGGGCTCGACGTCAAGGCGACCGCCGAGGAGGTCCGCAGCCGCATCGGCGACGAGCTCGACTACGAGCTCGAGGCGCAGAACCAGCGCTCGATGGCGCGCATCTACCGCGGCCATCCGTTCATCGTCGTCCCCGACGTCGTGACCGCGATGACGCGGGAGAAGGTGATCGTCTCGGAGTTCGTCTCCGGCCTCGGCTTCGACGCCATCAAGCAGCTCGACCAGCCCACGCGCGACCGCGTCGGCGAGATCGTCTTCCGCTTCTACATGGGCTGCATGTACCGCCACCACCAGTTCTCCGGCGACCCGCATCCCGGCAACTTCCTGCTGATCGACGACGGCAAGGTCGCGTTTCTCGACTTCGGCCTGTTCAAGGTGATGCCGAAGGACCTGCTCGAGATCGAGCTCGCCTGCCAGCGCGCCGGCCACGAGCAGGACGGCGCCGAGCTGAAGCGCATCTGGGCCGAGACCGGCTTCCTCAAGCACCCGGAGAACTTCCGCGAGGACAAGCTGCTCGCCCAGTTCCTCGACGCGACCTGGTGGTACGTGCTCGACGAGGACATCGAGCTCGTGCCCGAGATCGCCACCCAGGTGATGATCGAGATGTCCGACCCGCGCTCGTCGCACTTCGGCCAGATGCGGCACGAGACACTGCCGGCCGACCACCTGTTCGGCCGCCGCGTCGAGATGCTCACGCTCGCGGTGCTCTCGCAGCTGCGCGCCCACGGCAACTTCCACCGCGTCGCGCGCGAGTGGATGTACGACGACGCGCCGGTCACCGAGCTCGGCCGCGAAGAGACCGAGTTCTACGCCTCGCGGCTGTGACGGAGGCCGCTGAGTTCTGGGAGGACTTCTACGCCGGCGGCAAGAGCCGCTGGAGCGGGAAGCCGAACGCGTCGCTCGTGGAGGAGGTCGTGGCCCTCGAGCCGGAGACGGCCCTCGATCTCGGGTGCGGCCAGGGCGCCGACGCGATCTGGCTCGCCTCGCAGGGCTGGACGGTGACCGCCGCCGACATCTCCCAGGCCGCGCTCGACGTCGCCGCGCAGCACGCCGCCGAGGCCGGCGTGACGGTCACTTGGGAGCGCCACGACCTCGCCGTCTCGCTCCCCGCCGGGCGCTTCGACCTCGTGACCGCGAGCTTCCTGCACTCCGACGTGGAGCTGCCCCGCCCGCGCATCCTCCGCGCCGCGGCCGGCACGGTGGCGGACGGCGGCACGCTGCTGATCGTCGGCCACGCCCCCTCGCCGGAGCACCACCACGGCGACCTCCCGACCCCGGACGAGGTCGTCGCCGAGCTCGCGCTCCCCGCGGAGGGCTGGGAGCTGCAGACAAGCGAGCTCCGGGAGCGCGAGCACGCGTTCCGCGGCGAGGCGCCGAAAGCCCGCATCGACACCGTCGTGCGCTTCAGACGTCGGTGATCTGCAGGAGGCTCGTGGTGCCCGGGCGGCCCGAGGGCAGGCCGGCGGTGATGCCGATGCGGTCGCCGGGCTTGACCCAGCCGAGCTCGAGCACGCGCGCGGCGGCCGCCTTCACGAGGTCCTCGGTGACCTCGTAGCGGCGCATCGAGGCCGCTTCCACGCCCCACATCAGCCCGCACCGGCGCACGGTCTCGCGCCCCGGCGAGAGCGCGTAGATCGGGCACGTCGGGCGGTGCGCGGAGATCAGGCGCGCCGAGCGCCCGGACAGCGTGGGCGCCACCAGCGCGGTCAGGCCCAGCTCGTAGGCCGCCTTGCAGGCGGTGTAGGCGATCGTGTACGCGGGGTCGCGGCGGTCGCGCCGCACGCGCCGCTCCTGCCACTCGCGGTACGGCGCCGACGGCTCGGTGCGCTCGGCGATCTTGGCCATCATCTCGATCGCCCCGACCGGGTACTGGCCGACCGCGCTCTCCTGCGAGAGCATCACCGCGTCGGTGCCGTCGAGGATCGCGTTGGCGACGTCGGCGACCTCCGCGCGCGTCGGGCGAGAGGAGCCGACCATCGAGTCGAGCATCTGCGTCGCCGTGATCGAGGGGCGTGCGAGCGCGCCGGCCAGCGCGATCACCTGCTTTTGCACGATCGGCACCTCCTCGATCCGCATCTCGATGCCGAGGTCGCCGCGCGCGACCATCACGCAGTCCGCGGCGCGCACGATCTCCTCGGCGCGCTGGACCGCCTGCGGCTTCTCGATCTTCGCGACGAGCGGCAGCCGCGTGTGGCCGCGGACGAACTCGACGTCCTCCGCGCGGCGCACGAACGAGAGCGCGACGAGGTCGACGCCGATCTTCTCGCCGACGCGCAGGTGCTCGAGGTCCTCCTCCGGCACGGCCGGCAGCGTCGCCGCCTCGCCGGGGATGTTGAGGCCCTGGCGCGACGCGACCGCGCCGCCGATCTCGACGACCGTGTCGATCTCGCCGGACTCGGGGCGCGTGGTCATGACCCGCAGCCGCACGGAGCCGTCGGCGAGGTACATGATCTCGTCCGGCCCGACGGCGTCGGCGAGCCCGTCCCAGGAGATGAACATGCGGTTGCGATCGCCGTCGCCCCCGCCGTCGCCGTTGCCGCAGACGAACGTCAGCGGGTCGCCGGCGCCGAGCTCGACGATGTCGTCGCGCAGCTTGCCGATGCGCAGCTTCGGCCCGGGGAGGTCCTGCATGATCGCCACGGCGCGGCCGGCGCGGTTCGCCGCCTCGCGCACGCGCTCGGCGACCTCGGCGTGATCCTCCGCGCTGCCGTGCGAGAAGTTGAGCCGCGCGACGTCCATTCCCGCGGCCACCATCTTCACGAGAACCTCGGGATCGCGGGAGGCCGGGCCGATGGTGGCGACGATCTTGGTCCGGCGCATGGCCCGCTTCTATCACGCGGAGGCCGCTCCGCCGTGGCTCAGCGGCGCTTCAGCGTCACGGTCTTGGTGATCTTGCGCCGCGCGCCGGTCGCGTCGCGGCCCACGAACTCCATCCGCACCCGCGACTTGCGGTGGCGGTCGAGCCGCGTGCGCCGCACCTTGACGACGATCGTGCGGGCGCGCCGCGCCTTCACCGTCGCGGTCTTGGAGCCCAGCAGCAGCGCCTTCTTGCCCTTGCGCAGGCGCCGCAGCGAGAGCTTGCCCTTGCATCGCTTCGCCTGCACGCAACGGACCTTCACGCGGACCACGCCGCGGTGGACCGTCAGGCGCCCGGGCAGCGTGACGAACTTCTTCTTCGTGGCCGGCGGTTGCGTGCCGCCGCCCGGCGGCGGCGCGGCAGCGGGGGCGGCGAGGTAGCGGGCGAGCGCGAGCCGCGCGGTGCCGCCGGTGCACTGCGCGCCGCTCCCGGAGCTGCAGGCGATGCCCGCCACCACGAGCCTGCCGTCGGCCTGCCGGGCGATCGCGGTCGCGCGGGCGCGCGAGGTGCCGGGGAAGCTCGTCAGCACGATGCCGCCGCCGAAGCTGGTGTCGAGCGCGCCGGCGCCGTCGAAGCGCGCGACCGCGAACGCGTGATCGGCGCCGACGGTGGCATCGCCCGCCGCCACCGCGCGCCCCTCGCCGTCGAGGACGAGGTCGCTGGCCACGGTGCCGTCGCCGGCTCGCGCCGTCGCCAGGCCGTCGCCGTCCCACGTGCGGTCGAGCACGCCGGTCGGGCTCGTGCGCATCAGCGCCATCGCGGGGTTGCCGAGCCGCTCGGTGGCGACGCCCGCCGACAGCACACGCCCGTCGGCCAGCGCGACCACGGCGTTCGCGTACGAGTAGGACGCGCCGACCGGGCGGATCCACGGCGCCGCCGCGGCGCCGCTGTAGCCGACCGCGGTGCCGCTGAAGCGCAGGCTCTCGGTCGCCGTGTTGTTGCCGGAGGCGCCGACCGCGACGACGCGGCCGTCGGGTAGCTGCGCGCCGGCCGCGCCGTACGCGTAGGGCGCCGAGGTGGGCACGACGACGCTCCCCATGTCGCCGAAGCTCAGGTCGGGCTTGCCGCGGCGGTCGTAGCGGGCGAGCGCGAAGCGGTCGCGCGTGCCGTCGTTGGCCTGCCCGACGGCGGTGAAGTGGTCGCCGAAGCCCGGCACGAGGTCGGAGATCGCGTCGAAGCCCTCGCCGACGCGCGTGATCACGCGGCCGCCGGTGCCGAAGCCGGTGTCGAGCGCGCCGTTCGCCTTGTAGCCGACGAGCGCGAACGAACCGGGGTCGAGCGCGTCGGCGCTCGCCACGCCGCCGGCCACGATCGAGCCGTCGGCGCGGATGATCACGTCGAACGCTTGCGAGCGGCCGACGCCGACCGTGGTCGTCACCATGCCGCCCTGGCCGAAGTCGGTGTCGAGCCCGCCGTCGCTCGTGTAGCGCAGGAGGCGGAACGAGGAGTCGCCGGTCGGACCGCAGGTTCCGCTGTTGCAGGAATAGCCGGCCACCACGATCCGTCCGTCTGGTTGCATGGCAACCGCACGCGCCACGAAGGTGTCCGGACTCGTCAGCGTGGAGACCCGGCCGTCTCCCGAGAACGACGTGTCGAGATCTCCCGGCGCGGCGGCGGCGGGCGTTGCGCAGACAACTAGCGCGGCCAGCACGACCGCTACAAGGCGCAGCGTGACATCCATGTCGCGGCCGACATTACCTTTGCTGAGCAATGCGCGTGCTCTTCACCACGCGCGGTAGCGCGGGCCACCTGGGGCCGCTGGGGCCGCTGGTGCCCTACGCGACGGCGTGCCGGAGCGCCGGTCACGACGTGCTCGTCGCCGCGCAGGACCGCTTCGAGGCGAACGTCGCGCGGACCGGCCTGCCGTTCGCGCCGCTCGGCGCTCCGCCCGACGAGGAGTGGATACCGCTGCTGCCGGAGTTCGCGCGGATGCGGCTCGACGAAGGGCACGACCGAATGGTCTCCGACTTCTTCGGCGAGCTCGACGTTCGCGCGATGCTCCCGGGCCTGCGCGCGCTCGCCGGCGAGTGGCGGCCGGACCTGATCGTCCGCGAGAGCTGGGAGTACGCGTCACCGGTCGTGGCCGAGGAGCTCGGCATCCCGATCGCCCGCGTCGGCCTCGGGGTGGCGGCGATGCTCGACGAGTCGCCGGAGCCGTATCTCACCTCGATCCCTCTCACGCTCGAGGACCCGGCGGTCCCGCTCCCGCCGAGCACGCTGCGCTTCCGCGGCGCCGAGGCGCCGCCCTCCGAGGCGGGCGACGGCGAGCCGCTCGTGTACGTGAGCTTCGGCTCGGTCACCGCCGGCGGGCACCTGCCGTTCTATCCCGCGCTCTACCGCGCCGCGATCGACGTGCTCGCCCCGCTCCGGGCGCGCTTCCTCCTCACCGTCGGTGAGGAGCGCGACCACGCGGAGCTCGGCGCGTTGCCGCTCAACGTCACGGTCGAGCGCTGGGTGCCGCAGGACGAGGTGCTGCCCCGCGCCGCGGCGGTCGTGACGCACGGCGGGCTCGGCTCGACGCTCGGCGCGCTGGCCCACGGCGTGCCGCTCGTCGTGCTCCCGCTGTTCTCGCTCGACCAGTGGTTCAACGCGGAGGCGGTGGCCCGCGCCGGCGCGGGCGTCGCGCTCGACGCCGAGCGCCACACCCGCCGCTCGGTCGACCTGCCCGACGCGGCCACGCTCGCCGCCCTCCGGCCGGCCGTGGAGCACGTCCTCACCGACCCCGCCCCGCGCCGCGCCGCACACGCGATCGCCGACGAGATCCGGGCGCTGCCGCCCGTCGAGGCCGCGGTGGCCGCGCTCGAGCAGATCGCTAGCTGAGGCGGCCGTCCTCCACGAGCGGCTCGCCGTCGGCGGTCAGGCGCCCGCCCTGCCGGAGGTCGCAGATCATGTCCCAGTGCACGGCTGAGTCGTTCGTGCCGCCGGTCTCCGCGTAGGAGCGGCCGACCGCGAGGTGCACCGTGCCGCCGATCTTCTCGTCGAGCAGGATCGTCCCCACCGGGCGGTCGATGCCGAAGTTCGTGCCGATGCCGATCTCGCCGAGGCGGGAGGCGCCGTCGTCGGTGGCGAGCGTGGTGCGGAGGTACTCCTCGCCGCGCTCGGCGTGCGCCTCGACCACGCGGCCGGCCTCGAAGCGCAGCGTGATCCCCTCGACCGCCACGCCGCCCGGGCTCGACGGGATCGTGTAGCGGATCGTGCCCTCTGCCGAGTCCTCCAGCGGGCCCGTGAAGACCTCGCCCGACGGCATGTTGCGCTTGCCGTCGGAGTTGACCCAGGTGCGGCCGTCGACGCGCAGCCGCAGGTCGGTGCCCTCCGCCTCGATCCGCAGCTCGCTCGCGCCGGAGAGCCGCTCGATCAGCCGCGCCTGCGTGTCGTGCAGCTCGGCCCAGGCCGCGATCGGGTCGTCGCGGTCGAGGAAGAGCGCGCGCTCGACGAGCGCGCTGAAGTCGCCGGTGGAGACGCCGGCCTGCTGGGCGCCGGCCGGCGTCGGCCACACGGTCCCGCACCAGCGCCGTTGCATCGCCAGCTCGCTGAGCGGCTGCCGCGCGCGGGCCGCCCGCGCCAGTCGGGCCGGGTCGACGCCCGCCAGCTCCTTCGTGTTCTCGGGGGCCATGATGCGCAGCAGGCAGTCCGAGCCCTCGGTGTCGGCGAGCTCAGCGGGCGCGAGGCCGTCGAGGTGGACGTCGCGCGCCGCCGCCCAGTAGCTCTCGGTCTGGCCGGGCAAAGACACGCGCATCGCCGGCCACGCCTCGCGCTCGAGGATCTCGCGCTGGAGCGCCAGCAGCAGCGGCGCGGCCAGCGTGGTCGAGCGCACGAGCACCTGCTGCCCCGGCTGCACGTCGAGGCAGTAGCCCGCCAGCAGCGCGGCGAAGCGCTCCGGGTCGGGCCTCATCCGACGATCGCCGCCGCGCGGCACCAGCCGGCCGAGGCGCCGGCCACCTTGACCGGCAGGCAGGAAACGGTGAAGCCGGTGGCGCCCGGCAGCGCCCCGAGGTTGTGGAGCTTCTCGATCTGGCAGTACTCGCGGTCGATGCCGGCGCGGTGCGCCTCCCACAGGATCGACGCGTCGCCGGTCTGCTCGTACTCCGCGCGCAGCGCCATGAACGGCCGGTCGAGCCCCCACGCGTCAGTCCCGATCACCTTGACGCCGCGCTCGAGCAGCCAGGTCGTCGACTCGCGCGTGAGCCCGGAGCCGGAGTTGAAGTACTCCGGCGTGTCCCACGCCTCCTCGGCGCCGGTCCACAGCAGCACGATGTCGTAGGGCTGGAGCTCGTACTCGCCGAGTGCGGCCTCCAGAGCGGAGACCTCGATCCGCTCGCCCCGCGGCACCTCGCGCACGTCGAGCCGCACACCCGGCCGCACGAACCAGTCGAGCGGCAGCTCGTCGATCGTCCGCGCGCGCTCGCCGCCGCTGGTCGGGAAGTAGTGCCACGGCGCGTCGACGTGCGTGCCCGCGTGGGTGATCAGCGTCACCGTCTCCGACGCCCAGCCCTGGCCGTCGGGGAGATCGCTCACGTCGCAACCGAAGATCTGCGCGATCAGCGGCGCGGTCTTCGCGTGGTCCTCGTACTCGATCGAGGGCGGGAGCGGCTCGCCAGGGCCCGGCCCGGTCGGCACCGACAGGTCGATGATCTTCACGGCGCCTCCACGTCCGGGAACCACTCGGTCAGGTGCTCGCGCAGCACGCCGCGGATCCACGTCCGCTCCGCGCCGCTCGCGAAGCGGTAGCGCGCGAGCAGCTCCTTCTGGCGCTCGATCGGCTCCGCGCCCGCGATCG
Source organism: uncultured Solirubrobacteraceae bacterium (assembly GCA_963805525.1). Lineage (GTDB taxonomy): Bacteria > Actinomycetota > Thermoleophilia > Solirubrobacterales > Solirubrobacteraceae > DASQFQ01. The sequence goes on from CAWDUT010000001.1 coordinate 283,184, forward strand.
TCCAGCTCACGGCCAGCCGCTCGAACAGGAACTCCACCGAGCGCTGCCACGCGTCCTCCTGATCGAGGCCGCCGGCCCGCACCCGCGCGTACTGCGAGCGCGTGGCCGGCGTCATCGCCCCGCGCAGGACGAGCACGTTGCCCTCCGCGTCCTCGTACGGCGTCTCCGGCGCGGCCAGCTGCTCCGCGCCGCGGCGGCGGCTGCGGCGCCCCACGCTCACGTCTCCGCGGCCGCCCGCTCGAGCTGCGCGCGGACGTCGCCGGTCACCGCGTCCGCGTGGCCCGGCCAGGCGGCGGCCGGCTCGAGCGCGGCGATCTTGCGGATCGAGGCGCGCGCCTGCTCGGTGTCGTAGTTGAAGCCGGCCATCGGCACGCGCGGCGGCCCGTGGCGGCTGGTGCCGGGGTCGAGCGTGTAGAAGCAGTCGGCGGTCAGCGCCAGCCGGTCGGACTCGCGCCACAGCGCGATCTGGCCCGGCGAGTGGCCGGGGATGTGGACGACCTTGAAGCCGGAGACGTCGTCGCCCTCCTCGACCGTGCCGGCGATCTCGACCGGCCCGCCGTCCCACACCGGCAGCAGCCGCGGGATCGTCCAGCGCGCGGGCGGCGGGACCTGCGAGATGTCGAAGTAGTGCATCCCGCCGTCGCCCTCGGCGTCGACGCGGTCGGCGGGGTGGATGAAGGTCGGCACCTTGAGCGCGGGCGCGGCGCCGCGATGGTCGGGGTGCGCGTGGCCGAGCACGATCCGGTTGAGCCCGCCGAGCGACGAGGCCGCCGCCTGGAGCCCGGATGCCATCGCCTTGATGCCGGCCTCGAACATCGTCACGCCGCCCTGCGCGTCCTCGAGCAGGTAGACGTTCATCGTCTTCAGCGGGAAGCCGCCGCGCACCAGCCAGACGCCCTCGGCGATCCGCTCGGGGGCCGCGCACAGCGCGCGCCGCTTGAGCTTGGCCTGGCCGTTGAACGCGCGCGTCACGCGCTGCTCGGCGGTCGAGCCTGCCGGCGGCAGCATGCCGATCTGGCGGGCGAACTCGGACCCGTCGGTGTAGGCGTGCTCGCGCACGATCAGGCCGTCGCGGAGGTCGAAGATGTCGAGCCCGGCGAGGTCGAGCCGGGAGAACGTCGGCTCGATGCCCTGGAACGAGTTCGGCCCGGCGAACGTGCCCTTGGCGGCCCAGTGCACCGCCACCTGGTCGCCCTCGGCGACCATGTCCTGCACCTCGAAGCGCAGGTCGGGCGTCGCGCCGAAGAACTCCGCCCAGTAGGCGCGCAGCCCGTCGGGACCGGTGGCTTCGTCGCCGAGGACGGTCATGACGCCGTCGGGCGCCCACGCGGCGGCGATCGCGTCCAGATCCTGGTTCGCCAGCGCCTCGAAGTAGGCGGTCATGACGGCCTTCGGGGAGCTCTCGGCCATGCCGGGACAGTACCGTCCCGCCCCATGCGCAAGCCGACCCGACCCCGGGAGGTGGGGCGCGGCGAGCGCGTGCTCCCCGGGCTGTGGCGGCTGCGGCTCCCGCTGCCGTGGCCGGGCGTCCCGCACTGCAACGCGTGGGCGATCGCCTCCGGCTCCGGGATCGTGCTCGTCGACACGGGCACGTACGAGCCCGGCTCGCTCGGCCACCTCGAGCGCGCGCTCGACCAGGTGCGGCTGAAGCTGGAGGACATCCAGCTCGTGGTGATCACCCACGCCCACGCCGACCACTGCGGCCAGGCGCACCCGATCGCCGACCGCGCGGGCTGCGAGGTGTGGGCGCACCCGAACCACCAGCACTTCTCGGCCTACGCCGACGACCCCGAGGCCGCCCACCTCCGCCGCGTCGAGATCGCGCGCCAGAGCGGCGTGCCGAAGGACCCGCCGCACCGCGGCCGCTCGCTCGCCGCCGGCCCGCTCCACCCCGATCGCGACCTGCTCCCGGCCTCGACGTCGAGAGCGACCTGGGCAGCTGGTCGGTGCACGAGACGCCCGGCCACGCGCCCTCCCACGTCGTCCTCTTCCAGCGCGAGCGGCGGCTGCTGATCTCCGGCGACCACCTGCTCGGCCGCGTCTCGCTGTACTTCGACTACGGCTACACGCCGGACCCGGTGGGCGAGTTCCTCGGCTCGCTGGACACCGTCGAGGGGCTCGGCGCCCGCCTCGCGCTGTCCGGCCACGGGCGCCCCTTCGCCGACGTGAAGGAGCACATCGACGCCAACCGGCGGCTGGTGGGGCAGCGCCTCGACGCCGTGCGCGCGGCGCTCCGGGACGGCCCGTCGACCGCCTTCGACCTGCTGCCGGCCGTCTACGGCGAGGACTTCGACCGCGAGATGGCGGGCTGGTTGCTGACCAAGGTCCTCTGCTACCTCACGCATCTCGAGGCGCTCGGGGCGGTCGAGTGCCTGCAGGGCGAGCCGGAGCGCTGGGCTACGCTCCCTTGATGCGGATCGACGAGCGGATCGCCACGGGCAAGGGCCCGTCCTTCTCCTTCGAGTTCTTCCCGCCCAAGACGGAGGCCGGCACGCGCAACCTCGAGGAGGCGCTGTCGGCGCTCTCGGCGCTGGATCCCACCTTCGTCTCCGTCACCTACGGCGCGGGCGGCTCGCCGGCCGAGAAGGTCAAGACGGTCGACATCGTCTCGCACATGAAGCGCAACTTCGGGCTCGAGTCGATGGCGCACTTCACCTGCGTCGGGGCGACCATCGACGAGCTGCGCTCCGTCCTCGACCTCATGCGCGACCGCGGGGTCGAGAACGTGCTGGCGCTGCGCGGCGACCCGCCGCAGGGCCAGAGCGAGTGGACCGCGACCGAGGGCGGCCTGCGCTACTCACGCGAGCTGGTGGAGCTGATCCGCGAGGAGTACGACTTCGCGATCGGCGCTGCGTGCTTCCCCGAGGTCCACATCCACGCCACCGACGCCGAGTCCGACCTCCGCTACACGAAGGAGAAGGTCGACGCCGGCGCGAGCTTCCTGATCACGCAGCTCTTCTACGACAACCGCTGCTACTACGAGTTCGTCGAGCGTGCCCGCGACATCGGCATCGAGGTGCCGATCATCCCGGGGATCATGCCGATCACCAACGCCGGCCAGATCCGCAAGATCACGTCGATGTGCGGGTCGGACATCCCCGCCCAGCTGCAGGCCGAGCTCGAGCTGCGCGCCGACGATCCCGCCGCCGCGACCGATTTCGGCGTCGCCTACGCGACCCTGCAGTGCGCCGACCTGCTCGCCAACGGCGCCCCCGGGATCCACTTCTACACGCTCAACCGCTCGCCGGCGACGCGCGCGATCCTCAGCGCGCTGCGGACGCTCAGCCCCTGGACGGGTCAGCCGGGCTTCTCGATGTCCAGCGCGTGAGCGACGCGCGGACGCCCGTCGACCTCCCAGGCCACGTCGACCTGATCGTTCTTCCGGTAGGTCCCGACGCCCCACGCGCCGAGGAACCAGCGGCCGAACCCGAGCTTGCCCTCCTTCTCGAGCGAGCGGTTGAAGACGAGGACGCCGGAGCGGACTTCATAGTCGGACCCCTCTTGCTGGCGAACGCCGTTGACGAACACCCGGTAGGGGCCGCGGACGCCCTTGGGGAGTCGAACTCGTGAGTGCTCCATCGGATCGGATGATGGACTACACGATCCGCCGCTCGCCGCGCGCCCGCCGCGTGCGGGTCAGCGTCGACGGCTCCGGCGAGGTCGAGGTGATCCTCCCGCGCCGCGCGCCCGAGCGCGCCGCGGCCCAGGCCGTGCGCGAGCTGGAGGGCTGGATCGTGCGCCGCAAGCGCATGCTGGCCCGCGCCGCGGCGGAGGTCGCGCGGCCCGCCGGCACGGTGCCGTTCCTCGGCCGCGACCTGCGGCTCGTCCCGCAGCCGGGGCGCGAGCGCGTGCACCGCCGCGGCGACGAGCTGCTCGTGCCAACCCTCGACCAACCCTCAGGGGGTCTGACCCCTCTGGAGCGCTGGTACCGCCGCCAGGCGCGCACCGAGATCGGCGCGCGGCTCGACGCCGTCACCGCCCGCCACGGCACGCCCTACAACGGCCTCACGATCCGCAGCCAGAAGACGCGCTGGGCGTCGTGCTCGAGCCGAGGCCACATGTCATTCAACTGGCGCCTGCTGCTGGCGCCGCCCGAGGTCCTCGACTACGTCGTCGAGCACGAGGTCTGCCACCTCGAGGTGCTCGACCACTCGCCGCGCTTCTGGGCGCTGCTCGAGGCGCGCGTCCCGGACTGGCGCGAGCACGCGCGCTGGCTGCGCCGCTACGGCGCGACGCTGCGCCTGTAGTCCAGCTCGAAGTCGTGCTGCCAGGCGTCGTCGCGGAACCACTCCCAGGCGCCGCGGATGGTGTCGTCGTCCTCGAAGCGCCCGTTGTAGCGCTGGACACCGTCGCGCTCCAGCGTCCACACGTCGCCCTCGAGCGTCATCGCGTAGTGGCGGGTGACGCCGCGCGAGTCGAAGTAGTGCTGGGTCAGCGCGCCCTCGTGGTCGGGCCCGATGACCATCAGCCCCTCGGGCACCCCGGTCGCGTCGGCCGTCGCGCGCTGGAGCAGGTACTCGCCGCCCAGCACGAGCTCGAACGTCGTCGCCCCGGTGCCCGACACGCCGTTGGGGAAGCGCGCCTCGGTCCGCCAGGTGCCGACCAGCCGGTCCATGCTCATGCCGCCAGCTCCTCGTACCACTCCCGCAGCTTGGGCAGCATGTCGGGCCGCGCCGGCTCGAGCTCGTGTACCCGCGAGCGGTCGAGCAGCAGCGCCTCGATGACCAGCGCGGGCGTGACCTCGTGGTCCGGCCGGTGGACGATCTCGACAGCGTCGCCGGCCTGCAACTCGCCCTCCTCGGCGATCGCGAGGTAGGCGCCGTACCGCCCGGCGTGCAGGAACTGCCGCTGGAAGCCCCGCACGCCGATCTTCGCCTCGAGCTTGAAGCAGGGCACCCGGGGGCCGGTGACGCGCAGCTCGGCGGTGCCGATCCGCCAGCGCTCGCCGATGCGGGCGCCGCGGACGTCGACGCCGGCCAGCGTCAGGTTCTCGCCGAACGCCCCCGGCCCGAGGTCCAGGCCGGTGACGTCGCTCCAGAACGCGATGTCCTCGCTCGCGTAGGCGTAGACCGCCTGGTCGACGCCGCCGTGGTTCTGCTTGTCCGCCTGCTCGTCGCCGGCCAGGTTCACGCCGCGCACCGCGAGCGGGCCGTCGACCGGCGCCTTGACGATCGCCGACTCGACCACGCGGCGCCCGGTCACCAGAGGCTTGGCGCGCCCCACATTGACCGAGACGACTCTCATTCCTCCAGCGTACGGCGCAGCGCGTCGTACGCGCTCTCGCCCTTCTCCTGCTCGACCACCCGCCGCCGCAGCTTCCCGGTCCACGCCTCGACCGAGCCGTCGCCGCGCACGTCGACGCCGGCCCGCACTCGCCGCGGGCCGGAGAGCTCGATCCGGTGCGCGACCTGCTGGACCGGCTCGAACGTCTTGTAGCGCAGCTCGACCGGATCGCTGCGGGGCCCGCGGGCGAGCTCCCCCGCCTGTTTCTCGATCAGCTCGAGCGCGGCGTCGAGCGAACTTGCCTCAAGATGGGCGACGCGGGGTCCTGATCGGACGAGAACTCGGTACTCCACCCCGGGGATCCTGCCTTGCCGGGGCGCATCGCGTGGGCCGACGCCTTCGCCTGCGCCATCAGCTCGGCGGCGTCGTCGGAGTCGGCCGGGAACGCCGAATAGCCGATCACCGGCTCGACGCGCATCTCGTCGCCGCCGGCCAGCAGCGGCTCCTCGAGCGCCTCGGTCAGGCGCGCGGTCACGCGCTCGATCACGTCGGCAGGCTGGTAGCGCAGGTCGGCGAGCAGCACGCCGAGCTCCGACGGGCCGGTGCGGGCGAGCACGTCGGTGGCGCGCAGCACGTCGGTCACGCGCATCGCCAGCGGCGCCAGCAGGTCGGGGCCGGCCAGCAGCCGCAGGTGCATCACGATCACGCCCGCGCCCGAGCGGCGCGCGCGGGCGAGCGCGAGCTCGGTGTGCTCCTCGAGCAGCGCGGCGGTCGGCAGGCCGGTCAGCGGGTCGCGCAGCGAGGTCGCGCTCTCGCTCATGAGCACGCGCGAGAGCTGCCCGGCGGCGGTGGCCAGCATCGCCTCGGTCTCGGGATCGTGCTCGCGCACATCGCGGGCGAACAGCTCGAGCACGCCGGCGATGTCGTCGCCCTGGCCGAGCGGGACGGCGACGGCGGCGCGCAGCCGCGCGTGGCGGGCGGCGCCGGCGCGCGGCTCCTGCGCGTCGGCGCGCACATTGGCGACCCACGAGGGGCGGCGGAAGGCGAAGACGCGGCCGGGCAGGCCGCGGCCGGGGGCGAGCCGGAGGCGGCTCGAGCCCTGGGCGAAGGCGTTGACGGCGGGCCCGGCGTCGGCAGCGATCCAGGACGCGCCGCAGCGCAGCGTCGGCCCGTCGCCCTCGGGCAGCCAGACCGCGCCGCAGGCGAAGCCGAGCGTCTCGCCCAGCGCGCCGAGCACGCCCTGCATCAGGCTCTCCGGCCCCTGGCCGGTGGCGAGGTGGTCGGTGATCGCCTGCTGGGCGAGCAGCAGGCGGTGCGCCTTGCCCTCGGCGCGGCGGGTGCGGGCCGCGGTCAGCTCGCGCTGCACGACCTCGGCGACCTCGCCCGGGCCCGCCGCGACGGCGATCCCGGCCTCGAGGCCCTTGACCACCGCGGCGAGGTCGCCGCGGCGCACGGAGCGGGTGATGGCGATGAACGGAAGGTGAGGGTCGGCGAGCCGCACGAGCGCGAGCGCCTTGCGGGCCGGCACCGCCGCGGCGCCCTCGCCGCCGAACAGCACGGCCTCCCAGCCGCGGTCGATCAGCGCCGCCTCGAGCCCGTCGCCGCCGGTGGTCCGGCGGGCGTGCACGGTCCAGCCCGCGGACTCGAGCGCGTCGGCGATCTCGATCGCGTCGGGCTCGGGGACGTCTGCGAGCAGAACCTTAAGTGAGCGCATCGGCTCCATAGAACGTTCATCGGCCCGAAGGGCCCTTCGCTTCAGTCGCTGGACGAGTAGCGGAGAGCCTCGGTCAGCTCGTCCGCGGGCACCGGGTCGCCGAAGAAGCGCCCCTGTGCGAGCCGGCACCCCTGCGCGGCCAGGAACAGCGCCTGCACGCGGGTCTCGACGCCCTCGGCCACCGTGTCCATGCCGAGCGCGTCGGACAGGGCGATGACTGCATCCACAATTGCACCGGCTTCCGGATCCTCGGGGATCTCGCGCAGGAACGAGCGGTCGATCTTGAGGATGTCGACCGGCAGCTGCCGCAGCCGCGCGAGCGACGACCAGCCGGCGCCGAAGTCGTCGATGGCCAGGAGCAGGCCGGCCTCGCTCAGCTCGCGCAGGATCGGGCCGATGCGCTCCGGCTCGCGCAGGGTGGCGGACTCGGTCAGCTCCATCGTCAGCCACGCCGGGTCGATCTCGAGCTCGGCCAGCCGTGCGGCCAGCTCGGCGCCGAAGTCGGGCCGATGGAGCTGGCGCGGCGAGACGTTGAAGCTGACGTGCGGCTGCAGCCCCTGCTCGCGCCAGTCGAGGATCTGCTGCGCGAGCGCGCCGATCACCCAGTCGCCGATCGGCTCCAGCAGGCTCATCTCCTCGGCGGCGGGGATGAAGTCGTCGGGGTAGACGAGCCCGCGGTCGGGGTCGTTCCAGCGCAGCAGCGCCTCCATCGAGGCGAGCTTGCCGGTCTGCAGCTCGACGATCGGCTGGTAGTGGAGGACGAGCTCGTTGCCCGCGATGGCGCGCCGCAGCCGCGCCGGCAGCGAGAGGCGCTCGAGCGGGTCGTGGGCGACGTGCGCGTAGACGGTCGAGGCGGCCCGGCCGCGGCCCTTGCTCTGGTACATCGCCATGTCGGCGTGCTGGAGCAGCTCGACCGGCGCCTGCGCGTCGTCGGGGTAGAGCGAGATGCCGATGCTGGCGTGGACGTGGAAGACGGCGCCGGAGACCTTGAACGGCTCGGCCAGGCGCGCCACGACCTCCTCGGCCGCCGCGCGGGCGGCCGCCTCGCCGCCGTCGGCGAGGTCGGGCAGCAGGATCAGGAACTCGTCGCCGCCGAGCCGCGCCAGCATTCCGTTGCCCTCGATGCCTCGCAGCCGCCCGGCGATCCGCCGCAGCAGCCGGTCGCCGGCGCCGTGGCCGAAGGAGTCGTTGACGAGCTTGAAGTTGTCGAGGTCGACCAGCAGCAGCGCCACCGCGCGGCCGGCGCGGGCGCAGCGGTTGACGCAGCGGCGCAGCTCCGCCTCGAGCTGGGCGCGGTTCGGGAGGCCGGTCAGCGGGTCGAAGTAGGCGAGGCGGGAGATCTCCTCCTCCGCGCGCAGGCGCTCTGTGATGTCCTCGCCCGAGGCGAGGATCCCGGTGACCTCGCCGGCGGTGTCGCGAAGCTGCACGTTGCGCCACGCGATCGTGCGGCGCTCGCCGGTCCGCGTGATGACGTCGCCCTGGTGGTAGGTGAACGGCTCGCTCCCGCCGGCCAGCACACGCGTGAAGTTGTCGCGGCGGGCGGCGCGGTCGTCTTCGGGGACCACGGCGTCGTACCAGTCCCTGCCGAGCAGCTCCCCGTCCTCATAGCCCAGCAGCTCGCGCCCGTGGCGGTTGAGCAGCTCGACGGTCTGGTCGGTGCGCAGGACGAGCAGGATCGTGCCCGCCACGTCGAGGTAGTGCTGGGCGCGCGCCTCCGCGAGCTTGCGCTCGGTGATGTCGACCATCACGCCCTCGCTCTGGATCGGGCGGCCGGCGTGGTCGCGCACGATCGTGTCGCGCTCCCACACCCACACGACCGAGCCGTCGGCCGCGAGCATGCGGTACTCGCGGTCGTACTCGATCTCGTGCTGGAAGGTGCGCATCTCCTCCATCAGCACGAGCTCGCGGTCGGCGGGGTGCAGGCGCTCCGCCCACAGATCCGGCTCGCTGACCCAGCGCTCGGCGGGGAAGCCGAGCAGCTGCTCGATCTGCGGCGAGACGTACGAAAACGGTGACCCCGCCTCCCAGCGGGCCACGTAAGACACCGCTGGCACCTGTTCGACCAGGCTCCGATAGCGGTGATCGGAGAGTCCGAGCTCCTCCCGGGTTCGCACCGCGGCGGAGCCTAACCGTCAGGCAGTTACGCCGCCAGTTCTACGACGACCTCGCGCACGCCGTGCGAGACGTGCTCGTGCTCCAGCGTGCGGGTGAAATGGGCGATCAGGCGTCGCACGGCGACGTTCTCTCTCGCCATGGTGGCGGAAAAGCGCCGGATTCCGGCAGACCGGGCGGCGGTCGCCAGTTCGCGTGCGAGCAGCGAGCCGAGGCCGCGTCCCTGCAACGGATCTCCCACGACGATCGCGAACTCGGCGGTGTCGGGAGTGTCGGGGAAGCGCACGCAGCGGGCCACGGCGACGATCGACTCCGGGTCCGAGGCGAGCATCGCGACGAGCGCGATGTGGTCGTGCCCGTCGATCTCGGTCAGGTAGCGGAGCTCCGCGCTGGTCAGCCGCGGCTTGGCCGCCAGGAAGCGCGCGCGGATCGTCTCGCGGCTCAGGCGGCTGAGCGCCACCGACAGCCGGAGCTTGTCGGTGGCCTCGATCGGTCGGATCAGGATCTGGGTGCCATCGGGGAGAGTGTGCACGGTTTCAAATTAGAACCGACCCTCCACTCCCACTGTGTGATCTGGCACTCAGCGCTGGTCCATCGGCACGTAGTCTCGCTCGCGCTCGCCGGTGTAGATCTGGCGCGGGCGGGCGATCTTCTGCTCCTTGTCGTCGATCATCTCCAGCCACTGGGCGATCCAGCCGCTCGTGCGCGGGATCGCGAACAGCACCGGGAACATCGAGACCGGCATGCCCAGCGCCTCGTAGATCAGGCCTGAGTAGAAGTCGACGTTCGGGTACAGCTTGCGCTTGACGAAGTACTCCTCCTCGAGCGCGATCTTCTCCAGCTCGAGCGCGATCTCAAGCAGCGGGTTGACGCCGGTAACCTCGAAGACGTCGTCGGCGGCGGTCTTGATGATCTTGGCCCGCGGGTCGTAGTTCTTGTAGACGCGGTGGCCGAAGCCCATCAGCTTCTCGTTGCCGTCCTTCACGCCCTGCATGAAGTCGGGGATGTTCTCCTTCTTCTCGATCCGCTTGAGCATGCGGAGCACGGCCTCGTTGGCGCCGCCGTGGAGCGGGCCGTAGAGCGCGGCCACGCCGGCGGCTACCGCGGAGTACGGGTCGACCTGCGAAGACCCGACCGAGCGGACCGCCGAGGTCGAGCAGTTCTGCTCGTGGTCGGCGTGGAGGATGAAGAGGATGTCGAGCGCGCGCTCGAGGCGAGGATCGGGCTCGTACTTGAGCTCGGTCATCTTGTAGAGCATCGACAGGAAGTTGCCGGGATAGCGCAGGTCGTTGTCCGGATAGACGTACGGCTGCCCCATGTTGTGGCGGTAGGAGAACGCCGCCAGCGTCGGCATCTTCGCCACCAGCCGGACCATCTGGAGGTAGCGGATCTCCTCGTCCTTGATCTGGTTGGCGTCCGGATAGAAGGTCGAGAGGGCGCCGGTCGAGGCGAGCAGCATGCCCATCGGGTGCGCGTCGTAGCGGAAGCCCTGCATGAAGTTCTTGACGTTCTCGTGCACGAAGGTGTGGATCGTCACCTCGTGCGTCCAGTGGTCGAGCTGGTCCTGGGTCGGCAGCTCGCCGTGGATCAGCAGGTACGCCACCTCGAGGTAGGTCGACTGCTCCGCGAGCTGCTCGATCGGATAGCCGCGGTACTCGAGGATGCCCTTGTCACCGTCGATGAAGGTGATCGCCGAGCGGCACGACGCGGTGTTGGTGTACGCCGGGTCGTACGTCATGAGCCCGAAGTCGTCCTCCGAGACCTTGATGTCGCGCAGCGCCATGGCGCGCACGGTGCCGTCCTCGACGGGTACCTCGTAGGTCTCGCCGGTGCGGTTGTCAGTAATGGTCAGCGTGTCGCTGGCAGTCGCGACGCCACCGCCGTTCGTGGTCTCTTCCTCAGTTCCCATGAACCTATTATGCGCTCAGCCGCCGAGCAGGGCGCGCCACGTGAGCTCCTCGGTCGCGAGCCGCGGCGCCTCGCCGTGCACGAGCACGGCGATCAGGCCGGCGGCGATGCCGAGCGCCAGCCGGTTCGCCACTGACTCGGCGAACGGCCGGGTCTCGCTGGCGAGCTGGTTTCCTGCTGCAGGGATGCTCGCGGCTTCCAAGGTGCGGCGGGTTTACCCCCGGTCCGCGCGATATGAACCTCCGGCTAGGAGGTGATGACGGCGCTGGCCATCGCCAGCAGCACGAGCACGATGCTCACGGTGACCACGCCGCGGGTCGCGCTCTGTGAGGGAGGCCAGCTCTCATGGCTGCGGATGCCGAGCGCCGACACTCCGAGCGCCCACAGCACGAGCGCGCCGCCGCAGATGTAGAACAGCGTCTTGGAGGGCTCGGCGCCCTCTTCGGCGGCGAAGGTGATCAGCGCGGTCAGCATCGGCGGGCGGAAAGCTACCGGACCGTGGGACGGCCTTCGTAGCGCGACTCCGTCGCGGCGACCTGGCCCTGGTAGTGGGAGCCGAGGCCCTCGGAGCCGTAGGGCCGCTCGGCCGGGGCGTCGAGGGTCATGAACGACAGCTGCGCGATCGGCAGCCCGGCGTAGAGCTTGATCGGCACGCGCGTGAGGTTGTTGAGCTCGAGCGTCAGCGTGCCCTTCCAGCCGGGATCGCAGAAGCCCGCGGTGGCGTGGACGATCAACCCGAGCCGGCCGATCGAACTCTTGCCCTCGATGCGGGCGACGATGTCGTCGGGCAGCTCGACCCACTCCAGCGTCCGGCCGAGGGCGAACTCGCCGGGGTGGATCACGAACGGCTCGCCGTCCTCGATCGTGATCTCCTCGGTCAGGTTCGTCGGCGGCTCGCGCAGGTCGATGGCGGTCGTGCGGTAGTTGTGGAAGACGCGGAACGAGTCGCCCAGGCGCAGGTCGACCGACGCGGGCTGCACCCGATCGGGATCCCACGGGTCGATGGTGATCCGGCCCGCCTCGACAAGGCGCAGGATCGTGCCGTCGGAGAGGACGGACTGGGGCGCAGGCTCAGCCACGGCCGCAAGTGTCGCATGGGATGCTGTCGCGATGGCCGATGACGACGACTGGGTGGGCGAGCCGCCTGAGGGGCACCACACGCGCGACCAGGCGAAGCCGGAGTTCTGGCGCAATCAGTGGCAGGCCATCGTGGCGACGAGCATCCTCGGGGTGCTGGTGATCGTCGTCGTGATCATCGCGCTGCTCAGCTAGCGCGGGAGCTTCTTGCCGCGCGCCTTGACGGTGCGCACGCGCGGCGGTGAGGGCGGCTCGGGCGCGCCGTGCGGGTCGCGGCGCGGGGGCCTCGGCCCGCGCTTGGGCACGGGATGCGGCCGCTTCTTGGTCCCGCCGTCGTCGCGCGCGTCCTCATCGGGGTCGGGCTCCTGCTTCACCGCCCACCACACGATGTACGCCAGCGCGCCGATCGGGATCTTGAGCGCGACGAAGAGATAGAGCATCGTCCAGCCCATCGGCGCGGATGGTACTCCGGAACGGGCGGTATGTGCGCCGAGTGATCGGATATCGGACCTCGCGTTGATCCGGGATCGGGCCTCTTGCGTCAGTAGGTGCGAAGCACCCCAACTACACGGGAGGCAAGGAGTACATGTCAGACCTCATCACCCTTTCGGCGTTCGACGCCGACGGGGCCATTCAGGAGACCGCCGAGGCGGCCGGCGCGACGCGCGCCGACTTCCTCAAGCGCGGCGGGGTCGCCGGAGCCGGCTTCCTGGCCGGCGGCGTGCTGTTCCAAGGGCTGCTCTCGCCCGCCGAGGCCGCGATCTCGACCCACAAGCGTTCGAAGAAGAACGACATCAAGATCGCCAACTACGCGCTCACCCTCGAGTACCTCGAGGCCGAGTTCTACAAGCAGGCGGTCGCGTCCGGCGCCATCACGCAGCCCGAGGTCCGGCAGTTCGCGGTCACCGTGGCCGCGCATGAGGCCACGCACGTGAAGACGCTCAAGGGCGTCCTGGGCTCGAAGGCGGTCAAGAAGCCGAAGTTCGACTTCGGCGACACCGTCACGAACCAGGACAAGTTCAAGCAGACGGCGCAGGTGCTGGAGGACACGGGCGTGTCGGCGTATGCCGGCCAGGGCCCGAACCTGCTTCAGCGCCCGCTCGTCGTGGCGGCCCTCTCGATCCACTCCGTCGAGGCGCGCCACGCGGCGTGGATCCGGTTCATCAACTCGAGCGGCGGCCTCCGTGGCGGCACCTCAGCGGCGGATCTGCCGGCGCCGAGGGCGTTCGACAAGGCACTGAGCGAGAAGAAGGTCCTGAGCGCCGTCAAGAAGACGGGCTTCATCAAGGGCTAGCTAGCGGAGCGCGACGGGCGCGTCGTCGAAGCTCGAGCTGCGGTGCAGCTCGGCGACGCGCCCCGCGATCTCCTCGCCCGTGAGGGAGAGGACGCGCTCGGGGCCGAACGCCTCGACGTTGAAAGAGGCCAGCGCGGTGCCGTAGGCCATCGCGCGGCGCAGGAGGCTGTCGTCGATCTCCTCGTCCGGGTGCGCGGCGACGTAGCCCATGAAGCCGCCCGCGAACGTGTCGCCGGCGCCGGTCGGGTCGATCACGTCGGGCGTCGCATAGGCGGGGAGCGCGAAGTAGCCCTCGCGCGTGAAGAGCGCCGAGCCGTACTCGCCCTGCTTCGCGACGACCACGCGCGGGCCGAGGTCGAGCACCTTGTGGGCGGCGCGCACGAGGTTGGGCTCGTCGGTGAGCTGCTTGATCTCGCCGTCGTTGAGGATCACGGCGTCGACGACGCTGATCGTGCGCAGCAGCGAGTCGCGCGCGATGTCGATCCACAGGTTCATCGAGTCCATCGCCACGAAGCGCGCCTTGGTGCACTGCTCGCGGACCTCGCGCTGGAGGTCGGGCTGGATGTTGGCGAGGAAGACGACGTCGGCGTTCGCGGACTCGGGCGACAGCGACGGCTGGAAGTGCTCGAAGACGTTGAGGTCGGTCTGGAGCGTGTGGCGGATGTTGACGTCGCGCTCGTAGCGGCCGGCCCAGAAGAACGTCTTGCCGCCGGGGACGTGCTCGATGTCGTCGGTGATCACGCCGCGCGAGCGCAGCGCGCCGTACTCGGCCTCGCCGAAGTCGTCGCCCACGGGGCCGACGACGCGGGAGTCCGCGAAGAACGAGGAGGCGAGCGAGAAGTGAACCGCCGAGCCCCCGAGCAGCCGGTCGCGCTTCCCGGTCTCGGTCTCGACGGCGTCGAACGCGATGGATCCGACGACGGTGAGCGACATTGCGGGCGAGGACGGTAGCGTGCCCGGCATGCGCGCGGTCGTGATCTCAGAGTTCGGCGGGCCCGAACAGCTCAAGCTCGTCGAGGACCATCCCCAGCCCGAGCCCGGCGAGGGCCAGGTGCTGATCAAGGTGTCGCGGGCCGGCATCAACTTCGCCGACACCCACGCTCGCGAGAACTCCTATCTCGCGAGCTACGAGCTGCCGCTGATCCCCGGCACCGAGGTGGCGGGCGAGGTCGACGGGCGGCGCGTGGTGGCGCTGACCGGCACCGGCGGCTACGCGGAGTATGCGGTGGCGCCGGCGGCGTCCGCCTTCCCGATCCCGGACGGTGTGAGCGACAACGCCGCGCTCGGCATCGTCGTCCAGGGCCTCAGCGCCTGGCACCTGCTGACGACCTCGTCGCACATGGCCGAGGGCGAGACCGTGGTCGTCCACGCCGCCGCGGGCGGGGTCGGGACGATCGCGGTCCAGCTCGCCAAGCGCTACGGCGCGGGCCGCGTGATCGCGACCGCCTCCACCGAGGAGAAGCGCGCGCTGGCGCTCGAGCTCGGCGCCGACGCCGCGGTCGACCCCAACGCGGAGGACCTCAACGCCGCGCTGCGCGAGGCCAACGGCGGCAACAAGGTCGACATCGTGCTCGAGATGGCGGGCGGGCGCGTGTTCGACCAGTCGATGCGAGCGCTGGCGCCCTTCGGTCGGCTCGTGACCTACGGGTTGGCGTCAGGCGAGCCGAACCAGGTCTCCAACGGTGCGCTGATGCGCCGCAGCCAGGCGGTCGTCGGCTTCTGGCTCATGCACTGCTTCGCCCGGCCGCAGGAGATGATCGCCGAGCCGCTGCAGGAGCTGTTCGGCCTCGCCGCATCGGGCGAGTTGCGGGTCGTCGAGGGCGAGACCTACGGGCTCTCCGAGGCCCGCCGCGCGCACGAGGACCTGCAGGCGCGCCGCACGAGCGGCAAACTGCTGCTCGACCCCTCGCGCTAGACCTTCACGCGCGGCAGGAGTCCGCGGACCCGGCTCGGCCCGAACCCCGCCACCCGGACGAGGTCGCCGACCGTGCGGTAGGGGCCGCCCAGCTCGCGCTCCTCGACGATCCGGCGCGCGCCGACGGGGCCGATGCCCGGCAGGCGCTGGAGTTGCGACGCGTCCGCCGCGTTGAGGTCGATGCGGTCGTCGGGTGGCTCGGGGGGCAGCGCGGCCCGGCGCGGCCGCAGGCTCCGGCGCCCGCCCCAGCCCGCCGGGGCCGTAGAGGCGGCGCACCGCGACGACCCACAGGATCGCCGCGCCGAGCAGGATCAGCAGAGAGCCGCCCGGCGACGGGTCGCGGAGCCAGCGGCCGATCGCGAACGCCAGTGCGGCGAGCGCGAGAGCGGCGGCGGCGTGGACGACTGCTCGCACGCCTACATGTTTCGGCGCGCATCCACCGCACCTGCACGGGGTAGCGCCGGAACGTGCCGTCACTCCCTGTCCCTCGCGGCCCGCTGTCGCACGCGCTCCTCGACGCGCTCGTGCGCGACCCGCACCCGCTGCGGGTGCCCGAGCCGGCGATGCCCGCCGACCCGCTGGCCGACGAGGACCTCCAGCTCGCGCTCTACCTCTGTTACGAGCTCCACTATCGCGGCCTCGACGGCGTCGCCGAGGAGTGGGAGTGGGAGCCGTCGCTGCTCGCGCTCCGCGCCCGCCTGGAAGCGCGCTTCGAGGCCGGGCTGTTCGAGGCGCTCGGCGCGCCCGCGGGCAACGTCGCGCCCGAGGAGATGGACATCGCGCTGCGCGCCATCGAGGCCGAGGACGACGCGCCGTCGCTCTCCAAGCACCTCGAGCGCGAGGGCACGCGGGCGGAGCTGCTCGAGTTCATCGTCCACCGCTCCGCCTACCAGCTCAAGGAGGCCGACCCGCACTCGTGGGCGCTCCCGCGGCTGAGCGGCGCGCCGAAGGCCGCGATGGTCGAGATCCAGGCCGACGAGTACGGCGGCGGCCGCGCCGACCGCATCCACGCGCACCTGTTCGCCAAGTCGATGACCGGGCTCGGGCTCGACGCCACCTACGGCGCCTACCTCGACCACATCCCGGGCTTCACGCTCGCCACCGTCAACCTGATGTCGCTGCTCGGCCTGCACCGCCGCTGGCGCGGCGCGATCGTCGGCCACCTCGCGCTGTTCGAGATGACCTCGGCGGTGCCCAACCGCCGCTACGCCGCCGCTCTGAGGCGCGTCGGCGCCGGCGACGACGTGTGCGACTTCTTCGACGAGCACGTCACGGCCGACGCCGTCCACGAGTCGATCGCCGCGGTCGACCTCGCCGGCGGCCTCGCCCGCCAGGAGCCGGAGCTGACGCCGCAGATCCTGTGGGGCGCCCGCGCGCTGATCGAGCTCGACGCCCGCTGGGGCACCCGCCTGCTCGAGGCGTGGGAGGAGGGTCACTCCTCGCTGCTCGCCCCGCTCCGGGCGTTAGCGCTCCGCTAGGCGCCAAGCCAGGCAGCTTGCTGCCTAGCGGGGGGCTGAGCCCGGCTCGCGCCCGTCCTCGGGCGCACTCGGCGCGCGGAAGCGCACGATCTTGTGCGAGCCGTCGCAGAACGGCCGCAGCCGCGATTTGCCGCAGCGGCACAGCGCGATCGTCCCCTCGCGGCCCGGATCGATCGCGTTGCCGTCCTGGTCGAGCAGGCGCACCGGACCGCGCACGAGCAGCGGCCCGTCGCGATACGGGGTGATGGTCGCCTCATCCATGCCCTCGGGCTTCCCACCCTTGGCGCCCCATATGCCCCGCGCCTTCTAGGATCGACGGGCGAATGACGCCCTTTGACACGCTCGGACTCGCCGAGCCCATTCTCGCCGCGCTTCACGACGTCGGCTACGAGAATCCAAGCCCCATCCAGGAGCAGGCAATCCCCGAGCTCCTCGCCGGCCGCGACGTGATCGGCCAGGCCCAGACCGGAACCGGCAAGACCGCCGCTTTCGGGCTCCCCATGATCCAGTTCGTGGACCCGTCCGACGACGAGGTCCAGGCGCTCGTGCTGACGCCGACACGCGAGCTGTGCATCCAGGTCACACAGGCGCTGCGCGCCTACGGCGCCCGCAAGGGCATCCAGCCCGTCGCCGTCTTCGGCGGCGCGCCGATCCGGACCCAGCAGGCGCAGCTGAAGGAGGGCGGCCAGATCGTGGTCGGCACCGTCGGCCGTGTGCTCGACCTCATCAGCCGCCACTCGCTCTTGCTTCACAGCTGCCGCTACGTCGTGCTCGACGAGGCCGACGAGATGCTCGACCTCGGCTTCCTCGAGGACGTCGAGAAGATCCTCTCGCTGTGCCCGGGCGGCCGCCAGACCGCGCTGTTCAGCGCGACCATGCCGCCGGAGATCCGCGCGCTCGCCGACCGCCACCTCTACGACCCGGTCACGGTGCAGGTGAAGGCCGCGACGCTGACCATCGACACCGTCGAGCAGTTCTACGTCGAGGTCGGCGCGCGCGAGAAGAACGACATGCTCGCCCGCGTCCTCGAGTCCGAGCGGCCCGACCAGGCGATCGTCTTCGTCCGCACCAAGATCCGCTGCGACCAGCTCTACCGCACGTTGCGCGACCGCGGGATGAACGTCAAGGCGCTGCATGGCGACATGAGCCAGGGCTCGCGCGACGGCGTGATGCTCGCGTTCAAGAGCGGCCGGCTGCCGATCCTCGTCGCCACCGACGTCGCCGCCCGCGGGCTCGACATCAGCTCGGTCACCCACGTCGTCAACTTCGACGTCCCGACGTCGCCCGACGTCTACGTCCACCGCATCGGCCGCACCGGCCGCGTCGGCCGTTCCGGCCGCGCGATCATGTTCGTCGAGCCGCGCCAGAAGCGCGAGCTGGCGGCGATCGAGAAGAACGCCAACACGACGATCGCACCGTGGTCGGAGGGCGCCAAGGTCGACCCGGCGCCCGCCATCGAGCGCCCGCGGCGGCACCGCAAGCCGCACGACGCCGAGACCAACGGCGACTACACCAAGCTGATCGCCTCCGGCGGCCGCGCCGCCGGCCTGGCCGAAGCAGACATCATCCACGCCGTCGCGGCCGGAGGAGGCCTCGACGGCGAGGCGATCCGCAACGTCCGCCTGCTCGAGCGCTTCGCGCTGCTCGAGGTGCCCGCGAAGGACGCCGTGCGCGTCGCCGACGCGGTCGACGGCACCGACGTGAGAGGTCACACCCTGAGACTCGAACCCGCGAGGAGCTGATTCCACTGTCCGAGATCACGATGACCACCAACCGCGGCCCGATCGTCTTCGAGCTGTTCGACGAAGACGCGCCGAAGACGGTCGAGAACTTCAAGAAGCTCGCCGCCGACGGCTTCTATGACGGGCTGTCGTTCCACCGCATCATCAAGGACTTCATGATCCAGGGCGGCTGTCCGGAGGGCACCGGCACCGGCGGCCCCGGCTACACGTTCGAGGACGAGATCAACCCGCACAAGGTCGTCCGCGGCGCGCTGGCGATGGCCAACGCCGGGCCGAACACCAACGGCTCGCAGTTCTTCATCGTCACCGTCGACGCCGCCCCGTGGCTCGACGGCAAGCACACCGTCTTCGGCGAGGTGAAGTCCGGCATGGAGATCGTCGACGAGCTCGAGGGCCTGCCGACCGACGGCCGCGACCGGCCGCGCGAGGACGCGAAGATCGAGACGGTCGAGGCGGCCTGATGGCGACCGCCGAGGAGCAGCGCACCGAGATCGCGGTCCACAACCCGGCGACCGGCGACCTCATCCGGAGCGTCCACGCCACGACCATCGACGAGCTGCGCGCGATGGCCGAGCGCGGCCGCGCCGCCCAGCCCGCCTGGGAGGCGCTCGGATTCGACGGCCGCGGCAAGATCCTCCGCCGCGCCCAGAAGTGGGTGACCGACAACGCGGAGCGGATCGCCGAGACGCTCGTCAAGGAGTCCGGCAAGACGTACGAGGACGCGCTGCTCGCGGAGGTCTCCTACGCCGCCAACGCGTTCGGCTTCTGGGCCAAGCACGCGCCCGACTACCTCGGCGACGAGAAGGTCCGCACCTCCAACCCGTTCGTGCTCGGCCGCAAGCTCGTGGTCCGCTACCGCCCGGTCGGGCTGGTCGGCGTGATCGGGCCGTGGAACTACCCGCTCACGAACTCGTTCGGTGACTGCATCCCGGCCATGGCGGCCGGCAACTCGGTGATTCTCAAGCCCGCCGAGGCGACGCCGCTGACCTCGCTGCTGCTCGCCGAGGGGATGGCCGAGGTCGGCCTCCCGGAGGGCGTCTACCAGGTCGCTCCCGGCAAGGGTTCGGAGATCGGGCCGGAGCTGGTCGACCTCGCCGACATGATCATGTTCACCGGCTCGACCGAGGTCGGGAAGTCGATCATGGCCCGCGCGGCCGACACGCTTACGCCGGTCTCGCTCGAGCTGGGCGGCAAGGACCCGATGATCGTGCTGCGCGACGCCGACGTCGAGCGCGCCGCCAACGCCGCGGCGTTCTACTCGATGCAGAACGGCGGCCAGACGTGCATCTCGGTCGAGCGGGTCTACGTCGAGGAGCCGATCTACGACGACTTCGTCGCGCGCGTGGCCCAGAAGGTCGGCGCGCTGCGCCAGGGCGTCCCGACCGCGGTTGGCACCGTCGACGTGGGCGCGATGACGATCCCGTCCCAGGTCGACACCGTCAGCGAGCACGTCGAGGCCGCGAAGGCGGCCGGCGCCAGGGTGCTGGTCGGCGGCCACTCGCGCACCGACAAGGGCCAGTACTACGAGCCGACCGTGCTCGTCGACGTCGACCACTCGATGGCGGCGATGACCGAGGAGACGTTCGGCCCGACGCTGCCGATCATGAAGGTCGCCGACGCCGACGAGGCCGTCCGCCTCGCCAACGACTCGCCGTTCGGCCTCGCGGCCTCGGTGTGGTCGAAGGACACGGCGCGCGGCGAGGCCATCGCCCGCCGGGTCGAGGCCGGCGCGGTGTGCGTCAACGACGCGCAGATCAACTACCTCGTGCTCGAGCTGCCGATGGGCGGCTGGAAGACGTCGGGGATGGGGCAGCGCCACGGCGCGCCCGGGATCCGCAAGTACACGCGCTCGCAGTCGCTGCTCGTCACGCGGCTCGCGCCCAAGAAGGACCTGCACATGTTCCCGTACAAGGCGCGGACCACGAACATGCTGGTGAAGGGCATCAAGCTGCTGTACGGGCGCGGCAAGCGGGACTAGTCCCTGCTCGCGGTCGCGCTCGGTCTCAGCTCGTCGCTGTGCTGGGGGCTCGCCGACTTCTTCGGCGGCCTCCAGAGCCGGCGGCGCGCCGCGCTGGTCGTCCTGCTCGTCTCGCAGGCGGTCGCGCTCGCGCTGCTGCTGCCGTTCGCGCTCGCCCTCGGTGACGAGCTCCCGTCGCTGAGCGCCGCCGCGTGGGCGGCGCTGGCCGGCTCGGCCGGGATCGTGGCGCTCGGCTGCTTCTACCGCGCGCTGGCGATCGGCACGATGAGCGTGGTGGCGCCGATCTCGGCCACCGCGGCCGCGGTGCCGGTGCTGGTCGGGCTCATCGAGGGGGAGCGTCCCAGCACGCTGCAGGTCACGGGCATGGCGATCGCGCTGGCGGGGGTGATCCTGGCCTCGCGCGAGCCGGTCGAGGAGGGCGCGGCGCCGCCGAACCGCGCCGCCATCGGGCTCGCGCTGGTGGCCGCGGCTGGCTTCGGGACGTTCTTCGTCGGCATCGACAAGGCGTCGGCGACGGCGGAGATCCCGTGGGTGATCCTCGTTCAGCGCTGCAGCTCGCTCGTGCTGCTGGTGGCCGCGGCGCTGGCGGTGCGCCCGACGCTCCCGCGCGACGTCCCGAGCATCGCCCTGCTGGGCATGATCGGCGTGCTCGACCTCGGCGCCAACGGCCTCTACGCGCTCGCCACCACCCACGGGCTGCTGTCGGTGGTCTCCGTGCTCGGCTCGCTCTACCCGGCGGTCACCGTGGTGCTCGCGCGCTTCGTGCTCGCCGAGCGGATCGCGCGCGTGCAGGAGGTGGGCGTCGTGCTGGCGCTCGCCGGCGTGATCGCGATCAGCGCAGGCTGACGCCGAGCAGCGCCTCGAGCCGCGGGATCGTCGCGTCGGCGTCGCGGTGCAGCACGGTCGCCATCCCGAGCGCGGCGGCCGGCTTGAGGTTGCCGGGCAGGTCGTCGACGAACACGCAGCGCTCCGGCGGGCGCCCGAGCCGCTCGGCGGCCAGCGCGTAGATCTCGGGCGCCGGCTTGCGGACCCCGAGCTCGCCGGAGATCACCAGCACGTCGAACAGCTCGTCGAAGCGCTCGCGGTCGTAGCCCTCCTCGCCCCACGAGTTCGACACCAGCCCGGTGCGGATCCCGGCGCGGCGGGCGGCGGCGACGGCGTCGAACATGGCCTCGTCCTGCTCCATGCCGCCGAACAGGCGCGCGATCAGCCCCTCGTGCTCGGCGACCCCGAGCATCGCGGCGAACTGCGCCTCGAAGTCGGCGTTGGAGAGCTTGCCCTCCTCCAGCGCGCCGAGCAGGTCGCGCGCTGCCTGGTCGTTGCGGAAGCGGTCCTTCACCGTGTCGGGATCGAGCCCCTCGGCGCGGCAGAAGGCGGCGAACGACTCGAAGACGTTGGTCGTCATGACGCCGCCGAAGTCGATCAGCAGCCCGTCGTGGGTCACGAGCCCTGCGCGATCCGCCACGCGCGGTCGGCGACGTCGGGCACGCCCTGCTTGAGCAGGTCGAAGAACGCGTCCTCGGTCGTGCCGGCCAGGCGCCGCTTGTAGGAGCCCTCGAGGAAGACCGCCGACTTCCACAGCGCCAGCGTCATGTACCAGCGCACGTCGCGCATCGAGCGCCCGGAGCGCTCCTCGTAGCGCGCGATCAGCTCCTCGCGGGTGAGGAAGCCGGGCTGCTTCGTGAGCCCGCCGAGTGCCGAGATCGGGCTCTCGGCATCGCCGGGCTGCGACCACGTCGCGACGAGGTAGCCGACGTCGGCGAGCGGGTCGCCGATCGTGGCCAGCTCCCAGTCGAAGATCGCGTTCAGCCGCGGCGGCATCTCCGGGGCGAACATCACGTTGCCGAGCCGGTAGTCGCCGTGCACGATCGTGGCGGGGCCGGACTCCGGCTTGTGCTCGGCGAGCCACGCGGTCAGGGCGTCGAGCACCGGCAGCTCGCGCGTCTTGTTGTGCTCCCACAGCCCGCCGAAGCGCCGCAGCTGGCGGTCGAGGTAGCCGGTCGGCTTGCCGTAGTCGCTCAGCCCGCAGGCCTCCCAGTCGACCGCGTGGATCTCCACCAGCGCATCGACCAGCTCCTCGGAGATGCCGCGGCGCGCGGCCTCGTCGTCGAGCCGGTCGGGCAGCGCGGTGACGATCACGTCGCCGACGCAGCGCTCCATGACGTAGAACGGCGCGCCGATCACCGACTCGTCGGCGCAGGTGAGCAGCACCTTCGGCGTCCGCACGTCGGCGCCCTCGACCGCCGCGAGCAGGCGCGCCTCGCGCAGCACGTCGTGCGCGGAGGGCGGGAGCGGCGGGCGCGGCGGCCGGCGGAGCACGAGCTCGGTCTCGCCGCGCCGGATCAGGTAGGTGACGTTCGAGTGCCCGTCCCCGACGGGCTCCGCCTCGACCTCTCCGGCGCCCAGCGCATGCGCGTCCAGATACGCCTCGAGCGGGCGCCGCACGAGCAGCGGCGGCAGCTCGAGCGCAGCCGCCTCCTCGGGGGTGTCGACGATCGCCGTCACGGAGCGGGGGAGCCTAATCGCTAGCCTCGAAGGCCGAACCTTGTGGCTCCCGGAGGGGTTACAGGTGTCTCCCCATGCTCCCCCGACTGTCCCTCATCATCGGCCTTCTCGTGCTGCTCGCGCTGCCCGCCACCGCGGGCGCGGCGAGCAACCAGAGCATGACCTTCGAGGCCCCGCGCGAGCTGCTCGACCCCTCGACGCGCGACCACGCGCTGGACGAGATCCACGCCTTCGGCGTCGACCGCATCCGCGTGCTCGTCTACTGGCAGAGCTACGCGCCGGATCCGAACGCGAAGAAGAAGCCCGCCTTCGACGCCGGCGATCCCGCTGCCTACCCGGCCGGGACGTGGGACTCGCTCGACGCGCTCTTCACCGCCGCCGCGGCGCGCAAGATCGCCGTCCAGCTGACGCTCACGGGGCCGGTGCCGAAGTGGGCGACCGCGACGAAGAAGGACAACGTCACCAAGCCGAGCCCGAAGGAGTTCCAGGCGTTCGCGACCGCCGTCGGGCGCCGCTACGGCGACCGCGTCGGGCTGTGGTCGATCTGGAACGAGCCCAACCACCCGCAGTTCCTCAAGCCGCAGTTCGTGCACAAGAAGGCGAAGTCGCCGCGCATCTACCGCAAGCTCTTCCTGGCCGGCCAGCGCGGCCTCCGCGCCTCCGGCAACGGCGGCGACACGCTGCTGTTCGGCGAGACGGCGCCGCGCGGCACCCCGCGCGTCGTCGCGCCGCTCGCGTTCCTGCGCGGCGCGCTGTGCCTCAACCGCTCCTACCACCGCAAGGGCCACTGCGCGCGGATCTCGGCCGGCGGCTACGCCCACCACGCGTATACGACGCGCACCGGCCCCCGCTTCCGCCCACCGGACAAGGACGACGTCACGATCGGCGTCCTGTCGCGGCTCTCCAACGCGCTCACCAAGGCCGGGCGGGCGGGCGCGATCCCGCGCGGGCTCGGCATCTACCTGACCGAGTTCGGCATCCAGAGCACGCCCGACACGATCTCCGGCGTCTCGCTCATCAAGCAGGCCGAGTACCTCTCGATCTCCGAGCACATGGCGTACGTGAACCGGCGCGTGAAGTCGTTCTCGCAGTACCTGCTCGCCGACGACAAGGCGCGCAAGGGGCCGCCGGCCGTGCGCTACGGCGGCTTCGAGTCGGGGCTGCGCTTCGCGAATGGCAAGGCCAAGCCGAGCTACGACGCGTTCCGCCTCCCGCTGGCGATCGAGGCCTACGGCCCGTCCGACGTGATGTGGGGCCGCGTGCGCCCGTCGGCGACGCAGACGAAGGTGCAGATCCTCGCCTCGCGCCGCAAGGGCAAGCCGTTCAAGCTCCTGCGCACGGTCACCACCAACCACCACGGCGTCTACGGGCTGCGCGTCAAGCACCACGACAAGCGGCGCTACCGGGTGCGCTGGACCGCGCCGGACGGCACGGTCTGGATGGGCCCGAAGATCCACGCCACGAAGTAGGCCTCGAACCATCTCGGGCCGCTCTGCGTAGGGCGGAGCGTGAGGAGGGCGCTTCCGTTCGCGATCCTCGGCGCGTGCCTGGTGGTCGGCGTGCTGCCGGCGTTTGCCGCCGACCAGTCGGTTGCGATCCACGACTTCCGCTACGCGCCCGCGAGCGTCGCCGTCAAGCCGGGCGAGACGGTGAGCTGGAGGGCCGACGGCTCCTACATGCACAGCGTGCACTTCGACGGCGAGGCGGCCGGGATCGGGATGCCGAGCTCGAAGTACACGGCCTCGCGCACCTTTCCCGACGAGGGGACGTTCGCTTACCACTGCGACGTCCACGCGTCGATGCACGGGGTCGTCTACGTCAACGAGAGCGGCACGGTCCCCGCGCCGCCGGCGACGCCGACACCCAGCCCGAGCCCGACGCCGACCTCGTCCACCGGATCCCCGCCGTCCAACGGCGGGTCGACCGGCACCACGTCCGCCACGACCTCGCTCCGCGCGAAGGCGTCCGTCCGGAAGCGGAAGGTCTTCCTCACGCTCACGCTGAAGGCCGGCGACCTCCGCCGCGTCGTCCGCTTCCGGGTCCGGAGCGCCTAGGCCTTTCACAATTGGCGCGCCGGTTACCCTGCGGGCCGTGGCCCGGCAGCTCTGGCTCCTCCGGCACGGCGAGGCCGTCCCGCACGACTCGAAACCCGACGAAGATCGGGAGCTGACCGCGCGCGGCGAGCGGCAGTCCGTCGCGGCCGGCGCCGGGCTGGCGCGGCTCGGGGTCGAGTTCGCCGCGATCTACACCAGCCCGAAAGTGCGCGCGCTGGCCACGGCCAAGCTCGCGGCCGAGTCGCTCAACGTCGAGCCCGAGATCGAGGACGTGCTCGGCGACGGCTTCGAGGTCGACGACGCGCTCGAGCTGCTCGCCCGCCACGACGGCGACGCGAAGGTGCTCGTGGTCGGCCACAACCCGTCGTTCGCCCAGGTCGTCCACGACCTCACCGGCGGGCGCGTCGACTTCAAGAAGGGCGCCGTGGCGGCGGTCCGCCTCCGCGGCCGTCAGGGCGAGCTGATCGTGCTGCTGCGCCCGCGCGAGCTCGAGTCGCTCGCCGTCAGCGGCTGAGCGCGGCCTGCGTCACCGCCAGCGCGACCGCCGCGCGGGTGAGCAGCGACTCCTCGAGGATGTACTCCTCGGGGTTGTGGGCGGCGCCCCCGCGCGGGCCGAGCCCGTCGACCGTCACCGGGATGGCGGCAGCGAAGTGGCTGGCGTCGCTGGCGCCGCCGCGGCGCATCGGCGCGATGGTCTCCCCGAACGCGGCCGAGGCGCGCTCCAGCAGCGCGCCGGTGTGCTCGGTGGAGTCCATGCCGGGCCACACGCGGACCATCTCGGGGTGCAGCGTCGCGCCGCCGACCTCGGCGGGCAGCGCCGCGACCACGCGCTCGAAGGCGGCGGCGTCGTCGGCGCGCATGTCGCTCACGAGCTCGCCGGCGCCGGGGACGACGTTGAACGCGTCGCCGGCGTGCATGACGGTCGGCACGGCGGTCAGGTGGTCGGGGCCGTCGGGGTCGTGGCAGCCGGCGACCGCCTGGGCGGTGGCGGCGAGCGCGAGCAGCGCGTTGCGCCCGCGGCCGGGAGCCGAGCCGGAGTGGGCGGCGCGGCCGCGTGCGTTGACGCGCAGGGTGCCGGCGGCCTTGCGGCGTACGACGACCCCCTCCTGGCCGTCGGCGTTGCGCGCGCCGCCCTCGAAGCACAGGCACGCGTCCCACCCCGCGAAGCGCTCGGTATGGCCGAACGGTGCGGTCCGCCACTCCTCGTCGCACACCAGCAGCAGCGCGACCTCGGCGTAGTCCTGCGGCCGCGCGGCGAGCGCGCGCAGCACGCCGAGCGAGAGCACGACGCCGCCCTTCATGTCGACCGAGCCGGAGCCGATCAGCTTCTCGCCCTCGCGCGCGAGCGGCCGGTGGGCGGCGTGGGCGATCACGGTGTCGAGGTGGCCGAGCAAGAGGATCCGGCCCTCCCCGGTGCCGGCCAGGCGGGCGATCAGGTCGTCGGCGTGGTCGGGGGAGGAGCACGGGACGCGCTCGAGCTGGGCGTCGTCGGGCGTCAGCGCGGCGCACACGGAGGCGCACTCCTCGGCGCCGTGGCGGTCGCCGGAGGGCGACGAGACGGCCACCAGCGCCTCCAGCTCGCGCGGCGCGCGGCGGGCGATCTCCTGCGAGCACTTGGCGACCCAGTCGTCCATCCGGCGGGCAACGCTACCCGGCTACCGTCTATGGGCGATGCCCGAGCTGCCCGAGATGGAGATCACCGCCCGCCGCTTGAGCGAGTCGCTGGCCGGCGAGACGATCGAGACGGCGGTGGTGCCGGGCATCAACGCGCTGAAGACGTTCGACCCGCCGCTGAGCGCTCTGGAGGGCGCGAAGATCGAGGGCGTGCGGCGGCGCGGGAAGCTGCTGATGCTCGACGCCGGCGGCCTGACGCTGCTCATGCACCTGATGAGCGCGGGGCGGCTTCAGCTGTTCCCCAAGCGCGCGACGATGAAGGACCGCACGATGCGCGTGGGGCTGCGGCTGTCCGAGGACCGCGAGCTGCGGCTGCGCGAGTTCGGCACCAAGCAGCGCGCGTGGGTGAAGCTGCTGCGGCCGGAGGCGGTCGAGGCCGACGAGGCGCTGTCGCACCTCGGGCCGGAGGCGTGGCCCGACCCGCCTGATCTCAAGCCGCTGCTCGACGCCAAGCGCCCGCTGCACTCGCTGCTGCGCGACCAGTCGGTCGTGACCGGGATCGGCCGCACGTGGGTCGACGAGATCCTCCACACGGCGCGGCTGTCGCCGTTCAAGCGCGGCGACGACCTCTCCGACGAGGAGGCCGCGGCGCTGCGCGAGGCGATGGTCAGCGAGCTCGGCCGCGTCCTCGACGTCTACGAGGAGAAGGTGGCGATGCCGCTGCCCGAGAAGTTCCCGAAGCCGACGCGCGTGCACGCCCACCAGGGCGAGCCGTGCCCGCGCTGCGAAGGCGTGCTCGAAGCCGTCTTCTACGAGGATTACGTGATGACGTACTGCCCGGCCTGTCAGACCGACGGCCGGGTGCTGAAAGACCGACGACTCTCGAGGTTGCTCAAGTGATCGAAGCCGGAACCGAAGCCCCCGATTTCACCCTTCCGAACCAGGACGGGGAGGACGTGACGCTGTCATCGCTCCGCGGCGGCCCGGTCGTCCTGTACTTCTACCCCAAGGCCGACACGCCGGGCTGCACCACGCAGGCGTGCGGGATCCGCGACCACAGCGCCGACTACGACGCCGCCGGCGCGACCGTCCTCGGCGTCTCGCCGGACAGCGTGGCCGACATCAAGAAGTTCCACGGGGGGCAGGGGCTCAACTTCACGCTGCTGGCCGACGCCGACCACGCGGTCGCCGACCTCTACGGCACGTGGGGCGAGAAGTCGATGTACGGCCGCACCTACATGGGCGTGGCGCGCTCGACGTTCATCATCGACGCCGACGGCGTCGTCGCGCACGTGATCCCGAAGGCGTCGCCCAAGACCCACGACGAGCAGGTCCTGGCGCTGCTGGCTGCCTAGCCGCCCGGCTTTGCGTCCTTCGGCGCGTAGCGGTGGTGGAGCATCAGGACGTTGCCGTCGGGGTCGCGGAAGTGCGCCATGTGGCAGACGCCGCTGTCCATGGTCTCCGCGCCGAACTCGACGCCCTTCTCCTCGAGGTCCTTGCGCGCTGCCTCGACGTCGTCGACCTGGAACGCGACGGGGTGGCTGTGCGGTGAGAACGTCATGCCGAACGCGTCGGACTGCATGAGCGCGATGGTGAGGCTGCCGGTCTCGAACTCGCCGGCGGGCATGTCGCCCCAGCGCTTGGAGCGCTCGAGCCCCAGCACGTCGGCGTAGAAGGCGTCGGCGCGGTCGAAGTCCTGCGTGGGGATGGCGATGAAGTCGACGCCGGTGACGTTCACTCAGTCCTCCTCGGTGGGCCAGAAGTCCTGAAGCATCTCAGCATCTTTGTTGTCCGTGTTGGGGGCGCCGAAGGCGAGGATCTCGGCGCCGTCCGGGCCCGCCTCCATGCCGCGCGGCGTGTCGCCCGGGACGCGGATGGCGTCGAGCTCGGCCAGCTCGACGATGTCGTCGCCGGCCTTGAAGCGGGCGCTGCCGGAGATCACGACGTAGAGCTCCTCCTGCTCGGCGTGCGTGTGACCGAACGGGAGGCGGTAGTCGGGAGCGAGCTTGAAGTAGCTCGCGCCGGAGTTCTCGAGCCCGAGCGGCGTGCGGGCGTAGCGCGCCTCGATGTCGGATCCCATTCCGAACTTGGGAGCCATGTCGTCGACGTCGGAGCGGAGGTTGAGCTTCGTGTAGTCGGCCATGTCCCTAGATTCCCGCGCCATGCCACTTCCAACACCTGAGGATGGATCCACGGCGCTGATCACGGGCGCCTCGTCCGGCATCGGCGAGGCGCTGGCGCGCGAACTGGCGCGCGCGCGGCCACGGCGTCACGCTGGTCGCCCGCAGCGAGGAAAAGCTGCGCTCGCTCGCGGACGAGCTGTCGTCGAAGCACGGGGTGCGCGCGGAGGCGATCGCGTGCGACGTCACCGACCCGCCGGCGCGCGACCGTCTCGCCGCGGCGGTCGAGGCGGCCGGGCTGCAGGTCAGCGTGCTCGCCAACAACGCGGGCTTCGGGACCTACGAGCCGTTCGTCAAGATCGATCGCGAGCGGCTGCTGGAGGAAACGCGCGTGAACGGTGAGGCGGTCGTGGACCTGACCGCGCGCTACCTGCCGGGAATGGTCGAGCGCGGGGCGGGCGCGGTGCTGATCACGGCCTCCACCGCGGCCTTCCAGCCGCTGCCCGGCAACGCCCTCTACGCGGGTCTCAAGAGCTTCGCGCTGACCTTCGCGGAGGGCCTGCACCACGAGGTCAAGGGGAACGGCGTGACCGTCACCGCGCTGTGCCCGGGGCCGGTCAAGTCGGGCTTCCAGGACGCGTCGGGAGCTCACGACTTCGCCTCCGGCCTGCCCAAGCCGCTCTGGCGCACGCCGGAGCAGGTGGCGGCGGCAGGGGTGCGCGGGCTCGAGCAGGGCAAGCGCGTCGTCGTCCCGGGCGTGCCGAACCGCGCGCTGGCCGCGATCGGGCGCTTCTCCTCGCGCCCGGTCGTGCTGCGCGTGATGGATTCCACCTAGGCCGGCGGGCGTACTCGCCGGCCGCGCACGGCCGCGGCGCCACCGAACACCTGGAGCGCGTCGACGAGCGTGCGCCGCGCCTCCTCCACACGGCGCGGCCCGAGCCGCTCGGCGAGCTCTGCCTCGACCGCCGCGCGGTGCCGGCGGCCGGCGTCGATCGCGGTCTCGCCGCGGTCGGTCAGCGCCACCCGCCGCGCACGGCCGTCATCGGGGTCCGCCTCCCGCCGCACGTAGCCGCGCCGCTCGAGGTCCACGACGGCCTTCGAGGCCGCCTGCTGCGTCACCCCGAGCCGTTCGGCGAGCGACCCGATCTGCCGCGGCCCGGCCACCAGGTGCTGGAACACCACGCCGTCCGCCAAGCGCAGATCGTCCATGCCGTCCGCCGCGATCCGCCGCTGCACCTCGTCCGCCAGCGCCCACCCCGCGAACAGCGCGGCGAGCGAGAGGTCTGCGTCAGCGGGCGAAAAAGGGTCCACTCCATGTATTCAACCATGGTTGTGGATCTCTGGTAAGGTGCACAACCATGGTTGTGGAAACCCTCGCCCCTCCGGCCTCGGTCGCCGAGGCCTTCGTCGCTATCGCGCACCGCGTGGTGTGGTGCTCGCTCGCCACCGTCGACCGCCGCGGCCGCCCGCGCGGCCGGCTCGTCCATCCGATCTGGGAGCTCACCAACGAAGGCCTCGTCGGCTGGCTCACCTCCCGGCCCACGCCGCTGCGCCGGGCGCACCTCGCGCACACGCCGTTCGTCTCGTGCTCGTACTGGGATCCGGCGCACGACGTGGCGGTCGCCGAATGCGCCGCCGCCTGGGTCGAGAACCCCGTGATCAAGCGCCACGCGTGGGAGGTCTTCCGCGCCGCCGAGCCGCCGGCCGGCTACGACCCCGCGACGATCTGGCCGGACGGCCCCCAAGACCCCGACGCCGGCGTCATCCGGCTCGACCCGTGGCGCCTCAAAGCCGCCGACGCGGCGACGCTCGCCGGCAACGGCACGCCGCGCACCTGGCGCCGCCCCCAAGGGGCCAAGCCAGGCAGCTTGCTGCATAGCGGGGGCTAGGTCGGGACGTTCGCCAGCTTGTGGTGGCGCAGCTCCTCGGGCGGCGCGCCGTGCAGCACCCACACGCCGTCGTCGCGGCGTGAGATCGACCCCGCGCGGGTCAGCTCGCCCAGCGCGCTCGTGACCGACGGCCGGTGCGCGCCGACCAGGTCCGCCAGCCGCTGGTGCCCCAGCGGCAGCGGCACGACGATGCCCGCCGGCGTCACCCGCCCCCAGCGCTCGGCCAGGTGCCACAACGTGAGCAGCAGCCGGTCGTCGACCCGCTGGTGGTGTGAGATCGCCAGCGCGACCGCCAGGTGGTGCGCCCGCCGCGTGCCGCGGTTGAAGAGCTCCACCCCCAGCGCCGGCCAGGGCATGATCCGCTCCACGAGCCCGTGGTCGAGCACGGCCATCGAGGTCTCCTCGAGCACCATCCAGCCGACCTCGGCCTGTACGTGCGAGCCCTCCTCGTCCCACGTCCACGGCCGCAGCACGTCGCACGGGCCGATCAGCTCGACGCAGCGCCGCCCGAGCACGTCGACCTCGCGCGACAGCAGCCCGTCGACGACGAGGAAGCCGCGGTGGTGGGAGTCGCGCTCGAGCGCCGCCGCCGCGTCCCACACGCCCGGCGAGAGCCGCGAGATCCGCGCCAGGGCACCCCGCTTCGCGCGCTCGACCTCTTCAGGCGAGAGCACGTCGGCGAGCTCCCCGTCGGCGTCGATCAGCGAGATGGCGTTTTCGAGCACGACCTGTGCATACCCGCGACGAGACGTCCGCGCGCATACGTCCGTGCGACGACTCGCCAACTGGTGCATGGCCAGATGCGTTCTACGTTCAAATCCATGACCGCCCTCGACACCCACAACATGCAGATCACCGAGATGAAGATCAGCGGCGCCCGCGGGCTCGCGCTCAGCGGCGCCCTCGACGTGACGAGCGCCACGCGCCTCACCGAGGCGGTCGAGTTCGCCGTCTGGGGGACGCAGGGCGCGTTCGTCCTCGACCTGACCGAGCTCGAGTTCCTCGACTCGACCGGCCTCCACGCCCTGCTGCGCGCCCGCGCCGTACTCGCCCGCGAGGATCGCTCGCTGGCGCTGCTGTGCCCGCCCGGGGTCGCCCGCCGCGTGCTCGACCTCGCCGGCACGCTCGACACCTTCGCCGCCTACTCGAGTGCCGAGGCGCTCGAGGCCGCACTCGTTCCGCCGTCGCACTAGCATCCGCCGCCGGATGGCGGAGCTCAGCGGCAAGGCGGTGGCGATCACCGGCGCCTCTTCCGGGATCGGGGAGGCGACGGCGCTCACGCTCGCGAAGGCAGGCGCGTCCGTCGCGCTCGGCGCCCGCCGCA
Organism: uncultured Solirubrobacteraceae bacterium; assembly: GCA_963805525.1. Lineage (GTDB taxonomy): Bacteria > Actinomycetota > Thermoleophilia > Solirubrobacterales > Solirubrobacteraceae > DASQFQ01. The sequence goes on from CAWDUT010000001.1 coordinate 315,131, forward strand.
AGGACCGCATCAACGCGCTCGCCGCCCGCATCGAGAACGAGGGCGGCACCGCCGTCGCGCTCGAGGTCGACGTCAGCGACGAGGCCGCCGCCCGCGGCTTCATCGAGGGTGCGCACGAGCGCCTCGGCCGCCTCGACACGCTCGTCAACAACGCCGGCGTGATGCTGCTCGGCCCCGTCGAGCAGGCCGACTCCGAGGACTGGCGGACGATGGTCAACGTCAACCTGCTCGGGCTCATGTACTGCACCCACGCCGCGCTGCCGATCATGCTCGGCCAGGAGCGCGGCGACATCGTGAACATCTCGTCGGTCGCGGGGCGCTTCGCCCGCGCCGGCAACGCCGTCTACGCGGCCACCAAGTTCGGCGTCGGGGCCTTCAGCGAGGGCCTGCGCAACGAGGTCACCGAGCGCGGCGTCCGCGTGACGCTGATCGAGCCCGGCTTCGTCGACACCGAGCTGCAGGGCCACAACACGGGCGAGGTGCTCGAGACGCTCGAGGCCATGCGCGAGCACCTCCGCGACCCGCTGCGGGCGCAGGACATCGCCAACGGCATCCTCTACGCGGTCTCCCAGCCGCTGCACGTGTCGATCAACGAGGTCCTGATCCGCCCGACGCGCCAGACCCGCTGAGCGGGCCGTAGGCTCATTAGCGTGGTCGTACCGGCCTTCTTCGACGCCGTCGGCGACTTCTTCAGCAACCTCGCGTCGATCCACTGGCTCGCGCTGCTGATCGGGCTCGTCGCGTTCATCACCTATCTGACCATCCGGGCGCGCGCGTACTTCCACGTGCTGCGGGCCGCCTACCCCGACGAGCGCTTCGAGTTCCGCAAGATCTGGGGCGCCTACATGGCCGCCTACGGCTTCAACAACGTCGTGCCGGCGCGGGGCGGCGACATCATCAAGCTGTTCCTGACGAAGACGTCGATCCCGCACTCGAGCTACCCGGCGGTCGGCTCGAGCTTCTTCGTGGAGGCGATCTTCGACCTCTGCATGGCGATCCCGATCCTCACCTTCGCCTTCACCCAGGGCGCCTTCCCGAAGCCGCCGGACTTCAGCAAGATCCCCGCCTTCGACCTGAAGTTCTTCGCGTCGAACCCGCGCTTCACGCTGTTCGTGCTGACGGTGCTGGGGATCCTGGTGCTGATCGCCTTCGCGCTGCTCTCCGCGCGCGTGCGCGCGTTCTGGGCCCGCGTCCGCCAGGGCCTGGCGATCCTGCGCGACCGCCGGCGCTACTTCCGCGAGGTCTTCCTCGTCCAGCTCGGCGCCTGGCTGCTGCGCTTCACCGCGTTCTGGTTCCTGCTCGACGCGTTCCACGTCGGCGGCTCGATCAAGAACGTGCTGCTCGTGCTCGGCGTCAACGCGGTCGCGGCGTGCATCCCGTTCACCCCCGGCGGGGCGGGCGTGCAGCAGGCGCTGCTGGTCAAGGTGTTCGCCGGCACCGCGAGCGGCGCCACCGTCGCCGCCTACTCGGTCGGCCAGCAGATCGCGATCGCGGCCGCCTCGTTCGCGATCGGCTTCGGCGCGATCGTGTTCATCTTCCGCTTCCGCTCCTTCAAGGAGGTCATCGCCGCGGGCCGCGAGGCGCGCGGGGCGGAGGTCTAGAGCGTCCGCGCGGCGGCGCGGACGCGGCCGCGTGTGTCCAGCCACGCGACGATCACGCGCCGGCCCTCGGCCGCCGTCGCGTGCACCGCGTCGAACCCGCGCTTCTGCGCGGGCACACCGCGCGGCGGCTTGACGCGCGCCCAGCGGCCGCCCGGGAGCCGCCGCGCCATCTGGATCCGCGGTTGCGACCAGGTCGCGAGCGAGCCGTCGAGCTCAGGATTCTGCGCGGCCGACCGGGTGAGCACGGTGAGCGTGAGGAAGCGGGCGCCGGTCGTGCGCACGGCCGCGCGGAGCGGGCCCTTGCGCATGGTGTAGATCGTCAGCAGCGAGTCTCCCACCGCCGTCACCCGGGCGCCGAGCGTGCGGGCGTTCTTCGGCTCCGGCGAGGCCGGGGCGTCGAAGCCGCCGCCCGCGGGCGCGATCGCGGTCTGCGTCGGCCCGAGCTCGCCGCTCTCCGGCCCGCTGTTGCCGATCCACGACAGGTAGGTGCCGCCCGCCGCCGAGCGCGCCAGGCGCACGTCGTACCCGTAGCCGGAGGCCGGCTCCTGCACCGCGCCGAGGCTGCCGTCGGGTGCCCGGTGGATGACCTTGACCGTCCACGTCGGCCCGCTGCCGGGCACCGACTGCGCCGACCAGGCCATCGCCAGATCGCCGCTGCCGTCGAACGCGAGCTCGACCGGGTAGGCGAACGACGCCGTGTCGAGCGGCACGGGCGCGCCGAACCCGTCGGCGGTGCCGAACGCCGCCTTCGCTCGCACGAAGTCGCGGTGAAACTCGAGCCACGTCACCGCCACCTCGCCGCTCGCCGCGACCGCCACCCGCGGCTGGGCGCCGTAGCCCGCGAGCGTCCGCGCCGCGCCGAAGCGCCCGCCGGCCCGCCGCACCGCCACGTTCAGCGCGTCGGAGCGGCCGGTCCACGCGACCACGGCCGTGCCGTCCGGGCCGATCGCCGCCACGAGGTCCCGGCCGCGCCCGAGCGCGCGCGGCGTGCCGAACCGCCGCCCTGTCACGAGCGCGACGCGCACCTTCGCCGGCGAGGCGGGGAGGCCGCCGCCCGCGGCGATCACGCCCTCGCCGGCGGCGTTGACGGCCACCGCGGGCGAGGTGAGCCCCGCCGCGCGCGGGGAGAGCGTCGCGGCGCGCGACCAGCCCGCGGCCTCCGCGCTCGCCGGTGCGATGAGCGCCAGCCCGGCGGCCAGCGCGCCCGCCGCGCGCACCGCCCCGCTCAGGCCAGGCCCTGGCGCGCCTCGCGCACCAGCGTCACGGCCTCGGGGAAGACGGTCGCCATCACGGAGCGGATCTGCTGCGCCTGCTGCTCCGTGGTGCCCTGGATGTTGACCCGGTTGATCGCCGCCACGGTCATGTCGACCGCCAGCTTGATCGCGTTGTCGGCCCACGCGATCGTCTGCGCGCTCTGCATCTGCTCGGCCATCTCCTGCAGCCGGCGTTGCATCTCGGGGTCGTTGAAGAAGCCTTCGAAGCCCTCCATCAGTGGTCACCTCGCTCGTGGAAGAAGAAGTCGGGCATCACCGCGCGGGTCACGCGCGCCGAGAGCTGAGAGGCGAGCTCGTGGTCACCCGTGCGCGAGGCGATGTCATCAAGGGTAAGGATGCCGATCAGCCGCTCTCCGTCCACGATCACGAGCCGGCGTACGCCGTGGCGGACCATCAGCTCGGCCGCCTCCTCGACCTGCATCTCGGCCTTCGCGGTGATCACCGGGGTGGAGGCGTGGTCCGCGGCGTGGTCGCCGAGGTCGCGGCCGTCGGCGAGCACGGAGACGGTGAGGTCGCGATCGGTGAGGAAGCCCACCGGCCGCTGCTCCTCGATCAGCACCACGGAGCCCACGTTGCGCTCGCGCATCATCTCGGCGATCTCGCGGACCGACCGCTCGGGCGGCGCTGTGACCACCGTTTCCGTCATGACCTCGCGGATGAGCACTGCGGCGCGAGTCTACAATCGCTCCCCCGTGGCGGCCCTCACCCCAACCCAGCACCTCCGCGTGCGCCGGATCGAAGGCCTGATCCGCGTCGCGGCGCCGGCGCTCGACCTCCTGCTCTTCGCCGGTGACCGCGTCGCGCGGATCGCCGGCCGCAACCAGATCGACCCCGAGCCCCCGCGGCGCACGATGGGCGCCGGGAGCGCCCGGACGCCGATCGGCGGCCCGCCCGAGCGGACGACGGCCTGAGCGTGGGCGTCACCACCCCCGACAAGGCCCTCGAGTGGGAGGCCCGGCAAGGCCCGCGGGCCGCGATCGCGGCTGCGCTCGGCGCGGTGCTCGTCATCGCCTCCGGCGTCGGCACCTACGAGGTGTTCAAGGACGCGCCGGTCACCGGCTTCGTCGACTCGCTGGCGCGCGCGGGCCGCGAGGGCGGCGTCGGCTCGCTCCCCAGCCTGCGGACCAAGTACTTCGAGTTCTACGACGACCGCGCCACCACCGTGCTGCTGACCGCGATCGCGCGCGGCCTCGGCTTCGTGGCGATCGCGTTCATGCTCACCTACCTGGGCACCGCCGTCCGCAACCGCGCCAGCGGCTTCCGCAGCTTCTGGATCTACGTCGCGCTGGCGGGCGGCCTGCTCGGCGCGATCGCCACCGTGATGTTCACGATCGGGACCACGTCGGAGATCTCGGGCTTCCTGAACGGCGCGCACACGGTCGACCGCGCCGACGACATCGGCCAGTCGACCCTGCTCGTCGCGGCCCAGCTGATCGGCATCCCCGGCACGCAGGCGATCGGCATCTCCTCGCTCGCCCTCGGCATGGGCTGGGTCGTGATCTGCCTCAACGCGATGCGGATCGGCCTGCTGACGCGCTTCATGGGCGTGCTCGGCGTGATCTGCGGCGCGCTGATCGTGCTGCCGATCCTGTCGCCGCTGCCGATCGTGCAGACGTTCTGGCTCGGCGCCATGGCCGTCCTCCTCGCCAAGCGGTGGCCCAACGGCGTCCCGCCCGCGTGGACGACCGGCGAGGCCACGCCGTGGCCGAGCCAGGCCGAGGTGCGCGAGGCGCGCCGTGCCGAGGTGCAGCGCCGCCGGGGCGACGCACCTGAGGCTGCGCCGGAGCCGGAAGCGCTCCCATCCACGGAGCGCCCGCATCCCGCCGCCTCCAAGAAGAAGAAGCGCAAGCGCCGCTCTTGACGAACCCGGTTCCGATGCTCCGCGGTCGGGTACGGATTCCGTAGAGAGCGCCGGCTCGGCGCCGGCGCCGCAATGCAGAGGGAGGAGAGCTGCATGCAGACTGATGTTGGCGGCACTGCCGCCACCCGCAGGGAGCCCACCGCAGGACGCACGGCCGAGGCACGGGCGCCCGGCCCCTGGACCGTCGCCGACCCCGGACCGTTGGGGCTCGCGGCGTTCGCGCTCACCACGTTCGTGCTGAGCATGTTCAACTCCGGCCTGGTGAGCGACAAGGGCGAGCCGATCGTGTTCGGCCTGGCGTTCGCGTACGGCGGGCTCGCGCAGCTGCTCGCCGGCATGTGGGAGTTCCGCACCGGCAACACGTTCGGGGCCACCGCGTTCACGTCCTACGGCGCGTTCTGGCTCTCGTTCTTCGTGTTCGTGACGTTCTTCGCGGACAAGATCCCCGCGACCGACGCCGGCCACGCGGTCGGGCTGTACCTGATCGCCTGGGGCATCTTCACGGCGTACATGTTCATCGCCTCGCTGCGGACGACGGCTGCCATCGCGACCGTGTTCCTGTTGCTGACGCTCACGTTCCTCGTGCTCGGCATCGGCGACGCGGGCGGCAACGAGAACATCACCAAGCTGGGCGGCTACATCGGCCTCGCCACCGCGGCGGCGGCGTGGTATGCCTCCTTCGCCGTGGTGACCAACTCGACGTTCGGGAGGACACTGCTCCCCGTCAAGTCGCTCAAGGGCTGACGAGTCGTCCAAGGGAGGATCATGGGTACGGAGGAAAAGACGCTCGAGGATCGGCTCGAAGAGCTCCTCGAGCAGGAGAAGTTCCCGCCGCCGGATGAGTTCCGCGAGCAGGCGAACATCAGCGACCCGTCGATCTACGACGAGGCGGACAAGGACTACGAGGGCTTCTGGCAGAAGCAGGCCGAGGCCCTCGACTGGGAGCAGAAGTGGGACCAGGTGCTCGATTGGTCCGACCCGCCGAACGCGAAGTGGTTCGTCAACGGCAAGCTCAACGTCTCCTACAACTGCGTCGACCGCCACGTGGAGGCCGGCAACGGCGACCGCGTGGCGTTCCACTGGCGCGGTGAGGAGGGCGAGGAGCGCGACGTCACGTACGACGACCTGTACCGCGACGTCCAGAAGTTCGCCAACGCGTTGAAGGACCTCGGCGTCGAGCCCGGCGATGTCGTCGGGATCTTCCTGCCCATGATCCCCGAGGTCGCCGTCGCGATGCTCGCCTGCGCGCGCATCGGGGCGGTCCACAACGTCGTGTTCGGCGGCTTCTCCGTGGGGTCGGTGAAGGAGCGCATGGAGGTCTCCGAGGCCAAGGTGCTGATCACCGTCGACGGCGCGCGCCGCAAGGGCAAGACCGCCGCCATCAAGCAGGACGTCGACGAGGAGATGGGCGACCTCGGGTCGCTCGAGCACATCGTCGTCGTGCAGCATGCCAAGAACGACGCGCCGATGGACGGTGACCGCGACCACTGGTACCACGAGCTGTGCGAGAAGGCCGACGACGAGTGCCCGGCCGAAGGGTTCGACGCCGAGCACCCGCTGTTCATCCTCTACTCGTCCGGCTCCACCGCGAAGCCGAAGGGCATCCTCCACACCACCGGCGGCTACCTGACCGGCGTCGCCTACACGCACCGGGTGGTGTTCGACCTCAAGCCGGCGGAGGACGTCTGGTGGTGCTCGGCCGACGTCGGCTGGGTCACCGGGCACTCCTACATCGTCTACGGCCCGCTCGCCAACGGCTCCACCTCGGTGATGTACGAGGGCGCGCCGGACTACCCGGACAAGGACATCTGGTGGGAGTTGTGCGAGCGCTACAGCGTGACGCTGTTCTACACCGCTCCGACCGCGATCCGCGCGTGCATGAAGTGGGGCGCCAAGTACCCGGAGAAGCACGACCTGTCGTCGCTGCGGCTGCTCGGGTCGGTCGGCGAGCCGATCAACCCGAAGGCGTGGCTCTGGTACCACCTCGTGATCGGCGGCGAGCGCTGCCCGATCGTCGACACGTGGTGGCAGACCGAGACCGGCCACATCATGATCTCGCCGCTGCCGGGCATCACCGAGACCAAGCCGGGCTCGGCGACGCGCCCGCTGCCGGGCATCGAGGCCAAGGTCGTCAACGAGAACGACGGCGAGGACGCCGGCACCGACCAGGGGCTGCTCACGCTGCGCCGGCCGTGGCCGGGCATGCTGCGCACGCTCTACGGCGACCACGACCGCTTCATCGAGACCTACTGGGACAAGTTCGGCCGTGACGTCTACTTCGTGGGCGACGCCGCGCGAAAAGACGAGGACGGCTACTTCTGGGTCATCGGGCGCGTCGACGACGTGCTCAACGTCTCCGGCCACCGCATGTCGACGGCCGAGATCGAGTCGGCGATCGTGTCGCACCCGAAGGTCGCCGAGGCCGCGGTGATCGGCCAGCAGGACGAGGACACCGGCCAGTCGGTGGCCGCCTTCGTCACGCTCGAGGGCTCGCGGGGAGAGGGCGACGACGATCTGGTTCAGGAGATCCGCGACCACGTCGGCAGGAAGATCGGCAAGTTCGCGCGGCCCAAGCGGATCATCTGGGCCGACGACCTGCCGAAGACCCGCTCGGGGAAGATCATGCGCCGCCTGCTGCGCGACATCGCGGAGGGCCGCGAGCTGGGTGACGTCACCACGCTGCGCGACCCCGACGTGATGTCGCAGCTCGAGGGCAAGATCAAGGAGCGCCAGGCCGAGGGCGAGGAATAGAGCGGGCGCGCGCCGGGAAGGGTCCTCCTCGTCACCACCGAGCCGGGGAGGACCCACCAGATGGCCAAGGACAAGGACCTGTTCGACACGTTGCGCGCCAACGGGCTGCGCAAGAAGACCGCGAGCTCGCTCGCCGAGGCCTTCTCGAAGGTCGACGGCAGCCCGCCCGGCAAGGCCGGCCGCAAGGCCGTCTCCGACTTGAAGGCCGTCGTGGCGGAGCTCGAGGATCGCGCCAAGGGAGGTCCCGCCAAGCGCTCGGCCGCCGCGAAGAAGGCCGCAGCCACGCGCAAGCGCAAGGCCAGCCAGCGCAGCGCCGCGGCGAAGAAGGCCGCGCGCACGCGCGCTCGCTCGAAGTAGGCGGTGCGGGCGGTCGGCGTGCGGTAGGAATACGGCATGTCGACCGCCAGCAGCTACGAAGAGGCCGTCGCCGCCCATGAGTGGCAGGTGCCGGAGAAGTACAACATCGCCGTCGACGTCTGCGACAAGCACGACGCAGGCAAGCTGGCGATGGTCCACGAGGATCCCGACGGCAACGTCCGCGAGGTGAAGTGGGGCGAGCTCCAGGAGCTCTCCAACCGCTTCGCCAACGTCCTGCGCGCGCATGGCGTCGAGCAGGGCGACCGCGTGGCGATGGTGCTCCCGCCGACGCCCGAGACCGCCGCCGCGTTCTTCGGCACCTACAAGTCGGGCGCGATCCTGCTCTCGATGTCGGTGCTCTACGGCGACGACGGCATCCGTCACCGGGTCAAGGACTCGCAGGCCAAGATCCTCGTCACCAACGCCGCCAACCAGCACCGCGTCGACCCCGCGCTCGTCGACGAGATCCTCGTGCTCGACGACGAGCTGCTGGAGAGCGGCGACAGCTCGTTCGACGTGGTCGACACCGCCGCCGACGACCCCGCGCAGCTCTACTACTCCTCCGGCACCACCGGGCTGGCGAAGGGCATCGTCCACGCGCACCGCTACCTGCTCGCGCACGAGGAGTTCGTCTACTGCCACGACGTGCAGGACGGCGAGCGCTTCCACGGTATGGGCGAGTGGGCGTGGGCGGCTGGCATCGCGCCGCTGCTCGGGCCGTGGCGCTACGGCGCGGTCCAGCTCGTGCTGCAGCGCAAGGGCGGCTTCGACCCGCACAAGCAGCTCGACTTCCTCTCCCGCCACGAGGCGACCAACGTCTTCACGACGCCGACCGCGATGCGCTCGATGATGGGGATCGAGAAGGCGGGCGAGAAGTACCCGCAGAAGTTCCGCATCGTCTGCTCGGCGGGCGAGCCGCTGAACCCGGAGGCGATCCGCTGGTTCCGCGATCAGTACGGCGTGACCGTGCTCGACTACTACGGGCTCACGGAGTCCTATCCGCTCGTCGCCAACTACCCGTTCATGGACGTCCGCGAGGGCTCCATGGGCAAGCCGATGCCGGGCTGGGACGTGCAGATCCTCGACGAGGACGAGAAGCCGCTGCCGCAGGGCGAGCGCGGCGAGATCTGCCTGCGCGCGCGCTCGAACCCGCACTACCCCCTCGGCTACTGGAACAACGAGGAGGACTCGAAGGAGACGTTCGGGGGCGACTGGTTCCACACCAAGGACGCCGCCTCGCTCGACGAGGACGGCTACGTCTGGTACGAGGGCCGCGCCGACGACGTGATCATCGCCGCCGGCTACCGCATCGGGCCGTTCGAGGTCGAGTCCGCGCTGCTCGAGCACGCCTGCGTCGCCGAGGCGGCGGCGGTCGCCTCGCCCGACGAGCGCCGCGGCAACGTCGTCAAGGCGTTCATCGTGCTGGCTGAGGGCAAGGAGGGCTCGGACGAGCTCGTCGAGGAGATCAAGGGCTTCGTGCGCGACCGCTTGTCGGCCTACGCCTACCCGCGCAAGATCGAGTTCGTCGACGAGCTGCCGAAGACCCTGACCGGCAAGATCCGCCGCATCGAGCTGCGCCAGGCCGAGGTGGAAGCCGCGAAGGAGGGCTGAGCGCATGCTCGCCCTCGCGCTCGCCGTGGTGGCCGCGGCGATCGCGCCGCCGCCGGCCAACGCGCGCTTCGACTACCAGATCGGCGAGCCGTACACGCCGCCGCGCGGCGTGCGCGTGGTCTCGCGCGACTGGTTCGACGCGAAGCCGCCGAAGCGTGGCTACGCCATCTGTTACGTCAACGCGTTCCAGACCCAGGACGACTCGCCCGACGTCGTGCGGCCCGACGAGCGCTCCGCGTGGCCGGCCGATCTCGTGCTGAGCTCGCTCGGCGACGACCCGAACTGGGGCGGCGAGTACCTCGTCGACATCTCGACGGCAGCCAAGCGCCGCCGCGCGGCCGACTGGCTCCAGCCGATGATCGAGACCTGCAAGCGCAAGGGCTTCGACGCGGTCGAGTACGACAACCTCGACTCGTGGACGCGCTTCGACGGCACGCCGCGCGAGGGCGACGTGCCGTTCGGCAAGTCGTCGGCGCTGGCCTTCGCGGCGCTGATCACGCGCCGCGCGCACGCGCTCGGGCTGGCGGTCGCGCAGAAGAACACGGCGGAGCTGACGCGCAGGCAGGCGCGTCGGCGCGTCGGCTTCGACTTCGCGATCGCCGAGGAGTGCGGGCGCTACCGCGAGTGCAACGCCTACCGGCGCGTCTATGGCAACCACGTGATCGTCATCGAGTACCGGCGCCGCGACTTCCGCTACAGCTGCCGGAGGGTCGGCCGCAAGGTGTCGGTGGTGCTCCGGGATCGCAACGTGACCGCGCCCGGCTCGCGGACGTATCGCTACGACGCGTGCTGATGTCGATTCCGGCTCCGGTCGTTCGTCGTCCTGGTTGAAAGGCAATTCCGACCAAGGAGGACCCCATGGGCAAGATCACCGTCGCCGAGTTCGTATCGCTGGACGGCGTGATGGAGGACCCGGGCGGCGCCGAGGGCTATAAGCACGGCGGCTGGACCTTCAAGTACCCCGACGACGAGGGCATGAAGTTCAAGTTCGACGAGCTGATGGAGCACGACGCGCAGCTGCTCGGGCGCGTGACCTACGACGGGTTCTCGAAGGCGTGGCCGGACATGAAGGACGACGCCGGCTTCGCGGACAAGATGAACTCGATGCCGAAGTACGTCGTGTCGACGACGCTCACCGACCCGACGTGGAACAACACCACGGTGCTCCCCGACGTCGACGCGGTCGCCGAGCTCAAGCAGCGCGAGGGCGACATCCTCGTCGCGGGCAGCGCGCAGCTCCACCAGGGGCTGGTCGAGCGCGGGCTCGTCGACGAGTGGCGGCTGATGGTGTTCCCGATCGTGCTCGGGAGCGGCAAGCGGCTGTTCGGCGACGCTGCCGACGCGACGGGCCTGGAGCTCGTCGACAGCCGGCAGCTCGCCTCGGGCTCGCTCTACCTGACCTACCGCAGGGCGGCTGCGTAGCGGTTCATCCCGCTCGGCCAGCCGCCGTCCGACCCGACCGCCGCGCGCATCTGCTCCCAGCCGTCGCCGTGGCGGTCGAGGTTGCGGTGCTCGAGCTCCACGCGCGTGCGGTCGGGCGCCTCGGCGATGAAGCTCACCTCGACCTCGCTCGTGCGGTCGAGATCGGTCTCGATCTCCCACTGCAGGTTGATGTCCCAGCTGAACACGACGCGCTCGGGCGGCTCGTAGGCCAGCACCCGCGACCAGCGGCACTCGCTGCCGTCGCTGACGACGTCGTAGACGTGGCCGCCGACCCGCGGCTCGAATACCATCGCGGTGAGCGTGGTGCCCTCCGGGAGCAGGTGGTGATCGGGGTCCCACCAGGTGCCGATGTCGTCGGTGAAGACCTTGAACGCCCGTGCCTGCGGGACGTCGACGACGACCGACGTCGTGACGGCGGTCTCGGTGGCTGTGCTCATGAGTCCTCCTGTTCGGCGGCCGCCTTGAAGTTGGCCAGGGATCGGGTCCAGAACTGGTCGAGGTAGGCGCGCAGCATGCCCAGCCCCTCCTGATCGACGGTGTAGATGCGACGCGTGCCGGCGGCACGGTCGGTGACGAGCCCTGCGTCCTTGAGCACCTTGAGGTGCTGGGAGACGGCGGGGCGGCTGACCGGCAGCTCGCCGGCGAGCTCGCCGACCGCGCCGCGGCGCGCGGCGACCCGCCGGAGGGCGGGCGGCGTGTGCGTCGTACGGGTGCTGCCGGCGAGCGCGTCTTGGCGCGCTGCGGCCCCCGGAACGGGAGCTTCGCGGCGCGCTGCTTCGCCTGCCGGAGGGCCGCGGTCGAGCGCGAGCCGACGCCGCGGCGGTTCTCGCCGAAGAACCAGACGGCGTGCGTGACGGCGCCCGACATCTCACGCAGCGACTTCAGCGCGTTGCCGTTGAGCTGATCGGCCTGCTGCTGCGCGATCGCCAGGTTCGCCGGCGTCGGGTCGGCCTCGTAGACGTTCATCGTCTCCGCCGGGGGCTGGCCCGTGACGGTGCTGATGTTGTCGCAGGCCTCGTGGTAACAGGGGTCGAGCTGCTCTCCCTCGACGCCGCCGTACAAGGCCACCTGCTCCGCGGTCTTCGGGGCCTCGGCACCGGCGAAGATGCCGCCCGAGGGGATGCCCCGGTTGACGAACCCGACGTAGTCCGAGCGCCCGTCGAACGGGATCCGCTCCGTGGCCATGCCGCGCCGCGCGAAGTAGCGCGCGAACACTTTCTCGATCCGTCCGGAGCCGTCCGGGCCCGGGGTACCGCCGGGCTCGCTGCCGTCACCGTCGTAGATCAGCCGGGCGTAGTTCGGCGACGCGATCATGTCGGTGTCGATCATCACGTCGGTCCGGTCCACGTCGGACTGCGGCAGGCGGGCGGCGTAGTCCTGCGAGCCGATCAGGCCGTCCTCCTCGCCGCCGAACCACAGGAAGCGCACCTTGTTGCGCAGCGCGAACTTGTGCTTCGAGATCTGCTCCGCGAGCGCGAGCTGCCACGCCGTGCCGGAGCCGTCGTCATTGATGCCCGGCCCGGCCGGCACCGAGTCGAGGTGCGCGCCCGCGATCACCAGGTGGCGCGGGTCCCCGGTCCGGGTCTCGGCGACGACCTGCGGGAAGAAGCGGTCGACGCTCTTGCCGCTGGTCTCCAGCCGCACCGTCGGCGCCTTGCCGTCCTTGTACGCCTGGTAGAGTCCTGCCCGACGGTAAAGCTCGAGAACACGGCCGGGATCGCGAGGTCCGGCGGCCCGGCACGGAAGCCGGCGTTCATGCGGCCGGGGCTGTCGCCCTCGTTCATCAGGATCGCGCCGACGGCGCCCGCCGCCTGCGCGTTCGCGAGCTTCTGCACGAACGGGCAGGTGCCTCGCTGCAGCAGCGAGACCGCGCCTGACGTGGCGGCGGGGAAGTCCTCCGGCTCGCAGCCGGCGGTGCTCGTGTCAGCCGCCGGGCTCGGGATCACGATGTCGTTGACCGGGACGACCGGTGCGTTCGGAACGGTCGCGGTCGGCGAGTTCGCGAAGGTGATGTAGTCGACGGCCGCGCTGTTGTCGTCGGCCGCGGTGCCGGACTTGTACGTCTTGGCGGTCGGAGTGAGCTGCTGGAGGACCGGCGGCGCCGTCTCCTGCCACTCCGGGAAGTTGAACTGATCGACCTTGACCTTCAGCCCGGCGCGCTGCATACGCTCGCGGACGTAGGCCACCGACGCCGTGAAGCCGGGCGTCTCCGTGTGACGCGTGCCGCCGTTCATGTCGGCGATGCTCTGAAGCGCCCGCTGGTGCTTGACGATGTTGCGGACCGAGACGGCTTTCTCGAGCTTCGCCGAGCCGCCGTGGCCGTGATGGCCGTGATGCCTTGGCTTGGCCTGCGCTCCCGACGCCGGCACGAGCATCAAGGCCGCCGTGGCGAGCATCGCCACGCGAGTCCTGCTCATATAGCCCCACCTCCCAGTGAGTGTCGCCCGGCGACTTCTGGCCGCCGGACTATCCCTGTCTCGCGGCGCGTTGTGGCGCCGCCGGCGGCGGACCTTACCGGTAAGGGGTCGCGCTTGTCGGCTAAGGCTCGGCGCCCGGAAACCCGCTCCATTCGCCCGATGTGGGGCAACCCGGCGTAGCCCAGGATGGACTCATGCTTCAAACCGACCGAAGGGGCAACACCATGCAGACGCTTGACTCCTACGTCGCCGCCGCGCAGCTCTCCGATCGCCGGGCGGCCGCCGCCACGGCCCGCGCGGCGCGCCGGGCGCGGAAGCTCCCCGCCGCGTCCAACGACGAGCGCCTCGTCCTCCGCCGCGCCGCGGCGGAGGACGAGCTGTCGCTCGCTCGTCTCGCCCGCCTCGACAGCGCGCCGCGACCGAGCGGCCCGATGCTGGTGGCCGAGATCGACGGCAAGATCCTCGCCGCCGTCCCGCTGGATGGCGGGCGCGCGATCGCCGACCCGTTCGCTGCCACGGCCGACCTCGTCGAGCTCCTCCAGGCGCGGGTCGAGCTGATCTCCCCCCAGCGTGCCCGCGTCCGCCGGCCCCGGCTCCGCTTCCCGCGCCTGCGGGTCGCGTAGCCGGTGCCGGCGCCCGGCCGCGCCGCGCGCCTGGTGGATACTCCGGGTGTGGCGACACGGATGACGAGCAGCCGGCTGATCGGGCGCGCGGCGGAGCTGGCCGAGCTCGAGGCCGCGCTCCGCGACGCCGCCGACGGCCGCCCGTCGCTCGCGTTCGTGGCGGGCGAGTCGGGCGTCGGCAAGTCGCGCCTGGTCGCCGAGCTGGCGGGCCGCGCCGGCGCGCGGATCGCGATCGGCGAGTGCGTCGAGCTGGGCGACGAGGAGCTGCCGTACGCCCCGATCGTCTCCGTGCTCCGCACGCTCGCGCGCGACGACGACCCGGTGCTCGGCGAGCTGCCCGACAGCGTGCGGGCCGAGCTCGCCACGCTGCTGCCGGAGCTCGGCGGCGAGGCCCGCAACGGCGGCGGGGGCACCCACGGCCAGCCGAGGCTGTTCGAGGCGCTCCTCACGCTGCTCGACCAGCTCGGCCGCGAGCAGCCGTTCGCACTCGTGCTCGAGGACATCCACTGGGCCGACCGCTCGACGCGCGCCTTCCTCGTCTTCCTCGCGCGCAGCCTGTGGACCGAGCGGGTGCTGGTGATCGCCACCTACCGCTCCGACGAGCTGCACCGCCGCCACCCGCTGCGCCCGCTGCTCGCCGAGCTCGAGCGCGACACGCGCTCGCGCCGGATCGAGCTCGCGCGGCTCTCGCGCGATGAGCTGGGCGACCTGCTCACCGACATCCTCGGCGGCGCGGCCGACGCAGAGCTGCTCGAACGCCTGTACTCGCGCAGCGAGGGCAACCCGCTCTTCACCGAGGAGCTGCTGGCCGCGCGGCTCGACGGGCGCGGCGGGCTGCCGAGCACGCTGCGCGACGCGCTGATGGTGCGGATCGAGCGGCTCAGCCAGCCGGCGCAGGAGGTGCTGCGCGTGCTCTCGGCCGGGCGCGTCCTCGCCCACGCCGTGCTCGCCGAGGCGAGTGGGCTCGACGCCGCCGAGGTCCGCGCCGCGCTGCGCGAGGCGGCGGAGTCGAACGTGATCGTCGCCGACCAGCGCGGCCGCTACCAGTTCCGCCACGCGCTGCTGCGCGAGGTCGTCCACGACGACCTGCTTCCCGGCGAGCACTCGGAGCTGCACCTGGCGCTGGCGCGCGCGCTCGAGCACCAGGCGGCGGAGAGCGGCGAGGACGCGTTGATCACCGCCGGCATCGCGCACCACTACCTGCAGGCCGGCGCGCAGCGCGAGGCGCTCGTCGCCTCCGTCCGTGCCGCCGACGCCGCCGAGCGCGTGCACGCCCACGGCGAGGCGGGCGCGCTGCTGGAGCGCGCGCTCGAGCTGTGGCCGCGGGTGCCAGACGCCGCGACGGAGGCCGCGTGCGACCGCGACGGCCTGCTGCGCCGCGCGGGCATCGCGCTCATCAACGACGGCGCCTACGGGCGCGCGGAGGCGCTGCTGCGGGTCGCGGTCGACGACATCGACGACGCCGCCGAGCCGCGCCGCGCGGCCGACCTGCTCGAGCTGCTGGCCCGCGCGCAGTGGTCGCTCGGGCGCGCCACCGATTCGCACGACTCGCTCGACCGCGCGATCAAGCTGCTGCCGGAGAACGACCGCAGCCCGGAGCGCGCGCGGATCCTGGCCCGGCAGGCGAAGACGGCGATGCTGCAGGGGCGCTTCAGCGAGGCGCTGCCCGCCGCCGAGGCGGCGTTCGGCGCCGCCAAGCACGCGAGCGCCGACGGGCCGCTGGCCGACGCGCTCAATGCCATGGGCCACTCGCAGATCCTCCTCGGCCAGGTCGAGGACGGCAGCGCGCGCCTGCGCGAGGCGATCGCGATCTCACCGCGCGGCTTCGAGCGCACCAGCGCGTGGACCAACCTCGCCGACGCGCTGCACCTCGTCGGCCGCTCGCAGGAGGGCCTGGCCGCCGCCGAGCAGGGGCTGGCCGACACCGCCTTCGAGGGCCGCGTGAGCGACTGGCTGTCGCTGACGCTGGTCGACATCCGCTGGGCGCTCGGCGACTGGAGCGCCGCCCGGGCCGGGCTCCCGCCGCCGGACAAGCGCCACATCGGCATGACGCTCGCCTACGTCGAGACGCTGCGCGCCGCGATCGCGCTCGCCGACGCCGAGCACGACGCGGTGCGCGAGTGCCTCGAGCGGGTCGTCGACGTCGTCACCGGCTCGCGCGAGCCGCAGTTCCTCGGCTGGTACGGCTCGCTGCTCGGCGAGCTCGAGCGCCGCTGCGGCGACCTCGCAGCCGCGCGCGCCGCGATCGACGACGGCCTCGACGCGATCGAGTTCTGCTCCGAGGACCTGCCGCGGATCGCGCTGCTTTCCGAGACCGGCGCGGCGATCGAGGCCGACGCCGCCCAGCGCGCCCGCGATCTCGGCGACGCGGATGCCGAGCGCGAGGCGATCTCTCGCGCCGAGAGCTTCGTGATGCGTGCCGAGGCGTGCGCCGACGACGTGCGTCCGGTCGAGATCGCGCGCCACGCGACCGCCGAATCCCTGCTCGCCCGCGCGCGCGGCGCCGCGGACCCGGAGCTCGACGTCGCCGCGGCCGACGCCTGGCGCGTGGTCGGGCGGCCCTACCCGGTCGCGCTCGCGCAGCTGCGCCGGGCCGGGACGCTCGTGGAGCGCGGCGAGCGCGACGCCGCCGCGGCCCAGCTCGCCGACGTGCTCGCCGCCGCCGACATGCTCGGCGCGCCGTGGCTGCGCGCCGAGGCCGAGGGCCTGGCCGGGCGCGCGCGGCTGGCGCTCGCCACCGTCGACGAGGCGCCGCCCTCGGCGACCGCGGGCGAGGATCCGTTCGGCCTCACGCCGCGCGAGCGCCAGGTGCTCGAGCTGCTGGCCGGCGGCGCGACGAACCGCGAGATCGGCGCGCAGCTGTTCATGGCCGAGAAGACGGCGAGCGTGCACGTCTCCCGCATCCTCGCCAAGCTCGACGTCCGCAGCCGCACCGAGGCGGCGGCGGTCGCGCATCGCTTCGGCTTCGTAGGCTGAGGTCATGACCACGCCACAGCGCCCGATCGGGTCCGGCTTCGGCTACCGCTCGACGGCGGCCGAGGTGCTCGAGGGCATCGACCTCGGCGGTCGCCTCGCGATCGTCACCGGCGGCTACTCGGGCCTCGGGCTCGAGACCGTGCGCGCGCTGAGCGGCGCGGGCGCGGAGGTGCTCGTCCCGGCCCGGAGGCCCGAACACGCCGCGGAGGTGCTCGACGGGATCGAGCGCGTGCGGGTCGACGAGCTCGACCTCGGCTCGCTCGACAGCGTGCGGGCGCTCGCCGGGCGCGTGCTCGACGACGGGCGCGGCGTCGACATCCTCATCAACAACGCGGCGATCATGGCGTGCCCCGAGACGCGAGTGGGGCCGGGCTGGGAGGCGCAGTTCGCCACCAACCACCTCGGCCACTTCGCGCTCGCCAACCTGCTGTGGCCGCTGCTCGCCGACGGCGGCGGTGCGCGCGTGGTCGCGCTCAGCTCCACCGGCCACAAGCGCTCCGGCATCCGCTGGGATGACCTGCAGTTCGAGCACGGCTACGAGAAGTGGGAGGCCTACGGCCAGGCGAAGACCGCCAACTCGCTGTTCGCCGTCCAGCTCGACGCGCTCGGCCAGGGCGCCGGCGTGAGGGCGTTCGCCGCCCACCCCGGCGGGATCATGACGCCGCTGCAGCGCCACCTCTCGCGCGACGAGATGACGGCCGCGGGCTGGATGGACGAGGACGGCCACGCCGACGATCGCTTCAAGACGCCGGAGCAGGGCGCCTCGACCTCGACCTGGGCGGCGACCTCGCCGCAGCTCGAGGGGATGGGCGGCGTCTACTGCGAGAACTGCGACATCGCGAAGCCGACCGACCCGGACTCGCCGACCGCGCGCATCGAGGGCGTCGACGCCCACGCGGTCGACCCCGGCGACGCCGAGCGCCTGTGGGCGGTCTCGGCCGAGCTCACCGGGGTCAACGCGTTCGCCGCGACCTAGAGCCGCCAGGGCGGCGTGCCGAGGGCCTTGGCCTCCGGGAAGGCCTCGATCGCTCGGTCGACGGTGTGCAGCCACTCGAAGACCAGGCCCTTGCAGTGGTTGCGCTCGACGCCGGCGCCGGTCATGCGCGCGATCCCGCGCTCGTGCTCCTGCGCCGCGTTCGTGTACACCGCGTCCTCCAGCACGACGGCGCGGAAGCCGAGCTCGAGCAGGCCGATCGCCGACTGGGCAATGCAGACGTCGGTCTCGAAGCCGGCGAGCACGGCGGTGCCGCGGCCGGTGGCGCGGATGGCGTCGACCGCCGGCGCGTGGGCCGCGAGGCCGAACGTCGGCTTCTCGATCACCGGCGTGCCGGGTGGGATGCGCTCGAGGATCGCGGGGTCGGTGTGGCCGTTGCGCTCCGGCCCTTCCTCGACCACCACGGCGGGCACGTCGAGCAGCGCCGCCAGGCCCGCCATCCACGCGATCCGCGCGACCGCCTTCGAGGCGACGATCGCGTCCCCCTCGGCGAGCCCGTCGTACGCGAAGAAGCCCTTCTGCGCGTCGACGACGACGAAGACGCTGTCCTCGCGGCGGACCAGCGGCACTAGCGGGCCTAGCCGGCGAGCGCTCGCCGCTCGGTGCGCATCTCCGAGAGGATGCGCTCGAGCCGCGGCTCGGTGCTGGTATCGACGTGCGTCATCGTCGCGGCCACCGCCGGGTGATGCTCCGCGATCTGCGCGTGCATCTCGTGCGCGACCGCGCGGTAGCTCGGGTGGCCCTCGCGGCCGGAGCGGAGCTCGATCGTGTGCATCGCCTCGCGCGCGTTGAGGTCGAGCACGTAGCGGATGCGGAAGCCGAGGCAGAGCGCGTACGGCGCGGCGTCGCGCAGGCCCGCAGCGGCGAGCCGCTCGTACTCCTCCTCGGAGCGCTCGAGCGCGCGTGCGTAGAGATCGCCCGCACCGGCCTCGACGACCTCGTCCGGGACGCCGGCGCCGAGGTCGGGCGTCAGCCCCTGCCACTGCACGGTCAGCATGCGGTGGCGCTGGAGGTCGCGGAACGCGCCGTAGTCGGAGACGATCTCGAAGCGGTAGCGGAGCGCCTCGAAGCCGCGGCCGGGGCGGTGGCGGCGGTTCGCGCGGTCGCCCACGAGGTCGGCGAGCAACGCCGCGCGGTCCTCCGCGGAGAGGCGCGCGACCTCCTCGCGCGTGCGCTCCTCGCTCACGCCGGCGGCCTCGAACAGCAGCGCGGCGAGCAGCTGCTCCTCGTCGCCGTCGACGTGCAGGAGCTTCACCGACGGGCGATCCTCGGCGCTGTCGTCGCGGTCGAGGTTCAGGCGCGCGGCCCAGCGCTCGCCCGCCTCGCGCCGGCGCTCGAGGTAGCGGACCCACTCGCCGCCGCGCTCGGGGCGCTCGACGCGTGCGACGAAGCTCGGCATCACGGCCTTGATCGCGTCGAGGATCAGGCCGCCGTAGTGGCGCGCCTCCGGCAGCGGGTGGCCGAGCAGGTGCAGGATCAGCTGCTCGTAGGCCTGGCCGGTGGCGTAGATGCCCATGTGGCTGAGCGAGGCCGCGGGCAGCAGGCCGCGCAGGAGGTCGTACGCCTTGGCGTTGACGGCGCGGCGGCGCGCGGCGTCCGACTCCCCGTCGGCGCGGGGGTAGGTGTCGTCGACCCACGCGCGCACGATCGGCAGCGCGTCGGAGTAGGACTCGAACAGGCAGTCCATCGCCTGCTCGTACTCGGGGCCGAGCTCCGGGTCGCGGTAGTAGCGGTAGCCGCCGCCGGGCATCGGCGCGTCGTAGGCGATGTAGCGGGTGCTCTGCTCGAGGTAGGCGCCGAGCCGCGGGCGCTGGAGGATCTTCGTGAGGATGTTGCTCGTCCACTCGCAGGCGACGTGGGCGCCGCCGAGCTGGGCGACGCTGTCGTCGCCATAGCCGACGAAGATCCGCTCGTAGAGCTCGGCCGCGCGCTTGCCCTCCTCGCCGTCGTAGCCGGCTGCCGACTCCGGCAGCGAGTCGGCGAACTCGTCGAGGAACAGCCGGCGCAGCGTGCCCGGATAGCGCGAGTAGCGGGCGAACAACGCACCCTTCACCGTCTCCGGCAGGTTCGTGAGCGCGAAGACGGGGCCGTCGAGATCCGTGAAATGCGGCGCGAGGCGGGCGCGCTCGGCAGCGGTCAGCTCGTCGGACGGGTAGCGCATGAGGGTTGCTGACCCTAGCGCCGGGTACGGATGCACGCGGGCTACTGCTTGTACTGCCCCATGCCGCCCGTGCCTGCGGCGCGCTCCCACAGCGAGGTGGCGACCTCGAAGAAGAAGAAGAACGCGGCGATCACCAGCACGTAGCCGAGGATCGGCGACACGTAACCGGCAACGATCACGCAGATGAGCGCGAGCACCAGCGGGCCGCCGTAGCGCAACGCGAACCGCCGGGAGGACATGTGGGCAGCGTACTCCTTGGTGCAAGAGGGGTGGGCCGGGTGTGCACCCCCGGCCCAGGTCCCGGCGCGTGCGCGCTCGGGGCTACGCGCCGCGCGGGTGGGCGCGGTCGCCCAGGTGCAGGCCCTCGGCCAGCTTCGGCAGGAGGGCCACGGCGGCGAGGCCGACGATGACGTAGACGACGTCGGCGGCCGTGCCGGTGCCCAGGATCTCCTCGACGACGTTGAAGTCGAAGAGCGCGACCAGCGCCCAGTTGAGGGCGCCGAGCAGGACGAGACCGAGCCACACGGGCTCGAGTCGCTTCATGAACTCCACCTTGTCCTCCTTCTGAGAACCCCCGCCGGAGGGGTTCCGGACGGGGCAGGGTGATGGGGTTGTGGGATGCCCCGTCCGGACCTCGCCGGCGGGGATTGTGCGTTGCGTCACGATGTACGCCCGCGCGGCGGATCGGTTACGCGGGCGCGCAGTCCTCGCGTTCCTGCAAGCGCCCGCCCGCCCGCAGTGACCACGCGGCTAGGAGATCGCGTGCCTCTTCGGTGCGGTCGTAGCCCGCGCCGAAGCCGGCGCCGGCCCCCACGTCCGCGCCGAGCGCGTTCTGCGAGAGGCGCTCGCGGAACACGCGCACGTCGACCGCGCCGTCGGCGTCGAGCCGCGCCGCCAGCGCGCGGACCCGCCTCGGCCAGTCGGTGGGCGGAGCGCGCAGCCCGAGCATCTCGATGACGCCACGCACCGCGGCGAGGTTGGCGGGGTCGGTCAGGTCGAGGGAGACCTCCGCCTCGAGCCGGCGCCCGTGGCCGCCGGGGCTCGAGCGGACGCCCTGGATGCGGCTGCCGAGGTCATCGAGCGAGCTGACCGGGCCCGGCGGTGCGACCTCGCCGTGGATGCGCGCGGCGGCGCTCACCCGCAGCTCGACCGGGCGGCCGTGGACCGTCGTGATCGCGAGCGCGGCCTGCCCCGCGTCGTGGCGCTGCAGCGAGCCCAGGACGACGCCCAGCCGGCCGGCTGTCTCGCCGTCGACGCGGTCGTACCAGGTCACGCGCCCGCCGGGCTCGACCCGGCGCCCCATCACCGCGCCGAAGTCGGCGCCCAGCGACGCGTCCGTCCCCGGTCGCAGCCCGACCGCCGCGGTGAACTCGCCGTACGCGCCGCCCTCCTTGTAGGTCGAGTCGGGCTCCGGCGGGTGCGCGCCGCCGGGCAGGATCCCGCGCAGCTCGCCGGTCAGCGTCTCCGTGTGCGCCCAGCGGCGCACGAAGCGGGACGCGGAGGCGACGTCGGGGAACTCCCACGTCCGCCCCGACGTGAACTGCAACCCGCCCCCGCCGCGCGCGTCGGCGGCGCGCCCCGCGAGCTGCAGGCCGACCCCGAAGCTCGCCCCCACCGACCCGCCGTCCGCGAACGAGACCGCCGCGGTGCCGTCGGACCGGCGCTGGAGCAGGAACGAGTCACCGTGCCCGACCTTCACCACCAGCACCCGGCCGCCGAGCCGCTCACGGTCGGTGCGCACCCGCACCAGGCACGGCCCGAGCCCGGCCGCGCGCGCCTCGCCCGGCGTGCAGATCCCGCCCGCGACCAGGCAGATCCCGTGCTTGACCTGCCGCGCGACCTGCGCCGCGATCGGCGGCACCGACCCCACCGCCGCGGCCCCCGCCACCACGGCGCACACCACTGCGAGGAGCGCGACGTACTCGGCGGAGGCCTGGCCGGCGATAGGGCGTGGGGGAGGCACAGCGGCGCACATAGGCGCGCGCGGAGATTCTTCGCCCCCGGCGGAACCGCGTGCCCCGAGAGGGGATCCCCGAGGCGCCGGCGCTACAGCAGGTTCTTCAGCGCCGCGCCGGCGTCGTTGGCGACGTTCAGCAACGGCTCGGGATACACGCCGATCGCGATCGTCGCGATCGCGCAGACGACCGCGACGGCCGTGATCCATCCGATCCCGGCGCCGGACGTGCGCGTGTCGAGCACCTCGTCCGCCTCCTGCGAGCCGCCCGCGATCGCCGGGCGCGCCGTGCCCGGCGCGACCACGCGCGAGGAGCCGCGGGCCTCGTCCGGCGCCGACATCCACACCGCCGCCACCACGCGCAGGTAGTAGGCCAGCGAGATCGCCGAGCCGAGCACGATCGCCACGGCGAGGAAGGCGTACTGGTTGTCCACCGCCGCCTCGATCAAGTAGATCTTCCCGAAGAAGCCCGCGGTGGCCGGGAAGCCCGCCAGCGAGAGCATCGCGATCGTCATCGGCCACGCCAGCCATGGCCGGTTCGCGCCGAGGCCGTTCAAGGCCCGGAGGTCGTCGCCGTACGGCGTCTCGCGCTCGCGCGCGACCACCACCGCGAACGCCGCCAGGTTCATGACCGTGTAGGCGAACAGGTAGAAGACGATCGCGCTCGCCCCGAGCTTCGTCGTCACCACCAGCCCGGCAAGGATGTACCCCGCCTGCGCCACCGACGAGTAGGCGAGCATCCGCTTGACCGACGACTGCCCGATCGCGCCGACATTGCCGACGATGATCGTCACCACCGCCAAGGTCGCGAAGGCCGGCGCCCACAGCGTGGACGCCCCGATCAGCGCGCCGTCGAAGAGCCGGATCAGGATCCCGAACGCCGCCGCCTTCGTCGCCACCGCCATGAACGCCGTGATCGGCGTCGGCGCACCCTCATAGACGTCGGGCGTCCACTGGTGGAACGGCGCCACCGACGCCTTGAACGCGAGCCCGGTCACGATCAGTGCCAGCGCGGCGACGAACAGCGCGTCGTCCTTGACGGCCCCGACCTTGAGGGCGATCGCAGCGAAGTCGGTCGAACCCGTCGCGCCGTAGAGCATCGCCAGCCCATAGAGCAGCACCGCCGACCCCAGCGACCCGATGATCAGGTACTTGAGGCCCGACTCGAGCGAGTGCTCGCGCCGGAGCTCGGTCGCGCACAGCACATACAGCGGGATCGACAGCAGCTCGAAGCCGATGAACAGCATCACCAGGTTCGTCGCGCCCGCGAGCAGCACCATGCCGAGGACGGAGACGAGCAACAGCGCGTGGTACTCGCCATGCCCCGCCTCGGCCGCCGCCAACGAGCGAATCGAGAGCAGCGTCGCCGCGAGCGCGCCCGCCGCGAACACCATCGTCAGCGCCAGCGTGAGGTTGTCGATCGCCAGCGCACCCGCGACCACGAGCTCGTTGTCGTCCCACTGCCACACGCCCAGCCCGACCGCCACGCCCAGCGTCACCACGGTCAGCAGCGGCACCAGCACGTTGCGCACGAACGCCGGCCGCAGCAGACCCGCCATCAGCACGACGCAGGCGCCGACCGTCAGCGCCACCAGCGGCGAGATCGCCGCCCAGTCGATATGCGGGCCCTTCACTTCACCACCTGCTCGATCGCGGCCTTGGTCGCCGGCTGGGACGCCGTCAGCGCCCCTTGCGGGTACAGCGCGAAGGCGATGATCGCCAGCACCAGCGGCACGATCACGACCGCGTCGGCGATCGAGATCTCACGCGACTCGACACCCGTCGCCGGCTGCCGGTTGTGCATGGTGCGGATGAACATCCGCAGCATGTAGACCGACGCCATCGCGACGCCGGTGAAGGCGATCAGCGCGATCGCCAGCTTGGTCTGGAACAGCCCGAGCAGGATCAGGAACTCGCCGACGAAGTTCGCGGAACCCGGCATCGCGAGGGTCGCCAGCGCGACGATCAGGAACAGCGCGGCCAGCACCGGCCCGCGGAACGCGAGCCCGCCCATCTTCGTGATGTCCTCGGTCCCCGTCCGCTCGGCCAGCAGCACGATGATGAGGAACAGCGGCGCGACGACGAGCCCGTGGTTGACCATCTGCAGCAGCGCGCCCTGCGCGCCCCGCCCCTCCGGGTCGAGGGCGAAGATGCCGAGCACGATGAAGCCGAGCTGGGCGATCGACGAGTAGCCGAGCACGAGCCGCGCGTTCGTCTGCGTGAACGCCTGCGCCGAGCCGTAGATGATCGACAGCAGCGCGAGGATCAGGATCAGCGACTGGAAGTCCTTCGACGCCTCCGGGAAGACCGGCAGCACGATCCGCAGGAAGCCGTAGGCGGCCACCTTCGAGAGCACGCCGGAGAAGATCGCCAGCGCCGGCAGCGGCATCGTCCGGTACGCGTCCGGCATCCACCCGTGGAACGGGAAGAGCGGCATCTTGATCAGGAACGCGAGCGCGAAGGCGGTGAAGATCCAGCGCTGCGTCGACGCCCCGAGGTGCGCCTGCGCGAGGTCCGAGATCGTGAACGTGATCGGGCCGCCGTGCGCCGAGAGCACCGCCGTCGCCACCGCGCCGGCCAGCATCAGTAGCGAGCCGACCAGCGTGTAGATGATCATCTTGTAGGTCGCGGCCACCCGGTCCGGCCCGCTGCCCCACTGCCCGACGAGGAAGTAGAACGGAACCAGCATCAGGTCGAAGAAGAGGACGAAGAGCGCCAGGTCCTGGGCGGTGAAGGCACCCAGCACGGCGGTCTCGGCCAGCGCGAGGTGGAACGCGAACAGCCGCGGCCGCTCGACCGGGCGGAACGACATCCACATCGCCGCGACCAGGAACAGCAGCGTCGTCAGCGCGATCAGCCACAGGTTGAGCCCGTCGACGCCGAGGTAGTAGCGGATGCCGAGCGCCTTGATCCACTCGTCGTTGGTGACGTACTGGAGCCCGCCCGCCGCCGAGTCGTAGTCGAACAGCATCATCACCGCGTAGGCGAACGGCACGACCGCGCCGACGATCGCGGCCCCCGGCGCCCAGCTGCGCGGCCCGGTCGCCCCCAGCAGCGCGAGCGCCAGCGGCCAGAACAGCAGGACGGTCAGGTGGATGGTCAGGTTGCTCATGTCCCCGCCACCAGGAAGTAGAGGGAGAGCGCGGTGAGCCCGAGCAGCAGCAGCGCGGCGTAGTAGCGCAGGTAGCCCGACTGGACCGCGCGCACCGCGGCCGAGCCGGCCCGCACCGCCGCGGTCGTCCCGCCCATGAACAGGCCGGTGATCACGATCCGCTCGAACGTGTTGCGCCCGAAGCGCCCGAACCACGCGAACGGCCGCACGACCAGGAAGTTGATGGCCTCATCGAAGTACCACTTGTTCGAGAAGAAGCGGTACGGGCCGGCGAGCCGCGCGCGCAGCGCCCGCGGCGCCTCGATCTTTCGCACCCACAGGTGGTACGCGAGCGCGATGCCCGCGATCGCCAGCACCGTGCCGGTCACCAGCCCGACGATGGTCAGCCCGGTGGACGGCTCGAGGTCCGCGAACTTCGAGTCGGCGAACGTCGGCTCGAGGAAGTTGTGGAGCACGCTGGTCACGCCCGGGATCTGGACCGCGCCGCCGACCGTCGCGAGCACCGCGAGGCAGCCCATCGCGAACTTCATCGCGGCTTCCCGCTCGGCGATGTGGTGATCGGGCCCGGGGAAGCCGACCTCGGTGTCCTCGACCTCGCCGTTCGCCGGGTTGGTGTGCTCGGGCGCGTGGTGGAGGTGGCCGTTCTCGAGCTCGCGCGCCTCCTCGACCGGGTCGCCCCAGAACGCCCGGAAGATCATCCGGAACGTGTAGATCGCGGTCAGGAACGAGCCGATGAAGCCGAACACCGCGAGCACCACGTGCCAGTCGTCGCGGGCGGCGACGTCCGCGAGGATCATGTCCTTCGAGAAGAAGCCCGAGAACGGCGGGAAGCCCGACAGCGCAAGGCCGCCGACGATGAAGCAGCCGAACGTGAACGGCATCGCCTTGCGGAAGCCGCCCATGTCGTCGAGGTTCTGGTTGCCGGCCATGGCGGAGATCAGCGAGCCGGCGGCCATGAACAGCAGCGCCTTGAAGAACGCGTGCGTCATCAGGTGGAAGAGGCCGGCGGTGTACGCGGCGCTCGAGACGGCCATGACCATGTAGCCGATCTGGGACATCGTCGAGTAGGCGATGACCCGTTTGAGGTCGGTCACCACCAGGCCGATCGTCGCCGCGATCAGCAGCGTCGCGCAGCCGACGATCGCGCCCACGTCGGCGGCGGCTGGCGCCTGCTCGAACAGCGGGTGCATGCGCGCGATCAGGTACACGCCGGCGGTCACCATGGTGGCCGCGTGGATCAGGGCGGAGACCGGCGTCGGGCCCTCCATCGCGTCCGGCAGCCAGGTGTGCAGCGGCACCTGGGCCGACTTGGCGAACGCGCCCACGAGCAGCCCGATGCAGCCGGCCACGAGGTCGCCGTCGTTGACCGAGAAGACCTGGTCGACCTTGTCGAACGTCTTCAGGAAGTCGAGCGTGCCGGTGCCCTTGAAGATGAAGTAGGTGCCGATCACCAGGCCGACGTCGCCGACCACGTTGATGACGAACGCCTTGATGCCCGCGCGCGTGGCCGTGGTGCGGCGGAACCAGAACGAGATCAGCAGGTACGACGCCGCGCCCACGAACGCCCAGCCGACGATCAGCAGCAGGAAGTTGCCGGCCAGGACCAGCAGCAGCATCGAGAAGACGAAGAAGTTCAGGTACGAGAAGAAGCGCGTGTAGCCCTTGTCCGATGCCATGTAGGCGACCGCGTAGAGGTGGATCAGCATCGACACGCCGGAGACCACCAGCGCCATGAACACCGACAGCGGGTCGATCAGGATCGAGAGCTGCGCGTCGACCCCGGCGGTCTTCGCGTAGTCCCACGCGACCTTCACGACCTGGCGGTTGTCCTCGGCGCGGTCCTGGAGGTGGATCAGGACGTTGATCGAGCAGATGAACGACGCCGCGATCGCGGTCGTGCCGATGATGCCCGCCGTCTTGCCCCGCCACAGCTTGTAGCCGAGCGAGATCACGACGCAGCCGAGCAGCGGGAACAGGAGGATCAGCCAGGCGGTGAACATCAGCCCTGCAGCTCCCTGAGCTCGTCCACGTCGATCGGCAGCCGCCGCCGGTACAGCGCGACGATCAGGCCCAGGCCGACCGCGACCTCGCAGGCCGCGACGACCATGACGATCAGCGCGAAGATCTGGCCCTCCTGGTTGCCGTGCGCGCGCGCGAAGGCGACCAGCGCGAGGTTGGCCGCGTTGAGCATCAGCTCGAGGCAGAGCAGGATGACCAGCGGGTTGCGGCGCGTGAGCACGCCGCCGACGCCGACGCAGAACACGATCGCGGAGACCATCAGGTACCAGTTGATGGACATCAGGTCCTCGGCGGCCCCGCCGCCTCCTGGAGTGAGCCGCGCTCGGCGTCCCCGACCGTCCCCGACGCGTCGGAGCGCAGCAGGTCGGCGACCGACAGCTCGCGCGGGTCGTCGAGCCCGGAGCGCCGGCGCGCGAGGATGACCGCGCCGACCGCCGCGACCAGCAGCAGCAGCGAGGCGACCTCGAACGCGAGCAGGAACTTGGTCAGGAACAGCTCGCCCATCTGCGCCGGCGAGCCGAAGCCCTCGAACCAGCCGGTGCCCTCCTTGCCGAGCACGCTCAGCCCGGAGCCGAGGATCGCGATCCCGAACTCGACCAGGAGCGCGAACGTGAACAGCAGCGCGATCAAGCGCATGCCCGGGCCATGGTGCGGCGTGAGCGGCTGGTCCTGCCCGCCGACGTAGGCGACCACGAACACGTACAGCACCATCACCGCGCCGGCGTAGACGATCACCTGCGCGGCGGCGACGAACTCCGCCCGCAGCAGCAGGAAGAGCGCGGCCAGCCCGAGCAGGTGGCAGACGAGCGCGAGGACCGCGTAGAACGGGTTCTTCAGGAGCACGGTCCCGAATGCCCCGGCCAGGGCGATCAGCGCGGCGATGAAGAAGCTGACTTCGGCCATACGCGGCGCCGGAAGCTACTCGCCCGCCGTCCGCAGTGGCGTCCGGTCCAGCGGCTCGGCGAGCAGCATCTCCTTCGTGAAGATGAGATCGGAGCGGTTGTAGTCCGACATCTCGTAGTCGTGGCCCATGGTGATCGCGTCGAACGGGCACGCGACCTCGCAGTAGCCGCAGAAGATGCAGCGCGAGAGGTTGATCTCGTACACCGCCGCGTAGCGCTCGCCGGCCGACACGCGGTTCTCGGGCGTGTTCTCGGCGGCCACGACGCGGATGCAGTCGGCCGGGCAGGCGGCCGCGCACAGCGAGCAGCCGACGCACTTCTCGAGCCCCGTGTCCTCGAAGCGATGGAGCTTGTGGCGCCCGCGGAAGCGCGGGTAGACCGGCGTCTTCTCCTCGGGGTACTGGATCGTCATGGGGCCCTCGAGGAGGCGGCCGAACGTGGTCTTCAGCCCGCGCAGCGTCTCGCCGAATGCGCGGTAGGCGCCGCCCGCGCCACCGGGGCGGGGGCCGCGCTGGACTGCGACGACATCGTCGCCGGGACTCCAGTTGGAAGGCATTACGTGGTCACCACCAGGATCGCGGTCACAAGGGCATTGAGGGTCGCGAGCGGCAGCAGGATCTTCCACCCGAAGGACATGAGCTGGTCGTAGCGCAGGCGCGGCAGCGTCGCGCGCACCCAGATGAAGAACAGCGAGAACAGGACCATCTTCGCGAGCACGACGATCGGGTCGACCCACGTCGGCGGGTTCCAGAACGGCAGCGCCCAGCCGCCGAGGAACAGCGTCACCGTGAGGCCCGAGACGACGAGCACGTTGAGGTACTCGGCCGCGAAGTAGGCGGCGAAGCGCCCGCCGCCGTACTCGGTGTTGTAGCCGCCGACCAGCTCGGCGTCGGCCTCGGCGAGGTCGAACGGCGGCCGGTTGGTCTCCGCGAACGCGGCGACCGTGAAGATGAGGAAGCCGACGAACTGCGGGATCACGAACGCGAGGTGCTTCTCCTGGTACTCGACGATCCCGGTCAGCGACAGCGTCCCGGCCATCATGATCACGCCGACGATCGCGAGGCCCTGGGCGACCTCGTAGGAGATCAGCTGCGCGGCCGCGCGCATGGCGCCGAGGAACGAGTACTTGGAGCCCGAGGCCCAGCCGCCGAGCATCAGCCCGTAGAACGCGATGCCGCCGAACGCGAACGCGTAGAGGATCCCGATGCTCGTGTCGATGCCGTAGAGCCCGACCTGGGTCCCGAAGATGTCGACGGTGTTCGAGAACGGGATGACGGCCACCACCGCGACCGCGGTCATCATCGAGATCGCGGGCGCGATCGCGAACAGCCAGCCGATCGAGCTGTTGGGCCGGAACTGCTCCTTGAAGATCAGCTTCCCGATGTCGGCCATCGGCTGCAGGATCCCGAAGGGCCCGACGCGGTTGGGGCCGTAGCGGTGCTGGAAGCGCCCGAGCAGCTTGCGCTCGACGAGCAGGATCACCGGGACGAGCTGGAAGACGACGGCGAAGATCAAGACCGCCTTCAGCAGCTGGATCCACCACGCCTCGTAGTAGCCGACGGTCGCGAGGGTGGTCATGCGTCGTGCCCCGACTGGCTCGTGCCGGTGGGCGGGATCGCCAGCGGCGCGGAGGGCGGCATCTCGGCGCCGGCCGCCGCGGGCTCGGCGTGGGCGGTCGTGTCGCGACCGCCGTCCGGCCCGCCGACGCGTGCGATCTCCACCGCCGCCTCGGTGAGCACGTTGGCGCCGTCGGCAGCGAGGAAGACCGTGCCGCGCGGGATCGCGTCGCGCAGTCGTACGGCGCCGCGCACGCGCGTGCCGTTGGAGCCGACCTCGACGCGGTCGCCGTCGCCGATCCCGAGCCGCTTGGCGTCGGCGGGCGACAGCTCGACCACCTGCTGCGGGCGCAGGAAGTGCAGCGCCGGCGACACGTCGACCTCCTTCGAGCTCCACAGCGAGCGGTAGGTGCCGAGCCGCAGCGCGCCCTTGGGCGGGCGGCCGGCGCGCGGCGCCTTCAGCGTCACCGGCTCCCAGGCCGGCACCTCGAAGCTGCTCGCGGCCTCGCGCTCCTGCCAGCGCACGCCCTGGCCGCCGATCTCGTCGAGCGTCAGGCCGGCGTAGAACGGGATCGCCTCGAACAGGCGGCGTGAGGCGATCGGCCCGGCGGCGATCCGCAGCTCGTGGCCCGCCTGCGCGGCGACGTCGGCGACGACCTGCCAGCCCGGGCGGACGCCGGTGCCCGGCCCGGACGGCTGCGGGCGGCCGATCGCGGTGCGCAGGCGCTGGAGGCGGCCGTCGGGGTGCGTGAGCGTCCCCTCCTTCTCGGGATAGGCCTCCGCGGGGAAGACGACGTCGGCGTACTCGCGGATCGTCTCCGTCATCACCGACTCGTGGGCGATCACGGTCTGCGCGGTGCCGAGCGCGGTCTTCCACAGCCCGCGGTTCGGGTGCGTGCGCAGCGGGTCGGCGTGTAGCAGGTAGAGCACGGACAGGTCGGCGTCGGCGAGCCCGGCGGCGATCTCGGCGGCGCCCCGGCCGGGCTCGGCCAGCGTGGCGAAGCCGGCGCCGTGGCCGGGGGCGAAGCCGGCCTCGCGCAGCCCGCGGCCGTTGGTGGCCGACGGGATCTCGAGCAGGCCCGCGCCGGGGCGGCCGGCGAGGCCGAGGCGGGTCGCGAGGTTGAGCAGCGCGCGTGCCGCGGTCGCGCCGTCGGGGCCGGCGAGCAGCCGCTCGCCGTAGACGATCACGATGTCCTCGCCGGCGGCGCTGATGCCGTCGACGAACTCCTCGTCGATCCCGACCAGCCAGCCCGCCCCGCCGCCCGGCGGGATCCGGACCACCGAGTCGGCGCGCGCGTCGAGCGCGGTCGGTCGCGCGCTGGCGACGGCGAGGTGCATGTTGTGGCGGCGGATGCCCTTGCGGATGCGCAGGTCGAGCACCGGCGCGTCGTCGACCGGGTCGCACTCGACCAGCACGACGGTGTGGGCGAACTCGAGGTCGGGGACCGTCGCCTGCAGCGCGGGGTTCGCGAGCGCGCGCTCGACGTCGAGCGGCAGCTCGCCGCCCGCGCGCGACGCGAGGTGGCCGGAGCCGAGCCCGTCGCGGAACAGCTGCGCGAGCAGGAACGCCTCCTCGTTGGAGGTCTCGCCGCCCGCGAGCGCGGCTGCCTTGGCGCCGGCCTTCTTCAGCGCGCTGCCGGCGTGCTCGAGCGCCTTCTCCCAGCTCGCCGGCATCAGGTTCGTGCCCTCGCGCACCAGCGGCTGCGTGATGCGCTCCTCGCTGTGGACCGACTGGTAGGCGAAGCGCCCCTTGTCGCACAGCCAGCCGTCGTCGACCTCGGGGTTGTCGCGCGCGAGCACGCGCATGACGCGGTCGTCGCGGACGGTGAACTCGACGTTGCACTGCGCCGGGCAGAGCGTGCACAGCGAGCCGGCGCCCTCGATGTCCCACGGGCGCGCGCGGAAGCGGTAGGCGCTCGAAGTGAGCGCGCCGACCGGGCACAGCTCGACGATGTTGCCGCTGAACGGCGCGACGTACGGGTGGCCGTCGAACGTGCCGACGAACGAGTGCGCGCCGCGCTCGAGCAGGATCAGCTGGTAGTCCTCGGAGATCTCCTGCGAGAAGCGCACGCAGCGGTAGCAGAGGATGCAGCGCTCGCGGTCGATCGCCACCAGCGGCGACAGCTCGAGCGGCTTCTTGAAGTGGCGCTTGGGCTCGAGGTAGCGCGAGGTGCCGGGGCCCCAGCCGTAGGTGATGTCCTGCAGCGGGCACTCGCCGCCCTTGTCGCAGACCGGGCAGTCGAGCGGGTGGTTGATGAGCAGGAACTCGACGACCGCGCGCTGGGCGTCGTGCACGCGGGTGGTCTGGGTGTGGACGACCATGCCGTCCTTGACCGGCGTCGAGCACGCGGTCTGGAGCTTCGGGATGCCCTCGATCTCGACCAGGCACATGCGGCAGGCGCCGACCGGCTGGCCGAGCTTGGGCTCGTAACAGAAGACGGGGATCTCGACGTCGCCGTACTTGGCGGCGTCGACGAGCATCGCGTTCTCGGGAGCGGTGACCTCGCGGCCGTCGATCGAGAACGTGACGTCGCGCGTCTCCGGACGCGGCATCAGACGACCGCCGCGGTCGGGTCGACGCCGGCGGGCTCGCGCATCGGGCCGGGGCCCGCGTTGCGGCCGCGGTTGACCTGCGGGATCGCCGCGCCGAGGCCGTTCTCCTCGCGCTTGGCCTCGATGTACGCCTCGAACTCGTCGCGGAAGTGCTTGATCATCGAGCCGATCGGCATCGCCATCGCGTCGCCCAGCACGCACAGGCAGTTCCCGATGATCTGCTCCTGGACGGAGGCCATGATGTCGAGGTCCATCGGCGTGGCGTCGCCGTTCTGGATCCGCTCGAGCATCTTCTGCGTCCAGTTCGTGCCCTCGCGGCACGGCGAGCACTTGCCGCACGACTCATGGGCGTAGAACTTCGCCGTCTTGTAGGCGACGTCGACGATCGAGACCGAGTCGTCGATGACGATGATCGCGCCAGAGCCGAGCATCGAGCCGGCCTTGGCGAGCGAGTCGAAGTCGTAGGGGAGGTCGAGGTACTCGTCGCTGCCCGGGAGCACCGGCGCGCTCGAGCCGCCGGGGAACCAGGCCTTGACCGTGCGCCCCGCCTCGGGGCCGCCGGCGAGGTCCATGATGATCTCGCGCGAGGGCGTCCCGAGCGTGATCTCGTAGTTGCCGGGGCGCCGCACGCAGCCCGAGACGGAGACGACCTTGGTGCCGGTCGAGGTCTCCGTGCCGATCTTGGCGTACTCCTCACCGCCCAGCCGCACGATGATCGGGACGTTCATCAGCGTCTCGACGTTGTTGATCAGCGTCGGGCCCTTGTAGAGCCCCTGGAGCGCGGGGAACGGCGGCTTCAGGCGCGGGTTGCCGCGCTTGCCCTCGAGCGAGTCGAGCAGCGCGGTCTCCTCGCCGCAGATGTAGGCGCCGGCGCCACGGTGCAGGACCAGGTCGAGCGTGAGGTCGGAGCCGAGGATGCGCTCGCCGATGAAGCCGGCCTGGCGCGCCTCCTCGATCGCCGCCTCGAGCACGACGGCCTGGTGCTCGTACTCGCCGCGGATGTAGATGAACGAGCGGTTGATGCCCGCCGCGTAGGCGGCGATGATCATGCCCTCGATCAGCAGGTGCGGGTTCTTCTGCATGAGCTCGCGGTCCTTGAAGGTCCCGGGCTCGGACTCGTCGGCGTTGCAGACGAGGTACTTGTCCATCGTCCCGTGCGGGAGGAAGGACGCCTTCTTGCCCATCGCGAAGCCCGCGCCGCCGCGGCCGCGCACGCCGGAGGCCTGGAGCTCGGCGAGCACGGCGTCGGGCTCCATCTTCAGCGCCTTGCGGAGCATCTCGTAGCCGCCGGTCTCCTGGTAGACCGCGAGCGTGTTGAGGCCGGGCGTGTCGATGTTCTCGTAGAACAGCTTCACTCGGGGATCTCCAGCGTCTCGGCGGACGGGCGCGCCGCGATGTTCTTGTCCGGCAGCGGCGGGCGGCCGGCGATCAGGTCGTCGACGATCGTGCGGCAGTCCTCCTCCTCGAGCGGGCCGAGGTACTCGCCGTTGACCGACGCCATCGGCGCGATGTCGCACGCGCCCGAGGCACTCGAAGCCGCGGATGTTGAACCGCCCGTCGGCGCCGGCGGCGCCCTCCATCGCCTCGAGCAGCGCGTCCGCGCCGCGCAGCGAGCACGAGATGTTCGTGCACACGTAGATCGTGTGCTCGCCCTGCGGGACGGTCATGAACATGTCGTAGAACGTGGCGACGGCGGTCAGGTACGCGGGCGTCAGGCGCATCACGCAGGCGGCCTGCTCGATGGCGGTCGGCGAGCACCAGCCGTGGTAGCGCTGCACGGCGTGCAGCGCCGGGATCGCGGCGGAGCGGAAGTCGGGGTACTTCGCCATCGCCGCTTCGATCTCCACGCGCAGCGCCTTCGGCACCGGCGTCGTCGCGGGGTCGGGGACGACCGCCGGGTCCTTGGTGAGATCGGCGGCGTCGTCCCAGCCGGGGACGCGCGAGCCGTGCGAGTAGCGCTTGACGCGGGTCGGATCGATCGCCATCAGCGGTCGATGCCCCCGAGCACCGGGTCGAGCATGGCGAGCGTCGCGATCAGGTCCGCGAGGTAGAGGTCCTGGATCATCGGCTTGAGCGCCTGCAGGTTCACGAACGAGGGGTCGCGCATGTGCACCCGCGCGGGCTTCGAGGAGCCGTCGGCGCGGACGAAGCAGCCGAGCTCGCCGCGCGGCGACTCGATCGGGTAGTAGACCTCGCCCGGCGGGACGCGGAAGCCCTCGGTGACGAGCTTGAAGTGGTGGATCAGCGCCTCCATCGAGGTCGCCAGCTCGTGCCGCGGCGGCAGCGCGTACTTGCGGTTCTCGGTGATGTACGGGCCCTCCGGCAGCCCGGCCGCGGCCTGCTCGATGATGCGGACGGACTCCCGCATCTCCGCCATCCGGACCTTGAAGCGGTCGTAGTTGTCGCCGACCGTGCCGACGGGGATCTTGAACTCGAAGTGGTCGTAGCTCGAGTACGGGGCGGCCTTGCGCAGGTCCCACGGGTTGCCGGTCGCGCGCAGCAGCGGGCCGGTCACGCCGAGCGCGAGCAGGGTGTCCTCGTCGACCGCGGCGACGTCCCGCAACCGCTGGAGCACGATCTCGTTCTTGTCCAGCAGCGCGGCGAACTGGTCGATGCGGGCGGGCATCTGGTCGGTGAACTGCTTGAGCTTCGCCATGAAGCCCACCGGGATGTCCTCGAAGACGCCGCCGACCTGGATGTAGCGCGTGTGCATGCGCTGGCCGGAGGACATCTCGAACAGGTCGAGGATCTGCTCGCGGTCGCGGAAGCAGTACCAGAACATCGAGATCGCGCCGAGGTCGAGCGCGCTCGTCCCGAGCCACACGAGGTGGGACATGATCCGGTTGAGCTCGAGGTGGATGACGCGCAGGTACTGCGCGCGCGGCGGGACCTCGAGGTCGAGCAGCGTCTCGACCGCCCCGCAGAACGCCATCGCGTTGAAGTAGTACGCGAGGTAGTCCATCCGCTCGACGATCGGGATGACCTTCCAGTAGGCCTTGTCCTCGGCGGTCTTCTCGATACCGGTGTGGACGTAGCCGATGATCGGGATGATGTCGCGGATGATCTCGCCCTCGAGCGTGCTCAGCAGCCGCAGCACGCCGTGCGTGGCGGGGTGGTGCGGGCCGATGTTGAGCGTCAGCAGCTCGTCGTGCTCGGGGTGCTCGATGTGGGAGATCTCGTGCGACTCCTCCATCTCCCGGTAGGGGATGGCCGGCGTGCGCCGGGTCTCGATCTCGCTCACTTCCACCACCCCGGCACGTCGCGCTCGTTGTGCGTGAAGAGGATCGGCTCGCCCCCGACCGGGAAGTCGCGGCGCTGCGGGTGGCCCTCGTAGTCCTCGGGCATGAGGATGCGCCGGAGGTCGTAGTGGCCGTCGAAGATCACGCCGAACATGTCGTAGATCTCGCGCTCCTGGTGGTCGGCGGTCGGCCAGTCGGGCGTGACGCTCGGCACGTTCGGCGCATCGGTGCTCACGCGCGTGCGCACGGAGATGCGGTCGACCTTCGACATGTCCAGCAGCTCGTAGTGCACGCCGAGCCGCGGCTCCTCGGGGAAGTAGTCGACGCCGTGGACGGAGGCGAGGAAGCCGTAGCCCTTCCCGCGCAGGAGCTCGAGCGTCGCCGGCACGCTCGCCGGGCTGACGAGCACGGCGGCGTGCTCGCGGAAGAACACCGTGTCGAGCACGGCGTCGCCGTCGCGATCGCGCAGCTCCTGCGCGATCAGCTCGAGGCCGGTCGCGTCAGGCACTCGTGCCCGTCCTGCCGCCGCCGGGGACGTTGATCACGTTGACGAGCTCCTCGTCGGTGACGACCTCCTCGGTCCCACGCCCTCCGTAGCGGGTGCGCCAGCCCTCGTCGGGCTGCGACAGGATCGCGGCGCGCAGCTTGAGGATGCCGTGGACCAGAGCCTCCGGCCGCGGCGGGCAGCCGGGCACGTGCACGTCGACCGGGAGGAACTTGTCGCCGGGGACGATCGCGTAGTTGTTGAACACGCCCATCGACGAGGAGCACGCGCCCATCGCGATCACGTAGCGCGGCTCGAGCATCTGGTCGTACAGGCGCCGGATGACCGGCGCCATCTTGATCGAGACGCGGCCCGACAGGAAGATCGTGTCGGCCTGGCGCGGGCTCGCGCGCGCGGCCTCGAAGCCGAAGCGGGCGATGTCCACCCGCGCGCCGATGTGCGACATCCACTCGATCGCGCAGCAGGCGAGCCCGAACGAGAGCGGGAAGTTCGCGTTGCCGATCGCCCAGGCGGCGGCCTTGTCCATCGTGGTGGTCAGGACGCTCTGCTCGACGTGCTTCTCGAGCTCGTCGTCCTCGAGCTCGCCGCGGAGCATGTCGCGGGCGCGCAGCTGGCGCGCGCGGAAATCGCCGGCCGGGCCGGCGCCGAGCGCCTCCCGCTTTATCTCCACTCGAGCGCTCCTCGCCGCCAGACGTACACGAACGCGATCATCAGCAGCGCGATGAAGACGATCGTCTCCACGAGCGCGAACGTCCCGAACGCCTTGAGCTGGATGGCCACCGGGAACAGGAAGATGACCTCGATGTCGAACAGGATGAAGAGCATCGCGACGAGGTAGAAGCTGATCCCGAAGCGGAAGTTCTTCTGCACGTGCGACGGCAGGCCGCACTCATAGGGGTCGCCCTGGGCGCGGTTGGAGACGCGCTTCTTGGGTCCCAGATAGGTGTTCAGCACCGCGAAGGTCAGGCCCAGGAACGTGCCCAGCCCGACGAATACGAGTGCTGGCAGATAAGCGCGGATCACGACTGGACCGGACTTATAGCACCGCTTGTAACAACGCGATACAAAGTGACAATTGCCGCATTAGAGCACCCCTCCGGCGCGCAATCCCAGGGCGGCGACCACCAGTGCCGAGGCCGCCATGACACCCATCTCGCGACGGAGGATGTCAAGCGCGGCGTCCTCCGCGTCGTCCGGGTCGAGCTCGCGTGCGGATGACACCCCGCGCTGGTCGAGGATCGCCTGCGCCGAGGTGACCTTGAGCTGCTCGGCGATGAACTGGACGCCGAGCGGGACGAGGCCGTAGATCAGATGCAGGCGCGGCAGTTCGTGGCCCATCAGCAGCAGTACGGCGCCGTCGATCGCCTCGATCACGACGAGCGCCTGGCCGGTGCGCAGGATCGGCCAGAACGCGTGGCTGTACTCGTCCTTGCGCCACTTGTAGGCGCCGAGCAGGCCGGCCACGAGGTTGACGACCACGAGCGCGACGCCGAGGACGATGTGGAACGTCGTCATCTACAGCGCCGTGTAGCCGGCGCGGTACCAGACCAGCGGGTCGAGCCCCTCGGTGCCGATCTCCGCCGCGTGCACCGCGCCGATGCCGATCGTGTGGTCGCCGGCCGGGACCAGCTGATCCAGTTCGCAGCCCACCCACGCGAGCGTGCCGTCGAGCACCGGGATGCCGTCATGGACGGAGTGGGGGACGTCGGCGAACTTCGAGTCCTCCTTCGAGGCGAAGCGGCGGGCGAGGTGCTCCTGGCCGGCGGCGAGCACGTTGACGCCGAAGCGCTTCTCGCGCCGAACCTCGGGGAGCGTGCGCGCGCCGTTGTCGAAGCAGACGAGCACGAGCACGGGGTCGAGGCTCAGGCTCGCGACCGCGTTGGCGGTCATGCCCTGGGGGCCGCCGGGCGTGTTGACGGTCACGACGGCCACGCCGGTGGCGAAGTGCCCCATGACGGCGCGGAAGCGATCGGGCTCGACGCGCCTCATGGGGCGATTCTGTGGGAGAGGAGGGGTCGCGTCATGGAGGAGCCGGGCGATTGTTCCGTATGCTCCCCGCCTTGATGCGTCGTCGCCTCGCGCTCTTCTCCCTGCCCGTTCTCGCCGCGGGGATCGTCGCGTGCGGCTCGGAGGGGATCGACCTTTCGAAGTCGGACCCGGACTACGAGGGCGCACAGATTTTCGTGGAGCACTGCGCAGGCTGCCACACGTTGAAGAAGGCCGGCACGCAGGGCTCCGCGGTGAAGCCCCAGACGCGCGAGTACAAGGACGGCCCCAACTTCGATCAGCGCAAGGAGGAGAAGGATCAGATCCTCTACGCGATCCGCAACGGTGGCTTCTCCTCGGGTCCGATGCCGCAGAACATCGTCGTCGGCAAGGACGCCGAGAAGGTGGCGGACTTCATCGCCAAGTACTCGGGCGACGAGCGCAAGACGCCCGCCTCGCCCTAGGCCCCGATGGTCGATCTGAGGGCGATCCGCCGGGATCCGGATGCGGCGCGCGCCGCGCTGGCGCGCCGGGGCGACGGTTCGGAGGAGCGGCTGGACGCGGCGCTGGCGCTCGACGCGCGGCGGCGCGAGCTGCTGCCCGAGGTCGAGGGGCTGCGGGCGCGCCAGAACGAGGCCTCGCAGGCGATCGCGCGCGCCAAGAAGGAGGGCGGGGACGCCGCGGACGCGATCGCCGAGATGCAGGAGGTCTCGCGCCGCGCGAAGGCGTTGTCGGAGGAGCTCGCGACGGTCGAGGCCGAGCTGGCCGAGGTGCTGACGCTGATCCCGAACCTGCCGGATCCCACCGCGGCGGACGAGGACACGCCGCTGCGCGAGGTGGGCGAGTCGCGCGCGGGCGCGCGCGACCACCTCGAGCTGGCCGGGCCGCTCATCGACATGGAGGCGGCCGCGCGGGTCTCCGGCTCGCGGTTCGCGTACCTGAAAGGCGACATGGTGCTGCTCGAGCTGGCGCTCCAGCGCTGGGGGCTCGAGGTGCTGATGGGCAAGGGCTTCCAGCCGGTCATCCCGCCCGTGCTCGTGCGCGAGGAGGCGCTCTACGGCACCGGGATGCTCCCCGACACCGAGCAGCAGCTCTACCGGCTCGCCGACGATCCGCTGTATCTCGTGGGGACGAGCGAGGTGCCGCTGGCGTCGCTGCACGCGGGGGAAATCCTGGACGCTGGCGCGTTGCCTCTGCGCTACGCGGGCACGTCGCCGTGCTTCCGGCGCGAGGCGGGCGCGGCGGGGCGCGACACGCGCGGGATCTTCCGGGTGCACCAGTTCGGCAAGGTCGAGATGTTCTCGTTCGTCGAGCCGGACGCGGCCGTCGAGGAGCACGAGCGGCTGCTCGCGATCGAGGAGGAGATCCTGCAGGCGCTGGAGATCCCGTACCGGGTGGTCAACATCGCGGCCAACGACCTCGGCGCGTCGGCGGCCAAGAAGTACGACTGCGAGGCGTGGATCCCGTCGCAGCAGCGCTACCGCGAGGTCACGTCGACGTCGAACACGACCGAGTTCCAGGCGCGGCGGCTGGACATCCGCTACCGGGTGGGTGGGGCCGGATCCGGCGGGCCGCGCCACGTGGCGACGCTGAACGGGACGGCGGTGACGTGGCGGTTCATGATCGCGCTGATCGAGAACGGGCAGCAGGAGGACGGGTCGGTCGCGCTGCCGTCCGTGCTGCGCGAGTGGGGTGCGCCGCCCGAGCTGCGGGTAGGCGATCCCGCATGAGCGACATCACCCCCTCCGATCCAGAGATCCCCGA
This sequence comes from uncultured Solirubrobacteraceae bacterium, assembly GCA_963805525.1. Lineage (GTDB taxonomy): Bacteria > Actinomycetota > Thermoleophilia > Solirubrobacterales > Solirubrobacteraceae > DASQFQ01. The sequence continues at coordinate 354,790 of CAWDUT010000001.1, forward strand.
CGAGGCGCCCGAGACCGACGACGGCACCCCGGAGGTCGAGGATCAGCCGCTCGGCCCGCCGGCCGACATGCCGGAGGAGGATGCGCCGCTGCCCGGCCTCCCCGAGAACGAGCCGCCGGCGTCGGCGTAGGCGCGCACCCCGGCTAGCGGCTTAGGGCGTTCGGCACCGGCTGCGGCGCCGGCGCGGTGTAGCGGGTGATCCGGATCCGGCCCGTCTCGATCGTCTTCCCCGGCAGGAAGCCCGTGGGCGTCTGGGGTCGCAACCCTCCGGTCGTGACCAGGTCGAGCTCGCGGGTGGTCGCGGCCGGCACCGAGTGCAGCTCGGGCGCGTACCAGCGGAGCGGGATCGACTGGTAGGCGGGCGTGACGAGCACCGCGGGGGCGGTGACCTTGCGCGCGGCGCTCCGCCAGTCCTCGCGCGCGTGCGCGGGATCGATCAGCGCGCCGATCGTCGCGACCAGGAGCACGACGCAGGTCGCGGCGCCCAGCCACACGCCAGCCTTCCCAGCCGCGTAGCCGATCGCGGGGACGGCCAGCACGATGGCGAGCACCGCGATCGTGTTGCGGTTGTTGATGTAGTCAGCGCCGCCGAGCGCGGTGAGCAGCATCAGCGCCGCGCCGCCGCCGCCGACGATCGCGGGCATCAGGGCTTCGCGGCGGCGGATCGCCAGGACGGCGCCCGCGATCAGCAATGCGCCGCCGAGCCACTCGAGGTTGTCGATCGCCGCGCCGCGCTCGCCGACGATCCAGCTCGTCACGACCCCCTTGGTGCGGGTGGCGAGCCCGACGCCCTGGGTCACGTTGTCGGCGTGGTCGCCGCGCAGCTGCTCGTGCAGGAGCGGCAGCAGGGCGGCGCCGACCACGACGACCGCCGCCACCGCCGCGCGGCGGCCGCGCCACAGCAGGATCGCCGCCTCGATCGCCACCGGGAAGATCGCGAAGTAGTGGCACCCGATTGCGACCGCCGACGCGAGCGCCCAGCCCAGCGGCCGGTCGTCGAGGAAGCAGAGGAAGCCGACCGCGCACGCGAGCGCGACGGCCGAGTACCCGCGCGCCTCCTGGGAGTAGTAGACGAGCAGCGGGTGAACGGCGATCAGCGCGGCCAGCGCCACCGCGGTCCGCTCGCCGGCCAGCTTCTTCCCGATCGCGTAGCCGACCGGGACGAGCGCGATCCCGCACAGCGCCGAGGGCAGCCGCAGCGCGAACTCGCTCGTGCCGGCGATGCGGGTCCACACCCACTCGACGAGGTAGAAGAGCGGCGGGTTCGCCTCCTGCTGCGCGACGACGTGGAAGAGATCGCCGAGGCTCCCGCGGGCGAGGTTGCCGGTCAGCACCTCGTCGAGCCACAGAGACTGCGCGCCGAGCGTGGGCAGTCGGAGCGCCGCGGCGAGCGCGGTCAGCGCGATCAGGGCTCGCGGCACGCGCGGCATTGTGGCGCGCCCCGCACCGACGTCATCTCGGTCCGCTTGACATTTGATAGGTAACGATATATCGTTGACGCATCGTGATATTCAAAGATAGGAGCAACCCATGCATAGACATGGACCCCATCCCGGAAAAGGCCGGGACTTTCTCTTCCACGCCATGAGCCCGCGCGGTCACCATCCCCGCGGAGGCTGGGGCGGCCCCGGCGAGTGGGGCGACCCGCGCGGCATGGGCGGCATGCGCCGCCGCCGGATGCGGAGGGGCGATGTCCGCGCCGCCCTCCTGGTCCTCCTCGACGAGCAGCCGCACACCGGCTACAGCGCGATGGAGGAGCTCGAGCGCCGCAGCAACGGCGCCTGGCGCCCCAGCCCGGGCTCGGTCTACCCGACCCTCCAGCAGCTGGAGGACGAGGGCCTCATCCGCCAGGAGGCGGGCGAGGGCCGCACGCCCTTCACGCTGACCGACGAGGGCAAGGCCTACGTCGCCGACCACCGCGAGGAGCTCGGCGAGCCGTGGGCGAAGTCGTCCGAGGGCATCGGCGAGGAGCGGCTCGAGCTGCGCGGGCTGATCGCCCAGATCGCGGCCGCGGCGTTCCAGGTCGGCCAGGCCGGCGACGACGCCCAGGTCACCAAGGCCAAGGAGCTGCTGGCGGACGCCCGCCGCGGCCTCTACAAGATCCTGGCCGACGACGAGGAGCCGGAGGCCTAGGCGAGAGCCAGGCCCAGCAGCGCGACGCCGAGCGGCCGCGGGTCGCCGTCGTAGCGCGCGGCCAGGGGTGAGAGCGGATGGCGGATCTGCAACCGCAGCGCGATCCGCTCCCGCCCCGCTTGTGCCGGCACCCGGACAACGCGCCGGGTGTCGGCCAGCGTCGTCCCCGAGAAGCCCCAACGCTGCCCGGCGACGCGCACCTCCAGATGCGGCCGCGTCGGCGTGAGGAACGGGACGAGGTCGATCGTGACCGTGAACGGCCCGTCGTCGCGCTCGGCCAGCACCAGCACCAGCACCGCCTCGCGCGCGCGGCTCCATGTGCCGTGCGGATCGGGCGCCCACCAGCCCGCGCCGAGGTTGGCGACGCCGGCCTCGCCGTGGCGGAAGCCGAGCGTGTCGCCGCGCCGCAGCGGGACCGCGCCCGGCGGCGTCGGATCCTCGACCGCGCGCCGCAGTGGGATCTGCCGCACGCGCGGGAGCGCCCACGCGTCCTTGAGGAACAGCGCGGCGTGCTTCGGACGAAGCGGCGTGCCGGGAGCGACCTCGCGCCGCACCCAGCTCAGCCACTCGTCCTGCACGCGCTCGGCGCGGGTGGGCGCGAGCGGCCCGTCGCCGCCTGACTCCTCGGGGCGCCGCGCACGCGCCGGCGTCCTCCCGCGCGGCACGGGCACCGGCTCCCCGGTCACATCGGCCAGCACCGCGAGCGCCTCGCGCAGCTCCCTCGCCAGCCGGTGCCGCCGCGCCTGCTCCACCACGCGGTCCCAGTCGAAGCGCTCAGCGCCCCGCAGCAGCTCGGCGGCGTCGGCGGCCCACCGCAGCGGGTGGGTGTCGGAGTACTCGCGGCCCTGCGTGCACGCCTGCAGCAGCGCGTCCTCGCGGCACAGCACCCGGCACGCCACGCCGCGCACCTCCGCGTCCACCGCCGCGACCCAGAACGCCGTGTCGGCGTCGTGGTGCAGCGAGCTGTGGAGGACGTGCCAGTGGAGGTCGAGCTCCGCGCCCGACGGATGACGGAACGGGAGGGCGTGGCGCTCGTCGAGCTGGCGCGGGTCGCCGGCCAGCGCCGACTCGAAGCCGAGCCCGCGCATGACGCCGATCGCCTGCGGCGCGAGCGCGCGCGGGATCGCGACGTCGAGGTCGTCCATCGGCCGCCGCGCGACCTTCCAGTCGGTGTGCGCGAGCACGGCCGCGCCCTTGATCAGCATGACCGGAACGCCGGATTCCGCTAATGCCTGCACGGCGGGCGCGGTGTGCTCGAGCAGCACCTGCGTCCGCAGCCACGTGAAGCGCGCGATCCGCCGGACCTTGGCGGCGACCTCGTCGTCCTGGCCGTCGAGGCGCTCGGCGAGCAGGGAGAGCACGCGCTGAGAGGCGCGGTCGAGCGTCGCCAGGTCGGCCTGCGCGCGCCAGCGCGCGTAGGCGTCGCTCGCCTCCGGCTCGGGGGCGAGCGTCGCGCGCAGCAGCAGGTCGTGCTCGGCGACCGTCATCCGCGCCGTCGCGCGATGGCCCGCCGCGCGGCCTCGAGGTAGCCGGCGTGGAGGGTCGGGTCGCTCAGCGTGCTGTTCGCGCCGTGGATGCGCCGGCGCAGCACGACCTCGTCGAGCATCCGCAGCCGCAGGTCGCGCAGGCGCACGAAGAAGTCGACGACCTCGGCGAGCCCGAGCGACTCGTCGAAGCCACCGAGCGCCTCGAAGGCCTCGCGCCGGATCAGCAGCGCGCCGGGGTTGTAGCCGGCGCGCACGCCGGCGGCGAAGCCGTAGTGCTCCGCGCCCGGCTCGGCGAAGGCCTCGACCTGGCCGATGACGGCGTCGACCCCCGGCGCGAGCGCCGCCGCCTGGAGCTCGAGCCGCCGCGGCATGGCCAGGTCGTCGGCGTCGAGGAAGCCGATCAGGCCCGCGCGCGCCGCGCGGACGCCGACGTTCCGCGCGACCGCCGGGCCCAGGTTCGCCTGCCGCAGCACGCGCGCGCCGAGCGCCTCGGCGATCGCGGCGCTGTTGTCGCGCGAGCCGTTGTCGACCACGATCAGCTCGTCGGGCGCGCGGGTCTGCTCGAGCAGGCTGCGCAGCGCCGGCTCGAGATACGGCTCGCCGTCGTGCACCGGCACGACGACCGCGATCCGCCGGCGCTCGATCGACGTCCGCAGCAGCTGCGTGAGCGGGGCGGGCTGGGTGTGCGCGGTCGAGCCCGCGTGCACGCGCTTGCGCAGCAGCGTCTGCGGGAGCACGGCGACCTCGACACCCGCGTCCTGCACGCGCGCGAACCAGTCGACGTCGTCGGCCGGCGACACCTCCGCGCGCAGCCCGCCGACGCGATCGAAGAGCGAGCGCCGCGCGGCGAGCGCCTCCATGATCCGCACCGGCCGCGCGTGGCGCAGCAGCTCCGGCCGGAAGCCCGGCGGGGGTTCGCCGTCGAGGAAGAACTCCGCGTGGCAGACGCACGCCTCAACGTCGGCGAGGCGCTTCAGCTGGAGCTCGAGCTTGCGTGGCATCCAGAGGTCGTCGTGCGAGAGGAAGGCGATGACGTCGCCGCGCGACTCCTCGATGCCGGTGTTATAGGCGTCGGCGAGCGTGTCGCCGCGCTGCTGGATCACGCGCGCCCCGGCAGCCGCAGCGATCTCGCGCGTGGCGTCGGTCGAGCCGCCGTCGACGAGCAGGAGCTCCAGCTGAGCGACCGTCTGCGCATGCACGCTCGCGAGCGCCTCGGCGAGAAAGCGCTCGCCGTTCCGGACGGCCATGACGACGCTGACGTTCACGCCAGATGCTCGGCCAGCACGGCCGCCGCCGCGTGCGGGTCGGGGCCGGTCGTGAGCCGGTGCGCGGGCAGCGAGCGGGCGAGCTCCCCGAGCGCGGCGAGGTCGGCCTGCGTGCTGCCGGGGAGGAGCAGCAGCGAGGACGCCAGCGCGCGCAGCGCCTCGGCGGGGCGGGCCGGCTTCAGCTCCAGCGAGCCGCCCACGCGCGGGAGCACGATCGAGACCAGCGGCGCCGACGGGGTCAGCCCTCGCGGGACCATGATGTGCTTCCCATCGGGTGTCTCCCCGCCGGGCAAGATCCGCTGTCCCGGCCACGGTTCCGCGAGCTTGCCGACCGAGCAGAGGGAGTGAACGGTCTGCCCGTCCACCGCGCAGTAGTCGTCGGCCACGAACCCGAGCCCGTGCTCCGCGGCGGCCAGCGCGGTCGTCGACTTCCCCGCCCCCGACGGCCCCGCCAGCAGCGCCGCGCCGCGCGGCCCGACCACCGCGGCGGCATGGACCATCTGCAGCGGTCGCAGCGTCCAGCGGAGCAGCGTCCGCAACGGCGCAGCCGTCTCCCAGCGGGTCAAGGCGCGAGCGTTGCGGACCCAGAACACGGCGCGGTCGCCGTCGGCGAGCCGCAGCGTGTCGCGCGAGCGCAGGACCTGGACGCCGTCCTGCGCCGAGTAGTGCTCCTCGTCGACGTCGAGCGTCGGCGGCACCGGATCGCCCTCCCACGCGACGATGTCGATCCGCGGGAAAGCGTCGCCCTCGACCAGCCCCGGCGTCAGCCGCGCCGCCAGCTCCTCCCCCGCGATCCCCACCCGCGCGCCCACCGACAAGGTGAGCGTGCGGTCGGGCGCGACCGCATCGGCGGAGGCGAAGACCTCGTCGCTAAGCCGCGGGACGGGCGGGCCAGCCGGCGGCGTCGTAGTCGACGTCATGGATCGGGTCGAGGAGCAGGATGTCCTCCATGTCGGTGAAGACCTCCATCACGGGGCCGCCGGGCTCGCCGGGCGGCAGCGGCCCGTCGGAGGTCGCGAGCTCCTCCTCGACCAGCCGGCTCGCGAACCCGTCGCTCCCCTCGGGCAGCGGCTCGCCCGCCACGACCGCCTGCCAGATCACCGTGGCGGCGGCGTCGAGCGCGTAGTAGCGGCCGGTCCGCAGGTTCACCAGAACCGCCTCGCCGTCGAACACCTCGTCGAGGACGTCGGGCCGGTTCGGAGCGAGCATCGCGCGACCTTATCCGGAATCCGGCATTTGGAGGCCTGGATCCTGCCGTAGCCGGCTACTTCAGCCGCAGCGTCCGCTTGACCGTGCGCGCGTGGCCGGTGGCGTCGACGAGCTTGACCCGGATCGTCGCGGTCACCTTCTTGCCCCGCCTGATCGCCCGCTTGATGCGAGCGAGCGCCTTCCTGCCGCCCTGCGGCTTGAGCTTCAGCGTCGCGCTTTGCCCGGCGGCGAGGGTCTTGATCACGCGCTTGAGCTTGATCGCCTTCTTGACTCCCTTGATCCTCACCGAGCCGGTCGTGGTCGCGGTCACCGGGCCGCTCGCGGGGGCTGTGATCTTCGTGCCGATCCACAGCGCGGCGGGCTTGAGCTTCTGGGTGCCGCTGGGGGCGACGGCGGTCTCGGCCGCGGCGGTGGTCAGCACCGGGGCGTGTGACTGCGGGGGCGCCATGTCGCCGGACCCGATGGTGAGGGTCTGCGTGGCGCTGCCGACGTTGCCCGCGGGATCCGGCGCCGAGGCGACGACCTGCCACGTGCCGGCGCCGACGGCGCTCGGCGTCGCGTTCCACGAGCTGTCGGCCTGAACGAGCGTGGTGATCGATTGCCCGCCGATCGAGACCGTCACGGTCGTGCCGGGCGCGGCGCTCGAGCTGCCGGTGATGGTCGGGGAGCCGTCGCTCGTAGAGGCGGTGCCGCCACCGTCGATGGCGACCAGCGGCGACACCGTGTCGACGGTCAGCCGCTGCACGGAGGTGGCCGGGTTGCCGGCTGCGTCGGAGACGGACATGACGATCCGGTGGGGACCATCGGAGAGGGACGCCGAGGTCACCGACCAGCCGCCGTTCAGCTGGACCGGCGCGGTCAGCGTCTCGTCGGCGAGGTCGACCTGCACGGACGTCCCGGGCGCGACGGCCACGGTGCCGGAGATCGTCGGCGTCGCGTCGTTGGTGAGCGCGGTCGCGCCGCCGGCGATCGTCACCGCGGGCGCGGCCGTGTCGACGGTCAGGGTCTGGGTGTCGGTGCCCGCGTTGCCCGCGGGATCGTGCACCGACGCGGTGACCGTGGACGTGCCGTCGGCGAGTGCGCTCGCGGTGACATTCCACGCTCCCCCGGCCTGCACCAGGGCGGTCCGGTCCTGCGCGCCGACGGCCACGTGCACGGTCGTGCCGGGCTCGACGTCGGTGGTGTCGGCGATCGTCGGCGTCGGGTCGTTCGTGGTGACGGACGCTCCGCCGTCGATGGTGATGACGGGCAGCACCGTGTCCACGGTCAGCTGCTGGGTCGCGCTCCCGAGGTTTCCGGCTCCGTCGACGACCGACGCGACGACGGGATAGGTGGCGTTCGCGAGCAGTGGCGAGTCGATCGACCACGCGCCGCCCGAGGGGGTGGCGTTGATCGTCTGCCCGTTGACCGTCACGGTCACGATCCCGGGCGCGTCGAGGTCGGTCGTGCCGCTGATCGTCGGCGTCGTGTCGGTGGTGGTCGCCGCGGTGCCGCCGTCGATGGTGTCCACCGGGGGCGAGCTGTAGATCTCGTTGGCGTCGAGCGTGAGCGCACCGTTGCGAGCGAGCGCGCGGCCGTTGACCGTCGTCCCGTTGCCGACCGCGACGGCGTCGAGCGCCATCAGCGTCCCGGCGAAGTCGGCGTTGGCCCCGATCGCGCCGGCCCCGTTGACCTGCCAGAACACGCGCGACGCCTGGGCGCCGTTGGTCAGCACGACATGGCTGCCGGCCGCCATGGCCAGCGCCCCGCCAACCTGGAAGACGAAGACGGCGTTGGGGTTGCCTCCGGCGTTGAGCGTGACGGTCGTGGTGTTCGAAACGGCACCGGCGATGGTGTGCAGGCCGGGGCCGACGGTGACGCCGGCCAGCGTGCCGCCCGTTCGCGTGGCGACCTCGGTATAGGCGGCGACCAGATCGGCATGCGCGTCGGCGGCGGCTGTGTCCCCGACGTGCTTGGCGCCGGTGACGACGCCGGGCGGGAAGCCGGTGGGCTGCGTGTTCGCCTTGACGCCGAGGTCGCCGCGGAGCGTGGTGTGCGGCGCGCCGTCGGCGCTCACGGTGTTGCCGACGGAGGCGCCGCTCAACACGGCGTAGCTCGATGCGTCGCCGAGGTCGACCATGGGGGTCGTCGCAGCGGCGGCGGACGAGACGGAGCAGCCGAGCAGGAGAGCGACGGCAAGGCCCGCGGCTCGCCGGGCGAGCGGGGCAGGGCAGGACGACAAACGCGTACCGGGCATGGACGACCCCTCCAAGGGGGGCTGGTCCGAGCCCGGCGGATGACTTGCTTAGTCAGGGATCCTTCGACATGCGCGAGCCCGGACTTGGCGACGGCCCACAAATGCGCGGATAGGACGGCGCCCCGCCCGTGGCGGGCGGGGCGCCGGAGCGGGCTATGCGCGGGCGGGCTCCACGTCGAGCTCGGGCAGGATCCGCTCGAGCCAGTTCGGGATCCACCAGTTGCGATCGCCGAGCAACTGCATCACGGCGGGTACGAGCACCATCCGCACGAGCGTCGCGTCGAGGAAGATCGCCGACGCGAGCCCGATGCCGAACAGCTTGAGGAAGACGTCGGGCGCCGCCAGGAAGGCGAGGAACACCACGACCATGATCGCCGCCGCGGCCGTGATCACGCGCGCGGTCTTCGCGAGGCCGTCGGCCACCGCCCTGCGCACGTCGCCGTCCTTGAGGTACTCCTCGCGGATCCGCGAGATCAGGAAGACCTCGTAGTCCATCGAGAGGCCGAACAGGATCGCGAACATCATCACCGGCATGAACGGCGCGATCGGCACCTCGTGGTCGATCCCGATCAGCTGGCCGAGCGCGCCTCCCTGCGCCACCATCGTCATCACGCCATACGCGGCGCCGACCGAGAGCAGGTTCATCACCGCCGCCTTCAGCGAGATCAGCGGTGAGTGGAACGCGACGAGCAGCAGCAGGAACGAGAGCCCGACGACGCCGGCGATGAACAACGGCATGCGGTCCTTGATGTAGGAGCTCTGGTCCTCGAGCGCGGCCGTCACGCCGCCGACCTCCACGTCGACGCCGGTGCCGGCGAACGACTGCGGCACGACGTCGTCGCGGATCCGCTCGACGAGGTCCGAGGTCTCCTTGTCCTGCGGAGAGCCCTTCGGGATCACGGTCACGATCGCGGCGTTGCCCTCCTTGTTGATGCGCGGCGGCACGACGAACGCCACCTCGCGGTCACCGCGCAGCCGCTGCGCGAAGGCGTCGACCTTCGGCTTCGCCGAGGCGTCCGGCAGGTCGGCGGCGATCACCAGCGGCCCGTTGGCGCCAGGCCCGAAGCCCTCCGTGTTCAGGTCGTAGGCCTGGCGGGTCATCGTGCTCGGCGGGTCGTTGCCGGCGTCGGGGAAGCCGAGGCGCATGCCCAGCGCGGGCGCCGCCAGCGCGAGCAGGATCGCGGCGGCCGGGATCGCAGCCGCCCACGGCCGGCGCTGCACCGCATGGCTCCAGCGCGCGGCGAGCGACTCGCCGGCGTCGGCCTTCGGCTTCCGGCGGCCGACCAGCGGCAGCCGGAGCCGGTCGACGTTCGGCCCGAGGTAGGAGAGCAGCGCCGGCAGCAGCGTGACCGCGGCGAGCATCACGACCAGCACGGCGAGCGACGCCGCGATGGCGACGCCGTACATGTACGGCAGGCCGGTCAGCATCAGGCCGAGCACCGCGATCACCACGGTGCTCCCCGCGAGGATCACGCTGCGGCCCGCGGTCGTCACCGCCTCGAGCACCGCGTCGTGCGGGTTCTTGCCGTCGTCCATCGCCGCGCGGAATCTGGTCAGAACCAGCAGCGCGTAGTCGACGCCGACGCCGATCCCGATCAGGCCGGAGACCGCCGTCGTCCAGTCGGGCACGTCGATGACGTTGGCGAGCAGGAGGATCAGGCCGCCGGAGGAGATGCCGAGGCCGAACAGGGCGATCACGAGCGGCAGGCCCGCGGCGACCACGGAGCCGAACGCGATCAGGAGCACGATCGCGGCGCCGAGGAACCCGAGCCCCTCAGGACTGGTCGACGACTGCGCCGCGTAGATCGGATCGCCCAGGAGCTTGATCTGCAGGCCGTCGGCGCTGTTCTTCTCGGCCGCGGCGATCAGCTTCTCGCCGTCCTCCTTCGGAACGTCCCAGCCCGGGACGGTCAGCGGCAGGGTGGTCGACCCGATCTTGCCGTCCTTGGAGACGCGGATCGCGGTCTCGTCGCCGATGTGGTCGACCTGCTTCGCCTGCGCGAGGAACGCGTCGATGCGCTTCTTCGCGGCCGGGCTCGTGGCGCCGGCGGGGTCCTTCCACGCGACGTAGATCTCCTGGCCGGAGTAGCCGGCGAAGCGCTTCTCGGTGAGCTCGCCGGCCGCCTTGGACTCGGAGCCCGGCGTGTTGTAGTCGGCGTTGAACTCGCCGGCGAGCGCGCCGCCGACGCCGATGATCACCACCGTGGCGACGATCCAGGCGAGCACCATGCGGCCGCGCCGGCGGTACGAGAGGTCTGCGAGACGAGCGAGATGACGAGTCATCAGGGGGAGCGCTCCTGGGGAGTAAGCGGAACCTATGTTCCGCTGGACTCTGAAGGGGCAGGCCGCTCTCTCCTACGGGGTTGACCGCCGGGTGGAGGTACGGGTAGCCGCACCGCGCCGCGAGTCAAGAAGACGGAGCGGGCTGGCGCCCGCAGCGCACCACCATGGGGTTACCTGCTGGCAGCTCGCTGTGCGTAGCTTGCGGATCATGCCGATCCGCGCATGCATTGAAGGGCGCGGATCCCTAGAGCCTCCCGCACGATCGACCCGCCGGACGCGCCCGAACGCGACGCGGCGGGCGGCTAGCGCCGTGTCGGGTGCTCCGCGAGGGCGTGGGTGGCTTCCTCGAAGCTTCGGTAGAACCGCTGGGATAGCTTGGCCTCGGTGAACGCGCGGCCGAGCTTGCGGCGCAGGAAAGCATCGGTGGAGTAGCGCGTCGAGGAGTCGAAGTAGCGCCGTTCGTGCTCGCGGACCATCTGGAAGAAGCGCGGCGCCGCCGCACGCCCGAGCTCGAAGTTGTCGTAGTTGACGACGAGGTTTACGCGGCGGCCGAGCTCCTGCAAGCGTCGGCCGAGGAACGCGGCGACCCCCTCGACCTCGTCGCGCTCTTCCAGCGTGAGGCCTTCGAAGTTGATGAACACGAGGTCGCGGCCCGCGTCGTAGTGAAAGCGCTCATCGAGCGCGAGCGGCGAGCGCTCGCCCAGCCCGAGCGGCGCGTCCGTGAAGATGGCGGCGTCCATCTCGCGCAGATCCGGCGCGATCCGGGGTCGAAAGGCCATGCGGCCCAGAACGTCGCTGTCGAGGTCGACGCCGGGCGCGATCTCGATGAGCTCGAGGCCGTCGTCGCTCATCCGGAGGACGCAGCGCTCGGTGATGTACAGCACAGGCCGGCCTGCTGCACGGGCGCGCTCGCCGCTGAAGGTGACCTGTCCGACGTGCTCGACGAACTTCGCCACCCCGCCGTCGCGGCCAATGCGCAGCGTGCCGTCGCCGGCGGCGACGTCGGCGCCTGCGGTGAAGGTTCCCAGGAAGTACAGGCTGCGAGCGGACTGGGTGATGTTGATGAAGCCGCCGGCGCCGGCGAGCCGCCGCCCGAAGCGGCTGACGTTCACGTTGCCGTGGCGGTCCGCCTCCGCCATCCCGAGGAACGCCTGATCCAGTCCCCCTCCGTCGTAGAAGTCGAATTGGTAGGGCTGGTCGATGATCGCGTCCGCGTTCGTGGCCGCGCCGAAGCTCAGGCCGCCGGCCGGTACGCCGCCGATTGCTCCTGCCTCGACGGTGAGCGTGATCCGGTCGAGAATGCCCTCCTCGTGGGCGACCGTCGCGATCCCCTCGGGGACCCCGACTCCGAGGTTCACCACCGAGTTGATCTTGAGCAGCATCGCCGCGCGACGGGCGATCACCTTGCGCGCGTCCAGCGACGTCGCGCCCGCCGCCTCGGGCGCGACGCGCACCTCGCCGGCGTACGCCGGGTTGTATGCCTCCGCGAGTGTCTGCATGTGCGCGGCGCCGTCGCGGGCGACGACCACGCCGTCGACGAGGATGCCCGGGATGCGCACCTCGCGCGGCGCGAGCACGTGACGGGTCGTGACCTGCTCGACCTGCACCAGCACGATCCCACCCGAGTTCTTCGCCGCCTGCGCCATCGAGAGCGCGTCCAAAGTGGCCGCCTCGCGCTCCATCGTCACGTTGCCCTGCCCGTCGGCGGTCGTGCCGCGGAGGAACGCCACGTCGATCGCGCGCCGCGGGTAGAAGAGGTACTCCTCGCCGTCGAGCTCGATGAGACGCACCACCTCCTCCGTCGACACATCGTTCATCCGACCGCCTTCGATGCGCGGGTCGACGAACGTGCCGAGCCCGACGCGCGTGATCAGGCCCGGCCGGCCGGCGGCGGTCTCGCGATACAGGTGCGACACGACGCCTTGCGGTAGGCAATAGGCCTCGATCTCGCCGTCGAGCGCGAGGGCGCCGAGGGCCCGGACGAAGCCGAAGTGCGCGCCGATCGCACGCCGGATCAGCCCTGCGCGGGCAAGGTGGTTGAGACCACGATCGGCGCCGTCCCCTGGACCCGCGGCGAACACGACGGTCAGGTCGCGTGGCGAGCCGGTCTGCTCGAACCGCTCGGCGAGCGCGACGAGGAGCTGCTCCGGAACCGCGATCCCGACGAACCCGGCGACCGCCAGCGTGTCACCGTCGAGGATCAACTGCGCAGCCGCCTCGGGCGTGATGACCTTCGTGCGACGCCCAGCCGTCACGGTGCCACGCTATCCCAATTGACAAGCCCGCATCGGCTTTGCAAGGGTCGGTCGCGGGCGATGGCAGCGCTGGTCGGAGGGGTGTGATGACCGAGTTCTCGACTGACAGCAGTGCCGGCACGGCTCAGCTTCGTGCGGCGCGCGATTTTCTTCTCGCCAACCGCGATGACTACGACGTCGCGGACCGCGAGTTCCGCTGGCCCGCACTCGACGAGTTCAACTGGGCGCTCGACTGGTTCGACCCCCTCGCTGCGCGCAGTCCGGACACCACCGCGTTGTGGATCGTCGAGGAGGACGGAAGCGAGTCCCGGCGCTCGTTCGCGGAGCTCTCGGCGCGCTCCGATCAGGTGGCCAACTGGCTGCGCGAGCGGGGCGTGGCGCGTGGCGATCGGGTGATCGTGATGCTCGGCAACCAGGTCGAGCTCTGGGAGACGATCCTGGCGGCGATGAAGCTCGGCGCGGTCATCATTCCGGCCACTCCGCTGCTGGCGCCCGCCGACCTGGTCGACCGCATCGAACGCGGCGATGCCCGCCATGTGGTCGTGCACTCCCGCGACACCGCGAAGTTCGACCGAGTGGCGGGGGACTACACCCGGATCGCGGTTGGCGACACCGTCGCCGGATGGCTGCCGTTCGACGACGCTCGCCAGGCCGCGGCCGAGTTCGCGCCCGACGGGACGACCCACGCGTCGGACGCGTTGCTCCTGTACTTCACCTCGGGCACCACCGCGCAGCCGAAGCTGGTCGAGCACACGCACGCCTCGTACCCGGTGGGGCATCTCTCGACGATGTACTGGTTGGGGCTCCAGCCGGGTGACGTTCACCTCAACGTCTCCTCGCCGGGATGGGCCAAGCACGCGTGGAGCAACGTGTACGCGCCGTGGATCGCCGAGGCGACCGTGCTGGTGGTGAACCTCTCGCGCTTCAACGCCCGCGCGCTGCTCGACCAGATGGTCCGCTGCGGCGTGAGCACCTTCTGCGCACCGCCAACTGTCTGGCGGATGCTGATCCAGGAGGACCTCGGCCGCTGGTCGGTGCCGCTGCGCGAGGCACTGGCTGCCGGCGAGCCGCTGAATCCCGAGGTGATCGAGCAGGTTCGGCACCGGTGGGGGATCACCGTTCGCGACGGATACGGGCAGACCGAGACGACGGCCGTGATCGGCAACACTCCCGGCCAACCGGTGAAGCTCGGCTCGATGGGCCGGCCGCTGCCGGGGTACGAGATCGCCCTGCTGGACCCGATGTCCGGCGAGCCCGCCGAGGAGGGTGAGATCGCGCTCGATCTCAGCGAGCGCCCGCTCGGGCTTATGACCGGCTACCGCGGCGCCGACGGCGCAGCGACGAGCGGTGGCTACTACCGGACCGGCGATGTCGCCACGCGCGACGACGACGGGTACATCACCTCCGTCGGGCGTACCGACGACGTCTTCAAGGCGTCGGACTACCGCATCTCCCCGTTCGAGCTCGAGAGCGTCCTGATCGAGCACGAGGCCGTCGCCGAGGCCGCGATCATTCCCTCCCCCGATCCCACTCGTCTCGCGGTGCCCAAGGCCTACGTGACGCTCGCGCCGGGCCACGAGCCGACGCGCGAGACCGCGCTCGCGATCCTGCGCTTCACGCGCGAGCACCTCGCGCCCTACAAGCGGATCCGGAGGCTGGAGTTCGGCGAGCTGCCCAAGACCATCTCGGGCAAGATCCGCCGCGTCGAGCTGCGCGACGAGGAGGACACGCGCCTCGGCGGCACCACGCTGCCGACCGAACGGGCAACGCTCGAGTTCTGGGAGGAGGACTTCCCCGAGCTCAAGCGCTGACGGTCGCCGCGAACCGCCTGCGCGGCGCAGGATAGGCTCGGTTCATGACCGATCCGATCCGTTTGCAGGGGCTGCACGTGGCGATCACCGGGGGCGCGCGCGGGATCGGCGCGGCGACCGCGGAGCGCCTGCGCCGCGAGGGCGCGCGCGTGACGCTGGGCGACGTCGACGTCGCGGCGGTCGAGGCGACGGCGGCGCGGTTGGGAGCGTTCGGACTGGCTCTCGACGTCACGAAACGCGAGTCGTTCACGGCCTTCCTCGACGCCGCCGAGGCGGAGCAGGGCCCACTCGACGTCCTGATCAACAACGCCGGAATCATGCCGATCGGGCCGTTCCTCGAGGAGTCCGACGACGTCGCGCGGCGCCTGTTTGACATCAACGTCCACGGCGTGATCCTCGGGATGAAGATCGCCCTTCCGCGCATGCTCGCCCGCGGCAGCGGGCACGTCGTGAACCTGGCCTCGGCGGCCGGCCGTACGGCGTCGCTGCCCGGCGAGGCGACCTACGTCGCCACGAAGCACGCCGTCGTCGGCCTGAGCGAGGCCGTGCGCTGCGAGCTCGAGGGCACCGCCGTCGGTGTGACGACGGTGCTGCCGAACCTCGCGAACACCCGCCTCGGCTCCGGCATGCACGCGGCGCGGGGCATGAAGAAGCTCGACGCCGCTGACATCGCGGACGCGATTGTCGACGGGCTGCGCCGCCGGCACGCCGAGGTGTACGTCCCGCCGTCGCTGCGGCCGCTGAGCGTCCTCGACCTCGCGTTGCCGCGCCGCCTCAAGCGCGTCGTCCACCGTGCGTTCGGCAGCGACCAGATCGCAACTGACTTCGACCGTGCGGGGCGCGCGGCGTACCAAGAGGCGGCAGGGCGCCCGCTGCACGAGCCCGTCCGCCGGAGCTAATCTCGCGGAGACCCAAGCACTCCGGTTCGCCGATCCCATTCTGAAGACCTGCCCCGCCTTGGGAGGGGCCAGCGGTCTGATCGGTGCTTTGGCCCGTGGAATTGGGACGGAGGGGGCGGGATTCGAACCCGCGGACGAGTTGCCCCGTCTCCGGTTTTCAAGACCGGTGCATTCGACCACTCTGCCACCCCTCCGGGGCGCAGACGCTCAGGCTAGGCGGTTGGCGGCTGCCGAGGCTTTACACTGGCCCCCGAGCCGGGAGAGGTGGCCGAGTGGCTGAAGGCACTCGCCTGCTAAGCGAGTATGGGGTCACAAGCTCCATCGCGGGTTCGAATCCCGCCCTCTCCGCTCTCCCTCGAAGGTGGCGCCCCCAAGATCGGCGGCTACACTCGGGGGCCGCTCTGCGCCCGTAGCTCAGCTGGATAGAGCGTCGGTCTACGGAACCGAAGGTGCGGGGGACGGCCGCTGATTTGGCTCTGAGCCTAGGTTTGCGGCTGGTGCCTTCCCTCTGTGGGCCAGTACTTGGGCCAGTCCGGGCTGCAGCGCGCTTTCCGGTCCCATTGGCGGCTGTGTCACGGCGCAGAGTCTACAAAGTCCACAATGAACCGCTACCATCGTGGAATGAGTGGCGACCACGACGTCGAATACATCAACGTCCGAGAGACCGCGCGCCGACTGCAGATTCATGAGAACACGGTGCGCAATTGGGCATCCGCAGGCAGGCTGACGCCGGCGAATGTCCCCGGTTCGCGTGGATTGCGCTTTGACGCGCGGGATGTCGACCGCCTTGTGCTTCGGAGGGGTGAGGTTGTCGACTCGATCGAAGCGGAGCGGCGGACCGTCGGCCCCGAGCTGGTGCACGCGACACAGCTCCAAGCGTGGGCTGACTTACGGCAGGCGCAGGACGAGTTCCCTCAGCTAGTCCGGCGGCTTCTGCACGCGACTCCTGGCGTCAGCAACATTTCGGTTCGAGCTGGGGAGGGCGTCGCATTGTCGGGCTGGGACGGGCGCGCCACCTCCGACGGGAAGAGCGGTGTCCTGCCGGAGGGCGCTTTGCTCATCGAGCTCGGCGTCGGGAAGCAGCTGAAGGGCAAGGCTCGACTCGGATCTCGAGAAGCGGGCCGAGGAACTCGGCTCAGAGGCGAGGAACCACGTCTTCGTGTTCATAACGCCTCGTCGATGGAGAAACGGCGCGTCGTGGGCTGCAACACGGCGTAAGGAGAAGACGTTCAGCGACGTCGCTGTGCTGGACGCCGACGATCTCGAGGGCTGGCTGCAGCAATGCCCTGATGTCCACCACTGGATCTCGGAGGAGCTCGGGCGTCGTCCGCAACACGCGCTCACGCTTGGGCGATGGTGGGAGCGCTTCCGGAACCAAACGGATCCGAATCTGCCGATTGAGCTCTTCGGCGCTGGTCGTCAATCTGAACGTGCTCGACTTGCCGCGGTGCTTCGTGGCGCTCCGAACGTGGTCACGATCCAGAGCGGCTGGCGCGATGAGCCTCTCGTTCATCGAGCACGTCAACTCAGAGATGCCCGAAGTCGACGAGCCGCTGATCATCGAGTCCGCCGAAGTCTGGGATCGCGCGATCCGAACGCGCGGTCACATGACCTTGATCCCGATGTTTGAGCGACCCGACGTCGCCACCGCGATTCAGCGGGGCCATCACGTTGTGCTGGTCGCCGGCGGAGACGAGCACGTGCGAGGCGAGAAGATCGAGCTCGGTCGGCTGCATCGACACGATGCTTCTGAGGCTCTTCGCGACGCGGGCGTCGACTTCGAGACCGCGCATCTGCTGGCGGGTCTGCAGCACGGCGCAGCATGCCCGCACTTGTGCGGGCACTCGCCCGGGACAAGCGATTTGCGACACCACCCTGGGCGGAGCCGCGCTGGGCTTCCGTCTTTGCCCCGGCGATGCTCGCCGGTTCGTGGTCGACCTCCGAGCCCGACCGGTCTCTGATTGAACGACTCGTCGGGCAGCCATGGTCCGAGATTGAAAGTGCACTCGAGCATTGGCGCGGGACGCACGACGCCCCGTTTGTGAAGTCGGGTCAGAGCGAGTGGCACCTCGCGTTTCCCGAAGAGGCGTTCCTCGTCCTGACTCCACGCCTTCCGACGAACGACGTCGAGACATGGCGGTCACTGACCATCGAGGTCTTGCTCGAGGCTCGATCCAACACTCGAGCTTTCAGCGGAGCAGCGGCCCATGGCGGACATCTTGGATGTTCACCGGCGCTACTCGCGACGGCTGCGAGCAGGCCTCGCCCAGAGTCTCGCGCTCCTAGGCTCGCTCGAGCAGGAACCCATCGCGAACGCTGGCACTGCCGGCGATTACGCGTCGATCGTGGCTCGCGAGCTGCTGGCCAAGGCTGCTGAGGATGAAACGGGCCGGATTTGGCGATCGCTGTCCGAACGTTCTACCGCTAATCGCCGAGGCTAGCCCGCGTGTCTTCCTTGATGCTGGTCAATTCGGACCTCGATCGCGCGGTGCCGCTGCTCGTCTCCATGTTCCAGGACGTGGAGGACGACCCGTGGTTTTCAACGAGGCCGCCGCATACGGGGTTGCTCTGGGCTCTGGAGGGCTTGGCTTGGTCGTCGGAGTGGATGCTCGAAGCCACGCTAGCCCTCGCGCGGCTGGATGCGGTTGACCCTGGCGGACGCCTCGCCAATCGGCCACTCGAAAGTCTCTCGTCGATCCTCCCGCACTGGATCCGTCACACCAGCGCGCCGCTCCAGAGACGCGTTCGCGCCCTGACGCTGGTGTGCAAACGACTTCCCGACACGGGGTGGAAGCTGCTGCGTCAAATCTGGCCGAGCGATCACGCGACTAGCTCGCCTCCACACTCGCCGCGATTCCGCGACTGGAAGCCCGAGTCCCCGGGCGTGCCCATCACAGAGGCAATCGAGTACATCGGCGCCGTCGTCACCTTGGCGCTCGATCTTGCAGATGAGGCTCCGGAGTGTTGGGCCGAACTCGCCGAGCACCTTGCACCGCTGCCGCCTGGAGATCGCCAACGCGTCCTCGCTTTCCTCGAACACAAGACCCAAGGCACACTCGCCGATACGGACCGATACTCACGCTGTGGGATCGCCTGCATAAAGAGATCGCGCGCCATCGCCGGTTCCCGACCGCAGATTGGTCAATGGACGACGAGACCCTGAATCGCCTGGAAGCAATCGCTGCCCGGCTTGAGCCCAAGGATCAGGTTGTCCGCTATGCCTATCTGTTCGACTGGCACCCTGACCTGGCGGGTGTCGACGAGGACTATGCGAGCTACGAGGCCGAACTCGCCCGCCTCCGAAACGACGCTGTCCGGGAGACACTCGAGGCGGACGCGCTGGAAGGCATTAGAAATCTCGCTGCTCGAAGCCCGGTCCCGCGCTTTCTAGGCGTCGCGCTTGCCGAGGTCGCAGACGAGCAGTTCACTCAGAACTGATCGCATGGCTTGACGTGGAGGACGCGACGCTCCGTGAGATCGCTTCCGCCTGGGCCGGCCGAACCGCAGACATCCAAGGCCTCGAATGGGCGCTTGACGCATTGAAGGCTCCCGAAGCTTCGAATCATCAGCGCAAGCAGAGCCTGATCCTTGCGGCACGCCTGACCGTGGCTCTGTGGGCAGCGATCGGGGAGCTTGACGACAATCTGCTCGATGCCTACTGGACGCAGATCAACCCCTGGGGCGTCCTGGACAACGATGTCGAAGACGCTGCGCGCGAGCTGGTCGCTCGCGATCGCGCTTGGAGCGCGATCGACATGTTGACGATGGCGCTGCATGGGGCGGATGAGGGGACGGAGCGCCTGACACCGGATTCGTCCTGGAAGTGCTCGACGCGGCGACACGCTCGGATCCCCGGAAGTCCGGAATCCAAGCACCCGGATACGAGATCGGAGTCCTACTCGATTACCTCCAGAAGACTGGTGCGCCCAGCTCGTCCTTGGCTCCATTGAGTTCATTTTCTTCCGGCTGCTGGACGACGTCCGACAGCCTCGCGCCCTCTACGAGGAGCTCTCGAACTCCCCGAGCACGTTCGTCGATCTCGTCAGCCGCGTATACCGCAGGAAGAACGAGCCACCGAAGGAAGCCACCGAACAGGAGAACGCTCTTGCTGAACACGCGTGGTGGGTGCTTCACGGTTGGCACCAGATTCCCGGTCTCACGGAAGATGGACGCGTCGATGCTGAACATCTGACGGCCGGGGTCCGCGCCGCACGACTCGCATTCGCCGAATCCGACCGTGCAGACATCGGCGACGAGGAGATCGGTCGCGTGCTCTCCACAAGCCCGCCTGGCCCGGACGACATCTGGCCCGCAGAAGCCGTTCGCAAGCTGACCGAGACCATCGGAACTCGCACATCGAAAGCGGCTTCGTCACCGGTCGCTACAACAGCCGCGGCACTACGACAAGGGGCGTCTACGACGGGGGCAACCTCGAGCGCGCAGAAGCAGCCAGATATCTCGAGTGGTCAAGGCAGACCGCCGGGGAATGGCCTCGTACCAGCAGAATGCTTCGTGGCCTGGCTGAGAGCTCACCCAAGATGCCCAGCGTCTCGACGCTGAAGCTGAAATCAGAGGCGACACGGACTAGCGCACGAGTCGAAAGTGGCGTGTTGTGGTCCGCGCGCCTAGATGCGTGACCCCATCACGTGACAGTCGATACCTCGCAGTAGCCGGCGGCGGGGCGCAGTACGGCCGGCGCGGTTACTCGAACGTGTCGCGAAGCTCATCGAAGAAGCTCAGGTCGACCGGCGCCTGACCCTTCTCATCGCAGCAGGGCGGCTTCGTCCTGCGGCCGCCCGGTGGAGCCTCCATGCCGAGAGAGCCGTACAGATCGTCGTAGATGTTCAGCGCGCGTCGATGGTCATGCCTGCCGATCTGCAGGATGGCGATCTTGTCCGGCTCCGGGAAGCCGAAGATGACCCGCCAGTTGCCGGTAACGCCGCGGAGATGAGTGCAACACATGTGGTCAATCTGATTGCCGGTGAGGCGGTAGTCGCCCGCCTTGCAACCCTCACGCCTGAGCTTGGCCTCGAGCGCGTCGACGCGGCGCTGAATGTCAGCGCGCGCGTCGCGGTACTGCTGCTCCGCAACGTCAGTCCTCCAGACGTCCCAGGGCAGCGCTACGTGCCCGTCTTTGTGCGCTTTCGGCCCCGTCGCATCTGACTGATCGACGCCTGCAGGCTTTCGTCCGCCAGCGTGAGTTCGTCGTCGATGCGAGCAAGTAAGCGCCTGGCGGAGATTGCGGTCATGACCGCGTTCGCGCAACTCGCCCAAGCGCCGATGCACATCCACCACGCTCTCAAGCGTGACCGCCCGTGGGTGCTTGTGTGCGTCGGTGAGCACGCCCGTGTCCGCCCAGGCCTGCGGATGGTCGGCTCGGACACCTTCAGGAGCTTGGCAGCAACGGAGACCGGGACGGGGGGACTCGTGCGAAGCTGTTGCTGGCGCGCCTCGGCAAGCGCCTCGGCGACGTCCTGAGTGCGCCCGGCCTGCAATGCCTGCTCGGCGACCTCGATGTATTTGACTTGACAGACGGCTTCGTTGACGAGCCGTTCAATCTGCTTTGTAGCCATCGCGCTTCTCCTTGGGATCGTC
Organism: uncultured Solirubrobacteraceae bacterium; assembly: GCA_963805525.1. Classification (GTDB taxonomy): domain Bacteria; phylum Actinomycetota; class Thermoleophilia; order Solirubrobacterales; family Solirubrobacteraceae; genus DASQFQ01. Next base: position 375,963 of record CAWDUT010000001.1, read on the forward strand.
CGCGACTTTAGCACCGCTAGTTTCGGATTTCGACTTTTTCCCGAAAGTCCTTTACCCCGCATGGCCGATCGTCCAACCGCTGTCGGCTGCCGCCGCTCAGGTCTGTTGCCGCAGCGCAAGCGTTTCCGCTGGGTTGTCCACGGCTTCGGGGCCAGCCGCCGCACGAGCCGCGCGCCTCCGTCGGCTGGCACTGCTCCGTTTGCCTTGGAGGCGCGTCGCCGAGCTAGCGCCAGCGACTATCGCTGCTCGTCAAGCGATATCGAGTTCTGAGGCGGCTGCCAGCCCCCGCACTGGGTGGAATTACCGGCTGCGGTCATGGTAGGAACGGCCCTTCATGAGCGAGGCGCTTTACTTCCCGTTCTCACGGTGCCTGGACGAGCTCACGCTCAAACGGGCGGTGCTGCTCTACGACCGGCTGTTGTTCGTCGATCCAGTCACACCGGAAGCCCGGGATGCGCTGTATCTGCGCGAGCAGCACGCCGATCCGATGATCACGCATCGCTGGCGGCGCGCTCAGGAGCACTACGAGCGGCTCGAACATGAGGGGATCTCCAAGACGGTCACCGCGGATGTGATCAACGATCCGGAGGGGATCGACGCGCTTGTCGGCGACGGCCTGCACGTGGACATCGAGATCAACAAGACGCCCCGGACGCTGTTCGACGGGCGGCACCGGTGAAGACGCTCGCCAGCCGCGTCCCGGAGTCGATCTACTACGGCCGACACCGGCCGAAGCCCACGCAAGCGTTCGCCGGCGAGGCGATTGTGGAGGTGTCCTACGCCGCCGGATCGTCGCTGAGCCTGACGCACGCGATCGCGATCGCGCACGACTCGGCGCGACGCCGCTGACCGATAGCCGGGCCCACCACGCTCTACTGCTGTACCGGATGAAGACGGCCGCAGCGGCTGGCGCCGACCAGCAGCTTCCTGGCATGCACGCGCCGCCGCCCGGGCCACCGGACGGGTACCTGCGCCGTCAGATCGAGCTCCGCGT
>CAWDUT010000002.1:0-283363 GCA_963805525.1 uncultured Solirubrobacteraceae bacterium
CCAGTCGAGGGTCACACTGGTTCGCCTTACAGAGGCCGACAGAACCTCTGCGGCACCGCCCTTGCAGCGAGACCCCAACTGACCCGGGCACGCACATGCACCCCGGGTGCGGGTGACCTCCTGCTGTTGATCTCTTGGTGTTGATGCTTGGAGATCAACGGGCCGCCGCCCCGCCTCCGGCCCGGATCTCGCTTCACGCCTGGGCTTTCGAGGAAGGGGGGTCCAGCGCTGACGCGCTGGACCCCCCTTCCTCGACCTGCCAGATAAATCTGCAGGGCAGCCCAGGCATGTAGCTGGAGGGGCCGGAGGCGGGGCGGCGGCAAGCGGAAATGGGTCGAGCGTGAGGATGAGTTGTCAACAGGAACCGAAAAGTGCAGAGCTTTCAGGAATCGAATAGTGCAGAGGTCGGGGTGGTCCGGCGGCCGTGATTCAGGTCGTCGGCCGTAGGCCGGCGGGCTGGATCTCGGCCGCCGGCGCGGCCGTGCGCCCCTCTCCCGGAGGCGGTAGCTCTTGCCCTTGAGGGTGATGATGTGGGCGTGGTGGACGAGGCGGTCGATCAGCGCGGCGGCGACCATGGCGTCGCCGAGGATCTCGCCCCAGGCCTCGAAGCCGCGGTTGCTGGTGACGATGATCGAGCCGCGTTCGTAGCGGCGGGCGACGAGCGCGAAGAGCAGGTTCGCGGCCTGGCGCTCCAATGGCAGGTAGCCGATCTCGTCGACGACGAGCAGGCTGTAGCGCTCCAGGCGTCGCAGCTCGGCGTCCAGCGCGTTGCGGTGCTGGGCTTGTTCGAGCCGGTCGATCCATTGCTGGGCGGTCGCGAACGCGACGCGGTGGCCGGCCTGGCAGGCCTTGATCGCCAGCGCGATCGCCAGGTGGGTCTTGCCGGTGCCGGGCGGCCCGAAGAAGCAGACGTTCTTGTGCTCGGCGGTCCAGGCGAGCTGGGCGAGGTGGAAGATCAGCGGCTTCTCGGCGGCGGGCTGGGCGCTGAAGTCGAAGTCCTCGAGCGTCTTGTGGGCGGGGAAGGCGGCGTGGCGGATGCGGTTGCGCGATCCGGATGCGTCGCGGGCGAAGACTTCGGCCTCGAGCAGGACCTCGAGGAACTGCTCATAGGGCCAGCCCTCCTCGCGCGCAGTCGCGGCGGTCTGCTCGAGCCGCTCCAGGACCCTGGGCGTCTTGAGCTTGCCCAGCAGGTAGGGCAGTCGCTCCCCGGCCGTGTTGTTGGTCTTGGGGCTCATGCGCAGAGCTCGGCGTAGTCGCTCAGCGCCGGCGGGACGACCTGCGGGCCCGCGATCGGGATCAGCTGCGCGACCGGCGGCGGCTCCGGCCGCAGCCGCGGCGCCGGCAGCCAGATCCCGTGCTCGTAACTGCGCTCGTAGCGGGCGACGGTGTGGCCGCGGTGGTCGATCCAGACCCGGTCTCGGTCCCAGCGCAGCTCGACGCGCTGCTGGATCAGCGCCTCGGGGGCGCGATAAAAGCAGCGGCCGAACTTCAGATAGCCGTCGGCCGGGACCCGCGAGGAGCGCCGCCCGGCGGCGTCGAAGGCGATCGGCGGCAGCGGCCGCAGCTGCTCGCGCTCGTGCGCGAGCCGCTCGGCGACGACATGCCGGCCGGTCGCGTGCCGGCGCGGCAGCGCGACCCGGTCGCGCCAGTCGGCGTAGACGTCATCGAGCTCGACCAGGTCGCCGAACCGCCTGGCCGGCCAGAACCCGGTCTTGACGTAGCGGACCGCTCCCTCGACGGAGCCCTTCTCCCTGGGCGTCTCGGGCGTGCAGGCGTGCGCGTGGAAGGCGTAATGGCCGCGCAGCTGCGAGAACCGCGCGTTCCAGTGGATCACCTCGCGCCCATCGACGCGCTCGCGCCGCGCGACCGCCGAGCGCAGGTTGTCGTAGACGCACTCGCGCGGGACGCCGCCCAACCAGTCGAACGCGCGGACGTGGCCCTCCAGAAACGACTCGATCGTCATATCGAAGGAGAAGTGCGCCGTCGCGGCACCGGAGAACGGCAGCGAGAACACCAGCGCGTAGACCCGCCGCTCGCGGCCGGCGATCCTGGGCCGGGTCGGCATCTCGCCCCAATCGACCTGCAGCACCTGCCCCGGCCGATAGGCCGTCCGCTGCGCCGCCCGCTCGCCCCGGGGACGCAGCTGCGCAAGGCGCTTGCGGACCAGATCCACCGAGCCCGTGTAGCCGTAGTCCTCGCGCAAGATCTCCGTCACCCGCGGCGCCTTGATGTCCTCGAAGTCCTTGATCAACTGTCGCAGCACCGGCTCCAACGGATCCAGCATCGACCCCGCCGGCGCCCGCGAATAGCTCGGCGGCTCCGTCGCGGCAGCCAGTCGCGCCGCCGTCCGCCAGTTGATCCCGAGCCGTCTCGCGATCTCGCTCGTTGAGACCCCGTCCGCGGCCATCGCCTTGACCTCCGCCCACTCCAACGCGCTGCGCACCTCCCCAGTCGCCTCCCGATCCGTCGTCGCCAACGGCCTCGAGACTCCTGACGAGACCGGCGACAACAACCGGGTGTGCACTTTTCGCTTCCTAGAAGCTGCGCACTATTGGGCTCCTGGCGTCAATGAGAAGGAAGTAGAAGAGAACAAGGCAGCCAGGGGAGGGGCGCGCGAAGGGCGGGGTGGTCGGGAAGGTGAGGTAAGCGGGAAGCGGGAAGCGGGAAGCGGGAGCGGATCGCGCGGGAAGGCGTCCTCGTTGAGGTGTCGTCGTCGTCTTGGCGGTGTTCGTGTCTGCGCGACCTCGAACGCGTGCTCGCCGTCGCGACGCTTCTTCGGTCGCTCGCCTCCCGCTTGCCCCGGATGGCCCGCCGGAGCGGGCGGCGCGCGCGCGTCCGGCCGCTCGCCGTGACGCGCGGGACGACGCGCAACCGCGGCGGCGCCCGGGGTGGACGACACCGGAGCCGGACCAGGAGGACTCCGATGGGGAGCGCGCGGTTGGAGTGGACGGTGGTCGCAACGCCGGCGCCACTGCGGCAACAAGCGGGGGCCAGATTCGGTGCTTGTCCCTTTTGGTCGGTAGAGGCGCATGTCACCGACCCAGTCGTCAAAGAACTCAACCTTAGCTCCGTTGCGAGTCCCGCGCGGGCGCTCGCCGGCGATCGCGGTGCGTGCGGCTTGCGGTTCTGGCTTGCGGTCGACGGACGCGGGGCCGGTCGTCGGGCAGGGGACCGGTCCAGCCGTCGGTGTCCGTCACCGCTGCGCGGGCAGGCCGTGTGCCTGGCTTCGGCTGCATGGTCGGCGCCTGCGGGACTGCGCGCAAGCCGCTCGCTTCGCTCGGGCTCGGCCTGACGGCCGCCCTGCGGGTGCGCTCCATCCCGCCGTTGGCGCCGGTAGCCGCCTTGTCAGGCACACAACCCGCCCCGAGAGGGCGAAGGAGGACACTCATGAACCGCTGGACCGGCACCGGGCACCTGACCAAGGACCCGAAGTTCCTGGAGACCGAGAACGGGACCGCGATCTGCACGCTGCGGATCGCCGTCAAGCGCGCCGGCAAGCAGGGCCACGACGGGTACTTCGACGTCAAGTGCTTCGACGCCCAGGCGTCGGCGTGCGCGCAGTACCTCAAGAGCGGGCGCGAGATCGCCGTCGACGGCCGCCTGCTGTTCGACGAGTTCCAGACCCAGGACGGCGCCTACGCCTCCCGCGTCTACATCGTCGCCGAGCGCGTCGAGTTCCTCGCCAGCCGCAACCCGTTCCACCGGTCAGGCCAGCGACGAGGCCTCCCCCGATCAGCCCGCCGCGGACGGCGCGGCGCGCGAGGCCCACCAGGCCGCCTGACCACCATCGCGGGCCCGCGGCGCAGCACCGGCCGCGGGCCCGACGACTTCCACGGTGACCGCCATGAGCACCACGATCACTACCCGGACCCGCAGCAGCCACGAGACCGTCAGCCGGTTCCTCGCCGCGCTCGCCGGGTCAGCCGGCCGCGGCGAACTGCTCGAGCTGCGCTACCGGCTCGAGGACGGGCAGCGCATGGGGCAGGTCTTCGACCCCCCGACCCGGCTGCGCGGATTGGCGACGCGGGCGGTCGCGCTCGGCCGACGCACCGACGTCTACGTCGGCTGCGCGCCGCGCACCCGCCGGCACGGCGGCCGCGACGCCGTCAAGCGCGCCTTCGTGCTGTGGGTCGACTGCGACGGTGAGCACGCCGTCGCAGCGCTGGAGGACTTCGAGCCGGCGCCGTCGATCGTGATCGCGTCGGGCACCGGCAGCAACTGCCACGCCTACTGGCCACTGATCGAAGCACTCGCCGCCGAGGAGATCGAGCGCGCGAACCGTCGCCTCGCGCACGCGCTCGGCGCCGACCCTGCCTCCGCCGACGCCGCCCGGATCCTCAGGGTCCCGGGGACGCTCTCGTGGAAGCACGAGCCGCCGACGGCGGTCGAGGCGCTGCGCCTCGACACGCGTCAGCGCTTTGAGCGCGGCGACGTCGTCGGGTCGCTTCCCGACCCGCCGTCGCCAGCGCGCGCGACGGTCGTGCCAGCGGAGCATCGGGGCGATGACCCGTTGCTGGCGATCGCACCGGACATCTACGTGCGGCGACTGCTCCGCGTCGAGGTCCCCCGCCACCGAAAGGTGCCCTGCCCGTTCCACGAGGACCGGCATGCAAGCCTGCACGTCTACGAGACGGCCGAGCGCGGCTGGTACTGCTTCGGCGCGCTGCCGGCGCGGGGGCACGATCTACGACCTCGCCGCACCCCTGTACGGCTACACCGCCCGCGGCGAGGACTTCCTCAGGCTGCGCGCCGAACTGCGCCGCCTGTTCGCGATTCGAGGCGGCGTGATGGCTGCGGCCGCCCTCGCACGACTTCGCCTACGTCGCAGACTGACATCCCGGAGGGAATGACGATCCGAGAGTGGCGCGCGCAGCGAGCTGCCGAGTCCGCAGCACGGGCGGGGCGACCGTCCCGTCGTCGGCGTCTGCGGCCCCGCGTGGTCGCGGTCGCGGCGTACCTTCGGGCAGCGGGGCGAGGGCTCGTACGGCGGATCGAGGTGCGACACTCGTCCGGTGCGCCTGGGAGCATGTGGCCATGACCGAACACATGTTCGTAACGGAGGATGGTCTCATGCCCGCTGCTGAGCTGAACCTCCGTCTGCTGGCGCTGTGTTCGATCGACGGCGTCAACTGGAACGTGATCGCGCGCGAGGCGCTGCGCTCCGGCGGCTTGGCTCGGCTTTTGGCCGGTGAGGTCGGCGAGACCTCCCGCGACGGTGAGGCCACGCGCAGACGTCTGGCCGCGGAGCTGTCGACGCTCGACGAGCGCGTGGAGCAGGCCCGGAGCATCGTCGCCGGCGCTGAGGATAGGGCTCAGGCCCGCCTCGTCACGGTGCTGGACCGAGTCGAGTACCCATCGAACCTGCGAGTGATCCCGAGTCCGCCACCGTTTCTGTTCTACCGCGGCGAGTTGCGCCGTGACGACGCCCGCGCGGTCGCCGTGGTCGGCACGCGGCAGGCCTCCGAGGCAGGGCGCGCGCGGGCGAGACATCTCGCCGAGCGGCTGACCGCCGATGGCGTGACCGTGATCTCTGGCCTTGCCAGCGGCATCGACACTGAGGCCCACACGGCCACGCTGGAGGCGGGCGGGCGCACAATCGCCGTCGTCGGCACGGGCATCCTTCGCACCTACCCGAGGGAGAACACCGCGCTTGCGGAGCGGATCGCCGAGCACGGTGCGGTCGTTTCGCAGTTCTGGCCAGACGCACCCCCGACTCGCTACAGCTTTCCGATGCGCAACGCGGTCATGTCGGGTATCAGTCAGGGCAGCGCGGTGATCGAGGCCAGCGCCACCTCGGGCGCGAAGATGCAGGCGCGAATCGCGCTGGAGCAGGGCAAGCGCGCATTCCTGATGGCTTCGCTGGTCACACGCGAGGAATGGGCCCAGCGGTATCTGCAGCGCGGCGCGATCGAAGTGCACGAGGTCGAGGACGTCCTGCGCTGGCTGCGCACTCCCGAGCAGGTCGAGCAGCAGTCCTCGCAGCGCGACCAGCTCGCGCTCGAGCTCGCGTAGCTCGGCTGCGTGATCGACCTCAGCAAGCTCGACCGTCCACCGGCGGGCTTCGCCACGTGCGTCGAGTGCGCCTACCGCGACACCGGCAGCCCCCCGATCTGCTTTGCATGCGCGAGCGAGCACACCCAGCCGCTCGCCGCCGCCCGCTGCGGAGTCTGCGGGCAGGCGTTGCCCGCCGGCGGTCGATGCGGCAATCCGGTCTGCCACTTCGACGACCGCTATTTCGGGCGCGTCTGGGCGATCTCGATGCGCACGGGCCAGATGCGCGCCGCCATCAGCCGCTACAAGTACGAGGGGAAGTGGGGCTGGGCCGCGATCCTCGGCCGCATCCTCGTGGGCTTCCTGGGCGAGCACCAGGAGGTGTTCGGCGCCTACGACCTGATCACGCCGAGCCCGACGTACGTCGGTGCGGGCTCACAGCGCGCTCTCGATCACACCCGCCGTATCGTAGAGGCCGCCGAGATCGAGGAGCCGATCGCGTGGGCGTTCGCCTATGACATCGTTACCAAGACGGCTGCCACCGAGCCGATGGTCGGCCACACCTGGCGGGAGCGCAAGGCGATCGCCGAAGGCCAGCTGCGCGCCGCCCTAAGAGTCACGAACCCGGCGGCCGTCGCGGGCAAACGCATCTTGATCGTCGATGACGTCTTCACCGAGGGCTTCACGATCCGCGAGGTCGCACGGTCGCTGATCCTCGCCGGGGCAACTGAGGTGTCGGAGGTCGTGCTCGCCCGCGAACCCTGGAAGGGCGAGTAGAGGCCTGCCCTGTCGCCGGGCGTAAGCTCTCGAACCGTGCGCGAGCCGTCGAAGCCAGCTCGCCAGCACGCCGGCTCAGCGGTCGAGCTTGTGCGCGCAGTGCAGGCACGCAGCGTCAGACGCCGGGCTGAGGTCCTGCGCCGGGTCGCCTCTCTGCGCCGGCTCGCCGAGCTGATGCGCGCCGCCAACCGGTAGGCGCCCGACCGACCCGACCCGGAGGTCGCAGCCGACCGGGCCCCGACGTACGGGTGGTGAGGGTCCTGTCCGCCAGCCGTAGCACGGCGCGCGCCGGCGACCGTCAAGCCCTGCCCTGGCGGGTCGCTGCGCGAGTCCTGACGGACCAGGGCTTGACGGACCCCGCGCGCGCCGCGCCAAGGCGCGGCCATGACCGATCACCACCCGCTCACCAAGCCCGCCGGGCCGCCTCCGACGGCCCGCCAGCAGCGCTACCTGCGCCAGCTCGCCCTCCAGCGCGGCGTCACGTTCGCCGTCCCCAGGACCCGGGCGCAGGCGTCGCGCGCGATCGACGCCCTCAAGCGCCGGCGGCCCGAGCCGGTCGCTGACCGGCGCCGCGAGATCCGGGCCGTCCAGGACGACATGGCCCTGAGCCGCGGGGACAGCGCGAAGGTCCTCGAGGGCGTCGACACGACCGGCTACGGGTCCAGCGCGACCTGGACGGGAGGCCGGTCGTGACCACCGCCACCGAAGCGCGCCGCGCCGGCCGGACCAACGAGCGGGTCGAGCTCGCCCGCTACACCGTCACCGCTGGCGAGCGCGTCATCCACGGCCAGCGCATCCTCGGTGTCGTGCGGCTCGTCGATAACCCGGCCTTCGGCGCGGGCCGCCACTACGTCATCGAGCGCGAACTCGTGACGATGGCCGAGCTCGAGGCGATCGTCACCGACTACCTCCAGCAGGCCGAGACCTGGGATGCGATCCCGGCCGCCGCGCCGTGCTGCCTGCTGGCCGAGCTGCAGGAGCAGGCCCGATGATCGACCGCCACCACCCCGACCGAGCCGAGCTCACCGAGCAGGACCTCGCAATCGCCACGCTCGTCGGGCGCTACATCGAGCGTCGCGAGGGGCGACAGCCGCCGTGCACGCACGACCTGTTCGCCGTCGCCGCGGAGTTCGGCAACTCCGCCGTCGACGCGCTCCGGACCGTGCTCGCCTGCTACGAGGCGATGCGCGCAACGGAGGACCTCGCACCCTGACCGACCACACGCGACCCAAGAGACCTCCCATGCCCACACTGACAAGCCCGCCGTCGATACGCTCGGGGCCGCTTCGATGAGCGCCTCCAACCCCAGCCCGATCGTCACCGAGGTCGTGCGCTTCGAAGACCTCCCGGCTGGTTCACGCGGCACGCGCCGCGCGATCGCACGCTGGAGCGATGGGACCGAGAGCGAGGCGCTGGCCTGGTACGCCGATGAAATCCTGATCTGCGAAGGCGACCTGATCGGCAAGACCCGCCAGCAGTTGCGCACCGTGCACTTCCGCAGAGACCGCGACTGGCTTCAGCCCTAGCAGCGCCCGCGTCCAACGGCAGCTCGCGCGAGCCGAACGGACAGTGCTCGCTCCGTCACGGAAGCGGACACGCCACGGTGCCGATACAGGCGCCTGCCTCTCGTCCCGAGCGGGCGTGTCGGTTCGGCCACGGAGAGGCTCGCAATCGAGCCAAACGAGCAGCGGGCACATCGCGACAACGGGCTTGCCGCGACCCGGCTGTCGGTTACTTGACCCACAGCTGGTCGAGCAGGGGGCCGAACGACGGGTGGTGTTGGTAGTTGCCGACCCGCTCGGCGGTCAGTGCTATGTGGCTCCCGCTCGTCAGCGGGACGGTCGGTGCCTGCGCCGCCAGCGCGGCCTCGACGCGACGCCACCGCTCCGTCGCGTCGGGGCCGCTGGCGGTGGCGGCGTGCTTCATCTGTGCCTCTATGCGAGGCCTGCAGAAGTGGGAGAGGTTGGTCCCGCCCGAGCACGAGAACAGGGGCTTGAGGAATGTGAACGCGGCGGGGGAGTCCGCGAGCCATCCCCACAGCCCGAGCTGCGCGCGCTCACGGGCGGCGTTCTCTTGGAGGTGGGTGAGATCGGGGAAGGTGCGGAGCTCGGCGCGGTAGCCAAGCTTGCGCAGCAGCGACTGGAAGTAGCGTCCGACTGTTTTGGGGAATTCGGCGGCGGTCCAGAACTCGACCTTCATGCCGCGTGTGCCGGACGCGGCGACGAGTCGGCGTGCCTGCGCGAGGTCAGGGCCAGTCCAGATGCCCGCCGGGTTGGGGTTGGCGGTGTAGGGACAGGAGGGCGTGTAGCCCTGGAATCCGGGCGGGAGCATCTGGCAGGTCGGGTGCTGTGTCTCGCGCGCACCGAAGAGCGCGCCGAAGCGGCCGCGATCGACGGCGTAGTTCAGTGCGCGCCGGACGCGCACGTCGTCAAAGGGCGGGGCGCGGACGTTGAGCCACACGTACACGAGGCCGGACGCGGGGTCGGTGTGCAGCCGTGCGCCGTACCGCGTCCTGAGCTCCGTGACACCGCGGGTGTCGAAGTCCAGCAGCGCCACGTCTGCCGCGCCGCGTGCGACCGTGGCGATCTGCGCCGGGGGCTGGTGGTAGCGGAGGGACACCTGATCGGGGAAGCCGTCGGGACGGTCAGGCGACCAGGGCTTGAAGTGCGGGTTGCGCACCAGAAGTCCGCCACGCCGCGGCACAAAATGCTTGAACGCGTACGGGCCGGTCCCCGGCAACGGCTCGGTGGTCACCAGCTTCCTCGGGCTGGCGGCCGGCACGACGAGCGCAAGGGGCAGGTTGCGAAGGAAGTCGACGTCGGGTCGGCTCAGATGGACGGTCACGGTCCCGGCTGCGGCGTCGGTCTCGATCCCCGTGATCGGGAAGTAGTCGCCCAGGTTCTCCGACCGGACAGCCCGCTCGAGGGACGCCCGGACGTCCGCGGGACGGACGACCGCCCCGTTGGAGAACTGGACGTTGGGACGCAGCCGGAAGCGGTACGTCCGCCCATCCGGGCTCGGCTCCGGCAGCTCTCGTGCCAGGTCGGCGACCAGTGTCCCGCCCGCCGAACCGCCCGTGTGCCGGTAGGCGACGAGACCGTCGTAGACGAGCGGGAGCAGCGGACCGAAGCTCGCCGGATCCGCCTGGTCGGCGAACTTGGGTGGGTCGCCAGGCAAAAGCGGCTTGACGGTGACGCGCAGCGTGCCGCCGCGGTGCGTCGAGCTCGATGCGACCGCGGCCGTCCACACCGCGCCGTCGACCACGGTCAGCGCCGCGGGACTGCTCTTGACGTCGACGGTCCTCGTCATCCGACGCCCACGGGAATCAAGACGCACCAACCTGCCGTCTCCCGCATTGGCCACCCACACGCCCTCGCCGTCGACCGCGACCGCGCGTGGCTCACGTCCCACCCGCACCGTCTCGGTCACCTCGCTGTCCGGATCGATCCGCGAGAGGGTCCCGTCGCTGCGGTTGGCCACCCACACCGCGCCCGCGCCCACGGCGATGCCGCTGGGACCGTTGCCCACGCGAATGTCGGCCAGCGCCGTTCCCGAGCGAGGGTCGAGCTTGATCACGCGCCCGGTGGCGTCGCTCGCGACCCAGATCGCGCCTGCGCCCGCCGCCAGCGCGGAGGGCCGGGCCTGGGTCGGGATCGGTGGCCCCGGCCGCCCGCTCTTCGCGTCGATCCGCACGATCGTGGCGTCGACCGCCGACGCCACCCATACCGCGCCGTAGCCGAACGTGACGGCGTGCGCCGCGTTACCGATCTCGATCCGCTGCACGACCTTGTTGGTCTGCGGCGCGATCTGTGCCAGCCTGCGACCCTCGCCGTCCGCGACCCAGAGCGACCCCGCGCCGAACGCGAGGCCGCTCGGCTCGCCGCCGACGTCGATCGTGGTGACTGCGCGGTCGCGATCGATGCGCGTGACCGTGCCGTCCAGGCGGTTGGCGGCCCACACCGACCCGGCGCCGGCGACCACCGTCTCCGGGCTGTGCCCGACGCGGTACTGATCGGTGATCCGGCCGCTGCCGGGGTCGATCAGCCCGACGGCGTCGGCGTCGATGGCCGGCAGCCCGTCGGGCTCGAGCACACGGATCACGCCGAAGGCAAGCACACCCGCGAGGAGCAGGACGGCGGCGCCCACCAGCAGGGCGCGTGAGCGTCGTTGCGGTGCAGCCGGGGATTCCGCCTCGACGATGGCCGGCGGGTCGAGCGCAGGGTCGTGGGCGAGGATCTGCTCGTGCAGGTGCCGCATCTCGGCGCCGGGCTCGACGCCGATCTGCTCGACCAGCTCGGCACGGGCCGCGCGGTAGGTCTCCAGCGCCTCGGACTGGCGACCCGCGCGATACAGCGCCAGCATCCGCTGGGCGTGCAAGCGCTCGCGCAACGGGTTGGCGGCCACGAGCGTGTCGAGCTCTGAGATCACCTGCGCATGGCGGCCGGCCGCAAGGTCGGCGTCGATCGCGCTCTCGGCCGTGCGCAAGCGCAGCTCATTCAAGCGGCGGATCTCGGCCGCCGCGAACGGCTCGTCGGCCAGGTCTTCGAGCGGCTCGCCCCGCCACAGCGCGAGCGCCTCCCGTGGCCGGGACTCCGCGAGCAGTCGCTCGGCACGCACCGCGTCGACCTCGTCCTCCGCGAGCTCCAACGCATAGCCGCGGCCGCGCGTCACGATCCGGACCGCATCACCGTCGAGCGCGCGTCGCAGACGCGACACGTACAGCTGCACCATCTTCGGGGCGCTCAGCGGCAGCGATTCGCCCCACACTCCTTCGGCCAAGCGGTCGGCCGACACCGTCCGCCCCGGCTCCAGCGCAAGCATCGCGAGCACCGCCCGCTGCTGGCGGGGGCCCAGCTCGATCGGCCCGTCCCCGAGGCGAACCTCGAGCGGCCCTAGCAGCCGCACGTCCACCTTCGCGCGACCCTAACGCCAGTCAATCGGCGAGTAAACCCGGCGTCGACCCTCGGTTTACCGCGCCTGAGCAACTTCCGCGGCGTTCACTCCCGACCGCCTCGAAAGGAGGCCGTCATGAAGGTGCCGCACCGCATCACCCGCCTGGTCCTCGGCTGCCTCGCGGCCTTGGCGCTCGCGGCGCCCGTCGCGAGCGCTCGCCCGGCCCCGGCCGACACGCCGGTGCCGTTCGTCGAGCCCGCGCCGCCCGTCGTGCAGAGCGTCGACGAGGGGTTTGATTGGGCCTCGGCCGCCGTGGGCGCCGGCGCCGCCGGCGGGATCATCCTGCTGATCTCGTGGGGCGGCGTGACCTACCGCCACCGCCACGAGCATGTGGGGATCGCGTCATGACTCGCGCAACGTTGGTCGCCTGCGCGACCGGCCTGGCCCTGTGCGGGTCGGCCGTCCCGGCCGCAGCCCACTCGGACGCGGTCGGCACCTGGAACGCCAACGCGGGCAGGGCGGCGGTCGCCGCCTGCATCTCGCCGGTCGGCCCGTCGCCGGCGGAGGCGCGGCTGTACGCGATGACGCAGATCGCCGTCCACGACGCGCTCAACGCCATCCGCCGCCGCTCGGAGCCCTACGCGTACGACGCGCGCGCGCGGCGGCACGCGTCGCCGGACGCCGCCGTGGCCGCAGCGGCGCGCGATGTGCTCGTCCCCACGCTCAGCGAGCTCTCGACGCTCGTGCCGCCGGCCTGCGTCGACGCCGCCGTCGCGAGCGTGGAAGCGGACTACGCCGCCGCGCTCGCCGAGATCCCGGACGGGCGGCGCAAGGCGCGCGGAGTCGCGGTCGGACGCGCCGCCGCAGCGGCGATCCTCGCGCTGCGCGCGAACGACGGCAACCGCGACCTGCTGGTGCCCGACCTCGGGTACCCCGAGGGCACGACGCCCGGCGCCTACCGCTTCACGCCAGGAGCGACGTTCGCGTTCGCGCCCGGACTCGGCAGCGAGCCGCCGTTCGTGCTGCGCGACGGCGCGCAGTTCCGCCCCGGGCCGCCGTACGCGGTCAGCGACCCGCGCTACACGGCGGACTTCGACGAGATCAAGGCGCTCGGCGGCGACGGCGTCACCACACCGAGCGCGCGGACCGCGGACCAGACCGAGATCGCCCTGTTCTGGTACGAGAGCTCACCGCTGCAGTGGAACCGGATCGCCCGGACGGCGGCCGCGCGGACGGGGCTCGACCAGTGGCAGGAGGCGCGCCTGCTCGGCCTGCTGAATGTGAGCCTGGCGGACGGCTACATCAGCAGCTTCGAGACCAAGTACACGTACAACTACTGGCGGCCCGTCACCGCGATCCGGCTCGCCGCGACGGACGGCAACCCGGCCACTGCGGCCGATCCGAGCTGGACGCCGCTGCGCCCGACGCCCGAGATCCCCGACTATGACTCGGCGCACGCGGTCGAGGGCGGAGCCGCCGCGACCGCGCTCGCGCGGTTCTTCGGCACGGACCGCTTCCGTTTCGCGACCTGCAGCACGACCGTGACCACAGCGGGCGACTGCTCGGTCGTCCGCCACTTCCGCAGCTTCTCCCAGGCGGCGGACGAGAACGGGCTGTCGCGGATCCTCATCGGCTTCCACTTCCGGCAAGCCGTGAAGAAAGGCATCGCGCACGGCGACAAGATCGCTAACCGCGCCGTCGACCGCTTCATGCGGCCGAGCCGCTGACCGACGAGGCTGGGGCGGCGACCGCGCCGCCGCCCCAGCAGTAGCCCGCCGGCAGCTGCGCCGCGACGTGCGTCCGACACAAGGCGCCGGTGATCGTGACCGTCCTCGAACTACAGACGACGAGCCAGCCGCCGGCGAGGTGCAGCGTCCCGCCGCGCCCGCCTGGGCCGTTGACCACGAGATCTACCTCCCACCACGAGAACAGGACTTTCATGAGCGGAGGGACCGGCCTCGCCGCTTGGCGGGTTCGCATCCCCAGATCACGAGATCGAACGTCGAGCAAGCGCGCTCGCACGCGCGCTTCCGCCTTCGCGATGCGGTCGTCTGTGGCGACGTGTGGCGGGCGCTCGCCCTGGACGAGGTCCGGGCACCAGGTCCCGCGGCCGCCTGACGCTCGCATCCGCTCCGCGTAGCAGGCACGACTTCGGCGGCCGCAGAGACGACTGTGGCTCGTCCATTCCGGGCGTGTCGGGGGCCCTGACCGGGGCCCCTCCTTGCACCGGACACCAAAAGTGCCGGAAATCAACAATAGGAACAATTTCGTGCCGCGACACACCGGCGCTCGCTGACGCGCGATGGCGCCAGACATCGGCGGCGTCCGCGCGTCCGCCTTAGGAAGAGACGCACTCGCCAAAGCCGCGTGGTGCGCTGTTGCGACCTGCCCGATGAAACGGGTCGTGAGGGAGAGGGCGGCACGCCACGCGCCGCCCTCTCCGGTCAGATGTCCCAGGGGGTGTGGCCTCTGTCGGTCGAGACGCGGTGCGTGTCGGTGAGCCCAAGACGCCGGAGATCGGACGTTAGCCACTGGTACACGACGGCCGCGACCGGACGCGCCTGCCCGACCTCGAACGACATGCCACGGCTCGTGCCCGGAAGCCAGCGGGCCGCATGTGGTCTGGCCGCGCGCTGGCGCTGGAAAGCCGCTTGCGAATCGGCGCGCTCGTAGCGTCCGAACGTGATGTCGACCTCGTCGGTCGAGCCCGCCGGCAAGGCTTCGTAGTAGCCCTCGAGAATCGGCTCGAGCAGTCCTGACTCGCGCCCCGGATCGAGGAAGCCGACGATCCGCATCGGCAGCAGCGTTGCGACCTCGAGCTGCGACCGGAGCGTCGGAAACCAGCGGTCCGCGAGCTGGCGGTAACCCATAAGAGCCCGCTCGTAGATCGCCACCGCGACCTCGAGCAGCCGTTCATCACTGTAGATCGCGGTGATCCATCCTCCATCGTCATCGAGCCGGTCCGGGCCCGGCAGCGGTGCGACGAACGCGTCCGCGCCCTCTGCCTCGAGCCGATCCACATGGAGCACGAGACCGCGAAGGTCGTACGCCGTCATATCGCGCCCGATGAGGACAACCGGGAACTCTTCGTAGATCTCCCGCGGCCTGCGGTCGAGCGCGCTCCGCAGCACCTTCAGCGGGATCGCATCGCAGACGAGTACCGGCTGCTCGGCGAGCGCGCATGCGCTTGCCCACGCTTCTTCCTCGGCGAGCGGTCCGGCGGTCGGGAGGGGGAGGGCTCGGCGGCGCATCACGGCTTTGACGCCTTCGCGGATCTCCTGCATCGACCAGTGCCAAGCCCACGCGGCCCCCGGGCCAACGCCACTGAGCCGCCACCGTCCCCACTCGCGACCGGAGTCGAAGAGATTTACCGCAGGAAGTTCGAACACGTCAGGTCGCGGCTCTTGGCCATGCCAGAACGCAATCGCGAGCCCGGCCTTGTCTCCCGTCACAGCCATCGGCACGAGCTTTCCGTTGTCATCGGTCTCGGCGACGAGCGCCCCCACCGGGCCGAGCGCGTCGACAAGCGCCTGCAGCGTCGCGCGGACCTGTTCGCCTCCAGCACGCCACGGCGGCGCCGGCCCATCGCTGAGGATCGCCTGGCCGAAAGCGGCGTTGAGCACGCGCAGCGCGAAGCCAGCAGCGGACTGCAGGAACGGCGTCAGAAGACGCTCGACCTGCTCCGACGAGCCCACGGCGATCGCCAGGGCGAGCGGATAGCGCCACAGCTCCAGATCCTCGGGGCTCGCGAGAAGCGAGTCGACCGAGCACTCCTCGAGCAGGAGCGCCTGCGCGGCGAAC
This sequence comes from uncultured Solirubrobacteraceae bacterium, assembly GCA_963805525.1. GTDB lineage: Bacteria > Actinomycetota > Thermoleophilia > Solirubrobacterales > Solirubrobacteraceae > DASQFQ01. The sequence goes on from CAWDUT010000002.1 coordinate 15,463, forward strand.
CACTGAGCGACGGCGGGGAGCACGAACGCGAGGTCCTGGCCGCGCTCGATCACCAGACCCGTCGCGAGGAGCGGCTCGCGACGGCCCCCGGCGAGCACCTCGCCCGCCGGCACGGGCCCGAGATCGCGCGCGACCGATCGAGCCGCCAACGAGCGAAGTTCGTCCTCACCGATCTCGAGACCACGGGCGCTGCGCTCACCGAGGAGCACCATGAGGTCGATCGCCGCCCGTGGCGCTACATCGCGCTCACGAATCCAGAGCCCGACGAGCAGCGCGAAAAACGGCTGCTCGAGCGTCGCCTTCACAGGCTGTGCGAGCGTGTCGAGCCGGGACTGCGGCAGGTCTCGGCCGGCTCCAAGCTCGACGCAGCTGTGTTGTTCCTGCGCGTCGAGGCCCGGGAGTCGCCGGTGCTCTTCAGCGTCGGTCAGGACGGGAAGCGGCCGGGAAGTGAGCAGCACCGTTGTCGGCGGCCACGTTCGGGCGACGGTCCGCGCTTCGGACAGCAGTCGCTCGCCGACCTGGTGGCCCACCTCGTCGATGCCGTCGACGACGACATGGGCGCTGTTGGCTGCCAGGGTTCCGAGGCCTTCCGCCGCCGCGGTCACTGCCCGCTGCAGCGTCGGCACGCATTCCTTCGCATGAAGGAACACCGGAACCGGCGCGTCCTCCGACTTGATCGCCGCCTCGAGCGCGCGTTGATGGTGGCGCTCCGACGCGATCGACTTGCCCGACCCCAGTGGCGCGGTCCACACGACGACGGGCGCGTCGTCAGTCGGGAGGATTGCCGTTGGCGGCTCGCCGAGCTCGAGATCGTCCGCGAGAGCTTCCGCCTCGCTGCCCGGGAGTCCGACGCCCTGCCAGCGCGCGGCACAGCGGGCGATCGATTTCCGCCATGCGGCTTCCAGCAGGGCGTTGCGGTCCGGGCCCGGGGTACCAGCCCGGATGTCAAGGAACTGCTCGCGGACGGCGTGCATCCTCGGCCGGTCGAGCATCGTTACGAGCCGGGCGAGGTGATAGATCTTGACCGGAACGTCGGCAAGGGCCCGAAGGTCCCGCCTCTCTGCCTTCGCCAGTTGTTGATTCGTTACGAACGCGAAGCCCTTGGCGTTGTGCGGCGCGATGCCTTTCGCATCGCTCTCGAACTTTTTCTTGATCGAGCTGAACGTGTCGGGGTTCTGCGGGAAGTAGACGGCCATGATCCAAGGCTCGCCGTTGAACGTGGCCAGCGCGTCGGCCTTCCCGTCCTTGCCGCCGAACGGATGGATGGGGTCGATGTCCTCGAACCCTTGATCGGCGAGAACCTGAGCCGCGAGGAACTCCGAGGGCGTTTGGCCGCGCGTCCAGTGCGCGAGTCGGCGCCACGTGTCGTCCCACGCCCCGTCACCGCGCACGCGGGCTCAGTCTCCTCTCGGCTGGCGCGTGATGGTCGTGCATTCCCGCGGACTCGACCCTACCCGGCGACGGTGGGAGCTCCAGCACGCCGGTATCGCGATGACGCAAGAGCGGCCGCGGGGCGTTGTGCCCAGTCCGACGATATGAGCACTCTCGCCTCCGGCCGGGTGGCAGGCGAGTCCGGACGGTCGCTCCAGACGCTCCCGTTGGACGAACCGCGGTTGTCCACGTCAGCGCCAAGCTCGCGCCCGCGTTTGGTGAAGAGCGAGCGTCCGCGCGTCAAACCATACGTGCGGGACATCTGGGGGAGCCGCTCGGAGGCGCGGTCGGCCCGCGCGACAGCTTCCCCCGCTGACGGGCCGACCCGCCACCTGAGGGTGGCACGCCCTGGCGGGCGTGCGGGCGGGCGGGGATCGGCCCGCCAGCGGGGCGGGCCACAACCCCACGGGAGGGCCTGATGGCCACCACCAACCAGGAAACCGGGCGCCGTGTGGCGCTCGGCGAGGTCCGCGTCCCCGACAACGTGCGCGACCTCGATCCCGAGCACGTAAAGGCGCTCGCCGGCTCGATCAAGCTGCAGGGCATGCTCGTCCCGGTCGTCGTGCGCAACGACGACGAAGGGTTCGAGCTCGTCGCCGGCTTTCATCGCATCGCGGCCGCTCGCTCGCTCGGGCTGGACGTTGTGCCCGTCGTCGTGCGCGACGCTACGACCGAGGATGCCGACCGCGCAGTCGAGAACATCGCGCGCAAGCAGCTGAACCCCTACGAGGAGGCGCGCGCGGTCAAGGCGATGCTCGACCGCGGCCTGACCGAGGACGGCGCCGCGCAGGCACTCGGCTGGCCGAAGAGTCGCGTGACCGCGCGGGTGAAGATCCTCGAGCTCCCTGAGCGTGCGCAGCAGCTGGTCGGCGACGGCATCATCCACCTGGCCGCCGTCGACCAGCTACGCGCGATCGGCAAGACGGCGCCCGGCCTGCTCGACGCCGTGATCGCCTACCTCGACGACGGCAACGCCTGGGCCGCCGAGCGCCTGACCCGGGAGCCCGGCTGGGTCCTCGATGCGGCGCTGACCCACAGCGGTGACGGAAAGGTGTTCGCGGCCTACCTGCACTCCGCCAGCAGCCCAGAGATCGCCGAGCTGCGCCTGGGCAAGAAGACCGAGCAGCTCTACGAGCAGGCCGAAAAGCTCCACAAGCAGCTCGACCGCTACGCCTACGGCCCGCCGCAGGTGCGCTTCAGCGACGAGGACGTCGACCAGGCGCGCGCGGCGGGCGTGCTGATCGAGTTCGACGGCCCGGGTCGGGCGATCATCGTTGACCGCCCCCTCTACCGCGAGCTCGTCAAGACCGCGATCAAGCGCACCCACGACGAGCTCGAGGCCAAGGCCGCCGCGGCCGCCAAGGAGAAGAAGACCACGCGCGCGGCCAAGCAGCCGGCGGACCCGGTCACGGTCGCCAAGCGCGAGCGCGACGCGCAGCTGCGCGAGCTCACTGACCAGGCGCACGGCGCCAACCTCGACCTCGGGCACGCGCTGATCACCAGCCTCACCAGCGTCGACCCGACCGACATGAACGTCGCGAGGTTCTTCGTCTACGCCCTCCTCGGCGCCGATCACGACAGCTCGCCCTACACCCAGAGCGGGGAGCGGATCGCCCGGATCGCCGCCGGCGGCGTGCGGCTCGTGATCGACGAGCTACGCGCCGACGTCACCAAAACGCGCAAGGACGGCACCCGCGGGCGCCTGCGCATCGACTACGCCGACCACCGCGACCCGCGGGCCGCGCTCGTCTGGCTGTGGAAGTTCGTCGACGGCGCGAAGACCGCCGGCGAGCTCTACGGCCGCGCGCTGATGGTGATCGCCGCCGAGCAGCACGCCACCCGGCTCGTGGTGCCGTCGAGCCAACGGATGCCCGCGACCCGGTGGAGCTCGCACAAGGACATCGCCGCCAAGGCCCTCAAGAAGCTCGCGGGCCCGCACGTCCCCGCGTCGCTGACCAAGCTCGAGCAGGCCGTCAAGCGCGCCCACGCCGCCTACGAGAAGGCCGAGGCCCAGGTTCGCGAGCAGCAGCGCGCCGAGCGCCAGCCGGCCGAGCCGGACACGGACGACGGCATCGGCGACGAGCTCGACGAGGACCTCGACGACGCCGCGTAGCCCGAGCGCCGCCCGCCGGCGGGCCGACTCGCCACCCGATGGTGGCACGCCCTGACGGGCGTGCGGGTGGCCGGGGATCGGCCCGCCGGCGGGGCGGGCCCAAGCCCCGAAAGGAGCCCACGATGGCCCGCCGCTTCAACCGCAAGCCGCTCACCGATGAGGAGCGCGACGCGCGCCGCAAAGCCGACCGCGACCGCATCGAGCAGGCCGCCCGCGCCCTGCTGACCACCGACGGCTGGCAGCGCTGGATCAAGGTTCGCGCCAGCAACGGCCTCTCCAGGTACAGCCTCGGAAACCAGATGATCCTTGCGATCGAGGCGTATCGGCGCGGCATCACCCCGACCTACGTCGCCGGCTTTCGCGCCTGGCTGCAGCTCAACCGCGTGCCGCGCAAGGGCGAGGGCATCCGGATCCTCGCCCCCGTCACCGTCAAGGACCGGGACGAGCACGGTGAGAAGACCGGCGGCACGCGCGTGTTCTTCAAGGCCGTGACCGTATGGGACGTGAGTGGCACCGACCCGCTGCCCGGCAAGCAGCCCGTCCCGCTGGCCCCGCCTGCCGAGCCGATCACCGGCGACAGCCACCACCACCTGATCGCCCCGCTCATCGCCCACGCCGCCGAGCTCGGGTACAGCGTCGAGATCCGCGACCTCCCCGAGAACGGGCCCGGAGGCTGGTGCGACGCCAAGCGCCGCCAGATCGTCGTCGCCAGCGGACCCAGCAACCAGCAGGTCCGCACCCTCACCCACGAACTGGCCCACGCGCACGGGGTCGGCTACGAGCAGTACACGCGAGCTCAGGCCGAGGTCCTCGTCGACTGCGTCACCTACTGCGTGCTGGGCTCGGTCGGCCTCGACGTCGGCGGCGAGTCGATCCCCTACATCGCCGGCTGGGGCGAAGACGGCGCGCTCGACGCGATCCGCGAGTACGCGCAGACGATCGACACGATCGCCCGGCGGATCGAGGACGCGCTCGATCCGAAGCCCGAGCCGACCTCCGATGCCGTCGAGGCGGAGGCGCTCGCCGCGTAGCCCGCGGAGGCGGTCGAGGGCTGCGGCGCCCCGATGATCGGGCAAGCCCGGCCGGCGGACGTTTGGTGCGACGTTCGCCAACGGCGACTCCCGCCGGCCGGTCTCACCCGGAACGGGGCTCATGCAGCCCCCGACCGACACCCCACCTCCAAGGTCGCACCGAGACGATGACGCTCTGTACCGCGCTCATCACCGCCAGCTGCACCGCGCGGTGGCTCAGCGTGGTCCGGGCCCCACGTGAGCTGATCGAAGACGCGTGCCAGACCGCGTGGGCGACGCTCCTGCGTGCGCAGCCGAACCGGGACTCGAACTTCGCCTGGCTGCGCGTCGTCGCGATCCACGAGGCGTACCGACTCTCGGCCATCGACCGACGAGACGCGCGGCTCGAGCGGCTATCCCGAGAGGACGGCGACTGGCACGAGGTAATCGCCGATCCGCGGTCGCTCGACGATGCGCTCGAGGCGCTCGAGGCGCTCCGCGTCTTAGCGTCACTGCCCGAGGGCCGACGCATCGATCTCGCGCTGAAGGTCGCGGGCTACAGCTACGAGGAGATCCGTGCGCGAACGCCTGGACGCACACGCACCAACGTGAACAAGTCGCTGGTGAAGGGTCGGGCTCACATCCGGCGGATGCGACGGCCGCGGGACCCGTGATCGCGAGTGCGTCGCGCGCGTCGGAAAGAAAGGGGGGCCAAATCGGGCGCTCGTCCCTCGGTGGACCAGATGACCTCGTTGGCAGCGCGATCGGAGAGTTCCACATGAGGTTCCTCGGGATCGACCTCGATCTCCTCACGCCCGCCGAGCGCCGCGACCTCGCCAACGCGCTGCTCCGCGCGGCGTGGAGCGCCGCGCTCGAGGACACGCGCGTTCTGCTCCTCGACCTCCTCCTAGAGGTGGACGAAGCGGCGGTCGGGGGCTGGTCGTGAGTTCCCGCCTCGCAGGCCAACCGCCGGCAATCACGGAGCCACCCCCGATGTCGATCGCTGACCTGCACGCCCTGCCGGCGCTACTCACGGTCGCCGAGACCGCTGAGGTCCTCCGCGTGGGGCGCAGCTGGGTCTACGAGCACGCCGCCGAGCTCGGCGCGGTCAAACTCGGGACCGGCCAGACCGCGCCGCTGCGCATCCCTCGTGACGGTGTGCAGCGGATCGTCGGCGTGCCCACTCCGCGACGAGACCGCCGGTCGGTCCCCGCCCGGCGAGCGCGGGAGGCCGAAACCGCGAGGGGAGAGTTGCGCGCTCGCCCTCGCCTGTAGCAGTCTCCGCGTATGCCCCGCAAGCCGACCGGGCAGATCCGCGAGCTCAGCCTCCGCAACGGCGTCGTGAGCTACAGCGTGCGGTTCCGCGGCCACGGCTACCCGTCCCAGAGAATCCCCCTCGGACGCAGCGACGAGGGCATGAATCGTGCACGTGCCGAACACGAGGCACGGCTGATCGCGAGCCAGATTCTCGCCGGCACCTGGGCCCAGCCGCTGAAGGCCGACTACGTCGAAAGCGAAATCCCGCCCATCGCGCAACTCGCCGACGAGCACTACCAGCGCAAAGTCCGAAAGGGACTGCGCCCGAACAGCCTGGCCGATATGAAGCGCAAGCTCGAGATCCACCTGCTGCCGCACTTCGGTCACATCATCGTGAGCGAACTGACGAGCCGCGACGTCGAGGCCTACCTCGACCGAAAGCTCGCAGAGAACCGCCGGATCGAGGCAGCGCTGGCAATCGGCGAGCCGCTCGTCGATGGGCGCGGGCGCGCGATGCAGCCGCTGCGTCCGCAGACGATCAACTCCCACCTGCACCTGCTCTCGGAGATCCTCGCGCGCGCCGTGCGCGAAGGACTGCTCGCACGCAACCCTGCCGAAGGAGAAGACCTCCGGCTCGAGGTCCGCCGCGAGAAGAAGTACGGCCTCGAGCTCGACGAGGCGATGTCGCTCGTCGACGCGGCAGGCAAGCTCGACCAGCGCCCCGCACCTAACGACGAGCTGCGCCGCCGGATCGTCAGCACGCGCGCGACGGGCAAAACATGGAAGGCGATCGCCGCCGAGCTCGACCTCGCCGAATCGACCGCCATCTACCACGCCAACCGCGCCGACGAGCGCCCAATGCCGCGCTACCGCCCAGTCGTCGCGGCGCTCACGCTCGCGGGGCTGCGCGTCAGCGAGCTGTCCGCGCTCAACTGCGAGCACGTCGACCTCGCGCGTCGCGAGCTTCGCGTGCTCGACGCCAAGACGCCGGCCGGAATACGCCGCGTCGACATCCACGACGACCTCCAGGAAGAGCTCGCCGCATACAAGGCCGCGCGCGGCGAGACGTGGCAACCGGGGAGGCCGGCGTTTATCAACGCGCGCGGCAAGCGCTGGACGCGCAACGCCATCGCGCAGCACGTGATCCCGCCGGCCCTGAAAGAGGCCAACCGCCAGCGCACCGAGGCGGGGCTCCCCGCGATCCGCGAGGAGGTCACCCCGCACACGCTGCGCTACACCTGCATCGCGTCACTGTTCGCCGCCGGCGCCGACCAGGAGTATGTGGCCGACCAGGTCGGACACGAGGACGTGACGACGACCAACCGCATCTACCGCTACGTGCTGCAGCGGCGCCGACGGGGTGAGATCGGGCGCCGGCGCCAGTTAGCGATGCGTGAGTCGGCATCGGACGTCGTGCGGTCTGAGCATGTGCCAACGCGCGCGCGAGAGCCCTGAGCCGGGTACAGTGCGGCTGGTTGCGCCGTGCCTGGCATCACCGCTGGCGCCATGCGGAGTCGTGCATCGACGCGAGCCGACCTCGGTCCGAAGCAGCAGATCGATCACCGTGGAGCAGTTCTCCCATTCGCAACAGCTTCGACCTATCGCTGCGCGAGGTTGGCCAGAGTGGTGACGCCTGAGGGTTGGTTCCGGCGCGCGAACCGCGTCCGATGATCCTGGAAGGGGACCCACTCCAGGACTGGGTAGAGGCCTAGGAACTCGACGCCCGCGAAGTTGGGCCGAGTCGGCTCAACGATTGGCAGGATGCTGATGTGGCCCGTGCGGTGACCGTCGAAGTAGCCGAGTTCCCAAGGCATCCAGCGGGAGATCGATGATGTCCGCGAGCTCGCCCAGACGAGGTGACGCGAATGGTCCATGCGCGTCCTCAGCGTCCTCGCGTTCTCGGCTGTGACGCGCGTGCGGTCCAACTGGGGGTCGTCCAACCAATCGACGTAGACACGCAGGCCGTCCGCTTCCATCAGCGCCTTCACGCCCGCGATGATGGTGGCGTCCTCCGAGTAGTGCGACAGAAAGATGTCGAAGGTCTGCGCGACTGGAGCCCGCTGGGGCGCCCGCAAGTCCGCTTCGGCGAGTCGCACCGAGCCGTGTTTCGACATGGCCGCGCGCCGAGCCTCTGTCGTTGTGAGGTACGCCATGGATCAGCTAGTGGCTGCGCTCGCCGTCACCGGGGCACCGCGGCTTCGATCCATCTGCTGAGGTTGGCTCGTCCGTCGTCGCGGTTCCAGCGGTAGTAGGCGTAGCCGGTCGGAAGCGGATTGACACCCGTTTCGTCGGTTTGCCCGAGCTGATCGTTGATCTTGCTGATGTCGATGCCTAGGAGCCCCTTGCCCAGCGCGATGCTCCGCTCGATTTCGTAGCGGACCCAGCGCCGCTTCGAGGTCTCTTGACCGATGAGTACTACGGTCACCGAGGTGCCCCGCAGCCGCTCGTCGATCCAGCGCTTGATCGCCGCGTCGCCCTGTCGCTTGACCTGTTCCCACCGGGCCTTGTCGTAGAACGGATTCTTCTCGTATCCGCTAACGACGTTGCAGTTGCGAACCTGGCTTACGCGCCACGAGTCCCGGTCGTAGTGGAAGCTGAAGAAGACCTTGCGCGCCATGACTCTCGAAAACTAGGCGCCGGACCGGACGGCTCATCCGGCAACTAGGCTCCCGGCCGTATGGTCGCTCCAGATGAGAACTGTCCGTTCTGTCGTATCGTCGCTGGCGATGCGCCCGCCGAGGTGATCGCCGACGCCGAGACGTGGGTTGCTTTCTTTCCTTTCGCGCCCGCGACACCAGGGCATACCCTCGTCGTGCCGCGACTTCATGTCGCGGATCTATGGGCAGCCGATGCGGACCTCGTCTGCGATCTCGCGCGCGGTGCACATCTCATCGGTCGCGCCATAAAGACGGCGCTGGTGCCCGATGGCATGAACCTGATCAGTTCGTCGGGATCGGTAGCGGAACAAAGCGTCTTCCATCTTCACCTGCACGTTGTTCCGCGACGAGACGACGACGGCTTTGGCGAGATCTGGCCGCCGGCATCGGCCTTCGAGCACGAAGCGCTCGAGGAGACGGCGAACAGCATTCGAGGAGCGCTCGCTATTTAACGATCTGGCTGAGCACGATCGCTGCGATGGCCAGCAGCAGGTAGAAGAGCAGCAGCGTTGGCCGAAAGAATGCACTTGGCCACGAGCCAGCGTCCTTCTTGTCGTACTCCGCGATGAAATCCGTAGCGGTGGCGTTCATGAAGAAGGGCTTAACCGTGGAGTCCGGCTTACGGACCTCTTCGTGGAGCAGGCGGAAGAGCCGCTCGGACCGCAGGAACAGTGAGTCCTGCACCCAGAAGAGCAGCGTCGGGATCAGGCTGAGCACCGCCAGCCGCTCGGAGTGCTGATTCACCGCGAAGCCGAGGAGGGCGCCGGCGATCGTCACCGCCCATCCCTTGATCAGAAACGAGTCGTTGCCGAGCCTGCCGATGACCGCCTGGATCATCTGAAGGTGAGAGACCCGGTTGGTCTCGATCTCGTCATAGCGTCCCACCCGCCACAGCTAAGAGTGCACGGCGGACGGCAGCGGGTGGGGCCAGGCGACCCTCGGCTCGGCGCGCCGGTAGCGCTCTCTTTCCAGGGGCGGGGGCGACCGCGCGTCACACCGGTCATGCGACGCCTGGGCTGTCGCGAGGCCAGCGCGACCCGGGGACCTGCGCCATCACCAGCGCGCTGAGCTTCGGCGGGTCCTCGTTCGGGCACTCGTCCTCGAACAGCGCGCCGCCGACAACGTTCTCGCGCGCGTCGCCGTAGCCGAGCGCAGAGCAACGACCGCACGTGCACACCAGCTCGTCGCCGTCCCGGAGGGCGACCGCTGGCTCGTGTCGCAGTTCGACGGCGAGCGGAACCGTGCGTGCAAGCAGATCGCTGTAGCGGCGCACCTCGGCTTGCCACGCTGCCTCGTCGCGGCGGACCCGCAGCGCCCAGACGATCCCGTCGTTGAAACCGGTGCGGACCTTGATCTTGTCCGCGCGCGCCTGACGCCTGATCTCCGCGCGCCAGGCATCGATGTCCTCGACGTCGTCACGGTCGCGGATCACCTGATCGCGCGCAAGCAGCTGGCCGTAGTCGTCGCGGCGATCGACACGTGCGACGAGGCGGACGATCCGTCGCCGGATGTCAACGGGATCGTGCATGACCTGCCCGGGATGATGACGCCCGACGTGCGTCGCGGCCCGCGCATTTGGCCCGTCCGAGGAGCGCTGAAAAGGCCCGAAAAGGCCCGTGGGACCGTTTGAGTCGATCAGACCTCCGATGGCGCCTCGTGCCGAAATGACCGTCTTGCAGGTCTTTCGTCGATGGCGAGACCCGGACTCGAACCGGGGACACCACGATTTTCAGTCGTGTGCTCTACCAACTGAGCTATCTCGCCAGCGGGGAGCAAGGCTAGCGCCCACGGGGCTGCGCAGGTTCGGTTACGGTCCGCGAGAGCCATGACCGCGGAGGGTTCGGCGAACGGCGACACGCCGCTGCTCGAGCGCGAGCGCGAGCTGGCCGCGCTCGCGGACGCCCTGGACCAGAACCGGGGTCTCCCGGGGCCCGTGCTGGTCGAGGGGCCCGCCGGGATCGGCAAGAGCCGGCTGCTGGGCGAGCTGACCGGGCGCGCTGGCCCGCTCGGCGTCCGGACGCTGGCGGCCCGCGGGGCGCACCTCGAGCGCGACTTCGCGTTCGGCGTCGTGCGCCAGCTGTTCGAGCCCGTGCTGGCCGATCCGGCCGCGCGCGAGCGGCTGCTGGCCGGCGCGGCCGCGTCGGCCGCTCCGGTCTTCGAGGCCGTCGCGCCGCCGGGCGCGGGGGCGGGCGACGGCTCGTTCGCGGCGCTCCACGGTCTCTACTGGCTGGCCGTCAACCTCGCCGAGGACGGGCGGCTGCTGCTCGTCGTCGACGATCTCCACTGGTGCGACGCGCCGTCGCTGCGGTACCTCGCGTACGTCGGGCGCCGGCTCGCCGGCTCGGGGATCGTGCTCGCGCTCGGCCTGCGCAGCGGCGAGCCCGGCATCGACCCGGTGCTCGTGGCCGAGCTCGCGTCGAGCGCCGATGCGCTGCGCGTCGTGCCGCGGCCGCTGAGCGAGGCGGGCGTGGCGCTGCTGATCGCGGATCGCCTCGGCGCGGAGCCGGACGCCGCCTTCACGGCCGCGTGCGTCGAGGCCACCGGCGGCAATCCGCTGCTGCTGCGCCAGCTGCTCTCGTCGCTCGCCGTGGAGGACGTGCGGCCGCTGGCGAGCGAGGTCGGCGCCGTCAAGCGGATCGGCCCTGGCGCGATCTCGCGCACCGTGCTCGTCCGCCTGCACCGGCTCGGCGACCAGGCGGTGGCGCTGGCGCAGGCGCTCGCCGTCCTCGGGATCACCGAGCAGCGCGTCGCCGCCGGGCTCGCCGGCCTGACGATGGAGGAGGCGGCGGCCGCCGCGTCGGCGCTGGCCCGCGCGGAGATCCTCGACCCGCACCCGCCGGCGGCGTTCGTGCACCCGCTCGTCCGCGACGCGATCTACCACGAGCTGCCGTTCGCCGAGCGCGTGATGCGCCATGCCCGCGCCGCCGCGCTGCTCGCTGAGCACGGCGCGCCGCCGGAGCAGATCGCGACCCACCTGCTCTCCGCGCCGCGCAAGGGCGATCCGTGGGTCGTCGACGTGCTCGCGGCGGCGGCCGCGTCGGCTCGCGCGAAGGGCGCCGCGGACACGGCGGTGTCGCTGCTGACCCGCGCGCTCGAGGAGCCGCCGCCGCCCGAGCGCCGACCTGGCCTGCTGCTCGAGCTGGGGCTTGCCGAGGTGCTGACGTCGGGGCCGGCGGCCGCCACCCACCTGCGCGAGGCGTGGGAGCAGCTCGAGGATCCGCAGCTGCGCGCGTACGCCGCGGGCGCGCTCACGCGCACGCTCTTCTTCACGGCGCCCGCCGCCGAAGCGTCGGCCGTGTCGCGGCAGGCGGCCGCCGAGACGCCGCCGGAGCTCGTCGACGCGCGCCAGGCGCTGCGCGCCACGGAGCTCGCGGCGGCGCGCTACGGCATGGGCGGCAAGCTGAGCGCGGAGGATCTGAGCGCCGTCGCCATCGAGGGCGACGGGCCCGGAGCCAAGATGCTCGCGGCGATGGTCTCGTTCGGCCTCGCGATGACCGGCGTGGGCGAGGAGCGCTGCGCCGCCCTGGCGCAGCGGGCGCTCGCCGGCGACGTGCTGATCGGCGTCGACCCGGGCCTGTTCCCGGTGCCGGCGCTGATGGTGCTGACGATGGCGGATCGCGAGGAGGCGGTGGCCGAATGGGAGAAGCTGCGGGCGCTCGCGCACCGCCGCGGCTCGCTGCTCGGCGTCCTGAGCGTGAACCTGTGGAGCGGCCGGACGCTGCTGTGGCGCGGCGAGCTGCGCGAGGCCCAGGAGCGGCTCGAGGCCGCGAACGAGCGCTTCGCCGAGTGGGGGCGCACGCGCTCGCGCGAGACGTACGGCTCCGCGTTCCTCGGCGCGGCCCGGCTGCTGCGCGGCGACCTCGCCGGCGCGCGGGCCGCGCTCGCGGACGGGCAGGCCGACGACGACGGCAGCGACGGGTACGCGCAGCTCGCCCGCACCCGCGCCGAGCTGCTGCTCGAGGAGGGCGACTTCGCCGGCACGCTGGAGCTGAGCTTCCGGCTCGAGCAGCAGGACCAGGCGATCGCGTCGTTCCCCGGGTGGCTGCCGTGGCGCTCGCTGCGCGCGCAGGCGCTCGCCGGGCTCGGGCGGATCGACGAGGCGCTCCCGCTCGCCCGCGACGAGGTCGAGGTCTGCCGCCTGTTCGGGTCTCCCGGCGTCGTCGGCCGCTCGCTGCGCGTGCTCGGCACGATCGATCCCGACGACGGTCTCGACCGCCTGCAGGAGGCGGTCGAGCTGCTCGAGCGCTCGACCGCCCGCTACGAATGCGCCCTCGCGCACGCCGCGCTGGGGACCGCGGTGCGGCTGGCCCGCCGCCCCACGGACGCGCGCGAGCCGCTGCGGCGCGCGCTCGAGCTCGCCGACCGCTGCGGCGCCGACGGGCTCGTGCAGCACGTGCGCAGCGAGCTCTACGCCACCGGCGCGCGGCCGCGCACGGCCGAGCGCTCGGGGCCGGGCGCGCTGACGCCGAGCGAGCGGCGCGTGGCGGAGCTCGCGGCCGCGGGGCGCACCAACAAGGAGATCGCGCAGGCGCTCTTCGTGACGCTGAAGACCGTCGAGGTCCACCTCTCGAGCAGCTACCAGAAGCTCGGGATCGGCTCGCGCCGCGAGCTCGAGGTGGCACTAGCGGGGTAGTTCGGCAGGCCGTACCCGAATGCGTTCGGTGCGCCGCCGGGGCGTGCAAACCCTGGGGTCGGAGACCCGGGGCGCCCTCGATGTGCGCGGCGGCGCGGGCCCCGACCCTGTGCGGCATGCCCACCTCTGCCCGCTCCCGCCACTCCGCCCGCTCCAGCGCGGTCCTGCCCCCGGACCGCCTCGTCGTCCCCGGCTCGCCGCGCTGGGACGACGCTCGCCGGACCTTCAACGTCCTGATCGACCAGCAGCCGGCCGCGGTCGTGCTCGCCGCCGACGAGCACGACGTCATCGCCACCGTCCGCTACGCCCGCGAGCACGGCTTCCGGGTCAGCGCCCAGGCGACCGGCCACAACGCGGGGCCGCACGGCTCGCTGGAGCGCACGATCCTGCTCGATCTCCGCGGTCTCGACCACGTCGCCATCGACGCCGAGGCGCGGCGCGTCCGCGTCGGCGCCGGCGTGCGCTGGTCGCAGGTCGTGCCCGCGCTCTCCGAGCTCGGCCTCGCAGCGCTGCACGGCTCCTCGCCCGATGTCGGCATCGCCGGCTACTCGCTCGGCGGCGGCATGGGCTGGCTCGCGCGCACGCACGGCTTGCAGACCAACAGCGTCACCGCCTTCGAGCTGGTGACCGCGGACGGGCACCTCGTCCGCACCGACGCCGACCACGAGCCGGACCTGTTCTGGGCGCTGCGCGGCGGCGGCGGCAACTTCGGCGTCGTCACCGCGATCGAGTTCGAGGTCTACCCCTACGCGGAGATCTATGCCGGGGCGCTCTTCTTCCCGTTCGTGCGCACGCGCGAGGTCCTGCACGCCTGGCGGGAGCTGCTGCCGGCGCTGCCCAACGAGCTGATGACGTGGGTCCAGGTCCTGCACTTCCCGCCCGACCCGGCGGTGCCCGAGCCGCTGCGCGGCGCCTCCTTCACCATCGTGCTCGGCGCTCACCTCGGCAGCGAGGAGGAGGGCCGCCGGCTGCTGGCGCCGATCCGCGCCCTCGACCCGCTGATGGACACCTTCGCGATGGTGCCCCCGGCCGAGCTCGGCGACCTGGCCATGGACCCGCGCGAGCCGCTGCCGTTCCTCAGCGGCCACGATCTGCTCGGCGAGGTGTCCGCCGCCGGCGTCGACGCGCTCGTCGACGTGATCGGCCCCGGCTCGGACGCCGCCATCACGCTGGTGCAGCTGCGCCACCTCGGCGGCGCGCTGGCCCAGCGCGCTCCGGGCGCCGGCGTGCGGGCGACGCTGCCCGGTGAGCTGAGCCTCTTCTCGCTGGGCGTCGCGCCCGACGCGGAGGCCGCGCGCGCCGTCGGCGCCACGCTCGCGGCGATCAAGGAGGCCGTCGCGCCCTACCGCGTCGGCGACTACCCCAACTTCGTCGAGGACCCCGCCGACCCCAGCGCGTTCTTCGACGCCCACACCTGGCGCTCGCTGCGCGAGGTCAAGGCGCTCTACGACCCGAGCGACCTCTTCAAGGCCAACCACCCGATCCCCCCGTCGGCCGAGCTCGGCTGACCTCCCCAGGAGACCCTCCCCGATGCGCAAGCTCACCGCACTCCTCGCGGTCGCCGCGGCCTTCGCCGTGACGGCCGCCCCCGCCTCCGCCCGCAGCGTCAAGTACGTGGGCAAGAGCAGCTCCGGCCACAAGGTCACGTTCACGCTCAAGAACGGCCGCATCCATGACCTGACCGCGGGCATCCGGACGTCCTGCCTCAGCATCCAGGGCGGCGGCGCCCCGCAGGGCGGGCCGGAGATCTTCGGCTTCACCGGCTCGCTGCCCTTCAAGGCGCACAACCGCTACACGTTCGAGGAGAAGCCGTCCTTCCACTGGCGCGAGGTCACGGTCAACCACGACCTCTGGATCAAGCGCCGCGGGGACACGATCAAGGGCCGCATGCGCCAGCAGTACGAGTTCATGATCTCGAAGTTCCCGATCGGGACCTTCTCGATCTACAGCTGCCTCGGCGGCGCGAAGTTCACGGCGAAGGCTCAGCGGTAGCGGTTGCTCTTCGGCCATTCTCTGACTAAGGTCAGAGAATGGCCTCGGAGCAGGTCGAGCAGGTCCGCCGCTTCAACCGCACCGTGACGCAGCGCGTCGGCGCGCTGGACGACCATTTCCTGGCGCGCGACCGCCCCCTCGGCGAGGCGCGCGTGCTGTGGGAGATCGGCGCGGACGGCTCGGAGGTGCGCGCGCTGCGGGCGCGGCTCGGGCTCGACTCGGGCCACCTCAGCCGGCTGCTGCGCTCGCTCGAGGCCGCCGGGCTGATCACCGTGGCGCCCGGCGAGCACGACCAGCGCGTGCGCGTGGCGCGCGCCACGCCCACGGGCCTGGAGGAGCTGCGGGAGCTCGACCGCCGCAGCGACGCGTTCGCCGCCTCGCTGCTCGAGCCCCTGACCGCCGCGCAGCGCGAACGGCTCACCACCGCGATGCGCGACGTCGAGCGGCTGCTGACGGCCGCGATGGTCGAGATCACCGACATCGACCCCGAGCACCCCGACGCGCGCTTCTGCATCCGCTCCTACTTCGCCGAGCTGGAGCGCCGCAGCGGCGAGCCGTTCGACCCGCTCGTCGGCAGCACCGCCGAGCCGGACGAGCTGCGCCCGCCCAAGGGCGAGCTGGTCGTCGCCTCCCTGCGCGCCGAGCCGGTCGGCTGCGGCGCGCTCAAGCGCACCGGCCCCGACACGATCGACATCAAGCGCATGTGGCTGGCCGAGTCAGCCCGCGGCCTCGGGCTCGGCCGCCGGCTCCTGCACGAGCTGGAGACCCGCGCCGCCCGCGCCGGCGCGCGCACCGTGCGGCTCGAGACCAGCGACCTCCTGCACGAGGCGATCGCGCTCTACCGCAGCGCCGGCTACGAGGAGGTGCCCGCCTTCAACGATGAGCCGTTCGCCCACCGCTGGTTCGCGAAGGAGCTCGGCGCAGCGCCGCGAGGCCGCGCGGCACGTTGACGTTCTCGCGCCCGCTCAGGCCCAGCTCTCGCACCACGGCGACGACGTCGGCCGGCACCTCGGACTCGACCGCGATCGTGCGCGCGGAGCGCCCGCCGGTGCGCAGGTCGGTCAGCTCCGCCATGCAGCCACCGATCGTGAAGTGCCGCCGCGTCTTCTGCACGGGCACGGCGACGACGGCGGGGCTCGCGGCGGCGATCGCGGCGAGGTCGTAGGGGCCGGCGCCGAGCGCAGGGACGGGTACGCCGAGCGCCGCGAGCACGATCGCCGCGTCGGCCGCCGACACCGGCAGCGGCGCCTTCATGACCGGCTCCCACAGCTCGAGCCCATCGTCGTCGACCGCCTCGAGGTGCTTGACGTCCATCAGGTCGGCCCGCGCCTTCACCGCGTCGAGCGAGGCGGGCGCGAGCAGGTACGTCTCGTCGCTCTCCGTGACCTTCTCCGGCGGCATCGAGCCGAGGCGCTCTCCGGCCGCGCCGAGTGGCTCACCGAACGTTCGCCACTCCCAGCGCAGGCCCATGCCCCCACACGATCAGATCCGCGGCGCCGCCGAATCACCCCGAGCGGGTGACGCGGCCCGCTCGCGCCCGCGGCGAGAATCGTCAGCGTGGCCACCACCGCGCCCGAGCCGCAAGCCGCCAGCTGGTTCGCACAGGACGAAACGGCGGTCCTCTCCGCCTTCGGCAGCGACGCCGAGCACGGCCTGACCCAGGCCGAGGCGGCGTCGCGGCTGGCGCAGCACGGGCCCAACCAGATCAGCGGCGAGAAGCCGCCGTCGGTGTCGGCGATCGCGCTCGCGCAGCTGCGCGAGCCGATGAACCTGATGCTCGTCGCGGTCACCGCCGTGAGCTTCGTGATCGGCGAGGTGCCGACGGCGATCTTCGTGGCGCTGCTGGTGATCCTCAACCTCGTGCTCGGCTCGCGGCAGGAGCTGAAGGCGCGCGCGAGCGTCGACGCGCTGTCGAAGATGCAGGTGCCGCACAGCCGCGTGCGGCGCGACGGCGCGATCGCGGAGGTGCCGGCGGCCGACGTCGTCCCGGGCGACATCGTCGAGGTCGAGGCCGGCGACATCGTCCCCGCCGACGGGCGGCTGCTCCGCTCGGCGACGCTGGAGGCGCAGGAGGCGGCGCTGACCGGCGAGAGCGCGCCGGTGGCCAAGGACCCGGCGGCGCTGGCCTCGCCCGACACCCCGCTCGGCGACCGCGCCGACATGCTGTTCCAGAACACGTCGGTGACGCGCGGCACCGGGGCCATGCTCGTCACCGCGACCGGCATGGAGACCGAGATGGGCCGGATCGCGACGATGCTGACCTCGGTCACGCGCGTCCGCTCGCCGCTCCAGCGCGAGCTCGACTCGCTGACCAAGGTGCTCGGCATCATCGCCTGGGCCGCCGTCGCGTTCATCGTGATCGTGGGCGTGATCCGCGGGCTGCCGTTCGACGACCTGATGCTGCTCGGCACCGCGATGGCGGTGTCGGCGATCCCGACCGGCATGCCGGCGTTCGTCTCCGGCCTGCTGTCGCTCGGCGCCAAGCAGCTCGCCGACGCGAAGGCCGTCGTGAAGAACCTGACCGACGTCGAGACGCTCGGCGCCACCAGCGGCATCAACACCGACAAGACCGGCACGCTGACGATGAACGAGATGATGGTCTCGACCCTCTACTCGGACGGCAACTGGTTCAACGTCACCGGCCAGGGCTACGAGAAGACCGGCACCATCGAGGCGGTCGCCGGCGTCCCGGTGCCCGACTTCACCCGCCTCGCGCTCGGGCTCGTGCTCGACACCGACGCCACGGTCTCCGACGACGGCGCCGTGATCGGCGACCCGACCGAGGCGGCGCTCGTCGTGCTGGCGGCGAAGCTGGGCGTGAACGCCGAGGAGACCCGGCGCGCGTACCCGCGGCTGGCCGAGGTGCCGTTCGACTCCGCCTACAAGTTCATGGCCACCTTCCACCGCGTGACCGTCGACGGGGTCGAGTATGTGATCGAGCTGGTCAAGGGCGGCCCCGACGTCGTGTTCGATCGCTGCAGCGAGTCCGGTGGCCCGCTCAGCGGCTCGCAGGTGCCGATCGCGGACGTGCGCGCGGAGCTCGACGCCGCGAACGCGCGCATGGGCGAGAAGGGCCTGCGCGTGCTCGCCTTCGCGACCCGCCTGATCGCCGAGGACGAGGTCGAGGCGATGAAGGCCGACCCGATGGCGATGACCCAGGGCCTCGCCTTCGTCGGCATGGCGGGCATGATCGACCCGCTGCGCGCCGAGGCGAAGGAGGCCGTCCGGGTCGCGCTCAAGGCCGGCATCGACGTCCGCATGATCACCGGCGACAACCCGATCACGGCCGGCGCGATCGGCGCCGAGCTGGGCCTCGGGCCGGGCGCGATCAACGGCACCGACTTCCAGGCGCTGACCGACGAAGAGGTCGTCCGCCGCCTGCCCGAGCTGCACGTGCTCGGCCGCGTCACGCCGGAGGACAAGCTCCGGCTCGCGCGCCTGATGCAGGCCGAGGGGCAGATCGTGGCGGCGACCGGCGACGCGGTCAACGACGCCGTCGCGCTCAAGCAGGCCGACATCGGCGTCGCGATGGGCAGCGGCAGCGAGGTCACCAAGCAGGCCGCGCGGATGATCCTCACCGACGACAACTTCGGCACGCTTGTGCACGCCGTCGAGCTCGGCCGCCGCGTCTACGACAAGGTCGTCGCGTACGTCCGCTTCCAGATGACCCAGCTGCTGGCGATGGTGATGCTGTTCGTGGCGGCGACCGCGTTCAACATCAACGACGGCGTCGCGATGACGCCGCTGATGGTGCTCTACCTCCTGTTCTTCGTCACGGTCGCGGGCGTGATCGTGATCGCGGTCGACCCCGGCGATCCCGACGTCATGAGCCGGCCGCCGCGCGACCCCAAGCTGCCGATCGCCAACCGCGCCGCGATCACCTCGTGGGTGATCTACGCGGCCGTCCTGTTCGTCGCCGCGTTCCTGCCGCTCGTGATCGGGCCGGACGACCCGAAGGTGAATGAGCCGAGCGTGTCGCTGACGATGACGTTCGCCGTGATGGGCTTCGGCACGATCTTCAACGCGCTCGCCAACCGCCGCGATCCGGGCAGCGGGCTCGGCCCGCCGATCCTCAAGGCGCTGCTGATCTCCGCCGTCGCGGCGTTCATGATCGCGATCGCCACCGAGCTCCCCGGGCTTCAGAAGGGCTTGCTGACGACCGAGCTCAGCGGCCGCCAGTGGTTCGCCTGCGTCGGCCTCGCGGCGCTGCTGCCGATCGTGATCGAGGGTCGCAAGTTCCTGCGCCGCCGCGCGACGCCGGACGACGAGCTGCTCGACGTCCGCCGCGCGATCCAGCCCAACTTCATGCTTTAGCGCTCGGCCTCGAGCTCCTTGCGCGCCTGCAGGTTAGCGGCGTGCTCCTCGGGCGAGACCTCGGGCCAGCGCAGGTCGAGACCCAGGAGCGTGTCGACCAGCACCTGCGCGACGATCGCCTGCGTGATCCACCAGTGGTCGGCCGGGACGACGTACCATGGCGCCCACGGGGTCGAGGTCGCCGTCAGCGCGGCCTCGAACGCGTCGCGGTACTCGTCGAAGCGGTGGCGCTCCGCGACGTCGGCGGCGTTGAACTTCCACTCCTTGCCGGGCTGATCCAGCCGCGCGAGGAAGCGCTTCTTCTGCGCGGCCCGGGAGACGTGGAGGAAGAACTTCACGACCTTCGTGCCGCTGCGGTCGAGGTGGCGCTCGAAGCCGTTGATGTCCTCGTAGCGGGCCTGCCAGAACGCCTCGTTCCGCTCGCCCGGCGGGAGGCGCTGCGGCTCGAGCCACTCGGGATGCACCTTGAGCGCGACGACCTCCTCGTAGTGCGAGCGGTTGAAGATGCCGATGCGCCCGCGCTCGGGCAGCGCGCGCGAGGTCCGCCACAGGAAGTCGTGGCCGAGCTCCTCCGACGACGGCTTCTTGAACGAGACGACCTGCACGCCCTGCGGGTTGACGCCGTGCATCACGTGCTTGATCACGGAGTCCTTGCCGGCGGCGTCCATCGCCTGCAGGACGACGAGCAGCGCGTAGCGGTCGCTCGCCCACAGCAGCTCCTGCGCCTCGGAGAGCTCGGCGCTCCCTTCCCGCCGCGAGTCGATCGCGCGCTGTTGGCGCTCGTCGGCGGCCAGGTCGGGGAACTCCGTGCCTCCCGTCCAGCCCGGGTCGCGCGTGGCGAGCCGCGCCGCCTCACCCGGCCGGACGATGAACTGCTGGAGAAGTTGCTCGCGCAGGTCCATCTGTGCTCCTTCCTCGTTTTCTCGCGTTCACGTAGCGCTCGGTCAGCGGGCCAGCGGAGAACCCGTGCAGGACGATCGAGGCGATCACCGTCAGCGCCGTCGCGTCGACGATCGTGCTCGTGTGCGGGACCGCGGCCTCGACCACGATCACCGCGAACACGATCGACGCCAGCCCGCGCGGGCCGAACCAGCCCAGATAGGCGACGGTTGCCGGGCTCGCGCCGGTGCCGAGCGTCGCGATCGCCACCGGCAGCATCCGCACGACGGTCAGGCTCAGCAGCGCGTAGAGCGCGACCGACCACGTCGCGCGCTCGATCAACGGCTGCAGGAACGCCGCGCCGAACACGACGAACGTCACGGCGTTGAGCATCACGCCGATCGCCTCGGCGGGGAGCGGCGCGGTGGCGCGGCGCGGGCCGCGCATGGTGCCGTAGACCAGGCCGGCGACGAACGCGGCGATGAAGCCGCTGCCGTCCAGCGGCGCGGCGAGCCCGTACGCCAGCGCCGGCGCCACCAGCGTGAGCAGGAAGCGCCAGTCCGCCTGCTCCTCGTCACCGGCGGTCGCCGCGCGGCGGTGCACGAGCGCCGCGACGACGCCGGCGACCACGCCCATCAGCACGCCGTAGCCGATCGACTCCGCGATCACCTGGGCGGCCTGGGAGCCGGAGAGCGCGCCGGCGCTCTCGTCCGCGAGCGTCAGCGCGATGATCAGCGCCGGGACGCAGAGCCCGTCGTTGAGCCCGCTCTCGACGTTCAGGCCCTCGCGGATCGAGGCCGGCAGGCGCTCGTCGGTCACCACCGCCTGGCCGAGTGCGGCGTCGGTGGCGGCGAGCACGATCGCCAGCGCCGCAGCCTCGGGCAGCGACAGGTCCGGGAACACGAGGACGGCCGCGACCGTCCCGGCCACGATCGTCAGCGGCAGCCCGATGCCGAGCAGCCGCGCGGGCAGCGCGACGGCGTTGCGGAGCGTGCGCAGGTCGATCCGCGAGGCGTCGGAGAACAGCACGAGCGCGAGCGTCGCCTCGGCGAGCACCCGCAGCGACGACGCCTCGGGCGCGATGTCGAGCCAGCCGAGCACCTCCCCGCCGACGATCAGCCCCGCCGCGGTGAACGCGAACGCCGGCGGCAGCAGCCGCGGGCGCAGGCTCTCGAGCGCGATGAACGCGAGCAGCACGCCCGCGATCGCGGCCAGCGACCACGACGTCGAGGCCAGCGGCGTCATGCGATGTCTCCTGCGAAGCCGTCCTCGCGCAGGACGGCGAGCACCTGCGGCTTGACGCGCTCGAGCCGCAGCGTCGCCCCGGCGTCCCCGACCAGCTCGTGGATGGACGCCAGCTGCTCGGCGCCCTGCGAATCGATGAAGTTGACGCCCTCGAGCGAGAGCAGCACCAGCCGCGGCGGCTCGTCCACCTCCGTCAGCGCCCGCACGCGGTCCTCGAGCGCCTGCGAGGTCGCGAAGAACAGCCCGCCGTCGAGCCGCAGCGCGACGACGCCCGGCGGCGCCTCGAGCTCCGGCATCGGCGGGCTCGTGGAGACCTTGACGAGCCAGAGCAGCGAGAGGGCGACGCCGATCACGACGCCGGCCAGCACGCCGGAGGACAGCACGGCCACGATCGCCGCCACCGCGATCCAGAAGTCGAAGCGGGCGACGCGCCGCAGCCGGCGCAGCTCCGGCAGGTCGATCATCCCGAACACGACCGCGTCGATGATCACGGCGCCGAGGACGGCCTTCGGGAGGTCCGAGAAGAGCGGCGCGAGCACGAGCAGCGTGAGCAGCACGAGCGCGCCGGTGATCAGCGACGCCATCGGCGTGCGCGCTCCGGCCGACTCGTTCAGCGAGCTCGCCGACAGGCTGGTCGAGACCGGCATCCCCTGGAACACGCCGGCGCCCGCGTTGGCCATCCCCTGTGCGATCGACTCCTGGTCGACGTCGATCCGGTACTTGTGCCGCGCCGCGAACGCGCGGGCATCGCCGGCGGTCTGGGAGAAGCCGATCAGCACGAGCGCGAACGCCGCGATCGCGATCGTGGCCGCGTGGTCGCCGATCAGCGAGAGCGCCGGGATCTCCGGCGCCGGCAGCCCGCTCGGGACGTCGCCGACCAGCGCGACGCCGTGCGCGTCGAGGTCGAGCAGCCGCGCGCCGATGATGCCCCCGGCCACGAGCACGAGCGCGCCCGGCACCGCGGGCGCGAGGAAGCGCAGGGCGAGGATCACGGCCAGCGACAGCACCCCGACGAGCAGCGTCGTCCAGTGGATGTCCCCGAGCGAGCCGATCCACGAGCCGAGCTCCCGCCACGAGTTCTTCCCCTCCGCGTCCGTCCCGGTCAGCTTCGGCAGCTCGCCGATGACGACGTCGACGGCGGCGCCGGCGAGGAAGCCGGTGACGACGGCCTTGGAGAGGAAGTGCGAGATCCAGCCCAGGCGCAGCAGCGCCATGGCCAGGAAGAGCAGCCCGGTGGCGATCGCGATCGCCGCGACCAGCTGGGCCGCCTCGTCGCCCGCGAGCCCGGCGACCACGACCGCGCCGCCCGCCACCGCCGCGAGCGAGGAGCTCGGCCCGGTCGAGATCTGGCGCGACGTGCAGAAGAGCGCGTAGATGATCGCGCCGGCCGCCGCCGCGTAGAGCCCGTTCTGCAGCGGGACGCCGGCGATCCCCGCGTAGCCGAGGTCCTTCGGCACGATCAGCGCGGTGACCGCGATCCCGGCCGCCAGGTCGCCCCGCAGCCGCCGGCGGTCGTAGCGCGGCAGCCACTCCACGACAGGGAGGACCCCGGCGAGCGTCATGCCCCAGCCTGCGCGGACGCCCGGGCGCGGTCATCACCCCGATGGGGTGATGTACGGAGAGACACCGGACGACGACCATCGCTCGGAGGTGAGCATGGCGACCGTCGAGGGCGAACAACGGCAACGCATCATTCGCACGCTGACGTTCTGGCTGCGGCCGCAGTTCGTCTTGCGGGTCGTCAACCGCTTCCAGAAGATCGTGGGCTTCGACCGCGCGGTGGCGCTCGCGTCGAGCGCGCTGACAGCGGTCATCCCGCTGGCGATCATCGCGAGCTCGATCTCGTCGAGCCTCGGGGGGAAGGACACCGCCGACCGCATCATCGACCGCTATGGGCTGACGGGCGGCGGCGCGGAGGCGGTGAAGGACATCTTCTCGCCGTCCGCTACGAGCGCAAGCCTCGGCGTGGTCGGGTTCCTGTTCTTCCTGGTCGCGCTGCTCAGCTTCACGCGCGCCGTGCAGCGGCTGTTCGAGCAGACGTGGGAGCTCAAGCCGCTGAGCGTGCGCAACAGCCTCAACGGGCTGCTGTGGATCGGCGGCCTGACGTTGTACATGGGCTTGGCCGGGCTGCTGCACGGGTGGCTGGGACGCCATGAGCTCGACCTCACCCCGACGCTGATCGTGGTCCCGCTGTCGTTCGTGTTCCTGATCTGGAGCGGCGAGGTGCTGACCGCCAAGCGGCTCGAGCGCCGGCGGCTCCTGCCGTTCGGCGTCGTCGGCGCGGTGCTGCTCGCTGTCTACTCGGTGGGCGCTGCCGTCTACGTGCCGCACCTGTTCGACACGTACGCGACCCGCTACGGCGTCATCGGCGCGGTCTTCGCCATGATCTCCGCGCTGTTCTGCGTCATGGTGGTCCTCGTCGGCTCGGCGGCGCTCGGCCGCGAGGTCGACGACGAGCTCGACCGCATCCGCCGCGGCGAGCGCCCGGCCGACGACGAGGTGCGGCGCCAGTGGAACGAGATCACCGGCGAAGCGGTCAAGCGCTGGGAGGCCCTGCGCACGCGCCACCGTTAGGGCGATCCCCTAGGGGAGATGGTGGGGTTAGCCACACCCGCGGGTCCTGGCGGTTTGCCACTCTCTTGGCTATGGCTCCCCTCGTCGTGGCAGGACACGAACTGACCAAGCGCTACGGCGAAGGTGACGCCGAAGTCAACGCGCTCCGCGGCGTCTCGATCGAGATCCAGCCCGGCTCCTTCACCGCGATCATGGGCCCGTCGGGCTCCGGCAAGTCGACGCTCATGCACCTGCTCGCGGGGCTCGACCGCCCGACCAGCGGCACCGTCACGATCGCGGACACGGAGATCGCGAAGCTCGACGACACCGACCTCACGCGTCTGCGCCGCGACAAGATCGGCTTCGTCTTCCAGGCCTTCAACCTCGTGCCCGTCCTGACGGCGGAGGAGAACATCCGGCTGCCGCTGACGCTCGCGGGCCGCGGCGACGGCGACGGGCGCGTCGAGCGACTGCTCGAGGCCGTCGCGCTGGCGGACCGCCGCACCCACCGCCCGGCCGAGCTGTCCGGCGGCCAGCAGCAGCGCGTCGCGGTGGCGCGCGCGCTCGCCTCCGAGCCGGCCGTGATCTTCGCCGACGAGCCGACCGGCAACCTCGACTCGACGACCTCGCAGGAGATCCTCGGGCTGCTGCGGCGCGCGGTCGACGAGTTCGGCCAGGCCGTCGTGATGGTCACCCACGACGCGGTCGCCGCCTCGGTCTCCGACCGCGTGGTCTTCCTCGACGACGGCAACATCGTCGCCGACAAGCCGCACCTCGACGCCGAGCAGATCCTGGACCAGATGAAGGCGCTGGCGTGACCCGCCTGGCGCTCCGCGGGCTCGCGGCGCGCAAGCTCCGTACCTCGCTGACCGTCATCGCCGTCCTGCTCGGCGTGACGATGATCGCCGGCACGTTCGTCCTCACCGACACGATCCAGAAGGCGTTCGACGACATCTTCACGAGCCAGACCAAGGGCGCCGACGTCGTCGTCACCGGC
Organism: uncultured Solirubrobacteraceae bacterium; assembly: GCA_963805525.1. Taxonomy (GTDB): domain Bacteria; phylum Actinomycetota; class Thermoleophilia; order Solirubrobacterales; family Solirubrobacteraceae; genus DASQFQ01. Next base: position 40,544 of record CAWDUT010000002.1, read on the forward strand.
AAGACGAACGTGAAGACGGACTTCGCCCAGCCGCGCCCGCTCGACGAAGCGGTGCTGGCGCAGATCAAGCAGATCCCCGACGTGACGCAGGTCGCCGGGCAGATCAACGACACCGCCGCCGTGGTCGGCAAGGACGGCAAGATCGTCAAGACCGGCGGCGCGCCCACGATCGCCGCGACCTACATGCCGCCGCCGTTCAAGGCGGTCACGATCTCCAAGGGCCGCGCGCCCGCGGGGCCGGACGAGATCGCGCTCGACGCCGGCACCGCCGACAAGAAGAACTTCAAGGTCGGCGACGAGGTCACGGTCGCCACCGCGCAGCCGAAGCGCAAGTTCAAGCTCGTCGGGCTCGCGAGCCTGGGCAACGCGACCAGCTTCGGCGGGGCGACGGTCGTGATCTTCGACCTCAAGACCGCGCAGCAGCTGTTCCAGAAGCCGGGCCAGGTCGACTTCGCCTACGTCGCCGGCAAGCCCGGCGTCTCGCCCGACGCGCTCAAGCGCCAGATCGCCTCGATCCTCCCGCCGACCGCGCAGGTCCGCACCGCCTCGGAGGAGGCCGACAAGCTCGGCGAGGACATCCGCCAGGGCCTCACGTTCCTCACCACCGGCCTGCTCGCGTTCGCGTTCATCGCCGTGCTCGTGGGCGCGTTCCTGATCTTCAACACGTTCTCGATCACGGTCGCCCAGCGCGCTCGCGAGCTGGCGCTCCTGCGCACGCTCGGCGCCACCCGGCGCCAGGTGCTGACCTCGGTGATGCTCGAGGCGCTGACGATCGGCGTCATCGGTTCGGTCGTCGGCATCCTCGCCGGCCTCGGCTTCGCGAAGGCGATCAACGCGCTCTTCAAGGCGCTCGGGATCGACCTCCCGACGACGGGCCTCGTGCTCGAGTCGCGGACGGTGATCGTGTGCCTCCTGGTCGGCACGCTCGTGACGCTGGCGGGCGCGCTCGCGCCGGCTGTGCGCGCGACGCGCGTGGCGCCGGTGGAGGCGCTGCGCGAGGCGAGCGCGCCGAGCCGCGGCCGGCTCGCGCGGCTCACGCCGTGGCTCGCCGGCCTGCTCGTCCTGATCGGCGCCGGGCTCGTCGTCGCGGGCCTGCTCGCCAAGGGCGGCAACACGTCGACCAAGCTGCTCGGCGCGGCCGGCGGCGCCGTCGTCCTGATCCTCGGCATCGCGATGATCTCGCCGCGCTTCGTCCGCCCCGCGGCGAGGCTCGTGGCGTGGCCGATCGAGCGCTCGACGAAGCTGGTCGGCCGGCTCGCCCGCGAGAACTCGACGCGCCACCCCGGCCGCACCGCGGTGACGTCGGCGGCGCTGATGATCGGGCTCGCGCTCGTCGTCTTCGTCACGGTGTTCGCCAACGGCCTACGCGCCTCGATCTCCGATCTGATCGACCGCACGCTGGCCGGCGACATCGCGGTCCTGCACGACGACGGCTTCAGCCCCATCCCGGCCGCGATCGGGCCGACGGTGGCGAAGGTCCCTGGCGTCGCCGACGTGTCGTCGTTCCGCGACACGCAGAGCAAGGTCAAGGGCCTCGGCGGCACGCAGCTCACGCACGCGATCGAGCCGGACACGGTCGGCGCGGTCTACAACTTCGACTGGCAGAAGGGCAACGACGACACGCTGCGCAACCTCGGCGCCGACGGCGTCCTGGTCGAGAAGGACACCGCCACGAAGGGCGACATCAAGGTCGGCGACAAGCTCGCCATCACCGGGCCGAGCGGCAAGACGACGCTGACCGTCCGCGGCATCTACAAGGACAACGCGCTGCTCGAGGGCATCACGATGACCGCCGCGCCGTTCGACCGCATCGTCGACCAGAAGCGCGTCTCGAGCGTCCTCGTCAAGGTCGACAAGGGCGACAGCGTGCCCGCGGTGCAGAAGCGCGTGAGCAAGGCGATCGCCGCGTTCCCGGAGGCGCGCGCCCGCTCGCAGAAGGAGCTCAAGAAGGAGAACGCCGACCAGGTCAACCAGCTGCTCGGGCTGTTCTACGCGCTGCTGGCGATGAGCGTGATCATCTCGGCGTTCGGGATCGTGAACACGCTCACGCTGGCGATCTTCGAGCGCACACGCGAGCTCGGGCTGCTCCGCGCGGTCGGCATGACGCGGCGCGACGTGCGGCGGATGGTCCGCTACGAGAGCGTGATCACCGCGGTGTTCGGCGCGCTGCTCGGGCTCGTGCTCGGCCTGTTCTTCGCGTTCGTCGTGATCCAGGCGCTCCAGGGCGAGGGGATCTCGTTCTCGCTCCCGATCGGGCAGATCGTCACGCTGCTGATCTTCGCGATCGTGGTCGGCATCGTGGCGGCGATCTTCCCGGCGCGCCGCGCGTCGCGGCTCGACGTGTTGCGGGCGATCGCCTACGAGTAGCGCAGCGCCGGCCCGCGGCCGTAGCTGAGGACCAGCTCGGAGGCCGGCAGCGGCCGTGAGAACAGGTAGCCCTGGCCGCGGTCGCAGCCGAGGCGGACGAGCTCGCGGCGCTGGTCCTCGTCCTCGATCCCCTCGGCGACGACGCGCAGATCGAACGTGAGGCCGAGCGAGATGATCGCCCGCACCAGCGCGTGGTCGTCGGAGTCCGGGTCGCCGACGCCGTCGATGAACGAGCGGTCGATCTTGACCGCGTCGACCGGGAAGTTGCGCAGGTAGGCGAGCGACGAGAAGCCGGTGCCGAAGTCGTCGAGCGCGAGGTGCACGCCGAGGTCCTTCAGCTCGTGCAGGCGCGTGACGGCCGCGTCGAGGTCCTCCATCAGCTGCGTCTCGGTGATCTCGAGGATCAGGCTGCCGGGCGTGATGCCGGCGGCCCCGGTGCACTCCAGGATGTGCTCGGGGAGGCCGGGCGCGAACAGCTCGGCGCCGGCGAGGTTGACGCTGACGATCATGTCCGGCGCGTCGAGCCCCACGCGCAGGCCCGGCAGGTCGGCGCACGCGCGCGCCAGCAGCTTGCGGCCGAGCGGCACGATCATGCCGCTCTGCTCGGCGAGGGGGATGAAGACGTCGGGCGGGACGCGGCCGCGCTCCCGGTGCGTCCAGCGCGCGAGCGCCTCGATGCCGCGCAGGGCGCCGTTGCCCATGTCCACCACCGGCTGGTAGTGCAGCTCGATCTCGTTGCCGTCGATCGCGTGCCGGAGGTCGGCGGCGAGCGCGAGGCGCTCGACGGTGCCGGCCAGCATCGACGGCTCGAACGAGCGGTAGCACGCCTTGCCGCCGCCCTTCGCCGCGCACATCGCGAGGTCGGCCGCGCGCACGAGCTCGTCGGCGTCGGACAGGTCGCCGCCCGAGACGGCGACGCCGACACTGGCGCTCAGCTCGAGCCGGAGCCCGCGGAGGTCGACCGGTCGCGAGAGCGCGAGCAGGATCCGCTCGGCGACGCTGGTCGCGCCGTGCGGCTCCGTGAGGTCCTCGACCAGGACGGCGAACTCGTCGCCGCCGAGGCGCGCGACGGTGTCGGAGGGGCGCAGCGCGCTGCGCAGGCGCCGGCTCACCTCGAGCAGCACCTCGTCGCCGCGACTGTGGCCGAGGGTGTCGTTGAACGTCTTGAAGTCGTCGAGGTCGATGAACAGGACGGCGATCGGCGCGTGGTCGCGGCGCTCGAGCGCGTGCCCGATGCGGTCGAACAGCAGCGCGCGGTTGGCCATCCCGGTGAGCGGGTCGTGGAGCGCGCGGTGGCTCAGCTCGTCCCCGCTGGTGCGCAGCGCGTCGGCCATCTCGTCCAGCTCTTCGAGCGGCTTGCGCAGCGCGGGCGCGAGGAGCACGGTGGCGATCAGGACGGCGAGGATCACCCACTCCTGGTTGGCGGCCGCGAGCGCGGCGCCGGCAAGCTGCAGCGCGAGCAGGAGCAGCAGCCACGGTGAGAGGCGGCGGGAGCGCACGTTCATCTCTCGACACAACGTCAAGAGAGCTTGAATGGTTGGAAGGTCGTGGTTGGCTCTACCCCGCCGCCGCCCATGCCTGCAGATCCGGCATCGGATCGACGGGCTGCGAGGCGTCGGACGAGTACCAGCCGTCGGGCCAGATCTCGAAGTGCAAGTGCGGCGCGGTGGCGTCCCCGGTCTGCCCGACCTGGCCGATCACCTGGCCGGCGCTGACGGTCGCCTCCTTGTCGACGGTGACCGAGCCGTCGAGCAGGTGCATGAAGACGAAGTCGCGGCCGTCGTCGGCGTCGATCACGACATAGTTGCCGGCGCCCTGCGCCTGGTACGCGCGCCACGACACGACGCCGGCTCGGGGGGTGACGACCGGCGTGCCCGAGGCGGCGAGGATGTCCTGCCCGCGGTGCGTCGCCGTGCCGCGCTTGACGCCGAAGCGGTCGCCGTAGGTGTACGTGCCCTGGACCGGGAAGCGCCCGCTGCCGACGACGGGCGCCAGCGGGGCGGGGACCGGCGCGGGCTGGGTCACGGTCAGCGCCGAGCGCCCGGAGGCGTGGACGGTGCGCCGCAGGGTGCGGCCGCGGCGGTCGACGGCGTGCAGGCGCGCGACGTAGTCGCCGGGCGGCAGCGTGCCGGTGGGCGGGGTCCACTTGCGCGTCTGCGTGCGGCCGGGGCGCTTCCAGCCCAGGCCGATGCGCGCGGCGGGCTGCTTGGAGCCGACGGGGAGGACCTCGACGCGGACGTGCACCTTCCGGCGCGTGCCGTCGATGCGATACCGGATGCCGAGCGCGGTGCCCGGCTTCAGCGTGCGGGGGGTCAGCGTGAAGCGGCTCGCGACGAGGCGCGGCGGGGTCGCGCCATAGCTCGCGCCCCCGGTCGGCGCGCCACCGGTCTTGGCATGCCCGGTCGCCGGCAAGGCCAGCAGCGCGAGCACGGCCCCCAGGAGGAGACGGTGTCGCATAGGGATACGTTCGGGGTCGCGGGCTCCGCCCTCAACCGCTGCAAGCGCCCGTTCAGAGGAAGCTGCGAATGCGCTCGGCGACGACGTTCGCGTGCGTGTCGCACACGAAGTGCCCGGCGCCGCGGATGACCTCGAAGTTCGGCAGTCCTTGGCCGAGGCGGGGTGTGACCGCCCGATCGTTCTCACCGATGCACAGCAACACGGGCACGGCGCTCTTCGGCTCCTCGGCGCCGCCCCTCACCACGGCACGCAACGTCCGCAGGTAGGACCGGTACAGACGTGTGCTCGCCGCGGCGCGCTGTGGGTCGCGCAGCCGCTCCACGTACGGGGCGGGATCCACGCCCTCGCGCCGGATGAACCAGGCCGCCAGCCTCCGGGCGGGGACGCCGGCCGCGAGCAGCACCGCGTACCACGCGCGCCAGCTCTCGAGCGCGAGCCGGGGTGTGATCTTCACCCACGGGTGCGGGGTGGAGAAGGCGACGACGTTGCGAAAGCGCTCGGGGTGGCGGGCGGCGAGCAGCAGGCTCGTGAAGCCGCCCCAGTCGTGGCCGGCGAGGTCGGTCCGCTCGATCCCCAGCGCGTCGAGCAGCGCGATCAGGTCCTCCACGAACACGTCGGGCCCGATCGGCCCGGCGGGCGCGTCGGTCCAGCCGAAGCCGCGCAGGTCGGGCACGATCACGCGGCGGACGTCGCCCAGTCGCTGCATCACCCCGCGCCACTGGTACCAGTGCTGCGGCCAGCCGTGGACGAGCAGCAGCGGCTCGCCGGCTCCGGCCTCGGCGACGTGCATGCGCAGCCCGGGCACCTCGACGAACCGGTGCTCGACCCCTGCGACCGGTGGGAAGTCGTCGCTCACGCGGCGGCGAGCATACGGCCCATGACCTCGGCCGCGCCGTGCTTGGAGAGCGGCTCGTTGAGGTTGCCGCACTTCGGCGACTGCACGCACGACGGGCAGCCGCTCTCGCACGGGCACTCGCTGATCAGGCGGTGGGCGTCGTCGACGAGCGCGTCGAAGGCGAGGTAGCCGCGACGGGTGATGCCGATGCCGCCCGGGTGGCCGTCGTAGATGAAGATCGTCGGGCCGCCGGTCTGCGGGTGCAGGTTGGTGGAGAGGCCGCCGATGTCCCAGCGGTCGCACATCGCGAGCAGCGGCAGCACCGCGATCTGCGAGTGCTCGGCGGCGTGCAGCGCGCCGAGCAGCGCGTGGAGCGGGAAGTCGTCGCGGAGCAGCTCCGGCGGGAGCTCGTACCAGAGGGCCTGGGTGGTGAACGAGGTCTGCGGGAGGTCGAGCCCGATCAGGTCGATCGCCTCGTGGTCGGCCATGCGCTTGCGCTGGTAGGCGAGCACCTGCTCGGTGACGGTCACGTTGCCGAAGCTGAGCGTCACGCCCATGTACTCGCGGCGGTCGAGCAGCGCCTCGATGTAGGTGTCCGTCTCCTTCTTGGGCTGCGTGTACCAGTTGCCCTGGAACGGCTTGACGAGCACGCGGCGCGCGTCGAAGTCGAGCTCGGCGACCTCGAACTGGCGGCTGCCGTGGAGGTAGACCGCGCCCTCGTGGGTGGTGTGCATCGCACGGGCGACGTCGACGGTGCCGATCAGCTCGCCGGAGCCGGTGTCGACGATCGCGAAGCCGTCGCGGCTGGCCGAGCGCAGGGAGACGTTGGCGGCGGGGAAGTCCTCGGGGCGGCGCGGCACGTAGGTGCCGCCGGGGCGCTCGCGCAGGGCGCCGTTGGCGACGAGCCGCTCCGCGGTCGTCTTCCAGCTCAGGCCGAGGTACTCGGCGTCGGCGGGCTCGAGCGGGCCCTCGTGGGCGGCGCACAACAGGTGCTGGGCGTGGATCTGGTCGTTCTCGTAGTCGAGGATCGCGTTCTCGACGGGGCGGTCGAGGAACTCGTCGGGGTGGCGGCAGAAGAACTGGTCGAGCGCGTCCTCGCCCGCGACGTAGACCGCGAGCCCGCGGCCGCGGCGGCCGGCGCGGCCCCACTGCTGGCGGAGGCTGGCCACGGTGCCGGGGAAGGTGACGCAGATGGCGGCGTCGAGCGAGCCGATGTCGATGCCGAGCTCGAGCGCGTCGGTCGAGACGACGCCGAGCAGCTCGCCCGCGACGAGCTTGTGCTCGAGCTCGCGTCGCTGCTGCGGCGTGTAGCCGGCGCGGTAGGGCGCGATCCGCTTGGCGAGCTCGGGGTGGCCGAGGTCCTCGAGCGCGTTCTGCGTGAACTTCGCCATCAGCTCGACGGCCTTGCGCGACTTCATGAACACGATCGTGCGCGCGTCCTGCGTGACGAGCTCGGCGAGCAGGTCGGCGGCCTCGGCGAGCACGGAGCGGCGGGTGCCGAGCTTCTCGTCGGTGACCGGCGGGTTCCACATCGCGATCGTGCGCTTGGTGACGGGTGAGCCGTCCTCGTCGATGACCGTGAAGTCGTCGAGGCCGGAGAGGCGCTCGGCGAGCTCGCCCGGGTTGCCGATCGTGGCGCTCGCCATCAGAAAGCGCGGCTCGGTGCCGTAGGCGCCGGCGATCCTTCTCAGGCGCCGCAGCACGTTGCCGACATGCGAGCCGAACACACCGCGGTAGACGTGCGCCTCGTCGACCACCACGATCGCGAGGTTGGAGAGGAAGTTCGCCCACGCGGGGTGGTTGGGGAGGATCCCGAGGTGCAGCATGTCGGGGTTGGTGAGGACGACGTTGCTGTTGCGGCGGATCGCGGAGCGCTGCTCTCGCGGGGTGTCGCCGTCGTAGATCGCGAGCCGCGCGTTCTTGACGTTGAACGCGTTGAGCGCGCGCGCCTGGTCCTGCGCGAGCGCCTTGGTCGGGTAGAGGTAGAGCGCGCGGGCGCGGCCGTCGCGGCACAGCACGTCGAGGGTGGGGAGCTGGAAGCACAGTGACTTGCCGGAGGCGGTGCCGGTGGTCACGATCGTCGGCCCGGCCCAGCCGGCGTGGATCGCCTCGGCCTGGTGCGACCACAGGCTGTCGATGCCCTTGGCCTTGAGGGCTTGCGTGACCTGCGGGTGCAGCTCCTCCGGGATCTGCGCTCGCTTGCCGGGGCGTGGGTGGACGCTGCTCTGCGTGACCAGGCGGTCGTCGTCACGGCCGGCCTGCAGCAGCTCGTCCCACGGCTCGATGTCCCTCGTGACGACCATTCGCCTGTCAGCCTAGTCGCGTGCTCCGCGGCGCTTATGTCGACATGGACGGGACCCTGCTGGGCCGCCGCGCGTCGCTGTTCCACGACGGCGAGGGCGCGTTCACGCTGCTCGGCGCGCGGGCGCTGGAGGCTTGTTGGCGGGCCGATGTGGAGGTGGTGCCGTATTCGGGGCGGCGACAGTCGACGCTGCTCCACAACGGGGTGATGCTGGGCGTGCGCTCGTGGATCTTCGAGGCGGGGTGCGGGATGGTGTTGGACGGGGAACTGCACCTGCTCACCGAGGAGATCGACGACGCCGCGGCGAATGCGCTGCTGCTCGAGCGGTTTCGGCTCGAGATGTACGACCCGTGGAACCGGGGACGCGAGTCGTCGCGTCTGTACCTGGGGTTCGGCGTCGATGTGGTGGAGGCCGACGAACTGCTCATCGAGGAAGGGTTCGGGGCGTTCCGGCTGGTCGACAACGGGGTGATGCACGGGGCTGCGGCCGGCGGGCGGGCCTACCACCTGGTCCCGCGCTCGGCCTCCAAGGCGGCGGCGGTGGCGCGCCACATGCAGGCCCGCGGGTTCGTTCCGGAGGACGTCATCGCGGTCGGCGACTCGATGGAAGACCTCGGGTCAGCCTCGGCGGTCGGCACCTTCTGGCTCGTCGCGAACGCCGAGCCCGCGGTCCACGACGCCGCGCGCGGGATGGAGAACGTGCGGGTGTGCGAGGGCGCCAACGGCGCGGGCGTCTACGAGGCGATCATCACGGAACTCGCTGAGAGACGCACGGGCTCGTGACGACTCTGTTCTGAGTTTGCGAAGGGAGCCGGCGAACGGCGGCTGGTGAGGGAGGGTGTTCGGATGGCAGCCGAGTTTCTGCACCCTCAACGCTCTCAGGACGGGTCACACCGCAGAAACTCGGCTGGGAGACGAGTTTCTGCACCTTCGAGGCGCTGATCGTGCTCGAGACCGCAGAAACTCGGCCGGAACTGCGGATCCTCGCGGCTGCGGGCCGGCAGCACGGGCTCGTGACCACCGCGCAGCTCCTCGCGCCCGGCTGGAGCAAGGACGTGATCGCCGGCCGCGTGCGCACGGGGTGGCTGAGGCGCGTGCACTACGGCGTGTACCTCGTCGGGCCGCTCGCGACCGAGCACACCGTGGCGATGGCCGCCGTGCTCGCCACCGGCAGCGTGGGCTCCCACTACCCAGCCGCCGTTCTCTGGGCCCTCCGCCCAGCGAGAGAAGGACCGATCGACGTGACCACCCCGCGCAAGTTGCATAACCGGCAGGCGGGCCTGCAGCGGCGCGTCAGCCCGCGTTCCCTCAAAGAGCAGTTCAGGCGTTACCCGCACCATCGAGGAACGGCAGCATTGAGGAAGGCGACCGAAACCGGGCCGCACCTCACCCGCTCCGACCTCGAGCGCATCGCCCTCGGCCTGATCCGCAGAGCCCGCCTGCCGGAGCCCGAGACGAACGTCCGCGTCGAAGGCTACGAAGTCGACCTCCTCTGGCGCGACCACGGCCTCATAGTCGAGGTCGACAGCTGGGCCTTCCACTCAGTGCGCAGTTCGTTCGAACAAGACCGCCGCCGGGACCAACGACTCACAACCGCCGGCTACCGAGTGATCCGCGTGACCGACTGTCAGCTGACCAACGAACCCGAGCTCGTCGCCGCCACGCTCACCCGCGCGCTCGCGCTACCGCGCTGAGGATCGCGTCCGCGCTCCGATCGATGTCGGCCTCCGTCGTCGACCAGTTCGAGACGGAGAAGCGCAGCGCCGGCCGGCCATGCCAGACGGTGCCGCCGGCCCAGAATGTCCCCTCTCGCTGGAGCTCGCGGATCACGTCCTCCCCCACCCCGAGCAGTACCTGGTTGAGCACCACGTCGTTGAGCACCTCGACCTCGTCGCCGACGCGCGAAGCCAATCGCCGCGCGAGCTCGCAGTTGCGTTCCACCAGCGCCGCCACACCGTCGCGCCCCAGCGACCGCAGCGCCGCGTAGACCGCGAAGCCCCGGCCGCGGCGCGAGGCCTCCGGCGCCCAGTCGGAGTTCGAGCGCGAGGAGGCGTCGCGGACGAGGTAGGCGGCGCTCATGCCCATCGCGGCGGCGTGCGCGGCCGGGTCCCGGACCGCCACGACGCCGCAGTCATAGGGGACGTTGAGCCACTTGTGGCCGTCGGTCGCCCACGAGTCGCAGTCTGCGTGGCCGTCGATCAGCCCTGCGAGCGCCGGGCTGGCGGCGGCCCACAGGCCGAAGGCGCCGTCGACGTGCACCCACGCCCCGTGCTCGCGCGCTGCCTCCGCGATCGGAGCGAGCGGGTCGATCGCGCCGCTGTTGACGTTGCCCGCCTGCGCGCAGACGATCGCCGGCCCGTCGAGGTGCAGCGCGTCGGCCCGCATCGCGCCCTGGTCGTCGGCCGGCACGACCTCGACCTGCGCTCGCCCGATCCCGAGCAGCCGCAGCGCCCGCCACAGCGTCACGTGCGCCTCCCCGCCCGCGAACACCTTGAGCGGCGGCGCGCCGTTCAACCCTTGCTCCTCCACGTCCCAGCCCGCGCGGGCGAGCAGCGCGTGACGGGCTGCGGCGAGCCCGGTGACGTTGGCCATCTGCGCGCCGGTGGTCAGGCCGACACTGCACTCGGCCGGGAGCCGGAGCACGTCGAGCAGCCACTCGCACGCGACCTCCTCGACCACGGACGCGGCGGGCGACGAGACCGCGCTGAACGAGTTCTGATCCCACGCCGAGGTGAGCCAGTCGGCGGCGAGCGCCGCGGGCAGTGCACCGCCCGTGACGAAGCCGAAGTAGCGCGGACCGGGCGAGGCGACGAGCCCGGGCGACGCGCCGCGCGCCAGCTCCTCCACCACCTGCTCCGGCGGCACGCCCGCCTCGGGCAACGGCCCACCGAGCGAGGCGCGCAGCTCGTCGAAGCCGGCGATCGGGCCGGCGTGGCGGTCGCCGATCGTGTCGAGGTGCTCCGCCGCGAGCTCCGCGGTGCGAGCGAGGAGGTCTTTCATGCGGCGCTCACATGCGGAGCGTATTCCTCCCGCCATGCTCGCCACCACCGCAGTCGCGCTGGCCCTCCTCGGCGCCGGCCCCAACGTCGACAACCCTTGGTTCCCGCTCCCGGTCGGGCGCCACTGGACCTACCGCGAGGGCAACGTTCGCACCGTCGTCACCGTCACCGGGCAGACCAGGCTCGTGGCCGACGGGGTCGTCGCCCGCGTGGTGCACGACGAGTCGCGCGAGCGCGGCGTCCCTGTCGAGATCACCGACGACTACTACGCCCAGGACGCCAAGGGCACGGTCTGGTACATGGGCGAGGCGACGACCGCGTACGAGAAGGGCAAGCCGGCGTCGACGGAGGGCTCGTGGGAGGCGGGCGTCGGCGGCGCGCGGCCCGGGGTGATCATGCCCGCGCATCCCAAGGTCGGCATGGCGTACCGGCAGGAGTTCCTCAAGGGCCACGCCGAGGACCACGCGAGGATCGTCTCTCTCAACGAGCGCGTGAAGGTCCCGCTGCGGCGCTTCCGCCACACGCTGATGACGCTCGAGACCACGCCGCTCGAGCCCGACGTGCTGGAAGCGAAGTTCTACGCGCGCGGCGTGGGGGTCGTGCTCGCCATCGGGCTGTCGGGCGAGGCCGACCGCGAGGTGCTGACCGCTATGGGAGGCGGCCGAACCAGGCGAGGCTGAGGCCGCCGCCGAGCAGCAGCAGCACCAGCCCGCCGCCGGCGAACGCGACCGTCACCTCGCGCTTCTCCTGCTTCGAGGAGAGGCGCGTGCCGAGGTTCGCGTAGATCGACTTCAGGTCGGCGGCCTTCGCGGTCTCGAAGAAGCGCCCGCCGGTGATGGTCGCGATCTGCTTCAGCGTCTCCGGGTCGGGCGGCACGGCGATCGTCTGCGTCGTGCCGGAGAACGGGTCGGTCAGCTCGATGCGGCCGCTCGGCGTGCCGAGCGCGATCGCGTAGATCGGGATGTGCAGCGCCTTGGCCTGGCGCGCGACATCGAGCGGGCGCGTGTTGCCCGACGTGTTCTTGCCGTCGGAGAGCAGCACGATCACGCCCGGCAGCCGCCGCGTGCCGCTGCCGTCGCGGTTGGCGACCGGCGTCCGCACCGACTCGATGCCGCGTCGCAGCGCGTCACCCATCGCCGTGCCGCCGTCGGCCACGAGCCGGTCCAGCGCGTCGTTGACGGGCTCCCGCTCGGTGGTCGGCGGGACGGTCTGCTCGGCGTAGTCGGAGAACGACACGAGTCCGAGCCGCAGCTCGTCCGGCAGCTTGTCGGCCAGCGTGTGCCCGGCCTCGACGGCCGCCGACAGCCGATCCGGCTCGACGTCGTTGGCCCGCATCGAGCCCGACACGTCGGTGACCATCATCACCGTCGCCTGCCGCTGCGGCGCGGCGACCGTCCGCTGCGGCCGCGCGAGCGCGACCACCAGCGCGCCGAGCGCGACGAGCAGCAGCAGCGGCGGCAGGTGCCGGCGCCAGCCCGGCCGCGCCGTGGCGAGCCCTGGCAGCAACGCCGGGTTGCCGAACCGCGCCGCGTCGGCGCGCTTGCGCCGCTGCATGACCGCGTAGGCCATCGCCGCCAACGGCAGCAACAGCAAACCGATCAGGACCGACGGCTCGCGGAAGCTCATCCCGTCCGCCTCAACCGCAGCTCGCTCCTCCGCAGGTGCCCGGCCAGGGTCCGCAGCCAGTCCCCTTCCGTCGACAGCACGAGGTGGTCGACGCCGATCCGCCGCAGCGTCGCGGCGACCTGCTCGCGCTCCTCCGCGGCCGCCTTCGCGAACCGCTTGCGGAGGCGGCGGCTGTTCGTGTTCACGGCCAGCTGCCGCCCCGTCTCCGGATCGGTGAGCCACAGGTCGCCGACCGGCGGGAGCTCCATCTCGCGCGGGTCGCGAACCTCGACCGCGAGCACGCCGTGGCGGGCACGCAGCGTGCGCAGCGGGCCCTCCCAGTCCTGTTCGCCGCGGAAGTCGGAGACCACGACGATGAGGCCGCGGTTGCGCGCGAGGGCCGCCGTCTTCGAGACCGCGTTGCCCAAAGACGTCGCGCCCACCAGGTCGGCCTCCGGTTCCGCACGCAGTTCGGCCAGCAGCCCGAGCAGGCCGAGGCGGCCCTGGCGCGGGCGGATGATGCGCGGCTCGCCGCCGCCCAGCGCGACCACGCCCAGACGATTCCCGCGCCGCGTCGCCACGTGGCCGATCGCCAGCGCCACGCCCTCGGCGACGTCGGCCTTGCGCCGGTCGGCCGTGCCGAACGTCATCGAGGCGGAGACGTCGAGCAGCAGCCACGCGGTCATCGCGCGCTCGCCGACGTGGACGCGCACGTGCGGCTCGCGCATCCGCGCGGTCACGTTCCAGTCCATGTGGCGGACGTCGTCGCCGGGCCGGTAGGGCCGGATCAGCGCGAGCTCGGTGCCGCCGCCGACCTGCGGCGTGAGGTGCTCGCCGGGCACGAGGCTCTCGACCCGCCGCAGCACCGCCAGATCCAGGTTGCGCAGGACCGTCGGCGGGATCGGGCCGGGCCCGGGCCGCTCGGGCGTGCGCTCCGGCGCGGCCAGGCGCGCCGCGGGCTTGCGGTGCGTCGCGCGCCGCCGGCTCACGGCAGCCTCCCCATCCGCAGCAGCGCCAGCACGGAGGCGGCGAGCAGCAGCGCGAGCGCGGCGCCCGCGAACGACGAGGTGACCTCCTGCTTGACCTTCTTGGTCGAGAACTTCGTCCCGAGGTTCGCGTAGATGTCCTCCAGCCGCGCGGCGCTCGGCGCGGCGTAGAAGCGCCCGCCGGTCGTGGCGGCGATGTCGCGCAGCGTCACGTTGTCGGGCGGCACCGGGACCGACTTGCCGTTGGGCCGGTGCAGCACGCCCGTCTGCGTCCCGAGCGCGATCGTGTAGATCGGGACCTTCAGCTTCTTGGCCTGGTCGGCCACGTCGACCGGCTCGGACCCGCGCTCGCTCTTGCCGTCGGAGAGCAGCACGAGCACCGACGGCACGCGGTGCGTCTGCCCGTCGGTGTCCTTCACCTTCGTGCGCGCGCTCTGCAGCCCGAGCTTCAGCCCGTCGCCCATCGCGGTCGAGCCCTGCACCTTGAGCCCGGCGATCGCGGCGTAGATCTGGTCGCGGTCGGTGGTCGGCGCCACGATCGACTGGGCCGCGCTGTTGAACGTGACCAGGCCCATGTTGAACTGCTCCGGCAGCTTCTTGGTCAGCGCCCGCGCCGCGGCCTGCGCCGCCGCCAGGCGCGTCGGCGCGACGTCGGTGGCCTCCATCGAGCCCGACGTGTCGGTGACCATGACCACCGAGCCCTGGCGCTGCGGCGCGGCGACCGTCCGCTCAGGCCGGCTGAGCGAGAACAGCAGCACGCCCAGCGCCAGCAGGGCGAAGGCAGCCGGCACGTGGCGCCCCCACGAGCGTCCCGCCACCGTGGCGAGCACGGGGATGTTCGTGTAGCGCAGCGCGAACTTCTTGCGCCGCCGCTGGGCGAGGACGTAGGCCGCGATGGCCAGAGGGAGGAAGACCAGCGCGAGCAGGAGCAGAGGCTCGCGAAAGCTCACTTCAGCGACGTTCCCTCTCCCGGCGCTCCTCGCGCCGCTCGTGGTCGGAGAGCTCGATGTGCGGCATGCGCACCTCCTCGAGCACGTCGTCGAGCACGCGGTCGGCGTCGACGCCGGCGGCCAGCGCCTCGTACGTCAGTACGAGCCGGTGGCGCAGCACGTCGCGCGCGACGTCGCGGATGTCCGACGGCAGCACGTAGTCGCGCCCGCGCAGCAGCGCCAGCGCGCGCCCCGCGTGCACGAGGTTGATCGAGCCGCGCGGGCTCGCGCCGAACTCGACCCAGTTGTCCTCGCCCGGCTCGCGCGTGGCGGCGGTGAGGTCGACCGCGTACTCCATGACGCGCCGGTCGACGAACACCGCGTGCGCGGCGCGCTGGTGGCGAGCGAGCGCCTGCGGCGAGAGCACCTCGCGGACCTCGGCGGCCGACACGAGCGAGCGCTCGACGACGGCGACCTCGTCGCGGGTCTCCGGGTACCCGACCACGAGCTTGAACATGAAGCGGTCGACCTGCGCCTCGGGCAGCGGGTACGTGCCCTCCGACTCGATCGGGTTCTGCGTCGCGAGCACGAGGAACGGCAGCGGCACATGATGCGTGTTGTGGCCGATCGTGACCTGGCGCTCCTGCATCACCTCGAGCAGCGCCGACTGCACCTTGGCGGGCGCTCGGTTGATCTCGTCGGCGAGCAGGAAGTTGCAGAAGACCGGGCCGAGCTCGGTGTCGAACCCGCCGGTGTCCTGGCGGTAGATGCGCGTGCCGACGAGGTCCGCCGGCACGAGGTCGGGCGTGAACTGGAGCCGCTTGAACGAGCCGCCGAGCGCGTCGGCGAGCGTCTTGACGGTCAGCGTCTTGGCGAGGCCCGGGACGCCCTCGAGCAGCACGTGGCCACCGGCCAGGAGCGCGACGAGCAGCCGCTCGAGCATCGCCTCCTGCCCCACGATCACGCGCTTGACCTCGAACATCGTGGCCTCGAGCGCGGTGTGCGCCTCCCGCGCCGGATCGGCGGGAGCCTCGTCGATCGCGTGCAGGCGGTGGTCTTCCGTCATGCCATCAGAGTACGCGGGTCGCGTCATTGGACGGGCGTATTCGGCCGATTGCCGAGCGTCACGGTGACCGTGCGGCTCTTCCCGTCGCGCTTGAGCTCGACCTTCACGTCGTCGCCGGGGCGCTTGGTCAGGACGGTCAGCGAGAGATCCGAGGGGTTGCGGATCGTCCTGCCGCCGATCGCGGTGATGACGTCGCCGCCGCGGATGCCGGCCTTGTCGGCGGGCGAGCCGTTCGTCACGGTGCCGACGACGGCGCCCGGGGAGTCGGGCTGCTCGGCGCTCGAGAGGCCGAGCCACGCGCGGTCGATCTTGCCGCTCTTGATCAGCTTCGGCACGACGTCCTTGACCGTGTCGGACGGCACCGCGAAGCCGACGCCGGAGTTGGAGCCGCTCTGCGACGCGATCTGCGAGTTGACGCCGATCACGCGGCCGGCGGCGTCGAGCAGCGGGCCGCCCGAGTTGCCGGGGTTGATGGCGGCGTCGGTCTGCACCGCGCCGGGGATCGAGAAGCCGTTGGGCGCCTCGATCTCGCGCCCGAGGGCGGAGACGATGCCGGTGGTGACGGTGCCGGAGAGGCCGAACGGCGAGCCGATGGCGATCGCGGCCTCACCGGGGCGGAGCGAGCTCGACGAGGCGATGGAGAGCGGCTTGGTCCCACCTTCGACCTTCTTGGGATCGATCGAGAGCACCGCGAGGTCGCTCGAAGGGTCCTTGCCGATCAGCTTGGCCGGGATCGGGTCGCCCTTCTCGCCGAAGCGGACGGTGAACTTGTCGGCGTTCTCGACCACGTGGTCGTTGGTGACGATGTGGCCGGCGGTGTCGACCACGAAGCCGGAGCCCGACGCGGCGCGCCCGCCGCCCTGGCCGTTGAACTGGAGCTGGCCGGCGCCGCCGCGCGCGGAGACGAAGACGACGCTGCCCGACACGCGGGCGTAGATGTCGGCGACGCTGGTGGGGGCGGTCCGGGGCGCGGCGGGGGAGGACGGCGCCGCCGGGGTGGTCGCGACGGTCGTGCGCTCCACCTTCTGGGGGAGCGCGCCGGCGATCGCGAGGACCGCCACCACGACCCCGACCGCCAGGGCGCCGAGCAGCACGAAGAAGAAGTTGGAGAGACGCATGTGCCCATGCTGGGCGGCGACTGACAAAGCTCTCTAAGAGAACCCTCAGCCTTGCTAAAGATGGCGCGGGATCAGGCCCTACTGCGAGCGAAGCGCGCCTTCATCCTCTGGCGCCAGCGCGCCCACGCCACGGCCGAGCCGAAGCGCGCCGGCGGCGGCACGGTCGCACGGACCTGCGCGACCCACTCGTCCAGCGGCAGCTCGCCGGCGATCAGGCGGTTGAGCGCGTTGGTGACCGGCGCCTCCACGCCGGCACGGGCGAGCGCGTTGGCGAGCAGCGGCACGAGGTCGAGCGCTTCGACCGCCTGGCCGATGCGGCTGGGGATCTCCGCCGCCGGGACGCCCTGGGCGAGCAGCTCTCCCGCCTGGCGGTTGCGGCTCTGGGGCGCGAGCGCGGTGCCGACGAGGTCGCCGGTGCCGGCGAGCCCGATCATCGACTCCGGCCGCGCGCCCTGCTGCTCGGCGTAGCGCCAGACCTCGAGGAAGATGTGGCCGGCCGCGGCGCCCGCGGCGTTGAGGCCCTGGGCCTGGGTGGCGCCCGCCGCCAGCGCGGCGGCGTTCTTGGCCGCGCCCGCGAGCTCGACGCCGATCGGGTCGTTGGACTGCTCGCACACCACGCCCGCGCGCGTGAAGACGGCGGCGATGGCGGCGGAGAGCCGCGCGTCGGTGGAGGCGGCGACGAGGCCCGCGCCCTCGGTGACCATCTCGTGGGCGTGCGCGGGGCCGCCCATGCACGCCACGCGGGAGCCGCCGAGGCTCGCGCTCAGGAGCACGGTCGGCGCGATCCCGTGCGGCGGCACGAGCCCCTTGGCGAGCGAGATGACCGGCGTGCGGCGATCGAGCCCGCGCTCGCCGAGGCTCGAGATCACGCCCGCGAGCGCGACCGACGGGACGCCGAGGAAGCAGTAGTCGACGCGGCCGAGCCCGTTGTCGGCCGGCTCGACCCGCAGGTCGCGGGGGAACTCGACGCCCGGGAGGTACACGGCGTTCTGCCGCTCGCCGTCCAGCGCCCGGCACTGCTCGCGCGTGCGCGTCTGCAGCGTGGTGCGGAAGCCGCCGCGGGCGAGCAGCACCGCGACCGCGGTCCCGAACGAGCCGGCGCCCACCACGACCGCGCGGCGGGTCGCGGGGGAGGGCAGCGCGAGATGAGGGCGGGGCGGCATCCGGTAGGTACCTCCGGGCGGGGGCCCGGTTACCCGCCGCGCGCTCGCTGGATGGCGTCCCGGAGCGCCTGCGGGGTGACGCCGAGCTCGCTCAGCGCGCGCGTCAGCATCGCCGAGCGGTCGGCCAGCGCGAGCATCAGGTCACCGGCGTCGGGCGTGCTCGCGCCGCGCGCCTGGGCGACCTCGCGGGCGCGCTCGGCGAGCGCGGGGGCGAGCCCGCCGGCGGGCGGCTTCGGGACCTTGGGCGCCGCGCGCTGCTCGAGCACGGTCGTGCGCAGGAGGTCGGGCGGGCAGCCGAGCAGCGTCAGCACGCTGGCGGTGCGCGAGTCGCGTTCGATCAGCAGCGCGAGCAGCACGTGCTCGGTGCCGACGACGTCGGACTTGAGGCCCATGGCCTGACGCGGCGCGCCCTCGAGCGTGCCGCGCGCCCGCGGGCTGAGCGGGATCTCGCCGGGCGGCTCGTTGTTGCTGGGCGGCACCTCGGCCGCCACCTGCGCCCGCGCGCCCTCGAGCGTTACCCCGAGCTCCTGGAACGCCCGGCCGGCCGGGCCGTCGTCGGCGACGAGCCCGAGCAGCAGGTGCTCGGTGCCGACGTACCAGTGGCCCATCGCGCGCGCCTCTTCCTGGGCGAACGCGACGACCTGCTCGGCGGCCTCGTCGAAGCGCTCGAGCATCACGCCGCCCCCGTGGCCAGCCGCTCGCCGAGCGCCTCGGCGGCGCGCTCGACCTCCTCGAGCGTGGTCGCCTCGGTGACCACCTGGAGGTCGATCATGCGCTTGCCGAAGCCGTCGAGCGCGTCGGTGCCGACGATCGCGTGCAGTGGGACGCCGGCCTGGCGCGTGCGCGTGCCGATCTCGCCGACGAGCTTGCCCTGCAGCGTCTGCTCGTCGAGCTTGCCCTCGCCGGTCACGACCGCGCGGCTCGCGCGCATGCGCTCGTCGAAGTCGAGCGCGTCGAGGATGAACGGGGCGCCCGCCTCGAGCGTGGCCTCCTGGACGGCCCACAGGCCGCCGGCGAGCCCGCCCGCCGCGCCGGTCATCGCCACGCCGCGGGGGTCGCGCGGGAACGTGTCGGCGAGCTCGTCGAGGCGCTTCGCCAGCCGCTTCACCAGCTCCGCGTCGGCGCCCTTCTGCGGCCCGAACACCTCGGCGCAGCGCTCCCACGGGACCTGTACGTCGCACAGCACCACGATCCGCGCGCCGCGCAGGCCGCCGGCCTCCTCGATCGCCTGCAGCGCCCCGGCCCCGCCGTCGGTGGTGGCGGAGCCGCCGACCGCGACGAGGATCACCTGCGCCCCGCGCTCGACCGCGTCGGCGATCAGCTGGCCGGTGCCGTAGGTGCTGGCCGCCCAGGCGTCGCGCTCCTCCTCGGCGACGAGGCTGAGCCCCGAGGCGGCCGCCATCTCCACCAGCGCGGTGCCGCCGCCCTCGATCAGCCCGTAGCCGGCCTCGATCTCGTGGCCCAGCGGGTCCTGCACGCGCGCCGAGGCGGTCTCGCCGCCGAGGTTCACGAGCAGGGCGTCGAGCGTGCCGTCACCGCCGTCGGCGAGCGGGAGCAGATCGGGCGGGACGAGGCCGGCGCGCTCGAGCCCGCGGCCGATCGCGCCGGCCACCTGGGCGGCGCGGAACGTGCCCTTGAAGGAGTCGGGCGCGACGAGGACGGGGCGCTCGGGCGCGATCACCCCTGCATGATCGCGCCGATGACCACCTTGTGGTCGTGCCGGTAGTACACGTCGGACCACGGCCCGTTGCCGCCCTTGGTCCAGTCGAAGTACTGGTAGTGCTTGATCGGCTCGAGCGGCGGCTTGCGGACGATCTGGCGCGCGCGCTTGCACGAGATCCGGCTCTTACCCTTGGTCACGTAGACCTTGAAGGTCGCGCCGAAGCGCGACGCCGTCTTGCACTTCTTCGCGCCCTTGGTCGAGCTCGGCAGCTTCGGCGGATGCTGGGAGGGGTCGTCGCCGGCGTTGGCGGCCGGGGCGAGCAGGGCGAGGGTGAGGAGTGCGATCAGGAAGGCGCGCATGGCGCGGCAGGCTAGCGCGAGAGATCGACCTTGATCGGATGCACGAGCTCGAGGCAGCGCTTCGCGTCCTCGCTGCGCCGCCGGCCCTTCGAGCAGCCGTCGGACGTCGGCTTCTCCTTCGTCGGGCGGTACCAGGCATCGGAGCGGTCGCACGAGGTGCGCAGCTCCTGGATCGTGAGACAGTCGCGCGGGCCGCGGGTCGGCTCGCCGGTGCCGCCCAGCAGCGTCACATCGACCACCGCGGCGACGCAGATGAACGCGAGAATGCCGATCCACAACCGCAAAGCGCGACCATACCCAGCGTGATCGGCGAGCTGGAGAGCCTGACCGCCCGCGCCCGTGCCCTCGCCGGCCGCGGCGAGCGCGCGATCCTCGGCATCGCGGGCGCGCCCGGTGGCGGCAAGTCGACGCTCGCCTCTGCCCTCGTCACCGAGCTGGGCGACGCCGCGGTGCTCGTGCCGATGGACGGCTTCCACTTCGCCCAGGCCGAGCTCGTCCGCCAGGGCACCCGCGACCGCATGGGCGCGCCGCACACGTTCGACGTCCTCGGCTACGCGGCGCTGCTGCGGCGGCTGCGGGCCGCGGACGAGACGGTCTACGCACCCGCCTTCCGGCGCGAGATCGAGGAGCCGATCGCCGGCGCGATCGCGGTGCCGCGCGAGGTCCCGCTCGTCGTCACCGAGGGCAACTACCTGCTGCTGTGGGACGAGGTCCGCGCGATGCTCGACGAGGCCTGGTACGTCGAGATGGACGAGGCGCAGCGCCTCGAGTGGCTGATCGCCCGCCACGTCGAGTTCGGCAAGACGCCGGAGGAGGCCGAGGCGTGGGTCATGCGCTCCGACCAGCGCAACGCGGAAACCGTGGCCTCCACCCGCGGCCGCGCCGATCTGATCGTCCGGCTCGGCTAGCGCTGGGCGATCATGCCCGCGCCGACCGTCTCGTTCGTCCCCTCGTCGACGAGGATGAACGCGCCGGTCACGCGGTTGGCGGCGTAGGGCTCCGCCGGGAGCGGGCTCGAGACGCGCACGCGCACGCGGCCGATGTCGTTGAGCGCCAGCCCGTCCGCGCCCACCCGCTCCGCATCCACCAGGTCGAGACGGTCGACCACCTCGTCGACGACCGCCCGGACGGTCCGCGTCCCGTGCTTCAGCGCCAGCCGCGCGCCCGGGGCGAGCCGCCGCTCGGAGAGCCAGCAGACGTCCGCGCCGAACGAGCGGGTCACCGAGGGCGGAGAGCCGGCGGCGGCCAGCACGTCGCCGCGCGACAGGTCGAGCTCGCGATCGAGGCGCACCGACACCGACTGGCCGGCGAGGGCGGCCTCGAGCGGCCCGTCGAAGGTCTCGACGGCGACGACCCGCGCCGAAGCGCCGCTCGGCAGCGCGACGACCTCGTCACCCGGCCGCAGCTCGCCGGAGCCGATGCGGCCGGCGTAGCCGCGCTCCTCGCCGCGCAGCACCCACTGCACCGGCAGCCGGAAATCCGCGGGCGCCTCGGCGGGCAGCTCCAGCGTCTCCAGGTGCTCGAGCAGCGGCGGCCCGGCGTACCAGGCGAGCCGCTCGGACGGCGCGACGACGTTGTCGCCGTGCAGCGCGCTCAGCGGCAGCGGCGTCACCGCCCCCAGCCCGATCTTCGAGGCGAAGCAGTCGAAGTCGGCCACGATCCGGTCGAAGACCTCCTCCGACCAGTCCACGAGATCCATCTTGTTGACCGCCAGCACGACGTGA
Organism: uncultured Solirubrobacteraceae bacterium; assembly: GCA_963805525.1. GTDB lineage: Bacteria > Actinomycetota > Thermoleophilia > Solirubrobacterales > Solirubrobacteraceae > DASQFQ01. Next base: position 62,117 of record CAWDUT010000002.1, read on the forward strand.
CCGACACGCAGCAGCCCTGCCACTGCCGCGTGCCGGCGTGTCTGCTCGACCACGCCGTGCCGCGCGTCGACCAGCACGATCGCCACCTCCGCCGTCGAGGCGCCGGTGACCATGTTGCGCGTGTACTGCTCGTGCCCCGGCGTGTCGGCGAGGATGAAGCGCCGGCGCGGGGTCGCGAAGTAGCGGTGCGCCACGTCGATGGTGATGCCCTGCTCGCGCTCGGCGCGCAGCCCGTCGGTCAGCAGCGCGAGGTCCAGATGCCCGTTGCCGTTGCGCGCGTGCGACACCTCGGCGATGTGCTCGAGCTGGTCGGCCAGGATCGACTTGGAGTCGTAGAGCAGCCGCCCGATCAGGGTCGACTTGCCGTCGTCCACGGAGCCCGCGGTCGCGAGCCGCAGCGTGTCGACCTCGCTAGAAGTAGCCGGCAACCTTGCGGTCCTCCATCGCGGCCTCGGACGCACGGTCGTCCGCCCGCGTCTCGCCGCGCTCGGTGATGCGCGTGGCGGCGATCTCGGCCACGACCTCGTCCAGCGTCGTCGCGCGCGAGGCGACCGCGCCGGTGCAGCTCATGTCGCCGACGGTGCGGTAGCGGACCCACTCGGGGAAGACGTCCTCGCCGTCGAGCCGCTCGACGTGGTCCGACTCCGCGAGCAGCATCCCGTCGCGTGAGAACACCTCGCGCTCGTGGGCGAGGTAGAGCGACGGGATCTCGAGCTCCTCGCGCAGGATGTACTGCCAGACGTCGAGCTCGGTCCAGTTGCTCAGCGGGAACACGCGCAGGTGCTCGCCCGCGGCGACGCGCGTGTTGTAGAGGTCCCACAGCTCGGGCCGCTGGCGCCGCGGGTCCCAGCCGCCGAAGTCGTCGCGCAGCGAGATCACGCGCTCCTTCGCGCGCGCCCGCTCCTCGTCGCGCCGCGCGCCGCCGAAGCAGGCGTCGAAGCGGTTCGCCTCGATCGCGTCGAGCAACGTCGTCGTCTGCAGCCGGTTGCGCGAGGCGCGCGGCCCGCGCTCCTCGACCACGCGCCCGGCGTCGATCGACGCCTGGACGGAGGCGACCAGCAGCTCCTCGCCCAGCTCCGCCACCCGGCGATCCCGGAATTCCAGAACCTCGGGGAAGTTGTGGCCGGTGTCGACGTGCAGCAGCGGGAACGGGAAGCGCCCGGGGCGGAAGGCCTTCTCGGCCAGCCGCAGCAGCACGATCGAGTCCTTGCCGCCGGAGAACAGCAGCGCCGGCCGCTCGCGCTCGGCGGCGACCTCGCGCATGACGTGGACCGCCTCGGACTCGAGGTGGTCGAGATGGCTCAGACGTGCAGGCCGCATTCGGTCTTCTCGCTCCCCGCCCAGCGACCCTCGCGCCCCGTGCCCGGCTGCGTGCAGTGTGTGCAGCCGATCGAGTTGTACCCACCGTCGTGCAGCGGGTGGTACGGCAGCTCGTGATCGAAGATGTAGGTCCAGACGTCGCGCTCGCTCCAGTCGGCGAGCGGGTTGAACTTCCACAGGCCGTGCTTCTCGTCCCAGCCGGCCTCGGAGATGTCCGAGCGCGTCGGCGACTGCTCGCGCCGCATCCCGGTGATCCAGGCGTCGAGCCCGCTCAGCGCCTCGCGCAGCGGCGTCACCTTGCGGATCCCGCAGCATCCGGCCGGATCGGTCTCCCACAACCGGTCCGGCGGGTCCTGCGCCGCGAACACGTCCACCTTGGTGCCGTACTTCGCCTCCACCGCCGCCCAGTACTCGTAGGTCTCGTCGAACAGCACTCGCGTGTCGAGCGCGAACACGCGCGCACCCGGCCGCGCCTTGAAGAGCAGGTCCAGCAGGACCGTCTCCTCCTTCTGGAACGAGCAGGCGAGGGCCACGCGGGGGTGGAAGCGCTCCACCGCGTCCGCGATCACCGCCTCGGCGGTCATCCGGCCTCGACCTCCTCGGGCGTCAGCTGCTCCGTCCACCATTCGGGCTGGGTGCGGCCGGCGAAGTCGCGGAACGTCTCGCCGTCGCCGTGGTTCGTCTCGTAGAGCGAGAAGATCCGCAGCAGCGTCTCGTTGAGCTCCCAGTTCGGGACCTTCTTGAGCACGACGTCGCCGAAGCGCGGGTCGGGGCCGAGCCGGCCGCCGATGCGGATGTCCATCGCCTCGATGAACTCGCCGTCGACCTTCTTGAGCACGCCCTCGATGCCGACGTCCGCGATCTGGTGCTGGGCGCAGCTCGACGAGCAGCCCGCGAAGTGCAGGCGGAAGTCCTCGCCGTGGCCGTTCGGGGTCACGTGCGTGTCGAGGAACTTGGCGATCTCGGCCGCGCGGTCCTTCGTGTGGACCTTGGCGAGCCCGCAGAACTCCTTGCCGGTGCAGGTCTGCAGCCCGCGCGTGAAGAGCTCGGGCTGCGGTGAGAGCTCCTGCGCGAGCGGCTCGGCCAGCAGCGCCTCGACGCGGTCGTTGGGGATCCACGGCAGCAGCACGTTCTGCTGGTGGGTGAGCCGGACCTCGGGCACCGTCGCGTACTCGCGGGCGAGCCGGACGAGCTCGTGCAGCTGGTCGCCGCGGAGGCGCCCGACCGGGACGCAGAAGCCGACCGCGGAGTGCTCGCCGTCGGTCTGCGGCGTCACGCCGATGTGGTCGTGCCCGCGCAGGTCGGGGGCGACGCGGGCGGCGCGCCGGACGTCGTGCCCGAGCCGCTCGACGAGCTGCTCGCGCAGGCCGTCGGGCCCGATCGCGTCGACCAGGAACTTCAGCCGCGCGCGGCCGCGCTTGGCGCGGTTCTCGTCGGAGTCGCGGAAGATCGCGGTGATCCCGGCCACGACCTCGGGCGCCTCCTCCGGCGCGACGAAGACGTCGATCGAGCGCGAGAAGCGCGGCGCGCTGGAGAGCCCGCCGCCGACGCGGATGTTGAAGCCGTGCGTGCCGTCCTCGTGGATCGCGCCCGACAGCGAGACGTCGTTGATGAGGCCGCGCGCGCAGTCCTCCTTGCAGCCCGTGACGGAGATCTTGTACTTGCGCGGGAGGTTCGAGTAGAGCTTGTTGTCGAGGAAGTACTCGTGGATCGCCTCGGCGGTCGCGTGGCCGTCGGCGACCTGCTCGTGGCCGATCCCGGCCAGCGTGCAGCCGATCACGTTGCGGGTGATGTCGCCGCAGGCGCCGGAGGTCGTGAGCCCGACCGTCTCCAGCCGCGAGAAGACCTCGGGGACCTCGTCGAGCGTCAGCCAGTGGTTCTGGAAGCACTGGCGCGTCGTGCAGTCGATGATCCCGCGGGCGAAGTCGTCGGTGATGCTCGCCATCACCTCGGCCTGGTCGGCGCTCAGCACGCCCTGCACGACCTTCGTGCGGAGCATGAAGTGGCCGTCCTTCGCGTTGTGCGCATACAGCCCGTACCACTTGAGCCGCATGAGGTCGTCGTCGTCCAGCGACTCCCAGCCCACCTCGGCCGCTCGCATGAGCGCCGGGAAGACGTCGAGGCCGTCCTTCTCTTGCTTTGCGCGCTCGAACTTGTTCATGGAGCGGCCAAAGTAGCAAATCCCGATCAGGTTTAAGAAATTAGTCGGGAGGCGTAGCGTTCGGGCGGGAAGGACGTCAAGAACAAGTCGCTCACCAAGTCGGACTTCAGGGGTTCGGTGCGCGGCCCGCGCGGGCTCACCGGCGACGTCGACGGCGGGACGCTCCCCTGCGACGACGGCCAGAAGATCGTGTCCGGCGGCTTCGAGTACACCGCGCCCGACGGGAAGGGCCGGATCGTCGCCAGCGAGGCAACCGAGGCGCTCGACGGCTGGCTCGTCATTCTCGACAACTCGGAGTCGACCGAGCCGGCCACGCTCGGCGCAGACGCGCTGTGCGCCGGCACCGGCCAGGCGGTAGGCGCCCCGACCCGCGCCCACAAGCAGCTCCGCCGCACCGCCCAGTCGCGGCGGATCGTCGCGCGCGTGAAGGGCTAGCTCAACTCTCGAGCTGCTCCATCGTGCACTGGCGCGGCGGCTTGTCGTCGCGCCAGCGCAGGAGCTTCGTCCCGTGGCGGATGCGCTCGTTGCTCGTGTGGTCGAAGCTGACCTCGACCACGAGCTCCGGGCGCACCACCGCGCCGTCCATCTCGCGCGCCGCGTTCCAGCGGCTCGGCTCCGCGCTGAAGCGCTCGCCGGTCTCGTAGGGGGCGAGGAAGGCCGGCAGCTCGCGCTTCTGCGTGGCGGTGAAGCCGGAGCAGTGCCCGACCTCGCGCAGGTTGCCCTCGGCGTCGTAGAGCGCCAGCGAGAGCGAGCCGAGCGTGCCCTCCTGCTTGCCGGGCCGCCAGCCGCGCACGACCGCGTCGATCGTGCGCACGCGCTTGATCTTCACCATCCCCACGCGCTCGCCCGGCCGGTACGGCGCGTCCTGGCGCTTGGCCACCACGCCTTCCGCGCCCTGGAGCCACGGCTGCGCCTCGGCCGGGTCCTCGGAGGCGGGCGTGAGGTCGACGGGCTTCTCGACCAGCTGCTCGAGCCGGTCGCGGCGCTCGCGCTGGGGCAGCTCGAGCAGCGACTCGTCGCCGATCGCCAGGACGTCGAAGGCGATGAAGCGCGTCGGCGTCTCCTCGGCCAGCATGTCGATGCGCGACTTGGCGGGGTGGATGCGCTGGCCGAGCGCGTCGAAGTCCTGGCGGCCCTGGTCGTCGAACCGCACGATCTCGCCGTCGAGGATGTAGCGCCCCTCGGGGAACTTCAGCTCGGGGAAGTAGCGGGTCAGCGGCTTGCCGTTGCGCGACTGCAGGTGGACGCTGTCGCCGTCGACGAACGCGATCGAGCGGAAGCCGTCCCACTTCGGCTCGTAGACCCAGCCGTCGCCCCGCGGGAGCGTCTTCTGGGACTTGGCGAGCTGGGGGAGGAGCGGCGGGCGCAGCGGCAGGGCCATGCGCCCGATCCTAGACTCCGGCCGCGTGGAGGACTGGGACGGCGAGCGAGACCTGACGGGCACGACCCAGCGGCGCTGGATCCTCAGGGACACGCGGCTGCGCGACGTCGATCTCGCCAACGCCGAGGCGCCCTACAGCGAGTGGCGCGTCGTCGAGCTGCGCGGCTGCCGCCTGACCGGCTTCGACCTACGCGACTCGACCGGGCTGCACGTGCTGTTCGAGGACTGCCGGGCGGACCTGATGAGCCTCCGCTCGGCCCGGATCGAGGGCGCGATCTTCCGCGACTGCGTGCTCACCGGCGCCGACTTCTCGGGCGCCGACCTGCGCGGCGCGCGCTTCGAGCGCTGCGACCTCACCGAGGTCGAGCTGCGCGAGGCGCGGCTCGAGGGCGCGACGCTCGACGGCTGCCGGCTGGCCGGGATCCGCGGCGCGCTCAGCCTGCGCGGGACGCGGATGCGCTGGGACGACGTGGTCGAGCTCGCGCCGTCGTTCGCCGGGGCGCTCGAGATCGAGCTGCTCGAGGAATGATCGGCGTCCTCCATCCTGGCGAGATGGGCGCCGAGCTCGGGCGGGCGCTGCGAGCGAGCGGGCACGCGGTCGGCTGGATCCCGCGTGGTCGCTCGGACGCCACGCGCGAGCGTGCCCGCGCGGCGGGCCTCGTCGAGCTGCACGACGTGCGCGCGTGCAGGCTCCTGTTCTCCGTCGCCCCGCCTCACGCGGCCGAGGACGTCGCCCGCGAGGTCGCGGGCTTCACCGGGATCTATGTCGACGCCAACGCCATCTCACCGGCGACGGCGGAGCGGGTGGCGGCGATCGTCGAGACGGCCGGTGCCGCCTACGTCGACGGCGGCATCATCGGGCCTCCGCCGCGCGAGCCGGGCACGACGCGCCTCTACCTGTCGGGCGCCCGGGCGCCCGAGGTGGCGGAGCTCTTCGGCGGCTCCGTCGTCTCCGCCCGTGTCGTGTCGGCGGCGTCGGCGCTCAAGATGGTCTACGCGGCGTGGACCAAGGGATCGGCGGCGCTGCTGCTCGCGATCCGCGAGGCGGCCGCCTCGCTCGGGGTGGAGGCGGAGCTGGCGGAGGAGTGGCGGCTCTCCCAGCCGCAGCTCGAGGCGATGGCCGAGCGCGCCGCCGCCTCGGCCACGGCCAAGGGCTGGCGCTGGAAGGCGGAGATGGAGGAGATCGCCGACACGCTGGAGGCCGCCGGCCAGCCGCGGGGCTTCCACGCGGCCGCGGCCGAGCTCTACGACGCCTGGGGCTGAAGCCGCAGGCGGAGGCGGCGCGGCGCGGCGGCCCGCAGCTGGAGCAGGACGACGGCGGAGAGCACCAGCGCGCCGCCGGCGAGCTGGAGCGGCCCGAGCGTCTCGCCGAGCACGAGCCACGCGAGCGCGACCGTCAGCGCGGGCTCGACCGCCGAGGCGATCGCGGTGGTGGAGGCGCCGACGCGCGCGAGGCCGGCCGTGAAGAGCACGATCGGGATGACGGTCGAGACCAGCGCGATCACGGCCGCCCAGAAGATGCCCTCGCCGCTCGCGTGCACGCCGCCGGTGAACAGCGCGGCGATCGCGAAGGTCACCGCGGCGCCGGTGGCGACGCTCGCGGCGAACGGGACGGCGGGGACCTTGGCCGACGCGCGCTCGGAGCCGAGGATGAAGACGGTGTAGAAGCCGGCGCAGGCGAGCGCCATGGCGGCGCCGACCGGATCGATCGAGCCGGTGCCGCCGCCGGCGAGCACGAGGATGACGCCGCTCGAGGCGAGCGCGAGCGCGCCCAGCTTGCGGCGGGTCGGTGACTCGCGGCGCAGCGCGAAGGCGGCGAGCGTGACGAACGAGGGGTAGGCGTAGAGCAGCAGCGACGCGAGCCCGACGTCGATGCGCTGGATCGCGCCGAAGTAGAGCCCGGCTTGCAGGGCGTAGCCGCCGAAGCCGAGCGCGGCGCCAAGGGCGAGGCCTCGCGGCGAGCCCAAGGGGCGGCGGCGCAGCAGCACGAGCGCCCACAGCATGGCCGCGGCGATGACGAAGCGGAGGGCGAGCAGCGGGGTCAGCTCGATGCCCGTGGCGTAGGCCTGGCGGGCGAAGATCGGCATCGCGGCGAAGCCGGCGGCCGACAGCAGACACAGCAGGAGCCCCTCGCGCTCGCGGTTCATACGACTAAGCGGGAGAGGCTCCGGAGGTGATGTGGGAGATCACGGGGGGCTAGCTGAGCGGACGGCGCTCGTCAAAGCCGGGGCGCGTATCGACCCCGTACTTGTTGGCGAGTGCGCCGACCACCATCAGGCCGCCGGTGATGGCGATGAGAGTGATCATGCGAACATGATCGGACATTGTGCGCCATCGCTGTAGGCTTTGTTGACTACTAGGTCAGTAGGAAAAACCTATGACACTCCAGCAGCTCGAATACTTCCTCGCCGCCGCCGACCATCGCACCTTCTCGGCGGCCGCCGCGGCGTTGCACATGGCCCAGCCGAGCCTGTCCGAGCAGATCCGCCGGCTGGAGGCGGAGCTGGGCGCGCCGCTGTTCGTCCGCGCCCGCCGGCTCGAGCTGACCGAGGCCGGCCGGCTGTTCCGCCCCGAGGCCGAGCGAACGCTCGCCGCCGCCCAGGAGGCGCGCGACTCGGTCCGCGAGGTGCGTGAGCTCGAGAGCGGCACCGCGACGTTCGGCACGTTCGGCAACGCGCCGTACTACCTGCTCTCCGACCTCGTCCAGGACTTCCGCAAGCGCTATCCGAACGTGCGCGTGCGGCTGATCGGCCAGAACTCCTCGGAGGTCGCCGAGGCCGTGCGCGACGGCCGGCTCGAGGGCGGCCTGATCGTGCTCCCCATCGACGACCGCGGCCTCGACGTCCGCCCGGCGATCGACGACGAGCTGCTCTACCTCTCCAAGGACCCCGAGCGCGTCAAGGAGCCGATGACGATCGAGCGGCTCGCCGAGGCGCCGCTGATCCTCTATGACGCGCGCTTCGGCACTGACGACCCCACGCGCCGCCAGCTCGCCGAGCGCGCCCAGCGGGCCGGCGTGACGATCGAGCCGCAGATCGAGGTCGAGTACGTCGAGGCCGCGCTCGACCTCGCGCTGCGCGGGCTCGGGGACACGATCGGGACCCGCCGCGTCGCGCTCGGCCGCGCCTTCGGGCGACGCCTGCACCACATCGGCTTCGACCCCCCGATCACCGACACGTTCGCGTTCGTCACCCGCCGCAACGCCCACCTCTCACCCGCCACGCGCGCGTTCATGGAGCTGGCTGCGAAGCGGATGGAAGCGCTCAACTAGGATCAGGAACATGTCCGCCGAGTCCCAGGCCACCGTCGCCGAGCAGGAGTACCTCGAGACCATCTTCTGGCTCTACGAGGCGGGGTTGCCGATGACCGGCGCCAACATCGCCCGGGCCATGCAGCTGTCGGCGCCGACCGTCCACGAGATGATCGGGCGGCTCGAGCGCGACGGCTACATCACGCGCGGCACCGACCGCTCGCTGTCCTTCACCGACTCCGGGCGCGAGCACGCCGAGCACATCGTCAGCCGCCACCGGATGATCGAGCGCTTCCTCACCGACGTGCTCGGGATCCCGTGGGACGAGGTGCACGAGGAGGCGGAGCGGATCGAGCACGCGATGTCGCCGGTGCTCGAGGAGCGGATGTTCGCCGCGATCGGCGACGCCAAGACGTGCCCGCACGGCCACCCGATCAACACCGGCAGCCGGATCGACGGCGTGCCGCTCGCCGACTGCGAGCCCGGCGCGACGATCCGGATCCTGCGCTTCGAGAACGAGGCCGAAGAGCTCCTGCACTACCTCCACGATCGCGGTGTCGAGCCAGGGCTCGAGGGCACGTTCGTGGCTCCGGGCGACGACGAGATCACGATCGAGCTCGGCGGCACGGAGATCTCGCTCACGCACTCGGTGGCCGAGACGGTCTCGGTGGTCGCCGACCCGTCTCCGCCGCCGCGCGTCGCGCTGCCCGAGCAGCTCGTCATCTCCAAAGACCGCTACGGCCGCTAGGGCAGATCGGTCAGCATGCGCAGCTCGCGGCCGGCGTCGGTCGCGGTGAAGATGCGCGCGCGGGCGCCCGGGGGTGGCACCACGCCGAGGGCGAAGGACTCCCGGCGCGCTCGCGCGTCGGCCCGGAGCAGCGTCCCCAACCCGGAGAGATCGAGGAGGCTGACGTCGCGCAGGTCGAACACCACGCTGTCGGTGAGGGCATCGAGCGCGCCGTCGAACGACCGCTCCACGCGGGCGACGGCGCACAGGTCGAACTCGCCGGAGACGCGCAGCACGACGGCTGTCGCGTAGTGGTCCACCTGCACCCGGATCGGCCGGTGGCCCGGCTCTGGGCGTCGTACGCGCTGTGACGCGATCGGGCTGCGGCGCTGACGGCGATGTGGGGACCTCATGTCCTGCTCCCGGTCGCGGATGGTTGCGTCCAGAAGTCAGGTGAGGCTGCCTCAACCCCCGCGGGGGTGGACCCCTTCACCAGTGCCCTCTTGACGCGACGTTACCACCGGCGGCGCTCACCGGTCAGGTTTCTTTTCGCGGAGAGAGCGGCGCGCTCAGGTGACGCGGCCGCGCGCCGCGTCCACGAGTTCGTGGTCGCCGCGCTCGACGAGGTCGCGCAGGCGGTCGAGCGCGTCCCAGACGTCGGCGTGGCTCGTGTAGAGCGGCGCGACCCCGAGCCGGATCGCGTCGGGGCCGCGGAAGTCGGGGACGACGTTCGCGCGCTCGATCAGCGCGACGTTGATCTGCCACGCCTGCGGGTGGGTGACGGAGACGTGCGAGCCGCGCCGGGCGGGGTCGCGCGGTGAGCCGAGGCCGAAGCCGAGCGGGGCGAGCCACGCGTCGTGGAGCGCGACGATCAGCTCGGTGAGCGAGATGGACTTGGCGCGGATCGCGGCGATGCCTGCCTCGGCGGTCAGCTTAACGCCCTCCTCGACGGCGGCGAGCGCGAGGATCGGCGGCGTGCCGGCCTGGAAGCGCCCGATGCCGTCGACCGGGTCGTAGTCGCGCTCCATCGCGAACTGGTCGCGCTGGCCGAACCAGCCCCAGATCGGCGAGCGCAGCTGCGCCTGGCGCGCCTGCGCGACGTAGAGGTAGGCGGGCGCGCCGGGGCCGCCGTTGAGGTACTTGTAGGTGCAGCCGACCGCGAGCTCGACGCCGTTCGCATTGAGGTCGACGGGGATGGCGCCGGCGGAGTGCGAGAGGTCCCAGACCACATGCGGAGCGGTGAGCGCGGCCATGTCGGCGATCTCGCCGGAGCGGTAGCCGACGTGGCTCAGGACGACGAGCGCCGCCTCCTCCCGCGCCGCCTGCTCGGGCGTGTCGACGAGCCGCAGCTCGCGGCCGCTGCGGGCGGCGAGCCCCTCGAGCACGTAGCGGTCGGTGGGGAAGTTGCCGCGGTCGGTCACGATCGCGCCCTCGCGCTCCTCGAGCACGGCGGCGCACAGCTTGTAGAGGTTGACGGTGGTCGAGTCGCCGGCGATCACCTCGCCGGGGCTCGCGCCGAGGACGTGCTCGGCGAGCAGGTCGCCGACCCGCGCGGGCGCGTCGATCCAGTCGTGCCAGCCGGAGACGAGCTCGCTGCCCCACTGGGCGACGGTGGCGCCGAGCCGGTCGCGCGTGGCCAGCGGGAGGCGGCCGAGCGAGTTGCCGTCCAGATAGAGGATCCGCGGATCGTCATCCACGAACCGATCCCGGAAGGCCCGGAGGGGATCGGCCTCATCCAGCGCGGCGGCCTCGTCGCGGCTCATCGGAGCCAATCGATGACCGCCTTCCACAACGGGTTCTCGGGGTCGAGGTGCCCGTAGTGATCCTCCTCGGGGAGCACCACGAGGTCGCAGCCGGTGGCGCGGTGGAACGCCTCGCTCATCGCGGGCGGGACCGTGTCGTCCTTGCCGCCGTGCGTCAACAGCGCCGGCACGCCGAGCGGGAGCCGCGCGGCGGGCGAGGCCGCGGCGTAGCGCTCGGGGTGCTCCTCCGGCGTGCCGCCCAGCAGTCGTTTGACCACGCCGTTCGAGAGCCGCAGATCCCACGCGCGCTCGAGGTCGAGCACGCCCGCCTGGGACACCACGCCGGTGACCTGCACGCTCGGCCCGTCGCGCGTCGCGGCGAGCGCCGCCAACTGCCCGCCCGCGGAGTGGCCGATCGTGATCACGCGCGCGAGGTCGAGCGGCGCCTGCAGCACGCGCAGGTGGTCGATGCCCGCGCCGAGGTCGTCGAATGTCGCCGGCCAGCCGCCGCCGCTCTCCCGGCCCAGCCGGCGGTACTCGAGGTTCCACACCGCCCAGCCGCGCCCGGCGAGGTCGTGGCACAGCGTGTGCATCAGCTTGCGGCCGTACTGCGCCTTCCAGAACCCGCCGTGGAGCATCACCGCGACGGGATACGGGGGCGGGTGGGGATGGTCCTCGGCGGGCAGGAACAGCTCGCCGAACTGCGAGTGCTTGTCGCCGTAGTGGTGGTGCTCGCAGATCAAGCGGCGACGCCGAGCGAGCGCGCCGCCTCCGCAAGGCGGGTGACGCCCTCGTCGATCTGCTCCGGCGTAACCCCCGAGTAGGCGAGGCGCAGCGTGTTCTCGCCCCCCTCCAGGAGAAAGTCGGTGCCCTTGACGAACACGACGCCGCGCTCCTTCGCCGCGCCCTCGAGTGCCGCCACATCGAAGCCCTCCGGCATCTCCACCCACATGAAGTAGCCGCCCTGCGGCGGGGCGAACTTCGCCTCCGGCAGCTCGCGCTCGAGCGCGGTCACGAGCGCGTCCTTGCGCGCCCGCAGCGCGTCCTTGACCGTCGCGATCGAGTGCTCGATGCGGCCGGAGCGGCAGAACTCGTTGACGATCGACTGGGCGACCATGTTCGGCGAGATGTAGGTGTTGGTCGCGATCCCCTGGATCTGCTTGATCACGGCCTGCGGCCCGACCAGGTAGCCGACGCGGATGCCGGGGCAGACGGTCTTGGAGAACGAGGAGGCGTAGACGACCTTGCCCGCCTCGTCGTTCGAGAGCATCGTCGGCAGCGACTCGCCCTCGAAGCGGATCGCCATGTACGGGTCGTCCTCGAACAGCGTGAAGTCGTGCTCGGCGGCCAGCGCGAGCAGCCGCGTGCGCTTCTCGGCGGACAATGTGTAGCCGGCCGGGTTCTGGAAGTTGGGGATGATGTGCGCGAGCTTCGGCGCGAAGTCGGGGTGCTCGAGCAGCGACTGGACGCCGTCGACGTCGATCCCGTCGGTCTCCAGCTCGACCATGCGCACGTCCGCGCCGCGGTTGCGCAGGTTGAGCAGCGTGCGGTCGTAGGTGGGGGACTCGACGATCACGGCGTCGCCGGGCCCGACGAGCAGCTGGAAGAGGAAGGCGTCGGCCTGCATCGAGCCGTTGGTGACCAGCACCTGGTCGACCTCGACGCCGTGCTGCTCGGCGATCCACTCACGCAGCGGTACGTAGCCCACGCTCGTGCCATAGGCGAACGTGCCGCCGGGATCGTTCGTGAACGCGCGCTGCGCGGCCTCTTTGAGGCCCTCCTGATCGACGATGTCCAGGGACGGAGCCCCGCGGGCGAAGGAGATCGTGTCGGCCATAGCCATCGAGGATAGGGTGTTCCCTGCGGGAATGAACGGCGCCGGAGTTCGTCTCTACTGAGGCTCCCTCCGAAAGGAAGTTCCCCATGAGCGCAGCGCTCGATGCCCGGCAGGTCACCGACCTCGGCACCCGTATCTCGGGCCGCGTCCTGTCCCCCGGCGCGCCCGGCTATGACGACGCGCGCGCCGTCCACAACGGGCTCGTCGACCGCCACCCGGCCCTGATCGTCCGCGCCCGCACCGCCGACGACGTCGTCGCGGCGCTCGACCTCGCGCGCGGCACCGGGCTCGAGATCTCGGTCCGCGGCGGCGGCCACAACGTGGCGGGCCGCGCGGTCACCGACGGCGGCGTGATGATCGACCTCTCCGACATGACGGCGATCGCGGTCGACCCGGAGCGCGGCACCGTCACGGCGGGCGGCGGCGCGACCTGGAACGAGCTCAACGCGGCGACCGCCGAGCACGGGCTCGCGGTGACCGGCGGCGTCATCTCCAGCACCGGCGTCGGCGGGCTCACGCTCGGCGGCGGCCTCGGGTGGCTGATGGGCAAGTACGGGCTCGCGGCCGACAACCTGATCGGCGCCGAGTTGGTGACCGCGAACGGTGACGTGCTCGGGGTCGACGACGAGAGCCACCCCGACCTGATGTGGGCGCTCCGCGGCGGCGGCGGCAACTTCGGCGTCGCCACCGCCCTCACGTACCGCCTGCACCCGCTCGCGATGATCACCGGCGGCCTGATCGCCCACCCGATCGACGCCGCGCCGGAGCTCCTGCGCTTCTACCGCGATGCCGTCGCGGACATCTCCGACGACCTGACCGTGTTCGCCGGGCTGGTCCCCGCGCCGGACGGCTCGGGCCACAAGCTCGCCGCGCTCGTCGTCTGCCACGCCGGCGACCCGGAGACCGCCGAGCGGGAGCTCGCGCCGTTCAAGGCGTTCGGCTCGCCGCTGGTGACCGAGGTCGGCCCGATGCCGTATCCGGTGATCAACACGATGCTCGACGCGGGCTTCCCCAAGGGGTCGCTCAACTACTGGCTGTCGAGCTTCACCAAGGGCCTCTCGGACGCGCTGATCGACACCGCGGTCGAGCGCTACGCGTCGGTGCCGTCGCCGATGACCCCGATCCTGATCGAGCACTTCCACGGCGCGGTCACGCGGATCGAGCCGACCGCCGCCGCGGTCCCGCACCGCGAGCCGGGCTGGAACCTGCTGATCCCGTCGGTGTGGACCGACCCGGCCGACACCGAGGCCAACATCGCGTGGACGAAGGAGACGCACGCGGCGCTCAAGCCGGAGCTGTCGGAGCGGCGCTGGCTCAACTACCTCGGCGACGACCAGGCCGAGGACGCCATCCGCGGCGCCTACGGCCCGAACTACGACCGGCTACGCGAGGTCAAGCGCCGGTACGACCCGGACAACGTCTTCCACCTCAACCACAACATCGCCCCCTAGGAGGCGAGCGAGCCAGCGATGTCGGCCGCGATCTCCGCCACCTCGGTGGGGGTGCGGCCGACCCGCACGCCCTTCGCCTCGAGAGCCTCGGCCTTCGCGGCGGCGGTGCCCTTGGTGCCGGAGACGATCGCGCCGGCGTGGCCCATCGTCTTGCCGGGCGGGGCGGTGAAGCCGGCGATGTAGGCGACGACCGGCTTGGAGACGTGGTCGGCGATGAAGTCGGCGGCCTCCTCCTCGGCGGAGCCGCCGATCTCGCCGGCCATGACGATCAGCTCGGTCTCGTCGTCGGCCTCGAACAGCTCGATGATGTCGATGAAGCTCGAGCCCGGGACGGGGTCGCCGCCGATGCCGACGATGCTCGAGTTGCCGAAGCCGCTCTGGGCCAGCTCGTTGCCGATCTGGTAGGTCAGCGTGCCGGAGCGCGAGACCACGCCGACGTTGCCCTCCTTGAAGAACGACGCCGGGATGATCCCGACGTTGGCCTTGCCGGGGGAGAGGATGCCGGGGCAGTTCGGGCCGATCAGGCGCGAGGTGCCGGTGGTGCGCAGGTGGTTGTAGACCCGCAGCTCGTCGTGGGCGGGGATGCCCTCGGTGATCGCGATGACGAGCGCGATGCCGGCGTCCTCGGCCTCGAGGATCGAGTCGGCCGCGAAGCGCGGCGGCACGAAGATCATCGCGGTGTTGGCGCCGGTCTCGGCCACCGCGTCGTGGAAGGTGTTGAACACCGGGACGCCCTCGACGTCCTGGCCGCCCTTGCCGGGCGTCACGCCGGACACGACCTGCGTGCCGTAGCGCCTGTTGTTCATCGCGTGGAACGTGCCCTCGCGGCCGGTGATGCCGGAGACGCAGAGCTTCGTGTCGTTGTCGACCAGGATCGCCATCAGGCACCCGCCTCCGCCCGGTCGTCGGCCGCGCCGAGCTCGGTCTCCGTGCCCTCGCCGGGCGGGATGGTCTCGCCCGTGGGCTCACCGGTGCCGGCGTCGCCCGCAAGCTCGACGACGCGCTTGGCCGCACCGAGCATCGTCGCCTCGGCGAACACGTTGGGGAGGCCGGCCTCGGCCAGCAGCGCCCGGCCCTCCTTGTCGTTGGTGCCGTCGAGGCGGACCACGAACGGGACGGTCGGCTTGATCTGGGCGAACGCCTCGATCAGGCCCTTGGCGACCTCGTCGCAGCGCGTGATGCCGCCGAAGATGTTGAACAGCACGGCGGTGACCTTCTCGTCGGAGAGGATCACCTCGACCGCCTGCGTGATCGCCTCCGCCTTCGAGCCGCCGCCGGCGTCGAGGAAGTTGGCCGGCTTGCCGCCCGCCTGGGCGACGACGTCGAGCGTCGACATCACGAGCCCGGCGCCGTTGCCGAGGATGCCGACGTTGCCGTCGAGCTTCACGTAGGTCAGCCCGCGCTCCTTCGCCATCTGCTCCTGCGGGTCCTCGCCGCCGGCGTCGCGCAGCTCGGCGTTGTCGGGGTGGCGGAACAGGCTGTTCCCGTCGAGCGTGACCTTGGCGTCGAGCGCCTTCACCTCGCGCTCGGGGGTGACGATCATCGGGTTGACCTCGACGAGCATCGCCTCCTCCTTGGAGAAGGCGTCGTAGAGCTTGTGGAGCAGCGCGCCGACCGGGCGGACGACGTCGGCGTCGACGCCGGCCTCGAACGCGAGCCGGCGGGCGTGGAAGTCCTGGAAGCCGAGCAGCGGGTCGACGTGGAGGCGGGCGATCGCGTCGGGGTTGGTGTCCGCGACCTCCTCGATGTCCATGCCGCCCTGGGTCGAGAGCATCACGAGCGGCTGCTTGGCCGCGCGGTCGAACACGATCGACGCGTAGTACTCGGAGGCGATGTCGGAGGCGGCCTCGACCCACACCTCGTGGACGGTGAAGCCGCGGATGTCCATGCCGAGGATCGCGCGGGCGTGCTCCTCGGCCTCGGTGCGGTTCTGGGCGACCTTGATGCCGCCGGCCTTGCCGCGGCCGCCGATCAGCACCTGCGCCTTGACCACGCACGGGTAGCCGATCTCGTCGGCGGCGGCGACCGCCTGCTCGACGGTGGTGGCGGGCGAGCCGGTCGGTACGGGAACGCCGTGGCGCGCGAAGAGCTGCTTGCCCTGGTACTCGAGAAGGTCCATAAGGGCGGGCCACTCTACAATCCACCGCCTTCATGCCGCTCCCCAAAGAAGTCACGTTCGTCACCTTCGACGTCTACGGCACCCTGATCGACTCCGATACCGGGATCTACGAGGCGTTCTCGAAGGAAGCCGAGAAAGACGGCTACACCATCGCCCGCGACGAGCTCATCGCGCTCTTCAAGGAGACCCAGAAGGAGATCAAGGGCGGCTCCTACGAGCTGTACGCCGAGGTACTGCGACGCACCGCCGTGCAGATCTCCAAGCAGCTGGGCTGGCCGCTCGAGCCCTCGCGCTCCGGCTTCCTCCCCGACTCCGTCAAGCGCTGGCCGGCGTTCAAGGAGACCAACACGCAGCTCGAGCGCTTCAAGAAGAAGTTCGAGATCGGCCTGATCGCGAACGTCGACGACAAGCTGCTCGGCGAGACCCGCCGCTGGCTGAAGCCGGACTTCGACCTCGTCGTCACCGCCCAGCAGGTCCGCTCCTACAAGCCCGACCCCGCGCACTTCAAGGAGTGCGAGCGCCGCATCGGCGGCAAGAAGGGCTGGGTCCACGTGGCGTCGGACTACTACTACGACGTCGAGCCGTGCATCAAGGCCAAGGTCCCCGTGATCTGGGTCAACCGCAACAAGGAGCAGCTCGACTCCTCGCAGAAGAAGCCGACCGCCGAGGTGAAGACGCTCCTCGAAGCGGCCAAGCTGCTCGGCGCCGCCTGATGGTCGATCCCACGACCCCCGCACCCGTCTGCACGCGCCCCGCGGCGCCGGACGGCATCCACCGAAAGGGGCCCGTGGCTCTGCCACTGTGCCCCTCCGGCGTGCACCGCCCGGCATCCACGGGCCACGCACATCCGGGCACGGCGGCCGCGGAATCGACCATCTGAGCCGGTGAAGGCGGTCGGGCTCCATCCCGACGTCGTCGTCGTCACGTCGCGCTTCTGGCAGACGACGTGCACGCTGGTGCGCTCCGGCGAGGAGGCGTTCTGCATCGACTCGCCGGTGCTGCCCGACGAACTGGAGATCCTGCCCTCGATCGCGGAGCAGGCGCGCTTCCGCGTCGTCGGGCTGCTGCTCACCCACGCGGACTTCGACCACGTCCTCGGTCGCTACGCGTTCCCGGACGCGCCGCTGGGCATCGGAGAGCCGACCTCGCAGCGCCTGCAGGCCGAGCCGGGGCGCGTGCAGAAGGTGCTGCGCGACTTCGACGACGAGTGGTACATCGAGCGCCCCGGGCCGCTGACCATGCCGGACCCGCAGGTGCTGCCGGTCCCCGGCCGCTGCTCGATCGGCGACCAGGAGCTCGAGCTGCACCCCGCGCCGGGCCACACCGCCGACGGCATGGCGATCTGGATCCCGTGGGCTCGCGTGCTCGTGTGCGGCGACTACCTCTCGCCGGTGGAGATCCCGTGGCTGTCGGAGTCCGGCTCGCGGGAGGACTACCTCGCGACGCTCGACCGGCTCGAGCCGCTGGTCGAGCAGGCGGAGCACGTCGTGCCCGGCCACGGTTCGCCGCTCGACTCCGTGCGCGCGGCGGCGATCCTGCGCGAGGACCGCGAGTACCTGCAGGGGCTGCCGGACTCGAAGCTGCCGCTGGCGCGACGCACGGGGGCGCAGAAGAACATCCACGCGGAGAACGTGAAGCGCGTCGCTTAGCTCGTCGCGGCTTCGTGCCGGAAGTGCAGGGTTCGTGCGCAGTTCGTTCATCTGACTGCGCTGTTCGTCGGTCGCGAGGAGTCGGCGGGCTTGCGGGCGACGTTTGTTCATCTCACTGCGCGATTCGTCGGTCGTGACGGCTGACCAGGAGCTGTTCGCGCTCGCGCGGGCTCAGCACGGCGTCGTGGCGACCGGGCAGCTGTTGGCGCTCGGGATGAGCCGCGGGCGCATCTCGACGCTCGAGGCGCGCGGCTGGCTCCAGGCGGCGCATCGAGGCGTCTACCTCGTCGGCCCGATCCACGGGCCGCGCGTCCGTCTCATGGCCGCGACGCTCGCGGGCGGGGACGCCACGTGGCTGAGCCACCGGTCGGGCGGCGGGCTCTGGGGCGTCGGGCCGGCGCTCAGCGGCGCGGTGTCGGTGACGCTCGTCGGGCGCGGCGCACGGTCGCGCCCGGGCATCACGGTCCACCTCGCCCGGCGCCTCTCGGACGAGGACGTCACCTCACACGACGGCATCCCGGTTACCGCGCCGGGACGCACCCTGCTCGACCTCGCCACCCAGCTCCCTCGCCGCGACCTCGCGCGTGCGGTCGAGCAGGCCGAGATCCTGGGCCTCGTCCACGGCGACTGGCTCGGTCCTCTCCTCACGCGCAACCCATGGCACCGGGGCGCGGCTGCGCTGCGAGCGATCACCCGCGCCGCCGACGCCCCGGCCATGACCCGCTCTGAGGCCGAGCGCCGTCTCCTCGAGCTCGTGCGAGCGGCCCGCCTACCGCCGCCGCGCACCAACCAGCGGCTCCACGGCTACGAGGTCGACTTCCTCTGGTCCGAGCACCGCCTCGTCGCCGAGGTCGACCGCTTCGCGTTCCACTCGTCGCGCAGTTCGTTCGAGCGCGACCGGCGCCGGGACGCGCACCTGATCGCCAACGGCTACCGGGTCATCCGCATCACCTGGCGCCAACTCACCCTGGAGCCGGAGTCGGTCGTCGCCCTGCTTGCCCGCGCCCTGGCAAGCTAGGCGGCATGGAGCCGCGCCCGCCCGTCCCGCCGTTCACGCGCGACACCGCACGCCAGAAGGTCAAGGCCGCCCAGGACGCCTGGAACACCTGCGATCCCGAGAAGGTGGCCGGCGCCTACACGCCGGACTCGCAATGGCGGAACCGCGACGAGTTCTTCCAGGGCCGCGAGGCGATCGTCGAGTTCCTGACGCGCAAGTGGGCGCGCGAGCTCGACTACAAGCTGATGAAGGAGCTGTGGGCGTTCCATGACAACCACATCTCCGTGCGCTTCGAGTACGAGTGCCGCGACTCCGACGGCCAGTGGTGGCGCTCGCACGGCAACGAGCACTGGGAGTTTGACGAGCTCGGCTACATGCGCCGCCGCGACGCCTCGATCAACGACGTGAAGATCGACGAGTCGGAGCGCCGCTACCGCTAGGGCAGGTTCTCGTCGATGCGGCGGCGCATGAAGATGCCGCTGTCGAAGAAGCCGAGCGAGCGGTAGAGGCCCTGGGCCGCGGCGTTGTCGGCCCCGGTGTCGAGCTCCATGCGGCGGCAGCCGCGCTCGCGGGCGCGGTCGATGGCCGCGGAGACGAGCTCACGGCCGAGGCCTGAGCCGCGCGCGTCGGCGCTCACGAAGACGTCCTCCACGTTGCAGTCCTCGGCGTCCCACCAGACGCCGTAGCGGTAGCGGAGCTGGACGACGCCGGCGGGCGGGTCGCCGCCCAGGAGGAACTCGGTGTCGTCGCGGGGCATCAGACGCTCGACACCGGCGCGGATCGACTCCAGCGGAGGCCAGTCGCGGCCCTCGTGATCGCGGAACTCGGCGAGCAGCCGTGCGACGACGTCGAGGTCGTCCGGCCCGGCGAGCCGGACCGTCACTTGATGACGGCGAGCAGGTCGCCGCTCTTGACCGCGGCGCCCTCGGAGATCGGCAGCTCCTCGATCGTGCCCGCCTTGTGGGCGGTGATCTCGTTCTCCATCTTCATCGCCTCGATGATGCAGATGAGCTGGCCCTCCTCGACCTCGGCGCCCTTCTCCACGAGCACCTTCCACATGTTGCCCTGGAGCGGGGAGGTGAGCTCGTCGGAGCCGCCTCCGCCGCCGCTCTTGGCGCGCTCGGAGCGCGCCGGCTTGCGCGCCTGCGCGGGCGCGGCGCCGTTGGCGGGGGCGAGCATCGGCTCGCCGTGGACGGTGACGTCGAAGCGCTTGCCCGACACCTCGACGGTGTAGGAGCGCTCGACGGGCTCCGGCTCGTCCTCGTCGCGCTTCTCCGGCTTCGGCTGCGCGAGCTCCTTGAGCCACTTGCGGTCGCCGATCAGGTCGCGGCAGGTCTCGCCCTTGGCCCACTGCTCGGAGGCCATGATTGCCTTGTGGAACGGGATCAGGGTGGTGACGCCCTCGATCTCGAACTCCTTCAGCGCGCGCAACATCCGCGCCGTGGCGCCCACGCGGTCGGTGTCGCGGACGATCAGCTTGGCCACCATCGGGTCGTAGAGCGGCGTGATCTCGCTGCCGGAGAGCACGCCGGAGTCGACGCGCACGCCGGGGCCGCTCGGCTCGCGGTAGTGCGCGACGGTGCCGGGCGCGGGAGCGAAGTTCTTGGCGGCGTCCTCGGCGTTGATGCGGCACTCGATCGCGTGGCCGCGCAGCACGACGTCCTCCTGCGCGATGGACAGGGTCTCGCCCGCCGCGATCAGGATCTGCTCGCGCACGATGTCGATGCCCGAGACCTCCTCGGTCACGCAGTGCTCGACCTGCACGCGCGTGTTCATCTCGAGGAAGAAGTACTCGCCGTCCTGCAGCAGGCCCTCGATCGTGCCGGCGGAGTGGTAGCCGACCGCCTTGGCCGCGTCGACCGCGATCTTGCCGATCTTCTCGCGCAGCTCGTCGTCGACCAGCGGCGCGGGCGATTCCTCGATCAGCTTCTGGTGGCGGCGCTGGATCGAGCAGTCGCGCTCGCCGAGGTGGATCGTGTTGCCCTCCTTGTCGGCGAGCACCTGGACCTCGACGTGGCGCGGATCCGGCAGGTAGCGCTCGAGGTAGACGGTGTCGTCGGAGAAGAACTTCTCGCCCTCGCGCGCGGCGCCCTCGAACGCCTCCTGGAGCTTCTCGGGCTCCTCGGCGACGCGGAAGCCCTTGCCGCCGCCGCCGCCCGCGGCCTTGACCGCGATCGGGTAGCCGATGTCCTCGGCGATCTTCTTCGCGTCCTCGAGCGTCTCCACCGGCTCGGTGGTGCCGGGCACGATCGGCACGCCGGCCTTCTTCATCAGCTCGCGGGCGCGGGTCTTGGAGCCCATCGCCTCGATTGCGGAGGCGGGCGGCCCGATGAACGTGATCCCGTTCTCCTCCAGCGCCTTCGCGAAGCCGGCGTTCTCGGCCAGGAAGCCGTAGCCGGGATGCACCGCCTCGGCGCCGGACTCCTTGCAGACCTCGATGATCTTGTCGACCTTGAGGTAGGACTCAGATGCAGGCCCCGCCCCGACTAGGTAGGCCTCAGTCGCGCGCTTGACGTGCTGGGCGTCGCGGTCGGCCTCGGAGTAGACGGCGACGGAGGCGATGCCGAGCTCATCCAGCGCGCGGATCACGCGCACGGCGATCTCTCCACGGTTGGCGACGAGGACCTTGCTGAACATTGGCCGCGGCATGGTATTGGGAGTTGTTGCCGTTCGTTGTCGCGCGTGCCGGAACTCCTCGATCCGGTGGCACGCTGCGGCGCATGCTCCGGGTGGTCCTGGCTGCGCTCGCCGCGACGCTGTTGCTGCGGACCGGCATCCTCCACAGCGGCTACTGGATCGACGAGGCGATCACGGTCGGGATCGCCTCGCACGGCGTGAGCGAGATCCCCGGCCTGCTGCGGCTCGATGGCTCGCCGCCGCTCTTCTACCTGCTGCTGCACGGCTGGATGGCGGTCGCCGGGACGAGCGAGGCCGCCACCCGGGCGCTGCCCCTGCTGTTCGCGCTGCTGGCCGTGCCGGTGTCGTACTGGGCGGGGAGCGCGGCGTTCGGGCGGCGCGCGGGCGCGCTCGCCGCGGCGGGCGCGGCCGGCTGCCCGTTCCTCACCTACTACGCGCAGGAGACGCGGATGTACTCGATGGTCGCCGTGCTCTCGGTGCTGGCGAGCGCGAGCTTCGTGCTGGCGTTCGTCCACGGCCGGCGCCGGCACGTGTGGCTGCTGGGGCTGTGGCTCGTGCTGCTGCTGTACGCGCACAACTGGGCGCTCTTCCTCGTCGCCGGGATGGGCGCCGCGTGGCTGTGGCTGTGGCACGAGGGCCGGGTCGAGGCGCGCGACGGCGCGTTGCTGGCCGCCGGCGTCGCGTTGGCGTACGCGCCGTGGGTGCCGAGCCTCCTCTTCCAGGCCGGCCACACCGCGGCGCCGTGGTCGTCGCGGCCGACGCCGCTCTCGCTGCTGGCGATCCCAGGCGTCCTGTTCGGCTTCGTCGCGCTGCCCCTCCTCATGCTCGGCACTGGCGCCGCCCTCCAGCGGGGCGAGCCGGCGAAAGGCGCGCGACTCCTGGCGCTGATCGGCGGCGTGGCGGCGCTGCTCGCGTTCCTCGGCTCCCAGCTCGAGCCGGCGTGGGCCCCGCGCTACCTGGCGATCCTGTTCGGCCCGCTGCTGCTCGCGCTGGCCGCCGTGCTCGCGCGCGGGGCGCGCTGGACGTGGGCGCCGCTGCTCGGCGTGCTCGTCATCTGGCTCGCCTCCGCCCCGGCGCCGGTCAAGAGCAACGTGCGCACGGCGGCGAGCACCGTGATGCCCGAGCTGCGGCCGGGCGACCTCGTGGTCTGCTCGCAGCCGGAGCAGGTGCCGGTGCTCGTGCGCTACCTCCCGCCCGGCCTGCGCTACGTCACGCCGCTCGGCGTGGTCGCCGAGCCGCAGGTCACCGACTGGCGCGACGGCCTGGCGCGGCTGCGCGGCGGCCGGGCGGCGTTCGTGCTCGGCCCGGAGATCCGCCGGCTCCCGCGCGGGCGCCGCGTCCTGCTCGTGACGCCCGTCTTCCAGCACCTCTCGCAGGCGCCATGGAACCGCGCGGTCCGCATCCGCACGCGCGAGTGGCGGGCGTGGCTGGCCGCCCACCCGGCGCTGCGCTCGCTGGGCCCGGCGCCGCACGCGCCCTGGCCGCGGCCACGGAGCGGCGTCCGGACGCAGTTGTTCGAGAAACTGTCGGGGTGAACCACCGCCTCATGCTCGTCCGCCACGGCGAATCGACCTGGAACGCGGAGCACCGGCTCCAGGGCCAGGCCGACCCGCCGCTCTCGGAGCTCGGGCGCGAGCAGGCCGCGGCGCTGCTCCCGTTCCTGGACGGGATCCCGGAGCGCCGGCTCTCGTCCGACCTCACCCGCGCGGTCCAGACCTCCGAGCTGCTCGGGCTCGCGGGCGCGCCGCAGGACCCGCGCTGGCGCGAGATCGACATCGGCGAGTGGGCGGGCTTCACGCTCGACGAGCTCGACCCCGAGCGGGTGGCGGCGTGGCAGCGCGGCGAGTACTTCCCGGGCGAGACGTGGGCCGAGCTGCAGGCGCGCGTGGGGGCCGCCGCGGACGAGCTTCTCGGGGAGGACGTTCTCGTGGTGACCCATGGCGGCTGCATCCGCGCCGCGACCGCGCACCTCACCGGCGCCGACGCGCGCACGCTCGCGCCGCCCGCCAACGCCAGCCTGACGGTGATCGAGCACGGCGACCGCGTGCGGCTGCACGCGTACGGCCTGCGCGCACCGGGGCCGGAGACGCCCGCCCTGGCCTAGGCTCTGCGCGGGATGCGCCGGAGCCTGATCGTCGTGCTGCTCGTCTTCGCGGGCGTCCTCGCGCCGTCGGCGCGGGCGGGGATGTACCAGGTGCGTGCCTGCGCCACCGACACCGGCACGTACCCGAACCGCTCGTGGACGTTCTCGATCCCGAGCGGCAACTGGTCGACCTCGACCGTCTGCCAGGGCACGCGACCGGAGCTGACGATCAACGAGCTCCAGAACACGACGCTCCCGGGGGGCGAGGTGGCGGCGATGACGTTCGTGCCGCCGTCCGGCACCGGCATCCGCGAGTTCGCGATGACGCGCCAGATCTTCAACTACAACCCGCCGAACACGGCCGATCAGCCGCCGCCGTTCGTCGTCTACAGCTGGGGCGGGCTCATGTTCTCGGGCGGTGGCGCCTACGACCCCGCGACGCGTGACGCCGTCAACGCGACGGGTGGCTGGTATGGCTACCCGCAGGGCGCGTTCGACACCGGGGCGCCGACGATCACGCGCGGGACGTTCCCGCTCCTGGCCGGGCAGCCCGACGCGTCCTACCTCCAGATCCAGCTCGGCTGCTACACGGGGACCTGCGTCCTCGGCACCGACGGCAACGGCGCGGCGGGGACGTTCTACAACGCGATGTTCGGGGCCGTCGTCACGATCGCCGACAGCACCCGCCCGGGGGTCACGACCAAGGCCGGCGGGCTGTTCGCGCCGGGCTCCCAGGGCGGCGACGAGGGCGCGCCCTTCACCGCCACCGACAACGTCGGCATCCGCCGGGCGGAGCTGATCGACCTGACGGTGCCGGCCAGCACCCACGTCGTCGGGAGCAGGACGTTCCCGTGCGACTTCTCGCGCCCGAAGCCGTGCGGCAACCTCGCCAACGGCAGCGTCGCGCCGAGCGCGCGGCTGTCTTCGGGGCTGCACACGCTGGCGGTCCGGGTCACCGACTCGGCCAAGAACCAGACCACCTCCTCGCCGATCGGCGTGCTGGTGGGCGGCCCGCTGAACGGGATCAACGCGAGCCGCAGCGGGAAGCTGCGGGCGGTCTTCGCGCGCGGCGGCAAGACGCGGCGCACGGTCAAGCCGGGTGGGCAGCCGGCGGTCTCGCTGACCCTGCGCGACGCCGCGAAGCGACCGATCGGCGGCGCGCGGATCCAGATCCGGTCGCGCCGCCGGCGGACCGGCGCGCACTTCCGTACCGTCGGCGTGCTCACGACGGACGCGAAGGGCCGCGCGAAGGTCACGCTGGCGAAGGGCACCTCGCGCGAGCTGCGCTTCGAGTACCGGACGCGGGTCGACGACCCGACGCCGGCGCTGCGGGCGCGGGTGCTGCTCGGCGTGCGCCCGCGCGTGACGCTGCGGATCCGGCCGCGGAGCGTCGGGGCGGGCGGGCGGATCCGGCTCTCGGGGCGCGTGCTGAGCGCCCCGCGGCCGCGGCCCGGCAAGCTCGTCGCCCTGCAGGCGTTCGACCGCGGCCGCTGGCGCACGTTCGCGATCACGCGCTCGCACAAGCGCGGCCGCTACTCGCGCACCTATCGCTTCACGCGCAGCACCGGCCGCTCCTTCCGCTTCCGCGCGCATCTGCCGAGCGAGGGCGCCTACCCGTACGCGGCCGGCAACTCGCGCGCCGTGCGGGTGCGGGTCGGCTGATTTACCAGGGCGTGTAGCCCGGATCCCGCTCGACGGCCTCGAGCCGCGCGGCACGCAGCCACGGGCTCTCGGGCGCCTCGGCGGGCGCCGGCGGCGGCGCGGTGTCGCGCAGGAACTGCTCGATCGCCGCCATCACCGCGGCGGCCTCCTCGGGCGAGGCGCTCGAGCCGTGCAGCTCCAGGCGCGGCCGGCGGTTCACAGCGGGATGTTGCCGTGCTTGCGCTTCGGCCCGGGCTCGCGCTTGGTCAGCAGCGTCTCGAGCGCGGTGATCAGCTTGGGGCGCGTCTCGTGGGGGACGATCACGTCGTCGATGTAGCCGCGCTCGGCCGCCGTGTACGGGTTGGCGAAGCGGAACTTGTAGTCGTCGATCAGCTTCTTGCGGCGCTCCTCCGGCGTCGGCGACTGCGCGATGTCGCGCCGGTGGATGATGTTGACCGCGCCCTCCGGCCCCATCACCGCGATCTCCGCGCTCGGCCAGGCGAAGTTGAAGTCGGCGAGCATGTGCTTGGAGGCCATGACGTCGTAGGCGCCGCCGTAGGCCTTGCGCGTGATCACCGTGAGCTTGGGGACGGTCGCCTCCGTGAAGGCGTAGAGCAACTTGGCGCCGTGGCGGATGATCCCGCCCCACTCCTGGTCGGTGCCGGGGAGGAAGCCGGGGACGTCGACGAACGTGACGATCGGGATGTTGAACGCGTCGCAGGTGCGGACGAAGCGCGCGGCCTTGGCGGAGGCGTCGATGTCCAGCACGCCCGCCATCGACTTGGGCTGGTTGCCGACGATGCCGACGGAGTAGCCGTTCAGCCGCCCGTAGCCGCAGATGATGTTCTGGGCGAAGTGCTCCTGGACCTCGAAGAACTCGCCGTCGTCGACGACGTAGCGGACGACGTCGCGCATGTCGTAGGGCTTGTTGGGCGAGTCGGGGACGACCTTGTCGAGCTCCTCGTCCATGCGGAGGGGGTCGTCGGTCGGGAGCACGCGCGGGGCGGTCTCGAGGTTGTTCTGGGGCAGGAAGCCGAGGAGGTAGCGCGTGTCCTCGATGCACTGGTCCTCGTCGTCGGAGGCGAAGTGGGCGACGCCCGACTTCGTGTTGTGGCTCATCGCGCCGCCGAGCTCCTCGAACTCGACCTCCTCGCCCGTGACGGTCTTGATCACGTCGGGGCCGGTGATGAACATGTGCGACGTCTCTTTGACCATGAAGATGAAGTCGGTCATGGCCGGGGAGTAGACGGCGCCGCCCGCGCACGGGCCCATGATCAGGCTGATCTGCGGGATCACGCCGGAGCACTTGACGTTGCGGACGAAGACGTCGCCGTACGCGCCGAGTGAGACGACGCCCTCCTGGATGCGGGCGCCGCCGGAGTCGTTGATCCCGATCACGGGGCAGCCGATCTTGGCCGCCAGATCCATGATCTTGACCATCTTCTCGGCCATCACCTCGCCCAGCGAGCCGCCGAAGACCGTGAAGTCCTGGGAGAAGACGCACACGCGCCGGCCCTCGATCGTGCCGTGGCCGGTGACGACGGCGTCGCCCCACGGCCGGTTCTTCTCCATCCCGAACTCGCTCGTGCGGTGGCGGACGAACGTGTCCAGCTCCTGGAACGAGCCGGGGTCGAGCAGCTTCTCGATCCGCTCGCGGGCGGTGTACTTGCCCTTGGCGTGCTGCTTCTCGACCGCCGTCTCGGAGGCGTGGTGGATGGCGGCCGCCTTCAGCTCCTCGAGCTGGGCGAGCCGTTCTTCGTAGGTCTCGGGGCTCTTCTGGCGCATGGGGCGCGAGATCCTACGGGGCCTCGAGCACCTCGCGTACGAAGCTCTCGCGGATCTTGTCGGTCTGGCGGAGCATCCAGATCGAGTGCAGCTGCGGCGGGTCCTCGCGCAGGAGGACCTCCTTGATGAACGACTCACGGACCGCCCTGGTCTGGCGGAGCATCCAGATCTCCTGGCGCTCGGTCGCGTCGTGGCGGCCGAACACCTCCTCGGCGAACGAGCGGCGCACGTCGCGCGGCTGGCGCAGCATCCAGCGCTGCTCCGGCTCTGTGGCGGCGTAGGCGGCCGTTTTGGCGACCGCGGCGGGCGCCAGGAGGATCGAGCGTTCGGTGGCGGACGGCACGGCCGCCAGGGTATTAGGAGCGGCTGAAGGGCCGGTGGTGCGCGGCGCCGAGGGTGTCGAGCATGCCGTGGAGGACCGCGACGGGGTCGGCGGGGGTGTCGGGCTCCGGCTCGGGCTCCGCTTCGGCGGCCGGCTCGGGGATCTCCCACTCGATCGTGCCGAACGTGCGCTCCGGCTCGGGCTCGGGCTCCTCGAGCACCGGCTCGGGCTCGGGCTCCGGCTCCTCGGCCACCGGCTCGGGCTCCACCGCGGCGGGCTTCTTCCGCCCGAAGAGGCGGGCCCAGAAGCCGCGCTTGGGCTCCTCGACCGCGGCGGCCGGCTCCGAGACGGGCTCCTCGGCCTCGGCCAGCGGCTCCGGGGGGAGGTCGGGTTCGACCGCCTCTTCGGCCTCCGCCACCGGCTCCTCCACCTCAGGCTGAGGCTCGGGGACCGCGGCGGGCTCCGGCGTATCGACCGTGAGCACCACGCGCGTCCCCCATCCCGAGGGCTCGAGCCGGACGGTCCCGCTCGCGCGGTCCGCCTCCCATTCGACTCGGGACTCGGGGTCCACCTGAGTGATCCTGATCTCCCCGAACTCGCCGAGATGGCGGGCCAGGGAGCCGAGGTCGGACAGCTCTGCCCACAGCTCGGGCGGTGACTTTACGAGGGTGCGGGAAGCCTGAAGCGAACTCATGGGGGATCGTTTCGCCATGGCGCGGACCCTTCCTCCCGACCTCGCGCGGGCTCTGCTGGCCGGAGCGCAGCGCCTCGCGGCCCAGCCCCGAAGCACCGTCTCGGAGACCGTTGCGGCGGTCGCGGCCTTGCAGGCCCAGGACGCGGGGGCGGCGGCGCTCGGCGTGCGGGCGCGGCGGCCGGGCACCACCATGGCGGAGGTGGAGGCGGCGCGGTTCGAGCTGCGCTCGGTGGTCCGCACGTGGGTCATGCGGGGCACGCTGCACCTGATCCCGGCGGAGGACGCGCGCTGGATGGTCTCGCTGCTGGGGCCGATCGGGCTCCGCAAGAGCGCGCGCCGGATCGCCGAGCTGGGCGTCGGCACCGACGAGGTCGCCGCCGCCGTGCGCGCCGCCCTCGCCGACGGTCCGCTCACCCGCCGCGAGCTCGCCGACGCGGTGCGCAGGACCGTCACGCTGCCCGACCACCCGCAGGTGCCGGCGTGGCTGACCGGCGTGGTCGCGCTGCGGGGCGAGATCATCGAGGGGCCGGCGGGCCGGTTCGTGCTCTTCGATGACTGGCTCGGCCCCGCTCCCGAGCCCTCGGATCCGGTCGTCGAGCTGGCCCGCCGCCACGCGCGCGCGCATCCGCCCTCCGCGCCCGAGGACTTCGCGGTCTGGTCCGGGTTACCGATGCGCGAGGCGCGGCGGGCCTACGCGGAGCTGGAGCTGGAGGAGGTCGAGGTGCTGGGGCGCCGCGCTTGGGTGCCGCCGGGGCTCGAGCCGGCGCCGCCGCACGTGCGGCTGCTGCCGCGGTTCGACGGCTGGCTGCTCGGCCACCGCGACCGCTCGCTGATCATGCGGCCGGAACACGATCGCGCCGTCCGGCCGGGAGGCGGCATCCTGGCCGCCACGGTCGTCGTGAACGGCCTCATCGAGGGGACGTGGAAGCTCGAGCGTGGGCGGCCGGTGATCGACGCCGACCTCGACGCCGAGGCCGAGATCGCCGACGTCGTCAGGTTCCGGGCCAGGGAGCCTTGACCGGCGTGTGCGTCCGGTCGAGGTCGGCATAGGCGTCGCGCGGCGCGTCGACGGGCTCCTTCACCGCCGCGCCGTGCTTCGCCGCGACCGGGTTGGGCTCGTAGTGGATCGTCGTGCCGGCGTTGCGGGCGCCGACCATGAAGATCGCGCACGGCTCGTCGCCGGCGCCGACCGTGATGTGGGCGGTCCCGGGCGGGCAGTGGAAGAAGTCCCACTGCTCCAGGCGGCGCTCCTCGCCCTCCACCACGAGGATGCACTCGCCGCTGAGGACGAGGAAGCCCTCCTGGTTCCCCTCCGCGTGATAGCGGCCGGGCGCGTCCCCAGGGTCGAGCACGTGGACGCCGAGGCCCATCTGCTGTGCGACGCCCTGCGCCTCGAACGAGAGCCAGGTGCCGCCGCGCGGCTCGGTGTGGGTCCAGGCGGCGTCGCGGAGGTTGAGCACGAACCAGCCCTTGCCCTCGGGGACGAGGCCGGTCTCGGTCTCGCGGAGCTCGGCCTCCTTCACGATTCCGGCTGGTACTCGCCGAACACCTCGCGCATGGCGCCGCAGACCTCGCCGACCGAGCAGTGGTCCTTCAGCGCGGCGCGGATCGCCGGCAGCAGGTTCTCGTCGCCGCGGGCCGCCTGCTGGAGCTCCTCGAGGCGCTTGGTCGCCTGCTCCTGGTCGCGGCCCTCCTTGAACGCCTTGAGGCGCTCGACCTGCTCGCGCTCGGACTCGGGGTCGACGCGCAGGATGTCCTCAACCTCCGCGTCCTCCTCCTCGTACTTGTTGACGCCCACGACGATGTCCTGCTTCGTGCGGTAGCGCTCGTGGTAGCCGAACGCGGACTCCTCGATCTCGCTCTTGATGAACGCGATCGCGTTCACCGAGCCGCCCATCTCGTCGACCTTCTCGATCAGCGCGCGCGAGCGGTCCTCGATCTCCTTGGTCAGCGCCTCGACGTAGTAGGAGCCGGCGAACGGGTCGACCGTGTCGGCGGCGCCCGACTCGTGGGCGATGATCTGCTGGGTGCGGAGGGCGATCTTGGCGGCGCGCTCGCTGGGGAGCGCGAGCGCCTCGTCGTAGCCGTTGGTGTGCAGCGACTGCGTCCCGCCGGCCACCGCCGCGAAGCCCTGCAGCGCGACGCGCACGATGTTGTTGGCCGGCTGCTGCGCGGTCAGCGTGACGCCGCCGGTCTGAGTGTGGAAGCGCATCGACTGCGACTTCGGGCTCTCGGCACCGAAGCGGTCGCGCATGAACTCGGCCCACAGCTTGCGGGCGGCGCGGAACTTCGCGACCTCCTGGAAGACGTTGTTGTGGCCGTTGAAGAAGAACGCGAGGCGGGGAGCGAAGTCGTCGACGCTGAGCCCGGCGTCGAGCGCCGCCTGCACGTAGGCCATGCCGTTGGCGAGCGTGAACGCGACCTCCTGCACCGCGCTGCAGCCCTTCTCGCGGAAGTGGTAGCCGGAGATGCTGACCGTGTTCCACTTCGGGATCGTCTCCGCGCAGTAGGCGAACAGGTCGGTCACCAGCCGCATGCTCGGCTCCGGCGGGTAGATGAAGTTCCCGCGGGCGATGTACTCCTTGAGGATGTCGTTCTGCGTGGTGCCGCGGAGCTTCTCGGGATCGACGCCCTGCTCCTCGCCGACGAGCTGGTAGAGCAGCAGCAGCACCGCGGCGGGGGCGTTGATGGTCATCGACGTGCTGACCTCGTCGAGCGGGATGCCGTCGAACGCGGTGCGCATGTCGTCGAGCGAGTCGATCGCCACGCCGGTGCGCCCGACCTCGCCCAGGCAGCGCGGGTCGTCGGAGTCGAGGCCGAGCTGGGTGGGGAGGTCGAAGGCCATGCTCAGGCCGGTCGAGCCGTTCTTCAGTAGGTAGCGGTAGCGCTCGTTGGACTCCTTCGCGCTCGCGTAGCCCGCGTACTGGCGCATCGTCCACAGCTGCTTGCGGTACATCTCGCGGTGCACGCCGCGGGTGAAGGGGAACTCGGCGGGGTTCCCGAGCCGCTCGTCGACATCGTCGGGCACGTCGTCCGCCGTGTAGATCGGCTGGATCTCGATCCCGCTGTCCGTGAAGCGCCGGGGGTCGTCCGGGCCGACGATCGGCGCGACGGAGAGATCGTTGGCTTCCTCGAGGTCCTTGTCGTCGACGGCCATGGACCTCAGATTACGCGGCCAGCGCGGTCGCGAGGGTCGCCACGACGAGTTCCGGCTCGAACACCAACTGCCTCCCCGTCAGCCTCACGACCCTCCATCCCGCGCCCACCAGCCGTTGATCCCGGCGGCGATCCCGCTCGAACGAACTGCGCATTGAGTGGAAGGCCCAGCTGTCGATCTCGACGATGAGGTTGTGCTCGCGCCAGACGAGGTCGACTTCGAAGCCCTCGATGCGGATGTTGGATTCGGGCTGTGGCAGGCCGGCCTTGCGGATCAGCTCGCGCGCGATGATCTCGGCGTCGGAGCGGGTGAGAGCCGGCTCGCTCTCGAGCAGCTTTGTTAGTGCGGCCGTTCCCCGATGGCGTGGGTAACGGCTGAACTGCTCATTGAGGGAACGAGCGCTGACGCGCCGCTGGAGGCCCGCCTCGTTGAGCGCCCGTTCCAGTTCGGCGGTGGGTTCGGTGGCCGCGAGGTCGAGGATCGTCCGGGCGGCGGAGGTGACGGGGATGCCGTGTCGCCGGGTGATGTCGGCCGGGTGCAGGGTGGCGTGGTGCACGACGAGCCCGGGTCGGCTGCGACCGGCGGCGATCACGTGCATGGGGCCCTCGCGAGGTGGGCGCCAATCCCAGAGAACGGCGGCTGGGTGGTGGGAGATGAGGGCGCCCGGGCCGGCGGCGAGGACCGCGGCCATGGGGCGCGCGCGCGGGCTCTCGAGCGGGCCGACGAAGTACACGCCGTGGTGCACGCGCGTCAGCCACCCACCGCGCACGCGGCCGGCGATCACGTCGTGGCTCCATCCGACCGCGAGGAGCTGGGCGGTGGTCACAAGCCCGTGCTGCCGACCCGCGGCCGCAAGGATCCGCCGAGTTTCTGCGACCTGGACCACCATCAGCGCCTCGAAGGTGCAGAAACTCGGCTCCCAGCCGAGTAAGTGCACTCTGGGCCGCCCGGAGAGCATCGAGGGTGCAGAAACTCGGCTGCCATCCGCGACACCCTCCCTCACCAGCCGCCGTTCGCCGGCTCCCTCCGCAGACTCGGCACAGATCCGTCACACCCCCGCGACGAACATGCCCAGGCGCCGCGTAGCCTTCTCCTCGATGCCCGGTTTTCGGTCCCTCCCGGCGGTTGGTGAGCTGGCGAGCGAGCTCGACGCGCCGCACTCCCTCGCGGTCGCGGCCGCCCGGGCGACGATCGACGAGCGCCGTGAGGAGCTCAAAGCGGGGGCGGACGACGACCCCGACCTCCTCGCCCGCGCGCGTGAGCGCCTCGCCCGCTCCCAGCAGCCTTCGCTCCGCCGCGTGATCAACGCGACCGGCGTGATCGTGCACACCAACCTCGGCCGTGCGCCGCTCGCCGACGCGGCGCGCGACGCCGTCACGCGAGCGGCGCAGGGCTACTCCAACCTCGAGTGGGACGCCGAGACCGGCAGCCGCGGCTCGCGCCACGCCCACGTCGAGCACCTGCTCGCGGAGCTGACCGGCGCCGAGGCGGCCCTGGCCGTCAACAACGGCGCGGCCGCGGTGCTGCTCGCCGCCGCCGCGCTGGCCGGCCCCGGCAAGGAGATCGTGGTCTCGCGGGGGCAGCTCGTCGAGATCGGGGGCGGCTTCCGCGTCCCGGACGTCATCGCCCAGGCCGGTGCGCGGCTCGTCGAAGTCGGGACCACGAACCGCACGCGCCGGGCGGACTACGCGAACGCGCTGACCGAGCACACCGGCGCGATCCTCCGCGCCCACCCGTCGAACTTCCGCCAGCTCGGGTTCGTGCAGGAGGTCGAGATCGAGGAGCTGTGCGAGCTCGGCGTTCCCGTGATCGACGACGTCGGCTCCGGCAACCTCGCCGAGGACATCGAGGCGCTCGCCGACGAGCCGCCCGTGCGGCGGTCGGTCCGCGCCGGCGCGGCGCTCGTGTGTTTCTCCGGAGACAAGTTGCTCGGCGGCCCGCAGGCCGGCGTGATGGTCGGCACGCGCGCCGCGGTCGAGGCCGCCAAGCAGCACCCGCTCGCCCGCGCGCTGCGGCTCGACAAGCTCTCGCTCGCCGCGCTCGAGGCCACGCTCCGCATCTACAAAGGCGATCGAGACGTCCCCGTGCTCGAGATGCTCACCGCCGACGACGCCACCCTCCGCGCCCGCGCCGATCGGCTCGCCCAGGGCGTCGGCGAGGTCGTCGAGGGCGTCGCGAAGGTCGGCGGCGGTGCCCTGCCGCTGCTCGAGCTGCCGGGGCCGGTGGTGGCGCTCAGCGGCCACCCCGAGGCGCTCGCCGCCCGCCTCCGCGCCAACGATCCGCCGATCGTCGGCCGCATCCAGGACGGCCGCCTCCTGCTCGACCCGCGCACGCTCGCCGACGACGAGATCGACCTGATCCGCGCCGCGCTCGGTTGACGCGGCGCCCGCCGTCCGGTGGGATCGACCGGTGCCGAAGTACGACGCGTTCGGGCGGGAGATCGGCGAGGACACCCTTCAGGGCCTCGGCGGGAGCCCGACGCCGGCGCCGGCCGAGTCCGCCTGGGAGACGCGGACCGGGCGCGACGAGGCCACGTGGCAGGCGGCCGAGAAGGTCGAGGTCGCCCGCCAGCAGGCCGCCGCCGACGCCGCCGACGTCCAGGCCGAGCGCACCGAGGACGCGCGCCAGGACGCCGCGGGCGCGTCCCGCTACACGAACACGCCCGACCCGCAGCGCACCGCGCTCGCCGCCCAGCTGAGCGGCGTCCTGTCCCAGGCCGCAGCCGCGCGCACCTCAACCGGCACGCCGAGCATCGGCGTCCGGAAGCGGAGCGCCGGCAGGGGCTGCCTGATCGCGTTCGTCGTGCTGCTCGCGATCCTCGGCGGCCTCACGGCCGCGATCGTCGGGCTCGTCAACTCGGTCGACGTCAAGACCGGCGCCGTGTCGGACCCCGCCAAGATCATCCCCGACGCCATCAAGCCGAAGCCCGCGCCGAAGGGCCTCGAGGCCGCCTCGCTCGTCCGCCCGGCCAACTTCACCGCCGCGCTCACCCAGATCCGCACGAAGGGCGGCGGGCGCCTGACCCACCTCCGCGTCGCCCCCGAGCGCATCGACGCCCAGCTGCTCACCAGCGCCGGGCGGCTGCGCAGCGTGCAGGTCAAGCCGGGCGGCAAGCTCGAGCGCTTCGGCCCGGACTCCGGAGCCGGGTTCGACCAGAGCACGACGATCCCGTTCGCCCGCATCAACCCCGCCGCGCCGCAGCGCCTCGCCCGCGCGGGCGCCGAGCGGATCGGCGTGCCGGTTTCGACCGTGCAGTACCTGGTGCCGACGAAGTTCAACGGCAGGCTCATCTGGGCCGCCTACTTCACCCGCGGCCGCTACGTCCTCGGCGACGCCTCAGGTCGCTTCCAGCGCAAGTACCCCTAGAACCATTCCAGCCAGCCGCCGTGGTGGCCCATGCGGCCGAGCTGCCGCAGCTCGCCGCCCCGGCCGGCGGTGAGCGCGAAGTGCGGCGTCGGGCCGATGTTCTCCTCCCCCAGCAACCCGGGCGCCTCGCCGCCGATCCACACGACGTCGCGCTCCGCGAGCAGCCGCCGCAGCTCGGCGATCTTCTCGTCGCCGAAGTAGATGAGCGTCGCGGTGTGGAAGACGCAGACGAGCGCGTCGTCCGGCGCCGCGTCGATGACGCCGGGGAGGAGGTCGAGCGCGTCGCCGCGGTGGACCTCGACCGGCCCGTGCTCGCGCGCGACCTCCAGCGCCGCATCCAGCCGCGCCTGCCGTGCCGCCTGGTCGGGCCAGAGGCAGGCGCGCAGCCAGCGGACGTCGGCCTCGTCGCGGAGGTCGACCGGCGAGCGGTCGATGCCGGCGCGCCACGCCACCGGCGGCGCCTCGAGCGGCGGCGCCACCGGTCCGACCAGCTCGCACGTGATCTGGAGCGGGGAGCCGGCCTCGCCCGCCGCGCGGCCGTCGTAGTCGTAGGCGTAGTGGTCCCACAGCCCGTTGAGGCCCGCGCTCGCGCCGATCTCGATCTGCGCAAGAGGACGGCCGTCCGCGACGGAGGCGAACGCCGGCAGCAGCGCCGAGCAGCGCGCGGTCTCGTTGGTCTGGGTGTGGCGGGTGCCGAGTGTCTCCTCGAGCCGCTCGCGCCGCGCGAAGCAGAACCGCTCCAGCGCGGCGCGCAGCCCGTCGTCGGCCGCGCGGGTGCCGCCGGCGGTCGGGTAGTAGGCGGCGAGCTCGTCGTCTCCGTCCCGCAGCAGCTCGGCGTGGATGGCCGCGAGGAAGAGGTTCGCCATCGGCTCCGAGGAGGTCGCGGCCAACGCCAGCAGCTCCGGCGAGCCGGCGATCGCCTCGCAGACGTGGCCGTACAGCGGCGAGTCGGGACCGGCGACGATCCCGAAGTTGCGGAAGTCCTCGGCCCGCGGCCCCGCCACTCAGAAGTCCGTGCGATCCAGCCGCAGGCGGCGCCACAGGTAGAACGCGCTGAACACGCCGCTGAACATCAGCGACTCGAGGACGATCCGCCACACGGGCGAGTGGGTCTGCACCGCGATCGCCACGCCCCAGCCGACCAGCGCGATCAGGAACATCCCCAGCAGCCCGACGAGCTTCTCGCGCACCGACCACACCTGCGAGGCGACGGCCAGCGCCGCGCCCACGGCCCACCCGATGCCGGGCAGCAGCCAGCCGAAGCCGAGCACGACGAGCGCCGCGGTCTCGAGCCGTCCTCCACGCCTGCGTGTCATCCAGCGCACGGTACGACACAGTTCCGGCGATGCACCCGCTCACCCTCGGGACCGCCGGCCACATCGACCACGGCAAGACCGTGCTCGTCCGCGCGCTCACGGGCGTCGACACCGACCGGCTGCCGGAGGAGCGTGAGCGCGGGATCTCGATCGAGCTCGGCTACGCGCCGCTCGACCTGCCGTCCGGCCGCCGGCTCTCGGTGGTCGACGTCCCGGGCCACGAGCGCTTCGTCCGCACGATGGTCGCGGGCGCGACCGGCATCGACCTGTACCTGATGGTCGTCGCCGCCGACGACGGCGTGATGCCCCAGACGCGCGAGCACGCCGCGGTGCTGGCGGCGCTGGGAGTGGGGGCGGGCGTGGTGGCGATCACGAAGGCCGACCTCGCCGACCCCGCGCGGGCGCGCGACGAGGCGGCGGAGCTCCTGCCGGGCGCCGAGATCGTGCCGGTCGCGGCGCCGAGCGGCGAGGGGCTGGAGGAGCTGCGCGCGGCGCTCGACCGGGTCGCCGCCGGCCTGCCCGCCCGCGGCGGCGGCGGCGCGCTGCGGCTCCACGTCGACCGCTCGTTCACGATCCGCGGCGCCGGCACCGTGGTCACCGGCACGCTGTGGGAGGGAGCGGCGGCGCGTGGCGACGAGGTCCGGATCCTCCCGTCCGGCCTCTCGGCACGGGTGAGGTCGGTGCAGGTCCACGACGAGCCGCGCGAGCGCGCGGAGGCCGGCCAGAGGGTGGCCCTGAACCTGGCCGGCGTGGGCCGGGACGAGGTCGCACGCGGTGATGTCGTGGTGGCGGCGGATGGGCCGCGGGCGTCGTTCCGAGTCGACGTCGCGCTCTCGTGGGTCACTCCCGACGCACGGCCCGACGCCGGCACGCGCGTCGCGGTCCACCACGGCACGCGTGAGACGCCCGCCCGGCTCGCGGAGCTCGGCGGCCGCTACTTCCAGCTCCGGCTCGAGCAGCCGCTGGTGCCCGCCCGCGGCGACCGGCTGGTGATCCGGTCGCTGGCGCCGCCGGACACGCTCGGGGGCGGGGTCGTGCTCGATCCCGACCCGCCGCGCCACGGCCCGAGCCGCGATCTCCTCGCCGCGGCTCGCGCGGCTCGAAAGAGGCGAGGACGAGCCGCCGGAGCAAGCCCCGGCGCCGGAGCCACCGCGGCGCGCGGAGCCCGAGCCCCTCTCACCCGCCGCCCTCGAGCTCGAGCAGCGGCTCCGCGAAGCGGGCCTCGAGCCACCGCCCGACGAGGACGCCGCAACGCTCGCCGCCCTCCGCGAGCACGGCCGCATCGTCCGCCTCGGCCGTGACATGCACCTCCACCGCGACGCGCTCGACGACCTCACCCGAAGGGTCACCGAGCTCATCCAGAGCGACGGCCAAGTCACCATCGCCACCCTCCGCGACGAGCTCCACACCAGCCGCCGCTACGCCCAGGCCCTGCTGGAGCTCCTCGACGCCGAGCGCGTGACCCTCCGCGTCGGCGACGCCCGCGTGCTGCGCAAGAAGTCGAGCTAGCCGCACCGCGCGAGCCGCCCCGCCCGCC
The DNA here is from genome assembly GCA_963805525.1 of uncultured Solirubrobacteraceae bacterium. Classification (GTDB taxonomy): domain Bacteria; phylum Actinomycetota; class Thermoleophilia; order Solirubrobacterales; family Solirubrobacteraceae; genus DASQFQ01. The sequence goes on from CAWDUT010000002.1 coordinate 99,289, forward strand.
TATCCTGGTCGGCGTGAAGCGCTAGGTCCGTCCCCACCACCTCGGCCGCCCGGCGGCCGTCCCCGGACCCCTGGAGCTTCACCCGTGCTACGCGCACTCGACCTCACGAAAAGCTATGACGGCGCGCCCCTCTTCGAAGGGCTGTCGCTGACCCTCAACGCCGGCGACCGAGCCGGCCTCGTCGGCCCCAACGGCGCCGGCAAGTCCACGCTCCTGGGTCTCCTCGCCGGGCGCGAGCAGCCCGACCGCGGCTCCGTCACCCGCCAGGCCACCGTCGGCTACCTGCCGCAGGAGGCGCCCGACGCAACGCTCGACCAGCTGCTCCACGACGCGCTCGGCGAGGCCGGCCGCACGCTCGCGGCGCTCCACAGCCCAACGGACATGGACGCGTACGCCCACGCCCTCGACCGCGCCGAGGCCACCGGCGCGTGGGCGGCCGAGTCGCGCGCCGAGGAGGTCCGCCGCCGCCTCACCATCGACCACCTCGACCCCGCCCGCCCGCTGCGGCGCCTCTCCGGCGGCGAGCAGGCCCGCGCGCTGCTGGCCGCCACGCTGCTCCAGGACCCCGACGTCCTGCTCCTCGACGAGCCCACGAACCACCTCGACCAAGACGGCCTCGCCTGGCTCGAGCAGTTCCTCGCCGCCTTCAAGGGCGCCGTCCTCGTCGTCTCCCACGACCGGCGCTTCCTCGACGCCGTCGTCACCCGCATCTACGAACTGACCGACGAGCTCACCACCTACGACGGCGGCTACACCGCCTACCGCGACGAGAAGGTCCGCCGCCGCGCCCGCCTGGAGGAGCTCGCCACCGCCCATGACAAGCGCCGCCGCAAGCTCGAGGCCGACATCGCCGGCACCCTCGAGCAGGCACGCCACACCGAGCGCACCGTCTCCCGCGCGGCAGCGCCCCACCAGAAGCGGATCGCCAAGAAGGTCGCGAAGAAGGCGAAGTCACGCGAGCACCGGCTCGAGCGCGAGATGGCGTCGGCCGACTGGGTCGAGCGCCCAAGAGAGGCGCCCGCCGTCCGCCTCAAGCTCGACCAGGTCGCCGACCGCGGCCGCCTCGTGGCTCGCCTGCAAGGCGCCTCCGCGCGCGTCCTCCACGACGTCGACCTCACCCTCCACGGCGGCGAACGCGTCGCCATCACCGGCCTCAACGGCGCGGGCAAGACCACGCTGCTGGAGCTGCTGGCGAGCGAGGCGATCGGCAACGTCCGCGTGCTCCCGCAGACCTTCCACGCGACCGGCTCGGTGATGCGCCAGTTCAGCGGCATCGAGGAGTCGGAGGCGCGCACGCTCCTCGCCCACTTCGGCCTCGACGCCGACGCCATCCGCCGCCCGCTGGAGCGCCTCAGCCCGGGTGAGCGCGCCCGCGCCGCGATCGCCGCGCTGGTCGCGAGCCAAGCCGACCTGCTGCTCCTCGACGAGCCCACCAACCACCTCGACTTCGACACGCTCGAAGTGCTGGAGACGGCCCTCGCGAAGAGCCGGAGCACGATCGTCGCCGTCTCCCACGACCGCTGGTTCCTCGACGCGATCGGCGTCACGCGGCGGCTCCACGTCGTGGATGGCGGCGTCTCCGAGCTATGCTAGGCCGCCATGGCCACCTGTCTGGTTACGGGAGGGGCCGGTTTCCTGGGGTCTCATCTCTGCGATGAGCTGCTCCGACGCGGGCATCGAGTGATCTGCGTCGACAACTTGGAGACCGGCTCGCTCTTCAACATCGAGCACATCCGTGCGCCGGAGTTCACGCTTCTGCACAAGGACATCATCGAGCCGTTCTTCGTCGACGAGCCGGTGGACTTCGTTTACCACTTCGCCTCGCCGGCGTCGCCGATCGACTATCTGCGGCTGCCGCTTCACACGCTCAAGGTCGGCTCGTACGGCACCCACCACGCGCTGGGGCTGGCCAAGCTGCATCGCGCCCGCTTCCTCACCGCGTCGACCTCAGAGGTCTACGGCGATCCGCAGGTCCACCCGCAGCCCGAGTCCTACTGGGGCCACGTCAACCCGATCGGCCCGCGCGGCGTCTACGACGAGGCCAAGCGCTACGCCGAGGCACTGACGATGGCGTACCACCGCCAGCAGGGCGTCGACACCGCGATCGTGCGCATCTTCAACACCTACGGCCCGCGCATGCGCCCGCACGACGGCCGGGCGATCCCGACCTTCCTCCGCCAGGCGCTGCAGAACCGCCCGATCACGGTCTTTGGCGACGGTTCCCAGACGCGGTCCTTCTGCTTCGTATCCGACCTCGTCGACGGCATCATCCGGCTCGCCGAGTCCGGCCACCACATGCCGGTCAACGTCGGCAATCCCAACGAGTTCACGCTGCTCGAGCTCGCGCAGGCCGTCATCGAGATCACCGGATCGAGCTCCGAGATCGTTCACGAGGCCCTACCCACCGACGACCCGCAGGTCCGCCAGCCGGACATCGCGCTCGCTCGCGAGATCCTCGGCTGGGAGCCGCGGGTCGAGCTGCGGGAGGGGCTCCAGCGCACGCTCGACGAATCAGGTGTCGAGACGCTGACGGGCGCCGGGCTCCGCTAGAGGAAACCCGGAACTCCCGAGAAACTCCCGCGTTGAAGCGGGGGAGCAGGAACCGTGGCGAACACGACCACCGAGAGAACACCGAGAACGTCGTCCAACGGCCATCCCGCCGTCCCGTCGCCGTACCCTCTGACGACGGTCGACGTTCGGCGCAGGCGCCCGCCGGCGCTCTCCTTCCTGCTGCGCGCGCAGACGCTGCGCAACCTCGTCCGCATCGGCACGCTGCTGGCGCTCGACTTCGCCGGCCTGTTCGCCGCCATCTTCACCGCCCTGATGGTCAAGGCGGTGCTGCGCGCCGACACCTGGGCGTGGCACGCGTCCTACGTCGAGGCCAAGAGCCTGATCGCGTTCGCCTACCTGGTGACCGCGCTGCTGTTCGCCCGCTCCGGCCTCTACGCCGAGCGCGCCCAGCGCCCCGGCCTGCCGAAGATCGTCACCTCGCTCTTCCAGACCACGGTGGTCGCGCTGCTCTACGCGGTGGTCAGCGGCGAGCAGTACCGGAGCTACTACATCTTTTACGGGACGCTGGTCTTCGCGATCATCTACGTCGGCTCCATCCGCTGGGGCTTCGAGAAGCTCACGGGCGCCCTGCTCCGCGCCGCCGGCTACCGCCGCCGCGCGCTGCTCGTGGGCTCGGGCCAGCACATCGAGGACGTCGCGCACGCGCTCGTCGACGAGGTGCACGCGCCGGTCGAGATGGTCGGCTTCATCTCGCTCACGCCGCGGCCCGACAACGGCCTGCGCTCGCTCGGGCGGATCGAGGACCTCGCCAAGGTGCTCGACACCCAGCGGGTCCAGGAGGTCATCATCGCCGACCCGGACTTCCCGCAGAGCCAGGCGGTCGAGCTCGTCGACCAGTGCCACCAGCGCGGGGTCACGGTGCGGATCGCGCCGTCGACGATGGAGATCCTCGTCCACCGCGCGGAGTTCGTGCCCGGCACCTCGGTGCCGCTGTTCGAGCTGCGCCCGCCGGTGTTCGACGGCTTCGACTACGCGGTCAAGCGCACGTTCGACTTCGTCGGCGCGCTCTTCCTGATCCTGCTCATCAGCCCGCTGCTGCTGCTGATCTCGATCGCGGTGGCGATCTCCTCGCGCGGCCCGGTGCTCTACCGCTCGCGGCGGCCGGGGATCGGCGGCGAGCCGTTCGCGTGCCTGAAGTTCCGCACCATGCGCTCGGGCGCCGACCAGATGCAGGCCGACGTCGAGTCGCTCAACGAGGCCAGCGGCCCGCTCTTCAAGATCCGCGACGACCCGCGCATGACCGCCGTCGGGCGCTTCCTCCGCCGCTTCTCGCTCGACGAGCTGCCGCAGCTGTTCAACGTGCTGCTGGGGCAGATGTCGCTGGTCGGGCCGCGCCCGCTCCCGCAGCGCGACTTCGACCAGCTCGAGGAGTGGCACAAGAAGCGCTACCTCGTGCTGCCGGGGATCACCGGGCTGTGGCAGGTGTCGGGGCGCTCGGAGCTCGACTTCGACGACCTCGTGCGGCTCGACTTCCTGTACCTCGAGCGCTGGTCGGTGGCGCTCGACCTGACCATCCTGGTCAAGACGGTCCCCGCGGTGTTCTCGCGGCGCGGCGCCTTCTAGCCTCTCGCGCCTGACCGAGCCCGAGGACACCTATGCCGCCGGCATCCGGGCGGCCATGCCGCTCGTCATCCCGACGGCGCTGATCGGCGCGTCCTTCGGGGTCGCCGCGGTCACGACCGGCTGGGGCACGCTGGCGCCGATCGTGATGTCGGCGATCGTGTTCTCCGGCGCGGCGCAGTTCGCGGTGCTGGCAGTGCTGACCGCGGGCGGGAGCGTGGTGACCGCGATCGTGGCGGCGACGCTGATCGCCTCGCGCTTCCTCGCCATCGGCGTGGCGCTCGGCCCGTCGATGCGCGGCGGCACCGTGCGGCGGGCGCTGGAGGGCCAGGCGGTGGTCGACGCGTCGCTGATCCTCGCGCGCACGGGCGAGGCGCAGTACGGCGTGCGGCGGCTGCTGGGCGCGACGCTGCCGCAGTTCGTGGGCTGGCAGATCGGGACGATCGTCGGCGTGCTCGGGGGCACGCGGATCCCGGATCCGGAGAAGCTCGGGCTCGACGCGCTCTTCCCGGCCTTCTTCCTCGCGCTGGTGTGGGGCGAGCTGGGCAATCGCGGCGCGCGGGTCACCGCCGCGGTGGCGACGCTGATCGCGGCCGTGCTGATCCCGATCGCGCCGCCTGGCATCCCGGTGGTGGCGGCGTCACTGGCGGTGCTGGCCGGGCGGGCGGCACAGCGATGAAGCACGACGTCTGGATCGCGATCGCCGTGCTGACCGTCATCTGCTTCGCGATCAAGGCGGCCGGCCCCGTTGCGCTGGGCGGCCGCGACCTGCCCCGCTGGGCGGATCAGCTGATCGCGCTCGTGCCCGCGGCGCTGCTCCCCGCGCTGATCGTGGTCGAGACGTTCGCGCACGGCAAGGAGCTGGTGCTCGACGCCCGCGCGGCCGGCCTGGCCGCGGCGATGGTCGTGCTCGCGCTGCGCGGGAGCATGCTCGTCGTGCTCCTCGTGGCGGCCGCGGTGACCGCAGGCCTGCGCGCGATCTAGACCACGGCGCCGTCCGCCGGCACGCTGACCGGCAGCTCCGCGTACGCGCTGCGCGGCTCGAGGCAGTGGTTGATCGCCTCGAGGTGGACGGCGACGACCTTGGCCGGGAGGACGTGGCGCGCGACGGTGGCGACGTCCTCGACGGTCATGACGATCGGGTCGCCCTCGTTGAAGCGCGCGCCGCTGGCGTTGACGACCACGACGTCGGGCGAGTGCTCGTCGAGCGCGGCGCGGACCTCGTCGCACCAGATCGTGTCGCCGGCGATGTAGACGGTCGGCTCCCCGTCGGCGCGCAGGACGAAGCCGGAGACCGGCGCGAGCATCTCCGCGATCTCGCCGGTGCCGTGCTGCCCGCTCGTGCGGGTGACGCTGAAACCGTCGACCTCGAGCGTGGCCTCCACCGGCCGGGCGTCGGTGAACCCGCGCTCGCGCAGCGTCTCGGCGTCCTCCGGCTGGCACAGCACCGGGCGGTCGCCGTTGAGCAGCTCGACCGCGGTGGCGTCGAGGTGGTCGGCATGCAGGTGGGTGACGAGGACGAGCTCCGCCCGCGCGGCGACCTCCTCGGCCGGCTCGGGAAGCTCCACCAGCGGGTTGCGGCGGTCGTTGGGCGTGTTCTCGACCGGGCCGCGGGCCTCGGCCGGGTCGAGCATCGGGTCCACGAGCAGGTGGCGCCCGCCGTAGTCGAGCTCGAGCGTCGCGTGGCGGATCAGGCGCAGTCGCATGGCTGCACCGTATCTGCACACGATCCGCACCCGGGCTCCACCCGCCGCTGGCACACTCGTCGCCGTGGGCGGACCGCTGATCTGCGTCATCGAAGACGAGCAGGCGATCGCCGACGCCGTGGCGGCGCGGCTGCGGGCCGAAGGGTTCGCGGTCGAGGTCGCCCACGACGGGCCGGCCGGCATCGCGCTGTGCGAGCGGCTGCTCCCCGACCTCGTGATCCTCGATCTCCTGCTCCCCGGGATCGACGGCCTCGAGGTCTGCCGACGCATCCAGCGCACCCGGCCGGTGCCCGTCCTCATGCTCACCGCTCTGGATGCGGAGACCGACATGCTCGTCGGGCTCGGCGTCGGCGCCGACGACTACATGACCAAGCCGTTCTCGCCGCGCGAGCTGGTGGCGCGCGTGCGGGCGCTGCTGCGGCGGGTCGAGCGGCGGCCGCCCGCCGGCGACGCGTTGCGGGTGGGCGCGCTGACGGTCGACCCGGCCGAGCGCCGCGTGCGCGTGGGCCGCGACGAGGTCGACCTCACCGCGACCGAGTCGACCTGCTCTCGGTGCTGGCGGCGCGGCCGGGCAAGGTCCACACGCGCGACCAGCTGCTCGCCGAGGTGTGGGGCTGGCGCGACGGCTCCGGGGCCCGCACCGTCGACTCGCACCCTCCCCGCCCCTCAAGGCCGGACCTCTCCGCGCGGGATGACCTCCGCGCGCCTCCTCTGGCCGGCCGTCGGGTCGGGGTTTGTTGCTGCCGTTCCCTTCCGGGTCGGCCGGCGGGCCTGGGTGTCGCCGTGGCCGGGCTCGCGGTCGTCGGCATCGCGCTTGCCTGCACGCGGCCGCGGGATCCGTGGCGGCTCGCCTGCTGGGCCGCGGCGGCCGCGCTCGCCGTCATCCCGGCGCTGCGGTTGCTGGCGGTGTTCGTCCCGTTGTTCATCACCGCCGACGCGGCGTTCGCGCAGCTGGTCGACGACGCGTTCGACCTCGACTTCGATCTCACCGCCGATCGCCTGGCCGTGTTCGCGCTCGTCGCCGGCCTCGCCGTCTCGCTCGTTCTGACCGGCGCCTCGCGCGCCCGGCCGGGCAGGCCGGTCCGCCTCCTCGGCCGCACCGAGTGGCTGATCGCGCTCGCGGCGCTCGACGCGCTGTTCGCCGCCTTCGTCGCGCTGCAGCTCACGACGCTGTTCGGCGGCGACCGGCACGTGCTGCAGACCGCGGGCCTGACCTACGCGGAGTACGCGCACCAGGGCTTCGGGCAGCTGATGGCGGCCGCCGCGCTGACGCTGGCGGTGATCGCGCTCGCGCGGCGCGACTCGCCCGTCCTCACGCTGCTCCTCGGGCTGCTGTGCGCGCTGACCCTGGTCGTGCTCGCCTCCGCGCTCAAGCGACTCGAGATCTATGAGGAGGCGTTCGGCTTCGCGCTCACGTTCGCGCTCGCCAACCCCGACGCCCGGATCGCCGAGCACAACATCAAGCGCTTCGAGCACACCGGGGAGATGGACCGCGCCTACCTGCGCCACCTCAGCGCGGATGCCGCGCCCGCGCTGATCCGCGGCGGCGAAGGGCACAAGACGGAGCCCGAGCCGGACGGGATCCTCAGCGCCAACCTCGGCCGCGCGCGGGCCCGCGCGGCGATCGGATCAGCCCGCTAGCGCGCGCTCGTAGACGTCCCAGGTCGCTCCTGCGGCGTCGGTCCACGTCCAGTCGGGCGGAGCCGGAGCGGGCCGCTGCGCGCCGTAGGCGGCGGCCAGGAGCCCGGCGAGGTCGTCGGCCTCCACGAACGTCGCGCGCCCGTCGAGCACCTCCCGCAACGCGGGCCCGTCCGCCGCGACGACCGGCGTCCCGCACGCCAGCGCCTCGATGGCCGGCAGCCCGAAGCCCTCCTCCGGCGACGGCAGCACGAGCGCGTGGGCGCCGGTGTAGAGCGCGGCGAGCTCGTCGTCGGGCACCTCGCCGGTGACGATCACGCCGCCGTCGAGCTCGTGCGCCCACGGGCCGGCCGCGCCCACCAGCACCAGCGGCAGCTCGCGCGGCGCCTGCACGAGCGCCCCGACGCGCCGGTGCGGGTCGGGGTGCCGGAGGTCGCCGACCCACAGCAGGTAGTCCTCCGGCACGCCGTGGCTCTCGCGCGCGGCCGCGACCTCCGCCGCGGGGCGCGGGTGGAAGGCGTCGGCCGGCGCCTCGGCGATCACCTCGATCTTCTCCTCGGCGACCCGCATCAACCGCGCCGTGTCCTCCGCCACCGCGCGGGTCGGGCAGATCACGCGCGCCGCGCGCTCGATCGCGAGCCGGCGCATCCCGCCGCGCAGGCCCGCTCGCAGCTTCTGCCCGAGGTGCTTCTGGCTCACCAGGTCGTGGACGGTGACGACCATCGGCACGCGCGGGTGCAGGAGCGCGCCGGCCATCCACGGGGCGTGGAAGAGGTCGTCGCCACGGCGCGGCTGGCGGCCCTCGACGACCTCGCCGTCGCGCTCGGCCGCGACCTCCTTCAGGCCGGCCAGGAGGCAGCGCGTGTAGCGCCCGATGCCGCGCGGGTCCGCCGCTGGTCGGGAGTCGAAGCAGACCCGCATGTCGGAGACCCGTTACCCCTTCCCACTAGCCTCACGCCCAGCTCGTGAAAACGTTTTACGAAGACGTCTGGGCAGAGTTGCCCGATGACCCCGAGCCGTGGGCCTGGGAGCGACGGCGCGCCATCTTACTCCGGGAGGCGTGGAGAGGTGAGCGTGTGCTCGACCTCGGCTGCGGTGCGGGGCGCTTCATGCGCGCGCTGCGCGCCGAGGGCGCTCACCCGGTCGGCGTCGACCTCGCCGAGGGCGCGCTCGAGCGCGCGCGCCGCAACGTGCCCGGCGCGGAGCTGCACCTGCTCGGACCGGACGGAGCCATTCCGCTCGAGGACTCGAGCATCGATCTCGTGTGGTGCTCGGAGGTGCTCGAGCACGTCCCCGACACCGCCGCGCTGCTGTCCGAGATCCGGCGCGTTCTGGTCACCCGCGGGACCTTCCTCGTCACCACGCCGTCGCACGACCTCCCCCGTCGCGTGCTGATCGCGCTGCTGCGCTGGGAGGAGCACTTCGACCCGCTCGGCCAGCACGTCCGCTTCTACAGCCGCCGCTCGCTCACCCGCACGCTCGAGACGTTCGCGTTCGAGGACATCGAGGTGCGGAGCGAGAAAGGCATGCTCGTCGCCCGCGCCCGCAAGGCGCGCCTCTTCTAGCCGCGTCGCACCTCACGCACGAACAGCAGCGCGCACGCCAGGATCACGAGCACGGCGAGCGCGAACTGGAACGGGTGATCGTCCGCGTAGCTGCGCCCTGCCCGTACGGCGGCCTCCGGCCCCAGCGATCGGCGCCACGCTGCGGAGCTTCGGTGCGCTCCCCGGGGTGATCTCGAGGCTCCCGCCGCCCGAGTCCCTGACGCCCTTGACCTCCTGGCGGGCGGCCGTCTGAGTCGTCGCCGCGGGCACCGCCAGCCCGAGGCTGACGCGCGTTGTGGAGCCCGCGGGCGCAGCTGCAGGCGCAGGTGCGTCACACGCGCCGGCGCGCGCCTTGCGGCGCAGGGTGCGCAGCGCGCGGTGCTCGAGCCGGGCGACTCGCCGCACGGTGAGGTGCAGCCTCGCCGCCGTCTCGGCGCGTGAGGCGCCCTTGAAGCCGCGCAGGCCGGCGCGGCGCACGAGCACGCGCTCCTGGCGCGGGCCAAGCGTGGCGACGCAGGCCGCCAGCGGCGCGAGTACCCGCCGCAGCTGGCGCGGCGATGGCTCGCGCCGTCGCGCGCGGCCTCGCGGGCTGGACGCGGACGGGGCGGACGAAGCTGCGCGCCGGGAGGCGGCAGAGCCCGATGAGCCGCTGCCGGTCCGGGAGGCGGACGACGCACCGCGCCGGGAGGCGCTGGTGCCCGACGCTCCGCCGCCGGCCGGAGCCGCGGCCGGCGCGGGGGCGCGTCCCGCAGCCTGGCGGGGGACCGAGGCGGGTACGCGGCTCGTCTGCGGCAGCGCGGGGGCGGGTGCGGACGGGAGCGACGGCAGCGCAGGCGGCGCCGGGATCGACACGGGCGGCAGCGACGGCAGCGCGGGCGGCGTCGGGACCGGCACGGGTAGGGACGGCAGCGCGGGCGTCGGTACGGGTGGGAGCGGCGGCAGTCCCAGTTGCTGCAGCACGGGCGGGTCGAGCGGCAACGCGAGGTCGTCGGCGCGCGCGTTCCCCGCAGCAGCAGCAGCTGCCACCACCGTTGCGACCACCATGTGACGTCCGTGCCACCGCATTGTTCCCTCCTGGCCTACCCCCGATCGTCTTACCGAATTCGGGCGTGACCCAAACGAAGGGCTAGGGTTGCGCTCGGGCCGCGCGTGCGGCCTCGAGGTAGTCCGACGGCCCGCGGGCCGACTGCGGGTCGAGGAAGTAGGCGGCGCGGAACGCCCGCAGCGCGCCCTTCGGGTCGTTCAACACCGACAGCCGGTAACGACCCAGCCGCCGCCACGTCTCGGAGTTGTCGGGCTGGAGGTGCACCGCCGCCTCGAGCGTGGCCAGCGCGGCCTGGCGCTTGCCCTGGGCGTCCTGGATGAACGCGAGCTCGAACAGCGGGTCGACCGAGAGCGGGTTGCGGTCGGCGGCCTGCCGCGCCTCGGCGGCGGCGGGCCCGAGCTTGCCCTCGGAGGCGAGGTCGGCCGCGCGGTCCTCCGCGTGCGCGGCCCGCACGGGCTGCAGCGCGGTCCAGCAGATCGTGAGCGCGAGCACCACGACCGCGAGCGCCGCCACGGCGGTCGCGGGGTCGGGGCGCCACCAGCGCCGCTCCGGTGCGGGCGCTTCCTCGCTCCGCTCCAGCCGCGCGCGCAGCGGCCCGCGCCCGGCCACCCAGCCGGCACACAGCAGCGCCACCGCGACGGTGCCGGGCACGAACCAGGTCCAGTCAATCAGCGAGTGGAACGCGAACACGAGCACCACCGTCGACATCGTCAGCAGCCCGATGCGCTCCGGGTCGTAGGGCAGCCCGCGGTCGCGCCGCCGCAGCCCGGTCGCGCCCGTCGCCGCCACGAGCCATGCCGCCGCGCCGAACAGCGAGACGCCGAGCCCGACCAGGCCGAGGTCGGCGAGCGTCTGCACGCCGTAGCCGTGGGCGTGCCGGATCGACTGCGTGCCGCGCCGGTAGCGGGTGCGCGCGACCTCATAGGCGCCGGCGCCCGCGCCGACCAGCTTCGAGTCCTTGTAGATCCGGAGCGCCTCCTGCCAGTACTGCGCGCGCACCGAGGACGTCGCGGTCAGGCGATCGGGCGTGTTGGTCGGCGCCGCCACGTTCGGGTCGGTCACCTTCCGCCACGCCTTCGAGACCTGGCCGTCGATCCCGCCCGGCGCGGCGGCCAGCCCGATCACGACCGCGAGCACGGAGAGCACGAGCACCCCGCCCACCGCCTGGCCCGCGCAGCCGGCGCGTGCGCGGCTTCGGCGAGCGCCCGGCGGCGGCGAAGTTCACGACCAGCCCGGCGGCCAGCAGGATCGCGCACACCAGCAGGAGCAGCGCGCCCAGCGAGTGCCCGGCATCCACCCGCGCCGACAGCGGCACGTCGTCGGTCGAGAGCGCGTCCCGCGCGAACGCCCACGCGATCACCGGCGCCGCGACGATCGCCGCGGTCACCAGCGGCAGCGCGCTACGCAGCCGCAGCGGCACGGCCGCGAACCAGAACACCAGGCCGACGAGCAGCGCCAGCAGCGCGCCGCGCGAGTAGGAGAGCATCAGCGCCACGTCGAGCAGCGCCAGCGCCGGCCACGCGAGCGCGTTGACCGCGCCGTGGCCGGAGCGCCGCGCGGCCAGCCACAGCAGCGGCGGCATGCCCAGCACCGCCATCAGCCCGACCGCGTTCCAGTAGCCGAACGGCTCGCGCAGCCGCGCGAACGTCTCGTCGTGCGCCAGCGCGGACGGGAAGACCTTGGTCAGCAGCGCCCAGCCGCACACGACCACGGACGCCAGCGCCACGCCCTCGAGCACGGCCGCCCAGCGCAGCGGCGCGATCCGCACGAACGCGAGCGCGCCCGCGAACGCGACCAGGTAGCTGAACGTCCGGTTCGCCTCCTCCCACGAGCCGGCCGGGAACAGCGACCAGCTGATCGAGGCGGCCGTCAAGACGGTCAGCACGGCCAGCGCCAGCAGCGTCAATCCGCCGTGCACGCGCCCGCGCACCCGCACGGTGAGCAGCGCCGCGAGCACGAGCGCGGTGCCGGTCAGCACGAGGCCGATCTCGGTCCAGGTCAGGCGCTCGAGCCGCAGCCCGCCCTGAGCGCCGAACGCGACCGCGCTGAGCACGGCCGCGACGCCGGCGACCGTCGCCGCGTGCGCGCCGAAGCGCGGCACCGCAACCGCGCGCGTGCTCGCGCGCGGGCCGGCGCTAAGCGTGCCGGCGTGCGATGACACGACGGCGCAGCGCGGGGGCGGCCAGGGCCGCCGCGCACAGTCCGACCAGGATCAGGGGGATGAGCAGGTTCGCCGGGATCTCATGGCGGGCCGTGTCGACACCCAGGCCGGTGGCGCCGGGGATGATGTCCTGGCCGCCGACGTCGGTGCTCTCAGGGCCGTCGGAGAGCGCCTTGGCGAGCTCGTCCTGCTCGCCCTTGTCGGCGGCGTAGGAGAGGCCGTCGGAGTCCTTGGACTGCACGCCGCCGGGCGCGGCCGAGCCGCCCCCGGTGCCGCCGCCGGAGCCGCCGCCCGCACCGCCGCTCGAGGTCCCGCCCGAGATCGAGGCGCGCGCCAGCACGTCGCGGCAGTCGGAGTACTCGTCGATGTCGGTCGGGATGTGCTTGCGCGCGTCCCGCAGCTGCGCAGGCGTGTAGTTGCCGCTGATGCGGCCGTCCTGGCACTCGCGCAGGATCTTCTCGCGGACGCCCGCGCTCGCCGTGGGAGCAGCGAGCAGCAGGATCAGCCCGCTGAGCGTCAGCAGACGAACCATGGGCTTCCACGCTAGCAACGGCTGTTCCCCACGGCCGCAAGCGCCTTTGACACTCCGGCCGCCCACGCGTCGTGCGTATAGGCCTGCACCGCCTCGCGCCCGGCCGCCCCCAGTTGCGCTCGCAGACCCGGGTCGTCGTACATGCGGCGCAGCGCGGCCGCGAGCGCCGGCACATCCCCGGCGGGGACCACGAGCCCCGTGCGCTCGTGGCGCACGAGGCCACCGGCGACGGCGCCGACGGCATCGGAGGCGATCACGGGGACTCCCTGGTTGAAGGCTTCGTTGACCACCAGGCCCCAGGGCTCGCGGAAGTCGCGGGTCGGGACCGACGGTACGACCACAACGTCGCTTCCCGCGTAGAAGTTGCGTACTTCGGCCGGCGAGCGCTGGCCTTCGGGCAGGACCGCGCCGGTGGCGACGGCCCGGGCTCGGATCGGACCGCCGCCGACCAGAACCAGCGCGGCGCTGAGTGCCGGCAAGCCCGAAGAACTCCAGGCTTGTATGAGCACTTGAAGTCCCTTTTTCCCCGGCGATTCTCCCGACAAACGCAGCCTGGAACGCAGCGCGCCGAATCGGGGTGGTTGGTCCGTTCCAATACCCGTTGTCGACGCTCTGTGGGGCCTCGACGACGATCTGGGTGGCGCCTTTGGAGCGCACATACGCGGACACGTGGGGCCCGTAGGTGACGATCGCGTCGGCGTGGCGGTACAGGTGGCGCACCGGGAGGTACGACGCGGCGTGGGGGAGCGTCTGCGGATGCGCCCACAGCGACGCCCACAGCACGAACGGCACGCGCGCGCGGCGGGCGCCGAGGTAGGCGGCGAGCGGCGCCACACGCCCGGAGAGGCCGGCGATCACCGCGCGGTAGCCGCCTGCCATTCGCGCCACGTCCTGCTGGCGCGGCCGCAGCACGGGGAACGGCAGGTCCTGCGCGTCGCCCGCCCCGCCGCCGTGGCGGACGTCGCCGCCGATCAGCGCGAACACCACGTCCTCGCGCTCGTGCAGCGCCGCGAACGCGCCGACGCGGAACGGCGGCGCGTGGTTGGTGACGAAGAGGACGGGCTTCATCGCAGCGCCTCCTCGTAGGCGGCGACCGTCGCGCGGCCGCATGCCTCCCACGTGAACGAGCGCTCGACGGTCGCGCGTGCCGCCTCGCCGAGCTCACGCTGCCAGGCCGCGTCCTCGAGCAGCCGCCGGAGCTCCCCGGCCAGGCTCTCCGGGTCGCCGGGCGCGACGAGCCGGATCCCGCCGCCGCTGGCGCGGATCTCCTCCGGCCCTGCCTCGCCGCGGCAGCCGATGGCCGGGATCCCCGCCGCCATCGCCTCGACGTAGGCGACGCCGAACGCCTCGTCGACGCTCGGGAGCGCGAACGCGGTGGCCGGCTGCCGCACCTGGTCCGGCGGCAGCTCGCCCTTGAACTCCACCCGGCGCTCGACCCCGAGCTCCGCCGCCATGACCTCGAGCCCCGGCCGCTCCGGGCCGTCGCCGACGACGACCCAGCGCAGGTCGGGATGGTCGTCGCGCAGCAGCCACAGCGCGCGCAGGACGTCGGCGTGGCGCTTGCGCGCGACGAGGTGGCCGACGGTGAGGATCGTCGGCACGGGCGGCGCGGGGAGCGGCGTGGGCGGGACGTCGGTGCCGAGGTGCACGACGCGCGTGTTGGCGGCGCCGAGCGCGCGGGCGCGCTCCTCGGTCCCGGCCGAGTTGGCGAGCACGAGCCGCGCGCTCTCCAGCGCCCGCCGCACGATCGCCTCGCCGCGCGGCCGCTGCACGACGCTCAGGACGTCGCCGCCGTGGACCGAGATCACCAATGGCACGCCCGTCCGCGCGTGCCGCACCGCGTCGCCGGCGGGCGCGGCGTAGTGGGCGTGGATGAGATCGACGTCCAGCCGCCGCAGCGCGAGCGCCAGGGTCGGCGCGGCCCACGCGCCCCAGTGCTGGTAGGTCCGCGGCCGCGGCGGGGCGAGGAACGGGACGTAGGTGACCGCGATGCCGTCGAGCTGGGTCCGCAGCGGCTGGCGCAGGGGAGCGAGCACGCCGCGGCGCTGCCTCAGCACCGCCTTGCTCGGCAGGGGCCGGTGGAGCACGAGCACGCGCACGTCGGCGCCGGCGTCGCGCGCGGCGAGCGCCTGGCGGTGCGCCCACACGCCGAGCACAGGGTCCGCGGCGCGCGGGTAGTACTCGGCGACGACGGCCACGCGCACGGCGTGGAGGTTACGTCGCCTCCTCCCGCCACCGGATCTCAGGCTCGACGTAGATCTTCGTCGCCCCCGGCGCCACCTCCCGGATCGCCGCTTCGACGCGGTCGATCGTGTGGGCGATCTCCTGGGTCGAGAGGTCGTCGCGGAAGCGCACGTCGGCGGTCACCAGCACGTCCTCGGGGCTCAGGTGCATGGACAGGAGCTCGATCAGGTCCTCGACGCCGTCGACGCCGAGGATCGCCCGCTCGACTTCCTCACGCGACTGGGGGTCGATGCCCTCGCCGATCAGCAGCTGCGCGTTCTCGCGGCCGAGGAAGAACGCGACCACGAACAGGATGAGCCCGATCACCACCGAGGCGGCGGCGTCGAACGCCGCCTTGCCGGTGAGCGTGGCGAGGCCGATGCCGAGCGCCGCGACGAGCAGGCCGCTGATCGCCGCCGTGTCCTCCGCCAGCACGGTCAGGACCTCCGGGTCCTTCGAGTTGCGCAGCGCGCCGACGATGCTGCGCCCGCGGCGGCTGGCGTCGAGCTGCCGGTAGGCGGTGTGCCACGCGTAGCCCTCGAAGCAGATCGCCAGCGCGATCACGATCAGCGCGATCGTCGGGTCGGGCACTTCGTGGCCGGCGATCAGCCCGTGGACTCCCTGGTAGATCGAGAAGCCGCCGCCGACCGTGAACAGGCTGACGGCGACCAGCAGCCCCCAGAAGAAGCGCGCCTTGCCGTGGCCGAACGGGTGCCCCTCGTCAGGCGGGCGCTCGGCGCGCTTGAGGCCGAACAGCAGCAGCGCCTGGTTGCCGGTGTCCGCGGCCGAGTGCAGCGCCTCGGCGAGCATCGCGGCGGAGCCGGAGATCAGGGCGGCCGCGAACTTGGCGATCGCGATCACCGTGTTCGCGAACAGCGCCGCGAGCACGCTCCGGCGTGGATCGTGCGGCTCCATGCGAGATCACCGTAGCCCTCTACTGCAGCTGCTTCGGCACCAGCACGGGGCCGTAGCGGCCGCCGATGAGCCGCAGCACGTACGCGCTGCGGCCGTAGGAGAAGCGGAAGAACGGCCTGAGCAGGGTCAGCAGGAAGGGATGAATCTGGCGCCTCGGCCGCATCTCGGGAAGAGCGTAGGCGACCGCTATTTGGTCCTGACTTCTCGACTAATCGCGGTACTCCTCGAGCACCTCGGCCGCCTGCTCTCGCGTCAGATATGGCTCTCCGGCGAGAAAGCGGTCGGCCTCCGCCATCGCCGCGTCGCGCGGGTAGGAGGCGGCGACCGGCCGGGTGTGGCGGATCGGGACGGCGTCGATCACGCCGACCTTCCAGCGCCGCTCCTCGGCCACCGCGGCCCAGTGCGCGTCGAGCCCCCAGCCCATCTGCAGGTCGGGGAACGGGAGCAGGATGTCGAACGCGTCGGCGCGGATCGCGGTCACCGGCCCGATCTCGACGAAGCGCGTGCGCCGGGCGGTCAGGCCGGGGCGGCGGCGCGTGACCTCCCACGCGGCGTGGGAGGCGAACGCGTGCGCCGGCTGGGCGAGGCGGAAGCCGTGGTGCTCGGCGAGCGAGATCAAGACATCGAGGAAGTCGCGCGGGAGCTCGACGTCGTCGTCGACGATCAGCAGCCACTCGTAGCCGCGCGGCGGGTGGGCGGTCAGCGCGGCGTTGAGGTTGGCCCACTTCCCGGCCCCCTCGGCGGGCGCGACGATCCGCAGCAGCGCGTCGTGGTGCGAGGCGCCGAGCTCGTGCCCGATCTCCGCCGCCGCTTTGGCGTGCTCGGGCCGCACGACCGAGAGCACGAGCACGCGCCGCTTGGGTTCGGAGCGCGCTTGCTTCGCGATCCGCCGCCGCGCGCGGGAAGTGCGCAGGTTGGCGCGCGCGTCGCGCAGCCGGCCCACCAGCAGATCGCGGCGCCCGAGCGTGCCGGAGCGGCCGCTCAGGTAGTCCGGGTCGCGGGTGCTGGCCGGGACCTTCTGGGGCCTGAGCGCCTCGCGCAGCCGGCCCAGGGTGAGCGCGGTCAGCACGATCCCGTTGCCGCAGCGGCGGCGCACGATGTGCCACAGGCAGCCGAGCAGCGTGCGCAGCTCGGCCGCCAGCGGCGGCGCGACGCCCTTGCGCGCGTCGTAGCGGCGCGAGTTGCGCCCGCGCCCGTAGGCGGCTTTGGAGAGCCCGCCGATGCGCGCGTCCTTGCCGGTGCGCCGGTGGTCGACGCCGGCTTTCGGCCACGTAGCGGATGCGCCCGCCGGCGGCGTGCAGGCGCCGCTGCCAGTCCTCCTCGTCGCCGTAGAGGTCCAGGCCCGGGTCGAAGCTCCCGATCCGCTCGAGAGCCGCGCGGCGGATGGTCAGGTTGGCGCCCCACACGAACTCGGCGTCGCGGTCGTCGGGGCCGAGGTCGAGCGTGGTCACCGGCGGCGGCTCGCGCCCGCAGGCGTGCAGGTTGGTGCCCTCGAGCTGCGCCTTGATCGGGCCGCCGAACGCCTCGTGCTCGGGGTGCTCGGCGGCCGCCGCGATCAGCGCGCCCAGCCAGCCCGGCCAGGCCGCGGCGTCGTCGTCGAGGAAGCAGAGGAGGTCGGCCTGCGCCGCCGCGATCGCGGTGTTGCGCGCGGCGTTGAGGCCGCGTGGCTCGCCATGGGCGAGGTAGCGCGCGCCGTGTTCCTCGGCCAGCGCGCGCGTCTCGGCGTCCTCCGGATCGTCCTCGACCACGATCAGCTCGGCCCCGTGCTCCTTCGCCTGGGGCGCGGCAGACGCCAGCGCGACCGCGAGATAGTCGCGGCGCCGGCGCGTCGGGATCAGGATCGAGGCGGGTGGGGCCACCCGGATGAGCTTATGGTCGCCGGCTTACGGCGTCGCGGCTCGCGCGAGCGTTCCGCGGAGCTCACGGTCGGCGCTGAGGACGGCGTGGCGCGCCTGTGCGTACGGCCGCGGGGCGCGGGCGCGCGCTGCGTCCGCGAGCGCGCTGTACGCGCTCGCAGCCGCCCGAAGGTCTTTGACGGTCTTGCTCGCCGGCTCATCGCCGCTCCGGAGGGGCGCCAGCTCGGCCGCGGCGGTCCGGTGCGCGCGAGCGAGGCCATCGGCCGCGGCGGCCTGAGCCGCCGGACGGCGCGCCTGCTTCAGCGCGTGGGTTCCCTTCGCGCGGGCCGTGTCGAGGACGGCGACGGTCGCGGGCAGGCGGATGAGGAAGGCCGCGTTCGCCCCGGGGTCGAGCTGGCGCGCCCCGGGGGCCGTCAGCGCGGTGGCGAGCGCCTGGCAGGCACGCTCCGCCGGTCGCCCGGACCCGAGACAGCCGACCGTCGCGACGCCCTTCGTGGTCGGCACCGCATAGACGGCCAGCGGGACCGAGTCGGAGCGCACCACCCCGTAGCGCCAGGCCCGCCGGCCCTGGCCCAGCGCCACCATCGCGGGCGCCCCGGAGGCCTGGAGGCCCACCGGCAGGAGCGTCGGTGAGCCAGCGGGCAGCAGCTCGACGGCCGCGCGCACTCCGGCAGGGGCGTCGCGCAGCCACAGCGGCCGATCGAAGCCGGGCAGCGACCCCGCGCCGCGGCGCACCCAGCCGGACGGCAGCTGGAGACGGACACCCGCGGAGCTGACGACCGTGGCCGGGCGCGGCTTCGCGGGCGCTGCCGGCTTGCCGTGGAAGACACCGCCGAGCACGAGGCCGGCGACCGCCGCGACGAGCACGAGCGCGGCCACCGCCACGACCGGCAGCCGGAGCTCGCGCCGCGTCGCCGAGCTGGCCGACGCCGCGCTCACCGCGGTCTCCGATCCGGTGCCGACGGTCAACTGGTCGGGCACCTCACGGCCTTCGTCTTCCCCGGCATCAGACAGCGATCGAGGCGGACCGGCGCCTTGCCACGGCGCGTGCGGACGCGCGTGTACTTGCCGATCTTCTTCGCCTGCGTCACGCGGATCTCGATCGTCGCCTTCGGGTGGTACGAGCGCCGCAGCGCGCGCAGGTTGAGCAGCTTCGCGGCGACCGCCTTGCGCTTGAACGGGCAGCCCTTCCCGCTGCAGCGGATCCGGACGCGCGTGCCCTTCGGCGTCCTGACCGTGATGCGCGTGAGCGTGGTGCGCGTGCCCTTGAAGCGGCCTGCGATGCGGATGACGGGGAACGGCTTGATGAACGAGAGCGTCGTGGCGGGTGCCGGCGTGGACCCGCCGCCGGTCTGGGTGCCGGAGTTGAAGGTGCCCTTGCCCGGGCCGGTCGGGGTGACGTGTGTGCAGGTGTCGCTCTCGCTCCCGCTCGGATGGTATTGGCTTTCCGTCGATGAAGGCGGTCGGGATCCGAGTCGGCTGATGCAGACTTGCCGTCTGACTCGGTGGCCGTGAGCCGCAGCGCAGGAGCTTGTGGCCCAATCGGCCGTGCCGGACCTTGTAATCGCGGCCGCAGGCGCCCGTGATGCCTTGGCAGCTGGCCCCGGTCGTGTCGCAGCGCAGCCAGGTCGAAGGCGGCGTCGCGCTCGGCCGGTGTCCACGCGCCGCCGGGCGGTCAGCGTCTCGCCCGAGCTCGGGGTCCGGCGACGGTTCCCGGAGATCGTCGGCCGCTGCGTCACCGTGGCCGCGAGCGCGGCCGTCGCTGCCAGCACGGCGATCAAGACCGCCGTCGGTGATGATGGCCCGCCAGCGCCGGGCCCGATTCGGTTGAGCCGACTCCGACATGTGATGCGTCTCCTCGTTTGCGCTGCGAGAAACTAACGGTCCTCCGTGCCCTGAACTCTCGGAAACCCATAGATCGACCAGAAGTAGTGCGGCGAGGTGTCAGATCCCTACCCTCCGATCGGCCGTGATCCTGCTGCTCCACAACCGCTACCGCGTGCCCGGAGGGGAGGAGCGAGCCGTCGAGGACCTGGCCTGGCTGATCCGCGAGCACCTCGGCGAGGAGGTCGAGGTGCTGGAGCGCGACTCGTCTGCCCTCTCCCAGCGCGACGCGGCCGAGGGTCTGCTGCGCGGCGGGCTCGCCCCGGAGGAGGTCGGCGAGGCGGTGCGCCGCACCGGCGCCCGCGTCGTCCACGCCCACAACGTCAACCCGACGCTCGGCTGGCGTGCGCTCGCCGCGGCCCGCGAGGCCGGCGCGCGCGTGGTGCTGCACCTCCACAACTACCGGCTCGTGTGCGCGGTCGGGACCTGCTTCACCCACGGCGAGGACTGCACGCGCTGCCACGGGCGCAACACGCTGCCGGGCGTGCGGCTCAACTGCCGCGGCGGCTCGCCGGCCGAGTCGGCCGCCTACGCCGCCTCGCTGGCGCTCTGGCAAGGCCGGATCGCGGGGGAGGCCGATCGCTTCCTCGTCCCCAGCGCGTTCGCGCTGCGGCGGCTGCGGGAGCTGGGCGCGCCGGTCGACGACCGCGCGAGCGTGCTGTGGTCGGTCCAGCGCTAGTTCGCGAGCGCCTCGCGTGCCGCCGCAGGGCGCCACGTGCTCTACGCGGGCCGCCTGAGCCACGACAAGGGTGTCGCGGACGCGGTCGCTCGCGTGCCGCGAGGCGGGCTGCCGCTGGTGGTGGCGGGCGAGGGGCCCGCGGCAGGCCGAGCTGCGCGAGCTGGCCGGCGCCGGGGTGCGGTTCGTGGGCAGAGTCGGTGCGGAGGCCGCTCGCGGAGCTGCGCCGCGACGCCGCGGTGGCGGTGGTCCCGTCCCGCTATGCGGAGATCCTGCCGCTCGCCGCGCTCGAGGCGATGGCGGCGGGCGTGCCGGTCGTCGCGGCGCGTTCGGCGGGCTGGCCGAACTCGTGCCGGAGGAGGGCCTGTATCCGGCCGGCGACGTCGCCGCGCTCGCGGCGCGGCTGCGGCGGCTGTGGGGCGACGCCGCGGCAGGCGAGCGCGCTCTTGCCGTCGTGCGCGAGCGCTGCGCGCCGGCGGTCGTCGCGCAGGCGCTCGCGCGAGGTCTACGCCTAGGGTTCCCGACCATGCGCACGCTGGTGACCGGCGGCGCCGGCTTCATCGGCTCCAACCTCGTCGACGCCCTGCTGGAGCGCGGCGACGAAGTGAGCGTGGTCGACGACCTCTCGACCGGGCGGCGCGAGAACCTCAGCGGCGCGGCGACGTTCCACGAGGCGAGCGTCACCGACGGGGCGCGGATGGCAGCGCTGCTCGCCGACGAGCGACCCGAAGCCGTCCTCCACCTGGCCGCCCAGGTCGACGTCCGCCGCGCCGTCGCTGATCCCGCGTTCGACGCCGCGGTCAACGTCGGCGGCACCGCCGTGCTGCTCGAAGCCGCCCGCGCGGCCGGTACGCGCCGCTTCGTGCTCGCCTCCACCGGCGGGGCGATCTACGGCGACACCGACCGGCTGCCGACGCCCGAGGACGCCCCCGCCGCCCCGATCTCGCCCTACGGCGCGTCGAAGGCGGCGGCCGAGACCTACCTCGAGCTCTACCGCCGGCTGCACGGCCTCTCGACCGTGGCGCTGCGCTTCGCCAACGTCTACGGCCCGCGCCAGGACCCGCTCGGCGAGGGTGGCGTGATCGCCATCTACTGCCACGCCGCCGCCACGGATCGGCGGGTGCGTGTGTTCGGCGACGGGCGTCAGACGCGCGACTTCGTCTACGTCGGCGACGTCGTGGCGGCGCTCATCGCCGCCGCGGAGCACGACGCCGGCGGCGCCTACAACATCGGCACCGGACTCGAGACGACCGTGCTCGAGCTCGTCGAGCGCCTCGGCCTCGAGCCCACCTTCGAGCCGGAGCGGCCGGGGGAGATCCGCCGCTCCTGCCTCGACGCCTCCGCGGCGCGCGCGACGCTCGGCTGGGAGGCGCGGGTGGACCTGGCCGAGGGCCTCGAGCGCACCCGTTGAAGGCGCCGAGGGGGCGCCGGAGCGCCCCCTCGATCGCGATGCGATCTAGCCCCGGCGGCTGACCCGCTCGCAGTTGCGCGAGATGCGGTCGCGGTGGTCCGCCGATCACGCGGTCGCGGCCGCGGCCGCAGTTCACGAAGTCGCGCTCGCCGTCGCGGACGTCGATGCGGTCGTTGCCGGTGCCGCCGCTGACGCGGTCCTTGCCGCTGCCGCCTGTCCGGATCGATGCCGGTCGGATGCCGTTGCCCTGGCCGCCGTTCAGGCGGTCGTTGCCCTTGGCGCCGGTCACGCGGTCGTTGCCGCTGCCGCCGGAGAGTCGGTCGTTGCCCTTGCCGCCGTTGATGCGGTCGCGGCCGGAGCCGCCGGTGAGGCGGTCGCTGCCCGCTCTCGCCGACGACCGTGTCCGCGCCGCGCAGCGCCGTCGACGACGTCGTTGCCGCTGCCGGCGATCGTGTCGCCACCGGAGCCTCGTCGTTGCCGCTGCCGCCGTCGAGGCGGTCGTTGCCGGAGCCGCCGTTGATCTGATCGTGCCGCTGGCGCCGTCGAGACGGTCGTTGCCGGCATCGCCGCGGAGGCGGTCATCGCCGCCCTCGCCGCCGATGACGTCGTTGCCGCCGTTGCCGTTGATCGTGTCGTTGCCGCTTGCCGCCGGCGATCTTGTCGTTCCCGGGATTGCCCGGGAGGCAGTAATACGGGCCTCCGCCGACCCGGCCGGGCAGTCGCCGTCGCCCTGGATGGTGTCGGCGTCGTCGCCACCGTCGATGGTGTCGTTGCCGCTTCCGCCGCCGATCCTGTCGTCGCCGGCGAGGCCGCTGATGGTGTCGTCACCGCCGAAGCCGCTGATCACGTCGGCGTCCGCCGTCCCGGTGAGCGTGTCGTTTCCTGGCCCTCCGTTGATGACCGCCGCGATCGCCGCGGTCGCTGCGAAGCAGCGCGATGGCCGCCGTGATCGCTCCTAGCAATGCCTTTCGTTGCAAGAGCCCGTCTCCCCTAGAAGGTCGTGTCGCGCGCGATTGTGTCCAGCGCCTTCCAGTGGATGGGTCACCGGTTGGGTGCCCGCCGAGCCAACCTGCGCCGTGCAGGCGACAGTGTAGGCGGCTTGAGCATTGGCCGGAAGGAGTGACCTCGGTTTGGTCGCTTCAACGACAAAGAGCGCCACCTTGGGCGCCCTTTGCAGCTGTCCGGCTGGGTCCACCGCGCTACTTCTTGCGGCTGACCCGCTCGCAGTTCCTCGCGACCCGGTCGCGCTTGTCGGCCGTGACCTTGTCCTTGCCCGAGCCGCAGTTGATGCGGTCGCGCTTGCCGTCGCGGGCGGTGATGGTGTCGTTGCCGCGCGCCGCCCGAGATCACGTCGCGGCCCGAGCCGCCGCTGATCTTGTCCTTGCCGCCCTCGCCGCGCAGTGTGTCGTCGCCGCCGCCGCCGGCCAGGGTGTCCTTGCCGGAGCCGCCGGTGATGGTGTCGCTCCCGCTGCCGCCGGTGAGCCGGTCGGCGCCGGTGTTGCCGCGGACGCGGTCGTCGCCGCTCTGGCCGCTCACGCGGTCGTTGCCGGCGTTGCCGCTCAGCGTGTCGTCGCCCGAGCCGCCGAGGATGCGGTCGCTGCCAGGGCTGCCGGGGATGCAGTAGGGGGCGCTGGGCGGGCAGCTGCCGTCGCCGTTGACGATGTCGTCGTCGGAGCCGGCGTTGATGACGTCCTTGCCGCCGAGGCCGTTGATGGTGTCGTCGCCACCGAGGCCCTTGATGTTGTCGGCCGCCGGGGTGCCGTTGATCTTGTCGGGCCCTGGCGTGCCGGTGAAGTTCGCGGCCAGGCGACGGTCGCTGCGAGCAGCACAAGCACCGCCGTGATGGTCCCGAGCAGAGTCTTCTTACGCAGCAAGCTGCCGTCTCCCCTTGAAAGTGTGATTTGTTACGAAGCCCCGAGAGGTCCAGCGATGGCGCTGGACCGGCGGGTCAACCGCCGTCCGCCTGCGAGCACGCCGACGTACTGTAGGAACAAGCTCGACAAAGCCTAAGTAGCGCAAATCAGCGGCGCCGGCGCATCGCGTCGCCGCCGGTTGTGTTCAGGTCGGACGGCGGCGACTCAGTCGCAAGCTGTGTCGCGCCCTACGCTCCCCTGCAATGACTCGGACCCATTGCTATGTCCCGTGTCGTCGCGTCTCGTCTTGGCCAGCATCTCGTCCTCGGCCTGACAATGCCCGCGCCGGCCGCAGCGCCGTCACGCATCGGAAGGCGATCTGGGGGCCCCTGGAGTACGGCGGGCACTCGGCCTTCCCAACCTACGCGCATCTCGGCGCCGGCATTTTTCAGTGGCACTTGATTGGAACGGAGTCGCGCTCCAACGCCTGCCGACCCCCGGGACCCTGCCGATCCGGCCTATAGCTGGCCGACGAGATCGATCCGGCAGTGGCTGAGGGCCGCCGCTACGGGATTGCCGTTTCGCTTGCAGTCATCGGCACACCGGTTTGGGCCAACGGCGGGCGCGACTCGCGTTGGGCGCCCAACCGACCTGCCGACTACGCCGACTTCATTTCCGCGGCGGCCAAGCGCTATCCCGGAGTGCGCTACTGGATGGTGTGGATGGAGCCGACGAAGTCGCGAACTTCCAGCCGCTCACGCCTGATGGCGGCGGTCGGCTCTCGCGCGCGGGCCGGAGGGGCCCTCGCCCTACGCGCAATGCTCGATGCTGCTTACGGCGCGCTCAAAAAGGCGAATCGCCGCAACAAGGTCATCGGCGGGAACACCTTCACCACCGGAACCATCTCGCCGCGCAATTGGATGCGAGCCATGCGACTCCCGAACGGCAGGCGGCCAAGAATGGACCTCTACGGCCACAATCCGTTCACGGCTCGTCGCCCCGATGGCCCCATCCCCGCTCGGGCGCGGATGGGCCGACATCTACGACCTCCGGGTGTTCCGGCGCTGGTTGAAGCGCAACTTCCCTCGCCAAACGCCGCGCATCTTCATTTCCGAGTTCGTCTTGCCGACCGACAAGCAGAACTGGCAGTTCATTCTTCTGTCACGGACTCGCAGGCGCGATGGATGCGTGCGGCGCTCCGGATCACCGGCGCGATCGCGGGTATACAGCTTCGGGTACTCGGCCTGTTCGACGAGGCGGCGCGGCCTGATGACCGACAGGTTCGCTGGGGACTACTCGATCCGGATGGGATGCCGAAGCCGGCGTTTGACGCGTTCCGGCGCGGCTGAGGTAGAGCAGGCCGCTCGGTACAGCCAGCCAGGCCGCTCTAGACGTTCTGCGCCGCGTGCGCCAGCCTGCGCGATGCGGCCGCCGACACACCGGCAAGCAGGAGCAGAGCGCCTGTCACGATTCCAACGACGCCAAGCGGACCGGCGCCGCTACTTGCCGCGACTGCCTGCTCGAAGCGTTGCGCTCTCCGCGCGCCCTCTCTGACGCCGTGGGCCGATCGCCTGAGCCGCCCGAGCCGGCGGCAGGGCGTCGCTCGGCTCTTTCCGTGGTGCCGCGTGCTGCCAGCTACCCGGCTAATGCCGGCACCGAAGAGCGACTGTGGCGCTGCGTTGTCGGACGCGTTGGAACCCGGGCGGGCGGTGACAGCGAGAGCTGCCGCAGGTACGCCGTCGGCGTTACCGGGCGTGCCGGTTCCGCGCGCAGACTCCAACGGGAGTTGGTATCCTTGCCCGCAGGGCTGCTCGGGTCCATGTCACGCCGTCGTTCTGTGCGAGAGCGAGCTGGTTGAGCGCCCACGCAACGAGCGCGGCAGCGAGGACGAGGCGATTTGGCTTCACGGGACTCAGATAGTGCGGCTACCCTTCGCCGGGTGGCTTGGGCGAGGGTTTGACCATCTCGGCGCGCGCTGCGGTCGCTGCGGCCGTCGGGACGTTGCTCGGGCTGAGTTCGTTCGCGGGCGGCGCCTACGATTTCGATCAATGGGGAATTCTCGCCGTGACCGTCGCGGTTGTCGCGATCGTCGTCGTGGCGGCGACGTCGACGCTGCCTCGTGGCTGGTCGGCGCTCGCCCCCGGCGCGCTGCTCGCGCTAGCCGCTGTTCAGTATGGGTCGACGCTTTGGGCGGAGGATCGTGAGCAGGCCCTTCTCGCGGGCCACCGCACGTTTCTCTACGCCGTCGCGCTCGGGCTCTTTATCACCTGTTCCGGGACCTACGTGCTCCGACGTGGCTGCTGGCTGGCTTGGTCGGAGGCACCGCCGTTGTCGAGTTGCGCGACTCGTCCTCCTGCTCGGCGGGGGCGACCCGGGCCTCTTCAACCGCGGGCGTCTCGACCAACCGCTCGGATATGTGAACGGCCAGGCCGCAGCGTTCGCTGTCGCGCTCTGGCCGGCGCTCGGTGCCGCGGAGCGCGCGCACCGTCGAAGCGTGGCCGTGCTGGGCATCGGCGTCGGCAGCTTGGGTCTCTCAATGGTGGTTCTGACCCAATCGCGCGGCGCCCTGGTAGCTCTCGCGGTCTCGGCGGCTGTGATCGTTGTCGCCGTCCCCGGTCGCCTCAAGCGCGTCATTCTGCTCGCAGTGCTGCTCGGCGGGCTCGCGCTTGTCTGGTCCAGGCTGAGCGGAGTGTCGGGCAGCTTCAGCGACGCCACGGGCGTCAGTCAAGACGCATCACGCGCCGCAGCTCGCGCTGCGATCGGGGCGGCGGTCATGGCTGCCTTGCTCTGGGCGGGCGTCGTGTTGCTCGAGCCGACGGTCAGACGAGGCAGCGACACGGCGCATGAGCGACGGACCCGGCTGGGAGCGTGGAGGCTGTCGGCGCGATGCTCCTCGCAGTCGGCGCGCTTCAGCCTCGGGTCTCGCGACCACGGTGGATCGCCGCATCGACAGTTTCAAGGCACTCCAGCCTCCCGAGCCTGGATCGCGGCTGACCTCAGCCGGCGGCAACCGCTACGACTACTGGCGAGTCGCCCTCGATCAATTCCGCGAATGGCCGCTGACGGCGTCGGCGCCGGAAATTTTGATCGACTTATTTCCTGGATCGGCGACTGAGGAGGACGTTCGCGAGCCCCACTCAATCGAGTTCCAGGCGCTGGCCAAGACGGGACTCGTTGGCACACTGACGCTGTTCGTGTTTCTCGCTGCCGGCTGCGTAGCCGCTGGAAGCCGGGTACGCCGATGAACGCCACGGGAACGCGCGGTGCGCTGACGATCGCATGCGTCGGTATGTGGCTCGTGTGGATGGTCCATACCAGCCTCGACTGGATACATCTCTGCCCGGGGTCACGCTCTGCGCGCTCGCCGCATTGGCATGGCTTACACGCAGATGGGACCGAAAGTCAACGCGTCGGACTTGGCTGCCTGTGCGCCCGACGCTCTTCGCCGGTCTAACGGCGGCGTCCGCAAGTGTCGGAATCCTGCTTTTGGCCCAGCACTATCGCGATCGCGCCGTCGAGCAAGGTCAGACCCGTGGCGGCCAGAGATGCCGCCCGGTCGGCCCTCAAGTTGGAACCGGATGCGCCCGACACCTATTACGTCTTGGCAGCGGCGCAGGCAAGAGGCAATGACTACAGCGGCGCACGCGCGACTCCGCGAGCTGAGCCGGCGCAAGCCTCACGACTTCAGCACCGGCGCTATGGGCGATCTCGCGCTGCGAAGGGGCGATCTCGACACGGCTCGGTCAAATTACAACCGGGCGCTCCACCTCAACCCGCGAACTCTGCCCTTCAAGCCTCCCTGCGCAACGTCGAGGCGCTCAAGGTTCAGGGATAGGGGGCTTGAAAGCCGCGCGAACTCGGCGATACTGCTGCGGACGTGCTCGGAAGGCTCTCCGTCTATGCACGGGAGCCTGATCGGATGACGCTTCTTACGTGTCGGTTTCAAACGTGATTACGCTCGGTGACATCCATCCTCGGATCGAACAGCCTCAGAGCATCTCAAGCGAGGGGGTCGCGCTCGCAGACGCGTCTTCCCGCGCCGGAAGCTTTCGATACTTCGGCACGTCGGCGCGTGGCGCGATGCGCTCCGCCGGCGGATGCTGGCGGTCGCGGACATGCTGGCCGTTGTGTTGCGGCCTCGTTGGCGCCCTGGCTGGAGACGGTGTCCCCGCGATCTGGATCGCGCTCGCCGTCCCGGTTTGGCTTGTGCTGGCGAAGCTTTACGGGCTATACGACAACGACCATCGTGCCCATCCGGCACCTCACCGTCGACGAGTTGCCCTCGCTGATCGCGTGGGCAACAACTGGCGCGGCGACTCATTTTGCCTTGATGTCAATCGTCGGCCAGCAGTCCGTGGCCGCGCCAGCTGCCGTGCGCTTCTGGCTAACGCTTCTCCTCGTGGCACCATTCATTCGAGCATCCGCGGCATTGTGGCGCCGCGTCGTCCCTCGGGAGCGGGCGATGCTGGTCGGGGATCCGGGCCGCTGGAGACAGCGACGCTTCGGAAGCTTGAACTCTTCGAAGACATCCACGTCAATGCGTCGGAGTGATCGATGACTCTCCATGGCACGCACTCGACGTTGACGCATCTCCAACTCGCACTCTCTCAGAGCACCTCGCGGTCCATGAGCGACCTTGATCGCATCATCGTCGCCAGCCCCAACATCAACGAACTCTGATCGCCCACCACGTCGGGCTGTGCCGGCGGCATGGGCTCAAGCTCAGCGTCGTCCACCACGCAGGCAATGTTGGGACCGCCGGTGCAGCTTCATCACATCGCCGACCTGCCGCTTGATCGAATACTCGACTTGGAACACGGCTCGTTCCAGCATGCTTCTCAAACGTGCCGCCGACATCGCAATATCCGGCCTGGCGTTGGTCATGCTAGAGCCGATCCTGCTTGGAATCACCACCCTGGTTCGCATTCCGGACTTCGCCCGCAGCCCCGAGCGTTCTTCGTGCAACGCCGCCCGCCAGCCTCCTTGGCGTGCCGTTCCGCATGATCAAGTTCCAAACGATGGTCGCCGACGCCGAGCGGCGACGGCGCGGAGGTTGTTGCGATCGACGGGCTTGAAAACCCAGATGCTCAAGTTGCGGCGAGATCCGCGCGTAACAGCGATCGGCCGCTTGCTCCGCCGCACAAGTCTCGATGAACTGCCGCAGCTGATCAACGTGCTCTTGGGGTCCATGAGCCTCGTCGGTCCGCGTCCAGAACAGATTGACCTCGTCGAGCGCTATGAGCCCGAGCATCGTTTTCGTCTCCAGGTCAAGCCTGGCATCACGGGTCCGATGCAGGTCTACGGACGCGGGGAGCTCCGGTTCGACGAGCGACTCGCGGTCGAGCGCGAATACGTCGAGAACCTGTCGTTGCGGCGAGACATGCGCCTGGTGCTCCTTACCGATCCAGACCCGTTTCCGGGGTCGCGGCGCCTTCTAGCCGACGGTCATCGCCAAGAACCAAGAAGTGCCCGTGCAGCAAACACAGCGCGCGAACAACCCGATGATGTCTGCCGATGCGCCGCTGCTAGAGGTGATCATCGTTGCGTATGGACGATACGACCTCCTGACCAAGTGCCTCCGGAGCCTGCGGGAGCATCCTCCGTCGGACGGGCGGATGCGCGTCCACGTCGTTGATAACAACAGCCCTGACACGACGGCGGACTCAGGTCAATCCGAGTTCCCTGAGGTTCGCCTCTGGCGTCTATCCGAGAACACCGGGTTCTCGACGGCGAACAACATCGCCATGCGTGCCGTGCGAGCGCCGTATCTCCTCATCCTCAACCCGGATACGGAGTTGCGGGCGGGAGTGCTCGACCACATGCTCTCGGCGCTGGCGGAACGGCCGGGCGTGGGAATGGCGGGGTGTCGGCTTGAACAGGAGAACGGAACCTTCGACCACGCGGCGAAGCGATCGTTTCCTACGCCTACGGCGGCTGCCGCGCACTTCTTGGGTACTGGACGACGCCTCACGGGGGGTAGATTGGCGCAGTACCGGGCCACGGACACCGATGAGCGCGGTGTCGGAGACGTCGATGCAATCAATGTGTTCTCCATGCTCGTCCGGAGGGACGCGCTGCCAGCCGTGGGGCTGTTTGACGAGGGCTACTGGCTGTACATGGAAGATTTCGACTGGTGCGCTCGTCTGGGAAAACGGCTGGACCGTGCTCTACGACGGCCGGGTCGCCGCGCTGCATCACAAAGGCGGAACCGCGGGCAAGCACCGTGCACTGAAACAAAACATCGCGTTCCATCGCGGCATGGACGGTATACCGTCGCCATGGATCAAAGGGCCATGTCCTCATGGACCTCGCTGTGTACGCCGGCATCGGAATGAACTCGGCGTATCGCTGTCGCGCAACGCGATGGCCGCAAGAACCGCGAGCCGAACTCCGAGTGTCTAGCGCGGATTTCGCGCGGGCGATCCTTCTTCTATGCTCAGGGGCGACCGTGAGTCCGATCCTGCCCTCGCGGCGTTTCTCGGCGACCTGGATGTGGGCATGACGGGTACTGCAGGACCGCGGAGACCGCTTCGCCGAGCCCCTGCGACCCCTGCACCAGTACGCCTTTGCGGTGTGGCGCCGCAAGCGGGTGCTGCTTGCTGCGGTGATTCTCGTCCCGCTGGTCGCGTTGCTCGTCTCGCTACGCCAGAACGAACTTTATGAGGGCCATGCCGAGGTTCTCCTCTCCAATCAGGACCTAGCGAGTCGTCTCAGTTCCGCCAACGACCCGGGTGTTCGGGTCGATCCAGAGCGCGTGGCTCAAACTCAGGCCGAGCTCGCTGCTGAGCCGGTCGTCGCGGAGCGTGTCGTACGCAAACTCAAGTCGCGCATGTCAGCGGACGACCTGCTTAACGAGTCCACCGTGTCTTCTCGGCCGAACTCCGACATTCTGCAGTTCCGAGTAACGGCGCCCACCGCGTCTCAAGCGGCGCACGCGGCAAGCCTCTATGCGGAGGAGTTCACGAAGTATCGACGCGAGCTCGATACGGCATCGCTCGAGCGAGCGCGCGTAGAGGTTCAGCGACGCCTAGCGGATCTCAATCGTGGCAATGCGCTCTATGACCGCCTCGTCGAGAAGGAGCAGGAGCTTCGGACGCTTGAGGCGCTTCAGACCTCGAACGCGTTTGTTGTGCGCTCGGCAGCTGACGCAGATCAGATCGCCCCAAAGCCCATACGGAACGTCGCCCTCGGGCTCGTTGTAGGCCTCTTGCTCGGCATCGCGCTCGCGCTGCTGCGCGACACGCTGGACACGCGCATTAGGAGCACGGACGAGCTGACGGACTCCCTTGGTTTGACGCTTCTCGGGGCGATACAGGCGCCGAGTCGGTCGTTGCAGGAGAGCAAGACGCTGCAGATGATCGAGAATGCTGCCGCGCCCGAGGCCGAGGTCTTCCGGATGATCCGGACCAATCTTGAATTCAAGAACATCGATCGGCGTGTACGGGTGATCATGATTACCAGCGCCGTCACGTCGGAGGGGAAATCGACGACGCTGGCAAACCTCGCGGTGGTCCTCGCGAGGGCTGGTCGCAAGGTCGCGATCGTAGACCTGGATCTTCGCCGCCCAATCGTTGATTCTTTTTTCCGCGTCAACCGCCGGCCCGGTCTCACCGATGTCGCGCTCGGATATACGGCTCTGAGCGACGCGCTTGCGAGCGTGCCGCTCGGCGACAAGCGGGACGGACAAGAACGGTAACGAAGGCGAAGGTGGGCTGAGATCCTGCCGGCCGGACTCGCGCCTCCTGATGTCGGCGACTTCATCAGCCAGGCGAACCTGGGCGAGGTCTTCGCGCAGTTGCGAGAGCGTGCCGATGTCATCCTTGTCGACGCTCCGCCGTTGCTGCAAGTCGGCGATGCACTGGCTCTGAGCGGACAAGTCGATGGCTTGGTGCTGGTCGCACGGCTCAATGTCATTCGCCGCAACATGCTCCGCGACCTGCATCAGCGCATCGTCGCGGCGTCGCCCACGACGAAGCTGGGCCTCATTGTGACCGGCGCGGAGGTGGAAGCGGCTGGGTACTACGGCTACGGATACGGCTACGGGCAGACGAGCGCCGACGCGCTTCGAGGGGATACGCCGAGGACGTCGCCGGTCTCGTGACGCGGCGCCGAGCACGGCTCCTACGAGGCTGAGTCCTCGTGCCGCAGTACAGGCTGCTTATCGATGGGTCCATGACCCGCCCCGAGCAAGGCGGCATACGGACATACGCGAGAGGTGTCGCTGAGGCACTGGCCCAGCGCGCGGACACCGAGGTGTTCGTGGTCGGCAGCGCGGAGGTTGCACCGACCGGGGTGAACAACATCAACGTGGACGGCTCGACCTATCATCCGGCGAGCCGGGCCGTGTGGCGGGAACGCCATCTTCGCCGGATCGTCCGAGAAGTGGGCGTCGATGCGCTACTCGTGCCGTCCCACGAGTTGCCGATTACGTCCGTCGGGGTCCCGGAGGTGATGGTCGTCCACGACGTTGGTCCGCTGGTCGCGCCGATGTTCTACGGCCGGAAGCGGCAGCTCCGCTACTCCGTGATGCTGCCATACGCGTGCCGTCGGGCCGACGCGATCGTGGCGGTGAGCCAGACCACGCGCCGCGAACTCTTGGGGAACGTGAATGTCGAGCCGGGCAAGGTGCGCGTCATCGGACAGTCGGTGCAGCGTCTTTCCTCGGCGTCGCCAGATAGCACGGACTCAACGGGGAGCTATTTGCTGTATGCCGGCGCTCTCTCTCTACCACACAAGAACCTTGAAACCGTGCTAGAGATGCTGAGAAGTCACCCCGAGATGAAGTCCTTCAACCTCGTGGTCGTCGGGCCGGACTATGAAGGCGAACGCACGGCATTCCGCGAGCGCGTCGGCTCGATGGGGCTCGCGGATCGAGTCCGGCACTTGGGATTCGTGAGCGGAACCGAGTTGGCGCGACTCTATGCGTGTGCGTTCGCCTTTGTGCTCCCAAGCCTTCACGAGGGCTTCGGGATTCCAGCCGTTGAAGCGATGTCGGTCGGGCTTCCACTTGTCGCGAGCGAGATCCCGGCCCTCCGAGAGGTCGCGGGCAACGGTGCAATCTTTGTTCGCGACCCTCTGAGCCCGGCGGAGTGGGGCGATGCCGTCCTCCGCCTCGAGCGCGAGCCGCAATTGCGGGCTCGCACGATCGAGCAGGGCCTGCGGCAGAGCGACTCATACAACTGGGCCGGTGTGGCCGCCGCCTATCGCGACCTCCTCGGTGAGCTATGCGACTGAGGGCGACTCTCGAGCCTCTTGTGAGCGGTGCGGCGCTGCTCGTCGGCGGCGCGCTTGCGTCAAGGCTGGCAATACTCGCCGCGTTCGCAGTCCGCGGCACGAACGCTCGACAGCAGCGACTACAACGTCCTCGTCTACAGCGCGGGCGTGGCCGTCGCGATGCAGATCCTCCTCGAGCCTTCGTCGCTCACCGCCCTGCTCGTCCGCAAATGGCCTTCCAATGACTCCGCGG
The DNA here is from genome assembly GCA_963805525.1 of uncultured Solirubrobacteraceae bacterium. Taxonomy (GTDB): domain Bacteria; phylum Actinomycetota; class Thermoleophilia; order Solirubrobacterales; family Solirubrobacteraceae; genus DASQFQ01. The sequence continues at coordinate 132,330 of CAWDUT010000002.1, forward strand.
CGGCGCGATCCCTGTGGGAGGGCGGCCTTCGGATAATCGCGGCAACAGCGGCTGTCGTATTGCTTGCGCCGATAGGCGCAAGCCTCGTGGCTGGTAACGGCACTGCATGGCACGTGCTGATTGGCGCCGCGATGGGTGCCGTGGCCGCCGCAGAATCGGTGGCGCGTTACGCGCGGGTGGTGTGGCAGGTGCGTCAGCAGTTTCGTGCGATGGCTGCGGTCGACCTGGCGATCATGACCGGTCGGCTCCTCACCGTCGGCGGTCTTCTCGTCGCGGCGCCAGTAAAGGGCTTCGCGGCTGCGTCTCTGGCGGCCGCGGTCCTTCTGCCGGTCACCGTGCTGATTGCAGCAGGGCGCGCAGTTGGAGAAAACCGCGCAGACCCGATCGTCGCGTCGCGACTCGCTCGCGAAGCGATGCCGTACTGGGCCGGCACGGCCTTGTCCTCGGTCTATTCCCAGGGACCCGTAGTGCTCATTGGGCTCGTTGGGTCTCTTCACTCTGCGGCCATCTATACCGTCGCATCGCGCATCACACAGCCGACGGAGCTCGTGCCAGCTGCGATTGCCTCAGTCGGCCTGCCACGCATGGTGCAGACCCAAGACCCGCGCGCACTCGCTCGAGAGTTCGTCGCGCAGTGTCGGTTTGCCGCCGGGCTCGGCGCGCTCGCAGTGACCACACTGATCGCGGTGCTCTCGCCGTGGATACTGCAACTGTTCGCCCTCTCGTTTGCCGAAGCGGGCGGGGTGTTGCTGCTCCTGGCCGCCGTCCTGCCGTTCAAGTTCGCCAGCTTCCAGTACGTCTCTCTCGCAGTCGCGACGGGACGGATTACGACCCGGGTGAAGGTGGCGGGCGTGATCGCCGCAGCGTCGCTAGCGGGCGTGCTACTCACTGCATCTGAGGGACCAGCCGCGGTAGCAGCGGTTACGTTGGCGCTCGGAGGTCACTCTCCTCGGTCTCCTCGTGCTGCGAATCCCACCGCAGAGGGCGCTCACGGAGCGACTCGCGTGAGTCAGAGCAAGCGCGTGCTGATCTGCTCGTCCGCGATCCTCACGTCGGGCGAGGGCGTGGTGCTCGATCCTCGGCGACGAAGCACTGAGCGAGCGACTCGCGGAGGGCCTTTTGAGTCGACATGCCGAAGTAAGCGTTGTCCGCGGCATTCATCTCAATGGCTGTTCCGCAGCAGAGCTGATCCCGGGGCAGGTGCCGATGAGGCCTGTGCGACGCCTCGCGAACGAGATCTATAAGGCCGACCTGGTACTCGTGGGCGGAGGGACACTGCTTCAAGACTACTATCTGGGCTCATCCGATGGCAGGTCGTGGTGGCCTGTAGTGTGTCTCCTGACGCGCACGCCGTTTGTCATAACCGCCGTAGGCGCCGAGGGACTCGACCGCGGACTGCTGCGCCGGTGCGCTCGGTTCGTGTGCCGTCGGGCAGTTGGCGTATCGACTCGAGACGCTCTATCGCTTGAGAGGGTCCGCCGGATAAGCGATGTCGAACCGGCGCTCAGCGCGGATCCAATGTTTCTAAAGCCTCTTCCAAGGCTGGCGCACCGCACGAAGAGCGACGTGATCGCCGTGAACCTGCGGGCTGACGCTTCAGATCTTCTAGTCAGCAACCTCGCAGTAGCGCTCCGCGCCCGCGTGGACCGCGGCGCGCGCGTACTACTCGTCGCCATGGATCGTCGAGAGGACGAGGACGCCACGGCTCTTAGCAGATTTCGGCGCGCACTTGATCGCGATGACGCTTGCACCGCACTGCCCTCATCGGCTACGTGGCGAGAGCTCGCCGATCTGCTTTCGGCATCTGTTGTCTGTGTCGGCATGCGTCTTCACTTCATGATCTTCGCCACCTTGGCGGGCGCGCCGATAGTCGCACTCACGTCGCTGCCGAAGACCGCAGCGTTCGTCGCTGACGCCGGTGTAAGCCAGTGCTCAGTTGACGCGGACCTCCCAGACCTAGAACAGGCGCTCCGTCACGCCGCGCCAGTAGAAAAACATCGGATAGAAACGCTATGCACACGAGCAGAAACCGCCCTCGATCTCGCGTCACCCTTCCTGCGCTAAGCCCAGTTACGTTTGGCGCTGGCGCTTTCGTTGCCGCGGTTGTGGCTGCTGGGGTACTTGTTGGTCAACTCCAAGTCATCAGATTCGGGTTCACGCTTGCCGTTGTGGCGGTGGCCGCAATGTGCTTGGCGATGGCGGTGTACTCCAGAAGGACGGAGGGAGATCCGATGTCGCCGCTCCTGATCCTCTCTGGCGTGTTCACGATTCTCTACGTGCTGAGGCCTTTGTACATCCTCTCGACCGACAGGATCGGGCCCACGCGCGCGCTCGACGATCGCGCTGTTGGCGACCAGATGGTGGGCTATATGACGCAGGGCTTGTTTGTTGTGCTGGCAGGCTTGGCTGCGTTCTTTCTCGGATATGTTTTGCACAGCCGGGGCCAACCCTCTCGATATCGCGCATGGACGAGGGTTCGACGGGCGATCGATTCGGACGTCGAAGAACGCCTACGCCCACAGGCAGCGCCGCTAGTCGTCGCGGCAGTCGCAGGCGTCGCTGTGCTCCTCGATGGACTGGTCGAGCGGTGAGGCCGGCGGGATCGGGGACGATCCCGAGGCGCTCTCGCTGCGGAACAATTTCTTCGGTCGCGCCTATCTCACCGCGGCGGCGCTCCCGCTGAAGATGGCCGCACTTGCGTTGTTTGCAGTCTGGATTTCGCAGGGCCGCCTCGGTCGCTCGCGTCGGATCGTGCTTCTCTCCCTGATCGGTGGCGTCGCCGTCGGCGACTTGCTCACCGGGGGTCGCGCGGCGATCCTTCTCGGCACGATCCTGCCCGTCGTTGTGCTCATCCACTACCTGCGCAGATCGCTTACGATGCGTAGCGCGGTCGTGTTGCTACTGGCAGGTCTCGTCCTGTTCGTCGGGGTCCGCGTGCTCACGCGTGATGCGGTGTACGCCGGCGCAGCGACGCAGCAACGCAGCAACCTGTTGGTCAGCGCTCTCTCCAACCTGCCCGAGACGACGGTCGGTGGCAGGCATGCGATCCCGGTTCGACAGCCTCGTGCGGCTTGTCGAAGCGCACCACGCTCAGGCGGAACTGCAATGGGCCAACCTTGCTACCGGTACTGACGTTTCCGGTACCGCGTCGGTTCTGGCCGGGTAAGCCCCTCGGAGGCGGCAATACGTGGTTCACCACGACCTACTATCCGGCGTACTACGCAACAGGCAAGATCGAGACGAGTCTTTCGTTCGTTGGCGAACTCTATGCGAACGTCGCGATCGCCGGCGTGAGACTCGGGATGGGCCTGCTTGGAGTGGCGGTCTCGCGTCTCTACCAGGTGCTCCTTCAGCGCGCTCGCTGGTGAACGTGCTCTTTTACACGGTTACCCTCGGGTATGTATTCACTCTGCTCCGTGGTGATGTGTTCCATTCGGTTACAAACTGGATGCTAACGCTAGTGGTCGGGCTCGTCGTATGGTGGACCATGACCAGACGAGATGCACGCGCAACCGGCTGACACTGGGGCGGACTCATGCGTCAGCGCATCGCCAGGTTACTGGCCGCAGCAGCCATCGGCTGACTCCCGCTTGGTGGTGAAGCCCCGGCATCGCAGTCGATGCGTGGCAGGTTGTCGATCGCTGTGTTCGCCCGGGGGCCACGCCCGTAGCGAGACGAAAGCCGGCGATCTCTATGCGTGGCTCGCGGCACAGCTGCCGCAGCGACGGCGACACCGCTGCTTATAACTGTCGCGCCGACTCCAGCCCCAAACTGCGCGTAGTCCCGCGCAGATCGACGGTCAGCGGCGCGGTCCGCGCGATCCTTCGTGATCCACACCGGATGCGCGGTCACGATGACGGCGACGTCGTGCCATTGAGCCCATCCTCTAGCGTCACCCTCCGTAGCCCCGCGTCGCCCGATGTCGCCGACAAAGTCGTCGTGGTAGATCACCTCGGCGCCGCGATCGAGCAGCAGGTCGAGATCTTCAGCGCCGGAGATCTCGCGCATGTCGCCGTGCCGCCCTTGTAGGCGACGCCGACGACCAGCACCTCGAGCCCTCGACCGCCTTCCCCGTCATCGTTCAGCGCCCGCTCGATCTTCTCGAGGCAGAAGTACGGCATCGCCTGGTTGACCTTGCCGGCGAGCTCGATGAACTCGGTCGACATGTCGTACTCGCGGGCCTTCCACGTGAGGTAGAAGGGGTCGACCGGGAGGCAGTGGCCGCCCATCCCGGGGCCGGGATCGAAGCGGGTGAAGCCGAACGGCTTCGTGGCGGCCGCGTCGATGACCTCCCAGATGTCGATCCCCATGCGGTCGGCGAGCATCGCCATCTCGTTGACCAGCGCGATGTTGACCGAGCGGAAGATGTTCTCGAGCAGCTTCGAGAGCTCGGCGACCTCCGGGGTGGAGACGGGGACGACGTGGTCGCAGACGCGCCCGTAGAGCTCGACGGCGCGGTCCGTGCAGGCCTGGGTGAGGCCGCCGACGACCTTCGGCGTGTTGCGCAGCGTGTAGTCGGTGCGGCCGGGATCGACGCGCTCGGGCGAGAAGGCGAGATTGAAGTCCTCGCCTGCGCGCAGGCCCGACTCCTCGAGCAGCGGAACCAGATGTTCCCGCGTCGTGCCGGGGAACGTCGTCGACTCGAGCACGATGAGCTGGCCCTCGCGCGATCGCGCCGGCGAGCGCCCGCGTGGCGTTCAGGAGTGGGCCGAGGTCGGGCTCCCGGTTGCGCGTGAGCGGCGTCGGGACGCATACGAGGATCGCCTCGGCCTCGTGAAGCTCGACGAAGCGCGTGCGTGAACGATGCAGCGATCGAGCACCGCGCCGAGGCGCTCGGCCGGAGATGTCCTCGATGTGCGACTCGACCGTCGCGGAGCGCGGTGATCTTCGCCTGATCGACGTCAATGCCGATCACGTCCTGGCCGGCCTCGGCGAAGCCGACCGCCAGCGGCAGCCCGACGTAGCCCATGCCCACGATGCCGATACTCATGGGCGGAAACGGTAGCGGCGTGCCTACGGGCGCCTGAACTCGGCCCGCCAGCGCGGGCCCGGTAGCGCCTCGACCCGCTCCGCCTCCAGCCCGCCGCGCGCGAACGAGTCGAGCTCGGCGCGCGTCAGCGGCCACGGCGGGCCCTCGGGCGGGCCGTCGGCCTCGTCGCGTGCGGAGGCGACGACGAGCAGCGTGCCGCGCGGCGCGACGAACGCCCCGACCCGCGCGATCGCGCGCGAGCGCACCGACTCCGGCAGGGACTGCACGGTGAGCGACTCGAACACGAAGGCGAACGCCTCGGCCCAGGCCTGCGGCGGCTCGAGGAGGTCGGCGACGACGTAGTTCACGGCACTGCCGGGATGGCGCTCCTGCGCGGCGCGGACGGCCGTCGGCGCGACGTCGAACGCGGTCACGTCGAACCCCAGCGAGCTCAGGTACTCCGCGTCGGCGCCGAACCCGCAGCCGACGACGAGCGCGCCGAGGCCGTCCCCGTCCAACTCACGCTCCGACGGCCCACTCCACGAGCAGGTCGCGCGGCTCGCCTCGGTCCCACGGGACCTCCCGCTCGCCGCGCTCAGCGGCGGCGTAGAGCGGCTCGAACCAGCCCGTGGGGTCGTCGGTCACGAGCCCTGGAGCAGCTTCAGGTCGGCGTCGACCATCAGCCGGATCAGCTGCTCGAAGCTCGTCGCCGGCTTCCAGCCCAGCTCGCGCTCCGCCTTCGACGCGTCGCCGACCAGCAGATCGACCTCGGCCGGGCGCTTGAACGCGTCGTCGATGCGCACGTGGTCCTCCCACGGCACGCCGGCCTGGTCGAACGCGACCTCGACCAGGCGCTGCACCGTGTTGGTCTCGCCGGTCGCGATCACGAAGTCGTCGGGCTTGTCGTGCTGGAGCATCAGCCACATCGCCTCGACGTAGTCCTTCGCGTAGCCCCAGTCGCGCTTGGCCTCGAGGTTGCCGAGGGCGACCTCGTCGCGCAGGCCGAGCTTGATCGCCGCCGCGTGCCAGGTGACCTTGCGCGTGACGAACTCCAGCCCCCGCCGTTCGACTCTCGTGGTTGAACAGAATACCGGAGGTGAGGAACATGTCGTAGGACTCGCGGTAGTTGACCGTGATGTGGTGGCCGTAGACCTTGGCCACGCCGTAGGGCGACCGCGGATAGAACGGGGTGGTCTCGGTCTGCGGCGTCTCGCGGACCTTGCCGAACATCTCGCTCGAGCACGCCTGGTAGAAGCGGACCTCGGGGCACACCTCGCGAATGCACTCGAGCAGCCGCGTGACGCCGACGCCGGTGAACTCGGCGGTCAGCGTCGGCTGGATCCAGGAGATGCCGACGAACGACATCGCGGCGAGGTTGTAGACCTCGTCGGGCTTCGAGGCGCGCAGCGTGTCGATCAGCGAGCGGTGGTCGAGCAGGTCGCCCTGGTGGAGCGTGATGCGGTCGCGCAGGTGCTCGATGCGCTCGAACTTCTCGGTCGACGCGCGGCGGACCATGCCGTGGACCTCGTAGCCCTTGTCGAGCAGCAGCTCGGCGAGGTAGGAGCCGTCCTGGCCCGTGATGCCCGTGATGAGGGCGCGCTTCCCGCTCATTGGGCAACCTCTGGGGTGGTCGTGAGGTTGTTCTCCGTAGTTGGGAGATGGTGAGTGTGTGAGCCTGGCCGAAGGCCAGGCGAAGGCTCAGACTGGGCGGCCAAGAGAGTGGCCGACCATCGTCGGAAGAGCGCCAGTCCCGCTTGCCCCGTAGAGGGCCCGCATGAGACCAGCGCCTTCCGGCGGTGCGAGGCGCCTGAAGCGCCTACAGGTCGTGGCGCCCGAGAGCGCCGACCAATGAGCACGCGCAACGGTACCTCGCGGCCGGCCGTCGGTGAAGACCTCAGAGGCGAGGAGGGCGGATCGTGCGCGCGTTCGCGGGAGTCGACTGGGCGGCTGAGAAGACCGATGTCTGCGTGCAGGGCCCGGACGGGCGGATACTGAACGAGCGCACGTTCGCGCTCGAGGAGGCCGGCATCGTCGATCTCTGTCAGACGCTGATCGCGCTGGAGGTCTGCCGGGTCGCGATCGAGCGCCCCGACGGCGTGCTGGTCGAGCGGCTGCTCGACGCCGGCCTGACGGTGCTGGCGATCCATCCCAACCAGGTCAAGGCCGCCCGGCCGCGCTTTAGCGCGGCGGGCGGGAAGTCCGATCGCTTCGACGCGTTCGTGCTGGCCGAGCTGTGCCGCACCGACAGCCATCGCTTCCGCGCCCTGGCGGTCGACGGCGACGACACCCGGGCGCTCAGGGCGCTCACGCGCGCCCGCGACGAGCTCGTCGACGCCCGCACGGCGCTGGGCAACCAGCTGCGCGAGCAGCTGCTCGCGTTCTGGCCCGGCGCCACGATGATCTTCGCCGACCTCGACAGCCCGATCGCCTTGGCGTTCATTGAGCGCTACCCCAGCCCGGCCGACGCGCGCGGCCTCGGCCCACGGCGCCTGCAGGCGTTCCTGGATCGCCACGCCTACTGCGGCCGCCAGCGCCCCGACGCGATGCTGACCCGGCTGCGCGCCGCCCCGACCGGCCGCGCCGGCGAGCTGGAGACCGACGCGCGCCGCGCCACCGTGCTCGGGCTCATCACCGCACTGCGCCCGATCGTCAGCCAGATCCGCCAGCTCACCAGCCAGATCCACGGCGCCGTCCGCGCCCACCCCGACGGCCAGCTCTTCCTGCCGCTCTTCCGCGACAAAAAGACCGCGATCTGTCCCGCCACCCTGATCGCCGAGCTCGGCGACCAACGCGCCCGCTACCCGACCAACGCCGCGATGATCGCCGACGCCGGCCACAGCCCCGTCGCCGTCGAATCCGGCAAACGCAAGATCGCCGTCTTCCGCCGCGCCTGCGACAAACGCCTCAGAAACGCCGTCGCCACGCTCGCCGACAGCACCCGCCACTGGCACCCCTGGGCCCACCAGATCTACACCGACGCGCGCGCCCGCGGCCACACCCACCAACGCGCCATCCGCACCCTCGGCGCCGCCTGGCTGCGCGTCCTCTGGCGCTGCTGGCACGACCACACCCCCTACGACCCCAACCGCCACGGAGCGCTCACACGCCAACTCGCGCGCGCAGGTTGACACAGGCCGTCTCATGCGGCGATCTCCCTTTGTTGCAGCCACTCGACCGTCTCGGCGACCCCTTCGGCCACGCTTACCTTCGCCTCCCACCCCAGCAGCTCGCGCGCCTTCTCCACCGACGCGTAGCGGCGGGCCGGGTCGACGGGCTTGGGCGACGGCTCGGTCGCGAGCTCGAGCTGCTCCGGGTCGCGGCCGCAGGCCTCCCAGCACAGCCGGGCGAGCTCGGCGATCGAGGTCTCCTCGCGCCAGGCGATGTTGAACGCCTCGCCCTCGCCGGCGGGAGAGCTCATGGCGCAGACGAGGCCGTCGGCGACGTCGTCGAGCCACGTGAAGGTGCGCGTCTGCTCGCCGCTGCCGTAGATCGGCATCGGGCTCAGGCCGTCGAGCGACTTGCGGATCAGGTCGGGGATGACCGCGTCGTCGGGGCCGCCGGGGCCGTAGGCGTTGAACGGGCGGCAGATCGTGTAGCGGAGGCCGTGCTCGGCGGCCGCCGCCAGGCAGTACATCTCGCCGGTGAGCTTCGAGAACCCGTACGCCGACTGCGGCGGCGGGCACTCCCAGGCGTGCTCCTCCGGCGTGGGGAAGACCGTCGCGCGCTCGTAGACGGTGCTGGAGCTCACGGAGACGAAGCGCGCCACGTCCGCGTCGAGCGCCGCTCGCACGACCGCGTTCGACAACGCGTTGTTGACCTCGGTCAGCGTGTGCGGCGCGCCCGCGCCCTCGACGATCCCGGCCAGGTGGATCGCGTGCGTGCAGCCCGCGAGCGCCTTGCGGGCCTCGGAGAGCGCGCGCAGATCGCCGCGGTGGACCTCACAGCCTTCGCGCATCCAGGCCGGCACGGCTCGCTGGTCGGAGACGCGGACCTCGTAGTCGGGGTCGCGGAGCAGGCGGCGGACGACCGCCGCGCCCAGGACGCCGGCGCCGCCGGTCACGAGCACACGCTGCATGCGGGCCGGGAGGCTAGCGAGGCGCTACCACACGAGTGGCACGCCGTATGGGCGCAGCGCCTCATCGCCCGAGACCAACGCGGCCCGCTCGGCGGCGGCCTGCGCCACCAGGAGGCGATCGAACGGGTCGCGATGATGCCATGGCAGGTGCTCGACGGCGGATGCGTGCTCGACGCTGACCGGAAGCGCCTGAGCGCCGGCTTCGAGCAGGAGCGAGAGGTACTCGTCGGGCACGGCGAGCTTGCCGAGCGAGCGCTTGATGGCGACTTCCCAGACTACGGCAGCACTCAGCAGCACGCGGTTGGTGTCATCGAACAGGTGCTCTCTCGCGCGTTCGCCGAGGCGCGGATCGCCGCTGAGGAGCCAGAGGGCGGCGTGCGTATCGAGGAGCAGCCTCAACGCGCGCCGAATGACTCGGCGATGTCGGCGGGCAGCTCGTCGAAGTCCTCGGCTATGTCGATGCGGCCGCGGAGCGCTCCGTGGACGGACGCCAGCGAGCTCGCGCGCGAGACCGGGACGAGGCGAGCCACCGGAGATCCGTTGCGGGCGATCACGATGTCCTCGCCCGCCTGCGCGCGCTCCACGAGCTTGGAGAGGTTCGTCTTCGCCTCGTGCATCCCGATCTGTGCCATACGCCGAGTGTAGCGTGGCTTAGCTAGGTTAGCTAGGCGCTGGCTGCAGAGGTTGTTCAGTGCCGGTGGCGCAGGTGCGCGAGGTACTGGCGCGCGAAGCCGACGACGAAGCGCGGGTTGTAGTGGAGGTAGCGGCGCCACAGCCGGCGCGGCTCCTGGGCGAGGCGGAAGGCCCACTCGAGGCCGAGGCGCTGGAGGCCGTCGGGCGCCTGGCGCTTGAGGCCGGCGTGGAAGTCGAAGGCGGCGCCGACGCCGATCAGGACGGCGGCGTCGAGCCGGTCGCGCATCGCGGCCATCCACTTCTCCTGCAGCGGCACGCCGAGGCCGACCCAGATGACGTCGGCGCCGGAGGCGTTGAGCTCGGCGGCGATCGCGGTCGCCTCGTCGTCGTCGAGCGCGCGGAACGGGCCGGGGCGGACGCCGGCGATCTGCAGCCCGGGGTAGCGGCGCGGCAGCTCGTCGCGCAGCCGCTCGAGCGCCTCCTGGCGGCCGCCGTAGAGGAAGAAGCGCAGGCCGGTGCGCGCGGCGCGCTCGCAGGCGTGCTCCATCAGGTCGGGCCCGTAGACGCGGCTCGGGAGGTGGTGGCCGAGCAGGTTCATCGCCCATACGAGCGGCTGGCCGTCGGGCACCGTGAGGTTCGACTCGAGCACCGCGCGCTGCAGCTCCGGGTCCTCCTGGAAGGCCATTACCGTGTGCACGGCGGCCACGCAGATGTAGCCGCGGGCGCCGCGGGCGGCGGTTTCGTCGATCCAGTCGAGCGTGCGCTCGTAGTCGGTGAGCGCGAGCGGAACGCCGAGAACCGGCTGTGAGGAGACGCGGACGGGCTCCGCGCCGGCGTCGGCGGACTCCAAGGGTTTCGACGGGTTGACGGCCATGGATGGCACGGCAGAGGCTCAAACGCGTCCGCACATGGGGAAGTTGCGCGGGTCCTGCCCAGATCCAGAGTACCCTCGCGGGCCGCTTCCATGACCAGCGTCCTCTTCCTGCACGCGAACGCCGAGGACTACCTCGCCGACTCGCTGCTCCACGGGCTGCGCAGCCTGCTCGGCGCCGACGTCGTCGACGTGCCCCGCCGCGACTCGCTCTACGCGGTCGAGGACCAGAGCCGCGTGTACGGGCGCGGCTTCACGCTCTACGGCACGCTGCCGGAGATCGACGTGTGGCGCGGGTGGGCGATCGACCGTGCGCTGCGGGGCGAGTTCGACGTCGTCGTGTTCTCCGACATCTGGCGCTACTGGGGGCCGTGGGCGCAGATGCGCTCGCGGCTGTTCGAGCTCAAGCGGCGCAAGGTGACGCTGGTCGCGGTCGACGGCCACGACTCCGAAGTGATGTACCCGCACGGGCCGGCGTACTGGATCGGCGCCCGGCCGTGGCCGCTGCCGCGGGCGCACGGCCGGATCGCGTTCTTCAAGCGCGAGCTCACCCCCCTCACCGCCCGCCTGCGCTACTACGGGCTGCTGCCGGCCGACCTCGCCGAGCGGCGCCTGGCGCGCTACGTCAAGCCGATCGCGTTCTCGATCCCGGAGGACAAGCTCGCCACCGGCGACGAGCCCAAGACGAAGCTGCTGGCCACCCACGTGGTCGACCCGGAGGTGCAGGCGCTGGTGCCCGGCACCGCGATCAGCTACGCGTTCGAGGACGAGACCGAGTACTACGCCGACCTGCGCAGCGCGCGCTTCGGGATCACCACCAAGCGCCAGGGGTGGGACGCGATGCGCCACTACGAGCAGGCCGCGGCCGGCTGCGTGCCGTGCTTCCGCGACCTGCACCGCAAGCCGGCCACGTGCGCTCCGCACGGGCTGGACGAGACCAACTGCGTCCCCTACACCGACCCGCGCGCGCTGCTCGCCCGGCTCGAGGCGATGGGGGACGAGGAGTACGCCGCGCTGCGGCGCGGGGCGCTCGAGTGGGCGCGGCGCAACACCACGCGGGTGCGCGCGACGGAGTTCCTGCGCGCCATCGGCCGCTGACTATCGTCTTCCCGCGATGCTCGTCGGCTACGAGTCCGCTCGGCCGGACGTCCAATCGCTGGTGCCCGCCTCCGCCCGGGCGATCCTCGACCTCGGCTGCTCCAACGGCGCGCTCGGCGCGGCGCTGAAGGCGCGCCAGGGCGCGACGGTGCTGGGGGTCGAGCTGGGGGAGGAGTACGCCCGCGAGGCCGAGGCGCGGCTGGACCGCGTGATCGTCGCCGACGCCGAGGCGTTCGCGGCGGGCGCGGCGCCGCCGGAGGCGCCGTTCGACTGCCTGATCGCCGCCGACGTGCTCGAGCACCTGCGCGACCCGTGGGCGGCGCTGCGCGGCGTCGTGGCGATGCTGGCGCCGGGAGCGACGGCCGTCGTCTCGCTGCCGAACGTCCTGTTCTGGGCCGGGCTGCTGCGGGTGGTGCGGACGCGCCGCTGGCCGCGCGAGGCGCAGGGGCTCTTCGACGCCACGCACCTGCGCTGGTTCGGCGAGGCCGACGCGGTCGAGTTGCTCTCGCAGGCCGGGCTGGGCGACGTGCGGGTGCACCCGCGCTACTGGGTCGAGGGCGCGGCGCTGCGGCGGCGGGAGCTGCTGGCGCGCACGCCGCTGCGGCCGTATCTGGCGCCGCAGCTGATCCTCACGGGCGTCACGTGGCAGTAGATGTCACCGTCTCGATCGTCAATCACGAGAGCCGCGACGCGGTGCTCGCGTCGCTCGCCGCGCTGTTCGGCGAGCACGGGCGCGCCGCGCGGCTGCAGGTGATCGTCGTCGACAACGTCTCGCAGGACGGCTCGGCGGCGGCGATCCGGGCGGCGTACCCGGACGTCGAGGTCGTCGAGCGGGCGGAGCGCGCCGGCTACGGCGCCAATCACAACGTGGCGCTGGCGCGGGCGGAGGGCCGGCACGTCCTGTTCCTCAACGACGATGCGCGGGTGCGGCCCGGTTGCATCGACGCGCTGGCGGCGTATCTCGACGCCCACCCGGGCGTCGCGGTGGCGGCGCCGACGCTCGTGCACCCCGATGGCTCGCCGCAGGTGTCGCTGTGGCCGGCGCCGAGCGCGCGCGGCGACGTGCTCGCCGCCTTGCGGTTGGGGCGCGGGCGGCCGGCGGTGGAGGGCGGGCGGCAGCTGGCGCCGATCGGGTGGGCGATGGGCGCGGCGCTGCTCGTTCGCCGCGACGCGGCGCGCGCGGTCGGCGGCTTCGACGAGGGCTACTTCATGTACTCCGAGGAGGTCGACCTGCTGATACGGCTCGGCTCGACGCACTGGGTGCCGGAGGCCGAGGTCGTGCACGCGGGGCAGGGGACGACCGGCGACTCGGAGGAGCGGGCGGTCGAGATGGCGCGCTCGCGGCGGCGCTACCAGCAGCTGCACTACTCGCGGGGCGGGCGCTTGGCGGCCCGGGCGGCGGTGAGCGTGCAGTTCGCGCTGCTCGCGGCGGCGGCGCGGGTACGCGGCCGGGCCGCACGGCCGTTCTGGCTGCAGGCGGTCGGCGCGTGGCGCGAGCCCGGCGGCCCAGGGCTGCGCGAGCGCGCGGCGGCGTTCGACGCGGAGCGGCGATGAGCGTCGCCGACCAGCCCGAGGACGTCCTCGACAGCGGCGAGGCCGGCGGCCGCGCGATCCGCGGCGGCGCGCTCTTCACCGGCACCTACGTGATCGGGCTGCTGCTGAGCATCGCCTCGGTCCCGTTCATGATCCGCCACCTCGGGGTCGTCGACTACGGCTACTACGTGGCGGTCTCGGCGATCGTGTTCATCATCGGCGGCTTCACCGAGGCGGGGCTGACCAACCTCGGGATCCGCGAGTACTCGCAGCTGCGGCCGGGGGAGCGCGAGCCGTTCCTGCGCAACCTGATCGGGCTGCGGCTGGTGCTGACCACGTTCGGCGTCGTCGTGGCGACGGCGCTGACCGCGGTCACGGGCTCGCCGGGGATCGTGGTCGGCGGCGTCGCGATCACCGGCTTCGGGCTGCTCGTCCAGCTCACGCAGCAGACCTACACGGTGCCGCTCAACGCGCAGCTGCGGATGGGCTGGATCTCGATCCTGGGCGTGATCCGGCAGGCGACGCTGTCGGGGCTGTTCATCCTGCTCGTGATCCTCAACGCGGGCCTGACGGCGTTCTTCTGGGCCAACGTGGCGATGGGCGTCGTGCTGGTGACGGTGACGCTGCTGGTGCTGCGGGGGACGGCGCCGCTGCTGCCGAGCTTCCACATCGGCTCGTGGAAGCGGATCCTCGTCGAGACGCTGCCGATCGCGCTGGCGGCGGCGGTCGGGCTCATCTACTTCCGCATCGCGGTGGTGCTGATGTCCTACGTCTCGACCGACACGGAGACCGGCATCTTCTCGGCCGCGTTCCGGATCGTCGAGGTGGTCGGCGTGCTGCCGTGGATGCTGGTGTCGGCGGGCTTCCCGATCCTCGCCCGCGCGGCGCGCGACGACGAGGCGCGGCTCGGCTACGCGCTGCAGAAGATGTTCGAGGTGGCGAACGTGCTCGGCGCGTTCGTCGCGATGGGGCTGGCGATCGCGGCGCCGTTCGCGATCGAGGTGGTGGCGGGGAAGGGCTTCAACGCGTCGGTCTCGGTGCTGCGGCTGCAGTCGTGCGGGCTGCTGACGAGCTTCCTGATGGTCACGTGGACGTATGCGCTGGTGTCGCTGCGTTTGTACCGGCCGCTGCTGTGGGCGAACGCGCTGGCGGCGGTGACGGCGATCGTGGCGACACTCCTGCTGGCGCCGCCGCTGGGGGCGGAAGGGGCGGCGATCGCGACCGTGGCGGCCGAGGCCGCCCTGGCCGGCGGCGCGCTGTACGGGCTGCGCAGCGCGCGGCCGGCGCTGACGCCCTCGCTCGGGGTGGTGCCGAAGGTGATCGTCTGCCTGGCCGCGGGCGTGGGGACCGCGGCCCTGCTCCCCGTCTCGTCGTTCGTGCAGTCGATCGCGGCGGGCATCGTGTACGCGGCGCTCGCGTTCGCGCTGAAGGCGGTGCCGTCCGAGGCGATCGCGGCGCTGCGCCGCAAGGCCTAGGGTTTTCGCCCATGTCCCGCCCCCGGGTCGTCGTCCTGCGCGGCCACAACGTCAACGTCTGGGACCTGCGGCCGCTCGAGCGGCTGACGGGCGAGTACGACGTCTCGGTGCTCCTGACGGGCTCGAACCTCCATCAGGTCGAGGGGCTCGGGCTGCCGATCGTGCCGGCGCGGACGCCGCGAGACTCGCTGCCGGCGGGGCGCGCCGCGGGCGCCGCGGCGTACGCGCTGGGCGAGCGCTACCTGGGGCTGCGCGACCAGCTGGCGGGGGCGGACGTCGTGCACGCGGCGGAGATCGGAACGTGGTTCAGCGCGCAGGCGGCGAAGCTGAAGCGCGCGCTCGGCTTCCGGCTCGTGCTGACGGTGTGGGAGACGATCGCGTGGCGCGACGCCTACCGCTGGCCGCGGGAGCGCGCCTACCGGCGGGCGGTGCTGCCGATGGTCGACCTGTGCCTGGCGACGACCGAGCGGGCGCGCGACGCGCTGCTGCTGGAGGGCGTGCCGGCCGACCGCGTGGAGGTCGCGCCGCCGGGGATCGACCTGGCGCGGTTCGCGGCGGCTGAGCGGGGCGCGGGCGGCTACGTGCTGTCGGCGGGGCGGCTGGTGTGGGAGAAGGGGCACCAGGACGTGCTGCGGGCGTTCGCCCTGCTGCGCGAGACGCGCCCGGACCTGCGGCTGCTGATCGTCGGCGACGGGCCGGAGCGCGGGCGGCTGGAGTCGTACGCGAAGGAGCTGGGGGTCGCGGCCGAGTTCCGCGCGACCGTGCCGTACGACGAGATGCCGGCGCTCTACGCGGGCGCGGAGGCGCTCGTGCTCGCCTCGCTGCCGACCAAGGGCTGGGAGGAGCAGTTCGGGATGGTGCTGATCGAGGCGATGGCGTGCGGGACGCCGGTGGTCGCGTGCGCCTCGGGGGCGATCCCGGAGGTGCTCGGCGGGGCGGGGACCTTGGTGGAGCCGGGCGACTGGCGCGGGCTGGCGCGGGTGCTGGCCGCGGGTGCGCCGGGCGGCGGGGCGGATCTCGCGCGCTACTCGGTCGACGCCGCGGCCGAGCGGACGGCGGCCGCCTACGCGCGGGTGCTCAGCGCTCCGCCAGCCTGATCAGGCGCTCGCGGCGGTCGTCTCCGAGGCGCATCAGCGCGCGGCCCCCGGGGGCTGCGGGCGCTTTGGCGAGCAGGTGCGGCGGGCCGAAGGCGGCCATCTTGCCGACGGTGAGACCGTCGCGGCGGAGCAGTCCCCGCTCCTGCAGCTCGCGGATGCCCTGGCGGACGCCCGGCGAGGTCAGGTAGTCGTCGAACACGGCGACGACGTCGGGCGTGAACCACCGGGCCCATTCGCCGACGTCCTCGAGCACGGCCTCGCGGCTGTGGACGGCGTCGACGAAGTGCATGCGGATCGGGGTGCCGTCGTAGTGGGCGGCCGCGTTGGTGGAGTAGTCGCGGACGGGCGTGACGTGGCTGCTGACGCCGGCGCGCTCGATGTTGTCGAGGAACTCCTCGTGCAGGTCGCGCTGGTCGGTGTGCCCCATCGGCGGGACCTCGTGAGGGTCGATGGCGACGACGGGCTCGCGGTTGGTGTCGATGGCGGCCTGGGCGAGCACGATCGTGCTGCGGCCCGCGTAGGAGCCGATCTCGACGATCCGGCCGGGGCCGTCGGCGGCGATCGCGAGGTGGTAGAGCAGGCTGAGCTCGCCGGGCGTGGTGAAGCCGGCGGCGTGGGCGCTGCGCTCGAGGGCGGCCTGGAAGCGCGGGTCGGCCTGGGCGAGCACGACGTGCTCGCGGTAGGCGTCGAGGCCGGCGCGCAGGCCCGCGACGGCGGCGTTGAGCTGCGCGTTCAGGGCTCCGATGGCGCGGAAGGCTAGCCTGCGGGCCGATGGACGCGTCCGTGTCGACCACCAAGCCGGCCGGTTACTACGGCCTCGAGCGCGCCGACGTCGTCGCCGAGCTGCCGCAGCCGATCGGCCGCGCTCTGGACGTCGGGTGCGGCGAGGGGGGCGTCGGGCGCTCCCTGCGGGCCGCCGGTGCGACCTGGGTGAGCGGCATCGAGATCGTCCCCGCGGCGGCGGAGGTCGCCCGTGGGGTGCTCGACGAGGTGTTCGTGGGCTCGGTCGAGGCGGCGCTGGAGGACGGCTCGCTGGCCGGGCCGTTCGACACGATCTGCTGTTACGACGTGCTCGAGCACCTGGCCGACCCGGAGCCGGTGCTGCGGGCGCTGCGGTCGGTCGCCGCGCCGGGGGCGCGGCTGCACGTCTCGATCCCCAACGCGCGCCACTTCTCCCTGGTCTGGGACCTCGTGTTCCGCGGCACGTTCGGCTACCGCGAGTTCGGCCACCGCGACGCGACCCACCTGCGCTGGTACACGCGGCGGGACATCGTGGCGCTGGTCGAGCGGACGGGGTGGAGCGTGCAGTGGGCGATCGCCGACACCTTCCGGGGCCGCAACCGCTACGTGGACCGGCTGACGCTGCGGCGGGCGCGCGAGTTCATCGCGCTGCAGTGGCACGTCCTGGCCCACGCCGACTAACCCAGGCGAACGTCGCGGCGCAGGGTCAGGGTGCGGGAGCCGCCCGGGTCGTCCGTGGCGAGCAGCGCCACGTCGAAGGGCCGGTCGGGAAGGTCGAGCTGGAACAGCAGCGTGACCGGCTCGCCGATGTGGTCGGGGTGGATCGAGCGAGGGGCGCCGAACGCCGAGTCGAGCTCCTCGCGCGGCTGAGGCCGGGAGAGATGCAGCGTCACGAGCGCGGGCGGTCCGTCATGGACGTGTCGGACGACGCCGGCGCGTTCGACACCTTCGAGCGCCGGCGACTCGACGACGATGCTGTCCCCGACCGCGGTGCCGTGGCCGCCGAGGCGCTCCACCAGCTCGTCGACGCTCACGCTCTCGGCCGAGAGCGCTTCGGCGAGGTCTCGCACCGTCTCGATCACGTGCCCAGCCTGCGGAACTCGGCGCCCGCCGCGGCACCCGTGTCCCACGCGTCCTTCTCGTGCAGGTGGGCACGGTACGCGGCGTAGAGCGGCACCTCGATCGCGTCGAACGCCGCCTTGGCGCCCTTGACATGTGCAAGCTTCTGGGCGTCGGTATCGGTCGCCCAGTTGTCCTCGACGATCTTCCAGGCCGCTTGCAGCGCCGTGAGCTTGGGCTTGATCGCCTTCAGATGCCCGATCACCGCCGTGTCGAGCGCGGATTTCGTGGCGATCGCCTCGACCACCGGGAGATGGGTGTCGATGAAGCCGCCGCGGTCGGCACCGCCCCACGACGTCACGAAGGCGGCGAGCGTCCCCCGCGTGGCGGCGAGGTTGGCGGCCGTGACGGCGTTCATGGACTTCTGTGCGTCGCGGGCTTCGAGGATCCAGGCGGTGATGTTGTTCTTGTACTTGGAGTGGAAGCCGAGCGTGATGCTCTCCCACTGCTTCGCCTCGTCCAGCAGGGGCGTGTTGGCCGTGCTGGCGGCGAGCGGTGCGTTGGCGGCGGCGAGCGCGACGTCCGCCGGGATGTCCATCCCGTCCTTGATCTCCTTCGCGATGTCGGCCTTCGTCGTCTTCGTGCTTGTCGCGGCTCGCATGCGCGCGATTCGGAAGTACTGCTCGGAATGGCGCATCTCATGCCAGATGGTGTCGGCGATCTCAGCCGCCTCCGCGAGCGTGAGCTGCCCGACCTTGGTGATCCCGGCGCGATCGCTGAACAGCGCGGTGTTGATCTCGATGCTCCACGCTCCGCGGCCGAACGAGCCGCTGGCGGCCCCTGTGCCGGAGAAGTCGCTCTTCACCTCGAACGAGCCGAGCGCCCTGAGCTTCGCGTTCGCGTCGGCCAGGAGCTTGACCGCGAAGTCCTTGAGCGGCTTGTTTGCGTTAGCGGCGTCCTTCCAGAACGCGACGCCCGACGTCGCGAACGCCGTGGTCGCGCCGGCCTCCTTGAGACCGGTCTCCGCGCGCTGGAGACGGCGGACGCCGTCTCGGCGCAGCGTGCGCAGGACGGCCCGGTTGCCGGCGTGTTGCTGCAGCGCAAGTGTGTCCGCGGGCTGGAGATGGTCCGTCCGCTGCGGGCGGGGGGCGCTGCGCGGCAGCGCCGGCGCGTCTTGACGCGTCGCGGGACCCGGAGGCGCCGCTGTGGATCTGTGCCTCTGCACGGCTCGGTGCGAGCGTCCCTCAGCAGCCGGCAGGTGTCAATGGCCCGATGGGTAGCCTGACGCGCCTCGTGGAGGCTCCTGCGCTGTGACCCGCGTCGCGCTTGCGGCCACCGGCGACCCGCTGGCGGCGGCCACGTGGTCGGGCACGCCGGCGGGGGTGGCGCGGGGGCTGCGATCGCACGGCGTTGCCGTGGCGGGGGTGGACGCGACCCCGCCGCGGGGGGTGCGCGAGGCGGCGCTGGCGCTGTCGGCGCTCCGGTCGCGCTCGCGGGTCGACGCCTGGTACAGGCCAGAGCTGCACCGGCTGCGCTCCGTGGTGGCGGCGCGGAAGCTGCCGGCTTGCGACGGGGTGGTGCTGATGGGGGCGGAGTTCGGGCTGCCGGCGGGGACGCGCTACGTGACGCTGTCGGATCTGACGCTGGCGCAGGCGCGGGCGACGCACCCGGTGTTCTCGCGGCTCAGCTCGCGGGTCTATGCGGGCTTCGACGCGCGGCAGCGGGAGGTCTACGCGGGGGCGGTGGCGTGCTGCACCGCGAGCCGCTGGACGGCCGAGTCGTTGGTCGCGGACCACGGGGTGGCGGCGGAGAAGGTGCATGTCGTCGGCATGGGGCCGAACCACGTGTCGCCGGCCGGCGAGCCGGGCGACAGCCCGCGCTTCCTCTTCGTCGGCCGGGAGTGGGAGCGCAAGAACGGGCCGCTGCTGCTGCGGGCCTTCGCGCGGTTGCGGTCGGAGATCCCGGACGCTCGGCTGGATCTCGTCGGAGGCCATCCGCCGGTGAGCGCGGCGGGCGTGACCGGGCACGGGCCGCTGGCGCTCGACCGGCCGGATGAGGCAGCGCGGGTGAGCGCGCTGTTCGGCGCGGCGACGTGCTTCGTGATGCCGTCGGAGGTCGAGCCGTTCGGGCTCGCCTACATCGAGGCGGCGGTGGCGGGGGTGCCGAGCATCGCCACGAGCGTCGGGGGCGCCGGCACGATCGTGGCGGAGGGGACCGGGCTGCTCGTGCCGCCGGGTGACGAGGACGCGCTGCTGGGCGCGATGCGGACGCTCGCGGATCCGGCGGTCGCGCGGCGGATGGGCGCGGCGGCGCGCGAGCGGTCGCGGCTGTTCTCGTGGGACTTGGTCGCAGCGCGGCTGCTGCGCGCGCTGGGGCTGCCGGGCGGCGAGGGCGCGGAGTACCTGTGAGCTGGGCGGTCTGCGTCCTCAACTGGAACGGGCGCGAGGACACGCTGCGCTGCCTGGAGTCGCTGCGCGGGGAGCGGGTGATCGTGGCCGACAACGGCTCGAGCGACGGCAGCGTCGAGGCGATCCGCTCCGCGTTCCCGGACGTCGAGGTGGTCGAGAACGGCGCCAACCTCGGCTTCTCGGGCGGCAACAACGCGGCGATCCGGCGAGCTTTGGAGGGCGGCGCCGAGTGGGTCGTGCTGCTCAACAACGACGCCGAGGCCGAGCCGGGGCTGCTCGACGCGCTGCGGGCCGCGGCGGAGCGCCACCCGCGCGCCGGCGTGCTGGCGGGCAAGCTGCTGTTCCCTGACGGGCGCGTCCAGTGGGCGGGGCAGCGGGTCGGGCTGCGCACCGGCTACTCCGGCCGCCCTCGCGGCCACGGGCGCGAGGACGGCTTCGCGTTCTCCGTCGAGGGGCGCACCCAGCGCGCGGTGGGCGCGCTCATGGCGGTCTCGCGCGCCGCGATCGAACGCGCGGGGCTGCTCGACGAGGACCTGTTCGCCTACGTCGAGGACGTCGACTGGTCGCTGCGGATCCGCGCCGCGGGCTTCGAGTGCGTGTTCGTCCCGGCTGCGCGCGCCGTGCACCGGCTCTCGGCCTCGACCGGCGGCGCGAGCTCGACGGCGACGATGTACTACGGCGCCCGCAACACGCTGGTGGTGTGCGAGCGGCATGCTCCGCTCGGGCCGGCGGGGAGCGCTGTGCGCAGGGCCTGCGTGGTCGGCACGTACCTCGCTCACGCCGCGCTACTGCTGCGGTCGCGCGCTGCGGTGAGCGCCGTGCTGGATGGGTGGCGAGACGCGCGGGCCGGAAGGATGGGGCCGCGGGGAACGGCGGCTGGGTAGGGATCGCGGGTCCCGCCGCGCGGCAAGGTCGCGAGGTTGACCACCGTATAGGAGGTCAAGTTCGCGACTTTGCGCTCAGCGCCCGCTCGTAGACCTCGGCGGTCGCTCGTGCGGCGGCGGCCCACGAGAACTCGGCGGCGCGCGTGAGCCCGGCAGCCCGAAGGCGCTCTCCTTCGATGAGAGTCGTTCGTATCGCGTCACCGAGCGACCTCGGGTCCGAGGAGTCGAAGTAGACCGCCGCGTCACCGGCCACCTCGCGCAGCACGGGCAACTCGGAGCACGCCACCGGCACGCCCCGCGCCATCGCCTCGAGGACCGGGAGGCCGAAGCCCTCGAAGCGCGTCGGCGTGGCCACCACCGTCGCGGCGGCGTACAGGGCCTCGAGCCGCGCAGGGTCGACGCCGCCGAGCAGCCTCACTTCCACGCCGCGAGACGCCGCCCGCGAGCCCAGCGCGCCCGTGTCCGTGCCGTGGCCGGCGAACACGAGCAGCGGGCGGTCGGCGAGCTCGGCGACGCCGTCGATCAGCGCCGCGAGGTTCTTGTGCGGGAGGTCGGAGGCGACGCTGAGCACGACCGGCCGGTCGCCCTGGCCGAGGTCTGCCGGCGGCGGTGGGTCGGCGGGCGGCGGCGTCACGCCGTTGGGGACGACGTCGACGTTCTGGATCTTCAACTCGGATCTGACGTCCGCGGCCGAGGCGTGGGAGACCGTGATGACCCGCCGCGCCCGCCGGGCGGCGGCGGTGACGAGCACGTTCGTGCCGAGCCGCATCGCGGTCGGGACGGCGTCGGGCAGGCGGCGCCAGAGGACGTCGTGCACGGTCAGCACGCGCGGCGGTCCGCCGGCCAGCGGCCCGAAGTTCGCCACCGAGTGCAGGAGGTCGAGCCCGCGCGCCGCCCGCGGCAGCCGCAGCAGCTCACCCGCCGCCCACGACCCGCGCGCCACGCCGGAGGACTCCACGCGCACCACGCGCGCCGCCTCGGTCCAGAACCCGTCGCCGGTCGTCTCGCGGTTGACGAGCGCGGTCAGCTCGAGGTCCGGCCGCTCGGCGACCAGCCCGCGCAGCAGCTCCCGCGCGTACGTCTCGCGCCCGCCCGTCTCGCCGGGCACGAGGAAGAGGAGGTCGAGGCCGACCCTCACAGCCGCCGCGGCGAGGCTCGGAGGTCTCTGCCGACCGTCAAGGGAGGAGGCGGCGGACGATTTGCCAGTAGGTCGCTTGCGCGACCGCGAGCGGGCGGATCTGGGCGACCGCTCCGAGGAACGGGGAGTCGAGGCCGGCGGTCAGCCCCGCCGCGAATTCGCGAGGGCTCACCGTCGCCGACGCCTGCACCGCCGCTCGCCGCCGCAGCGCGCCCGGCAGCCCGCGCAGAACCGCCAGCGAAGCCCGCGCCTTCGCGCCCAGCCATCCCCCGCGCGCCGCCGCCAGGAAGAACGCCGCCTCGGCCGCGAGCAGCGCCGGCAGCAGCGCGAGCAGCAGCGCCGCCGGATACACGCCGACTACCGTCGTCCAGCGGTTGCGCTCGAGCAGGAACCACTTGCTCTCGCCCTTCGCGAACGCGTAGTCGTGCTCGACCACCGCGCCGCCCGCGACGCCGACCTCCCAGCCGGCCAGCCGCAGGCGCAGCGACAAGTCCAGGTCCTCGCCGTACATGAAGTAGGAGCCGTCGAAGCCGCCCGCGGCGTCCCAGGCCTCGCGGCGCACGACCAGCGCCGCGCCGGAGGCGAAGCCGACGACGCCGTCGCCACGCGCGTCGGCCACGCGCTCGCCGTACCCGCCCGACCACCCCACGCCGAGCCAGTGGATCTCGCCGCCGCGCGTGTTGACCTCCTCGGCGCCCGGCAATGTCACGAGCGCCTGCCACGCGCCCCACCGCGGATGCGAGCAAGCCGCCGCCCGCAGCGCGTCCAGACACCCCGCAGCCGGCACCGCGTCGGGATTCAAGAAGAACAGCAGCGGCGCCGACGTCGCCGCCGCCCCCGCGTTGCACCCGCCCGCGAACCCGACGTTCTCCTCCAGCCGCAGCACCGGCCCACCCCCCGGCGAGTCCGACGACGCGTTGTCGACGATCAGCAGCTCGTCGCCCTCCCGCAGCTGCGGCCGCAACGCCGCGAGCGTGTCCGGCAGATGCGCAGCAGACTGATGGGCGACGAGGATGACGGCGAGCGCCGTCAACGCGAGCGCGTCAGCTCCGCCGGCTCCTCGACCTCGGCGGCGGCACGCTCGCCGAGCTGCGCCCGCAGCTGGTCGACCTCGTACTGCAGAAGGCCGACCCGCTGAGCGAGCACCTTGGTCTGCTCGGCGAGGCGCGAGATGACGAGCGAGAAGTGCAGGAGCAGGACGAGCACGAACCCGAAGGCGACCGCGAACAGCGCCGACGGCGCGTAGAAGATGCCGACCGCCGACGCCAGCTCCTCCAATGCCCCGCGCCAGATCGAGAGACCCAGCAGCACGGCGGACGAGAACAGCCACAGCAGCGCGTAGCGCTCGAGCAGCCGCCGCTGGCGCACGAGCTCGAACACGAGCACGAACAGCCCGGCGGTGACGATGATCGCGAGGATCTGGAGGCGCGAGACGTCCATTAGAACCCGCCCTCCGCCGACACCGGCGCCGGCTCGCCCGACCGGACGGCCGGCCGCGCCCGGAACAGCCCGACGAACACCGCGAGCAGCACCTTGACCATGTAGTAGATCGAGCGCGTCGAGTTGATCGACGAGGTGCCGCCCGTGCGCTCGCGCATCTTCACCGGCAGCTCGACGCTGCTCAGCGCGTGCGCGTGCATCAGCAGCACGGCCTCGACCTCGGGGTAGTCGTGCGGGTAGTCGCGCGCGAAGAGCTCGATGCCCCGGCGCCGGCACATGCGTAGGCCGGAGGTCGGA
Source organism: uncultured Solirubrobacteraceae bacterium (assembly GCA_963805525.1). Classification (GTDB taxonomy): domain Bacteria; phylum Actinomycetota; class Thermoleophilia; order Solirubrobacterales; family Solirubrobacteraceae; genus DASQFQ01. The sequence goes on from CAWDUT010000002.1 coordinate 156,048, forward strand.
TCGGTCACGCGCTGGCCGACGATCCGCGACAGCACGCCGGAGAAGATCCGGATCCCGAGCCGGCGTGGGGCGGAGGAGCGGAAGCCGTCGCCGTCGTCGGCGAGGAAGCGCGAGCCGGTGACCATGTCGAGCTCCGGATGCGCGTCGAGGAACGCCCGCATCATCGCGAGGCAGCGGGGGTCGTGCTGACCGTCTCCGTCGACCTGCACGGCGACGTCATACCCGCGTTCGGCCGCGTACAGATACCCGGACTGCACGGCGCCGCCGATCCCGAGGTTGAACGGGTGGCGCACGACGTCGGCGCCCGCCGCGCGAGCGCGCTCGGCGGTGTCGTCGGTCGAGCCGTCGTCGATCACGACGACGTCGAAGCCCGGGGCGTGCTCACCGAGCTCGGCGACGACGGCGCTGATCGACGCTGCCTCGTTATACGCGGGAACGATGGCGATCTGGGCGGGCATCACAGTGCTGAAACGGCGCTACAAAGCGCGAGTTTCGGACGTTCAGGGTAACGCGAGGCCTGTAACACCCGCCGCTAGGCTCACTCGTCGCCGGTGACCATCTCCCAGCCCCTCCGCACCGACGCGCGCAGCCCGGAGCCCGAACCTCCCGGCGAGACCGGCGCGCGCCGCGGCCGGCGCACCGTTGTGCTGGCCATCATCGCCGCCGCGATCGCGGCGGTGGTGCTTGCCGTGCTCGTCGTCCCGACGCTGTTCGACAAGCAGCCGCGGCGCTCCGGCACCAACTCCGCCTTCCCCACCGGGGTGATCGCCAAGATCGCGCCGAATCAGACGCTGTGCCAGGCCGCGATCGTGCCGCAGGACACGCGCGCGATCGAGATCCCGTTCCAGAACGGGGCGCGCGGCACGGGCGTGTCGCTGGAGCTGAAGGGCGGCGCGACGGAGCGGGTCGTCGCCCGCGCCCCGGCCGGCCAGGTCCGCGCGCGGGCCACGCGCTTCACGCTCCCGAGCACGCTCGAGCACGACGTGCTCGGCCAGGTCTGCCTGCACCAGGACGCGGGCCACACCTCGCTCGTGCTGGGCGCGAGCGACAAGCGCGGGCTCGAGCTCGACGGCAAGATCGCGCCCGGGGCGATCTCGATGGCCTACTACCGCCCCGGCAGCGAGCGCCTGATCTCGATGCTGCCCGTGATCGCGCAGCGGATCGGGCGCACGCGCGGGCACCTCGGCGGCGCGTGGCGCGGGGTCGCCGTCCTCCTGCTCTTCGCCGTCGGCGTCGGGCTCTCCGTGTGGCTGCTTGTCGGGCTCGCGCGCGGCCGCGCGCGGCGCGTCGGGCTCGTGGTCGCCGTCGTCGCCGGCGTCAACGCGCTCGCCTGGGGCTTCCTGACCCCGACGTTCCAGACGCCCGACGAGCCGTACCACGTCTCCTACGTGCAGGACCTCGCCGAGCACGGCAAGCCACCACGCGCGGCCAAGAACACCCTGTCGGGCGAGCTGCAGCTGCTCAACGGCGCGGCCGCGGTCGGCGACATCAACTTCAACCCGTTCGGCCGCGGCTACTGGAGCGCGGACGCCGACAAGCGCCTCGCCAAGGCGCTGGCGACGAAGCCGAGCACGGACAACGGCGGGGCGAACGCCAACGTCCGCGACTACCCGCCCGGTTACTACGCCGCGCTGGTGCCCGCCTACGGCGTGACGCACGCCGCGGGCGGCTCGACGCTCGACGCGCTGACGTTCATGCGTGGGATCGGCGCCCTGCTGGCGATGGTGACCGTGCTGGCGCTGTTCGCGATGCTGCGCGAGCTGTTCCCGGACCGGCCGCTGCTGACCGCCGGCGCGGCGCTCCTGTGCGCCTTCCAGCCCGTGTTCACGTGGATCTCGGGCGGTGTGAACCCCGACGCCGGTCTGATCCCGGTCGGCGCCGTGCTGTTCTGGCTGCTGGCGCGCGCGCACCGCCGCGGCCTCACGACGCCGCTGGCGGGCGCGATCGGGCTGACCGTCGCGATCGCCGGGCTCGTGAAGCTCTCCGGCTTCGGGCTGGCGCCGGGCGCGGCCCTCGGCGTCGCGCTGCTGATGTGGCGCGGGCGCGCGACGGGGTGGCTGCGCCCCGGGCTCGCCGCGCTCGCCGGCGTCTTCGTCCCGATCGCGATCTACGCCTTCCTCGTGACCGTCGTGTGGCACTACCCGCTGCTGCCGGGCACGGTCGGCGAGGTCGCGAGCTCGCCGTCGCCCACCGGCGTCAAGGGCACGAGCGGGTTCGCGTCGTATCTGTGGGAGTACGTGCTGCCGCGCGTGGGCTCGATGACCGACTTCTTCCACGTCAGATGGACGCCGAAGGACTTCTGGACGCCGCTCTTCGTCGGCAAGTTCGGGTGGTTCGACTACGGCTTCTCGAGCACGCTCAACAACGTCGCGTTCGTGGTCTACGCCGTCATCGCGGTCGCCGCGCTGGCCGCGTTGATCCCGCGGTTGAAGCGCGACTGGCTGCTCGTCGTCGTCTACCTCACGCTCGCCGCGGGCCTGGCGGTGGCGATCGCGCGCGTCGGCTATCCGCTGCGGGCGAGCGGCAACTTCCTGTTCGAGCAGGCCCGCTACGTGCTGCCGCTGATCGGCCTGTACGCGCTCGCCCTCGCGCTGGCGTTCTCGTGGCTGCGCGGGCGCGCGCTGGTGGCGATCACGTCGATCGCCGTCGGCCTGGCCTCGCTGCACCTGCTGGCGGCGTTCGTGCTCACGATCCGCCGCTACTACCTGTGACGCGCGTCCTCGTCACCGGCGGGGCCGGCTTCGTGGGAGCCAACCTGTGCCTCGCGCTGGCGGCCGCGGGCGACGAGGTGGTCGCGCTCGACTCGCTCAAGCGCCGCGGCTCGGAGCTCAACCTCGCGCGGCTGCGCGAGGCGGGCGTGGCGTTCGTCCACGGCGACGTGCGCGAGCGCTCCGACCTGCTCGCGCTCGAGCCGGTGGAGGCGGTCGTCGAGTGCTCGGCCGAGCCGTCGGTGCTGGCCGGGATAGGCAGCGGCGCGGACTTCGTCGTGCAGACCAACCTGGTCGGCGCGCACAACTGCCTCGAGCTCGCGCGCCGCGACGGCGCGCAGTTCGTGTTCCTCTCCACCAGCCGCGTGTATCCCGTCGCCGCGCTCTCGGCTCTGTCCCTGCGCGAGGGCGAGACGCGCTTCGAGCTCGACGCCGAGCAGCCGCTCCCGGGCGCCTCCGAGCACGGGATCGCCGAGCACTTCCCGCTCGCCGGCGCGCGCACGCTCTACGGGGCCACGAAGCTCGCGGCCGAACTGCTCGTCGCCGAGTACGCGGACGCCTTCGGCGTGCCCGCGGTGATCGACCGCTGCGGCGTGATCGCGGGGCCGTGGCAGATGGGCAAGGTCGACCAGGGCGTCTTCACCCACTGGCTGCTCGCGCACCGGCTCGGGCGGCCGCTGACCTACATCGGCTACGGCGGCGGCGGGAAGCAGGTGCGCGACCTGCTGCACGTCGACGACCTGTGCGCGCTGATCGCCGAGCAGCTCTCTGATCCCGCGGGCTGGAACGGCGCTACCGTCAACGTCGGCGGCGGGGTGGAGGGCAGCCTGTCGCTGCTGGAGACGACGCGGCTGTGCCGCGAGCTGACCGGCAACGAGGTGCCGGTCGAGCCGGTGCTCGAGCCGCGGCCGGGCGACGTGCCGCTGTACGCCTCCGACTGCCGCGAGCTGTTCGCCCGCACCGGCTGGCGGCCGACGCGCGCGCCGCGGACGATCCTCGAGGACACGCTGGCGTGGATCGAGGCCAACGAGGAATCGGTTCTGAAGGCCTTGGGGTGATGAGCGCACGCCCCGCCGCCCGGTGGGTCGCGCTCGGCGGGCTGGTGGTGGCGGCGACCGTGCTGGCGCTGCACCTCGGGCGCTCGACGAGCTTCTACTTCGACGACTGGACCTTCATCCAGGAGCGGCGCGCGTGGGATCTCGACGCGCTGCTGGCCCCGCACAACGAGCACCTCTCGCTGGTGCCGGTGCTGGTCTACAAGCTGCTGTTCGAGCTCGTGGGGATCGACTCCTACACGCCCTATCGCGTGGTCGGCCTGCTCGTCCACGCGCTCGTGGTGGTGCTGCTGTTTCTCTACGCGCGGCGCCGGGTCGGCGACCTCGCCGCGCTTGCCGCCGCCGCGGTCGTGGCGGTGCTCGGCCAGGCGTGGCCCGACGTCCTGTGGCCGTTCCAGATCGGCTTCCTCGGCTCGCTGGCGGCGGGGCTCGGCGCGCTGCTCGCGCTGGATCGCCACGACCGCCGCGGCGACGTCACCGCCGCGATCCTGCTCACGGTCGCGCTCGCCTCCTCGTCGCTCGGCATCCCGCTGCTGGCCGCCGCCGCGCTCGAGGTCCTCCTCCGCCCCGACCGCAAGCGGCGCTGGCCCGTGCTGGCGCTGCCCGCCGTGCTCTACGGCGCGTGGTACTCGCAGTACGGCGGCCAGGACCACGCGGGCGGCTACCACTTCGCCGCGACGCCCGCCTACGTGGCCGAGGCGGCGGCGGGCGCCGCGGGCGCGCTGTTCGGGCTCGGGACCGGGTGGGGCTGGCCGCTGCTGATCGGCCTCCTCGTGCTGCTCGTGCTCGCCGTCCGCCGTGGCGGCTTCGACGGCCGGCGGCTCGCCGCCCTGATCGCGCTGCCGCTGGTGTTCTGGGCGCTGACCGGGGTCGCGCGCGCCGACCTGCACGAGCCGGCCGCGCCGCGCTACCTCTACCCCGGCGTGCTCTTCCTGCTGCTCGTCGCCGTCGAAGCGGCACGCGGCACGCGCATCGCGTCGCGGGGAGCCGCCGCCGCGCTGCTGGTGGTGCTCGCGCTCGTCACGGTCGGGCACGTGCGCGCCCTGCGCGACGGCGCCGGCTACCTGCGCGACCAGGCGACCTCGCTCGACGGCTCACTCGCCGCGATGCGGCTCGTCCCACCGCGCAAGCTGCAGCCCGGCTTCCAGCCCGCGCCGGTCGTCGCCCCGCAGATCCACGCCGGCGACTACCTCGCCGCCGTCCAGGACCTCGGCTCGCCCGCCCCGCCCGCCGCCGCGCTTCCGCACCTCTACGAGCGGGCGCGCGAGGCCGCCGACGACACGCTCGCCCGCGCCTACGGCGTCCGGCTCGTGCCGCTGTTCGTCAAGCCGCCCGGCGCGTGCCGGCGCGCGCCGGCCGACTTCGAGCTGCCGCCCGGCGGCGTGACCGTCGCCTCCGACGGCGGCACGGCGAAGGTGGGCGTGCGCCGCTACGCGGACGTGTACCGCCCGGCCGGCGGAGTCACGCCCAACACCGCGCGGTCGCTCGCGATCCCGCGCGACGCCTCCCCGACGCCGTGGCGCGTGCGGGTGATCGGCAGCGGGCCCGTGCGGGTGTGCGACCGCTAGACGCGGCGCACGCGGTACATCGCGCGGTAGCCGCGCCGCAAGCCGCCCATCACCGCTCGCCGCAACGTCGGGCGGGCGGAGACCGCCAACAGCGCGAGCTGGTCGTCGGGCGTGAGCCAGCCGCCCGGGCCGACCAGCGACATCGCGAGGTCGGTCAGCGACTCGCGCGGCTCCGCCGATACGCGCCGCGGCCCGACCGCGGCGTCGCGGTAGACCTGCAGCAGCTGTTCGGCGCAGCGGTCCCACAGGAGGTCCTTGCCGGCCTCGCGCACCGCGTCGATCAGCGGCTGCGGCTCCGCGATCAGCCGCGCGGCGTTGGCGGCGCTCGCCTCCGCGTCCCACGGCACGATCCCGGCGTGCTCGGCCGGCAGCAGGTCGGCCATCGACGACTGCGAGGCCCACAGTGACGGCGTGCCCGCCAGCGCGGCCTCGAACGGGATGAAGCCGAAGCCCTCGAACGTCGTCGGGTAGAGCACGAGCGCGGCGTTGCGGTACAGCCACTCCTTCTCGGCCTCGGGCGCCTCGCCGAGCGCGACGACGTCGGCGGCGAGCTGCGGGTGCGCGGCGCGCCACGCCGCCTCCTCGCCCTCGCTCGTCCCGCGCAGCGCGTGCGGGCCGGCCAGCACCAGCCGGCCGTCGAACCCGTGCTGCGTGCGCAGCCGCTCGAACAGCGCGAACGCGAAGGGATGGTTCTTGTGCAGGAAGTCGGTGCCGAGGCAGAGCAGGAACGGGCGGCCCTCGAGCCCGGGCGGCGCCACCGGCTCGCCTTCCAGAGCGGTCATCGAATGGTCGATGCCGAGGGGGACGAGCTCGGCGCGCTCGTCGTCGACGAGGTCCTCGGCCTGCGCGTCGTCGCGGGCGTGGGGCGAGCAGAACACGACGCGGTGCGCGAACGCGAGCGCCTGGCGGGTCAGCTCGCGGTAGCCGCGCCACTCGTCGTGGTTGGCGAAGTAGGCGGGGTTGTGGTACGCGATCGAGTCGAGCTGGGTGAGCACGACGCGCCGCCCGAGGCGGCCGAGGATCAGCAGGTCCTGCGGCGTCGTCACCTGGTACGGCCGGTGGACGACGTCGGTCGGCTCGATGCCCTCCTGCGCCTCGTCGTGCCAGATCCGCTCGACGCCGAGCGCGTCCAGCGCCGCCCGCGCGCGCTCGCCCAGCGACCGCGGCACCGTCACCCGCAGCCGCACGTCGCCGCGCCGCGCCAGCGCGCCGGTCAGCTCCAGGGCGAGCACCTGCGTGCCGGTCAGCGTCGGCCCGAGGCACGAGCCGTCGATCGTCACCGACAGCTCCCCGACCGCCAGCCGGGCGGCGGCGAGCGAGCGCGAGAGCGGGATCGTCTCGGTCGTCGCCGTCTCGAGCACGGCCTTGGCGTAGTACGGGTAGCGGCGGTTGAGCTCCTCCTCGTTGCGCTCCTGGCGCTCCGTGCGCGCGCCGCCGAACGAGGCCCCGCCGCGGTGGAAGACGTAGAGGTCGTCGGCGACCACGTGGCGCAGGCCGCGCGCGAGGCAGCGCTGGCAGAAGTCGACCTCCTCGCCGTAGCCGGGCGAGAACGCCTCGTCGAAATCGCCGACCAGCTCGAGCGCCGAGCGGCGGATGTACAGGCAGTGCCCGACGCCGGTCGGGATGCGCGGGTGCAGGCGCGGCGAGGCGCGCGCGATCAGCCGGTCGGCCTCGTCCACGGTCAGGCCGGGCGGCGGCTCGGGCGAGGGGTGCTTCCAGTCGGGGACCGAGAGGATCGTGCCGTGGTTGGTGAGCGTGCTGGCGGTCGCCACCAGCTCGTCGCTCAGCGCGGCGGCGCGCAGGCGCTCGAGCCACGCGGGCGGCACGACCGTGTCCGAGTTGACGATCACCACGTCAGCCGGCGCGGTCTCGCGGAACGCCTCGTTCATGTTGCGCACGAAGCCGAGGTTCTGCTCGCGCCGCACGTACTCGACCTCCTCGAGCCCGCGCGCGAACGCCTCGATCTCCGGGTCCGGCGACGCGTCGTCGGCGACCACGATCCGCGTGCCCGGCGTGGTGTTGGCGACCACGCTGCGCAGGCATGCCTCGAACAGCTCGCGCGCCCCGTAGACCGGGACGACGACGACCGCGTCGCCGCGCTCCACCGTCAGAGTTCCTCGGCGATGTGCGGGGCGGAGCGGTCGAAGACGACGTACCCGAGCACGCACACCCCGATGAGGATCGCGAGCGGGATCAGCAGCCAGACGGCGCCGCCCATCACCTCGGCGGCGCTGGGCGCGTCGGCGTCGATGATCGCGTGGCGCGCCTGCTGGACGATCACCGCCAGCGGGCTGCACATGATCAGCCGCCGCAGGCTCTCGTCGGGGATCTTCTCGATCGGATAGAGGATCGGCGAGCCGTAGAACGTCACCTGCAGGGCGACATCCCAGATCGGCCGCACGTCGCGGTAGCGCACGAACAGCGCGGCCAGCAGCGTGCCGATGCCGGTCGAGAGCAGCGCGAGGGCGCCCACGAGCGGGACGATCTCGAGCCAGCTCCAGCGCGGCTCGATCCCCGACGCGAGCACGAAGATGATCACCACGATGAAGTTCAGGACGAAGTTCAGGAACGTCGTCAGCACCACCGACAGCGGGATCACCAGCCGCGGGAAGTGCACCTTGCGCACCAGCGACTCGCGGTCGGGCACCGAGCCGACCGCGGTGCCCGTGGCCTCTGAATAGAACGTGTAGATGATGATCCCCATCAGCAGGATCACGGGGTAGTTCTTGACGCCGCCGCCGAGCCGGACCAGCTCGGTGAACACGAAGTAGAGGACGCCGAACAGCAGCAGCGGCCGCACCAGCTGCCAGAAGTAGCCGAGCACCGAGCCGAAGAACTTGAGCCGGAACTCGAGCACGGCGAGCGTCCACGTCAGGGTCCAGAACCGCTTCGGGTCGCCGCCGAGCGCGGACGGGCCGCGCATCGGGCGCAGCGGGGCGGCGGCGACATCGACGCTCACGACGCGTGCACCTCCGCGCTGCGCTCGATCCGCAGCGTGTGCGGGATGTCGACCAGGCCGCCGCCGGCGCGCGCGCCGGTGACGACCACCGAGGCCAGGTCGCTGACGCGCACGTGCACGTCCTGGCCCGAGCCGCGGCGCGCGATCGACGGCGACGCGTGATAACGGCCGGGCGCGAAGTAGTTGTCGAACGCGACGCGGAAGCCGACGTGCTCGCCGGCCGCGAACGAGCCGGTGTGCTCCTCCTCCCACAGCGTCGAGGTCGCGAACACGATGTCGCCCTCGTCGGTGCCGAGCGAGAACGCGAACACGGGATCGACGTGCGGCTCGACGAAGCGCACGACGGCCACGAACGCGGCCCGGCGCCCCTGCGAGAGCGCGTTGACGCGGTTGCCGTCGCCGTCCTCGAACCAGGCGTCGGCGATCTCGACCGTGCCGTCGCCCTGGTGGTGATGGTGCCGCTCGGGCTCCTCGGCGGCCGCCGCGCTGCCGCGCCCGAAGTTCGTCTCGTAGTACTCGCCCGCGACCGCGTCGGGGTCGCCGATGTCGACCACCACGCCCTTCTCGAGCAGCATCGCGCGCTCGCAGAAGCGGGAGACGGTCGTCATGTCGTGCGTGACGAGCAGGATCGTGCGGCCTTCGTCGCGCAGGCGGTTGAACTCGTCGTAGCACTTCTGCTGGAAGGCGGCGTCGCCCACGGCGAGCACCTCGTCGATCAGCAGCACGTCGGCGTCGACCTGGATCATCACCGAGAACGCGAGCCGCACGAGCATGCCCGACGAGTAGTTCTTGAGCTTCAGCTCCTCGAACTCGCGCAGGCCGGCGAAGTCGATGATGCGGTCGTAGCGCTCGAGCGCCTCGCGGCGGGTGAGCCCGAGCATGATCGCGTTGAGGATCGCGTTGTCGCGCGCGGCGAGATCCGGGTTGAAGCCGACCCCGAGCTCGATGAACGTCGAGACACGGCCGGCCACCAGCACCTGCCCCGCGTCCGCCTTGTAGATCCCGGCCATGCACTTGAGCAACGTGCTCTTGCCCGAGCCGTTGCGGCCAACGATGCCGAAGAACTCGCCCTGCTTGACGTCGAAGGAGACGTCGGTGAGCGCCGGGAAGGTGTCCATGTCGCGCCGCCGCAGTCGGGTGCAGCGCACGCTCCTTGAGCGTGTGGACGCGCTCCTTGGGGAGCGAGAACGCCTTGGATACGCCGTCGACAACGACGGCCTGGGGACGGTCGGACACGGCAGCCAAGCTAGCGGATGGTCATGGACGAGAAGCGATACCGGAGGCCGCCGCCCGAGCGCCCCAGGATGCGCACGGCGAGCGTGTCGGAGCGCTGGTCGAGCGAGAACCCGGGCGGATAGTCCGCGCCTGCCGGCACGCGCAGGAGCAGCCCGTCGCCCGCGGTGGCGGGGATGAGGCGCTGGCGGCGCGGGCCGTCGAACGTGACCTGGCGGACGCGGGCGCGGTAGAGCGCTGTGCGGAGCCGCTCGAGGCCGGCGACCTGCACACCCTCGATCCGCACGAGCACGACCGATGAGCGGTCGGGCGTCGGCGGGATCGTCACCGGCTCGCCGAGCCCGGCGCGCGTGGTGCTCAGTGGGCGCTCGCGGCCACAGCGGTCAGGGCCCCGCCGGAGCAGCAGCCAGCGGCCGTATGGGCCGGCCGCGGGACGGAAGCGGCAGAGCATCGCGACCATCGCCGCGGGCGACTCCCACGCGGTGTTGCGGCCGTCGTACGCGGTGGTGTGCTCATTGAGGATGAAGTCGGGCCCATCCGCCGCGCGCACCATGGCGGCGTTCCGCCGGTCGAGGCCCTCGGTGTAGGCGGAGTAGGCCTGGAACACCGGCAGCGGGCGCCAGCGCAGCCGGCGTGACCACACGAGGCCGGCGTCGTAGGGGTACACGTGGACCGTCCCGCTTCCGATGGCGTCGATGAGGCGCGGGTCGACCTGCTCGAACGCCCAGCGTTGCTCGCGCGCGGCGGCGATCGCGGTGTTCGTCTCGCTGCCGTCGGTCAGCAGTCGCGCCACGTCGGTGAAGTTGCGCGCGTGGTCCGCCAGCGCGTACTGCGACCCCGGCGACGGTCCACCCGTTGTCCACACGGCGAGCGCGAACAAGGCGGCGACCAGCAGCGCCGTCTGGCGCCGGCGCGCCGCCCAGCCGAACGCGACGAGCCCGCCCAGCAGCGTGGCGAAGAAGAGCGCGGAGTTGCCGCCGTGGCGCACGAACGCGCCCTTGAACGCCGTGAAGGCGAGCGCGGCCCACAGCACCACGAACCCGACGCGCGCCCGCGGCGGGAGGAGGTCGCCGGCGCGCCAGGCGACGACGAGCCCGACGACCGACGCAAGACCGGCCGCCCAAAGCGTCGACGCGAGGTGCGGATCCCCGAGGCCGGCCATCATCGCCTCGGAGTAGCCGGAGATGACCTCAAGCGCGCCGTGCAGGTAGCCGGGAATCGCGCCGAGCGACTGGCCGGTGAGGATCCAGCCGAGCGCGGCTGCGACCAGGAACGCTCCGGCGTAGGGCACCGCCAGCCGGCGGCGTGGTGACGGCGCGGCGGCGATGCCGACCACGCCGAGCGCGGCGACCGTGACGCCGGTATTGAGCTTGTCGAGCACGGCGAGGCCGGCCAGCGCGCCGAGCCCGACGGCGAGCGCCGGCGCCCAGCGCCCGCGCGCGAGGTCGGCGATGAGCGCCACGGCGCCGATGAACGTCAGGACCGCGTTCACGGCCAGGTCCGGCGAGGTGCCGATGGTCAGCGCCAGCGGGATGGTGAAGATCACCGCGAGCACGCGGGAGCGGAGAGCGAGCGTAAGGGCCCAGAGCAGCGTAGCGACGAGCGCGAAGTGCATCAGCGCCCACCAGGCGAACGCGATGCGCGCCGACCAGGGGTACACGAGCAGCGGCACGTGCAGGAGCCGAGCGGCCCGTAGGTGAACTGCACGTCGGATCCGCAGTCGAGCCCGTCGTGCAACGCCTGCCGGAGCGCGATGTTCCACGCGCCGTCGGGGTTGAGGCGGCGGCACGAGGCCCACCAGCGGCCAGGAGGCCAGAGTGACGACCCCTACGAGGAACACTGATGGCGCGTAGTGACCTGAGCTTCCGCGTCGCGGTGACGCATCGGCGCGGGCACGCTAGCAGCGACTTTCACCAAAACGAGGCGCTCCAGTAGTGATGTGTTCCGAGCGTGCGGCTAGCGGATGGCCATGGACGAGAAGCGGAAGCGCAGGTCGCCGCCGGAGCGCCCCAGGACCCGCACGGTGAGCGTGTCGGAGCCTGGTCGAGCGAGAAGCCGGTCGGGTAGTCCGCGCCTGCCGGGACGCGCAGCAGCAGTCCGTCGTCGCGGTGCCGGGGACGAGGCGCTGGAGGCGCCCGCCGTCGAACGAGACCTGGCGGACGCGCGCGCGGTAGAGCGCTGTGCGGAGCTGCTCGAGGCCGCCGACCTGGATCCCGTCGATCCGCACGAGCACGACCGATGAGCGGTCGGGCGTCGGCGGGATCGTCACTGGCTCGCCGAGCCCGGCGCGCGTGGTGCTCAGCGGGCGCTCGCGACCGCAGCGGTCAGCGCCGCGCTTGAGCAGCAGCCAGCGGCCCGTATGGGGCGGTCGCGGGGCGGAAGCGGCAGAGCATCGCGACCATCGCCGCGGGCGACTCCCACGCGGGGTTGCGGCCGTCGAACGCGGTGGTGTGCTCGTCGAGGATGAAGTCGGGCCCGTCCGTCGCGCGCACCATGGCGGCGTTGCGCCGGTCGAGGCCCTCGGTGTAGGCGGAGTAGGCCTGGAAGACCGGCAGCGGGCGCCAGCGCAGCCGGCGTGACCACACGAGGCCGGCGTCGTAGGGGTACACGTGGACCGTCCCGCTTCCGATGGCGTCGATGAGGCGCGGGTCGACCTGCTCGGACGCCCAGCGTTGCTCGCGCGCGGCGGCGATCGCGGTGTTCGTCTCGCTGCCGTCGGTCAGCAGTCGCGCCACGTCGGTGAAGTTGCGCGCGTGGTCCGCCAGCGCGTACTGCGACCCCGGCGACGGTCCGCCCGTTGTCCACACGGCGAGCGCGAACAAGGCGGCGACCAGCAGCGCCGTCTGGCGCCGGCGCGCCGCCCAGCCGAACGCGACGAGCCCGCCGAGCAGCGTGGCGAAGAAGAGCGCGGAGTTGCCGCCGTGGCGCACGAACGCGCCCTTGAACGCCGTGAAGGCGAGCGCGGCCCACAGCACCACGAACCCGACGCGCGCCCGCGGCGGGAGGAGGTCGCCGGCGCGCCAGGCGACGACGAGCCCGACGACCGACGCAAGACCGGCCGCCCATAGCGTCGACGCGAGGTGCGGATCCCCCAGGCCGGCCATCATCGCCTCTGAGTAGCCGGAGATGACCTCAAGCGCGCCGTGCAGGTAGCCGGGAATCGCGCCGAGCGACTGGCCGGTGAGGATCCAGCCGAGCGCCGCTGCGACCAGGAACGCTCCGGCGTAGGGCAGCGCCAGCCGGCGGCGTGGTGACGGCGCCGCGGCGATCCCGATGACGCCGAGCGCGGCGACCGTGACGCCGGTATTGAGCTTGTCGAGCACGGCGAGGCCCGCCAGCGCGCCGAGCCCGACGGCGAGCGCCGGCGCCCAGCGCCCGCGCGCGAGCCCGGCGATGAGCGCCACCGCGCCGATGAACGTCACCACCGCGTTCACGGCCAGGTCCGGCGCGCCGCCCAGCGTCATCGCCAGCGGGATCGCGAGGATCACCGCGAGCACGCGCGAGCGCAGACCGAGCGTGAGCGCCCACAGCAGGGTGGCGACGAGCACGAGGTGCATCAGCGCCCACCAGGCGAACGCGAGCCGCGCCGACCACGGGTACACGAGCAGCGGCACGTGCAGGGAGCCGAGCGGCCCGTAGGTGAACAGCACATCGGGCCCGTAGTCGAGCCCGTCGCGCAGCGCCTGGCGCAGCCCGATCTCCCAGGCGCCGTCGGCGTCGAGGCGCGGGTTGAGGTCGCTTCCCAACGGCCAGGAAACCAGCGCGACGACCGCCACGAGCAGTAGCGACGGCGCGTGGGACCGCAGGATCTGCAGGGCCTGCCGCATCGGCGGGCGCACGCTAGCAGCGGCGCAAGCCCGCGACTTCGAGCGGCGGAAGCCCGCGACTTCGAGCCATTTTGCGCGTCTATAGTGGCCGACCCCATGCCGATCGCGATCGTCACCGGATCGGGCGGCCTCATCGGCTCCGAGTCCGTCCTCCACTTCGCCGAGCGCGGCTACACCGTGGTCGGGCTCGAGAACGACATGCGCGCCCGGTTCTTCGGCGCCGACGCCTCGACCCGCCGCATGTCCGAGGTGCTCGCCGAGCGCCTCCCGGACGAGTTCGTGCACGAGGAGATCGACATCCGCGACGCCGACGGCGTCGAGCGCATCTTCGCCAAGCACGCGGGCCAGATCGAGCTGATCGTGCACACCGCCGCGCAGCCGTCGCACGACTGGGCCGCGAAGGAGCCACAGACCGACTTCAGCGTCAACGCCAACGGCACGCTCAACCTGCTCGAGGCGGCGCGCAAGCACGCGATCGACGCCCCGTTCGTGTTCTGCTCGACCAACAAGGTCTACGGCGACACGCCGAACCGGCTGCCGCTGGAGGAGCACGCGGAGCGCCTGGAGATCCCGCGCGACCACGAGTACTACGACGGCATCCCGACCTCGATGTCGATCGACGGCTCGACGCACTCGCTGTTCGGTGTCTCCAAGGCCGCCGCCGACCTCCTCGTGCAGGAGTACGGGCGCTACTTCGACATGCCCACGGTGGCGTTTCGCGGTGGCTGCCTGACCGGCCCCAACCACGCCGGCACGCAGCTCCACGGCTTCCTCTCCTACCTGATGCGCTGCACCATCACCGGCCAGCCGTACACCGTGTTCGGCTACGGCGGCAAGCAGGTGCGCGACAACATCCACTCCGCCGACCTGGTGGCGGCCTTCGAGGCGTTCGCGAAGACCCCGCGCGCCGCGTCGGTCTACAACCTCGGCGGCGGGCGCGCGTGCAACTGCTCGATGCTCGAGGCGATCCGCATGTGCGAGGAGATCGCCGGGCGCGAGCTCGACTGGACGTACTCGGAGGAGAACCGCATCGGCGACCACCGCTGGTGGATCTCCGACCTCTCCGCGTTCGAGCGCGACCACCCCGAGTGGTCGCTGCGCTACTCGGTCGAGGACATCCTGCGCCAGATCCACGACGCGAACGTGGAGCGCTGGGCTCCGGCGTGATCCTGTCGGTCGTCATTCCGGCCCACAACGAGGCTGAGGTGATCGAGCCGACGCTGCGGGGCCTGATCGACCAGCTGGGACCCGCGGGGATCGACTACGAGATCGTCGTCGTGGACGACGCGTCGCGCGACGGGACGGGCGACGTCGTGCGCCGGGTGGCGGAGGACGAGCCGCGCGTGCGCGTCGTGCGCAACGAGGCGCCCAACGGCTTCGGCTTCGCCGTCCGCGCAGGGCTCAACGCGTTCACCGGCGACTCGGTCGCGATCGTGATGGCCGACGGCTCGGACGACCCGCGCGACGTCGTGCTCTACCACCGCGTGCTGGAGGCCGGCTACGACTGCGCGTTCGGCTCGCGCTTCATGCCCGGCGCGAGCGTGCACGACTACCCGAAGTTCAAGCTGCTGATGAACCGGGTCGTCAACCTCGGCATCCGCGCGCTGTTCCGCCACGGGTACAACGACACCACCAACGCGTTCAAGGCCTACCGGCGCGAGGTGATCGAGAACCTGCGCCCGCTGCTCTCCCACCACTTCAACATGACCGTCGAGCTGCCGCTGAAGGCGATCACCCGCGGGTTCTCCTACGCGATCGTCCCGACGTCGTGGACCAACCGCGCGGCCGGCACCTCGAAGCTGCAGCTCAACGAGATGGGCAGCCGCTACCTGTTCATCGTGCTCTACGTGTTCCTCGAGGACCACCTGACCCGCGGCGACTACCGCCGCCAGGCGTCGGCCGCGCCGCCGGCGCCGCCGATGAGGCCTCCGCAGGGCGCGACGCACGGGCGCGTGAGCCGCAGGCTGCACCGCCGCCTCGAGCGACGCTGACATGCCCCGCCTCACCCCTCAGCTCCAGCGACGGATCAGCGTGGCCGTCTCGGTCGTGTCGCTCGCGGCCGTCGCGTGGTGGATCTCCAAGCAGGACACGCCGCAGTTCCCGGACTCGGCGTCCGGCTGGGCATGGCTGCTGGCGGCGGTCTGCGCCTACGCCGTGGCGCTCGCGGTGCGCGGCTTCCGCTGGCACCGGATCCTCCGCCTGACCGGGATCCCGCACGCGCGCGCCGACGCCTACCGGCTCACGCTGGTCGGCTACATGGGCAACAACGTGCTGCCGGTGCGCGGCGGGGAGCTGCTGCGCGTCGGGCTGCTCGGCAACCGCACGACCGCGCGGCGGCGCGAGATCCTCTCGTCGGTGATCGCCGAGCGGCTGCTCGACGCCGCGGTGCTCGCCGCGATGTTCGCCGTGCTGACGTGGGCCAACGTCGCCGACGCCCCGGCGGGCCAGACGCCCGCGGCGGTCGCGGCGATCGCGCTCGTGGCGGCCGCGATCGCGCTGGCCTCCTACCTCGCGCTGCGCCGGCGCGGCTACTTCCACGCCCTGCACGAGAAGATCGGGCCGTTCGTGCGCTCGCTGCGGCTCTTCGCGCACGTCGAGGGCCTCCTGCTGGCCGGCCTGACGGTGCTGGCGTGGTGCGGCGAGGGCACGACGCTGCTGCTGATCGGCCGCTCGCTCGGGCTCGACCTCCACATCCTCGACACGCTCCAGATCATCGTGCTGGCCTCGCTGTTCGCCGCCATCCCGGCGGCGCCCGGCTACGCCGGCACGTTCGACGCCGGCCTCGTGCTGGGGCTCAAGGCGGTCGGCGTGACGGGCGGGACCGCGGTCGGCTTCGTCGTGCTCGCGCGCTTCGTGATGTTCGTGCCCGTGACGATCGTCGGCCTGTTCCTGCTCCTGCACACCTACGGCGGCTTCAAGGTCGCGCAGCGGCGCAGTCTGGTGGCCCAGTGAAGGTCGGGACGATCATCGCGAAGAACTACCTGGCCTACGCGCGGGTGCTCGGGCGCTCCCTGACCGAGCAGCACCCGGAGCTGCGCCTCCAGGTCCTGATCATCGACGACATCGAGGGCTACGTCGACCCGGCCCAGGAGCCGTTCGACGTGGTCGGCATCGACCAGCTCGACATCGACGGCTTCGAGCGCATGGCGGTCATGTACAGCGTGCTCGAGCTCTCGACGGCGGTGAAGCCGTGGTTCCTGCGCTGGATGCTCGCGGAGTCCGGCGACGGCGCGGTCTACCTCGACCCGGACATGCGCCTGTACGCGCCGCTGGACGAGATGTTCCAGGCGGTCAGCGACCACGGGCTCGTGCTCAACCCGCACTTCACCGACCCGATGCCGCGCGACGGGCGCAAGCCCAACGAGCAGGACATCCTGATCGCGGGCGCCTACAACCTCGGCTTCATCGGCATCGGCTCGACGACGTTCGCCGACGAGCTGCTCGACTGGTGGGGCGAGCGGCTCGAGCGCGACTGCATCGTCGACCCTGAGCGCGGCTTCTTCGTCGACCAGCGCTGGATCGACCTGGTGCCGGGGATGGCGGACGACTTCTATGTGCTGCGCGACCCCGGCTTCAACGTCGCCTACTGGAACCTCCCCACGCGCACGGTCGAGGAGCGCGACGGGCGCTGGTTCGTCAACGACGTGCCGCTCAAGCTGTTCCACTTCAGCGGCTTCGACGCCTCCAAGCCGCACATGCTCTCCAAGCACCAGGACCGCATCCGGCTGACCGACCAGCCGGCGCTGGAGCAGCTCTGCCTCCAGTACGCCGCCGAGCTCGTCGAGAACGGCGTCGACGAGGTCTCGAGCTGGCCCTACAGCTACGACACGACCGCGTCGGGCATCCCGCTCGACTCGCTCAAGCGCCGGCTCTACCGCGACCTGATGGCCGACGGCTTCGACGAGTCGCTGCTGCGGCCCGAGGGCGAGGCCGCGTTCGCCCACGCCGCCTCCGCGCCCGCCGAGCGGGGCGGCGAGTACGGCGTCACGAAGTACCTGGCGGCGGTGTGGGCCGACCGCGGCGACCTCAGGCAGCGCTACCGCGACCTCACCAACCCGGCCGACGGCCGCGGCTTCGTCGAGTGGGCGTACACGCTCGGGCGCGAGGAGGTGCCGATCCCGGAGTCCCTGCTGCCGCCGCTGCCCGACAAGGCGCGGCTGCCCGCCATCCCCGCGCGCCCGCCGGGCGTCAAGCCGCCGCGGCGCGCGTCGTCGCTGGGCGTCAACGTGGTCGGCTACCTCAACTCCGAGCTCGGGGTCGGAGAGGTCGCGCGCCAGGTCATCGACGCGCTCGACGCCGCCGGCGTGCCGTCGCTGCCGGTCGGGCTGACCGCGCCGGGGAGCCGCCAGGGCCATCACTTCGCGCACGTCGGCACCTCGCCCGACGACTACCCGATCAACCTCGTGTGCGTCAACGCGGACATGCTCCCGAGCCTGGCCGAGCAGCTCGAGCCGGCCTTCTTCGAGCACCGCCACACGATCGGGCTGTGGTGGTGGGAGGCGTCGGTCTTCCCCGAGCGCTGGCACAAGTCATTCGACTACGTCGACGAGCTGTGGGCCGGCTCGGAGTTCGTGGCCGAGGCGCTCGCCGCGGCGTCGCCCAAGCCGGTCGTGCACATGCCGATGCCGGTCACGCTGCCGCCGGTGGTCGACCTCCCGCGCGGGGCGCTCGGGCTGCCCGACGGCTTTCTGTTCCTGCTCGTCTACGACTTCGCCTCGGTGCTGGCGCGCAAGAACCCGGTCGGGCTGATCGACGCCTTCCTGCGCGCGTTCCCGGACCCGGACGAGGGCGCGCGGCTGGTCCTCAAGAGCATCAACTCCGAGCGGCACCCGAACGAGCACGACCAGGTGCGGCTCGCGGCCAAGGGCCATCCCCACGTGCACCTGCTCGACTTCTACGTCTCGGCCGACGAGAAGAACGCGATGATCGCGGCGGCCGACTGCTACGCGTCGCTGCACCGCTCCGAGGGCTTCGGGATCACGATGGCGGAGGCGATGCTGCTCGGCAAGCCGGTCGTCGCCACCGCGTACTCCGGCAACCTCGACTTCATGCGGCCCGAGAACTCGTACCTCGTCGACTACGAGCTCGCGCCGATCGGTGCCGGCCACGGCCCCTACCCGCCCGAGGCGGAGTGGGCCGAGCCCGACCTCGACCACGCGGCGAAGCTGATGCGCGACGTGTTCGAGGACCAGGAGGAGGCGCGGCGCCGCGGCGAGACCGCCGCCGACGACATCCGCCGCTCGCACTCCGCGGCCACGTCCGGCCAGGGCATGGAGGAGCGCCTGCTGCGGATCCGCGGGACGCTCCCGATCGACGACTTCGACCCCACCGGGCTGGCGCGCAGCGAGGCGGCGGCCGCGCAGGAGCTGGTCGAGCGGGGCCAGACGCCGGCCGCGAGCGGCAGCCGCCTGCGCTCCGCCCCGCGCGCCGCCGTCCTGCGGCTGATGAAGCCGCACACGAGCTACGAGCAGCAGGTCGACCGCGGCGTCACCGCCGCGCTCGGGCACCTCGGCCACGCGCTCGAGGCGCTCGAGGGCCGGCTCGACGCGCTCGCCACTCGCGAGCGCGAGAGCGCGGCGATGGTGCTCGGCCACCTGCGCGCCATCGACCGGCGCTTCTCCGCGCTCGAGCGCGAGCGGCTGGACGAGCTCACGCGCCGCGTCGACGAGCTGAGCGGCACGGCGGTCGGCGCCGAGGCGCCCGGCGGCTTCGACGGCGACCCGTGGACCCCGGCCTACAACGAGGCCCACCGGCTCTACGTCGCGAGCGAGCTCGACGACGCCGAGCTGCTGGAGCGCTTCCGCGCCGGCGCCGACCTCCCGGCCGGGCTGGGCCACGGGCTCGACGAGCGCGTCGTCGAGTTCCCCTGGGTCGCCGCCCAGCGCCTGGCCGGGCGCGTGCTCGACGCCGGCTCGACGCTCAACCACCTGCACGTCCTGCGGCGGCTGCGCCCGCGCACCGACGACCTCCACATCGTCACGCTCGCGCCCGAGGAGCGCGCCTTCCCGCAGCTCGGCGTCTCCTACCTCTACAGCGACCTGCGCGAGCTGCCGCTGGCCGACGCGACCTATGACCGCGTCGTCTCGCTCTCGACGCTCGAGCACGTCGGCACGGACACGAGCTACTACGGCGGCCACACGAAGGTGGCGGACGACCCGCAGCGCGAGCTGCTCGCGGCCGTGGCCGAGCTGCGCCGCGTGCTGCGGCCCGGCGGCGACTGCTACATCAGCGTCCCGACCGGCCGCGGCGAGCGCTTCGACTGGGTCCGCTCGCTCACGCCGGAGGAGCTCGACGAGATCGTGGCCGCCTTCGCGCCCGCCGAGGCCTCGATCGACTACTTCCGCTACGCGGACGGCGAGTGGCGGCGCTCGGATCGCGAGGGCGTGGCCGACGCCCACTACCGCGACCACTTCTCGAGCGACGGCGTCGGCCCGGACGGCGTGGTCGCCGCCGAGGCGGTCGCCTGCCTCCACCTGATCAAACCGAGCTGATGGCGGGCCCGCGGATCGGGTTGTTCGGCACGTTCGATCTCGAGAACTACGGAGATCTGCTGTTCCCTCGGCTCTTCGAGCGCGAGATGCGGGAGCGGCTGCCCGACGCCGAGATCCGGTTCTTCTCGCCGTACGGGCCCGACCACCCCGTGGAAATGAACGGCGGCTGGGCGCCCGAAGCGCTCGGGCTGTGGACGCGTGAGCGCCTGCAGGAGCTCGGCGATGCGCTCGACCTCGTCGTGGTCGGGGGTGGTGAGATCATCCACACGCGCGACGAGCTGCTGGCGACGGCCTACGGCGTCGACCCGCTCGACCTGCGACTGCGGCGGCCGAGTGACTTCTTCCTCGAGTACCCGGCTGCCTGGCACGCGGTCGGCATCCCCTTCGACTTCGACCCCTTTGAGAGGCGACTTGTCGCCGCCGTGCAGCGGCCCTACGTCGCCGTGCGTGACGCGCGCTCCCGGGCCAGGCTCGACGCAGCCGGCGCGGGCGAGGGCGTGGTCATCGTGCCCGACTCGGCGTTCGCACTCGACCGGCTCTTCCCCCCGGCGATACTGGACGCGGCGCGCGACGAGCTGCGCGCCCGCGGTGCCTATCCCGCCGAGGGTCAGCCGCTGGTGCTCCAGGGCAGTACGGCACTACTCGAGCACGTGGACGCGCTCGCGCCCTCGGTGGGCGACCGGCCCGTCGTGCTGCTCGAGACCGGCCGGTGCCACGGCGACGATCGCTTCGCCGATGCGATGGCGCAGTCGCTTGGCGAGCACGTGCATCGCGTGCGAGGCGACGCGTCGCTGGAGGAGATGGCGGCCGCCATCGCGGGCGGCTCGGGCTACGCGGGCATCTCGATGCATGGCGCGATCACCGCGATGGTCTACGGCGTCCCGACCCTCATCCTCGACCTCGGCCGCGACTACTACTCGAAGCTGGCCGGGCTCACGGAGTTGCTCGGCCGCGACGACCTCCGCGCCACCACCGTCCCCGATCGGATCTCCCCCGTAACCGCGCCGGACGTCGCGCCGCTGAAGACGCGCCTCGGCGAGCACTACGACCGCTTGGCCGCGCTCGCGAGCGAGGGCCCCTCCGCGCGCGTGCCCGGCGGACCGGCAGCGGACGGCGAGCTCCTGCGCAGGCGGCTGCTTGAGGAGCGCCGGCGCTACGCCGATCTCGTGGCCGAGGTCGGCGCCGAGCGCGACGCGCTCCGCTACGAGCTGTCGGAAGCCAAGCGCTACATCGCCAGCCTCGAGTGGCATCTGCGCGCCGCGCAGGAGTCGCTCGACGAGGCGCGTCGCGTTTCCGCCGAGCGCGAGCCGCCACCGCAAGGTGCGCGGCGTCGGTTCGGGTTCATCCGCACGCGCCCGCGGTGATCACCTTCCCGGTAGTCGCGGCGCCGCGCGTGTCCGTGGTGATGGTGACCCACGATGCGTGGGAGTGGGTCGAGCGGGCGCTCGCGGCTCTCGCGCGCCACACGCCGCCGGTCTACGAGGTCATCGTGGTCGACAACGCATCCACGCCTGAGACACGGCGCCGCCTGCACGAGGAAATCGCAGGCGCGCGGCTGATCGAGAACGCGAGTAACGAGGGATTTGGGACCGGCTGCAACCAGGGCGTGGCGGCTGCGCGGGGCGAGGTGATTGCGCTGCTCAACAGCGACGCGCTCGTCCATGCCGGCTGGCTCGAGCCGCTGCTCGAGCTACTCGACGCCGACGCGGGCTGTGCCGCGGTGGCGCCGCGCGTGCTCAACCTCGACGGCTCGCTCCAGGAGGCGGGCGCGCTGGTCGCGCGCGACGGCACGACCGCCGTGTGCGCCTTCGAGCCGGGCTTCTCACGCCGCGTGGACTACGCGGGCGCGGAGTGCCTCCTCGTGCGGCGGACCGCGTTCGAGGCGGCGGGCGGCTTCGCCGCCGTCTACGCGCCCGCCTACTACGAGGACGTCGATCTCTGCTTCGCGCTCGCCGAGGCCGGCGCCACCGTTCGCTACGAGCCGCGGTCGACGGTCACCCACGCGCTGCACCGCTCCGGCGGCCTCGACACCGCGCGCGCTCTCGTGGAGCGTAATCGGCCGGTGTTCGCCTCCCGCTGGGCCGATCAGCTCGCCGACCGGCCGCCCGGCGTCGAGCCGGTGCAGCCGCGCCGCCAGCTCGAGGCGCGCGACGTCCACACCCCCGCTCGGGTGCTCGTGATCGGTGACAGCGTCCCCGCCCCGGCGGGCGTGCGCGTCACCGCGGTCGGGACGCCCGCGGCCGGGGAGCCCGAGGTCGAGGTGGTGGCCGCGCCCGAGGACTGGAGGGCCTGGCTGGGCGAGCGGCGCTTCTTCTACGACGTGGTCGTCACGCGCGACGAGCCCCAGCCCGCGCTGGCCGCCGCGCTCGCGGTGACCCAGCCGCAGGCGGTGCGCGCGACCGGTGCCCTTGACGCCTCACGGCTGCGCGGGCTGCTCGTCGCGGCCGGTGTCGCCTGACCCGCACCCAAGGTCGCCCTCTGACGCGCCGCCCGACGAGCGAGCGGGTGCGCAGCATCCGCCGACCTTGACCTCCCTGTCAGGCTCGGGGAGGTGGCCGCCGACGCCCGCACCAAGCGCCTCACGATCATCGCCTGCATCCTCGGGACGTCGGTCGTGTTCCTCGACGGCACGGTCGTCAACGTCGCGCTGCCGGCCATCCGCGCCGACCTCGCGGGCGGCCTCGCGGCGCAGCAGTGGGTCGTCGAGGCCTACCTGCTGACGCTCGGCTCGCTGCTGCTCGTCGGCGGCTCGCTCGGCGACCTGATGGGCCGGAAGAAGATCTTCTCGATCGGGCTGGCGGGCTTCGGGCTGGCGTCGGTGCTGTGCGCGCTCGCGCCGACCGTCGAGGTGCTGATCGCGATGCGGGCGCTGCAGGGCATCGCCGGCGCGCTGCTGGTGCCCTCGTCGCTCGCCGTCATCACCGCCGTCTTCCCGGACGACGAGCGCGGCGCCGCGATCGGGACGTGGACGGCGTGGGCCGGGATCGCGACCGTGCTGGGGCCGTTCGGCGGCGGGCTGCTGATCGACCACGCGTCGTGGCGCTGGATCTTCGCCATCAACGTGCCGTTCGTGCTCGTGACGCTGGTGATCCTGCACAGCGCCGTGCCCGAGTCGCGCGACGAGGAGTCGATGCGCAAGATCGACTACCTCGGCGCGGTCCTGGTCGCGGTCGGGCTCGCCGGGCCGGTGTTCGCGCTGATCGAGCAGCCGGTGTACGGCATGGGCGACCCGATCGTGTGGATGCCGTTCCTGCTCGGGCTCGCGTTCCTGGCCGCCTTCGTGTGGCACGAGAGCCGTACGGACCACCCGATGCTGCCGCTCGGGCTGTTCCGCTCGCGCAACTTCTCCGTCGGCAACGTGACCACGCTGCTCCTCTACGGCGGGTTCGGGGCGGCGACGTTCTTCGTCACGATCTTCGTGCAGCAGGTGGCGGGCTACAGCGCGGTCGCCGCGGGGCTGACGCTGCTCCCGCTCACCGCGGTGATGTTCACGCTCTCGCGCCGCTGGGGCGCGCTCTCGGACCGCATCGGGCCGCGCCTGCTGATGGGCGCAGGGCCGATCGTGGCCGGTCTCGGGCTGATCTGGATGGGCCAGCTGGACGCCGACGTGAACTACTTCACCGACCTGCTGCCGGCGGTGCTCGTGTTCGCGCTCGGGCTGTCGATGACGGTCGCGCCGCTCACCAACACCGTCCTCGGCTCGGTGCCCCAGAACCACGCCGGTGTCGCCAGCGGCACCAACAACGCGATCTCGCGCGTCGCGGGGCTGCTGGCGATCGCCGCGGTCGGGGCGATCGTGTCGGCGCAGTTCGGCACGGCGCTCGACCGCGAGCTGGCGGGCCGCTCGCTCACGCCGGCGGCGCGCAAGGCGGTGCGCGAGGTCAAGGACCGACCGCTCACGGGCGGCGTCCCCGCGCATCCGGAGCTCGATCGCCCGGTCGAGGCGGCGTCCGTGCACGCCTACCGCGTCGGGCTCGGCGTCGGCGGCGGCCTGGTGATCCTCGGCGGCGTGATCGCGCTGATCGGGATCGTCAACCCGGCGCGCGCCCGCTCGCCGCAGCGGCCGGAGGCCCACGGCGCCTCGACGCTCGTGTATCCGTGCCCGGAGCGGCGCAGAGAAGCCGAGGCCGAGGCCGCCGCGGCCGTCTAGATCCCGAAGTCCTCGCCGGCGCGGTCGCGCAGCTCGCGCGGGGTGTTACCGCGCTCGAGCCGCTGCGCGTACGGGCGCAGGTCGTAGAAGAGGAAGCGCTTGTCGCGGCTGACGAGCGGCTCGACGCCCAGCTTCTTCGCGAGGCCCGCGCGGATGGTCGCCAGCGTCGGCGCGTCGTAGCCGAACGTGTCGAACCAGTAGCCGCTGAAGCCGAGGCCGACCATGCCCGGGAGCGAGGCGATCGGCCCGCGCGTGTTGGCGGCCTGCTGCCAGTCGGCGCGCGGCCGGCCCTTGACCGCGCCGTAGCTCCAGTCCAGGTGCTTGTGGTCGTGCAGGTAGCCGCGCATGTTGTCGTAGTCGCTGATCTGCCCGGGTGGCTTGGCCTCCGGGAACGGATAGACCGGCCACTGGAAGATCTCGGAGTGGTCGGGCATGCGGGCGTCGATCGCCTTCACGAACGCCTCGTCGCTGTCGAAGGAGGCGAACGTCTTGGGGTAGTCGTGCGGCCGCGGGGGCATCGCGTCCCACAGCGCGAAGACGGTCAGCGCGCCGCACAGCAGCACCGCGCTCAGCGCGCGCCGGCCCGAGCGCTCGGCCGACCAGCGCAGGAAGCGCTCCAGCACGAGCGCGAGCACGATCAGCGAGAAGAACGCGATCAGCACGACGATCCGGTTCCACGTCCGCACCTGGGCGAAGCCCGCGACGGCGATCAGCACGCTGAAGCCCGCGATCGTGCCGCACAGCACCGCGAGCACGATCAGCAGCGAGGCATGGTCGGTGAGCCCGGTGCGGTCGTCGGGCCCGCGGGGCCAGCGCCTCCCGCGCCGCCGCAGCCCGTGGCCGAAGAGGCCGATGAGCGCGAGGAAGAAGCCGATCGTGCCGTACACGCCGAGCGCCATGCCGCCCTCCGACGGGATGGTGGTGCCGGCCACGGCGCGGTTGCCGAGGTTCGTGAACACGTGCCAGTGGTGGCCCGGCTCCGGCAGCACCATGCGGCTGATCTTGAGCCCGTAGAGCTCGCTCTCGGTGATCCCGCGATGGCCGGCGACGGGGTTCTTGCCGTTCGTCGTGCCAGTACAGGAGCGAGGGCGCGTTCAGCCCCACGAAGACGAACGCCATCACGGCGATCAGCACGCCGCTCACCAGCAGCTGGCGCGGATCGCGCCAGCGCACGGCGGCGACGATCGCGCTCGCCCCGAGCAGCGTCGCGGTGAAGATCGTCGTCATCGTCTCGAAGCCCGCGATCGCGACGGCCAGCACGAGCGCGACCACCACGCGGCGGACCCGGACGTTGCGCCGCCACTCGCCCTTGCCGGGGTCCGGGTCGCGCAGGAACCACGAGCGCCAGGACAGCGACCACAGCAGCAGCAGGCACGCGACCGGGACGCTGAGGTAGGTCGAGCGCGTGATGTGCTCCTCCTGGTGGAAGAAGTGGAACGGGAGCAGCGTGTAGGCGATGGCGATCGGAAGCGCGATCGCGAGCGGGATCCGCAGGTGCCGCAGGACCAGCATGGTCACGGCGGCGAGCACGAAGAAGCCGGCCAGGTAGTAGGTGTTCATCACCTGCGCGTAGCCCGGCAGCACCCAGCCGAGGGCCTTCAGGATGAGGAACTGGTACGTCTCGCCGCTGGCCGGGAAGTCGTGGGCGTTCTGGCCGAACGGCGCTCCGAGGTCGGGGTTGTGCAGCAGCCACCCGTTCTCGAGCAGGCCCTTGACCGTCGCGGCCGCGCCGCGCCCGTCGTAGCCGTCCTCGATCGGGACGTCGAAGCGCGTGTTCCAGATCTGGTACGAGATCAGCGCGTAGGCGAGCGCGATCGCGCCGGCGAGCGCGGCCTCGAGCGAGGTCCGGAGCTTGCCTACCGGGAACACCGCGGCGGTGTCGCGCGGTGCGGATCGCTGGGGCGGTGGCGCCGCGGCGGGCGCACGGCGTTCAGGGGTCGTCGCGGATTCCAAGAGAAGGTCCCGGTGGACGGGTCCGCCAGCAGGCTAGCCTGTCGCTCGTGCGCATCCCCGAGCTCACCCCCCGGGCCTACCAGCGCGTGGCGGAGGTCGCCCTCGCCGCCCTCACGCTGATCGTCTTCACCGGCGCGGCGGTGCGACTGACCGGCTCCGGGCTCGGGTGCCCGGACTGGCCCAAGTGCTACGGCGGGGTCGCCCCGCCGCTCGAGACGCACGCGTGGATCGAGTACGGCAACCGCATGATCTCCGGCGTGGTCGGGCTGGCCGCGGTGGCCGCGGGCGCGCTCGCGTTCCGGCGGCGGCCGTTCCGGAGCGACCTCGCGGTGCTGGGCGTGCTGCTCCCGCTCGGCGTCATCAGCCAGGCGGTGCTCGGCGGCTTCACGGTCCGCAACCACCTCGCGCCCGGCTTCGTGATGGGGCACTTCGCGCTCTCGATGCTGATCCTCGTGGCCGCGGTCGCGCTGGCGTGGCGAGCTCGCTACGAGCCGGGGGAGCGGCCGCGCTCGCTCGACCGCCTCGGCGTGTGGTCGGTGCGAGGGTTGCTGGGGCTGGGCGCGCTCACGATCTTCTTCGGCACGGTCGCCACCGCGGCCGGGCCGCACGCGGGCGGCGGCGGCACCGGCGACACCATCGACCGGCTCGAGTGGCGCGGCAACGACACCGTCAGCTGGGCGATCCACCAGCACGGCGCGATCGCCACCGTGCTCGGCATCTCGATCGTCGGCGTCTTCTTCCTGCTGCGCCGCCGCGGCGCGCCCGAGGACATCCTCACCCCGGTCGGCACGGCCGCCGTCCTGCTGGCGATCCAGGGGCTGGTCGGCGCGGTTCAGTACGCGCTCGAGGTGCCCGCCGAGATCGTGTGGGTGCACGTCGGGCTGGCGACGCTCACCTGGCTCACCCTGCTGTGGGCGACCGCCGCCGCCGGTCGCCCGGCGCCGGCGTCAATGCCGCTTCCAGCCGCCTCCGAAGAAGCGACTGAGCCGCCCGCCGCGCACGTTGGCGCGGTACTCGGGAGCTCCCGGCGCGTAGTCCGTTAGCTGCTCCTTCGCGGTCGCCGCGTCGAGCGTGAGCGTCACGCGGCCCTCGGTGATGCGCGCGACCTCGGGCGCGTCGACCCACAGCAGCCCGTCGTCGGTGCGCATGACGATGCCGTCGAAGATGTGCTCCTTGGCGTTGTCGATCACGCGCTCGACGGTGCCGAGCTGGAACGTGTCGCTCGACACCACGGGCGTGCCGCGTTGCAGCGCCTGGTAGGAGATCGGGTCGCCGTGCTCGGTCACCTTGCGGTGCCGAGGTTACGACACCTCGCGCAGCTTCCCGGTCTCGACCTCGTAGATGAACCCGCGCACGGAGTCCTTGTTCGGGATGAACGGGCTGTCATTGATGCGCTGGATCGAGTCGCGCACGTCGCCCTCGAGGTCGGGGAACGCGTGGGCGCTCCACTCGGGCGTCTCGCCGGTCGCGTCCTGCAGCTTCTGCGCGAGCTGGTCGTCGGTGAACGTGAGCATGCCGCAGTCCGTGTGGTGGATGAGGATGATCTCCTCGGTCCCCAGCAGGTTCTGCGAGATCGCGAGCGAGCGGATCTCCTCGTCGGTGACGACGCCACCGGCGTTGCGGATCACGTGGGCGTCACCCTCGTTGAGCCCGAGCGCGCCGGCCGGGTCGAGGCGGGCGTCCATGCAGGCGACGACGGCGACCTTCTTCGCGGGCGGGAGCGCGAGGTCGCCCTTGTCGAAGCTCGAGACGTAGGTCTCGTTGTTCTTGAGCAGCTGGTCGGTCTGTGACATGGGTTGATTCTTGCAAAACCCGGGTGCCTTTTAGGGCTTACTCGTCGGGAGGGAGCGGAACCTCCTGCGGCGGCTTGCCCTCGGTGTCGTTCCAGTCGGTGTAGGCGAGGCCGTCGCGACCGACGTGGGGCTCGGCGCCGCCGAGCGCGATCAGGGCCACGCGGGTGTCGCCGCGGTTGGAGAGGCGTCGCCTGAGGTCGGGGGCGACGCGGGCGGTGTCGTGCGGCTGCAGCGTGTGGACCTCGCCGCCGTCGAGCTCGAGCGTGAGCGTGCCCTCGAGCACGATGTAGACCTCCTCCTGCCGCTTGTGGCGGTGGACGCGGCCGCTCTGGCCGGGTTCGAGCAACATCAGGTTGAGGCCGAAGCTCTCGACGCCGAGCTGGCGCCGCAGCGCGACGAAGCGCTCGCCGGCCTCGAGGTCGAGGGTCGCAAAGGAGGCACCGGATTCCATGCGCCCGCAGGTTACGCTCGGGAGATGCTCGACGAGGCCGACGATCTCTACGGGCTCCCGCTCGGCGAGTTCACCGCCGCCCGCGACGCGCTGGCGAAGCGCCTGCGCGGCGAGAAGCGCCGCGAGGACGCCGACTTCGTGAAGGCGCTGAAGCGCCCGAGCGTCGCGGCGGGGGCGATCAACCTGGCGGTGCGAGAGCACGGCGCGGACGATCTGCTGGCGGCGGGGGAGGAGCTGCGCGCGGCGCACGGTGCGCTGCTCGATGGCTCGGGCGATGCCGCGGCGGTGCGCGAGGCGACCGCG
This sequence comes from uncultured Solirubrobacteraceae bacterium, assembly GCA_963805525.1. Classification (GTDB taxonomy): domain Bacteria; phylum Actinomycetota; class Thermoleophilia; order Solirubrobacterales; family Solirubrobacteraceae; genus DASQFQ01. The sequence continues at coordinate 184,539 of CAWDUT010000002.1, forward strand.
CGGGAGCGGGAGGCGGTCCGTGAGTTCGCGCGGTTGGCACTGGGCAAGGGGGCGTCGGGCGCGACCGAGGAGAAGGTGCGGGCGACGCTGCACGCCGCGTCGGTCGACGACGAGGTGCGGGAACTGCTCCAGGCCGGGCGGCTGGAGCGCGAGGCCGAGGCTGGGGTGGATGCGATGGCTTTGATGGCCTCGGCTTCCGCGCTCTCCTCGGGCTCGAAGCAATCCTCCGGCTCCTCTGCCGGCTCGAAGCGAACGGCGGCTGGTGAGGGGAAGGGTTCGAAGGCCTCCGGCGGCTCCAAGACCTCCGGCTCCTCCGCCGGCTCGAAGCGAACGGCGGCTGGTAAAGGGAAGGGTTCGAAGGCCTCATCGGGCCCCTCTGAGGCCGAGCGGAGGCGGGAGGCAGCCGCGGCGCGCGCTCGGGAGGCGGCCGAAGAGGCGGTGGCCGCCTCGGAGGAGGCCGACACGGTCGCCGAGCGCGCCCGCACGGCGCTCGAGGAGGTCGAGGAGGAGGCGCGGAAGGCCCGCGCGGTCGTCGAGGACCTCGAGGCCCAGGAGCGCCAGGCCCGCCGGGCGGTCAAGGAGGCCGAGGCCGACGCCGAACGCCGCCGCACCGAGGCCCGCCGAGCGGTCAAGACCGCCGAATCACGCGCCTAGCGCGAGTTTCGTCGATCTCAACGACCGCCCTCGGCCCAGGATCGACAAAACTCGCGAATAGGGCGACTTTCGTCGATCGCACCGCCCGCGCGCTCTTCGTGATCGACGAAACTCGCGCGTGGCATGCGTCCCCCTCCCGGGCTCCCTTCAATGCGCAGTTCCTACGAGCCCTCGTCCTCGTCGGAGCCCTAGTCCTCCGACTCCTCAGCCTCGCGCTCCGTCTCCTCCTCATCCTCCGCCACCCGATCGTCGTGCTGGCGGAGCGCCTCGCGGGTGTGGTCGATGTCCGGGCCGGGGCGCTCGGGCATCAGGAAACCTTCACCACGGTTCGGCCGACGCCCTTGCCGGCGAGCACGTCGTCGAGCAGGGCATCCACATCCTCGAGCGCGACCTCGCGGGTGATCGACTCGTCGAGGCCGTTCGGCCGCAGGTCGCCGGCCAGGCGCTCCCACACCGCCCGTCGCACGTCTTCCGGGGTGTTGACCGAGTCGACGCCGAGCAGCGACACGGCGCGCAGGATGAACGGGAAGACCGTGGTCTCGAGCGAGGTGCCGCCCGTCAACCCGCTCGCCGCCACCGCGCCGCCGTACTTGGTCGTCCGCAGCGCGTAGGCCAGCGCCTTGCCGCCGACCGGGTCGACGACCGCGGCCCAGCGCTCGGACTCCATCGGCCGCTTGGACTCCTCCGACGTCTCCTCGCGCGACAGCACCTCGGAGGCGCCGAGCTCGCGCAGCCAGTCGGCCTCGTCGGGCTTGCCGGTCGCGGCGACGACCTCGAAGCCGCGGGCGGCGAGGATGCCGACCGCGGTCGAACCCACTCCGCCCGACGCGCCCAAGACCAGCACCGGGCCGTCGCCCGGCTCCACGCCGTGCTGCTCGAGCCGCTGCACCGACAGCCCGGCGGTGAAGCCCGCCGTACCGAGCGCCATCGCCTGGCGCGCGCTCAACCCGTCGGGGAGCGGCACGACCCACTCCGAAGGCACGCGCGCGTACTCGGCGAAGCCGCCGTGGTGGGCGACGCCGAGGTCGTGCCCGTGCACGATCACCTCGGAGCCCTCGCCCTCGCCGGAGACCACCGTGCCCGCCAGGTCCACGCCCGGCACGAGCGGCGAGATCTGCGCCACGCGGCCCTTCGGCGAGACCGCCAGCGCGTCCTTGTAGTTCACGCTCGACCAGTCGACCCGGACGACGATGTCGCCATCGGGGAGGTCATCCGCGCGCAGGTCCTGAATCCCCCGCGCGACGTCATCGTCCTGCTTCTCCGCGACCAGCGCGCGGAAGGAGTCTGGGAGTGCGCTCATCCCCGGTGCCTACCTCGGGAGCGCGCGGAACTAACTCGCGGCGTCGGCCTTGGGCGGCGGGAAGCCGCGCCACGGCACGTTCTTGCGCACGTCGTCGAGCTCCTCGGACGGCACGTGTGTCTCCAGCGCCTTCTCGAGCGTGACCTCGGCCTTCGTCTCGTACGCCTCGGCGACCTTGTCGAACGACTCCTGGTCCTTCGAGTACGGCAGCAGCGTGCGGTTGATCTGCGTCACGTCGACGTGCGCGCCCATGATCGCCGGCTCGAGCAGCTCGACGGACTCCTCCGGCGTGCGCGCGACGAGCTGGCCGACGGCGCGGTTGCCGATCATCCGCTGCAGCGCGAGCGCGGCGGGCACGGACGGCGCCGCGGCGGCCCGCTGCGGGGCGGCGTCGGGAGCCTGCTCATGCTCGCGCTCGTGACCGTGCACTTCGGGAGGACTCTGCCGCACCGGGCGTCGCAAAGCAACACCCGGTGCGGCCAGGTCGTCAGCGCCTCGGCTTCTTCGCCCTGAGGATGCGGACGGTCCGGTGCGCCCTCCGCGTCGCGGCGCCCGGGTTGCGGACCGACCCCGTCAGGCGCGTCCTGATCGAGCGCTGCTTGTTCAGGCGCTTGAGGTCACGCGCCTTGAGCTTGAACGTGACCGTCTTGTACTTGCCCGGCTTGGCCGAGAACGTCTTCTTGCCGAGCTTGCCGAGCTTGCCGAGCGTCAGCTTCATGCGGCACGTCGCCGGCAGGGTGCCCGGCCGATCGGCGCGCCGAGCCGGTGGTCGTGGAACTTGTTGACGAAGTAGAAGAGCTGCGTCGTCGCCTCGTTGCGGTTGAGCTGCCACGAGTCCGGCACCGTGTGGTTCAACGTGCAGCCGGGGGCGTCGGCAGGACAGAAGCCGGCCGCGTCCGGCACGTTCTGGATCGGGTAGAGCCAGTCGCTGCCGCTCGACGGCGAGACGTCGCCGTCGGACGGCGGCGTGAAGCGATCCTCGAAGCCGTCCTCGGTCAGCACGGGGCCGACCTCGTCGCGGACGTCGGCGAACGCGTGCGCGTTGTCGCCGCTCCCGCAGCCACAGCACGACCAGACCTGAACCTCATCCCGCCACCTCCCCTGAAAAACAGACCGGCGGGGGAAGCTACACCCGGCGTCAACCCTTTTCGAGAGCCAGATGCGGGCATCTGGCGGCGGTGCGCCAAGTCCGAAGCGGACCTCGAGGTCCGCTTCGCTACGCTGGCAGCGATGCCACGCCCGCACCCCCTCCGCTCGCTCCTCATCCTCTCGCTCGCCGCGCTCGCCTTCGCGCTCGCGCAGACGATGCTCATCCCCGCGCTCACCGAGCTCGCGAAGTCGCTCAACACCGACGCCAGCGGCGTCGCCTGGACCGTCACCGCCTACCTGCTCGCGGCCGCCGTGTGCACCCCGGTGTTCGGCCGCCTCGGCGACATGTTCGGCAAGCGCCGCCTGCTCGTGGTCGCGCTCGGGATCTTCGTCGCCGGCTCGGTCATCTCCGCGCTCGGCACGAGCCTCGAGGTCGTGGTCGCCGGCCGTGTCCTCCAGGGCGCCGGCGGCGGCATCTTCCCGCTCTGCTTCGGGATCATCCGCGACGAGTTCCCGCGCGAGAAGGTCGGCTCGAGCATCGGCCTGATCTCCGCCACGTTCGGCATCGGCGGCGGCGCCGGCCTGATCCTCGGCGGGCTCATCACCGACCACACCTCCTACCACTGGATCTTCTGGCTCGGCGCGATCAGCGCGGCGCTCGCGGCGGTCTGCATCGAGCTGTTCGTGCCGGAGTCGCCGGTCCGCACGCCCGGGCGCGTCGACGTGCGCGGCGCGATCGTGCTCGGCCTCGGGCTGACCGCGCCGCTGCTCGCGATCGCCAAGGCCAACGAGTGGGGCTGGGGCGACACGCGCACGATCGGCCTGTTCGTGGTCGGCGCGGTGATCCTCAGCTTCTGGGTCTGGCTGCAGCGCCGGACTCCCGAGCCGCTCGTCGACATCGAGATGCTGCGCCAGCCGGTCGTGGCGATGACCAACTTCGCGACCGTGCTCGTCGGCTTCGGCATGTTCGGCTCGTTCATCCTCATCCCGCAGCTCGCGGAGGCGCCGAAGTCGAGCGGCTACGGGTTCGGGCTCGACGCGACCGGAGCCGGTCTGCTGATGGTCCCCGGCGCGCTCGTGATGCTCGTCGCCGGCCCGCTCTCGGGCGTGCTCGGCACCCGCTTCGGCTCGCGCGTCCCGCTCGCGCTGGGCGCGATCACGACCTCCGTCGGCCTGCTGCTGATGGCGCTCGTCCACGGCACCCAGCTCGAGATCATCGTCTGGAACCTGGTGATGTCGACCGGCATCGGGCTCGCGTTCGCCGCGATGCCGAACCTGATCCTCGAGGCGGTCACGCCGGAGGAGACCGGCCAGGCGACCGGCGTGAACACGCTCGTGCGGTCGGTCGGCGCCTCGCTCGGCGCCCAGATCAGCGCCGCCGTGCTGGCCGGCAGCGTCGTCGCCGGCCTCCCGACCGACAGCGGCTACACCAACGCCTTCCTGGTCAGCGCGTTCGTCGCGCTCGCGGCGGCGATCACCGCGTTCCTCATCCCGGCGCGCCGCGGCCGCATGGCCGCCGTACCCGTCCACGCATGACCGCCGTCGCCGCCCGCACGCGCGCCGACGCCGTCCGCAACCGCGAGCGCGTGATCGTCGCGGCGGCAGAGGTGTTCCGCGAGAAGGGCGACGCCGCGGTCGTGCCGGAGATCGCCGCCCGCGCCGGCGTCGGCAAGGGCACCGTCTACCGCTGCTTCCCGACCAAGGACCACCTCGTCGCCGCGGTCGCGACCCAGCGCGTGCGCTGGTTCGAGGCCGAGGCGCGCGAGGCGGCCGCCGGCCACGACCCGTGGGGCGCGTTCATGAGCTTCATGGAGCGCATCGCGGACGCCTACTGCGAGGACCGCGGCATGGTCTCCTCGATGTCGCAGGCGATCGAGCTCGACGAGCTCGTCGCCGCGCGCGCCGCCGCCCACGACGCCCTGCGCGAGCTGATGGAGCGCGCGATCGCTCAAGGCTCGATGCGCGCCGACGCCCAGCCCGCCGACCTGAAGGTCCTGCTCAGCGGCATCGCGCGCTCGCTCGCCGCCGAGCAGGAGCGCGATCCGGCCGTCTGGCGCCACTACGCCCGGCTCGTGGTCGACGCCCTGCGCGCCTAAAATCGGCGCAGTGAGCAAGGAAGCCCCCGGCCGCCTGAGCCGGCGCTGCAGGTCTGGCAGGGGCTCTCCGAGGCCCAGGGCCGCGGTCGCGGCGACCGCGAGCTGGCGATCGTCTTCACCGACCTCGCCGATTTCTCGACCTGGGCGCTCGACGCCGGCGACACCCAGGCGGTGGCGCTGCTGCGCGAGGTCGGCTCCGCCGTCGAGCCGGAGATCTGCTCGCGGGCGAGGTGCTCGTCTCCGAGGCCGTGCACGAGCGCGTCGAGGCCGACACGGTGCAGCTCAAGCGCCGCTGGCGCTTCAGCGCCAAGGGCGCGCCCAAGGGCCTGAAGGTCTACGCCGCCGAGCCGAGCTGAGCGCCGCCGCGCGCGAGCGGCAGGCGCCCGATCGCGAGCGCGCAGGTGTCGTCGGCCTGGTCGCCGTGCTCGAACTCCGCGAGCGCGTCCTCGATCCGGCGCAGCGCCTCGTCGGGCTCGCGCGCGTCGACGAGCAGCGCCTGCAGCCGCTCGTCGCCGTAGCGCTCGCTCGCGCCCGTCGTGTCGGTGACGCCGTCGGTGTAGAGCACGAGCAGCTCGCCGGCCGCGAGCGTCGTCGTCGTGCGCGGGAACTCGGCCGTCGTCCAGGCGCCGAGCATCGTGCCCCACGCGCCGACCGGCTCGGGCGTGCCGTCGCGGCGGATCGCGAACGGCAGCGGGTGGCCGGCGCAGATCACGGTCGCCTCCGCCTCGGGGCCGCGCTCTTGCAGCAGCACGCAGCACAGGGTGCACAGCGCCGTGCCCGCCCGTTCGAAGAGCTGCCGGTTGAGGAACGCGACGGCGTCGAGCGGGTCGTCGTGCAGCTGCGCCGCGGTGCGCAGCACATGGCGGGTGAAGGCGGTCAGCGAGGCCGCGGGCGCACCGCGGCCGGCCACGTCGCCGACCACCACCATCCAGCCGCCGTTGACCTCGAAGGCGTCGTAGAAGTCGCCGCCCACCCAGTTCTCCTGCCCCGCCGGGCGGTACAGCGTGGCGAGGCCGAAGCCGGGGATCTCCGGCAGCGCGGGCGGCAGCAGCGCGCGCTGGAGCGTGCGCGCGATCGTCGAGCGCTCGCTGTAGAGCCGCGCGTTCTCGACCGCGAGGCCGGCGCGCCGCCCGATCTCGGTGCAGAGGCTGAGGTCGGCCTCCGTGAACACGCGGCCCGACTCGGCGTTGACGAACGAGATCACGCCCGTCGGCTGCCCGCTCGGCGCCACCATCGGCACCATCACGACCGAGCGCATGCCGAGGCCGCGCACCAGCTCGAGCAGCTCGGGGTCGTCGACCGCCTCGGTCAGCAGCTCGTCGGGGATCTCCGGGACGAGCTGCGGCTCGCCGTCGCGGAGCACCTGGGCCGAGCCGCTGTCGTCGCTCGTGTAGGTCGGGTACTGCTGGGCGAGCTTGCGCGCGAACTCGACCTTGGCGGGGTCGCTGTGGACGACCGCGACCTGGCGGATCGTGCCGGAGTGGTCGGGCATATTGACCCCGCACCAGTCCGCCAGCTCGGGCACGGCGAGGCCGGCGACCTCACGCAGCGTCTGCTCGTAGTCGGTCGAGGACGAGAGCGCCTCGCCGGTGCGGGACAGCAGCCGCTGCGCGAGCTCCGAGCGCTTGCGGTCCGTGATGTCCTCGATGACGCTCACCACCAGCCGGATGCGGCCGCGGCTGTCGCTGACGCCGCGCGCTTTCGTCACCCGCCAGCGCTCCTCGCCGGTGGAGCGCTTGACGATCCGGATCGTCACCGGGCCGGGATCCTCGCCGCGGGCCACGCGCGTGGTCGGGTAGCGCTCGGGCGGGAGCGGCGAGCCGTCCTCCGCGAAGTAGTCGGCGTCGGAGACGAGCTGCTCGCGCGGTGTGCTGAGCAGCACCTCGGCCGACGCGTAGCCGAGCGTCTCCGCCGCGGCCTCGTTCGCGTACAGCAACTCCATCTTGTCGTCCTGGACGATCACCGCCTCGGCGAGGTTGGAGAGCGCCGCGGTGAGCTGCGAGCCGATCGCCTCCGCCCGCACGGCCTGCTCGCGATGGCGCGCCGACAGCACGGCGATCCCGCCGCCGGCGATCACGACGGCGGCGCGCAGCCAGTAGTCGGCGCCCAGCTCGCTGTTGTTCCACGTCGCGCTCAGCAGCGCGGAGGCGCTCGCCAGGGCGGCGACGGCCGCCGTCTGGCGCTGGTTGGCCCGCATTGAGGTCAGGAACGGGCCGATGACGACGAGCGACGGGAAGTTCTTCTCCCACAGGGCGTCGAGCAGCGTGAGCCCGACGACCAGCGCCAGCCCCGCCACGGTCGCGGTCCGGCGCTCGCCGGACTCCGCGTCCAGGCGGACCCGCTCGGCCGCCGCTCTGAGCTCGCTCATGTCAAGCGGCTGCGGGGTCGTCCACGACAGTGAGGCGGTCGGAGAGTCCGATCATCTCGAACAGCCGGTGGACGGTTGCGGGCGCGCGCACCACGACGAACTGCGTGCCCGACTCCGACGAGGACTTCTCGGCCTCGATCACCGCCGCGAGGCCCTGGGTGTCCATGAACGCGACCTCGCGGAGGTCCAGCACGACCTTCTTGCCGCGCTGGAGCGCGCTGGTGAGCTGCGCGCGCAGCACGTCGACGGTCGCCAGATCGACGTCGCCGGTGACGGCCACGATCTCCGTTGAGTCCGCCGAGGACACGTTGACGCTGAATTCCTGATCGGCGATGCGGCGATAATAAGCCCAGCGCCCTACGGAGCGAGCAGATCCTCGAGGTGCATACTCAGGACCATGCCCGTCCTCGAAGGGCTCGAGCTCCCGATCGTGCAGGCGCCGCTCGCCGGCGGCGCCTCGACGCCGGCGCTGGCGGCGGCGGTGTGCGAGGCGGGCGGGCTCGGCTTCCTCGCCGCGGGCTACAAGACGGCCGACGCGGTCCGCGCCGACCTCGCGACGCTGCGCGGGCTCACGGAGCGGCCGTTCGGGCTCAACATCTTCGCCCCGCCCGGCGGCCCGGCCGACGACGCGGCCGTGCGCGCGTATGCGGCGCGGCTGTGCGACGAGGGCGAGCTCGGGGAGCCGCGGCACGACGACGACGGCTGGGAGGCCAAGCTGGCGGTCGCCGAGGCCGAGCGCGTCCCGGTCGTCACGTTCACGTTCGGCTGCCCGGACCCCGCCGTCTTCGATCGCATGCACGCCGCGGGCGCCGAGGCGTGGGTGACGGTCACGAGCCCCGCCGAGGCGCGGATCGCGCGCGACGCGGGCGCCGACGCGCTCGTCGTCCAAGGCGTCGAGGCGGGCGGGCACCGCGCCGTGTTCGAGGACGACGACGCGGCCTCCGACCTCGGCATCCTCGCGGCGCTGCAGCTCGTCCGCGCGGCGGTCGACCTCCCGCTGGTCGCCACCGGCGGGCTGGCCACCGGGCGCGCCGTCGCCGCCGTGCTCGCCGCCGGCGCGGCCGCCGCCCAGCTCGGCACCGCGTTCATGCGCACGCCGGAGGCCGGCACCGCCGACGTGCACCGCGAGGCGCTCGCCGGCGAGGCGCCGACCGCGCTCACGCGCGCCTTCAGCGGGCGCACCGCGCGCGGGGTCGTCAATCGCTTCATGCGCGAGCACTCCGAGGAGGCGCCGCGCGCCTACCCCGACGTCCACTACGTCACGGCGCCGCTGCGCGCGGCCGCGCGCGAGCGCGGGGACGCGGACGGCCTGCACCTGTGGGCCGGGCAGGCGCACGCGCTGGCCCAGGAGGAGCCGGCGGGCGAGCTCACGCGGCGGCTGGCGGCGGAGGCCGCGGCGGCGCTGGAGGAGGCGATTTCGCGGCTGCGGAGCGGGTAGTCCCACCCTATGCCAGCGAAAAAGGAAGACCTCCCCGGCACGATCGAGCGCTCGCCCAAGAAGGTGCAGGACACCTACGAGAAGACGCTCGACTCGGCCCACGAGCAGTACGACTCCGAGGAGCGCGCGCACCGCACCGCGTTCGCCTCCGTCAAGCACGTCGCCGAGAAGAAGGGCGACCACTGGGAGCTCAAGGACGAGCAGGGCTCATCGGACCCTCAGGCCGAGCAGTCCGGCCGGGCCGCCCGCGACAACCCGAGGCGCACCTACGGCGGCGTCGACGCGAACAAGTCCAAAGAGGAGCTCTACGAGGACGCCAAGGAGGCGGGCATCGAGGGCCGCTCGGACATGAGCAAGGAGCAGCTCGCCGAGGCGCTCCAGAAGCACTCCGAGCGGGAGTCCGCGAAGGCGCGCTCGTAGCATCAGCGGGGTGAGCGCCACCGAGCTGACCCCGCACGGCTGGGGCGACGCGCCCGACCTCTACGGGCCCAGGCACGACTACCGCGAGTCGCTGATGATGCGGCGGCTGCGCCCGGCGCTGCCCGCCGGCCACGTGCTCAACGCCGGCTGCGGCGCCGGTTCGTTCACCCTGCGCCTGCTCGACGCGGGCTACGACGTCACCTCGGTCGACGCCAGCGAGGCGTTCGTCGAGCGCGTGCGGCAGCTGGTGGGCGACCGCGGCGCGGTCGAGCTCGCCGACCTGCACGCGCTGCGCTTCGAGGCGGGCGCGTTCGACGCCATCGTCTGCGGCGAGGTGCTCGAGCACCTCGACGACGACCAGACCGCCGTGCGCGAGTTCGCGCGCGTGCTGAAGCCCGGGGGCGTCGTCCTCGCCTCCGTCCCCGCCAACCCGTGGCGCTACGACTGGTCCGATCACTGGGCGGGCCACCGCCGGCGCTACACCGCGGCCGGCCTCGCCGAGCGCTTCACCGCCGCAGGGTTCACCGACGTCGACGTGACCGACTACGGGTTCCCGCTGCTCGGCCTCTACCACCGGCAGGTCTACCGCCGGATGCTCAAGCGGCGGCTCGAGCGCGACGGCAGCGACGTCGGCGCGCCCACCGGCGCGATGAAGCGCGTCGCCCCGCTCGTGCGCGCGGCGTTCGAGCTCGACACGCTGTTCATGGGCCGGCGGCCGGGCTACTTCGGCTTGATCGCGTCCGCGCGCCTGCCGGCCTGATCGACCAGGACCGCCGCGCCGACGAACACCAGCTCCGCGACCGTCAGCGCGAGCCGCGTCCCGGCCGAGAGCGCGATCGCGACGCCGCCGGGCAGGTTGCGCCCGAGCATGAGCGCGAACGCGCCCTCGCGCAGGCCAAGCCCCGACGGGAAGATGAACGCCAGCATCGAGACCACGAACGAGGCCAGGAACGAGAGGCCGACGTAGAGCAGCGAGCCGCCGTCGTCGCCGACCGCGGAGTACACGAGCAGCCCGATCCCGAGCGCGAGCAGCACCGCGCCCAGCAGGTACCAGGCGAGCAGCGCCAGGACCTGGCGGCCGGTCAGCAGCGCCTCCAGCGGCTCGCGCTTCACGCGCCGCAGCAGCCACGCCGTGACGCGCCCGAACAGGCTCGGGTGCAGCACGACGAGACCCAGCGGGACGAGCGCCACCAGCCACGCGGCCGCGCCGATCTCGCCCGCGCCGTAGGCCGCGAGCAGGAGCAGCCCGCCCGCCGACGCCGCGCCGAGCGACAGCGCCTGCTCGTACACGCTGGCCGCGAGCGAGACCTTGCGCGAGATCCCCGCCTCCTGGCCCAGCACGAGCCGGCTGGCGACCATCACGACGTTGCCGGGGACGTAGCGCCCGAGCAGCGAGCGCGCCCAGACCGCGGCGAAGCGCCGCCGCGGCACCCGCCGGCCGGCGAGCTGCTCGATGATCAGCACGTAGCCGAGCGCGTTGGTGACGTACATGCCGAACAGCGCGGCGAAGCCCGCGGCGGCCGCGGCGGGGTCGACGTGCCATTCGAAGTCGTCGACCTTGTCCCACCCGGCGATCGCCCCGAGCGCGAGGAAGACGAGGATGAGCAGCCCGGCGGCGAGCCCGAGCGCCCGGCGCTTCGTGGAGATCCCGCCGCCGGGGGCGGCGCCCTCAGCGGCCATGGATCGCCCTCTCGACCGCCGCCAGGAACGCGCGCGCCACCACGCGCTCGCCGGCCACCTCCAGGAACCGCTCTCGCGCCGCCGCTCCCAGCCGCGCGCGCAGCTCGGCGTCCTCGTCCAGCCGCCGCATCGCCGCGGCCAGCGCGGTCGCGTCGCCCGCCGGCACGAGCAGCGCGGTGCGGCCGTCCTCGAGCACCTCGCGCGCCGCCGGCGTGTCGGCCGTGATCACCGGCCGGCCCACCGACATCGCGTGGTAGACCTTGTTCGGCACCACCCGCGCGGCCTTCTCGCTGCTGCCGAACACGCCGAGGCAGATGCCCGCCGCGGCGATCTCCTCGCCCAGCCGCTCGTACTCGACCCACGGCACGTGCTCGAAGCCGGGCGGCCGGTCGCGGCGCAGCTCCTCCGCCAGCCAGTCGCCGAGCTGGCCGTCGCCGATCAGCTTCACCGGCGGCGTGCCGGGCATGCGCGCGGCCTCGAGCAGCGTCCCCAGCCCGTGCAGCGGCGAGAGCTTGCCGTAGAAGAGCGTCTGCGGCCGCCCCTCCGGCTGCGGCGCCGGGCGGAAGACCGCGGCCTCCGCGCCAACCCGCGCCACGCCCAGGCGCTCGCGCGCGACCCCGAAGCGCTCGTTGTAGAAGCGGGCGTGCGCGTCGGTGTCGGCGATCACGGCGTCGGCGCAGCGCAGCGTCACGGTGTCGAGCGCGGTCAGCGCCCGCCCGACGTTCGCGCCCACCCGCACCCGGTCGCCCGCCAGCGTGTCCGACAAGGAGATCAGCGCGTCCGCCACCAGCGGCACGCGCCGCCCGCGTGCGAACAGCCACGCCGGCAGCGCGTCGGGCATGTACGGGTAGCCGGCGACGACCGCGTCGACCCGCCCGGCCCGCCGCTGCTCGAGCGCCAGCTCGCCCCACGCGCGCACGAACCGGCCGGCGGTGGCGGGCAGCGCGGTGGGGGAGAGGAACGCGCCGGCCTTGTGCCGCGTCAGCTCCCACAGCGGCCGGTGGCACTCGATCACCTCGGCGCCCTCCGCGCGCAGTCCGGCCATCAGCACACGCGCCCGCGTGTAGTCGCGCTCGTAGGTGCCGAGCCAGAGGAGCCGCATCACCTCACCCTATGCACCCGGGCGGTCTCCTACTCTTCACTGGCAGTGACCGAACTCGGGACCATCAGCGCGCGCCCGCGCGGCGACGACGCCGAGCCCGCCCACACCGGCGCCGAGACGCTCGGCATCACCGTGATCATGCCGGCGTTCAACGAGGCGCCCAACCTCGCGGACGTCGTGCCGCGCACGGCCGCCGTGCTCGGCGCGCTCGAGGACGACTTCGAGATCCTCGTGGTCGACGACGGCAGCACCGACGGCACCGCCGAGGTGATGACCGAGCTCGGCAAGCAGCTCCCGCAGCTGCGGCTGCTGCGCCTGCGCCGCAACTACGGAAAGTCGACCGCGCTGCAGGCGGGCTTCGAGCGCGCCCGCGGCGACGTCGTCGTGCTGATGGACGCCGACGGCCAGGACCGGCCGGAGGAGATCGTCAAGCTCCTGCGCGCGCTCGACGAAGGGCTCGACCTCGCCACCGGGCGCCGCGTGATGCGCAACGACCGCATGGTCAAGCGCCACACCTCGCGGCTCTACAACCGCGTCACCGCCAAGGTCACGGGGATCGAGGGAGAGGACTTCAACAGCGGCCTCAAGGCGATGAAGCGCGAGGTCATGAACCCGCTCGTGCTCTACGGCGAGCTGCACCGCTACATCCCGGTGCTCGCGCAGTGGAACGGTTTCAAGGTCGGCGAGATCGACGTCGAGCACGCCGCGCGGCTGCACGGCAGCTCGAAGTTCGGGCGCGCGCGCTTCTGGCGCGGCTTCCTCGACCTGCTCACGGTCAAGTTCATCACCACCTACACCGGCCGCCCGTTCCACCTGTTCGGCGGGCTCGGCATCGGATTCGGCGCGATCGGCGGGCTGCTGCTGCTGTGGATGTTCGTGCTGAAGGTGACGGGCCACGGGATCGGGGAGCGGCCGGCGCTGATCATCGGCGTGCTCTTCACCGTCGTCGCCGTCCAGCTGATGACGCTGGGGCTGCTCGCCGAGCTGATCGTGCACTTCCGGCGCGACCGCGAGCCCGACCTCTTCGTCGAGCCCGAGCGCCCCCGCTAGCCGCGGAAACGAAGCCCAGTTTCCGCTCCCGCCGGTCTCTAAACCTGCGGCGCTCATACATGCGTCCAGACGCTCTCCGAACAGGCAGTCAGTAGGGCGATACAGGGCTTGCTGATCCCGGCAAACCCGTCGCGAGGCGGGGACGCAAAGCCTAGGGGTCTCGGCTCTCCGAGATAGCCCGGTTGCCAGCGACGGACATTCGAGTAGGTGTCCGTCTCTCCCCCACATCAGGCAACCCCCCAGGAGCTATCTCAATGTCCCGTCGCAAGGCGCTCCGCGCCAACCCCCGCCGTCTGCTGGCCGCTCTGGCCACCATCCTCGTCGCCGTCGGCGTCACCGTCGCTTCAGGCGCGTCGTTCACCGCCACCGCTGCGAACACCGGCAACACCTTCACGTCCGGCACGATGACGCTGGGCGACTCGGTCAGCGGCGCGATCCTCACCGCCTCGAACCTGAAGCCCGCCGGCCCGACCCAGTCGGGTGAGGTGCAGATCTCGAACACCGGCTCGCTCGCCGGCGCGATCACGCTGAAGACCATCAACCTCGTCGACAGCTCGCCCTCGATGGCCGGCAACCTCGATCTCACGATCCAGGACTGCGGCACGGACCTCGACTGCTCCATCGGCACCAGCACCACCCAGTACACCGGCAAGCTCAACGCGATGCCGACCCAGTCGCTGGGCACGTGGGCGGGCGCCGAGCAGCACCGCTACAAGTTCACCGTCGGCCTCGACACCAACGCCGGCAACACGCTGCAGGGCAAGACCGTCAGCGTTGGCTTCCAGTGGGACGCCGCGTAGGAACCTGACGGCTCCTCCTACTCCCTGATCGCCTGATGATTGCCCGCCGCATCGGTAGCACGCTCTGTGCGCTGCTGATCGCGGCGGGCATTCTGTTTGGCGCCTTCCTCGTCGGCCCCGCCCTCATGGGCTGGGAGCGCTACGTCATCGTCAGCGGCTCGATGACCGGCACGTACGACCGCGGGTCGCTCGTCTTCGACGAGGTCGTCCCCACCAAGTCGCTCCACGTCGGTGACGTGATCACCTACAAGCCGCCCCCGGGCTCCGGCCCCAAGGGCCTGGTGACCCACCGGCTCGTCAAGATCGGTCACGACAAGAAGACCGGCAAGACGTACTACCGGACCAAGGGCGATGCCAACCCCGCCAAGGATCCGTGGACCTTCACGCTCCCGGGCAAGCAGCAGCCGCGCGTCGTGGCCGGCGTTCCGAAGGTCGGCTTCGTGCTCGCCGCGCTCGCCGAGCGCAACATCCGGATGCTGATCGTCGGCTTCCCCGCGCTGCTCATCGCCATCTTCGTGATGGTCGGGCTGTGGCGTGAAGCCGGCCTCGAGGCCGCCGAGGCCGCCGAGGCCACGCAGGCCGGCGCATCCGCCGCCTGAGCGCGCCCTGAGAACATGTGCGCGTGACCGCCACGCGCCCCCACGCTCCGCGGCTCACCGCGACGCTGCGGGAGAAGGAGAGCGTCACCCCGCTCGAGCTCTTCTTCGACCTCGTCTTCGTGCTTGCGCTGACGCAGTGCACGGCGCTGATGGCGAAGGAGCCGACCTGGGAGGGCCTCGCGAAGGCGATGCTCATCCTCGCGGTGCTGTGGTGGTCGTGGGGCGGCTACGCCTGGCTGACCAGCCTGGTCGACCCCGAGGAGGGGATCGTGCGGATCGCGATGTTCGGCGCGATGGCGGCGTTCCTGGTCGCGGCGCTGTGCGTGCCGGAGGCGTTCGACGACACCGCGCTCCTGTTCGCGGTCGCCTACGCGGGCGTGCGCGCGGCGCACATCGTGCTGTTCGCGATCGGCAGCCGCGGCGACGCCAACCTGCGCGCCTCGGTGACCTCGCTCGCGATCAGCACCGCGATCGGGGTCGGGCTGCTGGTCGGGGCGTCGTTCGCCGACGGGCTGACGCAGGGCGCGATCTGGGCGGTCGCGATCCTGCTCGACTACGGCGGACCCGCCTTCTTCGGCGTCGAGGGCTGGAAGATGGTGCCGAGCCACTTCGCCGAGCGCTTCGGCCTGATCGTGATCATCGCGCTGGGGGAGTCGATCGTCGCGATCGGCGTGGGGTCGGACTCGGAGGTCAACGCGGGGATCGTGGCCGGCGCGGTCCTGGGCGTGGTCGTGTGCGGGGCGCTGTGGTGGCTGTACTTCGACGTCGTGGCGCTGGTCGCAGAGCGGCGCCTGTCGAAGGCGGCGCCGGGGCGTGAGCGCAACTCGATCGGCCGCGACTCCTACGGCTACCTGCACCTGCCGATGGTGGCCGGGATCGTGCTGCTGGCGCTGGGCTTCAAGAAGACGCTGGGGCACGTCGGCGAGGCGCTCGAGCTCGTGCCGGCGACCGCGATGCTCGGCGGCACCGCGCTCTACCTCGTCGCGCACGTCGCGTTCCGGCTGCGCAACGTCCATCGCTTCAGCCTCCAGCGGCTGCTGTGCGCGATCGCGCTGGTGGCGCTGATCCCGGCGGCGCTCGAGCTGCCCGCCCTGGCGACGCTCGGCATCCTCGCCGCGCTGCTGGTCGTGCTGATCGTGTACGAGAGCGTGCGCTTCGCCGAGCTGCGCGACCGCATGCGCCACCAGGTGGCGGAGGACTAGCGGGCCGGCATCGCCTCGCGCGGCTCGAGCATGCCCGCGAGCGCCTCGACGGCGTCGGGGTCGAGCCGGGCGGGCGCGTCGGCGCGGAGCGTGTTCAGCGCTGTCTCGACGCTCATCGGCGGGCGGTAGGGGCGTGCCGAGGTCAGCGCCTCGAAGACGTCGGCCACGGCGAGCACGCGCATCGGCACGGTGAGGTTCTCGCCGCGGAGGCCGTAGGGGTAGCCGCTGCCGTCGAGCCGCTCGTGGTGCGAGGCGGCGACCGGCGCGAGGTGGGCGAAGCCCGGGATCCGCTCGAGGATGCGCGCGGTGATCAGGGGGTGCTCGCGGACCTGGGCGGCCTCGGCGGGCGTGAGCGGGCCGGACTTGTCGAGCACGCGGTTGGAGACCGCGAGCTTGCCGATGTCGTGGAGCATGGCGGCGCGGCGCAGGTCGGTCACCTCGGCCTCGTCGGCGCCGAGCGCGCCGGCGATCCGGGTCGCGAGCATCGCGACGAGGTCGGAGTGGCGGTAGGTCCACGGGGACTTCACGTCGATGACGCCGGCGAACGCGGTCGCGATCCGGTCGAGGTGGGCGTCGTTGGCGGTCAGCAGCCGGTCCTCGGGCTCCCAGGCGGAGACGTCGGGGCGCGCGAGCGAGGCCCAGAAGGCGGTGTCGTCGCGGCAGGCGTGCAGCGCTTGCACGAGCGCGGGGTCGAACCACTCGCCGCTGCGGCGCGCCGCGATCGCGCAGGCCGCGTCGGGGCCGCCCTCGCCGTGGAAGATCTCGGCGGTCTGGGCGAGGCAGACGATCCGCGCGAGCAGCGGGATCTCCTCGCCGCGCAGCCCGCTCGGCTGGCCGTTGCCGTCCCAGTGCTCGTCGAGCGCGCGGATGCCTTCGGCGGTCTCCGGCTCGAGGCCGAGCAGGAGCGCTATCTCGGCGCCGCGGTCGCAGCGCGCGAGCATCAGCGAGCGCGTGACCTGCCCCTCGTCCTTGATCGCGCGCAGCCGGGCGGCGCGGGCGCGGAACGAGCCCTCGGGCGCGACGATCCGCAGCGACCACACGAACGCGGGGAAGGCGCGCGACCAATTCGAGCGCTTCGCGGTGCGCTTCGCCTCGTGGTCGTCGGCGCCGAACAGCGCGGCCATCTTGGCCGAGTTCGCCGAGCAGCCCGCGTCCTTCATCAGCAACGCGTAGAAGAGCCGCGAGCGAGTGCCCGCATCGAGCCCGAGCTCGTCGGCGATCCGCATCCCGATCACGCACGACCGCACGGCGTGCCCGGGCGGCTCGCCCTCGGTGAGATCGAGCGCGTACGAGAGCCCGCCGATGACCCCCGAAAGGCGAATCCGAGCCGGACCCCGCTCGTCCATCGGTGGAGTATCTCTGAGCGCCGCGCCCGGTGCGACCCCGATCGGGCCGCAAAGGGGGAGGTTCAGCGAGAGATTCCTTGACACGAATATTCGCAATAAGGAATACTTCGCGTCGTGGACGAGATCGCATCGGCACTCGCGGACGGCGCGCGCTGGCGCATCGTGGAGCTCCTCGCCGAGCGCCCCCGGTCGGTCGGCGAGCTCGCCGAGGCGGCCGGCCTCCGGCAGCCGCAGACCACGAAGCACCTGCAGACGCTGGCCCGCGCCGGCCTGGTCACCGTCTTCCCGCTCGGGCAGCGCCGCGTCTACGCGGTCGAGGCCGCGCCGCTGGCGGCGTTCGAGCAGCGGCTGCGGGACCTCGTCGCGAGCATCGACGCGCACGCGGACGAGCGGGACGTGATCGCCCGCTACCGCGACGCGATCGAGGCCGAGACCGCGGTGGCGGACGGGGAGCGCTGGGCCGATGGGCGCACGTTCTCGTTCGACCGCCTGCTCGCCGCCCCGCGGGAGGCCGTCTGGCGCTACTGGGTCGACCCGGAGCTGCTCGCATCGTGGTGGGCGGTGCCGGCGATGACGGTCGCCGAGTGCGCGCTCGAGCCCGAGCCGGGCGGGCGCGCCCTGCTCGTCTACCGCGACGCCGAGGGGCGGCTCTATCCCTCCGAGGGGCAGGTCAACGCCGCGCAGGCGCCCGAGCACCTCGCCTTCGATCTCGCGGTGCTCGACGCGGCGGGCGCGGTCTCGTTCGTCGGCCACTACGACGTCAAGCTCTCCGCCGTCTCGGGCGGGACCCACCTGCGCCTCGATCTGGCGATCACCGACACGACCGTCGAGGCCGTCCCGTACATCGCCGGCATCGCGACCGGCTGGAGCCAGGTGCTGAACAACCTCGCAGCGCAAACGAAGGGAAAGACATGACACGCGTCGTCCGCGCCAACATCAGCCTCACGCTCGACGGGCGCTACAACGGCCCCGGCGGGCCCGCCGACCTGGGCGCGATCGTGCCCTATATGACGACCGAGGCCGCGCGTGACCAGCTCGCCCGCATCCACGACGGCGCGACGACGACGGTGCTCGGCCGCCGCAACGCCGAGGGCTTCATGGGCTACTGGCCGCCGCTCGCCGAGGACGAGAACACCGATCCGCGCGAGCGCGGCTACGCGCGCTGGCTGGTGGAGGCGGAGAAGGTCATCCTTTCGACGACCCTGACCGAGGCGCCATGGGAGCGCACCCGCGTCGTGAACGGCCCCGTCGCCGACGTGGTCGCCGACCTCAAGACCGCGGGCGAAGGCGACATCCTCGCCAGCACGAGCCCGAGCGTCGTGAAGCCGCTGCTCGCGGCGGACCTGGTCGACCGGCTGTACCTCATGGTCACGCCCGAGATCGCGGGTGACGGGGAGCGCCTGTTCGACGACGGCCTGCCGGGCACGAAGTGGCGGCTCGTCTTCCAGGAGACCGGCGAGCTGGGCGAGCTCGCCCTCGTCTATGAGCGCGCGCGCTGACCTCTAAGGTGGGCGCGATGTGGCGGTGGCTGGCGCTCGTTGTCCTGCTCCTGGCGCTCTCGGCGGCCGACGCCGCGAGCGCCAAGGTGGCGACGCCGCGCTTCGTGCGACACATCGACACGGGGGAGACGGGCTGGTTCTCGTCCCCCGGGCTCGTCGACCTCACCGGCGACAAGAAGCTCGAGATCGTCGCGCCGTTCTACAGCACGTTCGTCTATAGCGCGAAGGGCCGGCTCCTCGGCAAGGGGACGGCGACCGAGGGCCGGGTGTACGCGCCCGGCGTGGTCGCCGACCTCGACGGGGACGGCGTGAAGGAGATCGTGGTCGGTGGCAACGACGGCACCGTGGCGGCCTACGACCTCGGCCCCGGCGGGCTGACGCTCAAGCCCGGCTGGCCCGCCTCGACCTGCAGCGGCGGGCAGTGCCCGGAGACGCGCGGCCTCGCGGCGGCCGACCTCGACCGCGACGGCCGCGTCGAGGTCGTCGCCACGACCACGAACACGGCGGACAGCGGCTCGCAGGTCTTCGTCTTCACCGCCAACGGGGCCAACGCGCCCGGCTGGCCGCGCTACAGCGCCGCCGACGCGACCTTCAACGGCGCCGGCAACCAGGGCTACGGCGCGTACGGGGAGAACGTCGGGATCGGCCAGCTCGACAGCGACCCGCAGCTCGAGGTTGTCGTCACCTTCGACAACCACCAGATCAACCTCTTCAACCACGACGGCAGCTCGGTGCTCGCGTCGCCCTGGTACACGAACCGCCAGAGCGCGTTCGCGGGCCGCCGGCTCGGCTGGGGCCAGTTCATCCGCTGGCTCAAGCCGAAGGTCGAGGACGACCAGTTCCACCGCCACGTCGGCGACTGGCCGGACATCAACAAGACGCCGTGGCTCCAGTGGACGGCCTCGCCGCCGTCGATCGGCGACCTCGATCGCGACGGCAAGAACGAGGTCATCGGCGTCCCCAACGTCGAGAAGAATGAGCCCTATGAGACGCAGGCCTACGCGTTCATGGTGCTCGACGGCGCCTACGGCACGGGCACGCGCTCGGCGCGCCGGCACAAGGGCTTCAACCGCCTCCCGCTCACGAGCAAGCCCGCGGTCCGCCCCGACGGCGACTGGTACCCGCCGAGCGGCATCCCGGCCCCGACGCTCGTCAACCTGCGCGGCAACCGCCGCCCCGAGATCGTCGCCCCGATCCCCGACGGCCGCATCTACGCGATCAGCCCCAAGGGCAAGCGCCTGTGGCGCTACGACTACGCCCACCCCCTGCTAGGCAGCAAGCTGCCTGGCTTGGCGCCTAGCGGCCGCGTCAAGACCTTCGCCTCCGAGGTCGTCGCCGCCGACCTCAACCGCGACGGCCGCAGCGAGCTGGTCTTCGGGACCTACGGCCTGGCGCCCAAGTCAGGCCGCCTCGTCGTCCTCTCCGCCAAGGGGAAGAAGCTCTCCGACCTCCGCCTCCGCCACCAGCGCACGAACGACAACGGGATCGGCATCGCCGCCGCGCCGTCGATCGCCGACATCGACCACGACGGCAGGCTCGAGATCGTGGTCACGACGATCGACCACGGCATCGACATCTACCGCGTCAAGCGCTCCAACGCGAAGACGCTGCCCTGGCCGACCGGCCGCGGCAACCTGCTGCGCAACGGCGCCCGCTAGCCGCTGCGAGTTCCTTTCATCCGCAAATGTTCCGTTTGGCAACGATCGGTGTGGGCCTGAACGACTCGGGCCCGCCGAAGCGGGCCCGAGGCAACCGTGTCGCGGGCTGCGCGGGATCAGCCCCCCGCTAGGCACAAAGGTGCCTAGCTTGGCGCCTAGCCGCAGCCGGTGTTGTTGCCGCAGCTCGAGCACGTGTAGCACGAGCCCGTGCGCTGCATCATGCCGCCGCACTGGGAGCACGCCGGGCCGAGGTCGAGGCCGACCAGCTTGGCCGGGAGCACCGGGGGGCTGTCCGTCATCGCCTGGGCGGCCGCGCGGGTGGTGCCGGGCGCGGAGGCCTTGATCGTCGACCCGCCGTTGCCGGGCTTCGACGCCGACGGGCCGGCGGTGTCGCCGGTGGTCGCCGTGTCCTCGGCCGAGCGGCGGGCGCGGACCTCCTTGGTGAGGATGCCCAGGTCCTCCTGCGTGTCCGCGTCCAGGAACCGCGACGCGAGCCAGCGCATGATGTAGTCGGGCATCGACTTCGCGAACGGGATCTCCGGGTTGGTGGTGATCCCTTCCGGCTCGAAGCGCATGTAGGCGAACTTGCGCACGAGCGTCTCGAGCGGCACGCCGTACTGCAGCGAGATCGAGATCGCGGTCGCGAACGAGTTCATCATGCCGCGGAGGGTCGAGCCCTCCTTGCCGATGTCGGTCAGGAAGATCTCCCCGACCGAGCCGTCGTCGTACATGCCGGCCGTGATGTAGCCCTCGTGGCCGCCGAGCGAGAACTTGTGCGTGAGCGACTGGCGCTCGCGCGGCATCCGGCGCCGCTGCGGGCCCGCGTCGGCGCGGGTCTGCTTGACCGCCTCGGACACCGCGTCGTCGACGATCGCCGAGATCTGCGCCTCGGGCACGAGCTTGTCACCGTCGGGCGTGACGTAGCCGCCCTCGCCCGCCTCCACGGCCGCGGGGATCTCCTTGCTCTTCTGCGCGTCCGTGCGCAGCGCCTGGGCGGTCTTCGAGCCGTCGCGGTAGATCGCCAGCGCCTTGACGCCGAGCTTCCACGACTGCAGGTAGGCCTCCGCGATGTCGTCCACCGTCGCCGTCTCCGGCAGGTTCACGGTCTTGGAGATCGCGCCCGACAGGAACGGCTGGACCGCGCCCATCATCTTGATGTGGCCGGGGTGCGAGATCGCCCGCTCGCCGACCGCCACGTCGAACACCTCGAGGTGCTCGCCCTTGAGGCCCGGGGCCCCGACGATCGTGCCGTGCTCGGTGATGTGCGCCTCGATCTGCTCGATCTGGGACGCCTCGTAGCCGAGCGTGCGCAGCGCCATCGGCACCGTGCGGTTGGCGATCACCATCGAGCCGCCGCCGACCAGCTCCTTGTACTTGACGAGCGAGAAGTCCGGCTCGATGCCGGTGGTGTCGCAGTCCATCAGGAACGAGATCGTGCCCGTGGGCGCCAGCACCGTCGCCTGCGCGTTGCGGTAGCCGTAGAGCTCGCCGGCCGCGACCGCCTCGTTCCAGCTCTCGCGCGCGGCGGCCAGCAACGAGCCGTCCTCGCACGTGGAGTCCGGGATCGCGTATGACGCGTCGCGGTGCATCCGCATGACGTTGTTGTGCGCCTCGCGGTTCTCCTGGTAGCGATCGTACGGGCCGATGCCCGCGGCGACCTTGGCCGACTGCAGGTACGCGCGACCCGTCATCAGCGCCGTGATGGCGGCGGCGGTGCCGCGGCCACGGTCCGAGTCGTACGGCATGCCGTTGGCCATCAGGTAGGCGCCGAGGTTGGCGTAGCCGAGCCCGAGCTGGCGGAACGCACGGGCGTTCTCCCCGATCTTCTGCGTCGGGTAGCTCGACGGGCCGACCACGATCTCCTGCGCGAGGAACACGATGTCCACGGCGTGGTTGAAGCGCTTGACGTCGAGCGTGCCGTCGGCGCGGCGGAACTTCATGAGGTTGAGCGACGCCAGGTTGCAGGCCGAGTCGTCGACGTGCATGTACTCCGAGCACGGGTTCGACGCGTTGATGCGCCCCGAGTTCGGCGACGTGTGCCACTGGTTGATCGTCGTGTCGTACTGGACGCCCGGATCGGCGCAGCGCCAGGCCGCCTCGGCGATCTCGCGCATCAGCTCGCGCGCGGGGAGCGTCTCGACCGGCTCGCCGGTGACGCGCGAGGTCAGGTGCCACTCCGCGTCGTTCTCGACCGCGTGCATGAAGTCGTCCGAGAGGCGGACCGAGTTGTTCGCGTTCTGGTACTGGATCGAGTAGAAGCCGTCGCCGTCGATCGACATGTCGAACCCGGCGTCCCGCAGCGCGGCGGCCTTGTCCTCCTCCTTGGCCTTGCACCAGATGAACTCGCGGATGTCCGGGTGGTCGACGTCCAGCACGACCATCTTGGCCGCGCGGCGCGTCTTGCCGCCGGACTTGATCGTGCCCGCCCACGCGTCGGCGCCGCGCATGAAGGAGACCGGGCCGGAGGCGGTGCCGCCCTTGCCCAGCGGCTCCATCGAGCCGCGGATGTTGGAGAGGTTGATGCCCGACCCGGAGCCGCCGCGGAAGATGTTGCCTTCCTTGGTGTTCCACTCCAGGATCGACTCCATCGTGTCCTGCACGCTGAGGATGAAGCAGGCCGAGCACTGCGGCTGCTCCTCGAAGCCGACGTTGAACCAGACCGGCGAGTTGAACGCCGCCAGCTGGTTGAGCAGGATGAAGGTCAGCTCGGCCTCGAACGTGTCTCCGTCCTCCGCCGTGGCGAAGTAGCCGCGCTCACGACCCCAGTCGGCGATCGTGCCGGCCACGCGCGAGACCATCTGCTTGACCGAGCGCTCGCGCGCCGGCGAGTCCATCTGGCCGCGGAAGTACTTCTGGGCGACGATGTTCGTCGCGTTCTGCGACCACGACTTCGGGAACTCGACGTTCTTCTGCTCGAACGCCACCTTGTCTCCGTGGCCGATGCGCGCGTCGCGCGTCTCCCACTCGACCTGCTCGAAGGGGTGGACGCCTGGCTGCGTGAACAGCCGCTGGACACGCAACGCCTCTCCCATGCGGGTCTCCGTCTCGAGGGTTGTGTGTGGCGTCGACTCCATCAGAAAACTCTCCTCTCCCGTGCCGGCCCGAATCGCGGGCCAAATCGCTGTAATTCGCGGGCTGGGAAGGTTCCTCCGTGCCTCGGACGGACTGGAAGAGGCCTGCAAATCAGGCCCTTCATTCTAGAAGCTCTAGGCGTCGATCGCGGACGGCCGGCGCCGCAAAAACACCCAGATTCCGGCCACGACGCCGGCGAGCGTGAACAGGCTCCAGACGATCCCCTGGCCGAGCTGCGTGGCGATCGGTCCCGGACACGCGTCGGCGAGCGCCCAGCCGGTCCCGAACAGCACGCTGCCGGCGATGTGGCGGCGCTGCACCGGCGTCGAGCGCCAGTCGATGTGCTCGCGCGTGAGCAGCGAGCGCCGCCCCCGCAGCAACCGGATGCCGACGGTCGCGACCAGGACCGCCGAGGCGAAGAACAGGAACAGGTACGACTCCTCGAAGAGGAGCGCCCCGCGGATCACGTCGGGGTCGCTCATCCCGGTCCACGACAGCGTGACCCCGAACACGATCCCGACGAGCAGGCCCGCGAGCCTCACGTCAGCGCCTCGATCACGAACGACACGACGATCGCGGTGCCGAAGAACGTCGCGGTGGCGGCGAGCGCCGCGCGCGAGAGCATCGAGGTCCCGGTCAGGCCGTTGCCCGACGTGCAGCCGCCGGCGGTCTTCGCGCCGAAGCCGATCAGCACGCCCGCGAGCAGCAGGATCAGCGCGATCCACGCATCGCTCGTGAACGTGCGCGTCAGCCAGCCGTAGCCCTCGAAGCCGGCGTCACCGCGGACGAGCGCGAACACCAGCCCGCCGGCGATCAGGCCGAACAGGAACCAGCCGCGCCAGTCGAACGCGAGGCTGCGCTTCCCGACCCGGTCGATCACCTCGGAGAACGCGCCGGTCACGCCCAGGCGCGCGTTCAGCAGCCCGCGGATCGCGACCACGCAGAGGCCGAGTACCGGCCCGCCGATCCACCACGGCAACTGCTCCTTCATCAGTGGCCCCACTACCGGCCCGCCCGCGCCCAGTCGAGGAAGTCGGTCCACGTGCCGCCGGCGCGGTAGGCGGCCTCGCCCCACGCGTGGCGCGCGCCCGCGAAACGATCGAACCGCCGCGCGAGCAGCGCGAGCGGGACCGCCACCAGGCACAGCGCCAGCAGCCCGAGCGCGATCAGCAGCCCGACGGGCGTGCCGTGGTGCGGCCGGTCGAGCAGCACCGGCGCGCTCGAGGGAGCGGGCGCGGAGCTCGTGACCGGCGCGGCGGGCGCGACGGTTGGCGTGGGGGTGGCCGTCGGCGCCGGCTTCGCGGGCTGGGCCGGGGCGGGCTGGATGGGCTGGACCGGCTTGGCGGGCTGCGCCGGGGCCGGCTGGGCGGGCTGGACCGAGGCGGGCGGCGAGACCGGCGTCGGCCCGCTGTTGCCGCCCGGCGCGCCGTTCTGACCCTGATCGCCGGAGCCCGGCGCGGTACACGGCTGGTTGCTCTCACGCTCGCGCAGCGCGGCCTCGACCGCCGGCCGGAAGGCAGGGGTCTCCTCCTCGATGTCCGGCGTGATCTCGCGCAGCGTGCGCCGGTACGTCTTGACGCTGTGGTCGCAGGGCGTGAGCGCCGCGTCGTTGCGGTAGTCGTCGTAGACCCGCTGGGCGCCGCGCGACAGGTCGGCGGCGGCCACGGACGGCAGTACGGCGAGCAGCGCGAAGGCCGCCACGAGAGCCCCGGTCAGGCGGACGGACACGCGCCCAGAGTACCGAGCGACTGGTATGACTCTGCGCCGTATGAAGCTTCTCGTCACCGGCGGCGCGGGATACATCGGCTCGATCGTGACCGCCCAGCTGCTCGATGCCGGCCACGACGTGACCGTGCTCGACAGCCTGGTGCGCGGGCACGCCGCGGCGATCCCGGACGGCGTGCCGCTGGAGCAGGTCGACCTGCTCGACGCGGAGGCGGTCAACGCGACGCTGGCCGGCGGCTACGACGCCGTGCTGCACTTCGCCGCGCTGGCGCTCGTCGCCGAGTCCGTCGAGCACCCCGAGCGCTACCACCGCGGCAACTTCGTCGCGACGCTGAACCTGCTCGACGCGATGCGCGCCGCCGGCTGCAAGCGGCTGGTGTTCTCCTCCACCTGCGCGGTCTACGGCGAGCCCTCCGAGATCCCGATGCCGGAGACGCTGCGGACCGACCCGGTCAACGCGTACGGCGCGTCCAAGCTCGCCGTCGACCGCATGATCAGCGACGAGTGCCGCGCGCACGGGCTCGGCGCGGTCTCGCTGCGCTACTTCAACGTCGCGGGCGCGAGCGGGGACCTCGGCGAGGACCACTACCCCGAGACCCACATCATCCCGCTCGTGCTCCAGGCCGCGGCCGGCAAGCGCGAGCACGTCTCGGTGTTCGGGACCGACTACGACACGCCCGACGGCACCGCCGTGCGCGACTACATCCACATCGAGGACCTCGGCGCGGCCCACATCCTCGGCCTCGAGCGCGCCACCGAGCCCGGGGTGCACCGCATCTACAACCTCGGCAACGGCACCGGCTTCTCGGTCCGCCAGGTGATCGAGGCCGCGCGCGCCGTCACCGGCCGCGAGATCCCGGTCAAGGAGGAGGGCCGACGCCCGGGCGATCCGGCCGCGCTGGTCGCCTCCTCGCAGCGGATCCGCGACGAGCTCGGCTGGGTCCCGCGCAAGCCCGAGGTCGAGACGATGATCCAGGACGCCTGGAACTGGTTCCAGGCCCGCCCCGAGGGTTACGCGAGCTGACGCCTCCGAGGCCGCTCTCCGGGCCTCGTTCATACATGCGTCCACTCCCTCGCGGACGCCTCTCAAACGGCCGATAGCAGTCGTAACGCGCGTGTGTGCGCGTGTCCCCCCATGCTTCGCGCCGTTCTCACCCACACTGCCACCTGGCCGCTGACCGCCCTCGCGGTCCTCGCCATCCTGCTGCCGATCGGCATGGGGTCCTCGCAGGCCGCCTTCGTCGCCCAGAGCACGAACCCGAACCAGACCTTCGCCGCCGCCTCGAGCTTCAACACCGTCGCGGTCACGCTGACCGACCCGGGCACCCCGCTGCGCGGCGTGGTGATGCTCAACGCGGTCGCGACCTCCAGCCGCGGCATGGGCTCCGTGACGTTCCAGACCTCGCCGGCGGGCGCGAACACGTGGACCACCGCCTGCACCGCGAGCACCTCGCCGTACAGCTGCTCGTGGGACACGTCGACCGTGACCGACGGCCTGCGCGACGTGCGCGCCGTCGCCACCGACAGCGCCGGCTACACGAAGACCGACACGATCACGAACCGCCGCGTCGACAACACCGCCCCGACTCCCACCACCACCGACCCGGGCACGCCGCTGACCGGCACCATCTCCGTGTCGGGCTCCGCCGTCGACAGCGGCTCCGGCGTCGCGAGCTCGACGCTTCAATATCGCCCGTCCGGCGGCGGCAGCTGGACCACCATCTGCACCGCCGCGTCGTCGATCGTCACCTGCTCGTGGAACACGGCGGCGCTCGCCGACGGCCTCTACGACCTGCGCACCACCGCGACCGACGTCGCCGGCAACACCGGCACCTCGGCGATCGTCTCGAACCGCCGGCTGGACAACGTCGCGCCGACCGCGACGATGACCGCGCCGGCCGCGAACCTCACCGGCTCGGTCACGCTCGCCTCGACGAGCGCCGACGGCGCCAACGGCACCGGCGTCGCGTCGGTCCGCTACGAGTACAAGCTCAGCTCGGGCTCGACCTGGGCCACCGCGTGCACGGGCCTGACGACGCCGTTCACCTGCTCGTTCGACACCTCCACGGGCGCCGACGGCCTCTACGACTTCCGCGCCGTCGCGATCGACGGCGTCGCCAAGACCGGCACCTCCACCGCGGTGACCTCGCGCCGGATCGACAACACGGCGCCGACGGCGACGATGGGCGCGCTCGCCGCCAGCCTCTCCGGGTCGGTCTCGCTCACCTCGACGCTCGCCGACGCGGGTGTCGGCGTCGCGTCGGCCCAGTACCAGTACAAGCTCACCTCGGACTCCACGTGGACGAACGCCTGCTCGTCCGCGACGACGCCCTACTCCTGCTCGTTCAACACCGCCTCGGTGACCGACGGCGTCTACGACTTCCGCGTCGTCGCGAGCGACAACCTCGGCAACGCGGGAGCGTCGGCGGTGGTGGCCTCACGCCGGATCGACAACACCAACCCGACGGTGACGATGGGCTCGCTGGCCGCCTGGCTCGACGGTACGGCCCCGCTGACCTCGACCCCGGCCGACGGCGGCGGCATCGCCTCGGTCCAGTACCAGTACAAGCTCAGCACGAGCGGGACGTGGCTGAACGCCTGCTCGTCCGCGGCGACGCCCTACAGCTGCTCGTTCAGCACGACCGCGCTGACCAACGGCAGCGCCTACGACTTCCGCGCGACCGCGACCGACAACGCAGGCCGCACCGGCACCTCCGGCACCGTCACGAGCCGCATCGACCACATCAACCCGACGGTCACGATGACCTCGCCGGCCGCGTTCCTCGCGGGCTCGGTGACGCTCGCCTCGACGGCGGCCGACGCGAACAGCGGCGTGGCCTCGGTGCAGTACGAGTACAAGCTCAGCTCGGGCTCGACCTGGAGCACCGCGTGCTCGGCCTCGTCGACGCCGTTCTCCTGCGCCTTCGACACCGCGTCCGTGGCCGACAACGCGTACGACTTCCGCGCGACCGTGACCGACAACGTCGGCCGTACCGTGACCTCCGCCACCATCACGAACCGCCGCATCGACAACACGAACCCGGTCACGGCCACGCTCACCACCGCCGTCGGCACGAACCTCTCCGGCAACGTGAACTTCGCCGGCGCCGCGGCCGACAACACCGGCGGCTCCGGGATCGCCAGCTGGAAGGTGCAGACCTCGCCCACGGGCGCCGGCAACTGGACCGACCTCTGCACCGACTCGACCACCCCGTTCGGCTCGTGCACCGGCAACGTCGACGGCCTCGCCGACGGCGTCTATGACTTCCGCGCGCTCGCCACCGACAATGCCGGCAACACGCTGGGCTCGACGGTCCAGACCGGCAAGCGCGTCGATACCGACGGCCCGGTCACCTCCGTCGCGACCCCCGTGAACAACGCGCGCGTCCGCGGCAACGTCACGATGACCGCCAACGCGACCGACCCGGCCGGCGTGACTCGCGTGGACTTCCAGGTCTTCCTCGGCGGCACCTGGTTCACGTTCTGCACCGACACCACACCGCAGTACAGCTGCACGGGTGACTCGACCCAGGTCGCGGACGGCACGTACCAGACCCGCGTGGTCGCGACCGACGGCCTCGGGCACACGACGAACTCGGCGACGATCACGCTGATCATCGACAACACGCACCCGACCGCCGCCAACGTGCAGACGGCCAACGGCGGGACGCAGGGCCGCATCGACTCCGGCGACACGATGAGCTTCACGTGGTCGGAGGCGATGGACCCCGCCTCGATCATGACCGGCTGGAACGGTGGCTCGACCCCGGTCCGCGTGTTCGTTGACAACAACACGAACGGAACCTCCGACGCCGTCGTCATCTACAACGCCACCGGCGCGACGCGTCTCAACATCACCGGCGTCAACGGGCTGCGGCTGAACGCGAACTACGCCAACAGCGACTCGTGGCTCGACGGCACGATGGCGATGTCTGGCAACAGCGTCACGGTCACGGTCGGCACGACGATCTCCGGCACGCTCAACACTGGCGTGACCACGTCGGCCCAGCTGAACTGGTGGTCCTCGAACGCTGCGACCGACCTCGCCGGCAACACCGCCACCGGCAACACGGCCAACGAGACCGGCGCCACCGACCGCGACTTCTAGAACGCCCGGTAGTTGAAGCGTCCCCGCTCTGTGGGGTACGTTTCTGACGACGTGTCGGACCTGGGGACGACCGTGGCATCCACGGAATGGATCGTTGGCATCACGCTGGGCGTGGTCGTGATCGCGGTCGCCGCCGCCATCCTCATCACGATCGTCGCGCTGGCCGCGCGGATCGCAAAGCAGGCCGCCGCCGCTGAGGACGCCGTCGAGGTCGTGCGCGCGCAGACCGACGCGCTCGACGGCATCGGCCGCATCAACGACTCCGGCGTGCGCATCCTGCACAGCGCGCGGGCGCTGCGGAAGGTGGCGGTCGGCAAGTGACCTTCGCCGCCGCGTACTTCACGATCGCGCTCGTGATCGGCGCCGCCGCGGCGGCCGTGGTCGTGGTGCTGATCGTGCTGCTGCTCGGCAACCTCGCGAAGATCCAGCGCTCGGTCGACGGGCTGCTCGCGATCGCCGGCAAGGTCGGCGAGAACACCGCCAACATCCCGCAGCTCGAGGCGACCGCGCCGGTGCTGGCGCTGATCGTCGACGAGGCGATCGTGCAGGACGGCTACATGAACGCCCTTACCGACGGGTTCGACGGCAAATGAGCGGCCACGTCGTCCTCGCGATCATCCTGGCGGTCGTCGTCGTGGCCGTGCTGGCGCTCGCGCTGATCGAGATCCGCCGGCGGCTGCTGTCGATCTCCTCCGGGCTCGCGACCCTGTCGGGCGCGCTCGAGGGCGTCGAGGCCGAGCACCTGGCTCCGCTGGGCCCGGCCGTCGAGGCGATCAACTCGCAGTTCGAGATCATCGTCGGCGCGCTGCCAGAGATCGGCCGCAAGGCCGCGATCGTCGCCGAGCGGAGGCCGTCATGACCGGCGTGTGGATCGGCGCCGCGCTGCTCATCCTCGTCGTGCTCCCGATCGTGGTCGTGCTGCTCAAGGGCGTGCTCGACGCGGCCGCGGGCATCGTCCCGACGGTCGACGCGATCGCCGAGACCGCCGCGAAGGGCTCGGCCGACCTCGACGCGACCGCGCTGCTGCTGACCACCCAGCAGCAGGCCAGGACGACGATCGAGCTCGTCGCCGCCTACGGCGGCTCGCTCGACGTGATCCTCGACGACGCGGAGCCGGCGGCATGAGCGGAGCCGCCGCCGCGATGATCCTCGGGGTCGTCCTGATCGTGCTCGCGCTCGTGTACTTCCTCGTCTCGACGATCTTCCAGCTGCGCAAGATCGTCGCCGGGCTCGACCGCGTGATCGAGCACGTCGGCGGGATCGTCGAGAAGAGCGCGCCGGTCGCGGCCGTCGTCGACGACATCAACGCGAACCTCGACGCCGGCGTGTCCGCGCTCGAGGGGTTGCTGGTCAAGAAGGCGGGGATGACCGACGCCATGGGCCTGATCGAGGGCCTCTACCCGGGCGCCGCCGCCGCGGGCCTGCGCGACTTCCCGGAGAGCACGGACGTCGTGGCGCCGCGGATCGGCGAGGTCTACACGCGCGGCACGCTGACGCTCGCCCGGCTCGGCCGCGAGGCGCCGATCGCCGCCGCCAGCCCGCGCGGCCCGGCGCTGCGCGATGCCGCTTACGGCAGCGCGGCGTCGCGCGCCCTCTACCCGGCGGGCCGCGAGCCGGGCGCCGCGGAGTTGCCGCGCTCGCCGGTCATCGGCGCGCAGTCGCCGGAGCAGTACGAGCGGCGCGAGGACATCGGCCAGCCTCGCAAGCGGTTCCCGGCCAAGCAGTCCTGACGGAGGAGAGGAGCCCCGTGCAGACCCCGGCGCCATTCGAGTACGAACGTGCGACCAGCGTCGAGGGCGCGATCGCGTCGCTCGAGCGGCTCGGCCCGGAGGCGCGGATCATCGCCGGCGGCCACAGCCTGCTGCCGATGATGAAGCTGCGGCTCGCCCAGCCCGCGCACCTGATCGACATCAACGACCTGACCGACCTCGCCTACATCCGCGAGGACGAAGGCATGATCAAGATCGGCGCGTTGACGCGCCACGTCGACCTCCTGAAGTCGGATCTGCTGGCGGAGCGCTTCCCGCTGTTCCGCGACGCCGAGGAGGTCATCGCCGACCCCGTGGTGCGCAACCGCGGCACGATCGGCGGCTCGCTGTGCCAGGCCGACGCGGCCGAGGACCTGTCCGCGGTGTGCAGCGCCGCGAAGGCCTTCGTGGTCATCCGCGGCAAGGACGGTGAGCGCGCGGTCTCGATGGAGGACTTCCACATCGGCCCGTACATGACCGCGGTCGGCGCGGGCGAGATCCTGACCGAGATCCGGCTGCCGCTCTTCCCGGGCGCGGGCAGCGCGCACGAGAAGGTCGAGCGGCGCGCGGGCGACTGGGCGATCGCGGCGGCGTCGGCGGCGGTGTGGATGGAGGGCGAGACGTTCGGCCAGGTCGGCATCGCGCTCAGCGCGGTCGGCATGACCACCATCCACCTCGCCCGCGCCGAGGAGTTGCTGCGCGGCA
This sequence comes from uncultured Solirubrobacteraceae bacterium, assembly GCA_963805525.1. Classification (GTDB taxonomy): domain Bacteria; phylum Actinomycetota; class Thermoleophilia; order Solirubrobacterales; family Solirubrobacteraceae; genus DASQFQ01. Next base: position 216,198 of record CAWDUT010000002.1, read on the forward strand.
AGCCGCCGTCCGAGGAGCTGTTCGCGCAGGCGCGCGAGATCGCCGCCGAGGACTGCTCCCCGAGCTCGGACGGGCGCGGGCCGATCGACTACAAGCGCCACCTCGCCGGCGTCCTCACCCAACGCGCCCTGCGCCGCGCGACGGAGCGCGCGCTCTCATGAACGTCACCATCCGCCTCAACGGCCAGGACGTCACCCACGACGTCGAGCCGCGCCGCCTGCTCGTCCACTACATCCGCGAGGACGCCGAGCTGCACGGCACGCACTGGGGTTGCGACACCTCGAACTGCGGGGCCTGCGTCGTGCTCATGGACGGCAAGCCGGTCAAGTCCTGCACGATCCTCGCGGCGATGTGCGAGGGCCATGAGATCCGCACCGTCGAGTCTTTAGAGACGGATGGCAAGCTGGATCCCGTGCAGGAGGGGTTCTACGAGAAGCACGCGCTGCAGTGCGGGTTCTGCACCCCCGGCATGCTGATGACCGCGCGCGCGCTGCTGGACGAGAACCCGAACCCGACGGAGGAGGAGATCCGCACCGCGATCTCCGGCGGCATCTGCCGCTGCACGGGCTACAAGAACATCGTCGCTGCAGTCCGCTGGGCGGCCGAGCACCAGGAGGCCGCACATGGCCATCGCTGAGGAACGCCCCGTCGGCTTCGGCCGCCTGAAGCGCAAGGAGGACCCGCGCTTCATCCGCGGCCAGGGCAACTACCTCGATGACATCCGCCTGCCGAACATGGTCTACGGCCAGGTGCTGCGCAGCCCCTACGCGCACGCGCGGATCGTCTCGATCGACACCTCGCGCGCGCTCGCGCATCCGGGGGTCGCGGCGGTCGTGACCGCCAAGGACCTCGAGACGCTCGGCCTCGCGTGGATGCCGACAATCTCCTACGACACGCAGGCCGTGCTGGCGGGCGACAAGGTGCGCTTCCAGGGCCAGGAGGTCGCGTTCGTCATCGCGGTCGACGAGTACACGGCCAACGACGCGCTGTCGCTGATCGACGTCGAGTACGACCCGCTGCCGCCGGTGGTCAACGCGCGCAAGGCGCTCGACCCCGACGCGCCGCTGATCCGCGACGACAAGGCCGGTCAGCGCGACAACCTCGCCTCGCCGACGTGGGAGGCCGGCGACGAGGAGGCGACCGACCGCGCGTTCGCCGAGGCCGACACGATCGTCACGCGCGACATGATCTACCCGCGCTGCCACCCGGCCCCGCTGGAGACGTGCGGGATGATCGCCGACTTCAACCCGGAGACGGGGCAGCTCGACATCTACAACGGCAACCAGGCGCCGAACGCCCACCGCACGGTCTACGCGCACGTGGCCGGGCTCGCCGAGCACATGATCCGCATCAAGTGCAACGACATCGGCGGCGGCTTCGGCAACAAGGTGCCCGTCTACCCCGGCTACGTGTGCGCGATCGCCGGCTCGATCGTGGCCGGCGTGCCGGTCAAGTGGATCGAGGACCGCACCGGCAACCTGACCTCCACCGGCTTCGCCCGCGACTACATCATGCACGCGGAGATGTGCGCGAAGGACGGGAAGATCACCGGCCTGCGCGTCGACACCCTCGCCGACCACGGCGCGTTCGACTCGACCGCCCAGCCGACCAAGTTCCCGGCCGGCTTCTTCCACATCGTGTGCGGCTCCTACGACCTCGAGGCGGCGCACGTCAAGGTCAAGGCCGTCTACACGAACAAGGCGCCGGGCGGCGTCGCGTACCGCTGCTCGTTCCGGATCACGGAGGCGGTCTACCTCGTCGAGCGCATGGTCGACGCGCTCGCGCTCGAGATGAAGCGGGACCCGATCGAGCTGCGTATGCAGAGCTTCATCAAGCCCGAGCAGTTCCCGTACGAGACGACCACCGGCTGGACCTACGACTCCGGCGAGTACGCCGAGACGATGAAGGTCGCGATGGGCATCGCCGGCTACGACGACCTGCGCCGCGAGCAGGCCGAGAAGCGACGGGCACACGCCGCCCGAGCCGCCGAAGGCGGCCAAGGCGGTGGGTCGGGCGGCGAGCTGATGGGCATCGGCGTCTCGTTCTTCACCGAGGGCGTCGGCGCCGGCCCGCGCAAGCACATGGACATCCTCGGCCTGGCGATGAACGACGGCGCCGACCTGCGCGTACACCCGTCCGGGAAGGCGGTCGTGTCGATCAGCGCGCAGACCCAGGGCCAGGGCCACGAGACGACGTTCGCGCAGATCGTCGCGGAGGAGCTCGGCATCCCGCCGGAGGACGTCCTGGTCCGCCACGGCGACACCGACCGCACGCCCTACGGCCTCGGCACCTACGGCAGCCGCTCGACGCCGGTGTCCGGCGCGGCCGTCGCGGTCGTCTCGCGCAAGGTGCGCGACAAGGCGCGCGCGATCGCGGCGACGATGCTCGAGACGCGCCCCGAGGACCTCGCGTGGGAGAAGGGCCGCTGGTTCGTCAAGGGCGACCCGGAGCAGGGCGCGATGATCGAGGAGATCGCCTCCTACGCCTACAGCGGCTCGCCGATGCCGGAGGGCCAGGAGGGCGGGCTCGACGCGCAGGTCATCTACGACCCGCCGAACCTCACCTACCCGTACGGGGCGTACATCGCGGTGGTCGACGTCGACGCCGACACCGGCCATGTCGTGGTGCGGCGCTTCATCGCGGTCGACGACTGCGGCGTGCGCATCAACCCGATGATCGTCGACGGTCAGATCCACGGCGGGCTTGCGGAGGGCATCGGGATCGCGCTGATGGAGCTGATCTCGTTCGACGCCGAGGGCAACTGCCTGAACTCGTCGTTCATGGACTACCTGATCCCGACCGCGCTCGAGTGCCCCGACTTCGAGCTGGGCGAGACCGTCACGCCGTGCCCGCACCATCCGCTGGGGGCCAAGGGCGTCGGCGAGTCGCCGAACGTCGGCTCGCCGCCGGCGATCGTCAACGCGGTGATCGACGCGCTGCAGCCGCTCGGCGTCGACCACCTCGACATGCCCTGCACGCCGGCCCGCGTATGGGCGGCGATGCAGGGGCGCCCAGAGCCGCCGCAATGATGCCGATGGCCCTCACCCGGCGCGCGCAGGAGCTGGCGGAACAGGGCGTTCCGTTCGCGACCGCGACGGTGGTGCGGGTCGAGCGCCCGACGAGCGCGAAGCCCGGCGACACCGCGCTCGTGCTCGAGGACGGGACGATCGAGGGCTTCGTCGGCGGCGACTGCGCCGAGCAGAGCGTGCGCGAGTACGCGCTGCGGTCGCTGGAGAGCGGCGAGACCGTGCTCCTGCGGGTGGTGCCGTTCGGCGGCGAGGACGAGCGCGGTGTCGTGACCGTGCAGAACCCGTGCCTGTCTGGGGGGATGATCGAGGTGTTCGTGGAGCCGGTGGTGCCCGCGCCGCGCGTGGTGGTCGAGGGTGACCTGCCGATCTCGCACGCGCTGGTGAAGCTGGGCGGAGAGCTGGGGCTGGACATGGTCGGCGGCGACTTCGAGGTGCGGGAGGACGACCTCGCGGTGGTCGCGGCCGGTCACGGACGCGGCGAGCTGCCGGTGCTGAGGGCCGCGCTCGAGGCCGGCGTGCCGTACGTCGGGCTCGTGGCGAGCCGCCGCCGCGGCGCCGGCGTGCTCGGCGAGCTGAAGGGCGACGGCGTCGCGCAGAAGCTGCTCGATCGCATCGACACGCCGGCCGGGCTCGACATCGGCGCGCGCACGCCGGAGGAGATCGCGCTCGCGATCCTCGCGCGCATCGTGCAGATCCGGCGCGCGCCGAAGCAGCAGGTGACCGCGGTCGATCCCGTCTGCGGGATGACCGTCACCGTCGTCCCCGGCACCCCCTCCGCGGAGCGGGACGGGGAGACCGTGTACTTCTGCTGCGACGGCTGCAAGAACGCCTTCGCACATGCCTGACTTCACGTGCGGGCTGGTCCTCGGCGCGGGCGGCTCGAAGCGGCTGGGGCGGCCGAAGCAGACGCTGCCGTTCCGCGACGGGACGCTGCTCGGGCACGTGGTCGGCGTGGCGCGCGAGTGCGACTTCGACCAGCTCGTCGTCGCGATCGGCGGCGCGGCCGACGAGGTGCGCGAGCAGGTCGACCTGAGCGGGGCGGAGGTGGTCGTCAACAACGCCTACGGCGAGGGCTGCTCGTCCTCGATCGCGGCGGCGCTGGCGGTGGTCGACGAGCGCTGCGACGTGCTCGTGCTGATGCTCGGCGACCAGCCCGGCGTGACGGCGGAGACCGTGCGGACGCTGCTGGCGGGCCGCGGCGAGGCGGAGCTGGCGGTGTGCCGCTACGACGACGGGCGCGGGCACCCGATCGCGTTCGCGCGCTCGCTGTTCGGCGCGCTCGCGGACCTGCACGGCGACAAGGGCGTGTGGAAGCTGGTCGACCGCGGCGCGGAGGACGTGCCGGTCGACGGCCGCATCCCGCTCGACGTCGACACGCCCGAGGACTACGCGGCGGTCCGGTGAACGAGCTCGTCCCCGACGTCGAGACCCTCGCGCAGCGGCTCGCCGCGGTCGACTACCTGGTCGAGGAAGGGCTGGCGACCTCGATGTTCCTGGCGCTGCGGCTGCCGCAGCCGCTGCTGCTCGAGGGCGAGGCGGGCGTCGGCAAGACCGAGGCGGCGCGCTCGCTGGCGATGGTGCTCGACACCCCGCTCGTGCGCCTGCAGTGCTACGAGGGCATCGACGCCGCCGAGGCGCTGTACGAGTGGAACTACCCGCGCCAGCTGCTCTCGATCCGGCTCGCCGAGGCGTCGGGGGAGAAGCTCGGCGAGGAGGACCTGTTCAGCCCCGACTACCTGATCCGGCGGCCGCTGCTGCGCGCGCTCGAGCATCCCGGGCCGCGCCCGGCGGTGCTGCTGATCGACGAGATCGACCGTGCCGACGACGACTTCGAGGCGTTCCTGCTCGAGCTGCTCGGCGAGGCGGCGGTGACGATCCCGGAGCTCGGCACGATCCGCGCGACGCACCCGCCGGTGATCGTGCTCACGTCCAACCGCACGCGCGACCTGCACGACGCGGTCAAGCGCCGCTGCCTCTACCACTGGATCGCCTACCCGTCGCCGCAGCGCGAGGTGGAGATCGTGCGCCGGCGGGTCAAGGGCGCGCCGGAGACGCTGGCCGTGCAGGTCGCCAACGCGGTCTCGCGGATGCGCGACTCCGATGTCCAGAAGCCGCCCGGGATCGCCGAGGCGATCGACTGGCTGGCGGCGCTCTCGCTGCTCGGGATCGAGGCGCTCGACGCGACCGCGATCGACCGCACGCTCGGCTCGGTGCTCAAGTACGACGAGGACCAGGAGGTCGTGCGCTCCGCCGGCCTCGAGAAGCTCGTGCGGCCGCGATGACCGACTTCGGCGTCGAGACGATCGAGCTCGACCTGCCGCCGCTGGCGGCGGGGTTCGCGCGGCGGCTGCACGAGGCCGGCGTGCCGGTCACGCCCGACCGCGCCGTCGGCTTCGCACGCGCGCTCGGGCTGACGCGCCCGGTGTCGCGGCGGCGGCTGTACTGGACCGCGCGCTCGGTGTTCGTCTCCGACCCGGCGCACGTCGCGGCGTTCGACCGCGTCTTCGCCGACGTGTTCGGCCCGCAGCCGTTCGAGGGCGAGCCGCCGGAGGACGTTTCGGGCGCGACGGCGGAGGCCTCGATCGACGTCCCGTCCGGCGACGGCCGCTCGCGCGAGGGCGACGAGCTCGACGTCCCGGTCGCGCTCGCCAGCGACGAGGAGCGGCTGCGCAGCAAGCGCTTCGACTCGCTCGAGCCCGGCGAGCTCGCGCAGCTGTACCGGCTGATGGCCCAGCTCGAGCTGGCGACGCCGCTGCGCCGGACGCGGCGGCAGGAGCGCGGGCGCCACGGCCGCGACGTCGACCTCCGCCGCAGCCTGCGCGCCTCGCTGCGCACCGGCGGCGAGCCGCTCGCGCTGGCACGGCGCCAGCGGCGGATCCGGCCGCGGCGGCTCGTGATGCTGTGCGACATCTCGGGCTCGATGGAGCCCTACGCGCGCGCGTACCTGCAGTTCCTCATCTCCGCCGCCGGCAGCGGGCCGCACGTCGAGGCGTTCGTGTTCGCGACGCGGCTCACGCGCGTCACCCGCGCGCTGGCCGGCCGCAACCCGGAGCGCGCGCTGCGCCGCGCCACCGAGGCGGCGCCCGACTGGTCGAGCGGCACCCGCATCGGCGAGGCGCTCAAGCAGTTCAACGACCGCCACGGCCGGCGCGGGATGGCGCGCGGCGCGGTCGTGGTGATCCTCTCCGACGGCTGGGAGCGCGGCGACCCGGCGCTCGTCGGGCGCGAGATGGCGCGGCTCTCCCGACTCGCGCACCGGATCGTGTGGGTGAACCCGCGCATGAGCGCCGGCATCTGGGCGCCGCGCGCGGGCGGGATGAAGGCGGCGCTGCCGCACTGCGACGCGCTGGTCAGCGGGCACAACTTCCGCGCGCTGGGCGAGGTCGTCGACGCGATCGGTGGCGCTCCCGTGGAGGCGCCCGGCCCCGCGCCGGCCGACGAGCCGGAGACGTGGGCGAGCGCGACGCCGGTGCCGGGCAGCTCGGTGGCGATGCCGAGCGGGCACGGTCCGAGCCGCGGCAACACGAGCCCAGGATGGGTCACCGATGAGTGACGCGGTGAAGCTCTGCATCTACCCGGGCTGCGAGCGGCCCGCGGCGCCGGCGCACCCGATGGGCGGGCCGCAGCCGGCGTTCTGCGACCTCGAGGAGCACAACGCGCTCACTGCCCATCAGGAGCGCCAGAGACTTGCGAACCAGGAGGAGGAGAAGCGTGGCTGACGAGGCGTACCGGGCGGTCTTCCTGCGCGTGCACCCCACGGGCAAGATGGTGCTGTCACTGACGACCGAGGCCGACGGCAAGGAGCCGGAGTACGCGCAGCTCGTGGCCGGGGAGCTCGGCGTGCCGGCGCTCGACGTCAAGGTCGTGCCCGCGGACACCGATCGCTTCGGCGAGGGTCACGGCTTCAACACGGCGCCGTCGGAGGGGGTGCCCGCCGCGATCGCCAAGACGACCGAGAAGATCCGCGACAAGGGGCGGCTGCTCGCGGGCATGGCGCTCGACGCCGCGCCGGACACGCTCGAGTGGCGCAACGGGGCGTGGGCGAACGGCGAGGAGTACAAGACGATCGAGGACGTCGCGCTCTACGCGCACGGCACCGGCGCGCTGCCGCCGGGCGTCGAGGGCGGCCTCGACGCGCAGACCGTCTACCGCGACTAGTCGCCGAGGCGGCCGTCGAGCCGCACCTCGACGTCGTCGAGCACCTTGAGGGTGCCGAACAGCGCCGAGAACGGCTTCATGCCGAAGCGTGTCTGCGTGACCGTGGCGGCGGCGTGCACGGCGCCGTCGTCCACGCGCAGATCGAAGGTCAGCGGCTGGCTCGCGCCCGCCAGCGTGAGCTCGCCGTCGACCTGGAAGTGGCCGTCACCACCGCTCACGGAGGCGGAACGGAACGCGATGTTCCGCTTCTCCAGGACCTCGTCGTCGATGGTCTTGAGGATGTTCTCCTTGTCCTCGTCGCCGAGCTTCTGCATCCCGCCCTCGCCCTTCTCGACCCGTAGCGAGCTGCCGTCGGCGGACAGTTCGGCGGTGCCGGCGTCGAGGTCGAGGGTCGCCTCCCAGCGGGTGACGTGCAGCTCGAGGTCGTGGCCGGCCTTGGCGGCCGCGCCGCCGCGCTTCGTGTGGACCGACAGCGTCGCGTTGTCAGGACCGAGCCGGTGCACGCCGGGAGCATATATTCCGTCCATGGCCACCGAACTCGACCACACGTTCACCACCGAGAAGTCGCTCGACGACAGCTACGCCTCGATCCTCGACCTCGAGCGCCTCGTGCCCGCCGTCGAGGGCGGCAGCGTCAAGGAGGTGATCGAGCCCGGGAAGGTGAGGGCGGAGATCCTGATGCGCATGGGCGCGATGTCGATGAAGATGGTCGGCACCGTCGAGGTCTCCGAGCAGGACGAGGCCGCCCACCGCGCGGTGCTGAAGGTGCGCGCGCGCGACGACGGGGGCACCGGCCACGCCAACGCCGAGGTGACGTTCCAGCTCCGCGACGGCGGCGGGGACATCCACACCAACGCCCAGATCACCGGCAAGGCCGCGTCGATGGGCGAGGGCGTCGTGGTCGGCGTGCTCGACGCGCTGATCAAGGACTTCACGACGAAGCTGGGCCAGATTTGATGGTCGGTTCCACGACCCTCGCACCCGTCTGCACGCGTCCCGCGGCGCAGGGTCGGCACCCACCGGAAGGGGGAGGTGGCGCTGCCACGATCCCCCTTCGGCGTCCACCCCCTGCATCCACGGGACACGCACATCCGGGCACGACGGCCGCGAAACCGACCATCTAGCGCCATGGCGCGCGTCGTGATGAGGGCGGTGCGCCCGGGGGAGGTCCCTCCCGACGGCGGCACCGCGCTGCAGGAGGACCCGACGCGCCCGGTGTTCCGCGGCAACGGGCCCGACGACTACGTGTGCGTGCAGTGCGGCAACCTGCTCGCCGAGTCGATGAGCGACGAGGCGATGACGTTCAAGGTGCGCGTGAAGTGCGGTGTCTGCAAGACGATCAACGTCTCGGCGACGGACGTCCACGATCCCAAGCGGCGTAAGCGCCCTCCGGGTCGTCGTCCAGGACCGTGATCCGCACCAGCGGCGGGTGGCCCATGGCCGGCACCGCGAGGTCGCGCAGCGCGTCGTGGTAGGCGCGCTCGCGGGGCACGCCGCCGAAGCCGAAGCCCTTGGCCGCCAGGCCGCGGCCGATCGCGTCGGTGCGCGGCGCCAGCTCGCGGCACAGCGCCATGTGCTCGTCGCGGTCGAAGCCGAGCGGGGCATCGGCCGGGTAGAGCTCGAGCGCCGCCAGGCGGTGCGAGGTGAAGTGCTCCGGCCCGTCGAGCGAGATCAGCGTCTCGCCGTCGGCCAGCAGCGGCGGGAGCAGGAGGTTCGCGCGCGCGGCGGGCAGCACCGTGAGGTCGCCCTTGAGCCGCACGAAGATCGCGGCGAGCACCTCGAGCGCGGCTCTGACCGGCGCGACGATCGCCGGGTCGCGGCGCGCCTTGGCGACGCGCTCGAGCCCGACGTGGCCCTGCTCGCAGAGCCAGTCGAAGCTCCGCTCCTCGAGATCAGCCGGCGTCAGCGTCCGGCCTGTTGTGCGCGCCCATGGCGTCCTTGAGGTCCGGCTCGGCGCCCTCGGGCAGCTCGACGCCGCCGTCCGAGGTCGCGTCCGCGTCGTCGCCCGCGCTGAGGTCGACGCCCTCCTCGGTCGCCGGCTCGTCGGAGCCGGTCGTGCGGCCGAGCACCGCGTCGTCGTCGTCGTCGCCGGTGCCCAGCTCGTCGGGCACGACGCCCTCGTCAGCCGTCTCGGCCCATTCACCCTTGTCTTCTTCGCGATTCTCCATGGGGGCGTCTTACCCGTCGCCGACGTCGCCTATCGCCGCGAGCGCGTCAGCGAGCACGCGCTCGGGCGGCTGCGCGGCGTCGATCACCGCGATCCGGTCGGGGTCGGCGGCGGCGAGCTCGTCGTAGGCGGCGGCCACCGCCTCGAAGAACTCGGCCGGCTCGCGCTCCAGCCGGTCGGGGTCGCGGCCGCCGATGCGCTCGCGGCCGACCGCCGGGTCGATCCGCAGCAGCAGGGTGCGGTCGGGCCGCAGGCCGCCGGTGGCGAGCTCGTTCAGCGAGCGGATCGCCTCGACGCCCAGCCCGCGGCCGGCGCCCTGGTAGGCGAGCGAGGAGTCGACGAAGCGGTCGAGCAGCACCCACTGGCCGCTCTCGAGCAGCGGCACGAGCTGCTCGGAGACGAGCTGCGCCCGCGCCGCCGCGTACAGCAGCGCCTCCGCGCGCGGGTCGACGGAGAGCTCCGGGTCCTTCACCAGCACGCGGATGCGCTCGGACAGCTCGACGCCTCCGGGCTCGCGCAGCACCAGCAGCTCGCGGCCGCGGGCGGCCAGCTCGCGGGTCAGCCCGGCCACCAGCGTCGTCTTGCCGGCCCCATCGAGCCCCTCGACGGTGATGAGTCGTCCGGTCGCCACCCCTAGGATCATCTCAGTGAGCGTCCTCGAGGCACATCCGCACGCCGCCGCCGTCCTCGGCGCGGCCCTGCGCACCCGCCCCTCGCACGCCTACCTGTTCCACGGCCCGGCCGGCTCGGGCAAGCGCGAGGCCGCCCGGGCGTTCGCGGCCGAGCTGCTCGCCCGCGACGCCCGGGACCCCGAGAACGCCAAGGCGCGCGCGCTGGGCGGCGTGCACCCGGACCTCACGTGGGTCGCGCCCAGCGGCGCCCACATCATGCTGCGCGGCGACGTCGACCAGTCGGTGGTCGCCGCCGCCGGCCACACGCCGTTCGAGGCGAGCTGGCGCGTGTTCGTGCTCGAGCGCGTCGACACGATGGACGACCCGGCCGCCAACACGCTGCTGAAGACGCTCGAGGAGCCGCCCAGCTACGTCGTGCTGATCCTCCTCACCGACAAGCCGACCCAGGTGCTGCCGACGATCACCTCGCGCTGCCAGGGCGTGCGCTTCGACCCGCTGCCGCCGCTGCGGCTGGCGGAGAAGCTCGAGTCGCAGGGCGTGGCGCCGATCGCCGCTCGCGCCTGCGCGCGGCTGTCGCTCGGCGACGGCGAGCGCGCGCTGGCGCTCGCGCTCGGCGAGGGCCCCGCCCTGCGCGCCCGCGCCGAGGCGTTCGCCCGCGCGGCGCTGCGCGGCGAGGTCGGCCGTGCGAAGCCATGGAGCGAGGTGCTCGAGGCCGCCCGCACGGCGGGGCGCGCCGCCGAGGCCGAGCTCGAGCAGGCGCTGGCCGAGGAGCTCCAGTACCTGCCGAAGAAGGAGCACCGCCGCAAGCAGACCGAGTTCACCGAGCGCGCCCGCCGCGCGGCCCGGCGAGCCGAGACGGCCGGGCTCGACCACGCGCTCCAGCTCGCCGGCCTCTGGTACCGCGACCTCGCCTGCCTGGCCGCCGACGCCGAGGAGCTGGTGCTCGCCACCGACCGGCTGGAGGAGCTCCGCTCCGACATCGCGACGTACCCCTGCCAGGGCCTCCAGGAGGCGCTCGAGCTGGTGGAGGACACGCGCATGCGCCTGCCGTTCAACGTCTCCTACGACCTCGCGCTCCAGGCGCTCGCCTACCGGCTCGAGCGCACGCTCGGGGGCCTGGTTGGTGGGGGGCGGGTGGGCGGGGTCCTATCCGGATGACGGAGGTCCGCATCCGCGGCGCGTACGCCACGGTGCGCGGTGAGGGGATCGAGGACGAGGTCGCGGTCGAGGAGCCGCTGGAGATCCGCGTCGACGGCGCGCCGATCGCGGTGACGATGCGGACGCCGGGCGAGGACGAGGAGCTCGCGCTCGGCTTCCTCCACGGCGAGGGGCTGATCGACGGCCCGCGCGCCGCCGGGCCGCCGCCCGACCTCGCCGCCAACACGATCGAGGTCACCGGCCCGCTGCTGCGCGAGCCCGGCGCCCGCTCGTTCTACGCCACCTCGTCCTGCGGCGTGTGCGGAAAGGGCGCGCTGGAGGAGGTCGCCGTCCACGCGCCGCGGGTCGCCGACGGCCCGGCGATCGCGCGCGACCTGCTGGCCGCGCTGCCCGACCGCCTGCGCCAGCCGACCTTCACCCGCACCGGCGGCCTGCACGCCACCGGCCTGTTCAGCGCCGACGGCGAGCTCCTGTACGTGCGCGAGGACGTCGGGCGCCACAACGCGATGGACAAGGTGATCGGCCGTGCGCTGATCGACGGCCTCGTCCCGCTCTCGGGCCTCGTGCTGTGCGTCTCCGGCCGGCTGTCGTTCGAGCTGGTGCAGAAGGCCGCGGTGGCGGGCGCGCCGATCCTCGTCGGCGTCGGCGCCCCGAGCTCGCTCGCGGTCCGGCTCGCCGACGACCGCAACCTCACGCTCGCCGGCTTCGCGCGTGGCGGGCGCGTGAACGTCTACACCGGCGCGCAGCGGGTGAGCTAGGCGCCGATCGGGCCGAGCCGCGGCTCGAGCCCGTAGAGATCAAACGCCCGGAAGCGGTTGAAGTGCTCGTGCTCCGGGCCGTGGAAGTCGGCAGAGCCGGTGGAGAGCAGCCCGCGCGCCTCGCATTCGCCGTGCAGCAGCACCGCCTGCTCGCGCGAGTGCTCGGGGTAGAACACCTCGACGCCGTCGAGCCCCTCGGCCGCGAACGTCGCGATCGCGCGCCGCACCTCGTCCGGGTCCTCGACGTCCCAGAACGGGTGCGCCCACACCGCGACGCCGCCGGCGGCGTGGATGACCTCGATCGCCTGCTCCACGGTCGGCCGCGAGCGCGCGACGTAGGCCTTCGCCCCCGGCACCAGGTAGGGCGGGAAGAGCTCCTTCTTGCCCTTGATGCCCTCGCGCGCCAGGCGCTCGGCGTTGTCGGGGTGGGCGAGCACGGCGTCGGCGAGGTGCGGGCGGCCGATGCTCTCGCGATGCATGAACTCGTCGTCGTCGAGCGCGAAGCCGAGCTCGCGCAGGCGGTCGGCCATGGCGAGGATGCGGCGGCCGCGGTCGGCGCGGAAGTCCTCCAGCGCGGCCAGCAGCGCGGGGTCGGCGGTGTCGATCTCGTAGCCGAGGATGTGCAGGTCCTCGTGCTCGCCGTGCACGCTCGAGAGCTCCGCGGCGGGCGAGAGCCGGATCCCGTGCTCCTGCGCGGCGGCGGCCGCCTCGGCCACCCCGGCCACGGAGTCGTGGTCGGAGAGCGCGAGCAGCTCGACGCCCGCGGCGGCCGCCCGCGCCACCACCTCGGAGGGCGGCAGCGCCCCGTCGGAGTGCGTGGAGTGGGACTGCAGATCGAAGCTCGGCGTGTCAGCGCTCATTGACGGCCTGTCGTTTGGGCTCACGCGCGCGAGGGGACCCTTTCGCGCAACCAAGGGAAGGGAGAACCATGTCCACCGGACTCATCATCCTGATCGTCGTGGTGGTCCTGCTGCTCATCGGCCTGCTCGTGATGCTGCCCCGCATGCGCGCCAAGTCCGAGGAGCGGAAGGCCCAGCGCGAGCTCGAGTCGCGCCGCGAGCGCGTCGCCACCGAGCATCGTGAGACCGCTTCTGCGCGCGCCAGCGAGGCCGACAGGGCGGAGCAGGAAGCCGAGATCGCCCAGCAGAAGGCTCGCGCCGAGCGCGCGGAGGCCGAGCGCCACGAGGCCGAGGCCAACCTGCACGAGCGCGGCCTGGCCGACGACAAGCTCGTCGAGGACCACGAGCGCGACCGCTTCGCCGGCGTGACCGGCGACAACGGCGCCGACACCGCCCGCCGCGACGACGACCGAGTCGCCGACGACCGCACCGCCGAGGAGCAGCCCGCTGCTCGCCGGGCCACCGCGGACGATGCCGCCGACCGCCCGGACACCGAATACGAGCACGGCCGCGAGGACGAGGCGCAGGAGCGCACCCGCGGAACCTAGCTAGGTCATCGCGTCCGCCGTCCCGCGCTCCAGGAGCGCGGTGGCGGCGCCCGCGTCGAGCGGGCCGGCGATGAAGAAGCCCTGGGCGTACTCGCAGCCCAGGAGCTTGAGGTGATCGAGGTGGGCCTGGGTCTCCACGCCCTCCGCGATCACCTCCATGCCGAGGTTGTGGGCGAGCGCGACGATCGCCTTGACGATGTCGTGCGCGCCCTCGTCCTCGAGCATCGGGACGACGAACGTGCGGTCGAGCTTGACCGCGTCGCCCGGGAAGCGATGGAGCTGGCGCACCGACGACGCGCCGAGCCCGAAGTCGTCGATCCGCGCCGCCACGGAGTGCTCGTCGAACAGGCGGCCCAACACGCGCCGGGCCGCGTCCGGGTCGTCCATCATCGAGCTCTCGGCGACCTCGAGCCGCAGCCCGCGCGGGTCGAGCCGCGCGTCGGCGAGCGCGCCGGTGACGAGGTCGACGAAGCCCGGGTCGGCGAGCTGGCGCTGGGAGACGTTGACCGAGACGGAGATGTGCTGCCCGCGCGGGTGCCTGCGCCAGATCGCGAGCTGGCGGCAGGCCTCGCCGAGCACGAAGCGCCCGAGCGGCAGGATCAGCCCGGTCTCGTCGGCGATCGGCACGAACTCGCGCGGCTCGATCGCGGTGCCGGTCGCGTCGGTCCAGCGGCACAGGGCCTCGAACCCGGCGATCTGGCCGGTCGCCGTCTCGATCACGGGCTGGTAGAGCACGCGCAGCTGGCCGCGCTCGAGCGCGTGGCGCAGGCCGGTCTCCATCTCGAGGCGCTGCATCACCCGCGCGTGCATCGCCTCATCGAACACCGCGTGGCCCGAGCCGCCCTTGGCCTTGGCGCGGTACATGGCGACGTCGGCGTCGCGCACCACGTCCTCCGGCGCGCGCTCGGGGGTGACCAGCGCGATCCCGATGCTGGCCGAGACGTAGAGCTCCCGGTCGTCCAGGTGGAACGGCGCGGCGAGTGACTCCTGCACGCGGTCGGCGACGATCGAGGCGCCGCGGACGTCGCCGATGTCCTCGAGCAGGATCGTGAACTCGTCGCCGCCGTGGCGCGCGACGGTGTCGCCGGGCCGCAGCGCCCCCTCGATCCGCTTCGCGACCGCCATCAGCAGGCGGTCGCCGACGATGTGGCCGAGCGAGTCGTTGACGAGCTTGAAGCGATCGAGGTCGCAGAAGAGGACGGCGCAGCAGAACTCGCCGCCCAGGCGGCGCGAGCGCTTGAGGCTCAGCTCCAGCCGGTCGAGGAAGAGCGCGCGGTTGGGGAGGCCGGTCAGGCCGTCGTGGAGGGCGTCGTGGCGGAGCTCGGCGAGCTCGCCCAGCGCGCGGGTGGAGACGATCGCGTAGGGCGCGCGGGCGGCCTCCTCGGGCGAGCCGACCCAGCGGAGCTCATAGCCGGCCGTGGTGAGCTCGCGCAGCAGCTTCTGGGTGACTTCGCGATCGTCGTCGCCTGCGACGAGCACGGTGACCGGCCGCGGCGGCAGGTCACGCACCGGCCCTCCTTGACCGTGCATCCCCTGAACGTAGACGGCCAGATGACCGGTTGGTACTGGTCTCGGCGCATGTTCGATTCGTACAGTGCAAGGGATGGCGGCTGACGACGAACCACTCGGCAGGGAGGTCTGGATCGTCGCGGCGGTCGTCGTGGTCGGCGTGATCATGTCGATCCTCGACACGACGATCGTCAACGTCGCGCTCGAGACGCTCTCGCGGGAGCTCGACGCCCCGCTGAACACCATCCAGTGGGTCTCGACCGGCTACCTGCTGGCGCTCGCGACCGTGATCCCGTTGACCGGCTGGATGACCGAGCGCTTCGGCTCGAAGCGGATCTGGATGATCTCGGTCGCGCTGTTCGGCATCGGCAGCGCCTTGTGCGGGCTCGCGTGGTCGGCCGAGTCGCTGATCTTCTTCCGCGTCCTGCAGGGCTTCGGCGGCGGCATGATCATGCCGGTCGGCATGGCGCTGCTGGCGCAGACCGCGGGCGCCCACCGGGTCGGGCGCGTCATGAGCGTGGTCGGCGTGCCGATGCTGCTCGGGCCGATCCTCGGGCCGGTGATCGGCGGCCTGATCGTCGACTCCGCCTCGTGGCGCTGGATCTTCTATGTCAACGTCCCGATCGCCGCGGCCGCGCTGGTGCTCGCCGGGCGGCTGCTGAAGGCCGACGCGGGCCGCGCCGACGCCGGGCGGCTCGACTGGACCGGGCTGCTGTTGCTCTCGCCCGGGCTCGCCGGGGTCGTGTTCGGGCTGTCCGAGAGCGAGTCGCACGGCGGCTTCGGTGACCCGCTGGTGTGGGGGCCGATCGTGGTCGGCATCGTGCTCGTCGCGCTGTTCGTGCGCCACGCCTGGCGCGCGGAGCGGCCGCTGATCGACGTGCGGCTGTTCCGCGACCGCGTCTTCGCCGCCGCGAGCGCGACGACGTTCCTGATCGGCGGGGCGCTGTTCGGCGCCATGATCATCCTGCCGCTCTACTACCAGGTGGCGCGCGGCGAGTCGGCGCTGACCGCCGGCCTGCTGATGGCGCCGCAGGGGCTCGGGGCGGCAGCGGCGATGCCGATCGCCGGGAAGCTGACCGACCGGCTCGGCGGCGGCCGGGTGGCGGTGGCCGGGCTGCTGATCCTGACCGTCGGGACGATCCCGTTCGCGTTCCTGAAGTCGGACACGTCGTACACGGTGCTCGCGCTGCTGCTCGTGCTCCGCGGGCTGGGGATCGGCTCGTCGATGATGCCGTCGATGGCGGCCGCGTACGCCTCGCTCGACCGCGCGGCGGTGCCGCGCGCGACGAGCGCGCTGAACGTGGTGCAGCGGGTCGGCGGCTCGCTCGGCACGGCGCTGCTCGCGGTCATTCTGCAGGGGCAGATCAAGGATCAGCTCGGCGGCGCGGGCGGTGCGGGCGGCGGGACGCTCGAGCGACTCCCGGACAACGTGCGGGCGCGCGTGGCCGAGCCGCTGGCCGACGCGTTCGCCGCCACCTTCTGGTGGGCGGTGGGGATGTCGGTGCTCGCGCTCATTCCCGCGGTCGTTCTGGCGGTGACGCAGCAGCGCGAGCGGGCCGCGGCTTCGGCGGCGGCTCAGGCGGAGCCCGCCACCCAGGTGGCGTGACGCCGCTCTTCGAGCGCGAGTGGGAGCCAGTGGGCGACCCACGTGCGGTCGTCGCCTTGCTGCACGGGCTCGGCGAGCACAGCGGCCGCTACGAGCACGTCGCCGCGCGCTTCACGGCCGCGGGGCTCGCCGTCCGCGCGCTCGACCTCCGCGGGCACGGGCGCTCGCCGGGGCCGCGCGGCGCGACGCGCTTCGAGCCCGCCGTCGCCGACTTGGACGCGCTCGTGCGGCGCTGCGGCGAGCGCGGCGGGCCGGTGTTCGTCTACGGCCACTCGCTGGGCGCGCTGATCGCCGCGCTGTGGCTGGTGCGGGAGCCGGCGCCGCCGATCGCGGGCGCGGTGTTGTCGGCGATCGGGCTGCACAGCGCGCTGCGCGAGCAGGCGGCCAAGGTGCGCGCCGCGCGGGTGCTGGGCCGCGTGCTGCCGAAGGTGCGCGTGAAGTCGGGCATCGACCCGGCCACGCTGTCGAGCGATCCCGCGGTCGTGCAGGCCTACCGCGACGACAAGCTCGTCCACGACATCGCGTCGCTGGGCTTCGGCCTCGACGCGCTCGAGGCGATCGACGAGATCGCGGCGGGCGCGCCGCGGCTGGCGGTCCCGCTGCTCGTCATCCACGGCGCGGAGGACCAGGTCGCCTACGCGTCGGGCGCGCGCGAGCTAGCCGCGCTCGCACCGGCGGTCACCACGCTCCACGTCTACGACGGCCTGTTCCACGAGATCCACCACGAGCCCGAGCGCGACCGCGTGCTGGGCGACGTGCTGGCGTGGATCGACGCGCGGTTGGCTAGCGCTTCATCTCCTTCTTGATCGCGCTCCGGGCCGAGTAGACCGCTCGGGCCTTCGCCCGCGAGCGCAGGCCCGCGGGCTCGATCCCGGCCGGCTTCTCGGGCGTGAACAGCCACGTGTCGAAGAAGTCGCCGAGGTCCTGGCCGGAGATCCGCTCCGCGAGGGCGATGAACTGGGGCGTCGACACGTTGCCGCCGGAATGCAGCCGCACCCAGCGCTTGACCAGCCGGAAGAAGTCCCGGTCGCCGATCTTGAGCCGGAGCGCGTGCAGCGTCATGCCGCCGCGCCAGTAGACGGGGATCTCGAACAGCTGATCCGGGCCCGGGTCGCCGATCGGCAGCGTCCAGAAGGGATCGTCGGCCGGGATCGTCGCGAAGTTGTCGAAGATCTCCTGCGCCGTCCCGAGCCCTTCGCGCTCGCTCCACAACCACTCCAGGTAGGTCGCGAAGCCCTCGTTGAGCCAGATGTGCTGCCAACCGGCGAGCGCCAGGCTGTCGCCGGTCCACTGATGCGCGAGCTCGTGGACGACGACGGAGTCCCCGTTCTCCGGGGTGTCGAAGAAGTCCGGCGCATAGACCGGCCGCGTCTGCGTCTCGAGCGCGAAGCCGAGGCCCTGGACGTCATCGACGATCCCGCCGGCCGCCGAGAAGGGGTAGCGGCCGAAGATGCCCGACTCGAAGGCGAGGATCTCCGGTTCACGCGCGAACGAGCCGGCGGCGATCGCTCCCGGCGTCGGCGGCGCATCCGCGGAGGTGCCCACGATCCAGTCGGTGTCGTTGCCGGGGCTGCCCGCAGGCGGCCCGGACACGGTCCAACCGTCGAGCGGGTTGCCGTCGTCCTCGAACGAGGTCGAGCCCGGGCCGCTCGAGATGGCGACGTCGTCGAGGAAGACGCCCTTGTGCTGCACGATGTCGTCGCTGGCGTAGCTGATCGAGAGCTCGACGTTGCCGTTCTTGTAGGGCGAGAGATCGACCGTCCACTGCTCGTAGCCGTTGCTCGCGCCGCTTGCGGCCTGCCAGACGCCGGTGCTGCCGCTCGCGGTACAGGTGCCGTCGCCGTTGTCGGTCTGGTAGTGGGCGAGGAACGGGTGGATCGCCTGCCAGCCGACGGGGCAGGAGTTGCCGGTGTTGTCGTTCGTGTGGCCGTTGAGGTCGGCCAGCGTGGTCCAGTCGTCCACGCCGGGGTGGTGCGCCTCGACGAACATGAAGTCCCAGTCGGGCTCGGTGTCGCGGTTGACCCAGAAGGAGAGCTGCGAGCCGCCGGCCGGCACGCTGATCGTGCGCGTGAGCCGCTTGTAGCTGTTGTTGGCCTGCTGGGAGAGCAGGTACTTCGCGCCCGTGCGCGGGGAGATCTGCGTGAACAGGTCCGGGTCGATCGCGTCCCAGTAGCGGATCCTGCCCTTGCGGTAGGCCGTGATGTCGAACTCGCCGATCGTCGCCGTCGTGAGGTACGACGCCATCGGCTCCTTGGCATCCCACACCCAGGTCGTCCTGCCGTGGCGGCTGCGGTTGCTCTTCAGCACGCCGTTGGCCATCGCCTCGAGGCCCTCGGGGACGGTGATGTGGAACGTGTAGGCGGCCTTGTCGAGCGGGTGGTCGTTGACCGGGTACCAGTGGTCGGCGCCCTCGGGCTGGCCGGCGACCACGGTGCCGTCGTCGGTTGCGATGAAGCCCGAGAGGCCGATCTCCGCGTCACCGACCGATGTCGGGATGCCGTCGTAGACGACTTCGGTGGTGAAGCGCTCGTGCTTCCGCAGGCCGTGCTTGGGGGTGACGCTCAGTTCGTCGGCGGCCCGGCTCCAGGTCGCCCGGCGCCCATCGACCTTGATCGAGCGGATCGTGAGCCCGTTGAAGTCGAGGTTGAAGCTCGAGAGGTTCTGCGTCGCCCGGGCGCGGATCGTCGCGACGCCGCGCAGCACGTCGGTCGGCGGGTCATAGGCGAGGTCGAGGTCGTAGTGCTTGGCGTCATAGCCGCCGTTGCCGTCGAACGGGAAGTAGGGGTCGCCGATACCGGGTGACCCGGGCCCGAACGACGTGATCGTGTGACCGAGCGCGGTCGCCGGCAAGGCGGCCATGCAGGTCGTGACGACAGCGGCAACGACAAACGTGCGACGCATCTGAGCCCCCGGCGATTGACTCCCCTTGGTGGAGGACCCTCCCATCCGGGAGCGGCGTATGCAAGGCGAATCGGTAACTGTTAGGTTACGAAGTCATGAACGGAACGCGAACGGATCCGTGGGTGCTCAAGACGCCGAGCGGCGGGTCCGAGTACACCGCCTTCCGCGACGAGTCGCTCGACCCGCCGGCCCTGGTCGTGCAGGTCGGCAAGACCGAGCTCCGCTACCACCTGCGCTGCCTCGACGACCTCGAGGCGATGCTGCGCGAGCGGGGCGATTGGGTGCCGCTCGGCAACGCCGACGAGCAGAAGCCGGCCGCCGAGGGCAGCGTCGAGGCGTGGGCGCGCTCGGACGACAACCCGGTCGGCGGCTGGTACGGCCTCAAGAAGGGGCTTCGCGGCCGCTTCGGCAACTACGTGCCGCCGGTCATGGAGGCGCTGGGCCGCGCCGAGGTCGAGCACAACCCGCGCAACAACCGGATGCGCGCGCTCTAGCTCACCGCCTCGCGGAATTCTCGGCGCGTGCAGGCGTTCCCTCTGGGTATCTGCCAGCGACTCGCGCCAGGAGGTACCGCCGTGCCCCGCAAGGTTGTCCGACCGCGTGGTCTGTTCCTCGCGATGGCCGCAGTCACCGGCCTCACTGGCCTCGCCGACACCGCCGGCGCGTCCGCCGCGGTGCCCGCGCCCACCCTCGAGCTGCTCGCGGGCACGGGTGTGCCGGGGTATCTCGGCGACGGTGGCCCGGCCGCCGATGCGCAACTCGACCAGCCGATGGGCGTGGCCGTCGATGCGTCGGGCAACGTGCTCGTCGCCGACCTGAGCAATCGCATCCGGAAGATCACGCCGGACGGCGTCATCACGACGGTCGCCGGATCCGGCATCGCGGGTTTCGCGGGCGACGGCGGCCCGGCGACGGACGCGCAGCTGAACCATCCGACCGGGGTCATCGTCGACGCCACGGGCGGCATCCTCATCGCCGATCAGCACAACAACCGGATCCGACGGGTCGACCCGAGCGGGACGATCACGACGGTGGCGGGCACCGGCTTCGCGGGCAATCGGCTAGGGGACGGCGGCCCCGCGCTGCAGGCGGAGCTGAACTTGCCGACGACGCTCGCCCTCGACGCGCAGGGCGGCATCCTCATCGCCGAGATGGGAGAGCGGCTCATCCGCCGAATCGACCCCGATGGCACCATCACCACGATCGCCGGCGACGGCGCGACGGGCTACGACGGCGACAACAAGCCGGCCACCGAAGCGAGCCTGACCAAGCCCACCGGCCTCGCCGTCACCCGCGCCGGAGACGTGCTCATCGCAGACCAAGGGGATCAGCGCGTCCGCCGCGTCGATCCGTCGGGAGTCATCCACACGATCGCCGGCACCGGGCTGGCGTTCTCGACCGGCGACGGCGGCGCGGCCTCGGCGGCGAGCCTCAGCAACCCCACGAGCCTGCTCGTGGACCGCTCGCGTCGCGTGCTCATCACCGAAGGCGGCTCGAGCACCAACGTGCGCTCGATCGAGCGGGACGGCACGATCAACACCATCGCCGGTGGCGGCACGAGCGCACCGGCCAACGGGCTCCTCGCGACCTCCGCCGCGCTGCCGAGCCCGACCGGCATGGTCATCGATCCCTCGGGCAGCGTGATCGTGGCCGTCACGGGGTCGAATCAGCTATGGACACTGCGCCCGGCGCGGGCGAGCAGCTGAGGCTTCGTGGCTACACTCGGCGGCCCCGCCTCCGTAGCTCAGCTGGTAGAGCACTTCACTCGTAATGAAGGGGTCAGCGGTTCGAGTCCGCTCGGAGGCTCTTACAAAAGGGCCGCAAATGCTCCCCTTTTGCTGCTCAACCGCTGCGTGCGGACCGGAGCGGGTCCCGAGCGGTGCCGTTCCGCACCCGGTCAAGCGATGAGCTGACGAGATGGCACGCGCTGATGGTGTCCTTGGCCGTCCCCTCGCCGCTCGCGCGATCAGGTGGCGGGGTACTGGTCGAGCACTCATGAGTCGATCTTGGTGAGCCGGAAGGCGAGAGCCGCGGAGTGGCGCGCCAGGTTCGTCACGGCGATCAACGGGCCGGATGGATCACCGTCATCATCGATGCGCTTCGTTTTCCACCCTGGACGATCGCCACTCGCGACGAGCAGCGCTGAGGGATGTATCCAGTCGGGTTCGTCGCGGGACTAAGGCGGGCGGCGCGTCGATCGTCCGAGAACAGTGACGCGCCGGCGCCTCTTGCTGGAGCTCAAGCAGAGCGGTGGATGCGGACACTGTTCCGGGGCTGGTTCCTGATCACGGGGTCTGCAGACGTGCTCGCCCACCGCCAGGTCATCGACGCGCTTCCTGGCCGCATCGATCGCCTCGAGTTGTGGCCGCTCGCGCAGAGCGAGATCCGAGGCGGCGAGCTGAATGATCGTCGACGAGTTGCTCGCGGGACGCGCGCCGCAGGTCGAGCGTGCCCCCGTCGGGCCCGATGCGTACGCGACCGCGATCGCCGAGGGTGGCTGACCCGGAGGCACGCCAGCGGCCTCCTGGGAGGCTTCGCAACCGCTGGTTCCGCGATTACCTGGCCGGGACACTCGGCAAGGACCTGCTCGAGCTATGCAGACCTGCGCCGGACTGACGAGTCCGAACGACTGCTGCGGGTGTGATCGAGCCAGCCAGTCCGCGAACCTCCTCTCGTATCGCAAGGTCGCTCAACAGCTCGAGCTCGATGACAAGACCGTCAAAGAGCACACGCTGCTGCTTGAGCAACTCTTCCTGATCCGGCGCCTGCCGGGCTGGCGTCCACGGGCTCGGCGCTCGTGAAGCTGCACGCCCAAGGCTTACGTCTGCGACCCAGGACTCCTCGCCCACCTGCTCGGCGCCGACGAGACACGAATCCGCGCTGACGAACAGGTCAAAGGCAAGGCGCTGCGAGACGCTCGTGCTCGCCGAGCTGCTCAAGCACGCGAGCTGGGCAGAGCAAACGGTGCGCCTCTTCCACTATCAGCGCGACCGCGAAGACGTCGACTTCATCGTCGAGAACAACGGCTGGCGAGAATTGCCGCCATCGAGGTCAAGGCCGCGGCCACGATCAGACCGCCGCGACCGGCGCTCGGCTCGAACGGCTCCGGCGATGCCCGGCCCGACACCTTCAAGGCCGGGATCATCATCCACGCCGGAGTCCAGACGACGCCGCTGGGCGACCGCCTGTGGGCCGTCCCGTTCAGCGGTCTCTGGAGCTGATCGAGCAAGCTGTCTGAGTCTTACGACCGATCGCCGTCCCAGCCAGGTGTGCCTCTGCCAGAACGCTGTCCCGAGATGCACTGTCCTCGAGTCAGCAGTTCTGTCCCTGCGACTCAACCGCTTTCAGCACAACGAACCTGAGCCAATCCCACGCTGTCTCAGCTCCAGGTAGCGCCTCGTAATGAAGGGGTCGAGCGGTTGCGAGTCCGCTCGGAGGCTCTTACAAAAGGCGCCGCAAATGCTCGCCCTTTTGCTGCTCAACCGCTGCGTGCGGACCGGAGCGGGTCCCGAGCGGTGCCGTTCCGCACCCGGTCAAGCGATGCGCTGACGAGATGGCACGCGCTGATGGAGCCTTGGCCGTCCCCTCGCCGCTCGCGCGACCAGGAGGCGGGGTACTGGTCGGCACTCTTCAGTCGATGTAGGTGAGCCGGAAGGCGTAGAGCCGTCGGAGTGGCGCGCCAGGTTGCGTCTACGGCGCATCAATCGGGCCTGATAGATCACCTTCTTCATCATGCGCGGGGTGTTTCCGCCCGGAGCATCGTCACGCGCGGCGAGCAGCGCGTGACGGGTGTGTCCTAGTAGTCGTTGCAATAAGGCAGCGGCGCGTCGGGATCGTCCGAGCAGGTGACTTCGTCGGTCGCCTCCTCGATGCCGTCCTGAACGCCAGCCTCGTGCCCGGTGCTGTTACCCGCGCCGAAGCCCGAGTTGTACCCAGCGCTGACGCCGTCAGTGCGCGCCTTCTCGGCCAGCCTCGCGGCGCGCTTGCGCTCGTTGCGACGGGTGACGCGGCGGACCTTGCCAACCGCCTTGCGCTCATGCCGAGCCGCAACCGTTTTGGCCGCGGCGAGCTTGTCGTGAAGAGCGATGGCGTCCTCGGCCTTCGTGGCCTTGACGGCGTCGGCCGTAGCCTCGCTCTTGACACCCGCGACGGCGGTGTCGGACATACGAGTCGTCTGCCCGACGAAGAACCCGACCGCGCCGACAATGAGCGAGGCGGCGACAGCCACGGCGAAGCGCGTGAGCGCACGACCGTCGATGTTGATGGTGGTCATTCACCTTCTCCCTTGTTTGCCAGGCGGGTATTGCCCGGAAGACCGCAGCGCTCGGTGAAGGGGCGTGCGGTGGTTGGTCACGGCGGTAGCCGATGACGAACAACCCCGAACGCGCGACTGTTCTTCCGCGCGGACCAGAAAACAGTTGAACAGTGCTAGGCGCGCCTGCGTCGCTACGCGGGCCAGAACACGCGACGGCGGCCGCTGCGGCTCGTGTCCGCTCGGAGGCTCTGGCTCGTGTCCGCCGTGAACGCGACGATGGACGCGTGCCGAGGATCAGCGAGTTCTACGGGATCGTCATCGCGATGTATTACCGCGAGCACGGCGTGCCGCACTTTCACGCGACGTACGCCGGCGAGACCGTCGTGCTCTCGATCCAGACCGGCGATGTCATCGCCGGAAGCATTCCGGCGCGCGCCCTGCGCCTGGTCCAGGAGTGGTGTGGGCTCCATCGAGACGAGTTGCGACTCAACTGGGCTCGTGCGCGTGAGAACGCGCCGCTGGTGCGCATCGACCCGCTTGCGTAGCATCGTGCGCGTGGATCTGGCATCTCATCTGCACCGAATCGCCGAGGTCGAGGTCGTCGGCGCGCATCGTCTTCGGCTTGCCTTCGATGACGGTGTCGGTGGTGAGCTCGACGCCTCCGACTGGGATTGGACCGGCGTGTTCGAGCCGCTGAGCGATCCGGAGTACTTCGCCCGCGTCCAGCTCGACTCGGAGCTCGGCACGATCAGCTGGCCGAACGGCGCCGACGTCGCTCCGGAGACGCTCCATCTCTGGCTCGTGCGCGGGCGCGACAACGTCTCCGCCTAGGTCGCTCGCGGCGGCCGCCGATCCCGCGGGCGTGTCCCGAGATATGTCCCCGAATCAGCAGTTCTGTCCCGACCCGACCGCACTCAGCGGAACGAGCCTGAGCCAACCCGACGCTCTCTCAGCTCCACGCAGCGCCTCGTAATGAAGGGGTCAGCGGTTCGAGTCCGCTCGGAGGCTCTGGGGAAGACGCGCGCCTAGCCCGACCCCCGGAAGCTCCAGGTGTCGTCGCTGGGTAGGCCGATGCCGGCGTCGGTGTGGCGGTGGCCCGCGAGCAGGTTGATGTCGCCGCTCTTGACGATCTCGCCTAGCGGCGTCTGCGAGCTGAGATCGGCGCGGCTGCCGATCTCGAGGTAGATGACGATGATCGGCTCCTGGGTGACGGTGTCGCAGCCGGCGGTGCCGCTGCGCGTGATGGTGAAGAGCGGCGCGTCGATGGGATCCGAGCTCGCGCGGATCGAGTAGTAGAAGGGCATCGGCTCCGGCACGGGAGCGGCCGGGTTGGCGTGGACGTCCTGGAGGGTCATGCCCGTGTCGACGAAGGTGTTCGGGATGGCCGCGTCGGTGCCCGAGCCGCTGTAGGTCGTCTTGCATCCCGCCTCGGTGTGAGAGCCGGACACGCTCCAGTTGATCACGCTGCTCTGGATGTCGTACGGGATCGCGATGATCGCCTCGGCCTCGGGCGGAATCAGGGGGTTGCGCACGAACGTCGCCGTGCCGTCGATGGTCTCCACCATGCCGAGGCGCCCCGCGGCGTCGGTATAGACCCGTCTCCAGCTGCCGGTGAAGCGAGCCGGGAACGCGGATCTGCGCTCGCTGATCGGGATCTTCAGCGTCGGGGCGTACCCGCGGCGTGAGACGGTGGAGACCTCGACGACGCTCGCCCCGCCACGGGGCGTGGCGCGGAACGCGAGGCCGCTCGCGGGCGCGTGGATCTTGTTCCCGACCGGACTCAGGTCGAGGTTGCCGGAGTAGACCCGCACGTTGGAGCTGGACGGGAGGGCGCGCTGATCGTCCAGCCCGCGCTCGGTGACGGTGAAGCCGCCGGACGCTCCCTTCGCCAGCGTCAGCGAGGCCGGGTCGGCCGTCGCGACAACGCAGAGGAAGCCGGCGGCGTTGTCGATCGTGCGCGCGAAGCCGGTGGCGGCCTCGGTCCTGGCCAGCGCGACCGTGCCCATGAGGGCGAGCACGAGCGGCGGGTCCGCGATGAAGTCATCGAGCGAGAGCCGGCCGTGCGAGCCGCCGGCACCTGTGATCGTCATCGCGCTGAACGCGTCGAGCGGGGTCTCGAGCGCTCCGAGCGACTGCGGCGCGATCGACGCCGTCATCCTCACGCGGCGCGTGGCCGTCGGCTTCCGGTCGATGACCTTGCCGGTCGCCGCGATCACGGTCGCCACACGGGTCTCGATCACGAAGTCGAGGTCGAGCGCGAGCGGCCCGCGGAACTCGAACTCGTCCGTGAAGCCCCCGCTGAGCGTGCCCGTGATCCGGGCGTCGGTCGTGATCGTCGTTCGCTTCCCGCGTCGCTCGGTCGAGCGCTCGTCTGTATGGACGACGGCGATCTTCGTCACGACGTTGCCGTCGAAGTCGGGGCACTTCGGACCGAAGATCTCGTGGCGCGACTTCGATCGGTGCGTCGTGCGCACGGTCGCGTGCTCATCGTCCTCGGCGCTCGCGCTGGTCGACGAGTCGCTGAAGTACCCGAAGCCCGCTTCGTCAGGGCCTGCCGGGATCTCGCCCTGCCTCTGCGCTCCGGCCGCGTGAGCGCTCGTCGTGCGGCGCACCTGGCGCTCGCGAGCACGTCTGAACGCTCGCTCGCGTCTCGCCGGCAGGTGCCGCACGAGCCGCTCGAGGCGCTTCGGGCTCAGCTTTCCCCGTTCCAGCAGGCGGACGATCGAGACCGCGGCATCGGCCTGGCTGCGCGGTATCCGCGGGCGGGGAACGCACCATCGCTTGGCCTTCGTGCGGCCTCGGGGCTTGTAGGCGATGGCGATCCGCTTTGCCCTGCAGGACTTGGCATGCGCCGGGGCGGCCGTTACGCACACGCCGAGCATCCCCACCGCGACGATGATGCACGACAGTCGACGGCTCTGGCCCAATCCCGGCATAACGTCCTGCCTCCGTGCGGCGTGGCGGTTCGAGCGACCCTCCCAGGTTGCCGCCGGCACGGCAAGCGGTCGCGGCTAGCTCTTGTGTCGGCCGCCGCGGTCGCGTCGCGCCGCCGGGCCCGCAGGCGACGGCGGCGCGAGCGCGGCGGCTCAGCGTGCGTTGCGCAGACGGAACGCGCCGACGATGTCGGTGATGCCGTGCATCAGCGCCCAGATGCCTGCGAACACGAGCAGCGTGTAGGCCTTCTCGAAGAAGAACTGGCCGCTCGTCCAGAACGCGAGGACGACCATCATCATCCCGGCGACGAGGTCCAGCCACCACGCCGAGGTGGCGGCCTTGAACACGAACGCCCGGATCATCCACCAGATACCGACGCACAGGAACAGGAACCCGAGCGTGTCGGCGAGGGCGACGAACGTGTTCTGCGGGTTGATGAAGCAGATGATCGCGGCGATCGCGAAGAGACCGCCGAAGATGCCCCACAGCCAGCGCATGCTGTCGGCGATCGCCATCAGCACGAACTGCTGCGCGGAGGCGACGGCGAACATGACGCCGACGATGAGCCCGACGGTGGCGACGGACGCGCCGTCGAATTGCAGGACCACGAGCGACGCGATCACCCACGCGATGCCGAAGACGAGGTAGAGCCACCAGAAGCTGGCGGCCTTCTCGCCGATCTCCGGCTCTTCACGGAGGACGAAGGCGGAGTCGCTCATTCCCGCGCTTGTGACTTGAACCTGCATGAGACGGCCTCCCCGGCACTCCGGAACCCTCCGCGCTTTCCCGCACGAACGTCGCGGGCTTTCGACGGAGATCGGCGGCGCTCCACGGTCGCGCTGGCGAACCGCGTCCGGCAACCTGCTCGGGCAGGTCGCCGCTCGTCTGCGGCAGTCGAACCAAAGGAGCTTCCATGTCGGATCCTGAGCGCGCGACCGAACCGCCGAGGCGCGTCCACCGCGTCGTCGTGCCGATCTTGCTGGTGCTGGCGTCGCTGGCACTGTTCACCGGCGCCTTCGCGGTCTGGGTGAACCGCCAGGCGCTCAACACGGACAACTGGAAGGCGACGAGCTCTGAGCTGCTGGCCGACAAGCAGGTCCAGGCCGCGCTCGCCCCATACCTGGTTGATCAGCTCTTCACGAACGTCGACGTGACCGGGGCGATCCAGCAGCGACTGCCGTCCAACCTGCAGGTGCTCGCCGGCCCGGCCTCGGCCGGCCTGAGGCAGCTCGCCGACCGCGCCGCTCCCAAGCTGCTGGCACGCCCCAGGGTGCAGGACGCCTGGGTAGCGGCCAACGCGGCCGCGCACGAGCAGATGCTCAACGTCATCAACGGCGGCGGTCGTGTCGTCTCGACCTCAGGCGGGGTGGTCAGGCTCGACCTCCACGAACTC
This sequence comes from uncultured Solirubrobacteraceae bacterium, assembly GCA_963805525.1. Classification (GTDB taxonomy): domain Bacteria; phylum Actinomycetota; class Thermoleophilia; order Solirubrobacterales; family Solirubrobacteraceae; genus DASQFQ01. Next base: position 244,145 of record CAWDUT010000002.1, read on the forward strand.
GTGAGCCAGCTCGCCGCCGACCTCGGGGTGTCGAGTCAGGTGGCCGCGGCGCAGGCCAAGCTCCAGGGAGCGGTCGGCGCGCAGGCGAAGGCGCAGCTCCAGCAGCGGCTCAACCTCAGCGTCCCCGACACGAGCGGCCGGCTGCTGATCATGCGCTCCAACCAGCTCAAGGGGGCCCAGGACTCCGCGAGCGCGGTCAAGAGCCTCGCGATCGTGCTGCCCGCGCTGGCGATCCTGCTGTACGCGCTCGCGATCTGGCTTGCGCGCGGCCGGCGTCGGCAGGCGCTGCGCACCGCGGGCTGGTCCTTCGTCGTGGTCGGCGTGCTCCTGCTGCTGGTCCGCCGCATCGGCGGCAATGAGATCGTCGACTCGCTGGTGAAGGTGCCCTCCAACGAGGCTGCCGTGCACCAGGCGTGGATGATCGCCACGTCGCTGCTGTTCGCCATCGCGGTCGCGCTGATCGTCTACGGCGTCGTGTTCGCGCTCGTCGCATGGCTGGGCGGCCCCACCCGCCCGGCGCGGTTCCTGCGCAAGCTCGCCGCGCCGGAGCTGCGCGAGAGCCCGGGCGTGGCGTACGCCGCGTCCGGCGGGCTGCTGCTGGCGCTGGTCGTCTGGGGCCCGACGCCGGCGTTCCGGCAACTCGCCTGGATCGTCCTGTTCGCAGCGCTGCTCGCGCTGGGCGTCACCGTCCTGCGCCGCCAGACCGCGGTCGAGTACCCCGGCGTCCAGCGCGGCGACGCCATCCGCGAGGTGCGCGAGCGCCGGGAGGCGGCGAAGGCCCGCAAGTCCGCCACTTCGCGAAAGGTCCCCACCGGCCCGGAACACAACCAGGCCGTCGACGAGCTCGAGCGGCTGGTAGCCCTCCACGACTCCGGCGGGCTGTCCGACGCGGAGTTCGCGACGGCCAAGGCGCGGGTGATGAATGGCTCCTGAGCCGCCGCCGGCGTTCGTCGCCGGTGCTCCGTGACGCTGCTGCTGAAGCCACGGACGTCGCGTTCGTACTTCTACGGATGGCGCCCCGGTGCGCGATGCCTAGTGTAAGGAGCTGGAGAGCGCATGACCGGGCTTCGCACGGACAGCCAAGACCTTGTTGACGCGCGCGAGTCGTTGTCCTACTGGACGCGGCGCACGCAGCGGCTGCCGTTGCGCGCCGTGCGAAAGCGCCGCGAGGCACGCATCCTGGCGCGCCGCTGGAGTGCCCGAGTCGCCGAGGCGGAGCGCGCCCACTACGGCGGCGGCGTGGTGGGCGCCCTGCTCATGGTGCTCCTCGACCGTCGGCTCCCCGAGCCGAGCCTTCAGGCAGGGCGCCGCGTGGCACGCTGGACTCGCGGCGCCTTCGCGGTGGCGGCGGTCGCCGTAGTAGCGCTGACCGTCACGGCCATGCTGGCCGCAGTCGAGTTGATTGCCGCGATCCTGGGAGTGCTCTCATAGCCGCGCGGCGCTGCTGCACAGGCGCAATCGACAGGAGCCCGACGTGACAGACGAGCAAGTCATCTTCACTGCTGAGGACGCCCGCGTGATCGGCGCGTCGATCGGCATCGACTGGGATGCCTCACGGTTCGACGTCGAGCAGTTCCGCATGGGGTTGTACGTAGAACTCGAACACGGGCGGCGGGATCCCGAGACCAACGTCACCGACGATGACCGCATCACCACGGGGAAGATCGCCCGGGCGCACCTGAATGAGTTCCCCGACTACTACACGCGCCTGGCGAAGATGGAGACCGAAGCTGAGGAGTACTGGGGCTCGAGCTAGCCAGCACAGTGGTGTCTGCGCCGGCCGGGCGCCGTGTCGGTCCGGGAGCGGAAGGCTCCCGGACCAACGAGACGGACGTCAGGCGTACGTCGCCGGCCGCTGCTCGGGCGGCTCGGCCGTGGCGGCGAGACCCGCGGGCGGGCGGCGCCGGTCATGGACGCTCATCGCCGCGGCGATGATGAGGGCCATCCCGGCGAGGATGCCGATTACCAGCGGGATCGTCGTCTTGACGAGCTCGATGCCCGCGGCCTTGTCCTTGGCGTAGGCCGCGAAGTCGGCCACGGAGTCCTTCGTCTGGCCGTAGCTCATGGCGAGCACCTTCACCGGTGCCGGCTTGGCCGCTGCGGCGAGCGTGTCGCGGAGCGTCTTCACGGCGGGTCGGTCGGAGAGGGGCGGCTTCGTCAGGATGTCGCTCAGCTTCACGAAGATCGTGAGATCCGGTGCGGCGCTCAGTGACTGGTCGATCTTGTCGAGCGAGACGATCGCGCCGGTCTCAGGCTCGACCAGCAGCCGTGTCTCGACGGATACGAAGTACTTCATCGGCACCGCCTGGGCGAGCACCGTCCTCACGAGCTTGCGCTGCGTATCGGTGAGGTCCGGAAGCACCGGCGCGGCGAGCGCCTGCAGGTCGATCCCCTGTGCCTTCAGCCGCGCGCCCACCTGCTCGGCGGTGATGGACTTGGCGATGCCCTGCCGGGCGAACTGGTCGACGTAGGCCCAACTCGCCGGCGCGTTCGTCAGCGAGCCCACCATCGGGATCAGCTTCACGCCATCTCGCTCGACGGGCGAGCCGTCCTGCTTGAACGCGTAGGCCGAGGCGGTCTCGTTCTTCCAGACCTTGTACGGCCCCGAGCCCGTGCCGAACGGCAGGTTGATCGAGTAGAAGGGCGCGCGGTTGGTCACGTTCTTCGGTATGTAGGCGTACGCCTTCTCGCTCTTCACGTTCTCCAGTGAGCTGCGGTCGATCACGTAGCGCTGCTCGAGCGTCTGTTCCGGCAGCCGGCCGGCCCGCTCGGTGGAGGTCTCCTGAACGGTCGCCTGCGCTCCCGAGGACTCGACGACGCGCACGTGGCGCCGAATCTGGAGCGGCAGTTGCTGCGGCCGGCTCTGGGCGGTCCCGGTTCCCGGATCGAGGAACACGCTGAGCTGCCCTTGCGCCACCGACGTCTTGTCGAGATCGCTCGGATACTTCACGAGCTGCCCCGGCGCGATCAGCAGCCACAACCCCAGCACCACCAGCAGGCCGACCCCGATCGCTGCAGCGATCTTCGTCGCGCGTCGCATGGGGGCTCCTTTCCTCGAAGGTGCCACCCATCGTGCGCGCCCCCCGCGCCGCTGTCATCGGGGAGGCCCGCCCCCCTCGATCCGGACTTTTCCGAAAGCGCTCGTGGCGGGCTACAGCACCTCGAGCGGCACCGGGCGGGGCGGCGGCGGGAAAGCGGCGTCGAGCTTGACGATGTCGTCCTGCTCGAGGACGACGCCGAGCGCGCCGTAGTTCTCCCGCACGTGCTGGGGCGTGCCGGCTTGCGGGATCGCGCAGACGCCGGGGTGCGAGATCACCCACGACAGCGCGACCTGCGCGGAGGTCGCCTTGTGGCGCGCGCCGATGAAGCGCAGGACCGGGTCGCCGACGAGCCGGCCCTGCTGGATCGGCGAGTAGGCCATGATCGGCAGGCCGTGCTGCTGGCAGAAGGGCAGCAGGTTCCACTCGATCCCGCGGTGCAGCAGGTTGTAGAGCACCTGGTCGGTCTGGACCGCACCGCCCGCGTCGAGCTCGATCAACTCCGTCATGTCGGCGATGTCGAAGTTGCTGACGCCCCAGTGGCGGATCCGGCCGTCGCGAACGAGCTGTTGGAAGGCGCCCACCGTCTCCTCGAGCGGGACCTGGCCCCGCCAGTGCAGGAGGTAGAGGTCGAGGTGGTCGGTGTCCAGCCGCCGTAGGCTGGACTCGCACGCGGCGATCGTCCCTTCGCGGGTCGCGTGGTGGGGCAGCACCTTGCTGACGAGGAACACGTCATCGCGGCGTCCGGCGATCGCCCGGCCGATCAGCCGCTCACTCGCGCCGTCGCCGTACATCTCGGCCGTGTCGACGAGCGTCATGCCCAGGTCGAGGCCGGTCTGCAGCGCCTCGATCTCGACCGTCTCGGGGTGCCGCCCCTGCCCCAGGTGCCACGTCCCCATGCCGAGGGCCGGGATCGTCTCGCCGGAGGGAAACGCGACGGCGCGCATCGTCATGACCGACATACGGCGTGCTGTAGGACATCACGCCCATCCGCCAACCCGTCCTACGGCGAGCCGTGCCGCACAATGGGCCGGGTGATTGACCATGTGGACATCCGCGTCGCCGACCGCGACGCCTCGCAGCGCTTCTACGAGGACGTCCTCACCGTGCTCGGCCGGACGCACCCCCTGATCGACTCCGAGTACATCGACTGGGGCGACTTCTCGATCGTCTCGGACGGTCAGCCCGTCGCGCAGCACCTCCACATCGCGTTCTCCGCGCCGTCGCCCGAGCTCGCCCGCGCGGACCTGCGCGACCCGGACGGCAACCGCGTCGAAGTGGTCTACACGGGGCAGGAGCGCAAGCCCGGCGCGCTCGACCGCGTCACGCTCCGCACGCGCGACGTCGCGGCGATCCGGCGCTTCTACCTGGCGCTGGGCTACGAGCTCGGCGTCGACGAGCCGGACCACGTCCAGATCGGCCCGGTCTCGTACGTCGCCGGCGAGCCGCCGAGCGAGCACGTCCACATCGCGTTCGCCGCCGACACGAACGAAGCGGTCGACGCCTTCCACCGCGCCGCGATCGGGGCGGGCTACACGGACAACGGCGCGCCCGGTGAGCGCGCCGCCTACCACCCCGGCTACTACGGGGCGTTCGTCCTCGATCCCGACGGCCACAACATCGAGGCGGTCAACCACAACCGCAAGGGCGTCAGCGAGACGCGTTGACCTGCAGCCGGACGCGGCGCAGGCAGCGCGCGCGGGCGCGCCGCTTGTGGATGTGCCAGCAGCGCTGCTTGGCCTTGCGGAGGCTCTCGCGGGGCTTGATGTGCAGCAGCAGCGACGTGCGGGCCAGCGTGACCGCGCCGCCGTCGTCGGTGTAGCCGCACAGCAGGAGCGCGCCCGCCCGGCTGGGCGTCACGGCGACCGGGATCATGAAGTCGCCGGCGAGGTTCGGGTGCTGGGTCTGGCTGAGGACGACGATCGAGCCGCCGCTGCCGAGCGCGAACTGGGCGCCCTCGCCCTGGTCCGCGGGACAGGTCGTGGTGACCGTCGCCGGGATCGCGTCGAGGCTGAACCAGTAGGGGAAGCCGACGTCCTCGGGCGGGACGGAGCCGGTCGCCTTGATGACCAGCGGCCGGCCGACCACGGCGCTCGCCTGCGGTTGGAGGTCGAGCGTGAAGGTACCGGCGAGCGCCGGGGCGGCGGTCGCGCCGAGGGCGATGGCGGTGGCCGCGGCGAGCACGGCGCCGAGGCGCTTCATGACGGGCGCGGGCGGCGCGTCGTGCGCGGGTGGGGAGGGCGGAAGCGGATCGCGTAGGCCGCGACGAGTGTGTGAGGGAACATGCCGGCGACGGTCCAGCACCGCGGTTGCGAACCGCTTAGCCGCGCGCTTAAGCCGACGTGGCGCGGAGCGCGCGCTCGACCGCCTCGTCGAGGCTGAGGGCGTGGCCGCGCGCGACCGATTCGGCGCCGAGCGCCTGCGTCGTCCGTGCCTCGACCTCGGCCTCGAGCGGCTCGAGCTCGACCGCCGTGGCGCGAGCGGCGGCCTGCGCCGCCCCGAGCAAGGTCGCAGCGTCCGGCGCGCCGTCGAGCGCCGACAGCGCCGCCGCGATCCCGACGAGCGCGTAGATCAGCCCCTCCGTGTAGGCGAGCTCGCGGTCGATCAGCAGCGCGCCGCGGAACGGCTCGAGCGCGTCGGCCGGGCGACCCTCGAGCAGCGCGGCGAGGCCGAGGTTGCCGAGCATCACCGACTCGCCGGTGCGGTGCCCGATGCGCCGGGTCACGGCCAGGCCCTCCTCGAACAGCGCGCGGGCGCGGTCGTAGCGCTCGCGGCGCAGCAGGCAATAGCCGAGGTTGTTGAGCGCCGCCGAGAGCCGCATGCCGTCGTCGAGCCGGCGCGAGATCGCGGCGTTCTCCTCGTGGCAGACGATCCCGCCGTCGATGTCGCCGAGGTTGCTGAGCGCGATCCCGAGCTGGTTGAGCGCGAGCGCGGTCCGCCGCTCGTCGCCGAGCGCCCGGAACAGCGCGAGGCTCGCGCCGGCGGCGTCGCGCATGCGCTCGTAGTCGCCGAGGCTGTGCGCGACGAGCGCCGCTCCGGCCAGCGCCTTGGCGCGCAAGGGCGGGGCCGCCGCCGCGGCGTCGCGCAGCGCGGCGTCGAGCCGCGCGCGCCCCTCCCGCAGGTGGTCGCTCGTCGCCCAGAAGTACGCGAGCGCACCGACGAGCCGGAGCTCCACCTCGCTGCCGCGGCTCCAGTCGAGCGCGGCGCGGAAGTTGTCCTGCTCCGCCTCCAGCCGCCGCCACGCGGCCCCCGATCCGCTCGCCGGGTGCTCGTCCTCGAGCGCCTCCGCGAGCTCGGCGTAGTGCTCGGCGTGGCGGCGGCGGTACTCCTCACCCTCGCCGGCCGCGTCCAGCAGCTCGAGCGCGTACTCGCGGACGGTCTCGAGCATGAACCAGCGCATCTCGCCGTCGGCGTCGAGCCGCTCGTGCACGAGGCTGGCCCCGACGAGCGACGCGAGCGCGGGCCGGCCGGCGCCACAGACCGCGGCGGCGCTCGTCTCGCCGCAGCCGCCGGCGAACACCGCGAGGCGCGCGAAGGTGGACTGGTCCGCCGCGGCAAGCAGCCGGTGGCTCCAGTCGATCGTCGATCGCAACGTGCGCTGGCGCGAGGGCAGGTCGCGCGCCCCCTCGACCGCGAGCTCGAGCGAGCCCGACACCGAGGCGAGCAGCTCCGCCGGGGCGTAGTCGCGCGTCCGCGCGGCCGCGAGCTCGATCGCCAGCGGCAGGCAGTCGAGCCGCCGGCACAGGTGCGTCACCTCGTCGGCCTCCTCGCCGGCGCGGCGGAAGCTGGGCGCGACCGCGCGGGCGCGGTCGGAGAACAGCCGGACCGCGTCCGCCAGCGGCAGCGGACCGACCCGGTGCTGGTGCTCGCCCGACAGCCGCAGCGGCGCCCGGCTCGTCGCGAGCACGACCAGGCCGGGCGCCTCGCGCAGCAGCTCGCTCACGAGCGGCGCGGCGGCGTCGACGACCTCGAAGTTGTCGAGCAGCAGGAGCGTCCGGCGGCCGCCGAGGAACGCGTGCAGCGCGGCCACGGGAGGCTCGTCGCGCTGGGTGGCGAGGCCGAGCACGCCCGCGATCGCCGCGGGTACCAGCTCCGCGCTCGTCAGGTGCGAGAGGTCGGCGAAGTAGACGCCGTCGGGGAACTCGTCGGCGAGGTCGTGCCCGGTCTGGAGCGCGAGCCGCGTCTTGCCGATGCCGCCGGCGCCGGTCAGCGTCACCAGGCGCGAGCCGCCGCGCAGCAGCGCCGCCAGCTCGGCGAGGTCGGCCTCGCGGCCCACGAGCGGCGTCGCGGGAGCCGGGAGGTGCCGCCGCGCGCGCAGCTCGGGCGGCTCGATCGCGAGCGCCGGGGCCTGCTCGAGGATCGCGCGCTGCAGCTCGTGCAGCGCGGGTCCGGGCTCGAGCCCGAGCTGCTCGCGAAGCGCCTCCCGCGCCTGGCGGAACACGTCGAGCGCGTCGGCCTGGCGGTCGCTGCGGTAGAGCGCGAGCATCAGCTGCCCGCAGAGCCGCTCGCGGCTCCCGTGCTCCGCGACCAGCGCCTCGAGCTCGGCGACGAGCTCGCGGTGGCGCCCGAGTGCGAGGTCCGCCTCGACGCGGTCCTCGAGCGCCGCCAGCCGCAGCTCCTCCAGCCGCGCGACCTCGGCCTGCGCGAACGCCTCGTAGCGGACGTCCTCGTAGGCCTGCCCGCGCCACAGCCCGAGCGACTCCCGGAAGCTCGCCTCCGCCGCGCCCGCCTCACCCCGCGACAGCTCGGCGCGCCCGCGCGCGAGGAGGTGCTCGAAGCGCTCGAGGTCGAGCTCGCCGGGCGCCAGCCGCAGCCGGTACCCGGGCCCGTCCAGCTCGATTCGGTCGGGGCCGAGGCGGCGGCGCAGGCCGTGCACGTGGACCTGCAGCGCGTTGACGGCCGCCGCGGGCGGCTGCTCGCCCCACAGCGCGTCGATCAGCCGGTCGCGCGAGACGACGTTGCCGCCCCCGACCAGCAGGCACGCGAGCAGCGCCACCTGCTTGCCCGACGCCAGCTCGACGGCGCCGGCGGCGTTCGCGACCTGCACGGGCCCGAGCACGCGGAACTCCACGGCTGCCAATCCTCCGTTCCCACGGGCCGCTCCGCAACCACCCCGGGTAGCGTGTCGCGGCCTTGCGCAAGACGATGGCACTCCCTCTGCTGGTGCCCCTGGTGCTCGCGGTCGTGCTGTTCGCGCCGGCGACGCTCGGCGGCAAGGTCATCTCGGCCGGGCGTGTCGTGCTCCAGCAGCCGCCGTACCCCCCGCCCGCGGAGCCGCTGCCACCCGCTGACGTGCTCCAGTCGGACTCCGGGTTCGTCTTCGAGCCGGACGGCCTGCTCGTCCGGCGTGCGCTGCGCGACTGGCGCCTGCCGATATGGACGCCGGCGATGTCGGCGGGCCTGCCGCTGCTCGCCGACCAGCAGAGCGCGCCGCTGTTCCCGCTCACCTGGATCGGCGTCCTGCTCCCGTACGACTGGTCCCGCGCCTGGACCGGTGTGCTCAAGCTCGTGCTCGCGGCGCTTGGCACCTACCTGCTGGCGCGCGCGCTCGCGCTGCGCCGCGGGCCGGCCCTGCTCGGCAGTGTGGCGTACGGCTTCGCGTCGTATCTCGTGATCTGGCTCCTGCACCCGCACGCCAACGCGTACGTCGTGCTGCCCTGGCTGTTCCTTGCGGCCGACCGGTTGTGCGAGTGGGGGACGGTCCGCGACGCCGCGCTGCTGGGCCTCGGGCTCGGCATCGCCTTCCTCGGTGGCCAGCCGGAGAGCGGGCTGATCGTCTCGCTGGCGACCGCGGCGTGGCTGATACACCGCCTGATCGCCGCCCGCCCGGCACGTGGCGAGCTCGGGCGCCGCCTGCTGCTGGGGGTCGCCGCCGCCGTGCTCGGCGCGGGGCTGGCGGCGGTGATGCTGCTGCCGCTGCTCGAGGCCATCCATCAAGCCATCAACTCCTCGCGCTCGCAGCCGCCGATGCCCGCACGGTCGATCAACGCGCTGTTCTTCCCGAAGTACTGGGGGATCCTCGGCGACGGGCCGGCCAACTTCGCCGAGCGCACCATGTACGCCGGCGCGCTGCCGCTATTGCTCGCCGCCGCCGGGCTGGTGGCACGGCGTCCGCGCGGCCCGCAGCTGTTCTTCGCCGCGCTGGCCGTCGTGTCGCTCGCGGTCGCGCTCGACACGGGCCCGTTCAGCAGCGCGGTCCACCAGCTCCCCGTCCTCGATCAGGCCGCGCTCCCGCGGGTGCTGATCCTCGCCTCGTTCGCGATTGCGATGCTCGCGGCGTTCGGGTTCCAGTTGCTGCTGAACGGGACCGCCGTGGAGCGCCGGCGGATGCTGATCGCGGCGGCCGTCGTGGCGGTGCTGCCGGCCCTCGTCGTCGTCGGAGCCCACCCGCAGTGGCTCGGCGTGCTCCCGGACGGCGTCAAGCGCGTGTTCGGCGCCGGGGCGGAGACCGTCGACGCGATCGCGCTCGCCTCCGTCCTGCGCTGGCTCGCCTTCGCGGCGGCAGCGATCGCGGTGTTCGCCGCGCTGGGGCGGTGGCGGCACCGGACCGCGCTGCTGATCGCGGCCGCGATCGGGCTGACCGCGCTCGACCTCCTGACCGTCACCGCCGGCTACAACCCGGCGATCAGCCGTGCGGAGGCGTCGCCGCCGCAGCCGCCGGCGGTCGCCGCGCTGCGCCGGGTGACCTCAAACGGCGGGCGCGTCGTTGGCGTGCAGGCGATGCAGCCGAACACGGCGTCGCGCTGGGAGCTGGACGACGCGCGCGGCCACGAGCAGCCGACGGTCGGCCGGGTCGCGCTGCTGTGGACCGTGCTCGGCGGTGGCGCGGAGCTGAACGCGCCCGGCGTCAACCTCAAGGATCCGCGGTCGCAGAAGCTGCTCGACGTGTTCGGCGTGCGGGCGATCCTGCTCCCGTCATCGGCGCTCGCGGGCTCGCCGCTGCGCGACGCGCCCGTCGAGTACCAGGGGCCCGGCGGCACCGTGGTCTCCAACCCCACCGCGCTGCCGCCGGCGTTCGTCGCCTACGGCTGGCGCGCGAGCCCCAGCCGCGCCGCGTCGGCGTTCGTGATGGCCGCGAGCACGGCCCGGCAGGCGCGTGACGCGCCGGTGATCGAGACCGCCGCGCAGCCGCCCGCGGCGGCGCCGGGCGCGGCGACGCCGGCCCGCGTCGTCTCCCGCACGGACACGGAGGTAAGGCTCGACGTGCAGGCGAAGGCCGACGGGCACGTCGTGCTGCTCGACACCTTCTATCCGGGCTGGCACGCCGAGGTCGACGGTCGCGAGCGGCCCATCCTCGCCGCCGATCTCGCTTTCCGCGCCGTTGCGGTCCCGCCCGGCCGGCACACGGTGCGCTTCTTCTACCGACCGACGAGCGTGCTCGCGGGCGGCGTGCTCAGCCTCGCCGCGCTGCTGGCGATCGGCGTGTGCCTGATCGGCCTCCGCAGAAGAGGTGGTTCTGACCGCGCCGCTTGAGGTACGGTCGGCTCAGATGCCGCCCCGCAGACTCGCCCGCCGCCAGCCCGGCGCCGCCACCACCGCCCCCGAGGCGCTGAGCCACGACAACCCGGTCCTCGCGCTGCAACGCGCGGCCGGCAACCGCGCCGTCGCGCAGCTGATCGCCCGCTCGCCGTCGACGAAGGGCACGGTGACGATCGCGGGCGTGGGTACGATCAAGGTCAAGGGCGGCAACCTCGAGGAGTGGACCGGGAAGGACTCGTTCGACACCGTCGACGTCACCTCTCAGAAGGGCAAGCACTCCACCAAGCTCGAGAAGCTCGCGACCGCGCGCACCCGGACGGACGTCACGATCATGATCGACCCGGCGGGCAAGGAGGGGGAGAACCTCAACGTGGGCGGCGGCACCCAGCTCCTGATCAAGGGTGCTCGCATCAAGTACTCGGTCGATGGCGACGTGGAGACGTGGCAGGTGATCGACTTCACGGACGTGAAGCGGACGAAGATCACGCACTCGATCGGGGCCGGCTAGCCAGCCACTGCGTGAGCTGCTCGGGCGGCAGCGGGCGGCAGAGCAGGAAGCCCTGGGCGCTCGTGCAGCCGAGCTCGGCGAGCCAGTCCCAGACGCGGCGGGTCTCGACGCCCTCGGCGACGACGTCGATCTCGAGGCTCGCGCCCAGGTCGATCATGGAGCGCACGATCGCGGCGTCGTCGCGGTCGGTCTCGATCCCGGCCACGAACGAGCGGTCGATCTTGATCTCGTCGACCGGCAGCCGGCGCAGGTGCGCGAGCGAGGAGAAGCCGGTGCCGAAGTCGTCGATCGAGAGCCGGATCCCCATCGCCGAGAGCTGGTCGAGGACGGCCTGAGTGCGGACGAGGTCGGAGATCACGGCCGGCTCCGTGACCTCGAGCGCCAGCAGCTGCGGCGCGACGCCGTGGCGGTCCAGCGGCGCCGCGACCTGGGCCGGGAAGCCGGAATCGAGCAGGTTGCGGGGGCGAGGTTGACCGCCACCGCGAGCTCGATGCCGTCGTCGAGCCAGGCGCGCACCTGGCGCAGCGCGCCGTCGATCACGCGCAGCGAGATCGGGCCGATCAGCCCGGTGTGCTGGGCGAGCGGGATGAACTCCTCCGCGACGAGCAGGCCGCGCTCCGGGTGCTGCCAGCGCAGCAGCGCCTCGACCGAGCGGACGGCGCCGTCGGTGAGCTGGGCCTTCGGCTGGTAGTGGACGCGCAGCTCGTCGCGCTCGATCGCGTGGCGCAGCTCGTCGACGAGCGTCAGCCGCCACGTGTCGTGCACCTCGTGGTCGCGCTCGTGGAAGGCATACGCGAGCGCGCCGCCCTTCGCGTGGTACATCGCGGCGTCGGCGCGGTGCACGAGCGTCTCGGTGTCGCTCCCGTCGCGCGGGAAGAGCGCGATCCCGATCGACCCCTCGACGGAGAGCGCCAGCCCGTCGACGTGCACCGGCTCCTCCAGCGCGGTCTTCACGCGCTCGGCGACGACGAGCACCTCCTCCGGGCCGGCGGTGTCGTGCAGCAGCAGCGCGAACTCGTCGCCGCCGAGCCGCGCGACGGTGTCCGACGCCCGGACGGCATCGCACAGGCGCCCGGCCACCTCGATCAACAGCGCGTCGCCGGCCGCGTGGCCGAGCGAGTCGTTGACCTGCTTGAAGCGATCGAGGTCGAGCACGAGCACCGCCCCGCTGCCGTCCTTGCGCGCCGCGGCGAGGATCGCCTGCTCGGTTCGGTCCTGGAACAGCGTGCGGTTGGCGAGCCCGGTCAGCGCGTCGTGGAGCGCCTGGTGGCGGTTGACCTCGGCCTGGTCGGCGAGCGCCTGCTCGGCGAGCCGCGCCTGCGTGATGTCCTGCACCGCGGCGATCGCAAAGTCCGTGGCGCCGGCGGCCGCGCGCACCACGGAGATCGACGCGCTCACCCACAGGATCTCCCCGTCGGCGCGCAGGAGCCGGTGCTCGAAGCGCGCGTCATCGCGCTCGCCGCGCATGACCTCCGCGAGCAGCCCGCGCGCCACCGGCTGGTCCTCGGCCGGTAGGAACACCGCCAGCCGGTGCCCGGCGACGCGCTCGGCGCTGACGCCGACCAGCTCCCGGAAGGCCGGGTTGTGCTCGATGATCGTGCCGTCGCCGTCGAGCATGACGATGCCCATCACCGAGCTGGTGAAGATCGCCTCGAAGCGGCCGAGGGCGGCGACCTCCTCGCGCTCGGCCTCGAACGCCGCCGCGTGGTTGACCGCGGAGCTCAGCATCACCGCGAGCAGCTCGAGCGTGCGGCGGTCGTCCTCGTCGAGCGGGGGCGCGGCGTCAGAGGCCATGACGCTGAGGGCGGCCACTGGGTGGGTGCCGCGAAAGAGCGGGACGCAGATGTGCGAGCGGTCGCCGGTCTGCTCGCGCCGCCCGGTCGATGCGCGGATCGGCCGCGGTGTCCACGATCAGCAGCGTCGCGCGGGTGTCGAAGGCGTCGCGCACGAGCGAGGTCGAGAGCGGACGGCGCGCGCCCTGGTGGCGCGCCGCGATCCCGGCCGCGGCGACCGTGTCGAGCTCGTCGCCGTCGAGCATGCTGACCATCGCGCCGTCGCCGCCGCTGAGTGCCATCGCCCGTTCGACGATGAGACGCGTGACGCTCCCGAGATCGGCGCCGCAGTCCGCAATTGCCCGCTGGGTGGCGAGCAACAGCTCGAGCCGCTCGGCCTCCTGCGTCCGCTGGGGCCACGCGAACGCGTCGTGAGGACGCATGGTGTCCCATCGGCGCGCGGGCGCGCGAACGTGAGCCGTACGATGCCCGCCGTGCGCTACCACATGGGCTGCGGCGAGCAGCGGATCGAGGGGTACGTCGGCGTCGACATCCGCGCGACGCCGGTGGCCGAGCTCGTGCTCGACCTCACCGAGCCGAAGCTGCCCGAGGGGCAGCAGGCCGACGTCTTCTTCAGCCACGCGTTCTTCGAGCACCTGCGGCGCGACGCGCGCACTCCGCACCTCGCGGCGCTGCGCGGCTCGCTGGCCCCGGACGGCGTCGTCTGTTACATCGGCCTGCCCGACTTCGAGCGGATCGCGCAGCTCTACCTCGAGGGCGGGCCGGGGATCGTCGGCCCGACCTTCGATCTCTTCCACGTCTACCGCTACACGCACGGCGACCCCGAGCACCAGCCGGACTGGTGGGAGGCGCAGCTGCACAAGTCGCTCTTCGACGTCGCCGAGACCGGGCGGCTGCTGCGCGACGCCGGCTACGGCTCCTACGTCGTGTTCCGCTACGCCTATCCGGGCGAGGACGCCGCGCTCGACCTCAACCTCGGCTTCTATGCGGTCGCCGGCAAGCGGCCGACCGAGGAGCTCGAGCGCGAGTGCCGCGCGTACCTGGCGGAGTTCGACGGGCGCTTCGTGCGGCTCGAGACGCTGCGCTTCGAGGACGGCCGCTCACGCCCGGCCGCCTACGCCCGCGCCACCTCGGGGCCGCAGCGCAAGCTCGCGCAGCGCGTCGCCTACGGCGTCGCCGCGCGGCTCGCGCGCAATACGCACCCCGCGTAACTACTGCAGGCCCATGACCGGCTCGCCCTGCGCGTTGAGCCCGTTGGCCGCGCGCACGCACGAGCCGCCGCGGACCGCGCCGCCGTTGTAGGCGAGCCGCAGGCAGTCGCGCATCGCCAGCTGGCCCCAGTAGTTCGCGTGCCCGTCCTCCTGGAGCTGGTAGGGCCCGGTGATCGTGCTCGTGGTGCGGATCTGGTTGACCCACTCGCTGCGGTCCACGGCACCGGCGCTCTGCCAGCTCGCGGTGCCGGTCTCCTCGAGCACGCCGACGCCGGTCTCGCACAGCCGCCGGCCGACGAGGGAGTTCTGCAGGTCGAGCAGGACGAGGTTGGGGATGCCGGACTGGGTCGCGGCGTTGCGCGTCGTCGAGTTCATCGCGTTGACGACGGTGTCGTTGGCCCAATCGGCGTCGCGGTTCCAGGTGCCGCAGCCGCCGACCGACTGGCGCGTCCAGCCGGTCTGCGGGTAGCGGAAGCCGCTGCCGCGCGGGATCGGCGACCAGTAGGTCTGGGCGATGATCGTGTACTGCGAGGCGCTGTAGCCGGCGGTGGTCATCGCCTGGCGCACCCGGAGCAGGGCGTCGCGCACGTTGGTCGTCTCCTGCGCCTGGCGCGCGGCGGTGAAGCGCGAGGTCATGTCGGAGTCGTCGCTGCAGTAGTTCTTCAGCCACGACGGCGACGTGATCCAGCGCGTCACGCAGCGCTCGACGATCGCGGCGAAGCCGTAGTTGTTGGCGCCGATCATCACGACGACCGCGCGCACGTTGTGGGTCTTCGCGTAGTTCTGCAGCATCAGCGCCTGGCCCTGGCGGCCGGAGCTGTCGGAGTAGAAGTCGATGCCGGGCTTGAAGTCGTCGCCCGATCCGGTCCCGCCCGTCAACGTCTTCGCGCCCGAGCAGGCGAGGTTGACGCCGGTCACGCCGCCGCCGATGTACGCCTGCGCCGACTTCGAGCGGTGGCAGCCGCGGATCGCCTCCCCGGTCGCCGTGTCCCAGTACGCGCGTGACCCGAGCGCGTCGACGCGCGACGACGAGTCGTTCGTGTTGCCGGCCCAGCGGCCGGCCTCCCCCGAGATCGCGGAGTCGCCGAGCGTGACGACGTTGGGCGTCCCGGAGCCGGGCCCGTCGGCGAGGGCGGGCGTAGCGAAGGCGAGCAGGAGGGCCGTGGCGGCGAGGAGGGTGCGCATCCGGCGATCCTCTCCGCGCCGGTGCGGCGGCGTCAAGCCAGGTGGTCCGCGATCAGCTCATTGACGCGCGCGGGCCGCTCGACGGCGGCGAGGTGGGCGGCGGGCTCGACGGTCTCGAGCCGCGCGCCGGGGATCGAGGCGGCGATGAGGCGCTGGTGCTCGGGCGGCGTCGCCTGGTCGCCGGCGCCGGAGATGACGAGCGTCGGCGCTGCGATGCGCCCGAGGTCGTCGCGCAGGTCCATGCGCTCGATCGCCCCGCAGCACTCGGCGTAGCCGGCCGGGTCGGTGGCCACCAGCATCGCGCGCAGCTCGGCCACGAGCTCCGGATGCTCCTCGGCGTAGGCCGGCGTGAGCCAGCGCGCCACGACCGCGTCGGCGACGACCCCGACCGTGCCGGCCGCGCGCACCTTCGCCGCGCGCTCCGCCCAGCCCTCAGCCGGGGGCAGGTGCGCCGAGGTGCAGATGAGCGCGAGCCGCTCGATCCGCTCGGGCGCGTTCGCGCCCAGCCACATGCCGACCATCCCGCCGATCGAGAGCCCGCAGTAGGAGGCGCGCTCGATCTCCAGCGAGTCCATCAGCTCGAGCACGTCGCGGCCGAGGTCGGCGATCTCGTACGGCCCGGGCGGGACGGGCGAGCGCCCGTGGCCGCGGTGGTCGAGCCGGACGATCCGCAGCCGCTCGGCGAGCGCGAGCTGGCTGTCCCACATGTCCATGGACGTGCCGAGCGAGCTGCCCATGACCAGGACGGGCGCGTCTTCGAGGCCGGTGGTCTCGCTGAACGGCAGCACTGCGGAGAAGACTGTCAGGCCACGAGCGCGGCCGCTCGCTCGAGCAGCATCGCGCGCTCGCGCTCGTTGCGGGTCAGCTCGGCCGCGCGCTTGAGCTCGGCGCGCGCCTCGTCGGTGCGGCCGAGCTTGGCGAGCAGGTCGGCGCGCACGCTCGGGAGCAGGTGGTAGCCCTGGAGCGTCGGCTCGTCGCGCAGCGCGTCGACGACCTCGAGCCCGGCCGCGGGCCCGAACGCCATCGCCACCGCCACCGCCCGGTTGAGCTCTACGACCGGCGACGGCGCGAGTTGCGCGAGCGCGTCGTAGAGCGCGGCGATCCGCTCCCAGTCGGTCGCCTCGGCGATCAGCGCCCGCGCGTGGCAGGCGGCGATCGCGGCCTGCAGCGCGTACGGGCCGAAGCCGCCGCCGAGCGCCTCGGCGCGCTCGAGCGCGGCCAGGCCGCGGCGGATCAGCAGCTGGTCCCAGCGCGCGCGGTCCTGGTCGAGCAGCAGCACGGGCTTCCCGCGCGGGCTCGTGCGGGCGCGCAGGCGCGAGGCCTGGATCTCCATCAGCGCGACGAGGCCGTGGACCTCGGGCTCGCGCGGCGCGAGCTCGGCGAGCACGCGCCCGAGCCGCAGCGCCTCGTCGCACAGGTCCTGTCGCGTCCAGTCGTCGCCGGCGGTCGCCGAGTAGCCCTCGTTGAAGATCAGGTAGATCACCTCGAGCACGGAGGACAGCCGCGGCGCGAGCTCGTCGCCGCTCGGGACCTCGAACGGAACGTGCGCTTCCGCGAGCGTGCGCTTGGCGCGCACGATGCGCTGCGCGACGGTCGCCTCCGAGACGAGGTAGGCGCGGGCGATCTCGGGCGTGGTGAGGCCGCCGAGCAGCCGCAGTGTGAGCGCGATCCGCGCCTCGGTGGAGAGCACCGGGTGGCAGCACGTGAAGACGAGGCGCAGGAGGTCGTCGGCGACGTCGTCGACCTCGAGCGGGCGCGTCTCGGTGGCGAGCGCGACCTCGAGCTCGCGCACGAGCTCCTGCTGCTTGCGCTCGAGCGTGGCGCCGCGCCGCAGCGCGTCGATCGCGCGGTGCTTGGCGGTGGCCATCAGCCAGGCGCCCGGGTTGTCCGGGACGCCCGACCGCGGCCATGTCTCCAGCGCCGCGACGAGCGCGTCCTGCGCGAGGTCCTCGGCGAGGCCCACGTCGCGCACGATCCGGGCCAGCCCGGCGATGAGCCGGGCCGACTCGATCCGCCAGACGGCGTCGATCGTGCGCTGGGCGGTCACGGGTGCGCTTGCTCGTCCCACGCCGCCTGGACCTCCGGCCCGTGGTCCTCCATCTCGAAGACCTGCCGGACCTCGATCACGTCGCCCTCGTTGATCGGCGCGCGCGAGGCCCACTCGACGGCCTCCTCCTTGGACTTGACGTCGATCAGCCAGTAGCCGCCGACGAGCTCCTTGGCCTCGGTGAAGGGGCCGTCGGTGACGGTGGTCTTGCCGCCCGCGAGCGAGACGCGCGCGCCCTTCGTCGGGGGATGCAGGCCGTCGAGCGCGAGCAGCACGCCGGCCTGGATCAGCGTCTGGTTGAACCTCGACATCGCGCCGGCGTCCTCCGCGCGCACGCCCTTCTCGTATTGCTCCTCGGTGACGTTCGGGTACATCAGCATCAAGTAGCGCGGCATTGCGGTCCCTCCTGGTCGGGTGCTTTAACCGGGACGACGAACGGCCGCCGCCCGAATCGACACGAGTTTCAGGGCGCGGCGAGCGTGAACACGCTGCCGTAGCCGCTCGTGCCGCGCGGCTGGCCGAGCCTGCCACGGAGCCGCGGGTAGTCGTCGCGCAACGTGAGGATCCCGCCCGCCGGGATGCCGACGAGCAGGGAGTCGTACTCGTCCTCGTCGAGCCCCGGGCGGTCCTGCGCGATGCCGAGCGTCGTGCCGACCCGTGCGTTGCGATGCGGCCTGCCCGCCAGGCCGTGGCCCTGGGACAGCTCGCGCGAGCCGCAGTCGGTGATGTCGCCGCCTCCGATCAACGTGATCCCGCCGGCGTTGCGCGCGCCGTGGAGGTCGCGGCCGGGGACGCCGATCGCGAGCGGGATGCTCTCCTGGCAGTCGATGCCCATGCCGGAGGCCAGCGCGTTGCCGAAGCGGTCGCCGGTCGCGAGGTGGCCGGGCACACCGCGCGCGCCCGCGGCGTAGCCGCTGAACGCGTCGGTGACCGCGGCGCCGAAGCGATCGCCCGGCACCGCGTCGGGAGCCCGCAGCGCCGTCGCGGCGCGCGGCAGGATGCGCGTGGAGCCGAACAACAGGTAGGCCGCGCCGGTACCGTCGCGACCCGGCGCGCCGGCGAGGATGTCGGTGCACGGGCGGCCGTCGATGAGCATGCCGGTGGCGAGCGCGCTGCCGAAGCCGTCGCCCGCCGCGGCCGCGGCGGCGCCGGGGACCTGGGCCAGCGTGATCGCGTGCGGGGGGCGCTTGCCGTTGCGCACCACGATCGCTCCAGCGCCGTTCGCGCTCTGCGGCGCGGCCGAGATCACGTAGTTCGAGCCGACGCCGTAGACCGCGCCCGAGCCGCCGAGCTCGTCGGCGTTGTCGTCCGGGCAGGACGGTGCGGCCGAAGCCGTGGCGGGCAGCAGGCCCAGCACGATCAGGAATGCGGTCAAAAGGCGAATCGTCATAGCCCAATGCTAGGTTCGAAGGACAGTGCTCGACGACGAGAAGCTTTCGCACGTCGCGGACTGGCTGCTCGGACCACCGTTGAAGATCCTCGCGATCCTCGTCCTCGCGTCTGTCGCGAACTGGGTGGGCCGCAGGGCCGTGAAGCGCTCGCTGACCAAGCTGCACTCCGGTGCGGTACGGGAGCTGGACGCGCGCAAGCGCACGCCCGCCGCGCTGCTGGAGACCGGCGAGACGTCCGTCCGCGCCGAGCAGCGCATCGACGCGCTCTCGAGCGTGCTGCGCGGCGTGCTCAGCTTCGTGATCTGGGCCACCGCGGCGCTGATGTGCCTGGGCGAGGTCGGGATCAACCTCGGCCCGCTGATCGCGGGCGCCGGCGTGCTCGGCGTGGCGATCGGCTTCGGCTCGCAGTCGCTGGTGCGCGACTTCCTGTCCGGCGCGTTCATCCTCGTCGAGGACCAGTTCGGGGTCGGCGACATCGTCGACGTCGGCGAGGCGTCGGGGACGGTCGAGGCCGTCTCGCTGCGCACCACGCGCCTGCGCGCGATCGACGGCACGGTCTGGCACGTCCCCAACGGCGAGATCCGGCGCGTCGGCAACATGAGCCAGCACTGGTCGCGCGCCCTGCTCGACATCGAGGTCGCGTACGACACGGTCGTCCAGCACGCCCGCTCGGTGATCAAGCGCGTCGCCGACGCGGTGTGGGCGGAGGACGACGGCGTGCTCGAGGAACCGGAGCTGTGGGGCGTGGAGCAGCTGGGCGCCAACGGCGTCATGCTGCGGCTCGTGGTCAAGACGACGCCGTCCCAGCAGTGGCGCGTGAGCCGCGAGCTGCGCGAGCGGATCAAGGTCGCGTTCGACGAGGAGGGGATCGAGATCCCGTTCCCGCAGCAGACCGTCTGGCACAAGCCCGCCGAAGTGAGCTGAGATGGACGACGCCGAGGACCGCATCTCCTGGTTCCCGGTGCCCGACGAGGCCGACCTGCCGCCCGAGCTGCAGGGCCTGTTCCGCGCCGCCCGCGAGCGCATCGGCTTCGTCCCCAATGTCTTCCGCACCTACGCGTTCCGCCCGGAGCGGCTGTCGGCGTGGTTCGCGCACTTCCGCATGCTGCACGAGGCGACGCCGGGGCTGAGCGCGGCGGAGCGCGAGATGATCGCGGTCGTCGTCTCGATGGCCAACGGCTGCCTCTACTGCCTGGTGGCGCACGGGGCCGCGCTGCGCGAGGCGTGGGGCGACCCGGTGATGGCCGACCGGATCACGCTCGACTGGCGCCGCGCGGCGGGGTTGGACGACCGCCAGCGGGCGATCTGCGCGATGGCCGAGCGGCTGACTCTGCGGCCGCTGGAGTGCACCGAGGCCGAGCTCGACGAGCTGCGCTCGCACGGGCTCTCGGACGAGGACGCATGGGACGTCATCGAGGTCGCCGCGATGTACAACTTCACGAACCGCCTCGCGCTCGCCACCGGCCAGCTGCCGAACCCCGAGTACCACGCGCTGGCGCGCTGAGCCGCAATTACTCGAGCGAACCCCCGGATTGGGTAGACGCCAAGTGTGCTGTGGATTGCTCTAGGTGTCTTCTGGGTTGCGTTCCTGGTTGGGCTCTACGTCGTCTGCAAGCCAAGGTTCGAAGCCATCGAGCGGCGGCGGGAGACGGTCGGGGACCGTGAGCTCCCGCGGCCGGCCAAGTACCTGATCGCCGGTTTGACCGGTGTGGCCGCGTTCGCGCCGATCGCGGTCACCCTCGCGGTCGGGTTCGGCGCACCGGGTGTGCTCGCCGGCAGCATCGTGCTCGCCGCGGGCATGAGCGCGATCATGGCGGTCGGCCTTCGGGCCACGCGAATCGCTCAGGGCCGCCCGCCTCCTGACTGAAGCTCACTACCCCATCGCGTCGACGATCCCGGCGCGGGGTGGTGTGAACACGTCGATCGCCGTGCAGCCCTCGGGGCCGGCGTGGCCGCCATGGGGCACGTGGGGAGGGATCACGACGCAATCCCCCGCGTGCGCGACGCGAGTCTCGTCGCCGACGGTGAAGGTCAATTCGCCGCTGACGACGATCGCGATCTGCTGCTCCGAATGATGGTGCATGTCGGCGACCGCGTTGGGCTCGAAGGTCACGAAGTTCGTCATCACCGAGTCGGTGGTGACCGGCTGGAAGGTGATGCCGGGCACGAGGTCGAGCGCGGGAAGGTCGCTGAAGTTCGCCCAGCGGCCAGGCTCGTCGGAGGCTTCGCCGGATCGATCGAAGTAGTTCGTCTCGGGCATTCCTTGGGTCCTTTCTGCCTGTTCGCTCGGCGATCCGCTACGGGATCGAGACCTCGATCCGGCCCCAGGCGCTGTTGGCGTAGCCCTTCGGGTTCCACACCGTGCTCGGGTGCTCCGGCTGCGTCGCGCCCGCGCTGTCCCAGGCACGCACCCGCAGCTCGTGGCGGCCCGGCGGGAGCTCGAGCGTCGCGCGCCACAGCCGCCACGCCCACTCGCCCTGGTCCTCGAGCAGCTCCACCTCCGCCCAGCGGCCGTCGACGGCCGACACCTCGACGCGCTCGACGCAGCGGGAGCCGCCCGCGAACGCGTAGCCCTCGAGCTGGGCGCGGCCGTCCTCGCAGCGGGCGCTGAGGAAGTCGCTGTTGAGCGCGACCTCGCCGAGCGGGATGCCCGCGCCCGGCGCCGGCGTGCCGTCCTCCGTCAGCAGCCGGTAGGCGGTCGCCTGGTAGTAGCCGTCCGACGGCTCGGCGCGGAGCTCGATCCGCTCCAGCCACTTGACGCTGCGCGCGCCGATGTAGCCGGGCACGACCGCGCGCAGCGGCGCCCCGTGGACCGGCTCGAGCGGCGCGCCGTTCATCTCCCACGCGAGCAGGACCTCGGGCGCGATCGCCTTGGCGAGCGGGATCGAGATCTCGTAGTTCTGCGGCGGGTCGGCCTCCTCGGCGTGGTCGGCGCCGGTGAGCCCGACGTACACGGCGGCGCGGTCGACCCCGGCGAGCGCGAGCACGTCCGCGAGCGCGGCGCCCGCCCAGCGCGCGGTGCCGGTCGCGCCCGGGCCCCACGGGGCCTCGCCGGGGATGTCCCGCCACTCCAGGAGGTCGGCGCGGCGGTTGCCGGCGCACTGCAGCGTCGCGGTCAGCTCGCGGCGCGGCAGCGCGCGCAGGTCGTCGAGCGAGAGCTCGTGCGGCCGCCGCACGAGGCCGTCGATCCGCAGCGCGCCGGTGTTCTCGGGGACCGGGCCGTGGTTGCGCACGTAGAAGCGCTCGATCGGCGTGATCGGCGCGCCGGCCAGCGCTTCGCGCGGCGGCTCCGTGTTGAGCGGGGCCTCCTGGTGCACGATCGTGTCAGGAGGCTTGCAGAGCATGCCGCCAAACCTATTAGGCTCCGCGTCCATGGACGGTCGCAGGGCGCAGGCGGCCCGCAACGACACCGCGATCCTCGAGGCCGCACGCGCGGTCTATGCCGCGGACCCGGAGGCCCCGATCGCCGCGGTCGCCACCCGCGCGGGCGTCGGCATCAGCGCGCTCTACCGCCGCTATCCCTCCAAGGAGGAGCTGCTGCGCAAGCTGTGCGCCGACGGGCTGCGCGAGTCGATCGCCGCCGCCGAGGCAGCGCTCGCCGACGACGGCGACGCCTGGAAGGTCTTCCGTCGCTACATGACGCGCGTGGTCGAGGCCGACGCCCACACGCTCAGCTTCCGCCTCGCGATCGCGCTGGAGAAGGACTCCGAGGCGCTGTGGCAGGACGCCACGAAGGCCCAGGACCTGCGCGAGCGCGTCTTCAAGCGCGCGCAGAAGGGCGGCGCCGTGCGCGAGGACGCCGTTGCCGAGGACCTCGGCAACGTCTTCCAGCAGCTGTCCGCGATCCGCGGGCCGAGCGCGAAGCGCACCCAGGAGCTGCGCAAGCGCTACCTCACGCTGCAGCTCGACGGCCTGCGCCCGCGCAAGAAGTCGCAGCACCTCCCGGGCCCGCCGCCGCGCGTGCGGGACCGCGCGGGCGCCTAAACGGACCGGGTTCCCGTTTCCCGATCGGCGATCGCGGCAAGACCGTCTGTATGGACATTGGACGCACCGCACTCCGCCTCGTCATCGGCCCGCTCTTCGTCGGCCACGGAACCCAGAAGCTGTTCGGCTGGTTCGGAGGCCATGGCCTCGAGGGCACCGCCGGGTTCTTCGAGGGCAAGCTGGGCCTCAAGCCCGGCAAGCGCCACGCCACGGCGGCCGGCGCGTCCGAGGCGATCGGCGGCGCGCTGCTGACCGTCGGCGCGCTCACGCCCGTCGCCGCCGGCCTGATCACCGGCACGATGATCACCGCGATCCGCAAGGTCCACGCACCGAACGGCCCGTGGGTCACCCAGGGCGGCTACGAGTACAACGCGGTCCTGATCGCCGCCGTGCTCGCGCTGACCGCCGACGGCCCGGGCCGCCCCTCGGTCGACGCGGCTCTCTTCCCCCGCCTGAAGGGCGACGCGCTCGCGCTCGCCACGTTCGCGGGTGCCGCCGCCGCCTCCGTGTACCTGACCGCCGACCGCAGCGAGCCCGCCGCGGACGAGGTCCCGGGCGAGGAGCAGGTCACCGCGCCGCGCCAGGAGCGCTTCGCGCGCGACTCCGCCGACGTGCCCGCCACGGCCTAGGGATAGCCGAACCCACACTCGGGAGGTGGCCCGCTGGAGGGCGCCCTCGTGCCCGCGGATACTCGCGGCACGATGCGACGCCGCTCCCAGCGCCCCGCCACCCTCGAGTTCTGTGCCGCCTGCGGCGCGGACTACGTGAACCCGTTCGACTGGGCCGCCGTCGAGGACCACTCGTGGTGGATGCACCTGCGCTGCGCGCAGTGCGGCCATGAGCGCGAGGTCGTCGTCGGCAACGCCGAGGCGCAGCGCTTCGACGAGGCGCTCGACCGCCGCGCCGACCCGATCGCCCGCACGCTCCACCGGCTCGACGTCGACCGCATGAAGGCCTGGGTGGAGAGCGTGACCGTCGCGCTCCAGCGCGACCTCATCGACGCCGCCGACTTCGCCCGATAGGGCGAGGACAGCCGTACCTCCGAGACGCGGGGTAGCGCCCTGGCCCGTGGTCCGCTCGCACGGCAACCTGGTGGCATGACCTCCTACGCGACCAACATCACTCCCTCCGCTGCTCCGCCACGCGACCGGACCGGCGCCGTCGTCGCGCTGGTGGTCGGCGGGCTCGCCGCCCTGCTCGCCTTCGTCCTTCTTGCCGGCGCCGGGACGCTCCTGTGGGCCAGCCACTACAAGACCGACGACGAGGGCTTCTACACGTCGAAGACGCACACCTACTCGTCGCCGACGCGCGCGCTGACGACCGAGAACCTCGACGCCGCCACCGGCGTGCCGAGCTGGCTCGACGCGTCCGATCACCTCGGCCGCGTGCGCATCGACCCGCGGGGCACCGGCGCCTTCGTCGGCATCGCCCGCACGAGCGACGTCAACCGCTACCTCGACGGCGTCGCCCACGACGAGATCTCCGACGTCGACCTCGACCCGTTCAAGATCGAGACCACGCGCCGCCCCGGCGAGGGCCGGCCCGCGATGCCCGCGGCGCAGACGTTCTGGGCCGCGACCTCGACCGGCGGCCGCCCGCTCGACTGGAAGGTCCGCAAGGGCCAGTGGTCGGTCGTGACCATGAACGCCGACGGCTCCCCGGACGTGCGCGTCCAGGCCAAGGTCGGCGCCAAGGTGCCGCTGATCCGCACGCTGGGCTGGGGCCTCGCGATCCCCGGCGTGTTGCTCGGCGCCGCCGCCTTCGCCTTCGTCGCGATCGGCGCCCGCGGGGTCTCCCGCTCCCGCGACGCGAGCTAGCAAACGACGAAACGGGGGCGCGACCTGCGTCGCGCCCCCGCGGTCGTCGGGGAGGACCTACGCGCCGATCTGGCGCGGGTGGATCGTGCGGCCGGCGTAGACGCCGAGCCCGAGGGCGGCGAGCATCAGGGCGATGCCGGCGCCGATCGCGAGCGTCCACGACAGGCCGTTGCCGTCGGTGGCCACCGGCGCGGTCTGCTCGACGGGCGCCGGCAGTGGCTTCGTCGCGTCGAAGGACGCGTAGTACGCGCCCATCGCCGCGGCCTTCCGGTTCGCGGCGGCCTGGTCGACGCGGTGCCGGTCGAGCACGACGCGGGTCCCCGTGTCGCGGTCCGGCGCCCGCAGGTCCTGGGTGGCCTGCGGCTGGGCGCCGCTCACGTCGTGGTTCGGCATCGCGAGCGCGGCGCCGGGGAGGACGAGGGCGACGGCGATGAACAGCATGGTCAGGCGGGTCATCGTTCCTCCTGGGGAGTGGGGGTGGGAACGCTTATTACTTCGGACGAGTCGCCCGGGTTGTGACCGAGAAAAGTCGTGTCACACGGGGACTGTCCGGCGCGAGGGAAGCGTGGGAGGCTCGCACCACCACCGCCATGCCCCCGGCAACCCAGCTCACCGATGACGAATTGCTCTGCTCAGACGACGCGGAGGCCTTTGGGCTCTTCTACGACCGCCATGTCGAGGCGCTCCTCGGGTACTTCGCGCGGCGCACGTACGACGTCGAGGAGGCCGCGGATCTCACCGCGGAGACGTTCGCGTCGGCACTCGTCGCCAGGCGGCGCTTCAAGCCGGGCGGGCCGCCGGCCAGCGCATGGCTGTTCAAGATCGCGTCCCGGCGGCTGGCCGATTACCAGCGGAAGGGCTACGTCCAGCAACGCATGCGGCGGTCGCTCGAGATGGAGCGCCGGCCGGTCGGTGAGGCAGACGCCGAGATGATCCGGATGCTGGGTGACGACGCGGCGCAATCGGTGCTGTCGGAGCTGCCGCCCGACCAGCGCGGCCTCGTGGTCGCGCACGTGATCGAGGAGCGCCCGTACGACGAGCTGGCCGCCGAGCACCACACGTCGGAGGCGGCGATCCGCCAGCGGATGTCGCGCGGGCTGGCCACGCTGCGCAGGGGGCTCGGACGATGAGCGACTACATCAGCGAGCTGCGGCAGGACCTGGTCGAGGCGGCCGGCCGCCAGCAGGCCGCCGGACGGGGCGCCCGGATCGCGCGGCCGGTGCGGCCGCGAGCGTGGTCGCCCGCCGTCGTGCTCGGCACCGCGGCCGCGCTCGTCGCGGCGCTCGTGCTCGTCGTGGGTCTGCGCGCGGTGTCGCCGCCGCGCCCGCCCGAGGCACCGCACCTGATCGGCACGTTCCACATCGGCGGCCAGCCGCGCGACGCGATCCTCGCCGCGAGCGGTGCCGTCCTGGTCGCCGACTCCGTCGACGGGCTCGTGCGGATCGAACACGGCGGCACGAAGCTCGTGATGCCGCCGGGCGAGCAGCGCGCGGTGTCGCTGGCCGCGGACGGCGCCACTACGTGGGTGGTACGGACGTATGGGAAGCGCAAGCACGGCACGGTGTTCGACCTGCCACCCGACATCGTCAAGGTGTCCGCCGACGGCCGCTGGCTCGGGGCCATCCCCCTCAAGGGCGAGAGCGGCGACATCGCGCTCGGGGCGGGAGGGATCTGGGTCCAGACGCAGGCGGGCACCGGCGACTCGGCGCACGGCTTCGACCTCGAGCGGGTCGACCCGCTCCGCCGCCGGCACGCCCTGGTCGTCCATGGCGTCGACTCCCAAGGCCTCGCCGCCTCCGCGCACTCGGTGTGGACGCGCCACGCCACGACCGTCACGCAGCTGAGCGAGCAGGGACGCGTTGTGAACCAGGTGACGGGCATCTCGCCGGTGCTCGGCGTCATCGGCCAGCGCACGATGGTCGCCGACGACGACGGCGCGTGGGTCGTCGGCCAGTCGGACGGACTGCTGTACCGGATCGAGAACGGCCAAGTGGTCAAGCGGCTTCGCGTCGGCGAGCTCGGCGGCGTGATCGCGCGCACGCGCTCTGCCGTGTGGGTGACCGCTCTTGTCGGGACGAACCGCTACGCGCTCGTCCGGGTCGATCCCGATGCGGGCACGGTCACCGGCCTCGCCCGCCTCCGCGGCGACGAGCCGCAGACGATCGTCCCGGTCGGCAAGCAGGTGTGGGTGATCACCCAGCGCGGCGACGTGCTCCGCGTCAGCCAGGGGTGATGAGGCCGCTCTCGTAGGCGTAGATGACGGCCTGCACGCGGTCGCGCAGGCCGAGCTTGCCGAGCAGGTTGGAGACGTGCGTCTTGACGGTCGGCTCCGAGACGACGAGCGCCGTCGCGATCTCGGCGTTGCTCATGCCGACCGCGAGCATCCGCAGGACCTCCTGCTCGCGGTCGGTCAGCTCGGCGAGGCCGTCCGGGGTGCGCGAGACCGCGGCGGGCAGGCGGCGGCCGACCTGGTCGAGCAGCTGGCGGGTGACCGCGGGGGCGAGCACCGCGTCCCCGGCGGCGACCGCGCGCACCGCATCGACGACCTCGCGCGTCGGCGCGTCCTTGAGCAGGAAGCCGCTGGCGCCGGCGCGCAGCGCCTCGATGATGTACTCGTCGAGGCCGAAGGTGGTGAGGATGAGGACGCGCTGGCGCGGCAGGCGGCGCGTCGCTTCGATGCCGTCCATGCCCGGCATCCGGATGTCCATCAGCACGACGTCGGGCCGGTGCGCCTCGGCCGCCGCGACCGCCTCCTCGCCGGTGGCGGCCTCGGCGACCACCTCGATCGAGCCGGTCGCCTCGAGCACGGCCTTGAAGCCTGCGCGCATCATCGGCTGGTCGTCGGCGATCACGACCCGCAGCCGGCCAGCCGCCAAGCCAGGCAGCTTGCTGCCTAGCGGGTGGGTCACGACGCCCCGCCGTAGGGGAGCGAGGCGTGGACCTCGAAGCCGCGCCCGTCGCGCGGGCCGGCGGTGAGCGTGCCGCCGAACAGCGCCGCGCGCTCGCGCATGCCGACGAGCCCGTGGCCGCCGGGGCTCGCCGCGGACGCCGCTCCGTTGCCGCTGTCGGCGATCGTCAGCTCGAGCGCGTCAGGGCGGTAGCCGAGCGTGACCTTCGTGTTCGCGGGGCCCGCGTGCTTGACCACGTTGGTGAGCGCCTCCTGCACGATCCGGTACGCGGACAGGTCGACGCTCTGGGCGAGCGGCCGCGGCTCGCCCTCGACCGTCAGCTCGATGCCGACGCCGGCGCTGCGCGTGCGCTCGAGCAGGTCCGGGAGCTCGCCGAGCCCCGGCTGCGGGGCGAGCTCGGCAGCGTCGTCGCCGCGCAGCAGCTTCAGCGTCCGGTGCATCTCCTTCATCGCCTGGCGGCCGAGGTCGGCGATGCCGTCGGTCGCCTCGCGCACGTGCTCGTCGCCCGCGGTGGCGCCGAGCGCCTGGGCCTGCACGACGATCAGCGAGACGTTGTGGGCGACGACGTCGTGCAGCTCCTGCGCGATCCGCAGCCGCTCCTCGCCGACGGCCCGCTCGCGGAGGGCGACGGCGCGCGCACGCCGGGTGCCGACGTAGAGCCCGGCGGCGCTGCCGACCACGCACAGGAACGCGAGCCCGAACAGATCGCCGTCGGTGAACTGCGGGCCGCCCGCGATCCGGTAGACGACGCCGACGAGCATGACGGCGCCGGCCGCCGCGGCGGTCTCCTCCCACGAGCGCCGCGAGCCGATCGTGTAGAAGGCGACGAGGAGCGGCACCGTGAACGCTCCGTCGACCGGCGGGATCGTGGCGGCGAACGTGATCAGGCCGAGCGTCACGTACGGCCAGCGCCGGCGGACGAGCAGCGGCAGCGCGGTGACGACCGTGAGCGCCGCCATCAGCCACTTGTCGCCCGCGTCCGCCGACGCGACCGAGCCGGGCAGGACGAGGACGATGACGAGCAGCGTCAGCCCGATGTCCTGCGCGCGGGGCGACGGCTTGCGCAGCCACTTCGGAAGGGACACGCGCGGAGCCTAGATCTCCCGGGTCCTGGTGCGCCAGGCCCCGGCGGCGAGGGCGGCGACCGCCCAGGCGATCACGACCGCGACCGAGGTGCCGAGCGCGAGCGTGTAGTCGAGGTCCTTGGCCTGGTCGCCGATGCGGTTGATCGCCGAGATCGGCAGCGCCTGGCGGGCATCACCGAGGAAGCCCGCGCCCTGGAGCTGCGGCTCGAAGATCAGGTGCATGGCGAGCAGGATCGCGATCACGGGGCCGCGCGAGCCGACCAGCGCGGCGATCCCGACGGCCAGCGCCGCGCCGAGCAGGCCGGAGGTGAGCACCATCGCGAACGCGGTGCCGAGGTCGCCCAGATGCGGCGTGGGGGTGCCGTCGGCGAGCACGAACGCGCCCGCGAAGTCGACCGCCAGCGTGATCGCGACGAGCACGGTGACGATGACCCACGCGCCGCCGACGCGCGACAGGAACAGCGCGGTGCGCGAGCGGCCGGTGGCGGCAAGATCGCGGAACACGCCGGTGTCGAGGTCCTGCGCGCCGGCGGTGGCGCCGACGATCGCGCCGACCAGGAACGCCATCAGGGACATGATCTGGAGGCTGTCGGTGAAGCCCTTGAGCCCGCCGGCGGGCGGGTTCTTGACCGGGTGCGCGCCGTGCTGGAGCGTGATCACGACGAACGCGAGCAGCAGGATGCCGAGCGTCAGCCCGGCGCAGACGGCGAGCATGCCGTGGCGGCGCCGCAGCTTCAGCACGTCGCTGTTGATGAGTCGGAGGTCGGGCATCAGGATCGGTCCTCGAGACGGGTGGTCATGGTCAGGAAGCGCTCCTCGAGCGTGGAGCGGACGGGGGCGACGCGCTCGACGTCGACGCCGTGATCGAGCAGCCGCCGCAGCAGCGCGGTGACGATCTCGCGGTCGACCGGCGCCTCGGGGCTGAGCGTCACGCGCAGCGCGCCCTCGTGGTCGGAGGCGCGTGTGACGCCCGGCACGGCGGCGAGCAGCGTCGCCGCCTCGACCGGGCTGTGGCAGACGATGTCGATCGCGCGCGGGCCGCCGGCCACGAGCTCGTGGATCGGGCCCTGCGCGACGACCTCGCCGAGGTCGACGATCGCGGCCAGGTCGCACGTCTTCTCGACCTCGTCGAGCAGGTGCGAGGAGAGCAGCACGGTGCGGCCCTCGCCGACGAGGTCGCGGATCAGGTGGCGGAACTCGAGGATGCCGGCCGGGTCGAGCCCGTTCATCGGCTCGTCGAGGATCAGCAGCTCGGGGTCGGGGAGCAGGCAGCGCGCGACGCCGAGGCGCTGGCGCATGCCGAGCGAGTAGGTGCCGACCTTGTCGTCGGCGCGCGCGCGGAGGCCGACGCGCTCGAGCGCCGCGTCGATGCGGCCCTGGGCGGAGCGGTCGCGGGCGGCGGCGTTGACGCGGAGGTTCTCGCGCCCCGTGAGGTGCCGGTGGAAGCGCGGCTCCTCGATGATCGCGCCGACGCGCGCGAGGGCGGCGGCGCGGTCGCCGCGGATGTCGTGGCCGAGCACGCGCATCGTGCCGGCGGTCGGCTCGGCGAGGCCGAGCAGGAGGCGGATGAGGGTCGTCTTGCCGGCGCCGTTCGCGCCCAGGAAGCCGAAGGCGGTGCCTCGCGGCACCTCGAGGTCGATGCCGTCGAGGGCCGCCCGCTCGCCGAAGCGCTTGCCGAGCCCGCGGGTCTCGATGGCCAGGGGGGTGGAGTTCATCGGACGAACGTACGCGCGCCCGGGCCGCGCCTCTTCGGGCGCCAGGATGAACCTGTGCCCCTTCCTCATCCGATCGGATGAGGAGTACGATCGACGCGGGCGAGATTCCGGCCTAGGACTGGGTTCCCGACGGTTCGCCAGCTGCCGCGTACCGCGAGCGTACCGGCGCGTCAATCGGGCCGCTCGGGGCCGAGTAGACCGGCCCACGGTGGACCGGTAGAATCTTCGTTAGCCCCGCACGGCGGCGGTTCTTGAACCGCTAGGGAATGCGGCGACCCGGCCATATTGCCGGGGGAAGTTGGCTCGGTCAGAGCGACCGCTGAGGCTTGAAGTCTGGCCATTGCCTCGGGAACGCAACGTCAATTCGATTTGGCGAAAGCGTGACCGAGCCGCCGCGCTTCGCCTAGGAGGTCCCCAGTGACCCAGGTTGTGAAGGTCAAGAAGACGCCGCCCGCTCCGGTGGAAGATCTGAAGCCCGATCGCATCTACACATACGAGGAAGCTGGTCAGTTCCTCCGCATGAGCGAGAAGCAGATGAAGCGCCGCGTCGCGGCCGGTCATATCGGCGACGTCCAAATGGGACGTGGGCGCAAAATCTCCGGGCGGCAGATCCTCGCCTACATCGAGCGCGCTTCAGAGCCGCCGCTGCGCGGCCGTCGAAAGCTGGAATAGACGTAACACCCGCCGCGCGTTCTCTCAACTAGCCCCACGTGAACTGGGCATTAGAGAGAACGCGAGTTGTGTACATACCCGCCCCGTAGCACGAGAAAGGCCCCAACGATGGGGTCGAGTAGCCAGGCGTGCCAGACGTAGTTCGGCCAGGGGAACCGGGGATTGAATACAGCGCGAGAAGATGGCCGGTGAGCCGGGGCGATCTTGTCCCCGGCTCGTCATACAAACCCACCAGAGGGAGCACCCGGACCGGCCCAATGAGAACAGCCGTCTAAGCCTCTACAGGCCGTGTCCGGGGATCGGGCCGGTCGAGCTACGGGAAGCCATGAGGCGGCTGGGACGGCGTGTCCGGCGAGCGTTCGGAGGGCCGGTCGGCGGCTCGAATCGGCGGCGCGGCGGGTGTTCGGCCGTGGAGTACGATCGAAGAGTCTCACTGTTAGCGGTCGCACCGGTAACAGCACCCCGCCTTCGCCCAGCTCTGCTAGTTGATGGGCATCTGGGCCAGGCGGGGTATTACATCAACCAATCATCGAAGGGAGTTGGAAGATGGTCAAGGTTCAAGTAGCGAGAGTCTTCCATGAAGACGAGGCGGACACGCTCGAAACATCAATCAAGACGATCGAGCATCGGCTCAAGTACACCCATTACCTAATGAAGAGCGATAAGCTGGATGACCGCGCGAGGAAGATTGTTGGTAGAGAGCGCGAGGCACTGGAATGGTTGTTGCCACGATTGCGGCGGGCGCTTGTCGAGCTGACGGCTGATGGTGATGGTTCTAGGCCGGTGGTGCCGGGGAGGGTAGACGGCAGACGGGATAGCCGCGACCGCTCGGTGCAGTGAGATGGCGAAAATCAAACTGCAGGGTGACTTCTCCAAGTTGCCCGACGATCCGTCGTGGAAGAACGGTCATCCAGGGCGAGTCAAGATCATCCGACCGGTCGCCGGGAAGCTGCGGAACGCGACGACTGTTAGGACCAAGTCGATTCATTGGCTCTGGGAGGATTGGATGCCGCTCGGCCACATAGTTCCAGTGTCTGGCCGCGAGGGCGTCGGCAAGAGCATCGTGGAGTCGTGGATCGCGGCCAAGCTGACGCGCGGCGAGCTACCCGGCGATTATGACTGCGTCCCATGCAACGTGATGATCATCGCCAGCGAGGACGGTGTCGAGGACACCTGGAAGCCACGGTTGGACCTGCACAACGCCGACCTCAAGCGGGTGGAGTTCTGGACCCCACCAGACGACTGGACGGTGAAGGATGTTCATGAGCTGCGAGGGGCGATGATGCAAGCGCGCGCGCAGGTAGTCGTCATCGAGACGTTGTTCGAGCACGTGCCGGCTGCGCGCGGCGGCGAGAACATCAACTCGGCAACCTTCGCCCGAGCTGCGTTGGGAAATCTGCGCGGTCTCATGCGGCGGCGTAAGGCATCGTGTCTGTTTACGATGCACCCACCGAAGGCCAGCGGCAGCGACGCGCGCTCGATGTTCCAGGCGTCGCAGGCTTGGCAGGCGGTCCCGCGCACGACGCTGTTCATGGATTGGCACCCGGAGGACACGGACCTACCGGATCACGACCGGCGCAGGGTGCTGGTGCGCGGTAAGGGCAATATCGGCAGCGACCCTCAGCCGCTGGAGTTCCGCACGGCCGCGCGACTATATCGGCACGACGACGGTGAAGTGACACAGCGCGAGTACGTGGCGGATGTACGGTCGTCAGCGGTCACGCGAGACCAATTGCTTGCCAGTCCGCGCCGACGCGAGAATTCCGTCACGTTGGTCGATACCGCCACGGCACTGCTTCAGAGGGAGTTGATCGGGAAGGGCGAGAAGCCGGCAGCGCCGATTCTGGACTTGTTGAAGGAATCGGGCTGCGGGTCAAAATCGACGCTCACTGCGGCAAAGGAGCGGGCAGGCATCAAATGGCGCAGGGAAGGCAGTGGTACCGGCTCGCATATCGTCTGGTGGATTGAGACTCCTGGGAAGGTGCCCTTGAAGCGCGCCGGACCATAGGGTCCCTGCGGGCGGCGAATCCAAGTGGGGTCGGACGCTAGGGACCCTATGGTGACTCGCGCGGGGGCGTCCGGACCACGGACTCTATGGGGTTGGAATAGGTGTAAAACCCTTGATAATACTGATATGGTCCTTAGAGTCCCACGCTTTTCTGTGTCAGAGTGGGGCGTAGCCATAGGGTCCGTCCGGTCGGGTCTACGCGCGGGCGCGCGTGTCGAAGAAGCGCAGTTGATGCATGGAAAGAAGGGTGCCATGCGCAACGCATACTCACCCCCAGGGGGCCGATCCGTTGTGCTTCCCCACGCGATGGCGCTTAGCCGAGGGTAGCTGAGGACCTTCTTACGGCTGGGGCACCTCGTGGAACGTCGTACCGGAAGGCAGCGTCGCTTCGAGTTCCCTGACGAGCTCAGGCCATCGGTCGCGTGCTTTCTGAAGGGTTTGATTGCCGCCGACCGAGAGCCGAAGCACCTCATCCCTCGGGAAGTCGAGCATGCGGCCAGTTCTCAGCGTTCCCCGATTGGGGTCGGAGCTCTGGTCGACCTCGGCCAGGAAGACGCGATCCTCGGTCGCGGCGATGAAAAACCCCCGCACGACGGCACCGGACTTGGACTCGAACAGTACGGCAGGTCTAACTAGAGGCGCCTCCCGGGACTGAACCCAGCCAATCATTGCGCCCTCCGCCGGAATGGTGATGGCAATCAGGATCGCGAACCACCCCAACTGGGCCCTGTAAGACATCACGTCATCGCGCTCCATCTTGCTCAACGTCCGCCACACCAAGCCGCCAAGTAGCACGCCGCCGCCGATGGAGATTATGAGAAACATGATGTTCGAGGCACTCGGGACGTGGTCAGCCGTAACGATGAAGTACACGGCGCCGCCGACCGCGGCGGCCCCGGCGATCACGTAGACCGGGTTCATGTGCGACAGCAGCCTGGCGATGATCCCTGACTTGTCGCCTTGAGCAGTCTCTTTACGCACTTCCAGTACCAGCCACAGCACCAGCACAGCTAGCCCAACGAGGAACGCCAGCGGCAGGAGCTGCGACGCGCCGATTGCCAGAAGCTCTGAACGAGGCACGACGGCGACCGCATGCTCGGCCGGGATGCGCGCCCCAGCAAGACGCTCGAACAGAATCACCCCGCCGGCAACGGTGACGAAGCCGAGAATCCCTATGCCCGCCGCGATGCCGCCAAGCGTCTTCACGATGAGATCCCATGGAGCCACTGGGGTCTCGGGCTGGCGCTTGTTCTGCCCCGTGTCCTCAGGCTGGGTCTCGTCCTGCCCTGTGTCCTCAGCCTCGGTCTCGTCCCGCCCCGTGCCCAACATACATCGAGCCTAACTCAGTGCTCAGTGGCTCTCATTGGTACTAACTACCTTGATCGCTCCGCCGCCGCTACGGAACCTTGGCCGGACGGCTGCCAAGTCCGCCAAGTCCGCCCGGGACAACGCCCGCGCGGCGGCCGACCCGAACATGCCGAAGCGCCCGTCGACCGGTGATCGACGGGCGCTTGTTATGCGCGTGTCACTTGGCGGCTGCCGTCTCCTGCTTGGCGATCTCGGCCTCGCGCTTCGCCTTGCGTTCGGCCAGAAGCTTCGCGTTGCGCTCGCGCGCCTCCTGCTGCTGCTCCAGGCGCTTGCCGCTGAGCGGCTTCACCTGGTCGGCGTGGCCGAACTCGCGCAGGAGCGCGCGGCCGACCGGCGCGCCCTTGATGCCGACGGTCTTGCAAATGCCCTCATCGCCATCCCAGCGCTTACCTTCTGCGCGGAGCTTCGTGATCTGCTCGGCCAGCGCCTTGCGCTCCTTCTGTTCAGGTGTGAGTTTCGTTGCGGCCATGATGTACCTCCTAGCGGGAGCCTTGCTCTCGCCCTTCGCGTTACCGATAAGACAACCTTACTGTGCGACATCCGGTGTTACTACACGTTGCAGTGGTGGGAACTACTGATCTTTCAGGTGGTTTCCGGTGGCGCGGAGGTACGGACTGCGGTACTCCGCAGGCGCGGCCAGCTGGGAGCGACGGCGCGGCGCGGAGGACAGTTGTTACAGGATCGGAGAGCCGATCCGATCGGTTGATATACAGTAAAATAGAGGCAGTTGCTAGAGCGGATTGGCGAATAAGTAGGCGGGGTGGGTTGCGCGGGGGTCCACTCCCTCGCACCTATCTCCCCATCCCCGAAAAATCCCCAACCAGAAGGGTTGAAACAGTTATGCCAGGACACATCCGTGATCTCAGGAAGCGCACCACGCCCTACAACGGCCCCAACCCGCACCAGGCGCGCTGGCACAATCCCCAAGACCCGCGACAGAAGATCGAGCGCTCCTTCCCCACGAAGCAAGCCGCCCGCCAGTGGATGGCCGAAGCCGACCACGACGCAAAGCGCGGCCAGGCCCCGCTCACCCACACCCTCACACTCCAAGAAGCCGCCCAAGACTGGTACGCCCGCAGCGCCCCCAAGTGGCAAGAGACCACGGCCCACAGCTACCGCTCGGACCTTGACGCCTGGCTCACCCCGCCAAGCCAAAGAACCAAGGACCCGATCGGCCGCCGCTACCCGCTCAGCCAAAGACGCCTAACCAGCCTCACTGCCCAGGAGCTACAGGCCTGGCGCGACCAGATCGCCCGACACCGCTCCCCTCGCACCGCCGCCAAGCTGTTCGCGATGCTCGGCCAGGTCCTCAAGTTCGCCGTCCGCCAGGGCGACCTCCATACCAGCCCCGCTCAGAACGTCGAGCCGCTCCACCCCAACCCCCAGCCCAGCCGCCCCTACAGCCACACCACCCCCGCGACCACCCACAGCGACGAGCCGCAGGCCGACCCGCTGCTGGTGCTCGAACCACAAGAGATCACCAAACTGGCCCAGGCCTTCGAACACCCCGACTACCGAGCCGCCGTCGCCTTCGACGCCGTCATGGGGCTGCGCGCCGGTGAGCTCTGGGCGCTGCGCCGCAAGGACTTCAACCCGAGCCGCCGCACCGTCACGGTCGCCCGCGCCTTCAAGCAGGTCAAAAGACAGCTGCTGGTCGGCCCCGTCAAGACCAAGGCCGCCCGCCGCGTCATCACCCTTCCCGAAACCACCCAAGCCCTCATCGACCGCCACCTAGCCACCGTCCCGCCCCACCCCGACGCCCTCGTCTTCACCGACCCCCAAGGTGACCCCTGAGCCGTCCCGGGACGTTCCTATAGATGTCAAGGGCGCGGGAGCGGGCGGCGGTGGCGGCCGATGAAGCCGGCGCTGCAGGTGATCGCGATCGCGTGTGTGGGTGTGGGCGCCGGCGCGTTAGTGAGGTCGGCTGTGAGGGCGTGGTAGTGGCCTGCTCCCCGGGGTGGTGTTGACAGTCTCTGATTGTTCTTTCTCTATGGGGATGGAGCCGGCGTAGCCGGCGTCTCTGTGTCCGGGAGGCATCAGAGGATCGGCCGCTCATCGAGTCAGGAGACCCGCTTGAGCGACAAGCGCAAGTACCGGAAGTACACGCCGCAGCAGAAGGCCGAGCTGGTGCTCGCGTCCTTTCGCGGCGGTAGGTCGATCGCGGAGATCTGCCGCGAGCACGACATCTCAGAGACGCTGCTGCGGCGTTGGCGCGACCAGATGGTCGACGCCGGCATGGAGCGCTTCGCTGACGGCCAGGATCGCTCGGCGGGCGCGGAACAGCGGCGCGGGATCGCGGAGCTGGAGCGGACGCTCGGGCGCAAGACCTATGAGTTGGAGATCGCGGGAAAGCTCTTGCGGGACTGGGAGTAGGCATGCGCGTCACCCGGTCCCGCGAGCTCGTCGCCGCCGGCTAGAAGCCGGCGGTCGTGGCGCGCGTCGCGCAGATCAGCCGCCAGGCGA
Source organism: uncultured Solirubrobacteraceae bacterium (assembly GCA_963805525.1). GTDB lineage: Bacteria > Actinomycetota > Thermoleophilia > Solirubrobacterales > Solirubrobacteraceae > DASQFQ01. The sequence goes on from CAWDUT010000002.1 coordinate 280,818, forward strand.
TCTACCGCGTCCCCAAGACCCGGCCGGCAGCGGCCAGCCGCTCCGCTCCGCCGGCCTGCGAGGTCGAGGCGGCGATCATCGAGGTCGCGCGCGAGAACCAGACCGACGGCTACCGGATGGTCTGCGCGCTGGTCTCGCGCAAGCTCGGGCGGGCGGTCAACCGCAAGCGCGTGCTCAGGGTGATGCGCCAGCGGCGCCTGATCCAGCGGCGCCGCAGGTTAGACCGGCGCCGCCGGCCCGGGTTCTTCCGAGTGACCCGGCCGAACGAGCTCTGGCATCTGGACATGACCTCAGTCTGGGTCGCCGAGCACGGCTGGGTCTACCTGATGGCCGCGATCGACTGCTGCACCCGCGAGATCGTCGGCTGGCACCTCGAACTCAGATGCCGCGCCAAGGAGAGCATCGCGCTCGTCGAGCGCGCCGCCGCCGCGCGGCGCATCACGCCCGGGATGCTGACGCTGGGCACCGATAACGGCTCGGCGTTCACCGCCCGCGCGTTCAAGCTCGTGCTCTCCGGGCTCGGGATTACGCACCGTCGCGGCGGCTACCGCGACCCAGAATCGCAAGCGTTCATCGAGAGCTGGTTCGGAAAGCTCAAGGAGCGCTGCGTCTGGCTGCACGAGTTCGAGACCCTCGACGAGGCACGGGAGGTGATCGGCGCTCACATTGACGGTTACCACCACCGGCCCCACTCGGGCCTGAACTACAGAACCCCAGCCGAGGTCGCCCAGACCTGGGACGATGCCCTCGGAGACCTACAAACCCCCGCGGCCTGAACTGACAACACCGCCGGGGAGCAGGCCAGTCGAGCACCACTTGCTTGTCGCCGCTCGCAGCGAACGACGCAGACCCGATCGTCACAGAGAGTTCAAACTCAGCCACGACCGGAATTGTGGCAAATGTGACGGATCGATTCGTAGTCGAGCGGCACGCGGCTCGAAGGTCCGTAGGAAGCACACATGGGTTTGGGAGCTACGGCTGTTGCGTCGCTACGGTGACGACTCACCGTCGGCGCGAGCCGATCCAGCTTGGCGACCCGCGCGCCGCGCTCACCCTCGGCCAGCTCCGATGCCGACTATGTCCAGAGACTACGTCGATCGGGACGCATCCTTAGGATCCACCGCTGTGGCGCTCTCCGACACGATCACGAAGCTCGTCGAGACATCCGCGAAGCTCAAGGCGAGCGGCGTGGGGAACGAGGCCAACACGAAGGCGCTGCTCATCGAGCCGCTGCTCGCATCGCTGGGGTGGGACCCCGTCGACCTGGACATGGTCGAGCGCGAGGTCAAGGTCTTCGAGGGCACATACCTCGACTACGCGCTCAAGGCCGACGGCACGGCGCGCCTGTATGTCGAGGCTAAGGGCCTCAATGAGAACCTGGACGACAAGAAGTTCATCGCCCAGACCGTGAACTACGCCAACAACGACGGCGTGCTGTGGTGCGTGCTGACGAATGGCGCACGGGTCAGGGTCTACAAGACCAACGAGCCGGTGTCGATGGATCGAAAGCTGCTGTTCGAGGTCGACCTCATCGAGGACGCAGAAACCGCTGGAGACAAGGCCAAGCTGTTGCGCCTGATCTCCCGCCAGGCGGTGCAGGAGGGCGACCTCGATCGCTTTGGCGAACGGGTGTTCACCGACGGCCGCGTCCGGCAGGCCCTGGCGGACCTGGCGAGCGACCCTCCCGCAGGCGGTACTGAATGCGATCAGCACGAGACTCGGCCATCCCGGTGTCGCGGTCGATGCGCTCAAGCGCAGCCTCGCGAGAATCCTTGATGCGCCGGCGCCTGCAAGAACTGCAGCTGGCGGCGGCACCATCGCCGCGAAGCCAACGGACCCGCCGCTCGGACCCCCAGCTCCACCGAAAGGCCAGGAGTACGACCTCGACCACCACCTCGGCAACAAGAGCGCGCTAATCAAGGAACTCTTCGATGAGCTCAACGCGTTCGGCATCTCTCTTGGGGGCGACGTCACGCGACGAATCCGCAAGCAGTACCTCGGCTACTTCAGGGGCAAGCGCTCGTTCTTCACGGTCGAGCTACAGCACCAACGCGTGCTGATCTACCTGGCGCTCGATCCGAGCACTGTCCAGCCATGGGACGACAACGTCATGCGCGACGCGCGGAACATCGGGCACTTCGGCATGGGTGACACCGAGTATTCCCTCCGCAATGTCGACCAGTTCGACGAGCTGAAGGCTCTCATCCAGACGGCGTACGACGCGCGCGCCTGACTGATTGGAGCGCGGCGATCTACGCGGTGCCCGGCGGTCGGGACGGGGCTCCCGTTCGTGGGCTCCCCGAGGGCTGTCCCGGCGTGTGTCACGGCCCGCGAGCGGTCTAGAGCCTACGGACGCTGGGTCGGCGGATTCGGTGGGAGAACGGCCGAGAGCACGGATGCTGGCGCGTACCGCCGCTCGTACCGCGTCCGTCCGGATCGCAATGGTATGGAAGCGGTATCGGAGCGGGTCACTGCGGGTCGTGAGATCGGCGCTAGACCGCGAGAAACCGCGTGTTTACGCGCCTTTCCGCTCGCCCCAAGAACGG
>CAWDUT010000003.1:0-118286 GCA_963805525.1 uncultured Solirubrobacteraceae bacterium
ATGAGGAGTACGATCGAAACAAGGCCTATGTCCGAGATCGGGCTCTTCCTCCTGATCGTGAGCGCCGCGCTCGCGGTGGCGGAGGCCCACGTTCCGACACACGGCGCGCTGGGTGGCGCCGCGGTCGTCTCGCTGGCCGCGGGCATCGCGCTGGTGATCGCCGGCGCGGGCGTCGGGACGCTGCTCGCGCTGACGACGGGGCTCGCGGTGGCGGCGGTCGGCGGGGTCTACCTGTGGATCGTCGTGAACAAGGCGCTGGCCGCGCGGCGCGCGCGCGTGCGCAGCGGCCCGCAGGGCCTGATCGGCCGGGTCGGCGAGGTCCGCGCAACGCCGGCGCCGCTCGGCAAGGTGTTCCTCGACGGGGCGCTGTGGAAGGCACGGCTGTGGTGCCCCGAGGACGAAGAGGCGAAGCTCGAATGCGGCGACCCGATCGTGGTCGAGCGCGTCGACGGGCTCACCTTGACGGTCCGCCGTGCCGAGGACTGGGAGCTGTTCTAGTGGCCCCTCCGGCGGATCCCCACGCACGCGGACGGGCGCAGCCGGCGCCTGGCTGTGTCCTCGGTCAGGGCAAGGGCTCCGCCATTGCACCTTCCCTGCGTCCTTGCCAGGCATCCGCCTGCATCCCGACCGCGCACGCGCGGACCCACCGGAGGAACCACTGATGGCTGCGATCTTCACCGCCGTACTGATCCTTCTCGTGTTCGCGGCCGCGCTGGCGGCCGCCTCGGTGCGCGTGCTGCGCGAGTACGAGCGGGCCGTGGTGTTCCGCCTCGGGCGGCTCGTCGGCGAGCGCGGCCCCGGGCTCGTGCTGCTGATCCCGGGCATCGACCGGATGGTGCGCGTGTCGCTGCGTACGCGCACGGTCGGGATCCCGCCGCAGGACGTCATCACGCGCGACAACGTGACCGCGCGCGTGGACGCCGTCGCCTACTTCCGGGTCGTCGACGCGAACTCCGCGGTGGTCAGCGTCGAGGACGCGCAGAAGGCGACGCTGCAGATCGCGCAGACCACGCTCCGCTCCGTGCTCGGCAAGGCCGACCTCGACACGCTGCTGTCCGAGCGCGAGCAGCTCAACGAGCACCTACAGCAGATCATCGACGAGCAGACCGAGCCGTGGGGGATCAAGGCCACGACGGTCGAGATCAAGGACGTCAGCATCCCCACCGGGATGCAGAAGGCGATGTCGCGCCAGGCCGAGGCCGAGCGCGAGCGGCGGGCCCGGATCATCAACGCGGACGCGGAGTACCAGGCTGCGGCCAAGCTCGCCGAGGCGGCCCAGGTCATCAGCTCTGCGCCGGCCGGGCTGCAGCTGCGCTACCTGCAGACGCTGCGCGAGATCTCCGGCGGGGAGCAGTCCTCGACGATCGTCTTCCCGCTCCCGATCGACCTCATCAAGCCGCTGCTGGAGGCGATCAACCCGCCGTCAGCCGAGACGGCGACGCCCACCGAGCTCCACAACGGGGCCGGCGTGGGCGAGCTGCCGAAGCCTCAGTAGTTGAAGCCGGACGACTGCGACGGCCGCGCGCCGTCGTGGCGGTGGCAGCGATGGTGCTTGCCGCCGGAGTACTTCATCCAGCCGTCCTGGCCGGAGGGAGCGGCCGAGCGGGCCGGCTCCTGCTTCTCGCTGGCGAGGCCGACGGCGGCGCCGGTGAGGGCTCCGCACACGACGACACCGGCGACCACGGCGGTCAGGGCGCGACGCCGGCGGCGCGGCATCCGCGGCGGCGGCGGGGTCTCGTCGACCGAGGCGAGCACTGAGACGTCGTCGAAGCGCTCCATCAGCTACGGATCGTACCCCCGCGGGCAAGCGGCGGCGCGTCAGGAGTCGTCGTGGCCGGTGCGCGTCACGAGGCGCTCCGCGGCCTTGCCGCCGGTGGCCCGGCGGACCACGCTCGGCAGCACCACGCGCAGCGCGGCGGCGATCCCGTACGGCCGCGGCACGTAGCGCTCGGCCTTCCCGTTCAGCCCGGCGTCGAGGATCGCCCGCGCGCCGGCCTCCGGCGTCGAGACGAGCCGCCGCGTGAGCGGGTTGTCGTTGAGCTCGGACTGCGGGAAGCCCTCGGTCGTGATGAAGCCCGGCAGCACGAGCCCGACGTGGACGCCGTTGGGCGCCTCCTCGCCGAACAGCGCGTCCGACCAGCCGGCGAGCGCGAACTTCGCTGCCGAGTAGCCGCCGGAGCCCGGCCGCGCCACGCGCCCCGCGGTGCTCGAGACGTTGACGATCGAGCTCGGCGCGCTGCGGCGGAGCAGCGGCAGCAGCGCCTCGGTCAGCCGCACCACGGCGTCGAAGTTGACCGCCATGTGGCGCCGGACGTTCTCCCAGCCGCCGTCGGCGAACGTCGCGCGCCACGCCGCGCCCGCGTTGTTGACGAGCAGGTCGAGCCGCTCGTGGTGCTCCTCCACGTGCGCGCGCACGCGTTCGGGAGCGTCGTCCTCGGTCAGGTCGACGGGGCAGTAGCTGACGTTGCCGCCGAGCTCGCTCGCGAGCGCGCGCAGCCGGTCCTCGCGGCGGGCAACGAGCACGAGCGCGGCGCCGTGCTCGCGGGCGAGGAGGCGGGCGGTGGCCTCGCCGATCCCGGAGGAGGCGCCGGTGATGACGGCGACGGTCATGTGCCGGGCATGGTGCCCGAAGACCGCGCCGCCCAACCTCGAGGCTGGGCGGCGCGGCCGGGCATACCCCCCGGCAGCGTCAGGCGGCGTCGAGCGCGAGCTCGCCGGTCGTCGCGGGCTTGCGGCGCTCGACCAGCAGCGCGGCGCACGCGATCGCGCCGGCGACGCAGAGGGCGGCGCCGACCCACAGCGCGTCCCGCATGCCGTCGACGTAGGTCTGCGGGTCACCGCCGAACGCGTGCGCGGCGGGCACCAGCGCGCCGAGCGCCGCGACGCCGACGGCGATGCCGGCCTGGCGGAACGTGTCGTTCACGCCGGCGGCGAGACCGCTCATCTCCGGCGGCGCGGAGCCCAGCGCGAGCTGGGAGACGGCCGGGTTGAAGATGCCGGTGCCGATCAGCGCGATGATCTCGCCGGGCAGGAACACGGTCCACGACGAGTCGACCGCGGCCACCGTCAGCAGCGCCTGGCCGATGCCCACGAGCAGCAGCCCGCCGGCGACCATCCGGCCCGCGCCGAGCTTCGGAACCAGGTTGGCGGTCCCGGCCGACACGAACAGCATGATCATCGTGCCCGGCAGGTAGACGAGGCCGGCCTGGATCGCCGACAGCCCGAGGATCTGCTGCAGGTACAGCGTCGTGTAGATGAACACGGCGAAGAACGAGGCGGAGATGGCGAAGGCACCAACCTGCGCGCCGGTGAAGGCGCGGATCCGGAACAGCCCGAGCGGGAGCATCGGCTGCTTGACGCGGGCCTCGACCACGATGAACGCGGTGAGGAAGGCGACGGCGCCGCCCAGCTCGGCGAGGATCACCGCGCTCGTCCAGCCCTCGTCGTTGCCGCGCAGCAGCGCGAGCACGAGCAGGAACAGGCCGGCGGTCAGCGTGAGCAGGCCGGGCACGTCGATGCGGCGCGGGTTCGGGTCCTTCGACTCCTCGACCCAGCGCCGCGTGATGCCGATGCAGAGCAGCCCGAGCGGCAGGTTGACGAGGAAGATGAAGCGCCAGTCGAGGCCGCTGGTGAGCGCGCCTCCGACGAGCGGGCCGACGGCGAACGACGCGCCGATCGCGGCGCCGTAGGCGGCGAACGCCTTGGCGCGCTCCTCGGCGGTGCGGAACGCGTTGGAGAGCACGGCCAGCGAGCAGGCGAACATGATCGCGGCGCCGATGCCCTGCACGGCGCGCGAGGCGTTGAGCATCACGATGTCGGACGCCGCCGCACAAGCGAGCGAGGTCACCGTGAAGATCGAAAGACCGATCGTGAACATCACGCGACGACCGATGCGGTCGGCGAGCGAGCCGGCCGTGAGCACGACCGCGGCGAGCGCGAGCGTGTAGGCGTCGACGACCCACTGCAGGCCGGAGAGGCCGGTGTTGAGGTCGGCGGCGATGTCGGAGAGCGCCGTGTTGACGACCGCGATGTCGAGCATGAGCATCGCGGTGGCCGCACACACGACGGCGAGGGTCCAGCGCTGCGTTTGGGTCAAGGTGGGGCTCCGGGGGGATCGAGGGGAGGTGGTGAGGCGATACTCCCGGCGCGGGGCCGGGAGCACATCAGGGGTTTCCCTAGTCGGTGGTTTGGGGGTTGCCGGTGGCGCGGAAGACGTTGTCCGGGTCCCATCCCGCCTTCACGCGCGTGAGGCGCTCGTAGTGCGGGCCGTAGGCCGCGCGCACGCGGTCCTGGCCCTCGTCGCCGGTGAAGTTGAGGTAGGTCGCGCCTGTGCGGTACGGGGCGAGCGCCTGGCGCCAGTTGCGCCCGTAGGCGATCAGCCGCTCGTCCTCGGCCGGGTCCTCCCACAGCAGCACCGGGTGCACGACGAAGCGCGCGCCGCGACCGGTCAGCGGGCCTTCGGTGCCACGCGCGACCGCGCCGCCCCAGGCGGGGATGCGGATCTGCGCGGGCCCGGCCGGCAGGTCCTCGGCCAGCGCGCAGATCGCGTCGATGGCGTCCTCGCCGAGGTCGTCGAGGTACTCAGCGGTCCACCAGTTGCGCAAGCCGGGCGGGTCATCGAGCGAGGACTGGAACTCGGCGTAGGGCGTGGGGGCGAACGCGTCGAGCGCAGGCCCGGCCTCGCGGAACGGGGCGAGCGCGGCCTCGGCGGCCTCGAGCGAGCCCGCGTGCATGCCGACGACCGCCACCGCCGGGCGGCCCTCCGGGTCCGTGAGGAACACGAACGCGACCGAGTGGCCGCCGCCACGGACCCCGACGCGCATGTCGCGCGCCCGCGCGAACGCGAGCGCGGCGCTCACCTGGTGCGGGTGGGAAACGCGGGCGACGTGGCGCGGCCGCGTCTCGACCATCGCGTTGAAGAGCGTCCGGGCGTCCTCGTACTCGGGCTCGCCGGGGTCGTAGACATGGCCTCGCAGGGCATGGCGGAGCTGGTACAGGGCGGGGTCATGGATGATCGACATATCGATCCAAGACGGCCGCCCCGTACCGGCTATTCCTGACTACGCGGCGGCCTCGACCTCGGCGTGCAACGCGGGGCTGCGGCCGGCCAGCACGCCGCCGTCGACCGGCAGGGTCGTGCCGGTGATCCAGCCGGCCTCGCCGCCGGCGAGGAAGAGGATCGCCTCGACGACGTCGCCGGGCTGGCCGTGGCGGCCGAGCGGGTGGAAGTCGTTGACCGCGTGCAGGACCTCCTGCGCCTCGTCGGGCGAGAGGAAGCGCTCGTACGCGGGCGTCTCCACGAACGCGAGCGCGACCGTGTTGATGCGGATGCCCTCGGGCGCGAGCTCGAGCGCGAGGTTCTTGGTCAGCGCGTGGCGGCCGGCCTGGGCGGCCGAGTAGGCGCTGGTCGGCGTGGTCGCGATCGCGTCGACCGCCCACATCGAGCCGACGTTGACGATCGCGCCGCCATCGCCCTGGTCGCGCATCGCGAAGGCCGCGGCCTGCGAGACCCAGTAGGTCGGGCGCAGGATCGAGCCGAGCGCCTCCTCGAAGTGCTCCTCGGTCTGCTCGAGGAACGGGACGACGCGGAAGATGCCGGTCGAGTTGACGAGCACGTCGACGCGGCCGTAGCGCAGGACGGCGGCGGCGACGAGCGCCTGCGCCTGCTCGCGGGTGGTGACCTGGCCGGCGTGGATGTGCACGCGCCGGCCGCTCGGGTCGAGTGCGTCGCGCGCGGCCTCGAGCTTGTCCTGGCGGGTGCCGCTGAGGACGACGCGCGCGCCCTCGGCGAGGAAGCGCTGGGCCGCGGCGCGGCCGATGCCGCCACCACCGCCGGTGATCAGGACGACCTTGTTCTCGTAGCGCATGGTGGGGCCTCCGGGGGAAGATAGGTGCATGTGCATCGAATATACATGCATATGCATCTAGTGCAAGTGCGGCTATCCTCACCTCCGGCATGGAGGACGAAGCCCTCGACACCTGGCGCGCGTTCCTCAACGCGCACGCGCACGTGACGCGCCGGATCGGGCGCGACCTGGCCGAGGCCGGGCTGCCCGACCTCGGCTGGTACGACCTGCTGTGGACGCTCTACCGCGCGCCGGAGCGCCGCCTGCGCGTCAACGAGCTCGCACGCGAGGTGGTGCTGTCACCGACCGCGATGAGCCGCTTCGTCGACCGCGCCGAGCGCGCGGGGGTGGTGCGGCGCGAGGCCGACCCGCAGGACCGGCGGGCGCTGCAGGTGGCGCTCACCGACGAGGGCGTCGCGCTCTTGCGCAAGATGTGGCCGGTCTACGAGCGCGGGATCGAGGAGCACTTCGCCGCGCACCTCGGGGCGTCGCCCGCGCGGCTGCGGCGCGTGCTCGAGCGCGTCGCCGACTCAGCCCGCGACTAGGGCGAGCTCGTAGTCGGCCACGCCGGACGAGATGCCCTTGGGCCGGAAGCCGAGGCGCTTGAGCAGCGCCTTCGCGGGTGAGTTGAAGGCGAGCGTCGAGCCGGTGAGGGCGGCGAGGCCGCTGGCGCGCGCCTGGGTGACCAGGAGGTCGCCGAGCGCGGTGCCGAGGCCGTGGCCGTGCCACTCGTCGACGACGGCGACGGCCATGTCGGCCCGCTCCGGCTCCGCGACCCACGCCGCGTAGCGCGCGACGCCGACGATCGCGCCGGCGCCGTCGAGCGCGACGATCGCGACGTGGCGGCGCTGGTCGACCTCGGTGAGGAAGGCGAGGTCGCGGCTGCTGAGCCTTGGCTTCGGGCCGAGGAAGCGGCGGCGGCGCGACTCCTCGCTGAGGCGGGCGAAGAAGTCGCTGATACCGGGCTTGTCGTCAGCCTCGATCGGGCGGACCATGAAGCGCTCGCCGCCCTGGAGTGTGAGGAGATGGGCGGTCATGCTCGGGAAGACGTAGTTGCACGCGCATCTATTCCCGGGAATGGCCGCGTCTGGCGCACCGTCTTGGGGTGCATGGAACGCTCGCCCCGCCTGCTCGTCTTCGCCGCGCTCGCGGTCACGATCGGGCTGTGGGCGTCGGCGTTCGTCGCCATCCGCGTCCTGCTTCCGGCGCTCGGGCCCGGTGGGGTCGCCTCGGCGCGGCTGGCGCTGGCGGCGGTCGCGTTCGGGCTGATCGCGATGGCGGCCGGCGTCCGGCGGCCGACGCGCGCGGAGGTGCCGGGGCTCGCCGTGCTCGGCGCCACGGGGTACGCCGGCTATCAGCTGCTGCTCAACGCAGGGGAGCGGACGGTGCCGGCCGGGACGGCCGCGCTGCTGCTCTCGATCACGCCGGTGGTCGCCGCGGTGCTGGCCGGGCCGCTGCTCGGCGAGCGGCTCGGGCGCCGCGGCTGGGCCGGGCTCGCGGTCGCGCTGACCGGCGCCGCGGTCGTCGCGCTCTCGCGCCGGCAGGGCGGCGGGGTCGACGGCGCGCTGCTGGTCGCCGCCGCCGCGGTGAGCTACGCGCTGTGGATCGTGCTGCAGAAGCGGGCGCTGCGAACGATGCGCCCGCTGCAGGTGACCGCGTGGGGCACGTGGTTCGGCGCACTGATCGCGCTGCCGTTCGGGCACGGGCTGCCGCACGCGCTCGGCGACCTGACGTCGGTCGAGCTGTGGGAGCTCGCCGGCCTCGGGCTCGTCGTCTCGACCGTGCCGTTCCTGCTGTGGTCGTGGGTCCTACAGCGGATGGACGCGAGCCTGGCCGCGCCCGCGCTGCTCACCATCGGGCCGACCGGCGTGCTGCTCGGCTGGCTGCTGCTCGGCGAGCAGCCGGCGCCGCTGGCGCTGCTGGGCGGCGCGATCGCCGTCCTCGGCGTGGTGATCGTGCAGGGTGCGGGAAGCCGAACCCCCACACGCCTGACAGCACCCGTCGCAGCCGTTCCCAGGGGTGGCAATCTCCTGCTCACCCCAAAAGGACTAGGACACATACCTTGACTCCCCCGCTCTTCCAGCTCCTCTACGCGCCGATGTACCAGGCCCCGCGCCTCTCCCCCGCCGGCTCCCCGGCGGCGCGCGGCCCCCGCTAGGCGCAACGCCACGGATGGCACCCACGGCCCGCCGCGCCCAGCGCGGCGGGCCGTTTTGCGTCTACGCTCGGCGCGTGCTGGCCGACGCCGATCTGGTCGCCTTCGCGGCGACCACGGACCTCGACGCAGCGGAGGCGTTCTACGGCGGCGTCCTCGGGCTCGAGCTCGTCGACTCGACGCCGTACGCGAAGGTCTTCGACGCGCACGGCACGCAGTTGCGGGTGACGCGCGTCGACGCCGTCGCCGGCGCGGCCTACACCGTCCTCGGCTGGCGCGTCGACGATCTCGACGCGGCTGTCGCGGCGCTGCGCTCGCGCGGGGTCGAGCCGCGGCGCTACGAGGGCATGGAGCAGGACGACAGCGGTGCGTGGACCGCGCCGGGTGGCGCCCGGATCGCGTGGTTCGCGGATCCGGACGGCAACACCCTGTCGCTTCAGCAGGCCCCCTGAGGGCCGTTTCTACTTCCGGACCTTGATCGTCATGCGCATCTCGTGGTGGAGCGTGCAGACGATCTTGTAGGTCCCGGCCACCTTCAGCTTGCGCTTGAAGCTGAAGTCGGTCGAGGCGGCCTCGGAGTGGAACTTCTTCACTCCCTTGGGGCCGGACTTGAGCTTCACGTCGTGGACGTCGCCCGCCTCCTCGAAGCCCGGCCACTTCCACGTCACCGTGGTGCCGCGCTTCACCTTCAAGGTCTCCGGCGTGTAGTAGTTGTCGCCGAGCTTGACGGTCTTCTTGGCCGCACCGTGCGCCGGCGCCGCGCTGAGCAGCGCGACGCCGGCGATGAGTGCGATCAGGACCCTCACTTGAAGACCTCGAGGGGCGTGTAGCCCTTCATGGCGGGATGCGGGTGCTTCTTCCAGCCGTTCAGCGCGCCCTCGCCGATGAAGGCGAGCATCTGGTTCTGCACCGACTGGCTGAACGCGTTCGGCCCGCTGCAGCCGGCGAACGTGGAGCCGTCGGCGGGGAACGTCGAGGTGACGCCGGCCATCGAGAAGCAGTTGTCGCTCCCGTTGCCGTCGTACATGACGTCGCTGCCGTTGGTATCGGCACCGCCCTGGCCGAACGCGTTGTTGCGCACGATGTTGCGCTGCAGGTCCTTCGCGTCCGGGTTCTTCTGGAGCAGGATCCCCTGGATCGCGGCGACGCCGGTGAGGTAGTTGCCGTGGATCCGGTTGTTCTCGATCCGGTTGCCGCGACCGCCGAGCAGCAGCACGCCGGTCCCGACCGGGACGAGCGCCGCGGTGGCGTCCTCGCGTACCGCGAACGGCGGGTGGCCGTCGTGGTAGTTGAAGTTGTTCCAGAAGATGTCGTTGTCGATGATCTCGTTGTCCTCGGGCGGCGGGAACTTCTCGGAGTCCAGCGCGTTGGGCACGATGCCGGCCGCGTTGTTGTAGAAGCGGCTCTGGGTGATCGTCACGTAGCGCATGTTGGTGGCGCTGAAGCCGAGCGGGCTGCCCCAGCCCTCGACGTTGCGGACGATCGAGCGCACCGGCTTCGCCTGCGGCGGCGTCTGGCCGATGTAGAACGCGCCGTCGTTGGCGTAGTAGGCCTCGGAGTTGATCATCCGGCCGCCGATGGTGTTGAACGCGTAGAGGCCGTAGACACCGGTGTGGCGCGCGACCAGGTGGTTCATCGTGTAGCCGGTGAGGTTCGTGAAGAAGAACCCGTTGGACTTGTAGTCACGCGTGAGGAAGCCGTTGACGGTGACCTCGTCGGCGTCGTTCACGAAGATGCCGTTCTGCATGTTCCCGCGGGCGCGCAGCACGACCTTGTTGGGGTGCTTGGGGTTGCCGATCAGCCGCAGGTAGCGCTTCTTCTTGCCGTTGATCTTCACGGCCTCGCGGTAGACGCCGTTGCGCACGCGGATCGTGTCGCCGGCGCGCGCCTTGTTGACGGCCTTCTGGATCTTCGTGAAGTCGCAGCGGCCCTTCTTCTTGCAGACGGTGAGCGTCTTGTGCGGGCCCTTGGGCTTCGACTGGACGGGGCCCGGGTCCTTGGGCGGGGGATATGACTGTGCGCTCGCGGTGGCGGGCGCGATCAGCGCGGCCGCCGCCACGGCGGCGAGCAGGATTCGCATGCCTCTCCTCAGTTGTCTATGGGTCGACGACGTACCAGCCCGCCATCCCCGCGTCCTGATGCGAGAAGACGTGGCAGTGGTAGAGCCAGCGACCGGGGTTGTCCTCGACGAAACGGGCCGTGACGGATTCGTTGGGCCCCATCGGCGGGTTGTCGGTGAACGTCCCCGCTGGATCCGTCCAGCGGTGGCCGTGGATGTGGAACGTGTGGAAGTTCGAGTCCATGCCGAAGGCGTGGATCTCGACGTCCTGGCCGGCGCGCGCGGTCAGGGTCGGCGTGTTGCCGGCGTAGGCGCGGCCGTTGATGCAGTGGAAGTTGGCCGACAGCCGGGTCACCGGCGGCGGCAGCTGGTGGGCGAAGAGCGTGAACAGCCGGTCCGGCGCCTTGGCGCCGCGCGGGCGGACGATGATCGGGCCGAACAGCCCGCGGAAGGTGTTGAGCGTGTGGTTGGGGCCGTGGTCGTGGTACGGCCACGCGCCGACCGACTGGGGCGTGCACTCCCACTGGTAGGTGAACGACTCGCCGGGCGCGATGAAGCCGCCCGCGCGGGTGTACTGGCCCATGTAGGCGCCGTCGTACTCGGGCGTGTACTTGACGCCGTGCGGGTGCATCGTGACCGCCTGCCCGAGCTTGCGGTCGGCGTTGCGGAAGTGCACGACCAGCACGTCGCCGACCTCGGCGATCAGCGTCGGGCCGGGGATCGACGGGTTCTTCGTCGCGTAGCCGGCGAAGCCGGGCGTCATCAGTCGGTAGACGTAGGCGGTGAAGCCGTTGTGGCTGCCGAGGCCGCGGTTGTGCCAGTCGTCGCGGCGCGTCGGCGTGATCGCCCAGCGAACGCTCTCGGCCTGGATCCAGTACTCGCGCCGGATCCCGCCCGGAGCCGGCTGGATCTGGGGCACCGCCTGGGCGGTGGCGGCACGCGGGCGGCGGACCTTCGCGGCGGCCGCGTCGGCCTTGTCGAGCCCGCCGGGCGAGGAGAGGTCGACCTCCTTGCCCCCGATCGTGCACAGCAACGCGGCTCCGCCTGCGACGCCGAAGAACGAGCGGCGTGTAGTCGGCGTTTGATCCATGACGGCGGGCGATCCTAGTACGATCGTACTCCGTTTACAAGTACCAACGTCCCAGGTAGGTTCAAACTGTGCCCGAGACCACCGGCGTCCGCGCCGAGGCCTCCAGACGCACCCGAGACGCGATCGTCGCCGCCACGGTCCGGATCGTCGCCCGTGAGGGCGTCGCCGCCGTGACGCATCGACGTGTGGCCGCCGAGGCCGGCGTCGCGCTGTCCTCGACGACCTGGCACTTCGCGACGAAGGCCGACATCCTCGAGGCCGCGCTGCGCTGGACCGCGGCCCAGGAGGTCGAGCGGATCGACGCGATCGCCGAGCGCCTCGGGTCCACCGACTTCGATCCCTCGGCGTGGGCGGACGAGCTCGCCGCGTGGCTGGTCGATCAGCTCACGACCGAACGCGACATCGCCGTCGCGCTCTACCGGCTGCAGGTCGAGCTGCTCGGCTCAGACGAGGCGCTCGAGGTGCATCGCGAGTGGGGCAAGGGCCTGCGCGCGGTGGGGCAGCGCGTGCTCGAGCGGGCGCCGACCGCGACGCCGGAACTCGACGTGCGGCTCGTCGTCGGCACGCTGGACGGGCTGCGGATGAGCGCGCTGAACTCCGGCGAGGAGGACCTCGGGTGGGTTCGCCAGGCGATCCGCCGGCAGCTGCAGGCGCTGCTCGGCTAGGCGAACGCGGGCCGCATGCGGGGCAGCGGGAACCAGCGCGGGCCCTTGCGGACCGGCTTCGGCTGGCGCTGCATGCGCTGACGGCGGTACTCGGCGAGGGTCATGCCCACGGGGATCGAGGACTCGACGTAGTTGAGGCTGTGAAGGTCGGAGGGCATGGACGGCATCGTCCTCTGATCTCGCGGTGCGAACGACGGGGCAGCCCTGTCAGTCGGGGTGGGGAAAACCGTAGGTGTTGGGGGAGGTGGTGGGAACTAATTCACGGAGGGGTCCGGCGGCATCGTCGAGAGGAGCGCGTACTCGCGGCCCTTGCGCCGCAGCACCGCCGACCACAGGCCCTCGGCGTCGAGGCTGAAGATCTCCTCGCGCGTCGGCGTCGGGTCGATGATCCACGACTCCTCCTCGAGCTCGCCCTCGAGCTGCCCCGGGCCCCAACCCGAGTGGCCGGCGTAGACGCGCGCGCGGCGCACGCTGCCGGCGACGTCGCCGAGCTCGCCCGACTCGTTGCCGACGAAGCCCAGGTCGCCGTCGAGCAGCACGCCGGCGACCGTGGGGTCGTCGAACTCGGCGAGCACGATCACGGAGTCGGAGGCGACCGGGCCGCCGAAGAAGACGGGCGCGTCGTCCTCGGCGAGGTCGGAGAGGTCGGGCACGACGTCGGCCACCAGTGTCTCGGCCGGGCGATTGAGCACGAGGCCCATCGCGCCCTCGCCGGTGTGCTCCGCGATCAGGATCACCGTGCGGTGGAAGTTGGGGTCGACCAGGGCCGGAGAGGCGATCAGAAGCTTGCCGCGCAGCGAGTCCATGACTGACACATTGTTAGCGTGCCCCGCCGCATGCTCGGCGTCCTCGCGTTCGGCGACTCGATCACCAACGGCGGCGGCGAGCTCCAGTGGGGCGTCGCGTTGCAGTCGTGGGCGCTGTGGACGGCGCGCGCGCTCGGCCTCCCGTACACGCCCTACGCGACCGACGGCGCCAGCGTCCGCACCGTGCTCGACGCGCAGATCCCGGCCTTCGAGGCGCAGGCCGCGGCGCCGGAAGGCCCGTTCGACGTCGGCTGCCTCTACATCGGCACGAACGACGTGCGCGGGTTCGACTGGGATCCGTTCGCCTACGAGGCGGGGCTCGGCGAGGCGCTGGCCTGGCTCGGCACGCGCTGCGAGCGGACGCTGACCGCGACGATCCCGCTCGACCTCGGCCGCCCGCGCGCGGGCGCGAAGGTGGCGGACGCCAACGCGATCATCGAGCGCCGCGCGCGCGAGACCGGAACGCTCGTCGTCGACCTCTCGCGCTTCCGCGGGCGCGACGTCGTTATGGCCGACCACGTCCACCCGACCGCGTTCGGCCAGATCGCGATCGCCGAGCGGGCGCTGGAGGTGCTGGCCGCCGACGGCCTCCCGCCGCGCAAGCACCCGCGCGAGATGATCAGCTACGAGACGACCCGCTGGGGCCGCCTGCGCGGCGACGCGACGTACGCGTACCGCCACGCGAAGGTGAGCGCGCGCGCGACCGCGAACCTCCTGCGCCTCCGCCTCGGAACCCTCGACCCCCCTCAAGGGGTCTGACCCCTCAGCCGGCGGCTTCCAGCGCGACCTGGCGGAGACGGCTGAACAGGCGGCGGGCGCCGATGAGCTCGGGGCGGATCGCTCCGCGCTCCTGCAGCGTGCGGACGGCGGCGTCGCCGAAGCGCTCGAGGAAGCCGTGGCGCTCGAGCAGCGTCGCGCCGGCGAGGTCGGCCTGGGTGACGAGGCGGCGGGTGGCGTCGAGCGCGGTGTCGTACTCGCCGCGGCGGCTGGCGGCGGCCAGCGCGGTGGCCCACACGCCGAGCGGCTCGCGGCCGGCGGGGGAGGCGAACCAGCCGGGGGCGGGGCCCTCGTACAGGCCGCGCGCGACGGCGGCGGCGAGCTCGCCGGCGGCGCCGCCCAGCAGCTCGTGGAGCGCCGGCAGCGGCTCGGCGGGCAGCGCGGTGTTGCGGACCTCGGGCTTCGTCGTCGTCGCGGCCTCGGCGGCCAGGCGCCGCAGCTCGGAGGCCGGGAAGCGCCGGTGCCCGCCGCTCGTGCGGACGACGTGGATGCGGCCGGTGTCGGCCCAGCGCCGCACCGTCGAAGTGGAGACGCCGAGCGCCTCGGCGGCCTCGCCGAGCGTCACGGTCGCGCCGCCGGACGTGGGCTCCGGCGCGGTCAGCCCGCGCGGGGCGGCGGGAAGCACCACCGGCTCGTCGGTCAGCGGCTCGAACGCGAGCGCGAGCCGCTCGAGCGGGAGCCCGTCGCGCAGCAGCGTCTCGACCGCGGCGGCCGGCGCGGGGCGGCCGAACGCGTAGCCCTGCACGAGCGCGATCCCGAGGTGGCGCAGCCAGCGCGCCTGCTCGACGCTCTCGACGCCCTCGGCCACGACCGCGACGTCCATCGCGCTCGCCATCGAGACGATCGCGCGCAGGATGTGGCGGTCGCCCTCGTCCTCGACGATGCCGGAGCAGAACGCGCGGTCGACCTTGATCGCCTCGATCGGGAAGCGCTTGACGTGGTTCAGGGACGAGTAGCCGGTCCCGAAGTCATCGAGCATCAGCCGCACGCCGAGCGCCTTGAGGTCCTGCAGCACCGCGGTCGGCGAGGAGCTCTCCTCCATCAGCACGCTCTCGGTCAGCTCCAGCCCCAGCAGCTCGGGCGGCACGCCGGTCTGGCGCAGGATCTCGTCGAGCTCATCGACCAGGTTCGGCTCCGCGAGCTGGCGGCCGGAGAGGTTCACGGTCAGGCACGGCAGCTCGATCTGCGGGTCGGCGGTCCAGCGCGCGAGCTGGCGGCACGCCTCGCGCAGCACCCAGCGCCCGAGCGGCACGATCAGCCCGCTCTCCTCGGCCACCGGCACGAACGCGCCCGGCAGCACGATCCCCTGCTGCGGGTGGCGCCAGCGCACGAGCCCCTCGACGGCGATGATCGTCCGCGAGTCGAGGTCGACCATCGGCTGGTAGTAGAGCTCGAGCTCGTCGCGCTGGAGCGCGAGCCGCAGGTCCTCCTCGAGCGCGAGCCGCTCCATCATGCGCTTGCGCATCCCGGAGTCGAACAGCTCGAAGCGACCGCCGCCGCCGTCCTTCGCGCGGTGCAGCGCGACGTCGGCGTCGCGGACGACCGCCTCGGCCGACGCGTTGCGCCCGTCGGAGACCGCGATCCCGATCGAGGCGGCGATGTGCACCGGTCGGTCCCCGATCACCACCGGCGCCTTCAGCGCGCCGAGCAGCCGCTGGGCGACTTCGATCGCCCCGCGCTCGCCGGGCAGGCCCTCGGACAGCAGCGCGAACTCGTCCCCGCCCATGCGCGCGAGCGTGTCGCTCGCCGCCACGACGGGAGCCAGCCGCTCCGCGACCTCGCCCAGCAGGTCGTCGCCGAGTTGGTGGCCGAGCGTGTCGTTGACGAGCTTGAAGCGGTCGATGTCGAGCACGAGCACGGCGACGGTGCCGCCGTCGCGCGCGGCCAGCGCGAGCGCGTGGTGCACCCGGTCGACGAACAGCGTGCGGTTCGGCAGCCCGGTCAGGGGATCGTGCAGCGCGCGGTGCTTGACCTCCTCCTCGAGGGCGACCACGCGCCGCAGCGCGTCGTCGAGACCCACGTCGTGCGTGAACGCCTTCGGGGTCATGCCATCGAGACCGCGGCCTCGGGATCGAGCTGGTTCATCTCGGCGCAGAAGGCGGCGACGACCATCGGATCGAACTGGCGGCCCGCGCAGCCGCACAGCTCCTCGAACGCGGTCGCGGCCGGGAGCGCCTCGCGGTACGGGCGCGCGGAGGTCATGGCGTCGTAGGCGACGCAGACGGCGATCACGCGCGAGCCGAGCGGGATCTGCTCGCCGCCGATGCCGTCGGGATAGCCGGTGCCGTCGAAGCGCTCGTAGCTGGAGCGCACGAGGCGCGCGACCGGCTCGAGCGCCGGCGCGGCGGAGAGGATGCGCTCGCCGACCACCGGGTGGCGGCGGATCATCGCCCACTCCTCCGGCTCGAGCGCGGAGCGCTTGCGCAGAACGGATTCGGGCACCGAGAGCATCCCGATGTCCTGCAGCTCGGCGGCGCGCACGACGTCGTCGAGCTCGCCGAGCGAGAGGCCGAGCCGGCGCCCGACGCCGATCGCGTAGGCGGCGACGCGCGGCTGCGCGATCGCCGAGCTGCCCGCGCGGCGCTCGGAGAGGATCTGGAGCAGGACGTCGCGAACCTGACGCTCCGACGAGAGGCGCTGCCAGCGCGAGCGCGCTTTCAGACGCTCGTGCGCGATCGCCAGGGCGCCCGGGCCGTCGGGTGCCTCGGCGGGGATCCGGGCCTCGCCGCGGACCGCGCCGGCGGCCAGCCGCTCGGAGATCGCGCTGAGCGCGCCGTGGGCGGTGGCGGCGGGGGTCAACACCGACGGGTCGAGCGGGCCCAGGAAGGCGTAGAGGCTGCTGTCGATCCGGTAGGCGCGCGCGCCGGTGGGCTCCGTCGCCTCGCGCAGGGCGTCGCCGATTCGGCGTGGGAGCTCGGGATCCGCGTTCGTGAGGAGGGCGTCGTCGAGGCCGTCGCCGGCGTTGAGGGCGAGCAGCTCGAGGCGCGCAGGGATCGCGGAGCTGTGAAGGCGGGCGAGGTCGGCGAACAGGTACGCACGCGTGCGGAGGCCCGTCTCGACGTCCACCTCGCGGTGGCGGGCGACGGCGGCGCCGACCCGCACGGCGACGGTGGCGCGGGCGAAGCGCTTGCTCAAGGAGTGCTGCACATTTGGGTCATCGGCAGGCCGCGGCGACTTCGCAACCCCTTGGCCGAAACCGCCGCCGCGGCGGGAGATTCCGCCCGAACCTCCCGGCGCTCCCGCCAAAGCTCTCACAACCTCCCGAGCGCCCCTCGAGAAGCTCCCAGCGCTTTATCGCGGTGCGATTCCTGGCGAACAGATAGGTGTGATCAACCGTCCGACACACGTCATTCGCTGGGGGATCATCCTCACGGTCCTCTGGGCCTTCGCCGCCCTCCTCTCCTTCACGCCGCCGCAGGCCAGCGCTCACGAGCGCAGCTCGCTGGTCGTGGTGCTCGAGAAGCCAGGAGCCGGCAATCGCCCGGAGCAGTCCGTCGAGGACCTGGGGGGACATGTCGTGCGTGAGATCCCGCTGGTCGATGGATTCTCCGCCCGGGTCCCGCGCAGCGCGGTGCACGCGCTGCGCGGCGCTCGGGGGGTCAAGTCCGTGCACCGAGACCACGCCTATCACCTTCGTAGCACCACGCCCGTCGCGCCCGTCGCGCCGGTCACCGCCAGCACGACGCTCGACGCGCTGCGCTCCACGGTCGACGCCGACAGCGCCGAGGGCGGCTCCGCCGACGTCGCGCTCGTCGACTCCGGCGTCGCGCCGGTCGGCTCGCTCAAGGGCCGGGTCGTCAACGGACCCGACTTCTCCACCGACGGCGACGAGGCCGCGCTGCGTCACCTCGACGCCTTCGGTCACGGCACGCACCTGGCCGGCATCGTCGGCGCGGTCGCGCCGAGCGCCCGCATCGTCAACGTCAAGGTCGCCGACCGCGAGGGCTCGACCTCGCTCGTGCGCCTGCTCTCGGGCATCGACTGGGTCGCCCGCCGCGGCGACCGCGACGGGCTAAACGTCCGCGTCCTCAACCTCGCCTTCGGCGCGGACACCGAGGGCAGCTACCGCGACGACCCGCTCGCCTTCGCCGTCGAGCGCGCCTGGCAGGAGGGCCTCGTCGTCGTCGCGGCCGGCGGCAACGGCGGCCCCACGGCCGACGGCCTCGACTCGCCCGCCTGGGACCCCTTCGTCGTCGCCGTCGGCGCGGCCGACTCCGGCCCCACCCCCGCCTTCGCCGACGACGGCATCGCGCCCTTCTCGAGCGGCGGCTCCGACACCCGCTCGCCCGATGTGGTCGCGCCCGGCGTCGCCATCCTCTCGCTCCGCGTCCCGGGCTCCTACCTCGACGAGGCGTTCCCCGCCGCCCGCATCGGCGACGGCTTCCGCGGCTCCGGCACCTCGCAGGCCGCCGCGGTCGTCTCCGGCGCCGCCGCCCTGATCGCCGGCGACCGCCCGAGCCTCGAGCCTGACGAGGTCAAGGCGCTCCTGCGCGCCGGCGCCCACCGCCTTTCCGGCACCGACAGCTCCCTCCAGGGCGCCGGCGTCGTCGACGTCGCCGCCTCCGAGGCGATCGCCGTGCCGCGCCACGCGGACCAGAAGTTCGCGCCCGCCCGCCTCGGCGGCAGCTGGGGGCGCCGGGCTCCGCGCGTCGCCTACGCGGTCGAGAACCCCGAGCTCGCGCTGGAGCAGCTCGCGCTGGACAGCTCCGGTGGACCAGCTCGCGCTGGACCAGCTCACGGTGGACAAGCTCCCGCTGGACCAGCTCGCGCTGGACCGGATTCGCCTGGAGCGACGTCCCGGCGCCATGATCGGTCGCGGTCCTGCCGCGGTCTGGGCGCTGAACCTGGCGCTCTTCGCAGCGGGCGCGGCGCTGTTCCTGCACGTCCGCACGCTCGGCGCCCCGGCGACGGGCGTGCATCTCCCGTGGTGGGCGCTCGCGGTCGCGTTCGCGCTGACCGAGGTCGCCGTCGTCCACGTGAACTTCCGCCGCAGCTCGCACTCGCTGGCGCTCAGCGAGCTGCCGCTCGCGGCCGGGCTGCTGTTCTGCGCTCCCGGCGACATCATGGTCGCGTGGGTGGCCGGCGCGGCCGTGGGGCTCGTCTTCAGCCCGCGCCGGGTGCCGGTGCGCGTGGCCTTCAACCTCGCCCAGCTGGCGATCACCGCCGGGATCGCGGGAGCGGTCTTCCACGCGGTCACCGGTGAGGGCGCCGCCGCCGGGCCGCTCACCTGGGCCGCCGCGCTGCTCGCCGTCCTGCTGTCGGCGGCGGTGTCGGTGCTGCTCGTCGGGGCGGCGATGTGGACCTCGGGCGACAGCATCGAGCTGCGCCGGCTCGGCGCGATGGTGGCGATGGCGACCTCCGTCGCGGCGATCAACACGAGCCTCGGCCTGGCCGCGGGCACGGTCGTCGAGACCGACGCGCGGGCCGTGATCCTCCTGATCGCGCCGGCGCTGGCGGTCTTCCTCGCCTACCGCGCGCACGTCGCCGAGCGCCGCCAGACCGTGAACCTCGAGTTCCTGCACGAGGCGGGGAGGACGCTGCCGACCTCCGCCGACTACGTCGCCGGCCTCGCCGGGGTGCTCGCGCTCTCGCTCGAGCACTTCCGCGGCGAGATCGCCGAGGTCTGCCTATTCCCGGGCGAGGGCGAGGGCTCACGGATCGCCGTCGGCGGCACGCGCGGCCTCGAGGTCATGCAGCCGCTCGACGAAGACGTGATGACCGAGCTCGGCGAGCTGGTCGCGCGCGACTCCGCGGCGCGGCTCGTGACCCCCGACGAGGTCGGCGGGGCGCTCGCCGGCCACCTGCGGCGGCTCGGCGTCGAGCACGCGATGCTCGCTCCGCTGCCGGGGACGCGCCGCTCGCTCGGCACCGTGATGATCGCCAACCGCTCCGGCCTCGGGGGCGCCTTCGAGCGCTCGGAGCTCGAGCTGTTCGGGACGCTCGCGCGGCAGACCGGCGCGACCCTCGGCCAGGATCGCCTGACCACCAAGGTCGACGAGCTACGCGAGCTCCAGGCCCACCTCGAGCACCAGGCGTTCCACGATCCGCTCACCGGGCTCGCCAACCGCCTGCTGTTCATGGACCGCGTCGACTACGCGCTCAAGCGCCGCACCGGCAACGCGGTCGTGATCTACGTCGACCTCGACAACTTCAAGCCGATCAACGACACCCACGGGCACGAGGCCGGCGACGCGGTCCTCGTCGCCTCGGCCCAGCGGCTGCGGCAGTCGCTACGCCCGGCCGACACCGCGGCGCGGCTCGGCGGCGACGAGTTCGCCGTCCTGCTGGTCGACATCCCCGAGCAGTACATCAGCGTCGTCGCGGACCGCATCGTGGGCAAGCTCACGCAGCCGCTCGAGGTGGACGGCCTGGAGCTGACGGTGGGCGCGAGCCTCGGCGTGGCCGCGGCCGACTCGGGCACGCTCGACGCCGAGTCGCTCGTGCGCAACGCCGACGTCGCGATGTACGTCGCCAAGCACGGCGGCAAGGGCCGCTTCAGCCGCTTCGAGCCCGAGGCCGCCGCGGCTTGATGGCCATCTAGAGCGCGTCGAGCAGGCGGTCGAGGTCGTCGAGGTCGTTGTAGTAGTGCGGTGACGCGCGGACGATCTCGGTCAGGCCGCGCGGGCCGAAGTCGAAGCGTGCGTAGGTGGCGGGGGAGAGCGACGTGTTGACGCCGGCCGCGCGCAGCGCCGCGACCACGTCCGCGCTCTCGCGGCCCTCGACGGTGAAGGTGACGATCGCGCCGAGCTCCTCGCCGCGATCGTGGACGGTGACGCCCGGCCGCTCGGCGAGCCGCGCGCGCAGGTCGCCGGCCAGCGCGCGCACGCGGTCGCGGATCGCGTCGAGCCCGATCTCCAGCGCGTAGTCGGCCGCCACGCCCAGCCCGATCTTGGTCGCGACGTTCGTCTCCCAGTTCTCGAAGCGGCGGGCGTCGGGGCGGATGACGTAGGAGCCGTCGGGCTGCCACTCGGCGGCCTGGAGGTCGAGCAGCGGCGGCTCGAGTGCCTCGATCAGCCCGCGGCGGACGTAGAGGAAGCCGGTGCCGCGCGGGCCGCGCAGGAACTTGCGGCCGGTGGCGGAGAGCATGTCGCAGCCGATCTCGTCGACGTCGACGGGGAGCTGCCCGATCGACTGGCAGGCGTCGAGCAGCAGCGGCACGCCGGCCGCGCGGCAGGCGGCGCCGACCGCGGCGGCGGGCTGGACGAGCCCGCCCTGGCTCGGCACGTGCACGAGCGAGACGAGCTTCACGCGCTCGTCGAGCATCGCGGTGAGGCGCTCGACGTCGACCTGGCCGTGCTCGTCGTCGGGGACCACCACGACGGCGGCGCCGCTGCGGTCGGCGACCTGCCGCATCGGGATGTAGTTGCTGGCGTACTCCGCGTTGGTGGTGAGGATGCGGTCGCCCGCCTGCAGCGCGAATGAGTAGAACGCCATGTCCCACGCGCGCGTGGCGTTCTCGACGACCGCGATCTCGTCGGGCCGCGCGCCGATCAGCCGCGCGATCGCGTCGTAGGTGTGCTCGACCCGGTCCGCGCGGTCGGCGGCCGCCTCGTAGCCGCCGATCTCCGCCTCCAGGCGCAGGTGCTCGATCACGGCGTCGAGCACCGGAGCGGGCGGGAGCGCCGAGCCGGCGTTGTTGAGGTGGGCGACCGACGCGGTGCCCGGCGTGTCCGCACGGGCCCGGGCGACGTCCACGCTCACGGCTTGCGCGCCGCGATCATCAGGTTGTAGAAGACCTGCGGCGGCAGCCGCGGCTCGAGCAGCGCGCGGTCGACCTTCTGCAGCGCGAGGTAGCCGCGGAACGCGAACTGGAACCACGGCATCGGGATGTCGTCGTGGTTCGCGCTCGCCTCGAGCGTGCGGTTGAACCAGCCGAACCAGTTCGCCAGCAGCTCCTCGCCCCGCACGCGGGTGCCGGCGAAGCCCGCGCCCTGCATCAGCCGCTGCAGGTCGCCGGGGTCGAACGCGTGCACGTCGACCACCGACTCGAGCGCGTGCTCGGCGTCGTCGGGGCTCGGCGGCCCGCCGTTGGAGGAGAACGCCGGCCGCGCCTTCACCGCCCGCCGCCAGAGCGGCGCCGCGCGCATGGCGGCGCGCTTCGGCCAGGCGGCGATGCGGTCGCCCTGGCGCGAGGGCTCGCCGGCGAAGAACAGGGTCCCGCCGGGGCGCAGGACGCGCGCGAACTCCGCGAACGAGCGCTCGAGCGCCGGCAGGTGGTGGAGCACGGCGTGACCGAGCACGAGATCGAACGAGTCGTCGGGGAACGGCAGCTCGGCGGCGTCGCAGGCGGCGGTCTCCACCTCGCGCCCGAGCTTGCGCGCGTTGGCCTGGAGCGTCTCGAGCATCCCGGGCGAGATGTCGGTGCAGGTGGCGTGCTCGACGACCCCGGCGGCGAGGAGGTTGAGCGAGAAGTAGCCGGTGCCCGCGCCGATCTCGAGCGAGCGCGCGTACGGGCCGGGGCTCGGGCCCAGCAGCTTCGTGAGCTTGCCGAGCACCTGCGCCTGGCCGACCGCGCCGAAGTTGATGCCCCACTTGGCGTCGTAGTCGTCGGCCGCCACGTCGTGGTAGCGGCGGTTGACGTCGAGGATCTCGTGGCTGGTGGCAGGGGCGGCCATCGGGCGCGGTGAGTCTAGATGCGACACTCCGAGGCCATGACCGTCCGGCGCATCATGCCCTACCACGAGTCACCGGATTTCGAGGCGACGCGCGCGTTCTACGCGGGCGTGCTCGGGCTCGAGGAGGGCAACTTCGGCGGCGGTCACATCGGCTTCGGCTCAGGCCAGGCGCAGGTGGTGTTCGGCCCGCCGGGCGCGCAGCCCGCGCTGCCGGACATGGGCGTCGACCTCGGGTCGCGCGCGGAGGTCGACGCGGCGCACGCCGAGGCGGTCCGGGCCGGGCACGAGGTCGTCTACGGCCCGGTCGATGAGCCCTGGGGCGTGCGGCGCTTCTTCGTCCGCGATCCCAACGGCGTCGTGCTCAGCGTCCTGGCACACGACTGACGCGCCCGGCGGCCTCGCTCGCCGCCCGCAGCCGGAGCGCGAGGTCGTGCGACGGCAGCTCGGCGAGCCCCCACCGCCACGAGTGCCCCTTCGTCCCCGGCACGTTCATGCGCGCCTCGCTGCCGAGGCCGAGCACGTCCTGCGCCTGCACCATCGCCACCCGCGCGGGCGAGGCGAACGCGAGCCGGATCAGCGACCACCACGGCTCGGCCTCGCGCACGCCGGCCTCGTCGATCGAGCGATCCACCAGCGCGCGCCGCTCCGGCCAGATCGACTCGTACCAGCCGCGCACGGTGTCGTGGTCGTGGGTGCCGGTGTAGACGACGCGCTGCTCGACGTGGTTCCACGGGTTGTGGACGCTCCCCATGTGGGCGGGGTCGAAGCCGAACTGGAGCACGACCATGCCCGGGTAGCCGAGGCCGTCGCGCAACCGCACCACCGCGGGCGTCACCACCCCGAGGTCCTCCGCGATCAACGGCAGCTCGCGCTCCAGGCCGCGCGCGGCGGCGTCGAACACCGCGCGGCCCGGCCCGCGCTTCCATGCGCCGCTCAGCGCGTGCTTGGCGCTCGCCGGGACCGACCAGTAGGAGACGAAGCCGCGGAAGTGGTCGATGCGCGCGAGGTCGAAGAGCGAGAACGTGCGCCGCAGCCGGTCGACCCACCAGCGATACGAGCGGCGCTGCATCGCGGGCCAGTCGTACAGCGGGTTGCCCCACAGCTGGCCCTTGTCGGTGTAGGCGTCGGGCGGCGTGCCGGCGACGCGGCCGGCCTGGAAGAGCTCCGGATGGGCCTTGTGGTCGGCGCTGCCCGGCGCGACGTAGATCGGGACGTCGCCGATGATCCGCACGCCGCGCTCGGCGGCGTAGGCGCGCAGCGCGGTCCACTCGCGGTCGAAGCGCACCTGGTCGGCGACCGCGCCGCGTGGGCCGAACTGCGCCCAGTCCTCGATCCAATAGGCCTCGCGCTCGCGGAAGTCGAGTTCCTCTCTCTTTGATATCCGCGCCCGCGGCTCCCCCAACAACCCGGGCCAGGCGGCAAACGCGGAGGCCGCCTTGTAGGGCGAGCGATGGCGGTCGGGCGGGCCCAGCGGCAGCATCTGCCACCACGTCTGACCGGCCTCCGCGAGCCAATCCACCCAGGCGTACGCCTCCCGGCCGAGACGGCCGCCGGGCAGCGAAGTCGGGTGCAGCTGAACGCCGCTGGAAAAGGGAAGATCGATCACGAGACGTTTGGCAGCGGTGCCAGGGGATACTCACCGCCCCATGCCGGTACCCAACACCAAGGGCAACCCTCCGCGCATCGTCATCCAGTACCCGGCCCCCACGGTCGACGCTGGGCGCTATCCCGTCAAGCGCGTAGTCGGCGACACGGTGCGCGTGACCGCCGACATCTTCCGCGACGGCCACGAGATCCTCCGCGGGGTCGTGCGCTACCGCGGGCCCGGCAGCCGCCGCTGGGTCGAGTCGGCGATGCGGCCGATCGACGCGCACGTCAACGGCGTGCGCTGGGAAGGCGAGTTCGCGGTCGACGTGATGGGCCGCTGGCAGTGGTCGATCGAGGCCTGGAGCGACGTCTTCGCCACCTGGCGCGACGAGCTGCAGCGCAAGATCGCCGCGGGGGAGGTGAACCTCGCGGGCGAGCTGTCCGAGGGCGTCGTGCTGCTGGAGCAGGCCGCGGGCCGCGCCAAGGGCGCCGACAAGAAGACGATCGAGGCGGCCCTCGCCGTGCTCAAGGACCCGAAGTCGCCGGTCGACTCCGCGCTCGCGCCCGACCTCTACGCCGCCATGGAGCGCGCCTCCGAGCGCACCGGCGCGTGCCAGCTCGACACCCCGCAGATCATCGAGGTCGACCGGGTCGCCGCCGCCTTCGCCTCCTGGTACGAGCTGGTGCCGCGCTCCTGGGGCGGCCTCCAGGCGGTCGAGAAGCAGATCCCCGCGATCGCCGAGCTCGGCTTCGACGTCCTCTACTTCCTTCCCATCCACCCGATCGGCACGACGGCGCGCAAGGGCCGCAACAACACGCTCACCGCGGGCCCCGACGACCCCGGCTCGCCGTACGCGATCGGCTCGGAGGAGGGCGGCCACGACGCTGTGCACCCCGAGCTGGGCACGCAGGACGACGTCCGCTCGCTCACCGCCACCGCGCGCGAGCACGGCATGGATGTCTGCCTCGACCTGGCGCTCAACGCGTCGCCCGACCACCCGTGGCTCAAGGAGCACCCGGAGTGGTTCCAGCAGCGTCCCGACGGCACGCTCAAGTACGCCGAGAACCCGCCCAAGCGCTACCAGGACATCTACAACTTCAACTGGGACACGCCGGCCTGGCGCGAGCTGTGGCAGGCGTGGCGCGACGTCGTCATCCACTGGGTCGACGCCGGGATCAAGGTCTTCCGCGTCGACAACCCGCACACCAAGCCGTTCCCGTTCTGGGAGTGGCTGATCAAGGAGGTCCACGCGCACGACCGCAGCGTGGTCTTCCTCGCCGAGGCGTTCACGCGCCGCGCCGTGATGCGCCAGCTGGCGAAGATCGGCTTCACCCAGTCCTACACGTACTTCACCTGGAAGAACTCCCGCTGGGAGCTGAGCGAGTACGTCAACGAGCTCGCCCACGGGCCGGAGCGCGAGTACTTCCGCCCCAACTTCTTCATCAACACGCCGGACATCCTGCACGCCTACCTCCAGCACGGCGGGCCGCCGGCGTTCGCCTCGCGGCTCGTGCTGGCCGGCACGCTCAGCCCGACCTACGGCATCTACTCGGGCTACGAGTGGTTCGAGAACGAGCCCGTCCGCGAGGGCTCCGAGGAGTACCTGAACTCCGAGAAGTACGAGATCCGCGAGCGGGCGCTCGACGGCCCGCTGCTCCCGATGGTCCGCCGCATCAACGAGATCCGCCGCGAGAACCCCGCGCTGCAGCGGCTCGAGAACGTCACCTTCATCGATACCTACAACGAGGCCCTGATCGCGTATGTCAAGTCGTCGCCGGGCAACACGGTGATCTGCGTGGTGAACATCGACCCCCACAACACGCAGGCGGGCGCCGGCGTCATCCCCGCCCATCTCGGCCTCCCGCCCGCGTTCGCGGTCAACGACCTGCTGTCGGGCAACCACTTCGACTGGCGCATCGGGGCCAACTACGTGGAGCTCGCGCCGGGTGGCGCCCACGTGCTCAGGGTCGAGCAGTGAGCGATCCCGGGCACTGGTTCGAGCGCGAGCCCCTGTGGTTCAAGACCGCGGTCTTCTACGAGATCCACATCCGCGGCTTCTTCGACGGCAACGGCGACGGCTCGGGTGACTTCCGGGGGCTGATCGAGAAGCTCGACTACCTGCAGTGGCTGGGCATCGACTGCATCTGGCTGCTGCCCTACTACTCCTCGCCGCTGCGCGACGGCGGCTACGACATCTCCGACTTCTTCACGATCCACCCGGACTACGGCAAGGTCGACGACGTCCGCGACTTCCTCGAGGCCGCCCACCAGCGCGGCATCCGCGTGATCGCCGACATCGTCATGAACCACACGTCGTCCGACCACCCGTGGTTCCAGGAGTCGCGCTCGAGCCCCGACAACCCGAAGCGCGACTGGTACGTGTGGTCCGACACCGTCCACAAGTACGAGGACGCGCGGATCATCTTCACCGACACGGAGAAGTCGAACTGGACGTGGGACGAGCAGGCTCAGGCCTACTTCTGGCACCGCTTCTTCTCGCACCAGCCGGACCTCAACTACGACAACCCCGAGGTCCAGGAGGCGATGCTCGAGGTCCTGCGCTTCTGGCTCGACCTCGGGCTCGACGGCGCCCGGCTCGACGCCGTGCCCTACCTGTACGAGCGCGAGGGCACGATCTGCGAGAACCTCACCGAGACGCACGACTACCTGAAGCGCGTGCGCGCCGAGGTCGACAAGAACTACCCCGACCGGGTGCTGCTCGCGGAGGCCAACCAGTGGCCGGCGGACGTCGTCGAGTACTTCGGCGACGGCGACGAGTGCCACATGGCGTTCCACTTCCCGGTCATGCCGCGCATGTTCATGGCCGTGCGGCGCGAGGAGTCGACGCCGATCTACGAGATCCTCGAGCAGACGCCACCGATCCCCGAGAACTGCCAGTGGGGTCTCTTCCTGCGCAACCACGACGAGCTGACGCTCGAGATGGTCACCGACGAGGAGCGCGACTACATGTACGCGGAGTACGCCAAGGACCCGCGGATGAAGATCAACGTCGGCATCCGCAAGCGCCTCGCGCCGCTGCTCGACAACGGCCGCGACGAGATCGAGCTGATGAACGCGATCCTGTTCTCGCTGCCCGGCTCGCCGGTCCTCTACTACGGCGACGAGATCGCGATGGGCGACAACGTCTTCCTCGGCGACCGCGACGGCGTGCGCACGCCGATGCAGTGGACGGGCGACCGCAACGGCGGCTTCTCGCGGGCGGACTTCGCCCAGCTCTACGCGCCGCCGCTGATGGACCCCGTCTACGGCTACCAGGCCGTCAACGTGGAGGCCCAGCTGCGCCACTCGACGTCGCTGCTGCGCTGGATGCGGCGCTTCATCGCGCTGCGCAAGGAGCACCCGGTGTTCGGGCTGGGCACCTACGAGCCGCTGGCGCCGTCGAACCCGCGCATCTTCGCCCACGTCCGCAAGTACGAGGACGACGTGTTGCTGTGCGTCCACAACCTCGCGCGCTCGGCCCAGGCGGTCGAGCTCGACCTGTCCGAGTTCGAGGGGCGCTTCCCGGTCGAGCTGTTCGGCCGCTCGCGCTTTCCGCGCATCGGCGAGCTGCCCTACCTGCTCACGCTCGCGCCGCGCGGGTTCTACTGGTTCCAGCTCGCCGAGCCGGAGCCCGGCCAGCACACCGGCGAGTTCGCGGCCATCGAGGAGGAGAGCACCGATGGGTGACCTGCTCGCACCGCTCCCCGAGGACGAGCTGCGCGAGTGGTTCGTGCCGCAGCGCTGGTTCGGCTCGAAGGCCACCGACGTGGCGCACCTCAACATCCTCGAGTCGTTCACGCTGCGCGAGGACACGCCGCAGCTGGTGCTGGCGCTGATCGAGGCGCGCTTCCCGCAGGGGACGCACGAGGTCTACCAGGTGCCGATCGGCATCCGGCCCGCCTCCGAGGGCTGGGACGACCGTGTCATCGCCGAGGCCGGCGGTAGCACCTACTACGACGCGCTCGCCGACCCGACGCACGCGCGTGAGCTTCTGCACCTGATGCGCTCGGGTGCCGACGTGCAGGCGGGCGACGGCATGCTCTCGTTCCGCTGGGCGGGCGGCGCGGGCGACGGCGGGACCGTCGAGGTGCGGCCGGTCGGCGTCGAGCAGTCGAACTCGTCGATCGTGTTCGGCGAAGCGCTGATCCTGAAGGCGTTCCGCCGCGTCGAGCCGGGCGTCAACCCGGAGCTCGAGCTGCTGCGCTTCCTCAGCGAGCGCGACTTCCCGCACATCGCGCCGATCGCCGGCTGGTTCCAGTACGACGGGCGGCTGATGGACGCCACGCTCGGCGTGCTGCAGGAGTACCTGGCCGGCGCGACCGACGGCTGGGACCTCGCGCTCGACGCGCTGGCGAGCGACCCCGAGGCGTTCCTCGCCGAGGTGCACGCGCTCGGCGTGGTCACGGGGGAGATGCACAGCGTGCTCGGCTCGGATACGAGCAACCCCGCCTTCGCGCCCGAGGAGCCGAGCGGCGAGGCGATCTCGATCCTGACCGCGACGATCGACGAGGAGATCGAGCGGATCTTCGTCGAGCTGCCCGAGGACGAGGCGCTCGACCCGATCCGCGGCCGCGGGCAGGACGTGCAGGAGCGGCTGCAGGTGCTGGCGTCGGTCGGCGCCGGCGGGCGCATGATTCGCACCCACGGCGACTACCACCTCGGCCAGACCATGCTCGCCGACCGCGGCTGGGTGATCCTCGACTTCGAGGGCGAGCCGGCGCGCCCGATGTCCCAGCGGCGGCTCAAGCGCTCGCCGCTGCGGGACGTGGCGGGCATGCTGCGCTCGTTCTCCTACGCGGCGGCCGGCTCCGGCATCCTGCGCGGCGCGCCGCCGCCGGAGGACTGGGAGGACCGCGCCCGGGCGACGTTCCTGGACGGCTACTTCGAGACCGTCGACTCGGCGCTGCTGCCGCCCGGCGACGAGGCCACGCGCAAGCTGCTCTCGATCTTCGAGCTCGAGAAGGCGGTCTACGAGCTGCGCTATGAGCTGAACAACCGACCCGACTGGGTCGCCATCCCGGTGGCGGGCATCGCCCGGCTGCTCGAATCGAACGGAGGATCATGAGCGCCGACCCGCACGCCTTCCGGGGCGCCCACCCGACCGACGGCGGGGTCGTCATCCGGACGGTCCGGCCGGCGGCCAAGACCGTCACGGTGTGGGTGGACGACAAGCAGGTCGGTGAGCTCAAGCCGGCCGACACCGACGGGCTGTTCGAGGGCGTGATCAAGGGCGCGGAGCTGCCGCTCGAGTACCAGCTCGAGGTCGACTACGGGGAGAACGGCGGGACGTTCCGGATCGAGGATCCGTACCGCTTCACGCCCACCATCGGGGAGCTCGACCTGCACCTGGCAGGCGAGGGCCGCCACGAGGAGATCTACGCCCGCCTGGGCGCGCACGTGATGGAGCACCAGGGCGTGCCGGGCACGTCGTTCGCGGTCTGGGCGCCCGCCGCCCAGTCGGTCTCCGTGGTCGGCGACCTCAACGGCTGGGACGGCCGGCTGCACCCGATGCGCGCACTCGGCGCGAGCGGGATCTGGGAGCTGTTCGTGCCGGAGGTCGGCGAGGGCACCAACTACAAGTACGAGATCACCGGACCCGACGGCGACCGCTTCCAGAAGGCCGATCCGTACGCGTTCCAGGCCGAGCACCCGCCGAAGACCGCGTCGATCGTGCACCAGCCCAAGCACGAGTGGCGCGACGCGGAGTGGATGGAGCGGCGGCACAAGAGCTCGCCGCTGGGCGAGCCGATGTCCGTCTATGAGGTCCACCTCGGGTCCTGGCGGCTCAACCCGCTCGAGGACAACCGCTCGCTGACCTACCTCGAGCTGGCCGACGAGCTCGCCGCCTACGCGAAGGACATGGGCTTCACCCACCTCGAGCTGCTGCCGGTCATGCACCACCCGTTCAGCGGCTCGTGGGGCTACCAGGTGACCGGCTACTACGCGCCGTCCCCGCGCTTCGGCTCGCCCGACGACTTCCGCGAGTTCGTCGACCGCCTGCACGGCCACGGTCTCGGCGTGATCCTCGACTGGGTGCCGGCGCACTTCCCGCGCGACGAGTTCGCGCTCGCTCGCTTCGACGGCACCGCGCTGTACGAGCACGCCGACCCGCGCCGCGGCTCGCACCCGGACTGGGGCACGCTCGTGTTCAACTACGGGCGCCACGAGGTGCGCAACTTCCTCGTCGCCAACGCGCTGTTCTGGATGCGCGAGTACCACGTCGACGGCATCCGTGTGGACGCCGTGGCGTCGATGCTCTACCTCGACTACTCGCGCGAGGCCGGGGAGTGGGTGCCGAACGAGTTCGGCGGCCGCGAGGACCTCGACGCGGTGTCGTTCCTCAAGGAGCTCAACGAGGTGCTGTTCGCGCGCGAGCCCGGCGTGATCTCCGCGGCCGAGGAGTCGACGGCGTGGCCGGGCGTCTCAC
Source organism: uncultured Solirubrobacteraceae bacterium (assembly GCA_963805525.1). Lineage (GTDB taxonomy): Bacteria > Actinomycetota > Thermoleophilia > Solirubrobacterales > Solirubrobacteraceae > DASQFQ01. Next base: position 30,029 of record CAWDUT010000003.1, read on the forward strand.
GGCCGACCTACCTCGGCGGGCTGGGCTTCGGCTTCAAGTGGAACATGGGCTGGATGCACGACACGCTGGCGTACTTCCAGCAGGACCCGATCTACCGCCGCTACCACCACCACGAGCTGACGTTCTCGCTGGTCTACGCGTTCACCGAGAACTTCATCCTGCCGCTCTCCCACGACGAGGTCGTGCACGGCAAGGGCTCGCTGATCAACAAGATGCCGGGCGACGACTGGCAGAAGCGCGCGAACCTGCGCGCGCTGTACGCGTTCATGTGGGCACACCCCGGCAAGAAGCTGCTGTTCATGGGGCAGGAGTTCGCCCAGGTCGCCGAGTGGAGTCACGAGCGCTCGCTCGACTGGCACCTGCTCGAGAACCCGGAGCACTCCGGGATCCAGGCGCTGGTGCGTGACCTGAACGTGCGCTACAAGGACGAGCCGGCGCTGTGGGAGCTCGACTTCGAGGGCGAGGGCTTCTGGTGGCTGGAGCCGAACGACGCGGAGTCCAACGTCGTCGCCTTCGGTCGCGTGTCGCGCGGCGGCAAGCGCGTGCTGCTGTTCGTGGCCAACCTGTCGCCGGTCCCGCGCGGTCCGTACCGGCTGGGGCTGCCGCGGCCGGGCCGCTGGGTCGAGGCGATCAACACCGACTCGACCTACTACGGCGGCACGGACACGGGCAACTACGGCGGCGTCGAGGCGGAGCCGATCCCGTGGCACAACCAGGCGTTCTCGGCGGAGATCACGCTGCCGCCGCTGGGCGCTATCTGGCTGGTGCCCGAGGAGACAGCCGAAACACGGAGCCGCTGAAGCTGACGGCGTAGACGCGGCCGCGGGCATCGCGGCCGAACGAGGTCAGGTAGGGCACCGTGGGCTTCAGCGGGCGGTCGTCGACGAGCGTCGTGCCGGTGAAGCGCGCGCTCCACAGCTTGCCGGTGCAGAGGTCGCCGTAGACGTAGCGGCCGCGGATCACGTAGCCCCCGGTGATCGCGCACCAGCCGTCGGTGTGGCGGTGGGCGGTCGCGGGCGGCGTGGCGCCGCCGCCCGGGCCCTCGAACGCCGGCCAGCCGAAGTCGGTGCCGGGCGCGGCGCCCTTCGGCACCACGTCGACCTCCTCCCACGTGTGGTCGCCGACGTCCCCGATCAGCAGCGCGCCCCGCTGGAACGAGAAGCGCCACGGGTTGCGCAGGCCGGTGACGTAGACCTCGGGCTTGGGGTCGCGCGGGTCGAAGCGCGGGATCCGGCCGATGCCGTTCTCTCCGGCGCCGGTGCTGGCGTACAGCAGCCCGTCGGGCCCGAACTGGAGCTGGCCGCCGTGGTGCTGGAGGCCGACGGGGCCGAGGTCGAGCACATGGCGGATGCGGCGGCCGCGGACGAAGTCGATCCGCTGGTGGCTCGCGCGGTCGACGTAGTCGGCGTAGAAGCCGCCGCCGGTCGGCGCGAACGCGATCGAGAACAGCCCGCGCTGGTCGACTTCCTCGTCGCGCGCGGGGACGATCACGCGCGAGCGCAGGTCGGCGAAGGGCCGCCGGCGCGTCTTGCCGCGCACGACCGCGCGGATCCGCCCCGAGCGCTCGGCCACGATCACCGTGTGCTTCGCGTGAGGCGGGCTGGTGACGTAGACCGGGTGGTGGAAGTGCCCGATCGGCACGAGGGCCAGGGCGAACGGCAGCAGGCGCGCGAGCGTGGCTCAGCTCCAGCCGGCGGTGACGCTCGGGGTCACCGTGCCGCTGCCCGAGCCGTCGGTGAGGTCGAAGCTGAAGCGCAGGGTGCTCTCCTTGCGGCCCCACGCGTCGCGCTGATCGCCGGCGTTGCCGGGCGTGATCGCGAGGTCGCGGGCGGGGGAGGCGGTCGCGCCGCAGGTGCCGGTCGGGAGCGCGAAGCTCACCTGCGCGGGCATGCGCGCCCAGGAGGGGACGCGGACGCTCACGCTGACCGGCACGCTCTGGCCCGGGCCGGGGCACGCGACGGGGTCGGTGTCGACCGTGGTGCTCCCGGGGCCGCGCACGAACAGCAGGCGGCCGAACGCGCTCACGCCGCCGCGCGAGTTCGCGACCGTGAGCAGCGCCGTGTAGCGGCCGGGCGCGTAGGCGTGCGACGCGATCGGCCCCGCGGCGCCGGTGCCGTCGCCGAAGTCCCAGCGCCAGTCGACGAGCTCGCTGCCGCCGGAGGCGTCGGCGAAGCGGACGGCGGCGCCGGCCTCGATCGGGTCTTCCGGGGTGAGGCCGTGCGCGAGCGCGTAGCGGGCGACCGGCGACGCGAAACCGCGGCCGGGCGGCGGGGCGGGGAGGTCCGGGACGGCGTCGGTGCGGCAGCGGCCCCGGTGGCGGGAGATCGCGCGCAGGCGCCGCTGGATCGCGGGGCGGCCGGCGCGGATCGGGCGCAGGCCACGGGCCAGGCGAGCGAGCGCGGTGCAGTTGTCGATCTCCCGCGGCAGCTTCAGCGAGGCACGGTCGCCGCGGGTGCTGACGAGCACGCTCGCGAGGTTGCGGGCATCGCCGGCGAACACGAACAGCACCTGCCGGCCGCGGTGGGCGACGGCGGAGCTGCGCGGATTGCCGCCGCCGAGGCGGTTGCGGAAGCGCACGGAGATGCGGCCGTCAAGCGGCGCGCGCAGCGTGACGCGCACGAGCGCGCCCGCCGACGTCGTGATCGCCTCGACCTTGCGGATGTCCTGGCCGCGCTTGGGCGCGGCCGCGGCGGAGGCGGGCAGGGCGAGCAGCAGGAGCGCGAGCAGCGCGAGGAGGACGGGACGGGTCACCTCCCGACCCTCTTCGATCCGGTGCGGTGCCGTCAAGACGGGTAACAGCCGGGAATGTCACGCCCCGCCCTGCTCGCGCTGCTCGCGGCGCCCGCCTAGGCTGAACAGACTCCGAGTTGTGCCGACAGGTGCGGCTCATCTCGGCTCCATCTTGTGGGCACCGTAGACGAGGTCGGCCGGGCAGCGCCCGGCCGTCTTTCGTCCGTGGTGGTCTCGCTCGAAGTTGTAGGTGTGCAGGTAGTGGGCGAGGTGTCGCTTGAGGCCTGCGTAGCGGACCTGGAGGAAACGCGCGAAGGCGGGGCGCCAGCATTCTTCGAGGATGGTGCGATGAAGGCGTTCGACGTGGCCGTTGGTCTGCGGACGCCCGGAGCGGATGAAGGTGTGCTCAACGCCCGCGGGCAGGCGCGCGTTGAAGGCGCGGCGGCCGAACTCGTTGCCGTTGTCTGAAAGCACGCGCTCGAGCTGCCAGCCCGCGGCTTGGAGCTCTGCGGCGACGCGGCGCGCCAGCGCGGAGGTGTGCTCGACGGTCGGACCGGCCGGTGGGCAGACGATGAGGTCGGCCCAGGCGTAACTGCTGTAGGTGTCGATCGCGGTGATCTGCCAGACCGGGCCCTTGGCGCCGTGCAGCCGCCCGACGAAGAAGCAGTCGATGCCGACCAGCTCGCCCGGCCGGTCAGACCCGACGTGCGGCTCGGGCTCGGGCTCGCGCGGCGGCTCATAGGGCGCGCGGTAGCCCGCGACCAACGCCAGGCGCTTGGCGCGCGTGTTCAGCCCGTGCCTGACCAGCGTCTTGTAAACACCGTTAGGGCTGACCTGCAGGCCGCCCCATTCCGGCCGAGCGAGCCGCGTCGCAACCCGGCGCGGGCCGAGTCCCGGCTGGCCCAACGCGAACGCGACGATCCGCTGCTCAACCATCTCGGAGAGCTGGTTGGGCATCTGCGGCCGCCGGCGCTCCCGCGGGCGGAGCATCTCAAGGCCCGACCGCTCGACCAAGCCCTTCCAGCGGTAATACGTCGAGCGATGCACCCCGAAGACGCGGCACGCGTTCGTGACCGTCGTGCGCGCCGCGAGATCAAACAGCTGCAGGCGATAGCCGAACAGCACGTCATCCTCCGTCATGCGGCTCTGCTCCATTCACTTTGGCGGTGAAAGAGCCACCATGAGCCGCAACACGGACGGCCCCGACACTCTCGGGGCCGTCCCGTTCTAAAGACGCTTCGCTCTCCCCACCACCTGTCGGGAGAACATGGAGTCAGTTCAGCCTAGGCCGCGACGTGTCCGCGCCAGGACGCCGCGCCTAGCGCTTCTTGCGGAGCTTCTTCACCTTGACCTGCTTGGAGCGCCCGGCGATGTGCGCGCCGCCGTCGTTCGGGAGCACGGTCACGCGGTACAGGCCACGCTTGCGGGTGCGCTTGACGGTGAACGAGTAGCGCGAGCGGTTGGCGTCGAACGCCTTCGCCTTCGCCCGCTTGACCACGACCCAGCGCCCGCGCGGCGAGCGCTTCTTGAGCTGGACGCGGCCGTTCGGCACGCGCGGCCAGATGGCGCCCTTGATGCGCGCCCGCTTGCGGCCGAGCGAGCGGCCGGTGGCGTGGACCTTGACCGCGCTCGACGCCGTGTAGATGCGGCTGGCGACGGGCGTCTTGGTGAGCGTCACGACGCGGAAGTGCGTGGTCTGGAAGAGCGTGGCGACGTTGAACTGGAACGTGCCCTTGCTCGTCGCGGTCTTCCGCGCGACCTCGGAGAAGCCGCTCCGGAACGGGAAGTTCTGGCGCTCCAGCGCGACGCCGGTGCCGCCCACCGCGGTGCCGCGGATCTGGCCGATGACGGTCAGGTCGTCGCCCCACGTGACCTTGCTGGGCGCGAGCGCGACGCTGATGCCGGTCGGCTCGCGCGGGGTGACGAACGAGCGGTCGAGGCTGCGCGTGGTGCCCGCGGCGTTGGTGGCGACCGCGCGGAAGTGGTAGCGCGTGTTCGGCCGCAGGCGGTCGATCGCCACCGAGAACGGCTTGTAGCCGTCGGTCTTGCCGGCGTCGATGGTGGCGGTGTGCGAGCCGTAGCCGGTCGAGCGCCCGTACTCGAAGCGCACGGTGGTCGCCAGGGCGTTGGGGTCGACCTGGGTGATCAGCAGCGCGCTGCGCGACTGAACCTCGCGCGAGCCGGTGGCCTTGACGCGCGGCGGGACCGGGCCGGTCGCCGTGTGGAACGTGCGATCCGCGCCGAACACGGGCACGGTGCCGTTGGTGGCCACGAGCCGGTAGTGGTAGGTCGTATTCCGCGTCAGACCGGTGATCGGGGCCTCGACGGCGACCGGGTCCGTGCCCGCGCCGGCGTCGGTGTCCGGCGTCGCCAGCCCGTAGGCGGCGGTGGTGCCGTACTCGAAGTGGTAGGTCGTCGCGGTGCCGTTGGGATCGACGCTGCCATTGAGGTTGGCGGTCGTCTCGGTCAGCGAGTCGGCCGTGCCGGTGACGGCGACGGGCTGCTCGACGGAGGTCTGGGCGCTGGCGGCGGCCGGGAGGGCGGCGGCCAGCAGGGTGAGGATCACGAGTAGACGGGACATCGGAACCAGCAACACCGCCAGGCACCGGAAGTTCTCGTCGAGCTAGCCTGATCCGCCCTGATGAAGGTCCTCCCCTTCGAGCGCCGGCTCGGCGCCCGTCCGTCCGCGGACGCGACCACGTTCCGTGTCTGGGCCCCGCGGCCGGAGCGAATCGTGCTGCGCGCCGGCGGGAGCGACCACGAGCTCGCCGACGCCGGCCTGGGCGTCCGCGAAGTTACGCTGCCCCTCTCAGCGGGGCAGGACTACGCCTTCGTGATCGATGGCGTCGAGATCCCCGACCCGGCCTCCCGCTGGCAGCCCGCCGGGCTCCGCGGCCCCTCGCGGGTCCTGGACACCGCAGCGTTCGCCTGGAGCGACGACGGCTTCACGCCGCCGGACCTCGAGGACACGGTGATCTACGAGCTGCACGTCGGCACCTTCACGCCCGAGGGCACGTTCGAGGCCGTGATCCCGCACCTCGCGGGCCTGCGCGAGCTCGGCATCACCACGCTCGAGCTGCTGCCGGTCGCGGAGTTCCCCGGCCGCCACGGCTGGGGCTACGACGGCGTCTACCTGTCGGCCGCCCACTCGGCCTACGGTGGCCCGCTCGGCCTGCAGAAGCTCGTCGACGCCGCGCACGACGAGGGCCTCGCGATCCTCCTCGACGTCGTCTACAACCACGTCGGCGCCTCCGGAGTCCAGGCGCTCGAGGCGTTCGGCCCCTACTTCACGGGCGCGTACGAGACGTTCTGGGGCCCGGCGATCAACTTCGACGACGCCGACTGCGGCGGCGTCCGCGAGTGGGTGCTGCAGAGCGCCGAGGGCTGGATCCGCGACTTCCACCTCGACGGGCTGCGGCTCGACGCCGTCCACGCGATCTTCGACTCCGGCGCCGTCCACCTCGTCCAGGCGCTCACCGCGCGCGTCCACGCGATCGACCCGCGCGCGCTCGTGAGCGCGGAGTCGGGCATGAACGACCCCAAGGTCGTCCGCTCCCACGAGCGCGGCGGCTGGGGCTGCGACGCCGTCTGGGCCGACGACTTCCACCACGCCCTGCGCGTGCTGCTGACCGGCGACCGCAGCGGTTACTACGAGGAGTTCGGCGCGATCGGCGACCTCGCCAAGGCCTACCACCGCCCGCACGTCCACGACGGCGGCTACAGCACCTTCCGCCGCCGGCGCTTCGGCGCGCGCGCCGACGACGTGCCGCCGCACCGCTTCGTCGTCTTCGACCAGAACCACGACCAGGTCGGCAACCGCGCCTTCGGCGACCGCCTGCCGCCCGAGGCGCGCCCGCTCGGCGCGCTCTGCACGCTGCTCTCCCCGTTCACGCCGATGCTCTTCCAGGGCGAGGAGCACGGCGAGCACGCCCCGTTCCAGTTCTTCGCCGACCACATCGACGAGGAGATCGCCGTGGCCACGCGCGAGGGGCGGCGGCGCGAGTTCGCGGCCTTCGAGGACTTCGGCGAGGAGCAGGTGCCCGACCCGCAGGACCCGGCCACGTTCGAGTCGTCCAAGCTCACCCGCACCGGCGAGCCCGAGGGGCTGCGCGACCTCTACGCGCGCCTGCTCGAGGCGCGCGGGGAAATCGGGCCCGGCCACGAGGCCCACGCGGACTTCGACGAGCACCAGGGCTGGCTGCGCGTGCGCCGCGGCGAGCACCTCGTGCTGGCCAACTTCTCGCGCAACCAGGTCCACGTGCCGGTCGACCGCGCCGTCGAGCTCGAGCTCGCCACGCACCATGCGACGGTCGAGCCGGGGCACGTCGTCCTGCCCCCGCTCGCGGGAGCGCTGGTCCGATGAGCCAGGAGGTCTGGCCCGGCGAGGCCTTCCCGCTCGGGGCGACCTGGGACGGCAGCGGCACGAACTTCTCGATCTTCTCCGAGCACGCCGAGCGCGTCGAGCTGTGCCTGTTCAACGGCGACGACACCGAGCAGCGGATCGACCTGACCGAGCGCACCGCCCACACCTGGCACTGCTTCCTCCCGGGGATCGGGCCGGGCCAGCGCTACGGCTTCCGCGTCCACGGGCCCTACGAGCCCGAGACCGGGCATCGCTTCAACCCGGCCAAGCTGCTGCTCGACCCGTACGCGAAGTCGATCGACGGCCCCGTGGTGTGGGACCAGGCGAACGTGCTCCCGTACGTCCCCACCGCCGGCGAGGACGCCGACCTCGAGCGCGACGACGAGGACGACGTCGACGCCGTCCCGAAGTCGGTCGTGATCGACCCGCGCTTCGACTGGGAGGGCGACCGCCGCCCGAACACGCCGCTGCACGAGTCGGTGATCTACGAGACGCACGTGCGCGGCTTCACGCGGCTGCACCCCGAGGTCCGCGAGGAGCTGCGCGGCACCTACGCGGGCCTCGCCTCCGAGCCCGCGCTCAGCTACCTGCGCGACCTCGGCGTCACCGCCGTCGAGCTGCTGCCCGTCCACCACATCGTCGACGAGTCGTTCCTGTTCGAGCGCGGCCTCTCCAACTACTGGGGCTACTCGACGATCGGCTTCTTCGCCCCGCACTCCGGCTACGCCGCCACCGGCCAGCACGGCCAGGAGGTGCGCGAGTTCAAGGGCATGGTCAAGGCGCTGCACCGCGCCGGAATCGAGGTGATCCTCGACGTCGTCTACAACCACACCGCGGAGGGCAACCACCTCGGCCCGATGCTGTCCTTCAAGGGCGTCGACAACAAGTCGTACTACCGGCTCGTGCCCGACGACCCGCGCCACTACATGGACTACACGGGCACGGGCAACACGCTCAACGCCCAGCACCCGAGCGTCCTGCGCCTGATCATGGACTCTCTGCGCTACTGGGTGACCGAGTGCCACGTCGACGGCTTCCGCTTCGACCTCGCCTCCGCGCTGGCCCGCGAGCTCTATGACGTGGACCGGCTCTCCGCCTTCTTCGACGTCATCCACCAGGACCCGGTGCTCTCCCAGGTCAAGCTGATCGCCGAGCCGTGGGACGTCGGGCCCGGCGGCTACCAGGTCGGCAACTTCCCGGTCCTGTGGTCGGAGTGGAACGGCATCTACCGCGACCTGATGCGCGACTTCTGGCGCGGCCAGGCCTCGGTCGGCGACTTCGCCTCGCGCCTGACCGGCTCGAGCGACCTGTACGAGGACGACGGCCGCCACCCGTTCGCGTCGATCAACTTCATCACCGCGCACGACGGCTTCACGCTGCGCGACCTCGTCTCCTACAACGAGAAGCACAACGAGGCCAACCTCGAGGACAACCGCGACGGGACGGACGACAACCGCTCCTGGAACTGCGGCGTCGAGGGCGAGACCGACGACCCCGAGATCAACGCGCTGCGCGCCCGCCAGCAGCGCAACTTCCTCGCCACGCTGATCCTGTCCCAGGGCACGCCGATGCTGCTCGGCGGCGACGAGTTCGGCCGCACCCAGCACGGCTCCAACAACGCCTGGTGCCAGGACAACGAGATCTCCTGGTTCGACTGGAGCCTGCTCGAGGAGAACGCCGAGCTGCACGAGTTCGTCAAGAAGCTGATCGTGCTGCGGCGCTCGCACCCGGTGTTCCGCCGCCGCCAGTTCCTGCGCGGGACCGACGAGGAGGGCACCGGCCTGCCCGACGTCTGGTGGTTCCGCACCGACGGGCACCGCATGACCAAGAACGACTGGGAGTCCGGCGAGCGGACGGTCGGCATGTTCCTCAACGGCGAGGAGATCGACGCGCCGGACGAGAAGGGCCAGCGGATCCTCGACGAGTCGTTCGTACTGCTGTTCAACGCCCACCACGAGGACGTCACGTTCACGCTCCCCAACCGCCGCTTCGGCGAGCACTGGTCGCTCGTGCTGAGCACCGCGGAGCCTGACGCGGAGCCGAACTCGCTCGAGGTCGACGCGCTCGAGGAGCTCGTGGTCGGCGGGCGCTCGCTGGTGCTGCTGCGGCGGCGATGACCGGCTTCCGCGCCACCTACCGCCTCCAGCTCGGAGGCGACTTCGGCTTCGCCGCCGCGCGCGAGCTCGTCCCGTACCTGGCCGACCTCGGCGTCTCCCACCTCTACCTGCCGCCGTCGTTCCAGGCGCGGCCGGGCTCGGCGCACGGCTACGACGTCGTGGACCCGACCTCGATCTCCTCCGAGCTCGGGGGAGAGGAGGAGTTCCGCGCGCTGATCGCCGCCGCGCACGAGGCCGGGCTGGGCGTGATCCTCGACATCGTCCCGAACCACATGGCGACCGACGACGCCAACCGCTACTGGACCGAGCAGCGCGCGAAGTTCTTCGACGTCGACGAGGAGACCGGGAAGTACCGCCGCTTCTTCGACATCGACCACCTCGCCGGCGTGCGCCAGGAGGATCCGGAGGTGTTCGACGAGACGCACCGCCTGGCCATCTCGCTCGTGCGCGAGGGCGCGGTCGACGGGCTGCGGATCGACCACCCTGACGGGCTCGCCGACCCGGAGGGGTACCTCGAGCGGCTGCGGGACGCCGGCGTCGAGCACGTGTGGGTGGAGAAGATCCTCGACCCCGGCGAGCAGCTGCGGGCATCCTGGCCGGTGGACGGGACGGTCGGATACGAGTTCCTCAACGACGTCCAGGCCGTGCATATCGAGCCGGCCGGCGAGGAGCGCCTCACCGCCCTCTGGAACGACCTCTCCGGCGACCCGCGCCCGTTCTCGGACTACGCCGACGAGGCCAAGCTGGAGCAGGCCTCCACCACCTTCACCGCGGAGGTGGAGCGTCTCGCGCGCAGCCTCCCGCGCGACGACCTCCCGCAGGCCCTCTCCTCGCTCACCGTCTACCGCACCTACATCCGCGACGGCCAGGCGTCCGCGCAGGATCGGGAGGTCCTCGCCGAGGCCGGCATCGAGTGGCTGCTCGACGCCCCGCCCGAGTTCGTCACCCGCTTCCAGCAGACCACGCCGCCGGTGATGGCCAAGGGCGTCGAGGACACCGCCTTCTACCGCTACCTCCGGCTCCTGGCGCTCAACGACGTCGGCGGCGACCCCGGCCGCTTCGGCATCTCGATCGCCGACTTCCATGCCGCCAACGCCGAGCGCTCGCCGCTCAACCTGCTCGTCACCCAGACCCACGACACCAAGCGCTCCGGTGACGTGCGGGCCCGCATCGGCGCGATCGCCGGCATGGCCGAGACGTGGGAGGCGCACGTGCGCGGCTGGCTCGAGCTGACCTCCGAGGTCCCCGGACCCGACGACGCCGAGCGCTACCTCGTCTTCCAGACGCTCGCGGGCGCGTGGCCGATCGAGCCCGAGCGCATGGACGGCTACCTCGAGAAGGCGCTGCGCGAGGCGAAGCGCACGACCAGCTGGATCGACCCCGACGAGGAGCACGAGGCGGCGGTCAAGGCCTACGCGCGCGGGCTGATCGAGCTGCCCGAGTTCCGCGCCGACTTCGACGCGTTCGTGGCCGAGCTCGCCGCCGCCGGCGACCGGGCGGCACTCGGCCAGCTGCTGCTCAAGCTCACCGTCCCGGGGCTGCCGGATATCTACAACGGCGACGAGCTGCCGCTGCTCTCGCTCGTCGACCCCGACAACCGCCGCCCGGTCGACTGGGAGGCGCGGCGCGAGGCGCTGGCCGCCCTGCGCCGCGGCGAGGACACCGACCCGAAGCTGCTGCTGATCGTGCGCGCGCTCGAGCTGCGCGCCCGGCGCCCGGAGGCGTTCGCCGGCGCCTACGCGCCGGTCGAGGCGGGCGAGGGCGTCGTCGCGTTCGCGCGCGGGGAGGGGGAGGTGCTGGTCGTCGTGCCGGTGCGCTCGCCGCAGGGCGTCACGCTCCAGCTGCCCGACGACCTCGCGGGCGCCTGGCGCGACGTGCTGACCGGCGCGCTGCGCGAGCTGTCACGCCGCACGCAGGTCACCGAGCTCACCTCGGCGCACGGCTTCGCGCTGCTCGAGCGCGTCTGACGAAGCCGCCGAAGATCGCCTCCGCGGTCGCCGTCTGGCCGGGGAGGTGCTGCCGATCCGCTTCCCTCGCGGCCGCAGGCTCGACGCCGGCCTCGCCCAGCCAGTGTCCGTAGCTGTCGTACCAGCCGTCGAGGCTGGCGCCGTCGACGTCGGCATGGAACTGCACGCCCCACGCGCTCCCCACGCGGAACGCCGCGCAGCCGAGCCCCTCGCCGCGCTCGAGCAGCTCCGTCGCCCCGGGCGGCGGCACGATGCCGTCCTCGTTCCAATGCAGCGCCCACACCGGGTCCGGCAGCAGCTCGTCGTCGGCGACACGCCCGAGCTCGACCCACCTGACGGCGCGGCGCGGCAAGCGCCGCACGCGGCCGCCCAGCGCGTGCGCGAGCACCTGGGCGCCGAGGCAGATGCCGAGCACCGGAACGTCCTGGCCCACCGCCTCGTGCAGCAGCGCCATCTCATCGAGGAGGTAGGGATAGCGATCGATCTCCGTCACCGACTCGGCGCCGCCGAACACGACGATCCCGTCGACGGCGCTCGGGGCGCGGCAGCGGATCGCCGCGGTGGGCGTGGACGTGCTCCAGCCGCGCGCCCCGCAGCGCCGCCATCGCGGACCCCGGATACGGTGGGTCGAGGTGGTGGAGGCAAGCAAGCTTCGGCCCTGTAACGTCCCCGTCCGGCGTGTCGATGCGCGTTCTCATCCTGTCCTGGGAGTACCCGCCGATCGTCGAGGGCGGGTTGGCTCGCCATGTTCGCAAGCTCGCCGAGGGGCTGGTGCAGAACGGCGTCGAGGTGCATGTGCTCGCCCGCGGCGGCGGGCGCCTCCAGCCGGTCGAGGACCGCCACGGCGTGACCGTCCACCGGGTGCGCGAGCCAGAGTTCCCGAAGGACGACCTCGACGCCTTCGTGGCCTGGGTCGATGCCATGAACGACGACATGCGCGCGGCCGGCGCCGCGCTCGGCGACGAGATCTCGTTCGACCTCGTGCATTCGCACGACTGGCTGGTGGCCGGCGCGGCGCGCAAGCTCGCGCGGCGCTTCAAGTGCCCGTGGCTCGTGACCGTGCACGCCACCGAGCACGGCCGCCACCAGGGCTGGGTGAAGAAGCACCCGCAGAAGCACATCCACGGCGTCGAGCGGCGGATGGTGCGGGCCGCGGACCAGGTCATCACCTGCTCGCACTACATGCGCGGCCACGTCGCTGAGGTGTTCGGGATCGACGAGGCGAAGATCACCGTGGTGCCGAACGGGGTCGACCCCGAGGACCTCCAGCCCGCCGCGAACCTGCCGAGCCTGCGCGCGCGCTACGCGCAGCCGGACGAGCAGCTCGTGCTGCTGGTCGGGCGGCTCGTCTACGAGAAGGGCTTCCACCTCGCGCTCGACGCACTGCCGGGCGTGATCGAGCGGGTGGGGAACGTGCGCTTCCTGGTCGCCGGCTCCGGCACCGCGGAGCGCGACCTCAAGGCACAGGCCAAGCAGCTCGGGCTGCTGCCGCACGGCGAGTTCGTGGGCTGGATCGACGACGCGATGCTGCACTCGCTCTACGCGATGTCGGACCTGTGCGTGATCCCCTCGCTCTACGAGCCGTTCGGGCTCGTCGCGCTCGAGGCGATGGCCTCCGGCTGCCCGTGCATCGTGGCCGACACCGGCGGGCTGCGCGAGGTCGTGCCCGGCGGCGGGCGCGTCGGCCTGCGCTTCACGCCGCGCGACTCCGCCTCGCTGGCCGAGCGGATGGAGAGCGTGCTGACCGACGCCGTGCTGCGCGACCGGCTGGTGGCCGAGGCGTCGGAGCACATCCTCAGCTTCGACTGGGCGGACGTCGCGCGCCGCACGGTCGAGGTCTACGCCGACCTGCTGAGCGCGAGCCAGCCGGCGGCATGATCGGCGTCGCGGGCGCCACCGGCGGCCTGGGGAGCCGCGTCGCCACAAGGCTGGCCGAGCGCGGCGTCGAGCAGCGGCTGATCGTGCGCGACCCCGCGCGGGCGCCTTCGCTCCCCGGCGCCGAGGTCGTCCAGGCGGCCGGCTACGACGACAGCGAGGCGATGCGCCGCGCCTTCGACGGCGTCGACGTCCTCTTCCTGCCCTCGGCCGGCGAGCACCCCGAGCGCGTCAACGCGCTGCACCGCCCGGCGGGGGAGGCCGCGGTCGCCGCGGGTGTGGAGCGGCTGGTTTACACCTCGTTCCTGGGCGCGGCGCCCGACTGCACGTTCACCTTCGGCCGCGACCACTTCCACACCGAGAACCTGATCCGCGAGTCCGGCATCGGCTTCACGTTCCTGCGCGACTCGATCTACCTCGACTTCGTGCCGTTCTTCGCGGGCGCCGACGGCGTGATCCGCGGCCCGGCGGGCGACGGGCGCGTGGCGGCGGTGGCGCGCGACGACATCGCCGACGTCGCGGTCGAGACGCTGCTCTCCGACGAGCACGCGGGCGCCACCTACGAGCTCTCCGGCGGCCAGGCGTTCACGATGGCCGAGGCCGCCGAGATCCTCACGCGCGAGACCGGCCGCGAGGTGCGCTTCGTCAACGAGACGCTCGAGGAGGCGCGCGAGTCGCGGCGCCCGAGCGGCGCGCCGGACTGGGAGATCGAGGGCTGGGTGACGACCTACGCGGCGATCGCCGCGGGCGAGCTCGACATCGTCACCGACCACGTGGAGCGGATCGCGGGCCACCCGCCGATGACGCTCGTCGAGCTGCTCCGGCGCCACCCGGAGAGCTGGGCTCATCTGACCGCGTAGGGCGGTACGCGCTCGCCGTCGCCGATGCTGGCGCCTGACGCGACCGTGGCGTGGACGGCCACGCGCGCCCGGTCGCCGACGGACACCGGCCCCGTCACTCCCGGCGCGCCGATCTCCCCGACCGCCGCGAAGTCGCCGATCACGCAGTCCGCCCCCAGCGTGAGGCCGGCGTGCGAGACCACGAAGGCGCGCGGGCCGATCAGCGTGCGCGGCCCGACGCGCAGCAGCCCGCCGATCGCCTCGACGCGGCAGCCCTCGCCGAGGTAGCAGCCGTCGCCGAGCTCGACCCGCGCCCCGCGCGCGATCCGCACCTGGGCGTCTCGGCCCAGCCGCACCCCGGCGCCGACGCGCAGGCGCCCGCGGTTGGCCAGCCGCAGCCACGCCAGACGCACCGCTCCGAGGTGTGACGGCTCAGGGATCACGACGTCCATATCCGCGCAGTTTCGCTCAATTCAGACGCAGCTTCGTCCGAGATAGAGACGGTGGACCTCGCGACCGCCGCCAAGCGCCGCAAGCGCAAGAAGAAGAAGGCGCGCTGCACGCCGGCGAAGCGCAAGCACCACAAGAAGGCCAAGTCCTCCTCGCTGGACGCCGCGGCGGCGCGCAAGAAGCACCGCCGCAAGAAGCGCCCGGTCTGCAAGAAGAAGAAGCGGCACCCGAAGCCGTCGAGCGGCACGCATCCCAAGGTCACCCAGCCCGCGACGCCGCCCGCGCCCGGTCCCGCAGCACCTGTCCCCCCGCCACCCCCGCCACCGAAGCTCTCGGTCATCAGCTCGCCGATCGCCGTCTATGACGGTCCGTTCGGCTTCGCGCAGGCCGAGCGGCTTCTGTGGCGGGCGGGATTCGGCCCGCGGCCCGGCCAGGCGGCCGCGCTGGCCAAGCTGGGGATGGAGAAGGCCGTGCTCTCGCTGACGCGCCCGAGCGGCGCCGCGGTGATGGACGGCCCGGCGCCGACCGACGACGGCGACCCGATCGCGCCCTACGACCACTACGGCCACGACCTCCTGTACTGGCTCGACCGCATGGTCCGCTCGCGCCACCAGCTGGTCGAGCGGCTCGCGCTCGTGTTCCACGACTGGTTCGCGACCTCCAACGACGCGGTCGGCTCGGCGCGGCTGATGCTCGACCAGACCAACGTCTTCCGCGCCAACGGCCTCGGCAGCTTCAAGACCATGGTGCACGCGATCACACAGGACCCGGCGATGATCCTGTTCCTCGACCTCGCCTCCAACCGCAAGGGCGCGATCAACGAGAACTACGGGCGCGAGCTGATGGAGCTGTTCACGCTCGGCGCCGACCGCGGGGCCTACACCGAGAACGACGTGCGCGAGCTCGCGCGCTCGCTCAGCGGCTGGGACTACGACTGGAGCGACCAGCTCGGCGTCCACAACTTCCACTGGGACGAGGCAAACCGCTGGGACCCGGGCTACAAGACCGTGTTCGGCAAGACCGGGCGCTGGACGTGGGAGGACGCCGCGCGCATGGTCGTCGAGCACCCGAAGCACCCGTCGTTCTTCGTCGCGAAGCTGTGGAGCTACTTCATCCCGACGGCGCCGGACGCCGGCACGGCGGCGAAGCTCGAGCAGCTCTACGTCAGCTCCGGCTACGCGATCCGGCCGGTGCTCGAGGCGATCCTGTGCTCGCCGCAGCTCTACACGGGGCCGCGGATGGTCAAGCCGCCGACGGTGTTCGTGGCCGGGATGCTGCGCGCCCGCAGTCGCGGGATCACCACGAACTCGTGGAACTGGGTGCTCTCCGGCTGCGGCCAGGTCCTCTACTACCCGCCCGACGTCTCGGGCTGGGACGACAAGCGCTGGCTCGACACCAACACCACGCTCGGCCGCTGGGAGGCGGTCGTGATGGCGCTCGACGGCGACACCGCCGATCCGAGCGCGGACTACCCGGCCGAGACGCCGTCCGAGGCGCTCAAGCTGGCGCGCGACTTCTGGGGCGCGCCGACGCTGACGACCGGCGGCGTGGCCGCGCTCAACACGTTCGCCCACGACGCGATCGCCGCCGACGCCGCCGACTGGCAGCGCGCGTCGCGCCAGAACGCCCTGCGCCAGCTGATCGCCGGCTCCCCCGACTACCAGACCTCCTGAGGACCCTCGCCATGGCCTGCCACTGCAACGACTTCTCCAAGGCGCAAGCCGGTCGCGGCCTGCGCGGGATCGAGCCGGGCATGCCCGTCCCGGCCGGCACCGGCCTCTCGCGCCGCGCCTTCCTCGCGCGCGGCAGCGGGCTCGCGCTGTCGGTGTTCGGCGGCTCGCTGCTGTCGCGGATGGCGTTCGAGGAGGGCATCGCCCGTGCCGCCGCGGGGCCGGCCGAGCCGGTGTTGATCTCGATCTTCCTGTCCGGCGGGTTCGACTCGCTGTCGATGCTGGCGCCGGTCGGCGACCCGCGCTACGCCCAGCTCCGGCCCACCCTCAAGCTCGCCCCCAACGGCGACGCCTTCACCGAGGACAACCGCCTCCAGTGGCACCCGAACGCTGCGCCGCTGCGCGACCTCCATCTCGCGGGCAAGGTCAGCGTGATGCCGGCGATCGGCTACGACGACGCCAACCAATCGCACTTCACCTCGCGCCACTACTGGGAGGTCGGCGAGCTCAACCCGTTCGGGCGGATCGGCTGGCTCGGGCGCTACCTCGACAAGCACGGCGCCGACGACAACCCGCTGCAGGGACTCTCGCTCGACTGGAGCCTCGCGCCCGCGCTGGCGGCCTCGAACGTGCCGGTCGCGGCCGTCTCCAACCCCGAGTACTTCTCGCTCGACGCCCGCGACGTGTGGGACGGCGGGGTCCGCACGAAGCTGATCGACGCGCTCGCGACGCAGGGCAAGATCGCCACCTCCGATCCCGAGCTCAAGAGCGCCCGCCGCGCCGCCGTCCAGACCGTCGGCCTGCGCGGCCAGCTGGCCGGCCTCCAGGGCACCGACGCGCCGTGGCAGGCGACGGTCGACTACCCGAGCACCGACGGCTTCGCCCGCCGCCTTGCCGTGCTCGCGGAGATGCTCGACATGGGCCTGCCGATGAAGGTCGTCGCGCTCGACGCCAACGGCGGCTACGACACCCACGACAACCAGAACGGCACGCTGCCGGACGACATCGCGCTGTTCTCGCAGTCGCTGGCCGCCTTCCAGGCCGACCTCGAGGCGCGCGGCCTCGCCGACCGCGTCCTGATCAACGTCTGGAGCGAGTTCGGGCGCCGGCCGGAGGAGAACGGCAGCGGCACCGACCACGGCGCCGCCGGCCTCTCGCTGCTGATCGGCACGCGCGCCAAGGGCACGATGGTCGGCGAGTTCCCCGGCCTGGCGACGCTCGACGAGGACGACAACCTCCGCCACACCACCGACTTCCGCGCGGTCTACTGCTCGCTGCTCGAGCAGTGGATGGGCGTCGACGCGGCGGGCATCATCCCCGGCGCGTCGAGCTTCGCGCGGCCCGCGCTGATCCGATGATCCGCGGCGTCGTCCTCGCGCTGCTGACCGCCCTGCTGCTCGCCGGAGCACCGACCGCGGGCGTCGCCATGGTCAAGAAGGGCAAGCTGACGTGCAAGCAGGCCAAGCGCACGCACGTGCGCAAGCTCAGCCGCCGCCAGCGCAAGCGGGTCCTGGCGGTCCGCCGCCGCTGCGCCAAGGCGAAGAAGCAGGCCGTCACGGCGCCCGCTCCGGGCACCACACCGACCTCGCCGCCGGGCGGCGCAGGCACCGCTGCGCCCCCGTCGGTCACGCCCGACGATCCGGACTACACCGCGCCGCCGCCGGACGACAACCCGCACGCGCTGCAGGTCGTCTCGGGCGAGTTCTACCTCAACCTCTCCAAGGCCACCGTCCTCTCAGGGCCCGTCCGGGTGGAGTTCAACAACGCCTTCGCCGAGGACCCGCACGACCTCCACCTCGCCCGCCAGGACGGCACCGGCCCCAGCTACGCGTTCGGCACGCTCGGGGCGGGCGGCATCGAGGCGAAGACGCTGGACCTCAGCGCCGGCGCCTGGCAGCTGTTCTGCGCCCTGCCCGAGCACGCCTCGCGCGGCATGACCGCGAAGCTTACGGTCACCCGGTAGCCGGTTCCGACCGGCCCGGCGGCTAGCTTGCGCCGCCGTTCATGCCGGTCCGCACGCTCCCCGCGTGGCCCGCCGGCCGCCCTCTGCGCGCGTGGCAGGAGGAGGCCGTCGCGGCCGCCCTCGCCCATCCCCAGCGCTCCTTCCTCGCCTCCGCGACGCCCGCGGCGGGCAAGACGACGTTCGGCCTCCACGTCGCGCACCGGATGCTCTCCGAGGGCCGGGTCGGGCGCGTCTGCATCGTCGCGCCGACCACCCACATCGCCCGCCAGTGGGCGGCCGACGCGGCCCGCTACGGGCTGGACATCGAGCCCAACCGGCCCAACGCGGCCGGCCCGGAGCCGCGCGACCGCCACGGCGTGGCGGTGACCTACCAGACGCTCGCGGCCGGCCCGAAGGTCCACCGCCGCCGCTGCCAGGAGGTGCCGACGCTGCTGCTGGCCGACGAGCCGCACCACATGGGCGACCAGGCCGCGTGGGGCCGCAGCGCGCAGTCGGCGTTCGAGGGCGCGCGCTTCCGCCTGCTCCTCTCGGGCACGCCGTTCCGCTCCGACAACACGCCGATCCCGTGGATCGCCTACGACGAGGACGGCGTCTCGCGCGCCGACTACGCCTACGGCTACACCGACGCGCTGCTCGACGGCGTCTGCCGCCCCGTGACCTTCCACACCTACGACGGCGACATGGAGTGGGTGTCGGACGGCCGCCGCCGCCGCGCCGACTTCAGCGTCGGCCTGCCCGCCGCCGAGGCGGCACGCCGCCTGCGCACTGCGCTCGACCCCGACGGCGACTGGGTCGCCCACGTCCTGCGCGACGCCGACGCACGGCTGAGCGAGCTGCGCTCCGGCCCGCACCCCGAGGCCGGCGGGCTCGTGGTCGCGACCGACATGGAGCATGCGGGGCGGCTGGCCGAGCGGCTGGCGCGCATCTCCGGCGAGGAGCCGGTGATCGTCACCTCCGAGACCGAGGGCGCCTCGGACCGGATCGCGCGGTTCGCCGCCGGCAGCGGGCGCTGGCTCGTCTCGGTGCTGATGGTCTCCGAGGGCGTCGACGTGCCGCGGCTGCGCGTCGGCGTCTACGCGACCACCGCGCGCACCGAGCTGTTCTTCCGCCAGGTCGTCGGCCGCTTCGTCCGCCGCACGCCGACGCCGCGCGAGCAGATGAGCCACCTCTTCCTCGCCTCCGACCCGCGGCTCAAGCAGCTCGCCGCGCAGGTCGAGGAGGAGCGCAACCACGCGCTCCAGCAGCAGGCCGAGGGCGAGATCGTGGCCGAGCAGCGCGAGCGCGCTGAGGCGCAGGAGGCGTGGCGCATGCTCTCCTCGAGCGCCCGCCGCGACGACGAGGTCCTGCAGACCACCCAGCCCGGCGAGGCGCTGCAGCTGTTCGCCGACGCGTCCGCCCCGCCCGCGCCGTCGCCGGCGTTCGCCGCGTTCACCGCGCCCGAGCCGGAGGCGCGCCACAAGACCCGCGAGCGCCTGCGCGACGAGCGCCGCACGCTGGTCGCCGCCGTCGCGCGCCGCACCGGCGAGGCCCACCGCGCGATCCATGCGCGCGTCAACCGCGCGACCGGCGCCGGCTCGGTCACGGAGGCCAGCGCGGAGCAGCTCGAGCGCGGCAACCGGCTGCTCGAGCGCAAACTCGGCTAACGTCGCTCCCATGGCCGACGACGGGCTCGACGCCCTCACCTCAGAGCAGCTCCACGATCTGGCGGTGAAGCGAGCCCGCCGCCACGTCGACGCGCGCTTCTTCTACGACATGATGAAGCTGCTGCCCGTCGCCGAGGCGGGCGCGGGCGAGTACGAGAAGTCCGAGGACGACATCCTGCGCCTCAGCGCCCACTTCAATGACGTGACCGACTCCGGCAAGGGCGAGGTCGGCGACCTCATGCGGCCGTTCTACCTCGAGTACCTCCGGAAGCACGGCGTCAGCGCCCCCGATGCTCCCTGAGTGGCCTGCGGGCACCGTCGCGGTGCTCTCGACCGCCGGGCCGCACGCGATCCCCGTCTCCACCGCCACCCGCGCCGGCGACCGGCTCATCCACTTCGCGCTCGCCCACAGGCGCGACTCGCTCGCCCGCCTGCGCGAGGAGCCGCGCTGCGCGCTGACGATCCTCGCCGCGGGCGTCGCGGTCACCGCCTACGGCGCCGCCGAGGTGGTCGACGCCGACGACCGCATCTCCTACCTACGGCTCGACGTCGAGTCCGTCGAGGACCACGACCAGCCGACCTTCTCGCTCGACGAGGGCGTGCGCTGGCGCTGGACCGACGAGCGGGCCGAGGCCGGCGACGCCGGCGTGCGCGCCCGCCTGGGCAAGCTCTAGCCGACCTCGAGCGTCACCTCCTGGTGCCACTCGAAGGTGGCGAGCTTGGCCCCCTTTGGCGCGACGGTCACGCCTGACACCTGCGCGGGGCCGTCCTTCCACGACTGCGCGCTCGCCTCCGTGTCGGTGAACGTCGCCCCCGGCGCGTCGGTCAGGCCCTGGGCGACCGTGTTGCCCTGCACGACCATCCAGTGGACCTGCGACGGCTGCTCGACGACGCCAGTCACCTCCACGCGGCCGCCGTTCACCTTCAGCGGGCTATCGAACTCCGATTTCGGCATGGTCACCTCCGTCGACCAGTGGTTGCGCGCGGTCGGCCAGCACGACCGCGCCCTTGCGGCGGTACAGCTCCTGCGCCTCGCGCGCGGCGGCGGCCGCCTCCGCGGGCCGGCCGCGCAGGCGCAGGATCTCGGCGAGCGCGAGCAGCGCGTCGGCGTGGTCGGTCAGTAGATCCGTTCGCTCGACGATGGTGAGCGCCTCGCGCGCGAGCGCCTCCCCCTCCTCGTGGGCGCCGCGGCGGGCGAGCACCCCCGCGCGAACGCTGCGCCAGATCGCCTGCGTGACGCGGTCCTCGGCCAGCGCCCAGCGCTCGCTGGTCTCGGTCAGCGCCTCTGCCTCGTCCTCGCGGCCCTGCGCGAGGCGCGCCTGCGCGAGCAGCCCCGCGGTGGTGGCCAGCAGGGCGCGCTCGCCCACCGCCTCCAGCCGGTCCACGTCCAGCTTCAGGCGCTCCGCGGCGGCCGCGGGGTTGCCCGCGAACATCTCCAGCTGCGCCTCGTGGTGGCTGATCATCGACTGCAGCCGCCCGAGCTCGCCGAGGATCGCGTTGGCGTCCGCGATCAGGCGCCGCGCCGCGTCGAACTCGCCGGTCATGCCCAGCAGCAGCGCCAGCGGGCGCATCATCACCGCGCTCGCAACCGGGCTGTCGCGCACCTCCTCCCGGAGCCGCCGGCAGAGCGGGATCGCCTCGGCGACGGGCATCGGGCCGAACGACGCCGCCACCGCGAGCCAGCCGAGGATCTCGAGCAGCTCTCGATCGTCACCGGCGCGCCGCGCGTGGACCTCCGCCTCGCGCCACGCCAGCTCGGCGCGCGCGGCCTGGCTCTCCGCCCACTCGACGTTCCCGCGCATCCGCCAGGCCCGGCAGCGGCCCAGATCGTCGGTGAGCACCTCGAGCGCGCCTCCGGCCGCGCGGCGGGCCCGGTCGAGGCCGGCTTCCGGATCGGCGTGGAGGCCGACGAGCGCGAGCTCGAGCCGGGCGCGCGCTTCGGCAGCCGGATCGGCAGCCTGTTCGACGGCCTCGTCGAGCACGCGCTGCGCATCCTCGAGCCGGCCCGCGTCGAACAGCGCGACGCCGAGCGCGGGGAGGACCTCGGCGCGGGCGGGGTCGCCCTCGCGCGTCAACGCGATCGCGCGCTCGAGCAGCGCCGCGCCGGCTGCAGGGTCGCCGCGGCGCAGCGCGCCCCGCGCGGCGCTCGCGAGCCGTTGCACCGCCTCGGCGACGAGCGCGTCCTCGCGCGGGAGGCCGAGCTCGGCGCGGTAGGCGCAGGCGCGCTCGAGGTGGTAGCCGATCACCTGGTCCTCGGGCTCGGGCGTGCCCTGGAGCCATTCGGCGAGCCGCTCGTGGAGCTCCGCGCGGCGGCGCTTGGGCAGGCCGCGGTAGGCGACCTCGCGGATCAGCGCGTGGGCGAAGCGGAAGCCGTCGTCGCCGGGCGCGCGTGCGGGGTGGATCAGCTGGCGCCGCACGAGCGCGGTCAGCGGCGCGGTCAGGTCGTCGTCGCCCAGCGCCGCGAGCGCGCCGCGGCGGAAGCTCCTGCCCTCGACCGCGGCGTGCTCGAGCAGCGTGCGCTCGTCCGTGCCGAGCTGGCCGAGCCGCGCGGCCAGCACCGCCTCCACGGTCGGTGGCAGCTCGCCCTCCGCCCCGATCGCCACCAGCTGCTCGAGGAAGAGCGGGTTCCCGTCGGCGCGCTCGACCATCCGGCGCGCGGCGAGCCCCTGGGCGCCGAGCCGTGCGACCAGAGCGAGCGCGTCGATCTCGTCGAGCGCGTCGAGGCCGAGCACGGCGGCGCTGCGCTGCGGCGTCGCCCACGACGGCCGCCGCTCCAGCAGCTCCGGGCGGCCGAGGCAGACGAGCAGGATCGCCGCGCCGCTGCAGAACGCGATCAGGTAGTCGACGAGGTCGAGCAGCGCCGGCTCGGCCCAGTGGGCGTCGTCGATCACGATCACGAGCGGGCGCTCGCGGGCCGCGGCCTCGAACAGCCGGCGCACCGCCCAGGCCGTCTCCTCCGCCTTGGCCGGCTCGTCGGACTGCCCGGTGGCGGCGCGCAGATGGCGGTGGATCACGTCGGCCTGCTCGTCGCCCGCGAGCAGCGGCTCCACGTCCCCGAGCTGCCCGACGATCTCCGCCAGCGGGCGGTACGCGAGCCCTTCGCCGTAGCTGGGGCAGCGCCCGCTGACCACGAGCGCGTCGAGCGTCGCGCTCGCCTCGTGGGCGAGCCGCGACTTGCCGATGCCGGGCGGCCCGACGACGGCGAGCAGCCGCACCCCCTGCTCGCGCGCTGCGGCGGCGAGCGCCTCTCGGAGTTGTCCGAGCTCGCGCTCGCGCCCGACGAACGCGGTGGTGGGGGGCCGGACCTCGAGCGGCGCGGGCTCGCCGAGCGCCTCCAGCCGCCACGCGTCGCCCGCCGGCTCAGCGCGGACGGCCGCCGTGACGAGCCGGTGCGCGCCCGCGCCGAGCAACGCCTCGCCGGGGGCGGCCCGCCCCGCCAGCGCGGCGGCGACGGCCACCGCCTCGCCGGTCGCGAACGCCGCGCCGCGCGCCCCGGCGCCGATGAACACCTCACCGGCGTCGACGCCCAGGCCGGCCCCGGCGTCGCGCAGCTCGTCGGCGGCTCGCGCGGCTCGCAGCGCGTCGTCCTCGTGCAGCTCCTCCATCCCGAAGATCCCGGTCACCGACCCGCCGGAGAGGCTGTCGACGGTGCCCCCGTGACGCTCGATCACGGTCGCGCAGCGGTCGAGTCGCGCGTGCAGCGTCTCCGGGTCGGTCGCGCCCGCCACCGTCGCGACGAGGACGCCGACCAGGCGGCGCCGCGACTCCTGCGGCCGCGCCGCCGGCGCGGGCTCCGGCGTGGTCCGGGCGGGCGCGTCGAGCTCCGGCGACTGATCCAGCATCTGCTGCTGCAGCCGCCGCAGCTCCTCACCCGGCTCGAGCCCCAGCTCGTCGGCGAGGAAGCTGCGCGTGTCGCGGTAAACCGCCAGCGCGTCCGCCTGCCGGCCCGCGCGGTAGAGCGCGAGCATGAGCTGCGCGCGCAGGCGCTCGCGCAGCGGGTCCGCCGCCACGAGCTGCTGGAGCTCGGCGACGAGGTCGGCGTCGCGGCCCTCCGCCAGGTCGGCCTCGATCCGCCGCTCGAGCACGGCGAGCCGCCGCTCCCCCAGCCGCTCGACCTCGCCGGCCGCCGGCCCTTCGAGCTCGACACCGAGCAGCGGCTCGCCGCGCCACAGCGCCAGCGCGTCGCGGTAGCGCCCCTCGGCGGCCAGCCGCTCGAACAGGTCGGCGTCGAGGTACTCCGGCGTGAGCACGTACCCGTGCGTCCGCGTGGCGATCGCGTCCGGCCCGAGGATCCGGCGCAGGCTGGAGACGTAGCCCTGGATCCCCTTGGCCGCGGTCGACGGCGGCTCCTCGCCCCACAGCTCCGTCATCAGCCGCGTCGGCGAGACGATCTCGCCCGCGTGCAGCAGCAGCACGGCCAGCAGCGTCTGCTGCTTGGTGGCGCCCAGCTCGAGGGCCCGGCCATCCTGCGTGACCTCGAGCGGACCGAGGATCCGAAACTCCATCACGTGATCGCGCCTTTCGACGCGACCGTACCGGCTTTTGGCTAGTCCGCGGCGATCGTCATGTCGCGCCCGGCCGACTTGGCGGCGGCGAGCGCGTCGGCGCAACGGGCGAGCAGCAGGTCGGCCGGCTCCTCGCCGTCCCAGCGCGCGACGCCCGCGGAGGCGCTCTGGCCGCGGGGGGTCATCGAGCGCACGCGGTCGAGCACGTCGCACGCCTCGCCGAGGCCGCAGTCCGGGAGGATCACGCCGAACTCGGCGCCGTCGAGCCGGGCGATCATGTCGACCTCGCGCAGCTGGGCCCGCCACGAGGCGGCCGACTCCTTGACCAGGCGGTCGCCCTCCTGCTCGCCGCGCAGCATGTTGAACGCGCTGAGGTGGTCGAGGTCGATCACCGCGATCGAGACCGGGGATTCGCCGCGGCGGGCGCGCGCGAGCTCGCGCGGGAGCTCGTCGTCCCACGTGCGGCGGGTGCCGAGGCCGGTGAGCGGATCGGACAGCGCGAGCGCGCCGACCCGCGAGCGCAGCTCCTCGCGCTCGATCGCGACCGCGGCCTGGGCGGCGAGCAGCGAGAGCATGTCGGCGACCGCGTCGGGGATCGCCTCGACGGCGTGGCGCCAGATCAGGATCAGCACGCCGGCGATCTGCTCGCCGCGCAGGACAGGCTCGAACAGGGCGGAGCGCGCGCCGGTCGCCTCCACCAGCGGCTCCGCGAGCGCCGGGTGCGAGCGCGCGTCGGCCACGAAGTAGCTCTGGCGCGAGGTGAACGCGCGGCTGCCGTACTCGGACTCAGGCCGCGGCTGGATCGTCACCGGCGCGATGTCGACGCCGACCATCGCGGTGGAGACGAACTCGCGGCCTGACGGCTCGAGCAGGAACGCGACGGGGGAGGAGGTGACCTCGCAGGCGGCGCGGCAGACGGCGGGGCGGGCGTCGCGCGAGCCGGAGAGCGCCTTCGTCACGCGGCCGAGCGCGGCGAGCCCGCGGGCGTGCTCGCGCAGCGTCTCCGACATCCGCTGCAGGTCGCGGGTCGAGCTCTCGCGCTCGAGCTCTGACGACAGCACGCGGGCGAGCACGCCGAACAGCTGCTCGTCGGCGTCGGTGAAGCGCGACGGCGTCCGCGAGAGCGCGGCGAGGCTGCCGACCCGCGATCCGTCCGACAGCTCGAGCGGGACGCCGAGGTAGGAGACCGCGCCGAGCTGCTGCTGGAGGTCGAGCCGCGCGTAGACGGCGTCGGCGCTCAGGTCGTCGCAGCGGCGCGGCCCGAGGTCCTCGGCCATGCGCCCGCAGTAGGAGTCACGCAGCGGGGTCGCCTGGTTGGCCTGCAGGCCGAACGACTCGCCCCCGCGCGTGTCGACGATCCGGTGGACGTTGTGGCTGCGGTCCAGGTGCGAGAGGAAGAGCGTGGCGTCGGGCAGCTGCCCCTCGAGCAGGTCGAGCACCGACCGCGTCGCGTCGGCGAACGAGCGGTACGACGCGGTCGTCGCGACCGATGCGGCTTGGATGGCTCCCACGTCCATGCCCACGCATTGTGGCCCAAGACGACGAGCTGCGGAGGTAAGGCCAGACGAAAGTACGATCCCGCGCCATGCGCCTGGCCACCTTTCTCACTCCGGACGGCACCGAGCGCGCTGGCGAGGTGCGCGGCGACACGGTCGCCGCGTTCGCCGGCGGCTCCGTGCGCGACCGCCTCGCCTCCGGCGAGACCACCCCCGCCGACGGCGACGAGTACGCGCTCGCCGACGTCACCCTGCTCGCCCCCGTCCCGCGCCCCCGGGCGATCTTCGGGATCGGCCTCAACTACGCCAAGCACGCGGCGGAGACCGGCAAGGAGCCGCCCGAGCAGCCGATGGTGTTCATGAAGCTGCCGACGTCGAGCGTCCCCGGCAACGGCACCGTCGAGGTGCCCGCGGCCGCCGCCCACCGGCTCGACTATGAGGCCGAGCTCGTCGTGGTCATCGGCGCGGGCGGCGCGATCGCCGGCTACGCGGTCGCCGACGACCTCTCCGCCCGCGACCTCCAGGGCCGCGAGACGCAGTGGACGCGCGCCAAGGGCTTCGACGGCTCGTGCCCCTGGGGCCCCTGGATCACGACCGCCGACGAGGTCCCCGACGCCCAGGCGCTGCGGATCGGCTCGACGGTCAACGGCGAGGTTCGCCAGGACTCGAACACCGCCGACCTGATCTTCGGCCCGCAGGCGCTGGTCGACTTCCTCGCCGAGGCGATCACGCTCGAGCCCGGCGACATCGTGCTGACCGGCACGCCCGAGGGCGTCGGTCAGGCGATGGACCCGCCGCGGTTCTTGGAAGCCGGCGACGTCGTCCGGCTCGAGGTCGAGGGCCTCGGCGCGATCGAGCACACGATCGGGGTGCGTAGCTAGTGCTCTGAGATGACCCGGTCGATCAGGCCGTATTCCTTGGCCTGGTCGGCCTTGAAGAAGCGGTCGCGCTCCATGTCGTGGCGCACCTGCTCCTCCGGCTGCCCCGTGTGGAGCGAGTAGATCTCGTCGATCCGCTTGCGGGTCTTGAGGATCTCGGCGGCGTGGATCTCGATGTCCGTCGCCTGGCCCTCGAAGCCGGCCGAGGGCTGGTGGATGAGGATCCGCGAGTTCGGGAGCGCCATCCGCTTGCCCTTCGCCCCGCCGGTCAGCAGCAGCGAGCCCATCGACATCGCGATCCCGACCACCATCGTCGCCACGTCGGGCTTGATGAACTGCATCGTGTCGTAGATCGCGAGGCCGGCGTAGATCGAGCCGCCCGGCGAGTTGATGTAGAGCGAGATGTCCTTGTCGGGGTCCTGCGACTCGAGGTGCAGCATCTGCGCGACGATCAGGTTGGCGACCGTGTCGTCGACGGGATGGCCGAGGAAGATGATGCGCTCGTTGAGCAGGCGCGAGTAGATGTCGAACTCGCGCTCGCCACGGGCGGTGCGCTCAATGACCATGGGAACCAGCGGCATGTACCGCAGGCTAGCGGGCGGCGCGCGTCAGGCGGGCGTGAGCGTGCTGCGGCGCGGGCGCAGCCGGCCCAGCAGGCGCTCGACGCGACGGGTGAAGCGCCGGGTGTCGAGCTTCAGCGTGTCCCGCACGTCGGCGGCCGGCGTGCGGTCGACGAGCATCGCGAGCAGCGCGAGGTCGTCGCTCTCGACCCGCGCGGCCGCGGCGCGGAGCTGCCCGGGCGACAGCGGCGGCAACGCGCTCTGGCCCTTGGCCACGACGCGCAGCGCCTCGAAGAGCTCGTTGGGCGCGGCCTGCTTGTCGACGACGCCGTCGGCGCACGCCACGCGCAGCGCGACCTCGAGGGCCGGGTCGCTCGCCTCGGTGTAGGCGACAACGCGCGGCCCGCTGTCGGCGGTGATGCGGCGGCAAAGCTGCAAACCATCGCCGACGCCGAGGTACGGCTCGAGCAGAACGATGTCAGGCGCGGTGCGCGCGACGAGCTCGAGCGCCTCCTCCGCCGTGCCGGCGGAGCCGACCGGCACGAGGCCGGGCTCGGAGCGGAGCAGCGCCATGAGCCCGGCGCGAATGGCCGGCTGGGGGTCGACGATGGCGATGCGGGTCACGCCACGCACCCTCCCAGCCATTCCTCAAGGCTTACTTTAAGGTGAGCAGTGAGTCGTGTGAGAGCGGTCGGTACGGTCTCTGGCCGTGAAGCTCACGATCGTCGGCGGAGGAGGGTTCCGCGTCCCGCTCGTCTACGGGGCGCTGCTGGCCAAGCGCGAGCGCCTCCCGTTCGACGAGGTGGTGCTGCACGATCTCGACCAGGGCCGGATGGAGCGGATGGCGACCGTGCTGCATGGTTTGGCCGAGGAGCGCGGCGAGGAGCTGCCGTTCCGGGCCACGACCGACCTCGACGACGCGGTCGAGGGCGCCGACTTCGTGTTCTCCGCGATCCGGGTCGGCCGGCTCGAGGGCCGGGTGGTCGACGAGTCGGTCCCGCTCTCGATCGGCGTGCTCGGGCAGGAGACGACCGGCCCGGGCGGCATCTGCTTCGCCCTCCGGACGATCCCGGCGATGGTCCGCCTCGCCGAGACGATCGCCGAGAAGGCGCCGAGCGCCTGGCTGGTCAACTTCACGAACCCCGCCGGCATGGTCACCGAGGCCGCGCAGCAGGTGCTCGGCGACCGCGTGGTCGGCATCTGCGACTCGCCGTCGGGCCTGTGCCGCCGCGTCGCCCGCGCGCTCGGCCTGCGCCCGGAGCAGATGTGGTTCGACTACTTCGGGCTCAACCATCTCGGCTGGCTCAAGGGCGCCCACGACGCCGAGCGCGACCGCCTCCCCGAGCTGCTCGCCGACGACACGAAGCTCGGAGGCTTCGAGGAGGGCCGCCTGTTCGGCGGCGACTGGCTGCGCGCGCTCGGGATGATCCCGAACGAGTACCTCTACTACTTCTACGAGGACGCGGTGGCGCACATGGGCGAGAGCCCGCGCGGCGCCTACCTGCTCGAGTCGCAGGCCGCGTTCTACGCGCAGAACGGGCAGGACCCCGCCCAGGCCCTGCAGGCCTGGCGCGCGACCCGCGCCGAGCGCGACCGCACCTACATGGCCGCCGAGCGGCTCGCCGCCGGGGTCGAGGCCGACCATGACGACGGCGGCGACGGCGGCGGCTACGAGGGCGAGGCGATGGCGGTCGTCGAGGCGATCGCCAACAACACGCGCGCGATCATGATCCTCAACACCGCCAACCGCTCCGCGCTGCCGTTCCTCGACGAGCGCGCGGTGGTCGAGGTGCCCTGCATCGTCGGCCGCACCGGCCCGGTGCCGGTCGCGGTCGGGCCCGTCCCCGCGCACGCCCAGGCGCTCGTGACCACGATCAAGGACGTCGAGCGCACCACGATCGAGGCGGCGCGCCACGACTCGCCCGAGCTGGCCGTCCGCGCGCTCGCGCTGCACCCGCTGGTGCCGAGCGTCACCGCCGCGCGCAAGATCTTCGACGGCTACCGCAGCCGCCTCCCCGAGCTCGCGGAGCGCTTCGCATGAGCGTCGACGTCGTCGTCACCGCCACCGCGTTCATGGACCTGACGTTCATCGGCCTCGAGTCCGTGCCCGGACCGGGCGAGGAGCGCTTTGCCGGCGACCTCATCCGCTCGCCCGGCGGCGGCGCCATCAACGCGATCGGCGCCGCGCGGCTGGGGCTCAAGGCCGCGCTCTCCGTCCCGCTCGGCGAGGACCTCGACGGGCACTTCATCCGCGAGGCGCTCGAGGCCGAGGGCATCGCGCTCTCCACCAGCGCCGGCACGCGCACCCCGACCACCGTGGTGATGCCGTGGGGCGGCGAGCGCGCGATGGTCACCTACGAGCCGCTGGCCAGCACGAGCGCCGCCGAGGTCGCCGGCTTCGACCCGCGCGCGGCGATCGTCGCGCTCGATCAGCTCGACCTCGTGCCCGACGACGTGCGCGGCTATGCGAGCTGCGGCGACGACGACGCGCGCGCCTTCGCCGGCCACCCGCCGCGCGACCTCGAGCGCGCACGCGCCCTCTTCGTCAACCAGCGCGAGGCGCTCCTGATCACCGGAGAGCAGACCGCGGAGAAAGCCGCCGAGCGGCTCGGGGCCGAGGTCGAGATCGTCGTCGTGACGCTCGGCCCCGACGGCGCCATGGCGCGCGCAGGCGGCGAGCTCGTCCGAGTGCCCGGCTTCGAGATGGAGACGGTCGACACGACCGGCGCCGGCGACCTTCTGTGCGCCGCGTTCGTGTGGGCGGACCTGTCGGGAGCCGACCTCGAGCTTGCCTTGCGCTGGGCGGTCCTGTACGGATCACTGTCGGTCACCGTTCCCACGGGCGCCGCCGGCGCCGTCACGCGGGAGCGGCTTCTGGAGGAAGGATCGGCCCGCGGCCTCCCGCCGCTGGCCACTCACAAGGAGACACGCGCATGATCCGTCGATCGCTCGCTCTGTTGCTCTTCGCGGCCGCCCTGGTCGCGGGCTGCGGCACCCCGGGAGGCGACTCTGCCGACAACGGCAAGAAGGCCGACGAGGCGAAGAAGAACTCGGCCAAGGTCGACGTCGCCAAGGCCGGCGACGTCACGCTGACAATCTGGGACCAGGAGGTGCGCGGCGGCCAGAAGAAGCAGATCACGCGCCTCAACGAGGCGTTCAAGTCGACGTACCCGAACGTGAAGATCAAGCGCGTCGCCAAGTCGTTCACCGACCTCCAGACGACGCTCAAGCTCGCGGTCTCCGGGCCCAACGCGCCGGACATCGTCGAGGCGAACCAGGGCCGCCAGGTCATGGGCCAGCTCGTCAAGGGCGGGCTGCTCAAGCCGCTCGACGCCTACGCGGACGCCTACGGCTGGAACGACCGCTGGTCGAAGACGCTGCTCGACCTCAACAAGTTCTCCTCCGACGGCAAGCAGTTCGGCTCCGGTGACCTCTACGGCGTCTCCCAGCAGGGCGAGATCGTCGGCGTCTTCTACAACCGCGACATGGTCAAGACCGTGCCGAAGACGTTCGGGGAGTTCGAGTCGATGCTCGCCGCGGCCAAGAAGAAGGGCCAGACCCCGATCTCGTTCGGCAACCTCGACAAGTTCGGCGGCATCCACGAGTTCCAGACCGTCCAGAACCAGTTCGCCGGCAAGGACGCGACGCGCAACTTCGTGTTCGCCAAGGACGGCGCCAGCTTCGACACGTCGGAGAACAAGGAAGCGGCGACGACGCTGCAGGACTGGGCGAAGAAGGGCTACTTCACGAAAGACTTCAACGGCACCGGCTACGACCCGGCGTGGCAGCAGTTCACGAAGGGCAAGGGCCCGTTCACGATCGCCGGCACGTGGATCACCTCGGACGCGCTGACCGCGCTCGGCGACAAGCTCGGCTTCTTCCTCATGCCGGGCAAGGAGGCGGGCGCGGAGCCGGTCTCGCTCGGCGGCGAGAGCCTGCCGTGGGGGATCACCTCGAAGTCGAAGCACGCCGACGTCGCGGCCGCCTACATCGACTTCATCACCAACGCCAAGGCCGCCGACGTGCAGGTGGAGACCGACAACCTGCCGGCCACCCAGGCCACCACGGAGCCCTCGGCGCCGGTGCAGAAGGAGATCTTCGCCGCCTGGAAGCAGCTCAACGACACCGACGGCCTGACGCCCTACATGGACTACGCGACGCCGACCTTCTACGACGACTTCTCGGGCGCCGTGCAGAAGCTGCTGGCGGGCAAGACGTCGCCGGACGCGTTCACGAAGTCCGTGCAGGAGGTCTACGCGAAGTTCGCCGACACGCTGTGACCGCGCTCGCGCCGCCTGGCGAGCCGCGGCGCGTCGCCTACCTGTACCTCCTGCCGGGGCTCGTCGTGTTCGGCCTGTTCGTGCTGGCGCCGCTCGTGCACAGCGCGTGGCTGTCGCTGTTCACCTGGGACGGCGTGACGCCGGGGACGTGGAACGGGCTCGGCAACTACTCGGCGATCGTCTCCGACCCGAAGATCCGCTCGGCGTTCCTGCACGCGCTGATCCTGGTCGCGTTCTACGCGATCGGGCCGATCGCGATCGGGCTGCTGCTGGCGGCGGCGATGTCGCGCTCGCGCGTGCGCGGGCTGGCGCTGTTCCGGACCGTGCTCTTCCTGCCGCAGGTGATCGCGCTCGTGGTCGTGGCCGTGATGTGGCGGATGATCTACCAGCCCGACGGCGGGCTCCTGAACCAGGGGCTGCGGGCGATCGGGCTGGGCGGGCTGACGCAGGACTGGCTCGGCTCGTTCTCGCTCGCGCTGCCGTCGGTCGGGCTGATCGGCACGTGGGTGATGTACGGGCTGGCGATGGTGCTGTTCACCGCCGGCGTGCAGAAGATCCCGCAGTCGCTGTATGACGCCGCGCGGATGGACGGCGCCGGGCCCGTGCGCGAGTTCTTCGCGGTCACGCTGCCTGGCCTGCGCAACGAGATCGCGGTCGCGATGACGCTGACCACGATCCAGGCGCTGCGCTCGTTCGACCTCGTCTACATCACCACCGGCGGCGGCCCGGGCGACGCGACCACCGTGCCGGCCTTCGAGGTCTACAACCGCGCGTTCAAGGGCGGCGACGTCGGCACCGCGTCGGCGATCGGCATCTGCATCGCAGCGCTGATCTTCGTGCTCACGCTGGCGATCAACCAGGTCGCCGAGCGGGAGGCGGCGCGATGATCGACCGCCGCGAGCAGGCCGCCACCTACGCGCTCCTCGGCGTGTTCTCGATCGTCGCGCTGGTGCCGATCGTCGGCATCCTCCTGACGGCACTGCAGGAGCCAGGCCAGGTGGCGAACTTCGGCGAGCCCAACGGCCTGCACGTGGCCAACTTCTCGAAGGCGTGGAGCGACGGGCACTTCTCCCAGTACCTGCGCTCGAGCGCGATCGTCGTGGTCGCCGTCGTGCTGATCTCCGGGCTGCTCTCGATCCTGGCCGGTTACGCGTTCGGGATGATGCGCTTCCGCGGCGACCAGGTGCTCTTCTACGTGTTCCTGCTCGGGCTGATGGTGCCGCTGGAGTCGACGGTCGTGCCGCTCTACTACGACTTCCGCGACCTCGGGCTGACCGACACCTACGCGGCGCTGATCCTGCCGCAGGCCGGCGTCTCGCTCGCGTTCGGGACGTTCTGGATGCGCGCGTTCTTCCGCTCGGTCCCGCGTTCGCTCGTGGAGGCCGCGCGGCTCGACGGCTCCTCGAGCTGGAGCACGCTGTGGCGCGTGGTGCTGCCGCTCGGCCGCCCGGCGGTGCTGACGATGACCGTGCTCGTGTTCATGTGGACCTGGAACGAGTTCCTGCTCGCGCTGGTGATGGTGACCAGCGAAGGCCTGCGGACGGCGCCGCTCGGCCTGGCGTTCTTCTCCGGGCGCAACACGACCGACTTCGCGCTGCTGTCCGCGGGCTCGGTGATCGTGGCGACGCCCGTCGTGCTCGTCTACGTCTTCCTCCAGCGGCACTTCATCCGCGGGATGCTGTCCGGGGCGGTGAAGGGATGAGCAGCGTCGCGTTCGACCGCGTGAGCAAGCGCTTCGACAGCGTCGAGGCCGTGCGCGAGCTCACGCTCGAGGCCGCCGACGGCGAGTTCCTCGTCCTCGTCGGGCCGTCGGGCTCCGGCAAGACGACCGCGCTGCGGATGCTGGCCGGGCTCGAGTCGATCACCGAGGGCGAGATCCGCATCGGCGAGCGGGTGATCAACCGCGTCGCCCCGCGCGAGCGCGACATCGCGATGGTCTTCCAGGACTACGCGCTGTACCCGCAGATGACGGTCTACGACAACCTCGCGTTCGCGCTGCGGCGGCGCAAGGCGCCGAAGGACGAGATCGATGCGCGGGTGCGCCGCGCGGCGGCGTCGATCGAGCTCGAGCCGCTGCTGGACCGCAAGCCGCGCCAGCTCTCCGGCGGCCAGCAGCAGCGCGTGGCGCTCGGCCGCGCGCTCGTGCGCGACCCGCAGGTCTTCCTGATGGACGAGCCGCTCTCGAACCTCGACGCCAAGCTGCGCGTGCAGACGCGCGGTGAGATCAAGAAGCTCCAGCAGGAGGTCGGTACGACCACCGTCTACGTCACCCACGACCAGGTCGAGGCGATGACGATGGGCGACCGCATCGCGGTGATGAACGAGGGCCGGCTCGAGCAGGTCGGCACGCCCGCGGAGCTCTACGAGCAGCCGGTCAACACGTTCGTGGCCGGCTTCATCGGCTCGCCCGGGATGAGCTTCGTGCCGGCCGAGCGGCTCGGGCTCGAGCCCGCCGACGCGGTGATCGGCGTGCGGCCGGAGTTCGCGCGGCTGTGGCAGGACGGGATGGTCGGGCCGTTCCAAGGCGAGGTCGAGTACGTCGAGGCGCTGGGGCGCGAGACGTTCGTGGGCGTCGACGGGCTCGTGCTCCAGGTCGAGGGCCGCGCCGCCGCGCAGGTCGGCGACACGGTGCGCTACGGCCTGGTGCGCGACGGGCTGCGGCACTTCGATTCCCAGACCGGCACCGCGCTGGATCGGTAGGGTCACGCGGCCGTGCTCAGAGTCGAACTCGCCGTCGCCACCCCCGCCTTCCTCGACATGACCTTCGTCGGGCTCGAGTCGCTGCCCGCGCCCGGCGAGGAGCGCTTCGCCGGCGAGTTGGTGCGCTCGCCCGGCGGCGGCGCGATCACCGCGGTGGCAGCCGCGCGGCTCGGGCTCGACACCGCACTGGTGGCGCCGGTCGGCGACGACCTCGGCGGCGAGTACGTCCGGCGCGAGATCGAGCGCGACGGCGTGGCGGCCGCCGGCTTCCGCACCAAGCGCACGCCGGAGACCGTGATCATGCCGGTCGGTGAGGAGCGCACGATGGTCACCGTCGACCCCGGCATCCGCGCCCGCGCCAGCGACGTCGCGGCGCTCACGCCGGTGGCGATCGCGGCGAACCTCGACCAGCTCGACCTCGTCCCCAACGGCGTCCGCGCCTACCTGACCTGCGGCGACGACGACGCGCGCGCGTTCGCCGGCAAGCTGCCGCCCAAGAACGTCGGCGCGCGGGCGATCTTCCTCAACGCACAGGACGCGTGCGTGCTGACCGCCACCGACAGCGCCCAGGGCGCGGCGGAGGCGCTCGCCGGGTGGATCGAGACCGTCGTCGTGACCGTCGACGCCCGCAGCGTGATCGCGATCGCCGGCGGCCAGGTGGTCGAGGTCCCGGACTACTCGCCCGGCCCGGTCGTGGACACCACCGGCGACCGCGACCTGCTGTGCGCGGCCTTCGCGTGGGCCGACCTGCGCGGCGCGCAGCCGCACGAGCGGATCGCGTGGGCGCAGCTCTACTCGCAGCTCGCGATGGGCGTGCCGACCGCGGTCGGCGGCGCCGTGAACGAGGAGCGCCTGCTCGAGGAAGGGGCGAAGCACGGGCTCGCCAGGCCCTCGCGTGCGCGCGGCTGAGCCTGCCGACCACGACGCGATGGCCGAGGTCTTCCTCGCCGCCGGCCGGGCCGCCTGGGGCTTCGCGGGCGAGGAGGCGCTGGCGGCGATGCGCGCGCCGTTCTTCGGGCGCGGCGAGCTGGTGGCGGAGGACGAGACGGGCGTGCTGGGCTTCGTGGCGCCGGTCGCCTGCGCGATCGACCTCCTCTACACCCACCCGCGCGCGTGGGGGAGCGGCGCCGGGCGCGCGTTGCTGGCGGCGGGCGAGGCGGCCTTGCGCGAGAGCGGCTGCACCTCCGCGACGCTGTGGACCGAGGAGCGCAACGAGCGCGCCCGCCGCGTCTACGAGGCGGCGGGCTGGCGGCCCGACGGACAGGTCAAGGAACGGGTGTGGAACGGCGCGCCGCTGACGGAGCTGCGCTACCGCAAAGCGCTCTGAACCGCGCCGTCGGCCTCGTCCTCCTCGCCGCCATCTCCCCCCAGGTGGGGGCGGCGTTCGCGGTGAAGGTCTTCGACGAGCTCGGGCCGGCGGGCGCGGCGTTCGGCCGCCTGGCGTTCGCCGCGGTGATCCTCGTCGCGCTGTGGCGGCCGCGGATCAAAGACCAGCCGATCGGCGTCGCGATCGTGTTCGGGCTCGCGCTCGGCGCGATGAACCTGTGCATCTACGAGGCGATGGACCGCATCCCGCTGGGCGTCGCGGTGACGTTCGAGGTCTGCGGCCCGCTCGGCCTCGCCGTCGTCCTCTCGCGGCGGCCGCTCGACCTGGTGTGGGTGGCGTGCGCGGCGCTCGGGATCCTCCTGCTCGCCGACGACTCGGGCGGGTCGCTCGACCCGGTCGGGGTCGCGTTCGCGCTCGCCGCCGGCGCGCTGTGGGCGGCGTACATCGTGCTTTCCCAGCGCACCGGCGCGGTCTTCCCCGGCGGCAGCGGGCTCGCCATCGCGATGGTGGCGGGGGCGGTGCTCGTCGCGCCGTTCGGGATCGCCGACGCCGGCGCCGACCTCCTGCAGCCGGAGCTGTTCGGCGTGCTGATCGCGGTCGCGATCGCCTCGTCGGTGTTGCCCTACTCGCTCGAGATCGAGGCGCTGCGCACGCTGCCGCAGCGCGTGTTCGGCGTGCTGATGTCGGTCGAGCCCGCGATTGCCGCGCTGGCCGGCCTCGTCGTGCTCGGGCAGGATCTCGCGCTGCGCGACTGGATCGCGATCTCGCTGGTGGTGATCGCCAGCGCCGGCGCGTCTACCCTCGCGCAGGAAGCGCCAGTGCCCGGTTGACCCGGCCGGCGAGCGTGCGTCCGTGCTCGCCTGCCTGCTCGTCCGCGGCGGCACGCAGCTCGCGCGCGAGGTCGGCGAACTCGTCGAGCGCCGGGTTGGTGCCGACGAGCGTGAAATCGGCCTCGACGACGAGCAGGTCGAGCTGCCAGACGTCCTGGAGGATGCGGCGCATCCACGGCGTCGCGTGGTCCCAGCCCTCGCGGGGCGTGCCGGCCGCGTAATAGCCGCCGTGGACGGTCGCGAGCACGGCCGGGGTGCCGGCGGTCGCGGGGGTCACGCCGGCTCCCATCCGGGGGTCGGTGACGACGAGGTCGACCCAGGTCTTGAAGTGCTGGGAGACGCCGAAGTTGTAGAGCGGGACGGCGAAGATCATCGCGTCGGCGGCGGCCAGCTCATCGACGAGCGTGGTCGCCAGCTCGACGCCGTCAGGCTCCTGCGACAGCGACGCGGCCCACGCGCCGGACGGCAGCGGGTCGATGCCGACCTCGCGGTTGATCACCGGCTGACCAGGATGCGGCCCAGCGGCTGCTGACCGAGCACGGGGTCGAGGCGCTGACGATGCAGGCGGTCGCGTCCGAGGCCGGCGTCGGCAAGGGCACGGTGTTCCACCGCTTCGGCGACCGCGACGGTCTCACCGGCGCGCTCATCGACGAGTACATGCGCGCGTTCCAGGACGAGTTCTTGCGCGGCTCACCGCCGCTGGGCCCGGGGGCGCCGCCCCAGGAGCGCCTCGAGGCCTTCTTCGCCGAGCTCGTCCGCCTCCAGGTCGACCACCTCGAGCTCGCCCTTGCCGCCGAGCGCGCGGTCACCCGCGAGACGCCACCCGTCTACGGGGCACTCGTGATCCACGTCGCGACGCTGATCGGGGGGATCGACCCGACGCTCGACGCCGGGCTGCTGAGCGCCTATCTGCTCAGCGCGATCGCGCCACCGGTGCTCGACCGGCTGCATTCCGCGGCCGGGGTCGAGGTCCCGGCCCTGCAGCAATCCGTGATCCAGCTGATCCGGGGGATCACGGGCCCCACAGCCTCTCCTCCGACGGCGTAGAGTCGCGCGGTGGAGCCCAACCCGCGTGTGCCGGACTTCTTGCGCGCGGTCACCTGGGTCGAATGCGGGGTCGTCGCCTCCGCTGCGCTGCTCCTCCTCACGATGCCGAAGCGGGGCGGCCAGGACATCTGGGCGTGGATCACGCCGCCGCTCAACGCCCGCTACGTCGGCGTGATCTACCTCACCGCGCTCTTCGCGCTGCTCGTCTTCGCGGTCCACGGGCGATGGAACCCGGGCCGGCTCGTCCTGTGGGAGATCTTCGTCTTCACCACGGCGATCATGGTCGTGATGCTCGCCTACGCCGGGCGCTTCGAATGGGCGCGCGTCGCCACCTGGGTGTTCTGGCCGCTCTACCTGTTCCTGCCGGTGAACTCCGCCGTGTTCCTGTGGCGGCTGCGGGACTGGCAGCCGCCGCAGCCGCTGATCCACTTCCGCGGCGCGCTGACTGTGCTCGCGCTGCTGCTCGGCGGCTATGGCCTCGCCCTGCTGGCGATCCCGGAGCGGGCGACCGACTTCTGGCCGTGGCCGGTCGACGCCTTCCACGCCCGCATCTACGCCGCCACCTACCTGACCCCGGCCGCGGGCGCCTGGGTGCTGCGCGGCGGCGCCACCCCCGAGGAGCTGCGGACGCTCGGGATCACGCTCATCATCTTCGGGGTCGCGGCTCTGATCGCCGTGCCGATCAACGCGACGTTCTTCGTCATCAACGTCGCGCCGATCCTGGCCGGCGCCGCGCTGCTCGTCAGCGAAGCACGCGGGAGTGCTCCGGCCGCCACGACAGCGTGACCGGGTGGCCGATCTCCCAGCGGTCCGAGGCGTGGGAGACGTGCGTGTTCTGCTCGAGCGCGACGATCCGCGTCTCCGGCCCGAGCTCGACGATCACCTGCGTGGTCGTGCCCACGTAGACGCGCTCGGCCACCGTCCCCGTCAGCTGGACCATGCCCTCCTCGTGCTCGTCGAGCCAGATCTTCTCCGGCCGCACGGAGAGCTGGACCTCGCTGCCCGCAGCGCAGTCCTCGGGCACAGGCGCGGGGCACAGCGCGCCGTTCGCGAGGCGCACCCCGCCGGCCTCGACCACGCCCGGCATCAGGTTCGAGATGCCGATGAAGCCGGCCACGAACGGCTTGGCCGGCTGCTCATAGACCTCCTCCGGCGTGCCGCACTGCATGACGACGCCATGGTCCATCACCGCGATGCGGTCGGACATCGCGAGCGCCTCCTCCTGGTCGTGCGTGACGTAGAGGAACGTGATCCCGACCTCGCGCTGGATCGACTTCAGCTCGACCTGCATCTGCTTGCGCAGCTTGAGATCGAGCGCGCCGAGCGGCTCGTCGAGCAGCAGCACCGCGGGCCGGTTCACGAGTGCCCGCGCGAGCGCCACGCGCTGGCGCTGACCGCCCGAGAGCTCGTTCGGCTTCGACGTCTCGCGCCCGGTCATCTGCACGAGCTCGAGCGCCTCCGCCACGCGCGTCTCGATCTCCGGCTGCGCCACCTTGCGGCGCTTCAGCCCGAACGCGACGTTGCCCACGATGTCGAGGTGCTCGAACAGCGCGTAGGACTGGAAGACCGTGTTGACGTGCCGCTTGAACGGCGGCACCTTCGCCACTGGCTTGCCCTCGAGGAAGACCTCGCCCTCGGTCGGCTGCTCGAAGCCGGCGACCATGCGCAGCGTCGTCGTCTTGCCGCAGCCCGACGGCCCCAGCAGCGAGAAGAACTCGCCGGTGCCGATCGTGAGGTTGAGGTCGTCGACCGCGGTCGCGGCCCCGAACCGCTTGGTGACGCCCTCGAAGCGCACCGCCTCCTCGCTCATGCGCCCTCCTGCCCCAGCAGCACGCCGAGCCCGCTCTCCTTGCGCCCGATCAGCCGCGGCAGCAGCACCGCCAGGCCGATGCAGAACACCGAGATCGCCAGCATCAGCGTGCCGATCGCGTTGATCGTCGGCGTGACCCCGAAGCGGATCGCCGACCAGATCCGCACCGGCAGCGGTTGCGGCGACTCGCCCGTAGTGAAGAACGAGAGCACGAAGTCGTCGAACGACAGCGCGAAGGTCAGCAGCGCGCTCGCCAGGATCGCCGGCCACAGCGCCGGCAGCACCACGAGCCACACGGTCTGGATGCGCGAGGCGCCGAGGTCCATCGCCGCCTGCTCGACCTCCGGGTGCAGCGCCGCGAGCCGCGCCCGCACCACCACCGTGACGTAGGAGATCGAGAACGTGATGTGGGCGAGCATGATCGTCACCAGCGACAGCCGCAGCCCGAGCTGGGTGAACAGCAGCAGCGCCGACACGCCGGCCACGATCTCCGGCGTCACCAAGGGGATCAGCATCAGGATGTTGGCGCCGCCGACCCAGCGCGTCCGCGCTCGCACGAGCCCGAACGCGAGCAGCGTCCCGAGGAAGGTGCCGACCAGCATCGTCACGGTCGCGATCTCGATGCTCGCGCGCAGCGAGCCGGTCAGCGACTCGTTCTCGAAGAAGCGCTGGTACCACTCGAACGAGAAGCCCGTGAAGCGCTGCAGCGAGCGCTGGTTGTTGAACGAGAAGACGACGACCAGCAGGATCGGCAGGAACATGAACACGTAGAAGAGCGCCGTGTAGACGCGCAGGAAGCGCGGCTTGTCGAAGTCGTTCACGCCACCACCGCCTCGCGCGCGGCCCGCGCCGCCGAGCGCAGGTAGAAGATCATCCACACCATCAGGAACAGCATCATCAGCGTGGTGAGCGCGGCCCCGAACGGCCAGTTCTCCGCCCCGAAGAACTGCTGCTGGATCAGGTTCCCGATCATGTAGGTGTTCGGCCCGCCGAGCAGCTGCGCGCTCACGAAGTCGCCGACCGCGGGCAGGAACACGAGCACGGTGCCGGCCAGCACGCCCTGGAACGTCGTCGGCCACGTCACGTGCCAGAACGTCTGCCACCCCGAGCCGTAGAGGTCCTTGCCGGCCTCGATCACCGCCGGGTCCATGCGGTCGAGCGCCGCGTAGATCGGCAGGATCATGAACGCGAGGTAGCCGTAGACGAGGCCGCCGATCACCGCCCACGGGGTGTTGAGGAACGCGATCGGCTCGTTGCGGATCCCGGTGTCGTTGAGCAGGCCGTTGAGGATCCCCTCGTCGGACAGGATCGCCACCCACGCGTACGTGCGCACGAGGTAGTTGACGAAGAACGGCAGCACCACGAGCGCGATCAGGAGGTTCTTGCGCCGCCCGCCGAAGCGGGCGATGTAGTACGCGACCGGGTAGCCGAGCAGCAGGCACAGCAGGTCCGTGGCCAGCGCGTACCCGACCGAGCGCAGCAGCACGGGCGCGAACAGCGGGTTGAACGCGTGCGAGTAGTTCGCCGGGTTCCAGCCGTAGACCGCGCCGCCGAGCTCGTCGACGGTGCCGAGCGAGATCGCCAGGACGATCGCCAGCGGCACCGCGAAGAACAGCAGCAGCCAGAGGCCCCCGGGGATCAGGAACCGCGCGGCGAAGCGGTCGCCCACCTCAGCCGGCCTTGATCTCCGTCCAGGCCTGGTCCCACCTGGCGCGGCCGGCGGCGCCGAGGCTCGCGTACTGCTGCCCGTTGGTGAGGTCCTCGACGGTCACGTCGATCGCCGGATCGTCCTTGACCAGGTTCGCGAACGTCTCGTCCGGGCCCTTGTACGGCATCGGGTAGCCCATGTACTCGATGTTCGCCGACGCGTTCTCCGGCTCGAGCAGGAAGTTGATGAACGTCAGCGCGGTGCCCGGGTGCTGCGCGTTGGCGGGGATCGCGAAGCAGTCGGTGCCGACCGGCAGCCCTTCCTTGCACTTCTGGAACGAGTAGTTCTCCGGCTTCTTGACCTGGTTGCGGACGTTGACGACGTCGCCGTTCCAGCCGTGGTGGATCCACGCGTTGCCGGAGACGACGTTCTGGATGTCGTCGGTGGAGTAGCCGCGCAGCTTGGGCTTGAGGTCGAGCGCCCACTGCTTGGCCTTCTCGACCGCGTCGGGATCGGTGTCGTTGAGCTTGTTGCCGTTGACGAGGTTGCCCGCCCCGATGACCTCTTGGAAGTCGTCGAGCATGTAGACCTTCTTCTGCGCCTCCGGGAGGCCGAGGTCGTTCCACGAGCCGGTGAGCTGCAGCTTGTCCTTGCGGTAGATGAGGCCGCTCGCGTACATCGCGTAGGGCACCGAGCGGTCGGCGGCCGGGTCGTACCAGGGCTTGGCGAAGTAGTCGTAGACGGAGGCCGCGTTGGGGATCTGCTCCTTGTCGATCTTGAGCAGCTGGTTGGCCTTCCGCAGGCGATCGACCCACTCGGCCCCCGGGAAGATCAGGTCGTAGCGGTTGCCTGACCGCAGCTTGGCCATCATGCCCTGCATCGAGTCGAAGTTGGACTCGCGCACCTTCACGCCGAACTGCTTCTCGAACTTCTTGAACAGCTTCGGCTCGAGGTACTCCGACCAGTTGAAGTAGACGAGGTCGCCGTCCGGCTCGGCCTTGACCAGCTTCTCGGTCTGCTTCTTGTTGACCTTCGCGGGCTCGTTGCCGACCCCGCAGCCGGCGAGCCCGAGCCCGAGCGCGAGGCCCGCCCCGCCCCGCAACAGCTCGCGCCGCCGCAGCGGCCCCTCGAACATCCAGTCAGCCCCCATCAGTGACTCCTTCCAGTCCCAGGCGCTCCTCCACGAGCGCCATGCAGTGCCCCTTCACCAGCGCCGGCGTCACCGCCGGGTCCCGCAGCGCGAGCTGGATCGCGAACCCGTCCATCAGCGCGCCGAGCGTGAGCGCGAACGCATCCGGATCCTCGTCGCCGAACTCCCCCGCCGTCTGGCCCTCGCGCACGACATCCGCGATCGCCGCCCGCCAGCGCGCGTCGAACTGCGCGCGCGTCGCGTTGACGGCCGGGTCGCGCAGCGCGCGCACCCACAGCTCCATCCACAACACGGTCTCGCTGTCGCCCTCGGCCGGCCACAGCTCGACGAGCCGCTCGAGCCGCTCCCGCGCGGTGGCGAGCTCGGCGAGCCGGTCGCTGAGCTCGGCGTAGAAGCGGTCGTCGGAGAACGCGAGCGCCTCGGTCAGCAGCTCGTCCTTGGTGGCGAACCAGTAGAGGACGCCCGGGGCGGAGGTGCCGGCGCGCTCGGCGACGTCGGCGATCCGCGTGCCGATCACGCCGCGCTCGGCGATCACCGCGGCGGCGGCAGTGAGGATGGCGGGGCGACGGACATGCCCGGTCGTCGGGCGTGGGCTCATCGCAGAGTTATCCGAACGGCGATTCAGTGAACGTAACCGGATGCGGCCTCGTCGCGCAAGCCCAGGTCACCCGCGAGTGCGTGCCAGACCTCGGCGCGGGCTCGCTCGAGCGGCATCTCGGGGTCGCCGAGCAGCGCGCGCAGGCCGAGCCCGTCGATCAGCGCGAGCGTGCGGTCGGCGATCGGGCCGGCGTCGGCGACGCCGAACTCGCCCTCCTCGATCGCGGTCACGAACCACGCCTTCATGCGCGCGTAAAGCTTCGCGGCGGTCGGGCGCAGCTCCGGGTGGCGGACGGCGCGCAGCCACAGCTCGACCCACAGCACCCAGTCGCGCTCGAGCTCGCCGGGCAGCGGCAGGCACTGGTCGATCATCGCCTTCAGCCGCGTGACCGGATCCCCGGCGAACTCGGGCACGTCGCCGGCCGACACATAGGAGTGCTCGAGCGCCTCGGCGAGCAGGGCCTCGCGGGTGGCGAAGTGGTAGTGGACGAGCGCGGTCGAGACCCGCGCGTCCATCGCGATGCGGGCGATCCGCACCGCGTCGATCCCGTCGCTCGCGATCCGCAGGACCGCCGCGTCGAGGATCCGCTCGCGCGCGGACCGGTCGGTCATCTCGTCAGGTACGCCTCGGCCACGAGCTGGTCGAAGGCGTGGACCGTGAGCTCGTTGTCGGTGTAGCGCCCGGCCACGTGGCCGCGCGAGCCGATGCCGCGCTGCACGAGCTCGCACACCTCCCAGTCCTGGCGGTTGACCATGTCCCAGAACTCGATCGCGTCGCTCGGGTCGAAGTCCGGCCGCGCGATCGTCTCGGGCTCGAAGAACCACTCGCACACGACCTCGGTGCGCCCGGCGCCCCGCGGCCACAGCGTGTGGACCATCACGTAGTCGGGGTGGAGGCTGACGAGCAGGTTGGGGAAGAGCGCGAAGTAGAGGACGTCGCGCTGCTCCTTCTCGGTGAGGCCCTTGATCGCGGGGCGGAGGCCGTGGCCGCCGTTGTTCGCCATCGTCTCGGCGCCGTCGTTGAGCGTCATCGAGCCGCCGCACCACGCGCCGGCGCCCTCGTACTCGTCGCCGCTCTCGTAGTGCGAGAGGCGGTTGAGCTCGGGGTGCACGCCGGGGCAGTGCAGGCACTCGGAGTAGTTCTCGACGATCGCCTTCCAGTTCGCCTCGACGTCGTAGGTGATCGCGCCGGCGCGCTCGAGCTCGCCGAGGCGGTAGTGCTCGAGGTGCGGCGTGAGGTCGCCGAGGTGGTCGTCGAGCGCGCCGTCGGTGCCGGACACGTCGGCGAACAGGAGGCCGTGGCGCTCCTCCATGCGGACGCGGTGGAGGCCGGGCTCGCCGAAGTCCTGGATCTCCTCCGTGTGCGGCGCGGACTTGAGGCTGCCGTCGAAGCCGTAGCACCAGGCGTGGTACGGGCACTGGAGGCGGCGCATCGT
The DNA here is from genome assembly GCA_963805525.1 of uncultured Solirubrobacteraceae bacterium. Classification (GTDB taxonomy): domain Bacteria; phylum Actinomycetota; class Thermoleophilia; order Solirubrobacterales; family Solirubrobacteraceae; genus DASQFQ01. Next base: position 73,910 of record CAWDUT010000003.1, read on the forward strand.
GCCCTCGGGCTCGGAGACGAGGCGGGCGCCGCGGTGGCGGCAGACGTTGAAGACGCCGTGGGCGCGGCCTTCGTCGTCGCCCATGAACAGCAGGCTCTCGCCGCCGATGTCGCGGGTGAAGAAGGCGCCGCGGGAGGCGAGCGGCTGCGCGTGGCCGACGCAGACCCAGCCGCCGAGGAAGAGGCGCTCGGCCTCCCAGTCGGCGACGTCCTCGTCGACGTAGGCGCGCGGGGGGAGCTGGGTGGCCTCGAGCAGCGGGCGGCGCGTCTCCGCCAGCTCGGCCTCGGTGAAGGGGCCCGGGGTGGCCTCGATTGACTCCCCGGGGCGGAGGAAGCGCGTGGTCATCGGCGCGCACCGTATCAAGACTTCGTGCGTTTGACTACATGGTCAGGATCACGTAGGTTGCCGCTCCATGACGACCGACTACGACGCGATCGTCGTCGGCGGGGGGCACAACGGCCTCACCGCGGCGGCCTACCTCGCGCGGGCCGGCCTGCGCACCTGCGTGGTCGAGCGCCGCGACATCCTCGGCGGAGCCTGCGTGACCGAGGAGGTATGGCCGGGGCATCGCGTCTCGCGCGCCTCCTATGTGGTGTCGCTGCTGCAGCCGAAGGTCGTCGCGGATCTGCGGCTGAAGGACTTCGGCTACGAGGTCCACCCGCTCGACCCGGCCTACGCGGCGATCGACGAGGAAGGGCGCGTCCTGTTCTTCCCGAACGACCAGCAGCAGGCGGTCGAGTCGCTCGCGCGCTTCTCGAAGAAGGACGCGGCGGCGCTCCCCGAGTTCGAGGCGCTGCTCGACCGCATGGCCTCCTTCCTGCGGCCGCTGATGCTCAAGCCGCCGCCCGCTCTGGGGTCGAAGCGCCCGGGCGACCTGTTCTCGCTGCTGCGCGAGGCGGGGCGCGCCGCCGGCCTCTCCAAGCGCGATATCCACGACTTCTACCGCGTCATGACGATGTCGGTCGGCGACCTGCTGGACGACTGGTTCGAGAACGACCTCTACAAGGGCGCGACCGCGTCGACCGGCGTGGTCGGCGTGTGGGCGGGGCCGCGGACGCCGGGCACCGCGTACAACCTGCTGCACCACGCGCTGGGGGAGATCGACGGCGTAGCGGGGCTGTGGGGGCACGTCAAGGGCGGGATGGGCGCGATCTCGCAGGCGATCGCCCGCTCGGCGGAGTCGTCCGGCGCGGTGATCCGGACCGGCGCGGGCGTCAGCTCCATCGACGTCCGCGACGGGCGCGTGCTCGGCGTGACGCTGGAGTCGGGCGAGGAGCTTCGGGCAGGGGTGGTCGTCTCGGGCGCGCATCCGAAGACGACGGTGCTGGACCTGGCGGGGGCTGAGCACTTCCCGGAGGAGGTCGTGGAGGACCTGCGGCGCTACAAGACGCGCGGGGGCTCCGTGAAGGTCAACTGGGTGCTCTCCGAGCCGCCGCACTACGAGGGCGTGAGCGACGAGGACCGGCGCATGCTGCTGCGCTCGGGCGTGGCGTTCTGCCCGTCGATCGATTACCTCGAGCGCGCGTGGCAGGACGCGGTGCGCGGCCGGCCGTCGGAGGCGCCGTACCTCGAGGTCGAGGTACCGACGACGATCGACGACACCCTGACCGACGACGGCGCGACCGTGGTGACGATGTTCACCCAGTACGGGCCGTACAACGAGGAGGGCTGGCCGGAGGGCTCGCGCGAGCGCTACGGGCAGCAGTGCCTCGACACGCTGGGCGCGGTGGCGCCGAACGTGAAGGACACGGTCGTGCACTACGAGGTGCTCGCGCCGCCGGATCTCGAGCGGATCTTCGGGCTGCTCGGCGGCAACATCTTCCAGGGCGAGCAGGGCCTCGATCAGATGGCGTTCATGCGGCCGACGCCGGCGCTCGCGCAGTACGCGACGCCGGTCGACGGGCTGTACCTGTGCGGCGCCGGCACGCACCCGGGCGGCGGGGTCATGGCCGCCGGCGGGCACAACGCGGCCAAGCGGATCCTGAGCGACCAGCGCTGGAAGAAGCTGCGGCGGATGGTGCCGTCGCGCAACGGCCATGCGGAGGTCCCGGTGTGAGCCTCACCGCCGACTCCACCGACCTCACGCCCGCGCAGCTCGAGCTCCGGGCCCGCGCACGACGCTTCGTCGAGGAGGTCCTGTTCCCGCTCGAGGAGAAGGCCGAGCGCCGGGAGATCACCGAGGACGACGTCGCGCGCATCCGCTCCGAGGCGATGGCCGCGGAGCTCCACGGCGGGCTGCACGCGCGCGAGCACGGCGGCCAGGGCTGGTCGAAGCTCGAGTGGGTGCTGGTCGAGGAGCAGCTCGGGCGCTCCACCAACGCGCTCTCGTGGCACATCCCGACCGCCTACAACGTGCTCGCCTCGGGCTCACCCGAGCAGATCGACCGCTGGCTGCGGCCGTCGCTGCGCGGCGAGGGCCACGACGCCTACGCGGTGACGGAGGAGCACGCGGGCTCGGACCCGTCGGGCATCAGGACGACCGCGCGGCGGCGCGACGGCGGCTGGGTGATCGACGGCGAGAAGTGGTTCGTGACCTCGGGCGACATCGCGTCGGTCTACATCGTCGTGGCGAACGCGGCGGGCGGGGGGCCGACGCTGTTCCTGGTCGACGCGACGCTGCCGGGCATCGCGATCGTCGACGACCCGCCGTTCACGCACACCTATCCGCACGGGCACCCGACGATCCGCTTCTCCGGCGTCGAGGTGCGCGACGAGGACGTCATCGGCGGGGTCGGCGCCGGCGACGAGCTACAGCGCGCGTGGTTCACCGAGGAGCGGATCGGGATCGCGGCGCGCGGGGTGGGGGCGATGTGGCGGCTGCTCGACGAGGCGACCGCGTGGGCGCTGACGCGTGAGCAGGGCGGGCGCCGGATCATGGACTTCCAGGGCGTCTCGTTCCCGCTCGCCGACAGCGCCGCCGACGCTGCCGCGGGCCGGGCGCTGACGCTCGAGGTCGCGCGGCTGGCCGACGCGGGCGCCGACCCGAAGCTCGTGCACGCCAAGGCGTCGATGGCGAAGCTGTTCGTGAGCGAGGCCGCCTACCGCTGCGCCGACCGCGCGGTCCAGGTGTTCGGCGGCCGCGGGTACCTGCGGACCAACGTCGCCGAGCGCTTCCTGCGGGAGCTCCGCGTCGACCGCATCTGGGAGGGCACGAGCGAGATCCAGCGGCTGATCATCGCCCGCGCGCTCGAGCGGCGGGGCGTCGAGCGCACGCTCCACTGACGCCGGTGGACCTCTCCCGCCTGCTCCACCCACGCACGGTCGCGGTCGTGGGCGCGACCGACCACCGCGACAAGTACGGCTCGCAGACGCTCCTGAACCTCCGTACCGCCGGCTTCGGCGGCGAGGTCTGGGGCGTCAACCCGAACCGCGAGTCCGCCCACGGCTTCCCCTGCTTCCCGTCGCTGGCCGACCTCCCGTCGGCGCCCGACGCGGTCGTCATCGCCACCCCCGCCCCGACGGTCCCGGGCCTGGTCGAGGAGGCGGGCGTGATGGGATGCGGAGGCGCCGTCGTGTTCGCCGCCGGCTTCCGTGAGGGAGCGCGCGTCTCCGCGCCGGTCGCGGCTCCCTCCGCGGTGGCCACACTCGCCCCTCCGGCCGGGGCAACGCTCGAGGCCGAGTTGCGCGCCGCGGCCGTTCGCCACTCCTTGCCCGTCTGCGGTCCCAACTGCGACGGGCTCGTCGCGCTCCACTCCCGCGCCGCCCTCTGGGGGGATGCGCTGCAGCCGGTCGAGCCGGGGCACGTCGGGCTGATCTCGCAGAGCGGCAACCTCGTCGTCAACGCGCTCGCCACCCGCCGCGGGCTGCGCCTCCACACCGCGATCTCGTCCGGGAACGAGACGGTGGTCAGCACCGCCGCCTGGCTCGCCCAGCTCGCGACCGAGCCGGAGCTGCGGTCGGTCGCGCTCCTCGTCGAGGACGCGGGAGACGGGGCGGCGCTGTGCGAGGCGCTCGCCGCGTGCGCCGACGCGGGGATCGGCGTCGCGGTCCTGAAGGTCGGGGCCTCGGCGGTCGGCGCCGCCGCGGCCGCGGCCCACACCGGCGCGCTCGCCGGCGACCAGCGGGTGTTCCGCGCGCTCGCGCGCGAGGCGGGCGCGGCGTGGGCGGACGACGTCCACGACCTGCTCGAGCTCGCCAAGGCGCTCGCCGTCCGCGGCGCCCGCCCGCGCGGGCGCGGACTCGGGATCCTCACGTGCTCGGGCGGCGACTCCGGGCTCGGCGCGGACGAGGCGGAGCGGCTCGGCCTCGAGCTCCCCGCGTTCGCGCCGGCCACCGCCGCCGCGCTCGAGGAGCGGCTCCCTGCGACGGCCACGATCGCCAACCCGCTCGACTACACCGCGGTCATCTGGGGCGACCGCGACTGGGAGCGCGACGTCGTCGCGCTCGTCGGCGACGACCCCAACGTCAACCACGTGCTCGTCTTCTACGACCACCCGCCGGGCCTCGACGGCGCGCTCGGCGAGAGCTGGCAGGCGGTCGAGGACGGCATCGCCGACGGCGCGGCCGCGAGCCCGGTCCCGGTGATGGTCGCCGCCACCCTCCCGGAGCTGCTCGACGACGCGGCCGCCGTCCGCTTCGCCGAGGCCGGAGTGCCCGCGGTCGCCGGCCTCCGCACCGGCCTCGCCTGCGCCGCCGCCCTCCAGGCCCCGCCACCCGACGCGGCCCGCCTCCGCGCGATGGCCGCCGCCGCCAACTCTCAACCACCCTCAGGGGGTCTGACCCCTTCCGGTTGGCTCGCCGAGCACGAGGTCAAGGACCTCCTTCGCCCCACGGTGCCGGTGGTGGAGGGGCGCGTGGTGATTGAGGAGGACGACGCCGTCGACGCGCTCGGGGAGCTCGGCGGTCTCGTGGCGATCAAGGCGTCGCATCCCGAGATCCGGCACAAGGCCGCCGTCGGCGCCGTGCGCATCAACCTCGCGGCGGAGCCGGCCGTCCGCGCCGCGTTCCGCGACTTCAGCCCGCGTGGCGCGGTGCTCGTGGAGCGGATGGCCCGGCCCGGCGCTGAGCTGATCGTCTCGGTGCGGTGGGACGCGGTCGTGCCCGCGCTGGTGATCGGGCTCGGCGGCGGCTACGCCGAGGTGCTCGACGACGTCGCGATCGTCCCGCTCCCCGCCGACCCCGCGCGCGTCGAGCACGCCATCCGGCAGCTCAAGGGCGCCGCCCTGCTCGGCACGGCCGACCTGCCCGCCGCCGCCCGCCTCGCCTCCAGCCTCACCGAACTGCACGGCCTCGAGCTGATCGAGTGCAACCCCGTCCTGGTCCACAACGAAGGCGCGGTCGTCGTGGACGCCATCGCCGTTGCCAAGGAGAACGCCACCCCATGAACGCGATCGCAGAGCGGCTCGGCGAGGTCGGGCTCCCCGCGCCCACCAAGGAGCTCGCCGCCAAGCAGTGGGACGCGGTGATCGTCGGCGGCGGCCACAACGGCCTCACCGCCGCGGCCTACCTCGCCAAGGCCGGCCAGCAGGTCCTCGTGCTCGAGCGGCGCGAGCGCCTCGGCGGCGCGTGCACGCTCGAGCGCCCGTTCGAGAACCCCAAGTTCGTCGTCAGCCCCTGCGCCTACGTCGTCGGCCTGCTCGACGAGGTCGTGATCCAGGAGCTCCAGCTGAGGCAGCGCGGCCTCCAAGTCCACGTCGCCGACCCCAACCTCTGGGTCCCGTTCGAGGACGGCAGCTCGTTCGGCCAGTGGCTCGACGACGCCCGCACCCAGAAAGACCTCGACGACCTCAAGGTCAGCGCCGCCGACCAGAACGGCTACTGGGCCTACGAGCACCTCTTCGACGAGATTCGCAAGCGCCTGCGCACCGGCGAGCGCGACACCTGGATCGGCGAGTCCCCCTCACGCGCGGAGCTCGAGGAGCTCCTGCACGGCGAGCAGACGATGATCGACATCGTCTTCGAGGCCTCGATCGCGGAGGTGCTCGACGATCACTTCAAAGACCAGCGCCTCAAGGACGCCCTCTTCGGCCAGGGCATCATCGGCGCCTGGGCCGGCCCGCACGACAAGGGCACCGCGAGCATCAAGCTCATGCACTACCAGGGCGATCTCGAGGGCGGCGGGCCGATCTGGGGCTACGTCCAGGGCGGCATGGGGATGATCAGCTTCGCGATCGCCGACGCCGCGCAGGAGGCCGGCGCCACGCTCGCCACCGGCGTCCCCGTCGCGCAGATCCTCCCCGACGAGGGCGTCGTGCTCGAGGACGGCACGACCATCCACGCCACGACCGTCGTCTGCAACGCCGACCCCAAGGTCGCGCTGCGACTGCTCGGCGACCACGCGCCCACGGAGCTCCGCACCCGCCTGGAGGACTGGCAGCTCCGCAGCCCCGTGGTCAAGTTCAACGCCGCGCTCAACCGCCTCCCCAACTGGACCGCCGCGCCCGGCCAGGACTTCCCCGCCCGCGGCACGGTCGACGTCACCACCGGCCTCGACGCCGCCCAGGACGCCTTCCACCGCTGCGCCGGCGGAGAGGCGGCCGTCGGCTTCGGCGAGATCTACGTCCAGACCGTGCACGACCCGAGCCCCGCGCCCGCCGGCCACCACCTGCTCTCCGTCTTCGGCCAGTACGCGCCCTACGAGTTCGACTGGGACAACCGCCGCCAGGAGGTCGCCAAGCAGTTCATCGACCTGATCTCGACCTACGCCCCCGACTTCCCCGACACGCTCGAGCACTACGAGGTCCTCGGGCCGCCGGACATCGAGCAGCGCATCGGCCTCACCGGCGGCAACATCTTCCAGGGCGAGACGATGCCCGACCAGATGTGGGAGCACCGCCTCCCGAGCCGCACCGCGCTCAAGAGCGTCTACCTGTGCGGCGCCGCCACGCACCCGGCGGGCAGCGTGATCGCGCTCAACGGCCGTAACGCGGCGATGGCGGTGCTGGAGGACGCGCGAGCGCACGCCACTGTTGTGTAAAGCCCTAGCATTCGCGCGGTGAGGCGTCTGCTGCTCGGCGCGCTGCTGTTCCTGGCGCTGCCAACCGTCGCTGAGGCGAAACCGTTCAAGGTCGGCACGGGCCAGAACCCGGGGATCGCGATCGACGACGCCGGCACGATCTACGTCGGCTGGCAGGTGAACGTGGGCGCGCCCGGCGATGCCGTCCAGTTCTGCATCGTCGCGCCGGAGCGGCGGAGCTGCGCCTCCCAGACCACGATCCCGTTCCCCGGCGAGGGCTACAACCGCTCGCGCGTGTCCGTGCTGCTGCCCGCCCCCGGCGTCGTCTACGTGATCGAGCCGCGCATCCTCACCTCGATCGGCGACCGCACCTACCTCGCCCGCAGCAACGACGGCGGCCGCACCTTCGGCCCCGCGGTGGCGATCGCGCCCGTGGGCTACGAGCAGTCGGCGCTCGGCCCCAACGGCGCGATCGCGTTCTCCGCCGGCCCGACCACCCTGCGCGCCGGTCTGTTCTCCCCGACCGGCGGCAGCTTCCGCCAGCCCGGGAGCGCGCTCGGCCCGTATCTCGAGGGCACCTTCAACGACGTCGCGTCCAACGGCACGCAGACGCTCGCCGCCGGCTCCGACGCCGGCGTCACGCACGCCTTCCGCCTGCCGCCGGGCGGCAACCCCAACATCCCCGCCGCCTGGCAGCAGATCGACCCCGCGCGCGGCTACCGCGAGCCCGCGCTCGCCTCGCTGCCCGGCGCCTTCGCGGCCATGCTCGAGCCGGTCGCCAACTTCGCCCAGCTCACGGTCCAGCGCCTCGAGCCCGCCGGATGGTCGCCGCCGGTGCCGATCGGCCCGGCGGTCAACAACTCCGAGTTCCGCCTCACGAGCAACGTCCGCGGCCGTCTGAGCGCCGCCGTCGACTACTCCGCCTACCACCTGCGCTACGCCACCTCGACCGACGGCGGCGTGCTGTGGTCCTCGCTCGTCGACGTCGTCAACTGGGGCCGCGAGTACGTCGACGCGCTGCAGGTGGCGACCAACGCGACCGGCGCCGGCGCGGCGGTGACGTACCTCGAGTTCGCCAGCGACAAGGCGGTCCGCGTCGCGCGCTTCTCGCCCAAGATGGCGCCCGTCGCGCGACGCAAGTTCCGCGGCGGCCGCGTCCAGCTCCGCAGCGTCTGCGACGACCAGAAGCTCGCGCTCGTGGTCGAGGCCGCCCAGGGCAGCCGCCAGGTCAAGCCCGGCACGATCCTGCGCCGGGCGAGCTTCGCCCGCCGTACGAAGGGCGCCCGCCGCGTCTCCCGCCGGCCCTACCGCGCCCGCTACGTGCTGCGCCGCCGCCACGCGCGCATCCCGGTGCGCGTGGTCCCGCGGCGTGGCAAGGCCCGCACGCTGCGCCTCAGGGTGCGCGGCTGCCGCCGCACCTCCTGATGCTGCCGCTCAACGCGGCGAACGTCCTCACGCTCGTTCGCATCTCGCTCATCCCGGTACTGGCCGCCCTGCTCCTCTCCACGCTGGCGGAGTCGGACCTGCTCGCCGCGATCGTGTTCGTGATCGCCTCCGCCACCGACGCGCTGGACGGCTGGCTCGCCCGCCGCCGCTCGGAGGTCACGCAGTTCGGCAAGCTGATGGACCCGCTCGCGGACAAGCTGCTGATCACGTCCGCCCTCGTCAGCCTCGTCGCGCTCTACCGGCTCGACGCCTGGGTCGCGATGGTGATCATCGCGCGCGAGTTCGCGGTCACCGGCCTGCGGATGCTGGCGATCGAGCAGGGCCAGGTCGTGTCCGCGAGCGTGTGGGGCAAGCTCAAGACCACGACGCAGGTCGCGATGGTGCTGGCGCTGATCTGGGTCGACCGGCCGGCGGCCTGGGTCGACATCCTCGTCTACGTCACGGTCGCGGTGACCGTGCTGTCCGGCGCCGACTACTTCTACCGGCTGCGCGGGGTGCTCTCGCCCGAGCCGGCGCCGTCGAGCCACTCGCGCATCGAGACGTGATGCGCTGACGGCTCGCCGGTGGCGAGCTCGTGGCGGATCTCGCCGAGCAGGCCGAAGCGCTCGGCCATGACGTCGTGCTGGTGGATCGACTCGAGGTTCTCCTGCCGCGCGGAGAGGAACGCGTCGTCGCCGAGGCCGGGGAACGTCGCGAGCACGCCGCCGATCATCTCGCGCACGCAGTCCTCGACGAAGCGCGGGCGGCGGTGCGCCTTCTCGACCACGGCGGCCTCGTCGGAGCGCTTCATCAGCTCGTAGATCTCCGACGACATCGAGGCCTCGACGATCTTGACCAGCTCGAGCGCGTCGATGTCCGTGTCGCAGCCCTCGGGGCAGCCGACCCGCAGCGTCCCGATCCCGCGCTGGTTGTGCGTGGCGACCGGCACGGCCTCGAAGACGCGCTCGATCTCGTCGTCCGAGAAGCCCTGCTCGACAAGCCGCTCGCGCGAGCTCTCCTGGATGAGCGTCTGCGCGCACGGGCAGGCGGTCATGCCGGTGGCGGTCACGCCGATCATGCGGCGCGTGCCGGTCGGGCCGGCGACGGCGGAACCGTGGAGCGTGTAGATCTCCTGCGTCTCGATCCCCGACACCGGCGCCGGCTTGTGCTCCGGGTAGCGCGCGTTGATCGTGACCTCGGCGGTGTGCGCGTCCTGCCGCTCGCGCACGCGCTCGGCGATCAGCTGGGCGAGCGTCTCGGCGCGGAACGCGCTCTCGCGCAGGATCACCTCGCCGATCGCCTCGTTCACGACCTCCTCGAAGCGCGACATGTGCGCGCCCTTCTGGCGCGGCCCCAGGTCGACGAAGCATTCGAGCTGCGCGGAGAACAGTTGCTCGCGCCCGTTGTGGCGCACGCGGATGACCTTCTCGACGGCCGTGACGCCGACGCGGGAGAGCGAGAGTTGCAGCGCCGGAAGCTGGCTCTGGACGTCCTCTACCGCGATCTCGGTGGTCCGATATTCGTCCATTCAGGCAAGGATAGATGCCCGTTTGCCCGCCCCTGCGCCCAAAAGGCGTCCCGGACCGCCCAAGGTTTTTCCAAGACGGCAGGCGAATTCCGTGCTACAAACCAGACAAGCGCACAGGGCACAGCCTCCGGCGGAGCACCGATTGAGGACTTTAATGCCCGGCCCAGAGCGGTTCAAACCGCGAAAGTGGAAAAAATTTCCACACCCACATAAGAAGGCAGGAGCCCTCACCGTTGCATGAAGCAACACAAGAGGGTTCGACAAGCATTCGTCTCGGAAGATGAGGGTTTGGCAACAAAGACCGATGCACTGCTGGCGGGCGACGCGTCTATCACGGAGATCGACGAGCTGCGTCCGCTTATCGCCGAAGGTCAGGAGCGAGGCTTCCTGACGTTCGAGCAGATCGCCACCGCGCTCGAAGAGGTGGAGGTCTCCAAGGAACAGGTCACGGAGCTGCACGCGTACCTGGAAGGCGAGGGGATCGACGTCGTCGGCGCGGACGGCAAGCTCGCCACGTCGGAAGGTGGTCGCTTCGAGCCGGCAGGAGGCCGGCAGGAGGCGAAGACCCCCGATGCCCCGCGCAAGCCGGAGATCGACCTCACGGTCGAGCCGTCTCTGGACTCGCTACGCCTCTACCTGCGGTCGATCGGCCGCGTACAGCTGCTCACCGCCGAGCGCGAGGTCGCTCTCGCGCAGCGGATCGAGCGCGGCGACCTGGTCGCCAAGCAGGAGATGGTGGAGGCCAACCTGCGCCTCGTCGTCTCCATCGCCAAGGGCTACCTGGGCCGTGGCCTGTCGTTCCTGGACCTGATCCAGGAGGGCTCGCTGGGCCTCATCCGCGCGGTCGAGAAGTTCGACTACCGCCGGGGCTACAAGTTCTCGACCTACGCGACGTGGTGGATCCGCCAGGCGGTCACCCGCGCGATCGCGGACAAGGGGCGGACGATCCGCATCCCGGTCCACATGGTCGAGAAGCTCAACAAGGTCGTGCACGTCGAGCGCCAGCTGGTCCAGGAGCTCGGTCGCGAGCCCTCCCCGGAGGAGATCGCGCGCCAGCTCGAGTGCACCTCGCGCGAGGTCCGCGAGATCCTGCGCATGGCGCAGCAGCCCGTCTCCCTCGAGAAGCCGATCGGCGAGGAGGAGGAGTCGGAGCTGGGCGACTTCGTCGAGGACGAGTCGGCCGAGTCCCCGTTCGAGACCGCCTCGACGAACCTCCGCAAGGAGAACGTCCGCAGGGCCCTCGACGCGCTGCCCCAGCGAGAGCGCGAGGTGATCGAGATGCGCTTCGGCCTCACGGGCGCCCGCCCGTACACGCTCGAGGAGGTGGGCCGCGCGTTCAACGTCACGCGCGAGCGCATCCGCCAGATCGAGAACCACACCCTGAAGAAGCTCGAGTCGCTCCCCGAGGCCCAGCGCCTCCGCGACGCGGGCTAGCCGGCTGCGATCCGCCGGGGCCGCCGAGCGGCCCCGGCGCGATCAGAACTGCATCGACTTGCTGCACATGTGCTGCAGCACGTCGTCCGAGTAGTGATCGCGGCCCTTGCCGAAGTTGAGGTAGTTGCCCTTCTCGGTCGGGTGGCGGTACTGCGGCCAGTCGGCGTGGTGGCCGATCTCGTGCGCGAGCACCTGGCCGAGCTCGTCCTCGGGCGCGAACGTGTCGACCACGATCAGGCGCTTGAGGTTCTTCAGCGTGCCGCAGTGCTTGCCGAGGTTCGGCATGTAACAGGCGACCGCGCCGCCGTTGCAGATCTCGCCGCTGAACGGGGCGACGAGCACGACCACGCCGGAGACCGTCCGCTGGTTCTCGAGCGCGCCCATCACCTGGCAGAGGTGCGCCTCGGTGCGGATCATCCGCTCCTCGTTGGGCTCGCCGTGGTGGGTGGTGAGGTCGGTGTCGAACAGCTCGACGAACGGCTTGCGCACGAGCTCGAGCGAGATGTTCTGCTTCGTCAGCGCCGCGGCGGAGCCCTCGATGATCTTCTTTGCGACCGCGGTCTCCTTCTCGGCCGTCGGGTGGAACACGACGCCGGTGATCGAGCGCGACGGCTCGCAGCGCCCGCCCACCGCGGTGCTCTTCCGGGCGAGCACGGCGCGGTGCAGCGCGCTCCCGCCGGCGCGCAGGAGCTCCGCGTCGCCCGCGCGCCGCCGCACGCCGACCGGCGGCGCGGGCCGGAGCAGGGTGAGCGAGTCGCGGGCGGCCGCCGCAGGCCGGGGCGCGGCGACGGCGGGCGCGCGCTCCTCGGCGTGGACGGCGACCTGCATCGCCGCCGATCCTAACCTCGCTGAGACCCCCTGGTGGCTACAATCTCGACCGCTTCGGGCGGGATTCCCGAGCGGTCAAAGGGGACGGACTGTAAATCCGTTGGCTCAGCCTTCGCAGGTTCGAATCCTGCTCCCGCCACTCACGCCGCGGCCGGCGTAGCGCCCGCGACCCGCCCGCGCAGCGCGAACAGCTCGCGCGCCTCGTCCGGCGTCGCCGGCCGGCGGTCGAGCTCGTTGGCGATCCGCACGGTGCGCTCGACCAGCTGCGCGTTGTCGACCACCGGCTCGCCGCGGCGGTAGAGGACGTTGTCCTCCATCCCCACGCGCACGTTGAGGCCCATCGCGATCCCGATCGTGGTCAGCGGCAGCTGGGTCGGGCCCATGCTCGTGACCGTCACGCGCAGGTCGCCGGGATCGACGGAGAGGTCGCGCAGGCGGTCGACGCCGTCGAGCAGGTTGCGCGGCGTCCCGCGATCGCCGCCCTGCGTCGGCGTGTGCAGCACGAAGTTGATGGCGTACGGTGGCTCGAGGATCTCCAGCGACAGCAGATGCTCGACCTCCTCGAGCATCGCCAGGCTGTAGACCTCGAGCTCCGGCCGTACGCCGTGGTCCCGGATCTCGCTCGCGAAGCGTTCGATGTCATCCCGGTGATTCGGGAAGAAGACCTGCTCGCCGCGGATGAAGAAGTTGAGCAGGCCCATGTTGAGCGAGCACATCTCCGGCGCGAGCCGGACGGTCGTGATCCGCTCCTCGACCGACAGCCGCGGCGAGCCGCCGGTCGTGAGCTGGACGACCGCGTCGGTCTCCGCGCACAGCCGCTCGTGCAGCTCGGAGTAGATCTCCGCGTCCATCGTGTTCGACCCGTCCGGGTTCCGAGCGTGGACGTGCAGGACCGCCGCCCCTGCACGCCACGCGTCGATGCCCTGCTCGACGATCTCGTCGGGCTGCTCGGGCAGCGCCTCGTTGGCTTCCTTGCCGTGGATGCCCCCGGTCAGGGCACAGGTGATGACGACCGGATCGGTGGTCGGCTTCCAGCTCATGCTCCGACGGTCTCGCGCTCCTCGGCCGGCTTGCGGACGAAGCGATCGGTCGACTCACGCGTCGGCTGGCCCATGAAGTCCTCCTGGTACGTCTCGGGCGAGAAGTACGCGGCCACCGCCGACACCGAGCACATGACCGTGAAGTACGCGGTCACGAGCCAGATGCCGCTCACGTCGAGCAGCGCGGTCGCGATCAGCGGTGCGAAGGCGCCGGCGAAGACGCCGCCGAGCTGCGCGCTGATCGAGATGCCGCTGTAGCGGATCCGCGTCGGGAACATCTCGGAGAAGTACGCGGACTCCGTCGCGTACTGCATGTCGTGCGGGATGTTCATCACGAGCACGAACGCGAGGATGATGATCACGGCCGACCCGGTGTGGAGTAGCGGGAAGAACGCGATCGCGCACACGATCGAGCCGAGCGCGCCCCACAGGAACACCGGCCGGCGCCCGATGCGATCGGTCAGCGCGCCGTAGAACGGGATCACGAAGCAGGAGATCGTCGCGCAGATCACGATCGCCGCCAGCAGCACGTTGCGGTCGATCTTCAGCGTGTCCTCGCCGTAGGCCAGCGAGAACGTGATCAGCATGTAGAAGGTGATGTTCTCGGAGAAGCGCATGCCGATGGCGCGCAGCATGTTCTTCGGGTGCTCCTTGATGACCTCGACGGCGGGCGCTTTCTCGCGCTCGTGCTTCTGCTGCAGCTCGGTGAACGCCGGGGTCTCCTCGATCTTCAGGCGGATGTAGAGGCCGACCGCGACGAGCAGACCGGACGCGAAGAACGGCACGCGCCAGCCCCAGCTCTCGAACGCCGAGTCGCTCAGCGACGTCGACATGATCCAGATGATCGAAGTCGAGATCGCGAGGCCGCCGGCGAAGCCGATCTGCGGCCACGAGCCGAAGAAGCCACGCTTGCCCTTGGGTGCGTACTCGGTGACCATCAGCACCGCGCCGCCCCACTCCCCGCCGAGCGCGGCGCCCTGGATCAGGCGCAGGGCGACCAGCAGGATCGGGGCCCAGATGCCGATCGAGTTGTAGCCCGGCAGTGCGCCGATCAGCATCGTCGCGACGCCCATGATCACGAGCGCGAGTACGAGCATCTTCTTGCGGCCGATCTTGTCGCCGTAGTGGCCGAAGATCGCGCCGCCGACAGGACGGGCGAGGAAGCCGACGCCGAACGTCGCGAACGAGGCGAGCGTCGCCACGAGCGGAGTCGCGTCGGGGAAGAACAGCTTGTCGAAGACGAGCGCGGCGACGGTGCCGTAGAGCACGAAGTCGTAGGCCTCGATGATCGTCCCGATGGTGCTCGCGATCGCGAGCTTCGCTACCGGGATCTCCTTGCCCGCGTCTTCACGCGTGACCGTGGCTGAGTCCGTCATACGACTGCTCCCCCCGTCAATTTGTGCTGCTCCCTACAAGAACGGTCCCCGGTGGGTCGGTGATCACAAACGTTCGAGTTCGTTCAGCGCGTCGGGTGAAGGTGCTCGTTCGCCCCGTTCAGAGGCGCGGATGAGCGCTGTCACGCGCTCGTGCAGCGGGGTCGGAATGCCTTGTTCCCCGCCCTTCTCGACAACCGCGCCGTCCCCCTCTGCGAGCGCCTTTGCCTCGACGCCGAGCACCATGCCGGGGTGGAGGCCCTGCGCGATTCCGACCTCGTATCCCTCGCGCCACATGCGCAGCGCGACGGCCTTGCCCGCGGGGTTGGCGACCACCTCGGCGTAGGTCTGGCCGGCGACCGCGCCGAGGCCGCTGAACACGCTGTTGACGAGCAGCTTCGCCCAGATCGTCGAGCGGATGTCGTCGGTGATCTTGCGCTCCGCCGCCGGCGACAGCACCTGCGCCAGCCGCTCCTGCACGAGCCCGTTGCCGAGGCTGACGAACGCACCGCGCCGGTGAGCTTCGCGGCGGTGACGCCGCCGATCGCGCCGCCGCCGACCACGAGCACGGACGCGTCGATCATTCCGCGAGCAGCCTCGCCAGCGCCGCGTAGCGGCGGTCGCGCTCGAGCAGGAGCCGGTCGCGCTCCTCGTCGGTGTACTCCTCGAAGCCGGCGCCTGCCTTCGCGCCGACGCGGCCGGCCTCCACGAGCGCCACGAGCTCCTCTGGCGGCGCGAACTCCGGCCCGACGTCGCGCTCCAGCGTCTTGTAGACGCCGACGTAGGTGTCCAGCCCCGCCATGTCGGCGATCTGGAACGGGCCGAAGAACGGGAGCCGGAAGCCGAACGTGCTGCGGACGATCGTGTCGAGGTCCTCGCGCGTCGTCTGCCCCTCGGCGACGATCGCCAGCGCCTCGCGTAGCAGCGCCATCTGCAGGCGGTTGGAGACGAAACCGGCGCGGTCGGCGACCTCGGCGGGCTGCTTGCCGACGTCGCGCAGCAGCGTGATCACGCGCGTCACGACCTCCTCGTCCGTCGTGGGTCCGCGGATCACCTCGATGCCCGGCGTCCACTCCGGCGGGTTGAACCAGTGCACGCCGAGGAAGCGCTCGGGGCGCTGCACGGAGTCGGCAAGGCCCGCGATCGGCAGCGACGAGGTGTTGGTGGCGATGATGCCCTCGGTCGCTCGTGACGCGCGCGCCAGGATCTCGGCCTTCAGCTCCGGGTCCTCGGGGACGGCCTCGATCACCAGGTCGGCGCCGTCGACCGCGGCCTCGACGTCGCTCGCCGCCGCTACCTCCGCACGCAGCGCCTCCTCGCCCAGCAGGCCGGCCTCCACGTGACCCGCCGTCCGCTGCCGCAGGCGCTCGAGCGCCTGCGCCGTCAGCTCGGGCGAAGCGTCGGCCAATCGCACCGTGTGGCCGGCGCCCGCGAAGTGGCCGGCGATCCCGCCGCCCATCGTCCCGCCTCCCAGCACCGCAACCGTCTCCATGCCGGGATGCGTACCCCGCCGCGCTAGCGTGGAGACATGCCGCGGCTCCGGGTCTCGCTCGCGCTCGCGCTGCTCGTCGCGGTCACGTCGGTCGTGCTCAGCTGCGGCGAGCCGCCGTCGGCCGCGCCGCGTGCGGGCTCGATCGTGTGGGCGGTCGGCGACGGCGGCAACGGCAGCGACGAGGCGCGCACGCTCGAGGGCGTGATCGCCCGCGACAACCCGCGCCGCGTGCTCTACCTCGGCGACGTCTACGAGCACGGCACGGCGACCGACTTCCGCGAGCGCTTCGAGACGGTCTACGGCCCGCTGAAGGCGCGCATGGAGCCCACGCCCGGCAACCACGACTGGCCGAACCACGCGACCGGCTACGACCCGTACTGGCACAAGCCGCACCACTACGCATTGAGCGTCGCCGGATGGCGGATCATCAGCATCAACAGCGAGACGCCGAACGCCGCCGCGCAGCTGCGCTATCTCCGCCGCCAGGTGAAGGGCCGCCGCTGCACGATCGTCTTCATGCACCGGCCGCGCTTCAACGCGGGCGCGCACCACGACCAGGAGCGCGACGTCGAGAAGCTCTGGCTGGCTCTGCGCGGCCGCGCCCGGCTCCTGCTCTCCGGCCACGACCACAACCTCCAGCGCTTCAAGCGCATCGACGGCACGACGCAGTTCGTGATCGGCGCCGGCGGCCGCGAGCGCTACGCGGTCAACGGCGCCGACCTCCGGCTCGCGTACTCGAACGACCGGGCGGACGGCGCGCTGCGGATGCAGCTGCGGCCTGGAGTCGCGCAGCTTCGCATCGTCCGGGCCGACGGCCACATCCTGGACCGCTCAACGGCCCGCTGTTAGGGCTGCAGCACGATCTTCACCGCGCCGTCCTGCTTCTTCTGGAACGTCTCGTAGGCCTCCGGGGCCGAGGTGAGCGGCAGCCGGTGCGTCGCGAAGTCCTCGACGCCGAGGACGTCCTCGTCCTCGAGCAGGGGCATGATCTCGTCGATCCAGCGCTTGACGTTCGCCTGGCCCATGCGCAGGTTGATCTGCTTGTCGAACATGGTCAGCAGCGGCATCGGGTCGACCATGCCGCCGTAGACGCCGGAGAGTGAGATCGTCCCGCCGCGGCGGACCGAGTCGATGGCCGCGTTGACCACGCTGAGACGGTCGACGCCGGCCTTCTCCATCATCTTCGCGGCGATCGCGTCGGGGATGAGGCCGACGAGCTGCTGCGCCGCCTTGCCGTACGGCGCGCCGTGCGCTTCCATCCCGACCGCGTCGATCACCGAGTCGGGGCCGCGGCCGTCGGTCAGCGCCCGGAGCGCGTCGCCGATGTCGTCGTGATCGGAGGTGTCGAGCACCTCGATCCCGTTGGCCCGCGCGCGGATGATCCGCTCCGGGACGAGGTCGATGCCGATCACGCGGGCGCCCTTGTGCTTGGCGACGCGCGTGCACATGTCGCCGATCGGGCCGAGGCCGAAGACCGCGACCGTCCCGCCCTCGGGGATGTTCGCGTACTCGACCGCCTGCCACGCGGTCGGCAGGACGTCGGAGAGGTAGAGGAAGCGATCGTCGCTCGGCCCCTCGGGCACCTTGATCGGGCCGTACTGCGCCTGTGGCACGCGCAGGAACTCGGCCTGCCCGCCGGGGACCTGGCCGTAGAGCTTCGTGTAGCCGAACAGCGACGCTCCCATGCCCTGATCGCGGTTCTGGGTGGTCTCGCACTGGGACTGCAGCCCGTGGTCGCACATGAAGCACGAGCCGCAGGAGATGTTGAACGGGATCACCACGCGGTCGCCGTTGGCGATGTGGGTGACCTCGGCGCCGACCTCCTCGACGATGCCCATCGGCTCGTGGCCGAGGATGTCGCCTTCGCCCATGAACGGGCCGAGGACCTCGTAGAGGTGGAGGTCGGAGCCGCAGATGCCGGTCGACGTGATGCGGACGATCGCGTCGGTCGGGTGTTGGATGCTCGGATCGGGGACGGTGTCGACGCGGACGTCGCGCTTCCCGTGCCAGGTGACAGCTTTCATGCCGCCGCCCTATCCAGCGCGTGGGGGTCGAAAAACTAGCCGGCCCAGCGCTGCGCGCGGCTCAGGATCTCGGCCACCACCGCGCCCTTGGCGGTGGAGTAGTCGTTCGTCGCCTCCCACTCCCGGCGCGCCAACTCGCGCTTGGTGTCTTCGTAGAGACGCCGGTCCTCGGGGTTGTGGCGGAGCCAGTCGCGGAACAGGAGGCGGGTGCGCGCGGCGTCGCTGCCCTCGCTGTAGACGTGGACGTGGACGTCCTGGTCCGGCGTGCGGAACATGCGGTGGCCGGGCTGGCGGAGGCGGATCGCGAAGCCGGCGCGCTCGAGCGCGGGGGCGTAGGCGGGCTCGTCGTCGGCGTCGTCGACGGTCACCAGGACGTCGACGATGCCCTTGGCGCCGAGGCCGGGGACCGCGGTGGAGCCGAAGTGCTCGATCCGGCGGGCTCGTTCGCCGAGGGCCTGCCGGAGCGCGGCGTCGACCTGCTCGAAGCGCGCCGTCCACGCGGGGTCGTAGTCCTCGATGACGATGTCGCGCTTCTCCGGCCCGCCGATGAACACCGCATCGTCCACTGGCGCGCAGTCTCCTCCGTCCGGGCGCCTCAGGGCAAGTGCGATTCGTCCAGCCGCTCGCGCCGCGCGGTCGCGTTGCCCGAGCCGGGGTCGATCTCGACCAGATCGACCGCCAGTGGGGAGAAGCTCGGCGTCGTCTCGTAGGTGATGCGGGCGATGCCGACCTTGCTCTTCTCCTTCAGGTTGCCGGTCCCGCCCGCGCCGACCGTGCCGGCGTTGATGATCGTGGCGCCGGCGCTGCGGGTGAGCTCCTGATGGTGCGTGTGGCCGACCAGGAACAGGAGCGGCTTGGCGCGGTTCTCCTCCTCGAGCTCTTTGAGTGCGTCCGGCAGCAGCGCGGGGTTGTGCACCATCACGATGTCGACGTCGTCGCGGAGCGGGCGCAGCCAGGTCGCGAACCGCTCGATCTCCGCCTGGTCGGGCTTCTGGAAGATGTCCGCGAAGCCGTCGCCGGCGCTGCGCTCGTACGGGTCGTCGTAGCCGGCCACGCGGATGCCCTTGATCTTCACGATCGGCTCGCCGGTCGTCTGGCTGTGGCCGTCGAGGCGGCCGGTCCGGGTGAGGACGATCGCGCCGTCGCGCGCGAGCCGGTTCGCGAGCTGGTCGGAGTCGTGGTTGCCGGGGACGAACACGAACGGGCTGCCGGTGTGGATGACGCGGCTGACGACGCTTGCCTCCACCGGGCTGCCGCGGTCGGTGAGGTCGCCGGGGAAGAAGACCGGGCCCTTGGCGGCGGTCCGCTCGAGGATCGGGATCGCGACGATGTTGTTGTGGAGGTCTGAGGCGAGCGTGAAGCGCGGGCGGTCCTCGAGCGCGGGGCGGTTGCCGGGGGCGGTGACGAGGCGCGCGAGGCCGACGAGCTGGGAGTTGAGCTCCTGGTCGAGCGCGCGCGAGCCGCGCTGGGCGGCCTCCACGGCGCTGAGGGCGCGTGGGATGTCGGGGCCGAAGGCGTAGTACTGCGGGGTGTCGATCTGGCCGCGGGGCGGGAGGAAGAGGACGAGCGCCGCCGCGGTCAGGAGCGCGGTGCCGATCGCCGTGCCGACCGTGTATCGGAGCTTGGGCGTCGCTCCGCCTCGGACCGCGAACGCGGTCAGCACCCCGAGCGAGCCGCCGCACAGCAGCACGGTGAGGATGAGGTTGCGCAGGTAGGTGGCGATGCCGTCGCGCGCCTCCTTGCGGACGCGGTCGACGTCGATCCGGTGGCCGGTGGCGACCTTCTTGACCGTGTTGCGGTCGATCGTGCGCAGGTCGACGCGCAGGCGAGCCGGCAGCCGGATCGCCTCGAAGCGCGCGCCCCAGTCGACGAGCGGCACGTAGACGTCGAGCGCGCCCTTGTGGCCGGGGGAGACGCTGAGCTTGATCGTGCCGACGCTGAGCGCACGGTCCTGGCGGAAGCTGACGAGCGCGAAGTAGCCGCCGGCCAGCGTGGCGACGACGATCGCGGCGATCGCCGAGACCCTCAGGAGCGCGCGAGAAAGTCTCTGAGCGCGTTCGTGGTCGACCAGAAGGCGAGCTCCTGCCATGGGATCTCGTCGGGCGCGAAGGCCTCGACCTGTAGCGCCTCGGGGGTGGTCTGGGGTTCGTCGGCGATGGTGGCGGCGAAGACGATCAGCACGACGCGCTCGTCGGGTCTCGAGTACACGCCCACCAGCCCGGTCAGCTGGATGTCCGCCCGGATCTCCTCCTGCGCCTCCCGGGTGGCGGCCTCCTCCACCGACTCACCGAGGTCCACGAAGCCGCCGGGGAACGTCCACAGGTCCTTGCCGGGATCGAAGCCTCTCCGCAGCAGGACGATCTCACCGGCGGCCGTCACCGGGATCGCGGCCGATACCGGCTTCGGGTTGTAGTAGGCGCCGTAGCCGCAGTGCGGGCAGCTGATCGAACGCGGGTAGGCGACCTCGGCCGCGTTTCCGCAGCGTGGGCAGAAGCGGGCGTCTTCGAGCGCTGGGTTAAGGCCGTCGCTCATACAGGTGGATCTCGCCGAGCGGCTGGTAGCCGAGGCGCGCGTAGATGCCCTGGCCGAGCTTGGAGGCCTGCAGCGAGGTGGTGATCCGTCCGCGCTCCGCCGCCTCGTGCAGCGCGTCGGCGAGGATCCGGCTGGCCAGGTGCTCGCCCCGGTTGGCGGGGAGCGTGGCGACGAAGCTGACGAACGCGTCATTGCCCACGTCCTGGACGAGCGCGACCGACATTGCTTCCTTGAGCTCGCGGATGCCGTAGGTGTGCAGCTCGTTGGCCGGGAGGGACGTGATCGGGTCGCTGATTGTGCCCGCGGGAAGGTCGTAGGCGGCGTCGTTGACCACGCCGACCTCGTCGAGGGTGACGCGGACCACCTGCCGGTCGGGCGCATGGTCGATGTCGTCCAGCTCAGCGGCCATGAGGATGGGCGTGCTGTCGAGCACGAGCCCTTTGGCGGTCAGCGCCTCCGCGTCCTCGGTGCGGGACGGGTCGATCCACACGCCCCACTTCGGCTGGCCGTCGTAGAAGCGCTCGATCTCGTCGATGTGCTCCGCGATGCCGTTCTCGCGCGGGACGGCGGCGTTGATCAGCGACGAGTGGGTCGCGGGCACCCGGCTCGCGACGAAGGCGTCGTGCTCCAGCACCTCGGCGTCGGGAGCGTGCAGCCCCAGCAAGCGCTGGAAGGCGGCGAGTGAGCGCCAGGCCGTTTGGGTGAGATCTCGATCGCCCACGACGCTCGAGCCTAGTAGCCGAGGATCTCCTCCTCAGCCCCGCCTGAACGTCCCGATCAGGCTGCCGCGTGCGAGCGCCTGCTTCTTGATCGCGGCGCGGACGTCGTCCGGCTTCGCGCCTGGCTCCAGTCCCGGGTCGGCGCGCAGCGCGTAGAGGTTGAACTCGTAGTGGTGGGCCTGGTCGCCCTTGGGTGGGCACGGGCCGCCGTAGTGGTCGTCGCCGAACGAGTTCTCGCCCTGCTGCGAGTGGCTCGGCGCCTTGCCCGCGTCAAACCGGCGCACGCTCGGCGTGATCCCGTACACCGTCCAGTGCACGAACGTCCCGCCCGGCGCGTCGGGGTCCTCCATCAGCAGCGCGAGCGATCTCGTTCCCGCCGGCACGTCCGACCAGGCGAGCGGTGGAGAAGTCTGCTTGCCGTCGCAGGTGTACCTCGTCGGGATCGTCCCGCCGGCCTTGAACGCCGAGCTCGTCAGCTCGATCCCGGGCGGCGCGTCGGGAGCGGGCTCCGCCGCCTCCTTGCTCCCACCGCATCCCGCGAGCAGCACGAGACCCAAGATCAACCAACGAGCCACGCCTCGAGCCTAGCCGTGGGCGGACTGACTACGGACGCCCGCGTCGCGGAACCCCCGATGGCAGGCGAGCGCACCGACCGTAGCGTGAGGGTATGCGCCAGCGCTACGCGATCGCCGCAGTGCTCGCGGCCGCCGTCACCGGCATCACGCTCGAGGCGGCGTTCCCCGCGGTGCGCGCCTGGCTCTTCGACCATCCGTTCTCCAACGCCGTGCTCGTCGGCGTCCTGCTCATCTCCGCCACCTACCTGGTCGTCGAGCGCGCGCTGGAGGAACGCGAGCGCCGCCGCTGGAGCGAAGCCGCCGGCCCCCTCCTGCAGGCGATCGCCGTGGCCGGCGCCGGCACCGACGCGGAGCTCCGGGCGGGAGCGCCGGGTCGCGAGGGCGAGTGGCTCGGCCAGCTCCTCGAGCGCTACCAGGCCGCGCTGACCGGGACCCCGGAGCTGATCGAGCACTGGCACGCGGCGCTCTCGCTCGTCCAGCACGCACGGGCCGCGGAGGCGGGGCCGGACGCGGACTACGAGGCCGCTTGGCGGCGGTTCCGTGACACGTTCGCCGACGTCCACGACTTCGCCGCGGACGCGCCCGGCGCGGGCGCGACGTGGGCCGTGCTCCCGGCCGTGCACCGGTCGTAGTTTTCCTGCGCGCTCAGCGGATTCCGACCGATGGCGGGCGCGTGAGCGCGGCGTAGCGTCGACTGTGGAGACATCCGATGGCAGCCGGACCGCACACCTCGACGCTGGTGGGACGCTACGAGATCCTCCGGGAGATCGGGCGAGGAGGGATGGCGGTCGTCTTCCTCGCACGCCAGACCGACCTCGAGCGCTTCGTCGCGCTCAAGCAGCTGAACGCGTCGGACCCGCGCGACCCGTCGTTCGCCCAGCGCTTCGTCCGCGAGGCCAAGCTCGCCGGCTCTTTGAGTCACCCGAACATCGTGACCGTCTACGACTACTTCGAGCACGAGGGGACGCCGTACATCGCGATGGAGTACGTCGAGCGCGGCTCCCTGCGTCCCTACATCGGGCGGCTGACGTTGGCGCAGATCGGCGGGGTGTTGGAGGGCCTGCTGGCGGGTCTCGCCCACGGTGAGCAGCACGGCATCGTCCACCGCGACCTCAAGCCCGAGAACCTGATGGTCACCACCGAGGGCCGCGTCAAGATCGCCGACTTCGGCATCGCCAAGGCGACGAACCGCATGCAGTCCAGCGCGTTCCTCACCGCGACCGGGACGACCGTCGGCACCCCGACCTACATGGCGCCCGAGCAGGCGATGGCGCAGGAGATCGGCCCCTCGACCGACCTCTACTCCGTCGGCTGCATGGCCTTCGAGCTATTCACGGGCAAGCCGCCGTTCTACGAGACGGAGGCGCCGATGGCGCTGTTGTTGCGCCACGTCAACGAGCCGATCCCTGCTGTGAAGTCGGTGCGGCCGGGCGTCGATCCGCGGATCTCCGACTGGATCGAGCGGCTGCTGGTCAAGGATCCGGCGCAGCGCACCCAGTCGGCGGGCGAGGCGTGGGACGAGCTCGAGGAGATCATCATCTCCCTGCTCGGCCCGCGCTGGCGCCGCGACGCCCGGCTGGGCGAGGTCGGCGAGGAGCGCGAGCCCACGACACCGCTGACGCCCGCGCCGTTCGACAGCGCCGAGTCGGTGGTGCCTTCGCCGTCGCCGTCCGACGAGTTCCAGACGTTCTCCTGGGGAGGCCAGACGTCGGAGTCCGGTGCGGACTCCGCCGCCGCCGTCACGCCTCCGCCGAGCCCGCCTCCGGGAAGGGGGATGGAGGTCGCTCCGGTGGAGGCGGCGGCGGAGCCTGAGGCGCCCGAGGACGAAGGGTTCGTCACCTACGTAGCACCGCCCGCGGCCGTGCCGCCGGTTGAGTCGGGGCCGGCCGCCCTCGTCGCGCCGGTTCCGCCACCTCCGGTCGCCGCCGCGGCGTCCGAACCGGTCACGCCACCTCCGCCCGCGCCGCCGGAACCCGAGCCCGAGCCGGCTGTCGCCGCACCGCCCGAACCGCTCACCCCCCCGCCGCCGCTCGAGCCTCCACTGGCCGCCCTGGCGGCAACCGTCACGCCGCCGGCCCCACCTCCGCCATCGGCCCGGCCGGCGCCGCCCGCCGAGCCGCCGCACGGCCGCCGGCTCCTCATTCCGCTCGTCGCCCTCGGCCTCCTTCTCGCCGTGCTCGCCGTCGTCATGCTCGGCGGAGGCGGCGCGGAGAAGAAGGCGCCCGCGCCCACCGCTGGCACCCTGACCACGGGCCCCCTGAGCCTGCAGACGCCGACCGGCTGGAAGCAGCTCGACCGCGCGCCGGCCACGCCCGGGCTTACGCTCCGCAGCGCTGTCGCGGCCGCGACGACCTCCGGTGGCGGGTCCATCGTCCTCGCGCTCGCCGGCGACGCCGCGGATCGGCCCTCACTCCTCCCGAGCGGCATCGCCCCTTCGAAGCGCACGGTCACGCGACTGGGAAATGTGACCGCGTACCGCTATGACGGCGTCGGCGCCGGCCGCCTCACCGTCTTCGTCGCGCCGACCGCGGCAGGGGTCGCGACCGTCGCGTGCATCAAGCCGACGGCCGACTGCATCCACGCGGCGACCACGCTCACCGTCACGGGAACGCGGGTCTTCCCGCTCGGCGCGAGCCGCACCTACGCGCGCGTACTGAACCGCAGCCTCGGCTCATTGCGTCGCGCAACGCTCCGCGGCGCGAAGACCCCGAAGGCCCAGGCCGCCGCCGCAGCCAGGATCGCCGCTGCGTATCGCCATGCCGCCGTGCTGCTCTCCGGCCTCCGGCTTAGCCCGGCCGACCGCGGGCTCAACGCGCAACTCACCTCGGCGCTGAACGACGGGCAGCGCGCCTACGCGGCCCTTGCCGTCGCGGCTCGTGGAAGCCAACGCAAGGCGTACGGCGCTGCCGCGAAGCGCGTCGCGAGCGCCGAGCGCCGCGTTGCGGCGGCGCAGCGCGCCCTGTCCGCCGCGGGGTACGGATCGCTCCTGACCGCCAAGTTCGAGCCGGCCGCGGTGCCGTCGCTCGCGCGCAAGCACACCGCCACTGCGAAGACCGTCAAGCCGCAGGCCACCCCGCAACCCCAACCCACGGCCCAACCGCAGCCGACCACGACCGCGGTCCCGCAGCGCACCGCGCAGCCGACGCCTCCGAAGCGCACGCCGACGCCGGTCAGCGGCGGCGGCGACACGGGCTGACGGGGCGAGGATCTCGCCCGCCGCCCCTAGGACCCGAGTGCGTCAGCGCTCGCGACTTCGGCTCGAACGATTCGTCGAGGAGTGGTGGGCGCTCTACGCCGAGCCGCAACTCGAGCCGGCGACGCTGCGCACCTACCGGTGGGTCTGGGAGCAGCACGCGCGGCCTCACCTCGGAATATTGCGCCTGCGCGACGTCACGCCCCTGGCGATCGCGCGCTTTCGCGCGGAGCGCGAGGCCGCCAGTGCGGGCGTCGAGACGATCCGCAAGACGTTCACGATGCTCGGCAGCGTGTTCTCGTGCGCGGTCGAGTGGCAACTCGTGGATCGCAACCCCGTCCGCGCGGCTCGCAAGCCGAGGGCGTCGGGCACACGCGCGGCGGTCATCGCCGAACCGGAGCAGGTCGAGGCGATGCGCGCCTGGTTGCTCACGCGCGGGACGCGAGCGAGACGCGGGTCTGATCGCGCTCCTCGCCTGCGCGGGGCTGCGTCCGGGCGAAGCGCTCGCGCTCGAGTGGCGCCACGTCCGCGACCGCACCCTGGTGGTCGAGCAGGCGGTGTCCGACGGGCGCGTCAAGGCGCTGAAGAACCGCCCAGGCCGCGAGCCGTCCGTCTCCTCGAGCCGCTCCGAGAGGATCTCGAGCCCCACCGCGAGCGCAGCGGACCGGTGATCGGGCGGAGCGACGGCGGCTTCTGGCGCGAGACCGACTGGCGCAACTGGCGCCGCCGAGTATTCCGGCCGGCCGCGGAGAGCGCCGGGCTCGCCGGCGCCCGCCCCTACGACCTCCGCCACTCGTTCGCCTCGCTGCTGATCGCCGAGGGCCGCCTCTCGATCGTCGAGATCGCCGCCCAGCTGGGCCACAACCCGACGGTCTGCCTCGACATCTACGGGCACGTGATGGCGGAGCGAGGAAGTGGGGAGAAGGCAACCGCGGAGGCACTCATCTGGGCGGCACGCGCGCAGAGAGATTGATCACATGCTACCAACATGCAAACATGCGAAGAGCATGAAAATGATCCAGATACGCAACGTGCCCGACGAGCTACATCGATCGTTGAAGGTGCGAGCGGCACGCGAGGGCACGACGCTCTCGGAGCTGATCCTCACCGAGCTGCCCCGCCTCGCGAACAAGCCGTCGCCTCAGGAGCTGCTCGAGCGCATCCGTAGCCGGACGCCGGTCGGTGGCCCGCCCGCGGCCGAGCTCATCAGAGCTGAGCGACCCGAGCGCTGATGCTCGTCGTCGATGCCAGCGCGCTCGCCGAGCTCCTGCTCGGCCGGCGCGCGGCGGGACGAGTGGAGGAGCATCTCGCCGAGCACGAATTCGATCTCCACGCGCCGCACCTCATCGACCTGGAGGTCCTCAGCGCCCTGCGGCGGCTCGTGGCGTCAGGCGACGCGACCGCCGAACGCGGCGACGAGGCCGTCGCGGACTTCCTCGATCTTGCCGTCGAGCGTTATCCGCACGATGTGCTCGCTCCCCGCATCTGGCAGCTCCGCGAGAACTTCTCCCCCTACGACGCGGCCTACGTCGCGCTCGCCGAATCCCTGACCGACGAGGCGGTGCCGCTACTGACGGCCGACGCCCCGCTCGGACGCGCGGTACGCAAGCACCTCAAGATCGCCGTGCTTCTCGTCGATGCTTGAGCTACCCTGCGGGCGTCGCGTCCGCGCGGCCGCGCCCTCTTAGCTCAGCTGGTAGAGCACTTCCATGGTAAGGAAGGGGTCGCCGGTTCGAGTCCGGCAGAGGGCTCTCGCAAAGCCGCCGCATATGGCGGCTTTTTGTTTGGGCTGAGTGGCGGCGCGGGAGCGCGAAACGTTCTCGTGGGCCGTATTTGGGCCGCATTAGAACTAAGTAGCCGGCCGTGAGCGCCAGGCGGAAGGGGTCGCCGTCGGCTATTCGAACGGAGTCGGTGAGCTCGCCCGGGAACCGCTCGATGTCCTCGGCGAAGGTCAGCAGCGGCACGAGGTCGTCTGCGATGGCGCTCGGCGAGCGCGTCGATGGCTCGCGGCGACGCGCGACGAAGTTCGTAGCGCGGCGCCCTCGAGCCGAGCGCACGCGGTTCGTGGCAGGGAGCGCTCGATCGGCAGTCGAGCGAGGCGCTTGTTGCCGTCGACGAGCGGGCGGTTGCTGCCAGGGAATGCAGCAGCGCGGCGGCCTTCGCGAGCAGAGCTGGGTAGGCGTCCTGGCCGAGCACGTGCCTGCGGCGGGTGCAGCGCGAAGCCAGGAGCCCCATGTGCTCCCCGGCGACCTCGACCCGCGGCGCGCCCGAGCACGAGCTCGTCAGCGCGCTGGCGTCCGACGAGCGCCTGCTCGACGGTGAGGTCGTCGCGTCACTCGCCGGGGCGGCGCAGCAGATCGGACGAACCGCTCTGCACGCGGGCAGCCGTCCTGCGGTGAGGCCTGTCGGCCTGCGCGCGCAGGCGAGGATCAGGTCGTCGAGCGCGGCCACCGCGACTGCTGCATGCTGCGCCCTTCGCGCTCGGCGCGGGCGCGGATCTGGATCAGCGCGGCGGACTGCTCATCGGTCAGGCGAAGCGTCATGGCCCAGATTCGTCGATGACTTCGTCGAGCATCGCCAGCGACGGATACCACTCACACGGGCACGGCTGGCACGCCGCGCGTGTGCCTCGAGGAGGCCCACTCCTCGCAGCACGGCGCCGCAGTCCGAGGATCACCGCTCGCACAGTCGTGCTCGTCGATGGGTCCACGATGTCGTCGTTGCCCTTTGAGGTCCATGTAGAGCGTGACGCCATCGCGCCCAGCTGACCTTCAGCAGGTCCAGCTCGGTCGTCGTGCTCTGCGGACACGAAGCGCGGCGAGGCCCGCCTCCTCGAGCCGAGCGGCAAAGCGACGCGCGGCGACGCCGGGGTCCATCGCGACGCGTCCGAAGTCCATGCCTCCTGTAGGCCAGGGCGTGGAGATCTCGCCCCGCGGTCCGCTCAGCCCCAGAAGATGCCGGTGCGGTCCTCCTCGATCGCGGCGAGCAGCGGCGCGACCTCGGGCGCCGGTGCGCCCAGCTCGTACGGGTGCCAGCGGTCGTCGCTGCCGAAGGAGAACAGTCGCCAGCGGCGGGCGCGCTCGTCGTAGCGCAGCTGGGCGACCTTCAGGCTCGACCACTCCGAGCCGTAGGCCGGATTCCACGGCGGCCGTCGCTCGAGGATCGTGATGCTCGCGCCGCGCACCGTGTGCTCGATCTTGTAGTCGTCCGCCGAGCGCTGCTCGCAGTAGGCGGCGACCTGTGCGATGGCCGCCTCGATGGTCTCACGCGGAGCAGGCATCTCGGAAAGGCTTGCATTTCTCCCGGCTCGGATCTTTGCGCTCCAATCTCCCGTCGGGTTGGGCGCGCATCCTTGAATAGGCGTCGCCGCTAGTAAAGGAAACGGCCCGATCCTTAACGAAGGTCTCGGCCTGCTCGGGCGCGCCGCCTCGATGAACTCGTGCGCCAGCTACAGCCGCTTCCGGAGGCGCGATCACCCGGCGCGCGGCGGACGATCGAGGAGGCGGCGGCACTCGGCGACTCGCTCGGACACGAGCTCGAGCAGTCGCGCAGGGAGGCTCCGGTCGAGTGCAGCGACGTCGGGGGCGTTCACAGCGTCGGCGAGCGCGTCGGGCGCGACCTCGGCCAGTGCACGGACGCGGTCAAGCAGCTCGGCGCTGCCGAGGCCCAGGTCCCGGGCAGCCGCCGGCCAGGTGTTGCGCCGCGGGAACACGCCGTAGTCTCCGCCGATCTTCATCGCGAAGCGCAACTTGCGCTCGTGTGTCCCGTAGGGCAGCGCGGAAGCGATGTCGTACAGGGGTGCGAGGCGGGCCTGAACTCCTGCGAGGAGCAACGAGTAGTTCTTCGCGTGCGCGTCGGTGCCGGCGATGAGCCAGTTCCAGATCAGCGCATCGGCGAATCTGCGCACCGCATCCTCTGCAGCGGCAGCCGGCATCGCGTTTCGCAGCAGCCGAGCGATCTGTGACGGCGTCGGTCCACCTTCGTTCTGGTACTTGCGATTCGGGTGGACGCCAAGTGCCTGGCACAGATCCTCCTGGTGGATGCGGAGGATGCCGCCGTCAGGGTCCCTGCGACGGTCGTAGCGCTCGACGACGACGGCCGTCTCGTCCCCGAACCGTGCCACGGCGGTGCGAGCCACGAGCAGCCCTGCGCGCCGGGCAGCGTCGAGGCAGAGGTGCTCGTTGAGGTCGTGGTCGTCGAGGCCACTCACCGCCGGCTTGAGGATGTGGGTGGTGGGTATCGAGCCCGACGGGACCCCCCAGCGGCCGTTGTCATGGAACAGCGCCGTCTTCGCCTGCGCTCCGGCAAGGCTGAACTGACCCGTGAACGATCGGCCGAGCCACGAGGTGGAGTCCTCAACGAGCTCGCGCACCCGATCAGCCACGTCGTCCTCACTGAGCCACTCGACGTGGCCCGAGCGACTCAGGATCCGGTCGACCTCGTCCGGTGGTGAGAAGCGAACCGCCCCGGCGCAGTCCTCGCCGATCGCGGTCCCGAGCAGCGAGAACGGGGAGGTGCCGACGTGATACTCGCGAGCCCACCGTCGCAGCACCGCGTCGTTGTCGGGCAACAGGCCCCAGAGCCACGGCGATACGACGCTGTCGGGGTGTGATCGGACCTGGATCGGAATCGACAACGACAGGGGAGTGCCACCCGACTGCTCCTGGTACCGCTCGTCGTAGTCGAACCTGAGCCTGCCTCCGTTCAGGCGGGTCAGCGTCCCCGCGACCACGTCCTCCAAGATGACGACCAGGCGATCGCTCATCGCGAGCGGTAGTCATCCAGTACGGCGTCGAGATCGACCGTCGTGGCGCTCTCCTCTCGAGCGGGCTGTCGCTGCTCGCCGCTGTCCACGGTGAGGCGAAGCTCGAGGGCGTCCAACAGCCGGATCACCAGCCCGAGCTCGGCGGTGGGCTTTCCCGCCTCGAACTCGCTGATCCACTGCCTGGACACGTGGGCTCGGTTCGCCAGCTCGCTCTGGGTCCAGCCCAGGCTCTTCCGGCGGCCGCGGACAGCCGCGACGAGATCTCGTAGGGAATTGATCTGAGTGGCCATGATGTCGGCGTACGCTGACAGACAGAGAATGTCAGCGTTCGGTAACAAAGCGGTTGTGTCGTCGTGCGGCGACAAATATAACATGTCGTCGTACGACGACATGCCTCAATCGATGCCCGGCAGGGTCCGTGTAGCGCAGCTCGCGCGCCAGTCGCTCGGCGCCGGCGCGCGGAACCGGGAATTCGTGACGCTCCGTGACCGCAGCCGCTCCGCGTCGCCCAGCTGTCAAGGCGACGTCGTCGCCTGTGAACGCGACTGCAGAGGAGTACCGTCTGACGCAGCTGGCCCTGCGGCCAACAGTCCCGGCCTGAGAGCGGCGGCACGCCGACCCCGCGCAACGCGACGAGGCAACGCACTTTCAGGCGCACGGGATCGACTGCGGGGCCAGTCTCTTCAGGCCGGGTCGGAGCTGGTGCGGGTCAGGCGTCCGCGCTCTCGGCGGCCTCGCGCAGTCTCGCCTCGTCGAACTCGTGCGCCTCCATCGTGCCGCCGTGCCCGACGAGGATGGACTCCACGGCGACGAGCTCGTCCGGGTCTGCGAGCACCCCGACGGCGGCCTTGCCGCCGCGCAGGTCGGCGCCGAGTCGCTCGCGATCGGCGTCGTCGAGTCCGAGGTCCTTGTGATGGAGCTTGCCCGCCAACGCGCCGCCGACGGCCCCCACGCCAAGGCCCACGGGTCCCAGGAGTCCGAGGACGAGGCCGGCCGCCGCGCCCTTGCCGCCGCTCGTCGCGCCGATCTTGTTGGTCTTGAGCTCGCCGCGCTCGTCGAGGACGAGGACGGCGATCGCGTCGCCGACGACCACGCGGGTGACCTTCAGCCTCTCGGCGGCCTCGTCGGCGGCGGCCTCGGTCTCGAAGATGGCTATGACCAGCCGCTTGTCGGCCACGGTGCCGGTCCTTTCGTCGCGCCGCCTCGGGCGCCTCGGTGGAGCGCGATCATCGGCCACCGGCAGAGACCGCGCATCACCCGCTACGGGTGACGCGGGCGTAGCTGCGTCGCGCTGCCGCCCTTCGGGCCCTGACCGCCCCCGGCCCCTGGCCCACGGAGGCCGGGACGCGCCGCGTGTGCCCCCGACGTCGAGCCCTTGCTTCCGGGGGTGCGGCTCTCGCCGGCGTAGGCAAACGGGAACCGCTCAACACGCGCTACACAGTTCGTAACGGTACGTGTACCCTGGGCGTGTGGAGCGGCTGAACATCACCCTGGACGCCGAGCAGGGCGCGAAGCTCGCGCGGCTCGCCGACCGCATGCACGTGCAGCCCGGGACGCTCGCGCGCTCGCTGCTGTCGAGCGCCCTAGACGAGGCCGATCCCGACGCCCGCAACGTCGTCGAGTTGCTCGACGGGATCCCGGGCGCGCTCGAGCGGGCACGGCTCGGGCTCGGACAGGCCCGCGCCGGCGAGACCGTCGCCCTCGACGAGCTCTAGATCCCGTGGCACGGGTCGAGCTGGCCGCGTCGGCGGTCGAGGATCTGCGGACGCTGATCCAGACGCATAGCCTGCCCGCGGATACCACGGCACGAGTGGTCCGGTCGCTGCGACCGCTGGAGCGCTTCCCTCTCCTCGGCCCCGAGCTGGGCGGCACCTGGAAGGGGTTCCGCTTCATGCTGGGCCCGTGGCGGTGGATGGTGCTCGTCTACGTCGCGCTCGAGTCCGAGGACCGCGTTGTCGTGGTGACGATCCAGGATGCCCGCTCCTCGACCGCCGTCACCGCCTCGCGTAGCTGACCGACGCGACGGCCCGCTACCACGCGTACTGGTCGAGCACGGCGCGCATGTGGTCGCGCGGGAGCGGCCCGAACCGCACGGTCCAGGCGCCGTCGAGCTCTTGGCGGAAGCTCGTCGTCAGGCCCGCTGCTTGCAGCATCTGCTCGGCAGTCTCCGCGTCGCTGTAGCCCGTGGCGCCGTGGTATGTGAAGTCGATGCCGTAGCCGCCACGCTCCACCGGCCAGATCGAGATGCGATTGGGGCGCAGCGAGCGGCCGACCTCCGGCCGGGAGCGCGAGGGGACGAGGTCACGCATTCCCTCCGTATCGGAGCCCGTGGCCGACGTCATGAGCCCCTGGGAGCGCTCCGGCGCGCCTGCTGCTGCTCCACCCGCGGCATGGCGTCACAGCTCGACCTCCACGACGGCGTTGGCCGGCCGGTAGTCGTTGTCGACATACGCGGCATTGACGATCTCGGTCTTGCCGAGCCGATACCTGCCGTAGCCGGAGTGGATGTGGCCGCAGACCATGAGGCGCGGCTGGATGCGTTCGATCGCCTCGGTCAATGCCGTCGAGCCGACATGCGGCTGTCCGTCTGAGCGACCGCTGTGGTCGCCGTATCCGCGCGGCGGCCCGTGGCAGATCAGGATCTCGGTGTCCGGCGGAATCAGCTCGAACTTCGAGGCGAGGAACCGCTCGCCGTGGCGCCGCGGAGCGTTGAACGCCCAGCTGTAGAACCACGGCTGCCAGGGCGTCCCCCAGATCCTGAGCCCGAACAACTCGGTGCCCGCATCCTCGAGGTAGTGGCAGCGCAGACCGTCCGGGAGCCCCCACGCTTCGATCGACTGGTCGTGGTTGCCGGCCACGAGCACGACCTCGGCGGCGGGAACCTCATCGAGCCACTTCTTGAACGGGCCTGCGAGAAACGCCTGCTTGGCGACGAGGTCGCCCTTGAACGCGAACGAGATGTCACCCGCGATGACGAGCAGGTCGCAGGCGGGAATCTCGATCAGGTTCTCGTGAAGGTCAGCGGTGCAGACGATCCTGGTCATGGTCGACGAGCTTGGCTGGGGCGAGCCGGGGTCCATGGTTGCGCGGCCGAAGGTCGCAAGCCGTCGGCTCGAGAATCGGGGCGCTCAGTCGCAGCCGGCGAAGGAGAATTGCTGCTCGATCCCGGCGCGGGGCGCAGCCGTCGCCTGCGCCGCCTCCCGCGCGGCGGCGATCTCCGCCTCGGCGCTGACCGGCTCCGCTCCGCGCTGCTCGGCCATCACGTGCGCGTAGGTGTCCAGGCAGACGGTCGGGTTGTGCCCGAGCTGCGCGGCGATGTCGACCACCGAGAGGCGACCCTCGTAGATCAGCAGCGACGCGAACGCATGGCGGAGGTCGTACGGCCGCGCGCCGTCGATGCCAACCGCCTCGGCGACCGGCTTGTAGCTGCGCTTGCGCCAGTTCCGCCAGTCCGACGCGCGCCAGAACGTGCCGGCGTGCGACGGGAACACCGGCGCCGTCGCCGGCGGCTCGTGCTGCGCGGCGCGCCACGCGGCGAGGTCCTCGCGCAGCGGCGCCAGCAGCTCGACCGTCCGCGGCTGCCGGCGGTTCTTGAGCGCCTTGAGCTGCCCGTCGCTGAGCGCGCGCTCGACCAGCAGCGTGCGCTCGCGGACGTGCCGCCACTCGAGCGCGAGCGCCTCCTGCGGTCGCAGCCCGGCGTAGGCGAGCACCGCCAGCAGGGTCGCGTCGCGCAGCTTGTCCTGCTCGAGCAGCCGCGCGCGCATGACCTCGATCAAGCGTCGGCGGGATCGCCTGCACCGCCGGGCGGTGCGGCTTGGGCGGCTTGCGCGTGATCTTCACGGCGTTGGTCGGCACGCGACCCCACTCGACCGCCCGCTGGAGCACGCCCTGGAGCATCGTCATCGTCTTGCGGATCGCCTCGATCCCGACGCCCGCGGCCTCGAGGTCGGCGCGGAAGTGGGCGATCGTCTGCGGCGTGAGCTCGCGCAGCTGGAGATGGCCGAGCCGCGGCAGCGCGTGGCTGTTCCAGAAGCTCGCGTAGGCGCGCAGGGTCGCCCGCTCGAGGTTCGGGCCGGCGTAGACCGTCCACCACTCCTCGACGAACTCGGCGAGCGTCTCGCGGCCGGCGTCGATGTCGGCGAGCGCGCCCGTGCGCTTGAGCGTGCGGATCTTCGCCTCGAACGCCTTCGCGTCGGCGGCGCGGTCGAACGTCTTGCTGCGCTCGGCGCTGGTCTCGTCGTACCAGCGGACGCGCCAGACGGCATAACTGCTGCCGTCGCGGCGCCGGCGCTCGCGCTTCTCCACCATCGGGTCCTCCTCGGGTCGGGTCACTCCCCATAGGGGCGAGCCGACCGAAATTGACCCCTTCCTCGAACCCGGCCCAGGAAGCCGAGCTACTGCCGGCCCATCTCGGGCGAGAGCACGAGGCGTCCCGACGTCGGCTCAGGCGGCAGTCGCAGCGGCGAAGGCGTCGCGACGCGCCGGATCGGCTGCGCCGGCAACACGCTCGCCTCGATCCACGCATCGACGTCGGCGACGTGCATGCGGTAGGCGCCGTGCTCGCCGAGCCGGCTCGCACG
Source organism: uncultured Solirubrobacteraceae bacterium (assembly GCA_963805525.1). GTDB lineage: Bacteria > Actinomycetota > Thermoleophilia > Solirubrobacterales > Solirubrobacteraceae > DASQFQ01. The sequence goes on from CAWDUT010000003.1 coordinate 108,313, forward strand.
CAGCCGGCCGCGGTGGATCGCCCGCAGCACCGTCTTCGTGCTGATCTGGCAGCGCTCGGCGACGTCGGCGGGGGTGAGCAGGCGATCGGTCATCAGCGGCCGAGATCGATCCCGAGGTCGCGCTCGCGCGTGAACGGCCGCTCCGGCTCCCGCTGCCGCGCGGATGCGCGTCCCGCCGGACCTGAGCGCGCAGCGCCTCCTGCCGGCCGACGAGCTGGGCGACGTCGCGCTCGACCTTCCGCACGCGCACGTCCATGTCGGCGAGCGCCGCGACATGCTGGCTCCGAGCGCCCGGGCGATACCAGGCGGGACGCTCGCGCTCGAGCCGGCGTCGCTCGGCGCGCAACTGCGACAGCGTTCCCTCGAGCGCTCGATGCTGCTGGGTGACCTCGATCATCGACGCGACGGTCGCGTCGGTGGCGAGCGTCTGCGCGTTGGAGCGTTGGAGGCCCTGGACAAGCACGGCGCGCGCGTCTCGTCGCTCGCGCGTCGCGGGCGCGAACTCGTCGCGCTCCGTGGCGGCTGGCGCGATCGCGTAGATCCGGTTGCTCTCCTTGCCGCGGCTCAGCGCGACGTAGCCGGCCTCGCGCGTGAGCGAGTCCGTCGCGAGGATGAACGTGCGGCGGCAGGTCATGCCCTGGGCGAGATGCGCGGTGATCGCGTAGCCGTGCTCGAGCGCCGGACGGCCATGCCGGGTCGGGCGCTCGAGATAGTCGCGCGGCAGCGAGACCTGGCCCCCGGGCAGCGCGAGATCGATCCGCCCGCGGGCCGGATCGACGGCCACGATCGCTCCCCGATCGCCGTTGACGACGCCGAGCACGGGGTCGTTGCGACGCACCACGACGCGGTCGCCAACCGAGAACGACGCGCCGGCGACGGTCACCTCCTCGGCACCGAGCGCGCCCGCGGCACGCATCAGCGCATGCGCTCGCCCGTTGAGGTCGTCGACGTGGACGCGGCGCTCCGCGATCATCACCGCCCCGTCGAGATCGCGCGCCGCCCACCAATCCGCCACAAGGCGCTGGCGCAGCACGTCGGCGTCCTCGCCGACCACGATCCGGCCCGCGTCGTCGTAGCGCTGAACCGCCTCGGGCGCGGCACCCTCGCGCACGAGCCGCAGCGCCTCTCGCTCCCACTCGGCCTCCTGCCGGCGGTTCTGCTCGAGCTCGATCACCGGGAGCCGATCCATGAGCGCGCGGAACGCCCCGCCGGGTCCGATCGCCGCGAGCTGGCGGTGGTCGCCGACGAGCACGAGCTTGACGTCGAGCCCACGAACCCGCTCGACCAGCTGGGCGAGCTCGCGGGTGGGCAGCATGCCGGCCTCGTCGACGACGAGCACCGAGCGGCGCGGCAGCGTCGAGAGCGGATGGCGCTCGAGCGCGTGGAGCAGAGACGCGACGCTCGTGCTCGGGATGCCGGCGCCTTCCTCGAGCTCACGCGCGGCGCGGCGCGCTACCGCGGCGCCGTACACCCGGCGGCCGCTCGTCGCCCACGCCTCGTGCGCCGCGCCAAGCGCGAACGTCTTGCCTGACCCCGCCGGCCCGAGGACGAGTGCGACGCCGTCGCCGTCGAGCGTGAGCCGCCGCACCATCTCGCGCTGCTCGTCGACGAGTGTCGGCCGACGCGCGAGCGCACGCTCGACCGCCTGCGGTCGCGCAAGCGCCGTTCGCGCGCCGCGGCGCTCGACGGCGAACTCGAGGATCGCTCGCTCGAGCGCGAGCAGCTCCGGCGTCGAGTAGATCCGCTCCTCGGCGACGGTGGCGATCACGCGGCCGTCTCTGAGCTCCAGGACGTCGCGTGGCTCACCGGCAACGAGCGGAACGGCGAGCGGCGAGCGCAGGAACTCGTCGGCGAGGCGCTCGACGTCGCTTGCCCGCAGCGACGCGCTCGCAGGAAGCACCTCGCACAACGCCTGCAGAACATCGCGGCGCGTGAACGTGGAGCGCTTCTCGGTGAGTCCGGTCGGGCCGGCGAGCCACGCCGCGATCTCCTCAACCAACTCCGGCGTCAGCGCCGCGACCCGCACGCGACCGCCGAGTCCGCCGATGACCTCGCGGGTCAGCCCGAGCTGCGCAGCGCGCTCGCGCCATTCCGGAACGAGTCGTTCCGGTGTGACCCGATAGTCCTTGGCGCGCCGGGTCTGCAACGCCGCGACCTGGGCAGCCGCGGCGCTGCTCGCTCCGCGCCGCTCGAGCTCGGCCTCGATGTCGGCGCGGCGGCGGCTGAACGCCCGCAGGACGGTCGGCGCGACGCCGTCGATCTCGGCGATCCCGTTGCGCACCGGTCCCCACTCGACGCCGAGCTCGCGCGTGAGCAGCGCCCGCAGCCGCGCTTCGTAGAGGTAGCCGGCGGTCTTGGCGTGCGCGTAGATGCGGCGGCCGTCGAGCGTGGACCATTGCCCGTCGATGCCGAGCGTCAGGTTGGCGACGAGGACATGTGTATGCAGCTGCGGGTCGCCGGCCCGCGAGGTGCGATGCCTGAACGCCGCCGCGACGAACCCGTTGCCGGCGATCGCGTGCACGCCACCCGGCCCGCGCCGCGTCACCGCCGCCGCGCGCTCCATGTAGCCGAGCGCGTCGAGGACGGCTTGGTCGTGTGCGTCGCGGAGCGTGGCGCGCAGCTGGTCGTCGCCGATGCCGAAGAGGACGCTGACGCTCTTCGGCGCCGAGAAGGTCAGATCGAAGCCCGGGACCCGCGCCTTGAGGACGCGGCCGAGCGGCTCGCCGGTCGCGGGATGCTCGCCGTTGAGCACGCGGTCGAGCTCGCGCGCGCCGACCGTGCCGCGCAGGCCGAGCGCAGCCGCGCCGGCGCCGGCCCAGATGCCGTCGGCCTCGGGCCCGCCGAGGTAGTAGTCCTCGACGCCCGAGCTGACGGCCGCGGCGCGCGTGAGCGAGCCGTGTGCCTGCTCGAGGTAGTACTCGGCTTGGCCGGTGGCGAGCTTTCCGATCGACAGCATCGCAAGGGTCTCCAGCGGTTAAGCCGCTGAGCGCTCCGGTCGGGCAAAGAAATTCGCGACGCAGGCGTCGAAAGGCCGAGCAAGCCAAGACGACCTAGCTCAAGCCAGTGAGCAGATCCAGCATCAAGAACCAGGTCTTGGATCAAGAGCAAGAGCTCGGAGCTCCATGACCCAAGAGCGGATGCCGAGCAAGAGCTCCTCAGACTGCAGGTCCCGGCACCATCACCACCAACACCAACCCAGCGGCACGCACTTGCACTTCATGCAGACTGTCCCCGGGTCGTTGCGGTCTTGTGGCACGGCTGGTCGCGAGCGTGGCATCGCTGCGATCCACCGTCCACGTCGCCGGATGCAACCTCCCGGGAACAGCCGGGACAACGCCGCCAGATTGTTAGGAAGACCGTCAGCCGGTCTCGGTTCGCGCGCCTTCGTCTACGGATCGAGTGCTGACTCTGGTTCCACCGACTCTTCGACTGGGGGCATCCCGCCGGGCGGCTCTCCAAGCTTTCGAAGGCGAACCTCCTGATGGATATCAACCGGCGTGTACGTCATCACTGCGTTCAGGAGGTCCTCGAAGAAGCGCGGTAGTGCTAGCGCAGGAGCGGGGTCTTCTACACGGGACAAAGCGAGCGTTGCGTCGTCCCAGTCAGCGACGAGGAGAACCGTTGCGTCAAAAGGTCCGTCGGGCCGCCGCAGGCGAACGAGCAGGTCGCGCAGGAGTTCGAACGCCCCGCCGTCAAAGACGTTGTTCCGAACGATATATGCGTATCCCATCGCAGCCATCGGATAGCGATCCCGCAAGTTGTGTGCCTCGCCGATAGCCTCCTCGTAGCGGTTGTTCTTGTTGTTCAGGTAGCTGCTGAACTGGCTCTTCCCAGAGACAAGGACGTCCGGACCACGGCGCCAGTCCGAAACAACGACGTCGACCTGTTTAACGTAGAACCGGCCGAGGATGTTGGCGTCGGCCGCGCCGGGCATCGACCGGGCCAGACGCGCAATGGCGCTGCGTATTGCCGCTGGCTTGAGACGCCCACCGCCCTGGGCTTCGTGGTCGGCGAGTGCCGACAGGAGCGCTTGAACGTTTCGCTCCACCTCCGCGAACTCCGCCGCAAACACGCGTGGCTGTCGCCGTCTTGGGAAAACCGCCGCTTCCGCGAAGCCGGCTCGTCGCAGCTCGTGTGCGACATAGGCGTCCAGCGATTTTGCGACCCGACCCGACTGCTGGCTCGTCGCGTGACCTTGCCCGATTGGCACGGCGAGGAGATCGTGGAGGGTTTGGTAATCCGGCACATAGATGCGTTGGTCCGGGCTTGCCGCCGGCACTGGCTGATGCCACGGCGTCGTTGCCGTGTCTGCCACGGCGAGGATGTGGTCGAGCTCTGCGAGTACGTCAGGCTTCGGGGGAGCCATTGGGCTCAGTCTGCCTAGTCCGCCGAACTCGTAGAACGGCAGCGGCATCGCGAATCATCGCGACCTGCTCGTTGTCGAGCTTCATGGTGTCCTTGAGCAAGACGCGGTCGATCTCGGCTACTACCGTCCACCATTCGCCACGGCGTAACGCTGCGTCAAGACCCGCGCTGCAGTCGCGAAGGCTGCTCCACGCGGCACGAAGGTGGCCGGCCAGGGGAACGGGGAGCCCTGCTGCCTCACGCGGCTCCATCTTCAGGATCCCACCGCCGTAGGCACGCCCGAGAACCTCCGCTCCTAGCATCGTCGCGGAATTCAATGCGAGCAGCGGTAAGGCCTCGCGCGACTCCTGCGGCGCGTCTTCCTTCAGGGTGACACCGTGCATTGAGTTCACGATCGTCGCGCCGGACGAATTCGCAATAAGGCGTGGATATCGATGCGACATGTAGGTAAAAAATAGATCTGGGACAGCTACGACAGGCGGTCGCCACCACGGATCGCGGACGGTGCACTTGTAAGCCTCTTGAATCTTCTGAGACTCGCCGGTTTTGACGTAGTCCAAAACACCCTTCGCGGTCGTCGTCGCGTCGGGATGGAGAAGCCACACGCGCTCACCTGCGAGCCGCAGCTCCTCCCATTGAGCCCGCGTGAACGCCAGGCCCTTGAGATGCCGCGTACCTGGAGGGCTGATTCGCTTGAGATGCGTCTCCGCGATCCGGTAGCGTCGACGAGTTACGTCGGAGATGGCAAAAAAATCGTTTGCGCCGGTAACGGTTCCTAGTTCAGGCTTACCGTAATCGTCGAGCCGCGCCATGCCATTGAGTGCGACACTCCTGAATAATTGCCGAACGTCCAACGGCAGAGCAAGATCGGTCCACTTGCCCTCCGTCGCGGGGTTCGCGCCGACCGTGTCGCCGGGGTGAATGTTGGCTAGGTCGTCCGCGTCATCGACGTAGTAAAGCCCGAACGAATCGCATGGACCAGTCCCACGCGCGACGAGCAGGACCACGTTTTCGTCGGCCCCATCGAATTGCAGCTGCTCGAACATGAAGAGGTTCACAGCAGCGAATCGCTGACGCAACCATCTGCGGACCGGCTCCGCATAGTGGACAGTCAGCAGCTCCGCTGGGAGGACCATCGCGAGCCGCCCCTCCGGCTTCAAGAACGCAGCGGTATGCACCAACGTCGCGGCCCACGACGACGCAAGCCCGGACAGGCGCACGCCCTGAGCCATCGCGGCCGACGCCGACCGCTTCCGGTCGTTGCCGCGATGTTGCTGGTAACGCACGAACGGCGGGTTGCCGATCACGGCGTCGCACCAACCGATTCGGTCGCCTATCTGCGCGGGCGTGGCGAGGTCGAAGAAATCGGCTTGAAGGAGACATGCCCCAAAGCCTTGCTGTTGGAGCAAGGTGGCCGAAGCATCGAGGGAGGGCTCGTGGAGGTCGACGCCGGACAACTGGGCTGAGATCGCATCACGATGCGCCCCCAGAGCTTGCAGCCGCTCGGCCGCCGCCAGCAGGAACACGGCCTCTCCGCAGGTCGGATCGAGAACCGTGTCACGCGGATCCTTGATAGCCCAGCGAGCAAGAAATTCGGCGATGGCGGGCGGCGTGAAGAACGCTCCTCGGGCCTTGCGGGCGGCGGGAGCGTCTCCGGTGCGAGTCATCCAGCAACCCTAACTACATGGGCGGACGCTCTATGAGCGTGCGTTCCTCGATCGGCCGGAGCCACTGGCAGCCCCGAGCGCCTCGGCCCGCGTGGAGCGGGAACAAGCCAGCACCTAATGCGGCTGGCGGCATTAGACCAGTTCAAGCCAGCTCGCCGCTCTCGGCTTCGTCGCTCGAGTGAAGGGGCCCGATGGAGCGCTGAGGCACGACCGACTGCCAACTCCGCTCGACAGTGTGAGCTACCGGGCAGGCGGCACGGTGAACAAGAAATCGTCGATTCGTCGCGCCAGTGCGCGCGTAAGCGCCATGATCTGGTGCTCCATTTGGCGGATACTTGTCTGGCTTTTGAACGCGATCTTCGTGTCGAAAATCGGTGCGCCGGGATCCTGCTGCCGCGCCTCGTCGCGGTCGTCCGCGAAGTTGTTGAGCTCCGTCACCACGTGATCCATCAAGCCGGCAAGCTGGTCCACGACCTCAGTGTCTTTGTCGGGCAGCCATCGGCCGGGATTGTCGAAAAGTTGGGTTCCGTGGTCGTTCTCCCGCGCGACAGCCGCGGTGAGATACGCGATCGTGAACCGCACCGAGGCAAAGCTCGCGGAAAGGTTCGGGCGGAGCGCCGCGCGCCGGTCGTCGATGAGCTGGTCGATTTGGCGAGCTAGGAAAAGCTTATGTGCGTCGATGGTGCGGCCAAAGATGCGACGGTATTCCTCGTCAAACAGCTTGAGTTTGCGGACAGCGGCCCACGGCTCGTTCAGCCATATCGCCATGATGAGCTGCGCCGCGTCCTGGTTCTCCAAGACGTCGACACCCGGAGGTGTTTGCTCCCCGCGGCGGATCGCGTAAAAGAGAGCGTCGCCGTACAGGTCGCTGACCTGCATCTGTAGGTCGCGCTGAATCGGGTCGTTGGCCCGCTGGTCTCGGATGTTGACGGCGTTCTGATTGTTGCTGCGGTAGGTGATGGTGTCGGCCAGTGAACTGTCACCGCTGAGTTGGACTGCCTTTACAAGAAGCGAAAGCTCGGGAGTTAGGCTTCCCCGGTTGGCATAGAGCGCTAGGAGAGACTGGCACCCGTTGACCACGGTGGCTCCGCGCAAGTGAAGGCCGTCCTCGTCGGCGTCCAACTCGTTAGTGAGGATCGTGATTCCATTGTGGTACGCGGGGAACAGCGCGTGATCGCCCCGTTCGTCACGAATCGTTCCCGTCAGCTCACGATTGATCTTGGTGCGGCCAAGCCCAAGGCGGACGTTGAGCGCGAACAGCGTTAGATCGTCAATGCCGGGCAGACGGACGAGCTCGTTAGCAGGCACCAGCGCGATCGCCATGTCGACGTCGCCCTCAAGCTCCTCGACCAGGACCTCAGATCGGGGTACGAGTGTGTACTCGCCGGGCAGGAGGCCAGGACGCTCTGTGCGCTTCGCCACCGCGACAAGCGGCTCGCGGTCCCACACGTCGAGTGGCGGTACCTCGTCACGCGTTGTCTTGAGGTATGAATCACCTGACGGGTCGAGCTCTGCATTTGTAACGAAGACGAACTTCACGTCCCAGGGTTCCTCATGCGAGAGCAGCGTCTTGAGATTCAGACGCGCGACGAGGCGACGCAGCTCCTCATTCGGCGACGCATCCAGCAGATCGTCTATACCGTCGGGGCCGCGGAAGTACGGCGCAACGCCACGGAAGCGCTGTAGATCCGCGTCGCCCTGCGTTCTTTCAGCGGTCCTGCGTCGCTTCGACTGGAAGATTGTGATCTCATGAGCGTCCTCGTCGACGACGATCGCGTCAATGCCCTTGTCGTTGCTGCCATCGCAAAGCGCCGTCTCGACCTCATCCGGCTCCTCGCGCCAAACATTCTCGAGGAACCAAGCGAGCATGGCCGTGGACTCGGTGCGATTACCCAGGAGGTGCTGAGAGAACTGCTCGTCGAGGAGTTCAAAGTCGGATGCCATGACTCGGACTCTACGAGGGTCCATGGACGGTCGATGAGAGTGCCAGGACGCGCCGTGCCTGAACAGCGCTCCGAATCGCCGGCAGCGGCTGCTCGCTCGGCCTCTCGCTCTGGTGACTCGCCGTCGCCAGTTGGGGGTATGGCCCCGCCCCGGCTTACGTCACGTGCTCACGAACACGGCGCATAGGTCTTGGGCCGCATTTGGGCCGCATCAGCTAGAACCGCCCAGTCCGTCGAGTCCGAAAAGTCCTGCAAAACAGCGCCCTGCCCTAACGGGCAGTTCCCGCAAATAGCGGAAAAGTCCTGGATGGTAAGGAAGGGGTCGCCGGTTCGAGTCCGGCAGAGGGCTTTCGACGAAACCGCTGCTAATGGGCGTTTACGGCAGCAGCTGGGCCCGAGGAATCGTCGCCACGGAAGCCGCCCGGGTACCCAGTGGGTAACGCTCCGTCGCGGACCGCCCTCCTCGCCTCCTCGATCACCTCGACGGCGGGACGCCGGCGGGCGGGGTCGAACTCCTCGAACAAGCGCCCGTAGATGTCCAGGCACGTACTGGGCTGGTGCCCGAGCTGGGCGGCCACCTCAAGCACGTTGAGACCCTCGAAGATCAGCAGGCCGGCGAAGCTACCCCGGAGGTCGCGCGGGATGGTGTCCGCCGTGAGACCGACGTCTTGCGCCGCCGGCTGGAAGATGCGTCTGTCGGTGACCTCCGAGAACCGAACCTTCGCCTCGGCCGGGATATACATCGCGAACGCTAACTAATCAAGAGCTTCCGGCACCATTTGTCGCGACGGCCACCCCCAGCGATGCCGAGGGGGTACCGACGCGCGCCGTAAGGCGCCCGATACATGTATGCGTGTCTACACGCCGTAGCGCTGGCAGTGAGCTTCGAGGGCCTCGGCGGCGAGCTGCTGAACCGGCTGACCGCATTGGACGGCGGCGAGCTTGACCCGCCGGCTGAACGACGGCGCGACACGGACGCAGAGCATCAGTACTCATCGCCGAGCTCGGCGTGCCCAGACCATCGGTACCCGCCGGCACTCGGCTCGCGCTGCGCGCGGCGCTGTCCGCTGCGAGGCGGGGTGCGGCCTTCGCTCCTTCCTTGCGCCCAGCGCCGGGCGACGCTCGACGGCGACACGCGACACCTCCATACGCCGCGCCAACGTCCCAAACGCACCGGCAAGCTCGCGGCCAGTCGCCGGGCCAGCACACCGACGGGCACGCCCCGGCGCGTCGCGTCCTGAACAGCGGTCCTCTTCGGCAGCAGCGGATGCCAGACGAGGTCGGCGCCGAAGTAGCGCTCGATCTCGACGACGCTCTCTCGATGCTCGACTGTGCGCTCGACCCGGTTGACGATCACAGCCGCCAACTCCAGCTCCCCGTTGTAGTGCGCGCGCACGAGCTCATGCGTCTCGAGCGACTCGTCGGTCCCTGAAGCGCTAGGAAGCTCGCCTCTGTCACGACGACCAGCCGCGAGGCGGCCGTGAGGGCGATCAGCGTCAGCAAGCCAAGACTCGGCGGGCAGTCAACCAGCGCGACGTCGTAGCCGATCACGTCGACGAGCTGCCGTCGGAGGATGAACTCATCCGCCGTCGCGCGCCGCGATTCCCGCGACGCAAGCGCAGTCTCCGCTGGCGCAAGATCGAAGCCCCAGTCCGTTCCGACCAGGAGGTCGGAGAGTGAGAACCGGTCCGGCTCGAGCAGAACGTCGCGATGGTGTGCTGTACCTGCACATCGATTCCGAGGACCTTCGTCGCCGACGCCTGGGGATCCAGGTCAATCAGCAGCACCGACAGGTTCTGGCTCGCAAGCGCGACAGCCAGGCCGAGCGTGACCGTCGTCTTCCCGACGCCGCCTTTCTGGTTCGCGAACGCGTAGGTCACCATCTCCCCGTCTCCTTCGTGTATGCGGGCATGCACGTATGAAGAGGGCGTAGCGCGGCTATTGGCCCTTTACGGAGGCACTCGGCCCCCGCCGAGGTCGGTCCTCGTCCTCAAACCGG
>CAWDUT010000004.1:0-1524002 GCA_963805525.1 uncultured Solirubrobacteraceae bacterium
GCGTAACGTCGCGATGCTGCTCGCCGGCTAAGGCCGCTACTCCACGACCTCCTGCGCGTCGAGTGCATATGACCTCACGCCGTGTTGCGCTGCTGCTGGCGCTGGTGTTCGCTGCTTTGACCCCGGGCGCTGCCTCCGCCACCACCCTGATCGGCGCGCCGGTGGGGTCGCCTCTGCGTCTGCTCCGCTCCGACCTGACCGCGCGCCGCGGCGGCCCCGCGCTGCCGCGGGACACCCTCGCCACCGTGCTGTCGCCGGACCGCCGGCGGTTCGCGGCGCTGACCCGGCGGCGGATCGTGGTGTACGACCGGCGCTCGGGGCGGCGCGTCGCCTCCCTGCCCGCCCACGGGGCGATCGCCGCCCTCTGGCCGACGCAGCGCCGCCTCGTCACGTTCGGCTTCGACGGCGCCGGCAACGAGCAGCTCCGCGCGGTCCTGGCGGCGACCGGCCGCGTCACGCACCGCGTCCGGCTTGCCGAGCGCCTCGACGCCGAGCTCGGCGGCACGCGCGTCCGCGTGCTCCAGCGCACCCGCCGCGGCCTCGAGCTGGATGCGTTCGCCGCCGACGGGCGGCGCGTTCGCCGGCACCGCTTCGGTCTGCCTCCCGGCGTCACCCCCAGCCTCATGGGCGGCTCGCTGCGCGACGGCATGGTGCTCGTGTCGACCACCACCGGCGCGGTCGCGCCGTACCGCCACGAGCTGATCCCGCTCGGCGGCGCCGCGCATCCCATCGCCCTGGCCGGCGCGGTCTACCGCTTCGTGACGCCCGCCATCGTCGCCGACGCCGAGGGCAAGCTCGCCGGCCTCGACCGCCGGGCGCTCACCGTCCGCCGTGAGGTCACCGACGCGGCGGGCGGCTGGCTGACGCCGTTCGCCGGCGGTGTCGCGGTCGGTCTGGGCAGCCGCGTGTACGACAGCCGTCTCACGCTCGTCGCCGCGAACCCGTCCGCGCCCGCCGCGGCGTCGGCGCCGGTCGCGAGCGGCGCTCGGCTCTACGCGCTCACGCGGCGCTGCACCGCGGCCGGCCCCGTCCTGGGCGCCATCGGCGTCGCGGCGCGGACCGGATCCGTCGTCGCGCGCCGCAAGGGCCCGTTCGTCATCGGGCGGCTCGGCGGCCCCGTCTCGGAGTCGGCCGAGGACCCCTGCGACTGACCCGGCAGCCGATCAGCTCTGCGCCGGCCAGGACGCGTCCGCGTCGAGGCTGAGCCCGCCGACCCGGGTGCCGCCGGCCGCGCCGCTGGCCGTGCTCTCCGCCCGGATCACGTGCATGACGGCGTTGATGAGCGCGAGGTGGGTGAACGCCTGCGGGAAGTTGCCGAGGTGGCGGCCGGTGTGCGGGTCGATCTCCTCGGCGTAGAGCTGCAGCGGGCTCGCGAACGAGAGCAGCTTCTCGCACAAGCCCCGGGCGCGCGGGAGCTCGCCGATCTCCACGAGCGCCGACACGAGCCAGAACGAGCAGATCGTGAACGTCCCCTCTTCGCCCTGGAGCCCGTCGTCGGACTCCTGCGGCCGGTAGCGCAGCACGAGGTCGTCGACCGTCAGCTCGTCGGCGATCGCCAGCACGGTCGCGCGGATGCGCTCGTCGCCGGAGGGCAGGAACCGCACCAACGGCATCAGCAGCACCGAGGCGTCCAGCGCCGTGCTGCCGTAGGACTGGCAGAACACGCCGCGCTCGTCGAGCGCCTGCGCGCAGATGTCGGCCTTGATCTCCTCCGCGACCGACTGCCAGCGCGCGGCGTACTCGAGGTCCTCGCGGATCTCCGCGAGCCGCGCGCCGCGATCGGCGGCGACCCAGCACATCAGCTTGGACGACGTGAAGTGGCGCGGCTCGCCGCGCACCTCCCAGATGCCGCGGTCGGGCTGCCGCCAGCGCTCGATCGCGCGCTCGACCTGCTTGACGAGGATCGGCCAGATGCGCTCGGGCAGGTAGTCGCGCGACTTCGTGTGCAGGTAGAACGAGTCGAGGATGGCGCCCCACACGTCGTGCTGGGACTGGTCGTAGGCGCCGTTCCCGATCCGGACCGGGCGCGCGCCCTCGTAGCCCGAGAGGTGGCTGAGCTCCTGCTCGGGCAGCTCGCGCTCGCCCCCGATCCCGTACATGATCTGCAGGTCGTCCGGCTCGGCCTCGGCGACGTCGGCCAGGAAGTAGAAGAAGTCGTTGGCCTCCCACTCGAAGCCGAGCGTGTACAGCCCCCAGAGCATGAACGTGGCGTCGCGGATCCACGTGTAGCGGTAGTCCCAGTTGCGCTCCCCGCCCGGCGACTCGGGCAGCGAGGTCGTCGCGGCGGCGACGAGGGCGCCCGTCGGGCCGTAGGACAGCCCCTTGAGCGTCAGCGCGCTGCGCTGCAGGTGGCTCCGCCACGGGTGGTCGGGGAACTCGCCGCGGTCCAGCCAGTGCTGCCAGTGATGCGCCGTCCACACGAGCCGCTCGTTCGCCTCCTCCGACGTCTGCGGCGCGGGGTGCTCGGACCACGAGAGCGCGGCGAACAGCGACTCGCCCTCCTTGATCAGCGTCCGCCCGGTCGCGCGAGGGCCTTCGAAGCCGAGGTTCATGTCGCTCGTCAGGCGCAGCTGCGCGGGGATGCTGTCGGCGTGCGCCACCGCCGAGTGGTACGCGTCGCCGTCGTACTTCCAGCGGGCGGTCGAGCGGCCGTAGTCGAAGGACGGCTCGCAGTCGAGGTTGACCTGGACCGCCCCGTTGACGCAGCGCACGAAGCGCAGCAGCACGTGGTCGGCGTCGTAGTCCGTGGGCGCGCGGCGGTGGGTGTGGGACCGCTCCTCCTCGTGATGCCACGGCCCGATGAGCAGGACGTCGCGGACGATGATCCAGCCGCCGGGCGCGTCCCAGCTCGTCTCGAGCACCATCGTGCCCGGCAGGTAGCGCCGCGCGGCGGGCACCTCCACGCCGTCGGGGCCGAGCCGGAACATGCCGGCGTCGCGGTCCAGGATCGACCCGAACACGCTCGGCGAGTCGAACCGCGGCAGGCACATCCACTCGACGTTGCCGCTCGGCGCGACGAGCGCGCACGACTCGCAGTCCGAGAGGAAGGCGTAGTCGGCGATCGGCGGGAACGGGCTCGCGCCGATCCCGCCGCTGGTCTCGAAGCCCGGCACGTCGCGACGTTCCTAACCGGTGGACCGCCTACCGTCAAGCGGCGCAATGATGCGACCTGATGCCGAACCTCGAGCTCGCACCCGCCGAGACCGCCGACGCGGCGGCGGTGACCGCGATCGTCCAAGCGGTCGAGTCGTCGCTGTACGGGGCAACGACGTTCTCCCAGGGCGATCTGGAGGGCGAGTGGTCGGAGCTCGATCTCGCGCGCGACGCCCGCGTCGTCCGCGACGGCGCCCGCGTCGCCGGTTATGGCGTGGTGCGCGAGCGGGGTGAGCGCTGGGAGGTCGAGGCGTACGTCCACCCCGACGCGCAGGGGCGCGGCATCGGCCGGCTGATCGCGGCCGAGCTGGAGGAGGCCGCGGCACGCGACGGCGCACGCCGGATCCACAACAGCGTCCTTGAGGCCGACGCCGCCGCGCGGCGCCTGCTCGAGTCGCTCGGCTACGGCAGCGTGCGCGTCTTCCGCGAGATGCGGATCGAGCTCGACGCGCCGCCGCCCGCGCCCGAGTGGCCGGACGGGCTGCGCGTCGTCCCGTTCGAGCCGGACCGTGACGCGCGCGAGTTCCACGCCGCGCAGGAAGAGGCGTTCGCGGATCACTGGGAGTCCGCGCCGCGCGACTTTGCGTCATGGGCGAAGAGCCACCTCGAGAGCGACCGCTTCGATCCGGCGCTGTGGTGCGTCGTCCGCGCCGGGGACGAGATCGCGGCGGGCACGATCTGCACGGGCGACACCTACGGCGGCGGCTTCGTCCACGGGCTCTTCACGCGCCGCCGCTGGCGCAGGCAGGGCGTCGGCGCGGCGCTGCTCGGCGACGCGTTCGGCCGCTTCTGGGAGCGCGGCGAGCGCAGCGTCGGGCTGGGCGTCGACGCGGCGAGCGACACCGGCGCGTTCCGCCTCTACGAGCGCGCCGGCATGACGCCGGCCCTCGGCTGGGTGGTCTACGAGAAGCCGCTGGCCGGTTGAGGGCCCACGCAGAGACGTGTCAGGGGATCCCGGGCGCGGGATCGTCGTTGCCGATCAGCTCGGGCGGGAGCGGCCCGTCGCCCTCGTAGTCGACGTCGGCATCGAGCGGCGAGGCGTCCGGTTGCAACATGTCCCGGCTGATCGGCGGGTTGCTGGGCTGGCCGGCGCCCAGCCCGTGCGGGCGCACCGGCGGCAGCGACAGCGGCTCGACCGCGTCCAGCACGTCGCCGACGCCGCGGTCGCCGTCGATGACATGGACCACCTGGCGGCCGAGGTGGTCACGGGTGAGCGCTTCCACCACCGCCAGCGCCGCGTCATCGCGGCTGAGCGTCACCGGCGTCCCGGGCGGCACGGCGGCGCTGATCCTCCCGGTCCCGGGCGCTTCGGTCAGCCGGCCGAAGCGGAGGACGGTCCAGGACATGTCGAGCCGCTCCACGCGGCGCTCCGCCGCGTGCTTGGCGGCGAGGAACTCGCGCAGCGGCCCTTCCCGGCGGTCGGGTGCGCCCGCGCCGACCGCGCTGCAGAGCACGAACCGCCGCAGGTCGAACCGATCGGCGGCCTCGGCGAGCTTGGCGGCGCCGCCGGCGTCGATCGCGGGCAGCTCCGAGCGATGGCGCGCTCCCGCCGCGTAGATCGCGGCGTCGCAGCCGTCCGCCGTCCATTCGACGTCGCCGCGCAGATCGGCGAGCACGGGCTGCGCACCGACGGACTCCAGCGCGTCGGCCTGCCCTTGCGTGCGAACGAGCGCCCGCACGATGTGGCCTCGGCTGAGCAGCAGCGCCAAGACCCGGCTGCCCACACGGCCGTGGGCACCGGCGACCAGGATGATCATCGCGGGATTGTCGCTTAAGCCCGAAGGCTCGCGAGGCTCAGGCGAGCCAGAGCATGGACGGGTTGTTCTATGTTCAGTGGCGCAGAGCTGTCCGGGGCTTGACCTCTTCTCCCCCGGCCGCGTCGGATCCTCTCGAAGGGGCAGGAAGCCGAGGCACCATGCCACCGACCGGTCCCGAGTTCAGCGACGACACGCTGCGCAAGTTGTTGCGCGCGCTGCGCGTCCGTTCCGCGACGCACCCCGAGTCACCCGGGCTCCTCGCGTCGTTCCCTGTCGTCGAGGCAGACCGCATGGCAGCCGCCTGCGGTGAGCTGCGCCGGCGCGGCATCGAGGTGTCCCGCGTGTCGATCCCGAGCGTGGTCCCGGGCCGCTCGCACATCGGATGGTCGGTCGGCCGCGCGGACCAGGCGATGCCTAGCTGACGGTGATGGAGAACGCCGCGCGGTAGCGCTCGCCGGGCGCCACCAGCGGCAACGCCTCGCCGCCGTCCACGAGCGCGTTGGTGGGCGCCGTCATCGGCTCGAACGCGATGACGGCGTCGCCGGACGGCGCGTACACCTGCGCGAACGGGTAGCCGGCGTCGAACGCGAGCTCGATCCGCCGGCCTCCCCCGGAGAGCACGAACGGCGCCCCATCCGGCGGCGCGGTGTAGGCGTCGTCGAAGGTGCGCGAGCCGAGCCGCCCCGGCGCCACGTGGGCCGTGATCCGCTCGCCGGTCGGGAGCATCTCCGGATTGAGCCGGAGCTGCTCCCGCACCGGGACGTCGATCTGCCACTCGCGCCGCGCGATCCCGGGCAGCTGGAAGAAGGGATGGAAGCCGAACGCGACCGGCACCGGATCGTCGCCGGTCGGGGTGACGGTGGTGGCGATCGTCAGCGCCGGCCCGGCGAGCGTCGCCTCGAAGTCGATCCGGTGCGGGAACGGGAAGGCGGCCATCAGCGCGTCGTGCGCGGCGAAGTCGAACGTGGCCGCGAGCCCCGCATCGTCCTGCCGCACGACCTCCCAGCCCTCCACACCCGACAGCAGGCCGTGCATGGGGAGCCCGTTGTCGTCGAGGCGCAGCGGTGTCGCGTCCGGGTCGATCACGACCTCCCGGCCGCCGAGCGCGAAGCGCCGGCGCGACAGCCGGTTCGCCCACGGATACAGGAGCGGGATGCCCATCGTCTTGCGCTGCGCGACGTACGCGTCCACGCCGCCTCGCTGACCGAGCAGCTCCTCGCCGCGGTGCCGCAGCGAGCACCCGACCATCCCCGCGCCCGGGACGAAGGTCGCCTCGAGCTCAGCCGCCGGTGCCTCGAGCGTGACTCGATCAGCGGACGGCACGCAGGCTCCCGGCGACCGCGCCCTCGGCGGTGCGCTTGCCGATCAGATCGCCCTCCGCGTGCTTGAAGACGATGACGGCGAGGTCGAGCATGGCCAGGCGCTCCGGGTCGGGGACGCTTCGATCATCGGAGCCGCGCGGCGGCGGGGCCTCATCCGATTCGGGGGAGACGGCCTCCCCGCGGCATGGGACGATCGCGGCGTGGCCATGGACGAGCAGCTGATCGGCGAGTCGCGCTGGCCGCCCGCGCTCATCGTGCTCGGGTTCATGACGATCAACGTCGCCGTGCGGATCTGGTTCCCGCGCGACGGCGTCCTCGCCGTGCCGTGGCTGGTCCCGCTCCTCGAGCTCGCGCTCGTCGTCCTCTTGCTGACGAGCGATCCGTCGGGCGCGGCCGAGCGCCGGCGGCTGCGCCGGAGCACGATCGTGCTCGTCGGCCTGCTCGTCCTCGCCTCGCTGTGGGCGACGGGGCTGCTGATCCATGACCTCATCACCGGCACGGGCAACGCGAACAACGCGGACGAGCTGCTCGCCTCGGGTGCGCTGGTCTGGGTCGGCAACAACCTGGTGTTCGCCGTCGTGTTCTGGCTGATGGACGGCGGCGGCCCGGTCGCGCGCAAGCACCTCTTGGTGCCGGTCGACTTCGCCTTCACGCAGCACATCAACCCCGAGATGCGGGCGCCGGGCTGGCGGCCGGTGTTCCTCGACTACCTGCACCTCGGGTTCACGAACGCGACGGCGTTCAGCCCGACGGACGTGATGCCGCTCAGCCACCGCGCGAAGTACGCGATGCTCGTCCAGGCGACGATCGCCTTGGCGCTGTTCGCCCTGGTCGTCGCTCGGGCGGTCAACGCCTTCCAATAGTCAGGTCAGCGGCCCGGCCTCGATCCTCACCCATCCGTCCGGGAAGCCGTGATCGGCCGCCCAGCCCGTCGCGTCGGGCGGGATGACGGTCGTGGGGATGCCGAGCTCCTGGATCTGCTTCGGCAGGCTGTGGCGGTGCCAGTGCGGGTGGTGCTCGCGCTGCGTGCTGAGGAGGATCTCGTCGCAGCCGCCGCTGGCGACGATCCCGCCGACGGTGCCGGCGGCGTCCTGACCGCAGTCGACGAGCTCGACGGGCCGGCCGCGGGCGGCGCGCTGAACCAGGTCGAGCGCTTCGCCGGGGGTCCAGTCGGGCGCGTCGGGATCGCGCTCGGGCGGCACGATCAGCAGGAAGGTGGCGTCGGAGTGCGCGCGCCGCCCGACCTCTTCGAGGAGGTGGGGGGCGCACTCCGTGCGGTTGGCGACCACGAGGAGTCGCAGGGTCTGGGCATCGGACATACGCGAATGCAAGCGCGCTGCTCGCCGCCCCACCTCATGCGAATGGGATGAGCCGCCGCTCGCGTGTGCATGATCCAGTCCCACCGTGCAGCGCAAACGCCGAGAGATCGTGTTGCGCCAGCGCTACGGGCTGCTGCTGGCGTGCCTCTTCGTGCTGTTCGTGGTGCTGGGCATCGCGCCGGGCGGCCCGTGGCAGGACGCGCTGATCACCGCGCTCGCGGCCGCCACGCTCATCTTCGCGCTGCGCGCGGGCGACGTGACGCCGCGGGTGACGGCCGTCGTCACGGTGGTCGCGATCGGCGTGGCGATCTTGGTCGCCGCGCTGGCGGCGGCCGGCGCCGAGACCGCCGCGGCCGCCCGCGTCGCCGCCGGCTCGCTCGTCTGCATCGCCCCGCCGGCGATCGCCGTGGGCGTGGTGCGCGGGCTGCGCGAGCGCGGCGGCGCCACCATCCAGGCGATCATGGGCGTCCTCTGCATCTACCTGCTGATGGGGATGCTCTACGCGTTCCTGTACGGCGCGATCGACCGGCTCGGCGGCGCTCCGTTCTTCAACGGCAGCATCTCGGCGAGCGCGTCGCACTGCCTCTACTTCAGCTTCACGACGCTCACGACGGTGGGCTACGGCGACCTGACGGCGCGCACCGACCTCGGCCACACGCTGGCGGTCACGGAGTCCCTGTTCGGCCAGATCTACCTCGTCACCGTGGTCGCCGTCCTCGTGTCCGGCCTCACCCGGCGTCCGGCGACGTGACCTACTCCTCGATCATGCCCTTCTGCGCCAGCGTGTAGAGCAGCGCGAGCGAAGGCCCCACCAGCAGGACCGCGAAGCCGAACACGATCAGCACGCTCGTGAGCGTGTCGCTGGGCGCGGCGCCGGCGTCGATCGTCAGCTCCTTCGGCAGCAGATACGGGTGCTGGGCGACGCCCCAGCCCCAGACGACGGCGACGACCGCCCCGACCGCGAGCGCGCGGGCGCCGCGGCGGGCGCCGCGCATGAGCAACACGAGCACGCCGGCGCCGCACAGCGCCGACACGATCACGAGCGGCAAGGCGTCGCCCGTGAGCCCGTCGTAGACGTATCGCGCGTCCGCGTGCAGGTCGACGATGCCCGCCACGGCGAACACCCCCGCGACGACCGCGGCGCCGAGCGCCCGAGTGGTGAAGTAGCGCTCGAGGTCCGGATCGCGGGCGCGACGCGCGTCGCTGACGAGGAACACCGCGGCGAGGTAGGCGGACGTGGCGACGAAGAGCGCGCCGATCAGCAGCGAGGTGGCGTTGAGCCAGCTCGACACCGGGTCGCCGGCCGCGTTGCCGACCGGCACCCGGCCGGACGCCACCGCGCCGACGACGGTGCCCATGAAGAACGGCGTCAGCAGCGACGACACCCCGAACAGGCGCTCGGCGAACTCGCGCCCGCGTAGACGGCGCGCGGCCTTGTGGAACGCGAAGCCCGAGCCGCGCAGCACGATCCCGAACGCGGCCAGGCTGAGCGGGATGAAGAGCGTCGAGAAGATCGACCCGAAGGTGGACGAGAAGCCGGTCCACAGGACGACGAGGACGAAGATCAGCCAGACGTGGTTGGCCTCCCATACCGGGCCGATCGCCCAGTCGATCAGCTCGCGCGCGCGGCGCCCGCGGTCGCCGTGCGCGAATAGGCTCCAGAAGCCGGCGCCGAAGTCGGCGCCGCCGAACACCGCGTAGGCCGTGACGCCCGCCCACAGCACCGCGGCAACCGCGTCGGCGCTGCTCACGGCGCGCCTTCCGAGGCGACGGCCGGCGGGGGCGGCGCGGGACCGTAGGGCACGTCCGGCTCCGGCTCGTCGGCGGAGCGCCAGCGCCGCGCCATCGCCCGCAGGGTCACGATGAGCGCCGTCCCGAGCAGCACGTACAGGAGCAGCACGGCGGTGAACGTGACGTAGACGCCGTTCGACTTCGTCACCGCGTCCTCGGTGCGCATGATCTGGTTCACGATCCAGGGCTGGCGGCCGACCTCGGTGACGATCCAGCCGCACTCGAGCGCGATCACCGACGCGATGCCGGACACGGCGACCGCGCGCAGGAACCACGGCGTCCCTGGGATGTCGCGCTTCCTCCACCAGGCGATCAGGAGCCACAGCCCGAGCGCGATGAGGGCGCTGCAGACGCCGACCATGGTGTCGAACGCCCAGTGCAGCATCGTGTTGAACGGCGGCCGGTCGTCGGGCGGCACGGAGTCGAGCCCGGTGACCTTCGTGCTGGTGCTCCAGCCGACGAGGAACGAGTCGAAGCCGGGGATGCCGACGCCGCCCTTGACGCCGTCGGCCGTGCAGCGGCCGTAGATGTACTCGGTCACGTCCGTGGAGGTCTTCTGGACGCACTCCATCGCCGCGAACTTGACCGGCTGGTGGTCCGCGATCGCCCGCGCCGCGGTGTCGCCGACCGCGAACTGGATCGGGGTCGCGATGCACGCCACGGTCAGCGGGATCAGCAGCCCGAGGCGGTGGTAGCGGTCGCGCCGCCCGCGCAGCATCCCCACGGCGTAGACGGAGGCGACGAGGAAGCCCGTGACGAGGTAGGCGGCCAGGATCATGTGCGGCACCTCGTAGGGCACCGCCGGGTTGAAGATGACCTTCAGCGGATCGACGTCGGTCACGTTCCCGCTGGTCGGGCTGAAGCCCTGCGGCTGGTTCATCCACGAGTTGACCGAGACGACCGAGAAGGCGCCGCCGATGCCGGTGATCACGATCGGCACGCCGGCCCAGAAGTGCGTCCACGGCGCGAGCCGGTCCCAGCCGAAGATGTAGATGGCGACGAAGATCGCCTCGAGGAAGAAGCAGATCCCCTCGATCGCGAACAGGACCCCGAACACCTCGCCGAAGCGGCCGGTGAACTCGGGCCACAGCAGCCCGAACTCGAACGAGATCACGGTGCCGGTGACCGCGCCGACCGCGAACGTCACCGCGACCACCTTCGACCAGCGCCGCGCGAGCAGCAGCGCGTCGGGGTCGTCGTGGCGGAGGCCGCGGTAGTTGGCGATCAGCATGATCGCCGGGAACGCCACGCCCAGGCTCGCGAGGATGATGTGGAAGCCGAGCGTGAACGCCATCTGGCTCCGCGCCGGCGCGAGCTGCGAGGCGAGGAGCAGCCAGGTCACGGCGCGGCCAGCGGCTGGCGATCCTGGTCCCAGTCGATCCGCGCGGCGTCCGCGCGATCCAGGATCTGCGGGCCGCGGTGGCTCGTGAAGTAGTCCGAGCCCCACGTGATGAACGCGTCGACGCGGTTGCGCACGCCGTTCATGAGTGTTGCGTGCACGCCCAGCCAGGCGGAGAACGCGATCGTGCCGTGCAGCTCGTGCCGGTGCTCCCCCACCTCGGCGATCGCGGCGCCGCGGCCGATCATGGCCATGATGCCCTTGTCGTGGTAGTGGAACGAGCTGCGCGGCTTGCCGGCGATGCCGGCGCGGATGTTGTCCGCGGCCCAGGTGCCGCTCTGCAGCGCCACGGAGCCGAGCTGCGGGTGGGTGCTGCCGTCGGGGGCGGGGATGTTGGCGACGTCGCCGATCGCGTAGACGCCGGGCGCGCCCTGGACGGTCAGGTCCGGCAGCACGTCGATGCGGCCGCCGCGCCCGCGCTGCAGCCCCGAGGCGGCGGCCAGCGGCGGCGCCATGATGCCGCCGCCCCAGACGACGCAGCGGGTCGGGATGACCGTCCCGTCCCCCAGGGTCACGTGACCGGGCCCGATGTCGGTGACGGCGACCCCGAGGTGGATCCGGACGCCCTTGCGCGTGAGCACCTTGGTGACGTAGTCGTGCGCCTTGTCGGAGAAGGCTCCGAGCAGCGTGTGACCGAGGTCGACGAGGTGGATCTGCGCCGACGTCACCGCCAGGTCCGGGTACTGCCCGGTCATCGTCTCGTGGATCAGGTCGGCCAGCGCCCCCGCGAGCTCCACCCCGGTCGGCCCGCCGCCGACCACGACGAAGTTCAGCGCGCCCTGCGCGATCAGGTCGGGGTCGCGATCGGCCTCCTCGAACACCGCCAGGATCCGCGAACGCAGCCGCTGCGCATCGTCGAGCGAGTAGAGCGGGAAGGCGTGCTCGCCGGCCCCGGGGGTGTGGAAGAAGTTCGGCCGCGAGCCGGCCGCGAGGACGAGCTCGTCACCGGACAGCCGCTCGCCGTCGGTGGTCGTGATCGAGCGTGCCTCGGGATCCAGCTCCGCCACCTGCCCGAGCTTGACCCGCACGTTCTCCTGGCCCGCGAACAGCTTGCGCAGCGAGTAGGCGATGTCGCTCGGTGCGAGCTGCGAGGTCGCCACCTGGTAGAGCAGCGGCTGGAACTGGTGGTAGTTGTTCTGGTCGATCAATGTGATCCGCACGTCGCGGTGAGGCGCGAGCTGCCGCGCGCAGCCGACGCCGGCGAAGCCGCCGCCGACGATGACGACGTGGCGCTGGCCGTTCCCGTTGTCAGGCGGCATGCGCGTGCTCCGCTTCCGTGGTGGAGGCGCCGAGCCGCTCGAGGATCCGCTCCCCCACGCGCAGCGCGTTCGCCATCGCGGTGAGCGCCGGATTCACCGCGCCGATGCTCGGGAAGAAGCTCGTGTCGACGACGTAGAGGTTGTCGACCTCGTGGGCGCGGCAGTCGGCGTCGAGCACCGAGCCGGCCGGGTCGGTGCCGAAGCGGCACGTCCCCGCCTGGTGCGCGACGCCCGCGACCGGGATGTCGTTCTTCAGGTAGGCGTGCCGCGGGAGCAGGTGCTCGTGATGCATGCCGAGCTTCCCCAGCAGCGACTTGAGCTCGTGCAGCAGGCGCTGCTTCGGGGCGTCGTTGGTGGGCAGGTAGGCGAGCGAGATGCTGCCGTCGCTGCGCAGCGTGACGCGATTCTCGGGCCGGGGCAGGTCCTCGGTGGAGAGCCAGAAGTCGACGGCGTGCTCGGCGACCTTGTCGAGCGTCCACTGCGGCGCAAGCTTGGTCTGCAGGGGCTTCTCGCCGCGGTACATCTCGGCGCTCGACTTGCCGACCATCTGGATGTTGCCGAGCGGGTAGTCGACGCCCGGGCCGCCGAAGTAGAAGTCGTTGAGCCCCAGCGTCTTCTGGAACACGGTCGGGTTCGGCTCCTTGGAGAGCGCGAGCACGGCCTGGCTGGCGTGGAACATGTAGTTGCGCCCGACCTGGTCGGAGCCGTTGGCGAGCCCGCGCGGGTGCTGCTCGCTGGCCGACGCGAGCAGCAGCTTGGCGCTGTTGGCCGCGCCGCACGAGACGACCACGAGGTCGCCGGCGTAGGTCTCGCGCTCGCCGTCGCGGTCGACCACCACACCGGTCACGGCGGTGCCGGCGGGGTTGGTCTCCAGGCGCACGACCTCGGCGCCGGTGAGCAGCGTGACGTTCTCGTGCCGCAGCGCGGGCCGCACGCCGAGCACCTCGGCGTCGGACTTCGCGTGCACGAGGCACGGGAAGCCGTCGCACGTCGCGCAGCGCACGCACGCGCTGCTGGGCATGTCGCGCTCATTGAGCATCACGCCGCAGGGCGCGTGGAAGGGGTGGTGCCCGGCCGCCTCGAGGTCGTCGGCCAGTTGCTGGATGCGCGGCTCGTGGGAGACGGCGGGGAACGGGTAGGGCGCGCTCGCCGGCGGCTCGGTCGGGTCCTCCCCGCGCGCGCCGTGGACGTGGTAGAGGCGCTCGGCCTCGGTGTAGTAGGGCTCGAACTCGTCGTAGCCGACCGGCCACGCGGGCGAGATGCCGTCGTGGTGGCGCAGCTCGCCGAAGTCCTCGCGGCGCAGCCGGTAGAGCGCGGCGCCGTACAGCTTGGTGGCGCCGCCCACGAAGTAGTGCACCTGCGGCTGGAACGGCTTGCCGTCGGCGTCGTACCACGTGTCCTCCGACACGTAGCGGTTGTCGACGAACACCTCGTGCGCGCCCCAGTTCGCGGGCTCGCGGGGCAGCCATCCGCCGCGCTCGAGCAGCAGGATGCGCTTGCCGGACGCAGCCAGGCGGCGGACGAGCGTGCCGCCGCCGGCGCCGCTGCCGATCACGATGACGTCGTAGTGATGGCTCATGTGCGCAGCTCCAGTTCCTCGGCGACGATGATCCGCGCGGCGGCCTCGATCAGGGCGAGGTGCGAGAACGCCTGCGGGAAGTTGCCGAGGTGCCGGCCGGTGGCCGCGTCGAACTCCTCGGCGTAGAGCCCGAGCGGGGACGCCACCCGCAGCAGGCGGTCCATCAGATCGCGCGCCCGCTGCCCCTCGCCGATGATCGCGAGCGCCGACACCAGCCAGAACGAGCAGATCAGGAACGTGCCCTCCTTGCCCGAGAGGCCGTCGTCGGTCTCGTCGGTCTTGTAGCGCAGGACGAACCCGTCCTCGGTCAGCTCCTCGGCGATCGCGATCACGCTCGCGCGCATCCGCGCGTCGGTCCCCGGCAGGAAGCCGAAGATCGGCGCCAGCAGCGTCGATGCGTCCAGCGCGTCGGTCTCGTAGTGCTGGCGCAGCACGCCGCGGGCGTCGACGCCGTGCTCGAGGATGTCCTCGCGGATCTCCTCGGCGGTCGCCTGCCACGTCGACGCGAGCTGATCCTCACCCCAGATCCCGGCGAGCTTCGCGGCGCGGTCGAGCGCGACCCAGCCCATCAGCTTCGAGGAGACGTAGTGCTGGGGCGCGCCGCGCGCCTCCCAGATCCCTTGGTCCGGCTGGCGCCAGACCTCCGTCGCGCACTCGGCCTGCGCCCGCACGATCGGCCACAGCCGCCGCGGGAGCCGCTGGCTGCGCTCCGTGTGCAACAGGATCGAGTCGAGCACCGCGCCGTAGACGTCGTTCTGGCGCTGGTCGAAGGCGCCGTTGCCGATCCGCACCGGGCGCGCGCCCGCGTAGCCCGACAGGTCGTCTCGCGTCGTCTCGGTCAGGTCGCGGCGACCGTCGATCCCGTACATGATCTGCAGCGCGCCGTCGTCGTTCGGCTCGAGGTCGGCGACGAACTGCATGAACTCGTCGGCCTCCCAGTCGAGGTTCAGCCAGTGCAGCGCGCGCAGCGTGAAGGTCGAGTCGCGCATCCACGTGTAGCGGTAGTCCCAGTTGCGTTCGCCGCCGGGCGTCTCCGGCAGCGACGTCGTCAGCGCCGCCACCGTCGCGCCGGTCGGCATGTAGGTGAGGGCCTTGATGGCGAGCACCGAGCGCTGGAGCGCCTCCCGGAAGCGATGGTCGGGCATCCTGGCGCGGCCGAGCCAGTCGCGCCAGAAGCGCGTCGTCGCGTCGAGGCGCGCGGAGGCGTCCTCGATGTCGGCCGGCGACGCCAGCTTCTCGGCCCACGACAGCGAGCAGAACAGCCGCTCGCCGGAGTGGAGGACGTGGCGCGCGCGGACCCGGTTGGCCTCGATGCCCAGCGCCATGTCGGTCGTGAGCCGGATCACCTGGCCGGCCCCGCTGGCGTCGGCGGTGTGCAGGTCGTCGCCGACGAGCTCCCACTCGGCCGGGGTGCGGCCGTAGTCGAAGACCGGCTCGCAGATCAGCTCGACCTCGACCTGGCCCTCCAGGCACTCGACGGTGCGGACGAGCAGGTGCTCGGCGTCCTCGTCCGCGGGCGGCCGCGTGTGCGGCGTGATCGTGTCCTCGCCGTGGCGGGGGCCGAGCGTCAGCGCGTCGCGGACCTCGATCCAGCCGGTCGGGGTCTTCCACGTCGTGACGAGCGTGTTGGTGCCGGGCAGGTAGTTTCGCGACGAGGGGTGGTTGATGCCGAACGGGCCGATCCGGAACGTGCCCGCGCCGCGGTCGAGCAGCGTGCCGAACACGCTCGGGGCGTCGAAGCGCGGCACGCACAGCCAGTCGATCGCGCCGTCGGGCGCCACCAGCGCGCCGGTGTGGCAGTCCGACAGGAAGGCGTAGTCGGCGATCGGCGGGAACGGCGAGGGCGCCGCCGCGCTCTGCTCGGCCGATTCGCTCAGCGTGGGCGCGGTCATGACCCCACCCACGGGCCGTGCCAGCCGCCGTGCCTTGCGACGAGCTTGTCCGCCTCCGCCGGGCCCCAGCTGCCCTTCGCGTACGGGTGCACGGGCAGCGAGTTGTCGAGCAGCGGCTGCAGCACGCGCCACGTCTCCTCGACGCTGTCCTGGCGGGTGAAGCGCGTGCTGTCGCCGAGCATCGCGGCCTGCAGCAGCACCTCGTAGGGCGTCGGCCCCTCCCCTCCCTGGTGCGCGAACTCGAGGTCGAGCGAGAACTGCTCCGCGTTGCGCGAGCCGGCGGGCTGCGCCTCGACCAGCATCCTGACGCCGGTCGAGGGGTCGAGCCGGACCACCAGCTGACCCGGCTCGGGCCGGCGCGCGTGGTCGCCGCGGAAGTACAGCCGCGGCGGGCGGCGGAAGATGAGCCGCAGCTCGGTCTGGGTCACCGGCAGGTGCTTGCCGGTGCGGATGAAGAACGGCACGCCCTCCCAGCGCCAGCTGTCGATCTCCAGGCGGATCGCCGCGTAGGTCTCGGTGGCGGAGTCGGCGGCGACGCCGTCGATGGCCCGGTAGCCGTCGTACTGCCCGCGCACGTAGTGCGCCGGGTCGGCCGGCGGCATGGCCGCGAACACCTGGTAGAGGGCGTCCTTGAGCGCCTGCGGGCTCGACGGGGGCTCCATCGCCGCGGCGCCGACCACCTGCATGAGGTGGTTGACGACCACGTCGCGCACCGCCCCGACCGGGTCGTAGAAGTGCCCGCGGTCCTCGACGCCGAAGTCCTCGGCCATCGTGATCTGCACGCAGGCCACGTGCTCGCGGCTCCAGATCGGCTCGAACATCGAGTTCGCGAAGCGGAGGTAGAGGATCTCGGCGAGGCCCATCTTCCCCAGGAAGTGGTCGATCCGATAGAGCTGCGACTCGTCGATGTGGCTGTGGATCTCCGCGTTGAGCGCCTGCGCCGAGGCCACGTCGTGGCCGAACGGCTTCTCGACCACGACCCGCGCGTTCGCGGTCACCCCGGCCGCCGCGAGCCCGCCGACCACGGTGCCGAACAGGAACGGCGGGATCTCGAGGTAGAAGACCGGGCTGCGCTTGCCGTCGATCGCCGCCGCGACGCGGCCGAACGTGGCGGCGTCGCCGAAGTCGCCCTGGACATAGGAGAGCCGCTCGGCGAGCCGGCCGAAGACCTCCTCGTCGATCGGCGCTCCGATCGACTCGCGGGCGCGCCGGCGCAGATCCTCCACGGTCCAGTCGTCGACCGCCACGCCGACGATCGGGCAGTCGATGAGCCCGCGCTGCTCGAGCCGGTAGAGCGAGCCGAAGGTCATGACCTTCGCGAGGTCACCGGTGATCCCGAACACGACGAGGACGTCCGCGGGCTCGTGGCCGTTCGTCGTTGCGCCCGCCGACACCTGCGGATGAGTGGCAATCGTCATGCCGACAGCGAACCGCCGCGGCAGGCGACCGCCCTCACCCGAAGGGGATGAGATTTGTCGTGGGGATGCGGGCCTACCCACGGAAAGGCGGGTCCGCGCCCTTGTCCGCCCCTCCCACGGTGGAAGATGCTCAACCGGCGATGAGCCTTCTGGCACTCGCCCCACGCTCGGAGCCGGACGCCGGCGCCAACGCCGCCCGGCGGCGTTCGCCGACGGTGGTGCGCGAGCGGCTGATCCGCCTGCTGTCGCAGGCCGACGCGCCGATCACGATGCTCGTCGCGCACGCGGGGAGCGGCAAGACGACGCTGCTGCGCCAGTGGGCCGAGCGCGACCCCCGGCCGTTCGCCATCGTCCCCGTCCGCGCGGACGAGCCGCTGATCGAGTCGATCGAGGCGCACCTCGGCCGCTCGCTCGGCGATGGCCCGCCGATCGTCCTCGCCCTCGACGGCGTGGAGCGGATCACCGGCTCCGCGTCGGTGGCGGAGCTCGCCACGCTGGCGGACCGGCTGCCCGCCGGCTCGCGGCTGGTCGTCGCGTCGCGCAGCGAGCCGGCGCTGCCGATCGGGCGGCTGCGCGCCCAGGGCGACCTCGTCGAGGTGCACGCACGGGATCTCGCGATGACGCGCGGCGAGGCCGCCCGGCTGCTGCAAGGCGCCGGCCTCACCGTCGACCCCGACGACGTCGTCACCCTCGTCCGCCACACGGAGGGCTGGCCGGCCGGCCTCGCGCTGGCGGCGGCAGCCGCCCACGCGGCCGCCGACCCCGCGCAGGCGATCCGCCGGTTCACGGGCGCGAACCGCATCGTGGCCGACTACTACCGCGACGAGGTGCTGGCCGGGCTCGGCGCCGAGGAGATCCGCTTCCTCACCCACGCCTCCGTCCTCGACGTGCTCACGGGTCCCGCCTGCGACGCGACGCTCGGGTGCCGCGGCTCGGGCGCCGTCCTGCGCGATCTCGCGCGCATGAACGTGCCGCTCGTCGCCATCGACCAGTCCGACCGCGAGTACCGCCAGCACACGCTGTTCGCGGAGATGCTGAGCGCCGAGCTGCGGCGCGCCGAGCCGGAGCGGGAGCGCGAGCTGCGCCGGCGGGCGGCCGGGTGGTACGCCGCCGAGGGCGACCTCGACCGGGCGATCCGCCACGCCGTCGCGGCAGGCGACGCCGGAACCGCGGGCAGCCTGCTGTGGAGCCACGCCGCGGCGCACGTGTTGCACGGCCGCACCACCACCATGCGTTCCTGGCTCGACTGCTTCAGCGACGAGGACATCGGCGCGGTGCCCGGGCTGGCGCTGACCGCCGCCGCCGCGCACCTCGTCCGCGGGGAGCGCGATCACGTCGAGCACTGGGCCGCGGCCGCGGAGCGCCGGCTGCACACGGCGAGCGGTACCGAAGGCCTGGCCGCCGGCGTGGCGCTGATGCGTGCCGCCGTGTGCCGGGACGGGCTCGCGCACATGGCCGAGGACGCCGCGCGCGCGTATGCCCTGGCACCCGACGAGAGCCCATGGCGCGCGCCGGCGTGCCTGCTGGCGGGCGTCGCCGCGCACCTGACCGGCGACGCCCGCGAGCAGGCGCGCTCGCAGTTCCAGGAGGGTGCGCGCCGCGCCGGCGTCGCCGCGCCCGCCGTCCAGGTGCTGTCCCTCGCCCAGCTCGCGCTGCTGGCGATCGACGACGGGGACTGGGACGCGGCCGAGGCGGACGCGGCGCGGGCGCGGGCCCAGGTCGAGCGGCTCGGGCTCGGCGACGCGCCGATCTGCGCGATGGCGCTCGCGGTGTCGGCGCGCGTCCGGGCCCAGCGGGGACGCGCCGAGCAGGCGCAGGCCGACCGGCGCGCGGTCCTGCGCCTGCTCCCCCGCCTCGCCGGCTTCTCACCTTGGTACACCGCCGAGCTCGGGGTCGTCCTGGCCGGCACCGCGCTCCGGCTCGGCGACGTGGCGGCCGCCCGGACGCATCTCGAGGACGCCGCGCGGCTCGCCCAGGAGCTGCCGGAGGCGATCGCGCTCACCGACTGGATCGGCGCCGTGCTCGTCGACATGGAGACGCTCGCGGAGAGCGTCGTCCTGCCCGCCTCCCTCACCACCGCCGAGCTCCGCGTGCTGCAACTGCTCCCGACCCACCTGTCGTTCCGCGAGATGGCGGCCGGCCTGCACGTGTCGGCCAACACGGTCAAGACCCACGCGCACGCCGTCTACCGCAAGCTCGACGCGTCCTCGCGGTCGGAGGCCGTGCTCAAGGCGCGCGAGGGCGGCCTGCTGGGCGACGCCGTCGAGGAGCGCCGCGCACCTGAGCTGCCCGGGCTGCGGCTGCTGCACGCCAGCTAGCTGGTGGAGCACCGCGCGCCGGGGTGAGGTGGCGCGGGCGTCACCCGGCCGGCCAGAATTCTCCGAGATCGACCTGGGCGAGCCGCGACTTGCGCACGAACCCGCGCGCGCCGCAGCCGGCGATCCGGTCGTCGATGTGCTCGAAGTCGCCGTCGGAGGCGATCAGCACGGCGAGCTCGGGATGCCGGCGCGTGAGCGTTCCGCACAGCGCGAACCCGTCGTCCTCGCCCAGCCGCGCGTCGAGCAGCACGGCGGCCGGCTCGTGCTGGTCGACGACGGCCATGGCCGTCTCCGCGCTGACGGCCTCGGCCACGACGTCGTAGCCGCGCGCTTCGAGCAGCATGCGCGCGGCACCCCCGGAACGTCGCATGGTCGTCGACGATGACGACCTGCGCACGCCCCCGTGGAGTGTGCATGTCACACGATGTGGATGTCGCTCAGCGTGCTTCGCGCGCCTTGGCCGCGCGATCCGCGGCGCGGTGGCCACCATAGGCCAGCAGGCCCCAGATGGCGACGATGTCGAGGGTCAGGATCGTCATCGCGAGGATCGGATACGCGGGGATCCAGAGCGTCTGGAGGATCGCGTTCGCGCTCGCGCACGCTACGCCGAACCAGCGCCCCCAGGGAGCGCCGCGCCAGATCGCGAACGCCGCGAAGTACTGGACGACACCCAGGCAGAGGAGGATCCAGCCATAGGTGTTGAGGTCGCCGAACACGTACTTGGCGTTGTTCACGAAGACGTGCGCGTTGTCGATCGCGGCGATGCCGTACAGGACGTTCAAAGTCGCGGCGATCGTGATCATCACGCCGGCGAACGTGACCAGCCCTTGCCCCTTGGAATCTTCGTAGTCGCCGTAGTTGAACGTCCCGTGGCTCCCCTCGCCGCCTACCGGTGTGTAGCCGCTCGGCGTGGACATCACGACCCTCCCTTGTTGTGTTGTGGTGGTGCAGCCATGTTCAGTAGCCCGTCCCGGTCTTGACCCGCTTGCGGTCCAGCTCGTGCAGGCCGCCCTTCTTCGCCAGCACCTCGCACGCCTGGGCGATGTCGTCGGCGAGCGTGCTCGCCAGCGTGTGGCCCAGCGTCAGCTTGACGAGCGCGCGCATGATCGTGACGTGGGTCGCGTTGGGCGGGAGCGTGTACGCCGGCACCATCCAGCCGCGCTCGGCGGCCAGCTGCGCGGCGACATCGAACTCGTCGTAGTTGTGGTCGCCGGCGAGCTGGAAGGCGACGAGCGGAAGTCGCTCGGCGTCCGGCTCGCCGATCAGGTCGAACTCGCCGATCTCGCTGATCCGCTTGGCCAGCGCGTTCGCGTTGGCCTGCATCGTCTCCATGATGTAGCGGTAGCCCTCGTGGCCGAAGCGGACGAAGTTGTAGTACTGCGCGAGCACCATCGCCGAGCCGGTCGAGAAGTTCAGCGTGAACGTCGCGTCGGTCTTGCCGAGGTAGTTCTCGTAGAAGACGAGGTCCTCGGCGAGATCGCTCTTCTCGCGGAAGATGAGCCAGCCGATGCCCGGGTAGACCATCCCGTACTTGTGCCCCGACGTGTTGATCGAGCGCACCTGCTCGAGCCGGAAGTCCCACTTCGAGTCGGGGTACAGGAACGGCCACACGAAGCCCCCGCTCGCTCCGTCGACGTGCAGCGGGACGTCGAGCCCCTTCTCGTCCCGCAGGCGGACCAGCAGGTCGTTGATCCCGACGATGTCGTCGGCGTGGCCGGTGAACGTCGTCCCGAGCACGGCCGCGACGCCGATCGTGTTCTCGTCGATATGCGGCTCCACGTCCTCCGGGCCGATCGTGTACTTGTGGGGCTGCAGCGGGATGATGCGCGGCTCGACGTCGAAGTAGCGGCAGAACTTCTCCCACACCACGTGCACATCGCCGCCGAAGATCAGGTTCGGCCGGGTCGTGTCCTTGCCCGCGGCCTCACGCCGCTGCCGCCACTTCCACTTCAGCGACAGCGCGCCGAGCATGATCGCCTCGGAGGACCCCTGGCAACGCGCGCCTGTCGTCTCGCCCGGCGCGTGGAACAGGTCGGCGAGCATGCGGATGCAGCGCTGCTCGATCTCCGCGGTCTGCGGATACTCGGCGTGGTCGATGAAGTTGCGGTGCAGGTTCTCCGCGATCACGCGCTGCGCCTCGGGCTCCATCCAGGTCGTCACGAACGTCGCCAGGTTGCGCATCGGGATGCCGTCCAGCACGAGCTCCTCGCCGATCAGCCGCATCGCGTCAACCGAGCGCATCCCGTGCTTGGGCAGGTGATGGTCGGGCGACGGCTCGAGCAGGAACCGGTTTCCGTAGGCAGCGGCGAGATGATCGAGGTGGTGGATCAACGGATCGTCGGCGCCGTTCCCCGACGTCGGCGAGGTCGCGCTGTGCTGGCTGAGCGACATGGTCATTCCTCTCACTCGTTGGTGAAGAACCGGTTGGCCATCGGGGAGCCCCACCCGCTGGCGAGGTCGAAGCCGGGGCGCGCCGGGCAGCAGGAGCCGCCGAACAGCGCGTTGGTGCCGGCGGTGACGTCGAGGTACGCGCCCGGATCGCGCTTCGCGGTCGCGTAGAGCAGCGGCGGCACGAAGCCGGGCTTCGGCCGGCCCTGGCTGTGCGCCTCCTGGCTCCAGAGCGCGATCATGCCCGCGACGAGCGGCGCCGCGGCGCTGGTCCCGCCCACGAACGCGATGCTCTGGCCGCCGGCGCTGCAGCCCTTGACGCCGCCGGAGCAGACGATCGGGTAGCCGGGGCTCTCGTCGGCGAACGCGGCGATATCGGGCACCATGCGGTACTTCGAGCTCGCGAACGACTGGGCAGGCTGCCACCACGGGCGCTTCTCGAACGTGCTCTGCCCGCCACCGCCGCCCGCCGTCCTGGCGTACGGGGGCGGATAGACGGTGTCGTTCCACACACCGGTCGAGGCGACCCCGTTCCCGGCGTCGAGCGTCAGGTTCGTGCCGCCGACCGCGAGCACCCACGGCGAGGTCGCGGGCCATGACGCCTGCGGCTTCTTGTCCGAGGAGGTCAGCTTGGACGGCGAGACGCCGCGCGCGCACGCCGACGAGCCGGTGTCGCCCGCGGCGACGACGGTCGTGATCCCCAGCGCGGCCGTCGCGGTCAGCTGCCGCTCGACCATCGTCACCGACGCCGTGTAGGGCGCCACCTGCGACTCGCAGATGCCGTAGGACACCGAGATGACGTTCGGCAGCTTCGCGCCGTTCGTCGTCGCCTGGAGGGGTTGCGCCAGCAGCTGCAGGAAGCCGAGCGCGTCGCCGTCGTCGTTGCTCTCGCTGAGCGGATGGACCCACAGGTCGAAGTTGGAGAGCTTCGGCGCCACCATCGAGGAGACCATCGCGTCGAGCGAGCTCTCGACGATCGGCTTGATGCTGCCGGCGTTGTGGATCTTCAGCGACGTGCCGCTCGTCCCGAAGCAGGAGCGGAAGGCGTTGACGTCGGCCGTCGGGGTGGGCGCCTCGCCGACGATCGCGAGCCGCGCGCCCTGACCCTGGAAGCCCGCCGCCTGCAGTGGCGCGATGCCGTAGGCGGTCAGGATCTGGTTCGGGAACAGGCCGCTCGTGGAGAGCGCGGCGGAGGGGTAGGTCGTCGGCGTGCAGCCGAGGTTGGGCGTGCCCGTCCGCGTCGGCGTCCCGCCGTCGACGGCGCTCGTCTGCGCGCTCGACGAGCCCTGGCTGAGCTGCAGCCGGGTCCCGGCGACCGTGTCGACGTTCCCCTTCATCCCCGAGGGGAGCTTCGGGGTGTTGACCGGGAGGGCGACCTTTGCGCCGGACTTCGTCTTGTAGACGGCCCACTTGGTGCCGAACAGCTTCTGCGCCTTGCCGATCGTCGGCGTCGCGCTCACCCGCAGGTGGGTGACGTCGACGGTCGCCTTGACGTTCTGCTTCTTGAACGCGTTGACCACGCCCTTGCGCTTCGACGAGGACGCGCCGTACTTGCTCTGGAGCGTCGAGAGCGACGGGTACTTGCCGTAGGAGCCCGAGGACGGGTTGCTGGCCGACTTGACCGCGCTCTGCAGGCCCGACTGGTTGGCGATCAGGCCGATCTGCAGCGGCAGCTTCTGGCTCGTCGACGCCGCCCCGACCTTCTTGAGGCCCTTGTGGGAGATCGGGCCGTAGTCGACCTTCGTCGACGCGGCGGCCGGCGCGGCGAGCGTCACCAGACCGGCAACGACGAGGAGCGCCAGGCGGGTCATGCCCCGACCGTCCCACCGCGCCGCGCGCGAGGCAATGGGCCGCGCCGGTGGATCATTGGCGGGTGGGCACCCGCGTGGCCGGGATGCGGGCACGCCTCTCCTCGGCCAGCATGCCGACGGCGCCCGCGAGGAAGCAGAGCGCGCCGACCACGGTCGTGAAGTTCGCCGCGGCGAGGTCGAGCACGTCGCCCGTGTCGGGGACGAAGTAGGACGCGCCGCCCGCGATCCCGAACGCCACCGACCCGGCCAGGTTGATCCAGGAGATGAAGCCGCGCTCCGCGACCCACGCGAGGCCGCTCGCCACCAGGAAGCAGACGCACCCGAACACGTCCGGCGCCCAGATCAGGCGGTCTTCCTGCCCGGTCGAGAGGTTGTCCAGCAGCGCCGAGCCCGTGCTGATGTTGAAGAACACCGTCCCTGCCAGCTGGACCACGGCCGCCCACCAGATCAGGCGGGGTCCGGAGCGGCTGTCCAGGTACTGCACCGTGGCCGCCGAGGTGAAGAAGATCGAGCCGATGAAGAACACCGCCGCGTCGGCGGTCGGGCCGACGAGCTGGAGGAAGCCCGGGAACGGGCCGACCGCGAAGCACGACGAGCCGATGATGAACAGCACCGCGGACCACCACGTCTTGCTGCGGTGCCATCCCGAGGTCACCGGACCGATCTCACCAGCTCGCCTCGCCCCGCGAATCACCCGATCCAGATGATGTTCGCACCACCGCGCCGGACTACGTTCGCCGGATGGCAGCCACGCCCCCCGCAGACCCCCAGGCACTGCTCAGGAGCCGCAGCTACGTCCAGCTGCTCGTCCTGGCGGCGCTGCTGGGCGTGCCCGTTTCCGGCGCGTCGTACGGCTTCCTCGCCCTCGTCGACTGGCTGCAGGACGCGCTCTTCACCGACCTCCCGGACACCCTGGGGTTCGACTCGGCCCCGGTCTGGTGGCCGCTGCCGCTGCTCGCGCTGTCGGGGCTGCTCGCCGGGCTGGCGATCCGCTATCTGCCCGGCACGGGTGGCCACTCGCCCGCCGACGGCTTCCACACCTCGGGACCGCTGCCGCCGGTGCAGCTCCCCGGCGTGCTGTTCGCCGCCCTCGCCACGCTCGCCTTCGGCGCCGTGCTCGGTCCCGAGGCGCCGCTGATCCTGATCGGCAGCGGGCTCGGGGCACTGGCCGTCCAGCTGACGAAGCGCGACGCGCCCCCGACGGCGGCCGCGGTGATGTCCGCGACCGGCAGCTTCGCGGCGATCAGCTCGCTGCTCGGATCGCCGCTGATCGGCGCGTTCCTGTTGCTGGAGGCCTCGGGCCTCGGCGGCCCGATGCTCGGCCTCGTGCTCGTGCCCGGCCTGCTGGCGGCCGGCATCGGGACGCTGATATTCCTCGGGCTGGACTCCATCACCGGCCTGGGCACGTTCAGCCTGACGATCCACGGCCTGCCGACGTTCGACCACCTGACCGGCGCGGACTTCGGCTATGCCATCGCCTTCGGCCTGATCGCGCCCTTCCTGGGCCGCGGCATCACGCTGCTCGCAGTCGCGGTGCGCTCGCGGGTCGAGCCGCACATGGTGCTGCTGATGCCGGTGCTCGGTCTGGGCATCGCCGGGCTGGCGATCGGCTTCGGCGAGGCGACGGACAAGGCGCAGTCGGAGGTGCTCTTCTCCGGACAGGATGCGCTGGGCGGTCTGGTCAGCGGCGCGGCCGAGTGGTCGGCCGGCGCCCTGCTCCTGCTGGTCGCGTGCAAGAGCGTCGCCTATGCGCTGTCGCTCAGCTCCTTCCGTGGGGGCCCGGTCTTCCCGTCGATGTTCATCGGCGCGGCCGCCGGGATCGCCGCGTCGCACCTGCCGGGGCTGGACGTCATCCCTGCCGCGGCGATGGGCATCGGCGCGATGTGCACGGTGATGCTGACGCTGCCGCTGACGGCGACGATGCTGGCCACGCTGCTGCTCGGGAGCGACGGCCTGCAGGTCATGCCGGTGGTGATCGTCGCCGTGGTGGTCGCCTACGTCGTGACCGCGCGGCTCACCCCGCCCGAGTGAGCGCCGCGACCGCCTCGACGACGAGCAGCAGCATCGCGGTCACGCCGATGATCAGCGCGGGCAGCACGTCGAGCGTGATTACGGCCGCGAGCGTCGCCAGGGCGAGCCAGAACTCGACGCGGCGCTCGCGGTAGGTGCCCGACGAGGTGGACGAACTGGGCGATCGTGTCGCCGTCGCCCTTCTCGATCCCGAACAGCTTCGGGAGCTGGCTGACGGTCACGAAGATCGCGAGCCCGAAGACGAAGCCCTGCATCACCGGGCGCGACAGGAACTGGGCGATGAAGCCGAGTCGCAGCAGCCCGGCGACGAGGAACAGGCCGCCCGCAGAGCAGCACGAGCATCGCCGCGTCCGCGACGTACGCGGCGCTGCCGGAGGCCGCCAGGTCGCCGACCGAGGACGCGAGCAGCACCGCCGCGGCCGACGTGGGGCCGGCGATCAGGGGCCGGCTCGTGCCGAACACCGCGTAGGCGGCGAGCGTGGCGAGCAGCGCGTACAGACCGGCCTCCGGCGCCAGGCCCGCGAGCCCCGCGTAGGCGATCGACTCGGGCACCAGCAGGCCCCACACCGTCGCGCCCGCGATCACGTCCAGGCGCAGCAGGCGCCGGTCGTAACGCGGCAGCCAGCCCGCGATCGGGAGGAACCGGCTCACCCCGGAGGGCTGCACCGCCCACCGGTGGGGATCCGTGTGGGCCGGCATGGCGCTCAGCGTCCGGTCGGCGCGGGTGAGCGCGCCTCGCCCCACCGGGGTGAGCGCGTCGGCTAGACCCGGCGGTAGCGCGCGTCGGCGATCGAGTAGGCCCCGAACGCGATCGTGCCCGCCGCGACGATGCCCAGCAGCACCTTCCCGTACGACGCCTTGGCCACGGCAGCGAGCGCGCCGTCGACGCTGACCGCCTTGTCGGGGTTGAAGTCGATCGCCGCCTTCGCCAGGAAGTAGCCGATCAGCACGAAGACGACCCCGCGCGCGAGGTGGCCGGCGATCCCCAGCGTGGTGAACGCCCGCTTGGTCTTCTCGCTCATCTGCTCGGTCTTGGACTTCTCGAGGAACTTCTTCTTCACGCCCTCGTAGCCCTGGTAGAAGCCGACGCCGATCAGGACGAGCCCGGCGATCACGACGATGACCTGGCCGCCGGGCCACCCGAGCACGCCGCCGGTCGCCTTGTCCGGGCTGCTCGAGCCGCCGCCCGAGCCGAGCAGGATCGTCACGCAGGTGACGAACAGCCCCGCGTACGCGATCCCGCTGTCGAGGCCCTTGAAGCGCTCCAGGCCGTCGTCGGTCTCCTCCGGCCCGTGGCCGACGGCGGCGCGCAGGAGGCGCCAGAACGCGTAGCCGAACAGGCCGATCGCCATCAGGATGAGCAGGATCTTCCCGCCGGGCTGCTTGGCGAGCTCGGCCAGCGCGCCCGACTGGTTGGTCGTCTTGCCGCCGGCGCCGAACGCCATCTCGAGCGCGAGGACGCCGATGATCCCGTAGATCGCGCCGCGGGCGACGAGGCCGGCGCGGGCCAGCCACTCGAACCAGCGCGCGTTGGCGATCGCGTCTCCGGTCGACTTGGCGTTGCGCAGCGGCGCCTCTGCGGTGCTCGTGTCGATTTGGCTCATGGTCATGCTCCTTTGTTCACATTCACGATGGGATGGGGCGGCGCGAGAGGTACCGGGCGCCGCCGGCAGGCGCACGCGCGGGCGAGGCCACGCCGGCAGCGCGGCACGCGAACAGCAGCACCACCACCGCGCCGACGCCGATCAGCGCGCCCGCGCCGACGTCGAGCGGGTGGTGCATGCCGCGGTACATGCGCGAGAACGCGACGAACACCGGAAGCAGCAGCGCGCTCACCCAGGCGGCGACGCGCCAACGGCGCTCCGGGAACGCCGACGTGAGCAGCAGCACGACACCGCAGTAGACGGCGAGCGACGCGGCGGTGTGGCCGGACGGGTAGCTCTCGTCGGCCGGCAGGTTCTCGAGCCGCGCGACGTGCGGCCGGTCGCGCGGCACGACGATGGACGCAACGCGGTAGGTCGCGGACTCGACAAGGAGCACGAGCACGGCGAACGCGGCGATCCGCCACTTGCGCTCGATCACGCAGACGATCCCGATCAGGCCGACCAGGATCGGCAGCACCGGCGCGCCGCCCAGCGTCGAGCCCACCGAGGAGAGGTCGGTGAGGAAGCCGGTGCGTTCGCGCGTCAGCGACTCGACCGCGCTCTCGTCCGCCCGGCCGATGCCACCTGTGTGGACGAGCACGTCGGTGACGAACACGCCGAGCAGGACCGCGAGGCTGGCGAGAACGACGTAGCCCGCGAGCACGGCGGCGAAGAACACGGCAGCAGGATGCTTGCCCTCCATGGACGCTGCGAACCGCTGGGCCGCTCCGCCCGGCCGCGCCTCCAGGATCGGGACGACGCCACGGTCCTGCGTCCGGTCGTTCGACGTCGTGCGCTCGCGCGCTGGCATTGCCTTCCCCCTCAACGGCCCAGGTGCATCCTCACCCGGGACCTGATCGAGCCCTCCCTGTGGAACCAGTACCCGCGACGCTCGCGGTTCTAGTCAGAGGTCGTAAGAAATCCCGGCGCGCCCGCGCGCGCTCAGCCGCGCGTTCAGCGACGCCAGCCGCCGGCTGCGGGGAGCGAGCGCCTCGGCCACCTGCATGGCCGAGTAGAGCGCCGACTCCTGCAGATCCATGCCGGTGGTGTAGTGGCCGCTGAAGTACAGGCCGTGGCGGCCCTGGTGCGAACGCAGGGCGCGTGCGGCCCTGATCGTCGAGCGGGTGATCAGCGGGTGCTTGAACCGCCGCTCCAAGAGGATGTGCTCCGGGTCGGCCCGGCGGCGCGTCGCCCACGACTTGAACACGTGCACGCCCGCGCGCGAGGAGGACGGCTCCTGCAGCGCGCCGAGCCAGGCGCTGCCCTCGGCGCTGGGCCCGCGCACGCCGGCGTTGTACGCCGCCCAGTCGCGGCGGTCGCGGTGCATGTAGGCCGGGTCGGTGTGGACCACGAGGCGCGAGTCGAAATAGCGGTACGCGTCGAGGAGCGCCGTGGCGTCGTCGAACGCGGGCAGCGGACGCAGCAGCTCGCGGCCGGCGTGCGGAGGCGCGTTCAGCACCACGAACCGATACGGCCCCTTCCAGCCCGCCGGCGTCTGCAGGAACCAGCCGGCGCGCCGGCGACACAGGGCGCGCACCGGCGCGCGGAGGTGCACATGGACGCGCGGGCTGCGGTCCAGCATGCGCTGGAGGTTCCCCTGCAGGCCGATCTTCGAGTTGAACGTGGTGGGGGTCTGAAGCAGGTCGGCCGGGAACGCCAGCGCGAACGTCTGCAGGATCGACCGCGCCGACGTCCGCCGCGCGTCGCTCCGCGTGCACCCGATCGTCGCCGAGATCCACGGGTACAGGACGTCCGTCTTGAAGGCGTGGTGCAGGGGCAGGCTGCGGATCCAGGCGTCGACGGTCGTCTCCCACGGCAGGCCGGAGAGGACCGCCTGCCGCGCGAGCTGGGTGAAGGCCGCGAAGTCGCCCGCGCGCTCCGGCGTCTCGAGCGGGTGCGACGACGAGAAGATCGGCGCGCCCCCGGCCGTCCGGAAGACGCACAGGCTCGCGGGCGCCTCCACGGTGGCGTCGGCGCCGGGGTGCTCGGGGTCGTAGAGGCCGAGCTCCTCCAGCAGCGTCACGTAGATGGGGTGCGTGTCGGGATGGAAGAACTGCGCGCCGAGATCGACCGTGAGCCTCCGGCCGCCGTGCTCGACCACCCGCGAATCGCAGTGGCCGCCGATCCGGGAGCGCGCCTCGAAGAGGTCGACGCCGAAGGTCCCGGCGAGGAAGTACGCCGCGGCCACGCCGCCCGCACCACCGCCGATGACCGCCACGCGGTCGCGCCCCGACCGCGGTCGTCGCACGCCGAGCGTCGCCAGGCCAACCGCGCCCTTGAGCGCATCGCGGCGGGTCAACGACATCTCGGAGAAGACCCTAATCCCCGGGGGTCACGGCGTGGAGCTCGATCCGGTAGACGAGCGTGTCGTCGTCGATCGGCCCGGCGTGCGCGGCGCGGTCACGCAGGGTCTCGCGGTCGGGCTCACCGGCTCGCCGGACATCCTCCTCGGTGATCGCCGAGAACGGGACGAGCTCGATCGCGTCGATCTCGATCAGGCCGGGCCCGACCCGGTAGCGGCCGCCCTCCTTGACCTGCGGCCGCTGCCACAGCCGGACCGAAAGGGTGATGTCCCCACCCAGGACGTCGTCGCGCAGCTCGCGGCTGAACTGCACGCTGCGTCAGCCGTTGCCGCGCCACTTGCGCTCGAACGGGAGCCGCCAGGTGCGCGGCGCGATCAGGTCGTCCTTCTCCGGCGGCCCCCACGAGCCCTTCTCGTATTCCCGCAGCGGCGAGGGATCCTCGAGCAGCGGCGCGGAGATCTCCCACAGCCGCTCGACGCCCTCGGCGGTGGTGAACAGCGTGTGGTCGCCCGTCATGGCGTCGTGGATCAGGCGCTCGTAGGCCTCGAGCACCTCTTCGTGCTGGCCCGTCTCGCCGAGCGAGAACTGCATGCTCGCCTTCTCGAGCTGCATCCCCGGCCCGGGGCGCTTGCCGTAGA
This sequence comes from uncultured Solirubrobacteraceae bacterium, assembly GCA_963805525.1. GTDB lineage: Bacteria > Actinomycetota > Thermoleophilia > Solirubrobacterales > Solirubrobacteraceae > DASQFQ01. Next base: position 30,022 of record CAWDUT010000004.1, read on the forward strand.
ACGACAGCGAGAGCTTCGGGGTCTCGGAGAGGTCGAAGGTGAGGTGGTCTGGGCCCGCGGCGCCGACGCCGGACCCCTCCGGGAACATCGACTTCGGCGGCTCGCGGAACGCGATGCTGATGACGCGCGCGCTCTCGGCCATGCACTTGCCGGTCCGCAGGAAGAACGGAACGCCCGCCCAGCGCCAGTTGTCGACGAGCACCTTGGCGGCGACGAAGGTCTCGACCTCGGAGTCCGGCGCGACGCCCTCCTCGTCGCGGTAGCCCTCGTACTGCCCGCGCACGACGTGGCCGGGCTCGATCGGCAGCATGGAGCGGAAGACCTTCAGCTTCTCGTCGACGAGGGCGCGCGGGTCGAGCGACGGCGGCGGCTCCATCGCGACCACGGCGAGGATCTGCAGCAGGTGCGTCACGACCATGTCGCGGAACGCGCCGGTGCCCTCGTAGAACTCACCGCGCGAGCCGATCGAGAGCGTCTCGGGGACGTCGATCTGCACGTGGTCGATGTGCTCGCGATTCCACAGCGGCTCGAGGAAGCCGTTGGCGAAGCGCAGGGTGAGCAGGTTGAGCGCCGCCTCCTTGCCGAGGAAGTGGTCGATGCGGAAGATCTGCTCCTCGCTGAAGACCTCGTGCACCGTGTCGTTGAGCTCACGCGCCGACTCGAGGTCGGTGCCGAACGGCTTCTCCATGACCACGCGCGCGCGTTCGGCCAGGCCGGCCTCGCCGAGCGTCCGGACGATCGAGCCGGCCGCGGCCGGCGGCACCGACAGGTAGAACAGCCGCCGCGCCTCTTCGCCGATCGCCTCCTCGGCGCTCGCGACGCCGGCGGCGAGCGCGTCGGCCTTCGACGGCACGTAGCTGAGCCGCTCGTTGAACGGCTCCCAGTCCTCGTCGGAGATGTCGACGCGGCAGAACTCCTCGAGCGCACCGCGCACGTGCTCGCGGAACTTCTCGTCGTCCAGCTCGCTCAGCGACGTCCCGACGATGCGGTACTCATCGGGCATCAGCCCCACCTGGTCGAGATGGAACAGACCCGGGAGCAGCTTGCGGCGGGCCAGATCGCCCGTCGCGCCGAACAGCACGAGCACGTGCGGCTCCGGCTTGGGGAGAGCGCCCTCGCCCTCGACGACCTTCTCATCTGTGCTGACGGCCATGCCAGGAGATATACCCCTCGGCCGCGCGTCGCAGCGAGATCAGTCTCCGCCGGTACGTTGAGGTCGTGGACGTCCCGATCGAGCTGCGGCAGCTGCGCTACTTCGTGGCGGTCGCCGAGGAGCTGCACTTCGGCCGCGCCGCCGAGCGCCTGCACATGTCGCAATCCCCGCTGTCGCGCGCGATCCGCGAGCTCGAGCGCCAGCTCGGGCTCGTCCTGTTCGTCCGCACGACGCGGCGGGTGGAGCTCACCCCCGCCGGCGTCGCGCTGCTCGCCCGCGCGCGCAAGGCGCTGGCCGAGGTGGAGCTGGCGATCGACGACGCGCGGCGGGCGGCCGCGCCCGAGCCGGGCGTGGTCGCGATCGGCTACGGGCCGTTCAGCCTCCCCGTCGCGACGTCGATCGCCACGGCGCTGACCGCCGACCGGCCCGAGCTGAGCCCCCGGCTCGAGGAGGACACCTCCCCGCAGCTCCTGCGCCGCGTCGGGGCGCACGAGCTGGCCGCCGCCGCGGTGTTCGAGACGCCCGGCGCGGCGGAGCGCCTCGGCGTCCGCATCGACGCGCTGAAGGACGAGCCGCTCCTCGCCGCGCTGCCGGAGGCGCACCGCTACGCCGGCGCCGAGGCGATCCCGGTCGGCGCGTTCGCCGCCGAGCGCGTGCTGCTCCCGCGCGAGCCGACCGGCGCCCCGTTCAAGGCGTGGCTGCGGGCCGTGCTGCGGGCCGCCGGCGCCGAGCTCGACCGGACGCTCGAGACGCTCAGCGCGCCGTGGGACCGGCGCATGCTGCCTGTCGCGCGCGGCGAGGCCGTCTCGGCGTTCGTCGGCGACTGGGCCGCGGAGGCGAGCCCCGGCGTCGTCGCGCTGCCGTTTGATCCGCCGCTGAGCTTCCCGATCGACCTCGCCACCCGGCTGCCGGCGAGCGACGGCGCCGACCACCTGCTCGATGCCGCGCTGCGGCTGCGCGACGCCGCCGGCTGGCTGACGAGCCGCGCACCGCATACCGAGCTGCCGGGCGATTGAGTCGCCCAGGGTCTGGGTCGCGGCCCCGATCGATCCTTCTCATCCGGAGCCGCCCGGCGTAGCGTCGGCGCCGACCCAGGCGAACGGACGAAGGAGGTCGCGGTGGCGACGACGCAGATCCCGCTGGTGCTGGTCCATGGCGCGTGGCTGTCAGCGCGCAGCTGGGAGACCTTCGAGGACTACTTCGGCAAGCGCGGCTTCGCGGTCTCCGCGCCCGAATGGCCGCGCAAGCACGGCGACGTCGAGGAGCTGCGCCGCGACGCCGACGAGCTCGCGGGCCTCGGCCTGACCGAGATCGTCGACCACTACGAGGCGCTGATCCGCGAGCTCGACCAGCCGCCCGTGCTGATCGGCCATTCCTTCGGCGGGCTGATCGTCGAGCTGCTGCTCGATCGCGGCCTCGGCCGCGCCGGTGTGGCGCTCAGCCCGGCGCCGCCGAAGGGCATCCTGATCCTGCCGTTCTCGTCGCTGAAGGCGGCCTCCCCCGCGCTGGCGCATCCGTCGACGCGCCACGGCATCGTCACGCTCACGGCCGACGAGTTCGCCTACGGGTTCGCGAACACGTTCAGCGAGGACGACGCCGCGGCGGCCTACGAGCGCTACGCGGTGCCCGAGACCGGCCGCATCTTCTACGAGGCCGGGTTCGCCAACTTCGCGCTGCACCCGAGCACCGAGGTGCACTTCAAGAACGAGCAGCGCGCGCCGCTGCTGATCGTCGGGGCCGAGAAGGACCACACGGTGCCGGCGTCCGTCTCGAAGGCCCAGCACAAGAAGTACGAGCGCTCGCCCGCGCAGACCGACTACCTCGAGTTCGAGGGCCGGCCGCACCTGTTCATGGTCGGCGAGGGCTGGCAGGAGGTCGCGGAGTCGATCGACAGCTGGCTCGACGGCGTGCTCGACGCGGCGCCCGCGGGCCAGGCGGTCTAGCGCCATGGACCTCGAGCTCGCCGGCAAGGTCGCGGTCGTCACGGGGGCCAGCAAGGGGATCGGGCTCGCGGTCGCGCGCGAGCTCGCCGCGGAGGGCGCCCGCGTCGTCGCGGGCGCCCGGACGGTCGACTCTCTCCAGGATCTCGACGGCGTGGCGGCGGTGGCCGTCGACCTCGGCCGGCCCGACGGCCCCGGCCGGCTCGTCGCCGCGGCGCTCGAGCGCCACGGGCGCGTCGACGTGCTGGTCAACAACGTCGGCGCGGTCCGGATCCGCCTCGACGGCTTCCTCGGCACGAGCGACGACGAGTTCGAGTGGGCGCTCCAGCTGAACTTCTTCACCGCGCTGCGCGCCACGCGCGCCGCGATCCCGCCGATGCTCGAGCAGGGCGGCGGCGCGATCGTCAACGTCGCCTCGGTCAACGCGTTCTTCCAGCCCGACGCCGCGACGATCGACTACGGCGCCGCCAAGGCGGCGGTGCTCAACCTCAGCAAGTCGCTGTCCCAGGAGTTCGGGCCGCGCGGGATCCACGTCAACTGCGTCTCCCCCGGCCCGGTCGAGACCGACCTCTGGCTCGGCGACCAGGGCGTCGCGGCGACCGTCGGCGGCGCGGCCGGGATCGACCCCGCCGCCGTGCGCGAGCAGACCGCGGCCGGCATCGCCACGCGCCGGTTCAGCACCCCGCAGGAGGTGGCGACGCTCGTGGCGCTGCTCGCCTCGCCCCGGACCGCGAACGTGACCGGCGCCAACTACCTGATCGACGGCGGGCTCGTGAAGACGATGTGACGCCAGGGTGCGGGCCAGGGCATCCCCCGGGCGCGAAGCGGCCAGGAGTGGCGCATGATTGTTGACACGGCAACAATCACCACTCAGAGGAGATTGGTCATGACCACTTCAACCCCCACGCTCACCAGCCCCGTCACGGGTAGCGGCCTTTCCGAGGGCTACGCCGAGGTCGGCGAGGCGACGCTCCACTACGTCGAGGCCGGCGACGGCCCGATGGTCGTCCTGCTTCACGGCTTCCCGGAGTTCTGGTACGGGTGGCGGCAGCAGATCGAGCCGCTCGTGGACGCGGGCTTCCGCGTCGTCGCGCCGGACATGCGCGGCTACAACCTCTCGTCGAAGCCGGAGGCGTTCTCCGACTACACCGCCGACAAGCTGGCCACCGACATCCGCGGGCTCATCCGCGAGCTCGGCGCCGAGTCCGCGACGGTCATCGGTCACGACTGGGGCGGGTCGGTCGCCTGGAGCCTGGCGATGAACCACCCCGAGGTCGTCGACCGCCTCGTCATCCTCAACGCGGCGCACCCGCGGCGGCTGAACGAAGGCCTGAAGCACCCGCGCCAGCTCCTGCGCAGCTGGTACTTCTTCTACTTCCAGTTCCCGGGGCTCCCTGAACACCGTGCGCGCCGCCGGCACTGGCGCTTCTTCAAGCGCTTCCTCCGCGACGCCCGCTCGCCGTTCACGGACTACCAGCTGGATCGCTACGTCGAGGCGTGGTCCCGCCCCGGGGCGGCGAAGTCGATGATCGACTACTACCGCGCCGCGGTGCGGCTGGGGTCGAAGCAGGAGATCCGCACCCTCACGGCGCCCACCCTGGTCATCTGGGGGCAGGGCGACCGCTACCTCGGGCGCAAGCTTGCCGAGCCGCACCACGAGGACGTGCCCAACCTCGACCGCGTCGAGCGCCTGCCGAACGCGTCGCACTGGGTCCACCACGACGAGTCCGAGCGCGTCAACGAGCTGCTCGTCGACTTCCTCACGAAGTAGCCGCCCGCAGCACCCGGGCCGCCGCCGGCACGCAGCCGGCGGCGGCCCGTTCGTCGTTCAGCTCGGCTTCAACGGCGCGCGCAGCACCGAGCTCGCCGAGTGGGCCGGGTTGCCGTCGGCCGGCTCCGCGGAGATGTCGAGCGCGGCGAAGCCGTCCGGGTCGGCGGGCAGCGGGACGGTGACTTCGGCCTCGCCCGAGGCCGGCACCCGGAACGACCCGAGCGACACGAGGTCGTCGGCCGAGTTCATCAGCCACAGCTCGTAGAAGCCGCCGTTCGCGCTGGGCTTCAGGCCGCGCACGACGAACCTCGCGCGCCCGCCGTGGGCGAGGATCGTGGCGGTGCCGTGGGCTGCGCCGCCCGCCGGCTCGACGGGGTCGAGTGCGAGCACGCGGCCGCGGTCGCCGCCGCCCGCCTCGCCGAGCAGCCGCCCCGCGCCGACGCCGACCGCGAGGAGGAGCAGCGCGAGCCCCGCCGCGACGAGCGGCCGCAGGGTCAGCACCCGCCGCCGGCGTGGCGCCGGCTGGGGCTCGCGCGTGCGCGGCAGCGCGAGCGCGGGCGCCTCGGGGGGATCCCACTCGTCGCGCTCGAGCGACTCGAGCCGCGTCACGATCGGGCGCAGCCGCTCGGCCTCCGCGACACGCGCGGGGTCGGCCTCGAACGCCGCCCGCTCCTCGGGGGCGAGCTCGCCGGTCAGGTAGTCGAGGAGGCGCTCGCTCATCGGGTGCGCTCCTCGCCGTCGAGCAGGTCGCGGAGCCGCGCGAGCCCCTGGACCATCCGCATCTTCACGGTGCCGAGCGGGACGCCCGTCTCCGCGGCGATCTCGGTCTGGGTGGCGCCGTCATAGAAGCGCCGCCGCAGCAGGTCGGCCTCCTCGTCCGGCAGCCGCCCGAGCAGGGCGGCGAAGCGCCAGCGGTCGAGCAGCTCGTCCACCTGCGCCTCGACGCTCGGCTCGAGCAGCGCGAGCGAGCCGCGCGGGTCGTGCGGCTCGGGCACGCGCTTGCGCAGCTGGTCGATGGCGCGCGAGCGGGCGATGGTCATGATCCAGGTCAGGGTCGAGGCGCGGGCGGGGTCGTAGTCCGATCCCCGCTGCCACGCCTGGAGGAAGACCTGCTGGAAGACGTCCTCGGCCGTCGCCGGTTGGCCGAGCACGCGCACCAGGAACCCCATGACCGTGCGCCCGCACGCCGCGTGCAGGTCGACCAGCGCCTGCTCGTCGCGGCGCTGCAGCCCGTCGGCGATACGTCGCTCGGCGGAGGAGACGGTCCGGTGCGCGGCGGTCACGACCACGGTACGGCCCGGCGACGCCTGCCGGACTACGGAGTGGCCGGCACGAGGACGCGGTTGATCGTGTGGATGACTCCGTTGCTCGCCTGGATGTTGATCCCGGAGAGCACCAGGCGCGGGTCGCGCAGCCCGGGCGTCTCGTCGCGGAGGGTGAGGCCGCGCGGGCGGACGGTGCCGCCGTTGGCCATCGTCAGCGAGCGGGAGAACAGCACCTGCAGCGGCGACAGCTTCTTGCCCGCGACCACGTGGTAGAGCAGCACGTTGCGGATCTGGTCGACGCTGAAGGTGGCGAGGATCGCGTCGAGCGCGGCCTGCTCGCTCGCCGGGTAGGTGCCGCTGAGGTCGGCGACGAGGCGCTTGAAGGCGCGGTCGTTCGGGGCGAAGACGGTGAACGTCTCGGACTCGTCGGCGAGCGTGGGCGCGAGGCCGGTCGCGGTGACGGCCGCGATCAGCAGGTCGTAGTCGTACGGATTGCGGTCGGGACCGTTGGCGCTCGACGCCTTGACGGCGACGTCGACGATCGATCCGGCCGGCGCGTGGTGGTGCCACCAGCGCGGCTTGGCCTGCGCGGTGGCGGCCGTGCCCACGAGCAGCAGGCAACAGGCGATCGGGATGAGGAGAAGACGACGCACGAAGCTCCCTTCGTCGAGGTGTGCGGTGACTACGACCCGCAGCCGCTCGGCGGTTGGCACTTGGCGCGCGGACGCTCAACCGCGAGGCGCCTCCCGCTCGTAGGCGCTCCGTCCATCCCGACCGGAGGTACACCACATGAAGCGCCTCACCATCGCGCTCCTGGCCATCATGGCCGCCGCCGCCTTCGCTGCCCCCACAGCGTCCGCCGCACCGAGCAAGGACATCGTCCAGACCGCCAAGGCGGCGGGCGACTTCAAGACGCTGATCAAGCTCGTCAAGGCGGCCGGGCTCGCCAAGACGCTGTCCGGCAACACCAAGTACACCGTCTTCGCGCCCACCGACGCCGCGTTCGCCAAGGTGCCGAAGAAGACCCTCAAGGCGCTCGGCAAGAACAAGGCGGCGCTCAAGCAGGTGCTGCTCTACCACGTGGTCAAGGGCTCGGTTCCCGCCAAGACGGTGGTCAAGCTCAAGTCCGCCAAGACCGTCGAGGGCTCGAAGGTCCGCATCAAGGTCCGCAAGGGCAACGTCTACCTCAACCGCACCACGAAGGTGACGGCGGTCGACGTGCGCGCCTCCAACGGGATCATCCACGTGATCAACAAGGTCCTGATCCCGAAGGACCTGGAGCTCTAGCCTCGGCCTCCATGCGAGTGCTCGGCCTGGTGTGGGTGGGAACGCGGACGACGGAGTACGCGGCGACCGTGGCGTTCTTCAAGGACGTGCTCGGGCTCGGCGAGGAGTCGTCGGCGACCGACTTCGCGGTGCTGGAGGTCCCCGACGGCGCCACGGTCGAGGTCTTCGGCCCGACGAGCGAGTTCAACGAGCATCTCACCCACCCGGTCGCCGGGTTCCAGGTCGCCGACATCCGCGAGGCGGTCGAGGAACTGGAGGCGGCCGGTGCCGAGATCGTGCTGCCGCCGCAAGGCGGCGGCACGCGCTCGTGGGTGCACTTCCGCGCCCCCGACGGGTTCGTCTACGAGCTCGTCGAGGTCCGCTCGGCCTAGCGGGCCGAGATCCGGAAGACCGGGTGCAGCGGCGCGATCCGGCGCAGCTCTTCGTCCGGCGCGTCCGCGCCGACGCCCTGGAAGAAGGCGCCGACCTCCCACGCCCACTTCTTCAGGTACGCGCGCAGGACCAGGAGCTTCTCGTCGTCGGGCACCTCGGTGGCGGTGAACTCCTCGACCCTGCGGCCCTTGAGCAGGCGGCCCTCGCCGCTCGCCCGGAGGTTGCGCACCCACTGCGTCTCGCCGCGCGGCGCCACGATGTAGCGCTCGCCTTCGTACCCGAGCGGGTTCACCGGCGTGCGCCGCCACTCGCCGCTCTTCCGGCCGCGCACCTCCAGCACGCGGGAGCCCACCAGGCTCACGCCGAGCTTCGTCAGGCCGGCGACGATCGGGTTGAAGACGTGCTTCGTGAACCACCCGGGCCGCTGATAGTCAGTCGCCATCCACTCCTATTGTGATCGCATCGGCGACGGCATGCGCGAAGGCGGGCGCGTTGATGTCGCAGTCGAGCTCGACCAGCTCGACCTCGCCCGCGCACCCGGCGCGGATCGCGTCGAACAGCGCCGCGTCCGCCCTCGGATCGTGGAACGGGCCACCGTCCACCGACAGCGCGGATACGCCGCGGAGCGGCAGGTAGACGCACACCGGGCCCGTGGCGGCCCGCGCCCGCTCGGCGAGGCGCGCGCCGAGATCCGCGCACTCCTCCGGGCTGGTCCGGACGAGCGTCACCATCGGGTTGTGGCGGACGGTGAGCCGCCCCGCCAGTGGCGCCGGGACGGTGTCCGGCGGGCCGAAGTTGACCATGTCCAGGGCTCCGACCGAGATGACCTGTGGGATGCCGCGCCGGCCCGCGACGCGGAGCCGCTCCGGACCGGCCGGGTGGATGCCGCCCACGAGCTCGTCGGCGAGCTCGGTCGTCGTCACGTCGAGCACCGCGTCGACCATGCCGTCGCCGATCAGCCGCTCCATCGAGTCGCCGCCGACACCGGTGGCGTGGAAGGTCAGCACCTCGTGCCCGGCGACCTCCAGGCGCTCGCGCGCCGCGGTCACGCAAGGCGTGGTGACGCCGAACATCGTGGCCGCCACCACCGCTCCCGAGCGCTCCGGAACCGGCACGGTGGAGGCCCGCGTCATCCCGACGATCGCGGCCGCCGCGTTGCGCAGGACCCGCTCGACGACCCGGTTGTCGCCGACCACGTCCACCACCGGGTAGCTCATCGTGATGTCCGCGCCCTGCACGTAGGCGCCGACGTCGCCGCTGGCCACGGTCGACACCATCAGCTTGGGGACCCCGAACGGCAGGGCGCGCATCGCCTCGGTCGCCAGCGCGGTCCCGCCGGAGCCGCCGAGCGCGGCGATCGCGTCGAGCTGCCCCTCGGCGTGCAGCCGCCGCGCGATGACCGCCGCGCCGACCGCCATGGCGCGCACCGCGGCGCCGCGGTCGCCGCCGTCGCGAAGCGCCTCGAGGTCGGCACCGGCCGCCCACGCCACCGCGGCGGCGTCGATGTCGGCTTCGACCTGGCTCTCGCCCAGGATGCCCGCGTCGACGAGGGTGCAGCGGGCGCCGGCGGCCTCGATCAGCGCGCGCCAGCGCGCGTACTCGTGCCCTTTGGTGTCGAGCGTCCCGACGAGGACGACGGTGGTCATGCCCCCGCGTCAGGCTGGAGCGGCAGGTCCTTGAACGCGCGCACGGTGTCGCCGATCGCCTGCTCCACCGGGAGCCGCTCCATCGTGGAGGCGCCGACGAACCCCTGCGCGGACGTGCGCGCCAGCACCTCGCGCACCTCGGCCGGCGTCGCGATCGGGCCGCCGTGGGTCAGCACGATGGCGTCGGGGTGCTCGGCGCGCGCCACGTCGGCCATCTGCTGGGTGCGCTGGACGGCGTCGTCGAGCGACGGCGTGTTGGCAGGATCGGCGCCGATCAGCCCGCCCACGGTGGTGCCGAGGTGCGCCACAACGACATCGACACCGGCCGACGCCATCTGCCGCACCTCGTCGTCGTTGAACGTGTAGGCCATCGTGTAGAGCCCGAGCGCGCCCGCCGCGGCGATCATGTCGACCTCGAGCGCGTAGGAGAACCCGGTCTCCTCCAGGCTCTGGCGCCAGCGCCCGTCGATGATCCCCATCGTCGGGAAGTTGATCACCCCCGCGAAGCCCACCTCGAGCACCCGCTCGAGGAAGCGCGGCATGTTGCGCGTCGGGTCGGTGCCGTTGACGCCGGCGATCACCGGGACGTCGGGCACGACGGGCAGGATCTCCCGCTCGCCCATGTCCATCATGATCGCGTTGGCGTCGCCGAGCGGGAGCGTGCCGGCGTTGGAGCCGATGCCCGCCATGCGGAAGCGGCCCGAGTTGTAGACGAGGATCAGGTCGGCGCCGCCGTGGACCGCGGCCTTCGCCGACAGGCCGGTGCCCGCGCCGGCACCGATGACGGGCGATCCGGAGCCGAGCACGCCGGCCAGGCGCGCGCGGACCTCCTCCGCGGGGGTGCGCGACTCGGTGAGGACGATCATCTGCTGGTCCTGGTCATCGATGGGTCAGATGGCCCGCGCGATGCGCTCGCCCTCGTGCACGGCGTGCAGGATGGTCCGCGCGGCGACGGCGTCGCCGGCGCGCGTGACGTCCACGCCCCGCGCCCGGAGGTCGAAGTAGAGGTCGCTGACCGGCTCGTGCCAGCCGCAGAGCACGACGGAATCGACGCCCTCCAGCGTCGCGGGTCGGTCCTCCCTGAGCAGCTCGACGGTCGTCTCCGTCACCGCCTGCACGATCGAGAACGGATGCGTGACGATGCCGAGCGAGAAGACCGTCCGCATGTACGGCCCGATCGAGTAGGGGCCGAGCGCCGCGGCGACGAACGGGAGCGGGGTGACGATCTGGACCTCGTGTCCCGTGCGCGCGAGGTGCGCAGCGATCGAGAGCGCCTTCCAGCTGCCCTCGCCGTCGTCGACGACGACGACGGACTTGCCCGGCTCGGCGCCGCCCTCGAGCAGGTCCCAGCTGTCGAGCACGTGCGGCAGCTCCAGCCCCGGCACGCCCTCGAGCTGGTAGGAGCGCACACCGATGAGCCGCCGGACCGGCCGGGAGCCGGTGGCGACGACCACCGTCTCGGCGTCGGCCAGCGCCTCGTCGTCCGCCGTGGCCGTCACGCCGCAGCGCACATCCACGCCGAGCTTGCGCACCTGCGTCTCGAGGTAGCGGACCACCTCGCCGACTTCCTCGCGCCCGGGCACCGACGTCGCGATGCGCACCTGGCCGCCGAGGTGGTCGCGGCGCTCGAGCAGCCGGACGTCGTGGCCGCGCCGCGCCGCGGTCTCGGCCACCTTCATGCCCGCCGGCCCGCCGCCCACCACCACGACCCGCTTGGGCGCGGAGGCCGGGCGCAGCGTGCCGATCCCGAGCTCGGCCTCGTAGCCGGCCGCCGGGTTGTGGATGCAGGTGATGTGCCGGCCCTTCGGCAGCATGTCGAGGCAGCCCTGGTTGCAGGAGATGCAGCCGCGCACGTCCTCGGCCCGGCCCTCGACGAGCTTGTTCACGGTCTCGGGGTCGGCGATGTGCTGGCGGGTCATCGCCACCATGTCGGCTTGGCCGCGTTCGATGACCGCGTTGGCCTCGGCCGGGTCGTTGATGCGGCCGACGGCGAAGACGGGGAACTCCCCGACCGCCTCCTTGATGCCGGCGGCCAGCGGCAGCCACAGCGCGCGCTCGTGCTGCCAGTCGGGGACGTTCTGGTCGGCGACGAAGTAGGTCGAGCCCTTCACGACGAGGTAGTCGAGCGCGCCGGTCGCGATGAGGCGCTGTGCGATGACCTGCGCCTCGGGCAGCTCGATGCCGCCCGGGCTGAAGTCGTCGCCGTTGATCTGCATGCCGACGATGTAGTCGGGCCCGACGCGGTCGCGGACCGCGTGGACGACGCGCAGCGGCAACCGCATCCGGCCGTCGAGGTCGCCGCCGTACTCGTCCTCGCGCTCGTTCATGTAGGGCGAGAGGAACGACGAGAGCAGGTAGCCGCCGTAGGCCGAGTGGATCTCGACGCCGTCGAGACCCGCGGCCTGGACGTGGCTCGCGGTGAGGGCATGGCCCTCGACCACCTCGTCGAGGTCCTCGGCCTCCATCGCCTTCGGCATCTCGCGGTTGAGCGGGCACGGGATCGGCGAGGGCGCCATCAGCGGGCGCATGGTGTAGGCGCTGTTGCCCTGACGGCCGGCGTGGCCGAGCTGGGCGATGATCGGAGTCCCGTGCTCGTGGACCGCATCGGCGATCGCGCGCAGGCCGGGCACGATCGCTGCGTCGTACCCGGCGATCTCCTGCACGTTGTTGGTGGCCGCCGGGTGCACGGACGGGAAGCCCATGACGATGAGCCCGATGCCGCCGCGTGCGCGGTCGCGGTAGTACGCGACGTGCTGCTCGGTCGGCAGATGCAGCGGCGCCATGTTCGTGACGTGCGCGGTCATCATCACCCGGTTCTTGAGCTCCAGGTGCTTGAGGCGGAACGGCGAGAGCAGCGCGTCGTAGCTCATCGGAGGGCTTCCTCGCGGACGATGTGGAGCGCGGAGCTTCCGCGGCTGAGCTTGGCGACGACGTCCGGGCTCAGGCCATCGTCGACGTAGATCGCGTCGAACTCGGACAGCTCGACGACGCGATGCAGGGCGCTCGACGCGAACTTGGTCGAGTCGACGAGCAGCGAGCTGTCATGCGCCACCCGGGCCAGCGTGCGCTTGAGCGCGGCCTGGTCGACCTCCTGGTGGTAGGCCCCGCGGTCGACGTCGACCGCGGGCACCGAGACGAAGCTGTGATCGACCGACAGGTCCATCAGCTGCTGCTCGGCCAGCACGCCGCCGAACGAGTGGTACTTGTGGCTGTAGGTGCCGCCCACCACGATCAGCTCGAGCGTGTCGGGCGCGAGCCGCGAGACCTCCTCGACCACCGACGCGAAGTACGTCACGACCGTCAGGTGGCCGATCTCGGCCAGGAACGGGAGCATGGCCAGGGTCGTGGTCGAGTCGTCGAGCGCGACGCTGGCGCCCGGCTTGACCCGCTCGGCCGCCGCCGCGGCGATCTCGCGCTTGGCGTCCGGCATCTGGGCGAGCCGGAAGCCGAGCGAGCTCTCGTAGAGCGCGGTCGGCTGGGCGGTGGCGCCGCCCCGCACCTTGCGCAGGACGCCGATCGCCTCCAGCGCGTCGAGATCCCGGTGGATCGTCATCGCGCTCACGTCGAAGCGCTCGGCGAGGTCGCGCACGGTGACGCTGTCCTGCTCCAGCAGCATCTCCTTGATCGTGTCCCGGCGCTCGCGGCTCGAGATGCCTTCGTTCTCGGTCGACATGATCCGGCTCAGGTCGCGGCGGCCAGCGGATCTGGCCGCGCGCCCGTGCGGCCGGCCTCGACCCCGCGACCCACGAACGCGATGACCTCCTCGCAGCGGTCGAGCATCGTCTCGATGTCCGCGTCGCTCGTGACCGCGGGCGGCTTGAACTTGAGCACGTTGCCGGCGCCGCCGAAGTACGTCAGCAGCCCGAGATCGAGCGCGTGGTCGAGCGCCTCGCGGCAGGCCTCGGTGGCGGGCTCGCGCGTCTCACGGTCGACCACCAGGTCGACGCCGATGAACAGGCCGGGCCCGCGCACGTCGCCGATCACCGGATGGTGCTCGGCCATCTCCTGGAACCGCTCGGTCGCGTGCCGGCCGATCGCGGCGCAGCGCTCGACCAGCCCCTCCTCCTCGACGATGTCCATCACCGCGAGCGCCGCGGCGGCCTGGAGCGGCTGGTTCTGGAAGGTGAGGATGTGCCAGGGCGTGGCCTCGATTTCCGGCGTGATCAGGTCGGCGGACGCGATCACCGCGCCGAACGGGAAGCCGCCGCCCCACGCCTTGCCGATCGTGACGATGTCGGGCCTGACGTCGTAGAGGTCGCTGCACCACATGGCGCCGCAGCGGGCGAGGCCGGTCTGCACCTCGTCGACGATCAGCAGGATGCCGCGCGAAGCGGTGATCCGCCGCACCTCCTGGACGTACTCGCGCGGCAGCGCGACGTGACCGCCGGGCCCCTGGACGAGCTCCAGGATGACCGCGGCCACGTTGTTGTACGTGCCGCTGGCGATCGCCGCCTCGAGCGCGCGGGCCGCGGGCCGCCAGTCGTCGCCCTCCCCCACCGTCGGGCGGTAGGGGTCGGCGCTCGGGACCTGCTGGAAGGTGGGCCAGCGGATGCCGCCGGGGAACCAGTCGCGCACTTGCGGCAACCCGAGCAGGCCGAGGCCGCCGAAGCCGGTGCCGTGGTAGCCGCCGTGGAGGGAGAAGACCTCGCCTTTGCCCGTGATGCGGATGGCGAGCTTCAGCGCCGCCTCCACGGCCTCGCCGCCGCCCGGGCACAGGTACGTCTTCGACGGTCCGGTCGGCGCCGTCTCGCTGATGCGGCGCGCGAACTCGATCTGCGGCGGGCTTGCCGTGTTGAGGAAGTGCGAGGACAGCGTGGTGAACTGCTTCGCGACCGCCTCGGCCACGCGCGGCGGCGAGTGGCCGACCAGCGCCACGCCATTGGTCCCGGAGACCGCGTCGAGGTACTCGTTGCCCTCCGCGTCCCACAGGCGGCAGCCCTCGCCGCGCGTGTAGATCATGCGGCGGTCGCGCAGCATCGGGGTGAGGACGTGGCGATCGGCGGCGGCGTGCAGCGCGGTCGCGTCGTGGTCGGTGCTCATCGTCGAAACCTCACGCAGGCTCGTGGAGGGGCTGGTCGGTGTCCGGGTGCAACCCCTCGCTCAGCGTCCCGACCGCCGCCGCCACCTCCGGCCGGCGGGCGCGCAGGATGAAGAACGCGATCATCCCCGGCACCAGCAGCGCGAGGAAGACGTAGGGGAAGATGTTGTACGGGTAGTCGGGCACCGGGTGCACGGAGTAGTAGAGGACCGTGCCCATCGCCGCCGCGCCGAGCAGCGACGGCACGAGGTGGATCGGCTTGAACTCGCCCAGCCGCCGCAGGTAGCCGACCGCCGCGAGCGACACGACGAGGTAGGCGACGATGAACCCGTAGGTCGCGATCGACCCGTAATAGCCGAGGATGTCGACGGGCGTCAGGCCGGCGATCTGCGAGACCACGACCGTGGCGGTGGTGAACACGCCGACCACGAGCAGCGCCACGCGGGGCACGCGATGGGTGCCGTCCACCTCGCCGAGCGCACGCGGCACCAGTCCCTCGCGGCTCATGTTGAAGAGGATGCGGCTCACCGCGGTCAGCGCCGCCACGGTCACGGCGATGAAGCCGATCGCGATGCCGAGGTCGATCACGTAGCGCAGGAACGAGACGCCGGCGCCCTTGGCCAGGTCGTTCAGCGGGGCGGCGCTCTGGGTGATGTCGATCCCCATCTTGTCGAAGCCGAGGATGTAGACGTACGAGCCGATGATGAAGTAGGTGCCGCAGCTGATCACGTTGATGCGGATCGCCCGCGGGACCGCCCGCCGCGGGTTGTCGGACTCCTGGCCCAGCGACGCCGCGCTCTCGAAGCCGACGTAGCCGGTGAGCGCGAGGACCATGCCGAGCACGACGCCGTGGAGCGTCACGCCGTCGAGCTGGAACTGTGCCTTGTCGACGAGCCCGTGCTTGGCCACCGTCGCCAGGAGCACCGCCGTGATGGCCACGATCGAGATGACCTCGAGCGTGAGCGCCGCGCGCATCGACACCTTCACGTCGCGCAGCGCCAGCGTCACCGCCGCGCCGCCGATCAGGAGCGCGAGCAGGACCTGGAACGCGACGCTGTCGGCCCCGCTCCACCCGAGCACGACGAGAAACTGGCCGAAGAACTGGCCCGAGCCGGCGATCACGACCATCGCGATCACCGTGTAGGCGACGACGCAGGCCCAGGCGATCAACACGCCGATGATCGGCCCGAGGCCCTCGGCGACCATCGTGTACATCGAGCCTGCACTGGCCAGTCGCGTCCCGAACACCGCGAACGCCCAGCCGACGAGCAGCAGGCTGACGAGCGACAGGACGTAGGAGATCCATGTGCCGTGGCCGGCGCTCGCGAACACCAGCGCCGGTCCGAACGCCAGCGAGCCGCTCGGTCCCGTGCCCGCCAGCGACTGCGCGAACACCTCGCGGAACGGCAGCGACCGCTTGCGGAGGCCGAGCGACGGCTCAGCGGCGGCAGACGCAGGCGCGCGGCCAGGCGACACGGACGTAGACATGCGCAGATCTCCCCTCGGGCACAGGACTTCCGCGCGGAGCGCGGGGGTTCAGATCGCTCGGTTTGAGACGCGATCTAACGTTACGATCGCGGAAATATAACGCGTAAAGCTGTGATGTCAACAGAACCCGCGGATATGTAATTGCGACGCCTCAGTACGCCGCGAGCCGCTGCTCGGCGTCGGCCAGGGCGCGCGCGAGGCTGGCGGTCTCCGCCAGCCACGGCAAGCCGTCCGCGCGCGGGTCGATGCGCAGGTGCAGGCGCCCGTCGTGCAGGACCGTGAAGCCCATCATCTCGTTCGCGCACCAGAACTCGGCCTCGCTGTTGTAGGCCTCCTCGGGGCCCGTGACGACCACGCTGATCTCGGTCATCGCACGGCCTCCTGAGCCTCGCCCGCGAGCCAGCGGTCGAAGTCGATCGAGCCGATCCGCGCGCCGTCGCCGGTGGTGAGCTCGCCGCCGTGCAGCTCCGTGCCGAAGTAGCGCGCGTGCGGATCGGCGATGACCTCGCGGTCGTCGCCGGTGGCGGTGAACAGGCGCCGCGCCCACGCGTCGATCCCCAGCGCCTCGGGCCCGCCCAGCTCGACGCGGCCGTTGGCCGGCGAGCCGGTCGCCAGCTCGGCCACGGTTGCGGCGACCTCGTCAGCGGCGACGAACTGCATCAGCCCCGTGGGGAGGCGGACGGCGCCGTCCTCGGCGCCGGCTTCCACGATCTGGGGCAGGAACTCGAGGAACTGGGTCGAGCGCAGGATCGTGTAGGGAACGGAGCCCGCCTCGATCTCGGCCTCCTGGGCGACCTTCGCGCGCAGGTAGCCGCTGTCGGGCAGGCGCTCGGCCCCGACGATGGAGACCGCGACGTGGTGCCCGACGCCCGCGGCCTGCTCGGCCGCGAGCAGGTTGCGCGTCGAGGTCGTGAAGAACGCGAGCACCGCGTCGTCCTCCCAGGCCGGCGCGTTGGAGACGTCGACGACCACGTCGGCGCCCGCCATCACGCCGGCGAGACCGTCGCCGCTGATGGTGTCCACGCCCGTCGCCGGCGACGCCGGCACCGCGTCGTGCCCCTTCGCGGCCAGCCGCTTCACCACGTTGCTCCCGACCCGGCCACTGCCACCGATGACGACGATCCTCATGACGTCCGCTCCTCTGGTTGTTGGTGATGCCCAGGATCGGTCAGGCGCGCGCCGCGCGCATCCGTCGCATACCCCAGTCGGGCCCCCAGTCGGACTAGGGACTCGACGCGGGCGTCACCCGGATGCGGGCGCCCCGGTGAGAGCAGGAGGGTGCGGCCATGACCACACCCACCCCACTCACATCCCACACCGAGAAGCTCGAGCGCGACGCCTTGGTGGCAGGCGAAGTGGCCGCCGGCGCGCTCCGCGGCATCGAGATCGCGGCCGTCGTGCTCCTCGGGCTCCTCGTTTGCCCGCCGCTGGCGATCCTCGCCACCGTCGTCGTCCTGCCCCTGCTCATCATCGCCACGGTCGTCGGGCTGCTCCTGATCGTCCTGTCGCTGCCGTATCTGCTCGTTCACCACCTCCGCGGCGGCGACGGCGGCCACCTGAGGCTGCTCGCGCACCGCTTCCGCCATGCGGCGCGGGCGCTGATCGACCTCCTGCCGCACCGGATCGTCGCCGGCGCCCGGAAGTGAGCACGTCGATCCGCCACCTGCGGCCGCGCGGTACGGGCGAGACGCAGCAGACGACCCCGGTCGAGCTGTTCTTCGACCTCGTCTACGTCTTCGCGGTCACGCAGCTCTCGCACCAGATCCTCGACGATCTGTCCGTCGCCGGCGTCGCGCGCGCCGCCTTCCTGCTGCTCATCGTGTGGTGGGCGTGGATCTACACGACCTGGATGGCCAACTGGTTCGACCCGGCCTCGTCCGCTCCGGTCCGCGGCGTGCTGACGGCGGTGATGCTCGTCAGCCTGCTGATGGCCGCCGCGCTGCCGGAGGCGTTCGGCGACCTGGCGCTGCTGTTCGCCGGCGCCTACGTCGCGCTCCAGGTCGGCCGCAACGCCGCGGCGGCGTGGCTCGTGAAGGGCCACCGCCTGCGCGACGTGTTCGAGCGGCTCGTCGTCTGGAGCGCCGCGTCCGGTGTGCTGTGGCTCGCCGGCGCGACGCTCGACGGCGACCAGCGGCTCGTCCTGTGGATCCCCGCGCTGGCGCTCGAGCTCGCCGCCCCCGCGGCCGGCTATTGGCTGCCGGGCCGCGGCCGCGCCGTCACGACCGACTACGACATCGAGGGCACGCATTTCGCCGAGCGCTGCCAGGTCTTCATCATCATCGCGCTCGGCGAGTCGATCGTCGTGACGGGAGCGACCGCCTCCGCGGCGGGCCTCACCCCGACCGTCGTGCTCTGCCTCGGCGTCGCGTTCGTCGAGACCGCGGCGCTGTGGTGGCTGTACTTCGGGACGACGACCGAGAACGCGCGCAGCACGCTCCAGAGCTGCGAGGACCCCGGTCGCCTGGCGCGGGACGCCTACACGTACGCCCACCTGCCGATCGTCGCGGGCATCATCGCGACCGCGGTCGCCAGTGAGCTGCTGATCGTCGCGCCCCACGAGGCGCCGGGCGGGGTCGGCGTGGCGATGATCCTCGGCGGGCCGGCGCTGTACCTGCTCGGCGAGAGCCTGTTCTGCTGGCGGATGACCGGCGTGACGAGCACCAAGCGGGTCGCCGTCGCGGCGCTGCTGATCCTGCTGGTGCCGCTGGCCGGCGAGCTCAGCGCCCTCGTGCTCAGCCTCGTCGTCGCCTCGCTCCTGCCCGCGCTCGCAGTGTGGGAGCGGCAGGTCAGCCTGACTCCGCGAGCGCGGCGCGCAGCTGCTTCCGGGTACTGACGTCGAGCTTGCGGAAGACCTTGCGCAGGTGGTACTCGACCGTGCGCGGGCTGATGAACATCTGAGCGCCGATCTCGGGGTTGGTGTGCCCGTCGCGGGCCAGCCGCGCGACCTGGATCTCCTGGGGCGTCAGGGCGTCGCGCGTGTCCGGGGTGAGCCGGCGCGCGGTCTCGCCGGTGGCGAGCAGCTCGCGGCGGGCGCGCTCGGCGAACGCTGCGGCGCCCATCTGGCTGAGGCTGTCGTGCGCGGCCCGCAGGACCTCGCGCGCGTCCGTGCGCCGGTTCTCGCGCCGCAGCCACTCCCCGTAGAGGAGCCGGCTGCGCGCGAGCTCGAGCACCGCACGGCTGCGCGCGAGTCGCTCGACCGACTCGCGGTACAGCGACTCCTCGTCGTCCAGAAGCGCGCGGCAGCGCGCCTCGATCCCGAGCCCCCAGTCGGTCCCGCTCGCGCGCGTCTGCTCGGTCAGGCGCTCGAGTGCGGCGGCGGCCTCGTCCGGCCGGCCGGCGCGGGCGCCGGCCTCGATCAGCTCGGCCAGGATCCGGCCGTAGGTCATCACGTCCTCGTGCTCGGCGCCCTGGCGCGCCGCCGCGAGCGCTTCCTCGTACCGGCCGTGGCTGTTGTGCCGCAGCGCGGTCAGCCACCAGTGCCCGCCGTACATCCCGCCCTCGCCCCGCGCCGCCGCGTTCGGCTTCCAGGTGCCGACCATGACCCGCAGCTCCGCCTCGTCGTCGCGCGCCGCGGCGAGCATGTACGCCGAGTACTTGAGCGCCGGGATCCCGGTCGCCTGCGTGATCGCGTCGACCTCGTCGACCACAGCGGCAGCGCTGGCGAACTCCCCGGAATGGACGTGCAGCGCGGCAAGGTGGTTGAGCGCGTTCGGGAGCAGGTTGAGCGCGCCCGTCTCGCGCGCGAGCTGCGCGCCACGCGTCGCGAGCAGGTGCCAGAGCTCGTCGTCCCAGAGGTCTTGCGCGAGGCGACAGGCCATCCACAGCCAGCGTCGGTCCTCCCCGCCGCCATCCGGCTCGCCGAACGCGCGGAGCGCCCGCGAGAGCGGCGCGACCGACGCCGCGTACCCCTCGGTGAACCGCGTCACGAGGGCGTCGAGGAGCACGTCGGCCGCGCCCTCGGCCGGTGCCCGGACGGTCGCGCGCGCGGCCTGAGCGACCGCGCGCTCATCCGGCCCGGTGCCGAGGCGGCCGGCGAACGTCGCCGACACGATCGCCTCGAGATAGGTCTCGCGCGCCAGCTTCGCGTCGACCACCTCGAGCCGCCTGGCCGCCGCCAGCAGCAGCGGCGGCGCGTCGTTCCCGCGCCGGCTGGCGAACACGATCTCCGCGCCCAGCCGCTCGAGCCGCGCGCGCTGGAGCTCGTCGACCGGCCCAAGCTCCGCGGCGGCCACGAGGTCGGCCGCAGACCTGAAGTCGGCGACGTCGAGCTTGACCTGGGCCGCCGCGAGCGAGCGCTCGACGCGCACGGCGGGGTCCGGCGTCAGCTCGGCCGCCCGTGCCAGGAACGCGGCGGCCGCGGCCAGCCCGCCGCGGCCCTGAGCGCGCTCGGCCGAGCGCGCCATCTCCGCCGCCACCGCCTCGTCCGGCGACGCTGTCGCGTGCGCGTGGTGCCAGGCGCGGCGGTCGGGATCGACGGCGGGGTCGGTCGAGTCGGCGAGCGCCATGTGCACGTCGCGGCGGTCGCTCGGATCCGCCGCGCGGTAGACCGCCGAGCGGACGAGCGGGTGTGGGAAGCGCACCCGTGCGCGGAGCTCGAGCAACCCAGCCGCCTCGGCGGGCCGTACGGCTTCGCTGCCGATCCCGAGACGCTCGGCGGCGCGCCACAGCAGGCTGAGATCGCCCAGCGGCTCGGCGGCCGC
This sequence comes from uncultured Solirubrobacteraceae bacterium, assembly GCA_963805525.1. Lineage (GTDB taxonomy): Bacteria > Actinomycetota > Thermoleophilia > Solirubrobacterales > Solirubrobacteraceae > DASQFQ01. The sequence goes on from CAWDUT010000004.1 coordinate 50,682, forward strand.
GGCCAGGAGCAGGAGTTGCGCGTCGCGCGGGAGCACCTCGACGCGCTGCAGGTAGGTCTGCTCGATACGGCTCGCCAAGGGGCGCGCGTCGGGCAGCCCGAAGCCGCCCGCGAGCTCCGCCGGCGCGAAGCCGCGGGGCAGCTCGATCAGCGCGAGCGGGTTGCCGCGCGCCTCTCCGAGGATCCGGGCCTTGACCCGCTCGTCGAGCGGCCCCGCGATCGTCGTGTCGAGCAGCAGCCGCGCCTCGTCCGCCGCGAGCCCCTCGATCACCAGCTCCGGCAGCCCTTCGAGGACGTCCTCGTCGCCGGACCCGCGCAGCGCGAACACCAGTCCCAGCCGCTCCGCCAGCAGCCGGCGCGCCACGAACGCCAGCGTCTGCGCCGACACCCGGTCGAGCCAGTGCGCGTCGTCGACCATGATCAGCAGCGGCTGCTCCTCCGCGGCGTCGGCCAGCAGGCCCAGCACCGCGAGCCCGACCAGAAAGCGATCCGGCGGCGGGCCGGCGCTGAGGCCGAACGCGGTGCTCAGCGCGTCGCGTTGCGGGTCCGGGAGCTGCTCGAGCCGGCCGAGCATCGGTGCGCACAACGCGTGCAGGCCGGCGTAGGCGAGCTCCATCTCGGACTCGACGCCCGCCGCGCGCGCGATCCGGCAGTCCGAGGCGACCGTCGACAGGTGCCGCAACAGCGCGGTCTTCCCGACCCCCGCCTCGCCGCGCAGGACCAGCACCCGGCTCTGCCCCGCGCGCACTCCCGCGACGAGGCGCTCGAGCACGTCGCGCTCTCCGACACGGTCGACCAACCCCGACGATGATCGGTTGGCGTCGACCATTGCCGCCCATTATCGCCGGGCGGCGGCGGCGTACGATCGCCGCATGGCCCCCTCACAGCTCACCGATCTCCAGAGCCGGTGCGACGTGCTGCGGTCCTTGCACCGCCCCGGCTCCCCCCTGCTGCTGCCGAACGCCTGGGACGCGGCGACCGCGAGGGCGGTGGTGGCGGCCGGATTCCCCGTGGTCGCGACCGGCAGCGTGGCCGTGGCGGCGGTGCTCGGCTACGAGGACCACCACGCGCCCGCGGACGAGATGCTCGCCGCTGCCGCGCGGATCGCGAACGCGGTCGACGTGCCCGTGACCGTCGACGCCGAGGCCGGCTACGAGCTGGAGCCCGGCGAGCTGGTGGCGGCGCTGCGGAGCGCCGGGGCCGCCGGCTGCAACCTCGAGGACAGCGACGCCGGCCACGTCCTGGCGGATGCCGGCGGGCAGTCCGGGTGGCTCGGCGCGGTACGCCAGGCCGCGTCGAACGCCGGCTACCCGCTCGTGATCAACGCGCGGGTCGACGTCTTCTTCGGACCCATGCTCGCGGGCGCCGAGCCCGGGTCTCAGCACGAACTGGTGCCCGAGGCACTCGAGCGCGCGAACGCGTACCTCGACGCCGGCGCGGACTGCGTCTACCCGATCGGGCTGTGGGAGCCGGACGCACTGCGCGCCTTCATGGCGGAGGTCCGCGGCCCGGTGAACCTGGTCCGGCTGCCGCAGGCGCCACCGCTGCCCGAGATGGCCGAGCTGGGCGTGGCGCGGGTGAGCTGGGGGCCGTTGCTCTACCTCGACGCGATGGCTCGGTTCACCGAGCAGCTCGCCACGCTTCAGGACTGAAGGGGATGCCCGCGTTCCTCATCACCGGCAACCCCGGGTCGGGCAAGTCCACGCTCGCCCGCGAGCTGTCGCGGCGGGGCCTGATCGCCGTCGACGCCGATGACACCGCGCACTGGGAGACAACCTCCGGCGAGCCCGCCAGCCGGCCGGAGCACGCGTCGGACGAGTGGCTGCTCGGCCATCGCTGGGTCTGGAGCCGTCAGCGCATCGAGGACGTCATCCGCCCCCACGCGGCTGCCGGGCGGGACATGTTCCTCTGCGGGATCGCGATGAACCAGAGCGACATGTTCGACCTGTTCACGACGGTCTTCCTGCTGTCGATCGACCACGAGACCCAGCTGCGGCGGCTCGATACGCCGGACAACGCCGACCGGAACGAGGCGCAGAGGACGCAGATCCTCGACGGCCGCACGACGTTCGAGCGCGAGATGCGGGCTGCGGGAGCGATGGTCCTCGACGGGAGCCGGCCGACCAGCGAGCTGGCCGGCCGGATCCACGACGAGGTGTCGCGACTCAGACAGCCACGTTGAGCGCGGCCGCCTCGCGGATGAGACCCGCGGTGGCCTCGGGGTGCGCGACCGAGACGGCGTGGGACGCGCCGGGGATCCCGATCGTGCGCCGCGCGCCGGCGCGCTTGGCCATGTAGCGCTCGAGGGCGGCGGGGATGTTGCGGTCCTCCTCGCCGAACACGAACCACGAGGGGACCTGCTTCCAGAGCGGCTCGCCCGAGGCCTCCTGCAGCGCCTCCAGCGTGGCCGGCCGCTGGGTCGCGGCCATCCGGCTCGCCTTCCACTCGGGCACGTCGGCGCAGAACTGCTCGTGGAAGCGATCCTGGACGATCGACAGGTCGGTGGTGCCGTCACCGCGCGGGGTGGGCTGCACCGCGTCGCCGAGGGTGCTGCCCGGGAACATCCCGGCCAGCGAGAACGCGCTGTCGCCCGGCTCCGGCGCGAAGGCGGCGACGTACACGAGGCCGATGATGTCGCCGGCGCCGGGATCGACGTTGGACATCACCATGCCGCCGTAGGAGTGAGCGGCGATGACCACCGGGCCGTCGATGGCGCGCACGACGTCGCTGACCGCAGCGGCGTCGCTCTTCACGCTCCGGAGCGGGTTGGCGGCCGCGATGACGGAGTGGCCCGCGTCCCGCAACGGGTCGATCACTCCGTCCCAGCTGGCCGACTCGGCGAAGGCGCCGTGGACGAGCACGATCGTGGGGCGCATGAGCAGTTCCTTTCGGTCGGGATGGACGCTCATCGGCAAGACCGGACAGCACCCCGGTCTGTGACAGGCCCGGGCGACTAGGGACCGGACGCGGGACTTGCCCTGACGAGAGCGCGGGCGCGCGAGCGGAAGCTCGCGGCATGACCACCACCGCCCGCAGCGAACCGGCCGTGTCCGAGGAGCATGCGGCGACCTTCGAGGCCGTGCGCCCACGACTGTTCGGCGTCGCCTACCGGATCCTCGGCGGCGCCGCCGAGGCGGAGGAGGTCGTGCAGGACACGTGGATCCGCTGGCACGGCACCGACCGCAGCGCGGTCCGGAACGCCACCGCGTTCCTCATGACGGCCTCCGCGCGGCTAGCGCTCAACGTCGCCGACTCCGCCCGCGCCCGCCACGAAGCCACCGGCGGGTGGATGCCCGAGCCCGTCGACGCCGGCGCCGACCCGACCGTCGAGGCCGAGCGCGACGAGGCGCTCGAACTGGCCGTGCGCACGCTGTCGGCGCGGCTCTCCCCCACCGAGCGCGCCGTGTTCGTCCTCCGCGAGGCGTTCGACTATCCCTACCGGCAGGTCGCCGACGTCCTCGGGCTCTCCGAGGCCAACGCCCGGCAGCTGCTGGTTCGCGCGCGCGCCCGGCTCGCGAGCGGGTGCCGCTTGGCCGCCGGCGGCGATCACCGGCGCCTCCTGGCCGCGTTCACGGCCGCCGCGGACACCGGTGACCTCGCGCCGCTCGAGGACCTGCTCGCCGCCGCGGCCTAGGGTCGCGGCAGGCGCGCGGCCGCGGCCTGCGCGTCCATCCAGTCGTCGTCGCGGAGACCACGCGGCGCACGGCCGGCTCGGCGCCAGCCTGGCGAGTTACGGGCGTTGAGGAGGAACAGCAGTCGAGGGCTCATGCAGTCAAGACCGGAACGGGGCGCCCGTCGTGACAACCGCACGCTCGGAGGGGGCTAACCCCCGAATCGCGCCGGCGCGGGAATGCGCCACACCGATCGCACCGTCTGACTGGGCATGACCGCCCCGTTCCACCCGCTCGACGCCTGGCGCGCCGCGCCATACGACGCCGTGATCGTCGGTGGCGGACCCGCGGGCCTGAGCGCCGCGCTCGTGCTCGGGCGCGCGCGCAAGCGCGTGCTCGTGGTGGACGAGGCGCGGCCGGCCAACGCCGTCTCCCAGGGCGTCGGCGGGCTGCTCGGGCACGACCGCGTGAAGCCGGCGGACCTGCGCGACAGCGGGCGGCGCCAGCTCGAGGAGCACGACGTCGAGCTGCGCCACTGCGCGGTCGAGGACGTCGAGCCGATCCGGGACGGGTTCCTGGTCACGCCGGCGGACGGATCGCCCGTGCGCGCCCACGCGCTCGTGCTGGCCCACGGGCTGCGCTACGACCCGCCGCCGCTGCCCGGCATCGAGGCGCTGTGGGGCCGGTCGGTCTTCCACTGCGCGTTCTGCGACGGCTGGGAGGTGCGCGACCGGCCGCTGGCGTTCCACGGCAGCGGCCCCGCCGCCGTGCGCTCGGCGCTCGTGCTCGCGAGCTGGAGCAACGACGTCGTGCTGTGCACGGACGGCGGGCCCGACCCGGGCGGCGAGGTGCTGGCGGCCGCCGGCGTGCGGGTTCGGACCGAGCCGATCACCCGGCTCGCCGGCCACGGCGGCTCGCTCCAGCAGATCGAGTTCTCGGCGGGGCCGCCCGAGCTGCGCGAGGCGCTGTTCGTGAACACGCGGCGTGACCAGCCGAACGGGCTCGCCGCCGCGCTCGGCTGCGAGCTGACCGAGGCCGGGACGATCGTCACCGACGCCGACGGGCGGACGAGCGTCCCCGACGTGTTCGCCGCCGGCGACGCGGCGACCGCGCACTCGCGGTCGGTGGCCAACGCGATCGGCACCGGGTCACGCGTCGCCTACGCGGTCGCGCTCGCGCTCCTCGCACCGGCCGTCCCGGCCGCCGCCTGAACCGCTCACTAGGCTCGCCCGATCGCCACGCCGCCCGCCCCGCCACGTCTGACCGAGCGGTTCTTCGCCGCCGCCGCGCTTGCCAACGAGGCGCACGGCGGGGACCGCCGTCTCGGGACGCAGATCCCCTACGTCGCGCACCTGCTGATCGTCACCGGGCTCGTGCTGGAGGACGGCGGCGACGAAACCCAGGCGATCGCGGCCCTGCTCCACGACGTCGTCGAGGATGGCGGCGGCCGGCCCATGCTCGACAGCATGCGGGCCGAGTTCGGCACGGAGGTCGCGGACATCGTCGAAGCCTGCTCCGACAGCCTCGACAGCGACGACGCCCGCTCCTGGCGCGAGCGCAAGGCTGCGTACGTGGCCCATCTGCCCGCCGTCACCAGTGAGGCCGTGCTGCGCGTCGCGCTCGCCGACAAGGTCCACAATGCGCGCTCGATCGTCCGCGACTACCGGGCCGAGGGCCATGCCCTCTGGGACCGCTTCAGCAACAAGACCATCGACGACCAGCTCTGGTACTACCGCGCCCTCGTGGAGTTCTTCAGCGCCCGCCACCCCGGCCCCCTCGTCGAGGATCTCCGGCGCGCGCTCGCCGAGCTCGAGGAGCTCGCCGACCGTGACCGTGGTTGAGCTCGGCCGGCTCGGGTACGGCGCCGCGGACCTCGGCAACCTGTATCGCGCGATGAGCGACGACGACGCCCGCGCGGTGCTCGAGGCCGCGTGGGAGAGCGGCGTGCGCTACTTCGACACCGCCCCGCACTACGGGCTGGGGCTCTCCGAGCGCCGCCTCGGGTCGTTCCTGGCCACGAAGCCACGCGAGCAGGTCGTCGTCTCGACGAAGGCCGGCCGGCTGCTGCGGCCCAGCCCCGAGACGGCCGACCGGCAGGACGACGCGCACGGGTTCGCCGTGCCCGCCTCGCTCCGGCGCGTGTGGGACTTCAGCGCCGCGGGCATCCGCGCCAGCCTCGAGGAGTCCCTCGAGGGTCTCGGGCTCTCGCGCGTCGACATCCTCTATCTCCACGATCCCGACGAGCACGACCTCGCCGCCGACCTCGCGACCGCGGTCCCGGCACTCGCCGCGCTGCGCGACGAGGGGCTCGTGGACGCGATCGGGATCGGCTCCAAGTCGACCGAGGCGCTGCTCGCCGGCGTGCGGACGGAGGCGCTCGACCTCGCGATGGTCGCGGGCCGCTACACGCTGCTCGAGCAGGCCGGAGACCGCTGCGAATACGGTGCCGCGCCGGACGAGCTGTGATCGTCGACGCGCATCTGCACCTGTGGGACCTCGCGCGCAGCGAGTACGGCTGGATCACGCCCGAGCTCGGCGCCCTGCATGCGACGTTCACGCCGCAGCAGGCGGCGGCCGAACTGGCCGCGGTGGGGGTCGGCTCGGCGCTGCTCGTGCAGGCCGAGGACTCGGAGCGCGACACCGACCTCATGCTCGAGGCGGCGCGCGAGCACGCCTGGGTCGCCGGCGTGGTCGGCTGGGTGCAGCTCGACGACCCTGCGGTCGCGGGGCAGCAGCTCGATCGCCGGCAGGACGCGCCGCACTTCTGCGGCGTCCGCCACCTCGTCCACGACGATCCGCGCGACGACTTCCTGCGGCTGCCGAGCGTGCGCTCCTCGCTGCGCGTGCTCGCCGAGCACGGCCTCCCCTTCGACGTCCCCGACGCGTGGCCGCGGCACCTGGCCGCGACCGCCGACCTCGCCGCCGCGCTCCCGGAGCTGCGGATCGTCGTCGACCACCTCGGCAAGCCGCCGTTCGGCAGCGCCGCCTGGGAGCCGTGGCGCGCGGGGCTGCGCGAGGTCGCCGCGCGCCCGAACACGACGGCCAAGGTGTCGGGCCTCCAGGTGCCCGGCCGGCCGTTCACCGCCGCGGAGGTCCGGCCCGCGTGGGAGGTTGCGCTGGAGCTGTTCGGCCCCGAGCGGCTGATGTGGGGCAGCGACTGGCCGCTCACCGTGCTCACCGGCGGCTACGGGCACGCCTGGCGCGTGCTGTCCTCGCTCATCGACGAGCTGTCGCCGGACGAGCAGGCGATGCTCCTCGCCGGCACGGCCAGCTCGGTCTACGGCCTCTAGGTCACCGCGCGCAGGTCGGCGCGACCATCTGCTGCACGTGCCGCTGCTTGAGGTTCTTGCGCGTGACGAGCGCCACGCCGGTGTCCTCGCTCTTGAGCTTCTGGTGCTGCCGGATCGCCTTCACGGCCGTCTCGACGCCGTCCTTGCCCATCCGGAACGGGTCCTGCGTCACGAGCGCGTAGACGTCGCCGGACTTCACGCCCTCGAGCTCGTCCGGTGAGGTGTCCCAGCCCACGATCTTGACCTGGCCGAGCTTCTTGGACATGCGCACCGCCTCGACGGCGCCGACGTCGCTCGCCTCGTTGGCGGCGAAGATCCCCTTCAGATCGGGGTGCGCGGTGAGGATGTTCTGGGTGACGGTGAGCGCCTGGTTGTAGTCGTTCTCGCTGTACTGCGTCTCGACGAGCTTGAGGTTCTTGTGCTTCTTGAGCCCCTTCTTGAAGCCGTCCACGCGCTGGTCGTTCGTCTGCGAGCCGGCGTGGAAGGCGACGATCGCGACCTTGCCTCCCTTGGAGCCGACCGCCTTGGCCAGCGCGTCGGCGGCGAGCAGCGCGCCCTTCGTGTTGTCGGTGGCCAGCAGCGGCACGCCCTTGGGCTGCGGGTCCGTGCCGGAGTCGATGTTGATGACCTTGATCCCGGCGCCGCTCGCGCGCTCGGTGATGTCGACGAGCGCGGTCGAGTCGGTGGCCGCGTAGACGAGGCCGTTGACGCCCTGGCCGATGTAGTTGTCGAGCAGGTCGACCTGGCCGGCGACGTTCGTCTCGTCGCTGACGCCGTTCCAGGTGATCTGGACGTTGTCGAGCTTGGAGGCCGCGCACTCGGCGCCGCGGCGGACCTTCTCCCAGTAGTCGAGCCCGACCGACTTGGGCACCACCGCGAGGCGGAGGGTCCCGCTGGAGGCGACGTCGACCCTGACCTCGTGCGTCTCAACTCCGCAGCTGCTCGCCAACAGCGCTGCGCTCACGGTCGCTACCAGAGCCATTGCTCGACTCAGCCTGTTCCTCATCGTCCCTCCCCCCTGAACGCTCGCTCGCCGCGGCCATGCGCGACCGCCGCAGCTGGTCCCACCAGACCGCCATCCAGATGATCACCCCGATGACGACCATCTGGTAGTACTGCGTGATGTTCAGCAGGACGGCGCCGTTGCGGATCACGCCCATCAGCAGCGCGCCGATGATGGTCCCGCCGATCGTCCCCTGACCGCCGAACAGGCTGGCGCCGCCGATCACGCAGGCGGCGATGACGTCGAGCTCCAGGCCGATGCCGTAGTTGGGCTGGCCGGAGTGCACGCGCGAGGCGGCGATCATCCCGCCGAAGCCCGCGAGCGCGGCACAGATCACGTAGACGCCGATCAGCACGCGCGTGGTCGAGATGCCCGACAGCCGCGCGGCGTCCGGGTTGGACCCGATCGCGTACGCGTAGCGCCCCAGCCGGGTGCGCGACAGCGTCAGGTGGCCGAGCACCCCGATCACGATCATGTACAGCAGCGGCAGCGGGATCGGGCCGATCTGACCCTCGCCGACGTTGCGGAAGGCGGCCGACAGCCCGTAGATCGCCACCGAGCCCGACACGATGAAGGTCAGGCCGCGGGCAACGCCCATCATGCCCAGCGTGGCGATGAACGGCGGCAGCTTGGCCTGGGTGATGAGCAGGCCGTTGACCGCGCCGGCGAGCGCCCCGATCAGCACGCCGACGAGGATGCCGACGACGATCGGCATGCCCCAGCTCGACATCGCCATCGTGCCCATGACGCCCGACAGGCCGGCCACCGACCCCACCGACAGATCGATGCCGGCGGTGATGATGACCATCGTCTGGCCGACCGCGATGATCGCGATGACCGCGATCTGCACGCAGACGTTGAAGAGGTTGTTGGTCGTCAGGAAGTACGGCGACGCGATGCTCAGGGCGATGACCACGACGATCAGGGCGGCCGCCGCGGCCACCTGCGAGAGCACGTCGTTCATGCGAGCCCGGATGTTCATGCCGCCTCCTCCGTCCGTACGCCGGTCGCCAGCTCGGCGATCCGCTCCTCCGACAGGTCGTCGCGCTGGAGCTCGCCAGCGATCGCGCCGTCGCGCAGGACCAAGACGCGGTCGCACAGGTTGATGAGCTCCGGCAGGTAGGAGCTGATCAGCACGATGCCCCGCCCGTCCTGGGCGAGCGCGCCGAGCAGCTTGAACAGCTCCGCCTTGGTGCCGACGTCGATGCCGCGCGCGGGTTCGTCGAAGAACAGCACGCGCGCGTCGGTCTCCAGCCACTTCGCAACCACGACCTTCTGCTGGTTGCCGCCGGACAGCGTCTGCACGGGCGTGCGCAGCGACGGCGCCCGGATGTCGAGCTCGTCCGCCCGCTTCGAGGCCGTCTCGTGCTCGGCTCCGCGGTCGATCCAGGCGGGGCTGCCGGGCACGCTCGCCAGCGTGATGTTCGGCTCGATGCCGAGCTGCATCGCGAGGCCCTCGCCCTTGCGGTCCTCGGTGAGGTAGCCGATGCCGGCGTCGATCGCGTCTCGCGGCGAGCGGATCGTCAGCGCTTCCCCGTCGAGCTCGATCCGGCCGCCGTCGATCGGGTCGGCGCCGAACACCGCGCGCGCGAGCTCCGTCCGGCCCGCGCCCATGATGCCCGCGAAGCCGAGGATCTCGCCCTCGTGGACCTCGAACGAGCAGTCCTGCAAGACGCCGCGGCGCGAGATGCCCTCGACGCGCAGGAGCACGTCGCCGACGTCGACGTCCTCCTTGGGATACAGGTTCTCGATCTCGCGTCCGACCATCAGGCGGACGATCTCGCGCTCGTCCATGTCGTCCTTCTCGAGCGTCTCGACCACCTGGCCGTCGCGCATGACGGTGACGCGGTCGGCGATGCGCGTGATCTCGTCGAGCCGATGCGAGATGTAGAGGACGGCGATGCCGTCCTCGGTGAGGTCCCGGATGACGCCGAACAGGTCCTCGATCTCGCGCTCGGTGAGCGTTGCGGTCGGCTCGTCCATGATCACGACCTTCGCGTCGATGGCCAGCGCCTTGGCGATCTCGACCCGCTGCTGGGCGGCCACCGGCAGGCTCCCGGCCCGCCGCGACGGGTCCACGTCGAGCCCGACCCGCTCCAGCAGCTCGCGCGCCTGGCGGCGCTCCGAGCCGCGGGCGATCAGCCCCAGCCGCGACGTCTCGTGCCCCAGCACCAGGTTCTCGGCGATCGTGAGATGGGGAGCCAGCGCGAACTCCTGGTGGACCATCGCGATGCCGAGCTGCTGCGCATGCTTGGGCCCGTGGAAGGCGACGCGCTCGCCCTGCAGCTCGATCTCGCCCTCGTCCGCGCGCTCGGCCTGGGAGAGCAGCTTCATGAGCGTCGACTTGCCCGCGCCGTTCTCCCCGGCGATGGCGTGGACCTCACCGGGGCGGAAGTCGAGGTCGACGCCGTCGACCGCGGTCACCCCGGGGAAGCGCTTCGTCATCGCACGTAGCCGAACGACAACGTCTCCCGTCTGCTTGTCCCGTCCCGCCGCCTCCACCCCGAGGGGGCCATACCCGATCGCCTGCAGCCGCATTCGTAGGATGCACCCAATGGGAGACCACCTGATCGTCCCGCACTCCGCCGTGCGGGGCTGCCCCGGATACAACCGCCACGACGCTCCCTCGATCCTGATGGACGGATCCTCGATCGCGCGCGACACCGAGCACGGCCGCACCGTCGCGGCGCTGCTGACCCGCCGCTACCGCACGCTCGGGGAGGCCATCGACGCGGGCGTCTTCGCGCTCGGCGCCGCGGGGCTGTCCAAGGGCATCCGCCGCCAGGCGCGCGCGGCCTGCGAGGACTACTTCTACGAGCGGCTCTCGCTCGTGCCGGACCTCGAGCTCGGCGGGCGCGAGGCGGTCGCGGACGGGCTCGAGCTGATGCCCGACGAGATGTACCGCGCGCTGGAGGATCTCGTCGAGCTCGTCGTGGACGGCGAGTACGAGGAGCTCAGCGAGGCCTCCAAGCACCAGCTCGAAGTCGAGGACCTGCACCGTCGCATCGAGGTCGATTGCCCGGAGGCGCTGGTGCTGCCGCCGCGCGAGGTCTACCGGGTCGAGGCGATCACCAAGTCCGACGAGCCGGACATGCCGGGCTGGGCCTTCTTCCTCGACCTGTGGACCGAGACCGGCCCCGCGCGCCTGCACATCGAGGGCGAGCTCGACGAGTCGGGCGAGCGCTACACAACGACGCTCACGGACATCCTGCCCTAGCCCTTAAACGCGGAAAGCCCACCCTTGGGTGGACTCTCGGCCATCAGAAGATCCGGCGGCTTACGCGGGAAGGGGACGTTCAGTAGAAGGTCTCGCCCTCAGGTTGCCATCGCTGTCTGACCCAGACAGCGTAGCGTGCGACTCGCTAGGAACCAGGGACGAGCCCGGATTCGTAGGCGAGCACCACCGCCTGCACGCGATCGCGCAGGCCCAGCTTGGCCAGCAGGCGCGAGACGTGGGTCTTGATCGTCGTCTCCTCGACCGTGAGCAGCTCGGCGATCTCCGCGTTGGAGAGCCCCTGCGCGACCAGCTCGAGCACCTCCAGCTCGCGCGGCGTCAGCTCGCCGAGCGCCTCGGGCGCGCGCAGGCGCCGGCGACCGCCGCGGACCAGCTCGTCGATCAGCCGCCGGGTCACCGTCGGCGCCAGCAGCGCCTCGCCCTGCGCGACCACCCGGATCGCCTCGGTGAGCTGGTCCGGCCCGACGTCCTTGAGGAGGAAGCCGCTCGCCCCGGCCGCGAGCGCGTCGTAGACGTACTCGTCGAGGTCGAAGGTGGTGAGGATCAGCACGCGCGCCGCGCCCGCGATCGCGCGCGTCGCCGCGATCCCGTCGAGCTCGGGCATCCGGACGTCCATCAGCACGACGTCCGGCTCGAGCCTTCGCGCGCGTGGATCGCCTGGCGGCCGGTGGCCGCCTCGCCGACGACCTCGATGTCGGGCTCGGTGTCGAGCACCATGCGGAAGCCGGTGCGGGCCAGCGCGTGGTCGTCCACGAGCAGGACCCGGATGCTCACGCCGCCACCGGGATCCGCGCCCGCACGACGAAGCCGCGGCCGGCGACGGGGTGCGCGTCGAGCTCGCCGCCGTGGAGCCGCACGCGCTCGCGCATCCCTTCCAGGCCCTGGCCGGCGCCGCCTCCGTTGCCTGCCGCGCCGCCGCCCTCGTCGGCGACCTCGAGCACGAGGCTGTCGGGCTCGTAGCTGACGGTCACGTGCGTCGGCACCAGCCCGGCGTGCTTGATCGTGTTGGTCAGCGCCTCCTGCACGATCCGGTAGGCGGAGCGGTCGATGCCGTCGCGCAGCTCGCGCCGCGGGCCCCGGACCCGCAGGTCGACCTGCAGCCCGACCTCGCGCATCTCGTCGACGAGCGCGCCGAGGTCGTCGAGGCTCCGCTGCGGCGCCAGCTCGGCCGGGGCGCTGTCGTCACGCAGCACCCCGAGCGAGCGCCGGATCTCGGCGAGCGCGGTCTGGCCCGTCTCCTCGATCGCCACGAGCGCCTCGCGGACGCGCTCGCGGTCGTGGTCGAGGATGCGACGGGCGCCCTGCGCCTGCAGCACCATCAGCACCACGCCGTGGGCGACGACGTCGTGCAGCTCGCGCGCGATCCGCTGGCGCTCCTCGCTGGCCGCCGCGCGGGCGCGCTGGTCACGCTCGCGCTCGAGCGCCTCGCTGCGCAGCCGCCGCGCCCGGGCCGCGCGGCCGGCCAGCCACGGCGCGAGCCCGATCAGCCCGGCCGAGAAGACGAAGCTCTGCACGTCGACCGCATCGGACGCGAACACGCCCGCCCACATGCCGGCGACCCCGGCCAGCAGGCCGGCCGTCGCACGGCGATCCGGTGCGTAGGCGGCGAGCGAGTAGAAGGCGACCACGCCCGCCGCGAGCGCGCCGGCCAGCGGCGGGTCGCCGCTGAACAGCTCGCCGCCCAGCAGCCCCTGCAGCGGGCCGACGACCGCGTAGACGAGCACGACCTCGAGCGGCACGAGGCGCCGCCAGGCCAGCGGCAGGCTGATCGCCAGCCCCGCGACGAGGCTCGCCGCGCCGGCGCCCGGCTCCCCGCCCAGCACGATCTCCAGCTCGAGGACGACGGCGATCGCGAGCGCGATCAGCGCGTCCATGGGGTTGGTGCGGAGCCGGGCGAGCATGACCCCGAAGGTAACCGCCGACCGCCCGCGCGTCGTCCTCCTCAGGGCTACCCCGGATCCTCCTTCGCGCCGACGAAGGATCCGCGCCGCCGACCGATCCTGGGCTTCGAACCAGCGATGAAGGAGCGGACGTGACCACCCATGTGATCGAGACGGAGGCGCTGACCAAGCGCTACGGCGAGACGATCGTCGCCGTCGACGCGCTCGACCTGCGGGTGCGCCACGGCGAGGTCTACGGCTTCCTCGGGCCCAACGGCGCGGGCAAGACGACGACGCTGCGGATGCTGCTCGGGCTCATCCGCCCGACGAGCGGCGCCGCCACCGTGCTCGGCGCCCCGCCCGGCGCGCCGGCAGCGCTGGCCCGGATCGGCGCGATAGTCGAGGCGCCCGGCCTGTACCCGTACCTGTCCGGCCGCGACAACCTGCGCGTGCTCGCGGGCCACGCGGGTGGCGCGGCGCCGGAGCGCGTGGACGCCGTGCTCGCCGAGACCGGCCTGAGCGACCGCGCCGCCGACCGCGCCCGCACCTACTCGATGGGCATGAAGCAGCGCCTCGGCGTCGCCGCCGCGCTGCTGAAGGACCCGGAGCTGCTGATCCTCGACGAGCCCACCAACGGGCTCGACCCGGCCGGCATGGCCGAGATGCGCGCGTTCATCCGCTCGCTCGCCCAGGGCGGGCGCACGGTCGTGCTGTCGAGCCACCTGATGGGCGAGGTCGAGCAGGTCTGCGACCGCGTCGGCGTGATCCGCGAGGGCGTGCTCGTCGCCGAGGGGACGGTCGAGGAGCTGCGCGGCCGCGCCTTGCTGCGCGTGCGCGCGGAGCCGATCGGCGAGGCGGCGCGGCTCGTCGCCCGGCTCCCCGAGGTCGCGGAGGTGGCCACGGACGGTGCGCTGCTCGACGTCCGCGCCGACGTCGACGCCGCCGCCGGCATCAACCGCGCGCTCGTGACCGCGGGGATCGAGGTCTCCGAGATCACCCAACGGCGCGCCTCGCTCGAGGACGTCTTCCTCGAGCTCACCGCGAACGGAGGAGGTCCCCGATGACCCGCCAGGTACTCGCCGAGCTGCTGATCCTGCGCAAGCGCGCGGGCACGTGGATCCTGCTCGGGCTGTGGTCGCTGCTGGCCGTGTTCTTCGCCTACGTCGTGCCCTACGCGCTCGATCCCGAGGACGCGACCGGCGGCATCCGGCCCTTCCTCCCGGCGTCGCTGACCGGCACGCTGCTCGAGGGCTTCCCGTTCTTCGGCGGCGTGTTCGCGCTGATGCTGGGCGTCTTCGCGCTCGGCAGCGAGTACGGGTGGGACACGCTGAAGGCGCTCTTCACCCAGCGCCCCCGCCGCCTGCGCGTCTTCGCCGCCAAGCTCATCGCGCTGGCGATCATGCTCGTCCCGTTCGTGCTCCTGCCGTTCGCGGGCGGCGCGGTGGCGAGCTTCGTGATCGCGCAGCTCGAGGACGCGCCGGTGCACTACCCGTCGGCGTGGCTGCTGGCGCGCGCGATCGCGGGCGGCTGGCTGATCCTGGCCACGTGGGGCGCGCTCGGCGTCCTGCTCGGCGTGCTCACCCGCGGCACCTCGCTCGCGATCGGCATCGGGATCCTCTACGCGCTCGTGATCGAGGGGCTGCTGAGCGCGTTCGCCGACAGCGTGAGCGTGCTCGAGCCGCTGACGCAGGTGTTCCTGCGCGCCAACGGCTACTCGCTCGCGACCGCGCTCGGCGCGACCGTGGAGTCGATCCAGTCCAACGGCCCGGGCGCCTACTCGGGCCCGATCGTCGGCAACGCCCAGGCGCTCGCGGCCCTCGTCGCGACGGCGGCGGCGTTCGCCGGCGCGGCGGCGCTCGTCCTGCGCCGCCGCGACGTCGAGTGAGCTACCGCTCCGCGCGCATCAGGCGCCCGCGGACGACCAGCCGGGCGTGGTCGCCCACCATCCCCAGCGGGCTGAAGCGCATCCCGAGCTCGCGGTGGTCGACGACCGCGCGCGCCTCGATCTCGAACTCCTCGCCGACCGCGCTGACGGTCGCCTCGACCTCGAGCGGCGCGTGCTTGCCCGCGGCGTAGAGCTCGCCGCGGACCTGCATCTCGCCGCCGTCGAGCTCGGCGGCGTCGGCCTCGAAGCGCACCCACGGGTGGTCGGCGGCGTCGAAGAAGGCCGCCGAGCGCAGGTGCCTGTCGCGCCGAGGGTTGCCGGTGTCGAGGCTGTCGGCCTCGATGACCAGCGCCACCGCCGGGGGGTCCGACATGTTCAGCGTGCCCACGTAGCGGCGGAAGCGGCCGCTGACGGTCGCCAGGCCGTAGAAGCTGGGCACCTCGAACTCGGCGCTCGACCGCGCGGGGTCGAGCGACCACCAGCCGGTGGCGAGGTCTGCGGTGCGGGAAGCGGTTCTAGTCATCGAGGATCGTGAGGTCGAGCTGGGCCAGCCGCTCGGGATCGACGAGGAAGTCCATCTCGACGATCCGCCCGCCGTTGACGGTCACGGCCGCGACCGAGAACGGCCGGCCGTCGCGCAGCGAGACCGCCCCGACCGCGCCGTTGACGAGCGCCGGGCGCATCTCGAGCCCGCTCTGCGAGTAGAACATCGCCTGGCTCGCGACCGCCTCCGCGCCGCGCACCACCCGCGACTCGGCGGTCGGCAGCGCGCCGAAGTCGGCTCGCAGAACGACGTCCGGGTCGAGCACCTCGAGCAGCGCCTCGAAGTCGCCCTCGTGCGCGGCCGCGAGGAAGGCCTCGGTGACGCGGCGCTGGGTCGCGAGGTCGGCGTCCGGGACCGCCCGCTCGCCCTGGATCCGCGCCCGCGCGCGGCTGGCGAGCTTGCGCGCGGCCTGCGGGGTGCGGTCGACGATCGGCGCGATCTCGTCGAACGGGACGGCGAACATGTCGTGGAGCACGAACGCGAGCCGCTCGGCCGGCGGCATCGACTCGAGCACGACGAGCAGGGCGAGCCCGACCGAGTCGGCCAGCAGCACCTCGTTCTCGGGGTCCACGCCGTCGGGCCGGTCGAGGATCGGGTCGGGCAGGTGGGTCTCGTGCCTCACCTTGCGCGCGCGCAGCGTGTTGAGGGAGATGCGCGCGACCACGGTGGTGAGCCAGCCGCCGAGGTTCTCGACCTGGCTCGCGTCGGCCCGGCTGAGCCGCAGCCACGCCTCTTGCACGGCATCGTCGGCCTCGCTCAGCGAGCCGAGCATCCGGTAGGCCACCGCGCGCAGGTGGCTCCGCTGCTCCTCGAACCGTTCCGCCAGCCAATCGTTGTCGTTCATGTCAGAGATGACCCGCGAGCGGCCTCCGATGTGACCGAGCCCCGCTCAGTACGCCCTCGCCACGATCGCATCGTCGCTGTCGCGCAGCAGGCAGCGGACGCTGAGGCCCGCCGCGGCGAGGCGCTGCTCGCCCTCGTCGCCGACCGCCGCCCACGGGATCCGCGCCGCGCCGCCGTGCTCGATCGCGCTCGCGACGTCGGCGACCTCGGTCGTGGCGCCGTCGCGCAGCCGGGTCGCCTCCTCCAGCAGCAGTGCCTGATCGGTCTCGAGCGCCTCGACCGCCCACCGAACGACACCGTCGACCGGCAGCGTCCGCTTCTGCCCCTGCGTGCGGCTGACCACCGCGGCCTGGCCGGCGGCGACGTCGCGCGGCCCGATCTCCACGCGCACCGGAGCGCCCTTGAGCTCCCAGTCCGTCACCCGGCGGCCGAAGGAGACGTCGACCCGGTCGTCCACGCGCACCCGCACGCCGCACGCCGCGAGCGCGCTCGCGATCCGGTGCGCCTCCGGGATCACCATGCCGTCGTCCTTCACGACCAGGACCACGACCTGGGTCGGCGCGACGCGCGGCGGCAGCCGCAGCCCGTTGTCGTCGCCGTGGACCATGATCATCGCGCCGAGGAGCCGGGTCGTCGCGCCCCACGACGTCTGGAACGGCTCCTGCAGCGCCCCGTCGCGGTCGGTGTAGCGAGTGCCGAACGCGCGCGAGAAGTTCTGGCCGAGCTCGTGGCTCGTGCCCATCTGCAGCGCCTTGCCGTCGCGCATGATCCCCTCGCAGGTCCACGTGCGGTCGGCGCCCGCGAACTTCTCCCGGTCGGTCTTGAGCCCCGTGTACACCGGCACGGCCAGCTCGTCGCGCATCACGCCGGCGTAGACCTCGTCGAGGATGTGGAGCGCGAACTCGTGCGCCTCCTCGGCGCTGCCATGCGCGGTGTGTCCCTCCTGCCACAGGAACTCCGTGGTGCGGAGGAACAGCCGCGGGCGCAGCTCCCAGCGCACGATGTTGGACCAGTTGTTGACCTTCAGCGGCAGGTCGCGGTGGCTCGAGATCCACTTCGCGAAGAAGTGGTTGATGATCGTCTCGCTGGTCGGCCGCACCACCAACGGCTCCTCGAGCTCCTTGCCGCCGCCGTGGGTGACGACCGCCAGCTCGGGGCTGAAGCCCTCGACGTGCTCCGCCTCGCGGCGCAGGAACGACTCCGGGATCAGCATCGGGAAGTAGGCGTTCTCCACGCCCGCGTCCTTGATCCGCCGGTCGAGCGCGTCGCGCAGGTGCTCCCAGATCGCGAAGCCCCACGGCCGGATCACCATCGTGCCGCGGACCGGGCCGTTGTCGGCAAGCTCAGCCTTCGCGATCACGTCCTGGTACCAGCGGGGAAAGTCTTCGCCCTGGGGCGTGAGGATCGGCGGTGCCACGCTCCGCGACAGGCTAGGGCAGCCCGACGCGCGTAGTCTGCGCGCGATGGAACTGCTGATCGTCGGCGGTGGGCGCATGGGCGAGGCGCTGCTCGGCGGCCTCCTGGCGGCCGGCCGCGAGCTGGCCGTGGCCGAGGTCTCCCCCGCGCGCCGCGAGGAGCTGAGCGCCGCGTATCCGGACGTCGAGATCGTGGAGGCGCCGATCCCCGCCGACGGCGCGCTGCTCGTCGTCAAGCCGGGCGACGTCGCGGAGGCCGCCCGCGCGGTCGCCGACGCCGGGGCCCGGCGCATCCTGTCGGTCGCAGGCGGCATCACGACGCGCGCGATCGAGGAGGCCGCCGGCCGCGCCCTGCCGGTCGTGCGCGCGATGCCGAACACCCCGGCGCTGGTGGGCGCGGGCGCCGCCGCGATCAGCCCCGGCTCATCCGCGGGCGAGGACGACCTGGCGTGGGCGGAGGAGATCCTCGGAGCCGTCGGCGTCGTCGTGCGGGTGCCGGAGAAGCTGCTCGACGCGGTCACGGGCCTCTCCGGGTCCGGGCCCGCCTACGTGTTCGTGGTCGCCGAGGCGATGGCGGAGGCCGGCGTGCTCGCGGGCCTCCCGCGCGCCGAGGCCGAGACGCTGGCCTTCCAGACGCTGCTCGGCGCGGCGCGGCTGCTCGTCGAGAGCGGCGACAGCCCCGCGGCGCTGCGCACGGCGGTCACGTCGCCCGGCGGGACGACCGCCGCCGGCCTGCGCGAGCTCGAGCGCCACGGGATCCGGGCGGCGTTCCTGGACGCGGTGACCGCGGCCGCCGAGCGTTCGCGCGAGCTCGGGACGTGACCAACCACCAGATCCGCCTGGCCGCGCGGCCGTCCGGGATCCCGAAGCCGTCGGACTGGGAGCTCACCGAGGAGCCGGTCCCCGAGCCCGCGCCCGGCGAGCTCGTGGTCGCGAACGAGTACCTCTCGATCGACCCCATCATGCGCCGCTGGGCGGCCGCGGACGGTCCGGTGGGGATCGGCGACGTGATGGAGGCGAGCGTCGTCGGGCGCGTGAGCGCCTCCGAGCACCCCGGCTTCGCGGTCGGGGAGCACGTCTACGGCGGCTTCGGCGTCCAGGCGTTCGCGCGCTCGGACGGCACCGGCGTCACGAAGCTCGACCCGCTCCTGGCCCCGCTCACCGCCTACCTCGCGGCGCTCGGCATCCCCGGCCTGACCGCCTACTTCGGGCTCGACGTCGGCCGCCCGCAGGAGGGCGACACCATCGTCGTTTCCGGCGCGGCCGGCGGCGTGGGGAGCATCTCCGGGCAGCTCGCCCGGATCCGCGGCTTCCGCGTGATCGGGATCGCCGGCGGGCCGGAGAAGTGCCGCTGGCTCGTCGACGAGCTCGGCTTCGCCGCGGCGATCGACTACAAGGCCGAGGACGTCGGCGACCGGCTCGCCGAGCTCGCGCCCGGCGGCGTGAACGTCTTCGTCGACCACGTCGGCGGCGGCGTGCTCGACGCGGTGCTGCTGCACCTCGCCCGCGGGGCGCGCATCGTCATCAGCGGCGGCCTGTCCCAGTACAACGCCGACCGGCCGAGCGGCCCGTCCAACTACCTGCAGCTGCTGTGGCAGCGCGCGTCGATGACCGGCTTCCTCACGCCCGACTACCAGGACCGCTACCCCGAGGCCCGCGCCGAGCTCGCGGCCCTCCTGCGCGACGGCCGCCTGATCTCACGCGAGCAGCTCGTCGAGGGCGGCGTCCGTGCCTTCCCCGAGCTCCTGCCGATGGTGTTCTCCGGCGCGAGCACCGGCAAGCTGATCCTCGCGCTCTAGGGCCCGTCCGCGCCGCGCTTGTTCCAGCCGTGGAAGTGGGCCTTGTCGCCGGCGTCCCACGCCTCGCGCAGCCCATGCACGCTCAGGTCCCAGTCGGGCCGGATCTCGGCCGACGCGGCGCGCAGGTCGTGCCAGAGGTCCGAGATCGTCGGGCGGCCCCAGAACCAGTAGCCGTTGTAGATGCTGTGGATCACGAGGCCCGGCTTGAGCACGAGCGTGTGCGGGATCATCGGGTCGTTGGCCTCGTCCGTGTACTCCTGGATCTCCAGGTCCTTCTGCACGATCCGCCCCGGGTCCTCGAGGAACGGCCACTGGGCGCCGACCGACGCGCGGAACTCCTGCGACGTGTGGTGCTCGTCGGTCGAGATCGTCGCGATCTTCGTGTAGCCGACCGCGATCTTCGGATAGAAGGCCGCGAGCTCGAGGTGCTGCTGGTGCTCCTTCGGGCAGTAGTGGCCGCGCGCGAGCGTGAGGATCAGCGGGTCGTCGCCCTGGATCTCGCTGAGCCGCCGCGTCACGCGATCCTGGTCGGGCAGCTCGTAGTCCGGGAACGTGGCGGCCGGCACCATGTCGGAGCGCATCGCCTACACCACCTTCTGGCCGCCGTCGACGTCATACGTGCCGCCGGTGAGCGCGGTGTTGCTCATCAGGTGCACGGAGAGCGCGGCCACGTCCTCCGGCCCGACCACGCGCCGGATCGGCAGCCGCTCGCGGAGCTCCTCGCGGCGCGCCTCCAGCCCCTCCCCCAGCAGCGACGCCGACAGCCCCGTGTCGACGAACCCGGGCGCCACGAGGTTGACCCGGATCGGCGCGATCTCGACGGCGAGGTTCTCCGTCAGCGCGGGCGCGGCAGCGGTCAGCGCCCCGATCAGCGTGAGGCCCAGCCCACGCCGGCGCCCGCCCGTGCCGCTGATGAAGACCAGCGACCCGCCCGGCCGCACCTTGCCGGTGGCGAGGCGGGCGACGCGCATCGGAAGCACGAGGTGCCGCTCGACGTCCGCCCGCACCTCCGCGAAGTCCATCTCGGCGAGCGGCGCGTAGTACGGGCCGCCGCCCGAGACCATCACGTGGTCGATCTGCGGGAGGTCGCCGAAGAAGCGCTCGAGCCGATCGCCGTCGCTGGCGTCGAACGCCGCGGTGCTGACCGCGCCGACCTCGCGCGCGGCGGCCTCGAGGCGCTCGGGGTTGCGGGCGGTGAGGATGACGTCGGCGCCCTCGGCGCGGGCGCTGCGGGCGGTCTCGAGGCCGATGCCGGCGCTGCCGCCGAGCACGACGACGGTCTGGCCGGCCAGCTGGGGCTCGCTCATGAGCTTGCTCCGATCTCCGCCTTCAGTGCTTTCAACGCGTCCATGTAGATCTCCGAGAACGTCGGGAACGGCTGGATGGTGTCGAGCAGCACGTCGATCGGCACGCGCGCCCGGATCGCGAGCGTGGCCTGCTGGAGCCACTCGCCGGCCTCCGGCCCGAGCGCGTAGGCGCCGGTGAGGCGCTCCCCGTCGCTCAGCAGCGTGAGGAAGCCGTTCGAGTCCGCGTACCGGCGCGTGTACGTGGCGGTCTTCGCCACCGCGGCGACGAGCGCGCTGCCGCTGAACGGCGCCTCGGTGGCCCCGACCGCCCCCGCGGCAGGGTCGGTGTAGGTCACGCGCGGGACGGCGTCGTAGTTGGCCTCGCGCGGATGGCCGGTGAGGTTGGAGGCGACCACCCGGCCCTGGTACTTGCCCACGTGGGTGAGCGGGAAGATCCCGGTCACGTCGCCGATCGCCCACAGCCGGTCGCCCGCACGCATGTGCGCGTCGACCTGCACGCCGTGCGGGTCGGGCTCGATGCCGACGCTCTCCAGGCCGATCCCCTCGACCCGCGGGCGCCGGCCGGTGGCGACCAGCAGCCGGTCGCCGCGCAGCTCGCGGCCGTCGTCGAGCGCGAGCACGTAATCGTCAGCGTCGCGCCGGGCGGCGGTGGCGTGGACGCCGAGCGCGAGCTCGACGCCGTCATGCTCCAGCGCCTCGGCGAGCGCCTCGCCCAGCCGCGCGGGCTCGCGCTCCAGCAGCGAGCCGCCGACGAGCACGACCTCGCCGCCGAGGCGGTGGACGGCCTGCGCCATCTCGGTGCCGACCGGGCCGGCGCCGAGCACGAGCAACCGCCGCGGGACGGCCTTCATGCCGGTGACCTCGCGGTTCGTCCAGACGCCGTCGAGCTCGCGCAGGCCGTCGATCGGCGGGATGAACGGGTCGGCGCCGCAGGCGAGCACGACGTTGTCGGCGGTGTACTGCGCGTCCCCGACCTCGACCACGCCGACGCCGGCGAGCCGCCCGCTGCCGCGCAGGAGGTCGATCCCCTCCTCCGCCAGCCACTTCTCCTGGCCGGCGTCGGAGTAGTCGGAGACCATGAAGTCGCGCCACGCGAGCGCCCGCTCCACGTCGACCTCCGCGGTTGCCTCCGCGTCGCGCGCCGCGTGCACGGCCTCGCCCGACCGCAGCAGCGTCTTGGAAGGGATGCAGGCGAAGTAGGAGCACTCGCCGCCGACCAGCTCGCGCTCGACGATGGCGACCTTCAGGCCGCCGTCCGCCAGCGCCCCGGCGCAGTGCTCGCCGGGCGAGCCGCCGCCGATGACGATCACGTCGTAGTCGTTGCTCATGCGGCGAGCATCCCACTACGGTCAACGGATGCACCACGTGCTGTCGCTCTTCCCGTCCGGGAGCTCGCTGCAGGCCGACGGGATGCTCACCGTCGGCGGCTGCCGCGCCGACGAGCTCGCCCGCGAGTTCGGCACGCCGGTCCTGGTCGTCGCCGAGCCGGCGCTGCGCGAGCGCGCGCGCGAGTACCGGCGCGAGCTCGCCGCCCGCCGGCCGCGCTCGCGGGTCGTGTTCGCCTCGAAGGCGTTCCCGTGCACGGCCGTGCAGCGGCTGATGGCGGAGGAGGGGCTCGGGCTCGACGTCGCCGGCGCGGGCGAGATCGCCACCGCGCTCAAGGCCGGCATCGACCCCGCCCTGGTCGTGCTGCACGGCAACGCCAAG
The DNA here is from genome assembly GCA_963805525.1 of uncultured Solirubrobacteraceae bacterium. GTDB lineage: Bacteria > Actinomycetota > Thermoleophilia > Solirubrobacterales > Solirubrobacteraceae > DASQFQ01. The sequence goes on from CAWDUT010000004.1 coordinate 73,200, forward strand.
TCCGACGAGGAGATCGCGATGGCCGTCGAGCACGGCTCGGGCTGGTCGTGGTCGACAACGCCGACGACGTGGACCGGCTCGAGGCGACCGTCCCCGCGGGTCGCGCGCAGGACGTCCTGGTGCGCGTGATCCCCGGCGTCACGGCCGACACGCACGCGAGCGTGCTGACCGGCCACGCGGGCTCGAAGTTCGGCCTGGCGCCGCGGGCCGCCGCCGAGCTGATCCGCCGGATCGAGCACAGCCCGCGCCTGCGCATGCGAGGCCTGCACGTCCACGTGGGCTCGCAGATCCTCGCCGTCGAGCCGTTCGCGCAGTCGGTGGCGCCGGTCGCGGCGCTCGGCGAGTTCCCGGTCTACGACCTCGGCGGCGGGCTGGGCGCCCGCTACACCTACGCCGACGAGCCGCCCAGCGTCGGCGCCTACCTCGACGCGCTGACCGGCGCCGCCCGCGAGCACCTCCCCCGGGACGCGGCGCTGATCATCGAGCCGGGCCGCAGCATGGTCGCGAGCGCGGCGACGACCCTCTACCGCGTCGTGAGCGTCAAGCGCGGGGCGCGCACGTTCGTCGCCGTCGACGGCGGGATGGGCGACAACCTCGAGGTGATCCTCTACGGCCAGCGCTTCGAGGCGGCGATCGCCGGCCGCGCGGGCGAGAGCGGCGGCGAGCCGGTGAGCGTGGTCGGCCGCCACTGCGAGAGCGGCGACGTGCTGATCGACAAGATCGCGCTCCCCGCCCCGCGCGCCGGGGACCTGCTGGCGGTGCCGGCCACCGGAGCCTATTGCTTCACGATGGCCAACAACTACAACGGCGCCCGCCGGATCCCCGTGGTGTTCGCGGGCGACGGCGCGGCCCGGCTCGTCGTGCGGCGTGAGACGCTGGCCGACCTGCTGGCGCGCGACGTCGAGTGAGCCGCAGACCGGGTGGGTAGACCACCCTGACAACGAGGGGCCGGTCGTGCGCCTGGGCCACTTCATGGCGCTCTGCGCGAAGGTCTGGGAAGGCGAACATGGACGAACCGGCACGGCTCCGATTGCGGGTGCCGGCCGTGGCGGGCGAGGTGGCGACCATCCGGCACGCCGTCACCGCGGCGGCTGCGGCGGAGGGCATCGACGGCAGACCCCGACAGGACATCGCGCTGGCCGTCTCGGAAGCGTGCTCCAACGTCGTGATGCACGCCTACCGCGGCGATGCCACGCCCGGCCGGCTCGCGGTGGATGCCTACCGCGACAACGGCGAGTTCTTCGTCGTCGTGTGTGACGAGGGGAGCGGCGTGGCGCCGCGCACGGACAGCCCCGGTCTGGGGCTCGGTCTCGGGCTCATCGCCGGCCTCTCGAAGCGGCTCGAGATCGCGAGCCAGGCGCCCGCGGGCGCGACGGTCACGATGGTGTTCGGCGCGCCCGACTCCTAGTCCAGGAGCTGGGTCGGAGCGAGCACGAAGACCTCGCAGATCATGTCCGGCTCCTGCTGGTTGCCGGACATGAAGCCGATCACCTTCCGGCCCGTCGCCCGCTCCACCACTTCCTCGAAGCGGTGGCGCATCACATCCTGGAAGACCATGCGCTGGCGGATCACGTCGCCGCCGTGGCCGGACTCGAGCAGCGTCTGCTCGACACGCGTGAAGCCGCCGCGCAGCAGGCAGACGACGAGGTCGTCACTGACGTAGGTCCGCGTCCGCTCCGGCCCGCGGCCGTAGTACTCCCTCAGCAGCGCGACGAGCCCGTCGGAGATCGCGGTCCGGACGTCGCCCGCTGCGGTGCTCGTATCAGGATGCTCTGCGTCAGGGGACACGGTTTCGATCCGATGGTAGCCCGACCGAGTAGCCTCCGAAGAGGTTCCGCGTCGGGTTTCTTCCCGTCTTCTGCCTCGCGCGGTCGGTCCTGAGGACGGACGGAGAGGCGGTTCGCCGTGGGCGAACAGGCGCTGCACCCGCCGCTGGGCGATGAGGAGCTGCACGCGGTCACCGAGGCGATGGTGGCGCTGCACCAGCGCTACCACGGTCGCGCGCCTGCGACAGCGCGGACCCAGATGCTCGGCGACGACCTGCTCGCATGCCTGCTCGGCGACGTCTACACCGACGTCGAGAAGACGATGATCGAGCTGCAGCGCAAGGCGATGGTGCACGAGACGCGCAGCGCGTTCCAGCAGGCGATGGAGCACCGCTTCATCGCCGTCATCGAGCGGATCGCCCGCCGCAAGGTCCTGCGGTTCATCTCCACGCACCACGTCGGACCTGATCTCGAGCTCGAGCTCTTCGTGCTCGAGCGATGACCCGCGAGTTCCTGCGGGCCCAGCGGGGTAGCCACTGCAGATGACCGACACCCTCGGCGACGATGTGCTCGAGGCGGTCAACGACGCCATGGTCGCGCTGCACGAGCGCCACCACGGACGCAAGCCCGCGACGTCCCGTACGCAGATGACCGAGGACATGCTGGTCTGCCGGCTCGGCGGCGTCTACACCGAGGTCGAGAAGACGCTGATCGAGCTCGAGCAGCAGGTGACGGTGCAGGAGACGCGCGCGGTCTTCCAGCATGCGGTGGAGCGACGCTTCATCACCGCCGTCGAGGAGCTCACGCACCGGCGAGTGCGGCAATTCGTCCCCGTCCACAACGTCGGTCCCGACCTCGAGATCGACCTGTTCTTCCTCGATCGCTGACGCAGCCTCAGCGTTCGACGCCGGCCTCGAGCACGAAGACCTCGCAGATCATGTCCGGCTCCTGCTGGTTGCCGGACATGAAGCCGATCACCTTCCGGCCCGTCGCCCGCTCCACCACTTCCTCGAAGCGGTGGCGCATCACATCCTGGAAGACCATGCGCTGGCGGATCACGTCGCCGCCGTGGCCGCTCTCGAGCAGCGTCTGCTCGACACGCGTGAAGCCGCCGCGCAGCAGGCAGACGACGAGGTCGTCGCTGACGTAGGTCCGCGTCCGCTCCGGCCCGCGGCCGTAGTACTCCCTCAGCAGCGTGACCAGGCCGTTGGAGATCTGCGTCCGCACGTCGCCCGCGTCGAGCGCGCGCTCCGCCGCCTCACCGTCATTGCCGGCCATCAGGCCGCCTCGCGCTGCAGCTGCTCAAGCGCTTCGCGCAGCAACCGTGAGATGTGCATCTGCGACAAGCCCAGGCGGTTGCCGATCTGCTTCTGCGTCATCCCGCCGTGGAAGTAGAGGACGACGATCGTCCTCTCGCGCTCGTCAAGCCCGTGCAGCAGGGAATCCAGCTCGGCCTGCTCGAACACCGCGTCGAGCCTCGCGTCGGCGTCGCCGAGCGTGTCCCCCAGCGGCTGAGCCTTGCCGTCCGACCCGCGGACGGGCCGGTCGATCGAGTCGGAGTACAGGGCGCGGAACGCCTCGCGCGCCTCGAGCACCCGCTCGGCGCTCGTCTCCAGGGCATCCGCCACCGCGCGGGTGGTCGGTGGGCGCCCCGTCGCCGACTCCAGGTCGTCGTGAACCGCCTCCACGCGCAGCGCGAGCTCCTGGAGCTCGCGTGGCACCCGCACCGACCAGCCGTGGTCGCGGTAGTGGCGCTTGAGATCGCCCGTCATGCAGGGCACCGCGTACGAGGAGAAGACCACGCCACGCTTGTGGTCGAAGCGATCGATCGCGCGAACGAGGCTCATATAGGCGATCTGCTCGAGGTCCTCGAGCGGCACGGTGGCGCCGCGGTAGCGGCGCGCGACGCTGCGCGCCAGCGGCATGAAGCGGTCGATGAGCGCGTCGCGCGCTCGCATGTCGCCTCCGTCGCGGAACGCGTGGAACAGCCGGCGCTCGCCGTCCTGGCCGAGGCGGCCGGAACTCGTGATGACGAGCGGGGGGCAAAGAGACTGAGGCAACTGACCTCCTGGCGGACGCGTGACGGCACGGTCTCAAAGGTCAGTGGCGCTGCCCGGCCGGCCGGACCTCACCTCGATGCCCCTCAATGGGCAATAAGTCTAAACCCGACGCGGACGACGCGAAAGACGCGATCAGTCGGAGATGTGACACGTGCTCACGCTCCGGACCAGCGCCTTTGTGCTTCGCGCCGCGGAGGGCACGCGTCGAGGTCGACTTCGATCGGCGGGCCGCCTAAGGGGTCACCCGCTCCTTATGCCTGATGTGCAGCCGCCGTCTTACGGCCAGCATGAGGAGCATGCGAAGCCTCAAAGACACCCTCAAGAAGCTGGCCGGGCCGGCGCAGCTCACCCCGGTCGACACCCGCGTCACCTTCCGCCACGCCGTCCCCGCCGACGCTGCCGCTCTCACCGAGCTGGCGCAGCTGGACTCGAGCCGCGTGCCCCGCGGCGACGTGATCGTCGCCGACGCCGGCAGCGAGCTGTGGGCCGCGGTCTCGCTCGAGGACGGCCACGCGGTCGCCAACCCGTTCCGCCCCTCCGGCGAGCTGACCTGGAGCCTCATGGAGCGCGCCCGCGGCCTCAACCGCGAGCTGCGCGCCAAGCCGCACCGCACCTGGCGGCCGTCGCCGGCGGTCTAGCCGAACGTGAGGACGTAGGCGCGCGCGCCCGGCTCGTCGAACGTGATCTCGAACGTCCGCCGGGCGGCCGCGCGCTGACGCACCAGCTGGTACATCCGCGGCTCGATCAACGTGCCCTCGCCTGAGCCGTCGACGTCGAGCCCGCGGTCCTCGCCGGGCGGCTCGCCGTCGAGGCGGACCGTGAAGCGCCCGCTGCCGCCCATCACGAGGTTGAGGTCGCGGCCCTCGAAGCGGTAGGCGAGCGAGCCGGGGCCGGCCTCGAGCACGGCGGACTCCTCGCCGACGGCCCAGCCGCCGCTGAGAGCCCACGCGTTCAGCGACGGGGCGCCACTCACGCGGCCGCCGCCGCGCGCCGCGCCGAGGTAGGTCTCCGGCGACGCGAGGCTCGCCCAGTCGGCGGCCTGCGACAGGCCGCCGGCGTCCACGCGTACGTGCTCGTCGTCGACGTCCAGCAGCCCCTGGATGGCCTCCTCGGACTCGGCGTAGGCCTCCTCGCCGAAGTGCTCGTAGCGCACATGCCCGTCGCCGTCGAGGAGGTAGAGCGCCGGCCAGTAGTGGTTGCCGAACGCCCGCCAGATGGCGAACTCGTTGTCGATCACGACCGGGTAGGCGACGCCCAGTTCGGCGGCGGCGCGGCGCACGTTGGCGAGGTCGTGCTCGAAACTGAACTCCGGCGCGTGGGCGCCGACCACCACCAGCCCGCGGTCCGCGTAGCGCTCGGCCCAGGCCGCCACGTACGGCAGCGTGCGCAGCCAGTTGACGCACGAGTAGGTCCAGAACTGGACCGCGACCGTGCGCCCCTGCAGCGCGGCCGCGGTCAGCGGCTCCGAGTTGAGCCAGACGCGGGCGGCGTCGAGCGAGGTGAGCATGGGCTCGATTCTCGCCTGCTCGTTGACACTCAACAAAGCTTCTTTATTCTGGCGCGATGATTTTCCGCCGCCTGCTGCTGATCGCCGCGTTTCCAGTCCTCCTCGCCCTGCCCCAGACCGCCTCGGCGCAGGTCGCCGGCCCCGACCAGGGCGTCACCGCCGCTCACGGGCGCCACGGCATCGTGATCAAGTTCGGCGAGCAGGCTGCCAAGACGTACCGCCGGATCGCCGGGCGCCGGATCAAGCTCTCCTGCGAGCGCGTGTCGCGCAACGCCGACGGCTACGGCTACAGCGTGGACGGCGGGATGGAGCAGACGGTGCGGGCGCCGCGGAAGCGCAGCCGCATCCCCACCTTCGACCGCAGCCGCGCCGACATCTGCGTGGTCCGGCTCCCGAAGGCCGGCGACGAGGTGATCGCCGCCACGCCCCTGACCGCTCGGGGCAGGGCCTTCCTGGACGAGTTCAGCACCGCCGTGCTGGTGGAAGGCGTGCTCGAGCTCGGCATCCAGGACGGCAAGCCGAGGCCGGCCGCGGACGTGGTCGCCCAGGGCAACGGTTTCGTCGTGGCGCTCGACGGGCCCGACGCCTCGCCGCCGCACGGCAAGGTGGGCTACTGGACCGACGGGGTCCGCGCCGTCACGGCGGGGGTCAGCGCCGCGGGCCGGCGCCTGTTCGTCGAGGTCGAGCGCGACGTCTTCCGGACCAACGTGCTCGGCTACATCGCGAGCGACCCGCTCTAAGCGGGCACGCTGCTGAGCCGGTCGTGCACCAGGCGCACGACCGTGGCGCCCTCGCCGACGGCGGTCGCGCAGCGCTTCAGCGATCCGGAGCGCACGTCGCCGGCGGCGTACACGCCGGGCACCGAGGTCTCGAGCGCCTCGGCCGCGCCGGCGCCGGCGCCCGTCAGGACGAAGCCCTTGTCGTCGCGCGCGACGGCGCTCCCCAGCCAGTCCGTGCACGGTGAGGCGCCGAGGAACAGGAACAGGTACGAGAGCGGGATCTGCTCGCCGTCGCGCAGCGTGACCGCCTCGAGCTGGCCGTCGCTCCCGTGCAGCGCGGCGATCTCGGACCGGTCGCGCACCGCGATCCCGTGGCGCGCGAGGTCGCCGATCAGGTAGTCGGACATCGTCTCGCGCAGGTCGGCGCGGCGGTGCAGCAGCGTCACGAGCGCGCCGCCGCGGGAGAGCCAGATCGCGGCCTGCGCGGCCGAGTTGCCACCGCCGACGACCGCGACGCGGGTCGCGCCGCAGCGCTGGGCCTCGGGCGGGCCGGCGGCGTAGAAGACGCTGATGCCCTCGTAGTCCTCGAGGTCGGCGACCGGGAGCCGGCGATACTCGGCGCCGGTGGCGAGGACGACGGCGCGCGCCGCGATCTCCTCGCCGCCGTCGAGCCGCACGATGTGGCGGTCGGTGCCCGGCTCGAGCGCGAGCGCCCGGTACGGCGTCGCCATCCGCGCGCCGAACTTGCGCGCCTGCGTGACGGCGCGCGTGGTCAGCTCCCCTCCGCTGATGCCGGCCGGGAAGCCGAGGTAGTTCTCGATCCGCCGCGAGACGCCCGCCTGGCCGCCGAGCACCGTGCTCTCGATGATCAGCGTGTCGAGCCCCTCCGACGCGCCATAGACCGCGGCGCCCAGGCCCGCCGGCCCGCCGCCGACGATCACGAGGTCGACCTCCTGATGCGCCTCCAGCGCGGCGCCGATCCCCAGCGCGCGCCAGACCTCGCCGCTGCTGGGCCGGCGCAGCTCCGTGCCGCCCGGCAGCCGCACGAGCGGCAGCTCGCCGGGCGACAGCGCGGCGATCACCGCGGCCGCCTCGGGATCGTCGGCGTGCTCGGGGTCGCGCCACGTGTACGGCAGCCGGGCGCGGCGGAGGTAGTCGACCATCGTCCGGGTGTCGGCCGACGACCGCGGCCCGAAGATCTCGACGCCGATGCCCTGATGGCGCTGCAGCCCCTCGCGCCGCGCGATGAACGCCGACAGCAGCACGTCGCCGAGCGGGCCGTCGTCGAATAGCAGCGGGCGCAGGACCTCGCGCTCGACGGCGATGTAGCGCATCGGCTGCGTGACGACGGCCGTCAGGTAGACCGTCTGGCCCGTCATCAGGTTGAGCTCCCCCAGGAACCCCGACGCGCCGTGCCGGACGATCTCGTCCCCCGCGCTGTCGAGGACCGCCGCCTCGCCCTCGAGGATCGCGACGAACGGGTAGCGCTCGTCGCCGATCCGGTAGAGGACGTCACCGACCGCGGCGGTCCGCTCCTCCCCCACGCCGGCGAGCTTCGCCAGCTGTTCCGCCGAGAGGACCGGGCTGACGCTCATGGTCGGCCAAGCCTACGCACCCGCCTATCCGGTCACGTTCTGCGAGAACACCTCGAGCTCGGCGGCGTGCAGGAACGTGCCCTGGTCCGACCCGGTGTCGCAGTCGGTCGGGTTGAGCGGGTCCGCGTCCTGCTCGCCCTGGTAGTCCGGGGCGCCCGTGCACTGGTTGTCGAGGGCCGTGAAGCGGATCTGCGTCGCGGTCGTGTCCTCGACGTCGAACGTCCGCAGCGTCAGGTCCGGCGCCAGCGGCCGCGGCGCAACCGACGGGAACGCGTCGGACGCGCTCGTGTAGAGCGGCTTCCAGCTCGTCGGCAGCGAGCAGTTGGCCGTCCGCCCGTCGCAGCTCGAGACCGCGAACCGCCGCAGCGCGGTGAAGCGCCCCTCGTCGGCGTCCGGGTCGTTCGGGTCGAGCAGCGCGCTGACGCCGATCGAGGCGACCGGCTTGGCGCCGGCGAACGAGATCGTCACCGACGGCTTGCTCGCGGCGACGCCGGTCGAGCCGGTCCAGTCCCACGTCGTCGACTCGGTGTCGTCGATCAGGTCGTCGAGGTTCGTGCCGTCGCCCGAGGCCGAAGCGCCCTGGCTCTTCGACGCCACGTTCGGCGCCAGCGCGAAGGTCTGCGTCAGCGTCTGGCCGGCCGTGACCTTGAGCGTGAAGCGCCGCAGGCCGTAGCCGGGAGCGCGGACGAGCACGTCGTAGCTGCCGGGCACGAGCTTCGCCGTCGCGCCGAGCGCGGTCGCCGGGTCGGTGTCGGCGAGCGGGGTGGCGCGCGCCTCGTAGCGGCCGACGTAGATCGACGCCTTCGCCGCGCCGGTGGCGAACGTGACGGTCGCGTTCTGGGCGAGCGGCGAGTCGAAGCCAGGCTTCGGCTGGTCGTCCTCGTTGGTGTCCGTCGAGGCCGACTCGCCCATCCCGCGCTTGGCGAACGCGTTCCACAGCTCCGCCTGGTTGGCGCCGCCGAAGCGCATCCGGTCGGCGGCCAGGTAGGCGTCGCGCGCGGTCAGCATGCTCGTGTCGCCCTGCTGGAGGAGGAAGGCGTCGAACATGATCTGGATCCAGCGGCGGTTGCCCGGGCACTGCTCGGGTGGCAGCGGCGCCTGCGGCGCGGTCGTGCCCGGCCGGCCGTCGGCGCAGCGGAGCTGCCGCGCGCGGTCGGTCGCCGGGAACTGCGCGTCGTACCTCTTCACCAGCGCCTGGCGGATGTCGTAGCCCGTGCCGTTCCAGATCTCGCCGTCGGCGTGGACCTCCGGGCCGGACGTGTCGAAGCCGATGTCCGAGTAGTTGAGCGGGTTGGCGTCGAGCGCGTAGTCGCGGATGCCGGTCTTCTTGTTGCCGGTCACGTACGGCCCCTCCGCCCACGGGTTCTCGCCGTCCTGCGGGACGTAGCCGTGCGCGTGCAGGTACTCGAGCGCGACCTGGTCGGACCAGCTCTCCCCCATCGCGCCCGCCTGCAGGCCGGACAGGCTGTCGTCGGGGCCGCCGACCATCCGGTTGGAGATCGCATGCGTGTACTCATGGCCGAACACCGAGGTGTCGAGGTCGCCGTCCACGCAGGGCGAGTAGAACGCGCCGGCGATCGGCTGGAACAGGTACTGGTTGGTGATGCCGGGGACGCCGTCCATCAACGTGACCTGGTTGGCGTTGTCGCGGCCCTCGAACGTCGGTTGGCCGCCGGTCAGCGCGCCGGCCTGGACGTTGCCGATCTCCGGGTCGCCGTCGCGGCCGGGCTCGGTGGCGCCGAAGTTCGACTGCTGGAGGTTGTAGTTGCCCTCCGTGAAGCCGAGGTGGTACGCGAAGTCGTGGAAGCGGTTGTGGCCGCTGAACAGGTTCGCGACCGAGGCCGACAGGTCGGCGCCGGAGCCGGGCGTGACCAGCTGGGCCGGGTCGCACTTCGACGTCGCCCACTGGTTCGCCCACGGGAACTGGTAGGAGCGCTCGACGGAGGTCGGCATGAAGCCGAACGGGCCCGGCGTCAGCGGCGAGGCGCGCGCCTCGGCCGTGCGGGCGGCGTTGCCCTGCGTGGTGAAGGACGGCGTGCCGGTGGTCGGGATCGCGTCCCACGGGCCGTGCTCGGCCGGGCTGGAGAGCCCGAGGTCGCAGCCGGTGGCGGACAGGTAGCAGCCGGCCTTGCGGTTGTCGCTCGACCCGAGCGGGGCGGCCTCGAAGAACTTCCACGACGGGTTGCCGGTGCCCGCGCTCGGCGTGGCGGCCGTGTCGTTGACCGCATAGCCGCCGGTGTAGGCGAACGTCTCGCCGCTGGCGGGGACCGTCGGGTCGTCGAACGCGCAGACGAGGACCTGGTAGGTGCCGTCGGCGACCTTCGCGCCGTCGTTGGAGTAGGTGACCGCCTCCGGGCTCGAGGCGGTGTCGGACGAGGCGACGGCCTTGCCGTCGGGGCCGATCAGCTTGAGGACGATGTCGTCGGAGGGCACGTTCGCGGTCGCGAAGGCGCCGACCGAGTAGGCGGACTTGACCGTGATCGGCGCCGGCTTGCCGCAGCCGTTCGCGCCGTCGCCGGTGGTGCCGCTGAAGGTGCCGCTGCCGTTCTCCTCGTCGGCGGCCTGCTGGACGGCGTTGGCGCGAGTGAGCACCTCGCCGCTGCGAGCGTCGACGAACGAGCGGTAGGCGCGGGTCTTGCCGCCGTCGACGTCGAGCACGACGGTCTCGAACGCCGGGCGCACGCCCTGCGTGTAGGTCGGGAACGCGGTCAGCCGCGCACGCTGGCCGAGCTGACGCTTGGCGCCCGGCACGCCCGGCGTGGCGAGGCCCTTGACGGCGAACTCGCTCCAGCCGCCGCGCTTGGTGACGGCGCCGACGTCGGCGGCCGTGGCCTTCACGCCGGCGTTGGCGGCGGCGCGCAGCCACGCCTGGGTGGCGGTGAGCGTCGCGGCGGCGGGCGCGGCCTGCGAGCCGGCGGCCGTCGAGGAGACGTAGGCGACGCGGCCGTTCGCGACGGCGACGGTGATCAGGCCGTCGTGGCCGGCGGCCTGGTCGCCGAACTTCTGGCGGAAGACGACGGCGTGCCCGTCGCTCTGGACGAGCTTGGAGTCGTTGACGAGATCAAGTGCAGAGACGTCGGCAGCGGAGAGCTTGAACAGCGAGCGGTGCGAGCCGATGAAGCCGCGCGCGACCGCGCTCGCGCTGCCTGAGGCGGCGCTCAAGAGCCAGCCGTCGCTCGCGATCAGCGACGCGGGCGTGCCGTAGCGGTTCCACTCCACCCGCGCGCCGAGCCCGCTCGCCTCCTGCTTCTGCGCCGCCGTGGGCGCGACCTTGCCCGTCCGCGCATCGAGGTCGCCGAGCCCTGCCTGCCCCGGCAGGATCGTGGCGACGGCGCCGGCGGAGGCCGGTACGGCGAGTGCGAGCACGAGCAGGCTCGCGACGAGGATGGGCAGGCGCAAGGATCTCTCCCAGAGTCAGAAGGCGTTTCGCCCTCCAACGCGCGCCGCACCGAGAACTTGTGGGTTAGGCGGTCGATTCCGCGACCCCCGTACCCGTCTGCACGCGCACATCCGGGCACGGCGGCCACGGAATCAACCACCTAGACCGCGCGCAGCCGCCCGACCTGCGCCGCCGCCTGGCTGCGCCGCGGGTCGCGATAGTCCAGCGCCAGCAGCACCTGCCGCCACGCCGCCGCGTCCTCCCGGCCGGAGGGTGTCTGGACCCACGCCCACACCGCCTCGCGGTCGTCGCCGGTCATCACCGCGTGCCGGATCCAGCCCTCGAGCGCCTGGCGCTCGCGCTCGACGCCGGGCGCGTCGGAGTGCGGCAGCAGCGGCCCCGCGTAGAGCTCCGCCGCCTCCTGGATCGCACCGCGCTCGAGCAGCGCGCGCACGCGCCCGAGGTCGGACTCGACGTGGCCGACGAAGCGGTAGGGGTCCGTCTCGATCGCCAGCCCGAGCTGCTTGCGCAAGCGCGAGACCTCGCCGCGGACCGTGCTGTTGCTCGCGGCGTCGCCGTAGACCTCGGAGCCCAGCTGCTCGGTCGTGAGGCCGCCGGAGTGCAGGCACAGCAGCGCGAGGATCTCGGCCTGCCGGCGACCGAGCGGCAGCGGGCGGCCGTCGACGATCGCGTGCGGGTGATCGTCGCCCAGCACGCGCAGCCGGACCACGCCGCCGGACCGGCCCGCCGGCGCGTGCTCGAGCCGGCGGATGAGGAACGCGCCGTCGCGCTCCAGCGGCTCCGCGAACGCCGGCACGCCCGACGGCAACGTGAACTCGCCCCCGTACGCCGGCAGCGCCAGGCGCTCCGCCGGCATCCACTCCTGCGGGCTGGTCGCGATCACGCGACCGCTCGAGGTCACCAGCGCGCGGTCGTCGCTGCCGCCCAGCACGCGGTCGACGTAGCGCGCGCGCAGCCGCCCGTCACGCTCGTGCATGAGACATCGCAGGTGCGCCTCGACGGCGCCCGCGGTGGCGACCGCGACCGCGAACGAGTGCGGGTGCACGGTGCTCATCCGGCTCGTGAGGTCGATCACGCCGATGAGGTCGCCGGTGTCGGGGTCGTGCACCGGGGCGGCCGCGCACGTCCACGCCTGCACGACCTCGTTGAAGTGCTCGGCGGCGAACACCTGGACCGCGTGGTCGGCGGCCAGCGCGGTGCCGATCGCGTTGGTCCCCGCGCCGCCCTCGCTCCACAGCGCGCCGACGGCGAAGTTCATCGAGTTCGCGGCCGCGAGGCGGACCTGGGGCGCGCCCTCCAGCCACAGCAGCGTCCCGTCGGCATCGCTGACAACCATCAGGTGCGCCGCGTCATCGGCGATCCCGGCGAAGCACTCGCGGATCAGCGGCGCCACCGACTCCAGCGGGTGGACCTCCCAGCGCGCCGCGGCCTCGTCGTCGTCGGCGACCGACGGCGCGGCGCCGTTCGCGCTCGGATCGACGCCCGCTTCAGACGAGCGCCGCCAGGAGTCGGCGATCGGCTCACGGATGGAATCCGGGCGCCCACCTCCGAGGAACCGCTCCCAGGCATGGCGAACCTCCCGCGCTCGCCGCGCAGGAGAGGTCGTGGCGTCGATGGCCAGCCAGGGATTCCGCAATCGTGCCCTCGTGGTCCGATTGTCGGCTTCAGGGCCTTGCCAAAGTACCGCCGAGTCGCGCCCGGCACAAACCGTCTGCAGCGCCCTTGCAGCGCCTCGTCATTACAAACGAGGCAGCCACAAGGAGGAGGTACACGCACCGGTGAGTGGAGTATCTGGCGAGGCGAGGTCGCAGAGCGGCCGGAGGGGCCTGTCGACCGCACACGCCGTGCTGCAGGTGCTCAGCTTCCTCGAGCAGCACCCCGGCGGCGTGCGCGCCGAGGAGGTCACCGAGTTCGTCGGCAAGAGCGCCTCGACCGCCTACCACCTGCTCGCGAGCCTCGTCGACGAGGGCTTCGCCGTCCACGAGGGCGGCCTCTACAAGGCGCGGCACGACGTCGCGCCCGCGCCCCATACCGATCGCCATGCGCTCGAGGACGCGGTCGACGACCTGTTCCTGCGCACCCACAAGCGCTGCTACCTCGGCGTCGTCCGCGGAGGCGTGATCGAGATCACCGTCGTGCGGGGCCGCCAGGGCATCGCGCGGATGCCCGGGCTCGGCACGCAGATCACCGACAACGCCCACGCGCTCGCGATGGGCAAGGTCGTGCTCGCGCGCCTCCGCCCGGAGGCGCTGGCGCGCTACGTCGGCAGCGGCCTCACGCGCTACACGCCGAGCACGATCACCTCGCCCGTGCAGCTCTCGCAGGAGCTCCAGCGCGTCCGCGCCGACGGCTACGCGGTCGAGCGCGAGGAGTTCGACCTCGACTTCTGCTGCGTCGCGGCGCCGGCGCTCGACGAGCACGGGCGGCTCGCCGGCGTGCTCGGGCTGTCGGCGTCGACGCGCGCGTTCGACAACGAGCACGACGAGCTCACGGCGGCGGTGCGCGACATCGCCGAAACCGCCGGGCCCGCCCGGGTGGGGACGGATTCCGCCCCGATGGAGCTGTGCGCATGACCGGTCTTTCCAGCATCGTGCGGAAAAGCACGAGTTTCTTGTCGCGCCACCAGGCGGGTCGTAGCTTCCGCCCACCATTGCTCTCGACCCCGAGCATCGGGGCCGAGGGTCGTACTTGTGCGTCCACACGACGGAGGTCGAGACAGTGAGTCGGGCGAGCATCACGAAGGCCCACAACAAGATCCAGGAGCTCTCCTGGGACCCCACCTACGTCTCGCCGGTGGAGAAGTACGCCACCGACTACACGTTCGAGAAGGCCCCGAAGAAGGACCCCCTGAAGCAGGTCCTGCGCTCCTACTTCCCGATGGAGGAGGAGAAGGACAACCGCGTCTTCGGCGCGATGGACGGCGCGATCCGGGGCAACATGTTCCGCCAGGTCCAGGAGCGCTGGATGGAGTGGCAGAAGCTGTTCCTCTCCATCATCCCGTTCCCCGAGATTTCAGCCGCCCGTGCCATGCCGCTGACGATCGGGTGCGTGCCGAACCCGTCGATCCACAACGGGCTGGCCATCCAGATGATCGACGAGGTTCGCCACTCGACGATCCAGATGAACCTCAAGCGGCTGTACATGAACCACTACGTCGACCCGGCCGGGTTCGACATCTCCGAGAAGGGCTTCGCGAACTGCTACGCCGGCACGATCGGCCGCCAGTTCGGTGAGGGGTTCATCACCGGCGACGCGATCACCGCCGCCAACATCTATCTGACGATCGTCGCCGAGACGGCGTTCACCAACGTCCTCTTCGTCGCGATGCCGGGTGAGGCCGCCGCGAACGGCGACTACCTGCTGCCGACGGTCTTCCACTCGGTGCAGTCGGACGAGTCGCGGCACATCTCCAACGGCTACTCGATCATCCTCATGGCGCTCGCGGACGAGCGCAACCGCCAGCTGCTCGAGCGCGACCTGCGGTACGCGTGGTGGAACAACCACGCGGTGGTCGACGCCGCGATCGGCACGTTCATCGAGTACGGCACCAAGGACCGCCGCAAGGACCGCGAGTCCTACGCCGAGATGTGGCGCCGCTGGATCTACGACGACTACTACCGCTCCTACCTCGTGCCGCTGGAGAAGTACGGCCTGACGATCCCGCACGACCTCGTCGAGGAGGCGTGGAACCGGATCTGGAACAAGGGCTACGTCCACGAGGTGGCGCAGTTCTTCGCCACCGGCTGGTTCGCGAACTACTGGCGGATCGACGGCATGGACGACGACGACTTCGAGTGGTTCGAGCACAAGTACCCGGGCTGGTACGACAAGTACGGCAAGTGGTGGGAGCGCTACGCGGACTACTCGGTCAAGAACGGCCACAAGCCGATCGCGTTCGAGCCGGGCGCCGACTACGAGTACCCGCACCGCTGCTGGAGCTGCATGGTCCCGTGCCTGATCCGCGAGGACATGGTGGTCGACGAGGTCGACGGCCAGGTCCGGACGTACTGCTCGGAGACCTGCCACTGGACCGACGCCGTCGCGTTCCGCCCGGAGTACGAGGGGCGCCCGACGCCGGCCATGGGCCAGCTCACCGGCAAGCGCGAGTGGGAGACGCTCTACCACGGCATGGACGTCGCCGAGATCATGCAGGAGCTCGGGTACGTCCGTGACGACGGGAAGACGCTGATCCCGCAGCCGCACCTCAACCTCGACCCCAAGAAGATGTGGACGCTGGACGAGGCCCGCGGCAACACGCTGCAGAGCCCGAACATCCTCCTCAACGAAATGTCCCCCGAGGACCGCGAGGAGTACGTCGCCAAGTACAAGCGCGGCGGCCCCGCCGGCAAGCCCGCGGCGGCCTAGGGAAGAACGAATCGGCCGGGCCGGACGATGGGTGAAAAGCACAACGTCCGGCTCGAGCCGGTTGGCATCGACTTCGAGGTCGACGAGGACGAGACGGTCCTCCACGCGGCCTTCCGCCAGGGGCTGCAGTTGATGCACGGATGCAAGGAAGGCCAGTGCTCGTCCTGCAAGTCGTTCTTGCTCGACGGCGAGGTCGACCTCGACCGTTACTCGACGTTCGCGCTGCCCGACTTCGAGGAGCAGGAGGGCTGGACGCTGCTGTGCCGCGCCCACGCCCTCACCGACCTCGAGGTCGAGCTCATCAACTACGACGAGGACATGCTCAAGGCCGGGCTCCCGCTGGTGGAGGCGAAGGCCCGCGTGACCGCCGTCGAGGAGCTGACGCACGACATCCGCCGGCTCGAGCTCGAGCTGATCGAGCCGGCGGAGCTCGAGTTCCATCCGGGCCAGTACGTCGACATCTCGATCCCCGGCGCGGAGGGCAACCACCGTTCGTTCTCGATGGCCAACCTGCCCTCCGACAAGGGCAAGCTGGAGTTCATGATCAAGCTCTACCCGGACGGGCGCTTCTCCGGCCTGCTCGGGTCGGGCGAGATCGGCGAGGGGACCGAGCTCGACATCACGGGGCCCTACGGGATGTTCACCCTGCGCGACCAATCGCCCCGCCGGATCGTGTTCATCGGCGGGGGCGCCGGTATGGCGCCGATCCTGTGCCTGCTGCGCTCGCTGCGGGAGCGCGGGATCGAGCGCGACGCCGTCTACTACTACGGCGCGCGCGCGGAGACCGACCTGTTCCACCGCGAGGAGCTGGAGGCGCTGGCGAGCGCGCTGCCGTCCTTCCGCTACGTCCCCGCGCTGTCCCACGCCGAGTGGGACGGCGAGGCCGGAATGATCACCGACGTCGTCGAGCGCCTCGAAGAGGACCTCAAGGACGTCGACGCCTACGTGTGCGGCCCGCCGCCCATGGTCGAGGCCGCCCAGGGCCTGCTGATGGCCAAGGGCGTCCCCGAGTCACGCATCTATTTCGACAAGTTCACGACCACCGAGACGGAGGAGACGAGCCGCACATGAGCACCGAGACGCCCGCCAAGGAGAGAAGCGTCCCCAAGCCCGTCTTCACCGACGCCGAGGCCGGCTCGCAGGAGTTCCCTTCTTCGACCAGCCGCTCCTACAACTACTTCACGCCGGCCAAGCGCCGCGCGACGATCTACGAGGACGTCACGGTCGACGTCCAGCCGGATCCTGAGCGCCACCTCACCCAGGGCTGGATCTACGGCTTCGCCGACGGCACCAGCGGCTACCCGCAGGAGTGGAGCGCGCTGAAGTCCTCGAACTGGCACGAGTTCCTCGACCCCAACGAGGAGTGGGAGCAGACGATCTATCGCAACAACGCGAACGTCGTCCGCCAGGCCCAGTCGAACATCGCCAACGCCAAGGACGCGCACGCGTTCGAGCAGTGGAACCGCCGCTGGACCGACGTCGTGGCCAAGCACGTCGGCGCGTGGGCGCACGCCGAGCACGGGATCGGGATGCACGTGTACGTGCCGGCCAACCGCGACGCGCCGACGAACATGATCAACAACGCGTTGTCGGTCGGCGCCGTGCACAAGCTGCGCTTCGCGCAGGACCTGATCCTCTACAACCTCGACCTCGACGACGAGATCGAGGGCTTCGACGGCCAGGCGCACATCAGGACCTGGCAGGAGGACCCGGTCTGGCAGAAGACGCGCGAGAACGTCGAGAAGCTGACGGCGACGCGCGACTGGTCGGAGGCGTGGTTCGCCACCGCGATCGTGTTCGAGCCGCTGATCGGCGAGCTCTTCCGCAGCAGCTTCGTGATGCAGGTCGCCGCGCTGCAGGGCGACTTCGTCACCCCGACGCTGTTCGGCTCGGCCGAGTCGGACACGACGCGCGAGCAG
The DNA here is from genome assembly GCA_963805525.1 of uncultured Solirubrobacteraceae bacterium. Taxonomy (GTDB): domain Bacteria; phylum Actinomycetota; class Thermoleophilia; order Solirubrobacterales; family Solirubrobacteraceae; genus DASQFQ01. The sequence goes on from CAWDUT010000004.1 coordinate 90,531, forward strand.
CGCGGCGCGCGCCGGCTGTACGGGATGCTCGCCAACGACCCGAAGCACGGCGCGGGGAACAAGGAGACGATGCAGGGCTGGCTGGAGCAGTGGACGCCGGTGAGCATCGAGGCGGCGCGCACGATGCAGCCGATCTGGTCGCAGCCGTCCGAGAAGGCGATCACGTTCGAGGACTCGATGGAGCGCTCGCAGCACCGCTTCGAAGACCTGCTCTCGGACATCGGACTCGACACCCCCAAGGAGGCGTGAACAACATGGCCGACAACGACCGCTTCAAGGTCGACCGCACCTCGTCCAACCGCGCCGGGGTGACGCTGATGAACAACCAGGTGGGCCACACGGTCGCCGACGTCATGCGCGGGCACGACAACGTCACCGTCGAGGAGCTGCCGTCGATGATCCGCGTCGACGGCACCGGCTCGTTCGACTTCAACTACGAGGAGATCGCCGAGGCGCTCGGCTGGGCCGACTTCGGCAATGACGACTTCGAGGAGATCATGTCGACCCACTACGGGCGCATGGTCGTCGAGGACGACCGGGTGATCATGTTCGCCAACCCCGAGGACGCCGCGGAATACATCGACTTCGATCTGAAGCCCGTCGGCTAAGGAAGGAACCCCATGTACGAGAAGGACGGAGAGAAGTACTTCGTCATGGACAGCCACACCCACTTCTGGGACGCGAGTCCCGCGAACTGGGTGAAGGGCGCAGAGGAGTACGCCGAGGGCTGGATCAACTGCTTCCACGCCTACCAGGGGCTCGGCCCCGCCGAGACGCACTGGTCGATCGAGGACTTCCAGAAGTACTCGCCCGAGCGGTTCGAGAAGGACATGTTCGAGGACGGCCACGTCGACGTCGCCGTGTTCCAGCCGACGTACCTGAAGGAGTGGTACAGGACCGGCTTCAACACGGCGGAGATGGACGCCGAGATGGCGGCCCGGCACCCGGACAAGCTCATCGTCAACGGGCGCTTCGACCCGCGTGACGGCGACCCCGGGCTTCGGCAGCTCGAGGAGGACCACGCGCAGTACGGCCACAAGGGCGTGAAGCTCTACACGGCCGAGTGGAACGCCGGCTCTCGCGGCTACAAGCTCGACAACGCGATCTGCGAGCCCTTCTTCGAGAAGTGCCTCGAGCTCGGGATCAAGAACGTCCACGTCCACAAGGGACCGACGATCTGGCCGCTGGACAAGGACGCGTTCGACGTCGCCGACGTCGACAAGGTCGCGACCCGCTACCAGGACCTCAACTTCATCGTCGAGCACGTGGGCCTGCCGCGGATCGAGGACTTCTGCTTCATGGCGACGCAGGAGCGCAACGTCTACGCCGGCCTCGCGGTCGTCATCGGCGGCCTCATGCACGCCCGCCCGCGGTTCTTCGCGAAGGTCATGGGCGAGCTGCTGTTCTGGGTCGGCGAGGACAAGATGCTGTTCGGCGCCGACTACGCCATCTGGGAGCCCAAGTGGCAGGTCGAGGGGCTCGTCGACTGGGACTACCCCGACGAGACGTTCTCCGACTTCCCTGCGTTCACCACCGAGTCCAAGAAGAAGATCCTCGGCCTCAACGCGGCGAAGCTCTACGACGTCGAGGTTCCGGCGGAGCTCCAGTTGGCCAACGGCGGCACCCCGGCGGCACAGGAGGATGCGCAGCTGGTCGAAGGCGCCGCGTGACAGACCGCGCGCACGTCCTCGACGCGCTCGGGACGGTCTTCGATCCCGAGCTCGATGAGCCGATCACGTCGCTGAGGTTCGTGACCTCGTGCGACGTGACGGCCGGCGGGGACGTCGACGTGCGGCTCCGGCTGCCGACGCCGCAGTGCGCGCCGAACTTCGCGTTCCTGATGGCGGCCGACGCGCGCGACGCCGTGCGCCGGCTGCCGGGGGTGGGCGAGGTGACCGTGGTCCTCGAGGACCACTACACCGGCGCCGAGATCAACGCCGCCGTGGGCCGAGGCGAGGGGTTCGCCGGAGCCTTCCCAGGCGAGACCGAAGGTGAGCTCGATGCGCTGCGGGAGCTGTTCCACCGCAAAGCGCTCGTCGCGCGCCAGTCGCGGCTCTGCGAGGAGCTGGCGGCCGGCGGCGCGACCCCCGAGGAGGTGACAGCGCGCCGGGTGGCCGACCTCCCACGCGATCCCGGCGCGCGTCGCTGCCTCGAGCTGCGCGAGCACCTGGGCATCCCGGTCGACGACGACGCGCCGGCGTTCGTCCGGCCCGACGGCGCGCCGATCACGGCGGCCGAGCTGACGCATTGGCTGCGGATGGCGAGGCTCGTGCGGACGAGCCTCGAGGCCAACGGCGGCATCTGCCGCTCGCTGCTGGCCGTCCGGTACGACATCCACGACCCCGAGGAGGTGGCGGCGGCATGAACGCGGCCCGACTGCACGAGTACCACCAGGCGCTCAAGCTCGACCAGGTCGACGAGCCGAAGGCCACCGGGCCGTTCGACGTCGTCGTGAAGATCGGGGCCGCCGGGCTCTGCCGCACGGACCTCCACATCCAGGAGGGGCAGTGGGCCGAGAAGTCCGAGGTCGTCCTCCCTTACACGCCCGGGCACGAGAACGCGGGCTGGGTGCACGAGATCGGCTCCGGCGTCTCGAACGTCGAGGTCGGCGACACGGTGATCGTGCATCCGTTCATCTCGTGCGGGCTCTGCACCCCGTGCCGGCGCGGCGACGACATGCACTGCGTCAACGGCTCGTTCCCCGGCATCAACCGCGACGGCGGCTTCGCCGACTTCCTGCTCACCAGCGCGCGCTCGGTCGTCAAGCTCGACCCGTCGCTCGAGCCGGCCTCGATCGCGGCGCTCGCCGACGCCGGGCTGACCGCGATCCACGCCGTCAAGAAGGCGATCCCCGTGGTCGGCGCCGGCACCAAGACCGTCGTGATCGGCGCCGGCGGGCTCGGCCACATCGGCATCCAGTGCCTGAAGGCCTACACGCCGACCGAGATCATCGTCGTCGACCCGAGTGAGAAGGCGCTCGCGCTGGCCAAGGAGCTGGGCGCGGACCACACCCTCAAGGTCGAGGGCACGAGCCACATCGACACCGTGCAGGAGCTGACCGACGGGATGGGCGCCGAGGCGATCATCGACTTCGTCGGCGAGAAGGGCGCGGTCGAGGACGGCGTCGCGATGATCCAGGACGGCGGCTTCTACTACGTCATCGGCTACGGCCAGAACATCGACATCCCGACGATCGACGTAATCTCGCGCGAGATCTCGTTCATCGGCAACCTCGTCGGCACCTACGTCGACCTGCAGGACCTCATGACGCTGACCGCGCAGGGCAAGGTCTCGCTGCACACGACCACGTATCCGCTCGACGCGATCAACGACGCGATGAACGACCTCGACAACGGACGCCTGCAGGGCCGGGGCATCCTCGTGCCGGCCTAGGGAGAGACGATGGGGAAGATCCTCCACTTCAACGACGACGCGCGGCGCCGGCTGCAGTCCGGCGTCGACCAGCTCGCCGACGCGGTCAAGGTGACGCTCGGCCCGAAGGGCCGCAACGTGGTCCTCGAGCGCCTCACCGGGGCGCCGACGATCACCAACGACGGCGTCAGCATCGCGCGCGAGATCGAGCTCTCGGACCCGTTCGAGAACATGGGCGCGATGCTCGTCCGCGAGGTCGCGACCAAGACGAGCGACCTGACCGGCGACGGCACCACGACCGCCACGCTGCTCGCCCAGGGGATCGTGCGCGAGGGCATGCGCACGATCGACGAGGGCGCGAACCCGATGCTGCTGCGCCACGGGATCGAGGTCGCCACGCAGCGCGTGGTCGAGCACCTGCGCTCGCAGGCCCGGCCGGTCTCCAGCCGCGATGACCTGCGCCACGTCGCGACGATCGCCGGCAAGGAGGACGTGATGATCGGCGAGGCGGTCGCCGAGGCGCTCGACCACGTCGGCGAGGAGGGCGTCGTGACGGTCGAGGAGTCGCCGCTGCCCGGCATCTCCGTCGAGTTCGTGGAGGGCATGCTGGTCGAGAACGGGATGGTCTCGCCCTACATGGCGACCGACCAGACGCGCATGGAGACGGTCTACGAGGACCCGTACATCTTCATGACGACCAAGCCGATCTCGGCGATCCCGGACCTGATGCCGCTGCTCGACCAGGTCATGAAGGAGCCGCGGCCGCTCGTGATCCTCGCCGAGAAGGTCGACGGCGCGGCGCTCGGGATGCTCGTGCACAACGCGTCGCACGGGACGCTGGAAGCGGTCGCCGTGCGGGCTCCCGGCTTCGGGCACCGCCGGATCGCCCACCTCAAGGACCTGGCCGCCTTCACCGGCGGGGAGGTCATCACCGAGGAGGCCGGCCTGACGCTCGACAACGTCCGCCGCGAGTACCTCGGCAGCGCGCGGCGCGTGATCGTCACCGAGCACTCGTGCACGTTCGTCGAGGGCGCCGGCACCGCCGAGGCGGTCGAGACGCGGCTGGGCCAGATCCGCAACGAGGCCGAGCACGCCCCGCACGAGAACGACCGCGAGATCGCCAAGGAGCGCCTCGCCAAGCTCGCCAGCCGGCTCGCCGTGATCCACGTCGGCGCGGCCACCGACGTCGTGCTGAGCGAGAAGCGCCACCGCACCGAGGGCGCGCTCGCGGCCACCCGCGCGGCGGTCAGCGAGGGCATCGTGCCCGGCGGCGGCACCGCCTTGCTGCGGGCCGAGGGAGCGCTCGAGAACCTCGAGCTCGAGGGCGACTACGCGACGGGGGCCGACCTCGTGCGCCGCGTGCTGTCCGAGCCCCTGTACTGGATCGCCACCAACGCCGGCTACGACGGGCGGGCCGCGATCGACGAGGTGCGAGGGATGGCCACCGGCGGCGGCCTGAACGCGCTCACCGGTGAGTTCGGCGACCTGCTCGAGGGCGGCGTGATCGACCCGGTGCGCGTGACGCGGCTGACGATCGAGAACGCGGCGTCGGTCGCGGCGCTGCTGCTCACGACCGAGGCCGTGGTCGCCGAGGAGCTGCTCGCGCAGCCCGGCGCGATCATCGCCCCGGGGTTCGGCGACCTCGCCGAGGGCCTCGCGCGCCCGAGCTCGCCTGTGTAAGCATCGCCGCTTGCTCTGGCCGAACGCGGAGAGCGCGGTCAACTCGGACCCGTGGCTGGTCGCCAACCACGACCGCATCCGGTCGATGCGGCCGCGGGTCCTGGTGGTCAACTTCGTCCACGGGTTGCGCGAGGCGGCCGCGCGCCAGCGGGTCGAGCGGCTGCGCGCCGTCCTGCGCGAGTCGTCGCGCTGGCAGGGCTACCGCGATCCGGCCGCGCCGCCGTGCCTCGACTACGACGTCGTCGGCATCGCGGACCTGACCGAGCCGCGCGGCAGGGTCGACCGCAACTCGGCGCGCTTCCCGCGGACCGCCGACGGCGTCGGCTTCGACTACGCGGCGCTGCACGAGATGCGGCTGCAAGACGGATTGACGCTCGACGAGCTGACGGCGCGCGGGCTGGTCAACGAGGTCTGGCTGCTGGCCGACCACACCGAGCGCAGCGCGCCGTGGGAGACGGTCGAGGTCAAGCGCGCCTACGACGCCGATTTCCGCCCGCTGCCGCGCTTCGAGGTGTACGCGGGCAACTCCGGCGAGCACGACGCGCCGTGGCTCGGCCGCAGCCTGCGGATCCTGTTCATCAACTTCGACCGCGGTGTGGGCTGCGCGATGGAGAGCCTCGGGCACTCGCTCGAGCGGATGGCCTCGTGCGGCGCGATCCCCTACTACGAGCGGTACTTCGACGACTACGTGACCGCGTGCGGCAACGTCCACTTCACACCCAACGGCCGCTACGACTACGACCTCGAGAACCCGGAGCGGGTCCTCTCCCCCATCGAGAGCTGGCGCCAGCCAGGTCAGGAGGCGCGTACGTGGACGATCGCCGAGCTCGAGCGCTACCGCGATCTGGCGCCCGATTGCATGGGCCGCTGGGTCGTCTACTGGCGCCAGAACATGCCGGGACTGGACAACACGGCGCTCGACGACGAGGGCCGCCCGATGAAGTCCTGGTGGCCCTTCCTGTTCTATTGAGTCGCTAGGGTCCACGACAACCGCGGGCACGGCAGGGGTTGTCGGCTCGCCAGATTTCCGGGAGGGAAACACATGCGCAGAGTGCTGTTCGCTGCGCTCGCCGCGTGCGCCTTGGCTGGCGCCGTCGCGAGTGCCGACGGAGCTCCGACAGGACCGGGCCGCGAGTACGTGGTGCTCTATGAGCACGGGGCCAGCGGCAAGGCGGCGCGCGCCGCGATCGCCGACGCCGGCGGTCGTGTCGTGAGCGAGAACGCCGACATCGGCGTCGCCACCGTCCGCTCGAGCAAGGGCTCGTTCGCGAGCGACGTCGCGCGGAGCCGCGCCGTCGTCGGAGCCACCACCAACCGCATCATCGGGCACGCCCCGAACGACGCCGCGAAGATCAAGCGCGACCGGGTCGAGAAGGACATCGGGCGCGTCCGCGGCTCGCACGGCAAGGGTCACGCCGCCAAGGGCGCCGACCCGCTCGCCGATCGCCAGTGGGACATGCAGATGATCCACGCGACGACGTCGGGCTCCTACAAGCGCCAGCAGGCGTCGCACGCGGTCCGCGTCGGCGTGCTGGACACCGGCATCGACGGCAACCACCCCGACATCAAGCCCAACTTCAACGCGAAGCTGAGCCGGAACTTCACCGTCGACGACCCGTCGATCGACGGCGCCTGCGACACGGATCCGGACCAGTCGTGCGAGGACCCGTCGAACGTCGACGAGGACGGGCACGGGACCCACGTGGCCTCGACCATCGCGTCGCCGCTCAACGGCATCGGCATGGCCGGCGTCGCGCCGAAGGCGGAGCTCGTCAACCTGCGCGCCGGCCAGGACTCGGGCTACTTCTTCCTCGGCCCGACGCTCGACGCGCTGACCTACGCGGGCGATCACGGCATCGATGTCGTGAACATGTCGTACTACATCGATCCGTGGCTCTACAACTGCGCTGCCAACCCGGCGGACTCGGCGGCCGAGCAGCGCGAGCAGCGGCTCGTGATCGCGGCCACGCAGCGCGCGATCGACTACGCCCGCAACCACGGCGTGACGACGATCGCCGCGGAGGGCAACGGCCACACGGATCTCGGCAAGCCGATGTCCGACGACAGCTCGCCCGACTATCCGGTCGACGCCGACGGCAACCCGTCCGAGGCGCGGCCGCGCACGATCGACAACTCGTGCAAGTCGATGCCGACGGAGGCCGATGGCGTCATCGGCGTCACCTCGGTCGGTCCGTCGGGACGCAAGGCCTACTACTCCGACTACGGCCTCGAGCAGGCCGACGTCTCCGCCCCCGGCGGTGACTCGCGCGACACCCCCGACGGCTCGCGCAAGATCGAGAACACGATCCTCGCCGCCTACCCGAAGGGCGTCGGCGTCGCGGCCGGCACCATCGACCCGGCGACGGGCGAGCCGACCACCCCGGCGGTCATCAAGGACGGCGGGGCGTACTACCAGTACATCCAGGGCACCTCGATGGCCTCGCCGCACGCGGTCGGCGTCGCGGCGCTGATCGTCGCCGAGTACGGCAAGCGCGACAAGCGCAACGGCGGCGTGACGATGGATCCGGCCCAGGTCGAGCGGACCCTCAAGCGGACCGCGACGGACCACGCCTGCCCGCCCGGCGGCGTGCAGACGTACCCCGGCCTGCCCGTGCCGCCCGACACCACGGACTACACGGCGCGCTGCGAAGGCTCAGCGCAGCGCAACGGGTTCTACGGCGACGGCATCGTCGACGCCCTCGCGGCCGTCAGCGGCCGCCGCTAGGCGAACCAGGGACGGCGTGCCGTGGCCTCCGGGCCGCGGCACGCCTCGCCCTTTCAGAGCGCGGCGAGCACGAGGTCCCAGAAGCGCGGGGCGTCGAGCTCCATCGCCACGCGGGCGTTGGGCGGGCGCTTCAGCACGCCGTTGAGATCGGCCACGGTCGCGCCGCGCGTCCAGCGCCCCTCGGTCTCGATCGCGACGAACGCGTCGGCGCTGCGGATCAGCGTCGGGTCGATCAGCAGCGCGACCGTGCACGGGTCGTGGACCGGCGGCGCGAACTCGCCGTGCACGCGTTCGTAGCGGCTGCCGAAGAACGCCATCCAGCCCTCGAGCGCGCGCGCCGGCTCGCCCGGCAGCGCCCGCACGCGCTCGAGCACCTCGGTCGTGGCCCGCGCCTGGTGGGTGAGGTTGAGGCCGATCATCGTCACCGGGAGCCCGCTCTCGAACACGATCGCCGCCGCCTCGGGGTCGACGTAGATGTTGAACTCGGCCAGCGGCGTGACGTTGCCGCGGCCGGTCGAGCCGCCCATCAGCACGATCTCCCGGATCCGCTCGTGCAGGTCCGGGCGGGCGGAGAGCAGCTGCGCGACGTTGGTGAGCGGGCCGGTGGGGACGAGCGTGACCGGCTCGGGCGCCGCCTCCAGCGTGTCGACCATCAGCTCGATCGCGCCGCGCGGGTCGAGCGGCGCCTCGCCGGTGGTCAGCTCGTAGCCGTCGAGGCCGGTCTCGCCGTGGATGTCCGGCGCCGTCACCAGCTCGCCGCGCAGCGGGCCGGCCGCGCCGGCGGCGATCGGGACATCCTCGAGCTCGGCCAGCGCGGCGACGCGGCGCGCGTTCAGCGTCGCCAGCTCAAGCGGGCAATTGCCCGCCACGGTGGTGACGGCGAGCAGGTCGATCTCATCGTTGCCCGCCGCCAGCAGCAGCGCAACGGCGTCGTCGTGGCCGGGATCGCAGTCGAGGATGATCGGCGTCGCCATCAGGGGTCGACGGTTTCGATCACCTCGTAGACGCCGGAGACGTACTCGTTCTCCACGAACGCCGAGATGGCCCCGACGCGCGCCCGCTCCTGCTCCTCGGCCTCGCCGCGCCACTTGTGGAAGTCGTCCTTCGTGAGGTCGAACAGCCCGAACGAGATGATCTCGTCCTCGTCGCGGATGTTGCGCGCGTGGTAGGCGCGCTGGAAGCCCGGCGGCGGGTTGTCGCCCGGGTCCCACGCGCGGCGGAACTGCTCCCAGGCGCCCGGCTTCAGGCGACGGGCGGTGAAGAAGACGAGCATCACGACCTCCGTTGGAGGATGGCGGGCTGCAGCTGCGCCCCATCCTCCCACGACGCGCGTGGTGAGCCCGCGACGCCGGCGGCGGCGCGGGCGATCGACCACTCCTCCTGCGCGCGGGCGATCAAGACGCGCACCGGCGAGCCGGGCGCCGCCACGTCGCAGTCGAGCCGCGGGCCGGTGTTGCGCTCGCCGTCGAGCGCCACGCCCAGGAACGCGAACGGCTCCAGCACCGCCGCGCGCACCTCCGCCGAGTGCTCGCCGACGCCGGCCGTGAAGACGACGGCGTCGAGCCCGCCGAGCGCGCCCAGCATCGCGCCGAGGTGGAAGCGCAGGCGGTGGACGTAGACGTCGAACGCGAGCCGCGCGTGCTCGTCGCCGCGGTCGCGCGCGGCGACCACCTCGCGCAGGTCGCCGGAGACGCCCGAGAGCCCGCGCAGGCCGGAGCCGTGGTGCAGGAGCGCGTCGAGGCCGTCGACCGACGCGCCCGGCTCCCGCAGCAGGTGCAGCAGCAGCCCCGGGTCGAGCGAGCCCGCGCGCGTGCCCATCACCACGCCCTCGAGCGGCGTGAAGCCCATCGTCGTGTCGACGCTGCGGCCGCCGCGGATCGCCGCCAGCGAGCAGCCCGAGCCGAGATGGCAGGTGATCAGCCGCAACTCGCCGACCGGCCGCCCGAGCAGGTGCGCCGCGCGCTGCGCCGCGTACTCGTGGTTGATCCCGTGGAAGCCGTAGCGGCGCAGCCCGCGGTCGGCCCACTCGTGCGGGCCGGCGTAGGTCCGCGCCGCCGGGGCGAGGCGGGAGTGGAAGGCGGTGTCGAACACCGCGACCTGCGCGGCGCCCGCGAAGCATTCCTCCGCCACCGCGACGCCCTCGAGCCCCGCCGCGTTGTGCAGCGGCGCGAGCTCGCTCACCTCGCGCACGGCCGCCTTGACCTCGTCGGTCAGCAGCGCCGGCGCATGCAGGCGCGGCCCGCCGTGCACGATCCGGTGCCCGACCGCGTCGACGTCGTCCGGCAGGTCGCGCAGCAGCTCGCGGGCGGCCGCGCCGCGGTCGCCCGGGTCGCGGTCGACCGCGCCCGCCCACACCGGCGCGCCGGGCACGGCGAGCGCCGCGCCCGGCTCGACCTCGTACAGGGCCGCCTTCAGCGAGCTCGACCCGGCGTTGAGCGCGAGCGCCCTCACGCCGCCGGCCATGCCCACCCGAGCACCTCGGGCATGTCGACGCCGTGCTCGTGCACGTACAGCTTGTGCTCGATGTGCTTGTCGCGCATCGCGTGCCGTACGTAGACCGCGCCGTGCCCGAGCCGCGGCACGCGGTCGATCGCGTCGCAGACGAGGCTGAAGCGGTCGATCTCGTTCAGCACGCACATGTCGAAAGGCGTCGTGGTCGTGCCCTCCTCCTTGTAGCCGCGCACGTGCAGGTTGCGGTGGTTCGTCCGCCGGTAGGTCAGCCGGTGGATCAGCCACGGGTAGCCGTGGTAGGCGAACACGATCGGCTTGTCGGGCGTGAAGATGGCGTCGAACTCGCGGTCCGACAGCCCGTGCGGGTGCTCCGTCTCGGGCTGCAGCGTCATCAGGTCGACGACGTTGACCACGCGCACCCGCAGCTGCGGGAGCTCGCGGCGCAGGATGTCGACCGCCGCGAGCGTCTCGAGCGTCGGCACGTCGCCGGCGCACGCCATCACGATGTCGGGCTCGTCGTCCTCGTCGTTGCTCGCCCAGTCCCAGATCCCGACGCCCTTCGTGCAGTGGCGGATCGCCGCGTCGATGTCGAGGAACTGCGGCGCCGGCTGCTTGCCGGCGACGATCACGTTGACCAGGTCTCGGCTACGCAGGCACCGGTCGGCGACCGCCAGCAGCGTGTTGGCGTCCGGCGGCAGCCACACGCGCACGATGTCGGCCTTCTTGTTGACCACGTGGTCGATGAAGCCCGGGTCCTGGTGGCTGAAGCCGTTGTGGTCCTGCCGCCAGACGTGCGAGGTCAGCAGGTAGTTGAGCGAGGCGATCGGCGCGCGCCAGCCCAGCTCGCGCGTGGTCTTCAGCCACTTCGCGTGCTGGTTGAACATCGAGTCGATGATGTGGATGAACGCCTCGTAGCACGAGAACAGCCCGTGGCGGCCGGTCAGCAGGTAGCCCTCGAGCCAGCCCTGGCAGGTGTGCTCGGAGAGGATCTCCATCACGCGCCCGTCGGCGGCCAGGTCCTCGTCGCCGGGGAGCTCGCGCGCCAGCCACGTCTTGGCGGTCGTGTCGTAGACCTGCTGGAGGCGGTTGGAGGCGTTCTCGTCCGGCGCGAACATGCGGAAGTTGCCCTCCGCGAGGTTGCGGCGCATGACCGCGTCGAGGAAGCCGCCGAGCACCTTCGTGGCCTCGCCCGTCGTCGCGCCCGGCGACGGCACGTCGACCGCGAAGTCGCGGAACTCGGGCATCCGCAGGCTGCGCAGCAGCTTGCCGCCGTTGGCGTGCGGGTTCGCGCCCATGCGCCGGTCGCCCTCGGGGGCGAGCGCGCGCAGCTCGGGCACGAGCCGGCCGTCGGCGTCGAACAGCTCCTCGGGCCGGTAGCCGCGCATCCAGGCCTCGAGCTGCTCGAGGTGGTCGGGCCGGCTCGCAAGCGCGGCCAGCGGCACCTGATGCGAGCGCCAGGAGTCCTCGGTCTGGAGCCCGTCGACCTCCTTCGGCCCGGTCCAGCCCTTGGGCGTCCGCAGCACGATCATCGGCCAGCGCGGGCGGTCCGCCCGTCCGCTGGCGCGCGCCTCGGCCTGGACCTCGGCGATCTCGTCGAGCGCGGTGTCGAGCGTCTCCGCCATCTGGCGGTGGACGAGCTCGGGGTCGGAGCCCTCGACGAAGTACGGCTTCCAGCCGTAGCCGACCAGCAGGCTCTCGAGCTCCTCGGGCTCGATCCGCGCGAGCACGGCCGGGTTGGAGATCTTGTAGCCGTTGAGGTGCAGGATGGGCAGCACGGCGCCGTCGCGGATCGGGTCGAGGAACTTGTTCGAGTGCCAGCTCGCGGCGAGCGGGCCGGTCTCGGCCTCGCCGTCGCCGATCACGCACGCGGCCACCAGGTCCGGGTTGTCGAACACCGCGCCGAACGCGTGCGAGAGCGCGTAGCCGAGCTCGCCGCCCTCGTGGATCGAGCCGGGAACCTCGGCCGCGACGTGGCTCGGGACGCCGCCGGGGAACGAGAACTGCTTGAACAGCCGCCGCATCCCGTCCGCGTCCTCGGAGATGTCGGGGTAGATCTCGCTGTAGGTGCCCTCGAGGTACGTGTTCGCGACGAGGCCCGGGCCGCCGTGGCCCGGCCCGGTGATGTAGATCGCGTTCAGGTCGCGCTGCCGGATCGCGCGGTTGAGGTGCACGTAGATCAGGTTCAGCCCCGGGGTCGTGCCCCAGTGGCCGAGCAGCCGCGGCTTGACGTGCTCGAGCGCGAGCGGCTCGCGCAGCAGCGGGTTGGCCTTCAGGTAGATCTGCCCGACGGACAGGTAGTTGGCCGCGCGCCAGTACGCGTCCATGCGGGCCAGCTCGGCCGCGTCGAGGGTCGTGTCGGCGACGGGCGCAATGCTCGTGACTGCCATGACCAGCCTTCCTTGGGGAGAGGAGTGCGAGAGAGCGCGCGAAGCTAGGCGAGGTCGCGCGCGCGACGCAAGGTGGCGGGGCACTCGGTTGCGACAATCGGGGGGATCGTGCGATCCGACGCAAACTCCCATGGCCCGGTGGATGTCAGTGCCTCCCCGCACGCGCGGCTCCAGCCGCTCGCCGCGACGATCGACGGCGGCCCGTGGGCCGAGCGGCGGCGCCTGAACCGCGAGGTGCTGCTGGCGGAGGGCGCGCGCAAGCTGGAGGAGGCGGGCAACTTCCACAACCTGCGCGTCGCGGCGGGCCAGGAGGACGGCGGGTTCATCGGCATGCGCTTCGCCGACTCCGACGTCCACAAGTGGGTCGAGGCGCTCGGGTGGGAGCTCGGGCGCGAGCCGTCCAAGGCGCTGGCCGCGCTCGCCGACACCGCCACCGAGCTCATCGCGGCCGCCCAGGAGCCGAGCGGCTACCTCAACTCGTACTTCCAGGTCGACCAGACCGGGGCCGAGCGCTTGGTCAACCTCGCCTGGGACCACGAGCTCTACTGCGCCGGCCACCTGATCCAGGCGGCGATCGCCCACGCGCGCGGGACCGGCGACACGCGGCTGCTCGACGTCGCCCGCCGCCTCGCCGACCACATCGGCGACGTGTTCGGCCCCGGCCGCAACGAGGGCACGCCCGGGCACCCCGAGATCGAGACCGCGCTCGTCGAGCTGCACCGTCTCACGGGCGAGCCGCGCTACCTCGAGCTGGCGGGCTTCCTCGTCGACACCCGCGGCCACGAGACGCTCCAGCCCGCCCGGTTCGGCTCGGCGTACTTCCAGGACCACGCGCCCGTGCGCGAGGCGACCGAGGTCACCGGCCACTGCGTGCGCCAGCTCTACCTCGACGCGGGCGTGACCGACCTCCACCTCGAGACCGGCGAGGCCGCGCTGCTCGACGTCCTGCAGGCGCGCTGGCGGGACATGACCGAGCGCAAGATGTACCTCACCGGCGGGCTCGGCGCGCACCATACGGACGAGGCGTTCGGCGACCCCTACGAGCTGCCGCCCGACCGCTGCTACGGCGAGACCTGCGCGGCGATCGCCTCGCTGCACTGGAACTGGCGGATGCTGCTGCTGACCGGCGAGGCGCGCTTCGCCGACCTCTTCGAGCGCGCGCTCTACAACGGCTTCAACGCCGGCCTCTCGCTCGACGGCCGCGGCTATTCCTACGTCAACCCGCTGCACGTCCGCGACCAGCACCGCGGCACCGTGCGCCAGCCGTGGTTCGCGTGCGCGTGCTGCCCGCCGAACGTCATGCGGACGCTCGCGAGCCTCCACCACTACCTCGCCACCAGCGACGACGGCGGCGTGCAGATCCACCAGTACGCGAGCGGACGGATCGGGGACCTCGTGGTCACCACCGACTACCCGTGGGACGGCCGGATCGAGATCGAGGTCACCGCCACCCACGAGACGCCGTGGGCGCTGGACCTGCGCGTGCCGGCGTGGGCGACGGGCGCGCGGCTGGCGATCAACGACGCGGAGCTCGAGCCACCCGCGCCGGAATACGCGCGCGTCGAGCGCGCGTGGCAGGCCGGCGACCGCGTCACGCTCGAGCTCCCGCTCGCGCCGCGGCTGACCGCCCCGCACCCGCGCGTCGACGCCGTCCGCGGCTGCCTGGCGATCGAGCGCGGCCCGCTCGTCTACTGCGTCGAGGAGGCCGACGCGCCGGCCGGCGCGATCGTCGACGACCTGCGCATCGACCCGGCCGCCGAGCTGCGCGACGCCCCCTCTCCCGACCTGCTCGGCGGGATCGTGGCGGTCGAGGCGGCCGGCGCGCACGAGCCGCTGGATGGCGCCGGCGGCGCGGTCACCCTGCGCGCGATCCCGTACTCGCATTGGGGCAACCGCGGCGAGGGCGCGATGCGCGTGTGGATCCCGGCCGCCGTGTGAGCGTCGTCTGCCTGCACGGGCTCGCGCTCGAGCGTCAGCGCACGCCGTAGTCGCGCAGCCCGTGCTCGAGCTGGTCGTACGCACGGCGCGCCTGCTCGCGCAGGTCGGCGGCGAGGACGTGCTGGTCCTCTCCCGCGATCAGTCGGTTGAAGGCCGCGCGGAAGACGAGCCGGTTCGTCCACGCCAGCGAGCGCGCGACGACGGCCGGGACGAGGTCGTCGGGCGCGCCCCCCGTCTCCTCCGCGATCACCGGCGTGAGCACCGCGGCCTCGCGCTCCCAGCCGATGAACAGCCGCTCGCGCAGGGCGTTGCTGCCGGCCACCAGCCGCGGGATCGCCACGATCCTCGGATCCTCGCCGAGCTCCACGCGGGCGATGAGCTCCTCGGTCTGCCGGCGGAACGGCTCCACGAGCGAGGCGCCGGGCGGGCGGGTGCGGATCGCGTCGATGAGCGCGTCGCGCCGGGCTTGGCCCTCGTTGAAGACGAGGTCCTCCTTGGCCGGGAAGTAGTTGAACACCGTCTTCTCGGAGACGCCCGCCGCGCGCGCGACGTCGGCGACCGTGACGGAGTCGTAGCCGTGTTCGGTGAACAGGGCCATCGCCTGGACCAGGATCGTCTCCCGGGTCGCTCGCTTCTTGCGCTCACGCAATCCCTCTTGAAAATCCATCGACTATAATGTTACTGTGACAGTATGAATCTGGCAATCGAGGTCTCCGGCCTGCAGAAGTCCTTCGGGGAGATCGAGGCGGTGCGCGGGGTCAGCTTCGAGGTCGCGCGCGGCGAGGTGTTCGGCTTCCTCGGCCCGAACGGCGCCGGCAAGACGACCACGATCAACATGCTGTGCACGCTCGCGCGCCCGACCGGCGGCAGCGCGCTCGTCGCCGGCCACGACGTCGTCCACGAGCGCGACGACGTCCGCCGCAACATCGGCCTCGTCTTCCAGGACCCGACGCTCGACGGCTACCTCACCGCGAGGCAGAACCTGCAACTGCACGCCGAGCTCTACGGCGTCCAGTCGCAGCTGATCGAGCCGCGCATGCAGCAGGTGCTCGAGATGGTCGACCTGTGGGACCGCCGCGACGGCGTGGTGGCGACGTTCTCGGGCGGCATGCGGCGGCGGCTGGAGATCGCGCGCGGGCTCATGCACTCCCCGCGCGTGCTGTTCCTCGACGAGCCGACGATCGGCCTCGACCCGCAGACCCGCAGCTCGATCTGGCGCTACATCCGGGAGCTGCAGGAGGCCGAGGAGATCACGATCTTCATGACCACGCACTACATGGACGAGGCCGAGTTCTGCGACCGCATCGCGATCATGGACCGCGGCGAGATCGTCGTGCTCGACACGCCGGAGGCGCTGAAGGCGAGCGTCGGCGCCGACCGCGTGCGGATCCACACCGACGACGACGCGGCCGCGATCGCCGCGCTGGGCGAGCGGTTCGACATCGAGGCGACGGTCTCCGAGGGCGCGGTGGCGTTCTTCGTCCCGTCCGGCGAGGAGTTCGTCCCGCGGCTGTTCGCCGAGCTGGGGATGCCGATCCGCTCGGTCAGCGTCTCGCGGCCGACACTCGACGACGTCTTCATGACCTACACGGGCTCGACGATCCGCGACGCCGAGAGCGACAGCTCGGCAATGCGCAACCAGATCATGATGCGGGTGATGACGGGAGGCGGCCGGCGATGACCGCCGCCACGGAGGTCATCCGCGTCAGCGTCCCGCAGCGCAGCTGGCGCAGCGAGGCGCGCGCGATCAAGATCGTCTGGCAGCGCGAGCTCGTGCGCTTCAAGAGCGACAAGCTGCGGATCGTCACCTCGCTCGTGCAGCCGCTGCTGTTCCTGTTCGTGCTCGGCGCCGGGCTCAACCAGCTCTCGCGCGCCGGCACCCACGGCGTCGACCTCAAGACGTTCATCTACCCCGGCATCCTCTGCATCTCGGTGATGTTCACCGCGATGTTCTCGGCCGCCTCGATCGTGTGGGACCGCGAGTTCGGCTTCCTGCGCGAGATGATGGTCGCGCCGATCCGGCGCAGCTCGATCGTGATCGGCAAGTGCCTGGGCGGCGCGACTGTCGCCGGGTTCCAGGGCCTGATCGTGATCGCGCTCGCGGGCCTGGTGCACGTGCCGTACACCCCGGTCCTGCTCCTCGGCATCTTCGCGCTGCAGCTGCTGCTCGCCTTCACCATCACCGCGTTCGGCGTGATGGTCGCCGTCCGCATCAAGCAGATGCAGTCGTTCATGGGCGTGATGCAGATGGTCGTGATGCCGATGTTCTTCCTCTCCGGCGCGCTGTATCCGGTGGCCGGGCTGCCGGCCTGGCTGGCCGTTCTGAACCGCATCGACCCGCTGACCTACGCGGTCGACCCGATGCGGCGGCTCGTCTTCCAGCACCTGGACATCAGCCCCGCCGCGCGGCTCGCGCTCGACCCGGGCGTGACGTGGTGGGGCTGGCGGCTGCCGGCGCTGCTCGAGGCCGGCGTGATCCTCGCGCTCGGCCTGGTGATGCTCGGCATCGCCGTGTGGGAGTTCAACGCGACGGAGTAGTCACGCCTCGAGGTTGAGCCAGCGGACCTCGTCCGCGCTGAGCTCGACGTCGAGCGCCGCGAGGCTCGCGCGCAGGTGCTCGACGCTGTGCGGCCCGACGACCGCGACGGTCGGGAACGGCTGGGCGAGCACCCACGCGAGCGCGACCGCGTTCGCGTCCCCGAGCTGCCCGGCGCGGGCGCGGCGCTCGCGGTTGGGCGCGCTGTCGTAGACGTCCGTGCGCGCGCCCGCGAAGAACCCCGCCGCCTGCGCGGACCAGGCGAGCAGCGGCACGCCCGTGCGCTCGTGCCAGGCGCGCGACTCGGCGCCGGTCGCCGACAGGCAGCCCGCCCACGGCGGCTCGTTCTGCACCGCCAGCGACAGGTGCGGGCTGTTGCAGGCGATCCCGGCCACGCCGCGCTCCGCGGCGTAGGCGTTGGCCGCGTCGATCCGCGGCAGCGTCCAGTTCGAGACGCCGAAGGCGCGGATCTGCCCGGCGCGCCGGTGCGCGTCGAGCGCGTCGACGATCTCCCCCACCTCGACGCCCGGGTCGTCGCGGTGCAGCAGGTAGAGGTCGACCGGCCCGCCGAGGCGCTCCATGCTGTCGCGCAGGTCGGCGGCGATGTCGGCGGGCGTGACGCGCCGGCGGTCGCCGTCGGGGTGCGCGCCCTTGGTCACGAGCACGATCCGCTCGCGCGCGCCGGGGCGGTCGGCGAGCCAGCGGCCGAGCACGCGCTCGGCGTCGCCGTCCTCGTAGACGTGGGCGGTGTCGATCACGGTCCCGCCCGCCTCGAGCCAGGCGTCGAACAGCGCGTAGTCGCGGTCGCGCGTCCGCATCGAGAAGCCGAGCGTGCCCAGCGCGAGCCGGGACAGCGGCAGCTCCAGCGGCTCGAGGCGCAGGGACTCCACGCGCGTCAGTTCCACGGCAGCGCCGAGCGGCGCTCCCAGTACTCGTCCGGGTCCTCGCGCAGGCGCGCGAGGCGCTCATCGAGCTCGTCGCTCCAGGTCAGCTCCGCCGCGGCCAGGTTGGAGCGCAGCGTCTCGACGCTCGCCGCGCCGCTCAGCACCACGTCCGCCCACGGCCGCGCGAGCACCGCCGCCAGCGCGAGCGCGTCGGCCGTCGTGCCGAGCTCGCCCGCCACCGCGGTCAGCTCGGCCGCCGGCGCACGGCCGGCCAGCCTCCCGTTGGCGAGCGCCTCCTTCACGTACACGACGAGCCCGGCCTCGGCAGCCGCCGCCAGCGCCGGCTCGACCGAGCGCTCGTGCAGGTTCCAGGTCGCCTGTACCGCGTCGAAGCCGCCGAGCTCGAGCGCCCGCTCCACGGTCGCGCGCTGGCCGGTCCCGCTCACGCTCAGGCCGATCCGCACGCCGCTCTCGCGCAGGCGCGCGAGCTCCTCCAGCACGGCCGCGTTCTCGAGCACGCCGCTGTCCGGCGTCGCGGAGTGGATCGCGTAGAGATCGAGCCGGTCGCCGAGCAGCTCGCGCGTCTCCCCCAGCTGGCGACGCAGCGTCTCGGCGTCGTGGTGCTTGACCTCGGGCGGGTCGGCATCGACCTCCCAGCCCGCGGTATAGACGTAGCCCCACTTCGACGACACGACCACGCCGCCAGGCTCGCGCGTGCGCAGCCACTCGCCGAGAAACTCCTCCCCGCGCCCGTACGAGCGGGCGGCGTCGAAGTGGCGCACGCCGGCCTCCAGCGCCGCGTCGAGCACCGCGTGCGCGCGATTGCGCAGCGCGGCGACGGAGCGGTCCGGGCCGAGGTCATGCCCGTGGCCGAGGTTGAGGTAGCCGGGGCGGCCAACCGCCGCCAGACCGAGCCCGAGAGTCGCCACGCGAGCAGGGTACGGCAGGGCCGCCGCCGGGGAACGAGTGTCGGCGGCGGCCCCGCAGGTTGGCTTAGTGGTGACGCCCGGCCGTCGAGAACCCGATGACCGTCGACGTCTTGTAGGTCTGCCCCGGACGCAGGGTCGTCGAGGGGAAGCCCGGCTTGTTCGGCGAGTCGGGGAAGTGCTGGGTCTCCAGCGCCAGCCCGTCACCCTGCCGGTAGGCGTGACCGCTCGTGCCGTAGAGCGTGCCGTCGAGGAAGTTGCCCGAGTAGAACTGGATCCCGGGCTCCTTCGTCCACATCGTCAGGACGCGGCCGCTGGCCGGGTCCTTCAGGCGGGCGGCCTCGACGAGCCCGGTCTTGCCGTGCCGGTCAAGCACCCAGTTGTGGTCGTACCCCTGGCCGAAGCGCAGCTGCTCGTTGTCGTCGCGGATCCGCTCGCCGATGGCGTGCGGGGTCCGGAAGTCGAACGGCGTGCCGGCCACGGTCGGCGTCGCGCCGGTCGGGATGAGCGTCGAGTCGACCGGCGTGTACCGGCTGGCGTTGAGCGTCAGGCGGTGGTCGTAGATCGTCCCGGTGCCCTCGCCCGACAGGTTCCAGTACGCGTGGTTCGTGAGGTTGACGACCGTCGCCTTGTCGGTCGTCGCCCTGTAGTCAATCCGCAGGTCGCTGCCCTTGTTGAGCGTGTAGGTGACCTCGACCTTGAGGTTGCCCGGGTAACCGGTGCACGCCGTCGGCGGGTTCACGCAACCCTCACCGGCCGCGCTCGTGCGCGTCAGCTTCAGCCCGACGACGCCCTTGTCCTTGAACGACTGGGCAGCCCACACGAACTTGTCGAAGCCCTTGACGCCGCCGTGGAGGCTGTTGGGCCCGTTGTTGGCGTCGAGCGTGTAGTTCTGGCTGTCGAGCGTAAACTTGGCGCCGCCGATGCGGTTGCCGTAGCGGCCGATGATCGCGCCGAAGTACGACGGGTTCGCGGTCGGCGGATCGCCGCGCTTCAGCGTGTAGCCGTCGATGTCCTTGTAGCCGAGCGTGATGTTGGCGGAGCGCCCGCGGCGGTCGGGAGCCCACAGCTCCTGGAGGATGCCGCCGTAGGTGATGATCTTGGCCGTCACCCGCCCGTTGGAGAGCGTGTAGCGGTCGACCGGCTTGCCATCCGCCGTGCCGAACGGTTCCGGCGCCGACACCGAGAGGGCACCGCCCCCGTTGTGCCCATGGTGCCCATGGTGCCGCGCCTTTGCCGCAGCCCCCGTCGGGCTTGCGACCGCGAGTGCGACCACCGCGATACCCATCGTCATCAGCTTGGTCCTGGACGACCTTCGCATTGCTACACCTCCCGGTGTGTGTTGAGACCCCAGCGTCCGGTGAACGACCCACCCGGCAGGAGCGCCAGGAGGCCGTCGCCGGAGTTGAACGCGTCCGGAGCGCACGTCATCGGCTCGAGGGCGATCCCGCCGCCCTCGGTGAATACGTGGACGAAGTGGAAGTGCTCGTCCATCCACACGCTCACCTCGCCGTCGCCGGCCACGAGCGACGCCCGCGCGAGCCCGTCGGCGTCGCGCTCGAGATCGCGGAAGCAGGCGTCGAGCGGCGAGCCGACCCGGCGCGGGCGGCGGAAGTCGTGCTCGGTGCCCGCGACCGGCACCGCGGCGCCGGTCGGCAGCAGCCGCTCGTCGACCGGGATGCGGGAGCTCGCGGGCACGCGCAGGAGCGCGTCGCCGAGCTTGAGATAGGGATGGAAGCCGGCGCCGAACGGCGCGGGCTCTGAGCCGCGGTTGGTCGCGCTGAGCGTCACCTCGAGGCCGTCGGCGACCAGCCGGTAGGCGACCTCGAGCTCGAGCGTGAACGGGTAGCCCGGCTGCGGGTGCAGCATGTAGCCGAGCGCGACCTCGTCGCGGGACTGCCGCAGCGGCCGCCAGCTCGCCCACAGCACCAGCCCGTGCAGCGCGCCGCCTCTCTCCGGCTCGGAGATCGCGGTCCGGTACTCGGTGCCGCGGAACACGTAGCGCGCGTCGCGGATCCGGTTCGGCCACGGCGCCAGCACCTTGCCGCGATAGTCGTCGTCGAGCTCGTCGAGCGGGAACGTGTCGAGCATCTCGTGCTCGCCCACCCGCCAGGAGCGCAGCGTCGCGCCGACCTCGGTGACCACCGCGCGCTGCCCCTGGCCTTCCAGGAGGAACTGCGACCCCGTCGGCGGCACGCGGGCGCCGGCCGCGTGCGCGCTCATCGCCCGGCCGGGTCGTCCTTGCCGACGGCCGCCGTGCGGGCGCGACGGTACTCCTCGACCACGATCTCGTTGAGCTCCTCGACCGACGTGTCGGCGGTCGGCTTGTCGAACGTGATCTCGCCGTCCTGGATCAGGTTGACCCGGTCGCAGGCCTCCAGGACGTGCACGTAGTTGTGGGCGATCATGATGATCGACACGCGCCCCTCGGCCCGCAGGCGCCCCACGAGGTCGAGGATCATCGCGCCCTCCTTGGCGCCCATCGCGGCCAGCGGCTCGTCGAGCAGGATGATGTCGGCGTCCGAGGTGACCGTGCGGGCGACCGCGATCGCCTGGCGCTGGCCGCCGGACAGGCGCGCGACCGGCACGTCGATGCGCGGGAGGTTGATGCCGATCTGGTCGAGCGCCGTGCGCGTGTCGCGCGCCATCGCGCGCCGCTTCAGGAGCGGGATCGGCTTGTGGACATGCTCGCGGCGCAGGAACATGTTCGACGTCACCGACAGCTCGTTGACGAGCGCCAGGTCCTGGTAGACGCAGTCGATCCCGAGCGAGCGCGCGTGGTCGACGGACTTGAGCTCGGTCTCCTCGCC
Organism: uncultured Solirubrobacteraceae bacterium; assembly: GCA_963805525.1. Taxonomy (GTDB): domain Bacteria; phylum Actinomycetota; class Thermoleophilia; order Solirubrobacterales; family Solirubrobacteraceae; genus DASQFQ01. The sequence goes on from CAWDUT010000004.1 coordinate 112,240, forward strand.
GCGCAGCAGGAGCCGCCCTGCGTCCGGCTTCTGGAAGCCCGAGATGATCTTGATCAGGGTCGACTTGCCGGCGCCGTTGTCGCCCAGCAGCCCGAGCACCTCGCCCTTGCCCAGGTGCAGGTTGACGTCGCGCAGCGCCGTGACCGGCCCGAAGCGCTTGGCGACGTTCTCGACCTGCAGGACGTCCTCAGCCAACGCCGCTCCCCTTCCTGACCTTGCCGACGTAGATGTTGACCACCATCGCGCCGAGGATCGCGAGCCCGAGGATGAAGTCCAGGTAGTCGGCGTTGACGCCCTTGAGGGTCAGCCCGTCGCGCAGGACGCCCAGGAAGAGCGCGCCGAACAGCGCCCCGATCGCGGTCCCCACGCCGCCGATCAGCAGCGTGCCGCCGATCACCGCCGCCGAGACCGCGCGGAACATCGACTCCGACGCCCCGGCCGTGTCCGGCGTGACCGAGCCGGCGCGGGTCGCCTCCAGCACGCCCACGAGGCCGGCGAAGACGCTGCACACGATGAAGTTGCGGATGACGGTGAGGCGGACGTTGATGCCGGCCTCCCGCGCGCCGAGGCGGTTGCCGCCGACCGCGATCGTGTAGGTCCCCCAGCGCGTGAGCGTGAGCAGGATCTGGGTGCCGAGGATGATCACGAGCGCCCAGATCAGCTCGGAGTAGGCGCCGGCGCCGAAGATCTTCGCGAACGTCCCGACCTCGTTGACCTGCTCCGGCAGGACGATCTTCTGCCCGTTGACGATGTGGGTGACGTTGACCGTGTGCGTGACCACGTCCGCGCCCGGCATCGCGACCGGCTGGGCGTGGGAGATGATCAGCACGAGTCCGCCGAGGCCGAGCAGCATGCCGAGCGTCGTGATGAACGACGACACCCCGATGACCTCGACGAAGATGCCGTTGATCACCCCGACGACGGCGGAGCACAGGAGCGCCAGGATCAGGCAGGCGACCAGCGGCAGCCCGGCCTCGCTGAATTGGTAGAACATGAACGGCGAGAACAGGTAGACCGATCCGATCGAGAGATCGATCTCGCCCGCCACCATCAGGAGCACCTCGCCCGCCGCGAGGATCGCGAACGGCGCGAAGTACGGGAGCACGTTGATGAAGTTCGCGTGCGTGAAGAAGTGCTCCGTCGTGATCGAGAAGTACAGGATCGTCAGGAGCGTGACGACGATGATGCTGCCCTCGCGCAGCGTCAGGAACCGCACGAGCATCTCCCGGGCCCCGGGCCGGTGGGCCCGGGGCTCGCTCGACTGCGGTCCGGCCGGCGCCGCGGGCGCCGGGTCGGTGGTACTGCTCGTGCTCACGGCCGGTCGGCCCTAGGCCTTGGCCACTCCGGGCGAGCTCGACGTGCCCTCGTAGCGGCTCTTGGTGCTGTTGTACGGGACCACCGTCGTCTTGTCGAGGAACTTCAGGCCGGTGTTGACGTCGGCGACGCCCGACAGCGTTGACGACGCCTTGGCGAGATACAGCTCCATGATCGGGAAGAAGCCCTGCAGGTAGGGCTGCTGGTCGATCGTGAAGTCGATCTGGTCGGCGGCAAGCAGCTTCTGGGTGACCGGTGTCAGGTCGTAGCCGCCGCCCTTGACGCCCTTGTCGCGCAGCTTCTGCTTCTGGATCGTCTGGGCCAGGCTCTGCGTGCTGCCGGCGTCGACGGCGAAGTAGCCCTTGGTGTCGGGATGGCTCTGCGCGTAGGAGTCGATGACCGACAGCTCCGCCGGCAGCTCCGCGCCGGTGGTGATGACATGCGTCTTGATGCCCGAGACCTTCCGGAGCACGCTGAGCGCGCCATCGATCCGCGGCTGGATGTTGGACTGGCCGGGCGTGGCGATGAACAGCGCGACGTCGCCGGAGGGGACGAGGCCCTGGATCCGCTTGCCCATCGCCACCCCGGAGGCGAACAGGTCCTGGCCGATGTAGGCCAGCCGGGCGTTGCTCACCTCATCCGCGTTGTAGGCGAGGACCGGGATCTTGGCCTTCAGCGCCGACTCGACGGGCTGGTTGAACGCCTTCTTGTCGACGAGGCAGACCGCGATTCCGTCGGCGCCGCTGGTGACGGCGGTGTTGAACGCGTTGACCATCTCGTTGACGTTGGAGTTCTTGGAGCCGGTGAACTGGTAGCTGCAGCCGAGCAGCTTGCAGGCGTCCTCGGCGCCGTAGCGGGTCGGCACGAAGAACGGGTTCGTCGTCACGTGGTTGACGAGCACGAACTTCGGGCTGCCCTCGGTCTTGAAGATGCCGCTGGCGGACGTGCCGCTCTGTGCCTTGCTCGTCGCCGGCTTGTTGCCATCACCGCCGCAGGCCGCGATCGCCGTGCTCACCAGCGCCGCCGCGCCTCCGGTCAGCGCCGCCCGCCGACTGATCGCCGCGAGCGGATGCCGCTCGGGCGCGTCCTCTCGGGCTTCCTGCCACTCGAGGCGCTCAAGCGCGTCGTTGACGGGATCCAGTTCCGACATTGTCCCTCCTCCTCCAGTGGGGGGTTGGGAACGCGTGTGCTGGACTCCGGCACGACACGGTTCCTCTCTCCTCGGAACGCCATTGTTATCGCTCACATCGGAGGCTGTCAAGGCGTATTGTGAACGCTAACGTGCTGGCTGCGGGCTATCGCACCGGACTCGGATACGCTGGCCGACCGTGAGCGCGAGCGGCGAGACCAGCCGACGTTCGGCGGGGCGCCCCCGCGCGGCGGTAATGACGGACGTGGCCAAACTGGCCGGGGTCTCGCACCAGACCGTCTCGCGCGTCATCAACGGCAGCCCGCAGGTCCGCCCCGCGACGCGCGAGCGCGTGCTCGCCGCGATGGCCGAGCTCGACTACCGCCCCAACTCGGCTGCGCGTGCGCTCGTTACCGGCCGGTCACAGACGCTCGGCGTGGTGAGCTTCGACACCACCCTGTACGGGCCCGCCTCGACGCTCTACGCGATCGAGCGCGCGGCGCACGCCGCGGGCTACTTCATCATGACCGTGAGCCTCGAGGCGCTCGATCGCGACTCGGTGCTGAGCGCCGTCGACCGGCTGCGGCTGCAGGGCGTCGACGGCATCCTCGTGATCGCCCCGCTGAAGGGCGCGGGCGAGGGGCTCGTGGACCTCCCCCACGGCCTCCCGCTCGTCGCGGTCGAGGCCGGGCCCGCCGACGCGCTGCCGGTGGTCACCGTCGACCAGATCGCCGGCGCCCAACTCGCCACCCGCCACCTGCTCGAGCTCGGCCATCCGACCGTCGCGCACATCGCCGGGCCGCCCGACTTCCTCGAGGCCGAGCTGCGGATCGAGGGCTGGCGCTCGGCGCTGGCCGCGGCCGGCGCCGAGGCCCCGCCGGTGCTGGCCGGCGACTGGAGCCCGCGCTCGGGCTACGAGCTCGGCCGGCGGCTGGTGACAGAGAGCCACCCGAGCGCGATCTTCGTCGCCAACGACCAGATGGCGCTCGGCGCGCTGCGCGCGCTGCACGAGGCGGGTTACGAGATCCCGCGGCAGGTCAGCGTGGTCGGCTTCGACGACATCCCCGAGGCGCAGTACTTCACGCCAACGCTAACCACCGTGCGCCAGGACTTCGCCGAGATCGGCCGCCGCGCCCTCGCCCTGATGCTGGAGATGATGGAGGCCGACGGCGACGTCCCGCCGTCGCCGGCGATGGTCGCGCCGGAGCTGATCCTGCGCGCCAGCACGGCGCACGCCTAGATCAGCGCGAACTCGATCCCGGCCTGCTCGCAGAACACGCGCCACGCCTCGGCGTGGCGGCCGAGGTTCATCACCTGGTGGTGCGGGCCGCCGAGCCGCAGCCAGGCGTCGAGGCAGGCGCGCACGCCGACGTCGGGCTTGAAGCGCCCCCACGGCATCTCGAGGCCCGGCAGGTCGGGGCCGTCGAGGTTCTCGCCCTCGCACACCACGAGCCGGAACGACTCGCCGCCGAGCGAGACGAGCGTCGCCAGCGTCGCCGGGCCCGGCTGGTACTCGAACACGAACGTCGGCGGGTCGTCGAGGCCGCCGATCGCGATCGGGCGCTTGATCAGCCGCACCGGCTTGTCGGAGCGGGCGATCTTCCAGTTGCCCTCCCCCATGTGGCTCATCAGGATCGAGTCGGTCGGGAAGTCCATCGCGTACATCTCGGTGAAATGGGCAGTGCCGAGCAGGACGTGGCCGGCGCGGACGAGGGCGGCGGTCAGCGTGTCGCCCTCCCCCGCGAACCCGTACCCCTTGGCCATCAGGCTGGACGCGGCGGCGAACGGGAGCCGGGCGAAGCGCCCGTCGTCGCCGATCGCGTCGAAGTGGGTGGAGTAGGCGCCGCACCCGCGCGCCTCCATCAGCTGCTCGAGCGCGACCTGCATGCGCACGTGGTCCTCGCGCTCGGTGGCGGAGAGCCGCGGGTCGATCTCGAAGTGCTCGTCCTCGTAGGCGATCACCTCGGCGACCTCCTCCGGCGTCACGGCGACGGTCGCGCGGTAGAGGTCGCCCGGCGCGATGACGGTGATGCTCGGGCCGAGCGAGCGCAGCAGCGCGCCCTCGTCGACCCGGATGTCGCCCATGTCGTCCATCCCGTAGCCGACCTGCGCGACCTTGAGGCGGCGCAGCGCGGTGACCGCGGCGGCGGCGCGCGCCCAGAGCCCGACGCGCTCGCTGAACGCGTCGGTCTTCCAGTCCTCGGTGATCACGTCGAAGGTCGCGCCGGCGCGGACGAGCGCGTTCGCGGTGTCCTGCGCGCCGTGGACGCCCTGGTTGTAGGTCATGTCCGCCATGTCCCACTCAGCGGTGACGTTCGGCTCGGGCTGGATGTTGGCGAGGCAGAGCGGGAGCCGCGTCTGGCCGAGCGCGCGCGCGACCCGCTGGCCGGGCCCGTAGGTGAGCATCACGACGAGCAGGCCGTCGACGTCCGCGTTCTCGTGCGCGCGCACGCTGCGCTCGACGTCGGCGCGGTTGCGGGCCGGCGGCTCGACCACCGTCTCGGCGACGCCCCCGAGGGCGGCCGCGACGTCGGCGAGATAGCGCCCCTGCCGCTCGGTGATCCCCGGCAGCATGTCGTCGTAGAGCTCCTGCATGATCCCGATCACGCCGATCCGGGGAGTGTGGTGCGGCAGCATCTGGTGGAGTGTTAGCGCTCACAATTGGAATGTCAAGAGCGCGCCTTTCTGCCTCCTAGACTCCGCTCAGATGTCCGAGACGGTCGACACGGCGCGCCAGGACCTCCTGCGCACCGTGGCGGCAGGCACCGCGGGCGTGGTCGGAGAGGAGTTCCTGCAGCGGCTCGTGCAGGCCGTCGGCGAGACGTTCGGCGGCGGCGTGTGCTGGATCTCGGAGCTGAGCGACAGCGGGCAGACCGCGCGCTCGCTGGCCTCCTGGCCGCCCGAGGCGCTGCCCGCGGGCCGCGAGTACCAGCTCAGCGGCACGCCGTGCCAGGCGCTGCACGAGCGCTCGGTGGTGAGCTACGAGTCGGGCGTCTCGCCCGCCTTCCCCGAGGACCCGTTCCTGATCGAGCACGGCCTCGACGGCTACCTCGCCGTCGCCTGTCCGCGCGGCGACGGGCGGCCGATCGGCTACCTCGCGGTGACCACCCAGGAGACGCTGGACGCGCGGCCGGACGAGCTCGCCGCGCTGCAGATCTTCGCCGCGCGCATCGGCGCGGAGCTCGAGCGGCGCAAGCAGGAGAGCCGGCTGCGCGAGCGTGAGGCCGCGCTCATCGCCTCGCGCGCCAAGGTGCTCGAGGCGGCCGACGAGGAGCGCAAGCGGATCGGGCGCGACCTCCATGACGGCGCGCAGCAGCGGCTGATCGCGCTCGGCCAGTTCCTCGACGTCGCCGGCCGCAAGCTCGACAGCGGCGACGCCGCGGAGGCGCGGCGGCTGCTGCGGATCGCGCGCGAGCAGGTCACCGAGGCGGGCGCGGAGCTGCGCTCGCTCGCCCACGGGCTCCACCCGATCGCGCTCGAGCGCGGGCTGAAGACCGCGCTCGACACGCTCGCGATGCAGGCGCCGGTCGCGCTCGAGGTCAGCGCGCTGCCCGACCGCCGGCTGCCGGACGTCGTCGAGGCGACGATCTTCTACGTCGTCGCCGAGGCGCTCTCCAATGCGGTCAAGCACGCGCGCGCAAGCGTCGTGCGCGTGGCGGTCTCGCTGTCGGAGGCGATCGTCCACGCGACCGTCGCCGACGACGGCATCGGCGGCGCCGACCTCGAGGGCGGCACCGGCCTCGTGGGGCTGCGCGGGCGCGTCGAGGCGCTCAGCGGCACGCTCGCGGTCACGAGCCCGACCGGCGCGGGCACGACGCTCGAGCTGACGATCCCGGTGATGCCGTGGCGCAGCGCCCGCGAGCCGTTCATCCAGTACGGCTCCGCCGACGACGACGGCCGCGGCGAGCGCCTGATCCGCGGGGTGCTCGACGGCATCGTGTGCTGCGCGCTGACGCTCGCGCGCGAGTGGGACCTCGAGGGCGGCCTGCCACGCATCGGCCAGCTGCTGCCGGTCCGCGACCGCCACGGCGACCGCTATGCCACCGTCCGCGTGACCCGCGTCTCGGTCGTCGCGTTCTCGGAGGTCGACGCCGAGGCGGCGACCGCCGCGATGGGCGAGCCGACCACGATCGAGCAGTGGCGCGCCGACCGCTGGCGCTTCTTCGAGGCGAGTCGCAGCGAGATCGCGGTCGTCCTGGGCGAGACCGACTGGTCGCCGAGCCAGGACGAGCCGATGGCCGCCATCTGGTTCACGCTGGCCTGAACTGCGACGATTTGGGGACCATGCCGGATCCTTCGAGCCTGCTGATCGCCCGCGTCCACGGCGTCGCCGTGCGCGGTGCCGAGCTGACCGAGGCGGCCAAGGAGCTGGCCGCCGCCGCGCGCGCCCAGGACGGCTGCCTGAGCTACGACGTCCTCGCCGAGCCCGGCGCCACCGCCGAGCTCGTGCTCATCGGCGCCTGGCGCACCGACGCCGCCATGCGCGCGCACTTCTCCTCCCCCGCCTACGGCAGCTACGTGGAGACCGTCACTGACCTGCTGACGCGGCCGAGCGACGTGGTCATCCACAGCGTCGCGGGCACGGTCCACCCGCTCCCCGACCTGTCACTCGAGCCGGGGAGAGCGAGCTGATGGCCACCACCGTGCTGCGCAGCGAGCGCTTCCCCGACCTCGGCGACGAGCTGCTGTTCCCGCGCCTGTCGGATTCGAAGATCGCGTGGCTCGGCAAGCGCGGCCGGCGCCAGGCGTTCCAGCCCGGCGAGGTGCTCTACGAGCACGCCGTCCGCGACGCGCCGTTCTACGTGATCGACCGCGGGCGGGTCGAGTTCATCGACCGCAAGCCGGGCAAGGACATCCACATCGCGGAGGCCGACGCCCGCACGTTCATCGGCGACATCGCGATGTTCACCGGCGAGCCGACGATCAGCGCCTGCGTCGCCGTCGAGCCGACCGACGTGATCGTGTTCGACCGCGGCGCGCTGCGCGGGATGGTCGCGCGCTGGCCGGAGTTCGGCGAGCACGTCTTCCGCACGCTGATGGCGCGGCGCGCGTGGCACGAGGCCGAGGGCAACGGCGTCATGCGCCTGATCGCCGCGCGCGGCTCGCGGCGCGCGTTCGACGTCCGCGACCTGCTCGAGCGCAACCTGCTGCCGGTGCGCTTCTACGACGTCGACACCGACGAGGAGAGCGCGGCGCTGCTCGAGTGGCTGGGCATCCCGCGCTCGGAGACGCCGGTGCTCGTCCACGCCACCAACGTCATGCGCAACCCGTCGGCCGCGCAGGTCGCGCGCTCGCTCGGGCTGCGGGCGGAGGTCGACGGCGAGCGCTTCGACCTCGTCGTGCTGGGCGCCGGCCCGGCCGGCCTGGCCGCCTCGGTGTACGGCGGCTCGGAGGGCATGCGGACGTTCGTGGCCGAGGCGTGGGCGCCCGGCGGACAGGCCGGGACGAGCACGCGGATCGAGAACTACCTCGGCTTCCCGGTCGGCATCTCGGGCGTCGAGCTGACCCGCAAGGCGACGCTGCAGGCGCGGCGCTTCGACGCGGTGCTCTCGAGCTTCCACAAGGCGGTCGAGCTCGCCGACGGGCCCGAGGGGCTCGTGCGCGTCGACCTCGACGACGGCCAGCACGTGCTCGCCCGCACGGTCGTGATGGCAACCGGCGCGAAGTGGCGCGAGCTGCAGGCCGAGGGCGTCGATCGCTTCCGCGGCGCCGGCGTCTACCACGCGGCGATGGCGACCGACGCCGAGCGCTGCCGCGGCGAGGACGTGATCGTGGTCGGCGGCGGCAACTCGGCCGGGCAGGCGGCGGTCCACCTCGCCTCACGGGCCCGCAGCGTGCGTGTCGTGGTGCGCGGCAAGGCGCTCAAGTCGACGATGTCGGCCTACCTCGTCGACCGCATCGAGCGCTCCCCGCACATCGAGGTGCTGACCCAGACCGAGGTCACCGCCGTGCACGGCTCGGCGACCGTCGAGAGCGCGAGCCTCCGCAACGGCGACGGCAGCGTGCGCCAGGTCCCCACCACCGCGGTGTTCGTGATGATCGGGGCCAACCCGTGCACCGAGGCGGCCCAGGGCATGCTCGCCCTCGACCCGGCCGGCTACCTGCTGTGCGGCACCGGCGCGGCGGCGTGCGAGACCCACCTGGCGTGGCCGCTGGGCGATCGCGAGCCACACCTGCTGGAGACCGTCCGCCCCGGCGTGTTCGCAGCCGGCGACGTGCGCGCCGGCGCCTCGAACCGCGTGGCGGGAGCGGTCGGCGACGGCGCGATGGTCGTGCGCTTCGCGCACGACGTGCTCGACGGCGCCTAACTAGCGGCCCTGCTTGCGCAGCTCCTCGGTGATCTTCTGCATCTCGACCTCGATCGGGTCGACCGCCGGCCCGCGCTGAACGTCGCGCGACCCGCTCTCCTTCACCTCGCGCGGCTTGCGCGCCGAGCTGAGCGTGCGCCACGCCCAGAACGTCGCGACGACGAGCGCGGCGAGGATCGCGATCCAGAGCACCGCGTGGACGAGGCCGATGACCGCGCCGACGACGATACGGATCGCCACGATCGCGACGAGGAGGAGGATCACGATGGCGAGCAGGCGCCTGGCCATACGTCGATTACATCACCCCGCGCACTCGGGCCCGCTCGGACGCCGCTTGACAAGCTGTCGCGCGTGCCTCCGCGCGTGCTGATCGTGACCGCCGACATCGGCGCGGGGCATGACCTTCCCGCGGCGCTGCTCGCCGACGGCATCCGCGAGAGCCGGCCCGGCGCCGAGGTCTCGGTCGTCGACGGGCTCGTCGAGATCGGCCCGGTCGCGCTCCGGCTGGTGCGGACCGGGACGGAGACGGTGCTCCAGCACCTGCGCCCGCTGTTCGAGCTGCAGTACTGGCTGATCGCGCGGCTGCCGACGCAGCGGCTCGCCCGGCGCCTGGCGATGCTCATCGGCGGCCGGGCGCTGCTGCGGCTCGTGGCGCGGACGCGGCCGGACGTGATCGTCTCGACCTACCCCGCCACCACCGACGTCCTCGGCCGCCTGCGGGAGCAGGGCCGCCTCCGCGTGCCGGTCGTCTCGGCGATCACCGACCTCGCCGCGCTGCGCTGGTGGGCCCATCCCGGCGTCGACCTGCACCTGATCATCCACCGGGAGTCCGCGGCGGAGGTCAGGCGGATCGCCGGCCCGGCGGCGGCGATCCGGCACGTCCGCGGCCTCTCGCGGCCCGAGTTCACGCGGCCACCGGCCCGCGAGGAGGCGCGGTCACGGCTCGGGCTCGACCCGGCCGCGCCGCTCGTGCTCGTCTCGGGCGGCGGCTGGGGCATCGGCGACGTCGAGCGCGCGGCGCGGGTGGCGCTGGAGCGCCCCGGCGTCACGGTCGCCTGCCTGTGCGGATCGAACGCGGGCCTGCGCGAACGGCTGGAGCGCGAGTTCGCGGCGGAGCCACGCCTGCGCGTCGAGGGGTTCACCGAGGAGATGTGCGCGTGGATGGCGGCGGCCGACGTCCTCGTCCACTCGACGGCCGGCCTCACGGTGCTCGAGGCCCAGATGTGCGGCACCTGGGCGATCTCCTACGGCTGGGGCATCGCGCACATCCGCCTCAACAACCGCGCCTACGCACGCTTCGGGCTGGCCGACGTGGCCGGCTCGCCCGAGGAGCTCCGCGCCGCGCTGGACCGCAGGCTCGCCGCGCCGCGCCCGCGCGATCACTCCTTCGCCGCGTTGCCGTCCGCCGCCGACGAGGTCCTGGCGCTCCTGCGGTGACGGAAGAGCAGGACGGCGCCGGCGACGACCGCGGCGGCGGCCAGCAGCGGCCACGTCCACTGGCCCGCCAGCGAGCTGAACGCCGGCCCGACGATGTAGCCGCCCAGGGCGCCGACCAGCGTCCACGTGAGCACCGCGAGCGTGCCCCAGAACAGGAACGCGCGCCACGGCATCCGGGCGATGCCGGCGAGCCACATCGGCACGAAGAAGAGCGCGAGATGGCCGTAGCGCGCGAACAGCCGCTCGCCCGATTCGAGGGCGCGCAGCCGCCGGGCCTGGAGCGGGCCCGGCGCCGCCCAGAGCGCGCGGCCACCCGAGACGCCCAGCAGGTAGGCGACGACGCTGCCCACCATCGAGCCGGCGATGCCGACGACGAGGACCAGCGCGATGTCCAGCTTGCCGTCGGCGGCCAGCACGCCGGCGGCCACGAGCGCGGTCTGACCCGCGGTCGGGAGCCCCGCCCACGCGAGCGCCAGCAGGGCGAAGAGGCCGAGGTAGGCCCCCACCGGACCCTGAGCGCTGATCGTCACGTGCTTGCCATCATCCGCCGCGTGTCCATCGGCGCGAGCGCAGTCGCCGCAGCCGCGGCGGCCTGGACCTTCCCCGCGACGGCGGCGAGGGTCCCGCGCGTCGCCGCACTGCTGCGGATCCCCATCCGCTCAGACCGCCCCGGAGCGGTCGCGCTCACGTTCGACGACGGCCCGCATCCCGAGGGCACGCCCGCCGTACTGGAGACGCTCGCCCGCGCCGGCGTGCACGCGACGTTCTTCCTGGTCGGGGAGCAGGTCCGGCGCAACCCCGCGCTGGCGGCCGAGATCGTCGCCGCCGGGCACGCCGTCGCCGTCCACTGCGACCGTCACCGCAACCTGCTCCGCCTCACGCCGCGCGCGATCGCGACGGACCTCGACCGGGCGGCGGACACGATCGGCGAGGTCTGCGGGACCACCGCGCAGCTGCACCGGGCGCCCTACGGCATCTACTCCTGGCCGGCGCTGCACGCGGTCCGCGCCCGCGGCTGGACGCCGCTGCTGTGGTCGCGCTGGGGCCGCGACTGGACGCGGCGCGCCACCGCGGCGTCGATCGCCTCCAGCGTGGCCGACGGCGTGCGGGAAGGGGATGTCCTGCTGCTCCACGACGCCGACCACTACTCGGCGCCGGGCTCCTGGCGCGCCACCGCCGACGCACTTCCTCGCGTGCTGGAGACGGTCGCCGGGCGCGGGCTGCGGGTCGAGCTCGCTCACCCGTCCGGGCGGTAGTAGAGCGGGACGCACCAGTGGTGGCCGGCGACCCAGTCGGTCGCCGGGAGCGCGTCGTGGCGGCCCATGGTGCGGTGGCAGGGCTCGTCGTAGACCTTCCCCGTCGACCGCTCGATCGGGTCGAAGACGATGTACTTGTAGAGGCCGGAGGTCATTCCGTCGGGAAGCTGCAAGCGGCCCGGGTGGACGGGATCGAGGTGCTCGCGTGCGGCGGCGTTCTTCCAGGCCACAATCTCGTCGAGCCGCTCGGTCTGGACCAGCCCGAGCGCCGCCGTGAACTCGCTCAGGCGGAAGTTCAGGCCGCTGACCGCATGGTCCGGTTTGCCGTAGTTGCGATAGGCGCGCGCGAACGCGAGCAGTTCGTCGTCGCGCGAGACGAGCATGCCGCCCTCACCCGTGGAGATCGTCTTGGTGGCGTAGAACGACCACACGCCCGCGTCCCCCCACGACCCGGGCCGGCGACCGTGCCAGCTCGCGCCGTGCGCGTGGGCGCAGTCCTCGATCAGGAAGATCCCCTCGGCACGGCACAGCTCGGCGATCGCCTCGACGTCGAACGCGATGTGGCCGCCGATGTGGACGAGGAACGCCGCGCGCGGCCGGTGCTCGGCGACCTTGGCCTCGAAGTCGGCGAACGACATGCAGAGGTCCTCGCGGTTGCAGTCGACGAACGCCACCTCGGCGCCGGCGTGCAGCACCGACAGCGGCGTGGCCATGAACGTGTTGGAGGGGCACAGCACGGTCTCGCCGCGCACGCCGGCGTAGTCGAGCGCGGCGAGCGCGGCACCGGTCCAGCTGCCGAACGCGACCGCGTCGACCTGGTTCCAGGCGCCCCACGCCGCCTCGAACGCCTCGGTCAGCGGGCCCTCGGACCACCGCTGGCTGGTCATGACCTGATCCCACAGCGCGTGCAGGCGCGGGCGGTCGCGCTCGTCGAAGCCGATCGCGAAGCGGTCGAGCGCGCTCACTCTTGCGACGCGGCCAGCAGCGTCCGCAGCCGCGGAGCCGACCCGGTGCTGATCGCGGCGCCCGCCGCGCTCAGCGCGAGCAGCGCGAGGAAGACCGGATGCGCGTCGCCGAGCCGGTCGAGCACGCCCGGCCAGGGCAGGATGAACGGCGCGATGGCAGCGGCGAACGTCAGCCAGCAGCCGAGCTTGAGGCCGCGCCGGCTGTCCTCGTCCCAGTCGAAGCCCAGCGCGAGCACGATCGGCAGGAGGATCAGCAGCGACCCGGCGAACGTCGTGACGCTGTCGACGCTGTCGCCGAGCGGCATCAGCGAGGCCAGCCCGAGCAGCATGATCGCGACCACGGCCGCGAAGCCCACCGAGGTCGCCGCGCGCCGCAGCAGCCGCGGGCGCGTCCGCACCGTGGGCGCCTTGGACTCGGTCTCGCGGTGCCAGGCGATGTAGCGGCGCACGCCCTCGCGCAGCGGGGTCGAGGGCGTCCAGCCGAGCTCGCGCTCGGCTCGGGCGCCGCTCACCGGCGCGCCGCTGAAGTCGCCGTTCCGCGCGGGGCCGTGGACCACGTCGACGTCGCCGACGAGCGCCTGGACCGTGCCGGCCAGCTCCGCCACCGAGGTGTCCTCGGAACCGGCGAGGTTATAGACGCGGTTGGCCGCGACCGGCGCGAGCGCGCCGACGACGCCCTCGGCGAGATCCTCGACGTAGACGTAGCGGCGGGACTGGCTGCCGTCGCCCGCCAGCGTCAGCGGCTCGCCGGCCAGCGCGCGCTTGACGAACATCGCGAGGACCCCCGCGGGCCGGGCGCGGGGGCCGTAGGGGATGCCGAAGCGCAGGATCGTGTGCTCCAGCCCGTAGAGCTCCTGGTACGCGCGGCAGTACATCTCGCCCGCCAGCTTGGTGGCCGTGTAGAGATGCGCGGGTGGCGCCAGCGCCACCGTCTCCTCCATCAGGTCGCCCTCGGTGTCGGAGTAGACCCAGATCGTCGACGCGTAGACGACGCGCTTCACCTCCGCCCGGCGGGCCGCCTCGAGCACGTGCAGCGTCCCCCGGGCGTTGCGCTCCTCGGCCACCACCGGCTCCGCCTCCACCTGGCCGACGTCCGCGGACGCCGCGAGATGGATCACGGCGTCGCAGCCGCGCATCGCCCGCTCCAGCCGGTGGAGATCGCGGAGGTCGCCGCGCACGACCGGGACCTCGTCGCGCGCATGGTGCGGCGAGCGGCGGAGATCGTAGATGCGCGGGCGGTGTCCGTCGGCCAGCAGGCGGTCGACGACGTGCGACCCGATGAACCCCGAGCCGCCGGTGACCAACACGTTCAATGCGTCGGGCTGCGCCATGACGGCGTCCACCCTAGCCAGAAACCGGTGTCATGAGTCGGTGTGCGAGTGGACCGGCCGCCGAGCGGCCAGCGACACGGGCGTGGAGTGCAACGCGCGCAGGCGCACCTCGCGCCAGGAGACGCCCTCCTTCACCAGCGCGGGCGCGCCCATGACGATCGCGGTGGCGAACTCGACCGCCTGGAGGATGATCCCGTAGCCGAGCGCGTGGGCGGCGCTCACGTGATAGCCGCTCGTCAGCACCGCCACGCAGGCGGCCTGGAAGACGCCGAGGTTCGACGGCGTGAGCGGGAGCACGGCGGTGACGTTGACCGCGAACAGCACCGCCGCGGCCGCGCCGATGCCCGCGCCCTGATCGTCGAGCCCGAGGCCCTCGAGCAGCACGAAGCAGGCGAGCCACTGGACGACCCAGGCGAGGAGCTGGGTCACGGTCGCCACGACGCCGAGCTTCGGCCGGCGGAAGACGGCGAGACCCGAGCGCACCTGCGTGAGCGCGGAGCGCACCGCGGCCACCCAGCCGTGGACCTGCTGTGAGCGCGACGTCCGGCCGGAGCGGATCAGCGCCGGCGCGACGAGCACGCAGCACAGCACCGCGAACGGCGCGACCGCGTACCACACGAGCGCGCTCTGGCGCCCGGCGAACAGGCCGACGGTCTGGAACATCACCGTGCCGAGCACGGCCAGCGCAACCAGGTTGAGCATCGTCTGCGAGATCAGCGTCCCGAGCACGGCGGGCAGCAGCTCGCGCGGCCGGCCGAGCCGGCGGGCGACGATCAGCGCGCGCGACGGCTCGCCGAGGCGCGCGGGCAGCGTCGCCGACATCAGCACCCCGATCGACGTGCCCTGGAGCGCGTCGACGAAGCGCGGGCGCGCCGCCGGCAGCGCGGCCTTCAGGATCGCGTGCCAGGAGACCGCGCGCAGCACCATCGAGGCGACCATCAGCGCGACCGCCAGTACCGCCCAGGCCGGGCTCGAGGCGATCACCGACTGCGCCACCGCGTCCCACCCGATGTGCTGCAGCGCGAGCAGCGCGCCGCCCGCTGCGGCGGCGACGCCCGCCAGCGGCGCGGCGCGGCGCGCCAGCCGGCCGGCGCGAGCTGTGCGTGTCGGGCGCGGGTCGAGCGGCGGCAGCCGCCGCGCGGGGCGGTGCGGGCCGCCGGCGGCGGAGCGGAAGCCGAGCTTCACGGCCGCGCGCGCGGTCGCGCCCGCGGGCGCGGGGACGGCGATCGCGTCCTCGTAGGCCTCCATGACCTGCGCGGCGACGCGCGGCCAGGCGTACTCCTCGGCGGAGCGGCCGGCGCGCACCGAGAGGCGCTCGAGCCGCGGCGCGTCGAGCGCGAGGTCGTGCAGCGCCTCGCCGAGCGCGACGGCGTCGCCGGGCGGGACCAGCAGTCCGTCGCGGCCGTGCTCGACCACGTCGCGGTAGCCGGCGATGTCCGACGCCACCACCGGCGTCCCGGCCGCGAACGCCTCGGTCAGCACCATCCCGAACGACTCGCCGCCCAGCGACGGCGCACAGAGGACGTGCGCGCGCTCCAGCGCGGCGCGCTTCTCGGCGTCGTTCGCCCGGCCGAGCGCGGTCACGCCGCGCGTGTCGTCGAGCAGCGGCGCGAGGTCGCCCTCGCCGGCGCCGATCACGGTCAGGCGCGCGGGCACGTGCTCGCGCAGCGCCTCGTACGCGCGCAGCAGCACCGGCAGGCCCTTGCGGGTGACGGCCTGGCCGACGAACGCGATCTCGAGCGGCTCGCCGGGCCGGCGGGCGCGAGGCGCAGGCGCGCCCCCGGGCGGCAGCACGACGCCGTTGGGCACGATGCGGTACTCGCCGCCGATGAACCGGCGGGCCGTCCAGGCGGCGGCCTCGGAGACCGCAATCCGCACGTGCAGGCGGTTGAGGTTGCGGCGGGAGCCCCACAGCGCGGCGACGGCGTGCGCCGCGACGCGCTCGGTGTAGGTGTGGAAGGTGCCGACCAGCGGCGAGTCGGCGACCGCGAGCGCGAGCCAGCCCGGGACGGGCGCGATGGGCTCGTGCACGTGAACGACGTCGAACGCCCCTGACCGCAGCTCGCGCCGCAGCGTGGCGGCCGAGAACGGCGTCAGCGCGAGGTTCGAGACGGCGCCGTTGAACGGCAGGCCGATCGTGCGGCCGAGTGAGATCAGCTCGTCGGGCGCGCCGGCGGGATCGCCGTCGTACGGCGCCAGGATGCGCACGTAGTGGCCTGCGGCCAGCAACTCCGCGGACAGCGCCTCGATGTGGCGCGTGACGCCCCCGGGGTGTGTCCACGAATACGGTGAGACGAGGGCGACACGCATGTGCATACGTTGTCTAGCGCATGTGGCGGCGCGATGGGTTCCAACATTGTTAGGAACCGGTAAGGACAAGGTCCGCCACCACCCCCTGATGGTCGGACGCCCAGAGGCCGTTGGCGAACTCCCCGACGACGCCGGCGCCGGTCGCGGTGAGGCCGCGCGTGAGGATCAGGTCGATACGCGTGCGGAGCGTGTCGCCGGGGTCGTCGAGCGGGTGGGCATGGCAGCACGTGAGCCCCGCGGGACCGTCCGGGTTGGCCTGCAGCCAGGCGTCGTCGAAGCCGGCCTCGCGCAGGTAGGCGTACGTCGCGCGCTCCGGGCGCGCGTTGAAGTCGCCGAGCAGCACCACCGGCAGGTCGCTGACCGCCGGCCCCTCGACCAGCTCCTGCGCCTGCAGCCGCTGGACCGTGGCGGCGGCCACCGAGATCGCGACCTCGAGGTGGGTCGTGACGCAGCGGACGCCGGCCACGTCGGCCGCGATCCAGCCGCGCGCGAGCGAGAACGACCCCTGCGCGGTCTCCATCTCCAGCGCGTTGGCGAACGCCCCGGTCTCCACGTTCGAGACGTCGAGCTCCTCGCGCGCGAGCAGCGCCTCGCGGTCCGCGAGCCCGACCAGGATCCCGGCCGCGCTGGGCAGCGCGACGCTCCCGTTCTCCTTGACCGCGACGCGCCGGTAGCGCAGCCCGCGCCGCTCGAGCTCGGCCTCCAGTAACGCGAGATGGTCGGCCGCGACCTCCTCGCCCGCGCGCCATACGGCCGCCTCCTGGAGCCCGATCACGTCGGGCTCCGCGGCCGCGATCTCGCCGGCGAGCGCGACGGCGCGGGTGGCGAAGTCGGTGCGCTGGACGAGGCCGGCCGGCTCGCCCGGGTTGAAGATCGCCGCCACCGCCGCCGGGAGGCCGGCCAGGCCATCCGCAGCGGCTAGCCCGCGGTAGGCAGGGCTGAGGTCGGCGCCCAGGAAGAGGTTGCGTGTCATGACCCTCACGCCTTTGACCGTACCCACCGGGTGAGAGCGCCCGGGCGGCTACCGTGTTCAGGCCTATGCCTGACCGCCCCCGCTTCCAGGCGCCGGAGCGCGGCGCGAGCGCCCCTGCCTGGCGAGGAGCGGCGGCGTGCCTGCTGGTGACAGTCATCGCGTTCGTGATCGCGCTGGTCGCGACGGACGCCGCGGGGCTGCCGCTGCGCGACCCGAACCACGTCACCGAGGGCCGCCTGACCTCGGCGCTGCTGCTCGTCGCGGTGCTGATCGCGCTCGACTGCGTGATCCGCGGGCGCGAGCGCTGGCCCGCCGCGCGCCTGGCGATGACGGGCGGCGTCGTGCTCGCCTTTTACGCGACGTACTTCGCGTACCGCAACCTCAAGAGCATCGTCCCGCTGCTGCGCGACGAGCTGTTCGACCGCCGCCTCGGGGACATCGACCGCAGCGTGTTCGGGGGCCGCGACCCGGCCCAGGTCCTGCACGACCTGCTCGGCACGGGCATCTCCGCCGAAGTGCTGTCCGTCGTCTACGGCTTCTTCTTCGCGTTCGTGCCGATCTCGATCGCGTTCGCGCTCGTGGTCCCGCGCGACCCGCGCCCCGGGCTGTTCTTCGTCACGGCGCTCTCGCTCAACTGGGTGCTGGCGGCGGGGAGCTACTTCCTGCTGCCGTCGCTCGGCCCCGTGTACGCGCAGCCGGAGAACTTCGCGGACCTGCCGTCGACGGACGTCAGCCACCTGCAGACGGCGCTGCTCAACCAGCGCACCGAGTTCCTGCACGACCCGGCGGCGGCCGGCGCGGCCCAGAGCATCGGCGCGTTCGCGTCGCTGCACGTCTCGATCTTCTTCACCGCGGCGCTCGCGACGCTCCTGCTCGGCGCCCCGCGGGCCGTGCGCGCGGTGGTCTGGGCCCTGTTCGCGCTCACCGTCCTGGCCACGCTCTACTTCGGCTGGCACTACGTGCTCGACGATGTCGCCGGCATGGCCATCGCCGTCACCTCGCTCGCGCTGGCGCGTGCGCTGACCGGCTTCGAGCTCCGCACCGCCCGCCGGCGCGTGCCCGCCCCCCAACCCTCGCCCGCATGACGCTGCTCGCCGAACGCCGCCCCGAGCTCGAGCCCGCGCGCTCGCACGCGGAGGAGCCGCCGACCCGGCGCGAGGTGCTGGCCGGCCCGATCGTGGCCGCGGTCACGCTGCTGGTGGCGTTCTGGGCCACACAGCGGGCAGACGTGCCGCTGCGCGATCCCGACCACGTCGCCGCGCTCTATTTCGTGCTGGTCGCCTGCGGCGTCGTCGTGATGGTCGGGCTCGACATCGCGATCCGCGCGGGCGGCGCGTCGCGCGAGGCGATGGCGCGCGTCCGCCGCGAGCGCTGGACGCGCGCGCGCTGCGTCGCGGTCGGCGGCGGGATCCTCGGCTTCTACCTCAGCTATGCGGCCTACCGGAACCTGAAGGCGATCGTGCCGCTGCTGCGGCCGGACACGCTCTTCGACCGCCAGCTGGCCAACCTCGACCGCGACCTCTTCCTCGGCCACGACCCGGCGCAGCTGCTGCACTCGCTGCTCGGCACCGGCATCACGGCGCACATCCTCTCCAGCGGCTACGTCGTGTTCATCGTCTTCCTGCCGCTGTCGCTGGCGCTCGCGCTGGTGTTCGCGCCCAACCTGCGCGGCGGGCTGTTCTTCGCGACGGCGCTGTCGGCCAACTGGCTGATCGGCGCGGGGAGCTACTTCCTGCTGCCGTCGCTGGGGCCGGTCTACTTCGACCCCGGCACGTTCGCGAGCCTCCCCCACTCCGAGGTCACGCACCTCCAGGCGGTGCTGATGGACCAGCGCGTGGCGTTCCTCGCGCACCCGACGACGGCGACGCCGCAGGCGATCGCCGCGTTCGCCTCGCTGCACGTCTCGATGAGCCTGACGGCGGCGCTGGCCGCCCACCTGCTCGGGCTCGGGCGGCGCATGAAGATCGCGCTCTGGATCTGGCTCGGCCTGACCCTGCTCGACACCATCTACCTCGGCTGGCACTACGTGCTCGACGACTTCGGCGGGGTCGCGATCGCGATCCTCGCACTCGCGCTCGCCCGCGCGCTCACCGGGCCGATCAGCCGCGTGCGAGCCTGAGGTGACGCGGCGCGCGGACGCGCGCTTCGGCGGCCGCGCCTTGTTCGCCGGCGCGGCGCTCCTGCTTGTGGCGGTGCCGTTCGGGCTGCTGCTGTTCCTGGTCGAGGACAGCTGGCGACCGTTGGTGCGGATCGACGGCGGAGTGCGGGACGACCTGCACACGGTCGCGCGGCACCACGACGGGCTCGTCGGCGCGCTCAAGGTGCTGAGCACGATCGGCTCGGCGGTCGTCTACGTCCCGTTGTTCGCCGCGGTGGCGGCGTGGCTGGTGTGGTGGCAGCGGCGGCCGCGGCTCGCGCTGTTCGTGGTCGTGACGACGGCCGGCAGCTCGGGGCTCAACGCGCTGGTCAAGCTGGCGGTCGACCGCGCGCGGCCGGTGCTGGACGATCCGGTCGCGCACGCCACCGGGATGAGCTTCCCGAGCGGGCACGCGCAGTCGGCGATGGTGGCGGCCTCGGTGCTGCTGCTGGTGTTCCTCCCGCTACTGCACGGCGCGTGGCGGTGGGTGGCCGTGGGCGCCGCCGTGGCGTACGTGCTGGCGATCGGCTTCGCGCGCGTTACGCTCGGCGTGCACTACGTCTCCGATGTGCTCGCGGGCTACGCGCTCGGCGCCGCCTGGGTGCTCGCGATGATCGCCGCGTTCAACGCGTGGCGGCGCGAGCGCGGCAGGCCGGAGGCCGATCCGGCGCAGGGCCTCGAGCCGGGGCTGCGCGCCGCTTCGTAACGCAACCCGGACGCCGGCGAGGGAGACTGGCGCCTGATGCCATCGAGGACGACGACCTGGATCGCCCGGGGCCTCGGGCTGCTCGCGCTCGGGCTGCTCGCGCTCGGGCTGCTCGTGGCCGGCTGGTCGCTCTCGGGCGCCACGGCCGGCAGCGGCCTCTTCACCTCCGCCCTCGCGGTCGTGTTCACGGCCGTCGGCGTGCTGGTCGCGAGCCGCCACCCGGGCAACGCGACCGGCTGGCTGTTCCTCGGCGTGGGCGTGGCGACCGGGCTCGGGACGCTGGCGGGCTCGTACGCCGACGCCTGGGTCGACGGCGGCTCCGACGGCTCGCGGTGGCTCGGGGAGCTCGCGGCCTGGTACGGGACGCTCTCCTGGATCCCGTTCATCCTCGTCCCCTGCACGTTCGTGCTGCTGCTGTTCCCCGACGGGCACCTGCTGTCGCCGCGGTGGCGCTGGGTCGCCTGGTCCGCGGGCGCGGGGATCGCGGGTGTCTTCATCACGAGCGGGCTCGCCCCCGGGCCGCTCGAGGACCAGCCGACGATCGACAACCCCTTCGGCATCGACTCCGCGCTGCTCGACGTGCTGACGGGGCTCTCCGTGCTGCTGCTCGCGATCGGCATGGTCGGCTCGGCCGCCTCGGCGGTCATCCGCTTCCGCCGCGCGCAAGGCGAGCGGCGCCAGCAGATGAAGTGGCTCGCCCTGGCCGGGACGGTCGTGGCGGTCACGGTCCCCGTCTCCGTCGCGGGCTCGGACACCCTGTGGGACGACACCGCAGTCAACATCGCGTGCATGGTCGCCGTGCTCGGGCTGCCGATCGCCGCCGGCATCGCGATCCTCCGCCACCGGCTCTACGACATCGACGTCGTCATCAACCGCACGCTGGTCTACGGCGGGCTGACCGCGACGCTCGGCGCCGCCTACCTCGTGCTGGTGCTGCTGATCAGCCTCGCCGTCGGGCGGTCGGGGCTGGCCGTGGCGGTCTCGACGCTCGCGGTCGCCGCCCTGTTCGGCCCCGCGCGCGCCCGCATCCAGGCGGGCGTCGACCGCCGCTTCTACCGCCGCCGCTACGACGCGACGCAGACGCTGGAGGCGTTCGGCGGCCGGCTGCGCGACGAGCTCGACCTCGAGGCGCTCGCCGACGACCTGCGCGGCGTCGTGGTGGACACGGTGCAGCCGGCGCACGTCTCGCTCTGGCTGCGCGAGCGGTAGACCGGCCAGGAGCTGGTGTACGGTGTACGTTGAGTGCCGACCAGCTCCCGCCGCACCCGCCGCCCGCGCGGCTCGCTCAGCCCCGAGCTGATCCTCGACGCCGCCGAGGCGGTCGCCGCCCAGGGCTTTGACGCGCTGACCATGCGCGCGGTCGCGGCGCGGCTCGACGCGGTGCCCATGGCGCTCTACAACCACTTCGCGACCAAGGAGCAGCTCGTCGACGCGCTGCTGGACCGCGTGCTCTCGCGCTTCGCGCCCGCGCCGCCGAGCGGCGACTGGATCGAGGATCTGCGGGCGTTCGCGCGCGCCCACCGGCGCCTGCTGGCCGAGCACGCGTGGGCGGTCGCGCCGCTGTTCACGCAGCCCAACCCGGGGCTCGGCGCGGTCCGGATCGGCGAGCACGTGCTCGGCATCCTCGACCGCGGCGGCGTGTCGAAGGACCGCTCGGTCGCGGTCTTCAGCGGGTTGATCGCGCTCAACTACGGCTGGGCGTCGTTCACGGCCGCGCGCGACCTCGACTCCGGCGGGCCGAGCCACGACGTCACCGCCATGCTGCGGCAGCTCCCGCCGACCATGTTCCCGCTGACCGTCGGCGTGGCGGAGGA
Source organism: uncultured Solirubrobacteraceae bacterium (assembly GCA_963805525.1). Lineage (GTDB taxonomy): Bacteria > Actinomycetota > Thermoleophilia > Solirubrobacterales > Solirubrobacteraceae > DASQFQ01. The sequence goes on from CAWDUT010000004.1 coordinate 133,920, forward strand.
GATGGGCGCGTACGGCAGCGACGCGCACTACGAGCTCGTGCTCGACCAGATGCTCGGCGGTCTGCGGCGATGAGCGGGCTCGACGCGTTGCTCGCCGAGCCGGTCGGCGTCTGCACCAAGGGGCTGCCGGACTCGCTGGCCGACGTGCCGCTCGGCGGCGTCGGCGCGCTCGGGCTCTCGCTGTGGGGCGGCGACCTTCTGCTCCCTGCCCTGACGCTGCGCGGCGACCGCCTCCGCCACAACCTCGCGCGCATGCGGCGCTTCTGCGAGGAGCACGGCGTCGCGCTGGCGCCGCATGGCAAGACGACGATGGCGCCGCAGATCTTCGCCGACCAGCTCGCGGCCGACGCGTGGGGCATGACGGCGGCGACGGTCGGCCAGGCGCAGGTGATGGCGCGCTACGGCGTGGGCCGGATCCTGATCGCCAACGAGGTGCTCGACCCCCGCGCGATCAGCTGGCTCGGCGAGGCGGACGCCGATCTCCACTGCCTGGTCGACTCGGTCGCGGGCGTCGAGGCCCTGGACGGCGCCGGGCGCGAGATCAAGGTCCTGGCCGAGGTCGGGATCGCGGGCCGACGCGGCGGGGCGCGGGACAACGACGACGCGCTGCGCGTGCTCGACGCGGCCGCACGCTCGCGCCACGTGACCGCGGTCGGCGTGGAGTGCTTCGAGGGCGTGGTGGGCAAGCGCGGCGCCGTCGACGCGCTGCTCGAGCGGGTGGCGGAGATCGGCGCCGCGTCGTTCGAGGGCCGCTACATCCTGTCGGCGGGCGGCAGCACGTTCTTCGACGCGGCCGCCGAGCTCACGCGCACCGGCGCCGAGGTGATCCTGCGCAGCGGTTGCTACGTCGTCCACGATCACGGCATGTACGCGGCGAGCTCGCCGCTCACCGACGATCCCTTCCAACCCGCGCTCGAGCTGTGGACCGACGTCCTCTCCTGCCCCGAGCCCGGCCGCGCCATCGCCGGCGTCGGCCGCCGCGACGCACCCTACGACGCCGGCCTCCCCACCGTGCTGCGCGCCTACCGGGCCGGCGAGCCGCTCGAACTCGCCGAGGCGACGGTCACCGAGCTCAACGACCAGCACGCGTTCGTCACGGCCGACGGGCTGCGCCCCGGCGACCTCCTGTGCCTCGGCATCTCCCACCCGTGCGGCGCGTTCGACCGCTGGCGGACGCTGCTCGAGGTCGACGCGGACTACACCGTCACACGCGCGATCCGGACGTTCTTCTAGCTCAAGGTCCGTCGCGACCCGGACGATGCAGGGCAGGTGGGGCGGGTCTTCTCGTGGGGCGTGGTCATCGTCGGCATCGTCGGCGCCGTGCTGTGGTCCGCGGGCGTGCGGCTCCCCCATCGGCACATCGACGACGCGCGCCCCGTCGCCAAGGCGGAACCCCTCGACTGCGACGCCACGTGGGTCGGCCCGCGCCGCGGCGACTGGCGGAGCCCCGCCAACTGGTCCACCGGCAGACGGCCCGGCCGCAGCTCGCACGTGTGCATCCCGCGCGGCACGACGGTGGAGATCACGCGCGGGCGCAACCTGGTGTGGGCGGTCGAAGGCGGCAGCCTGGATCTCCGCGGCGGCGCTCTGCTGATGATGGGCACCGCCGTCGCGTCGGAGGTCGCCGACCTTCGCCTGGTCGACGCGACGCTCGGCGGCCCGGGCAAGCTGATCGTGACGCGCCACATGTTCTTCGGCCCGGCCGGCAAGATGCGCGGCGCCGGCTCGGTCACCCTCGGCCCGGCGTCGAACAGCGTCATCGACGCCGGTATCGGCAAGCGGAGCGCCTTCATCGGCGGCGACGACGGCGCCGGGCGCGCCATCGTGAACAGCGACGACGCGCCCGGTCCGCTCTGCAATCGCTACTCGCCGCCGTGGGCCGACGACTGCGCGGCCCGCCATCCGCGGGAGGACCGCGAGGTGCGCCGCGCCTGGGCAGCGTTCGTGGCCGCGGCGAACGCCGGGTCACGCAGCGCGCTCGTCGCCCGCCTCGCCCCGCGCGCCTGCGGGCTGAGGTCGGAGAAGCGGCGCGGCGACTGCCGCCACGTCGCGGCCGGGGTCCTCAAGGAGATCGCGGGCGAGGGGCCGCTCTCCCCCACCTTGAAGCTGGTGCTCGTGGAGGGCGACGAGGCCGTGGCGGACGCACTCCATCCCCCCGACGTGCGCTTCGTCCGCGACGGCGGCGAGTGGCGGGTCAGCCTGCTCTAGTCGGCGCAGCGGTCCCCGGCCACGAGCGTGGTAGCCAGGATGCTGTCAGACACGCTAGTTTTGTTGCGTGGAGCCGACGACGCTGCGAGACGCCCGGCGCGGCGCGGGCCTGAGCCAGGCCGCGCTCGCCGAGCGCGCCGGCATCAGCCGGCAGGCGGTGGGCGCGATCGAGGCCGGCCTGCATCGGCCGAGCGTCGACGCGGCGATGGCGCTCGCGAGCGCGGTCGGCCGGTCGGTCGAGGCGCTCTTCGCGCCCCCGCCCGCGGGCGCGCCGGTGCCGGTATTCGGCCCGGTCGCCGACGGCGGCGGCGTGCTCGCTGCCCGGGTCGGCGCCCGGCTCGTCTACGCCCGCGCGCGAGAGGCGCTCGCCGTCGAGGGCTGGCCGCGCGCCAACGCGGTCATGCGCGACGGCCGGCCCGAGCCGCTGCCGGGGAGCGACCTCGACGGCCTCGTGCTCGTCGGCTGCGACCCGGCGCTCGGGCTCGCGGCCGCGATGCTGCCGAGCAGTGGCCCGCACCGCCTCGTGGCGCTGTCGGGCTCGACCGCGACCGCGCTCGCCGCCATGCACGACGGCCGCGCGCACGCCGCGCTCGTGCACGGTCCCGTGCGCGGGCTGCCCGCCCCGCCGAAGGGCGCGCTGCGCATCCACCTCGCGCGCTGGCGCGTCGGGGTGGCCAGCCGCGGCCGGCACCCGCGCCCGCTCGCCGAGCTCGCGCGTGTCGTGCAGCGCGAGGAGGGCGCCTCGAGCCAGAAGGCGTTCGCGGCCGCGCTGGCCGCCGAGGGCGCGCCGCTGCCGCCCGGCCCGGTCGCCTCCGGGCACCTCGACGTCGCCCGCCGCGTCGCCTACGGAGCACCGGCCGGCGTGACGATGGAGCCCGCCGCGATCGGCATGGAGCTGGCGTTCGCGCCGCTCGAGGAGCACGTCGCCGAGGTGTGGATCGACGCGCGTGTGCGCGAGCACCCGGCGGCCGGCGCGATCGGGGAGCTGTTGCGCTCCAGCGCCTTCACCGCCCGGCTCGGGCTGGTCGGCGGCTACGACCTTAACCACTGTGGTGAGAGGAGCGGTGCATGAAGGGACGCGGGCTGGCGATGCTGGCGGCGATCGCGCTGGGCGCGGGGGCGTGCGGCGGGGATGACGGCTCGAGCGGGGGCGGCGGCACGCCGCGGCTGACGGTCTCCGCCGCGGCGTCGCTCAAGACCGCCTTCACCGAGTACGGCACGCAGTTCCAGGACGCCGACGCGAAGTTCTCGTTCGCCGGCTCCGACGAGCTCGCCGCCCAGATCGAGCAGGGCGTCAAGCCCGACGTCTTCGCCGCCGCCAACACCAAGCTCCCCGACGCGCTGTATGACAAGGGCCTGGTCGAGAAGCCGACCGTCTTCGCCGGCAACCGGCTCGTGCTCGCGGTGCCGGCCGACGGCTCGAAGGTGAGCTCATTGGGAGACCTCGAGGGCAAGGGCGTGAAGCTCGCGATCGGCGCCAAGGACGTGCCGGTCGGGACCTACACCCGCACCGTGCTCGACAAGCTCCCGCCCAAGGAGAGCAAGGCGATCCTCGCCAACGTGCGCACCGAGGAGCCCGACGTCGGAGGGATCACCGGCAAGCTCACCCAGGGTGCCGTCGACGCCGGCTTCCTCTACGCCTCCGACGTCCGCGCGACCGACGACAAGCTGAAGGCGATCCAGCTGCCGGACGAGCTGCAGCCGACGGTCGCCTACGGCGTCGCGGTCGTGAAGGGCGCGAAGCACCCGAAGCAGGCCAAGGCGTTCATCGCCGGGCTGCTGAAGGGCGACGGCGAGCAGCAGCTGCAGGCCGCGGGCTTCCTGCCGCCGCCCTCGCAATGAGCCGACGCTGGTTCGCGGCCGGGCTCGTCGCGTCGCTCAGCGTCACGCTCTTGTTCCTCGTCCTGCCGGTGGTGGCGATCTTCGTCGACACCGGCCCGGTCGACCTGCTCTCGAGCCTGGGCGACGAGGGGGCGCTCGAGGCGCTGCGGCTGAGCCTGCTCTGCAGCACCGCCGCGGTCGCGCTGATCGTCGTGGTCGGCACCCCAGCGGCCTACTTCCTGGCCACCCGGCGCTTCCGCGGGCGGGCCACGGTGGTGACCCTCGTCGAGCTGCCGCTCGTGCTGCCGCCGGCGGTCGCCGGGATCGGGCTGCTGGCGGCCTTCGGCCCGCAGGGCCTGCTGGGCGGCAGACTCAGCCTCGTGCTCACCACCGCCGGCGTGATCGTCGCCCTCACGTTCGTCTCCGCGCCGTTCTACCTGCGGCAGACGCAGGCCGCGTTCGAGGCGCTCGACCCGACCTGGCTCGACGCCTCGCGCACGCTCGGCGCCTCCGAGGCGCGCACGTTCCTGCGCATCGCGATCCCTGGCGCGGGCTCCGGCATCGCGGCCGGGCTCGCGCTCGCGTGGGGCCGTGCGCTGGGCGAGTTCGGCGCCACGCTGATGTTCGCCGGTTCCTTCCGCGGCATCACGCAGACGGTGCCGCTCGCCATCTACGAGCGCTTCTCGACCGACTTCACCGGCGCGCTCGCCCTCTCGGCGGTGCTCGTCGCGGTCTCGGCGGCGCTGCTGATGGCGGTCAAGCTGCTCAGCGGCACGGCCTGGCTCGGCGGTGCTGCGCGTTGAGGCGCGGGCGCGGCTCGGGGCGCTCGACCTCGACGTCGCGCTCGAGACGCCGCCCGGCGGCTGCCTCGCGCTCGCCGGCCCGTCGGGGGCGGGCAAGACCTCGATCCTGCGCGTGGTCGCGGGCCTGCTGCGGCCGCGCGAGGGCCGCGTGGTCTGCGGCGACGAGGTGTGGCTCGACACCGCGCACAGCATCGACGTGCCGCCCGAGGAGCGGCGCTGCGGCTACCTCTTCCAGGAGTACGCGCTGTTCGACCACCTACGCGTATGGCAGAACGTCGCCTACGGGCTGCGCGACACGCCGCGCGGCGAGCGGCGGCAGCACGCCCACGAGCTGCTCGAGCGCTTCGGCGTCGGCGAGCTGGCCGACGCGCGGCCCCGCACGCTGTCGGGCGGGGAGCGCCAGCGTGTGGCACTCGCCCGCGCCGTGGCCCGGCGCCCCGCGGCGCTGCTGCTCGACGAGCCGCTCGCCGCGCTCGATCCGCGCACGCGCGCCGGGGCGGGTCGCGAGCTGGCCGCGCTGCTCCGCGACGCCGAGGTGCCGGCGCTGCTCGTCACCCACGACTTCACGGAAGCCGCGCTGCTCGGCGACCGCGTCGGGATCGTCGACCGCGGGCGCGTGATCCAAGCCGGCACGGCGGGCGAGCTCGCCGCGGCGCCCGCGTCCGCCTTCGTCGCCGACTTCACGGGCGCGACGGTGCTGACCGGCGAGGCCGCACCGGGCGCCGACGGCCTCACCCGCGTCGCCCTCGACGGCGGCGGCTCGGTCGCCAGCGTCGAGCCCGGCCGCGGCCGCGTCGCGGTCAGCGTCTACCCGTGGGAGGTCGCGCTCGACGCCCCCGAGGCGGTGCCGACCGGCTCGGCGCAGAACCACGTCTTCGCCGAGGTCGTCTCCGTCACCGCCGTCGGCAACCGGATCCGGGTCGGGATGGCCACGCCGCAGCCGCTGGTGGCCGAGATCACGGGCCCGTCGGCGCGCGAGCTCGCGCTCGAGCCGGGCGCCCGTGTCGTCGCGACGTGGAAGGCCGCCGCGACGCGCGTGCTGCCGCTCTAAGGTCGGGCGGCATGGCCGAGCGCTACGGGGTGTTCCTGCGACCCGACCCGCTCACGTGCGCGGCGGTCACGCGCATCACCGACCAGCTGCGGGCGCAGTTCGGGCTCGTGTCCGCCGGCGCCTTCCCGCCCCACGCGACGCTGGCGGGCAGCCTGCCGCTCGCCGGCCCGCCGGAGCTCCCTCCGGCTGCGCCGTTCACGGTCCGCAACCACGGCCTCGCCTGGCTCAACGGCGGCCTCGTCTACGACGTCCACGGCCCCGAGATCGAGCAGCTCGCCGCCGCCGTCGACGCGGCCGTGCGCCCGCTGCTCCAGCCGGCCTCCGGGCTGGCGGCGGATCTCTATGAGCCCGGCCGCTGGCGCGCCCACCTCTCGCTCGGCTCGCACGACCTCGCGGCGCGGCCCGACCTGCACGACGAGGTCGAGGCCTACGTGCGCGGGCTGGCCGTCGAGGTGCCGGCGGAGTTCACCGCCGAGGTGATCGCGGTCTACCGGCTCGAGCACGAGACGTGGACCGGGTCCTGGTGGCGCGCGATGGAGTGGGAGCACGTGCGCAGCCTGCGGCTCGTTTCGCGCTAGACATACGGGTCATGCCCGAGCCGTCCGACCTCCGCGCCTCCGACCAGGAGCGCGAGCGCGCGGTCGCCGACATCCGCGACCACTTCGCGGCCGGGCGGCTGACCGAGGAGGAGCTCGACGAGCGCGTCGCCGCCGCCTACGCGGCGCGCACCCAGCGCGAGCTGGGCGCCCTGCGCGCCGATCTGCCGGCCCTCCCGGCGACGCGCGACCAGGAGCGCGCGGCCTTGGCGGAGCGGCGGCGCAAGCTGCAGCGGCGGCTGCTGCAGGAGACCGGCGGGCTGTTCGGCGCCTTCCTACTGTGCACCGCGATCTGGGCGGCGACCGGCGCCGAGGGCTCGTTCTGGCCGATCTGGGTCGCCCTCGCGGCGGCGATCACGCTGGTGCGCAACGGGTGGCGGCTGTACGGGCCGGCACCGGAGCTGGACCGCGTCGAGCGCGAGCTCGAGCAGCGCAAGCGCCGGTAGCCGGGGCGCATCGGCATCTTCGGATGCCCTACTGTGCGTTAGGGGACCCTAAGCACGATGCTGACTACCTTCGTCATCGGCCTGCGCGAGGGCGTCGAAGCCGCCCTGATCGTCGCCATCATCGCCGGCTTCCTGCGCCAGGAGGGCCGGCGCGACGCGCTGCGCCCGATGTGGCTCGGCGTCGGCGCCGCCGTGGCGATCTGCGCCGCCGCCGGGATCGCGCTCGAGCTGCTCGACCAGGAGCTCCCGCAGCGCCGGCAGGAAGGCCTCGAGACGGTCGTCGGCATCGCCGCGGTGGGGATCGTCACGTTCATGATCGTGTGGATGCGCCGCCACGCGCGCGACCTCTCCGGCCAGCTGCGGCGCAGCGCCGGCGCGGCGCTGGCGGCCGGCTCGGCCACCGCGCTGGTGGCGATGGCGTTCTTCGCCGTCTTCCGGGAGGGGCTCGAGACCGTCGTCTTCCTGCTCGCCCTGTTCCAGAACGCCGAGGACCCTGCGAGCGCGGGCGCCGGCGCGGTGCTCGGCCTCGCCACCGCGGTCGCCATCGGGGCGCTGATCTACCGCGGCGGCATCAAGCTCAACCTGGCGCGCTTCTTCCGCATCACCGGGCTCGTGCTCGTGCTCGTCGCGGCCGGGCTGGTGGCCAGCGCGATCCATACCGGGCACGAGGCGGGCTGGCTCAACGCAGGCCAGGCGCAGGCGTTCGACCTCAGCTGGCTCGTCGTCCCGGGTACGTGGACCTCGGCACTGCTGACCGGGATGCTCGGCTGGCAGCCCCAGCCCAAGGAGGCCGAGGTGATCGGCTACGTCCTCTACCTCGTCCCCGCCACGCTCTACGTGCTGTGGCCGGCGCAGCTCAGCCCGCGCGTGGCGCGCACCGCCAGCACGACGACGCACCTGCTCCTGCTCGTGCTGGCGGTCGCCGCCTGCGGCTCGAGCGGCGGCGACAAGGGCGGCAACTCGAAGCAGGTCGCGGTCAGGCTGACCGACGCCGGCTGCACCCCCGCCTCGCTCAAGCTCGACGCCGGCCGCACCACCTTCAAGGTCACGAACGCCGGCACCGGCCGCGTCAGCGAGCTCGAGGTGCTGAAGGGCTCGCGCATCCTCGGCGAGAAGGAGAACCTCGTCGCCGGCCTCTCCGGCTCGTTCACCATCACGCTGCAGCCGGGCCAGTACACGCTCAGCTGCCCCGGCGGCACGACCGCCGCGACCGGCGTCGTGACCGTCGGCGGCAAGCGCGTGGCCGGCACCACCGACCCGCGGCTCCAGGCCGCGGTGACCGGCTACCGCGGGTACGTCCACGGGCAGGCGGAGCTGCTGGTCAAGCGCGTGCGGCCGTTCGTGGCCGCGGTCAAGGCCGGCGACGTCGCCGCGGCCAAGCGGCAGTTCGCCGCGGCGCGGGCGCCGTACGAGACGATCGAGCCGGTGGCCGAGAGCTTCGGCACCCTCGACCCCGAGATCGACGCGCGCGTCAACGACGTCAAGCAGGGCGAGCGCTGGACCGGCTTCCACCGGATCGAGCAGGCGCTGTGGCAGAAGCACACGACGAAGGGCATGGGCCCGATCGCCGACAAGCTGCTGCGCGACTGCATCACGCTCGAGCGCAAGACGGCGACGCTCGACTACCAGCCCGACGAGCTCGCCAACGGCGCCAACGGGCTGCTCGGCGAGGTCGCGAGCTCGAAGATCACCGGCGAGGAGGACCGCTACTCGCACACCGATCTCTCCGACTTCCAGGCCAACGTGGGCGGCTCGCAGACCACGTTCGGGCTGCTCGCGCCGACGCTCAAGGACAAGGACCCGGCGCTGGCGAGCACGATCGGCCGGCGCTTCGACGCCGTGCAGCAGGAGCTCCAGCAGCTGCGCCGGAGCGGCAGCTTCCCGTCCTACGACACGATCGACGGCACCGAGCGTAAGCGGCTGAGCACGCTCGTCGCCGAGCTCGCCAAGCCGGTCGCGAGCATCTCCGACAAGCTGGGCAGCTGACCGGCGCGTGCGCGTCGCGCTCGTCACGCTCGTCTTGTTGAGCGCGCTGGCCGCGCCTCCGCACGCGGCGGACGACCCGCCCGCGGGCCTGCTGAGCGACTTCGGCGCCCAGTACCAGCGGGCGGTCGTGGCCCACGACGCCCGGCTCGCCGCGCGGCTGCGGACCGAGACGCGGCTGCTGAGCGCGGCCGAGGGCACGCCGGCGCTCGCGCACCTGGAACGCACCCTGCGCGCCACCCGCGACCCACTGCACCCGTGGCCGCTGGCCGCGAAGGTGGACCGGCTCGTCGCCGACGCGGCGATCATCGTCTTCCGCGAAGGGCTCGAGGCGGTGCTCATCCTCGCCGCCATCACCGCCTCGTTCGTCGGCGCCCGCCGCCGGCTGCGGCGCCCGGTGCTGCTCGGCGGGCTGGCCGGCATCGCCGCCACCGCGGTCACGTGGGGGCTGGCGCAGCTGCTCGTCTCCGAGCTCGGGGCCGGCGGCCTGCGGCTCGAGGCGATCACCGGGCTGCTCGCGATCGCGGTCCTGCTCGTGGTCACCCACTGGTTCTTCCACCGCGTCTACTGGAGCCAGTGGATCGCGCGCTTCAATCGGCAGCGCAAGCGGCTCGAGGGGGTCGGCTTCCTATCCGGGCAGGCGATCGGGCTCGCGGCCACGCTCGCGGTCGGCGGCGTCACGTTCGTCGCCCAGCGCAAGCTCCCCTACCGGCGGATGCTGATCGCCACCGGCGTGCTGATCGCGCTCGTGCTGGCGGTGATGACCGGGACGACCGTCCACGTGATGCAGGGCCTCGGCTGGCTGCCGAGCACCCCGACCGGCTTCACCGTCCCGCCGTGGGCCAACCGCTGGCTCGGGATCTCCGCGACCTGGGAGGGGATCGAGTGCCAGCTCGGCGCGCTCGTGTTCGTCGTCGGCTCCTACGTCGTGGCGCGCGAGCTACAGAGCCCGAGCCGCCGCGCGCACCGCCTGGCCGCGGCGCGCCAGCAGGCATAGAGACGGCCCGCGCCGGACCATCCATGGTCCCCCCGCCGGGGGTCGCGCGGACCGTCTGGGCGTACACAACGGGGGTCATCGGGAAAGCTTGCGGGCATGTCCAAGCATGCGCATCTGAACCTGATGGAAGTGAAGAACTCGCTCGAAGGCCGCGTCGAGGGGCTCGAGGGCCGCTTCGGCCGCGAGCCGATGGGCGCGCGCGACATCGGCGTGAGCCATTGGCGCTACGCGCCCGGCTTCCGCGCGCAGGCCGGCCATCGCCACCGCGAGCAGGAGGAGGCCTACCTCGTGGTCGCCGGCTCCGGGGAGGTGCTGCTCGACGGCGAGGTGATCGAGCTGCGCGAGTGGGACCTCGTCCGCGTCGATCCCGAGGTCCTGCGCGCGTTCGCCGCCGGACCGGACGGGATGGAGATCGTGGCGGTGGGCGGGCCGAAGCCCGAGGGCGGGGACGGCGAGCAGGCCGAGGTGAGCTGGCCCGAGGGCTAGGCGGCGGCTGCCCTGACGCGCTCACGCGCCGCGGCGTAGCGCCGGATCCGCTCGCTGCGGATCCGCGCCTCGGCCGCGCGCATCCGCTGCTCGGCCATGCGGGCCCGATGGGCCGCCTTGCGCAGGCTCGGGAGCGCGAGGGTGGCGAGCGCGGCGCCCGCGACGAGCGTCCCGAAGGCCGGGATCTGCCGGCCGGCGGGCCCCCCAACCGCGCCCAGCGCCGCGTCGCGCAGCGCGACGGCGCCGATGGCGGCGTCGACGCCGGAGATGCTCGGGCGCAAGCCCGGGATCCGCTTCGCGCCTTCGTACACGGCGTCCACGGTGCCCAGCACCAAGAGGGCGGTCACGACGTTCGCCTGCTCGCGGTTGACGCCGAACGCCCAGCGCAGCGCGTCGTAGCGGACATGGTTGAGGATGGCGAGGGTGAGCCGGGCGTCCGTCAGGGCCAGCTGGCCGCTTCCGAAGCCTTGCGTGGATTCCATGCCGCCGACCGTAGGTGCGGGCCGGGCGGTCCGGCATCGCCCGATCCGGGTGACCCCGGGTCACCCCGGCGGCGGCGAAGGTCGGCTTCCAACTCTCTCTGGAGGCAGACCATGGTGCTCGCAGCCGACTACCCGTTCCTGGACGTGTTCTGGACGATGATCCTGTTCTTCAGCTGGGTCGTCTGGATCTGGATGATGATCCTGATCCTCAGCGACATCTTCCGCCGCCACGACATCTCCGGCTGGGCAAAGGCAGCGTGGATCGTCTTCATGATCATCCTCCCGTTCATCGGCGTGCTCGTCTACCTGATCGCGCACGGGAAGGGCATGGCCGAGCGCCGCATGGAGGACCAGAAGGCCGCCCAGGCGAACTTCGACGACTACGTCCGCAAGACCGCGACGGAGGGCGGCGGCTCGGCCGGTGAGATCGAGCGGGCGAAGGGTCTGCTCGAGAGCGGCACCATCACCCAGGAGGAGTTCGAGCGACTCAAGGCGAAGGCACTCGCCTGAGCTGGTAGTCCTCGCTGAGCGAGGGGACGAGCGCGTCGAGCCCGCGCTCGGCGACCGTCGCGCGTTGCCGGGCGTGGCCGGGGCTCTCGGCCAGCTCGGCGGCGCTCTCCAGATCCGCGAGGCACCCGAGGGCGTCGGGAACATCGAGAAGATCGGGACCCGCGTGGAGGCGAGCCCGGTGTCGCGGCCCTGCCAGTACGGCGAGTTGGCCGACAGCGCGAGCAGCAGCGGGAGGTGCTCGCGGATCCCGTCCAGCGCACGGACAGCGCGCACCGGGTCCGGCACGCCCACGTGCACGTGTAGCGCGAACGTCGGCTCGCGGTGCGCGAGCGCCCGCATCGAGTCGTCGATGCGCTGGTGGCGCGGGTCGGGCGAGACCTCGACGTCGTGCCAGACGACGGTCGGGTGCGTGCCCGCCACGGCGGAGCGCAGGCCACGGCCGGCGAGCGCGCGCGCGAGCTCTCCACGCAGGCCGCGGAGCTCGGCGATCGCCTCCGCGACCGTCCGGTGCGGTCGAGTGGCGAGCTCCACGACGCACGCGTGGGTCTCGGCCGCTGCGTGGCCGAAGAGGCTCGCCGGTAGGCCGGCCAGCACGTCCTCGATGCACGGGACGAGCTCCAGCCGGCGGGTTCGAGGAGCATCGACTCTTCCTCGAGACCGACCGTCCAGGATCGTGCGGCGACGGCCGGGTTCCATTCCGCCCAGTCCACGGTGCGCCGAGTCTCGCCCAGGCGCGACCCGGCGCGCGAGGGTGCCCACACCCGAGTCCGCGTGGGGCGCACCGGGCAACCAATCGTTTGACTTATTGACCGGCGGGTACGTCTCGCGAGGATGGCGTCTGGGAGGAGCGACATCGCCGAACGCAAGCGGACCGCGCTGCTGCGCGCCGCGCTCGTCCTCGCCGTTTTCGTCCCGTATCCGATCCTCGCGCTGACGACGCCGGTGCTCGACGGCACCGTCGCCGGCGTCAGCGTCGGCTACCTCGTCGGCTTCCTCGAGCTGATGTTCGCCTGGGCCGTGGCGCTCGTGTACGTGCGGAGCCGCGCATGACGCCGCTCGCCGTGCAGACGCTGCCGCTGACCGTGGTCAGCGTGCTCGTGGGCGTGACGCTGGTGCTGACGTGGTACGCGGCGCAGCGCAACAAGGACACCGGCGACCACTACGTCGCCGGCCGCCGCATCGGCCCGTTCGGCAACGGGCTCGCGCTGGCCGGCGACCAGATCTCGGCCGCGTCGTTCCTCGGCATCACCGGCGCGATCGCGCTGACCGGCTTCAACGGCTGGTGGCTGATCATCGGCATGCCGATCGCCTACGTGCTCGTGCTGCTGCTCGTGGCCGAGCCGCTGCGCAACCTCGGCAAGTACACGCTCGCCGACGTGATCGCCACGCGCTTCGGGAGCCCGGCGCTGCGCGGCTCGATCGCGCTCGCCACGATCATCATGACCATCATCTACATGACGGTGCAGTTCATCGGCGCGGGCCTGATCGCGGGCGCGCTGCTGGGCGTGGACTTCGCCGTCGCCGTGCTGATCCTCGGCGCGCTGATGACGCTCTACACGGTGCTCGGCGGCATGGTCGCCGCCACCTACATCCAGATCTTCAAGACCAGCCTGCTCGCGGTCATGGTGCTCGCGGTCTTCGTCGCGGTGATCCACCGTACCGGCTGGAATCCGATCGGGCCGATGCTCGACGCGAGCGACAAGTTCGGCGAGAAGGTCGTCACGCCCGACCGCTCGGACATGACCGCCTCGATCAACAGCCTGTCGCTGACGGTCGGCCTGACGCTGGGGATCATGGGTCTCCCCCACGTGATGCTGCGCTTCCTCACCGTGCGCGACGCGCGGGCCGCGCGCAACTCCGCGGCCGTGGCGATCTCGATCTTCATGGTCTTCTTCCTGCTGCTCCCGATCTTCGGCTACGCCGCCCTGAACGAGATCGGCAAGCAGGCGATCGTGGCCGCCAACCCGGCCGGCAACAGCGCCGGGCCGATGCTCGCCCAGGTGGTCGGCGGCGACGTCCTCTACGCGCTGGTGGCGGGCGTGACGATCGCGACGATCCTCGCGGTGCTGGCGGGCATGGCGATCGCGGTCTCCGGCGCGGTCGCGCACGACCTCTACACGAACGTGATCAAGAAGGGCCACGTCGACGAGCGCGGGCAGCTGATCAGCGGGCGGATCGCGGGCGCGGTCGCCGCGTGCATCGCGATCGCGCTCGCGTTCGGCGCCAAGGACCTCAACATCGCCAACGTCGCCAACATCGCGTTCGCGATCGCGGCCAGCACGACGATGCCGACGCTGCTGCTGACGATCTACTGGCGGCGCTTCAACCAGGTCGGCGCGCTCAGCGCGATGATCGGCGGCCTGCTCGTCTCCGTCGCCCTGGTGCTGCTCGGCCCCGACGTGATGGGCAAGGACGCCGCGGTCTGGCCGCTGGCGATCCCGGCGATCGTGAGCGTGCCGGCGAGCTTCCTGTTCGCCTACGTCGGCACCCTGATCGGCGCCGGGCGCGTGGGATCGACGGGGATGCCCTACGACGAGTTCGAGGCCCGCGCGTTCGCGCCGGACGAGGCCGCTCCGAGCGGCCGCTTCACCCGCAGGGCTCGTGAGCCCGAGCGGGTGGGCGCCGCGTGACGGACGCCGCCGTCGCCTATCTGGAGCTCGCGGGCGGCGGCCCACTGCGAGCCGAGGCGTTCCTCGCGCACGCCGGCCCCGACCTCACCGCCGAGCGCGAGCGGGCGCTCGCCGACAAGGAAGGGCTCGAGGTCGAGCAGGGCCGGCTGCTCGCCGACGTGCTCGCCGACCCCGTCGCCGGCGCGCACCTGGTCGACTCGATGCTCCGCCCCACGCCCGAGGCGCTGGAGCGGCTCGACGACTTCCGCGCCACCGGGGTGGCGGATCTCGGCGCCGCGCACCTGCGGCGCGAGGGCCGCGCGGGCGTGCTCGAGCTGCGCAACCCGCGCCACCTCAACGCCGAGGACGACGGCACGCTGCCGGCCACCGAGGTCGCGGTCGACCTCGCGCTGCTCGACCCGGAGATCGAGATCGGCGTCTTCCGCGGCGGCGTCGTCGAGCACCCGCGTTACGCCGGCACGCGCATCTTCGGCGCCGGCATCAACCTCACGCTGCTGTACCGCGGGCAGGTCTCCTACGGCTTCTACATGGTCCGCGACCTGGGCTACGTCAACAAGCTCTACCGCGGCCTGTCCGGGCCCGAGCCGGTGGAGAAGCTGTGGCTGGCGGCGGTCGAGACGTATGCGATCGGCGGCGCCTGCCAGCTCCTGCACGTGATGGACCACGTGATCGCCGAGCGCGGCGCCCGCCTCTTCCTCCCCGCGCGCAAGGAGGGCATCATCCCCGGCGCCAGCAACCTGCGGCTGCCCCGCGCGGTGGGAGCGCGGCTCGCCCGCCAGGCGATCCTGTCGGGCCGGGAGTTCGTGGCCGGCACGCCCGAGGGCGACCTGCTCGTCGACGAGACCGTCGAGCCCGGGGAGATGGACGCGGCGATCGACGCCCGCGTCGAGGCGCTCACCAGCTCGGGGCTCGTCAACGCCGCCGCCAACCGCCGCGCGCTGCGTGTCGGCGAGGAGCCGCTCGAGGTGTTCCGCGAGTACATGGCGGTCTACGCGCGCGAGCAGGCGGTCTGCCACCTCAGCCCGGCGCTGGTGGAGAACCTCGAGCGCAACTGGAACGCGAAGGAGCGCCGGGTGTGAGCGAGCGGCTGCCGCGCGAGCAGCTGCGCGCGCTGCAGCTCGAGCGGCTGCGGGCGACCGTCGGCCGGCTGCTCGCGAGCCCCTCCCCGCTCGGCGGGCGGCTGCGCGACGCGGGCGTCACGGCGGCCGAGGACATCGGCTCGCTCGACGATCTCGCGCGGCTGCCGTTCACCGAGAAGGCCGACCTGCGCGAGCACTACCCGCTCGGGCTCATGGCCGTCCCGCGCGAGCGGCTCGCGCGGGTGCACGCGTCGAGCGGCACCGGCGGCAAGCCGACCGTGGTCGGCTACACGCACGGCGACCTCGACGTGTGGGCCGAGGTGATGGCGCGTTGCATGGCGACCGCGGGCGTGCGGCCGGGCATGCTCGTCCACAACGCCAACGGCTACGGGCTCTTCACCGGCGGGCTCGGCTTCCATCACGGCGCCGAGCGCCTCGGCGCGACCGTCCTCCCCGTGTCCACCGGCCAGACCCGCCGCCAGCTGACGCTCCTGCACGACCTGCAGGCGCAGGTGCTCTGCTCGACGCCGTCCTACGCGATGACGATCGCCGACGCGCTCGAGGCCGACGGCGGTGGGCCGGAGGCGCTGTCGCTCGAGCTCGGGCTGTTCGGAGCCGAGCCGTGGTCCGAGGCGATGCGCGCGCAGCTCGAGCGCCGGCTCGGGCTGACGGCGCGCAACGTCTACGGGCTGTCGGAGATCATCGGCCCGGGCGTGGCGGTCGAGTGCGAGGCCGCCGACGGGCTGCACCTCAACGAGGACCACTTCCTCGTCGAGGAGCTCGACGGCGAGCTCGTCATCACGACGCTGACCAAGGAGGCGCTGCCGCTGATCCGCTACCGCACGGCCGACGTCGCGACCGTGACCGAGGCGCCCTGCGCGTGCGGGCGCACGCTCGCGCGCATGAGCCCCGTGCAGGGCCGCCGCGACGACATGCTGATCCTGCGCGGCGTCAACCTCTACCCGTCGGAGATCGAGCACGTGCTGCTCGGCGTCGAGGGCGTCGAGCCGCACTACGAGCTGACCGTCGAACGCCCCGGCGCCTCCGACGAGGTGCGGGTGCGCTGCGAGGCCGGCGGCGACCGCGCGGGCCTCGCCGAGCGCGTGCACGCCGCGCTGCGCGAGCGCACCGGGCTCGGCATCGAGGTCGAGCTGGTCGAGCCCGGCACGCTGCCCCGCAGCGAGGGCAAGGCGGCGCGGGTGATCGACCGGCGCTGACGGGCTAGGACGAGGCGCCGACCGGAGCGCCGTTGGTGGCCGCCGGCTCGTAGTGGGGCCGGAACGGCCGCTGCTCGTCGGGCCCGGGCTGGACGATCAGCACCGTCGACTCCGGGATCTCGTGCCACACGCCCTCGAGGTCGGCGAGCGGCTCGGAGACGACGATCCGGTCCTCGTCGCGGAAGCGCTTGAGCCGCTCGTTCTCCGGGTGCAGGGCATGCACGGCGGCGGCCTCGGCCGAGACGAAGAGCGTGCGCGACTTGTGCTCGGTCGAGTAGCGGAACGCCCACATGCGCTCGCCGTCCGTGACGCCGAGGCTCGCCTGGATCGCGTTCTCGATGCCGTGGCTGACGGCGGTCGCCTCGACGAGCCCGACCGCGCGCTCGAGCGCGGCGACGGGGTCCTGGTCGAGCCCGAACGTGAGCGCGAGGTGGAAGAGCACCTCGGAGTCGGTCGAGCCCTGCACGTTCGCGAACAGCTCGGGCGCGATCGCGAGCATCAGCTCGCGCCGCATCAGCTCGAAGCCCTGGATGACGCCGTTGTGCACGAACAGCCACTTGCCGTGGCGGAACGGGTGGCAGTTGGTCTGCTGGATCGCGGTCCCGGTGGTGGCGCGCACGTGGGCCAGGAACATCGGCGACTCGATGTGCGCGGCGAGCTCGCGCAGGTTCGCGTCGCCCCAGGCGGGCGCGACGCCGTGGTAGACGCCGGGGCCCTCGCCCTGGCCGTACCAGCCGAGACCGAAGCCGTCGCCGTTGGTCGTCTCCACCCCCATCCGCGAGTGCAGGCTCTGGTCGACGAGCCCGTGCTTGGGCTTGAACAGCAGCTCCTCGACAACGACCGGCTGACCTGACCATCCCATCCATCGGCACATGCAGCGATGGTCGGCGGCGCCCGGGTGACCGAGCCTCACCCGCACGGGGTGAGGTCGCTTCACCCGTCTGTGTCAGAGCGTCGGCGGCATGGCCAGCGCCCCCTGCCTCGAGGAGCCGGAGTGACGGCGTACGGCGAGGCGGTCACGTGGGAGCCGCAGCCGCTGCGCATCCGGCCGCTGCACCTGCTGCTGGGCTGGGCGGTGTCGGCCGCGTCGGTGGTCGTGGCGGCGTGGCTGCTGCCCGGCGTCGAGCTGCTCGAGGCCGGCAGCGGCTTCCTGGTTGCGCTTGCGGTCGCGGTGTTCAACGCCATCCTGCCGCCGGTGCTCGCGGCGCTGCGGCTGCCGTTCGTGGTCGCGCTCGGCTTCCTGCTCGCGCTGTTCGCCAACGCGCTGCTGCTGGTGCTGGCCGCCAAGGCGCTGCCCGACGCGATCGACGTCAGCGGCTTCGGCGACGCGCTGCTCGCCGCGCTGGTGATGGCGGCGGTCAGCCTCACGCTCGAGGTGATCCTCGGCACCGACGACGACGACGAGTACGCGCTGCGCGTGGTCCGGCGTGTCGCGCGCCGCCAGGGCAAGGTGGAGCGCACCGAGGTGCCCGGGATCCTGTTCCTCGAGATCGACGGCCTCGCGCTGCCGATGCTGCGCGACGCGATGCGCGACGGCAACGCGCCGACGATGGCGAGCTGGATCGCGGAGGACGGCTACCACCTCAGCGAGTGGGAGACCGACCTCTCCTCGCAGACCGGCGCCAGCCAGGCCGGGATCCTGCTCGGCTCCAACGAGGAGATCCCGGCGTTCCGCTGGGTCGAGAAGGAGACCGGGCGCGTGATCAGCTGCTCCTCCCCCTCCGACTGCGCGGAGATCGAGGCGCTCCGCTCGACGGGCGACGGGCTGCTGGTCGAGGGCGGCGCCAGCCGCGGCAACCTGCTCTCGGGCGACGCCGAGGAGACGATCCTGACCGTCAGCCGGACCGAGGCCGAGAAGCGCGCGAACCCCGGCTATCGCGCGTTCTTCGCGAACGGCTTCAACGTCACCCGGTCGTTCGTGCTGTTCGTTTTCGAGATCGGGCTCGAGGTCACCTCGGCCCTGCGGGCGGCGCGCCGCGACGTCCGCCCGCGCGGCCACCGCGGCGGCATCTATCCGCTCCTGCGCGGCGTGATGTGCGTGATCATCCGCGACCTCATCGTCTACGGCGTCCTGACCGACATGATGGCCGGCCGGCCCGCCGTCTACGCGACGTTCTCGAGCTACGACGAGGTCGCCCACCACTCCGGGCTGATGCGGACCGACACCCTGGAGGCGCTGCGCAAGCTCGACAAGCAGTTCGCGCGGATCGCGCGGGCCCGGCGCTTCGCCCCGCGCCCGTACGAGATCGTCGTCCTCTCGGACCACGGCCAGACCCAGGGCGCCACGTTCAAGCAGCGCAACGGCTACGGGCTCGACGAGCTCGTCGAGCGCTCACTCGGCGAGTCGTCGATGGTGGCCATGCCGGGCGGCGACGAGCAGGACGCGATGGTGCAGCACGCGGTCAACGAGGCGACCGGGCGCAAGGCCAAGAAGGCGTCGAAGACCGACGTCTCCGACCGCGACGTCGTGGTCCTGGGCTCGGGCAACCTCGGCCTGGTCTACCTGATGGAGCAGAAGCAGCGGATGACGCTCGAGGAGATCGAGGCGGCGCACCCCGGCCTGCTCCCGGCCATGCGCGAGCACCCGCACATCGGCTGGCTGCTCGTCCGCTCGGAGCGCCACGGCGCGGTGGCGCTCGGCGCGAACGGCGCCCACTACCTCGACGAGGACCGCGTCGAGGGCGAGGATCCGCTCGCGCCGTTCCCGCCCAACGCGGCGCGGCACCTGCGGCGGACGGACGGGTTCTCCAACGTCGCCGACATCATGGTCGGCAGCTTCTACGACCCGTCGCTCGACGAGGGCTGCGCGTTCGAGGAGCTGATCTCCTTCCACGGCGGCCTCGGCGGCCCGCAGACGCGCCCGTTCATCCTCGCCCCGCCGACGCTCGCGCTGCCCGAGCGCGAGCTGATCGGCGCCGCCGCGGTGCACGCCCAGCTGCTCGAGTGGCGCTGGGCGCTGCAGCGCGTCGCTAGTCCGGTGCCTTGACGACGATCACGGGGCGCCGCGTGTGGCGCAGCAGCCCCTGCGACGTCGAGCCGAGCAGGCGGGACTTCATCCGGCCCAGGCCGCGCGAGCCGATCACGATCACCGCCGCGTCGAGGCGCTCGGCCGCGGAGGCGATCGTCTCGGCGGCGTCGACGTCGTCGGCCACGGGGTAGGGCTCGGCCTCGGCGCCCAGGCCGCGCGCGATCTCGGCGCCCTGCTCCGCGGTCTCCGTGGCGTGATCGTGCTGCACGCGGTCGGTCGTCGCGATCGTCTCCGGGCTGGGCGTCATGTTCGGCACGCCCGAGATCGTGTCCGTGGGCGGCATCAGCATCAGCGCCAGCCCCTGCTCCCAGACGCTCACGACGACGAGCCGGCGGCCGGGCAGCAGCCGCGCCGCCTCGCGTACCGCCGCCTTGGCCTCGTCAGAGCCGTCGTAGGCCACCACGGCGGGTTGCTCATCAGGACTCATGGACGCAGCCGATCACACGCGGATCGCCCGCACATCATCCGAACCGGGTGATGACACGGGGTGCGCCGCTGACGACGATCTGCTGACCCCGATGAAGGAGGAAACCGTGAGCTTGGATCAGCTCGAAGAAATGGGCCCGATCGACTACATCGTGCTCGAGTGGCCGGGCAAGCAGCCGTCCGGTGAGGTGGCCCCGCTCCTCGTCGACCTCGTCGAGCGCGGCATCATCCGCATCCTCGACATCGCCTTCATGGTCAAGGCCGAGGACGGCTCCGTCGCGGCGATCGACATCGGCGCGGTCAACGGCGGCAGCGATGGCTGGGGCGAGTTCGACGGCGCCTCCAGCGGGCTCCTCGGAGACGAAGACATCGAGGAGGCCGCCGCGGCGCTGGAGCCCGGCACGTCCGCCGCCGTGCTCGTGTGGGAGAACCGCTGGGCCGCGCCGGTCGCGGTCGCGCTGCGCAAGTCCGGCGGCCAGCTGGTCGCCAGCGGCCGCCTCCCCATCCAGGCCATCCTCGCGTCGCTCGAAGCGGCCGAAGCCACCAACTGAGAGAGGAGCATCCATGCCAGGACTGCTACGCGGCGTCGCCCGCACCGCGGTGATCGCCGGCACCGCGACCAGCGTCAGCAACCGCGTCTCGCGGCGCCAGGCCAACCGCTGGCAACAGCAGGAATACGAGCAGCAGCAGCAGGCCGAGCCCCAGTACGCGCCCCCGCCCCCGCCCCCGCCGGCGGCAGCGGCGCCCGACCCGATCGAGCAGCTCAAGCAGCTCGGCGCGCTCCACGAGCAGGGCATCCTGACCGACGAGGAGTTCGCGGCCCAGAAGGCCAAGATCCTCGGCTAGCAGCGGCGGGGCGGCGCGCGGCGGGGGGGCCTCCAGGACATCGTGGTCTGAGCCGATAGCGGGAACGGGTACCCGTTCCAGATGAGCTCGACCATCCTCCTGTCCCCCAGCCGCGCCCGCCTCGTCTGCCTCGCCGCCGCGGCCATGGCGCTCGCCTGCGCCGGCCTGATCGTGACCGCGGTGCTCGTCCCGCCGCCCACCGCCATCGCCCCCATCCTCGCCCTCGTCTGCATCGGCTGCCCGATGGCGGCGGCCTACGAGCTGCCGACGGCGATCCGGGCGCTGCGCGCGCACCGCCGCGCGGGCGCCGCGCTCCGCCGCGTCCTCGCCGAACTGCCGGAAACGCCCCACCCGCTGGGCTTTTAGGGCGCTCACACCCCCGCGCGGCCGGGTGCGCGCAACATTGCGGCGCCTCACGGAGAGGCGGACGATCTGCCCTGTCGTCTACACGACAGGAGCACAGCGGCATGGCCACCACGGGCGTACGAGAGCGCGAGATGACGGGCGGGGGCTACGACGACTCCCGCGGTGCCGGCTGGGTCCTGTTCGCAGGGATCCTGGTCGTGATGGTCGGCATCCTGAACGTGATCTACGGGATCGCGGCCATCGGCGATTCGAAGTTCTTCATCGCCGACCAGAAGTACATCCTCAGCGGCCTGCACACCTGGGGGTGGGTGATGCTGATCGTCGGCGCGCTGCAGATCGCGGCCGCCTTCTCGATCTGGAACGGCGGCAGCTTCGGCCGCTGGTTCGGCATCCTCTGCGCGGGGCTGAACGTGATCGCGGCGCTGCTGTCGATCCCGGCGTATCCGTTCTGGTCGCTGACGGTCCTCGCCCTCGACGTGCTGATCATCTACGGGCTCGCGGCCTACGGCGGCGATCGGCGGCTGGCGGCGCGCGACCAGCTCAAGGGCTGACGGCAGGTTCCACGCGGGTCACGGCCGGCTCTCGCGAGTCGGCCGTCGGCTGCGTGGGGGCTCAGGTCGAGCTCATCCCGCCGTCCACCGGGAGCGTAACGCCGGTGACGTAGCCGCCGGCGTCGCTCGCGAGGAAGACGAGCGCGGCCGCCAGCTCCTCCGGGTCGCCCTTGCGCTGGACGAGCAGCCGCCGCTCCTGCATCCCCTCCAGGTAGCCGTCGGGGTACTGCGCGGTCATCTCGCTCTCGAAGAAGCCGGGCGCCAGCGCGTTGACGCGGATGCCCTTGCGCCCGGTCCACTGCTGGGCGAGGTCGCGCGTGAGGCCGATCAGCGCGGCCTTCGAGGCCGAGTAGGCGGCCTGCGGGAGGCCGGCCGTGGTGAGCCCGAGAACGCTCGAGATGTTGACGATCGAGCTGCCCGGCTGCATCACGCGCCCGCACGCCTGGGCCATCCAGTAGCAGCCGTTGAGGTTGATGTCGATGACCTTGCGGAACTCGTCGGGGTCCTCGCGCGTGGCCGGGGCGGCGGTGCCGACGCCGGCGTTGTTGACGAGCACGTCGACGCGTCCGAACGCCTCCATCGCGGCGTCGACGAGCGCCTGGCAGTCCTCGGGCTTGGAGACGTCGGTGGCGACGGCGATCGCCTTGCGGCCCGCCTGCTCGACGAGCTGCTTCGTCTCCTCCAGCTTCTCGACCCGGCGGGCGCCGAGCGCCACGTCCGCCCCCGCCTCGGCGAGCGCCTTGGCGAACGCCACGCCCAGCCCCGAAGAGGCCCCGGTCACGATCGCGACCCTGTCGTCCAGCTGGAACTTGTCGAGTACGCCCATGCCCGAACCATATGCTGCGGCCCGTGGGAGCCGCACTCGGATGGGGGGCGCTGGCTGCGTCCTCGCTGGTCATCGGCGCGCTGCTGGGCGTCCTGCGGCCGTGGCCGAACACGCTGGTGGGCGCCGTGCTCGCGTTCGGCGCGGGCGCGCTGATCAGCGCCGTGAGCTTCGACCTCGTCGAGGAGGGCTCGCAGCTCGGCGACCCCGGCTACGTGGGACTCGGCCTCGCAGCCGGGGCGCTCACCTACTTCGGCCTCGACCACGTGATCGACCGGCCGGGGTCGTCGTCGGGCGGGGGCGCGCTCGCACTCGGCGCGTTCCTCGACGGCATCCCGGAGCAGATGGTGCTCGGGATCGGGCTCGCCTCGGGCGAGGGCGTCGGCGTCGGGCTGCTCGTCGCGATCTTCGTCTCCAACCTTCCAGAGGCGATCGGGTCGTCCACCGACATGCTCGCCGCCGGCCGGAGCAAGCGGTCGATCCGGCTCCTGTGGATCGCCGTCGCGGTCATCTGCACGATCGCCACCGTCCTCGGCTGGGCGATCGCCGACAACGCGTCCGACAACCTCAAGGCGATCGTCGACGGCTTCGCGGCCGGCGCGCTGCTGGTGATGCTGATCGACTCGATGATCCCCGAGGCGACGCAGAAGTTCGGCCGCAAGGCGGGCCTGGTGACCGTGCTCGGCTTCGCGGTCGCGTTCTCGCTCTCCTGACCCGATCCGGGTGATGCCGGGTCACCCGGGCGCGGGTGAGCCTGCCGCCCATGGAGCCCAAAGGCCCGGCTGCGTACATCACCGAGTTCGTCGGCACGTTCTTCCTCGTGCTGGGGATCTGCGGCGTCGTCTCGGCCGGCGCGGGCCGGGCTGTGCTCACCGACGTCGCGCTCGTGCACACGCTGGTGCTGATGTCCCTCGTCTACGCGATCGGCTCGATCTCCGGCTGCCACGTCAACCCGGCCGTGACCTTGGCGCTCGCCTCGATCCGCAAGATCAGCGGCCGCGACGCCGGCATCTACGTCGCATGCCAGGTCGCCGGCGGCGTCTGCGCCGGCCTGCTCGTCCACGCGTTCTTCAACCTGCGCGGCTCGGTCGTGAACTACGGCACGCCGGCCGTGAGCGACGCGTTCCTCCACGGCGGGAGCGCGTTCCTCGCGCTGATCGCCGAGGCGCTCGGCGCCTTCCTGCTCACGTGGGCGGTCATGGGCACCGCGGTCAACCCGGCCGCGCCGAAGGGCGTGGCGGGGATCGCCATCGGCGGCGCGCTCGGCGTCGGCGTGCTCATCTTCGGGCCCGCCACCGGCGCCTCGTTCAACCCCGCGCGCTGGTTCGGGCCGGCGCTGACGTCCGGCGACTTCACCAACTGGTGGCTCTACATCCTCGGCCCGATCATCGGCGCGACCGCCGCGGCGCTGCTCTATCGCACCGTCATGGAGCTCGATGCGCGGCCGCTGCCGCCCCAGTCACCCGTGCGCGGGGAATCCGCCGAGCCGCCGCTCGCCGACGCGAGCTGAAAGGAGCCGCCGTGAACGTCCTGGCCGTGTCCGACTTCCTCCGCACCGTCTTCATCATCCTCGTCGCGACGCCGATCATCCTGCTGTGGGGCTGCGCGCTGCTGGACCTGATCCGCGGTCAGCACAGCGGCTGGGCGATCGTCGGCTGGATGGTGCTGATCCTCGCAATTCCGATCATCGGCCCGATGATCTACTTCGCCGTCCGCAAGCCGACGCGCCACGAGGTCGACGAGCAGTACCTCGCGGAGCGAGCGCTGGCGGCGGAGCGCGCGGCCCGGCCGGTCGGCGGCCCCGGCCTCGGTCCCTACCACTAGCGCGTGTCGAACACGAAGAGCGCGCCGGGCCGGAACGCGAGGATCGCGCCGGCGACGCGCTCGGCCGTGTCGCTGGGCGGCCCCAGGGGGAAGCACATCAGCGGCTCGCTCAGCTCGAGGCCGGGCGGGCCTGGCAGGCTCTCGTTCGGATCCGGTGGGGGGAGCTTCGGGTCCATCGGGTCGGATTCGTGACTACCCCGATTCACTCGGATCGAACCCGTGTTCGCCTCTGGATGGAGCGCCTGACGCTGGCGCGCGCGATCCGCACGATCGTGCTGGTCGCGATCCTGATGGTGTTCGCCGGCGCGCTGCTGGTGCGGCTGGTCGAGCCGAGCACCTTCACCGACTTCGGCCTGTCGATGTGGTGGTCGGTGACCACGCTCACGACCGTCGGCTACGGCGACATCGTCCCGGTCAGCACCGCCGGCAGGCTGGTCGGGGCCGCGTTGATGCTGACCGGCGTGAGCCTGATCCCGCTGGTCACCAGCGTCGCCGTCTCGATCCTCACGGCGAAGCGCAACAAGGACCTCCACGACCAGCAGGTGGCGCGCCTCGCGCAGATCGAGCAGCAGCTCGACGAGCTGCGCGGCGCTAGCCCTCCCGCAGCGCCGCCATCCGAGCCCTCCGGGGCGCCCCCGCCTCGTGCAGCACCGTCTTGACCACGGCCGCGAACGGCACGGCCAGGATCGCGCCGACGACGCCCAGGAGCGACCCGAAGATCAGCACCGCGGCGATCGTGGTGAAGCCCGTCAGCTCGACCGCCTTGCGGTAGACGATCGGATAGATGATGTAGTTCTCGACCTGCTGGTAGACGAGCTGGATCACCAGCATGATCGCCGCCTCGGCCGTGCCCACGGTCAGCGCGACCGCGACGAGGATCACGGCCGCGACCGTCGCGCCGACCTGCGGGATCAGGTCGAGCAGGCCGGTGATGACGCCGAGCACGACCGGGAACGGCAGGCCGAGGATCCACGCCGAGAAGCCGGCGATCAGGCCGGCCACCACCGAGATCGCGACGTTGCCGATCAGCGACGAGGACACCGTCGTGATCGCCTCCTCGAGCGTCGGCTTCCAGCGCGCCTCGACGGCCGGCGGCGTGAAGCCGAACAGCCAGTCGGTGATCGTCGGCCGCTCCATCAGCAGGAAGAGCGCCAGGAACGTCAGCGTGACCAGCGACAGCACGGTGCCGAACACGCCGCCGGCGACGCCGAGCAGGGCGCTCGCGGCATCGGGCAGACCCGAGGCCAGCTCCTTGAGCGTGGACTTGACGTGCTCGTCGGCGTTGGCCGTCGAGAGGATGTCCTGGAAGCCGGGCTTGGACGTCAGCTTGTCCCACAGCTCCGGCAGCTGGTGGACGAACTCGACGATCTGGTCCCACACCGGCCCGGCGGTGACGATCACGAGCGCGAAGACCGAGACGAACAGCGCGGCGAACACGAGCACCGAGGCCCGGCCGCGGTTCCATCCGCGCCGGACGAGCGCGCCCACCACCGGGTCGAGGCCCACCGCCAGCACGGCGGCAAGGAGGATCGAGATCAGCGTGCCGAGCGACAGGATCGCCAGCGCGAC
The DNA here is from genome assembly GCA_963805525.1 of uncultured Solirubrobacteraceae bacterium. Classification (GTDB taxonomy): domain Bacteria; phylum Actinomycetota; class Thermoleophilia; order Solirubrobacterales; family Solirubrobacteraceae; genus DASQFQ01. Next base: position 159,662 of record CAWDUT010000004.1, read on the forward strand.
GAGCGCGGCGAAGCCGAGCAGCTGCAGCAGCGTGCGCGCCGGGACCGAGATCTCGACGCGCTGGCGCGGCGGCGCCGCCGCCCCCTCACCCGTTGGGGGTGGTTGAGCGACGGCGCCCGACACTGTTCAGGAGCGGCCCGCGGCGGCGAGCGCCTCGGACAGACGCTCCTCGGCGTCGTTGTCCAGCGACGTCTGGATGACGCGGCCCGGGATCTGGATGCCCTCGAGCACCTTGTCCATCGTCACGCGCCGGACCAGCGCGATGACGGCGGCGCTGCCCGGCGTCAGCTGCTCGCCGAGCTCCTTCATGAACTTGTCGTCCACGCCCGCGTCGGTGAGGGCGCCCGCCGCCGCACCGCTGGCGGCGCCGATCGCCATGCCGAACAGCGGCATCAGGAAGATCAGCCCGATCAGGCCACCCCACAGCGCGCCGCCGGCCGCGCCGGCGCCCGCCATCGAGGGCTGATGAAGCTTGACCTTGCCGTCTCCGCGGCGTTCGACGATGACGAGGTCGTCGAGCTCGATTTCGTGCGCGGCCTGCGCACGGCCAAGGTTGGACACGACCTGCTGGGCGGTGCCGAGATCGTCATAGGCGATCGCGACGAGATTGCTCACGGTGCTCCTCTCGGTTGACTGTCGCTGTTGTCGCTGCATCGTCAGGCGCGCGCCGGGATGTGTCGTCACCCCGGGCGGGTGATTTGCGACGATCGACGGCGTGAGCCGCCCCGTCGCGTGGGTCAAGCGCCTGGTGGCGCCGTTCGTCGAGCGTCTCGTCGAGGTGGAGCTGTTCGACCGCGCGGTGGCGATCGCGTCGCAGGCGTTCGTGGCGCTGATCCCCTACATGGTCGTGGTGTCCGCCCTGCTCCCGTCCTACGAGCGGCACACGTTCGCGGACTCGATCATCCACCGCTTCGACCTCACCGGCGACAGCGCGGAGGCGATCGAGCACGTGTTCTCCCCGCCCGGGGCCGTCCAGGAGACGCTGAGCGCGTTCGGGGTCGCGCTGCTGGTGATCTCGGCGCTGAGCTTCTGCCGCGCGATGCAGCGCCTGTACGAGAAGTCCTGGCGCCTGCCGGCGCGGGGCGTGCGCTCCAGCGGCAGCCACCTCCTGTGGCTCGTGATGGCCGCCGCCTACGTGTCGCTCGGCACGTCGCTCAACACGGCGGCGGGCGACTGGCTCGGGCCCACGGCCCGGATCGTGGTCGCGTTCGCGCTGTCGTTCATGGTCTGGCTGTGGACGCCGTACCTGCTGCTCGGCCGGCGCGTCGAGCGGCGCGCGCTGCGCTGGACGGCGGCGCTCACCGCCGTCGGCATGACCGCCTTCAGCGTCGCCTCGATCTTCTACATGCCGCAGTCGATCGCGGCCTCGGCCGAGCGCTTCGGCATGATCGGGATCGCGATCGCGATCGTGTCGTGGCTGATCGGCGTGGGCTTCGTGCTCGTGGTCGCCGCCGCGTTCGGAGCGGTGATCTCGGACAGCTCAGCCCAGATCCACACGCTCCCGCCGGGCCGTCGCCGCCGGCGCGCGCTGCAGCGCGAGGCCCACCAGACCGAGGGGCAGCTGTAGCCAGTAGGCGAACAGGCGGTAGGCGAAGGTCGCCACCACCGCGGTGCCCGCCGGCACCCCGGCGAGCGTGAGCGTCGCGCTGAGGCCCGCCTCCACGAAGCCGAGGCCGCCCGGGGTGAGCGGAATCTGCGCGAGCACCTGCGCGGCGCAGAACGCCAGCAGCACGAGCCCCGGCCGCGGCAGCGCGTCGAGCGCTCGCAGCGCGGCCAGCAGGCAGCCGAAGTCGAACGCCCAGCGCCCGAGCGCCGCGGCCAGCGCGCGCTTCCAGCGCGGCCCGATCGTGTCGACGATGCGGTCGCGCTCGCGCACCAGCCGCTCGGGCAGGAGCGTCAGCGGCTCGGCACCGCGCCGGAGCTTGTTGCGCGCGCGCTGCAACTGGCGCCCGAGCCACAGCAGCGGCCGGTCGGACGACAGCAGCACCACCCCGGCGACGAACAGCAGCACGAAGACCACGAGCGCCGCCGCCGCGGCATTGAGCAGATCGCGCTGGACGCCGCCGCGCAGGATCGCCGGGATGGCCAGCACCGGCAGCGCAAGGACGACGCCGAACAACAGCAGGTTCGACGCCGTGAGCCCCGACATCGCGGTGCGGCGCGGCATGCCGGTCTCGACCAGCATGCGGTACTGGAGCGCGCCCCCCATCGCGCCGCCGCCCGGGGCGATCTTCGCCAGCGCGTTGCCGGCGAGCTGCGATGCGATCACCGGCTGCCAGCGCGCGCCGTGCATCGACAACCGCTGGACGATCCACAGGCACGCGAACGTGGCCGCCTGCAGCAGCGCCATCACCGCGAGCCACGCGGGTGAGAGCCGCTCGATCCGGTGCCACGAGCCGAACGCCGCGACCAGGCTCGGCGCCACCAGGTAGAGCGAGATCGCGCTGACGACCAGCCAGAACACCATCCGGCGCACGGAGCCGCCGCCCTTCGCCGGCTCACGCTCGAGCTCCTGCTCCCCGCGGGCGAGCTCGGCCTCGACGTCGGCGTGATGCTGGATCGCCTTTTCGAGCCGGTCGCCGACGCGCCGGCGCCGCGGCTCAGGCTGCAGGTCTGGCCGCACTGCGGGCGAGCACCGCGACGAGCCACACCGCGAGCGCGATCAGCGCCGCGTCGATCAGGACCGTCCACGCCGTCGGGTTGCTCCACACGACGAGGACGAGCCCTCCGAGCAGCACGAGTCCCCACTGCACGGCTGCCTTGTGCGCGGCCATCCAGCTGGTGCGCGGATCCGCCGCGACGCGCGTCGCGGCGGCGCGCACCTTCGGCCCGCCCACCTCGATCGCCCGGCGCGCCGGCTTCCCGGCCAGCAGGCTGATCAGGGCCAGCACCACCGCCGCGATCACAGCCACCCGCAGCGAGTCGCGCAGCAACGCGAGCAGCGCGTCGAAGATGTCGGCCGCCGCCTGCTTGGGCAGCACGCTCTGGTTGATCGAGTCGAGGTAGTAGGTGCGGCCGATGCCGACCAGCGCCAGCAGCAGCAGGGCGGTGACCGCCAGCCCGAGCGCGACCCGCAGCCAGCCGCGGCGGCGCGGCTGGGTCAGCAGGATATGGCCGGCGAAGCACAGCAGCGCGAGCAGCGGCAGCAGCCAGCTCAGCCCCTTGAGGACGTTGATGCCCCGGCGCGCGGTTGAGAAGCCGTCGGCGGTCAGCAGCGGGATGCGCCCGTCGACCGAGGCCGGGATGGCATCGGCGATCGTGCCCAAGCCGCGCTCGCGCAGCCGCTCCTTGACGCGGTCGACGCCCTGGCTGAGATCGAGGTAGACGACGTTGCCGTCGAGCGTGAGCCGGTTCGACTTGCCGGTGGTGAGCAGCGCCACGACGGTCTCGTGCGCACGCCGGTTCGCCTTGTCCCACAGCGCGGCGAAGCGGTCCGACGCCACGAAGCGGTCGAGGCCCTGGCGGATCGCGGCGTCGGCGCCGGTCTGGAGCGCCGGGGCCAGCACATCGGCGTGCTTGGGGGCGATTTCGCGCGCCAGCGACTGGAAGTCGATCGCGCCCGTGATCTTCGCGTCGAGCTTGTCCGCGACCGTCTTCTGCACCGCGGGGCTGCGCGCGATCGGGGCCATCGTGTTGACGTAGCGGTCGGTGTTGAGGACCGTGGCGCGCGTCCAGATCGCGATCGCGGACGCGGCGGAGAGCCCGCAGCCGAGCACGAGCAGGAGCACGAGCGCGGCGCGGCGCCAACGCCAGCGGCTGCCCGCGCGCGCCGCCAGCTCGGCGTTCGCCGCGCGCAGACGGTCGACCTCGCTCTGGAGCTCCTCGGTGTCGTCGGGCGGGACGGCCTCCCCCATGCCGTCCAGCATCGCCTCTGCAGGGGTCGCGCGGGATCACCCCGGGCGGGTGATCCGAGGTCACCCGCGCGGCGCCGACGCTGCGAGCCATGAGCAACCTCGTGGCCATCGCCTACCCCGACGTCGAGACCGCGGACACCGTCGCGAGCGGAGCGGTGGTCGTGCTCGTGCGCCGCAGCACGCCGGACAAGGTCCTCCCGCGGATCACGAGGTTCGGCGGCGAGGTCATCCAGACCGGGCTCGGGCCGGAGCGCGAGGCCGAGCTGCAGGAGGCGCTCGCCGGCCAGGCGGCGGCAGTCTGAACTGCGCCAGGCGATCGCAGCCCACCTCGGCTCGCGCCAGGTCGCCCGTGTCATCTACGGCGCGATCATCGGCCTCGCGCTGCTGGTCGTGCTCGAGCAGCACCCGCCGGGGGACGGCGTGGTCGTCGCGTCGCTGGTCGCGACCGGCGTGGCGGTCGGCCTCGCCGAGCTCTACAGCGAGATCGTCGGCACCGAGACGCGGACCCACCACCGGATCGAGCGCACGATGCTGGCGGAGTTCGCCGACGACGCGGTCGCGGTCACGTTCGGCGTCTGCTTCCCGGCGGTGTTCTTCGTGCTCGCGGCACTCGGCGCGATCAGCACCGACACCGCGTTCACGATCGCGCGCTGGAGCGGGCTCGGCCTGATCGGCTTCTACGGCTACGCGGCCGGCCGGCTGGCCGGCGCGCGCCCGCTCGCCTGCGTGATGCAGGCGCTGGCGGTGGTGGCCATCGGCGGCGCGCTGATCACGATCAAGGCCTTGATCCACTAGCGGCGGCCATCGCCGGGATCGCCGCCGAGACGCGCGTGCCCCGGCCAAGCGGGCTCTCGAGCTGGAACGAGCCGCCGATCGCCTCAACGCGGTCGCGCAGGCCCTGGAGCCCGGAGCTCATGACCTCGTTGGCGCCCCCGACGCCGTCGTCGGCCACGATGATGTCGACGAGGCGGGGCGAGACGGCGGCGCTGATCCAGATCGTGTTCGCGTGCGAGTAGCGCTGGGCGTTCGTGACCGCCTCGGCGATGACGTAGTACGCGGTCGCCTCGGCGGTGTCGTCGAGCCGGACGGCCGGCAGCTCCACGAGCCTCACGGGCGTCGACGCACGGGCGGCGATGCTGCGGATCGCGCCCGCCAGGCCCAACTTGGCGAGCAGCGCCGGCGGGAGCCCGTGGGCGAGCTCGCGCAGCTCCTCGATCGCCAGCGTCAGCTCGTCGCCGGCGCGCACGATCAGCGCCGCCGTCTCCTGCGGCGGCGGCGCGTCGTCGGCCGCGAGCCGGAGGTGCACCGCGAGCGCCGAGAGCCGTTGCTGGGCGCCGTCGTGGAGGTCGCGGACCAGCTTGCGCCGCTCGGTGTCCGAGGCCTCCACGAGGCGGGCGCGCGAGGCCCGCAGGTCCTCGCCGATCGCCTCACGCTCAGCCACGACCGCGGCGAGCAGAAACGAGGTGAGCGCGGCCACCATGAGGAACAGCTGGGTGTTGACCACGCTGTCGGTGACCGTCGAGATCGCGAAGGGGCCGTCGTACCGCGAGGCGTTCCAGACCGTGAAGCCGGTGGCGGTCGCGACCGCCAGCGTCGCGCCCCGAGCGCCGAACCGCAGCGCGGCGAGGACCAGGGCCGGAAACATGAGATAGGCGACGGGCTGGTGGCTGTGGGTGACGAGCGCGCAGAGCGCGGCGACGGTCGCGAGCAGCAGCACGCCCTCCACCGGCCGCTCCGCCCACCATGCGCGCGGCGGCGGATGCCGCCAGACCGCCGCCAGCGGGACGAGCACGACCGCCGCGGTGAAGTCGCCCAGCCACCACGTGCGCCAGACGGTGCCCATCTCGCCGGCTTCGATCACGCCGCCGGCCAGCTGGGCGAGCGTGCCGATCGTCGCGCTGGCGGCCACGCCGGCGACGAGGGCGGCCACCAAGGTCCCGAACCCGCGGACGCTGCCGAGCGGGCCGCCGGCGGGCAAGAAGCGGCGCATGAGCCACACCGCGCCGACGATCTCGACGAGGTTGCCGGCGGTCTGGGCGAGCGCGGTGCCGACCGGGAGCGCGCCGTAGTCGTTGACGAGCAGGTCCGCGATCAGGACGCCCGGCCACAGGCGGAGGCCGCCCAGATACAGCGCGGCCATCCCGACCCCGGCGGGCAGCCAGACCACCGCCGCGACCGGACCGGCCACCTCGAGCGAGAAGACAAGCTCGGCCGCGGCGTAGTACGTGGCGGCGACCAGCGCTACGGAGAGCGGGTAGCGAAGCCACTCTCGTCCAAAGTCTCGTCGCGCGTGAGGAACGCGCCCCGCGACTGCGTCCGGGACGGACATCACGAACAACCCTCTCACACTCGGTGTTACTGAGCGGTGAATTCCGACCACCCGCGCCGGGTGAGGCGCCGTCACCCTCCTGACCGCGAGCGTCCGCCCCATGCCCCCGACACGCGCGATCAAGGACGAAGACCTCGAGGCCATGCTCGGGCTGGCGGCCGGCGCCGACAGCGTCGAGCTGAAGCTCACCGTGCCCGAGCAGGCGCACCGCTCGGCGGTCGAGGCGCTCGGCCTCGACCCGCTGGACGCGCAGATCCGGCTGGTCTGCTTCTTCGACACCCCCGACCTGCGGCTCAACCGCGAGGGCGTGATCGTCCGCGCGCGGCGCGTGCAGGGCCGCGAGGACGACAGCGTGGTCAAGCTGCGCCCGGTGGTGCCCGCCGAGCTGCCGGACGAGCTGCGCGAGGCTCCCGAGATGGTCGTGGAGCTCGACGCGATGCCCGGGGGCTACGTCTGCTCGGCGTCCATGAAGGCGCGGTTGAAGGGCGCCTCGGAGGTGAAGAAGCGCATGCGCGGCAAGCAGGCGACGCGCAAGCTGTTCACCAAGTCCCAGCGCCGGTTCTACGAGCAGCACGCGCCCGCCGACCTGGCGCTCAACGACCTCGAGGTCCTGGGCCCGATCTTCGTGCTCAAGCTCAACTCGACGCCGAAGGACTTCGGCCGCAAGCTCTGCACGGAGATGTGGCTCTACCCGGACGGCTCGCGCATCCTCGAACTGTCGACCAAGTGCCCCCCCTCGGAGATGTTCCAGGTGGCGGCCGAGGCGCGCGGCTTCCTCGGCGCGAGCGGCATCGACCTGTCGGGCCGCCAGCAGACGAAGACCAAGACGGCGCTTCAACAGTTCTCCAAAGCTCTAGGAACTGGTTGAGACACCTTGACCGGCCCGTTAGCGTTGACGCATAGTCAACGCCACCGTGCCCCAAGCCCGCCCCCTCCGCGTCGTTCTCGCGGATGACTCGTTTCTGATGCGTGAAGCGTTGCACCAGGTCGTGGAGCATCAGGACAACGTCGAGATCGTCGCCGAATGCGGAGACGGCGCGTCGCTGCTGGACGAGGTCCAGCGTCTGCGGCCGGACGTGGTGATCACCGACGTGCGCATGCCGCCCTCCGGCGACGACGAGGGCATCCGCGTCGCCCTCCGGCTGCGCGAGACCGACCCGGGGATCGGGGTCGTGGTGCTCAGCCACTACGCCGACCCGCGCTACGGGCGCGACCTGTTCGCCGCCGGCGCCGAGGGCCGCGCCTACCTGCTCAAGGACCGCGTCAACGACGGCCGCGAACTGCGGGCCGCGATCGAGGTCGTCGCGCGTGGCGGCTCGATGATCGATCCCGAGATCGTCCGCCTCCTGCTCGAGAGCGAGGAGCGCCGGCACGACTCGCCGCTGAAGGAGCTGACCCCGCGCGAGCGCGAGGTGCTCGCCGCGATGGCGTCCGGCAAGAGCAACGCCGCGATCGCCGACGAGCTCGTGCTCACCAAGCGCGCGGTCGAGAAGCACGTGGGCGCGATCTTCCTCAAGCTCGGCCTGCCGGGGGAGGACGTCGTCAGCCGCCGCGTCGCCGCCGTGCTGCTCTACCGCGCGGTCGACCGGCTCTAGCGCGACGCGGGCGGGTCGGCACACGCTCGCGGGGGGTGGGCACCCGCGCCGCACGCCTGCCCGCGCCATTGTCCGCACCCGCCGGCGCTGGCAGCGTCACCGGAACCATGCCGGTGCGTGTTCTCACCGTTGACGACCAGGCGCTCTTCCGCGACGCCGCGCGCGCCGTCATCACCGCGACGCCCGGCTTCGTGTCGCTCGCCGAGGTGCCGACCGGAGAGGACGCGCTCGCGCTCTTCGATCGCCTGCAACCCGACTTCGTCCTGCTCGACGTCAGCCTGCCCGGCATGAACGGGCTCGAGACCAGCCGGCGCCTCACCGCCGCCGACCCGGCGCCCGTAGTGCTGCTGATCTCCGCCCAGGACGACGCCGGCCTGCGCGACTCCGCCCGCGACTACGGCGCGGTGGGCTTCGTCTCCAAGGAGGAGCTGCGGCCCGGGATCCTGCGCGCGGTCTGGGAGCGCCACGGCCACACGGCCTCGGCAATCACCCCGCCTGGGTGACCAGGGGTCACCCTCCGGACCGCGACGATGCGGTGGTGCCTGGTCCGGTTCCACGCTACGAGATCCGGGTCCGCGGTCGGGTGAGCGAAGCGGCCCTGGCAGCCCTCGAGGGCATGGACGCCGACGTCGCCACCACCGAGACCGTCCTGCACGGTCCGGTCGAGGACCAGACCGGGTTGCACGGGCTGCTCGACCGCATCCAGTCGCTCGGCCTCGAGCTCGTGGAGGTACGCCGGCTGCCGCCGGTCGACGACAAGACCTAGCGCGCGACTGGTGCGTGCACCACCCGGGGGGTGGCGCGCACCACAGGGCACACACCGGCGCGCGCCATTGCCGGTCGGTCTCCCGACCGGTGGGCTAGAGGCGTGACCAGCGCCCTCGCCGTCCGCGCGGCCATTCCCCCCTCCCCTGCCGCCACGATCGAGCGGCCCCGGCTCCTCGCGGCGCTCGATGCGCACCGCTCCGGCGCCTTCACGCTCGTCAGCGCACCGCCCGGCTGGGGCAAGTCCGTGCTGCTGAGCGGCTGGGCCGCGGAGCGCGGCGCCGCGTGGCTCACGCTCGGGACGCGCCATTGCGACGCCCACCGGCTGTGGGCCGACGTGATCGAGGCGCTGAGCCGCGCCGAGGCGCCGATCGACGACCTCGACCTCGATCCGTTCGACGACGACATACCGATCCGGCTCGCCGACGCGCTGGCCGGGGCCGCGGGGCGCCCCGTGCTCGTGCTCGACGACCTCCACCTGCTGCGCGGGCCGGCGCTCACCGCGCTCGGCGAGCTGCTGATCCACGGCGGCGACGCGCTGCACGTCGTGGCCGCCACGCGCTCCGATCCGCACCTCCCGCTCGAGCGCCTCCGCCTCTCCGGCGGGCTGGGCGAGCTGCGCGCGTCGGACCTCGCGTTCACGCTGCCCGAGGCGACGGCCCTGCTGGCGGAGCTCGGCCTGACCCTGCGGCAGGAGCTCGTCGAGCGCCTGGTCGAGCGCACCGAGGGCTGGGCGGCCGGCCTGCGGCTGGCCGGGCTGTCGCTCCGCGGCGAGACCGATGCCGACGCGTTCGTGGCCGACTTCGCGGGCGACGACCGCGCGGTGGCCGACTACCTGACCGGCGAGGTGCTGGCCGGGCAGACTCCCGCGACGCGCGAGCTGCTGCTTCGCGCGAGCATCGCCGAGCGCGTCTGCGGCGGCCTGGTCGATGCGCTCACCGGCGATGAGGGCGGCGCCCTGGCGCTCGAGGACCTCGAGGCGGCGGGCCTCTCGATCGTTCCGCTCGACCGCCACCGCACCTGGTTCCGCTTCCACGGCCTGTTCGCGGAGCTGCTGCAGGCGCGCCTGCGCCTCGAGCACCCGGGGCTCGAGCCCGAGCTCCACGCGCGCGCCGCCGATTGGCTCGCGGCCGAGGGGCTGGGGCGCGAGGCGATCCCGCACGCGCTTGCCGCGGAGGGGCATCGCGGCGCCGCGAACCTGGTCGCGGACCACTGGCTGCAGCTGATGCTGGACGCCCCGTCGCCCAAGGCGGTGATCGCCGTCGCCGAGCGGGCTCGCGACGATCCGCGGCTCGCGGTGTCGGCGGCCTCGGCGCGGCTGGCGCTCGGCGACGCGGCCGGAGCCGAGGCGCAGCTGGCGGGCATCGGCGCCAGCGACACGGACGCCGCGCGGCTCGGGACGCTGCTGCGCGCCCGCGCGGCCGGCGACCTCGTGAGCGCGCGCGAGATCGCGACGACGCTGCTGCGCGGCACCGAACCCGGCCGCGACGGCGACGCGCTGCGCGCGCTCACCCTGTTCCACCACGGCGCCGCCGAGTTCGAGCACGGCCGGCTCGAGCTCGCTTCCGAGCAGCTCGAGGGCGCGGCCGCGATCGCGGTCGACGGCTCGCGCGGGTGGCTGCTGATGTCCTGCCTCGGCCACCGTGCCGCGCTGGAGCTCGCCGAGGGGGCGCTGCGCCGGGCGGAGACCGCCGCCCGCTCCGCGCTGGCGCTCGCCGAGCCGCGCGGCTGGCACCGGACCGCGCCGGCGGCGTGGGCCTACGCCGCGCTGGCCGCCGTGCACTGGCACCGCGACGAGCTCGACGACGCCGAGCGCCGCGCCGACGCCGCGGCGGCCGCCGCATACGGGGCCCAGCAGCCGGACGCCGTGATCGCCGCCCGCGCGCTGCGCGCCCACCTCGCCGCCGCGCGCGGTGACATCGACCGCGCGCGCGGGCTGATGCGCGCCGCGCGGGAGTCGCTACCCGAGGCGGGGCCGATCGCGACCCGCTGGATCGAGGCGCTCGGCCCGGCGCAGTGGGCTCCGGCACCCGACGACCCGGTCGCAGAGGCCGCCGACCGGCTCACCCGCGGCGACCCGCTGGCCGCGCTGCGGCGGGTCGAAGCGCTGCCCGAGACGACGGCGCTGCACCCGGTGCAGCGGCTGTACGCGTGGCTGATCGCCGCGCTCGCGCACCACGGCCTCGGCCGGCTCGACCTCGCGTCCCAGGCGCTGGAGCAGGCGCTCGCGCTCGCCGCCGCCGAGGGCTACCGGCGCCCGTTCGCGTCCGGCTTCCCGGTGCGCCGGCTGCTCGAGCGGCACCTGGCGCGGCCGACCGCCTACGGGCCGCTCGTGACGGAGCTGCTCGACGCGCTCGCGCAGGGCGGCGACGCGCAGCCGGGCCTGCTGGAGCCGCTGAGCGAGCGCGAGCGGGCGGTGCTGCGTCTGCTGCCGGCGCTGCTCTCGAACCCGGAGATCGCGAGCGAGCTTTACGTCTCCGTCAACACCGTCAAGACGCACATCAAGACGATCTACCGCAAGCTCGATGTCACCAGCCGGCGCGACGCCGTCGTGCGGGCGCGCGAGTTGCGGTTGATCTGAGCGCGCCTGGCGCAGAGGATAGGTCCGTGGTCTCCGCCCTCCTGCGCCTCGCCGTCCACGACGTGCCCGCCGCCGCGCTCAAGATTCCGCGGGCGATCGAGCGCGACGTGCGCGATCGGATCGGGCGCACCTCGGTCGCACTGGTCGACACTGCGCTCGCCTCACCCTATGCCGACGTCGTCGTCGGGCAGGTGCTTGCGAGCGGTGTCGCAGAGCGCGCGATCGAGCGGGCGCTGAGTAGCGAGCTCGTCGACGTCGTCGCCAACGATCTGATCCGCTACGAGGTCGTCGAGCGCGTGACCGAGCAGATGCTCGCCGGCGGCGTCGCCGACCGGGCGCTCGACCGCGCGACCGCGACCGGCGTGCCCGAACGCCTGGCCGAGCGGATGCTGGCCCAGGGCATCGCAGATCAGATCGCGACCCGCCTGCTCGCCGGGCCGGAGCTCGAGCGGATCGTCGAGCGGGCGCTCGAGAGCCCGGGCATGGAGCGCGTGGTCGACCGCATCGTCGAGAGCCGGCTGATCGAGCAGACCATCACTCGCGTCGTCGACGACGTGGTGGGCGATCTGCCGTCGAGCGAGGCGATGTGGGCGCTGATCGACGTGATCGCGCAGAGCCCCGCCGTGACCGACGCGATCACCCAGCAGGGCGCCGGCTTCGCCGACCAGGTGGCAGCGGAGGTGCGAGATCGCTCGAAGAGCGTCGACGCGCGGCTGGAGCGCGGCGCCTGGCGGCTGCTCCGCCGCCGTTCGCAACCGACGCCCCCGGCCGCGGACACGTCATGAGCGAACCCGCGCCTCGCGTGGCGCTCACCCCGGCGGTGGACGGGACGGGCTCCGCCTTCGCGGGGCTCGTCACGCGCGTGGTGGCGTTCTCCCTCGATGCCGCGCTCATCAACGTCGTCGGGTGGTCGGTGGCGCTCGTCGTGGCGGTCGGGCTGTCGCTGTTCCACCTTCCCCACGATGTCGAGATCGTGCTCGCGGCGGCCGGCGGCGTGCTCGCGATCGGATGGGCCATCGGCTACTTCACATTCTTCTGGTCGACCACGGGGCAGACGCCCGGCAACCGGGTGATGTCGATCGACGTGCGGACCGCGACCGGCGAGCGCCTGCGCCCCCGGCGCGCGTTCCTGCGGGTGCTCGCGCTGCCGCTGTCGGTCATCCCGTTCGGCGCCGGGCTCGGCATGATCCTGGTCGACCGGCGCCGCCGTGCGCTGCACGACCTCCTGGTCGGCACCGAGGTCGTCTACGTCGTCAAGGTGCCGCGCACCCGCGCCGCCGCGCGCCCCCCGCGCCCGGTCTACGTGCCGCCCGACGCCCAGGACGTCTCGACGTCGCCGCCGCCCTCCTCCGCCACGCGCCGGCCGAAGCGGATCAGCGCGGGGTGAGAGGCGAGCTTCCCGGCCACGAACGCCTCGCCGAGCCGGAAGCCCGTCGCGCCGTCCAGCAGCGCGCGCGGCGCGAACGAGAGCAGGTCCCCGGTGTAGGCGAGGTCGGCCTCCGACGCCATCCGCATCAGCACGAGGTTGTCGCACTGGGAGACGATGTTCTCCTGCACCTTCTGCGGGCGCTGCGTGCAGACCATCAGGTAGAGGCCGAACTTGCGTCCCTCGGCCGCGATCCGCACCGCATAGTCGGTCGCGAGCGCGGTCACCGCGTCGAGCGGGTTCGCGGGGCAGACGTTGTGCGCCTCGTCGATCACGATCAGCACCGGCTGGCGCTCGGTCCGGCGCTCCCACAGTTGCCCGAGCACGGCCGTGGCCATCACCGCCTGCTGCTCGTGCGAGTCGAGCGACCCGAGGTCGAGCGCCAGGCAGCGGGTGTCCGGGTCGTTGAGCTTGAGCAGCGCCGACTCGCCGGTGTCGCGCGCCCACACGCCCCAGCGGTCGAGTCCGAGATTGCGCACGCGCATGCTGAGCTCGCGCGACTCCGGACGCGCGGCGCTCATCAGCGCCTGCAGTGACTCCGGCGACTCGTCGTCGAGCACCGCATCGAGCTCCGCGTGCTCCTCGCGATCGGCGACCGGGTCGAGCCGCAGCATCGCCGCCTGGGCCTCCCGGCTGAGCTCGCGCAGCCGCAGGCAGAGGCGGTTCGCGCCCGTCCCGGTGCGGATGTCGATGCCCTCGGCCACCGCGCGCCAGCGCTCCGCCGTCGCCTCGTCGACGCCGGCACGCACCTCGCGCAGGCGCACCATGTCGGAGTTCGGGTCGAGGATCACGATCCGCAGGCGCGTGTTGAGCAGCAGCTGCTCGAGCACGACACCGAGCGAGTAGCTCTTCCCCGAGCCCGACTGGCCGCAGAAGAACGTGTGGCGGTCGAAGCCGCCGGCGTCGAGCGAGAACGGAACGCCGGGCGCGAGCCGCAACTCTCCGACCGGCAGCCGCGCCCGGCCGCCTCCGCCGTCCTCCCCCATCCACGCGGCGACCTCCTCGGACGTCGCGGCGCGGATCACGGCGTCGTGGAACGGCGCGCCGTCGCCGCTGAGCACCACGCCTTCGCCGCGCGCGGTCCGGATCGAGAGCTTGCTGCGGACCGCGGGGCCCTCGCCCGTTCCCTCCCAGCCCACCTCGGCCGCGTCGGTCGATTCCAGATGGATCGCGCGCACCTGGCCGAGCCGCGTGTCGTCGAGCATCACGTAGCCACCCGGCGGCAGCTGCAGCGCGACGGGCGCCTGGAAGTCGAAGCGCCGGCCGTCGAGCGACGTCGCGATGGCGAGGATCTGCTCCTCGAGCTGCTGCCGCAGCGCGCGGTACTCCTCGAGGTGGCCGCCGATCATGCCGGGACGGCTTTGCGGAGCTGGAAGCCGCGCACGATCGAGATCACGCCGCGGACCACGAAGGCGAGCCCGATCAGCACCGCGAGCGTGCCGAGGCTGAGGTGCGGCAGCGCGAGGATGAAGCCGCCGAGCACGATGTCGACGAGCGCGGTGAGCAGCCGCAGCGCGCGGTACTCGACGTTGGCGAACGCGCGGATGAAGTCGATCAGGCCGGTGACCACGAACCAGATCCCGACCACCAGCAGGATCGCCAGCAGGCTCTCGCCCGGGCGCCGGATCACCACGAGGCCGCCGATGATGCCGAGCAGTCCGAGCACGGCGGCGAGCACGCGCGTCGTCGTGTCGCCGTCGCCGCTGAACGCGTCGACGAGGCTCATCACGCCCAGGATCATCAGGTTGATGCCGGCGATCAGCGCCAGCGCGAGCAGCGTGATGTCCGGGTAGGCGATCGCGAGGATGCCGGCGATCGTCCCGAGCACGCCGGCGACGATCAGCAGCGTGCCGACCTGGCGCAGGTCGCGGCGGAGCTCAGTGGGAGCAGGCGGAGTGACGGTCATCGTGCGATGGTCGGGCCGGACCGGGTGAGCGGGCGTCACACCGCCCGGGTGATCTCGACCGAGCCGCCGGGCTGGAGCACGACGATCCGCACGTCGGGCGCGAGCTCGGCGGCATGCGCGACGAACTCGCGCGCGGGGTCGCCGGTGCCGCGGTGACCGATGCGGCGGTACGTGCCCCAGTGGATCGGCACCGCCATCGCGGGCCGCAGCATCGCGAGCGCCTCGGCCGCCTCGCGCGGGTCCATGTGGCCGGGCCCGACCTTGGGTCCCCAGCCGGCCACCGGGATCAGCGCCACGTCGAGCGAGCCGGCCAGCTCCGCCATCTCCGGGAACGGCTCCGTGTCGCCCGCGAAGTAGACGCCGGCCGCGACGAAGCCGACGGCGCTGGTGGCCTGGCCGACCGGCACCCGCCGGCCGTCGTGGGCCGCTGCGACCGCCCGCACGCGGACGCCCGCGAGCTCGACCTCGTCACCCGGCGTGACCGTCCGCACCAGGTGCCCGCCGAGCCGCAGCGCCCAGCCGGAGTCCGGCGGCGCCAGCACCGGCGCCGAGCGGTCGAGGCGGCGCAGCGAGCGCAGGTCGAGGTGGTCGTGGTGGCCGTGCGAGATCAGCACGCCGTCGAGCCGGCCGATCGCCCCGGGGCGCGGCACCTCGCGGCGCAGATGGGCCACGCGCGCCCGCAGCACCGGGTCGGTCACGAAGCGGGCGCCGCCCAGCTCGAGCAGGACCGTCGCGTGGCCGAGCCAGGTCAGGCGATCCGCAGCCATGCGCGGCGATCCTCCCCGCCGCGGCGGCGGGGCGCTTCACCCGGCGTGGGTGATTGGCGGTCACCCGGCGGCGGCGGACCATTTCTTCTACCGAGTGATTGGAGGCGGCTGGATGTCGACAACGCAGCGAGATTCAGGACCGGTCGAACAGGACGTGTCCGGGTGGGCCGTGGGAGGCATCGCCTTCGCCGGCACCGTGATGGTCATGATCGGCACCTTCCAGGTCCTGGAGGGGCTGGTCGCGCTCTTCAACGACGAGTTCTTCGTCGTGACCCGCAACTACACGTTCGATCTCGACGTGACCGCGTGGGGCTGGATCCACCTGATCATCGGCGTCATCGTCCTGGCGACCGGCTTCGGCCTGTTCGCGCGCTCGACGTGGGCCGGCGTGACGGCGATCATGATCTGCGCGCTGAGCGCGATCTCGAACTTCTTCTTCATCCCGTACTACCCGCTGTGGGGGCTGCTCCTGATCGGGCTGAACGTCTGGGTGATCTGGGCGCTGACCCGCCCGGGCGCGATCAAGACCTGAGCGAGCTGGTCGATTCCACGACCCCCGTGGCCGAGGAATCGACCAGCTAGCGCGCGCCGAAGTCGGCCGCGGTGATCAGGTCCCGGGCGAGCGCGGTGGCGAACGCGCTCGCCTGGATCGCCATCCGCTCGCGGTCGAGGCGGTCGAGCTGGGCGGCCATCGACTCGAGCACGCGCACGTAGTCCTTCTCGAAGCGTTCCGCGAGCTCGGCGGCGACGATGAGGTCGTGGTGCGTGTCGCACTCCCCGCAGCGCAGCAGGAGCCGCAGCCGGTCGTGCTCGAGCTCCTCCCACCACACCGGCACGACGTAGTCCGAGCGGCAGACCGGGCAGATGTGGAGCCCGGTCCCGGGCGGCGGTTGGCGGCGGCGCTCGAACATCGCCGCGAGCCTTCCACCGGGCCGGGGACGGCGCCAACCGGCAGGGCGGTGTCTTCGAGTGGTGTACACCCCACCCTGCCGCTCCTGCGACTACCCCGTTCGGGTGATCTTGCTGGCGGCGGCCATGACCGCGTGGATAGGGTGCGCGTTATGTTGGAATTTCCGACATTCGTGGACGGGTTGCCATTGACCCGCCTCGCCTTGGAGTTCGCCGCAGAGCGCCACGAGGGCCAGCGCCGGGAGGCCGACGACGCCGCCTTCATCCTCCACCCGCTGGAGGTCGCGCAGCTCCTGCGCGCCGGCGGCTACCCGGACGAGATCGTCGCCGCCGGCGTGCTCCACGACAGCCTCGAGAACACCGACGCCACGCCGCTCGAGCTCGAGCAGCGCTTCGGCTCGGAGGTCGCGGCGCTCGTGTGCGCGGTCTCGGAGCCCTCGCCCGACGGCCCGTATGCCGAGCGCAAGGCGCGACTGCGCGACGCGGCCGCCGACGCCGGCCACGACGTCCTCGTCGTCTACGCGGCCGACAAGGTCGCCAAGGTGCGCGAGCTGCGGATGATGCTGGCGCGCGACTGGGCCGCCGCGGCGAGCCAGGAGACCGCCGAGAAGCTCGACCACTACTGGGCGAGCGTCGCGATGCTCGAGCGCCGGCTCCCCGACGACCCGCTCGTGATGAAGCTGCGCTTCGAGCTCGAGGCGCTCGCCACGCTCCCGCCGGGCGTCCCGGCGGAGGCGCGGCACTGACTACTGGCGGTAGTGCTCGACGGTGTCCGCGTCGCGGAGCTCGGCCGCGTCCGGGTCGCCGCCCGCGCTGCGCAGGGCGCGCCGCTGCCGCAGCAGGTCCCAGCAGCGGTCGAGCTCGACCTGGACGGCGTCGAGCCGCTCTTTTTCGGTGGCGAGCGCGTCGGTGTCGCGGCGCTCTTCCTGCTCGCGGTTGCGGAGGTCGTGCTCCTCGGCCACCAGCTGCTCGATGCGGGCGGCGATGCTCTCGTCGGACATGCCCCGCATCATCGCACCCACGCCCGGCGCCCGGCACGCGGCCTTCGACCCGCGTTGGGCGGATAATGCGCGGTCATGCGGCCCCGCATGTTCGCTCTCCTCGCCGTGCTGCTGACGCCGGCGAGCGCGGGCGCCGCGGTGCACCGGCACCCGTGCGAGGACGCGCCGGGAGGCACCCGCTGCGGATCGCTGCGGGTGCCGCTCGACCGCTCGGGCGCCGTGAGCGGCACGGTCAAGATCGAGTTCGAGCGCTACCTGCGGCGTGAGCGGGGCCGTCCCGCGCTCGGCACGATGCTGGCGATCGAGGGCGGCCCGGGCTTCTCCACCACCGACAGCCGCGACAGCTACCTGAAGCTGCTGGCGCCGCTGCGGGCGCGGCGCGACCTGCTGCTCGTCGACCTGCGCGGCACCGGGCTGTCGGAGGCGCTGGATTGCAAGACGTTCCGGCGCGATGTGGAGCGGTACGTCGCGCGGGCGGGGAAGTGCGCCGCGGAGCTCGGGCCCCGGCGCGACTTCTTCGGGACGGGCAACGCGGTCGACGACATCGCCGCCGTGCTCGACGCGCTGCGGATCCGCCAGGTCGACGTCTACGGCGACTCCTACGGCTCCTACGCCGCGCAGACGTTCGCGGCGCGGCATCCGGACCGGCTGCGCTCGCTCGTGCTCGACGGGACCTATCCGGTGCCGGGCACCGACCCGGCGTTCGGCGACCTCGCCGAGGCGACGCAGCGCGCCCTGCGGCTCGTGTGCGCGCGGCGGCCGAGCTGCGCGGCGCGCGGTGAGGACCCGGTGGCGGTCGTCGAGCGGCTCGTGGCGCGGCTGCGGGCGAGGCCGCTGACCGCTCGCGGGCTGAACACCGAGGGCGAGCGGGTGCGTGTGCGGCTCGACGAGAGCTCGCTGGCGTCGCTGATCCAGTCGGGCTACGTGAACCTCCCCATGTACCGCGATCTGCTCGCGGCGATCCGCGCCTTCGAGTCCGGCGATCGTGGGCCGTTGCTGCGCCTGTTCGCGGAGAACAAGCTCGACACCTCCGCCTCGCCGGTGCGCAGCTTCTCCGACCCCGACTACCTCGCGGTGACCTGCCACGACTACCCGCAGCTGTGGGATCCGGCCGCCTCGCCGGGAGCGCGCCGCGCGCAGCTGGGCGCGGCGGTGGCCGCGCTGCGGCCGGAGCAGTTCGCGCCGATCGCGCCCGCCGTGTGGACCAACCTCGATTACGAGGGCGCCCGCGCGTGCCTCAACTGGCCGGCGCCGGCGAGGCCGGACCCGCCGGTGCCTCCGGGGACTTCATATCCGGCCGTGCCGACGCTCGTGCTCGACGGCGACCTCGACAACATCACGACGGTCCCGCAGGCGCGCGAGGTCGCGTCGCGCTTCCCGCGCTCCACGTTCGTGGAGACCGTGAACACGATCCACATCTCGGCGCTCGGCGACCGCGACGACTGCGCCCAGCCGATGGTGCGGCGCTTCGTCCGCACGCTGAGCGCGGGCGACACGAGCTGCGCCCGGCGAATCGCCGAGGTCCGCACCGTCGACACGTTCCCGCGCCGGGCGGCTTCGGCCGAGCCGGCGCGGCCGCGGGCGGGCGACCGCAGCCGGGTCGGCGCCCGGCGCGTGGCGGCGGTCGCCGCGGCCACCGTCGCCGACGCGATCCAGCGCTGGCAGCTCAACAGCGGCGGCGCCGACCGCGGCCTGCGCGGCGGCCGCTGGAGCTACACGGGCGAACGGATCGTTCGGTTCCGCTTCCGCCGGGCGCGGTTCGCGCGCGACGTCCCGGTCAGCGGCACCGCGACGTGGCGGCTGTCGGACGGCGCGGTCCGCGCGCGGCTGCGGCTGCCCGGGCGGGGACGGCTGCGCGCCCGCTGGAGCACGCAGCGGCGGCTCGCGGTCGCGACGCTCGACGGGCGGCTGGGCGGCCGGCGCGTCCGCGCCACCATGCTCGCTCCGTGATACTCGCGGCCATGCGCGGGCGACTCCTCCTGGTGGCCTGTCTGGTCATCGCCGGCCTGCTGACCGGGGCGTCGCCGGCCGCCGCCGGAATGCACGTGCGCGACCGGCTCGTCTTCACGAGCGCTGACGGGACGCGCGCGGCGTTCGCGCCCGACGCGCGGGTGCGGTGCGGGCGCTGGGAGTCCGACGTGCCGGTGCGGTCGATCCACGTCTGGGTCGGCGACCGGCCTTCGGCGCACTGGGAGCTGCACGCCGTGGTGGCCGACGTGCGCCGGCACCGGGTGGTCCGGCTGCCCAACTCGTTCGTGTTCGACCACCCGCGCGGCGCGCTGCTGTTCGCGACCGACCGCGGCAACGAGGTGAACTCCGACACCGAGGAGTCGACCGGGCAGATCCGGTTCGGACGCGTCCGCTGCGGCCGGCGGCTGCGGGTTTCCTTCCGCGTCCACGGCAGCCTCGGCAGCGAGCTGTCGGACGGCGCGACCGTGGCCGTCCGCGGCTCGTTCCTCGCGTCGAAGACCTAGGTGAGCTGCCCACAGACGTAGTGAACGGTTGAGGGGGACGTCCGGCCCCCGACGGAGGGTGCGGTCAGCGACGACTGACCCATCCGAAGGAGGCCGGACGTGGAGGACCGTAGATGCAAGCTCGGACTGGCGGGCCGTTTGCAGTTGGTCAGATTGATCGAGAGTGGGTGCTCGCTTCGGTCCGCGGCGGCTGAGAGTTCTGTTTCGGTCGCTACGGCGCATCGCTGGTGGCATCGCTGGCAGGCCGCGAGCGAGACCGAGCGCGCGTCGCTGGCGTGTCTGCGCACGCGCAGCTCGCGGCCGAAGTCGTGTCCGTGGGCCCTGCCTGCCGAGGCGGAGCAGGCGATCCTGACCGCACGTGAGAAGACCAACTACGGGCCGATGCAGTTGCAGTTCCTGACCGGCCGGCATCGCTCGACGATCTACAAGGTGCTCGCACGTCACGGCAAGTCGCACCGGCGACGCAGCCAGCCGCGGCAGAGCACGCGCCGCTATGAGTGGGCCGAGGCGGGGGCGTTGTTGCACATCGACGCGTTCGAGCTGCCGAAGTTCGAGGTGCCAGGGCACTGGGCGACCGGGGAGCGCGCCGAGCGCCACAAGACCCGCCGGGCGGGCACGGTCAAGGTGATCGGGGTGATCGATGATCACACCCGCCTTGTCTACTGCGAACTGCACGCCGCCGAGAACGCGACGGCGGTCTCGGCCACGCTGCGGCGCGCTGCCCGGTGGTTTCGCGAACAGGGCTGCGGGCCCGTCCAGGCGGTCATGAGCGATAACGCGAAGTGCTACGCGACCAGCCGCGAGTTCCGCGACACGCTCGTCGAGCTCGGCGCCCGCCACATCCTCATCCCGCCCTACACACCGCGCTGGAACGGCAAGATCGAGCGCTTCTTCGGCACCCTGGATACCGAATGGGCGCACGGCCGCGTCTGGCCCAACAGCACCCGACGCGACCGCGCCCTGGCATCCTTCATCCGCTACTACAACCGCCGCAGGCCCCACTCAGCCGCCGGCGGCCGACCACCCATCAGCCGCGTTCAGCACGTCCGCGGGCAGGACACCTAGGGCAGTGTCCGGCTCTGCCGCGCGCCGCCCTGGGTCCAGCTCACGGTCACCTTGCGGCCCGCCGCCTTCACCGCCACGTGCGCGATGTCGTCCGGCCCGGCCACGGTCGCGATCTCGTTCACGATCCCCGACTGCACGTCGGTCGCCGCACCGAACGCCTTCAGGCGCACGCGATCCGTCGTCGCCCCGTCGCCGTTGGTGACGGCCTCGCCCCACGCCGCGACGCAGTGGCTCGACACCGACAGCGAGCCGACGACGCCCTTCGGGAAGCCGTAGCCGACGATCGTGACGCTGCTGCCGATCTCCTTGCCGGCGAGGTCCTTGAACAGGATCTCGTCGAGCTTGCCCGGCCCGCCCAGCTTGACCGCGAGACAGCGCTTGTTGGCGGCCGCGACCTGGGTGATCTTGTAGCCCGGGTCGTAGCTGTAGAACGCGAGCACCTTCCGCTTCTTGTTGCTGCACCCGCTGGAGGTGCGGCTGCGCCGGTAGACGGTGACGCCTCCCTTCTTGGCGACGAGCTTCCCGTGCTCCTGGGCGATCGCCTTCTGGCAGAACGTGCGCTTCTTCTTGGCGTCGGCGGTCCCGCGACGAGCGCGAGTGCGAGCAGGGCAAGGGCGAGTGGCTTCATCGCGCGATCCTAGGGACCGCGCGATGCGCCCGCTACTGGTCGTTCGGCGCGGTGAGCTCGCGTGCGGCCGCCCAGCGCTCGCGCTCGCGGTCGCGGTCCGCGGCCGGGAGCAGCGGCTCGGCGCAGAGGTCGAGCGGGATCTCCGGCAGCGCCTCGGGGCTCGGCCACACGCCGGCGGCGAGGCCCGCCAGCGTGGCGGCGCCGAGGGCGGTCGAGTCGGCACGGGCGGTGCGGCGCACACCGACGCCCGCGAGGTCGGCGAGCCGCTGGACGATCCAGTCCGAGCGCGACAGGCCGCCGTCGACCCACAGCTCCTCGACCCCGATCGCGTCGACCGCGTCGGTGACCTGGTGGAGGACGCCGTCGACGACCGCGCGCGCGACGTCGGCGCGGGTCGTGCCGAGGCTGAGGCCGAGCAGGGCACCGCGGGCGCTCGCGTCCCAGCTCGGGGTGCCGAGGCCTTGCAGCGCCGGCACGCAGACGACCGGATCGTCGCTCGCCTCCTGCAGGAGCGCGTCGAGCTCGTGCGGCGGCGGGAGGACGCCGAGGCGGGCGAACCAGTCGACCGCCGCGCCCGCGGTGGGGATGAAGCCCTCGAGCGCGTAGGTCGTCGTGCCCTCGCGCCGCCAGGCGGTCGAGCCGAGGACGCCGGGCGGGATCTCCGGCGCCGCCTCGCCCGCGTGGGCGAGCACGAACGCGCCGGTGCCGAGCGTCACCTTCGCGGCGCCGGGCTCCCAGCAGCGCAGGCCGAACAGCGACGCCTGCTGGTCGCCGACGGCGGCGCGCACGGGCACGCCGGCGATCGTCGCCTCGATGCGGTCGGTGTCGGCGATCGGCGGGAGCAGCGCGCGCGGGATGCCGAAGAGGTCGAGCAGCTCCTCGTCCCAGTCGGCGCCGCCGAGCGCGACGAGGAGCGAGCGGGCTGCGTTGCCCGCGTCGCAGACGTGGACGCCGCCGAGGCGGTGCAGGAGCCACGCGGCGACGTCCCCGTACGCGAGTCCGTCCTCGCGGCCGAGCTCGTCCAGCAGCCGGCGCAGCTTCGTGGCCGGGAAGGTGGCGTCGAGCTCGAGCCCGGTGCGCTCGCGGACGAAGCCCTCGTGCTCGCGCAGGGCGGCGCATATGTCGTCGGTCCGCCGGTCCTGCCACACGATCGCGGGATGGACGGGCACGCCGCTCGCGCGGTCCCATACCACGAACGTCTCGGTCTGGTTGGCGATGCCGAGCGCGGCGATGTCGCCCGGCCCGGCGCCCGCCGCCGCGAGCGCGCCGGCGATCGCCCGCTCGACCGACGCCGCGAGCGCCTCCGGGTCCTGCTCCACCTGCCCGGGCGCGGGGAACGACGACTCCACCGCCACTGACGCGACCCCGCACTCGGAGAGCGCCTCGTCGAGCACGACGCAGCGCGTGCTGGAGGTGCCCTGGTCGAGCCCGACGACGAGGTCGCTCATACGCGCGCGGGGTGGGCCAGCACCTCGTCGTGCGCGGCCAGCGCGCGGTCGTCGTCGCGCTCCGCCTCGGCCGCGCGGGCGGCCTCCACGCGGGCGTGCCAGGCCTCGACCTCGCGGCGGGTGCGGTCGGCGTCCCAGTCGAGCGCCCCGGCCATCAGCGCGGCGGCGGGCGCGGCGGCCTCGAGGCCCCGGTCGGAGGCGGTGAGCGCGAGGCGGGTGCGGCGCTCGAGGACGTCCTCGAGGTGGAGCGCGCCCTCGTGGGTGCACGCGTGGACGACATCGGCGTGCGTGTGGGCGCCCGCCAGCGGTTCGCCGAGCTCCGGCCGGGCGGCGACGAGCGCCGCGCGCTCGGCGCGGTCGTCGAGCAGCGGGACTTCGCGGGTCCTCGACGGCGCGTCGACGCCCAGCTCGCCCGCCACCGCGTCGATCAGGTCGGCGGCCATGACGCGGTAGGTCGTGTACTTGCCGCCCGCGATCGTGGTCAGGCCAGGCGCGGGCGACTCGACGACGTGCTTGCGGCTGATGCGCGTGGTGTCGCTGCGGGCGGCCTCGGCGACGAGCGGCCGCAGGCCCGCGATCACGCCGTGGACGTCGGCGCGCATCAGCGGCTCGCCCAGCAGCGCGTTGGTCTTGGCGAGCAGGTAGTCGATGTCGGCGCCGGTCGCGACCGGCCGGCCGGCGCCGTGCGCCCACGGCGTGTCGGTGTCGCCGATCAGCCAGCCGCCCTGCCACGGGATCACGAACAGGACGCTCTTCTCGGTCCGCGCGAGCACGCCCGTCTCCATCGGGATGCGGTCGCGCGCGACGAAGATGTGGATGCCCTTCGAGTGCACGTTGCGGTAGGCCGAGCGGCCGCCGGCGAGCGCGCGCAGCTCGTCGGTCCACGCTCCCACCGCGCCGGCGACGTGGCGCGCGCGCAGCAGCAGCGTCTCGCCGCTCTCCTCGTCGATCGCCTCGACCTCGCCAGGGCCGGCGAAGCCCGTCACGCGCACGCGGGTGGCGATGTGGGCGCCGTGGGCGGCGGCGGTCCGCGCCACGACGGCGACCATGTGCGCGTCGTCCTCCAGCGCGTCATGCAACTGAACGGCGCCGACGAGCGCGTCCGGCCGCAGCGCCGGCGCCTCCGCCAGCGCGCGGCGCTTGCTGAGGTGGCGGTGCCGCGGCACCGAACGCGCGCCGCCGATCGTGTCGTAGAGCAGGAGCCCGGCGCCGAGGTACGCCCGCTCCCATCCGCGGCCGTGGAGCGGCCACAGGAACGGCACGGGCTCGACGAGGTGGGGCGCCGTGCGGGTCAGCAGCAGCTCGCGTTCGCGCAGCGCCTCGCGCACGAGCCCGATGTCGCCCATCTCCAGGTACCGGAGCCCGCCGTGGATCAGCTTGCTCGACGCGCTCGAGGTCCCGGCCGCGAGGTCGCGCGCCTCCACGAGCCCGACCCGCAGCCCGCGGGTGGCGGCGTCGAGCGCCGCGCCTGCGCCCGTGATGCCGCCGCCGATCACGAGCACGTCGAGCTCGCCGGAGGTGAGCGCCTCGAGAGAGCGCGCGCGGGCAGCGGGGTTGAGCTCCGAGCTCACGGCGCGCCGTTGAACAGCGGCCTCAGCGCCGCGTACAGGTCGCGGTGCCGCCGGTGCAGCGCGTCGTAGACCTCGCGCAGCTCCGGGTCCGGCTGGACGGGCTCGCCGCGCGGGCACGCCATCGCCGCGCCGGCCTCCGCCACCGACCCGTGGAGCCCCGCGCCCGCCGCGGCCAGCATCGCCGCGCCGCGCGCGGTCGTCTCGACGTCGTCGGGCACGAGCACCGGCAGCCCGGTGATGTGGGCGCGCAGCTCGCACAGCAGCCGCCCCTTCGCCCCACCGCCGACGCACACGACCTGGGACGGCGCGTGGCCGGCCGCGCCGATCGCCTCGATCACGTCGCGCAGCGCCAGCGCGTTGCCCTCCAGCAGCGCCCGCGCCAGGTGCGCGCGGCCGTGCGCGGCGGTCATCCCGAACCACGCCGCTCGCGCGTCCGCGTTCCACTCCGGCGCCATCGCGCCCGCCAATGCGGGCAGCCACGAGACGCCGCCGGCGCCCGGCGGCGCCTCCTCGGCGAGCGCGTCGAGCAACTCATAGACATCGGAGCCGTCCTGCGCCGCCCGCACCATCTCCGGGCTGCCCAGCTCGTCGCGGAACCAGCGGTAGGCGCCGCCCGACAGCCAGCCCGGGTTCTCCAGCAGCCACGTCTCCGGGTCGGCGTGCGGATGCAGCTCGACCATGCCGCTCTCGTCGTGCGCCGGCTCGCCCACCACCGCGCACACCGGCTCCGCGGTGCCGAGGATGTCGCACACCACGCCCGGCTCGAGCACGCCCGCACCCAGCGTCGCCGCCATCTCGTCGCCCGCGCCCATCACCACCAGAGTCTCCGCGGAGAGCCCGGTCGCCTCGCACAGCCACGGCAGCACCGGCCCCAGCACGGCGTCCGCGCGCTCGACGCGCGGAAGGCGCTCCACGTCGATCTCGTACGCGTCGCACGCCTCGGAGGCCCACGCCCGCGCGCGCGGGTCCAGCAGCCCCATCGAGGAGCCGTTGGAGGGATCGACCGCCAGCTCCCCGCTCACCCGCCACGCCACCCACGAGCCGGGAGGGGCGAAGACGGCCGCCGCCTTGAAGGCGTCCGGCTCGTGCGCCGACAACCAGGCGATCTTCGCCGCCACGTGCCCGGGATCGAGGTTGCAGCCAGTCAGCTCCCGCAGCCGCTCGGCGTCCGCGCGCGCCGCCACCGCGTCGCACTCCGCGCCCGCCCGCCGGTCACTCCAGATCAGCGCCGGCCGCAGCGGCTCGCCAGCCCCGTCGGCCGCCACAAGGCCGTCGAGCTGCGAGCCGAACGACAGCGCCACGATCTCGCGCCCCGCGGTGGCGTCCCGCAGCTCGCGCAAGGTGGCGATCAACGCGTTGACCCACTCCGCCGGGTCCTGCTCCGCCCAGCCGGCGCGCGGATAGGACAAGGCGTGGGCGGCGTAGGCCGTCGCCACCATCGTCCCGTCCGGCTCCAGCGCCTGCGCGCAGGTCCCCTGCGAGCCCACGTCGACGCCGACGACGAGCGGGGCGCTCAGTGCTCCTCCTCGCCGCCGTCGCCGGGCCCGCGCCGCAGCAGGGTGAACGTGAAGGCGTCGGCGAGGTGGTGCTCACGCGACACGAGCACGGCGATGCCGTTGGCGGTGCGGTCGACCTGGTCGATGGTCAGCAGCAGCGTCCCGCTCGGCACGCCCAGCCGCTCGGCGACCTCGCCGTCGGCGTTGCGCGGCGTGAGGTGCGCGACTCCGTGGTCGACGGCCAGCCCGCGCTCGGCCAGCGCGGCGTAGATCGAGCCGACCGACGGCAGGTCCTCGGGCGCCAGGTGATCGACGCGGCACCAGTCGGTGACGTCGACCACGGGGCGGCCGTCCGCGGTCCGCACTCGCCGCAGCGCGCTCACGCGCTCGCCTTCCTCGATACCGAGGATCTCCGCGACCGCACGCGGCGCGGGCTCGGTGCCGGAGCTCTCCTGGAGCGTCCCCGGCTGCAGCCCTTCCGAGGCGATCATGCGCGAGACGCCGAAGTTCCGGCCCAGCTCATTGGGGAGCGCCGGCCGGTGCGTGACGTACGTGCCCGAGCCATGCCGCCGCGAGACGTAGCCCTCCTCCTCGAGCATCGCGATCGCGGCGCGCATCGACGAGCGCGACACGGTCTCCTGCCGCGCCAGCTCCGGCTCCGACGGGATCCGCTCGCCCGGCCGCCACTCGCCCGCGCGGATCCGCGCCCGCAGCTCCTGGGCGAGGCTGTGGCGCAGCGAGCGACGCGCGGTGGTCACGGCGCGACGACGACCTTGAGCGCCTCGCCGGCGCGGATCCGCGGGAACGCGTCGGGCGTCTCGTCGAGCCCGATGATGTCCGAGACCACGGAGCGGATGCCGCCCGCGTCGGCGGCCAGCATGTCGAGCGCCGCCACCTGGTCGCGGTGCCGCGACGCGTAGGAGCCGTGGACCTGGACCTCCTTGTAATGCAGGACGTTGGAGGGGAACTGGATGTGCGTCGTGCCCTTGGGCAGGCCGCCGAAGAACAGCACGCGCCCGCGCGGCGCGGCCATCTCCATCGCCTCCTGCTGGGCGATATCGCTCGAGCAGGCGACGATCACGACGTCGGCGCCGAAGCCGTCGGTCTCGCGCGACACCGCGGCGACGCCGTCGGCGTCCTCGGTGTCGAGGTAGGCGACGCGGTCGTCGCCGACGATCGCGTGCGCAAGCTCGAGGCGCTTCGCCGTACGCTCGAGCAGCATCACGTGGCCCGCGCCCTGCAGCCGCGCGAGCGCGACGTGCGCGGTGCCGACCGGGCCGGCGCCGATGACGACCACGACGTCGTCGAGGCCGATGCCGATGTCCTTGTGGCCGCAGATCACGTCGGAGAGCGGGTCGGCGAACGTCGCGTGCGCGGCCGACAGCCCGTCGGGGATGCGGAACAGGTTCTTGAGCGCGATGTTGGGGATGACCACCCGCTCGGCGTAGGCGCCGGGGTGGTCGAAGCCCATCAGCTCGCCGTTGAGGCAGAGGTTCTCGGCGCCGCCGCGGCACATCCGGCAGCGCCCGCACCACAGCGTCGAGATGCAATGGACCGCGTCGCCCACCGAGATGCCGCTCGCGGCGACCTCCTCCTCTGCGCGCGAGCCGATCTCGACAACCTCGCCGGAGATCTCGTGGCCGAGCACCCAGGGCGCCTCGATCCGACGATCGCCGTTGTAGAAGGAGCGCACGTCGGTGCCGCAGACCCCGCACGCCAAGACGTGCAGGAGCACGCCGTCCTCGGGGCATTCAGCGTCCGGCGCGGTGCCGACGTCCATGCTGCCGGGCCCGTTCCAGATCGCTGCGCGCACTGCTCCTCCTCAGTTGGCTAAACCGGTGCTAGCGTACCAGTTGTCCGACAACTACGGCCCAGGTGTCCAAGGCTCAGGAGACCCGAATGATCGAGTTCATCTTCATGCTCACGCGCGATGACGTGACCCTCTCAGACGCGCGCGACGTGTACGCCTCGATCGCTCAGACCGGTGTCCGGCACGTCGGCTGCAAGGACGTCGGGCTCCCCACCGATGAGCTCAAGGCGCTGATGGACGACATCCGCTCCAACGGCCACGAGACCTGGATCGAGGTCGTGTCCGAGACCGAGCAGGACGAGCTCGCCTCCGCCCGCGCCGCGGCCGAGATCCGCCCCGACCACCTGATCGGCGGCACGCGGATCGAGAAGGTCCAGGCGATCCTCGACGGCACGGGCGTGAAGTACTGGCCCTACGTCGGCCAGATCGTCGGCCATCCCTGCCTGCTGCGCGGCTCGATCGACGAGATCGTCGCGGACACCAAGCACGCCGCCGAGCTCGGCGTCGACGGCATCAACCTGCTCGCCTACCGCTACGACGGCGACGTCGAGGCGCTCACCCGCGCCGTCGTCGGCGCCACGGACCTGCCGGTCATCTGCGCCGGCTCGGTCGACTCCGTCGAGCGCATCCGCGCGCTCGAGGCATGCGGCGCCTGGGCCTTCACGATCGGCACGGCCGCGCTCGACGGCGTGCTCGTGGAGAACACGCCGCTGAGCGGGCAGTTGCAGGCGGCGCTCGACGCCGCCGCCGGCGCCCCCGCCTAAGCGGGGGCCGTGCCGGGCGCGGGCTCGTCGATCGCGCCCTCGTCGATCATCCGGCCGATCACGTCGAACTTCGCGCGGTTGCTGCGCTTCAGTACGACCGCGTAAAGGAGCCCGACGACGACGCCGATCACGGCGATCGGGGCGATCAGGTCCACGTAGCCGATCGTGCCGGCCAGCGTGTCGATGTTCTTGAACAGCAGGTAGATCGCGAACACCTGGCCGAGGATCGCGATGATCGGGCACAGCACGACGACCAGCCACGAGTCCGGGTGCTTGTGGCGCCGGTGCCACAAGATCACGGCGAGCGCGCAGGTCGCCTGGATCGCGAGGATCCACACCACGCCCTGGACGGCCATCATCGTGTAGATACGGACGTAGGCGGTGTCGAACGCGTCCTTGTAGCCGAAGCCGGAGCCGGCGCCCCAGGCCAGCACCAGCACGATCGCGAACACGGTCTGGGAAACGCTCGCGATGTACGGCGACTTGTGGGTCCGGTGCGTGCGGCCGAACGCGCGGGGCAGGATCCCTTCGCGGCCCATCGCGTAGAAGTAGCGCATGGCCACGTTGTGGAAGGCCATCGCGCACGCGAACGAACCGGTGAGGATCAGCACCTGCATGACGGTCGCCAGCCAGTTCGTGCCGAAGTCCCGCATCGCGACGAAGAACGGGCCATCCGGGTTCTGCGCGTCCTTGATCAGCGTCGACTGCGGGAACGCGGAGACGAACGCCAGCGACGTGAGGACGTAGCCGATGCCGAGGCCGATGACCGAGAAGAGCGTCGCCCGTGGCACGATCCTCGCCGGGTTCTTCGACTCCTCGGCGTAGTTCGGTATCGCCTCGAACCCGACCCACGACCAGAACGCGAGGAACAACCCCACGCCGGCGGCCAGGCCGGGGCCCGGGTCGGTGAGCTTGAACATGTTCAGCGACTGGAGCTGGATGCCGTCGGCCTTCGACCCGCCGCCGCCGAAGACGAGCAGGTCGAAGATCGTGAGGATGATGATCTCGCCGATCAGCGCGAAGCCGAGCACGCGCACCGACAACTCGACGTCGAAGAAGCAGAACACGCTGATGAGCACGGCCGCGAACAGCGAGAACGCGATCCACGGGATGTGCCAGCCGAACCAGTCGTTGAAGTTCGTGGCCGCGAAGTAGGCGAAGCCGCCGAGCAGCGAGACCTCGAACAGCGAGTAGGCGAGCGCCCCGGTGATACCGGTCGCCAGCCCGAGCTCACGGCCGAGGCCGTGCGAGATGAACGTGTAGAAGCCGCCGGCGGCGCGCATCTTCCGCGCCATCGCGACGTAGCCGACCGAGAAGATCGTGAGGATGATCGTGGCGAACAGGAACGCGGCCGGGGTGTAGAGGCCGGTGCCGAACCCCACTGAGAACGGGACGTTGAACAGCATGGCCGAGATGGGCGCCGCGCCCGTCACCGCGACGAAGATCACCCCCCAGAGACCGACGGCGTTCGGCTTCAGGCGGTCGACGCCCGAGTCCCCGGCGTAAACCGACTCGACGGTGCCCTCGTGACGAGCGGCGACCCCGGAGTCCGGCTTGGTGGTGGCCATGTGTCCCCTTCTCCTCTACGCGGTCCCTCGCGGACAAAGTTGTCCTACGACTTTCGAGATTCAACCATCTGATTCCTGCCGTGGCAAGGAGCGGACCACCATCCGCGCCCGGTCGGCGCGGAAGAGGTCGTGTGAGCGCTCGAACGGGCGCCCGCCGGCATCCCATGCGGTGCGGGCAACGGCCAGCAGCGGCGCGCCGCGGCGCAGCTCGAGCAGCCGCGCCTCGGCGGCCCCGGCCGACACGACCTCGATGTGCTCCTCCGCCTCGCCGGGCGCGAGCTCGTAGTGCGCCTGCAGCAGCTCGTACAGCGATCCGCCGAGCGAGCGGTCGAGCAGTCCGGGGAAGCGCTCGGCCGGGAACAGCGCGCGCTCGAGCGAGAGCGGCTCGCCGTCGGCCAGGCGCACGCGCACGACCTCGAGCACCAGCGCGCCCTCGGGGAGCTCCAGCGCCTCCGCGGCGTCTTGGTCCGCCTCCACGGTGGCGGTCGAGAGCACCCGCGCGTCGGACTGGAAGCCGCCGCGGCGAAGGTAGGCG
This sequence comes from uncultured Solirubrobacteraceae bacterium, assembly GCA_963805525.1. Lineage (GTDB taxonomy): Bacteria > Actinomycetota > Thermoleophilia > Solirubrobacterales > Solirubrobacteraceae > DASQFQ01. The sequence continues at coordinate 190,154 of CAWDUT010000004.1, forward strand.
GGCAGCCCGGCGAGCGTGGTCAGGTCGCGCTCGACCTTGCGCTCGGCGACGAAGATCCCGCCGCCCCGGCCGCGCGTCCGCCTGATGACACCCCCGCGTTCGAGGTCGCCCAGCGCGGCCCGGATCGTCGAGCGCGACACGCCCAGGCGCTCCGCCAGCTCCCGCTCCGCACCGACACGAGCGCCCGGGCCGGGCAGCTCCGCGAGGAGCCGCTCGCGCGCGGCGAGCGCGGTCGGCCCGAGCGAGACGGCGGAGCCTTCGGGCATCTACACCGCGTCGAGGGCCAGCTGGCCCTCGGGCAGGATCTGCCCGCCGTCGACCACGAGCTGCTGCCCGGTGATGTAGCCGGCCTCGTCGGTGGCGAAGAAGAGCGCGGCGTTGCCGATGTCCTCGACCTTCCCGAGCCGGCCCTGGGGGATCGCCGCCTCCATCGTCTTGCGGTAGTCGTCGCCGAGCTCGTCGAGCCCCTCGGTCTCGATGTTGCCCGGCATCACGGCGTTGATGGTGATGTTGCGCGCGGCCAGCTCGATCGCGGCGGTGCGGAGGAAGCCGAGCTGCGCGGCCTTGGTGGCGCCGTAGTGCGACCAGCCCGGGAAGCCCGTGATCGGCCCGGTGATCGAGGACGTCACGATCACGCGGCCGTGGCCGCTGGCCTCGAGCGGGTTGAGGGCGGCCTTGACCGACAGCATCGTGCCCTTGACGTTGGTGGCGAAGATCGCGTCGATGTCGTGCTCGCTCATGTCGGCGAGCTTGACGTCGGGGAAGATGCCGGCGTTCGCGCACAGGACGTCGAGGCCGCCGAACTCCTCGACGGTCTCGGTCACCATGCGCTCGCAATCGGCGGCGCTCGCCACGTCGGCGATCAGGTAGCGGGCGCCGAGCTCCTGCGCCGCCGCCTCCCCCCGCTCGCGGTCGCGGCCGGCGATGGCGACGTTGGCGCCCGCGCGCGCGAAGACGCCGGCGATGCCCTTGCCGATGCCCTTCGTGCCGCCGGTGACGAGGACGGTGCGGCCGGTCAGGGGAGTGAACATCGGGGATCTCCTAGGCGTGGGTTGACAGGTAGCGCTCCGCCAGCGCGCAGGTGCCGGCGGTGAAGCCCGCGCCGAGCTCCGCGGCCTCGGTGGCGAACGTGTGGTGCGAGCCGATCCAGGCCACCAGCAGCAGGCGGCGCAACATCACGAAGGTGGCGAGCTCGGCCTCGTCGGCGGCATCCAGGGGCGCCACGGAGCGGTAGCCCTCCAGCCACGCCGCCTGCAGCTCGGGCACGCGCGGGTGGTCCTCCATGAACGAGACCGTGGTCGCGAAGTCGTACATGAACCAGGTGAAGCCGGAGTCGTCGAAGTCGATCACGCGCACGTGGCCGTCGTCGACGAGGAGGTTGGCGAGGCGGATGTCGGCGTGGACCAGGCCGTAGCGCTCGGGGGCTTGCCCGTACGCGGCGAGGCGGGCGGCGATCGTCGCGTCGAGCCGGCCCAGCAGCGCGAGCTCCTCCGGCCCCATCCCGAGCCCGTCCTGCCAGCGGCCCCAGTGCCCGGCGGCGCCCAGCGTGTGGTCGTAGTCCCACGGCGGGCGGTCGAAGCCGGCGGGCGGCTCCCACGCGCGCGCATGCGCGTGCATGCGCGCCGAGACCGCTCCGAGGACCTTGAAGCCGTCGAGGACGGCGTCGCCCTCCGGGTCGGGCTCGCTACCGGGCAGCCACTCCCACAGCACGACGTTGTAACCGTCGACGTGGACCACGCGCTCGCCGCCGGGCGCGGGCACCGCGGTCGGCGTGTCGACGGCGTCGTCCTCGCGCAGCGCGTCGACCCACTCGAGCTCGGACTCGATCTGGCGCGGCGTGCGGTAGCCGGGGCGGTGGACGCGCAGCGCGTACCCGTTCGGCGAGTCGGGATCCTCGACGCGGTAGGTGTGGTTCTCGGAGACGTTGCAGAGCGTGGCGGTGGCCCGCGGCGAGAGGCCGAAGCGCTCGAGCGCCGCCTCCGCCAGCTGGTCCATGCTCATCCGTCTCTCCCTTTCACGCCCTCGAGCACGCGCGTGATCTCGTCGCGCGCGAGGACGATATCCGGGGTCGAGCCGGCGAGATAGACCCTGCCCGCGGCGCCGATCATCGAGACGGTGACGAGCGTGAGCTCCGGCGCCACGCGCTCGGCCGCGTTCGCGGCGACGGCGGCGAACAGCGCCGGCGTCACCTCGACCACGAGCAGCGTCTGGCCGGGGAGCAGCATCGACGCCTCGCGGTTGCGGTTGACGATGACCGCGTGCTGGTCGGTCACCTCCTCGATCACGTCGACGTAGTTGAGCTGCGGGCGCAGCGCGTCCTCGGGCGTGGCGCCGATGCCTTTGAGGATCGCCTGGCCCGCCTTGTCGACCAGCGCGGGGTCGGCCGCGTGCACCTCGAGCACGCCGAACTGGCGCTCGACGAAGTGGATGCCGGGCTCGACCTCGGGCACCTCCTTGAGCGCGAGATCGATGATGCGCTCGATCGCCAGGCCGGGCGCGACCTCGACGATCAGCGCGTGATCGCCCTCGATCGGCGGGTAGCCGCGCGCCCGCAGCGGCGTACCGAGGTACGCCGCGAACTGCCGCCCCAGGTCGGGGATCGGCAGGTAGACGCGGAGCTCGACGGCCACCTAGGCAGCCGGCGCCGTGAAGTGCTTCCCGAGCTCGTTGTGCGGGCGCGGGATGACGTGGACGGAGACGAGGTCGCCGACCGTCGACGCGGTCTCCGACCCCGCCTCGGTGGCGGCCTTGACCGCCCCGACGTCGCCGCGCACGACCACCGCGACCAGGCCGTCGCCGACCTCCTCGCGGGAGATGATCGTCACGTTCGCCGCCTTCACCATCGCGTCGGCGGCCGCCAGCGCGGCCACGTACCCCTTCGTCTCGATCATGCCGAGCGCTTCGCTCATTGCTGCTCCTCTCCATTGGAGTCCAGGATTCCGATGATCAGCGCGTCGAGCGGTGGGTGCTCGGGGCTGAAGTAGTTCGACGCGACCGAGCCCGTGGCGACGAGCACGCGCTCGCCCTCCCCGCTGCCCAGCACATCGAACGCGATCAGGGTCGAGCCGTCGTCGGTGCGCACCTCGAGCAGCGCGCCGTTGGGCAGCGCGCCGACCCGCCGCGTCGCCCACACCGATCCCGTCACCGTCGCTCTCAGCATCATGAAGCCTCCCGTTCGATCTCGATGCCCAGCGCGCGCGCCTTCTCGCGCGCCAGGGGCGTGAGGACCGCGCGCGGCCCGAGCACGAGCCGGCCGCCCGCCTTGGCCGCCGCGGCGACCGCGCGCTCCGTGACCGCGCCACGGTCGATCCGCGTGGCGCCGGGCGGAGGGCAGCCATTGGGGGCGCCGCCAAGGGTGAACCGGACCCGGCCCGCGAGGATGGCGTCGCGGTCGGCGCGCGTGAGGAGGTCGCGGACGAAGCGGTTGAGGTCGTCGTCGCCGCCGAGGGTCACCCGCTCCAACCCTCGACCACCCTCAGGGGGTCTGACCCCTGACGGGCGGTGCACGGCGGCGACCGGCGGCGGCGGGACCTGCGGGGTGACGGTGTGGCCGTTCGTCCCGGCCAGCGCCTCGGCCAGCAGCTCGCGGAGGATGTCGCGCGCGTCGTCGCTCATCCGACCAGCTCCAGCGCCTCGGTCGCGGCTTCGGAGGCGGCGCGCACGTCGGACTCCTCGCCGGTGATGTAGACGCGGCCGGTGGCGCCGATCATGCGGTAGTCGACGACTTTGATGTTCGCGGCCTTCTCGGCCTCGTTGACCGCGAGGATCGCGTAGGAGGCGGGCTGCATCTCGAGCACGAACAGCGACTCGCCGGGCAGCGCCATCGAGCCGAGCTTGTTGCGGTTGATGAGGAACGCGTGCTGGTGGTCGAGCCGCGAGACGAGCGTCGACGCGAGCACCTCCGGCTTCTTCGCGTCCGCCTGCGAGGCGCCGAGCGCGTCGAGCACCGCCCCGCTGGCCGACCGCACGACGGCGGGCGAGCGGTCGTGGAACTCGAGGTAGCCGAAGTGCCGCTCGACGACGAGGATCCCCGGCTGCAGGCGGGTGTGCTTGACGGCGACGTCGGTGAGCGGCTCGATGTCCAGCCCCGGCGCGACCTCGATCACCGCCGCCGCCATCCCCATGCGCGGCAGCCGGCCGCGGATCCAGGTGCCGAGGTAGCACATGGTCTGCGGCTGCAGCTGGTCGATGAAGATCGCGGAGCGGAGCTCGGCCATGGTCAGCGCACCAGCTCCCGCAGCTCGTCGAGGATCATCGCGCGGAGGTCGTCACGGGTGAGATCGCCGGTGGTCGGGGCCGGCGGCGCGACCGGCGCGGGCTCCGGCCGCACCGCCCACGGCTGCAGGCCGTCGAAGTCGCCGAGCGGCTCGTCGCGATGGTAGGCGAGGCGCGTCCACTGGGTGAGGTGCTGCGGCTGCAGGTTCTCGGTCAGCGACGAGCGGCCGAAGAAGCCGGTGCCGACGGTCATCGTCGGCGCGAGGTTCGTGTCCAGCCCCGACCCGCCCGTGCTGCCGGGCGCGTTGACGGAGACGCGCAGCACGCCGACCGCGGCGCCGTAGGCGAGGATCGTGCGCGGGTCGGTCGAGTGGATGACCGCCGAGTGGCCGGCGCCGCCGATCCGCAGCAGCGCGCGGGCAGCGTCGATCCCGCGCGCCGCGTCCGGCACGCGCACGAGGCCGAGCAGCGGGAACAGCTTCTCGTGCGCGAGCGGCTCCTCGGGCACGATCAGCGGGAACGGCGCGACGAGCACGCGCGTCTTCGGCGGCGCCTTGATGTCGGCCGCCGCGGCGAGCGCGAGCGCGTCCTTGCCCGCCAGCTCGACGTTGATGCGGCCGTCGGGATAGAGCGCGTCGCGGGCGCGCTGCGCCTCCTCCTCGTTGAGTACGTGCGCGCCGTTGCGCGCCAGCTCGCGGATGAACGCGTCGGCCACCCGCTCCTCGACGATCGCCACCGACTCGTTCGTGCACAGGATCGAGTTGTCGAACGCCTTCGAGTCGGCGAGGCACTGCGCCGCCTTGGCGACGTCGGCGGTGGCGTCGACCAGCGCCGGCACGTTGCCGGGCCCGACGCCGAGCGACGGGTTGCCGCTGCGGTAGGCCGCGCGGACGACCGCGGTGCCGCCGGTGGCGACGATCACGTCGACGCCCGGGTCGGCCATCAGCGCCTCGATCAGCGGGATCGTGGGCTCCTCGACCACCTGCAGGCAGCCGTCCGGCGCGCCCGCCTCGACCGCCGCGCGGGCGAGCACCTGCACGGCCGCGACGCTCGTCTTGCGCGCCAGCGGGTGCGGCGACACGACGACCGCGTTGCGCGTCATCAGCGCCAGCAGGACCTTGAAGTAGACGGTCGCGATCGGGTTCGTCGACGGCGTGAGCGCGAGCACGACGCCGGCCGGCTTCGGCACCGCGACGATCTTCGCGTCGGCGTCGACCTGCGCGTCGACGTAGTCCCCCACCGAGTAGCGCTCGGCGATCCCGCGCGAGCACACCTCGTTCTTGCGCCGCTTGTGCTCGGCGACACCCATCCCGGTCTCCTCCACCGCCGCCAGAGCAAACCTTTCGGCGTTTTGGTATGCCGCTTCCGCGACCGCGTCGACCACCCGCTGGGTCCGCTCGCGGTCGTAGGTGGCGAAGCTGGTGGCCGCCCAGCGCGCGCGGGCGAGCATGGTGCGGGCGCGGGGCGCGCCCGGCGGGTCGGAGCGTGCGGCCTCGACGACGCTCATGCCGGCACGGCCTCCTTCGGCGCGGTGGCGGCATCGGCGAGGGCCTGGCCGATCGCCACGGCGGTCCGGTCGAGGATCTCGTCGACCATCGCCGGGCCGAGCAGGATCCCCGGCTTGAACTGGAGCACGCGGGGGTCGAGCGTCGAGAAGATCGCCCACACGCCGTTCTCGTACAGCCGCCGCATGACGAGCTTCGCGCCCTGCGGGTGGTCGAACTCGAGCCCCATCACTACGCCGTCCTGGCGGATGCCGACGAGCCACTCGGGATACGTGTCCTGGATCGCCCGCAGCCCGCTCCGGAAGCGCTCGGCGATGTAGTGGACCATCGAGCGCACCTCGGGCCGGCCGCAGATCTCGAGCACCTTCAGCGCCACGATGCAGCCGAGCTCGGCGCCGCCGCCGGTCGACATGTGGCCGAAGCCGTCCTCCTTCAGCCACGCGCTGCACTCCTCGGACACGACGCAGCAGGCGATCGGGTACATCCCGCCGGTGATCCCCTTGCCCACGATCATGATGTCCGGCTCGATCCCGGACTTCTGGATGCACCACATCTCGCCGGTCCGCATCAGGCCGGTCTGGACCTCGTCCGCGATGTACAGCGCGCCGTGGCGCTCGCACAGATCCTTGACCGCGCGCAGGTAGCCGGGCTCCGGCAGCGGGAAGCCGTAGGTGGCGGGGATCGACTCGATCACCACGCCGGCGACGTCGCCGCCGCGCAGCGCCTCCTCCATCGCGCCGAGGTCGTTGAACGGGACCTGGACGAACTCGTCGGGGCGATCGGACAGGAACAGCTTCGAGAAGCGGTCGTCGCCCGCCACCACCGCGAGCCCGGTGTGCCCGTGGTAGCCCTTGCGGATCGACACGATCTTGCGCTTCTGCCGCGTGTGGCGCGCGGTCTTGATCGCGATGTCGGTCGCCTCGCCCCCGCCGCTCGCGTAGATCACGCGCTGCAACGACGGCGGGCAGGTGCCGACGAGCGCCTCGGCCAGCGCGGTCCGCGCCAGCGCCGGGAAGTGATGGTTGCCGATGTCGAACCGGCCCATCGCCTGCTCGAGCGTCGCGATCAGCTCGGGGTTGCGGTGGCCGAGGTTGTAGGTGCCGCCGTTGAGGTGCAGGTCGATCAGCCTGCGCCCCGCCATGTCCCAGAAGCAGTAGCCCTCGCGGCGGTCGATCACCAGGTCGACGCCGGCGTCCTGCCAGAAGCGCGTCTTGTCCGGGTTCCAGAACTGCTCGGAGCGGCGGAGGAAGTCCGCCTTGGACTCGAACGAGAAGAAGCCGTAGTCGTACACGATCCGCTCGCGGCGGACCGTACCAATTCAGGCGCTTGACGGCAAATGGTGTGTCAAAAGGTTCGCCGAGCGCACGAACCCGTCGAACAGGCGGAACGCCGCGTTCCGCGCCGCCTCGAGCTGCTCGGGCGGCGCCCCCAGCGGCACGTCCTCGCGCCCCTCGGCCCGCGCCCACTCGCCCACGATCTCCACCGTCGCCTCGGGGTGGAACTGCACCCCCAGGTGCGGGCCGAGCCGGAACGCCTGCGGCGCGTCGTCGGTGCGGGCGAGCTCGGTCGCCCCCGGCGGGGTGCAGAAGCGCTCGTAGTGCCACTCGAGCCACGGCCCCGCCGGGATCAGCGAGGCGTCGTCGCTCTCGACCACGCGCCAGCCCAGCTCCGGCACCGGCGCCGGGCCGACCTCGGCGCCCAGCACCGCCGCCAGCACCTGGCCGCCGTAACACAGGCCGAGCACCGGCACGTCGCGCTCGACCGCCCGCGTCAGCAGCTCGCGCTCGGCCGCCACCCCCGGGTCATGCAGTTCGCCGGCCATCCGGTCGTGCCCGAGCGAGGCGACGAACGCGTAGTCCGCGGGATCCGGCACTGACGGCGTCACCCACGTCTCGTGCACCTCGTACGCCAGCGCACGCGCGTCGAGCCACTCGGCCAGCAGCGCGGCAGGCGCGGTGTCGACGTGCTGGCGAACCAGGACGGGCTTCACAGGGCGAGCATATGGGCAACACCGGAGAATGAGCCTGGAAGGGAAGGTCGTCGCCATCACCGGAGCCTCCGCCGGCATCGGCCGCGCCTGCGTGCGTGAGTTCGCCGCCCGCGGCTACGACGTCGGGCTGATCGCCCGCGGCCGCGACCGTCTCGATGCCGCCGCCGCCGAGGTGCGCGAGACCGGCCGCCGCGCCTGCGTGGCGCCCGCCGACGTCGCCGACGCGGACGCCGTCGAGGCCGCCGCGCGCCAGATCGAGGAGGAACTGGGCGAGATCGACGTCTGGGTCAACGTCGCCATGACCGCCGTCCTCGCCGAGCTGTGGGACTGCACGCCGGAGGAGCTGCTGCGCGTCACCCAGGTCACCTACCTCGGCTCCATGCACGGCATCCAGACCGCGCTGCGGCGCTTCCGCCCGCGCGACCGCGGCGTGATCGTCCAGGTCGGCTCCGCGCTCTCCCGCCGTGGCATCCCGCTGCAGTCGAGCTACTGCGGCGCCAAGCACGCGGTCAAGGGCGCACTCGACTCGCTCCGCGCCGAGCTGATCGACGAGGGCTCGAGCGTCAAGGTCAGCCTCGTCCAGCTGCCCGGCCACAACACGCCGCAGTTCGACTGGGTCCGCACCCGCCTGCGCCGGCACCCGCAGCCGGTGCCGCCGATCTACCAGCCCGAGGTCGCCGCGCGCGCGATCGCCTGGGCCGCCGAGCACCCCAGGCGCGAGCTGTGGGTGGGCCTTCCGACCGTCTACACGATCCTCGGCGAGCGGGTCGCCTCCGGGCTGATGGACCGCTACCTCGGCCGCACGAACATCAAGGCCCAGGAGGCGGCGGAGCCGATCGACCCCGCGACGCGCAAGGACAACCTGTTCGAGCCCCCGCCCGGCGACCCCGGCGCGCACGGGATGTTCGACGACCAGGCCCACGGCCGCTCACCGCAGCTGTGGCTGACGACCCACAAGCCGCTGGCCGCCGCCGCGGGCGCGGGCGCGGCGCTCGCCGCGACTCAGCTCGCGCGCGTCGCGCGCAACCACAGGTAGCCGTAGGCGCCCAGCTCCACCTGCAGCCGCCCGCCCTCGACGCGGTGGTCGCGGCGCTCCAGCAGGTCGTCGACGCCGTCGACGGCGTCGCCGAGGTCGAGCTCGGCGGTGACCGTCTCGTCGCTCAGGTTGTGGAGCGCGTACACGACCGAGCCCTGCCAGTCGCAGCGGTGGGCGAACAGCGCCGGCGGCTCGTTCTCGAGCAGCTGGCTCTCGCCCCAGCCGAACTCGGGCGTGTCGTGCCGCTGGTGCACGAGCTTCGACATGAACCGCAGCAGCGAGTCGTCGTCGCGGCGCTGCTCGTCGACCTCGCCCCACTCCATCGGCACGCGCACCGCCATCCGCCCCTCGCGCCCCAGGTCCTCGACCATGCCGATCTCGTCGCCGTAGAGGATCACCGGCGTCCCCGGCAGCGAGAGCAGCAGCGACCACGCCATCCGCAGCCGCGGGCCGTCACCGCCGAGCATTGAGGCGACGCGGCGCCGAATGCCGTGGCCGTAGATCTGCATGTTCTTCTCGGGCCCGAAGGCGGCGAAGACGTCCTTGCGCTCGGCCTCGTCGAGCTTGTCGAGCGAGAGCTCGTCGTGGTTGCGCAGGAACGTCGCCCAGCCGCTGTCGTGCGGCGGCACCGGGAGCGTGCGGATCAGATCCTCGAGCGGCGCCGCCTCGCCGCGGGCGAGCGACAGCCACAGCCGCTGGTTGATGAGGAAGCCGAGCTGGAGGTGCAGCGCGTCCCCGTGGTCCTCGAAGTAGGACTCGAGCTGGTCCGCCTCGACGTTGACCTCGCCCATCAGCATCGCGTCGCCGCGACGGCGGAGCGCGAACTCGCGCAGCGAGTGGAGCCAGCGGCGGGGCTCGTCGGACCCGGCCTCGTCGGTCCCGACCGTCTCGCACAGGAACGGGACGGCGTCCATGCGGAAGCCGGAGACGCCCAGCTGCAGCCAGAAGCCGACGGTCTTGGCGATCTGGTGCCGGACCTCGGGGTTGGTGATGTCGAGGTCGGGCTGGAAGGGCTGGAAGCGATGCATGTAGTAGCGCCCGGCCTCGTCGTCGAACGTCCAGTTGTCGGGCGTGGTGCCCTTCTCCTTCGACGGGTCGTCGCTCCACACGTAGTAGGCGCGGTACGGCGAGTCGGCGTCGGCGCGCGCGGCCTGGAACCACGGGTGCTGGATCGACGTGTGGTTGACGACGAGGTCGGCGAGCACGCGCAGCCCGCGGTCGGTCGCGTGGCGGATCGCCTCGGGCACGTCGCCGAGGTCGCCGAGCCGCGGGTCGACACCGACGTAGTCGCTGATGTCGTAGCCGTCGTCCTGGTTCGGCGTGGGGTAGAACGGCATCAGCCAGATGCAGGTGGCGCCGAGGTCGGCGACGTGGTCGATGCGGTCGATCAGGCCGTCGAAGTCGTGGTCGAACGTCTCGACGTCGAGGCAGTAGACGACCGCGTTCTTCCACCACAGGTCGCTGGTCGGGGCGAGGCGCATCAGTTGAGCCGCTCGAGCTGCTCGGCGGAGAGCTCGACCTCGAGCGCGCCGAGGTTCTCGGCCAGCTGCTCCTCGCTGCTCGCCCCGATCAGCGGGATCACCGGCGGGGTGCCGCGCAGCAGCCACGCGAGCACGACCTGGTTGGGCGTGGCGCCGGTCTCCTCCGCCACCTCGCGCAGTACCGCGAGGCGGGCGTCGGCGTCGGCGCCCGCGTAGCCGTCGGGCAGCGGGCGGTCGTCGCGCGTGTAGGCGCCGCCGAGCAGCACGGAGTAGGCGAGCAGCGCGACGCTCTGGTCGGCGCAGTAGTCGAGCAGCTCCGGGCTGGAGGGGAGCTGGCGGCCGAGGTCGGTGCCCGGCTTCGGGAGCAGGTAGGAGTGGCGCTGCTGGACGCAGCAGTAGGGCGCGCCGCCGCCGGCGCGAGCGATCCCCCGCGCCCGCTCGATCCGCCACGCCGGCGCGTTGCTGCAGCCGACGTGCAGCGCCTTGCCGGCGGTCACGAGCTCGCCGAACGCGCCGACGGTCTCCTCCTGCGGCACGCTGCGGTCCTCCACGTGGGCGTAGTAGAGGTCGACACGGTCGGTGCCCAGGCGTTCGAGGCTACCCTCGATGCCGCGCGCGATCGCCGCGGCGCCCAGCCCTTCGTCGTGCCAGCCACCGACCTTGGTGGCCAGGAAGATGTCGTCGCGGTTGCCGCGCTCGCGCATCCAGCGCCCGAGCAGCGCCTCGCTCTCGCCGCCCTCGCCTTGATCGATCCAGACGGCGTAGTTGTTGGCGGTGTCGAAGAAGCGCCCGCCGGCCTCGTAGTAGCGGTCGAGCAGTGCGAACGACGTCGGCTCGTCGACCGTGGTGCCGAAGAACATGGTGCCGAGGCAGAGGGCGCTGACGGTGGCGCCGGAGTCACCGAGGGGTAGCTCGTTCATGGCGCGTCAGCTTGCAGCACTGGCAGCACCTGTGCGGCGAGGTCGTCCGCGAGCGGCATCCCGCACTCGGCGGCCAGTCGCGGCCGAAGCGCGACGTAGCTCGCGATCGTGGCCTGCAGCGCGCGGCGCAGCTCCGGGTCCTCGGGCGCGGCCGGCAGAGCGGCGTCGAGTTGCGCGCGGACCTCGGGCGCCAGGCGCTCCTGCATCCGCAGCACACCGCGCCACGGCTCCGGCGCCAGCGCGCCGAACCCGGCCAGCAACATCGTCTCGACGAACTTGACGAGCTCCAGGTAGACCAGCCACTCGTGCCCGGGCCGGCGCAGCTTGAGCCGCGCGGCCCACAGCCAGTCCCAGGCGTGGGCGTCGAAGTCGGAGAGGTCGGGCGGCTCGGGCGGCGCCTGGAGCTGCGTGCGCAGCCGGTCGGCGAGACCGTGCTCGTCGACCAGCGCGTGGAAGCCGTCGCGCAGCCACGGGTCGCCATGTGGCTCGCCCTCCTGGAAGAAGAAATCGACCTTCACAGGGCCGTCGCAGAACCCGATGAACGTGTGCGGGGCCTGCCAGGCGACCTCGTCGAACCCCCCGAGCCAGCCGCCCAGCCTCTCCGCGATCGCCACCCGGTCGGCCCACAGCGCCTCGAGCTGCCCGGGCTGCGCGACGACGAGGAAGTCGACGTCGGAGTACGCGTCGGCCTCGCCGCGGGCGAGCGACCCCTTGAGCAGGAGCGCACGCACCCGAGGGTCACGCTCGGCCCAGCGGACCCCGGCATGGACGATCGCGTCTTGCCTGCCCGTGCTCATGACGCCTGCACTGGCAGCATGCCACGTTCATGGCCGCCCATCCCGACTACACGCGCGAGCGCGTGCGCCAGGCGGCGCGGCTGGCGGGGACGCTCGTGTATCCCGAGACGCAGGCGTGCTCGCGGCTGCAGATCACGGGGCCGGACGGTGTGGAGCGGAATGCAGAGCTGGGCATGGAGCTGGGTCCGCTGTGGGCGACGTGGTGGCTGGATGTGGACGCCGACGTGCCGGCGTCGTGGGCGGGAGAGCGGGTCGACCTCCTCCTGGTGACGAACTCCGAGGCGACGGTGTGGGTCGACGGCGAGCCGGTACAGGGGCTGGTCAGCGGCGCGGGGCGGGACCGCATCGCCGCCACGCTCGCCCCGGCCGGCGGCAGGATCACCGCGCGCGTGGAGATCGCCTGCAACGGGCTGTTCGGCTGGGCCGAGTTGAACCCGCCGCCGCAACAGCCGGAGCCGCTCCCGCCGGCGTTCCGGCTCGAGCGCTGCGAGATCGCGCGCTTCGATCCCGACGCGTGGGCGCTGGCGTGCGACCTCGGGGTGCTTTCGGCGCTGATGGACGAGGAGGAGGACGCGTGGGGCGGCGAGCTGCTGCGCGAGCTCAACCGCTTCTGCAACACGGGCGACCGGGCGATCCTCACGCCGCTGCTCGAACGGCACAACGGCACGCGGACGCACGAGATCACCGCGATCGGCCACGCGCACATCGACACCGCCTGGCTGTGGCCGCTGGAGGAGACCTACCGCAAGTGCGTGCGCACGTTCGCGACCCAGCTGCGGCTGATGGAGCGCTACCCGGACTACCGCTTCGCGTGCTCGCAGGCGCAGCAGTACGCGTGGATCCGCGAGCGTGAGCCGGGGCTATGGGGACGGATCAAGGACGCCGTGGCGCGCGGCCAGTGGCTGCCGGTCGGCGGGACGTGGATCGAGCCCGACTGCAACCTCCCGGCGGGCGAGTCTCTCGTCCGCCAGTTCCTCTACGGCCAGCGCTTCTTCGAGCAGGAGTTCGGGCGCCGCGCCGAGGTGTTCTGGAACCCCGACGTGTTCGGCTACAACGGCCAGCTCCCGCAACTCATGCGCGGCGCCGGCATCAGCGGCTTCCTGACCCAGAAGCTGTCCTGGAACCGCTACACGACGCCCGACCACCACACGTTCCGCTGGGCCGGGATCGACGGCTCCTCGGTGATCGCGCACTTCCCGCCCGCCGACACCTACAACGCCGAGGCGACCGTGCCCGAGCTGCGCCGGGCGGCGCGCGACTTCAAGGACCACGAGCGGTCGGCGCAGTCGCTGCTCGTGTTCGGGTGGGGCGACGGCGGCGGCGGGCCGACGGAGGAGATGCTCGAGACGCTGGCGCGCGTGTCGGATCTCCAGGGCGTGCCGCGGACGACGATCGGCGACCCCGAGGCGTTCTTCGCCGAGCTGGCTGCGTCCGAGTGGCCGGAGGTCGTGGGCGAGCTCTACTTCGAGTACCACCGCGGCACGTACACGAGCCAGGCGCGGACCAAGCGCGCGAGCCGCCGCGCCGAGCGGGTGCTGCACGACGCCGAGCTGCTGGCCGCGGTGGCGGGCGAGCCGGCCGGGCTGGAGGACGCCTGGCAGACGCTGCTGCTCAACCACTTCCACGACATCCTCCCCGGGTCGTCGATCGGCGAGGTGCACGCCCGTGCGGAGCGGGATCTGGCCGAGGTGGAGGCGGCGGCGGGCGCGGTCCGCGATCGGCTGCTGCCGCCCGGCGTCGTGAACACGGCCGGCGTGGCGCGGCGGGAGGTCCTCACCAGCCCCTCCGGGCTCGCCTTCGCGGAGGCCCCTGCGTGCGGCATCGGGGAGTTCGTCTGGCCGCGCGGCGAGGTCAGCGTCTCGGAAGGCGAGTCCTTCACGCTCGACAACGGCATTCTCCGCGCCGTCCTCGGCCGCGACGGGACGCTGCGCTCGCTCGTGGTCGGCGGCCGCGAGGCGATGGCCGCGCCCGGCAACATGCTCGAGCTCTACGACGACCGCCCGACCGACTTCGAGGCGTGGGACCTCGACCCGTTCCACCTCGAGACGCGCGCCGACTGCCCGCCCGCCTCGAGTGCCGAGGTGGTGCTCGCGAATCCGCTGCGGGCCGAGGTCGCGTTCGAGCGCCCGATCGGCGAGCGCAGCCGCATGCGCCAGACCGTGCGGCTCGACGCCGAGGCCCGGCGGCTCGAGTTCCGCTGCGCGATCGACTGGCAGGAGGACCGGAAGGCGCTCAAGGTGCGCTTCCCGGTCGCCGTGCTCGCGCCGCGGGCGACGTACGAGATGCAGTTCGGCGTCGTCGAGCGCCCGACGCACTTCAACACCCGCGCCGACGCCGCCCAGTTCGAGGTGCCCGGCCATCGCTTCGCGGACCTCTCCGAGCACGGGTTCGGGGTCGCGCTGCTGTCGGCGGCGACCTACGGCTGGTCGACGCTCGGCAGCGAGATGCGGATGACGCTGCTGCGCTCGCCGCGGTGGCCGGACCCGGACGCCGACCGCGGCTCCCACGAGCTGGCCTTCGCGGTCTTCCCGCACGCGGGCGGGTGGCAGGAGGCGGGTGTGACCGCCGAGGCGCTGCGGTTCAACGCGCCGCTGCTGCTGGGTTCGGGGGAGGCGGAGCCGCGGTCGTGGTTCGCGTGCGACGAGCTGATGGTCGACACGGTCAAGCCGGCCGAGGACGGCGACGGGCTGATCGTGCGGCTGTACGAGCCGCACGGCGCGCGTGGGAGTGCTCGGTTGCGGGTCGGCGTGCCGTTCGCCGATGCGTGGTTCGCCAACGTGTTGGAAGACCGCCTCGGGGCGGCGGAGGTCTCCGGCGACGACGTCGTGGTCCCGTTCCGCCCGTTCGAGATCGTCACCGTCGAGCTCAGCCGCCCCCCGCTGGCTAGCTGACCAGCAGCGTGTCCAGCCCGCGGGTCAGGCCGACCAGCTCGGGCACGCGCCGCACCGCGAGCAGCGTGCCGCCGACGTAGGGCTCGGGGGTCCCGCCCGCGTCGTGGCGGATGGTGAGCCGCTCGTCGGGGAGGCCGAACACGACCTCGGTCGAGACCACGAAGCTCGGCAGGCGCACCGAGTGGACCTGGGTGCCGCCGACGGTCGCGCCGCGCGCCTCGACCGGCCCGTGGATCTGATCCAGCGGCCGGGCCAGCTGCGCCTCGCCCAGCCGCTCGGCGAGCTCGCGCGCGGTGCCACTGGGCACGTCGGGCTTCGTCGCGCTCGCGTAGTCGATCACCTCCCAGTTCGGCAGGTGGCGCGCGGCGAGCAGCGCCGCGGCCGAGGCCATCGCGGCGGTGAGCGAGAAGTTGCCCGACGCGACGACGCCGACCGACCGCTCGCGCGCGGCCTTGTCGATGTCGTCGAAGTCGTCGGCGGTGAGGCCCGAGGTGCCGATCACCACCGCCACGCCGGCCGCGATGGCGGCGAGCGCGTTGCCCTTGACCGCCTCGACCGACGTGTAGTCGATGAGCACGTCGACGCCCTCGAGCGCCTCCGCCGCGCTGGCGTAGACCGGCGCGCCGTCGATCTCCCCGCCTGCCGCCGACCGGCTGACCGCCGAGCGGAGCTCCAGGTCGGCCGCCTCGCGCACCCCGCGGACGAGCGCCGCACCCGACCACCCCGTCGCCCCGGCGATGCACACGCGCAACATGCCCCGCAGCTTCCCACGACTGTCACCTCGACCCCGCATACGGGGGTCGAGGTGACTTTGGCGGATCACTACTGGCCGGCGCCGAGGTCGATGACCGGCGTGATCAGCAGCTCGGCGTTCGGGTCGACGCTCACGTCGTCCTTGCCGCCCAGCGTGTTGATCCGCAGCGTGTCGTTCAGGGACTCGCTGCCGCTGATCCGCGTGGTCGCCGGGAACCCGCCGACCACGACCTGATCGCCGTCACGGGTGACGGCCACGTGGTCCGCCGCCCCGTCGCGACCGGTCACGGTCACCGTGTCCTGCGCCGCGTCGCCCGCGCCGTCGAACGCGGCGAGGTCGACGGTGTTGGCCTTCAGCGCGGTGCCCGCCAGGTCGCCGATCGTGACCTGGTCGGAGCCGCCGAGCGTCCGCACCTTCGACGCCTCGATGCCGGCGAAGTCCATCGTCACCGCGGCGATGTTGCGGGTGAGCCGGACGCGCCCCGCCTGAGCGGCGACGTCGATCTGCTCGCCGATGTTCGACCCGTTGAAGTCGAGCGTGTCGAGGCCGGACTGGCCCTCGACGACATCGCTGCCGTCGCCCGGGTCCCACTGGAAGTGGTCGTCGCCGTTGCCGAGCCGGCCGGTGTCCGCGCCGATGTTGCCGTCGACGAGGTCGTCGCCGTCGCCGCCGAGCAGCGTGTCCGCGCCATCGCCTCCGCGCAGGGTGTCGGCGCCGTCGCCGCCCTCCTCGGTGAGCGAGGTGAGGGAGCCGATGCCGTTCTGCGCGCTGATCGTGTCGGCGCCGCCGAGGCCGCGGACGTCGAGGCTCTCGACCGCACGGTGGTTGACGAGGCTGCCGCCTTCGACGAACGCCGCGACGAGGTCGGTGCCGTTGCGGGCCACGCCGATCGCGTCGTCGCCGTCGGTGCCCTTGTAGAGCGAGGTGTCGGTGCCGTCGCCGCCGTCGACCGTGACGGAGCCCGGTCCGGGCACGTCGACGCCGCTGACGACGGTGTCGGCGTCGCCGAGCGCGGCGACGTCGGCGCTGTCCTGCGCCTCGGCGGCGGTGACGAGCACGTCCGTACCCGGGCCGTCGATGCGGATCTGGCCGTCGCTGGTGCCGCCGACGTCGAAGCGGTCGGCCGCGTCGGTGCCGCGCGCGATCACGTGGTCGGCCGCGCCGTCGGCGCCGCCGTCGAACGCGCGGAGGTCGGTGGAGACGCTGCGCACCCCGGCGTCCTTGAGGGCGCCGACGGTCACGGTGTCCTCGCCGCCGAGGGCGCGGACGCGAATCTGCTCCAACGTGCCGATGTCGAGGTCGATCGACGCGACGTTGCGCGTGAGGTGTGCGCGAGCGCCGTTGGCGGTGACGCCGATCTGCTCACCGATGTTGGAGCCGTTGAAGTCGAGCGCGTCGTTCCCGCCCGCGCCGTCGATGGTGTCGCTCCCGTCGCCCGGATCCCACTCGATCCGGTCGTTGCCGTTGCCGCCGTCGACGGTGTCGGCGCCGATGTTGCCGTCGATGTCGTCATCGCCGGAGCCGCCGAGGAGCTTCTCGTTGCCGGCCGCGCCGCGGAGCGTGTCGTCGCCCTCGCCGCCGTCGACGGTGATCGGCTTGTCGAACGCGCCGCCGCCGTTGACGAGGTCGATGCGGTCGTTGCCGCCCTTGGCGTCCACCTCGATCTTGCTGAACGTGCTGCGGTCGAACGTGAAGTCGGCCGTGCCGTTGTTGCCGATGTCGAGGGCGTAGGTGCTCTGCTGGTTGACGATGGCGAGGTTCTGCTCGCCGTTGTCACCGAAGATCTGCAGCGTGTCGCCGTCGAGCTGCGCGCCGGTGGCGGCGGATGAGGGAGCGGCGGCGACGGCCAGCGCCGCGACGGCGATCAAGCTCGCTCTCCGTATCAGGCGCGGGGCGCCTGTGATGGTCCTGCGATGGGGGTGTCGGGTCATACCGACGACGCTAAGGATCAGGACCTCAACGAGAAATAGCGGAAACCCTCACACTTCGATCAGGCCGCGACCGCCAGACGGCCGGCCAGCTGGGTGCGCGAGCGCACGCCGAGCTTCGCGTAGACGCGCGAGAGGTGCACCTCGACCGTGTGCACGGTCACGAACAGCGCGGCGGCGACCTCCTTGTTGGAGTGCCCCTGGACGACGAGGTCGGCGACGCGGCCCTCGGAGGCGGTGAGGTCGGTCTGGCGCTTGCGGCCGAGCCGCGCGATGTCGTCGCGCGCCTGCTCCGCCCAGCGCTCCGCGCCGGCGGCCTCGAACAGCGGCAGTGCCGCCTCGAGCGACTCACGCGCCGCCTTCTTCTGCTTGCGGCGGCGGGCGATCTGGCCCTGCGCGAGCAGCGTGCGGGCGCGCTCGAGCGGCGCGCCGACGAGCGCCAGCGCGAGCTCGGTCTCGGCGTACGCGGCCGGGAGGTCGCCGCGCGCGGCCAGCAGCAGCGCGCGGCAGCGGTGGCGCTCCGCCTGCTGCGCCTCGCGCGTGAGCCCGTCCAGCAGCGCCTCCGCGCGGTCGAGCTCGCCGATCCCGATCAGCGCCTCGGCGGCGGGGACCAACACAAGCGCGAGCGGCTCGCTGTCGGCGAGCGCCGCCACGGCCGGCTCAAGCGCCGCCCACGCCGCGGCGGGGTTGCCGGTCGCCAGCTCGATCACGCCGACCGCGCCGGCCACCCACAGCATCGGGTTGCCGGCCTCGAAGCGCGCGCAGATCTCGCCCGCCTCGGCGGCCGCGGCGCGTGTGGCCTCGACGTCGCCGCGGTGGGCTTGCACTAGCGCGCGCTGGGCGATCGCCCATGCGCGGTTGAACTCGCTGCCGGCCAGCGCCGCGTGGACCTCGGCCTCGTCGGCCAGCTCGCCGGCCGCGTCGAGGTCGCCGGCGGCGAGCTCGAGCGCCGCGACCCAGGACAGCAGGTAGGCGAGGTCGCTCTCGTCGCCCGACTCGGACGCCGACCGGCGCAGCGCGGTCAGCTCCGCGCGGGCCTCGTCATAGCGGCCGGTCCACAGCTTCAGGCAGGCGGAGATCGAGCTCGGCTGCAGGTACAGCGGCACGGCGCGATCCCCGCCCTCGAGCGCGACCGCGCGCTCGACCATCGCCCAGTCGACCCCGCGGCCGAGCAGGAAGTCGACCATCGCCCGGCAAGCGAGCGCCTGCGCGAGCAGCGGAGGGTCGTCGGCGCCCTCGGCGAGCGCGAGCGCGCGGTCGGCGTGCGCGCCGGCGGCGGGGACGTTGCCGTTGTGGTTGCAGTGGACGTAGGTGAGGTCGAGCTCGATCGCGACCGCGCGCGCCGGGTCGCCGGCGCCCTCGAGCGCCTCCTTGAGCAGCGGCACGATGCCCGCGAAGCCCTGCTCGTTGAAGCGGACCTCGGCGAGCAGCCGCAGCGCGTCGCTGCGGGTCGGGCCGGGCGGCGTGTCCGCGAGGATCGCCTCCAACAACGCGCGCGCCCGCGGGCGGTCGCCGGCGTGGATGTGGTGCTCGGCGGCGCGCATCCCGCGCACCCGCGCGGCGCCCGCGAGCTTGTAGGGCGTGAGCGCCCGCGCCTGCTCGAGGAGGTCGCCGGCGGTCTCCCACGCTCCGCGCGCCCGCGCCGCTGCGGCCGCGTCCTCGAGCCCACGCGCCACGCGCTCGTCCGCCTGCTCGGCGCCGAGCGCGAGGTGGCGCACGCGCTCCTCGGGATCGGTCACGTGCTCCGCCAGACAGCGGTGCAGCGCGCGCCGGCGCCCGCTCGCCGCCGCGCCGTAGACGGCGGAGGCGTACAGCGGGTGCGCGAACGTGAGCCGGTCGCCGTCGACGCACAGCAGCCCGCTCTCCTCGGCCGCGACGAGCCCGGTGGCCGACGATGCCTCCTCCACGACCTCGACGGTCGGGTGCCACAACGCGGCGGCCACCAGCAGCGTCTCGCGGGCGGGGTGCGGCAGCTCGGCGATCCGGCCCGCGACGAGCTCGCGCAGGCTGTCGGGGACCGGCAGCCGCCCGCCCGCCTCGAGCGCGGGCGCCGGGCCGAGCGCGCGGGCGATCTCGAGCGCGAACAGCGGGTTGCCGCCGGACGCCTCGGCGATCTTCAGCAGCGCCGGCCGTGGGGAGGCGTAGCCGAGCTGCCCCTCGATCAGCCGCCGCACGGCGGTCAGCCCGAGCGGGCCGAGCCGGGCGCGCGTGAAGTGGTGCGGGCCGAGCGCGCGCTCGAGGCCGAGCGGGTCGGGGTGGGAGAGCGGCGTCCGCGCCGTGAGGATCACGCCGATGCGGTGGCCGGAGACCCGCCGCAGCGCGAACGCCAGGGCGCGGGCGGTCTCGCCGTCGAGCCACTGCACGTCGTCGATCGCGAGCACGACCGGCGTGTCGGCGGCCGCGAGCAGCAGCAGCGAGCGCAGCCCGACGCCGACCGCGGTGGAGTCGGGCGCGGCGTCGCCGGCGGCGCGGCGGATCAGCGCGACCTCGAGCGCCTCGCGCTGCGGGGCCGGCAGCTCGTGCAGGTGGTCGTCGGCGAGGTCGTCGGCGAGGTCGCCGAGGCCCGCGAACGAGAGCCGCGCCTCGGCCTGCTCGGCCACGACGCGCAGCACGCGGCAGCCGCGCGCCTCCGCGTCGGCCAGCGCCGCCCGCCACACGGCGGTCTTGCCGATGCCGGGCTCGCCCTCGATCAGCAGCGCGCGCGGGCCGTCGTCGAGGCTGTCGAGGAGAGCACGCGCGGTGGAGCGCTCCTCGTGCCGCTCGACGAGGGTGGTGACCGGTCCTGATCCGTGGACGTGGTGAGCCACGCCCCTCCAAGACGACCGACACTGCCACCATATTCCAGGGCGAGGTAGATTCCCCACGGAAGGCTCGAACTGGTGACACGGCAAGTCGCACCCCCCCGTTGGCACCGCGAAGTCGATGCGGAGCCCGTGGTGGTCGGCGAGCTGCGCAGGGGCGTCGCGGATTTCGCCCGTGCCCACGGCGCGGACGACGACGTGATCGACAACATCGCGCTCGCGGTCTCCGAGGCGGTGACCAACGCGATCATCCACGCGTTCGTCGGCCGCCAGGCCGGCCACGTGGCGCTCACGGCCGAGGCCGGCGAGGGCTCGATCCTCGTGCGGGTGCTCGACGACGGCCGCGGGATGACGCCGCACCCCGAGAGCCCGGGGCTCGGCCTGGGGCTGACGATGATGGCCTCGATGACGAGCCGCTGCGACATCCGGCAGGGGCCGCGCGGCATCGGCACCGAGGTGCGGCTCGCGTTCGACGCGGCCGGGGTCAGCGGGCCCGCGCTCGGGCTGGGCGAGGGCGACGAGCGGCTCGAGCTGCTGGTGGCGGTCGAGCGGCTGGCCGACGGCGCGGGCTGGCCGGACGAGGGCGTCGACGCGCTCGTGGCGCTGCTGGTGCCGCGGGTCGCGGACGCGTGCACGCTCGACCTCGTCGACGAGAAGGGCGAGCCGCGGCGGCTGGCCGCGCACTACGAGGGCCCGGCCGGGGCGGCGGGTGCCGCCTTCCTCGCCGGCCGACAGCCGACGCGCGAGCAGATCGACATCACCGTCGAGGCCCTGCGCGAGGGCCGCTCGCGGCTGATCACGGATGTGACGCCCGAGACGCTGCGCGCGCTCGCGCACGACGACGCCGAGGCCGAGCAGCTGGCGGCGATGGACCTCGCGCACTGGATCAACGTCCCGCTGCTGGTCGCCGAGCAGCTGTTGGGCACGCTCGGGCTGGGCCTGGCGGCGGCGCGGCCGTCGCCCGAGGAGCAGCTCCCGTTCTTCGAGGCGCTCGCCGAGCGCGCGGCGCGCGGGCTCGCCAACACGCAGCTGATCACCGAGCTGCGCCGCACGCGCGAGCGGCTCGAGCTGATCCTCGACTCGCTCGCCGAGGCGGTCACCGTGCACGACGCCCGCGGCAAGCTCGTCTACGCCAACGGCGCGGCGGCGACGCTGCTGGGCGCCGAGTCGGTCGACGAGCTGCTGGCCGCCGAGCCGGGCGAGCTCGCGGCGCGCTTCGTCATCACGCGCGAGGACGGCACGCCGGTGCGCGAGGATGACCTGCCGGGCCAGCGGCTGCTGGCCGGCGAGGAGGCACCCCAGCTGCTGACCCGCAGCGTGCACCGCGGGACGGGGCGCGAGTACTGGCTGCTGACGAAGGCGACGCGGCTCGACGACGGCGGCACGCTCGCGGTCAACATCATCGAGGACGTCACCGAGGCGAAGATCGCCGAGCGGCGCGAGCGCTTCCTGTCCGAGGCCGGCGCGCTGCTGGGCTCGACGCTCGACTACGAGCAGACGCTGCAGCACGTCGCGGCGCTCGTGGTGCCGACGCTCGCCGACTGGTGCGCGCTCGACCTGGTGGAGCCGAGCGGCGGGCTCGAGCGCGTGGCGCTCGCCCACGCCGACCCGGAGAAGCGCCGGCTGGCGAACGAGCTGCACGAGCGCTACCCGCCCGACCTCACGACCGAGGCGGGGCTCGCCGCCGTGCTGCGCACCGGCGAGCCGCTCCTCGTGTCCGAGATCACCGAGGAGATGCTGGCCGGCGGCGCGCTCGATCCGGAGCACGCGCGGCTGCTGGGCGAGCTCGGAATGCGGTCGGGGATGCTCGTGCCGCTGCAGGTGCTGGAGCGGACGATCGGCGTGCTGACGCTGGTCAACTCCGACAGCCAGCGGAGCTTCCACACCGGCGACCTCGCGTTCGCCGAGGAGCTCGCGCTGCGGGTCGCGACCGCGGTGCACAACGCCCGCCTCTATCGCGACCGCCCGGGAAGCTAGGCGGCGCGATGGTCCCGCGACGCGATCGCCTGGTCCTGCTCTCCCTCGCGCTGCTGGTGGCAGCGTGGGTGGTCGGCGAGACCCTGACGGGGAGCCACACAGGCCTGCTGTACCTCGCGCCCGCGCTCACGATCGCGGTGCCGCTGATCCTCGGCCGCTACGTCGGCGAGGAGCAGCTCGCGGGGCTCGCGGGGCGCGCGCGGAGCCGGCCGCGGCGGCGCGTGGCGCCGGTCGCGAGTCCGCGCAGCTGCGCGCGGGTGATGGAGCGGGGCGGCCGCCTGGTCGCCTCCGGGATGGCCACGCGCCCGCCGCCCGCGGCGGCGCAGCTGTGCCGTACCGCCGCCTGACCATCCCGCAGATCTCCCAAAGGACTTCCCATGACCCGCAACACCCGTATCGCGCTCCTCGGCATCGCCGTGGTGATCGTCGTCGTCGCCGTCATCGTGATCGGTGGCGGCGGCTCGAACGACACCAAGGCCTCCGGCCCCACGACGATCACCGTCAAGGACGCCAAGCCCGTCGGCGGCGTCAAGGACGTGACCTTCAAGCAGGGCGGCACCGTCGACCTCACGATCAAGAGCGATACCGCCGACGAGGTGCACTTCCACGGCTATGACGTCAAGAAGGACGTGAAGGCGGGCGGCAGCGCCCACTTCAAGTTCCCGGCGAAGATCGACGGCAAGTTCATCGTCGAGCTCGAGGACCACGGCGTGACGCTCGCCAACGTGACCGTGGAGCCTTGACCCGGATCACCCTCTTCGCCACCGAGCCAGAGGACGGCGCCGCGGGCGTGCTCTACCGCGCGCTGCGGCCCGACGTCGACTTCCGCTTCGTGTCGGTCGCCGAGGGTGACGGCTATGAGCTTGCGCGCGAGCACGGTGCGGGAAGGTGGGATCGGATTCCGGGCGGCGTCGTCCTGATCGATCCGTTCGCGGTGCCCGCCGGCGAGGACGACGCGTTCCTCGCCGGCTGGGACGACGCCCGGGCCGCCGTCGCGGAGCAACCGGGCTACCTCGGCGCCCGCCTGTACCGCGCGACCGGCCCCGCCGACTTCCGCTTCATCGACCTCGCCCGCTGGTCGAGCCCGCTGATGGTCCAGCGCGCGGGCGCCAAGGGGATCCCGGTTCCTTCCCGCCCCGCGCTGTACCAGCCCGCGTGACCCGCGCGACGGCCGTGGATGCGGCGTTCGCGGCGGCGCCGCTGGAAGTCAACGGCGGGCTGGGTAGGAGGCAGTTCGAGCCGAGTTTCTGCACTCTCGGCCGTCGGCGGACCGCTTAGGGTGCAGAAACTCGTCTCAGAGCCGAGTTTCTGCACCGGAAGGGGGCTGCGGGCGCTCGAGAGTGCAGAAACTCGTGGGCCGCCGGCGCGGTCGGACCGCTTCCCTACCCAGCCGCCGTTGACCTTCGGCCTGGCACGCGTAGCTGGGATCGGCGCGCTCAGCTGACGTAGGCTCGCGCCATGAAGGTCATGGCGCTGTACGACATCCACGGGAACGTCGATGCGCTCGAGGCGGTGCTCGCCGAGGCGGCGCCGGATGCCGTGCTGGTGGGCGGCGACGCCGTCCCCGGCCCGTTCGCCGCCGCCGTGCTCGACCGCCTGGAGTCGCTGACCGTCCCGGTCCACTGGATCCGCGGCAACGGCGAGCGCGAGGTGGCCGAGGCGGTCGGCGCGGCCGAGCCCGCGGCCGACGACCTCGCCGCCGTCACGGCCGCGATCACCGCGCGCGAGCTGGGCGCCGAGCGGTCGCGGGCGCTCGGCGCGCTGCCGCTCATGGTCGCGCTCAACGGCGTCCGCTTCTGCCACGCGACGCCCCACCGCGACGACCAGATGGTCACCCGCATCTCCCCGCCCGAGCGCTGGGAGAGCGTGCTCGAGGGCGTCGGCCCCGGCATCGTCGTCGCCGGCCACACCCACCAGCAGGACGACCGCACGGTCGGCGACGTGCGCTTCATCAACGCCGGCAGCGTCGGCCTCCCCTACGAAGGCGACGGCGCCGCGCGCTGGATGTGGCTGGCAGACGGCGAGCCCGAGCTGCGCAGCACGCCCTACGACGCCGCGGCGGCCGGGCGCCGCATGCTCGACACCGGCTGGCCCGACGCCCGCAGCATCAACGGCGCGCTGACCGAGCCCGTCGAGCCGATGGTGGTGACCGAGATCTTCGAGTCGTACGCACGGGGCTGATGCTGCGGACGCGGTCACCGCTCCTCGCCGCCCCCGCGCTCTCCCGGCGCGCGCCCGCGCGCCGCACCCTCGCGGACGACGTGCTCAGCCTCCAGCGCACCGCCGGCAACCGCGCCACCCGGCGGATGCTCCAGCGCGACTCGAAGGCCCGCACCTACTCCCCGTGGGACCGCGTGTGGATCGGCCACAACGGCCTGCTCGGCGAGGTCGTCGAGAAGGGCGTGACCGTGCGCATGTTCCGCGACTGGAAGGCCGTCGGTATCAAGGACGCACCGGAGCCGCAGACGTACGAGTGCGGCGCCCACGACCGCGCGCCGATCCCGGCCTGGGCCAAGAAGATGCGCGATGTCGGGCGCATCACCGCGAGCGTCAACGACAAGCTCCCCAAGGACAGCCCGCAGCGCGTCTCCACCGTCCTCATCACCGGCGACTCGAGCTCCAACGCCTATCGCTGGGCGAGCGGGCGCGGCCTGATCGTGCTCGGCATCGACGACTTCGACAGCGGCGCCTACGCCGACACCCTGCTCCACGAGACCGCCCACGGCCTCTACGAACACCACAGCGTCCGCAAGGGCAAGCTCGAGGACCGCGTGCCGGACGCGCTCGCGCTGCGGATCTCCGACCTCTTCACCCGCCTCGACGACACCGAGCCCGTCCCGATCCCCACCGCGAAGTTCAACCCGAAGAAGCCGCCGCGGCTCGACGCCAAGGACGACGAGACGAGCCGCGCCGCCGGGACCGTGATGGTCGCCGACGTGCTGTGGTCGGGCTCCGGCGGCCACCCGTGGCAGGGCCCCGACGAGTTCTTCGCCAGCGCCTACGGCAGCTGGCGCCACGACCCCGAGCTGCTGAAGCAGTCGATCGCCCACTACGCGAAGAAGGACAAGCGGATCACCGACCTCGGGAAGGAGCTGCTCGAGCTGCTGCCGCTCGCCGGCGACACCAAGGACGTCGACGCGCTCAAGGGCCCGGCGGACCCCAAGGCGGCGCTCGCCGCGCTCAAGAAGGCGGGCGCGCCACTCGACGTGTCGAGCGGCCAGGGCGGGCTCGACGACCTGCTCGATCCGGAGAAGCTGGCGGCGCCGAGCAAGATCTTGTGCCCGAAGCCGTAGGATCGCGGCCATGGCGAGCACCATCGTTCTGCTGGGCCCGCCGGGCAGCGGCAAGGGGACACAGGCGGAGCATCTCCGCGACGACGGCTGGCTGACGCTCTCCACCGGCGACCTGCTGCGCGAGGCGCGCTCCCAGGGCACCGAGCTCGGCGAGCAGGCATCCCGCTACATGGATCGCGGCGAGCTCGTCCCCGACGATCTGATCGTGGCGCTGATCGGCGACGAGCTCGAGGGGCGCGACGACGAGTCGATCGTGCTCGACGGCTTCCCCCGCACGGTCGCGCAGGCCGACGCGCTCGGGGAGGCGCTGGAGCCGCACGGGCGCGAGCTCACCTCGGTGGTGCTGATCGACGTCCCCGACGAGGTGGTCGCCGAGCGCATCAGCGGCCGCGGCCGCGCCGACGACGCTCCCGAGACGGTCCGCGAGCGCCTGCACGTCTACCACGACGAGACCGAGCCGCTGATCGCGTACTACGAGCAGCGCGACCTGCTCCGCCGCGTCGACGGGACCGGCGAGCCAGGTGACGTCGAGCAGCGCCTGCGCGCCGCCCTCGGCTAATCCACGATCGCTCGGCGCGACTCTGAGCCGAACAGCTGGGCGATCCGCGCGACGATCTCCTCGCGCGTCTGGTCGCCGGCCGGGACGTACTCGAAGCTGTCCTCGGTCACGGGCTCCAGCTTGAGCGGGATCTCCGTGACAACGGCGTTCAACATGTGAGGCCCAATCTTTCTGCGGCGACCGGCGGAATCCATAGGGATTCGCGGCACCGGGCAATCGCCCTGCTTATGGCTACGCGGGCGCCGCGAGCTCGTCGGCGAGCCGGCGGAGGAGCGGATCGAGCTCCGGGTTCTCGTCCGGCTCCCAGTCGGCGACGAGGATCCGCAGCCCGTCGGTGCGCGCGGCCACGAGGCGCTCGCGCGTCGCGCGGCCGGCTTCGGTCGGGCGCTCGCCCTCGAGCAGGCCGAGCCCGCGCAGCTCGTCGCACGCAGCCAGCAGGCGCTCCTGCCGGACGTGCGGGCGCGCGGCCAGGTTCTCGACCGAGGGCGCGTCGGGCGCCCCCAGCCGCAACAGCGCCCACGAGGCGCCCGGGGAGAGCTCCACGCCCGCCCGCTGCACCGTGTCGGCGAGGAACGCCAGCGTGCGCTCGCGGCCGACGGCGATGCTGAGTTGGCGCGCGACCTCGCGCATCGAGTCGGTGTCGACCGGCCCGCCGAGGGCGTCGCCGACGGTCGTCTCCACCGTCGTGCGCAGCGGCCGCTCCGGGATCAGCCAGCTGAGGACGAACGCGACGAGCACGACGGCCGTGGCAACGGTGAAGACGAGCTGCAGCGCGTCGGTGAAGGCGTTGATGAAGACGTCGTGCTGCGCGGCGGGCAGGTGGCGGATCGCCGTCGGGTCGAGCCCGCCCTCCGAGACCGCGCCGGTCGGCAGCTCGCTGCGCAGGTGGCCGGAGAAGATCGCGCCGAGCACCGCCGTGCCGAGCGAGCCGCCGATCGAGCGGAACAACGTCGAGCCCGACGTCGCCACCCCGAGCATCTCGTACGGCACCGCGTTCTGGACCGCCAGCACGAGCACCTGCATGACCATCCCGAGCCCGAGGCCCAGCACGAGCATGTGCAGCGCAGCCACGCCCGTGCCGGTGGTCGA
This sequence comes from uncultured Solirubrobacteraceae bacterium, assembly GCA_963805525.1. Taxonomy (GTDB): domain Bacteria; phylum Actinomycetota; class Thermoleophilia; order Solirubrobacterales; family Solirubrobacteraceae; genus DASQFQ01. The sequence continues at coordinate 217,390 of CAWDUT010000004.1, forward strand.
GTCGAGCGAGGAGAGCAGGAACATCCCGAACGCCGCCAGCGCCGTCCCCGCGATCGGAAAGAACTTGTAGCGGCCGACCCGCGCGATGACCTGGCCCGAGATGATCGACGAGATCAGCAGCCCGCCCATCACCGGCAGCAGCTGGAGGCCTGACGCCGTCGGCGACAGGCCGCGCACGATCTGCTGGAACAGCGGCAGGTACGTGAGCGCGCCGAACAGCGCGAAGCCGACGACGAGCGCGACCGCGCTCGTGACCACGAACACGCGGTTCCTGAAGAGCGACGGCGGCAGGATCGGCTCGGGCGCGTGGCGCTCGACGAACGAGAGCGCCACCAGGCAGGCGACGCCGATCACGCCCAGCCCCACGATCTGCGGCGAGTCCCAGTCGTAGGTGTTCCCGCCCAGCGAGGTCAGCAGGATGATCCCGCTCAGGCCCGCGGCCAGCAGCACCGTCCCGGCGTAGTCGATCTGGTGGCGCCGCCGCTCGCTCACCGTCGGCAACGTGACCGCCAGCACCCCGAGCGCGGCGATGCCGAGCGGCAGGTTGACGTAGAAGATCCAGCGCCACGAGAGGTGGGTGGTGAGGAAGCCGCCGATCAGCGGGCCGGCCACGCTGGAGATGCCGAACACGGCGCCGAACAGCCCCGTGTAGCGGCCACGGTCGCTGGGCGGCACGACGTCGCCGATCGCCGCCTGGGCGCTCACCATCAGCCCGCCGCCGCCGAGGCCCTGGATGGCGCGGAACGCGATCAGCTCGGTCATCCCCTGGGCGAGCCCGCACAGCGCGGAGCCGACGAGGAACAGGATCAGCGCGCCCTGCAGCACGATCTTGCGCCCGTAGAGGTCGCCGAGCTTGCCGTACAGCGGCGTCACCGCCGTCACCGCCAGCAGGTAGGCGGTGACCACCCACGAGAGGTGCTCGAGGCCGCCGAGCTCGCCGACGATCGTAGGCAGCGCGGTCGACACGATCGTCTGATCCAGCGACGCCAACAGCAGCACCAGCATCAGGCCGCTGACGACGACCAGGATGCGTCGGCGGTCGGTGGCGCGCGCGGTCATCGCGCAAGTCCTACCCCTCCTCCGCTTAGCGCGTCGGCCGCCCCCGGAGGCTCGTCATGTCAGCGCCTCGATCAGCGCGTCCCAGCGCGGGCCGACCGACTCGATCCCGTACCCCGCCGCCTTGCGCCGCGCGCCGTCGCCGAGCCGCCGCCGCAGTTCCGGCGACTCGATCAGCGCGCAGATCGCCCGCGCGAGCGCGCGCTCGTCGCCGCCCGGCACCAGCAGGCCGTCGGCGCCGTGGTCGATCACATCGCACGGGCCGCCGCAGTTGTCGAAGGCCACGACTGCGAGCCCCTTGGCCATCGCCTCGAGCAGCGCGAGCGACAGCCCCTCGAAATGCGAGCTCAGCGCGAACACCGAGGCCGCCCCGAGCTCGGCCTCCATCCCGCGCACCTTCCCGGCGAGCTGTACGCGCCGGCCGAGTCGCAGCTCGTCGATCAGCCCGGCGAGCGCCGCCCGCTCAGGCCCGGCGCCGCAGATCCGCAGCCGCCACCCGGGGTGTGCCTCGGCGACCCAGGTGAACGCCCGGATCAGCCGGTCGAAGCCCTTCACCCTCACGAGCCGCCCGGCCGCCACGATCACCGGCGCCTCGAGCCGCGCGGGCGCGCCGGCGCAGCGCGGTGCCGCGTTCGGGATCACCCACACCGGCGCGGCGCCCTCGAGCGGCGCGCGCTCGGGCTCGACGAGCACGACCACGGCGTCGAGCCCGTGGTAGCGGCGCCAGATCTCCCGCTGCAGCGGCTCGCGGTAGGCGGAGAAGGGGGTGTGCTCCGATGCCACCCGAGCCGGCGCCCCGCCGGCGCGCGCGACCAGCAGGTTGAGCGCCGGCCGCGTGCCGATCAGGACGTCGGGGCGCGAGGCGCGCAGGTGGCGCACGAGCTGGACGTCGCTCCACAGCGTCATGCGCCGGTGCGTGCGGTCGCCGGGGAAGAGCAGGCAGCCGGGCAGCCGCCGCAGCAAGCTCGCGGTCCGGCCGCCGGCGCCGGGCCGCCGGTCGTCGGCGGCCGTCACCGTCACGTCGGGCGGGAACGCGAAGAACGGCTTCTCGCGCGTCCGCCACACGCTCAGCACCTCGACCTCGTGCCGTCGCGCGAGCCATCCGGCGACGGTGAGCATCGTGCGGATCGTCCCGCCCATGCCCCAGGCGTGGACGAGCAGGATCGTGACCTTCGGGACGGCGCGATCGGGCGCGCGCCGGCACCGCGGCAGCGCGAGGACGGCGCGCGCGACGGGCACAGCCACGCGATGGGCCCTCACCTCCCACGTGCTCAGCGGCACCCGGCGCGGCCGGGCGGCGGTGGCCGGCACGGCGGGGCTCCTTGGGCGGGGTCCCGAGTCTCCGCCGTCGCCCCCGTTCCGGGACAGCCATCAAGAGGGTGAAGCCGGCCCCTCCTGCGGTCAGCCGGTGGAGAGGCGCGCCAGCCTGATCCGGGCGCCCACCGGCATGCGGAGGCGCGACGCCGCGCCGGACAGCGTCGTCGTGCGCCGCTCGTCGGGCGCGAACGCACCGGGGCCGCTCTCCACCACCATCACGCGCGAGTCGGCCCGCTGCTCGCCGCGCGCCGCCACCACAAGGTCGGGCCGGCGGTCGGAGGTGAGGCTGAGCACGGCGAGCGTCGACCCGAACCCGACCCCCGGCCGGCGGCCGCCGGGCACCTGCGGGAAGCTCTGGTCGAACCAGGTGTTGCCGGCGCTCGCGTAGCCGTCCGCGGCGCCGCGGATCACCGTGATCCGCCCCGCCTTCTCGTTCTCGCCCGTGGCGGCGACGATCATGTCGGCGTAGCCGTCCAGGTCGAGGTCGCCGGAGTCCACGATCGTCCCGAACCGGTCCCCCGGCTCGTTCTTCCCGGGGATCGCGGGCGAGTCCTGGGTGATGAGGATCGGCGACGCCCGCGGCCCGCGGCGGCTACCGAGCCACAGCCGGACGACGCCCGGCGCCAGCGGCTGATCGCCCTCGGCATCGCCCTGGACGATGTCCGCGTCGCCGTCGTGGTTCACGTCGGCGACCGCGAGGCCCGAGGTGGCGTCGGTCCCCCCGAACGCCCGGCAGCGGTGCGGGCCGGAGCTCGACCCGCGGCAGAAGGTCGCGTGGCCGGGCACCGACGCGCGTGGCGGCCCGCCCTCGACCAGGTCGATGTGGTGGTCGCCGTCGACGTCGCCCAGCCGCAGGCGTGTGCCGAAGCCGATGACCGCCGACGCCGGAGGCTCGAGGACCCGCGCGCGGCGGGCGCTCAGCCCGCCCGGCCCGCCGCGGAGCAACTGCACGCTGCCGTGTTGGGCGCCCACCCCCGGCGCGGCGACGAGCAGGTCGTCGTATCCGTCGGCGTCCAGGTCGCGGGCGACGAGGCCGTAGCCGTAGTCGTTCGAGCCGCGCAGCTGGATGTGGCGGGTGCCGGACAGCCCGTGCCCCGTGCCGAACAGCACCGCGACGCGGTTGCGGCCGGGCGCCCCGATCGCGAGGTCGGCGGCGCCGTCGCGGTCGAAGTCGCCGCTGGTGAGCCCGGAGCCGAACTCGTCGGCCCCGCCCGGACGGCCTGGCATCCCCGCGTCCTTCTCGGTGATGAGGTTCCAGCCCCTGCCGTGGCGCAGCATCACGACGCCGCTGGGCACGTGCGAGCCACGCGGGCTCGCACGCAGGACGGAGGCCACGAGCTCGAGCCGGCCGTCGCCGTTGAAGTCGTAGGGGACGGCCGCCTCCACCGTCGGCGCAGGCGCGGGCTCGTCCGGCGTCTTCGGATCGCCGTCGTGGAGCGTGCCGGCCAGCCCGACCGCGGCGACTGCGAGCAGGGCGACGGCGCCCAGCGCCGGGACGAGCAGCCGCCGCCGCGACGGCGGCTTCTGGGGCGGCGGGAGCGGGAGCGTCGGGACGGGCGCCGGCGCGGTCGCCTCGTCGGTCGTGTCGTCTTCGTCCTCGTCCTCGCCGCGCGGCGTGTCGTGACCGCCAGTCGGGATCGTGATAGTCGCGGCGCGGCGCCAGTACGGGCCCAGCTCCGAGACCGCGATCTCCTCCAGCGCCTGCCATGCCGCGTCGGCCGACGGCGGCCGGTCCGCAGGCGCCTTCTCCAGCAGCCAGCCGACCCAGTGGCGGACGTCGGGCGGGAACGAGGCGGGCAGCGGCGGCGGCGGCTTGTGGACGTGGCAGTAGAGGACGCCCATCGGGCTGTCGGACTCGAACGGCGGGCGCCCCGCGAGCAGCTCGTAGACGATCACCCCGAGCGCGTACAGGTCGGTCTGCGGCCCGATCGGCTCGTCCATCGCCTGCTCCGGCGCCATGTACACCGGCGTGCCCATCGCCTTGCCGGTGACGGTCAGCCGCTGGCTCAGCGCGTTGTAGGCGCGCGCGATCCCGAAGTCGGCGATCTTCACGTTGCCGCGGCGCGTGACCAGCAGGTTCTCGGGCTTCAGGTCGCGGTGCGCGATCCCGCGCCGCTCCGCGTGAGCGAGCCCGGCCAGCGCCCCCTCCAGCACGCCCAGCACCTGCGGCAGGTCGAGCGTGCCGACCAGCGAGCGCAGCGACCCGCCGTTGACGTACTCCATCGCGATGTACGGCACGCCGTCGTACTCGAAGAAGTCGAACAGCGTGACGATGTTCGGATGGTCGAGCGCCGCGGCTAGCTGAGCCTCGCGCACGAAGCGCTGGGCGAGCGTCGGGTCGTCGCGCTCCAGATCGAGGCGCTTCAGCACCACCTCGCGGTCGAGGGCCGGCTGCCGGACGAGGTACACGACCGCCATCCCGCCGCGTGCGAGCATCCGGACGATCTCGTAGCTGCCGACTCGCTGAGTGCTCAAGAGCCCTCCGGCGCGACCCTATCCGGGTTAGGGTTCGTCCGTGCGAGTGTTGCCTCCCGCGCTGCGGTCGGTCTCGCCGCGCGAACTGGCGCAGCGCATCGACGCGGAGCGCCGCGGGCTCCCCCTGATCCTCCATCTGGACGACGAGGGCAGGCAGCGGATCGTCGAGCTCGGCGACCGCGCCTCGGTCAGCGTCGGCCGCTCACCGTCGAGCGACGTGTCGCTGCCGTGGGACCACGAGGTGTCGCGGCTGCACGCGGTGCTCGCCCGCGAGGGCGGGGAGTGGACGATCGCCGACGACGGCCTCTCCCGCAACGGCTCGTTCGTCAACGGCCGGCGGCTGCGCGGCCAGCGGCGCCTGCGCGACGGCGACGCGATCAAGGTCGGCGGCACGCTGCTCGTCTTCCTCGAGGGCGAGCGGAGCGGCACGACGACCGCGGCGAGCCGCACGCTCGCGCCGCCGGCGCTGTCGGACGCTCAACGGCGCGTGCTCGCCTCGCTCTGCGGCCCGCTCGACGAGGCGCCCTACGCGGGCCCGCGCTCGAACAAGGAGATCGCCGAGGACCTGTTCCTCAGCGTCGAGACGGTCAAGACGCACCTGCGCGCGCTGTTCGACCTCTTCGAGGTCGGCGACCTGCCGCAGAACCGCAAGCGCGCCGAGCTCGTCCGGCGCGCCTTCGAGACCGGCGTGCTCGCCTAGTTCTTCGCCGCTGCCTTGCCGCCCTTGCGACCGGCCGCGGCCTTCTGCGCCTTGGTCCCGCCCTGGCTCGAGTCGGTGTTGCGCTTGCCGCTTCCCGACGCCTTGCCGCCCTTCTCCGACGAGTTGGGATCGTTGGCGATCGCGGCCGCGCGGGACTTGCTCATGCCCTTCTTGCGCAGGCCCTCGTACTGCTTGTCGTCCTTGATGCTGGAGCCGTGGTCCTTCGCCATGATCGAACCTCCTTCGATGCGCCTTCAGGGCGGCTCTACCCAGAGCGCGTTTGCGGCATTCCGGGCCGGGTAGCCCGCCGATATGGAAGGCGGAGTCGCACTTTTCCTCCTGTTCATCCTCGTGGTCCTGGCGGCAATCGCCGGCCTCGCGCTGTATCTGACCGGCGGCGCCCTGATCGCGAAGCGCGACCACGGGAAGGGCGACGCCGAGGGCCGTCCGCAGGCTCCCGAGCGCCCCACCAGCCCGACGCAGGAGAAGGTCACCTTCGCCGGCTCCGAGCAGGATCCCCGCCACCGCGAGGACACTGCCTAGCACCGGCCGCATGCTCGGACCGGCGCGATCCGCGCCATGATGCGCGGCGAATGCTGCTGCTCGCGATCCCGTTCGGCCTCGCGATCGGGCTGATCGTGGGGGCGGTGGGCGGCGGCGGAGCGATCCTCGCGCTCCCCGTGCTCGTCTACGTGCTCGGGGAAGGGGTCGGGCCCGCCTCGACCGCGTCGCTGATCGTGATCGCGCTGGCCGCGGCGGTCGGCGCCGGCGCGCGCGCCCGCGACGGCCAGGTGTGCTGGCGGCTGGCGTTGCTGTTCGCAGCCCCCGCCGCCGCGGGCTCACTGGCCGGCGCGCTGCTGAGCCGGGCGGTCAGCGACCGCGTGCTGATCCTCTCGTTCGTGCCGATCATGCTGCTCGCCGCGGGCGCGACCTGGCAGCGCTCGGGCGCCGGGCGCGAGGAGATCGACGCGGGCTGCCCACCCGCGCGCGCCGACGTGGTCGTCGGCGCCGGGTTCGGGGTGGGCATGCTCACCGGCTTCTTCGGGGTCGGCGGCGGCTTCATGATCGTTCCGGTGCTCGCGCTCGGGCTCGGCCTCGCCTTCCACCGCGCGGTCGCGACCTCGCTCGTGATCATCACGCTCACCGGCATCGTCGCCCTCACGACCCACCTCCTGACGGGAGCGCGGCCGCACTTCGCCGTCACCGCGGCGCTCGCGGGCTCGACGGTCGTGGGCGCGCTGCTCGGCACCGCGATCGCCGACCGGCTCCCGCGGAAGCTGCTCGCCCGCGGGTTCGCGGTGATCGTGGCGCTGCTGGCGCTGTTCCTGCTGGCGGACGCGACCGTGCTGGGCGGCCCGCCGGGGTCCTAGGGACGAACGGCAACTGCGGCTGGGTAGGGAGCGGGTCCGAACCGCCGCGGCGGCCCACGAGTTTCTGCACTCTCGAGCGCCCACAGAGCCCTTCGGGTGCAGAAACTCGGCTCTGAGACGAGTTTCTGCACCCTGAGCGGTCCGCCGACGGCCAGAGTGCAGAAACTCGGCTCGAACCCGCCTCCTACCTAGAACAGCGTGTAGCCCCCGTCGATCACGAGCACCGACCCCGTCATGAACGCCGACGCATCGCTCGCGAGGTACACGATCGACGGCCCGAGCTCCTCGGGCAGCGCGTAGCGCTGCATCGCCGAGTCGTCGATCCAGCGCGGCTTGAACTTCGGGTCGTCCACCGGCGCCATCTCGGTCTTGATGTAGCCCGGCGCGAGCGCGTTGACGCGGACGCCGTGGGGCGCCCACTCGGCGGCCAGCGACTTGGTGAGCTGGTGGACCGCCGCCTTGGAGGCGTTGTAGGCCGGCTGCCACTGCGGCCGGTTGACGATCTGGGCCGAGATCGAGCCGACGTTGACGATCGAGCCGGTCCCGCGCTCGATCATCTGGCGCCCGACCACGCGGGAGCAGCGCCACAGGCCGTCGACATTGACGTCCCACACCGCGCGCCACTCCTCCTCCGGCACCTCGAGGGCCGGGCGGTGGAAGCAGGCGCCGGAGTTGTTCACGAGCACGTCGACGGGCCCGAGCTTGGCCGTGACCGTCTCGAGCATCGCGTCGACGCTCGCGCCGTCGGTGATGTCGGTCGTCACCGCGAGGGCGCCGAGCTCGCCCGCGACCGCCTCGGAGCGGGCGGTGTCGCGCGCGGCGATGGCCACGCGCGCGCCGGCCTCGCCGAGCGCACGCGCGAGCGCCATCCCGATCCCGCGATTGCCGCCGGTGACCACGGCGACCTTGTTGTCCAGCCGAAACGAGTCCAGGACCGTCATGGCCCTGGACTATCTCAGAGGGCTGCTAGGCCTCGAGGCCCGGCGAGACGCAGCTCGGGTTCTCGCACACGTACGGGCCCGCGGGTCCGGCGTGGAAGTGGACCTTCTCGTTGCTGTGGCTGTCAACGCGCAGGGCGTTGCTGATGGCAGCGAAGATTCGAGCCATGGTGGATCCTTCCTGGGGAGGTGAGGGAGAACCGGCGGGGGCGAAACGCGCGGGACAGTTGCGTCGTCTCTTCCGCCGGGTGCTACGAAGGGTGATACACCCTTCGCGGAAGATTGTAACAAGCTTGTGACACTCCCCTGGACATCCGTTCTACCCGTACAGCGCGGGCCTTTCGGCCAGTTCCACCGTGGCGCGCTCGCCGTCGTGGAGTGAGGCGATGCAGGCGTCGGCGACCGCGTTGGCGGCGTAGCCGTCCCACGTGCTCGGGCCTTCGGCGCCCGAGACCCAGGCGTCGAGCTCGCGCTGGTAGGCGGTCGCGAAGCGCCCGCGGAAGTCCGCGGCCTCCTGCTCGCCCAGCCGCAGCGTGCCCTGCTCGCCCACGACCTCGCAGCGGACGTCGTAGCCGTAGCGCGCGTTGACGAACACCTCGACGTCGACCAGGACGCCGCTCGCGGTCTCGAGCAGGACCAGCTGCGGGTCGATGAGACCGGCCGGCGCCTGCGTGGACGAGCGCGGCGCGCGCACGGTGGCCGCCACGATCTCCTCCCCCAGCAGCCAGCGCGTGATGTCGATCTCGTGCACGCAGGAGCTGGTGATCAGCATCTCGGGCGTGAAGCCGGGCGGCGACTGTGCGTTGCGGTGAGCGCAATGGACGAGCAGCGGGGCGCCGATCGCGCCGAGGCAGGCCCGCAGCTCCTCGTAGAGCGGGTCGCGGCGGCGCATGAACCCGACCGTGACCAGCCGCCGGCCGGCCGCCACCTCGGCCTCGACGACGTGCAGGCACGCCTCCGCGGTCGTCGCCAGCGGCTTCTCGCACAGCACGCGCTTGCCGGCCGCGATGCACGCGAGCACGAACTCCTCGTGCGTCGGGTCGTAGGAGGCGACGATCACGGCGTCGACCTCGGGGTCGGCGATCAGGGCGTGCGGGTCGGCGAACGCGCGCCCGCCGCCGGCCGCGGCCGCGGCCGCGGCGCGCGCCGGGTCGGCGTCGGCCACCGCCGCCACGTGCGCTCCGTCGACCGCCGTCGACAGCGTGCGGACATGCTCCGCGCCCATCATCCCCGCGCCGATCACGCCGACGCCGACGGTCTTGACGGTGCTCATGTCGCGGTCGGGAAGTGCATGTGGGACGGGTCCCGCGCGTCCTCCGGCCAGCGGCTCGTGACCACCTTGCCGCGCGTGTAGAACTTGATCCCTTCCGGCCCGTGGACGTGCGTGTCGCCGAACAGCGACGACTTCCAGCCGCCGAACGAGTAGAACGCCATCGGCACCGGGATCGGGACGTTGATGCCGATCATCCCGACCTGGATCTGGCGCTGGAAGGTCCGCGCCGCCTCGCCGCTGGAGGTGAAGATGGCGGTCCCGTTGGCGTACGAGTTGGCGTTGATCAGCTCGATCGCCTCGCCCAGCGTCTCCACGCGCACGACGCTCAGCACCGGGCCGAAGATCTCGTCGCGGTAGGCGTCCATCTCCGGCGTGACGCGGTCGAGCAGCGTCGGGCCGACGAAGAAGCCGTCGCCGTCCACCTCCAGCTCGCGGCCGTCGACGACCACGTCGGCGGTCGTGCCGTCGATGTAGCCGACGATCCGCTCGCGCGCCTGCGCGGTCACCACCGGGCCCATGTCGGAGTCGGGCTCGAGCCCGGGGCCGACCTTGATCGCCTCCGCCTTCGCCTTCAGGCGCTCGATCAGCGGCTCGGCGGCGTCCCCGACCGCGACGGCGACCGCGATCGCCATGCAGCGCTGGCCGGCCGAGCCGAAGCCCGCGGCGGTCAGGTGGTTGGCGGCGAAGTCGAGGTCGGCATCGGGCAGCACGACGGCGTGGTTCTTCGCGCCGCCCAGCGCCTGCACGCGCTTGCCCGACGCGCTCGCCTTGCCGTGCACGTACTGCGCGATCGGGGTCGAGCCGACGAAGCTCACGGCGTCGATGTCCGGGTGGTCGAGGATCGCGTCGACCGCGACCTTGTCGCCGTGGACGACGTTGAAGACGCCGTCGGGCAGCCCCGCCTCGGCGTACAGCTCGGCGATGAAGTTGGAGGCGCTCGGGTCGCGCTCGGACGGCTTGAGCACGAACGTGTTGCCGGTCGCGATCGCCATCGGGTGCATCCACATCGGGACCATCACCGGGAAGTTGAACGGCGTGATCCCCGCGCACACGCCGAGCGGCTGGCGGAACGAGAACGAGTCGACGCCGCCGGAGACCTGGTCGGAGTACTCGCCCTTGAGCAGCTGCGCGATGCCGCACGCGAACTCGGCGACCTCCATGCCGCGGATGACCTCGCCCTTGGCGTCCTCGACGACTTTGCCGTGCTCGGACGCGACGATCCGCGCGAGGTCGTCGAGGTGCTGCTCGACGAGGTTGCGGAACGCGAACATGATCCGCGAGCGGCGGACGACGCTGACCTCCTTCCAGCTCTCGAAGGCGGTGCGCGCGGCGGCGACCGCGGCGGCGACGTCGGCCGGCTCGGCGAGCAGGACCTGCGCCTGCTCGGCGCCGGTGGCGGGGTCGTAGACCGGGGCCGTCCGGGTCGACCTGCCCGGCGTGTCGGCGCCGCCGATGCGGTGCTGGATCGTCTTGAGGTCGACGGTGGTCATGGTGTGACCCTCTCTCGTGGGTTCAGGTACTGCTGCTGGGTCTGCTTGTGCTCGGCGTAGGTCTCGCGCGCGGCCCGCGTGGAGTCGAGGCCGGAGACCTCCGCGACCGGCACGTCCCACCACGCCTCGGAGTCCGGCGCGGAGACGAGCGGGTCGGTCTCGATCTGCACGACGGTGACGCCGGTGGCGCCGCGGAGGCCTTCCTCCAGCTCCTCGAGCGAGCCGGCGCGGACGACGGTGGCGCCGAGGCCCTCGGCGACCTTGGCCAGGTCCTCCTGTGTGCGATACGAGGTGCCGAAGCGCTGCGACCCGACGGACTCGGACAGCGCGCCGATCGACGCGAAGCCGCGGTTCTGGACGAGCACGATCTTCAGGTCGACGCCCTCCTGGACGGCGGTGACGATCTCCTGGGCCATCATCAGGAACGAGCCGTCGCCGACCATCACGTAGACGTCGCGGTCCGGGGCGGCGAGCTTCACGCCGAGGCCGCCGGCGATCTCGTAGCCCATCGTCGAGTAGCCGTACTCGACGTGGTAGCCCTTCGGGTCGCGCGTCCGCCACAGCTTGTGCAGGTCGCCGGGCATCGAGCCCGCCGCGCACACGACGACGTCGCGCGGGCCGGAGACGCGGTTGACGACGCCGAGCACCTCGCTCTGCGCCGGCAGCGGCGCGTGGCCGAGCGTGTAGGCCTGTTCGACGGTGGCGTCCCACTCGGCCGCGAGCCGGCTCGCGCGCTCGGTGTGGTCGGGGTCGGCGGCGTGGCCCTCGAGCGCGCCACGCAGCTCCTCGAGCCCGGCGCGAGCGTCGCCGACCAGCGGCAGCCCGGCGTGCTTGAACGCGTCCACGCTCGCCACGTTGAGGTTGATGAAGCGCGCGTCCTCCGCGAACAGCGAGCGCGAGGCGGTCGTGAAGTCGCTCCAGCGCGTGCCGATGCCGAGGATCACGTCGGCCTCGCGGGCGATCGCGTTGGCGGCGGTGGTGCCGGTGGCGCCGATCGCGCCGAGCGACTGCGGGTGGTCGTAGGGCAGCGAGCCCTTGCCGGCCTGCGTCTCCGCGACCGGGATGCCGGTGGCCCGGGCGAAGTCGCGCAGGGCATCGGTCGCCTCGGCGTAGATCGTGCCGCCGCCGGCGACGATCAGCGGGCGCCGCGCGCCGCGCAGCAGCTCGGCGGCCTGCTCGAGCACCGCGGGCTCGACCGGCGGGCGCCGCACGTGCCAGACCCGGCGCTCGAACAGCTCCTCGGGCCAGTCGAACGCCTCTGCCTGCACGTCCTGCGGCAGCGCCAGCGTGACCGCGCCGGTCTCCGCCGGGTCGGTCAGCACGCGCATGGCGCCGAGCAGCGAGGAGGCCAGCTGCTCCGGGCGGTTGATGCGGTCCCAGAACCTCGACACGGGCTTGAACGTGTCGTTGACGGAGATGTCGAGCGAGCCCGGGTCCTCGAGCTCCTGGAGGACCGGGCTGGCGACCCGGGTGGAGAAGATGTCGCCCGGCAGCAGCAGCACCGGAACGCGGTTGATGGTGGCCAACGCGGCGCCGGTGACCATGTTGGTCGCGCCGGGGCCGATCGAGCTCGCGCACGCGTAGCTGCTGAGGCGGTTCTTCTGGCGCGCGTAGCCGGCGGCGGAGTGGACCATCGCCTGCTCGTTGCGCGCGAGCACGTACGGCATGTCCTCCTGCTGCTCGAGCAGCGCCTGACCCACGCCCGCGACGTTGCCGTGGCCGAAGATGCCGAACGTGCCGGCGATCAGCCGCTGCTCGACGCCGTCGCGCTCGGAGTACTGGTTGGCCAGGAACCGGATCAGGGCCTGGGCGACGGTGAGTCTCATCAGGGGTACCTCCTCGGGTTGTCCGGACCCGAGGTCTGAGACTGGTGCTCAGCCTCCGGCCTCGCGACCCGGCCCATGGGCAGCCGCGGATCGACGTCCTGGCCCTCCCAGGATTCGCGGATCCAGGCGTGGGCCGGGTCGTCGGTGAAGCGCCACTCGCGCTCGCCCGGGCCGGCCATCACGTTCAGGTAGTAGAGGTCGTAGCCCGGCGCGGCCATCGAGGGGCCGTGGTAGCCGGACGGCAGCAGCACGTGATCGCCGGAGCGGACCTCCTCGAGGATGTCGACGCCCGGGCCGTACGCGCGCTGGTAGGCGAAGCCGCCGTCGGCGACCTCGAAGTAGTAGATCTCCTCGAGCGCGGTCTCGACGCCGGGGATGTCCTCGTCGTGCTTGTGCGGCGGATAGGAGGACCAGTTGCCGCCGGGCGTGATCACCTCGACCGCGATCAGGCGGTCGGCGAAGTCGGTGTCGGGGCCGCAGAAGTTGTGGATCTGGCGGCTCATCTTGCCGGCGCCGCGCAGCTCGATCGCGACCTCGTCGACGTAGCGCGGCTCGCGCCGGTTGAACGCGCGGGAGGAGGGCAGCGCGACGCGGCCTCCGGCGCTGATCTCCACGCGCGCGTCACGCGGCGCGTAGACGAAGTCGGTCGGGCCGTCCCAGATGCGGTCGCGCCCGCGCAGCGTGAAGGACTCGCCGTCGACGGTGACCTCCGCGCCGCCCTCGAGCGGGAGCACGATCAGCTCGTCGTCGCCGGTGCCGAAGGCGGCCTCGCCCGCCAGGACGCGGAGGCCGCAGAAGGCCCAGCCGGCCTCCTCCGGCGTGATCTGCAGGGCGTAATCAGGCATGGGCCAGCAACTCCTCCACCTCGTGCTCTTCGGGCATCGCGTCCGCACACGCCAGGCGCGAGGCGACCAGCGCCCCCGCGGCGTTGCAGAACCGCATCTTCTTCTCCAGGTCCCAGCCGCTCAGCAGCCCGTGGCACAGCGCGCCGCCGAACGCGTCGCCCGCCCCGAGGCCGTTGACGACCTCGACCGGCACGGGCGGCACCTCGACGGTCGTCTCGCCGTCGACGGCCAGCACGCCCTTCGGGCCTTGCTTGACCACCGCGAGCTCGACCCCGCGCTCGCGCAGGGCGGCAGCGGCGGCGCGCGGCTCGCGCTCGCCGACCGCGGTGTCGGTCTCGTCGAGGTTGCCGACCGCGACGGTGACGTGCTCGAGCGCGCGGCCGACCCACTCGCGAGCGGTCTCGCGCGACTCCCAGAACATCGGCCGGTAGTCGAGGTCGAGCACGGTGATGCCGGACTTGCCTCGCGCCTCGAGCGCGGCAAGCGTGGCGCTGCGGCTCGGCTCGTCGGAGAGGCCGGTGACGGTGACCCAGAACACCTTCGCGGCGCGGATCGCGTCGTAGTCGAGCTCGTCCTCGCGGATCTCCATGTCCGGCGCCTTCGGCACGCGCCCGTAGAAGTAGAGCGGGAAGTCGTCGGGCGGGAAGATCTCGCAGAAGGCGACCGGGGTCGCGAGGCCTTCGACCGGGCTCACGTAGCGGTCGTCCACGCCGAAGCCCTTGAGCGCGTCGTGGAGGAACTCGCCGAACGGGTCCGCGCCGGTGCGGGTGATCGTCGCCACGCGGTGGCCGTAGCGCGCCGACGCGACGGCGACGTTGGTCGAGCTGCCGCCGAGGTACTTGCCGAACGACTCGACCTCGCGCAGCGAGACGCCGACCTGCAGCGGGTAGACGTCGACGCTGATGCGGCCCATGGTGAGGACGTCGAGGCTCACCATCCGGCGTGCTCCCGCAGCCAGTCGCGGTTGGCGACCTGCTCCTGCGCGGCGCCCTCGAAGGCGGTGATGTCGTCGAGCACGCGGTCCTGCTCGACGACGACCCAGCCGTCGTAGCCGTCGAGCGCGGCGCAGAAGCCGTCGAGGTCGACGTCGCCCTGCCCGAGCGCGCAGAAGAGCCCGCGGCGCCAAGCGGTGAGCGTGTCGGCGCGCTCGGCCTTGACCTGCTCCAGCACCTTCAGGCGCACGTCTTTGATGTGGATCGCGCCGATGCGCTCGCCCCAGTCGGCGAGCGCCTGCACCGGATCCCCTCCCGCCACGAGCAGGTGGCCGGAGTCGAGCAGCAGCTCGACGTCGGTGTCCTGGAGGAAGCGCTCGATCTCCGGGACGCCCTCGACGTAGGTCGACGTGTGGTGGTGGAAGACCGGCTCGTAGCCGCGGTCGCGCGCGACCTCGGCCGCGCGCCCGACGTTGAGCACCAGCTTCCGCCAGCGGCCGTCGTCGAGGCGCAGGGAGGCATCATCGCCGCCGCGGCCGGGGTTCGCGACGCGCTCGGGGCCGCCGGCGTCGCACAGCACGGGGCGGGCGCCGGTCGCGCCGGCGGCGTCGAAGAGATCCAGCGTGTGCTCGAGGCCCGTCACGTCCTCGTTCTCGGAGAATCGCAGGGGGACGAAGCCGCCGACGAGCTGCAGGCGGTTGACGGCGAGGCGCTCGGCGAGCACGTCGCCCTCGCCCAGGTAGCCGGGCGGGCCGAGGTCGGTGCCCTCGTAGCCGGCGGCGCCGATCGCCTCGAGGATGCGCTCGGGGTCGGGCACGGCGAAGCCGGTGCCGACGGTCATCTCGAAGGCGCCGTAGGAGAGCGGGGCGTTGGCGATCTTCGGGGTCATCGCGCGTCCTCCCACGCGCGGCTGACCTCGCTGCGCTCGATGGCGGAGAGGACGCGCGCGGCGGCGAGCATCTCCTCCACCCCCGGCTCGCGCTGCTCGCCGTCGCGTACGGAGGCGAGGAAGTTGCGCGCCTCGAGCACGCGCAGGTCGTCGTAGCCCATCGGCACGCCGGCGCCGGGCTGGAAGGCGGCGTAGTCGGGGTGGGCCGGGCCGACCTGGATCGCCGTGTAGCCCTCGTCTCCGTCGTCGGAGAGCTGGAAGCGTCGGAGCTCGTTCATGCGCTCGAAGCTCCAGCCGAGCGCGCCCTCGCTGCCCAGGATCTCGACCTGCAGCCCGGTGCGCGGGCCGACCGCGACGCGGCTGGCCTCCAGCGAGCCGACGCGGCCGCCCTCGAACTCGACGAGCGCGGACGCCCAGTCCTCGTTCTCGACGTCGACGAGGTCGTCGGAGGCGACGCGACTGAAGTGCGTGCCTTCGCCGGTCTGGCGCGGGCGCTGTGCGATCAGCGTCGCGGTGCGGCCGCTGAGGCGGGCGATCTGGCCGACGAGGTGGTGGGTGAGATCGACGACGTGCGCCATCAGGTCCCCGAGCGCGCCGGAGCCGGCCTGCGCACGCTGGAAGCGCCAGGAGGCGGCGCCGTCGGGGCGGTTGGCGTAGTCGGCGAGGAAGACCGCGCGGTAGTGGTGGACCTCGCCGATGGCGCCCCGCGCGATCAGGTCGCGGGCGTGCTGGACGGCGGGCGCGAAGCGGTAACAGAAGCCGACGCCGGTGACGCCGGGGGCAGCGCGGGCCGCCTCGGCGACGGCGGCGGTGTCGTCCAGCCCGAGCCCGACCGGCTTCTCGACCCACACGTGCTTGCCGGCCTGCAGCGCGGCGGTCGCGACCTCGCGGTGCATCGCGTTGGGGAGCGTGACGTTGACGACCTCGACGGCGGGGTCGTCGATCACCGCGCGCCAGTCGTCCGTGGTCCGCTCGAAGCCGACGCGCTCGGCGTGGGCGCGCCGGTGCCCGCTCACGTCGGCGGCGACGAGCAGCCGGGGCTGAACTCCGAGGTCGGGGAAGTGCTCGGGCAGGCGCCGGTACGCCGCGCTGTGCACGCGGCCCATCCAGCCCATGCCGATCACGCCGATGCCGACCTGCCGGTCCATCCCTCTCCCCCTCAGCCCGTCGTTCCTGCAATCGATTGCAAGGTTGTAAAGGGTTGCAGCGTGCGACGGGGGTTGTCAACCCCGAACCCGACGATCGGGTGATGCCTCATCCGGCGCACCCACATGACCGCCGCACGCTCAGGGCGGCGGGGACGCGGAGGATCCCCATCGCAGCGGCCTCGCCGCGCAGGGTCCGCAGCAGCGCCTCGGCGGCGAGACGGCCGAGCTGGGCGTCGTGGCGGTCGAGGGAGGTGAGCGGCGGGTCGAGCAGGTCGGCCGAGCCCGGCTCGTCGAACGAGACGAGCGCGACGTCCGCGGGCACCTTGAGCCCCGCGTCGCGCAGCCCGCGCAGCAGGCCGATGGCGAGCTCGTCGGTGCCGCCGACGATCGCGGTCGGCGGCTGCGGCAGCGCCATCAACTCGCGCGCGGCGGCACGGCCGCTCTCTTCCGAGAGCGCCGGCTCGCTCGTGCGCACGTACTCCGGCGGCAGCGGGAGCCCGGCGCGCCCGACGGCGGCGCGGAACGCCTCGAGCCGCTCCCGTCCCGTCCCCTGCAGCACACCGGTCCCCAGCGACTCCGGCGGGCCGAGATACGCGATCCGCTCGTGCCCGTGCACCGAGACCAGGTGGTCGATCAGCAGCCGGATGCCGGCCTCGTTGTCCATCGCGACCGCGCCGGCGTCGGGGTGCGGCGGGACGTTGTCGAAGAACACGGCCGGCACGCCGATCTCCTCATAGCCGCCGGAGGTCGCCACCAGCAGCCCGTCGACCTGGTGCGCGCGCAAGGTCTGGAGCGCCTCCCGCTCGCGCTCGGGCGAGCGGCCGGTGTTGAGGACGAGCACGTGGTACCCGGCCGCCTCGAGCACGTCCTGCGCGCTCTTCAGCGCGCTCGCGTAGAACGCCGCCCCGACGTCCGGCACGACGAGCCCGACCGCCATCGTCGCCCCGCTCCGCAGCGACCGCGCGAGCCGGTTGGGCTGGAAGTGGAGCCGCTCGGCGACATCCCACACCCGCTGCCGCGTGTTGGCGTTGACGAGCGGGCTGCCGGCGAGCGCCCGCGACGCGGTCGCCTGCGAGACACCGGCCTCGACGGCCACGTCGGCAAGCGTCGGAGCAGCGCTGCGGCGGACGGCCATCCGCGAAGCAAAGCGCAGTTCACAATCGATTGCAACGACGTGGGGCGAGCCGGTCAGGCCGGGGGCAGCTCGCCGGACCCGCGGGCGATGAGCCGCGTCGGGAGCTCGATGCGGCGGCTCGGGCCGTCGAAGCCGTCGAGCCGCTCGAACAGCAGCTCCGCCGCCGCCCGCCCCAGCCCGCCCGGATCCTGGGCGACCACGGTCAACCCCGGCGAGACCGCGTCGGCCAGCACGATGTCGTCGAAGCCGACCAGCGCCACCTTGGTGTGCAGCCCGAGCGAGTGCAGCGCCCGCACGGCCCCGATCGTGATCAGGTTCTGACCCGTGAAGAGCGCGGTGGGCGGATCGTTGCCGCGGAGCAGCTCGCATGTGGTCTCATACGCGTCGACCCCCCGGAACTGCGGATGCCGGATCAAGTCGAGTTCCTCTTCCACCCCATGACGCGCCAGCGTCTCTCGGTAGCCCCGGAGCCGCTCGGCGGCGGTGTGGACATCGGGCCGGTCGCCGAGGAAGCCGATCCGCCGGTGGCCCGCCTCGAGCAGGTGCTCGACCGCCAGGCGCGCGCCGCCCGCGTTGTCGGTGACGACGGTGTCGGCATCCAGGAACCGCGGCGGCCGGTCGACGAAGACGAGCGCCACACCCGCCGCCCGCTCGCGCATCAGGTACGAGCTGTCGTCGACCGCGGTGGCGAGGACCAGCCCGTCGATCCCGCGCCCGCCGAACGCCTCGGCGAGCTCGCGCTCGCGCTCGGGCTCCTCGTCGGAGGAGCCGACCAGGGTCAGCATGCCGCGCGCCCGTGCCACGTCCTCCACCCCCCGGTGCACGGCGCCGAAGAACGGGTTCGAGACGTCCTCGACGATCAGCCCGATGCTCGCCGACGACCCGTCCGCCCGCCGCAGCGCGCTCGCGGTCAGGTTGTGGCGGTAGCCGAGCAGCTCGACCGCGTCGCGCACGCGCACCGCGAGGTCGGCCCGTACGCCGTCGCCGCCGTTGACCACGCGCGAGACCGTGCTGAGGCTCACGCCGGCGACCGCCGCGACCTCGCGCATCGTTGGCCGGCGCGCACCGCGCCGCTCCGGGTTCTCCACTCCCATGAGCGGCGACACTACAGATCCAAGAAAACGATCTCAAGGCTTGACTGCAACGAAAGATGCCGATACGGTGCCGATTGTTGAAAACGTTGTCTGGTGTTGAGGGACGCCAGGATCAACCAGAGGAGGAGGGCTCAGATGAGGGAAGGTCGATTCGTTCGCCCCACGGCGAAGGTGGCTGCGCTCGCGTCGGTGGCGGCGCTCGGCATCGGTGTCGTGGCCTGCGGCAGCGATGACAGCGGCGGCGGCGGCGGTGGTGGGAGCTCCGACAAGAACAAGGAGGTCACCATCGGCCTCATCACCAAGACGGAGACGAACCCGTTCTTCGTGAAGATGAAGGAGGGCGCGCAGGCGCAGGCCAAGAAGGACAACGTCAAGCTCCTGACCGCCTCCGGCAAGACGGATACGGACAACCAGAGCCAGGTCACGGCGCTCGAGAACATGACGACGCAGGGCGCGAAGGTCATCCTCGACGTCCCGGCGGACTCGAAGGCCGTCGTCCCGGCGGTCAAGAAGGCGCGCGACGCCGGCGTGATCGTGATCGCGCTCGACACGCCGACCGAGCCGCAGGACGCCGTCGACGCGCTGTTCGCGACGGACAACATGAAGGCCGGCGAGCTGATCGGGCAGTACGCGAAGGCGGCGGCCGAGAAGCAGGGCATCACGCCCAAGATCGGCATGATCGACCTCGCCCCCGGCATCTCGGTCGGACAGCTCCGCCACGACGGCTTCCTGAAGGGCTTCGGCATCAAGGAAGGCGATCCGCAGATCGCGGGCGCCGCGCCCGCCGAGGGCGATCAGACCAAGGCCCAGGCGGCGATGGAGAACCTCCTCCAGAAGGACCCGGGCATCAACGTCATCTACACGATCAACGAGCCGTCCGCGTTCGGGGCCGCGACCGCGCTGAAGGCGGCCGGGAAGGATCCGAAGGACTACGTCATGGTCTCGGTCGACGGTGGCTGCAAGGCGATCAAGGACGGCATCAAGCCCGGCATCATCGACGCGACATCGCAGCAGTACCCGCTGAAGATGGCGGCGCTGGGCGTGGAGAAGGGCGCAGCGGCGGCGCGCGGCGGCGCAAAGCCGTCCGGCTACGTCGACACCGGCGTGACGCTCATCACGGCCACCCCGATGGACGGCGTGGACTCCAAGGACGCCGCCTACGGCGAGGAGAACTGCTGGGGCTAGTGCGATCGGCGGTCGGCCCGCACCGCGGGCCGGCCGCCTTCGCGCCTCCCGACAGAGAGGACTCGACTACATGACTCAGCCACAAGCACAGAGCGCGGGCGCGGGCACCGAGGGCGGGAGCCCGGCGCCGGCCGCGCCGGACGGCGGGGGCGGCGGCCGCGCGATCCCGAAGGTCTCCGGGGATCGCGTCGCACAGCTCGGTCCGCTGATCGCACTCATCCTCGCGTGCATCTTCTTCACCACGCAGTCGGATCGCTTCCTGGATCCGGCGAACTTCTCCCTGATCATCCAGCAGGTGATGGTGATCGGGACCCTGGCCATCGGCCAGACGCTGATCATCCTCACGGCCGGCATCGACCTGTCGTGCGGCACGGCGATGGCGCTCGGCTCGATCGTGATGACCAAGCTCGCCGTGAGCTCGGGCGTGCCGGCGGGCCTGGCGATCCTGCTCGGCATCGCCACCTGCATGATCGTCGGCTTCGTCAACGGCGGGCTCGTGGTGGGCCTGTCGATGCCGCCGTTCATCGTGACGCTCGGTACCTACAGCATCTGCCTCGCGCTCACGCACATCTACTCCAATGACGAGACGATCTCGAACCTCCCCACCGCCATGACGAAGCTGGGCGAGTCCTTCAAGATCGGGAGCACGGCGGTCACCTACGGATCGCTGGTCACGCTCGCCTTGTTCGGGATCGCGTGGTTCGTGCTGACGCAGACCACCTGGGGGCGGCGGGTGTACGCGCTGGGTGACGCGCCCGAAGCGACGCGCCTCATGGGCGTCCCGGTGCGCAAGCAGCTGCTGATGGTCTACGTGGTCGCGGGTGCGATCTACGGGATCGCGGCGCTGCTGCTGGTCGCCCGCACGAACGTGGGCGACCCGAACGCCGGGCTGACCGACAACCTCGACGCGATCACCGCGGTGGTGCTCGGAGGCACGAGCCTGTTCGGCGGCCGCGGCACGATCATCGGCACCCTGATCGGGGCGCTGATCATCGGCGTGGTGCGCAACGGCCTCGTCCTCATGGGTGTGGCGTCGCAGTACCAGATCCTCATCACCGGCATCCTGGTCATCGTCGCCGTAGCCGTCGACCAGATCGCGAGGAAGCGGGCATGAGCGCTCAGGCGAAGACGAAGGACGAGATCGAGAGCCAGACGCCGATCCTGTCGGCGCGCGGCGTGTACAAGAGCTACGGCCAGGTGACCGCCATCGACGGTGCCGACTTCGACCTCTATCCCGGCGAGATCCTCGCCGTGATCGGGGACAACGGCGCCGGGAAGTCGAGCCTGATCAAGGTGCTCTCGGGCGCCACGATCCCGGACAAGGGCACGGTCAGCCTGGACGGCGAGGAGGTGCACTTCAGGACCCCGCACGACGCGCGCGAGGCAGGCATCGAGACGGTCTACCAGGACCTCGCGGTGGCCCCGGCGCTCGACATCGCGACCAACCTGTTCCTCGGTCGCGAGAAGCGACGGGCGGGCCCCCTGGGGAGCGTTCTGCGCATGGTCGACCACAAGGGCCAGAAGGCGGAGGCCGAGAAGCAGATGAAGGCGCTGCAGATCGGCATCCGCTCGATGAGCCAGGCAGTCGAGACCCTGTCCGGCGGCCAGCGCCAGGGCGTCGCGGTGGCGCGAGCTGCCGCGTGGGCCCGCAGGCTGGTGATCATGGACGAGCCGACCGCCGCGCTCGGCGTCAAGGAGTCGGGCCAGGTGCTCGAGCTCATCAAGCGCGTGCGCGACAACGGGCTGCCGGTGATCCTGATCAGCCACAACATGCCGCACGTGTTCGAGATCGCGGACCGCATCCACATCCACCGGCTGGGCAAGCGCGTGGCGGTGGTCGATCCGAAAGAGCACTCGATGCACGAGGTCGTCGGCATCATGACCGGCGCGGTGGTGCACGACATCGAGCACGCGGATCGCTCGGAGGAGGTCGTCATCCCCAAGGACGCGCCGCCGCCGACGCCCGAGGAGGAGCGGGCGAACGCTGAGCGCGAGCGGACCGAGTGACGTGACTCCCTCCATCGTCGTCGGCGGCGAGGCGCTCGTCGACCTCGTCGCCGGCGGCGGAGGAGAGCTGGACGCGCACCTCGGGGGAGGGCCGTTCAACTGCGCGCGCACGCTGGGGCGGCTCGAGCAGCCGGTGGCCTACCTGGGCCGGATCTCGAACGACCGCTTCGGCGTGCAGTTGCGCGAGCAGCTGGAGCAGGACGGCGTCGCGCTGGACTGCGTGGTGGCGACCGACGACCCGACCACGCTCGCGCTGGCCGAGCTCGACGAGGAGGGCGCCGCGACCTACCGCTTCTACGTCGACGGCACCTCGGTGCCGGGGCTGACGCCGGAGGCCGCGCTCGCGACCCTGCCCGAGCACGTGGAGATGGTGCACGTCGGGACGCTCGGGCTGGTCTACGAGCCGACCGCCGCCGCCCTCGAGGCGGTGGTGGAGAAGGTCGCCGGCGACGCGCTCGTCATGGTCGACCTCAACATCCGCCCGCTGGCCGTGCCCGACCCGGAGGCCTACCGCGCGCGGATCGACCGGCTGCTGCCGCGCACCGACGTGGTGAAGGCGAGCGACGACGACCTCGCCTGGATCGACCCCGACCGCGACGCGCTCGACGTCGCGCGCGACCTGCTGTCGGCGGGGCCCGCGGTGGTACTGCTGACGCGCGGCGGTGAGGGCGTGACGGTCGTGACCGCGGACGGCTCGACCGACGTGCCGGCGGAGGAGGTCGACGTGGTCGACACGATCGGCGCGGGCGACGCGTTCGGCGGCGGCTTCCTGGCCTGGTGGCGGCGCGCGGAGCTGGGCGCCGGCGACCTCGGCGACGTCGACTCGGTGCTCGAGGCGACGCGCTTCGCCTGCGTGGTTGCGGGCCGCACGGTCGAGCGCGCGGGCGCCTCGCCCCCGCGGCTGGCCGAGGTCACCTGAAAGGGGTCAGACCCCTTCAGGCAGGTCGAGGGTTCATGGGTTGACGATCGGCTTCACGCTGCGCGGGTTCTCGCGGCTCGCGCGCAGCGCAACGTCGACCTCGTCGAGCGTGAAGTGGCCGGTGACGATCGCCTCGAGGTCGACGGCGCCGGAGGCGGCCAGCGCGATCGCGGTCGGGTAGGTGTTCGCGTAGCGGAACGTTCCGCTCAGCCAGATCTCGCGCGACTGGATCAGGCTGATCGGGACCTTCACGTCGTCGTCGCCGCCCATCCCGACGAGCACCGCAGTGCCGGCCGGGCGCAGCGCGGCGATGCCGTCGCGGAGCGCCTGCGGGTGGCCCGAGCACTCGATCAGCGCGTCAGCCTCGGCGAGCTCGGCGACGGCGCCCATGCTCCGCGCGAGCTCGAGCCGGTGCGGGTTGACGTCGGTCACCGCGATCTCCGTCGCGCCCCGCACGCGCGCGACCTGCGCGACCAGCAGCCCGATCGGGCCGGCGCCGGTCACGAGCACGCGGTCGCCGGCGCTGACCCCGGCCTTCTCGCACGCCCACAGCGCGACCGAGAGGGGCTCCATCAGCGCGCCGGCCTCGTCGCTGACGCCGTCGGGCAGCGCGTGCGCGAAGTCCTCGTGCATGGCGACGAAGCGGGTGAAGGCGCCGTCGGTCGGCGGCGCGCCGAGGAAGCGCACGTCGCGGCAGAGGTTGTAGCGGCCGGCGCGGCACTCGCGGCAGCGCCGGCACGGCAGCCCGGGCTCGAGCGCGACGCGAGCGCCGACCGCGTGCCTCGTCACCCGCTCGCCGGCGGCGACCACGCGCCCCGCGCTCTCGTGGCCGAGTACGTGCGGCTCGCGCACCACCCGCGTGGCGATGCGCCCGTGCTCGTAGTAGTGGACGTCGGAGCCGCAGACACCAACCGCGGCGATCTCGACCAGCACGTCGAGCGGCCCCGGCTCGGGCACGGGCCGCTCCTCGACGCGCACGTCGCGGACAGCGTGGAGTACCGCGGCGCGGTTCGTCATGTGAGGATTGTGCGCGATGACGAGCTTCCTCAGCGCCCTCACCGGCTCGTTCGCGATGCCGGCCGCCGAGAACCCGACCGTCGCCATCGTCGAGGCGGCCTACCGCCACCACGGGATCGACGCCCGCTACCTCAACTGCGAGGTCGCGCCCGAGGCGCTCGCCGACGCCGTGCGCGGCGCGCGGGCGATGGGCTGGATCGGCTTCAACTGCTCGATCCCCCACAAGGTCGCGGTGATCGAGCACCTCGACGGCCTCGGCGAGTCGGCGGCGCTGATCGGCGCGGTCAACACCGTCGTGCGGCGCGACGGCGCCTGGATCGGCGAGAACACCGACGGGCAGGGCTTCATGGCCGCGCTGCGGACCGTCGTGGACCCCGCCGGCAAGTCGCTCGTGATCCTCGGCGCGGGTGGCGCGGCCCGGGCGATCGCGGTCGAGGCGGCGCTGGCCGGCGCGGCGCAAGTCACCGTGGTCAACCGCGGGAAGGAGCGCGGCGAGGAACTGGCCGCGTTGCTCTCCACGCTCGGCGCCGCCGCCCCTACGGGCGCCGCCCTGACGGCTGCCTTCGTGCCGTGGGACGGGGAGCTGTCGGTGCCAGAGGGGACCGACGTCCTCGTCAACGCCACGTCGATCGGCCTCTTCCCCGACGTCGACGCGCGCTTGCCGCTCGACCCGGACACCCTCCGGGGGCTGGTCGTCGCCGACGTCATCCCCAACCCGCCGCGGACGCGGCTGATCCGTGACGCGGAACAACGCGGCTGCACGGTCCTCGACGGCCTCGGGATGCTCGTCAACCAGGGCGTGATCGCGATCCGGCACTGGACCGGCGTCGACCCCGACCCGGCGGTCATGCGCGCCGCGCTCGAGGACGCGCTCAGCCTGTGATCAGGACCTTCGCGGAGCGCTCGGCGTCGAGCGCGGTCTCCATCGCCGCCGGCGCGTCCGCGACGTCGAAGCGGTGCGAGACCATCTCGGCGAACGGGATCGAGTCCGCGTGGCGGGCCATCAGCGCCAGCGTGCGCTCGTAGACGAGCAGATCCTCGCCGGCGATCCCCAGGAAGGTGAGGTGGCGCCCGCACAGGACGGCAGGGTTGAACGTCTCCTCCCCCATGTTCACGAACGCGCCGACCTCGATGATCGTGCCGCCGTCGCGCACCATCTTGATCGCCTTCCCGAACGAGCCGGGGAAGCCGGTGGCGTTGACCACCAGGTCGACGTTGCGGAGCTCGTCCGCGTCGGCAGACTCGGCGCCCGCGACCCGCGCGGCGACGTCGAGCCGCTTCTGCGACGGATCGATCGCGAACACGCGCCCCGCGCCCATCAGCTGCGCCTTGATCGCGTGCGCCTGGCCGAGCGCACCGACGCCGATCACCGCGACGCTGTCGCCCGGCCGGAAGCCCGACGGCCGGGGCACCTGCGCCGCCCGCTCGAGCGAATGGGTCACCGCGAAGATCTCCGTCAGGACCGCCACGTCGTCGGGCAACCCGTCGGGAACGCGGAAAATCCCCGTGCGCGGCTTGAGGTACAGGTACTGCGACCAGCCGCCCCACAGGTACGGCGCGACATCGGCGGCGAGCGCGTTGCCGTAGCTGTCGAGGTTGTCGCACAGGACGTACGGAAAGCCGCGCTGGCACGGGCCGCAGTGGCCGCAGGCGCGGTTCGGCGCGGGCACCACGCGGTCGCCCGGCTCGAGCGGGGTGCCGTCGCCCGCGAACGCTCCGCCCTCCCCCACGGCCTCGACGATGCCGACGTTCTCGTGGCCCTGGATCAGCGGATAGGTCGCGCCCCGCTGCGTCTCGCTCCCCGGGTACTGCTCGACCTCCCCGCGGAACGTGTGCTTGTCGGTGCCGCAGATGCCGGAGGCGATCATCCGCAGCAGCACCGCGCCCGGCTCGAGCTCGGTTGGATAGGGGTACTCGCGGACCTCGAGCTGGTACGGGGCGATGAGCGTGGCGGCTTGGACCATGCCCGGACGCTACCGACCTGGCAGCCTTGGGCGCATGCCCTACACGCTGCTGACCGGCGAGTTCGTCATCCGCTATCCGGACCTGCCGCGCAGTGGTCCGCAGCCCGACGGAGACACGGTCAAGTTCGCCCCCGACTCGCCGTCGCTGGTGGAGACCCTGCCGCGCCCGTCCGGCGGCGGGCCGGACATCAACGAGCGCGGGATCTCGGTCCGGCTCGAGGCGATCGACGCGCTCGAGACGCACTTCGAGGGCGCGCACCAGGAGCTCGCGGGCGCCGATGCGGCGCGCGACGAGCTGCTGCGCGCGCTCGGCTTCACCGGCGTGACGTTCTTCCCGGAGCTGCCGAACACGGTCGCGTCGGCGGACCAGGACCGCGTGCGCGGGCGCGTCCTCTCCAACGGCATCGACGCCAACGGCCGGGTGATCGGCTTCGTCGAGCCGGGCGACGCGGCGGAGCCGGACGGCGCGCAGGTCTTCCTCGACGAGCCCCGGGCCCGCCGCACGGTCAACGCGGCGCTGCTCGCGGACGGCCTGGTGTACGCGGCGCTCTACTCCACCCTCCCGGCTTCGCTGCGGGCCGAGTTCGCCCGGACGGCCCGGGAGGCGCGCGCCGCGGGGGCGGGGCTGTGGCCGCGTGCGACGGCGGACCCGGACGGCCCGGCGCAGATCGCCGACCGCGCGGCGCTCGAGACGCTCGTGCTGTGGCCGAAGCTGTTCCGTCGCCTCGTGCCGTACCTCGCCGAGGGCGCTGAAGGCTTCGACGGCTTCGACGCCTGGCTGCGCGCCGACCCGGTCAACCGCGACGACCAGATCGTCCTCAGCGGCCGCGCCGAACCGAGTCGCCTGCACGACGTCGTCGAGGCAGCGGGCGACCACGTCCAGCTGACCGTCTGGCCGGAGGACTTCGTGATCACACCGGACCCGCCGGCCGCGCGCTAGGAGCCCGTCAAAGAACAGGCGGCGCGTCCGGGACGGCCGAGCCGTGGATGCAGGGCGCCGCACGGGGGTGAAGCCCATAGTGGTGCTATGGGCGATCCTCCGGGTGGCGATCCTGCGCCGCGGATCGGTCGTATCCGGGCGTGCCGACTTCTTTGACGGGCTCCTAGGCCGGCGTGTGGATGACGAGGTAGCGCGCCTGCCCGTCGAGCGTGTGTGGCTCACCCGGCGGCACGTGCGCCCAGGCGCCCGCCTCCGCCCGCCGGCCGTTCACGAGCAGCTCGCCCTCCAGCACGTAGAGGTCGGTGTGGCGGGCGTCCTCGTGCTCTCCTCCACCGCCGGCGGCGAAGAGCTTGATCTCCGGCAGGTCGACGCGGTCGCCGAACCCCGCCAGCGAGATCGGGCGCCCGCCGGCCTCAGGCGGGTCCCACTGGTCGTAGGCGGCGGGGCGGCCGTCGCGCAGGTCGCGCATGTACTGGGCGAAGCCGACGCCCGGCGCGTGGAAGTTGAGGAAGCGCAGCTCGGCGTCGCTCGCGTTTCGGAAGCCATGGACCACGCCGGGCGGCATCCACGCGAGCATCCCGGCCGTCAGCGGCCGCGGCTCGCCCTGCGGGCCGAGCCGCAGGGTGAACTCGCCCTCGAGCACGTAGAACAGGTCGGTGTGCTCTCGGTGCACGTGCAGGTCGGCGCCGTCGCGGCCCGGCCCGAAGCGCGACCACGTCGCGTGCAGGCTGTCGTGGCTCGAGAGGATCTCGACCCGGCGGGCGGGCGCGTCGCCGATGACCTCGCCGCCGCCGGCCGGGATGACGGTCACGTCGGGCACGCCTGGAGTCTAGGCTCGCAGGGGATGACCGGCACGGGCTTTCTCAGGCGACACGAGTCCTCGCTGCTGATCGTCGGCGAGCCGCAGGCCGAGGTCGCGCCGTGGCTGCGCGCCGCCGGCTACGAGTGCCGCGCGGCGGCGACGCCGAAGGCGGCGCTCAAGGCGCTGGCCGACGCGCCCGCGCAGCTGATCCTCGTCTGCGGCGACGCCGCTCCGATCGGCTGCCAGGCCCTGCGCGACGACGCGCGGCTCGGCGAGGCGTGGCTGCTGGCCGTCACCGACCGCGAGGACAGCCGTGCCGCGGTCGAGGCGCTGCAGGCCGGCGCGGACGACTACCTCCCGCACCCGTTCACCCGCACCGAGCTGCTCGCCCGCGTCCGCGCCGGCGTCCACGCCGCCCAGCAGCGCTCCGACGACACGCTGCTGCGCGCGCTGATGGTCAACGTGCCGGGCGCGATCTACCGCTCCGCGTGGCACGACAACCACAAGCTGGCGCTGATCAGCGACGAGATCGAGCGCATCTCCGGCTATCCGCCCGCCAACTTCATCGCCAGCGCCAAGCGCACCCTGATGAGCATCGTCCACCCCGACGACCGGGAGCGGATCCTCGAGTCCGTCAAGCACGCCCACGATCACGACCGGCCGTTCGTGCTCGAGTACCGGATCGTCCGCGCCGACGGCGAGATCCGCTGGGTGCTCGACCGCGGCCAGCTGATCCACGGGCCCGGTGGGCGGCGCTACATGGACGGCGCGATCTTCGACATCACCGAGCGCCGCGAGGCCGAGGACGCGCTGCGCCGGCGCGAGGTCGAGGCGGTCCGCACCGAGGAGATCAAGGCCTCGCGCGCGCGCATCATCCAGGCCGCCGACAACGCGCGGCGCAAGATCGAGCGCGACCTCCACGACGGCGCGCAGCAGCGGCTCGTCTCGCTCGCGCTCGACGTGCGCGTGGCCCGCGCGCGGCTGGCCAAGGACCCGGAGTCGGCCGGCCCGTTCCTCGACCGCCTCGGCGAGGAGCTCGCGCAGGCGTCGGCCGAGCTGCGCGAGCTGGCGCGCGGCATCCACCCCGCGGTGCTGACCGAGCGCGGGCTGGCGCCGGCGATCGAGACGCTGGCCTCGCGCGCGACCGTGCCGGTCGAGGTCCTCGCGGTGCCGGACGAGCGGCTCCCGCCGGCCGTCGAGGCGACCGCCTACTTCACGGTCTCCGAGGCGCTCACGAACGTCGCGAAGTACGCCAACGCGAGCCACGCGACCGTGAAGCTCGCCAACGGCGGCGAGTCGCTCGTGGTCGAGGTGCGCGACGACGGCGTCGGCGGCGCGCAGCCCGGCGCCGGCTCGGGGCTGAGCGGGCTCGCCGACCGCGTCGGCGCCTGCGACGGCTCGCTCAGCGTGCTCAGCCCGCCGGGCGAGGGCACGCTGGTACGCGCGGTGCTGCCGCTCCAGCCCGCGTGAGGCGCCGCTCCCAGATCAGCAGCGCGATCGCGCCGTTGATCACGCAGTAGTAGACGGGATAGAGCAGCAGCGAGACGTCGATCGCGCCCACCGCGCCGGCCGCCAGCGCGCCGCCCAGGCTCGCGAAGGCGAACGTGATCAGCGTCTCGGAGTGCGGGTCGCGGTACGTCTTGGGGACCATCAGGCCGGCGCCGATCAGGTCGGCCGCGACGACGCAGGCGGTCGCCACGAGCGGCTCGTCGGCTGCGATCCAACCGATCACACCGCCGCCCGCGATCGCGATCATCGTGATGTCCGCCCGGCTCACGCCGCCCTCGCCCCGGCGGATGGAGAGGCCGAAGACCAGGCTCGTCAGCACCGCCTGCACCCCCGCCATCACGAGGCTCCACGACGCGCCGTCCGCGTACTGGGAGAGCGACACGACGACGGCCAGCACGCCCCAGATGAGCCATGTGCCGCGGTGCGGGCGCGTCGACCCGCGCAGCGTGTCGCGGACGTACGGGATCGTGTCGAGGACGCCGATCAGACCGGCGGCCAGCCCGAGGATCACGACCAGCTCGAGACCGATCATCGCCGCAGCACCGTCACGGTCGCGTGGCCGCCGAAGTGCTCGACGGCCAGCGCGGCGGCGCGCCCTGGATCGAAGCTCCGGCACGAGAAGACGTCGACGAAGCAGCGGTTGAACACCTCGTCGGCGTGCACGGTGACCGAGCTCGTCTCGATGAACTGCAGCGCCGACCAGCCCTCCAGCTCGTCGTCGCCGAAGCGCTCGAGCCGCAGCGGACCATGGGCGCGCATGCCGATCGCGTCGATCAGCGCCGGAACGAAGCGGCGGATGGTGTCGGGGTCGGCCAGCCGCGCGCGGTCGCCGTCGTGGAGGTCGATCGCCGCCAGCATCCCCCACGGGACGTACGCGGGCGCGGCGGTCTGCGGGAGCGGGGAGGGCTGGGCGAGCATGCGGCCGACGTTCGCGCAGGTCCCTTTCTGAACGCTTTCACTCCGTCCCCGGGGGCTCGCGCGGTTAGGCTCGCTCAGAGGTGGACACGCAGTTCCGGATCCTCGGTCCGATCGAGGTCGAGCTGGAAGGCGGCCGGTCCGCACCTGTCCCCGGCGGTCGCCCGCTGTCGCTGCTCGCGCTGCTGCTCGTGCATCGCGGCGAGGTCGTCCACCTCGACCGATTGGTCGACGAGCTGTGGGAGGGCGAGGGCCCGCAGAACGCCCGCAACGCTGTGCATGTCGTGGTGTCCCGCCTGCGCGGGGCGCTCGGCGACGAGCTCGTGCGCTCGGAGGGCGGCGGGTACCGGCTCGGCCCTGGGGCGCTTGACGCCCGTCGCTTCGAGGACGGGCACCGGCGCGGCCGCGAGGAGCTGGCGCGCGGCGAGCCGTGGGAGGCCGCGGCGACGCTGCGGCAGGCGCTCGAGCTGTGGCGTGGGCCGGCGTTGGCGGACGTGGCGGGGGAGCGCTTCGCACAGCCCGAGATCGGACGGCTCGAGGACCTCCGCCTGACCTGCCTGAGCGAGCGCATCGAGGCGGACCTCGCCACCGGCCTCGATGCCGCGCTCGTTGGCGAGCTCGAGGCGCTGGTCCAGCACCACCCGCTACGCGAGCGACCCCGCGGGCAGCTGATGCTGGCGCTCTACCGCGCCGGCCGCCAGGCGGACGCGCTCGCCGCCTACCGCGACGCGCACCGCTCGCTGGTCGAGGGGCTCGGCATCGAGCCCTCCCCCAGCCTGCGCGCGCTCGAGGCCGCGATCCTGCGCCAGGACGTGCCGGAGCCGGCGGCGCGCCCCGCCGAGCGCGCGCCCGCGACGCGGCGACTCGTCACCTGCGTGGTCTCGCAGCTCGCCCTACCCGGCGAGCCTGGGCTCGACCCCGAGTCGCTGCGCGCGGTGGTCGACCGCTTCCACGCGACCGGCCGCGCCGTCTTCGGCGAGCACGGGGGCAGCGTCGTGGAGCTGCGCAACGACGCCGTCGTGGCCGTGCTCGGCATCCCGGTCGCGCACGAGGACGACGCGCAGCGCGCGCTGCGCGCCGCCGCGGAGCTGCGCGACGAGGTGCCGTTCGGCGTGTGCTCCGGCGCCTGCACGGGAGAGGTGTTGGCCGCAGGTGACCCGCCGGTGATCGGCGAGGCGGTCGCGGTTGCCGAGCGGCTCGCGCGCACCGCCGAGAGCGGCGAGATCCGGCTGGCCGAGTCGACCTGGCAGGTGGTGCGCCACGCCGCCCGCGCCTCGCGGCTCGACGGTGGCGCGCTGCTGCTGAGCGGCCTCGACGCGGAGGCTCCCGCGATCGCCCGCCGCTTCGATCAGCCCCTGCTCGGCCGCGAGCGCGAGCGGGAGGTCCTGCGCGCGACGTTCGCGCGCGTCGCCGAGCGGCGCGCGCCCGAGCTGCTCACGATCCTCGGCGAGCCCGGCATCGGCAAGTCGCGGCTGGTGGCGGAGTTGCAGCCGATCGCGGGCGTGGACGGCCGCGTCATGGCCGGCCGCTGCCGCGAGTACGGCGAGGGCATCACGCTGTGGCCGCTGCGCGAGGCGATCGCGCAAGTGCTCGCAGACGGCGCCGCCGGGGAGCTCGGCATCCCGGCCGTGGCGGTGCGGCGCGTCGCCGCCGCCGTCGGGCTCGAGGACGGGGAGCCCGGCGAGGACACCGACTGGGCGTTCCGGCAGCTCGTCGAAGGACTCACCCGCAACGCGCCGCTCGCGCTCGTGGTGGACGACGCCCACTGGGCCGAGCCGGCGCTGCTCGAGCTGCTGCTCGACCTCGTCGCGCGGCTGCGCGACGCGCCCCTGCTCGTGGTGTGGGTCGCGCGCCCCGACCTGCAGGAGCGCGCCGGCGACCGCGTCCGGCGCGGCGAGGTGCTGAACCTGCAGCGGCTGTCGGGCGCCGCGAGCGCGTCGCTGCTCGCGATGCTGGGCGGCGACCGCCTGCCGCCCGCCGCACGACGGCAGGTGGCGGATGCGGCCGGCGGCAACCCGCTCTTCCTGGAGCAGCTCATCGCCTATGTCGACGAGCAACACGCGGCCGACGCGCTACCGCCCGCGCTCCACGCGCTGCTCGCGGCACGGCTCGACCGGCTCGACGCCACCGAGCGCGCGACGCTCGCGCTCGGCGCGGTGGCGGGCGACGCGTTCACGTCGGGCTCGGTGCATGCGCTCGCCACGGGGCTCACGCGCGCCGGTGTCGAGCAGGCGTGCGAACGGCTGCTCGGACGCGACCTGCTCGTGCGCGGGCACCGCCCCGGCACGCTGCGCTTCCGGCACACGCTGATCCGAGACGTCGCCTACGCCGCGCTGGCGAAGTCCGTCCGCGCCGGGCTGCACGAGCGCCACGCCGCCTGGCTCCATGACCTCGGGAGCCGGCTGGCGGAGGCCGACGCGCGGATCGGCTTCCATCTCGAGACCGCGTGCCGCCTCACGGCCGAGATCGGCGCCGACGTCCCGGCCGAGCTCGCGGTGCAGGCGGGCGAGCGACTCGCGGCGGCAGCGGCCGCGGCGCACGCGCGCGGGGACCTGGCCGGCGAGATCGGCTTCCTCGACCGCGCCGTGGCGCTGCTGGGCGATGACGATCCGCGCGGCGCCGCGCTGCTGCCGGGGCTCGTGTCCGCGCTGTTCGAGTCGGGCGCGTCCGACCGCGCGGAGACGCTCGCCGACCGCGCCGTCCACGTGACTGGCGGGCTCGGCCTCGAGCGCGTGCACGCTCGCGCGCGCATCGAGCGCGAGCACATCCGCCTCTCGTGCCACCCGGAGACGTTCCGCCCCGAGCGCTCGCGTGTCGACGCGAGCGAGGCGGTGGCGACGATGCGGCGCCTCGGCGACGAGCTCGGGCTCGCCCGCGCGGCGTACCTGCGCTCCGATCTCGCGTGGCTGAGCGGCGACCTGGAGGCGTCCTACCGCCACGCCGGCGAGATGCTCGCCTCCGCGCGAGGGGCGGGCAGCGACTTCGACGCCGCGACGGCCCTCGTGTTCATGGCCTGGTGCATGGTCGAAGGCCCGTGGCCGGCGCGCGACGCGATCGAGCTCTGCGACGCGCTGGTCGTGGATGCTGAGCGCGCGGGCCGGCTGAGCCTGGTCGGCTGCCGGGCGGTGCTGATGGCGATGATCGGCCGCTACGACGAGGCGCGCGCGGAGATGGAGCAGGCCCGCGCCGGCTTCGCCGACCTGCGGCTCGACCTGCAGGCCGCGTACCTCGCGCTGCTCGTCGCCCTCGCGGAGATGCTCGCGGGCGACGCGGTGGCCGCCGAAGGCGCCGTCCGCGACGCCGAGGCGATGGTGTCCGGCCCCGGCGACCGCTGGTACCAAGCGATGGTCAACGTCGACCTCGCCCCGACCGTCATCGCCCAGGGCCGCTGGGCGGACGCCGCCGCGGTGCTCGAGCGGATCGAGGCCATGCCGGCGCCGTGCGACGTCACGTGGGTGATCAAGCGCCACATCGTGCGGGCGCAGATCGCCGCCCACGCGGGCGACGCCGGCGTCGCGCTCGACGAGGCCGAGATCGCGGTGGCGGTCGCCGAGCCGACGTCGCTCCTGCTCGCCCGCGCCGATGCCCAGCGCGCGCTCGCCGACGCGCACCGGGCCGCGCGCCGCTCGGGCGACGCGGCGGCCGCACTGCGGCGCGCGCTCGCGCTGGACAAGCGTAAGGGCAACCTCGCCGCCGCCGCCCAGACGGAGCGACGGCTCGCCGAGCTCTAGGCCTCGTCGCGCACGATCCGCGCGCCGGCCGCCAGCGACTGCAGCTTGCCGAACGCGGAGGCGCGCGGCAGGTACTTCATCCCGCAGTCCGGCGCGGCCACGAGCTCGCCGATGCCCTTGTAGGGGAGCGCGCGCCGGATCCGCTCGGCGACCGTCTCGGGCGTCTCCACGGCGTGGTCGTCGAGGTTGAGCACGCCGAGGATGATCGTCTTGCCCGGCAGCCCCTCGAGCACCGAGTCGTCGAGGTTCGACTGCGCGGTCTCGATCGAGATCTGGTCGCAGCCGAGCTCCGCCAGTTCGGTCAGGAACGAGTAGCCCTCGGGCCGCTCGTGGATAATCGCGGCGTAGCCGAAGCAGATGTGGACGGCGGTGGTGCCTCCTTGCCCGTCGAGGGCGGCGGCGAGCGCCTCGCGGCCGTACTCGCGCGCCTTCTCCGGGCGCGCCTGCATGTACGGCTCATCGATCTGGACGATGTCGGCGCCGGCCGCGAACAGGTCGCGGATCTCGGCGTTGACCGCGGCGGCGTAGTCGAGCGCGAGCTGGGCCTCGCTCTCGTAGTGGTCGTTCTGCGCCTGCTGGGACATCGTGAACGGCCCCGGCACGGTCATCTTCGTGCGGCGGTCGGTGTTCGCCTTGAGGAACTCGAGGTCACCGACCTGGACGGGGTGCTTGCGTTCGACCTTGCCCACCACGCGCGGCACCGGGTTGGGGTGGCCGCTGCGGTCGAGCGCGCTGCCGGGGTTGTCGAGATCGATCCCGGTGAGCGCGTTGGCGAAGCGGTTCGAGTAGCTCTCGCGCCGCTGCTCGCCGTCGGTGACGATGTCGAGCCCGGCGCGCTCCTGGTCGCGGATGGCGAGCAGCGTGGCGTCGTCCTGCGCCTCGTCGATCCACTGCGGGTCCACCCGCCACAGCTCACGCGCGCGCACGCGCGGAGGGAAGCGCGCGGCGAGCTTCTCGCGGTCGATCAGCCAGTTGGGTTGCGCGTAGGAGCCGACGAGGCTGGTGGGGAGCACGGTGGTCACAGCCGCGCATCCTGCCGGATCCGCGCGGCGATGTCTCGCTCCATCGCGACGCCCGCGAGCTCGGTGCCGTCGGGGAGACGGACCATCGTGCGGTCGACCTCGCGGAACCCGAAGGCGCGGTACAGCGGTTCGCCCGGCAGCGTCGCCATCAGCGCCAGCGTCGTGAAGCCTTCGGCCGCGGCGTCGCGCTCGCAGCGCTCGAGGATCGCCCGGCCGAGCCCGCGGCGGGCCCAGTCGTCGCGGACGAACATCGCGCGCACGCGCGCGGGCTCCGTGGCGGGGTCGAGCAGCCGCCCGTCGTCGGCGGCCGCGCCCGAGCCGGTGTAGAGCCGGTTGCGGCGGCTCCAGCCGCCGCAGGCGACGATCTCGCCGCCCGCATCGTGGACGTAGTAGGTGCCGTCGTCGATCAGCGTCGTGTCGAGCGCGCCGATGTAGCGGGCGGCGCTCTCGGTGTGCCGCGGGTCGTAGAAGCGCGGGAAGTGCGCGCGGATCGAGGCCTGCATGAGGGCGGAGATCGCGGGCGCGTCGGCGGCGACGGCAAGGCGTTGCGGCGGCTGCTCCACGGGCGTATCCTGCCCCGTGGCGCCGTCCCGCGCCGAACCCCCGATTCCGGCGCTCACGCCGCCGGCCCAGCGGGGGCAAAGGAGGCTCGAGCCTTCGGGAGCCGGTCGGACGTTGCCCTTTCCGGTGGGGCGTCGTGAGCGTGAGTCGCGGGGCCGCCGCCACGAGAGGAGCACCCGATGACCGCACACAAGTCCTTCAAGCAACTGGTCCGCTCGCGGATGGAGAAGACCGGCGAGAGCTACACCGCCGCACGCGCGAAGCTGCTCGCCGCCGACGAGCCCCAGCAGCGCGTCTCGCTCTCCACCGACGACGCGACGATCCGCGAGCGCACCGGCCGCGGCTGGGAGGAGTGGTTCGACCGGCTCGACGAGGCCGGCGCCGCCGACATGAGCCACCGCGAGATCGCGCGCCGGCTCGCCGCCGAGCAGGGCGCCGACCTGCTCGCCTGGAACGTCCAGGCCGTCGTCGGCAGCTACGAGCGCGCACGCAAGGGCCGCCAGGTCGGCGAGCACGAGGACGGCTTCACCGTCACCGCCTCGAAGACCGTCGCCGTCCCGATCGAGCGGCTCTACGCGGCGTTCGTGGACAAGGACGAGCGCGCGCGCTGGCTGCCCGGCGCCGAGCTGCGCGAGCGCACCACGATCGAGCCGCGCTCGGCGCGCTTCGACTGGGGCGACGGCCCGAGCCGCATCCACGTCTCCCTCACCGCCAAGGGCGACGCCAAGACGACCGCGGCGCTGACCCACGAGCGGTTGCCCGACAGCGCCGAGGCCGAGCGCATGAAGGCGTTCTGGAGGGAGCGCGTCGCCGGGCTCA
Organism: uncultured Solirubrobacteraceae bacterium; assembly: GCA_963805525.1. Classification (GTDB taxonomy): domain Bacteria; phylum Actinomycetota; class Thermoleophilia; order Solirubrobacterales; family Solirubrobacteraceae; genus DASQFQ01. Next base: position 253,269 of record CAWDUT010000004.1, read on the forward strand.
AGGAGGTGCTGGAGGCATGAGCGCCGTCACCCGCGTCGGGACCGTGATCGTCCCCGTTTCCGATCAGGACGCCGCCTTCGCCTTCTACGTCGGCACGCTGGGCTGCGAGGTGCGGCGCGACGGCGAGTTCGCGCCCGGCCAGCGCTGGCTCGAGGTCGCGCCGCCCGGCGCGGCCACCACGATCGCGCTCGTCCCAGGCGACGCGATGGAGGTGAGCCTCACGACCAGCGACGCCGAAGCGACGCACGCCGCGCTGCTGGCCGCCGGCGTGGACGCGGACCCGGAGATCCTCCGCTGGGAGAACGTCCCGCCGATGTTCACCTTCCGCGACCCGGACGGCAACCGCTTCCGCGTCGTCGAGCGGAGCTAGGTCGCGGCAACGCCCCCGACGAGCAGACCCGAGCCGAGGTGGGTGCCCAGAACCGGGCCCACCTGGGTGCAGAACAGCGGCTCGGTGCCGAGCAGCTCGGTGCCGCGCTGGACGAGCTGCGCGGCCTCCTCGGCCTGCTGCGCGTGCTGGACGCACCAGTCGGTCGCGCCGCGGTCGCGCAGCTCGCCGAGGTAGGCGACCATGCGCTCGAACGCGCGCTTGCGCGTGCGCACGCGGCCGACCGGCGAGATCTCGGTGCCGAAGGTGAGGATCGGCTTGATCTGCAGCGCCGAGCCGACCAGCGCCTGCGCCGCGCCGATGCGCCCGCCGCGCCGCAGGTACTCGAGCGTGTCGAGGCAGAACCAGATGTCGAGCCGCTCGCGCGTGTCGTGGATCGCGCGCACGACCGCGTCGACCTCCTCGCCCGCCTCGGCCGCGCGCGCCGCCGCGATGACCAGGCAGCCGAGCCCGCCGGCCCCGGTCGCGCCGTCGACGATCTGCACCCGCGTGCCGTGCTTCTCCTCCACGATCCGCCCCGCCTCGCGGCCGCTCTCGCAGGTGCCCGAGAGGCCCTCGGCGATGTGGACCGAGACGATGTCGTGCCCCGCCTCCGCGAGCGGCTCGTAGACGTGCAGGAAGTCGCCGACCGACGGCTGCGACGTCACCGGCAGCGTCGGCGACTCCTTCAGCCGCATGTAGAAGAGGTCGAGGTCGTCGTACTCCGGCTCGGGGCGCAGGTCCGCGTCCCAGCCCACGTACAGCGCCACCTCCTTGACGCCCCACCTCTCGACGAGGTGGGGCGGCAGGTACGGCGTGCTGTCGGTGACGACCGCGACGCTCACTTAACCGACGCCACGAAGCCGCGGACGTCGCCCGCGGGCTCCGAGTACGCGTCGCCTAATGTGGACTCGACGCGCTCCATGTACTCGGTCGTCCACTGCGGGAAGTCGTAGTCGATCGCCTTCAGGAACTCGAGCGTCGCGCACAGGCGGATGTCGGCGATCGACGGGTGCGAGCCGCCGATGAAGTCGCGGCCCTCGAGGAAGAACCGGAACGCGTCGAGCGGCTCGGCGAGCGCCGTCTCGGCGTCGCGCTGGGCCTGCGCCTTGAGCTCGTCACTCGCCTCCGAGGTCGCCACCTCGCCGGCGTACTGCGGGAAGCCGAGCGTCGGGTACGTCGCGCGCGCGACCAGCGGATAGAAGGTGCCGATCAAATAGAAGTTCGCGTTGTCGACCATCGCCCGCTCGCCCGGATCGGTGGGGTAGAACTGGTCGAGGCCGTGCTTGTTGCACAGGTACGCGCAGATCGCGCAGCTCTCCCCCATCGTCCCCCGAGGAAGGCCTGCCTCCTCGAGCGTCGGCGTCAGGTGCGCCGGATACTTGGCGAGATACTCCGGCTCGGTCGTCTTGCCCCAGACGTCCACCTCCTCGAAGTCGAGCCCGGCGGCGCGCACGAAGATCCGAGCCGTGAGGTTGTTGACGCTCGGCGTGAGGATGTTGAGGGTGTGTGCGGCCATGCGGCTCCTCCTAGTAGGGGTTCTTGGGCGAGCGGTCGTCGGACAGCGACTCGCGGGAGCGCTCGGTCATGCGCTCGATCGCGTCGGCGAGGTGGACGCGGTCGATGTTGTAGTCGCCGCGCTCGACCCGCAGCTTGTGCGCCTCGAGCAGCACCTCGGCGTGCGTGAAGCGCTCGGGCGGCTCGAAGCGGTAGGACGCCAGCTCGATCAGGAGCCCGAGCGGGTCGTTGAAGTAGATCGAGTCCATGAAGCCACGGTCCTTGACGCCCGAGTGCTCGATCCCGCGCTCGTCGAGGCGCTCGACGGTCTGGGCGAACGTGGCCTGCGAGACCGAGAACGCGACGTGGTGGACGCAGCCCGGATCGGTCGGCGTCCGCTCGGGATCGGGCGTGCGCTCGTCGTTGGTGAAGATCGTGATCAGCCGCCCGTCGCCCGGGTCGAAGTACAGGTGGCTCTCCGACGCCCGGTCGAGGTTGGGCTGCTCGAACACGAACGGCATGCCGAGCACGCCCTCCCAGAAGTCGATCGAGGTCTGCCGATCGGCACCCACGATCGTGATGTGGTGGACGCCCTGCGTCTGGATCTTGCGCATGCGCCTAGCCTGCCGGATCCTGCGGCGTGCTGAAGTCCCCCTCGATCAGCTCGATCCGGTAGCCGTCCGGGTCGGCGACGAACGCGATCAGCGGGAGCTCGTCGCGGCCGCCCGGGTGGAACGGCGGCTTCTCGGGCTCGACGCCGAGCGGCTCGAGCGCCGCGAGCGCGGCGTGGATGTCGTCGACCGAGATCGCCACGTGGTTGTAGCCCGTGCCGAGGTCGTAGGGCTCGTCGTGGCCGACGTTGACCGTCAGCTCGAGCACGTCGCCGTCCCCCGGCAGCCCCATGTAGAGGTTGTAGGCGGTCGAGAAGTTCAGCCGCCCGCGCGGCTCGAAGCCAAGGGCGTTGTAGAAGCGCACCGAGGCCTCGGGGTCACGGACGCGGATGCACGTGTGCACGTATTTCGCGCTCATGCGGGCGACGTTCCCTCACGCCCGGCGCGCTGTCAAGCGGGGCCGAGGTCGGCGACGCGCACCTCGGTCGCCTTCCCGGCCTGGACCTTCCAGGTCCACACCGCGCCGCGGCGGACGGGCTCGTCGTCCAGCTTGCCCTCGACGTGACCCATCACGACGACCGCGCCGGGGATGGCGCGGAAGTCGTTCGCGAACAGCGTGAGCTCGTCCCAGGTGCGCGCGACGTCGGCGTAGTACTCGCGCATGCCGGCGTGGCCGCGGTAGGGCTCCTCGCGGCCGATCAGGTTCTGCGTGCCGCGCAGGTGCAGCTCGCAGTCGGGCGAGAGCAGCTTGGTCGCGGCCTCGATGTCCCGCGCCGCGAAGGCGGCGTAGATCCCGCGTACGACGTCGATGTCGCTCGTGACGCCGGCCGGGTTGCCGTAGTAGTCGGGGCGCGACACGCCGCGCGAGCGTTGCACACGCGCACGACGTGTCGCGGAGCGGTCAGCCGCGCTTGTCGGCCTTGGAGCGGGTCACGACCGACTTGCCGGCCTGGACGGCGGCGCCGCCGAGCGACTTCGCGGCCGACACGAGCCCGCCGACGGCGGAGTTCGCCGAGTACTTGGCCTCGTCGACGTGCGCGCTCGCCCGGTTGCTCTGCGCCGAGGCGGCGGCCTTGGTGCCGCGCTTGGAGTTGTCGGCGCGCGAGCGGTTGCGCTCGCGGGTCGCCGCGGCCTTCTTCGCTGCTGCCTGGCGGTCTGCCTTGGTCTGCGGGGCCATGTTCGTTCCTTTGTCAGGGGTGCTGTCTATGCCTCCCCGAAATTACAGTCGTGTAACCACTAGATCGGGTAGTGGCGGGCCCCCTGCTGGATCGTCATCCAGCGCAGCTCGGTGAACTCCTCCAGCGCGGCCTTGCCGCCGAAGCGGCCCCATCCGCTGGCCTTGACGCCGCCGAACGGCATCTGCGGCTCGTCGTGGACGGTGGAGGAGTTGATGTGGCAGATGCCGCTCTCGATCCGGCGGGCGACCTCCATCGCCTGGTCGAGGTCCTCACTGAACACGGCGGCGGAGAGGCCGTACTCGGTGTCATTGGCGGTCTCGATCGCCTCCTCGGTGCCGCTCACCGGCACGATCGTCACGACCGGGCCGAACGACTCCTCCTCGTAGATCCGCATCTCCGGGGTGACGTCGGCGAGCACGGTCGGGGTGATGAGGTTGCCGTCGGCGTCGCCGCCGCTCAGGACCTCGGCGCCCTTGGCGCGAGCGTCCTCGATCAGCTCGAGGATCCGCTCGCGCGCGGCGTCGTCGACGACCGGGCCGATCATCGTGGTCTGGTCGCGCGGGTCGCCGACCGTGAGCTTGGCGGCGCGCTCGGCGAGCTTGGCGCCGAGCTCTGTGGCAATCGCGCGGTCGGCCACGATCCGCTCGGTCGACATGCAGATCTGGCCGGAGTTCATGAAGGCGCCGAAGCTGGCGGCGTCGGCTGCGGCCTCGAGGTCGGCGTCGGGGAGCACGACCATCGGCGCCTTGCCGCCCAGCTCCAGCAGGCAGCGCTTGAAGTGCTCGGCGCACTTGATGCCGACCAGGCGGCCGACCTTGGAGGAGCCCGTGAAGTTGACGCGGCGGGTGGCGGGGTGGGCGATCAGCTCGTCGACGACCTCGGGCGCGTCCTCGCCCGCGTGGATGATCAGGTTGACCGTGCCGTCGGGCAGGCCGGCGTCGACCAGCGCGCGCACGATCGCGGCATGGGTGCGCGGGCACTGCTCGCTCGCCTTGAGCACAACGGTGTTGCCGTAGGCGAGCGGGGTGGCGACCGCGCGGGTGCCGAGGATCACGGGCGCGTTCCAGGGCGCCATCCCGACGACGACGCCGGCGGGCTGGCGGACGCCCATGGCGAGCAAGCCGGGCACGTCGGAGGGGATCACCTCGCCGACCACCGAATAGGCCTGGGCGGCGGCCTCGCGCAGCATCCGCGAGGCGAGGTCGCAGTTGAACATGCCCCAGCCGAACGTGCCGCCGACCTCCTCGGTCATCGCAGCGGCGATGTCGGGCGCGGCCGCCATCAGCGTGTCGGCGGCGGCGTTGAGGAGCGTGCGGCGCTCGCCGGCGGGGGTTTTCGACCACGCGGGGAAAGCCGCGGCGGCGGCGTCGACCGCGCGGCGGGCGTCGTCGCGGCTTGCCGCCGCGGCGCGAGTGACCGTGTCACCGGTCAACGGATCGGCGCGCTCGAACGTGCCCCCGCCGGAGGCCTCCACCCACTCGCCGCCGATGAGCAGCCGCTGTTGCTCGAGCTCCACCGTCGTCATGTCCTTGCTCCCTCCCTAGATCTTCAGCGCAGCAATGCGTCGATCGCGTCGGCCCCGAGGCCGTTCTGCTCGTAGTGCCCCTTGCACAGCTCGATGTAGTCGTGGACGTCGAAGTAGCCCTCCGGGTCTCCGTTCTCGTCCAGCCAGATCAGCGGGCCCTTGACCTTGAAGTGCACCTTCATCGGCTCGTCCGACTCGTAGGCGACGAGCGTGTGCGCCTCGCCCGGCGTCTCGTAGACGAAGTCGCCGGCGGTGGCGACCCAGTCGTGCTCCAGGTAGCCCCACTTGCCGGAGATCGTGTAGGCGAAGACCTCGTGCGGGTGGTAGTGGCGGTTGACCATCCCGGGCCCGGTGGCGCGCAGCACGTCGCACCAGGAGTTCTGGGCGACCGAGATCCAGACGGGGCGCGAGCCGACCGTCTCGCTCAGCGGCACGTAGTAGCGCTCGTCGTCGGAGGCGATGTCCGGCGTGTACATCTCCGGCAGCGCGTACTTGCGGAAGACGTTGTCGATCGGCTTGAGATCCCGCCAGAACTCGGTCATGGCAGGAGCCTACAAAACGTCTGATCTATTCGGTGAGGACGGCGGCAGCACGCGTCGCGATCGCCGAATCCCCCCTTTCGGGGGAAGCCAGGGTGAGCGGAAGGTGGGAACGTCTTGCCATGAAGCTCCTGCCTCCGGCCATCGCGGCGGCGGACCACCCGCTCTACGGGGTGCTGCTGGAGCGCGCGGGCACGCGGCCGGGCCGGAGGCCGGACCCCCATGTCGTCGCGCTCGTGGTCGAGGGCGGCGGGATGCGCGGCGCGGTCGCCGCCGGCATGGCACTCGTGCTGGAGGCGGCCGGGCTGATGCAGTCGTTCGACCGCGTCTACGGCTGCTCGTCGGGCGCGCTGACCGGGTGCTTCGCGGCGGCCGGCCAGGCGTCCGTGTGGGCGACGAGCTTCGAGGACTGCGCCGCGCGCGACTTCATCGACCCGTCGCGCGCGTTCCGCGGCGGGCCGCTGCTCGACCTCGGCTTCCTGTTCGAGGAGGTCATCGGCCGGCGCCGCCCGCTCTCCGACGCGGGGCGGAGCACGGGGCCCGAGCTGCGCGCGGTCGCGGTGTCGGCCACGGACGCGGAGCTGCGCGTACTGGGTGACTTCGAGAGCACGGCGGACCAGCTCGCCGCGGTGCGGGCGAGCTGCTCGATACCCGTCGTCACGGGCGCGCCGCCGCTGTACCGCGACGAGCCGATGGTGGACGGGGGCCTGATCGAGGCGATCCCGTACCGCACCGCGCTGCGCGAGGGCGCGACCCACGTGCTCGTCCTGCGCACGCGGGACGCGAGCTACCGCGGCCGCCGCCACGACCGCTTCGCCGAGCGGGTGCTCGCGCGCGCCCACCCCGAGCTCGCGCCGCTGCTGCACACCTGCGGCCCGCGCTACAACCGCGACGCCGCCGCGCTCCAGCAGCCGTCGGGGCACCCGGTCGTGCGGCAGGTCGCGGTGCCCCACGGCAGCCGCCTCGTCTCGCGCTTCAGCACCGACCGCGCGCGCATCGCCGACAACGTGCGGATGGGCGCGCGCACGATGGCGGCCTCGCTCTACGGCGCGCGGGCCACCGAGTTCTGGCAGCCGTTCCCCGAGCTGCTGGCAGCCTAGGACGTCTCGATCGGGTTCCCGAGGCGGCCCCACTTGGGGACGCCGCCCTCGACCACGTGGATCACCTCGCGCGCGCCCGCGCGCAGGACGAGGCTCGCCGCGGTCGCGGCGCGCTGGCCGGACGCGCACACGACCGCGACCGGCCGCTGCGGGTCGAGCCCGTCGGGCAGCCCGTCGATGTCGTGCCAGGGCGTGAACGCCGAGCCGGGGATGTGGCCGGCGTCGTACTCCGAGCGCTCGCGGACGTCGAGGATCTGAAGCAGCTCGGCGTGCTTGGGCAGCTCCTCGAGCGGCATCCGCTCGACGCGCTCGATCTCGCGCTTCTCCTGCCGCCAGCTCGTCATCCCACCGTGCAGGTAGCCGCCGAGCCGCCGCAGCCCGACCGACAGCGCGAGCCGCGCCGCCCGCCGCCCGTCCTCGTCGTCGCGGCCGACGAACACGAGCTCGAGCTCGGGGTCGCCGATCCACGCGAGCTTGGAGCCGAAGCCGGCGGTCAGCATCGGGTTGCAGACCGCGCCGGGGATGTGCGCGTCGTCGAACTGCTGGTCGGTGCGGACGTCGACGAGCAGCGCGCCGGCCCCGCGCCGCTGCGCGACCTGGCGCGGCGCCAGCGGCAGCACCTCGACGCCGACGGTCAGCAGCTCGCCGCGGTTGAGCGCGACGATATTCTGGAAGTTCGGCGGCTGCGGCCCGAGCCCGGCGAGCGCGTGCTCGACGAACGCGTCCTCCTCCTCGATCGCCAGCGTCGGGTTCGCCGCGCGCTCGTAGCCGATCGTCGAGCAGATCTTCATGTCCATCCCCGGGCCGCCGCACATCGAGCCGCCGAGGTGCCCGGGCCACACCTCGCACTCGGGCGGCAGGGTGAGGAGCTTGTCGCGCAGCGAGCGGAAGATCCCGCGCGCGCCCTCGGCCTTCTCGATCGCCAGGTCCGGCCGAGCGACGTCGTTGACGAACAGCGTGTCGCCCGTGAGCACCGCCCACGGCCGCTCGCTGCGCGCGGTGTCGACGAGCGCGAACGCGGTGTGCTCGGGCCGGTGGCCGGGCGTGTGCAGCGCCCGCACGCGCAGCGCGCCGAGCTCGAGCTCCCAGCCGTCGTCGACCGGCTCGTGCTCGTAGTCCGGCTCGGCCAGCCGGTGGATGTGGATCGTCGCCCCGGTGGCCGCCGCGAGCCGCCCGTGGCCGGAGACGTGGTCGGCGTGATTGTGCGTCTCGAGCACGTGCTCGATGCTCACGCCCATGTAGCGAGCGAGCTCGAGGTACTCGTCGACCTCGAAGCGCGGATCGACCACGGCCGCGACGCCGGCGTCCTCGTCGCCGATCAGGTACGAGGCGCACCCGAGGTCGTCGTGCGTGACCTGGCGGAAGATCATGGGGCGACGCTACAGACCGGCGAAAGTCAACGGCGGCATTGAGGAGGGGGTGCGAGCCGTTGACGTTCGCCCCGCTCACCGCAGCGGCTGAAAGATCTCCGTGATCCACCGCGACGAATCCGGTTCCTCGCGCGGGTTCGTCACGTACGACTCCCAGAACGGCCCGGCCGCCCGCTCGCCCGCCCACTCCTGCAGCCGCTCGCACGCGTCGCGCAGCCCGCTGAACGGACCCACGTGCCGAAGCACGGCGGCCCGGCCGCCGGGCAGCCCTGAGGACTGGCCGGCGTCCGGGCCTACCGGGATGCCGAGTTCGAGCTCCAGCTCCGCGCCGGTCCGCAGGTAGCGGATGTAGGGCGGGCCGGCGGGCTCGACCCCGAGGTCCGCGAGGCGGCCGAAGAGCCGGGGGAAGGCGGCGTCGACGACGGACGGGATGCCGTCGGCGTCGGTCACCGCCACCTCGGTCACGGCCGGCTGGGGGGAGAGCTCGCGGATCTCGGGGTCGGTCGCCATTCGCGTCAGGCCTCGGAGTAGGCCGGGCGCGCGCGGCGCGGGGCGGGCTTGGGGGCCGCGGCCGGAGCCTGGGCAGCTCCGGGCTCGCGCAGCGCGCCCCGCGCCACGATCGCGGCGGCGGCGAGAACGCCCGCGCCGATCAGGTAGGCGAGGTGGAAGCCGCTGTTCAGGGCGGCGGCGTGGTCATGGCCGGAGGCGGCCAGCGAAGCGGTGCGCTCGCTCGCGAGCGTCGCCAGCACGGCGAGACCGATCGCGCCGCCGACCTGCACGCTGGTGTTGACCAGGCCGGAGGCCATCCCGGCATCCTGCGGCGAGACGCCCGACATCGCGAACGTCATCAGGCCGGGGAAGCCGAGGCCGGCGCCGAGGCCGACCAGCACCATCGCGGGCAGGACGTCGGCGAAGTAGCTGCCGTCGACCGGCGTGCGGGCGAACAGGAGCATGCCGGCGCCGATGAAGCCGATGCTCGCGAGCACCGTGCGGCGCATGCCGTAGCGGGCGGCCAGCGGGCCGGAGTAGCGCAGCGACATCGCGCCCATCACGATCGTCGAGGGCAGGAACGCGAGCCCGACCTCGAGCGCGTCGTAGCCGAGGACCTGCTGCAGGTACAGCGCGCCGAGGAAGAACATGCCGAACATGCCGACCACGAGCAGCGCCTGCACGGCGTTGGCGCCGGACACGTTGCGCGAGCGGAACAGGCGCAGCGGCATCAGCGGGTTGTCGATGCGGGCCTGGCGGACCAGGAACGCGGCCAGCGCGGCGACCGCCACAGCGCCCAGACCGAGCGTGCGGGCCGAGCCCCAGCCCTGCTCGCTGACCTGCAGGATCGTGTAGACGCCCAGCATCAGGCCGCCGGTCAGGAGCGCGGCACCGGGGATGTCGGCGCCGTGGCGCAGGCCCAGCGACTCGCCGGGCTCGATCAGCCGGAGCGCGAAGAACGCGGTGGCGATGCCGACGGGAATGTTCACGAAGAAGATCCAGTGCCAGTTGATGAGGTCGGTGAGCACGCCGCCGGCCAGCAGGCCGATCGACCCGCCCGCCGAGGCGACGAAGCCGTAGACGCCGATCGCCTTCGCCTGGTCGCGCGGCTCGGGGAACATGGTCACGATCATCCCGAGCACGACGGCCGAGGTGAGCGCGCCGCCGGCACCCTGGATGAAGCGCGCGCCGATCAGCATCTCCTGGCTCTGCGCGGTCGCGCACAGGGCTGAAGCGGCGGAGAAGATGGCGAGGCCGACGAGGAAGACGCGCCGGCGCCCGATCAGGTCACCGAGCCGGCCGGCGAGCAGGAGCAGGCCGCCGAACGCGATCAGGTACGCGTTGACGACCCACGCGAGGTTGCTCTGCGAGAAGCCGAGATCGGCTTGGATGGAAGGAAGCGCCACGTTCACGATCGTCGCGTCGAGCACGATCATCAGGACGCCCACGCACAGCACGTACAGCGCCATCCAGCGGGTGCGATCAGAAGTCTCGGTGGAGGTCATGCAGTGGCTCCTTCGGTGGTTGACAACGGGGCCGATGCAGACTGTATACCACTTGATACAGATTTTGAATCACAAGGTTGAAATTTATCTTCTAAGGGGTACAGTAACCGTATGAGCACGTCACGGACATACGGCGACGCGTGCGGGATCGCCCGCGCGCTCGACATCCTCGGAGAGCGCTGGGCGCTGATGACGGTGCGCGAGCTGGTGCTCGGGCCCAAGCGCTTCACCGACCTCCGTGCCGGCCTCCCCCACGCGAGCCCGAACATCCTCTCGATGCGCCTGCGCGACCTCGAGGAGCACGGGATCGTCCGCAAGCGCAAGCTCCCCCCGCCGGCCGCCTCGCAGGTCTACGAGCTCACGGACCGCGGCCACGAGATCGCGCCGGTGCTCGACGCGCTCGGCACCTGGGGCTCGCGCCTCCCGCTCCCCGGACCCGACGCCACGATGAGCTTCGACGCCCACATCCTCTCCTTCCGCACGCTGTTCCGGCCCGACCTGGCCGAGGGCTTCAGCACGCGTGTCGAGCTGCGGCTCGGCGAGCGCTCGTTCCGCGCCACCGTCGCCGACGGCAAGCTGGAGCTGGTCGAGGGCACGATGGAGGCGCCCGACGCCGTGATCACCTCCGACCACGGCACCGCGCTCGCCGTCGCCCACGGCCGCGCCTCGCTGGCCGAGGCCGAGGCGACCGGCGCGCTGGAGATCAGCGGCGACCGCGACGCGGCCGTGCGCTTCCTCGGGCTCTTCCCGTTGCCCGAGCCGGCCGCTGCCTAGACGAGCGTCACGCGCAGCCCCGCCGCGCGCAGCCGCTCGACCTGCTCGGGGTCGGCGTCCGCGTTGGTGAGCAGCTCGTCGACCTGCTCGAGCCCGGCGATGTAGGCGAACGCGATGCGCCCGAGCTTCGAGCCGTCGGCGACCACGACGGTGCGCCCGGCGCGGGCGATCAGCGCGCGGTCGGTCGCCGCCTCGACCTCGTTCTGCGTGGTCAGGCCGCGCGCGGCGTCGATCCCGTCGACGCCGACGAACGCGACGTCGACGTAGATCCCCTGCAGCGTGGCGTCGGCCAGCGGGCCGACCAGCTCGTAGGACGCGCTGCGGGCGACGCCGCCGGTCACGATCAGCTTCAGGTTCGCGCGCACCGCGAGCTCGACCGCGATGTTCAAGGCGTTGGTGACGACCGTGAGGTCCTGGCGCGTGGCGAGCGCCCGCGCCACCTCGGTCGTCGTGGTGCCGCCGGTGAGGCCGACCGCCGTCCCCTCCTCCACCAGCTCGGCCGCGGCGTGCGCGATCCGCTGCTTCTCGTCGCTGCGGCCGGTTCGATAGCGGACCGGGAGCTCGTGCGCGGTGCCATGCGCGATCGCGCCGCCGTGTGAGCGCTCGAGCAGCCGCTGATCGCCCAGGATCTCGAGGTCGCGGCGGACGGTCGCCTCGCTCACCGCTAGGTCGGTCGCCAGCGCGCCGACGCTGACCGAGCCGTCGCGCGCGAGCAGCTCGAGGATGCGGCCAAAGCGATCGGTTCTGCTCACGAGTGCGCACCCTACCTGAGCAGACGATGCTTGATTCTGAGCGTTTAGCCCTATATACGTGCAGAAATGAGCGTGACGAGCGAGGAGATCCGCAGTCAACCCGAGCTGTGGGAGCGCGCGGGGGCGCTCGCCGCGAGCCTCGACGGCGTCCTCCCCACCCCCGGTGAGGATGCCGCGGTCATCGGCTGCGGCACGTCGTGGTTCATGGCCCAGGCCTACGCGGCGTTCCGCGAGGGCAACGGCCACGGGCGCACCGACGCGTTCGCCGCCTCGGAGATGCCGTCGCGGCCCTACGACGTCGTCGTGGCGCTGTCGCGCTCCGGCACCACCACCGAGGTCGCGCACGCGCTGATGCGCTCGGCCCACTCGCGCACCGTCACGATCACCGCGGTGCCCGACTCGCCGGTCGCGCACGCTGCCGACGAGGTCGTCGAGCTCGAGTTCGCCGACGAGCAGTCGGTGGTGCAGACGCGCTTCGCCACCACCGCCCTCAGCCTGCTGCGCGCCCACGAAGGCCTCGACCTCGCCGCCTCGATCGCCGACGCCGTCATCGCGCTCGACGCCCCGCTGCCGGTCGAGCCGGGGCAGGCCGACCGCTGGGCGTTCATCGGCCGTGGCTGGACCGTGGGGCTGGCGAGCGAGGCGGCGCTGAAGCTGCGCGAGTCGGCCCAGGCCTGGACGGAGGCCTACCCCGCCTTCGAGTACCGCCACGGCCCGATCAGCATCGCCGGCCCGGGTGCGGTCGTGTGGTCGTTCGGGCCGGCCGACGACGTGCTCGAGGACGCCCGCGCGGCCGGCGCGCTGACCGTCGCGCCCGATCTGGACCCGCTCGCCTCGCTCGTGCTCGCCCAGCGGACGGGGGTCGCCCTCGCGGAGGCCGCCGGGCTCGATCCCGACCGCCCGCGCAACCTGACCCGCTCCGTCGTCCTATCGGAGGTGCCGAAGTGATCCGCATCAGCTTCCTGGCCGCGCTGGCCGCGGCCGCCGTCCTGGCGGGCTGTGGCGGGAGCAGCGGCGACCAGAACTCGAGCGGGCCGGTCGAGATCACGATGTGGCACGGGCAGGACGACATCGCGGGCAAGGTGCTGGGCCAGCTCGCCGACGACTTCAACCGCACCCACAAGAACATCAAGGTCAAGGCCACGACCGGCGGCGTCGTCGCCGACCAGATGCGCCAGAAGGTGACGACCGCGCTGGCGTCCGGCGAGTACCCGGACATCGCCTACATCTTCGGCTCGGACCTCGCCAACCTGGCACGCTCCGACAAGGTGCTCGACCTCACCGACGACGTGAAGAAGCCCGGCTTCGGCTGGGACGACTACTACGCGCCGGCCAAGGCGGCCACCACCGTCAACGGCCGCGTGCGGGCGCTGCCGGCGCTGATCGACGACCTCGCCGTGGTCTACAACAAGAAGCTCTTCAAGCAGATGGGCGTGAGCGAGCCGCCCGCCGGCGGCTGGACGTGGGACCAGTTCATCGCCACGTCGAAGCAGCTCACCGACAAGAGCAAGGGCACGTTCGGGACGGCGTGGCCGGCGGTCGGCGACGAGGACACGGTGTGGCGCACGTGGCCGCTGGTGTGGCAGGCGGGCGGCGACATCATCAAGGACGGCAAGGCCGCGTTCGGTGGCGCACCCGGCGAGCAGGCGTTCGGCGTCGTCGACCGGCTCGCGCAGGACGGCTCGGTCTACGTCGACACGAAGCCCGACTCCGACCAGACCTACCAGCTGTTCAACAACGACAAGATCGGCATGGTCGTCACCGGCCCGTGGCAGCTGCCGGACTTCCTCGGGGCGAAGACGGAGTTCGGCGTCGCGCCGCTGCCGGCCTTCGGCAGCGAGGCCGTGACGATCTCGGCGCCCGACACGTGGACGCTGTTCGACAACGGCAAGCGGCGCGCGAAGGCGGCCGTCGAGTTCGTGCAGTGGCTCAACCAGCCGGCGCAGGACGCGCGCTGGGTGGTCGACGCCGGATCGCTGCCGCTGCGCAAGGGGACCGCGCGGGAGGCGACGTGGAAGGCGTACCAGGACAAGACGCCCGGGCTGTCGGTGTTCGTCTCCGCGCTCGACGGCGCGCGCACGAAGCCGACCGATCCGCTCTACCCGCAGGTCTCCGAGCAGGTCGGGCAGTCGCTCGTGGCGGTGCTGCTCAAGCGCTCCTCGCCGAAGGACGCCCTCGACAAGGCGGTCCAGGGCGCGGACGGGGTCCTCGCCGGCGGAGGCTGATCGGCGGGTGGCAGTCGCGGTAGAGCGGGCGCCGTCCCGCACCCAGCGGGTGTTCGGCGAGACGCCGACCGCCTGGCTGTGGGTCATGCCGGCCGTGGTGATCATCCTCGGGCTCAGCCTGATCCCGATGGCCTGGGCGCTGCTGCTGAGCTTCCAGCACAACGACCTCGTCACGCCGCCGAACTGGATTGGCCTGCGCAACTACTCGCGGCTGCTCCACGACGAGACGTTCCGCGGCGCCGTCCAGCACACGCTGATCTACACGGCGGCCTTCGTGCCGCTGAGCATCGCGGGCGGGCTGGCGATCGCGCTCATGCTCAACCGGCGGGTGCGCTTCGTGGGCCTCTACCGGACGCTCGTGTTCGTGCCGTACATCATGTCCGCGACCGCGCAGGGCGTGTTGTTCTCGTTCGTGTTCGACTCGCAGTTCGGGGTGGCGAACTCGGTGCTGCACCACCTCGGGATCGGCTCCCAGGGCTTCCTGCAGGACCCGGGCCAGGCGCTGTGGGTGCTGGTGCTGATCGGGCTGTGGAGCGGGATCGGCTTCTCGGTGGTGGTGTACCTGGCGGCGCTGCAGGACATCCCGCCGGAGCTGGTCGAGGCGGCCTCGATCGACGGGGCGCGCCGCTGGGGCGTGCTGCGCCACGTCGTGCTGCCGGCGCTCAACCCGGTCACGGTCTTCCTGCTCGTGTGGCAGACGTTCGAGTCGCTGCAGCTGTTCGACCTCGTGTTCGTCACCACGCGCGGCGGGCCGCTGCAGTCGACGACGGTCGTCGTGCTCTACGTGTGGCAGCAGGCGTTCCAGTTCTTCAACGCCGGCTACGGCGCGGCGGCGGCCTACGTGCTGGCGTTCGGGCTGCTGGTCGTGGCGCTGGCGTGGGGCTGGTACCAGCGGCGGCGGCAGGCGCGGCTGGCATGAGAGTAAACCGCTGGCACTTCGTGCTCGCGCCGATGGCGCTGATCTTCGCGCTGCCGCTGCTGTGGCTGACGGTCTCGTCGTTCATGACGAACGAGCAGATCAACACGTTCCCGCCGAGGATCATCCCCGACGGGCTGCACCTCGACGGCTACCGCTACGTGTTCCGGACCGGCGACTTCGGCCACTGGTTCCTGAACTCGACGATCGTGGCCGTGGTCACGGTCGCGTCGAACCTCGTGTTCTGCTCGTTCGCCGGCTACGCGTTCGCGCGCATGCGCTTCCGCGGCTCCAAGTCGCTGCTGGCGCTGATGCTCGCGACGCTGGTGGTGCCGTTCCAGCTCACGATGATCCCGACGTTCCTGCTGATGAAGAAGCTCGGGCTGATCGACTCGCTGGGCGCGCTGATCCTGCCCTCGCTCGTGACGCCGTTCGGGGTCTTCCTGCTGCGGCAGTTCTTCGTCTCGGTGCCGCGCGAGATCGAGGAGGCGGCGTGGATCGACGGCTGCTCGCGGCTCTCGACGCTGGTGCAGATCGTGCTGCCGCTGGCGCGACCGGCGCTGGCGACCGTGGCGGTGCTGACGTTCCTGAGCGTCTGGAACGACCTCACCTGGCCGCTGATCGCGATCAACTCCTCCGAGCACTACACGCTGCAGCTCGGGCTGGCGACCTACTCCGGCGCGCACCGGACGCAGTGGGCGGCGGTGATGGCCGGCAACCTGCTGGTGACGCTGCCGGTCGTGATCGCGTTCCTGCTCGCGCAGCGGACGTTCATCCGCTCCCTGACCTCGAGCGCGGTGAAGGGATGAGCGCGCCGGTCTCCCTCGAGCGGGTCACGAAGGTCTTCGACGGCGAGGTGCGCGCGGTCGACGACGTGTCCTTGGACGTGGCGGCGGGCGAGTTCGTCGTGCTGGTCGGGCCGTCGGGGTGCGGCAAGTCGACGCTGCTGCGGATGATCGCGGGGCTGGAGCGGGTGACGGCGGGGACGGTGCGGATCGGGAGCGAGGACGTGACCACCGCCGCGCCGCCGGACCGCGACATCGCGATGGTCTTCCAGAACTACGCGCTGTACCCGAACAAGACGGTGGCGGAGAACCTGGCCTTCGGGCTGCGGCAGCGCAAGACGCCGAAGGAGGAGGTGGCGCGGCGGGTCGGCGAGATGGCGGCGATGCTCGGGCTCGAGGAGCTGATGGCGCGGCGGCCGGCGCAGCTCTCCGGCGGCCAGCGCCAGCGGGTGGCGATGGGGCGCGCGCTGGTGCGGGAGCCGCAGGTGTTCCTGCTCGACGAGCCGTTGAGCAACCTCGACGCCAAGCTGCGGACGACGATGCGGGCGGAGCTGGCGCGGCTGCACGAGCGGCTGGGGATCACGACGGTCTACGTCACGCACGACCAGGTCGAGGCGATGACGCTGGGCCAGCGCGTGGCGGTCATGCGCGACGGGGTGCTGCAGCAGTTCGGCGACCCCCAGGCGCTGTTCCACCAGCCGGTCAACCTGTTCGTGGCGGCCTTCATCGGGTCGCCGACGATGAACCTGGTGAGCGCGCAGTGCGACGGAGAGCGGGTCGCGTTCGCGGGCTTCTCGCTGCCGCTGGGGGAGTTTGCCGGCACGCGCGGCGACGTCGTGCTCGGGCTGCGGCCGGGCTCGTTCGAGCTGGCCGGGCCCTGGACGGATCCGGAGCTGTCGCGGATGCACGTCGTGGCCGAGGTCGTCGAGGCGCTGGGCGACGAGGCGCTCGTCTCCTTCCGCGTCGACGCGCCGGCGGTCCAGGTCGAGGAGGTACGGACCGACGAGGGCCGCCTCCTGGCCGACGACCCGGGCACGCGCTTCGTCGCGCGCGTGCGCGGGCGCGTGGACGTCCGGACCGGACAGCAGCTCGAGCTTGCCGTCGACCACCGCGAGCTCCACCTGTTCGACCCGGAGAGCGGCCGCGCCCTCCGCGAATCGCCTAGCCCAAGCGACCCGCGCCCGGAACCTGCGCGTTAGCCGCGGCGGCCTCGACCGCGCGGTCGAGCGCCGCCGGCCACGAGGCCCCGCCGTCGAGCGCGGCGAGGAAGCCGCCGAGCGCCGAGTCTCCGCTGCCGACTGGGTATGAGCCGAGCCGCGCAGGGGCCGCGCGGAAGACCCCCTCCGAGGTCGCGAGCTCCATGCCGTCGGTGCCATGCGTGATGGCGGCGGCGACGGCGCCGCCCCGCTCGCGGAGCTCCTCCGCGCTGCCGACCTCGAGCTCGGCTGCCTCGTGGGTGTTGACCTTCACGAAATCAGGGCCGGCCGCCAGGCCGAGGCGGAGCGCCTCTCCGCTGACGTCGAGCGCGACGCGGGCGCCGGCTTCGCGGGCGACCCCCAGCAGGCGGGCGGGTCCGTCGGCCGGGGCGCCGGGCGGGAGCGAGCCGGCGACGCCGACCCAGCTCGCGCGGGCGGCGACCTCGGCGGCGGCCGCCTCGAGCGCCGCCCAGTGCTCGGGCTGGAGCTCCGGGCCGGGCTCGTAGAACTCGGTCAGGTCGCCGCCGTCGCTGACCGAGATGCAGATCCGCGTCTCCCCCGGGCCCGCGACCGCGTCGCAGGTCACGCCCTCCTCCTCCAGCGCGTCAACGACCCAGCGGCCGGTGTGGCCGCCGAGCAGCGCGATGGCGTGGACGTCCGCGCCCAGCGCGTGCGCCGCGCGGGCGGCGTTGAGCGCCTTGCCGCCGGGCACCGCGACGACCCGCTCCGGCCGGTGGATCTCCCCCGGCCGCAGCGCGGCGACGATGTGCAGCCGGTCGATCGAGGGCGAGGCGGCGACGAACGCGATCACGCGCTGAAGGTACGCGCCTCGGCGAGCGTCGGCTGCCCGGCCGTGCCGCCGGCCGCCCGCGTGCTCAGCGCGCCGCACGCGCAGCCGAGCGCGAGCGCCGCCGCGAGGTCGTCCCCCGCGAGCCGCGCGGTGATGAAGCCCGCGTCGAACGAGTCGCCCGCGCCGGTGGCGTCGACCGGGTCGACCCGCGGTGCCGGGACGTTGAGATCCCCTGCGAGGACACCCTCGGCACCCAGCTTCACGACCGCCAGCGGCCCACGGGAGGAGAGCGCTGTGGCGGCCGCCGCCGGGTCCTCCTCGCCCGAGAGGCGTTCTGCCTCCTGGGCGTTCGGCATCACAACGTCGAAGCCCTCCCACGCCAGCTCCCAGCGCTCCTGCGGATCCCAGCCCGGGTCGAGCGACGTCGTGCCCGCCGCTCGCTCGGCGATCGCGGCGACGTCGAGCGCCGGCTGCAGGAACGGGGACGTGACGTGGACCCAGCGGGCGGAGGCGAGCAGCTCGGCGGGGACGTCGTCGGCCGTGAAGGAGGCCAGCGCTCCCAGCGCGGTCAGGATGGCCCGGTCGCCCGGCCGCGCCAGGGCCACGGTGATCCCCGTCGGCTCCGCCGCGTGCCGGACCGCGCTGACGTCGACGCCGGCCAGCGCCTCCAGCATCGCCCGCCCGAGCACGTCGTCGCCGACGCAGCCCGCGATCGCCACCCGCAACCCCAGCCGCGCCGCCCCCGCCGCCACGATCGCGGCCGAGCCGCCGAGCACCAGCGACGCCGAGTCGACCAGCTGCTCGCGCTGGCCGAAGGCCGGCACGAGGTCGCCGCCGCGCAGGACGAGGTCGGCGTTGATGTCCCCGACGACGAGGAGGTCGAGTTCGCTCACGCCAGGGCCGGCAGCGCGTCCCCGTGGGCCTCGATCAGCTCGTCACACACGGCCCGGATCTCGTCCAGGCCGAGCGACCCCGACGCGTTCGGGTCGAGCATCGCCGCGTGGTAGACGTGCTCGCGCGAACCCTCCAGAGCCGCCGCGACCGTCAGCTCGACCACGTTCAGGAACGTCCGGTTCAACGCGGCGCACTGCTCCGGCAACGCCCCCACGTGGGTCGGCTGCACGCCCGTTCGGTCGATCACGCACGGCACCTCGACGCACGCGCCCGCGGGCAGGTTGTCGATCAGCCCGTCGTTTACCACGTTGCCGTAGATCACCGCCGGCTGCCCGGTGACCATCGCGTGCACGATCACCGGCGCGTACTCGACGCTGCGCTCGATCTCGAACCCGCGCCCGTCGCGCAGCCGCGCCTTCAGGTCGTCGTAGATCTCGAGGTTCTCCTCGCTGCGCCGCACGTACTCGTCGACCGGGATCCGGAAGCGCTCCAGCGCCGCGTCGTCGCGCATCAGCCACGGGAGGTACTCGGCCGAGTGCTCGCTCGACTCGGTCGGGAAGTAGCCGAAGCGCTTGTACATCTCCACCCGCACGTGGCGCTGCAGCTCCTCGGAGGCTGCGATCGCCGCGTCCAGCGCCGGATACAGGTCTTCGCCGTCGCGCTCGAAGCGCAGGATGAACGACTGGTGGTTGACCCCCGCGCCGAGGAACGTGACGTCCTCGAACGGCACGTCGACGTACTCCGCCAGCTGCCGCGTCGTGTGCTGGATCGAGTGGCAGAGCCCGACGATCTTCGTGTGCGGCGAGCCGTGCGCGTAGGCCTGGCACAGCATCGCCATCGGGTTCGTGTAGTTGAGCAGCCACGCGTCCGGGCACAGCTCGGCCATGTCGCGCCCGATCCCCAGCATCACCGGGATCGTCCGCAGCGCCCGGAACACACCGCCGATCCCGAGCGTGTCGGCGATCGTCTGGCGCAAGCCGTGCCGCGCGGGGATCTCGAAGTCGAGCAGCGTCGCCGCATGCCCGCCGACCTGGATCATGTTGAACGCGAAGTCAGCCCCTTCGAGCGCCTCGCGGCGGTCGAGGTGGGTCGAGAGCGACAGCTGGGCGCCGAGCTCCTGCGCCGTCCAGCGCGACATCGCCTCGGCGGTCTCGAGCCGCTCGCGGTCGATGTCGTGGAGCGCGACGTGCAGCTCGCCGAGGTCGTCGTAGGTGAGGAGGTCGCCGAGCAGGTCGCGTGTGAACTCGATGCTGCCGGCGCCGATGAAGGCGATGCGGGTCACGCCGCGGAGCATCGCACATCTGCGCGCTTCTGCTCGAGTTCGCCGTAATCGAGCAGAAATGAGCAGCCGTTCGGGTGACGCCGACCCGAACAGGCGTCCAGACCCCCTCGACCGACTAAGGGTCTCACGCCGATGACGGACGTGAAGCGAACTCTCGAAAGGATTCGAAGTTGCCCAAGCTGCTCGCGACCTTCCTGGTCACCATGCTCGCCCTTGCCCTCGGCGCCGGCCCCGCGCTCGCGCACGGACACGGACACGGACGCGCCCACTACCGCCACGCCAAGCAGGCCAGCGACTACGCGTACGTCGCCACGATCGACTGTGGCCGCGGTGACGTGACGGTCTACTCGGACGAGGACCTCTACGCCCCGCTCGTCGACCTGGACCACCACCGCACGTACCTCCCGATCGCCTGGGACGTCGAGGTGGACGGCCAGACCGTCCTGCAGGACGAGAAGCCGCACGTCCCCAAGCTCCTCAAGCGCATCGCCAAGCAGTGCAGCTACACCGACGGCGTCGCCACCGGCACCGTCACGGTGCTGGGTCCGCTCCCGGGCGTGCCCAACTGACGCTGAAGCCGTCGGTCAGCTCGACTATGCGCAGCCCCGGCGACCCACAGCCGGGGCAGCGCAGCACCACCCCCGCGCCGCGGTAGGCGCGGTAGGCACCGATCGCGGCCACGGTCCCGCAGTTCCCGCACTCCCGCTCCCGGACGGTGATGTCCTCGCCGAGCGCCTCGGCGAGCAGGCCGGCCACCGCGTTGCCGTCGAGCCAGGCGGGCTCCATCTCAGCTCCCCGTCGGGCCGAAGCGCTCGGCATGGATCGCGTGCCAGTCGTGCCCGAGCACGACGAGCAGGTCGGCGGCGCTCTCGACGAACGCGGTCGGCCCGCAGACGAAGATGCGCGGGCGCTCCTCGGGCCGCGGGCCGAGCGCGTAGAGCATGTCGACGTCGACCCGCCGCGACGAGCCCTCCCAGCCCGGAGGCTGCGAGCGCGTGAGCGTGGTGTGGACCATCACGTCGCCGAGCCGCGCGAGCTCATCGCGGTAGAGGATGTCGTCCGCGGTCCGCGCGGAGAGCAGCAGCCGCGCATCCACGTCGCTGCGCTGCGCCGCGCGGTGGCGGAGCATCGCCATCAGCGGCACGAGCCCGGAGCCACCCGCCACCAGCAGGAGCGGCCCGCCGTCGGTCGCGCGCCATGTGAAGTGCCCGCCGACCGGCCCCCGCACCTCGAACTCGTCGCCCGCCCGCACCACGCCGGCCAGGTACGGCGAGACCTCGCCGTCGTCGATCCGCTCGACGGTCAGCTCCAGCCGCGGGTCCTCGGGCCCGGAGGCGATCGAGTAGGAACGCTGGGCCTGGTAGCCGTCCTCGGCGGTCAGCCGCACGTCGAGGTGCTGGCCGGCGACGTGGCCGGGCCAGCCGTCGACGTCGAGCGCGAGCGTGACCGCCGACGCGGTCTCCTCGGCCACTTCGCGCACACGCGCGACGCGCCACAGGACCGGCGCGCGGGGGACCGTCAATCGTTCCAGTACCGCTGCTCCCGCCACGGGTCGCCGTGGTTGTGGTAGCCCGCGGCCTCCCAGAAGCCCGGCTCGTCGAAGGGCGTGAACGTGAGCCTGCGGATCCACTTCGCGCTCTTCCACAGGTAGAGGTGCGGGACCAGCAGCCGCGCCGGGCCGCCGTGCTCGGGGTCGAGCGCCTCGCCCTCGAAGTCGTAGGC
Organism: uncultured Solirubrobacteraceae bacterium; assembly: GCA_963805525.1. GTDB lineage: Bacteria > Actinomycetota > Thermoleophilia > Solirubrobacterales > Solirubrobacteraceae > DASQFQ01. The sequence continues at coordinate 274,786 of CAWDUT010000004.1, forward strand.
GATCCACGCCTTGCCGTCGGAGATGTCCTCGATCGTGAGGTTGGTCGTGTAGTCGCCGTCGCACCAGGCGGTCAGGTACTCGGCCTCGGTCTCGACCTCCGCGAGCAGCGTGTCGAGCGACACGCCGGTCCAGGTCGTGCCGAGCTTGCTCCACTTGGTCACGCAGTGGATGTCGGTGGTGAACGTCTCCGACGGCAGCTCGCGCAGCTGGTCCCACGACCACGTGCGGGAGGCGTCGACGGCGCCGTCGATGGTGAGCGTCCATTCGTCGGTCGACGATCGCGGGGTCGGACCCGCGGAGAGGACGGGGAAGTCGTTGACGACATACTGGCCGGGCGGCACCCGGGAGGGATCTACCTCGCGCCGGGGGCGGCCGCCGAAGCCTCGGGAGATGGGCGGCATGGACGAAGACTCTCACCACGACCACGGTCACGACAACCTCAATTCCGTCGCCGTCTCCGCGACGCTGCACTGCCTGACCGGCTGCGCGATCGGCGAGATCGCGGGAATGATCATCGGGACCGCGTTCGGGCTCTCGAATCTGGCGACGATCCTGCTCTCGATCGCGCTCGCGTTCGTGTTCGGCTACGCGCTCACCAGCTACCCGCTGCTACGCGCCGGGCTCGCGCTCGCGGCGGTCGTGCCGATCGCGCTCGCCTCCGACACGCTGAGCATCGCGACGATGGAGGTGGTCGACAACGCGATCGTGCTGCTCGTCCCCGGCGCGATGGACGCAGGTCTCGGCGACCTGCTGTTCTGGGGGAGCCTCGCGTTCGCGCTGGCGATCGCGGGCGTCGTCGCGGTGCCGGTCAACCGCTGGCTGATCGCGCGCGGCAGGGGCCACGCGGTCGTGCACGAGACCGGGATCCACGGCGGGCCGCCGATCCCGGTGGTGGCGACGATCGCCGTGCTGATGTTCCTGTTCGGGAGCATCGTGCTGGGCGCCGAGGCGCTCAGCTAGCCGCCCAGCGACACCACAGCTCCGGCGGCTTGCGGAAGATCAGCCCGCGGATCTCGGCCCGCCCCGCGAGCTCCAATCCGGGCAGCCGGTCGAGCAACGTCGCCAGCGCGACGTGGGCCTCGAGCCGCGCGAGGTGCATCCCCACGCACACGTGCGGGCCGGCTGCGAACGCGAGGTGGCGGCCGGCGTTCGCGCGGCTCGGGTCGAAGCGATCGGGCTCCGGGAAGACCGCCGGGTCGCGGTTGGCGGCGGTGATCGAGATCCGCACCAGGTCGCCCGCCGCGATCTCGGCCTCGCCGAGCGACGTGTCGCGCGTGGCGTAGCGGTCGATCACCGCCGCGGCGGGCTCGAGCCGCAGCGACTCCTCCACCGCCGCCGGCAATTGGTCGCGCGCCACCGGCGCCGCCAGCACGTGCAGCAGCGCGTTGGCGATCATCCCCTCGGTCGTCTCGATGCCGCCGAAGAGCAGCACGGCGACGTTCGAGCACACCTCCGCCGCGCTCAGCCCCGCGGCGTGGAGGTCCACCGCCGCGCCGAGCTCCTCCACCGCCCGCGCCGCCTCGGGCCCCGCCGGCCGCCCGGCGCTGAGGTCGGTGACGGCGGCCACGATCGCGTCGTACCAGCCGAGCACGGCGCCCGTCGAGGCGCCGTCGAGCCCGAGCGCGTGGGTGACCGCCGCCGCGGCCAGCGGGCCGGCGAAGCCGCGCCGCAGCTCGGCCTCGCCGCGCGGCGCCAGCTCGTCGGCGAGCCGCTCGGCCTCCGCCGCCACCGCGTCGGCGAGCCGCCGCCGCACCTCGCCCAGTCGCAGCGGCGCGACGAACGGCGCCCGGTGCCGCGCGTGCTCGGCGCCGTCGAGCGAGAGCATGCTCTCCCCCACCACCTGCGCGGTCGTGAAGCGCGGGTCGTGGACGGTGAAGCGCTCGGCATCGCGCATCGCCTCCAGCGCGAGGTCGCGGCGGGTGACGAGCCAGCCGTCGATGGCGGGCAGCCAGGAGACCGGCTCCTGCTCCCGCAGCTGCGCGAGCAGCGCGTGCGGGTCACCTTCGAGGTCGGCGACGGTGACGGCGGCCCCGAGCACGGGTCAGGCGAGGGCCGCGCGCTCGGCGTCGGTCAGCGGGCGCGAGCGGCGCGCGTCGCGGTCCCACGCCACGAGCACGCTGCGGCCCCCGGCGGCGACCGCGCCGTCGGCCCGCACGATCTCGTGGGTGACCGTGACGCTCGAGCGGCCGACCGACTCGACGCGGATCGCGACGGTGACCGGGCCGTGGTCGCGGCGGATCTCCTGCCGGTGGTCGAGCTCCACGTGTGCGAGCACGAAGAAGAAGCCGCCGTCGAGCGCGCCGAGCTGCTCGAACAGCGCGCCGCGGCCCTCCTCCAGGAGCTCGTGGTAGACGGCCTGGTTGAGGTGCCCGAGGAAGTCGAGGTCGCGCCAGCGGAGCTCGACGTCGATGCGGATCTCGTCAGACGGCACGACGCGCGATCATCCCAGCCGATGGCAGGCGATGTGTACGTGGTGGGCTCGGTCAACCTCGACCTCGTGGTGCGGGCGGCGACGCTGCCCGGGCCGGGCGAGACGGTGACCGGCGGCACCTTCGAGCGCCACGGCGGCGGCAAGAGCGCGAACCAGGCGGTGGCGGCGGCGCGGCAGGGCGCGACGGTGCGGATGGTCGGCGCGGTCGGCAGCGACGACCTCGGCGACGAGGCGGTCGCCGACCTCGCCGGCGAGGGGGTCGACGTGTCCGCCGTCGCGCGGGTCACGGCGCCCACCGGGGTCGCGCTGATCGCGGTCGACGAGGCCGGCGAGAACCAGATCGCGGTCGCGTCCGGCGCCAACAACGAGCTGACGCCCGCCGCGGTCGAGGCCGCGCTCGCGGGCGCGGAGCCGGGCGGCGTGGTGCTGATCGGGCTCGAGGTGCCGGACGCGCCGGTGCTGGCGGCCGCGCGCGCGGCCCACGCGGCCGAGCTCCAGGTCGTCCTCAACCCCGCCCCGGCGCGAGCGCTGTCCGACGAGCTGCTCGCGCTCGGTCCCGTGTTGACCCCGAACGAGCCCGAGGCGGCCGCGCTCAGCGGCGAGGCCGATCCGGAGGCGGCGGCCCGCGCGCTCACGCAGCGCACCGGCGCGCCGGTCGTCGTGACGATCGGGCCGAAGGGCGCGCTGCTCGCCGACGGCGACGCGCTCGAGCGGATCCCGGCGCCAAAGGTCGAGGTGGTCGACACCACCGGGGCGGGCGACGCGTTCAACGGGGCGCTCGCCGCCGCGCTGGCGGGCGGCGCCGAGCTCGCCGACGCCGTACGCACCGCGATCTCCGCTGCCGCGGACTCCGTTACGCGCCCCGGCGCGAGGGGGTAGGCCTGACGAATGAAGTACCTCCCGATCTACCTGAATGACCACTACGCCGGTTCGACGCTCGGGGTCGAGCTGGCGAAGCGCGCGGCCAAGAACAACGACGGCAACGCCGAGTTCGGCCCGGCGCTCGCGACGCTGGCCAGCGAGATCGACGAGGACCGTCACGCGCTCAAGCGGATCATGGACCGCCTCGACGTCTCCGAGGACCGCATAAAGGCGTCGATCTTCTGGCTCGGCGAGAAGGTCGGCCGCCTCAAGCCCAACGGCGAGCTGCTCCAGTTCTCCCCGCTCAGCCGCGTCGTCGAGCTCGAGGGGTTGATCACCGGCGTCAGCGGCAAGCTCTCGCTGTGGCGCACGCTGCTGGAGCTCGCTGTGCGCGATGACCGGCTCGAGGAGGGCGAGCTCGAGGTGCTCGCCGGACGGGCCGAGGACCAGCTGCTGCGGCTGCACGCGCTGCGCGGCGCGGCCGGTCTGATCGCCTTCGTCGACGATATTTCTTGACGGCTATATAGCCATCTGGATATATTGCAGCGCGTGTCGTCGTCCTGGCATGCGCTCTCCGACCCCAACCGCCGCGCCGTGCTCGAGCTGCTGCTCGAGCGCCCGCGCCCGGTCGGCGAGCTCGTCGAGCGGCTCGGTCTGAGCCAGCCTGGCACCTCCAAGCACCTCAAGGTGCTGCGCGAGGCGGGGCTCGTCCAGGTCCGCCAGGACGCCAACCGGCGTGTCTACGCGCTCGACCCCGGCCCGATCCGAGAGCTCGACGCCTGGCTCGCCCCCTACCGGCGGCTGTGGAACGAGAGCCTCGACGAGCTCGGCCGGCACCTCGACCGAAAGGACTGACCGTGTACGGGACCTACGAGACCTACGAAGGCAAGCCCGCCGTGCGCTTCGAGCGCGTCTATCCCCACCCCGTCGAGCGCGTCTGGCGGTCGATCACGGTGCCGGAGGCGATGGCCTCCTGGTTCCCGAGCACGGTCGAGGTCGACCTGCGCGAGGGCGGCGCGATGCGCTTCACCTTCGACCCCAACCTCGCCGAGCCGATGGACGGGCGGGTCGTCGAGCTCGACCCGCCGAAGGTCTTCGCGTTCCTGTGGGGCAAGGACCTGCTGCGGCTCGAGCTCGCGCCCGAGGGCGACGGCACCCGGCTCACGCTCATCCAGACGCTCGAGGCCGACGAGGCCGCCCGCAACGCCGCAGGCTGGCACGTCTGCCTCGACAAGCTAGCCGGCGAGGACACCGACTGGGAGCCCCTCTACGAGGAGTACCAGCGCCGCGGCGTCCCCGCCGGAGCCGAGATCCCAGGCGCCTAGCCCAGGATCGCCCGCGCCGCGCGGCCGGTGCCGGCCGCGAGGCCGCGGCAGGCCATCGCGGCGGTCGGCAGCAGCGCCAGGCCGATCAACACGCGCAGCACCGAGTAGCCGGCCGAGGTCGAGTCGAGCAGCGGGATGGTGTCGTTGCTCGAGTCCGTCGCCCAGTACCAGAGCGGCGAGGTGATGAAGCCGAGCGCGGTGCTCCACAGCGTGATCGCGGCGGTGAAGCCGGCCACGCCGATCGGGAGCATGAGCAGCGACCAGGCGGCGCCGGTCCACGCGCTGCGATCGCGCAGCAGCGCCTTCGAGCGCTCCATCACGCTGCCGCTCAGCGGGCGGTCGGCGGTGACGGGCTCGGAGACCACCAACCGCGCCCGCTCGCGCTCGAGCTTGGCGATCCAGCGTGAAGCGAGCAGCGTGAGGATCAGCAGCGGGATCCCGACGAGCGTGATCGCGAGGCCGGCGGAGAGCGCGAACGCGGTCACGGCGAACGAGAAGACGGCGACGCCGACCGGCAGGCCGAGCACGAGATAGGTGAAGTCCTTGCCCACCGTCGCGAGGCTCGGCAGCGGCGCGAAGCGGGAGTGGTTGGCGGCGAAAGTTGTCATGGGGAGAGCTTGATCTCCCACAAACCTCCCAGCCACGTGGCAAGCCCTCCAGGAGGAGTGCGGTTCGCCTCAGCGGGCGATAGTCAGGACATGCCGACACGGAAGTTGGCCATTGCCTTGGGCTTGGCTCTCACCATTTTCATCGCGCTCGCGTCGAGTGCCGCTGCCGCGGCTGCGCCCGAGTGCGACACGCCGGAGACCTGGGACCGCCCCGGCCTCGAGCGCCGCCACGAGCTCGACTGCCGCCGCGCCTGGACCGTCGAGCCGGCGAGCAGCCCCGCGCACGGCACCCTCACCGGCTTCGCCTACGACGCCGACACGCAGGTCGCGAGCTGGCGCTACCGCGCCGACGACGCCGCGACCGCCGACGACGCCTTCACGCTCCGCCTCGAGGGGCCGAACGGCGCCGCGACCCAGCGCGTCGCGATCCACGTCACGCCGCGCTCGCAGAACACGCCGCCCCAGTGCCAGCCGGCCACCGCCGCCCAGCGCACGGCCGGCACCGCCCCCGCCACGGTCGCGCTCGACGTCTACTGCTGGGACTACGAGAACGACGGCTTCACGATCGACGGCGGCGGCCCGGGCGAGCACCTCGACGGCCCGCTGCGCGTCCGCGGCGGCGACGCCGGCGGCGCCGACGCGCCCGTCTGGCACTACCGCACCGCGATCGCCCGCGGCGAGGAGCAGACCGAGCTGTGGGCCACCGACGACCTCGGCGCGCGCTCGGCCGACGCGCCGCTGAGCGTGCAGGTCGGCCCCGACGTCGACCGGCTGCCGACCTGCGCGCCGGACATCGGCGTCGCCGACCCCGGCGCCGGCGTCCTCCCCATCTACGCCCGGCCCGGCGCCACCCGCCGCTTCGGCGTCGTCTGCTCCGATGCCGACCACGACCCGCTGACCGTGCGCCTCGGCACGCCGCCGGCGCGCGGCACCATGACGAAGTTCGCGCCCTCCGCCCTCGAGGACCACGACTGGGGCAGCGAGCGCTGGGTCGACGCCGTCTACCGCCCCGCGGACGCCTCCGGCGCGAGCGACCCGTTCAGCGTGGTGGCGGCCGCCAACGGCCACGCCACCGAGACGAAGATGGCGATCGAGAACGCCGACGACCCGCGCTGGTTCAGCGGCCTCGGATGCTCGACCGACGCCGCGAAGACGACCGCGGGCACGCCCGGCCTCGTCCACATCTCCTGCGCCGACGACGACGGCGACGACCTCAAGGCGACCGTGACGCGCGCGCCGCAGCACGGCGCCTCCGGCCAGCCGGTGCTCTCCCCCGCGCCCTACAGCTGGAACGACATCGCGGTCGCGTGGACGCCCGAGCCGGGCTACGTCGGCATCGACACGCTCGGCCTGCGCGCCTCCGACGGCCACGGCGTGCAGACCGACATCAGCGTCGACCTCTACGTCTACGCCGGCGCGGCGCGGATCGCCGCGCTGCCCGTGAGCGGCATCATCGGCGAGGGGCAGTCGAAGCCGCTCTCGCCCGCCGACCAGGCCCGGGCCGCGCTCCGTACGCGCGACGTCGTGCTCGTCCGCCGGCTCGGTGACGCGCGGGTGTTCGCGCGCCGCGCCGCGGTCCGCCGCGGCCTCGCCGCGCGCGCCGGCAGCACCGCGCTGGCCGTCACCTGCCCGCTGCGCTGCCGCGTCGACGCACGTGTGAAGGGCAGCGGCCGCTCCGCGCGCCTGGCGCGGACGACCGCCCGCCCCGGCCACGCGGCGACGCTGCGCCTCTCGCGCCGCGCCGCCGGGCTGCTTCGCACCGGCGGCGCCGCGTTCGAGCTCACCGCACGCATGCCCGGCCGGACCGGCCGGGGCACCGTGCGGTTGCGTAGTCGCTGATCAGGCCTTGATCAGCGGCTTGACGGCGGTGAGGACCTTCGCCTTCGCCAGCGGCTGGTCGAACGGGCCCTTGGTCGGGTCCATCCCGCCCACGAACCGCAGCGCCGCGGCGTGGCGCGCCTCGACCTGCACGATGCCGCCGGCCGCGGCGAGCACGTCCTTGCTCTGGATCATCGGCGCCGCGCCGTTGTAGGCCGACACGCCGGTGTCCTCGAGGGTGATCGCGAGCTTCGCGAAGTCCTTCTCGGTCTTCATGCCGAACGCGAACGCCGGCGACTTGACGGGCTTGCCGCCGAGCTTCTTGATGGTGGCCATGAGCGCCTCGACGTGCTGCTGCTCCTGGTCGCCGAAGTCCTTCGCGAACGACTTGTACTGACCCTTCAGCGACAGCTTCTGGGCCTGCTTGTAGAAGTCGGCCTCGAGGTACTCCAGCGTCAGCGCGAAGTTGAGGACGTCAACGTCCCCACCCCCGCCCTGGGCCAGCGCGCCGGTCACCCACGGGGTGACGGACGCAGCGCCGTAGACGGCGCCGGTGGCGAGGGCGCCACGGACCAGGAACGCGCCCCGGCTCATGCCCTGGATCTCGATGTTCTCCATTGGGATTCAGTCCTTTCGTGGCTAGGTGGCCAGGAACGGCTTGACGGTCTTCAGGACCTCGTCGGCCGTCACCGGCATGGCGAAGGCATCCGGCGCCGGCTTGGCGCCGGTGGCGAGGTTGAGGACCGCGGCATGCCGCGCCTCGACCGAGTGGATCGACAGGGCGGCGGCCAGGATCTCCTTGTCCTGGATGTGCGCGGCCTGGCCGAGGTAGGCACGGGCGCCGAGGTTCTCGACGGTCGCGGCGAGCTTGAGGATCGACTTCTCGTTGTCCAACGGGAAGTTCGTCTTCGGCGCGACGGCGGGTGTGCCGCCGGCCTTCTTGATCATCGCGACGAGCGCGTCGACGTGCGCCTGCTCTTCGTTTCCGAAGCGCATCGCCAGATCGGCGAGCTTGCCCTTGAGCATGCCGCTGTTGGAGACCTTCGAGTAGAAGTCGGCCTCCAGGTACTCGAGCGTCAGGGCGTAGTTGGCGATGCCAAGGTCGCCCTTGCCGAACTGCTCGGTGCCGCTCTTGGCGCTCATCGTGGGGGTGCTGGTCGCGGCCGCCTTCGAGGACGACTTCGAGTCACCGCCACAGGCTGCGATGAAGACAGCCAGAGAGGCTGCGACACCGCCGCCGCCTGCCTGGCGCAGGAACCGCTTGCGTGAGGTCGCGTCATCCGCGAGCTCCCGCACGGCGTTGGGTGCTTCAGCCATGGTGGCTGCTCCTTCCGGTTGCGTGGGCCCTCTAACGCGGCCCGTCCGAATCCGGATTACTTGTTGGCGCGCAAACCGTGTGATCCGTTCCCACGCCGGCCGCGCAGACCTCCACATGCCAAACATCGGACCCATGGAACTCGTGATCGTGCTCGTCATCGCCCTCGTCGTCCTGGGGCCGAAGCGCCTCCCCGACGCCGGCAAGGCCGTCGGCAAGGGCATGCGCGAGTTCAAGGAATCACTCAGCGGCAACTCGCGTGACGACGACGAAGTCGACACGTCGCACATCACCACCGCCACCTCGACGCACGCCGACTAGCCACCCCGCCTGCCACGATGGGCGGGGATGGACCCCCTGCTCATCGTCTTCGGGTTCGGGGTCGGGGTCCTGGTCGGCACGACGGGGATGGGCGGCGGCTCGCTGATGACGCCGCTGCTGATCCTGCTGTTCGGCATCAAGCCGGTCGTCGCCGTCGGCACCGACCTCGCCTACGCCGCCGTCACCAAGACGGTCGGCGGCATCCGTCACTTCCACAAGGGCACGGTCCAGCTCGACATCGCCGCTTGGCTGGCGGTCGGATCGATCCCGGGCGCGCTCGCCGGCGTTGCGCTGCTCGAGCTGCTCGACCTCGAGGACGACCTGATCCTGGCCATCGCGATCGGGCTCGCGGTCACCGGCGCGCTGATCCTCGCCCGCGCGCTGATCCTGACCGGCGAGGGCGAGCGCGAGACGGTCATCCTGGACCGCCGCCACAAGGCGTTCGCGGTCGTGCTCGGGCTCAGCGTCGGCACGCTGCTCGGCGTCAGCTCGGCAGGCTCGGGCACGCTGATCGCGATCGGGCTGATCCTCGGCTTCCGCCTCACGCCGCGGCGCGTGGTCGGCACCGACGTCGCCCACGCGGCGGTGTTGCTGTGGGCGGCCGCCGCCGCCCATCTCGCGGCCGGCAACGTCGACCTCGGGCTCGCGGGCACGCTCCTGATCGGGTCGATCCCCGGCGTCTGGGTCGGCGCCAACCTCTCCACGCGCCTGCCCGAACGCGGCCTGCGCCCCGCGCTGGGCATCGTCATGTTCACGTCGGGCCTGGCGCTGCTGACCAAGGCGGGGGTCGGCATCCCCGCGGTGGCGCTCGTGCTCGTCCCGCTCGCGCTCGGCGCGGCGTCCTACCTGATCCTGCGCCGCGGCGCTACGTCCCCGGCAGCATCCCCCGCTCCGCGAGCGCCAGGACCACCTGCTCCGCACACTCCTCGGCAGTGAGCGAGGTGGTGTCGAGCCGCAGCTCGGCGTGCTCGGGCGGCTCGTACGGCGAATCGATGCCCGTGAAGTTGGCGAGCTCGCCCGCCCGCGCCTTCGCGTAGAGGCCCTTCGGGTCGCGCTGCTCGGCGATCTCCAGCGGCGTGTCCACGAACACCTCGAGGAACTCGCCCGCGTCGAACAGCTCGCGCGCCATCCGGCGCTCGCTGCGGAACGGCGAGATGAACGAGACGAGCACGATCAGGCCGGCGTCGGTCATCAGCCGCGCGACCTCGGCGACGCGGCGCACGTTCTCGACGCGGTCCGCCTGCGTGAAGCCGAGGTCCTTGTTGAGCCCGTGGCGGACGTTGTCGCCGTCGAGCATGTAGGTGTGGCAGCCGCGCCGGTGCAACTCCGTCTCGACCAGGTTGGCGATCGTCGATTTGCCGGCGCCGGACAGGCCGGTGAACCACAGGACGCTCGGCTGCTGGCCTTTGGCGGTCGCGCGCGCGGCCTTGTCGACGTCGACCGTCTGCCACTTCAGGTTCGCCGCCCTCCGCAGCGCGAAGCGGATCATGCCCGCGCCGACCGTCTCGTTCGTGATGCGGTCAATGAGGATGAAGCCGCCGGTCTCGCGGTTGGCGTCGTAGGGATCGAACGCCACCGGCCGGTCGAGCTCGAGGTCGATCACGCCGATCTCGTTGAGCTCGAGCTTCGTGGCCGCCATGTGCTCGAGCGTGTTGACGTTGAGCTTGTACTTGAGCGGCGCGATCGTGGCGGTGGCGAGCTGGGAGCCGATCCGCATCAGGTAGTTGCGCCCGCGGTACATCGGGTCGTCGGCCATCCACACGACGGTCGCCTCGAACTGGTCGGCGACGCCCGGCGGGTCGTCGACCGTGGCGATCATGTCGCCTCGGCTGGCGTCGATCTCGTCCGCCAGCGTGAGCGTCACCGCCTGGCCGGCGACCGCCTCTTCGAGGTCGCCGTCGTAGGTGACGATGCGCTCGACGGTGCTGCGCGTGTCGCGCGGAAGCACGCGGATCTCGTCGCCCGGCCGCACCGACCCGCCGGCGATCGTGCCCGCGAAGCCGCGGAAGTCGGAGCTCGGGCGGGCCACGAGCTGCACCGGCATGCGGAACGGCGCGTTCTCCAGCCGCTCGAGGTCGACCTCGACGGTCTCCAGGTACTCGAGCAGCGTCGGGCCGTCGTACCAGGGCGTGTTGTCGCTCGGCTCGACGACGTTGTCGCCCGCGAGCGCCGACACCGGGATGCACTGCACGTCGGGCAGCTCGATCTGCTTCGCGACCGCCGCGTACTCGTCCTCGATCTCGCGGAAGCGCGCCTCGGAGAACTCGGCCAGGTCCATCTTGTTGACCGCGAGCACGACGTGTCGGATGCCGAGGAGCGAGACCAGCCAGGAGTGGCGGCGCGTCTGGGTCAGCACGCCCTTGCGCGCGTCGAGCAGGATCACCGCGCAGTCGGCGGTCGACGCGCCGGTGACCATGTTGCGCGTGTACTGCTCGTGCCCGGGCGTGTCGGCGACGATGAAGTGGCGCCGGTCGGTCGAGAAGTAGCGGTGCGAGACGTCGATCGTGATGCCCTGCTCGCGCTCGGCCGACAGCCCGTCGAGCAGCAGCGCGAAGTCGGGCGCGTCGCCGGTCGTGCCGGAACGCCGCGAGTCGGCCTCCAGCGCCGCCATCTGGTCCTCGAGGATCAGCCCCGACTCGTACAGCAGGCGGCCGATCAGCGTCGACTTGCCGTCGTCCACGCTGCCGCAGGTGATGAAGCGCAGCAGCGACTGCTCCCGGACCGCGCTCAGAAGTACCCCTCCTGCTTCTTCTTCTCCATCGAGGCGGCGGCGTCGTGGTCGATCACGCGGCCCTCGCGCTCGGAGGTCCGCGAGGCGCGCATCTCGGCCACGATGTCCTCGAGCGTCTCGGCGTCGCTCTCGACCGCGCCGGTCAGCGGGTAGCAGCCGAGCGTCCGGAAGCGCACCTTGACCTGCTCGGGCGTCTCGCCGTCCTCGAGCGGCATGCGGTCGTCGTCGACCATCAGCAGCGTCCCGTTGCGGCGCACGACCGGCCGCTCCTTGGCGAAGTAGAGCGGCACGACCGGGAGCTCCTCGAGCTGGACGTACTCCCACACGTCGAGCTCGGTCCAGTTCGAGAGCGGGAAGACGCGGATCGACTCGCCGCGCTTCTTGCGCGCGTTGTAGAGGTGCCACAGCTCCGGGCGCTGGTTCTTCGGGTCCCAGCGGTGCTGGGCGGAGCGGAACGAGAACACGCGCTCCTTGGCGCGCGACTTCTCCTCGTCACGGCGGGCACCGCCGAACGCGGCGTCGAAGCCGTGCTGCTCGAGCGCCTGCTTGAGGCCCTCGGTCTTCATCACGTCGGTGTGGACCTGGGAGCCGGAGTCGAACGGGTTGATCCCGCGCTCGAGGCCCTCCTGGTTGATGTGGACGAGCAGCTCGATGCCGAGCTCCGCGGCCATCCGGTCGCGGAACTCGATCATCTCGCGGAACTTCCACGTCGTGTCGACGTGCAGCAGCGGGAACGGCGGCTTGCCCGGATAGAAGGCCTTCATGGCAAGATGCAGCATCACCGTGCTGTCCTTGCCGATCGAGTACAGCATCACGGGGTTCTCCGCTTCAGCGGCGACCTCCCGGATGATGTGGATGCTCTCGGCTTCGAGGCGCTGTAAGTGGCTCAGGCTCAGGCCGTCGAGGGTACTGCCGCCGGGCGCCGCACCGCGTCGAGCATCCGCTCGCGCAGGGACGGCTCGCGGTCGATCGCCTCGACCGCCGCGGCGCGCATGCGCATGTGGACGCGGAGGTTCTCGCTCGCCTGGAACGGGTCGGCGACGGCGACGCCGGTCTTGAGCGACAGCGCGGCGGCGGGCTTGCCGTCGATCTCGCCGATCAGCACGCGGCCGGTCAGCGGCTTCGCGGAGTCGAGGGCGGCCAGGTGGCGGACCGTGGCGGCGTCAGCTTCGGTGGCGAGGCGGATGATGTAGAGATCGGCGGGGAACAATGGAAGTCTCCTGGTGGGGGGTTGTGGAGGGAGACGCCCGCCCCGCTCAGGTATTCCCCTTAGAACCCAAGGAGTCGTCCGTGGCCAGCAACGTCAGCGAGAAGGAAGCACGCCAGGTCGCCGAGAGCGCCCGCGAGCAGGGCTGGGAGAAGCCCAGCTTCGGCAAGGAGCTCTTCCTCGGCAACCTCCGGCTCGATCTGATCCATCCCCAGCCCAAGAACGATCCCGCGGCGGTCGAGAAGGGCGAGGCGTTTCTCTCGAAGCTGAGGCAATTCCTCGTCGATGAGGTCGACCCGCTCGAGATCGAGCGCGAGGCCAAGCTGCCCGACGCCGTGATCGAGGGCCTCAAGGAGCTCGGCGCGCTCGGCATGAAGGTGCCCGAGCAGTACGGCGGCATCGGCCTCTCGCAGGTCTACTACAACCGCGCGCTGGTGCTGGCCGGCACCTGGCACTCCGCGCTCGCCACGCTGCTCTCCGCCCACCAGTCGATCGGCGTCGCCGAGCCGCTGATGGGCTTCGGCTCCGAGGAGCAGAAGCAGAAGTGGCTGCCGCTGGTGGCCAAGGACCACATCTCCGCCTTCCTGCTGACCGAGCCGGACGTCGGCTCCGACCCTGCCCGCCTCGCCACCACGGCCGAGCCGACCGAGGGCGGCTACGTCCTCAACGGCCGCAAGCTGTGGGCGACCAACGGCGCCATCGCCAACATCGTCGTCGTGATGGCGCAGGTGCCGAAGTCGGACGGCCACAGGGGCGGCATCACCGCCTTCGTCCTCGACTACAGCTCCGACGGCGTCACGGTCGAGCACCGCAACCAGTTCATGGGCCTGCGCGGGATCGAGAACTCGGTGACGCTGCTCGAGGACGTCTTCGTCCCTGAGGAGAACGTGATCGGGAACGAGGGCATGGGTCTGAAGATCGCCCTCACGACCCTCAACACCGGCCGCCTCGCGCTGCCGGCGATCTGCCTCGGCGTCTCGAAGCTGTCGACCAAGATCGCGCGCGAGTGGTCGAAGGAGCGCGTGCAGTGGGGCCAGCCGGTCGGCAAGCACGACGCCGTCGCGCAGAAGATCGCCTTCATCGCCGCCACGTCGTTCGGGCTCGAGGCGATGCTCGACGTCTCCAGCCGCCTCGCCGACGACAAGAAGCACGACATCCGCATCGAGGCCGCGCTGGCCAAGCTGTACGGGTCGGAGCTGGGCTGGCAGGTGACCGACGAGCTGATGCAGGTGCGCGGCGGCCGCGGCTACGAGACCGCCGAGTCGCTCAAGGCGCGCGGCGAGAAGCCGGTGCCGGTCGAGCAGATGATGCGCGACATGCGCATCAATCGCATCTTCGAGGGCTCGACCGAGATCATGCACCTGCTGATCGCGCGCGAGGCCGTCGACCAGCACCTCGAGGTGGCCGGCGAGCTGCTCGAGGGCGACGGCGACCTCAAGGCCAAGGGCAAGTCCGCCATCGAGGCGGGCAAGTTCTACTCGCGCTGGCTGCCGCAGCTGGCGGTCGGCGAGGGTCAGAAGCCTGGCGGCTTCTCGGAGTTCGGCGCGCTCGCCGGGCACGTCCGCTACACCGAGCGCGCCGCGCGCAAGCTCGCGCGCTCGACGTTCTACGCGATGAGCCGCTGGCAGGCCAAGCTCGAGAAGAAGCAGGCGGTGCTGGGCCGGATCGTCGATATCGGCGCCGAGCTCTACGCGATCTCCGCCGCGGCCGTCTACGCCCAGACGCTGAAGGAGGAGCACCCCGAGCGCGGTGACGAGGCGGTCGAGATGGCCGACCTGTTCATCCGCCAGGCACGGCGCCGCGTCGACACCCTCTTCGGCGAGCTGTTCTCGAACGACGACGACGCCAACTACAAGGTCGCCCAGCAGGTCCTCGAGGGGCGCCACACGTGGCTGGAGGAGGGCATCGCCGACCCGTCGGGCGACGGGCCGATGATCGCCGAGCAGCCGCCGGAGGTGTCCAAGGCGCGCTGATCGGGCACCCCAACCCGCACGGGAGTGCGGGTCAACAGGGGGGAAGTCCATATGTCCGGGACCAAGCGGTTCGAGCGCGGAGGTCAGCCGTCGGCGGCGCAGTCCGTCGACTGGCTGGCCGTCGAGCGCTCACCAGAATTCCAGGAGCTGGTGCAGGAGCGGCGGCGCTGGCTGAAGCCGATGACGCTCGTCTTCCTCGTCGGCTCGATCGGCTACCTGCTGCTGGCGGCCTTCGTCCCCGGCGTGATGGGCTGGCAGGTCGCCGACGGGCTGCCGTTCGCGTGGATCGCGGCCGTCTGCATGGTGCTGCTGACCTGGGTGCTGACGTTCGCCTACCTGCGCAAGGCCGACCACGACTTCGAGCCGCTCGAGGAGCGCGCGGCCGCGGTCGCGTCGCGCACGACCGAGGGGGCAGCGCGATGATCGTCTTCGCCGCCGACCTCCAGGTCCTGCCGCTGGCGGTCTTCGCCGTCGTCCTCGCGGTCACGCTGGGCGTCACCTACTGGGCCGCCAAGCGCACGAGCTCCGCCTCGGACTTCTACGCCGCCGGGCGAGGCATCAGCGGCCTCCAGAACGGCTGGGCGATCGCCGGCGACTACATGTCGGCGTCCTCGTTCCTCGGCTTCGCCGGCCTCACGTTCCTGTTCGGCGTCGATGCCTTCGTCGGCCTGATGGCCGCGATCATCGCGTTCGTCCCGGTGCTGTTCTTCCTCGCCGAGCGGATGCGCAACTCCGGCAAGTACACGCTCGCCGACGTGCTCTCGTTCCGGTTGCGGGAGCGGCCCGCCCGGCTGGTCGCCGCGGTCGGGACGCTGTCCGTCGTGATCATCTACCTGCTCGCGCAGATGGTCGGCGCGGGCGCGCTGATCCAGGCGCTGACCGGCATCACGTTCACGCCGGCCGTGATCATCGTCGGCGGCTTCATGCTCGCCTACGTGATCTTCGGCGGCATGCTCGCCACGACGTGGGTGCAGATCATCAAGGCGGGGCTGCTGATGACCGCCGGCGTCGTCCTCGCGGTGTTCGTGGCCGCGAAGGTGGGCTTCTCGCCGACCAAGCTGTTCAGCCAGGCGGCCGAGAACCATCCGAAGGGCCTCGACTACCTCAAGCCCGGCCTGCAGTTCGACTCCGGCCTGGCGCTGCTCTCGTTCGGCGTCGCGTTCGTGTTCGGCACCGCCGGGCTGCCCCACATCCTCGTGCGCTTCTTCACCGTGCCGAACGCCAAGGCGGCGCGCGGCTCGATCGGCTGGGCGGTCTTCCTGATCGGCGTCTTCTACCTGATCGTCATGTTCGTGGGCGTCGGCGCGCGGGCGATCCTGACCCCGTCCGAGGGCAAGGCCGCGGGCGAGACCGGCAACCTCGCGATCCCCGAACTGGCCGAGCACCTCGGCGGCGGCAAGGGCTCGGCGGGTGGCGACATCTTCCTCGCCGTCATCTCGGCGGTCGCGCTGGCGACGATCCTCGCGGTCGTCGCGGGGCTCGTGATCTCCGCCTCGGGCGCGGTGGCGCACGACGTGTGGTCCAACGTCGTCCGCAAGGGGCGCGACTCCGAGAAGGAGGAGGTGTGGGTCGCCAAGATCGCCGCGATCGTGATCGGCGTCCTCGCGATCGCGCTGGCGCTGATCGGCGGCGCGGAGTTCAACGTCTCCGTGCTCGTCGGGCTCGCGTTCTGCTTCGCCTCGAGCGTGACGTTCCCGGCGCTGCTGCTGGCGCTGTGGTGGCGTGAGTTCAACACCATGGGCGCGATCGTGGGCATGTTGTCCGGCCTGCTCGCGTCGACGGTGCTGATCATCCTGTCCAACCCGGTGTGGCCGGGCGCGACGTCGCCGCTCGGCTCGCTGGCGCTCGACAACCCGGCGATCTTCTGCATCCCGATCGGGTTCCTGGGCTGCTTCCTCGGCACGAAGCTGTCGTCCGAGCGCGGCAACGAGCGCCAGTACGAGGAGCTCTACGTGCGCTCCGAGACCGGGCTGGGCGCGGAGGCGGCCGGCGACGGCCACGCGCCGAAGCCGAAGAAGCAGCGGAGCGAGCCGGCGCCGGAGCCGGTCGGGACCGCGTGAGCGGCGAGGTCGTCGAGCTCACCCGCGAGCTCGTCGCGATCCGGACCGTCAACCCGCCGGGTGACGAGGAGAAGGCCGCGTCGCTGCTGGCGGCGCGGCTCGAGGCGGCCGGGTTCTCGGTCGCCTCCTACGAGTTCGGCCCGGGCCGCACGTCGCTCGTCGCGCGCCTCCCCGGTGACGGCCCGTCGCTGTGCCTCACGGGCCACCTCGACACCGTCCCACTGGGGCGCGCCGACTGGTCGGTCGACGCGTTCTCCGGCGAGACCGACGGCGACCGCCTGTTCGGGCGCGGGACGAGCGACATGAAGGGCGGGACGGCGGCGATCGTCGTCGCGGCCGAGCGGCTGGCTCGCGCCGGCGGTTCCGGGCTCGAGCTCGTGCTGTGCGCCGGCGAGGAGACCGGCTGCGAGGGTGCGCTGGCGCTCGCTCGCGAGGAGGGCGCGCTGGGCGAGTGCGGCGCGGTGCTGGTGGCCGAGCCGACCACGAACTACCCGTGCGTCGCGCACAAGGGCGTGGTGTGGGCGGACGCGGTCGCGCGCGGCAAGACCGCCCACGGCTCGATGCCGCACCTGGGCGAGAACGCCGTGTATCCGCTCGCGCAGGCGATCCTCTCGCTGCAGGACCTCTCCTTCGACGCCGAGCACCCGCTGCTCGGCTCTCCGACGATCTCGCTCGGCACGTTCGCCGGCGGAATCAACATCAACTCCGTTCCCGACTACGCGGAGGCGGGGATCGACGTGCGGACCGTGCCCGGGCTTTCGTCGGATACCGTCCTCGGCGCGCTGCGCGAACGGCTCGGCGAGGGGATCGAACTGTCGCCGCGCGTGGCGCTCGACCCGATCGACACCGACCCTTCGGGCGACTGGGTGCAGACCGTGTTCTCGATCATGGGGCCGCTGATCGGCGAGACGCCCGAGCCGCGCGGGCTCGCCTACTTCACCGACGCCGCCGCGCTGTCGCCCGCCTACGGCAACCCGCCGACGATCATCTGCGGCCCGGGCGACGCCGAGCAGGCGCACCGCACCGACGAGTCGTGCTCGATGGAGGCGCTCGAAGCCGCGGGCGAGGGCTTCTTCGAGATCGCCAAGCGCTGGTGCGGGCTCTAGCCCAGCGCCGCCTCGACCGCCGTCGCCGCCCCCAGCACCACCGCCTCGTCGAGCCCGACGAGCTGGACGCCGACCGGCATCCCTGCCGGGCCGGTGAGGCCCGGGACGCTGATGGCTGGCACGCCGAGCAGCGTCCACGCCCGGCACAGCAACGGGTCGCCGGTGTTGCCCTCGCTGCGCAGCGGCGCCTCGCCCAGCGCGGCGGGGACGAGCAGCGCGTCGAGCCCGGCCAGCACCTCGGGCAGCCGCGCGCGGCACTGGTCGCGCAGCGCGGCGCCGGCCTCGGCCTCCTCCGCGGGTACCTCCTGCCCGAGCGCGATGTAGTCCTGCATCACCTGCGAGAGGCCCTCGCGGTGCTCGCGCCACTCGGGCTCGAGGTTGCGGGCGACGTCGAACGCCATCACGGCCTCCTGCGCCGCGGCGAGGCTCGCGAACTGCGGCGGCAGCTCGAGCTCGCGCGCGCCGATCCGCCGCGCCGCCTCCTCCACCTCGGGCGCCGCCTCGACCCACGGGGTGCGGCAGAACGCGATCCGCGGCTCGCCGGCGGCGGGCTCGAAGCCCGCGAGCAGCGCGGCGTCGGCAACCGTGCGGCCGAAGGTGCCGAGCGTGTCGAGCCGCGCGCTGAGGCGCTTGACGCCGGCGGTCGACACCCAGCCGTGGCGGGGCTTGAAGCCGACGACGCCGCAGAACGACGCGGGGCGGATGACCGAGCCGGCGGTCTGGGTGCCATACGCGACCGGCACCATCCCCGCCGCCACCGCGGCGGCCGACCCGCTCGACGAGCCACCGGGCGTGCGGTCCGGGTCGTGCGGGTTGACGGTCACCGGCGGCTGATACGTCGCGAACTCGGTCGTGACGGTCTTGCCGAGGATCACCGCGCCCTGCTCGCGCAGCCAGGCGACGCAGTCCGCGTCGCGCTCGGGCCGGTGGCCCTCATAGATCGGCGAGCCGTAGGCGGTCGGCATGTCCGCGGTGTCGATCACGTCCTTTACGCCGACCGGCAGCCCGTGCAGCGGCCCGCGCGGCGCCTCCGCGTCACGTGCGCGCGCCTGCTCGAGCGCGGCGTCGGCATCGAGCCACGCCCACGCGCGCAGCTCGCCCTCCCGCGCCTCGATCCGCGCGAGGCACGCCCGCACCCGCTCCTCGGCGCTCGGCCCATCCGCCGTCGGCCCCTCTGCCCGCGCCCTCTCCCCCGCTGCCATGGCCGGCAGGGTATGCCGCGAGATGATTCGCTAAACTAATTAGCGATGCAAACCACTCCGACCCTCGACCTCGCGGTCCGGCTCCGCCTCGCGATCACGCGGACCTCCAGGCGACTGCGGCAAGAGGCCGGCACGGGGCTCAGCCCCTCGCTGACCGCCGCGCTCGCCACCGTCGACGTGCATGGGCCACTGACCCCCTCCGAGCTCGCCAAGCGCGAGCGCGTGCAGCGGCCCACGGCGACGCGGCTGGTCGCGAGGCTCGAGGAGCTCGGGGTGTTGCAGCGTGCGGCCGATCCGCAGGACCGCCGCTCCTCGCTGCTGTCCGTCACCCCCGCGGGGCGCGCGCTGCTCGAGGAGCAGCGCCAGCGCAAGACCGCCTACCTGGCCCACCGCATCGAGGCCCTCGAGTCCGAGGAGCGGGCCGCGCTCGACCGCGCCGCCGCGATCCTCGAGCGCCTGCTGGAGGACGATCGCGCGTGAGCGCGGGCGTCCGCCGCACCTTCGACTCGCTCAGCGTCCCGAACTACCGCCGGTACTTCGCCGGTCAGGTCGTCTCGATCACCGGCAACTGGATGCAGATCATCGCCGAGATGTGGCTGATCGTGCAGCTGACCGGCTCGGGGGTCAGCGTCGGCCTCACCGCCGCCCTGCAGTTCCTCCCGATGCTGCTGTTCGGCGCCTGGGGCGGCCTGCTCGCCGACCGCGTGCCGAAGCTGCGGCTGCTCCAGTACACGCAGGCGCTGATGGCGCTGCCCGCGCTGACGCTGTGGCTGCTGGTCGCGACCGGCCACGTCACAGCGGTGATCGTGTTCGCGCTCGTGCTCGCGCGTGGCTCCGTGCTGGCGATCGACAACCCGGCGCGGCAGTCGTTCGTGATGGAGCTCGTCGGGCCTGAGCGGATCGTCAACGCCGTCGCGCTCAACTCCGTCGTCGTCCACACCAGCCGCATCGTCGGCCCCGCCCTCGCGGGCACGGTGATCGCGGTCCTCGGCGTCGGCCCGTGTTTCGCCTTCAACGCCATGAGCTTCGTTGCGATGCTCGTCGCCCTGCGCCGGATGGACCGCTCGGCGCTGCTGACCGCGCCGCCCGCCGAGCGCCACCGCGGCGACGTGCGGCTCGCGCTGCGCCACGTGCGGACCACCACCGCGCTGTGGATCCCACTCGGCGCGATGGTGCTGATCGGCCTGTTCTCGTTCAACTTCCAGGTGCTGATGCCGCTGCTCGCCCACACGACCTGGCACGGCACGGCGACCACCTACGCGCTGATGACGATGGCGATGGGCGTCGGCTCGGTCTGCGGGGCGCTGCTCGCCGGCAGCCGGGGCCAGATCTCGCCGCGGCTGATCGTCGGATCCGCCACCGCCTTCGGGGTCTTCGAGCTGCTCGCCGCGGTCGCCCCCTCGCTGCCTCTGCAGATCCTCGCGCTCGTGCCGCTGGGCGCCGTCAGCGTCACGTTCGCGGCGGGCGTCAACTCGTCGCTGCAGCTCGCCGCCGCCCCCGCGATGCGTGGGCGCGTGATGTCGCTCTACTCCGTCGTCTTCCTCGGCTCGACGCCGATCGGCGCCCCGCTGGTCGGCTGGCTGGCCCAGGCCACGTCGCCGCGCGCCGGGCTCGCCCTCGGCGGCGCCGCGGCGCTGGTCGCGGCGGCGGGCGCACGCATCGCCTACGCGCGCTACGGCGAGGGCGTGCTGAAGCTAACCGAGCGCCATCCCCGGCGCCACACGCGTTTCCACCAGTCGCGGCCCCTCAGCGGCGATCGCGTCGCGTAGCGCCTCGCGGAGCGCGCCGGGATCGTCGACGCGCTGCGACGGCACGCCATAGCCCTCGGCCACCGCGGCGACCTCGAGCGCCGGCAGGTCGAGCCCGGGCGCGCCGGTGACCTGCTCGATCTGGCCGAACCACTTGAGGATCGCGTATTCCTCGTTGCGCAGGACCAGGAACGTGGCCGGGACGTCGTAGGCGGCCGCGGTCCACAGCCCCTGGATCGCGTACTGCGCCGAGCCCTCGCCGAGCACGCAGACCACGCGCCGGTCCGGCTGCGCCATCTGCACGCCGATCGACGCCGGGAGCGCGAAGCCGAGCCCGCCGCCGGCGGTGAAGTAGTAGGAGCCCGGCCGCGAGAGCCGGAGGCGGTTGCGGATCGCGAACGTGGTCGCCGGTGATTCGGGCACCAGCACGCCCTCGTCGGGCCACACCTCGGCGAGCGCCGCGATCGCCGCGGAGGCGGTCATCGGGTCGCTCTCCTCCGGCGGCTCGGCGGCCGCGCGCGGCTCGGGCGCCGGGCGGTCCGGCGCCTCCACGAGCGCGAGCAGCGCCTCGAGGGTGAGCTTCACGTCGGCGACGATCGCGTCGCCCATCGGCGCCCGCGCGGCCTCGTCGGGGTCGCTCGTGATGGCGACGAGCTGCGCGCCCTCGGGCAGCAGCGAGCCCGGGATGTTGGGGTAGTAGGCGAACACCTGCGAGCCGACGACGAGGATCAGGTCGTGGCCGGCCAGCGTGTCGGACAGCGGCCCGACCGCCGGCGGCAGCACGCCGCGGAAGTGCGCGTGGTCCTCGGGGAAGCCGATCCGCCCGCCGCCGGTCGCGGGCGGCGCCCATACCGGGAGCCGTGCGCGCTCGGCCAGCTCGACCGCCGCGTCCCACGCCCCGCTCGCGTCGGCGTCCGGGCCGACCACCAGCACCGGGTTTTCGGCGTCGGCGAGCCTCCGCGCCAGGGCGGCGACCCGCTCCGGGTCGGCGCCCGCGCGGCCGCTGACCTCGCGCCCGAGCTGGTGCCCGGTGGCGTCCTCGTCGACCTCCGCCCGCCAGTCGTCCATCGGGATCGAGACGAACACCGGCCCGCGCGGCGGCAGCGCCGCCAGGTGGGTCGCGCGCGCGATCGCGTGCGGGACGTCCTCGGCGCGCGGCGGCTCGTAGCTCCACTTCACGAGCGGGTGCGGCATGCGCGCGGCGTCGCGGTTGGTCAGCAGCGCCTGCAGCGTCATCAGCGAGCGCGCCTGCTGGCCGGCGGTGATCACCAGCGGCGACTTGTTGGCCTGGGCGTTGAACATCGCCCCCATGCCGTTGCCGACCCCCGGCGCGGTGTGGAGGTTGACGAGCGCCGGCCGCCCACTCGCCTGCGCGAAGCCGTCGGCCACGCCGACCGCCACGCCCTCGTGCAGCCCCAGCACGTAGCGGAAGTCGTCCGGGAACCGCTCGAGAAACGGGAGCTCGGTCGAGCCGGGGTTGCCGAACACGGTCGTCATCCCCCGCCGGCGCAGGAAGTCGAAGGTGGCCTCGCGGACGGTCGTCATGCGCGCGGACACTAGTGCCGCTTGACCGCGTCGCGCGCGTCGGGGAGGCTTGCCGCCCATGCGCGAGCACGCCGCGGAGGGACCCGCGCCCGAGGCCACGGAGGAGACCGTCACCACGCTCGCGCCGCCGGCCCCGTTGAGCGCTCCGCCGCTGACCGTCCAGGGCCTGCTCGGCATCCAGCGCCACGCCGGCAACCGCGCCGCGGCCGCGCTCGTCGCGCGCCAGCCGACCGCGACCAAGGACGGCACGCTCGCCATGGGCGCGACCGGCTCCGCCGTGACCGCGCTGCAGATGCACCTCAACCTGCTCGACGAGGTCAAGACCGAGCTCGTCACCGACGGCATCTACGGCCCGATCACGACGAGCGCCGTGCGCCAGTTCCAGAGCGCCCACCCGCCGCTGAAGGCCACCGGCGCCGCCGACGCCGAGACCCAGGCCGCGATCGCCGAGGCGATGAAGGAGGACCAGAACCAGGAGGACATCGGGCGCAAGCTGTTCAACCTCGGCGGCCGCTCCTACGAGCGCGGCAAGTACGGCCACGCCTACGCCTTCTTCACACGCGCCGGCGAGCTCGCCGACCGCCCCGGCATCACGTTCTCGCGCGCGCAGGCGCTGCGCCGCCTGGGCGGCCGCCGCGAGGAGGCGATCGCGCTCTACGAGCAGTACCTCGCGACCGGTCACGGCGTGCGCGACGCCGACGCCAACGCGGCGCTCAAGGAGCTCAAGACGCCGGACAAGACCGGCGACCAGACCGTCGACGACGCCACCGCCAAGGGCATCTTCAACAAGGGCGGAGCGCTCTACGAGGCGGGCGACTACGCCCACGCCTACGACGAGTTCAGCAAGGCGGGAGAGCTCGCCGACCGCCCGGGGATCATCTTCTCCCGCGCCCAGGCGCTCCGCCGCATGGGCGGCCGTCGCGAGGAGGCGATCGCCCTCTACGAGCAGTACCTCGCGCGCGGCGACGGCGCCCGCAAGGCCGACGCCGAGGCCGCGCTCAAGGAGCTCCGCGCGCCCGAGGCCACCGGCGACGAGGGCAAGGACAGTGCGACCGCCAAGGGCATCTTCGACAAGGGCGGAGCGCTGTACGAGAAGGGCGACTACGGCCACGCCTACGACGAGTTCTCCCGGGCCGGCGAGCTCGCCGACCGCCCCGGGATCCTCTTCTCACGCGCGCAGGCACTGCGCCGCCTCGGCGGCCGCGAGGCGGAGGCGATGGCGCTCTACCAGCAGTACATCGACCTCGGCGAGGGCAGCCGCCTCGAGGACGCCAAGCAGATGCTCGAGCTGCTGCAGTCCCACGGCGCCGCTCCCTAGCGGCGGTAGCGGCCGAATTTGCGGTTGGACGGCGTGGAATCCGCAATCGCCGCGTGGGTTCGTACGGATTTCCAGGTTGCCGCGCGGGGCTACGGTCTCACGATGAGCTCCCGGCGACTCTGCCCGGCGAACGCTCGGGCCGCGAGCCTCGCTGCGATCTTCCTCGCGTCTGCTGCGGCGAGCCTGGGCCAGGCGCCGCGCGCGCAAGCAGCGTTCCGTGGGGCGAATGGGCTGATCGCGTTCACCGACGATTGCTCCGGCGTCGCACGAGTGGCGACGATGAAGCCCGACGGCACGCGCCGACGCCAGTTGAAGGTAGGGGGCCTGCCATGCGCGGACTGGAGCTTCGGCCCCGACCGCGTATTCGAGACCCGAAGCCCCTCGTGGGCGCCCGGGGGGCGGCGGATCCTGTTCGAGTACGCCGCGGTCGTAGCGGATCGACAGGACTTCGCGGTGGCGGCTGCCGACGGATCGCATCGCGCGGTCGTGCCACTCGCTCCGCCGCCGATCGTGCAGCTCGGGTCGCAGCCCGAATCGTCCGGGCCCGAATTTCGCCGCAGCGCGCCTTCATTCGCGCCGGACGGCCGGCACTTCGCCTACGTTCGCACCGAGCCCGGCCTCCTCTCGCCGCCTGAGATCTGGATCGCGACCGTCGATGGCCGCGAGGATCGCCGCCTGGGCCCAGGATCGTTGCCGAGGTGGGCGCCGGACGGACGCACGCTGGCTTACGTCGCGGCGCAGGGGCGCGAGGGCGGGACGTGGCTGATGAGCGCGAGCAACGGGCGGCAGCTGCGCCGTCTGTGGCGCCGGAGCGCGTCGTCGCTGGACTGGGCGCCCGACGGCCGCCGCCTTGTCGCCTCGCCCAGCTCCTCCCCTGGCCTCTACATCCTGCGGCCGAGCGGCAAGCCGGCGCGCCTCCTGCGCTCACCTTCCCGTCGGATCCAGCGGCAGTTGCGGGAGGGTGGCGACGCGGTGTGGTCGCCCAACGGGCGCCGTCTCGCATACATCCGCAGCCAGTCGGTCCCTGACGGCAGCGGCGAGTCCGGAACCCGCTTGGAGATCTGGAATGTCAGCACGCGCGGAACCCATGCGAAGCGAATCTGGAAGCGAGACGACCCCTTCGACAGCGACAGCCCCGTACCGCCACCCCTGTCCTGGCAGGCTCTCCAACGCTGAGGAGAGGCCCTCCGCGTAGCCTCCCCGGCCGTGTCCCGCGGCGCCGCCCTGTCCCTCTACGCCCTTCTCGTCCTGATCTGGTCGAGCACGTGGGTGGCGATCAAGATCGGGCTCGAGGACGCTCCCGCGCTGCTCGGCGCCGGCGTGCGGTTCGCGCTCGCCGGGGTGCTGCTGCTCGGGTTCGCCGCGGCACAGCGGCGGCCGCTGAAGACCGACCGGCTGCTGGCGCTGATCCTCGGCCTGCTGCCGTTCGCGTTCTGTTACGGCCTCGTGGATGGGGGCCACCCACCCGAGCAGTACATCCCGTCCGGGCTGACCGCCGTGCTGTTCGGGGTGATGCCGCTCTACACGGCGATCCTCGCCTCGTTCCTGCTCCATGACGAGCCGCTCCGCGCGCGCGTCCTTCTGGGCGTGGCGCTCGCGCTCGCCGGGCTGTCGCTCGCGTTCGCCGAGAGCCTCGAACTGGGGAGCGAGGACAAGGCGGCGATCGGGGCGATCGCGGTCGTCCTCAGCCCGCTCGGCGCCGCGCTCGGCAACGTCGCGCTCAAGCGGCGCGCCGGCCACCTCGACGCGATCGTCCTCAACGGCTGGGCGATGCTGACCGGCGGCGGGCTGCTGCTCGCGCTGAGCGGCGCGACCGAAGACTGGGGCGACGCGGTGTGGGGCGCGAAGGCGCTCGGCTCGATCGCCTACCTCGCGGTCGTCGGCTCGGCGGTGGCGTTCGTGACGCTGACCGTCCTGCTGCGCGAGATGTCCGCCCAGGCCAGCTCGTTCATCGCGCTGCTGGTCCCGTTCGGCGCGCTCAGCTTCGGCGCGCTGCTGTACGACGAGACGATCACCGCGCGCGCCGTCGCCGGCGCGGCGCTCGTGGTCGCCGGCCTCGTGGCCGCCCGCAGCCGCCCGCGCGCGAGGGTCGCGGCGTGACCGCCCTCGACGCCCAGCTCGACTACCTCGAGGCGCGCTCCGCGTTCTACCGCGAGCGCATCCAGGGCCGGCGCACCCTCACCGACCTCCCACTCCTGACCAAGAAGGAGCTGCGCGCGAGCCAGCAACGCCAGCCGCCGTTCGGCGAGCACCTGTGCGCGCGGCCCGAGGAGCTCGTCCGCCTCCACGTCACCTCCGGGACCACCGGCGAGCCGGTCGCGATCGGCCTCACCCAGCACGACCACGAGGCCAACTCGAAGCTCGGCGGCGAGGCGTTCGCGATCGCCGGCCTCCTCCCCACCGACACCGTCGCCCACTGCCTCAACTACGCGCTCTACGCCGGCGGGATCGCCGACCACATGGCGATCGAGGCGTCCGGCGCCACCGTCGTCCCGGTCGGCGTCGGGCAGTCGAACCGCCTGCTCGACCTGATCCCGCAGCTCGGCATCACCGCGATCTTCGGCACCCTCAGCTTCCCCGCCTACCTCGCCGCCAAGGCGCGCGAGCAGGACCTCGATCCCACCACCCTCGGGCTCCGCCACATCATCACCGCCGGTGAGCCGGGCGCCGGCCTCGCCGCCGTGCGCGCCGAGATCGAGCGCGCGTGGGACGTCACCGTCGCCGACACGTTCGGGATGAGCGACGTGTGGTCGACGATGGCCGGCGAATGCGGCCACTCCGACGGCCTCCACCTGACCACGCAGGAGCACGCGCTGCTCGAGGTGATCGACCCCGAGACCGCCGAGCCGCTGCCGCTCCACGACGGCGTCCACGGCGAGCTCGTGTGGACCCACCTCGACCGCCAGGCCTCGCCGCTGCTGCGCTACCGCTCGAGCGACCTCGCCACCGTCTGGACCGAGCCCTGCCCCTGCGGCCGCACCACGCCCCGCATCCGCATCGGCGGCCGCCGCGACGACATGCTGCGCGTACAGGCGGTCAACGTCTACCCGCAGGCGATCGGCGAGCTGCTCGGCGGTGCCCGCCACGCGATCGTCGCCGACGGCGACCCGATCGTCCCGCCCCTGCACGTCTACGTCGAGGGCGACGCCGACCCGCAGAAGCTCAGAGCCGCGCTCCGCACCGACATCGAGATCCACCCGCTCGCCCCGGGCACGCTCCCCGTGGCCGAGCACAAGACCGCGAAGGTGTTCAGGACCGCGCGAGGAGACCAGCTACCCGAAGCCATCCGGAGGGCTCATGAACGTCAGCACTGAGGTACTCGGCACCGCCCGCATCGTGATCTGGGACAACCAGCACCACCGCAACGCGTGGGGTGGCGCGACGATCGAGGCGATCGCCGACGCGGTCCAGGCCGCCACCACCGACCCCGACGTCCGCTGCATCGTCGTCCGCGGCGCGGGCGCGGACTTCTCGGCCGGTGACGACCTGTTCGAGGCCGCCGACGCCGACCAGGAGTCGTTCGCCGCCACGATCGACCAGTTCCAGCGCCTGACCCAGGTCGTGCTCGAGGCGCCCGTGCCCGTGATCGCCGCCATCGACGGCGTCTGCATCGGCGGCGCGCTCGAGTTCGCCGCGTCCTGCGACCTCCGCATCGTCACCCGCCGTGCGCGCTTCGCCACCCCCGAGGTCCGGATCGGCCTCGGCGCCTCCAACGCCGGCACGCTCCTGCTCCCCGAGGTCCTCGGCGAGAGCGCCGCGCGCGAGCTGCTCCTCACGGGCGACCTCAAGAACGCCGGCTGGATGGACCGCCACGGCTTCTGCAACGACGTCGTCGACGACCTCGACGCCGGCATCGCGGAGTGGGTCACCGCCTTCGACCGCACCACCCGCCCCGCCGTCGCCCGCACCAAGCGGATGCTCAACGACCGCTTCGGCGACCTGCTCCCCGAGGCGATGGCGCGCGAGACCCAGACCTGCATCGACCTCTTCCCCACCCCCGAGGCGCAGGAGGCGATCGAGCACTTCGCGAAGCGACACTAGGGATGTCCCTGATGCGCTCGAAGCCGCCTCCCCCGAGCATGGCGGCATGCTCATCACCGATCCCCCCGGCATTGACCCCACTCAGCTCCGCGAGCGCATGGAGGGCCGCGTCAGCGCGCCCGGCGACACCGATTGGGACGAGGCCCGCCAGGCCTGGAACCTCGCGGTCGACCAGCGCCCCGCCGCGGTAGCCATCCCGGCGACCGCCACGGACGTCGTCGCCATCGTCGAGTTCGCCCGTGAGCGCGGCCTGCTCGTCACCGCCCAGGGCACCGGCCACAACGCCGGCGCCTACGACACGCTCGCCAACACGATCCTCGTCAAGACCCACGAGCTGCGCGGCGTCGAGATCGACGCCGAGGCGCGCATCGCCCGCTGCCAGGCCGGCACGCTGTGGGCCGAGGTCACCCAGCCCGCCTCCGAGCTCGGCCTCGCTCCGCTGGCCGGCTCGAGCCCCGACGTCGGCGTCGTCGGCTACGTGCTCGGCGGCGGCCTCTCGTGGCTCGCCCGCAAGCACGGCCTCGCCTCCAACAGCGTCCGTGCGATCGAGCTCGTGACCGCCGACGGCGGGCTCGTCCGCGCCACCCACGACGACCACCCCGACCTGTTCTGGGCGCTGCGCGGCGGCGGCGGCAACTACGGCGTCGTGACCGCCGTCGAGCTCGAGCTGTACGCGTACCCGACGGTCTACGCCGGGATGATGCTGTGGCCGTGGGAGCGCGGCGCCGAGGTCCTCAAGGCCTGGGTCGAGTGGACCCGCACCGCGCCCGACGAGGTCAGCACGAGCGCCCGCCTGATCCAGGTCCCGCCGCTGCCGGACATCCCCGAGTTCCTCCGCGGCCGCGCGTTCGTCGCGATCGACGGCGCCTACCTCGGCGACGAGGCCTCCGCGGCGGAGCTGTTCGCCCCGCTGCGCGCGCTCGAGCCCGAGATCGACTCGTTCGGCCCGATGGCGCCGGGCGGCCTGTCGTTCATCCACATGGACCCCGAGGGCCCGACCCCCGGCATCGGCGGCCACACGATGCTCGGCGAGCTCGACGACGACGCGATCGACACGTTCGTCGCGGTCGCCGGCGCCGGCTCCGGCACGCCGCTGGTGATGGCCGAGCTGCGCCAGCTGGGCGGCGCCGTCGCCCGCTCCGGCGAGCACCACGGCGCCGTCGACGTCATGCCCGGCGAGTTCGCGCTGATGGCCGTCGGCATCCCGATGACGCCCGAGATCGGCGCCGCCGTCCACGCGCACCTGCCGAAGCTGATCGGCGCGATGGCGAAGTGGGATGCCGGCACGGCGTACATGAACTTCGCCGAGGAGACGGTCGACCCGGCATCGTTCTACTCGGCGGACGACTACGGCCGCCTGCGCCGCGTCAAGGCCGAGGTCGACCCGACCGGCGTGTTCCGCGGAAACCACGCAATCTCCGCAGACTGATCCCTGCCGAACCGCGCCACTCCTCCGATCCGGTCCGGTAGGGTCGGAGGAGCGGCGGGCTTCATGGGGAAGCCCGCCACGACGAGGTAGGGGTCAGTGCAAGAGGAGAAGCCGTTCCTCAGGGTGTTGGAGTTCCGGGCGTTCGACAGCGGCGTCGTGTTCGCCGTGGAAGGTGAGATCGATCTCGCCACCGTCGACCAGCTCACACGCGCCATCGACGGCGTCTGGCACCGCGCCGACGCGGCCACGATCGACCTGCGGCGCGTGTCGTTCATCGACTGCCTCGGCATGCGCGCGCTGCTGGAGCTGAGCAGCGAGGGCGCCGAGCGCGGCTGCCGCGTCGAGTTCATCCAGGGTCCGCGGTCGGTCGAGCGAGTGTTCGAGCTGACCGGCGCGCTGGAGCAGCTGTCGTTCGTCGACGCGGTATCGCCGCCGGTCGCCGCCACCACCGCCTGAGCCTGGTGGCCGGCCCCACCTGAAAGGGCGGTAACCCGAACCTCCCGGACGCCTGCCTCCCCCATGTCCGGATCCGCACGAGAGGAGGAAGCTACGCAGCATGAACTCCTCCAGCCTGCAGCACGCCACCGCTCGCGCCATCAACAGCGACCGCGCACGCGTCTCCCGCAAGCGCCGTCGCTTCATCTAGGAGCCTTCGATGCCCGTCCGCCCCCGCATCCTGAGCCAGCCCGCCTTCTGCGTGCCCGTCGTCCGCGAGACCCCGCGCCCGGCCGGGATCTCCGGCGCCTCGGCCTGGTAGTCGTGGGGCGGGCAGGTACGGCCTCCCGTACCTGCGTACGCCTGTTCCCCGCCGTAACGGCGGTTCCTCTGAATGTCAGAGTCTCGGTATGAGCCTGCTTCAGATCGCCCTCCTCTCCAGCATCAAC
This sequence comes from uncultured Solirubrobacteraceae bacterium, assembly GCA_963805525.1. Taxonomy (GTDB): domain Bacteria; phylum Actinomycetota; class Thermoleophilia; order Solirubrobacterales; family Solirubrobacteraceae; genus DASQFQ01. The sequence goes on from CAWDUT010000004.1 coordinate 304,710, forward strand.
CGCGAGCGCGGCAAGCGCACGCGCTGAACCGGCCCGCCCCCGGGTAGCCCGCGTCCATGCGTTGGACGCGCGGAGGTTCGGGCGGCGTGGAGGACCGGCGGGCGATGCCCGGCGGCCGCGCGGCGCTCCCCGTCGGCGGCGGCCTGGTCGGCGTCGTCGTCACCGTCCTGATCCTGCTGCTGGGCGGAGGCGGCTACTCCGTCGACAGCCCGTTCGAGCAGTTCCCCTCCCAGCCGGCGACCGGCAGCTCGCCGATGGACAGGGCGCCCGACGCCGACTCCGAGCTCGTCGACTTCAGCTCCTTCGTGGTCCGCGACCTGCAGAAGTTCTGGGCCGCCGACTTCCAGAAGGCAAGGCGCGCCTTCACGCCGACGCAGCTCGTCCTGTTCCGGCAGAGCACGCCGACGGGCTGCGGCACCGGCTCCTCCGCTACCGGGCCGTTCTACTGCCCGCTCGACCGCAAGATCTACCTCGACCTCGGCTTCTTCCGCGAGCTCGCCCAGCGCTTCCAGGCGCCCGGCGACTTCGCCCAGGCGTACGTGATCGCGCACGAGTACGGCCACCACGTGCAGACGCTCACGGGCATCACGAAGCAGGTCGACGAGGCCACGCGCGAGAACGCCGACCAGCGCAACGCGCTCTCCGTCCGCACCGAGCTGCAGGCCGACTGCCTCGCCGGCGTGTGGGCGCACTCGACGTTCGAGCGCGGGCTGCTCGAGCAGGGCGACCTCGAGGAGGGGCTGACCGCGGCCGGCTCGGTCGGCGACGACCGCATCCAGGAGCAGGCCACCGGGCGGATCAGCCCGGAGACGTTCACGCACGGCACGGCCGAGCAGCGCACCCGCTGGTTCAAGACCGGTTTCGACCGCGGCGACGCCACCGCGTGCGACACCTTCTCCGGCGACATCTGAAAGTTCTGTAAAGAGCCCTTGGGATCCGCGGAATCGCCGCTACTGTCGGCGGCGAGTCCCGAGGAGGTCCCCCCTGATGTCACCGCAACGGCTCTCGGCGCTGGACGCGTCGTTCCTTGCCGTCGAAAGTCCCTGCGCCCACATGCACGTGGGCTGGGCCGCGACGTTCGCGGCCCCCGAGCACGGCCCCCGGCCGCGCTTCGGCGAGCTGTTCGCGCACATCGCGAGCCGGCTCGGCCGCGCGCCGCGCTACCGCCAGCGGATCGCGCCCGACGCGCTCGGGCTGCATGCGCCGCTGTGGGTCGACGCCGAGGACTTCGACGCGACCGAGCACATCCACCACTCGGCCGCCGAGCGGCTGGAGGACCTCGCCGACGCCGTACTCTCGGAGCCGCTGCGGCGCGACCGCCCGCTGTGGGAGTTCTGGATCGCGCCCGAGCTGGCCGACGGCCGCATCGGGCTCGTCGGCAAGGCCCACCACTGCATGGTCGACGGGCTCGCCGCGGTCGAGCTCGGCTCGCTGCTGCTCGACTTCGAGCCGGAGCCGTCGGCGGTCGAGGCGGACGAGTGGCTGCCGACGCCCGCGCCGCACGCGCTCGCGCTGCTGGCGCGCGGGGCGTTCGACCGCGCGCGCGAGCCGCTGGGCCTCTTGAAGGCGCCCTTCGGGCTCCCCCGCTTCGCGCTCCGCAGCGGCCGCGCGCTGGCCGGCGCCGTGCTCCCGGTCGCCCCGCCGAGCCTGCTCAACGCCCCCAGCTCGCCCGACCGCCACCTCGCCACCGCGCGGCGGCCGCTCGACGAGCTGCGCGCGATCAAGAACCACCACGGCGTGACCGTCAACGACGTTCTGCTCGCTGCGGTCGCGGGCGCGCTGCGCCTCCACGCCGAGCGCCGCCAGGAGCGTCCGCGCGACCTCAAGGCGATGGTGCCGGTCAACGTGCGCTCCGAGGCCGCGGGCGAGCTCGGCAACCGGATCACGTTCATGTTCGTCGAGCTGCCGGCCTCCTCGCCCGACCCGCTCGACCGGCTGTGGCGGGTCAGCGACGCGACGCGGACGCGCAAGGAAGCGGGCGTGCCGGAGGACGCCGACGCGGCGATGCAGGCGCTGGCGTACGCGCCGCGCACGGTGCAGAAGGCCGCGGCGCATGCGCTCGCGAGCCCACGCGTCTACAACCTCGTCGTCTCCAACATCCCCGGCCCGCGGATGCCGATGTACCTGCTCGGCTGCCGGCTGCGCGAGGCGTATCCGGTCGTCCCGCTGTCGGAGCGCCACGCGCTCTCGATCGGGATGACGACGATCGGCACCGACGCCTGCTTCGGGCTCTACGCCGACCCCGAGACGCTGCCCGACTCCGACCTGCTCGCGCTCGACCTGCACACGGCGCTCGACGAGCTGCGTGCCACCATTGAGCCATGGCCGACACCACGCAGACCCGTTTCGGGCTCGGCGACGCGGTTCCCGAGTTCGCGCTCCCCGATACCGACGGCGTAGTCCACGCCGTCCCGCAGGACCCGGCGCCCGCCGCGACGGTGCTCGTGGTCACCTGCAACCACTGCCCGTACGTGATCGCGTGGAACAAGCGGCTGCGCAAGGCGGCCGAGGACTACGCCGACCGCGGCGTGCGCTTCCTCGGCATCAACGCCAACGACGCGGCGCGCTACCCGGCCGACTCGCTCGAGGCGATGCAGCGCTTCGTGCGCGACCAGGCGTGGCCGTATCCGTACCTGCACGACGAGGAGCAGTCGGTGGCCCGCGCGCTCGGCGCCGAGGTGACGCCGCACGTGTTCGTGCTCGACGGCGAGCACCGGCTCGTCTACCGCGGCGCGCCGGACGGCGACCACCAGGACGAGAGCCGCGGCGCCGAGTGGCTGCGCGCGGCGATCGACGCCGCGCTGGCCGGCGAGGCGCCGGCCGAGGCGGAGACCCGCGCGCGCGGGTGCTCGGTCAAATGGCGCGGCTGAGGATCGCCTCCTCGAGCTGATCGCCGACGTCCCACACGTTGACGTTCATCGCCGCGATCGTGCGGCCCTCGCGCCGCCAGTAGGCGACGAACTCGTAGGCCTCGGCGTCGCCGTCGATCTCGAAGCTGTCGGCGCCGATGGCGAGGCCGCGGTACTCCATGCCGGCGTCGTACTGGTCGGAGAAGAAGTACGGGAGCTTGTCGTAGGTCGCGGGCTTGCCGAGCATGGCCTTCGCCGCGACCTCGGGCTGGTTGAGCGCGGTGGCCCAGTGCTCGACGCGCACCCGGCGGCCGTAGAACGGGTGCTCGGCGTTGGCGATGTCGCCGGCGGCGAACACGTGCGGGTCGCTGGTCTGGAGGGACGCGTCGGTGAGCACGCCGTTCTCGACCGCGAGCCCGGCACGCTGCGCGAGCTCGGTGCGGGGCATCGCGCCGAGCCCGCAGACGAGCAGGTCGGCGTCGAGCCCGCGGCCGTCGGCCAGCACCACGCGCTCGACGCGCCCTTCCCCCTCCACCCGCGCGACCGCGACGCCGGTGTGGAGCTTCACGCCGTGCTCGCGGTGCAGGCGCGCGTAGATCAGCCCGGCCTCGCGCCCGAGCGCGCGTGAGAGCGGCACGTCCTCGAGCTCGACGATCGTGACGTCGAGGCCCGTCTGGCGGGCCGACGCCGCGACCTCCATCCCGATCCATCCGCCGCCGGCGATGACGGCGCGGGCGCCGGGCTTCAGCGCGGCGGCGATCGCGTCGCTGTCGGCGAACGTGCGCAGGTGGTGAACGCCGTCAAGCTCCGCGCCCGGGACCGACAGCCGCCGCGGCTCCGAGCCGGTGGCGAGCAGCAGCCGGTCGTAGCCGAGCCGCTCGCCGGTGGAGAGCGTCACGTCGCGCGCGGCGGCGTTGAGGTCGATGACGCTCGTGCCGGTGAGCAGCTCGATGTCGTGGTCGGCGTAGAAGCCGGCCTCGTGCACGCGCGCCTGCTCGCGCGGCGACTCGCCGCGCAGGTAGTCCTTCGAGAGCGGCGGGCGCTCGTAGGGCAACTCGGGCTCGTCGCCGACCAGCACGATGCGGCCCTCGAAGCCCTCGGCGCGGAGCGCCTCGGCGGCCTTTGCGCCGGCCAGCCCGGCGCCCGCGATCACGTGCGTCTCAGGCATGGCTCGCCGCCAGCGCCAGGAACTCGCCGCGCGTGCGCGGGTCGTCGCGGACGAGCCCGTGCAGCGCCGAGGTGACCGTCGTCGCCCCCGGCTTCTGCACGCCGCGGATCGACATGCACATGTGCTCGGCCTCGAGCACGACGCCGACGCCCTTCGGCGCCAGCTCGCCCTGCAGCCAGCCGGCGACCTGCGTGGTCAGCCGCTCCTGGACCTGCAGCGCGCGGGCGAAGTGATCGACCACGCGAGCCAGCTTCGACAGCCCGACGATCCGCTCGCCGGGGATGTAGCCGACGTGCGCGACCCCGCTGAACGGCAGCAGGTGGTGCTCGCACAGCGAGTGGAACGGGATGTCGCGCGCCACGACGAGCTCGTCGTAGCCGCCGTCGTTGGGGAACGTGGTGGCGTGGAAGTCCGCGGGCGTCAGCAGCTCGGCGTACATGGCGGCCATGCGGCGCGGCGTGTCCCGCCGCGACTCGTCGTCGAGGTCGACGCCGAGCGCGACGAGGAAGTCGGCCGCCGCCCGCTCGGCGGGTCCCGCGGGGGCCGCCGGTAGGTCGTCGGCGAGGGCAAGGGAATGGGTCATGCGGCCTTAGTGACGCCCGGCGGCGATTCATTACGTAAGAACCGCCCCTCGCGCGACGCCAACCGTCATGCTCGCCGTCATGGCCGTCACCGACGACGCCCTCCTCGCCGCCCTGCGCGGCCCGGATCGCGACGCCGCGGTCGCCGAGCTGCACGCCCTGCTGCTGCGGGCGGCGCGGTTCGAGCTCGGCCGCCGGCGCGTCGCCGACGACGATCTCGCCATGGAGGCGGCCGACGACGCGCTGATGGCCGTGCTCGGCAAGCTCGACGACTTCCGCGGCGCCAGCCGCTTCACGACCTGGGCGTACAAGTTCGCGCTGCTCGAGGCGGGCGTGAAGGCCCGCCGGCGCGCCTGGCGCGGCCGCGAGGTCCTAATCGACGAGGAGCGCTGGCCGGAGATCCCCGACGCCGGCCTGTCCGCCCACGAGCGGCTCGAGCAGCAGGAGCTCCTGCGCGGCCTCCAGCACGCCGTCCGCACCGAGCTGACGACCCACCAGCGCGACGTGTTCGTCGCGCTCGCGCTCAACGGCATCCCGATCGACGTGCTCGCCGAGCGGCTCGGCTCGACACGGGGCGCGCTCTACAAGACGTTGCACGACGCCCGCCGCAAGCTCCGGGAGGTGACACACGATGATCGATGAGCTGCTCGGCCCCGAGGGTCCGGAGGTGAGCTGCGAGGAGTGCTTCGAGCGCCTCGACGAGTACGTCGAGCTCGAGCTCGCCGGCGAGGACGCCGAGGCCCGCGTGCCCGGGATGGGCGCCCACCTCGAGGGCTGCCCCGCCTGCCGCGAGGACCACGAGAGCCTGCGCGAGCTGGTCCGCAACGACCGCTCGCGCGACTCGGGGTAAGACATCGCCGCGGGGTGCCGCCAACCCCGCATGACCACACTCACCACCCCGCTGCCCCGCGCAGCCGACCTCCGCGACGACCCCGTCGCCCAGGCCACGCTCCTCCTCCGCATCGCGTTCACCGTCGCCCCGATCCTGTTCGGGCTCGACAAGTTCGCCAACGTGCTCACCGACGACTGGACCCGCTACCTCGCCCCGGCGTTCAACGACATCATCGTCAACCTCCTGATCGTCGGCGGCTACGGCGACATCGCCCTGCGCGACTTCGGACTCCTGCTCGGCGCGCTCACATTGGCCCGGTTGGCGGGTACCCAGGGACCTACGCTCGACGCTTGACCCATTGGAGCGCGGCGTGCGTAGAGGTACCCTGAGGACACGGTGTCAGACGGCGACCGCCACCCCACCCGTGCGCGCGGCCAGCGCGTCAGCGATTCGTCGATGGCACTCGCCCGCGAATGGAAGCGCCTGGGCCGCGCCGCGACGTTCGTCGCCCTGCTCACCAGCCCGGTCACGTTCACCGTGCTCTACCGCGGCGCGGACTGGAGCTTCCTGGCCGCGCTGCTGGGCACGATCGCCACCGTCGTCATCTTCCGCGGGCTGATCGACGTCCTCGCCCACCGGTTCATTCCCGCGCCCACCCTGTACGGCGCGGAGGATGAGCTGAAGGACGAGGACGTCGTCTCGCGGCGGCGTGTCTACTACTGGCGCAGGAAGTTCCGCTTCGTCTGGCGGCTGTTCGTCCTGTTCGCCATCTGCGTCGGGGTCGCGATGATCTACAACGCGTTCTCCGGCGGCGACTCGTCGGTGTCGGGCGGCATCGACTCGATCGGCACGCTCTTCACGGCGCTCGGTCCGGCCATGGCCGTGCAGCTGCCGTTCATCTTCATCCTCTTCTTCGCGAACTTCCTGATCCTGTTCGGCCCGCTGCTGCTGCTCGGCGCCGGCCAGATCAAGGGCTACGAGCCGGGCGACGCCGACTGGGGCGTGAAGCTCGCCGACGTCCGCGGGCAGGCCGAGGCGAAAGAGGAGATCACGCGCGTGGTCTCGCTCTGGCAGTCCGGCGAGGCGTTCGAGAAGGCGGGCGGCAAGCGCGAGCGCGGCGTGCTCTTCCTCGGCGCCCCGGGAACCGGCAAGACGATGCTCTCCAAGGGCATCGCGACCTCGTTCAACTGCCCGTTCGTCTCGATCCCGGGCTCGGGCTTCGCCCAGACCTTCATCGGCATGGACGCAGTGCTCGTGCGCTACCTCGCGATGAAGGCCAAGCGCCTCGCACGCAAGTGGGGCGGCCAGTGCATTGTGTTCATCGACGAGATCGACGCGGTCGGCATGCGCCGCCAGGCCCTCGGCTCGGGCTACCAGCCCTACGAGAACGGCACGATCCACGACCTGATGTTCTACGGCCCCGACGGCGCGCTGACCTCCAGCGGCGACCTGGTGCTGGAGACGGCTGCCTGGCGCGACCGCCTGTTCAACATGCGCGCCGAGAAGCGCGGCGCGGTCTACCCGCCGGCGATCGAGAAGCTCGCGGGCGCCATCCGCCACTACATGATGCCGGGCATGATGGGCGGCGGCGGCGGGCTGGCGCTCAACCAGCTGCTGGTCGTGATGGACGGCATCGACGATCCCCCGCTGATGAAGCGCATCCGCACCAAGCGCGTCAACACGTTCCTCGACGCCCTCTACATCGTGCCGCGCCGCATCGGGAAGCTGAAGCTGCGGCTCCCGCCCCCGCGGCCGAACAAGGAGGAGATCTACTTCATCGGGGCCTGCAACGTCTCGCTCGAGGCGCTCGACCCCGCGCTCACCCGCCCGGGCCGTATGGGCCGCCACATCTACTTCCGCACGCCCACGTGGGAGGACCGGCGCGACATCTTCGACCTCTACCTCGACAAGGTCGCCCACGACCCGGAGCTCGACAAGCCCGAGCGCCGCGACGAGCTCGCCCGCATCACCAACGGCTACTCGCCGGCGATGATCGACCAGGTCTGCTCGATGGCGCTGACCTACGCGCACTCCGACCAGCGCGAGTACTTCGAACGCGACGACCTCGTCGAGGCGATGACCACCGTCGAGGCCGGCGTCGCCATCGGCCAGCCCTACCCGAAGCATGAGGAGCGCGCGACCGCCATCCACGAGGCCGGCCATGCCGTCTGCGGCCACCTGTTCATGGAGAACCGGATGTCCACGCGCCTCTCGATCCGCAAGCGCGGCTCGTCCGGCGGCCACCACCAGGCGATGGAGATCGAGGACCGCTTCGGCCACTGGCGCTCGGAGCAGGTCGGCGATCTCATCTGGGGCCTCGGCGCGATGGCGGCCGAGCACGTCTTCTACGGCCAGAACACCACCGGCGTCGGCGGTGACGTGGGCATGGTCACCGCGCGCGCGGCGCACATGGTCGGCTTCCACGCGATGGCGCCCGCCCCGATCGACCTTGGGGACCGGATCGCCGACGAGGAGCGGCGCGAAGAGGAAGAGGAGCGCGTGATGAAGCGCTTCGAGGCCATCGGCAACCAGATCCTCCAGCGCGCGGGCGGCGGGATGATGGACAGCAACCCGTACTCGGCGGCGCTCAGCGACGGGTTCAAGCGCAAGATGGCGGCCGGCCTGCTCGGCCAGGCGTTCGTGGTCGCCTACAACACGGTCAAGCTCAACCACGAGGGCACCGATTACGTGGCCAACCGGCTGATGTCGGCCGGCGAGCTCTACGGCGACGACGTGATGCGCCTGCTCGAGGATGCCCGGCTCGAGAAGCCCGAGATCGACGTCCTGGACGAGGACACGTGGCCAAAGATCTGATCCCCCCGCCCTCCCCCGCCGGCCGCCCTTCGGGCGACGCCGAGGCGGAGCGCGAGCGCGCCCGTGAGCGCGAGGAGGCGCGCCGCCGCCAGGGCGGCCTGTGGCACCGCCAGACCGAGGCCGACCCGGTCACCGACATCGCGCAGGACATCCAGGCCGCCGAGGAGCCGCCGGTCGCGCACGGTGACAGCCCGTACCGCTCGCGCTTCGGGCTCGTGCTCGGCGCGCTGATCGGCATCGCGATCGCCACGCTGGCGGTCGGCGCCGCCGTCTACGTCGGCACCGACGCCAGCAACGGCGCGCCCAAGGGCTGGTCGAAGTGGAAGCCCGACACCGACGACGGCGTCAAGGCATCGCACGAGATCGCCACCCACGTCGGCCGCAAGTACCGGCTCGACAACGGCAACCAGATCGTCGGCGTGCAGGGCGGGCCGCTCGAGGTCTTCGACGTCCCGCTCGAGGTCGCGCTGCGCACCGCGCCGCAGGGCGGCGACATCGACTTCATCAACGGCAAGGGCCTGATGTACACGCTCAACGGGCTCGGGCCGAAGGGCTCGGTCCGCGGCGGCAAGCCGTCCGAGGCGCGCCACCTGCTGCTGCGCCGCGAGGCGCTCGAGCTCGCGCTCTACACGTTCCGCTACGTCAAGAACGTCGACCTGGTGGTCGCCCTGCTGCCGCCCAAGCCGCCGACCAAGACGAAGAACAAGGACGGCACGACCACGACCTCGACCGAGGACTCGCCGACCCAGGCGCTCTTCTACCGCCCCGGCGACCTCGAGCCGCAGCTGGAGATCCCGCTGCGCGCGACGATCCCCGCCAAGACGCCGCGGCCGGACACGATCCCGGCTGCCGAGTCGCGTCGCATCGACGCCCTGACCCGCGGCAACCTGTTCCTCGCCTCCTTCCAGCAGGGGCAGAACCAGAAGGCGTTCCTCGTGCTGGACCGCCTCCCGGGCTAGTCCCGCTTCTCGAAGCCGGGGCACTCGAGCACCGGCACGCGCGGGTACTTCGGGTACGCCGGCTCGGTCTTCGAGCGGCGGCAGAGCGAGAACTCCGAGCCGCGCCCCGTGCGCACGATCTGCTGGTGCGCGCAGGCGTCGCAGAGGCCGGCGCGCGGCCTCACATGGGCCGGTGGCCCAGCCGTGCGAGCTCCTCGTGGTGCTGGGTCACGCGGACCTTGACCGGGTCGTCGTCGGGGCGCGCGTGCACGAGCGTCCACATCGCGTCCGCGGCCTGCTCCGCGGTCTCGGGGGTGGCGCGGTTGCGCATCTCGTCGACCAGCGCGATCTCCAGTCGCTCGATCTTCTCCTCCGCGGTCCCCTCGCCCAGCGCAGGGAACGGCACGCCGCGGAGGTGCTCGTCCCAGGCACCCTTGACCATGGCGAAGCGGTTGCGGAGCGCGATCGCGTCGGACATCGGCGCGAGTTTTGCAGAAGATCCCGGACGGGTCGCTGCTTCGTATCGTGTAATTGCGTGCGCACCTTTGTCAGGCTCCTCGGCTTCCTACGTCCGTACCGCCGCGGAGCGGTGTGGTCGGTCGTGCTCGCGGGCACGGCGATGCTGGGGACCGCGGCGATCCCGTGGCTGATCGGCCGCGCGATCGACGACATCGACAAGGGCGACCGCAGCGGGCTCGAGCTCCTGTGCGCCGGGCTGATCGCCGCGGGGATCGTGCGGCTCGGCTTCTCGGTCGCGCGGCGGATCGTCTCCGGCAACGTCTCGCTGGGCGTCGAGTACGACCTGCGCAACGGGCTCTACGCCCACCTGCAGGCGCTCGAGCTCGGCTTCTTCGACCGCCAGCAGACCGGCCAGCTGATGTCGCGCGCGACCGTCGACCTGCAGTCGATCCGCTTCTTCCTCGGCTACGGCTTCGTGTGGATTGCCCAGAGCGCGCTGACGATCCTGTTCGCGGCGGTCGCCATGTTCTTGAAGGACCCGGCGCTCGCGGCGATGTCGCTCGCGCCGGTCCCGTTCGTGGTCATCGTCGCGTTCCGCTACGGGAAGCGCTCGCGGCCGGCGGTCCAGGAGGTCCAGCAGCGGATCGGCGAGCTGACGGCCGAGGCGGAGGAGAACGTCTCCGGCGTGCGCGTGGTCAAGGCGTTCGCGGCCGAGCCGCGCCAGCTCGAGCGCTTCCGCCACCAGGTCCGGCGCGTGTTCGACCAGGCGATGTACGCGAACCGGCTGAGCGCCTTCTACCAGCCGTTCATCGGCTTCCTCCCTCAGCTCGGCCTGGCGGCGATCCTGATCGTCGGCGGCCGGCGCGTGATCGACGGCACCCTGACGCTGGGCAGCTTCACGGCCTTCTACACGTACCTGCTGATGCTGATCGCGCCGATGCGGTCGCTCGGCATCGCGCTCGGCTTCGGCCAGCGCGCGACGGCGTCCGGCGTGCGGTTGTTCGAGATCCTCGACGTCGAGCCCCGGATCGCCTCGCCTGAGGACGCGCGGCCGCTGCCCGAGGGCAACGGGCGGGTGGAGGTGCGCGACGTCTCGTTCAACTATGAGGACGGATCGCCGGTGCTGCGCGGCATCGACATGTCCGTCGAGGGCGGCTCCACCGTCGCGCTGGTGGGCGCCACCGGCGCCGGCAAGTCGTCGCTCGTCTCGCTGCTCGGGCGCAACTACGACGTCACCCGCGGCTCGGTGCTGATCGACGGCACCGACGTGCGCGACGTCGAGCTCAACTCGCTGCGCTCGCAGATCGGCGTCGTCACTGACGACCCGTTCCTGTTCAGCGCGACCGTCCACGACAACATCGCGTACGGGCGGCCGGACGCCACCCGCGAGGAGGTCGAGCGGGCCGCCGAGCGCGCGCAGGCGGCGGACTTCATCGCCGAGCTGCCCGACGGCTACGACACCGTGGTCGGCGAGCGCGGGCTCACGCTCTCCGGCGGCCAGCGCCAGCGGATCGCGATCGCGCGGGCGCTGGTGATCGACCCGCGCATCCTCGTGCTCGACGACGCCACCTCCTCGGTCGACGCCTCGACCGAACAGGCGATCAAGCAGGCGCTGCGCGAGGCGATGCGGGGCCGCACCACGTTCGTGATCGCCCACCGGCTCTCCACGATCGCGCTGGCCGACGACATCGTCGTGCTCGAGGAGGGCGAGATCGCCGCCCGCGGCGCCCACGACGAGTTGCTGCAGGTGAGCGACCTGTACGCGGAGATCGTGGCCAAGGGGCTGCCGGACCAGGTCTTCCTCAACCGCGACCCGGTCGAGAAGGTGGCGGGCCTGTGAGCGGCGCCAACGCCGAGACCCACGAGCGGCTGGCCGACCTCCGCCGCCGCTGGCGGGCGACCAGCGGGCGTGGGCGCAGGCTGCGCGGCCTGATCGTGCTCCTGCGGCCCTATCGCGGGCGCGTGGTCATGGCCTTCCTCGCCCTGCTCTTCGCCACCGCGGCCTCGCTCGCGCCCCCGCCGCTGGCCAAGCTCGCGATCGACCAGGGCATCACGCCGAAGGACCTCGCGACGCTCAACCTCGTCGTCGTCGCGTTCATCATCAGCGCGCTCGTCTACTGGGGCGCGTCGTACGCGCAGACCTACCTCGTCGGCTGGGTCGGCCAGCGCGCGCTGCAGGACCTGCGGATCGAGCTCTTCGCGCACCTGCAGACGCTGTCGGTCGGCTTCTACTCGCGGCGCTCCGCGGGCGCGATCATCTCGCGGCTCACGAACGACGTGCAGGCGCTCGACCAGCTCGTCTCCGACGGCGTGGTGACGCTGTTCGGCTCAACGCTGACGCTGATCGGCACCGCCGCGATCCTGTTCTGGCTCGACTCGGAGCTCGCGCTGCTGACGCTGCTGATCTTCCCGGTGCTGGGGATCGCGTCGTTCGTGTTCCGGATCATCTCGGCGGACGCGTACCGGATCACGCGCGAGAAGATCGCCGCGATCACCGGCTACCTGCAGGAGACGCTGTCGGGCATCCGCGTGGTGCGCGCGTTCGCCCAGGAGCCGCGGCACAAGCAGGTGTTCGCCGAGCTCAACGAGGAGAACCGCAAGGCGAACATGACGACGGTCTACCTCAACGCCGTCTACTTCCCCGGCGTCGAGCTGCTGTCGGCGCTCGCGACCGCGGGGATCCTTTTGTACGGCGGCGTGCAGGCGATCCACGGCGACGTGACCGTCGGCGTGCTGGTCGCGTTCGTGGCCGCGCTCAACAACTTCTTCGACCCGATCCAGCAGCTCTCGCAGCTCTACACGACGTACCAGGCCGGCATGGCGGCGCTCGACAAGATCTTCGAGCTGCTCGACCAGGAGCCCGACCTCGTCGACGGCACGCACGAGCTGCCGCGGCTGCGCGGCGAGATCGTCTTCGACCACGTGAACTTCTCCTATGGCGGCGAAGGCGACGCGCTGCACGACATCGACCTGCGCGTGCCGCCGGGCCAGACCGTCGCGCTCGTCGGCGCGACCGGCGCCGGCAAGTCGACGCTCGCCAAGCTCGTCGCACGCTTCTACGACCCGACCTCCGGCCGCATCCTCATCGACGGCCACGACCTGCGCGACGTGGCTGCCTCCTCCCTGCGCTCGCAGATGGGGATCGTGCCCCAGGAGGCGTTCCTGTTCAGCGGCACGATCGGCGACAACATCGCGTTCGGCCGCGTCGACGCCACGCCGGAGGAGGTCGAGGACGCCGCCCGGGCGGTCGGCGCCCACGAGTTCATCGTCGCGCTGGAGAGCGGCTACGACACCGAGGTCGGCGAGCGCGGCGCCCAGCTCTCCGCCGGCCAGCGCCAGCTCGTCGCCTTCGCCCGCGCCCTGATCGCCGACCCGCGCATCCTCGTGCTCGACGAGGCGACCTCGAACGTCGACATCCACACCGAGTCGAAGATCGAGAACGGCCTGCGGCGCCTGCTCGGCGGCCGCACCGCGATCGTCATCGCCCACCGCCTCTCGACGATCCAGCGCGCCGGCCGGATCGTCGTGCTCGACCACGGCCGGATCGTCGAGCAGGGCACCCACGACGAGCTGATCGCCGCGGAGGGCGCCTACTTCAAGCTCTACCGCGACTGGGCGGAGCAGGCGGCCGCGTAAACCAGCTGCGGGGCAGGGACTCGAACCCCGATAACCAGCTCCAGAGGCTGGCGTCTTGCCATTAGACGACCCCGCAAGACGGCGGGAAGTTTAGCGTCGGCCCGATGGAAATCGACCCCGTCGCCGCTGGCATGCGCCAGCGCGGGGCGTCTCCCTACCGGATGGGATCCAGGCGATCTGGATGTATCTCGGGCGCGCCGAGCGGCTCTAACTGGCGCAACCTCACGCCCGCTCGGGTGTTGCGCCCTTTGACCACTCGTAAAAACGTCCAGTTGCCCTTCCCTCGTTCTGTCAGCACGCTAACTTTGCGCATGTTGTCTGGATGGCCAAGGGAGGCGCCAGACCTTCATCTGTGCAAGTGCGGCGGGAAGGGAAACCCCATCGATGCGTGACGCGAACTCAGGCTCCGTTCAACTTCTGAAGGTCGATCCCGAGCTCGCGCGAGGGCTCGACGTGCCTCGGGCCCGGGAGGCCGCGGAGCGGCTCTACACCCGGGCAATCGACGTGCCCCGCGGCCGCTGGACGCCGCAGCCGTGGCTCACCGGCGGGAGCCAGCCGATCGGGCTGCTCGTGCTCGAGGGCCTGCTCGTGCGCGAGGCGACCGTCAGCAACCACCCGTGCGCCGAGCTGCTCGGCCCCGGTGACCTGCTGCGCGCCGGCGACGATGACGACGGCGAGCAGCTGCTGCCGCGCACGATCGAGTGGGCCGCCGCCACCAGCGCGCGGGTCGCGATCGTCGACCAGGCGCTGGCTGTCCGGATGGCCCAGTGGCCGGAGATCTTCGCGGCGCTGATGGACCGCGCCGCCCGCCGCGCCGAGCGGCTCGTGGTCACCCAGGCGATCGCTCACCTGACGCGCGTCGACGACCGCCTGCTGGCGCTGCTGTGGCTGCTCGCCGAGCGCTGGGGCCGCGTCGTGCCCGGCGGCGTGCTCGTCTCGCTGCGGCTGCCGCACCGGACGCTCGCCGGGATGGTCGGCGCCCGCCGCCCGTCGGTCACCACCGCGCTCGGCCAGCTGATGGCCCGCGGGGCGATCGAGCGGCGCTCGGACGGCGCGTGGATCCTGCGCGGCACCCCGCCGAGCGAGGAGCGCATCGAGTCCGCCGCGGCCGCTGCCGTCCCGTTCGTGCGGCAGCGTGTCGGGGCGCCGGTCGCCTAGCTAGCCCGCGATCAGGCGCTTCGCTTCCTCCAGGTCGTCGGAGCGCCCGACGGTGAGCGCTCCCGCGAGCTGCTCGCCGTCGTAGTAGAAGACGCTGAACTCGCCGCTGTCGAACGAGCCGCGGACCTCCTCGCGGTCCCACTGCCGCGCCGGGCCGACGTACTCGAGCGAGGCCCAGTCCGCGAGGTCGGACCAGAAGTAGGGGATCACGTCGTAGGGCCCGGGCTCGCCGGTCATCGCCTGCGCCACGTAGTGGCCCTGGGCGGCGGCGACCTCGAAGTGCTCGACCCGCAGCCGGCGGCCGTGCACGACCGAGTCGTACTCACAGGCGTCGCCCGCGCACCAGATGCCGGGCGCTGACGTCTCGAGCGTCTGCGAGCACTTCACGCCGCCGCTCTCCCCCAGCTCGAGCCCGGCGCTGCGCGCCAGGTGCACGTCGGGGATCGCGCCGGCGCCGATCACGACGAGATCGGCGTCGAGCGTCTTACCCGACTCCGTGACCACGCGCTCGACGCGCTTGTCGCCCTCGAAGCGCGCCACGCCGTCGCCGGTCACGAACTCGATCCCGTGCGAGCCGAGCAGCTCGGCGAAGAAGCCGCTCGCGGCCGTGCCGAAGCCGGTCGAGAGCGGGCCGTCCTCGAGCATCACCAGCGTGCACTGCTTGCCGAGCGCGGTCAGCGAGGCCGCGACCTCGCAGGCGATGTAGGAGCCGCCGATCAGCACGACCTTCTCGACGTCCGCGGCGTCCTCGCGCAGCGACACCGAGGTGCCGAGCGTGCGCAGGTAGTGGATGCCGTCGTGGTCGCCGCCCTCGACGCGCAGGCGGCGGATGTTGGCGCCGGTGGCGAGCAGCGCGCGGTCGAAGCCGACGCTGCCGATGTGCGCCAGCTCGGCCGTCTTCGCCGCCGTGTCGAGCTTCATCACCATCGTGCGGGTGAGGAGCTCGACGTCGTGCTCCTCGTACCAGCCGTCCGGGTGCAGGTGCGCGTCGTCGGGCTCGGACTCGCCGCGCAGCAGGTCCTTCGAGCACGGCGGGCGCTGGTAGGGCGGGTGCGGCTCGCGGCCGGCGAGCAGCACCGACCCCTCGAAGCCGGCCTCGCGCAGGCCCTCGGCGCACGACGCGCCGGCGAGGCCGCCGCCCACGATCAGGATGTCGACGTTCTTCTCGGGCATCAGTGGGCCACCTAGTTCGGTTGGTCTCCGTTGACGAACTGGGCGGTGATGGCGTCCTCGAGCCCCGGATCGAGCACGACGAGGACCTCGTCGCCCGCCTCGACCACGGTGTCGGCCTTTGGCACGAAGCCCGAGCCGCCGCGCAGCACCGAGATCACCAGCGCGCCCTCGGGCAGCCCGAGCTCGGACACGAGCTCGCCGGCCGCGGGCGCGCCCTCGGAGACCACGAGCTCGATGATCTCCAGCCGCTCCTCCGGCAGGTCGAGCAGGTGGACGAGGCCGTAGCGCGGCACCTCGTGCTCGATCAGGCGCAGGATCAGGTCGGTCGCCGACACCGCCGGCTGGATGCCGAGGAGCTTGAAGTGCTCGAGGTTCCGCGGGTTGTTGACGCGGGCGATGATCCGCTCGCACAGGTACTTCTCCTTGGCGACCTGGCAGATCAGCAGGTTGTCCTCGTCGTCGCCGGTGACCGCCACGACGAGGTCGGCGCGCTGGATGCCGGCGCGCTCGAGCACCCACAGCTCGGTCGAGTCGCCGTACTGGACGGCGTGCTCGAGCTCCTGCTCGACGGTCAGGTAGCGCCGCCGGTCCTGCTCGATCACGGTCACCTCGTGACCCTTCTCGATCAGCTCGCGGGCCAGGTTCCAGCCGACCTTGCCGGCGCCGGCGATGATCACGTAGAGCCCGGCCACGGCCTACTCCTCCGTGAGCGCGGCGGCGGCCAGCTGCTCGATCGCGATCTGGGTCGGGCAGATCGTCTGCACGCCCTGCTCGGAGTACCAGGCGGCGCGGCGCGGGTCGAGCACGCGGGCGATGACGCGCTGCACGTCGAACCGGCGCTGGGCGATCTGCGAGACCACGAGGTTGGTGTTGTCGCCGTTGGTCGAGGCGATGAAGACGTCCGCCTCCTCGATCCCCGCCTCGGTCAGCGCGTCCATCTCCAGCGCCGTCCCGATCGTGAAGCGCCCGCCGGCCTCCTCCCAGCCCTGGCCGAGCTCGACGTCGAGCCGCTCGTGCGAGAGCGGGTCCTCATCGAGCACGGACACGGTGTGGCCCGCGCGCAGCGCGGCGGTGGCCACAGACGATCCAACCCTGCCGGATCCGACAACGAGGACGAACACTGGCGCGGACTCTAGTGGTTCTCCCGGGGCGTCCGCGTGCGTCCGGTCGGGATGCAGGCGGATGCCTGGCGAGGACGCAGGGAGGGTGCAATGGCGGAGCCCTTGCCCCTTCCGAGGACGTTGCCAGGCGCCGGCTGCGCCCGTCCGGGCGTGCGGGGATGCGCCGGGGGGACCACTACTACTAAGCCGGGGTGGGCTCCGCTGCGTCCGTATCGGAGATGCCGCCGTCGCTCTCGGCAACCTCGACCGGGTCGCCGGTGGGCAGCGGCGCAAAGCTCATGATGTGGTGCGAGGGCGCGCCGTCGCTCGGCGGCGCGGTCAGGATCACGCGGCAGGGCGCCTTGTTGACCACGTAGCGCGTGGTCTGGCCGACGAACGTGTCGTAGAGGCCGCGCTTGCCCCCCAGCAGCGGGCCGCCGCGCATCCGGGTCGGCTCCTCGGCGGCGAGCACGATCGCCTCCACCCCGCGGCGCTTGGCCTCGCGCACGATCCCCTCGCCGGTGCTGCGCGCGCGCACGGTCGCGGTGGCGACCTCGACGCCCTCGTACTCCTCCCCCACCGCCTTCGCGCGCTGCAGCGCCTTGCGGGCGCGCTTGAGGTCCTCGTCGGGGATGCGCGCGTCGAGCGGCATCGCCATCGGCACCTCGAACACCCACACCGCCTCGATCACCGCGCCGCCCTCGCCCTCGTCCTCGTTCTCCTCCGCGGAGAGGCGGCCGGCGGTCTGCATGATGTCGTCGTCGAGCGGGCGCCCGAGCACCGGCACGAGGATCGAGCCGTACTCGGCCTTGGCCGTCCCGCGGCGCGTCAGCGCGCGCTCGGGGATCGTCACCCGCTTGAGGATCGGCTTGCCCTCGGACATGCGGTAGGCGACGTACAGCACGATCCCGAACGTCATCCAGCCGGCGCCCGCCCAGCGGCCGTCGCCGTGCAGCGTGATCACCGCGATCAGCGCCGCGAACGACAGCACGGCGCCGAGCGCCGCGGTCACCGGCAACTCGCCGCGCCCGATCCGGATGTTGACCGGGATCTTGAACGGGCGGTCGCGGTCGGGCTCGAGCCAGCGCAGCCGGATCACCGACAGGTGCACGATCGTGAACGAGATCGTCGCGCCGAACGCGTAGATCGAGGCGAGGAACTCGACGTCGGCCGGGATCAGCAGCAGGATCGCCAGCAGCGCGCCGACGACGATGATCACCACGGGGGTCGCGCGCGTCGGGTGCAGGCGCCCGATCGCCGACGGGATCTGGCGGTTGAGCGCCAGCGAGTAGCCCAGCCGCGAGAGCCCGAGCATGGCGGCGTTGCACGCGATCACGAGAATCGCGAACGCCGAGATGCCGATCAGGATCCGCAGCACGTCGGCCAGCCACGGCGGGTCGAAGGCGGCGGCGACGCCGAGCATCGGCGCGTCGACGTAGTCGTCCGGGCCGCCGTTGCGCAGGTCGTTCAGCGGCAGCGCGCTGACCGCCACGAGCGAGATGCCGATGTACGGGATGAAGGCGAGCATGCGCGCCGTCATCAGCCGTTTGAGGCCCTTGCGGCCGACCGCCACCTGGCCGGCCAGCCCGGACGAGGCGTCGACGCCCGCGAACGTAACCAGCGTCAGCGTGAACGCGAAGACCAGGTCCTTGGCCGAGGGCGTTCCGCCGACGCTCGCCGGGTCGGTCAGCACGTCGGGGTTGAGGACGATCAGCAGCCCGAGGATCACGATCGTCGTCTGCAGGATCAGGTCGAACACCACGACGTACGCGAACCGCTCGTAGCGCTTGGAGCCGGCGCCGCGGATGTTCAGCCACGCGACGCCCACGACCACCGCGGCGCCGAACAGGAACTCCGCGAGCCCGCCCGACAGCGGCGTGAAGATCACCGCCACGTAGTCCGTGGTGGCGAACGCCGTGATCGCCATCAGGAGGATGTAGTCGAGGAGGATCGCCCAGCCGGCGATGAAGCTCGCCAGCTCGTTGAACGCGTAGCGGGCGATGATCGTCGCGCCGCCGCGCTCCTGGTGCAGCGACGCGCCCTCGACGTAGGAGAGCACGACGAGGCCGAAGAACAGCGCGGCGAAGACGAAGACGATCCACGCGTAGCCGAGCGCGGCCTGGATGACGAGGCCGAGGGCGAAGTAGATCGACGCCGCGATGAAGCCCTGGACGATCCCGAACAGCGCCGGCGAGCCCAGCCCGCGCTTGAGCGCCTTCGGCGTCTCCAGCTGCCACTGGGGCATCCCGCGGCGCTCGCGCTTCACCGGCGGCGTTGCACCCACAGGCGACCTCCTCCCGCGAGGATGAACAGCACGCCGAACAGGATGCCGACCGCGGTCGGGCCGCCGCCGCGCGACAGCGTGATCGCGATCATCGCAACGCCCAGGACGACCATGAGCGCCGACAGCAGCGCGGTCGCGGCGCTCATGTGACCACCGGGATCCGGCGCCTGCGGGTGCCGTCGGGCACCGACTCGATGATCACCCGGCACGGCCGCTCGGTCAGCACCGTCTCGAGCGTCTTGCCGAACAGCGAGGCGCCGTCGACCCGGCGCGGGAGCGGCATCACGATCGCCGCCGCGCGCATGTCGACCGCGTCCTCGACGATCCGGCGCCCGGCCTGGCCGGCGCGCACGCGCTCGACGTGGCCGGAGACGCGCCCGCCGCCGGCCACCTTCGCCTCCTCGATGATCGACTGCGCGAGCCCTTCCTGCTCGGGCATCGGCGCGTCGATGTCCATCGAGTTCGGGACCGTGATCGTCACCAGCACGTGGATGCCGCGGCGTTTGCGGGCCGCGAGCTTGCGCGCGGTGCCGAGCACCTGGTCGTCGTAGCCGCTCTCGCCGAAGTGGACGAGCACGGAGTCGTACTCCGCCTCGTGGTCGACCACCGGCTGCGCGATCGCCACCTTGTGCGTGGATGAGAGGTCGAGCCCCTGGCTGCGCCGGAACACGACGTAGACCGCGATCCCGAACAGCAGCCAGCCGACGCCCGCGAGCGCCACCGCGGGGTGCAGGGCGGTGACGACCACGAACGCGCTCGCGGTGCCCATGCCCCCCACGACCGCGAACAGCGGGAGGTCGTAGCCGCGCACGCGGATGTTGCCCGGCCCGCGGTACGGCCGCTCCACATCCCGGTATTTTGCCCGCAGCCGCAGCAGGGAGAGGTGCGCGATCGTGAACGAGAGCATCGCGCCGAACGCGTACATGTTGCCCAGGAACGTCGCCTCACCGGGTAGCAGCGTGAGGATCGCCACGCCGCCGAAGATCAGGATGCCGATCCATGGCGTGCGGTACCGCGGGTGCAACTGGCGCAGCCCGTCCGGCAGCTGGCGGTGGATTCCCATGGAGTACACGAGCCGTGAGACGCCGATGATCCCGGCGTTCGTCGCGATGAACAGAATCGTCGCCGCGAGGAGGCCCACGTAGAGTTCGCCCGCGCTCTGCAGCGGCCCGAGGTCGATCTGCTTGACCACGCCGAGGATCGGGTCGCCTGCGTAGCCGCCCTCCTCGGTGGACAGGCCGAGCAGCGTCTCGTAGCCGCCGTCGGGCGTCTTGTGGACGGGCAGCGCCGACAACGCGACGGCCGGGAGCGTGAAGTAGATCGCGAAAACCGCGATGCGGACCCGGTTGATGGCCACTGGGATGGTCGTCCGCTCGTCCTTGGCCTCCTCGGCCATGTTCGAGATCGTCTCGATGCCCGTGTAGGCGATCATGCCGATCGGGATTGCGAGAATGAAGTCCTTCCAGGTCGGCGCCACGCCGAGGTGCACGTTGTCGACGAGCGTCGACGGCGAGAGCACCAGCACCGCTCCCACCAGCACCAGCAGCAGCTGCGTCAGGAAGTCGACGAGCGCGAGCATGATGTTCAGCCCGGCCGACTCCTTGACCCCGCGGACGTTGATGAAGCTGAGCACGGCGATGACGCCCGCGCCCGCGATGATGTCGGCGGGCGCCGAGCGCAACGGCTCCCAGAACAGGCCGCCGATGTAGTGGGGCACGAAGTACGCCGAGATGGCGACGGTGATGACGTAGTTGAGCATCTGGCCCCAGGCGGCGAAGAACGACCAGAACTCGTTGAAGGCCCGGCGGGCGAAGCTCGAGGAGCCGCCGGCCTCCGGGTACATCGTCGTCGCCTCGGCGTAGGTCGCCGCGGTGCAGAAGAAGAAGATGCCGGTGATGACGAAGACGACCGGCGTGAGGCCCAGCGCGAACGACGCCACCAGGCCGAGTGCGTAGTAGATGGACGAGCCGACGTTGCCGTAGGCGGTCGCAAACAGAGCGTTGGCCCCGAGGACCCGCTCCAAGCCTTCCAATCGGCGTCTCGCCATGTCTTACGCCGATTCTAGGCGGGTAAGGGACCTGGCATGAGACGACTCCGTCACGCCTCGATCGCCCTGATCGCCGCCCTCTCCCTCGCCGGTCTGCCCGGCTGCAACAGCGACGACGCCAAGAGCAAGGTCGACAAGGCGGGCAACAAGGCCGAGAAGGCCGCCAAGGAAGCCAAGAAGAAGGCCGAGAAGGCCAAGAAGGACGTCGACGGACAGTAGTGGGCCTCCCCGCGACCTTCCACTCGAAATCGGCGGTCGCCGATCACCGCCAAGCGGCGTCCTCGACCACTTGAAAGCCCAGGGGGCTTCCTGCGGGTCTGCGTCCTTGCCTGCCGGCGCCGGCGACCGGTCTTTCGGGCGCAAGGCCACGAGGAGACCCACTAGTTTCTCGCGGCGATGGACGCCGCCACCGCCCTGATCGTCGTCGACGTGCAGCAGGCGTTCGACGACGCCGAATACTGGGGCCGCCGGAACAACCCCGGGTGCGAGGCGAACGTCGCGCGGCTGATCGAGGCGTGGCGGGCCGAGGGGCGCCCGCTCGTGTTCGTCCGCCACGACTCCGACGAGGAGGTCTCGCCGCTGCGCCCGGACGAGCCCGGCAACGCGTTCAAGCCCGAGGTGAGCGGCGAGCCCGACCTGCTGGTGACCAAGCAGGTCAACTCGGCGTTCTACGGCTCGCCGGACCTCGACGCGTGGCTGCGCGAGCGCGGCATCTCGTCGTTCGCGCTGTGCGGCATCACCACCGATCACTGCGTGGAGACCACCGCGCGGATGGGCGGCAACCTCGGCTACGACGTGCTGTTCGTGCTCGACGCCTGCGCGACGTTCGACCGCGAGGGGCCGGACGGCAAGCTCGTGACCGCCGAGGAGCTCACGCGCGCGACCGCCGCGAGCCTGCACGGCGAGTTCGCGACCGTCGTCTCGACGCGCGACATCGTGGGCTGAGAGGCTGCGCGGATGCCGAACTACGAGTACACGACGGAAGTGCTGACCCACGGCTTCCTCGGCCGCAAGGAGGAGGAGCTCGACCGCCAGGAGTTCCAGGAGCGCCTCAACGCGCTCGGCGCCGAGGGCTGGGAGTTCGAGAAGCTCCTGACCCACATGGCCCTCCACGGCGAGAAGGACGGCCACGTGCTGATCTTCAAGCGCGAGGCGGGCGCCTAGACCGCGCCGCCGGCGACGGGGGGCGCGGTCGGATCCGTGCCTTCCCCGCCGAGCTGCTCGCGCGCGAGGTACTCCTCGGCCAGCAGCGGGTTGTCGCGCGCGCGCTCGACGATGCGCAGGAGGTCGGACATCGTCGCGACCTCCTCGATCTGCTCCTTGATGAACCACTGCATGAACTGCTCTGACGAGTAGTCGCCCTGCTCGCGCGCGACGCCGGCCAGCGCGTTGATCTGCTGGGTCACGCGCTTCTCCTGCTCGAGCGCGAGCGCGACCGGGCGCACGACGTCGTCGAACTGCGACTGCGGCGCGACCACCCCGGGCACGGTGGCGTCCACGTCCTGGTCGACCAGGTACTGGACCATCATCATCGCGTGGTTGCGCTCCTCCAGCGCCTGCGCGTAGAAGAACGCGGCGAGGCGCGGGAGCGTCTCTGCGTCGTAGTGCACGGCGATCGCGATGTACTGCTGGTGGGCGGCGAACTCATGGCCGATCTGCTCGTTGAGCTTCTCGACGAAGGCGTCGGAGGGCATGGCCCGCGACCCTACTGGATTAGGGTGTCCTAAGATGGCTGCGGGATGAGGATGAAGCTCGTGAAGCCGCGCAAGCGGTGCTGCAAGTCGCGGCCGCGCTGCAAGCGCTGCCCGGTCGTCTGCAAGCGGCTCGAGATGCAGGGCCTCGCCGAGCGCGAGGGCAAGCACTACCTCGTCAGCCTGGACCTCAAGAAGAAGACGCTGAAGGCCGCCCGAGCCTAGGCTCGCCCCGTGCGGACCCTCACCCGGCCGGAGCTGACCGCCGCCCTGGCCGTGCGCCAGGGGCTGGCCGAGCGCCTCCGCACCGCCCCCGCCGAGGCGGTCCGGCGGCTCACGCCGCTACAGGCCCAGCATCCGCCCGCGCCGTATCTGGCGCTCGCGGCGCGCGTCGAGGGCTTCGCGCGCGAGGGGCTCGAGGCCGCCATCACCGACGGCGCGGTGGTCAAGGCCACCATCAACCGCCTCACGCTGCACCTGGCGGCGGCCGCCGACTACCCCGCCTACGCGCAGCTGACGCGCCAGGCGCGCATGCGGACGTGGCGCAAGCAGTTCGCCCACCTCGACGAGGAGAAGGTCACGGCCGAGCTGCGCGCCTGGTTCCGGGAGCCGCACAGCAACGCCGAGGTGCGCGAGCACGTCGGCGCCTACGAGGGCGTCGCCGCGGAGCCGTGGGCGCCGGTGATCTTCGCGCGCACGCTGCTGCCGCTGGTCCAGCTCCCACCCGCCGGGCACTGGGACGACAGCCGACGTGCCGCGTTCGTAACCGACCCGCGCCCGCTGCCCGACCCCGCCGACGCCGCGACGCTCGTGCTCGAGCGGTACCTCGCCGCCTTCGGCCCCGCGAGCCGGCGCGACGCCGCCGCCTGGGCCGGCGTCGCCCAGCGCGACTTCGCGGCCGCGTGGGAGCGGCTGGAGACCATCGAGTACGGCGACGGCCTGCGCGACCTGCCGGGCGCGCCGCTGCCGCCCGCCGACACACCCCTGCCCCCGCGCCTCCTCGGCCACTGGGATCAGGCGCTGCTCGCCTACGCCGACCGCGAGCGGATCATCCCGCCGGAGCTGCACCCGCTGGCGGCGACCGTCAGCGGCGAGCCGACGTTCACGGTCGACGGCCGCGTCGCCGGCACCTGGAACGTCCGCGACGGCGTGCTCGCGCTCGCGCCGCTGGTCGAGCTCTCGCGCGCGCACCAGGCCGCGCTGAAGGAGGAGGCGCGGCGGACCGCGCGGTTCTGCGGCGCGAAAGGCCCGTAGAACGGAAAAAAGCCGCCCCGAAGGCGGCTTGTACTTCCTCTATCGGCACCTCGCCCGCAGAACTTGAGCCCACTTTGCAGAGTTGGCGCGTTGCCGCTCATCGGCGACTGATCGATACGGTGCCGGGATGAGCCTGTGGCCGAAACTCGCCGACCTGCCCCTCGTCGTCGAGGGCTACGAGCTCGACACGCTGAGTGCGGAGATGGCGAACGGCCAGACCCGCACGACGATCCAGGTCCACATCCGCGGCGGCGGCCACGAGGGGCTCGGCGAGGACGTCGGCGTGATGCCCGACGACGAGGATCCGGTCGCGAAGGTCCCCGCCCTGTCGCTCGCGGGCGAATGGACGTTCGAATCGTTCTGCGACCACCTCGGGACCGTCGAGCAGTGGCAGGAGCCGCCGGAGTGGGAGCTCTTCCGCCTGTGGCGCAACTGGTCGTTCGAGTCCGCGGCGCTCGACCTCGCGCTGCGCCAGGCCGGCCGCCCACTGCACGAGGTGCTGGAGCGCGAGTCGCGCCCGCTGCGCTTCGTCAACTCGCTCGGCCTCGGCGATCCGCCCTCGTCCGACACGATCCACCGCCGCCTCTCCCGCTACCCCGACGTCCACTTCAAGCTCGACGCCGCCGCGGCCTGGGATCTCGCCCTCTGCCAGGACCTCGCCGCCACCAACGCGGTCGAGGTCGTCGACTTCAAGGGCCAGTACCACCAGGAGGTCGAGGACGAGGAGGCGCTCGCCGCCATGTACCGGCACGTGGTCGCGACGTTCCCTCGCGCGGTCCTCGAGGACCCGCACGACCTGCCCGCCGCCCAGGAGGCGATCGCGCCGCACGCCGACCGCGTCTCCTACGACGCGCTGATCACGCAGGCCGGCGACCTCGACACGACGCCCGTCAAGCCGATCAAGGTCGTCAACATCAAGCCCTGCCGCACCGGCAGCCTGCGCCGGCTGCTCGACCTCTACGCGCGCTGCGAGGCCGACGACCTCCTCATGTACAGCGGCGGGATGGGCGAGCTGGGCGTCGCGCGCGGCCAGATCCAGCTGCTCGCGTCGATCTTCCACCCGGACGGGCCGAACGACTGCGCGCCGAGCGCGTTCAACGGGCCCGATCCGCCGGAGGGGCTGCCGACGAGCCCGCTGCCTCCGGCACCGGAGGCAACGGGCTTCCGCCGGGCGTCCTAGCCCCTCGCTAGGCAGCAAGCTGCCTGGCTTGGCGTCTAAGCGATCAGCGGGATGATCAGGAGCGCCACGATGTTGGCGACCTTGATCATCGGGTTGATGGCGGGGCCCGCCGTGTCCTTGAACGGGTCGCCGACGGTGTCGCCGGTGACCGAGGCCGCGTGAGCCTCGGAGCCCTTGCCGCCGTACGCGCCATCCTCGATCAGCTTCTTCGCGTTGTCCCACGCGCCGCCGCCGGCGGTCATGAGGATCGCGAAGAACAGGCCGACGACGATCACGCCGATCAGCAGGCCGCCGAGCGCCTTGACGGACAGCAGGCCGACGATCAGCGTCACGAAGATCGGGATCAGCGACGGCAGGATCATCTCCCGCTGCGCCGCCTTCGTCACGATGTCGACGCACTGCCGGTAGTCGGGCTTCTCGGTGCCCTCCATGATCCCCGGCTTCTCGCGGAACTGGCGGCGCACCTCCTCGACGACCGCGCCGCCGGCGCGGCCGACCGCCTCCATCGAGAGCGAGGCGAACAGGCACACCATGAGGCCGCCGACCAGCAGGCCGATCAGCACGTCCGGGTCGTTGATGAGGAACGCGATCGGGCTCTTGTGGTCCTTCGCGAGCTCGGCATTGAGCTCGATCTGGAACGCCGCGAAGAGCACCAGGGCCGCGAGCGCGGCCGAGCCGATCGCGTAGCCCTTGGTGACCGCCTTCGTCGTGTTGCCGACCGCGTCGAGCGGATCGGTGACGTTGCGGACGTCCTCGGGCATGTCTGCCATCTCGGCGATGCCGCCGGCGTTGTCGGTGATCGGGCCGAACGCGTCGAGCGCGACGATCACGCCGGTCAGCGACAGCTGCGCCATCACCGCGACGGCGATGCCGTAGATGCCGGCCAGCTGGTAGCCGGCGTCGATGCCGAGCACGATCACCAGCGCGGGCAGCGCGGTGGCCTGGAGGCCGGACGCGAGGCCCTGGATGATGTTCGTGGCGTGGCCGGTCTCGGACGCCTTGGCCGTCTTCTTGACCGGGCCGAAGCGGGTCGACGTGTAGTAGTCGGTGATCACGAACAGCAGGGCCGTGATCGCGAGCCCGATCAGCGCGCAGAGGTAGAGGTCGCCGACGCTGGGAGCCGCACGGCCGCCGATGCGCGTCAGGTTGTCCATCATCGCCGAGGTGATCGGGTAGAAGGCGATCGCCGCGATGAGGCCGGCGACGAACATGCCCTGGTAGAGCGCGCGCTCGACGTTGCCGGTCTTCGACTTGACCGCGAAGGTCCCGATGATCGAGGCGATGATCGAGACGCCGCCCAGGACGAGCGGGTAGAGCGCGACCTGGGTCTGGTTCTCGGGCGCGAAGGTGAGGATGCCGAGCAGCATCACGGCCACCGCGGTCACCGCGTAGGTCTCGAACAGGTCGGCCGCCATGCCGGCGCAGTCGCCGACGTTGTCGCCCACGTTGTCGGCGATCACGGCCGGGTTGCGCGGGTCGTCCTCGGGGATGCCGGCCTCGATCTTGCCGACGATGTCCGCGCCGACGTCAGCGCCCTTGGTGAAGATGCCGCCGCCGAGTCGGGCGAAGACGGAGATCAGCGAGCCGCCGAAGCCGAGGCCGATGAGCGCGTCGACGGAGTCCTTGGTGCTGACGCCGAAGATGAAGGTCAGGGCGCCGAAGTAGCCGGCCACGCCGGCCAGCGCCAGGCCGACCACGAGCATGCCGGTGACGGCGCCGCCGCGGAACGCGACGTCGAGCGCCGGGCCGATGCCGCCGCGCGCCGCCTCGGCGACGCGGGCGTTGGCCCGCACGGAGACGTTCATGCCGATGAAGCCGGCGGAGGCCGAGGCCAGGCCGCCGATCGCGAAGCCGATCGCGACCTCGATGTTCTGGAGCGGGATCAGCGCCACGAACAGGACAACACCGACGATCCCGATCACCGTGTACTGGCGCTTCAGATAAGCCGAGGCGCCCTCCTGGATGGCGAGGGACAGGCCGCGCATGGTCTCGTTGCCGGGAGACAGCGCGAGCAGGGCGCGGCTGGTCACGGCGCCGTAGACGACCGCGGCGGCGGCGCAGATCAGCGCGACGACGACCCCGTGGTCGGTCAGGAAGTTGGACAAGAGGAACCTCTCTGGGTCAGGTCAAAGCGAAAGGCGGCGGCCAGACCTGGCCGCCGCCGGAAGTCGCGCAGTCTACCGCGAGGTTCGGCGCAACGACCTACTGCCCCGGAACCCAGAGCCTGCCTGAGCTCTGGGCGGGGCCCGTGCCGCCGGGCTCGGGCTGGGCCGGCTCGGCCGCGGGCGCCTGGCCGCCCGAGCGCTGCGCGTAGAACATCTGCAGTCGCGAGAGCGCGTCCTTGACGGGGCCGAGCTGCTTGCCGTGGCGCGCCTCGACGAGCGGGAGCAGCGCCCGCGCGGCGTCGATCGCCTGCTTGACCTGCTCGAGGTCGGGCTCGGGCGGGGTCTCGCCCTCGGCGGGCGGCGCGCTGGCCAGCCCGGCCTTACGGGCGCCGACGTTGAGCAGCGTGACGATCGTCTGCAGCAGCACGTCGTCGACCGTGATCTTCTGCATCTCGGCCTCGATGGCGCGCAGCTCTTCCTCGCTGAACTGGGGTTCCTGGGTGCTCATCTAGACGGTCTCCTCCTGGTACGTCCCCTGTGTCTCCTTGACGGCGTGCGCGTACACCTCGGCAGGCGTCGCGCCGGCGTCGATCATCCGGCGCTGGCGCTGGGCGCCGTTCAACTCCGGCAGCGGCGCGTCGACGCCGGTCCACGCCTTGAGGCGGTCGAGCGCCTCCGCGGCGGGGAACTCCTCGATCGTCGGCGCCTCGAGGTCGAGCAGGCGGCCGTCGAGGCCGTAGCGCAGCGCGCGCCACATGTTCTCCTCGATCAGGCGGCCGGGCAGGTCGGGCGGGGCCTCACCCGCGTCGATCTCCGCCGCCGCGCGGTTGACGCAGCCGACGATCAGCTGGGCGAGCGCGTCGGCCTCCGGCCCGGTGGTCTGGGCGTCGCAGACGCGGACCTCGACGGTGCCGAAGCTGTGGTGCGGCCGTACCGACCACCACAGCTGGGTGAACTCGATGATCGAGTTGGTGCGCACCAGCAGGTCGACGTAGTCGCCCCACGCCTGCCAGCTCCCGAACACGTCCGGGACGCCGCAGCGCGGGAACGACTTGGTGAAGATCTGCGTGCGGGCGGAGTGCAGGCCGGAGTCGATGCGGTCGACGTAGGGCGAGTTGGCGCTGATCGCGAGCAGCAGCGGGAGCACCGGGCGCAGGCGATCGCAGACCTGGACGGCGCGATCGGCGCCGCGGACGCCGACGTGGACGTGGAGGCTGAACGTGTTGTTGCGCCATGCCACGTACTTCAGTCCCTCCTCGACCCGGTGGTAGTGGGGCGTGTCGATGATGTGCTGCTCTTGATAGTCCGACAGCGGGTGGGTTCCAGTGGCGCCGAGCAGGACGTCGTGCTGCGCGGCGAGGGCGAAGAGGCGGCGGCGGGCCTCATGCTGGCGGCGGCGGGCGTCCTCGAAGTCCTCCCCGCGGCCGGAGCGGATCTCGATCTCGGACGAGATCAGCTCGCCCGCGATCGCGTCCTGCAGGATCGGGTCCTCGAGGCCGGCGTCGCGCAGGCGCTCGAACGCGGGCGTGAGGCGCAGCGTCTGGTCCAGGAGGGCGAACTCCTCCTCGATGCCGACGCTGCCGTCCGTCGAGGCGTCGAAGAGGTCGCGCGCGGCGGCGACGTCGATCATGGGGCGCTTACGTTAGGTAGAAGTACAGCGCGTAGAGGAGGTCGACGGCAGGGCTCGAGGTGTGGACCGTCACCTCCGGCGGGACTTGGAGCAGGGCCTCGGAGTAGTTGAAGATGATCTTCACCCCGGCGTCGACGAGCTGGTCGGCGAGCGGCTGCGCGGCGGCCGTCGGGACGGCGAGGACGCCGACGACGATGTCCTCCTCCTCGACGATCTGCTTGAGGTCGTCGGGGTGGCGGACCGACGTGTTGCCGACCTTCTCGCCGATCTTCTCCGTCGCGGGGTCGAAGATCGCGACGACGCGGAAGCCGTGGTCGGCGAAGATGTCCGACGAGGCAATCGCCTTGCCGAGGTGGCCGGCGCCGAACAGCGCGATGTTGTGCTGCCCCGAGGTCCGCAGGATCTTGCGGATCTGCGAGACGAGCGAGTCGACGTTGTAGCCCACGCCGCGCTTGCCGAACTTGCCGAAGCCGGAGAGGTCGCGGCGGATCTGCGTCGAGTTGACGTGCGTGTACTCGCTGAGCTCCTGGCTGGAGATCGTCTCCTTGCCCATCTTGCGGGCCTGGGTGAGGACCTGGAGGTAGCGGGAGAGACGGGCGGCAACGCCCAGCGAAAGGCGGTCGGCCAGCGGCCCATCCGCCCCGTCGCCTTGCGTCCCGCCGGACCTGGTCGCGACGTCGCCGAAGCTCATGCGCGGTCCACTCTAACCGTCGCTGTTGAGCCGCGCGGTGAGCGTCGGCTCGTCCAGGAAATAGTCCGAGACGTGCTCGCCGTCGAGGCAGATGACGGGGATCCGCTCGAGGTAGGCGGCGTGCAGCGCGTCGTCGGTTTCGATGTCCACCTCGTGGATCTCGAACTCGTGCTGCGTCCTGAGCTCTTGCAGCGCCGCGCGGGCGTCGTCGCAGAGATGACAGCCGGGGCGCGTGTAGAGGGTGACGGTCTTCATCGGACGCGGAACGGCTCTGACGTCTTGGTGGTCGGGGCGGTGCGACGTGGCGCGCGGGCGGTCGCCTTGAAGCGGTAGCGGCCGGGGGCGAGGTCCTTGAGCGCCTGGCTCGTGAGGCGGTAGGCGTACTCGGCGGGGAGCAGGTCGCGGGCGCCGTCGGGCGGGGTCAGGGTCTGCTTCACGGCGCCGGTGGCGTCGATGAGCTCGAGCTCGAGGCGCGAGGCGGGCTGGATCGTCGTGCCACCCGCGAGCGGGTCGCCGCGCTCGAAGGCGCCGAGCGCGAACCTGACGCCGACGACCTCGCCACCGGAGCGCGCCAGCTCGAGCGGGCCGAGTGGAACCGCCGGCGACGGCCCGGCGCCCGCCTCCTCGTTCGCGGCAGGCACGAGCGCCGCCTTGATCCCGGCCGCCGTCTCCGCCGGCCGCTGTCGGGTGAGCCGGGCCGCGCGGACGGCCATGCGCGCGGCGGCGACCGCGGTGCCGGTGACGGCCCCCTGCGGCGTGATCGCGGCGCCCTCGGCGAGCACCTCCGGCTTCAGCGAGCCGTCGAAGGAGGGGCCGCGCGAGGAGAACGGCGCGGGTCCGGCCGCCTTCTCCGCCCGGCCCAGCTTCACGCGACCGAACGTCACCTTCGCGCCGGGCTTGCCCTTCAGGGCCTCTTTCGCGGCCGTTCCGGTGAGGCCCACGACCGGCGCGGGGACGCGGCCCGAGGGCATCATCGGCAGCGGGCGGTCGCGGGTGTCGGCGAGGATCACGGCGCGGGCTCCGGCGCCGGCCGCGGCGGTGGCCTGGGCGACTGGGTTGTCGCCCGCTCGCACGAGCGCGACACGGCCGGCAACCCTGCGCCCGCGGAGGAGCGCCGCGGTGTCGGTGCTCGTCACCGGCCCGCCCAGCTCCCCCGGCCCTGGCTTGCCGCCGAGCGCGGTGGCGCCGGCGAGCACGCGGCCGCCGATCGTGACCGTCACCCGTGGTACCCCCGCGCCGGCCTCGGTGGCGCCGGCGGTGAGCGCGGCGCGGGCCGCTCCCGGCGAGCCGACGACGCCGTTCGGCGGCCGCGCCGGCCCTTCGTTGCCGGCCGGCGCGACGACCAGCGTGCCGAGCTTGGCCGCGCCCCGCACCGCCTGCGCCTCCGGCGAGTCGCCAAAGCCGGCGTAGGGCGCGTTGACGCCGACGAGCGCGACCCGGACCGCGTCGTCGACCGCGCCGTCCGCGTTCGGGTCGACCGCCCGCTCGAGCCCGGCGATCAGCGTGTCGGTCGTGCCGTGGACCTCGGGCGCCGCGCCGTAGCCGGCGACCCGGATCGTCATCGCCCGCTCCCCGGCCGCGGTCACGATCGCGGCGAGCGCGGCGCCGCTGGTCTCGCGGCGCGAGGGCGCGCGGGGGTCGGCGCCGGGCGAGGGGTCGCCGTCGCGGTCGAAGGTGTCGTAGCCGGGCGCGGAGGCGCCCGTGTCGAGGATCGCGATCGGCGGGCGCTCTCCGCCCGACGGGACGCGCGGCGCTCCGGGCACCGGCACAGGCTCGCTCGTCGCGGGATAGAAGCGCCGGACCGGCCGCGCGCGCACGCCGAGGCTCGAGAGGGCGGCGAGGTCGGAGGCGTCGACGGTCGCGGCGAAGCCGTCCCAGGTGCGGCCGAACGTGACCGCGTCGCGCAGCGCCACGCCGCGGGCGCCCAGCGCGGAGCGCAGCGCCCTCCCCTCCTCCGACAGCGAGCGCAGGTAGGCGCGCTGGTCGGCGGGGCTCAGCGACTCGAGGTCGTCACGATCGGCCAGCGCGGGCCGCGGGAGCTCGACGAGCACGCGCTCCCGGCTCCCGCCCGCCTCGCTCGGCGAGCGCCCGTCGTAGACCGACAGCGCCGCGGCCGACGGCGGCACCGGCTCGCCGCCTCCTCCCCCGCCTCCGTCACCGCCCTCTCCGAGCACCGCCACCACGATCAGCAGCGCCAGCACCCCGAGCCCCAGCCCGGTGCCGGCGGGGAGATCTGGGCGGGTCATGCTGCCTGGCCGGTCGCGTACGCGTCCAGGTCGAGGTAGTCGGGGTAGCGCAGCGGCTCGACCCAGCGGGCGGCCGAGCCGATCATCGCCGCGTTGTCGGTGCAGAGCTCGGATGGCGGGATCTTCAGCTCGACGCCCAGCCCGGCGGCGCGCTCCCGCAGCAGCCGGTTCGCCGCCACGCCGCCGCCGAGCGCCAGCCGCGCGCCCGGCTCGGCCGCCAGCGCGCGCTCGACCCGCAGGAGCAGCGCGTCGACGATCGCGGCCTCGTAGGAGGCGGCGAGGTCGGCCGCGCGCCGCGCGGTCTCCTCCTCCCCCAGGTTGCGCGTCGCGTACAGGAGCGCGGTCTTGAGCCCCGCGAACGAGAAGTCGAGCCCCGCGACCCGCTCCGCCCGCGGGAACGCGAACGCCTCGGGATCGCCTTCGAGCGCCAGCTTCGACAGCGCCGGCCCACCCGGATACGGCAGCCCGAGCAGCCGCGCGCCCTTGTCGAACGCCTCGCCTGCGGCGTCGTCGAGCGTCCGCCCCAGCACCTCGTAGGCTCCCGGCTCCTCCACCCGCGCGAGCAGCGTGTGGCCGCCGGACGCCAGCAGGCACAGGAACGGCGGCTCCATCGGCTCCGGCTCCAGGTAGGTCGCCGCCACGTGCCCCTGGAGGTGGTCGACCGCCGCCAGCGGCAGCCGCCGCGCCGCCGCGAGCGCCTTCGCCGTGGCCACGCCGACCAGCAGCGCGCCGACGAGCCCCGGCCCCTGGGTGACGGCGACCAGCGAGACGTCGTCGAGCGTGGCGCCGGCCCGGGCCAGCGCGTCGTCGACCACCGCGTTGACCAGCTGCAGGTGATGCCGCGAGGCGATCTCGGGCACCACGCCGCCGTAGCGGTCGTGCACGCCCTGCGACGAGATCACGTTCGAGCGCACCTCACCGCCCGCGGTCACCACCGCGGCGCAGGTGTCGTCACAGCTCGTCTCGAGCGCGAGGATCAAAACGCGCCGGCGCGCGTGCCCGGGACGTCGTCGAGCGTCCCCCGCAGCGTCGCGGGCGTCCGCCACATGATCAGCGCGTCCTCGCCGTTGTCCTGGTAGTAGCGCCGCCGCACGCCGGCGGAGCGGAAGCCGAACTGCTCGTAGAGCCGGATCGCGCCGCCGTTCGACGGCCGCACCTCGAGCGTGAGCTGCGACTGCGGGTCGTCGATCCGCTCGATCAGCGAGGTCAGGAGCGCGCTCGCGATCCCCTGGCGCCGCCGGCTCGGGTCGACCGACACGTTCATCAGGTGCCAGACCGTGTCGTAGCGCGAGCAGATCAGGTAGCCGACCATCGTCTCGTCCTCGAACGCCGCCAGGCACACGCCGGCGGGCTTCGACAGCTCGAGCACGAACATCGCGAGCGACCACGGCGTCGGGAACGCGCGGCGCTCGATCGCGACGACCTGCGGGAGGTCGGCGTACGTCAGGCGGCGGATCGCGGGAGCGGCGGGCGGGGCGGTCATCGGCGGGGTACGGCGTCGGGCTCGCGCAGGTAGTCGGGTAGGAGTGCGTCGCGGTCGGTTGGACTCCCCTCCGCACCGAGCTTGCAGACCTGTTCGGCGCGGAGGCGATGGACGCCGTCCTCGTCGGGCGGGACCTGCGCTCCGGCCGCCTCGAGGGAGCTCCTGAAGCGTACCGCCCCGTCGCCCACCGCCAGCGGTGCAACCGGCATTGCACGGACCTTCTCGGCAAGGGCCTCGGGGGAGAGAGCGGCGGCCGCGAAACCCTCAACCGCGATTAAGCCCCGCCCGCCTGACCCCTCCCAGGCGGCGGCGAAGACTTCACCGCGGCGCGCGTCGAGCACGGCCAACACGCGCTCCGCCTCGACCCCCCGCGCCAGGGCCGCCAGGCTGCTCACGCCCAGCACCTCGAGCCCGCGCGCCTGTGCCAGCCCACGCGCGGTGGCGATCCCGATCCGCAGCCCGGTGAAGCTCCCCGGCCCGATCCCGACCGCCAGCCGCGTCACGTCGTCCCAGCCCACGCCGGCCGCCGCCAGCGCCTGGTCCACGGCTCCCAGCAGCCGCGCCGCGTGCGCGGGGCGAGCGCCGGGAGGCGGGTCGTCGCGGACCTCGTGGACGATCCCGTCCGCGCCGAGCACCCCGACCACCGTGGCGCTCGTGGCGGTGTCGAGCCCGAGCACGATCACGCGCTCACCGTCCGCCGGTCGCCGCCCGCGTGCGCGAGCGCGACGTGCCGCGCGACGTGGCGCTCGCCGAGCAGCGCGTCGAGCCCGCGCCGCTCGGGCCATTCCACGAACGTGATCAGCTCCGGCCCGAAGTACGGGTCCAGCAACCCCGGGTCCTCGTCGTCGAGCCCCGCGAGCCGGTAGAGGTCGAGGTGAGCCACGCCCGCGTCGTACAGGTGACCGACCACGAAGGTCGGGCTCGTGACCGGCTCGGTCACGCCCAGCGCCCGCGCGGCGCCGCGCACGAACGTGGTCTTGCCCGCCCCCAGCTCGCCGGAGACGAGGACGACGTCACCCGGCGCGAGCGTCGCGGCCAGCGCCGCGCCGGCGCGCTCGGTCTCCTCCGGCGACGAGCTATGGATCTCGCCGGACACGCGCTCGCAGCGCCACGCCCGCCGACATCAGCACCAGCCCCAGCGCGCCGGGCACGACTGCGTCCCACCCGGTACGCGGCAGCTGGGCCGCCTGCGCGGGAGCGTTGCCCGCCGCCGGCGCCGCGGCGGCCGGGGCGGGCGTCGCCTGCGCCGGCTGGGCTCCGTTGGCCGGCGCCTGAGTCGGAGCGGGCGTCGCAGAGGGGCTCTGGCCCGCGAACGGGTCGGAGTACTGCTCGTCGCCCGCGCTCTGCGCCGCGGCCGCGGCAGGCAGCAGCGCGAGGACCGTGCCCGCGACCGCCAGAGATCGACGCCAAACCCGCATGCGCCCGCAGGGTAGAGCACGCCCGTTCCGCTAGCGTCATCCGGCGAGATGAGCTCGCTGGGAGTCGAGCCGGCAGCCGAGCCCGCCGTCGCCGGCCCTGAGCCGGCGACGCTGGGTCCGAGCGACCCGGAAACCGGGAAGGCCATCGGCCTGGCCGCCGCAACGATGGCGGCGAACCTCGTCCACGTCGTCTTCACCGTCATCTTCGCGCGGCTCCTGGGCGCCGACGGATATGGCTCGCTGGCCGCGCTGCTCAACCTGAGCGTGATCCTCTTCGTCCCCGGCTCGGCGCTGCAGGTGGCGGCGGCGCGTGAGGCGACGCTGGGCCGGCTCGGCCGCGGCGGCGAGCTGGCGGGCACGCTTGCACGCTGGACCGGGCACATTCTCGCCGCGCTCGCCGCGATCGCCGTCGTGTCCGTAATCGCGCGCGAACAGCTCGCCGACCTGATCAACATCGAGGAGACGTGGGCGGCGGCCGCCGTGCCCATCACCGGCGCGATGTGGCTGCTGGTGTGCGTGCAGCGCGGGCTCCTGCAGTCGGCCCGCGCTTATCGCGAGGTCGGGCTCAGCATGCTGTTCGAGGCGCTCGGGCGACTGACGCTGTCCGTCGCCCTCGTCTCCGCCGGGCTAGACGTGACCGGCGCCTACCTCGGCACGCTCACCTCGATCGCGCTCACCTCGACCGCACTTGCTTGGCTGCTGCGCCGCCGGCTGGGGCCGCCCGACCTCCATACGCAACGCCACCCGCTGACCGCGCTGGCCCGCAACGCAGCGCTGCCCATCGCGGCGCTTACGCTCGTCGCCGCGCTGCAGAACGTCGACGTGATCATGGCGAAGCACGTCCTCACCGACGCTGTCGCCGGCGTGTACGCCGCCTCGACCGTAGCGGCCAAGGCGCTGGTTTGGATCGCGGTCGGCCTCGGCTTCTGGGTACTGCCGGAGGCCACCCGCCGCGTAGCGGAGGGGCGCGACCCGCGCGAGGTCCTGGTGCGCGCGCTGGGGGTGATCGGCGTCCTCGCGGCGGGCGCGCTCGCGATCTTCGCGATCGCGCCCGAGCTGCTGCTGAGGACCGCGTTCGGAGCTGACTACGAGTCGGGCGCCGACGTCATGCTGCAGCTCGGCGCCGCCTACGCGCTGTTGGCGGTCAGCTACCTCTGTGTCCAGTTCCTCCTCGCCCTGCACCGCAGGGCGTTCGCGTTCGTCCTGGCCGTGATGGCGGCGGCCGAGCCGCTGCTCCTGCTCAGCGCGGGCGACCTGGCTGCCTTCGCCGGCACGGTGCTGCTCGTGCAGGCGCTCACGGCGGTCGTGCTGCTGGCCCTGAGCCTCGCGCGGCGTACGCGATGAGCGGTGCATTGACCTGCGGCATCTGCTCCGGCCCGCTCAAGCTGCGCTACCACGGGGGCGGGGAGCCGTCCCTGGTCTCTGAGGCGTTCGCGCCGAGCTGCCACACCCTGAGCGGGTACGGCGACCTCTACGCCTGCAGGCGGTGCGGAACGATCCAGCAACCTGACCTACCCTCCGGCCCTGCGCTGCGCGAGCTCTACCGCGGCATGCGAGACGACACGTACCTGGTCGAGGAGGCCGGGCGCCGCCGCACGGCGGGCAGCGTGATCGACGCCGTGGAGCGTCACACCGCGCCCGGGCGGATGCTCGACGTCGGCTGCGGGCACGGCCTGCTGCTCGACGAGGCACGGAAGCGCGGCTGGCAGGTCGAGGGCCTCGAGATCTCGGACGCCTCGCGCGCTCACGCCCGCGGCCTCGGCCTGGACGTCCGGGCCGCCACGGTCGACGAACTCGACCCGGCCACGGACGGCGGTTTCCAGGCGATCGTGCTCTCTGACGTGCTCGAACACCTCGACGACCCGGTCGCCGCGCTGGCGCAGATCGCGCTGCTGCTCGCGCGGGGCGGCGTGGCCTGCGTCGTGACGCCGGACCCCTCCTCGCTGACGGCCAGGATCGCCGGCTCCCGCTGGTGGGGCTACTTGCGGTCGCACACCTACCTGGTACCGCGCTCCACCCTGCGCGAGCTGCTGCGCACCGCGGGCCTGGAACCGGTCGAGGAGAAGCAGCTGCGTCGCTCGTTCACCTTCGGCTGCTGGGCCGCCGGGCTCGGCGAGCGCTCCGGCCCCTTGAGCCGCGTGCTTACGGCCATCCACCGCCTCGGGATCGCGCGTCGCCATCTGACCCTGGCGCTCGGCGACGAGCGCGTCGTCATCGCCCGCCGGTAGCTACCGCTGGGCGTGGTGCGAAGGATGCCCGCCCGCGTGCGGCCCGCGAATCGGCAGCCGCGGGACGACTTCCTCGACCGCGACGACGGCGCGGCCGCGCTCGCGCGCAAACTCAACGATCAGCGGCAGCGCCATCCGGACCCCGGTGAGGTGCTCCCGCAGCCGCCGGGTGCGCGCGGCGTGCCACGCCCACCCGAGCTGGCGGTAGGCCACGAGCGGCAGCCAGCGGATGCGGTAGTAGCGCGTCACGAGCAGCAGCGTGTTGCGCTCCACCCAGGCGCCGGGCCCGTGGTGGAGCCCGGCGCTCGAGCCCCCGCCCGCGTGCCGTGCCACGGCGCGCGGCTCCCAGCGGCAGTGCCAGCCGGCGAGCCGCAGCCGCAGCCCCAGATCGACGTCCTCGAGGTAGGTGCCCAGTCGCTCGTCGAACCCGCCTGCCTCCGCGACCGCCGCGCGGCGGTAGAGCGCGGCCCCCGCGCAGGCCGAGAAGATCTCACCGGGCGCGTCGTAGCTCCCGCGGTCGCGCTCGAAGCGCCCCCGCTGCTCGCAGACACCGTCGCGGCGGAGGACGTCGCCGGCGCTGTAAAGGATCGCCGGGTCCTCGAAGTCGACCATCTTCGTCGCCACCGCGGCCGCGCCGGGCGCCAGCGCGCCGACCGCCCGCTCGAGCCAGTCCGGCGCGAGCACGACGTCGGTGTTGACGAGCGCGACCGCGTCGGCCGAGACCGCCGCGAGGCCGGCGTTGGCGGCACGCGCGAAGCCGGCGTTGCGCTCCAGCGCGAGCACGCGCACGCCGTCGTAACGGGCGGCGAGCTCCGCCGAACCGTCCGTCGAGCCGTCGTCGACCACCAGCACCTCGGCCGGCGCCAGGGTCTGCGCCACCACCGACTCCAGCAACCCCGGGAGCCAGCGCGCCCCGTTGTAGTTGGGGATGACGACAGCAGTACGCACTAGCCCACGGGGACGCCCGGGGCGCCGCACGGGATGACGTCATCGCTCGCGGCCAGGGTAGGGACCGCGCCTCCGAATGCCACCAGCGCCGCCGACCATTCCCTGCGCATGCGGCCGGACTGTAGTCCTGTGTGCTGCGATCTGGTCCACTAGCCTGCCGCGCCATGCGCCGCGCCGTGCTCACCGTCGCTGGCGCTCTCCTCCTCGGCGGCTCGACGGCGCTCGCCTTCTTCTCCGGCGGTTACTACGCCGAACCGCGGCTCATCGCGGCGATCCTGGTGTGGGCCCTCGTGCTGGCGCTGGCCCTGACCGGCGAGTCGTCGCTCCCGCGGACGCTCCCCGGGCGGCTCGCACTCGGCGGGCTGGCGCTGCTGACATTCTGGAGCGCGTTGTCGGTGAGCTGGGCGCCGCTGCGCGGGCCGGCGATCGAAGCCGTGGAGCGGCTCGTGCTCTACTCCGGCGCTCTCCTGCTGGCGGTCGGAGTCCTGCGCACGCGAGCGGCGCTCCGCGCGCTCGAGCCCGCGCTGGCGGCCGGCGCGATGCTGGTGATCGGCTACGGGCTCGCGGGCCGGTTGCTGCCTGGCATCGTGCACCTGGACCGCTCCCGGAGCGCCGGCGGCCGCCTCGAGCAGCCGATCACGTACTGGAACGCCGAGGGTACGCTCGCTGCACTCGGCATCGTACTCTGCGCGCGGCTGGCCGCCGACCGCACGCGGCCGGTCGCGATGCGGATCGCGGCCGCCGCGGCGACGGCGCCGCTGGGAGCCGGCGTGTATCTCACCTATTCGCGGGGCGCGATCGCGGGCGCCGTGCTGGGGCTCGCAGTGCTCGTCGCCCTGGTCCCGACGGTCGGCCAGCTGCGTGCATCAGCGCTGGCGCTGGTCGCGGGCGCCGCGGCAGCCGCCACCGCCGCCGCGCTGCCGGGGGTCGCGGCGCTCGAAGGTCCGGACCCGCGGCGCGACGGCGCGATCGCGCTCGTCGTGCTCGTGCTGCTCGTCGTCGGCACGGGGCTGCTCGCGGCCCGCAGCGGTACCTGGCCGGATCGCTCCCTGCCGCACAGGCGCCGGCTCGGGTGGGCCGGCGGCATCGTGGCTGCCGCGGTCGCGGTGGGACTCGTCGCCGCGGGACTGGGTGAGCGCCCGACCACGGCAGAGCTTGCCGCCGGTGCCAAGGCGGGACGTCTGACGACCGCGAGCTCGAACCGCTACGAGTACTGGCGCGTCGGCCTGGGCGCGTTCCGACGCAAGCCGCTCACCGGTCTCGGCGCGGCCGGGTTCCGCGTCGAGTGGCTGCGCGAGCGCACGATCCCCGAGGCCGTGCGAGACGCGCATTCGCTCGAGATGGAGGTCGCCGCCGAACTCGGGCTGCCAGGGCTGCTCGCCTTCGGAATGATGATCTGCGGAACGGCGCTGGCGGCGCGGCGCGCGATGCGGGCGCACGCGGCGGCGGCCGCCGGTCCGACCGCGGCGCTGCTGGTGTGGTTCCTCCACGCGTCGATCGACTGGGACTGGCAGCTCCCGGCCGTGTCCCTGCCCGCCATCGCGCTCACGGGAGCCCTGATCGTGCTCGCCGAGCAGCCGCTCACCGGCGGGGAGCGTTGAGAGGATCGAGCCGGCGCTGCTCCGCCAGCGATCGTCCCGCGCTGCCTGGTGCGAGCACCATCAGGACGCGCCACGCCGTCACGTTGTCGGGCTCCCGCCTCAGCACATCCTCGAGTAGCGCTCGCGACGCCTCCGTCCCCCCGCCGGCGCGACGGACGAGCGCGCGCGTCACGTCCGGCTCCGTGTCGGGATTGAGGAGGTTCGCCCGGCGGAGGTCCCGCTCGGCCCTGGCCAGCACGCCCGGGTCGCCCTCGGACCGCAGCGCCGCCGTCCCCCGCTCCTGCAGGCGGAGGTCGCGCTCCATCACCCCCAACCAGACGAGCACGAGAACCGAGACGGCGACCACAACGGCACGCGAGACCACGTGCGTCAGAGCTCCTCGGCGATCCGAGGCGCTTCGCGATTGAACGCCCACACGGCGACGGCACACGTGAGCACGGCGATCCCGAGCGCGGGCAAGAGACCGAGCCAGCCGCCTGCGAGCTCGGCCGGACTCGGGGCATTCGGGTCCACGATCCACTTGCGGGCGAGCTCGAGCAGGGTTGCGAGCGGGTTGAGCAGCACGATGTCGCGCAGCGTGCCCGGCACCTTCTCGAGTGGATACAGCACCGGGCTCGCGTAGAAGAGGATCGTCGACAGCACGGTCCAGATGATGGCCAGGTCGCGGAAGCGCGGATACAGCGACGAGACGATCATCGACACCGCAGTGGTGAGGATGACCAGCGCCGTGAGCACCAGCGGGAAGAGCAGCCAGGTCCACGACGGCTCGACGCCGAAGGCCAGGATGAAGACCAGGACGACGATGAGGTTCAACCCGAGGTTGAACAGACCGGTCAGGACGACGGCGAGCGGGATCACCAGTCGCGGGAACTGCGTCTTCCGCACGACCCCCTCCTGCGCGACGATCGAGGTCACGGCTATGCCGGTCGCCTCCTGGAAGAAGCCGAACAGCACGATGTTGAACAGCAGCAGCACCGGGTAGTGCGGGACCTCGGAGCCCAGCCGGAAGACCTGGGTGAACACTGCGAGCAACACGGCGAACAGCATCAGCGGCCGCGCGATCGACCACACGTAGCCGAGCGCGGTCCCAAAGTAGTGCCGCTTGAAGTCGAGCGCCGCGATCACGTACAGCAGCTCGAGCGCGCGCCGCCACCCGCCTCCTAACGCGGACGGCCCTGGAACGTCTCGCAGGACAGCCGGGGCGTCGCTCATCGGGCCGGCTGGTCCAGTACCGGCTCGACATCGGCGAGTGCCGTGACGACCCCGTGAGTCTCGCTCGTCCCGCTGACCACGAAGTGGAGCAGCCGGAGCCCCTGCACCGTCATGACGTCATCCTCCGCGTTCTCACGGATGTAGAGATCCAGCGAGTAGCGGCCTGGGACGAGCCGGTTCTCGACCGGTCCTGCGAGGACGACGCGTCGCCCGGCGACGATCTCTGCGTCGAGCCGGCGGATCAGCTCGAACACGGTCTGACCCTTGTCGTTGCGCACGTGGAAGCTGAAGATGGGGCGTGCGAGCGGTCGCGCCGCCTCCAGCACGACATCGAGCACGATCGGCTCGCCCTCCGCGAGCGTTTCAACGGTCGCACCGGCGGCGCCGCGGAGCGAGGCCCCGATCACCCGCATGTTGACGTCGACGAGCTTGGCCCCGTTGGCCGGACCCGTTGGCAGTCGGTCCTCCAGTGATGCGAAGTTCATCCGGTAGTAGCTCAGCGCGGCGTCCTCGGGAGCGCCTATGTAGCGCAGCTCGCCGTCGTGGAGCAGCATCGCGCGATGGCACAGCGTCTGCACCGTCGTCATGTCATGCGTGACCAGCACGATCGTCTTGCCGGCGCGGCGCTTCTCGCGGAACACATCCATGCATTTCTCGGCGAAGGCGGCGTCTCCCACCGCGAGCACCTCGTCGATGAGCATGATGTCCGCGTCGGCCTGGACCATCAGCGCGAAGGCGAAGCGGACGAGCATGCCCGAGGAGTAGTTCTTGAGCTGCAGATCGGCGAAGTCGGCGAGCTCGGCGAACTCCATCACGGCACCGAAGCTGCGGCGCGCCTGGCGCAGCGTCAGCCCCATGAGGACACCGTTGAGGAGGCCGTTCTCGCGCGCCGTCAGCTCGTGGTTGAACCCGACGCCGAGCTCGATGAACGGCGCCACCCGTCCCGCCACGCGGGCGCGGCCGGCATCGGCGCGGTAGATGCTTGCGAGCACCTTCAGCAGGCTGCTCTTCCCCGAGCCGTTGCGGCCGACGATGCCGAAGAACTCGCCCTGCCGGACGTCGAAGGACACGTCGCGGAGCGCGCGGTGCTCGCGGTACTCGACGCGAGTGAACGGGTGGGTGGCGCGCTCTCGGAGCGAATCGATGCGACGCTCCGGGATGCGAAAGGACTTGTGGAGGCCGCGCGCCTCGATCACCACGGGGGCATCGCTGCGGTCGCCGTGACCAGGCGCCCGACCGGTCACCTCGTCCGCTGTCCTTGGGCTTC
This sequence comes from uncultured Solirubrobacteraceae bacterium, assembly GCA_963805525.1. GTDB lineage: Bacteria > Actinomycetota > Thermoleophilia > Solirubrobacterales > Solirubrobacteraceae > DASQFQ01. The sequence goes on from CAWDUT010000004.1 coordinate 346,703, forward strand.
CCATGCGTGGAGTGGTCGCCCGAGGACGACGGCGGTCAACTATAGGGTTGCCGCCGCATGGCGAGTCCGCGGCCCAGTCAGCGCGCGCCGTTCGGGCCCACGCTGGCCCTGACGGTCACCCTCGCGGTCGCGGCCTTCGCGGTGGTGATGCCGCTGGTGGAGGACGCCCTTGCCCCGGTGATCCTGCCTGCGCCGTTCCCGGCCCAGCACCAGCGGGCGGAGACGCTGTCCTACCTCCTCGCGTTCGCCGTCATCCTCCCACTGTCGCTCATCGCCGCACGGCGGCTCTGCGACGCGATCACAGCCGGGCCGAACTCCGCCGCGCTGACCGTCCTCACCGGCGTGCTGGCGGTAGCGCTGGCGGCGGCGCTCATCGCAGTGAAGGTCTCGGGCCGGCTCGCGCAGCACGACGGCGTCAACATCGTGCTCGCCGCCGCGGTGGTGTGGTGGCTCGGCGCGGGGCTCGTGCTCGCCCGCGCCACACGCGCCCGACGGTGGCCGGTGCTCCTGGCGCTCGAGCGCCGCGCCCCCGTGGTGTGGGCGCTGGCCGCGATCGCGCTGCTGATCGCGCTGGTGTGCTTCGCGTCCCTCCGCTCGATCAGCGTGCCCGGCCTCGTGCTGTGCGCCCTTGCCGCCGCCGCCGCGGTCGCTGTGCACGCGCGGGTACGGATTGGCCGGCTGCCGCGGCACTGGGGCGTTGCGGCCGATCTGGCGGCGCTCGGCGCGCTGCTCCTCCTCGTCCCCGACCTCGTCATCTTCCGCCCTGAGAAGGCAGCCGACGACCTCTCCGTGGCGCTGGAGACGGGCATCATCCAGTTCCACCACAACTTCCTGCTCGGGCCGGCGAACGAGGTGCTCGACGGCCGCGCAATGCTCGTCGGCACGGCTTCGCAGTACGGCGTCTCGAGCATCTACCTGCTCGCGGCTTGGTTCCAGGTGGCGCCGATCGGCTACGGCACGCTCGGGTTGCTGACCGGAGGGCTCACCGCGCTCTGGTTCATGGCGGGCTACGGCGTCCTCCGGCTGGCGAGGACGCCGCGGCTCGTGTCCGCCGCGGCGTTCGGCGTCGCGGTGGTCGCGCTGGTGTTCAACTTGTCGTATCCCGTCGGTTCACTGCCCCAGTCGGGGCCGCTGCGCTTCGGGATGCCGATGCTGCTCGTGCTCGCGGCCGTCGCGGGCGAACGATTTCCGCGCCGTGCGCGTGCCGCCCGTGTCACGGCGGCGGCGATCGTCGGACTGTCCAGCGTCTGGTCGATGGAGGCCTTCGCGTCCACGGCGTTCGTGTTCACCGTGGTGGCGGGCGTCCAGACGTGGCTCTTCCCCCGTCCGGGATGGCTGCGCAGGCTGGCCTACCGGGGGTTGGACGCTCTGCTCGGATGCGCGATCGCCCATGCGCTGTTCGCAGGCACGACGCTGGCCGCCACCGGTTCGCTGCCGGATTGGGGCGAGTATCTCGCCTACCTGCACGTGTTCCTGAGCGGCAAGGTCGGCGAGCTCACGTATGACGTCCCGCGCTGGGCACCAGGACTCGCCGTCGGCGCCGGCTACGTGGCGTCGGCCGCCGCACTGGCCGAGCTCGCGCGCCGCGGTGGCGGGCTCGTCGTGCGCGAACGCCCGGCCCTGATCGCCATCGCGGGCATCACCGCCTACGGCAGCGCGCTGATGGGCTACTACGTCGACCGCTCTCAGGATCACATCCTCATCTACGTCGCGCTGCCCGCCGTGGTCGCCGGCGCGCTCTGGCTGGGTCTGCTGCTGCGGTGCGAGGCCGAGGTCGGGCGTGTCGCGCGGACGGCCGGCCTGGCGGTCTCGCTTGCCGTCGCCGTGCTCGTCGTGGCAGTCGCCTGGTCCTCCATCGGCCCCCGCTTCCCGCGCACCGCGCTCGCCCACGCGGCACCGGGCGGCAGCTCTCTGCGCGGGGCGCTCGAGCGCCTCTGGCACCCACCTCCGCTGGCGCCCGCCGCCCCTGCCGGCGAGCGTGCGCTGGCTCGCTACATGCCCGGCGAGGAGCGGAGCCTCGTGATCGTCGAGCCCGACCTCGGCACCGAGATCCTGCTCCGCAGCGGTCGCGCGGACAGGCTGTTCCTCGGCGACCCGTGGGAGGCGAGCTTCGCCCATTCGGAGGAGTTGCCGCAACTGCGAGCCGCGGTAGATGCACTCCGCGGGGGCGAGCGGATGCTGCTCGACAAGTCGTCCGCGCGGGTCCTCGCCGAGCTGCGCGCGCACCCGTCGCGTGACGTGATCGCCCACCCCGACCCCGCCCTGGCGCCGTTGCAGCAGTGGGCGCTGCAACGGATCGACAGGCGGTTCCGGCTACGGCCCGTCGCCCGGAGCTCGGGCGGCTTCACGGTCGTGACTCTGGTCCCCCGGAGCTGAATTTGCGCGAGCGGATGATGCCGCGCCGATGCAGGATCAGCCGGAAGCCGGCCCAAAGGGTCTTGGCGCCGTAAACGGCGCCCGTCCTGAACCCCACCGAGGACGCGTCGTCGAAGTAGCGGCAGCGGGCGGGGACCTCGGTGATCGCAAGGCCGAAGTGCGACGTCTGCATCAGCACCTCGGAGTCGAACGTGAAGTCCAGCGAATTGCGGAGGAACGGCACGGTCATCAACAGCCTACGGCTGTACGCCCGGTAGCCCGTGTGCGCCTCGGACAGCTGGGTGCCCATGATCCGGTTCTCGAGCACCGTGAGGACCCGGTTCGCAACGAACTTCCAGCGCGGCATCCCGCCCGCCAGCGCCGCACCGGGGATCAACAGGCGGGAGCCGAGCACGAGGTCGGCCTCACCACGGATGATCGGCTCGATCATCCGGGGGATGAGCTCGGGTTCGTACTGCCCGTCGGGGTGCAGCATCACAACGATGTCCGCCCCGTGCTGGAGCGCCTGCAGGTAACAGGTCTTCTGGTTGCCGCCGTAGCCGACTTGGTGTGGGTGCCAGACGAGGTGGATGGGGAGCCGGCGAGCAAGCGACACCGTGTCATCCGTGGACGAGTCGTCGACCAGGATCACCTCGTCGACGACGTCCATCGGGATGGCAGCGACCGTACGCTCCAACGTTGCGGCGGCCTCGCGCGCGGGCATGACCACCACGACCCGGGGATCCGGGCGCTCAGGCACGGCGGGCCTCGACGTAGATCGTGCCCGGGCGTCGCAGCGCGACCTCCGCGACCGCGGCGGCGGCGGCCACCGGCAGCAGCACGACGGCGGCGGCGATCGAGGCGACCCACCGCCCGTGGCGGAGTGGCACGCTCCGCGCCTCGGGGCGGCGCAGCGCCTGGTAGAGGTTCAGGCCTCCTGGCAGCGTGCCGACGAGACCGTCGAGCCAGCCGATGACGACCTGGCCGCCACGCACGGACGACACGCGCTCGACGTTCAGTCCCTGACGCTCGAGGCCGGAGGTGAGCGCGTTCGCCGTCAGATGGACCAGATGCCGCGGCCGGTCGAGGTGCAGCCAGCGATCGCCGAACGCCCGCGCCTGCAGGCTGGCGCCGTTGGGCACCGCGACGACCACGACACCGCCAGGCGCTAGCAGGCGCGACGCGTGCCTGATGGCCTCGCCCGGCTCGGGCAGATGCTCGAGCGAATGCCAGAACACGATTGCCGCCCACTCGCCCTCCATCATCTCGATCGGCTCGTGGCGAAGGTCGGCTCGCGCAGCCGCGCGCTCGAGCCCTGTGGCCGCGCGACCCCGCCTGGCCAGGGCGTCGATCAACGTGCCGTCGCCGGCGCCGACGTCCAGCACGGGCCCTGGAGGGGCGATCGCGTCCAACCGCGCGGCCAGGCTGCCTCGCGTGCGGCGCAGCAGCTCGTCGCCGAGGACACCGAACCGCCGGCCCGAGTCAGGCCGATACCACGCGCCGTAGGCGTCACTCAATTCCTCGTCGGAGGGCCAGGGATCGCTCGTCGCCGCGCCGCACCTCGCACAGCGAATCAGGCCGCTCTGACGAACAGCGCCGTCTCCGAACGGAGTCCCGCACCAGACACACGCCCGCGTCATCGGATTCTGGCCGACGAGCAGATCGCGACGATGTCGAGGGCGGCGTCGAGACCGTCGTCGCGCAGGTGGAAGTCCTCCGGCGCGATCGCAGCCGCCCGGGGGTCATCCGCATGGCGATAGCGCCGCAGCATCAGGTCGTAGAGCCGCCGGCGCAGCGCGACCGGGAGTGCGCGGCGCACACGCAGGGGATCGCGCCGCAACAGTCGATCGAGTTTGCGGCGCTCCTCGTCGAACAGCTCCATGTAGCGCTCGGATCCGAAGAGGCCGCGCAGCTCGACGGCTTCGAAGCGGCTCTCGCACAGCGCTCGCAGTTCGTCTGCGGCGAACTCCACGTGATGGTACGGATCGATGATCTCGTCGGCGCGCCCGAGCGTCAGCCGATTCGGCGTCACGAAGACCGCGACGCCGCCAGGCTCCAACACCCGAGCGGCCTCGGCGAGCACGCGATCGGGATCCGGGACGTGCTCAAGCGATTGCACGGACAGCACCGACGCGAAGCTGCCGTCCGAGAATGGCAGCGCCCGCATGTCCGCCACGACCGTCTCGCGGTCTTGCCCGGCGAGCGCTTGCGCTTCGAGATCGACGCCGACCGTCTCGCGCGGCGCGAGCAGGTGGAAGCTGTGGCCGACGCCACAGCCGAGGTCCAGGACCCGGCCCGCCCCAAGCTCCGGCTCGGCCAGGACATAGGCCGCAACGTGGCGTTGCCACGTGGGATTGAAACCGCCCGCGGGACTGGCGACACGCTCTCCGGTGATCTTCACGGGGCGCAGCTTCGCAGCCTCTCTGGTCAGTAGGGTGCGCGCGCATGCTGATCGTCGCCGCGCTCACTGCAGTCGGCGTGGCGCTGAGGCTCGCGGTCGCACACCAGTCCCTGTTCGCGGACGAGCTCTCGACGCGCTTCATCGTGGCCGGCCACAGCCTCGCGGACGTGGTCTCGATCGTCCACACGGACGCGGAGATCACACCACCGCTCTACTTCGTCGCATCGTGGTTGACCACCCGCATCGACCTCACGCCGGAGATGCTGCGCGCGCCGTCGCTGCTCGCCGGAGCGGCGGCGATCCCGCTCGTCTACGTCCTCGGCGTCCGCACCGTCGGCCGCCGGGCAGCGATCGTGGCCACCGCGCTGACAACGTTCTCGCCGTTCATGATCTACTATTCCGCCGAGGCGCGGGGCTACGCGCTGATGATCGTGCTCGTGCTGGGCGCCGCGCTCTCCCTGCTCACGGCGGTCGAGCGCGGCCGCGCCGGCTGGTGGGTGGCCTACGCCGGGTGTACGTGCGCCGCGGTCTACACGCACTACACCAGCGTGTTCCCGCTCGCGGGACTTCTTGCCTGGGCACTGTGGGCGCATCCCGAGGCCCGGCGGAGCACGCTCCTCGCCACGGCCACCGCGGCGGTCGCCTTCCTGCCGTGGCTCTCCGGTCTGAGGGTGGATCTGGACTCGCCGACGACCGACATCCTCTCCTTCCTACAGCCGTTCACCCGCGGCTTCGTGCAATCGAGCCTGGTCCACTGGGCGATCGGCTTCCCCTACCTCACGCCGGGCACGCGCGTCGGCGAGTTGCCCGGCGTGCCGGCGCTCGTCGCACTCGCGCTCGGGCTAGGCGCCGGCGTCGCGGCACTGCTCGGCAAGGCAGTCCGCGGACGCCTTCAGCCGCCAGACCGCGGTCTCGTGCTCGTGATCGTGCTCGCCGTCGCGGCCCCTGCCGGCGAGGCGCTCGTGAGCGCCGTCGGCTCGAACCTCTTCGGGACCCGCAACCTGGCGGCCTCCTGGCCGGCGTTCGCACTCTGCCTCGCAGCGCTCCTGGTCGCCGCAGGGCCGCGCCTCGGCATCGCCGCCGCGGCGCTGGTCATAGGCGGATTCGCGGTCGGCGGCATCAAGATGCTGGATCGGGACTTCTCGCGGCCGGACTCCGCCGGGGTGGTGGCGTTCGTCGACCAACGCGCGAGCGCGGGCGACGTCGTCGTGGATGGCGTCAGCCTCGCCCCCGGGGGCATTCCAACCGCGATCGACGTCGCCTTCGCCGGGCGCCGTCGCGTCTACCCCCTGGGACGCCCACGGGTCAGCTACGACCCGTTCCGGATCCTTGCGCCGCCGCCGGCGACCGCGGACGTGGTTCGGGCCGCCGCCGCCGCGTCGCCCGGCAGGCGGCTGTTCATGCTGCTGGCGCCGAAGGGGCCGCTGAGCGGCCAGGCGATCGCCGCCGTGCCCGCCGGTTATCGGCGCGTCGCGTCTCGCACCTTCGCCGGCCTCAACCGGATCGAGGTTCTCGTCTTCGCGCCCTAGAGGGCGAGCGGCGCGTAGTCCGATGGGAACGCGGAGCCGGCGAAGAACCAGCTCTCGACCGCGAATCGCGGGTTCGGCATCGACGGGTCGGACCCGGTCTGGTGGAGGAACATCTCGTCGAAGAACAGCGCGTCGCCCGGTTCGAAGATCGGCCGCAAGATCGCGAGATCGCCCGCCGCCTCGCGCGCTCTCGCGCGCGTCAGCTCGACGTCGAGCATCGCCTCGTGCTCGACGACGATCTCGTCGAGCCGACGCGGGACGAGGTCGAGTCCCGGCGCCTCGTCGCCGCAGCGCGAGAGCGAGAGCCAGAGGTTGAGCGCGCGCGCGTCACCCATGAAAGCCCCGTCCTGGTGCCACGCGCCGCCGACCGACGGGTCGGCCTTGCGCAGCGTGGTCTTGTGCACGGACAGCAGCGACGGCTCGCCGAGATAGCCCTCGACCAACCGCGGGAGGCCCGCTGCCTCGAACAGGTCGAGCAGGTTGCAGGCGAGCTTGGGGGAGTCGGCCGCGAGGATGCCGCCGCCCTGCTTGACCCAGGGGCGGACCGCCACCTCGAACGGCGTCTCGGGCGCGAACTCCTCGTAGTAGCCGGCGGCCGGAGCACGGCCCGCGTCGAACGCAGCGCGCTCGGCGAACGCGCGGTCGATCTCCGCGGCCAGCTCGAGCGCGTCCTCGCGCCCGATGAGGCCGCGCACCAGCAGGCAGCCGTCGCGCAGGATGCCGGCGCGCAGCAGTTCCGGGGTCAGGTCGGCGGGCGCGATCTCGGGCAGCCCGTCGAACTCCGGCAGCCGGGCCGCGTCAGGCGACGGGTACTCCGGCGCCCGCTCCGGCGCGTGCAGCAGGCGCACGCCCGCGAGGTGGCGCAGCCGGAGCAAGTGTCGCTCGGTCGCGCGGTCGGGGCGCGCACGATTCGCCTGCGTCAAGCGCCGGATCTCCTCGAAGAGACCCTCCGTGCTCGCGGGCACGGGTGCGGGCGGCTTGGCGACGGTCTTGCGTTTGAAGAGACCCATTGTCGGCCGATCGTAGCCGGGCTCAGCCCGGCTTCGCGGCGAGCACGACATTGTGCGCGCCCAGCCAGCGGATGAGCGGCGTCCGCTCGACGCCACGCTCGACCGCCGCCGCCGCGCGCAGCGCCGCGGGCGGCACGAAGTCCGGGACCAGGCCGAGTTGTGCCGAGAGCATGATCTCGGCGCCGCCGCTGCGGAGCCCGTCGAGGACCTCGCTCTCGGGAATCAGCCGCTCGGCCCCCGTGTCCTGGGGAACGCGCGCCATCAGGCTTCCCCAGTACGGGTTGCGCGGGTTGTGGTCCCAGACGAGGATCCGGCCTCCGGGCCGCGTGACGCGGACCATCTCCGCGAGCGCCCGGCGCACCTCATCCGGATCGGCGATGTGGTGAAACGTCGCCACGCTGAGAACGAGGTCGAAGGCGTCGGCGTCGAACGGCAGCGCCGCGCCAGACCCTTCGACCGCGACGACCGCCGGCGTGCGCGCGCGGAGAATCGTGAGCATCCCCGGCGATGGGTCGACGCCGGTCATCGCGTAGCCAGCGTCCGCGAGGCGCGAGGCGAGCACGCCCGTGCCGCAGCCGACGTCGAGCGCTCTGCACGGCGGGCACCGATCGAGGATGTACCGCACTCGCTTGTCCAGATAGTGCTCGACGACGTGGGGTGGCAGCGAGTCGTCGTAGACCGCCGCGATCTCGTCAAAGTGGGAGCTGCTCATGCGCCGTGCCGCCGGCCGCCGGGCGCGCGAGGGTGAACGCGGGTGGCCGCATCCGCTGGCGCGGGCTCCGGCGCCGGACCCTGAGGATCAGCTGCACCATGCGCAGCCCGACGCGGACGGCAACGAGGCGGTTGCCCGTGACGGAGGAGACTCCCACCCGCGGCAGGTAGTTGAGGGGCACCTCGACCATGCGCGCGCCCGAGTTGATCGCAAGCAGCATGATCTCGACACCGGCGTGGCTGCCCCCGACCGTCATGCTGCGCGCGACGTGCTGCGCGACCGGCCTACGCAGCACTCGATAGGTGCAGCCGACGTCGCTGAGATGGTTCGTGTTGAACAGCACCTCGATCAGCTTGGCCACCGCCCAGTTGCCCCAGCGCAGGAACCAGTCCATGTTCGCGTCGGTCCAGACCAGCTCGCGCGTGGTTCGCGTGCCGAGCACGACATCGCACTCGCCGCTGTAGACGAGCAGCTTGTGGATGTCGGCGGGCAGGAACGTGCCGTCCGGCTCCGAGATGACGACGAGCTCGCCGCGCGCTTCCTCCAGCCCGCGCCGGGTGGCGTGGCCGTAGCCCTGCCGAGGCTCGTGGACGATCCGGGCCCGGGTGGCGGCGACCTCGTCCGCCGTGCCGGCCTGGGCGTTGTTGTCCACGACGACGACCTCGTCGACGACGCCGGTGCCGAAGAACCCGTCGATCACGGCACGGATCGAATCGCGCTCGGCGTAGGTCATGAGCACGACTGAGACTCGCTTGTCGTTCCACATTGTCTGTCTGCCTCTCGTGCCGGGCCCGGGTCCGGGGCCGCGGAATCCTAGGCAATTAGACTCGTCCGCCGCTGCACGATGATCGCCTTCGGCTGCTCCATCACCAAGCCAGACCAGTTCCGCCGATGCGCGGAGCCCGGGATCCGCCGCGCGGCGGACGGGGACTCCGTGCGCTACGCGCTTCCCGCCGTCGGCTCGATCGCTCGCAGTTACAACGCGTTGCTCGATCGCGCGATCGAGCGTGCCGACCTCGAGGCACTGGTTCTCGTTCACCAGGACGCGGAGATCGTCGATGCCGACCTGTGCGCCAAGGTCCGGGCGGCGCTCAGGGATCCCGATGTCGCGCTCGTCGGGTGCGCCGGGGCGCTCGACGTCCGGAGCATCGCCTGGTGGGAGGGGTCGGTGACGCTCGCCTCCTTCATCAACCGCTATGAGGATCACGGCGGCGGCGACCTGGCCTCGTTCTCCTGGAGCCGAGAGGACGCGCCGCCGTGGACGCAGACGGGCGAGGTCGAGACGCTGGACGGGTTCGTGCTCGTGCTGTCGCCCTGGGCCGTCCGCAGCGTCCGGTTCGACGAGTCGCTCAGCCGCTTTCACGGCTACGACCTCGACTACTGCCTCCAGGTCCGCGAGGCCGGCCGCAAGGTGATCACCGCTGACTTCCGCGCGATCCACCATCGTCAGATCGAGATGTTGCCGGACCCCGAGGAGTGGATCGAGGCACACATCGCGGTGGCGGAGAAGTGGGACGGCCGGATGCCGCGCGTGGGCACGGCGCCGGGTAGCTGGCGCCAGCGCGCGCTGCGCGCCGAGGCCGACCGCGACGCTGCCGGCGCGCTGGCGCACACGAAGGTGGTCGAGCTGGAGGCGCACGCCCGCGAGCTCCGGCGCGGCATCGCCGAGACGCGCGGTAGCCTGTCGTGGCGGCTGAGCGCGCCGCTCCGGCGGCTCGGCGCATGATCGCCTTCGGGTCCGTCCTCGCCGACGCGGAGGCGTACCGGCGCTTCGCCGAGCCCGGCATCCGCCGGGCCGCCGAGCCCGACTCCGCGATCCACGTGTTTGGCGCGGTCGGCAGCGTCTGCCGCGGAAACAACCTGTTGCTCGATGTCGCTGCCGCCCACGAGGACCTCGAGGCGCTCGTGATCGTCGACGCGCGCACCGAGATCGCCGACCCGATGTTCTGCACCAGGCTCCGCGAGACGCTCCGCGACCCGGACGTGGCGCTGGCCGGGCCGGTCGGCGCCCGTGGCGTCTCGACCATCGCCTGGTGGCAGGGCGAGGTCAGCAGCGCACCGGTCGTGCACCGCTACTACGAGCACGGCGGCGGCGAGCGCGACGGCTACGCCTGGGCGCGGCCGGTCGCACCGCTCGGCGAGGTCGACGCGCTCTCCGGCTTCCTGCTCGTGCTCTCGCCGTGGGCGGTCCGGACGCTGCGCTTCGACGAGTCGCTGAGCACCGGTCACGGCCACGACGTCGACGTCTGCCTTCAGGCACGCGCGGCCGGCCGCAAAGTCGTCACCACCGGCCTACGCGCGGTCCACCACCGCTCGCTCGAGATGATCGAGGACATCGAGCTGTGGATCGAAGGCCACATCGACGTGGCTGAGAAGTGGGACGGCCGCTGGCCCGGCCGCGCCGCTGAGGAGACCGACTGGCAGCGCCGCGCCCGCCGCGCCGAGGCCGAGCGCGAGGCGGCGCGGACGGTCGCGTACTCGAGCGCGCTCCGGCTGGACGCGGAGGTGCTCATGCTCGAGCGCGAGCTGGCGGAGATGACGGACAGCCCGTCGTGGCGGCTCACCGCGCCGCTGCGGTGGCTGAACCGCGTCCGCCGCGGCGCCTAGTCCTCGTCGAGGACCCGCCGCACCTCCGCTCTGGAGACCACGGACTGCTCGGTGGCGACGCCCGCTCGCATGCGCATCAGCGAAAGCCGCTCGGCGACCGAGAACGCGCTCGACTTTAGTAGGCGCCGAAGCAGCGCCTCCTGGTCGGCCCGCCGCTCGCGCTCGCCCCACAACTCGTTCAGCGTCTGGTGCACCCGCGCGAGCTGGTGGACGCGGTTGGCCTCCAGCCGCTCGAGGATCGGGTTGCGGTCGAACGGGTCGAGGATCCGCGCGAGCTCGGCGGCGTACGGCGCGTCGTCGTGCCAGACGACGCCGAAGCCGAAGAACACCGGCACGACGACGAGCCGCACGCCCTCCCGGCTCGCCACGAAGTCCTCGGCGGCGGTGAGCACGCCGTTGCGCTCCCCGCCCTCGCGCTCGGCCGAGCGCGGGTAGGGCAGCCCGCCGGGGGCGATGCCCGGCTCGCCGGGGACGAGGCCGCCGCGGCTGCCCGCCTGCGGCAGCCGGAACTCCTCGGGGATCTGCTCGGCGTCGAAGTAGTCGTCGCGGCGCCCGTGCGGCCAGCAGACATCGTGGAAGAGCACCAGCGGCAGCTCGGCGCCGGGCGCGCGCTCGCCGATCAGCCGCAGCTCCTCGAAGACCGTGAAGTAGTTGTGGTCGCCGTCGAGCACGACGGCGTCGGGCAGCTCCGGGAGCACCGGCAGGGCGGCAAGGCTGGTCTCCCGGATCAGGTCGAGCTCGGGGTGCTCCCCGGCGAGCTTGACGAGCCCGGGCTGCGGGGACGGGTCGACGGCCGCGACCCGCGCGCCCGCGCCCTGCGCCCACTCGACCAGCACCCGCGTGAGGTCGCCCGCGAACGCGCCGACCTCCACGATCGACCGCACGCCGGCCGCGTCGAGGCACGGCAGCATCAGCTCCGCATGCTGCGCCATCGAGACGCCCCAGCGGTCCGGGTCGTTGAGGTAGGGATCGGTGGGCACTAGATGGCGACGGGCGCGAACTCGCCCGGGAAGGCCGAGCCGCCGAAGAACCAGTTCTCGATCGCGAAGCGCGGGTTGGGCATCGAGGGATCCGACGCGGTCTGGTGGAGGCATTTCTCGTCGAAGAACAAGGCGTCGCCCGGCTCGAACACCGGGCGGACGATGGCGACGTCGCCGGCCGCGGCCAGGGCCTTGGTGTGCGACACCTGGTAGCTGAGCACGGCCTCGTCGGTCCCGGTGGGGGCGAACTCCTCGAGCCGCCGCGGGACGATGTCCAGCCCCGGCGCGACGTCGCCGCAGCGCGACAGCGCCAGCCACAGGTTGAGCGAGCGCACCTTGCCCATGAAGGCGCCGTCCTGGTGCCACGCGCCGCCGACGGTCGGCTCGGCCCTGCGCAGCGTCGTCTTCTCGACCGAGATGAGCGGCGGCTCGCCGAGGTAGCCGGCGACGAGCTCGATGACGCCCGCCGACTCGAACAGCTCGCGCATCTCGAAGCTCAGGAGCGGCGAGTCGATGGCGAGCACACCGCCGCCCTCCTTGATCCAGGGGCGGTTGTCGATCGGGTTGAAGCGCGGATCGGGCTCGAACTCCTCGTACCAGCCCGGCGCCGCCGCCTCGCCGCGCTCGCGCTCGCCGAACGAGCGCTCGATCGCGTCGGCGAACGCCTCCGCCGCCTCGCGCGGGACGAGGCCGCGCACGAGCAGGCAGCCGTCGCGGAGGATCCCGGCGCGCAGCAGCCCCGGATCGAGGTCGCCGGCCGCGATGTCCGGGAGGCCGTCGGCCTCGGGGAGGCGATCGGCAGCCGGCTCGGCGAACGCCGGATCGCGCGGTGCGCCGTCCATCAGGCGGAGGCCGGCGACGTGGCGGAGCCGCAGGACCTCGCGCTCGGTCTCGGGGTCGGCCGCCTCGCGGTTGCGCTCGGTGAGACGTGCGATCTCCTCGAGCAGCTCGTCGGCCGACTTCTCGCGGCGCCTCGGCTTCAGCCGGAACATGCGCAGCAAACTAGCGGACGCGCGCGGGCGCCCCGACGACGGTCGCGCCCGCCGGGACGTCGTCCAGCACGACCGCGTTGGCGCCGATCGTGGCGCCCGCGCCGATCCGCACCGGGCCGATCACCTTGGCCCCGGTGCCGATATTCACGCCCTGCTCGATCGTGGCGCCGCGGACGTCCCCGGCGCGCAGGCCGATGGTCACGAACGGGGCGATCACGACGCCCTCGTGGATCTCGATCACGCCGTCGATCACGACCTGCCCGTGGATGAGGTAGACGCCGGGGGCGACGACGACGGGATCGCCGATCGAGACCTGCCCGAACAGCATCGCGAGCCGGTGCGCGATCCGCGGCAGCAGCGGCACCCCGCGCCGCTGCAGGCTGGCCTTCAGGCGGTAGAGCGCCTGCGCGAGGTAGGCGTCGCTGACGAGCGCGAGGCGGAGCATCTGGCGGGCGGCGTCGGCGGTCGAGCCGAATTCGTGGCGCTCGCCGCGGAAGTGCGCGGTGATGCGCGCGTCCGCGAGCAGCGCCTCGCGCAGCGACGGGTGGCGCGCGCGCAGGTCGCGCCAGAACGCCTCGGTCTCCTCCGGCACCGGCGGCACCCTACCCGCGCCGCCGCAGCGTCAGCACCACCTGGTGCATGTCGCCCAGCATCAGCTCGACGTGGAGCAGCTCGAACCAGCGGGCCCACCGCTCGCGCACGTACTCGAGGCTGATCACGGTCTCGCCGTAGTGCACCTCGCCGCCCGCCTGCTGCGGATGCTCGGGGTCGGGCGGGTGCGGGGCGAACACGAACAGCTCGCCGCGGCGGTCGCGGACCTCCGCCATCAGCGGGGTCGCGTCGAGGTAGGCGGGCGGGCGGATCGTGACCACGAGCCTCGCGCCCGGCTTCATCCCGTCGTGCAGCGCGGCCAGGCAGCGCTCGTGCGCCGGCTCGGAGAGATGCGTGAAGACGGAGAACGCGTAGGCCAGATCGAACGGCTCGTCGAACGGCAGCCGCTCGGGGAGGAAGTCGCTCTGCGCGAGCGTCGCGGGCACGCCGTTCTCGCGGCAGACGTCGAGGATCGACGGGACCGGATCGCAGCCGTGGAGGCGGTCGGGCGGGACGTCGCGGGCGAGGAAGCGCGTGAGGCGCCCCCAGCCGCAGCCGAAGTCGAGCACCCGCGCGCCGTCGAGCGGGCGGCTGGCGCGCTCGAGCAGCAGCCGGTAGAACGCCGCGCTCTGCTGGGCGAGGGGAACGCCCGAGAGGCCGTTCCAGCGCTCCTGCAACGGCGGCGCCGGCACGTCGGGCAGCAGCGCGGCGATGTGCGGGTAGGCGCTGTGCTCCTGGGTGAGCAGCAGCGCCCAGAGATCGACGTCGAGGCCGGAGAACAGCGCGACGATGTCCCGCTCGCCGCCGGCGCAGGCGGCCTCGATCGGCGCCAGCTGGTCATCGAGGAGCGCCAGCCAGCCGTCGTAGCCCACGGGCCCGGGAGGCGGTGGCGGCGGCGTGCGCCTGACGCGCCGCAGCACGCGGGTCAGCATCGGCGGCAGGCTAGCGGCGAAACGGGGCTGGGCTAGGCTCGGCCGCGCTTTGCCCGAACTCCGCGTAGGCCTCGAGTCCCCCGTCCCTGCCGATCTCGCGGTCGGGGCGGGCACGGCGCTGTTCGTGGCCGGCACGTGCTTCGCCCCCGGCGAGCAGGTGGAATCGCTCGCGCTGCTCGTCGACGGCGAGGAGCAGGCGCTGGGCGGCTTCGGGATGCCGCGGCTGGAGACGCTGCGCGCCAACGACCCTGACGGCTACCGCAGCGGCTTCTGGGGCCTGGCGCGGATCGTCTCGGCGCCCGTGACGCTCGCGCTGCGCGCCCGGCTCGGGAACGGCGCGGTCGAGGAGGCGCCGCTCGCCACGATCCCGGCCGCGGCGCCGGTCGAGCCGCTGCGCAGCGACGCGTCGGTCGCCATCTGCATGACGACCTGCGACCCGCCGGTCGCGCTCTTCCGCCGCCAGATCGAGTCGATCCGCGCCCAGACGCATACGGACTGGGTGTGCGTGATCAGCGACGACTGCTCGCAGCCCGACCGCTACGCCGCCATCCAGGAGGTGCTCGGCGACGACCCGCGCTTCCTGCTCTCGCGCGGATCCCACCGGCTCGGCTTCTACCGCAACTTCGAGCGCGCGCTCGCGCTGGCGCCCGCCACGGCGAGCCACGTCGCGCTCGCCGACCAGGACGACAGCTGGCACCCCGACAAGCTCGTGACGCTGCTGGCCGAGCTCGGCGACGCCCAGCTGATCTACAGCGACGCGCGCGTGGTCGACGGCGAGGGCCGCGTGCTCGCCGACAGCTACTGGGGCCGGCGCAGCAACAACCACAGCGACCTGCTCTCGCTGCTGGTGGCGAACTCAGTCACCGGCGCCGCGTCGCTCTTCCCGAGCGCGTTGCTGCGGGACGCGCTGCCGTTCCCCCCCGCGCAGTTCGCGCACTTCCACGACCACTGGCTCGCGCTCGTGGCGCTCTCGCTCGGGGACATCGCGTTCGTCGAGCGGCCGCTGTACGACTACGTCCAGCACGGCGACGCGACGCTCGGCCACGCCGCCGCCAACCGCATGCCGGGGATGCGCGAGCGGCTCGGCGCCGTGCGGCGCGACCCGCGCGAGCGGATCCGGCTGTGGCGGATGCACTACTACGTCGACGCCTGCCGGCTGCTGCAGATGACCACGCTGCTGCGGCTGCGCTGCTGGGAGCGGATGGCGCCGGCCAAGCGCCGCGCGATCGAGCGCTTCGAGCGCGCCGACCGCTCGCTGCCCGCGCTCGCCGGGCTCGCGTGGCGCGGCGCGCAGGAGCTGCTGGGGCGGCGGCGCGACACACTCGGAGCCGAATGGATGCTCGCCCACGCCTTCGTCTGGCGGCGGCTGCTGGCCGCCACCACGCGCGAGCAGCCGACGCGGCTGCGCCTGGACTCGCTGCCGCCCCCCGCGTTCGACCCGCGGCCGGGCGCCCGCGCGCCGGCCGAGCCGGCGGCGCGCGTGATCTCCGAGAAGATCGCGCCGCTGCGCTGGGCGGCGGCCGACGACGCGCCGCGCCGGGTCAACCTGCTGATCCCGTCGATCGACCTCCAGCACTTCTTCGGGGGCTACATCGGCAAGTTCAACCTCGCGCGGCGGCTCGCGGCGCGTGGCGAGCGCGTGCGGATCGTCACCGTCGACCCCGTCGGCTCACTGCCGTCGACCTGGCGCGCGGACGTCGAGGCCTACAGCGGGCTGGCCGGGATGCTCGACGAGGTCGAGGTCGAGTTCGGGCGCGAGTCGCAGGGGATCGAGGTCAGCCGCGGCGACCGCCTGATCGCGACCACCTGGTGGACCGCCCACATCGCCGCCGACGCGCTGCGCTCGCTCGAGGCGGAGCGCTTCCTCTACCTGATCCAGGAGTACGAGCCGTTCACGTTCCCGATGGGCAGCTACGCCGCGCTGGCCGACGAGAGCTATCGCTTCCCCCACACCGCGCTGTTCTCGACCGAGCTGCTGCGCGACTACTTCCGCCGCCGCGGGCTCGGCGTCTACGCGGCGGGAGAAGCCGCGGGCGACGCCGCCTCGGCCGCCTTCGACAACGCGATCACCGCGATCGACCCGCCCGGCGCCGCCGAGCTGACCGGCCGCCGCCCGCGGCGGCTGCTGTTCTACGCGCGCCCCGAGCCGCACGCGGCGCGCAACATGTTCGAGCTCGGCGTGCTGGCGCTCAGCCGGGCGCTCGAGCGCGGCGTGTTCGCCGACGGCTGGAGCCTGCGCGGGATCGGCTCGGTGCGCGGCGGCCGCCGGCTCGACCTCGGCGGTGGCGCGCTGATGGAGCTGATCCCGCGCGCGCCGCAGGCGGGGTACGGGGCGTTCATGCGCGAGCACGACGTCGGGCTGGCGCTGATGTACACGCCGCACCCGAGCCTGGTGCCGCTGGAGATGGCGTCGGCCGGCCTGGTGACGGTCACCAACACGTTCGAGAACAAGACCGCCGAGGCGCTGGGCACGATCTCGGGCAATCTGATCGCCGCCGAGCCGGGCCTCGAGGCGATCGCGACCGCGCTAGGGCAGGCCGCCGCGCGCGCCGAGGACGTCGACGCCCGCCTCCGCGGCAGCCGGGTGCGCTGGCCGCGCGACTGGGGCGAGTCCTTCTCCGCGCCGGTGCTCAATCGGATACTGGGGCTGCTCGAAGGCTGACACCCCGCGCCGGCACCGGCGAGGACTGCACGATCGACGACGTCGTCTGCCCATAGATCGCGAAGCGGTCGATGACCTCCTCGAGGTGCTCGACGTCGCGGACGTGGGCGCGCATCACGTAGCAGTCCTCCCCCGTGACCCGGTCGCACTGGACGATCTCCGGCGTGTCGCGCGCGACGTCGGCGACCTTGCGCAGCTCGCGCGGCGCCGGGCGGATGCGGATCACGACGCTGAGCGCGTAGCCCAGCGCGCGCGGGTCGAGCTCGGCGTGGTAGCCGCGGATCACCCCGTCCTCCTCCAGCCGCGCGAGGCGGTCGGCGACCGCCGGCGAGGAGAGGCCGACGCGGCGACCGAGCTCTGCCAGCGAGAGCCGCGCGTCCGCCTGGAGCTCGGCGAGGAGGCGGAGATTGGTGGAGTCGATGCCCTGCTGAAGATTCACAGCCATATCCCTCATTCTACCTACGAATGCACCTGTGAGGAGGCCCGGGTTGGCGTGAGAGTGTGGGCATGCGCCGCCCACCACCTCACGTCTACTTCGTCGTCAGCGCGATCTTCCACTATCTCGGCCCGGCGTTCGCGGTCCTGCTGTTCGCCCGCGTCGACGTGCTCGGCGTCGCCTGGCTGCGGATCGTCTCGGCGGCGCTCGTGTTCGCCGTCTGGCGCCGGCCGTGGCGCGCGTGGGGCGAGGGCAAGCGCCTGCTGCTCCAGTGGGGGGCGGTGCTGGCGGTCATGAACTGCTGCTTCTACCTCGCCATCGACCGGCTCCCGCTCGGCACCGTCGCGGCGATCGAGTTCCTCCCCGTGATCGTGCTGGCCGCGCTCGGGGCGCGCACGGCGCGCAACGCCGCCGCGCTCGGTCTGGCCGTGCCCGGCGTCTACCTCCTCACCGGCGTGCGCTTCGAGGGCGAGCCGCTGGGCGTCGCCTTCGCGTTCGCCAACGCCGCGCTGTTCGCGCTCTACATCGTGCTGGCCCACCGCGCCGCGCAGCACCCGGCGATCCGCGGGATCGATGGCCTCGGGCTCTCGATGCTGATCGCGGCCGTCGCCGTCACCCCGATCGCCGGCTGGGCGGTGGTCCCCGCGCTCGGCGACCCGGTGGCGATCGCGGCCGGGATCGGGGTCGGCGTGTCGTCGAGCGTCATCCCCTACGTCTCCGACCAGCTCGCCATGCGCGAGCTGCCGCGCGCGACGTACGCGCTGATGGTCAGCCTGCTACCTGCCACCGCAACGGTGATCGGCGTCATCGTGCTCGCCCAGCTCCCCTCCGCCCGCGAGCTCGCGGGCGTGGTGCTGGTGATCGCCGGCGTCGCGCTACACCGGGACCGCGAGCAGCTTCACGCCGGTCACCCCGAGCGAGCTGAGCGGGAACTCGTCGAGGCCGGCGGGCACGCGTGAGCGCTGGCCCATCAGCTCGAGCTCGCGGATCGAGAAGCCGGCCTCGCGCACGGCCTCGCCGAGCTCGTCGACCGTCACCTTGTTGAGCGTCTTGAACTCGGCCAGCATGTAGCGCGACCACTCGTCGTCGCCCATGCCCGCCTCGATCTCCTCGGTGCTCTGCTGGAGGTGGTGGAACGGCTCGGGATACCAGTCCCACAGATGTGAGCCGCGGTGCGAGTGATAGAAGGGCCACAGCTGGAGGAAGAGCACGCCGTCCGGGCGCACGATCCGCCGCATCTCGCGCAGCAGACCCAGCGGGTCGCGCGCGTGCTCGAACACCGACCACGTGATGACGACGTCATACACGGCGTCCGGCGCGTCGATGCCCTCGGGATCGGACGGCCGGAACGACAGCTCCGGCGGCAGCGACTGGATCCCGCCGTAGCGGCCCGCGAGGTCGAGCAGGTGGTCGACCGGCGTCGGGTTGACGTCGTAGCCGACGAGCTCGCGCGGCTTCCCGCCCAGGGTCAGCGCGAGGTCGATGATGCCGTCGCCCGAGCCGATGTCGGCGACGGACTTGCCGGTCACGTCGACGTACTCGAGCACCTGGTAGGCGGCCTGCCAGTGGTCGCGGAACCAGCGCTCGTCCGGCGCCGGCTCGGCAGCCACCTTCCCGCCGGTGAGCCGGCTGATGACCGGCGCGAGCCGACGGCCGCGCGGTCGGCGGTACAGCGAGTCGAGCATCGCGGCGAAACCTAACCTAACCCCTTAACGGCCACGACCCGGGAGACCCGGGTCGTGGAAGTGAGGGCTAGGCCGCCTCTCGGAGGGCGATCAGCTCGGGGCGCTGCGAAAGCCGCCTGAGCGCACGCTCCTCGATCTGGCGCGCCCGCTCGGTGGAGACACCGAGCTTGCGGCCGGCCTGGGAGAGCGTCTGAGGCTCCTGGTCACCGGCGCCGAAGCGCATCTCGATCACGTCGCGCTCCTGATCCGGCAGGCCCGCGATCGCGTCCAGCAGCGTCTCCGAGCTCAGCTGCTCGTGGACCTCCTCGTCAACCGAGGGGGACTCGAGCGAGATGAGGTCGCCCAGAGACGTGTCGCCGTCCTCGCCGACCGGCTTGTCCAGCGACACGACCGCGCGATCCGCCTTGCGGATCTCGATCACGTCGGCCAGCGGCAGGTCGGCAGCCGCGGCGATCTCCTCATCGCTCGGCTCGTGCCCAAGCTTCGTGGTGAGCTCGCGCTCCACGCGGCCCACCTTCCGGGACCGCTGCGCCACGTGGACGGGCAGGCGGATGGTGCGGCTCGTGTTCTCGAGGCCGCGCTGGATCGCCTGACGGATCCACAGCGTCGCGTATGTGGAGAAGCGGAAGCCCTTGCGCCAGTCGAACTTCTCGACCGCGCGGATGAGCCCAAGCATGCCCTCCTGGATCAGGTCGCCAAGGGACAGGCCCTGGCCCTGGTACCGGCGGGCGTTGGAGACCACGAGGCGCAGGTTCGAGTTGATCATCCGATCCTTGGCGACGAGGTCGCCCTTCTCGATGCGCTTCGCCAGCTCGATCTCCTCGTGCGGCTTGAGCAGGGGGTACTTGCCCGCCTCGCGCAGCAGCAGCTGCAGCGAATCGAGCGTGGGGTCAACCTGGTAGTCCGCGGCCACCTTGGCCCGCGGAGTCTCTGTGGTCGTACTCGTGATGGTTCCTTTCGAGGTCATAACCAACTCTTGCAGTAGGAATTATAGGGCAAAGTCGTTGCCAGCGCAACCACACATTGACGTCGCGTCACGCACACGTTCAACGTGCAAATCGCAAAGAAATGGCGGGGAGGCCGGAGAATTGAAACCCGCGCGCAGGGGGGAGCCGTTTGCGCAGGCCCTACAACAACGCTTCTGGTGCTGATTTGTTACGCACTCCCGGATCGAGAGCGCAAGATCCGGTATTCGGGCGTAAGCGCCCAGATCCTGGTCTTGCCGTTCAAGGGCTTCCTCAAACCCCTCGTCTCAACGGGTATCGCAGGAACGCGCGCCATGGGTCACGCGCGCTTTCCCCGCGGTGCGTCGGTCAGCGCACGACGCGCCGGCGGGCGCCGTGCAGCAGGCCTGCCTGCAGCCGCGATCGCTCGCCGGGGCGCGGTGGGCGCTCGTCGGAGGTCGCCTCGGCGACGATCGCCGCCAGGCGGTCCTGGAAGCGCGGGACGCTGAAGCGCTCGGCGGCGGCGCGGCAGACCGCCGGATCGACCGCCATGGGATCGAAGGCGAGCACCGCCTCGGCCAGCGCCTCCGGGTCGTTGCGCTCGTAGAACACGCCGGTCACGCCGGGCTCGACGCTCTCGCGCACGCCGCCCTCGTCGAGCGCGATCACCGGCCGCCCGGCGGCCAGCGCCTCGACCGCCGCGATCCCGAACTCCTCGGTGGCCGTGACCACCAGGGCGCGCGCGCCCTCCAGCACCTGGGCGACCTGCTCGTCGGCGATGCGGCCGGTGAAGCGCACGTTCGGCCCGGCGAGCCGCCGCAGCCTCCGCCCCTCCGGCCCATCGCCGATCACCACGAGCGGCAGGCCGAGGCGCGAGAACGCCTCGACGGCGATGTCGATCCGCTTGTGGGCCATCAGCTCGGCGAGGACGACGTAGTGGTCCCCCACCGCGGCGGCCGGATTGAAGCGATCGATCTCCACCGGCGGGTGCAGGATGCCGGCGTCGCGCCCGAGGTAGCGGCGCACGCGGTCGGCCGTGGTGCGTGAGTTGGCGACGTAGCGATCCACCCGCTGGGCCGCGATGTAGTCCCACTGGCGCCACTGCGAGAGCAGCATCCGCAGCGCCGGGCGGACGAACGGGCTGCGCGCCTGCAGCGTCGCCTCGCGCTCGGTCCACGCGTAGCGGAACGGGTTGTGGCAGTAACAGACGTGCACGGCGCCGGGGTCGACGAGCACGCCGTGCGCCCACGCGCTCGAGGACGAGATGACCGTGTCGTAGCCGCGCAGGTCGAACGACTCGACCGCGTGCGGATAGAACGGCAGCAGCGGGCGGAAGGTGCGCGAGGTCGGGCGCAGCCGCTGCAGGAACGAGGTGTGGATCGTGCGGTCCGCGAACCGACCTTCGGTGCCGCGCTCGTCGTAGACGGCGGTGAAGACGTCGGCCTCCGGCCAGCGGTCGCAGATCGCCGCGAAGACCCGCTCGGCGCCGCGCAGGTCGAGCAGGAAGTCGTGGATCAACGCGACGCGTCGGGCGGCCATGAGCGGGCGGAGTGTAAGAAGTCCGTGCCCGGGAGGGCGCCACGTCGGTTAGCTTCAAGCGCGTGCGCCGCCGCGCGACCACCCGCCGCCTGCGCCGGACACTGCTCGCGGCGGTGGCCCTGTTCGCGCTCGGCACGGTGCTCGTGCTGGACGCCACCGGAGCGCTCGATCGCGCCGAGCTCTCGACCGTCGACGCGCGCTTCGAGATCCGCGGGGCGCGGGCGGTGCCGAACGACGTCGTCGTGCTCGGGATCGACGACGTGACGTTCGACGAGCTCAAGGAGCGCTGGGTGTTCTCGCGCCGCACGTTCGCCAAGGCGCTGGCCGGCGTCTCGAGCGACAAGCCGCGCGCGATCGTCTACGACGTCGAGTTCGCCGAGCCGTCCAAGGACGTCGAGGGCGACAACATGCTGATCCTCAACACGCGCAAGGCCGGCAACGTCGTGCTCAGCGCCACCGAGGTCGGCAAGCACGGCGCGACGAAGATCTTCGGCGGCGCCGAGGGCCAGAAGTTCGCGCGGGCCACGATCGGCAACGGGCTGCTGCCGGAGGGCTCGACGGGCACGCTGCGGCGGCTGCCCTACGCGATCGACGGGCTGCGGACGCTGTCGGTGGCGACCGTCGAGCGCGTCACGGGGAAGCCGGTCAACCGCAAGCGGCTGGGCGGCCAGGGCGCGTGGATCGACTACTCGGGCCCGCCCGGGCACATCCGCTACGTCTCGTTCTCGAAGGCCGTCAAGCGCACCTTCAAGCCCGGCAGCTTCCGTAACCGGATCGTGGTGATCGGCGCCGTCGCGCCGTCGCTCCAGGACCGCCATCCGACTTCCTGGCCGGCGGGCGAGATGGCGGGGCCGGAGATCCACGCCAACGCGATCGACACGCTGCTGCGCGGCGCGCCGCTGCACGCCACGGGCGATACCGCCGACCTCCTGATCGCGCTCGCGCTGACGCTCCTGCCGCTGCTGCTGGGGATCTTTCTGCGGCCGTTCCTCGCGCTCGCGCTCGGCCTGGGCGCGGCGGTCCTGTACGCGCTGGTGGCGCAGATCGCGTTCGGGCGCGAGCTGATCCTGCCGGTGGTCGTGCCGCTGGTCGGGCTCGCGATCGCGCTGGTCGGGACGCTGGTCGTGCACTACCTGACCGCCTCGGTCGAGCGGGCGCAGACGCGCGACCTGTTCGCCCGCTTCGTGCCGGACTCGGTGGTCGCGCAGGTGCTCGAGCGGGCCGACACCGAGGACGACGTGCGGCTGGGCGGCGAGCTGCTCACCGCGACCGTTCTGTTCAGCGACCTGCGCGGCTTCACGAGCTTCGCCGAGGGGCGCGAGCCGGCCGAGGTGATCGGCGTGCTCAACCGCTACCTGACCGAGATGAGCGACGCGATCCTCGACCACGACGGCACGCTCGTCGCCTACATGGGCGACGGGATCATGGCCGTGTTCGGCGCCCCGATCGCCTCGGAGGACCACGCCGACAAGGCGCTGGGCGCGGCGCGCGAGATGCTCGACAAGCTGGGGCGATTCAACGACTGGCTCCGCTCCGAAGGGCTCGGCGACGGGTTCAAGATGGGCATCGGCCTCAACACGGGCGACGTGATGTCGGGCAACGTCGGGAGCGCGCGGCGGCTCGAGTACACGACGATCGGCGATACGACCAACTCTGCAGCGCGTTTGGAGGGCATGACCAAAGGCACCCCGTACCAGCTGTTCGTGGCCGACTCGACGCGGTCGCGGCTCGCCACGACCCCGGACGACCTCGAGTCGCTCGACGAGCTCGAGGTCCGCGGGCGCAAGGGCGCGATGAAGGTCTGGGCGCTGCGGCCGGTCGCTACCGTTCCCGACGACGTGCACGCCGCCGACCCCGCCGCTTCGTGAGCATCGACCACGCCGGGCCGTTCCAGGTCCTCACCGAAGAGGCGCACGAGGACTCGGCCGAGCTCCTCTTCCTGCCCGACGCCACCGCGGCCGACTGGGCGACGATCTTCTCGTTCGCCGAGGTGCGCCAGGTGGGCGCCGGGCTCGCGCTCGTGCAGGCCGGCGAGATCGACCGCGCGCTGTACCTGCTGATCGACGGCACGCTGGCCGTGCGGATCCCGCGCGAGGAGACCGCGTTCAAGACGATCGAGGCGCCGTCGGTCGTGGGAGAGCTGGCGTTCTTCGACGGCAGCCCGCGCTCGGCGACGCTCGACGCGGTGACCGACGTGCAGGTCGTGCGGATCGACGCCGACGCGTTCCAGCGGCTGTCGGAGGCCGAGCCGGCGCTGGCGCAGCAGATGCTGCTGGACCTCGCGCGCATCCTGGCCCTGCGGCTGCGCATGGCCAGCGACGTGATCGCGAGCCTGCGCGGGTGAAGCTGCGGATCGTCGTTCTCGCGGCTCTGGCCGCGTTGCTCGTCGCCGCGCCCGCGTCGGCGCGCAGCGTGCCGCGCGGCTGGCTGGGCGCGCAGGCCGACGGGCCGCTGACGGAGCTCGGCAACCCGTTTGACTCGGAGTACGACCTGATGCGCTCGTCGGGCGTGGAGGCCGTGCGGACGGCGTTCGACTGGCGCGCCGCACAGCCGGACGAGAACGGGCCGATCGACTTCGCGCCGATGGACGCGGTGGTCGCGGCGGCCGCGCAGCGCGGGCTGCCGGTGCTGCCGGTCGTGCACCGCACGCCGTCGTGGGCGGCGGCGCATCCGAGCAAGCGCGCGGCGTCAACGCCGCAGGGCACGGCCGCGTACGCGCAGTTCCTGACGGCGCTGGTCGGTCGCTACGGGCCGTCGGGCTCGCTGTGGGCGGAGCAGCCGGCGCTGCCGCGGACGCCGATCCGCGACTGGCAGATCTGGAACGAGCCGAACCTGACCCGCTACTGGTCCACCCAGCCGTTCGCGAAGGGATACGTGAAGCTGCTGCGGGCCTCGCGGCGCGCGCTGCGGGCGGCCGACCCGGGCTCGCGGACGGTGCTCGCCGGCCTCCCCAACGAGAGCTGGATCGCGTTGCGCAAGATCTACAAGGCAGGCGGCCACGGGGCGTTCGACGTGGTCGCGCTGCACCCGTACACGGGGAAGCCGAAGAACGTGATCAAGCTGATCGAGTTCGCGCGCAAGGAGATGCGCAAGCACGGCGACCGCCGCAAGCAGGTGTGGCTGACCGAGCTGTCATGGCCGGCGTCGAAGGGCAAGACCGGCGGGCCCAAGGGCTTCGTGACGAGCGAGAAGGGCCAGGCGTCGCGGCTGAAGCAGGCGCTGAAGCTGCTGGCGAAGGCGCGCAAGCGCCTGAAGATCGGGCGCGTCTACTGGTACACGTGGCTGTCGCGTGAGGGCTCGGTCAGCGCGTTCAACTGGTCCGGGCTGCGGCGCCTGCGGGGCGACCGGGTCGTGAGCGCGCGGTCGCTGGCGGTGTACCGCGCGGCGGCGCGGAAGCTAGAGGGCTGACAGCAGCGCGTCCATCTCGGCGGCGGTGCGCGCCCAGGTGAACTCCTTCGCGCGTCGCAGGCCCGCGTCGCGCAGCCGCTCCCGCTCCGCCTCGTCAGCCAGCAACTCCCTCACCGCTCCCGCCACCTCGTCCGGCGGCGCGAGGCGAGCGGCTCCGCCGGCGGTCTCCGGGAGCGCGGTGAGGTCCGAGGTGACGACGGGTGTCCCGCAGGCCATCGCCTCGAGGACCGGCAGGCCGAAGCCCTCGTAGAGGCTCGGGAGCGCGAACGCCTCCGCTCCGGCGTACAGGCCGGGGAGCAGGCGCTCGGGCACGGCGCCGAGGTGGCGGAGCGCGTCGAGCCCCTCCTCGCGCGCGAACTGCGGACGGTGGCCGCCGGCGACGACGACCTCGATGTGTGCTGCGAGCGGCGACAGCGCCTGGAGGTTCTTGCGCGCGGTCTGGGAGGCGACGCAGAGGACGTAGGGCTTGGTGAGGTTCAGCTCGCGGCGGGCGGTGGTCGTGTCCGCGTGGGGCGTGTAGCGGGGGTCGACGCCGCCGGGGATCACGGAGACGTCCCGCAGCCCCAGGAGCTCGGTCAGTTCGCGGCGCGAGAACTCGGATACGGTCACGACGTGGAGCGCGCGACGGGCCAGGGCCGGCAGGATCCGCCCCTGCCACGCGGCGTAGGCGGGCGAGTACCACTCGGGATGGCGCAGCGCGGCGGCGTCGTGGATCACGATCACGTTGCGCGGGTGCGCGAGCGGCGCGAGGTTGGCCGGGCACAGCAGCGCCTTGGCGTTCGCGGCGAGCGCCGGCAGCACCAGCTGCTCCCAGGCGTGGCCAGCGCGGTGGACGAGCCGCGGCCGCGGCGTGAGGACCTCGTAGTCGCCGAGCTGCGGCAGCCGGGTCGCGAGCTCGCGTGCCCAGCGCTCGACTCCCCCGAGCTCAGGTCGCGCGGCGGCGCGGGCGTCGATGGCGATGCGGTGACCGGGCAGCAGGCGTGAGGGTCGGGGTCGACGGGCGCAGCCTGGTCGGCGGCGGGGCACGCGGCGTGGCGCACTATACGGGCGCCCTGCTCCAAGCCCTTGCCGCGGAGTTCCCGGACGACGAGTACCGCGTGCTGCTGCCCCGCGGACGGGCGGCGGTCCCGCGCGGGGTCGTGCCGGTCCGCCACCCCCTCCCCGCCCGCGCGCTGTTCGGCGCCGCGCTCTCCGGCCGGCCTCGGTTCGACCGCCTCGTCGGCCCCGTCGACGTCGTCTGGGTTCCGGCACCGGCGCCGCTGGCGATCGGTGACGCGCCGTTCGTGCTCACCGTCCATGACCGCTCGTGGGAGCAGCGGCCGGAGGATTTCACCCCCTACGAGCGCGCCTGGCACGCGGCCGCCCGCCCCCGCCGCCTCGCCCGCCGCGCGGCGCGGGTGCTGACCGACACCGAGGTGGGGCGCGACGACCTCATCCGCGCGTGGGGCCTTGACGCCGAGCGGGTCCGGGCGGTCCCCCTCGCGCCGCGAAGGTTCCCGCGGGCCGAGTCCGCTTCCTCTCCGCCCGCAGCGGCCGCGCCGCCCTTTCTCTTCGTCGGCGCGCTCGAGCCGCGCAAGGCGCCGGACCTCCTGGTCGACGCCTTCCTCCGCGCGCGGACACGCGGGCTGCAGGCCGAGCTCGTGCTGGTCGGCGAGGGCCGGCTCGACCCGCAGGGGCCGGGGGTGCGGCGGCTCGGCCGGGTCGACGACCTCGGCGCGCTCTACGCCGGCGCCCTGGCGGTCGTGCTGCCGTCGTGGCTCGAGGGCTTCGGGCTCCCGCCGGTCGAGGGCCTCGCGGCCGGCGCTCCCGCGATCGTCTCCGACCTCCCGGTGTTCCGCGAGGTGCTGGGCGACGGCGCGCTCTACGTGCCGCCGGGCGACGCCGACGCGCTCGCCGATTCGCTGCTCTCGCTCGAGCGCGATCCGGCGCTGCGCGGCCGCCTGCTCGCCGCCGGCCAAGCCAAGATCAGCTCCCTCACCTGGGCGGAGACCGCGCGGCGGACCCGCGCCGTGCTGGCGGAGGCCGCATGACGCCCTTCTCCATCGTCGTCGTGCTCCACGACTCGGCCGGGCCGCTCCCAGCGCTGCTGGCCTCGCTCGGGCGGCTGCCCTCCCCGCCGCAGCTGATCGTGGTGGACACCGCCTCCTCCGACGACGGCCCGGCGCTCGCGCGGGCGGCGGGCGCCGAGGTCGTCGAGCTCGGGGAGAACCCAGGGTTCGGCGCGGCCAACGACGTCGGCGTCGAGCGCGCGGCGCGTCCCGTCACCGTCCTCCTCAACCCGGACTGCGAGCTGCTCGACGGCTCGCTCGCCCTGCTCGCCGCGCGCGCGGCCGGCGGCGGGCTGTGGGTCCCGCGGCTCCTCAACCCCGACGGCTCGATCCAGCGCTCGGCGTACCCGCTGCCGGGCACGGTCGGCGCCCTCCTCCCCGCCCTCGTGCACCCGCCGATCCTGCCGCTGCCGCTGCTCGAGCGGGCCGAGCCGTTCCGGTCGGAGCGGGCGCGCAGCGTCGGCTGGGCGATCGCCGCCTGCGTGGCCGCGCCGACCGAGACGCTGCGCCGGCTCGGGCCGTTCGACCCGGGCCAGTTCATGTTCTACGAGGACATGGACCTGTGCCTCCGCGCCCGCGCCGCCGGGATCCCCACGGTGTTCGAGCCGGCGGTCCGGATCCGCCACGTCGGCGGGCACTCGACAAAGCGCGTGTACGACGGCGACCCGCACGACCTGCTGGCGCAACGGCGGCGCGAGGTCGTGGGCGCCAACCGGGGCCCCGTCGCGCTGGCGCTCGACGACCTCAGCCAGGCGCTCACGTTCGGCACCCGTTCCGCCGGGCGGCTCGTCCTGGGCCGCCGCGCCGGCCGTGAGCGTGCCCAGCTCAGCGCCGTGTTGCGCGCCCGGGCACAATGACGCCGTGTCCATCCGGCAGCTCAAGGCCTCAGACCGCGATGCCTTCCTCGAGATGGTGCATTCGAGCCGCGATCTGCACCGGCCGTGGGCGTATCCGCCGGAGCGCGCCGACCAGTTCGACGAGCTGCTGAGCCGCTGCGCGCGCGACGACTTCGCCTGCTTCATCGTCATCGACGACGACACGGGCGGCATCGCGGGCGTCTTCAACATCTCCCAGATCGTGCGCGGCTCGTTCCAGTCCGCCTTCCTCGGCTACTACGGCTCCGCCCGCTACGCCGGCAAGGGGCTGATGCGGGCGGGCCTCAAGCAGGTCCTCGACTACGCCTTCGGCCCGCTCTCGCTCCACCGGATCGAGGCGAACATCCAGCCCGGCAACGCAGCCTCGATCGCGCTGGCGCGCGGGGCCGGCTTCCGCCTCGAGGGCTACTCGCCGCGCTACCTGCTGATCGGCGGCCAGTGGCGCGACCACGAGCGCTACGCGCTCACGGTCGACGAGCGGAATCAGAAAAGCCCGAGCTGAGACTCGCTGGGCGCCGGCTCCGGCTCCGGCGCCGCCTCCATCTCCTCCACGAGCTCGGGCTCCTCGACGATCGGCTCGGGCTCCGGCGGCTCGGGCTGGGGCGGCGTGTCGAGCGCGAGGAGGTCGGGCAGGCGGGCGAAGTCGGCTTGGAGGGTCTCGAGCAGCGAGCGCGTGTAGAGCGCGGCGGCCGGGTGGTAGATCGGGAACAGCCGCACCGCGCGCGGCCCGATCACCCGGATCTCCTCACGGCCGTGCAGACGCGTGATGCCCGTCGACGGGTCGGCGCGCAGGAGCTTGGTCGCGAAGTTCCCCAGCGTGCACACGACCCGCGGCTCGATCAGCTCGAGCTGCCGGAACAGGTAGTCCTGGCAGTTGTCGATCTCCTGCGGCAGCGGATCGCGGTTGCCGGGAGGCCGGCATTTGAGAACGTTCACCACGAAGACGTCCGGCCGCGTCAGCCCGATCTCGCCGAGCAGCTGATCCAGCAGCTTCCCGGCCTGGCCGACGAACGGCACGCCCTTCTTGTCCTCGTTCGCCCCCGGAGCCTCGCCCACGAACATCAGATCCGCGTCGGCGTTGCCGGAGCCGAACACCACGGTCTGGCGTGTCGCGGCGAGCTGTGGGCAGCGCGTGCAGACCGATGCCTGCCGGTAGACGGCCTTCAGCTCCTCGCGGCGTTCCTCCGCGGTCGGCATGCCACGAGGGTAGCCACGGCGGCGACGCCCTGCGAGGCGTGGATTCCGCACGCTGCGGGGTATCATTGGGCGCGAGGCCGTCACCCCGATGGGACGGACCTCGAAGACCGCAGTCCCACCCACTCCCCCAGCCGGTATCTCGTGCGAGAACTGGACCGGATCACCTCCGAATCCACCCCTGAGCGCTGCGCCATCGTCGGCGCCGGCCGGCTTGGCCGCGCCCTGGCCGCCGCGCTGCGTGCCGCCGGCGTCGAGGTCGAGGGCCCGCTCGGCCGCGGCGAGCGGCCGCGCGCAGCGGTCGTGCTCCTGTGCGTCCCCGACGGCGAGATCCGCGCGGCCGCCGAGGCGACCTCCGCGCAGCTGATCGGCCACTGCTCCGGCGCGACGACCCTGGAGCCGCTCGGCGACCGCGAGAGCTTCAGCCTCCACCCGCTGATGACGGTGCCCGAGCACGGCGCCAGCTTCGCCGGCGCCGGGTGCGCCGTGGCCGGCAGCTCCGACCGCGCGCTCGAAGTCGCGCGGGGGTTGGCAACAGCGCTGCAGATGACCGCCGTCGAGGTCCCCGACGAGGACCGCGCCGCCTACCACGCCGCCGCGTCGATCGCCGCCAACTTCCTCGTCACGCTCGAGGGCGCCGCGGAGCGGCTCGCCGCCACCGCCGGCGTGCCGCGCGAGCTGCTCGTCCCGCTCGCCCGCGCCGCGCTCGAGAACTGGGCCGCCAACGGGGCCGAGCAGGCGCTGACCGGGCCCGTCGCCCGCGGCGACGAGGCCACGATCGCCCGCCAGCGTGAGGCGATCGAGCAGCGCGCCCCCGACCTGCTCGACGCGTTCGATGCTCTCGTCGCCGCGTCGCGGGTACTGGCGGCGTCATGAGGACGATCCGCACGGTCGCCGAGCTCCGCGCCCACCTCGGCGAGACGACCGGCAGCGTCGGCCTCGTCCCCACGATGGGCGCCCTCCACGCCGGCCACGAGTCGCTGATCCGGGCCGCGCGCGGGGAGAACGACGTCGTCGTCGTCTCGCTGTTCGTCAACCCCGCGCAGTTCAACGACCCGCGCGACCTCGAGGCGTATCCCCGCGACGAGCGCCGCGACGGGGACATCGCCGAGCGGCACGGCGCCGACGTCCTCTTCGCGCCCGAGCAGGACGAGGTCTACCGCGCCGGCGCCAGCACGAAGGTGATCGTGGAGGGCCTCGGCGAGGTCTTCGAGGGCGCGCACCGCGGCCCGGGTCACTTCGCCGGCGTCTGCACCGTCGTCGCGAAGCTGTTCAACATGGTCCAGCCGGACCGCGCCTACTTCGGCCAGAAGGACGCGCAGCAGGTCGCGGTCCTGCAGCGCATGGTCGCGGACCTCGACTTCCCGCTGGAGATCCGTGTCCAGCCCACCGTGCGCGATCCGGACGGGCTCGCACTGAGCAGCCGCAACGTACGGCTCAGCGAAGAGGAACGAAGCCGGGCCGTTGCCCTCAACGCTGCCTTGCGTGCCGCCGCGGAGGAAGGTCTCGAGGCCGGCCGCGCGGTGCTCGCCGAGCAGGGGATCGAGCCCGAGTACTTCGCCGCCGTCGACCCCGAGACATTCGAGACGCCCGGCAGCCTCATCGTCATTGCCGCCACCATCGGCACCACCCGCCTGATCGACAACGCCAAGGCGGCGACCCCGGAGCGCCGGGGCGCCGACCCGAAAGGAGCCGTCAGTGTCCTCCCCACCCCGTGAGCAGCGCCCCATCACCCTCCTCAAGCTCGCCGAGAAGCGAGCGCTGGGCGAGCCGATCGTCATGGTCACCGCGTACGACCATCCGTCCGCGGCGATCGTCGACGACGCCGGCGTCGACGTCGTCCTGGTCGGCGACTCCGCCGCCAACAACGTCCTCGGCTACCGCGACACCGTCCCGATCACGATGGACGAGCTGCTGATGCTCGCCCGCGCCGTCCGCCGCGGCCTCAAGATGCCGCTGATGGTCGGCGACCTCCCGTTCGGCACCTACGAGGCGTCTGACGAGCAGGCGATCGCCACTGCCCACCGCTTCGTCAAGGAGGCGGGCTGCGACGCCGTCAAGCTCGAGGGCGGCGGCCAGATGGCCCAGCGCGCACGCGCCGTCATCGAGGCCGGCACGCCGGTCATGGGCCACGTCGGCCTCACCCCGCAGACCGCGACCGCGCTCGGCGGCTACCGCGCCCAGGGCCGCACCGCGGAGCGGGCCAAGCAGGTGCTCGAGGACGCGCTCGCGCTCCAGGACGCCGGCTGCTTCGCGATCGTCTTCGAGGCGATTCCGAACGAGCTGACCGACCTGATCATGGAGCACATGGAGATCCCGGTGATCGGCATCGGCGCGGGCCCCAGCACCGACGGCCAGGTGCTCGTCTACCACGACCTGCTCGGCATCAACGACGCGTTCAAGCCCAAGTTCGTCAAGCGCTACGCCGAGCTGCGCCAGCCGATGGTCGACGCCGTGACGGCCTACGCCGAGGAGGTCCGCACGCGGGTCTTCCCGGGCCCCGAGCACGCCTACGGCGTCGCCCCCGAGGAGATGGAGCGGCTCAAGGAGATGCTCGCCGCGAAGAGGGCGCACGCTTAACGAATCATTCACAACTACACTGGCGCGCCGATGCCCGGCCTGTCCCGTCTGTTCGCGCCGCGCGAGCGCGAGTTCTTCGACCTGTTCGAGGAGGCGGGCCGCAACATCGTGCAGGCCGGCGACCTGCTCGAGCGGACGCTCGACCGCTGGCCCGACCACGGTGAGCTCGCCCGCGAGATCGTGATCTGCGAGCAGGAGGGCGACCGCATCACGCACGACATCGTCCAGCGCCTGAATGCGACGTTCGTCACGCCGATCGAGCGCGAGGACATCCTCGACCTGGCGTCCGCGCTCGACGACATCGTCGACTACATCGAGGAGATCGCGGACTACCTCCAGCTCTACCGGATCGAGGCGCCGATGGACCAGGCGCAGGAGCTGGCGCGGATCCTCCATCAGGCGTGCCGCGAGGTGAACAACGCGATCCCGCGGCTGCGCACGTTCGGCGACATCCGCCATTTCACGGTCGAGATCAACCGGCTGGAGAACGAAGGCGACCGCAAGGTGCGCGAGGCGCTCGCCTCGTTGTTCGTGCACGGGATCGACCCGCTGGTCGTGATCCGCTGGAAGGACATCTTCGAGCGTCTCGAGGAGGCCATCGACTCCACGGAGCGAGCGGCCAACATCCTCGAAGGCGTGATGATCAAGAACCGCTAGCGCGATGGACGACGTCGTCCTCTGGATCGTGGTCGGGACGGCGCTCGCCTTCGACTTCACGAACGGCTTCCACGACACCGCCAACGCGGTCGCGACCTCGATCTCGACGCGCGCGATGCCTCCGCGCCTGGCGGTCGGCCTCGCGGCGTCGCTGAACTTCGTCGGCGCGTTCCTCTCGCTCGCGGTGGCCGCCACGATCGCGAGCGGCATCGTCGATGCCAACTACATCACGCCCTCGATCGTGTTCGCCGGGCTGATCGGCGCGATCGCCTGGAACCTCGCCACCTGGTACTTCGGCCTGCCGGCCTCGTCCTCGCACGCGCTGATCGGCGGCGTGGTGGGATCCGCCTTCGTCGCCGCGGGGCCGAAGGCGGTCTACGGCGCCGGCATCGTCGAGAAGGTCATCGTGCCGGCGCTCGTCGCGCCGGTGCTGGCGCTCGTCGTCTGCGCGCTCGCGATCTCGCTGATCTACCGCATCGTCGGCCGCCGCCATCCTGGCCCCGTGACGCGCGGGTTCCGGCTCGGGCAGCTCGTCTCGGGCAGCTTGTTCTCGCTCTCCCACGGTACGAACGACGCGCAGAAGACGATGGGCATCATCGTGCTGGCGCTGGTGTCGAACGGGAACCTCAGCGAGGGCGCCGACGTGCCGACGTGGGTCGTGCTCTCAGCGGCCACGGCGATCGCGCTCGGGACCTACGTCGGCGGCTGGCGCATCATCAAGACGATGGGCAGCCGGATCATCAAGATGGACCCGGCGCAGGGCTTCGCGGCGCAGACCGTCGGCGCCTGCGTGATCCTGTCCGCCTCGCACGCCGGCTTTCCGCTCTCGACGACCCACGTCATGACCGGCGGGATCATGGGCGCGGGCGCGGCGAAGCGTCTGTCCGCCGTGCGCTGGGGCGTCGCCGGCAACATCGCCGGCGCGTGGGTGCTGACGCTGCCGGCGTCGGCGGCGGTGGGCGGCCTGACCTACGCGATCGTGGCCCTGTTCGGCGCGCATGAGGCGGGTCCGATGGTCGTCTCGATCATCCTGCTCCTGGCGCTGACCGCCGCGTTCGTGAAGCGGATCGCGACCGGCCGGACGCTGACGGCGGAGGGCTGATGCTGGCGGCGATCGACTTCCACGCGCTCGGGCGGGTCGTCCTCGCCTCGCTCGTCGCCGGGGTGGGGATCCCCGTCCTCTACTCGCTCGCGATCTTCGGGGTCGGCAAGGCCGACGAGGCGCGCCGGGGCGGCTTGAACACGGCGGCCGCGGCTTACAGCGCGCTCGCGATCGCGGCGCTGCTCGTGTTCGGCGCCTCGGTGGTGCTGGGCGTCTCGGTGATGCTCAACAAGGACTAGTACTCGATCGTCCGGAGCACCTTCGCGGGTGCGCCGGCGGCGATCGAGCGCGGCGGCAGGTCGGTGGTGACGACGGAGTTCGCGCCGATCACGCAGCGCTCGCCGATCGTCACGCCGCTGGTGATGACGACGTTGGCGCCGCACCAGACGTTGTCGCTGATGCGGGTCGCGCCCTTGGAGGTGAAGCCCTGCCAGGGGACGGGCCGGTCCGGGTCGTCGAAGCGGTGGTTGCCGTCGGTGACGAAGCAGCCGTTGGCGAACATGCAGTGCTCGCCGATCTCGACCAGGTCGACGGCGGCGACCTGGACCGCGAGGTTGAGGAAGGTGCCGCCGCCGATGCGGATGCGGCCGGGCGCCATCGCGGTCAGCCACACGTTGGGCTCGAGCAGCACGTGCGGGCCGAGCTCGAGCCGGCCCTCCTGGAGCATCTCGAGCACGTTGCCGTGCACGGGCCAGCGGCAGAACGCCTCGCGGCGGGCGAACTCGAGGTGGATCCGCGCACGGTTCCAGGGCACCGAGTTGCGCTCGTACCAGCGCCACTTCTGCGCCCACAGCTTGAGCTGTTGGGGGTCCATCGGGGGCGCAACCCTACTTGCAGGTCGCCGTAAGGCTGCGCGCTGGGGTGCATCCCACCTGGATGCGGGCTACACCGGGGGTATGCGACTCCGCCGCTCCATTCTCCTCGCGACCCCGATCGTCCTTCTCCTTGCAGCCGCGCCTGCAAGCGCCGCCGTCTCGCACACCGTGCAGCCCGGCGAGACGCTGTGGTCGATCGCGGCCGCCAACAACCTCACGACCCGCACCGTGGCCGCCTTCAACGGGCTGTCCGAGGACGCGCAGGTCGTCCTCGGCTCGACCGTCAACGTGCCAACTGTCGCTGAGGGCGCCTCGGCGCTCGCCGGCACCGCGGCCCCGCAGGTCGCCGCCCCCGCCGCGACCGCGTCCGGCGCGCCCGCCGTGCTCGGCTCCTACGTCGTGCGCTCCGGCGACACGCTCGGGGGGCTCGCGCGCAACGCGGGCGTCTCGCTGGACTCGATGGCGGCCGCCAACGGCCTCGATCCCGCTCGCCCGCTCCTGATCGGCACGGTGCTGAAGCTCCCCGCCGGCGCCCCGGCCCCGGCGCGCGCCTCCGAGCCGCTGCCGACGCAGCGCGTCGTCTCCTCGGCCGGGCCGCAGCCCACGCCGCAGCGTGTCGGCGCGTCCGACATCCAGTCCGTGGCGTCGCAGTACGGCGTCTCCCCCTCGCTCGCCGCCGCGATCGGGTGGCAGGAGAGCGGCTTCAACAACGGCATGGTCTCCGACGCCAACGCGCGCGGCGTCATGCAGGTGATGCCGGGGACGTGGAGCTACGTCGAGTCGATCAGCGGCCAGAAGCTCAACGCCGCCTCCGCGAGCGACAACGTCCGCGCCGGCGTGCTCTATCTCCAGCATCTGCTGCAGCAGACCGGCGGCGACGAGAGCGCCGCGATCGCCGGCTACTACCAGGGCCTGGGCTCGGTCCGGTCGCGCGGCCTGTTCGACGACACGCAGCGGTACGTCGCGAACGTGCAGGCGCTGCGCTCGCGCTTCGGGGGGTGAGGGGCCGCTACTCCTCCGCGCGGAGGTCGCGGGTCCGGGGCTCCTGGCCCTCGGGCCGCTCCGCGCGGGCGAGTGGCGGTGCGCTCCAGTCCGGGTTCGCGTCGGGCGCGTCGTCGGAGGAGTCCGCTTCGGGCTCCTCCTCGTCGTCCTCGGCAGCCTCCCCGTCGGCCGAGTCCTGCTTCTCCTCCTCCGGCTGATCCTTCGGCAGCCGGCCCATCGTGTCGCGGCCGAACAGCGGGCCGATCAGCAGCGCGCCGTACGCCGCCGAGGCGATCGGGATCGCGCCGAGGATCAGGAACAGCACGCCGATGAAGCCGCCGATCACGCCGAGGCCGAGGAGGATCAGCAGCGTGCCCCCGGCGATCCGGGCGAGCCGCCCCTGGGTGCTCAGCAGCCACTCGACGTTCACGCGGCCGCCGGCACCTTCTGGCGCCGGGGCGCCCGCCGGGCCCGCGCGCGGGGCTCGACGATGTCGGCCAGGAACCGGCCGGTGTACGAGCCCTCGATCGCCGCGACCTCTTCGGGGGTGCCGGCGGCGACCAGCCGGCCGCCCTCCTCGCCACCCTCGGGACCCATGTCGATGATGCGGTCCGCGGTCTTGATCACGTCGAGGTTGTGCTCGATCACCACGACCGAGTTGCCCTGGTCGACCAGGCGCTGCAGGACCTCCAGCAAGCGCTGGATGTCCGCGAAGTGCAATCCGGTGGTTGGTTCGTCCAGGATGTAGAGCGTCTTACCCGTTGCGACCTTGCTTAGCTCAGAAGCCAGCTTGACCCGCTGGGCCTCGCCGCCGGAGAGCGTCGTCGCCGGCTGCCCGAGCCGCATGTAGTCGAGCCCCACGTCGTGCAGCGCCTGGACGCGCCGCTTGATCTTCGGGATGTGCGAGAAGAAGTCGATCGCTTCCTCGATCGGCATGTCGAGGACATCCGCGATCGTCTTGCCCTTGAAGCGGATGTCGAGCGTCTCGCGGTTGTAGCGCTTGCCGTGGCACTGCTCGCACGGCACGTAGACGTCCGGCAGGAAGTGCATCTCGATCTTGATCTGGCCGTCGCCGCGGCAGACCTCGCAGCGCCCGCCCTTGACGTTGAACGAGAAGCGCCCCGGCTTGTAGCCGCGCGCCCGCGCCTCCTGCGTCTTGGAGAACAGCTCGCGGATCTGGTCGAACAGCCCGATGTAGGTCGCCGGGTTGGAGCGCGGTGTGCGCCCGATCGGCGACTGGTCGACCGAGATGATCTTGTCCAGCTGCTCGATCCCGCGCACGCGCTTGTGGGCGCCCGGGCGCATCCGCGACCGGTGCAGCTTGTTGGAGACCGCCTTGTAGAGCACCTCGTTGACGAGGCTGGACTTGCCGGAGCCCGACACGCCGGTGACGCAGCAGAAGACGCCGAGCGGCACCTTCGCGTCGACCTTCCTGAGGTTGTGCTGGGTCGCGCCCTCGATCTCGACGTAGCCGGAGGGCTTGCGGCGCTTGGCCGGGACGTCGATCGTGCGCGTCCGCGCCAGGAACTGGCCGGTCAGCGACTCCTTGACCCGCATCACCTCGTCGGCCGTGCCGGCCGCCACGACGTGGCCGCCGTGCTCGCCCGCCGCCGGGCCCATGTCGATCAGGTGGTCGGCGGCGCGCATCGTGCCCTCGTCGTGCTCGACCACGAGCACGGTGTTGCCGAGGTCGCGCAACCGCTCCAAAGTCGCGATCAGCCGCTCGTTGTCGCGCTGGTGCAGGCCGATCGACGGCTCGTCGAGGATGTACAGCACGCCCACCAGCGACGACCCGATCTGGGTCGCGAGCCGGATCCGCTGCGCCTCGCCGCCGCTCAGCGTCGCCGACGCCCGCTCCATCGACAGGTAGCCGACGCCCACGTTCTCGAGGAAGCGCAGCCGCTCCTCGATTTCACGCAGGATCAGCCGCGCGATCGCGCGGTCCTGGTCGGACAGCTCCAGCGCCTCGACCCACTCGAGCGCGCGCCCCGCGCTCAGCGCCGTGAACTCGTGGATCGGCTTGCCGGCCACGGTCACCGCCCGCGACTCCGGCCGCAGCCGCGCGCCCTTGCACTCCGGGCATGGCCGCACCGACATGTACTCCTCGATCCGCTCGCGCGACCAGTCCGAGTCGGTCTCGCGGTAGCGGCGCTCGAGGTTGGGGATGATCCCCTCGAAGTTCGTCATGTACGAGCGCCGGCGCCCCATCCGGTTGCGGTAGGAGACGTAGATGCGGTCGCCGTTGGTGCCGCGCAGGAAGAGGTCCCGCTGGTCGTCGGTCAGGTCCTCCCACGGCGTGTCGAGGTCGATCTCATAGCGCTCGGCGATCGCCTGCGAGATCTGCTCGTAGTAGCTCGTCGCCCCGCTCGACCACGGCATGATCGCGCCCTCCGCCAGCGACATCGACGAGTCCGGGACCACCAGGTCGGGGTCGATCTCCATCTGCGAGCCCAACCCGGTGCAGCGCGGGCACGCTCCGTGCGGGGAGTTGAAGGAGAAGATCCGCGGCTCGAGCTCCGGCATCGAGATGCCGCAGTGCAGGCACGCGAAGCGCTCCGAGAACGTCTGGACCTTGCCGTCCGGCAGCGTCTCGATCTCGAGGATGCCGTCGGCCAGCGCCACCGCCGTCTCCACCGAGTCGGCGAGCCGCTTGCGCAGCTCCGGCCGCATGATCAGGCGGTCGACCACGATCGAGATGTCGTGCTTGTACTTCTTGTCGAGCACGATCTCCTCTTCGAGCAGCCGCAGCTCGCCGTCGATCTTGGCGCGCGTGAAGCCCTCGGACCGCAGCTCCTCGAGCTGCTTGCCGTACTCGCCCTTGCGGCCGCGCACGATCGGGGCGAGGATCATGAAGCGCGTCCCGTCCTCCATGCCCATGATCTGGTCGATGATCTGCTCGGCCGACTGGGCGGCGATCGGGCGGCCGCAGTTGTAGCAATGGGGCTTGCCGATGCGAGCCCACAGCAGGCGCAGGTAGTCGTAGATCTCGGTGACCGTGCCGACCGTCGAGCGCGGGTTGCGCGACGTCGTCTTCTGGTCGATCGAGATCGCCGGCGACAGCCCCTCGATCGAATCGACGTCCGGCTTGTCCATCTGCCCGAGGAACTGGCGCGCGTACGCGCTCAGCGACTCGACGTAGCGGCGCTGCCCCTCCGCGTAGATCGTGTCGAAGGCGAGCGACGACTTGCCGGAGCCGGACAGGCCCGTGATGACCACGAGGGCGTCACGCGGCATGCTGACGCTGATGTCCTTGAGGTTGTGCTCACGGGCACCTGAGACGACAATCGCTTCCTGACGGGGCACATAACCCAGTGTATGTCGCGGCCGGACACGGACCTGTCCGCAATCCCGCGTGGAGCGAACGAACCGAGAGGAGTCCGTGTCCGAGATCCCCCAGGCTGGCATCTTCGCCCTCGGGACGGCGTCTCACGCCTACCTGGAGCTCGACCTGCACGAGGGCGCGGATCCCCGCGAGCTGGTCACGCGGCTGGCCGACCTGCGCGAGCCGCGGACGACGATCGGCGGCGTCAACCTCGTCGCGGGACTGCGGCCGGAGCTGTGGCGCGACCAGGTCGGAGCGGCCGCGCCGGCGGCGCTGCACGGCTTCGACGAGCCCGTCGCCGGCCCGGACGGGTTCACCATGCCCGCCACCCAGCACGATGCGGTGCTGTGGCTGGCCGGGGCGGCCTACGACGTCGTCTTCGACGAGGCCCGCGGCGCGATCGCGGCGCTCGAGCCGGTCGCCCGGGTCGCGGTCGAGACGTCGAGCTGGCCCTATCGCCACGACCGCGACCTGACCGGCTTCATCGACGGGACCGAGAACCCGAGCCTCGCCCGCGCGCCCGAGATCGCGCTGATCCCGCCCGGCGAGCCGGGCGCGGGCGGCTCCGTGCTGCTGCTGCAGCGCTGGGCGCACGACGTCGAGGCCTGGGAGGCTCTGCCCGTCGCGGCGCAGCAGGCCGCCATGGGCCGGACCAAGGACGACTCGACCGAGCTCGAGCACAAGCCCGGCAACTCGCACATCGCGCGCACCGATCAGGACGACTTCGGCCACGTGTTCCGGCGCAACATGCCCTACGGAACCGTGACCGCTCACGGGACGATGTTCGTCGGCTTCTGCGCCGAGCAGGGCCCGCTCGCGCGCATGCTCGACAACATGGCCGGCCTCGACGGCCCCCGCGACGAGCTGACCTTCTACACGACGCCGGAGACCGGCGCCTACTACTTCGTCCCGGCCATCAGCGCCCTGCGTGCGTTCGCGACGGAGCCCGACGAGGACTGACTAGCGCACGATCCGGAACGTCGGGCGCTTCGGCTTGCTCACGTTGCCCGCGCCGTCGCGCGCACGGATCACGAAGCGGTAGCGCCCGGGCTTGAGTCGCTTGCCCCTGAGCCGGCCGCGGAAGCGGACGGAGTTGACGCCGGCCGTGCTCGCCACGGCGTAGCGGCCCTTGACCGCGACGTACTTGCGGCAGCCGGTGCGGTGGCGGCTCG
The DNA here is from genome assembly GCA_963805525.1 of uncultured Solirubrobacteraceae bacterium. Lineage (GTDB taxonomy): Bacteria > Actinomycetota > Thermoleophilia > Solirubrobacterales > Solirubrobacteraceae > DASQFQ01. The sequence goes on from CAWDUT010000004.1 coordinate 386,232, forward strand.
AGCGCGCGCGCCGGCAGATGCGGCTCAGCGTGCGGCGCTTCTGCACGGTGATGGTGACCCGCGCGAACTCGGTCAGCGCCCACTTGATGCGCGTCCCGATCGAGACCGATATGAACGCCTTGCCGCGCCGGGCGGCGCGGAAGCGCTTGGCGCTGAGGCGCGGCTTGCCCTTGAAGCCCGGGGCGACGAAGTCGACGCCCTTGATGCCGGAGGTGGCCGGCGTGACGCCGAGCGGGAGCGTGACGACGCTGCCGTCCGCCCTGGTCACGGTGAACGTGCCGTCGGGGTTGCGCACGACGGTCGTGCCGCCCGGCCCGGGGACAGGGGTGCCGCCGATCGGGACGCTGGGCACCGGCGGGACGGGGACCACGGGGACGACCGGGGGCGGCGGAGGCGCGGCCGGGCCCTTCGGATCGCCATTGCCGCCGCCGCTGGCGTCGACGCCCGCGCCGCCGACCGAGGCGATGCCCGTGGGCCGGCGCAGGATGCTGCCGCCCATGACGAGCGACTTGGCGCCGGTGTGGCGGTCGACGCGGATGACGGCGCCCTCGCGATCGGCCACCACGAGGTCGCCGTCGGGCTCGATGTCGATCGCGCTCGGGTCGTCGAGCGGCGCGCCGGAGGCGAGCACGCTCTTGGCGCCGTTCGGGCTGATCCGCAGCACCCGCGCGCCGTCGACCACGAACATCGTGCCGTCGAGCGCGACGGCGACGTCGCGCGGACGGTCGAGCGGCGCGCCCTGCGCGGCGGTGGTGACGGCGCCGGTCCCCGGATCGACGCGGCGCACCGCGCGCTGGTCGGTCACCAGCAGCTTGCCGGCGCGGTCGAAGGCAAGCCCCGCGGCGTCGCGCACGTCGGCGAGCTTCGTGACGCGGCCGTTGGCGAGCTCGAGCTTGAGCACGGCATCACGGTTGCGGTCGGACAGGTAGGCGATCCCGCCGGGCGCGAGCGCGATCCCGACCGGGTCGTCGAGCTCCGGGCCGCTCGCGACGGTGGTGACCGTGCCCGCGGGCGTGATCCTGAAGACCGCCTCGGCGCCCTCGTCGGCGAGCAGCACGGCGCCGTCGGGCGCCACCGCGACGGCCCACGGGTTGCGCAGCGGGGCGCCGGAGACCAGCACGTGTGCGGCGCCGGCCGGCGTCACGTTGACGAGCCGCCCGGTGCTGCCCAACCAGTTGCCCTCGTCGGCGATCGCGAGGTCGCCCGGCGCCGCCTCCGCCACGGGCGCGGCGGCCGCGCTGCAGGCGAGCGCCAGCAGCCCCGCCGCGAGATAGCGCCTCACGCGGGCACCGCTTCGGAGCGGATCTCGGCGGCGAACGCCTCGACCACCGCCGGGTCGAAGTTCGTGCCCGCGCACCGCTTTATCTCGGCCACGGCCTCGCTCACGCTCAGCCCGGCCTGGTAGGGACGATCCTGCACCATTGCACTGAACGCATCGCAGACCGCAACGATGCGGGCCCCGCGCGGAATCTCGTCCCCGGAGGTGCCGTCGGGGTAGCCCTTTCCGTCCCACCGCTCGTGGCTCGCGCGCACCAGCGCCGCCACCGGCTGCAGCGCCGGCGCGACGTTCAGGATGTCCTCCCCGATGATCGTGTGGCGGCGCATGAAGCGCCACTCGCGGTCGTCGAGCGGGCCCGGCTTGTTGAGGATCGCGTCGGGGATCGCCATCTTGCCGATGTCGTGCAGCTCGGCCGCGCGGGCGACGATGTCGCGCTCCTCGATCGGCAGCCCGAGCCGCCGCGCCACGCCGCGGGCGAGCGCCATCACGTCGCTGGAGTGCTCGTGCAGCTCGGGCTCGCGCTCGGAGAGCACCTTGAGCAGGACGGTGCGGGTCTGCAGTCCGGCGGAGCTCGGCCGCGCCTCCTTCGCCGCGTACATGCGACGGTCGGCGAGGTGGAGCGCCTCCTCCGGCGTGTCGGCGTCGGCGGGCAGGCGGACGACGCCGTAGGAGGCGGTGACGTCGAAGCCGTCGCCGCGCGCCTCGAGCGCGCGGGCAGCCGCGACGAGCAGCGTGTCGGCGGTGCCGTCGTCGAGCAAAAGGCAGAACTCGTCGCCGCCGAGGCGGAAGGCACGGCCGTGGCCGTTGACCACGTCGCCCAGCGCTCCCGACAGCCGGGTCAGCAGCGCATCGCCGGCCGGGTGGCCGTAGGCGTCGTTGTAGCGCTTGAAGCCGTCGAGGTCGAACAGCGCCAGTAGCCGCGGCTCGACCTCGCCTTCGAGGGCATGCTCGAGCGCCTCCATGAACGCGCGGCGGTTCGGCAGGCTGGTGAGCGCGTCGGTCAGCGCGTCCTGGCGGGCGCGCCGCAGCATCCGCAGGTTGTCGAGGAAGGAGAGCGACATCCGCCCGACGGCGAGCGCGATCGCGGTGGCGGCGAGCACGACGCCGAGCGTGTTGACCGAGTGGATCTGGTCGTACACGAGGATCGCAAGCGCGATCAGCGTGAACGCGGCCGGGAAGATGAACACGCGCGCGAGCGGAAGGCCGCGGCGCAGGTTCGTGTTCAGCGGCCGCCAGGCGGCGTAGGCGAGCAGCAGCATCGCGGCCGGCCACAGCGGCGCGAGCAGCGTGTCGCCCGAGTCGGTGCCGAGCGCGATCTCGCGCGCATAGAGGACGTCGGAGATCGCCTGCATCGAGAGCGCGACCGCGAACAGCGCCCAGCCCAACCCGGGCCGCCAGCCGGTCAGCGCGAGCAGCGTGGCGACGAGCGAGAGCAGGCCGAGGTCGAGCAGCGGATAGGCGAGGTCGGTGGCGGTCTCCCAGCCGTAGCCGGCGGTGTCGGTGAGCACCGGGTCGAACGCGATGGTCGCCGCCAGCGCGGAGATCGTGGCGGCGCCGATGGCGGCGTCGAGCCACATCGTGGCGTGGAACGCGCGCCGCAACCGCGAGCGCAGCACGAGCACGATGCCGGCGCCGACCGCGAAGTACGAGCCGAGCCAGAACGCGTCGGCGATCGAGGGGTACGGCGCGAGCTCCGGCGCCTCGGAGTACGCGATCTCGTAGATGAGCTCCCCGACCGCCCACATCGCCGCGCCGAGCGAGAGGAAGAGCCACGGCGCGCGGCGGTCGTCGCTGGCGAACCCACGCAGCGCGAGCAGGGCGGCCGCGCCGAGCACGAGCCCGATGCAGACCCAGCTCGAGAAGAAGTCCAGGACTCCGGGGCCGCCGACTCCGAGTGCCACCGCGACGTACGCGGTGAAGACCACCAGCAGGACTGCCCATGCGATCCGCATGGCGCGCCGACCGGGATTGCGTTGGTTCAAGCGTTACCTCCTGCAGGCGAAGGTAACGAGCGCAAAGTGCGGAGACAAGCGCGGGAGCGCTTCCGTGGACGCTTATGCGAGTCAGCGATCGCCGAGTGCGACGACGGAGCGCGAAATTCCGGATTCCTGCGCGGCATGGAAGATCTCGTGCGCGGTCAGAGCTTCTTGCGGGGTGACGCATCCGAGGCGGTCGCCGAGCGCTCCCTCGCGCTCCGCGAGGAAGGCGGCCCACATCTGGAGGATCGCGTCCGAGAAGCCGAACTCCCAGATCCCGCCGGCGGTGCTGGCGAACGCGGATTGGCTCCCGATCTCGATGTGCTCCCAGAGCTGGCGGCCGTCGCGGACGGCGAAGCGCTTGACGACCTTGGGGCTCGCAGTCGAGAACTCGATGCCGCCGTCCATGCCGAGGGCTTTGAGGCGCCACGTGTTCATCTCGCGCGGCGCGATCCGCTTGGTGGCCAGCGTGAGCGGGAAGCCGGCGTCGGCGTGGATCGTCGCGTTGTCCCACGTGTCGCACGGGACGGGCTCGCCGTCGGGGCCGGGGCGCTCGTGGACGATGTCCTGGAGCACGGCGTAGAGCCGCTCAGGCCGCCAGCCGAGCCGCAGCGGCAGGTGCAGGACGTGCATGCCGAGGTCGTTCATGACGCCCGCGCTGCCGCAGAACTCGGCCTGGCGCTTCCAGTTGATCGGCTTGGCGCGGTCGAGGTCGCTGGAGTGCAGGAACGCGTTCTCGGCCTCGATCAGCTCGCCCAGCGCGCCGCTGCGGATCGTGTCGTACGCGAACAGGGCGCCCGGGAAGTAGGGCACCTCGCTCGAGCAGCGGACGAAGACGTCGCTCGCCTCGATCGCCTCGACGATCCTGCGGCCGGCCGCGAGGTCGATGCCGAACGGCTTCTCGCCCAGGAAGTCCTTGCCGGCCGCGATCGTGTCAAGGTAGAGCTGCTCGTGCAGGTGGTGCGGGACCGCGAGGTAGAGGACGTCGAGGTCGGGGTCGTCCAGCAGGTGGTGGTAGTCGTCCGTCGAGACGCGGAGGGTGCCGACACGCTCGAACCACTGGCGCGCGCCCGAGCTCGTGTCGCAGATCCCCTCCAGCCGCGGCGTGACCGGGTGGTCCTCCAGCGCCGCCCAGCGCCCGATCGCCGCCGCCAGCTCGCGACCCATCATGCCGCCGCCGACGATGCCGATGGAAACGAACGGCCGCGCTGCGTCCCTCTTGGAGTGCATGAGACCGGTCCTTGCGCGGCCGAAGTTACATGAGCGTGGCGAGGGCGTCCGCGGGCGACACGCCGTCGTGCACCACCGACATGAGCGCCGCGGTCATCGCCGCGGGGTTCTCGTGCTGAATCACGTTGCGGCCGTACACGATCCCGGCCGCGCCCTGCTCGAGCACGGCCTGCGTGCGCTCGAGGATCTCCTTGTCGCTGACGCGGCCGCCGCCGCGCAGCAGCAGCGGCACGCGGGCGACGGTGGTCACGCGGTGGTACTCGGAGAGATCGTCGGTGGGGTCGGCCTTGATGATGTCGGCGCCGAGCTCGACCGCCTGCCGGACAAGGCCCATGATGCGGTCGACGTCACCGCTCGATTCGTAGCCGCCTCCCCCGCCGCGCTCGAACGCGAGCGGCTCGACCATCAGCGGCATCCCCGCGCGGTCGCACTCGGCGCGCAGCTGGCTGATGCCCTCGAGGCAGTCGCGGCGCAGGCCGTCCTGGCCTGGGACGTCAAGGAGGTTGATCACGACACAGGCGGCGTCGAGGCGGACGGCGTGTCCGACAGGGTCGTCGATCACGAACGACCACGCGTCCTCCGGCGCCTCGGCGGCGTAGATGTTCGGCGTGTCGGTGCGGAGGACGAGCGCGGGCTTGTCGCGGCCGGGGTGGCGCTGGAGCAGGTCGGCCTGGCCGACGGAGAGCTGGATCGCGTCCGGCTTGGCGTCGACGAGCACGTCGATCGCCTTCGCCATGTCCTCGATCCCTGCGAGCATCGAGGCCTCCCCGGGCATCCCGTGGTCGACCGCGACGTCGAAGCAGCGGCCCGACGTCGGGTGGAAGAGGCGGTTGAGGCGGTACTGCTTCACGACGGACGGGGACACTAGTGATCTGCTGATGCTCGTCGCCGGCCCGAACCTGACCATCGACCGTACGGCTGTCCTGGGCGAGCTGCGTCCGGGCGAGGTACTGAGGTTCGACCGTGTCGTGGTGACGCCGGGCGGGAAGGGACTGAACGTGGCGCGCGCGGCACGGGCGCTGGGCCATTCGGCGCTGCTGGTGTCGTTCGTGCCGGGCCACACCGGGCGCGCGGCGGCGGCGCTGATCGCCGAGGAGGGCGTGGAGCTGAGCGGGGTGCCCTGCGCGGGCGAGCTGCGCTCCACGCTCGTGGTCCAGGAGCGCGGCGGACGGACGACCGTCTTGAACGAGCCGGGGCCGGCTGTCGACGAGCGGCGATGGGCCGATTACGAGAACGCGGTGCGCGGCCGGCTGACGCCGCGCAGCGTCCTGGTCTGCTCCGGCTCGGTGCCGCCGGGCGCGCCGCCCGACGCCTACGGGCGGCTCGTCGAGATCGCCCGCGCGGCGGGCGCACAGGCGGTGGTCGACGCGGCGGGCTCGACGTTGCTGCGCGCCCTGGACGCGGCCCCCGACCTCGTCACACCGAACCTCGCCGAGGCCGAGGGGGCCTTGGGGCTGGGCGGCGGAGGCGCGTCGGTGGCGAGCGGCCCGGACGCCCGCCCACGCGCGCTCGCGGCCGCCGAGGCGCTCCTGCGCCAGGGAGCGCGAGCGGCGGTCGTGACCGCCGACGCGGCCGGCGCAGCCGTCTGCTTCGACGGCGCCGGCGAGTGGGTCCCCGCCCCGCGCGTGGCCGAGGTGCGCAACCCGATCGGAGCGGGCGACGTCCTCCTCTCAGCGCTGGCGGGGGCGCTCGAGCGGGGCTCGTCGTTGGTCGACGCGGTCCGGGCCGGGGTGGCGGCAGCGTCGGCGAGCGTCGAGCACCCGACCGGAGGGATGCTCGACCCGGAGCGGGCGCGGGTGCTGGCGGCGGCGATGGCGCGGGCGAACGGCGGGCATTGAGCCGTTCAGGGCTCGATCACGTTCCCAGGATCCGGCCGCTCGCCCTGCGAGTAGTCTCCGAACGGGCCGTCGCGCTCCTCCACCACCGCCCGCACCCCCTCCGCATCCGCCCGGTCAATCCAGGCCCGCGCCTCGGGCGTGTTGCGCATCAGGCCGTCGAGGATCGGGCCGAGCGTCTGGGTCGAGGCGAGGCCCATGTTCTCGTAGGCCTGGTTGACGATCAGCTTCATCGCCGCGAGCTGGGATGAAGGGATCCGCGCGAGTTCCTTGGCCAACGACGCGACCCGCGCCTCGAGCTCCGCGAACGGGACCGCCTCGTTGATCAGGCCGGCGTCGGCGGCCGCTCGCCCCGATAGGGGGCGCCCGGTCAGCGCGTGGAACTTCGTGCGCGTGAGGCCGAGCCGGTAGATCCACATGCCGGACAGGTACGCGCCCCACATGCGCGAGTACGGCGTCCCGATCTGGGCGTCCTCGGAGGCGATCACGAGGTCGGCGCAGAGCGCGAAGTCGCTGCCCCCGCCGACGCACCAGCCGTGCACCTGCGCGATCACCGGCTTCGGCGCGCGCCACACGCTCATGAGCTTCTGGGTCGGCGCGCTCTGCGGCGCGGTGGCGAACGCGAAGTCCCGCCCCGCGTCCCACTCGCCGTCGGTGGTGATCTGCTCGTCCCACGCCTTGAAGCCGCCGCCGAAGTCGTAGCCGGCGCAGAACGACCGCCCCGCCCCGCGAAGCACGATCACGCGCACCGCGCGATCTGCCACCGCCTGCGCGACCGCCGCCTCGACCTCGTCGGGCAACGGCGGCACGATCGTGTTGAGCTGCTCCGGCCGGTTCAGCGTGATCGTGGCGACCGGCCCGTCGGCCGCGTAGAGGATCGTCTCGAAGTCCATCGCGCGACGGTATCCGTGCGGCTTGACACAAGCCTCGCCGGGCACTAGCGTCGGCAATAGTTGACAACGTTGTCATCCGATCTGGGACCGAGGAGGGGGACCGGGGCGTGAGCGCCACACACGATGCGCGCGATATCAACGCGACGCGTCCAACGATGCGGGACGTCGCCGACATGGCCGGCGTGAGCCTGAAAACCGTCTCGCGCGTGATCAACGCCGAGGCCGGGGTTCTCCCCGCGACCGCCGAGCGCGTGACCGCCGCGATCGCCGAGCTCGGCTTCGAGCGCAACGACCTCGCCGCCTCGCTGCGCCACGGCCGCTCCTCCTCCACGCTCGGGCTCGTGATCGAGGACGTCGCCAACCCGTTCTACTCCGCCATCGCCCAGGCGGTCGAGGCGGCCGCGCGCGACCGCGGCTTCCTTCTCATCACCGCCTCCGCCCGCGAGGACGCCGAGCGCGAGCGGGAGCTCGTGTCGGCGCTGCTGCGCCGCCGCGTCGACGCGCTGCTGATCGTGCCCGCCGGCCCCGACCACCGCTACCTCGCGTCGTCCTCGCGCGCGGTGTTCCTCGACCGCCCGCCGCTCGGGATCGAGGCCGACACCGTGCTGCTCGACGACCACGGCGGCGCCCGCAGCGCGGTCGAGCACCTGATCGCCCAGGGCCACACCCGGATCGCCTGTGTCGCCGACGACAGCGAGCTGTACACGATGCGCCAGCGCATCGCCGGCTACCGCGAGGCGCTCGCCGTCGCCGGCCTCGAGGAGGATCCGGCCCTGCTGCAGACCGGCAACAGCGACGTCGCGAGCGCCCAGGCCGCCGTCGAGCGGCTGCTGCAGATGCCCGACAAGCCCACCGCCCTCTTCACCGCCAACAACCGCAACACGATCGGCGCGCTGCATGCGCTCGCCGGCGCCCCGGACGCGGTCGCGCTGGCCGGCTTCGACGACTTCGAGCTCGCCGACCTGCTCGGCACCACGGTGGTCCGCGCCGACCCGTGGAAGCTCGGCGAGCAGGCCGCCGCGCTCGCGTTCGCCCGGCTCGACGGCGACGATGGCCCGCCGCGCACCGTGACGATCCCGACGCAGCTCGTCCAGCGGGGCTCGGGGGAGCGATGAAGCCGGTCCTCCTCCCCCCCAACCAGTTCCACCGCTTCTACAAGGGCGGCGCGCGCATCGACGCGCTCCGCGGCGAGCCGCAGGGCGAGGACGGCCGGCCCGAGGACTGGGTCGGCTCGACCGCCACGTCGTGGGGCTCGGACACGGAGGGCCTGAGCCGGCTCGCCGACGGCACGATCCTCAAGGAGGCGATCGAGGCGAATCCCGAGGCCTATCTCGGCGCCGAGCACGTCGCGGCCTACGGCGCCGATCCCGGCCTGCTCGTGAAGCTGCTCGACGCCGGCGAGCGCCTGCCGGTCCACTACCACCCCGGCCGCGCGTTCGCCAAGGAGCATCTCGGCCTGCGCTACGGCAAGACCGAGTCGTGGCTGATCCTCGAGGCCGACCACGGCGCCTCGGTCCACGTCGGGCTCAAGGAGCCGCTCGACGCCGAGACCGCCCGCCGCTGGGTCGACGAGCAGGACGCCGACGCGATGCTCCAAGCCCTCCACGAGGTCCCGGTCAAGGCCGGCGACGGGATCCTCGTCCCCGCCGGCACGCTGCACGCGATCGGCGGCGGCATCCTGCTGCTCGAGCTGCAGGAGCCGACCGACCTCTCCGTGCTCGTCGAGTGGAAGAAGTTCGGCGTCGACGACGGCTCCGAGCACCTCGAGCTCGGCTGGGAGACGGCGCTCGAGTCGCTGGACCGCGAGCCGATCGACCCCGTCGCGCTGACCACGCCCCAGAGCGGCCTGCTGCCCAAGGAGGCCGACGCCTACTTCCGCGCCCAGCGGGTCGGCCAGGGCGACACCCTTGACCAGAGCTTCTCGATCGTGCTGGTGACCGGCGGCGAAGGCACGATCGGCGAGGTGGCCGTGCGCCGAGGCAGCACCGTGCTGATCCCGTTCGCCGCCGGTGACACTCAGACGGAGGGCGTCGAGGGCATCCGCTGCCTCCCGCCCGACCCGACCGCGGAGGCGACCTGGTGAGCGAACCCATCCTCGAGGCCCGCAAGATCGTCAAGTCGTTCGGCAGCGTGCGCGCGCTGACGGGCGCGAACTTCTCGGCCTACCCCGGGGAGGTCGTCGCCCTGGTGGGCGACAACGGCGCCGGCAAGTCGACGCTCGTCAAAGCGCTCGTGGGCGTCCATCCCCCCGACAGCGGCGAGATCATCTTCGAGGGCAAGCCGGTCGAGATCCACACCCCGCAGCAGGCGCGCGAGATCGGGATGGAGACCGTCTATCAGGACCTCGCGCTCGCCGAGGAGATCGACCCCGCCGCGAACATGTTCCTGGGCCGCGAGATCCTCCGCAGCGGCCCGCTCGGCAAGCTCGGCTTCCTCGACAAGGCGGAGATGCGGCGCCGCAGCGACGAGGCGTTCGACCACCTCGGCGTGCGCATCCAGGACACGGCGGCGCCCGTGGCGCACATGTCCGGCGGCCAGCGCCAGGGCATCGCGATCACGCGCGCCGTCACCTGGGCGAGCAAGGTCGTGTTCATGGACGAGCCGACCGCCGCACTCGGCGTCGTCCAGACGCGCAACGTGCTCGAGCAGATCAAGCGCGTGCGGGAGCAGGGGCTGGCGGTCGTCCTGATCAGCCACAACCTCCCGGAGATCTTCGAGGTCGCCGATCGCATCGAGGTGCTGCGGCTCGGCGAGCGCGTCGCCCGGTTGCGGCCCGGCGACGTGTCGATGGAGGACGTCGTGTCCGCGATGACCGGCGCGCTCACGTTCCACGACCAGGACAGCCGATGAGCGCCCCGACCGCACCTCCCGAGGAGCCAGTGACCAGCCAGCCGGAGGAGCGCCGGCCGACCACCCTCCAGCGCCTGCTCGCCGGCTCCAGCACCCAGATCGGGCTGATCCTCGTCGCCCTGATCGTGATCTTCTCGGTACTCGAGTTCGAGTCGTTCTTCGCGGTCGCCAACGCCCGCAACATCGCCACCGACGCCGCGGTGCTGCTCGTGCTCGCGGTCGGATCGACCTACGTGATCATCACCGCCGGCATCGACCTCAGCGTCGGTGCGGTGCTGGTCTTCTCAGGCGTCGTCGCCGCCAAGGTGATGAACGAGCTCGGCGGCCAGAGCCTCGGCGTGATCCTGCTCGGGCTCGTCGCCTCGCTGGCCTCGGGCCTGGCGTGGGGGCTGTTCAACGGCTTCCTGATCGCCAAGGCGAAGATCCCCGCGTTCATCGTCACGCTCGGCTCGCTGGGCATGTCGCTGGGCTTCGCCTACCTGATCACCGGCGGCGTCGACGAGCGCGAGGTGCCGTTCAACCTCGTCGGCAAGTTCGGCATCGGGCGCGTGCTCGGCATCCCCTACCTCGTGCTGGTCGCGCTCGCGGTGGCGATCGTGCTCGGGATCGTGCTCGCGCAGACGCGCTTCGGCCGCTACACGTACGCGATCGGCTCCAACGAGGAGGCCGTACGGCGATCCGGCGTCAACGTCGACCGCCACCTGATCAAGATCTACGCGCTCGCCGGCTTCCTGTCCGGGCTGGCCGGCTTCATGAATCTCGCCCGCTTCGGCACGACGACGATCGGCGGGCACGCGACCGACAACCTGAACGCGATCGCCGCCGTGGTGATCGGCGGCACCAGCCTGTTCGGAGGCATCGGGACGATCCTCGGCACCGTCTTCGGCGTGTTCATCCCCGCGGTGCTCCAGAACGGCTTCGTGATCATCGGCGTCCAGGCGTTCTGGCAGCAGGTCGCTGTCGGAGCCGTCCTGATCATCGCCGTGTACCTCGACCAGCTGCGGCGTGCGCGCCAGCGGCAGTAATCCCTAGGAGGAGGAGGCAGCATGCTCAGGAACCCACGACTTGTGCTCGTCGTGCTCTGCTCGGCGCTCGCGCTGGTGGTTGCCGCGTGCGGCAGCGACGACTCGGGCGGTGGCGGTGGCTCGTCCAGCAGCGGCAAGAAGAACTACAAGATGACGCTGATCGCCGGCGTCAAGGGCGACGAGTTCTACATCACGATGAACTGCGGAGCCCAGGCGAAGGCCAAGGAGCTGGGCGTCACGCTCGACTTCCAGGGCCCGCAGGAGTTCGACGCCGCGCAGCAGACCCCGATCGTCAACGCGGTCGCGGCCAAGAAGCCCGACGCCGTGCTGATCGCGCCGACCGACACGAAGGCGCTGTACGCCCCGATCAAGCAGATGGCGGACGCCGGCACGAAGATCGTGCTCGTCGACACCACGCTCGACCAGCCGGACATGGCGGTCTCGCAGATCGCATCCGACAACGAGGCCGGCGGCGAGACGGCGGCCAAGGCGCTTGCCGACCTGATCGGCGGCAAGGGCAAGGTGTTCGTCGTCAACGTCAAGCCGGGCATCTCGACCACCGACGCGCGCGAGAAGGGCTTCGTCGCGGGCGCCAAGGCGGCCGGGCTCGACTACGTCGGGCGCGAGTACTCCAACGACAAGCCCGAGGAGGCGGCCGCGAAGACCAAGGCCGCGCTGCAGAAGAATCCCGACCTCGCGGGCATCTTCGGCACCAACCTGTTCTCGGCCGAGGGCGCCGCGAGCGGCGTCCGCGAGGCGGGCGCGAAGGTCAAGATCGTCGGGTTCGATGCCGGCCCGAAGCAGGTCAAGGACCTCGAGGACGGCACGGTCCAGGCGCTGATCGCGCAGAAGCCGGCCGACATCGGCGCCCAGGGCGTCGAGCAGGCCTACAACGCGCTGACCGGCAAGCCGACCACGAAGAAGATCGGCACCGAGTCGAGCACCATCACCAAGGACAACCTGGCCGACAGCCAGGACGCGCTCTACAAGCCGTCCTGCTGATCGCCGCTTCCGCGGGGCGCCTCCGGGCGCCCCGCGGTCTAGGTTTCCCCCCGTGAGAGAGCTGCTGCTCGGCCTCGACCTGGGCACGACGTCGTGCAAGGCAGCGGTCGTCACCCCGGACGGCGAGGAGATCGCGCACGGTCAGGCGCCGATCGTCTGGACCCCGGTCCCGACCGGCGCCGAGATCGCGCCCGAGGGGTTCGTGGAGTGCGCGCTGGCGGCGGCGCGGCTGGCGCTGGCCGAGGTCGACGACGCGCGCGTGGTCGGTATCGGCGTGTCGGGGATGGCGGAGACCGGCATCCTGCTCGGCCGCGACGGCGAGCCGGTGGTGCCCTCGATCGCCTGGCACGACTCGCGCGGCGAGGAGGAGGCGCGCCGGATCGACGAGGAGATCCCCCGCTTCCGCGGGACCACCGGGCTGAGCCCGCGCGCGCTGCGCACGGTGACGAAGTACCGCTGGCTGCGCGATCACATGCCCGAAGCCGAACGCGGCGTCCGCTGGCTGAGCGTCGGCGAGTTCGTCGTGCACCGGTTCGGCGGCGAGCAGGCCGCCGAGCTGTCGCTCGCCTCGCGCACCGGCTGGCTCGATCTGCACTCGCGCAGCTGGTGGGACGAGACCGTCGAGTGGTCGGGCGCGCCGCCCGGGCTGCTGCCCGAGCCCGCCTTCGCCGGCACGCCGCTCGGCCACGCCGGGGACGCGCTGCCGCAGGCGCGCGGCGCCGTGCTGGCGGTCGGCGGCCACGACCACCTGAGCGCGGCGGTGGGCGCGGGCGCGGTCGGCGAGGGCGACGTGCTCGACTCGTGGGGCACCGCGGAGGCGCTGGTGCGAGCGGTCGCTCCCCTCGACCGCAAGGCGGTCGAGCAGGCCGTCGACGACGACATCATGGTCGGCTGGCACGCCGTCCCCGAGCGCCAGAACCTGCTCGGCGCGATGCGCTCGGGCGCGGCGCTCGGACGCGTCATGGCGCTGCTCGGCGTCGGGCCGGAGGGGCGCGACGCGCTCGAGCGCGCGGCGCTCGAGGTCGAGCCCGAGGGGATCGAGCTGATCGGGCTGAACGACTACCGCGTGGGGCTCATCAACATCGGCGCCGACCCCTCCCCCGCCATCGTCTGGCGCGCGGCGCTCGAGTCGTCGGGCAAGGGCGCGCGCGACCTGCTCGACAAGATGGCCCGCGTGGCCGGCCCGCACACGCGGCTGGTGATGGCGGGCGGGTGGTCCGAGGGCGTCGCCGCGCGCGCGATCAAGGAGGCGCGCTGCGGCCCCTTCGAGCGCTCGCACGCGGTCTTCATGGGCGCCCGCGGCGCCGCGCTCACAGCAGGACGCGCGGCGGGACTTCGCTGAGCGGTAGGTCGGCCCACACGAGGGTGTCGCCCTCGCGGGCGATGCCCCAGTGCAGCGACAGCGCGTTCACCACGTTGAGCCCGAGGCCGCCGGTGAGCGGATCAGACTCCCGCCGCTGCGGCTTGCCCACGCGGCCCGGGTCCTCGACCTCGATGTGGAGGACGCCGTCGCCCTCCGTCGCGCGGACGCGGACGACGTCGGTCGCCGCCAGCCCGGCGTGCCGGACGCTGTTGGACACCAGCTCGGTGGCCACGAGCTCGGCGTCGCCCAGTTCCTGCTCGGGCACGCGCCCGGCGAGCCAACCGCGCAGGACCGCGCGGACCTCCTCGGCGGACTCCGCGCGCGCGAAGACCTTCATGTGCAGCGGATTGACCACGGTTCCCCCTCTTGGACGACGCCGAAGAACGTGGCGCCGTGCGTTCCCTTCAGGGCGTGTCTACCCACAATGTCACCCGCGAGACGGCCCCGGTCATGGACAGGACACGACCTGCCTAGGCCTTCGTCGCGACGACGACGTGATCCCAGCTGAAGGTCGGCTGGTAGTGCAGCTCGTCGAGCCGGACCGCGACCCACTGCACGGCGCGCATGAACAGGTCGATCGGGATCCGCAGCGGGCCGACGCGGTAGGACGCGATCGTGTAGCTCGCGAACGTCGCCAGCGTCGACCACTTGCCCGCGACCGGCGTGATGGTCACCGGCTCGAACCCCTCCAGCAGATGCCGGAGCCCGTGCGGGGAGTAGCGGAAGAAGTCGCGCGGCTCCTCGTGCAGCGGCCACATGAACGGCGTCGAGAGGATGAGGTTGCCGCCCGGCCGCAGCAGGCGCCGTGCCTCGGCGATCGCGCGCGCCGGCTCCTCGAGGTGCTCGAGCACCTCGGTCATCAGCACGGTGTCGAACGACGCGTCCTCGAGCGGGATGTCGTACGCGGTGGCGAGGACGTCGACCGAGCCGAGCGGGTGGATCGACTCTGGGTGGTCGACGCCGACGTGCTCGTCGACCAGGTCGCGGAACAGCGGCGCGTAGGGCTTCTCGCCGCACCCGACGTCAAGCAGGCGGCCGCGGGCGTGCGCGCGCGCCGCGATCGCGAGCGCGTTGTTGAGCTGGCGGTGCGCCAGCGCGTTCGCCGGCGTCTCCGTCGGGTGATGCAGGCCGGTGAGGTCGGTCCGCGCCGGGACCGGCGGGCGCTGACGAGCGCGGAGCTTGTGCGCGACCCCGCCCATTCACAGTGCGCCGGCGTCCACCAGCTTCGCCTGCAGGTAGTCGAGGAACGGCTCGGGGCGCAGCGTGTCGCCGGTCGCGCGCAGGAGCAGCTCGCGCGGCGCGAACTTGCGGCCGTGGCGGTGGATGTGCTCGCGCAGCCACTCGCGCAACGGAGCGAGCTCGCCGCTCGCGAGCTGCGCGTCGATCTCCGGCAGGTCCTCGCGCACGCGCGTCCACAGCTGGGCGGCGATCAGGTTCCCGAGCGTGTACGTGGGGAAGTAGCCGAACAGCCCGGCGCCCCAGTGCACGTCCTGCAGCACGCCCTGGGCGGCGTCGGGCACGTCGACGCCGAGCAGGCGGTGCATGCCCTCGTCCCACGCCGCCGGCAGGTCGTCGACCGCGAGCGTGCCCTCGATCAGCGCGAGCTCGAGCTCGAAGCGCAGGATGATGTGGAGGTTGTAGGTCGTCTCGTCGGCGTCGACCCGGATCAGCGAGCGCTGGACCGAGTTGACCGCGCGGTAGAAGGCGTCGGCGTCGACGCCGGCCGGGATCCCGGGGCCGAGCGCCTCGCGCAGGATCGGCAGCACCCAGCCGCAGAACGGGCGCGAGCGGCCGACGACGTTCTCCCACAGCCGGCTCTGCGACTCGTGGATGCCGAGCGAGACCGTGTGGCCGAGCGGGCTGCGCGCGAGCTCGGGCGGGATGCCCGCCTCGTAGAGGCCGTGGCCGAACTCGTGCAGCGCGGAGAAGTGGGCGACGCCGAAGTCGTGCAGGTCGTAGCGGGTGGTGATGCGGACGTCGCTCGGGCCGAGCGACTGCGCGAACGGGTGCGGCGCGGGGTCGAGCCGCCAGCCGTCGGCGTCGAAGCCGACCGCCTCGAGCACCTCCATCACCGCGCGGCGCTGGTCGCCGACCTCGAACGGGCCGGAGAAGACACCGTGGTTGCGGGCCTGGTCGCCATCCCCCGCGGCCTGGCCGACGAGGTCGACGAGCGCGTCGCGGAGCTGGGCGAACAGCGGCTGGAGCTCGGCGGTGGTGAGCCCGGGCTCGAAGTCGTCGAGCAGCAGGTCGTAGGGGTGCTCGGCGGGCTCGAAGCAGGCGACGTAGCGGTGGCGGAGCTCGATGTGGCGCTCGAGCGCGTCGCGGAAGACGCTGAAGTCGGACGCCGCGCGCGCCTCCTGCCAGGCCTGCTGGCCCATCGCGTCGGCGTGGCTGATCTCGGCGGCGAGCTCGGTCGGCACGCGCGCCGCCTTCTCGTGGTCGCGGCGGACGGCGGCGAGCAGCCGGACGGCGTCGGAGTCAGGGTCCTCGCCGTCGGCCCACGGCTCGAGCGCGCCGAGCAGCCGCCCGATCTCGGGGTCGATCAGCTTGTTGTGGGCGATCACCTCGAGCGTCGACGAGTGGTCCGCGCGGGCGGCGGCGCCGTTCGGCGGCATCATCGTGTTCTGGTCCCAGAACAGCATCGACTGGATGCGGCCGAGATCGGTCAGCTCGGCCATCCGCTCCTGGAGGGCGGCGAGCTCGGCGGGCGCGGCGCTCACGACCCGGCGAGGGCGTAGACGTCGTCGAGGATCGCGCCGGGGTCGGCGAGCGTGTAGTGCTCGGCCAGGTACTGCTCGGTCTCGTCGCGCGGGGTGCCGGCGAGCGCCATGTCGAGCGCGACGAGCCGCGCGGCCTCTTCGTCGTCGGGCTTGGCCTGGGGCGCGGGCTTCGCGCGCCCGCGCTTCGAGCGGGCCTTGCCGGCGGCGGTCTCGGGCGTGCCCTCGACGGGCTCCT
The DNA here is from genome assembly GCA_963805525.1 of uncultured Solirubrobacteraceae bacterium. Classification (GTDB taxonomy): domain Bacteria; phylum Actinomycetota; class Thermoleophilia; order Solirubrobacterales; family Solirubrobacteraceae; genus DASQFQ01. The sequence continues at coordinate 402,640 of CAWDUT010000004.1, forward strand.
CCGGCTCCGGGACCTCCACCACGGGCTCCGGCTCCGGCTCGGGCTCGGGCTCGACGGCCACGGGCTCGGGCTCCTCCTCATCCTCCACCGGCGGGGCAAGCTCGACGACGTCGCGCTCGAGCGTCCGCAGCTCCGCGGACAGCCGGCCGGCCTCCTCGCGCAGGCGGTCCATCATCGAGCCCAGCTCGTCGTGCATCGCGCCCAGCCGCTCGAGCAGCTCGCGGGCCGCGGTGGAGACGCGGTGGACGTGCTCGCGCGCCTCCTCCCCCGCGTCGGCGCGGAGCTGGTCGGCGGTCGTCTCGGCGGCCTCGAGGATCTTCTGCACGTGCGAGGAGGCCGCCGACGCGACAGGGCCGCGGGAGCGCAGGGCCTCGACCTCGTCGGCGATGTGGCGGAGGTGGGCGTCGACCGCGTCGGGCTCGTAGCCGCGGCGGACGGTCGGGAAGTCGGAGCGCTGGATGCTGGGCCGGTCCATGGCCGCAGGATGCTACGCGCTGACCTCGGTCAGGACGCCGTGGGCGACGAAGTGCGCGAGCCCGCGCTCGAGGTCGGCGGTCATGGTGAGGCTCACGCGGCCGCGGATCGGGCGCGGCTCGATCGGCAGCTCGACCGCCCAGTCGAGCCGGTAGGGCTCGTCGGTCGACTTGTAGTCGCGCACGATCGCGTCGTCAATGAGCTGCCAGCGCACCAGCCCGGGATGCAGCGAGCGGGTCATCACCTGGAGCGTGTCCTCGACCGGCCGCGCGTCGAGCCGCAGCAGGCCGGGCGCGAGCAGGACGAGCGTGCGCGCCGAGTCCTCGACGAGCTTGTGGCAGCTGATCGCCAGCCCGCCTCCGGCAAGGCTGCTGGCGAGCTGGCCGTGGGCGGCGCCGGCCGCGGCGGCAGGGCCGGGGTCGAGCAGGCTCAGCGCGTCAGCCACAGCGCCACCCAGCCGTTCTCGCTCATGCGCGCGCGCTCGCTCATCCCGGCCGCGCCGTAGAGCTCGAGGATCGCGGGCGCGGTGTCGTCGACGATGCCGCTGGCGATCACGTGGCGCGTGACGGGATCGAGCTCGGGCGCGACGTGCTCGTGCACGTAGAGCGGCATGTTGGCGGCCAGGGCCGGGGCCGGCGGCGGCGGCACCTCGCGGAGGTCGGCCTGCACCGCGCGCACGGTGACGCCGTTGCGCTCCGCGTTGCGCATGGTCGCGTCGACCGCGCGCTGCTCGACGTCGACCCCGAACACGGGGTCCCACCCGAGCCCGGCGGCGGCGATCGCGACCACGCCGGCGCCGCAGCCGAGGTCGACGAGGCCACCGTCCGGCTCGAGCCGCAGCAGCAGCTCGAGCGTCATGCGCGTGGTCGGGTGCGCGCCGGTGCCGAACGCCCCGGTCACCGGCTCGATGACGATCTCGCGCAGCCCGTCCCTGCCGGGCACGTCGGCGGGCGCGCGCACGCGCAGCTGCCCGGCGATCTCCCACGCGTGGCCGGCGCGGCGCCGGCGCTCCTCGGCGCCGTCGTCCACCTCCTCCTCTTCACGCGCGAGCAGCGCATCGCCGGCGAGCGCGTCGAGTGCGGGGCCGTCGGGCTCGGCGCCGTAGAACGCGACCTCCACCCGCCCGCCGTCGAGCGGCTGCTCGTAGACGCCCTGCGGGAGCAGCGGCAGCAGCTCGTCGAGCACGTCCTCGACCGCGTCGGCGCGCAGGGTGAGCACCACGCGCCTCATGGCAGGCGGGGCGTCCCGTCCTCGGCGCGCACGATCAGGCCGTCGCGCGCGAGGCCGGCAAGCGCCCGTTCCCGCCGCTCCGCCGCCAGCGGCGGCGGCTCCTCCCCCGCCACCAGCGCCGCCAGCAGCCGCCCGCGGGCCCAGCGGTCGGAGGCCTCGAAGCGCTCCCCGCGCGGGCGCGCGAGAGGCGGAACCGCGTCGGGCCCGGCGCACCCCTGCCGCAGTGGGCACTCGCCGCAGCGGGGCCGGCGCGGGCGGCAGATCGTCGCGCCGAGCTCCATCATCGCCTGGTTCCACGCGGCCGCGCGGCCTGCGGGCAGCAGCTCGGCGGCGCGGCGGGCGAGCGCACGCGGTGTCCGGCGGAGGCCGTCGCGGCGCTCGATCACGCGGCGCACGTTGGTGTCGACGGCCGCCACCTGCGCGTCCCACGCGAACGAGGCGACGGCCGCCGCGGTGTAGGGCCCGACGCCCGGCAGCGCCTGCAGGTCCTCCGGCCAGCCGTCCGCCGCGACCACACCCGCGGCCGCGCGCAACGCCAGCGCGCGGCGGTTGTAGCCGAGCCCACTCCACGCCGCGATCACCTCGGCCGCGGGAGCCTCCGCGCACGCCGACGGCGTCGGGAAGCGCGCCAGGAAGCGCTCGTAGTGCGGCACCACCCGCGCCGCCTGCGTCTGCTGCAGCATCACCTCGCTGACCAGCAGCGCCCACGGGTCGCGCGTGAACCGCCACGGCAGCGGCCTGCGCACGGTCTCGTACCAGTTCAACAGCGCTTCGCCGGGCACGTCAGGCGACCCTAGTGGTTCTTCCGGTGTGTCCGCATGTGCTCGGGCGGGATGCAGGCGGATGCCTGGCGAGGACGCAGGGAGGGTGCCAGGGCGGAGCCCTTGCCCCGACCGAGGACATGGCCAGGCGCCGGCTGCGCCCGTCCGCGTGCGTGGGGGCACGCCGGAGGGCCCACTAGTACGTTCCATCGTCGATGTCCGAACCCGCCATCACCGCCACCGGACTGGCCAAGACGTACGGCGACGTCGTGGCTCTCGACGGCATCGACCTCGAGGCGCAGGAGGGCACCGTGCTCGGCCTGCTCGGGCCGAACGGCGCGGGCAAGACGACCGCCGTGCGCATCCTCGCCACGTTGCTCAAGCCCGACAAGGGCAGCGCCCGCATCGCCGGCTTCGACGTGGTGAAGCAGGCGCCGCAGCTGCGCGCCCACATCGGGCTCGCGGGCCAGAACGCCGCCGTCGACGAGAACCTCACCGGCTGCGAGAACCTCGAGATGGTCGGGCGGCTCTACCACCTCGGCAAGGGCGCGTCGAGGACTCGCGCGCGCGAGCTGCTCGAGCGCTTCGAGCTCGACGAGGCCGGCGACCGCGCGGCCAAGACCTACTCCGGCGGCATGCGCCGCCGGCTCGACCTCGCCGCCGCGCTTGTCGCCCGCCCGCCGGTGCTGTTCCTCGACGAGCCCACCACCGGCCTCGACCCGCGCAGCCGCCGCGCGCTGTGGGACACGATCGAGGACCGCGTCGCCCGCGGCACGACCGTGCTGCTCACCACGCAGTACCTCGAGGAGGCCGACCGGCTCGCCGACCGCATCGCGGTGCTCGACCACGGGCGCGTGATCGCCGAGGGCACCTCCGACGAGCTCAAGGACCGTGTCGGCGGCGAGCGGCTCGAGGTCACGCTGAGCGACGAGACCGAGGGCGCGCGCGCGATCGAGGTCCTCTCGCCGCTGTGCGGGCACGGCGACCCGCCGGCGACCGACGGCGCGCACGTGACGCTCGCCGTCACGCAGCGCGCGGGCTCGATCGCCGAGGCGGTCCGCCTGCTCGACGCCGCAGACATCGACATCGAGGACCTCGGCATGCGCCGCCCCACGCTCGACGACGTGTTCCTCGCCTTCACCGGCAAGCGCGCCGAGGAGGAGCCGGCCGCCGACGAGGAGGAGGCCGTCGCATGAGCTCGCTCGCCTACGCCATCTCGGACACCGCGGTGGTCGCCAAGCGCAACCTGAAGCGGATCCCGCGCCAGCCCGACCTGCTGATCGCGTACACGATCCAGCCGACGATGTTCATCGTCCTGTTCGTCTACGTGTTCGGCGGCGCCATCAGCACGCCCGGCTACGACTACGTCGACTTCCTGATGCCGGGGATCATCACCCAGTCGATCGCGTTCGGCGGCTTCGTCACCGCGATCGGGCTCAACGAGGACCTGCGCAAGGGCCTGATCGACCGCTTCCGCTCGCTGCCGATGGCGCGCTCCGCGGTGCTGGCCGGCCGCACGCTCGCCGACATCGTGCTCAACACGTTCTCGCTCGTGGTGATGCTCAGCGTCGGCTACCTCGTCGGCTTCAACTTCGACTCGCCCGTCTACGAGATCGTGGCCGGCATCCTGCTGTTGCTGCTGTTCGGCTACGCGTTCTCGTGGTTCTTCGCGCTGATGGGGATGGTCGCGAGCTCGCCGGAGTCGGCGCAGTCGGTCGGCTTCCTGGCGATCTTCCCGCTCACGTTCGCGTCGTCGGCGTTCGTGCCGACGGACACGATGCCAACGTGGCTGCAGAAGTTCGCGGACATCAACCCGTTCACGATCGTCGTCAACGCGGTGCGCGCACTGTGGCTCGACGCCCCGGCGGACAACTATGTCTGGGGCGCGCTGGCGTGGACCTTCGGGATGATCGCCGTCTTCGCCCCGCTCGCCGTCCGCGCCTACCGGCGCGCCGCGCTCTAACGCTGCAGCACCAGCTTCGTCCGCCCCAGCCACGCGCCCCAGCCGTCGGAGGGGAACGAGTCGGAGACCCGCAGGTACACGGTTCGCCCGCTCCCGCGCAACGCGTTGAGGTCGAGGTCGCGCCAGTCGCGGTTCGACTGGTCGCGGATCTCCCGGTCCTCGTGGAGCACCGTCGTCCAGCTCGAGCCGTCCGCTGACGCTTCGACGTTGAACTCGTTCCCGATGTTGAGGCTGAGCGTCCCGCCCGTCACGTCGGCGGGCAGCTCGAACTTGTAGACGAAGAAGCGCTCGTTGTCGGTGAAGCGCCCGCGGCCGTCGAAGGCCTCGCCGTCGAGCTGTGAACCGCCGTCCTCGCTCAGCCACGGCTCCTCGGCGGAGGTGCCCGGGCTGAACTCGATCGTGTCGCCGAGCACCTGCACCGAGCCGGTGCCGTTCACCTCGACCGATCCGGAGGTCGCCCTCGCCTCGACGTGGTACTCGCCGGGGTCCACTCCCTCGGGCACGTTGACGTCGAAGGTCAGCGTCTGCGAGCGCCCCGTCGCCAGCGGCCCGAACGAGCGTGTCGGCGGGCTCGCGCTCCAGCCGTCGGGGACGGACAGGGCGACGTCGCCGCTGAGCGAGGCCCCGCCCGAGTTCCACACCTCCACGCGCACGGGCACGGTCGAGCCGGGCCAGGTCGCGCTCGACCCGACCTCGGCGCCGAGCGGCACGGCCTCGTCGTGGTTGAGGAGCTCGATCTCGGCGAGCGTCCCGCTCGCCTCGAGCCGGTAGCGCTCGTAGCGGCCCGGCCGGTCGATCTTGAACGGCCGGGTCTGCTTGCGCCACTTGAACGTCTCGCCGGAGCGCGTGTCCAGCACCTTCCACGAGCGGCCGTCGTCGTTGGAGCCCTTCAGCGTCCAGTGCGTGGGATCGGCCCCGGCCGACGCGCCCGACGTGAGCGTGTAGAAGCGCGCGTCGCGGCGGCGGTCGAACGCGTACTCGACCCACTTGCCGGTCGACGCCTCTGTGGCCGAGCTGTCGTCGAACAGCTTCGAGACGTCGTTGCCGGTGCTCGACGTCGCCTCGCCCCCGTGCTTGCCGGTGGCGTCGCGCAGCGGCCGCGCCGGCTTGCGCCCCTTCGTCAGCGACGGCGGCGCCGTGTCGCCGTGGGTCGCCCAGCCGGACGGCCGCGGGCCCATGTCGAACGTCAGCGTGGCGCCGTGGGCGAGCATCGACTGCGGCAGGTACGTCTTGTTCCAGCGCCGGCCGTTGACCCGCAGACCCTGCACGTACACGTTGCGCGTGCTGTTGTTCGGCGCGCGGACCACGATGTCCCGCCCCGGCCGGTGGATCGTCAGCTTCTTGAACAGCGGCGAGCCGATGACGTAGTTCGGGCTCCCCATCTGCAGCGGGTACAGGCCCGCGGCGGCGAACAGGTACCAGGTCGACGTCTCACCGTTGTCCTCGTCGCCGGCGTAGCCCTGGCCGATCTCGGAGCCGGAGTAGAGGCGGCGCAGCGCCTCGCGCGTCTTCGCCGCGGTCTTCCACGGCTGCTTGGCATACGCGTACATCCACGGGATGTGGTGCGACACCTGGTTCGAGAAGCCCCACTGGCCCATGCGGACGTCGCGGGCCTCGAGCATCTCGTGGATCGTCCCGCCATAGGAGCCGGTGAACGTCCCGGTCTCCGGCGTGGCGAAGAAGGCGTCGAGCTTGCGCGCGAGCGCGCGCCGGCCGCCGTAGAGGTTCGCGAGCCCCTGGCCGTCCTGCGGGACGTGGAACGCGAAGTTCCAGCCGTCGGTCTCCGTGTAGTCGTGCTCGTGGCCCCACACGCGCGGGTCGTAGTCGTCGGGTGAGGACTTCCAGCGACCGCTGGCGGAGCGGCCCTGGAAGAAGCCGATCGCCGGGTCGAACATATTCACGTAGTTGGTGGCGCGGCTGAGGAAGTACTCGGACTCCTCTCGCAGCCGCCGCTTGTCGGCACCGCTCGCCCGGCCGGCCAGCGCCTTCGCCATGTTGCCGATGCCGAAGTCGTTGATGTAGCCCTCGAGCGCCCACGAGACGCCCTCGGACACCACCGACGGCGTGTAGCCGAGGAACAGCGACGTCTCCAGGCCCTTGCGGCCGACGCTCGGGTCGTTCGGGTCGTCGCCCGGCGGCTCCACGGTGGCGTTCCGGACCGCGGCGGCGTAGGCGTCGCGGGCGTTGAAGCCCTTGACCCCCTTCACGTAGGCGTCGGCGAACGCGACGTCCGAGCTCGTGCCGGTCATCAGGTTTGCGTAGCCCGGCGAGGACCAGCGCGCGATCCAGCCGCCGTCGCGGTACTGCTGGACGAAGCCGTCGACCAGCTCGCCCGCCTGCGCGGGGTCGAACATCGCGTAGCCGGCCCAGACGGTCCGGTACGTGTCCCAGAAGCCGTTGTTGACGTAGACCTTGCCGTCGACGATGTCGCCGCCGGTCCGGGTCGGCGTGGCCGGCGGCGAGTCGGTCGAGGACTGCACCGTGTGCTTCCACTTGGGGGAGGCCGCCGTGCCGACGTTCTCGTGCGCCGAGTTCGGATACAGCGACAGCCGGTAGAGGTTCGAGTAGAGCGTCCGGCTCTGGTCCGGCGTGGCGCCCTCGACCTCGACGGCGCCGAGCTTGTCGTCCCATCGGTTCTGGGCGCGCGCCGCGACCGAGCTCAGCGTGTCGGTCGGCCGGATCTCGAGCGCCAGGTTCTTCTTCGCCTGGTCGATGCTCATCAGCGAGGTGGCGATGCGCAGGTTCACGACCTTGTCGGCGCTCGTGTCGAACTTGACGTAGCCGGTCGAGTCGCGGTCGCCCGCGCTCAGCTTCCCGCTCTGGGTCACCTTCTTGTCGAACGTGCCGTAGACGAACAGGCGCCCGGCGCCGTTCGAGAGTCCGCTGGCGACGTCGGACCAGCCGCTGACCGTCCCCTCGGCCTGGTTGATGGTGAGCCCGGAGTCGCCGTTGTCGCGGTCCACGTTGTCGAGGATCACGTTGCCCTCGTCGCCGGTGAACTCGAAGCGGAACAGCGCGGCGTGGTCGGTCGGCGCGATGTCGGTGCGCATCCCGTTCTCGAACTTCACGCCGTAGCGGTAGGGCTTGGCGATCTCGTTCGCGTGCTTGAACGTGAGCGCGCGGTCGTTGCGGTCGGCGTTCGGCTCGCCGGTGTCCGGCGACGGCATGACCTGGAACGTCTGGCGGTCGCCCATCCACGGGCTCGGCTCGTGCGAGGCGGCGAACGCCTCGATCCGCGGCAGGTTCTCGTCGTTGTTGTCCTGCTGGTAGGCGTAGAGCCAGCTGATCGAGCCGGCGTCGGTCATCGGCGTCCAGAAGTTGAAGCCGTGCGGGACGGCCGTGGCCGGGATGTTGTTGCCGCGGCTGAAGCCGCCGGTCGAGTTGGTCCCGCGGGTGGTGAGCACCCAGTCGGACGGCCGCGCGTGCGTCTCCTTCGCCGGGTGGCCGTCGATGCGGATGTCGTCGAACCAGCCGTTGAAGAGGTGTGTTCCCTTCGGGTTGTCGTAGCCGACGAGGATGCGGTCGATCGTCTTGCCGGCCGCGACCGCGCCGATGTCGGAGACCTTGCGGTTCCACTGGTTGGCGTACAGCGACGTGCTCGCGCCCTGGCCCTGCGGATCGAGGTCGTACTCCTGCTGGTCGAGCGCGCGGAGGTCAGACAGGTAGGTGCCGTCGGTGAAGGCGAGGTCGACGGCCGCGTACGTGCTCGGGTAGCCGAGGTCGTTGTTGGTGAGCTCGGGGAAGATCAGGTACGAGAGCTGGCTCTTGCGCGTGACCTTGACGTCGACGTCGAACACCTTGTCGTAGGCGTAGCCGCGCCCGTCGGCGGTGTGACCGCCCGAGTAGCGCAGCGCCTTCACGCCGGTCCAGCCGGCGTTCGGCTTCATCGTCGGGCCGTTGACCGGGCCGGAGGTGGCGAACGCCTTCATGTCCGTCGCGGGCGGCGGCGTGGTGTCGCCGTCGGAGAGCTGGAGCTCGGCGAGCTGCACGAGGCCGTCGCCGTGGTTGGCGGTGATGTTCAGCCGGTAGTACTCGTAGCTGCCGGGGCTGGCGACGTCGTACTGCTTGGTCTGGAAGCGCTCGGAGAAGTCCTGGCCGGTCTGCGTGTCGACCGTGGTCCAGTCGGTGCCGTTGTGCGAGCCCTGGAGCTCCCAGTCCTTGGGGTCACGCTCGGCCGAGTCGTTGGCGGACGAGAGCGCGTAGTCGACGACGGTGACCGGCTCGGAGAGCTGGTACCGGACCCAGCCGGTCGGCTCGAACGCCAGCCACTTGCTGTTCACGTCGCCATCGTTGAGCCGCTCGGCGGTCTCGCCCGGCGGGTTCTCGGCGCTGGCCGTGACCGCCACGACCTTGTCGCGGATGTTCCCGGGGATCCCCGGCGACGAACTGCCGGTGACGCCCGACATCTTCTTGTCGCCGTGCGAGTCGACCTCGGCCGTGTTCTCCCACGCCGGAGCGGGGTCGCCGCTCTCGAACGACGAATAGAAGTCCGTCGCCGCGTTCGCGCTGGGCGCGGCTATCGCCGCCATCAACGCAACCGCCATCCCAACTGCCAGAAGAACCCGTCGACCCATCTCTCTCGCCTCCCCATGGGGATGACAACGTTGTCATCCGATCCCGAAAGAAATCCCTGCCCGGTTGGAAAGGTACGCCTGCCTTGCGGATTCGTCAAATGAGAACCGTTCGTGGCTTGGCCGGCGCACGTCAACAGCGGGCATTGAGGGAGGGTGCGGCGTGCCGCGGCGATCAAGCGGGACGCCTTTGGGTCGTATAGCGACCACAAACCGTCCCGCTTGGCCAAGAATGCTGAGTTCGGGGCGCTATGCGGGCAAAAGGAAGCAACCTTGGTCGCCGCGGCACCCCGTGCTTCCCCTCAATGCAAGCCGTTGACGTTCGCCGAAACTGCCGCGAACGCTAAGCCGCCGCAGCCTCGTCCAGCTCGCGCCGCAGGTCCCGGATCTCGTCCCTCAACCGCGCCGCGTACTCGAACCGCAGCTCCTCGGCCGCGGCGAGCATCTCCTCCTCGAGCTCCACGATCGTCGACTCGATCTCGGCCGGCGCCATGTCGACCTTGCGCTCGCGGCGCCTCCGGCCCTTGGTCGGGACCTTGGAGTCGGACATCAGGAACTCCGTGATGTCCGAGATGCCCTTGACGATCGTCTCCGGCGTGATGCCGTGCTCCTCGTTGTACGCGACCTGGATCGCGCGACGGCGGTCGGTCTCCCCGATCGCGGTGCGCATCGCCGCGGTCTCCTTGTCGGCGTACATGAGCACCGTGCCGCCGACGTTCCGCGCTGCTCGCCCGATCGTCTGGATCAGCGACGTCTCGCCGCGGAGGAAGCCTTCCTTGTCGGCGTCGAGGATCGCGACCAGCGACACCTCGGGCAGGTCCAACCCCTCGCGCAACAGGTTCACGCCGACCAGCACGTCGTACTCACCCAGCCGAAGCTCGCGGATGATCTGGATCCGCTCGAGCGTGTCTACCTCGGAGTGCAGGTAGCGGACCTTGAAGCCGACCTCGAGCAGGTAGTCCGTGAGGTCCTCGCTCATCTTCTTGGTCAGCGTGGTCACGAGCACGCGCTCATTGCGCTCGACCCGGACCCGGATCTCGTTCATCAGGTCGTCGATCTGGTTGCGCGTCTCCCGCACCACGACCTCGGGGTCGACGATGCCCGTCGGCCGCACGATCTGCTCGACGATGTGCTTGGAGTGCTCGCGCTCGTAGGCGCCCGGCGTCGCCGAGACGAACACCATCTGCGGCGTGATCGAGAGGAACTCCTCGAACGTCTGCGGCCGGTTGTCCATCGCGCTCGGCAGCCGGAAGCCGTAATCGACCAGCGTGGACTTGCGCGAGCGGTCGCCCTCGTACATGCCGCCGATCTGCGGCACCGTCTGGTGCGACTCGTCGAGGAAGCAGACGAAGTCCTTGGGGAAGTAGTCGATCAGGCAGTACGGCCGCGCGCCCGGAGCCCGCCCATCCAAGATCCGCGAGTAGTTCTCGATGCCCGAGCAGAACCCGACCTCGCGCAGCATCTCCATGTCGTACTGGGTGCGCTGGCGCAGGCGGTGGGACTCGAGCAGCTTGCCCTCGGCCTCGAGCTCGGCGGTGCGATGGTTGAGCTCGCGGCCGATCTCGGCCACGGCCCGGTCCATCGCACCTTCCTTGACGTTGTAGTGCGTGGCCGGCCAGATGCCGACGTGCTCGAGGTCGTCGACGATCAGCTCGCCGGTCAGCGGGTCGAAGTGCTGGAGCCGCTCGACCTCGTCGCCGAACAGGATCGCCCGGAACGCCGTCTCCGCGTAGGCGGGGAAGATCTCCAGCGTGTCGCCGCGGACGCGGAACGTGCCGCGCCCGAGCGCCGTGTCGTTGCGGTTGTACTGGAGGTAGACGAGCTTGCGCAGCAGCTCGTCGCGGTCGACGTAGGCGCCCTTGATCAGCGTCTGCAGGTTGTCGTTGTACGTCTCCGGCGAGCCGAGGCCGAAGATCGCCGACACCGAGGCGACGATCAGCACGTCGCGGCGCGCGAACAGCGCGGCGGTCGCGGCGTGGCGCAGACGGTCGATCTCCTGGTTGATCGCCGAGTCCTTCTCGATGTAGAGGTCGCGCGAGGGGACGTAGGCCTCGGGCTGGTAGTAGTCGTAGTAGGAGACGAAGTACTCGACGGCGTTCTGCGGGAAGTAGGTGCGGAACTCGTTGCAGAGCTGCGCGGCGAGGGTCTTGTTGTGGACGAGGATCAGGGACGGCTTCTGCAGCCGCTCGATCGTCGCCGCCATCGTCATCGTCTTGCCGGTTCCGGTGGCGCCCAGCAGCGTCGTGTAGCGGTTGCCCTCGTTGACGCTCTTCGCGATCGCGTCGATCGCCGCCGGCTGATCGGCGGTCGGGCTGTACACGCTGTCGAGCTTGAAGGGAGGCATAGCCGACCAACAGTATGGAACGGAGCGGATGGAACCGCGCCGTGGTTTGGCGTGCGTTCACATCGGACACCCCGGCCACATGCGTCACATCGTTGTCGCCGCCAAGGCGGGATCCGATCAGCCGTGGCTCGCCGACGCGGCAGCCGACCTCTCCCATCAGACCGGCGCCGCCGTCTCGGTCGTCTCGGTCGACGGCCTCGAGATGGAAGGCCTGTCTCCCACCCCGCGCTCCGAGTTCCGCGAGTCCGCGCAGCGGGCGGTCGACGCCATGCTCGCGAGGCTGCGCGAGGCCGGCGTCGAGGCCGAGGGCGAGGTGCGCCCCGGCAAGGTGTCGCGCGGCATCCTCCTCTACGCGGAGGAGAAGGAGGCCGACGCGATCCTCGTCGGCGCCTCCACCAGGGGCAAGGTGGCCCGCAAACTCCTGGGCAGCGTGCCGGTCGAGCTGATCCAGCGCGCCCGCCGCCCCGTCATCGTGATCTCACCCCCGTCGTAAGGAGGACCCGTGGCCACCGCTTCAGGCAGCGAGGGCCGCAAGGGCCTGTTCGCGACCAAGGACACCGACGCGCTCGTCCGCGACACCGAGGAGAAGGGCGCGTCGCTCGCGCGCGTCGTCGGCCTGCTCGACCTGACCGCGCTGGGCCTCGGCGCGATCATCGGCACCGGCATCTTCGTCGTCATCGGCGAGGCGATCGGCGACTCCGGCCCCGCGATCATCCTGTCGTTCGTCCTCGCCGGCATCACCTGCGCGTTCTCCGCGCTCGCGTTCGCGGAGCTGGCCTCGTCGATCCCGGTCTCGGGCAGCGCTTACACGTACTCGTACGCGACGCTCGGCGAGATCGCGGCGTGGATCATCGGCTGGGACCTGATCCTCGAGTACGCCGTGTCGGTCGCCGCCGTCGCGGTCGGCTGGGGTCAGTACTTCAACAACCTCGCCGACTCGCTGTTCGGCTTCACGCTGCCCGACTCGCTCGCAGCCCCGCCCGGCGAGGGCGGCTCGTTCAACCTCCCGGCCGTCTTCATCGTGCTCTTGATCACGGCCGTGCTCTGCATCGGCATCCGCGAGAGCGCGCGCTTCAACACGATCATGGTGTTCGTCAAGCTCGCGGTGTTGGCGTTCTTCATCGTCGTCGGCGTCACCGTGTTCGACGGCGGCAACCTCAAGCCGTTCGCGCCCGAGGGAGTCGACGGCGTCGTCACCGCGGCCTCGGTCATCTTCTTCGCCTACATCGGCTTCGACGCCGTCTCGACATCGGGCGAGGAGACGAAGGACCCGGGACACGACCTCCCGATCGCGATCATCGGCTCGCTGGCGATCGCGACCCTGCTCTACATCGTGGTCTCGGTGGTCGCCGTCGGCGCGCTGCCGTTCAACGAACTCAAGGGCGCCGAGGCGCCTCTGACGACCGTGATCAAGGACGGCGTCGGCCTCGACTGGGCCGGCAACATCATCTCCTTCGGCGCGCTCGTCGCCATCACCAGCGTGGTGCTGACGATCCTCTACGGCCAGACGCGGATCATGTTCGCGATGTGCCGCGACGGCCTGATGCCGCGCAACTTCGCGAAGGTCAACGACAAGACGAAGACCCCGATCCGGATCACCGCCACCTTCGGGTTCCTGATCGCCCTCGTGGCCGCCTTCGTCCCGCTCAAGGAGATCGTCAAGCTCGTCAACATCGGCACGCTGTTCGCGTTCATCGTCGTGAACGTCGGCGTGATCATCCTGCGACGCACCAAGCCCGACCTCAAGCGCGGCTACCGCGTCCCGTTCGTGCCGTGGTTCCCGATCATCGGCTCGCTGCTGTGCATCTACCTGATGCGCTACCTCTCGCTCGAGACGTGGCTGCGGTTCATCGGCTGGATGGTGCTCGGGCTGATCATCTACTTCACCTACGGGATCCGGCACTCGCGGCTGCGCCAGGGCGAGGTCATCAACCCCGAGGCCGAGCTTCCGGACGCCACCTAACGGTTTCCTGCCCGCACCTGACGGGCACGGATGACGAGGGAGTCGTCCGAGGAGGGGTAGGGGTACATGTTCCGGTCCACCATCGTCGTCGCGCTGATCGCGCTCGGCCTGATCACACCGTCGCTCGCGTCCGCCGCGGACGAGTTGTCCACCTCCAACCGGCTCCAGGATCGGCGCGAGGTCGCGGCCGGCGAGCGCGCCTACTCCGGCGGCTTCGAGGACGGGCGCTGGTACGCCAACGGCTGGCACATCAGCGGCGAGATGGGCGGCGTCTGGGCGCCGCCGCTGAAGCTCGTCGACGGCGTCTGGTTCGGCGTCAACGGCAAGTGGGCCGGCAAGGCCACGCGCTTCACGAGCGGCCAGGGCTACACCCGCTTCACCCTCCCCTCCCTCGCCGGGCTGAAGCTCGAGCGCACCGACTACGCGTCCGACAGCCAGCGCGCCGCGCTGTTCGGGCTGAAGCTGCGCAACACCTCCAACCGCGCCCGCAAGGTGACCGTCAAGGTCGACGCCCACTCGGAGCTGATGAGCCAGTTCCCGTGGGGCTTCAAGGGCCTCGTGCCGAACGCGAGCGAGAACCTCCCCGACCACGGCGCGTTCACCCGCGGCGCGCTCCAGTTCACCGATGACGGCGCACTCACGGGTTCGCCCGTGCACCACTACGCCGCGCTCGTCGGCTCCAACCGCCGGCCGGTCTCCGGCAAGGCGGCGCCGACCGGCGGCGCGTACCGCGGGCCGCAGGGCGCGCACGCCTGCCAGGACGGCGACACCTCGGCGCCGAGCGTGTGCGACGACGGCCCGTTCGGTCACGGCACCGGCGGTCGCCTGCGCTACCGCGTGAAGGTCCCCGCGCACGGCGCGCGGACCGTGTGGATCGCGGCGGCCGGGTCCGAGAAGGGCCTCGGCGCCGCGCGCTCGGAGTTCGCGAAGGCGCTGCGCAACCCCAAGCGCGCGCTCGCCGCCAAGCTGGCGGCGCGCCGCAAGCTCGCGCGCCAGACGCAGCTCTCGCTGCCCGCCGACCGCCGGCTGCAGCAGTCGATCGACTGGGGCAAGCAGAATCTCGCCGACCTCACGCTGCGCGCCTCGGACCTGCAGATCCGCTGGACCAACCAGGGCAAGCAGTTCCCCGCCCCGCTGGGCACCGTCGCGAGCGCGCGCTGGTTCGGCGCGGGCTTCCCGGACTACCCGTGGATCTTCGCGACCGACGGCGAGTACACCGCGTTCGCCGCGATGGCGCTCGGCCAGTTCCAGACCGCCGAGGACCACCTGCGCACGCTGCGTGACATCTCCGACGTACTCAACAACCGCTCCGGCATCGTCGTGCACGAGACGGTCGCCGACGGCTCCGTGTACTTCGGCCACGACTCGCAGACCACCGCCGCCGACGGCACGAAGACGAACGACTTCAACACCGACGAGACGATCAAGTTCCCGAGCATCGTGGCGCTGATCTGGCGCTGGACCGGCGACGACCGCTTCCGCGACGACATGTACGACTTCGCGAAGCGCAACCTGCATGCGGTCGACAACCGCCTCGACGTCGACAAGGACGGCTGGCCCGAGGGCTCGGGCAACGTCGAGCGGCCGGGCATGGGGCCGGAGAAGCTCGACAACGGCGTCTACTACATCCGCTCCCTGCTCGACCTCGCCGACATGGCGCGCGCGAAGCACGACGACGCCACCGTCACGTGGGCGACCGGCCTCGCCGTCAAGCTGCAGAAGCAGTTCGAGGCCACGTGGTGGTCGGCCAAGGACAACCAGTACGCCGACTCGCTGCTCGACCCGGGCAACACGCAGTCGTTCTTCAAGCACTGGATCGGCCAGGTGCCGATGGAGGCCGAGCTCACGAGCAACGGCCAGGTGACGCCCGGCGTGGCGGCCCATGACCACGGGACGACGGCGCTCGCGGGGCGCGAGACCCCGTGTTACTCCGGCGACCGCCCCGGCAGCCAGGGCCTCTTCCACACCGGCTGCGGCGGCGGCCAGGACGGCAAGGGCGACTTCGAGATCTTCTCGCTGACGACCTCCATCCAGGCCGTCGGCGAGGGCAACTACGGGCGCCTCGGCGCCGGGCAGCAGAAGCGCTACACCGACGCCAACGCCGAGACGATGTTCTCGGAGCCGGCCACCGGCAACACCCCCGACGAGCAGCCGGGCGCGATGCCCGAGATCTTCCCGTCGGCCCCGAACGGCGACCCGAGCAAGGGCATCCCGCCGAACATCGACCGCTGCTGGACGTGCCGCTCGATGTTCATGCAGGCGTGGGGCAACTACGGCACCGCCTGGCCGGTCGTGCACCAGCAGCTCGGCGTGCGGCCCGACGTCGGCCGCGGCTTCCTCGCGGTCGTGCCGCAGGTGCCCGGCGGGCAGTCGCGCGTCGCGGGATCGAACATCCGCCTCGGCCGCTCCGGCTCGCTGGCGGTCGAGGCCTCACACGACGGCGCGACCTACCGCACGCGCGTGCAGGTCGGCAAGCCGGTCTCGAAGCTCGCCATCGGCCACACGCTCCCGGCGGGAGCCAAGGTCGCGAAGGCGAAGCTAGACGGCCGGACGGTGACGCCCACCACCCGCGGCACCAACCGCGGGCTCGAGGTCACCGTGGCCACCGGGCCGGGAACCCATACGCTGGTCGTCACCGCGGGCTAGCTCGGCGCGCGCGGCGCGCCGAGCCCGCAGCAGCGCATTGACCTCGCCGCCGAGCAGGATGGCGATGCTGGCGAGGTAGGCCCACAGCACGGTCGAGACGACCGCGTTGACGGCCTGCCCGATCAGCGTCACCGACGGGTCGTTGCTGGCGACGCCGCTCCAGTCGCGCATGTCGGCGGTGAGCCGGAACGCGACGGCCGCGCCGATCCACAAGCACGCACCGACGACGGCGCCGGGCAGGCACTCGCGCCAGCCCTGCTTGACGTTCGCGGTGAAGCGATAGAGGCAGACGAGGAAGCCGACGACGAGCGTGAGCCCGATCGGCCACCGGACCACCGACCACAGGACGCTGTAGGGCCCCTCGATCCCGAGCGTCTTGGCGGGGTCGCCGGTCAGCTGGCCGAGCGGCCCCGAGACCATCATCTCGACCGTCACGGCCACCACGGCGACCGAGCCGAGCGCGAACACGAGGGCGATCAGGCGCTGGATCAGCGACGGCCGGTGGTCGTGCACGCCGTAGCAATAGTCGAGCGCGTGACCGGTCGCCATGAACAGGTGGCTGGAGAGCCACCAGGCGATCAGGAGCGCGCCGAGCGCGACGTCCTGGTGCGGCTGCGTGAGTTGGGCGTGCACGAACGGCGTGATGACGTTGTCGGCCAGCTGCGGCCCCATCATCGTGTGCACGGCGCTGGTCGCGGCCTCCTCGGCCCGGGCCACCGACTCCGCGCCGAACACGCGCTTGGAGAGGCCGAACGCCGACCCGACCGCGATCGTCGACGGGACCAGCGTGAGCACCGCGAAGAACGCCATCTCGGCCGCGTGGCCGGTGGTGCGGTGGCGCTTGCTGGCGCGGGCGAGCTCCACGAGCAGCGACCAGGGCCGGTGCTCGGCCAGCGCCTCCTCCCTCCAGCGCGTGACTGAAGTGGCCATGACCCGATTATCCCTACCCGCTCAAGCAGCGCACAGCGGCCCCGCGGAAGATCGTCGCGCACGACGGCAGCCGTGTCTTCTCGCGCGCCGCGCGCACGACCGCGCGCAGCGCGCCGGCGACAACCCGCGGCTGGCCGTCGATGCGCTGGACGAAGTGGTCGCTGCGGAGCGCGAGCACGTGCACGTGGTCACTCGAGAGCCGCGTGAGCTCCGCCTGCATCCGGCTCCACAGCCGCGCCTCCGCGTGCCATAGCGGCGTCTTGTCGGGGCCGAAGATCTGCTCGTGACGCCCCGCCTCGATGACCACGAGCGGCAGGTCGCCGAGGCTGTGCACGCGCGCGTCGAGCGCCTCGCTCGCGCGCACGTCGACGTCGTTGGCGACCGGCTGCGCGGCCTCCTTGCGCGCGTCGGGCTCGACGGACTTCGGCCAGATCGCCAGCTGCCGCGCGGTGGCGTCGCGGCCGGGCGAGTCGACGAGCACGAGGCCCGCGACGTCGCGCGGATGGGCATGGGCGTACAGCCGGGTTAGGAGCCCGCCGTAGGAGTGCCCCGCCAGGACATACGGCGGCGGGATGCGGGCGGAGAACAGCAGCTGCTGGAGATCGCGGATCTCGTCCGACGCGTCGTGGACGCCGGGCCGCCCGACGCTCGAGCCCAGCCCAGCGCGGTCGTACGCGCAGGTGCGGGTCGTGCGCGCCAGGTCGCGCTGCGTGTCGCGCCAGTCGCCGCTGTCGCCCCCGAATCCCGCCTCCAGCACGATCGCCGGGCTGCCGGAGCCCGCGCAGGTGACGTAGAGCCGGTGGCCGCCGACGTCGACGAGCCGGCCGCCGTCGAGGATCACGGGCGCCACGTGGTCGCGCGTGTCAACACGCTGTGGCGTCGTGTGTTTGCCGCATCCTGAGAGCAGGAGCGGTAGCGCTACCAGTGCCACGACGCGGAGTTTGTTCATGCGCGCCAAATATTTTTCCCGCTCAGGCGCTTGAGGTGTAGGGTCCGGCGCGCAATTGGGCACCGCAGGGCGTCTGGAAGCTGGATTTGCTTCCATTCACCCTTCGCCCGCTGGAGGGGCGCTGTCCGGGTCGTTGGGGAACGAGGAGGGACAATTTGATGTCGGGTCGCAGAAGGAAGCTTCGAGTGGGGCTGGCTGCACTGTTGACCGTCTGTCTTGCCGTGGTCGTCGCGGCGTGCGGTAGCGACAGCGGTGGTGGCGGTGGCAGCGGTAGCGAGAAGAAGATCACCGGCGCGAAGGTCATCGACCCCGCGTCGATGGACAAGCCGTCCAAGGGCACGATCCACTACTGCACGGGTAAGGACACCACCGGCGCGGCGCACCAGATGATCGCCGACTTCAACAAGAAGTACTCGGCCGACGGTTACAAGGCCGTGCTCACCGAGTTCCCGGCCTCGGCCGACCAGCAGCGCGCGCAGTTCATCCAGCGCCAGCAGGCCAAGTCGGACGACTGCGACGTGTTCAACTCCGACGTGATCTGGACGGCCGAGTTCGCGAGCCAGAAGTGGCTTTATGACATGACGCCGTACGTCGAGAAGTCCAAGGACACGTACATCGCCGCGCCGCTGGAGACCGTGCACTACGGCGGCAAGTTCTGGGGCGCCCCGGCGTCCAGCGACGCCGCGTTCATCTTCTACCGCACCGACAAGGGCGCCGGTAAGCCGCCGGCCACGTGGCAGGAGGCCTACGCCGACGCCAAGAAGTCCGGCGGCATCGTCTACCAGGGCGCGCCGTACGAGGGCCTGACCTGCGATTACCTCGAGCTCGCGTTCGCGGCCGGCGGCAAGGTGCTCTCCGACGACGGCAAGAAGTCCGAGATCGCCTCGCCGGAGAACGAGAAGGCGCTCCAGCTGATGGTCGACGGCATCAAGGGCGGCAGCGCCCCGAAGGCCGTGACGACCTACATGGAGCCGGAGACCGACCAGGCGTGGCGCAGCGGCAAGTACGCCTACATGCGCAACTGGACCTACGCCTACGCGGCCGACAACGACAAGAAGGACTCGAAGGTCGCGGGCAAGTACAAGGTCGCCCCGCTTCCGAGCTTCGAGGGTGCCGGCAAGGCCGGGATCCTCGGCGGTCACAACAGCGTGATCAGCGTTTACACCAAGAACCCGGGCCTGTCGCTCAAGCTCGCGGACTTCATCGGCAGCCCCGAGTGGCAGAAGGTTTCGCTGCTCAAGTACACGAATGCTGCCGTGACTACCGACACCTACAGCGATGCGGATGTCAAGAAGGCCGTCCCGTACGCGGAGCAGCTCCTGCAGGCGCTCCAACAGGCGAAGGCCCGGCCGGTGTCGCCGGTGTACCCGCAGATCTCACAGGCGATCTACAAGAACGTCAACGACGCGCTTGCGGGTCGGGTGAGTCCGAAGGATGCGCTGGCGAAGGCGGACAAGCAGATCACAAGCGCCCTCTCGACGTTCTGAGCTAGGAGCGAATCATGGAAGCCGCGTCGATCGGGACAGGATCACCAGCACGGGTCCAGCGGTCCAAGGGACTGCAGGAGAAGCAGCTCGCGAGGTTGATGGTCGCGCCGTCGATGATCCTGATCGCGGTCGTCGCGGCTTGGCCGGTCATCTACGCCATCTGGCTCTCGCTGCATGAGTACAGCGTGCGGGTGGCCGGCCTGAGCCGCTGGGCGGGCTTTGGCAACTACAGCAACGCGCTCGGCAACCCGGACTGGTGGGCGGCACTGGGGCACACGCTGATCTTCACCGTGGCCTCGGTGGCGCTCGAGACCCTGATCGGCCTCGCCATGGCGCTCGCCATGCACGCGGCCTTCAAGGGCCAGGGTCTGCTGCGCACCACCGTGCTCGTCCCGTGGGCGCTGCTCACGGTCGTCACGGCGATCATCTGGAGGACGATGTTCGTGTCGCCGTACGGCTTCGTGAACACCGTCCTCGGCACCAAGACGGTGTGGCTCGGCTCGGAGCCGCAGGCGCTGATCATCATCATCCTCGCCGACGTCTGGAAGACGGCGCCGTTCATGGCCTTGCTCATCCTCGCCGGGTTGCAGGTGATACCCGGCGAGGTCTACGAGGCCGCCAAGGTGGACGGCGCCTCGACGTGGCAGAGGTTCCAGAAGATCACGCTGCCGCTGCTGATGCCGGCGATCCTCGTCGCCCTGATCTTCAGGACGCTCGATGCGCTCAGGGTGTTCGACTTGCCCTACGTGCTGACGGGGGGCCAGAACGGGACATCGACGCTGTCGACCATCGCGCAGGAGGCGTTCGCCGCGAACCGGCTCTACGGGCTCGGGGCGGCGATGGCGGTGCTCACGTTCATCGTGGTGATGGTGGTGTCGTTCTCGTACATCCGCTTCGTCGGCGGCAACCTCCGAGGAATGGGAGACGACTGAGCCATGGAAGCTGGAGCTGCTGCCGCGCCCCAGGCCGCCACGGCCAAGCGCACCAAGACCAAGACGATCAAGCCGGACACGGGAGGGACGCCGTGGTGGATGTGGATCGCGGTCGCCGCGATCGTCGTCTTCTGCCTGTTCCCGTTCTACTGGCTGATCAACATCTCGCTTAAGACGGGCGGCGATCTCGGGGGATCCAGCCTGTTCCCGCCGCACCCGACGCTCGACAACTACCAGTCGATCTTCAAGAACCCGGACTTCACGAAGTCGCTGCGCAACAGCGCCGCCGTGGCGTTGCTCACGACATTCTTCTCGATCATGGTCGGGGCGTTCTGCGCGTACGCGCTGGCGCGCCTGCGGATCGGGGGCAAGAGCATCATGCTCGCGATCGTCCTGACGATCTCGACGTTCCCGCAGATCGCCATCGCGGCGCCGCTGTTCAAGCTGTGGTCGGACATCGGCCTGTTCAACACGTGGACCGGCCTGATCATCCCGTACCTCACCTTCGCGCTGCCGCTGACCATCTACATCCTGGTCTCCTTCTTCAAGGAGATCCCGAGGGATCTCGAGGAGGCGGCGCTGGTCGACGGCGCGACGCACTTCCAGGCGTTCCGGAAGGTCGTCGTCCCGCTGGCCGCGCCGGGTCTCGCCACCGCCGCGATCCTGACGTTCATCGGGGCGTGGAACGAGTTCCTGCTGGCCGTCACGCTGACCTCGTCGTCGAAGGCGCGCACCGTCCCCGCGGCGATCGCGTTCTTCACCGGCGCGACCGAGCACGAGGTGCCATTCGGAAGCATCTCGGCCGCTTCGGTGACGATCTCGATCCCGCTGATCATCATGGTGCTGCTGTTCCAGAAGCGCATCGTCGCCGGTCTCACGGCCGGTGCCGTCAAGGGCTGAGCACCGGACACCGCACGCGCGAGGCCGGGGCCCCAACCGGGTCCTGACCTCGACGCGCGCGGCCGTCCGGATCCAGGCAGGCCACGCGCTGCTGGAGGTCACGGCGCTCGCGCCGGACGTCTTCCGGCTCGGCTTCTTCCCTCACGGCCGGCCGGTCGAGTACGCCTCGGAGGCGACCGACGGCGCGCAGTGGGAGCCGGTCGAGGCCGAGATCCACGGCGAGTCGGGCCGGGTGGAGATCGACACCGCGGAGGCGAAGGCGGTCATCACGCTCGAGCCGCTGCGCGTCTCGTTCGCCGACCGCGACGGGACGGCGCTGGTGGACGACGTCCACCTGTGGAGCGGCGAGCCCGACCCCGATCCCGCGGCGCTGATCGGGCCGCCGGTGCGGATGGACCACCTGCGGAGCGGGCACACGCGCTTCTTCGGCTGCGGGGAGCGGACGAGCGGGCTCGAGAAGACCGGGTCGCGGCAGGTGTTCTGGAACATCGACCCGCCGAGCGGTCACAGCGCCTCGCAGAACAACCTCTACACGTCGATCCCGCTCGTGCTCGCGCTGTGCGACGGCCGGGCGCACGGCGTCTTCCTCGACAACACGCACCGCGTCGAGATCGACCTCGCCAAGGCCGACCCGGAGCGCGTCAGCTACGAGGCGACCGGCGGCGACGTGGTCGCCTACGTCTTCACCGGCCCCACGCCGCGCGACGTGCTCGCCCGCTACACGCAGCTGACCGGCCGCATGTCGCTGCCGCCGCTGTGGGCGCTCGGCAACCACCAGTCGCGCTGGGGCTACGCCAGCGCCGACGAGATCCTCGGGCTGGCGCGCGAGTTCCGCGAGCGCGACATCCCCTGCGACTGCTTCCACCTCGACATCGAGTACATGGACGGCTACCGCGTCTTCACCTGGAACGACGAGCGCTACCCCGACCCGGCCGGGCTGATCTCCGAGCTCGCCGAGCAGGGCTTCCGGGCGGTCACGATCGTCGACCCGGGCGTGAAGGTGGACGAGGGCTATCCCGTCTACACCGAGGGGCGTGGGCGCGGCCTGTTCTGCCAGACGCTGGACGGCGACGAGTACCGCAACGCGGTCTGGCCGGGCGTGTGCGCGTTCCCCGACTTCACGAACCCCGGCACGCGCCGCTGGTGGGGCGACCACCACAGCGTGCTGCTCGACGCTGGGGTGGCCGGCATCTGGTGCGACATGGACGAGCCGGCGCTCTTCATCCCGATGCAATCGACGATGCCCGATGACGTCGTGCACCCCGGCGAGGCGGAGCCGCGGCTCCACGGCCAGGTCCACAACCTCTACGGCTCGCAGATGGCCCGCGCCGCGCGCGAGGGGCTTGAGCGGCTGCGGCCGGACCGGCGCCCGTTCGTCATCACGCGGGCGGGCTTCGCGGGGTTGCAGCGCCACGCGCTGCAGTGGACGGGCGACAACAGCTCGTGGTGGGAGCACCTGTGGATGGCGATCCCGCAGCTGCAGAACCTCGGGCTGTCGGGTGTCGCGTTCTGCGGCGTCGACGTCGGCGGCTTCTATGGCGACACCAACCCTGAGCTGCTGGCGCGCTGGACCGAGCTCGGGATCGTCCAGCCGTTCTGCCGCAACCACTCGCACATCGAGTCGGTGCCGCAGGAGCCGTGGCGCTTCGGCGAGCCGTGGACGGGGTTGATCCGTAAGTCGCTGGAGCTGCGAATGCGGCTGCTGCCCTACCTGTACGGCGCGTTCGAGGAGTGCTCGCGCACCGGCGCGCCGATCCTGCGGCCGCTGCTGTTCGACCACCCGGCGGACGAGACGACCTACACCGCCGACGACGAGCTGCTGCTCGGCGACGCGCTGCTCGTGGCGCCGATCACGCGGCCGGGCATCGAGCACCGCCACGTGTACCTGCCGGAGGGGACGTGGGTGCACTGGTGGAGCGGTGAGGCGATCGAGGGGCCGGCGCACGTGCTCGCCCACGCGCCGCTCGGCACGCCGGCGTTCTACGCACGGGCGAACGCGGCGATACCGCTGTGGCCGGTGATGCAGAGCACGGCGGGCGGGCCACCTCCCGAGCTGCGACTGCGGATCGCCTGCGCACCGGGCGCTGGGGCGTACGAGCGCGAGCTCTACGAGGACGCCGGCGAGGGCTTCGGTGACAGCGCGCGGCGCAGCGTGCGCTGCGACGGCACGCGGATCGAGCTCGGCGAGCGGGTCGGCGAGTACGTGCCGCCGGGGCGCGAGGCGATCGAGCTCGAGCTGCGCGGCGTGGAGCCGGGCACGAGCGTGCGCGTCGACGGCGAGCCGGCCGAGGCCCGCGAGGAGGACGGCGCGCTGGTCGTGGCGCTCGACGAGTCCCCCGCCGCGCGCGTCGTCGAGCTCGGCTAGCGGGGGGCTAGCGGCCCTCGGCCTTGTCGATCGCCGCCTGCAGGGACTGCTTCCAGCTGCGGCTGGTGTAGGTCGCGCCGGAGACGGCGTCGACGTCCGCGCTGCCCGCCTTCAGCGCCGAGGCGCGCAGCAGCGGTTCGGCGCGCGCGTTGAGCGCCTCGGTGTGCGGGCCGTCGCCCGTCAGCACCACGGTCTTGACGCCGATCAGCTTCCCGTGCTGGACGGTCGCCTGCACCTGGATGACCGAGAACGGCGTGATCGCCGCCGGGCCGACCGCCGCGCGCGCTCCCGGGGGCAGCTTCGGCGCCGCCTTCGGGCGCGGCTCGAGCGCCGAGTTCGGGTTGACCGTGCGCGGCGGCTTGGTGTCGTAGCCGGCCAGCAGCACGACCGCGACGGCCGTGACGAGCAGCGCGACGATCACCTTCGGCATCAGAACGCGAACCGCTCGGTGACGATGTGCCGGCGCGAGACGCCGGTGCGGGCGAGGCTCGCGTGCGTCGCCTCGGTCATGGCCGGCGAGCCGCAGACGTAGACGTCGCGCGCCGCGATGTCGGGCACCAGCGCGAGCAGGCGCTCGGGCGAGAGCGGCTCGCCGATCACGTAGTGCACCTCGGCGCCGCGGCGGGTCGCCAGCTCGTCGAGCTCGGCGCGCAGGATCACGTCCCCCTCCCCCAGCGCCCGATAGACGACCGCGATGTCGCCGGGCCCGCCGGGCATGTCCTCGAGCAGCGCGCGGATCGGCGTGATGCCGACGCCGCCCGCGATCAGCGCCACCCGCGGCCGCCGCCGCGCGGCGGTGGTGAAGGCGCCGAACGGGCCCTCGGCGATCACGCGCGTGCCGGGTGGGATCGCGCGCAGCGCGCTCGTGTAGTCGCCGATCCCCTTGACCGTGATGCGCAGCCGGCGGCCGTCGGGCGCCGCCGAGAGCGAGAACGGGTGTGCCTCCCACCAGCGGTCGCGGGTCAGGAAGCGCCAGGTGAAGAACTGGCCGGCGCGCGCCTTCAGCGCCCCGAGCCGGCGGCCCTCGATCTCGATCGACGTGACCGCCGGCCCCTCCTCCAGCACGCGCGCGACGCGCAGGTCGTGCCAGACGCTGCGCACCAGCGGCACGCCGAGGCGGAAGACCACGAGCGCGCCGAGGGTCGCCACGTAGAGCGCGGTCCAGTAGGCGCGGGCGGCGGCGTCGCCGACGAAGTCGGTCCCGGTCGCGAGCTGGTGGCTGAACGCGAGCGCGACGCCGAGGTAGGCGTACAGGTGGACGAAGTACCACGTC
Organism: uncultured Solirubrobacteraceae bacterium; assembly: GCA_963805525.1. GTDB lineage: Bacteria > Actinomycetota > Thermoleophilia > Solirubrobacterales > Solirubrobacteraceae > DASQFQ01. Next base: position 427,428 of record CAWDUT010000004.1, read on the forward strand.
TCGTAGCGCAGCCGCCGCCGCACGGCGACCACCGAGGTGACGACCACGCCGATCAGGATCACCAGCCCGGCGGTCGCGGTGATCACGCCGGGGTAGCCGCTCCACAGCCGCCCGATCTCCGACGGCAGCGAGATGCGGTCGCCGATCGTGTAGCCCCAGGTCACGAGCACCGCGTGGCTCACGAGCAGCGTGAGGCAGACGCGGCCGTTCCACGCGTGCCAGCGCGTCAGCCGCTCGAAGCCGAGCAGCCGCTCGAGCAGCGGCAGACGCGCCAGCAGCAGCAGCTCCACGAGCACCAGGTAGGCGCCCAGCAGCCCGCTGATGCGCCCGAGGCCGACCAGGAGGCTCGCGCTGTCGTGGATGTCCTGGATCCCGCCGCCGCCCAGCCACAGCGCCACGACGACGCCCGCGTTGGCGAGGAAGAGGAGGGCCAGCCCCCAGCCGGCGATCCTCCCGCTCCGTGCGCTCACGCGCCGTAGTATCGCGCCCGGTGGCGCTCCGGCTCGACGGGCACTGGGTGTGGGACTTCTGGTTCGCCTGCGACGGCGACGACGTCCACGTGTTCTATCTGCAGGCACCGCGGTCGCTCGGCGACCCCGAGCTGCGCCACGTCAACGCGACGATCGGCCACGCCGTCTCGCGCGATCTGCGCGAGTGGGAGGTGCTCCCCGACGCGCTCGGCGCCGGCGCCCCCGGCGCGTTCGACGACCTCGCCACCTGGACCGGCAGCGTCCTGTGCCACGACGGCGCGTGGCGCATGTACTACAGCGGCATCGCGCGCGCCGAGGACGGTCAGGTGCAGCGGATCGGCAGCGCGGTCTCCGCCGACCTCGTGACCTGGGAGCGCGAGGACCTGCTGCTCGAGGCCGACACGCGCTGGTACGACCGCGAGCACTGGCGCGACCCGTGGGTGGAGTGGGACGGCGAGCGCTTCGACATGCTGATCTGCGCGACCCGCCGTGGCCGCGGGATCCTCGGCCATGCGACGTCGCGCGACGGGGTCGAGTGGGCGGTCGGCCCGCCGCTGTCGGCGCCGACCCGCCACGTCCAGCTCGAGGTCCCACAGCTCCTCCACGCTGACGGCGCGTGGCGGATCCTGTTCTGCGACGCCTTCGCCGGCTCCGGGCTGCACTACCTGTCGGCGCCGCACCGGCTCGGCCCCTACCCCGGCGAGACGCGCGACCTGCTCCCCGGCGGCCGCCCGCGCGAGCACTACGCCGGCAAGGTGCTCGAGTACGGCGGCGAGCGCTGGCTGCTCGCCTGGCTCATGGACGACGAGCAGGGCGCGTTCATCGGCGAGCTGGGCGACCCGATGCCGCTGCCGCGCTTCAGCTGACCGAAGGGGTCAGACCCCTTCAGGCAGGTTGGAAGGGGTCAGACCCCTTCAGGCAGGTTGAGGGTTGCGGCCGTCCCAGTCGTGCTCGAGCGCCCAGCGCGCGCCCACCGTCCATGCCTGCACGCGGTTGGCCGCGGGCGCGGGCTGCAGCTCGCCGTCCGCGTCGACCGCGTAGAGCTCCGGCGCCTGGCCCAGCCGGTCGAGCGCCGCGAGCACGCCGGAGCGCACCCGCTCGGCCTCCTCGACGAAGCCGGCGGCGCGCAGCCCGCCCCACCCCAGCCACGAGTCGAACGGCCAGATCGAGCCGCGGTGGTAGGCCTGGGGATCGAACCCCGGGCTGCTCCGCGCGAGCGTGCGCAGGCCGAACGGCGTGAGCACGTCGGGCTCGCACAGCCGCGCGGCAACCTCCGCCGCCCGCTCCTCGCCGAGCGCGCCCGACCACAGCAGCCAGCCGAGCTGGGAGCCCGCGCCCGGCACCGGCACGTCGCCGGCCTCGAGCGCCATCACGTCGGGGCCGAAGTCGCGCTCGATCCGCGCCGCCAGCGCCGCGGCGCGCTCCTCGTCGCCGAGCGCGCGCAGCGCCGCGTAGGCGACCGCCTGCACGTCGGCGTCGGCCTGCGGCGCCGCCGGCGTGCTGCCGTCCGCGCGCAGGATGCCGCCGCCGTTGGGGTGCGACTCGACCGGCGCGGAGGAGTCGCGCCAGCCCTGCTGGGCAAGCCCGCCGGGGCTCGTCCGCGGCCCGAAGCGGACGAGCCCGTCGCCGCGTGCCAGCGCGTGCTCGAGCCAGCCGGCGGCAGCGCGCTGCGCGGGCTCCAGCTCGGCGCTCAACCCTGCGTCGCCGAGCGCCGCCAGCACCACCAGGAACCACGAGGTGGAGTCGGCCGAGCCGTAGTACAGGAGCTGCCCGTCACGCACGGGCCAGCCGAGCTCGGCGAAGCGCGGCTCGGCGTGCGGCCGGTACTCGTGCAAGATCTTGCCCGGCTCCTCGTCGGTCTCCGGGTCGTCGCGGCTCCCCTGCAGCGCGGCGAGCGCGCGCAGCGTCGCGCGGGCCACGTCGGGCCGTTCCGGCAGTACCTGCAGCGCGGTGATCAGCGAGTCGCGGCCGAACAGCGCGTGGAAGCGCCCGGGGTCGCCGGGCTCGACAGGGGGCGTCGAGGCGTAGGCCCAGCCCTCGTCCGACAGGAGCTCGTCGAGCACGCCGCCACCTTACGCCGTGTTGACAGCACGCCCACCCGGTGCTTGGATGGAAGCGCTTCCAGAGGAGGGGTACGGGGTTGACCACCATCGCGCGGGTCGCAGCGCTCGCCGGCGTCGGAGTCGGCACCGTTTCGCGCGTCCTCAACGACTCCGGCGCGGTCAGCCCGGGCACCCGCCGCCGCGTCCAGGAGGCGATCGACGCGCTCGACTACGAGCCGAGCGCGGCCGCTCGCGCGCTCTCCACCGGGCGCACGCTGGCGGTCGGCATCGTCGCGCCGTTCGCGACCCGCCCGTCCGTGATCGAGCGGCTGCGCGGCGCCGCGCAGCAGATCTCCGCCGCCGGCTACCAGCTGGTGCTGCTCGACGTGGACCGGCCCGAGCACCTCGCCGGCGCTGTGCGCTCCGTCGCGGTCAAGGGCCGCTTCGACGGCCTCCTCGTGATCTCCCTCCCGCTCCAGGAGAGCGCCGTCGCGCGCGTGCGCTCAGCCGGCATCCCGCTGGTCCTGATCGACAGGCACGAACCGGGGCTCGCGGGCGTGCACATCGACGACCAGGCCGGCGGCCGGCTCGCCGCCGAGCACCTCCTCGGGCTGGGTCACGTGCGGATCGCGTTCGTGGGAGATGACGAGTCGAATCCGTACGGCTTCAACTCGAGCGCCCGGCGGCGCGCCGGCTACGAGGCCGCGCTGCGCGACGCCGGCGTCGAGGTGCGGCCCGAACTGGTGGTCACCGGCCCGCACGGCCGCTCGGTGGCACGCACGCTCGCTGCGCAGCTGCTTGCCCTCCCCCACCCGCCGACGGCGATCTTCGCGGCGTCCGACGACCAGGCCGTCGGCGTGATCGATGCCGCGAACGCCGTCGGCGTGGACGTTCCCGGCGATCTCTCGGTGATCGGCTTCGACGACATCGAGATCGCCCGCTACGTCGGGCTCACGACCGTCGCCCAGCCGCTCGAGGAGTCAGGGAGGCGTGCAGCCGAGCTGCTGCTCGCCCAGATCGAGGGTTGGCCGGCCGCCGCGGAGGAATTGCGCTGCGAGCTCGTCGTGCGTGAGACGACGACAGAGCGGGGAAGTGGCATGATGCGCGAGTCATTGCGACAAGTTGAGGGGGAGTCGTCTATGAGGGGGAGTGTGTATGGCTGAGATCACGCTTCGGGGTGTGACGAAGCGCTACCCGGACGGGACCGAGGCGGTCAAGGCGATCGACCTCGACATCCGCGACGGGGAGTTCATGATCCTCGTCGGTCCTTCGGGCTGCGGCAAGTCGACGGCGCTGCGGATGATCGCGGGCCTCGAGGAGATCTCCGACGGTGACTTGATCATCGGCGGCGAGCGGGTCAACGACCTCGCACCGCGCGATCGTGACATCGCGATGGTGTTCCAGAACTACGCGCTGTACCCGCACATGACCGTGCGCGACAACATGGGCTTCGCGCTCAAGCTCGCCAAGGTCGATCAGAAGGAGATCAACACCAAGGTGGAGGAGGCCGCGCGCATCCTCGACCTCGAGGCGCACCTCGACCGCAAGCCGGCGAACCTGTCCGGCGGCCAGCGCCAGCGCGTGGCGATGGGCCGCGCGATCGTACGCGACCCGCGGGCGTTCCTGATGGACGAGCCGCTCTCGAACCTCGACGCGAAGCTGCGCGTACAGATGCGCACCGAGGTCGCGCGGATCCAGCAGCGGGTCGGCACGACGACGGTGTACGTGACGCACGACCAGACCGAGGCGATGACGCTGGGCGACCGCGTGGCGGTCATGCGCGCCGGCGTGATCCAGCAGGTGGCTTCGCCGAAGACGCTGTACGAAGACCCGGCGAACCTGTTCGTCGCGGGCTTCATCGGCTCTCCGGCCATGAACTTCCTGCCGGCCAAGGTCGAGGGCGACGTGGTCAAGCTGCCGTTCGGCGATGCGCCGCTGCCGAAGGAGCTGATGGGCAAGTTGGAGAACGGCATGGAAGTCATCGCCGGCATGCGCCCCGAGCACTTCGAGGACGCGGCCGTGGCCGCCGACCGTGGCATCGAAGGCATGAAGTTCACGGCCGACGTCGCGGTGGTGGAGTCGATGGGGTCGGAGCTCTACGCCTACTTCGACGTCAAGGGCGCGGCGCACAGCGACCACCTCGACGCCCTCGCCGACGACGCGGGGCTCTCCGAGCTCCCGGGCCAGAGCGGCGGCGACGCCACGGCGGTCGTTGCGCGCCTCGACGCCAGCAGCCCTGCGGCGGCCGGCAAGTCGGTCGAGCTCGTGCTCGACGCGTCGCGGCTCCAGCTGTTCGACCCGAACGGCGGGCGCAACCTGACGCTCACCGACGCCGAGAAGGCGGACGCTCCGAGCGTCTAGCCTGCCGGTTCCGGCGGCCGGCCCCCGGGCCGGCCGCCGGTGCCTCCTTCTCCCATGACGACCTGGTGGCAGCGCGGCGCGATCTACCAGATCTACCCGCGCTCCTTTGCCGACGCGAACGGTGACGGCGTCGGCGACCTGCGCGGTATCGAGCAGCGGCTCGAGCACCTGTCGGCGCTCGGGGTCGAGGCGGTCTGGCTGTCGCCGATCTTCCCCTCCCCCATGGCCGACTTCGGCTACGACGTCGCCGACTACTGCGACATCGACCCGCAGTTCGGCACGCTGGACGACTTCGACGCGCTGACCAGCGCGTGCCACGCGCGCGGGATCCGGATCATCCTCGACTGGGTCCCGAACCACACGTCGGACCGCCACCCGTGGTTCGAGGCGTCGCGCTCGAGCCGCGAGGATCCCAAGCGCGACTGGTTCGTGTGGCGGGACGGCGCGCCGGACGGCGGGCCGCCCAACGACTGGGAGTCGGTGTTCAAGGCCGCGGGCCCGGCGTGGACCTTCGACGAGGCCACCGGCCAGTGGTACCTGCACTCGTTCCTCGCCGAGCAGCCCGACCTCAACTGGGACAACCCGGAGGTCGAGGCGGCGATGCACGACGTGCTGCGCTTCTGGTTCGACCGCGGAGTCGACGGCCTGCGGCTCGACGCGATCTCGCGCATCGCCAAGGACCCGCTGCTGCGCGACCAGACGGGCGCGCCGCGGGCGCACAACGAGGACTGGGACACGATCCACGAGCGGCTGCGCGGGATCCGGCGGGTGGTCGACGAGTACGAGGACCGCATGATCGTCGGCGAGGTCGCGCTGCACGACCTGCACCGCACGGTCAGCTACCTGCGGCACGGCGACCAGCTCCACCTCGCGCACAACTTCCTGTTCGCCGAGCAGGACTGGGACGCGGAGGGCTTCCGCACCTCGATCGACGACTTCGAGGCGATCGCCGACCCGGAGTCGTGGCCGGCGTGGTTCATCTCCAACCACGACAAGTCGCGGGCGACGACGCGCTTCGGCCTCGGCGCCTCGCGGGCGATCGGCGTGATGCTCTACGCGCTGCGCGGCACCCCGTTCGTCTACCAGGGCGAGGAGCTGTGCCTGCCCGACGCCGAGATCCCCGCGGACCGGATCGTCGACGTCGACGGCCGCGACCCCGAGCGCGCGCCGATCCCGTGGGAGCCACCGTCCGAGGCCGGACCGGGCGCGGGCTTCACCACCGGCGAGCCGTGGCTCCCGCTGATCTGCGAGGCGGAGGAGCTGTGCGTCGCGCGCCAGGCGGTCGACCCGGACTCCGCGCTGTCGTTGTACCGACGCCTGGCGGAGCTGCGGGCGGGCAGCGAGGCGCTGCAGACCGGCAGCCAGCGCACGCTCGACCTCGCGCCGGGTCTCCTCGGCTGGATCCGCGAGGCCGGCGACGAGCGCATCCTCGCGATCGTCAACTTCCTCGGTGCCCCGTCCGGGCCGGTGGAAGCCGAGGGCTCGCTGATCCTCTCCAGCCGCCCTGGCCGCGAGGAGTGGGCGGGATCGCTGGACGCCTACGAGGCCGTCCTCATACGCTTGGAGTCATGACCCGCTGGTGGATCCTGCTGGGCGTGATGTTCATCGCCGGTGCCGTGCTCGCCGCGGTCGGCGGCACGACCCTCGACGTCATCGGGATCTGCCTCGGAGGCTTCGCCGCCGTCGGCGCGCTGTCGCTGGCGTTCCTGGCCGTCGGCCGCGGCGAGGACCGCGCGCGGGCGGAGGAAGAGGCCGCCCGGCGCGACTCAGCGCCTCCGAACGGGGACGGGCGCCTGGACTCGACGCGGCTGCCCCGGCGGCGCGAGCACTGAGCCGCCGGCGAACATCAACGGCGGCTGGGTAGGGAAGCGGTTCGGCCGCCGCGGCGGTCAAGTGGGACGGTTTTGTCCCTATAGCGGCCACAAACCGTCCCGCTTGATCAAGAGTGCTTGCTTTTGCCCGCTCAGCGGGGACAAACAAGCGACCTTGGCCAAGAGTGCGAGCTTGACCACCGTATAGCGGGCTAACCTCGCGACTTTGCCGGCACCGCCGCCGAACCCTCCACTCAATGCCAGCAGTTGACTTTCGCCCCGCCAAGCCACGGACGCGCGAACTAAGCGCCCCCGTACCGGAACCCGCCGTCGGAGTCGATGACCTGGCCGGTGACCCAGTCCGACTCCTCCGACGCCAGCCACGCGATCAGCCGTGCGGCGTCGTCGGGGGTTCCCCAGCGGCCGCGGGGCATCGCGGCGGTTGCCTGCTCGACGATCTCCTTCGGCGCCCAGCCGGTGTCGGTCGGGCCCGGGTTGACGGCGTTGACGGTGATCCCGCGCGGGGCGAGGTGGTCGGCCAGCGAGGTCACGAGCCCCGACAAAGCGGCCTTGCTCGCGACGTAGGGCAGCTCGCGTGCCATCGGTCCTCTCCCCTGGCCCGAGGTCAGCAGGATCACGCGGCCTCCCGGGCCGCCGGCGTGGGCGGCGGCGAAGGCCTGGACGAGCAGGAGCGTGGCTCGCACGTTGACCGCCAGAGTGTGGTCGATCGCCTCGGCGGTCAGCTGCTCGAGGTTCTGGTCGGCGGAGGCGGCGTGGTTGGCGACGAGGACGTCGATCGGGCCGACCGCCGCGACCGCCGCCTCCACCAGCCGCGCGGGCGCGTCCGGCTCCGCCAGGTCGATGTCGAGGTGGCCGGCGTGGCCGCCGCCCTCGAAGCCCTCGTCCGCGCCCCACGGCTGCGCAGCGTCATGCGCGGTCCAGCCCTGCGTGAACACCACCGTGCCGGCCCGCGCGAGGCGCTGCACCGTCGCCCACCCGATGCCTTCGCGCCGGCTCACGCCGGTCACGAGCGCGGCGCTCAGAGCCCGAGCTCCCGCCCGTACTCCTCGCGGTAGCGCGCGCGGACGTCGAGCACCTGCTGGACGTAGTGGCGCGTCTCGGGGAACGGGATGTGGCGCGCGCGGTCGAACGCCTCGCCCTTGTGGCGCGCGTCGAAGATCCACTTGTCGACCCGGCCCTCGCCCGCGTTGTAGGCGGCGATGGCGAGCACCTCGTTGCCGCCGTAGCGCTGCAGCAGGTAGCGGAGGTAGAACGAGCCGTAGGAGATGTTGACCTGCGGGTTCGCGAGGTCGCCCTCGATGAAGGCGGTGCCGCCCGACTTGCGCGCGATGTCGTGCGCGGTCGAGGGCAGGAGCTGCATCAGGCCCTTGGCCCCCGCGTGCGAGGTCTGGTCGCGGAAGCGCGACTCGGTGTAGATGACGCCGGCGATCAGCGCCGGGTCGAGGCCCTTGTCGGCGGCCTGCTGGCGGATGATGTCCTCGTGGCGGAGCGGGAGCACGACCTCCTGCACCGCCTTGTCGACCCGCGGCGCGACGACGGCGGCGATCACGCCGCCGATGACCACGACGGCGGCCAGCAGCCAGGCCACCCGGCGCACCAGTAACCGGCGTCGTGCCTTGGCGGAGCGGGGTCGGGCTCGGGTGGTGGCGGATCGTGCGCTCATGACTCAGTTCAGCTTCTCAAGTACCTCGGCGAGCGTCTGCTCGAGATCTTCGATCGTCCCGGAGTTTGCGACCGTGTACGTCGCCCGGGCGGCCTTTTCCTCCTGGGTGAGCTGACGCGACGTGCGCTCGTCGAGCGCCGCGTGCCCCCTCGCCCCCGCCCGCTCCCGGCGGACGGCCTCGTCGGCGACCACCGCAACGGTAGCGTCGAACGCGGCGTCCATCTCGGATTCGAACAGCAGTGGGACCTCGACCACCAGCGCCCGCGGGGCCGGCGAGCGCGCTTCCTCCTTCTGGCGCCACTCCCACATCCGCTGCCCGACCCGCGGCCACAGCAGCTCCTCGAGCCACTTCCGCCCCTCGTCGGTCGCGAACGCCGCGCGGGCGATCTCGGAGCGGTCGGTGGTCCCGAACCGCTCCAGCACCGCCGCCCGCACCTCGTCGTCCTCGTACAGCTCGTGCACGACGGCGTCGGTCGACAGCGTCGCGGCACCGAGGCGCTCCAGCGCCTCGAGCGCCTCCGACTTCCCGGCCCCGATCCCGCCCGTCAGGCCGACGAACGGGGGCTTAGGGCTGCTCTTCAGGAGCTTCTTCGGAGGCGGCTTCTTCGACCGCCGCGTCGGGCGCGGCGGGCTCGTCCTCGACCGGAGCCTCCTCGACCTCGGCCGCGGCTGGCGCCTCGACCTCGTCGACGGGCGCCTCGGCCTCGGGCGCGTTCGAGAACACGTCCTCGGAGAGCCCCAGCTCGGGCACGTTCTCGAGGTCGCCGGCGCCACCGTCCGACGTCTCCGTCGGAGCCATCGTGTCGCGCTGCGGCAGCACCTGGCCCTCGACCCGCTTGATCGAGAGCGAGAGGCGGCGCCGCTCGGAATCGATCTCGAGGATCTTGACCTTCACGTCGTCGCCCGGCTGGATGATCTCGCGCGGGTTCTCGACGTGGTGCTGGGCGAGCTCGGAGATGTGCACGAGGCCCTCGACACCCTCCAGGATCTCCACGAAGGCGCCGAACGCGACGACCTTGGTGACCTTGCCCTCGAGCTCGTCGCCGACGTTGTAGGTGTCGACGACCCGCTGCCACGGATCCTCCTGGGTCTGCTTGAGGCCCAGGGAGATGCGCTGGCGGTCACGGTCTATGTCGAGCACCTTGACCTGCACGGTGTCGCCGATCGAGAGGATCTCGCTCGGGTGGTTGACGTGCGACCACGAAAGCTCGGAGATGTGGATCAGGCCGTCGATGCCGTCGAGGTCGACGAACGCGCCGAAGTCGACGATGTTCGAGATCTGGCCCTCGATCACGAGCCCGGGCTGCAGGCGCTCCAGGATCGCCTGGCGCTGCTCCTTGCGCTCCTCCTCGAGGACCGCGCGGCGCGACAGCACGACGTTGTTGCGCGAGCGATTGAGCTCTATGACCTTCGTCTCGATGTTCTGGCCGAGGTACTCGTCCAGGTTCGGGACGCGGCGGATGTCCACCAGCGAGGCGGGCAGGAAGCCGCGCACCCCGAGGTCGACGATCAGGCCGCCCTTGACGACCTCGATCACCGAGCCGGTGACGGGCTCGCCGGACTCGGCGGCGCCTTCGATGCGGCGCCAGGCGCGCTCGAAGCGAGCACGCTTCTTGGACAGGATCAGGCGGCCGTCCTGATCCTCCTTCGTGAGAACGAGGGCGTCGACCTCTTCTCCGAGCTCGACCTCCTCAGACGGGTCCACGGACTTACGGATCGAGAGCTCGTTATTGGGGATAACCCCTTCGCTCTTGTATCCGATATCGACCAGGACTTCGTCCTTGTCGATCCGCACGACCTTGCCGGTGACGACGTCGCCTTCTTCGAAGGGGACGATCGTCGCGTCGTAGTTGGGAAGGATCTGACCATCAACCTCGATCAGCATCCCGTTCGAGCCCTCAACGATGTGAATATCCGTCGGGGCTTCTGGGGTCAAAGTGGCTTCCATGAACGGCGAGATACTGTAGCGAAGATGCCAGTACGAGCCACGAAGCGGGGAGCCGAGAGAACGCCGCTGAGCGGCGATTTCGACGTCGTGATCTGCGGTGCGTCGTTCGCCGGCCTGACGGTCGCGCGCGAGTTGCGGGCCACAGGCGCCCGCGTATTGGTGCTCGACCGCTACGAGATCGGCGAGCGCCAGACCTCCGCGTGCGCCGCTCCGACCGCATGGCTGCGCAACCTCGGGCTCGAGGATTCGATCCTCCAGACCTTCGATTCGCTGGTCGTCCACACGCCTGGGACCAGCGTCCGCTGGCCGATCGGCTGGGAGTTCTCGACCTTCGACTACCGGCGCCTGTGCGAGCTGCTGTGGGCGCAGTCCGCGGCCGAGTTCGAGACCGCGAAGGTCGACGGCCGCACCGGGACCACGATCCACACCGACCGCGGCGACGTCAGCGCGCCCCTGCTCGTCGACGCGCTCGGCTGGCGCCGCGTGCTCGGGGTCGAGGACAACGTCCAGCCGCCGGAGGCGCTCCTCTCGCGCGGATTGGAGGTCCACCCAGGCGGTCGGTCCGATGACCTCGAGCTGTGGATCCACAAGGGCTACGTGCGCGCGGGCTACGGCTGGTCGTTCCCCGCGGGCGACGAGGTGCGGATCGGGGTCGGCTCGTTCGACCCGCGCGACCACGTCAAGGAGCCGACCGTCCGGCTCACCGAGGACCTCGGCACCGAGCCGCTCGGCTACCAGGGCAACTGGATCCCGCACGCGCTGCGCCCCGCGACGGAGGACGGCGTGTTCTTCGTCGGCGACTCCGCCGGCCACTGCCTGCCGCTCAGCGCCGAGGGCATCCGCACCGCGTTCTACTTCGGGATCGCCGCGGGCCGCGAGATCGCCGCGGTGCTCGGCGGCGCGCAGAGCCATGACGAGGCGCTGCGCCGGTACAGCGCGTTCTCCGCCGCCCACGGCTGGAAGTTCGCGTGGATGAAGCGCTGGCAGGACAACGTCTGGCGCCTGCGTCCCAGACCGCGGGACGTGCTCGTCCACTCGCTGACCTCGCGGCGGCTCTCGGAATGGGCGTTCGGGCACTACCTGCGGGTCGCGCCGCCCGAGTTCGCGCTGCCCGCGCCGCCGCGCGCCGTGGCGCCCGCGTCGGCCGACCTGGCCGCCTAGTGGAAGCCACGCCTGCACGCCGGATGGCGGTAGTGGCGTGCATGGACGCACGGCTCGATCCGCTGGATGCACTCGACCTGGAGCTCGGCGACGCGCACGTGATCCGCAACGCGGGAGCGGTCGTGACAGACGACGTGCTGCGGTCGCTCGCCGCCTCGCGCGAGCTCGCCGGCACGAGCTCGGTGGTGCTCGTGGCGCACGCCGATTGCAGGGCACACGGCGGAGACGACGAGGCGGCCCGCGCCGCCGTGCGCGACGGGCTCGCGCGCGTGCGCGAGGCGCTGCCGGGGGTCGAGGTGTCCGCGGTCTTCTACGGCTTCGGCTCAGCTGGGCCCGAGCCGGTCGGCTAGCCAGGCGCCGACCTCGTCGATCGCCTCGCGCGTCTTCGGCGTCGCCGCCATCCAGCGCCAGAAGCCGTGGATCGTGCCGTCGAAGCGGCGCTGGGTGACGTCGACCCCGGCCGCCTCGAGCTTCGTCACGAACGCCTCGCCTTCGTCGCGCAGGACGTCGAACTCCGCGGTCAGCACGTAGGTGGGCGGCAGCCCCTCGAGATCGTCGGCGCGCAGCGGCGAGGCGTCGGCCTGGAGGCCGTCGGCCCCGTCGAGGTAGAGGTTCCAGTAGCGCTCGAGACCGGCGGCGGTGAGGCCGTAGCGCGCCTTGAAGTCGCGCATCGAGGGCGTGTTCAAGCCGGCGTCGGTGACGGGATAGATCAGCGCCATGCCGTCGAGCGTGTCGCGCAGTCGCCGCGCGACGGCGATCGCGAGGTTGCCGCCGGCACTGTCACCCGCGACCACGAGCGGCCCGTCGAGCGCCCGCGTGACCGCGGCGCAGTCCTCGAGCCCGGCGGGGAACGGGTGCTCCGGCGCGAGCCGGTAGCCGACGCTCACCACCGTCGCGCCGCTCGCGTTGGTGAGCGCGCGGCAGGCGGTGTCGAACGAGTCGATCGACCCGACCACCCAGCCGCCGCCGTGGAAGTAGGCGACCGTTCCGCCCTTGGGCTCCAGCGGCGTGTAGATCCTGGCCGGGACGCCGGCGAGCTCGACGTCCTCGATCGCGCCGACCTCCTCACCGGGGCCGGCGAGCACCTTCGTCTCCTGCTCGTGGCCGGCGCGCGCCTGCTCGACCGGCACCTCGTGGGCGGGCGGGCCCTCGAGCGCGTTCATGCCGTCGAGGACCTTCTGGATGCCGGGGTCCATCAAGCCGGCGCGGGTGCGTCTTCCTGCGCGTGGATGCGGCGCTTGGCCTCCTTCAGGCGGCCGCCGGGGCGGGCGGCGCGCACGGCGAGGATCTCGCCGAGGATCGAGAGCGCGGTCTCCTCCTGCGACTCGGCGCCGATGTCCAGGCCGCACGGACCGGCGATGCGCCCGAGCTCGGCCTCGGGGATGCCCGCCTCGAGCAGCCGCGCGCGGCGCTTCTCCTGGTTGCGGCGCGAGCCCAGCGCGCCGACGTAGAACGCCTCGGTGGCGAGGATCCCCTGCAGCGCGGGCTGGTCGAACTTGGCGTCGTGGGTGAGGACGACGAACGCGGTCTGGTGGTCGGGGGCGACCTCGGCGATCGCCTCCTCCGGCCACTTCACGATCAGGTGGTCGGCGCTGGGGAAGCGCTCGCGGGTGGCGAAGGCGCGCCGGGCGTCGGCGACGTACGTGCTCCAGCCGAGCAGCTTGGCGGCCTTGCAGAGCGCCTCGGCGGTGTCGACCGCGCCGTAGACGAACAGCCGCGGGGGCGGCATGTAGACCTCGGCGAACACCTTCCGCCCGGGCAGCTCGAGCAGCGCGTTGCGCGCGCCGCGGATGACCTCGTCGGCCTCGGCCGCGAGATCGGAGCCGGTCTCCCCCTCCTCGACGAGCAGCTTGTTGCCGGCGCCGTCGCCCTCGACGACCGTGAACAGCACGGCGCGCCCGCCGCGCTCCTGGATCGCGGCGAGACGCTCCAGCAGGTCGCTCACTCGACCTTCTCCACGAAGACGTCGATCTCGCCGCCGCAGGGCAGCCCGACGTTCCAGCCCTCGTCGTCGGAGATCCCGTAGGTGAGGAGCTTGGGCTTGCCGGTCTCGAAGACCTCCTCGGCCTCCTGCACGATCGCGGACTCCACGCACCCGCCCGACACCGAGCCGCACAGGGCGCCGCCGCGGGCGACGGCGAACGAGGAGCCGACCGGCCGGGGCGCTGAGCGGCGCGTGCCGACGACGGTGGCAACCACCACGTCCTCGCCTTCCTCGCGCCAGCGGCGGATGTCGTCGAGCAGTTCCTTCACGGTTCCCCCTTCTTCCTTGTCTCTTGAAGGGTAGTTGACCGGCGTAGGATCCGGCCATGGCTGACACGTTGACGGCACCCGCGAACTACATCGCCGGCGAGTGGCGCCCCAGCGCCGGCGGAGACACGTACGAGAAGCGCAACCCCGCGCGGCCGGACGAGCTCGTCGGCGAGTTCCCGAGCTCCGCGCGCGAGGACGTCGACCTGGCCGTCGAGGCGGCTTCCGCGGCGCTTCCCGCCTGGTCGCGCGGGCCGATCGCGAAGCGCGCCGCGGTGTTGTCGGCCGCTGCCGCGCTCATCGACGAGCGATCCGAGGCGATCGCGCAGGACATGACGCGCGAGATGGGCAAGCCGCTGCGCGAGGCGCGCATGGAGGCGGCGCGGGCCGCCCAGATCCTGCGCTACTCGGCGGGCGAGGCGTTCCGGCCCGTCGGCGAGCTGTTCGAGCAGGCGGTCACCGGCGGCCCCGTCTACACCTTGCACCGCGCGGTCGGCGTGGTCGGCCTGATCACGCCGTGGAACTTCCCGGCCGCGATCCCGGTCTGGAAGCTGGCGCCGGCGCTGATCTACGGCAACACGATCGTCTTGAAGCTCGCGCAGGACTCGCCGCTGACCGGCCTGCACATCGTGCGGGCGCTCGACGACGCGGGGCTGCCGCCGGGCGTGCTGAACGTCGTGATCGGGCGCGGGAGCGCCGTCGGCACGCCGCTCGTCGAGCACCCGGGCGTGCGCGCGCTGTCGTTCACCGGGAGCGTGCCGGTCGGCGAGGGCATCCGCGAGACGGCCGGTCGCCTCGGCAAGCGCGTGCAGCTCGAGCTCGGCGGCCACAACCCGCTGATCGTGATGGCCGACGCCGATCTGAAGCGCGCCGCCGAGGCCGCCTACGCGGGCGCGTTCTGGTCAGCGGGCCAGAAGTGCACGGCGACCCGTCGGATCTACGTGCAGGACGGCGCCTATGACGCGTTCCGCGACGCGTTCCTCGCGCGGGTGGAGGGCGGGAAGGTGGGCGACCCGGCCGACCCGGACACCGAGGTCGGGCCGCTCGTGAACGAGAGCGCGATGGACGACGTCCTGGGCGCGATCGAGCGCGGGCGGTCCGAGGGCGGCTCCGTGCTCGCCGGCGGGGAGCGCGGCGACGACGAGGCATACCTCGTGGCGCCCACCGTCTTCGAGGACGTCGCCGACGACGCCACGCTCTCCTGCGAGGAGGTGTTCGGCCCGGTGACCTCGCTCTACCGCTTCGGGGACCTGGACGAGGCGCTCGCGCGGGCGAACGCGGTCGAGTTCGGTCTCTCGGCGGCGCTCTTCACCAACAGCCTCGCCGCCACCCAGCAGTTCGTCGAGCAGGCCGAGGCGGGCATCCTCCACGTCAACTCCCAGACCGCCGGCGCCGACGTGCACGTCCCCTTCGGCGGCGTCAAGGGCTCAGGCTTCGGCCCGCACGAGCAGGGCCGCGCGGCGCGCGAGTTCTACACCGAGGTCGTGACCGTCTACCAGGACGCCTAGAAACCGCGGCGCTCGCGCGCGGCGATCGCGCGCGGGTCGCGCTTGTCGGCCTTGCGCGAGACGTACACCGCGTGGCCGAGCCAGAGCAGGAAGAGCACGACCATGACGATCGTGAGCGTGAGAACCTCGCCGGGCGAGTAGGCGCCGAGGGCGAGGAGGAAGACGAACAGGGCGACGAGCGCGACGAGCAAGATCCAGAAGCTCTCGCTCATCACGGCCCAGATTCGCCGCCCGTTCATACCGCTCAGGACTCTACGAAATAGCGCCCGGTCTCGCCACCCGAGAACCAGCGGCTGGTGACGGTCTTCTTGCGCGTGTAGAACTCGACCGCGTCCGGCCCGTGGGCGTGCAGATCGCCGAGGAAGGAGTCCTTCCAGCCGGAGAACGGGAAGAAGGCGACCGGGGCGGCGACGCCGACGTTGACGCCGATCATCCCGACCTCGACGTCGTGGCGGAAGCGCCGGACCGCGGCGCCGGACTCGGTGAAGATCGAGACGCCGTTGCCGTAGGCGCTGGAGTTGACCACGCCGATGGCGTCGTCGAGCGACTCCGCGTGGACCATCGCCAGCACGGGGCCGAACACCTCGTCGCGCCAGATCTCCATCTCCGGCGATACGCCGTCGACGATCGTCGGGCCGACGTAGCCGTCCGGCGCGTCGCGGCCGTCGAGCACGATCTCGGCGCCCTCGGCCTCCGCGCGGTCGACGTAGCCGCGCACCCGCTCGCAGGCGGCGCGCGAGATCAGCGGGCCGACGTCCACGCCCTCCTCGAGCCCGTCGCCGACCTTCATGTCCGCGGCGGCCTCGCGGAGTGCGTCGCGGAGCCGCGCGTGCGCATCTCCGACCGCGACGACCACGGAGCCGGCCATGCAGCGCTGGCCGGCCGCGCCGAACGCGGAGCCGAGCAGCCCGCTCACGGTCTTGTCGAGCACGGCGTCCGGCATCACGACCATGTGGTTCTTCGCCCCGCCGAGCGCCTGCACGCGCTTGCCGCGCGCCGCGGCCCTCGCGTACACGTGCCGCGCGACCTTCGCCGAGCCGACGAACGAGACGGCGTCGATGTCCGGGTGGTCGAGGATCGCGTCGGCGATCGCGCGGTCGCCGTTGACGAGGTTGACGACGCCCTCGGGCAGGTCGAGCTCGTCGATCGACTCGAACACGAGCGACTGCGTGATCGGCACCTGCTCGGACGGCTTCAGCACGAACGTGTTGCCGCACGCGATCGCGAACGGCAGGAACCAGAACGGCACCATGGCCGGGAAGTTGAACGGCACGATCGCGGCGCACACGCCGACCGGCTGGCGCACGGTCTCGGCGTCGACGTTACGCGCGACGTCCTCGATGATCCGGCCCTGCATCGTGGTCGGGACCGCGCACGCGGCCTCGACCATCTCGATCATGCGGCCGACCTCGGCGCGCGCGTCGGGCAGCGTCTTGCCCATCTCCATCGTCACGCTGCGGGCGAGGTCCTCTTGCCGCGCGACGAGCTTCTCGCGCAGCACGAACAGCCGGCGGGCGCGCTCCGGGACGGCCACCGCGCGCCAGGCGGGCAGCGCGGCGCGGGCGGCGGCGACGGCGGCGTCGAGCTCGGCGGGCGTCGAGAGCGGGACGCGCGCGATGACCTCGTCGGAAGCCGGGTTGGTGACGTCGAGCAGCTCGGAGGACTCGGACTCGGTCCAGCGGCCGCCCACGTAGTTGCTGAGGATGCGAGTCGTGGTTGTGGCCATGCGCGGAGGCTAGTGGGTCTCTCCGTGGCCTGGCGGCCGAGAGACCGTTCGCCGGCCCAGCCAGGCAAGGACGCAGACCCGAAGGAATACCCCTGGCATTTCGAGTGGTCGAGGACGCCGCCTGGCGGCCGGCGGCGGACGCCGATCTCGGGCGTCAGGTCGCGGGGAGGCCCACTACCCGCGCACTACCAGGAACGTCCCCGCGGCGAGCAGCAGCACGCCGATCGCCTTCGTCGCGCTGATCGGGTCCTTGTCGAGCCCGAGGATGCCGAGCTGATCGATGATCACCGACACCGTCAGCTGGCCCGCGATCGTGGCGGCGACGATCCCGCCGGCGCCCAGCGTGCGGACGGTGACGAGGACGGTGGAGACGTAGCAAGCGCCGAGCAGGCCCCCAATCAGGTACTGCGGCGCGAGCGTCTTCGCGTCGGCGATCTGGCCGAAGCCGCCCTTCGTGAGCCCGGCGATGACGGCGAGGACGATCGTGCCGGTCGCGAATGAGAAGAACGCGGCCTGCTGGTTGCCGATCGTCTTGCCCAGGCCGGAGTTGATCGGCCCCTGGAGGGCGACCATGCCGCCGACGACGGCGGTCAGCGCGACAGCGACCCCGCGGTCCACTACTTCGCGTCCAGCCAGTTTGGGCCGACGCCCGACTCGACGGCGAGCGGCGGGTCCATCTCGGCGGCGCCGACCATCTCGCGGCGCGCGATCTCGGTGGCCTGCTCGGCCTCCTCGATCGGGCCCTCGAACAGCAGCTCGTCGTGGATCTGCAGGATGCAGCGGGTCTGGAGGCCTGCGTCGCGCAGCGCATCGTGGGAGCGGACCATCGCGACCTTGATGATGTCCGCCGCGGTGCCCTGGATAACGCTGTTGACCGCGAGCCGCTCGCCGAGCTTGCGCGTCTGCCAGTTGCGGGCGCGGATCTCGGGGATCTGGCGGCGGCGGCCGAACAGCGTGCTGACGTAGCCGTGCTCCTCCGCCTGGGTGACGGCGTCGGCCATGAACCGCGCGACGGCCGGGAAGCGCTCGAGGTAGCGGTCGATGAACTCCTGCGCCTCGTCCTGCTCGATCTGGAGGCGGTCGGCGAGCCCGTAGGCGGAGAGGCCGTACACGATCCCGTAGTTGACCATCTTCGCCTTGCTGCGCATGCCGACCGTGAGCTTGTCGGGCGCGGTGTCGAAGACGGCGGCGGCGGTCTCGGTGTGGACGTCCTCGCCGCGCAGGAAGATGTCGCGCAGCACCTGCTCGTCGGCGATGTGGGCGAGGATGCGCAGCTCGACCTGGGAGTAGTCGACGCTGATCAGGCAGTTGCCCGGCTCGGCGATGAAGCAGCCGCGGATCTCGCGCCCGGTCTCGGTCCGGATCGGGATGTTCTGCAGGTTCGGGTTGATCGACGCGAGCCGGCCCGTGGCGGCGTTGACCTGCAGGAACGTCGTGTGCAGCCGGCCGTCGTCGCCGATCCAGTTGGGGAGCGCGTCGAGGTAGGTCTGGACGAGCTTCGAGAGCTCCCGGAAGCGCTCGATCTTGGGGATGATCGGGTGCTCGTCGCGGATCGCCTGGAGCACGCGCGCGTCGGTGCTGAAGCCGGTCTTGCCGCGGCGCTTGCGCGAGAGGCCGAGCTTCTCGAACAGGATCTGGCCGAGCTGCTGCGGCGAGCCGATCACGAACTCCTCGCCGGCGTCCTCCCAGATCTCGCGCTCGAGCTGGTCGGCTTGCGTGCGGATGCGCGAGGCGACCTCCTCGAGCTTGGCCGTGTCGAGCTTGATGCCCTGCTTCTCGCACTCGCGGAGGACGTGGACGAGCGGAAGCTCGATGTCGGTGAGGAGGTCGACGAGGCCGCGCTCGTGCAGCTGGGCGGCCTGCTGCTCGGCGAGCGTGTGGACGAGCACGGCCTGGGCGCCCTGCTCGTCGTCGGCGTTGACCGCCATGCCGCGCTCCTCGGTCAGCTCGTCGAGCGGGTACCCGCGGCGGGCGGGGTCGAGCAGGTAGGCGGCGATCTCGGTGTCGAAGACGAGGTTGGGCGGGACGTCGCCGAGCGCCTTGGCGTCGTGGGCGACCACGGGCCGGTCCCCGGCCGCGGCGACGAGCTGTGCGGGGTCGTCGATGTTGCCGACCAGCGCGTGGGAGCCACCGGCGTAGGCGCCGAAGCGCCAATGGGTCTCGCGCGGGATCAGCTCGCCCTCGACGATCTCGGGGGCCAGCGCGACGAGCGCGAGCGGGTCGCCGCCGAGCATGTCGATGTCCTGCGGGCGGCCCTCGCGGATCGGGACGGTCTTGGCGCTGGCCGCCTCGGGACGGGGGATCGCCTCGGCCTCGAGCTCGTACAGCGCCTCCTCGAGCCGGCGCAGCGGGTCGCGCAGCTCCCACTCGCGGAACGCCTGGCGGAGGTCGCCGCGGTCGGGCGTCCGGGTCACCTCGGCCTCGAGGTCGAGGTCGACGGGGACGTCGAAGAGCATCGTCGCGAGCTGCTTGGAGACGCGGGCGTCCTCGGCGTGGTTGGTCAGGTTCTCCTTGCGCTTGGCGCCGGAGATCTGGTCGACGCTGGCGAGCACGGTCTCGAGGTCGCCGAAGCGCTGGAGCAGCTCGGCCGCGGTCTTGTCGCCGATGCCGGGGACGCCGGGGATGTTGTCGCTCGTGTCGCCCTTGAGGCCGATGAAGTCGGGGATCTTCTCGGGCGGGATCCCGTAGCGGTCGATCACGCCCTCGCGGTCATAGACCTTCGTGTCGGTGATGCCGCGGGAGGTGGTCATGATCCGCACGCCGTCGTCGACGAGCTGGTAGGCGTCGCGGTCGCCGGTGACGACCATCACGGGGATCCGCCGCTCCTTGGCCTGCTGGACGAGCGCGGCGATCACGTCGTCGGCCTCGAAGCCCTCGACCGAGATGTTGCGGTACCCGAACGCCTCGACCAGCGGACGCAGCGCCGGCCACTGCTGCTTGAGCAGGTCGGGTCGGGAGGAGCGCTGCGCTTTGTAGTCGGCGGAGATCTCCTTGCGGCCCGACATCCCCGCGTCCCAGACCACGACGGTCGGCACCTCGCCGTAGTCGGTGAGGATCTTCACGAGCATCGACGCAAAGCCGAAGATCGCGTTCGTCGGGCGCCCGTCCGAGGTCGCGATCGACTCGGGAAGCGCGAAAAACGCGCGATAGGCCAGCGAGTTCCCGTCGATCAGGAACAGCTCGCGGGGCGTGTCTCCGTTGCTCTTGGCCATCGCTCGGGAACACTTTATGTCGCCCGGCGGTTAGGGCTCGGCGCGGGGTGGGGCGAGCCCTCGATAGGCTGAGGATTCCGCGATGGCCGAAGAGACCACCGAGCAAGACAAGATCAAGCCGCCGGACGACGTACCCCTCCCCGCCGAGGCCGCCACCACCGAGGCTCCGACGGAGGAAGCACCGAAGCCCGCCGAGGCACCCGCATCCACGCCCGCGGAGGACGAGCCGACGGCCGAGACGCCCGCCGCGGCGGAGGGCACGCCGGCCGATCCCACCCCGGCCGCCGCCGAGGCGCCGCCGGCCGAGGCCGAAGCGACCCCGCCTGCGGAGGCGCCGCCCGCCGAGGCCGCCCCCGCCGCCGAGGGCACCCCGCCTGCGGCCGAGGGCACACCGGCCGACCCCACCCCGGCCGAGGCCACACCCGCCGCCGACTCGAAGCCGGCCGACACCCCAGCTGCCGCCGAGTCGAAGCCGGCCGACACCCCTGCTGCGGCCGAGTCGAAGCCGGCCGACACCACACCTGCTGCCGAGGGAGCCGCCGGCGGGGCCGCCCCCGCTCCGGCTGCCGAAGCCGGCGCGCCCGGGCCCGCGCCCTCTGACGCACCCGCCGCCGACGCCACCCCCGCCGCTGAGGCGGCCGCCGGTGGCGCCGCGCCCGCACCCGCTCCGTCCAAGCCCGAAGGCAGCCCGCCCGGCCCCGTCATCGTCGGCGGTACCCCGACCGAGGGCGGCGCGCCCGTCGAAACGGGCAAGCCCGCCCGGCCGCCGCGGCCGAAGCGCCGCCGGCCCTCCGCCGCCGAGCGGCACCGCCGTGCGTTCTACTCGCGGCTCACCGAGATCCGGAAGGGCGACACCGCCCCCGTGCAGCCGTCGACCCCCGCGCCCGCCGCGGAGACGCCGCCGCCCGCCGCGGAGACGCCGCCGCCCGCCGAGGGTGAGGCTCCCGCGCCACCGCCGGAGGTTCCCGCTCCCGCGCCCGCTCCTGAGCCGGAGCCCGTCAGCGAGGTCGACCGCTCCGCCCGGGTGCAGGCTCGCCTGGTCGCCGCCGTCGAGCGCGTCGGAGGCGCGGAGGCCGTGCGCGAGGCGCTCTCGCCCCCGCGCCGCGAGGACGGGCAGACGATGAAATGGTCCGCCGTGTGCTGCGAGAAGGCTGAGGGGCTGAAGCCCGGCGACCCCGTCTTCCAGGCGTGGGTCCGGCTGGCCGCGACCCCCGTCCGCGAGGTCAAGGCCGTCACGCAGCCGCCCCGCGAGGACCGCGGGCCGCGCCGCGGCGGCGGTGGACGCCGCGATGGCCGCGGCCGCCAGGGCGGCGGGCCGCGCGACGACCGGCCGGCCGGCCGCGAGGAGCTCGCCGCGCTCGGGCGCGACGGAGCGCTCCGCCGCCAGGTCCGGATCATCGGCCTCGAGGATGACCAGAAGGAAAAGCAGGACCGCGAGGAGCAGCGCCGCGCCGAGCGCGACGCGAAGCGCAAGGCCGAGGCCGAGCGCCTCGCCCGGCTCGGCTACTAGCCCGCGTCGATCAGCTCAGCCGGATCGTCGACGACCGGGAAGCGATCGCTGATCCGCGTGACCTCGAGCAGGCGCGCGATCATGCCGGCGCCCCGCACGACGCCGAACCGCAGCCCGCGCTCCTGCGCCTGCAGATGCGCCGACAGCAGCACCCGCACGCCGGTCGAGTCGAGGAACGAGAGCTCGCGGAGATCGGCGATGAGCAGGCCGCAGCCGTCCATCGCCTGTTCCAGCTGAGCCGTCGCCCGCGCCTCCGACGCGATGTCGAGGTCGCCCTTCATCACGACGACCGCGGCGTCGGAGCGCCGCGCGACCTCCGCCGAGAACGTCATCTCTTCGTCAGCTCGCACCACACGACGTTCGCCTCCCCATCGTGCTCGACGCCCCACTTCTCCGCGAGCTGATCGACCAGCACGAGCCCCCAGCCGCCTACGTGGCCCGGATCGGACGGCGGCGCCGGAGGCCGGAACCCTGGCCCCGGGTCGCGCACCGCGACCCGCACGGTGTCGCCCGAGGTCACCACGCTCAGCTGCAGCGGCTGGGTCGCGTCGAGCCCGGCGTGGCGCACGCTGTTGGTGACCAGCTCGGAGATCAGCAGCACGACGTCGCTGAACACGCTGCCGAGGTGGCCGTCGAGGCCCGCGATCGCGTCCCGCGCCACCTTCGCCGAATGCGGCTCCGCAGGCAGCTCCAGCGCGATCAGCGGTTCGACTTTCTTCATCGGTCGGCACCGGAGCCTACTCCCGCGCGGGGACGCGCCGCGAGCAGGCACACGTCATCGCCTGCCGCCGGTGCGTAGGCGGCCAGCGCCGCCCGCAGATGCTCCACCAGGGCCGTCGCGGTCTCGCGCCCGTGGGAGGCGACGAGCGCCTGCAGCCGCTCCTCCCCGAAGCGCTCCGCGGCGTCGTCGCGCGCATCAAGGATCCCGTCGGTGTAGAGGAGCACGCCGGAGTTCGCGCCGAACGGCTCCACCCGGCTGGCGACCGCCAGCTCCTCCTCCAGCCCGAGCGGCTGCCCCGCTCCCCAATCGTCGAGCGGCTCGCCGTCATCCAGCCGCAGCGGCGGCGGATGCCCGGCGATCGCCCACGCCAGCGTCTCGTCCGCCGGCCGGTGCACCACGCAGACGGCCGTGACGTAGTCGACGGACGTCCCCGCCCGTTCGATCAGCGCCGCGTTGGCGAGCCGCAGCAGCCGCGCCGGATCGTCCTCGAACGGCGCGAACGTCACCAGCGAGGTCCGGACGAACACCGCCCGCCGCGCCGCCTGCACGCCCTTCCCCACCACGTCGCCGACCAGCAGCACCGTCGAGCCCCGCGGCCCCTCGGCGGTCAGGAAGAAGTCCCCGCCCACGCCCTGCTGCGCCGGCACGTAGTGCGCGGCGAGCTCGAGCTCCGGCCGCGGCACGACCACCGCCGGCCGCAGCGCGTCGCGCACCGCCGCGAGCTCGTCCACCTCCCGCGCCAGCTCGAGCTGGCGGGTGAACAGCCGCGCCACGAGCAGCGCCACCAGCACCAGCCCGCCCAACCGCACGAGCGTGGCCCACACGACCGTGTGCAGCGCCACGTCCTCCCCCGGATCCAGCCGCTCCGCGACGAAGAAGGCCGCCGCCGCCGCCGCCGCGACCGCCACCCCGCCCGTGATGCCGAACCAGGTCGCCGCCAGGACCGTCGGGAGCACGAGCAGGAACGTCGCCCCGATGTACGTGGGATCGTCCAGCACGAAGCGCACGCCGAACAGCACGACGAAGAGGCCGATCACGATGGCCGCCCGCCGGACGTTCGTCTCCTGCATCCCGGCGAGCAGCCTAGTCACCTAACATGCGCCGCCGTGCCGGGAGCGACCTCCGCCCAGTACTCCTTGACGATCCGCGTCGAGATCGACCACCGCCCCGGCATGCTGGGGAAGGTCGCGAGCGCCATCGGCGACGTCGGGGGCACGATCGGCTCGGTCGACCTGGTCAGCCTCTCCGGCGGCCACACGCTGCGCGACATCACCGTCGACACCGCCGGCGACGAGCACGGCGCCCAGATCGTCGCCGCGATCGAGACGGTCGACGGCGCCCACGTCATCGACACCACCGACCGCACCCTGCGCATGCACGTCGGCGGCAAGATCGAGCAGCACAACAAGCACCCGCTGAAGACCCGCGACGACCTCTCGATGGCCTACACGCCCGGCGTCGCCCGCGTCTGCATGGCGATCCACGCCGACCGCGACAAGGCCTTCCAGTACACGATCAAGCGCAACACCGTCGCGGTCGTCTCCGACGGCAGCGCCGTGCTCGGCCTCGGCGACATCGGCCCCGAGGCGAGCATGCCGGTGATGGAGGGCAAGTGCATGCTCTTCAAGGAGTTCGCGGGCATCGACGCCTTCCCGATCGTTCTCAACACCAAGGACCCGCATGAGATCGTCGCCACCGTCGAGGCGATCTCGCCCGGCTTCGGCGGCATCAACCTCGAGGACATCAGCGCGCCCCGCTGCTTCGAGATCGAGGACCGCCTCAAGGCCAGCCTCGACATCCCGGTCTTCCACGACGACCAGCACGGCACCGCGGTCGTGACCCTCGCCGCGCTCCTGAACGCCGTGAAGCTCACCGGCAAGCGCCTCGAGGACCTCAACGTGCTGATCGTCGGCCTCGGCGCCGCCGGCGTCGCGGTCGCCAAGATCTTCCGCGAGGCGGGCGTCGCCAACCAGATCGTGTGCGACTCCAAGGGCGCGCTGCACCCGGGCCGTCCCGACTACCAGGACGGCAGCATGCCCGCCATCAAGCGCTGGTTCGCCGACAACACGAACCCCGAGCAGCGCACCGGCGGCCCGGCCGACGTGATCGACGGCGCCGACCTCTTCGTCGGCCTCTCCGGCGCCCGCGCGATGCCGCCCGCCGCGCTCGCGCGCATGTCGGATGATGCCATGGTGTTCGCGATGGCCAACCCGAACCCCGAGGTCACGCCCGAGGAGGCCGCGCCCTACGCGCGGATCATCGCCACCGGCCGCTCCGACTACCCCAACCAGATCAACAACGTCCTCTGCTTCCCCGGCGTCTTCCGCGGCGCGCTCGACGTCCGCGCCCGCTCGATCACCGAGGAGATGAAGATGGCCGCCGCCCGCGGGATCGCCGAGATCGTGGCCGACGACGAGCTGCGCGAGGACTACATCATCCCCTCCGTCTTCAACCGTGACGTCGCCGCCGCGGTGGCCGACGCCGTCGCCGCCCAGGCCAAGCTGCAGGGCACCGCGACGGCCGCCGGGGACGAAGTGGGCTACGCCCCCGGCGACACGTCGGACTTCAGGGCGCTCGACGTCTAGGTCACGTCGCGCGGGAGGACCGTGCGCCGGGCGACGAGCGCCAGCGCGGCGGTGAGCGCCGCCAGCGCGGCCGCGGCGGCGCCGAACGACAGCGCGGCCGGCAGCCCGAGCACGTTCTCGATCAGCGTGTAGGGCAGGAAGCGCCCGCCCGCGCCGAGCCACCCGCCGACGATCTTCTCGCCGATCCAGGTGCCGAAGATCGCCACCATGGCGGTCGTCGGGTTGCGGGTGAGGAAGCCGGCGACGACGCCCAGCATCCCCGCCAGCGCGCCGGCGAGCCCGGCGCCGGCCGCCATCCGCAGCCCGCCGTCGGCGAGGTCGAGCGTGTAGCCCTTGGAGCTGACGACCAGCTCGGCCAGCCCGCCGCCCAGGACGGTGACGAACAGCGCGGTCGCGAAGCCGACGAGGCCGAACGCCGCGAGCTTCGCCGCCAGCACCCGCCCGCGATCCGGGCTGACCAGGAAGCGCTGGGAGATCGTGCGGTGCCGGTACTCCCCGGCCGCGGCGACGGCGCCGAGCACGACCATGAAGAACACCGCCGTGTAGCCGATGGCGATGACCGTCTCCCGCAGCTCGACCGGCGTGCGGTAGCCCTCGTCGCCGGCGTCGCCCATCGCGAGCGTGCCGGTCAGGACGGTGATGACGAGCAGCGCGGCGGCCGCCCAGGCGGTGCTGCGCAGCGTGCGGAGCTTCAGCAGCTCGGCGCGGACGAGGGCGGTCATGCCGCCACCTCCATTCCGGACGTGAGGCCGAAGAAGACGTCCTCGAGGTTGGTGGACTCGGTGGCGATCTCGTGCAGCACGACGCCGTGGTCGAACGCGAGCTGGGCGATGAGGCCCTGCTCGACGCCGCCGACCACGAGCACGTCGCCCTCGCGGGTGACGTCGAGGCTACGAGCCAGAAGCGCGCTCTCGAGCTGGTCGGACTGGCGCGTCCGCACGCGCACGCGCGGGCCGGAGCCGTGGCTCAGCGCCTCGAGCGAGTCGTGGGCGATCAGCCGGCCGTGGTTGATCACCACGATCTCGTCGACGGTCTGGGCGACCTCCGAGAGCACGTGGCTGGAGAGGAGCACGGTGCGCCCTTCGGCCGCCAGACCGCGCAGGAAGTCGCGCAGCCAGCGGATGCCCTCGGGGTCGAGCCCGTTGGCGGGCTCGTCGAGCACGAGGATCCGCGGGTCGCCGAGCAGCGCCGCCGCGAGGCCGAGCCGCTGGGTCATGCCGAGCGAGAAGCCGCCGGAGCGCCGGCCCGCGGCGCCGGAGAGGTCGACGAGCTCGAGCAGCTCGCCGGCGCGCGAGAGCGGGATGCCGCCCTCGGCCGCGAGGACGCGGAGATGGTTGCGCGCGCTGCGCGCCGGATGCGAGGCCGCCTCGAGCATGACCCCGACCTGCGTGAGCGGGTCGGAGAGCTGGGCGTACGGGAGGCCGTTGACGGTGGCGCTCCCGGTGGTGGGGGTGACGAGGCCGACGAGCGAGCGCAGGGTGGTCGTCTTGCCGGAACCGTTGGGTCCCAGGAAGCCGACGACCTTGCCCTCGTCGATGTCGAAGCTCAGGTCATCGACGGCCCGCACGGGGCCGAAGTCCTTGGTGAGGTTCTGAATCGAGATGATGGACATGTGCCGTCGATGATCCGGAACCCGCATCGCCGCTTCGAGCGTGCTGTCCTGTGTCTCGTGGTGAACAAAGAGGAACCCTCCCCCGTACGTATGGCATGAGGATCACCGTCACCGGGGCCAGCGGCCTCATCGGCAGCAAGCTCGTCGAGCGCCTGCGCTCGCGCGGCGATGAGGTCACCACCCTCTCGCGCAGCCCGTCCTCGCCCGACGCCGTGGCGTGGCAGCCCGAGCAGGAGCCGGCGCCCGCCGCCGCGCTGAGCGGCCGTGACGCCGTCGTCCATCTCGCGGGCGAGAACGTCGCCCAGCGCTGGAGCGACGACGCCAAGCGCCGCATCCGCGAGTCACGCGAGTTGGGGACCCGCAACCTGGTCGCCGGCATCGAGGCCGCCGACCCGCGCCCGCGCGTGCTCGTCTCGTCCTCCGCGGTCGGCTACTACGGCCCGCACGGCGACGAGCGGCTCGACGAGGACACGGCAGCCGGACACGACTTCCTCGCCGAGGTGTGCGCGATCTGGGAGCGCGAGGCGCACCGCGCCGAAGGCCTCGGCCTACGCGTGGCCACGATCCGCACCGGCGTCGTGCTCGACCAGGGCGGCGGCGCGCTGGCCAAGATGCTGCCGTTCTTCAAGCTCGGCGTCGGCGGCGCGGTCGCCGGCGGCGGGCAGTACATGCCGTGGATCCACGTCGACGACGTCGTGGGCATCTACCTCGCCGCGCTCGACGGCGACGCCTGGCAGGGCCCGATCAACGCCAGCGCGCCCGAGCCGGTCACCAACAAGGCGTTCTCGAAGGCGCTGGGGCGGGCGCTGCACCGGCCGGCGTTCGCGCCCGTGCCCGCGGTCGCGATCCAGACGCTCTACGGCGAGATGGCGGAGATCGTGACCAAGGGCCAGCGCGTGGTCCCGAAGGCCGCGCTCGAGCACGGGTACGCGTTCGCGCACCCCGACCTCGACGAGGCGCTGCGGTCGGCGCTCAGTCCTTCGTGATCGCCGTGTGGCCGCTGTCGGCGGCGTGGCCGGCCATCTCGGCCTCGCGCGGCTTGTGGCGCCGCTGCCACGGCTTGCGCTCGTGCCACTCGGCGGTCTCGTCCTTCGGCGGGATCGCCAGCCAGATGATCGGCCCGAGGATGGAGAGGATCAGGCCGGTGCCGAGCCCGGCCTTCTCGCCGTAGCCTTTCGAGCGCGACAGCTCGGACGCCGTGATCGCGCTGAGCAGCCAGATGTAGCAGAGGTAGAGCGCCTTGGCGCCGATCGCGGCGACGAGGTAGGTCATGTGCCCAGGTAGGCCTTCATCACCTCGGGGTCGTTGCGCAGCGACTCCGAGTCGTTGGACAGGGCGACCTTGCCGGTCTCCAGCACGTAGCCGCGCTTGGACACGTCGAGGGCGTAGTTGGCGTTCTGCTCGACCAGCAGGATCGTGACCCCACGCTGGTTGATCTCGCGGATGATCTCGTAGATCTTGTCCACGATCACCGGCGCGAGGCCGAGCGACGGCTCGTCGAGCAGCAGCAGCTTCGGGTTGGCCATCAGCGCGCGGCCCATCGCGAGCATCTGCTGCTCGCCGCCGGACATCGTCCCCGCCTTCTGCTTCGCCCGCTCCTTCAGGCGCGGGAACAGCTCGTAGACCCGCTCGATGTCGTCGGGGACGTTCGCGTCGTTGCGGGTGAACGCGCCCATCTCGAGGTTCTCGAGCACGGTCATGCGCGAGAAGACGTGGCGGCCCTCCGGCGACTGCGCGATTCCGAGCTCGGCCACCTGGTAGCCGAGCAGGCCGTGGATCTCCTTGCCGCGGAACTTGATCGTGCCGGTCTTGGGCGGGGTGAGGCCCGAGATCGAGCGCAGCGTCGTCGACTTGCCGGCCCCGTTGGAGCCGATCAGCGTGACGATCTCGCCCTCGTTGACGGTCAGGGAGACGCCCTTGAGCGCCTCGATCGCGCCGTAGTACGTGTGGATGTCCTCGACCTCGAGGACCGGCGTCGCGCCGTTGGCGCCGTTACCCGTGCTCATGCCTGGCTCCCGAGGTAGGCCTCGATGACGCGCGGGTTGGCCCGCACGTCCTGCGGCGAGCCGGCGGCGATCTTCTCGCCGCCGTCGAGCACCGTGATGTGGTCCGAGACGTTCATGACCACCTTCATGTCGTGCTCGATCAGGAGCAGCGCGATGTCGCGCTCGCTTCGCAGCTTGTCCATCAGCGCACGCAGCTCCTCGGACTCTTGCGGGTTCATGCCCGCCGTCGGCTCGTCGAGCAGCAGCAGCTTCGGGTCCGAACCCAGCGCGCGAGCGATCTCGAGCCGCCGCTGGTCGCCGTAGGGCAGGCTGGCCGCCAGATCCTGGTGGCGGCGCGGGATGCCGACGAGGTTGAGCAGCTCGCGGGAGTGCTCCTCGGTCTGGCGCTCCTCGCGGCGGACGAACGGCGTATGGAGGACGGAGCCGGTGATGCGTGCGCGCATGCGGCAGTGGTGGCCGACCATGACGTTCTCGAGCACGGTCATGGTCCTGAACAGCTTGATGTTCTGGAACGTGCGCGCGATGCCGGCCTGCGTGACGATGTGGGGCGCCTTCGCGGTGATGTCGGCGCCGTCGAAGACCACCTTGCCCGTGGTCGGCTTGTAGAGCCCGGTCATGCAGTTGAAGAACGTCGTCTTGCCGGCGCCGTTCGGCCCGATGATCGCGACGATCGACTTGTGCGGGACCGCGAAGTCGACGTCGTTCACCGCGACCAGGCCGCCGAAGCGCTTGGTGATGCCGGTGGCCTCGAGGACGTTGCCGTTCTCGCTCATGGCGACTTCACCTCGATCAGCGCATCGTCGAACGCGTCCTCGTGCAGCTCCATCTTGCGTCTCCGGTTGGGGATGAAGCCCTCCGGGCGCAGCACCATCATCACCAGCAGCAGGAAGCCGAAGATGCCGAACGAGATCGCGGTGACGTCGAAGTCGAGCCCGAACTTCTCCGGCACCGTGTCGAGCTGGGGCAGCAGGAAGCGGTTGATCATCGACAACGCGACCGCGCCGAGGATCACGCCGGCGATGTTGCCCATGCCGCCGAGGATGATCATGCACAGGATGAAGACCGAGAAGCCGAACTCGAACTGGTCGACGTTGATCGTGTTCTGGAAGACGCCGATGAAGACGCCCGCGAAGCCGCCGATCGATGCGCCGATCGCGTAGGCCCACAGCTTCACGCGCACGAGGTGGACGCCCATCGCGGCCGCTGCCACCTCGTCCTCGCGGACGGCGATCCAGGCGCGGCCCAGGCGGGAGTCGCGCAGGCGGACGTTGACGAACAGGACCCCCAGCAGCATCGCCAGCGCGATGAAGTAGAAGGGCGTGATGTCGACCCGGGTGATGTTGTCGAGGCCCGGGATCGGCGCCCACGGCTTGTCGACCGGCGTGATGCCCTGGCGCCCGTTGGAGACGTCGAGCCCGAGGTCGCTCGAGAACTCGAACACGCGCGGCACGATCTCGCCGAACGCGAGCGTGACGATGGCCAGGTAGTCACCGCGCAGGCGCAACGTCGGCGCGCCGAGGATCGCCCCCCACATTGCCGTGAACGCCGCCGCGATGAAGATCACGAAGAAGAAGTTGACGTGGATGCCCGGCAGCTGCTGGGTGATGTCGGAGACAACGATGTGGACGTTCTTCGTGTCGAAGAAGCCCGACATCAGCCAGCCCGACACGAACGCGCCGATCGCGAAGAACGCGACGTAGCCGAGGTCGAGCAGGCCCGCGAAGCCGACCACGATGTTGAGGCCGAGGGCCATCATCACGTAGGCCAGCGTCTGGATGACCGACTCGTAGAGGCTGTCGTTGACGCTGTCGCCGTAAAGGCCGTACAGCACCGAGACGACCAGCCAGAAGACCACCCACGCCCACATCGGCATGAGCCCGCTGATCCGGTCGAGCGCCCGCTGGACCGGCGCGAAGCGCGCGCCCGTCATGGCGGCGGAGGTCGTGCCGCCCGGGTGCTCCTGCTCTTCGCGGGTCGTGCTCATCCTTCGCGCGTCTCCTCACCGAACAGGCCCTGCGGGCGGAAGACCATGACCATCACGAGGATCGCGAACACGGCGACCGGCGCCCACGCCGACCCGTTGGTCACCCGCGACTCGACGGTCTGCTGGATGATCCCGATGATCAACCCGCCGACCACGGCCCCCTTGAGGTTGCCGATGCCGCCCATGACCGCCGCAGTGAACGCGATCAGGCCGGCGGTGAAGCCCTGGTTGAACTGGACGGTGCCGTTGTAGAGCGCGTAGATGAGCCCCGCCGCGCCGGCCAGCAGGCCGCCGAGCAGGAACGTAAGCCCGATCGTGCGGTCGACGTTGATGCCCATCAGGCGCGCGGCGTCAGGATCCTGGGCCGTCGCGCGCATCGCCTTGCCGTACTTGGTCTGGCCGACGAACCAGAGGAGCGCGATCAGCAGCGGGATCGTCACGGCCCAGGCGAAGAAGTCGGAGCGAACAAACGTGACCCCGCCGATGTCGAGGACCTGCTTCTGCGACCGGATCAGATCCGGTGGCGAGTCGGGCGACGGGCGCCAGAGCAGGCCGACGTTCTGGAGGATGAACGACATGCCGATCGCGGTGATCAGCGGCGCCAGCTTCGGCGCGTTGCGCAGCGGCCGGTAGGCGACACGCTCGATCATCACGTTGAGCGAGCCGGACGCGACCATCGAGATCGCGAGCACGACGATCAGGCCCAGGATCAGCGCGACGATCCCGGTGTTCTCGGTGATGCCGAACGTCGCGTAGAGCGACACGGAGACGAACGAGCCGATCATGAAGACCTCGCCATGGGCGAAGTTGATCAGCTCGATGATGCCGTACACGAGGGTGTAGCCGAGCGCGATCAGCGCCCAGATCGAGCCGATCGAGAGACCGTCGACGACGTTATTGAGGGTCCTGACCGGGTCCAGAACCAGGAGCACCAGAAGAAACCCGCCGAGCAGGATCCACAGGATCTGGGCCCCGATGAACTCGACGGCGCGCCTCCCCGGAGGGGCCTGCGGCTGGGGTACGGAGGCGGCTTCCATCGACGTGTGGCGCGCAGCCTTGCAGGTTCACGTCCCGCCCGCAAACAGCGCGGGCGGGACGTTGCAGAACCTGCAGATGGCTACTGCGTCTGGGCCTTGATGACCTTGTCGAAGACGAGCTTCCCGCCCTCGATCCGGTTTCCACCGTAATCCGAGAGCGTGGTGTCGCCGTTCTCGTCGATGTCGTACGTGCCGAGCACCGACTCGCGGCCCTTCGTCTTGAAGATCTGATCCAAGACGGCCTTGCGGTCGTTGCCGTTGTCGCCGGCACGCTTGATCGCGTCGAGCGTGAGGCTCATCGCCTCATAGCCGTAGATGGCGTAGGGCTCCGGGTCCTTGCCGTACTTCGCCTTGAACTCCTTGAAGAAGTCCTGCGCCGCCGGCGGATACTCCTTCGGGTCGAGCGTCGGCGCCGTGATGTACGCCTGCTTCTCGATCGCCGAGCCGACCTTCTCGAAGAACGGCGAGTCGGCGACGCCGTCCGGACCGAACAGCTTGGCGTCCGGGTTGGCCGCGTTGACGTCCTTGAAGAGCTGCACACCCTTGTTCTGGGTGATGCCGCCGAAGAAGAACCCGTCGGCTCCCGCGCTCTTGATCTTCGAGGCGAGGGCACGGAAGTTCGCGGCCTTCGTGTCGATGCCGTCGTTGCCGAGCACCTTGATGCCCTGCTCGCCGGCGATCTTCTCAACCGAGTCCGCGATGCCCTTCCCGTAGACCTCCTTGTCGTTGAGGATGTAGAGCTTCGTCACACCCAGCTCCTTCATCCAGGCCACCTGTGCTGCCGCCTGGATGTGGTCCGCAGGCACGACGCGGGCGAACGTCTTGCTGCCCGACGGCTGGTACTTCTGCGGCTCACCCTTCTCCGCGCCCTCCGAACGGGTCAGACCCACGTAGGTGTTCGACGGTGAGACCTGCGGGATCCCGGCCTCGTTCGTCAGCGGGATCGAGATCGCGGAGGCGCCGGAGTTGAACTCTCCGAGGTACGCGATCGTGTTGTCGTCGCCGACGGCCTTACGGGCGTTCTCCGACACCTTGCCGGGGTCCCACTTGCCGGTGGATGCGACCGAATCGTCCAGCGACACGTACTTGATCTTGAACTTGCCGACCTTGCTACCGGCCTTTTCGAGGGCCAGCTGCTCCCCGTGCACGACGTCCTCGGACTGGGGCCGGGAATCGCCCTGCAGCGGCAGCGACGAATAAATCGTCAAGGTGCTGCCACTGGCCTTGCCGCCGCCTCCGCCGCCGCTGTCGGAACCGCATGCGGCAACGACGAACGACATAGCTGCAATCAGGCAGCTGACTGCCAACCAACGTACTCTCAAGAGGACCCTCCTCAGGGTGACTCGGGTTTGCGGACCGGGATACTAGGGGGCGCGCCGGAGCGCAGGCAAACCCGGCCTACCCCAGAGTACGGTCGGACGGGCGGTGATCAGAGCTCGTCAGGGTCCGGCCGGTTGCCCGGCAGGTAGGGCGTGACGATGCGCACGGTCCCGGCCACGAGGACCATCAGGATCGTGATCATGAAGGCGTCGAACGACTTGACGCCGAGGGCCCAGAGGATGATCCAGATGACCAGGCCCGCGCAGGTTGTGAGGAACAGCCCCATCGCGGCGGGATCTTACGCGTCGGGCCGGGCGAGCGCGGCCGCGAGGTCCTCGACCAGCGCCCGCACGTCCTCGCCCTCCGCCGCCGCCCGCACCAGGCGGGTGCCCACGATCACGCCGTCGGCGCCGGCGGCCACGGCGGCGGCGGCCTGCTCGGGCGTGGAGATGCCGAAGCCGAGCGCGACCGGCACCTCGAAGTGGGCCTTGACCCGCGCGAGCAGGTCGCCGGCGTCGAGCCCGGCGCGCTCGCCGGTCGTGCCGGTCACGGACACCGTGTAGACGAAGCCGCGGGCCTGGGCGCCGATACGCGCCAGCCGCTCCTCCGGGGTCGTCGGCGCGACGAGCGGGACGAGGGCGATCCCGGCCGCGTCGCACGCCTCGAGCACGGGCGGCGCTTCTTCGAGCGGGAGGTCCGGAATGATCAGACCGCTGACATTCGCCGTTTCGAGCTCGTCGGCGAAGCGCTCGACGCCGCGTGCCAGAACGAGATTCGAGTAACACATGAGGATCACCGGGAAACGCTCCGAGAGCGCCCGGCCGAGCTCGAGCACGGCCGGCACCGTGGCGCCCGCCGCGAGCGCCTGCGTGCCCGCCGCGTGGATCACGGGGCCGTCCGCCAGCGGATCGGAGAACGGCACGCCGAGCTCGACGAGGTCGGCGCCGCCGTCGGCGTAGGCCTCGCCGATCGCGCGCGACGCCTCGAGGTCGGGGAAGCCGCCCATCAGGTACGGCATCAGCGCGGCGCGCCCGTCGGTCGCCGCGAACGCCGCGGCGATGCGCTCGATGCCCGTGCTCATCGCTCGAGCGCGGAGAGCGCCTCGGCCAGGTCCTTGTCCCCGCGCCCGGAGAGGCAGATCAGGTCGAGCTCGGACGGGCCTGCCGCGAGCGCCCAGGCGACCGCGTGGGAGGACTCGAGCGCCGGGATGATGCCCTCCAGCCGCGCGACGGTCTGGAACGCGTCGAGTGCCTGCGCGTCGGTGACCGCCTCGTAGGTGGCGCGCCCGGTGTCGCGCAGGTGCGCGTGCTGGGGGCCGGTGCCGGGGTAGTCGAGGCCGGCCGAGATCGAGTGCGCCTCGAGGATCTGGCCGTCCTCGTCCTGCATGATCGCCGAGTAGGCGCCGTGCAGCACCCCGCCGCGGCCCCCGATCGTGAGCGGCGCGCCGTGGCGGCCGGTCTCGATCCCGTCGCCGGCGGCCTCGACGCCGATCAGCTTCACCTCGGGGTCGTCGACGAACGGCACGAAGATCCCGATCGCGTTGGAGCCGCCGCCGACGCACGCGATCACGCGCTCGGGCAGCCGGCCCGTCTGCTCGAGCACCTGCGCGCGCGCCTCGTCGCCGATCACGCGCTGGAGGTCGCGCACGATCGCCGGGAACGGCGCTGGGCCGACGCTCGAGCCGATGATGTAGTGGGTGTCGGCGACGTTGGCGACCCAGTCGCGGATCGCGGCCGACACGGCCTCCTTGAGCGTGCGGGCGCCCGCCTCGACCGGCGAGACGATCGCGCCCAGCAGGCCCATGCGCTGGACGTTGGGCTGCTGGCGGCGCATGTCCTCGGTGCCCATGTAGACGATGCACTCGAGCCCCAGCAGCGCGCACGCGGTGGCGCTGGCGACGCCGTGCTGGCCGGCGCCGGTCTCGGCGATGATCCGCGTCTTGCCCATCCGCTTGGCGAGCAGCGCCTGGCCGAGCGCGTTGTTGATCTTGTGCGCGCCGGTGTGCAGCAGGTCCTCGCGCTTGAGGTAGATCGGCCGGCCGGCGCGCTCGGAGAGCCGCCGCGCCTCGTACAGCGGGGTCGGGCGGCCGGCGTAGTCGCGCAGCAGCCGCGCCAGGTCGGCCTGGAAGGAGAGGTCGGCGCGCGCGGCGACCCACGCCGCCTCGAGCTCGCCGAGCGCGGGCATCAGCGTCTCGGGGACGAACTGGCCGCCGTAGGGGCCGAAGCGATGCTCGACCGCGGTCATACGACGGCCGCGCCGTCGGCCGCGGCGATCTCGAGGAAGCGCCGCACCTTCTCGGGGTCCTTGACGCCGGGCGCCGACTCGGTGCCTGAAGCGCTGTCGACCGCCCACGGGTGCGCGGCGGCGATCGCCTCGGCGACGTTGTCGGGCCCGAGCCCGCCGGACAGGATCAGCGGCACCTTCGAGCGCCGGTCGGCCAGCAGGCCCCACTCCCACGTGCGGCCGCTGCCGCCGCGCAGGGCGCCGGCGGCGGCGTCGAGCAGATGGAAGTCGGTGCGGAAGACCTCGAGCGCGCGGATGTCGCCCGCGGTCGCCACCTGGGCGGCCTTGATCACCTTGCAGCCGGTGCGGCGCGCGACCTCGGCGCAGAACTGCGGCCCCTCGTCGCCGTGCAGCTGCAGGTGGGTGAAGCCGATCTGCTCGGCCTCGGCGACGATCTCGTCGAGCGCCGGGTTGACGAACACGCCGACGCAGGCGACGCGCCGGCGCAGCGCGCCGACGATCTCCGCCGCGGTGGGCGCGTCGCACGCCCGCGGCGAGCGCGGCCAGCGGATCAGCCCGATCGCCCAGGCGCCGTGCTCGACGGCCAGCTCGGCGTCCTCGCGGAACGTGATGCCACAGATCTTCGCGCGGGTCACGCGGACATCGTAGGAGCGGCGGTGTTGGGGGTGGGCGGTGGGAACCTATTCGGCGCCCGTCGCGCCCGGGCGCTCGCCCAGCCGCACCGTCACCTCGACGGGCTTGCCGTCGCGCTGCAGCTCCACCGCGACGGCCTGCCCCGGCCGCTGGCTGGCCAGCGCCGAGTGCACGTCGTCCATCGTCCGCACCTCGTGGCCGTCGACCTTGGTCAGCACGTCGCCGCCGAGCACCACCACGCTGCCGTCGCGCTCGTCGATCGCCTCGCGGTCGCCGCCCTTGATCCCCGCCTTCGCCGCGGGAGCGCCGGGCTGGACCTCCTCCACCAGCACGCCGTCCTTCGACCCGCGGCCGCGGACGCCGAGGAACGCCCGGGTCACGCGGCCGGCCCGCTCGAGCTCGGGCAGCACGCGCTTGACGGTGGCGGCCGGGACCGCGAAGCCGATGCCGACGCTGCCGCTCGAGGCCTCGCCGCCCGTCGCGATCTGCGAGTTGACGCCGATCACCTTGCCGGTGGCGTCGAGCAGCGGGCCGCCGGAGTTGCCCGGGTTGATCGCCGCGTCGGTCTGGATGACGTCCTCGATCGCGAAGCCGCTCGGAGCGGTGATCTTGCGCTGCAGCGCCGACACGACGCCGGTGGTGAGCGTGCGCTCGAGGCCGAACGGGTTGCCGATCGCCACCGTCGGGTCGCCGACCCGGACGGCGCCGGAGTTGCCCAGCGTGAGCGGGTGGAGCTTGACCTCCTTGGGGTTGACGGCCAGCACCGCGAGGTCGGTGTCGGCGTCCTTGCCGATCACGCGCGCGGAGACGGTGCGGTGGTCGGAGAACGAGACGCGAACGTCGAGCGCGGCCGCCACCACGTGGGCGTTGGTGAGGATGTCGCCCTTGTCGTCGAGCACGAAGCCGGAGCCGGTCGAGAGGTTCTCCTGCGTGCGCGGGAAGACGTCGAACGGCGACTGCGTCTGCTGCACGGAGCGCGCGCGGATGTAGACGACGCCGGGCGCGGCCCGGCGGTAGATGTCGCGCGCGGTGAGCCCGCCGGAGTGCGACTCCGAGGCAGGGGACGCCGAGGTCAGCGGCGCCTGCTGGACGATCGTCGTCGTCTTGCGCTGGCCGACGGCGCCGGCGCCGAGGAGAACGGTGGCCGTCACGCCGCCACCGATCACGGCAGCGGCCAGCGGGATCGCGAAAGCACGCGCGGGCATGACGAGCCGAGCCTCGCGGATGTCCGTGAACGGCGGCTAAACCGCGTCAGGCGTCGAAGTCGCGCGCGCCGGCGGCGAGCGTGCGGCACGCCGCCTCGATGTCCTCGGCGCGCATCAGCGTCTCCCCCACCAGCACGGCGTCGATGCCGACCCGGTCGAGGTCGTCGAGCTGCTCGCGGTTCGAGAAGCCGGACTCCGAGACGACCGTCTTACCGGCGGGAACGTCGGACAGGAGCTCGTAGGTGCGGTCGATGTCGACGGTGAAGTCGGTGAGATCGCGGTTGTTGAGGCCGAGGATCTCGGCGTCGATGTCGAGCGCGCGCTCGAGCTCGTGCTCGTCGTGGACCTCGACCATGACGTCGAGATCGAGGCTGCGGGCCTCGTGGTACAGGTCGTAGAGGTCGTCGTGCTCCAGCGCGGCGACGATCAGGAGGATCGCGTCGGCGCCGGCCGCCGCCGACTCGTAGAGCTGGTACGGGTCGACGATGAAGTCCTTGCGCAGCACGGGCAGGTTGGTGGCCGCGACCGCCGCCTGCAGGTCCTCGAGCGAGCCGCCGAAGTGCCGCTCCTCGGTGAGGATCGAGATCGCCGCGGCGCCGCCGCGCTCGTAGGCGCCTACGACGTCGGCGACGCTGGCGCCCTCGCGGATCGTGCCGGCCGACGGCGAGCGGCGCTTGTGCTCCGCGATCACCGAGATGCCGGGCGCGGCGATCGCCTCGCCGAACGGGCGACCCTCGGGCCGCTGGTCGAGCGCCGCCTCGAGGCGGGCGAGCGGTGTGGCGGAGCGCCGGCGCTCGAGATCCTCGCGTGTGGACCCCACGATGCGTTCGAGCACGTTGCTCAAGAGGGCGCCAATTCTTGCGAGAGCGCGACGAGTCTGTCGAGCGCCTCCGTGGCGGCGCCCGAATCGAGCGCCTCCTCGGCGGCGCGCACGCCGGCCTCGAGCGTGTCCGCGCGGCCTGCCACGTAGATCGCGGCGCCGGCGTTGAGCGCCGCCAGGTCGCGCGCCGGGCCGGCCTCGCCGGCGAAGATGCGGCGCGTGACGGCGGCGTTGTCCTCGGGCGGGCCGCCGGCGACGTCCTCGTAGCGGCCGCGGCGCAGCCCGACATCCTCCGGCGCCAGCGCGTAGGAGTGGATCTCGGAGCCGTCGACCTCGACGACCGTGGTGATACCCGCCGTGCTCATCTCGTCAAGTCCGTCCTCGCTTGAAACTACCAACGCCTTCACGGCCCCCAAACGGGCGAGCGCTCCCGCGATGGTGTCCAGAAACGCGGGATCCGACACGCCGATGACCTGGCGCGTGGCGCCGGCCGGGTTGGTGAGCGGGCCGAGGAAGTTGAAGATCGTGCGCACCGCGAGCTCCTTGCGCACCGGGATGACGTGGCGGGTGGCGCCGTGATGGGCGGGCGCGAACATGAAGCCGAAGCCGGCCTCGTCGATGCAGCGCGCGACCGCGTCGGGCTTGAGGTCGATGCGCACGCCGAGCGCCTCCAGCAGGTCGGCGGAGCCCGACAGCCCGGTGGCGGAGCGGTTGCCGTGCTTGGCAACCGCGCAGCCCGCGCCCGCGGCGATCAGCGCGGCGGTGGTGGAGACGTTGAAGGTCGGGCGGCCGCCGCCGGTGCCGGCGGTGTCGATCAGGTCGTCGCGGTCGCAGGCGACCGGCGTGGCCAGCCGCCGCATCGTGGTGGCGAGGCCGACGAGCTCGTCGATCGTCTCGCCCTTGGTCCGCAGCGCGATCAGCACCGCGGCGATCTCGGCCTCGGAGGCGTTGCCGGCCATGATCTCGGCCAGCACGCCGGCGGTCTGCTCCGCCGACAGGTCGTGGCGCGCGGCGAGCGCGTCGATCGCTTCCGTGAGCACCGCGTTAGGCAAGGAACGTCTCCAGCAGCCGCTTGCCGTCGGGCGTGAGCACCGACTCGGGGTGGAACTGGACGCCCTGGGCGGGCAGCTCGCGGTGGCGCATCGCCATCAGCACGCCCCCTCCCCACGCGGTCGGCTCGAGCTCGGCGGGCAGCTCGGGGTCGACCACCAGCGAGTGGTAGCGCCCGACGGTCAGCGGGTTCGGCAGGCCCTCGAACAGCCCGGTGCCGTCGTGCTCGATCTCGGTCGTCTTGCCGTGGATGGGGACGTGGCGCACGACCTTGCCGCCGAACGCCTGGGCGAGCGACTGGTGGCCGAGGCAGACGCCGAGCGTCGGTACGCCGGCCTCGGGGAAGCGCCGCATCGCCTCGACCGAGATGCCCGCCTCGTTGGGCGTGCACGGGCCCGGCGAGACGACCACGCGGTCCCACTCGCCCTCGAGCAGCTCGTCGACGCGCGCCGCGTCGTTGCGCACGGCCTCGACGTCCGCCCCCAGCTCGCCCAGGTACTGGACGAGGTTGTACGTGAAGGAGTCGTAGTTGTCGATGACGAGGACGCGGGTCACGGCCACTCGCGCTGCCTCGCCGCCAGCTCGATCGCCCGGACCACGCCGCGGGCCTTGGCGCGCGACTCCTCGTACTCGTAGTCGGGCTTGGCGTCGGCCACCGTGCCGCCGCCGGCTTGAACATGGGCAGTGCCGTCCTTGACCACGACGGTGCGGATGCAGATGCAGGTGTCGAGGTCGCCGGCGTAGGACAGCCAGCCGACCGCGCCGCCGTAGGCGCCGCGCTTGACGGGCTCGAGCTCGTCGATGATCTGCATCGCGCGCACCTTGGGGGCGCCGGAGAGCGTCCCCGCGGGGAGGACCGAGCGCAGCGCGTCGATCGCCTTGACCTCGGGGCGCAGCTCGCCGCGGACGCTGGAGACGATGTGGATCACGTGCGAGTAGGTCTCGACGGCCATGAACGTCTCGACCTCGACGGTGCCGTACTCGCAGACGCGGCCGAGGTCGTTGCGGCCGAGGTCGACGAGCATCACGTGCTCGGCGCGCTCCTTCTCGTCGGCGAGCAGGTCGGCGGCGATCGCGATGTCGGCGTCGGCGTCCGCCCCGCGCGGGCGGGTCCCGGCGATCGGGCGCGTCGAGGCGGCGCGGCCCGAGACCGTCACGAGCGGCTCGGGCGAGGCGCCGACGATCTGGAAGTCCTCGAAGTCGAGGAAGTACATGTAGGGCGACGGGTTGACCGCGCGCAGCCCGCGGTAGATCGAGAACGACTCGACGGGGCTCGGCGCGCTCCAGCGCTGGCTCGGGACGACCTGGAACGCGTCGCCGGCGTGGACGTACTCGACGATCCGGGCGACCATCGCCTCGAACGCCTCGCGCGGCATGTTGGGCTCGAACTGCGGCTCGGGGCGCTCGGCGTGCGGCTCGGGCCGCGGGAGCGCGCCGGCCAGCCGCTCGCGCACCTCGGCGATCCGCTCGCGGGCGCGGGCCTCGCCATCGGGCTCGTCGCGGTAGGCGTTGGCGAGGATCGTGACGGTGTGCTTGAGGTGGTCGAACGCCACCAGCACGTCGGAGAGCATCAGCGCCATGTCGGGCAGGCCGAGCGCGTCGGGGTTGGGCTCGCCGAGCGGCTCGACCGCGCGCACGCAGTCGTAGCCGAAGAAGCCGACCGCGCCGCCGGTGAACGGCGGGCCGTCGGCGAGCGGCGCCTGGCGGTGCTCGGCGACCTCGGCGGCGGCGATCGCGTACGGGTCGCCGCCGTCGGCGAGACTCCAGCGCACGACCTTGCGCGGCTCGACGCCGATGAACGACCAGCGGCCGACCCGCTGGCCCTGCTCGGCCGATTCGAGCAGGAAGGCCGGGCCCGTGCCCCGGAGCTTCAGGAACGCGGACACCGGCGTCTCGGTGTCCGCGATGAAGGTCTCGGTGACCGGGATGACGTTGTGATCAGCGGCGACGGCCATCGAGGATCCGTTCCGGGTCGGCGAGGGTGAGCCCGCGGGAGTGCAGCAGCACGGTCAGGTGGTAGAGCACGTCGGCGGCCTCCTCGGCCACGCGCTCGTCGGACTCCTCGCGGGCGGCGCGGACGACCTCCTCGGCCTCCTCCTGCACCTTGGCGCCGATCAGCGCGGGATCGGCGAGCAGCTCGGCGGTGTAGGAGCGCTGGGGCGGGTCGGCCTTGCGCGCCTCGACGGTCCGCTCGAGCGCGGGCAGCGCCTCGTGCGGGGCAGGGTCGAGCTCGCCGTTGTGGAAGCAGGTGCGCTCGCCGGTGTGGCAGGCGGGGCCGGCGGGCTCGACGAGCGCGAGGATCGCGTCGGCGTCGCAGTCGTAGCGGAGCTCCTTGACCGCCTGCGTGTTGCCGGACGTCTCGCCCTTGTGCCACAGCTCGTTGCGGGAGCGGCTCCAGAAGTGCATCTCGCCGGTCGCCCTCGTGCGCTCGAGTGCGTCCGCGTTCATGTACGCGAGCGTCAGCACCTCGCCGGTCTCCCAGTCCTGGACCACGCAGGGCACGAGCCCGCGGTCGTCGTAGGCGATGGCGTCCATCGGGCAGCGGATTCTAGGAGCGCGCGGCGAAGGCCGGGTCGGCCTGCCGCAGGTACCAGCCGTAGGCGCGCTCGCTGAGCCGCCGGCGGCCGACGAGGGCGAGCAGGCGCGCGAGCAGCCGCGGCGGCAGCGCGGGGATCGCGCGCTGGAGCGCCAGCGCCCACGCGAAGGCGCGCGCGTGCCGGCGGGAGAAGGCTCCGTAGGCGGCCAGCGCGGCGTCGCGCGTGCGCTCGCCCGCCAGCACCGCGCGCAGCTCGC
Source organism: uncultured Solirubrobacteraceae bacterium (assembly GCA_963805525.1). GTDB lineage: Bacteria > Actinomycetota > Thermoleophilia > Solirubrobacterales > Solirubrobacteraceae > DASQFQ01. The sequence continues at coordinate 469,121 of CAWDUT010000004.1, forward strand.
GGCCGCAGGCGATGCCGAAGTAGAACGCGGTGCGGATGCCCTCGCCTGAGAGCGGGAAGCAGTGGCCGGCGCTGTCGCCGACGAAGAAGACGCCGTCCTCGACCGCCGGGCGCAGCTGGTGCGGGAACCAGTTGCCCTGGTAGCGGACGGGCGCCACGCCGACGCGGGCGGCGAGCTCGCGGGTCGGCTCCTTGACGTGATCGCGCGGCTCGTAGGAGCCGACGCCCACGCGCTGCTCGCCGGTGGCCGGCACCGACCACGCGAAGCCGCGCCGGATCAGCGAGCGGTCGATCCAGACGTCGAGGTCGACGCCGCCGCCCTCCGGGTGCACCTCGAGGCCGCGCGAGATGCGCGCCTCCGGCGGCTGGACGTTGTCGCCGGGGCCGAGCACGCGGCGCCAGCCGAGCGCGTCGACGATCAGCGGCGCGCGGAGCGGGCCGCGGTCGGTGATGACCGTGTCCCCGTCGCGGCGCTCGACCTTCGCGACCTCGAAGCGGGCGTCGCACTGCTCCCACAGCTCCTCGCACAGCGTCCGGTAGTCGAACGACGTCCAGCTCCACGGCAGCCGGTGCCGCGCCGTGCCGTGCGGAGTGTGGAAGCTCATGCACTCGAGCTCCTGGCGGGCGGCGCGACGGATGCCCATCGGCTCGAGCCACGGGGTCGGGATCGCGCACGCGCTGGTCTGGCGCTCGCCGATCTCGTAGCGGTCGATCACGAGCACGTCGGCGCCGCTGCCCGCCAGCTCGCGCGCCACCGCCAGGCCGGCGAAGCTCGCGCCGCAGATCAGCACGTCCGCGCGCTCGTCGAGCGGGGTGCGCTCCTCGCCCCGCAGCGTCGCCCGGCGCGTCATCGCCGCAGCGCGGCCAGCGCGACGAGCGGGAGCTGCCAGGCGGGCAGCCGCGGGCGGCGGCCGAGCACGTCGTAGCCGAGCGCCTCGACGCGGTCGAGCACGCCCAGGTAGATCGTGCAGGCCAGCCGGATGCCCGGGCGCACCGAGGCGGGCGCGGCCTCGACGGCGCTCTCGGCACTCGCGAACAGCCCGCGCGCCCGCCCCACCTCGTGGGCCATCAGCGCGCGCAGCTCGGGCGTGGCCGCCGGGCGGTCGAAGTCGGCCTCCTCGACGCCGAAGCGGTCGCGGTCCTCCCCCGGCAGGTAGATGCGGTCGAGCTTGCGGTCCTCGCGCACGTCGCGGATGAAGTTCGCGTGCTGGAACGCGAGCCCGAGCGTGCCGAAGCCCGCCTGGTGCAGCTCGGGGACGCCGAGCAGCGGCGCCATGATGCGCCCGACCGAGCCGGCCGAGCCCTCCATGTAGCCGACGAGCTCGTCCCAGGTCTCGATCCGCACCGGCGCGCAGTCGAGCCGCATCGACCGCATGTAGGTCTTCAGCTCGCCGAGCGGCAGGCGGTGGCGGCGGCCGGCATCGACCAGCGCCCCGACGACCGGCTGGCTTGAGTGCCCGGCGGCGATGCCCGCGTCGAGCTCGGCCTCCCAGGCGTCGAGCGCGGCGCGGCGCGCCTCGGGGCGGCCGTCGCGGCGCGGCCCGTCGACGATCTGGTCGGCGGTGCGCACGTAGCCGTAGAGCGCGTGCGTGGCGGGGCGGATCTCCTCCGGCAGCCGCCGCGTTGCCCAGTAATACGTCGGATCGAAGCGCCGGTGCATGCGCCGGCACGTCTCGTAGGCGCGGGTCAGCGCGGGATCGATCGCCTGAGTCGTCATCCTCTCCGGCACCAACAATGGCAGGGCTGCTCGACAAGCACCTCATCTACGTCACCGGCAAGGGCGGGGTGGGCAAGACGACCGTCTCCGCCGCGCTCGGCCTCGCGGCCGCCGCGGCGGGCAGGCGCACGATCGTGTGCGAGGTGGCCCAGCAGGAGCGCGTGTCGCGCGCCTTCCAGCGCGAGGGCGTCCAGCGCGAGACCGAGGTGCAGCTCGCCGACAACCTGTGGGCGATCTCGATCGACCCCAACCTGGCGCTCCAGGAGTGGCTCTCCAAGCAGCTCGGCGGCGGCGCGCCGGTGCGGCTGCTGGCGCGCTCCTCGGCGTTCCAGTACTTCGTCGCCGCCGCGCCGGGGGCGCGCGAGATGATCACGATCGCCAAGGTCTTCGAGCTCGCCCAGCTCGAGCGCTGGGACCGCCGGCATCGCACCTACGACCTCGTGATCGTCGACGCGCCGGCCTCCGGCCACGGCCTGGCGATGCTCTCGACGCCGAAGACGTTCGGCGAGATCGCGCGCGTCGGGCCGATCAAGCGCCAGGCCGAGAAGATCCGGCTGATGCTCGGCGACGACGACCGCACCGCCTACCTGGCGGTCGCGCTGGCCGAGGAGATGCCGGTCAACGAGACGCTCGACCTCGGCACGAAGCTGCACGAGGCGGTCGGCATCGGGCTGCACGCGGTGATCGTCAACGCGCTGTACCCCGAGCGTTATTCCCACGACGAGGCCGAGATGCTGCGCAGCGCCGCCTCCAACGGGCTGAAGCCCGAGGCGCTCGGCGCCGTGCGCGCCGCGCTGGCCGAGCACGAGCGCGCGAGCGCGCAGCAGGGCCACGTCCAGCGGCTGCGCGACGAGTCCGGCGCGCCGGTGCTCGAGCTGCCGCTGCTGTTCGAGCCGCAGATCGGGCTCGAGCAGTACCGCTACCTGTCTGGCTGCCTCGAGTCGGCGCTCGCGCCGCCCACCGAGGACTAGACCGCGTCGCGCAGCTCGCGCATGCCGGCCTCGCGCGTGACGACCGGCGCGTAGCCGAGCTCGCTACGGGCGCGCGAGTCGTCGATCGTGCACTCCTGCGAGGCGACCCACGACGCGAAGCGCGTGAGCGGCGGCGCGCCGCGCAGCGGCAGCAGCTTCCACGCCGTCTCGCCCGCGGCGGCCAGCGTCCGGGCGACCGCAGTGGGGACGCTGCCCTCCGGCGGCGTCACGCCCTGCGTGGCGATCAGCTCGCCGACGAAGTCGCGGAACGGCAGCGGATCGCCGTCGGTGACGAAGTAGGCGCGCCCGCCGCGGCCGTGCTCGGCGGCGCACAGCAGGCCTTCGACGGTGTTCTCGACCTGCGTGGTCGAGGTCAGGTGACGGCCGCCGCCGACCCAGCGGAACGCGCCCGAGCGCGTGCCCTCGACCAGCACCGGCAGCAGCGTCGTGTCACCGCGGCCCCACACGAACCGCGGGCGCACGATCATCGCCTCGAGCGCGCCCCGCCCTTCCTCGAGCACGACCTGCTCGGCCATCGCCTTCGAGCGCGAGTACGGCGCCTTCGAGCGCAGCGCCAGCGGATAGGTCTCGTCGACGTGCACCAGCGCCTGGCCGTGCATCAGCACCGCCTCGGTGCTGACGTGGACGGCGCGGCCCACGGCCGCGGCGCGGCAGGCGCGCAGCACGTTGCGGGTGCCCTCGACGTTGGCGGCCACGAACTCCTGCCAGGGCCCGAAGTCCTCGACCTTGGCGGCGGCGTGGAAGGCGACGTCGGCGCCCTCCATGCCGGCGACCAGCGCGCTGAGGTCGCCGAGCTCTCCTCGCACGGGCTCGGCGCCGCGGACGCGCACGGCGTCGGCGGCGCGGTCGGAGCGGGCGAGGGCGCGGACGCTCCAGCCGTCGCGGGCGAGCCGCTCGATCAGGCGCCCGCCGACGAAGCCGGAGCCGCCGGTGACAAAGGCGGTTGGCATGGCGCGCAACACTAGTGCCGGATGACGCCCGAGCCCTCCCGCCGCCTCGCGTCGACCGCTCGCTGGCTCTGGCGCGCCCAGGGGCTGGGCGCCAGCGTGGCGGCTCTGATCGCCGCGAGCGTGCTGAGCGAGCAGGTGGGCGGCGCCGTGTGGATGCTGCTGCCCGTCGTGGTCGCGGTCGTCGCGATCGGCCTCGTGCCGGAGCTGCGCTGGGCGCGCTGGCGCTACGAGGTGCGCGACGAGGAGATCGACCTGCGCCACGGCACCGTCAGGATCACCCGCACGCTGGTGCCGATGCTGCGCGTCCAGCACGTCGACACCACGCAAGGACCGCTCGACCAGGCGCTCGGGCTCGCGACCGTCGTCGTCCACACCGCGGCCGGCACGACGACGATCCCGGCGCTCACCGAGGGTGACGCCGGCCGGCTGCGCGACCGCATCGCCGCGCTCGCCCGGACCGCCGATGAGCTCTGAGCCGCAGAAGCTCCACCCCGCCGCCATCGGCGTGCTGGCGCTCGGCGCCCTGCGCGACGCCGCGCTGCCGATCGTCGTGCTGCTGTTCACGGCGATCGCCGGCAACGGGCTCGACGCCGGCGCGCTGGAGCGCGGCGGGGCCTACCTCCTGCTCGGCGTCGCGGCCGCCTCGATCGCGGGCTTCATGCGCTGGCGCAGCACGAGCTACGCGGTCGACGAGCACGGCGTGCACTGGCAGAGCGGGATCATGCGCAAGAAGCAGACCACGGTGCCGCTCGACCGCATCCAGGGCCTCGACACCGTGGCCGGGCCGGTCCAGCGGCTGTTCGGCGTGGTGGCGGTGCACGTGCAGACGGCAGGCGGCGGCGCCAAGGGCGAGGTCGTGCTCGACGCGGTCGGCGCCGAGGCGGTCGAGCGGCTGCGCGAGGCGGTGCGCGGGCGGCGGCCCGAGGTTCTCGAGGACGCTCCCGCGGGCGACCTGCCCGAGCGGCGGCTGAGCCGGCGCGACGGGCTGCTCGCGGCGCTCACCGCGGGCCAGCTCGGCGTGATCCTGCCGGTGCTGGCGGCCGCCTTCCAGCTCTTCACCAACATCTTCCAGGACGAGCGGGGCGTCGAGGAGGCGTCGCGGCTCGCGCCCGACACGCTCGGCGGCTGGGAGCTCGCGGTCGGCGGCCTGATCCTGGCGGCGTGGGCGATCTCGGTGGCAGGGTCGCTGGCGGCGTTCGCGGGCTTCACGGTCACGCGCGACGGCGAGCGGCTGCGGATCCGGCGCGGCCTGCTCCAGCGCACCGAGGTGGCGCTGCCGGTGCGGCGGGTGCAGGCCGTGCGCGTGGTCGAGGGCGTGCTACGGCGGCCGTTCGGGCTCGCGGCGCTGCGGGTCGAGGTCGCGGGCTACGCCGAGGAGGCGGCCGCCGCGCGCACGCTCTTCCCGCTCCTGCGGCGGGCCGAGGTCGAGCCGTTCCTGGCCTCGCTCCTACCGGAGCTGGCCGACGATCCGATCAACCTCGAGCCGCCGCCGGCGCGCGCGGCGCGCCGCTACGTGCTGCCCCGGACGCTGGCCGGCGTGGTGGTGGGCGGAGCTGCGTGGGCGGTGCTCGGCACGCCGTGGCCGCTGCTGATGGCCCCGCTGCTCGCGCTCGACGGCTGGCTCGACTACCGCGCCGCGGGCTGGCGGCTGCGCGACGGGCGGCTGGCGATGCGCTCCCGCCGGCTCGCGTGGTCGACGCTGCTGACGCCCGCCGCGCGGCTGCAGCAGCACTCGATCGCGCAGAGCCCACTGCAGCGCCGCGCCCGCCTGGCCGACCTCGCGGTGGCGGTCGGCAAGGGCGGCCACGCGCAGGTCCGCCACCTCGAGCTGCCGGTCGCCGCCGAGCTGTGGGAACGTCTGCGGCGATGACCAACGCGTTCTACTTCGACATCGGCTCGCCCTACGTGTACCTCACCGTCGCGCGGCTCCCGCTCGACGACGTGGAGTGGAAGCCGATCTCGCTCGGCGGCCTGTGGAAGCAGAGCGGCGGCGAGTCGTGGGCGCTGACCGACCGCCGCGCGGAGGGCATCGCCGAGATCGAGGCGCGCGCCGAGCGCTATGGGCTGCCGCCGATCCGCTGGCCGGTGCCGTGGCCCGGCCGCTACCTGAGCGCGATGCGCGCGTGCCTGGTCGCCGCCGAGGAGGGCGTCGGCGAGGAGTTCGCCCGCATCGCGTCGAGCATGGGCTTCGCCGAGGGCCGCGACCTGTCGGAAATGAGCACGGTGTGGGAGGCGGGCGTGCGCGCCGGGCTCGACCCCTTCTCCGTCGCCGACCGCATCGGCTCGCCCGAGATCAAGCAGCGGCTGATCGACGAGACCGAGGCCGCCTACGCGCGCGGCGTCCGCGGCGTCCCCACGCTCGACACCGGCGACGAGCTGCTCTGGGGCGACGACAGGATCAGTTGATCCCGAGCCGGTCGAGCAGCGCGTCGTCGGCGCGCCACGACCGGCGCACGCGGACCGAGAGGTCCAGGTGCACGCGCATGCCGACCGCCTGCTCGAGCTCGCGGCGAGAAGCCGTCCCGATCGCCTTGATCATCGCCCCGCGGCGGCCGATCAGGATCCCCTTCTGGGATTCGGTCTCGACCCACAGGAGCGCGTGGACCTCGACGAGGTCGTCGCGCTCGATGATCTCGTCGACCTGGACCTCGACCGCGTGCGGGACCTCCTGGCGCGTGCGATGCAGCACCTGCTCGCGCACGAGCTCGGCCAGCCGCACGTGCTCGGGCTGATCGGAGATCTCCTCGAGCGGAAACAGGAACGGGCCCTCGGGCGCGAGCTCGACGAGGTGCTCGACCAGCGGGCCGATGCCCTTGCCGCGGGAGGCGGAGATCGGGAAGACCTCGCCGTCGAGGCCGAGGTCAGCGGCGGCCTGAAGCGCCTCGATGGTGCGGGTCCGGTCGAGCCGGTCGATCTTGTTGACGGCGATCACCGCCGGGATGCCGGCGCTGCGCAGCGCCTCGGCGATGAAGCGATCGCCCCCGCCGCCGACGCCCTGCTCGCCGTTGAGGACGAGCAACACGGCGTCGGCCTCCTCGAACTCGTGCTCGACGCGGCGCTGCATGCGCTCGGTCAGCGCGTCGCGCGGGCGCTGGACGCCCGGCAGGTCGGTGAGCACGAGCTGCCACTCGCCGGGCCGCGTCGCCACGCCACGGATCGCGCGGCGCGTGGTCTGCGGCTTGTCGGAGACGATCGCCACCTTCTGGCCCACGAGCGCGTTGACGAGCGTCGACTTGCCGACGTTCGGCCGGCCGGCGAGCGCGATGAAGCCCGAGCGGGTCACTTCACCCACGAGACGATCTCCGCCTGCAGCGCGAGCATCTCGCCTCGGTCGGTCTCGTGGTCCATCCCCACGAGGTGCAGGGTGCCGTGGACGACCGCCTCGCTGAGGTCCTCCGTGTGCTCGGGGCAGATCACGACGTCGCCGAGCTCGCGCGGCCCGACCTCCGGCCCGTCGAGGTCGACCGGGAACGAGAGCACGTCGGTCGGCCCCTCGATCCCGCGGTGCTCGGCGTTGATCGCCGCGATCCGCTGTGAGTCCACGAACTCGACCGCGACGTGCCCGTCGTCGACGCCCGCCGACGCGAGCGCGATCGCGACGAGGCGGCGCAGCGACTCCTCGGGCAGATCGGAGGAGCCGATGACCTCGACCTCGAGCACTCAGTGGCCCCTCACTACTGGGTACGTCGTCTCGGCTGCTGCTGCTGCGCCGGGCGCAGCTCGGGTGCGGCGCGCTGGGAGTGCTCGTCGTAGGCCGCGACGATCCTCTGCACCAGCTTGTGGCGCACGACGTCCTCGCCGCCGAAGCGGATGAACTCGATGCCCTCGACGCCGGTGAGGATGTCGTTGACCACGATCAGGCCCGACTTCTGCTCTCGCGGGAGGTCGACCTGGGTGATGTCCCCGGTCACGACCATCTTCGAGCCGAAGCCGAGGCGGGTGAGGAACATCTTCATCTGCTCGGGGCTCGTGTTCTGGGCCTCGTCGAGGATCACGAACGAGTCGTTGAGCGTGCGGCCGCGCATGAACGCGAGCGGGGCGACCTCGATCACCGCCTTCTCGAGATGCGCGGCGACGCGCTCGGCGTCGAGCATGTCGTGCAGCGCGTCGAAGAGCGGGCGCAGGTACGGGTCGACCTTGGCCATGAGGTCGCCGGGCAGGAAGCCCAGGCGCTCGCCGGCCTCGACCGCGGGACGGGTGAGGATGATGCGGTTGACCTCGCGTTTGCTCAGCGCGGCGACCGCCATCGCGATGGCGAGGAACGTCTTGCCGGTGCCGGCCGGGCCGACCCCGAACGTGATCGTCGAGCGGCGGATCGCGTCGACGTAGCGCTTCTGGTTGACCGACTTCGGCGCGACCTTGAGGTTGCGGTGGCGCCACACGACGTCCTCGAGCACCTGGGCGGGCGACTCGCGCTGGTCGAGCACGCGCGCGATCGAGTCGATCGTCGCCGGGCCGATCTCGTGCCCGCGGGCGACCAGCGAGGACAGCTCGCGCACCACGGTGGCGCCGGCCTGCACCGCATCGGCGTCGCCGTCGAGCGTGACGACGTTGCCACGCAGGTAGATGGCGCAGTCGAGGTGCTCCTCGAGCGTGCGCAGGATCTGGTCCTGGGCGCCGGCGAGCTCGGCGGCGACCTCATTGGAGAGCTCCAGCTGGCGGCGGGCCACTAAGAGACCAACGCCTCCTTGACCTTGCCGGAGACGCGCTTGCCGTCGGCGCGGCCGCCGGCGGCGCTCATCACGTGCTTGATCGCCTTGCCCATGTCACGCGGGGACTCGGCGCCGGTCTCGGCGATTGCCGTGGCGACCAGCGCGTCGAGCTCGGCGTCGGACAGCTCGGCGGGGAGATAGCCCTCGATGATCGACGCCTCGTAGGCCTCGGTCTGGGCGAGGTCACCGCGCTCGGCCTCGCGATAGGCGGTCTCCGCCTCGCGGCGGCGCTTGCGCTCCCGGCGCAGCACGGCGAGCTCGTCGCCGGCGCCCTCCTTCGCGTCCTTCTGCAGCTCGGAGAGGACCAGCCGCAACGCGGCGGCCCGATTGCGGTCTCCGGCCTTCATGGCCGTGTTGACGTCCGCCCTGATCTGCTCGGCAATCTGCACCTACATCAAGGATACGACTCACTGCCGGACGCAAAAAGCGCCCCGGAGCCTGGGCGCAGGCTCCGGGGCGCGAAGCGGGACGAAACGTCCCGCAGGTTTCGGCAGGTGGGCTACTTGCCCCCGCCGCCCGCGATCTTGTCGACCATGTCGCCGGCCGCCTTGGCGATCCGGGTGTCGATGTGCGACGCGAGCAGGGCGCCGATGATGACGGCGACCACGAGCAGGATGCCCATGTACTCGGCCGCGGTCTGGCCCTGCTGATCGGCGACGCGGCTGCGGATCGCGAGCCCGACGCCGTGAGCCTGGATGCAGAACTCGCGGTAAGCGTCCTGAAGCGTGGTGGTGAAGTCCGACATGTGGCTGAGCCCCCTGGAGTGGAGATGACCGATTGACTGCAGTCATTGTTCCCTCGGCTCCCGGGTCCTACGAGAGGCCGAGGGCTCAACTTCCGGGGGTCCGGGGGTCCCAAATCCGCTTGGGACCCCCCTGGGACTTCAGGAGTCGCGAACGCCCAGCCAGAGGGCGATCGCTTCGGCGCGCGAGTGCACGCCGATCTTCTCGTAGATGCGCGAGAGGTGGTTCTTCACGGTTTTGTTGGTGATCACCAGCTCCTCCGCGATCTCGCGGTTGGAGTTGCCGCGGGCGAGCAGGTTGAGCACCTCGCGCTCGCGGGCCGTGAGGGAGCCGAGCCCGAGCTCGTCCTCGTCGTTGGACGGCCCGGGGGCGCGGCGCAAGACGTCGAACACCGCGGGCGTGACCGCCGGGGAGAGGACCATCTCGCCCGCTGCGACCGCCTTGATGCGGCCCTCGAGCTCCTCGGGCTCGAAGCGCCCGTGCACGAGGTAGCCGGCGGCGCCGTTGCGGATCGCCCCGGTGACGAGGTGCTCGTCCTCGGAGTAGCTGAGCATCAGCACCTTCGAGCGCTGGGCGAGCGGCCCGGCGGCGGCGACGCCGTCCATCACCGGCATGCGGACGTCGAGGCAGACGACGTCGGGCTTGAGCTCCTCGGCCTTGGCGATCGCCTCGCGGCCGTCGCCGGCCTCCCCCACCACCTCGAGCCCGTCGGCCTCGGCGAGCAACGACGCGATGCCGCGACGCACGATCGCGTTGTCGTCGACCAGGAGGATTCGGATCATCGCCAGGTGTAACCGGGGACGGAGCGGGGCGGCGGGAGCGTATCGGTCGACGCAGCGGCCTCGGCGGCCGCAGCCTGCGGCTTGGAGTCCGGCGCGTCGACCGGCATCCACACCGAGAGCACGCAGCCCTCCCCCGGCGCCGACTCGACGCTCAGGTCGCCGCCCCCCAGCAGCGCCCGCTCGCGCATGCCCGTGACCCCGAAGTGGCGGCCCTGCGCGAGCTCCTCGAGCTCGTCGGGCACCTCGAAGCCCGCGCCGTCGTCGGCGACGGTCAGCACCGCGCGGCTCCCCAGCCGCCGCAGCCGCACCGTCACCTTGCTGGCCCGCGCGTGGCGGTCGACGTTGCCGAGCGCCTCGCGCAGGATCCACTCGAGCTCGCGCTCGGCGACCGGGTGCAGCTCGCCGACCTCCTCGACCGCGAGCGCGACCTGGACGCCGGTGCCGGCGCTCCAACGCCGCGCCTCGGCCTGCAGCGCCGCGGCGAGCGGCAGCTGCTCGCCGGCGTCGGAGCGCAGCCCGATGATGATCTCGCGCGCCTCGCGGGTGGCCTGGCGCGCGTCTTCAGCCAGCCGCCGCGCCTCCTCGGCGGCGCCCGCCGGGTCGCGCTCGATCCGGCGCGCGAGCGCGAGCGCCGCGAAGCCCATGCCCGACACGGTCTTGGCCAGCGAGTCGTGCATGTCGCGGGCGAGCCGCGCGCGCTCGGACTGGCTGGCGAGCTCGGACTCCGTCTCGGCCTGGCGGTCGAGCAGGCCCCGCAGGCCCGCTCCCGCGGCGGCGATCAGCGGATAGAAGGCCGGCAGCACGAACGAGGCGGCGCTGTCGTCGCGTACCGAGACGACCCAGAAGTAGACGCCGATCAGCATCGCCGAGAACAGCGCGGCGCCGGGCCAGCCGTACACGAGCCCGCCGAGCAGCGCCGACCCGAGCGTGTAGTAGAAGAACGGCGAGTTCACGCCCGTCAGCAGCAGGATCAGCGTGGAGAGGACGAGCTCGGCCGCCAGGTAGCCGGGGTGACGCACCAGCGTGGGGCCGACGCGATCCCAGTAGCGCAGCGGGATCGCGGTGGTGATGGCGGCGACGATGATCGCCGCCGCCGGCACGAGCTTGTCGCCGTCGCCGTCCTGCCCCCACAGCGCGACGACCGTGATCAGCAGGATCCCGGCGCGGAACGTGAGGATCCCCTTGCAGGCCGACTCCAGCCAGCCGCCCGCGCCCCCTTCGCCGCGCGCGCGGATCCGCTCAGCCACCCCCGAGGACCCCCGAATCGAGGATGTCGGTGCCGAGGATCATCGAGGCGAGGATGAGGATGATCGAGCCCGGGACGATCAGCGTGGTGACGATCAGCGAGATCCGCGGGGCGGCGCGCGCCGCGCGGCGGCGCGCGTCCTGGGCGGCGGCGCGGCGCATGTCGAGCGCGATGTCGTTGAGCGCCTCGGAGAGCGGCACGCCGAGCTCCTCGGCCTGCAGCTGGGCGCCGACGAAGGTCGACAGCGAGTCGGAGTCGTTGCGCGCGCGGAGGGCGAGGAAGGCGTCGCGGCGCGTGGCGCCGAGGTCCATCTGGCGCAGCGCGGTGAGGATCTCCTCGCCCGCCGGGCCGCCGAGCGACTCCGCCACGCGCTGGAGCGCTGAGCGGTAGCCGAGCCCGGCGCGCACGGTCACCGCGAGGATGTCGAGGAAGTCCGGAAGGTCGCGCTCGATCCGCTCCTGGCGCAGGCGGCCCGCGCGTGAGAGCAGGATGTCGGGCCCGAACCAGCCGGCCACGATCGCCATCAGCGCGATCAGCCACGAGCCGCCGATGAGCGCCAGGAAGCCGAAGAAGGCCGCGGCGATCAGCGCCAGCGCGCCCTTGGTGCCGATGAAGCCCTGCACGCTCAGCCCCCACGGGCGGCCGGCGAGGTCGAGCCGGCGCGCGATCGCCTCGCGCCGCGAGAGCCGGATGCCGGGCGCGAGCCGCGGGCCGATGCGGGTGGCGAGCCGGTCGATGAGGCGCCGCCACCACGGGCGCCGCTCGCCGGAGGTGTCGACGCCCGCGCGCGCCGCCAGGCGGTCGACCGGGCCGCGGTCGAGCAGGAGCGGCACCGACAGCAGGCCGCCGGTCACGCAGACCGCGGCGAGCAGGCCGGCCGTGATCGGGGTGACCGTCACACGTCCACCTTCGTGGTGGCCCGGATGAGCACGAACGCGACCGCCCACAGCGTCCCCGCCACGCCGAGCGCGAGCAGGCCCGCCAGCGAGGACGTCATCTCGCGCATCACCCCGGGGCTGAAGACGTTCATGAGCACGATCGCCGCGATGCCGATACCCGCGACGACGTAGGAGGTGAACACCGAGCCGGACAGCAGCGTGCGGATCTCGCGGATCAGGTCCTTGCGCGCCTCGAGCGTCCCGCCCAGCTCCTGCAGCGCCCGCACGGTGTCGCCGCCGGCGCGCTGCTGGATGATGATCGTGGTCATCAGCACCGCCACCTCGCGCGACGGCAGCCGCTCCTGCAGGCGCTCGAGCGCGCGGTCGAGCGGCTGGCCGATCCGCATCTCCTGGACCACGGCGGCCATCTCGGCCCCGGCCGGGTCGTCGAGCTCGCGCGCCGCCATCTGGACCGCCCCGGGGATCGAGAGCCCGGCCTGCGTGCCGTTCGAGAGCATCCGCGCGAGGTCGGGCAGCTGGTCCATGAACGCGTCGCGGCGTTTGTTGCGCGCCCGCTCGACGTACCAGCGCAGCCCGCCCACGACCATCGCGTAGGCGACCACGAACGCGAACACCGGCGGCAGCAGCGTGAGCAGCAGCAGGCCGAGGGCGAACCCGCCCACCACCACGATCGCGACCGCGTCGACCGGCGACAGCGGCCCGCCCGACGCGCGCAGCCACTGCGACAGCCGCTGGCCCTGGCGCGTGCGCCGCAGCAGCTGGTCGAGGCGCTCGACCGAGGCCCGGTAGGCGCTGCGCCCGGCGTCGTCGCGCCCACGGGCGGCGAGCGCCGCCCGCCGGTTGGAGCCGCTGATGTAGAGCGCCAGGCCGATCAGCCCGAGCACCATCACGCCCAGCAGCAGGACCAGGGCCAAGGCGTCTTTGGCCATCTATTCGGCCGTCCGCACGGGGGTCTGTTCGAGCTCGGCCTCGGGGCCGAACTCGACGGGGATCTTGAGGCCCATCAGCTCGAGCCGGCGGTGGATCGCGGGCGGGAGCGGGAAGTGGCGGAAGCGCCCGGTGACGCGGCGGTCCGGGCCGATCGGGTCGGCCTCGAACTTCGCGACGGTGCCGAGGCGGAACGTCTCGCGGCGGGTGGAGGCGACGATCGCGACCTCGGCGATGCGGCGCTTGCCGTCGGCGAAGCGGTCGATCTGCACGATCACGTGGATCGCCGAGTTGATCTGGTCGCGCAGCGCCTCGAACGGGATGTGCAGCTCGCTCATCGTCGCCAGCGTCTCGAGCCGGTGGATCGCGTCGTCGGGCGAGTTGGCGTGCACGGTGACCAGCGAGCCCTCGTGGCCGGTGTTGAGCGCCTGCAGCATGTCGAGCGTCTCCGCGCCGCGGACCTCGCCGACGATGATGCGGTCGGGGCGCATGCGCAGCGAGTTGCGGACGAGGTCGCGGATCGAGACCGCGCCCTTGCCCTCGACGTTGGACGGCCGCGCCTCGAGCGTGACCACGTGCGGCTGCTGGAGCCGCAGCTCGGCGTTGTCCTCGACCGTGATGATGCGCTCGCCGGGCGGCACGGCGGCCGACATGGCGTTCAGCAGCGTCGTCTTGCCGGCGCCGGTGCCGCCGGAGATGACGACGTTGAGCTTGCCCTCCACGACCACGCGCAGCAGCTGCGTGGTCGGCGGGTCGATCGAGTTCATCTCGGTCAGCTGGTCGAGCGTGAACAGGCGCGGGAAGCGCCGGATCGTCATCGTCGGGCCGCGCAGGGCGAGCGGCGGGATGATCACGTTGACGCGCTCCCCGGTGGGCAGGCGCGCGTCGACCATCGGGCTCGACTCGTCGACGCGCCGGTTCACCTGCGACACGATGCGGTCGATCGTCTGGTAGAGCTGGCTCTCGTCGGTGAAGGTGATGTCGGCCTTCTCGAGCCGGCCGTTGCGCTCGAGGTAGACCTCGTCGGGCCCGTTGACCATGATCTCCGTCACCGACGGGTCGGCGAGCAGCGGCTCGAGCACGCCGAGCCCGATCGCCTCGTCGATGACGCGCCGGATCAGCCGCGTGCGCTCGGCGGTCGAGAGCACGGGGCCCTCGCGCGACACCATGCGCCCGACCACGCGCTCGAGCCGCGCGCGGCGCTGCGCGGACGACAGCTCGGCGATCTCGGAGAGGTTGACCTCCTCGAGCAGGCGCCGGCGGTAGTAGGAGACGCCGTCGCCGTCGCCGTCCCCGTTCGAGCGGGGCAGGCTGGGGTCGCCCGCGATGCGGTCTCGGAGGCCCATCAGTGGTTCCTCCGGTGATCCCGCGCGTGCTCGGGCGGCCCCCAGGCGGATGCCTGGCGAGGACGCAGGGAGGGTGCCAGGGCGGAGCCCTTGCCCCGACCGAGGACATGGCCAGGCGCCGGCTGGTGCCGTCCAAGCGCGTGGGGGCTCGTCGGAGGGACCACTAGGCCGGCAGCTCCGCCCTGCCGGTGGCGAGCAGTTGATCGGAGTCCAGCAGCCCGGGGATGAGCAGCGGCATCTTCACCTTCACGACGGCCTTCTCGCCGTTGACGTCGATCTTCTGGATCGTCTTCTGCAGCGGCTTGGAGAGCGCGTTCTTGGCCGCCTTCTCGCCGTCGCCCCCGCGGCCCTCGACACGGCTGGCGGTGCGGGCGGCGTTGGAGACCTGCGTATAGGTCCACGCGACGAGGCAGATCTGCCACACGATCACGGTGACCAGCACGAGCCACCAGATCATCCCCATCAGCTCGGCCGACGCCTGGCCGGACTCGTCGCGGAGGCGCGCGATCACGACGACGACCCCTTGCTCTGCGAGGGCGGGAGCGGATCGTCCTCGACCGACGTGGAGGCGTGGTCGGAGACCTTGAACGGGCTCTTGAGGCCCGGCAGCACGGCCGGGACGACGAGCTTGACGTTGACCGTCACCGGGTCGTCCTTGTCGACCTCGATCTTCGCGTCCTTGCGCCACGCCTTCGGGAGGTCGCGGTTGGCGGCGTCGCGGTACGGGTGGTCCTTCGGCAGGTCGGTCGTGTTGACCGCGAGCTCGCGCGCGCCCTCACGCGCCGCGTGGCCGGCCAGCAGGTACGTGTAGCCGAGCAGCCCGACCTGCCAGAGCGCGAGCACGATCACGATCAGCACCGGCAGCAGGCCCATCATCTCGGCGCTGCTCTGGCCGCGCTCGCCGCCGAGCCGGGCCAGCAGGCCGCGCGGCTCCGACGGGTCGGTGTCGGGCTCGTCCCCGGCCACCGGGCGGGCGTCGGCCTCGTCGAGCAGCTGGTCGTAGCTCGCGCGCAGCTTCGCGTCCTCCATACGCGCCGGTGTACCCGTATTGACGGCCGCCTCGAAGGCGGAGAACTCGGCGGGGATCGTCGTCTTGGCCAGCCGGCCCGCGATCACCTTGCGCGCGAGGTCGGGCTGGACCTCGAGCTTGCGCGACGCGCGGTTGAGCACGACGAGCACGTCCTCGTCGTCCTCGCGCACCTGCAGCCGCTTCCACAGCTCGAGCAGCCGCTTGACGCCGCGCAGCGAGGCGACGTCCGGCTGGGTCACGACGAGCACGCGGTTGGCGATCTCGGCGCCGATCGCGCTCGCCTCCGAGACCTGCGCCCCGAGGTCGACGATCGTCAGCGCGTGGCGCGCCTTGACGGCCGACAGGATCGGGCGCGCGGCGAGCGCGTTGACCTCCTCCGCCCGCTCGCCCTCGTCAGGCGCGAGCAGGACGCGGAAGCCCTCCTTGTGCGTGTACAGCGTCTCCTGCAGGTGGCGCACGGAGATCTCGTCGGCGACCTCGACGAGGTCGACCACCGAGCGCCGGTAGGGCATGTCGAGGAAGGAGCGGAAGTCGCCCTTCTGGAGGTCGAAGTCGACGACGCAGACCGGCCGGCCCGGCGCCGCGCGGACGGCGGCGAGCGCAAGCTGGAGGCAGACGGTGGTGGTCCCGACGCCGCCCTTCGAGCCGGCCACGGCGATCAGCTGGCCGCCGAGCGCCGCGCCGGCCGACTCCTCGCCGGCGACGCGGTCGCGCATCGTCCGCGACCACTGCGAGGCGGCGCGCACGCTGCCCTCGAGCTGCTCGAGCGAGAGCGGCAGCGAGACGACGTCGCGCAGGCCGGCCTGCATGGCGGCGCGCATGAGCTCGGTCGAGTCGTCGGCGGCGATCAGGACGAGCCCGACCTCCGGGAAGCTCGTCGCGACGTCGCGCGCGACCTCGAGCACCGGCACGGCGCCGAGCGCGTCGTGGAGGACGACGACGTCGACCTCCAGCCGCCGCAGCGCGCGCGACAGCTCCTCGGCGTCGGCGACGCGGTCGACCACCTCCAGCCCATCGCTTTCCTGGGCGAGCGCCGACGCGCTCTGGGCGAGCTCGGCGTCGGCGATCGCGAAGAGAACCCGGTGCTGGCTCATCCCGAGTCGGGCCGCGAGTAGGTGCGCTCGCTCTTCTTGAGCGGCGCGAGATCGCCGGGCCGCCGCAGCGCGAGCCGGACCTCGTCGGCGAACGACTCCGCCTCGGTGACCTCGAGCTGCTGCTTGGGCGTGAGCGCGAAGGTGACCGGCACGACCTCCTTCGGGTCGGCCTCGGCCTGCTGCACGCCGCGGCCGCCCTTCAGCTGGGCCTGGCCGACGTCGATGATCCGCGCGGCCGGCACGACGACGGTCGATTTGGGCTTGATGCCACGGTCGGGATCGCCCTGGAAGGTGCCGACGATGTCGACCACGGAGCCGGGGCCGATCTTGCCCGCCACGCCGGTCTCGGCGTCGACGAGGATCGCGACCTCGCGCTGGCCCGGGCTGAGCTCGGGCGGGGCGACCAGCATCCCCTTCTGCAGCAGCGAGTCGGCCGGCAGATCGGAGCCGGCGACGAGCCCGACGAGCTGGGCGCGGTTACGCAGCGCGGTCTTCGGGGCCCAGCGCTTGGGCATGGTGACCTCGTCGACCGCGTCGTCGGGCACCGACTCGTTCGCCTTGAGCGGCTTCTTGAGCGACAGCAGCGTGATCTTGGGATCGACCTCGGTCCGGACGTCCGCGACATAGGTGGCGATCAGGACGAAGACGGCGAGGAGCCCCAGCCCGGAGAGGACGAGCAGCAGCAGGCCGCGGCGTTGGCGTGGATTCATCGCAATGGAAAATACGCGCTGACCAGCGGTTTGGAAGGTCCCAGCCACAGGTTGAGGCCTGGTCCCGGACGAATGTTGAGTCCCCAGACCCAGGCCGCGCGCCCGACCCAGGTCTACCCTGCCGAAACCATGCTACGGCGCGCCCGAGGCCAAGACGGACAGATCCTCCCCGGGCTGATCATGCTGATGCTCGCCATTCTGGCTATTGGAGCGCTCAGTTTCCGGATCGGTAAGGCGGCCGTGCTCCGCTCGAACGCGCAGACCGCCTCCGACGCCGCGGCGCTCGCCGGCGCCCGCTCGATCCGCGACCAGCTCATCGCGCAGGTCGCCACCACCGGCACGTCGGACCTGACGCGGGTCAGCCGGACGGTCGTTCGCGCCGCCGCCGCCGACTACGCCCAGCGCAACCACGGGCGGCTGGTCGACTTCCAGATGGACGGCGCCGAGGTGCGCACCTGGGTCGACACGAACGACAAGGTCGACGCGCCCAAGGACAACCACGAGGGGAAGGCGAAGGCGCGCGGGCGGGTCGAGCTCGCCACGTTCCAGTCGCTCGGCGTCGACTTCGACGGCGGCGGCTCGGCCCCGAGCACGGGCAGCACCCACATCACCGACGAGCAATGGAAGGACCTCGCCAAGGACCTCCACAAGCCGCTCGGCTGCGACGACATGAAGGTGCTCGCCGACTTCTTCAAGAAGCACGGCGCCATCCCGCCGTACGAGAACACGTACATGGGCGGCGCGCCGATGCCGCCCGGCGGCGAGCGCAAGACCACCTCCTTCCACTACGCCTGCGGCGGCTCCGGCGCGATCGACCTCAACTACCCGGCGGGGATCGAGGCGTCGGTCATCAACGAGGTCCGCCCGCACCTGATCAAGCTCGGCTTCCACACGCTGTGGCAGGTCGAGAACCACTTCGACCACATGCACGTCGACTTCCAGGGCAGCTCCTCGCCGACGGGCTTCGGCGGCGGGCTCGGCGCGGCCGGCTCGCTGACCGACTCGTTCCTGCAGGTCAAGCTCGTCGACTGGGACGCCCCGGCGCCCGCCGGCCTCGCGGGTCTCTTCGTGGGCGGCCCCGGCGGGATCCCGTTCGGCCCGCCGGACCCGAAGATCGCGATCCCGATCTGCGAGGAGCTCGACCGCTTCAACGTGTCCCCGAAGGTCCGGCTCGCGACGTGGGAGACGGCCATCGTCGAGTCCGGCGTGAAGATCCCGCCGACGAACGACGGGACCTCGCTCGGGCCGTTCCAGCAGATCTCGGGCGCGGGCTGGGGGACGGCGGCGCAGCGGCTCGATCCGCACCACTCGGCCGCCGAGTTCATCCGCCACGCGCAGGCAATCGAGAACCGCTACGCCGACGCGGGCACGCTGGCGCAGGCGGTGCAGCGCTCCGCGTACCCGTTGCGCTACGGGCAGCGCGCCGGCCAGGCGGCCGCGCTCAACGACAAGTTCTGCGGGGGCAAGTGAGGCGCGGGCTCGCGTGTGCCGCGGTGGCATGCCTCGCCCTCGTGGGGTGCGGCGGCGGCTCCGAGCACGCCGTCACGCCGAAGGTGACCGCGACCGGCACCGCCCCGCCGGCGGCGCCGCCCGCGAAGCTCGTCTACCCGGACGGCGCCAAGGCCGAGCTCCAGCGCGGCGCGATCGGGGTGGCGGACTCCTCGTTCCACGCGCGGGTCGAGCCCAAGACGATGGACGTCAACTCCGAGCAGCGCCTGTCCGACCTGCGCTGGTCGGGCTGGGGCAGCGAGCGGGCCACCGGCCGCGCCGACGTCCGGACGCTGATCTGCGATCCCAACTGCGCGCAGGGGACCTACCAGGACGCGCGCGCCGAGATCGTGCTCTCGGCGCCCAAGACCTGCGCGGGCGAGCGCTTCTACACGCGCGCGTCGATGACGTACACGGACCCGGACACGGGCAAGACCCGCGCCCCGGCCACCTACCTGAGCCCGCCTTGCTGATGCTGCGGTTGCGGGGGGCGACGTCTGACGGGGCGGCCGCGGTGGCCGCACAGCGGGCAGGGCGAGCGGGCGATCAGCTCGCGGCACCAGCGGCAGACCCACTGCTCCTGCTCGGCCAGCAGGTCGGCGGCGAGCTCCGGGATGTCGACCGGGAAGACCACGCTCTCGACGACCTTGGAGGTGCCCCACCAGCTCGGGCCGTTGGGCGTCGGCTCGACCTCGGCGACCGGCAGGCCGCCGAGCGCCTCGTTGACCGTGTCGCGCGCCCACGCGGTGTCGCCGTTGCGCGGCGCGACGACCATTCGCGACGGCCGCTGGATCTCCGGCAGCGGCACGCCGGGCGCGCCGGAGCTGATCTTGTGGACGGACGGCTCGGGCCAGGACGAGACGCCGAAGGCGCTGTTGGGGCCGAGCGAGGCGAGGTGCTGCCCGAAGCTTGGCGCGGGGGCGCTCAGGCCGGACACGGATCCGAGCCACGTGAAGACGTACAGCTCGGCCTCGAGCTCGGGCAGCAGGGAGGCGAGCACTCCGGCGCTCGGCATGTGCGGCGCGAGGCTGGACGCGAGGCTGCACAGCACCGCGCCGGCGAGCGGCGGCAGCGCCGTCTCGTAGACGGCGACGCGGTCGGTGTCGAGCATCGAGCGGGCCATGCCCAGGCGCAGCGCGCCTTCGGGCGGGAACCACTGGGGCAGCACCGCGATGACGTAGCCGCTGGCCTCGATGCCGGAGCTGAGCGCCTGCACGAGCAGGTCGGCCTTGTCGGCCGCGGGCGGCTCGAGCACGGCGTCGATGCGGCCCTCCTGCCCCACGAAGCGCTCGGGTCTGAGGCCGAACGCGAGGATCACGGGAACCTGGCGCCGGGTCGGGCGATCCGATGCCTGCACGGCCGGGTTATCGGGCACAACATGACCATAGTGATCAACGGTCGCGCCTTGGTTCGGAGCCGCGGCGCTGGCACCATGTAGGAGCGATATGGAAATCGCACTCGCACTCGCCGGCCTTCTTGCCATCAGCCTCATCGTTGTTCCCCGCCTCCGGAGGCGCGGTGGCGGCCGCGTTCGCGCGAACGCCGGCAAGCAGTGGACGGCGAGCCACGCGGCGCGGCGCCGGGGCGCCAGCGGCCGCACGGCGGGCAGCCGGCTGCGGTCGCGCAACCCGCACACGGCGGCGGTCGCCGCGGGTGCGGATGGGGCTGTTGCCTACACGACGGATGCCGATCTCGACTGGGACGACGACCTCGGCTGGGGCGGCGACACCGCGGTCGCGGACCCGCCGCCGCCGGTCGAGTACGAGGCGCCGTCCACGAACGGCAACGGCAACGGTGCGGTGACGACCGACGAGCCGGCGGCCGGCAACGGCGCCGCCCCCGCTCCCGTCGAAGAGCCGCTGTGGGACGACTGGTCCGAGCTCGACGAGCCGGCGCCGGAGGAGACTCCGGAGCCCACGGCCGACGAGCCTGCCGCGCCGGAGATCTCCGCGCCCGCGCAGCACCGCTTCTCCTCCGACGCGCCCGACCAGGAGGAAGCCGTAGAGGCCGGCGCTTCGCCGGAGCCCGCCCCGGTCACCGACTGGGACTGGGATCCGGAGCCCGCGCCCGCCGCTGCCGAGCCGTCCGACGAATGGGACTGGGAGCCCGTCGCCACGCCCGCCCCCGCCGCCGCGCCCGCGCGCCGCGAGCGGGACCCGCGCCGGAAGTTCAGCCCGCTCGTGCTCGTCGCGATCTACGCGGCGGCCGGCATCGGCGCGATCGTGATCGGCGTCAGCCTGTTCACGGGCGCGATGGAGGACAAGGGCGGCGGTCAGCCGGCCAAGCAGACCTCCGCATCCGCGACCGTGACCGCCGAGGCGACCGCCTCGCCCACCCCGGCTCCCGTCAGCACGCCGACCGCCGCCGAGCGCGCGGAGGCGACCAAGCTCAAGCAGGCCTATGTCGACCAGCGCGCGGCCGTGGTCGGTCAGGAGACCCGCGCGGTCCGCAAGGTCCAGACCGCCGCGCGCAAGGCACGCGCCGCACGCCGTCGCGCCGCCGCCAAGCGCCGCCGGGCCGCCGCACGCCGCCGCGCCGAGGCCACACCGGCGCCGCGCAGCACGCCGACCCCGACCGCTCCGACGTACACGCCCCCGGCGCCCTCCGGCGGCGGTGGCGGAGGCGGCGGCGGCGGTGGAGGCGGCGGTGGCGGCTGCGAGTTCTGCATCGGCTGAGGCCTGCCCGCGGCTCGACGGCCTGCCCGCCCGCGACCTCGCGGACGGCCTGCGCGTCGCCGAGGCGAACACGCGCGCGGCGCGCATGAAGGGCCTCGCGAAGCTCGACGTCCTGCCCGAGCGCCTCGCGCTCCACATCCCGCGCTGCCGCTCGGTTCACACGTTCACGATGCGCTTCCCGCTCGACCTGATCTGGCTCGGCAAGGACGGCCAGGTCGTCCGCGTCGACCCCGCTGTCCCACCGCGGCGCCTCAAGTTCTGCGCGAAGGCGCGCTCGGTCGTCGAAGCCAACGCCGGCACCGCCGACCGCTTCGTCACCGCTGGCCTCTAGCCGCGGCCGAGCAGCACGGCGGCCCACTCCCCGCCGAACCGCCGGTCCCGCTCGCGCAGGCCGTGCGCCTCGAACGCCGCGGCGACCTCGTCGGCTTCCTCCCTGAGCAGTCCTGAGGCGATGAGGCGGTCCGGAGCCCGCTCGAGCAACCGCGCGACCTCGAGCAACAGCGGGCGGACGAGATTGGCCGTCACGGTCGGCGCCCACGGCGCCGGCTCCCGCCGCAGGTTCACGCGCCGGACCTCCACCGAAGCCCCGTTGCGCTCGGCGTTCACCGCCGACGCCTCCAACGACGCGGGCTCGACGTCGACCGCCAGCACCGGCTCGTACCCGAGCCGCGCCGCCGCGATCGCCAGCACGCCGCTGCCCGAGCCCCAGTCGGCCAGCGGGCCGCCCGGGTCGAGCTCGAGCAGCAACTCGAGGCAGAGCCGCGTCGTGTGGTGCGCGCCCGTCCCGAACGCCTGGCCCGGATCGATGACGAGGTCGATCCCCGACTCCTCGGCCAGCGCCTCCTCCCACGGCGGCCGCACCCGCAGCCGCCGGAAGCGCCACGCGACGTCGACCGGGCGGTGCCACGCCTTCCAGCGATCGGCCCAGTCGTCGGGCACCACCGACGACGAGACGTCCACCAACACGTCGCCCGCGGCCGCCTGCAGCGCGGGCAGGTCCGGCAGCTCGCCCTCCGCGCCGTAGAGCGCGTACTCGACGACGCCCTCGCTGACGTCGGTCTCCTCCAGCCCGGCGGGCGAGAGCTCGAGCAGCTCGGCCAGCACGATCTCCGCCGCGGCGCGCGGCACGCGCACCGCGAGGCGGATCAAGGGCGCGATCCGGCGCCGCGGATCGGGTGCATCCGGGCGTGCCGACTTCTTGGACAGGCCCTCACCCTGCGAGCACCCGCTTGAGCTTGGCGAGCATGCCCTCGTCGGAGCGCAGATTGTCCTCGGTCACCGTCGCCGCGAAGTCCTCGAGCATCGACCGCTGCTCGCGCGAGAGCCGCCGCGGGATCGCGACGTTGACGACCACGCGCAGGTCCCCGGTGCGCCCGCGCGACAGGGGCGGCAGCCCGCGCCCGCGCATCACGATCGTCTCCCCCGGCTGCGTGCCGGCGGGGATCTCCAGCGACACGTCGCCGTCGAGCGTCGGGACCTGCACGGTCGTGCCGAGCGCGGCCAGCGGGGCCGGCACGTCGATCACGGTCACGAGGTCCTCGGCGTCGCGCAGGAAGCGCTCGTCCTCCTCCACCCGCACGACCACGTAGAGGTCGCCCGCGGGCCCGCCGTACTGGCCCGCGTGGCCGCGGCGCGTGAGCCGGATCCGCTGCCCGTCGGCGATCCCGGGCGGGATGTCGACCGCCAGCTTGCGCTGCTCGGCCACCATGCCCGCGCCGTCGCACTCCGAGCACGGCGTCTCCGGGATCCGGCCGTCGCCGCCGCAGACCTCGCACACCGCGGTCCGCACCAGCTGGCCGAACGCGGTCCGCGCGACGCGCTGGTGCTGGCCGGTGCCGTCGCAGGTCGCGCACGCGACGATCGGCGTGCCCGGCTCGGCGCCGTTGCCGCTGCAGTGCGGGCACGTCGTCGCCACCTCGTAGGCGATCTCGACCGTCTTGCCGTGCGCGGACTCGGCGAGGTCGATCGTGGCGGTCGCGACCACGTCGGCGCCCTGCATCGCGCCGCCGCGCCCCCGCCGGCCGCCTCCCCCGCCGCCGAAGATGTCGAACCCGCTGCCGCCCCCGAAGAAGGCCGAGAACAGGTCGGAGACCGAGCCGAACGCGTCCATGTCCGGCGCGTAGCCGCCCCTGCGCAGGCCGTCCTCGCCGTAGGAGTCGTAGAGCCGCCGCCGCTCCGGATCGTTCAGCACCTCGTAGGCCGCGGCGGCCTCCTTGAACTTCTCCTCGGCGTCGGGGTCGTGCGCGTTGACGTCCGGGTGCAGCTCGCGCGCCAGCTTCCGGAAGGCCTTCTTGATCGTCGCGTCGTCGGCGCTCCGGTCGACCCCGAGCGTCTCGTAGTAGTCGCGGGCCATCAGGACTCGCCGTAGACGTCTTCGACGAAGTGCGAGAGCTGGACCGCGGCGGCGCGCACGGACTGCATCGCGACCGCGTAGTCCATGCGGGTCGGCCCGATCACCGACACCGTGCCGAGGTTGCGCCGCGGCAGGCCGTAGTTGGCGGCGACCAGCGACAGGCCCTGGAGCGCCGGCGCGGCGTTCTCACGACCGATGCGCACGTAGATGTCGCGCTCGGCGAGCGCCTCGGACAGCACGCTCAGCAGCGTGACACGCCGCTCGAGCATCTCCATCACCTGGTTGAGCTGGGACAGGTCCTGGAAGCGATACTCGCCCAGCAGCCGGGCCGCGCCGTCGACGTACAGCGTGTCCTCCGCCGTCTCGGCGAGCTCGGTGAAGGCCGGCGCGAGCTGGGTGAGGAAGGCGCGCTCGGTGGCCGGCAGCGACGGGTCGTCGAGCCGGCCGTGGAGCATCCGCGCGCCGAGTCCCATGCCGACGAGCTGCTCGTTGAGGTAGGCGGCCGCCCACTCGGCGAGCCCGGGATCGACGGGCGACTCGAACGCGAACACGCGCTTCGACACGCCGCCGGTGGAGGTGATGATCACGACCATCAGCACCTGCGGCTGGAGGGCGAGGACCTCGACGTGGCGGATCGTGGTGGTGGCGATCGGCGGTGCGGTGACGATCGCCAGCAGGTTCGTGACCTGCGACAGCGTCTCCGTCGTCATCCGCATCGCCTCGGCGACCTCGCGCCGCGCCAGCGTCAGCTCGACCGCGCGCGGGGCGACCGCCGTCGACGTGCGCTTCGGCAGCACGTGGTCGACGAAGTAGCGGTAGCCCGAGTCGGTCGGCACGCGGCCCGCGGAGGTGTGCGGGTGCGCGAGCAGCCCCTGCTCCTCGAGCACCGCAAGCTCGTTGCGGATCGTCGACGGGCCGTAGCCGATGTCGGGGTCGGCGGCGAGGGCCTTGGAGCCCACGGGCTGGCCGGACTCGGCGAAACCGTCGACCACCTTGCCCAGCAGGAGTTCCTGGCGGGGGGAGAGCATCCCCTCAGAGTCTAAGAACCACCTCGGCCTTGCCCTTGCGGACGATCCGGCGGCCGTCCTGCTCGGCCTCGGTTTCGATCTGCGCCACGCCGTCGGCTTCGCCGGTGACGGTCGAGGTGACGGTGATCTCCTGCTCGGGGAAGCCCATGCCGCGGAACTGGACCTCGAGGCGCTTGAGCTCGCCGGCCTGGCTCACCGCCCGCGCGACCTGCGACATGGTCCAGAGGCCATGGAGGATGCGGCCGGGGAGGCCGACCGACTTGGCGAACTCCTCATCGATGTGGATCGGGTTGAAATCGCCGGAGGCGCCCGCGTAGCGATACGTCAGGTAGCGGTCGGGGGTGACCTTCAGATCGGGGATCTCGGTCATCGGACGATGTTGGTCCAGGTGCCGGTGCACACGGTCTCGCCGTTCTGGTTCGTCGAGCGGCTCTCGAAGACGAAGAACTGCAGCCCGCCCCGCTCGGCGACGTCCTTGACCTCGACCTCGGTGGCGATCTCGTCGCCCGCGACGACCGGCGGTCCCCATACGAACTCCTGGCCGCCGTGGACCATGCGGGAGAAGTCGATGCCGACCTCGGGGTCGAAGAGCGCGGGCGCCATCGCGCGGCCGCCGAACACGACGGCGAACATCGGCGGCGCGACGACGTCGGCGTAGCCGGCCTCGCGGGCGGCGTCGAGGTCGTGGTGGAGCGGGTTCTCCTCCCCCACCGCGGCCGCGAACTCGCGCACTTTCTCGCGCCCCACGGCGTAGCTCGTGGGCGGGTAGGTCTTGCCCACCGCGTCGGTTTTCGGCGCCAAGCTTTCCTCCTCTTTGCGGGACTCTGGACCCTACTAACCAGTTGGGGGTTCCCAACGCCGCCCGGCGTGGAACACTTCCTTTCACATGAGCAGGCGTGTGAAGGTGCTCGCGGCCCTCAACGTTCTCGGTTGGTTGGTCGCGGTTCCGTTGCTGCTGGTGGCAGTCGTCGATCCTTTCGTGGACTTCGGGGACTGGCCCAACCGGCTGATCGGCGATCGCCGTGGCGACGTCCAGCTGCGCACGCCCGAAGCTCCCGCTCAGCGCCTCGGCAAGCCGAGGACGAGCGTCAAGAGCGAGTTGCAGAGCTCGAGCGAGAGCCCGCTCCAGGCCGCGCGCGAGGCACTGCGCCAGTTCCAGGCCAACACCGGCACGGGGACCGGCGGCGCTGCCGCGGGCGGTGGCGGCGGTGGCGGCGGTGCCGGCGGTCGCGGTGGCGCCGGTGGTGGCGCCGGCGGCGAGTTCGACACCGGGACCAGCGGGAGCGCCAGCCCCGGCACCGGCCCGACGCCGATCGGCGTGAGCGGGCCCGGCATCGGCGGCGGCATCACCACGCCGGCGACGACCCCCGCGACTCCGATCGTCGTCGTGCCCGCCTCCGGGCCGGTCCCGGCCACCCCGCCGGACGTTCCGACGCCGCCGGACACGTCGGGCAGCAGCGTCACGCCGCCCGATCCCGACGGGCCGGTCGCCTCCAAGCCCCCGGGCGATCCCGACGGCCCCGGCCCCGGCCCGACCCCCACTCCCACGCCTTCGCCCGAGCCGACGGTCACGCCGGAGCCGTCTCCGGAGCCGACCGCGACGCCGGAGCCGACCGTTACCCCGGACCCGACGACCACGCCGGAGCCGACCCCGACGGCGACGCCCGAGCCGCCGCCGCCCGAGGTCCCGGTGCCGCCGGACGACCCGGGCGATCCCGGCCCCGGCCCGACGCCGGACAACCCGCCGCCGGACAAGCACGACCACGTGAAGCTCCCGCCGGGCGTCAAGCCCTCGCAGGATCAGATGCCGGCCCCGGACGCCCCCGGCGCGCCCGGCCCGCCCGGCCCGTAGTCGCCGTCTGATCGCGTATCCCGACCTGGACCTGACCGACGACGTCGTCCGGTTGCGGCGGTGGGCACCTGAGGACGTCGGCTGCATCCGCGAGGCGTCGGCGGACGAGGCCATCCCCGAGGGCACGACCGTTCCGGCGGAGTTCACCGAGGAGGCGGGCCGCTCGTTCATCGCTCGCCAGCTCCGCGGGGCCGAACAACGAGGCGTCTCAGCGGGTGCTGCGCGCCGCGGGCTTTCAGCGCGAAGCCGTGCTCCGGTCCTTCCTCGCCTTCGAGACGCGCCGCGCCGACGCCGTCGTGTTCCCGTGTATCGGGGCTGACTAGTCGCCGTCGAGCTCGAGGACGGCCAGGAAGGCGTCCTGCGGCACCTCGATGCGGCCGACCTGCTTCATCCGCCGCTTGCCCTCCTTCTGGCGCTCGAGCAGCTTGCGCTTGCGGGAGATGTCGCCGCCGTAGCACTTGGCGGTGACGTCCTTGCGGTAGGCCTTTACGGTCTCGCGGGCGATGATCTTCGCGCCCACGGCGGCCTGGATCGGCACGTCGTACTGCTGGCGCGGGATCCGCTTGCGCAGCCGGTCGACCAGCCCGCGGCCGGCCTCGTAGGCCTTGTCGCGGTGGACGATCATCGAGAGCGCGTCGACAGGATCGCCGGCGAGCAGGACGTCGAGCTTGACCATGTCCGACGGCTTCATCCCGATCGGCTCGTAGTCCAGCGACGCGTAGCCGCGGGTGCGCGACTTCAGCTGGTCGAAGAAGTCGAGGACGATCTCGGCCAGCGGCAGGTCGTAGGTGACCTGGACGCGCTCGGCGGACAGGAAGTGCATGCCCTGGTGCTCGCCGCGGCGCTCCTGGCACAGCTCCATGATGTTCCCGATGTGCTCCTTGGGCGAGAGGATCGAGGCGCGCACCATCGGCTCGCGCACCTCCTCGATGCGGGCCGGATCGGGCATGTCCGACGGGTTGTGGACCGTCAGCTCGGTGCCGTCGGTGAGCGTGAGCTCGAACTCGACCGACGGCATCGTCGCCATCAGGTCGACGTCGTACTCGCGCTCGAGGCGCTCGCGCACGATGTCCATGTGCAGCAGGCCGAGGAAGCCGCAGCGGAAGCCGAAGCCGAGCGCGTCGGAGTTCTCCGGCTCCCAGAACAGCGCCGCGTCGTTGAGCGACAGCTTCTCGAGCGCGTCGCGCAGCTCCTCGAACTGGTTGGACTCGATCGGGAAGAGGCCGCAGAACACCATCGGCTTGACGTCGCGGTAGCCGGGCAGCGGCTCCTTGGCCGGGTTCGCGCGCGTGGTGAGCGTGTCGCCGACCGGCAGGCTCCCGACGTCCTTGATGCCGGTGATCAGGTAGCCGACCTCGCCCGCCGAGAGCTTGTCCGCGGGCTCCATGGCGGGGGTGAAGAAGCCGATGTCGTCGACGTCGGCCTGCGTGCCGGCCGCCATCGCGGCGATCGCCTCGCCCTTGGTGAACGTGCCGTCGACGACGCGGATGTACGCGATCACGCCCCGGTACTGGTCGTATTCGGAGTCGAAGATGAGGGCGCGCGGGGGCGCGTCGGGGTCGCCGTGCGGCGGCGGGACGCGCGCGACGAGCTCCTCCAGCACCTCGGCGACGCCGTCGCCGGTCTTGGCGGAGATGCGGCGGACCTCGTGCGGGTCCTCCCCGATCAGGTCGGCGATCTCCTCGGCGACGCGCTCCGGCTCGGCGCCGGGCAGGTCGATCTTGTTCAGCGTCGGGATCAGCTCGAGCCCGGAGTCGACCGCCAGGTAGGTGTTGGCGACGGTCTGGGCCTCGACGCCCTGGGAGGCGTCGACCACCAGCAGCGCGCCCTCGCACGCGGCCAGGGAGCGGGAGACCTCGTAGGTGAAGTCGACGTGCCCGGGCGTGTCGATGAGGTGCAGCTGGTAGGTCTCGCCGTCCTTCGCCTCATAGAACACGCGGACAGCCTGGGCCTTGATCGTGATCCCGCGCTCGCGCTCGAGGTCCATGCTGTCGAGCAGCTGGGCGCGCATGCTGCGCGGGTCGACCGTGTGGGTCGTCTCGAGGATGCGATCGGCCAGCGTCGACTTCCCGTGGTCGATGTGGGCGATGATCGAGAAGTTCCGGATGTGGGCCTGGTCGGCGATGACCTTCAGGTTACGAGGCGCCGCGCCCCATCCGGCCGCGGATCAGCCCGATGATCTGATGCGCCTCCGGGATCCGGAGCGCCAGGACGGCGCCGGCGTAGACCGCGCTGCCGAGCACGAGCGCGCTGAGCACCGACACGAGCTGGCCCAGCAGGGAGGTCCCGAGGGCCTCGTTGAGCGCGTACCAGACCCCGTAGGAGACGACCCCGAGCAGCGCGCTGGCGACGAGGATGCCCGCCACCGCCCGCAGCGTGCGGCCGATCTCGAAGCCGTGCAGCTGACGGCGCAGGAAGACGGCCTGGGCGACGGCCATGGCCGCGCTCGCCACGGCCGTGCCGATGACGATGCCGGCGATGCCGTACGGCTCGTAGAGCGCCAGCGAGACGCCGACGTTCACGAGCAGCGACCCGCCCGCCAGCGCGGTCGGGAACCACGGGCGCTGAAGCGAGAAGAACGTGCGCGTGAGCATCAGGTTGGCGCCGCTGAACGGCAGCGAGAAGCTGAACCAGAACAGCGCCTCGGAGACCTCGTCCGTCGAGGTCGCCCCGAACGCGCCGCGCTGGTAGACCAGCCGGGTCAGCGGCTCCGCGAGGACGGCGGTGAAGACGGCCGCGGGGATCAGCAGCAGCGCGATCTGGCGGACGCCGTTCGCGCTCGTGCCGCGAAGCCCGTCGTGGTCTCCGCGCGCGGCGTAGCGAGAGAGGGTCGGGAACAGGACGGTCGCGACCGCGACGCTGAAAATGCCCTGCGGCAGCATGTAGAGGCGGAACGCGCGGTCGATGGCGGCCGGAGCCGACTCCGAGACGAGCGACCCGAGCGACGAGTTGATCAGCGCATCGAAGTTGATGAGGCCGAGGCCGAGCGTCACGGGCAGCATCAGCACCAGCACGGTGCGGATGCGCGGGTCGCGCCAGTGGAACGAGATGCGGAGGTGGAAGCCGACGCGCTTGAGCACCGGCAGGCACATCGCGAACTGCGCGATGGTGCCGAGGACGATCGCGATCGCGTACGCGTAGACCTGGTTGGGGCCGTGGAACAGCGGCTTGAGCGCGACCAGCCCCACGATGATCACGAGGTTCCAGACCACCGGCGAGATCGCCGGAATCGCGAAGTGGTCGTAGGCGTTGAGGATCCCGACCACGAGCCCGTTGAGCCCGAGCAGCAGCACGATCGGGAACAGCACCCGGCTGAGGCCGACGGTCAGTTCGTCGAGCTGGGGCGTGAACTCGCTGCCCGTGAGCGGCGGGATGATCACCGGCGCGAGGGCGATGAAGAGGATCGTCAGCGCGCCCAGGACGACCAGGATCAGCCCGAACAGCGCGCCGGCGAGCTGGAACGCCTCCTTGCGCTTGCGCTGCTCCAGCAGCTCGGTGAAGACGGGGACGAACGCGGCACTGAGAGCCGAGTCCGCCACCAGCGCGCGAATCAGGTTCGGGACCTGGAACGCGATCGTGAAGGCCGAGAACGGGCCGGAGGTGCCGAAGTAGCTCGACGCGACCACTTCCCTGACGAGGCCCGCGATCCGGGAGAGCCCGGTCGCGATCGAGAAGATGGCCGTGTTGAGCGCAATCCGGCGCGTTTGCTGGGTGGCCGGCGTCTCCACTAGATGGTCGATCCCGCGGCCGCCGTGCCCGGATGTGCGTGCACCGTGGATGCAGGGCAGTGCCCGCCGAAGGTGGACAGTGGCAGCGCCACGGACGCCTTCGGCGGGTACTGGTCCTGCGCCGCGGGGTGCGTGCAGACGGGTGCGGGGGTCGTGGGATCGACCATCTGGGCGCCGCTATAGTAGGCGCCCGTTCCGATGGCCAATATCGCGTCACAGAAGAAGCGGATCCTGCGTACCGAGCGTGAGCGGCTCGAGAATCGCCGGTACACCTCCGCGATCAAGACCTACTTCCGCCGCCTCCAGGCCGCGGTCGAGGCCGGCGATGACGCCACCGCCGACGCCGAGCACAACCAGCTGATCCGGCTGGTCGACAAGGCCGTCAAGCGCGGCGCTCTGCACCGGAACGCCGGCGCGCGCAAGAAGTCGCGGGCCGCGAAGCTGCGCCGCAGCGTCTCGGCCTAGCCGGCCGCCGCCAGCACCGCGCGCACCGCTTGCGTGTCCTCGTCGAGGGCGCCAAGGCTCGCGCCTCCGCCCCGGCTCTCGAGCTCGAGGTCGGCCATGACCTCCAGCGCTCGCCGGAGGGCGTCGAGGTCGCGCTTGGCGACGTCGGCCATGAAGCGCTCGGCGGCCTTCGAGGGCATCCGCAGCGTGCGGCGGACCTCACCGGGCGGCTGGCCGGCCGCGAGCGCCTCGGCGACGGTGATCGCGTCCTTGAGCCGGCGGACGATCTGGTAGAGCAGGCCGGGGAGGCGCTCGCCCTGGCCGCGCAGCTCGACCAGCGACCGGATCGCGGCCTGCTCGTCGCCGGCGAGGATGGTGTCGGCGAGCGTCCATGCCTTGCGCTCGGCGGAGGAGGCGCTGGACTCCTCGACCTCGGCGGCGGTGAGGCTCGCGCCCGCGCCGTGCTCGAGGGCGAGCTTCTCGAGCTCGCGGAGGAGGCGCTGCTGGCGATCGCCGACCTGGGCGATCAGGGCCTTCGGTGCGCCTTGGTCGAGCTCGAGGTCCAGCTCGCGCGCGCGGGCGGCGACCCAGCGCGGCAGCTCCCACGGCTTGACGCCGCTCTCCTCGCTGATCTGGCCGCCGGCCTGCTCGACCGCCTTGCGCAGCCCGTCGGCGACCTTGTTGCGCCCCTCCTCGCGACCGAACAGGGCGATCGTCAGCGTCTCGCCGTCCATGCCCTTCATGGCGGCGGCGACCTGCTCGACGTCCTTGTCCTTCCACCGCTCGACCCCGTCGGCGATGACGAAGCGGCGGCCCATCGCGAAGGTCATGGTGGTCAGGGCCATCTCGACGTTGTCGGCGGTGCACGCGTCGCCCTCCAGCACCTCGACGCCGGAGGCGCCGGCGTCGGCCTCCGCCAGCGCGCGCAGCTTGGCGCGGCGCTCGGAGATGCGGCCGTGGTCGTCGCCGAGGATCAGGTAGGCGGGCTTGAAGGCGGGCACTGCGGCCGAGTCTAGGGGGCGTGCTCGACGGTCACCCCGGCGGCGGTGACGTGGAGGCGGACGGTGCCGTCGCGGTCGGTCCGGTAGACGTGGGGCACGGCGGCTCCGAGCTCCTGGAGGGTCGGCTGCGTGGGATGGCCGTAGGTGTTGCCGCGGCCGACCTCGATGCCCGCGAAGGCGGGCTTCGTGCGGGCGAGCAGCGCCGGGAGGCCGGGATCCTCGCTGCCGTGGTGGGCGACCTTGAGGACCTCGACGGGCGGCAGCTGGAGCGGGCCGGTGATGTCCGACTCGGCGTCGGCGGTGAGGAGGACGTCGAAGCTCCCGACGCTGGCGATCGCCACGACGGCGCGGTTGTTCGGGTCGCCCTCGGGGCGCCAGCCGGGCGGCGGCCGCGGCGGCCACAGGAGCCGGAGGCGGATGCCGCCCAGCTCCAGCTGCTGGCCCTGGTGGGCCGGCACGACGTTCGCGCGCAGGCCTCGCTGGGTCGGCGTGTTCCAGCCCGCGCCGCCGTCGAGCACCAGCCGCGGGTGGTACGTGCGGGTGATCGGCACCGCCATTCCCTCGTGGTCGAGCTGGGCGTGGGTGAGAACGAGCGCGTCGAGCCGCCTCACGCCGGCCTGCCTCAGGCGCGCGAGGATCGGCCCGCCGGGCGGCCCGGTGTCGAACAGGATCGATGCGCCGCCGTGCTGCAGCAGCGTCGCGTCGCCCTGGCCGATGTTGAGGAACGAGATGACGAAGTCGCCCGGCTGGGGTGGGCGGGGCGTGCCGAGGGCGGGGACGACGACGAGGCACGCCACCGCAGCCGCCACGGCCGCGGCCACGAGCGTTCGGTGCCCGCCCCGGAAGAACCTCCGGGATGCGTCCGGCACCAGCCACCTCCCCGCCCGGCCGGCGAGGGCGAGGGCCGCCGCCAGCGCGGCGTAGGTCAGAGCCAGGGCCGCCGGACCGCCGAGGCGGATCGGGAGCGCCGCGGCGGGCGGCTGCGCGGCGACGTGCGCCACCCACTCGACGTAGGCCAGCAGCGGCCGGTTCAGCGCGTTCAGCGGCTCGCACAGCGCGGGCGAGATCTGTGCGGCTGCGATCGCGACCATCCCGAGCCACATCACCGGCGCGACGGCGGCCGCGGCAGCGAGGTTGGCCGGCAGCGAGGCGAGCGAGACCTGCTCGAAGTGGAAAGCCATCAGCGGCGCCGTCGCGACCGTCGCGGCCGCGGTCACCGCCGTGGCGTCGGCGACCGGCCCGGGCAGCCCGGCCCGCCGCAGCCCCTCCCGCCAGCGCGGTACCAGCGCGAGCAGCCCGACGACCGCCGCGAACGACAGCTGCCAGCCCGGCTCGCCCGACACGCGAGGGTTGAGCGCGAGCGTCGCCGCCGCCGCGAGCCCGAGCGCGTACCACCGCGACGCCGGCCGCCCCGCCAGCGCCGCCACCAGCCCGGCGCCGCCCATCACGCCGGCGCGCTGGATCGACGGCCCGCCGCCCGCGAGCGGCACGTAGACCACGACCAGCGCGAGCGCCACGGCCAGCCGCGCGCGCAACCCGATCCCCGCGACCATCCCCGCCGCAAGCGCGAGCATGGCCAGCAGGACGACGTTCTGCCCCGACACCGCGAGGATGTGGGCAAGCCCCGAGCGCTGGAACTCGGTCCGCACCGCCTCCGACAACCGCTCGTCCTGCCCGAGCACCATGCCGCGCAGCAGGGCGGCCTCCTTCGGCGGCAGCCCGCGAGCGAGCCCGACCTCCGCCCGCCGCCGCACCCGGTCGAGCGCCCCGGCCACCCCGCCCCGCCACGCGCCGGTGCGCCGCAGCCGGTCCACCTCCAGTGCCCCATGGGCCCCGCGCCGCCTCTGGAACGCGTCGAACCTGTCCAGCGGCGCGACCCGCCCAGAGAGGGCGACCACCTCCCCCACCTCGGGCCAGGCGTGATGAGAGGGAGGTACACCGGGCGGCCGGGATCCGGGGACGCGGAGCCGGGCCACCGCCTGCTCGTCGAGGTCCACCAGCCGCACGCGGGCGGAGGCGTGTGCGCCGTGCTCGCGCACCGGCTCGAGGACCACCGCCCGCCCTTCCCAGTGCCGCCCGTGCATCGCGCGCAGAGAACCCGCGTCGAGGCCGGCGAGGCGCGCGTCCGCGAAGGCCGCTCCGCCGAGCACCGCCGCGACAGCCAGAAGGCCCAGTCCGCGGCGGCCGACGACCGCGGCGAGAACGGCCGCGGCGAGGGTCGCGATGGGCGAGACCGGCCCGAGCCCCAGGCCGGCGGCGAGCGCGTAGAGGACCACGTGCCGCGGGTGGCCGCGGGCGGCGAAGAGGGCGGCCTGAAGACGGCCCTGAGCGGCGGTGAGGGCCGTGCGGAGGGCGCTCACACCCGCACCTGCTCCCGCAGCGAGGCCAGACGCTTCTCTCCGATCCCCGGGACCTCGCCGAGCTCGTCGACCGACCCGAAGCCGCCGTGCTGGTCGCGGTACTTGAGGATCGCGGCGGCCATGCCCGGGCCGATGCCGTCGAGCTGGTCGAGCTGCTCCGCGCTCGCGGTGTTGAGGTCGAGTGGCTGGCCCTCAGCCGCTGCCGCGGCGGTACCGCCCGCCGCGCCCGGCGGCGCCGCACCCCGCAGCGGCACGAGCACCTGGCGCCCGTCCTCGAGCTTGGCGGCCAGGTTCAGCGCTGCCAGGTCGGCCCGGCGCCGCGCGCCGCCGGCCCGGCGGACCGCGTCGAACACCCGCGACCCCGCCGCCAGCCGGTACACGCCCGGCCGCCGCACCGCGCCCGCCACGTGCACGATCAGCCGCGACGACGCACTTCCACCCGGCTCCGCCACATGGATCGGCGCGGCGGCGGGCGGCGGGTCGTCACCCCGCAGGTACCGCGCGCCCAGCAGCACCACCGCCAGCAGGCCGAGCGCCCAGAGGAACAGCACGTGGCGGGGGGTGTCGGGCACATCCCGCGACGCTAGGCGGCGCGGGCAGACGGATCAGCCCGGATCTGTGACGAAAGTGCGAGCTAACGCACGACGAAGTTCACGAGCTTGCCCGGCACGGCGATGACCTTCACGACGTCCTTGCCGTCGAGCTGCGACACGATCCGCGGCGTCCGCGCCAGCGCCTCGAGCTCCTCGCGCGAGGCGGAAGCCGGCGCCTGCACCCGGTCGCGCAGCTTGCCATTGACCTGCACGACGAGCTCGACGGTGTCGCGCTCCAGCAGCGCCGGGTCGGCGTCGGGCCACGGCTCCTCCCACACGTGCGCGCCGGTCAGCAGCTCGTAGACCTCCGAGCCGACGTGCGGCGCGAACGGGAAGATCAGCGACGCGGCCGTCGCCGTGGCGAAGTGCATCGCGGCCGTTGAGGCGCCCGCCCGCCGGCGGTAGACCTCGTTGACCAGCTCCATCACCGCCGAGATCGCGGTGTTGAACGCGAAGCGCCCCGCCATGTCGTTGGTGACCTTGTCGATCGCCCAGTGCGACTTGCGCATCAGCTCGAGGTCGTCGCCCTCGGGGACCTCAAGCGGGCCGAGCGCCGGCCCGGGCTGGTCCATCCCTTCGGAGAGGTCCATTCCCAGGCGCCACAGCCGCGAGAGGAAGCGGTGCACGCCCTCGATGCCCTCGTCCGACCAGTCCGCGTCCTGGTCCGGCGGGCCGATGAAGAGGATGTAGCAACGGGCGGTGTCCGCGCCGTACTTCTCGACGTACTCGATCGGCGAGATCACGTTGCCCTTCGACTTGGACATCTTCGCCCCGTCGCGGGTGATCATCCCCTGCGTGAAGAGCTTCAGGAACGGCTCCTGGAAGTCGAGCAGGTCCATGTCCGCGAGCGCCTTCACGAAGAAGCGCGCGTACATCAGGTGCAGGATCGCGTGCTCGACGCCGCCGATGTACTGATCGATCGGCATCCAGCGGGAGAGCACCGCCGGGTCCCACGGCGCCTCGTCGTTGTGCGAGTCGCAGTAGCGCAGGAAGTACCAGGAGGAGTCGACGAACGTGTCCATCGTGTCCGTCTCGCGCTTGGCGGCCCCACCGCACGAGGGGCACTTCACGTTCACCCAGTCCTCCGCCGCGGCCAGCGGCGAGCGGCCCTTGGGCGCGTAGTCGCGGACGTCGGGCAGCTCGACCGGCAGGTCCTCGATCGGGACCGGCACGAGCCCGCACGCCGGGCAGTGGATGATCGGGATCGGGCAGCCCCAGTAGCGCTGGCGGGAGAGCAGCCAGTCGCGCAGGCGGTAGTTGATCGAGCGGTGGCCGCGGCCCTGGTCGTCGAGCCAGTCGACGATCTGCTCCAGCGCCTCGCGGTTGTGCATCCCGTCGAAGCGCGGGTCGGAGTTCACGAGCGTGCCGTCGCCGGTGTAGGGCAGCTCGCCGTCGCCGCCCTCGATGACGCGCTTGATCGGGAGGCCGAACTTCTCGGCGAACTCATGGTCGCGGGCGTCGTGCCCCGGGACCGCCATGATCGCGCCGGTCCCGTACTCCATCAGCACGTAGTCGGCGACCCACATGGGGATGCGCTCGCCGTTGACCGGGTTGACGACGGAGCGGCCGAGCGGCACGCCGGTCTTCTCGCGCTCGGCGTCGCCGCGGTCCTCGTGGGACTCGGTCAGCGCGTGGTTGACGTACGCGCGGACCTCCTCCTCGTGCTCGGTGCCCTCCGCCAGCCGCAGCACGTCGGGGTGCTCCGGCGCCATAACGAAGAAGGTCGCGCCGAACAGCGTGTCCGGCCGCGTGGTGAAGACGGGGTAGTCGACGCCCATCTCGGGCGCGCTGAACTGGACCTCGGCGCCCTCCGAGCGCCCGATCCAGTTGCGCTGCATGGTGACCACGTGCGAGGGCCACTCGACGTCGGCGAGGTCGTCGAGCAGGCGGTCGGCGTAGTCGGTGATGCGGAAGAACCACTGCTCGAGCTGGCGCGCCTCGACCGGCGAGCCGCAGCGCTCGCAGCGGCCGTCGATGACCTGCTCGTTGGCGAGCACGGTCGCGTCGACCGGGCACCAGTTGACCGCCGCCTCGGCGCGGTAGGCGAGCCCGCGCTCGTACAGCTTGAGGAAGATCCACTGCGTCCAGCGGTAGTAGCTGGGCTCGTTGGAGGCGAGCTCGCGCGACCAGTCGAACGACACGCCCCACGAGTGGAACTCGCGGTGGAAGGCCGCGATCGACTGCGCGGTCGACTCGCGCGGGTGCTGCCCGCTCTTGATCGCGTTGTTCTCGGCCGGCAGGCCGAACGCGTCGTAGCCGATCGGATGGAGCACCCGGCGCCCGACGCGGCGCTGGAAGTGCGCGACCGCATCCCCGACGGCGTAGTTCTTGAGATGACCCATGTGCGGGTCGCCCGAGGGATAGGGCAGCATCTCGAGGACGTAGAACGGGTCGCCGCCGGTGTCGTCGTTCGAGACTTCCCACGTCCGCTCGCGCTCCCACAGCGCCTGCCACTTGGGCTCGACGGACTTGGGGTCATAGCGGCGCTCCGTGCTCATGAGCGGGTGAGGTTAGCGGCAGAAAAAGCCTGGACCTTCGGCTGTGGTGACACCGCGTCGACACTGGGGATGCTGCGTCGCGTGAATCGACATCGCGCACCCCTTCTCTGCTCTGCCGCCATCCTCGCCGCCCTGATCTTCCCGGGCATGGCGTCCGCCGCGTCTTATGACTTCCCGCTCAGCGGCTACTGGCCGATGAACGAGGGCAGGGGCCAGGTCGTGCGCGACTGGTCCGGCAACGGCAACAACGGCCAACTCGGGTCCACCGCCGGCGTGGACGCCAACGACCCGAGCTGGATCCGCGGCATCTACGGCTGGAGCTACGGCTTGCACTTCGACGGCGGGCAGTTCGTGACCATCCCCGACTCGAACGACCTCGAGCCGCAGCAGGTCACCGTCTCGGCGTGGTTCCGTGGCACGGGCTCGCCCGGCGAGTTCAAGTACCTCGTCGCCAAGGGCTCGAACCAGTGCGTGACCGGTTCGTATGGCCTGTACACAGGCGTGTACGGCGGCCTCGCCTTCTACGTCAGCGACGCGTCCGCCTCCACGTTCACGGCGTCGCCGGCAGCGACCCCCGCGGTCTGGGACGGCAAGTGGCACAACGCGTCCGGCACGTTCGACGGCCAGACGGTGCGGCTGTTCATCGACGGCAAGGAGATCGGCACCGGAACGCCGCGCGGCGGCGCCCCGATCGGCTACGACACGCCGGGCGGAAACACCACGGTGGGCACCTACGGCGGTACCTGCGACCTCTCCTTCACCGGCGACCTCGACGAGGTGTCGATCTGGAAGAAGCCGCTGCCGATCGCGGAGATCTGGAAGAAGGCGGCCATTCTCCTCCAGCCGCACTGAGTCACGATAAACTGCGCTCTCCCACGGGGCTGTAGCTCAGCTGGGAGAGCGTCTGGCTGGCAGCCAGAAGGTCAGGGGTTCGAGCCCCCTCAGCTCCACTTTCGAAGCCGCCCGAGAGGGCGGCTTCGGCCGTTAAGCGCCGACCGCGTGGCGGGGCGCTTCGCCCCAGAGCTGCTCGAGCCGGTAGTAATCGCGGGCGTCGGGCGTGAAGACGTGGACGATCACGTCGAGGTAGTCCATGAGGA
Source organism: uncultured Solirubrobacteraceae bacterium (assembly GCA_963805525.1). GTDB lineage: Bacteria > Actinomycetota > Thermoleophilia > Solirubrobacterales > Solirubrobacteraceae > DASQFQ01. The sequence goes on from CAWDUT010000004.1 coordinate 507,385, forward strand.
TCCAGCGCGCCTCGCCCAGCCCCTCGACGCGGCGCGGCAGCAGGCCATCGGCCTTCATCCCCTGGTGGATGCCGTCGTGGATCGCCTTGGTCTGACGCTCGGTGTTGCCGGAGCAGATGACGAAGAAGTCCGTGTAGCCGATGACGTCGTGGAGGTCGATGACCACCACGTCGACCGCCAGCTTGTCGGCGGCGAGCTCGGCGATGCGGTCGGCGAGCTCGCGGCTCTCCTCGACGGTCATGCGGTCACCTCCGTGCGGTACAGACCGCGCTCGGCGATCGCGCGCTCGACCGCGTCGGGCACGAGCCAGCGGATCGGGAGGCCCTCGGCGACGCGGCGCCGGACGAGCGAGGAGGAGATGTCGATGCGGGGCATGGAGAAGAAGTGCACACGCTCGGGGACGCCGGGCAGGCCGTAGAGCTCGTCGAGCACGTCGTCGCGGTTGATGGCCTCGCGCTCCGCGACCGCGAGCTCGGCGAGCTCGAGCACGGCGGCGGGCTCGCGCCAGCCAGGCAGTCCGGCCGCCTGGTCGGCGCCGGCGATGAAGATCAGCCTGTCCTCGGGTCGAGCGTCATGGAGCGCTCTCAGCGTATCGACCGTGTAGGACCGGCCCCCGCGGTCGATCTCGTGCGCGGAGACGTCGATGCCGGGCGTCTCGCCGACCGCGAGCCGGCACAACTCGAGCCGCACCTCCGCCCCCGGGTCGGCCTGCAGCTCCTTGTGCGGCGGCGTGTGGACCGGCAGCAGCAGCACCTGATCGAGCGCGAGCGCATTCCGCGCCTCCTCCGCGCAGACCAGGTGCCCGATGTGGGGCGGGTTGAACGTCCCGCCGAGGAGACCGACGCGAGCCAAGCTAGGGCCGGATCTGGCCGTCGCCCTCGACCAGGTACTTGAACGTGCACAGCTCGCGGAGGCCGATCGGGCCGCGCGCGTGCAGCTTCTGGGTCGAGTTGCCGATCTCGGCGCCCATCCCGAACTCGCCGCCGTCGGTGAAGCGCGTCGAGGCGTTGACGTAGACGCAGGCCGCGTCGACGCCGAGCTGGAACGCCCGCGCCGCCTGAGCGCTGCCGGTGACGATCGCCTCGGAGTGGCCGGAGCCGTAGCGGTTGACGTGCTCGATCGCCTCCTCATACGAGTCGACGACCTTGACGGCCAGGATGAGCGCGAGGAACTCCTCGGCGAAGTCCTCGTCCGTGGCGGGCGTGGCGCCGTGCAGGAACGAGGCGGCCCGGGCGTCGGCGCGCAGCTCCACGCCGCCGAGCGCGGCTTCCGCGGCGGGGAGGAACGCGGCTGCCACGTCGGCGTGCACGAGCAGCGTCTCCGCGGCGTTGCACACGCCCGGCCGCTGCGTCTTGGCGTTGATCACGATCCGCAGCGCGGCGTCGAGGTCGGCGCTCTCATCGACGTACACATGGCAGTTGCCCGACGCCGCGTAGATCACGGGCACGCGCGCGACCTCCGACAACGCCTTCTTCAGCCCCTCGCCGCCGCGCGGGATGATCAGGTCGACGACGCCCTCCTGGGTGGCGAGCTCGGCGAGCTGCTCGCGCCCGCCGGTCAGCAGCGCCACGGCGCCCTCCGGGAACTCGGGGGCGACGATCGAGGCAAGAACGGCATTGGAGTGCGCCGCTGCGGTCGATCCACGCAGCACGACGGCGTTCCCCGCCTTCAGAGCCAGGGCGGCCGCGTCGACGGTGACGTTCGGCCGCGACTCGTAGATGACGGCGACGACGCCGAGCGGCACCCGCACCTTGCACAGGTCGAGCCCGTTGGGCAGCCGGTGCCCGTCGATCACCTCGCCGACCGGGTCGGGGAGTGCCGCGATCGCGCGGACCGCCTCGATAATGGCGGCGAGCCGCGTCGGGTTGAGCGCCAGCCGGTCCATGAGCGCGTCGGAGAGCCCGTTCGCGCGCCCGGCCTCGAGGTCGCGGGCGTTGGCTTCGAGGATCTCCGCAGCGCGCTCCTCGAGCTGCTCGGCCACCCGCAGAAGCGCCGCGTTCTTCTCGGCGCTGCTCATCGTCGCGAGCGCGCGCGCGGCGCGCTGGGCGGCCACGCAGGTGTCGGTGACAGTGGGAGAAGCGACGGCCATCTGCTCGAAAAGTCTAGGCGAGCACGAAGTAGTCCCGGTGGACCGCTTCTTCGGTCGCGCGCGGCAGCACCTCGCGCACCTGGGCGGACTTCCGCCCCATCACCCGCCGCAGCTCGGCCGCGGAGTAGTTGCAGATCCCCTTGCCCACCGCCGCGTCGCCGGTGCGGACCTCGACGGCGTCGCCCGCGTCGAACGACCCCCGCACCTCGACGATCCCGACCGGCAGCAGCGACGTCCCGCCCTCCCGCAGCGCCCGCGCCGCGCCCGCGTCGACGCACAGCGTCCCCTGGGCGGGCTTCGCGTACTTGAGCCACAGCTTGAAGCTCGACTGCCGGCTCGGCCGCGGCGCGAAGCGCGTGCCGGTCGACTCGCCCGCCCATGCCCGCCCGAGCACGCCCGCGTCGAGCCCGGAGGCGATCACCGCCGGGATCCCCGCCGAGGTCGCCATGTCGGCCGCCACCACCTTCGAGCGCATGCCGCCGGAGCCCAGCGGGGACGTCTCGTGCCCGATCTCCAGCACGCCGAGCGCCTCGGGATCCTCGACGAGGTCGACCAGCGTCGCGCTGGGGTCGAGCCGCGGGTCGGCGGTGTAGAGCCCGCCGGTGTCGGTCAGCAGCACCAGCAGCTGGGCGCCGAGCAGCACCGCCACCTGCGCGGCGAGGAAGTCGTTGTCGCCGAACGAGACCTGGTCGGTGGTCGTCGTGTCGTTCTCGTTGATCACCGGCACGATCCGCCAGTCGAGCAGCTTGCGCAGCGTGCGCCGCGCGTTGACGTAGTGCGTGCGCGCGCTCATGTCGAAGAACGTGAGCAGCACCTGCGCGGAGGTCAGCCCGTGGTCGCGCAGCAGCTCGTCGTAGACCCGGTAGAGCTTGCCCTGGCCGACCGCGCTGGCCGCCTGCAGGTCCTCGATCGCCCGCGGCCGGATCGGCAGCTCGAGCAGCCGCATCCCGCGCGCGATCGCGCCGGAGGTGACGATCACGACGTCCACGCCCTCGCCGTGCAGCGCGGCGACCTCGTCGCACACGCGGTCGAGCACGCCGGGGCGCAGGTCGCCGTTCGCCTCGGCGACGACGGAGGATCCGAGCTTGACGACGAGGGTGGGCATGGCGCGCCCCAGGTTAGGAGTTCTCAGGACCGCTACATGCGCCGGCGCGCGCTGCGGTGTGCTGCCCGCATGCTGAAGACAGCGCTCCTCACCCTCCTCATCGCGGCGCTCGCCGCCGCCCCGGTCGCCGCGCACGACCCCACGCTCAAGGCCCGGTCGATCCTCCCCGCCGACGCCACGTCGCCCGCGCCCTTCCCGGCCGCGCCCAACACCGAGCCCGCTCCGGCGCCCGGCTCGGTCCAGCCCGTCGGCGGCTTCTCTGCCCTGCTCAAGGGCCCGCACGGCTCCTACCTGGCGATGCCCGACAACGGCTTCGGGAGCAAGGCGAACTCGCATTCGTTCCTGCTCCGGGTCTACGCGGTCGACGCCCGCCGCGGCGACGCCCGCATCCTCGGCGCCATCAACCTCCGCGACCCGAACCACAAGATCCCGTTCCCGCTCGTCAATGAGGGCTCGCGGTACCTCACGGGCGGCGACTTCGATATCGAGTCGTTCCGCATCGACCGCCGCGGCACGCTGTGGTTCGGCGACGAGTTCGGCCCCTTCCTGCTCCACACCGACCTCACCGGCAAGGTGCTCGAGGCGCCGATCCCGCTCCCCGGCGTGCGCTCGCCCGACAACCCGCTCCCCGGCCCGGCGCCGAACCTCGCGTCCTCCAACGGCTTCGAGGGGATGGCGATCTCGCCCGACGGGCGCACGCTCTACCCGACGCTCGAGGGCCCGCTGGCCGACGACGCCGACAAGACGATCCGGCGTTCCTACGCGTTCGACATCGCCAAGCGGCGCTACGAGACGGGCTACCGCGTCTACCACGTCGCCGACCCGAGCTACCTCGTGTCCGACCTCACCGCACTGGACTCGAAGCGCTTCGTCTCGCTCGAGCGCGACAACTTCCAGGGCCCGGCCGCCGCGCACAAGCAGGCGTTCGTGGTCACGCCCCGCAAGGGCGCGCTGGAGACCCGCGAGGTGCTCGACGAGCTCGACATCGCCGACCCCAGGGGGATCTCGCTCCGCGGGCCGGTGCGCCCTGGCGACTTCGGCCTCGGTGACCCGTTCCGGATGCCGTACCAGACGATCGAGGCGGTCCTGCCGGTCGACCGCGACGAGCTGGCGATCGTCAACGACACGAACTTCGGCTCGACGGGCCGCAACCCGGCGCTGCCGGACTACAGCGACTTCATCCGCGTGAAGGTTCCAGCCATAGCGAGAAGGTGATCAGCCCCCACAGCTGGCGCGAGTGGTCCTCGCGGCGATCGACGTGCTCGTCGATCAGCCGCGAGACCGCCGCGGGCTGGAAGTAGCCCTGGCGGCGCAGCCGTTCGGCGGAGAGCACCTCGCGGGCGAACGGCTCGAGCTCCCCGCGCAGCCAGGCGGCGGCGGGGATCGAGAAGCCCTTCTTGCGCCCGCGCGCGATCTCGCGCCCGACCAGCGGCTCGACCGCCGAGCGCAGCAGGCGCTTCTTGCCGAAGCCGCGCACCCGCGCGGCCGGCGGGAGCGCGAGCGCGAGCTCGGCCACGACCGGGTCGAGGAACGGGACGCGCAGCTCGAGCGAATGGGCCATGCTCATGCGGTCGGTCTTCACCAGCAGGTCGTCGACGAGGTAGATCGCTCGGTCGACGTCCTGCAGCCGGGCGAGCGTGTCGGCGCCCTCGGTCTCCGCCCAGCGGGCGCGGTAGACGTCGAGGGGATCCTCGGTCCCCCTTCGGCCGGGGCGCAGCAACTCGGCCCGCGCGTCCGGCGAGAAGATCTCCTTCCAGCCGTGGTGGCGCTCGAGCGGAGGCAGGTGGGCCGCGCGGGTGAAGCGCTTGAGCTTGTAGTCGAGCGGGACGCGCCCGGAACCGCTCGGCAGCGCCTCCGCCAGCGGCGAGAGCAGCCGCGCGGCGCCGCCGGTGCGCATCGCCAGCTTGTCGGCGACGTAGGTCTCGTAGCCGCCGAACAGCTCGTCCCCGCCCTCGCCGGACAGCGCGACCTTGACGTGCTGCGCCGCCAACTGGGAGACCAGGTAGGTGGGGAGCGCGCTCGAGTCGGCGAAGGGCTCGTCGAACGCCGCGGCGATCGTGGGCAGCAGCTCGGCGGCGTCGGGCTCGACCACCAGCTCGTGATGGTCGGTCCCGTAGCGCCGCGCGATCGTGCGCGCGAGCTCCACCTCGGAGAACGCCTTCTCGGCGAAGCCGATGGAGAACGTCGAGACGCGCCCGTGCTCGGCGGCCAGCGCGGCCAGCGCCGAGGAGTCGACGCCGCCGGACAGCAGCACGCCGACGGGGACGTCGGAGACGAGGTGCGCGCGCACCGAGTCGCGCAACCGCTCGCGCAGCTCGTCGGCGAGCGCCTCCCACGGCTCGTCGCGGTGCTCCAGCGCCGGCCGCTCGTCGGCGTAGCGCTCGATCCGCGCCGCGCCCTCCTCCCGCACCAGCACGTGGCCGGGCGGCAGCTTGCGGACGTCGCGATAGATCGTCCGCGGCCCGTGGATCGCGTTGAAGGCGAGGAAGGCCTCGAGCGCGTCGAGGTCGATCTCACCCGAGGGCAGCGCCTTGAGCTCCGACGCGAACATGAAGTCCTCGCCGTCGCGGTAGTAGAGCGGCTTGATCCCGAAGCGGTCGCGGGCGAGCACGAGCCGGCGCCGCTCCGAGTCCCACACCGCGACCGCGAACATGCCCCGCAGCCGCTCCGCGAAGCGCGTGCCGTGCTGCTCGTAGAGGTGGACGAGCACCTCGGTGTCCGAGTGCGGCGTGCGAAAGCGATGGCCGGCCGCCTCGAGCTCCGCCCGCAGCTCGGCGTGGTTGTAGATCTCGCCGTTCTGGACGACGACGATCCGCCCGTCCTCGTTGGCGATCGGCTGGTCGCCGCCCTCGAGGTCGATGATCGCGAGCCGCCGCGCGGCCAGCCCGGCCTCGCCGAGCACCACCTCGCCCGCGCTGTCGGGCCCGCGGTGCACGAGCGTGTCGCGCATGGCGCGCAGCAACGCGGGATCGACGGACCGCCCGTCACCGCGGACGATGCCGCAGATCCCGCACATCCCTACGGGACGTCGCGGGGCGCGCGGCCCGAGATCACGAGCCAGCCGGTCTCGGCGACGATCTCGAGGTACAGGCGCACGCCGCGGTCGGCGATGTACTCGAAGTCATGGGCGAGCTTCTCGGCCCAGGTCATGTCGCGCGTCAGCCGCAGCTGCGCGAAGCCGGTGATGCCCGGGCGCACGACCAGCCGCTGCCAGTAGCCGGGGATGTCGCGCGCCAGCTCCTCGAAGAAGCGCGGCCGGACCGGGCGCGGGCCGACGATGCTCATCTCGCCGCGCAGCACGTTCCAGAGCTGCGGCAGCTCGTCGACCTTGGTGGCGCGGAGGATGTGCCCGACGCGCGTCTGCTCGTCCGCGGTCATGCGCGTGAGCTCGATCCCGGAGTAGCGCCCGATGCGCGCCTCCGCCTCCGGCTTGAGCGTGCGGAACTTGAGCATCGTGAAGATCGCGCCGCCGCGGCCGACGCGGGCGCCGTGGTAGAAGACGCCGCGGGTCCCGGAGCCCAGCAGCGCGAGCGCGCTCAGCACCAGCAGCGGCGAGCAGATCACCAGCAGCGCGCTCGCGAGCACCACGTCGAGCACGCGCAGCACGCCGTCGACCGGCTTCGGCTCGAACGTCTTCGACATCCGCGCGTAGCGCTCGACCAGCGGCTCGAGCGACGGCGGCGCAGACGCGAGCTCGGTCATTCCACCGCGCCGAGGATCATCTCGGTGAGGATGGCCGGGTCGCGCCGGGCGATGTGCCGCTCGCCGCGCTGCTTCACCAGCTCGATGGCACGCTCGTCGGTCAGCGGCCGCAGCCGGCCCTCGCGGATCAGGTGCTCGTCGACGCCGCCGAGGCGACCGCCGAACGTGGTGTAGACCGGCGTCCCGAGCGCCACCGCCTCGCGGTTCATGGTCCCGCCGGCCGAGACCGCGAGGTCGGCGAGCGCGATCAGGCTCTGGGCGTCGACCGCGTCGGCGGGGACGATCACCGACGGCAGCCCCGCCGACAGCAGGTGCTCGCGCTGGGCGAGCGTGCGCGGGATCACGACCGCGGAGACGTCCTCGCTGCGGCCCAGCCGCTCGAGCACGCGCGGGAAGAGCTGGTTGGACTTGCGGTGGTAGAGCGAGACCTCCGGCGGCGGGCGCACGATCACCACGACCTTCTCGCGATCGACGCCGAGGCGGTCGAACTCGCTCGGGTCGGGCGTGAAGTCCGACAGGTAGTACTCCTCCTTCAGCCCCGCGTACTGGACGAGCTTGTCGGGGCCGACGCCGTAGCGCTCGAGCCGCTCCGGCGGGATCGAGTCCGGCGTCATCACGCGGCGCGCGAGCCGGCAGCCGATGTTGTGCTGCTGGACCGCGAACTCGTAGTCGAACGTGTTGACGGCGGGGATCCGGAGCGAGGCAGCCGCGAGCGCGAGGTCGTTGGAGCCGTGCGCGGCCGCGAGGTCGAAGCGCCGGCCGGAGGCGAAGTGCCGCATCGCGCGCGTGCGGCCCGCGAGCGCGCGCACCTTGCCGAGCCGCGACGCGCCGCCGTGGCCGGGGCCGACCACCGTGTGGTCCATCCCCATCCGCCGCAGCAGCGCGATGTTCTGCGCATAGTCGCGCGCCGTCACCTCCACCTCGTGCCCCGCTTCGCGGAGGAGGCGGATGATCGGGCGGAAGACGACCGGGTGCGCGGGCGCCGTCATGTCGATCCAGATCCGCAGGGGAGCGGAGCCTAGCGGCCGCTACAGCGGCGCGCCCGGGTCCAGCTCGAACACCACGCCGGCGATCTCCACGTCGTCGCCGGGGGTGAAGCCAGCGCTCTCCAGCGCCGTGATCACGCCGAGGCGGTGGAGGCGGCGCTCGACGTGTTGCAGCGCCTCCTCGTTCTCGAGGTCGTGGCGGGCGATCAGGCGGTCGACGACCTCGCCGGTGACGCGGAACTCGCCGGGCCCGAGGCGCTCGACCTCGAACTCGCGCGCCGCCGCGGGGCGGTAGACGCGGTACTCGGCCAGCTCGCCGGCGGCGTCGAGCGGCACCGGCTCGGCGACCGGCACGCGCCGCAGCAGCTCGATCGCGAGCTCGTCGAGGCCTTCGCGGGTGGCGGAGGACGTGACGAGCACGGGCACGTCCTCCAAGCGCCCGCGCCACGCCTCGGCGGCGGCCTCGGCCTCCTCCGGGGTCACGAGGTCGGCCTTCGAGAGCGCGAGGACGCGCGGGAGGGCGGCGAGGCGCGGATCGTGCTCGGCGAGCTCGTGCTCGATCACCGCGTGGTTCTCCAGCGGGTCGGAGCCGTCCAGCGGCGCGAGGTCGAGCACGTGGACCAGGAGCCGCGTGCGCTCGACGTGGGCGAGGAAGTCGTGGCCGAGGCCGGCGCCGTCGCTCGCGCCCTCGATCAGCCCGGGGATGTCGGCGATCACGAGCTGGCGGTCGGCGGCCTCGAGCGTGCCGAGGTTCGGCTCCAGCGTGGTGAACGGGTAGCCGGCGATCTTCGGCTGCGCGCGCGTGAGCCGCGAGATGAGCGACGACTTGCCGGCGTTCGGGAGCCCCACCAGCCCGACGTCGGCGAGCAGCTTGAGGTGCAGCTCGACGATGCCCTCCTCCCCGTCGAGTCCCTTCTCGGCCATCCGCGGCGCCTGCCGCGTCGCGCTCGTGAACTGCCGGTTCCCGCGCCCGCCGGAGCCGCCGCGGGCCAGCGTGATCTCCTGCCCGGGCGCGACGAGGTCGTAGCGGGTGCCGTCCCAGCGCTCGACCTGCGTGCCGGGCGGCACGCCGATCACAAGCGGGTCACCGTCGGCCCCGTGGCGCTGCGCGCCCTCGCCGTGCCCGCCACGCTGCGCGCGGAAGTGCGCGCGGCGCCGGAACGCCTGCAGATCGCGCAGCGAGTCGTCGACGCGCACGAGCACGTCGCCGCCGCGGCCGCCGTCGCCGCCGTCCGGCCCGCCCTTGGGCACGTGCGCCTCGCGGCGGAACGACACGACGCCGTCGCCGCCACGGCCGGCGCGTACCTCGATCTTGGCGCGGTCATGGAGCACGGCCGGGTAACGGTAGCCGTATGCCCGAGAACTCAGATCCCGTCTTCCTCATCACCGGCGCCTCCACCGGCATCGGCGCCGCCACCGCCCGCGCCGCCACCGAGGCCGGCTACCGCGTCGTGCTCGCCGCACGCTCCACCGACAAGATCGAGGCCCTGGCCGAGGAGCTCGACGGCCTCGCGGTCACCTGCGACGTCACCGAGTGGGAGCAGCAGGAGCGCCTCGTCACGGCCGCGCTCGACGCCTACGGCCGCATCGACGTCGCCTTCGCCAACGCCGGCTTCGGCGGCCCGCGCGGCTTTCAGAAGGGCGATCCCGAGGAGTGGAAGGCGATGGTGCTGACCAACGTCTACGGCGCCGCGCTGACGATCCGCGCGACGATGGCCGCGCTGAAGGAGACCAAGGGCCACCTGCTCCTCACCGGCTCGGTGGCCGGCCGCCGCGCGCTCCCGGGCTCGCTCTACTCCGCGACCAAGTGGGCGGTGACCGGCATGGGCGAGTCCGCCCGCCAGGACTTCAACGACACCGGCGTGCGCGTCACGGTGATCGAGCCGGGCATGGTCGACACGCCGTTCTTCGACACCCCGCCGGAGATCGAGGCGCTCCATCCCGAGGACATCGCGCGCGCGGTCATGTTCGCCGTGCAGCAGCCGCCGCACATGGACGTCAACGAGATCCTCATCCGGCCGACCGCCCAACCCGGCTAAGACAGCGCGACGACCACCTTCACGTCGTCCGGGCGCCGCTCGAACGCCTCCTGCCAGCGGTCGAGCGGCACGCGGCGCGTGATCAGCGCGCGCAGCCAGTCGCGATCGGCGTCGCCGAGCGCCGCGGCGGCCGCCTCGTAGTGGCGGCGGTTGGCGTTGACGGTGCCGAACACGACGTCGTTCTCGAGCACGACGTCGCGGTTGAAGCCGCCGATGTCGAAGTCGAGCGGCCGCGCGCCGGAGGAGACGCCGGTGAGGCACACGATCCCGTTGCGCGTGGTGCCGCGCAGCGCCTGGGCGACGACGGCCGGCGCGCCGGTGGCCTCGACGACGATGTCGACCTTGCCCGCCGCCGAGGCGTCGTGCGCGTGGTAGGTCCCGCCGAGCCGCGCCACCAGCTCCGGCTTCGGCCCGTCGGTGACCTGGTCGAGCACGTGCACCTCGTAGCCGCGCTGGGCGGCCAGCAGCGCCGCCAGCAGGCCGATCGGCCCGGCGCCGGTCACGAGCACGCGGTGCGGCGCGAACGTGGCCCGCGCCCCGATCCGCTCGATCTGCTCCCACGCCTTCGCGACCACGCTGGTCGGCTCGAGCAGCACGCCGACGTCCTGGAGTTCCGGATCCAGCTTGATCGCGAACTCCGGCTCGACGCGCCAGCGCTCCGAGCCGTAGCCGTGCAGTTGCTTGATCCCGCGCTCGGTGTACTCGCCGTTCGCGCAGAAGTCCCACTCGCCCGCCGCGCACGGGCCGCACGGCACCGCGTCCGGCCGCCGCACGATGCCGACCACGAGGTCGCCGGCCGCGAACCCCGAGCCCTCCGGTGCCTCCCGCACCCGCCCCAGCGACTCGTGCCCCAGCACCAGCCGCTCCGCGCCCGGCGGCGCCCATCCGTACTCGCCGCGCACCATCTCCCCGTCCGTGGCGCAGATCCCGAGCGCCAGCCCGTCGACGAGCAGCGCGCCCGCGGCCTCATCGGGCTCGGGCACGTCCACGAGCGCCGCGGAGCCGGCCCGCCCGGGGATGACCGTGATGGCCTGCATCAATCCCGGTCGGTCAGCGTGTACGTACGCAGACCAGCGCCCTTCTGCCGGTACTCGCGCTCGCGGCCGATGACCGTCGCGAGCCCCAGGCGCCACAACAGCTCCCACTCGGTCGTGTGCATCCGTTGAGGGTAGGTAGTCCGGCTCGCGACTTGAGCCAGCGCGCGAACTCTGGCCGAAAGTCGGTGGCGGGGACCACCGCGGAGGTGGTTGGATCGCTCCATGGCGGATCGCGGGCAGCGCTCCCTCGTCGTGGCGGCGGTTGCTGTCGCGGCGCTCGCGCTGCCCGCGCCTGCCTCGGCCGGCCTGTCGCCGTGGCTCGTGGGGGCGAGCCCGGTGGCGGCGCCGAGCGCGCCCGTGGTGCCGACCGTCGACATCACCTATCGCCACCGGGTCGTCAGGTCATGCCGCGGCGGCACGACGAGGCTGACGCTCGTCCGCGGCGGGCAGGCGCTGGAGCGGCGAACGCTGCGGCTCGGCCGCGACTGCCGCGTCAGCACGATGTTCCGCGTCGCGCGCGACGACTCCGCGCAACTGCGCGTGGTGCAGCACTACCGCGGCCGCACCACCAGCGCGCGGCTGCTCGCGCCCCGGCTGGGCAGCCGCGGGCTCGACGAGCGCCTGCAGGCGCCGGCTGCGCTCTAGCTACTCGGTCGCTGCGGGCTCGACCGAGATCACGCGACCCCGGCGGCCTTCGCGGAACTGCACGATCCCCGGACCCTTCGCGAAGATCGTGTCGTCCTTGCCGATGCCGACACCGGCGCCCGGCTTGAACTTCGTGCCGCGCTGGCGAACGATGATCTCGCCGCCGTTGACGATCTGGCCGGCGAACACCTTGACCCCCAGGTACTGCGGGTTGGAGTCGCGGCCGTTGCGGCTGGAGCCGAGCCCCTTCTTATGAGCCATCCTCGGCCTCCTCGGTCTTCTTCGACGACGACGATCCCTTGCCGACCGAGATGCTCGTGACCTCGATCCGGGTCAGCTCGGACCGGTGGCCCGTGGTGCGCTTGTAGCCGCGCTTGGGCTTGAACTTGAAGATGCGCAGCTTGGGGCCGCGCTCATGGCCGACGATCTTGGCCTTGACCTTGATGCGGCCGAGGTCGGAGCTCGCGAACAGCGTGTCGCTGCCGGCCGCGTAGAGCAGCGGCTCGAGGTCGATGGACGCACCCTCGTCGGCCTTCAGGCGGTCGACGAGCAGGGTCGTCCCCTCTTCGACGCGGTGCTGCGTTCCGCCGCACTTGACGACGGCGTAAGTGGATTCGGGCATAGGTTCAGATCACTCGCTGGCTTCGGCCTTCGCACGCGAACGGCGCCGTCCGCCTCTGCGGCCGCGGCGCCGAGGCTTCGATTCTAGCGTCTCGTCGTCGCCGTCGGCCTCCGCGTCGGGCGGGTCGCTCTCGGCCGCGGGGGCGGGCTCCTTCGCCTTGGGCGCGGGCTTGGTGGCCGGCTTGGCCGCCGCGCGCGGCTTGCGCCGGGCGCGCGCCTTGGCCGCCTTGGCCCGCTCCTTGGCGGCTTCGGCGGCCTCCTCGGCCTCGTCGCCGACCAGCACCGCGCGGGCCAGCGTGCGCCCCGCCTCCTCGATGTGGACGAGCTTCTTCTCGCCCACGTAGGGGATCGCGTTGACGACCTCGATCATGTAGCCGTCGACCTTGGCGACCGCGTCGTCCTCGTTGTACATGTGCGGCTCGACGATGTGGACGTGCACCTCGTCGCCGGCCTGGAACGGCACGGCCTGCTGCTCGATCTCGTCGCGGTCGCCCTCCTGGGTGACCGTGAAGTGGATCAGCGGCAGCCCCTCGGAGCCCTCGAAGAAGAACCGGCGGCCGGTCTCCTCCTCGAGCGCGTGCAGGTTGTGGGCGCCGTCGTGGGTGAACCAGTGGGTGACGCGCGGGTTGAGGCGCACGAGGTAGGCCTCCGGCGCGGCGTCGCCCGCCTTGGCGACCATCGTGCGCAGCTCGCGCTCGACCTCGATGGCGATCGTCTCCTCCGACTTCACGACGCCCTCGCCGTTACAGACCGGGCACGGCTTGGTCATGATCTCGCGCACGCCGTCGGTGACGTTCTGGCGCGTCATCTCGACCAGGCCGAGCGGCGAGATCTCGACCACGAAGGTCTTCGTGCGGTCCTCGTCGAGCGACTTGCGCAGCGTCTTGAGCACGGCGTCGCGGTTGCGCGCGCGGGCCATGTCGATGAAGTCGATGACGATGATGCCGCCGATGTCTCGCAGCCGCAGCTGGTTGACGACCTCCTCGGCCGCCTCGAGGTTCGTCTTCGTGATCACGTCCTCGAGCCGGGCCGACTTGCCGCGGCCGGTGAACGAGCCCGTGTTGATGTCGATCACCGTCAGTGCCTCGGCGTAGTCGATGATCAGGTAGCCGCCGCTGGGCAGGTCGACGCGCTTGGCGAGCATCCCCTCGATCACCTTGTCGACCCCGAAGGACTCGAACAGGTCCGAGGGCTCCTCCCACAGCTCAACGCGGTCGACGAGCTCCGGCGCGGTGCGCGTGAAGAACGAGGTCAGCCGCTGGTGCTGCTTGGGGTCGTCCACGATCGCCTTCTCGAAGTGCTCGGAGAAGATGTCGCGCACGACGCGGATCGAAAGGTCGGCCTCCTGGAAGACCATGTCCGGCGCCACGGTCTGCTCGACGCGCTTCTGCAGCACGTCGTTGAGCTTGAACAGGTACTGCAGCTCGCGCTCGAAGTCCTCGCGCTTGGCGCCCTGCGCCGCGGTGCGGATGATCGCGCCACCGCCGCCGAGGTCGAGCTGCTTGGCCTCCTTGCGCAGGCGGTCGCGCTCCTTGTCGTCGAGCCGGCGCGAGACGCCGACGCCCTCGCCGGTGGGCGCGTAGACCATGTAGCGCCCGGCGATGGTGAGCTCCATCGAGAGCCGCGCGCCCTTGCTCTTGAGCGGGTCCTTGACGACCTGCACGACGATCTCCTGCCCCGGCGAGAGCAGGTCGGAGATGCGCGGGCCGCTCTTGCCGCGGCCGCGCTTCACCTGCTCGACGCCCGGGAGGACGATCTCGTCGACGTGCAGGAAGCCGTTCTTGTCGAGGCCGATGTCGACGAACGCCGCCTCGAGGCCGGGCAGGACGTTGTCGACCTTGCCCTTGTAGATGTTGCCGACGATCGAGCGCGAGCCGCGCCGCTCGAAGTAGATCTCGGCGGCGCGGTAGCCCGCGGGGACGTCACCCTTCTTCGGGCGCCGGCCCCCCTTCTTGTCTGTGCTTGCGGGCGCCGGGTCGCCGGGCGCCTCCAACATGGCGACGCGGGTTTCCCCGCGGTCGACCGTGACCAGTACTTGCTTCTTCAAGGTGAATCTTCCTCATTGGGTTAGAAGACGGTGGCCCGCCCCTTCCGCGATGCGGTGTCGCGCGCCTGCGCGTGGACCGATTGCAGAAGGCCGATGGCCAAGAACGTGACGAGCATCGACGAGCCGCCGAAGCTCAAAAGGGGTGCCGGTACTCCCGTGATCGGCATGATCCCCACTGTCATTCCCACATTTACGAAGATCTGGAACAACAGCATCGCGGTGATGCCGCCGGCGAGCAACGCGCCGTAGAGATTCTTCGCCACTGTGAGGATGTGAAGCCCGCGCCATATGAGCAGCGCGTAGAGCGAGAGGACGAGGGCGGCGCCGGCGAACCCGTAGGTCTCGCCGACCACCGCGAAGATGAAGTCCGTGTGGTGCTCGGGCAGGAAGTTCAGCCCGGTCTGGGTGGCGTTCGTCACGCCACGGCCCGTCTTCTCGCCGGAACCGATGGCGATCCGTGACTGCTGCTGCTGGTAGCCCGCGTCCCCCGGATCGCCGGAGGGGTTGAGGAACGCGGTCAGGCGCTGCACCTGGTACGGCTTGAGGACCTCGACGCCGATCGCGGGAGCCGCGACCAGCACGAGCGTCAGCGACACCGCCCCGAGCGCGGCCAGCGCCACGAAGTGGCGCCACGGCGCCCCCGCCACGAACAGCAGCGCGAGCACGCCGACGACGTAGACCAGCGCGGTACCGAGGTCGGGCTGGGCCATGACGAGCATGGCCGGCAACAGCGCGAGCAGCATCACCCGCGCCGTGACGTCGCGGCCCATCCGCCGCATGTGGTCGACGATGAAGCCGGAGAGGGCGATCACCAGCAACAGCTTGCCCAGCTCCGACGGCTGGAAGCGGAAGAACGGCAGCTCGATCCAGCGCTTGGATCCGCGCGTGGCGGTCGCGAGCGCGAACACCAGCAGGATCGAGCCGATCAGCAGCCCGTAGGTGACGTACTTGAGCTCGCGCAGCCGCGAGTAGTCGAGCCGCGAGACGCCGTACATCAACACGAGCCCGACGCCGGCGTAGACCGCCTGGCGCTCGAGGTAGTAGTAGGGCTGCCCGGTGACGTCGTCGGCGGTGGCGCCCTTGATCGCGATCAGCGAGCAGGCCACGATCCCGAGCGTCGCCAGCAGGAGCAGCGGGTCCAAGCGCAGGTGGAACTCGCGCGGGACGAGGGGCGCGGGCGGCTCGGAGGCGGGCTGGATGGTGGAGGAGGCGCTCATCGGGTGGCGGAGTTGCCCTCGTGGAACTTGTCCTTGCCGAGGTCGAACCAGTTGTTGAGGATCAGGCGCGCGGCCGGCGCGGCCGTCTCGGCTCCGAAGCCGCCCTTCTCCACGGTCACGACGACGACGATTGGGCGGCTGGGATGGGGCACGTAGCAGGCGTACCAGGACTGGTCGGGCTGCCCCGGCCGCTCCACGGTACCGGTCTTGCCGTACACGGCGAGCTTCCCGCCGGCAAAGCCCTTGAACACGTCGGCTGACGTGCCCCCGGGCTCCGAGGCCGCGCGATGCAGGCCCTGGAGGATGGTGTCCTGGTCGGTCTTGGAGAACTTGACGTGGCGCTTCGCGGTGGTCCGGAACTCCTCGACCGCGCGGCCCAGGCCGTCCTCGACGCTCATGGCCAGGTGCGGTCGCACCACACGGCCGCCGTTGGCGATCGTCGAGTAGGCGGTCGCCAGCTGCAGCGGCGTCGCCTGCAGGTCGCCCTGGCCGACCGCGAGGTTGACGTTGTCGCCCGTTGACCACGGCCGCTCGATGCCGCCGCACTTCTTCAGCGCCGCGAACGTCTGGGCCGGGACCTTCTCGCGCTTGACGCACTTCTGGTACTTGGCGTAGCCGGCGTCGCGCCACTTGCGGTCGGGCACGAGGCCGCCGAACTCACCGGGGATGTCGATCCCGGTGCGTTGGCCGAGCCCGAGCTTCTTGGCCCACTCCTGGATGATCGGGCCGTGCGAGTTGGCGCGCTCACCCAGCGTGTAGAAGAAGACGTCGGAGGAGACCTTGAGCGCGCCCGAGAGGTTGAGTGGACCGTATACCGCGCCGCGGGCGTTCTGGAACGTCTGCGGACCGAGCTTGAACTTGCCGTCGTCGACGATGATCTGCGAGGGCGTGAGGATGCCCGACTCGAGCGACGCCATCGCGGTGATCGGCTTGAACGTCGAGCCCGTCGGATAGGCGGCGGCGATCGCGCGGTTGAACAGCGGCGCGCCGTTCTCCTCCGAGTTCAGCGCGTCGAATTTCTCCTGCGACAGCGGCTTGGCGAACAGGTTGGCGTCGAACGACGGGTAGGAGCCGAGCGCGAGCACCTCGCCGTTGGTCGGGTCCATCGCCACGTAGGCGCCCGCCTTGGCCGGGTTGCCGTTGCCGTTGGCGGCCGCGATGGCTTCCTTGAGCGCGTTGTTGGCGGCGCGCTCGAGGCCCAGGTCGAGCGTCAGCCGCAGCCGCTGGCCCTGCTGCGGCTCGCGCCGGGTGACCTCGCGCGTGTCGTCGCGGTTGCCGAGCGCGTTGATGACCACCCGCGTGTAGCCGTCCTGGCCGCGCAGGTAGCGGTCGTACTCCTGCTCGATCCCGCCCGCGCCGATGCGCGTGCCGGCCGCGACGCCGCGGTACTTCTTCTTCTTCAGCTCCTTGGGCGAGATCTCGCGCAGCGTGCCGAACAGCTGGGCGCCGAGCTCCTTGTGCGGGTAGGCGCGCAGGAACAGCTTCTCGACGTCGACGCCGGGGAACTCGTCCTTGCGCTCCTTCAGGAAGTTGAAGCTCGAGCGCGGGACGTCGACCTTGACGGTCACGTTCGAGTAGGGCGCCTCCGCGATGCCCTCGATCACGCGGCGCTGGATCGTCCGCGGGGAGAGCTCGATCACGCGCCCGAGGCGGCGGAACGAGCGGCGCAGCTTGACCTCGCTCGCGGGCACGGGCGGGACGGCGACCGGCGCGGCGCGGCGGGAGGCGCGGGCGAGACGGCGGTGCTCGCGGCGCTCGGCCTTCGTGTAGCGGCGCTCCTCCTCGCGGCGGCGGCGCTCGAGCGAGCGCAGCTGGCTGACCGCGCCGAGGCGCACCTGCTCGGAGGCGCTGCGGGCCTTGCGGTAGGTGTCGGCGGCCTGGATCTCGGCCTCCGGCAGCCCGCTGGGGACGATCTGGACGACCGGCGCCACGCGCGTGCGGACGAGCCGGTTGCCGTCGCGGTCGACGATGTCGCCGCGCGGCGCCTCGATCTTGATCTTGCGGACGCGGTTCTCACGGGCCTGCGTCACGTAGTCCTCGCCGGACAGGACCTGCAGGAACCAGAGGCGGAAGAAGATGATCGCGAACAGCACGAAGGCGAAGCCGCCGAGCACGGCGACGCGCACCGCGAGCTGCGGCGTGATGGCGGGGCGGCGCTCTTCGAGGCTCGGGGGCAAGCTAGTGGTTCCTCCGGCGGGCCCGCGCGTGCACGGGCGGGATGCAGGCGGATGCCTGGCAAGGACGCAGGGAGGGTGCCAGGGCGGAGCCCTTGCCCCGACCGAGGACACAGCCAGGCGCCGGCTGCGCCCGTCCGGGTGCGTGGGGGTGCGTCGGGGGGACCACTAGGCTCGCGAGAGCGGGCTGAGCCCGCCGGTCGTGTAGGCCCGGCGCCGGCGGCGGCGCGGGTCATCGGGCAGGAAGGGCGACAGCCAGCGGCGGATGATCAGGTGCACGGGCAGCGCCAGCAGCGTGTTGAGCACGATCACCAGCAGGATCTGGCGGACGAGCAGGAGCGAGACCGGCGCGTCGACGCCGAGCAGGAACTGCATGACCGAGAAGCCGATCGCGTAGACGGCGGTGCCGATCGCGCCGACCGCCACGGGGACGAGCCCGTGCGCGGGGTCGCGCAGCTCGCGCAGGCGCCCGGCGCCGTAGCCCACGCCGGTGAGGACGAGCGACGAGATCCCGAGCGTCTGCAGCAGCGCGATGTCGACGAACAGCCCGACGCAGAAGCCGAACAGCGCGCCCGGCACCGAGCCCATCAGCAGGCCGACGGAGCACACCATCAGCGGCGTCAGGTCGGCCGGGACGCCGAAGACGGTGATCTGGGCCACCGCGGTCAGCTGCAGGATGCAGCCGATCAGGCCGAGCGCGGCGAGGCGGGCGATCGCGGGGCCGGTCGGGGTCACGGCGACCGGTTGGTCGAGGCGAGCAGGTCGGTGTTCGGCTTCGTGAGCACCTCGAGGTACTCGAGCCGGCGCAGGTCGGCGGCGGGCCGCACGTGGATGCGGCGGTCGAGCTCGCCCTCGCCCTCGTCGACGCGGTTGACCGTGCCGATCAGGATGCCGGGCGGGAAGAGCGACTTCAGCCGGGTCGAGACCGTGCCGGCGGTGACGATCTTCTCGCCCTTCTTGACGTCCTTGCCGTGCGGGACGAGCTCGAGCAGCAGGTCGCCGGGCGCGCCGACGGCGGGGTCGATCGAGCCCGGCTCGCCGGAGCGGGCGGCCTTGGCGGAGACGCCGAACTCCTGGTCGGTGAGCAGCATCACGATCGCGTTGCCGTCGGAGACCGACTTGACCTTGCCGACGAGGCCCTCACCGTTGACCACGGGCTGGTCGGGCTTCACGCCGTCGCTCGAGCCCTTGTTGATCTCGACGGTCGAGTACCAGGTGCTCGGCGAGCGGGCGAACACGCGCGCGATCACCGGCTCGTAGGCCTTCATGCCGCCGCCGGTGTTGATGTCCAGCAACCCGCGCAGCTGCTTGTTCTCGGCGCCGTCGACCTGCAGGGTCGTGACCTCCGTGCGCAAGGCGTCGCGCTCCTTCTTGAGCTTGTCGCGCTCGTCCTTGGCCTTCAAGGTCGAGCCGAACCACCCGAAGAGGTCGCGGAAGGGCTTCACCACGCGGTTGGCGCCCTCCTGGATCGGAGCGAGCACCTCCATCGCATTGCGCTGGACGCCGTGCAGGCTGCCGGTGCTGGTTTCGCCGAAGTAGGCGGTGAGCAGGATCAGCGAGAGCGCCAGCAGGACGGCCAAGACCGCCCTGCGTCGCCGCACCGCTTTGTCGTACATGCGGAAAGTGTCTCCAAGATGGTTGCGTTCGTCATCGCCTGGGCCGCCGGTTGCTGTTACGCGAGTTGTTGCGGTTCGAACGGTGAATGGCTTCGAACTCCTCCAGCGAACGCCCGGAGCCGACCGCGACACACGTCAGCGGTGACTCGGCGCGATGGGCGGGCATCTGCGTCTCCTCGCGCAACCGCTCGTCGATCCCCTGAAGGAGCGAGCCGCCGCCGGCGAGCATGATGCCGCGATCCATGATGTCCGACGCCAGTTCGGGCGGAGTGCGGTCGAGCGTCTCCTTGATGGCGTCGATGATCTGCACGAGCGGCTCCTCGAGCGCGGCGCGCACCTCCTCGGAGGTGAGTACCACGGTCTTCGGTAACCCGGACACGAGGTCGCGGCCGCGGATCTCGGCCTGGACCTCCTCCTCGAGCGGGTAGGCGGAGCCGATCTCGAGCTTGACCTCCTCGGCCGTCTGCTGGCCGATCAGGAGCTTGTACTCCTTCTTGACGTAGTTGATGATCGCCTCGTCCAGCTCGTCGCCGCCGACGCGGATCGACTGGCTCACGACGATGCCGCCGAGGCTGATGACCGCGACCTCGGACGTGCCTCCGCCGATGTCGACGACCATGTTGCCCGTCGGCTCCCCCACCGGCAGGCCGGCGCCGATGGCCGCGGCCATCGGCTCCTCGATCAGGTACGCCTGGCGCGCCCCGGCTGAGAGGCACGCCTCCTCCACCGCGCGCTTCTCTACCCCGGTCACTCCGGAGGGGACGCAGACGACGACGCGCGGGTGGGCCCAGCGGTTCTGGTGCACCTTCTGGATGAAGTGGCGGAGCATCTCCTCCGTCACGTCGAAGTCGGCGATCACGCCGTCCTTGAGGGGACGGATCGCCGAGATCGTGCCGGGCGTGCGGCCGAGCATGCGTTTGGCCTCGATCCCCACGGCATGGACCTCGCCGGTGCGCGAGTCGATCGCGACCACGCTCGGCTCCGACAGCACGATGCCGCGGCCCCGCACGTAGACGAGGGTGTTGGCCGTGCCGAGGTCGACCGCCATGTCGCGGCCACCGAAACCGGTGAGGTACGAGAAGAAGCCCATGAGGAAGGAACCCTGCGCGCGCGACCGTGGCCTGATGCCAGAGAGGGTGCGCGCGGTCGGGGCAGTCTACCGAACGCCCCCCGCGGAACCCCTGGAAATCGGGGTGGCCGGATGCAAGTCGGGATGCAGCTTCAGGAGCCGCGCGAGCGGCAGGCCGACGACGTTCAGATAGTCGCCCCGGATCCCGGTGATCAGCGCTGCGCCGCGACCCTGGATCGCGTAGCCGCCGGCGCGGCCCTCCCATTCCCTCGACCTCACGTACCACTCGACCGTTGAGGGGTCGAGGGGCGCGAAGTCGACCTCGGTGACCTCGACGAGCTCCCCGACGCCGGTGAGGACGACGCCGCCGACGACCAGGTGGGTGCGGCCGGAGAGGCGCTCGAGGAAGCGCGCCGCCTGCTCGGCGTCGGCGGGCTTGCCGAGGATGTCGCCGTCGAGCGCCACATCGGTGTCCGCGCCGAGGACGAGCTCGCCGGCCGCCTCGACCGCGCGGGCCTTGCGCCGCGCGTTCTCGAGCGCGACCTCGCGGGGGTCGCCGCGGGTCTCCTCGTCCACGCCGGAGACCCGCACCTCGAACGGGATGCCCGCCTGCTCGAGGATCGCCCGCCGCTGGGGCGATCCCGAGGCGAGGATCAGAGGTCGGGGAAGAACAGCGCCGCCTCGCGCTCGGCGGACTCCGCGGAGTCCGAGCCGTGGACCATGTTCTGGCCCACCGCGACGGCGAAGTCGCCGCGGATCGAGCCGGTGGTGGCCTCGAGCGGGTTGGTCGCGCCGATCACCTGGCGCGCGGCGCGGACGGCTTCTTCGCCCTCGAGCACCATCGCGACCAGCGGGCCGGAGGTGATGAAGCTCACGAGCTCGCCGAAGAACGGCTTGCCGTCGTGCTCGGCGTAGTGCTGCTCGGCGAGCGCGACGTCCATCGTCATATGGCGGAGCGCGACGATGCGCAGGCCCTTGCGCTCGAAGCGGGCGATGATCTCGCCGGTCAGGTTGCGCGCGAACGCGTCCGGCTTGACCAGGATGAGGGTCCGGTCCATGGGGCGGGTCCTTTCAGAGTTCGGTTATCGGGGCGGGGGGCCGCTGGGCGGCTCCGCCTCCGCCACGGCCTGCTCCGACGAGGTGCCACCGCGGCGCCGGCGGCGCGCGGAGGGCGGCGGGACGGCGCCCGTCTCGGCCTCGCAGTACGGGCACAGCTTCCAGGCGGGGTCGATCGGCTTGCCGCACGAGTAGCAGCGCTCCTTGAGCCGCCGCATGCAGCTCGGGCAGCGCAGGTAGTCGCCCTTGACCTCGTAGTCGCAGTACGGGCACAGCTGGTAGTCGAACGAGGTGAGGCGCGCCTCGGCGGCCTGCATCTCGAGCTCGCGCAGGCGCACGTCGTCGAGGTACTCCGGCGGGCGGATGATCGCGTAGACGATCGTGCCCACGAACGGGAACACCGAGGCGAGCGTCGCGCAGCCGACCAGCATCGGGTCGTCGATCCGGCGCCTGGCGTCGGTGAACGTCCAGAAGATCAGGGCCACCCAGACCACGAGCAGCACGAGGATCAGGACGTTGACCGCCGTGTTGAGGCTGTCGTTGTTGATGCCGAAGACGCCGAGGGTCAGCATGAGCACCGGGACAGGGTACCCGGAAGGGTTACAGGAACATTCGGCCGAAGACGTAGCCGAGCGCGAAGAACACGAGGATGACGAGCGCCACAACCACGGCGACGAGCATCACCATCTGCAGCACGCCGGGGCCGCGGGGGTTCACAGCGCCGACGCCCTCCGGCGCCCTGGCTCGGACAGCAGGTCGGCGACCAGGTAGATCGAACCGGTGGCCACTACCGCGCCTTCTTCGCCCGCGAGCGCCTGAGCCCTCTCGACCGCGGCGCGCGGATCGCCCTCGATCTCGGCCGCCGGACCTCCGAGTTGGTCCCACAGCGAGGAGAGCGTGGCGGGGCTCAGCGCGCGCGGGTTGCGGCTGGCGGTGAAGACCGCGCCGGAGGCGAGCGGGACGAGCTCGCGCAGCATCCCCGCGGCGTCCTTGTCGTCGAGCACGGACAGCACCGCGACCAGCGGCTTCTCCCCCACCGCGTCGCGCAGCGCCGAGGCGAGCGCCGCGACCCCCGAGGGGTTGTGCGCGCCGTCGAAGATCGTCAGGGGCGCGTCGGCGACGACCTGGAAGCGCCCCGGGACGGTGAGGGAAGCGGCGCGGAGGACCGCAGCCTCGTCGAGCGCGGCGGGCGCCAGAAATGCCTCCGTGGCGGCCCTCGCCACCGAGAAGTTCGCGCGCTGGAAGCCCGTGAAGGGTGCTCCGTCGGCGGGGTCCGCGTGAACGATGCGGGCGTCGACCTTCGCCACCTCCGCCTCGGCCTCGGGGTCGAGCTCGCCGACGACGAGCGTCGAGCCGGGCGCCACGACCGCCAGCTTCTCTCGCGCGATGTCGGTGATCGTCGGGCCGAGCCAGCGGGTGTGCTCGAGGCCGACGTTGGTGAGCACGGCGACCGGTGCCGCGAGCACGTTGGTGGCGTCGTGGCGGCCGCCGAGGCCCGCCTCGACCACCGCCGCCTCCACGCCGCGCTCGGCGAGCTCGGAGAACGCGGCGGCGGTGAGCAGCTCGAACTGGGTCACGCGCTCGCCGCCCGACAGCGTGCGGTCGACCTTCTCGGCCGCCGTCGCGGCGCGCTCGACCGCGGCGCCGAAGGCGTCGGGCTCGAGGTCGGCGTCGCCGATCCGGATGCGCTCGGCGAAGCTGGAGAGGTGCGGTGACAGATACGCACCGGTACGGATGCCGTGGGCGTCGAGGATCGCCGCCGCCATTCGCACCGTCGAGCTCTTGCCGTTGGTGCCGACCACGTGGATCGAGCGGAACGCCTGCTGCGGGCTGCCGAGGACGGTGAGCAGGCGGCGCATCCGCTCCAGCCCGAACTTCATGCCGAAGAGCTCGACCGAGAGGAGATGGTCCTCCGCCTGCTCGAGCGTCCAGCTCATCCGAGCGAATCCAGCTCCGACTGCAGCCGCGCGAGCTTGTCGCGCTCCGCCTGGACCACCTCCGCCTTCGCCTTCGCCACGAAGGCCTCGTTGCCGAGCTTGCGCTGCGCGCGCTCGATCTCCGCCTTGAGGCGGGTCCGCTCGGCGGCGGCGCGCTTCGCCTCGGCCTCGGTGTCGACCGCGTCGCTCGCCAGGATCGCCACGTTGCCGCCCGGGATCGGGACGGTGGCGGCCGGTGCGGTGCCGTTCTCGGTCCACGTCACGCGGGCCAGCCGCGCGACGGCGTCGGCCGTGCGGTCGTAGCCCTCGGCCTCGAGCCGCGCCTCGAGCGACGCGCCCGGCTTCGCGCCGACCCGGTCGCGCCAGGCGCGCAGCTCTTGCACCGCGGCGATCGCGCGGGCCAGCTCGGCCTCGGCCGCCTCGTCGACAAGGTCGGAGTCGGGCGTCGGCCACGGGCCGGCCATCAGCAGGTCCGTGCTGCCCGGCAGGTACGACCAGATCTCCTCGGTCACGAACGGGATCACCGGGTGGGCGAGCGCGAGCGTCTCGCGCAGGACGTGCAGCGCGACCGCGGAGACCTCGGCGTTGTCGTCCGCGTACAGCCGCGGCTTGATCAGCTCGAGGTACCAGTCGCACAGGTCGCCGTAGACGAAGTCGTAGAGCCCGAGCGCCGCGCGGTGGAACTCGAAGTCCTCGAACGCCTTCTCCATCGCCACCTTCGCGCGCTGCAGGCGGGAGAGGATCCACGCGTCCTCGACCGTGACCGCGCGCGGCTCGGGCAGCTCGTCCGGCACCCGCAGGAGCACCAGCCGCGACGCGTTGAAGAGCTTGTTGGCGAGCTGGCGCCCCTGGGCGACCTTGTCCTCGTTGAAGCGCACGTCCTGCGAGCTCGACATCGCGAGCAGGCCGAAGCGGACGGCGTCGGCGCCGTAGGCGGGGAACTCGCCGCCCTGCTCGAAGACCGGCGGGCGCGGGCCGCCCTCGATCAGGTCGAGCGGGTCGATCCCGGTGCCGAGCGACTTCGACATCCGCCGGCCGTCGGGCGCCTGGATGATCGGGTGGACGTAGACGTCGCGGAACGGGATGTCGCCCACGAACTCGAGCCCGGACATGATCATCCGGGCCACCCACAGGAAGATGATGTCGCGCGCCGTCAGCAGCACGTCGGTGGGGTAGAACGCGCGCAGCTCCGGCGTGTCGTCGGGCCAGCCGAGCGTCGCGAACGGCCACAGCTGCGAGGAGAACCACGTGTCCAGCACGTCCGGGTCCTGCTCCCAGCCCTCGCCCTGCGGCGGCTCGATTCCGCAGTAGATCTCCTCGCCGCGGTACCAGACGGGGATCCGGTGCCCCCACCACAGCTGGCGCGAGATGCACCACGGCCGGATGTTCTCCATCCAGTCGAAGTAGCGCCGCCGCTGGCCCTCGGGGTGGATGCGGACGCGCCCGTCGCGGACGACCTCGATCGCCGGCGCGGCGAGCTCCTCCATGCGGCAGAACCACTGCAGCGAGATCAGCGGCTCGATCCGCTCGCCGGAGCGGTGGGAGAACGGGACGTTGTGGCGGTACGGCTCGGTGCGGGCGATCCGCCCCTCCTCGCGCAGCGCCTCGACGACCGCCGCGCGCGCCTCCAGCGCGGTCATGCCCGCGAAGCGCTCGCCCGCCGCCTCGGTCATGCGGCCGTCCTCGCCGATGGCGGAGATCTCCTCCAGCCCGTGGGAGCGGCCGATCTCGAAGTCGTTGGGGTCGTGCCCCGGCGTGATCTTCAGCGCGCCGGTGCCGAACTCGGGCTTCACGTACGGGTCGGCGATGATCTTGAGCCGCCGCCCGACGAGCGGCAGGATCGCCGTCTCGCCCACGAGCCGCGTGTAGCGGTCGTCGTCGGGGTGGACCGCGATCGCGGTGTCGGCCAGCATCGTCTCCGGCCGCACGGTGGCGATCGTGACCGAGCCCTCGCAGCCCTCGAGCGTGTAGTCGACGTAGTAGAGCGTGTCGTCGACCTCGCGCTCCTCGACCTCCAGGTCGGAGATCGCGGAGCCGGAGCCGGGGTCCCAGTTCACCATGTAGTTGTCGCGGTAGATCAGGCCCTTGTCGTAGAGGTCGACGAAGACCTTCAGGACAGCGCGGACGTAGCGGTCGTCGAGCGTGAAGCGCTCGTCCTCGTAGTCGACGGAGGCGCCGAGCCGGCGGTACTGGGAGATGATCGTGCCGCCGTACTGGTGGCGCCACTCCCACATGCGCTCGAGGAACTCCTCGCGCCCGAGCTCCTCCTTGCTCGTGCCCTGCGCCTTGAGCGCCCGCTCGACCTGCGTCTGGGTGGCGATGCCGGCGTGGTCGGTGCCGAGGATCCACTTGGTGTTGCGGCCCTGCATGCGGGCGTGGCGGATCAGCGCGTCCTGGATCGAGCCGTTGAGCGCGTGGCCCATGTGGAGCGCCCCGGTGACGTTCGGCGGCGGGATCGCGATCGAGTAGTTGTCCTCCGGCGAGCCGGTCGGCTCGGGGTGGAAGCGCCCCGACGCCTCCCAGCGCTCGAACACGCGTGGTTCCGCCTCGGAGGGCTCGTAGCGGGTGCGGTTCTCGAGATCGCTCATGGGGGAGCGCTGAGGATAGGCGGCGATCGGGTACCACTGGCGCCATGGCCGCGACTCCCCCGGTCCTCGAAGCGCTGGCCGGGCGCTTCGACGGCTCAGCCTTCGACGCCCCGACGGGCCGTGCGCGGCTGCGGCTGTCCGTCGAGGAGGCGGGGGAGTGGGACTTCGTGATCCGCCGCGGCTCCAAGCACCTGGAGCGCGCCGACCGCAGCGAGCGCCCCCACGCGCGGCTGTCCGCCGACCGAGCGACCTGGGCGCGCGTGGGGCGCGACCTGCGGGGCGGGATGAACGCGTTCCGCCGCGGGCGGCTGCAGATCCGCGACGACCTCCACCTCGGCGTCGGCTTTCTCGCCGCCACGAGTGGGTCGCGCGAGCCGAGCCGGCTCGTGCTCGCCCGCGTGCGGACGGCGATGGGCAACATCGCGGTCGCGCGCGCCGGCGATCCGAACGGGGAGCACGTCGTGATGCTCCACGGTCTCGGCGGGACCAAGGCGTCCTTCCTTCCGACCGTCGCCGCGCTGGCCGACCAGTACCGCGTCCACAGCATCGACCTGCCGGGCTTCGGCGACTCGGTCAAGCCGCTGCGCGCGGCCTACGACCCGCACTTCTTCGCGCGCGCGGTGTGCGGGTTCATGGACGCCTGCGGGATCGAGCGCGCGCACCTGATCGGCAACTCGATGGGCGGGCGCGTGGCGTTCGAGGTCGGCTTCCGCAACCCCGCCCGGGTCGGCCGGATCGTCGGGCTGGCGCCGTCCCTGGCGTGGTTGCGCGGCCGGCCGTGGACGCCGCTGGTGAAGGCGCTGCGGCCGGAGCTCGGCCTGCTCCAGATCACGCCGCGGCCGGTGATCGAGGAGGTCGTGCGCCGCTTCGTCCCCGGGGGTCGCGACGGCTGGTCGGCGGTCGGCGTCGACGAGTTCCTCCGCGCGTACATGCAGCCACGCGGCCGCGCGGCGTTCTACGCCGCGCTGCGCCACATCTACCTCGACGAGCCGGAGGGCAACGAGGGCTTCTGGACTCGGCTGCGCGCTCTCGAGCACGAGTCCCTGTTCGTCTGGGGCAAGCAGGACCGGCTCGTCCCGATCGCGTTCGCCCGCCACGTGCGCGAGGCGCTGCCGGGCGCGCGGCACGTCGAGCTCGACTGCGGGCACGTGCCGCAGCTCGAGGCGCCGCGGGAGACGCACGGAGCGATCAGGCGCTTCTTGCGCGGGGGGTGAGAACGGCGACGGCTCATTGAAGGGAAGGTCCGGGGCGCCGAGTTTCTGCGACCTAACCGCCCGCGACCGCCTCGAGAGCGCAGTAACTCGTCCCCCAGCCGAGTTTCTGCGACCTGAGCGCCGGAGAGCCGCTCCAGACCGCAGAAACTCGGCTCCGGTCCGAACCCTCTACTCAATGCCGCCGTTGACGTTCGCCGCGCGCCCCCCGCAGACGCTTCGTGCGCACCACCTTCCGCCCGTCCTTCAACACGATCCGCGCCTTCAGCCGCACCCGCCTCGGCCCCACGCGCACAGTCCGCACGAACGGGCGCTTCCGATCCCGCGCCAGCCGCTTGTTCCCGCGCATGAAGTCCACGCGCCGCACCTCCCGCGTCCCGGGACCCATCAGCCACACCCGAGCGCGCTTGCGCCCCAGCCGCCGGACGTGCAGCCGGATCCGCTTCACCTTCGCCTTCGTGGCACCGGACGAAGCCCCCGGCGGCGGCGTCTTGTCGCGCAGCGCGACCAACCCGCCGAGCGTTCCCACGTAGGCCGTCCCGTCCGGGCCGAGCGTGACCGGCGCGTAGTTGTTGTTGAAGCCGAGCCCCTCGCCGCCGAGGCGCTTGTAGACGGTCTTGCCGGAGCCGAAGTCGAGCGCGGTGAGGTACCAGGCGTCGGCGTTCGAGGGCTGCGGATCCTTGGTGTAGGTGTAGACCAGCCCGTTGCGGGCCGACAGCTTCGGCACGACCGACGGCGCGCGCTCCGCCGAGCGCCAGGCCGTGTGGCAGCCGCCGCCGGCGTCGAGGTCGACGCGCTCGAGCCCCGGCGAGGTCGTCTTGCCGCCCTGGGTCGCGGGCGGGCCGGAGTAGCCGTAGTTGTTCTCGACCACCAGCGAGCGGCCGGTGCCGATCAGCGACTGGTCGGTGGCGCTCGCGCCCTTCGCGAAGACGGGCCGCCGGCAGATCAGCGCGCCCGAGCCGCGCCGGAAGACGAGCACGTTCATCGGGGCGGCGTTGTCGGTGATCGCGACCAGGCCGGCGCCCATCAGCGTCGGCGTGGTGCCCGAGCCGGCGCTCGACTGCCCCGGCTTCTGCACGCCGGAGTTCTCGTACGGCTTGCGCCACACCGTGACCGGCAGCCCGCCCGCGCCCGCCGTGAGCCGGTAGAGCGCGGCGTCGCTGACGATGTAGACCGCGCCGGTGTCCTCGACCGCGAACGAGTTGGCGATCTTCTCCCCCAGCGGCCGCGAGCGGACCGCGCCGGTCTTCGGGTCGACGGTCCCGACCACCCCGTTCGTCGACGCGAACCACAGCCGCCCGCTCCAGTCCGGCAGCGCCGAGATGATCTTGTCGCCCGGGAGCACGACGGTCGAGAGGTCGTAGTCGCGTTCGATCGCGAAGCCGGTCCCGGTCTGCCCGACCACGTAGACGTGCCGCAGCGTGGTCGGGATCACCGCCCGGTCGCGGTTGTCGAGGTAGAAGTAGCCGCCGCCGGCGAAGTCGGTGAAGAGGTTGCCGCCGCCCGGCTGCCGCGGCGGCAGCGGCATGGCGGCGAGCGTGTCCAGCGTGCGCGGATCGAGCAGCAGCAGCTTCGGCCCCTCGACGCCCACGCACACGGTCTCGATCCGCCCGCGCGAGTCGAACGTGACCGACGCGCACACACCCTCGAGGAACGTCGAGCGCCGTTCCATCCCCTTCCCCAGCGGCCCGGGGCCCTGGTGGACGTCGGACTGGTAGCCGTCGACGTGCAGGTTCGAGCGCCCGTTCGGCGCCATGAACGGATGCCGCGGCGGATCCGGCACCGCGACCGGGTGCTGCGCCGCGGGGTGGCCGGAGAACACCGGCAGCGAGCCGGCCGCCCGCCCTTCCGGGATCGGCGCCGCGGCCGCGGGGGCGGCGAGGATGAGAACGAGGGCGGCGGCGAGCAGGGCGGGCTTCACGGCCGCGAAGGATCGCGCGAAGCGCGGCGGGATGGCGCCGGTTACTGGACGGCGCGCAGGCTCGCCGTCGCGCGGCGCTCCGTACGCAGCCCGCTCGCCGGCCGCACCGCGTGATCGCACAGCAGCCGCAGCGCGCCGTCGACCAGCGACAGGTCGGCCGACTGGGCGTCGCCGTACATCTCGAGCAGCCACGAGCCGCGACCGTCGGCGGCGGCGGCGAGCAGGACGTCGGCCATCCCCAGCTCGCCGAGCAGTGCGCGCTCGGCGGCGTCGGCGCCGCCGTCGCCCGCGTACACGTGCAGCGCCCCGCCGCCGGCCAGCAGCTCGGCCGTGCGCGGGTACTCGTCGAGCGCGTAGCGGGCGCCGTCGACGCCCTGGCGGACGCCCGACGAGCGCCCGGAGCGGAGATCGAGCTGGAACAGCGTCTCGATGTAGGCCCCGCCGTGCGTGCAGAGCGAGATCGCGGCCGCGGCGGCGCGCAGCGTGGCGCCGATGGAGGTCGCGAGGCCCTCGAGCCGCTCGAGCGGCGCCGCGGCGCGCAGCGGCCCGTCGAGCAGCCGCAGGCCCTGGGTGATGAGCGCGGCGCTGTCGACCTCGAGCCCGTCGCGGCGCGCGCGGCGCGCGCCCGGACGGCCGGAGGATCGCGTCAGGCCCTTCGGATCCGGCTCGGCGATCACGACCCGCCCGCGGCCGGTGCGCTTGGCGGTGTACATCGCGGCGTCCGCAGCGCGCAGGAGGTCGGAGGTGGTCCGCGGCCCGATCCGCGACGAGGCGATCCCGCACGACAGCCGCACCGGCGGCCGGTGTGCGGCCAGGCGCTCCATCGCGCGCTCGATCAGCGGCCGCACGGTCTCGGCGTCCGCGCCGGGGGCGAGCACCGCGAACTCGTCGCCCGCGTTGCGGCACACGAGCGCGTCGGGCAGGCCGTCGGCAGCCATCCGCAGCGCGCCCGCCACCGCTTTGAGCGCCCAGTCGCCGCCGTGGTGGCCGCGCCCCTGATTGAGCGCCTTGAGGTTGTCGACGTCGCACAGCAGCAACGCGACCTCCGCGCCCCGCTCGAGCGCCAGGTCCAGGCGCTCGACCAGCGCGTGGCGGTTCGCGAGCCCGGTCAGGCCGTCCTCGAACGCGAGCGTGGTCATCCGCCCGTACAGCTCGGCGCGAGCGATCCCCGCCGCCACCTGGGCCGCGATCGCGCTGAGCAACCGCTCGTCGCGCCGGCCGAAGTCCGGCTGGTCGGCGGGGCGCGTCGCCCACAGCTCGCCCCACGCCGTGTCGCCGAGCATGATCGGCGCGCCCACGCACGAGCGCACCCCGAGCCGCTCGAGCAGCGAGCGCTCCAGCGGGTGCAGGCTCGGGTCGTCGACCAGGCCCACGTAGGAGCCGCCCTCGAGGAGCAGCCGCTTCAGCGGGTCGTCCCCGGAGAGCCGGTAGATCTCGTCCTCGGGGTGGCGCGCCTCGCCCGGCGCCAGGTGCCCCGCGTTGACCAGCGTACGGAGGATCTCCGCCCCCGACTCCCAGCGCGAGACGGAGACCGAGTGGGCATCGAGCGCCGGCAGCGCCTGGTCGGCGGCGAGGTCGAGCAGCTCCTCGAGCGAGGATGCCGAGGCGACCGCCGAGGACACGCCGAGCAGGATCCGCAGCTCGCGCGCGTCGAGCGCGTCTTCGCCGCCCTGCAGCTCACGCGCAGCGGCCGACGCCTCGCGCCTGAGGTCCGCCAGGCGACGCACACCCGAGTTCATCCGTCCTACATCGGCGCGCCGGGCGCCGAGCTACAGCCGCTAGGCGGACTTCGCGTCCGGCTCGCCGCCCTGCTCGTCCTCCGGGGCGACGGTGACGAGCGTCGGCTTGACGCCGCGCTCGATCGTGTCCTTGGTCACGACGCACTTCTTGACGTCGCGCCGCGAGGGCAGCTCGAACTGCACCTCGAGCAGCGTCTCCTCGATGATCGAGCGCAGGCCGCGGGCGCCGGTCTCGCGCTCGAGCGCCTTGTCGGCGACCGCCTTCAGCGCGTCGGTGGCGAACACGAGCTCGATCCCGTCGAAGCCGAAGAACTTCTGGAACTGCTTGACGATCGCGTTGCGCGGCTCGGTGAGGATCGTGATCAGGTCGGCCTTCGAGAGCTGGTGCACCGCGGACGTCACCGGCAGGCGGCCGATGAACTCGGGGATCAGCCCGTACTGCATGAGGTCCTCCGGCAGGCACTGCTCGAAGACCTCGCCGGTGTCCTTGTGCGCCTTGGACTGGATCGCCGCGCCGAAGCCGACGCCCTTGTGGCCGATCCGCCGCTCGATGACCTTGTCGAGGTTCGCGAACGCGCCGCCGCAGACGAACAGGATGTTCGTCGTGTCGATCGTGAGGAACTCCTGGTGCGGGTGCTTACGGCCGCCCTGGGGAGGAACGCTCGCCGTCGTCCCCTCGAGGATCTTCAGCAGCGCCTGCTGGACGCCCTCGCCGGACACGTCGCGCGTGATCGACGGGTTGTCGGCCTTGCGCGCGATCTTGTCGACCTCGTCGATGTAGATGATCCCGGTCTCGGCCTTCTTGACGTCGTAGTCGGCCGCCTGGATCAGCTTCAGCAGGATGTTCTCGACGTCCTCACCGACGTAGCCGGCCTCGGTCAGCGCCGTGGCGTCGGCGATCGCGAACGGGACGTTGAGGATCCGCGCGAGCGTCTGCGCGAGCAGCGTCTTGCCGCAGCCGGTCGGCCCGAGCAGCAGGATGTTCGACTTCTGCAGCTCGATGTCCGCGTCGTCCTGCTGCATCATCTGGACGCGCTTGTAGTGGTTGTAGACCGCGACCGAGAGCGTGCGCTTGGCCTGCTCCTGGCCGACCACGTACTCCTGCAGGACGTCGTAGATCTCGCGCGGCTTCGGCAGGTTGTCGATGTCGAAGCTCGGGGGTGCGGTGAGCTCCTCGTCGATGATCTCGTTGCAGAGATCGATGCACTCGTCGCAGATGTAGACGCCGGGGCCGGCGATCAGCTTCTTGACCTGCCGCTGCGACTTGCCGCAGAAGGAGCAGAGGAGCTGTTCGTTGGAGTCCGTAGGCCGTGCCACTTCGCTTCCTCTCCCCTTTCGGCCGCAGCGGTCTCCGAGCTTAGTGCTCGGAGATCACCCGGTCGATGATCCCGTACTCCTTGGCTTCTTCCGAGCTCAGGAAATAGTCCCGCTCGGTGTCCCGCCCGACCTTCTCGAGATCCTGGCCGGTGTGGAAAGCGATGATCTCGTCGAGGCGCCGTCGGAGCTCGATGACCTCGCGGGCGTGGATCTCGATATCCGTCGCCTGGCCCGAGAATCCGGAGGAGACCTGGTGGATCAGGATCTTCGCGTTCGGCAGCGCCATCCGCTTGCCCTTCGCGCCGCCGGCCAAGAGGAGTGCGCCCATCGACATCGCTATGCCCACGCAGATCGTCGACACATCAGGCTTGATGAACTGCATCGTGTCGTAGATCGCGAGGCCCGCGTACACGGAGCCGCCCGGCGAGTTGACGTAGAGCGAGATGTCCTTGTCGGGATCCTCGGACTCGAGGTGCAGCAGCTGGGCGACGATCAGGTTCGCGATCTGGTCGTCGACAGGCGTGCCGAGAAAGATGATCCGCTCGTTGAGCAGACGGGAGTAGATGTCGAACGCACGCTCCCCGCGTGACGTCTGCTCTACGACCATTGGAACGAGTGGGCTCACAGTCCTCGCTTCGGTTTCGCTTGTCTCGGGCGATTCCTGCTTAGCCTAGCTTCCGGGCGTCCAAATGCCGCTGGCAGCGGCTCGCTCGGTGGTGCTCTGCTCGATCTTCACGGGCTTGGCGGAATCGGCGATGTGCTCGATCGCCTTACGCTGGGCGATGTCCGCCTTCAACGCGTCCAGGCGACCTGAGGAGCGCAGGCGCTCCAGCAGCTTCTTGGGCGAGCCGCCCTCGGCGGCCGCGGCGCGTTCGAGCGACTCCATGACGTCGTCGTCGCTGGCCTCGATGCCCTCGGCCTCGACGACGGCGGCCAGCACGGCCTCGCGGCGCAGGTCGCGCTCGGCGGGCTCGCGGTTCTCGGCCGTCAGCTCTTCCTCGGTCTTGTTCGCGTACTGCAGGAAGGCCTCGCGCGAGATGCCCTGGTGCGCGAGCGTGTGCGCCATCTCGTCCCACATCTCCTTGGCGCGCGCCTCGATCAGCGGCTCGGGCACCTCGACGGTCGCGGCGGCGACGGCGGCGTCGAGCGCGGCCTCGCGGAACTCGCCCTCGATCTCGCGCCCCTGCGCCTCGGCCAGGCGCTCGCGGATGTCCTCGCGCAGCTCGTCGAGCGTGTCGAAGCCGGCCTCGGCGGCGAAGTCCTCGTCGAGCTCGGGCAGCTCCTTGGCCTTGACCTCTTTGACCGTGACCGCGAACTCGGCCTCCTTGCCGGCCAGGTCGGGAGCGCCGTAGTCGTCCGGGAACTCGATCTTGACCGTCTTCTCCTCGGCGGCGGACGCGCCGGTGAGCTGGTCCTCGAAGCCCGGGACGAGGCGGCCGGAGCCGAGCTCGACCATCTGGTCGCGGCCCTCGCCGCCGCCGAACGGCACGCCGTCGATGCTGCCGAGGAAGTCCATCACCACGAAGTCGCCGGTCTCGGCGGGGCGCTCGACGGTCTCGAGCTTGGCCATGCGGTCACGCAGCTGCTCGATCTCGCCGTCGATCGCCTCGTCGGCGACCTCGGGCTCGCGGCGGCCGACCTCGAGCCCGGCGTACTCGCCGAGCGTGGCGGTCGGGCGGACGCCGATCTCGATCGAGAAGCGGAGCGGCTCGCCCTCGGCGGGGAGATCCTCGAGGTTGAGGTCGGGCTCCCCGACGGGCACGACCTTGGCGGCGTCGATGGCGGCCGAGTACCAGCCGGCGATCGACTCGCGGACGGCCTCGTCGAGCACGGCCTCGCGCCCGACGCGCTGGATGATCACGGGCGGCGGGACCTTGCCCTTGCGGAAGCCGGGGATGCGGAGGTTGCGGCCGAGCGCGCGGGCGGCGACAGCGACGCGCTTCTCGACCTCGGTGGCGGGCACCTCGGCCTGGACGCGGACGCGCGACTCGGGCAGCTCGGTGACCGTGGTGGAAACGGGGGTGGCCATGGAGGGCCCTGACGATACCGTGGCTCCGTGCTGCGTTTTCCCGAGGCTGCGGTCGGCCCACTCCAGGAGATCTCGCTCCCGCTGGTCGCGCTCTGCTACGCCGCCGCCTACGCGACACGGGCGCGCACGCTGGCGCGTCGGGGCCATCCGGTGCCGGTCTGGCGGATCTGGTGCTTCGGGACCGGGTTACTGCTGTTCGTCGTCGCGCTGAGTCCGCCCGTCGACGAACTCGCCGACCAACTGCTGGTCGCGCACATGGCCCAGCACCTGCTGCTCGCCGACCTCGCCGCGCTCGCGATTGTCCTCGGGCTGACCGGCCCGCTCATCGCGCCGATCCTCCGCATCAAGCTGTTCGACCGCCTGCGGGTGCTCGCGCACCCGGTGGTCGCCGGCTCGCTGTGGGCGCTTGATCTCTACCTCTGGCACACCCCGTTCGCCTACCAGGCGGCGCTGCGCCACGATGCCGTCCACGCGATCGAGCACGCATGCTTCTTCGTGTTCGGGATCCTGCTGTGGATGCCGCTGTTCGGGCCGCTGCCGAAGCCCGAGTGGTTCGGCAACTTCGCCAAGCTCGTGTACATCGTCGGCGTGCGCCTGATCGGCTCCGTCCTGGCCAACGTGCTGCTGTGGGACGCCGTCGTCCTCTACCCCTTCTACAAGGGAGGCCACGGGATCTCCGCCGCGTCGGACCAAAGCGCCGCCGGCGCGGTGATGATGATCGAGGAGAGCGTGCTGACGATCGCGCTGTTCGGCTGGCTGTTCATACGCACCGCGCGCGAGGCCGAGGAGCGCCAGGAACTGCTCGAGCTGGCCGCCTCGCGGGGCGTCGAGCTGAGCGAGAAGCGCGCGACCCGCGCGGTCAGCGCCGGCCGCGGCGCCGAGCTGCGGCGGCGACTGGAGCCCGGGCCGTGAGGTCGCGCTTCGCCGGATGGCTGGTTTGCGGCCCGCTCGGGCACCTGGCCGCGGGCGTGGCCGACTGGATCGTGCTGCTCGCCGGCTGGCAGCTCGCCGAGTGGCGCGCTAAGAGAGCAGCTTCGCGACCAGGCTGAGGTAGTCGAGCAGGCTGCGCGCGCCGAGGAACTCGTCGCGCACGCGGAGCTTGGCCGCCTCGCCGAGGCGCTGCGCGCGCTCGGGATCCTCGAGCAGCCCGCGCACGGCGTCGCCGTATGCGTCGAGGTCCTCCGGGTCCTCGAGCAGCACACCGGTCTCGCCGTCGATGACCTGGTCCTGGATCCCGCCGACGGCGGTGGCGACGATCGGCCGCCCCTTCCACATCGCCTCGGCGACCGTGAGCCCGAAGCCCTCGGCGATGCTCTTCTGCACGACGACGTCGGCGGCGCGCTGGAGCGCGTTGACGATCGCCGCGTTCTCCTCGGCGTCGTCGAGCGGCAGGCAGATCAGGTGGACGTTGCGGCGCGCGTCCTCGTCGAGGGCTTCGCGCGTCCGCTTGGCCTCCTCGAGCACCGCGGCGCCCTCGGGGTCGTCGGAGACGTCGTCGACCGCCGGCCCGGCGTAGATCAGGTGCGCGCCGGTCTCGTGCGCCGAGGCGTGCTCGGCGAAGCCGCGGATCACGCCCTCCGGGTCCTTCAGATGGTCCCAGCGCGAGACCTGCAGGACGATCTTGTCGTCGGGCGTCAGGCGCGAGTCCTCGAACAGCTCGGCCTGGCTCTCGACGCGGGCCTCGCTGCCGTCGCCGCGCTTGAACGTCGGCTCGCCACCTCCGCCGTCGACGATCCCGGCGGCGGCCAGGATCGCGTGGACCTGGTCGTCGTCGAGCTCCTGGTTCTTGGCGTTGAACGCGTCGATCGACGGGGCGATGATCTCGACCTTGTCGTCGTCGAGGCCCTCCCACACGAACGCCTCGCGGGAGAACACGTAGGCGTCGGCCTGCTCGACGTCGACGCGCAGGAAGTCCCACGCGCCGCGCGCGACGTCGTCGGGCTCGTCGATCCCGATGTGGCAGCGCCAGATCACCTTCGCGCCCGTGCGCTTCAGCGGACCGATGAGCCCGGCGGTCTGCGGGTCGTGGAGCAGGACGAGGTCGTTGTCGTCGACGAGGTCGACGAGCTCGCGCGCGTTCTCCTCCAGCGCGTCCTCGTAGGTCTTGCGCGCCTCGTCGTCGAGCGCGCCACCGTCGCCCTCGAAGCCGTGGAGCTGGTTGTGGATCCGCTTCGTGACGGTGAAGAACTCCGGGTTGCCCTCGATCACCGCCCAGCGCGCGTCGACGCCGGCGCCCTTCGCGTAGCCGATCAGCGGGAGCAGGAGCTCGACGACGCCGCCGCCCTTCGCGGTCGAGCTGACGTTCCAGATCGTGCGGCCGTCCAGCAGCTCGCGCGCACGGCCGATGCCGGCGGCGAGCTTCTCGAACGGCTCGGGCTCGAGCACGGACTCGAAGCGCTCGGGCGGGTGGGCTGCGACGTCGACCATTTCAAGCATGGGCCGAACCATGCCCGAACGACGGTGCGGGCAACCCCCTGGTATTGGCGCGGGCGCGCCAGTACCGTCTACAGGCGAAGACCTCTGCTGACGACGCTCTCACACATCCGCTCCGCCGCCTCGGTCGTCTGACCGGCCGAGCCCCCGCGCTCGCCGGTCCGCCCACCGTCCGAGCCCTCTTCGTCTTCGGGAGCCCCTTCCTTGTCTCATGACGCCCGCGTCGCCGCGGTCCATCGCGGCGGCGGTCTCGAGCTCATCACCGGCGCCGGCCCGCGCGCCGGCTACATCACCGGCCGGCTGCGGCACGCCGCGGCCGGCCCCCTCGACCTGCCCGCGGTCGGCGACTGGGTCGCCTGCGACCCCGAGTCGGGCGCGGTCCACGCCGTCCACGAGCGCACGTCCGCGCTCGTGCGCGCGGCGCGCGACGGCCGCGAGCCGCAGGTCCTCGCCGCCAACGTCGACCTCGTCGTGGTCGTGGCCTCGCTCACCCGCGAGTTCAGCCTTGGCCGCGTCGAGCGCATGCTCACGCTGGCCGCCGACGCGCCGGCCGAGGCGG
Organism: uncultured Solirubrobacteraceae bacterium; assembly: GCA_963805525.1. GTDB lineage: Bacteria > Actinomycetota > Thermoleophilia > Solirubrobacterales > Solirubrobacteraceae > DASQFQ01. The sequence continues at coordinate 544,522 of CAWDUT010000004.1, forward strand.
TGGTCGTGCTGTCGAAGGCCGACCTCGTGCCGGATCCGGCCGCGCGCGTCGCCGACCTGCGCGCGGCGATCGGCGGCGTCGCGCCCGTGCTGCCGGTCTCGACCGTGTCAGGCGCCGGGCTCGAGGCGCTGGCCGCGCTGCTCGGGCCCGGCGTCACCGGCGTGCTGCTGGGCGCCTCCGGCGTCGGCAAGACGACGCTGCTCAACGCCCTGTCGGGCGGAGAGCGGGCGACCGCCCCGATCCGCGAGGCCGACGATCGCGGGCGCCACACCACGACCTGGCGCGAGCTCGTCCCGCTGGCGGGCGGCGGCGTCGTGATCGACACGCCCGGCCTCAAGCTGCCACGCATCTGGGAGCAGGCGAGCGGCCTGACGAGCGTCTTCGCCGACGTCGAGGCGCTCGCCCGCGGCTGCCGCTTCGCGGACTGCCGCCACGCCGGCGAGCCGGGCTGCGCGGTGGCCGGCACGGTCGCGCCCGAGCGGCTCGCCGCGCTCGAGCAGATGCGGCGCGAGGAGGCATGGGCGGAGGCGCGCCGCGACGAGCGCGTGCGGCGCCTGCGCAAGGAGGCGGAGCGCCGCAACCACCGCGAGTACCGGCGGGTCCAGCGGGAGAAGCGCCGCTAGGCGATCAGGCGGCGGGCACGCGCACGGGCGCCTTGCGCGGTGCGCGCAGGCGCTCGAGCGCCTGGCTCGCCACGTCGCGCGCGCCGGCCACGCCCAGCTCGCGGACGAGGATGAGGCCGGAGAGCACGATGCCGACGGCGGTCAGCGTGCCGGTCGCGCCGAGGTAGAAGGCCGTGATCTCGCTCGCGGTCGCCGTCGAGTGCGTGACCGCCGGGAACGCGGCGACGAGCAGTCCGAGGCTCGCGCCGGCGCCCGCGGGGCCGAACGGCACCAGCCGGCCGGAGCTGTGGGCGACCATCACGACGAGCGCGGCGGTCAGCGTGACCGGGAGCGCGAAGGCGGCGAGCATGCACAGGAGCGAGCCGATCCGCAGCGTGCGGCTGAGCACGCTCCACGACGCCACGCGACGCGCGTAGCGGCCGGGGCTGCCGAGCAGCGACAGGCCGCGGCGGGCGTCGGCGCAGGCGCGCGCCAGCGCGGGCACGCGGCGGGCCAGCTGCCGCAGCACCAGGAAGAGCGCGAGCGCGGCCGCGCCGAGCAGCGCGGCGGTCGCGAGCCCGGGCCGGTGCAGCCCCGGGATCAGGCCGGCGCTCAGCGCCCACAGGGTGAGCAGCGCGCCGAGGGCGGTCTCGGCAACGGTCTCGGCGGCCAGCGTGCCGACCAGCCGCGGGCAGGTCGTCGTCATGCGCCGCCGCAGCAGCACGATCCGCAGGGCGTCGCCGCCGCGGGCCGAGAGGACGCCGGAGGCGCCGGCGCCCGCGATCCACGTCAGCAGGACGTCACGCCGGCGCGGGTGGCCGCCCTCGGGATGGGCCGAGCAGACGACGGAGTGCCAGCCGCGCCCACGGGCAAGCTGCGAGCCGAGGTGCAATACCACGCCCGCGACCAGCCAGAGGAGGTCGACGCGCCCGAGGGACAAGCACGGACGATCCTACCCGCAGGCGCTGCGGCTGACTCAGGCGGGCTGCGGCCCGGGACCGCTCGGCACGTGGAGCACCGGGCGCCGCCAGGGCCGCCGGCCGGCGAAGTGGCGGTCGACCGCGTTGCCGACGACGTAGCCGGCGATGGTCACGACGATGCCGGCGGCGATGTCGAAGAAGAAGTGGTTGCCGGTGGCGACGACGGCGAGGCCGATGGTCGGCGCCCACGCCCACGACACCAGCTTGGCGACGGGGTTGCGGAAGTGGGCGGCCAGCGCCACGCCGACGGCGAGCGCGAAGCCGGCGTGCAGGCTCGGGACCGCGGCCAGCGGGTTGTAGAAGGACGTCGTCAGCGAGGAGTCGAGCCGGACGCCGCCGCCGCTGGTGATCGTGTCGAGCATCCCGATGCCGGCCAGGCGCGGCGGGGCGACGGGGAAGAGCGCGTAGATCGGCATCGCGATCAGCCAGGTCGCCAGGACCGTGTTGCGCAGCTTGACGTAGACCTCGTGGTTGCGGCGGTAGAGGTAGATCAGCGTGCCGGGCACGACGACCATCTGCGCCAGCAGGTAGAGGTTGTTGAGGATCCAGATCACCGCGGTACCGTCGAGCGCCGCCTGGACCGAGCTCTCGACGTTGACGCCGATGCTCTTCTGCAGATCGACGACCCAGTGGGCGTGATCCGTGGCCGTGCTGACGTCCCCGACCGAGACGTAGCGGGACGTTGAGTACAGGAGATAGGCGCCCAGGAACAGGAAGAGCTCACGGCGTCCTACGAGGCTGAGTGGGCGGGTGATCATCGTGCAGTCGATGATGCGCCTCCGCGGCCGCTGTCCCTATATGGGGGCCTCTACTCGTTGGGTGTGGACACCCGAACACCAACCGGAGCCGGTTCGCCCGTGATCAGGCGCGCGCCGCGGCCACGGGTGAGGAACGAGAAGCTCCAGCGCAGCACGACCAGCAGCCGGTTCTGGAAACCGATCAGGTAGAAGATGTGGATCCCGAGCCACAGCAGCCAGGCGAGCGCGCCGCCGAAGTGGAGGCGCTTGATCTCCGCCACGGCGTGGGCCCGGCCGATCGTCGCGAGGTTGCCCTTGTCGACGTACTTGAACGGCTTGACCTCGCGGTCGTGGAGCCGCCGCAGCACCACCTTCGCGGCGTAGCGCCCCTGCTGCATCGCCACCGGTGCGACGCCCGGCAGGTCCTGGACGCCGCCCTCGCCGTCCTTGACCACCGCCATGTCGCCGAACGCGAGCACCTCGGGGTGCCCGGGCAGCGACAGGTCGGGCTCGACGGTGATCCGGCCGGCGCGGTCGACCTCGGCGCCCGAGGCCGCCGCCAGCCGCCCGGCCAGCGAGGCCGCCGCCACCCCCGCCGCCCACACGATCGTGTGCGCTCCGACGCGCCGGCGCTCGCCACCCGGCGACTCGAGCTCGATCCCGGTGTCGTCGATCCCGACCACCATCGAGTCGAGCATCGATGTCACGCCGAGGTGCTCGAGCTGGCGCTCCGCGCTCTCCGACAGGTCGGGCGGGAAGGCGGCGAGCACGCGCGGCCCGGCCTCCACCAGCAGGATCCGGCCCGCGGCGGGGTCCATGGCGCGGAAGTCGCGCGGCAGCGTGTCGCGGGCGAGCTCGGCGATCTGGCCCGCCATCTCGACGCCGGTCGGGCCGGCGCCGACGACCGCGAAGGTCAGCCACTCGGCACGCTTGGCCGGGTCGGTCTCCAGCTCCGCCGCCTCGAACGCCGCGAGGATCGACCCGCGCACCTCGATCGCGTGCTCGAGCGACTTGATCTCCTGCGCGTACTGCTCCCACTCGTCGTGGCCGAAGTAGGAGTACTTCGAGCCCGCCGAGACGAGCAGCGTGTCGTACGGGACCTCGACGGCCGGCACGTCCGGCAGCGGCGGCGCCACCTTGACGACGCGGTTGGCGAGGTCGACCTCGCCGACCTCGCCCAGCAGCACGCGCACGTTCGACGAGCGCTTGAAGATCGAGCGCAGCGGCGTGGCGATCTCGCCCGGCGACAGCGCGCCGGTCGCGACCTGGTAGACGAGCGGCTGGAAGAGGTGGAAGTTCCGCCGGTCGATCAGCGTCACCTCGACGTCGTCGTGCTTGCGCAGCTTCTGGACCGCCTGCAGCCCGCCGAAGCCGCCGCCGATCACGACTACCCGCGGGCCGGTGTGCGGCTTGGGCGACTCGGGCCCGCTGTAGAAGTTGACCGGCGGGCGCCGGATCAGGGCCAGCGCGATCCCGCCGAGCAGGAGCGCGACGGCGAGCCCGATCAGCGGTCCGAGGTAGGCCCAGTTCATCCGCTCAGCGCGCCCTTCACGATCTCCTGCGCCTCCTCGACGATCCGGTCGAGATGCTGCTCGCCGCGGAACGACTCGGCGTAGACCTTGTAGACGTCCTCGGTCCCGGACGGCCGTGCCGCGAACCAGCCGCCCTCGCTGACGACCTTGAGCCCGCCGATGGCGGCGCCGTTGCCCGGCGCCTCGGTCAGCACGGCGGTGATCTCCTCGCCCGCGAGCTCGTCGGAGGACACCTGGTCGGGCGAGAGCTTCTTCAGCACCGCCTTCTCCTCCGGCGTCGCCGCGACGTCGGTGCGCTTGTAGTCGAACTCGCCGAAGCGCTCGACCAGCCCGCGGTAGCGCTCGCCGGGGTCGCGCCCGTCGCGCGCGGTCATCTCGGCGGCCAGCAGGCACGGGATCAGCCCGTCCTTGTCGGTCGACCACGGGCCGCCGTCGCGTCGCAGGAACGACGCGCCCGCGCTCTCCTCCCCGCCGAAGCCGATCGAGCCGTCGAGCAGGCCTTCGACGAACCACTTGAAGCCGACCGGCACCTCGACGAGCGTCCGGCCCAGATCCTCGGCGACGCGGTCGATCACGCTCGAGGAGACGAGCGTCTTGCCGATCCCGGCGCCGGCCCAGTCGCGGGCGCCGCCGAACAGGTACTCGATGCAGACCGCGAGGTGGTGGTTCGGGTTCAGCAGCCCCGCGGACGGCACGACGATGCCGTGGCGGTCGGCGTCGGGGTCGTTGGCGAACGCGACGTCGAAGCGGTCGGCCATCTCGCGCAGCCGGCCCATCGCGTACGGCGACGAGCAGTCCATCCGGATCTTGCCGTCCCAGTCGAGCGGGACGAAGCGGAAGGTCGGGTCGAGCTCGCGGTTGACGATCTCGAGGTCGAGCCTGGCGCGCTCGGCGATCGCCTCCCAGTAGCGCAGGCTCGCGCCGCCGAGCGGGTCGACGCCGAGCTTCAGGCCGGCGCCGCGGATCGCGTCGAGGTCGATCACCGCCTCGAGGTCGTCGACGTAGGCGGAGATGTAGTCGCGGCGCTGCACCTCGGCGTCCTCGAACTTCACGCGCTCGACGCCCTTCAGGTCCGCCTCGAGCAGCTCGTTGGCGGCGTCCTGGATCGCGCCGGTGACGTCGGTGTCGGCGGGCCCGCCGTGCGGCGGGTTGTACTTGAAGCCGCCGTCGCCGGGCGGGTTGTGCGAGGGCGTGACGACGATCCCGTCGGCCGTCCCGCGACCGCCGCCGCGGTTGTGGGTGAGGATCGCGTGCGAGATCACCGGCGTCGGCGTGGCGCCGTCGTCGGCGTCGAGCACGACGTCGACGCCGTGGGCGCCCAGCACCTCGACGATCGTGCGCGTCGCCGGCTCGGAGAGCGCGTGCGTGTCGCGGCCGAGGAAGAGCGGGCCGTCGATGCCCTCCGCCTTGCGGTGGCGCGCCACCGCCTCGGCGATCGCCAGCACGTGCGCCTCGTTGAACGTGCGGGCGGTCGCGGTGCCACGGTGCCCGGAGGTGCCGAACGAGACGCGCTGGGTCTCCTCCGACGGATCCGGGCGCGCGTCGTGGTACGCCGCGATCAGCGCATCGACGTCGATCAGGTCGTCATCGCCGGGCAGCTCCCCGGCGCGGGGGTCGTCGCTCATCCCCCCGCAAGCTAGCGACTAGACGGCTGCCTTCTCCAGTTCGCCGACGGCCTTCCGGAGCAGGCGCGAGATGTGCATCTGCGAGTAGCCGAGGCGCTCGCCGATCTCCGACTGCGTGAGCTCCTCGCGGAAGTACAGCTCGACGATCGCGCGGTCGCGGTCGTCGAGGCCGCCGAGCAGCGAGTCCAGGGCCGAGCGGTCGAGCACCGTGCTGTAGCCCTCGTCGTCGCCGCCCATCGTCTCGACCAGCGCCGGCGATTCGCCGTCGGCGTCCAGCGTCGGGGCGTCGAGCGAGCTCGCGTGCAGCGCGCGGTAGGCGACGCGTGCCTCGAGCACGTCCTCCGCGCCCAGCGACGTGGCGCGGGCCAGCTCGGTCACGGTGGGCGACTCGCCGAGCGCGCTGCTCAGCTCGTTCTCGAGCTGGTGCACGCGCATGGCGCGTTCCTGCAGCTCGCGCGGGACGCGGACCGACCACCCGTGGTCGCGGAAGTGGCGCTTGATGGCGCCGGCGATGCTCGGCACCGCGTACGAGGAGAACGCCGTGCCACGCTCGGCGTCGAAGCCGTCGACGGCCTTGACGAGCGCGAGGGCGGCGACCTGCTCGAGGTCGTCCAGCGGCTCGCCGCCGCTGGCGAAGCGCCGGGCGAGGCTGCGGGCGAGCGGCAGGTAGCGGTGGACGAGTTGCTCACGCAGCCGTGGGTCCCTCGTCCTCTGGTACTCCCGGATCAGGTTGTGCGGATCGCTGGGCGGCATGCGCCTGAGCTCCTTGAGTTGAAGGAACGGTTGCCGCCATCCGTTCGCCGCGTGTTTGTCGCGACGACGTCTGAAGCTTCTTGCTGGCGCCGCTCCACCTCGGTACGAAGCGGACCGGCGTTGAGGATCAAGGGTACCCCGCGGCGAGCGTTTCCGGCCGCCGTGTCAGCGCGATTACGTGCGGCGCGCCGGGCGCGGCTGCGGCGTGCGGATCCGGCGCGGACCGGCCACGATCCGGGCCAGCGCGGCGGCGATGTCGTTGGCCAGCACGCGGGCGCGGTCGACCTGCGTGTTGGTCCACGCCTGCGGGGCGCGGCGGTAGATCTCGAGCAGCGCGATGGTCGTGCCCTCGAACACCAGCGGCAGCAGCAGCACGGCGCTCATGCCCGCCATCTCGAGCACCTCGAGCTCGGCCGGGTCGCTGGCGGGATCGCCGACGATGACCTGGCCGATCACCTGGTCGGCGACCACGTGCGCCGAGGTCGGGTAATCCTCGAGCGCCCAGCGCTCGCCCTCGGGCGACCACTCGTGGTCGCTGACCGTGATCAGGCAGCCCGCGACGGGATCGAGGCGAGCGATCCCCGCCTCCTCGGCACCCAGCAGGCGCGTCACGCCGCCGAGCGCGAGGTTGAGCTCCTGGATCGTCTCCGCCCGGGCGAGCACGTCGGCCAGGTCGCCGAGCGAGGGCGCTGAGCCGGTGTCCACCGCGCCCGCCCGGCGCATGCCGTGGTCGTCGGCCGAGGCGGCTGCCTCGGCCACTGCGGCCGGGATCGCCGGCCACGCGGGGGCCGGGCGCGCGAGCGCGTAGCCCTGGGCGTAGGTCACGTCGAAGCCGGCCAGCGCGCGCAGCTCGGCGAGCTGCTCGACCCCCTCCGCGCAGACGGCGGCGCCGGTGGTGCCCGCGAAGCCGGCCAGCGCCTGCAGCAGGGCGAGCTTCGACGCGTCCTCGTGGATGCCGGCGATCAGCGAGCGATCGACCTTCACGATCTCCGGCCGCAGGCGGATGAGCTGCTGGAGCCCGGCGTAGCCTGCCCCGGCGTCGTCGAGCGCGATCCGCGCGCCGCGCTCGCGCAGGGCGGCGAGCTCGAGCTCCAGCGCGCCGTCCTCGTTGAACGCCTCGTGCTCGGTGAGCTCGATCACCATGCCGTCGAGATCGAACGGGAGCGCGCGCTTGAGCTCCGGCGAGAGCAGCGCGGCGGGCGAGACGTTGAGCGCCAGGAAGGTGCCGGGGGGGCGGCCGGGCACGGCGAGCGCGGCACGGATCGCGCACGCCTCGAGCGTGGCGCCGAGCCCGCAGCGGTGCGCCTGCTCGAACCAGTCCAGCGGCGGGCGCGCGTAGGGCGGCGCGAAGCGCGCCAGCGCCTCGTAGCCCGCGACGCGGCCGGTCGCGACCTCCATCACCGGCTGGAAGACCGGCGCGACGGCGCCCGGCGCGCTCAGCACGGCCTCGAGCTCACGACGCTGCTCGGCCAGCGAGAGCGCGACGACGTGGCGCGGGTCGAACGCCCGCACCCGATCGCGGCCCGAGCGCTTGGCCCAGTACAGCGCGCCGTCGGCGGCGTGCAGCAGCTGCGCGACGCCGCCGGCGTGGGCCGGGTAGGAGGCGACGCCCGCCGAGCACGCCAGCGGCATGCCGGCCGACGCGAGCGAGGCGAGCGCGCCGCGGCAGCGCTCGGCGAGCGCCACCGCGGCCTCCTCGCCGGCGCCGGAGAGCGCGATCGCGAACTCCTCGCCGCCGACGCGGGCGACGAAGCCCGCCTCCCCCACCGTGCGCGAGAGCGTCGTGGCGGTGGCCTGGAGGACGCGGTCGCCCTCAGCGTGGCCGAAGGTGTCGTTGAGCGCCTTGAAGTGGTCGAGGTCGAGCACGATCAGGCTGAGCGCCTCCTCCGCGGCCACGGCGCACTGCAGCTGTTCCTGGAAGGCGCGGTAGTTGCCCAGCCCGGTCAGCGGGTCGGAGGCGGCGAGCGCCTCGAGGTCGGCGCGCTGGCGCGACAGCCACCACAGCGTGAGGCCGAGCCGGACCACGACGGCGAGCAGCGTCAGGCGGATCATCGCGACGGCGACGGGGTCCAGCTGCGTGAACGCCTCGTAGACGACGAGCAGGAAGGCGGTGGCCGTGAAGAAGATCGGCAGCGCCACACGGGCGGTCGGCGAGGCCTCGCCGACCGTACGCCGCGAGCCCCAGGCGGCGAGGGCGATCAGCAGCGAGCCGGCGGCGTAGCCTAGGTCGTTGGAGGTGCCGGGCGTCCAGCCCCCGCCGAGCTGCGCGGTGACATAGATGGCGTCGCTCATGGCGATCAGCGCAAAGGCGGCGGCGAGGCCGAACCAGGCGTCGATGCGCCAGCCGCCAGCGCCCCACAGCACGACGGCGAAGCCCATCAGCAGCAGGTCGCCGAGCGGGTAGGCGAGGTGGGCGGCGCTCGCCCAGTTCTCCCCCACGCTCGTCGCGAGGATCGGGTGCAGCGCGAAGACCGCGGCGAGGGCCGCCACCACGGTGCCGCCGATCATCCCGTCCAGCCACAGGCTGGCGTTGACGTGCACGTGGCGCGCCCGGACCAGGCCGATCATGCCCGCCAGCGTCAGCGGCGCGAGCATCAGCCACAGCGCGTCGGCGTGCGACGGGAAGCTCAGGTCGCCGGCGGCCGCGAGCTCCAGGTTGTAGAGCGTGCTGCCGCCGGCGTACAGCAGCAGCCCGACCCCGAGCGGGCCCCAGGCGGCGCGCTCAGCCGGCAGCTGCAGTGCCCGTGCCACGCACGCCGCCCCGCAGGCGGCGAACACGGCGACGAGGAACCACGTCGCAACGACGTTTCCCAACCAGTGCATGATCCTCGTCCGATCGGCATCCCGGCCTCCCGCCTGAAGCGGGCGCGCGTCAACGAAGTGGCTCGGGATCCACGAACAGGTCGGCGATCAGCTCGCCGTCGCCCTCCGCGGCGCGGTAGGGCTCGAGATCGGTGACGCCCGCGGCGGCCAGCACCTCGTCGTCGATCAGCGCCTGGCCGGTGTACTCGCGCGCCGGCTTGATGAGGATCTCGTAGGCCGAGTCGGCGTAGATCTGCGGCGTGCGCGCGCGGCTCATCGCTTCGTCGCCGCCGAGCAGGTTCTGGACCGCGGCGGTGGCGATGATCGTGCGCGGCCACAGCGTGTTGGCGGCCACGCCCGCCTCGCGCAGCTCCTCGGCGGCAGCCAGCGTGAGCAGCGTCATGCCGTACTTCGAGAGCGTGTACGCGGCGTGCGCGCCGAGCCAGGCGGGGTCGAGGTTGATCGGCGGCGAGAGCGTGAGGATGTGGCCGTTGGCCGAGCGCTTGAGGTGCGGGATGCAGGCCCGCGTGGCCAGGAACGTGCCACGGACGTTGATCGACTGCATCAGGTCGTAGCGCTTGGGCTCGGTCTGCTCGATCGAGGTCAGGCTGATCGCGCTGGCGTTGTTGACGAGGATGTCGATCCCGCCGAAGCGCTCGGCGGCCTGCTCGACGGCGGAGGCGACGGAGTCGGCGTCGCGGACGTCGCCGACAATCGGCAGCGCGCTGCCACCGGCCTGCTCGATCTCCTCGGCGGCGGTGTAGACGGTGCCGGGCAACTTCGGGTGCGGCTCGGCGGTCTTGGCGAACAGTGCGACGTTGGCGCCGTCGCGCGCCGCGCGAAGCGCGATCGCGAGGCCGATGCCCCGGCTTCCTCCGGTGATGAACAGCGTCCTGCCTGCGAGCGAGTCGGCCATGGCGGGCTTTCTATACGAGCAGGACGGCGCAGGTCGCGTGGTCGACCACGAAGCGCGTCGGCGGGCTGAGGCTCTTCGGCCCGGGGTGCGGCTCGCCGTCGCGCGCGAGCACGAGCAGGTCGGCGCCCTCGCACGCGGCGATCACCTCGTGCTCGGGGCGGCCGCTGCGCGCCTCGGTGCTGGCGGGCCGGCCGAGCCGCTCGGCGGCCTCGGCGAGCAGCTCCTCGGCCGCCTCGCCCGCGACGGCGTGCGGGTCGAGCTCGGGCGGCGGCGGGCGGTGGTGCCCGAGCCGCGGGCCGCGCATCAGCGCCTCGACGTCGCCGGGCGCGACGTGCACGAGCGTGACGTCGTCGGCATCGGGCGGGACCGCGTCGACGCAGTCCTCCCACCGGCTCTCGATGATCCACACGACCGCGCGCATCAGACGACCTGCAGAGCCAACCACAGGCCGACGGTCGCCGCCACCAGGATCGCGGGCACGGTGCTCAGCCCGAGCACCGTGAACTTGCGGATGTCGGTCGGCTCGTCGTGCGCGTGCATCACGCGCCGCCACAGCAGCGTGGCGAGCGAGCCGACGTAGGACAGGTTCGGGCCGACGTTGACGCCGACGAGCATGGCCAGCACCGGCCCGGCCCCGGCCGCCGCCACGGCGGGCAGCATGATCAGCGTCGCGGGCAGGTTGTTGACCAGGTTCGCGACGACGGCGGCCAGCACCGCGATCGCGATCAGGGCCGGCAGACCCGCGCCGTGGGGAATCAGCGAGTCGACCGCGTCGCGCAGGCCGTGGTCGCTCGCCGCGGCCACCACGACGCCGAGGCCGAGCACGAACACGAGGAAGCCCGGCTCGGCGGCAGCGACGAGGTCGCGCGGCGACGGCCGCTCGCGGACCGCCAGCACCAGCGCCCCGGCAACCCCCGCCCACACCGGCTCGACGACCATGAAGCCCACCAGCGTGAGCCCCATCACGGCGAGCGCGAAGACGGGTGGATCGGTCGGCGCCTCGGCGGTGCGCGCAGGATTACGATCCCGCCCGCCCCCCAGCTCGCCCCGGAACGCGCGCGCCAGCACCACCCACTCGATGGCGATCGCCACCAGCCACGGCAGCAGCATCAGCGCGGCGAAGCGCGAGAACGACAGGCCGCTGGCGTTGAAGGCCAGCAGGTTCGTCAGGTTCGAGACCGGCAGCAGCAGCGACGCGCTGTTGGCGAGGTGGGTGCACGCGTACACGTGCGGGCGCGGGCTGAAGCGCAGCCGGGCGGCGGTCGAGAACACCACCGGCGTCAGCAGCACGATCGTGGCGTCGAGGCTCAGGACCGCGGTCGTGCCGGCCGCGACCAGGAACACGAGACCGAGCAGCCGCCGCGGCCGCCCGCGGGCGCCGGCCGCCATCGCGGCCCCGAAGTAGGCGAACAACCCGGCGCGGCGGCAGCCGTCCGCGAGCACGAGCAGCGCGGCGGCGAAGCCGACCGTCGGCCCGAGGTCCTCGAGCGCGTCGCGCGCGCCGGCGGCGGAGATCGAGCCGACGAGCACGAGCAGCGCGGCGGCGCCCGCCGCGACCGCCCAGTCCGGCACGCGCTCCCAGCGCGCGACCGCGGCCGCCAGGACGGCAACGAGCGCGACGAAGGCCAGAACGGCGGTCATCGACTACCTGAAGGGTGAGCGAGGGGACTCGAACCCCCGACCGCCTGGACCACAACCAGGAGCTCTACCAGCTGAGCTACGCCCACCACGGCGACCTGCGGGGACACATCCTAACGGCGCGTTTGGCCGCCGCGGGGCCAGGGCTGGACAAGATCGTCAACTGGTAGCGGGTGCTGAGGTCACCTGGCGTCTGCGCTGAGGCTAACTCCACTCTTCGTTGACGCTCCGGCGGCGGCGGGCTACGTTCGGACGCATGAGGACCGACGACCTGCACGCCGCCGCCGAGACGCGCCGCGAGCTCGGCCGCGACTACGACGAGGCGATCCTGCTGTCGCTGGCCGAGCGCCTCGAGCGCACCCGCCGCCGGCCGAGCGCGCTGCAGGAGGCGGTCACGACCACCATCGCGCTCGGCTCGATCGGGCTCGGCATCCTCGTCGCGCTCGCGTGCGCGAACCTCGGTGCGGTCGGCGGGACCTTCGCCACGATCGTGGCGTGGCTGTGCATCGCGGCGATCAACGTGATGTACGCGCGCTCGCGCTGATCCTCAGCGGCGGTTGAACACCGTCGACAGGTCCTGGACGCGGCGGTCGCGGCCGGACACCGAGCGCAGCCCGAAGCGGTGCTCGATGGTGGCCATGATCGACGTGGTGTCGTGCGACGCGCGGTCGACCGTGAAGCCGTGCCGCAGCCCGGGCGCGAGCGTCAGCGCCGGGATCCGCGTCGACGGGCCCATGTTGTCGTGCGGGCCGGGCGTCGCGTGGCCCTGGCCCGGCGGCGGGACGTGGTCCCACTGGCCGCCGAACTCGTCGTAGGTGACGATCACCATCGTGTTCTTCGCGCAGCGCGAGCCCTGGATCGACTGCAGGAGATCGACGAGGTGGTCGGAGCCCTCGTGCTCGCTCGCGTAGCCGGGGTGCTCGTTCTCGGCGCCGACCGGCTTGACGAGGCTCACCGGCTTGAGCCGGCAGTGGCGCTTCGACGCGGCCGCGCGCCCCTCGAACTCCTCCTCGTCGCGCAGGTGCTGCCGGCGCGCGGCGGTGCCGGGCGCGTAGGCCTTGAAGTAGTTCAGCGGCTGGTGGTGGTACTGGAAGAGCGCGTTCGGGCAGTTCGGGTAGACCGCGCCGCTCGCCGTCTCCGGGTCGGTGCAGGTCCCCGGCGTGCTCCCGTTCGTCCAGCCCGGGCCGCCGACGTCGCCGTCCGCGTTCGACCAGCCGCCCGAGTACCAGGCCCAGTCGACGCCCTTTTCGCTCAGCCGGCTGCCGATGGTCGGCGCGGTCTGCGGTGGCAGCCGCCGCGCGGCCGCGGTGCCCGGCGCGTAGGGCTGGTACGGCGGCTGGATCGTGTTGACCGCGTAGTCGCCGCACGCGAGGCCGTCCGCGTTCGGCGAGCCGCAGGGGATCGTCAGCGCGCCGTCCTTGACCGTCCCGGTCGGCGTGTAGAGCGGATACGTGTTCGGCATCCCGTTCGAGTCGACCAGCGAGTGGAGATCGTCGGTCGACCCGTCCTTCAGCGCGCCGTAGAACGTCGGCGTCGCGGCCGCCACCAGCCACTGGTGGTTGAGGAACGAGCCGCCGAAGGCCGCCTGGAAGAAGCGGTCGGAGATCGCGTAGTCCGGCGCCTTGCGGCTGTGCAGGTACTCGTAGATCGGCAGCTTCCTCGTGTCGTAGTGGCCCATGGTCAGGCCGACGGCGTCGGAGCCGGTGGCGTAGCGGTCCTGGCGGCCGCCGTCGAGCTGGTACTGCTCCTGGTAGAAGCGGTGTACGAGGTCGCGCGTACAGCCGCCCGGCTGACCGGAGCCCTTGGGCACACCGTTGGGCGCGAACACCCCGGGCGCGGGGCACGTCGTGTCCTCGGGCGCGATGTAGTCCTCGATCCGGAACGGCTCGTTGAAGAAGTGGCTGCTGAACGCCGGGGCGGTGTTCGCGCATCGGGCCGAGAGCGGCGGCGAGGTCAGGTTGACGTCGTTCTGGAGCAGGCAGCTGTACGGCGCGCCGGCCTGGTCGACCTGGCGGGTGTGCGAGCGGTCGGCGTCGCGGAGGCCGTTGACCCGCTCCCAGCCCCCGTAGAGGTTGTCGAAGGAGTGGTTCTCCTCGTAGATGACCACGAAATGGTCGACCTTGGCGAGGCCGCCCCCGTGGCCGTGTCCTCCCCCTGACGCCATCGCCGGTGGCGCGAGCAGCGCCGCTCCCACCAGTCCGGCTAGCAACGCGCGCCTCATCAACCGTGCCATGAGCCCTCCCCAGGGTCGCCTCCCGGGAAGGATGCCACTCGGCTGCCGCTCGAGGTGGTAGGAACCCTGACGATGCCCGAGGCGTTCGATCCCACCCCTCCCCCCGCCGCGGCACCCGACGCGCCACGGCGTTGGTGGGGCCGCCACGGCGCCGAGCTGCGCTGGCAGGCCGAGCTCGGGCGGCTGATGCTCGACCCGGTGTTCGCGGGCCGGGGCGTGCCGCGCGGCGACGGCGGCCCGGTGATGCTGATCCCGGGCTTCCTGGCCGGTGATACGTCCTTGTCGGTGATGGCCGGGTGGCTGGAGCGGATGGGCCACCGGCCGCACCGCTCGGGGATCGCGTTCAACGTCGGCTGCTCCGACCGCGCGCTCGACGCGCTGGAGGCCCGCGCCGAGCGGCTCGCCACCGACGCCGGCCGCCCGCTGGCGCTGATCGGCCACTCGCGCGGCGGCCACTTCGCCAAGGCGCTCGGCCACCGCCGGCCCGACCTCGTCTCGCGCGTGATCACGATGGGCTCGGGGCTCGACACCGCGTTCGACATCTCGATCCCGACCCGCGCGGCGATCGCGGCCGTGCGCTGGGTCCACGTCCAGACCACCGACCGGGTGGCGAAGAACGGCTGCTTCACGGACACGTGCCGCTGCCGCTTCACGGGGGACTTCGCGGGCGAGTTCCCGGCCTCGGTGCCGCTCGTGTCGATCTACTCGCGCGGAGACGGTGTCGTGTGGTGGGAGGCGTGCACCGTGCCCTACGCGCGCAACGTCGAGGTGACCGGCAGCCACATCGGGCTCGCCTACAACCGCAAGGCGTACCGCGTGATCGGCAACGCCCTCGTCCCATAGGCTGCATGCTCTTGGGCTTGGCCCACGCTGGTATCATTCGTTACATACCGCTTGGGCCCAAGGCCCTGGCAGAGAGGACGTATACCTTGCCCCAAAGGGCCGATTCCGCCACGCTGAACGTTCAGCCGCGGCAACGACGCACCGTCTACATGCGGCTGGCTGAGACGCCTGAGGGCCGCTCCGTCAAGCATCTGCTCGGCGACATGGCCATCTCTGAGGTCGAGCTGCGAGAGACGCTGCGCAAGCTCGATGCCGCCGGTCTTGCCAAGCGAGTCAAGGGCACCTGGGTGGCCGTCCCGCTCGAGGGGTCCGAGCCAACCGCGGAGTAGCTCAGGCCCGCCCGCGGGCGAGGTCGATCAGGCGGCCGAGGATGCGGTCGCCGTCCGCGCGCAGGCCGTTGTGCTCGTACTCGTTGGTGACCCAGGCGCGGGTGCCGCGGATCAGCGCGGCGGTCTCCTCGGAGAACGCGCGCTCGACGTAGGGGTCGTCGGCGTACACCGCCGCGGCCACCGGGACCTCGTTCGCGCGGAGCTGCTCGGCGTCGTAGAGCCGCGGCCACTCGTGGGCGGCGAGCAGCTCGGCCGCCTCGCGCAGCGGCGCGAGCGCTCCGTAGTCGTCGAACATCCAGGAGAAGACGTGCTCGCCGGTGAAGAGCTCGGGCGTGTCGGCGTACTCGGCCGGCATGACCCGCTCCGCCGCCCAGCGCGTGGCGACGCCGTCGGCATACGAGGCCTCGTGCAGGATCGCGTAGATCGGGTTGCGCTCGAAGCCGAGCAGGTCCTGCGCGTCGTGGCGGAAGGCCGGTGAGTCGGGCGAGAGCTCGACCAGCGCGTGCAGCTCCTCGGCGCCGTCGCTCATCCCCAGCTTGTTGCCCGCCTGGCGGAAGCGCCGGGCGGTGAGGCGGTCGCCGGTCGGCAGCATCAGCGGCTCCGCGTCGAGCCGCTCGACGAGCGCGCGCACCCGCGCGCGGTCGTCCGGGTAGCGCTGGTAATAGCGCCGGTTGCGCTCCAGGATCCGCTCGTAGGTCGCGCGATAGATGTCGTCGACCTGCCGCCCGACCGGCGCGAGCCCACCGGTGATGAACGCCTCGCGCAGGCCCTCGGGCGCGATCGAGAGGTACGTCATGACGCTGAAGCCGCCGAAGCTCTGGCCGAGGACGCTCCAGCGCTCCACGCCCAGCTCGGCGCGGATCGCCTCGGCGTCGCGCACGATCGAGTCGGCGCGGAAGTGCTCGAGGTAGTCGGCCTGCTCGACGGGCGTGAGGCCGGGCAGCGCGCCGACCGGCGTGGAGCGGCCGGTGCCGCGCTGGTCGAGCATCAGGACGCGGAACTCCTGCAGCGCCCGCTCGAGCCAGCCCGGCGAGCTCGGGTGCCGGGTCGGCCGTGGCGCCTCGAAGCCGGGGCCGCCCTGGAGGAAGACGAGGAACGGGCGGTCGGTGCCGCCCGGATCGGCGACCTCGCGCGCGAAGACGGTGATCGACTCGCCGCCCGGCCGGTCGTGGTCGAGCGGGAGCGAGAACTCGTGCTCGGTCAGCACGAGCCCGTGGGTGGTGTGGGTGACGGCCGGCACGACGCTCAGACCGCCGGCGGGAGCAGCTCGGCGTGATGCTCCTCGGGCGGCCACCCGTGGGCGTAGACGACCAGGTCGTCCGCGCCGTGGTTGACGCTCTGCAGCGGCGTGCCCGCGGGCACGTGGACGAGGCTGCCGGCCGGGACGTCGCGCCGCTCGGGCGGATCTCCCAGGTAGACCGACAGTGTCCCCGCGAGCACGACGAACGTCTCGTCCTGCGTCGGGTGTCGATGCCGCTTGCCGGTGGCGCCGGGCTCGTAGCGCCAGACGTTGGCCCGCACGTGCTCCATGCCGGCGAGCTCGCTGAGCTCGGTCACGTGACGCGCCGGCTCTCCCTCGGCATGCGGGCGCGTCGCCCATTCCTGCTCGTCCGGCGTGATGACGCGGTAGCCCATCGCCCGAGGATGGCACGGATGAGGATTGGCCCGGCACCAGGCCGGGGAGGCCAGTGAGATGACTTCAAGCCTCGAGATCCCGACGATCGACCTCACCGGAGAGGTCTCCATCCCCCAGTTCGGCCTGGGCGTGTTCCAGGTCCCGCCGGAGGACACGTTCGAGAACGTCCTGCAGGCGATCGAGCTGGGCTACCGCCACATCGACACCGCCAAGGCCTACCGCAACGAGGCGGGCGTCGGCCAGGCCGTGCGCGCCTCGGGCCTGGACCGCTCCGAGTTCTTCATCACCACGAAGTGCTTCAACGACGACCATGGCTACGACTCGGCCACGCGCGCGCTCAAGACGAGTCTCGACCAGCTCGAGATGGACTACGTCGACCTGTACCTGATCCACTGGCCGGTGCCCTCCCAGGACCGCTACGTGGAGACCTGGCAGGCGATCATCGAGGGGCAGGAGGCCGGCCTCGCCCGCGCCATCGGCGTCTCGAACTTCCAGCCCGCCCACCTGCGCCGGATCATCGACGAGACGGGCGTCACGCCCGCGGTCAACCAGATCGAGCTGCACCCCTACTTCCAGCAGGCCGGCCTGCGCCGCGAGCACGCCGACCGCGGCATCGTCACCGAGGCCTGGAGCCCGCTGGCGCAGGGCAAGGTGCTCGGCGACCCGGTCATCGGTGAGATCGCCGAGGCACACGGGAAGACGCCCGCGCAGGCCGTGCTGCGGTGGCACATCGAGCTCGGCAACGTCGTGTTCCCGAAGTCGGTCACCGTCGAGCGGCTCCAGGAGAACATCGAGATCTTCGACTTCGCGCTCTCGGACGCCGAGATGGAGCAGCTCGAGGCCGTCGACCGCGGCCAGCGGATCGGGGCCGACCCGGACACGTTCGTCCGGCCGTAGGGGGTCATTGGGAGGCTGCTCTCTGGGTTCTCCCTAGGGGTCGGCCTTGGTGGCCGGCGGGTGCTGTCAGGAAATGGGACCCGCCGTCGACTTTTTTCTCCGCGCCGCGGCGCGTCGGCGCGCCGTGCAGGGGCCGAAACAAAGCTCGCCGGCCCGCAGCGCCCTTTCCTGCCACCCACCGGAGGATCGTTTACGGCCAGGCGTCGATGGCGAACACGGAGCGCTGATATTCCCAAGGCGGTGTTGCGTCTGCGAGTGCTCCAATCACGCGCTAGGAGCACTTGTGTCCCGCCCCGAGTAGCGCCACTTCCAGGAGTCCTTGCACGATGCTTCGCGTTCGAGGTCCCACGCGCCCGCGCGACGACCCCGGCGATCTACCATTGGCCGCGATGTCGCGGCGTGCCGTCCCAGCGGTAGTCATGGCCATCTTGGTCGCTGGTTGGCCGGCGACGCATGTATACGCACGGTCGCGCCCGGCGCTGCGCCTCGTCACGCTGTCCCCCGTGAGCGTGCACGGCAGCGGGTTCGGGGCGCGCGAGCGAGTCCGCGTGCGCGTATGGACGCATGACGAGCTCACCGCCACCCGGCACGTCCGGGCAACGCGCGGTGGAGGCTTCACCGTCAGTTTCGCCAGGGTCCTGATCGACCGTTGCTCCGCCTTCAATGTCACCGCGGTCGGCCGCTCCGGTCGCAAGGCGACGCTCGGCCGCGCGCGGTTTCGATGCCCGCCGGCGTAAAGCGCACGGTGGTCACTTTCTGCACACGGCGACCTTCGGCGTCGTCGCGGGCTGGTGCGAGGCGCCAGGCGGGGTCGCCCGCCCAGCGCCTCGATCACATCACGGCCGGGTAGGCCAGACGAACGTGCTCCAGTTGGCGAACTGCGTCCGCGCGTTGTCGCCGATGAACTCCGTGGCCGACCAGACCTCGCCGCTCGGCAGCGCGAAGGACGCGCTGTAGTCGCCCCATCGGCAGTTCGGGCCGTTGCCCTCCTCCTCGTAGCAGGTGAACCCGTCCTCGGGCCTGGACCCGTTGCGCGTGATCTGCACGCCGGTGGTAAGGCCGCCGCGGTTGATGCCGGTCTGCGCGGCGGACGGGTAGTACCGGTCGCCCATCAGCGTGTACGCCACGACTCCCTTGCCGGCGTCGTTGACGCCGATCGACGGGAAGCTCACGAACGATGTCTTGTCGCGCCCGGCGACGTAGCCCTGCGCCTTGAGGCTGGCCTGCACGCCGCTCGCCGAGACGCGGGGCTCGGCCGAGAACCAGGCGATGCCGTCGCGCGGCCCCGGATCGGCGATCGTGTTGACACCGCCCCACAACCTGCCGCCGGCGAAGACGACCTGGTTCATGCGGGCGTCGTTCGCGTCCACGGGCGGGACGGGCTCGTTGTGCGACTCCCCGAGCGGATGGCCGCCCGGCTTCTGGCGCTGCGGGATCGGGCTGCCGTAGACCTCGCTGGCGACGGTGCGGTTGAACAGCCGCGGGTTCGGGGTGTTGTTGCGCAGCGTCTGCGTGTGGGTCATCGCCCACACGTGGATGGTGTTCTCGAGCGAGTCTGGATCGACATGGCAGTCGGGCGGCTCGCAGTCCTGGGCGGACATGAAGTACTCCGTCCCGCCCTGAGCCGTCTCGTAGCGCGCGTTCGGCGACGTCGCCGGCTGCACCGTGCCGGTGAACTGCGTCCCTGGCTCGAAGTGCACGACGTTCAGATCGTCGCTGCCGGCGGCCAGCGCACGCTTGTCAAGGGCGTAGATCTGTGCGCCGAAGAAGCCCGGCGAGCTCGTCGGTGGGTCGAGGTCATACTCGGCGGTGGACACGTAGAAGCCGTTAGCGTCAGCCCCGATCAGCGGCTGATCGCCAATGCACAGATTGCAGCCGGCGTGCGCCGCGTCGATCGCGTAGACGTTGTACGGCCCCAACGGATCGCGGCTCGTGCTCACGGCCAGCAGCGTGTTGGCGCCGCCCGTGAGGGCACCGGTGGCGGGGTCGACGTCCGCCTCCAGGACCGAATGGAACCAGCGGCCCGTGTCCGGGTCGAAGTAGCACTTCGGATCGCTGAGGAAGGGGCCGAACTCGCCGCTGTCCGGGTCGAACGCGGGGCCGACGCCGTAGAGCGCGTTGAGCCCGAGCGCCGAAGGCGTGTACTGGTTCGACTGGGTGTCGAACAGCCCGATCGCCAGGTTGACCTCCTCCCACAGGAAGGTCGTGCCCTGGAACGTCCCGCCGCAAAGACCCTGGTCCGGAGGCTCCACCTCGAAGCCCTGGGAGAACACCGTGTCCCGGATGTCGAGTCCCTCCCAGCCGCGCTGCACCTCGTTGGAGGCGATCGGGAGCCCCGGGACCCGCGGCGGCTTCAGCGTCGGTGCCGACTTGCGGAGGGCCTCTTCGTCGCCGTGACGCCGCTCGTCCAGCTCGGCGAACTGCTTGGCGGCGGGCAGATTGCGCAGTGCCGGCCGGTGCGGCGCGGGCTTGGCGTCGGCGATCGCCTGCCGAACGTTCACCGTGCCGCGCTTCTTGACCACGACCTTCCCGGCTGCCTGTGCCGGGGCGCTTGAGGCAACCGCGAGCGCGGCAACCGCCACGCTCGCCGCGCATGCGCGGAGCAACAGCGACTGGGACAAAGCTCCCCCTCCCTCGGGTGTGACGACGCTTCGCGGCAACCTATGAGTGGTCGGCGGCAGAGTCAAATGGGCGGTCCGGCCGATAACCGGCCGATCCGCACGGCCGGGCGTCGGGACCGCACAGGCGCTGGCGTCCACCGCAGCCGGCAAGCCGTGACCTCCCGCGCGACCCCGCTCACGCCTGACCCTGCGACGCGCTGGTCAGAGAGTGCTGCTTCGCGCGGGCGCTCTCGTTGTCCGGAAGGTCGACGATCACGTAGACGTCATGGTCACCAAACGCGAAGTAGAGGCTCTCGAGCTAGCCACCCACGCTCTCGGCAAGCGCCGCGATCGCGTCACGCCTGCTGGTCCCGCCGAAACGCTGGACACCCTTCACGCCCTCCAGCGTGTAGGACGCCTCGATCAGATACCTGGGCATGAGCGCTCCTGACGTTGACTACCGCGACCCTCTCAGCCGCAACGGGGAAACGCAACGACCGCTGCATCCGCGCGAGCCTTCGTTCGACGACCCGAGCAGCATCCGACCCTCTGCTCTGCTGGCGCGGCAGTGCTGCTCGCGCGAAACGCAGCAGCGCGCCCCGTCGCGGCCCGACCCTGAGACGTAAACGCTCCTCCGGTGGGTGGCAGGAAAGGGCGCTTCGGGCCGGCGAGCTTTGTGTCGGCCCCTGCACGGCGCGCCGAAGCGCCGCGGCGCGGAGAAGAAAGTCGACGGCGGGTTCCATTTCCTGACAGGACCCGCAGGCCACCAGGGCCGATCCCTCGGCACTTCCCGCACCCTGACGATCTCGACTAGCATCGCCCGGTGGAGCCCCACGCGCCCCAGGTCCGCGCCGCCGAGGTGGTTGGTGCCGTCTCGCTCGCGACCGATCTGGGCACCGGACAGCCGCTCGAGCACACGCTGCGGACCGCGATCCTCGCCGTCCGGCTGGGAGACCTCGCGGGCGCCTCGCCGCAGGAGCTCCGCGACGCGTACTACGTCTCTTTGCTGCACTCCTTCGGCTGCACCTCGGACGCGCCCGAGGCGACCGAGCTCTATGGCGACGACATCGTGCCGCGGGCGGCGTTCGCGCTCGTCGATGGCGGCAACCTCGACGAGGTCGCGGCCTTCTTCAAGGAGCAGGTCGGCACCGGCCGGCCTCCGGAGGTGCGCGAGAAGATGGTCGCGGAGACGCTGGCCAACGCGCTCCCGCTCGCCCAGGCGACGTTCGCGCTGCACTGCGAGGTCGCGCAGCGGTTCGCGAACTGGCTGGGCTTCGGCTCCGGCACGCTCGAGGCGCTGGGGTTCGTCTTCGAGCGCTGGGACGGGCACGGCCTGCCGGCCGGGATCGTCGGCGACGCGATCCCGCTGCCCGCGCGGCTGCTGCACGTGGCGCGCGACATCTCGGTCTTCCTCTCCGCCGGCGGCGCCGACGAGGCGCGCGAGGTGATCGAGCGCCGTGCGGGGGCGGCGTACGACCCGGCCCTCGCGGCGTTGGCCCTCGAGCACTTCGACGCGCTGCTGAGCGGGCTCGACGAGGCGAAGATCTGGGACCAGGCGATCGCGGCCGAGCCGGCGCCCGTGCGCTGGATGGCCGGTGAGGAGATCGACGCCGCGTTCGGCGTCGTGGCCGCGTTCACCGACCTCAAGTCGCACTGGCTTCGCGGGCACGCCGAGGGCGTGGCGGAGCTGGCCGAGGCTGCCGCGTGGCGCCTCGGCTTCACGCCCGAGGCGGCGGCCGCCGTGCGGCGCGCTGCGCGGGCGCTCGACCTCGGCCGCGTCGGCGTCTCGAACGCGATCTGGGAGAAGCCCGGGCCGTTCGGACTCGGGGACTGGGAGCGCGTGCGCCTGCACCCCTACTTCACCGAGCGCGCGTTCGCCCACTCGCCGGCGCTGGCCCCGGTCGGCGCCCTGGCCGGCGCGCACCACGAGCGGCTCGACGGCTCCGGCTATCACCGCAAGACGCTCGCGCCCGGGCTCGAGACCGCGGCCCGCATCCTCGCCGCCGCCGACGCCTACCAGGCGATGCGCGAGCCGCGGCCCCATCGCCCCGCCCTCGACGCGGAGGCCGCGAAGGCAGAGCTGCTGCGCGAGTCCGAGGCAGAGCGCCTGTGTCCTGAGGCCGTCGACGCCGTGCTCGCCGCCGCCGGGCACCGTGTGGCGCGCCGTCCGCGCGAGCTGCCCGCCGGCCTGACCGAGCGCGAGCTCGAGGTCCTGCACGCGCTCGTGGCGGGGCAGACCAACCAGAAGATCGGCGAGAGCCTCGGCATCTCCGCCAAGACCGCCGGGCACCACGTCCAGCACATCTACGAGAAGGCGGGCGTCCGCAGCCGCGCCGCCGCGACGGTCTGGGCCTTCGAGCACTCGCTCGTCCAGGCGGCATAGGGCGTTCGCCCGATGCGGCCCCGCCGGCCGCGCTGCAGAGTCACCCCATCGTCGGTGCCGAGCGGCGGCGCCGGAAACCACTAGGAGGGCGACGATGCTCCTGGCCACCACCGCGGTCGAGGACTACGACCGCTTCGTGAAGATCTTCTCGACGAAGGGCGCCGAGAAGCGCAAGCAGCACGGATCCCACGGCGCGACCGTGTTCCGCGACCCGAGCCAGGAAGACCGCGTGTGGGTGGTCTTCGACTGGGACGCGGAGGGCTGGGGGAGCTTCGTCTCCGACCCCGAGACCCCGGGGATCATGCAGGAGGCCGGCCACAAGGGGAAGCCGCAGGCGTTCGAGTACGGCGGCCACTACCAGGCCTAGAGCCACCCCAGGCCGACACCGAACACCAGGCCCATCAGGACGTCGAGCGCCGCCAGCGCGCCCAGCCGCCGCCAGCGCTGGCGCGCGCTCGGCGCGTCGAACACCCAGGCGGCGTAGAGGTAGAACCACAGGTAGCCGAAGACGACGATCAGCGGCACGAACGGCGTGTTCCACCACCAGTACTCCCAGTGGAACGTGCCGGTCGCGTGGAGGAAGAGCTCGACGGCGACGCTGACCACCGAGAGCCCGAGCGCCAGCGCGAGGCGGCCACCCTGCGGCGGCAGGAGCTTCGCGTAGACGATCCCGGCGAGCGCGAACATGAACGAGATCTCGACGTTGAGCCCGACCAGGAACTGATAGGCGGTCGGGCCCGTCGTCGCCCACAGCGGCGCGCGGTCGGTCGCCTGCAGCACGAGCGCGTTGACGATCTCGTTGAACCAGTCGGCGAGCCAGACCGCCAGGCCGGCGGCCACGATGTCCCAGCGCCGGCGCTCGACCTCGGTGGCGTAGGCGTAGATGACGAACGCCAGCAGCGCCACCGCGTACCACTTGAAGAGGGACGGGTCGCGGACGAGCCGCTCCGCCTCGCGCGTGAACTCGGTGCGGGTCGCGAGCACCGCGCCACCCTAGCCTCGCCCTCAAGGCGAACGCCGCAGGCGCCGAGTACCCACGGAGTGGACCTTCGCCGACTCGCGCGCGCCGGGACACCGGCCGATGTGTCGGTGCTCGCCATCATGGCGCTGATCCTCGGCGCGGGCTGCCTGGGCTCGGCGTCGTTCCCGATGGTGGAGGAGGCGCCCCGGGCGCTCCTCGCCGGCATCGGGCTCGTCGCTGTCACGGCCGCGCTGACGCTCCTTCGCACCGGGCCGGACGTGTCGCCGCCGCACCTGCACTTGATCGTCCTGCTCCTGGTGGCACTGCACGGCGTGATGGTCGCCATGGCCGCGACCGAGCGCGGGCTGATGATGAGCGCCCTCGGCTACACCTGGATCGCCGTCTACGTCGCGTCCTTCATGCCGCCGCGCGCGGCGCGCGCCTACGCGGCGACGATGATCGTCGCGCTCGGTGTGAGCCTGCTGTTCGCGCGCGCCCCCACCGACCTCTCGGTGTGGCTCACGATCTCGGCCATGGTGTGGGTGGCCGTCGCCGTCCTCATCCGGCTCCACGCCCGCCTGCGCGCCGACGCCCACACCGACGGCCTCACCGGCCTGCTCAACCGCACCGGCTTCATCGCCGCGGCCGCGCGCCAGCGCGCGATGGCACGGCGCCGGGGCGAGCCGCTGGCGCTGGTGATCATCGACCTCGACGACTTCAAGCGCGTCAACGACCGCGACGGCCACGCCGCCGGCGACCGCCTGCTCGTCGAGCTCGCGCGAGCGTGGACCGCGTTCCTGCGCCCCGGCGACCTGCTGGCGCGCTTCGGCGGCGACGAGTTCGTCCTCCTGATCGAGGGCACGAGCGAGGACCAGATCGGAAAGGTCCTCGCGCGGCTCGCCCGCTCGCATCCCGCCCTGTGGACGTCGGGCGCGGTCATCTGCTCCGACGACGAGTCGCTCGACGCGGCGTTGCAGCGCGCCGACGCGCGCCTCTATGAGGCGAAGCGCCCGTGCCGGCCGGTCGAGCGCGCCCCCGGGGCCTGGGCCTGGCAGCCCGGCCGCGTCTGACGGCCTAAGCGCCGATCGCCACGCGGGCCGCCGGCGCGGCTCCGGTGCTGAAGCCGTTCGCGATCAGCCAGATCGCGAGGACCATCTCCTGGATGCCGATCGGGAGGTTCATCGCGAGCTGGAAGGTCGACCCGATCGCGGTGAGCTGCACCAGCACGCACACGCCCGCCACCGCGCCCAGCGCCACCCCGGCAAGGCCCCAGCCCGCGAGCCACCGGGGCACCAGCGCCGAGCGGTAGAACGCCAGGTAGAAGAGCGTGCTGCCCACGTAGAACGCGAGGAGCCCGGCCACGGTCGCGTCGTCGCGGAGCGTCCGGAGGAGCGCGTGCGTGGTCTGGAAGTAGCCCGCGCCCGGATCGCCGGCGCGCGCGTGCTGCTGCGCGAGCCCGAAGCAGGAGCAGCGTGCCGACCGCCGCGACGACGTAGAGGGTGCCCTCGATGATGCGGAAGCCGGCCGAGCCGATCGCGAGCCCGGGATCCACGCGCCGGACGGCCGGGTACAGGGCGATGCCGATCCCAGCGCACGAGAACGCGGCGAGCAGCTGGAAGGACGCGCCCGCGACCACCTGGTCGTGATGGCCGGAGATCTTGGCGAGCGAGCCCGTGTCGGTGATCACGGAGTCCAGGAACCCGCTCGCGATCAGGCTCGTGACCGTGGCGGCGATGAACAGGACGCCCGCGATCCTCGCGAAACGCTTCGACGGTGCATCGGCCATGACGGCACCTCCACCGAGGACGCTAGGCCGCCTCACGCCGGAGCGCATCGGCGGGAATCACCGATCCGGCCTCGGCAATCCGCCGACGACCTACGCGGAGGTTCCCACGGCCACTCCGGGCGCGCCCGGCATCAGCTCTGGCCACACCGGCTCCCGCTCCGCCAGCGCCTTGGCCATCTGGCGCGCGATGACGAGCCGCTGGATCTCGTTGGCGCCCTCGTAGATCTGCAGCACCTTCGCGTCGCGCATCATCCGCTCGGCCGGGAAGTCCTTGAGGTAGCCGTTGCCGCCCAGCACCTGCACGGCCTCGGTGGTGACGCGCATCGCGGTGTCGGAGGCGACGAGCTTCGCCATCGCCGAGAGCTTGGTCATCCGCGGGTCGCCCTCCGCGACGAACGTCGCGGCCTGGAAGGTCAGCGCGCGCGCCGCGGCGACGTCGGCCTCCATGCCCGCGAGCTTGAACTGCAGGCCTTGGTGGGCGAACAGCGGCTCCCCCATCGTCTCCCGCTTCGACGCGTAGTCGAGCGCGAGGTCGATCGCGCCCTGCCCCACCCCGACCGCCTGCGCGGCGACCGTGGGCCGCGAGCGATCGAAGGTCATCATCGCGAGCTTGAAGCCGTCGCCCTCGCCGCCGAGCAGGTTCTCGTGCGGCACTTCGACGTCCTCGAACTTCGGCGCCCCGAGCTTCCAGCCCGGCATGCCCATCGTGCGCAGCGGCTCCGCGCTCAGCCCGGGCGAGGAGCCCTCGACGACGAACGCGCTGATCCCGCCCGCGCCCGCGTCGCCGGTGCGCGCGAACACGACGTACGTGTCCGCGTGGCCGGCGTTGCCGATGAAGCGCTTCTCCCCGTTGAGCACCCAGGTGTCGCCGTGGCGCTCGGCGCGCGTCTGCAGCGCGGCGGGGTCGGAGCCGGCCGCCGGCTCGGACAGCGCGTAGGAGCCGTAGCGCTCGCCGCTCACCAGCGACGGCAGCCACTGCTGCTTCTGCTCCTCGCTGCCGGCGAGCAGGATCGGCAGCGCGACGAGCTTCACGTACGCCGCCATCAGCGACACCGTGCCGGAGATCTTCGCCAGCTCCTCGACGTAGGCGCACCAGGAGACCTCGGAGCTCTCGCGCCCGCCGTACTCGGACGGGAGCGCGAGCCCCATCAGGCCCTCGCGCGCCAGCGTCTCGTGGATGTCGTGCGGGTAGTCGCAGTTCTCGTCCAGCTCGCGCACGCGCGGGCGGACCTGCTCCAGCACGACGCCGCGGATGTGCTCCCGCAGCTCGCGCTCCTCATCGGTCAGGCGCCACATGTGCTTCCTCTCTCGGACGGGAACGGGGCAGCCGGCGCTCGCGCCACTCGAGCAGCAGCTCGAGCGACTCGCGCGGGGCTTCAAGGGCGTACGCGTGGCCGGCGCCGGGCACGACGGCGAGCTCCGCGTCGGGGATGCGGGCAGCCAGGAGCCGCGATGCCGCGAGCGGGACGAGGCGGTCGCGCTCGCCGTGCATGACGAGCGTCGGCGCCCGCAGCCGCGGCAGCCGGGAGACCGTGTTGAAGCGCGCGCTGGCCAGCAGCTGGGCGCCGATCGCGGCGGCCGAGCTGCGGTGCGCGGTGAAGTGCCGCACGAGCTCGCGCACGCGCTCGGGGTGCTCGCGGCGGAACGCCTCGGAGAACAGCACCGGCGCGCGCAGGCCGCGTTCCTCCAGCCCGCCGCGCGCGATCGCCATCATGTCGAGCGGCCCCAGCCGCGGCGCGAACGGGCCGCCCGGCGTCGTCCCGCCCAGCACGAGGCCGCGCACCCGCGCCGGGTGCCGGAGCGCGAGCTCCTGCGCCACCATCCCGCCCATCGACACGCCGTAGACGTGCGCGCGCGGAATCCGCAATTCCGTCAGCAGCCGCGCCGCGTCGTCCGCGAGCGCGCCGATCGACGTGGGCGGCTTCCCACCCGACCGCGCGGAGCCGCGGTGGTCGTAGGTGATGCACTCGAAGTGCTCGGCATAGGCGTCGAGCACCGGCTCGAACACCGCCGCGCTGATCGTCCAGCCCGTGATCAGCAGCAGCGGCTCGCCGGCGCCGTGGCGCTCGACGTGCATCAGTCGAGCACGTACGTGCCCGGCGCGGGATCGAGCGGCTTGTAGCCCTTGCCGCCCAGCCGCTTCCGCGCCGGCTTCTCGGCGCCGGAGCGCTCGCCCAGCCATGCCACGTAGTCGTCCCACCACGTGCCCTTGTGCTGTGTCGCCTCGCGCAGCCACGTCTCCGCGTCGGGCGGGTTCTTGTCGTTCACCTGGTAGCTGGACTTCTCGTTGCCCGGCGGGTTGACGAGCGAGGCGATGTGCCCGCTGGTGGAGAGCACGAAGCGCGGCTCGGAGCCGAGCAGCTGGGTCGAGCGGTAGTTGCTCTGCCACGGCGTGATGTGGTCGGCGATGCCGGCCACCTGGTACGAGTCGACCGTGATCTGCGAGAGGTCGATCGGCGTGCCCAGCACCTCGCGCTCGCCCGGCCGCACGAGGTCGTTGGCGAGCGAGAGCTCCATGAAGTCGCGGTGCAGGCCGGCGGGCAGGTTCGTCGAGTCGGCGTTCCAGTACAGGACGTCGAAGGCCGGCGGGTCCTTGCCCAGCAGGTAGTTGTTGACCCAGTAGTTCCAGACCAGGTCGTTGGGCCGCAGCCAGGCGAACACGCCCGCCAGTGCGCGCCCGTCGAGGTAGCCCTTGCGCTGGGACTCGGCGACCGACGCGGCGGCCGTCGGGTTGTCCACCAACGCGCCGACCGTGCCGGCGTTCTCGTTGTCGAGCACGCAGACGCCGAGCGTCAGCCCGGCGATCCGCTCGAGCTCGCCGATCGCGGCCAGGTGCCCGACCGCGCAGCTCGCGGTGATCCCCCCCGCGCACAGCCCCATCACGTGCGACTTCGGGGAGCCCGTGATCGCCTCGACCGCCTCGAGCGCCTCGATCACCGCCGAGACGTAGTCGTCGAGCCCCCACTCGGCGTGGCGCTCGTCCGGGTTGCGCCAGGAGATCGTGAAGCACTGCTGGCCCGAGCCGACGAAGTACTCGAGCATGCTCCGGCCCGGCGCGACATCGGCGATGTAGAACTTGTTGATCATCGGCGGGACGAGCAGCAGCGGCGTCTCGCGCACCTTCTTCGTGCTCGGCGCGTACTGGATGAGCTCGAACAGGTCGGTGCGCAGCACCACCGCGCCGGGCGTGACCGCGAGGTCCTCGCCGACCGTGAACGCCTTCGTGTCGACCATCGCCGGGATGTGCGGCGGCTTGCGCAGGTCGTGGACGAGGTTGGCGCTGCCCTGCACGAGGTTGCGGCCGCCGGTGTCGAGCGTCGCCTTCAGCGCCGCCGGATTCAAGGCCGGGAAGTTCGTCGGCGCCAGCGCGTCGAGCACGTTCTCGGCGCTGAAGCGCACGCGCCGCTCGGCGCGCTCGTCCAGCCCCGCGTCGGAGATCAGGTCGTCGACGGTCTTGCCCGCCGCGAGGTAGACCTGGGCGAGCCGGCGGAACGCCGGATTCCCCCTCCAGGCGTCGTCCTTGAAGCGGCGGTCCTTCTTCGACGGCGCGACGTCGGACTGGCCGATCGTGATCTTGGCCAGCTCGGCCCCGTAGCCCGCCCCGCGGCGGGCGACCTTCCAGGGCCGGGTGGCGAGACGGGCCGCGAGCTTCGCCCCGGCCACGCCCGGGAACCAGCGGCGGGGCCCTCCGCCGCCGGCCTCTGTCAGGAGCGTGTCGAGGCTCGCGGAACGGTCGGCCATCAGGAGGTCTTGGCCTCCTCCGGCACTTCGATCTCGCGCTTGAGGATCTTGCCGGTCGGGCCCTTGGGGAGCTCGTCGACGAACCAGATCTTGCGCGGGTACTTGTAGTTGGCGACCTCTTCCTTCACGTAGGCCTTGAGGTCGTCGGCGGAGACGTCCTGGCCCTGCTTGAGGACCACGGCGGCGCCGACCTCCTCGCCCATCGACGCGTCCTCGACGCCGATCACGGCCGCCTCGAGCACGGCCTCGTGCTCGTAGAGGACCTCCTCGATCTCCCGCGGGTAGACGTTGTAGCCGCCGCGGATGATCAGCTCCTTCTTGCGGTCGACGATGAAGAAGTAGCCGTCCTCGTCGACCTTGCCCATGTCGCCGGAGTGGAACCAGCCGTCGACGATCGCCTCGTCCGTCTCGTCGGGCTTGTTCCAGTAGCCCTTCATGACGTTGTGGCCCTTGATGGCGATCTCGCCGACCTCGCCCTGCTCGACGTCGTTGCCGTCGTCGTCGACGAGCTTCATCTCGACGCCCTCGATCGGCGTGCCGATGGAGCCGACCTTGCGCTCCTTGTCGGGGTGGTTGAAGGAGGCGACCGGCGAGGTCTCGGACAGGCCGTAGCCCTCGAGGATCTTGCAGTCGAACGCCTTCTCGAAGCCGCGCATGAGCTCGCCGGGCATCGCCGAGCCGCCGGAGCAGCACAGCTTCAGCGACGAGTGGTCGAACTTCTCGCGCGCGTCGCTGTTGAGCATCGCGTTGTACATCGTCGGCACGCCGGCGAACAGCGTCACCTTGTCGCGCTCGATGATCTCCAGCGCCTTGTCCGGGTCGAAGCGCGGGATGAAGCTGAGCGTCGCGCCCGAGAGCGCACACGCGTTCATGCAGCAGGTCTGGCCGAAGGAATGGAACAGCGGCAGCGCGCCGAGCACGACGTCGCTGTCGTCGGTCGAGAACAGCCCGTGCGACGCCTTCGCGTTGGAGAGCATGTTGTCGTGCGTCAGCTCGGCGCCCTTGGGCTGGCCGGTGGTGCCCGACGTGTAGAGGATCACCGCGGTGTCGTCACCGTCGCGGTCGGCCACCTCGCGCTCCGGCTCGGCGTCGCCGAGCAGCTTCTCGAACTCGCCCGGCTTCACCGCGATGACCTCGGCGCCGGCCTCCTCGGCGCCCTTCTCGGCGGCCTCGGCGAAGTCGTGCCAGGCGAAGACGAGCTTGGCCCCAGGATCCTCGAGGTAGAACTTGACCTCGCGCCCCTTGAGCAGCACGTTCATGGGCACCACGGTGCCGCCCGCGCGCAGGATGCCGTAGTAGGCGATGGGGAAGTACGGGACGTTCGGGAGCATGATCCCGACGCGGTCGCCGGGCTCGAACCCCTTCGCCTTCAGGAGGCCAGCCACCCGCGCGCTGCCCTCGTCTACGGCCTGCCAGTTGACCTCCGTGTCGTCCAGCTTGTAGGCGATGCCGTCGGGAATCCGCTCAGCGGTCTCCGTCGCGATCGTGGCCAGGTTGGTCATCGTGAAAGGTCTCCTCCTCGGTGGACTCCCTGTCACCGTACCCGGTGAGGTTGTCCCCAGACCCACGTTCGGCCCGCCCCATGGAAAGGGCGCGTAGCCGCCCGTAGAGTCGCGATCCGATGCCGAGCGTCTGGCGCAGCAACCTCTACCTCCTCGCCTCCTTCCCGGTGGGGATCTTCACGTTCGTCTTCTTCGTGACGATGCTCTCGGTCGGCGTCTCACTGCTGATCATCTGGGTCGGCGTCCCGATCCTGATCGCCACCGTCGCGTCCACGAAGTTCTTCGCGGCCGGCGAGCGGCGGCGCGCGGGCTGGCTGCTGCGCGAGCCGATCCCCAGCCTCTACCTGCCGAGCCACCGCCGCGGCATGCTCGGCTACCTCCACACCGCGATCGGCGACGCCGCGATCTGGAAGGACATGCTGTGGCTGCTCATCCTGCTCCCGATCCTCGGGCTCGCGGGCTTCACGCTCGCCGTCTGCGCCTGGGGCGTGGCGCTCGGGATGGTGTTCCTGCCGCTCTGGTACTGGTCGGTGCCTGACGGCGTCGACTACGGCCTGTTCACGGTCGACAAGCTGCCGGAGGCGTTCGGGATGACGCTCGTCGGGCTCGTCCTGCTCGTGGTCGCGGCGCCGCTGACGCGCGCGGCCGGCTACGGCGTCGGGGCGCTCGCCCGCGGTGTGCTCGCCCCCAGCGAGCGCCGCCGCCTGATGGAGCTGGAGCGCACCCGGGCCGGCGCCGTCGACGCCCAGGCGGCGGAGCTGCAGCGGATCGAGCGCGATCTCCACGACGGCGCGCAGGCGCGGCTGGTGGCGCTGGCGATGGACCTCGGCATGGCCCAGGAGAAGATGGCGACCGATCCTGAGGGCGCGCAGGTGCTGATCACCGGCGCCCACAGCGAGGCCAAGAAGGCGATCGCCGAGCTGCGCGACCTCTCGCGCGGGATCTACCCCGCGATCCTCACCGACCGCGGGCTCGGGCCGGCGCTCTCGAGCATCGCGGCGCGCAACCCGGTCGAGGTGGCGCTCGACGTCGACCTCGACGAGCGGCTGCCGGCCGCCACCGAGGCGGCGGCGTACTTCGTCGCCGTGGAGGCGCTGACCAACGTCGCCAAGCACTCCCGCGCCTCCAAGGCGCGGGTGCGCATCGGCCGTCGTGCCGAGCTGCTGCGGGTGGAGATCGCGGACGACGGCGACGGTGGCGCCGACGCCGACGGCGCGGGCCTGACCGGTCTGCGCCAGCGCGTCGAGGCGCTCGACGGGAGGCTCGCCGTGCAGTCCGGCGACTTCGGGACCACGATCCGGGCGGAGCTGCCATGCGCATCGTCATCGCAGAAGACCTGACGCTCCTGCGCGAGGGGCTGACCCGCCTGCTGCGCGACCGCGGGTGGGAGATCGTCGCGGCCGTCGACAACGGCCCGGCGCTCGTCGACGCGATCGTCGAGCACCGTCCCGACCTGGCGCTCGTCGACGTCCGCCTCCCGCCGTCGTTCACGGACGAGGGCGTGCGCGCGGCGATCGAGGCGCGCGAGCGCGTGCCCGGCACGCCCGTGCTGATCCTCTCCCAGTACGTCGAGGAGAGCTACGCCGGCGACCTGCTGGCCAGCGAGGAGGGCGGCGTCGGCTACCTGCTCAAGGACCGCGTCGCCGACGTCCGCCAGTTCACCGAGTCGCTCCAGCGCGTGGCCGGCGGCGGCACCGCGATGGACCCGGAGGTCGTCGCCCAGCTGCTCGGCCGCCGCGACAACCGCGGCCCGCTCGCCGAGCTGACCCCGCGCGAGGTCGAGGTGATCACGCTGATGGCCGAGGGCCGCTCCAACACCGGCATCGGGATGGAGCTGGGGATCTCGGCCAGCGCGATCGAGAAGCACGTCAAGCAGGTGTTCATGAAGCTCGACCTGCCGCCGTCGGACAGCGACCACCGCCGCGTGCTCGCAGTACTCAAGTTCCTGGGCGGCTAGCGGTCCTCGCGCTGCTCTGATTCCCCTTACCGCTGTGGCCGCCGCCGTCGTCGCGCTCGCCCGCGTTCGGCCCGAGCCTGGCGGTGACCACGACGATCGTGATCGCCGCGATCGCGAGCGCGACGAGCAGCGAGCCGAGGACCTGCCGGTTCATGACAGGAACTCCTCCGCCGAGCCGAACCAGGTCAGGGCGAGCAGGACGAACACGCGCGCGCCGAGCAGCGGCAGGAGGCGCCCCGCGGCGTGCCACCAGCGGATCACGACGACCTTGAGCGCGAGCACCACGAACAGCAGCCCGCCGGTGACGGCGTGGAAGGCGGCGTCGTCATCGCCGAGGTCCTCGCCCGCGACCGCCAGGCACAGCGCGCCGACGATCACGAGCAGCATGAGGATGGCGTCACCGGACGCGCGGTGGCCGCGGAAGGCGGGCTCGGCCTCCGGCACCTTCGGGCGCACCCAGCGGAACCCGACCGCCGCCAGCACGACCTGGTAGGCCGCCAGCGCGAAGGCGACCGAGGCCAGCACGGTCTTGACCTCCAGCGGGTTGCCGCGCGTGAGCGTGTCGACCAGGTCCTCCATGACCCCGTTGGGGTTCCCGCCCGCGCAGCGCGCCACACCCCCGCGCGGCGAGGGGATCGGCCTCAGAAGGCCGTGCTGAGCGCCAGCGGATAGACCGCGCCGGCGCCCTTGCCCCGCAGCTGGCCGGCCACCATCGCCAGCGTCCAGCCGCTGAAGCGGATGTCGTCGACGAGCAGACCGGCGCCCGGCGGCGGCGCGGCGGTGACCGCGAACGCGCCGCGCACGTTGGCGACCTGCTGGTGCGAGTTGGCCATCTCGCGCTGCGGCGGGCCGTCCGACACCCGCGCGAGCACGTCGGCGAACGGGATCCCCAGGCGCTCGGCCAGCGCGCGCCCGAAGCCGGGCACCAGCTCGCCGCTGCGCTGCGACGGGATCGCCGCCACCCACGCGGGCCGCACGCCCCAGGCGCGCACGACCTCCGCCGCGGCGTCGACCAGCTCGTCGTCGAAGCGGCCCGCGCTGCGGCCGGCGCGCACGAGCGGATCCCACCCGCCGTCGCCGAGCCGGGCCAGCGCGCGGCCCTCCTCGGCGCGCACGCCGTCGGGGATCTTGCGCATCGCGCCCTCGGCGTCGGGCGCCATCTTCTTGACCTCGAGCACCAGCGGGCGCGAGCGCAGGTGCAGCGCCGCCTCGCGCACGAGCGCCGGATCGAGCGGCCCGGCGTAGCGCGGCCCCGCGCAGACCGAGCAGCGCCCGCAGTCCTCCGGCGCGGGGTCGTCGAGCTCCTCCTGCAGGGCGCGCATGAGGCAGCGCCCGTCCTCCCCGTACTGCGCCATCGCCTCCTGCTCGCGGCGCCGCAGCGCGGTGATGCGCTCGTAGCGCTCGGCGTCGTACTCCCAGCCGCTGCCCGACCGCGACAACCAGGTCGAGCCGTCGCGCTCGACGGCGCCCTCGACGTCGAGCACCTTCAGCATCGCGTCGACGCGGCCCTTGCCGAGGTTGACCTCGGCCATCAGCGCCTGCGTCGTCGCCCCGCCGTCGGCGATCCGCTCCAGCACGCGGTCGACGAGCTCGCGGCGCGGGAACGCCTGCTCGATGAAGAAGTCCTGGATCCGCTTGTCCTCCCGGCCGCGCAGCAGCACGACCTCGGCGCGCTCGATCGCCCGCCCCGCGCGGCCGACCTGCTGGTAGTAGGAGATGACGCTGCCCGGCGCCTGGTAGTGGACGACGAACCCGAGGTCGGGCTTGTCGTAGCCCATCCCGAGCGCGCTCGTGGCGACGACCGCCTTGAGGTCGTTGCGCAGCAGCCGCTCCTCGACCTCGATGCGGGCGTCCGTCGCGCTGTCCCCGCTGTAGGCCTCGGCGGCGATCCCGTGCCCGCTCAGCCACTCCGCGACCAGGTCGGCGTCGCGCTTCGTGAGCGTGTAGACGATGCCCGAGCCCGGCAGCTCCGGCAGGTGCTGCACGAGCCAGGCGAGCCGGTCGGCCTGGCCGGGGAGGTCGACGACCTCGAAGCGCAGGCTCGTGCGCCCCAGCGGCCCGCGGTAGGTGCGCAGCGCGGCGGCACGGCCGACGCTCAGCTGCTCCTCGACATCGCCCACCACGCGGTCGTTGGCCGTCGCGGTCGTGCACAGCACCGGCACGCCCTCCGGCAGCCGCTCGAGCATGTCGGCGATCCGCCGGTAGTCGGGCCGGAAGTCGTGGCCCCAATCGGAGATGCAGTGCGCCTCGTCGACCACCAGCAGCCCGACCCGCTCGGCGAACAGCGGCAGCATCTCGGCGCGGAAGGTCGGATTGTTGAGCCGCTCGGGGCTGATCAGCAGCACGTCGACGGCGTCGGCCGCCAGCAGCGCCTGCACCTCCGCCCACGCGTCGCGGTTGGTCGAGTTGACCGTGTGCGCGCGGATCCCGATCCGCTCCGCCGCCGCGACCTGGTTGCGCATCAGCGCCAGCAGCGGCGAGACGATCAGCGTCGGCCCGGCGCCGGCCTCGCGCCCCAGCGCGGTGGCGAGGAAGTAGACCGCCGACTTGCCCCAGCCCGTGCGCTGCACGCACAGCACGCGCGCGCGGTCGACCACGAGGTCGCGCACCGCCTCCAGCTGGTGCTCGCGGAAGGCGGCGCCCGGCCCCGCGAGCTCGCGCAGGAGTTCGGCGGCGCGGTCGTCGATGGCGGTGGCGGCGGTCGTCATTGGCTCTCGACACTAGGACACCGGCCGGTCTTCTTCGCCCCCCGCCGACGGTCCGAGTTCTGGAAGGAGGTGAAGAGTCGAACGATTCCGGATTACCGGTACGCTCCGGGCGGTGACCTCGAGCAGTCATGCCGAACTGACCGCCGCGCTCCGCGACGCCGGTCTGCGCGTCACCAGCCCGCGCCTCGCCGTCCTCTCGGTGGTGATGGCCGGCAAGCACATGACCGCCGAGCAGGTCGAGAGCGCGGCACGGGAGCGCGTCGGCGCGATCTCCACGCAGGCCGTCTACGACGTGCTCGGCGCGCTGACCCGCGGCGGCTTCCTGCGCAGGATCGAGCCGGCCGGCAGCCCCGCCCGCTACGAGACGCGCGTCGACGACAACCACCACCACCTGGTCTGCCGCTCGTGCGGCGCGATCAGCGACGTCGACTGCGTCATCGGGGATCCGCCGTGCGTGACGCCGGCGGACGCCCGCGGCTTCCTCGTCGACGAGGCCGAAGTCACGTTCTGGGGTCTGTGCCCCGACTGCCAGACATCCCCCACACACCAGGAGAAGGAGAGCGGCGCATGACCGACAAACCCCGCACCACGACCGACGCCGGCGCCCCGGTTGCCAGCGACGAGTTCTCCCTCACCGTCGGACCCGACGGCCCGATCCTGCTCCAGGACCAGTACCTGATCGAGCAGATGGCGAACTTCAACCGCGAGCGCATCCCCGAGCGCCAGCCGCACGCGAAGGGCTCGGGCGCGTTCGGCGTGTTCGAGACGACCGAGGACGTGAGCGCCTACACCAGCGCCGCCTTGTTCCAGCCCGGCGTCAAGACCGAGATGCTCGCGCGCTTCTCGACCGTCGCCGGTGAGAGCGGCAGCCCCGACACGTGGCGCGATCCGCGCGGCTTCGCGCTGAAGTTCTATACGTCCGAGGGCAACTACGACATGGTCGGCAACAACACGCCGGTCTTCTTCATCCGCGACCCGATGAAGTTCCAGCACTTCATCCGCAGCCAGAAGCGCCGCGCCGACAACGGCCTGCGCGACCACGACATGCAGTGGGACTTCTGGACGCTGTCACCCGAGTCCTCGCACCAGGTGACCTGGCTGATGGGCGACCGCGGGATCCCCAAGACCTACCGGCACATGAACGGCTACTCGAGCCACACCTACATGTGGGTCAACGCCGCCGGCGAGAAGTTCTGGGTCAAGTACCACTTCAAGACCGACCAGGGCATCGACTTCCTGACCCAGGAGGAGGCCGACCGGATCGCCGGCGAGAGCCCCGACTACCACCGCCAGGACCTCTTCGACGCCATCCGCGAAGGCGACTTCCCGAGCTGGACGCTCCGCATGCAGATCATGCCCTTCGAGGAGGCCAGGACCTACCGGTTCAACCCCTTCGACCTGACCAAGGTCTGGCCGCACAGCGACTACCCGCTGATCACGGTCGGGACCATGACGCTCAACCGCAACCTGACCGACTTCCACACCGAGATGGAGCAGGCGGCGTTCGAACCCAACAACCTCGTCCCGGGGATCGGGCTGAGCCCCGACAAGATGCTGCTCGCGCGCGGCTTCTCCTACGCGGACGCGCACCGGGCGCGGCTCGGGGTCAACTACAAGCAGATCCCGGTCAACGAGCCCCACGTGGAGGTGCACAGCTACAGCAAGGACGGCGTCGGGCGGACGAAGAACGTCGCCGACCCGGTCTACGCGCCCAACTCCTACGGCGGCCCGAAGGCGGATCCCTCCGCGACGGACCAGGCGGGGCTGTGGGCGGCTGACGGCGACATGGTGCGGTCGGCCTACACGCCGCGGGCCGACGACGACGACTTCGTCCAGGCCCGCATGCAGGTGCGCGACGTGCTCGACGACGACCAGCGCGAGCGGCTCGTCGCGAACGTGGCCGGGCACCTGTCGGCCGGCGTCTCGGACGCCGTCCTGGCCCGCGCCTTCCAGTACTGGAAGAACATCGACCAGGAGCTCGGCGACCGCATCGAGCAGGCCGTCGGAGCGACGGTCGGCGCCTGAGGATCGTGACGGACGGGCGCGGCTCCGGCCGCGCCCGATCGCGCCGCAGCGGCGGTTAGGGTCCAGGACCGGTGGCGTTCGTCTACCTCCTGCGCTGCGCCGACGGCTCGCTCTACTGCGGCTGGACCACGGACGTCGAGCGGCGCGTCGCGGCCCATAACACCGGCCGCGCGAGCCGCTACACGGCGCGCCGGCTGCCGGTCCAGCTGGCGGTCTCCTGGGAGCTCGAGTCGGAGCGCGCCGCACGTAGCCTCGAGTGGCGCATCAAGCAGCTGACCCGCACGCAGAAGCTGGCGCTGGTAGGCGGCGCCGCCCTGCCCGATTAACCGCCCGGAAGCCACTGGCCGCGCCGCTTGGCCGCGGTTACCATCGCGTGGTGACTACCCCCCGAGTCACGCGTGTGGGCCCGGACCTGCACTGCGCCGGCCGAGTCGTCCCGATCTTCCGTATCACCGCCCTGACGGGGGCCTTCGCGGCGGTGGCGCTCGCCGTCTGGGAGGCCGACCGGCTCGGCGCCTCGCCCCGGGTCGAGCTCGCGCTCTGCCTCGGCGCGATGCTGACCTTCCTGGCGCTCGCGTTCGTGACCCAGGCGATCGTGGGGCGCGAGGTGCTCATCTACTACCACCACGAGATCGCCGTGCTGGCGGTCACCGCGGCGGCGTGCCTCGTCGCCGGCGTCGCGGCGCCCGGCCGCTACCTCGACGCCACGGCGCTCGGCCTCGGCGCGTGCCTGGCGATCGGCCGGCTCGGCTGCCTCGCCGCGGGGTGCTGCCACGGGCGCCCGGGGCGGCACGGTGTCGTCTACGGCGAGCACTACGCCTCGCACTTCCCGCCGTCGCTGCTCGGCGTGCGGCTCGTACCGGTGCCCGCGATCGAGAGCGCGCTCGTCGCGGCGATCGTCGTGACCGGGCTGGCGCTGGTCGCGGACGGAGCGGCGCCGGGCTCCGCGTTCGTCTTCTACGTCGACGCCTACGCCGTCGTGCGCTTCTTCCTCGAGGAGCTGCGCGGCGACGGCACGCGGCGCTACGCCCACGGCCTCTCCGAGGCGCAGTGGATCTCGCTCGCCCTGGTGCTCGCGACCGCGCTGCTCGCGCTCGCGGGCGTCACGCCGGGCGGCGCCCTCACGCTTGTGGCGCCCGCGCTGATCGGCAGCGCGGCGGCGGTCCTCGTGCGGCGCGCGCGGCGCGGCCGCGGGGACGTGCTGCACCCGCGCCACGCGCGCGAGCTCGCCGGCCTCGCACAGGCGCCGTCGCCGCGCGCGACGTCGCTCGGCGTCCTGGTCTCCAGGGGCGACGAGCACTGGTCGCTCTCGCGCCGCCCGCGCCCGCTCTCGCAGCTGGAGGCGACGGTGCTCGCCGAGCAGCTGGTCGCCGTCCGCAGGCCCGACGGCCCGCCGCCGCAGGTGGTGCGCGGCACGGCTGATGTCTTCCACGTCCTGCTCCCCGGGCCCTGATGGAGCACAGCCACGAGGACACGCAGACCACGGCGGAGCCGGCGGCGACGAACGAGCCGGCGGGCGCGGCCGGGCCGGGGGCCGACCTGCTGCGCGACACCGGCGCGGGCCTCTCGGCGGCCAACCTCGCGCTGCTGCAGCGGGCCGCGGGCAACCAGTCGGTGCTGGCGCTGCTGCGCAGCGTGGCGCCGCCGACCGGGCGCCACCTCGCGCGCGAGGGCGCGGCCCCGGCCGGGCTGAAGCTCGTCGATGACGGCGCCGAGGCGGCCGCCGGCCGCGTGCCGGTGGGCGCGTTCCTCGACGCCGTCGAGCAGCGGATCTGCGCTGTCGTCGACAGCGAGCTCGCCGGCACGAGCTTCTCGTCGGCGGGCTGCCCGTGGATCGCGCACTGGATCGCGTACTACCGCGGGCGCAGCGCCGACGAGGTCCAGGCCGCGCTGGCGCAGTACGCGCCGGCGGCGGCCGGGGCGGGCGGGCTCGAGGACGCGCTCGACGCGATCGCCGGCCGGCTGGCCGAGAACCTCCGCGCGTGGCGCGCCAGCGGGACGATCCCGGACGTCTCGCAGCTGCCGTCCGTGCCCGGCAGCGGCCAGGCGCCGATGGGGATCCAGCGCGAGGCCGCGGGGGCGGTGCGCGACGAGCTGGGGCCGGGGCGCCCGCTCGAGCCGGGCGTCGCCGCGCGGATGGGACCGCTACTCGGCGCCGACGTGTCGCACGCCCGCGTGCACAGCGACGCGCTCGGCGCCCGGATCGCCGAACGCCATGGAGCGACGGCGGTCGCGGTCGGGAGCCACGTCGCGTTCGCCCGCGGCGCCTACGAGCCGGGCACGCCGCTCGGCGACGCCCTGATCGCGCACGAGCTGGCGCACGTCGCGCAGTACGACGAGACGGCCGTCGTCGCCCCGGCGCGCGAAGCCGAGCGCGAGGCCGACGCGGCCGGCGTCGCCGCGCTCGCCCAGCGCGGCGTGGCGGCGCTGCGTCGCAGCGTGAAGTCCGGCCTCGCGCTCCGCCGCTGCGGCGGCAAGGAGTGGCCGACCACCCCCGGGGTGTTCGGCAAGGCGCCGGAGACGGTCCGCGAGGGCTTCGACCGCGACGGCAACGACCCCGGCAAGCTGCCGGCGGTCAGCCACGACAAGGACACGTCGCGCTTCAGCTTCGACGCCGACGGCGATCAGGTGAAGGAGCTCAACGCGGAGATCACCGTCATGGAGCTCCACGCCAGCGGCGCCGCCAAGCGGGTCAAGCTCGTGCTCGAACAGAACTCCTCGAAGAGCCGGCTCGGCGGGGAGTTCCTGCTCCCCGACGTCGACAAGGGCGGCGGCCCGCCGAGCGTCGCGATCAGCGACGTGACCGACGGCTCGCGCCCGACGAAGGTGGCGCTCGCGCTGCCCGTCGGCGGCGTCGAGCTGCAGATCCAGCCCGCCGAGCGATTCGCGACGGCGGTCCGGCATCGCGTGACGCTGACGACCCGTCCGGGCGGCCCCGCCTCGGCGGCGGTCGTCGCCCAGGCGATCAACTACGACTTCCCGCCCGAGACGGCGCAGATCAACGAGGTCTTCACCACCGCCGATCCCAGCCGTGAAGAGGACAAGCAGCCTCCGCAGGGCTTCCAGCAGGTCGGCGCGCTGTGGAAGCTCGACGTGGCCGTCGGCGCCTACGGCGACCGCTTCCGGATGTCGTTCCGGCGCGTGCGCGAGGGCGCGCCGACGATCGAGATGGGGCTGGGTGTGCTGGCCAAGGGCCAGGGAGCCGCCGCGGACGCCGAGGACGTGGCGCTCGCCGGCCATGCGGTCATGCTCGAGGTCTCCAACCAGGCGCTCGCGCCCGCGATCCTCAAGTCGGACCCGACGCGGCTGGTGCTCGATCTCGACGGCGACGGCCGGGCCGACGTGCTGGTCAACGACAAGCTGACCTTGCCGGCGAAGGCGAAGGGCGGCGGCGACAAGGACCGCGACCACGAGCTCACCGTCAGCGGCTCCGCGGTGCGGTCGCCGGCGCGCTTCAGCTACCCCGTGCGCGACGGGTTCATCAAGGCGGGCGAGCAGAAGGGCGCGGCCACCGATTTCTCCGCCGCCTCCGACCTCCACGCCGCCGGCTCGCTGCCGGGGCAGGAGGAGGCGGGCGTCTTCGACGACAAGAAGGGCCAGATCCTCGGCGAGCTGATCTCGACCGAGCGGACGCTCGCGGCGCTGCGCAAGGCGGCGGTCGACGAGAAGCTCATCTCGGAGGACCTCTACAAGAAGTGGAGCCAGGCCGAGTGGGACTTCGCCGCGCTCTCCGCCTACGAGTCCAAGACACCGCCCGACGAGGTCATCAACGCCGTCGGCAAGAGCGCGGAGGAGTTCTTCGACGCGCTCGAGGCCGAGTCGAAGCGGGGCATGGAGGACATCGAGGGCGCCGACAACGCGACGGTCGCGCAGAAGAACCCGTTCACCGGAACCCAGATCCAGATCATCTGGCCGGGTGGCTCCAAGGACGTCCGCGGTCCGTTCCTGGCCAGCCTCAAGGCGGGCAGTTGGAAGGAGGCGGGCAAGTCCTACCGCGAGCTCGTCGACGGCCTGGACCGCTGGGTGGCCTTCGTCAACCGCGAGAAGTACAAGGCGCCGGACCCGGACAAGCCCGAGACCCAGCGCGCCGCCGTCGGCGAGCGGCTCACCGGCCTGCGCAGGGAGCTGCGCGCGCTCGAGGGCAAGAACCCGACGCGCGTCGCTGCCGTCCTGCACATGGACGAGTACTTCGAGAACATGGGCGACGTCCAGGAGGTCCCGCTCTCCCTCTACTACTGGAAGGAGGGCAGCAGCTGGTACGTCAAGGACCTCACGACGCCGGACGAGGCGCAGCACTGGCACGTCAGCGCGCGCGAGGGCGAGACCGAGCCCGACGCGCGGCTGTTCGACGCGCTCGACGAGACCGACCACTTCCCCAAGGGCTACATCCACTGGATGCTGCCGAGCGGCAAGGGCGGCCGCGCGCGCACGACCGGGCCCAGCAAGCTCAAGAAGTGGGCGGGCTACATCGGCATGGGCGCCGCCGCCATCGGGCTCGGCCTGGTCACGTTCGGCACCGGGACGGTCGCCGTCGCGGGCGGCTACATCCTCGCCGGGTCGGCCGTGCTCGGCGCCGCGACCGCGGGCTACGACCTGTACGAGAAGGGCGAGCACGGGACGCTCAGGGCCGGCGACGCGATCCTCGACGTCGCCCAGATCGTCTCGGCGGTCTTCGGGCTCGCGGCCCTGCGCTTCGGGCGCATCCTCGCCAACGTCCGCACCGCGGCCGCCGCCGGCGCGGCGGTCGAGGCCACCGACGCGATCCAGCTCGCCCAGCGCGCGTTCGTGCCCGTCCGCATGATCGGGGGCGCGGCCGACATGGTGACGCTGGCGGTGATGAGCGCCGAGCTCGAGCACAACGTCGACCGCATCAACAAGGCCAACCTCCCCGACGGCGAGCGCAAGCGGGCGCTCGCGCTGCTGTTCACGCAGTTCGCGTTCACCGGCGGCCTGACCGCGCTGTCGGTGAAGGGCCTGCTGCCCGAGATGGTCGGCCGCGGCCAGGACATCAGCATCGTGCGCTACGGCGACAAGGAGTTCGCGATCCCGCAGGGCCAGTCCGTCCAAGGCGGCAAGATCAACGAGAGCATGCTGAAGCTCGGCGACGCGCCCGACGCGGCGGCGGCGAAGGCGCACCTCGACACCATGGGCAAGGTCGGCGGCAAGCCGGGCGCCGCGCTGTCCGAGGTCGAGGCGCTGCGGCTCCAGGGAGCGAGCGCGCCGATCACCGTCGACGCCGCGGGCAAGGTGACGTCGGGCCCGTCCGCCGGCACCCTGGCCGATCTCATCGAGAAGACCCAGATCGCCAACGCGGCGGCGGCGGCGCACGGCGTGAAGGTCCAGTACCGGCTGAAGATCAGCGCGGCCGGCCCCGACGGCGGGAGCCAGGTGCAGGTCGTCGCGGAGGCGCCCACGAAGGCGGTGCCCGGGAGCGACGTCGCGACGCTCCAGCTGTTCACCAACATGACCTCCGGCCGGGCTCAGCAGATCGCGTCCAAGGCCGCGGAGCTGAAGAAGCTGGATCCGGGCAGCAGCATCGAGATCCTTTCCGACGGCCGGCTGCGGATCAACGCGCAGGCGGACGTCGGGCCGGAGCTGCTCGCGAGGATGAAGCCGGACGAGCTCACCGCGCTGCTGCAGGGCACGAAGAAGCTCGCCGAGACCGGCTGGAGCCTCGACACCCTCAAGAAGAACGAGCGCGGCCTCTACGACGCGCTCGAGGGGAAGGTGCTGAAGACCGGCGCCTACCGCCTGCGGATCGACGCGCACAAGACCGAGGCGCTCAGGTGGGCGCAGGACACGCTGCAGCTGCCCACCGACCTCAAGGAGAACCTCGGCGTCCTGCTCGGCTCGGCCGACGAGGGCAGCCTGGCCCGCTTCTTCGACATCCCCAACGAGGGCTCGCAGTTCTCCCCCGCGCAGGACATGCCCGCCCGCTCGATGGCCGCCCGGATCGCGCTCGAGGGCAAGCCCAAGACGCTCGGGGACTTCATCAACCGCTACTACTACGCGCTCGGCACCCTGCGGCGCGGGCGCGCCGCCCTGGGCAAGAAGCCGCCCGAGACCGCCGAGCGGGCGCTGCTCTCCAGCTACGAGACCGACCCGGCGATGCGCGAGGCCGTCACGGCCTCCGAGAACGCCGCGCGGGCCGCCAACGCCCCCAAGGCGGGCGCGACGTTCATCAAGCCCGGCTCCTCCCCCGCGGACACCGTCAAGGCGCTGCGCGACAGCGCGGATGAGCTGAAGTTCGCCAACACGGACACGCTCACGTACCACGTGCGCAAGCACCACAACGAGATGCCGCCGTCCGAGCGGGCAGGCGAGCCGGGCAAGCCGACGACCGAGATCGAGGCCTACCTGGCCGAGGCTCGCAAGACGCTCACTTCGCAGCCGGCCGAGAAGGTCAACGCCAAGCCGACGCAGGACGGCCTCGGCACCGTGTACACCTTCGAGCGACCCAAGGGCCCGGTGAAGGCGACCGGGAAGCAGGACATGAGCCGGCTCATGGTCCTCGTCCGCTTCGACGGCCAGGCCATCATCCTCACCTACATCCCCTGATGGCCTCCCCCAACGACCCCGGCGTGTGGCTCGATCGGCTCGAGCGCGCGCTCGGCCGGGCGCGGCCGGGCATGGACGATGACGAGCAGGAGGCGGTCGCCGCCGAGGCCATCGACGCCCTGTTCGGCGTCGGGCTCGCGCTGAGCGCCGGCACGCTCTCGCTCCCGCTCGTGCAGCCCCTGATCGACCGGACGCGCGAGCAGGTGCGGCTGCTCCGCGAGGGCTTCGAGCTCGTCGTGGAGCACGATCCGAACCCGCTGGCCTCCGAGATCGTGTTCCCCGACGTCTACGAGAACCGCTGCGTGACGCGCTCCGGCGTGCAGTGGGCGATCGAGCTGTACGGCGACGCGGTCGACTCACCCGAGCTCCAGAAGGGGCTCGAGCGCTTCGACCACATGCTCGCGCAGGCCGCCGAGGGCGGCGCCGCACTGGCGCCCGAGGACATCCCGGCCGCCGTGCCGCGCTCGCACTGGTGGTGGCGCGCGCCGTTCGACGGCCGGCCCGAGTGACGCCTAGCCGGGCGTGAGCGTGCCCGTGCCGAGCGCGCGCAGGTCGTCGCCGTCGATGGCGAGCTCGACGCCGGCGAGGGCGAGCGCGGTGCGCACGGCCTCGGCGGTGTGCTTGCCGCCGATGTGGAGCGGGAGCTCGTCGGTCAGGCGGCCGTACTCGTCGAACGAGGCAGCGTCGTCGAGGGCGGTCCAGAACACGTAGGCGCCGAGGCCGTTGGGGTGGCGAAGGCGGAGGTCGGCGGCGATGGCGGCGTGGGCCTCGGTCGCGTGGTCGCCGTAGGCGTCGCGCGTGGCGATGCCGTAGGAGGCGAGGTTGGCGAACGCGAGCAGCAGCCGATCGCGGTCGGAGGGGAAGAAGGGGGCCATGCCGAGATGGTCTCGGCTGCGGCAGGGCGGCGCGACGGTGCCACCTCCCGGCGGACCGTGCGGGCAGCCCTAGGGTCTTGAGATTTCATAGGCACGCTATATACTGTGGCTATGGAAATCAGCGATGGGGTCGTGACGGAGCTGGCCGAGGCGCTCGACGAGCGCGTGCGGAAGCT
The DNA here is from genome assembly GCA_963805525.1 of uncultured Solirubrobacteraceae bacterium. Lineage (GTDB taxonomy): Bacteria > Actinomycetota > Thermoleophilia > Solirubrobacterales > Solirubrobacteraceae > DASQFQ01. The sequence continues at coordinate 589,317 of CAWDUT010000004.1, forward strand.
CGCGCGCATCGCGCGCCACAACGTCGACTACGGGCTCAGCCTGACGTCGGCGACCGTGCTCGCCCGCCTCAACGAGGCCGGGCCGCAGCGCGTGACCGACCTCGCGGCGCTCGAGCTCGTGGCGCAGCCGACCATGACGGCGCTCGTCGGCCGGCTGGAGGCACGCGGCCTCGTCGAGCGCAAGCGCGACGCCGCCGACAAGCGCGTCGTGACCGTCGCCCTCACCCCCGCCGGCCGGGAGAAGCTCATGGAGCTGCGCTCCCGCCGTACCGACTTCCTCGCCGGCCACATGGCCGGCCTCGGCGCCGACGAGCTCACCCGGCTCCGCGCCGCCCTCCCCGTACTCGACCAGATCCTGGAGTCCGCCACCGCATGAACGGCGACCATCGCACCCACCTCTTGCAACAGCCACGGTCCGTGTGGGCCGTGGCCTTCGCGAGCGTCGTCGCCTTCATGGGCATCGGCCTCGTCGACCCGATCCTCCCCACGCTCGCCCACGACCTGAAGGCGACGCCGAGCCAGGTCTCGCTGCTGTTCACCTCCTACTTCGCGATGACCGGTGTCTCGATGCTGGTCGGCGGCTGGGTGAGCTCACGCATCGGCCCGCGCCGGACGCTGCTGGCCGGGCTCGTGCTCGTGGTGCTGTTCAGCGCGCTGGCGGGCGCGGCGTCGAGCATCGGCGCGATCGCCGGCTTCCGCCTCGGCTGGGGGCTCGGTAACGCGCTCTTCATCGCCACCGCGCTGGCCGTGATCGTGGGCGCGGCGAGCGGTGGCCTGGCCAGCGCGATCGTGCTGTTCGAGGCCGCTCTGGGGCTCGGGATCGCGAGCGGCCCGCTGCTCGGCGGCCTGCTGGGCGGGATCTCGTGGCGCGGGCCGTTCTTCGGCACCGCGACGCTGATGGCGATCGGCTTCGTGTTGATCGTGACGCTGCTCGGGCCGGTGCCGAAGCCGGAGCACAAGGTGGCGTTCACGGCTCCTTTGAGGGCGCTCCGCGACCGCCGGCTGCTGACGATGGCGATCGTCGCCGTCCTCTACAACTTCGGCTTCTTCACGCTGCTCGCCTACACGCCGTTCCCGCTCGGGCTCGGCATCCACCAGCTCGGGTTCGTGTTCTTCGGCTGGGGCCTGCTGCTGGCGCTCACCTCGGTGTTCGCGGCGCAGCCGCTCGAGCGGCGGTTCGGGCTCGTGCCGACGCTCGCGGTCGCGCTCGCGGCGGTGTCCGCGGACCTGCTGATCGGCGGGCTCTTCCTGCACGACCAGACCGTCCTGATCCTCGTGGTGATCGTCTCGGGCGCGTTCCTCGGGATCGTCAACACAGTGCTGACCGAGGCGGTCATGTCGGGCGCCGGCGTCGAGCGCCCGATCGCCTCCTCCGCCTATTCGTTCGTGCGCTTCACCGGCGGCGCGATCGCGCCCTTCCTGGCGGGCAAGATGGCCGAGCACATCTCGCCGGAGATGCCGATGCTGGTCGGCGCGGCGATGGTGTTCGCCGCCGTGGTCGTGCTGCTGGCCAAGCGCGGCGTGCTGGCCGAGCGCGCAGTGCGGCACGCGGCGCCACGGCCCGTGCGGCGCCGGGAGCCCGCGCTCGAGCCGGTCGCCTAGCGCGCGATCGTGAACCAGGTCGAGCGCAGGGCGAGCAACTGCCGCGCGGTCGTGCCCGGCACATCGGTCGTGCCGAGCGTGCCGGTCACGCGCACGGTCGCCGCGCGGCCGCTCGCCGTCCGCGCGACGACCTGAACGTCGAGCAGGTCGCCCTGGAGCACGGAGCGCAGTCCCAGGGCCACTGCCTCGTCGCTCAGCGTCACCGTCCAGTCGTGGTAGGGCGACACGTGGTCGGGCGGGTCGTCGACCGACCGCAGGTATGGCACGGGCGCTCCGCCGAAGACCTCGTCGGCGGCCGCGGTCCGGCCGCCCGAGGAGGAGTGGAACAGCGTCCGGGCGATGCTCGTGCCGAACATGAGGACGACCCCGGCCGTGGCGCGCACGGCATCGGTCGAGCGCGGGCTCTCGCCGCTGACCCCGCGGTAGACCTGGGAGCGGGTGTCAGCGAAGACGTCGAACGGCTCGGCCGGGCGGCGGCTGGTCAGCGCGTACGAACGCGCGGCCACCGCCTGGGAGCGCAGCGCCTCGGCGGGCCACGTGGGGGGCATCTCGGCCGGCACGACGCCGCGCAGGTAGTCCTCGAGGCCGGCGTCGTCGACGATCAGGACCTGCGCCTCGTCGCGCCGGAGCACGGTCGCACCCCGGTAGAGGCCGTCCTTCACACCGTTGTCGGCAACGCCGAGGACGCGCAGCGGCGCCGGGCCCGTGAGGCGTACCGGCGCGTGCATGTGCGCGCGCGAGCGCCCCGTCGTGCGGTCGGTCACCGCGAGGCCGTCCGTGCCCCAGGGCTCGAAGCGGTAGCTGTGCGTCCGGCTCAGCGTCACCCTGCGGCCATCGGCGCCGCGCATGAGCGTGGCGAGCCCGACGCGCGCGGAGCCGACCTGCCTGAGCAGCACGCGCATCCGCGCCTTCGGCGCCGTGGCGCGGGTCGTGCCGGGGTAGTAGCGCGAGAGGATCCAGCGGTACGTGTGGCGCGTCTCCTTCGCGTAGCCCATCGCCCCGTACTGCGCGAGGCCGACGCCATGGCCGTAGCCGTGGCCGCTGATCCGGTAGTCGGCGCGGGCGGCCGGAGCCGCCACGAGGATGAGCAGGACCGCGACGCACGCGCGCGCGATCATCGTCGGCTCGTCTCCGGCTCGAGAACCACCACCGCGGTCTCCGACGGCCGGAGCGCCGCGTACCCGTCGAGGTTCTTGTCGACCTCCTGCCACCTGGCCCACAGGCGCGAGCGCTCCTCTCCCTCCGCGGCGCGCGCCGTCACCGCGCGCGGCCCGTCGCCGAGCTCGATCGTCGCTCCGGGATGTGCCCGGAGGTTGAGCCACCACGCGGGCTCGCCCTCGCCCCAGCCGTTCATCGCCAGCGTGACGAGGTTCGGACCGTCCTCGAGGTAGCCGAGCATCACGCTCCGCTCCTTGCCCGTGTGGCGGCCGGGGACGGTGAGTCGCAGCGTGCCCCAGCGCTTCTTCGGACGCCAGAGGCCGACACGACCACCGGTGACGCGGTAGACGCCCCGGTGCGCGCGCCAGAACAGGCGGATGAACCACCGGGGAGGGAGGCGCGGCCGCTTCTCACGTTCGTCCGTCAACGGCCCCGGCAGGACTCGAACCTGCGACCCGCTGCTTAGAAGGCAGCCGCTCTGTCCATCTGAGCTACGGGGGCAAACATCCCTAATCGTACGCTACAGCGCCGAAATCAGCCCTCGGCGGGCCTATCGTTGCGGTGTTGCGCGGGTGCGACGCCGTCGCCATAGACGGGCGCCGACACCCACGTTCGGGCGCATGAATGGGCAGACGAGATGACGGCGCACGCGAGCACCGATGCAACAGGACTCGGGTACGCTCGCGCATGTGGCAGCCCGGGCTCGCGAGGCCGATGGCGCGGCGCCGCCCGGCGGCGCGGAGATCGAGGCGCACCCGAACGCCCCTCCGGCCGGCTCCGGCATCCGGATCGCGCCGGTCCTCGACCGGCGCTCGGCCGTCGCTCTCCAGCGCGCGGCCGGCAACACCGCGGTCGTCCGGCTGCTCGCGCGTCAGGCGCTCCCCCGCGACGACTGTCAGGCCGGCGTCGAGCAGGCCGTCGACGCGGCGCTGCGCATGATCGACGCCGCGACAACCCTGCTCACGCGCTGGGAGGCCGTCGCGGGACGCGCGGGCGCGGCGACCGCGCCGCCCGAGGTGGCGCGCGTCGGCCGCGTGCTCGGCCAGATCCTCCACACCAGCGACGCCGCCTACACGCAGGTGGTCCGCCTGCGCCTGGGCGAGATCGCGCGCCAGATGCGCGAGGGGCTGGTCACCGTGAACTGCACGTCGTTGCCGGCGTCGGCGATCGGGCGCCCCACCGGCAGCCGGGTGGGCGGCCGCCCGGCTCCCCCGGGCGCCCGGCGCGACTCCCTCGCCGGCGGCGTCATCGTCGGCGGGACGACGTCGGAGCGCACGGCGGTCGGGATCGCGGGCCTGGGCATGGCCGGCGGCCATCCGTCCGCCAACGCCGAGACCCTGATCCACGAGTACGCCCATGCCGTCCTGCCGGCGGTCGGCGTCCGCCACCGCCAGCGCACTGGCCCGGTGGAGGTCCACGACTGGGCCTACCACCACGAGCGCGCGTACGCGGTCCTGACCCCCGAGGAGGCGCTCAACAACGCCGACACGTACGGCCAGCTCGCGCAGGCGCTCGCCACCGGCAACGAGCTGCTGCTGGCCGCGGCCGACGACTACCGCGGATTCCGCGCGGGGACGGAGGCGCCGGTCCGCCGGGCCGTCGCCTTCGCCGAGCAGCGCATCCGGATGACCCGCGGGTTCCTGTTCGAGCTCGGCGAGCCCGGCGCCCCGGCGCCGAACCTCGAGCTGGCCCAGCGCCACCTCGGCGCGGGCGACCGCGCGCGCCTGACCACGTTCGCCCGCGCGCTCGGCACGGTCGCCGACGGCCTCCAGAGCCAGCTCAGCGTCCGCTTCGCGAGCGCCCCCGTCCGCGGAGCGCTCGCGTGGTCGAGCACGGCGACGATAACGGCGGACGGCGTGGTGGCGGGCGGCCGCGGGGCCGGCCAGGTCAACGTCGGGTCGGCCTTCCTCGGCCTCGACCCGGAGCAGCAGATCCGCGTGCTCGAGCAGCTCCTAGTCGCGAACCACGCCGATCTGCGCGCCCGGGCGCCGGCGATCGCCGCGCTCAGCGCGGAGCTGACCGCCGCCGTCCTTCCGGCGCCCGCGGCCCACGGGGCGGCCGACCACATGACCGCGGAGACGACCCGGGCGCAGGAGGAGCAGCGCCGCACCGCGGCCCGCGAGCGGTTGCTCGTGCCGCTGCGCCGCAACGACGGCACGGCGCTGTTCGTGGCGCTGAACGGCCTGAGCGACGCGGACCGCGCAGCGCTTGAGTTCGATCCGGTCCTGATCGACGAGCTGCGTCGCGGGCTGCCGGCGATCTCGCGCTTCGTCGTGCGGATGCGGCTTCATTACGGCTCGACCCTCCCGGCGCCCGCCCGCGCGCTCGACCAGGCGCTGCACGACCACGACGCCGACCGCGTCCGGACCGCACTGCAGTCCGATCGCACGCTGTCCGAGCTGCCCGGGCTGCGGGACGCGGTGGAGGCCCAGCTGCCGGCGAGCCGCACCCGCGACGTGATCCTGGGCTGGCTGCCCGCTCCGCCGGCGGCGCCAGCCGCGGCGGCGCCCTAGCGACGGAGCGGCGTAGGAATCGAACCTTCCAACCGCCGGGTTACGACGGCCTGCCCGTTTTGAAGACCGCGGGATCCATGGCAAGACTTGGCTCTAGCCCGCTGGAAACGCGCACGCAGCGGACAGTGGGGGGAAGCTCCCGGGGAAATCTCGCCTCGGACTGCCGGTACTGACTCCGCCTCGGGATCCGGCCAAACCGCGCGGCGGCGATCGCTCTCGACCAGCGACCGCAGCACGGAAGCGCACGGCGGCGAAGCTCTACGGGATCCGAATGTGCCTCGCCGACCCCGCCAGTTGCAGTTGTGCCAGAACCAGCGGTCGAGCCGAGCCCGCGAGGCTGTACGCAGTAGCTACTCCGGGCCGGCCCGGCGCGTTGTCTCGAATCATGCGAGACGCGTTCCCGATTATTCAACAATCGTTGGCGAGCCGCGTCGCGCGGCGTCACACTGCTATTCGATGCGACTAACCCGACTGACGATCACCAACTTTCGCAATCTCGACGGCGTCGACATTGGCCTGCTCCCCGGCGGTGTTGTCAGTTCAGGCCGCGGGGGTTTGTAGGTCTCCGAGGGCATCGTCCCAGGTCTGGGCGACCTCGGCTGGGGTTCTGTAGTTCAGGCCCGAGTGGGGCCGGTGGTGGTAGCCGTCAATGTGAGCGCCGATCACCTCCCGTGCCTCGTCGAGGGTCTCGAACTCGTGCAGCCAGACGCAGCGCTCCTTGAGCTTTCCGAACCAGCTCTCGATGAACGCTTGCGATTCTGGGTCGCGGTAGCCGCCGCGACGGTGCGTAATCCCGAGCCCGGAGAGCACGAGCTTGAACGCGCGGGCGGTGAACGCCGAGCCGTTATCGGTGCCCAGCGTCAGCATCCCGGGCGTGATGCGCCGCGCGGCGGCGGCGCGCTCGACGAGCGCGATGCTCTCCTTGGCGCGGCATCTGAGTTCGAGGTGCCAGCCGACGATCTCGCGGGTGCAGCAGTCGATCGCGGCCATCAGGTAGACCCAGCCGTGCTCGGCGACCCAGACTGAGGTCATGTCCAGATGCCAGAGCTCGTTCGGCCGGGTCACTCGGAAGAACCCGGGCCGGCGGCGCCGGTCTAACCTGCGGCGCGGCTGGATCAGGCGCCGCTGGCGCATCACCCTGAGCACGCGCTTGCGGTTGACCGCCCGCCCGAGCTTGCGCGAGACCAGCGCGCAGACCATCCGGTAGCCGTCGGTCTGGTTCTCGCGCGCGACCTCGATGATCGCCGCCTCGACCTCGCAGGCCGGCGGAGCGCAGCGGCTGGCCGCTGCCGGCCGGGTCTTGGGGACGCGGTAGATCGCCTGGCGGCTGATCTGCGCGACGCGCGCCACGACCGCCGGCTTCTAGCCGGCGGCGACGAGCTCGCGGGACCGGGTGACGCGCATGCCTACTCCCAGTCCCGCAAGAGCTTTCCCGCGATCTCCAACTCATAGGTCTTGCGCCCGAGCGTCCGCTCCAGCTCCGCGATCCGGCGCCGCTGTTCCGCGCCCGCCGAGCGATCCTGGCCGTCAGCGAAGCGCTCCATGCCGGCGTCGACCATCTGGTCGCGCCAACGCCGCAGCAGCGTCTCTGAGATGTCGTGCTCGCGGCAGATCTCCGCGATCGACCTACCGCCGCGAAAGGACGCGAGCACCAGCTCGGCCTTCTGCTGCGGCGTGTACTTCCGGTACTTGCGCTTGTCGCTCAAGCGGGTCTCCTGACTCGATGAGCGGCCGATCCTCTGATGCCTCCCGGACACAGAGACGCCGGCTACGCCGGCTCCATCCCCATAGAGAAAGAACAATCAGAGACTGTCAACACCACCCCGGGGAGCAGGCCAACTCGCCACCGACGCGCGCGAGGAACGCCTCACGCAGCGCGAGATCGCACCCACCAATCACCGCGCCACACTCGCCGGAGCGTGCCTGCTCGAACACGCCGCCGCGCTCCGCGAGCTGATCGCCCACCGCACCGACGAGCTCGTGACCGTCGACGTCAACCCCGCCGCCCTCGAGCGCGCAGCCGCTGCCTGGAACCTGCCGCACTGACCCGCCTATCGCGGTGCACCTCAGTCGAGCCGCGACTTACGCCTCCTGGATCTGAGCCGCAGCGTACTCTTTGATCTGAAGGCGGTACGCATCGCGAAACTCGTCGCAGCGATCTGCATACAAGCGCTGATCGAGCGCGTGGTGGGCGCAGCCTCCCATGCATACCGGCAACGCGACGCAACTGCGACATTCGTCGTCACTGAAGGGATCGTAATTGAGCCATTTGCTCAGCCTTGAGTTGCGCTTCGTACTATCGCGGATCGAGCCAATGACCTCGCGAGGGTTACCGACTGACTCATAGCATTTGTAGAGTTCACCATGGCTGCCGACTACGAGTTCGTTCGCGCGCACGGCAGTGCACGGCGCACCAGTCGGGCGCGGCAGGGCAGCACGGCTGAAGCCATATGCGCGAGCGGCCTGGTTGAAGTTGCGTCGCGCTTCGAGGAACTCTCTGCGCGACAGCGCATCTTCGTGTCGATATTGAACGGCCGAAGGAGATGGGGCGCCGTCGTCGACTGGGTGGATCTGCCCTAGATATATCCCGAGCCGACCCGAGAAACCCTCGTCGTTGAGCGTATCTAACAACAACGCCGCCTCGTCGACATTTGTGCGGTCCACGTTGACTCGCACCGAGACCGTAAAATAGTCCACTGCGTGCCGGAGATTGTTCACGATGGACCAGAATGTTCCCGCACCCGTCTTTGCCGCCGGCCGCATTCGGTCGTGAACGGCCGCCGGCCCATCAAGCGTCACTTGAATCCGGTCGACCTTGAGCGCAGCGAGCTCCTGACACACCTGGCGAGTTAAGAGCGAACCGTTGGTCACCATATTGGCCCTGTACTGCACGCCGCCGGCGTCACACATGGCGATTAGCGCCTTAGAGAGTGCATAAAGTGGACGCTTGCCGACCAGAGGCTCACCTCCGTACCACTGGATCGCTAAATGGTCGATGCTGGCGATACGCGTCCGAACGTGATCCAAAACCCAAGATTGGACCCGCGCGTTCATGACAGATCCGTGTTTGTCCTCGAAGCAATAGGGACAGTCAAAGTTGCAACCGAGGCTAGTCACCAACACCAGCCCCAGGGTCGTCGCGTCATAGCGCGACGCCTCGTACTGCGACCTCAGGATCTCGAGTTCGTCGCATTCGTCGGGAACAAGCATGTGACCCGCGACAAGCATCTCGACAAGGTCGAGGTCTAGGGAGGACAGACTGTCCCGCCTCTGTGCGGCCGTGCTCGCTGGAGCTAGCGCCGGGCGCATCGTCTCGCAGTCCGGTTGACCGATGCTGAGCAGCGCCCCGCTGCGGCCGTTGTAGAGAAGCAGAACATCGTCCGCGCCCTCCACGGCGATGTTGTACCGCGACGGCTGCACTCTCTATTCCTCCACTGCCTGGCAGAAGACCTCGATATCGCACAGGACGATCGTGACGGCTCCGCACTTGATTCGCTTTTCGCTCGACGCGGGCTGCTTCGCGAGCTTTCGTGCGATGCGTTCGAGTTCCGCCAAATCCTTCTTCGACGCGCGAGATGCTGCATTGTGCCCGACCCACACGGCAACGTCGTTCGTGGTAGGTGAGCGCAGCCACTTCGGTTCACTAGACATGACTACTCCGAAGACTCGGTGGTATGCGCGACCAGTATCCCTAAGCCCGAGCGAAAAGTCCAGAGTGCTTTGGAGCAGACCGGATACTCAAGCTCTTTGGCGTGGCGTCTGTTGGGCGCGAGCCTTGCGCGGGTAAGCCCCGCACCGCAAGCGGCAGGTCGACGCCTGGCCGCAAGGCGAAAGGCCTGCGCTTCGGATGAAGCTTCGGTAGCGGGTGAACGCCGAGGCCGCGAAGCTTGCCAAAGCGCGGTTGAGACCAAGCGAACTGCGACGAGCGTCTGCTGAGAGGGCCGTCACGGCGAAGCCGGTTCTACCAGGCCCTGAGCGTGCGGCCGGCCGGCCGGTTCGTCAAGCCCGGCCGCTTCGCGGCGCCCTGCGGGCGGCCCTGACGGACCCGGGCATTGACGGCCCGGCTTCCCCGGCTCGCCTCGCTGGGGCCAGGCCCGAACCTACCCCCACCAGCGCCGCGGCGGCGCGAAACCCAACCGCCCGCCAGCTCGCATTCCTCAAGGACCTCGCAGCCCAGCGCGGCCAAAGCTTTGCCTACCCGGCAACGGGCGCCGCGGCCTCGCGCGAAATCAACCGGCTAAAGGGACTTCGCCGGACCTCCCGGGCCGACGTCACCCGCGAGCGACACCAGATCACGGACGACATGGCGACCCGCCGCGGCGATGACGCGCGCGTGCGGGACGCCGAGATCACCGGCTACGGCTCCAGCGCCCGCTGGGCCGGCTCGGAGGATCAGCGATGACCTGCCCTGCTGGCGACCCCGCCGACTTCCCCGGCGCATTCGCCTACGAGCACACCGACCTCCCACCTGACGTCACGCTGACAGCCTGGCGCCGCTCCCGGGCGCAACACCCGCGGCGACGTCGCACGCTACGCGCGCTGCTACAGCGCCTGCGCCGCGACCGCACTGGGCGCCCCGGGAGCCCACGATGAGCGACCGACACGCTCCCCGAAGGTCAACCGTCGGCGATCGAACACAGCAGATCTCCGACTTCTACGCCGCGCACGCGCACCGGCTGCGTGCGTTCGTCGGGAGAAAAACCGGCGCACCGACCGAGGCAGTCGCCGACGCATGTCAGAACGCCTGGACAATCCTCCTGCGGCGGCCCGACATCAGCCTCGACGTCCGCGGCTTGGCATGGCTGTCCGTCGTCGCCGTACACGAGGTCCACCATCAGTGGCGCGATCGGGCGCATAACCTGCCCGATGGGCGCACTCTCGCTCGGAACCGGCGACCCCGGTGAACTGTCCGAGCCCGTAGCCACCGGCGACGGCGGCGTCGAAGAGCTTGCCGCCGCGCACCTCGAGCACGCCGAGCGCGTCGGCGACCTGGCCGTGCTCAAGCCGGCAGAGCGCACCGCGCTGTACTTGCAGGCGCTCGGCTACCGCTACCGCGAGATCGCGGCCCTCACCGACGCCAGCTACACAGCCGTAAACCGGCGACTTACCGAAGGTCGGGCTCGGCTGCGCCGGACTGCCCGCGAGCGCGCCAACCGAACTCCGAGATGAGCGCAGTGCAGCGCAACCATCGAGCTCCCGGCAGGACACCTGGGCGTGGCTAAGGACCCGGATTCTTTGCTCGCGGCGGGTCTCGGCGGTTGATGGAGTAGTGACGCACGGCGACGTTCCGGTAAGCGGATCGAGTATCGGGACAACCTGTTCGCCCTGCGCCGCGAGACGGCGGTCTGCCTGTTAAGTCGCGACCGCAAAGATTCCGGCAAGCGTGTTCGAAGAGGAGTAGGGTGGGTCGCAGAGTGGCTTCGTCGTGAGCACGGGCCGCGTTCTGTGTCGCAGAGCTCTGGCTCTTCCCCGCGCGGCTTTCCCCTTCGTCCGGCTGCCCATTAGCACCCTCCGCGGCCTTCGGCTCGCTAACCCGAGGACCGCGCGTGTGGCATTCGCCGACATCGCGATGCGAGGACGGAAAGATGACCCCGGTCACCACCAATGCGCCAGTCTCGACCCATGTGGTCGCTGGCAAGGTCTTGTGTAGAGAAACCAGCGAGCCCGTCATGAACATTCTGGTCGAGGTCTTCGACGTCGATGAGTGGGCGGACCCAGAGGTCGCTCAGATCGCGGTCACCACTAACGTCGCGGGCGGTGACGGCGGTTTCGATGACGCCGGCACGACCAACGGTCATGCGGAGACGACGCCCGGCGACTTCACGAAGCTCTACGCGTCGCCATCCTCGCGCATTGGCTCAGCGGTCACCGACGCCTCGGGCGCCTTTCGCCTCGAGTTCTCGCCACGCGATTTCAACCTGCGCAGCGAGGACGAGCAGCGACCGGATCTCGTCCTTGCGGTGCTCGCCCCGGACGAGCCCGGGATGCCGCTCGCGAAACGATTGCTCTACCTCTCCGGCAACGCGCGCCTGAACGCCGGCAGTGATGAGGCGTGGATCGTCTGGTTGGGGTCCGCCCTTCTCGCCGATCGAGGGATCCCACTCAGGCAGGCCGGGGCCGACAGCCCGGACAGCTCGCAGCAGCGTGTCAGCCGCTATGTCGCGCAGCGCGAGAGTGAGATCGAGTTCAACACTGGGGCCGCCGACTACCACGGTTCTCGCGCCTCGGCCGACATCGCCGATCGCAAGCAGTTTCGCGACACGTTTGTGAAGGACATCGCCACCGACTTCAGTGCGGTCCCGATCAGCGGCGTGATGCTCCAGGACGGCGACAACATCCAGGAGAAGAACCAGTCGACGATCGCGGGCGGGATCGCCAAGGTCAACGACGCCGTCGGGAGTCCCGGCAGCGCCGGGGTCCCGGTCAACCTCTACCTGACTCCGGCCGATCGCCAGCGGCTGCATCAGTACTTCGACAACGCCCAGGGGGAGTTCGTTGAGATCCCCGAGAGCGAACTCGGCGGGATGCTGTTCGGTGGCGACGAGACCGACGACGCCGGCGCGCTGCTCGTCCACGACAACCCGATCACAACGCTCGTTTCGCAGCGGAGCCCCGACGAGGTCCGTGCGCGCATCCACACCGGGCTCGATCCGGAGGACGGATCAGGTGCCGCGGGCGGATCGATCGGCGACGGTGTGCCGTCGCCGCCGAATCCGCTGACCGCTGCCGACATCCCGCGCTTCCTGGCTCGGGTAGTCAGCGACATGCCATCGGCCGACATGGTGCTGAATCCCGCGACCGCGGCCGCGACGACGGGCAGGCCGGCGGATCGGGCGGCGATCGACGCGGCCGTCAAGGCGTTCTCGCTCCAGAAGGGGCCGGCGGAGAATCCGGCGTTCTTTGACTTCGACACTCTGCAAATCGCGTTTGACCACGTCTGGAAGCAACTGCTGGACGAGCGGATCCCGAACCTCGCGTACACCGCCAACTCGCTAGCCAAGCAGCGGTTCGGGATCGAGTCGGTCATGAGCGACGTCTTCAGAAACGGACTGCTGATCAGCGACACGTTCTCGCAGGTGACCCCCGTCGACGTGCCGCCCGTCGTGGCACGCTTCTTCGACATCACCAAGGAGGAGTTCAACGAGCTGGCCTTCGTGATGCGTGACCAGCTGACCAGCCTCGCAGTCGCGATCAGCATGCGACCTGGGACTACGGTGGCGGATCTGCGTGTCATCCAGAGCCTGACGGAGCAGGGCGACCGACTGATCGACACGGTCCGCCACGACGACTACTACACGCTGCACAAGACGCTTCGAGACCTGGAAGCGAAGCTGAACGGGACCTACGAGTTCACCGTCTTCGCCGCCGACAAGGATTATCACAGCGTCAACTTCGGTCTGGTCGTCACCTACCGTGAGCAGCTAACGCCGGTGATGTACCAGCCGGGCGCGCTGGTGAAGTCGATCCCGCTCGCTCCCATGGAGGAGCGCAAGTATTCGGTGAAGGTGACGCGCAACGAGAAGCGCACGCATAAGGAGGCACGCAAGAACAATCAGTCGCTCACCAGCGAGCAGGGCGCGTCGGCCAAGGTCGAGGCCGAGATCATGAAGAAGGCCCAGACGAAGACGACGTTCGGCCTGAATGCGGAGGGCGACTACGACATCGGGATCAGCTCGGGCAAGGCGACGACGACGTTCGGCGTGGAGGCGACCGGCGAATCGGCCCAGAACCGCAAGGACATCCGCGAGATGACGCAAAAGGCCGCCCGCGCCGTCGCGATGGAGACGAACCTGGAACTCGTGACCGAGACCGATTACTCACAGGAGTACAGCGAGTCGGGGACAATCAGGAATCCCAACGACGAGCTCGCGGTCACATACCTGTTCTACGAGCTCCAGAAACGCTATCGCGCGTCCGAGCAGCTTTACCGTGTGATGCCGGTGATCTTGGTCGCCCAGGAGATGCCGCTGCCCAACCAGATCACTGAGGCGTGGGTGATCGCGCACGACTGGATCCTGAACCGCCACCTCCTGGACGACAGCTTTCGCCCCACGCTCCTGTACCTAGCCAACAACAGCGTCGGAGACGACTTCGCCCTGCGCGAGCTGAGGAAGAACCTCCGCCAGCAGCGCAGTCTCGTCGACACGCTGCGCATCGAGTTCTCCTCGGCGAGCGTCGAGGCTGAGAACCGCTACAAGGCGCTCGAGACCTCGATCACGAAGCGCATCGACGAGGACCACAGCGAGCAGGTTGACGGGGTCCAGTTCGACATCATGAACTTTTTCGGCGGCGGCGGCCAGGACCCCGAGGCGGCGAAGGCGCGAGAACTGGCGGCACAGGACGCCCACCAGTACGCCGTCCAGAAGGCCGAGAAGGCGGCGGTCGCGCTGCGCGAGGAGCTGTCGAACCTCCACACACTCACGAGCGAGTACAACAAGACCCTTCAGGAGCGGCTCGACAACGAGACGCGTGTCAAGCGTCTGTTCGAGCACATCCGCAGCAACATCACGTACTACATGCACTCGATCTGGAGCATGGAGCCGCCCGACCAGCGCTATCTCCGGCTCTACAAGGTCCAGGTGCCGGTCCTCGAGCTCGAGTCGCGCACATACACCGTAAAGGTCGCGCCCGACGAGGACATCTTCCAGAGCTTCCGCGAGCCCGGGACACAGAAGCACAAGGCGTTCATGCGCGGCGCGCTCAAGCACGCGCCCGACGGGGAGTCCTTGGAGTCCGTGCCGCTAGTCCAAGTTGCGGACATCGACAGCCCGCAGTTCAAGGGCAACTACTTCGTCTTCCCGCTGAAGCAGCACAACGCGCTGACCGAGTTCATGGCCGCGCCCTACGTCGACAGCGCATTCGGCGCGATGGACCCCGATCAGCTGAGTAACGTGAGCCTCGACGAGTACAGCGAGTACGTCTGCCAGCTCCACGACACGCTGCCGGCCACCGAATTCGAGGCCCTGAAGCCCCAGCTAAAGGCGTGGCTGGAACGGCTCCTCGCCTCGCCGCTGCGAAACGGCGACGAGATCGTCGTCCCCACCCACTCGCTGTTCATCGAGACGCTCGTCGACGACAACCCCATCCTCGAGCAATACAAGGCCAAGCACCGGGAGCTCGACGTCTTCAAGGTCGGCGAGGAAGTCCGGAGGGCCGGCATCGAGAACCTGCGCCGCGCCGCGCGCCTGCTGAACGGCGAGCGCGGCGACCCCGACTTCGAGAAGCAGACAATCGTGACGGGCCTGAACGCCAACGGCTCGATCGACGTGGGCAACCTCTAGCCGGCCGCGCCCCGGAGAGGCCGGCGGATGCCCCCCAGCTCGACACCCGACCAGGTAGCCGCCGCGCTGGCGGACGTCAAGCGACAGATCCTCGACGAAGGGACTCGGGTCTTCGGCGTCATCGCACGAGCCCGTGCGACGACCCCGTACGTGGTCTCAGGGGCGGGCAAGGTTCGGCCGCTCGAGCCGCAGAAGGACCTGTTCGAGGAGCTCGCTCGCGTCCGCTCGCTCATGGAGCGCAAGCACGCCCTCATGCTGATGCAGACCTACCCGGAGAGTCGAGTGATCCTGCAAGTCGAGCTGGTCTCCGTCATGGACGCAGACGGCATCGAACGCAGAATCCCGCACCTGCGAGTGCCAGATATCGGGGTTGAGCTCGACGGCCAGCTGCACCTCGTCGAGGTGAAGACCGAGCAGACGATCGTGGATTCGATCGCCCGGTACGGCGACGCGGAGATGGTGGCGGCGTACAAGCATTCGTCACGGCTGGCCAAGCAGCTGCGCAGGGAGGCCCAGGCTCTCGGCTTTGCGCGGCGCAACGGCGTCATAGCGGGAGTTGATGGGACGAACCCGGTGACCGGGGAGCTGGAGGAGAGCGTGTTCGACGTGACACGCATCCACGGCTCGCGCCCACAGGCGTACGGCATCATGGGCGACATCCCCCGCGCGGAGCCGGTGCGACCAGGACCGCCGCGGGGTCGACCGGCGCCGCACGGTGGCGAGCCTCCAAAGGAGCCCGTGCATTCCAAGCCCGCCGCGCCGGCCGCAGCGGAGCCGGAGGCGTCGCGCGGCACGACGGCCGCATCTCGAGGGACCGGTGACGCGGCGCCTGCGACCGCGCAGGCCACGGGCGACGGCACGCACCTCAACCGCGGCACGACGCCGGGTCCCGGGGCCCTGGAACATGTGGCCGAAGGGGCGCCGTCAGCATTCCGCAAGGTCGCGGGAGCCCTGGGGGCGGGAGCGCTGGCTGGACTCAAGGGCGCACTCAGGGGGAACCTCGAAGGCATCGCCTATGAGGCGCTGGCGAAGCTCACGCTGGCGCCGATCGGCGCGGCCTATCACGACGCCCAGATCGCCCGCGCCAGTCGTGGTCTGCGAGGCGGGTTCATCGCCGGTCTGAGCGCCCGGGTGCTTGCGCGCGATGGACCATGGGTGAGAGAGCACCTCGCACGCAATGAAGACCAGTGGTCGATGGAGCGGAGTGCCAACGCAGACTTCGTCGATGCCGTCGGGCTCGAGGAGCACTACTACAACGTCGGTCTCACCCTCGGGTACAACCACGCCGATCAGTTGCCGGCGGACTTTGCCGGGCGTCTCCAGGACTACGTCTACGACAGGATGAAAGCGCACAACGAAAACTTTGATGGCAGAACCTGGGACCCATCGATCGACACCATCTATCGCGCCGGCTACTACCTGCAGAGGTATGCTGATCCGAAGCTCGCGAAGATCCTGGAGGCGGCACGGGACGCCGCACGAGCAGAGGCCGCTCAACGACTGCTTCAACGAGGACAGGCCGGACTTTCGGGCTTCAGCGTCCATTCGCAGAAGCAGTGATTGTCGAGTGCCGCCCGGTGTGTGGCGGCGCCCAACGAGCGCAGGACTCGACCTGCCTTGGTCGGCTCGCTTGATCTCGCGCAGGCGCTCAGCCTCAGTACACCCCGGAACATCCCGGCCAATCTCACCAACGCTCTCAGCCCAGTTCGATTGTCGGCGCTAACGCCGTCTGCCCAGGCCGTGCGCGGCAAGGATGCCGCAGAGGTCGATGGCGCGGTTCACGACGTTCTGTCCGAGCTCACGGACGTAGGTTGCAAATGTGGCGGCATCGTAGTCGGAACTGACTGCGATCGGTGTGCCGAGACTTAAGCCGTAGGCCGCGGGATCGCGCCGAATTTCCGCGGTAACTCGCGGTGCTAGTTTGCGGACCCACTCTGCAGCGCGTAAAGGTGACGCTACGCCCGGCGCGCCGGCAAGACGACGGCGCCGTCACGGACGACCTCGCCCTCGAGCGGGACGCGGAGGCCGACGGCTGGCATTAACGAAGGATCGCAGGATTGAACTTGAGTGATAGTGCAGCGGTTAGCCTACTCGCTCAGCCAACGTCGTTAGTCCAAGCCGTGAGTCTGCACAGCCTGCTCGCAGCGCCCGTTCTTGAACACCAACCATCGTCGGACCGGAGGTCAAAGCGATTCATACTCTCATCGCTGACCTGCAGTAAATCGGGCGCTCCGGTCGAGGTCGGGGTGAAAGTCAGGCGTCCGGGTCGCCGGTGGAGGTCAGCTCCGGAACCGGGCCGCCGGTCCAGCTCGCGCATTCCAGCGGCCTCGCGTGCAGCTCAGACGCGCCAGGCCGCGGGGAGGCTAACGAAAAGAGAAGCAGTCAGCGATCCTTTCGCTGACATGCCCGACGGCGATGCGGTCAACTAGGCACACCCCCATCACACGGGCGTTGACTACCTCGGAGGAGGCTCGCGGTGGCGCTCGACGTTCTTTGCCTGCCGGTGGACATCCCTTGGTCGCTGATCGCGAGGAGCGAGGACATGTACGCGGCCGCCGGACTCAGCCCCTGCCCGTCAAGCGGCGGCCATCGGTCGCCATCTTCTCCTCCGAGCCGCCTGTTGACCCCGACGACCCTCCCTCCCCCGAGCGTGTCACGTACCTCACGGTGACCGGAGAGCATCACGCCGCCTGGGGCACGACCCCAGCTGGGCGATGCTCAGGGGTCGTCGTCGACGACGTCCTCGGTTACTATGACGCTTCGTCCGCCCACTTCAGGTCGTCGACGGCGAGCAGAAAGGCGCGGCCGCCGGCGAGGTCGTCGAGCAGGGCCCTCAAGGCGCGGTGAGAGCGGAATCGCTCGGCCGCACAGTCGTCGAGCAGCGCCGCGGTCAGCGCGAACGCGGACATCGCGCTTCTGGGTTACGGCCCGCGCGCGCGTGACCGCGAGCGCCTCGGCGTGCGCGAGCGCGGCACCCGCCGCGAGGATCGTGGTCTTCGCGATCCCGGGCGCGCCGCTGATCACGACCGTATGGAAGCCGCCCGCCTCAGGAACCGGGTTCTTTGCTCGCGGCGAGGTCTCGGCGGCTTAACGAGTGTGGACCCCATCAGCGGCACTTGCGGGCAGAGCGGCGCGTCGTGGGTCAACAATCGGGGCACCGTGCCGATGGAACCTCGTACGAAACCGGTGGGAGCCCATCCCTGGCGCGCCGCCTGTGTGCTTCACACGCTCGCGTTTCGCAGGGTCACAGACTGGGTGCGGCTCGGTGCTTGAGCAGCCGCTCACCGTGGATGAGATCGCCGCGCTCACCGGCATTCAGTACGGCGGCATCATCGCCGAGATTCGCTCCGGCCGGCTGCTCGCGCGCAAGATTCGAGGCCGATCCCTGATCACGCCGCAGAACTACGCGGAATGGCTTTCGCCCGAGGACCGCGCTTCCCGGCACGAGGTCACGTCCGGGCCGACGAGGTCGCGGCGTACCTCAGCGTCGATCGCAGCTGGGTCTACGAGAACAAGGCCGAGCTTGGCGCGATCAAGGTCGGCGGCGCGGTCCGGTTCGACGCATTCCGAGTGCGCGCCTACGTGCACGAGCGTCGCTTCGCGCACGCGCGACCGGCGGCCCCGCGGCCGGGGCCGGTCAAAGCTGCCCGCAAGCAGCGGGGATTCGAGCTGCTGCCGTTTCCGGAGAGAGCCAGGTGAGAAGTACGCTCGTGGCCGTGCCGCCGAGGGCTTCGGGCGAGATCAAGACGCACCCGTGGGCGGACGGGCGTACGGTCAGCTACTCGCTGCGCGTGCGCGCCCACGGGGCGCGCCACCAGCTCAAGCTCGGCACCAACCATCAGGGATGGAACGAGCTCCGCGCGCAAGTCGAACTCGACGGCGTGCTCGAGCGGATCGCACGCGGCACCTGGACGCCACCGGAGCCGAACAGCACGCCGACCAGCGCGGAGAGCCTGGAGGAGGAAACGTTGCACGTCACGGTGTCGCGCTGGTGGCACCGCCGCGACGGCGAGCAGCTCGCGCCGAAGACAAGAAAGGACTACCGGTGGCGGATTGACCACATCCTGCTGGATCTGGACCTCGCGAACACGCCGACGTCGAGCATCGACGTCCGTCGCGTCGACGACTTCCGTCTCGCACTGGTAGGCCGCGGGCTCGGGCCGCGCGCCGTGAACATGGTGCTCGGGCTGCTCGCCCAGATCCTGGACGACGCCGTCGACTACAAGCTGCTCGACGCAAACCCCGCACGCGGCAAGCGCCGGCGCATGAAGGTCCCCAAGCCGTCGCGGTCGTTCCTCGAGCCCGACATGGTCGTCGACATGCTCGACGCCGCGGGCGACGTGGGAGGCCGAGCTGCTCGAGCACCAGCGCTACGGACGCCGGGCGCTGCTCGCGCTGCTGCTGCTCTCCGGAGGCCCGCGGGTCAGCGAGGTGATCCTCGCCGACCGCGGCGAGCTCGACATCCACGCCGGCCGGTGGCGGATCCCGGAGGCCAAGACCCCGGCCGGAGAGCGCGACGTCGAGCTGACGGCGTTCACGCTCGACGAGCTGCGCGCGCACCTCGCGCGCCGGCCGCTCGGCGCTCGCTCGCCTCTGTTCCCGACCTGGCCCGGGGGTCGCCTCAACGACTCGAACATGCGCAACCGCCTCCTCAACGGCGAGGCCGCCAAGCCCGCGACCGAGACGCAGCCGGCGCGCAAGGCGATCAAGGGCCTGGTGCAGCGCGTCAACGAGAAGCGCGCGGCAGAGGGCCGGATGCTGCTGCCGAAGCGAGTGACGCCGCACACGCTGCGGCGGACCTGGGCGATGCTCGCACTCAGCGCTGGTCGCGACGTGCGCTGGGTCATGGCGCAGATGGGCCACGAGGACGCGTCGCTGACGCTGCAGGTCTACGCGCAGGTGATTCAGCGCCAGCGCATCGACTACGACCTCGTGTGGAAGCTCATGCGATTCAACGACGAGGACGAGACATGGCCCGGGCCGCGGCGCGGCTCGTTCGGGCAGAGGAATGGGCACATGGAGCCGACTCGAGACCGCGAACCGTTGCGCGGAGGCAGCGCAATGATCCGTGTTTCTCCCTGCAAAAGCCATGTACGGCCCCGGCAGGACTCGAACCTGCGACCCGCTGCTTAGAAGGCAGCCGCTCTGTCCAGCTGAGCTACGGGGCCTGGCCGGCCAAGCTTACGGCGCGCTGGAGCGGCGGCGATAGAGCTTGCCGGGCCGCCCGACGCCCTCGGACCTGCGCTCGCCGGTCTCCTCCAGCAGGCCGGTGGACAGCGCGTCGCGGCGGAAGTTGGCGGCATCGACCGGCTCGCCGCGCAGCGCCTCGTAGAGCCGCTGCGCCTGGCCGAGCGTGAACGGCTCGGCGAGCAGGCCGCCGGCCACGCGTACGAACCAGCCCTTGTCGGCGAGCCGGGCGCGCAGGCGCCACAGCGCGTCGTCGACGATCGTGGCGTGGTCGAGCGCGAGCTCGGGCAGCGCGTCGACGCGGTGCCAGCCGGGGTCGCGGCCCTGCGGGCCCTCCTCCGGCAGCGCCTCGGGCGGGACGAGCGCGAGGTAGGCGATGCTCGGCAGCCAGCCGCGCGGGTCGCGGTCGGGGCCGGCGTAGGTCCGCAGCTGCTCGAGGTGGACCGAGCCGACGCCGGTCTTCTCCCGCAGCTTGCGCTCGGCGGTCTCGCGCGGCGACTCCGCCGCCCCCACGAACCCGCCCGGCAGCGCGAAGCTCCCCCGCTGCGGCTCCTCGGTGCGCCGCGCGAGCAGCACGCTCAGGTCGCCGTCGACGAGCGTGAAGACCACGGGGTCGGCAGCGAGGCCGACGGGCGAGTCGTACCCCGCGGAGTTGCGCGCGGTCAAGCGGTCCACGGCGGCTGAGCCTAATCGCCGGGCGGACGTCTGTCCGTTCAGATCCATGCCCGGGTCATGGGAACCGGGGGTGCTGCCGACATCAGCGCGGATGCCACGCACCGACCCAGGCTCGCGCCGCGGGCGCTTCCTGCGCGCGCTGGCGGCACGCTTCACGGCGGCGCCCACCGAGCCGCGGACCTGCTCCCGCACCACCTGCGCCTGGTCGTGCTCGTGCCCGCGCGTGGCGCCGGCCGACCGGGTCAGCGAGCCCGCGAAACCGCGCTGCTGAGCAGCGCCGTCCCATCCGGGCCGTATGCGAACATACGTTCGTAATGAGTCATCCGGAGTACATCCGAGCGAAGGCAGTAGAGCTCCGGACTGAACGCAACCTGAGCATCGACGAGATTGCCGAGCGACTGGCGCTGCCGAGGAAGACGGTCTTCTACTGGCTGCGCGATCTGCCGATCAACCGGAGCGCAAGAGCGCGATCGCTCGCACAGCTGAACGGCAACCTGCCGATGCAGGAGAAGGACCGCCGGGCACGCGAGGCCGCCTACGAAGAGGGCCGCGCGAGCTTCGATGAGCTGGCCGCCGACCCCTCGTTCCGCGACTTCGTGTGCCTCTACCACGCCGAGGGCTACAAGCGCCACCGCAACTACGTCTCGGTCTGCAACTCCGATCCCGCCGTCGTGGTGCTGTGCAATGCGTGGCTGTCCCGTCTCGCCACCGGCAAGCTGGACTACGCGGTTCAGTACCACGCCGACCAGGACCTCGACGAGCTCCGTCGTTTCTGGAGCGCGCAGCTCGACATCCGGCCCGAACAGGTCCGAATGCAGCGCAAGTCGAACAGCAACCAACTGGCCGGCCGGACCTGGCGCTCCGTGCACGGCGTGCTCACCGTGCGGGTGTGCGACACGCTGCTCCGCGCGAAGCTACAGGGCTGGCTGGATCGACTCCGTGAGTCTTGGCTCTAGACTCGGCTATTCGGGGTGTAGCTCAGCCTGGTAGTAGCGCGCCGTTTGGGTCGGCGAGGCCGCCGGTTCGAATCCGGCCACCCCGATCATCAGTTCGAAACCGCCACCGCGCCCGCGCGCCAATCCGTCCAGGCGCGCTTCAGAGCGCTTAAGTCCGGCGTTCCATAACCGATAACTCTCGTAGGTTCGCCTCCCGAAAGGGCAAACCGTCCGCGAGGACGGGACGCAAAGCCACGGGGCTCGCAAACGAGTCAGCCGGGTTGCCGAAGGAATGCTCAGGGGCTTCGGGTCGATCGAACCGCCGATCTGAATCCGACTGAAGCATCCGGGAGGCGTACTCCTTGTTCCGTTCCACCGCATTTCGCAAGGGTCCAGGACTTGCGATCGTGCTCGCGCTCGTCGCGCTGCTCGCGCCCGCCGGCGCGCAGGCCCGGCCGGAGGCCAAGACCTCCCAGAGCGACTGCGCGAACACCAACCTCAAGCCGACCCGCGCCAACCTCGAGCTCGTCCGCGACGCCGTGCTGTGCCTGCACAACCGCGAACGCGCCCGCCACGGGCTGCCGAAGCTGCGCGAGAACCCGCTGCTCCGCCGCGCCGCCGAGCGCCACACGGACAACATGATCAGCGAGCGCTTCTTCGACCACACGTCGCCCTCCGGCTCCACGATGGTCGAGCGCATCCGCCGCACCGGCTACACCAAGCGCGCCCGCAGCTGGGCGCTGGGCGAGAACATCGCGTGGGGCTCGGGCAGCCTCGCCACCGCCGCGCAGATCCACCGCAGCTGGATGAAGTCCCCCGGCCACCGCGCCAACATCCTCCAGCGCTCGTTCCGCGAGATCGGGATCGGCATCGAGTCCGGGCTCCCGGTTCGGCTCTCCGCCGCCCAGTCCGGCGCGACATACACCACGGACTTCGGATTCCGCCGATAGCGAGCCGGCGGAGGCACGTTGTTAGCCTCCGCCGCCCCGTGGCAGACGTCCAGCCCCTTCACGCCCTCCACTACGCGCTCGACCGCGTCGGCGGCCTCGCACCCGTGGTGGCGCCGCCCTACGACGTGATCGACGCCGAGCACCGCGCCCGCCTGGCCGCCCGCTCGCCGTACAACGTCGTCGAGATCGACCTGCCGGAAGCGGACGGCGACCTCGACCCCTACGCCCACGCCGCCGCGCTGTTCAGCGACTGGAAGCGCGAGGACATCCTCGTCCGCGACTCGCAGCCGGCCCTCTGGGCGCTCGCCCAGGACTACACGGGCCCGGACGGCAACCGCTACACCCGCAAGGGCTTCTTCGCCCGCGTCCGGGTCGATGACTACGGCCCCGGCCGCATCCGCCCGCACGAGCGCACGCACCCCGGGCCGAAGGAGGACCGCCTCCGCCTCACCCGCGCGACGCGCGCCAACCTGTCGCCGATCTTCAGCCTCTACGACGACCCCTCAGGAGCGGCGTGGAGCGCGCTCTCCCCCCACACGGAGGACGTCCCGTGGGGCGAGGTCACCGACGACGACGGCACCCAGCACCGCATCTGGCGCGTCGGAGACAGCGGCGCCGTCGCCGCCGCGGTCGACGCGCTCGCCCAGACCGAGCTGCTGATCGCCGACGGCCACCACCGCTACGAGACCGCCCGCGTCTACGCGGACGAGATCGGCGGCGAGGGCGAGCACCGCTACGTGCTCATGTGCCTCGTCGCCCTCCAGGACCCGGGCCTCACCGTCTTCCCCACCCACCGCCTGCTGACCGCGCTGCCCGACGACAAGCGCCAGGCGCTGCGCGAGGCGCTCCAGCGCGACTGGGACATGACGGAGATCGACGCCGACGACCTCCAGCCCACCGCCGCCGCCGACGGCCGGATCGCGCTCGGCTACCTCGACGCCCACCACCGCCGCCCGCTCCGCCTCACGCTCAAGGACGCGGAGCTCGCCGACGCGGCGCTCCCGGACATGCCCGAGCCCTACCGCCGGCTCGACACCGCGGTGCTCGAGGCGCTGATCCTCAAGCAGGCCCTCGGCATGAGCGAGGACGACATCTCCCACCTGCACGGGCTCGACTACGCCCGCGACACCGCCCAGGCCCGCGAGCGGGTCGAGGCCGGCGAGGCGGAGGCGGCGTTCTTCATGAGCCCGACGCCCGTCGAGCACGTCCGCGACGTCGCCGCGGCCGGCGTCAACATGCCCCCGAAGTCCACCTACTTCTTCCCGAAGGTGCTGACGGGCGAGCTGTTCAACCCGCTCGCCTAAGCTCTCTCGCCATGAGAGCCGTCGCGCGCCAGCGGGAGAACTTCGCCCACGACCTCAGGATCGGCCGTCACCGCCTGACGGCCGACGAGCCGGAGTCCTCCGGCGGTGACGACGCCGGTCCCAACCCGCAGGAGCTGCTCGCTGCCTCGCTCGCCTCCTGTACCGCGATCACGATCGAGATGTACGCCAAGCGCAAGGGCTGGAACGTCGACGGGCTCGAGGTCGACGTCGACTACACGCCGGCCGAGCGCGGCTGCGCGACGAACTTCAAGCTCGTCATGAAGATGCCCGCCCACCTCTCCGAGGACCAGGTGGAGCGCCTGCAGACGATCGCGGCCAAGTGCCCGGTGCACCGGACGCTCGAGGGCGAGGTGCTGTTCGACGAGCGCATCGAGCTCGTCTGAGGACCCGGGCCGCACTCGCGGAGGAGCTCCGCGGCGCGCTGCTCGCGCCGGAGGCCGCGCTGGCCATCGACGTCCACGGCGGCACCGAGGCCGCCGTCCTCGCCCCGCTCTACATCGACGAGCACGGCGAGCTGCAGGCGGTGTTCACCAAGCGCCGCGACGACCTCAAGCGCCACGCGGGCGAGATCTCGTTCCCCGGCGGCCGACGCGACCCCGAGGATGCGGACCTCACCGCCACCGCCCTGCGCGAGGCGCACGAGGAGATCGGGCTGCCGCCGGACGCCGTCGAGATCGTCGGCGCCCTGCCCCCCACGCCCACCTTCGTCACCAACTACGCCGTCTATCCGTTCGTCGGCCTGATCGAGCCGGGCTTCGAATGGCAGCTCGCCGCCGCCGAGGTCGCCTACGTGCTCGAGCTGCCGCTCGAGGCGGTGCGCGCCGCCCATGGCGAGCGGCGCCTGGTCCGCAAGGGCGTGCCGTTCCGGACCGACACGTACCAGGTCGGCGACCACCTGATCTGGGGCGCGACCGCGCGCATGGTCCGCGACCTGCTGGCCCGCCTGGCGCCGTGAGCATGCATCCGGGGCAGCTGGACGTGGCCCCGGAGACGGTCCGCCGGCTCGTGGCGCGGCAGTTCCCGCAGTGGCGCGACCTGCCGGTTCGGCCCGTTCCCACGCAGGGCACGGTCAACGCCCTGTTCCGCCTCGGCGACGACCTCGTCGCGCGGCTGCCGCTCGTCGAGGCGAGGCGCGATCGGCTCGAGGCGGAGGCGGCGGCGGCCGCCGAGCTCCACGGCCGCACCCGCTTCGCCACCCCGGAGCCGGTCGCGATCGGCGAGCCCGGGCCCGGCTACCCGCTGCCGTGGTCGGTGCAGACCTGGCTGCCCGGCACGGTGGCGACGCCCGACGGGCAGACCGAGGCCTTCGCCCACGACCTCGCGGAGTTCGTCGGGGGCGTGCGCGCGATCGACACCCGCGGCCGGACGTTCTCCGGCGACAACCGCGGCGGGCACCTGCCGGACCACGACGCGTGGATGGAGACCTGCCTCGAGCGCAGCGAGGGGCTGCTCGAGGTGCCCCCGCTGCGGCGCCTGTGGGCCGCGTTCCGCGAACTGCCCCGCGAGGGCGCCGACGTCATGACCCACGGCGACCTGATCCCCGGCAACGTGCTCGTCGACGGCGGGCGCCTGGCCGGCGTGATCGACGTCGGCGGCGTAGGCCCGGCCGACCCGGCGCTGGATCTCGTCGCGGCCTGGCACCTGCTCGACCCCGGCCCTCGCGACGCGTTCCGCGCCGACCTGCGCTGCGGCGAGCTCGAGTGGGCGCGCGGCGCCGCGTGGGCGTTCGAGCAGGCGATGGGAGTGGTCTGGTACTACGCCGAGACCAACCCGCCGATGAGCCACATGGGCCGGCGCACGCTGGAGCGGCTCACTGCGGCCGTCGTAGCGTGAGCAGCGCGAACCCGAGCGTGTCCTTGCCGTCGGGCCGCTCCCAGCGCGCCCGCGCGGCCTCGACCCACTCGCGCAGGTTCGGGTCGTCGCCCTGGGCGAGCTCGGCCTCGCCGTTCGCGATCAGCGTCTCCTCGTAGGCCGCCCAGTCGGCGTCGGAGGCGACCGCGGTGGCGAGCACCTCCCAGCCCGCCCCGCGCGCGCCGGCCTCGAGGGCGTCGAGGCCGCTCGGCAGCTCGTCCGGGCTCGCGCCGAGCGCCGCCAGGTAGCCCGGGCTGGGCGGGTGGCGCCAGAAGCCCTCGGCCACGAGCCCGAGCCCGCCGCCCCGCCGCGCCAGTGCGCCGAGGCCGCCCAGCGCCGGCTCCCAGCCGCCGATCGCGTGGGACGAGGCGAGGCAGCACACGAGGTCATAGGCCCTGAGCTCGAGCGTGACGTCGGCGAAGTACTGCTCGTACAGGATGTCGACGTGCTCTCGGGCCTGGAGCGCCCAGCTGCGGGCCGGCTCGATGCCCTCGGTGCGCGCGCCGTGGCGCGCCTTGATGCGCGCGAGCAGCTCGCCGGCGCCGCAGCCGACGTCGAGCACGCGCGGAACCCATCCCCGCCCACCCAGCGGCAGCGCGTCGATCGCGGCGTCGATCGCGGACTCGCCCAGCGGGTTGGCGAAGGCGACGCCGCGGTGCGTGATCGCGGAGATGGCCGCGCGGTCTAGCGGAGACGTAGCCGCACCTCCAGCTTCCCGTGGTCGCGCACCGAGGCGACGCCGGCCACGCTCGGCGGCTCCATCCCGTAGTCGGCGAACTCGATCGGCGTCGAGCCGGCGAGGTCGACGCCCGCGCCGTCGCGGCGCGACTGCAGCCGCACCGTCACCGGGCGCGTCCGCCCGTGGAGGGTGAGGCGGCCGCGTGCCGTGAACCGCGCCGCGAGCGTCGCCGGCGCCGTGAGCACGAAGCCGGCCTTCGGGTAGCGGTCGGTCTCCAGCCCGCGGAAGCGCATCGTCTCGTCACGGCGCGCCTCATCCGAGCGGAGCGTCCCCGTCGCGATCTCGAACCGCGCGGAGACGATCCGCCCGCCGTCAACTGCCGCCACGCCCTTCACGGCGCTCGTACGCCCGACCGCGGCGTTGAGCCCGACCCCGATCAGCGTCTCGTTCACGCGGTAGCCGACGAACGAGCCGGACGCCGGCCGCAGCCCGCCCCGGAGCTCGCCGGTCGGCGTGGCGGTCTCCTCCGGCAGCGAGGGCGCGGGCGGCGTGTCCCGGCCGCGCCACCAGGACACACCGACGACGGCAGCGACAACGACCACGAGCGCCGCAGCCGCGCCAACCACGACCCGCTTCACCGCAGCAACCGGTCGACGGCCGCCACCGCGGCCGGGAGCCAGTCCTCGCACGGCGCGGCCAGCACCTCGAGCGGGATGTTCCACGTCGCCCCCGCCCGCCGCACGACCTCCGCCCCACCGGCCAGCACCTCATCGGGCAGCGACCCCGACCCCTCGTAGACCAGCCCGCGCACGGGCGTGTCGACGAGCTTCTCGCACAGCATCCGCAGCCGACCGGCGTGGAGCTCCTCCGCGCCCTCCCCCGTGGCCGACCCCAGGAGCCACACGACGATCGTCACGCCGGCGATCGCCTCCATCAGCGTCCCGATCCGGTCGGGGTCGCCGACGAACGGCTCCGCGCCCGCGGCGGCGACCGCCTCGACCCGTTCCGGCGAGCGGGTGGTCCCGCGGACCGCGTGGCCCGCGGCGGAGAGGGCCCGGGCGAGCTCCTGGCCGCGGCCACCGCAGCCGATGATGAGCACCCGTGCCAGCGTCTACTCCTCCGGCGGCAGTTCCTCGCGCGCCCGGAACGCCGCCGCGCGCTCCCTGAGCTCGGCGTGGTCGCGGCGCACCTCGGCCGCGACCTCCTCCTCCGTGCGGTCCGGCAGCCCGCGCCGGCGCCGCCGCTCGTTTTGCGCCTCGAGCATCTGCGCGACGTCGTCGATCTCGTTCTCCGCCTCGACCTGGGGCGATCGCGTGGGCTTCCAGTCGAGCTGCTCGGCGCCCGAGCCCGGGTAGAACTGACCGAGCGCGAGCACGGCCAGCACCATCAATACGAGCCCCACGATCACGATCAAGGTGAAGGTGTCGATCCCGGCAGCGTAGTCTGCCCGCGGCATGCGTATCTCCGCCCGAGCCGACTACGCCCTGCGCGCCGCCGCCGAGCTCGCGGCCGCCGGCGGTGGCCCGGTCAAGGGCGACGCGCTGGCCACCGCCCAGTCGATCCCCCACAAGTTCCTCGAGAACATCCTCGCCGACCTCCGCCACGCCCGGCTCGTCCGGTCGCAGCGGGGAGCCGACGGTGGCTACTGGCTCGCCCAGCCCGCCGAGGACATCTCGCTCGCCGACGTCATCCGCGCCGTCGAGGGCCCGCTGGCCAGCGTCCGCGGCGAGGCGCCGGAGGACGTCGAGTACCCCGGCGCCGCCGAGCATCTGCAGGACATCTGGATCGCGGTCCGCGCCAGCGTGCGGTCGGTCGTCGAGAACGTCACGCTCGCCGACCTCGCGTCGGGCGAGCTGCCGCCGGAGATCAAGCGGCTTGGGGACGACCCTGAGGCGTGGGTGCGGCGTTGAGCCACACGATCGAGCCCGCTTCGGGCTCGAGCGCGTCGGCCTCGGCGCGCGTCAGCTGAACCGAGACCTCCTCGCCGTCCGAGCGCACGACCTCCACGCGCACCTCGAACCCGAGGTGCACGACGCGCTGGACCATGACCTCCTCCCAGCCCTCCTCCGGGCGGTGGGAGAGCGCCACGTCGTGCGGGCGCACGAGCTGGCCCCGGACCTTGGAGACCGGGCCGAGGAAGCCCATCACGAACTCGTCCGCGGGCTGGTCGTAGAGATCGCGCGGCGAGCCCACCTGGACCACCTTGCCGTCGCGCAGCAGCACGATCCGGTCGGCGAGCTCCATCGCCTCCTCCTGGTCGTGCGTGACGAGCACGGTGGTCACCTGGACCTCCTCGTGCAGCCGCCGCAGCCACGCGCGCAGGTCGCCGCGGACGTTCGCGTCGAGCGCGCCGAACGGCTCGTCGAGCAGCAGCACGCTGGGCTCGACCGCGAGCGCGCGGGCGAGCGCCATCCGCTGGCGCTGACCGCCCGAGAGCTGCGACGGGTAGCGGTCGGCGAAGCCGTCGAGCCCCACGAGGTGCAGCAGCTCGTCGACCTTGGCGGTGACCTCGGCCTTCGGCTTCTTGCGGATCTTCAGCCCGAAGGCGACGTTGTCGCGCAGCGTCATGTGCTTGAACGCCGCGTAGTGCTGGAACACGAAGCCGATGCCGCGCTTCTGCGGCGGGAGCCGGGTCGCGTCGGTGCCGGACACCACGATCGTGCCGGCGTCGGGCGCCTCGAGCCCCGCGATCACGCGCAGCAGCGTCGACTTGCCCGAGCCGGAGGGCCCGAGCAGCGCGGTCAGCTTGCCGTCCGGCGCCTCGATCGAGACGTCGTCGAGGGCGGTGAAGTCACCGAAGCGCTTGGAGACGTTCTCGACGACGATCATGCGTCACTCCTCCGGCGGCCGATGAACGTGGTGATGAGCAAGGTCGCGAGGGCGATCAGCGCGAGCAGCATCGAGGCCGCGTAGGCGCCCGCGAGATCGAAGTTCTGGAAGCGCTTCTCCACGAGCAGGGTCAGGGTGTCGGTCTCGCCGGCAATCCGCCCGGAGACGACGCTGACGGCTCCGAACTCCCCGATCGCCCGCGCGGTCGAGAGCACGACGCCGTAGGCGATGCCCCAGCGGATCGCAGGAAGCGTGACGCGCCAGAACGTCTGCCAGCTGTTCGCCCCGAGCGTGGCCGCTGCCTGCTCCTGCTCGTCGCCGACCTCGCGCAGCACCGGCACGACCTCGCGCGCCACGAACGGCAGCGAGACGAAGATCGTCGCCAGCACCATGCCGGGCAGAGAGAAGATGATCTGGATGCCGTGGTCGGCGAGCCACGGACCGAACCAGCCGGTGCGGCCGTAGACCAGCAGCAGCGACAGGCCGACGACGATCGGCGAGATCGCGAACGGCAGGTCGATGCAGGCGTCGAGCAGGCGCTTGCCGGGGAACGCGCCGCGAACGAGCGCGAGCGCGGCCAGCACGCCGAAGATCGTGTTGAGCGGGACGGCGATGAGCGCGATCTCGAGCGTCAGCGAGAACGCGTGGATGGCGGCGGGCGTTGTGATCGACTCCCAGAAGGCGGCGAAGCCGTGCTCGAACGTGCGGTAGAAGACGACGCCGACCGGGATCAGCAGCAGTGCCGCGAGGTAGCCGAGCGCGACGACGCGCAACCCGATGCGAGTCGGGCGGTCAACGGTCATAGCATTGCCTCGCTTCGCTCGTCATCGCAGCGGACTCCGTCCGCGCTCGCCCCACGCGCCGACCCAGCGGATCGCGAACAGCACGAGCAGCGACACGACCAGCAGGACGACCGAGACCGCCGAGGCGCCGATCGGGTTGTCGGACTCGATCTGCTTGAACACGAAGACCGAGGAGACCTGCGTCTTGAACGGGATGTTCCCCGAGATCAGGACGATCGAGCCGAACTCGCCGACGGCACGGGCGAACGCGAGCGCCGAGCCGGACAGGATCGCCGGCCCGAGGTTCGGCAGGATCACGCGCGCGAATATCGTCCGCGAGCCGGCGCCGAGCGACGCCGCCGCCTCCTCCATGTCGCGGTCGAGCTCGAGCAGGACGGGCTGGACCGCGCGGATCACGAACGGCAGCGTCACGAACAGCATCGCCAGCAGCACCGACATCTTCGTCAGCGCGACGTTGATGCCGAGGGGGCTGCGCGGGCCGTAGAGGGCGATCAGCGTGAGGCCGGCGACGATCGTCGGCAGCGCGAACGGCAGATCGATCAGCGCGTTGACGGCGGACTTGCCGAGGAACTGGTCGCGCACCAGCACCCACGCGATCAGCGTGCCGAACAGCGCGTTGATCGCCGCGGCGACCAGCGACGCGAGGATCGTGAAGCGCAGGGCGCTGACCGCCTGGCGCGACGTGACCGCGTGCCAGAAGGCGTCGACGCCGCCGTCGAACGAATGCGCGACGACGGCGGCGAGCGGGAGCAGGACGATGATGCTCAGGTAGAGCATCGTCACTCCCATCGCGAGCGCCCCGCCCGGAACGCCGGCGGCGGTGCGCCGCCGGCGCGGGAGCGGGACCGCGACGCTCATGAGGCGGTCGACACCCCGGCCTTCTCCTCGATCTTCGCCACCGAGCCCTTCTCGGGGTCGAACATCTCGTCGTTGACCTTGCTCCAGCCGCCCAGGTCATCGATCGTGAAGAGCTGCTTGGGCTCCGGGAACCTGGCCTTGTTGGCGTCGAAGACCTCCTGGTTCACCGGCCGGTAGCCCCAGCCGGCGAACTTCTCCTGACCCTCCTTGGAGAGCACGAAGTCGAGGAACTTGTGGGCCGACTCCGGCGCCGACTTCGTGACGGCGATCGGGTTCTGGATCTTGATCGTCTGGTCGGGGGTGACGAAGTCGACGTCCTGGCCCTTCTTCTGCGCGGTGGTCGCCTCGTACTCGTAGGAGAGGAGAACGTCACCGGTGCCGCTGGTGAAGTTGTTGAGCGCGTCGCGGCCGGACTTGTCCTGGACCACGACGTGCTTCGTGATGAGCTGTGTGAGGAAGTCGAGGCCGGCCTGCGGGTTCTTGCCGCCGTCGCTCTTCGCCCCGTAGGCGCCCAGCAGGTTCCACTTCGCCGCGCCCGAGGTGAACGGGTTCGGGGTCAGGACCTTGACGCCCGGCTTGAGCAGGTCGTCCCAGGTCTTGATGCCCTTGGGGTTGCCCTTGCGGACGATGAACGAGACGAGCGAGGTGGTCACGAAGCCCTTGCTCGGCGTGTCCGCCCAGTTCGAGCCGACCAGGCCGGCCTTGACCAGGCGGTCCATGTCCGGCGCGAGCGAGAACGACACGACATCGGCCTTCAGGCCGGCCTCGACGGCACGGCTCTGCTCGCCGGAGGCGCCGAAGGAGGACTTGAAGCCGACGCCCTCGCCGGCGCCCGTCTTCTGGAACAGCGGCTCGATCTCGTCGTAGACGACCTCGGGGGTCGAGTAGGCCACGAGCGACAGGGACTTCGAGCCCTTGTCGGTCGATGAGCTGCCGGAGGTGGAGTCGGACGAGCCGCCGCAGGCGGTCACGGCCATCAGTCCGGCGACGAGCACGGCGAACAGCAGGCGGGATCGGGTCATGCGGGAGCGCTCCAGGGAGGGTGCGGGACGAGACATACCCCACCAAGTCGGTGGGCAAGCATCGAAATAGATAGCAGGTGCCCCCGCCACCTCGCAAGGAGCCGGCCCACGTGTCCACGGGAGGGAAGGGAAAGGCCCGCGTGACGCGGGCCTTTCCTCAGGCGATCACGGCCGCAGCGGCGTGTCCGCGCGGAACTGGACGTAGCCGGGCGTCTCGCTGGGCTCGGCGTCGCGGCTGCCGAGGAACTCGGCGCGGGCGCGCCAGCGACCCAGGGTCGGGACGAACACGACCGACCCGGTGCCACCGACGATCGTCGTCCGCACGCGGCGGGCGAACAGCCAGCCCCCGAACGGGTCGTGGCGCTCGATGGTCACCCGCGCCGGCCCGGACCCGCCCGGCGACAGAGTCAGCCGCAGCGTCGCCGGCGTGCCGAGTGGGACCGTGCCCCCGCCGCTGATGCGCAGGCGGGTGAACGTCCGCGCGACGCGCAGCAGCCTGTAGGCGCCGCGGCTGGCACCCCGGGCGCGCACCTGCAGCACGTAGCGGCCTGGCTTGAGCGTCCGCTGCAGCACCGCGCCGCCGATCCCGGAGTCGCCGCCCAGGCCATGGCCGGCGGCTGTCCTGAGCTGCAGGCCGACGTCGTTGGACGACCCGGTCGACAGCGTGATCGCGACGGTGGAGCGATCGACGATGTCGAAGCGATAGACGTCGACGGCATCGAGGCCTCGGGCGTTCAACGTGCCGCGCACGCGCTGGCGGTTCGGCAGCACCAGGCCCGGGAACTGGTCGTCGGGTCCGGCCGGCCCTGCCTGCAGGCGATAGTCCTGGCGGGACGTCACCCGTGAGGAGGAGACCACGAACGAGTAGCGGCCGCCCTCACCGACACCGGGGGTGATCAGCACGTAGCTCTTGCCACTGCGGATCGGCGAATCGCTCTGGAACGAGGTCGTGCCCGGCGCGAAGACCGACAGCACGAGCCGGTGCGACGAGAGGTTGGCGAGGTTGATCCGGTAGGTCTTCCCTGCGCGCAGCACCGCGCTGTAGGCGTCCGCAGCGTTGACGAGCCCATCGACCCGCCCGGACACCCCGGCCTTCGGCAGCCGCGCGCCCGGCGCGGGCGGGAACAGCCTCGGCAGATAGACGTCGAGCCGGAAGCCTCCCGGCACCGAGTTGGTGCGCTGGGCGACGCGCACCAGGTACGTCGCGCCGCCACGCGAGTCGAAGATGATGTCGGCCCGGCCGTTCTCGCCGGTCAGCTCGGACTGCTCCTGCTTCAGCTGCGAGCGGGCGCGGCGGTACACCTCGAGCCCCGCGTCGAGGTTGCCCGCGGCGGCGAGGCGAAGCACCACGCGCCGAGCCTGCGACGTGTGGAACGTGTACCAGACGCTGCCGCTCACGCTCTCACCCTGGACCGTGGCCGACTCCTCGCCTTCGAGCGTCGACCCGGCCGTCGTCCCGGTCGCGCCGCCGGGCGGCGAGAGCGCGGTTGCCCCGGCGCGGGCGTCATTGGCGGGTGCGGCGGCGAGCGCCGGCGAAGCAGAGCCGCCCAGCACGACGAGCGCGATCGCCACGACGAAATGCAGACGTCTCATGACGTCCTCCTTTCAGAAACCTGCTTTGCCGAGTGTCGCGCTCGGCGGCGCGGCCGGCATCCGCGTGAGCTACCCCGAGCGCTCAGCAGAATGCCGCGTGGGTGCGGCATCCAGCCGCAGGCAGGCGGCCTCGTGGGCCGGCTCGCCCGTCGGATAGAGCTCCGGGTCGACCTGGTCGCAGGGCTCGAAGCGCTTCGGGCAGCGCGGGTGGAAGCGGCAGCCGGCCGGGAGCGCGGCTGGATCGGGCAGCTCACCGCCCAGCGCATTGCGCTGCTTGCGCGGCGGCACGGCCTCGACCAGCGCCTGTGTATAGGGATGCCCCGGATGCTCGATCACGTCACGCGCGTCGCCCTGCTCGACGATCCGGCCGAGGTACATGACCGCGATGCGGTCGCACAGCTGCCAGGCGAGCGACAGGTCGTGGGTGATGAACAGCAGCGCCAGCTCGCGCGCCCGCTGGAGCTCGAGCAGCACGTGCAGGATCTGCGACCGCACCGAGACGTCGAGCATCGACACCGGCTCGTCGCAGACGATCCCGGCCGGCTCGAGCACGAGCGTCGAGGCGATCGCGACGCGCTGGCGCTGGCCGCCGGACAGCTGGTGCGGGTAGCGGTCGGCGAAGCGCGCCGGCGACATCCCGACCTCCTCGAGCGCCCGCGCGACCCGCGCCTCGTGCTGAGCCTTCTCCACGCCCGTCACCACCAGCGGCTCGGCCACGATCTCGCGCACGCGCCGGCGCGGGTTCAGCGTCTGGTACGGGTCCTGGAAGATCATCTGGACCGACCGCCGCAGCGCGCGCAGGCTCGCCTTGCCGCCGATCTCCGCCCCGTCGGCGCTCACGCTGCCGGCCGCCGGCGGCACCAGCCCGAGCATGGCGCGCGCGAGCGTCGACTTGCCGCAGCCCGACTCGCCGACGATCCCCAGGATCTCGCCGCGCCGCCACTCGAGCGAGACGCCGTCGAGCGCCTTCGCCGCCCCGTAGTGGACGGCCAGGTCGCGGACCTCCATGAGCGGCGTCATCCGGGCTCCTCCGCCACCACGACCGGCTCCGGCCAGCGCTCCCAGGGCGCGAAGTGGCAGGCGGCCGACTGCGCGGGCGCGACCTCACGCAGCCCCGGCGTCTCCTCGCACGCCTCCGCGGCGTAGGGGCAGCGCGGGCGGAACGGGCAGCCGCTCGGCGCCTCGGCCGGGTCGGGCGGCCCGCCCGGGATCGGCGTCGCCAGCTCGCGCGAGCCGCCGATGACCGGGAACGAGTCGAGCAGGCGCTTCGTGTACGGGTGCTGCGGGGCGCGGAAGACGGCCTCGACCGGCCCGGTCTCGACGATCCGCCCCGCGTACATGACCGCGATCCGGTCGCACGTCTCCGCCAGCACCGAGAGGTCGTGGCTGATCAGGATCAGCGCCAGCCCGAGCTCCGCCCGCAGGCGCTCGAGCAGCTCCAGGATCTGCGCCTGCATCACCACGTCGAGCGCGGTGGTCGGCTCGTCGGCGATCACCAGCGACGGCCGGCACGCGAGCGCCAGCGCGATCATCACCCGCTGGCGCTGGCCGCCCGAGAGCTGGTGCGCGTAGGAGCGCTCGACCCGCGCCGGCAGCCCGACCGTGCCCAGCAGCTCGGCGATCCGCGCGCTCACGTCGGCCGGCTTCGCCTTCGGCTCGTGCAGCCGGATCGCCGACGCGATCTGGCTGCCCACGCGCTTGACCGGGTCGAGCGAGTTCATCGCGCCCTGGAAGACGAGCGAGACGTGGCGCCAGCGCACGAGCTGCATCCCGCGCTCGGTGCGGCGGTCGATGTTGATCGCGTCGCCGCCGTCGGGCGGGTGCAGCACGATCGTCCCCTCCTGCTCGAGCGCGGCCGGCAGCAGTCGCATCAGCGACAGCGCGGTCGTGCTCTTGCCGCAGCCCGACTCCCCCGCCAGCCCGAGCGCCTCGCCGCGCGCCAGCGTCAGGTCGACGCCGTCGACGATCAGGTCGCGCCGGTGGCGGACCGTGAGCCCGGAGACCTCCAGCAGCGGGGCGCTCATCGCTGGTCTCGCAGCCGCGGGTTGACGTACTCCTCGAACAGGTAGCCGAGCACCGCCACGGCCAGCACGAGCAGCGTGATGCAGAGCCCGGGCGGCACGACGTACCACCAGGCGCCGGCGCTCGGCGCGCCCGACTCGAAGCCGGCGTCGAGCATCGAGCCCCACGAGATGCTGTTCGGGTCGCCGAGGCCGAGGAACGCGAGCCCCGCCTCGGCGAGGATCGCCACGGCGACGATCAGCACCGTGTTGGCGAAGATCAGCGGCATCGTGTTGGGAAGGATGTGGGTGCGGATGATGTAGAGGTCGCTCGCGCCCAGCGCGCGGGCCCGCTCGACGAAGGCGCGCTCCTTCAGCGTCAGCACCTGCGAGCGCACGATCCGCCCCGTGCCCGCCCAGCTCGTCAGCCCGATCACCAGGATCAGCACGGTCAGGGACGGGTTCAGCAGCCGCGCGACCACGACCATCAGCGGCAGCGCCGGGATGACCAGGAACCAGTTCTCGAACGCGTCGAAGATGCGGTCGGTCAGCCCGCCGAAGTAGCCGCCGATCAGCCCGACCGCCGCGCCCAGCACGGCGGAGATGAGCGCCGCCGCGAAGCCGACGATGATCGAGACGCGCGCTCCCACCATCAGCTGCGAGAGCACGTCCGAGCCCTGCTCGGTCGTGCCGAGCCAATGGGCGGTCGACGGCGGAGCGAGCACGTCGAGGCCGGACGCGTACGGATCATCCGGCGCGAGCGCCGCGCCGAAGATCGCCAGCAGCAGGAACAGCACGAGCACGGTGGTGCCGAACAGCCCGCGCTTGGTGCGCAGCAGCAGCCGCTTGACCTCGGGATTCACGCTGACTTGACCCGCGGATCGAGGACGAAGTACAGGGCGTCGGCGACCAGGTTCGCCACGATCGTCGCGACCGAGAAGACCAGGAACGTGCCCTGCAGGACCGGGAAGTCCTTGTCGTTGATCGCGTTGTAGGTGAGCTCGCCCAACCCCGGCCAGGAGAAGATCGTCTCGATCGTGATCAGCCCGCCGGCGACCGCCCCGAACTGGAGCGCGGCGAGCGTCACCAGCGGCAGCAGCGCGTTCGGCACCGCGTGCTTGCGCACCACGCGATTCCACGGCATGCCGGTCGCGCGCTTGACGGTCACGAAGTCCTCGGTGAGGACGTCGACCATCGACGAGCGCATGATCACGAAGTACTGTCCGAGCAGCATCAGCGTCACCGTCGCCACCGGCAGCACCATGTGGTTCGCGATGTCCAGCGCGTGCGCCCCCCAGCTCGAGAACTCCTCGCCCGGCGTCACCTGTTGACCGGCCGGGAAGAGGGGGAGCGCGACCGCGAACAGCAGGATCAGGATGATCCCGATCCAGTACTCCGGCGCCGCGTAGGTGAACAGGCTGAAGCCGAGCAGCCCGTCGTCGGCGGCGGTGCCGCGCCGGGTGGCGGCGATCACCCCCAGCCACGTCCCCAGCAGCGTGGCGAACAGCGTCCCGACACCGACGAGCAGCAGCGTCCACGGGATCGCGTCGCGGAGCTCGGCGGCGACGGTGCGGCGCGAGCGCTGGCTGATCCCGAGGTCCCCGCGCACCGTGTCGCCCGCGTAGTCGGCGAACTGGCCCAGCAGCGGCTTGTCCAGCCCGTAGTAGTGGCGCAGCTGCTGGATCTCTTCCGGCGACGCGCGCGGCAGCCGGGCGAGCTGCGCGGTCGGGTCGCCCATGACCCGGAACAGGAAGAAGTTGAAGACGAGGACGAAGACGAGCGTCAGGAGCGCCGCGAGCGCCTTGCCCGCCAGCCAGCGCAGCCGCATGTCGCGCTACCGCTCGAGCTCCACGGCCTCCCGGCTTGCGCGCCGGCGCCGGACGATCATCACCACGGCGCCGATCAAGAGCGCCGCGGCGACCACGATCAGGACGATCATCAGCCCGTTCGAGCCGTCGTCGCTGCTGCCACCGCCGCCGGCGCTCGCCGACGCCGGCTTCATCGCCACGAACGTGGCGTAGCCCACCTGGTCGCAGGTGATGTCACCTCCGGGCTGCGGACACGACCGCTCGACGCCGGAGAGCTTGTCCGTGCGGTAGGCCTGCAATCCGGGGTCGACCGTCAGCACGATGTACGGCAGGTCGCGCTGGCTCAGGGCGATCATCTTCGCGACGACCGCCTTGCGCGCGGCCTGGTCGAACTCGCCGGTCTGCTGGTCGTAGAGCTTGTCGTACTCGGGGTTGGAGTAGAACGAGTCCGACGAGCCGCCGATCGCCTTCGTGGTCAGCAGGTTGAGCAGCAGGCCCGGGTCGTAGGGGTCGCCGCCCCAGCCCCAGATGAACGTGTCGAAGTCCGGCGCCATCTTGCCCTTGACCTTGCGCGTGGTGATCTCCGTGAGCTTGTCCACGCTGACGATCTGGACCTTGAAGTCGACCCCGATCGGCTTCGTCATCTCGCGCACGAGGCGCGCGTACTGGATGTTCTGGCGCGACTCCGAGCGCACGAAGAGGTCGAACGACAGCTGCTGGCCGCCCTTGGCGCGGATGCCGTCGGAGCCCTTCTTCCAGCCCGCGTCGTCGAGCATCTGGTTCGCCTTGTCGACGTCGAGCGGATAGTCCTGGGCCGGCGGCGTGAAGAAGGCCTTGTAGAAGTTGGGCAGCAGCCCCTGGCCCGGGAACGCGGTGCCGCGGGCGCCGATCTTGTTGATCCGGTCGCGGTCGATCGCGTAGGCGATCGCCTGGCGCACGGTGACGTCCTGGACGGCCGGGTTGAACTTCGCGTCCGGGCAGATCTTCTTCGTGCAGAGGTTGAAGGCGAGCTGCGTGAACGACGGCGAGGGCGCGCTGATCGCCTTGATGTCCTTGGTCTTGCCGAGCCGCGCGTAGCTCGACTGTTCCACTTCCGGGATGACGTCGATCTCACCGAGCGTGAGCGCGCGGTCGACGGCGTCGCTGTTGCCGTACTTGATCCACTGGATCTCGTCGAACGCCGGCTTCTTGCCCGTGAAGTTCGGGTTGCGGGTCATCCGGATCAGCCGCCCGTGCTGGAACTCGGAGACGATGTAGGGCCCGCTGCCGACGAGCGGCGGCGTCGGCCGGTAGGAGCCGGTGAGCTTCTTGACCGGCACCTTGCCCCAGATGTGCTCGGGCAGGATGTAGACGAACAGGCCGCCCACGATCCGCGCGTCGGGGCGCTTGGTGTGGATGACGACGGTCAGGTCGTCCGGCGTATCGATCTTGCTGACGTTCTCGACGTAGCTGCCGAACAGCAGGCTGTTGGGCGCGAAGGTTTCGAAGCTGTACTTGACGTCCTTCGAGGTGATCGGCTGGCCGTCGGACCATTTGTGGTCCGGGAAGAGCTTGAAGGTGATCGTCTTCTTGTCCGGCGAGATCGCCCAGCTCTTGGCGATGCCGGGGACCGGGCTGAGGTCCTTCGGGCTGAAGTTGACGAGCAGGTCGTAGTTGATCGACCAGACGCGGAAGTCCTCCTCGTCCTGGTCGATGAACGGGCTGAGCGTCTGCGGGTCCTGCGCCTGGCCGATCTTGAGCGCGGTCTTGCCGCTCTCCTGCGCCGCCGCAGGCACAGCTGCGACGAGCATCCACGCGATCGCGAGCGCGACGAGTCCCCTAACCCTCATGGTGATCCTCTCCAGGTAGCCGTCGTCGCCGTGCCATCTCGGCGATGAACTCACCTATCTCATCGACGGCCGCCGAAAGCAAGGCTTCGCCCTTCTCCCGCGTGGCTAGAGTCGCGTCGCCCACCACGCCGCTGCGGCTAAGCCCCGACCAGTGCGGCCAGACAGAGAGCGGCCCGTCGGACCAGTCGAGCCAGACGTGCTCGGAGTCCCACTCCGGGATCTCCTTGACCGCTTTGTCCATCTGCACGAGGTCGGGCTCGAGCGCGAGGTAGATCGACGTCTCGAGCTCGCACGCGTGCGCCATGCCGCCCGGGAACTCGGAGTCGCGCACCTCGGCGATCACCTGCTTGCCGCGCTCGGACTGCAGGTAGAAGCACGAACCGCAGACCGCGTTGCGGTGCTCGAGGTTGATCAACCGCGCCGCGATGTCGACCAGCGGCTGGTTGGAGCCGTGGCCGTTGACGATCAGGATGCGGTCGAAGCCGTGGCGGCACAGCGAGCGGCCCTGGTCGACCAGCGCCTCCACGAACACGTTCCAGCGCAACGTGACGCTGCCGGGGAAGTCGAGGTGGTGCGGCGTGTAGCCGTGGACCTGGGTCGGGAACAGCAGCGCCTGGCCGCCGCTGGCCTCGACCGCGCGCTCGGCGATGGCGGTGACGAGCCGCGCGTCGGTGTCGATCGGTAGGTGGTAGCCGTGGTCCTCGAGCGTCGCGGTGGGGATCACCACCACGAGGTCGTCGCGCTTGGCGAGCTCGCGCAGCTCCTGCCAGGTGTGCTCCTCGTAGCGCAGCCTCATGTCCTCGCCAGCTCCTCCACCGTGTCGTACGCCATGTGCATGAAGCGCCGCAGGCCGTCGACCTCGCACCACTCGTCGGGCCCGTGCGCGCCGTCGGAGCGGCCGAGCCCGCCGCTCGCGAACGGCGCTCCGTAGAGGAAGTACGGCCCCCACCACGGCGCCTGCGCGGCGACCGCGGGCCGCGCGCCGAGCCGCTCGATCACGCGCGCCATCGCCTGCACCGGCGGCGCGTCGAGCGGCGAGGTGGCCGCCGGGTAGGTGCCGTGGACGATCAGCTCGACCTCCGGCGGGATCAGCTCGCGGACGCGCGCGAGCAGCTCGTCGCCGCCGCTGCCGAAGCGCAGGTCGATGCCGGCGCGGGCGCTGCCGGGCACGACCGTGCGGCTCGTGTCCTCCGGCGTGCCGGCGATCAGCCAGGTCACGTTGGCGGCGGGGATCTCGGCCTGCAGGAGCACGAGCGCGCGCATGAGGTCCGAGGCGGGCGCGGGGACG
Organism: uncultured Solirubrobacteraceae bacterium; assembly: GCA_963805525.1. GTDB lineage: Bacteria > Actinomycetota > Thermoleophilia > Solirubrobacterales > Solirubrobacteraceae > DASQFQ01. Next base: position 629,503 of record CAWDUT010000004.1, read on the forward strand.
CTGCCGATCAGCGACGAGTGCACGTCCACGCCGTCGCCGGCGCGCAGCTCGAGCTCGTGCAGGCCCTTGCAGCCCGCCACGACCGGCGCGCTGCCGTCCTCGCGCTCGTGCATGTCGAAGTCGAGCGCCCAGTCGGCCTCGAGCTCCTCTCGGTGCTGCTCGCAGAACGCGGCGAGCCGCGGGCTGCCGAGCTCCTCCTCCCCGTCCATCAGCAGCACCTGGCGGCACGGGCTCGCGGCGCCCGCGAACGCGAGCAGGCTGCCGGCCAGCGCGGCCTTGGAGTTGGCGGCGCCGCGGGCGAAGATGCGGCCGTCGTGGATCTCGGCCGCGAACGGATCGCGCGACCAGCCCGCGCCGGGCGGCTGGACGTCGTACATGCCGTAGCGCAGGACGGTCGGGCCCGGGCCGTCGATGACGCCGATCACGGTCGGGCGCTTCTCCCCCGGCTCGGCGATCTCCGCCGTACCGCCGGCCGCCTCGATCAGCTCGCAGACCGCGGCCGCGGTGGAGCGCAGGTCGCCGTCGTAGGCGGAGACGGAGGGGATCCGCAGGAACTCGCGGACGCGCTCCAGGTGGGCGTCGAAGTCGCGGTCGATCGCCGGGTTCACGCCACGGCGGGTTCGACGATGTCGAGCGTCTTGGCGTCGGCGTCGATGCGGGCGCGGACGCCGAGCGGGATCGTCGCCATGTGCTTGCCGTGGCCGACCGGCACGTTGGCGATCGCGGGGATGCCGAGCGGCGCGATCAGCTCGTCGAGGATCTCCTCGATCGAGAGGCTGGAGCCGACGTACTCCGGGATCGTGTTCTCCTTGAGGTTGACGTCGGTGCCGAAGACGAAGCCCTTGACGTTCTCGAACTTGCCGGCCCGGATCAGGTGGTGCAGGCCGGCGTCGACCATGTACGGCTCCTCGTTGAGGTCCTCGATCATGAGGATGCAGCCGTCGGTCTCGATCTCGTAGGGCGTGCCGATGCTGTGGCAGACGAGCGTCATGCAGCCGCCCACGATCGGCGCCTCGGCGCTGCCGCCGCCGACGGTCAGCACGTACGGGTTCTCGGGATCCTCGAAGACCCGGCCGAGCGGCTCGGGCTTGAAGGCGCGGTGGAACCACTCCTTGGTCTCGTCCGTCAGCTCGTCCTTGCGGCGCGTGAAGCGCGTGAACGTCGGGCCGTAGAACGTGGTCCACCCGGCGTGCCTGGCGAGCGCGAGGTGGATCGCGGTGATGTCGGAGAAGCCGCAGACGATGCGCGGATCCCCGAGCGCGTCCCAGTCGATCCGCGGGTACAGCCGCGCCGCTCCGTAGCCACCTTGCAGGAGGTGGACCATGTCGATGCCCGGCTCGCTGAGGGCCCACTGCAGGTCGGCGGCGCGGTGCTCGTCGACGCCGGCGAGGTAGCCGTGGACCTCGCGGACGTGCGGCCCGAAGACCACGTTGTAACCGAGCTTCGTGAAGTAGTCGGTCGCCTGCTCGATCTCGGAGCGGATCTGCGGCGGGCTGGAGGGGGCGACGACGGCGATCGTGCCACCGTCGGGAAGGGCCGGTGGCTTGATCCTCGTCATCCGCGCGACCCTAACCGGTTCGGCGGGGCCGGCGAACGTCAAGGGCGGCTGGGTAGGGGTTGGGTTCGATCGGGCCGGGGAGCCGTATAAGTGCGGTCTGGAGCCCGGTCAAGCCACGGACGACAATTCAGCCGCCCGAGCCCGCGCATACGGCTCCAGCCCCTCCATCGCGCGGGCAATCGCCCACGCGTGATTCCATCGGAACGCCGGGCGCAGGATCGGCGTGAGCGCCCGCAGCAGCGGCTTGTCCGCGTACACCCGCCAGTCGAAGCGCACATGCGTGCCGCCGCCGGCCGTCTCGGTCAGCGTCCACCGCCCGAACCCGCGCAGGTCGCCGTCGACCTCGCCCGCCACGACGTGCGGCGCATCGAGCTCCACGATCCGGGAGCTGGTGTGCAGGTGGTAGGGCAGGCGGCCCTTCAAGTGCTGGCGCGACTCCTTGCCGAGCGCGGGCTCGCCCTCGGCCTCGACGTCGATGTAGACGGGCCTCCACCACTGCGGGTAGCTGCGGGCGTCGGCGATCGCGTCGAACACGGCCTCGCGCGGCGCGTCGACGTCCCACTCGTCGACGAACAGGTACTCGCGCGACGCGAGCTTGAGGATCGTCTCGGAGAGCTGCCGCTGGACGCGCAGCGACGGCGTGACGGCGTGGCCGGTGGCGCCGAAGTCGCGCACCAGCTCGGCGGCGGCCACCGGGGCCGGGAAGCCGAAGCGGTTGAAGTCCATCTCCGCGAGCCGGTGCAGGAACGCCTCGCCGTCGCCCGCGGGGCGCAGCTGGACGCGCACGCGGCCGGGTCCGGGGTCGGGGCCGGGGAGCTGGCGATGCGGCACGCCGACCGGCACGGTCATGCTCTCGCCCTCCCTGAGCAGGTGCTCGCGGCCGTCGATGATGAGCCGCATCGAGCCCTCGATCACCTCGTGGGTCTCGGTCTGCTGGGTATGGACGTGGGGCTGGGCGATGAGGCCGCGCGCGCGGCCGATCACGTCGAACTCGACGAGCTCCCCGCCGGTGTCCTCACCGGTCTTCCTGATCTCGACAACGACGCCCAGCCTGGTCACCTGGAGTGTGGTCATGGCGCGTATGCGCTCCTCGTCGCGAATCGGATCACCGGCCCCGGCGAGCCTAAGTTCATGCTATATTGGTCATACTGACCAATATTCAAAGGAAGGCCGGCATGGCCGAGATCGCCACCTATCCCTTCATCCGTCACCTCCGCGCAGAGCCCACCGCCCACGTGCTCCATTACCGCCGCGGGGAGCTCGCCGAGGACGGGGCCGGGCTCGCGTTCTGGTATCGGCCGATCCACACCGCGGTGGCCGAGGTCCCGATCGACGACCGCGAGCTGCCGTTCCTGTTCCACGTCCGCTCGGCCGACTTCCAGGAGCTGACCGTGCAGGGCGCGATCGCCTTCCGGGTCGCCGATCCGCGGCTGCTCGCCCGGCGCGTCGACTTCACCGTCGACCTTGCCCGCGGGACGTGGACGCAGGCGCCGCTCGAGCAGGTGGCGGCGCTGCTCACCCAGCTCGCCCAGCAGTTCGTGATCGACGAGCTCGTGCGGCTCGACCTGCGCACGATCCTCAGCGGCGGCGTCGCGCCGATCCGCGATCGCATCGCCGCCGGGCTGGCGGGCGAGCCGGCGCTCGGCGAGCTCGGGCTCGAGGTCGTCGCCGTGCGGGTGGCGGCGGTGACGCCGACCTCCGAGGTCGAGAAGGCGCTCCGCCAGCCCAGCCGCGAGGCGATCCAGACCAGCGCCGACGAGGCGACGTTCGCCCGCCGCGCGCTCGCCACCGAGAAGGAGCGGTCGATCATCGAACAGGACGCCGCGAACCAGGCGATGGAGGCGCAGGCCACCGACAAGCGGGCGCGGCTCGCCGCCCGGCGCGAGGCCGACACCATCGACATGGTCGAGGCCGCGCGACTGCGGGCCGAGCGCGAGCGTGCGGAGATCCAGGCCAAGGTGCCGCCCGAGGTGCTGCTGGCGCTGGCCCTCAAGGAGCTCGCCGGCGGGCTCGACGAGCTCACCGTCACGCCGGACCTCCTCGCCCCGCTGCTGAAGAAGCTGGCGGCGTAGCGATGATCCCCCGCGCCGTCCTGGTGGAGCGCCCCACCGAGTACAGCGAGCTGCTCGCGCGTCACGGCACGCGCGAGCAGGCGCGCTTCTTCCTCCACGCGCGCGACCGCACGCTCGAGGAGGTCGAGGGCCGCCACCGCGCGCTGGCAGCGGCCCGCGCGACAGTGCTGGCGGCGATCCCCGCCGACTGGCGCCGCGCCGCGGTGCTGCGGCCGGAGCTGGATCGCTTCCTGTTCGAGCCCGACGACGTGGTCGTCGTGCTCGGGCAGGACGGGCTCGTCGCCAACGTCGCCAAGTACCTCGCCGGGCAGCCGGTGGTCGGCCTCAACCTCGAGCCCGGCGTGCTCGTCCCCCACGTCCCGGACGCGGCGGCCGACCTGCTGGCCGACGTCGCCGCCGGCCGCGCCGCGCTCCAGCACCGCACGATGGCGGCGGCGCGGCTCGACGACGGCCAGGAGCTGCTCGCCCTCAACGAGCTGTTCGTCGGGCACGCGAGCCACCAGTCGGCCCGCTACACGCTCGCGCTCGGCGAGCGCGCCGAGCGCCAGTCCTCCTCCGGCCTGATCGTCACCACCGGCACGGGCGCGACCGGCTGGGCGGCGAGCATCCACCGCGAGCGCCACTCGGGCCTCGCGCTGCCGGCGCCCGAGGAGGACCGGCTCGCGTTCTTCGTGCGCGAGCCGTGGCCGAGCGCGTGGACGGGCACCTCGCTCGACGAGGGCGAGCTCGCCGGCGCCGTGACGCTGACCGTCCAGTCGGAGATGAACGAGGGCGGCGTCGTGTTCGGCGACGGCATCGAGGGCGACCACCTCGAGCTCGACTGGGGCCGGCGCGTCGAGGTCGGCGTCGCGGCGTCCAAGCTGCAGCTCGTCGGCTAGCGTGGCCGACATGGACTTCGACCTCTCCGACGAGCAGAAGCTGATCCGCGACACCGCTCGCGAGTTCACCGACAAGGAGGTCGTCCCCCGCGCGCGCGAGAACGACCGCAACCACCACTTCGACACCGAGCTCGTGCGCAAGATCGCGGACCAGGGCTACCTCGGCGCGATCGTCCCGCGTGAGTACGGCGGCGCCGGGCTCGACTACCTGAGCTACGCGCTCGTGGTCGAGGAGGTCGGGCGCGGCTGCTCGGCGATGCGGACCGTGATCTCGGTCCAGACGTCGCTGGTGTGCTCGTCGATCGTCCGCTGGGGCTCGGAGGAGCAGAAGCAGCGCTGGCTCCCGCCGCTGTGCTCGGGCGAGTCGCTCGCCTGCTTCGGGCTGACCGAGCCCGACACCGGCTCCGACGCCGCCAACCAGCGCACACGCGCCAAGAAGGTCGACGGCGGCTGGGAGATCACCGGCAACAAGATGTGGATCTCCGTCGGCAACTACGCCGAGCTCGCGCTGATCTTCGCCCAGACCGACCCGGAGAAGCAGCACCGCGGGCTCGCGGCCTTCCTCGTGCCCACCAAGACCGAGGGCTTCTCGTCCCAGGAGATCCACGGGAAGATGGGCCTGCACGGCTCCGACACGGCGGAGCTCACGCTCGACTCAGTGCGCGTCGACGACGACGCGCTGATGGGCGAGGTCGGCGACGGCTTCAAGATCGCCATGAGCGCGTTGGACTCGGGGCGCTACAGCGTGGCGGCGGGCTGCGTCGGCATCTGCCAGGGCTCGCTCGACGCCTCGGTCGCCTACGCCAAGGAGCGCGAGCAGTTCGGCCGCCCGATCGCGTCCTTCCAGCTCGTGCAGGCCATGATCGCCGACATGCGCGTGCAGACCGACGCGGCGCGGATGCTGGTCTACCGCGCCGGCTTCCTGAAGGACGAGGGCCGCCCCTCGACCACCGAGACCTCGATCGCCAAGCTCTACGCGACCGAGGCGGCGCAGAACTGCGCGCACCTCGCGATCCAGGTCCACGGCGGCTCGGGCTACGTCGACGACCACCCGGTCGAGCGCTATTACCGTGACGTGCGGGTGACCACGCTCTACGAGGGCACCTCGCAGATCCAGAAGCTGATCATCGGGCGCGCGGAGACCGGCATCAACGCGCTCATCCCGGCGTGATCGTCGGCGTCCTGGGAGCCGGCACGATGGGTGCCGGGATCGCGCAGCTCGCGGCGGCGTCGGGCGCGGACGCGCTCCTCTACGACCCCGACAAGGCCGCCCTGGCGAGCGGGATCCGAGCGATCGGGGACCGGCTCGCGCGCGAGGTCGAGAAGGGGCGGCTCCCCGCCGGCCAGGCCGGCATGGTCGAAGCCGCCGAGGAGCTCGACGAGCTGATCGTCGCCGACATCGTGATCGAGGCGGCGCCGGAGTCGCTCGAGCTCAAGCGCAACCTGTTCGGGCGCGTCGCCGGGATCGTGCGCGACGACTGCGTGCTCGCCTCCAACACCTCGTCGCTGAGCGTGACCGAGATCGCCGCCGGCGTGCCCGTCCCCGAGCGCGTCGTCGGCATGCACTTCTTCAACCCGGCGCCGGTCATGAAGCTGGTCGAGGTCGTCGCGGGCGAGCGCTCCGGGGAGGCCGCGCTCCAGACCACGCGCGAGCTCGGGCGCGCGATGGAGCGCCACGTGATCGACGCCGCCGACGGCCCGGGCTTCCTCGTCAACCGCTGCGGCCGGCCGTTCTCGCTCGAAGCGCTGCGGCTCGTCCAGGAAGGGCTGGCGACCTTCGAGCAGGTCGACCGCATCTGCCGCCTCGGCGGCGGCTTCCGCATGGGCCCGTTCGAGCTGATGGACCTGGTCGGGATCGACGTCGGCTTCGAGGTCTCGAAGTCGTTCTACTCACAGTCGTTCGGCGAGCCGCGCTGGCGGCCCTCGACGCTGGCCGCGCGCAAGGTCGCCTCCGGCGACCACGGGCGCAAGACCGGGCGCGGCTGGTACGAGTACCCCGAGGACGGGGAGCACCGGCCGCCCGACCCCGACCCGCCGGAGGCCGGCGGCGGCGGGCTCGTGGTGATCAGCGGCTGGAGCGCGCTGGCCGAGGAGCTGCGCGAGGCCGCCGAGGCGGCCGGCTGGCGCCTGGCCGCCCCCGGAGAGGTGCCCGACCTGATCGTGGACTGCGGCGGCGCCGACCACGACCACGACGACGACGAGGACGACCACGAGCCGCTGCAGGGCGGCCCGCAGGTGATCCTGTGCGACGAGGGCCCGCTCGCCGAGCTCGACCCCGAGGGCAGCGCCGCCGGCTTCTTCGCCGCCGCGCCGCTCGGCGGCCTCGTCGAGCTCACGCGCAGCCCGAGCACCTCAGAGGCGGCGGCGCGCGCGGCCGAGGCGTTCTTCACGTCGCTCGGCCGCCACGTCGAGTGGGTCGGCGACGCGCCGGGGCTCGTGCTCGGCCGGATCGTCGCCCAGCTCGTCAACGAGGCGTGCTTCGCGCTCGGCGACGGCGTCGGCTCGCCGGAGGACATCGACGCCGGCATGGTGCTCGGGCTCAACCACCCGCGCGGCCCGCTCGAGTGGGGCGACGCGATCGGCCCCGCCTCGGTGGTCGCCGTGCTGGCCGGGCTCTACGAGGAGTACCGCGAGGAGCGCTACCGCATCGCGCCGGCGCTGCTGCGCGCAGTCCGTGCGGGAACACCGCTCCGTTCCTGACCGCCGCGTGTACCTACAGTGCTCGTGATGCGTCGCCTGCCCCTCCTCACCGCGCTGCTCGCGCTCGCCCTCTCGGCGCCCGCCCAGGCTGACCTGAAGCCGCCGATGGTGCTGCCCGGCGACGCCGGGGCCGCCTCGACCGCGGGCTGGATCGTCGGCGCGCACCCCGGCGCGGCGGCCGACGCCATCGCCGCCCGCCACGGCGCCCGGCGCATCGGCACCGGCTCCTACGTCGTCCCGCGCGGCCGCGCGCGCGAGCTCTCCAAGGCGCTCGGGAGCCTCCTCTTCTACGCCGAGCCGAACCGCCCCGCGAAGACGCTGCAGGTCCCGTCGCCCGACCCGCTCGACGCCCGCGCCGCCTGGCGCGCCGCGATCGTCGACCCCAGCCTCGTCCCGCCGCCGGTGACCGCCACGAGCCCGCTGCTCGCGCTCGTCGACGCCACCGCCGACGTCAACCACCCCGAGTTCCAGGGCGGCCACCTCCAGACGATCGGCGGCTTCCCGCTCTCCAACGCGCACGGCACGGAGACCGCGGCGGTGGCCGGCGCGCCCAAGAACAACCGCGGCATCCTCGGCGTCTGGCCGGGCCTGCGCGAGGTCAACGTCTCGCTGCCCAACCAGATCGCGTGCGCGAACTCGGTGGCCGGCATCTCGCGCGCCATCCAGGAGGGCGCCGCGGTGATCAACATGAGCTACGGCGCCACCACGCCGTGCTTCGCCGAGTACGCGGCGCTGCAGCTCGCCACCGCCAAGGGGATCACGCTCGTCGCCGCCGCCGGCAACGAGCTGGCCGAGGGCAACCCGCTGCTCTTCCCCGCCTCCCTCCCCCACGTGATCACGGTCGCGGCGGTCGGCAACGACCTCAAGGCCGCCTACTTCTCGAGCGCGAGCGCCGCCGTCGACATCTCGGCCCCGGGCGTCGGCATCCTCACCGCCACGCCGCTGCAGTTCGACGAGGACGGCACCCGCGACGGCTACGAGGCGGTCACCGGCACGAGCTTCTCCGCCCCGATGGTCGCCGCCGCGGCCGCGTGGGTGCGCGCCGCCAAGCCCGGCTTCCGCGCCGACCAGGTCGCCCAGGTCTTGCGTGACTCCGCCACGGACCTGCAGCGGAAGGGCTGGGACTCCGCCACCGGCTACGGGATGCTCAACCTGCTGCGTGCGCTCAGCGCGCCCGCGCCGGCGCTCGACCCGCACGAGCCCAACGACGACATGGTGTGGGTCAACGGCAGGGCGACCGGCCACGTCGACAGCCCGATCTGGCGCGGCGGCGGCCCCCACCGCGTGCGCGCGCTGGTCGACAAGTACGAGGACCCGGCCGACGTCTACCGGATCGTCTTCCCCCCGCACGCGCGCGTACGCGTGACCCTCAAGCCGCGCTTCGGCAACCCGGACCTCGCCGCCTTCACCCGCACCGCGACCTCGACGGCCGACGACGAGCAGATGATCGGCCGCTCCCGCCGCACGGGCAAGAAGCGCGACACGCTGACGCTCCGCAACCCCTCGAGGCGCAAGCGCTCCGCCTACCTGGTCGTCTACGTCGACCAGAAGACGCGCACGCTGGACTCGCGCTACGAGCTCCGGGTCCAGCGCGCCAAGCGCTAGCTCGTGTGGTGGACCTCCTGCAGCCCGTAGACCGGGGTGTCGAGGCCTTCCATCCGCGCCTTCAGCTGCAGCGCGAGATAGAGCGAGTAGTGGCGTGACTGGTGCAGGTTGCCGCCGTGGAACCACAACGCCTCCTGCTGCGTCGGCTTCCACATGTTGCGCTGCTCGCCCTCCCACGGGCCCGGGTCCTTCTTCGTGTCCGAGCCGAGGCCCCAGCACTTGCCGACCTTCGCGGCCACCTCGGGCGAGATGAGGTCGGCGGCCCAGCCGTTCATCGAGCCGTAGCCGGTCGCGTAGACGACGAGGTCGGCCGGCAGCTCCGTGCCGTCCTCCATCACCACCGCGTCCTCGCTCAGGTGGTCGACGGCGCCGCCGGCGAGCTTCACGTCGCCGTTCGCGACGAGCTCGGAGGCGCCGACGTCGATGTAGTAGCCCGAGCCGCGCCGCAGGTACTTCATGAACAGGCCGGAGCCGTCCTCGCCCCAGTCGAGGTCGAAGCCCGCGGCCTCGAGCCGGTCGTAGAAGTCCTTGTCGCGCTCGCGCATCTCGTCGTAGAGCGGGATCTGGAACTCGTGCAGGATCCGGTACGGGAGCGAGGCGAAGATCATGTCCGCCTTCTCCGTGGTCACCCCCGCGGCCACCGCCTCCTCGGAGTAGAGCGCGGCGAGGCCGACCTCCATCAGCGTGGCCGAGCGCACGATGTGGGTCGAGGAGCGCTGGACCATCGTCACGTCGGCGCCCGCCTCCCACAGCGCCGCGCAGATGTCGTGGGCGGAGTTGTTGGAGCCGATCACCACGCAGCGCTTGCCCGCGTACGCGTCCGGGCCCGGGTGCAGCGACGAGTGGTGCTGATCGCCTTTGAAGACGTCCATGCCCGGGATCTCCGGCACGTTGGGCTTGCCGGACATGCCGGTGGCGAGCACGAGCTGCTTCGGCCGCAGCGTGATGTCGGCGCCGTCGCGCTCGACGACGACCTGCCACTCGCCGGCGTCCTCGTCGTACTTGGCGCTCTTCGCGGTCGTGGAGCTCCAGTAGTTGAGCTCCATCACCCGCGTGTACATCTCGAGCCAGTCGCCGATCTTGTCCTTGGGCGAGAACACCGGCCAGTTCTCGGGGAACTTGATGTACGGGAGGTGGTCGTACCAGACCGGGTCGTGCAGGCACAGCGACTTGTAGCGCTTGCGCCAGGAGTCGCCGGGGCGCTCGTTGCGCTCGACGATGATGGTCGGGACGCCGAGCTGCCGCAGCCGCGCACCGAGCGCGATCCCGCCCTGGCCGCCGCCGATGATCACGACCTCCGGCTGCGTCTCGTAGCCGAGCTCCTCGGCCTCGCGCCGGCGCGCCTCCAGCCAGGTCTCGCGCCCCTTCTCGGCGTGGTGCTCGACGCCCTTGCTGCGCCCCGGGCCCTTCGGCTCCTCGTAGCCCTTGAGCTCGTAGAGCGCGGTCAGCAGCGTCCACGCCTTGCCGTCCTTGAGCCGCAGAAGCCCGTTGCCGCGGCCGACCTCGGTCTCGAACTCGAGCCACGCGGTGATGACGCCGTCGGCCTCGTCGGGCGGCTCGGTCACGCGCCAGTGGCGCGGCTTCGCGCCCGCGAGCGTCTCGCCGAGCATGGCCTCCACGCCGTCGCGCCCCTCGACCGTCTTGAGGTTCCAGGTGAAGGCGACGAGGTCGCGCCAGTAGCTGTCCTCGAGGAAGAGCTGGGCGGCGGCCGCCGGGTCGCCGGCGGTCAGGGCCTCGTCGAAGCTCGCGAGCCACTGGTCGACCGCATGGGCGGGCTGGACAGCGGTATCCGACATGGCGTCCTCCTCAACTGACGGCTGGTCAGCCGATCATGCCACTACCAGTAGCCGCGCATCAGCTCGCTCGCCCACGCGGGCTGGCGCGTCTCGCCGCGCGGCGCGAACTCGGCCATCCACGGCTTGATGTCGAGCACTGGCGTGCCGTCGACGGCGTCGAGCCCGCGCACGCGCAGCACCCGCCCCTCGACGCCGCGCAGCTCGCAGCGCGAGACCCCGAGCCGGTTCGGCCGGTCCTTCCCGCGCTGCGCGAAGATTCCGACCCGCGGCCAGTCGGCGTTGCCGCGCGGGTGCCGCGCGCCGCGCTCGACCGCGGCCTCGTCCACCAGGTGGAACGCATAGACGACCTCGAGGTGCGAGAACGCGTGGAGGCCCGCGAGCGCCTCGGGGCCGAAGCGGTCGTCGAGGCGGATGACCGCCTCGACGTCGCCCCAGTCGTCGTCGACCGGCTGGCCGCGCCCGCCTTCGACGCGGCCGATCGGGTCGAGCTTTACGACGCCGGCGTCGGGTGCGCCCACTGCGCCTCGGCGAGATCGCCGGTGCCCTTCAGCGCATCGGGCGTCGGGACGTGCGGGTTGTCGCGCAGGTACCACTCGGCGTCGAGCGCGGACTGACACCCGGAGCCCGCGGCGGTGACCGCCTGGCGGTAGGTGTGGTCCACGAGGTCGCCCGCCGCGAAGATGCCCGGCACCCCCGTGCGCGTCGACTTGCCCTCGGTGACGACGTAGCCGTTCTCGTCGGTCTCGACGATGCCCTGGACGAGCTCGGACTGCGGCTCGTGGCCGATCGCGATGAACGCGCCGCAGATCGGCAGGTCTCGCTGCTCGCCCGTCTCGGGGTTGCGCAGCTTCGCCACGCCGAGCACGCCGGTCTCGTCGGCGGCGAACTCGTCGACGACGTACGGGGTGAGGAGGTCGATGTTCTCGGTCTCGCGCGCCCGCTCGAGCATGATCTTCGATGCGCGGAACTCGTCCCGGCGGTTGACGATCGTCACCCGCGAGGAGAACTTGGCGAGGAAGAGCGCCTCCTCCATCGCGGAGTCGCCACCGCCCACGATCAAGGTCGTCTTGTCCTTGTAGAACGCGGCGTCGCAGGTCGCGCAGTAGGACACGCCGCGGCCGCCGAGCTCCTCCTCACCGGGCACGCCGAGCTTCTTGTGCTCGGCGCCCATCGCGAGGATGACCGTGCGGGCCTTGTACTCCTCGTCGTCGACCCAGACCGTGTGCGGCTCGCCCTCGGCGCCAGGCTCGATCTTGGTGACGTTGTCGGTGATGAAGCGCGTGCCGAAGCGCTCCGCCTGGTCGCGGAACTGCTGCATCATCTCCGGCCCCATGATCCCCTCGGGGTAGCCGGGATAGTTCTCGACGTCGGTCGTCTGCTGGAGCAGCCCGCCCCAGAGGAAGCCCTCGATCACGAGCGGGTTCAGGTTCGCGCGGGCGGTGTAGAGCGCCGCGGTGTAGCCCGCAGGACCGCTTCCGACGATGATGACCTGCTCGACGTTCGCCATAGGTTGGGTCTTCTCCCCGGTCAAAGTTGCTTACTTCAGTTTGTATAGTGTAGCGCGCGGCGGCCCTCGAGACGCCAGCGTTCCACGGTCTTGCGCAGCTGCAGATAGGCGATCACGCCGGGCACCGTGGGGAGCCAGAACGTGAACGCGCGGTAGGCCAGCACCGCGACCACGGCAAGCCCGGTATCGACGTTGAACGCCGCGAACGCGCCGATCATCCCGCCGTCGACGCCGCCGATCCCGCCCGGGAGCGGCAGCAGGTTGCCGAGCATCCCGATGAAGAAGCCGAGCACGAGCACGGCCAGCGGCGGCGACTGGCCGAACGCCTCGAAGCACGCCCACAGCACCACGATCTGGCACGCCCAGAAGGCGACCGCGCCGAGCAGCGCCGGGTCCTTCGAGCGCAGGTGGTGGAGCGCGTCGCGGATGCCGCTCGAGGCGGTGGCGGGCAGCGTCGCGAGCCGCTGGGCCATGCGCCCGGTGCGGCCGTGGCGCAGCGCCAGCGTCTGCAGCCGGCGCTCGAAGTCGGTCGGCACGAACGCGATCGAGAGGCCGAGCACGGTCGCGATCAGCGCCAGCGTGGCGGGGATCACGGTCATCGTGAACGGGTCGGGGCCCGGGAAGACACCGAAGCGCAGCCCGTAGCCGAACACGACCAGGCAGGTCGTGTAGACGAGGTAGGTGAGGACGAGGAACGAGATCGTCTTGTCCGCCACCACGCGCCGACGCAGCCCGGCGCCGCGCATCGCCCACGCGGTCAGCACGATCCCGCCGGCGCCGCCGGCGGAGAAGAGCCGCGTCGCCGCCAGCCCGGCCATGCACACCTGGTAGCTCTCGCGCAGGGTCAGCCGGCCCTCGGCCGCGCGCGCGTAGACGCCCTGGAACAGCAGCACGTAGCCGCCGAACATGCCGACCGTGAAGACGATCGCGAGCCCGAGCCAGATCGGGCTGCCGTCCTCGAGGCGGTGCCACGTCTCCTCCAGCCCGGCGACCTTCGGGAGCAGGAAGTAGAGCGCGACGATCGCGAGCACGACGAAGACCGCGAAGCCGGCGAGGCTGCGCGCCGAGATGTCGAGCCGGGGCGGGTGCTCCTCGGGGTCCTCGTCGCCCTCCGGCGCCGGCGTGTTGGGCGGCTGGTGGCGCGTCTCGGTCGTGTTCACGCGCGCGCCCCCGCCTCGAGCCGCTGCACCCCGGTGGCGATGACCCGGAACAGCGGCGCGGCGAGCGGCGCGCCCTTGCGCACGAGTTGCGTCAGTGCGAATCCGACCGCGAGATCGACCACGTAGTGCTCGCCGAGGTACACGAGCGCGACGCCCAGCGTGCTCGCGTACGCCCAACCCACGGCTCCAGCGACGGCGCCGGTCTCGGACAGGACATGAGCGGCTTGGACTGACGTGGCGAAGTGCAGGGACGGCATGGCGGCGAGCGGATTCCCGCCGAGGAAACCATAGAGCGGGCCCCAGTTGGACTTCCAGAACTGCTCGCCGTACTCGTACATCATGCGCCGCAGCTCGGGGGTCCGGCCGTCGTCCATCCGCCCGCGCGCGGCGGCGTACCAGGGCGGCGCGGTCGGCACCGCCCAATAGCCGATCAGGCCGAGGTCGAACGTCGCGTACAGGAGGGCCGCGCCGCGCGGGAACTGGTCTCGGTGGCGGACGAGCAGGAACGCCGCGGTGCCGTGCGGGACGAGGAACCAGATCCAGTGCGACCAGATCAGCGTCCGCTCGATGCCGTTGATCCGCCCCGGCCGGCCGAACGCGCGCTGCAGCCGCAGCGTCGGCGTCATCCCGCCGCCGATCAGCTTGTCGACGTGGACCGGGTAGTCGATCCGCACCCGCCGCTCGAGCTCGATCGGGTCGTCGTTCGGCATCTGGTACGTGGCCACGTAGGCCCACATCTGGAGACACAACGTCGCCACGTCGCGTTTCCGCGAGCGGGGGACGAGAACGCAGAGCGCGAACGGGGCCGTCGCAGCCGTCGCCGTGACGACCGGCGGCGGGAGCCTCAATCGGCGGCGCACGAGCGGCGCCGCCAGGCCTGCGGCGAGCGCCGTGCACGCCACCAGGCGGATGGCGGTCGACCGGCGCACAGCGCGGCGAGTCTAACCGGGCCACAGGCGGACACGTAGCGTCTACGCGCGATGACGACGTTCGTGTTCGGCTACGGGTCGCTCGTCCGGCGCCCCGGCGGCATCCCGTGCCACCTCCTCGGGCACCGCCGGACCTGGGACGTCGCGATGGACAACCGCCGCACGATCCCGGGCTACAAGTACTACCTCGACCCCGATACGGGCGAGCGCCCGCCGGTCCGCGTGACGTTCCTGAACCTCTACCCGGCGGCGGACGGCCGGGTCAACGGCGTCGCCTTCCCCGTCGGCGCGGAGGAGCTCGACGTGCTGGACCGGCGCGAGCGCAACTACGACCGCATCGACGTCACGCCGCGGATCGACGCCGACCTCGGCGGCATGGTGTGGACCTACCTCGGCAGCGAGGCCGCGCGCGAGCGCTTCGCGGCCGGCCCCGCCGTGGTGGCCCAGGACTACTTCGACGCGATCCGCGCCGACTTCGCGGCCGCCGGCGGCCTCGAGGCGTTCGACCACTCCACGGATCCGCTCACGGTGCCGCTTCGGAGGCTGGCGCGGGTCGACGTGCCGCCGCCTCCACCAGCGCCGCGATGAGGCGCGACGTCGGATCCGCCTCCGGGTGCCACTGGACGCCCAGCGCGAACCGCCGCTCCGGGTCCTCGATCGCCTCGGGCAGCTCGTCCAGCGTGCTCCAGCCGGTCTCGACGAAGCCGTCGCCGAGCGCCGCGACGCCCTGGTGATGGTGGGACTTCGTCGCGTGGTCGAGCTCCCCGGCCGCCCGCGCCGCGAGCGAGGCGTCCGCGAGGCGCACGTCGTGGTCGGCGCCGTCGAACGAGCCCGGGGTGCGGCGGTGGTCCTCGTGGCCGACCTCGTCGGGGAGGTGCTGCCGCAGCGTGCCGCCGCGGGCGATGTTCATGACCTGCATCCCGCGGCAGATGCCGAGGAACGGGATGTCGCGCTCGAGCGCGCGCGCGGCCAGCGCGATCTCGAACGCGTCGCGCTCCGGCCGCATGCCGCTGGTCATCGCGTGGGGCTCGGCGCCATAGGTGGCCGGGTCGATGTCGGCCCCGCCGGCGAGGATCAGGCCGTCCAGCAGGTCGAGGATCTCGTCGGGATCGGCGTCGGCGTCGGGAGGCAGCATCAGCGCGATGCCACCCGCGGCCTGGACCGCGTCCACGTAGTTGCGGTCGAGGAGGTAAGCCTCCGTGTCCCAGTAGCTCCAGCGGGCGCGCTCGATCGCGGTGCAGATGCCGATGCGGGGGCGGGCCATGCCTCCAGGCTATCCGTAGGATGCGGCCGATGGCCGAGACCGTGACCACGCGGCGCGGCGCCTCCAACGGCGCCGAGCTGCGCATCGAGCTGAACCGCCCGGACACGATGAACGCCTGGAACGAGCAGTTCGGGCTCGACCTCCTGGCGGCCGTCCAGGAGGCCGCGGCGGACGACTCCGTCCGCTCGGTGACCATCATCGGCGCCGGCCGGGGCTTCTCCTCCGGCGCCGACCTGAAGGCCGGCTTCGAGCCGACCCCGGAGGGCCATCCGGACGTCGGCCGCGCCCTGCGCGAGCGCTACCACCCGATCATCAGCACGATCCGGGAGATGCCGAAGCCCGTGCTGGCGGCGGTCAACGGCCCCGCGGTCGGCATCGGCTGCTCGCTGGCGCTCGACTGCGACCTGATCCTGGCCAAGGAGTCGGCCTACTTCCTGCTCGCGTTCGTGAACATCGGACTCGTGCCCGACGGCGGCTCCTCGGTGCTCGTGCCCTCGCGCGTGGGCTACACCCGCGCGGCCGAGATGGCGATGCTGGGCGAGCGCGTCCCGGCGCTGCAGGCGCTCGAGTGGGGCCTGATCAACCGCGTGGCCGCCGACGACGTCTTCGATGCGGAGGTCGACGCCCTCGCCGAGCGGCTGGCCACCGGCCCGACCGCCTCCTACGCCGGCTCCAAGCGCCAGCTCAACGCCTGGATCTACCGCGGGATGGAGGAGCAGCTCGAGCTCGAGGCGACGATCCAGCAGGAGATGGCCGCCTCTGGTGATTTCCTCGAGGGCGTGCAAGCGTTCCTGGGCAAGCGCCCGCCGGAGTTCAAGGGGTCATGATCGCCGGGCGCTGAAGCGCCCTGGCCCGTCTATACACTTCCGCCGCCTTGCACCCTGTTCCCGCATTCCTCGCCGGCCTGCTCTTCCCCGACAAGGGCGTGTCGCCGAACGCCGAGGACATCTTCACGCTCTACGTCCTCATCTTCGCGATGGCGCTGGTGGTGTTCATCGGCGTCCAGGGGTCGCTGATCTGGTTCCTCTTCAAGTTCAAGGCGCGCCGCGGCCGCGTCGCGGCCCAGATCCACGGCAACACGCGGCTGGAGATCGGCTGGACGGTCGGCGCCGCCGTGGTGCTGGTGTTCATCACGGTTGTCACCTTCATCAAGCTGCCGGGGATCAAGAACCCGCCGGCGTCGGACATCGACGCCTCCGGCAACCGCGTCGCCGCCAACGCGTTCTTCGCCTCGACCGACCAGAAGTCGCCGCCCAAGGGCGCCAAGCTGAACATCACCGTCGACGGCCAGCAGTACGTGTGGCGTTACCAGTATCCGCCGCAGGGCGACAAGAACGTGTTCGCCTACGAGGAGATGGTGGTGCCCCTCGGCATGACGGTCATCCTCCGCATCACGTCCGATGACGTCGCCCACTCGTGGTGGATCCCTGCGCTCGGCGGCAAGATGGACGCGATCCCCGGGTACGTGAACAAGACCTGGTTCAAGGCCACCAAGGTCGGCACCTACGCCGGGCAGTGCGCCGAGCTGTGCGGGCGCAACCACGCCAACATGACCGCGCGCGTCAGGGTCGTCCCGTTCGACGAGTATCAAGCGTGGTTCGACCGCGAGGCGGCGGACATCAAGATCGCCCGTGAAGAGGGCGCCAAGCAGCGCGCAGAGATCAACAAGCAGCAGTCGACGACCCAGACCCCGTAGGAAGCCTCCCCAGACCCATGGCCATCACCTCAGACACCGAGACGACGACCGCGCGCCGCAGCCTGGCGCGGCCGCAGATCCTCAGCCGCGAGGCGCGGCCCGAGGCCGGGGGGTGGACGTCGTGGATCACCACGACCGACCACAAGAAGATCGGGATCATGTACCTGTACACGGTCCTCGCGTTCTTCCTGCTGGGAGGCGTGGAGGCGCTGCTGCTGAGGATCCAGCTCGGGGCGCCGGACAACACGTTCCTGAGCCCCGAGAAGTACAACCAGATCTTCACCATGCACGGGACGACGATGATCTTCCTCGTCATCGTGCCGCTGTGGGCTGGCTTCGCGAACTACCTGGTACCGCTGATGATCGGCGCGCGCGACGTCGCCTTCCCGCGCATCAACGCCTGGTCGTACTGGATGTTCCTGTTCGGCGGGATCGCGCTCTACGCGTCGGTCTTCTTCCAGCCGCCCGAGGCCGGCTGGTTCTCCTACGTGCCGCTCTCGTCCAAGGAGTACTCGCCCTCCGGCGGCCAGGACGCGTGGATCTACATGGTCCACCTCACCGGCCTGTCGTCGATGCTCGGCGCCGTCAACTTCATCGCCACGATCCACAACATGCGCGCGCCCGGCATGGGCTGGGGCCGCATCCCGCTGTTCGTGTGGACGATCCTGATCTACGCGTACCTGATCGTGCTCGCGCTGTCCTCGCTGGCCGCGTCGGTGACGATGCTGCTGCTCGACCGCAACTTCGGCACGCACTTCTTCGACCCGACGCAGGGAGGGTCGGCGCTGCTGTGGCAGCACCTCTTCTGGTTCTTCGGCCACCCCGAGGTGTACATCCTCGTGCTGCCCGCGTTCGGGGTGTTCTCCGAGGTGCTGCCGGTGTTCGCCCGCAAGCCGATCTTCGGCTACAAGGCGATCGCGGCCTCGACCGCCGGCATCGCCTTCCTCGGCATGCTCGTGTGGGCGCACCACATGTTCGCCACGCCGATGTCGACCGTCGTGCTCGCGTTCTTCATGCTCTCGAGCTTCCTGATCGCGGTGCCGACCGGCGTGAAGATCTTCAACTGGGTGGCGACGCTGTGGCGCGGCACGATCGAGTACCGCGTGCCGCTCCTCTACTGCGTGGGCGGCATCGCCACGTTCCTGATGGGCGGGATCACCGGCATCTTCCTCGCCGTCTTCCCGGTCGACTGGCAGCTGACAGACACCTACTTCGTCGTCGCGCACTTCCACTACACGGCGTTCGGCGGCGCCGCCTTCGCGGGTGTGGGCGCGCTCTACTACTGGTTCCCGAAGATGAGCGGGCGGATGCTGTCGGAGTCGCTCGGCAAGGTCTCGTTCTGGCTCTTCCTCGTCGGCTTCCACGTGACGTTCCTGATCCAGCACTCGGCCGGTCTCTCGGGCATGCCGCGTCGCGTCTACGAGTACGCCGACGTCAACCACCTGCACGTCTACAACCTGATCTCGACGATCGGCTCGTTCATCCTCGCCCTCGGCGTGCTGCTGACGGTCATCAACGTCGTCCGCTCGGTCAAGCACGGCGCGGTCGCCGGCCCCGACCCGTGGAAGGCGAACACGCTCGAGTGGTTCACCCCCTCGCCGCCGCCGGAGAACAACTTCGACGTCATCCCGCGCGTGCGCTCGGTCGAGCCGATGAAGGACATCCGCCGCCAGGTCGAGCAGGAGACCGGCGTCGAGCAGCGCTACCAGGCCGGCCGGCCGGTGGCCAACGTCTGAGATGGAGGCGTCCCGCGTCAGCACCCGGTCGCACGCGCTCCCGTTCGCGGGCGCGCGCCAGGTGCTCAGCGACTACGTCGAGCTCACGAAGCCGCGCGTCCAGTCGCTGCTGCTGCTGACGACGATCACGACCATGTACGTGGCGGGCGACCCGTCGATCGGGCTCGTGGCGCTGACCTGCCTGGGCGGCTCGCTGTCCGCGGGCGGCGCCGGCGCCGTCAACCACTGGTTCGACCGCGACATCGACGCCCAGATGGCCCGCACCGCCAACCGGCCGGTGCCCGCCGGGCGGATCTCCCCCAACGCGGCGCTCGCGTTCGGGATCGCGCTGGCCGCGCTGTCGTTCATCCAGCTGTCGCTGACCGTCAACACGCTGAGCGCCTCGCTCGCGCTGTGCGGCTTCCTCGGCTACGTGCTCGTCTACACGATGTGGCTGAAGCGCTCGACGCCGCAGAACATCGTGATCGGCGGCGCGGCGGGCGCGGTGCCGCCGCTGGTGGGCTGGACCGCGGTCACAGGCCATCTGGATCCGACCGCGCTGTACCTGTTCGCGATCGTCTTCTACTGGACGCCGCCGCACTTCTGGGCGCTGTCGCTGCTGATGAAGGACGAGTACGCGCGCGTCGGCGTGCCGATGATGCCGGTCGTCCACGGCGAGGCCGAGACGCGCCGCCAGATCCTGCTCTACACCTGCCTGCTGGTGGTGCTGACGCTGCTGCCGGTCGTGTTCGGCTTCTTCGGCGCGATCTACGCGGCGGTGGCGACCGTGCTCGGCGCCGTCTTCCTGTTCCACGCCGTGCGCCTGCAGCGGTCCGCGAACCGCCGCGCGGCGCTCAAGACCTACCTGTTCTCGCTCCTCTACCTGGCCCTGCTGTTCGTCGCCATGGTGGCCGACGCCCGGCTGTAGAATCGCCAGCGCATGGACCGCAAGCTCGCACGCCGCAACGTCCGCACCGGCCTGATCGTCTCGACGATCATGCTGCTGATGTTCGGCCTGACGTTCCTCGCGGCCGCGATCTACACCGCCTGATGTCGCCGCTCGAGACAGAGGCCCCGCCGGTCAGTGAAGAGGTCCACATGCCGGAGCCGAGCATCCTGCCGATCGTCAACGCGGTCGGCGTGACGCTCTCCCTCGTCGGCCTCACGCTCTCGATCGCGGTCACCATCATCGGGCTGATCCTCTTCCTCGTCACGCTCGTCGCGTGGGTGCGCGCCGCATCGCACGAGATCTCCGAGCTCCCGCTCGACCACTCCTCGCACTAGCTGCCATGCGCCAATAGGCTTCCGCCACGTGGGGGTCGAGCAGCCAGACGTGTCGTCGCCGGCTCTTGCGGAGCGGTACGCGCAGGCGTTCGCGGCGCATCTCAGCCAGGGCGGGGAGAGCGGCCTCGGCGAGGCCTACTCGCTCGGGCGCGAGGCGGTCGCGGCGCAGTACAGCGTGCTCGACTTCGCCGACGCCCACCACAGCGCGCTGACGGTCGCCCTGGCCTCCGCCCCGGGCGGCCAGCAGGGCGAGATCGTCCGCGCTGCCGCGGAGTTCCTGCGCGAGAGCCTGTCGACCTTCGAGATCGCGGCGCGCGGCTACCACGAGGTGCAGGAGATCGCGCGGATCGAGCACGAGTACATCGAGCAGCTGCGCGCGCTGGCCGATGCGTCGGTCGCGATCAACGCCTCGATGAGCGTCGAGGAGATCCTCCAGCTGACCGCCGACGCGGCCCGCGCGGCGCTCTCGGCGGAGCGCGCATCGATCGCGATCCTGTCCGAGGAGCCGCGCCGCCCGCCGCTCGGCGCGACCTCACCGCCGGAGCTCGAGGTCTCCACGACGACACCTGCGCGCACGAGCGTGACCCTGCAGGCGCAGGGGCGCGAGCTCGGCTCGCTCGAGGTCGTCGACGCCTCGGAGCGCGAGTTCACCCGCCGGGACGACGCGCTCCTCACCCAGCTCGGCCAGCTCGCGTCGGGGGCGATCGCCAACGCGCGGCTGTACGGGCGCGAACGGACGATCGCGCGCACGTTGCAGCGCTCGCTGCGGCCGGGCGCGCTGCCGCCCGTCCCCGGCCTGTCGGCCGCCGTGCGCTTCAACGCGGCCGGCGAGGGCGTCGAGCTCGGTGGCGACTTCTACGACCTCTACCGCGCCCGCGACGGCGGCTGGGCGGCGCTGATCGGCGACATCCAGGGCAAGGGGCCGGAGGCCGCCGCCGTGACGGCGCTGGCCCGCCACACCCTGCGCGCCGCCGCCGCCTACGAGCACCGCCCCAGCGGCGTCCTCACGCTGCTCCACCGCGAGCTGCGCGAGCAGGTCGCCGACGGCCGCTTCTGCACGGTCGCCTACGCCTACATGCAGGTCGTGCCCGGCCACGTGCGGCTCGAGCTGGCCTGCGGCGGCCACCCGCTGCCGTTCGTCGTGCACACCGACGGCAGCGTCGAGGAGGTCGGCCGGCTCGGCACGCTGCTCGGCTCCGACGCCGAGCCGCTGCTCGCCGATGTCGTCGTCGAGCTCGAGAGGGGCGACGTGCTCGTCCTCTACACCGACGGCGTCACCGAGGTCCGGCGCCAGCGGCGCGAGGTGTTCGGCACCGAGCAGCTGATCGAGCTGCTCCAGACCTGCGGCGGCCTCCCTCCGGCGGCGGTGGCGGAGCGGGTCGAGCAGGCCGTCATGCACGCCTCGATGGGCCGCCTGCGCGACGATATGGCCGTATTGACGCTCGGGCCGGATCCCGAGGCGCCACACCACACCCCAGAGGAGAGCGATGGCTGACCTACCCCCCGAGGCGACGGCGAGCGACGGTCACGGCGAGGCGACGGAGGGGCTCCTCCGCGAACTGGTCTCCCACCTGCGCGCGAACCGGACCCAGCTGCGCGAGGAGTGGGCCCGCAGGATCTCGGAGGCGCAGCTGCTCACCGCGCTGACGCAGGAGGAGATCTTCAACGAGGCGACGTCGGTCTACGACAACTACGTCGAGGTGCTGGAGACCGGCTCCACCGAGGCGCTGCAGGACTACGCGCGCAACCTCTCCGAGCGCATCATCCCTCGTGGGGTCGAGGTCGACGAGGTCGTCTCGATCGTGCTGCTCCTGCGCGACGTGCTGGCCCGCTCGCTGTTCCAGAAGTACCAGTCGGACTTCGCTCTCCTCAACCGCGTGCTCGACGCCTACGAGCCCGCGGCCAACCGCATCTCCAACATCGTGGCCGGCAACTTCGTCGGCGAGCGCGAGCGCGTCATCCGCCAGCAGCAGGAGGCGATCCGGGAACTCTCCACGCCGGTCCTCCAGGTCCGCGAGCGGCTGCTGATCCTCCCGATCATCGGCGTGCTCGACGGCCAGCGGGCCCGCCAGCTCACCGAGCAGCTCCTGCGCGGGATCCGCGCCAACCGCGCCAAGGTGGTCGTGATCGACATCACCGGCGTACCGACGATCGACTCGACGGTGGCGAACCACCTCGTGCAGACAGTCGAGGCGTCGCGCCTGATGGGCGCGTCGGTGATCATCACCGGCCTGTCCTCCGACATCGCCCAGACGCTGGTCACGCTCGGCGTGGACCTCTCGAAGGTCAACGCGGTCGGCGACCTCCAGGGCGGCATCGAGGAGGCGGAGCGGCTGCTCGGCTACGAGGTCACGCAGGGCGACTACCTGCCGACCGAGGCGCGCTAGTTGACCGTCCCGATCCTCAAGCAGGGCTCCGTCCTGATCGCCTCGATCCAGACGGCCCTGACGGACACCGACGTCCTGCAGCTGCGCGAGGACGTGATGTCCCAGGTCACCCGCCACCGCTCGCGGGGGATCATCGTCGACGTCACCGCGCTCGACGTCATGGACTCGTTCGTCTCGCGCTCGCTGCGCGGGATCGCGCACATGACGCGCCTGCGCGGGGCGGAGACCGTGATCGTCGGCATCCAGCCCGAGGTCGCGTTCGC
This sequence comes from uncultured Solirubrobacteraceae bacterium, assembly GCA_963805525.1. Taxonomy (GTDB): domain Bacteria; phylum Actinomycetota; class Thermoleophilia; order Solirubrobacterales; family Solirubrobacteraceae; genus DASQFQ01. Next base: position 652,317 of record CAWDUT010000004.1, read on the forward strand.
GATGGTCCAGCTCGGCATGCAGTTCGAGGACGTGCAGACGGCGCTCGACCTCGAGGAGGGCCTGGCGCTGCTGCGGTACCAGCTCAAGGAGCCGCTTGACGGTGGAGGCTGAGAGCCGGATCGCCATCGAGTCGGACGCCGACGTCGTGACCGCGCGCCAGCGTGCGCGGGAGCTCGCCGGCGAACTCGAGCTGAGCTCGACGGACCAGACCCTGCTCGCCACCGCGATCTCCGAGGTGGCGCGCAACATCACGGCCTACGCGATCCGCGGCGAGGTGACGCTGCGGGTCGTGCACGACGGCAACGGCCGCTCGGGCATCGAGGTCATCGCCGCCGACCAAGGGCCGGGGATCGCGGACATCGAGCGCGCGCTGCAGGACGGCTACACCACCGGCGGGGGACTTGGGCTCGGGCTGCCGGGAGCGCGCCGGCTGGTCGACGAGTTCGAGATCGAGAGCGCACCGCGGCAGGGCACGACGGTGCGGCTCGTCAAGTGGTCCCGAGGCGCCGAGCGGGGCGTGCGTGTGTAGCGGGCGCGCATGGCCCGACGTCCTCGAGCGCGGGGAGGCGGGCGAGGCGCTGGCAGGCGAGGAGCGCTCCGGCGACCTCGCGGTCTGGGTGGCCTACGAGGGCGGCGCGCTCGTCGCCACGATCGACGGCCTGGGCCACGGCGGCGCCGCCGCCGACGCGTCCGAGGCCGCCGCCGAGCAGTTCCACCGGCACGCCGGCGAGGCGCCCGAGACGCTGCTGCGCAACTGCCACCAGGCCCTCCGCGCGACCCGCGGCGTCGTCGCCACGATCGCCTGGTTCGACCTCGAGACAGCCGGCCTCACGTGGACCGGGATCGGCAACGTGGAGGGCCGCCTGGTGAGGGCCGACCGCGAGCGAGGCGACTCCCTCGACTCACCGACCCTGTTCGGCGGGGTCCTCGGCTGGTCGCTGCCGGGCGTGAAGCTGGTGCGGACGACGCTGGCCCCGGGCGACTGCGTGGTCATGGCCACCGACGGCGTGGCCGCGGACTTCGGCTCTTCGCTGCTGCCGGGCGTCCCGGCGCAGGAGCAGGCTCAGCGGGTGCTGGCCTCGCACGCGCGGGGGTCGGATGACGCTTTGGTGGTGGCGGTTCGGTGGATGCCCGTGGCCTGACCAGCGAACGTCAACGGCTCGCATTGAGTGGAGGGTGCGGGGTGCCGCGGCGTTCAATCGGGACGGTTATTGGTCGTATAGCGACCACAAACCGTCCCGCTTGGCCAAGCGCGCTGAGTTTGGGGCGGTATGCGCCCCGAAGTCAGCGATCTTGACCGCCGCGGCAGCCGAACCCGCCTCCTCAATGCCCGCAGTTGACCTTCGCCGGAGAAGCCGCGGACGCTATCCGCCGGCCACGGCCGGCGACTGGGGCACCTCGCAACTCGCCCCATCGTCCGTCCAGCACCGCACCACGTCGCGCACGGACAGCACGCCGGTCGCCTCGCCCTCGTCGATGACGATGAGGTGGCGGAAGCCTCCGCGGACCATCGCCGCGGCGCCCTGCTCGAGCGACCAGTCCGGGGCGGCGAAGACCAACTCGGAGGTGAGGTGGTCGGCGACCAGCTCGTCGTCCGGGTCCTGGCCGTCGCCGATCGAGAGCAGGATGTCTCGCTCGGTGATGATCCCGAGCGTGGGCGCCTCAGGGTCGACGACGACCGCCGCGCCGACGCGGCGCTTGGCCATGGCGTGCGCCGCCTGGCGCAACGTGTGGTTGGGACCCACCGTCAGCACCATCGTGCTCATGCCATCCCGGACCCGCATTCGACCCTCTCCCCGAACCGCTTGCAACGATTGCCGCAATGTTACCGGGTCGGGCGGATGGGCGAGAACGGGCGGGAAGCGCTTCCAACTTGAGCGGCAACGTGCCAAATCGGACTGTGGTCAGTCATCCACTTGGCGCATTCGCGCGTAATCCTTGTGTGTCCATACAACGCCCCGCCACCGTCAGGCTCCGCACCAGCCTGTTCCACGACGCGGTGGAGATCGTCGAGCAGGAGTACTCCACGGACGTCTCGCTCGACGACATCGCCCGTCGGGTCGCCTCCTCTCGCCGCCAGCTCCAGCGTGCATACGCCGAGATCGGCGGCACCACGTTCCGCGAGCACCTGACCCGCGTGCGCATGCAGCGCGCGGCCGAGTTGCTGGCGCGCCGCAGCATGACCGTGCGCGAGGTCGCGCGCCGTGTCGGCTACCGCCAGCCGGCCCAGTTCGCCAAGGCGTTCCGTCGCTATCAGGGCCAGGCCCCGTCGGCCTTCCGGTCAGGCAGCGCACAGAGCGACCTTCCGCGCGCCGCCTGAGCGTTCCCTCCGCCGCCCCGGTTGCATAGGATGCCGCCGGCATGGGCGAGGAGAAGCAAGGTCGCAGCCACGTTCTGCCGCTGCTGGTCATCGGTCTGATCACGTCGGCCTGCGGGATCGCCCTCGGGCTCTCGATCCACTGGTTCCCGACGCAGGCGTCGGAAGAGGGCAAGGACATCGACACGCTGTGGGACGTCCTGGTGATCGTCTCCGTGCCGATCTTCGTGCTCGTCGAGACGGTCGTCCTCTACAGCGTGTGGCGGTTCCGCATGCGGCCGGGCGAGGAGCTCAAGGACGGCCCGCCGATCCACGGCAACACGCGGCTCGAGGTGATCTGGACCGCCATCCCGGCGATCATCCTCGTCGCGCTCTGCTCGTACGCCTACGTCGTCCTGCACGACATCGAGAAGGCCGAGGCCTCCGAGATGCGCGTCCGCGTCGTCGGCGAGCAGTTCACGTGGACCTTCTACTACCCCAACCCGGGCGGGAAGGAGATCGCCTCGCCGCAGCTGTATCTGCCCAAGGGCAAGCAGGTGAAGTTCCTCGTCCAGTCCAAGGACGTCCTGCACGACTTCTGGGTCCCCGCCTTCCGGCAGAAGATCGACGCCGTTCCCGGCCTCACGACCTCCTACCGCGTCAAGCCGATCAAGACCGGCACTTTCCCCGTGGTATGCGCCGAGCTGTGCGGCCTCGGACACGCCGTGATGCGCCAGAGCGCCCACGTGGTCACACCTGGCGCCTACGACAAGTGGTTCGCCGCCGCGAAGGCCAAGGCGGCCGGCGGCGGCTCGAAGCCGGCGAGCGGCGGCGGCGCAGCCCCGGACGGCAAGACGATCTTCACCAGCACCGCGAGCCCCGCGTGCGGCTCCTGCCACACGCTGAGCGACGCGGGTGCGACCGGCACCATCGGCCCGGACCTCGACAAGGTCCTCAAGGGCAAGGACGCCGCCTTCATCCAGCAGTCCATCGAGCAGCCCGGCGCCGAGGTGGCGAAGGGCTACCAGGATGGGATCATGCCGACCAACTACAAGGACACCCTCCAGCCGGAGGAGATCAAGGCGCTGACCGATTACCTTGTGAAGGTCGCGACGAAGTGACGATTGGAGGCTGATGGCGGCGAGGATGCGAGCACCAGGGTTGCTGAGAGCGGGCGAGTTCACCGTGCTCGCCGTGCTGTTCGCGTTCGTCCTCGTGACGATCGTCCGCCTCGCCTACGGCTTCTCGAACCCGTTCGACGGCGGCGACGGCTGGGACGTCAAGTTCCAGGACGCCGTCCTGATCGTCGGCCTGATCGCCTCGCCGCTGTTCTTCCTCGTCGGCCTCGGCGCCTTCGACTACTGGTTCTACTGGGCAGCCGGCAAGCCGACCCGGGCCGAAGACCACTCCTCGCACGGCGCGACGAGCTGGAAGGACTACTTCCGGGTCAACACCGACCACAAGGTGATCGGCATCCAGTACGTCGTCACCTCGTTCTTCTTCATGCTGGTCGGCGGCCTGCTGGCGATGCTGGTGCGCGCCGAGCTCGCGGCGCCCGGCATGCAGTTCGTCGACGCCAACGCGTACAACGGGCTCTTCAGCGTCCACGCGTCGCTGATGATCTTCCTGTTCATCATCCCGGTCTTCGCGGGGCTGGCGAACTTCGTCCTGCCGCTGATGATCGGCGCGCCGGACATGGCGTTCCCGCGCCTGAACGCGCTGTCGTTCTGGATGCTGCCGCTGGGCGGCCTGATGATGACCGCGTCCTTCCTCGCCCCCGGCGGCTCGTTCGCCACGGGCTGGACGGCCTACGCGCCGCTTTCGACCGATGTGCCGATCGGCCAGCTGTTCTTCACGATCGGCGTCCAGTTCGCCGGCGCGTCGTCGATCGCCACGGCGCTGAACTTCCTGGTCACGATCATCACGATGCGCGCGCCGGGCATGAGCTTCTGGCGCATGCCGCTGCTGGTGTGGGCGAACTTCTCGACCTCGCTGCTGGTGGTCATCGCCACGCCGTTCGTCGCCGCCTCGCAGTTCTTCGTCCTGCTCGACTACGCGCTCGGCTTCAACTTCTTCAACTGGGAGCGGGGAGGCGACGTGCTGATGTACCAGCACGTCTTCTGGTTCTACTCCCACCCGGCCGTCTACATCATGATGTTGCCGGGCTTCGGGATCGTCTCGGAGATCCTGTCCGTGAAGTCGCGAAAGCCGATCTTCGGCTACCGGATGATGGCCTTCTCGCTGTTGGCGATCGTGCTGCTCGGGTTCACGGTCTGGGCGCACCACATGTTCGTCTCCGGCATGCAGAGCTGGATCCGGATCCCGATGATGGTCACCACCGCGATCATCGCCGTGCCGACCGGGATCAAGATCTTCTCCTGGCTGGCGACGCTGTGGCGCGGCGTGCTCCACATCGACACGCCGATGCTGTTCGTCCTCGGCTTCCTGACGATGTTCACGCTCGGCGGCATCTCGGGGGTGATGCTCGCCATGGTGCCGCTGACGATCCACGTCTCGGACACGTACTTCATCGTCGCCCACATCCACTACGTGCTGTTCGGCGGCTCGCTGTTCACGATCTATGCGGGCGTCTACTACTGGTTCCCGAAGATGACCGGGCGGATGTACGACGAGACGCTCGGCAAGATCCACTTCTGGCTGACGTTCGTCGGCTTCAACCTGACCTTCGGGCCGATGCACCTGATCGGCGTCCAGGGGATGCCGCGGCGCGTCGCCGACTACCCGGAGCAGTTCGCGGGCTGGAACCTGTTCATCTCGATCGCGAGCTTCGGGCTCGGGCTCTCAACGCTGATCTTCGTCTACAACATCGTCTCCTCGTGGCGCGGCGGCGCGCGCGCGGAGGCCAACCCGTGGCGCTCGCTCACGCTCGAGTGGCAGGTCTCCTCTCCCCCGCCGATCTTCAACTTCGACAACGTCCCGACCGTCGTCGGCGGCCCCTACGAGTACGGCGTCCCCGGCGCGGTGCACGGGATCTTCCAACCCACCGAGGAGGAGCGAGAACCCGAGCCGCAAGCCGTGCCGGCCGGTGAGTCCGAGGCCGGCGGCAGGAGCGACGAATAGATGGCCGACATCCTTGTACTCGCCAACGAGACGATCGGTGGCAAGGAGCTGCTGGACGCGATCCGCGACCGCGCCGCCGAGGGCGACGCGCGCTTCCACGTCGTCGTGCCGCAGAGCCGCCCGCGCCACGGCGCGGTGATCTACGACGAGGCGGTCCGCGACTCCGCCCAGGTCCGGATCGACCTCGCGCTCGCGTTCATGCGCGACGAGGGGATCGAGGGCACCGGCGAGGTCGGCGACGCCGACCCGTTCAACGCTGCCATGGACGCGATCGGCGCCCACGGCATCAACGAGATCATCATCTCGACGCTGCCGGCCACCACGTCCGGCTGGCTGCGGCGCGACCTGATCGAGCGGCTCGAGAACGAGACCGGCCTGCCCGTCACCCACATCGTGGTCGACGTCGACTCCGAGGGCCTGCCGTTCGACGTCACCCTCGTGCTGGCCAACCAGACCGCCGCCGGCGGCGAGCTCGTCCAGCACCTGGAGAAGCTCGCCAGCGAGGGGCCGCATCGCTTCATCGTGGTCGTGCCGCAGGGCTCGGGCGACGGCCGCGCGGTGCGCGCCGCGCGCGAGCGGCTGGGCCAGCTGCTCGAGTCGCTGCGCTCGGACAAGATCGTGGCCGCCGGCATGATCGGCGACCCCGACCCGTACACGGCGGCGATGAACGCCCTGCAGTACTTCCACATCTCGGAGGTCGTGATCTCGACGCTGCCCTCCAACCGCTCCGCGTGGGTCGAGAAGGGCCTGATCGAGAAGATCGAGCGCGAGAGCGGCAAGCCGGTCCAGCACGTCGAGGCCAAGGAAGAGGTCAAAGCCTGATGGAAGCTGCCTCCGTAGCCGGTACGCACGGCAGCCACGCGGGCGTCCACGACGAGGAGCACCACGGCCCGCCCGAGGCCAACCGCTCCTCGCGCGTCGAGCCGCAGCTGCTCGGGATGCTGCTTTTCATCATCTCCGAGGTGATGGTCTTCGGGGCCTTCTTCACGGCCTACTTCTTCATCCGGGTCGTGAACGGCGACGAGTGGCCCGCCTCGGGCACCGAGCTGCCGAAGCTGATCGCCGGCGTCAACACGTGCATCCTGGTTTCCTCGTCGTTCACGATGCACTGGGCGCTCGAGTGCGCCAAGTCGGGCAACCGCAACGGGCTCAAGGCCGGGATCGTGACCACGCTCGGGCTCGGCGCGACGTTCCTGTTCATCCAGATCAACGAGTACGTCCACATCGGCTTCTCGCCGGCGGACACCGCCCAGGCCTCGGTCTTCTACGGGCTCACGGGCCTGCACGGTGCCCACGTGTTCGTCGGCCTGACGCTCTTGTCGATGGTCACCATCCGCGCCTTCAAGGGGCACTTCACCCCCGAGGAGCACCGCGGCGTCGAAGTGCCGGGCATCTACTGGCACTTCGTCGACATCATGTGGATCGTCGTGTACTTCAGCGTCTACATCATCTAGCGGATGCTCAACCCGCTCCGCTCCGAGGCGGAGGCGTTCCGCTTCCTGATCTACGTCCTCGTGGTGGCGGTACTGATCACCGGGTTCGTGCTGCTGGTCCGCGCGATCTTCTAGCTCGTCGCGCGGCAGCCAGCCGCCACCCCGCCGTCACTCACTTGACGGTGAGCTTGCCCTCCATGCCGCCCTGGCGGTGGCCGGGGACGGAGCAGAAGAAGGTGTACTCGCCGGGCTTGAGCGAGACGCTGATCTTGGAGACGCCGCCGTTCTTGACGACCTCGCCGGTCTCGCTCACACCGTTGCCCTCGACCGCGATGTCGTGGTCGATCGACGACTTGTTCACCGAGTCGATCTCGACCTGGCCGGGGCTGGCCTCGGCCGAGCCGAAGGTGTAGGCGAGGGCGCCCGAGGGATCGGCGGGGATCGACAGCTTGCCGCCCGACTCCTTGGCGACGGCGGTGGATTTCTTGACGCCGACGCTCCCGAGCTGGCCCTTGTCCTCGCCCGGCTTCGCCACGGCGCCGGCGACGTAGGCGGCGACGTCCTGGGCCTTGGTGCCGGTGAACAGCTTGGCGGGCATCGCGGCAAGGGTCTTGCCCGTCACAGGGTCGATCTGCGGGCTGCGGTTCGGCTGGAGGATCTGGCGGTAGACGATGCCCTTGAAGCTGCTCTGCCCGAAGCCGCTGGAGCGCGCCTGCTGGAACGCCTGGTCGAGGTTCGGCCCTGTCACGCCGGTGGTGCCGGCGCGCTTGAGGGTGTGGCAGGAGCCGCATTTGGCGACGAAGTCCTGCTTGCCCGCGACCACGTTGTCGCCGCTGTCGTTCAGCTGGCAGCCCGAAATGCCGACGAGCAGCGCTGCGGCGGCGACGGCGGCCAGTCCTCTCCCTCTCGGCATGCGGCGGGATCGTACCGGTTCAGGGGGCGGGCAAGCCTTCGAGGCGGCCCTCCGCCGCGGCGAGCACGGTCCGCGCCACGCCGTCCCACGAATAGCGCTCGCGCGTGATCGCCACCATCGCCTCGCGTGTCGAGGCCCGCAGCGCCTCGGGCGCCTCGAGCCAGCCGGTCACCGCGGCCGCCAGCTGCGCGACGGCGGCGGGGCCGCGCTCGAAGCCCAGCAGCGGCCGCGCGGCCTCCGGAACGACCTCGGAGAGCGTGGTCGCGACCTCCCCCAGGCCCGAGTGGAGCGCCACCACGGGCAGCGAGCCGCACGCCGCGGCCTCGGCGGCGACCATCCCGAACGCCTCGGGGAACGTGCTGGGCACGACCATCGCCTCGGTGGCGGGCAGGAGGTCGGCGAGCTCGGCGTGATCGAGCCGCCCCGCCCACACGATCCGCTCGGCCCGCGCCGGGTAGCCGTCCGGGGCGCGCTCGAGGAACGCGCGCAGGTACTGGAGGTCGAGCCCGTTCTCGCCGCGCAGGTCGCGGCCGGACGCGAGGTCACCGGCCAGCGCCTCCAGGCCCTCGCGGAACGCGCCGAAGCCGACGATCACGAGCTTGGCGTCCGGCACCCGCTCGAGCACCAGCGGCCAGGCGGCGAGCAGCAGGTCGACGCCCTTGGAGGCGATCAGCTTGCCCACGAAGACCACCAGGCGGTCGTCCGGGGCGATCGTGGCCAGCGCCGCGGCCGCCGCCTCCGGGTCGCGCGCGAAGGAGGAGTCCGGATTCCCCGCCGGCGCGTGGTGCAGCCGCGCCACGAGGTCCTCCAGGCCCTGACGGGCCGCAGCGGGCTCGCGCGGCTGGAACTCGCGGATGTCGACGCCGGGCGGGCCGAGCTTCGTGCGGGCCTCCAGGCCAGGGTCGTCCATCGCCGCCCACAGGCTCTCCCCGGTGTGGCGGGAGCCCACGAGTACCGCGCGGGCGCGCGCGAGGCCCTCGCGGGCGTACGGGAGGAAGCGCGCGGGGTTCGCCTTGACCGTGTACTCGAGCGCCGAGCCGTGGACCTTGACGGCGTACGGGACGTCGCCGAGCGCCCGCGCGAGGATCACGGGGCCCATGACCAGGTGGTTCGCGAGGGCGACGTCGGGGCGCGCACGCGCGGCGACCTCGCGCACCGCGGCCACGTTGCGCTCCAGATAGCCGTCGAGCTCGGCCTCCGACAGCTCCGGGAACGGCTTGGCCTCGATCCCCTCGTAGCGGTCGGCGACGTAGACCGGCAGCAGGCCGCCGAGGTCGGGGCGGTAGACCATCGCCCGCACCGGCTCGCGGCGCGTCTCGAGCTCCAGCGCCCCGGAGTCCCAGTTCCCCGCCGCGTCGACCCACTCCTGCTCGAACGGCTCGCGCTCCTGGCTGAGCAGGTGGACCTCGTGCCCCGCGCGCACGAGGGCGGCCGCGAGGCGGGAGTTGTAGACGTTCGAGCCCGTGCCCCCGAGGAGATAGCCGTGGAAGATCAGGATCCGCACGGTGCGGGACCCTAACGGTGGTGCCCACTGCCTCGGCCAGAGGCCTCATCACCGCTTCGCTCGTGCTTGCTACTCTGCCGCAGATGGGCCAGCAGTACCGCCTCCGCACGCCCTCCACCGGCCGCGAGATCCTCCTCGAGGCCGAGCCAGGGCACACCTACCTCGACGGCGAGACGGGCGAGCCGCTGGAGATCGTCGGCAAGGTGCTCCCGCTCGCGCCGTCGAAGTCCGCGCTGCCGTGGGCGGTGGAGAACCTCCGGTTCTGCAACTGGTGCGACCAGATGGCCCAGAAGGACCTCAACGACTGCCCCACGTGCGGCCGCCGCATGGCCGCGCTCCCGCGCTGACGCGCCCCTCCGCCACCGTGCGCCTGCTCCGCTCCACGCTTCTCTTCACCGTACTCGCGCTCGCCGTCGCCGCCGCCGGCTGCGGGAGCAGCGGCGACGACGTCCCCGAGGTCCCCGGGCCGCCGGCCGAGCTGTCCGTGCCGCACGTCAAGGGCGCCGCCGACCTGTCCCAGGACGCCAGCGCCACGCCGACGCCGACTCCCTCGGCGGACGCGACCGAGACGCCGACGCCCGCCACCGGCACGACGGGCTCCACCGGCACGACGGGCAGCACCGGCACGGGTGGCACCACCGCCGCCACGCCGACCCCCGCGGCCCCGCAGCAGGACTCGGCGTCGAACGGCACCTCCACCTCCGGCGGTACGCCGCCGCAGCAGTTCGAGCAGTTCTGCCAAGAGAACGCCGGCGCCTGCTGACGCGCGGCGGTCCCGGTCAAGCTCAGGGCGCATGAGGCCGATGCGTTCAGCAGCTCCGCCGTGCCGCCCTCACCCGTCCGATCGCCTCTGGAAGCCCTGCACCGCCTCTCCGAGGCCGTGCTGCATGCCCGCACGCCCGCCGACGTCACCGGCGCGCTCGTGCATGCCCTGCGCGACGGCCTGAGCCTCGGCCAGGTCCACCTCTCCGAGGTCTCCCAGGGCGGCGAGGTCGGGCACGCCACGGTGGCGGCCCCCGAGGGCGCCCCCTCCGGCTACGTGCAGGTGCTCGACGAGCGCCCCTCCGGCGTCGCCTGGGTCGTCGCCACCGGCGAGCCGCTGATCGTCCCCGACGCCCGCGGCTCCCAGGGCGTCCGCCAGGACCTGGTCGAGCGCTTCGACGTCGCCTCGATGGCCTACGTGCCGATCGCCTGGGACGGCGAGGTGCGCTACGTCGCGATCCTGATCAGCCACGAGCCGCGCGACTTCGACGTCGACGCGATCGACTTCGCCAAGACCGTCGGCAACCAGGCGGCCGGCGCGCTCGCGCTGCTCGAGTCCGAGCGCCGCCGCGCCCTGCAGGCCGAGCGCGACGCCGCCTTCACGCGCGCTGCGGCCGCGCTGAACGCCTCGCTCGAGCTCGTCGAGGTGCTGGAGACGCTGGCCCGAGAGGCCGACCACGCGATGGGTGGCGCGCTGGCCGGCGTCTACCTCGCCGACGGCTCGGGCGGCGGCATCGCCACCGCGGGCCACAACGTGGACCCGAGCTGGCCTGGAATCGTCCTCAGCGGCGGCGAGGGCGTCGCCGGGCGCGTGCTGACGACCGGGCAGCCGTTCGTCACCAACGCCTACCAGACCGAGATGGAGATAGCCCACGACTCGCTCGGCTCGATCAAGACCGCCGCCGGCGTCCCGATGGTGTGGAACGGCGAGCTCAAGGGCGCGCTATCGGTCGGCTTCACGGAGATGCGCCGGGTCACCGACGAGGACCTCCGCGCGCTCGAGACGATCGCCGCGTTCGCGGTCGTCGCGTGCCAGAACGCCGAGGCGTACCAGCTCGCCCGCGTCGCGGCCACCACCGACGCGCTCACCGGCCTCATCAACCACGGCGCCCTGCAGCTGCGCGTGCGCGAGGAGATCTCGCGCGCCCGCCGCACCGGCGCGCCGCTCGCCTGCCTGCTGCTCGACCTCGACGACTTCAAGACCGTCAACGACGACCGGGGCCACCAGGCCGGCGACGAGCAGCTGCGGGTCGTGGCGGACGCCCTGCGCGGCGAGCTGCGCGACCACGACATCGTCGCCCGCTACGGCGGCGACGAGTTCGTCGTGCTGCTCCCCGGCGCCGACGGCGCCGGTGGCCGAGTCGTCGCCGACCGCGTCGCCGCCGCGGTGCCCGTGGCGTGCTCGATCGGCGTCTCCCACTGGAGCGAGCCCCTGACGGCCGACGAGCTGCTCGACCGCGCCGACCGCGCGCTGCTGCTGGCCAAGCGCACCGGCAAGTCGCGGGTCGCGGTCGCCAGCGCCGGGCTCGAGCAGGAGCTCGAGCTCGTCGAGGCGCGTGCCGGCTCGCCCGACGCGATCATGCGCGAGTTCTGGGGCATGGTCGCGGCCTCCGAGTCGAGCCGCCAGACGCTCTTGACGCTGCCTGCCTTCGTCCACGGAGCGATCGACGCCGACGAGGTCGCGCTCTATGAGCTCGGCGACGACGATGTGCTCGTCCAGGCCGCCGCCGCGTGCCGCGAGGGCGAGGGCGTGTTCGAGATCGAGCGCGTGCAGGCGACCTCCGCGATCCGCGAGCGGCTCCCGCTCGGCGCGATCTCCCGGCCCACGCTCGCCGGGCTGCTGGCGGCGATCGGCGCCGACGAGCCGCCCGAGGCCCGCCGCGCCCCCGCCGGCGCGTACGCCGTCGTGCCGCTGCTCTGGGCGGGGCGCCCGCACGGCCTGATCGCCATCCGCACCCGCCGGGAGCTCTCCACCGAGCGCCTACGGCTGCTCGAGCTGGTCGCCCGCCAGACGATGGCGGTGTTCACCGCGCAGCCCGAGAGCGGCTCGCCGGCCGCCGTGCAGGCGCTCGCGGCCGCCATCGAGGCCCGCGACAACTACACGCACGAGCACTCCGAGCAGGTCGTCTCGCTCGCCACCGACGTCGCCAAGCTGCTGGGCCTCTCCCCCTCCGAGCAGGACACGGTCCGCCACGGCGCGCTGCTGCACGACGTCGGCAAGCTCGCGATCCCGAACGAGATCCTCCACAAGCCGGGCCCGCTGAACGACGCCGAGTGGCGCGTGATGGCCGAGCACCCCGTGATCGGCGAGCGGATCCTGCGCCGCACCCCGCAGCTGGGGCACCTCGCGCCGGTGGTCCGCCACGAGCACGAGCGCTGGGACGGCAACGGCTACCCCGACGGGCTGGCCGGCACGGACATCCCGATCGCGTCGCGGATCATCCTCGCCTGCGACGCCTACAACGCGATGATCACCACGCGGCCCTACCGCGAGGCGATGTCGGCCGAGGACGCGGTCGCCGAGCTGCGCGACAAGTCCGGCACCCAGTTCGACCCGCAGGTCGTCGCGGCGCTGCTCAAGCGCCTGCGCGTGCCCGCGCTCAGCCCTGCGGCTTCGGCGGTGTCGGCGTCGTGATCATCGTCGCGCTGTAGGTCAGGCGCGCCGTCCGGTACAGGCAGCGGTACGGGACCTGGTTCCCGAGGGCGAGCTGTGCGGACTGCAGGCCGGGCTTGTCGCACGCGTTGGTCGGGCGGCTCGCCCGCCACAGGGTGCCGGTGTCCTGCCCGAGCGCCAGGGCAGGCGCCCAGCTCGGCACCGTCAGTGCCACGAGGTAGCCCTTCCGCACGGTCAGCGTGCGGTCGAGCGGGAACTGCACGGTGGTGCCGAAGTACGGCTGCAGGCGCTGGATCGGGCTGTGGCCGTTGACCTTGTGGCGCAGCTTCTTGCCGGGCTTGAGGACCGAGATCCCCGCCGACGCGGCGCCGCCGAAGTTGTCGTTGAAGTAGTTGATCTGGGCTTTGCCGGGCGAGCCGAGCGTGATCGTCCAGGCGACGATCTTGCCGTCCGCGGGCGCCACCATGACCTGGCGCTTGGCCCCGACCTTGGCTTGGTAGCCCGTGGTCCGGGAGACGGCCTGGCAGGGGTTGCTGGGGCACGACGGCGCGCCGGGCGCGGTCGCCGAGCCGATCTCGATGATCTTGGCCTCCGACGGCGCAGCCGCGGACGTCGCGAACGCGAGGGCCGCGAGCAGCGTGAGGAGTCCCTTGTGGGAGAGGCGCATCCCGGCATTGAACACGACGGCCCGGCCGGGGTTGCGCGCGGTCAGCTAGAGCTTTGCGACGTTGACCGCCTTCGGGCCCTTGTCACCTTGCTCCTCGTCGTAGGAGACCTTGGTGCCTTCTGCGAGCGAGCGGTAGCCGTCGCCGGTGATGCCGCTGAAATGGACGAACAGGTCCCGGCCGCCCTCATCGGGCGTGATGAAGCCGAAGCCCTTGTCGTCGCTGAACCACTTGACCGTCCCGGTGCCCATACGTGCTGAGACCCCTTCTGGCTGCTGCGTCGACCGGTCCCTCTGACCGGTCCTGACGCGGACAACGCTAACCGGAGGCGGAGGCCGAGTGCAAGGTCAGATTTCGAGTGCCGGGAGCGTCGGGCGCGGTGTCTCGGCAACCGAGCGGCTTCGGGCACTTCGCGCCACGCGTGACGGCCTCCCCGGCGAAGCGGACGTGGGTCGGGCGCTTGATCGTCACCGGGTCGAAGCGGAGGTAGACGGTGCGCGTCGAGGGGCGGGTGACGGTGGCGACGCTCACCATCCGCGGGGGTCCGTTGGCGCGGTCGCGCAGCACGCGCCCGCGCAGCTCGTCGCCGCTCGCCGACGGGCTGGCGCAGACGAGATAGTCCGGCGGGTCCTCGCCCGGCACGCGCTTGGTGTAGAGCTGGAGGCAGACCGAGCCGGCGGGGCCGGAGCTCGCGCGCAGGTCGGCGGTCGTCCACGCCTTCTCCATCGTGATCTCGCCGCGCAGGCGGCCGTCCTTGCGCGGCCCCAGCGCGACGCGCACGACGTCGAGCGGGCCCTTGGCATCGCTGGCCGAGTCCTTGATGAACGACGGGCTCTGCGCGGCGGCGGGCGCGGCCAACAGGCCCGCCAGGACGAGGAGCATGATCATCGCGCGCCGCATCAGCCCGTCAGCTCGTCGGCCGCCGCGGCGATCTCGTCGCGGTCGCCCGGCTCGGGGTGCCAGGGCAGGCGCAGCGGGTCGTTCTCGTAGCGCGGGATCACGTGCAGGTGGAAGTGGAACACCGTCTGCCACGCCGCACGGCCGCACGAGTTGATGAGGTTGACGCCGTCGGCGCCGAGCTTCTCCTCCATCGAGCGGGCGAGCTTCTGGCCGACCTCGACGACCGCGTGCAGATCCTCCGCCGGGATGTCGCGCAGGTCGGTGGCGTGCTCGCGCGGGATCACCAGCAGGTGGCCGCGCGTGCCGGGGTTGATGTCCATGAACGCGATCGTGCGGTCGTCCTCGTGCACCCGCGTGGAGGGCACCTCACCGGCGACGATCTTGCAGAACAGGCAGTCGGGGTCCGCGGCCATCGACGGCCGCAGGCTACTAGCTAGGCTCGGAGTCCCATGCCGGCAGACACCGCCCGACTCCGCGCCACGGTCGAGCACCTCGCCTCGTTCGACCGGCCCTCGGCCTCCGACGGGGAGCGCCGGGCGGCGGAGTGGATCCGCGGCGAGCTGGAGGCGCTGGGCGTCCCGGCGCGGGTCGAGGAGGAGCCTGCCGTCGGCTCGATGGCGATCCCGCTGGCGCTGCTCTCCGCCGCCGGGGTGCTGGCGGCTGTGGGCGGCCGGAAGCTGGCGCCGCTCGGGCTGCTCGCGGCGGCGGGCATCGTCGACGACGTCTCCGGCGGGCCGCAGGTCTTCCGCCGCCTGCTCAAGCACCGCGCCACGTACAACGTCGTCGGGGAAGCCGGCGACCCGGGTGCGCAGGAGACGTTGGTGTTCGTCGCGCACCACGACGCCGCGCAGGGCGGGCTGATCTACCGGCCGGAGCTGACCCGCCTGGTCGCCGACACGTTCCCCGGCTGGTACGCGAAGCAGACGACCTCGCCGCAGATGCTGCGCCTCGTGGCGGCCGGGCCGGCGCTCGCGGCGGTGCCGGCGCTGCGCAAGCTCGGCCTGGTGCTCTCCGCCGGCAGCCTGCTGGCGTTCGGCGACATCGCCACCCGCACTGTCGTGCCCGGCGCCAACGACAACCTGACCGCGGTCGCGGTGCTGCTCGAGCTCGCGCGGCTGCTGCGCGAGAAGCCGGTCGAGGGCGTGCGGGTGCTGCTCGTCTCCACCGGCTCGGAGGAGTCGTTCATGGAGGGCATGCGCGGCTGGGTGCGCCGCCACGGGCCCTCGCTCGACCGCGAGCGGACCCGCGTCATCGTGCTCGAGACACTCGGCTCGCCGGAGCTGATCCTGCTCGAGGGCGAAGGGATGATCTGGATGACGGACTACGACCCCGAGGTGCGCGACTTCATCGCCGCCGCGGCGCAGGATGCCGGCGCCCCGCTCCGCCGCGGGCTCAGGCTCGGCTTCGCCACCGACGCGCTGTCGGCGCTGCGCGCAGGGTTCCGGACGGCCACGCTCGCCTCGTGCGACGAGTACAAGATGCCGGCCAACTACCACTCGCAGCGCGACGTCCCGCGCAACGTCGACTTCGAGACGGTGGCGGCGGGCGCGCGGGTCGCCGAGGCGGCGATCAGGCGAGCAGCGAGCGCGCGAGGCTGAGCGCGTCCTCGCGGGTGCGGATCTCGCCCGCGTACCGCGCTTCCTCGAGCTCGGCCACCAGCCGGCCGATCTCCTGCCCGCGGACGCCCAGCTCGCGCGCGAGCTCGTCGCCGCGCACGAGCGGCTCCGGCGGCTCCTCGTGGCGGCGGGCCAGCGCCGGCCCGAGCATGTCGCGCGCGACCTCGAGGTGCGCGGCGATCGCGGGCTCGGCGTTCTTCCCGCGTGTCGCGAGCCGGTCGGCGACCGTGAAGACGGTCACGTCGGCGGCGTAGGGGTCGGTGGCGCGCAGATAGCGCCAGACCGCGCGGCGCGAGAGCGGGCGCTCGTGGACGAGGAAGCCGAGCCGCAGGTGGTGGCGGGTGAGCGCCGCGACGTAGTCGGCCAGCCGCGAGGACGCGCGCAGGCGCCGCAGCACGTCGCGCGCCAGCCGCTCGCCCTCGGCGTCGTGGCCGACGAAGGTGACCCGCCCGTCCGGCCGCATGCCGCGCGTGAGCGGCTTCGCGGCGTCGTGCAGCAGCGCGGCGAAGCGCATGCCGCCGCCGCGGGTCAGCTCGTCGGCGAGCGGCTCGGCCAGCAGCTCGCGGACCGCCTCGGCGTGCTCGCCCAGCTCCGGCGGGCCGGTCTCGAGGTGCGCAACGGACCCCAGGACCTCCAGCGTGTGGCCGTGGACGTCGCGGTGGTGGAAGACGTTCTGCTCGACGCCGCGCAGCGCCCCCAGCTCCGGCAGCACGACCGGGGTCAGGCCCAGCTCCTCCATCAGCTCGAGCCCCTCGACCGGCCGGTCGCCGGCCACGATCCGCTTGAGCTCCTGGAAGACGCGCTCGGCGGCGACCCGCTCGAGCTCCGGCGCGCGCTCGCGGACCACCGCGGCGGTCTCCGGCTCGATGCTGAGCTCGAGCTCGGTCGCGATGCGGGCGGCCCGCAGCGTACGCAGCGGGTCGTCGGCGAGCGCCTCGGCGCTGACCATCCGCAGCCGCCGGGCCGCGAGGTCGGCGCGGCCGCCGTGCGGGTCGAGCAGCTCGCCGCCGGCCAGCGGCTCCGCCATGGCGTTGACCGTGAAGTCGCGGGCGGCGAGGTCGGCGGCGAGGTCGTCGTCGCGCAGCCGCACGACGTCGACGTGCCAGGCGTGGCCGCGGCCGACTACTCGCCAGGCGCCGAAGGCGTCGGAGAGCGCGAACGGCGTGCCGCGCGCCACGCGGGCGACCGCGCGCGCCGCCGCCTCGACGTCGCCGGCCAGCACGATGTCGAGGTCGGTCGTCTCGCGGCCGAGCAGGCGGTCGCGCACCGCGCCGCCGACGATCCAGGCCGGCGCCCCGCCCAGCCCCTCGCGCGCGGCCTCGAGCGGGTCGCTCATGAGACGTAGGCCCGCGGCACCCGGCCGGAGATCCCGCAGGTCACCTCGTAGTTGATGGTGCCAAGCCGCCGCGCGACCTCCTCGGCCAGGATCCGCTCCCCGCCCTGGCGGCCGATCAGCACGGCCTCCTCCCCCACCGCGGCCGCGCCGCCGGCGCCGAGGTCGACCGTGAGGTTGTCCATCGAGACCGTGCCGATCAGCGGCACCCGCCGGCCCTGGACGAGCACGTCGGCGTTGTTGGTGAGCGCGCGCCGCACGCCGTCGGCGTAGCCGATCGGCACCGTGCCCACGCAGGTGGGTTCCTCGGCCACGAAGCGGCGGCCGTAGCCGGCGCTCTGGCCCGGCGCGGCGGTCTTGGCCTCAGCAACGTAGGAGAGCAGCGAGAGCGCCGGCTCGAGGCCGTGCTCGGCGGGGTCCTCCTGGAACGGGTCGAGCCCGTAGATCGCGATGCCGCAGCGCACGAGGTCGAAGCGCGAGGCCGGCTCGCGCAGCGTCGCCGCCGAGTTGGCGGCGTGGACGATGAGGCCCGGATGCTCGGCGCGCATGGCCTCCGCCCACGGGGTGAAGACCGCGAGCTGGTCGGCGACGAACGCGGGGTCGTCGTCGGCGGTCGCGAAGTGCGTCATCGCGCCCACCAGCTCGTGGCGCTCGCCCGCCAGCCGCGCGACGCGGGTCGCCTCCTCCGGGTCGCGCGTGCCGAGCCGGCCCATGCCGCTGTCGAGCTTCACGTGCACCCGCGTGCCGGCGGGCAGCCCGGCCAAGAACGCCTCGCGCCAGGCCACCACGTCCGCCCGCGCGGCCAGCGCCACCTCGAGCTCCTCGGGCGAGAGGGCGCCCATGACCAGCACCGGGCCCTCGATGCCCGCCGCGCGCAGCCCCCGCGCCTCCTCCGCCGTCGCCACGGCCAGCCAGCTCGCGCCGCCCGCCTGCGCGGCGCGGGCGGCCGGGACCATCCCGTGGCCGTAGCCGTCGCCCTTGACCACCGCGCACATCGCGGCCGGGGCCGCCACGGAGGCGAGCCGCGCGACGTTGCGCTCGATCGCGCCCAGGTCCACCCGGGCCAGCGCGCGCACCATGCCTTATTCCCGCGTGAGCGCCTCGAGCACGTCGAGGCGGGTCACGACGCCGACGAGCCGGCCGTGCTCGATCACCGGCAGCCGGTTGTGCCTGCGCTCGGCGATCACGCGCGCGGCCTGCTCCACCGTCGCGCCGGGCTCGATCGTCACGGGCTCGGGTGTCATCAGGTCCTCCGCGGTCGCGGCGACCGCCTTGCGCAGCCGATCCTCGAAGTGGCTGAAGCGCTCGACGAACACGAAGCCGCCGAACAGCTGGAAGTAGTGCGGCAGGTGCAGGTCCTCGTTCTCCCCCGAGAGGACCAGATCCCGCTCGGTGATGATGCCGATGCAGCGGTCGCCCTCGTTGACGACCGGGACGCCGGGCAGCTCGTGCACGCGCAGCACCTCCAGCACGCGCTCGGTGGGGTCGCCCGCGTAGACGAACGCGGGATCCGCGTCCATCACCTCGCGCACCGTCAGCGCCATCGCAGCTCCTAGCTTCCCAGGGCGGCAGGCAGCGCGCGGATCACGTCGGAGGCGATCACACCGTCGGGCCCGTCGGGGGCGGCGGCGATCTGGCCCGCGCGGAGGTGCGCGTAGACGCCCGCGGAGGCGGCGTGCGCGGGCGCCAGGCCCTTGGCCAGCATCGCGCCGATCACGCCGGAGAGCACGTCGCCGGTGCCTGCCGTGGCGAGCGCGGGCGCCTGGCCGCGCGATACCGCGACGCGGCCGTTGGGCGTCGCCACCAGCGTGTCGTCGCCCTTCAGCACGATGATCGCCTTCGACCGGGCGGCGGCCTCGCGGGCGTAGCGGAGGCGGTGCCGGCCGACCTCCTCGGAGTCGATGCCGAGCATGCGCCCGAGCTCGCCGGCGTGCGGGGTCATGACCGTCGGCCACGGGCGGACGCGCACGTACTCCTCCATCGCGCCGCCGGCGAGGGCGTTGAGCCCGTCGGCGTCGACCACCAGCGGCACGTCGATCCGCTCCACCAGCTCGCGCGCGAGCTCCTGCGCGCCCTTGTTCTTGCTCAGCCCGGGGCCGAGCACGACGGCGTCGGCGCGGCCGATCGCCTCGAGCGCCGGCTGGAGCGCGGTCGGCGTCAGCACGCCGTCCCGCTCGGGCAGCCCGACCATCATCGCCTCGAGCAGTCTCACCGTGAACGAGAGCTCGAGGGATTGGGGTGCGCCGACCGTCACATAGCCCGCTCCGGCGCGCATCGCGGCCAGCGCAGACATCGACGGCGCGCCGGTCAGCCCGTGCGATCCGCCGATGATGAAGACGTTGCCGGAGGAGAACTTCGTCGAGTCCGCGGTGCGCCGCGGCATCTCGAACAGCACGCCGCCGCCGATCAGGCCGATCTCGGCCTCGCCGGGCGCGCCCGTCGGGATCCCGATGTCGACGACCTCGACCACGCCCGCGTGCGCCTTGCCGGGGTGGATCCAGAGGCCGGGCTTGGCCTGGTGGAACGTCGCGGTGGCGACCGCCCGCACCGCCGAGCCCTCGACCTCGCCGGTCGAGGCGTTCACACCGCTCGGCACGTCGGCCGCGATCACACGCGCGCGGGCCGCGTTGATGGCGAGGATGACCGCGTCGGCGGGGTCGCGCGGCGAGCCCTCGAAGCCGGTGCCGAGCACCGCGTCGACGATCGCGTGCGCCTTCTCGAGCCGGTCAGGGTGGAACGGCACCGGCGGCGGGCCGGGGAGCACCTTGACCTGGGCCTGCGCGTCTTCCCCCATCCACTCCGGGGGCCAGACCGCGAGCACGTCGACCTCGCGCCCCGCCTGGCGCAGCAGCCGCGCGGCGACGAGCCCGTCGCCGCCGTTGTTGCCCTTGCCGCAGATCACCGCGATCCGCCCCGCCGGGGCGTGCTTGCCCACCGCGCGCGCCAGGCCCTCGCCGGCGCGCTCCATCAGCTGGCGCGCGGGCACGCCCTTGGTTTCGATCGCCCACCGGTCGGTCGCCCGCATCAGCTCCGCGTCGGGGAGCGGCTCGAGCCAGCGCGGCTGCGTCACTGCCCCACCACGGCGACAGCGCCCGCCATCGCGCGCGTGTGGGTCATCGAGATCGCCACCGAGCCGCCGAGCTCCGACGCGCGCACGGCCGCATGTCCCGACAGGCGGACCTCCGGCGCCCCGTCGCCCTCGCGCACGACCTCGACGTCGTGCGGGTTCCAGACCTCGAGGGCGAGGGCCTTGACCACGGCCTCCTTGGCGCAGAAGCGCGCGGCGAGGTGCATGGCGGGTCGCGGGCGGCTCTCGGCGTAGGCGCGCTCGTTGTCAGTGAACAGACGTTCGGCGAGGCGCGGCCGGCGGGCCAGCGCCCGTTCCAGCCGATCGATCTCGAGAAGGTCGATGCCGACGCTGCCCATCCGGACGGGCAATCTATCCGTCCAGTTGCCCTTTCCGCTACTTGCGTCTAGTTCTACCCCCGGCTACTGTCGGATGTGCCGGAGGCCAGGGCTCGAACACACGGACGGAAAGAGAACGGAATGGCCCCCACGGGAATCTCCAGCCCCCAGGAACGGTGGCTGTGAGGGTTACAGAAGCAGTCACGACGACGATGGCGGACCTCTCCCAGCACCACGCTGCTGGCGTCCGTTCCTTCGCCTTCGCCGAGCCACGTGACGCGGCCTTCGCCGCCGCCTCGCGGGAGCTTCGGTTCTGCCTCGACGCCGAGGGCCGCCTCACCCACGTCGAGGGCCCCTGGCAGTCGGTCCTGGGCCGCGAGCCGATCGCGCTGCTCGGCGCGCACTGGCGCGTCGCGGTCAGTCCCCTCGACCACGCCGCGATGAGCGTGGCGATCGAGCACGTGCTATCGGCGCGCGGGCCGGTCGAGCTCGAGCTGCGCATGGACGCCGACACGATCGCCGACTGCGTCGTGCACTGGTCGCTGCTGGCGGGCGCCGGCGCCGACCTCATCACGGCCGTCGGCTACGAGCAGGATCACGCCCTCGCCGCCGCGCAGGCCGAATCCGCGCGGCTCCGTCAGCAGGTCCGCGAGCTCGAGTCCAAGGTCGACGCCCTGAACGAGCACAGCCGCTCTATGGAGGGCTTCGCGGCCACCGCCGCGCACCAGCTCTCCGAGCCGCTGATCATCGCCGAGAGCGGCACGATCATGGTCGCCGAGGACCTCGGTGACGCGCTCGACCCCGAGTTGCGGGCCCGGCTGGACGCCATCGGCCGCGGCGCCGCGCGCGCCCGCCAGATGGTCGACGCGCTGCTCCTCGATGCCCGCTCGGGCAGCGGGCTCGAGCTGAAGGCCGTCGACACGGCGCAGGTCGCCGCGCAGGTGCTCGACGACCTGGCTCCGCTCATGGAGGAGCGCAGCGCCGTCGCCGAGGTCGGTGCGCTCCCGGTCGTGCAGGCGGATCCGCGGCTGCTCTTGGTCGTCTTCCACAACCTGATCAGCAACGCGATCAAGTACGGCCCGCGCCAGGGCGGGCGGATCGAGGTCAACGCCACGCCCGACGGCGACGGCTGGCGGCTCGCGGTGGCCAGCGGTGGCACCCCGCTGCTCGAGCAGGAGACCGCGCGCGTGTTCGAGCCGTGGCGGCGCGTGCCGGGCGAGCGCCGCGTGCCCGGCTCCGGCCTCGGCCTGGCGATCTGCAAGCGGCTGATCGAGCGCCTCGGCGGCACGATCGGCGTCGAGCCGCGGACCGCCGGCAACTGCTTCTACTTCGTCCTGCCGGCCGCCTAGACGCCGTTCGGCGGCGCCGCGCGCATGCGGTCCGCGACCGCGACGGCGTCGTCGCGCGAGCGGACCTCGAGCTTGCGCAGGATGTTCTTGACGTGCGAGCGGACCGTCTCGGTTGAGAGAACCAGCTCGGTGGCGATCTCGTCCGTCGTCTTCGAAGCCTTCAGCAGGTCGATGACCTCCCACTCGCGAGCGGTCAGCGGGCTCTTGACGGGTCGCAGCCCCGCCGAGCCGGTCGGCGACTCGCGCAGGCGCTCGATGAGTGACAGGGTCATGCTGCGCGAGATCGCGGCCTGACCTTCGCGCAGGCCGGCGAGCGCGCGCGGGAGCGCCTCGATCTCCAGGTCCTTGGAGAGAAACCCGCTGGCGCCGGCCCGCAGCGCCTGCAGCCCGAGCTCGTGGTCGTCGGAGCCGGCGCCCGTGAGCATGATCACGAGCTGCTCAGGCAGCTGACGGCGAATCTGGCGCGTTGCCATGATCCCGTCGAGCTCCGGCATGACGACGTCCATCACCACGACGTCGGGGCGGTAGTGGAGGGTCAGCTCGACCGCCTGGCGGCCGTCGCGCGCCTCCGCGATCACGATCACGCCCGAACGCTGCAACACGTCCTTGATCACCCGTCGGGCGAAGGGGTCGTCATCAGCGATGACTGCGCGAGGCTGTTCCTGTTCCGTGGTGTCCCGCATGGTCCTGGGGTTTGCCAACCGTGGCTCCCGCAATGGTGGGGTGGCGAACGTAGTCGATACCCCGCCCTATAGGCAACTGCAATGCAGTGAGGAAGGTACCGTGTCAAGGGGATCTCTCTCACCTGACCATTCGTCCAGCGGATCCCCCGCCGGCGGGTGAGCGCCTCCCCCCGATGGGGACTCGACCTGCCCTAGCCAAGGGTCGGGGAGTCCCCCCATCCGACAGAGGAAGTCCACCTTCCACCAGAGGGCCGCTGCCGAGACAGTGGTCCTCGTGTCAGAGACCCGCCGAACGAGCACCACCCAGCGACTCGCAGAGCTCCGCAGCGCGCAGCCCTGCGACACGACGCTGCAGAACCTGCTCGCCATCCTCAACGCCAAGCTCGACTTGAGCGCGCGCCTGCCCGTCTTCGAATACGAGGCGGACAGTGAAGGCTTCCAGGAAGTCGCCTCCTTCATGAGCGCGTTGGCCTCGGCCGAGCGCGAATCCGTCCACGACGTGCTCCGCTCGCTGCGGCTGCACCTCGAGGCGACGAGCGGACGGTTCGTCTCGTCCTCGGGGGCCTCCTCATGATCGCCGTCGCGCTGATCGCCGACAGCGGCCCCGCCCTCGAGGCGATGACGAGCAGCCTCGCCTCGGTCCCCGGCGTGAACATCGTGCGTCACTGCCACGGCCACGCCCGCATCGGCGCCGGCCTCACGCGCTGCGCTCCCGACCTGATCCTGCTCGACGAGATGCGGTGGCCGCGGCTCGCGCTCCAGCGGCTCGACGAGATCCGCGACGCGCTCCCGCACGCCCACGTGGTGGTGCGCGCATCGCGCCCCGAGGCCGGCTGGCTCGCCGAGGCGCTGCAAGCCGGCGCGAGCGCCGTCGTCCCTGCCACCGCCGGCGCGGAGACGCTCGGCGTGGTGCTGAACGAGGTCGTCGCCGAACGGCGCGACGGCCATACCCAACACCGACTGGCGGCCTGAGAGATGCCCACCATCGCCGAACACAGCGCAACCGTGCTCCCGTTCAAGGACGCGCTGCTGCGCGCCCCGAAGCAGCGCCGGTCGCGCTTCAGCGCCGAGCCGCAGTGCGACCGCACCGACGGGCCGCTGCCGGACAACGTGATCGTCCTGGCGCGCTTCGCCCGGCGCTCGCGCACCGCCCCGCGCCACTGGATCGGCGGCCCTCCGGAAGGCGAGGCGGCCTGATGCTCGTCGTCATCGTCACCGACAACGGCTTCGCCGCCGAGGCGATCCGCCGCAGCTTCCGTGGCACCAGCGGGGTGCGCGTCGCCGGCTACGTCGACGGTCGCCGCCCCTGCGGCGCCGCCGTCGCCGAGGCCGCGCCCGACGTCGTGATCGTCGACGAGATGACCTGGTCGGCCAACGCGGTCGCCCGCATCTCCGACGTCCGCCGCGCGGTCCCGGCCTGCAAGATCATCGTCCTCACCGCCACGCCCGACGCCGCCTGGCTCGGCGACGCGGTGCGGGCCGGCGCCGACGCCGCGATCGCCAAGACGGTGCAGCCCGCGACGCTGGGTCTGCTCGTGCGCGAGATCTGGGCGGGGAACATCCACCACGCCTTCACCACGCGCCGGGCGACCGGCGCCGTGCACGGCGACCACGGGAAGCTCACCCCGCGCGAGCTGGAGATCCTGCAGCTCGTCGCCGGTGGCGCCTCCAACGGCGTGATCGCGCGTGAGCTCTGGGTGACCGAGCAGACGGTGAAGTTCCACCTCTCGAACGTCTTCCGGAAGCTCGGCGTCTCCAACCGCACCGCGGCCGGCCACTACGCACACGTCCATGGGCTGGCCGATCTCGGCAGCCCCGCCGTCGAGCGCAGCGCGGACGACTCGCTGCCCTTCGCGGCCTAAATCCCCCAAGAACGAATCCATGGAAGGCACTTCGCGCATGACGAACAGATTCCGGGAGCGGGCCGACGAGCTCGACATGACCCGGCCGGCGGGCAGGTTTCGTACGAAGACGCGACTCGAAGAGGGTCCCGAGCTGGACCGCGTCGTCGCCCAGGCCGTTGAACGCGCCAAGGAAGGCGACCAGGAGGCCGTGCGCTTCCTCTACCTGCGCTACGTGGACAACGTCTACGGCTACGTGCGGAGCATCGTCCGCGACGACTTCGAGGCCGAGGACGTCACGCAGCACGTGTTCACGAAGCTGCTGACGGCCCTGCCCAAGTACGAGCAGCGCAACGTCCCGTTCGCCGCGTGGATCCTCCGCGTGGCCCGCAACGTGGCCGTCGATCACATGCGCCTGCGGCGCGCGATCCCCTGCGAGGAGGTGCGCGAGCTCGAGCCTGGCGTCAACGTCACCGACGAGCAGTCGCTGACGCTCCGCGAGGCGCTCGCGACGCTGCCCGAGGACCAGCGCCAGGTGATCGTCCTGCGCCACCTGGTCGGCCTGAGCCCCGGCGAGATCGCCGACGAGATGGGCAAGTCGGAGCCGTCGATCCACGGCCTCCACCACCGCGGCCGCGGCGCCCTGCGCGCCGTGCTCACCGAGCGCGACTGCGCGCCGACCGTCCAGACCAAGCTACGGCTGGCTGCGTGATGGCGCCGGTTCTCTCCCGCATCCCCATCACGCGGCTCGATCCGTCCGATCCCGAGCTGCTCGAGGAGCTTCTCGGCGTCGTCGGCGAGGTCGCGAGCAAGGGCGCGTTCACGATGGGCACCGAGCTCGAGGCCTTCGAGGCCGAGTTCGCCGCCTACTGCGAGACCGATTTCGCGGTCGGCGTCTCCTCCGGCACCGAGGCGATCGTGCTGGCCATGAAGGCGCTCGGCATCGGCGCCGGCGACGAGGTCATCGTCCCCGCGAACTCGTTCATCGCGAGCGCGGAGGGCGTCAGCCTCGCCGGCGCGACGCCGAAGCTCGTGGACGTCGACCCCGAGACCCACCTGCTCACCGCCGAGGCGGTCGCCGCGGCGATCGGGCCGCGCACGAAGGCCGTGCTGCCCGTGCACCTGATGGGCTCGACCGTCGACATGGAGCCGCTGGTGGCGGTCGCCCGCGACGCGGGCATCGCCGTCGTCGAGGACTGCGCGCAGGCGCACGGCGCCCGCTCCCGCGGGCAGCGCGTCGGCACGTTCGGCGACATCGGCTGCTTCTCGATGTACCCGACCAAGAACCTCGGCGCCTGGGGCGACGCCGGCGCGATCGTGACCGCGGACCCCGCGCTCGCGGAGCGCGTCCGGCTCCTGCGCTCGCACGGCGAGCAGCCGCGCTACCACCACAAGATCGTGGGCACGACGGCTCGCCTCGACGCGCTGCAGGCCGCGATCCTGCGGGTCAAGCTGCAGCGGCTCGAGGGCTGGAACGACGACCGCCGCCGTCTCGGGGCGATGCTGCGCGAGGGCCTCGAGGGCACCAGCGTCGAACTCCCCGCTCCGGCGGGCGCCGAGGGCGATCACGTCTACCACCTGTTCATCGTGAGGACGAAGCAGCGCGAGGCGCTGCGGGCGTTCCTCGACGAGCGCGGCGTATCGACCGCCGTGCACTACCCGATCCCCATCCACCGGACCGAGGCCTACGCGGACCTCGGGTTCGGCGAGGGGAGCCTCCCGGTGGCCGAGCGGCTGGCCGAGGAGATCTGCACGCTCCCGCTGTTCCCGACGATGTCCGACGCCGAGGTGGCGCAGATCATCGACGCGATCCGCGACTTCGACCGGGAAGGGGTCTGACATGGCCAAGGACCGACTCGTCAAGCGGCTCACCTCCGCCGACGCGATCACGCGGCCGCTGCGCGTGGCCGTCATCGGCTACGGCTACTGGGGCCCGAACCTCGCGCGCAACGTCATCGAGCGTCCCGAGCTCGAGCTCGCGGCGCTGTGTGAGCGCGACGCCCAGCGCGGCGCGGCGTTCACGCAGAAGGTGCCGGGCGTGCCGGTGTTCACCGAACTCGACGACATGCTCGCGGACCCGACGATCGACGCCGTCGTCGTCGCGACGCCGCCGCGGACCCACCACGCGATCGCCTCCGCCGCCCTGCGCGCCGGCAAGCACGTGCTGGTGGAGAAGCCGCTCGCCAAGACGGCCGCCGAGGCGGCCGATCTGATCGAGATCGCGGACGCCGGCGGCCTCGTGCTGATGCCGGGCCACACGTTCCTCTACAGCCCGCCCGTCAACAAGGTGCGCGACCTGATCGTCGAGGATCGCCTGGGCGAGATCTACTTCGTGACCTCGTCACGGATGAACCTCGGCAAGTACCAGTCGGACGGCGTCATCTGCGACCTCGCGCCGCACGACATCTCGATCCTGCTGTACCTGATCGACCAGCCCGTCACCCAGGTGGCGACCTCGGCCCGCAGCGTCTTCCAGGAGGGCATCCCGGAGGTGGCGTTCATCACGCTCACCTTCGAGACGGGGATCACGGCGAACGTCCAGATCTCCTGGCTCGCCCCCCGCAAGGTGCGCGAGATGGTGATCGTCGGCAGCCAGCGGATGGCCCAGTACGACGACACCGCCAACGACGAGCCCGTCCGCGTCTTCGACCGCGGGATGGACTTCAAGCACCCGACGAACTTCGGCGAGCACCAGCTGAGCTACCGGAGCGGGGACATCGTCATCCCCCGCGTCGACGCCGCCGAGCCCCTCAGCCTCGAGCTGGAGGACTTCGCGCACTCGATCCGCACGGGCGCGAGGCCGCGCTCGCACGCGGCCCTCGGCCACGAGGTCGTCGCGGTGATCGAGGCGGCCGAGGAGTCCCTCCGCCGCGCCGGCCAGCCCGTGCTGCTGCGCGACACCGTCGCGCGGCTCGCCGCCTGAGCAGCGACGGGAGCCCGAGCTGGAGAGCTCGGGCTCCCGACGCGGTCGTTTCAGCCGGCCGTGAGGGTGGCGCCGGTGTCGTCCCAGACGTTGCCGCTGTAGGTGTCGGCCTGGCCGCAACCGGTCATCGGCCCCCAGTAGCCGCTCTTCGACCAGAACGACTTCGCGAACCGGTTGCCGGTGACGACCTCGTTGGGCACGTCGATCCCGCTCACGTTGCAGTACAGGGTGTAGCCGCCGCCGGCCATCAGGTTGTTGGTGATGGTCACGTTGCTGATCGGGCCGCTGTTGGTCGACATGATGATCGCCGACACCTGATCGCACGGGTTGCGGATCGTGTTGTGGTCGATGAGATAGCCGCCGCCGCCGTCGGACTGCAGCCCGTCGAAGTGGTAGTCGCCGACGTTGCAGAAGCTGGTGCTGTCGGGCCAGGCGTCACCGTTGGTGTCCGGTCCGACTACGCACAGCGAGTCCTTGACCGTGGCGTTGTGGGTGAACGACACGCAGTCCGAGCCGTTGTGGATGAACACGCGCTGCGCCGTGAAATTGCCGTAGGCGATGCCCGAGGACCCGAAGGTGCCGTTCATGTCGACCTCGACGTCCTGCAGCAGCAGGTTCGAGACGTTGGTGCTCCAGTCGAACGCCTCGATGCCATAGAAGCCACCCTTCGGCATCACGACCTTGACGTTGCGGACCGTGACGTTCGGCGCCGTGATGCTGATCGACCCGTTCACGGTCTTGTTCTCGTACACCTGGCCGGCCGTCGAGAGCGTCACATCGCCGTTGACCGTCGTCCGCGCCACACCCGGCAGGACGCCCGTGTTCTCGACGTCGGGGAAGCCGCAGCTCGACGGATCGGGCATGCAGTTGTTCCCACCGGTGCTGGTCACGTTGACCGTCCAGGTGCGGCTCGCGGGCGAGGCGTCGGTGTTGCCGGCGCCATCGGTCGCACGCACGTCGAACGTGTGCGAGCCGTTGGCCAGCGACGAGTAGCTCTTGGGCGACGTGCAGGCGCCCCAGCTGCCGCTGTCGATCCGGCACTGGAACGTCGAGCCCGACTCGCTCGACGTGAACGCGAAGCTCGCCGAGCTCGTCGTGACCGTGCCGCTCGGGCCCGAGGAGATCGACGTGTCCGGCGCTGTCGTGTCGGCCGGCGTCGTGTCGATCGTCCACGTCCGCGAGGCGGGCGACGCGTCGGTGTTGCCCGCGCCATCCGTCGCACGCACGTCGAACGTGTGCGAGCCGTCGGCGAGGCCGCTGTAGGCCTTCGGCGACGTGCAGGCGCCCCAGCTGCCGCTGTCGATCCGGCACTGGAACGTCGAGCCCGACTCGCTCGACGTGAACGCGAAGCTCGCCGAGCTCGTCGTGACCGTGCCGCTCGGGCCCGAGGAGATCGACGTGTCCGGCGCCGTCGTGTCGGCCGGCGTCGTGTCGATCGTCCACGTCCGCGAGGCGGGCGACGCGTCGGTGTTGCCCGCGCCATCCGTCGCACGCACGTCGAACGTGTGCGAGCCGTCGGCCAGCGACGAGTAGCTCTTGGGCGACGTGCAGGCGCCCCAGCTGCCGCTGTCGATCCGGCACTGGAACGTCGAGCCCGACTCGCTCGACGTGAACGCGAAGCTCGCGGACGCCGAGTTGACCGTGCCGCTCGGGCCCGACGAGATCGTCGTGTTCGGCGCCGTCGTGTCGGCCGGCGTGATCGTCCAGGTGCGCGAGGCGGGCGACGCGTCGGTGTTGCCCGCGCCATCCGTGGCACGCACGTCGAACGTGTGCGAGCCGTCGGCGAGGCCGCTGTAGGCCTTCGGCGAGGCGCAGTCCGTCCACGCGCCGCCGTCCAGGCGGCAGTCGAACGTCGAGCCCGACTCGGTCGACGCGAACGCGAAGCTCGGGGAGTGGTCGGTCACGGTGCCCGAGGGGCCGGCCGTGATCGAGGTGTCCGGCGGTGTCGTGTCCCCGTTGTCGACGGCGACGGTCCAGCGGCGCTGCGCCGGCGTCAGGTCGGTGTTGCCCGACTCGTCGGTCGCGCGGACGGAGAACGTGTGGACGCCGTCGGCGAGGCCGGCGTACGGCTGCGGCGAGTCGCAGTCGCTCCAGGCGCTGCCGTCGAGGCGGCACTCGAACGTCGAGTTCGCCTCGCTCGACGCAAACGAGAAGCTGGCGGTGCCGTTCGCCACCGTGCCGGTCGGCCCGGTCGTGATCGTCGTCTCGGGCGCAAGCAGGTCCGGCACGTCCGGAAGCGGGTCGGGAAGGTCGGGGACGGTGAACGGGTCGACCGGCGCCGTGTTCAGCGCCGACGAGGGGTCGGGCTTCTTCGGGTTGCGGCCGAGCAGCAGCTCGGCGCCGTCGTTGGTGCCGTCCTTGTCGGTGTCGCGCTTACGCGGGTTCGTCCGCGAGCGGCGGAGCTCGAAGTAGTCGCTCAGCCCGTCGCGGTCGGTGTCGGCGCGGCGCGGGCTGGTGTGGGACTTGCGGACCTCGTAGCCGTCCTTCAGACGGTCGCGGTCGGAGTCGGCCTTGCGGACCTTCGTGTGCGACTTCTTGAGCTCGTAGCGGTCGCTGAGCCCGTCGTGATCGCGATCGCGTGCTTTCGACTCGGCAGCCGCCGGCGCGAAAAGCGTGACGCAGGCCAGCAACGCCGAGACGCGGGCAAGCCCATGCAGGCGCCCACGGTTCGCAGAACCGTTCCCCATGTGTGATCCCCCTGATGCTGCTTCGCAGTGGATCCCGCCGCTGAACCCGCCTGTGAGCCGTTGCCCCTGATGCCCCCTCGCCAACACGGTCAAACCGCGTCGGAATGGGATCTCCGGAACAGGGTGCTCTATCGACCGACACAGCGTCAGCTACGCGTTCGGGATGAGCTACGTGGACGGATGTCCGATCCAGGAAGTCGTGCGACGCGTCGGCATGCCTGGTCGAAGGTCTGGGAAGCGGGTGCGATGCCGGCCCGTTGATCTGGCGTGACCGCTCCACGCCTCCGCGCGCTGCCGCGCCCCGAACCCATCGCCGACCAGGCGACCGTCGTGCACGTCGTCGGCGCCCGCCCGAACTTCGTGAAGATGGCCCCGCTGATCGAGGCGCTGCGCCGGCGCGGCGCCGCGCGCCAGGTGGTCGTCCACACGGGCCAGCACTACGACCGCCGGATGTCGGAGGAGATCCTCGAGGATCTCGGCTTCCCCGCCCCCGACCACTCGCTGGGCATCGGCTCCGGCAGCCACGGCGAGCAGACCGGCAAGGTCCTGATCGCCTTCGAGCGCATCCTGCTCGAGGAGCGCCCCGCGCTGGTCGTCGTCGCCGGCGACGTCAACTCGACGCTCGCCTGCGCGCTCGCCGCCGCGAAGCTGCACATCCCGATCGCCCACCTCGAGGCCGGGCTGCGTTCGGGCGACTGGAACATGCCCGAGGAGATCAACCGCGTCCTCACCGACCGGCTCTCCGACATCCTGCTCACGCACAGCCCCGAGGCCGAGGAGAACCTGGCGCGCGAGGGCGTGGACACCAGCCGCGTCCGATACGTGGGCAACACGATGATCGACTCGCTGCGGCGCTTCGAGAGCCCCGCGCGGAGCCGTGCCGCATGGAACGCGCACGGCGTGCGCGAGGGCGAGTACCTGCTGGTCACGCTGCATCGCCCGTCGAACGTCGACGAGCCGTCGCGCCTGACCGGCATCGTCGATGGTCTGATCCGGCTCGCCGAGCAGCGGCCGATCGTGTTCCCGATCCACCCCCGCACCCGCGCACGGCTGGATGCGGGCGGCGACCTCGAGCGACTGGAGGCGGCCGGGGTGCGCTGCGCGGAGCCGGTCGGCTACCTCGACTTCCTGTCGCTGCAGGCCGGCGCGGGCACCATCGTCACCGACTCCGGCGGGGTGCAGGAGGAGGCATCCGCGCTGGGCGTTCCCTGCTTCACGCTGCGCGCGAACACCGAGCGCCCGGTGACGATCACGCGCGGGACCAACGTCCTGCTCGGCGACGATCCGGCCAGCCTCCTGACGATCCCCATGGCGTGGCAACCGCCGACGCCGTGCGCGATCCCGCTGTGGGACGGCCGGGCGGCGGACCGCGCCGCGGAGGCGCTGCTCGCCGACTACCCGGCCATGGCCGAGATCCGGAGGGCGGCATGACCCCGCGAGCGGACGTGCTGGGCTGCGCGATCGACCGGCTCGACATGACCGGGACGCTCGACGCCGTCGAGGAGACGATCGCGGCCGGGCGCTTCACGCAGCACATGTCGATCAACGCGGCGAAGCTCGTGACGATGCACGAGGACGCTCGGATGAAGGAGATCATCGCGAGCTGCGGCCTCGTCAACGCCGACGGCCAGAGCGTCGTGTGGGCCTCGCGCCTGCTCGGCGACCCGCTGCCCGAGCGTGTCGCCGGCATCGACCTGATGGCCGCCCTGCTCGCTCTCGCCGAGGAGCGCGGCTACCGCGTCTACTTCCTCGGCGCCCGCGCCGAGGTGCTCGAGACCGCCGTCGAGAAGATCCGCGAGCAGCATCCGCGGCTGGCGATCGCCGGCTACCGCGACGGCTACTTCGCCGAGGAGGAGTCGGCCGAGGTCTGCGCCGCGATCCACGGCAGCCGCGCCGACCTCCTGTTCGTCGCCATGACGAGCCCGCGCAAGGAGTACTTCCTCGGCGAGTTCGGGCCCAGCCTCGGCGTCCCGTTCGTGATGGGCGTGGGCGGATCGATCGACGTCATCGCCGGCGTGACCCGCCGCGCGCCGACCGGCTGGCAGCGCCTCGGCCTCGAGTGGCTGTACCGCCTGCTGCAGGAGCCGCGCCGGATGTTCAAGCGCTACGCGGTGACGAACACGCGCTTCGCGGTCCTGGTGGGCCGGGCGCTGCTGACCCGACCCTTCGCATCACGACACCACGCACACGGGAGCTGACTTGACGACGTTGACCATGGACGCCGCCGTGACGCCCCAGGGCGTCACCGAGCTGATCGACTTCGCGCTGGAGGCCCTGCCGGCCATGCGCCTCGAAGACGGCGTCTTCTGCTTCGAGCGGCGCGCCGGTCAGGTGGCGCCGATCGGCCGCTCCCCTCGCTACACGCTGATGGTCGAGCTCGGCCTGCTGCGCGCTCGGGCGGCGGGCTACGAGCTGCCGTTCGATGTCGGCGACGTCAACGCGGCCGCCTGGCGCGAGCTCGAGCGCGGGACGATGACCCCGGGCGACATCGGGCTGATGCTCTGGATCGACGCGCGCCGCGACGGCTCGCGCGGCGCGGAGCTGGCCGACCGGCTCGACGTCGCGCTGCGCGCCGAGGGCGGCCTCCCGGCCCGGCTCGGGATGGAGCTCGGCTGGATCGTCACCGGGCTCGCCCACCACGTCGCCGCCGGCGGCAGCGAGACCGGCGAGCGGCTGCTGCGCGAGTCGCTCGACCAGCTGCTGGTCCGCAACCGCGCCCAGAGCCACCTCTTCCGCCACTTCGGCGCGCGCGGCTGGCGCCGGCGCTTCCCGAACTTCGCCACCCAGATCTACTCCGTGCTGGCGCTCGCCGTCGTCGGCCGCCACGGGCTCGACGACCGCGCGCTGCCGGCCGCCCGCGCCGCGGCCGACCGGCTGCTGGAGATGCAGCTGCCCGACGGCGGCTGGCCGTGGCTGTTCGACGCCGAGCGCGGGACCGTCGTCGAGCGCTACGAGATCTACTCGGTGCACCAGGACGCGATGGCGCCGATGGGTCTCTTCGAGCTCACGGAGGCGACGGGCGACCCGCGCTACCGCGACGCCGCGGTCCGCGGGCTGGCGTGGATCCACGGCGCCAACGAGCGCGGGCTGGACATGGTCGACCGCGAGAACCAGCTGGTGCTCCGCTCGATCCGCCGCCGCCGCGGGCCCGACCGCTTCTGGCTCGCCGGCAAGACCGGCGCGTCGGTCGCCGGCCTGCCGACGCCCGGCTCGACCGCGCGGCTGACCGAGCCGAACCCGACCGACCGCCCGTACCACTTCGGCTGGGTGCTCGAGGCGTGGTGCGGCCGCGAGGACGCGCCTTGCGGGGATCGCTGACGCCGATGGCCGCGAGCCCCAACACGGCGATCGACGTCGTCGTGGTCGCCTACAACAGCCGCGACCTCCTGCGCGGCTGCGTCGAACCGCTGGCCGCCCTGCCGTGGGTCACGGTGACGGTGGTGGACAACGCGTGCCCCGAGCGGTCGTCCGAGGTCGTCGCCGACCTCCCCGTCCACGTGATCCGCGCGCCGCGGAACGGCGGCTTCGCCTACGGCTGCAACCTCGGCGCGGCGGAGGGATCGTCCGAGCTCGTGCTGCTTCTCAATCCCGATGCCCGCGTCGAGCCGGAGAATCTTTCCAGGCTGGCCACGGCACTCGCGGACGATCCCGGGCTCGGCGCGGTCGGGCCGCGAACCGTGGATGCCGACGGCGAGCTGGTGTGGAGCCAGCGGCACTTCCCGCGCCTCCGCTCGAGCTTCGCCCAGGCGCTGTTCCTGCACCGCGTGGCGCCGTCGGCGGCATGGACCGACGAGGTGATCCGCGATCGGGAGGCGTACGCGCATGCGAACACGCCCGACTGGATCGCGGGCGCCTGCCTGCTGGTCCGCCGGGACGCGCTCGAGTCGATGGGCGGCCTCGACGAGGGGTTCTTCCTCTACTCGGAGGAGACGGACCTGCTCCGGCGCCTGCGCGACGCCGGCCTCGGCGCCGGTTACGTCCCCGAGGCGGTCGCGTATCACGAGGGTGGCGCCTCGGCGCCCCGCAGCACGACGCGGGGGATCGAGGCGCGCAGCCGGGTCCGGTACGCGCGCAAGCACCACGGGCCGGTCGTCGCGCTGCTCGAGGCGCTCGCGGTCGGTCTCGGCGCCTTGACCCACGCCGTCGTCCTGATCCGGCGCCCGAGTCACGCGCGCGGGCATGTCCTGGCGGGCCGCGCGGCGTTCGGCGCGATCCTCACCCGAGGAGGGTCGGCATGAGCCACATGCACTACGCGATCGTCACGCCCGCGCGCCACGAGCGCGAGAGCCCCGCCGTCATCCGCCAGATTTGCGACTCGCAGCGGCTCCACGTGGTCACGCGCCGCGGCGGCTGGCAGTAGGCGTCCGGTGGAGGGTTCTGCCACAGCAACGCGAAACAGGCGGGTCGCCTGGCTCGACGGGATCCGTGGCGCCGCCGCGGTGTTTGTCGTGCTGCACCACATGTGGCTGGCGATGTGGCCCGGGTACCCGCGGGACCTCGGGCCGGCGTGGCTGGGCTGGCTCCTTTACGGCCATCTCGCGGTCGCGGTGTTCATCGTGGTGTCCGGCTACTCGCTGGCGCTTGCGCCGCTCCGCCACGGCGGCACGGTACCTGGCGGCCTCGGCCGCTTCATCCGGCGCCGCGCGTGGCGGATCCTGCCGCCCTACTGGGCGGCGCTCGTCCTCTCCGTCGTGGTGATGGCGGCCGCGGTCGATCCGGCCTCCTTCGACGGCCCCACGATCGCGCGTAGCGTCGTCGTCCATGGCGCACTGCTGCAGGACGTGGTGGGGAGCCAGACGCCCAATGGCGCGTTCTGGTCGATCGCCGTCGAATGGCAGATCTACTTCCTCTTCCCGGCCGTGCTCCTGCTCACGCGGCGGTTCGGCATCGCCACGGCGACACTCGCCGCCGGGGCCGTCGTCGTGCTCGCCCACGCGGTCGCACAGCTCGGGCCGCCGCTGTCCAAGCTCGACGACCTCACACCGCAGTTCTTCGCGCTGTTCGTGCTCGGCATCTTGGCCGCGGAGCTCGGTACGCGGACGCGCGCGGCGAGCATCCGGCGCCCGCTCGCGCTCGCGGGCGCCGCCGCTTTGCTCGCCTTCGTGGCGCTCGCAATCACCCAGGGCTCGGTCTGGATGGTCGGCCACTACTTCTGGATCGACCTGCTCTTCGGGGTCGGGGCGGCGTCCCTCCTGGGCGTGCTGTCCTGCGGCGGCGCACCGGTCGCGCAGCGGGCGCTCGGATCGCGGATCGGCAAGCGATCCGGGTCGTTCTCGTACAGCATCTACCTCGTCCACGCGCCGGTGCTCGCGCTGATGGTGAGCTTCATCGTGCGCCCGCTCGAGCTCCCGCCGCTGGTCGGCTTCGCAGCGCTGCTGGCACTGGGGCTCCCGATCATCCTCGCGTTCGCGTACGGCTTCCACCTCGTCTTCGAGGCGCCGTTCATCCGGCACCGCAGCTGGGGCGCGCTCGGACTCAGGCCGCGGGCCCTCCGCCTCCTGCGCTTCCTGCAGCCCGGCACCTCCTGACGCTCAAGACGGGTGCGGGTGTGTACCCTGCCGTCGTGCGTATGGGTCGGCTCGGCGCCATCGGGATGATTGCGCTCGCGATCGCCACTGGATCGGCTTTGGCCGGGGCGGAAGCCGCGACGCCTCGGGCACCCGTGATCGCGCTCTCGTTCGACAACGGCGCCGCCGGCGCGAAGACGGTCGCCGGTCGGTACGGCAACGGGATCGCGCTCCAGCGGGGGAAGCGGGTGCGCCTCCCCCGCGCCCGGAAGCTCGCCTCGGCGCGGCGGATGACGCTCGAGCTGTGGGTCCGGCTGTCACGCGGGAGCGGCCCGCAGCCGCTGATCACGGTGCGCGGCGCCAAGCGGGAGCACTTCGGCCTGCGGCTGTCCTCTGGCCGTCTCGCCGGCAGGCGCCTGGCGGCCGGTCGCTGGAAGTTTGTCGCGACGACCTTCAACGGCCGCCGGGTGCGGACATACGTGGGCGGCAAGCTCGTTGCGCAGCGGCGCGTGCGCTCCCGGCTGCTGCCGATCGGCGACACGGTCCAGCTCGGCGGGAGGCGCTTCCGGGGCGCCATCGACAACGTCCGGGTCTACGCTCGCGCGCTGTCACGCGCCGAGCTCGCCGCCGATGCCGCGCGCGACATCAGCGGCGGCCCCGAGGGCCCGGCGGGCGGTGGCCCCTCCCCTGCCCTGCCCACGACACCCGGCGGGAAGCCGGGTCCCGGGCCGGCCAGATCGGACCACTGCATGGCGCAGCCGAGCGCCTGCGGCTTCCCCGACGTCGGCACGGCGGGCGTCAAGCCGGGTGTCGCGCGAGAGACGGTCGGCCACGACGTGACGCTGTCGACCGCGGGCCAGGTGTACGAGAACAAGACGGTGCTCGGCACCCTCAGCGTGACGGCGCCGAACGTGATCGTGCGCAACGTCAAGGTCGTGATGTCCCCCGGCGGCGCCTACGGCATCGAGGCGTTCGACTGGAGCACCAACGTCTCGAACCTGCTGCTGCAGGACGTCGAGGTCGACATGAACGGCACCTTCGGGTCCTCGGGCATCGCCTACGGCAATTTCACGGCGCAGCGCGTGTTCATCCACAACGGCTCGGACTGCGTGTCGTTCACCCACAACGCCACGGTCAAGGACTCGCTGTGCGTAGTCGGACCGGACACCAACGGTGACGCCTGGCCCGACAGCACCAGCTTCTGCAACGTCGGCGACTACCACTTCGACGGGCTGCAGTCCGACGGCGGCGGCGGCTATCTCATCGACCACAACACGATCCGCAACCCGTGCGATCAGGTGTCGGCGATCATCATGTCGACCAACAGCGGCCCGATCAGCAACGTGACCATCACCAACAACCTGATGGCCGGCGGCGGCTACACCCTGTACTGCAACGTGAGCGGGATCGACGTGCCCAACGAGGTCGTCACCGGCAACCGGTTCGCGAA
This sequence comes from uncultured Solirubrobacteraceae bacterium, assembly GCA_963805525.1. Classification (GTDB taxonomy): domain Bacteria; phylum Actinomycetota; class Thermoleophilia; order Solirubrobacterales; family Solirubrobacteraceae; genus DASQFQ01. The sequence continues at coordinate 689,280 of CAWDUT010000004.1, forward strand.
GTCGTTCCACCCCAAGGGCGGCGAATGGGGACCCTGGACCGGCTGTGACGATGCCGACGCCGTGAGCGGCAACGTGTGGGACGAGACGGGCGCCGCGCTCCGCTGAGTTACCGCACCAGCCGGTTGCCGCGGACCTCTTGGACGGTGTCGCAGTCGGTGGCCGGCCCCCAGTGCCCGCCCTTGGGGAAGAACTCCCGTGAGATGATGTTGTCGGTGTAGGTGACGTTGCTGGCGACACCCCCGTCCGTGGTGCCGCAGTAGACCGTGTAACCCCCGCCCGACAGCAGATTGCGGTCGATCACGACGTCGCTGATCGGCGCGGAGTTCGTCGAGAGCAGGATCGCCGACGTCTGCCCGTTCGGGTTGCGGATGGTGTTGTGCCTGAAGACGTAGCGCCCGCCGCCGTCGGACTGGAAGCCATCCGCGTGGGCAGAGCTGTCCGAGGGGAGGAGGGGCAGATCGCAGAACGAGTCGGCGATCGTGACGTTGTGTCTGACGTGCGCGCAGTCGAGGCCGCCGTGGAACCACACGCGGCGCGCCACGTAGTTGTCGAATGCGATGCCGCTCGCCATGTCGAAGCCGTTGAGGTCGATCTCCACGTGCTCGATCCGCAGGCCGCTGGTGTCGTCCTGCCAGCCGAAGGACCGGATGCCGTACGCGGAGTTGGTCATGACGAGCCGCACGTCGCGGATGACGACGCGGGGTGCGGTGACCGTGATCGAGCCGCGGACGAGCCGGTCACGGAGGACCTGTCCCGGCTTCGAGAGCTTGACGTCGCCCTCGACGACCTTGAGGCGGTGACCGGGACGGACCCCGGTGTTCGTGCTGTCCGGGAAGCCGCAGCGGCTGGGACGGGCCATGCAGCCGCTGGTCGGCTTCGGCGCCGCCGGCTGCGAGCCGGGCGGGGACCGGTCCTCGGCGCCGCTGAAGACCGCACAGCCCGCCAGCCCGGCGAGCAACAGCGCCGCGCCCAAAACCAGAGTGATTCGCATGGGAACTCAACGGCCCAGGAGGCGGCGCACTTGCGCTCGCCGACGGAAGAAGCAGCGCGCCCGCACGTTGTATTGCTGACCCCATGTCGACGAACTCCCTGTGAACTCAGTCCGCATCCTCCGCGCGCTCACGCGCCACCCGTTGATCCTCGCCCAGGTCGTCCTGCTGTCGATCGTCGTCGGATGGCTGGTCGGCTTCAAGCCGAGCTTCCCGCCCAAGAGCCGCAGCTACTCGGTCGCCATCGCCAGCGAGCGCGTGCTCATCGACACGCCGCAGTCGCAGGTGCTGGAGGTCTCGCCGGCCGGCAGCGGAACGCTCGGCACCCGCGCCAGCGTGTTCGCCAACCTGCTCGTCGTCGGGGAGCTCAAGAACGAGGTGGCCAAGCGTGCCGGGCTCGCGCCGAACAAGCTGCTCGGCGCGACGGACGCGTCCGCGACCGCCGGCTCCACCGGGACGGCTGACGCCACGAACGCGACGCCGACGACGCCCCGGCTGCACACGAGCGTGCTCCTGAGCTCCGATCAGGTCCAGCTCCCCATCATCAAGGTCGACGCGCAGGCACCGTCGCCGGTGCTCGCCGCCCGCATCACCTCCGCCGCGACGGAGACCCTCTCCTCCTACGTCGCGAAGAAGGCGGCGTCGGAGGGCGTCAGCGCGGACAAGCGGCTGAACATCCGCAGCCTGGGCGCTCCGGTCGTGGATCAGGAGATTCGCGGGCCGCGGCACCTGCTGGCGCTGCTCGCCGGCCTGCTCGTCTTCGTCCTCGGCTGCGCCGCGATCGTGATGGTCCCGGCGTTCATGCGCGCCTGGCGCCTCAGCGAGGACGACGAGCAGGGCAGCGAGGACGACGAGCAGGGCGACGCGGCCGAGGCCGAGGCCGAGGCCGAGGTCAAGGCGAAGGCCAAGGCCGGCAAGCGGATGGCCGCGACGACCGGGCGGGTGTAGTCGCCAGATGGGTTTCGGGATCCAGCTCCAACGGCTGTGGAAGATGCGGCGCTGGGTCGCCGCATGCGCGCTGCTCGCGATCTTCGTCGCGGTCTGGAGCGTCGCCAAGATCGGGCTGCTCCCGCCCCGTCTCGAGCCGCGCGCCCTGAAGATGTCCTCCGCGTCGACGCAGGTGCTGATCGACAGCCCGCAGTCCGCGCTCGTCGACTACCGCTACGACACCTACGACTTCGACGCCCTGACGAACCGCGCCGTGCTCGTCGGCAACGTGGTGGCCAGCCTGCCCATCCGCACCGCGATCGCCCGCCGAGCCGGCATCGGCGCCAACCGCCTCCAGGTCGTCCCGCCTCTGACGCTCAAGCAGCCCCGGGTGCTGGCCATCGATGGCAACGAGCGGCATGCGACGGACCTGCTGAAGCTCAACGACCAGTACCGGCTGTTCGTGCGGGCGAACCCCACGGTCCCCATGCTGCAGATCTACGCCCAGGGCCCCTCGAACGCGGTGGCGGCGAAGCTTGCGGACGCTGCCGTGGAGGCCATGCAGAAGTACCTCGACGAGCTCGCCAGCGCGCAGCAGACCCCGAAGGAGAACCGCATCACGCTGACCCAGCTGGGCCATGCGCACGGCACGACGATCAACAAGGGAATCGAGTTTCGGGTCGCGCTGTTCGCGTTCGTGCTGACGTTCGGCGCCGCGCTCGCTTCGATCGCCTTCTTCCGGCGCGTCCGTCAGGGCTGGCGTCTCGAGGCGCTCGCCGTGCCCTCCGCCGGGGGCTGACCATGGAGCTCGTCGGCCTGCTGCACGTGCTCCGGCGTCACCGGGCCCTCGTGCTGCTCGGGGTCGTCGTCGCGATCGCCAGCGCGTTCCTCTACCTCCGCGGCGCGACGACGGACAGCGCTGTCGCCCAGGGCAAGGTCATGGTCGACACCGCGCCCTCGGAGCTGGCCGCCGCCGACACCGTCGCCGCCGACACGCTCCCGGTGCGCGCGACACTCCTCACCGATCTGATGGCCGGCGACGCCGCCCAGGCCCGCATCGCGCGGCGCGCCGGCGTCGCGCAGCGCGATCTCGCCATCACCGCCTCGAACCTCTCCGCTCCCGCGGTCGGGCTGCCCGTGTCGACGCAGGCGTTCGAGGCCGCCCAGCCGGTCGGCGCCCACTACGCGCTCAACGCGAAGGTCAACTCGCCGCTGCCGGTGATCACGCTCGACGCGCGCGGGCCGGATCGCAAGAAGGCCGAGGCGCTGGTCGCGGCCGCCGTGACCGAGCTCGAGCAGCTGGCGACACCCCCGGCGCCGCGCACGCCGCGGTTCTCCGTCGAGCGCGTGTCGTCGGCGAAGACGAAGGTCGTGCACGCGGGCCCGCGCAAGGCGGTCGCCGTCGTACTCGCCGGGATCGTCTTCGCGCTGTGGTGCGGGCTCGTGATGGTGGCCGCGAGCGTCGTCCGCGCGCGCCGCCGCCGCACGGGCTTCCTCCGCCGCGCCGTTCCGATCCTGGCGCTGTGCGTCGCGGCCGCCACCTTCTGCGCGGCGATCAGCGTGATCTCGCTGCGCGGCCCGGTGTCAGCCGTCGCCTTGCACCTCCTCGTCGACACGCCGGAGCCGTCGGCCCTGCATCGGCCCGCCTACGACCTCCGGTCGCTCGCCCGGCGCGCCGAGACGCTGCGCGAGGCGGCGGCGTCGGAGCCGCTCGCCGCCGCGATCGCCCGCCGCGCCGGCATCCCGGCCGCGCAGCTCGCGGTGGAGGGACGCGTCACCGCGGACATCCCGCAGGCGCTCTCGGAGACGGCCAGCGAGCAGCGGGCATCCGAGCTCGCGCTGGCCCGGCGCCCGTACCGGATCGAGCTGCAGGCGCGCCAGGAAGCGCCGGTGATCGACATCGCGACCACCGCGCCGAATACGGAAGCGGCGCTCAAGCTCGCCGCCGCGACGGCGACGACGATGCGCACTTACCTCGCGGATCTCAGCCGCCGGGAGGGCGTCGCGCCGGAGAGCATGATGCGCATCGAGCAGCTCGGCGCGCCCCGCGGCGGCGTGGTCTCCGGGAGCAAGACCCCGGTGGCGATCGGCCTCCTGGCCTTCCTGCTCGTGTTCGCTGTCACCGCCATCCCGCTGCTCTTCCTCCGGGCACGGCGGGAGGCGGGCGCGATGACGCGACGCGCGCCGGCACAGGGGCTCGACGCCTGGCCGCACACGACCCGGTTGCTGCCCTGGACCTTCGCCGTGTTCCTCGCGGTCCTCTGGCTCGTGCCCTTCGACGCCATCCAGATGCGCGTCAACGCCCCCGTGGACCTCAAGTTCGATCGCCTGGTGCTCCCGATCGTCCTGGCCACGTGGGCGCTGGGTCGCATGCTCGGAGGCCAGTTCCGGTCGCAGTGGAAGCCGACGTGGGTCCACGCGGGCGTGGGGCTCTTCGTGCTCGTGGCGCTGCTGAGCGTGATCGTCGGCGGCCCCGCGCTCAAGTCGACGCTCGAGATGGACAACGCGATCAAGCAGATCCCGGTGCTGCTGAGCTACGTGTCGCTGTTCGCGATCGGCGCCACCGCGATCCGGGCGAGGGAGGTCCCCGCGTTCCTCAAGTACACGCTCTGCCTGGCCGCACTCTCCGCCCTCGGGCTGCTGATCGAGTACCGCTTCCACTACAACGTCTTCTACGACGTGACGGGTCGCGTGCTGCCCGCCGGCCTCTTCGACGTCGTCCGGGCCAACGTGGGCGAGGTCGACGCGCTCGGCCGCTACATGGTCCGCGGACCGACCGGGCACCCGCTCGAGGCCGTCGCCGTCCTCTCGATGGCGCTGCCGATCGCCCTCGTCTCGCTGATGCAGGACCGCACCGTGCGCGGGCGGATCGTGTACGGGCTCATCGCGTGCCTGCTGCTCGCGGCGACCGTCGCGACCGCGCGTAAGAGCGCGCTGCTGGGGCCGATCGCCGTGCTCGCGACGATCGCCTACTTCCGCCGCCGGGAGCTGATGCGCCTGGCTCCGCTCGGGCTCCTGGGGATCGTCGTCATCCATCTGTTCGCGCCAGGGTCGCTGGGCAAGACCACGTTCCAGTTCGACCCGAACCGGCTCAACGTCGCGACGGTGAGCGACCGCACGGCCGACTACGACGCCGTCCGGCCGGACGTCTGGGTCCATCCGATCTTCGGGCGTGGCTGGGGCACGTACGACCACATCGCCTACCGGGTCCTGGACTCGGAGGTACTCCGGCGGCTCGTCGAGACCGGCGTGGTCGGCCTTCTCGCCTACCTCTTCATGATCGGCGCCGTCATCGGTGGCGCACGGGCGACGATCTCGACCCGCGACCGCGTGTGGGCGCCAGCCGCGTTGATGGGCGCCGCGGCGGCGGCCTCGTTCGGCACGGTCTCGCTGCTGTTCGACGTCATGTCGTTCCCGCACGCCGCCTACACCTTCATGTACATGGCCGGCCTGGTCGCGGCGATCGCCGGCCGCGTGGACGCACCCGGCCGCGAGCACGCGGCCCCCGAGGCCCCGCCGGTGCGCCGCCCGGTCGTGCACGCCGATCCTCCGCGTGTCAGGGCGCCGCTGCGTCCCGCGCACCCGGAGCGGAGGCCGCACGTGGGCGAGGCCCCCGAACGCCAGCGGAAGACGCGCACGCGCCGTACGCGCTCCCTCCGCACCCGTGTGTCGCCTCGCGGTGCGGCGCTCCTGTGCGTGGCGGCCTTCGCGCTGCCGCTCGCGATCCAGATGACCCGGAGCGGAGAGCGCGACGCGCCACGCGCCGCGACGCGCCCCGCCCCCACCGCCACGAGCATGACCAACGCCGCCCGAGCCGCGGCGGGGCTCACCTCGAGCGCGGTCCCGCCGCTGCGCGAGCCGCGCAAGCCGAGGCACAAGCGGAAGCACCGCGCGCAACCCACCCTGACGCCCGCGACGGCGCCGACGAGCGCGGCGTACCCGACCCCGACCCCGACGCCGGTGCCGACGACCGAGCCGACGCCCGTTCCCACGCCGCGTGCGGTCACGCCACCGCCGGCGCCCACTCCGACGCCGAAGCCCCCGAGCAACTTCGACACCAACGGCGGCGGCTCGGGCAGCGAGACGCCGTCGGGTGAGTTCGACACCAGCGGCGAGACCCCGTAGGGTGCGCGCCCTGGCTGTGCGCGAGCTCCTGCTGGTCGGTACCGGCGGCTTCGGTCGCGAAGCCGCGGAGGCCGCACGCGCCGCTGAGGCCGCGGGCGCCGCATGGCGACTGACCGGATTCCTCGACGACGACGCCGGGCGCCACGGGACGCAGATCGGAGGGCTCCCCGTGCTCGGGCCGCCGGAGCTGGCCCTGGACCGGCCCGATGCGCTGCTCGTGCTCTGCACCGGCCGGCCGGACGACTTCGGCAGCCGCCGGCGCATCGCCGATCGCCTCGGGCTCGCCGACGAGCGGTACGCGCCGCTGATCCACCCTGCGGCCGTCCTCGGCTCCACGTGCACCGTCGGCCCGGGCTCGGTCGTGCTGGCCGGCGTCGTCTTGACCGCCGACGCCGCGATCGGCGCCCACGTGTGCGTCATGCCGCACGTCACCGTCACGCACGACGTCCGGATCGAGGATTTCGCCACGCTCGCCTCCGGCGTCCGCCTCGGCGGCAGATGCGTCGTCGGCCGGGGGGCGTATCTCGGCAGCGGCGCGTGCGTTCGCGAGGGTCTGCGGATCGGCGCCGGGGCGATGGTCGGCATGGGCGCCGTCGTCACGCGCGACGTCCCGGAGGGCCGGCTCTGGGCGGGCGTCCCGGCGCGGGATCTGCGCGCGGCGCCCGGCGCTGCTCCCCGTGCCGTCGCGCACGGGTAAGAAGGGTTCATGAAGCTCCTCGTCTTCGCCCATCGGCTCGAGATCGGCGGCTCCCAGCACAACGCGATCGAGCTCACGGCGACGCTGCGCGACCGCCGCGGGGTGGATCCGGTGATCTTCGCGGAGCCGGGCCCGGCGGCGCGGCTGGCCCACGAGCGAGGGCTGCGGCTGATCGACGCCCCGGCGGCGCGCGCCCATCCCTCGCCCGCCCGCGGCCGGGCGCTGCGCGCGGCCATCCGCCGCGAGCAGCCCGACGTCGTCCACATCTGGGACTGGCCCCAGACGCTCGACGCGTACTACGCCGTGCACGTGCCGTGGCGCACCCCGCTCGTGGTGTCCGTCATGGACATGAACGTCCCACGGCTGCTGCCGCGGTCGCTCCCGACGACCTTCGGCTACCCCGAGCTGGTCGAGCAGGCCCGGCGACTCGGCCGGCGGGACGTGCATCTGCTCCTGCCGCCGGTCGACGTCGAGCGCAACCGACCCGAGGCCGTGGCGCCCGCGGAGGTGGAGGCGTTCCGCAGCGAGCACGGGCTCGCGGGCCACGGCATCACGATCGTGCAGGTCGGCCGGCTCGTGCGCTGGCTCAAGGGCGAGAGCCTGCGCCGCAGCGTCGCCGCGGTGCGTCAGCTCGGGCGCGAGCTCCCGCTGCAGCTCGTCCTGGTCGGCGACGGCGACGCGCGCGAGGACGTGCAGGGGCTGGCCGACGAGGTCAACGCCGAGCTCGGGCGCCGCGCGATCGTGCTGACCGGCACCCTGGTGGACCCACGGCCGGCCTACGCCGCGGCCGACCTCGTCGTCGGCATGGGCACCTCCGCCCTGCGGGGGATGGCCTTCGCGAAGCCGGTGATCGTGGTCGGTGAGGGCGGGTTCGCCAACCGCTTCGACGAAGACAGCGCGGCGTGGTTCCTGTACCACGGGATTTTCGGCCGCGGTGCGGGCGACGGCGACGACCCGCTCGTCGGCCATCTCCGCCGCGTGATCGCAGAGCCCGGGCGCTGGCCGGAGCTGGGGGCGCTCGGCCGCCGCTTCGTCGTCGAGCACTTCGGTCTCGAGGTCGGCGCCGCCCACCTGATGGACGCGTTCGCCGCCGCCCAGCGGCGGCGCGCGCCGCTGCTGCCCGTGCTCGCGGACGGCGCGCGCAGCGCCGCGTTCAACCTGGTCCGCGTCGTCCGCGACAGCCCTGCCGCGAAGTCAGGAGTTGCGGCTCGCGTGCTGCAGCGCCGGCCCGGCGAGTCGGCTCCAGCGGGCCCGCGGGCGGGCGAGCGCGCGTGACAGCGCGGTGTTCTCCGGCACCAGGTCCGTCAGCAGCGGGGCCGTGAGCAGGACGTAGACGACGGCGCCGGCGGTCCCGCCGACGAGGAGCTTGACGAGCGGCGGGTCGACGAGCATCGCGACGCCGCGCGCGGCGAGCGTGGTCGCGATCGCCGCGAACGCGACCGGCCAGATGGCGCGCGCGAACTGGACGGGCCCGAAGCCGGTCGACCGTCGCACGGCCGCCATGTAGACCGGCATCGTGACCAGCGAGATCACGACGATGTGCGCGACGCCGACGCCGACCAGGCCGAGCATGTCGATGCCGACGATCATCGCCGGCACCAGGCACACGAGCACCACGAGCTGGACGCCCAGGAGGATGCCCGTGCGGCCGGAGACGATGATCATGTTCGCGAACAGCAGGCCCAGCACGAACAGCACCCCGTGCAGCGTCAGCACCACGAGCACCGACGCCGCCTCGTGCCACTTCGCGCCGTAGAGCGTGACGATCAGCGGGAGGGCGAGCGCCGACGTGAGGGCGCCGATCGGGAACGCGATGAGCGCGACGATCCGCGCGGCGCGCCCGAGCGCGGCGCGCAATCGCTCGGGGTCGTCGCGGACGCGCGAGAAGCCGGGTACCACGACGCTGTTGAGCATCGTGCCGAGCACCGCGGCCGGCCACGCGCTCACGTTGAAGGCGAGCATGTAGACGCCGACGGCGGCGACCGAGAGCGAGTGGCCGACGATCACGTAGTCGACGTTGAGCAGGACCTGGCTGAGCAGGTTGGCGGCCGCGAGCGGGATGCCGAACCGCAGCAGCGGGCCGATCTCGGCGCGATCGAAGCCAGGCAGGTAGCGCCGGTTCACGCTCAGGATCATCAGCGCGCCGGCCACGAACTGGTCGACGACGCGCCCCCAGGCAAAGGCCATCGCGCCGTCGCCGTGGATGGCCAGCGCCAGCAGGACGAGCGTGCCCGCCACGAAGCCGGCGGCGACGGAGCGGAAGACGCGATCCTGCCGCAGGTCGCGCTGCAGCTGCGCGTGCGGCACGGCCGCGATGCCCATCAGCGCGACGCTGATGGACAGCACGCGCAGCGGTCCGGCCGCGTCGGCCGAGCCGGCCGCCGCCGCCAGCGGCTCGGCGAACACGCCCATCGCCAGCGACAGCGTGAGGCTCGTGCCGAGCGCGATCGTGGTGATGGTGGGCGCGATCCGATCGGGGTCGAGATCCGACCGCGCGAGCGCCGACGAGACGCCGAACTCGGCGAACGTCACCACAATCACGTACGCGGTGACGGCCAGCGCGAAGACGCCCAGGTCGTGGGGCGCGACCAGCCGCGCCACGACCGCCATCGTCGCGATGTTCGCGAACCGCATCAGCATCACGCTGCCGCCGGCCCAGAGGGCGCCGACGCGGACGCGCCGCTCGAGAGAGCGTTCTGATTTCACGCGGCGCGGCGCCGGGCGAGCACCCGGCGGGCACGCGTGCGGAGCGCGACCCGGCCGCGCACCACCTCCGGCGCGCGCAGGGCGAGGTTGACCGGCCGCACGAGCCGGTACGGGTCACACACCGTCCGCTGCCGCACGCCCTCGGGCAGCACCACGTCGGGGATGGAGAGCGTCCGCTCCGGGTCGACGAGGATCAGCGCGAAACCGCCCCACATCTGCTTCGTGTTCGCCATGACCACGCCCGGGACGAACCCGAGATCGACGTACACCACGTCCGGGTAGCGCTCGAAGTCGATGCGCCGCAGGCCGCGGCGGACCTCCGGGTTGTGGGAGTCGTGCGCGAGCATGACGCCGCGGAAGCAGCCGGACTCGAGGATGTCCGTCACATCGCGCCGGGCGCCCTCCGCCGAGTGATCGCCGTCGACCAGCGCGTAGTCGACGGTCCGGCCGGCGGCGCGGATCTCCGCCAGCCACTCGGGCAGCAGGACGTGGCTGTCGCCACGGTGGAAGGTGACGTTCGGGTGCGCGTCGGGATCCGCCGGGTCGGCGAGGTCGAACGAGTGGACCTCGGTGCTGTGGGTGGCCGTACGGGCGAGGCTGCCGCCCGAGGCGGTGCCGATCTCGAGCGCGAGGCCCGGCTTGACCGCGCTGAGGATGCCCTCCAGGGCCATGCGCTCGCCGTAGGCCATCATCCACTCGGACTCCTCGAGGATGGACCGGATGGCGGTCGGCCACGTCTGAGAGTCAGCCGTAGGGGTCATGATGCGTTCCTTTCGAGGACGGACAGGGGTTGGGGTCCCGCCGCCACGCGACGGTCGATGGCGTCGAGGAAGTTGCGGGCGCGGCCGTCGTAGCTGTGCGCGCGAGCGAAGTCGCGGCGCGCCGCCACGAGGCGGGCCGAAGCGGATCTGGAGCGGGCGGACTCGGCGACGGCCGCCGCGAAGTCCGCGGGCGTGCTCGCGATCCGGAGGTGCTCGACCGGCGCGTCGAGCCAGCGGATCGCTGACAGGTCCGTCGCGACGACCGGCAGCCCGGCCGCCAGGTACTCCACGGTCTTGAGCGGGAAGCTGGCCTGGTTGAACGGCGTGTCGGCGTAAGGCACGAGCCCGACGTCCGCCTGCGCCAGCAGCCCGGGCAGCGCCTCGAAGGGCTGGGGCCCCATCCACACCACGTTCTCGCGCCGGCGCAGCCCGTCGAGCCACCCCGCGTTGGCGAGCGGCGGCACCGGGCCGATCAGCACGAGCGAGACCTCCAGGTCCGCGACGGCCTCGAGCATCGCGGGGTCCGTCCGCTCGTTCAGCTGCCCGACGACGACCACGACCGGCCGGCGGAGCCCGTCCGGCATCTTCACCGACGGATCGGCGGGCGGCGCGGCGAACGCCTGCACGTCGGCGCCGTAGGGGATGAGCTCGACGTCACAGCCGGCGTCGCGCCAGCGCTCGGCCACGAGCGGGTTCGCGGCGACGACGAGGTCGGCCGCGGCGGCGCGCGCGGCCTCGCCCTCGGCGACCCTGCGCGCGTCGAGGCCCATGAGCGCGGCACCGGCGGCGAAGTCGTCCTGGGCCCAGAACACGCGCAGGCGCTCGTCACAGGCGCCGAAGGCGTCGAGCTCGGGCCAGGCGTTGACGACGGCATCGACGCGCCCGCCGAGCGAGCGGACCGCGCGGCCGACGAGGCGGCGGACGGCCAGCTCGGTGACGGGGCGCATGCCACGGCGCATGGGGAACGGCGCGACCACCGGCGTCAGGCGCCAGAGGGAGTCGTCGAGCTTCCGGAGCCGCGGACCCTGCAGCGACGACGCGAGCGCCGGCTGGCGGCGCGGGGTCAGGTGCGAGATCGGCGGGTCGACGTACAGCACCGGCCGGTCCTGCGCCCAGCGCTCCGAGAAGTGCTGGTCCATCATCTTGACCGCGTCGTAGTTGTTGGCCGCGCACAGCACGATCAACCCGCGCTCGGGCGGGAAGCGGTGGGCGCGCAGCTCGCTCACGTTGCTCTCCATCGGCTGACCAACGGACGTGCGGTCCGCTGGCTTCCGCCGGGGCCCGCGGAAGTTGAGCGCGCGCTCTGGCGTTTAGTCGTCGTGATCAAGAACGCACGCATTCTGGTGACCGGCGGCGCCGGCACGATCGGCTCGCACATCGTCGACGAGCTCGTCGCCCGCGACGCGGGCGAGATCGTCGTGCTGGACAACTTCGTCCGCGGCCGCCACAGCAACCTCGCCACCGCCATGCCCTCGGGGCGTGTGCGGATCGTCGAAGGGGACATCTGCGACCGCGCGCTCGTGCGCGATCTGGTCGCCGCCTCCGACGTCGTCTTCCACCTCGCCGCCATCCGCATCACCCAGTGCGTGGAGGAGCCGCGCCTCGCGCTCGAGGTCCTCGCCGACGGCACGTTCAACGTGATCGAGGCGGCCGCCGAGGTGGGCGTCCGCAAGCTCGTCGCGTCCTCCTCCGCGTCCGTGTACGGGCTCGCCGAGGAGTTCCCGACGACCGAGCGCCACCATCCCTGGGCCAACGACACCTTCTACGGCGCCAGCAAGGCGTTCAACGAGGGCATGCTGCGCGCCTTCCACGCCACGCACGACCTCGACTACGTCGCGCTCCGCTACTTCAACGTCTACGGCGAGCGGATGGACATCCACGGCCTCTACACCGAGGTGCTGATCCGCTGGATGGATCGCATCGCCGCCGGCGAGCCGCCGATCGTGCTGGGCGACGGGTCGCAGACGATGGACTTCGTCTACGTCACCGACATCGCGCGAGCGAACATCCTCGCCGCCGAGGCGGGCGTGACCGACGAGGTCTTCAACATCGCCAGCGGCATCGAGACCAGCCTGCTCCAGCTCGCGCAGGCGCTGCTCGACACGATGGGCTCCGACCTCGACGTCGTCCACGGCCCGCCGCGCTCGATCAACGTCACGCGCCGGCTCGCCGACACGAGCGCCGCGCGCGAGGCGCTCGGCTTTGAGACGGAGGTCGACCTGCGCGAAGGGCTCGCCCGGCTCGTCGAGTGGTGGAGCGAGGAGCGCAAGACCGGCTCGCTGGAGATCGCCGCGTGATGAAGGTCGCCTTCGCCAAGCCGCACTTCCCCGGTGGAGAGGCCGCCGCGCTCGCGGCGGTCATCGAATCGGGCTGGGTCGCCCAGGGCCCGCGCGTCGCCGAGTTCGAGCGCGCGTTCGCCGAGCGCGTCGGCGCGCCCTACGCCGTCGCCACGAGCAGCTGCACGACCGCGCTGCACCTGGCGCTGTACGCCCTCGGCGTCGGCCCCGGCGACGAGGTCATCGTGCCGTCGCTCTCCTTCATCGCCACCGCCAACTCCGTCTGGCAGTGCGGCGCCACGCCCGTCTTCGCCGACGTCGACCCGGCGACCGGCAACCTGCACCCGGAGGCCGCCGCGCGGGCGATCACGCCCCGCACGAAGGCGATCATGCCGGTGCACCAGGTCGGCCTGCCCGCGGACATGGACGCGTTCTTCGCGCTGGCCGAGCAGCACTCGCTGCAGATCGTCGAAGACGCGGCGTGCGCCATCGGCGCCACCTACAAGGGCCGCCAGATCGGATCGCTCGGCGCCCCCGCCTGCTTCTCCCTGCACCCCCGCAAGGTGATCACCACCGGCGAGGGCGGCATGATCACCGTGCACGACGAGGCCCTGGCCGACCGCCTGCGCAAGCTGCGCCAGCACGCCATGGACCTCTCGGACCTCGCGCGCCACGGGTCCTCCGAGGTCATCTTCGAGAGCTATCCCGAGCGCGGGTTCAACGCGCGGATGACGGACCTGCAGGCCGCACTCGGGCTCACCCAGCTCGCGGCGCTCGACGACATCCTCGCCGAGCGCCGCGCCATCGCCGACCGCTACACGGCGGCGCTTGCCGGCCACCCGCACCTCGAAGCGCCCACCGACCCGCCCTACGCGGACCGCACGTGGCAGTCCTATCCGGTGCGCGTGCGCCGCTCGTCGCCCCTCAGCCGCACGGAGCTCATGCAGTGTCTGCTGGACGACGGCATCGCGACCCGCCGCGGCGTGATGGCGATCCACCACGAGGCGCCCTACTCGGCCCCGGTGCTGCTGCCGCACACCGAGCGTGCCGCCGAGGACACGCTGATGCTGCCGCTGTTCTGCGGCATCACCGAGGCCGAGCAGGAGTACGTCGTGACGCGGCTCGCCGGTCACACGCTCGCCCAGGCTGCCTGAGTGCGACGGCGCCAGAGGCACCTAGCCGGTCGTCCAGGATCCACGGCACGGGCGAAGTTCGTGAGCGATGCTCCGTTAGTGGTTATGGGGATTTCCGCTCGACGTGCCATGCGCACCGCACTCATCGCCGTCTTCACGGCGCTTGTCCTGACGACGATCGCGCCGGGGCTGGCCCAGGCGGCGTGCTCCAACGCCGTCGCGTGCGAGAACGAGCAGCCGGGCACGCCGGACAGCGACTGGAGAATCGGCGGCGACGGCGACCCGGCGATCGTCGGCTTCGGGACGAAGATGAGCGTGCGGGCCGGCGACACGATCGGGTTCAAGATCAAGTCGACGACGTCGAACTTCCACGTCGACATCCTGCGGCTCGGCTACTACGGCGGCGACGGCGCCCGCAAGTGGGCCAGCAACCTCTCACCGACCGGCCCGACCACGCAGTCGGCGTGCAACGTCACCGCGGCGACCGGGATGGTCGACTGCGGCAACTGGAACACGACGCTCAACTGGACGGTGCCGGCGAACGCGGTCTCCGGCGTCTACATCGCGCACCTCGTCCGCAACGACACCGGCGCCGACAACCAGATCATCTTCGTCGTCCGCAACGACTCGAGCCACTCCGACGTCGTCGTGCAGACCTCGGACTCCACATGGCAGGCGTACAACGACTACGGCGGCAACAGCCTCTACGTGTGCACCGTCTCCTGCCCGGCCGGCAACCCGGAGGGCTACAAGGCCGCCTACGCCGTGTCGTACAACCGGCCGCTGAACAACACCTCGTCCCCCAGCGGCCTGCTGAGCGGCGCCGAGTACTCGATGATCCGCTGGCTCGAGAAGAGCGGGTACGACGCCAGCTACATGAGCAGCGGTGACGTCGCCAGCCGCGGCAGCACGCTGCTCAACCACAAGCTGTTCATCTCGAGCGGGCACGACGAGTACTGGTCGGCCTCGCAGCGCGCCAGCATGGAGGCCGCGCGCGACGCCGGCGTGAACATGGCGTTCTTCAGCGGCAACGAGGGTTTCTGGAAGACGCGCTGGGCCACCGATTCCGCCGGTGGCGAGAACCGGACCCTGATCTCTTACAAGGACTCGCACTTCAACGCCCGCACGGATCCGGTGACGTGGACGGGCGCCTGGCGCGACTCGCGCGTCACGACCGCGGCCGACAACATGTCCCCCGCGAACAGCCTCACCGGGCAGGAGTTCCTGGTCAACGCCGGCACGTCCCGGATCACGGTGCCCGCCGCCTACGGGAAGCTGCGGATGTGGCGGAACACCGCGGCGGCGAGCTTGACGACCGGCCAGTCGCTGTCGCTCGCGCCCGACACGCTCGGCTACGAGTGGGACGCCGACGCCGACAACGGCTTCCGGCCGGCCGGCACGTTCCGTCTGTCATCCACGACGGTCAGCGGGCTCCAGGTGTTCACCGACTACGCGACGAACGTGCTCGACGGCCAGTCGGCGACCCACAACATGACCCTGTACCGCGCGCCGAGCGGCGCGCTCGTCTTCGGCGCCGGGACGGTCCAGTGGGCCTGGGGCCTGTCGGACTGGAACCCCAACGACAACACGCCCGACAAGAACATGCGGCAGGCAACGGTGAACCTGTTCGCCGACATGGGCGTCCAGCCGACGACCCGCGAGACCGATCTCCAGGCCGCGACCAAGACAACCGACACCACCAAGCCGGTGTCGACGATCACGGGCGCGCCGGCGACGGTGGCAGACGGGACCCAGACCACGATCAGCGGCACCGCCTCGGACACGGGCGGCGTCGTGGCCGGCGTCGAGGTCTCGACCGACAACGGGAGCACGTGGCACCCGGCTACCGGCACGACTTCGTGGAGCTACTCGTGGCTCGCGCACGGTGCACCGTCGACGACGATCCGCACCCGCGCCACCGACGACAGCGGCAACACCGAGACGCCCAAGCCCGGCTCCGCGGTGACCGTGAACTGCCCCTGCACGCTGTTCGGCAGCAGCCAGCCGGCCGCCGCGGACTCAGGCGACGGCAGCGGCATCGAGGTCGGCATGAAGTTCACCACCGACTCCTACGGAACCGTCTCCGGCCTGCGCTTCTACAAGGCCTCGACGAACACCGGCACCCACGTGGGCAGCCTGTGGTCGTCGGACGGCACCCTGCTGTCGCGCGCCACGTTCGGGTCCGAGTCCGCCTCCGGCTGGCAGACCGTCAGCTTCTCCCAGCCGATCCCCGTCCTGCCCGGCCAGACCTACGTGGTCTCCTATTTCGCGCCGAACGGGCACTACGCGGCCACCTCGCAGTACTTCTACCGCGACCCGTCCCCCGGGCCCGTCGGTGGCGCGGCCCCCGACGGCAAGCCGCTGCACGCGGTCCGCAACACCGGCGGAGTCGAGAACGGCGTCTTCAACTACGCCACCTCGAGCACCTTCCCCACGACCTCGTTCCAGGCGTCGAACTACTGGGTCGACCCGGTCTTCACCGCGCAGGGCCCCGCGGGCAACGTGACCTCGGTCACCGCCAGCGAGACCGCGCCCAACACCGTCACGATCAACTGGTCCGCGCCCACGAGCGGCGGCCTCCCGGCGACCTACGTCGTCACGCCGTACATCGGCAGCGCCGCCCAGCCGACCAAGACGGTCAACGCGCCGGCGACCACGACCACGATCAACGGCCTGACGGCCGGATCGACGTACCGGTTCACCGTCAGGGCGGTCAACCCGAGCGGCAGCGGCGCCGAGTCGCCGCAGTCGAACGCGGTGACGCCCACGCCGCCCCAGGCGCCCTCCGCGCCGACGGCCGTGTCCGCGAACGCCGCGTCGCAGTCGGTGCGGGTCACCTGGACCCTGCCGGCGAACGACGGCGGTGCCGCGATCACGCAGCAGACGGTCACGCCCTACATCGGATCGGCCGCGCAGACGCCGCGGACCGTGAGCGCGACGACCACGACCACGTCGTTCACCGGGCTCACCAACGGCACGACGTACACGTACAAGGTGACGGCGACGAACTCGGCCGGCACGAGCAGCGCCGGCAGCTCCAACGCCGCGACCCCGTGGTCGACGATCTTCGACCTCACGACCCCGACGACCGCCGACTGCGGCGACAGCTCGTCGCTCGAGGTCGGCGTGCGCTTCAAGCCCGACAATGACGGCGCGGTCACGGGCGTCCGCTTCTACAAGGCCGCGGCGAACAACGGCACCCACACGGGCAGCCTGTGGACGACCAACGGCACACGGCTGGCCCAGGCCACCTTCACCAACGAGGACGCGGGCGGCTGGCAGTCGGTCACCTTCGCCGACCCGGTGCCGGTGACGGCGGGCACCACCTACGTGGCGTCGTACTTCGCCCCCAACGGCCATTACGCGTGCACGTCCAACGGGCTCGCCTCGGCGGTCGACAACGGGCCGCTGCACGCGCTGGCGAACTCGACCTCGGCCCCGAACGGCCTCTACGTCTACAGCGGCGCGAGCCAGTTCCCGTCGAAGGGCTTCAACTCCAGCAACTACTGGGTCGACGTCATGTACGGCCAGGTCGTCCCCGGCCAGGTCACGGGCGTCGATGCCCAGCCCGCCGGCGCAACGTCCGCCAACGTGACATGGAACGCGCCGACCACCGGCGCCCCTCCCACGTCGTACAAGATCACGGCGTACGCCGGCAGCGACCCGCAGGTGACCAAGACCGTGGCGGCCTCCAACACGGCCACCACCGTCACCGGGCTCACCACGGGCACCGCCTACACGTTCAAGGTCGCCGCGATCAACGCGGCCGGCAGCGGCCCGGAGTCTGCGGCCTCCGGCTCGGTGACGCCCGTCGTGACGACCGTCCCCGGCACGCCGAGCAACGTCGTGGCGCGCCCGGCCTCGTCGTCGGCGCTCGTCACGTGGACCGTGCCGAGCACGGACGGCGGACGGCCGATCAGCGGCCAGACCGTGACGCCGTACATCGGCTCGGTCGCGCAGACGCCGAAGACGGTGTCGGCGACCGCGTCGAGCACGACGGTGACCGGACTGACCAACGGTGAGAGCTACACGTTCAAGGTCAGCGCGACCAACAGCAACGGCGACGGCAACGCTTCGGCCGCCTCCAACGCGGTCACGCCGCGGCTGACGATCTTCGAGTTCGCCGACCCCGGCGCGGCCGACGGCGGCGACGGGTCCTCGGTCGAGCTCGGCGTGAAGTTCACGAGCGACGTCGACGGCGAGGTGCGCGGCATCCGCTTCTACAAGGCGTCCACGAACACCGGCACGCACATCGGCAGCCTGTGGACCGCCGGCGGCACCCGCCTCGCCCAGGTCACGTTCTCCGACGAGACCGGCTCGGGCTGGCAGTCGGCGACGTTCTCCGCTCCGGTGTCGGTCACCGCGGGGACGACCTATGTCGCGTCGTACTTTGCCCCCAACGGCCACTACTCCGTCACCGGCGGCGGCCTGGCGACGGCCGTCGACAACGCGCCGCTGCACGCGGTCGGCAACGCGACGAGCCCGAACGGCCTCTACGCCTACGGCTCCTCGTCGACGTTCCCGGCGGGCAGCTTCAACGCGAGCAACTACTCCGTCGACGTGCTGTTCCGGCCGACGGGCCAGCCCGCTCAGCCGACCGGCGTCCAGGCGACCGCCGGCAACGCCAGCGCGAACGTGAGCTGGACCGCGCCGGGGAGCAGCGGCGGCACGCCCACCTCCTACAAGGTGACGCCGCACGTCGGCTCGTCGTCGCTGACGCCGACGACCGTGACCGGCTCGCCGCTCCCGACCTCGAAGAAGATCACCGGCCTGACGCCGGGCACGTCGTACACGTTCACCGTCCAGGCGGTCAACGCCGCCGGCGGTGGTCCGGATTCCGCGGCCTCGAACGCCGTCGTCCCGACCGACTCGGTCGTGCCGGGCGCGCCCACCGGTGTCACCGCGCAGGCCGACAGCGGCTCTGCCGTGGTCGGCTGGACCGGGCCGGACGACGACGGCGGCAGCCCGATCACCGGCTACTCGATCACGCCGTACCTCGGGTCCGTGCCGCAGACGCCGACGACCACCGACGCGAGCGCGACGAGCGTCCGCGTGACCGGGCTGACCCGTGGCTCGAGCTACCGGTTCACCGTCAGGGCCCAGAACAGCAAGGGCCTCGGCGCCGAGTCGGCTCAGTCGGCGGCCGTGACGCCGGGCTACTCCATCTTCGCGATGGGGACGCCGGCGAACGCGGACGCCAACGACAGCGGCTCGGTCGTCCTCGGCACCCGGTTCTTCGCCGACAACAACGGCTTCATCACCGGCGCGCGGTTCTACAAGGGCCCGAACAACAAGGGCACCCATGTCGCGGGTCTCTGGAACAGCACGGGCACGCTGCTGCGGAGCGCGACGTTCTCGAACGAGACCGCCAGCGGGTGGCAGACGGTGATGTTCGCCACACCGGTGTCGATCACGGCGAACACCGCGTACATCATCGGCTACCTGGCGCCGCAGGGGCACTACTCGACGACGGCCGGCGCCTTCGCGTCGCTCCCGTTCGACAGCCCGCCGCTGCACGCGTTCGCGACGGTGGACGGCGCCAACGGCGTCTACCTGTACTCGAGCTCGCTCGCGTTCCCGACGAACAGCTTCAACGCGACCAACTACTGGGCCGACGTCCTGTTCGTCCCGTGATGTCGAGCCGGATCCACCACGCGGTGCTCGTCGCCGGCCTGGCCCTCGTCGGGGCCGGGCTGGCAGCGTGCGGCGGCAGCGACCACGCCGCGAAGACGCCGGCCGGCGCGCAGGACCAGGTCGCGTCGGCCTCGCCCGCCGTGAAGGCCGCACCGGCCGCCTCGGCGCAGGCGAAGCACAACGCGAGCAAGCAGGCGGCGGGAAAGAAGCCCGAGCCGTCGCGCAAGCGCGACATCGCGTCGGCCAAGGCGCAGCAGCGACAGGCCGCGAGATCACCGCAGCAGGGCGGCTCGACGGGCTCCATCTGCGGGCTCGTCTCGCCCGCTGAGGCCGCGTCGATCCTGGGCAAGGCGGTGCGGGCGCCCGTCGTCGCCAAGCAGGGGCCGACGTGCATCTACCGGACGCGCGAGGGCGACCTGACGACGGTCTCGGTCCAGGCGGCTCCGCTGCGCGAGCTCGCTGCGCACATGCGCAACCAGCGCGACGTGGCCGTCGCCAGCCGCGCCGGCGTGTGCGGCACGCTGGGTCAGCCGATGCTGTACCTGCCGGTCGGCGGGCGCCAGGTGCTCGCGGTCACGGGCAAGTGCGATGTGGCGCGGCAGTTCGCGAGCCATGCGCTGCCGCGGCTGACCAAGCCGTAGCGGAAGAACCACCGCCCCCCGCGCGTTTGATGTACATGAACGCTCGAGCTGTGCTCGGCTGCCTGACCGTCGTGACGGTGCTCGCCGGCTGCGGCGGCGAAGCCGCCGCCCCGAAGGGCAGCCCCGAGAATCCGCTGCAGGCCAGCAAGCCCAGCACCCGCAAGGGCAGCGCCCGCGAGCCTGGCGGCAGCAGCGCGCAGCCGAAGCTCGACTACAAGACGCTCCTCAAGCACCAGTCCGGCGAGGCGGCAGGCACGCGCTTCACGCCCTGCAGCCTGGTCACGCGCGCCCAGGCGCGCGCGATCCTGGGCCGGCCGGTGATGCTGCCGTCGGAGGCTCCGCAGGGCCCGACCTGCATCTACCGGGCCACCAAGGGCAAGGGCTTCGTGACGCTCGCCGTGCAGCCGGTCAGCTTCGCCAAGGCGAAGCGCAACCTGGAGAAGCCGACCAAGGTCGATCTCGGGTCCCGGACCGGCGTGTGCGGCAAGTACGGCCAGACGATGCTCTACGCGCCGCTCCCGCAGGGGCGCATGCTCAGCGTCGCGGCGGAGTGCAGCGTCGCCAAGCGGTTCGCGGCCCAGGCCGTTCGCTCGCTCGGGCGCTGAGCGCGGAAGAACCGCCGCCCGCCCGCCGTTGAATTGACGAGGGGCCAGGCCCCTGGTCGTCACGAACCGAAGAGGACACCATGAAGATAGGCGTTGTCGGGTTGGGATACGTCGGGGTGCCGCTGGCCGTGGCGTTCTGCGAAGCGGGCCACACGGTGATCGGCGTGGACGCCGATCGCTCGAAGGTCGAGGCCCTCACGCGGGGTGAGAGTTACATCGAGGACATCCCGGACGCGCGCCTGCGCGAGGTCCTCCCCCGCTTCCAGCCGACGGCCCGCTATGCCGAGCTGTCGCAGGCGGACGCCGTCATCATCGCCGTGCCGACGCCGCTGACGCCCAACCGCGAGCCCGACCTCGGGCCGCTCACGGCCTCCGCCACCGCACTTGCCACCGTGCTCCAGCGCGGGCAGCTCGTGGTGCTCGAGTCGACGACGTACCCGGGCTACACCCGCGAGCGCCTGGTCCCGCTGCTCGAGGAGTCCGGCCTGGCCGCCGGGAGCGACTTCAACGTCGCGTTCTCGCCGGAGCGCGTCGACCCGGGCCGCAAGGACTACACGCTGCGCACGACCGCGAAGGTCGTCGGCGGCAGCACGCCGGCGTGCCTCGAGCGCGCCGTCGCGCTCTACGGCGAGGTCTGCGACCACGTCGTGCCGGTCTCGACGACCGACGCGGCGGAGCTCACCAAGCTGCTGGAGAACATCTTCCGCTCGGTCAACATCGCGCTCGTCAACGAGATCGCGATCCTCTGCGACCGCATGGGCATCGACGTCTGGGAGGTCGTCAACGCGGCCTCCACGAAGCCGTACGGGTTCATGCGCTTCGAGCCGGGCCCGGGGATGGGCGGGCACTGCCTGCCGGTCGACCCGTTCTACCTCTCCTGGCGGGCACGCGAGTTCGACGTCCAGACGGAGTTCATCGAGCTGGCCGGCGAGGTCAACGCCCGCATGCCGCACTTCTGCGTCGAGAAGATCGCCCGCGGGCTCAACGACCACTCGAAGCCCGTGCGCGGCTCGCGCATCGCGATCCTCGGCGTCTCGTACAAGGCCGGCATCGCCGACCTCCGCGAGGCGCCGGCGCTCAAGATCATCCGCCTGCTCACGGATCAGGGCGCGAGCATCGCCTACCACGACGACTTCGTGCCCGAGCTCTCCGAGTTCGGCCTCACCTCGCAGCCTCTCGACGACGTCCTCGACCACTGCGACGTCGCGGTCATCGTCACGGTCCACCCGGGCCTCGACATCGACCGGATCCTCGACCGCGCCCCGCTGGTCGTGGACTTCCGCGGCGCCACCGCCGGCATGACCGCCGGCAAGCTGATCCGCCTCTAGCGCGCTTCGCCGCCGGCCCGCGCGGGCCGGCGGCGGATCAAGCTCCGGCGGGCGGGCGCCGGCTACGAGCCGCACATCGCGGCGCTCGCGTTCGCAACGCCGGCGCACGCGCGCGTGGCCTACGAGCACCACCGCGCCGTCTGGATCGCAGGCGACGACGGCAGCGGCGCACGGCGCCTGGCGAGCGGCTACGAGCCGCACATCGCGCCGGGCGGCGCGACCGTCGTCTACCGCGACCGCACGGGTACCCGGGTCTACGCGATCCCGGCCGTAGGCGGCCCGCGCCGGCGGCTGCTGCGCTTCCACGTCCCGCGATCGCGCCGCTTCTCGGTACGGATCGCGGCGCTCACGTCGACTTCTCGGCGGATGGCCGCCACGCCCTCGTCGCGCTGCCGCACCGGCGAGCCATGCTGATCGACCTCACCACCCGCCGAGCGCGCCGCCTGCCGCGCGGCATCCAGATCCGACGCTCTCTCCCAACGGCCGTCAGGTTGCCGCGATCCGTCTCCGCGGCGACCGCTGCGAGGTCGCCGTGCTGGCCTCCGGCCGCACGCGCTCGCTCGCGCAGATCCCGTGCAGTTCCGTGATCAGGTGGGACGGGCCGCTGATCGGGCTGCTCAGCGCGGGCCGTCACTTCCAGCACGTCTCGCTCCTGGACCCGGCGACGGGCGCCGTCACGCCGGTGCTGGCCTCCGGCGCCGGCTCGGCCTCTACGGCACGAGCCCGTCCGGCGCCCTGCCGCTCATCGCCGCCGGCGACGACCGCCACCCGCTCGAAGCCTGGCTCGTCCCGCTCGGCGGGCGCCGCCTGGTGCGCCCGCTCCCGCAGCTCGAGCGCAGTGGGCGCGGGATCGCGCTCGCGGACGGCGCGCGGCAGCCGCTGCCGATCACCACCGACGGGCCGTTCGACGCGCTCTGATCAGACGTTGCCGCCGCGCAGCACGTGCCGCACGGTGCGCAGGAGCAGCTTCGCGTCGGCCCAGAGCGACCAGCCGGCGACGTAGAGGTAGTCGATCGCGACCATCTCAGCCATCGGGACGCGGGCGCCGAGCACCTGCCACGGGCCGGTCATTCCGGGCGTCAGGTGCAGGCGCTGGCGATCGAGGCCGAGAACCTGCTCGTCCTCGTCGGTCACGAGCGGGCGCGGGCCGACGAGGCTCATCTCGCCCAGCAGCACGTTGAACAGCTGCGGCAGCTCGTCGAGCGAGGTGCGGCGCAGCAGCTTGCCCACCCGCGTCACACGCGGGTCCTCGGTGATCTTGAACATCCCGTCGCCGACCTCGTTGAGGCCGCGGAGGGTGTCCTTCTGGCTCTCCGCGTCGACGCACATCGAGCGGAATTTGAAGATCCGGAAGTGCTTCCCGTCGCGTCCGACGCGCACTTGGCGGAAGAAGACAGGGCCGCGGGACTCGATCCGGATCGCGGCGGCGACCACCGCGAGGATCGGCGCCACAGCGA
The DNA here is from genome assembly GCA_963805525.1 of uncultured Solirubrobacteraceae bacterium. Classification (GTDB taxonomy): domain Bacteria; phylum Actinomycetota; class Thermoleophilia; order Solirubrobacterales; family Solirubrobacteraceae; genus DASQFQ01. The sequence goes on from CAWDUT010000004.1 coordinate 712,560, forward strand.
TCAGGCCGAGCGTGGTGGCGACGATGTCGAAGCTGCGCTTGATCAGCCGCGACGAGCGCGAGAGCCCGAACGGGCGCAGGCCCAGCATCGTCATGCCGTCGATGTCCTCGAACTCCACGGCGGAGCCGGCCGCCTCGAGCATGCGCGGGAGCACGCTGACCTGCGCGCCCGCGGCCTTCGCGATGCGAATCAGCTCCGCGACGCCGTTCGGATCCGTGCGCGTCGGGGCGATGATGATCCGGTGCGCGCCGACATGGGCAACCACCCGGCGCACGCCGTCGACGCCGCCGAGGCTGTCGACGCGGTGGCCGCTGAGCGGCAGCGTCGCCACCACGTGCGTGTGGGAGCGGCTGCTGGCGAGCTTCTCGCGGATGCGCTCCGCCTGGTCGATCTCACCGATCACGAGGCAGCGCTCGACGGGCGACGCCTTGCGCGCCGCCCAGCGCGCGACCACGCGCCCGCCGACGATCGCGCCGAAGCTCAGGAGCCACAGGCCGGCCATCTCGGCCGTGCGGAGATGGCCGTTGAGCAGGACCGGCGCCAGGATCGTCACGACCAGCGCGTAGAGCCCCGACAGCTGCAGGATCAGCGGCACCTCGTCGAGCGTCGACCGCACGAGCCGCATCTGGTCGCGGTCATAGAGCCCCGCGAGCTTGAAGATGAGGACGGTGAGCGGCATCCCGGCGAGCACGACCGGCCCCAGCTGCGCGCCGCCGGGCAGGGCCAGCACGATCGCGATCGCGAGCGCGGAGGCGAGCACGTCCCCGATCCCCAGGAAGCGGCGGTGCAGCGCCTGCCGGCGTTGCCACGAGGGCGCGGGGTCGTAGAGCCCCTCGATGACGCGGAAGCGCGACCGCCGCTCCGTGGCGCGGTCGAGGACGCCCGCGTTCGCGGGCCCCACGCCGGCGACCTCCGGTTCGTGGATCCTCAGTGCTGCAGCGAGCTTCGGCGTCATGCCTTCACCAACCGATCAACGACGCACGGCGGCGCGAGCTTGCTTGCGGGCACGAGAACTCCCCGAAGGTCGGGCATGTCACGACCCTAGGCCGGGCAGCGCGGCGTCGCGTTAGCCCAAAGTCGAGGCTGGTGGGGGATCTTCACCCGGCCAGCGTGCCGTTCCGCCGGCCGTGCACCACGGCCAGGCTGAACGCGGCCGCGCCCGCGAGGAGCAGCGCGACGGACATCGGGACCAGCGCGAGCAGGTCTGTGCCCAGCCCGTGCCATCCCAGGCCGCCGAGCAGGGCCTCGCGCATGCTCTCGAGCGTGCGGGCGAGCGGGTTGAGCCGCCCGATCGACTCGAGCCAGTCCGGCAGCAGCGAGAGCGGGAAGTACGCGCCCGAGGCCACCCCGAGCGCCAGCACCACGTACCCGGTGGTGACGATGCCGCCCCGGAACGCGAGGATCCCGGCCGCGCAGATCAGCCCGAGCCCCCACACGAACGGCAGCAGCGCGATCAGCAGCACGCCGACCAGCGGCGCCCCGGCCACGTCGAAGTCGAGCCCCAGCCCGAGCGCGGCCGCGGTCAGGAAGAGCGCCATCCGCAGCGGCAGCCACAGCAGGTCGAGCGCCACGCCGCCGAGCTGCACCGTCCGCAGCGCCGAGGGCGTCGCCAGAACGGTCCCCAGCGTCCCGCGCAACTGCTCGCGCCGGACCGCGGTGGCGACCTTCACCAGCAGGCGTCCGACCACGAGGCTGAGCACGATCCCGATCGCGACGTACTCGCCGTAGCTCGCCTGCGCACCCCCATAGGAGGGCAGCGTCTTCGGGTCGACCAGCCGCCCGACGAGCCAGAACAGCACGAGCTGCGAGCTCAGCATCGCCACGTCGCGCAGGAACGCCTTGCGGTGGCTGAGCGCGATCAGGACGTCCCGCCGGACGAACGCCGGCAGCTTGCCGGCCTCGCCCACCGCGGCGGTGAGCGCGCTCACGCGCCCGCCTCGGCGCTGCGCCCGAGGTAGGCCTCCTCGAGCGTCGAGCGCTCCTGACGGCAGGCGAGCACCACGAACCCGTCCTCGGCCAGCGCGGCGATCGCGTCGCCGATGGCGTGCTCGCCGAGCGGCTGGAGCACGACGTGCTCCGGATCGTGCGGCGAAGGCAGGTCGATCGTCGCGGTCCCCCGCAGCGTGCGCTGGAGCTTCGCGCGCCCGATCGGGCCGGACGGGAACGTCGCGCGCAGCCGCAGCACGTAGCGCGGGGGCTGCTCGCGGTCTTGCAGCCGGGCGACCGGCCCGCTGAAGCGGACCCGCCCGCCGTCGACGAACGTGACGGTGTCGGCGAAGCCGCGGATCTCGTCGACGCTCTCGGTGGTCCACACCACGGCGGTCCCGCCGGCGGCGAGGAGCGAGACCAGCATGCGGATCGCGTGCGCGGCCTCCTCGCCGAGGTCGCGGCTCGCCTCGTCGAGCACGAGCACGTCGGGCTCGGCCAGCCGCGCGCGCCCGACCGCCAGCCGCGCGCGCATCCCCGCCGACCACAGGCCCACGGGCCGCTCGGCCTCGTCCGCCAGGCCGAGCTCGCTCAGCAGCGCGCGCGACCGCGCCGCCGCCTCACGGCGCCGGAGCCCGTGCAGCCGCGCGAAGAAGACCAGGTTCTCGAATCCGGAGAGCGTCGGGTAGAAGGTGTCGCCCGACGCGACGAGCCCGACGCTGGCGCTGACCTCGCGGCGCCCGCGCGCCGCCGTGCCGTGCAGCCGCACCGTGCCGCCGGACGGCGTGAGCAGGCCGGCGAGGATGCGGACCAGCGTCGTCTTGCCGGCGCCGGCCGGGCCCAGCAGCGCGTGGATCTCGCCCGGCCGGATGGCCAGCGACACGTCGTCGACCGCGAGCGTCGTCCCGAACTGCCGCGACACCTCGCGCAAGGTCATGATCGGTGCCCGCATGGGCGCGGCGAGCGGCTGGTATTCCTCGTCGTCGTGTCGCACCATTTGACCTGACCGAACAACGGGTCAGGGCGCGGGCGACTTGCGAGTGTTACTCGACCGTGACCGTTTTCGCGAGGTTGCGGGGCTGATCGACGTTCAGCCCGCGCAGGCGCGCGATGCGGTAGGCCAGCAGCTGGAGCGGGATGACCGCCAGGATCGGCTGCAGCATCCAGTCCGTGCGGGGGATGCGCAGCACCTCCTCGGCGTGCTCGCCGATGCTGAGGTCGCCCTCGCTGGCGACCGCGATGACGTGCGCGCCGCGGGCGCGCACCTCCTGCATGTTGGACACGACCTTCTCGAGCACGGGCGACTCGGTGGCGACGACCACGACCGGCGTCTTCTCGCTCAGCAGCGCGATCGGGCCGTGCTTCATCTCGCCCGCGGCGTACGCGTCGGTCGCGATGTAGGAGATCTCCTTCAGCTTGAGCGCGCCCTCGAGGCACACCGGCAGGCCGACGTGGCGGCCGAGGTAGAGGAAGAACTCGGCCTGGTAGTGCGCCTCGGCAGTGCGGTCGATCGCGGCCATCAGCCCGTTCTCGAGCATCTCGGTGATGCAGTGCGGGATGTGCTTGAGGTCGGCGATCAGCTCGCTGAGGCGCTCGGGCGCCAGCGTGCCGCGCAGCTCGGCGAGCCGCAGCGCCAGCAGGTACATCGCCGCGACCTGGGCGACGAAGGTCTTGGTGGCGGCGACGCCGACCTCGAGGCCCGCGCGGGTGTAGAGGACCCCGTCCGCGTCGCGCGTGGCTTGCGAGCCCATGATGTTCGTGACCGCCAGGACCTTCGCGCCGCGCTCCTTCGCCAGCCGCATGGCGGCGAGCGTGTCGGCGGTCTCGCCCGACTGGGTGATGCCGACGACGAGGTCGCGCGGCCCGACGACCGGGTCGCGGTAGCGGTACTCGGAGGCGATGTCCATCTCGACCGGGACGCGCGCCCACTGCTCGAGCGCGTAGCGGCCGATCAGGCCGGCGTGGTACGAGGTGCCGCAGGCGACGACCACGATTCGGTTGCAGTCGCGCAGGAAGACGTCGTCGATCTCGCCGAGGTCGCCGAGGTCAACTCCGTCGCCGCGCGCGGTGCGGTCGGCGATCGTCTCGGCCACCGCGTCCGCCTGCTCGTGGATCTCCTTGAGCATGAAGGTCTCGTAGCCGCCCTTCTCGGCGACCTCCTGGCTCCAGTCGACCTCGTCGACCTCGCGCTCGATCGAGTCGCCGTCGGCGCTGAGGAACTCGACGCCGTCGCGGCGGACCACGACGATCTCGTCGTTCTCGATCAGCTGCACCTGGCGCGTGTGCGCGAGAAAGGCGGGGATGGCGGAGGCGACGAACTGCTCGCCCTCGCCGCGGCCGATGACCAGCGGGCACTCCTTGCGGGCGCCGACCAGCAGCTCGGGCTCGTCGGCGGAGACCGCCACGAACGCGTAGTGGCCGCGGATGCGGGCGTAGGCGGCGAGCACGGCCGCGACGAGGTCGTCGCCGGCCTCGATCCGCTGCGAGATCAGGTGGGCCACGACCTCGGCGTCGGTCTCGGAGCTGAACGTCGCGCCGTCGGCGAGGAGCGCCTGCTTGATCTCCATGTAGTTCTCGACGATGCCGTTGACCACGACGTGCACGCGCTCGTCGTCGTCGGAGTGCGGGTGGGCGTTGGCCTCGTTGACGCGGCCGTGGGTGGCCCAGCGGGTGTGGCCGATGCCGGTGGTCGGCGCGCGCTCGGCGAGCGCGACCGGGGCGCCCTCGGCGGGGGCGATCTCGGCCAGGGCGACGTCGAGCGCGTCGAGGTTGCCCACCGCGCGCACGGAGTCGAACGCGCCGTCCTTGAGGATCGAGATGCCGGCGGAGTCATAGCCGCGGTACTCGAGCTTGCGCAGGCCCTCGAGGAGGACCTCCTGGACCGGGCGATCCCCGATGTATCCCACGATCCCGCACATGAGGGGGCGATTCTAGCCTCCGACCCCGGGTCCTCCCCTGGCAGAACAACCAGAACAACGGTGTCTCGCACCCCGGAAAAAGGCTGGTCCACCGGCCAGGGTATCTTCATCAATGGACCGTCAGAGTCGGGTTCATGAGAACGCGCTTCGCCGGACTCATGACCCTCGCCGTCCTGCTGGTCGTGCCGGGCACGGCCGCCGCCTCCTCTCCGCTCGCGGGATACTGGCCGATGTACGAGGGCAAGGGCCAGGTCGTCCACGACATCTCGGGCAATCACAACGACGGTCGCCTGGGCTCGTCGCGCAGCACCGACGGCCGCGACGCCGACTGGGTCGACGGCCTGCTGGGCGTCGGTGACGCGCTGCGCTTCGACGGCAACGACTACATCGCGATCCCCGACTCCACGTCGCTGCACCCGCAGCGGCTGACCGTCGAGGCGTGGGCGAAGCGCGCCGGCTCGCCCGGGGCGTACAAGTACATCGTCTCCAAGGGCGGCGACGGCTGCGAGGCCGCGTCCTACGGCCTCTACTCGTCCTACAACGGCGGGATCGCCTTCTACGTCTACGACGGCAAGAAGTGGTACCGCTCGCCGTCGGCCGGCGAGAAGGTCTGGGACGGCAAGTGGCACCACTTCGCCGGGACCTACGACGGCAAGAAGGTGCACCTCTACGTCGACGGCGTCGAGGTCGGCACCGGGACCGCCTTCAGCGGCAAGATCAAGTACGACTCGCCCATCGGCGACGGCGCCATCGGCGCGTACCGCGGCGCCTGCAAGCTGACGCTCAGCGGCACCGTCGACGAGGTCCGGATCTGGTCGGACGCGCTGCCGGTCGCGCGAATCTGGTCGCTGATCAGCTCCGGGCTGGGGCGCGAGCCCGTCGCGCCGAACGCCAAGAAGTGGTTCGCCGACGGCCTCTAGGCCGTCAGGCGGAGCTCTCGACCGCGGCCACGAGCCGCTCGCACGTCTCGTCGGCCTCCTGGGCGGTCGGGGCCTCGACCATCACGCGCACCAGCGGCTCGGTGCCGCTCGGGCGCACGAGCACGCGGCCGCGGCCCTCGAGCGCGGCGGCCTCGCGCTCGATCGCCTCGCGCGCCGCGGCGGTGGAGGCGGCGAGCGCCCCGCGGTCGGCCATGCGGACGTTCACGAGCTTCTGCGGCAGCTTCTCCATGCCACGGCGATCGGCGAGGTCGGCGTCGCCGAGCGCCTCGAGCGTGAGCAGCGACGCGGCGATGCCGTCGCCGGACGGGACGAAGCCCATGTCGATGATGTGGCCCGACTGCTCGCCGCCGAGCGACCAGCCGCGCTCGCGCAGGGCCTCGAGCACGTAGCGGTCGCCGACCGGCGTGGTGGCGACCTCGACCCCCGCGTCGCGCATCGCGGTGTGAAAGCCGTAGTTGGTCATCACCGTCACGGCGACGCCGTGGCCCGGTAGCCGGTCGGCCGCGCGCAGGTGCAGGGCGGCGAGCGCGATCAGCTCGTCGCCGTCGACGACGCTCCCGGCGCGGTCGATCGCCAGCATGCGGTCGCCGTCGCCGTCGAGCGCGAAGCCGACGTCGTGGCGACCCTCTCTCATCGTGTCGGCGAGCCGCTCGACGTGGGTGGAGCCGCAGCCGTCGTTGATGTTCTGGCCGTCGGGCGCGGCGGCGAGCACGTCGACCTCGGCGCCGAGGCGGCGGAAGATCTCCGGCGCGGCGCGGTAGGTGGCGCCGTTGGCGCAGTCGAGCAGGATGGTCCGGCCCTGCAGGTCGAGGCCGGCGAAGCGCTCGTGGAGGCCGCGCAGGTAGTCCTCGAGCGCGCCGTGGAGGCGGCGGACGGAGCCGATGGAACCCGTCCCCACCCGCCCCGCCACCGGGTCGTCGAGCGCCTCCTCGATCGCCGTCTCGGTCTCGTCGGAGAGCTTGAAGCCGTCGCCGCCGAAGAACTTGATGCCGTTGTCGCGGTACGGGTTGTGGGACGCGGAGATGACGACGCCGAGATCGAGCCCGTAGCGGCCGATCAGCAGCGGCGCGCCGGGGGTCGGGAGCACGCCGCCGAGCAGCGCTTCACCGCCGGCGGCGGCGATGCCGGCCGCGACGGCGGCCTCGAGCATCTCGCCCGATTCGCGCGTGTCGCGGATGACGAGCACGCGCGCGGGCGGGCGGGACGGGCGCTGGACGCGTGCGGTGGCCGCGCGGGCGAGCGACAGGGCGAGATCCGCGGTGAGGAACTCGCCCGCGACGCCGCGGACCCCGTCCGTGCCGAACAGACGGCGGGCCAAGACGCCGCGCTCTAGCGCTTGGAGAACTGCGGCCGCTTACGGGCCTTCTTGAGCCCGGCCTTCTTGCGCTCCTTCACGCGCGGGTCACGCGTGAGGAAGCCGCGGCGCTTGAGCTCGGTGCGGAGGTTGGGATCCGCCTCGAGCAGGGCGCGCGAGATGCCGTGGCGCAGCGCGCCGGCCTGGGCGGAGACGCCGCCGCCGTGGAGGTTGGCCACGACGTCCATGCGCTCCTCGTAGCCGACCGTCTCGAGCGGCTGGCGGATGTTCCGCTGCAGCGTGAAGCGCGGGAAGTGCTGCTCGAGCGTGCGGCCGTTGATGACGTAGGCGCCGGTACCGGGCTTGAGCGTGACGCGCGCGACCGAGGTCTTGCGCTTGCCGGTGGCGCGGTAGCGGGCGCCGGCGGCCAGGTCGATCTCGACGGCGATCGGCTGGGCCGTCTCGACGTCGTCGGAGCCGTCGGGGCCCTCACCGTCCTCGTAGTCCTCGTCGTACTCGCTCTCGCCGCGCAGGGCGGCCTCGCCCTCGCGGACGATGTCGACCTCGAGGTCGGCGCCGGGGATGAGGGGCTTCTCGCGCGGGGCGGGCGCCTCCTCGTCCTCGTCGTCCTCCGACCCGTCGGCCTCGGCCGTGGGCGCGGCCTCCTCGGCCGGAGCGGCTTCTTCAGCCGGAGCCTCTTCGGCCGCCGGAGCCTCTTCGGCCACCGGGGCAGGCTCCTCCGCCGCCTCTTCGGCCTCTGCCGCCGCCGTCGGCTCCTCCGGGGTCTCCTCGGCGGTCGGGGTCTCCTCGACGGGAGCCTCCTCGACCGGGGTCTCCTCGGTGGTCTCTTCCTCGGGCGGGCGGTTCTCTTCGGCCATCAGCGGTTGATCTCCAGAGGTTGTGGCCGCTGGGCAGCGTGGGGATGCTCGGGTCCGGCGTAGACCTTGAGCTTGGTGAGCTGCTTGCGGGCGAGGCGATTGCGGGGCAGCATGCCGCGCACGGCGAGGCGGATGACCTCTTCGGGCCGGCGCTCGAGCATGTCGTTGAGCGTGCGCGACTTGAGGCCGCCCGGGTAGCCCGAGTGGCGGTAGTACAGCTTCTCGGCGCGCTTGTTGCCCGTGACGGAGATCTTCTCCGCGTTGATGACGACGACGAAGTCGCCGGTATCGATGTGCGGCGTGTAGGTCGGCTTGCGCTTGCCGCGCAGGGCGTCGGCGATCTGGGTGGCGAGCCGGCCGAGGGTCTGGCCCTCGGCATCGACGAGCAGCCAGTTGCGCTCGCGGTCGGTTGGTGTGGCGACGTAAGTCTTCATGGGCATGCTGAGAACGCGCGGAGGCGCGCGGCGGTGAGCAGGATAGCGGGGGTGGGATATGCCTGGCTCGCGGGTATAGTGCCCGGCGTCATAAGTCTGCCGAGTTCGTTCTCCGGGGGGAGAACGGAGCGGGGGAACCGAAGTTCGGGGCGAATCCAGGTACTGCCACCTGGTAGCGCAACAGGAGCGCGAGCCCGTCAGCTAACCCCGTAGGCGAGACGACCAATCCATAGAGGGCGCCGGTGCCGCATTCCGCGGTGGTCGACGGCCGGGTTCGCCGGCCGCGACTGACATCTGCATACCTGCTGGGCTCGGTTCTCGCGATCATCGTCGCGACGCCGGCCGCTGCCACGGCGCCCGCGCCGACGGGCGGCACCGTCGCCGGGCCGACCCCGAAGATCAAGGCGCTGCAGTGCCGCACCGCCTGCATGGGCGTCACGGCGGGCCACGTCGGCTCGCGGGTGCGGGTCAAGGGCGTGAGGGGCAAGTCGCTCAAGCGCATCGACTCCGTGGTCTTCGAGGGCGCGCCGGGCGCCGCCGACGACGTCGCCGTCCCGCCGCTGCGGGCGAAGAAGAAGTACGTCGACGCGCGCGTGCCCCGCACCGCGGTCACCGGCCCGGTGATGCTCGTCTCCACGGACGGCGCCGAGTCCGCCCCCACCGCCGTCCCGCTCACGATCGACCCGACGCCGGTGGCGCCGAGGTCGACGGGCGGCCTCGGGATCGACGTCGAGGTGCAGGGCAACCGCGTCTTCTACGGCGCCGAGCGCAAGGCCCAGGTCTCCTACATCGTGCGCGACAACGAGCCGGTCACGGTCGCGGTCGAGCTCGTCCGGCTCTCCGACGGCGTGGCGATCACCCGCTGGGAGCCGGGAGCGGTCACGCCCGGCGTCCCGCAGACGATCGACTGGGACGGGACCGCCGAGGGCAAGGTCCAGAAGGACGGCCGCTACGCCTTCCGCGTCTACGCCACCTCCGCCTCGGGCGCCACCGCCTCATCCGCCCAGGCCACCGCGCCCGGCACGCCCGCCAAGTCGGTCCCGGGCTCCTTCCTCTTCCAGCGCAACATCTTCCCGATCCGCGGCTCGCACTACTTCGGCACCGGAGCGGCGGCGTTCGGCGGCGGCCGCGGCCACCAGGGCCAGGACGTCTTCGCCAAGTGCGGCACCCCGCTGGTCGCCGCCCACGGCGGGCGCGTGAAGTTCAAGCGGTACCAGGCGGCGGCCGGCAACTACCTGGTCATCGACGGCGACCACACCGGCTACGACTTCGCCTACATGCACATGCGCGAGCCGGCGCTCGTCGACCAGGGCGACCATGTCTACACCGGCCAGTTGATCGGCCACGTCGGCGACACCGGCCACGCCGACGGCTGCCACCTCCACTTCGAGGCCTGGACGGCGCCGGGGTGGTACTCGGGAGGCTCGCCTGTGGATCCGCTGCCGATGCTGTCGGCGTGGGACAAGGCCTCCTAGGGCCCGCCACGTCGGCGCCGCGCCAGTTCCCCCATCGGAGTGAACTCGAGCACAGTCGCTGTCGCAAGGGCTGATGGCGCACGAGCTGCCGTTCGCCTTCTCCTGGGACGCCGAGGACGATCAGCCCGACGAGTCCCGTGAGCGCCGCGATCGCGGGGCCAGCGCACGTCGGAGCTGCGGGGTTTCTGCCTAGCTCGATCAGCAGTCTCCGCACTCCTAGGACGTCCCCGTAGCGGCGTACGCGGGCGCGGGCGCTGTCGTTAGGGTTGGAACCGCCACACGCATGCCAAGGACCACCACTCAGAGAAGTGGCGCGCCATCGCAACTGCGGGATCTCGACTGGCTCGATTCGGGTCGATGGCAATCAGGAACCCCCTCCGGAGGAAGACCGAATGAAGAAGAACGGCAGCGCAGGGCAGGGCACGCTGAGCGTCGTCATTCCCGCGCACAACGAGGAGCCCGTGATCGAGCGCTGCTTGCGCGCGATTCTCGACGAACCAGGCGGCGAACTCGACGTCGTGGTTGTCGCCAACGCCTGCACCGACCGAACGGTTGAGATCGCCTCGCGCTTCGACGGCGTCCGGGTTTTCGAGATCGAGGTGGCCTCCAAGCCCGCCGCCCTCAACGCCGGAGACGACGCTGCGCACCATTTCCCTCGTGCCTACGTCGACGCAGACATCGTCGTATCAGGCCGCGCCCTCCACGCCGTGGGGGCCGCTATGGAGAAGATCGGCGCACCGACGGGAGCACCAGCGCGTCGCCTCCAGCTCGACGGCTACCCCTGGTATGTGAAGGCGTTCTACCGCGTCTGGAGCTCGCTGGCCTGGTCCGTCGACGCTCCCATTGGGTCCGGGCTCTACATGCTCTCCGAGGCCGGTCACGCGAAGGTCGGACGATTCCCGGACCTCCTCAACGAGGACGAATGGGTCTCCGGCATCTTTACCTCCGCCGAGCGCGTCTGTTTGCCAGAACACAGTTTCGTGATGCGTCCCCCGCGCACACTCGGAGGCCTGGTTCAACGCCGCAGCCGCACGATGGAGGGTCAGCTCGAAGTGCGAGAGCGCTACGGGGCGCTACCAGGCGCACCCGTGGGACCAGGCCCGCTGGACCTGCTGCGTGAGTCTCCGCGGCCACGGCGCGCGCTGGACGTGCTCGTGTTCTTGACCGTCACCGCCCTCGCGCGGCTGGCGCTGCGTCGGAGAGGGCGCCGTGGCCTTGCCGGCTGGGAGCGCGACGACACCAGCCGCCTTGTCGCCCGGGAGGACACTTGAGCGAAGAACGCGACAAGCTACGCCGGCTGCGACGCTCACTGAGCGACGTACGAACGTACGTGCACGCGTTGCGGCTGCTGCACTACTACGGCTACAGCCATGTCCAGGAGCGGCGCAAGATGACGATGGGGCCGGGAACCGGCTTCGCCCCGAACGTCTCCATCGTCAATGGCGAGCGCATCTCGATCGGGCGCGACTGCCACATTGGCGAGCGGTGCTACCTGTGGGCCGGGGATGCCACCGGGCGCGTGGTGATCGGTGACAACGTGTCCCTGGCACCCGAGGTCTTCATCATCGCCTCTGATTACGGCTTCTCACGAGGCGTGCCGTTTCGCCAACAGCCTAAGGTGGAGCGCGATGTAGTGATCGGCGACGACGTGTGGCTGGGAGCGCGAGCGGTCGTCACCGCGGGCGTGACGATCGGTAGTGGGTGCATTGTGGGCGCGGGTGCCGTCGTGACGCGCGACCTGCCGCCCGATGCCATCGCAGTCGGCGTGCCGGCCAAGCCGATTGCGGTGCGGCCGGACTGACCTCGCCCAGTAGGAGGGCCCGATGGCGCGCTTTACGAGACGATGCTGGTGTGGGAGACGGATACGTCGCTGCGCGACAACGAACTCGGGGCGCGTTCGCCGACGTCTGCTGAGCGATCCCGAAGGTCGTCGCCAGCCGCACACTCGACAGCGCAACGCAAACGCCCGCCTCGCCGAGGCCACTCGGGCGGACCCCTTTCGCCCGGTGCATAGGGCCCGGCCCCTCAGACGCGCGGTGTCGTGACCAGGATCTCCCGCGCCGCATCGTCGTCCGGGTCGACCATCGCCGACGCCGCGTCGAACAGCGGGACCGGGTCCATCCCGATCTTGCGGGCCACCCGCCGGACCTCCAGGACCTGGGCGCGGTAGCCGGCCTCGTCGCCCCCCGTGCCGGCGACCGCGAGCGTGACGAGCCCGCGGCGGATCCCGGCAGGGTCGAGCTCGCGCTCGGCGATGGCGAGGTAGTGGTCCGCGTGTGCCCAGAGGTCGCGGACGGTTTCCGGCCGCAGGGGCACTACTCCCACTCGATCGTGCCGGGGGGCTTCGACGTGATGTCGAGGACCACCCGGTTGACCTCGCGGATCTCGTTGATCATGCGCGAGGCGATGCGCTCCAGCAGGTCATAGGGCAGGCGCGCCCAGTCGGCGGTCATGGCGTCGTCCGACGTGACCGCGCGGATGGCGACGACGTAGCCGTAGGTGCGCTCGTCGCCCTGGACGCCGACCGTCCGGATGTCCGGCAGCACGCAGAAGGACTGCCACAGCTCGCGGTAGAGGCCGGCCCTGCGGATCTCGTCCTGGAGGATCGAATCGGCGTTGCGCAGCGTGTCGAGGCGCTCCTTCGTGGCCTCGCCGCCGACGATTCGGATGGCCAGGCCGGGGCCCGGGAAGGGTTGGCGCCAGACCAGGCGCTCGGGCAGGCCCAGCTCGGCGCCGACCGCCCGCACCTCGTCCTTGAACAGCGCTCGCAGCGGCTCGACGAGGTCGAACTCGAGATCCTCCGGCAGCCCGCCGACGTTGTGGTGCGACTTGATCGTCGACGCGCCCGTGCCGCCGCCGGACTCGATGACGTCCGAGTACAAGGTCCCCTGCACGAGATAGGCGGCGCCCTCGAGCTTCACGGCCTCCTCCTCGAAGACGCGGATGAACTCGGCGCCGATCGCCTTGCGCTTCGCCTCCGGCTCGGAGAGCCCCGACAGCCGCGCCAGGAAGCGATCCTCGGCGTCGACCGCCACGAGCGGGACCTTGAAGTGGTCGCGGAACGCGGAGATGACCTGCTCCCCCTCGTTCTTGCGCATCAGGCCGTGATCGACGAACACGCACGTCAGCTGATCGCCGATCGCGCGATGGACGAGCAGGGCCGCCACCGAAGAGTCGACCCCGCCGGAGAGCCCGCAGATCACGCGACCCGTGCCGACCTGGGCCCTGATCCGCTCGATCTGCTCCTCGATGATCGAGGCCGGCGACCACGTGCGCTCGCAGCCGCAGATCTCCTCCAAGAACGTCGTCAGCACCTGCTGCCCGTAGGGCGTGTGCACGACCTCGGGGTGGAACTGGATGCCGTACAAACCCCGCTCGACGTCCTCCAGAGCAGCGACCGGCGACTCCGTCGAGCTCGCCAGCGCGGTGAAGCCCGGCGGCGGCTCGTAGACCGTGTCGCGGTGCGACATCCAGCACGACTGCTCCGCGGGCGTGCCGGCCAGCAGCCGGCCGGGCTCGGCGACCGTGAGCTGCGACCGCCCGAACTCCCCCACCTCGGCGCCCTCGACCTTGCCGCCGAGCTGCAGCACCAGCGCCTGCATGCCGTAACAGATGCCCAGCACCGGGATCCCGAGCTCGAGCAGCTCCGGATCCAGCCGCGGCGCGCCCTCGGCGTATACCGAGGCCGGCCCGCCGGACAGGATCAGCCCCTTCGGCCGGCGCCGCCGCACCTCCTCGACCCCGACGTGGTGCGGCAGCAGCTCCGAGAACACGCCGCACTCGCGCACCCGGCGCGCGATCAGCTGCGAGTACTGCCCGCCGTAGTCGAGCACGACGACCTCGTCCGTCGCCACCTCACGCTCATGCGCGAGCTCCTCCAGGGGCTGGTCGGCCGCGACGGCCGACCCATGCCCCTCGGAGCGGAGCTCAGTCTGCGACAAGCGCCACTCCGCCGCCGCGCGCGCCCATGCCGACCTGCTGGTCTCGCTGCAGCTGCTTGCCCTCGGTCTGCAGCGCCGGCGCGATCATCAGCTCGGCCCGGTTGAACTCCGCGATGTCCTGATAGCCGCAGGTGGCCATCGAGGTGCGGAGCCCGCCGATCAGGTTGAACGTGCCGTCGTTCTCGTGCGCGGGGCCGTTGACGATCTCCTCCATCGACCCGTTCTGCACGGTCGCGACGCGCGCGCCGCGCGGGAGCGAGGAATGGAACGTCGCCATGCCCCAGTGGAAGCCGTGGCCGGGCGCCTCGTAGGCGCGCGCCAGCGGCGAGCCGATCATCACGGCGTCGGCGCCGCAGGCGATCGCCTTCGCGACGTCGCCACCGGTCCGCATGCCGCCGTCGGCGATCACCTTGCAGTACTCGCCCGTCTCCAGCATGTGCTGGGAGCGCGCGGCCGCCACGTCGGCGATCGCGGTGGCCTGCGGGACGCCGATGCCGAGCACGCCGCGCGTGGTGCACGCCGCGCCGGGGCCGACGCCGACGAGCACGCCCGCCGCGCCGGTGCGCATCAGGTGCAGGCCCGTGTGGTAGCTGGCACAGCCGCCCAGCACCACGGGAACCGGAACCTCGCGCACGAACTCCTTCAGGTTCAGGACGTGACCCTGGGTCGAGACGTGCTCGGCCGAGATGACCGTGCCCTGGATGACGAGGATGTCCAGCCCCGCCTCCAAAGCGATCTCGTGCCACTGCTCGACCTTCTGCGGCGTCAGCGACGCTGCCGCCACGACGCCGTGGGCCTTGATCTCCTCGATCCGCTGGGCGATCAGCTCGGGCTTGACCGGCTCCGAGTAGATCTCCTGCATCTCGCGCGTGGCCTCCTCGCGGTCGAGGTGCGCGATCCGCTCCAGCTGAGCGTCCGCGTCCTCATAGCGAGTCCAGATCCCCTCGAGGTTGAGCACGGCCAGCCCGCCGAGGCGGCCGAGGATGCCGGCCGTCTCCGGCGATACCACTCCGTCCATCGCCGACGCCAGCAACGGGAGCTCGAACCGGTAGGGCCCCAGCGTCCAGGTGATGTCGACGTCGTCGGGGTCGCGCGTCCGGCGGCTCGGGACGATCGCGATGTCGTCGAATCCGTAGGCGCGGCGCGCCTTCTTTCCTCTGCCGATCTCTACTTCCATGACGGGATCCTAGGTTTGGCTGCGGACGGAAGGTGAACGATCCATGCTAGCCGCCGGCCGGCGTTATGAAGCTCAGGAAAAGGCCCCAACGTCCGGGCGCTCGACCTCGATCTCGGAGCGCAGGCGGCCCACCTGCTCGGGGTCCACGAGCCCCGCTCCGAGGTGCTGCGTCGACTCCGCGCCGCAGGCCACGCCGTAGGCCAGGCAGTCGAGCTGGGAGCGGCCGAGATAGCGGCTCGCGACGAAGCCGGCGAGGAAGGCGTCGCCCGACCCGACCGTCGCCCGCGGCTCGACCGAGCCGGCCGCCATGCGCACGCGGTAGAGCTCCCGCGCGGCGCCCGGCTCCTCGGGCGCCATCAGCGCGTAGCAGCCGTCGGGCGCGGTCATGACCGCCGCGCGCGCGCCGAGGCCGACCATCTCGCGCACGGCGATGAAGGGGTCCTCCTCGTCGTTGAACTCGTGGCCGACGAGCTCCTCGGCCTCGAGCACGTTCGGCGAGATGACGTCGGGCTCCGCGCGCACCGCGCGCCGCAGCGGGTCGCCGTCGGTGTCGACGACGCAGTCGACCCCCAGCCGCTTGAGCTCGCGGATCAGCCGCGCGTAGACGTCTACGTCGACGTCCCGCGGAAGCGAGCCGGCGAACACGCACACGCTCGCCCCCTGGGCGAGGTAGAGCAGCTTGTCGGTGAACAGCTCGATCTCCTGCTCGGTGACCCGCGGGCCGCGCTCGTTGATCTCGGTCTGCTCGCCGGTCGTCGGGTCGATCACCGCGGTGTTGGTGCGCGACTCCTCGCGGATGCGCACGAAGTCGGACAGCACCGAGAGCTGCGTGAGCTGCTCGACGATCCGCGTGCCGGTCGCCCCGCCCGCCAGCCCGGTGGCGATCACGGGCTGGCCGAGCGTCTTGAGCACGCGCGCGACGTTGACGCCCTTGCCGCCCGGCATCTCCGTCTGCTCGACGGTCCGGTGGCGCCGGCCGAGCCGGAAGTTCGGCACCGCGAGCGTCTTGTCGATCGCCGTGTTGAGGGTGACGGTGATGATCATGCTGCCTCCGGCTCCCCGCGCGAGCCACGACGGCCGTTGGAGGACCGCCGGCGGAGCCGGTTGAGACCAACCGTACCGGCCAGCGCCACGAACACGACCAGCAGCAGGATCCAGGGGCTCGTGAAGCGATCCTTGGTGCGGACGCCGAGGCCGGCCGCCGGCACGTCGGCGGCGGCGACCACCGGCAGCGTGGCGACCTTCTCCTTGCCGCGGCAGACGTCGACCTCGCCCAGCTTGTCGCCGCTCGCGATCGGCCCCGCGACCTCGTCCGGCACGCGCAGACCGCACTTGCGCAGGTGCCGGCCGCGGCGGACCACGAAGCGGCGGCGCGTGTCCCCCGGCATGAGGTTGAGCTCCGCGCCGCGGCGGTAGCGGATCGTCGCGCGGGCGAGCACCTCGTTCGGCGAGATCGGGCGCATGCGGTGGTAGCGCCGGAACGCCCAGGCGAAGAGCTTGCGCGTGTCGGCCTCGCGGGCGGCGACGCTCGGCTCCCCCAGCACGGCCGAGATCAGCGTGATCCCGTTGCGCTGGCCGGAGCCGATCAGCACGTAGCCGGCCTGCTGCGTGTGCCCGGTCTTGACGCCGTTGACCTGCTGCAGCTTCACGAGCCCGTTGCGGTTCTCGAGCGTCCGCTCGTGGTCGCCGGAGTGCAGCGTGACCTGCTCGTGGGCGACCGTGCGGCGGAAGAAGTTGAACGCGCGCGCCCGCAGCGTGAGCCGCACGAGGTCGCGCGCGGTCGAGTAGTTGGCGGGGTCGTCGAGCCCGATCGGGTTCGCGTAGTGCGTGTTCTTGAGCTTGAGCTCCTGCGCCCGCTTGTTCATCGAGCGGACGAACGCTGCCTCGGTGCCGCCGATGCGCGCGGCGAGCGTCGCGGCCGCGTCGTTGGCCGACTCGATCAGCATCCCGCGCAGCAGGTCGGCGACCGTCATCTTCTCCCCCGGCCGCAGCTCGATCTGCGACTCGGCGGGCAGCGCGCGGTAGCGGACCGCGCGGTAGACCTTCGACGGGCGGCTGCGCTCGAGCGTCAGCAGCGCGGTCATCAGCTTGGTGGTCGAGGCGATCGCGCGCCGGCGGTCGGGCTGCTTGGCGTACGCGACGTCGGCCGTCGAGGCCTCGATGACGATGGCGCTCGGCGCGGTGATGGTGGGCGGGGGCGTGGCCGCCCGTGCATCCGACGCGACGACGAGCATCAGCACGGCGACGAGCAGCGCCGCCAGGACGCGGGGGCTCACCGGCGCAGCTTGATCTTCTGCCCGACGGACAGCGTCTGGTCGTCGAGGTTGGGGTTGAGCTCCTGGATCTGGGAGAGCGGCACGTGGGTCTTCACGGCGATGGAGGATGGCGTGTCACCCGGCTTGACCTTGTAGGTCTTCCGCACCTTGCGGGCCTTCTGCTGCTTGCCGGGGGTCGGCGAGGCACTGGCCGCCGGTGTGGCGCCGGAGC
Source organism: uncultured Solirubrobacteraceae bacterium (assembly GCA_963805525.1). Lineage (GTDB taxonomy): Bacteria > Actinomycetota > Thermoleophilia > Solirubrobacterales > Solirubrobacteraceae > DASQFQ01. The sequence continues at coordinate 730,031 of CAWDUT010000004.1, forward strand.
CGCCGGAGCCGGCGTCGTCGCGCGTCCCGTTCACCACCATGAACAGCGCGACGACGAAGCCCACCAGCGCGAGCGGCGCCAGAAAGCGCGCGGGGCTGCGTCGGGCCATCAACTCGATGATACCCCGGTCAGGCCAGGCTCCATGCGAGCTCGCGCAGCCGCTCGGCCTCGGCCAGGGCGGCGTCGCCGGGCGCGCCGCCGTGCTCCTCGTAGGCGTTTGCGATCGAGCGCGAGGCGGTCACGAGGCCGCCCGCGCGGCCGGCGGCGAAGGCGGGCGCGAGGTCGCGCACGTCGCCGCCCTGGGCGCCGACGCCGGGCAGCAGGAACGGCGTGCGCGGCATCAGCTCGCGCATGCGCGCGAGGTGCTCGGGGACGGTCGCCCCGGTCACGGCCCCGACGTCCTGGAGCGGCTCGCCCTCGCCGAGCTCGTCGGCCATCCGCGCGAGGTGCTCCCACAGCGGCTCGCCGCTCGCGAGCGGCAGGTCGAGCACGTCGGCGGCGCCGGGGTTCGAGGTGCGGACGAGCATGAAGACGCCGCACCCGGCGGTGCGTGCGATGTCGATCAGGGGGCCGAGCGCGTCGCGGCCGAGCAGGGGGTTGGCGGTGAGCGCGTCGACCGCGAGCCCGGGCGCGGCGCCGAACGGGGTCGGGGTGCTGCCGACGAGCGCCTGGGCGTAGGCGGTGGCGGTGACGGGGACGTCGCCGCGCTTGCCGTCGGCGAGCACGAGCAGGCCGGCGGCGCGGGCGTGCTCGCAGGTGGCCTCGAGCGCAAGCCAGCCGGCTGAGCCGAGGCGCTCAAAGCAGGCGAGCTGCGGCTTGACGGCGACGCAGGCGGGGCCGGCGGCGTCGATCAGCGCGCGGCAGTGGACGAGCACGGCGGCGGCCGCCTCCGCGGCGGCGGGCGCGGGCCCTGGGGCGCCGGCGACGGCGGCGGTGTCGACGAGCGCGATCGCGAGGCGCTCGCGCTGCTCCCCGACCGCTTCGCGGGGGTCCGGCCACAGGCGGGAGGGATCGGGATCGATCCCGAGGACGATCTGCGACTCGCGGGCGGTGACGGCGGCTGCGAGGCGCTCGCCGAAACCGGGCGCCGGTGAGTGATCACCGGCGCCCGGCATGGCGGTTGCTACTTGACGGCCTTCTTGAGGCCCGACCCGGCGGTGAAGCGCGGGACGCGGCTGGCGGCGATCGTCATCGACTCGCCCGTACGCGGGTTGCGACCCTCGCGGGCCCCCCGCTCGGCGACGTGGAACTTGCCGAAGCCGGTGAAGTTGACGTCCTCACCACTCCTCAGCGAGCTTTCGATCGTGCTGATGACCGCGTTGACGGCGTTGTCGGCGTCCTTCTTGGACAGACCGCTCGTTGACGCCACCTTGTCGACGAATTCCGACTTCGTCATATGGCTCCTCCTTTGCCGCCGCGGGGGTCAGTTTCCCGCGAGGGATCGTGGATTTGGCGAAGCTAACAGTGCGTTCGGACGCCTGCGGGGGCTTTTGTATCAGCCTTTCCGCAAATTGCGGGTTTTTTTCAGCTGAGGTCAGACCTCTGAACCGCGCTGGGCAGCCGAAATCAGCCGATCAGCCGCATTTTGGAGCCGCTTCGCGAGGGGGTCGTCGGGCGCCAGCGTGCGCAGCTCGCCGTGCTCCGGGCGGATCACGACGCGAGGCTCGCGCATGGCGCGGCGGCGAGCCAAAGAGGCGCTCACGGCGCCCACCGGACCGCGCTTGCGGCGGGGGCTCATGCCACGTCCCGGCGGGCGCCGGCGAGGTCGGCGAGCACCATCCGGAGGTCGAAGCGCACGAGCGCGGGGAGTGCGAAGCGGCCGCACACGAGCACCACGGCGTGGCGGTCGTCGCGGGCCGCGAAGACGCTGTGCTCGGCGGTCGAGACCTCGAGCTCGTCGGCGTCGGGCGCGGTCGCGAGCAGCGCGCGCGCCGGCTCGGCCAGATGGTCCGGCCCGGCGAGCAGGGAGCCGTCCGCGGACAGCACGGCGGCCTCCTCGATGTCGGCCGACAGCGTGCGCAGGTACTCCAGGGACTGGGCGGGCGTGAGCGCGTCCGTCATGCGCGGTGCGAGGATATCCGCCGATGCCGCTGTCTCGGATCGCGTGGCTGGCCACCGTGGCCATCTGCCTCATCACCTGCGTGCTGCTCCTGCTGACCGGCTACCTCGGGTACGCCGGGGTGCTGCTGGCCGTCGCGATCTCGGCCGGGATCAACCTGCGGTAGGCGGCCGCGGCAGCGCCAGCGAACGTCAACAGCGGCTGGGTAGGGGAGCGAGTCGGCCGCTGCGGCAGGGGGTGTGGCGAGAAACCCATCCATCTGGTGGGTTTCTCGCCACACCGGCCTCGCGAGCCGCTGCGGCAGCTCGCACCCTTCCCTCAATGACGCAGTTCGCCCGACCCCTCCGCCCGCGCGCCGATCTCCTCGCCCGGGCGGACGCGGTCCTCCGGCTCGAGGTGGATGAGGACGTCGGCGCCCCGGAGGCTGCCGCGGATCGTGTCCTGCAACTCGTGGGCGATCGCGTGCGCGTCCTCGAGCGTGGTGCCGGAGCGGAACTGGATGTGGACGTCGACGTAGCGGCGCGGCCCCGCGCGGCGGGTGCGGAGCTCGTGGTAGCCGGCCACGCCGCGGGCGCCGAAGCTCTCGATCGCCTCGCGGATGGCGGCGGTCTCGTCCTCCGGCAGGGCCTCGTCGACGAGCACGCGCCACGAGCCGGCGACGACCCTGAGGCCGGTGTAGACGATCGCGACCGCGATCAGGAGCGCGACGACCGGGTCGATCCACGTTTCGCCGGTGAGCTGGACCAGGCCGAGGCCGACGAGCACGCCGAGCGACGTGTAGGCGTCGGTGCGGAGGTGGGCGGCGTCGCCGGCGAGGGCGGCGGAGTCGGTCTCGCGGGCGCGCCGGTAGAGGTACTGGGAGACGACGAGGTTGACCGCGGTGGCGAAGGCGACGACCGCGATGCCGAAGCCGAGCGACTTGATCTCGGTGCCCTCGACCAGGTGGTTGACCGCGGTGTAGACGATCACGCCCGAGCCGACGAGGATCAGCATCCCCTCGACGCCGGCCGCGACGTTCTCGAACTTCTCGTGCCCGTAGCGGTGGGAGGAGTCGGCGGGCGTCTCCGCCTGGCGGACGGAGAAGTAGGCCACGATCGACGCGATCAGGTCGATCGCGGAGTGGATCGCCTCGGTGATGATCGCGACCGACCCGGTGACCGCGCCGGCCACGATCTTGAGCAGGATCAGCGCGGAGTTGGAGAGGATCGAGAGGCCGGCGGCGCGAGAACGCGAGCCGGCGCCATGGGTCACCGGCTCGGCAGCCATGCCGCCGCCTTCCGGACGGCGCGTCCGCGGTGCGAGATGCGGTCCTTCTCCTCGTCGGACAGCTCGGCCATCGTGCGCGTGCCGTCGCCGTCGGCGGGGACGAACACGGGGTCGTAGCCGAAGCCTCCCTCGCCGCGGGGCTTCTCGGCCATCCGGCCCTCGCACGTGCCCTCGACCGTGCGCGGCGCCTCGCCGGGCTCGATGTAGGCGACCACGCAGACGTAGCGCAGCCCGGAGCCGGGCGGCGCCTCGGCGCGCAGCTTGTCGAGGTTCTCGCCGTCGGTGGCGCGCTCGCCGGCGTAGCGGGCGGAGCGCACGCCGGGGCGGCCGCCCAGCGCCTCGGCCTCGATGCCGGAGTCGTCGGCGATCGACGGGCGGTTGGTGGCCTCGGCCGCGGCGCGGGCCTTGATCAGCGCGTTCTCCTCGAACGTCTCGCCGGTCTCCGGCGGGAGCTCGACCTCGTCGGGGAGCGGCTCGAGCTCCACCTCGGGCAGCAGGCGCTGGAACTCGCGGAGCTTGTGGGCGTTGCGGGTCGCGAGCACGACGGCGGCGGCCATGGCGCGATCGGGCCTACCCGCCGGTGGCCTGGGCCTGCACCTCGCGCAGCCCCTCGATCCCGTGCGCGGCGAGCGCGAGCAGCTCGTCGAGGTGGGCGCGGCTGAGCGGCGTTCGCTCGGCGGTGGCCTGGACCTCGACGAGGCCGCCCTCGCCGGTCATGACCACGTTCGCGTCGACCTCCGCGGTCGAGTCCTCGGGGTAGTCGAGGTCGAGCAGCGGGGTGCCGTCGACGATCCCGCACGAGACCGCCGCGACCGTGCCGGTGAGCGGCAGCTTCGTGAGCTTGCCCTCGTCGACGAGGCGGCGGCAGGCGAGCTCGAGCGCGACGTAGCCGCCCGTGATCGAGGCGCAGCGGGTGCCGCCGTCGGCCTGGAGGACGTCGCAGTCGATGTAGACGGTGCGCTCGCCGAGCGCCTCGAAGTCGACGATGCCGCGGATCGAACGGCCGATCAGGCGCTGGATTTCGACGGTGCGGCCGTCGGGGCGGCCCTTGGAGACGTCGCGCTGCTTGCGGTCGCCGGTCGAGGCGGGGAGCATCCCGTACTCCGCCGTCAGCCAGCCGCGGCCCTGGCCGGCCATCCAGCGCGGGACCGACTCCTGCACCGAAGCGGTGCAGATCACTCGCGTCTCGCCGCACGAGATGAGCGCGCTGCCCGTCGCCGGGCGCACGAAGTTGGCCTCGATCGTGATCGGCCGGAGGTCGGACGGCCCGCGGCCGCCGCTGCGCTCGCGGCTCATGCGGCTGCCCTCTCGCGGAGATCGACGTGCTCGACCGGGCCCAGCGGCATCTGCAGGAAGCGGGTGCCGAGCGCGGAGAACGAGTCGACGTCGCCGGTGGAGAGGAACGCGTAGTCGCCCTCGCCGCCGGCCGGGTTGCCGAGCCCGCGGGCGCCGAGCACGTGCTCGACCTGCCGCGCCAGCGGCGCGCCGGAGGTCACGATCTCGACGCCGCGGCCGAGCGTGCGCTGGAGGATCGGGCGGACGAGCGGGTAGTGGGTGCAGCCGAGGATCACGGTGTCGACGCCCGCCTCGCGCAGCGGGGCGCAGTAGGCGCGCACCGTGTCCACCACGCGGCGGTCGAACGGGAAGCCGCCCTCGATGATCGCCGTCAGGTCCGGGCACGCGACCGCGGTGACGTCGACGAACGGATCCGCGTCGCGGATCGCGCGCTCGTACGCGCCGCTGGCGACCGTGGCGGGCGTCGCCAGCAGCCCGACGCGCCCGTTGCGCGTGGCCGCCACCGCCTGCACCGCCCCGGGCTGCACCACGCCGAGCACATCGACGCCCAGCGTCGTCTCCATCAGGCGCGAGCGCAGCGCCGGCAGCGCGGCGGCGGTCGCCGAGTTGCAGGCGACCACCAGCAGCTTGATCCGCCGCGCGATCAGCTCCTCCGCGACCTCGAGCGCGAACGCCTCGAGCTCCGCCTGGCTGCGGTCGCCGTACGGGAAGCGCGCGGCGTCCGCCAGATAGACGAAGTCCTCGTGGGGCAACTGCACGAGCAGCTCGTGCAGGACGGTGAGCCCGCCGACCCCCGAGTCGAACACCCCGACCGGGCGCCGGCGCAGCTCTTCGGGAAGAGCGCGCGCGACCACGCCGCCAGTCTGGCACGCCCTTCGGCCGGGAGGTTGGGGGCGGGTGGGTCTGACCTACTTCCCGACGCCGTCGATCGCCGCCTTCAGCTTCTTCACGACCGCGTCCGCGATCCCCTTGTCCGAGAACGACCCGCTCGCCTTCACGACCCCCGCGAGGATCACCGCCACGAGCAGGATCAGCCCGACGTACTCGACCGTCCCCTGCCCGCGCTCCTCGCGTGCTCGCTCCCCGCGTGCTCGCTCCCCGCGCGCCCATGCGCGCGCGAGCCAGGCGTGCACCGCTCCCATCGCCTCGTAGCCCATCTCCGTCTCCGATCCATCTCGCTCTCCTCCGCCCGTCGCGGAGCCTGGATCGCAGTCTCGGGAGCGGCGCGTGGCGGATCTACGCGCGTCTGTGACGAAAGCGTGCCGCCAATGCGTAGGCTCGCCCCGCTGTGCGCGCGCTGGTCGTCACGAACATGTACCCGACGCCCGAGCGGCCGGCGTCCGGCCCGTTCGTGCGCGACCAGGTCGAGGCGCTCCGGCGCCGCGGCGACGTCGAGATCGAGCTGTTCGCGTTCCCGGCCGGCACGCGCAACTACCCGCGGGCGGCGCGCGAGCTGCGGCGGCGTTACGGAGGCGAGGCGTTCGACGTCGTGCACGTGCACTTCGGGCTCGTGGCGTGGCCGGCGCTGCTCGCCGGGCTGCACCCGCTCGTCGTGACCTTGCACGGCAACGACCTGCTGCACCCGCGCTCGCGGCCGGCGACCCTCGCCGCGCTCCCGCTCATGGACCTGCCCGCCGCGGTCTCGCGCGCGTTCAGCGAGAACGTGCCCGGCGCGGGCCGGACGCGGCGCGTCGCGATCCTCCCCTGTGGGGTCGACCTCACGCGCTTCCACCCGATCCCGCGCGCCGAGGCGCGCGAGCGCCTCGGGCTCGACCCCGACGGCCCGTACCTCCTGTTCCCGCACGACACGTCGCGGCCGCTCAAGCGCTTCGACCGCGCGCGGGAGGCGGCGGGGGACGTCCGGCTGCTCACGCTCGGCGGCGTGCCGGCCGAGGAGGTGCCGTACTGGATCAACGCGGCCAACGCGGTCGTCGTGCCGTCGCAGGACGAGGGCATGGGGCTCGCGGTGATCGAGGCGTCGGCGTGCGACGTGCCGGCGTTCGGCACACCGGTGGGTGCGCACGCGGTGTCGCTGGCCGGGATCGAGGGCTCCGCCTGCCTGCCGTGGGACCGCGACGCCTGGCGCGCGGCCCTCGCTCCGCACGTGGCGGCGCGGGATCCGCGGGTCGACGGCCGGGCCGCCGCCGAGCGCTTCTCCGCCGACCGGATGGCCGCCCGGGTGGTCGCCGCATGGCGGGCGCTGCTCGACGAAGCCGCCTAGATGGTTGATTCTGCGGCCGCCGTGCCCGGATGTGCGTGGCCCGTGGATGCAGGGGCGTGCACGCCGAAGGGGGATCGTGGCAGCGCCACCTCCCCCTTCCGGCGGGTGCGGCCCTGCGCCGCGGGACGCGTGCAGACGGGTACGGGGGTCGTGGAATCGACCATCGGCCTCCCACCTATACTCGCTCCGACCGGACGCCCCGTGCGTTTCGGACATTCATGAGCGGCCTCCTTCGACGCATCAGACGCCCGGGCGCCGCCGAGGAGACCCGGACGGAGCCGACTGCGCCCGCTCCGGCCCACGGATCCGCCCCCGAAGCTCCCGCCACGAGCGAGGACGGGCAGCGCCTGCCCGCGGGCATCGCGCCCGAGGACCTCGAGCGCCGCGGCGCCACCGGCCGCCGCAGCCGGCTGCGGCGCCGCGCCCGCTTCCTCCGCCGCGCACGCGAGCTCGCCCTGCGCGACCTCGGCGGCCTGGTCTACGAGGCCCGGCGGCGCGAGCAGGACGGCGGGAAGCTGGTCGAGGACAAGGTCGCGCGGCTCGCCGCGCTCGACTCGGAGCTGGGCGGGATCGAGGCCACCCTCGGCATGCCCCGGGGCGAGACCGTGATCCGCGAGCCCGGCGTGGGCGGCACCTGCGCCCGCTGCGGCGAGCTGCACAGCAGCGACGCCCGCTTCTGCTCGCACTGCGGCGTGAACCTCGAGGAGGCGGCCGCGGAAGCCGCGGAGAAGGCGCGCGCGGAGCAGGCGGCAAGGGCCGAGGCGGCCGAGGCCGAGAGGGCCGCGGCGGCGAGGGCGGAGGCCGAGAAGACCGCGGCGGCGCCGAACGAATCCTCCGACGGCGCCGGGAACGGGCGGCCGGCGGTGAAGGCCGACGGCGAGGCGGCGCCGGGAACGGCGGATGCGCCGACCACGGAGCAGCCGGCGGCGGAAGCCGCCGAGGCGCCGACCACCGAGCAGCCCCCGGCCGACGAGCCGGCGACCAAGCCGCTGGCATGAGCGAGGTCGCGACCCCTCCGCCCCCGACCGAGCAGCGCTCCTGCCCGCACTGCGGCTCGCCGCTCGCCCCCGATCAGGAGTGGTGCCTGAACTGCGGGCACGCGGTCGGGACGCGGATCGCTCCCACGCCGCGGTGGCAGCTGCCGGTGGCCATCGTCAGCGGCGTGCTGGCGCTGCTGGTGGCGGCGCTCCTGCTCTCGCTGGTCGAGCTCAGCGGCGATCCGCAGCCGGTCGCGCAGGCGCCGACCAGCCAGGCGACGGCGACGCCATCCGTCCCGCCCGAGGAGGGCGGCTCCGCGGCGGCGACGCCCACCCCGGACGCCGCCACGCCCACGCCGACCCCGGCCAACGGCGAGAACGCGGTCCCGACCACCACCCCCACCCCGGCGCCCGGCAACGGCGGAACGATTGGCACGGCCCAGTGGCCGACCGGCAAGACGGCGTGGACGGTCGTGGTCGCCTCGAGCACCTCGCGCGCCGCGGCCCAGAAGAAGGCCAAGGCCGCCGGGGCCGACGCCGGCGTGCTCCACTCGAACGACTTCTCCTCGCTGCGGAAGGGCTACTGGGTCGTGTTCGCCGGCCAGTACCCGGACCAGAAGGCAGCCCAGGCGGCCGCGAAGAGCCGCGGCGGCGACGCCTACGCGCGCCGCGTCGTGCCGCGCTGAGGAAGCGAGGTCAGGCGCGCTGAGCGGCGCCGACGGCCGGCCACCACGGCGACAGGCGCTCGGCGGCCTCGAGGCTGAGCCGGTGCACCGGCACCTCGTCCCGTGCTGCCGAAGGCGAATCGGCAACCAACTCGGGCATCAGCGCCGCCACCGACCCCGTCAAGGCCTCGAGCGAGTACCCGCCCTCGAGGACCAACCCGAGCGGCGCCCCGACCGAAGCGCACGCCCGCCGCAGCGTCGCCGTCATCTCCGCGTAGCCGCCCTCGCTCACCCGGCACGTCGCCAGCGGGTCCAACGCGTGAGCGTCGAAGCCCGCGGACACCAGCACCAACCCCGGCTCCCACGCCGCGATCAGCGGCAGCACGACGTGGTCGACCAGCGAGCGGTAGGTCTCGTCGCCCGACCCGCCCGGGACCGGCAGGTTCACGGTGTAGCCCGCGCCGTCGCCCGCTCCCAGATCGGACGCCGGCCCCGTCCCCGGATACAGCGGCCACTCGTGGATCGAGACGAAGAGCACGCTCGGATCCGTCTCGAAGATCGCGTTGGTCCCGTTGCCGTGGTGGACGTCCCAGTCCAGAATCAGCACCCGCTTCACCCCGTGCGCGGTGCGAGCGTGCCGCGCGGCCACCGCCACGTTGCCGAAGTAGCAGAACCCCATCGCCCGCGCCGGCTCCGCGTGGTGGCCCGGCGGCCGCATGGCCGAGAACCCCGTCGCCGCCGACCCGCTCAACAACTCATCGACCAGCGCGACAGCGCCCCCCGCCGCCCGCACCGCCGCCTCGAACGTCGCAGGCGTCGCGATCGTGTCGTAGTCGATCGGCCCGCCCCCGGACTCGGACAGCTGCTCGATGTAGTCGATGTGCTCGGCCGGGTGCACGGCGAGCAGCTGGTCCCGCGTCGCGTCCCGTGCCAGCTCGACGTCGCACCCGAACCAGTCGTGGCGCTCCATCTCCGCCTCGAGCGCGATGATCCGCTCCGGCCGCTCCGGGTGCCGCGGCACCTCGTGGGCGAGCGAGAGCGGGTGGCGCAGCCAGACGGTCCGGGACACGCGGATACCGTACGGGCTCCTCCCCATGGACCGGGCCGACCTCATCGTCGTGGGCGCCGGCGCGGCCGGGCTCTACGCCGCGCTGACCGCCACGCGCGAGGGCGCACACGTCGCCCTGATCTCCGCGCGACCGCTGGCCGAGACCGCGTCGTACTGGGCCCAGGGCGGGCTCGCGGCCGCGCTCGCGCCCGACGACTCGCCGGAGCTCCACCTCGACGACACGATCGCCGCCGGCCGCGGGATCGTCCGCGCCTCCGCCGCGCGCATCCTGGTCGAGGAGGCGCCCGCGCGCTTCCGCGACCTCGAGCGGCTCGGCGTCACGTTCGACGCCGACCGCGACGGCCACCTCGCGCTCGGGCTGGAGGGAGGGCACTCGCGCCGGCGCGTCGCCCACGCGGGCGGGAGCGCCACCGGCCGCCGGATCCTGCGCGAGCTCAGCGCCGACGTCGCGGCGCATCCCAACATCGACGTCCGCGAAGGCCGGCGTGCCAGCGCGCTCCGCCTCGACGACCACCGGGTCGTCGGGCTCGACGACCTCCTCGCCCGCGCCGTCGTCCTCGCGACCGGCGGGGCCGCCGCCCTGTGGTCGCGCACCACCAACCCGCCCGGCTCGTTCGGCTCCGGCCTGCTGCTCGCCCGCGCCGCCGGCGCCGACCTCGCCGACCTCGAGTTCGTCCAGTTCCACCCCACCGCCGTCACGGGCGTCAAGGGCCGCGAGGGCTTCCTCGCCACCGAGGCGCTGAGAGGCGAGGGCGCCACGCTGCACGACCACACCGGCGAGCGCTTCGTCGACGAGCTCGCGCCCCGCGACGAGGTCGCCCGCGCGATCCGCCGCACCATGGACGCCACCCACCAGCCCCACGTCCACCTCGACATGCGCAGCGTCGACCCCGGGCGCTTCCCCAACGTCGTCAAGGCCCTCCGCGACGCCGGCCTGGACCCGATGACCGAGCTCGTCCCGGTCTCCCCCGCGGCGCATTACGTGATGGGCGGCGTCGTGACCGACCTCCATGGCCGCACCGGCGTGCCCGGCCTCTACGCGGTCGGCGAGACCGCCTGTACCGGCCTCCACGGCGCCAACCGGCTCGCGTCGAACTCGCTGAGCGAGTGCTTCGTGTTCGGCGGCCGCGCCGCAGCCGCCGGCCTCGACGAGCCGCTCCCCACCACTGAAGGCACGCTCGCTCCCGCCCAGGTGGAGCCCCCGTCCAGAGCCACCCGCGAGGCGGTGTGGCGCGGTGCCGGCCTCGAGCGCGACGCCGCCTCGCTGACCGCTCTGCTCGACGACCCGCACCCGCTCGCGCGGCTCGTCGCCGCGTCAGCGCTCGCGCGCCAGGAATCCAGAGGAGCGCACCTCCGGCGCGACTTTCCGGGATCCGATTCCGGCCTCGACGGGTACCACTCGATCGTCGCGGCGGGAGACACGGACGTCGTCCACGAGGCGTGGGAGTGACCGCTTAATGCGAACTCAACATTCGCCTCGTTCTGAACTACACAAGGCAGGCCCAATCTGCCGGATTCGAGGCCCGCGGAGCCGAGCGGGCCAACTGGAGGCACCCAACCGTGTATCAACTCAGCCGCTCCATCTACCGGGAGCTGGCGCCTGACATCCTCGCCGACCCGATCCCCCCGACCACGGGGACCAACCACGAGCGAGTGCTGCGCGCCATCGAAGCCGCGATCTACCGCCTGGCGACCGATCGCCACTACTTCGCGCGGCCGTCGCGGACGCTCTTCCGCGAGATCCGCATCTACTTCCCGATCGCGTCGCAGGACCACGTCTACCGCGTCGTCGACCGCTACATGACGTTCGCCCGCAAGTGGTTCGAGGCCCAGACGACCGGCGGCTACGACCTCGCCGGCAATCGCCTCGAGTGCCGCGCCACGACCCGCAAGGGCACGCCGTGCCAGCGCACGCCGCTCGCCCATAACGGCTACTGCCCCTCCCACCAGCACCTCGCGGACGGCGAAGCGTTCACCGTCGACGCGCCGGAGGTTCAGGTCGCCGCCTAGCCGGTAGATTGGCGCGCCATGCGCGTCGCCTTCATCGGGCTGGGAATCATGGGTTCGCGGCAGGCCGCGAACCTCGTGAAGGCCGGCCACGAGCTCCACGTCTTCAACCGCACTCACGAGACCGCGGAGGCCTGGGCGGAGGAGCACGGCGCCACGGTCGCCGGCTCGCCGAAGGAGGCAGCCGACGGCGCCGACGCCGTGATCACGATGGTGGTCGACGGCGCGCAGGTCGAGGAGATGCTGCTCGGCGACGACGGCGCCGCCCACGGCGTGCCCGACGCCACGCTCTTCATCGACTGCACGACGACCGCGCCCGAGGACGCCCGCCGCATCGGCGGCACCCTCAAGAACCAGGGTCACGGCTTCGTCGACGCCCCCGTCACCGGCTCCGCCCCCAAGGCCGAGGACGGCACGCTCACGATCATGTGCGGCGGCAGCGACGAGGACATGGAGCGCGCCCGCCCGCTGCTCGAGGCGATGGGCGAGAAGATCGTCCACGCCGGCGAGGTCGGCCAGGGCCAGGCGGTCAAGGTCATCTCCAACTCCGTCAGCGCCATCAACTGCGCCGCCCTCGCCCAGGCGCTGGTGGTCGGCCGCCGCGCCGACGTCGACCTCGAGGCCCTGCTCGAGGTGATGGGCTCCGGCTCCGCCAACTCGACGATGCTCCAGCTGAAGGGCAAGCCGATGCTCGAGCACGACTTCTCGCCGCTCTTCAAGCTGGAGCACATGCTCAAGGACGTCGGCCTGTGCCTCGAAGAGGCGCGCGCGAACGGCGCTCCGTTCCTGTTCGCGGCGCTCGCGCGGGAGCTCTACAGCGCCGGGATCGGCCGCGGCCTCGGCGAGCAGGATTTCGCGGCCGTGCTCGAGGTCGTCGAGGGCCTCGCCGACACGCGCATCTGAGACCACACTGGAAACCCGGCTGGAAGCGTTTCTCCGGAATCGGTCATATTAGAACTAAGATGCCGATTTGCAGGGAGATTATGAGATTTCGGGACTTTGTGCATAGTATGTGACGTCTCGTCAATCGCAGGTTTCTCCCCATGATGAGACGGGGCAGTACCAGCTTCGTTGATCCAGTCTCTCTAACGGACCTATGCCAATCGCATTCAAGGAATGGGCAGTCACTGTGCGCGCCCTCGCAGAGGGCGAGCAGCTCGTGACCCTGCGCAAGGGCGGCATCCGCGAGCCCAACAAGCATTTCGAGGTCGAGCACGACCGGTTCTTCCTCTATCCGACCTTCGATCACCAGCGTCGTGAGCTGGTGCGCGAGTCCCACCAGCCCGAGCTCCGTCGCGCGCTCGAAGAGGGCGTGTGGGCCGAGGGCGAGCCGCCGGCGCACGCGCTGACGCAGGACGGCGGGATCAGCCAGCCCGACCGGGTGCGGATCCGCGCCTGGGCCGAGGTCGCCGGGTCCTGGACCGTGACGGACCGTCGCGCGGTCGAGGAGCTGTCGCCCTTCTACGTGTGGACGCCGGACTACGCCGAGAAGCGCCTGTCCTGGAAGCGCCACCACCCGCTGCACGTGCTCCTGCTCCGCACCTACCGCATCCCGCGGCCGGTGACGGTCAAGGTGCGCGACGACCACGGCGGCTGCCGTTCCTTCCTCGAGATCACGCGCGATCTCCCGTTCGAGGGCACCCCGGTGCTGTCCGACGAGGAGTTCGAGCGGGCCTCGGAGGAAATCGCCGGCATCGCCGACGGCCGCGGCGCCCCCGCCTACGCCTGAGCCACCGCGGGCGGCCTAGCCGCCCGCGTGCGCGGCGAGCGAGCCCTTGCGCTCCTCGCCGTCCGGCACGGCCTCGTAGACGACGATGTCGGCGCTGTCGCCGAACAGCTCGTCGGCCCGCTCGAGGATCGCCGACACGTGCGGGCTCTGCAGGTGCGCGTCGAGCAGCCCGCGCGACTCCCAGCGCTCGACGAACGCGAGCCGGGAGGGATCGTCGCTGCCCTGATGCAGCGCGTAGAGGATGCAGCCGTCCTCCGCGTGCGTGGGCGCGACGAGCGCCTTGAACGCCTCGAGGCCCTCGTCCTCCTTGCCGGGCTGCGCCTTGAACGAACCCACGACGACGACTTCGGACATACGATGCTCCTCCGCGGAAAGCGGGACGGCTGTGAGCCCGGAAATCAATCACGTCAGCGTCAACGCACTCGACCTCGAGCAGTCCGTCGACTTCTACGTCGACCTGCTCGGCGCCGAGCCGATCGCCACGCCGAACTTCGGCATCCCCGTCCAGTGGCTGGCGCTGGGCGGCACGCAGCTGCACCTGTTCGAGCGCGACCTGACGCCGACGAGCCACCACCACCTCGGGATCACGGTCGACGACCTCGAGCCCGTCTACAGGGCGGCGGAGCGGCGCGGCGCGTTCGACGACCGCGCGTTCGGCAACCGGCTCGTCGAGCTGCCGGGCGACGTCGTCCAGCTCTACGTCCGCGACCCGGCCGGGAACCTGGTCGAGATCGACCAGCGGGGCGCCGACCGGCTGCCCGACGATCTGCGCGCGCTGCTGAAGCCGCTGTGGGGCTTCAACGAGCAGAGCGACGAGCAGATGAGCGCGCGGCTGTACGTGCGCTGAACGGAAGCCCGGGCGTTCTCTGACCGTTTGTCAGTAGTGGCTGAGAAGCAACCGCGGCTCATCTATCTCGTGCCGGCCGACCGGGCTGAAGAGCTCGGACGCCTGCGCGAGCGCCTCGCGGACGAGCCCCGGATCGAGGTCGTCGTCGACCGGCGCGAGCGCCAACGCGCGACCCCGCCGCGCAGCCAGCCGTTGCGGCGCCGCGCGCCGGTCGCCGAGCGCGACCCGACCCGTGCGGTGCCCGGCCTGCCGGCCGACGGCGTTCGCCTCGTCCAGCCGCTCGAGCCCGTCGGGCGCGTGCACGAGACGACGAGCCTCGACGAGCTCGTCACGCGCAGCCTCGCCGCCGAGCCCGCTGCGGTGTCGGAGCTGTGGTGGCGGACCAGCGAGCGGGTGATGACGCGACTGCGGCTGCACATCGGGCGCCGCCGCGCCGAGCGGTCGACGAGCCAGGTGCTCGGTCGCATCCTCGACGAGCTGCCGACCTACGACCCGCAGGACGAGTCGCTCGAGGAGTGGCTCGACGACGTGGTCGACGGCTTCGCGCGCGCGGCCTAGCTGAGCCGCTCGGCCAGCCACGCGTGGACGTCGCCCACGCGGTTCGTGAAGAGCGTCAGGTGGCCCTCGCCGGCCAGCGTCTCACCCTCCGCCCCGGCGACGTGCTCGCGCAGCCAGGCCGCGTGCGGGGCGGGGACCATCAGGTCCTCTTCGCCCTGCCAGACGAGCACCGGCACCTCGATCGCCCCGACGTCGAAGCCCCACGGCGCGAGGAACGCGAGGTCGTCGTCGACCCATCCGTCGACGCCCGGCGCCAGGCCGTCGACGATCGACTCAAGCAGGTGCTCGGCGAGCTCGCCGGACAGGGCCGCCGCGTCGACGGCGCTGAGGTGGGGGCGGAGCGCGTCGGCCAGCTGCTCCGGTGTGGCTTCGGTCATCCCCGCCGCGTCGGCGCGGCAGAACTCGACCAGCGCGTCGCGGCCCTCGCGCGCGGCGCCGAACTCGGCGATGTTGCCCTCCCCCATGCCGGCCATGAAGTCGAAGCCGGGCGCGTCGGCCGGGCCGACGCCTGCCAGCGTCACCGCCGCCGCGCAGCGGCCGCCCAGGAGCGCCGCGCACGCGAGGGCGTGCGGGCCGCCGCCCGACCAGCCGTAGGTGGCGAAGCGCTCGGCACCCAGCGCGTCGAGGATCGCCGCGACGTCCGCCGCCGCGGAGGCCGCGTCGCGGCCCGTGTGCGGTGTCGACCCGCCGTACCCAGGCCGCGAATAGGTGACGAGGCGCAACCCGCGCTCCTCCGCGCTCTCGACCTCGCTGCGATGCAAGCGCCCGGAGCCCGGCGTGCCGTGGTGCTTGACGAGGACCGGCCCGTCGGGCGCGCCGGCCTCCACCACCTCGAGCGTGCGCCCGTCGGGCGTGCGCACTAGCGCGCGCCGACGATGCTGTCGAGCAGCCCGGGGAAGCGGGCGTCGAGGTCGCTGCGGCGGAGCTCGGTCATCCGGTGGCGGCCCTCGTCGTGCTGGCGCAGGACGCCCGCCTCGCGCAGGACGCGGAAGTGGTGCGAGGCCGTCGACTTGGTGACGCTCAGGCCGAAGCTGCCGCACGAGCGGCATTCGCCGTCGGTGGCGGCCAGCGTGCGGACGATGGAGAGGCGCACCGGGTCGCTGAGCGCGCCGAGGACCGACTCGATGCGCATGTCCTCGTGCCGGGGCTCGGGAAGGTGCTGGATCGTGGTCGGCTCCATGGGTCTAGGATAGGCCACAGTTCAACTGTTTGCCAACCGTCGAACTGTTCGGTACGATAACCATCGAACAGTTGCCCGACGGAAGGAAAGCACCGATGAACCGAGCAGAACGCCTGACGATCGCCGTGACCGGCGCTGCCCTGTTCATGGTCGTGCTCGACAACCTGATCGTCGCGTCGACCCTGCCGGCCATCCAGCGCTCGCTGGGCGCTTCACTCGGCTCGCTCGAGTGGGTCCTGAACGCGTACATCCTCGCCTTCGCCGTCCTGATGCTCACGGCGGCCGCGCTCGGTGAGCGCTACGGGCGGCGGCGCGTCTTCACCGCCGGCGTCGTGCTCTTCACCGTGTCGTCGGCCGCGGGCGCGCTCGCGCCGAACGCCGGCACGCTGATCGCGGCGCGGGCGATCGAGGGCATCGGCGGCGCGGTGATCATGCCGCTCACGCTGACGATGATGACCGCGGCGTTCCCCGCCGAGCGGCGCGGCGCGGCGCTCGGCATCTGGTCGGCCATCTCGGGCTTCGGCGTCGCGCTCGGCCCCGTCGCCGGCGGGCTGCTGACCGACACGCTCTCGTGGCACTGGATCTTCTGGGTCAATGTCCCGATCGGCATCGCGGTCGCGCTCGCCGCCCCGCGCGTGCTCGCGGAGGGGCGCGGCACCTTCGAGCGGCTCGACCTGACCGGCGTGGTGCTGGTGAGCGGCGGCCTGCTCGGCGTCGTCTACGCGACGGTCCGCGGCCCGGAGGCCGGCTGGGGCTCGGCCTCGACGCTGCTCGCCTACGCCGCCGGCACCGCGCTGCTCGCCGGCTTCCTGTGGTGGGAGCGCCGCTCCGCGCACCCGATGATGCCGCTCCGCCTGTTCCGCTCGAGCGCGTTCTCGAGCGCGAACGTCGCCAACTTCCTGCTCGCGTTCGCGATGTTCGCGGGCTTCCTGATGCTGATCCAGTTCCTCTCCCACGCACGCGGCGAGGGCCCGCTCTCCGTCGGCCTCCACACCCTGTGGTGGACCGCGATGCCGATGGTGGTCGCCCCCTACGCCGGCCGGCTCGGGCGGCGCGTCGCCCCGGCCGCGATCGCCGCGGGCGGCCTGCTGCTCGTCGCGACCGGCATGCTCGCGCTGGCGCTGCTCGCCACGCCGGGCGTGACGCTCGCCGAGCTCGCGCCCGCGATGGTCGCGATCGGCGTCGGCATCGGGCTGGTCATCCCCAACATCGCGGCCGCCGCGCTCGCCGCCGTGCCCCCGGCGGACATCGGCAAGGCCTCCGGCATCCTCAGCACCTCGCGCCAGGTCGGCAGCGTCGCCGGCGTCTCGGTCGGCCTCGCCATCTTCCAGGCGACGTCCGGGGCCGGCGCCGCGGGCGTCTCCGACGGCGTCAGCGCCGCGCTCGTCGTCGCCGCGGTCGCGGCCCTCGCCGGCGCGGTCGCCGCAGGCGTCCGCTGGAGCTGGCCCGTGCGCGCGGAGGTGGCGCCCGCGTAAGACCGGCGCACTCGCACCGGCTGAACGCTAGCGTTCGGCCGATGCGTTGCACCGGCATCCTGGCCGTCGTGATCTGCGGCCTCCTTGCGGCCCCCGCGGCCGCCCAGCTCCCTCCGATCCCGACGGTGATCCCGCCCGTCCCGACCGTCCCGCCGATCGGTGAGCAGGGGCCCGAGCCGCAGGCTTACCAGGCCAACGACGGCAAGGGCTTCCGCGACATCCTCCCGTCCGGCACGCGCGGGCTCTACAACGCCCCGCAGCTCGGCGCCTTCCTCGCCACCGGCGCGACGCAGCCGCACTGCTGCGACCAGCTCGGGATGTACGGCGACCTCGTGTACGCGACGCCCGGCCTGCAGGCCTCGGGCATCCCCAAGTACTTCAAGGACTCGAGCTTCGGCGTGCCCGCGGGCCAGGTCGAGCGCCGCTACTCCCCGCGCGCGGACGTGACGATCCTGCGCGACAAGGGCTTCGGCGTCCCGCACGTGTACGGCAGGACGCGCGATGGCGCGATGTTCGGGCTCGGCTATGTCGCCGCCGAGGACCGCCTGTTCTTCATGGACGCGCTGCGCAACGCCGGCCGTGGCCGCCTCTCGAGCTTCGCCGGCGGCGCCAACATCACCCAGGACGAGGAGCAGTGGGAGGTCGCGCCCTACACCGAGGCGGACCTCCAGGAGCAGACGAAGCCGCCGGCGGGCTTCCCGGCCGCGCTCGCCGCCACGATCTCCTCCGACGCCGACAACTACATCGCCGGCATCAACCAGTACATCAACGAGGCGAAGCTCGACCCGACGAAGATGCCCGGCGAGTACGCGGCGCTCGGCCACCCGCAGGGTCCCGAGCCGTGGAAGCGCACCGACCTCGTCGCGGCGGCCTCGCTCGTCGGCGGGATCTTCGGCAAGGGCGGCGGCAACGAGATCGCGTGGACCGAGGTCAAGCACGCGCTCGACGCTCGCTTCAAGAAGAAGCAGCGCGCGAAGGGCGCGTTCAAGGACTTCCGCGCGGCCGAGGATCCCGAGGCGCCGACCACCGTGCTCGGCAAGAAGCGCTTCACCTACCAGGCGCCGCCGAAGAAGCTGGCGCGGGGCTCGCGGGCGATCTACCGTCGCGGCACGCTCGAGCTCCAGCCGGTGGTCGCGCGCAAGTCGGGCGCCCGCGCGAGCGCGAGCAGCGCGGGCAGGGGCATGCTTGACGGGCTGCTCGCGTTCCCGAAGGCGGCCTCCAACGCGATGCTCGTCTCGGCGCGCGAGTCGGCCGACGGCAAGCCGCTGATGGTCGCCGGCCCGCAGGTCGCCTACTTCAACCCGCAGATCCTCATGGAGCAGGACGTGCACGCGCCCGCCGCCGCCGGCAAGCCCGGCATCGACGCGCGCGGCGCCTCGTTCATCGGCCTCAACCTCTACGTGCAGCTCGGCCGCGGGCGCGACTACGCATGGAGCGCGACGTCGGCCGGCCAGGACAACATCGACACCTACGCGGTCCCGACCTGCCGGGACACCATGCACTACGTCTACCGCGGCCGGTGCCTGCCGGTCGAGGTGCTCGACCGCGTCAACGCGTGGCAGCCGTCGGCGGGCGACAGCACCCCGGCGGGGTCGGAGACGCTGCGCGCGCTGCGGACCAAGCTCGGGATCGTCGCCGGCCGCGCGATCCTGCGCGGCAAGCCGGTGCTGCTGACCAAGCTGCGCTCGACCTACATGCACGAGATCGACAGCTCGGTCGGGTTCATGCGCTTCAACGACCCGGCGCAGATCAAGGGGCCGAAGGACTTCCAGCGCGCCGCCCAGGACATCGGCTACACGTTCAACTGGTTCTACACGGGCTCGAAGCACATCGCGTACTTCAACTCCGGCGCCAACCCGCGGCGGCCGAAGGGGCTCGATCACAACTTCCCGGTCACGGGCCGCCAGAAGTTCGCGTGGCGCGGCTTCATGCCGCCGTCGCAGCACCCGCAGGTGGTCGACCAGAGGTACCTCGTGTCGTGGAACAACAAGCAGGCCAAAGGCTTCCGCGGCTCCGACTCCAACACCTACTCGTCCGTGTACCGCTCCCAGCTGCTGGAAGACCGGCTGAAGCCGCTGATCAAGGGCAAGCGCAAGACGACGCTGGCGGAGATGGTCAACGCGATGGAGCTGGCGGGCTCGACCGACCTGCGCGCCCACGCGGACCTCGCGCTGGCGCTGAAGGTCATCGGCCGGCCCGCCGACCCCGCCCTGCGCGGCGCGGCCGACGAGCTGCGCGCGTGGCAGCGGGCGGGCGGGCTGCGCAAGGACGTCAATCGCGACGGCGTCTACGAGTACGGCCACGCGATCAAGCTGATGGACGCGTGGTGGCCGCTGTGGGTGCGCGCGCAGTTCCGCCCCGCGCTCGGCGCCAAGGCGTACCACGCGCTGACGGCCGCGGTCGAGCTCGACAACGCGCCGAACAACCACGGCCAGCACCTCGGCTCGGCGTACCAGACGGGCTGGTACGGGTTCGTTCGCAAGGACCTGCGGACGGTGCTCGGACGCAAGGTCAAGGGGCGGTACTCGCGCAAGTACTGCGGCGGCGGGAAGCTCAAGAAGTGCCGGACGGCGCTGCGGCGCTCGCTGGCCGCCGCGGTCGTCGCCGCGCGCGGCGACCTCTACAAGGGCGACTCCGTGTGCGCGGCCGAGAAGAAGGCGAGCGACCAGTGGTGCTACGACGCCGTGCGCCAGCGCCCGGTCGGCGGCGCCACCCAGCCGCTGATCCACTGGATCAACCGCCCGACCTACCAGCAGGTGACCGAGGTCCAGGGCCCGTCACCTCGCTGACGCGCGGCTTAGGAGGGCTGAACCTGCGTGTGGTCTCATGCGCCACATGGCTCCCCAACCAGACGATGTCCGGCTCGAGGTCGGGCTGCAGCTCCGCTTCCACCGCCACCGCGCCGGCCTGAGCCAGACCCAGGTCGCCGCGGCGACCGGTTGGAGCCTCTCCGCGATCTCGATGTACGAGCAGGGCAACCGCCAGGCCGGCTACCTGAAGCTGCGACGCCTGGCCGAGCTCTACGGCTGCACCGTCGACGACTTCTTCACCGACGGGCACGACCCGGCGGCGGAGCGGCTGCAGCAGCTCGAGGCGCGCGTCGCCGAGCTCGAGCGGCTGCTCGACCGGTCGCCCGCCAGGGCGCGATCGCGCGACGAGCGCTCGAGGACCCGCGGGTCGGAGCCGGCGGGGCGCGGTCGCGGCCGGGGCTTTTGAGCGACCTGAGCCGCTTCGCCGACGCCCAGGCGCGCGTCTATGACGACGCGCTGAGCGAGCTGCGCGCGGGGCGCAAGTCCTCGCACTGGATGTGGTTCGTGTTCCCGCAGATCGCGGGGCTCGGCCGCAGCCCGACCGCGCAGCGCTACGCGATCGCCTCGCTCGCCGAGGCCGAGGCGTACGCCGCGCACCCCGTGCTCGGCGAGCGTCTGCGCGAGTGCGCCCGCGCGCTCACCGACCTCGAGGGCCGCAGCGCCGAGCAGGTGTTCGGCGGGCTCGACGCGCTGAAGCTGCGCTCCTCGATGACGCTCTTCGCCCATGCCGCGCCGGACGAGCCGCTGTTCCGCGCGGTGCTCGACCGCTACTTCGGCGGCGAGGAAGACCCGGCCACGTTGGAGCGGCTCTGACCTCGTACACGCACATCCACCTGCTCGACGTCGAGGACGCCGCGCCCGCGAACGGGTTCGGCGAGCGCTGGGAGGCCCGGGTGGCACGGACCGCGCTCGGCGCGGAGCAGACCGGCGTGACCCACTTCCGGCTCCGGCCCGGCAAGCGCAGCCCGTTCACGCACCGCCACGTCGAGGCCGAGGAGGTCTACGTGATCCTCGCCGGCAGCGGCCGGATCAAGCTCGACGACGAGCTGGCCGACGTCCGGCCGCTCGACGCGATCCGCGTCGCCCCGCGGGTGGCACGAGCGTTCGAGGCGGGGCCGGACGGGCTCGAGTGGCTCGCGTTCGGCGCGCACCACGGCGCCGACGGCGAGCCCGTCGACGACGCATGGACCACCTGACCTACTCCGGCTCCCGGGTGCGCGCGAGGATGCGCCGGAGCGCCTCGAGGTCCTCGGCGGCGAGCGAGCTGAGCCCGGGCGGCGGGGTGGCGAGGATCGCGTCCGCGCGCCGTGCGAGCTCCTTGCCCTTGCGCGTCGCCTCGACGACCTTCGCGCGCCGGTCGGTCGGGTGCGCGCCGCGGCGCACGAGCCCCTGGGCCTCGAGGTCGTCGACCACGACGGTCGCGTTGGGCGGGTCGATCCCCAGCGCGGTCGCGAGCTCGCGCATCGACATCGGCCGCCGCGCCAGCCGGCGCAGCGCGCGCGAGCGGCCGAAGCTCATGCCGAGCGCGTCGGCGACCTCGCGCCGCCGCTGGTTGTCGAGCACGAGGTCGGACATCAGCAGCCAGGCCTCGCGCGCGACGTCGTCCTGTTCCGGCATCGCCGGCCAGCCTATGCGGCGAGCGCCTCCGGGTTGAGCTGGACCGCGGTGCGGCGCGCCGACTCCCTCGCCCGCTGCGTGGTGCCGAGCAGCCCGAGCGTCAGCACGACCCCGCCGCACGCCGCGAGCGTCCACCACGCCGGGTGGCTCGCCGCCGCGAGGCCGGCGCCGCCCGCGTGGGCGGCCACGATCGCGCCGGCCACCGCGACGCCGAGCGTCGAGCCGACCTGGCGCGAGGTGGTGGCGATCGCCGCCGCGACGCCCGCCTGGGCGCGCGGCATCCCGGAGACGGCGGCGTTGGTGATCGGCGCGTTGACCAGCCCGAACCCGAGTCCGAACACGACGTAGGCCACGAGCAGGCGCGCGAGCGGCGTCTCGCCGTCGATGCCGGTGAGCAGCACGCACGCGGTGACAAGGGCGGTGCCCGCGATCACGAGCGGCAGCCGCGGCCCGCGCCGGCCGACGATGCGGCCCGAGAGCGGGGACGCGACGACCGTCACCAGCGCCAGCGGCACGGTGGCGAGCCCGGCCTCCAGCGGCGAGTAGCCGCGCGCGGCCTGCAGGTACAGCGTGTTGAGGAACAGGAAGCCGCCGAACGCCGCGAACGCGGCCACCGAGATCACGATCGCCGACGCGAACGGCGTCGAGCGGAAGAAGCGCAGGTCGATGAGCGGCTCGTCGCGGCGCGGCTCGTAGATCAGCAGGCCGGCCAGCGCGGCCGCCGACGCCGCGAACGCGGCCACGATCGCCGGCGAGGTCCAGCCGAGCGCGGGCGCCTCGATGATCCCGTAGGTCAGCGCCGCCAGCAGCACGATCACCAGCACCTGGCCGACGGGGTCGAACCGCCGCGCCCGCGGCGCCCGCGACTCGGGGACGAGCCGCAGCGTCAGGACGATCGCGGCGAGCCCGACCGGCAGGTTGATCCAGAAGATCGGCCGCCAGCCGAACGCGTCGACCACCGTGCCGCCCACGATCGGCCCGAGCGCCATCGAGACGCCGAACACCGCGCCCCAGACGCCGACCGCCTGCGCCCGCTCGCGCGGGTCGGTGAACGTGTTGGCGATGATCGACATCGCGACCGGGTTGAGCATCGCGCCGCCCACCGCCTGCAGGACGCGGAACGCCACCAGCAGCTCCACGTTCGGCGCCAGGCTGCACAGCAGCGAGGCGAGCGAGAACACGACGAGCCCGGTCACGAAGACGCGCTTGCGCCCCAGCCGGTCGGCCGTCGAGCCCGCGAGCATCAGCAGGCTCGCCAGGACGAGCGTGTAGGCGTCGACCGCCCACTGCAGCCCGGAGATGCCGGTGTGCAGCTCGCGCCCGATGGACGGGAGCGCGACGTTGACCGCCGTGACGTCGAGCCCGACGATGAAGAGGCTGAGGCAGCAGACGGCCAGGATCCGCCGGCGATGTGATTGCGTCTGCATAATTATTATTGAATCATAACTAACTGTCTCGCGTCAACCGCCGTTAGGCTCCCCGCCCGATGGCGGACGTCGACCCCACGCTCGCGGCGATCACCGACACCTACACCGACTGGCTCGCAACCCACGGCGCCGACTCGTCGCGCGGCGTCGGCTGGCACGACCCGCAGATGCAGGCGCTGCGCTTCGACGTGATGGCGCTGGTGATGGAGGGCGCGGAGCCGGTCACGGTGGCCGACTTCGGCTGCGGCACCGGCGCGCTCTTCGGCCGTCTCGCCGCGCGCGCCGAGCCGCCGCCGCTCGGCGGCTACACGGGCTACGACATCGTGCCCGCGATGGTCGAGGCCGCGCGTGAGCGCCACCGCGATCCGCGGGCGCGCTTCGAGGTCGGCTCCGCGGTCACCGAGGACCACGACTACGTGTTCGCGAGCGGCGCCTTCACCATCCGGCCCGGGGTCGACGACGACGCCTGGGAGGCCCACGTGCACGAGGTGGTCGCCGGCCTGTGGGCCCAGGCGCGCCGCGGGATCGCGTTCAACCTCATGATCCGCACGGCGAAGCCGGCCGAGCCGCACATCTACACCGGCGACCCCGAGGGCTGGGCGGTCTGGTGCTCGCAGAACCTGCCGGGCGCGCGCGTGGCGCTGCGCATGGGTCCGCCGCTCGACGACTTCACCGTGCTCGTCAGACGCGCGCCGCCCGGCGAGTGACCTGGCTCGAGACCGCCTCCGAGACGTTCATCGCCCGCTACGACGAGCGCGACGCCGACGACGCCGAGCGCGTTCTCGCCCAGCTCGAGTACGCGCGCGAGCGCCTGCAGCGCAAGCTCGACGTCCAGCTCGGCGACCTGTCCGTCGTCCTCCACCCCACCAGCGCGCAGCTCGACGCCGCCCAGCCGTGGCTGCCGCTGCAGCGCGCCCGCACCGCCCCCGCCGCCCGCCGCTATCTCGTCGGCACGGTCACCGAGGAGGAGATCCACGTGCTGGCGCCGCGGGTGCTCGCGCAGCGCGCGTCGAACGTCGAGGGGTCGCTGGAGCTGCTGATGCTGGCGCCCAGCGCGCTGCTCGCCAAGCGGATGCTGGGGGTCAAGCGGCGCCTGTGGCGCAGGCAGGAGGCGCCCTGGCGGCTGGAGGGCGCGGCGCAGTTCTTCTCCGGCCAGATCAAGCACATCCGGCCCGTCGTGGTGCTGCGGATCCACGAGCGGCCCGCGCCGAGCTTCCCGCCCGGCCGCCGCGACGCGTTGCTGCTCGGCGGCACCGTGTTCGACCTCCTGCAGCGCGAGGAGGGCGACGAGGCGTGCCTCGAGCTGGCCCGCGCGCCCGACCCGCAGCAGGCGCTCGAGCGGGCCTTCCACGGCCGTCCGTTCCGCCAGACCGAGCAGGCCTGGCGCTCGCACCTGAGCCGGCTGGCGAGGCCCGGCTAGCGGACGACGGCCGGCGAGCCGGCGTGCTTGATGTAGAGCTTCGGCGCGCCGGAGCCGTCGGCCGGGACGGTCCAGATGTCGTTGCCGAACTGGTAGAGCAGGTTGTGGTCGTCGCGCCACTCGAGCTGATCGTCGACCGAGCGGGTCTCGGCGAGCGCGACGTCGGATCCGGTCGCCAGCTCGAGGACGTGCAGGCGCCAGTGGCCCTTCTCGTCGATCAGCTTCTTGTAGCCGATCCGGGTGCCGTCGGGCGACAGCGACGGGCACTCGACGTTGTCGCGGATCACGGTGGCGGTGCGCTGGCTGATGCTGCCCTTGATCAGGTGCGTCTTCCCGGCGGTCGCGAGCGTGGCGTAGAAGCTGTCGCTGTCGCGCGCGAAGGTCACGCCCCAGTACTGGACGTCCGCGGCGTCGACGACGCGGCCGTGGTCGGAGACCGTGAACTTCTCGAGGTCGGTGATCGCCGTGCCGCGCTTCATGTCGATGATCAGCGCGCGCGTGGAGAACGCGCCGGGCTTCGCGTACGAGTCGCCGGTGACGAACGTCGTGGTCGTGCCGTAGCGACCGTCCGGGGAGACCCGCGCCCGGCTCGGCACGCCCTCCAGCCCGACCTTGTGCCGCAGCTTGCCGTCCGGGCCGAGGATCTGCGCCTCGTAAGCGCCGGTGAGCGAGCGGCTGCGCGCGACGCAGATCCCGGCTGACGCGACGGCGTAGACGCGGTCGCAGAGCCGCCCGGTCGCGCGGCGGACCTGCCCCGGCGCCGACACCTCGGTCGAGGTGAGCTCGCCCAGATGCGCGGGCCCGGCGTTCTTGTCGATCGCGCGGAAGACGACGTACGGCTTCGCCAGCGCCGCCGAGCGTTTCGGCCCGGTCGCGCTCTGCTGGCCGAGCACGGCGGTCGCGACCGCGCCGATCGCCACCAGGGCGCAGAGCGTGATCAGGGCCGTGAACGCGCGCGTGCGGTTACGCACCATGGGCCACCTCGCGGGTGGAGCGCAGCACCACCCCGGTCACGACGATCGCCGCCGCGAGCGCGATCCCGCACACGAGGACCGCCATGTTCAGGCCCGCCCACGTCCACAGCGCGCCGAACGCGACCGAGGCCACGAAGCGCGACAGGTTCGTCGCCGTGGTGAGCACGGAGAGCCCGCTCCCGCGGGCCTCCTTGTCGAGCATCCCCGAGGCCAGCGCGGCGAGCACGCCGTCGGTCGCCGCGTAGGAGGCGCCGACGAGCGCGAGCGCGAGGCCGGCGCCGAGATACCCGAGCCCCGGCGCGAGCAACGCGGCGTAGACCGGGAGCAGCAGCACGTAGCCGCCGACGAAGACGCGGCCGCGGCCGACGCGGTCGGCCAGCTTGCCGGCCGGCACCGCGAGCACCATGAACGCCAGCGAGACGCCCACGAACAGCAGCGGGAAGACCGCCGGCGCGAGGTCGAGCTTGCGCTGGAGCGCGAGGTAGAGGAAGGCATCGCTGATGGTGGCGAGGCCCAGCAGCGACGCGACCAGGACCAGCGCGCGGAAGCGCCGCTCGAGCAGCAGCGGCGACAGCTGGCGCAGGGACAGCGGCGGCTTGGCGTCCGTGCGCTGCACACGCGACGGCACCAGCAGCGCGATCACGCCGAGCCCGGCGATCGCGACGCAGAACGAGACGAGGAAGACGGACGTGAACGCAAGCGGGGCGAGCGCCAGGATCCCGAACGCCATCAGCGGCCCGATCATGGCGCCGGTGGTGTCCATCGCCCGGTGCACGCCGAACGCCGTCCCGAGCGTCTTGGGCGACGCGGACAGCGAGATCAGCGCGTCGCGCGGCGCGGTGCGGATGCCCTTGCCGATGCGGTCGAGCATCACGAAGACGGCGATCGGGGCGGTCGCGCCGGCCGCCGCGACGAGCCCGAGCTTGGTGATCGCCGACAGCCCGTACCCGAAGGTGGCGACCTCCTTGTGGCGCTTGCGCCGGTCGGCCCAGAAGCCGCTGGCGAGCGCGGTGATCGCCGCGGCGCCGCGGTAGAGGCCGTCGATCAGGCCGAGCGCGAGCGGGCTGAAGCCGGCCGCGTACACGAGGTAGAGCGGCAGCACGGCGGCCACCGCCTCGGAGGAGATGTCGGTCAGCAGGCTCGTGAGCCCGAGCAGCACGACCGTGCGCGGAACCCGCAGCCCGGCGGCGCGCGGGCGCAGCAGCGCACGGTGGCCGGCGACGAGCGCGCTCGAGTCCTGGACGTTGTACATCGCACGAACAACGGGCCTGGACGGCCGAAGCTCGCGCGGGCGAAGGCTTATTCCTCGTCGGGCCAGTGACCGTGCTTGGCCATGTACTCGCGCGCGGCCTCCTCGCGCGTGCGCTCCTCGTCGCCCGTGGCGCCGAAGCGCACCAGCACGTTGAGCAGCAGCACCGCCAGCCCCGCGCCGACGCACATCGCGAAGCCGTCCCACTTCGTCGAGCCGTCGGCGACGAAGAGCACGACGAAGCCCGCCAGCACCAGCACCGCCGGCAGGACGTAGCGGATCCAGATCACGGGCCGATGGCGGCGATCACGCCCGCCGCCACGACGGCGACGAGCAGCACCGCGAGCGCGGCCGCCAGGGCACGGACCCACGGGCGGGCGGCGGAGTTGGGGTGGGTGGGGCTCGAATTCCTCGGGCGCGGCGCGGTGGTGCGCAGGAGGTCGCGCGCCGCCGCCTCGCCCGACTGCGGCACCAGCACGTCGCGCGGACCGGAGGCGAGGAAGTCGGGGACGTCGAAGCCGCCCGAGCGCCGCACCATCGACGGAATGCCCTCCTCCAGCAGCAGGCCCTGGAGCAGCTCGGCCTCGGGCTGGTTGCGGGCCGCGGCGATCCGCACCAGCGGCCCCTCGGCGTAGGACGCACGCACCTTGCGGGCGCGCTCCTGCGCGGCGGTCAGCGGCGCGCGCTCCCCGGGCGGGAGCACGAGCGGGAGGCCGCAGTCGGGGCAGAAGCGCTCCGTGGACCCGTGCGGGGTCTCGCACGCCGGGCAGAGGAGCGCCTGGCTCACCCGACCTCGAGCTCCGTCTGACTCACCTCGCCGTCCACGATCCGGAAGGCGCGGACGTCGGGCTCCCCACCCGCCAGGCCCACGATGATGTACACCGCCTCGGGATAGAAGGCGAGGTTGATGTCGGTCTGCGACGGCACCGGCTCGGTGCGCGTGTGCGAGTGGTAGATCGCGCCGACCTCGAGGTCGTCCTCGTCGAGCCGGTCATGCACGCGCAGGAGCTCCTGCGGGGCGATCTCGTAGGCGAGCGGCGAGCGGCGCGCGTTCTCCGCCTCGACCAGCAGCTGCGCCGCGCCGTCGCGCGCGCCGAGCACGCCGACGCACTCGTTCGGCGCCTCGCGCCGAGCGTGCTCGACCATGCGGTCGAGCATCTCTCGCGGGATCCTCACCTAGCTAGCTGTGCGAGGAGGTGGTGCCGTCGCGGATGACGGCCGGCTCGCCGTCGTCCTCGTCGTCGTCGTGATCGTGATCGTGATCGGTGATGCCGCTCAGCGAGTCCTTGAACTCGCGCATGCCCTTTCCGACGGCGCGGCCGGCCTCGGGCAAGCGCTTCGGCCCGAGGACCAGCAGCGCGATCACGAGGACGATGATCAGTTCCATGGGGCCGACGTTCACCATTGCTCAGATCCCTTCGATTACCACCACACGGTGGAGTCGAGGTTCTCGATCTCCTCGACAGGACGAGTGTAGATCCCCGACGACAGGTACTTCCACCCGTCGTCGCAGACGATGAACACGACGTTCCCCTCGTCCAGCTCTTTGGCGATGCGGACGGCGATCGACGCGATGGCGCCCGAGGAGACACCGGCGAAGATGCCCTCCTCGTCGAGCAGCCGGCGCGTCCACACGATCGCGTCGTGGTTCGTGACGAAGATCTTCCGGTCGAGCAGCCCGATGTCGATGATCGGCGGGATGAAACCGTCGTCGAGCGAGCGCAGGCCCTGCACGGGCTCGCCCTGCATCGGCTCGGCGGCCACGAGCTTCACGCCCTCGCGCTCCTCCTTCAGCCGCCGCCCGACGCCCATCAGCGTGCCGCCGGTGCCGAGCCCGGCCACGAAGGCGCTGATCTCGTCGAGCTCCTCGAGGATCTCGGGCGCCGTGCCGTTGTAGTGCGCGGCCGGGTTCGCCTGGTTGCCGTACTGGTACGGCATGTAGTAGCGCGCGTCGGAGGCGGCCATGTCGAGCGCCATCTCGACCGCGCCGTTGGAGCCCTTGTCGCCCGGCGAGTAGACGATCTCGGCGCCGTACATCTGCAGCAGCTGCGTGCGCTCGGGCGTGACGTTCTCCGGCATCACGACCTTGACCGGATAGCCCTTGCGCGAGCAGATCATCGCCAGCGAGATGCCGGTGTTGCCGGAGGTCGGCTCGAGGATCGTCTGGCCGGGGCCGATCAGGCCCTTCTCCTCGGCGTCCTCGATCAGCGCGCGGGCGACGCGATCCTTGACCGAGCCGGTCGGGTTGTGCGACTCGAGCTTGGCCCAGATGCGCACGCCCGGCTTGGGCGACAGGCGCTTGAGCTCGACGAGCGGCGTGTTGCCGATCGCCTGCACGATGTCGCCGTAGCGACCGCCGCAGGGACGGTTCTGGAGCTCATGACCAGCCACTTCAGAAAGTGTAGCCATAGGGGCCGTTACGGGAAACGCGCCCCCGGGTACGCCTCGCCACGAGAAGAGAGGGGCTATGTCGTACACAAGGCGGGATGTATTACGGATGGCCGGCGCCGGGAGCGCCGCGTTGTGGCTGGGAGGCTGCGGATCGAGCAACTCCGCGAAGCCGGTGGCGGGTGACGAGTGGAAGCAGTTCGGCGGCACCACGCTGAACTTCATCTCCGAGAACACCGCCCCCACCTCGGCGATCGCGGCGAACCTCAAGCCGTTCACGGACCTGACGGGGATCGAGATCAAGATCACCCAGCTCGAGCTCGCGGCGCTGGTGCAGAAGGTCGCGCTGGACTTCGCCTCCGGGCTCGGCAGCTACCAGATCGTCTACGCCGACCCGTACCAGATCCTCGCGCCGTACCACGAGGCGCTGGTCGACCTCAGCACGATGATGAAGGACCCGAACCTCCCCAAGCTGGAGGACGAGGGCGACTTCTTCCCGGTCCAGCTCGACGCCGCCGGGCGCTTCGTCGACAAGGACAAGGTCTACGCGCTGCCCTACGACGCGCCGACGATGATCTGGCAGTACCGCAAGGACCTGTTCGAGAAGTACGGCGAGCAGATGAAGCAGGACCTCGGCTTCGAGCCCACGCCGTCCGACGACTCGACCTGGGAGCAGTTCTACAAGACGTCGAAGTGGTTCAAGGAGAACGCCCAGAAGGACGTCCCCTACGGCCACGGCCAGCAGGCGAAGCAGCACGACTCGCTGATGAACGACTTCTCGAACGTCCTGTGGGCGTACGGGGGCGACTACTTCAAGGACGGGGGGAACGTGGGGCGGCTGGGCTCGAGCGACCCCGGCGAGCCCATGCTCGACTCCGACGAGGCGATCCAGGCCGCGGACTTCTACAACCGGCTCGTCTCGATCGCGCACCCCGGCAGCCTCGGCTGGGACTGGGACGGGCTCGGCTCCGCGTTCGGCGCCGGGCAGATGGCGATGGCGGTCAACTGGCACGAGTTCGCGGCCGGCAACGAGACCGGCAAGCTCAAGGGCAAGATCGGCTACGCGCGGCTGCCGAAGGGCCCGAAGCGCTGCGCCTGCATGTACGGCGGCACCGGCGTCGGCATCAACGCGACCGCCTCGGACAAGGAGCAGAAGGCGGCGTGGCTGTTCGTCAACTGGGCCACG
This sequence comes from uncultured Solirubrobacteraceae bacterium, assembly GCA_963805525.1. Lineage (GTDB taxonomy): Bacteria > Actinomycetota > Thermoleophilia > Solirubrobacterales > Solirubrobacteraceae > DASQFQ01. Next base: position 760,451 of record CAWDUT010000004.1, read on the forward strand.
TCCAAGAAGACCCAGCTCGCCAACCTGAAGAGCAAGGTCGGCGGCGGCACGCCGACGCGCGAGTCGGTCTACAAGCTGCCCGAGGTCGAGAAGGCCAAGAAGCCGCCGTCGAAGATGCCGAACATCCTCACGGCCGGCGCCGTCTTCGAGGCCTGGAAGCCCGAGAACATCGGGCTGCGGCCCAAGATCGCGGCCTGGAACGAGTGCGACACGGCGATCTTCACGCAGCTCTCGAAGATGCTGGCCGGCCAGCAGGGCCCTGAGAAGTGCATGACCAACTCGAAGGACGGATTCGTGCAAGCGATCGACAACGCGGCCTCGCTGAGGAACGCCTGATGGCCGCCACCACCACCGCCGAGCGGAGCCGGACCGAGAGCGCCTCCCGCGCGCAGACCTCCAAGCCGAGCCGCATCACCTTCAACGGCAAGCTGATGGCGCCGGCGCTGATCGTGCTGGCGCTGCTGTCGCTCTTCCCGTTCATCTACATCGTGCTGATGAGCCTGTCGCGGGTCGGGCTGATCGGCGGGATCGACCTCCACTGGGCCGGGCTCGACAACTGGTCGAAGCTGTTCAGCGACTCCACGGTCGGCGCCGCGTGGATCCGCTCGGTCGTCTACTTCGTGCTCACGGTCGGGCTCGAGATGGCGCTCGGGATCACGATCGCGCTGATCGTGCACGGCCTCATCTGGGGCAAGAACCTGGTCATCTCGCTCGTGCTGATGCCGATGTTCATGGCGCCGGCCATCGTCGGCCTGCTGGGGCGCTTCCTCACCGACTCGACCTACGGCCTGTACGCGTACGTCCTGCGCGAGACGCACCTCTACACCGGCGACATCCTCGGCAGCCCGACGTCGGCGTTCATCGCGGTGACGCTGATGGACGTGTGGGAGTGGACGCCGCTGATCGCGCTGATCGTGCTGGCGGGGCTCTCGTCGCTGCCGAAGCCGGTGCTGGAGGCCGCGCACGTGGACGGCGCGACGTACTGGCAGCGGCTGCGCCACATCGTCTTCCCGATGATCGCGGGCGTCGTGATCGTCGCGCTGCTGGTGCGCTCGATGGACGCGATCCGCTACTTCGACATCATCTACAACACGACCAACGGCGGGCCCGCGGACGCGACGAAGATCGTCCCGATCCGGCTCTACGAGACGGCCTTCCGCTTCTTCGACCTCGGCTACGCGGCGGCCATCGGCCTCTCGATGCTGGCGGTCTCGATCCTGGTCGCGAACCTGTTCATGCGGACGCTGAGGAAGCGGGGGCTGGCGCGATGAAAGGCGGACGGATCGGCTCGAACGTGCTGGTGGCGCTCGTCCTGCTGTGGACGCTGGTGCCGCTGGTCTGGATGCTGCTGTCGTCGGTCAAGCCGGCGGAGGACCTGACGGCGACGACGCCCAAGGTCGGGTTCAGCCCCACGCTCGACCACTACCGGGACCTGTTCGGGGGCGCCAACGACATCGGCAGCTACATCGTCAACTCGATCCTCGCGGCCGGTGTCTCGACGATCATCGCGGTCGGGCTCGGGACGCTCGCCGGCTACGGCCTCGCGCGCTCGCGCTTCCGCGGGAAGGACCACGTCGCGTTCTGGATCATCTCGACGCGCATGGCCCCGATCGCCGCCGCCGTGCTGCCGCTGTTCGTGATCTTCCGCGCCACCCACCTGCTCGGCACGACGTGGGGGCTGGTCGTCGCCTACCTGTCGTTCAACCTGCCGTTCGCGATCTGGATCATGAACGCGTTCTTCGCCGACCTCCCGCCGTCGCTCGAGGAGGCCGCGATGGTCGACGGCGCCTCGCGCTGGACGGCGTTTCGCAAGATCGCGGTGCCGCTCGTCCTGCCCGGGATCGCCACGACTGCGATCCTGTGCCTCGTGTTCTCCTGGAACGACTACGCGTTCGCCGCCACGTTCGCGGGGCCTGACTCGCAGACGCTGCCGATCGCGGCCTCGCAGCTCGTCACCCAGACCGAGATCGACTGGGGCCAGCTGACCGCCATCGGCACGATCGTGGTGGCGCCGATGATCGTCGTCGGGCTGGTCGTCCGGAAGTGGCTCGTGACCGGGTTGACGCTGGGCGCGGTGACCGGCGAGTGAAGGCCGCCGTCCTCCACGCGCCGGGCGAGATCCGCATCGAGGAGCGCGAGCGCCCGGAGCCCGGGCCGCGCGAGGTGCTCGTCCAGATCACCGCGGTCGGCGTGTGCGGCTCCGACGTCCACTACTACGAGCACGGCCGCATCGGGCCGTTCATCGTCGAGGCACCGCTGATCCTCGGGCACGAGTCGGCCGGGCGCGTGGTCGAGCTCGGCGAGAACGTGACCAAACACGCCGTCGGCGACCGCGTGACGCTCGAGCCGGGCGTCCCGTGCGGGCGCTGCCGCGAGTGCCGCGCCGGCCGCTACAACCTCTGCGCCGACGTCGTCTTCTTCGCCACGCCGCCGGTGGACGGCGCGTTCGCGGAGTTCGTGCCGATTCACGAGGACTTCGCGTTCACGCTCCCCGACGCGCTGAGCGACGAGGAGGGCGCGCTGATGGAGCCGCTCTCGGTCGGCGTATGGGCGTGCCAGAAGGCGGGCGTCAGCGCGGGCGACCGCGTGCTCGTCACCGGCGCCGGGCCGATCGGCCAGCTCGCCATGCAGTGCGCGCGGGCGTTCGGTGCCACCGAGGTCACGATCTCTGATGTGAACCCGCACCGGCTCGAGCTCGCCGCCCGCACGGGCGCGACGCGGACGGTGACGCCCGACGACGAACTCGACGGCGACTACGACGCGCTGATCGAGTGCTCCGGCCACCCCGGCGCGCTGACGGCCGGCATCAAGGCGCTGCGCCCGGCCGGCACGGCGGTGCTCGTCGGCATGGGCCCGGACGAGGAGGGCACGCTGCCGCTCTCCGTCATCCAGGGGCGGGAGATCTGGGTGACCGGAACGTTCCGCTACGCCAACACGTACCCGACCGCCATCGCCCTGGCCGCTGCCGGGCGCGTCGACCTGAAGGCGATCATGTCGCAGCGCTTCGGCCTCGACGAGACGGACGCCGCCCTGCGCGCCGGCCGCGAGGACCCAGCCAGCGTCAAGCCGCTGGTGCTCCCCTGACCACCACCGCTGAGAAGGGCGCGGCGTTCCGCGCGCTGCACGAGGGCGAGCCGTTCGTCATCCCCAACCCGTGGGACGCCGGCTCGGCGAAGGTGCTCGAGTCGCTGGGCTTCAAGGCGCTGGCGACGACCAGCTCCGGCTTCGCGTTCACCATGGGCCGCGCGGACGGCAAGGCCGCGCTCGAGGACGTCGTGCGGCACACCGAGGCGGTCGCCGCGGCCACCGGCCTCCCGCTGGCGGTCGACCTCGAGAACGGCCACGGGCCGACGCCCGCCAACGCGGCCGAGGCGATCGCGCTGGCCGGCACCGCGGGCGCCGTCGGCGGCTCGATCGAGGACTACGACCCCGGCGACGACCGCATCTACGACGTCGACCACGCGGTCGAGCGCGTCGCGGCGGCGGCGAAGATGGCGGCGGCGCTGCCGTTCGACTTCACGCTCACCGCGCGCGCGGAGCAGCTGCTCCACGGCAGCGACGACCTCGACGGCACGATCGCGCGGCTCAACGCGTACGCGGAGGCGGGCGCCGACGTCGTGTTCGCCCCCGGGCTGCGGAGCCTCGACCGGGTGCGCGCGGTCTGCGCCTCGGTCTCGAAGCCCGTCAACGTCCTCGGCCACCGCGGCTTCGCGTCGGTCGGCGAGCTGTTCGAGGCGGGCGCGCAGCGCGTCAGCGTCGGCGGCGCGCTCACATGGGTCGCCGTGGCGGCGCTCACGCAGGCGGCGGAGGCGCTGCGCGACGGCGACCTCTCGTTCCTCGCCGCGAGCGCTCCGAAGGAACTGCTCGGCTAGGTACCCCCGCCGGCCATGGCCGGCAGGATCACCAGCGTGTCCGACTCCGACACGCTCGTCTGCAGGCCGTCGAGGACGCGGACGTCCTCGTCGTTGAGGTAGACGTTGACGTAGCGGTTGAGCTGCCCCTCGCCCGAGAAGAGCTGGGACTGGGTGTCGGGGTGCTGCTCGGCGAGCGAGGTGAGCACGGCGCCGACGTCGTCGCCGGCCGCCCGCACCTCCTTCTCGCCGCCCACGGAGGGGCGCAGCACGGGTGGGATCTTCACGGTGGCCATAGGACGCGAGACCTTAGCTAGCCAGCGGCGGCGCAGAACGCCTCGTAGTCGGGGAACACGCCCATCTCCTCGTCGGAGATCTCGGACGGGTCCTTCGAGCAGATCTCGCACTCCGGGTCGCGGCGGACCTTGAGCTCGGTGAACGTCGCGCCCAGCGCCTCGTAGAGGAGCAGGCGGCCGACGAGCGGCTCGCCGGCGCCGGTCACGAGCTTGATGACCTCGGTCGCCTGCAGCAGGCCCATCGTGCCCGGCAGCACGCCGAGGACGCCGTTGGCGCCGCAGGAGGGTGCCATCTCGGCCGGCGGCGGCACGGGGTAGAGGCAGCGGTAGCACGGGCCGTCGTGCGGCTTGAAGACCGACAGCTGGCCGTCGAAGCCGAGGATCGAGGCCGACACGACCGGGATGCCGAGGCGCACCGTCGCGTCGTTGAGCAGGTAGCGCGTCGGGAAGTTGTCGACCCCGTCCACGATCACGTCGTAGCCCGGGATGATGTCCATGATGTTCGACGCGTCGAGGCGCGTCTTGTACTTGACGACCTTGACGTCGGGGTTGATCGCCTTCACCGACTCCTCGGCGGAGTCGACCTTCGGGACGCCGATGCGGTCGGTCGTGTGGATGACCTGGCGCTGGAGGTTGGAGAGGTCGACCTCGTCGTCGTCGACGATGCCGAGCGTGCCGACGCCGGCCGCCGCGAGGTAGAGCGCGGTCGGCGAGCCGAGACCGCCGGCGCCCAGCAGCAGCACCTTCGCCTCGAGCAGCTTGGTCTGGCCCTCGAGGCCGATCTCCGGGACGAGGATGTGGCGCGAGTAGCGCTCGCGCTGCTCCTTGGTGAGCGACTTCGGGACCTCGACGTCGTAGCCGCGGTCCTTCCACAGCGTGATGCCGCCGTTCATGGAGGCGACGTTCTCGTAGCCGAGCTGCTCGCGCAGCGTGTTGGCGGCGAGCGCCGACCGCTGGCCCGAGGCGCAGTAGAGGACGACGCGCTGGTCGCGATCCTTGACCGCGCCCTCGATCCGCGACTCCAGGTAGCCGCGCGGCACGTGCTTGGCGCCGGGGATGTGGCCGGCGTCCCACTCCTCGGACTCCCGCACGTCGACGAGGACCATCCCGTTGCCGAGGTGCTCCTGCACCACCGAGGGATCGACCTCCTCGACCTGGTTGCGGATCTTCCGGATGAACTCCGCTCCGGATGGGCTCATGAAGAAATCACTCGTTCCAGGTCAGGTTTCAATGCTTCAGAAAGGATAGCGCCCGATTGCTGACCGGCACCCATAAGGGTTCCTGGACGGATGGCCGATACGACCAGCGTAATGCGCACGCGCACGCTGCTCACGCAGGTCCTCGCCGTCAACTCGCTGCTGGTCGCGATGACGGCCGTGATCGCGACCGCCGTCACCCGCGACCGGCTCAGCGACGCGACGAGCACCGAGGGCCTGCTGCTGCTCGCGCTGGCCGTGTTCAGCGCCGTGCTCCTGAACTCGCTGCTGATCCGCTACCGGCTGGAGCCGATGGAGCGGCTCGTGCGCACGATGGACCGCGTCGACCTGCACGCCCCCGGCATGCGCGCCACGCCGCCGCGCTGGGCCGCCCGCGAGGTGCAGAAGCTCAACGCCGGCTTCAACAACATGCTCGCCCGCATCGAGGAGGAGCGCCGCCAGGCCGGCCGCGCCGTCCTGCGCGGGCAGGAGCAGGAGCGCTCGCGGATCGCCCAGGACCTCCATGACGAGGTCAACCAGGCGCTGACCGGCATCCTGCTGCGGCTCGAGGCGACGACGATGGACGCGCCGTACTCGCTGCGCCCGGAGCTGCAGGAGACGAAGCGGCTCGCCAACCAGGCGATGGAGGAGCTCCTCCACCTCGCCCGCCAGCTCCGTCCGACCGCGCTCGACGACCACGGCCTGATCCCCGCCCTCGCCTCGCAGGTCGAGGACTTCTCGCAGCGCACCGGCATCGACGCGCGCTTCTCGCGCCACGGCCAGGTGCCGTTGCTCACCGACGAGGAGCAGCTCGTCATCTACCGCGTCACGCAGGAGAGCCTTTCCAACATCGCCCAGCACGCCCACGCCCACCACGTGACCGTGCAGCTGTCGTTCGTCGGCCGCACGATCCTGCGGATCACCGACGACGGCCACGGGTTCGACCCCGGCCCGGGTCAGTCCGGGCGCAACGGCCGGCCGCGCGGACGCGTGGGCGGCCTCGGCTTGTCGGGCATGCGCGAGCGCGCACTGCTCGTCGGCGGCAACCTCGCCATCTACTCCGCCCCTGGAGAGGGGACCACGATCGAACTCACCATGGGAGCTGTTTCATGAAGATCCTCATCGCCGACGACCACGGGATCGTCCGTGGCGGCATGCGCCTGCTGATCGACCGCCAGCCCGACATGGAGGTCATCGCCGAGGCGGAGGACGGTGTCGACGCCTTCGAGCAGGCGCTGCAGTCGCGCCCCGACCTCTGCGTCCTCGACGTCTCGATGCCGCGCATGACCGGCATCCAGGCGGCGCGCGAGATCCGCTCGCACCTGCCCGCCACGCAGGTGCTCGTGCTCTCGATGCACGACGACGAGCGCTACGTGTTCGACGCGCTGAAGGCCGGCGCGTCCGGCTACGTGCTCAAGCGCGAGGTCGACCAGGCCCTGCTCGGCGCCATCCGTGCCGTGCATCGCGGCGAGGCGTTCCTCACCACCGCGGTCGAGCGCCAGCTCATCCGCGACTGGATGTCCGACGACCACGCCGGGCCGGAGGAGCCGCTGACGCCGCGCGAGCAGGAGGTGCTGAAGCTGATCGCCGAGGCGCACACCAACAAGCAGATCGCCGAGATCCTCCACCTCGCCGAGAAGACCGTCGAGTCGCACCGCGCGAACCTGCTGCGCAAGCTCGGGATGCGCGACCGCGTCGAGCTCGTCCGCTACGCGATCCGCAGGGGCCTGACCGAAGCCTAAGCTTGGGCGGGTGCAGACCCGCGTCCTCTACGCCCTCGCCACGCTCGGCCTGTGCGCCGTCGCCGCGGTGACGGGCGTGTGGATCGCGGAGAGCCGGAGCGCCGACCCGCAGCCCGCGAGCGCGTTCGCCGGCGCGATCCGGCCGCCCGGCGCGCGCGCCCCGGACTTCCGCCTGCGCGACCAGGACGGCAAGCCGGTCGCGATGGCCGACTACCGCGGGCGGACGGTCGTGATGACCTTCGTCTACTCGACCTGCAAGGACACCTGCCCGGCGCAGGTGCAGTCGATCCGCGGCGCGCTCGACAAGCTCGGCCATGACGTGCCGGTGCTCGCGGTCTCGGTCGACCCGAAGCAGGACACGGCGGCGCGGGCGAAGGCGTTCCTGCTCAAGCAGCACGTCACCGGGCGCGTGCGCTACGTGCTCGGGACGCAGGCGCAGCTGGCGCCGGTGTGGCGCGGCTACGGCATCGCGCCGCAGCGCGGCTCGCTCGACCACTCGGCCTACGTCGTGCTCGTCGACGCCCGGGGCCGCCAGCGGATCGGCTTCCCGCACTCCGAGCTGACCCCCGAGGGGCTGGCGTCGGACCTCAGGCGGCTGGGCTAGCGGCCACGGCGTCCTGCGCCGCGTCCTCGCGGTCGGCCGCCGCGCGGTAGGTCAGATACGCCTCGCGGCCGCCGCCGGACCGCCAGGTGCGCCACGCACTCTCGGACTCTTCGTGCGCGTCGCTCCACGCGTCGTAGAGCGCGTTCCACTCGGCGCCGCGGGCGGGCTCGCGGCGGAAGATCAGCTCCCGCGTGTCGGGCACCGCGTCCAGCAGCAGCTTCAGCTCGTGGTGGCTCATCTGTCCCACTATTCGCATCTGACGCATCAACGGTTGCCCTGTTCCTTCGATTCGGTCCTTTCCTCCCGGCGGTCTTTCGCCTTGCCGACGAGGATCACGCCGATCAGGAACAGCAGGGGCGCCACATAGGCGAGCGAGACGAGCCAGTGGCCGGCGTGGGCGAAGACGATCATTGGTTCGAGGCCGAGAGCAGGTAGAGCCCGAGGCAGGTGAAGCACACCATCAGGATCAGCATGACGATCTGCGACCGGGTACCCGCCTTCGCGTCCTCGTAGAGCGCAAGCGCGCGATCGTGCCCGAGCACGAGCGCGCACACGTGGCCGATGACGAGCGATCCGACCTGCGCGTACCAGATGGCGGTGGCGGAGACGACGGAGTAGTCGATGCGGCTCTCCGCTCCCCCGAACAGGTCGCTGCCGTCTCCCAGCGGGTCGGACATCAGCCGCCAGATGTCCTGCCCGTTGTAGACGAGCAGCGAGAAGTAGTGGGCGACGACGTAGGCGGCGGCGATCGGCACGAGCGTGTGGGCGAAGGAGCGGCCGAGCTCGGTACGCGTCATCGGGCGCCGCAGGCCCTGCTGGCCCATCCCCCAGATCGCGCCCCAGTAGATGGCCGTCACCAGCAGCACCGTCACGCTCAGCCCCAGCAGGAACGTGAGCTCGAGCGCGCGAGCGATGTTGAAGCCGAGCGAGTGGAAGAAGTCCTGCAGGTGGGGTGCGATCGAGTTGAAGACGGTTCCCTCGCTGCCGCCGTCGAACGCCGTGATGCCGATCGACGTGATGACGAGCGCGACGGTCCCGGGCAGCGGGGCGAGCTTGATCGCTCCCACCACCGGCGGGCGCGCGTAGAGCACGCCGTCGCGGCGCGTGACCGGCGCGAGGCCGGCGAAGATCCCGAAGTAGACGCCGAACGGATCGGCCTTGCGCGTCCACGGCTCGACGCCGTAGAGGCTCATCCCCACGAACATCGCGACGAGGTAGAGCAGGCCGAGGATGGCCAGCGTCTGCGGCTCGCGCCCCGCGGCCCAGCAGAGCTCGACGATCCCGAAGAAGAAGATGCCGGCCATCGCGGGCCAGCGCCCCAGGCGCTCGGGGTAGTCGAGCGGCTCGGCCGGTGCGACGCGCGCTACCACCCAGCCGACCACGCGCCCGATCGCGCGCCACGGGCTGAGCAGGCGGAAGACGTCGCCGAACACCAGCGACACGAACGGGATCCCCACCCAAAAGAGCACGAAGACGACCGTCGGCGCGAGGTTGTCCTGCTCGGCGTCGGTGCCGGCCAGGCCGGCGTAGACGCTCGCGCCGAACGCCAGCACGCCGACGAGGCCGAGCACGGCGTCGACGACGATCGGCAGCCGGAACAGCCGCCGCTCCCGCAGCTCCTGCAGCCGCGGGGTCGACCACAGCGTCGCCAGTGCCAGGAACGAGACGACCAGCACCGTCGCCGCTGCGGCCGCGAACAGCGACTTGGGGATCGGCAGGTCGGCACGGCCGACGAGCCCGTGCGCGAAGACGGGTGCGGGGAGCAGCACTCGGATGCAGTCTAAGAACGACGACGGCCCCGCCGGAGCGGGGCCGTCGGCCCTTCAGGAGTTGCTAACCGCTGACTACTTCTTGCACGTCGCGGTCGAGGTGCCCGACGCGCTCGGCTTCGGCGGCTGGTTGGGGTTCGGGGCGAAGGTCAGCTTCGCGCCGAACTTGTGCTTCTTGTTCTTGCAGCCGACCGACGAGACGAGGGCGTTCTTGCCCTTCTTGAGCTGCAGCGTGCTCTTGAGGTCGACCAGCGCCGCGTACAGGCCCGGAGCGGGCTGCTGCAGGTCCGGCGGGATGGTGATGACGAGCTTCTGGCCGAACCCGCCGCTGCCCTTGGAGATCTTGCCCGAGAGGGCCTTCGACACGGTGCCGCCCTGCTGCTTGATGTAGAAGATCACGAGGTTCTTGCCGCCGACGAAGGCGGTGACGTCGAAGTTCAGCGGGATGCGGTCCGGACCCACGACTGCGTGGGTGAGGCCGGTGCCGGCCTTGGACTTCGAGGGGCAGGCCGAGGGGCCGTTGGCCTGGATCTTGCTGAGCTTGCAGGTGGTCAGGCCCTTGCCGGAGATCTTGACGGTCTTCGGGAAGTCGATCTCGATCTTCGAGGCGCTCGTGCCCTCGATGTTGTTCTTGACGAACGTCGTGACCTTGATGGACTTGGGCTTCTTCTTCGTGCCGGACTTGGTCGGAGAAACCGTGGTGGTCGCGGTCACGTCGCCGCTCTGGGCCACAGCGACCGTGGCCATGGCGAGAGCCGCCAGCGCGGCGATCACCGCGATGAGGTACTTGCGCAAGAAAGTCTCCTCCTCAGGAGAGATGTGTGTTCAGGACAGGGGGAAGGCCCCGGATTCACCGGAGCCTATCTGCAGGTAAGAGACCCCGCTACCGGCCAAAAGTTTCGCTTGCTAGCGTCGATTGGCGTGCGAGCCCCCGCCGGTGCCATCCCCGCGCCCCCGTTCCCGCGCGACCTCGAGTGGGTCAACGTGGCGCCGCTGCGCATGGACAAGCAGCGTGGCCGGCCGGTGCTCGTCGAGTTCTGGGACTTCTGCCGCGTCAACTCGCTGCGCACGCTGCCGTACGTGATGGCGTGGCACGAGCGCTATGCGGAGGACGGCCTGCGCGTGATCGGCATCCACACCGGGGGCTTCCTACCCGCGCGCGACGTCGAGGCGGTCAAGGCGGCGGTGGCGCGGCTCGGGATCGAGTACCCGGTGGTGATCGACGAGCGGCTCGAGCTGTGGGACTTCTACGGCAACGAGGGCTGGCCCGCCCGCTACCTGTGGGACCGCGACGGCGCGCTCTACTCGATGCACTACGGCGAGGGCGCCTACGGCGAGACCGAGCGCGAGATCCAGGCGCTGCTCGGCGTCGAGCGCGAGCTCGTGCCGGCGCTGCGGCCCGAGGACGAGGAGGGCGTGCTGCTGCCGGCCCAGACCGCCGACCAGCCCGGCGCCTACTCGGGGCCCTACGAGGCGGCCGGCGTGTGGGCGGTGCTCGAGGGCGAGGGGTGGGTGCGGGTAGGAGGTCGCGAGATCGCGGTCGACGGGCCGGCCGCATACCCGCTGATCGAGCACGACCGCCATACGCGCGGCGAGCTGGAGCTCGAGATCGGCCCCGGCGTCACCTGCCACGCCACCTGCTTCACGCCCGGCGTGGCCTGAGCTCCTCGTGCCCGCGGTCGCCGAGCAGGCGGACGAGCTCGGGCGGCCCGCTCTCCCCCACGCGGATCGCGGTGCCGGGCCAGTACGGCGAGTGGTTCGGCTCGGCTGAGAGGAAGTGCGGCTGGTAGGTCCAGCTGCCGCTGTTGATCAGGCGCGTCCCGCTGGGTGTCGTCCACTCCGAGAGGTCGTCGCGCGCCCACGGGCCGGCGCGGTGCGTGTGCCCCCACAGGACGTACGGGGCGCTGATGTCGAGACGTCGCAGCACCTCCCGCATGCCGCGCAGGCCACCGCTGCGCAGCGCCTGGCCGGAGAGGTGGCGGTCGATCGGGCCGAGGCCGATCGCGTTGATGGCGCCGACCGCGGCGACGTAGCCGGCGCCGAGCGCGGCGGCGCGGATCGGGTGGCGGCGCCGCCCCTCCCCCGCCAGCGCGACCCAGGCGCGCGCCGAGGCGCCGGCACCGCCGGTCATCGCGCCGTTCTCGGAGCGCTGGACGAGCGTGTGCATCCACGCGTAGAGCGGCGCGAGCGCGGACTCGTAGCCGTCGGCGGTCGCGTGGTCCTCCGGCAGGTGGACGAGCCATCGCGCCATCGCGCCGGCGGCGAGGCGCTCGAAGGTCGGGACCGTCGTGTGGAGGTCGGAGTAGTGGCCGTGGATGGCGTAGACGTCGTCGCGCAGCCACAGGCCGGGGTACGCGATCGACACGCGCGCGGGCGCGGCGCGCTCGGCCAGCCGTGCGGCGAGCGGGCCGGCCTGCTCCGGGCGCATCGTCTGCTCGAGCGCGAGGAAGCCGGGCGGCTCGGACTGCAGGCGGCCGTCGATCCAGCCCGCGACCAGCCCGTGGTCGTGGTTGCCGCCGACGATGACGAGCTCGCCGTCCGGCCCCAGCGCGCGCCCGAGGTCGGCGAACACATCGCCGGCCAGCTCGGCCGCGTCGCGCTGGGCGTTCTCGCGCAGCTCGAGCCCGTCGCCGAGGATCACGAGCCGGTCGACGCTCGCCACGGCCTCGAGCAGCGGCGCGCGCAGATCGGGGCGGCGGAGCAGGTCCGAGTGCTTCTGGGAGCCGAGGTGGAGATCGGAGACGACGAGCGTCGGCATTGGTCAGGAGACTAGGCTCCGCGCCCGTGACCGCCGGTCCCGGCCCGCTCGATGGCCTCCTCGTCGCCGACTTCTCGCGCGTGCTCGCGGGGCCGTTCGCGGCGATGACGCTCGGCGACCTCGGCGCCGACGTGATCAAGGTCGAGCGGCCCGAGGCGGGCGACGACACGCGCCACTGGGGGCCGCCGTGGCGCGACGACGAGTCGACCTACTACCTGGGGCTGAACCGCAACAAGCGCTCGGTCGCGCTCGACCTCGGCGACGAGGGCGACCGCGAGCTCGCGCGCGAGCTGGGGTCGCGCGCTGACGTCCTGATCGAGTCGTTCCGGCCCGGCCTGTTCGCGTCCTGGGGCCTCGGCGGCGACACGCTGCGGGCGGCAGGGAACCCGCGGCTCGTCTCGTGCTCGATCACGGCCTTCGGCTCCTCCGAGCGCGCGGCCGGGCTGCCGGGCTACGACCTGCTGCTGCAGGCGATGGGCGGGCTCATGAGCGTCACCGGCGAGGCCGGCGGCGAGCCGGTCAAGGTCGGCGCGGCGGTCGTCGACCTCGTGGCCGGGCTGCTGGCGGTCGCGGGGATCGAGGCGGCGCTGGTCGAGCGCGAGCGCACCGGCGAGGGGCGGCACGTCGAGGTCTCGCTGCTCGACTCCGTGCTGACCTCGCTGCTCAACCAGGGCGCGGGCTGGGTGTCGGCCGGCGAGCGCCCGCAGCGGCGCGGCAACCGGCACCCGAGCATCGCGCCGTACGAGACCTTCGCGGCGGCCGACCGCGGGATCGCGGTCGCATGCGGCAACGACCGGCTGTTCGCACGGCTGTGCGAGGCGATCGGGCTGCCCGAGCTGCCGGGGGACGAGCGCTTCGCCTCCAACACGGCTCGGGTGGCGCACATCGACGAGTTGGGCGAGGCGCTCGAGGCGGTGTTCAAGACGCAGCCGGCCGACCACTGGGTCGAGGTCCTGCGCGCGGCCAACGTCCCGGTCGGCCCGATCAACGACGTCGCCGAGGCCTACGCGATGGCCGAGGGGCTCGGCCTGGAGCCGATCCTCGAGGCGGACGGCGTCCCGCTCGCCCGGCCCCCGATCGGCTCCCTGCGCCGGCGGCCGCCGCGGCTCGACGAGCACGGCGACGACATCCGCGCGTGGCTCAAGGACCGATCCCGGAGGCCTTGAAGAGCTCGGACGGCGCGACCGCGGTGGTCGCCACCCAGTGACCGTGCCGGCGGTCCAGCAGGATGCCGGCGCGCTTCGGGACCCCGCAGCCGCGTATGCCGCGCACCCGCACGCGCGTCCCGAGGTCGCCCCGCACACGCGTCTGGACGCGGTAGAGGCCAGGCTTGATCCGCTTGCCGACGAACGCGGCGTCGGAGGCGACCAGCCGGTCGTGCAGGCCGCGCTCGGAGGTGCGCGGGCAGGCGGCGGCGGGCGCGGCCCCGATCAGGGTCAGGAGGACGGCGGCGGCGAGGAGGCGTTTCACGCCTCGCGGGCGGCCAGCGCCTGCCGCACCGTCTTGGGCAGCATGAAGCGGACGTCCTCGCGCATGACCTCGAACTCCGCGACGTCCTCGGTGCCGCGGGCGCGGAAGAAGTCGACCAGGCGGGTGACGAGCTCCTCGGGCGCGCTCGCGCCGGAGCTGATGCCGACCACGCGGGCGCCCTCGAGCCACTCGTCGCGGACCTGGCGCTCGTTGTCGATCAGGTAGGCGTCGGCGCCGTAGTCGCGCGCGACGTCGACCAGGCGCTGCGAGTTCGACGAGTTGCTCGACCCGATCACCAGCACGAGGTCGCACTCGGCGGCCATCTGCTTGACGGCGGCCTGGCGGTTGGTGGTCGCGTAACAGATGTCGTCGGTTCGCGGCCCGGTGATGGCCGGGAACTTCTCGCGCAGGCGGTTGATGATCGCGCGCGTCTCGTCGACCGACAGCGTGGTCTGGGAGATGTAGGCGATGCGCTCCGGATCCTCGATCTCGAGCGCGTCGACGTCGGCCTCGGTCTCCACCAGCACGATGTGCTCGGGCGCCTCGCCCATCGTGCCCTCGACCTCCTCGTGGCCGGCGTGGCCGATGAGGACGATCGTGTAGCCCTCGGCGGCGAACTTCTTCGCCTCGACGTGGACCTTGGTCACCAGCGGGCAGGTGGCGTCGAGCGTGAAGAGGTTGCGCTGCTTGGCGTCGGCGTGAACGGCCGGGGAGACGCCGTGGGCGGAGAAGACGGTCGTGGCGCCCTCGGGGATCGTGTCGTCGAGCTCCTCGACGAAGATCGCGCCGCGCTCGCGCAGCTGCGCGACCACGTGCTTGTTGTGGACGATCTCCTTGCGCACGTAGACCGGCGCGCCGTAGAGCTCGAGCGCGCGCTCGACGGTCTGCACGGCGCGGTCGACGCCGGCGCAGTAGCCGCGCGGCGCGGCGAGCAGCAGCCGCTCGGGCGCTGGGAGGCTGGTGGTGGCCATCGCAGTCCAGTGTAGGCGGGGCTAGCGCCAGGTCCGCAGCAGCTCGAGGACCGCCTCGCCGGAGCGGTCGAGCGAGTTCGCCGACACCGCGCTCATGTCGTCGCAGGTCTTGTGCCAGCAGGGGAAGTCGAAGTCGATGAGGTCGATCGCCGGGACGCCGCGGGCGGTGAACGGCGTGTGGTCGTCGGTGATCTCCCCCTGCTGCTCGTCCGGGAACGTGCCGCCCACGCCGACCCGCTTCGCCGCCCGCCGCAGCCGCGCCCACAGCTTCGCGTCCGAGCCGGCCTCGCGCGGGATGCTCAGGCTCTTGTTGGCCACGAAGTCGAGCAGCACCAGCGCGCGCAGCTCTTTCGCGTGGCGGCGCGCGTAGGCCTTCGAGCCGCGCACGCCGGTGGCGAGGAAGTCGCGGCTGTCGTCGGTCGCCTCCTCGCCGTCGAACAGCACGAAGCGCAGCTCCGGCGCGCCCTTGGGGCGCTTGGTGTGGCGCAGCGCGCGGGCCAGCTCGAGCACCGCGGCGGTGCCGCCGGCGCCGTCGTTGGCGCCGACGAAGCCCGGCAGGTTCTTGGTGTCGTAGTGCGCGGCGACCACCACCGCCGGCTTCTTGCCGGGGATGCGGCCGACGATGTTGCGCAGGCCCGGGTGGCCGGGCACGGCCTCGAAGTGCCCGCGCGGAAGCGCGTGCTTGAGCCGCACCGCGAGCTTGCGCAGCACCGGCGAGCCCGCCGGGCGCGGGCCCAGCTTGACCTCGCGGCGCAGCTCGGCGAACGCCCGCGTGCCGTCGAAGCGGTCGGCGCGCGCGCTCTGCTGCGCCCCGTCAGAGCCGCATCCCGCGCACGCGAGCGCGGCGAGGAGGACGCCGAGCAGCACCCTCAATCGTTGGAGGTGACGGCCTCGAGCAGGTGCGCGAAGCGCTCGCGTGCGGCCTCGCGGCGCGTCGGGACGTGCTCCGACGGCACGCCGTCCTCCGGCGCCTCGTAGCCGCGCAGGATCTGCCGCGCGACGCTCTGACGGTGTACCTCGTCGGGCCCGTCGTAGAGCCGGGCCGCGCGCGCGAAGCGGTACATCTGCTCGAGCGGGAGGTCGGTGGAGTAGCCGAGCGAGCCGTGGGCCTGCAGCGCGCGGTCGACGACGTCGTGCATGACCTTGGCGCCGTAGAACTTGATCAGCGCGATCTCCTGGCGGGCCGCCGAGGCGCCCTCGCGGTCCATCTTCCAGGCCGCCTGCAGCGTCATCAGCCGCGCCGCCTGCATCTCCGCCGCCGAGTCGGCGATCCAGTTCTGGACGGTCTGCTTCTCCGAAAGCAGCGAGCCGTGCGAATAGCGGACCAGCGAGCGCTCGCAGAGCATGTCGAACGCGCGGCGGGAGACGCCGAGCCAGCGCATGCAGTGGTGGATGCGGCCCGGGCCGAGCCGCTGCTGGGCGATCAGGAAGCCGCCGCCGCGCGCCCCGAGCAGCGCGTCCTTCGGCACCCGCACGTCCTCGTAGAGGATCTCGGAGTGCCCGCCGATGCGGCCGAAGTGCTCGTAGGGGTGCTCCATCGTCGCGATGTCGCGCACGATCGTCACGCCCGGCGTGTCGGCGGGGACGAGCAGCATCGAGGCGCGCTGGTACTTGTGCGCGTCGGGGTCGGTGACCGCCATCACGATCAGGAAGTCCGCGACCGAGGCGTTCGATGAGAACCACTTGTGGCCGTTGATGACCCACTCGTCGCCCTCGAGCACCGCGGTGGTCTGCAGCAGCGTCGGGTCCGAGCCCGCGTTCTCCGGCTCGGTCATCGAGAACGCCGAGCGCAGGTCGCCGTTGAGCAGCGGATACAGGTACTGGTCCTTCTGGTCCTCGGTACCCGCCATGGCGAGGACCTCGGAGTTGCCGGAGTCGGGCGCGGCGTTGCCGAACACCGACGGCGCGAACACGGACGAGCCGAGGATCTCGTGCATCAGGCCGAGCTTGACCTGGCCGAAGCCCTGGCCGCCGAGGTCGGGCGGCAGGTGGGCGGCCCACAGGCCGCGCTCCTTGACCTGCTCCTTGAGCGGCGCGATGGCGCGCTCGAAGCCCTCCTGACCGAGATCCTCGAAGACGGTCTCGATCGGCCAGATCTCCTCGCGCACGAACTCGCGCATCCAGTCGAGCTTCTCCTGGAACTCGGGCTCCGTCGAGAAGTCCCATGCCATGTCGGTACCGCCTCCTTCGGGTCGCTGTCCCCAAGGGTGGCAGGTGATAAGACGCCGGGGCGTGGTGGGCGCCCTCGAGATCGCGGCCGGCGTCGCAGTGCTCGCAGGCGCTGCGCTCCAATCGGCCACCGGCTTCGGCTTCGCGCTGGTCAGCGCGCCGCTGCTGTTCGCCGCCACGACGCCGGCGCACGCGGTCGGGCTGCTGATGGTGCTCGGGCTGGTCGTGAACCTGATGACGCTGGGGACCGAGGGGCGGCGCCCGGAGCCGCTCGTGCGCGAGTCGCTGGTGATGCTGGCGTGGGCGATCCCGGGGACGGTGGTCGGGGTCATCGCGCTGCGGGCACTGGACTCCACCGCACTGCAGATCTGCGTCACGCTCGGCGTGTTCGCGACGCTGGCCGTGCGGTGGCTCGCCCAGCGGCGGCCCGACGCGGGCAACGGCGACCCGCCGGCGTGGGCGGCGCCCGCGGCCGGCCTCGCCTCCGGCGCGCTCACCACCTCGACCACCACGGCGGGCCCGCCGGTCGTGCTCTACATGCTCGCCCGCGGCGCGCCGCCGGTGCAGACGCGCGACACGCTGACCACGACGTTCATCGGCTTCACGGTCATCGGCGTGGTGGCGCTGCTGTTCAGCGGGCGCGACTGGGTTCCGCACGCCGACGCGCTGGCGGCGCTCATCCCCGCCACGGTGGTCGGGCACCTCGCGGGGCGGCCGGTGTTCGCGCGGATCGCCGGGCACCACTACGAGCCGGTGCTCACCGGCGTGCTGATCCTGACCGCGCTGGCCGGGCTCGCGACCGCGCTGCTCTAAATTGCAACCGATGGTCGTCGAGATCTGGTCCGACATCGCGTGCCCGTGGTGCTACGTCGGCAAGCGGCGCTTCGAGGCGGCGCTGGCCGGCTTCGACCACGAGGTCGAGGTGGTCTGGCGCTCGTTCGAGCTCGACCCCGGCGCTCCGGCGTCGCGCGAGGAGAGCGCCGCCGAGCACCTGTCCGCCAAGTACGGGATGCCGGTCGAGGAGGCGCGGGCGCGCCAAGCGCAGCTCGCGGCCATGGCGGCCGCCGACGGCCTCGAGCTCAACTTCGACCGCGTGCAGCCTGCCAACACGTTCGACGCGCACCGGCTCACCCACCTCGCGAAGGCCCACGGCCGGCAGGACGCCATGAAGGAGCGCCTCCAGCGCGCGTACCTCACCGAGGGCGAGCTGCTCTCGGATCACGAGACCCTGGTGCGGCTGGCCGGCGAGGTCGGCGTGCCGGGCGCGGCCGAGATGCTCGCGAGCGACCGCTACACCGCCGAGGTGCGCGACGACGAGCGCCTCGCGCAGGACATCGGCATCACCGCGGTGCCGACGTTCGTGGTCGACCGCCGCGTGGCGGTCGCCGGCGCGCAGCAGCCCGAGGTGCTGCGCGAGCTGCTCCAGCGCGGCGTACCGGTCAGCTGACCGCGATCTCGCCGCTGAGCGAGAACGGCGGCACGAGGTCGATGCGGTCGCCGCTCCAGAAGCGGCCAGGGTCGTACCAGCTCGCCGGCCGGCGGCTCGGGAGCAGGCCCATCGCCTGGTAGGTGAGCGCGACGATCTCGGCGCAGTAGACGGTCTCCAGCGAGCTCTCGCGGCGGCGGTAGCGGCCGGTCAGCCACTGGCGGGCGAGGCCGGCGGAGCTGGGGAACGAGCGGCCGTCGAAGCGCTCGATCACCTTCATCAGCTTGTCCTCGTGCTCGCGGGTGAGCTCGCCCTCGAGCTGGCGCAGGTACGCGCGCTGGCCGTAGCGCTCGCCCCAGGTGCGGACGGCGTCGGCGAGCACGTGGAGCTGGACGCCGCGCTGGCGCTTGCCGCTCCACACGTCGGGCAGCGAGCGGCCGAGCTCGGCGTGCCACAGCAGCGGCGGGAGGTCGTCGAGCGCCACGACCATGCCGACGTGGTTGACCGGCGCGTTGGTCACGGTCTGGATCGCGCGGTCGGCCAGCGAGCGGCCGCGGAACAGCCACAGGTCACCGGACGCCGAGAGCGCGATCGCGTCGTCGAGGACCAGACCCGGCACGCTCCCTAACCTACGCGAGCCATGCGACCGAACTACTGGAAGCTGCTCGGCGTCGCGGGCGTCGCGGGCGTGGCCGCCGGCGGCGTCGTCGTCGCGCGGCGCCGCCGCGCCCACGAGCAGATCGAGCCGGACGAGATCCGCGAGCGGCTGCACGCGCGGATGGCCGAGGTCGCGCGCAGCGACGAGCCGTGGTGGAAGACCGCGGTCGTCTACCAGGTCTACCCGCGCTCGTTCGCGGACGCCAACGGCGACGGGATCGGCGACCTCGCGGGCATCGAGTCGCGGCTCGACTACCTCGCCCAGCTCGGCGTCGACGTGATCTGGCTCTCGCCGGTCTATCCGTCCCCGCAGGACGACAACGGCTACGACATCTCCGACTACCAGGACATCGCGCCGGTGTTCGGGACGCAGGCGGAGTTCGACCGGCTGCTGGGCGAGATCCACGCGCGCGGGATGAAGCTCGTGATGGACCTCGTGGTCAACCACACCTCGTCGGCACATCCATGGTTCGTGGAGTCGCGCTCGTCGCGCGAGAACCCGAAGCGCGACTGGTACTGGTGGCGCGACGAGCCGCCGAACGACTGGCGCTCATTCTTCTCCGGGCCGGCGTGGGAGCTCGACGAGACGACCGCGCAGTACTACCTGCACCTGTTCGCCCGCTCGCAGCCCGACCTGAACTGGGAGAACGAGGCGGTGCGGGAGGCCATCTACGCGATGATGCGCTGGTGGCTGGACCGCGGGGTCGACGGCTTCCGGATGGACGTCATCAACATGATCTCGAAGGACCTGGAGAACGGGTACATCTGCGGCCCGCGGATCCACGAGTTCCTGCACGAGATGCACGAGGCGGTGTTCGCGGGGCGCGACAAGCCGACGCTGACCGTGGGCGAGATGCCGGGCGTCACGGTCGAGCAGGCGCAGCGCTTCACCGACCCGGCGCGCGCCGAGGTCGACATGGTCTTCCAGTTCGAGCACGTGCAGGTCGACACGGGCGCGACGCGCTGGGACTACCGCGGGCTCAAGCTGACCGACCTCAAGCGCTCGCTCGCCCGCTGGCAGGAAGGGCTCGAGGAGCGCGGCTGGAACTCGCTGTACTGGAACAACCACGACCAGCCGCGGGTCGTCTCCCGCTTCGGCGACGACTCGCCCGAGCACCGCGTGCGCTCGGCGAAGATGCTCGGCACGATCCTGCACCTGCACCGCGGGACGCCGTACGTGTACCAGGGCGAGGAGCTCGGGATGACCAACACGCGCTTCGACGAGATCGGCGCGTTCCGGGACATCGAGTCGCTGAACCACTACGCGGAGGCGACGGCCGCCGGCGACGACCCGGACGCGGTGCTGGTGTCGCTGCGCCGGATGAGCCGGGACAACGCGCGCACCCCGATGCAGTGGGACGCCGGGCCGCAGGCGGGCTTCACCACCGGCGAGCCGTGGATCCCGGTCAACGCGAACTACCGCACGATCAACGCCGCCGAGGCGGTCGCGGACGAGGACTCGGTCTTCCACCACTACCGCCGGCTGATCGCGCTGCGCCACAGCGAGCCGGTGGTCGCGCACGGGGACTTCACGATGCTGCTGCCGGACGACGAGCGCGTCTACGCGTTCACCCGCCGGCTCGGCGACGACGAGCTGCTCGTGCTCGGCAACTTCTCGGGCGAGGACGCGCCGGTTGCGCTCGACGACCTCGGCGGCGAGCTCGTGCTGGGGAACTACGAGGACGCGGGTGAGCCGGGCGTGCTGCGGCCCTGGGAAGCCCGCATCCTCCGCCGATGATCGACACGCCGCACGGCCCCGCCCGGGCGCACCTCCACGCACCGCGGGACGGGGAGCCGCGGGCGGCGCTGATGCTCGGCCACGGGGCTGGCGGCGGGATCGCGGCGCGCGATCTCCAGGCGGTCACCGCCGCGGCGCGCGAGCGCGGGTTCGCGGTCGCGCTCGTCGAGCAGCCCTACGTGGTCGCCGGGCGCCGCTCCGCCGCGCCCGCGCACCAGCTCGACGCCGCCTGGCTCGCGGTCGTCGAGCACCTCCGCGCGGGCGAGCTGGCGGGGCTCCCGCTGGTCACCGGCGGCCGCTCGTCGGGCGCGCGGGTGGCGTGCCGCACCGCCGCGGCGGCGGGCGCGGCCGGCGTGCTCTGCCTCGCGTTCCCCGAGCACCCGCCGGGGAAGCCGGAGAAGAGCCGGCTCGACGAGCTCGACGGCGTCGAGGTCCCCGTGCTGGTCATCCAGGGCCAGGCCGACCCGTTCGGCCTGCCGCCCGCGGCCCCGGGGCGGGAGGTCGTCGTCGTGCCCGGCACCCACTCCTTCACCCGGCCGCTGACCGGCGTGGTGGAAGCCGCCCGCGGGTGGTTGATGAACTTCGTGGCGTAGCGGGACCTCCTCCTAGGGGAATCCCTGATGTGCTCCGGGCCGGCCGGCGGCAGCATGGCCGGCATGTTCCCGACTCCCCACTTCCTCCGCCGCGCGCTCGTGGTCGCCGGGCTGTGCCTGGCCGTCGCGCCCACCGCGGCGAGCGCAGACTCGCTCGTCTTCATCAAGTCCGGCAACGTCTGGCTGTCGCACAGCGACGGCTCGGGCGCCTACCAGGTGACCAGCGGCGGCAACTACCGCTCCCCCACCCAGGCGGATGACGGCACGATCGCCGCCGGCCACGGCGACGACATCGTCCGGATGACGCAGAACGGCACGGTTCTCAACACGATCGATCCGCCGCCGCTGACGAACTCGGTCGGCCACCCGGTCGACGGCCCGCCGATCGACGTCGCGATCTCGCCCGACGGCAGCCGCATCGCCTACACGTTCGTCGGCTACGAGTGCCCGGTCGGCGCGTCGTGCGGCGCGCGCTCGGCCACCGGCTACACGGCGGCGGACCACTACACGGCCGGTGGCGGCACGACCTACTTCCGCGACCCGTCGTGGGTCACCAACGCGCGCACGCTGCAGTTCGGCGGCTACGGCTCGCAGGTGAACATCCACGACGTCGGCGGCGCCGCGAAGCACTGGTTCAACGACAGCGACTACGCCGACCCGTCGACCGACCTCTCCGACGGCGAGGCGACCCGCCAGGGCGCCGACCTCGCGATCGTGCGCGGCTACGGCTCCGACACGCGGATCTTCTGGTTCCCGGTCGCCGACGCGCGCTCCGGCACCCCGGCCGTCCCCGACCCCTCGACGGGCTGCGCTACCGGCGCGGAGGAGGGGCTGGCGGGCCCGACCTGGTCGCCCGACGGCTCCGCGCTCGCGCTCGAGTCGAAGGACGGGATCTACGTCAAGCGCCAGGCGCGCGACTGCAGCGTCCAGCCCACGCTCGCGGCCCCCGGCGGCTCGGCGCCCGACTGGGGCCCGGCCGACGTCAACCCGGCGCCGCGCGGCGGCGGGTCGAAGCCGCCGGCCGGCGGCGGCAGCAGCAGCCCGTCGCGCGGGGGCGTGACCGTCGGCCCCCTCCCCACCACCGCCACGGTGCGCGTGGGGAAGGTGAAGCTGGCGAAGGCGCTGCGCTCGGGCCTCAAGGTCACGCTGCGCGGCGCGACCCCGGGCCGTCAGGCGATCGTCGCCAAGAAGGGCCGGAGGGTCGTCGCACGCGGCACGGCCACGGTCGGCGCGAGCGGCGCCGCGAAGGTGACGCTGCGCTTCACGCGAGCCGGGAAGCGCGCGCTGCGCGGGGCCCGCGTGGTGAAGCTCACCGTGCTCGGCGGCGGCGCCAAGGCGGCGGTGACGCTCAAGCGCTGAGGGGGAACGGGCGGGGCCGGCGCACGACGCGCCGGCCCCGCCCTATCGTTCGTGGACGATGCGGAAGATCGTCGTCCTCACCGTCGCCCTGCTCGCGCTCGGCGCCAGTCCCGCCTCGGCGGCCGTGCTGATCCACGCGCCGAAGAAGCACCTCGTGTGCGGCGACGCGATCACCGTCGGCATCTGGGCGCAGCCCGGCACGACGGGCAGCCGCACGGTCCGCATCAAGGCGGTCGACCGCAAGAGCGGCAAGACGTGGTGGCGCAAGCAGGCGAGGGCGCGCACGAGCCACTGGCGCTACTGGTACCTCCCGTCCGGCAAGGACGGCCAGTGCAAGGCGACGACCATCGTCTACAAGGGCCCAGGCTTCACGGCCCGCTTCAAGATCACCTTCAAGAGCGAAGGCGTCTAGCCGACCGTCAGCTCCACCTTCTCGTCGTAGAAGCAGACCAGGCCCGCGATGTCGCGCACGGCCGGGATCGGGTCGCGATACGTCCAGACGAGGTCGGGGTGGAGCTCGCCGCCGGCGCGTACGGAGTAGTAGCTCGCGTCGCCCTTGAACGGGCAGTGCGAGGTCTTCTCCGACGGCTCGAGGACGCCCTCGCGGACGTCCTCGACCGGCAGGTACCAGCGCGAGCGGTGGCCCGTCTCGCGCAGCTCGAGCGCGCGCGACGACTCCGCCACCAGCTCGCCGCCGACCGCGACGCGCACGGCGCCCTCGAACGGCACGAGCTCGATCGTGTGGCCCTTCGTCTCGGTGCTCATCGGCCCACCGACCTCATGCCCTCGGCGGCGTAGCGGGTGCCCGCCACGGAGTCCGCGAGCCCGGCGAGCTCGGCCAGGTCCTCGTCGCTCAGCTCGAGCTCGAGCGCGCCCAGGTTCTCCTCCAGGCGCTCGACGCGCTTGGTGCCCGGGATCGCGACGACGTCGTCGCCGCGCGAGAGCACCCACGCCAGCGCGACCTGGCCCGGCGTGGCGTCGTGGCGCGAGGCGACCGCCTCGACCTGCTCGACGAGCTTGAGGTTCGCCTCCAGGTTCTCGCGCTCGAAGCGCGGGAAGCGCTGGCGCCGCGAGTCGTCCTCCTGAAGGTCCTCGACCGAGCGGATCTTGCCGGTCAGGAAGCCGCGCCCCAGCGGGGAGTAGGCGACGAAGCCGATGCCGAGCTCGCGAACGACCGGCAGGATCTCCTCCTCCACCGAGCGCTCCCACAGCGAGTACTCGGTCTGCAGCGCGCAGATCGGGTGCACCGCGACCGCGCGGCGGATGGTGTCGGCGCCCGCCTCGGAGAGCCCGAGGTGGCGGACCTTGCCCTCCTGCACCAGCTCGGCCATCGCGCCGACGGTCTCCTCGATCGGCGTCTCGGGGTCGACGCGGTGCTGGTAGTAGAGGTCGATGTGGTCGAGCCCGAGGCGCTGGAGCGATGCCTCGCAGGCCTTGCGCACGTACTCCGCGTCGCCGCGGATGCCGAGGAACTCGCCGCTCTCGCCGCGCACGTTGCCGAACTTGGTGGCGATCAGCGGCCGCTCGCCGGACCACTCGCGGACCGCGCGGCCGACGAGCTTCTCGTTCGTGAACGGGCCGTACATGTCGGCGGTGTCGAGGAGGTTCACGCCGAGCTCGAGCGCGCGGTGGATGGTGCGGACCGCCTCGCTCTCGTCGGGGGTCCCGTAGAACTCGGACATGCCCATGCAGCCGAGGCCGAGCGGTGAGGCTGCGAGGCCCTGGCTACCGAGCTTGCGATGTGTGTTTCCAACCATCCATCGCACTATAGGATCGCCCTCATGGCGCAAGCCCACGGCGATCGGCTGACCGCGACGGACGCTTCCTTCCTGGCGCAGGAGGGCCCGTCGTCGCACATGCACGTCGGCGCGCTGATGATCTTCGAGGGGCCGCCGCCGGGCTACGTCGACTTCGTCAACCAGATCCGCTCGCGCCTGCACCTCGTGCCGCGCTACCGGCAGAAGCTGGCGTTCCCGCCGATCGAGACCGGCCGGCCGGTGTGGATCGACGACCCGAGCTTCAACCTCGAGTACCACGTCCGCCACACGGCGCTGCCGCACCCGGGCTCCGAGGAGCAGCTGCGCAACCTCGCGGCGCGCATCCACTCCCAGCAGCTCGACCGCGCGAAGCCGCTGTGGGAGACGTGGCTCGTCCAGGGCCTCGAGGGCAATCGCTTCGCGCTCATCTCCAAGACGCACCACGCGCTCGTCGACGGCATCTCCGGCGTCGACCTCGCGACGGTCCTGTTCGACGCCGAGCCCGTGCCGCCGCAGCTCCCCCACGAGGGCGAGCCGTGGCGCCCGCACGCCGAGCCGTCGCAGCTGGACCTCGCCGCGCGCGGGATCCGCGGCATGGTGCGCACGCCGTTCGAGCTCGCCGGCCGCGCGGCCGCCGCCGCGCGCCGGCCGGCCGAGACGCTCGGCGCAAGCCTCGAGGTGCTCGAGGGCGTCGGCGAGATCGCCTGGGCCACGCTCAACCCCGCGCCGGACACGCCGCTCAACGTCGAGATCGGGCCGCACCGGCGCTTCGCCTTCCTGCGCGAAGAGCTCGACGACTTCAAGCTCGTCAAGAACGCGTTCGGCGGCACGGTCAACGACGTCGTGCTGACCGCCGTCTCGGGCGGGCTGCAGAAGTGGCTGCGGTCGCGCGGCACGCGCACCGAAGGGCTCGAGCTGCGCGCGCTCGTCCCCGTCTCGATCCGCACCCACGAGCAGCGCGGCAGCCTGGGCAACCAGCTCGCCGCCATGCGCGGCCCGCTGCCGGTCTACGTCGAGGACCCGATCGCGCGCCTGAAGGTCGTGCGCGCGTCGATGGACGGGCTCAAGGAGTCCAAGCAGGCGCTCGGCGCCGAGGTGCTCGCCGGCGTGCAGAACTTCACGCCGCCGACCGTGATGGCCCAGGCCTCGCGGCTGAACTTCTCGACGCGGCTGTTCAACCTGCTCGTCACCAACGTGCCCGGCCCGCAGATCCCGCTCTACGTGCTCGGGCGCGAGCTGCTGGACATCTTCCCGCTCGCCTTCCTGCCGCGGCACCACGCGCTCGCGGTGGCGATCATGTCGTACAACGGCTCGATGGACTTCGGCCTGCTCGGCGACTACGACGCCATGCACGACCTCGACGCGTTCGGCGAGATGGTCGACGACTCGCTCAAGGAGCTGGTCACGGCCGCCAAGCGGCGGCGCGCGTCCAACGGCCAGGCGAAGCCGCGGCCCAAGCGGGCGGCCAAGAAGAAGCCAGCCGCCAAGTCGCGGGCGAAGTCAGCTCAGTAGCCGAGCGCGAACTTCGCGTCCTCGGACATCTTGTCCGGGGTCCACGGCGGGGTGAAGACCATCGTCGGGACGACCTGCTCGACACCGTCGATCTCGCCCACGAACTCCACCATCTGCTCGGAGACCTGGGGGCCGATCGGGCAGGCCGGCGTTGTGAGCGTGAACGTGATGTCGACCTTGCCGCCGTCGATGGCGACGTCGTAGACCAGGCCGAGCTCGACGAAGTCGAGTCCGAGCTCCGGATCGATGACGTTGGAGAGCGCTTCAGTGATGTCTTCCTCGGTGAACACACTTTGAGGATAGTGCGGTGTAGGTTTCCGGAATCGTCATCTATGACTCAGAGCAGGTCGTCCTGCTCGTCAAGGGGGATGAGGACAGGACGACGAGCGCACTCCGCCGGCGTGCGCTCTCCGCAGCGCTGCACGCGCCGCGCGACATCTGCGTCGACCTGTCCGAATTGCGCTTCGCCGACCCCTCGCTGATGATCGATCTCGCGGTGCTCGCGCAGCGGCTGCGGGCCGAGGGCCGGGCGGTGATGCTGCGCGCGCCGCAGCCGCAGGTGCGGACGCTGATCGCGCTCGTCGGGCTCGACCGCCAGCCGGCCGTCGCGCTCGAGTCCCCGTAGTTACGGGTTCACCGCGAGGAACAGGAAGCTCGCGAACAGCACGAGGTGCACGCCGCCCTCCTGCAGGGTGGCGCGGCCCGGCAGCACCGTGAGCGCGGCGACGACCACGGTGATCGCGAGCAGCACGGTCTGGGTCGAGCCGAGGCCGAGCACGAGCGGGCCGTCGAGCCAGATCGACGCGACGGCGATCGCGGGGATCGTCAGCCCGATGCTCGCCATCGCCGAGCCGAGCGCGAGGTTGAAGCTCGTCTGCATGCGGTCGTGGAGCGCGTTGCGGACCGCGGCGAGCATCTCCGGGAGCAGGACGAGCAGCGCGATCACGACGCCGACCGCGGACGGCGGGGCGCCGATCGCGTCGACGGCGTCCTCGATCGCGGGCGACTCGATCTTGGCCAGCCCCACCACCGCGACCAGCGACACGCAGAGGAAGCCGAGGGCGTAGAGCGCGGTGCGGCGCGTGGGCGGCGCGACGTGCGCCTCGGTGTCGTCGGCCTCGACGCCCGCGGGCAGGAAGTAGTCGCGGTGGCGCACGGTCTGGATGAACACGAAGAGCGCGTAGAGCGCGAGCGACGCGACGGCCGCGAACGCGAGCTGCCCGCTCGAGAACTCCGGACCCGACCGGCTGGTCGTGAAGGTCGGGAGCACGAGCGTGAGCGTCGCCAGCGTCGCCACGGTGGCGAGCGCGGTGGCCGTGCCCTCGGCGTTGAACTCGGCGAGCCGCGTGCGCAGCGTGCCGACGAGCAGCGACACCCCGACGATGCCGTTGCACGTGATCATCACCGCGGCGAACACGGTGTCGCGCGCCAGCGTCGCCGTCTCAGACTGCTTGCCGGACACCATCAGCGTGACGATCAGCGCCACCTCGATGACGGTGACGGCGACCGCGAGCACGAGCGACCCGAACGGCTCGCCGACGCGGTGCGCGACGACCTCGGCGTGGTGGACCGCGGCCAGGACGGCGCCGGCGAGGAACACGCCGACGATCGCGAGCACCACCCCCGGCGGCTTGTGGCCCCAGGTGATCGCCAGCAGGACGACCGCCAGCGGCGGGATCAGGACGGTCCACGGGGGGAAGGGCAGGCGCCTCACGAAGCTCATGGCGGGTGCGTAACGTAGGGGGCCGACATGCTGCCGCTGCTGCTCATCATCTTCGTGCTCGTCCCGATCGCCGAGCTGGCCGTGATCATCCAGGTCGGCCAGGAGATCGGCGTCTGGTGGACGATCGCGATCCTGATCGCCGACTCGATCCTCGGCGCGATGCTGATGCGCTCGCAGGGGCGGATCGCGTGGCGGCGCTTCAACGAGGCGCTGCAGGCCGGGCGGCCGCCGGCGCGCGAGGTGCTGGACGGCGTGCTCGTGATCTTCGGCGGCGCCTTCCTGCTCACGCCGGGCTTCATCACCGACATCTTCGGCGCGATCTTCCTGATCCCGCCGACGCGCGCGATCGTGCGCCGGCTGCTGGTGAAGCGCTTCTCGGAGCGGATGATCGTGGCCGCTCGCACCCGCGCCGGGACGTGGAGCACGACGCGGCCCGGTGACGTCGACGGCACCGCGGTCGACGTCGACACCGAGCACCTGCCGCGGAGCACGCCGTGAGCGAGCCGGTGCTGACCGGCGGCGAGGGCTTCACGGACGCGATGACGTTCGCGTTCGCCGACCGCGAGGCGGGCTTCTTCGGCCTCGCGCGCGCCGGCGTCGCCGACGGGCAGGGCAGCGCGCTCGGCGTGTTGTTCGCGGGGCGCGAGCCGGTGAGCCTGGTGGCCGAGGGCGGCTTCGAGGTGGACGCCGACGCGGACTGGGACGACCTGAACCTTCCCGGGCTGACGGTGCGGACGCTCGAGCCGCACGCGCGCTGGCAGGTCCTGCTGGCGACGGAGCCGGGCTTCGAGCTCGAGTTCGAGGCGGCCTCGCCGCCCGCCGAGTTCGCGCCGCTCGGCGGGATGGAGGGCCATGAGCGCCTGTGCCGCGTGCGCGGCACCGCGGCGGGGCGGCCGATCGACTGCCTCGGCCAGCGCGGGCGCTCGTGGGGCACCGCGGACTGGGGCGAGATCGCGCTCACGCGCTCGCTCGGCGCCTGGCTCGACGAGGGGCCGTCGGTGGTCTACTCGGCGGTCCGGCCGGCGGGCGCGAGGAGCCATGCCGAGGAGGCGCAATGGGGCGCGCTGCTGGATGCGGAGGGCGCGGTGCCCATGGATGACCCGCGGCTCTCGACCACCTACGACGGCGACGGCCACCAGCGCCGCGCCGGGCTCGAGCTGTGGGTCGGCGAGGACGACGACTACCCGCGCCGCGGCGCCGGCCAGGTGCTGTGCGGCTCGTCGGTCGAGCTCGGGTCGCTGCGACTCGACCTCGCCTTCTTCGGCTGGACGCTCGACGGCCGCCGGGGCGTCGGGCGCTACGACGTGCTCCGCCGCGCCTGAACCGCGCGGGCGAGCTTCACGCGGGCGTTGAAGGCGCCCTTGAGCGCGCGATCGCCGCCCGAGCCGTCCTCGGGCATCAGGCCGACCTGGCGGCCCCACTGGGTCTGGTCGTAGATCACGAAGTTCGACGCGATCTTGCCGTCGCGCAGCGTGAAGTGGTCGACGCCGTCGAGGCGGATCCGGCGGCCGGTCCCCTCGATGCCCTGCAGGCGGCCCCGCTGGGTGCCGGAGAGGCGCCAGCGGACGAACACCTCGTCGCCCTCCGCGATCAGCGACAGCAGCTCGACCCGAAGGTCGGGGATGGCGGCGAACGTCGCCTCGAAGTAGGCGCGGATCTCGGCCGCGCCGTGGCAGTCCCGGTCAGGGAAGCGCTGGTACGTCTGGTCGGTCCACAGCGTGCTCATCGCCTCCGCGTCGTGGCGGTTGAGCCGCTCGAAGGTCCAGCGGATGGTCTCCGCGTTAGTTCTCAGAGCCGAGCCGGTCCCAGCAGTAGAGCTCGAGGCACTCGGCAGCGAGCTCCTCGCAGCGCTCCTCCGAGAGCCACGGCAGGACCGTCTCCAGCGCCTGCTCCTCGGCGACGCCGGCGTTGAACGCCTCCTCGCCGCGCATCCCGGCGGCGATCTTCAGCGCCTCGCGGCGCGCCTCGCCGAGCGACGGGAACGCGTTGACCAGGAAGTCCCGGTTCGCGATCGGGGTGCCGCATTCCATCGAGGCATGCCAAGCGGCGAGCATCGAGAGGTCGTGCTCGTCGAGGTCCGTGAGGGCCTTGGCGTAGTGGGACGCGAGCTCCGCCTCCGGGATCTCGTCGACCCAGGCACGGACCAGCTCGCCCAGCAGTTGGCGGCGCGCCTCGCGACCGACTGACTCGACCATCACGCGGATCGCATCCTGCGGGTCGATGAAGCAGAGGGGCATGGTGGTTGTCGCTCTCTTCGCCTCCGAAGGGGACGGGACGAAAGGCACGGTAGGGAGCGGGTCGGACGGCATCGGCGGTATCCCGGGTTTGAATTGTTCGGAACACTGAAACAATGACCCGAGATGCCCGGCGCCCTCCCCCGCACCTCGCTCCCCGACCAGGTCTTCCACCGGCTGGTCTCGGATGTCCTGGCCGGCCGCTACGCACCCGGTGAGCGCCTGCCGACCCAGCGGGCGCTCGCCGCCGAGCTGGGCGTGAACATGGCGTCGGTCCGTGAGGGCGTCAAGCGCCTGGAGCAGCTCGGGCTCGTCGAGGTCCGCCACGGCGACGCCATGCGCGTGCTCGACTGGCGGCTGCACGGCGGCCCGGACGTGCTCGTCCACCTGATCGCGCACGCGGGCGCGCTGGACGGCGAGATGGTGCGCTCGGTGATGGAGGCGCGGCGCCTGCTGCTCTCCGAGTCGGCGCGGCTGGCCGCGGCGCGGCGCAGCGACGAGCAGGCGGCGCTGCTGGCCGCCCTGGCCGAGCAAGTGGGCGCGGCCGAGGACGGCGAGGCGGCGCAGCACCTCGACTTCGCCTTCTTCGCCGTGCTCATCCAGGCCGCCGGCAACGTCGTCTTCCTGCTGGTCATGAACTCGATCCGGGCGCTGTACCTGGACAACCTCGAGCTCTTCCGCCCGCTCGTCTCGACCGGCGACCCCTACGCCGCCGCGGCGCGGGCGGTCGCCGACGGGGACGCGAACGCCGCCGCGGCGACGATCGCCGCGCTCGCCGCCGCGCAGGAAGCCCGGCTGCTGCCGTGAAGGTCCTGAGCCCACGCGAGGCGGCGGTCTTCGCCGCCTTCACCGACGCGGTCGCGATGCCCGAGGCGCCGTTCCCGCCCGTCGGCGACACCGACGCCGTCGAGGGCCTCGATGCCTGGCTCGCGGCCGCTCCCGCCGCCAACCGCGCGGCGATCCGTGCCTCGCTGCTCGCCGTCGGCACCCGCCTGCGCGGCCGTGACCGCGCCGAGCGCGCCGAGTGGCTGCGCTCCGCGCCCCAGCTCATGGAGCCGCTCCGTGCCGTGGCAGCGGCGGCTTACTACGGCGACGAGAGTGTGATGAGGCGGCTTGGCTATGACGCCGCCGAACGAGTTGCGCGAGGCGCAGAGGTGCGTGCGGCGGCCTCTCCGGAGCCGCGCGGCGGGCAGGCCGAGGGCGGCATCGTCGACGGCGCCGCCATCACCGGCGAGCGCGTCGTGCGGGCGGATGTCTGCGTCATCGGCTCGGGCGCCGGCGGCGCCGTGGTGGCGAAGGAGCTCGCCGAGGCCGGCGCGCGCGTGGTCCTGCTCGAGGAGGGCGCGCAGCACTCGGCGGCGGAGTTCACCGCCCGGCCGCGCGACATGCTCCCCAAGCTCTACCGCGACGCCGCGCAGCACGCGACGATCGGGCGGCCACCGATCCTGCTGCCGCTCGGGAAGGCGGTCGGGGGGACGACGCTCGTCAACTCCGGCACCTGCTTCCGCACGCCCGACCACGTGCTCGCGCGCTGGCGCGACGAGTTCGGCCTGGGCGACCTCACCCCCGAGGCGCTGGAGCCGCACTTCGCGCGTGTCGAGGAGACGCTCAACGTCGTCCCGGTGCCGCCGGAGCTGGCCGGCGCCAACGCGCACGTCGCCAAGCGCGGGGCGGACGCGCTCGGCTGGTCGGGGGACTTCGTGCGCCGCAACGTGCGCGGCTGCGTCGGCTCCGGCGTGTGCGCGTACGGCTGCCCGGCGAACGCGAAGCAGCACGTCGGCGTCTCGTACATCCCGAAGGCGCACGCCGCCGGCGCCACCACCTACACGGGCGTGACCGCGCGCCGGATCGGGCGCGGAGTCGAGGCCTCCACGACCGGCGGCGGGCGCCTGCGCGTCGACGCGAAGAAGATCGTCGTCGCCGCGGGCGCGATCCACACCCCGGCGCTGCTGGCCCGCAACGGCCTCGGCGGCCCGCAGCTCGGGCGCAACCTCTCCCTCCACCCCGCCACCGCGGTGTGGGCGACGATGGACGAGCCGGTCGACATGGCCCGCGGCGTCCCGCAGTCCTATTTCGTCGACGAGTTCGCGAGCGAGGGGATCATGCTCGAGGGCATCGCCGGCCCGCCCGACTACGCCGCCATGGGCCTGCCGGTGGCCGGCGAGCGCCACCGCGAGCTGATGGCCGGCTACCGGGAGATGGCGCAGTTCGGGCTGATGATCAGCGACGACTCGCGCGGGCGCGTGCACTCGCTCGCCGGGCGGCCGCTCGTCCGCTACGACCTCTCGGACACCGACGCCGCCTGCGTGCGGAGCGGGCTCGAGCGCCTGGCCGAGCTGTTCTGGGCCGCCGGCGCGCGGCGCGTCCTGCTGCCGCTGACCCGCACGCCGGAGCTCCGGCCCGGCGAGGCGATCCCCGCGCTCCGCCCCCGCGACCTCAAGCTGATGGCCTTCCACCCGCTCGGCACCGCGCGCATGGACGCGCGGGGCCCGCGCCACGGCGTCCTCGACGCCGACGGCCGCGTCCACGGGACGGAGGGCGTCTACGTCTGCGACGGCAGCGCGGTGCCCTCCTCGCTCGGCGTCAACCCCCAGATCACGATCATGACCCTCGCGACCAGATTGGCCCAGCACCTATGTCGTTCCTGATCGACGGACCCTGGCTCTACGCCAACGGCCGCGCCATCGCGCGGACCGACCACCCGGCCGAGCTCGCCGCCGGCACGATGGCGGTGTTCTGGGGCGTGAGCATCCCGCTCTACCTCAACCGGCGCTGGACGCGCCCGATCTGGCGCGCGTGCCGCGCGAGCAGCGGGCGCGACTGGATGATCAACTCCGGCGTCCTGAAGGTCGACGCCGACAACGTCTCCGCCCGCGGCCACGCGATCAGCGCCGCGATCTTCGCCACCTACCCGCTGTGGCTGTGGCTCGGGCTGCGGCACGGGAAGCGATGAGCGAGCCACGCTTCCCCTCGGTCCCGGCCCACAAGGGCCACTACGAGTCCTACTACCTGCGCGCCGCGGATCCGCAAGGCGGCCGCAGCGCGTGGATCCGCCACACGGTCTTCAAGCGCCCCGGCGGCCCGCCGACCGGCGCGCTGTGGTGCACGCTGTTCGAGGCGGGCAAGGAGCCACGCGCGGTCAAGCAGTCCCTCCCCGACCCGCGCCCCGGCGACTGGCTCGCGATCGGCGACAGCCATTTCGGCCCGGCCGGCGCGAGCGGGCGGGCCGAGGCGCTGGGGCGCAGCGCGAGCTGGGACCTGACCTTCGGGCCCTCCTCCGCGCCGCTCCGGCATCTGCCGGCGCGGCTGTACGAGGCGCCGCTGCCGCGGACGAAGCTCGAGAGCCCGCTGCCGGACACGACGATCTCCGGCCGCGTCGAGGACTGGGAGCTCGACGGCTGGCCCGGCATGGTCGGCCACAACTGGGGCGCCGAGCACGCCGAGCGCTGGATCTGGCTGCACGGCGTGTTCGAGGAGGGCGCGTGGCTCGACTTGGCGCTGGGCCGGGTCAAGGTCGGGCCCGCGCTGACGCCCTGGATCGCCAACGGGGCGCTGAGCATCGACGGCGAGCGCCGCCGTGTGCGCGGGCTCGCGCGGGTGCAGGAGAGCGCGCACGGCGGCACGGTCAGGGCCGGCGGCCTCCGGATCGAGGTGGCCGCGCCGCAGGTCGTCTCGTGGATCTACGCCGACCCCGCGGGCGGCGAGCACCGCAGCACCAACGGCTCGATCGCGCGGCTCGAGCTCGCCGTCGGCGGCCGCACGCTCCGCACCGAGTACGGCGGCGCGTGGGAGCTCGGCACCCGCGAGGCGCCGCCCGGCGTCGAGGCCCAGCCCTACCCCGATCCGTAGACCCGGGCGTCGAGCCAGCCGGAGACCGGCCCCGACGCCTCCCGCACGCCGCGCGCGAAGTCCAGCCCTTCGTCGCGCGACACCGATGCGGCGGGCAGCGAGCGTCCCACGATCAGCTGCTTGCGCCGCAGCAGCTCGATCTGCGGGTGGTCGCGCGGGTACCCGCGCGGCGCGGTCTTCAGCGACGCGCCCGCGACGTCGAGTCCCGCCCCGCTCAGGATCGTCTCGAGCTCGGGGCCGACCGCCGCGCGATAGCGCTCGAGCTGCTCGGGGGTCGTCCGGTACATCCCGGTCCCCGCGTACAGCCCGTGCGCCGAGATCTGCACGAACAGCCGCCCGGCGTGGCCGTACGTGCGGTCCTTGAGCGGCCGCTTGTCACGCGAGAAGCGCAGGTCGCGGTGCTGGCGGAACACCTTCCAGTCGCCGCCGAGCTCCATCAGCAGGTCCTCCAGCGGCTCGCGCACCGCGCGCTCGTGCACGTCGCGCGTGCGCTGCCAGTACTCGCGCGAGTTGTCACGCCCGAGCGCCTCGAACCATGCGAACGCCTCCTGACCGAACCCTTCGAACACGCGATAGAACTTCGCACATGAGCGACTGGGTGACGTTCGACTGCTACGGCACGCTCGCCGACTGGCTCGGCGGCATGCGCAACGCGCTGACGCCGCACGTCGGCGCCGAGGACGCGGAGCGCCTGCTGCACGCCTACCACGACCTCGAGGCGGACGTGGAGGCGCAGGACCCCGCGCCCGCGTACCGGACGGTGCTGACCGAGACGCTCCGCCGCGCCGCCGAGCGCGAGGGCATCCAGCTGCCCGCCGGGTCCGAGACCGCGCTCGTCGACCACTGGCACGAGCTGCCGATCTTCGACGACGTCGGCCCCGCGCTCTCGCAGCTGCGCGAGAACGGCTGGAGCCTGGCGATCCTCTCCAACTGCGACGACGACCTGCTCGCCACCACGCTCGAGCGCATGCCGGTCCCGTTCGACCTCACCGTGACCGCCGAGCAGGTCGGCTCTTACAAGCCGGCCACCGGCCACTGGGAGGCGTTCGCGCAGCGCACCGAGGGCGAGCGCGGCCGCTGGGTGCACACCGCACAGTCGTGGTTCCACGACATCAAGACCGCGTCCGAGCTCAACCTGCCGCGCGTCTGGATCGACCGCCTCGACTCGGGCGAGGACGCCTCGCTCGCTACGGTCCGGTTAACGGATCTCCGTAGTCTCCCTCAGGCGGTGGAGCAGGCGTCGGCGTCGGCTTCGGCAGGTGCTTCTTGACCTCCCGGTAGGCCAGCCGCGGCCGGCCGTGGGCGACGAGCCCGGCGTCGAACCGGGGCGTCGTGCGCCCGAACCACGTGTATACGTAGACGCGCTTGATCCGCTTGTAGCGGCGGGCGATCTTGAACATGAACCGCGTCGCCTTCAGCTGGCGGCGGGCGTTGGTGCCGAAGCCGGCGAACTTGTAGATCCCGCCCGACTCGGTCAGCCAGATCTCCTTGCAGCCGAGCGCCTTGATGATCTTCTTGGTGCCGGTGTCGCGGAAGCGGTTGACGTCGGAGTAGTTGTGCAGCCCGCAGATCGTGCGCGGCGTCCGCAGCGCGCGCCGGTACTGCTTGATGTAGGCCAGCGTGCGGCGGTAGGTGGGCTTCTTGGCGCGCGGATGGTCGGCCTGGTCGAGCACGTCGGCGACCACGACCTTGCATCCGAAGCAGTTCTTGCGCACGATCCGGGTGAACTTCGCCGCCGCCTTCGGGTTGCGCGCGGTCGGCTGCGTGAAGTGGTTGATCTCGTTCCACGGCACGTAGGTGCGCACGAACGCGAAGCGCTTGCGGAACAGCCTGAACTCGCGCTGGTAGCGCGCCGCGGACGGCAGCCGGCACTGGCGCTTGCGGCGGTTCTTGCGCTTCTCGCAGATCTCGGCCGCGCCGCGCGCGTGCTCGAACGTCACCAGCGGCTCGATCCCCGCCGCCCGCGCGGCGAGCAGGTACTCGGTGACGCGCTGGAGCTCGTCGTCGCCGCTCGTCATCACGTCGTAGGAGACGACGAGCCGCACCTGCTTCACCCCGAGCGAGGAGAACAGCGGGTCGGTGAACATGTCCGGCTTGTTCTCGCCGATGCCGACATGGAGCGCGGCGAGGAGGAGGAGCAGCTTCACGACGCGGGCACGATAGCGGCAAGAAACAGGTCCGCTGCGAAACCGGAGGTGCGCTACGAGCGAGAAGGTCCATCCCTCAACCTGGTCGTTCGACCAGGTTGGCCGTTGACTCAGCTACCCGCCACCTGAGATAAGCGCGCCCGCCGCCATGCGCAAAACAAGGAGCGGGATGCCTCAGCTGCGACGTCTGTGCGCCGTCTACCTCCTCGGCCTGCTGGCCGTGGGAGTCTTCGCGTCGAGCGCCGACGCCGCCGGGCTTGCAGTCGATCAGCTCGTCACGACCAACCAGGGCAAGAACAGCCGCACCATCGTGTCGCCGGCGTTCACCACGACGGCGAGCAACGAGCTCCTCCTGGCCTTCGTCAGCTCCGACGGCCCGACCGCATCGGGCGCGCAGACGTTCGCGACGGTGACCGGAGGCGGCGTGACGTGGCAGCTCCGGCGGCGCGCGAACGCGCAGTACGGCACGAGCGAGATCTGGCAGGCCGTCGCCCCGAACCCCCTGACCGCCGCGAAGGTGACCGCCACCCGGCTCACGGGCTCCTACCAGGGCTCGCTGACGGTCGTGAGCTTCACCGGCGCCGACACCACGACGATCGGGGCCTCGAACGCCGCCGGCGCCGCCAGCGGTGCGCCCACCGTGTCGCTCACGACCACCCGGCCCGGCGCGTGGGTGTGGGGCGTCGGCAGCGACTGGGACAAGGCCACGGCCCGCACGGTCGGCGCCAACCAGACGAAGGTGAGCGAGTACCTGGCGCCCGCCGGCGACACGTTCTGGGCGCAGCGGCAGACCGCGCCGACCCCGAGCGCGGGCACCAGCGTGACGCTGAACGACACCGCTCCCACCGCCGACCGCTACAACTTCGCCGCCGCCGAGGTCCTGCCGGCCGGCTCGGACACACAGGCGCCGTCGGTCCCGGCCGGCCTCAAGGCCGACACGGTGACCGCGACGAGCGCCGCGCTGAGCTGGACGGCCAGCACCGACGACTTCGGCGTCGCCGGCTACCGGGTCTTCCGTGACGGCACACAGGTGGGGCAGCCCACCACGGCCTCGTTCACCGACACGGGCCTCTCGTCCGGGCAGAGCTACGTCTACACCGTCAAGGCCTACGACGCCGCCGGCAACGTCTCGGCGGCCTCGGACCCCAAGACCGTCACGACCCCCGCACCCGACAACACCGCGCCCGGCGTCTCTCTGACCGCCCCGGCGGCGGGCGCGACCGTCTCCGGGACCGTCAGCGTCACGGCCGACGCGAGCGATGACGTCGGCGTCGCGTCGGTCCAGTTCCTGCTCGACGGCAACGCGCTGGGCGCCGCCGACACGAGCGCTCCCTACGGCACGGCGTGGGACACGACCTCGGCCGCGAACGGCTCGCACACGCTCACCGCGAGAGCCCGCGACGCCGCCGGCAACGCGACGACCGCCACCAACGTCAGCGTCACCGTGAACAACGGCGGGACCGATCCCGCGGTCGTCGGCCAGTGGGGCCCCGTCATGCCGCTCCCGGCGGTCGCGATCCACGCGGCGCTCACGCCGCAGGGCAAGATCCTGATCTTCCAGGGCACGTTCACGCAGGGCGGGATGCAGTACGTGCTCGATCCGTCGACGGGCACCACGACCCAGCTGGCGGACGCGTCGCCGGACCTCTTCTGCGCCGCGCAGGCCGTGCTCGCCGACGGGCGCGTCCAGGTCGCGGGCGGGACGGACGTGACCTCCGAGAGCGGCGGCCCGCTCGGCGTGAAAGACAACACCGCCTTCGACTGGAAGACGGACTCGTGGGCGAGCCTCGCCCCCATGAAGTACCCGCGCTGGTACGCGACCGCCACCACGCTGAACGACGGCAAGGTGCTCGTGACCTCCGGCTCCAACCGCAACCTGACCGACCTGATCGCGACGCCGGAGCTCTACAACCCCGCGACCAACACGTGGAAGGAGCTCACGGCCGCGACGCGCACGATCCCGTACTACTCGTTCGTCTACCAGCTCCCGAACGGCAAGGTGATCCGCGTCGGCGCGACCGAGGAGCCGACGCCCACCGAGACGCTCGACCTCGACACGAACCAGTGGGCGACGGTGGACAGCCGGCAGCTCAACGGCGGCAGCGCCGCGAACTACGCCCCCGGCAAGTTCCTCAAGGCCGGCTCCGCCTCGGACGGCGGCTTCAGCGGCCAGTCCGTGAACACGGCGTACACGCTGGACATGAACCAGGCCAACCCGACCTGGCAGACCACGGACTCGATGGCGTTCCCGCGGAGCTTCCTGAACCTGACGAACATGCCCGACGGCACCGTGCTGGCCACCGGCGGCGGCACCGACAAGTCGTCGCAGATCGACGCGAACGGCGTCCTCACCCCCGAGAGCTGGGATCCGTCGACCGGGCATTGGACCAAGCTCGCCGCGATGGCGAAGCCGCGCCTCTACCACTCCGGGGCCCTGCTGCTCCCCGACGGGCGCGTCTACGTGGGCGGCGGCGGCAGCGACGGCGGCGTGACCGACCAGCGCTCCGCGCAGATCTACTCGCCGCCCTACCTGTTCAAGGGATCCCGGCCGACGATCTCCTCCGCGCCGGCGACCGTCAAGTACGACAACAGCACCTTCATCGGCACTCCAGACGCCTCCTCGATCCGGCGCGTCCAGCTGATCCGTACGGGATCCGTGACGCACTCGTTCGACGAGAACGCGCGGGCGATGTCGCTCGACTTCACGCAGAGCGTCGGCGGCATCGACGTCACGATGCCCGCGAACGGCAACTCCGCGCCCCCCGGCTACTACATGCTCTTCCTGGTCGACGACAAGGGCGTCCCGTCCGTCGCGTCGTTCGTGCGGTTCCCCGCGCCCTACGAGGACGAGGACGCGCCGACTGCACC
The DNA here is from genome assembly GCA_963805525.1 of uncultured Solirubrobacteraceae bacterium. GTDB lineage: Bacteria > Actinomycetota > Thermoleophilia > Solirubrobacterales > Solirubrobacteraceae > DASQFQ01. The sequence continues at coordinate 799,140 of CAWDUT010000004.1, forward strand.
GACGAACGTCACCGCTGACGAGCGCATCGGCGCCGTGTCGCTCTCGTGGACGGCGGCGACCGACGCGGTCGGCGTGACGAAGTACAACATCCACCGCTCGACCACGTCCGGGTTCACGCCGTCGGCCGCGAACAAGGTCGGCCAGAGCACCGACACGTCGTTCCTCGACAACAACCTCCCGACCGGGACGTACTACTACCGGGTGACCGCCGAGGACGCCGCGGGCAACGTCGGCCCGCCGTCGGCGGAGACGGCGGCGACCGCGCGCGCCGACACGACGCCGCCCTCCAAGCCGGCCGGCCTGACGGCCACGGCGGGCGCGCGCTCCGCGTCGCTCTCCTGGACGGCCGCAACCGACAACGTCGGCGTCACGGGCTACCGCGTCTTCCGCGACGGCGCCCAGGTGGCGACCACGGCGTCACCGTCGTACTCGGACTCAGGGCTCGCGACGGCGACGACGTACACGTACACGGTCGAGGCCTACGACGCGGCGGGCAACCGCGGCCCCGCCTCCGACCCCGCGACCGTCACCACCTCGTCCGACAGCGTCCCGCTCGCGCTCGACAAGGTCGTCACGACCCATCAGAGCACGAGCGCCGCGAGCATCGCGTCGCCCGCGATCAGCACGACCCAGCCAGGCGAGCTGCTGGTGGCGTTCCTCGCCTCGGACGGGCCCGCCAGCGGCGCGCTGTCGTTCAGCTCGGTCAGCGGCGGCGGCCTCACCTGGCGCATGCGCCAGCGGACGAATACGCGCGCCGGGACGGCCGAGATCTGGCAGGCCGCCGCGCCGAGCGCGCTGAGCAACGTCGTCGTCACCGCCACGCGCAGTTCGGGGTCGTGGCAGGGGACGATGAACGTGGCCGCGTTCACGGGCGCCGAGCTGTCCACCCTCGGCGCGGTGGGCACCGGCAACGCCCTGACCGGCGCGCCGACCGCCTCGCTCACCACGACGCGCGCCAACAGCTGGGTCTGGGGCGTGGGCGTCGACTGGGACAGCGCGACGGCCAGGACCCTGGGCAGCGGCCAGACACAGGTGGACCAGTACTTCAGCCCGAGCGGCGACACCTACTGGACGCAGCGGCGCACGGCGACGACACCGGCCGCAGGGACGTCGGTGGTCATCAACGACACCGCCCCGATCAACGACCGCTGGAACCTCTCCCTGGTCGAGATCACACCCGCCGGCGGCTAGCCGACGACACCGACGAGGAAGAGCCCGGTCGCGAAGCGCGTGGTGCGCTCCACGTCCGGCTCGCCGCTCTCGGTCAGCCGCTCTCCGAGCTCGAGCGCCACCGCGACCATCGAGGCCGCGCACAGCTCGACGTCCAGCTCCGGCAGCAACCCGGCGGCGATCGCGGCGTGCAGGTCGGCGGCCAGCTCGTCGATGCCCGCCGGCGCCTCCGACTCCTCGAACATGGCCCGGATCGCGCCCGAATTGCGCGAGAGGAAGGCGGCGCGGCCGGCGTCCTCGACGATGAAGGAGAAGTACGCGCGGTATGCGTCCTCGACGAACGCCCGCGGCGTCGCGGCCGCCTCGCGCGCCGCCCGCACGCGCCGCCGCGCCTCGGCGCCGACCTCGTGCACGAGCGCGCGGAAGACCGACTCCTTGTCGGGGAAGTAGTTGTAGAACGTGCCCGCCGCGAGCTCGGTGCGGCGCACGATGTCGCGGACGCCCGCCGCGCCGTAGCCGAGCTCGGAGAAGACGTCGCGGCCCGCCGCGAGGATCGCGGCGCGGTTGGCGGCCTTGGTCGCCTCGCGGCGCCCGAGGGTGGTCACGCGGCGACGGGCGCGTCCGCGCGGCGCGGGACCGGGAGCTGTCCGTTCGCCCGCTCCGCCCCCGCCTTGCGCTCCTTGGCGAGCGCCGCCATCCAGTCGTCGAAGTCGATCTGCATGGTGTGGCGCTTGGAGGCGACGTAGCGCTTGAACATGCGGCGCCGCTCGTCCTCGATGTCGGCGCGGAGTTCGGCCGGTGCGGGCAGCGCGTAGCGGCCGGAGAGGTAGTCGCTCACCCACTCCCCCTGCGCCTCCGCGATCGGCATGATCGCGCCGAGCGGCTGCAGTAGCCCGACGAAGAACACGTTCGGGATGTCGGGGTGGAAGGTGCGGCGGTACAGCGGCAGGTCGTTGTCCGGCGCCGACAGGAAGCCCTCGTCGAAGAACGGGAACGTGACCTTGTAGCCGGTGCAGTAGACGACGATGTCGGCCTTGACCTCGGAGCCGTCGGTGAAGCGCACGCCGTCACGGGTCAGCGACGCGATGTTCGGCTTCGCGGTGATCGTGCCGTGCGCCATCCGCGAGAGGATGTCGTCGGAGATCGTCGGGTGGGCGTCGCCGAAGCGGTGATCGGGCTTGGGCAGCCCGTAGCGCTCCATGTCGCCGAGGTAGACCTTCAGCATCCCTTGGAAGAGCTTGCGCCGGACCTCGAACGGGATCTTCGTCGAGCCGCCGAGCTGGTCGGTCGGCTTGCCGAACAGGTACTTGGGCAGGATGTGCGCGCCGCGGCGCGCGGCCAGGTACGTATGCCCGGCGACGAAGCTCGCCTCGACCGCGATGTCCATCGCCGAGTTGCCCATCCCGAGCACGACGACGGTCTTGTCGCGGAACAGGTCGGGGTCGTCGCCCTTGTAGTCGTGCGAGTGCATCTGCACGCCCTCGAAGTCCTCGGCGCCGGGGAACGCCGGCTCGGGCCAGCGCGCGTCCCAGTGATGCCCGTTGGCGACCAGCAGCGCGTCGTAGCGGCGGGTGTCGCCGTCGTCGAGCGTGATCTCCCAGACGCCGTCGGGCCGCCGCTCGGCGCGCTCGACGCCGGTCCCGAAGCGGATCCGGTCGCGGATGCCGAAGTGGTCGACGTAGTCGTCGAAGTACTTGGCGATGTGCGTGTGGTGCGGGAAGTCGGGATACGACTTCGGCATCGGGAAGTCCGAGTACTCCATGCGCTCGCGCGACGTGTTGATGTGCAGCGAGCGGTACGCCGACGACATCCCGTTGTTGTTGCCCCACACCCAGTTGCCGCCGACGCGGTCGGACTTGTCGTAGGCCGTCACGTCGAAGCCGTGGCCGGCGAGGGCCTTGACGGCGGTGATGCCGGACGAGCCGGCGCCGATCACGCAGGTGGTGGGGAGCGAGGTCATCCGGCCACGGTACCTGAAAGTGACACCGGCGTCACGTTTGCGATCGACGAACGTCAACCAACGGCTGGGTAGGGGTTGGGTTCGAGCCGCCGCGGCGAGCCGAATAGGTGCGGTCTGGAGCTCTATTCGGAGGTCGAGACCGCAGAAACTCGGCTCAGAGCCGAGTTTCTGCGACCTGGGGGCTGATCCGGGGCTCGAGACTGCAGAAACTCGGCGTCGAACCCGCCTCCTACCCAGCCCGCCGTTGACTTTCAATCGCGCTGCCGCGGACGCATCGCGCGCCGTAGGATGCGCGCCAATGACGGTCGATCCCGAAGCGGCGGAGGTCAAGGCGGCCGGCGGTGTCGTGTGGCGGCGCGCCGGCGACACGATCGCGATCGCGATCGCGCACCGCCCGCGCTATGACGACTGGTCGCTGCCCAAGGGCAAGCTCGACAAGGGCGAGAGCTGGGAGGACGGCGCGCGGCGCGAGGTCGAGGAGGAGACCGGCATGCGCTGCCGGCTCGGCGAGGAGCTCGAGCCGACGAGCTACCAGGACCGAAAGGGACGCGACAAGGTGGTGCGCTACTGGCTGATGGAGCCGGAGAACGACACCGACTTCGTGCCCAACGACGAGGTCGACCAGCTGCGCTGGCTGGCGCCCGCGGAGGCGCTCGAGCTCCTGAGCTATCCGCACGACCGCGAGCTCGTTCAGTCCGCGGCCGGGCGCCTCGGATGAACCGCGAGCACTTCCCCGGCCTCGCCGACGTCACCTGGACGCGGCTGGACGGCCCCGCCGGCACCCAGATGGTCGACAGCGCGATCGAGGCGATGGCGGCCTGGATGCGCTCGGGCCGCGGGGCCAACCAGGGCGGCGTGTTCGCCGCCGCGCACGCCACCGACGAGCTCGTCGAGACGGCGCGCGCGAGCGCCGGCGCGCTGCTCGGCGCGCCGCCCTCCGAGATCGTGTTCGGCTTCTCGATGACGGCGCTGACGATGGCGTTCGCCGGCGCCGTCGGCCGCACGCTCCAGCCCGGCGACGAGATCGTCTGCTCGCGGCTCGACCACGACGCCAACGTCGCCCCCTGGGTCATCCACGCCGAGCGCAACGGCGCCACGGTGCGCTTCGCCGACCCCGATCCGGAGACGCTCGAGCTGCCCGCGAGCGCGGTCGAGGCCGTCCTCACCGACCGCACCCGCTGGGTCGCCCTCACCCACGCCTCCAACGCGGTCGGCACGGTCCCGGACCTGCCGGGCATCATCGCCGCCGCCCATGCCGCGGGCGCGCGCGTGTACGTCGACGCCGTCCACGCGGCGCCGCACCGCCCGATCGACGTCGCCGCGCTCGGCTGCGACGCGCTCGCGTGCTCGGCCTACAAGTGGTTCGGTCCGCATGTCGGCATCCAGTGGGCGCGGCCCGAGCTGCTCGCCGAGCTGACGCCCGACAAGCTCCGCCCCTCCCCCGACGTGCCGCCCCACCGGTGGGAGAACGGGACGCCGCCGTTCGAGGCGCTGGCCGGCGTCGCGGCCGCGGCCGACTACACGCGCGGCATGGACTGGGACGCGGTGCGCGCGCACGAGGAGCACCTGCTGGCGGGCGCGCTCGAGGGGCTCGAGTCGCTGCCCAAGGTGAAGCTCCACGGCCGCGCCCGTGACCGCACGCCCACGCTCATGTTCACCGTCGAGGGCCGCACCTCGACCGAGGTCGCGCAGGCGCTGGCCGACCGCCACGTCGCGGTCTGGGACGGCAACTACTACGCGTGGGAGCTCGAGCGCTTCCTCGGGCTGGCGCCCCACGGCGCGGTCCGCGCCGGCTTCGTGCACTACAACGACGAGCGCGACGTCGAGCGGCTGCTCGACGCGGTCGAAGCGATCTAGCTAGCGCGGCGGGGGCGGCTCGCCCGGGCTGGTCAGCCCGCCGCCGCGGTGACGGCGGATGAAGTAGAGGATCAGCACGGAGAAGACCAGCGAGGCGAGGAAGCCCGCGCCTTCACGGCCGCCGGAGAGGATCTGGACGACAATCCCGGCGAGGAACGAGCCGGCAAGGCCGACGCCGATCGTCTGCGGGATCGTCAGCGGATCCTTCCCCGGCAGCGCCAGCCGCGCGAACGCGCCGACGATCAGCCCCTCGACCGCGAGGAAGATGAGGAAGACGATCAGGCTCACGGCTTGTAGGCGATGCAGTCGAACTCGACGCGCGCGCCCAGGAGCAGGTCGCCGCAGCCGATCGCGATGCGGGTCGGCGTCTCCTCGCCGAACACCTCGAGGTAGGCGGTGTTCATCGCCTCCCACTCGCGCAGGTCGGGCAGGAAGGCGCTGACCTTGACGATGTCGGCCAGCGTCGCGTCGCAGGCGGCGAGGATGCGCTGGACGTGCCGGAACGCCTGCGTGGTCTCCGGCCCGATGCCGCCCTCGACCACGCCCTCGAAGTCGTCCGTGAGGCCGAGCATGCCGGAGATGTAGATCTGGTCGCCGGCGATCGCGGCGTGCGCGAACACCGGCAGCTCGGGCACGTCGGGGGCGATCACGCGCTTCCAGCTCGGCATCTCGGCGCGACCCTACCGCCCCAGCGTGCTGAGCAGCGAGGTGCCGAGGCCGGGCAGCGGGCCGATCAGCTCGCGGATCTCGGCGAGCCCCGCGCGCAGCGGTGCGTCGCCGACCTCGACCGGCATCATCGAGTCCTGGATCTCGACCAGCAGGTGGTCGGCCTCCTCGATCGCCTCGATCGCGGCGTCCATCGCCTCGCGCGCGCTCTGGCCGGCGCGCCCGGCCGCCGAGGGCTCGAACTCGCGGGCGTCGAGCCCGTGGCGCTCCGCGAAGCCGGAGTATGTGCGCTTGGCGCGGCCGTAGGTCACCTGCACGGGGCGGAAGAGCTGCTCCTCCATGCGGTCGGCGTTCTGCTCGTCGAGCAGCTCGTAGGCCTCGCCGAGCGCCCCGAGCGCGACGCTGATCTCGTCGATCGCGTGCGCGAGGTCGTCGAGCAGCTGGATGCGCGCTTCCGCGGTCGTGTAGGCCATGGGCTCACCGTACAGTCTGCGCATGCAGCTGAGCCAGATCGGCGTCGTCGAGTCGCCGCTGACCGACCCCGCCGCCGCGCCCAAGCAGGGCCGCGAGGGCGCGCCCGAGGCGGTCCTCGTGATCGCCCCTGAGGTCGCCGAGGGCCTCGACGGGATCGCCCCCGGCGACGAGGTGATCGTGCTCACCTGGCTCGATCGCGCGGACCGCGGCGTGCTGCGCGTCCACCCGCGCGACGATCCCTCCAACCCGGAGCGGGGCGTGTTCAGCACGCGCTCGGCCGACCGCCCCAACCCGATCGGGCTGCACGTCGTCGAGGTCGTCGCGATCGACGGCACCCGGCTGCGCGTGCGCGACCTCGAGGCGGTCGACGGGACGCCGGTGCTCGACCTCAAGCCGGTGATCTGATGCAGGTGCTCGGACTGGTGTTCGCCGGCAGCGCGACCGGCCGGCGGCCGGAGATGGCGGCGTTCGTCGGCGACGTGCTCGGGCTGGAGCCGGCGCCGGCTGGCGGCGTGAGCGCCGACATGTTCGGGCTGCCCGACGGCTCGTTCTTCGCGGTCGCCGGCCCGCGCGAGATGGGCGAGACGTCGCGCACCATCGGGTTCCTCGTCGCCGACCTCGAGGCGGCGGTGGCCGAGCTGCGGGCCGCGGGCGTCGAGGTCGACGAGCCGGCCGAGAACGACCGCCACCGCTACGTCCACTTCCGCGCGCCCGACGGCAAGCTCTACGAGCTCGTCCAGGAACGCTAGGCTAGCCGCCTAGGTGGGGGCCCTGAGGCGAGCCCGCGAGGGCGCGCTTACGGTCGGCCCATGTCTGCCACCACATCCTCTCCCCCGCTCGACGAGGAGCGCCTCAACGCGCTGCTCGGCCAGGCCGTCGTCGAGTTCGGCGCGGCGGCCAACGCCGCGCTCATCGCCATCGGCGACCGCCTCGGCCTCTACCGCGAGCTCGCCGCCGGCGGGCCGTACACCTCCGCCGAGCTCGCCGCGCGTACCGGCACCTCGGAGCGCTACGTGCGCGAGTGGCTCGGCGCCCAGGCCGCCAGCGGCTGGGTGACCTACCACGCCGACGGCGACCGCTACGCGATGTCGCCCGAGCAGGCGCTCCTGTTCGCCGACCCGGCCAGCCCCGCGTTCGTGGGCGGCGCCTTCCAGACCGCGCTCGGCTCCGTGGACGCCCGCGAGCACATCGCGGAGGCGTTCGTGACCGGCACCGGCTTCGGCTGGGGCGAGCATCACCACGACGTCATCGAGGGCTGCCGGCGCTTCTTCGAGCCCGGCTACCGGGCGAACATCGTGCAGTCCTGGATCCCGGCGCTCGACGGCATCGAGGAGAAGCTGCGGGCGGGCGGGAACGTGGCCGACATCGGCTGCGGCCAGGGCGCGTCCTCGATCATCATCGCCGAGGCCTACCCGAACGTGAGCGTCCACGGCACCGACGCCCACGACGGCTCGATCGCCGAGGCGCGCCGGCTGGCGGCCGAGGCGGGCGTCGGCGACCGCGTGACGTTCTCGACGGCCCCGGCCGACGCGCTGACGGCCGAGGGCTACGACCTCGTGACCTCGTTCGACTGCCTGCACGACATGGGCGACCCGGCCGGCGTCGCGCGCCAGGTGCGCGCCGCGCTCGCGCCCGGCGGGGCGTGGATGATCGTCGAGCCGCGGGCGGGCGACACGGTCGAGGAGAACCTCAACCCGGTCGGGCGCGCGTACTACGCGTTCTCGACCCTGCTGTGCACGCCCAGCTCGCTGTCGCAGGAGGTCGGGCTGGCGCTCGGCGCCCAGGCGGGCGAGGCGCGGCTGCGGTCGGTGCTCGAGTCGGCCGGCTTCACCAGCGTGCGGCGCGCGGCCGAGACGCCGTTCAACCTCGTGCTGGAAGCCCGCGCGTAGGCCTAAGGCGCGTCGTTCGACTCCGGGCCGGCTCTCCCCCCGCCGGCCCGGAGCGCCTGCGCCAGCGCGGCTCGCGAGTTGATCCCGAGCTTGAGGTAGACGTGGCGCAGGTGGTACTCGACGGTCTTCGGGCTGAGGTAGAGCGCCGCCGCGGCCTGGCGGGTGGTCTGGCCCTCCGCCAGCAACAGCGCGATCCGCAGCTCCTGCGGGGTCAGCTCGTCGAGTGACGCGGCGTCGCGGCGGCGCACCGTCTCCCCGGTCGCCCGCAGCTCGGCGCTGGCGCGCTCGGCCCACCCCGCGGCGCCGAGCGCGTCGAAGGTCGCGAGGGCGGCGCGCAGCGGCTCGCGGGCGTCGGTGCGCCGACCGGCGCGGCGCCGGCGCTCTCCGAGGCAGAGCTCGGTGCGAGCGCGCTCGAAGGCGTCCTCGTCGCCCGCGTGCAGCGCGAGCGCCTCGGCGTAGTGGCGCTCGGCGTCGGCGTCCTCGACCAGCGCCTCGGCCCGGCGCGCGCGTGCGAGCCCCCACGCGCCGCCCTTGACGCCCGCCTCCCGGGCATAGCGCGCGGCGAGCGCGGCCGCCTCGTCCTGGCGCTCGAGCTGGACGAGGAGCTCGACGAGCTCGGGCAGCGGCGACAGGTCGGCGTCGCGGAGGCCGTCCTCCTCCATCACCCGCAGCTTCTCCTCGAACGCGGCGACGGCCTCCGGCAGCTCCCCGCGACCCCACGCGATGTCGCCCTGGGCGTGGAGGGCGGCGGCCTCGAAGAACGGCATGGCGAGCTCGTGCGCCTGGGCGAGCGCGTCGGCGGCGAGCTCGGCGGCCGCCGGATCGCCGCGCCGCGCGAGCACCCGCGTGAGCCCGGCGAGGCAGATGACGGCGTCGACGCGCAGCCCGGTCTCGGCGCCCAGGCGCACGCCCTCCTCGAAGTGGGCGGCGGCCTCGGCCCAGCGGCCGCTGCCGAACGCGCCCATGCCGAGGTAGAAGAGCGCGTACGGCAGCACCCCGGCGGCGCCGCGCTCGCGCGCCAGCGCGACCGCCCTGCGCAACGACGTGTAGCCGGCCTGGTCGGTGCGCAGGAAGGTGGGGGGCACGCCGAGCATCGCCGCGAGCCGCACGTCGTCGCGCAGCGCCGGCGTCGCCTCGATCAGCGCGGCCGCCTCGGCCAGCCAGTCGGCCGCCTCGGCGCGGCCGTTGAGCACGTACGCCGCGCCCACCGCGATCGCCGCGAGGCAGCGGGCGCGCGGCTCGTCGGGCGGCGCGAGCTCCACCGCCCGCTCCGCCGTCTTGATCGTCACCTCGGCGGCACCGCGGCCGTGGAGCGCGGCGTAGGCGGCCTCGGCCTGGATCTCCGCGGCGAGCGCGGGGTCGGTCGCCGCGATCGCGTCGGCCGCCTTCTGCAGCACCGAGACCGCGAGCGGGATCGGCCCGCGCCGCGCCAGCACGCGCCCACGCAAGTGGCCGGCCTTCGCCTGCTCCGCCGCCGCCACGGGGTGGCGCGCGGCGTCGTCCAGCAGCGCGAGCGCTCGCGGCCCGTCGCCGGCCAGCCACGCGGCGTCCGCGGCCCGCCGGAGCCGCTCCGCCCGCCGGGCCGGCTCGGGGCTGAGACCGGCGGCCTGCTCGAATGCGGCCGCCGCGGCCGCGAACCCGCCGCGCTCGCCGGCGGCGGTGGCGGCGGCCGCGAGCGCCGCGGCCACCTCCTCGTCCGGCTCGAGCGTGCCCGCCGCGAGGTGCCAGGCACGGCGCTCGGCGACGGCGCCCCCGGCCTCGGCCTCTCCGGCCTCCGGGGGCGCGCCGACGAGGGCCCCTAACGCGGCGGCGTATTCGCGGTGCGCGGCCCGCCGGTCGGCGGGCGTCGCGCGGGCCAGCACCACCGAGCGGACCAGCGGGTGACGGAACGCGATCCGGCCCGCCGCCAGATGGACCAGCTCCGCCGCCTCTGCCTCCTCGAGCCCGGCCAGCGAGCCGCCGGCCGCGCGGGCGGCGCCGAGCACCGGCTCGAGCTCGTCGCCGTCGGCCACCGCGGCGGCGAGCAGAGACCGCGTGGCCTCGCCCGACATCCGGTCGAGGCGGCGGCCCAGCGCGCGCTCGATGCGGTACCCGACCGCGATGTGATCGCCGACCGGCCCGGGCCGCAGCCGCGGCGCCTCGGCGGCCAGCTCGACGAGCGCGAGCGGGTTGCCGCCGGTCGCCTCATGCAGCCAGCCGGCGGTGTCGCCGGCGACGGGATGGGCGGCGTGCGCGTCGAGCAGCGCGCGTGCCGGCTCGGCCGCGAGCCCGGTCAGCTCCAGCTCGTCGAGCCCGGCGGCGTCGACCCGCGACGGCTCGCCCGCGCGCACCGTGAGCAGGACCGCGACGGCGTCGGCGAGCAGCCGCCGCGCCGCGAAGGTCAGCGCCGACGCCGACGCCGCGTCGAGCCACTGGACGTCGTCGGCGAGCACGAGCACCGGCCGCTCCTCGGCCAGCGCCGCCAGCAGGCCAAGCGTGGCGGCGCCCACGAGCTGCGGCTCCGGCCCCACGCCCGCCACGAGCCCCAGGGCCCGCTCGAGCGCGGCCCGCTGCGGTGGAGGCAGGCGCTCGCGCGCGTCCAGGACCGGCCGCAGCAGTTCGTGCAGCCCGCCGAACGCGACCTCGACCTCCGACTCGACCCCACGCACCCGCAGCACCGTGGCGGCCCCGGCGCTCGCCGCGGCGTGCTCGAGCAGCGCGGTCTTGCCGATCCCCGGCTCGCCGCGCAGCACCAGTACCCCGCTCTCGCCGTCGCGGGCGCGAGCCACCAGCCGCTCGATGCGCTCGCACTCCGCGTCACGGCCCAGGAGCATGGGCCGATCCTAAGTGGCTAGTCGTCGATTCCCTGTCCGCTGCCGAAGCTCGCCTGCTTCGGCGGGTCGGCGCCGAGCTCGGACGAGCCGGCGCGCTCGGAGGCGCCGACCGTCAGCGCCTCGCGCGGGTCCTTCTCGGGCAGCTCGTTCAGGTAGCGGTCGACGACGCGGGCGCACTGGCGGCCCTCGTTGATCGCCCACACGATCAGCGACTGGCCGCGGCGCGCGTCGCCGGCGGCGAACACGCCCTCGGCGGAGGTCGCGTAGGCGCCGGCCTTGGCGTTGCCGCGCTGGTCCTTCTCGACGCCGAGCTGCTCGAGCACGAGCGGCTCCGGCGACAGGAAGCCCATCGCGAGCAGGACGAGCCCGGCGGGGTGCGACGTCTCGGTGCCCTCGATCGCGTCGAACGGCGGCTTGCCCGAGTTCTGCACCCAGTGGATCTCCTCCACACGGCCGTTCGAGCCGGTCAGCTTGGTCGTCGAGATCGCGAAGTCCTGCTCGCCGCCTTCCTTGATGGCGTAGGAGCGGCGCAGCTTCACCGGCCAGCGCGGCCACGGCGTGAGGTCGTCCTGGCGGTGGGCGGGCGGCTCGCCGAGCAGCTCGATCTGCGTCACCGACGCCGCGCCCTCGCGGTGCGAGTTGCCGACGCAGTCCGCGCCGGTGTCGCCGCCGCCGATCACGATCACGTGCTTGCCGGCCGCGGTGATCGGCGACGTGCCCTCGCCGTTGCCCGCGACCCAGCGGTTGCGGCCGTAGAGGTACTCCATCGCGTAGTGGACGCCGTCGAGCTCGCGGCCCGGGACCGGCAGGTCGCGCGGCACGCGCGAGCCGGTGGCGATGACGACGGCGTCGTGGCGCTCGCGCAGCTCGTCGGCGCCGACATCGACGCCGACGTCGACCCCGTACTCGAACCGCACGCCCTCCGCCCTCAGCTGGTCGAGCCGCCGCTCGACGACCCACTTCTCGATCTTGAAGTCCGGCACGCCGAAGCGCACGAGCCCGCCGCCCGCCTCGTCGCGCTCGTAGACCGTCACCGCGTGCCCGGCCCGGCGCAGCTGCTGCGCGGCGGCGAGGCCGGACGGGCCCGCGCCGATCACCGCGACGCTGCGGCCGGTCTCGAACGACGGCGGCCGCGGCACGACCCAGCCCTCGTCGAACGCGCGGTTGATGATCGAGACCTCGATCTGCTTGATCGTCACCGCGTCGCCCTCGCGGATCTCCAGCACGCAGGCGGCCTCGCACGGCGCGGGGCACAGCTTGCCGGTGAACTCCGGGAAGTTGTTGGTGGCGTGCAGCTGGTCGATCGCCGCGCGCCAGCGGTCGCGGTAGACGAGGTCGTTCCAGTCCGGGATCAGGTTGCCGAGCGGGCAGCCGTTGTGGCAGAACGGAACGCCGCATTCCATACAGCGCGCGCCCTGCTCCTGGAGCTGCGGGACCGGCAGCGTCTCGACGAACTCGCGGTAGTCCTCCTTGCGCTCGAGCGGATCGCGCTCGGGGCTGTTGACCCGCTCGATGCGGAGGAAGGCGCCGACCTCGCCCATCAGGCTGCGACCTCCTGGCGGCCCGCCTCGGCCTCGGCGTCGGCCAGCTCGGCCAGCGCGCGCTTGTAGTCGTGCGGCATGACCTTCACGAAGTGCTCCAGAGACGCGTCCCAGTCGCGCAGGATCCGCGCCGCGACCGGCGACAGCGTGCGCAGGTGGTGCTCCTCGATGAGGTCGTGGAGCTCTTGCACGTCATTGTCGTCGAGCTCGTCGAAGCCGACCAGCTCCATGTTGCAGCGGTCGCCGAACGTCCCGTCCTCGTCGAGCACGTAGGCGACGCCGCCGCTCATGCCGGCCGCGAAGTTGCGGCCGGTCGGGCCGAGGATCACCGCGCGGCCCCCGGTCATGTACTCGCAGCCGTGGTCGCCGACGCCCTCGACGACCGCGCTCGCGCCCGAGTTGCGGACCGCGAAGCGCTCGCCGGCCAGCCCGCGGAAGAACGCCCGGCCCGCGGTCGCCCCGTAGAGCACCGTGTTGCCGATCACGACGTTGTCCTCGGCCACGTAGGCGGCGTCGTCGGGCGGCCGCACGGCGAGCACGCCGCCGGACAGGCCCTTGCCGGTGTAGTCGTTGGCGTCGCCGATCAGCGTCAGCTCGACGCCGGGCGCCAGCCAGCCGCCGAACGACTGCCCCGCCGAGCCGCGCAGCGTGTAGCGGATCGTCTCCGGCGGCAGGCCGTCACGGCCGTGCACCTCGGTGACCGCGCTCGAGAGGATCCCGCCGACGCAGCGGTTGACGTTGCGGATGCGGAAGTCGCCGGTCACCGGCTTGCGGTGGTCGATCGCGTCCTTGGCGGCCTCGATCAGGTCCCAGTCGAGCGCGAGCGGCAGCGGCGAGTCCTGCGGGCGCAGGCGCCGCAGCGGCGTGCCCTCGGGCACCTCCGGCATCCTCAGGATGTGCGTCAGGTCGACGCCGCGCGCCTTCCAGTGGTCGATCGCGGTGTCCGCCTCGAGCAGGTCGGTGCGGCCGGTCAGGTCCTCGAACTTCCGGATCCCGAGCTTCCGCATCAGCTGCCGCACCTCTTCCGCCAGGAAGAAGAAGAAGTTGACGACGTGCTCCGGCGTGCCCTTGAAGCGCTTGCGCAGCTCCGGGTCCTGCGTCGCCACGCCCACCGGGCAGGTGTTGAGGTGGCAGGCGCGCATCATGATGCAGCCGGTCGCGATCAGCGGCGCGGTCGAGAAGCCCATCTCGTCGGCGCCGAGCAGCGCCGCGATGACGACGTCGCGGCCGGTCTTGAGCTGGCCGTCGGTCTGCACCCAGATGCGCGAGCGCAGGTCGTTGAGCACGAGCGTCTGCTGCGTCTCGGCCAGCCCGATCTCCCACGGGATGCCGGCCGCCTGGATCGAGGACAGCGGCGAGGCGCCGGTACCGCCGTCGTGGCCGGAGATCAGCACGTGGTCGGAGTTCGCCTTCGCCACGCCCGCGGCGACCGTGCCGACGCCGACCTCGGACACGAGCTTGACGCTGATCCGCGCCCGCGGGTTGCCGCAGCGCAGGTCGTAGATCAGCTGCTTGAGGTCCTCGATCGAGTAGATGTCGTGGTGCGGCGGCGGCGAGATGAGGCCGACGCCCGGCGTCGTGAAGCGGATCGAGCCGATGTACTTGTCGACCTTGTGGCCGGGCAGCTGGCCGCCCTCGCCGGGCTTCGCGCCCTGGGCCATCTTGATCTGCAGCTCGTCGGCGTTGACGAGGTAGTGGATGTTCACGCCGAAGCGCCCCGAGGCGACCTGCTTGATCGCCGAGCGGCGCGAGTCGCCGTTGGCGTCGCGCGTGTAGCGGACCGGGTCCTCGCCGCCCTCGCCGGTGTTGGAGCGGCCGCCGAGGCGGTTCATGGCGATCGCCAGCGTCTCGTGCGCCTCGCGCGACAGCGAGCCGAGCGACATCGCGCCGGTCGAGAAGTGCTTGACGATCTCCTTGGCCGGCTCGATCTCGTCGATGTCGAGCCACTCGTCCTCGGGCAGCAGCTTGAACGCGAGCAGCCCGCGCAACGTGGCGCGGCGGGCGGCGTCCTCGTCCATCAGCTTCGAGTACTCCTCGAAGGTCTCGGCACCGCCGTGCCGGACCGCGTGCTGGAGCAGCGCGATCGACTCCGGGTTCCACATGTGGTGCTCGCCCTCGCGGCGCCACGCGTAGATGCCGCCGACCGGGAGGAGGTCCTCGTATGAGTCCGTCCCCACCCACCCATAGGCGCGCGCGTGCCGCATCAGGGTCTCGCGCGCGAGCACGTCGAGCCCGATGCCGCCGATCCGCGACGCCGTGCCGGGGAAATGGGCGTCGATCAGCTCCGGAGCGAGCCCGACCGCCTCGAAGATCTGCGCGCCCGTGTAGGACTGGATCGTCGAGATCCCCATCTTCGAGATCGTCTTGAGCAGGCCCTTGGCGATGCCCTTGACCACGCGGTCCTCGGCCTCATCGACGCCCATGCCCTCGGGCAGCCGGCCGTCCTCGACCAGCTCGGCCAGCGACTCGAACATCACGTACGGGTTGATCGCCGACGCGCCGTAGCCGATCAGCGTGGCGAAGTGGTGGACCTCGCGCGGCTCGCCGGACTCGAGCACGAGCCCGGCCTGCAGGCGCGTGCCCTCGCGCACCAGGTGGTGGTGGACGGCGGCGACCGCCAGCAGCGCCGGGATCGGCACGCGGTCGGCGCCGACGTTGCGGTCGGAGAGGATGAGGATGTTGACCCCGCGGGCGATCGACTCCGACGCCTCCGCGCAGACGCGCTCGACGGCGTTGGCGAGCCCGTCGGGGCCGGCGCCGACCGGCCAGGTGATGTCGAGCGTGTGCGACTCGAAGATCGACGAGTCGACCTGGCGCAGCTTCTCGAGCTCGTGCGAGCGCAGGATCGGCGTGTCCATCGACAGCTGGTGCGCGTGCTCGGGCGTCTCGTCGAACAGGTTGCGCTCCGAGCCGACGCCGGAGGCGACGCTCATGACGATCGACTCGCGGATCGGGTCGATCGGCGGGTTCGTGACCTGCGCGAACAGCTGCTTGAAGTAGGAGAAGAGCGGCGGCTGGCGGTCGGAGAGCACGGCCAGCGCGAGGTCGTTGCCCATCGAGCCGATCGGCTCGGCGGCGCCGGCCGCGGTCGGGCCGAGCAGCACCCGCAGGTCCTCCTGCGTGTAGCCGAACGCGAGCTGGCGCAGCCGCAGCGGCTCGGTGCGCGGGACGGCCGGCTCGGCGTCGGGCAGGTCGGCGAGGCGGACGACGCCCTCGCGGTACCAGTCGCCGTAGGGCTGCTTGCACGCGACGTCGCGCTTGACCTCCTCGTCGGAGACGATCCGGCCTTCGGCCAGGTCGACCAGGAAGAGCTTGCCGGGCTGCAGGCGACCCTTGCGGACGATGTTGGAGGCCGGCTCGTCCATCACGCCGGTCTCCGAGCCGAGCACGACCCAGCCGTCCTTGGTCTCCAGCCAGCGGCCGGGGCGCAGGCCGTTGCGGTCGAGCGTGGCCCCGATCACGCGCCCGTCGGTGAACGCGACCGCGGCGGGGCCGTCCCACGGCTCCATCAGACAGGAGTGGAAGGCGTAGAAGCCCTTGAGGTGATCGGGCAGGTCGTCGCGGCCCTCGAACGCCTCCGGGATCATCATCATCACCGCGTGCGGCAGCTGGCGCCCGGCCAGCACGAGCAGCTCGAGCACGTTGTCGAACGTCGCCGAGTCCGAGCCGCCGGGCCGGACGATCGGGAGCAGCTTCGCGAGGTCCTCCTCGCCGAACAGCTCGGAGGCGAGCTGCGACTCGCGCGCCCGCATCCAGTTGACGTTGCCGCGCAGCGTGTTGATCTCGCCGTTGTGGGCGATGTAGCGGTACGGGTGCGCGAGCTCCCAGCTCGGGAACGTGTTGGTGGAGAAGCGCGAGTGGACGAGCGCGAGCGCGGTCTTGGCCCGCGTGTCCTGCAGGTCGGGGTAGTAGCCGAGCAGCTGCGGGGCGGTGAGCATGCCCTTGTAGACGATCGTGCGGCTGCTGAACGACGGGACCACGAGGTCCGGCCCGGCGGCCAGCTCGGCCACGCGGCGGATCACGTAGAGCTTGCGCTCGAACGCGTCCTGGTCGTTGAGGCACTCCGGCGTGGCCGCGGCCACCACGAGCTGCTTGATGTAGGGCGCGAAGTAGTTGGCGGTGATGCCGACGTAGTCCTTGTCGACCGGCACGTCGCGCCAGCCGACGACGCGCTGGCCCTCGGCCTCGACCGTGCTGGTCAGCAGCTCCTCGAGCTCGGCGCGCCGCTCGTCGTCCTGGGGCAGGAAGCAGACGGCCACGCCGTAGCGGCCCGGGGGCGGGAGGTCGTCGCCGACGAGACCACGCAGCAGCTCATCGGGGAGCTGGAGCAGGATCCCGGCGCCGTCGCCGGTGTTGGGGTCGGCGCCCGCGGCCCCGCGGTGCTCGAGGTTCTCCAGCGCGACGACCGCGCGCTGGACCGTCTCGTGGCTCGCCTCGCCGCTGAGGCGCGCGACCATGGCGACGCCACACGCGTCGTGCTCATAGCTGGGGTCGTACAGACCGACCGGGTTCGTCGGTCTCGGGGTGAAGTGCATACGGGTGCTCCCGGTGCGCGGGCGGGGGCCCTGAGGCGGAGCGCGGAAAGGTAGCAGCGGTTCGGGCGCCTGAATATGTACACAAGTACAAAACGGCGTCAGGCGCCGCGCAGAGCGGTCTCATAGACCGCGGCCACCCGCTCGGCGAGCGAGGGCCAGGCGTAGCGCTCGAGCGCGACCTCGCGGGCGCGGAGGCCGCGGCGGCGGCGCTCCTCGGGGTCGTTGACCGCCTCCACCAGCGCGTCCGCGAGCGCGTCGCGGTCGTCGCCGGGCACCAGCCAGCCGGTCTCCCCCGGGTCGACGATCTCGGCCGGGCCGTGGGAGTTGACCGCGATCACCGGCCGCTCGCAGGCCATGCCTTCGACCAGGACCTGGCCGAACTGCTCGGCCACGGAGGGGAGCACGACGAGGTCGGCGGCGTTGAGGAAGCGCGCCAGCGCGGCGTGCTCGTGCCAGCCCGCCAGATGCACGTCCTGGGCGCCCGTGCGCTCGATCGCCGCGTCGGGATGCTCGCCCTCGAACTCGTCCGGGAAGCCGCCCACCAGCACGAGCGGGGCGCGCTCGCGGAAGCGCTCCTGCGCCTGGCTGTAGGCCTCGATCAGCAGCGGGACGCGCTTGACGGCGGTGAAGCGCCCGACGTAGAGCAGCACCGGGCCCTCGTAGCCGGCCAGCGCGGGGACGTGCTCGGCCCACTGGGCGCCGCGGTCGACCTCGAACGGGTGGAAGAGCTCGGGATCGAACCCGTTGTTGACCTCGACGCACTGCTCGTGCGGCACGCCCAGCAGCCGCTCGGCGCGGGCGTCCTGGCTCTTGGACAGCACCAGCAGCCGCTCGCAGCCCGCCGCCCACCGGCGCATCCGCTCGGCCCACGCCTCCGCGTGCGCCCAGCGCTCGGGCTCCGCCTCCATCGCCTCGAGCATCAGCAGCTCGGTGCCGTGCAGGTGCCCGACCACCGGCACGTCCGGCGCCACCCGCGCGGCGGCCTCGTTGAGCGGCGTCAGGTGGTGGAGGTGGAGGACGTCGGCCTCGCTCGCGCCCGCCGCGGCCAGCTCACGGGCCCACGTGGCGGCGAGGTGCTCGGCGATGTCGTCGCCCAGCGAGGCGAACACGCGGTCCGGCGCGCCCTCGCGGTCCTCGAAGGAGGGATGGAAGGGCGGGTCGGCGAGCAGCGGGTCGGGCGCGTCGAGCGCCGCGGTGAAGTCGACCGGGTGGATGTCGAGGCCCGCGTAGAAGGCGCGCGCGTCGCCCGGCCGTCCCGGCCGCGACAGCGAGCCCGACACGATGCTCGCGTCCCAGCCCGCGCCCGGCAGCGAATGCGCGAGGTTGCGGGCGACGTGCGCCGAGCCGCCGCGCGGGAAGAACATCAGGCCCATGAGGACGCGGTTCATGGGCGGGCCGTCGCCCGCACGCGCGCGACCGCGCGCGACCGCGCGTGGATGCCGGAGGGGAGGCCGGCGGCCGGCAGGCTCGCCGCGACGGCGATCACAGCTCGCATGCGGGCGTAGCCTAGTTTCCGTGCACGAGCACCACGGACACGGGCACGACCACGCGATCTCGGCGAACGCCGACCGCGGCAAGCTGCGGCTCGCGCTCGGGCTGATCCTCGGCTTCATGCTCGTCGAGGTGGTGGCGGGCCTGCTGGCCGGCTCGCTGGCCCTGCTCTCCGACGCCGCCCACATGCTCACCGACGCCGGGGCCATCGGGCTCGCGCTGGCCGCCGCCGCGGTCGCCGCGCGGCCGCCGTCCGGGCGCTTCACGTTCGGCCTCGGCCGCGCCGAGATCCTCAGCGCCCAGGTCAACGGCGCGACGCTGCTCGTGCTCGCCGGCGTGATCGGCTTCGACGCCGTGCACCGGCTGTTCGACCCGCCCGACGTCGACGGCGGGGTCGTGCTCGCCGTCGGCCTGCTCGGCGCCGTCGTGAACATCGCGGCCGCCTGGTCGCTCGCCCGCGCCGAGCGCCGCTCGCTCAACGTCGAGGGCGCCCACGCACACGTGCTGACCGACCTCTACGCGTCACTGGGCGCGGCGCTGGCCGGCGCGCTGGTGCTGCTGTTCGACCTCAACATCGCCGACCCGATCGCGGCGCTGCTGGTCGCGCTCCTGATGCTCCGCACCGCCTGGAGCCTGCTGCGCGACTCCGGCCGCGTACTGCTCGAGGGCGCCCCTGCCGGCATGGACCCCGAGGCGATCGGGCGCGCGCTCGCCCGCCACCCGGGCGTCGTCGAGGTCCACGACCTCCACGTGTGGGAGGTGACCACCGACTTCCCCGCGCTCGCCGCCCACGTGCTCGTGGCGCCGGGCGACGACTGCCACCGCATCCGGCGCGAGCTCCAGGCCGAGCTCGGCGACCGCTTCGGGATCCGGCACACGACGCTGCAGGTCGACCACGAGCACGCCGACGAGCTCTTGGATATCGAGCCGCGCAGCTAGGGCCTGAAAGTCAACTGCGGCTGGGTAAGGGTTGGGTTCGAGCGGCGTGGAGTTCAAGCGGGACGGTTTGTGGTCGCTATACGACCAAGAAGCGTCCCGCTTGGACGCCGCGGCACCCCGCACCCACCCCTCAATGCCGCAGTTGACCTTCAGCGCGGCAGAAACAGCAGCGCCGTCGAGACCGGGCGCCCGCCCGGCTCTGGCGTCTCCCAGTCCCCGAACGGCTTGTTGCGCAGCCGCCCGCCGGAGACCAGCGAGGTCGAGCCGCCGCCGTCCAGGTTCACAGCGGTGTGGCAGCCGAGGCTCACGAGCACGCGCGCGAGCTCTTCCAAAGTGAGCCCTGCCTCGCGCTGGGAGCGGCCGTCGCAGGCGACCGCGATCAGGCGACCGGGCGCGAGCCCCAGCGCCGCCCGCGGGTAGCGGCCGTCGGTGATGTCGGAGTCGAACTGCGCCTGGCCGGCCGAGAAGCCCTCGGGGTCGAGCGCGCGCTCGAAGCACGCCTCGCCGTCGCGCACGAGCAACGGGCCGGCCTGCAGGAGGTCGCCGCGGGGCTCGGGCGGCAGCTCGTCGCGCTGCGCGATCCGCACCTGCCCTCCCGTCACGCTCACGCATGCGCGCACGTCGCACCACGGCCGCGCGAAGGCCGCGCTCCGGCGCATGATGCCGTGGGTTCGCAGCTCACCCAGCGGCATGCCGCCCGGGCGGATGAAGAAGCCGCCGACCAGCGCCTCCTGCACCCCGCGCGCAGCGCACCACGGCCCCAGCTTCTGCGGCTTGCGGAGGATCGCCACCCGCAACTCGGTGCTGCGCTCGGAATGGGAAGTCGCGTACACGGTGGTGGCCGCGCCGCCGGGGAGCGCGACACGGGCGCGCGTGAGGCGCCCGCGGGGCTCCTCGCGTGGGAGTGCGACGCCCATGTCGTAAGCGTGCTGGCTCAGGCGGACAGCCACGTGAAGATGCTGTGACACGCGGACCACCGCCGCCACCCCCCGGATGGCCAGGGTGAACTTTGCTCAAAAACCCCCACCGGTCGCCGGGACGTGGTAGAGAACGCCATGGACGCGTCCCGGTCCCGGCCGTGGGTGGGCGCAGCGCTGGCTGTGCTCGCGCTGCTGTTCGTGGCCGACCTGGCGACCGCGCCGCACGTCGCGGTCATCACCCTCTACGGGATCGCGCCGCTGATCGCCTCGCTCGGCGCGACATGGCGCTCGACCGCCGGCGTCGGCACGCTGGCGCTCCTCGCCGCGGTGATCTCGCGCCTGCGCAGCGACGACATGGAGCCCGCCAACGGGATCCTGTTCATTTCCGCCGTGGCGGCGCTCGGAGCGCTCGCGACGTTCGGCGCGTTCCTCCGCACCCGCCGCGAGCGGGCAGCGGCGCGGGCCAGCGTGCTCGCCGCGGCGAGCGAGGCGCTGGCCGGCACGGGCGAGCTCGGCGCGCGGCTGCGCGCCGTCGAGGTCGCGGCCGGCTGCACGATCTCGCTCGGGCCGGAGCCCGCCACCGGCGCGCCGCTGCTCGCGCGCGGGGAGCGGCTGGGAACGCTGGCGCTCGCCGCGCCCGACCCTGAGCTGGCCGCCGAGCTCGCCCAGCGCTGCGCGGCGGCGATCGACAGCGCGGCCCTGATGGAGGAGGCCGACGAGGCCTACGGGATGCTCGACGCGGTGTTCGCACGCGCACCTGTCGGCCTCGCGCTCTACGACCACGAGCTGCGGGTCGTGCGGATCAACGACCACCTCGCCGCGATCGACGGCATCCCCGCCGCCGAGCAGATCGGCCGGCCGGTCACCGAGATCGTCCCGGATGTCGAGGGCATCGTGCCGGCCATGCGCGAGGTGCTCGCGACCGGCCGCGCGCTCTCCGACGTCGAGCTCGCCGGGTCGACCCTCGCGGCGCCCGGCGTGCGGCGCGAGTTCCTCGTCTCCTACTTCCCCGTCCGCCGCCGCGGCGACGACGAGGTGCTGGGCGTCGGCTGCGTCGTCTTCGAGGTCACCGAGCGGCTCGAGGCCGAGCGCGCGCTGCGCGAGCAGACCGTGCGCTACGAGTCGCTGCTGCGCGCGCTCTCCGAGGTCGGCGAGGGCATGCTCGTGCTCGAGGACGACCGCCTCGTCTACGCCAACCCGGCCTTCCTGGCCATGTCCGGCTACTCGACCGAGGAGCTGCAGGCGCTCCCCTCGATGTTCGACCTCGTCGAGGAGGCCGAGCGCGAGGACGCCCGCCGGCGCGCGCAGCTGCGGCTCGAGGGCGTCAGCGACCCCGGCTACCAGCTGACCCTGCGCCACCGGGACGGCCACCGCGTGCCACTCGAGATCGCGGGCGTCCCGCTCGAGCTCGGTGGCCGCACCCAGATGGTCATCGTCGGCCGCGACGTCACCGCCCGCGCACGCGCGCAGGCCGAGCGCGAGTGGCTGCTCGAGCGCGCCGCCTTCCTGGCCGAGGCGAGCGCCAGCTTCGACGCCGTGTTCGACCAGGAGCGGATCCTCGAGGCGCTCGCCCGCCTGGCGGTGCGCGACCTGGCCGACACCTGCGTGATCCTGCTCGGCGGCTCGGCCGCCACCATCCGCCGCGTCACCTGCGTCGCGCGCGAGCCTGCCGACGAGGAGAAGCTGCATGAGCTCGTCGAGCACTATCCGTTCGCCGATCGGCGCTCGCACCCGCTGCTCGACGTCCTCGCGACGGGCCAGTCGCGGCTGCTCGCGCATCCCGGCGGACCGGACCTGCCGGCCCTGGACGAGCGCCACCGGGAGCTGCTCGAGCACTTCACCTTGCAGAGCACCCTGCTCGTCCCGCTGCGGGCGCGCGGCCGCACGGTGGGCGTGATGGCGCTCGGCTTCGCCGAGGTGGTTGGGGCCGACCACCAGGCGCTGTTCGACGACCTCGCGCAGCGCGCCGCGCTCTCGATCGATAACGCGCGCCTCTACGAGGAGCGGGCCAGCGTCGCCCGCACGCTCCAGCGCTCGCTGCTGCCGCCGGTGCTGCCCGACGTGCCCGGGATCGACCTGGCCGCACGCTACGTCGCCGCCGGCGAGGGCAACGAGGTCGGCGGCGACTTCTACGACTGCTTCCGCACCGGCGACGGCGAGTGGGCGGTGGTGATCGGCGACGTCTGCGGCAAGGGCGCCGAGGCCGCGGCGGTGACCGCCCTGGCCCGCTACACCGTCCGCGCCTCGGCGACGCTGCACTCCGACAACCCGCGCGTCGTGCTGCAGGACCTCAACGACGCGATCCGCCGCGAGGCCGCGCACAACCGCTTCTGCACCGTGCTCTACGTCTCGCTCCAGCTGCACGGCGACCGCGTGACCGGCTGCGTCGCCGCGGGCGGGCACCCGCTGCCGCTGATCCTGCGCGCCGACGGGCGCGTCGAGACGGTCGGCCTGCCCGGCACGCTGCTGGGGATCCTGCCCGACCCCGAGATCCGGCCGCAGGAACTGACCCTGCGGCCCGGCGACTCGCTGATCCTCTACACCGACGGCGTGATCGAGGCGAGCCCCGTCGACCACCGCTTCGGCCCCGAGCAGCTGGCCCGCGTCGTCAGCGAGTGCCATGGCCGCGCGCCGGTCGCGACCGCCCGCCACATCGAGGACGCGGTGCTCGAGGTGCAGGGCGGCAAGGTGCGCGACGACGTCGCCGTGGTGGTCCTCCGCGTGTCGTCGCAGCCCGCCGTCCCGTTTGTGGCCGACCAGCCGGGGGTAGCGGCTTCGACGTGAAGCTGCTCGTCCTGACGCCCGAACCTGTCGACGCCTCGATGCTGCGCTCCGTCCTCGGCGAGGAGATCGAGGGCGCCGAGGTGCTGGTCATCTCCCCCGCCACCAATCAGTCCAAGATGGCGTTCTGGGTCTCGGACTCCGACGAGGCGATCGGGGAGGCCGAGGACGCTCAGGAGGAGACCGTCGAGCGGCTCGAGGAGGACGGCATCGACGCCGCCGGGGACACCGGCGAGAGCGAGCCGGCGGTCGCCATCCAGGATGCGCTGGCGACGTTCGCCGCCGACCGCATCGTGGTCTTCTCGCATCCCGAGGGCGACCGCGATTACCGCGAGGACGACAGCCTCGCCGACGCCGAGAGCCGCTTCGGCGTCCCGCTCTCGCACGCGCTCATCGAGCGCTGAGACGGACCGGTCTCTTTGCCGGATCGGAGTGTCGGGTAGCCGACATTTGGCCCTGCAGCGCCATTTTCCGAGTTTCCCAGCGGGTGCAGGAACTTTAGCCAGTTCGGAAGGGGCCAAAGTCTGAGCTAGTACGTAAAGCACTAGACATGGCGCGTCCGGACTTGTAGGTTTTCGCACGATGTCGCTGATCTCAGAAGGTCAGACCGGGCGTGCTCGTGAAGCTGCGCCCCCCACTCCCCCCAGTGGTGAGCGTCCGCGAACCACGCCTCGCACCCCCGGCAACGGGGTCCACGCGAGCCAGGCTCGCGCGGCCCTCCGGCGCGAGGCGCGCCGGGACGAGCAGGCCGTCGCGAACTGGCTGCGCCAGCTCGCGCGCCCCTCGCGCTGAGCGCTGACGAACGCGCGGTTCCGAGCGTTTCACCCCGCCGGTGGACGGGCAGGGCAAACTTATGCTCAACCCGTAACGACTGAGGAGCTCCGCATGGCCAGCACCCCCCTGCAGCAACTGAACGAATACGGCCAGAGCGTCTGGGTCGACTACCTGTCGCGGACGTTCATCGAGGACGGCGAGCTCGCCGCCCTGGTCGAGGACGGCGTCCACGGCGTCACCTCGAACCCCACGATCTTCCAGGCCGCGATCGCCGAGGGCGACGCGTATGACGAGCAGCTCAAGGAGGTGCTCGAGACCGAGCGCGAGCCGAAGGAGATCTTCCTGGCGCTCGCCGTCCGCGACATCCAGGCCGCGTGCGACGTGCTGGAGTCCGTCCACGACGAAGCCTCCGCCCGCGACGGCTGGGTCTCGCTCGAGGTCGACCCGAACCTGGCGCACGACACCGAGGGCACGATCGCCGAGGCCAAGCGCCTGTCCGAGCTCGTGGACCGACGGAATCTGCTGGTCAAGATCCCCGCCACGAAGGAGGGCCTGCCCGCGATCGAGGAGACGATCGCCGCCGGCATCCCCGTCAACGTGACGCTGATCTTCTCGCTCGAGCGCCACCGCGCGGTGGCCGAGGCCTACATCCGCGGCCTCCAGCGCTACGTCGACGGCGGCGGCGACCCGACCGGCATCGCCTCGGTCGCGTCCTTCTTCGTGTCGCGCGTCGACACCGAGGCCGACAAGCGGCTCGACGAGCTCGGCGGCCACGACGAGCTGAAGGGCAAGCTGGCGATCGCCAACGCCAAGCTCGCCTACCAGACCTACAAGGAGGTCTTCTCCGGGCCCGACTGGGAGGCGCTCGCCGACAAGGGCGCCAGCGCCCAGCGCTGCCTGTGGGCCTCGACCTCGACCAAGAACCCCGACTACCGCGACGTGCTCTACGTCGAGGAGCTCGTCGGTCCCGAGACCGTCAACACGATGCCGCGCGAGACGATCGAGGCGACCCAGGACCACGCCGAGATCCGCCCGAACGCGCTCGAAGAGGACGTCGAGGGCGCCCGCAAGGTGCTCGAGGACCTCGAGGCGGCCGGCATCGACTACGACGACGTCGTCGCCGTCCTCGAGAAGGAGGGCGTCGAGAAGTTCGCCAAGTCCTTCCAGGAGCTCTTCTCCGACGTCGAAGACAAGCGCGACCGGCTGGTGGCGGCATGAGCGAGCTGGGCCAGCAGCTCCGCGTCGACTCGGTCCGCTCCTCCGCGGCCGCCAACTCCGGCCACCCGACGTCCTCGATGTCGGCGGCCGACCTGATGGCGGTGCTGATGGAGAAGCACCTCCACCTCGACTACCAGAACCCCGACAACCCGAACAACGACCACCTGATCTTCTCCAAGGGCCACGCGTCGCCGCTGTACTACGCGATGCTCAAGGCCGCGAAGGCGATCTCGGACGAGGACCTGCTGTCGTTCCGCAAGTTCGGGTCGAAGTTCGAGGGCCACCCGGTCCCGGTGCTGCCGTGGGTCGACGTGGCCACCGGCTCGCTCGGCCAGGGCCTGCCGATCGCGGTCGGCGTGGCGACGGCGGGCAAGAAGCTCGATCGCCTGCCGTTCCGCGTCTGGTGCCTGTGCGGTGACTCCGAGATGGCCGAGGGCTCGATGTGGGAGGCGTTCGAGCACGCCGCCTTCAACGACCTCGACAACCTGACGGCGATCATCGACGTCAACCGCCTCGGGCAGACGCGCGAGACGATGGTCGGCTGGGACCTCGACCGCTACGTCAAGCGGGCCGAGGCGTTCGGCTGGCACGCGATCGCGATCGACGGCCACGACGACGACGCCATCGACGCCGCCTACACCTCGGCGCGCGAGACGTCCGGCAAGCCGACCGTGATCATCGCCCGCACCAAGAAGGGCAAGGGCGTCAAGGCGGTCGAGGACCAGCCCGGCAAGCACGGCAAGCCGCTCGAGGACCCCGAGGGCGCGATCGAGGAGCTCGGCGGCGACCGCAAGCTGACGGTCGACGTCGCCACGCCCGAGGAGGGCGGCCGCGAGCCCCACGTGTTCGAGACCGAAGGCGGCGAGATGCCGACCTGGGAGCTCGGCGAGGAGGTCGCCACCCGCGAGGCCTACGGCAAGTCGATCGCCGCGCTGGGGTCGATCGACGGAGAGGTGGTCGCGCTCGACGGCGAGGTCTCCAACTCCACGCACTCGGACATGTTCCGCGACGCCCACCCGGACCGCTACTTCGAGATGTTCATCGCGGAGCAGCAGATGGTGGCCGCGGCGGTCGGCATGCAGGTGCGGAACTGGAAGCCGTTCGCCTCGACGTTCGCGGCGTTCTTCTCGCGCGCCTACGACTTCGTCCGCATGGCGGCGATCTCGCGCGCGAGCATCCGGCTCTCGGGCTCGCACGCGGGCGTCTCGATCGGCGAGGACGGCCCGTCGCAGATGGCGCTGGAGGACTTCGCGGCCTTCCGCGCGATCCACGACAGCTGCGTGCTGCATCCCTCCGACGCCAACCAGACGGCGCAGCTGATCGCCGAGATGGCCGACCGCAAAGGCATCTCCTACCTGCGCACCCTGCGCGGGAAGACCGAGGTGCGTACGCCGGCCGACGAGACGGTCACGATCGGCGGCAGTCGCGTGGTGCGCGACGGCGACGACCTCGCCATCGTCGCCTGCGGCATCACGGTCGACCAAGCGGTCGAGGCGGCCGAGCAGCTCGACGGCGAGGGCATCAGCGCTCGCGTCATCGACGCCTACTCGATCAAGCCGATCGACGCGGAGACCATCCGCGCGGCGGCCCGCGAGTGCGGCACGCTCATCACCGTCGAGGACCACTGGCCCGAGGGCGGCCTCGGCGACGCCGTGCTCGACGCGCTGGCGGAGGCCGACGACCGGCCGCCGGTGGTCAAGCTCGCCGTGCGCGAGATGCCGACGTCGGGCAAGCCCGACGAGCTGCTGCACGCGGCGAAGATCGACGCCGAGGCGATCGCCGACGCGGCCAAGCAGGTCGCGAAGGCCGGCAGCCCCGCGTAGGAACCGGAGTTACGTCCTGGTCCGCTGGTCCGCTGAGCGCGGCCAGCGGCCCGGGCGTGCCCACGAAGTCGCCCTGGGCGGGTTCGAACCCTTCCCGGCCCACGAATGTCACCTCGATGTCGCATACCGACACTGAGACGACACTCGTGGCGCCGCGGCACCCCGCACGCTCCCTTCAACGCCGCCGTTGACTTTCACGCCGGCGGCGGGAACGCCCGCG
Source organism: uncultured Solirubrobacteraceae bacterium (assembly GCA_963805525.1). Classification (GTDB taxonomy): domain Bacteria; phylum Actinomycetota; class Thermoleophilia; order Solirubrobacterales; family Solirubrobacteraceae; genus DASQFQ01. The sequence goes on from CAWDUT010000004.1 coordinate 826,212, forward strand.
CGAGATCCAGCACCTCGGAGCGGATCCGCTCCAGCGCGGCCTCGTCCTCGCGCCGCGCCGCCTCGACGCCCGCGTCGATCCAGCCCGCCAGCGCAAGCATGTGCTCGGTGCCCAAGCCGCGGGTGGTGAGCGCCGGGGTGCCCAGCCGGATCCCGGACGGGTCGAGCGGCGGCCGCGGGTCGAACGGCACCGCGTTGTAGTTGCAGACGAGTCCCGCCCGCTCCAGTGCCTCGGCCGCGGGGCGCCCGCCAACGCCGCTGCCGGTGAGGTCGACGAGGAGCAGGTGGTTGTCGGTCCCGCCGGAGACGAGCTCGAACCCGCGCTCGGCCAAGGCTTCCGCAAGCGCCGCCGCGTTGGCCACGACCGCGCGGGCGTAGGCGGCGAACTCCGGCTGCGCCGCCTCGTGCAGCGCGACCGCGATCGCTGCGGTGGTGTGGTCGTGCGGGCCGCCCTGGAGGCCGGGGAAGACCGCGCGGTCGACGGCGGTGGCGCGGTCGGCGTCGCAGAGGAGGAGCGCGCCCCGCGGCCCGCGCAGCGTCTTGTGCGTGGTGGTGGAGACGATCGCGGCGTGGCCGACCGGCGTGGGGTGCGCGCCGCCCGCGATCAGGCCGGCGATGTGGGCGACGTCGGCAGCGAGCACGGCGCCCGCCTCGGCGGCCACCTGCGCGAAGCCGGCGAAGTCGATCGTCCGCGGGATCGCGGTGCCGCCGCACCAGATCAGCTTCGGGCGCTCGCGCAGCGCCAGCTCGCGGACCTCGTCGAGGTCGGCCGTCCCGGTGTCGCGCCGCACGCCGTAGCGGACGGCGCGGAACCAGCGCCCGGTGACCGAGACGCCCCAGCCGTGCGTCAGGTGCCCGCCGGCGTCGAGCGACATGCCCAGCACCGTGTCGCCGGGCTCGAGCAGCGCGGCGTAGGTGGCCAGGTTCGCCGCCGCGCCCGACAGCGCCTGCACGTTGGCGTGGTCGGCGCCGAACAGCGACCGCGCGCGCTCCGCGGCGAGCGTCTCGACCTCGTCGATCACCGCGTTGCCCTGGTAGTAGCGCTTGCCGGGATAGCCCTCCGAGTACTTGTCGGTCAGCACCGAGGCGCTCGCCGCGCGCACGGCCGCCGACGCGTGGTTCTCGGACGGGATCAGGCACAGCGTGTCGTGCTGGCGGGCGCGCTCGGCCTCGATCAGCCCGGCGAGCTGAGGGTCGGTGCGCTCGAGGGTGGCGGTCATGCGGGCACCTCCGGGGGTCGGTGTGATGCCCAGGCGCGCGGCGTTCGTGTCGCGCCGCTCCCCGGTGGTCGCTTCCACCCAGGCGCCAGTCACGGCGCGCGCGCTGAGGCTACAGGTCCTTGAGCGCCGGGTACAGCGCGCGGAAGCGCTCGCGGCCCTCGCGGTAGGGCTCGATCCAGTCCGCCACCGGCTCGATCGTCCCGGTCGGGCGCACGGTCGCTTCGACCGCCTCGGCGGGCGAGGCCCACAGCCCGCCGGCGACGCCGCCCAGCAGCGCGGCGCCGAACGCGGCGCCCTCATCGACGGCGGTGCGCTCGAGCGGCAGCTCCAGCACGGACGCGACGATCTTCAGCCACGACTCGGAGCGCCCGCCGCCGCCCGAGATGCGGCCGCGGTCGGGCAGGTCGCCGAGCTCGGCGATCAGGTCGAGCGAGTCGCGCAGGCCGTAGGCCACGCCCTCCTGCACCGCGCGGCCGAGCGCGCCGCGGTCGTGGCGCAGCGACAGCCCGACGAACGCACCGCGCGCGTCGGGGTCGGCGTGCGGCGTGCGCTCGCCGGCCAGGTAGGGCAGGAACGTGAGGCCCTCCACCCCGGGCTCCCACTGCTCCGCCTCCGCGTCGAGCGTCCGGTAGTCCACCCCGCCGGTCGCGTCGCGCAGCCAGCGCAGCGCGCCCGCCGCGTTGAGCATCACGCCCATCGCGTGCCAGGTGTCCGGCACCGCGTGGCAGAACGCGTGCACGCGCGCCTCGCGGTCGGCCTCGAACGAGGGCAGCGCCGAGAACACCACGCCGGAGGTGCCGAGTACCACCGACAGCGGCGCGCCCGCCTCCACGACACCGACGCCGAGCGCGCCGGCCGCCTGGTCGCCGGCGCCGGCGGCGACCGGGATCCCGTCGCTCGTCTCGCCCGACACCTCGGGCGACTCGAGCGCGCGCGGCAGCCACTCCATCGGCACGTTCAGCGCCTTGCACACCTCGTCGCTCCACTTGCGGTGCGCGACGTCGAACAGCAGCGTGCCCGACGCGTCGGCGACGTCGATCGCCCGCTCGCCGCACAGCTTCAGCCGCACGTAGTCCTTCGGCAGCAGGATGTGCGCGATCCGCTCGTGGATCTCCGGCTCGTGCTTCTCCAGCCACAGCAGCTTCGGCGCGGTGAAGCCGGTCAGGGCGCGGTTGCCGGTCGCCGCGATCAGCTCCTCGAGCCCGATCCGCCGCTCGATCTCCTCGCACTCGGCGCCCGTCCGCTGGTCGTTCCACAGGATCGCCGGCCGCAGCACCTGCTCGTCGGCGTCGAGCGCGACGAGGCCGTGCATCTGGCCCGACAGCCCGATCCCGGCCACCTCGTCGGAGCCCAGCTGCTCGAGCGCCTCCTCGGTCGCGCGCCACCAGTCGTCCGGGTCCTGCTCCGCCCAGCCGGGCTTCGGGGTGGAGAGGCCGTACTCGAGCTCGGCCCGCCCGACCACCTCGCCGTCCTCGGAGACCGCCAGCGCCTTGACGCCCGAGGTCCCGACGTCGATCCCGATCGCGACGCTCATGCTCCGAGCGCCCCATAGACGAGCTCGTAGGCGCGCACCGCGTCCTTGCGCGACTGCGCCTCGCGCAGCGCCTCGTCATCGATCTTCGCGGCGATGCCGTCGATGAAGCGCCACTGCTTCACCGAGCGGCCGACCGCCGCCACCTGGTCCTCCGTATATGGGTAGAGGTCGAGGCCGAGGCGCTCGCCGTTGGCGCCGTAGTTCGCGCGCCGCAGCTCGACCGCGAGCTCGAGCGTCTCCATGAACGCGGTCGCGCCGACCATGTTGTCGTCGTCGAACGTGCCCCAGCCCGAGTTGCCGTGCTGGTGGCCGAGCAGCCCCTCCTCGGACAGCAGCGCGGCGTACTCGGCCAGGTTCTCTCCGTTCATGATCAGGTGCTGCCAGTCCATGTTGACCTGGATGTTGTCGATGCCCTGGGTCCGCAGCTTGTGGATGATGTGCAGGCACATCCCGATGTTGCCCATGTGGATCTTCATCGCGGGCTCGGAGTTCTTGTGCTCGAGGAAGACCTTGACGCCGTGGCCGGCGCAGATCTCCGCCGCCTCCGCGACGCCCTCGATCAGGCGCGCCCAGCTCTCGCGGTAGGGCGCCTGGAACGGGTAGTTGTAGCCCTCGATCCCGGGCCAGATGATGAAGTGCGCGCCGATCCCGCCGGCGAAGTGCGCCGCCGCGCGCGTGATCTCCCGCGCGGTCTCGCGCACGCCCGGGTCGACCGAGGTGAGACCGCCCTTGCCGAACCGATGGTCGACGTGCAGGCCGCTGGCGATCGTGTAGATGCCGTGGCCGTCGAGCGCCGCGCGCACCTCCTCGAGGTTGTCCTCGCTGAGCTCGCCGGGGTAGTGGAACTCGTAGTCGTCGACCAGCCCCTCGAGCCCGGCGACCGCGCGCTGCACCTTCTCGGCCGTGGTCTCCCGGCCGTGCTCCGGCTGGTAGCCCTCCGGCACGAAGCGCGTGACCATCCCGCCCAGCGCCCAGATCCCGAGGCTCGTCTTCACGTCAGTCCTTTCGTAGTGGAGGTGGCTGCCGAGGCGTACAGCGCCTCGATCACGCGCGCCTGGGCGAGCGCGTCGTCCTCGCCCAGCAGCGCGGGCGCGTCGCCGCGGGCGGCGCGCGCGAAGTCGATCAGCTCGTGCGTGTAGGGATTCGCGGGCGCGACCTCGATCGTCTCGGTCCCGTCCTCGCGCCGCACCTCGATCCCGGGCGTGCCTCCGTGCCACGGGTCGGCGAGGAACAGCGAGCCCTCCTCCCCGATCGCCTCGAGGTGGTGGCGGCCGCCGATGGCGAAGCCGCAGTGGAACTGGCCGATCACGTCGCCCGGGAAGCGCAGCGTGCCCGCGAGGGCCACGTCGACGTCGTCGCCGCCGATCGCCTGCTCGGCGTGCACCCGCTCGGGCTCGGCGCCCGCCACCAGCCGGCAGCCGCTCACGCAGTAGCACCCGACGTCCATCAGCGAGCCGCCGTCGAGGCCGGCCTGCATGCGGATGTCGCCGACGTCAGCCAGCGGGAACGAGAACGACGCGGTGACCATCCGCAGCCGGCCGATCGCCCCCGCGTCGAGCAGCTCGCGCAGCTTGTGCGTCTGCGGGTGGTGGCGCCACATGAACGCCTCCTCGAGATGCCGGCCCTGCTGCCGCGCAGCCGCGAACGCCGCCTCGACCTGCTCGGGATGCCGCGACATCGGCTTCTCGCACAGGACGTGCTTGCCCGCCTCGAGCGCCCGCACCGTCCACGGCACGTGCATCGAGTTGGGCAGGGGGTTGTAGACCGCGTCGATCTCCGGATCCTCGAGCAATGCCTCGTATGAGCCGAGCGCCCGCTCGATCCCGTGCTCGCGGGCGAAGGCCTCCGCCCGCGAGCGGTCCCGAGAGGCGACGGCCGCAACCGTCGCCTCGTCGGTTCCCTCGGCGCCCCTGAGGAGCTTCCGGTTGATGTTCGCGGTGGAGAGGAGTCCCCACCGCATCTCACGCTCTGCCCGAGGCCTCGCGCCCCCGCCGCGAGATGGAGTCGACGGTGACGGCGAGCAGCAGCACGCCGCCGGTGAGCACGAACTTGGTGCCGGACGACAGCCCCAGCAGGCCGAGGCCGTTGTCGATGCCGAGCATGACCAGCGCGCCCAACAGCGCGGCCTTCATCGTGCCGCGGCCTCCGAACAGCGAGGTGCCGCCGATGACCGCCGCGGCGATCGGGTACAGCAGCGCCTGGCCGCCGCCCGTGTTCGTGTCGACCGAGCGCAGGCGCGAGGCGAGCAGGATGCCGCCGATCACCGCCATCATCGAGACGATCGCGAAGCACGCGATGCGCACGTTGTCGACGTTGATGCCCGCGCGCCGCGCCGCCTCGGCGTTGCCGCCGACCGCGTAGATGTGGCGCCCGAACTTCGTCCGGTTGAGCACGTAGGTCCACATCACGAACAGCCCGCCGACGATCAGCAGGGCGTAGGGCACGCCGCGGTCCTTGTTGCACGCCCACACGACGAGCGCCAGCGCGACGCCCAGCGCGGCGATCCGCAGGCCCACGATCACCGGCGGATCGGTGGCCAGCCCGGCGGCCTTGCGCGAGCGCAGGCTCATGAGCTGGAGCAGGGCGTATATCCCCAGGACGACGAGCATGAGGATCCAGGCGTCGCCGGTCTTCATGAAGTTGTTCGCGAGCCCGATGACGAAGTCGTTCTGCAGGATCACGGTCCCCTTGGAGCCGATCAGCAGCAGCACGACGCCGTTCCACGCGAGCAGGCCGGCCAAGGTGACGACGAACGACGGGACCCCGATCTTGGTGATGATCAGCCCGTGGAAGGTGCCGATCCCGAGGCCGGCGCCGAGCACGATCACGATCACCAGCCACGTCGGCGGGATGCTGCCGTCCGGGGTCAGCAGGATCGCGGTCAGCACGCCGCCGACGCCGGAGACGAAGCCGATCGAGAGGTCGATCTCCCCCAGCAGCAGCGCGAACGTCACGCCCATGGCGATCACCGCGTAGGGCGCCGTCTGGACGATCAGATTGACGAAGTTGCTCGCCGTGAGGAAGCGGTCGTTCTGGGTCTGGAAGATGATCGCGATGAGGATCAGGCCGACGACGATCGGCAGCGACCCGAGCTCGCCGCTCTTGACGTCGGTCCACCAGCGCTGCGCGTACGCGCTGACGGTGTTGGCAGCCGGCGCGCCAGGTTCGGCCGCGGGCGGAGGTGCGGTGGCGGCGCTCATGCGACGGCCTCCTCGGACTGGCCGGGGACGTGTGAGAGCTGGCCGGCGGTGATCGCCTCGACGACCTCCTGCTGGTTGGTCTCGCGGCGCTTGAACTCCTTCACGTTCTGGCCCAGCCGCAGCACGGTGATCGTGTCCGCCACCTGGAAGATGTCGTGGAGGTTGTGCGAGATCAGCACGACCGCCAGTCCCTGCTCGCCGAGGCGCCCGACGAGGTCGAGCACCTGCTTGGTCTGCGCCACGCCCAGCGCGGCGGTCGGCTCGTCGAGGATCACGACGCGCGAGTTCCACATCACGGCTTTGGCGACCGCCACGGACTGGCGCTGGCCGCCCGAGAGCCCGGCGACCGTCTGGCGCACCGAGCGGATGGTGGTCACGGAGAGGCCCTTGAGCGTCTCCGACGCCCGCTTCTCCATCGCCGTCTCGTCGAGCCGGCGCAGCGTCCCGAGCTCCTCCCGCCCGAGGTACATGTTCTGGACGACGTCGAGGTTGTCGGCGAGCGCGAGGTCCTGGTAGACGACCTCGATGCCGAGGGCCGCGGCGTCCTTCGGCCCGTGGATCTTGACCTCCGAGCCCTCGAAGAGGATCTCGCCGTCGTCGACCGGGTGGATGCCGGCGATGCACTTGATCAGGGTCGACTTGCCGGCGCCGTTGTCGCCGACCAGCGCCATGACCTCACCCGCCGAAACGTGGAAGTCCACCTCGAACAGGGCCTGGACCGCGCCGAAGGACTTGGAGACCCCGCGCAGCTCGAGGATGGGCGAGGTGGAGGGCGCCTCGCGGCGCCCTCCGGTCTCGTCGGTCATTACAGGCCCGCCGCCGTGCACTTCTCGGCGACCTTGCCTGCGCAGATGTCCTCCTTCTTCGGGAAGTCGGCCTCCCCGATGTAGTCCTTCATGTTGTCCTTGGTGACCGCGACCGGCTCGAGCAGGATCGAGGGCACGTCCTTGTTGCCGTTGTTGACCGAAGCGGTCGCGTTCGAGGGCGTCTCGCCCTTGAGCAGCTGGACCGCCAGCGCGGCCGACGCGTCGGTCTCCTTCTTGATCGCCTTGTAGACGGTCATGCACTGGTCGCCGTTGAGGATGTTCTGCAGCCCCTCCAGCGTCGCGTCCTGGCCGGTGACCGGGATCTGCGGCAGCTTGCGCTGCTTCAGCGCCGAGATGGCCGCGTTGCCGAGGCCGTCGTTGGCGGCGAGCACACCGTCGATCTTGTTGGACGACTTCTGCAGCATCTGCTCGAAGATCGTCAGCGCCTTCTGGTTGTCCCAGTCCGGCACGGACTGATCGGCGACCTTCTTGTAGGTGCCGTCGGCGAACTTCGGCTTCAGCACCGAGTCGTAGCCGTTCTTGAACAGCGTCGCGTTGTTGTCGGTCGGGGAGCCGTTGAGCTCGGCGATCTGGGCGCCCTTCTTCGAGCCCAGGCAGTCGACGAGGCCCTGGCCCTGGAGCTTGCCGACCTTCTCGTTGTCGAACGAGACGTAGTAGTCGGAGTCGCCCTTCAGCGTGAGGCGGTCATAGTCGATGACCTTCACGCCCTGCGACTTCGCGTTCGCGGCGATCGCCGCGCCGGAGCCGGAGTCGAGGTTCACGAGCAGCAGCACCTTCGCGCCGTTCGTGATCGCCTGCTCAGCCTGCTGCTGCTGGGCGGACTTGTCGCCCTCAGCGTTGGTGATCGTGGACTTGACGCCCGCGGCATCGAATGCCTTCTTCAGGAACGGCCGGTCGACCGTCTCCCAGCGGGTGGACGACTTCGAGTCGGGCAGCAGGACCGCGACGCTGCCGGTCTTCTTGCTGCTGCTCGAGCTGCTGCTGTCGCTCTTGCCGCTGTTGTCGCTGCCACAGGCGGCGACGGGAACGGCGAGCGCGAGGGCCGCAGCCCCCAGCACCAGCTGCTTTCTCCCCTTGAACGTCACGTGGTTCCTCCTCGTTGGATTGACAGCGGATGCGGCGCCAGGCGCGCCGCAAGATGCTCGGACTGCAACAGGGCGAGGGCGAGCGCGCCGAGCACCTGCGCTCGCTCTCCCAGGACGCCCGCCACGATCCGTGCGTCCTCCGCTGCCGGCGCGACCGCATACCGGTTGACGGCCTCTCGCATCGGATCGAGGAGGACGTCGCCCGCCTCACCCAGGTCTCCGCCCACGACAACCGTGTCGGGGTTGAAGACGTTGCAGATTGCGGCGACCACCCGGCCGAGCACGCGCCCGGCGTCGGCGATCGCCCGCTGGCAGCCGGTGTCGCCACCGTGGGCCAGCCGTACGATGTCGTGGACGCTCAGCACCTCGCCGCGGCTCCGCCGCAACAGGTCGGTCAGCGCCGGACCGGAGATGAACGTCTCGAGGCAACCGCGGTTGCCGCAGCGGCAGATCGGCCCCGTCTCGTCGACGAGCACGTGGCCGATCTCGCCCGCCATCCCGCCGCCGCCGCGATACGGCCGGCCGTCGACGATGAGCCCCGCGCCGATGCCGGACGAGATCATCACGTAGACGGCGTTGCGCGCATCGCGCGCGGCGCCCAGCGTGACCTCGGCGAGCGCGCCCAGGTTGGCGTCGTTGTCGAGGTGGACCGGGAGGTCGCCGAGGCGGCGGCTCATCTCGGCGGCCACTTCGAGGCCCTCCCAGCCGGGCAGGATCGCGGTCGGGCGGACGGCGCCGCGGTCGTGGTCGATCGGACCGGACAGCGCCATGCCGACGCCGATCACGTCGCCGTGCTCGAGGTCGGTCTCGGCGAGCAGGTCGTTGACGAGGTCGGCGGCGGTGTCGAGCGCGTCCTCCGCGTCGTGGTCGACGTCCTCGGGCCGCACCGCCTCGGCGAGCACGGTGCGCGAGAGGTCGGAGACGGCGGCGTGGATGCGGTCGTGGCCGAAGTCGATGCCCACCACCGCGCCGGCGGAGCGGTCGAGCGAGAGCAGGGTCGGCGGCCGGCCCGTGGCCATGCTGGCCGGGGCGTCCGGGTCCGAGTGCTCGACGATCAGCCCGTGCGCCTGCAGGTCGGAGACCAGGCTGGACACCGTGGACCGGGACAGGCCAGTGACCCGCGCGATCTCAGCGCGGCTTGCCGTCCCCCGCTCGCGCAGGGTTTCGACGACGCGCAAGCGGTTCAGCTCGCGCAGCGATTCCAGCGACCCGGTCCTCATCATCCTCCGGGGCGACCCTCTCGTATCGCGCGGGCCTTTGTCAAGAGCCTGCACGAACTCGGCGGTCTGCCGCGGTCCTTCTGTTCAGGACGCGGAGGAAGCCACCGGCAACTCCTGCTCCAGATCGGCGACCGGAGCGAACAGATCGCCGTGCTCGGCGACCCGCTCGAGCACCTGCGCCGAGGTGAAGCTGAGCGCCTCGGGGTCGCTCGCGTCCTCCACTTCGTCCCAGGTCAGCGGCGTCGAGACCGTCGGCCGCTCCCGCGCACGCAGCGAATAGACGTTGACGGTCGTCTTGTGCTCGTCGTTCTGGCTCCAGTCGACGAACACCTTGCCCGTGCGCCGCTGCTTGCTCATGTCCGACAGCACGAGCTTCGGGTGGCGGCGCTCGAGCACCTGCGCGAGCCCGCGCGCGAACGTCTTCGTCTCGTCGTAAGTGGCGGGCGTGTTGAGCGGCACGTAAACCTGCATGCCCTTCGAGCCCGAGGTCTTCGGGAACGCCTGGAGGCCGAAGTGGTCGAACGCCTCGCGCAGCCGCAGCGCGACCTCGGCGCACTCGACGATCGTGGCCGGCGGCCCCGGGTCGAGGTCGAACGCGATCAGCGTCGGCGCCTTGACGTCCTCCGCCAGGGCCAGCGAGGTGTGCAGCTCGAGGTCGGCGAGGTTGGCCAGCCACACGAGCGTCGGGAGGTCGTTGGCGAGGCAGTAGTTGATCGTGCGCGAGCTGTGGCCGCTCCAGATCGCGGCGGTCTGGATCCAGTCCGGCCGGTGGCTGGGGCACTGCTTCTCGTAGAAGAAGGGTTTGTCGACCCCGTTGGGGTAGCGCTTGAGCGTCAGCGGGCGGCCGCGCAGGTGCGGCAGCACGGCGGGCGCGATCCGCGTGTAGTAGTCGATGACCTGGCCCTTGGTGAAGCCGGCCTCGGGATAGAGGACCTTGCCGAGGTTGGAGAGCGAGAGGCGGCGATCGCCGATCTCGACCTCGAGGCGCTGGGCGGGCGGCACCCGGCGGACGCTACCCAACGTTTGCCTCGGCCATCGCGCGGCTAGGTGAAGAGCATGGCTTCAGACAAAAAGACCCTGCTCCTCAAGCACCTCGAAGAGGCGCATGCCACCGAGCAGGCGCTGATCACCAATCTTCAGGCGCACATTGCGATGACGCCCCGCGGCTCGTACCGCACGTCGCTCGAGCGCCACCTGACCGAGACCCAGAGCCACGAGAAGGCCGTCGCCCGCCGGATCCGCGAGATCGGGCGCGCCCGCGGCGTGGTCGACTTCGCCTACGGCGTCGTCACCACCGCGGTCGGCCAGGCGCTCGTGCTCACCAAGGGCCCGCTCGACCTGCTGCGCGGCGGCCCGCGCGGCGAGGAGAAGCTGCTCAAGAACGCCCGCGACGAGGTCGTCACCGAGGCGCTGGAGATCGCGATCTACGACATGATCGAGGCGCTGGCGAAGGCGGTCGGCGACGAGCCCACCGCGAAGCTCGCCGCGCGCCACCGCGCCGACGAGGAGAAGATGCTGGCCGAGCTGCGCGGGCACATCCCGCGGCTCGCGGTGGCGGTCGCGGAGGCCAGGACCGGCGGGTCGCCGAGCTACGACTGGACCACGACCGGCGCCGCCGAGACCGTCAAGCGCAAGGCCAAGACCACCCGCCGCCCGCGGATCAAGAAGACGCAGGCGCCGACCGCGGACTACGACAAGCTGACCGCCAGCGACGTCGCCGGCAAGCTCACGGACTTCACCCAGGCCCAGCTCAGCGACGTCGTCGCCTACGAGCGCGCCAACCGCAAGCGCGCCACGGTGATCGACCGCGCCCAGAGCCTGCAGGAGGACGAGCCGTTCAGCGGCTACGACGACCTCACCGCCCGCGACGTCGCCCAGCGGCTGACGGACTCCGACGAGCCCACCGCCCGCCGGGTCCGCGAGTACGAGGGGCGCCACCGTCGCCGCGTCGAGGTCCTCGAGGCCGCGCAGCGCCAGCTCAGCGGAGCGTCATCATGAGCGTCCTCGAGGTCCCCAACCCCTCCGAGCCCGCCACCCCGGTGGTGCCGGACGCGCCGGTCCAGCCGGCCGTCCCGGAGCCCGGGCCGGCCATCCCCGACACGCCCGACGGCCCCGAGCCGCCCACGCCGGACGATCCGCTGCCCCCGGACCCGGACGGGCCCACCGTCCCGGGCCCTGACGAGGGTTAGCGGCGCCCCTCGCAGCTGACACCGGCTTCACCTTCGCCGACACCTTCCCGCTCGGGCTCCTCTTCGTGGGAGTCGCCGTGTTCGCGGCGGTCGGCGCGATGTCGCACGAGCACGAGCGGGCGTTCTCCGCCTCGTTGATCTATCTGGGTCTCGGGGCGGTCGCCGCGCTCGTGATCCAGGTGTTCGACGTCCGCTGGCTCGACCCGCTCAGCGACGCGAAGGTGGTCGAGCACGTCGCCGAGGTGGCGCTGATCTTCGCGCTCTTCTCGTCCGGGCTGAAGCTCGACCGGCGCCTGCGCTGGCGCGAGTGGGGCTCGGTCGCGCGGCTGCTCCTGATCGCGATGCCGCTGACGATGGCGGGGGTCGCGCTGTTCGCCTCGCAGGCGATGGGGCTGACGCTCGGCGCCGCGCTCCTGATGGGCGCGATCCTCTGCCCGACCGACCCGGTGCTGGCCGGCGACCTCGGCGTCGGGCCGCCCGGCGACGAGGACGAGCACGAGCCGAACTTCGCGCTCACCGCCGAGGCGGGCGGCAACGACGGCCTGGCGGCGCCCCTGGTCCTGCTCGGCGTGTACGTGACCGAGCAGGGCGGCACCGACTGGATCGGCCAGTGGCTGGTCGCCGACGTCTTCTACGCCTGCGCCGCCGGGCTGATCATCGGCGCCGCGAACGGCTGGGCCGCGGCCTGGAGCGTGCGCTGGCTGCGCGACCGCGAGCTGCTCGCCCCCGCCTTCGACGGCTACCACGCGGTCGCCACCGCGCTGATCACCTATGGGCTGGCCGAGCTGGCCGGCGGCTACGGCTTCCTGGCCGTCTTCGTCAGCGGGCTGGCCTTCCGCCGCTATGAGCGCGGCCACGAGCTCAACGGCCGCGTCCACGCGGGCGCGGAGCAGGTCGAGAAGTTCATGGAGCTGGCGGCCATCCTGCTGCTCGGCTCGCTGCTCACCAGCACCGGGCTGAGCGAGCCCGGCTGGGCCGGCTGGGGGCTGGCGATCGTGCTGCTGGTCGTCATCCGCCCGCTGGCGACGCTGATCTCGCTGCTGGGCGGGAACGTCGAGACCCGGCCGGGGCGCGCGTTCGTCGCCTGGTTCGGCGTGCGCGGCGTCGGCACCCTCTACTACGCGGCGACCGTGGTCACCGGCGGCTACCTCGGCGGCGGCGAGGAGAAGGTCGTGGTGTGGACGGCGATCGCGTGCGTGATCGTCTCGATCGTCGTGCACGGCGTCACCGGCGGGCCGGCGCTACGCCGCCTGCTGGCGCCGCTCAGGCAGCCACCCGCTCCAGAGCCGGCGACGACTCACGCTCATTGAGCAGGTCGAGCACGGCTCTCTCCACCACCGGCTGGTGGATCGGCAGCTCGCCGACCTCGTCGGTGTTGGCGATCTCCTCGAGGACGCCGGCGATCGTCAGCCCGCCGTTATAGGCGTCGATCACGCGCGGGTCGATGTAGGAGGCGCGGCACACCGCCGGCGTGTTCCCGAGGTAGTGCGAGACCTCCTTGACCGCGCGCGCGACAGCGCGCTTGCGGCCGGTCGGGGTGGCGGCCACCTCGCCGGCGACCGCGAGCCCGATCGCGGCCAGCATGGTCGCGGCCCAGGTGCGGAAGTCCTTGGCCGAGAAGTCGTCGCCGGTGGCCTCCTTGAGGTACTCGTTGATGTCCGACGAGCGGACGTCGGCCCAGGAGCGGCCGTTCTTGTAGGCGAGCAGCTCCTTCCCGCCCCCGCGGCGCCGCTTGAGCGCGGAGATCACCTCGAAGGCGGCCGGGTCGACCACGCCCTGGATCCGGCGCTTGCCGCTCTTGGCGACGTAGTCGAACACCATCCCGCGCATCTCGGGGTCGAGCGTGACGTGCTCCTTGCGCATGGTGGCGAGGCCGTAGGACTCGTTCTGCACCGTGTACTGCTCGGAGCCGATGCGGAAGAAGCCGCGGTCGAGCAGCCGCACCGCGCAGGCCAGGACGCGGTCGCGGGTGAGCTCGTCGGAGCTCTCGAGGTGCCCGTCGACGACCTTGCGCAGCTTCGGCAGCGCGGCGGCGAAGCTCAGCATCTCGTCGAACTTCTCGGAGTCGCGCCGGTTGCGCCATTGCGGGTGGTAGAGGTACTGCTTGCGCCCGGCGGCGTCGATCCCCGTGGCCTGCAGATGGCCGCGCTGGTCCGGGCAGATCCACACGTCCTTCCAGGCCGGCGGGATGCCGAGCTCGGTGATCCGCTCGATGTCCTCGGGCTCTGTGACGCGCTCGCCGTCGGCATCCAGGTACGTGAAGCCTCTCCCGGCCTTGCGGCGGGTGAGACCAGGGGACGAGCAGTCGGCGCGGCGCAGCCGGGGAGACATGGGGTCAGCCTTCCCGGTGGAGCCGAGAGTTACTTCTTCGCGCCGGCCTTGGCGCGCGAGGACGACTTCTTGCCGTCGCTCTTCGACGCCTTGCCGTTGGACTTCCCGTCCGACTTCGACTCGCCGGCCTCCGGGTCCTTGACCGCCGCGAGGCTCGCCTCGAGCGCGGCCATCAGGTCCGGGACCTCCTGCGGCTCCTCGTCCGTCGGCTGGATCGCGATCTCCTGGCCGTCGGCCTTGGCCTCGATCAGCTCGAGCACCTTCTCGCGGTACTCGTCGTGGTACTTCGAGGGCTCGAAGTCCGACGACAGCGAGTCGATCAGCTGCTGGGCCATCTTGAGCTCGCGGTCCGAGGTCTTGAGGTCCTTGGTCGACGGCACGTCGTCGAGGTCGTCGGCCGGCACGACCTCGTCGTGGAAGATCATCGTCTCCATCGTCAGCACGTCGCCCTCGCCGGGGCGGATCGCGACGAGCTGCTCCTTGGAGCGCAGCACGACGCGGGCGATCGCCACCTTGCCGGACTCGCGCATCGCCTCGAGCAGCAGGCCGTAGGCCTTCCCCGCGCCCTTGTCAGGCACGAGGTAGTACGGGTGGTCGTAGAAGATCGGGTCGATGTCCTCGAGGTCGACGAAGTCCTCGATGTCGATCGCGCGGGTCTTCTCGGGAGCGATCGAGTCGAGCTCCTCGGGCGTGACCACGACATAGCGCTCCTTGGTCAGCTCGAAGCCCTTGACGATCTTCTCGTAGGGGACCTCCTCGTCGGTCACGGAGTCCACGCGCTTCTGGGAGATGCGGTGGCCCGTGTCGGAGTTGAGCTGGTGGAAGCGGACGGTCTTGCGCGAGACCGCCGAGTAGAGCTTGACCGGCACGTTGACCAGTCCGAAGGAGATCGCGCCGCTCCAGATCGACCGTGGCATCGCCCTATTGTGACGAAACGCCGGCGGCCGCACGCAGAATTGCGGCGAGCGCGTCGGGCCGGTCCTCGGGCACGAACGTCAGCGAGTCGTCGATCCACTCGATCTTGGCGCGCGGGAAGTCGGCGGCCAGCCGCTCGGCGACCGAGGGCGGGAAGACGAGCCGGTCCTCGCGCGCCCACGCGAGCGTCACCGGCTTGTCGAACTCCCGCAGGCGCGGGACCGCGGCGAGCAGGTGGCGGGAGTCGACGCCGCGCAGGACCGCCCGCAGGTCGCGCCGGATCGCGGCGTCGCGGGTCGGCGCGGCCCACGCGTCCGTGACGGCGCGCTCGATCGGCCGCTTGGTCAGCTTGCCGTAGGCGATCGGGAGCCGGCGGGCGGCCGGCACGCGCAGCGACGCGGCGATCGCCTCGACCCCGCCGGGCACGCGCGCGGCGTACTGGAGCGGGCGGAACAGCGGCGGGAAGAAGCGCTCGTAGGCGTCGCAGTTGGTGAGCACGAGGCCGGAGATCCGCTCGGGGTGGTACGCCGCGACGAGCTGCGCGATCGCGCCGCCGGTGTCGTTGCCGACGAGCAGGTCGCCGTCCTGGAGCTGGTCCGCCACGAGCCGGGCGAGCCCCGGCGGCGAGAGGTCGGTGCCCGGCGGCACGGGCGTCGTGTGCGAGCCGAGCGGCAGCGTCGGGGTGACCGTCTCGATCCCGTCGAGCAGCGGCACCACCTTCCGCCACAGGCGGTGGTCGGTGAGCAGCCCGTGGAGGAGGACGACCCTCATCGCGGGCGCAGACGGTAGACCGTCACCCGCCCGTCGGCGTCCTCCGCGAGGCGCTCGAAGCCGGCCAGGAACTCCTCGGCCGGCGCGCGGCCGGGGTCGGCCAGCCACAGCTCACCTGTGTCGAGGAGCCGCGGTACGAGGTCGAGCAGCGGCGCGACGTTGCGCCGCTCGTACAGCAGGTCGGCGCCGAGCACGAGGTCCCACGGCGCGCGCTCGACCAGCGCCTCCGGATGCGCCCAGTCGGCGATCTCCAGCTCCAGCGCCGCGTCGTTGCGCTCGGCGTTGTCGCGCAGCAGCTCGATCGCCTGCGGCGACCAGTCGGTCGCCAGCACGCGCCCGCCGGCCAGCGCGGCGGCGAGGCTCGGGAGCCCGAGCCCGCAGCCGAGCTCGAGCACCCGCGCGCCTTTCAGCGCACGGGCGGCGACGCGGCGCGCGAGCGCCACGCCGCTCGGCCACAGCTCCGCCCAGTAGGGCAGGAACTCCTCGTGCTCGAAGGCGCGCTCGTTGAGGAGCGCCTCCGCGTCGCGCGGGCGCAGCACCTGCAGCACCGCGCCGCGCAGCGGGACGCTCTCCTCGACGAGATCCAACCCTCAACCAACCCTGAAGGGGTCTGACCCCTCTATGCGGTTGCGGCCTCGGTGATCGCCCGGAGCTCGTCGCGCGAGAGCTCGAGCTCGGCAGCCTTCGCCGAGTCCGTGACGCTCTCGGGACGGCTCGCGCCGGGGATCGGGATCACGGTCTCGCCGAGCGCGAGCAGCCAGGCCAGCGCCACCTGCTGCGGCGAGACGTCGTGGGCCTCGGCGGTCTTGGCCACCGGGTCGACGTCGGCCGTGCCGCCCGCGTTGCCGATGCCGCCGAGCGGTGACCAGGGCAGGAACGCGATCCCGCGCTCGTTGCAGAAGTCGACCTCGCCCTTGATCAGCGGCGACGTGAAGTCGAGCGACAGCTGGTTCTGGACGGAGACGATCTCCGCCACCGCCAGCGCCTCCTCGAGCTGGTCGAGGTTGCAGTTCGAGAGGCCGATCCAGCGGACCTTGCCCTCGTCCTGGAGCTCCTTGAACGCGCCGACGGTCTCGGCGTAGGGGACGTTCGGGTCGGGGCGGTGGTACTGGTAGAGGTCGATCCGGTCGGTGCCGAGCGCCTTCAGCGACGCCTCGCAGGCCTCGCGGATGTGCTCGGGACGGCCGTCGATCTCCCACGAGCCGCCAGGACGGATGTGGCCGGCCTTGGTGGCGACGATCACGTCGTCGTAGCGCCCCTGGAGCGCCTTGGCGATCAGCCGCTCGTTGTGACCGACCTCGTCGGCGTCCTTGCAGTAGGCGTCGGCGGTGTCGATCAGGTTCACGCCGGCGTCGAGCGCGGCGTGGATCGTGCGGATCGACTGCTCCTCCGGCGGGCGGCCGGAGAGGGCCATCGGCATCGCGCCGAGCCCGATCGGGAAGACGTCGGTGCCCGCCAGCCGGCGGGCGCTGGTCTCAATTGTTGTCATGTCAACTACTTTGCCCCACGAGCGACCCGCCGAAACCGCTCGCACGTGTCTACCCAGGATTACGCCGCGCTCATCATGCGGGCGTACCATCGGCGCATGCCCCAGCATGAGCCGGACAACCGCAAGCGCGAGCTGAAGACCCAGAACGGCCAGAAGTTCAAGGTGAAGCTGCCGCCCGGGATGGACATCCAGCCGTTGGGCGCGACGACCGAGGCGAAGCCCAAGCCCGCTCCGGCCGACGACCCGCGCTCCTCGTTCACCAAGAACACCGGCGGCTACGCGAACTAGGCGTCTTCGGGCGGCCCGACGTCCTCCGGCGCGATGTCGTCGCGCAGGCCCTTGTATGAGGGCTGGCGCAGCGTCTTGGTGTTGGTGACCTCGGAGTAGTCGACCACGCTCACGAGCCGCGGCTCGACGAAGCGCGTCTCCTTCGGCGGCTGGCGGCCCGTGAACGGGCTGTCCTCGCGCGCGAGCCCATCGAGGAGCTTGCTCACGCGCGTGAGCTCCGCCTCGCTGAACCCGCTGCCGACGCGCCCGGCGTAGCGCAGCTCGCCGTCCTCGTAGAACCCCACCACGAGCGCGCCGAGGCGGCCGGAGCGGCCCTCCTTGCCCGGCAGCCAGCCGCCGACCACGGCGTCGGCGTTGCGGACGTTCTTGACCTTCAGCCAGCCCTGCGAGCGGCGGCCGGGGACGTACGGGCAGTCGAGCCGCTTGGCGATGATGCCCTCGAGCCCCTGGGCGCGCGAGGCCTCGAGCAGGCCCGCGCCGTTGCCGACGTGGTTCGCCGGCGTCTGCCACGTCGGGCCGCTGAGCGCGAGCTCGGCCAGCTTCGCCCGCCGCTGCTCGTAGGTCAGCTCCATCAGCGAGTGCCCCTCGAGCCACAGCAGGTCGAAGATCATGTAGACGACGGGGTCGGACTGCGACAGCCGCCGCACCGCGTGCTCGGAGGTCAGGTGCATGCGGCCCTGGAGCTTCTGGAACGAGGGGCGACCGTTGTCGAACGCGACCACCTCGCCGTCGAGGATCGCGTCGCGCGACCCGAGCTCCGGCCCGAGCCCGCGCAGCTCCGGGTAGCGGGGCGTGATGTCGTTGCCGTTGCGGCTCTCGAGCCGCAGCCGCCCGCCGTCGACGTAGCCGATCGCGCGCACGCCGTCCCACTTGATCTCGTACGCCCACTCGCCGTCGTCGCGCGGGAGCGCGCCCGTGCGCGCGAGCATCGGCTGCAGCCGCTCCGGCATCGGCTCGCGCCCCGGATCCTCCGGCGGATCCATGCGGTGGATCATCCAGTCGTCGCCGCGGGTCCGGAAGAGGACGTAGCGGCCGTGCAGGCGCTCGCCGTGGAAGGTGATCATCACCTCCTTGTCGCGGAACTTGTGCGTCTCGTAGGTCCCGCGGTCCCAGATCTTCATCGTCCCCGCGCCGTACTGGCCGGCCGGGATGTCGCCGGAGAACTCGATGTACTCGAGCGGGTGGTCCTCGGTGTGGACGGCCAGGTGGTTCTTGGCCGGATCGGGCGGGATGCCCTTCGGGACCGCCCACGAGACGAGCACGCCGTCGCGCTCGAGCCGCAGGTCCCAGTGCAGACGTCGCGCGTGGTGCTCGTGGACGACGAAGCGATTCCGCGGCTCCTTCTCGGCCGGCGCGTCGCCGCCCGGCTCGGGCGTGGTGGCGAAGTCGCGCTTGGAGCGGTAACGGTCGAGGCGGTCGGCCATTAGACGCAGACGTTACGACCGGGAGCCGCTTTGGGTACTCTGCGTGCCGCAATGGACGCGAACCCGATCGTCCTCGACGAATCGGCCGACGACGTGGTCGTCGTGCTCGTGGAGGGAGAGCACGACATCTACACGGCACCCACGCTGCGCGAGCGTCTCGACGAGGCGCTGGAGCGCGGTGGCGGCGTGGTCGTGGACCTCACCGCGGCCACGTTCGTGGACTCCTCGGTGCTCGGCGCGCTGCTCGACGCCCGGCGGCGTGCACTGGACGCCGATCAAGGGTATGTCGTCTGCGTGGGCGAACAAGTGGAACCGGGCGTGCAGCGGATCCTCGACATCACGGGGCTGGTCCCCGTGCTGCCGGTCCTCGGCGATCGCGCACAGGCGATCGAGCACGCACGGGCCGGGGTCCG
Source organism: uncultured Solirubrobacteraceae bacterium (assembly GCA_963805525.1). Taxonomy (GTDB): domain Bacteria; phylum Actinomycetota; class Thermoleophilia; order Solirubrobacterales; family Solirubrobacteraceae; genus DASQFQ01. Next base: position 845,117 of record CAWDUT010000004.1, read on the forward strand.
GGGATGACCGGCACCGTCGCCGTCGTCCCTGAGGTCCGGCTCACGATGCCCGCCCGCGCCGAGGGCGTCGGCGTGGTCCGCCAGGCGCTGGCCGGCATGGCCGACGCGCTCGCGTTCGACGCCGCCGTGGTCGCCGACATGAAGATGGCGGTCACCGAGGCCTGCACCAACGTCGTCGTCCACGCCTACGAAGGCGAGGAGGGCACGCTCGAGGTCGAGATGCTCGCCGACGAGGCGACGCTCACGATCGTCGTCCGCGACTGGGGCAGCGGTATTCAGCCCCGCCCCCACCGCCGCGAGGCGCCCGCCCTCGGGCTCGGGCTGCCGCTGATCGCGGCCCTCTCGGACTCCTTCGAGCTCCGCGGCTCGACCAGCTCCGGCGCCGAGGTCCGCATGACCTTCCTCGCCGACCGCGCGGGCGACCCCGCGCAGGCGAACCCGGTAACCGGGACCGTCGGCGACGACGGCCGCTGGGATCCGGCCGCGGACGACCCGGCGAGCTAGGCAGCCTGCCGCAGCGCCTCGAGCTCGCGCATCCGGCCGAGGCGGCCGAGGGCGCGTGACTCGATCTGGCGCACCCGCTCGGGCGTGATGCCGAGCTGGCGGCCGATCTCGCGCAGCGGGGTGGGCTCGCCGCCGGCGATCCCGTAGCGCATCTCGACCACCGTGCGCTCGCGGTCGGGCAGCTCCCCGAGCGCCCGGCGGAGCGTCTGCTCGGAGAGCGAGACCTGGACGAGGTCCTCGGGGCCGGGCCCGGAGGCGGGCAGGAGGTCGCCGAACGCGGCGTCCTCGCCCTCGCCCAGCGGGCGGTCCAGCGACGTGACCGTGCGCGCGGCGTCGCGCAGCGCGTGCAGCTCCTCGAGCGGGAGCTGCGCCTCGGCGGCGATCTCGGCGTCGGTCGGGGGCCGGTCGAGCTTCGCGGCCAGCTGGTGCTCCGCCCGCACGACCTTGCGCTGGTTACGCACCAGGTTGATCGGCAACTTGATGGTGCGGGACTTGGCGTCCATCCCGCGCTCGACCGCCTGGCGGATCCACCACGTCGCGTAGGTCGAGAAGCGGTAGCCACGGCGCCAGTCGAACTTCTCGACGGCGCGGATCAGGCCGAGGATGCCCTCCTGGATCAGGTCGAGCAGCGTCAGCTCGGAGCCCTGGTACTTCTTGGCGATCGAGACGACCAGCCGCAGGTTGGCGTTGATCATCCGGTCCTTGGCGTCGAGGTCGCCGCGCTCGATGCGCTTGGCGAGGTCGATCTCCTCGTCGGGCGTCAGCAGCCGGTGGCGGCCGATCTCGTTGAGGAAGAGCTGCAGCGTGTCGGTGGTGGCGCTGGCGAGCACGGCGTCGTCGAGCGGCGCGGGTTCCGCCTCGCGGCCGCAGTCGTCGCGCAGGTCGATCCCGCGGGTCTCCAGCTGCTCGTAGAGCTTGCCGACGTCGTCGTCCTCGAGCTCGAGCGCCTGGGCCAGCTCGTCGACCTCGCTCAGGTCGATGCATCCCTGCGTCTCGCCTCGATCGAGGAGCGCCGCGATCGGGCCGCCCGTGGCGTCATTGATCACGCGCATATACATCAACAGTCACCGCATCGGATTTGGCCTAAACGCGCGAGCAGCCGGGAAGCACAAGGTGGAACAGGCGAAATGTGAAAGGCCAGGAGGCCAGTCGTGCTCGATCGCTTCAAGAACCGCAGGACCACGGCCGACGACGGGGCCACCGCGACCACCGTCGACGACGACCGTGATCGTGATCGGGTCACCACCGCGGACGAGCGGCCCGTGGCCACCGCGGACGCCCCGCCCGAGGAGCGCACCGCCGCCCACCCGCGCGGCACCGTGACCCGCGAGACGATGAGCCGCGTCCGCGCGCGCCAGCGCGAGGAGTACGGCGGCACCAACTGGGGCGCGGCCTTCTTCGGCTGGCTCGTGGCGGTCGGCGTCGCCGTGCTGCTGACCGGCATCCTCGCGGCCGCCGGCGCAGCCATCGGCCTCACCGAAACGACCTCCGACGCGGCGGACAACGCCTCGGCCGAGACGCTGTCGGTGGCCGGCGCGATCGCGCTGGCCGTCGTGCTCGCCATCGCCTACTACTGCGGCGGCTACGTCGCCGGGCGCATGTCGCGCTTCGACGGCGCGCGCCAGGGCATCGGCGTGTGGGCGATCGGCCTGCTCATCACGCTCGCGGCCGCCGTGCTCGCCGTCATCGCCGGCTCCGAGTACAACGTCGTCGAGCGCGCGAACCTGCCGCGCCTGCCGGTCGGCACCGAGACGCTGACCACCGGCGGCGCGATCGCGAGCATCGTGATCCTCGCCGGGACGCTGCTGTTCGCGGCCCTCGGGGGCATCGCCGGTGCGCGCTACCACCGCAAGGTGGACCGCGCCGGATTTCCTGCCTAGCTGACCGTCTGTTAACTGACAGGATTGGGTAGGCGGAACTTGAGTAATCGGAATCCGCTTCAGCTGTAATCGAACCGGAAAGTAGGCAGTAGACAGCGTGAAAGCCAGCACGTCAGATGTCGTGCGTCTGCTCGAAGAGGACCCGGATCTCGCGGGCCTCATGAGCGGCAGCCGGCGAGCGGAGGCCGAGCGGGAGCTCGTCGTCCGCGTGCACCGGCTGGGCGTCGGTGTGTGGGACGTCTCGCGCCTCGAGGGCGCGGGCGCCGACCACGTCGGCCTGCTCCTGCTCGAGGGCGTCGTCGCGCGCGAGGTGATCGTGGCCGACCACGTCAGCGCCGAGCTGCTCGGCCCCGGCGACCTGCTGCGCCCGTGGCAGACGCCGAGCAACAGCAGCCTGCTGCCGGTCGACGTGCTGTGGTCGGTGCTCTCGCCGTCCGCGTTCGCCGTGCTCGATCGCCGCTTCGCGGCCGAGCTGGCGCGCTGGCCCGAGGTCACCGCCGCGCTGTTCGACCGCCTCAGCGAGCGCTCGCTACGCCTCGCCACCACCCAGGCGATCTCGCAGCTCACGCGCGTCGACCGCCGGTTGAAGGCGCTGCTGTGGCACCTCGCCGAGCGCTGGGGCCGCGTGTCCGGCGACGGCGTGATCGTCCCGCTGGCGCTGACCCACCGCATCCTCGGCCAACTCGTGGGCGCCCGCCGCCCGACGGTCTCGACCGCGCTGGGCGAGCTCGCGGAGCGGGGCGAGCTGACCCGCCGCGTCGACGGCTCGTGGGTCCTGCGCGGCTCGCCGCCCGGCGCCTCCGCGCTCGGCCGCCGCCGCGCGCTGGCCGGCCGACCCGGCGACCTCATGCGGCCGATGCGCCGCTTCAGCTCGGAGCGCGATGAGGACGATGTGCTCGTCGACGACGACTTCGCGCGCGCCGGCGGCTCGTAACCGCGGCAGGCGTCGCCACGCCGCCCCGGGACTAGACTCCGCCCCGTGAGGGGGCAGCCAGCGTCCGCGTCGAGCGGATCCCAGGTCCGCTGGACGAACGCGATGCTGGACGGGATCCCGGCTGCCGTCGTGGCCGTCCAGCCCGGCACCGGCCGCGTCCTCGCCGCCAACCGCGCCGCGCGCGAGCTGAGCGGCGACGACCCCGTCGGCGGCTCCGCGGCCGCCTGGCTCCCGGCCGACCGCTGCCGCGACGCCGATGGCCGCTCGCTCACCGAGGAGCAGCTGCCCGCCGTGCGCGCCGCCCGCGGCGAGCGCCTGCGCGGCACCACCGTCGCGTGCGACACGCCGCGCGGCGTGCGCACGCTGCGGGTGAGCGCGGAGACCGTCGAGGGCGTCGCGCTCGTCACCTGCGAGGACGTCACGGAGTTGCGCGCCGCCCAGCTCGGTGAGCGGCTCGTCGCCGACGACCTGCGCTCGATCCTCGAGGGCATCGCCGACGCGGTCACCGCCCAGGGGCCCGACGGCTCGCTCGTGTACGCCAACGACGCGGCCGTGCGCGTGCTCGGCTTCCCCTCCGCCGAGGCGCTGCTGCGCGCGCCGCTGACCGAGCTCATGGCCGGCTGGGAGATGCTGACGCCGAAGGGCGAGCCGATCTCGTTGATGTCGCTGCCCGGGCGGCAGGCGCTGATGGGCGAGGAGCCCGAGCCGATGCTGGTGCAGTTCCGCGAGCCCGGCGGGCACGAGACGCGCTGGTCGCGTATCAAGGCCAAGCCGGTGCGCGAGGCCGACGGCACCGTGCGGCTCGCGATCAACGTGATCGAGGACGTCACCGAGCTCAAGCAGGTCGAGGAGGCGCAGCGCTTCCTCGCCGAGTCGAGCCGGCTGCTCGCCGGCTCGCTCGACTACGAGTCGACGCTGGCCACGATCGCCAAGCTGGCCGTGCCGGGCGTGGCCGACTGGTGCGGCGTCGATCTTGCGGGCGACCGCCCGCTCGAGGCGCAGCGCGTGGCCGTCGAGCACGTCGACCCGGCGAAGGTCGCGCTGGCGCAGGAGCTCGCCGATCGCTACCCCGCCGAGGCGCGCACCGACCGCGGGCTGCACCAGGTGCTCACCACCGGCGAGTCGCAGCTGTGGTCGCACATCCCCGACGAGCTGATCGTCGAGGCGGCCCAGGACGAGGAGCACCTGCGGCTGATCCGGGAGCTCGGGATGTCGTCGGCCATGATCGTCCCGATGCGCGTGCGCGAGCGCGTGCTGGGCGCGATCTCGTTCGTGAGCGCGGAGTCGGGCAAGACGTTCACGCCCGCCGACCTGCGGCTGGCCGAGGACCTCGCGCTGCGGGCCGGCGCGGCGGTCGAGAACGCGCGCCTCTACCGCGCGCGCTCGACGATCGCGCAGACGCTGCAGGCGTCGCTGCTGCCGCCGATGCTGCCCGAGGTCCCGGGCGCCGACGCCGGCGCGATCTACCAGGCGGCCGGCGAGGACCACGAGGTCGGCGGCGACTTCTACGACCTGTTCGCGACGAGCGAGGACCACTGGTTCGCGGTCATCGGCGACGTCTGCGGCAAGGGCGCCGAGGCCGCGGCGGTGACCGCGCTGACGCGCTACACGATCCGCGCGGCGGCGGCGCGGCGCCACTCGCCCGCCGCGATCCTGCGCTGGGTCAACGAGGTGATGGTGCGCGAGGGCTCGACCCGCTTCTGCACGGTCGCGATCGCGCACCTCGACCGCTCGGCCGGCCGCAGCGATCTCACGGTCGCCGTCGGCGGCCACCCCTCGCCGATCGTGGTCCGCGCCGACGGCCGGGTCGAGGAGCTGGAGAGCAGCGGCACGCTGCTCGGGCTCGTCGACGACCCGAAGCTCGACGACGTCGTCACCGAGCTGCTGCCCGGGGACACGGTCCTGCTCTACACCGACGGCGTGACCGAGGCGGGGGCGCCGCACCGCGTCTGGACGCCGGCCGATCTCGTCGAGGTCGTCTCCGGCTGCGCGCGCGGCGACGCGCAGCAGCTCGTCGATTACGTGACCGAGGCCACGCTCACGGGTCTCGACGGGCCGCCGCGCGACGACATCGCGATCCTCGCGCTGCGGATCGCGCCCGCCTAGCTCGGGTTGCCGGTCGCGGTGCCGTCGTCGTTGTCGGGGGCGCGGTCCTCGTTGCCGCCGGACGGGTCGTGCTCGGGGTCGCGCTTCCCCGGGGTGTCGTCGACCTCGCTCGGTTGCTCCTCGGGATAACCGGCGCCGGATTCTTCAGGTGTCTCCATGCTGCGGGGCTGCCCTGCCGGGGCGGAGAGCAAACGAGCCCCAGCGCGCCATCACCCGCGCCGCGGCGCTGAGCCCGCGCGCCTCGAGCAGGCCCGCGAGCGCGAGCGCGACCGCCTCCCCGTGTTCGCCGCCGAGCGCCTCCAGGCCGCCGAGCACGAAGGCCGCCTCCCCCAGCTCCATCCCGCGCGCCTCCAGGCACAGCCGCGCCTGCCAGCGCACCGCCGCGCGCGAGTAGAGCGGCGAGCGGGCGTCGAGCAGCACGAGGCAGATCGCGAGCGCGTCGGCCAGCTCCACCTGCCGCAGCTCGGCGGCAGCGGCGAGCACGAGCGTCGGGTTGCGCGTGTCGAGGGCGCGGCGGAAGCGGGAGTGGGCCGAGCCCTTGGTTGACACGAACGTATGTTCCCACGCCTAACGTCGCCGAAGGTACTTGCCCACCCGGCGGCGCCCACCCCGAGGTGGGCGCCCAAGGGGCAAGTGCCTGGCAGGCGAAACCGTTATCCGGAGCCCTAGCTGAATCGAGCCCGTGCGGCGCGACGACGAGCAGCTCGTCGTCGCGCAGGAGCCGGACGCCGACGCAGGCCGCCGTGAGCGGGAACGTCGCGACCGCCTCGGCCGCGCTGTGGAACGGCGGCACCTCGAAGCCGAACCACTGCGGATACCAGAGGTGCACCGCGGCCTGGTTCTTGGCCTCCCACGGGAGATCCGGCGCGCGTTCGCGCAACGCGGCCTCCACCTCGGCGTCACGCTCGGGCGAGAGGTCGTCCGGGTCGAAGAAGCCGAGGTCGACGTCGCGCGGTGGTCGCGTCAGCGGGCGGTCATGGAGCGCGTCGAAGACGACGTCGCGGATCGCGCCGGCGTTGATCAGCCAGTCCGGCGCGCCAACATCCCGCGCCGCTTCGAGCGCCTGCATCAGGAGTGGCGCTCGGCGGAGGATGTCCTCCAACTGCCCTCGGGCGCGCGGAGAGGGGTTTCGCCTGCCAGGCACTCGCCCTCAGGGTGCCGACCTAGTTGCCGGCTCCAATGAGGCGAGTGCCTTCGGCGACGTTACTCGTTCAAGTCTTGCGCTCGAGGTCAGCGACCTCGTCGGCCTTCGCGTCGGCGCGCTCCTGCGAGTTGGACAGCTCGTCCTTCGCCTCGCCCTTGCGCTCTTCCTTGCGGCCCTGGTTGCGCAGCGACGCGTCGTCGGTGAGGTCGCCCGCGGCCTTCTTGACGCGGCCGGTCAGCTTGTCGGTGATGCCCATGTTCGGTGCCTCCGTTCGGGGGTCTCCCCTTGCCCTACCCGGTGGATTCGCGGGTTAACCGGCGTGCTCGGCGACCGTGCGCAGCCGCTCGAGGGCGCGCCGGATCAACCGGGAGACGTGCATCTGGGAGACGCCGACGCGCTCCGCGATCTCCGCCTGGGTGAGGTCCTCCACGAACCGGAGGTGGAGCACGATGCGGTCGCGCTGGGGCAGCGCCTGCAGGGTCGGGGCGATCGTCGCGCCGTACTCGACGAGCTCGAAGCGCTCGTCCTCGGAGCCGATCGACTCCGCGTAGGTCTCGCCGTCGCCCTCGTCGCCGAAGCGGTAGGACTCGAGCGAGACCGCGTCGTAGGCCGACGCCGCCTCCATCGCCTCGAGCACCTGCTCGATCGTGAGGTCGAGCGTCTCGGCCACCTGCTGCGCGGAGGGCGAGCGCCCGAGCTTGCGCGACATGTCCTTGACGCAGTTGTCGACCTGCATCACGCGCTCCTGCATCCCGCGCGGGACGTGGACCGCCCAGCCGTTGTCGCGGAAGTAGCGCTTGAGCTCGCCGAGCATGGTCGGCACCGCGTAGGAGGAGAACGCGGTCTCGCGCGCGGGGTCGAAGCGGTCGATCGCCTTGATCAGCCCGAGCGTCGCGACCTGGACGAGGTCGTCGAGCGGCTCGTCCGAGCGGCGGTAGCGACGAGCCATCCGGCGGGCGAGTGGGAGCAGGCGCTGCACGAGCTCCTCGCGTGCTGCCTGATCGCCATGCCGGTGGTACCGAACGAGCAGGCGACGGTCCTCCTGTGACCGCGAGCCTGCAGCCTCGTCCCTCGTGCTTCCCTCGATCTCCAAGCCTCTCCGTGTGGGCACTTCCCCCTCGCCCGGCCCACGCCGGGAGGGTCAGCCTAGCGGAGTGGAATCGAGATCTGCGTGCAGTTCGACGATCGATTCATAGACCTTTGAAGCCCCTGCTTCCAGCAGTTCCTTGTCGCTGAAGCCGCCGGTCAGCACCCCGATGGACTGGATCTTGGCCCCTTTGGCCGCCTCGCAGTCGAAGGTGGAGTCGCCGATCATCACGGCGTCGCCGCCACCGGCCTTCTCGAGCGCCGCGAGGACGAGGTCGGGCTTCGGCTTGGTCTCCTTCACGTCGGCCGAGGTTGTCCAGCCGTCGACGAGGTCGCGGACCACCAGCAGATCGACGTAGTGCTCGGCCTCGTCGGCCTTGGCGGACGAGGCGAGGATCACGGTGTGGCCGCGCTCCTTGAGCTCGAGGATCAGCTCGCGCGCGCCCTCCAGCGGCGCGACCTCGTCGATCAGCGCCATGTAGGCCGACTTCTCGGCGTCACGGATGCTCTCGCCGTGCTGCTCGTCGGCCTCCTCGCCGATCAGGGAGGCGACCAGCTGGTCGCCTCCCATCCCGATGTGCCGGTGGATCTTCCACAGCTGCACCACGAACCCGTGCGCGCGGAACGCCCGGTACCAGGCGATCGCGTGCTGGTAGTTCGTGTCGACGAGCGTGCCGTCGATGTCGAGGATCGCGGCGGTCAAGAGCTCGAAGCGCCCACGCTGCGCGCCTGCTCCTCGTGCTCGCCCTCGCAGAACTCCTCGACGATCTTGGCGCAGAACGCCGGCAGGTCGTCCGGGTTGCGCGAGGACACGAGGCCCTGGTCGACCACGACCTCCTCGTCGACCCAGTTGCCGCCCGCGTTGCGGATGTCGGTCTGGAGCGACGGCCACGAGGTGATCGTGCGGCCCTGCAGCACGTCGGCCTCGACCAGCGTCCACGGCCCGTGGCAGATCACGCCGACCGGCTTGGCGGCCTCGAAGAAGCCGCGCACGAAGCTGACGGCGCCCTCGTCCATGCGCAGGAAGTCGGGGTTCGCGACGCCGCCCGGCAGCACCAGGCCGTCGTAGTCGCCGACGTCGGCGTCGCCGACGGTCTTGTCGACCGTGAACGTGTCGGCCTTGTCGAGGTGATTGAACGCCTGGATCTCGCCGGACTCGATCGAGACCAGCTCGGGCTTGCCGCCCGCGTCCTCGACCGCCTGCCACGGATCGGTCAGCTCGACCTGCTCGACGCCCTCTGCGGCGACGAGGAACGCGATCGTCTTGCCATCCAGTTTGCCCGCCATATGGGAGCTCCTCTCAGTTTCGGTTCTCTCTCCCGTCCTCGCCGCGAGGGTTGGGCGGCAAACGCCCGCGGGTAGCCCCCTGACATGCCAGACGAACCCGACATCAAGAAGGAAAACCTCGCCGACACCGACGACTCGCCGCTCGGCACCACCGACGAGCACGCCGGTGAGCAGGACACCGGGGCGGGCGAGACGCAGGCCGACCCGGAAGGCGACGAGGAGGAGCAGAAGACCGAGGAGGAGCGCTTCCCCTCGACCGAGAGCGCCACGACCGCGAGCGCCGGCGAGGGCGAGGGCAGCGAGTCCGTGAGCCCGCCCGACTCCGAGCGCCTTGCCAACCGCGAGGACGTTTGACCTCCCGCGTACGCGGGCATTGATCGCGTCGTACGACCCTCCTCCTCATGTTCCGAGGCGCCCCCGGGCGCCTCGGTCGCGTTAATGGGCCGGTCAGCGGGGTAGGTCCCCGGCATGGACCCTCGCCCACCCACTCCAGGCCCGCCCTCCCCCGGGCCTGACCCGCAGCCGCCGGCGCCGACGCCGGATCCCAGCCCGATCCCGCCCGACCCGACGCCGCCGACGATCTGACTTGAAGCCCGTCTCCGAGACACCGACCGAGCCGTCGGACTACGCGGCGATCTCGTTCGTGTTCGGCTCGCTGCTGGCCGGGCTCGCCGCGAGCTCGCGCGACCGCGAGCCGATCCCGCGCGCCGAGCTGCTGACGCTCTCGGCCGCGACGTTCTCGCTCTCGCGCCTGATCGTCCACGACAAGGCCGAGAGCTGGCTGCGCGAGCCGTTCGTGGTGGAGGAGGGCGACGACAAGCGCCCGAAGGGCCGCCGCCTGCGCTACGCGGTCGGCGAGCTGATGACCTGCACGCGCTGCATGGGCGCCTGGAGCGCGCTCGGGCTCGTCGGGCTGCGGCTGTACGCGCCGCGCGCGGGCCGCACCGTGACCACCGTGCTGGCGGCCTCCGCCGGCAACGACGCGCTGCAGGCGGGCTTCTCATGGCTGTGCTCACGGGCCAACGAGCAGGCCGCCTCCGCGGACACTCGCTCGCAAATTGCGGCCCCGGCCCGGCGCGCCGCCTGAGCGCCGGCGGTTACGGACGGTCCCGAAACGGGTACCTGCAGCCCTGCCATGCGTGCCCACTCCCCATCCGCCGCAGCGACGGAACGCTGGACGCCGGTCGCGGCGACCCCGTCCCCCGTCCGCCTGTCGCTCCCCGCCCGTGCGCGTAATATCGCCGTCGTGCGGCGTGCACTGGAAGCGGTTGCCGAGGAGCTCGCGCTCCCCCGACGCCTGATCGAGGACATGCGCCTCGCCGTGACCGAAGCCTGCACCAACGTCGTCCGCCACGCCTACACCGGCGACGAGACCGACGACCAGAGCGCCCTGCGCGTCGAGCTGCGCCCGCAGCCGCGCGGGATGCTCGTCGTGGTCGAGGACCGCGGGCGCGGACTCGCGCCCAGCCCCGACGGCGGCGGGCCTGGCCTCGGGCTGCCGCTGATCGCGGCGCTCACCGAGGGCCTCGAGATCACCCACGGCGCCGGCCAGAGGGGCAGTCGCGTCGCGATGTCCTTCGCCCCGGTCATCGAGGCAGCGTGACCGGCGCCGCGGCGAGCCCGTCCGGCTCCCCCGGCACCACACGCGTGTCCATCGCCAGCGGGCCGCTCGTCGGCCCGGTCCTCCGGCGCGTGGTCGGCATGCTCGCCGCGCGCGCGGATCTGCCGCTGGACCGCCTGGACGATGCCGTCCTCGTCGCCGACCTGATCGCGTCGCGCGCGCCGGCCCACGTGGCCGCCGCGTCCGTCGACGTCGACCTGCAGACCGGCGACCGCACGCTGTTCCTGCGCGTCGGCCCGCTGCGCACCGGCGGCGGCGACGCCCTGATCGTGGACGCCGCGGTGCCGGGCGTCGGCAACGTCATCGAGCAGCTGGCCGATGACATCTCCGTCCAGCCAGAGGGCGAGTCGGAGTACCTGCACGTACGACTGGCCTATCCGGCCTGAATGGAAAGCCTCACCACAGGGAAGTGCAGCGATGATGGCCATCGAATTCGCGATTGACGACCACCGCGCCGGCGAGGACACCCACGTGGTGGCCGTGACCGGCGAGATCGACCTGTTCACCGCGCCGGAGTTCAAGCAGCGGATGGGGCAGCCGATCGACGACGGCATTCAGCGCCTCGTCGTCGATCTCTCGCACACCACCTTCATCGATTCCTCGAGCCTCGGCGTGCTCATCGGAGCCCACCGGCGGCTCAAGCAGCGCAACGGCAGCCTCGTGGTCGTCTGCGACAATGACACGATCGTGAAGACGTTCAAGATCACCGGCCTTGACGGCGTCTTCACCCTCGTCCGGTCGCTCGACGACGCGCTCGACGGCGACGCCGTGGGCGCCGGCCCCTAGGGCCGGCTTCGGCTGACAGCGGTGGGCACCGGCTTCCCCGGACCGGACGCGCAAAGCGACTTCGCCCGCGCCCGGCGCTCGCGGATGCTGGCGGCGCTGGCGCGGAAGCTGCGCTTCGAGCCCGACGACGTCGGCTACATCCTCCCGTTCGAGGAGGTCGTGGAGGCGCTCGGCCGCGTCTCCGAGCACGACCTCGGGCTGCAGACGATCGAGCTCGACTCGATCGTCGGCACCGTCGACCGCACCAAGGACTTCGATCGCGACTTCCGCCCCACCAGCCCGCGGCTGCGCGCCCGCTGGCAGCGGATCGCCGAGGCGCAGCGCCGCGGCGAGGCGTTCCCGCCGATCTCGGTCTACCGGATCGGCGAGCTGCACTTCGTGCGCGACGGCCACCACCGCGTGTCGGTCGCCCGCTCGCTCGGCCGCAAGGACATCGACGCCTACGTGACCCAGGTGGAGACGCGCGTCAGCCCCGCCAGCGACGTGCTGATCTCCGACCTCCCGGTCAAGGGCCACGAGCGGCTGTTCCGCGAGCGCGTGCCGCTCGACGAGCCGCGCCTCCAGCGGATCCAGCTGTCGGATCCGTGGGACTACGGGCGCCTGGCCGAGGGCGTCGAGGCGTGGGGCTGCCGCGCCATGCAGGGCCGGCGGCAGTTCATGGACCGCTACGAGATCGCGCGGCTGTGGTTCGACGAGGACTACGAGCCGGTGACCGCGCTGCTCAACGACGCCGAGCTGGTCGAGCGCGGCGAGAGCGAGACCGACGCGTACATGCGGGTCGTCGCCGCGCGCTACATGCTTCTGCGCACGCACGACTGGTCCGACGAGGTGCTGGAGCGGCTGCGCTCGGCGCAGAAGGACAAGAAGCGCACGCGCCTGCCGCCGAAGCGGCGCCACGGCAAGCGGCCGGGCTACTAGGCGTCGCGGGCGCCGGGGTGGCCGTCGCCAGGCCACGGGGCGAGCACGAGCAGCAGGCGGGCGTCGGTCGTGGCGCGCACCTCGTGGCGCTCGCCAGGGTCGAAGATCACCAGCAGCCCGGGGCCGCCGCTGACGTCGCCGATCTCCACCTCGCCCTCGATCACGATCACGTGCGCGCGCTCGTGGACCTGGTGCTCCGCCAGCCCTTCGCCCGCCGCCAGCTTCAGCGCGATGGTGCGCGACTCGCCGCGCTTGGAGTCCAGGATCTGCGGCTGGCGCGGCTCGACTTCGAGGCCCGTGAGGTCCCAGTGCTCCACGGGCCGGACCCTACCGCTCCTCGGCCTCCGTGCGCAGGCGGGCGATCGACTGGCGGATCAGGCGCGACACGTGCATCTGCGAGACGCCGACGATGTCGCCGATCTCGGACTGCGTGAGGTCCTCCTCGAAGCGCAGGCGCAGGACCTCGCGCTCGCGGTCGGAGAGCACCCGCATCAGCCGCTGGACGGTGGCGGCGTCCTCGGCCAGCTCGAAGCCGTGGTCCTCGCTGCCGAACGCGTCGACGAGCTCGCCCTCCTCGTCCTCCTCGTTGCGGGGGCGGTCGAGCGAGACGGCGCGGTACGCGCCGGCGGCCTCGCGCGCCTCCAGCACCTGCTCCTGCGTGGCGCCGATCCGCTCCGCGATCTCGCCCGGGGTGGGAGCGCGGCCGAGCTCGCGGCCCATGTCCTCGCCGACGCGGTCGACCTTGACCGCGAGCTCCTGGAGGTCGCGAGGTACGCGGACGGACCAGCCCTTGTCACGGAAGTGACGCTTGAGCTCGCCGAGGATGGTGGGGACCGCGAAAGACGAGAAAGCCGTCTCTCGTGACGGGTCGAAGCGCTCGATCGCCTTCAGCAACCCCAGCGAGGCCACCTGGATCAGGTCGTCGAGCGGCTCTCCGGCGCGCTGGTAGCGGCGGGCGAGCTGCCGCGCGAGCGGCAGGAAGCGCTCGACGAGCGCCTCGCGCGCGGCTGGATCGTCAGCGTGGTGATAGCGCTCCAGTAGGCGGCGATCCTCGCTGGCGCGCGACTGACGATCGGACGAACCGGAATATGCTCCGGTCTCGCCCTTGCGCCGCTCGGATCGATCTTCGATGGACGTCACGCCCCTCTACCTGCCAGTACGTCGAATGGGGGCGCCGGGTCTCTGGGGCGCGGAGAAAGGCGGCGGCAGGAAGCTGGGCCGGGCCGGCCAGGATTCTACCGTGCGGTCACGAGGGTCTTAACCAGTGAAGGCGACGTCGATGGAGACGAATCTGCGCATCCTGATCGCGGACGAGGACGAGGACGCCCTCGAGGTGCTGCGGGCCACGCTCGATCAGCTGGGCCACGAGGTCATGCCGTTCGCGGTCTCCGTGAGCGAAGCGGCCGAGCTGATCTCGCGCGAGGACCCGAACCTGACCATCGTCATGGTGCACCAGGACGACGAGCACGCGCTGTCGCTGATCTCCGAAGCGGTTGAGTTCGCATCCGGACCTGTCATCGCCACCGTGCGCGACGGCGACGCCGATTTCCTCGCCCGCGCGGCCGAGCACGGCATCGCCGCCTACGTCCAGGGCACCGACCCGCAAGCGGTCCAGGGCGCGATCGAGGTCGCGCTGCGGCGCTACCGCGAGACGGCCCACCTGGCCGGCAAGGTCGACCAGCTGGAGGGCGCGCTCCAGCGCCGGGTCGTGATCGAGCGCGCGAAGGGGATCCTGATGGAGCGCCACTCGATCGACGAGCGGCAGGCGTTCGAGCTGCTGCGCGAGAACGCGCGGGCGAACTCGCGGCGGGTGGTGGATGTGGCGCAGTCGGTGGTCGACGGGCACGCGCTGCTGCCACGCGACGGGGCATGAGCCCTTCCGACGACCCGCGCCCCGGCAAGCGGCTCGTCCCCTCCGACTTCACGCGCGCGTTCAAGCGCTTCCAGAGCGACCAGATGACGGACCGCGCGGCCGCGCTGACGTACTACTCGCTGCTGTCGCTGTTCCCCGCGCTGCTGTTCGGCGTGGCGGCGCTCGGGTACTTCGGCCGCCAGCAGCTGATCGCCGACGCGAGCGACTACCTGCTGCAGGCGGGCGCGCCGCAGGAGACCGTGAGCTCGGTGACCAAGGCGCTCGAGTCGGCGCAGGCCCAGCGCGGCACGGCGTTCACGGCGCTGGTGATCGCGCTCGGGACGTCGCTGTGGGGCGCGTCGGGGGCGTTCGGCGCGGTCGGGCGGGCGCTGAACGTGGTGTGGCGGGTCGAGGAGGGGCGCAACTTCGTGCGCAAGAAGCTCTACGACCTCGGCTGGACGCTGGCGCTGCTCGTGCTGATCCTGCTCACGTTCGTGCTGATCTTCGTCGGGGGCGACGTGGCCCACGACCTGCTCGGGAAGATCGGGCTCGGCGCGCTGGCCGACGGCGCGTGGCCGATCGCCCGCTGGCCGGCGGCGCTGATCCTGGCCATGCTCGTCTACGCGATCGTGTACTACGCGGCGCCGAACGTGGAGGTCCCGCGCTTCCAGTTCCTCACCCCGGGGGCGGTGATCGGCGTGGTGGCGTGGATCGTGGCGTCGGGCGGCTTCTTCTTCTACGTCTCGAACTTCTCGTCCTACTCGGCCACCTACGGCGCGTTCGCGGGCGCGGTGATCCTGCTCGTGTGGCTGTGGCTGACCAACGTGGTGCTGCTGCTGGGCGCCGAGCTCAATGCGGTGATCGACATCCGGCGCTCGCCCGAGCTGGGCGCGCGCTACGACGGGCCGCCGCTCCCGGAGAAGGTCCCGGCCGACGTCTAGGCGGGCAGCTCGCGCAGGGTCAGCTCCTCGGGGTGGGAGCAGAGCGTCTTGCGGCCGGGGCAGTCGCCGCAGAGGCTGCGGTGGGGCTCGGCGGCGACGGGGTGGCGGCCTTCGAGGACGCCCTCGGCGAGGTTGGTCAGCTGCTCGGCGAGCGCCGGGATGTCCTTCGGCGTGAAGGTGGCGGTGACGGGCGCGTCGGGGCGCTCGAGGAAGCCGTAGGCGACCTCGACGGCGGGGGCGCCGTTGCGCAGCGCGGCGAGCGCGTAGACGATCCGCTGGGTGGCGTAGTCCCGCTCGACGACCTGCTGCGGGTGCTCCTCGCCGATCCGGTCGCTCTTGTAGTCGACGACGAGCGTGGCGCCGTCGGGGGTCGTGGCCAGGACGTCCACGAAGCCGTTGACGAGCGCCCCCTGCGCGGGGTCGAGCGCGAACGAGAACCCGGCCTCGCGGCGGACCGTGGTCGCCGCGGCGATGCGAGCGCACAGCGGCGAGGCGCCGAACGCGACGACGATCTGCCGGATGTCCTCGACGTCCTCGGGCGTGAGGTCCGCGCCCTCCTCGGCGGCGAGGCTGTGCACGGTCTCGGCGTCGGGCGCGAGCGGACGGGCGAAATCGAGTTCCTCGAGGAGGCGGTGGGCGATGACGCCGCGGACGCGCGGGTCGAGCCCGCTGATGGCGGTCGTTTCCAGGGGAAACGGCAGCTCGACCGGCGGAAGTCTAAGGGTCCGCTCGAGGTAGAACCTGTAGGGGCATTTGGCGTACTGGCCGAGCGCGGTGTAGCTCAGGCGCTGGGGAGCGGGCCGCCCGGCCGAGGGCGCGGGCACGACCTTGGCCCGGGCCGGCAGCGCGGTGCCCGGGCTCCCCTTCCGCGCGCGCTCGATCAGCGCGTCCGCCGCGATCGTGGCCGGGGTGACCAGGCGGGCGAGGGTTCGCGTCGGGCGGCCGTCGAACGCGCCGTGCACCACCTTGTCGGCCTGCGGCGCGGCGCCGATGATCGCCGGCAGGATCCAGTCGATCGGCGGCCCGCCCGGGCGGGGCTGGCCGGGCTTCTCGGGGTCGGCGGTGCCGGACAGGATGAGGCGTTCGCAGGCGCGGGTCATGGCGACGTAGAAGAGCCGGCGCTCCTCGGCGTCCTCGTCGGCGGCCGTCTCGGCGGCCAGGCGCTCGAAGGCCAACGCGGGCACGGTCGCGCCGCCGCCGGGGGTCGAGAGCCGCAGTCCGACCCCGCCGTCGGCGCCGAGCAGCAGTCGCTCGGTCCGGCCGCCGCCCTGGCGGCCGAGGTCGGCGACGCAGACGACCGGGAACTCGAGCCCCTTGGCGCGGTGGATCGTCATCAGCCGCACGGCGTCGAGGCCCTCGGACTCGAGCGGCGCCTCGCCCTCGCGGGCCGCGGCGAGGTCGCGCGTGGCCGCGTAGGCGAGGAAGCCGCGTAGGTCTCGCCCCTCGGCGCGCTCGTACTCGCGCGCCAGCCGCATCAGCTTGCGCAGGTTCGCGAGCCGCCGCTCCCCGCCGGCGCGGGCGAGGACGGCGAGGTCGTAGCCGGTCGCCTCGAGCGCCCGCTCGAGCAGCACCTCGACCGGCAGCCGCTCGGCGTGCGCGCGCTCGGCGGCGAAGAAGGCGGCGAACCGCCGCAGCCGCTCGGCATCCTCGGCAGGGACCCCGGGCGGGACCCCGGCGCGCAGCGTCGCCCACACGCCCTCTCCCTGGGACAGCAGGATCAGGGCGTCCGAGCCGACGCCGCAGAACGGCGACGCGAGCGTGCCGTAGAGCGCTTCCTCGTCGAGCGGGTTGGCGAGCGCGGCGAGGTAGGCGAGGCCGTCGCGGACCGGCTGCTGGGACCAGTAGCCGCGGCCGCCGACGACGTAGGTCGGCACGCCCTGCTCCTCCAGCGCCTCCTCGAACAGGCGCAGGGAGGCGGTCGCGCGGACGAGCACCACGATGTCCCGCGCGGCGCGGCCGGCCTCGAGCTCCTGGCGCAGGCGGTGCGCGATGACGCGGGCCTCGGCGCGGCGGTGGGGCCTGGCCTCGACGCCGGTGAGGCCGAGGCGGTCGTCGTCCTCCCAGCCGCGCGAGTCGGTCACCACCAGTTCGACGCGCGGCTCGGTGTCGCCCGGCTCCCCGGGGTCGAACAGCCGCAGCTCGCCGCTGTCGCTCTCGGTGCCGCCGGCGACGAGCGGCGCGAACCGCTCGGCCCACTGCGGGGCGAAGGCGCCGTTGAGGACGTCCAGCAGCTCCTCGCGGGAGCGGAAGTTGGCGGTCAGCAGCCGGGTCCGCTCCTCGCCCAGCGCGGCCCGCCGCTCGCGGAAGATCGTCACGTCGGCGTGGCGGAAGCCGTAGATCGACTGGAATTCGTCGCCGACCGCGAACAGGTTGTCGCGCTCCAGCGCTTCGAGGATGTCCAGCTGGAGCCGGTTCGTGTCCTGGAACTCGTCGACCATGAGCAGGCGGAAGCGCTCGGCCCAGCGCTCGCGGTCGGCGGGGTCCGCCGCGAGGAGGTCGCGGACGCCGAGCTCGAGATCCTCGAAGTCGAGCCCGGCGCGGGCGGCCTTGGCCTCGGCGTAGGCGGCGCCGAAGCGGGTGAGCAGGTCGGCGATCTCGACGAGCGCGATGCGCGCGTGGTGGTCGGCGCAGCCCTGGCGGTAGGCGGTCCAGGCCGCGCGGTACGCGGCGCACGGCGCCTGCTCGAGCGCCTTCGAGCCCTTCTTCAGCTCGCCGGGCGCGAGCGCGGCCGGGACCGGGATGCCCGGGACGCCCAGCGCGCGGTCGCAGCTCTCCAGGGCGTCGAGCGCCTCTTCGACCTTCTTCCCCGCGCCCGCGGTGGCGAGGCAGCGGGCGGCCTCGGCGCGGGCGGCGGCGAGCTCGGCCGGGTCGGGGTCGGGCGCGGGCGGCGGGAGCGGCAGCACCGGCCGGGTCTGCCCGCGCGAGCGCAGCGTCGAGTGGGCGGCGAGGACGAGCTCGCGCAGCCCCGCCCCAAACGCGGCGGCGACGTCGACCGCCGCCGCCCCGCGCGCCGCGGCCCAGTCTTCGAACGCGCTGTCGTAGGCGTCGCGGGCGAGCCGCTCGGCCGCGCCCTCGTCGAGCACCTCGAAGCGCGGGTCCAGCCCCGCCGCCAGCGGCCGCGACCGCAGTACGCGAGCGCAGAAGCCGTGGATCGTGCCGATCCAGCCTGCGTCCACCTCGCGCGCGTGCTCCTCCTCCCCCAGCGCCAGGAAGCGCCGGCGGATGCGGTCGCGCAGCTCGCCCGCGGCCTTCTCGGTGAACGTGAGCGCGAGGATCGAGCCGACCGGCACGCCGTCCTGGAGCACCGCTTCCACGCAGCGCTCGGCCATCACCGCGGTCTTGCCCGAGCCGGCGTTGGCGGCGAGCAGCGCGGAGCCGTCGCGGTCCTCGATCGCCGCGCGCTGCTCGTCGGTGAACGGGATCGCGCCGGGGGTGGCGGTGAGGACGGCGGCGCTCATCCGCCCGCCCGGCAGATCGTCGGGTACGCGCAGCCCTTGGGCGAGCACTTCTCGGGGCACGCCCGGACCTCGCCCGCCCGGAGCGCGGCCGCGGTCTCGAGGGCCTTCGAGCGGACCGCCTCGAGCGCCGTGTCCAGCTCCTCCGCGGACACCTTGTCCGTCCCCACGTACCGCCCCGGCACGTCGTCGCGCACCAGTCCGCGCGGCCGCGAGTCCCGCGACCAGAGCGCCTGGTAGAGCCCGCCGACCGGCTCGAGCCCGAGCAGGTCGCGCGCCGCCAGCATGTAGAGCGCCACCTGGACGTAGCCGGCCTCCGCCCAGCTTGCGCCCGCGTAGGCGCTCGCGCCCTTGTAGTCGCGCACGATCGCCTCGCCGCCGGGCCCGACGTCGACGCGGTCGACCCGCCCCGTGATCGCGAGCTCACCGAGCGCGAGCGGGCCGTGCTCGTCGCCCTCGCGCCCGAAGCGCCACTCCAGCTGCGTGGGCTCCATCCCCGCGCCGTGCTCGGCCTCGTGGCGGAGGTAGCGCTGGAGGTCGGCCTCGAGCGTGCGGCGCGCCGCCGCGCCCGTCGCGCCGTCGAGCTCGATCCCGTCGAGCGCCTCGTCCAGCGCGCGGAGCGCGGCCGGGAGCGAGGCGGGCGTCAGCGCCGCGGAGCCGGTCGCGGCCTTCAGCCGCCGGAGCGTCGTCTCCAGCACCGCGTGGGCGCGCGAGCCGCGGCGCATCGCGTCCGGGTCGGGCGTGACCCGCGCCGGGTGCAGCAGCGCCTCGACCAGCCAGCGCACCCCGCAGGCCGCGAACGTCTCGAGCTGCCGCGCGCCCTCGGTCCGGCGCGCGTCGAGCTGCGCCAGCACCGGCTCGCCGGCCGGCGCGGGCAGCGGCGGCGGATCGGGCTCGTTGCGCGCTGCCGCCTGGGCGCGCTGGAGCTCGCGCGGCGTCGGCGCCTCGCGCGGCGACCAGGTGACCTCGGCCAGCAGCCGCCGCCCGCGCTGCTCCCACAGCTCGTCGGTGAACAGCGCCCGTACGTCGTCGAGGAACGGCGACGCCACCAGCGGCTCGCCCTCCTCGTCCGACGACCGCCACGACAGGAACAGCACCTCCTGAGGCCGCGAGACGCACGAATAGAACAGGGAGCGCTCGCGGTCGAGCACGTCCTCGTGGAACGGCAGCCGCAGCCCCGCCGCCAGGCTCACCGAGCGGCGCGCGTCGTCGTCGAGGAACGGCTCGGGCACCGGGCGCTGGGGGAACTCGCCGTCCTGCAGCCCGCACACGAACACCGCGCGGAAGCGCCGCGCGCGGATCAGCAGCGGATCCGTGAGCAGCACGCCGTCGGTCTCGTCGCCCTGCCACACCTCGACGGCGCCGAGCGTCTCGAGCACCTCCTCAGGGCCGCCGAGCAGCTCCGGGTCGAGCGCGCGCAGCTCGGCCGCCGCGGAGCGCAGCGCCGCGGCCACCCGCGCCTCGTCGCGCTCGTCCGGGTCGAGCACGTCGGCCCGCCGCGCGTGCGGAGCCGCCCACGCGGCGTCCGCCTCCGCCACCAGCGCCTCGAGCAGCTCCGCCGCCCCGGCCTCGGCCGCGGCGGCGAGGGCGTCGAGGCGCGGCAGGGCCCACGCCGCCCACCGACCGGCCGCCTCGCGGGCGCCCACCACCTCCGCGCGCCGCGCGCGCGCCTCGAGCTCGTCGACAGGATCGAGGTCGCCCGCATCCAGGCGCAGCCACGCCAGGAGATCCTCCGCGCGCCCGCCGGCGAGCGCCGCCCGCACGCCGGCCAGCACGCCGGCCCCGAGCCGGGTGCGCGCCAGCGGCACCTGGCGCGACCACGCCACCGGGATCCCGTAGGTCCCGAGCACCTGGGAGAACAGCGCGGCCGTCCCCGTGCCCCGCACGAGCACCGCGATGTCCTCCGCCGCCACGCCGTCGCGCATCAGCTCGAGCACCTCGGCGCCGACGATCTCGGCCTCCGCGCGCTCGCCGCCCGCCTCGAGCAGCCGCACGGCGCCGTTCGGCAGCCGCGTCTCGAAGCCGCCCTCGAACAGCCCGCGCTCGAGGTGGTGCAGCGCCGGCCGCGCGGCCGCCGCGTAGTGCTCGGCGCGCTCGTCCAGCGCGACGACCTCGGCCAGCGGCGCCAGCTCGTGCACCGTCGCCGCGCTGCCGGCCAGCGCGTGCCGCCCGGGCTCGTACGGGAGCGTCACCCACACGGCGGCCTCGGCCAGGCGCCCCAAGGTCTCCACCGCGTCGAGCTGCGCGCGGGTCAGCTCGTCGAAGCCGTACACGAACACCGGCCGCCGCCCCCACGCGCGCGGGTCGGCCCGCAGTGCGTCGAGCACCGCCCACGCCACGCCGTCGCGGTCCGGGCGACCGAGCGCCTCCAACCGCCGGCGGTAGGCGGAGTACAGCGCCGCCAGCTCGTCGGCGTAGGCGACCCCGCCCCACGCCCGCAGCGCGCGCGTGAAGCGCGCCGGCTCGATCAGCGACCGCTGCAGCTCCGCGAACAAGGCGCCGGCCGCCCGCGCGAAGCCCGGCGCCGCCGCCGACGGCGCCAGCACCCGCAGATGCGCGTCGCGGATCGCCGCCCGCACGACGCGCTCGCGCGCGACCACGCCCAGCGGCCGCGCCGACACGCCCGCGACCCGCCCGATCTCCCGCCACAGCCGCGAGAAGGTCAGCACCTCGGCCCCGAACACGACCTCGCCCGCCGCGAGCTCGCGCTGGTAGTGCGCCACGTCGGCCGCGGTCGGCACCACCAGGAGCGGCTCCCGGTGCAGCACCTCGCGCAGCTGCTCCAGCACGTAGCCAGCCTTGGCGGCGTTGGCGGGTCCGGTGACGAGGGTGAGCGACATGCGGACCAGTCATCGTGGCGCGCACCCCCGACAGACCTGATCCCACCTGGCGCTTAGTTCAGATTTAAGCGCGCGGATCGCTCAAGTTGAGAGGGTTGGCCTCCGTTACCTAAGAGACGACCGTCCACGTCTTGGAGCCCCCATGTCCCACCTCTATCTCCCCACCGAGCACACCGACACAGATCTCGCTCTGGCAAGCGCCGTCGCCGCGGCGATCGACTCGAACGAGCTGTTCGTGGCGTGGACGATGGAGAGCGGCTGCGTATCGGCGCCCGAGGTGAAGGCGCGCATCCTCCGCACGGAGCGCCCTCAGCGCAGCGCGCTGGGCGAGGCGTTCGCCGAGATCGGCGCCGCCTTCAAGGCCTTCTTCAGCTTCTTCACGGGCGGCCAGCGTCAGGCCGCGGACACGCACCACCCGGTGCGCACGTCACGCTCCGAGCTCGAGAACGCCTAGGCGCCAAGCCAGGCAGCTTGCTGCCTAGCGGCGGGTAAAGCTCCCGCGAGCCGCTCGACGCCCTCGACGAGGACGTCCGGCGGCGCGCCCCCGAAGGTCAGCCGCAGGTGCGGGCCCGTCGGCTCCGCCGCGAAGCTGCGCCGGCAGCCGGCCACCATCACGCCCGCCCGCGCCGCGGCGGCGACCAGCCCCGCCTCGTCGGTGCCGTCGGGTAGCCGCAGCCACATGTGCAGCCCGCCGGTTGGGACGTGCCACACCGCGCCAGCGCCGAAGTGCTCGGAGAGCGCGCCCGCCAGCGCGTCGCGGCGCTCGCGCAGCCCCGCGCGCAGCGCCTTGAGGTGGCGGCGCCAGCCCGGTGAGGAGACGAGCTCGAGCGCGGCGAGCTGCAGCGGGGCGCTGACGAACAGGTCCTCGACGAGCCGGGCCGACCGCAGTCGCACACCGGCGGACCCGCGCGCCGCGACGGCGGCGACCCGCAGCCCCGGCGACGCGCCCTTGCTCAGCGAGCGCACGTAGACCACGTGGCCGTCGGGGTCGTCGGCGGCCAGCGGCGCCGGCGCCGGGCCGTCGATCGTGAGGTCGCGCGCCCAGTCGTCCTCGATCAGGAAGGCGCCGGAGTGCGCCGCGATCTCCATCACCGCGGCCCGTCGCGCCGCCGACAGGTCGGCGCCGTGCGGGTTGGCGTGCAGCGGCTGCAGATACGCGACGCGGGCGCCGGTGCGCTCGAGCGCGTCGGCGAGCATCTCCGGCCGCACGCCGTCGGCGTCGCTGGGCACAGGCACGGGCGTGAGCCCGGCCGCCCGTACCGCCGCGAGCGCGCCGCGGTAGGTCGGCGACTCGACGACCACCGAGCCGCCCGGCGGCGCGAGCGCCCGCACGGCGGTGACGAGCGCGGCCTGGCCGCCGGGGCAGATGACGACGTCGTGGGCGCCGAAGCGCCCGCCCGCCTCGCGCGCGAACCACGCCCGCAGCGCCGCGACGCCCTCGACCGGCCCGCGCTCCCACGCGCCGGGGCGGCGGCCGGCGCGGGCGAGCGCCGCCGCCATCGCGGCGGTCGGCTGGAGCCGCGGGTCGAGGTAGCCGGAGGAGAGCGCCAGCGTGCCCCCGGCCGGCGTGGCCAGCAGCTCGGCCAGCCCGCCGTCGTCCGCCATCCGCGCGGCGCCGAGCGCGACCTCTTGCCAGGCGAGGTCGGGCGCCGCGTTGCGCGCGGGCGGCGCGGCGACGAACGTGCCCCGCCCCGGCCGCGGCACCACGAGCCCCTCGGCGCTCAGCGTCGCGATCGCGCGCTGCACGGTCACGGGCGAGGCGCCGTGCTCGCGCATCAGCTCGCGCACGGACGGCAGGCGCGCCCCCTCCGGCAGCGTGGCGGCGAGGTCGCGCAGGGCGGTGGCGATCTGGTCGGCGGGCATCGTGCGTTACTCTAAATCGTGAGCACTGAGAGTAACGTTATCCGCCGCGGAGCGATAGCGGCACCGGCGGGCGAGGAGGCACGGCGCGCGGAGCTGCGCGGCCTCGCGCTCGCCACGCTCGGCGTCGCGATGTTCTCGTTCTCGCTCCCGGCCACCCGGCTCGCGGTCGCCGACCTGGACCCGCTGTTCGTCGCCTTCGGCCGCGCCGTGGTCGCCGCCCTGCTCGGCGCGGTCGTGCTCAGAGCGCTCCGCGCGCCCCGCCCCAGCGGCGCCCAGTGGCGCTCGCTCGCGATCGTCGCCTTCGGCGTCGTCGCGGCCTTCCCGCTCTTCACCGCGCTCGCCCTCAAGCACGTCGACGCCACCCACGGCGCGGTCGTGATCGCGCTGCTCCCGGCCTGGACCGCGGTCTTCGCGGTGCTGCGGGCAGGCGAATCGCCGTCGCGCGGCTTCTGGTTCGCCGCCGGCTTCGGGCTCATCGCGGTGCTCGCCTTCATCGCCTCGCGCGGGCTCGGCGCGATCGGGCTGGCCGACGTCGAACTGCTCGGCGCCACCGTGCTGTGCTCGCTCGCCTACGCCGAGGGCGGCGCGCTCTCGCGCACGCTCGGCGGCCCGCAGACGATCTGCTGGGCGCTGCTGCTCGCGCTCCCGCTCAGCCTGCCGCTGACGCTCGCCTTCCTCCCCGGCGGCCACGTCGGCACCGACGCCTGGCTCGGCTTCGCCTACGTCTCGCTGTTCTCGATGTTCCTCGGCTTCTTCGCGTGGTACGCGGGACTGTCGGCCGGCGGGGTCGCCAAGGCCGGCCAGACGCAGCTGCTGCAGACGCCGCTCACGCTCGCGCTCTCGGCGCTCGTGCTCGGCGAGCACGTCCCGCCCGCCGCGATCGCTTGCACGATCGCCGTGCTGCTGAGCATCCTCGGGACGCAGCGGGCGCGCGTCGTGCGCCGCTAGCGTCCGCGTCGTGCAATTCGAGCCGTTCAGCCGCGCCCACATCCCGCTGCTCTCCCCGCTGCTCGGCGACCCCGACACGCTGCGCTGGACGCGCATTCCGGAGCCGCCGCCGCCGGGCTTCGGCGAGGACTGGGCGGGCCGCTACGAGGCCGGCCGCTCCGAGGGCACGAAGGAGGGCTTCGCCGTCCTCGACGCGAGCGGGGAGTTCCTCGGCCTCGCGCTCGTGCCGTCCATCGATCGCGAGAGCGGCGAGGCGGAGCTCGGCTACATGGTCGTCCCGTCCGCGCGTGGCCGCGGCGTCGCCACCGGCATACTGCGCGAGCTCACCGCCTGGGCGCTGCGCGAGGGCGTTCAGCGCTGCGAGCTGATCATCTCCGCCGGCAACGCCGCGTCGGAGCGCGTGGCCGAGCGGGCCGGCTACGTCCGCGAGGGCTACCTGCGCTCCATCCACCTCAAGCAGGGCAAGCGCGACGACGTGACCGTGTGGTCGCGTCTGCCGTCTGACCCGGATCCGTAAAGCGGGCCGCCCGCGCGGCCGATGCAACCTGGATGCGCCTCCTCCCGCTCGGGCTGCTGCTCGCCATCGTCGCCGCCGGCTGCGGGGGCCCCTCCGAGGCCCGCGTCACCACCACGCAGGTGAGCGACGGCATCGCCGTCCAGATGACGCTGGGCGCGACGCACGACGGCCTCAGCGTCGAGGCGCGGATCGAGAACCAGCGCACGGAGCCGCTCGTGCTGCGGCAGGACGGCTGCGGGTACGCCGGCGTCGCCGAGGTCGCGCGTACCACCCGCCGGCCGCGCGGCCGCGCGTGGGGCGGCTCGATCCAGGCGCTGAAGCGCCTCGTGCTGGAGGACCAGGCCGCCTCCGAGGCGCCCGAGCCGATGACGGCGGTGCGCACGAAGTGCGTGGGCGAAGGGAGCGCCGAGACGCTGACCATCAAGCCCGGCGCCGTGCGCAAGGAGCGCTGGATCACCCGCGCCCACCCGTCGATGCTCGATGTCGTCGGCTCTGAGCACGCGGTCGCGCGGCTCAAGCTCTTCGAGCCGGACGAGACGAAGCCGAGCCTGGCCGTGACGCGGCCGGTCTCCACGGTCGCCAACTGGAAGATCTCCTATCCCGAGGGCCGCAGCGACGGCCAGCGCTTCGACGCGCTGCTCGCCGACACCAAGCTGCGCCGCGCGATCGCCGCCGAGCCCGCCCGCAGCTGGCGCGAGGCCGCGCTGACCGTCGTCGGCGGCGCGGACGAGCTCAAGGCCGTCTCCGCCCGCTACGAGCGCGCCTTCCTCGCCGTCAGCGACGGCAAGCGGGTCCAGCTCGTCGCGCCGGGCCCCGCGGACCGCGTCCTCCCCTACCCGGAGGCGGCGGCCGAGCTGCCGCCCAGCATCCACGTGATCCCCGAGCCGGCGGGCTACAAGGCCACCCACGACGTGCTCGCCGGCGCGCTGCAGCTGCCGAGCGGCCGGCTCGCGGTCGACTCCCTCTTCGACGAGCGCACCCCGATCGTCGACGAGCGCGCGCGGCCGGGCGCCCACCCGTTCCGGATCACGCTGGCGAAGCCGGTGGGCGGCTCCACCGAGAGCGTCGCGCTCGCCACGCTCGTGGCCAGCGACCGCCCGACCGTTCGCTGGCGCTACGCGCTCCCCGTCGGCGTCGAGGGCAGCACCGCGATGTTCAGCTCGCTGGAGGGCGCGCGGGTGCGGGCCGCCCTGCCGCCGGTGGACTCATCCGCCGCGTACGACGCCGACGCCGACGCGCTCGCCGCCCGCCTGCACGTCGCGGAGCGCGATCTCGGCCAGGGCCTGAATCTGATGACGCTCGAGACCGGCGCCGGCGACGGCGGCTACAACCTCTACGTCGGCCTCGACGCCGACGGGCACCCCACGCGCTACGTGCTCGACCTCGAGCTGCTCCACCTCGACTGGCCGAAGCCGCCGAAGAAGGAGAAGGCCTAGCGGGGGCTAGGCGGCTTCGGCGGAGGCGGCGGCGTCGGTCGCCGGCGTCTCCTCGTCGCCCGAGCCGGGCTCGCCCTCCTGCTCGGGCGGCTTGGCGCCCTCGCGCGCCCACGGCTCGTCGAACTCGACGCGCCACTTGCCCTCGGGCGTCTGCTCCAGCGCCAGCCGGGCGCGGAACGAGCGGCCGGAGCGGCCCTTGAAGCCGGTCACGGCCTTCTCGGTCTTGCCGGTCGCGATCAGCTCGCGAGCGACGGCGACGGGCAGCGTCTTGCCGGCCTTGCTCTTCCAGATCACGAAGCCGCAGCCGGGATCCTCGCGCGACCAGCACGAGAAGCCCTTGCGGTTCTCGACGATGTCGTGGCCGCAGACCGGGCACGGCCCGAGGTTGGCGCGCGGGATGCGCACCTCCTTGAGCTTCGCGTCGAGCTCGGCGACCGTGCCGCGGGCGAACTCCGCGATGTCGGCCATGAACTTCTCGCGCTTCTCGTCGCCGTGCTCGATCTTCGAGAGGCGGTGCTCCCAGTCGCCGGTCAGCCCCGGCGACGTCAGCGGGTGCCCGTCGAGCAGGCGGATCACGTTGAGGCCCTTCTCGGTGCAGACCAGCGAGCGCGCGTCGCGCTCGATGTAACCGACGTCGATCAGGCGCTCGATGATCGCCGCGCGCGTGGCCGGCGTGCCGATGCCGGAGTCCTTCATCTGCTCGCGCAGCGCCTCGTCGTCGAGATCCTTGCCGGCGGCCTCCATCGCGCCCAGCAGCGACGCGTCGGAGTAGCGCCGCGGCGGCTTGGTCTCCTTCTCGGCCGAAGCCACCTCGCGCGTGTCGACCGGCTCGTCGGCGACGAGCTTCGGCAGCGTCTGGTCGACCTCGTCGTCGTCGGTCTCCCGCGCCTCGCCGGAGCCGGCCGCGACCTCGCCGTAGGCGGCGCGCCAGCCCGGCTCGAGCAGCACGCGGCCGCGGGTGCGGAAGATGTGCTCGGCGACGGTGGTCTCGAGCCGCGTGTTCTCCCACACCGCGTCGGGATGAAAGACGGCGAGGAAGCGCCGCGCGACCATGTCGTAGACCTTCTTGTCGTCGTCCGACATCTTGTCCGTGCGGTGCTCGGAGCGCGTCGGGATGATCGCGTGGTGGTCGGTGACCTTGGCGTCGTTGATCACGCGGCCGAGCGGCAGGACGTCGAGCTTGGCGACGTACTTCGCGGGCGCCGCGTAGACGGGGTTCTTGCCCACGCCCTCGACCGTCGGCTTGATCTCGTTGACCATGTCCGAGGACAGGAAGCGCGAGTTGGTACGCGGGTAGGTGAGCGCCTTGTGCTCCTCGTAGAGCCGCTGCGCCGCCGCGAGCGTGCGGCGGGCGGAAAAGCCGTAGCGCGTGTTGGCGTCGCGCTGGAGCGAGGTCAGGTCGTAGAGGAGCGGCGCGCGCTCCTTCTTGGTCGTCGTCTCGAGCTTGGTGATCGTGCCGGCCTGGCCGCGGACGGCGGAGACGACCGCCCCGGCCGCCTCGGCGGACGCGATCCGCGGCTTCGCGCCCGCGTGGAAGCGGCCGATGTACTTGCGCCCCTTGTCGCCGGACGTCGGCTCGAAGGTCGCGTCGACCAGCCAGTACTTCTCCGGCTTGAACTCGCGGATCTCGACCTCGCGGCGGGCGAGGATGGCGAGCGTCGGCGTCTGTACGCGGCCGAGCGACACGGCGCCGTCGAACGACGAGCGCAGCCGGATCGTCGCCGCGCGCGTGGCGTTCATGCCGACGATCCAGTCGGCCTCGGAGCGCGAGCGGGCCGCCTCCTCGAGCGTGTGGAACTCGTCGCCGGGCCGCAGCGCCCCGAACGCCTGCTTGATCGCGCTCGTGGTCATCGACGACAGCCACAGCCGCTGCACGGGCTTCTTCGCGTTCGACTTCTCGTACAGCCAGGCGAAGATCAGCTCGCCCTCGCGCCCGGCATCGCACGCGTTGACGACCGTGCCGATGTCGTCGCGCCCGAGGTTGCGCGTGATCACCGACATCTGCTTGCGCGAGCGCTCGTCGCGCACGACGAGCTTGAAGCGGTCGGGCACGATCGGCAGATCGGCCATCTTCCACTTCTTGAACTTGGGGTCGTACTCGTCCGGCTCCGCGAGCTGCACGAGGTGGCCGACCGCCCAGGTGACGACGTGATCGTCGGACTCGAGGTAGCCGTCCTGCTTCGTGAACGAGCCAGGCAGAACCCGCGTGAGGTCGCGCCCCACGGACGGCTTCTCTGCGATGACGAGCGTCTTGGCCATTGGGCGGAGGACTGTAGCGCCCGCGTCAGCGGGCACAGGGGCCGGTGCCGACCGGCTCGCGCGCGCCCGCGAGCACCTTCTTGGTGACCGAGTTGGGCACCCCGAAGCCGCCGCGCGCACCGGTCGTGGTGGCGGCGAAGATCGTCGTCACGACGCGGCCCTTGCCGTCCACCATCGGGCCGCCGGAGTTGCCGGAGCGGACCACCCCGCGCAGCGAGGTCAGCCGCCGCTGCACCGGCCCGCGCCCGTAGGCGTCGGAGGTCACCGTCGTGCGCGTGGCGCCGAGCCGGCCGGCGCGCACGTCGTACGGCCCGTTCTCCGGGAAGCCGAGGATCGCGGCCGACCGGCCCGGCCCCGGCGCGTCGGCGAGCGGCAGCGGGCGCGCCTTGAGCCCCGGGACCCGCAGCACCGCGAGGTCGTTGCGCGGGTCGAACGCGATCGCGGTCGCGTCGAGCTGCGACCCCTTCCCGCGCAGCAGCACCTTGGTGTCGGTCTGGCCCGCCACGACGTGCGCGTTGGTGACGACAACGCCGTCGCGCGCCACCCAGCCCGAGCCCTCGACGCCGAGCCCGCACGCCGTCCCCAGGATCTTCACGACGCTGGCCGCGGCCGCCCGCACCTGCGGGTCGCGGCCGATCCCCTTCGCCGGCGGCGCCACGTCCGCCTCCGGCCCGTCGATCCTCGGGAACGGGTCGAAGCGCGCCAGCGCGTTGAGCAGCGGACCCGACGGCGGCAGCGCCTTGTTGAGCCGCGACAGGATCTCCGAGCGCTGGACCTCGTAGCGGACGTCGCCGTTGGAGTGGACCGCGATCGCGCCGAGGATCCACACCACGCCGAGCCCGACGCACGCGGTCAGCAGCGCGCCGAGCACGCCGTCGACGAACCCGAAGCCGGGCACCGTCATCCGCGAGCGCAGCCGCACGCCCAGGCCTTCGAAACCGGCCGCGAAGCCCGCGCCGACGATCAGCGCGCCGACCAGCCCGATCGCGGGCGCGTACGGGCTGCGCGAGCCGTCGGGCAGCACGATCCCCGCCAGCCGCGTGCCCAGCCACGCGCCGAGCGCGAAGCCGATCAGGGCGAGCGCTCCCGTGACGAACCCCTGCGCCCACCCGAACAGGGCGAGCAGGAGCAGGAGCCCGACGATGATCCAGTCGACGCCGGTCATGTCAGAGACGCTACCGGCGGCGCTTCCTCGGCCTCGCCGCTCGGCCGCTCGGGCATACTCGACTGGTGACCGCGACGTCCTCCCCCCGGCCGTCGCCGCGACCCCGCCGCAAGCGCTCGCGCCCCGAGCGCTTCGCACCGCTGGCCGCGGCGGCTCTCGTCGCCTTCGGCGTGGGCGGATATCTGGGCGCGAAGCACGAGCCGGCGGCGGCGGGCGTGGCGCGCCAATGGGCGGCCGCGTGGGAGCGCGCGGACTACGCGGAGATGCACGGGCTGCTGTCCGACAGCGCGCGCAAGCGCACGAGCCTCGAGCGCTTCACGCGCACCTACCGCCAGGCGAACGAGACGATCACGCTCAGCAAGCTCCGCATCGCCGAGCCGCACGGGGCGGAGAACGGCGCCTACGACCTGCCGGTCGCGATGAAGACGCGGATCTTCGGCCGCCTGGCCGGCACCGTCCGGCTCCCGATGGTCGACAAGGTGGACGGCAAGGCGGTCGACTGGCGCCCCGAGCTCGTCTTCCCCGGGCTGCGCGGCGGCGAGAAGCTCACGCGCGAGACGACGCTCGGCGACCGCGGCGACATCCTCGCGCGCGACGGCACGCCGCTGGCGAAGGGCCCGGACCGCCTGTCGGACCTCGGCCCGCTGGCCGCCGAGGTCGCCGGCCGCGTCGGTCCCGCGCCGCCCGACCGCGCCGCCGAGCTCGAGCAGCGCGGCGTGCCCGAGGGCGCGCCGGTCGGGCTCACCGGGCTGGAGCGCGAGTTCGACGCGCGGCTGGCCGGGAGCCCCGGCGGCGTGCTGCGCGCCGGCAAGCGCGTGGTCGCGCGCGCGCAGGCGCAGCGCGGCGTCGACGTCCGCACCGCGATCGACCCCGACATCCAGCGCGCGGCGGTCGAGGCGCTGGCCGGGCGCTTCGGCGGCATCGCCGTGCTGCGGCCCGCGACCGGCGAGGTGCTCGGCCTCTCGGGGATCGCGTTCTCGGCGCCCCAGCCGCCCGGCTCGACGTTCAAGATCATCACGCTGGCCTCGGCGCTCGAATCGCGCAAGGTCAAGCCGAACTCGAGCTTCCCGGTCCAGACCGAGACCACGCTCGAGGGCGTGAAGCTCCAGAACGCCCACGGCGAAGCGTGCGGCGGCTCGCTCAAGAGCTCGTTCGCGGACTCCTGCAACTCGGTGTTCGCGCCGCTGGGCGCGAAGGTCGGCGCCCGGCGCCTCGTGGAGACGGCGGAGAAGTTCGGCTTCAACCAGGCCCCCGGACCGGTCGGCGCCGCGCGCTCGACGATCCCCGCCGCCTCCGAGATCGGCGACGACCTCGCGGTCGGCTCGACGGCGATCGGCCAGGGCAAGGTGCTCGCCACGCCGCTCGAGCTCGCCACCGTGGCGGCCACCATCGGCCTGCGCGGCCGCCGCGTCGCGCCGGTGCTCTCGCGCGGCGCCCAGGGCAAGGAGACGCGCGCCGCCAGCACCCGCACCGCGGCCGTGATCGCGCGCTTCATGCGCGCGGTGGTGACGGACGGCACCGGCGTCGGCGCCGCCGTCCCGGGCGTCAAGGTCGCGGGCAAGACCGGCACGGCGGAGCTCCGCAGCACCGTCAACGACGACCCGCAGCCGGCCGAGCCGGGCGCGAGCCCGACGCCCCAGCCCGAGGAGGACAAGACCGACACCGACGCCTGGTTCGTCGGCTTCGCGCCCTACTCACACCCGCGCGTGGCGGTCGCCGTGCTGCTGGTCGGCCAGGGCGCGGGCGGCGAGACGGCCGCCCCGGCCGCCAGGACCGTATTCCAGGCCGCGGTCGGCTAGGGCTCCTTAGACGTCCAAGTCGACCTTGCCGACGTTGGTCGGGTCCGTCGGGCTGGTGATGCGGAACTCCAGCGGGCGGTTCGCGAGCGACGTGGTCGTCAGCTTGAAGAGGAGCAGCGAGCCCTGGATCGGGCCGAAGCCGGCCGGCGCGTCGGGGGGCGGCAGCACCGCCTGCGGGCCCAGCTTGTCGACCGGCTGGTAGGCGAACGCGTTGCCGATCTGGTCGTACGGCCTGAAGACGTTGTCCTGCGTGTCGCGGATCTCGAAGTTGCTGGCGGTCGGCAGCGACTTGCCGTCGTTCGTGTTCTGGACCCGGATCCAGACGCCGAACCACGCCTCGTCGGCCTTGGGCGGCAGCGTGCCCTGCGGGAGCTGCGTCAGGTAGTTGCGGTCCTCGATGTCGCTCGGGTTGAGGATGCGCGAGATCTGGACCTGGTACTTGAGGCCGCCGACGTCGAGGTAGATGCCCTCGGTCGCGGCCTCCGTCGTCGTCTTCTCCTTGTTGCCACAGCCGCCGGCGACGAGCGCGGCGGCCAGGGCGAGGACCATGAGCAGGCGGCGGGTCATCACGGCGAAAGTCTAGATCCCCGCGACCGTGGCTCGGGTGCCCCGGCGCTCGTTGTCCTCGAGGATGCTGCGCAGGCGCCGCAGGGACTTGCCGGACCCGCGCTTGAACCAGCGGCGGAAGCCGAATGTCTCGACGAACCGGTCGGTTGGCAGCTTCGGTTCGGTCTCGAACACGTACTCGACGCGGGTGCCGCCGCTCGCGGGCTCGAGCGTCCAGCTCGCGTACGTCTTGATCCGGTTGTACTTGCCGCCGCGGCCGACCGCGACGATGTTGCGCGGCGCCTCGACCTCGATGAAGGTGAGGTCGCTCCAGCCGAAGCGCTGGAAGGGCGCGTCCATCTTGTAGCGCGCGCCCGCGCCGCGGCCGTAGGAGTCGACGCGCGTGAGCCGCCAGTGCTTCAGGTAGTGGTCCGTGAACTCGGGATGGTTCGCGATGTCCGCGAGGTACTCGAACACCTCCTCGCGGGGGCGGTCGATCGTGATGGTGAGCTCGACGGGGTCCACGGCCCCCGGAGTTCTACCGGACGCTGCGCGGACGGACCCGGACGGCCCGCTTGTGCTCCGGCGAGCGCACGAGCTCGCTGCGCTCCGGGGCTCCCCGGCGGCGCGGCCGGCACAGCTCGCAGACGATCGCCTGCGCATAGAGGTAGACGCGCTCGCCGACCAGCGGCGTGCGGTGGCAGTGCGCGCAACGGGGCCGTTCGTCGGTAAGCAGCCCGACGCTCTTGCGCAGCAGCGCCTGCGCGATCGGTGCCGGCGGGGAGGCGGAAAGCATGGTTTCGGGAGTTTCGCCGCGGGGCAACAAAGCCCTTCCGAACCGGCCATCCGGTCACGACCCCATTGACCGTCCCGTATGATTCCCAGTGGAGGTCGGGTCGCTGGAACGGCGCGTGTGGCGCGCCAGAGGAGAGACTGATGGATCCACGCACGCCCAGCGAAGCGGAAGCGACTGGCACCCTGCCGTTCACCGGTGAGGGGTCGGTTCCGCTCACAGAAGAAGAGCCCGCGGCGCCTGTCGCGGCCCAGCCCGAATGGGTCGCCGAGGCACGCTCGGGGCTCACCGTTCCCGGCAAGTACCTGGCCTATGAGGACGCCGGCCGCCGCGTCGTGGCGCCCGTCTCGCGCGAATGGACGCGGATCGGCCGCTCGCTCTCGGCCGACATCCGCTTCGACGATGCGACCGTGTCCCGCCGTCATGCGCTGGTGGTGAACCAGGCGGACGGTGTACGCGTGCTCGACGACCGCTCGCTCAACGGCGTCTACGTCAACGGCGAGCGCGTCGACTGGTCGCCGCTGGCCGACGGCGACGAGATCGCCATCGGGCGCCACACCATCCACTACTTCGACTCCGCCACTGTCGGTAGCGGCGCCTCCGCGCCCGCGGCCGTCGCGGAATAGGTCCCGCCCCCCACCCCCAACACCACCCTCGCTAAGGTCTCGGCCCTCCATGGCCGAGACGATCGCGGTCCTGTCCCTCAAGGGCGGGACGGGCAAGACGACTACGGTGCGGACCCTCGCCGACGTGCTGCGGCGCGTCGGGCTCTCCGTCCTCACCATCGACCTCGACCCGCAGGGCAACCTGTCGGACTACTTCGACGTTCCCGCGGACGCCTCGCCGACGGTCGCCGACGTGCTCGCGGGCGACGCCAAGGCCTCCGAGGCGGTGCACGACGGGATCATCCCCGCGACGCCGATCCTGGCCGAGGTCGAGCGCTCGATGTCGGGCAAGATGGGCCGCGAGCTGGTGCTGCGCAAGGCGCTCAAGGGCCCGCGCCAGAGCCACGACGTGATCCTGATCGACTGCCCGCCGGCGCTCGGGCTGCTGACCGTCAACGGCCTCGTGGCCTCCGACTGGGCGATCGTCAGCGCCGAGGCGCAGTACTTCGCGCTCCAGGGCGTCCAGGGCGCGCTCGACGTGGTCGAGCAGGCGAAGGAGTACTACGCGCCCGACCTCCAGCTCGCCGGCGTGCTGATGAACATCGCCGACATGCGCACCGTGCATTCGCGCGAGGCCTACGACGCGCTCTCCGAGCACTTCCCCGACACGGTGTTCAAGACCGTCATCCGCTCGTCGATCGCCTACGCCGAGTCCGCCGAGAAGGCGCGCTCGATCCTCGATCACCGGCCGGACCTCGGCGCCGACTACCTGGCGCTCGCCGACGAGCTGCTCAAGCGCATCGGGCTCGACGCGCCCCGGCGCAAGCTGCGCCCCATGCTCGCCGCGACGGGGTAGCCTCGTCCACATGAAGCGCGGAGTGCTGCTCCTCGCGGTCCTCCTCCTCGCCGGCTGCGGCGCCGCCAAGGAGGAGCCCGGGCCCGCGCCGTTCACGCCGATGAAGGAGACGGTCACGGCCGGAACGACGGCCGCCGCGGCCGCGCCGCGCGGGCACTACCTGACCGCCCGCGTGTTGAAGGTGACGCGGCTGCGCACCACACCCGGCGGCCGCAAGCTGATGCGGATCGGGACCCGGACCGAGTTCGACTCCCCGCGCGTGCTGAGCGTGACCGCGCGCCGCGGCGGCTGGCTGCGGGTGCTGGCCAGCGAGCGCCCGAACGGGCGCGCGGCCTGGATCCGGGCGAGCGTGGTGCGGCTGGGCAGCACGGACTACTCGATCCACGTGGACCGCTCGGCGCGCCGGCTGACGCTGCGCCACGGGGGCCACACGGCCGGCTCGTTCCCCGTCGCCGTCGGGCGCCCGGGGACGGAGACGCCGACCGGGCGCTTCGCGGTCACCGACAAGCTCCACCCAGACGACCCGGCCTCGCCCTACGGCTGCTGCCTGCTCGCGCTCTCCGGCCACCAGACCAAGCTGATCAAGGGCTGGCCGGGCGGCGACCGCCTGGCGATCCACGCCACGCCGAGCCTGTGGACGGTCGGCAAGGCCGCCTCGCTCGGCTGCATGCGCGCCCGGCCGGGCGACATCCGGCGGCTGATGCGCAAGGCGCCGGCGGGCACGCCGGTGTTCGTCCGCGCCTAGGCCGTCTTCTCGGCCCGCTCGACCGGCACCTCGACGCGGTCGCGGCCGTGCTGCTTCGCGCTGTAAAGCGCGCGGTCGGCGATCCGCACCATCGTGTCGGACTCGAGCGTGTCCTCCAGCAGCGTGGCGACGCCGAAGCTCGCGGCTGATCTTCTGCTCCACGTCGTGGACGCGGACCGCGTGCAGCGCGATCCGCACCTTCTCGGCGATCTCGACCGCGCCCGCGCGGCTGGTGTCCGGCGCGAGGACGAGGAACTCCTCGCCGCCCATGCGGCCCGCGAGGTCACTCGCGCGCAGCTCACTGCGCAGCACCACGCCAAACGGCGGCGAGCACCTCGTCGCCGCGGTCGTGGCCGTAGGTGTCGTTGATGCGCTTGAAGAGGTCGAGGAAGATCGCGCTCAGCGGTGATGCGGTGCGGCTCGCCTGGGCGGCCATGCGCTTGAGCGAGTCGTCGACGGCGCGCTTGTTGGACAGCCCGGTGAGGGCGTCCGTCGCGGCGCGCATCTCGGCGAGCGCGAGGTTGCGGAGGTTGGCGAGCACCGGCGCGGCCTGGCCGACCGACTGGTCGACGCGCCGGCGGTCGAGGTCGGTCGGCGCCCCGCCGATGCCGACGAGCACGGAGCCGATGACCTCGCCGCCGACCAGCAGGGGCTGGCAGACCGAGGCGCCCGGGAGCTTGCCGCAGATCTCGCACTGCATGATCTCCTCCGCCGCTTCGCTGCGCTCGTAGGCGCGGTTGAGGCGCACGGAGAGGCAGGTGCGCGGCTTGGCCTGCGCGAGCGGCGCCTGCAGCGGGCTGTCGGGGTCGAGCGGGACCGTCGGCTCGAGCCGGTCGGCGCTGTTGTTGCGGTTGAGCGCGACGGCCTGGCTGTGCGGGGATCGTGGCCTCGAGGTGGCGGGTGATCAGGCGGTGGGCCTCGGACTGGCTCTCGGTCACCTGCAGGGCCTCGCCGAAGCGCGCCTGCGACGTGCGGAAGGTGTCTTCGGCGTCGCGCGCCGCGGTGCGCTCCTCGCGGTCGCGCCGCTCGCGACGGCGGGTGCGCAGCGCCAGCAGCCCGCCGACCACGGCGAACAGGGCGCTGACGAGGAGCGTCATCCACACCGCCACGAGCGCGGCTGCCCCGTCCTCCTTGTCACGGTTGACCTCGAGGCGGCGCTGGTACTCGGCGTTGGCCACCGTGAAGGCGTCGAGCAGCCGGTCGCGGGTCGCCTCGTCGCCCTTGGCCACGCGGTTCGTGGTCACCTCGCGCTTGGCGATGCCCTGCCACTCGCGGTAGGCGGCCCGCTGGCGGGCGATCGCGGCGATCTCGGGCGGATCATCGGACGAGATGCTCGTCGCGCGGCGCAGCAGCGTCTCCATCCGCGTGGCCTGCTCGACGTAGTCCTCGAGCGAGTCCTGCGCGCCGGTGTCGAGCCGGCCGTCGAGCGCGCGCTCGCGCTGGAGGAAGCTCGCGAGGAGCTGTTGCGCGGTCTTCGCCTCCGCATACGTCGTGGCAGACGTATGCCGCTTCGTCTCCGAGGAGAACAGCACGGCGCCCGCAACACACAGGACGCAGAGTGGTACGAGTAGCCAGAGGCGCATTGCCCCACCCGTCGCATCGACCTTTGCGCGGGATTGCTTGAGCTAGGTCAGGGCCCGCACGTCGGCTCCTTGCGGCTCGAACGGCACGCGCATGACGTCCGCCCAGCCGTCCGCCTCCGCGCGCAGCCGCTCGACCACGCCCGCGGTGGCGTCGTACTGGCTCCAGACCAGCACGCTCGGGCCGGCGCCGGAGATCGAGGCGCCGAGCGCGCCGAGCTCCGTCGCGCGGGCGGCGAGCGCCAGCGACTCGGGGTAGAGCTCGGCGCGGCGCGGCTGGTGCAGGCGGTCGGCGAGCCCGCGGGCGATGAGGTCGAGCCGGCCCTGGGCCAGCCCGAGTACGAGCAGCGAGGCGTGGGCGATGTTGAAGACCGCGTCGGCCATCGGGACCTCGTCGGGGAGCGCGGCGCGCGCCTTGGCGGTGCGCACGTGGCGGTGCGGCACGACGACCACCGCCTCGAGCCCGGCGGGCGGATCGAAGCGCTCCGCGCGGCCGCCGCACGAGATCACGAAGCCGCCGTGCAGCGCGGCGGCGACGTTGTCGCCGTGCCCCTCGAGCTCGACCGCGAGCGGGAGGATGTCGGCGTCGAGCTCGAAGATCGAGTCGGCCGCGAGCAGCCCGGCGACGTAGGCGGCGGCGCTCGTGCCGAGCCCGCCGGAGAGCGGGATGTCGGACGTGATGCGGAACTCGAAGTCGTCGGGCTCCGCCAGGCGGGTGAACCCGCGCACGACGAGGTTGCGGCGGTCGCGCGCGATCGAGAGGTCGGTGACCACCCCGAAGTGCCCGGTCTCCACCACCTCGACCTCGATATGCAGGGCGAGCGCGGCGGCGAGCACGTCGAAGCCCGGCCCGAGGTTGGCGGAGGAAGCCGGGACGCGGATGCGCCGGCGGCGCCTCACGGCCCGAGCACGGCCTTCTCGACCGCGCCGATCTCGGGCTCGCACGGCACGACCGAGCCGGCGTGGCCGAGCGCGACCTGCGGGTCCTTGAGCCCGTGGCCGGTGAGGACGCACACGATCCGCGAGGCGCCCTCGGCCCCGTTGCGCAGCAGCCCCGCCACGCCCGCCGCGCTCGCCGGCTCGCAGAACACGCCCTCGTGGGCGGCCAGCCAGCGGTAGGCGTCGAGGATCTCGGCGTCGGAGACGGCGCGGATGTCGCCGTGCGAGGCGGTCATCGCGGCCATCGCCTCCTCCCAGCGCGCGGGGTTGCCGATCCGGATCGCGCTCGCCACCGTTTCCGGGTTCTCGACCGGCGCGCCGTGCACGAGCGGCGCCGCCCCCTCGGCCTGGTAGCCGAGCATCCGCGGCTTCGCGGTACCCGCCTCGGTGAAGCCCTTCCAGTACGCGGTGATGTTGCCGGCGTTGCCGACCGGGATGCAGAGCGCGTCGATCTCGCCGATCTCGTCGACGATCTCGAACGAGGCGGTCTTCTGCCCCTCGAGCCGGAACGGGTTGACCGAGTTGACCAGCGCGATCGGGTGGCGCTGGGCGAGCTCGCGGACGAGCTTGAGGGCCTCGTCGAAGTTGCCGCGCAGCGCGATCACCCGCGCGCCGTGCATCAGCGCCTGGGCGAGCTTGCCGGTGGCGATCTTGCCCTCCGGCACGATCACGGCGCCGGTCAGCCCGGCGCGCCCCGCGTAGGCGGCCGCGCTCGCCGCCGTGTTGCCGGTCGAGGCGCAGATCACGGCCTCGGCCCCGTCGCGCACGGCGGCGGAGACGGCACAGGTCATCCCGCGGTCCTTGAACGAGCCGGTCGGGTTGGCGCCCTCGACCTTCAGCCACACGTCGGCGCCGACGCGCTCGGAGAGCCGCGTCGCCGGCACCAGCGGGGTCGAGCCCTCGAGCAGCGAGACGACCGGATCGCCCGGCTCGAACGGAAGCCGGTCCCGGTAGCGCTCGATCAGGCCGACCCGGCTCAACCGAAGTCCTCGTCGATCACGCGGATGGCGCGCGGCGGGGAGCGCATGAAGCCGAGCTGGCCGATCAGCCGCAGCGCGCCGTAGAGGCGCGACTCGAGCAGCGGGTGGAGCACCATCACGAGCCTGGCGTTGTCGCCCAGGCCCTCCTGCACGACGGACTTCACCGACGCGCCCTGCATGCCGAGGATCTCGGCGATCTGGGCCAGCACGCCGGGGCGGTCGGCGACCTCGAGGTGCAGGTAGAAGGCGGAGGAGACGTCGGTGACGAACGGCAGCTCCTCGGTCGTCTCCGGCGTGGTGGCGGGCGGGATCATCGCCGAGATGACGTCGCCGAGGACCGCGCTCGCGGTCTGTGGGCCGCCCGCGCCGGGGCCCGAGAGCGTGATCTCGGTGATCGCGTCGGACTCCACCGTCACCGCGTTGAACGGCCCGTGGACCGAGGCCAGCGGATGCTCGGCGTAGAGGAAGGCCGGGTGCACACGCACGTTGATGCCGCCGCCGATCCGCTCCGCGGTGCCGATCAGCTTGAGCCCCAGCCCGAGCTCGCGCGCGTAGGCCATGTCGTCGCTCGTGAGCTGCTCGATGCCCTCGTAGCGGACCTGGTCGAGGTGCACGGGCGTCGAGAACGCCAGCCGCGCGAGGATCGCCATCTTGGCCGCGGCGTCCTTGCCGGTGACGTCGTCGGTGGGGTCTGCCTCCGCGTAGCCGAGCGCCTGCGCCTGGCTCAGCGCCTCGTCGTAGGTCTTCCCCTCGGCCGCCATCGCGCTGAGGATGTAGTTCGTCGTCCCGTTGACGATTCCGTGCACGCGCTCGATGCGCGCGCCGGCGAGCGACTCCTGGAGCACGCGGATGACCGGCACGACGCCCGCCACCGCGCCCTCGAAGCGCAGCTGCACGCCGCGCTCGCGCGCGGTCGCCCACAGCTCCTCGCCGTGCACCGAGAGCAGCTGCTTGTTCGCCGACACCACGTGCTTGCCGGCCCGCATCGCCCGCAGCACGTACTCGCGCGCCGGCTCGAGGCCGCCCATCAGCTCGACGATCAGGTCCGAGCCCTCGAGGATCTCCTCGAACGAGCCGCGCGAGCGCGTCAGCACGCCCGCCAGCTCCGGGCGCGCGCCGGTGATCGGCTCGATCGCGCCCGCCCGCTCGGCCAGCAGCGTCTCGAACGCCGAGCCGACCGTGCCGTGGCCGAGCAGGCCGACCCTAAATGTCGCGGGCAACCAGGTCCTCCAGCGTCTCGCGCCGCACCGCCACCCGCGCTTCCCCGCCCGAGCAGAGGATCACGGGCGGCCGCGGCACGCCGTTGTAGTTGTTGGCCAGCGCGTGCCCGTAGGCCCCGGTGGCGGGGGTGACGATCACGTCGCCGGGCCGCGGGTTGGGCAGCCGCACGCCCCAGGCGATCACGTCGCCGGACTCGCAGTGTTTGCCGGCGAGGTGGCACGGCTCGCCCTCGGCGCCGACGCGGTCGGCGACGTCGGCGGTGTACGGCGCGCCGTAGAGCATCGGGCGCAGGTTGTCGCTCATCCCGCCGTCGACCGCCACCCACGTCGAGTCGCGCTGCTTGACCGACTCGACGGTGTAGAGCGTGACGCCCGCGTTGGCGACCAGCGCGCGCCCCGGCTCGATCCACAGCTCGGCCTCCTGCGCGCCGAGCAGCTCGTGCGCCGCGCCGACCACGCCCGCCACCCACTCGTCGACCGAGGGCGGCCGGTGCTCGGCGGTGTAGGCGGCGGCGAGCCCGCCGCCGAGGTCGTAGACCGGGAAGCGCCCGAGCCCGGCGATCGCCGCCACCGCCTCGCGGTAGGGCGCCAGGTCGAAGAGCTGCGAGCCGATGTGCGCGTGGATGCCCTGGAGGTCCGCCCAGCTCGCGTCCTGCAGTCGCGTCGCGGCGGCGGCCGCCTCCGCCAGCGTGAGGCCGAACTTCTGGTCGGCGTGGCCGGTCGCCACCGCGTGGTGGGTGTCGGTCTGGACCTCGGGGACCACGCGCAGCAGGACCGGCTGCGGCCCGTCGCCGGCGAGGCCCTCGAGCCGGTCGATCTCGTCGAGGTTGTCGATCGCCAGCACGAGCCGGTGCTCGACGGCGGTCCGCAGCTCGCCGAGCGACTTCGCGTTGCCGTGCACGAC
Organism: uncultured Solirubrobacteraceae bacterium; assembly: GCA_963805525.1. Lineage (GTDB taxonomy): Bacteria > Actinomycetota > Thermoleophilia > Solirubrobacterales > Solirubrobacteraceae > DASQFQ01. Next base: position 885,626 of record CAWDUT010000004.1, read on the forward strand.
GATCCGCCCGGGGTCGAAGCCCGCCTTCAGCGCCAGGTGCAGCTCACCCGCCGAGGCGACGTCGACGCCCAGCCCCTCCTCCGCGAAGATCCGCAGCACGGCGGTGCACGGGAAGGCCTTGGCGGCGAACAGCACGCGCGAGCGCCCGCCGTGGTGGGCAGCCATCGCGCGCACGAACTCGCGCGCCCGGGCCCGCAGGTCGTCCTCGGCCACGATGTAGGCCGGCGTGCCGTATTCGCGCGCCAGTTCCAGCGCGTCGCAGCCGCCGATCGACAGGCGGCCGTCGTGGACGGACGCGGCCTCGGGGTAGACGGTCAGCGTCGCGGCGGCCATGATGCGCGCCGATTATGCGCTATGAGACCCCCGCTCCCCCGGCCGAGGTCGGCAAGACCGACGGGCTGGCCTACACGCTGTGGCTGCCCGAGGGCGATCCGTGGGCCGGCGTGGTGATCATCCACGGGGCCGGCTCGAGCAAGGAGAGCCACCACGACTTCGCGCGCGCGGCGCGCAGCGCGGGGCTCTCGGCGGTGTGCTTCGACCAGCGCGGGCACGGCGACAGCGGCGGCGAGCTCGACGCCCGCGCGCTCGAGGACGTCGCCACCGTGGCGGCGCTGCTGGGCGACGTCCCGCTCGCGACCCGCGGCTCGAGCATGGGCGGCTACCTCGCGATCCTCGCCGCCGAGCGGCTGGGCGCGGCGGCGGTGGTGGCGATCTGCCCGGCGAGCGCCGACGGCCTCCTCCGCGGGCTGCGCGGCGGCGAGCTCGGGTTCCCGGCCGACGTGCCCGCGGTCGAGGCGTTCCTGGCCGAGCACCCGCTGAACGTCGAGCACCTGGCCGCGCCGCTGCTGCTCCTGCACGCCGAGGGCGACGAGCGCGTCCCGGTCGCCCACTCGCGCGAGCTGGCGCGGGTCGCGCCGAACGCCGATCTCGTCGTCGTCCCCGGCGGGCATCACCGCTCGGTCCAGCACGACGCCGAGCTGCAGGGTCACGCCCTCCGCTGGCTGCGGAAGGTCGTCTAACGACCCCCGCCACGGCGGGCGGGGGTCGCCGACGATGCGTCGCGTCCTGGAGGAGGAGGGGGGATCACGACGCGGCCCTCGCGAACGGAGGGCAACTTCACCACGCCGTCGTCGCGCCGCACTCCCGAGAACGCGACGAGGGCGAAGAGGAACATCAGGACGAGCAGCGCGACGACTCCGGCCGTCCCGGCCCAGCCCGTCCCGGTGAGGAGTCCGCGGTGCATGTTCGAGGGCTGGAAACGCTCCCGTCGCCGAAAACAAGCGGCTGTTTGCGCGCCAATGGACGAACGTCCGTTCTTTGCGCCAGCGGCTAAGGTCCGCGCGTGCGGGTCCTCCACTGCGTCGACGCCCACGCCGAGGGCGAGCCGAGCCGGATCGTGGTCGGCGGCGTGCTCGACGTGCCCGGCACCACGATGCTCGAGAAGATGCAGTGGCTCGAGGCCGAGGGTGACGAGCTGCGGAAGCTGCTGCTGTTCGAGCCGCGCGGGTCGGCGCCGCTGTCGCTCGACCTCGTGCTGCCCTCTGCGCACCCGGAGGCCGACGCCGGCTTCCTGATCATGGAGTCCTGCTCGTACGAGGGCATGTCGGGCTCGAACACGATCAACACGGCGACGGTGATCCTCGAGACCGGAATCGTGCCGATGACCGAGCCCGTCAGCTCGCTCGTGCTCGAGGCACCCGCCGGCCTCGTGCGCGTCACCGCCGACTGCCGCGACGGCCGCTGCCGGCGCGTGACGTTCGAGAACGTGCCGTCGTTCGCGATGGCGCTCGACGCGCCGGTGACGGTGCCGGGGATCGGCGAGATCCTCGTCGACCTCGCCTACGGCGGCGCGTTCTGCGCGTTCGTCGACGCAGAGGCGCTGGGCTACGCGATCGTCCCGGAGGACGCGCGCGAGCTGGCCGACCTCGGCGAGCGCATCCGCCCGGCGGTGGCCGAGCAGCTCGAGATCGCGCACCCCGTCGAGCCGGCGCTGAGCACGATGTCGTTCATCGTCTTCACCGCGGCGCCACGCGCGGGCGGGGACGCCCGCAACGCCACCGTCGTCGCCCCGGGCCGCCTCGACCGCTCGGCGACCGGCACCGCCACCTCCGCGCGCCTGGCGGTGCTCGCGGCGCGCGGGCTGATCGGCGACGGCGAGGACTTCGTCAACGAGAGCGTGATCGGCACCCACTTCGTCGGCCGGATCGTGGGCCGGACGCAGGTCGGCGACGTCGACGCGATCGTGCCCGCGATCTCCGGCCGCGCCTGGATCACCGGCACCCACCAGTTCGTGCTCGACCCCGACGACCCGTTCCCGGAGGGCTTCCGGCTGTCGGACACCTGGGGCGCCGGTCTTTGAGGCTCCGCGTCCTCTCGCGAGCGGACGTCGAGGCCGCCCTCGACCCCGATGCGCTCGTCGAGGCCCTGGCCGACTCGTTCGCCGCCCTCAGCGCGGGCGAGGTGTCGATGCCGCCGCGGGCCGGCGTCGAGGTGCCCGGCGAGGGCACGGTCCTGCTGATGGGCGCCCACCGCCACGGGAGCGCGGCGGTCAGCGTCAAGCTCGTCTCGCTCTATCCCGGCCACGATCCCGCGCACCAGGCGGCGATCGTGGTGTTCGACGCCACCACCGGCACGCCGGCGGCGCTGATGGACGGCGACGCCATCACCGCCGCGCGCACCGCCGCCGGCTCGCGGCTGGCGACGCGGCTCCTCTCCGACGGCGACGTGCTCGCGATCATCGGCACCGGCGTGCAGGGCGAGGCCCATCTCCGGGCCTTGACCCGCGAACGTGAGTGGGCGGAGGTTCGCGTCTGGGGCCGGCGGGAAGAACGCGCGCGTAAGGTCGCCGCAGCGCACGGGGCAACCCCCGTCTCGTCCGTCCAGGCGGCAGCCGAGGGGGCGGGAGTGGTCTGCATTGCCACTCCCGCCACCCAACCCGTGCTGCGGCGCGAGTGGCTCGCCCCGGGCGCGCACGTCAACTCGGTCGGCTACTCGACCACGGGCCGCGAGCTCGACCCCGCGCTGGTGCGCGAGGCGCTCGTCGTAGTCGAGTCGCGCGAGTCGGCGCTCGCCCCGCCGCCCGCCGGCAGCAGCGACCTCGAGGAGGCGCAGGACGCGATCGAGCTCGGCGAGCTCGTCGCCGGCCGGCCGGGCCGCACGAGCCCGGAGCAGCTGACGCTCTACAAGTCCGTCGGCGTCGCGGTCGAGGACGACGCGGCGGCCGCCCTCGTCTTGCGGGGCGCGGAGGAGCTCGGGCTCGGGACGGTCGCCGAGCTCTGAAGCGTCAGCGGCTCGCGCGAGCGCACCCGCAGCAGCCACCAGCCGCCCACCACGATCATCAGGACCGACACGAACTGGGCGAGGCTGAACGGCCCCCAGATGTCGTCGTTGCGGCGGATGAACTCGACGAGGAAGCGCTCGATCCCGGCCAGCACCGCCCACCAGCCGATCAGCTCGCCGGGGCGCACCTTGTCGCGCCGCCGCCACAGCCAGATCGTCAGCGCGCCCATCACGAGGAACTCGTAGAGCGGCGTCGGGTGCACCTCGACCGTGGTCGGCACCGTGCCCTTCGGATACGCCATCGCCCACGGCAGGCTCGAGGGGATCCCGTAGTCGCCGTCGCCCGCGAGCTGGCAGCCGAGCCGGCCGACCGCGTAGCCGATCGCCAGCGCCGGGGCGCCCATGTCGAACAGCCGGTAGTCGAGGAAGCCGCGATGGCGCGCATACACCATCACCGCCAGCGCACCGCCGAGTGCGCCGCCATAGAACACGAGCCCGGTGCCGGAGAACAGCGCGCCGAGGTCGCCCTTCTCGATGACGTACCAGAGCTTGGCCCCCGCGATCCCGCCCACGCCGGCGCAGAACATGATCTCGTAGACCCAATCCACCGGCAGGTCCAGCTCCTTCAGGCGCCACCCCACCAGCACGCCGGACGACACCAGCGCGAGCGCGAGCATCAACCCGAAGGTCTGGATGGTCAGGCCGAAGATGTGGAGCTCGGGGAGCACCGGCTCCCCACTGTACCCGCGGGCTAGATGGTCGAGTTCGTGGCCGCCGTGCCCGGATGTGCGTGGCCCGTGGATGCAGGGGCGTGCACGCCGAAGGGGGATCGTGGCAGCGCCACCTCCCGCTTCCGGCGGGTGCGGCCCTGCGCCGCGGGACGCGTGCAGACGGGTACAGGGGTGGCGGACTCGACCATCAGAGGTAGCCCATCGGGTTGACGGGCGCGCCGTTGATGCGCGTCTCGAAGTGCACGTGCGGGCCAAAGCAGTGGCCCGTGCAGCCCGAGTAGCCGATGACCTGGCCCTGCGAGACGCTCTGGCCGACCGAGACGCCGATGCTCGTCTGGTGGCCGTAGCACGTCGACAGCCCGCCGCCGTGGCCGATGCAGGTGTAGTTGCCGTAGCCGCTGACCCAGCCGGCGATCAGCACCCGGCCGGACTTGGCGGCGTGCACCGGCGTGCCGGACGGCACCGCGATGTCGACGCCCGCGTGCAGCCGGCCCCAGCGCATGCCGAAGGGCGACACGACCGGGCCGTTGACGGGCCAGATGAGCCCGCCGGAGCCCGGCTTGATCGGGCCGGCGGCGACCGGCCCGGTGCCGTTCTGCGCCGAGGCGAGCTGGGCCTGGATCTTCGCGCTCTCCTTCTCCAGCAGCGCGAGGTCGCCCTCGAGGTGCTGGCGGCTGTTGCGCGTGCTGGCGAGCGCGGTCGACTTCGCAGAGCGCACGCGGGCGAAGGCGTCGCGGCGGTCGACGAGCTGGACCCGTACGCGCGAGACCGCGTCACGGCGCACCTGGATCGCGTCGGCGATCTTGGTCTGGCGCTTCTCCAGCACCGCGAGGTGCTCGGCGGTCTTCTTGGCCTCGGCCCGCGCGGTGCGGACGCGGTCGATGATCCGCGAGTCCTGGTCCGAGACGCGCTTCATGAACTCGGTGCGCTCGAGCAGGTCGGCGAAGCCGTCGGACTCGAGCACGACGGTGATCACGTCGGGCTTGTCGGCCTTGTAGAGCTCGACGAGGCGCTTCGAGAGCGCGATCCGCGCCTCCGCCAGCCTGGCGCGCAGCCGCGCCAGCCGGATCTTCTCCTGCCGCAGCTGCTCCTGGATCCGCGACAGCTCGGCGCGCTTGGCGTCGAGGTCGCTCTGGATCGAGATCTGCTTGCGCTCGAGCACGGTGATGTCGCCCTGCAGCGAGCCGATCCGCTTGCTGTAGCGCGTGATCGTGCTCGAGAGCACGCGCTCGCGCCCCTTCTTGGCGTCGATCAGCCGCTTCTTCCGGTCGATCTTCGAGCCGATCGAGGACGCCTGCGACTGCACCGAGCCGTCGGAGAGCATGGGCAGCACCGCCCACAAGGCGAGCGGAATCACTGCCACCGTGATGAGGAGGCCGAGCCTGGAGCGCATCCCGGCGGGCAAGTCTAGGGGGCGCCCGCTTCGGGCTCAGGTCCTTATGTCGTGTGCAACGTTTCCTGCAACATGCAGGGATTTCTCAGCCGAGGTCGTGGAGCACGGCCTGCGCGGCGTTGCGGCCGTTGACCGCGATCACGCTGCCGCCCGGGTGCGTGCCGGCGCCGCACAGGTAGACGCCCTCGGCGCCGGTGCGGTAGGGCAGCCGCCGGTCCCACATGAACTGCGGCAGGCACTCGCCCTGGAAGATGTGACCGCCGGTGAGCCCGATCTTGCGCTCGACGTCGGGCGGCGCGAGCGCCTCGCGGTGCTCGACGAGGCCGCGGAAGCCGGGCGCGAAGCGCTCGATCGAGGCCTCGACCCGGTCGGCCATCTCGTCGCGCCGCTCGTCCCACGTCCCGTCGGCCAGCTCGTACGGCACGTACTGGCAGAACGCGCTCATCACGTGGCGGCCCTCGGGCGCGACGCTGGGGTCGGCAACGGTCTGGAAGTACAGCTCGCACCACAGCTCGTCGGCGACGTCGCCGGCCTCGGCGAGGCGGCAGGCGCGGTCCATGGCGTCGGCGCCGCCGGTCACGTTGACCGTGCCGCGGGTCGCGTGCGCGGCGGCGGGGAACTCGGGCAGCCCGCGCAGCGCGAAGTTGACCTTCAGCACCGGGCTCTGCATCGGGACCGCCTCGACCTGCTCGCGGAAGGCAGCGGGCGCGCCGCCGTCGAGCATCGCCAGCGCGCGCCGCGCGTCGGCATTGCAGACGACCACGCTGGCGGCGATCTCGGTGCCGTCCTCGAGTTCGACGCCCTCGCCGGGGCGGATGGCGGCGACCGGCACGCCGGTCCGCACCTCGACACCGGCCTCGCGGGCGGCACGCTCGAGCGCGAACGAGACGTTGCCCATCCCGCCGCGCACATAGGTCCAGGCGCCCGGGATGCCGGTGAGGCGCCCGCTCGAGTGGTGCCAGTTGACGTAGGCGGTCCCGGGGTCGCGCGGCGAGGCGAACGTCCCGATCACGCCCTGGCCGGCGAGCGCGTCGACGACGCGGTCGGAGAAGAAGCGCTCGAGCGTGGTCGTGTGACTGTCCTCGAACAGCGTCGCGATCGCGACCTCGTCGCCGTCCAGGCGTGCCTCGATCTCCTCGCGCGACGGCGGCTGCGCGAGCCACAGATCGTCCGGCCCGTCGGGACGCAGCGCGTCGCGGATGCGGCGGGTCAGCCCGGTGTACTCCTGGTAGCCGCGGCCGTCGTCGGGTCCGAGCTCCTCGATCGTGCGCTCCTCGTCGATCCACTCGGTGAAGGCGGTGCCGTCGCTGAACGGGACCGTGATGTACGGGTCCTCGGGGTTGAGCGGGATCAGGTCGTAACCGTGGCGGTGCAGCGCGAGCTCCTCGACCACCAGCGGGTGCAGGAGGCCGGCGAGGTACGCGCACGGGGAGATCGCATAGCCCGGCCACGGCTCCTCGAGCGTGCAGGCCCCACCGACCTGGTCGCGGCGCTCGAGCACGAGCACCTTGTGGCCTGCGCGGGCGAGGTACGCGGCCGCCGTGAGCCCGTTGTGGCCGGCGCCCACCACGACGGCATCCCATGTCTCGGTCATGGCCGGATCCTAAGCGGTGCGTAATTTCGCTCGGTCTTGACGCGCGCCGCTTATACTTCGTAAGCCTCATGCCTCGTAATACCTCATTCGGCAAGGACACCGGGCTCCAGATCCGGATGACCTTCGTCTTCTTCCTCCTCGGCGTGCTCTACGTGGCGCTCATCGTGGCGCTGCTCGCGAGCGGCGCCAGCGGCGTCACCGTCGCCTTCATCGCCGGCGGCCTCGCGCTCTTCCAGCTCTTCGGCTCCGACAAGCTCGCGCTGCACGCGATGGGCGCGCGCCAGGTCACGCCCCAGGAGGCGCCCGAGCTGCACGCGATGATCGAGCGCCTGTGCGTGCAGGCCGACCTGCCGAAGCCGAAGGTGGCGGTCGCCGACACCCGCATGCCGAACGCGTTCGCGCTCGGCCGCTCGCCGAAGTCGGCGACGGTGTGCGCGACGACCGGGATCATGGAGCTGCTCTCGCCCGCCGAGCTCGAAGGCGTCATGGCGCACGAGCTCACCCACGTCGCCAACCGCGACGTGCTGGTGATGACGCTGGCCGGCTTCTTCGCCACGATCGCCGCCTACATCGTCCAGTTCGGCTTCTTCTTCGGCGGTGGCGGCGGCTACGGCGACGACGACGACAACCCGAGCTTCATCGTGCTCTTCCTCGTCTCGATCGCCGTCTACATCATCTCGTTCTTCCTGATGCAGGCGCTGTCGCGCTACCGCGAGTTCGCCGCCGACCGCGGCTCCGCGCTGATCACCGGGCGCCCGAGCGCGCTCGCCTCGGCGCTGATGAAGATCTCGAGCGGAATGGAGCGGATCCCGCAGAAGGACCTGCGCGCGTCGAGCGAGCTGAGCGCCTTCTACATCTTCCCTCCAGGCGTCAAGGGCTCGATCTCGGGCCTGTTCGCGACGCACCCGCCGATGGAGAAGCGGATCGAGGCGCTGCAGCGGCTCGAGGCGCAGCTTCAGGGTCGCGCGTAACCTGGGGAGCCCATGGGCTTCCTCGACGTCTTCACCGGCAAGCGCAAGATCAAGGGCCCGGCGCCCGACCGCCTGTTCGCCATGAGCACGGCGGGCGTCACGCTCGAGACCGAGATGGGGCTCAAGACGGCCGGCAAGGCGGCGATCGTCTTCCAGCCGCTCGGCACCGCCGACTTCGAGGGCATCGTCGCCGAGATGGAAGAGCTCGTGAAGAGCACCGGCGACGAGACGGGCACCACGATCGACCGCCAGGACGACAAGTTCGGCTACCGCTGGATGATCCTCAACGACCCGGACTACGAGGACCTCGTGGTCGGCGTCAACGCGGTCTCCACCGAGCTCCAGGGCGGCGGCTACGGCGATCGCCTGCTGGCCGCGGTGTTCGGCTTCCGCGACGAGAAGGCCAACCCCGTCTACTGGATCTACAACTACAAGCGCGGTGCGTTCTACCCGTTCGTGCCCGCCGGCGGCGAGCAGCAGCGCGACTCCGAGCGCGAGCTGCGCCTCCAGGCCCAGATCGGCGCCGACCTCCCGGTCGAGACCGAGCTCGAGCGCTGGTTCCCGCTCTGGGACATCCCGATCTAGGGCCTCTAGCCGGCCACGGCTGAGCCCGTCGCGAGCGGGCGGATCAGCGGCACCATCGCGGGGATCACGCCGCGCTGCACCTCGCGCAAGGTGAGCGGGCCCGCGCCGAGCACATCGAGCGTGGGCCGGTTGCAGTTGCACCCGTCCGCGAACGCGCCCCACGGCGCGTTGAGGCGGTCCTGCCAGCGCGCCCAGCGCGGGGACTCGGAGCGGATGTGCTCCATGAACAGGAGCCGGCCGCCGGGTCGCAGCACGCGGCGGATCTCGCGCAGCGCGGCGGCCTGGTCGGGCACGGTGCAGAGGACGAGGGTGGAGACCACGGCGTCGAACTCGCCGTCGGCGAACGGCAGGGCCTCGGCGGGCGCGAGCACGACGGTCGCCGGGCGGTGGCGCCCCGCGACGCGCCGACGCAGGCGATCGGCCATCGCCGCGTCAGGCTCGGACAGGACGAGGTCGGCGTCGTCGGCGTAGTGCCGCAGGTTCAGCCCGGTGCCGGCGCCGATCTCGAGCACGCGGCCGCGGGCCTGCTGCACGAGCGCGCGCCGGCGCGCAGACAGGCCGGCGCGCTCGGCGAGCCAGAAGAACGGGTCGTACAGAACGGCGGAGAGGCGCTGCCAGGTGGTCATGCCCTTGCAGACGACGCCCCGCCGCCGCGCATTCCTCAGTCCGGGATCAGCCCTTCGCCGGTGAACTCCTCCGACGCCTCGACGAACGAGGTGTCGGGCGGCGGCAGGATCACGTCCGAGCCCTCGAGCTCCTCGCCGTCGAGCAGCGAGCCCTCGCCGCGGACCAGCGCGAGCAGCTCCTCGAAGCGCTCGTGGAACGTGTCCTCGTCGCCGCTCTGGACCGCCTCGACGACGCCGTTGTCGAGGTCGTTGAGGCGGTCGGCCTCCTCGTCGGGGAAGCGGTACTGACCCTCCGTGGAGATGCGGACGATCACGCCTGCCCCTCCTTGCCCGGCTCGAGCGCCGGGGTCTCGGGGGCGGAGCCCTGGCCAAGCTCGGCCTTCATCTTCGCGAGGTCGTCGTCGACCGCGCTCTGCGAGGTCAGCTCGTGCAGCTGGCGGTCGATGTCGTCGCCGCCGGAGCCGAGCATGAGGTTGTCGTCGAACGCGCCCGCGGCCTCGAGCTCGTCCATCGCGCCGGCGCGGGCGCGCATGTTCTCGGTCTTGTCCTGCGCGCGCTGCATCGCGAGCCCGACGTCCGCCATCTCCTCGCCCACGCCGCTGGCGGCCTCGGAGATCTTCACGGAGGCCTCGGCGGCGGAGTACTGCGCCTTGATGACCTCCTTCTTAGTCCGGAACTGGTCGATCTTCGTCCGCAGCTGCTGCTCCTTCTGGATCAGCGTCTGCTGCTGCTGCTCGAGCTCGGCGACCTGCTGGTCGAGCGACTGCAGCTCGCCCTGGGCGAACTGCTTGCGCTCGAGCGCGGTGCGCGCGAGCTCCTCGTTGCCGGCCGAGAGCGCCTGGCGGGCCTGGGTGTCGAGCTTGACGACCTGCTGCTCGAGCTTCGACTGCTGGAGTTGCAGCCGCTTCTTCGACGTCACGACATCGGCGATGCCCTTCTTGACGTTCTGCAGCAGCTCCATCTGACGCTGGTAGGAGTACTCGAGCGTCTCGCCCGGGTCCTCGGCCTTGTCGAGGAGCTTGTTGATCTTCGCCTTGATGACGATGGACATGCGTCCGCCCATGCCGGCCACGATGGCCTCCTGTGGAAGTCGAGATTCGAAGTCCGGCGATGGTATACCCCGGCTCATGGAGCCTCGGCCCGTGGCGCATTCGCTGTCCGTGCTGGTCCACTGGCTCGGGCCGACCGATCTCAACTCGGCCGGCTTCGTGCACGGCGGCGTCGTCATGAAGCTGTGCGACCAGGTCGCGGGCCTCGCCGGCGTGCGCCACTCCGGCGGCCGGGTCGTCACCGCGGGGATGGACCGCATGACGTTCAACGAGCCGATCCACATCGGCGAGCTGCTGACGCTGCGCGCGTCGGTCAACGCGGTGTGGCGGACGTCGATGGAGGTCGGCGTCCGCGTCGAGGCCGAGCGACCCGCGGTCGGGACGGCCCGGCACACCAACAGCGCCTACCTCACGATGGTGGCCGTCGACGACGAGGGCCGCCCGCGCGAGGTGCCGCCGCTGCTGGTCGAGGGCGAGGTCGAGCAGCGGCGCGAGCGCGCCGCGCAGACGCGGCGCCGCAACCGCCTCGCCGAGCGCGACGAGATCGTCTGAGGACGTGGGGGCGCCGCCCCCTGCCGGGCGGCACCCCTCCCCTGCCCTCTACTGAGGGACGATTAGAAGCCGCGCGGGTGGCGGATCTTGTAGCCCGCCGACGGGCGGCCCTTGGCGCGCCAGCGCGGGCCGCTGCCGCCACCGGAGCCGGCCGAGCTGGTGTCGAGCCGCAGCCCCGCGATCACGGCGTAGGCGTGACCGGGGTTGGTGTAGATCGTGAACCAGGTGCCCGGGCCCTTCTTGCCCCAGCGCATGAACGAGCCGGAGTCGAGCGGGCGCTTCAGCAGGCCCGCCGCGTTGAGCGCGAACGAGACGGTGCCGGAGCAGTCGTAGCCGCGGCGCGAGATGAAGGACTTGTGGCCGCCGCCGTAGCGGTACGGCAGCTTCTGGAGCGTGTTGGCGGCCCAGATCGCGTTCTGCACGTTGGCGGGCGCGTCGGCCGGAGCGGCGGCGGTGCCGTCCGCGAGCAGCACGGCCTTCACGCCGGGCACGATCGGCGTGGGCTGCCCCAGCGGGACCGTGCTCGGGTCCGGCGTCGGGGGCGGCGGGGGCGTGTAGCTGGCCCCTCCGGTCCCGGGGTCGGCGAAGGCTCCCACGGGGGCGGCGACGCAGAACAGCATTGTGAATACGGCAAGGCAAAAGCCCCGTACAGTCCGAACCATTGAAAAACTTCTCTTTCGTCGGCCTACGGGGTTAGCTGACGGGCTGGCGCTGAAAGAGCTCGCGCCTCAGGTCGCTCAAGACCTGACTCGCCCCACACAACTGGGTCCCCCGCTGCCCGGACATGACTCCGGACACTCGGCGTTGCTGGCGCGGCACTGTATACCCCCGCGCCGCGTTATGTCCAACCGGTGATCGTCCGATTCTCCAGCCGGCTTGAGAAAGTTCTGCCATCCCGGCGAATTGCCACTGGGTGGGGACACCGACTTGGACAACGGCTAGCGTGTCCCCGGTCGTGTCCCGCCGGCCGCTGATCCTCCTGCTCGCGCTTGTCGCATTCGCTGCCGGCTGCGGCGGGGGCGGCAAGAGCACCTCCGACCAGCGCCAGCCGGTGGTCGGCAAGGGCGGGGACGACGAGCAGGCCGCCCAGGGTCTCGGCTTTCCCGGATTCGCCACGAAGAACACCACGCGCGTGGGCGGGGCCGATCCGATTGCCGACGCCGCGGGCGTCGCCCAGGCGATCTACCCCGCGCGCTCGCGCGACACCCGGCCCGCCGCGGTCTCGCTCGTCGACGCCAAGGACTGGCAGACCGCGATCTCCGCCGCCCAGCTCATGAGCCGCCCGCTGCGCGCGCCCGTGCTGCTCTCCGACGGCGAGGACATGCCGGACGCCACGAAGTCCGCGCTCGACGCGCTCGGCCCCACCGGCGCGCCCAAGGCCGGCGGCGCCGAGGTCATCCGCATCGGCAAGACCGCCAAGGTCGAGGGCGCGAAGACCACGGACGTCGAGGGCGCCGGCCCCGCCGCGCTCGCGCAGGCGATCGACAAGCTCCACACCGCGGCCGCCGGCCAGCCGAGCAGCTCCGTGGTGGTCGCGCCCTCGAGCGCGCCGGAGTTCGCGATGCCCGCCGCGGCGTGGGCGGCGAAGGCCGGTGACCCCGTGCTGTGGGCCGGCAAGGACAGCGTCCCCGCCGCCACCAAGGCCGCCATCGCGGCCCACCGCCGCCCGCGCATCTATGTGCTCGGGCCCGCCTCGGCGATCTCCGACGCGGTCGTCAAGCAACTCGGCGACCTCGGCACCACGCGCCGCGTCTCCGGCGCCGACCCGGCGGCCAACTCGGTGGCGTTCGCGCGCTTCAACGACGGCAAGTTCGGCTGGAACGCGGTCGACCCCGGCCACGGGCTCGTGTTCGCGAGCAAGTCGCGGCCGGCCGACGCGGCCGCCGGCGCCGGGCTGTCGGGCGCCGGGACGTACGGCCCGCTGCTGGTCAACACCGACGTGAACATCCTCGCCAAGCCACTGCAGGACTACCTGCTCGACATCCAGCCGGGCTACGACCAGGACCCGGTGCGCGGCGTCTACAACCACGGCTGGATCCTGGGTGACGAGAAGGCGATCTCCGTCGACGTCCAGTCGCGCATCGACGCGCTGCTCGAGATCCAGCCCGTGCAGGGTTCGTCGTAGGATCCCGCGCATGGCCGAAGCCGAGCAGCCCGAGCGCCTCGCTCCCAACCGCACCGTCAGCGTCGACGACGTGCGCCAGTTGATGGGTGCCTCGACGCCGCACTTCGCGCTGCAGCTGCGCAACCGCATCCGCACGCTGATCCGCGGGTTGCCGGCCGACGATCCCGCGCGCCTGCTCGGCGAGCAGGAGATCGCGCGGCTCGAGCGCCTCGGCTTCAGCGGCGAGACGCGCGGTGAGCCCGAGCAGCAGGGCCAGCGGTCGCTGCGCTCGCTCAGCGACCACGAGCAGCCGCGCTACATCGAGGGCCCGACCAGCGGGTGACGCCCGGCGCGCGCAAGCGCATCGGCTTCCTTTCCTTCGGCCACTGGCAGCCGGTCCCCGGCTCGCGGACGCGGACGGCCCGCGAGGCGCTCATCCAGACGATCGAGCTGGCCGAGGCGGCAGAGGCGCTCGGCCTCGACGGTGCGTTCGTCCGCGTGCACCACTTCGCGCGCCAGCTCGCGTCGCCGTTTCCGCTGCTGGCGGCGATCGGAGCGCGCACGAGCCGGATCGAGATCGGCACGGCCGTGATCGACATGCGCTACGAGAACCCGCTGTACATGGCCGAGGATGCGGCCGCCGCCGACCTCATCAGCGACGGCCGGCTGCAGCTCGGCCTCAGCCGCGGCTCGCCGGAGCCGGCGCTGCGCGGCTCTGAGTCCTTCGGCCACGTGCCGAGCGAAGGGCAGAGCGACGCCGACCTCGCGCGCGCCCACACCGAGGTGTTCCGCGCCACGATCGCCGGAGCGGGCGTCGCGCGCGCCGACACCGGCCCCGACGGCCCGCCGGCGATGCTGGCGATCCAGCCGCAGTCGCCGGGTCTGCCGGAGCGGATCTGGTGGGGCGCGGGGACGCGCGCCACCGCCGTGTGGACGGCCGAGCAGGGCATGAACCTGATGAGCTCGACGCTGCTCACGGAGGACACCGGGGTGCCGTTCGACGAGCTGCAGGCCGAGCAGATCGCGCTCTTCCGCACCGCCTGGGGCGAGGCGGGCTGGGAGCGCGAGCCGCGCGTCTCGGTCAGCCGTAGCGTGCTCCCCGTCACGACCGACCAGGACCGCGCCTACTTCGGCTCCGGCGGCGGCCGTGAGGCGAGCGACCAGCTCGGCTACCTCGACGGCGGGATCGCGCGCTTCGGGCGCAGCTACATCGGTGAGCCGGACGTGATCGCCGAGGAGCTCGCGCGCGACGCCGCCGTGCGCGAGGCCGACACGCTGATGCTCACCGTCCCGAACCAGCTCGGCGTCGAGTACAACGCGCACGTGCTGAAGACGATCGCCGAGCACGTCGCGCCGGCCATCGGGTGGCAGCCGGCATGACGCTTCCGGCCGGCCTCGAGCGCGCGATCGCCCTGCTCGATCCGGCCCGGCGACCGAAGAGCGCAGCTGTTCCCGACGGCTATCTCGACCTGCTGGGCGGCGCGGGCCGCCGCGGCGGGCGCCCGGCGCAGCGCCTGATGCTCACGCGCGGGCTGCCGGTCGTCTACGAGCGCTGGTGGCGGCCGGCGTGGGGGCGCGTGCTGATGGGGCCGCTCGGACCCGGGACCAAGGGTGAGCGCCAGATCGCGCACGAGCTGCTCGAGCTCGGGCCGGGCGACACCGTGCTCGACATCGCCTGCGGGCCCGGCAACTTCGTGCGCGAGTTCGCTGGCTCGGTCGGCAAGCGCGGGCTCGTGGTCGGGCTCGACGCGTCGCAGACGATGCTGGCGCGGGCGGTCGAGGACACCGGCGCGGATGCTCCCAACGTCGCCTACGTGCGCGGCGACGCAATCCGGCTGCCGTTCCGCGACGGCTGCTTCGACGCCGTCTGCTGCTTCGCGGCGCTGCACCTGTTCGACGCGCCGCTGGCCGCGCTCGACGCGATGGAGCGCGTGCTCGCCCCGGGCGGGCGCGTGGCGATCCTGACCTCGGCCCGCGCCCCGCTGACGCCGGCGCCGGTGGGCGCGCTGGTCGGCGCCGCGACGGGGCTGCGGGTGTTCGGCCGCGACGAGATCACGGGCGCGCTCGAGGAGCGCGGCTTCGAGGCCATCCACCGGCGGATCTCAGGGCTCGCGCAGTTCGTGGGCGCGCGCAAGGGGGGCGACCGGGCCGCGGCATAGCCTCTCCGGGTCATGGAGCACCCGGCGATCCCCGACGGCATCCCCGGCAGCCGCCTCTCCGGGCCGTGGCCGGTCGGCGACTACGCCGCGGCGCTGCGCGACCGCCTGCGCGGCTTCAAGCGCGTGCAGGTGTTCGGCGAGGTGTTCGGGCTCAAGCTCGGGCGCGCGAAGGTGTGGTTCGAGCTGCGCGACAGCCTGGGCGCGCTGCCGTGCTCGATGTGGCGCAAGGACTGGGACGCGCTCGGGCTCAACACGCTCGGCGACGGCTCGGTGGTCGTCGCCGCAGGCGGCTGTGACTTCTATCCCGGCTCGCGCGCGTCCTCGCCGTCGTTCTCGTTCGCGGTCACGAAGCTGCGCGTGGCCGGGGAGGGCGACCTCCTCGCCCAGGTCGAGCGGCTGCGCAAGACGCTCGCCGCCGAGGGGCTGTTCGAGCCGCAGAAGCGGCTGCCGCGGCCGTCGCTGCCGCGCTGCATCGGCGTGGTCTCCGGCGAGGGCGGCAAGGCGCGCGACGACGTGCTGGCCGGGCTGAAGCGCCGCGGCTGGGCCGGGCGGATCGTGTGGGCGTTCGCCCCGGTGCAGGACCGTCACGCCGCGCCGGCGATCACGCGCGCGCTGCAGGACCTGGCGGCGTGCGAGGAGGTCGAGGTGATCGTCGTCGCGCGCGGCGGCGGCTCGCTCGCCGACCTGTTCGCGTTCTGCGACGAGACGCTGTGCCGCACGGTCGCGCTGCTGCGCGTGCCGGTCATCTCGAGCGTCGGCCACCACACCGACCGCACGCTGATCGACGACGTCTCCGCCGTCGCCTGCTCGACCCCGACCCACGCGGCCGAGGCCGCCGTGCCGGTCAACTGCTCGGAGGCGCGGGCGAGCCTGCAGGGCCTCGCCGCCCGGCTCGAGCACCGCTCGCGGCTCGCGATCGTCGAGCGGGCGCGGGTGCTCGCGCGGCTGTCGCGCGCGCCGGCCGACCACGTCGCGCGGCACCGCGCGCGGCTGCACCAGCACGCGCGCGAGCTGCGCGCGAGCGGCCGCCGCCAGGTCGCGCAGGCCACGCGCCACACGTCGACCACGGCACTCGTGCTCGAGCGCAAGGCGCGCGCGGGCGCGGGCGCCGAGCACGTCCAGCGCGTCCGCGACCTCGAGCGGCTCCGGCTCGCGCTCGCCGCGCACGAGCCGCAGCGGACGCTCGAGCGCGGCTACGCGCTCGTCGAGGATCCGAGCGGCGAGCCGGTCACGTCCGCGGCCACCGCCCGCGAGCAGACGCCGCTGAAGCTGCGCTTCCACGACGGCAGCGTGTCCGTCCGCCCCGAGCCATACGGTGATCCGTCGTGACCTACGAGACCGCCTGCACCCGCATCGAGGAGGTCATCCGCCGGCTCGACTCCGGCGAGGCCGGCCTGCGGGAGACGCTCGAGCTCTGCCAGGAGGGCCGCCGCCTGGTCGAGTTCTGCGCGGGCGAGCTCGACGCCGTCGCGCAGGGCCTCGAGGAGCTCCGCCTCGACGAGCTGGTCGCGCGCCTCGAGGCCGGCTCCCGCCCGGCCGCCCAAGCCGCCTAGCCCGCACGGCATCATCCGCGGCCGACATGGCCGTCCCCTCGCCGCGCGCGCTCAACCGCTCCCTCCTGGCCCGCCAGGGCCTGCTCGAGCGCTCCACCGACTCGATCCCGCGCCTGCTCGAGCGGATGGCCGGCCTGCAGGCGCAGTACGCGCCGTCGATGTACATCGGGCTGTGGTCGCGCCTCGAGGGGTTCGAGCGCGCCGACCTCACCCGCGCGCTCGAGGACCGCAGCGTCGTCCAGGGCACGCTCATGCGCAGCACGATCCACCTGGTCGCGCGCGAGGACTACTGGCCGTTCGCGCTGGCGGTGCGGGAGGCGCGCCGTACGGCGTGGCTGCGATCGACGAAGCGCGAGCCACCCGAGGCCGCCGCCCAGCAGGTGCGCGCCGCGCTCGCGGGCGGTAACACGTTGCGACGCAAGGAGATCGAGGCGCTGATCGGCAAGGAGGCGGCGCACGGCGTCGGGCTGTGGGTCGACCTCGTGCGAGCGCCGCCGTCGGGCACGTGGGAGCGGCGGCGGGCGGACCTCTACGCGCTCGCCGAGGACTGGATCGGGCCGCCCGACGTCGGCGAGCAGGCCGCGCAGCAGCACCTCGTGCGCCGCTACCTCGCCAGCTTCGGCCCCGCCACGGCGAAGGACGTCGCCTCGTTCACCGGCCTCCCCGCCGCCATCGTCGACGGCCTCGACCTCGCGCGCGGGGACGACCTGCTCGACGCCCCCGGCGCGCCGCGCCCCGGCGAAGACACACCTGCCCCGCCGCGCTTCCTCGGCACGTGGGACGCGAGCCTGCTGGTCCACGCCCGCCGCACCGGCGTCCTGCCCGAGGAGCACCGGCCGAAGATCTTCCACACCAAGGCGCCGCAGTCGTTCCCGACCTTCACGCTCGACGGCGCCGTCGCCGGCACCTGGAAGTACGACAAGGGCAGGATCGAGCTCAGCCCGTTCGGCCGGCTCGCCGCCGCCGACCGTCGCGCGCTCGAGGCCGAGGCCGAGCGGCTCGCCATGTATCACCGCTGACCTGGTCAGTGCCCCTCCCCTGGCGTTACCTTGGGGCAGTGCTGGACGTCCGCCGCCTGCGCGTGCTCCGCGAGGTCGCCCGCCGCGGTTCGCTGGCGGCCGCCGCCGACGTGCTCTCCTACACGCCCTCGGCGATCTCGCAGCAGATCGCCGCGCTCGAGCGCGAGGCCGGCGTGCGACTGCTGGAGCGCCGTGCCCGCGGCGTCGTGCTGACCGAGGCCGGCCAGGTGCTCGTGGAGCACGCAGACATGATCCTCGGGCGGCTCGAGGCTGCTGAGACCGCGCTGGCGGCGCTCGCGGAGCTCCGCCGCGGGCACCTGCGGATGGCCTCATTCGCCACCGCAGGCGCGAGCGTGCTGCCCCATGCGGTCGACACGTTCCGGGCGCGGCACCCGGCCGTCGAGCTGACGGTCGGCCAGGCGTCGCCGATCCAGAGCGTCGAGCGCCTGCGCACCGGCCGCCTCGACCTCGCGCTCACCGTCGACCTGGACTCCCGTCCCGCCGAGGGCGTCGAGGTCATCCACCTCTTCGACGACCCCGTGCAGCTCGCGCTGCACGCCGACCACCCGCTGGCGGCCAAGCCGGACATCCGGCTCGAGGACCTCGCCGATGAGACGTGGATCGACGTGCCACGCGCGACGTCGGGCGGCCAGGTGCTCGTCCGCGCCTGCGCCAAGGCCGGCTTCGCCCCGCGCGTGACGTTCGAGAGCGACGACTACACCGCGATCCAGGAGCTCGTCGGCGCCGGCGTGGGCGCCGCGCTCCTGCCCGATCTCGCGCTCTGCCCGCCGCAGCCCTCGGTGGTCCTACGCTCGCTCGGCCCCGACGGGCCGTCGCGCGACATCCAGGCCGCCACGCGGCCCGTCGAGTTCCGCTCCCCCGCCGCCGCCGCGATGCTGGAGATCCTCAGAGAGCAGCGCCCGTCGAGGCCACGCCCCCGAGCCGGTACGCGGGCCTGAAGCCCGGGTCGGCGAGCGCGGGCCGGTCGGCCCGGAACGCCTCGATCGGGAAGCCCGTCGCACCGTCGAGCGCGAGCTCGGACAGGATCCGCCCGAGCACGCCCGCGAACTTCGCCGCGTGGCCCGCGCCGACGCACACGGCGATCCGCGGCTCGCCCGGGAGGAGGTCGACCACGAAGTCTCGGTCGGGCGGCATGTCGTACAGGCAGCAGCGGGTGCGCAGCTCGGGCCCGGTGTAGCCCGGCAGGATCTCCTCGCAGAAGCGCGCCACCCGCGCCACGCGCTCCGCGTCGGGCGGGGCCGGCCAGGCATCGAGGCTCGTCTCCCGCCCGCCGAGGTCCTGCGCCGCCTTGGTCGCCACCTCGCCGTAGACGGGGAAACCGTAATACTCGTTCTCGCCTTCGCCGTGCCACACCCAGACCGGGAAGCGCGACGGCGCAAAGGCGGCCAGGTTCGGTGTCTGGAAGTAGGTGACCTGCTCATGCGTGAGCCGGATCGGCCAGTCATGACCGAGGTCGCGCAGGAGCTCGCGCGTCCACGCGCCCGCGCAGACGACAACCCGCTCGGCCTCGAAGTCGCCCGCCGCCGACTCGACCGTGACGCCGCGCTCGCCTGGCCGGATCGCGGTCACCCGCGCGTCCCCGATCACGGTGGCCCCCCGCCCGCGCGCGAGCGCCCGCAGAACCGCCGCGGCGCGCCGGATGTCGAGGATGCCGCCTTCGGACTGGAAGATCGCCTCGTGGTCGCCTGGCAGCCGGAACTGCGGCCAGCGCCGCATCACTTCCTCCGCGCCGATGCGTTCGTGGGCAATCCCGAATGCGTCCATCGACGCGGTGTAGTCGTCGAGGATCGCGGACCCAACGCTCTCTCGCCGGGCGAGGTTGAGCATCCCGGTGGTGTGGACGAGCGGCACGCCCGACTCCGCCTCCACCTCGCGCCAGGCGGCGTACGCCGGCCCCGTGAGGGCCGTGTAGATCGGGCTGTGGTAGCCGTGGCGGATGATCCGCGAGTGGTCCTCGGAGGCGCCCAGCTCGTGGCCGAGCCGGAACTGCTCGAGGCAGACCACGTCTGCGCCCGCGCGGCGGCTGAGCCAGTAGGCGGCGGCGCTGCCGATCCCGCCGCCGCCGATGACGACGTAGCGGGGCACCGCTACAGCCGCTCGGCGAACGCGAGGTTGTCGGCGCGCAGGCTCGCATCCGTGCCCAGGTAGGCGTGCTTGGACATGTCCGGCGAGTAGCGGCTCGCGGGCGGCGTGCGGCCGATCGCCTCCGCCATCGCGCGGATGTGGTGCGGCGCGGCGCCACAGCAGAGGCCGAGGTAGCTCACCCCGATCCCGAGCGCCGCGCGCGCGAACTCCGCCACCTCGTAGCGGTCGCAGGTGTGCGGGTCGAGCGCGACCGGGAACGCGCGGCCGCCGGCGAGCGACTGGAACGTCGGCTCCGCCTCGTGCGTACGGTACGGGACGGGCAGCGCTGCGACCGGGACGTCGACCGCCTCACGCACGGCGCCCAGGAGCGGCAGCATCGTCTCCGGTCCACGGATGCAGTTCAGCCCGACCACCGCGGCGCCGGCGTCGGCCAGTCGGCGGCACGCCTCCTCCGGCGCCCACCCCTCGCGGGTCACAGGATCGCGGTGGACGGCCAGCGTCACCACCGCCTCGAGCCCGACACCCCGGATCGCCTCGAGCGCCAGCAGCGCCTCGCCCGCGAACTGGAACGTCTCGGCGATCACGAAGTCCACGCCCGCATCGGCCGCCCACGCGGCCTGCTCTTCGAACATCGCCCGCACGATGCGGCGCGACGCGGCGTCGTCGGCGAAGACGTTGGTATTGCAGACGTTGCCGGCCAGCAGCGCGCCGGTCTCGCCCGCGACGCGCGCGGCGATCGCCAGCGCGCCCCGGTTGAGCGGCTCGAGCATTGCCTCCTTGCCGATCAGCCGCAGCTTCTCGCGGTGCCCGTAGTAGGTGAACGCCTCGACCACGTCGGAGCCGGCGTGGACGAACTCGTGGTGGAGCTGCTCGACGAGGTCGGGGTGTTCGAGCACGACCTCCGGCACGTACGCGCCGGCCTGGAGATAGCCGCGCCGCTCGAGTTCGAACAGATAGCCCTCAGCGCACAGCAGCGGCCCCTCAGCGAGCCGCTCGAGAAGCCTGGATCCGGTCATGGCGCGCAAGCGTGCCAGCGCCGCCGCGCGCGAGCCACCACGATCGCTACCGCCTCCCTGAAGCGGTGCTTCAGCCCGGCGCGGCGGTCGTCGCCGGCAGCGCGTAGTAGACGCCGACGGCGCCGCAGATCGCGAGCGTGAGGTACGAGGAGAGCGGCGCAACCGCCGTCGCGATCACGTAGGGCACCAGCCCGACCATGTTCCGGCGCAGGATCGCGGCGCGCTCCTCAGGGCCGATCGTCTCCAGCACCAGCCCCGGCCTGGCGGCCAGCAGATAGCGCTGCATCGCGAAGAACGAGAGCCCCATCGCGAGCAGGCTGCCGCCGTAGATCGCCGCCGCGAGGTGCTGACCCCGGTCCTCGCGCAGGTACTCCGCGAGGAGCGCGGTCGTCCAGGGCAGGACGGCGATCAGCATGAGCAGCAGCAGGTTGAACATGAGCACGCCGTGGTCGATCTCGCGCACCCGCCGCAGCATCGCGTGATGGTTGACCCAGATCACGCCGATGGTCACGAACGACACGACGTACGCGGCGTAGCTCGGCCACTGCTCCCAGAGCTTGTGCGCGAGCGTCCCCGGCGCCTCGGGCTTGGGCACCCCCAGCTCGAGCACCAGCAGCGTGATCGCGATCGCGATGACGCCGTCGGAGAACGCCTCGAGCCGCGTCTTGCTGATGGCTACTCGTCAGCCTTCACGAGGCCCGAGCGCAGCGCGAGCATCGCGATCTCCGCGCGGCGCTCGAAGAACGGCATCTCGCTCAGGCCGAACTGGCGTGCGAGGTGCTCGAGCTCGGTCGTGACCGTCTTCTGGTCGGTGCCCAGGTTGGCGGCGATCTCGTCGTCGGCGAGCGGGCTCAGCCCGTCACCGTCGCCGAGCAGCGGCGAGCACAGCTCGCGCAGGATCTGCTGCTGCTGCATCGAGAAGCGCGGCGTCGCCGACAGCTCGCCCGGCACCAGCGTCATCTCCACGCTCACGTTGCGGGTATGGCAGAACGCGATGTTGGTCTGGCCGCAGCGGATGATGTCGCCGTCTTGGAGCCGCCGCTGGCCGTTGAGCCGCATCTCGTTGACGAACGTGCCGTTCTGGGACCAGCCGTCGTCGTCGACCGTCCACTCGCCGGCGCGGAACTCGAACTGCGCGTGCAGGCGCGAGACCTCACGGTCCCACGGCAGCGCGATGTCGGCCTCGAAGCGCCGGCCGACGGTGAGCGCCTTGGCGTTCTCCTCCAGCTCGACCAGCTTCTGGTGGCCCTTGTCGTCGCGGTAGACGAGGAACGGGGCGCCGCGCAGCTCCGCGGCCTTGCGCGCCTTCTGCTCCTCGGGGGTCGGAGTCGTGGCCGACGATGACTCCATCCAGCGCCTACCTCGAGGAGAAGATGTTCAGAAGGGAGATGAAGATGTTGACGATCGAGACGAAGATCCCGGTCGCCAGCCAGATCGCGTCGTTCCCCGTGCCGTGCTTGCGCAGGTAGTTGAAGTCGACCACGATCAGCGCCGCGGACAGGCCGTAGATCAGGATGCTCACGAAGACCGGCACGGTGCCGGCGGCGAGCGACCAGATGATCGTCCCGACGCACGCCGCGAACACGATCAGCGAGAGCGGCCGGATCCACGGCGCGAGGTCCTTCGACAGCGCGAAGCCGAGCGCGCCCGCGCCGGCGACCGTCGCGGCCGTGCCCGCGAACGCCTGCGTCAGCGCGGCCTCGTCGACCTCCGCGAAGTACGCGATGACCGGCCCGAGCCCGAGCCCGATGGCGGTCGCGGTCGCGAACAGCCAGCCCATCGCGAACGGCCCGACCCGGAAGCGCTCGCCGGCGAACGACGACACCAGCAGCATCCCGAAGCCAACGAACGAGATCAGCCGGGCGGTGCCGAGCTGGAGATCGCGCCCCAGGTAGGTCCCGAGCGCGCAGAACCCGAGCGCGATCGCGACGAGGAACAGGACCCGGCCGAGCAGTTCGGCAGTCGAGACCTCGGCGCGAGCCTCCTCGCGGCCGTAGAGCCCGGTGTACGTCGACTCGGTCGGCATGCGCGGAGATTACCTGACCCCGGGCGCCGGGAAGAGGGGCTGCCGCGGGAAACCGCGGCAGCCCGATCAGGAGAAAGTCCGCGTGGGAACTAGACGCGCTGGATGAGGGTCCCGGTGCCGAGGCCGCCGCCGCAGCACATCGTCACGAGGCCGGTCTCCTTGTCGGAGCGCTCGAGCTCGTGGAGGAGCGTGGTGATGAGCCGCCCGCCGGTCGAGCCGAGCGGGTGGCCGAGCGCCATCGCGCCGCCGTTGACGTTGACGCGGTCCATGTCCGGCTCGAGCTCGCGCTTCCACGCGGCCACGACCGGCGCGAACGCCTCGTTGACCTCGAACAGGTCGATGTCGTCGATCGTCATCCCGTTGCGCTCGAGCAGCTTCTTGGTCGCCGGGATCGGGCCCGTGAGCATGATCACGGGGTCGACGCCGACCGTGGTCTGGTCGACGATCTTGGCCCGCGGGGTGAGGCCCAGCGCCTTGGCCTTGTCGGCCGACATCAGCAGCACCGCGGCCGCGCCGTCGGAGATCTGCGACGCGTTGCCGGCCGTGATCTTGCCGTCGGGCTTGAACGCCGGCTTGAGCTGGGACAGCGTCTCGAGCGAGGTCTCCGGCCGGATGCCCTGGTCGGTGACGTAAGTGTCGCCGTTGACCTGGAACGGGATCGTCTCGCGCTCGAAGCGCCCCTCCTCGGTCGCCTGGTGGGCGAGCCGGTGCGAGCGGACGGCGAGCTCGTCGAGCTCGGAGCGGGGGATCTCCCACTGGTCGGCGATCATCTCCGCCGACAGGCCCTGCGGGATCAGGTTGTACTTCTCCATCAGCTCGGGCGGCCACGGCGAGCCGACCTGGTCGATCCAGTTGAAGCCGACGCCCATCGGGATGTGGCCCATGTGCTCGACCCCGCCGCCGATGGCGACGTCGTGCACGCCGGAGGCGATCAGCGCCGCGGCGAAGTTGACGGCCTGCTGCGCCGAGCCGCACTGGCGGTCGACCGTGGTGGCGGGCGTCTCGATCGGCAGCCCGGCCTGCAGCCAGGCGTTGCGGCCGACGTTGAACATCTGCTCGCCGTACTGCTGCACACAGCCGCAGATGACGTCCTCGACCTCAGCGGCGTCGATCCCCGCCCGCTCGATGACCTCGGTGTAGCACTTGCCCAGCAGCTCGTTGGGGTGCGTGTCCTTGTAGTAGCCCTTCTCGCGGTGGCCGCGCCCGATGGGCGTGCGAACCGCCTCGACGATGACGACGTCGCGACCGGTGAATGTCATGCCGTCTAGTCTACGCCCGACGTTGACTGGCGAGTCAGCCAATACCCAGCACCCGCTCCCCGAGCGGCTCGGCATCGTCGGCAGCGGCACGATCGCGCGCGGCCTCGCTGCCCTCGCGGCCCGTCACGGGCCGGTGACCCTATGCGCCCGCTCGGAGGCCTCCGCGACGAAGACGCGCGAATGGCTGGACGCCGACGCGGTCGACGTCACCTGCGACCGCGCGGCGCTCGCGCAGGCCACCTACGTGGTCGAGGCGATCGTCGAGGAGCACTCGGCGAAGACCGCGCTGTTCGCCGAGCTGGCCGAGATCCTCGACCCCGGCGCGATCCTCGCCACGACGACCTCGAGCCTGTCGGCCGAGCAGCTGGGCGCCGAGAGCGGCCGCCCCGAGCGCTTCGCCGCCCTCCACGTCTTCAACCCGGTGACGAAGATGGCGCTGGTCGAGCTCGCGTTCCCGCCGCAGGCCAGCGACGACACCAAGACCCGCTCGCACGCGCTGTGCGCCGCGCTGGGCAAGACCGCCGTCGACGTCTCCGACACGCCCGGCTTCGTGGTCAACCGCCTGCTCTTCCCCTACCTCTTCGACGCCGTCGAGCTGCTCGAGCGCACCGGCATGGAGCCGAAGGCGGTCGACACGTGCATGAAGCTCGGCGCCGGCCACCCGCTCGGGCCGCTGGCGCTGCTCGACCTCGTCGGGCTCGACGTCTCGAAGGCGATCGGCGAGACGATCGGCGCGCGGATCCCCGCCACCGTCGAGCAACTCATCGCCGAAGGCGCCCTGGGCCGCAAGACCGGCCGCGGGTTCCACACCTACGAAACCTGAAGCAATCTTTTAGCGACCGTTGAAGTCTGAGGTGGAGACTGCCGCTTGCGACGAACTGACCCTCATCGCAACCCCTCCTCCAGAAACACTTCGCGGCCGGCTCGCTCCCCTGAGCCGGCCGCGTTGTGTCTCTCGGTAGATCCTCCCCAGGATCTCCCTCTCTCCTCCTCAACCGCCGGAGCGGTCCAGGCGGGTTGCGTGGAACGTAGCGCCCCCGACGCGCTTGTGCAATACCGCACGGAGTTTCGATTCGAAACTGTGTCCGCGGTCACACAACTTCTGATGAGCGCGCTAGGACACGCGGCGCTCGCGGATCCGCACCGCCTCGATGCGGTTCTCGCGCACGGACTCGACGCGGATCGAGTAGCCGTTGGAGCTGACGGTGTCGCCGCGCTTCGGTAGCCGGCCGAGCTCGCCGAACACGTAGCCGCCGATGGAGTTGTAGGCGTCGGTGTCGACCGGCAGCTGGAGCCCGTAGTCGAGGAGATCGGAGATCGCGACGTGGCCGCGCACGAACCAGTCGCCGTTGGCGAGCTTGCGGACGGCGCCGCCGAGCGGGTCGGTCTCGTCGTCGATCTCGCCGACGACCTCCTCGATGATGTCCTCCACGGTCACGATCCCCGCGGTGCGGCCGTACTCGTCGATCACCACCGCGAGCGACGAGCGTTGTCGCTGGAGGTCGGCCAGCAGGTCGTCGAGCGGCTTGGTCTCCGGCACGATCGGCGCCTCGCGCACGAGCTCCTCGATCGTCGCCTCGGCGCCCTCGGCGAGCAGCTTCTGGGCGAGCGCGTTGGCGTGGACGATGCCCTTCACGCGGTCCTCGTTGTGGTCCTCGGTGACCACGAGGCGCGTGTGGCCCGACGAGACGCAGCGGCGCAGTGCGAGCTCGACGGGGTCGGAGACGTCGACGGTCACCACCGCGGGCGCGGGCGTCATCACCTGGCGCGCCTGCTGCTCGTGCAGGTGGAAGACGCCGGTCAGCATCCCCGCCTCGCCGGGATCGAGCTGGCCGCCGGTCATCGACTGCTGGATCAGCATCTTGATCTCCTCCGGCGTCTCCCCCTCGTCGAAGTTGTCGGTGCGGATCCCGAGCAGCCGCAGGATCCCGTTCGACGCCGCGTTGAGCAGCGCGATGAAGGGGCGGAAGACGCGCGTGAACACGATCAGCGGGCGCGCGACGAGCCGCGCGATCGGCTCGGACTTCTGGATCGCGTAGATCTTCGGCACCTGCTCGCCGATCGTGATGTGCAGCGAGGTCGTCAGCAGGTAGGCGATGGCCAGCGAGATCGCGAGCGTGACGTTGTGCGAGAGGTCGCCGAACAGCGGCTCGATCAGGTTCGCCACGGCCGGCTCGCCGAGGAAGCCGATGCCCAGCGAGGTCAGCGTGATCCCGAGCTGGCATGACGACAGATAGCGCGAGAGGTCGTCGATGATCGTGATGGCGGCGCGGGCGCCGCGCTTGCCCGCCTGGGCCTCGGCCTCGAGCGTGCCGCGCCGCGAGCGCACGTACGCGAACTCCGCGGCCACGAAGAAGCCGTTGAGCAGCACGAGCACGAACACTGCGAGGAGCAGCAGGATGCTCATGCGGGGTCGCGCCTCGAGGGCGCGGCGTTACTTCGAGGAGGGCCGTCGTCGTTCATCAAGGCGACGGGGCCACTCTACCCGACCCCGAGGCCGTCAATCCCCGCGGCGAGGTCGTGGTCGGCCTGCGTGACCTTGCCCTCGGAGTGGGTCGAGAGCGTCAGCCGCACCTTGTTCCAGCCGTGGATGAGGATGTCCGGGTGGTGGTTGGCGCCCTCCGCCATCTCCCCCACCTGGTTGACGAACGCCATCGCGGCGGCGAAGTCCTTGAGCTCGAAGTCGCGGACGATCGCGTCGCCGTCCTCCCGCCAGTCGCTCATATCCTGCTCCTCGTGCGCATCGTCTCCCTGGTCCCTTCAGCGACCGAGATGCTGTTCGCGCTCGGCCTCGGCGACGAGGTTACCGCCGTCACCCACGAGTGCGACCACCCCGCCGAGGCGCTCGACCGGCCCAAGGTCACCCGCGACCTGATCGGCCCAGGGCTGGACCCGGGCGAGATCGACCGTGCCGTGCGCGAGCTGACCGAGCAGGGCAAGGCGATCTACGCGCTCGACGAGCAGCGGCTGCGCGAGCTGCGGCCCGACCTGATCGTCACGCAGGCGCTGTGCGCGGTCTGCGCGGTCTCGTACGACGACGTCGTCGCGGTCGCGCAGCGGATCGAGCCCGAGCCGAAGGTGATCTCGCTCGACCCGCACACGCTCGGCGAGGTGCTGGGCGACGTCCGCACGCTCGCCCAGGCGGCCGACGTGAAGGACGCCGGCGTCGACCTCGTCCAGGCCGCCGCCGCGCGCATCGACACGGTGCGCCTCGCGGTGCGCGGCCAGACGCCGGTGCGTGTCGCCGCGATCGAGTGGCTCGACCCGGTCTTCGTCGCGGGCCACTGGACACCGCAGCTGATCGAGTACGCCGGCGGCGTCGACGTTCTCGGCCTGCCCGGCGAGCACTCCGAGGTCCGCAGCTGGGAGGAGATCGCCGCGGCCCGCCCCGAGGTCATCGTGGTGATGCCGTGCGGCTACGACGCCGAGCGCGCGCTCGAGGAGGCGCGCGCCTTCCGGACCGAGCTCGAGCGCGTGGGCGCCGGGCGGATCGTCGCGGTCGACGCCGCCGCCTACTTCTCCCGCCCCGGCCCGCGGCTCGTCGACGGGCTCGAGCTGATGGCGCACATCCTGCATCCCGACCGCGTGCCCGAAGCGCCGGCCGCGGTCCTCGAGCTGCGCTAGAGGGGCTCTTAGACGAGCCCGACCTTCTGGCGCGCCTCGTAGTAGGTGGCCACGAGCGCGATCCCGCCGATCACCACGCAGGCGAGGATCGGCACCACCACCGACATGCGCCGCTCGAGCGCGCGGGTGATGATCCAGCCCGAGACCACGCCGCCCGCGAGGCCGAAGATGTGGCCCCCGATCGAGACGTTCAGGCCCGGGAACAGGAACGGGAACAGCAGGTTGATCAGGATCGTCGGCCCGAGCCCGGACTCCATCGGGTTGATCCCGCGCGCGTGGAGGAAGACGACGCCCGCGCCCATCAGGCCGAACACCGCTCCGGACGCGCCGACGGTGTAGCTGTTCGGGCTCGAGAGCAGGATCGCGCCGAACGCGCCGGTCAGCAGCGAGGTGAAGTAGATGGCGCCGAAGCGCAGCTTGCCGAGGCTCGGCTCGAGCATCTGCCCGAGGATCCACAGCAGGTACATGTTGAAGCCGATGTGGAGGAAGCCGAAGGTGCCCTGCGCGTGCAGGAAGCCTCCGGTGAACGCCCGCCAGATCTCGCCGTTCGCGACCGGGCCGGCGGCCAGCACGAGGTCGAAGTAGCCGTTGTTGCCGCCGCTGCGCGAGCCGAGGAACAGCACGACGTTGATCCCGATCAGCACGTAGGTCAGGACCGGCGCGCCGTACATCGTCGACATCGTCCGCACCTGCGTCTTCTCGCGCGAGCACTCCGGGCAGCGCATGCCGACCGGGGTCGGCGTCATGCAGTCGGGACAGATGGGCCGCCCGCAGTTCGAGCACGAGACGCCTGTCTCGCGGTCCGGGTGGCGGTAGCAGGTGGCCATGCGGGGCGCGCGACGCTAGCAGTCCCCTAGACGCTTGCCGTAAGCAGGAGCTTTCCGGTGGGTGTCCGCGAGCCGCCGTTCGGCTCGTCGGTGACCATCACGCGCTTGACGCCGTCGAGCGAGGGGACGTCGGCGGTCGCGGAGCCGTCGTTGCTGGTGGTGAAGAGGACGTTGGTCGGCTCGGGCGTCTTGCCGCCCTTGTCGAGCCACACCTGGTAGACGCGGCCGTTCGGCGGCTCGGGGAGGTGGCTCGCGACGAGCCGGCCCTGGCCGTCCTGCACCTCGAGCGTCGCCTGGCCGCCGGACTGCACCTGGGCGGTGATCTTCTCCGGGCCGCTGCTCTGCAGCGCCTGGGAGCCGATGAAGCCGATCGCGAGCGCGGCGAGGCCCAGCGCGAGCGCCGGGCGCAGCGACAGCCCGCCGAACCATGAGCGGCGGCCGGAGCGACGCCGCTGCGGGCGGTCGGACTCCGGGCCGGTGGCCTGCAGCAGCTCGGCCTCGCCCTCGACGACGGCCATGATGCGGCCCTTCAGCGCCGGCGGGGGCGTGTGCGGGGCGGCCGACGCGGGCAGCGCGTCGACGGCGACCTGCAGGCTGGCGGCGTCCTCGCGGCAGACCGGGCATTCCTCGAGGTGCCGCGTGAAGCCGGCGGCCTCGTCCTCGGGCAGCGCGCCCAGCAGCCAGGCGCCGAGCGAGTCGGCCCACTGCTCGTGATCGCGTGCGGGCATGATCATGTCGACGGCATCTCCAGCGTGCGCAGCTGGTTGCGGAGCTTCTCGAGCCCGAGCCGCATGCGGCCCTTCACCGTGCCGACCGGCGCCTCGAGGATGCCGGCGATCTCGGTGTGGGTGAAGCCGCCGAAGTAGGCGAGCTCGATCACGTGAGACTGGTCGGCGGGCAGCGTATCCATGGCCGAGCGGATGCTCGCCGCCTCCTCGCGGCGCGCGACCTCGTTGTCGGTGCGCTCGCCGGACTCCAGGCGCTCCTCGAGCCCTTCGTCGCTGGCGCGGCGCTTGTCGTGCACCGACGAGCGGCGGAGCTGGTCGATCGCGCGGTGGTGGACGATCCCGAGCACCCAGGTGCGGACCGAGCCGCGGGCGCGCTCGTAGCGGGCGCCCGAGCGCCAGATCGACAGGAAGGCCTCCTGCACGACGTCCTCGGCGACGTTGCCGCGGCCGACCATCCGGTAGGCCAGCGAGAAGGCGGCGCCGGAGTGACGGTCATAGACCAGCTCGAAGGCGCGCGGGTCGCCGCGCTGGACCAGCTGCATGAGGTCCTCGTCGGCAAGCGAGCGTAAGTCTGTTGATCCGGGCATCAGCTTCAGGTTCCTACGCCGGCCCCGCGCGAGCGGATCAGTGCAGATCGTCCAGCAGCTTGCGCGCTTCGCGCCCGCCGTCCCGCAGGGTGCGGAACGCGAGCTCGGCGACGTTGCTGGACTGGGCGCGCCGGCGGTGCCGGTTGCGCTGGGTGCGGAGCACGATCAGGCCGACGGCGGCGGCCGAGCCGACGACAGCGGCGGCGGCCGGGCGGCCCAGGCGGGCCCAGTTCTTCGGGTCGCTCAGCGTCACGAGCTCCCACGACTCGAGCTCGTCGGCAGCCAGTTCGACCAGCGAGCCGAGCGTCGTCTCGAGCCGCGCCTTCAGCTCGGCGGGCGGCTCCACGGGCGCCAGCGCCTGGCGCAGCATGGTCTCGATGTCGATCGCGCGCTCGGTCATCTCAGCCCGTCGGTCCCTCAGCCTTCTGCACCAGTTCCTCCAGCTGCTTGATGGCTCGGTGCAGCAACACCTTGGTGGCGCCGTCGGTGCGGCCGAGCGCCCGCGCGATCTCGCGGTTGTCCATTCCCAGCGCGAAGCGCATGATCAGCGCCTCGCGGCGATCGTCCGGCAGGTCCTGGACACACTCGAGGATTCGCTTCAGGTCGTCGCGGTCCTCGACCAGCGCCTCGGTCGTGTGGGTGGCCGAGATCGTGCTCGCGTCGTCGATCGGCGTCTGCGGCTTGCGCGAGCGGTCGCGGTAGTAGTTGGCCGCCAGGTTGTGGGCGATCCGGATCAGCCACGGCCGTAGCGGCCGCCCCTCCGACTCGCGCTGCGCGCGCTCGAAGTGCCGGTAGGCCTGCAGGAACGTCTGCTCCGTGAGGTCCTCGGCGTCGTGGTGGTTGCCCACCCGGTAGTACGAGTACGAGTAGACGTCGCGCAGGTGCGCCTTGTAGAGGGCGGAGAACTCCTCGTCGAGGCGAGCCTTGTCCGGCGACATGCATCGCAGGCTACGCGGCGCGGACCTTCTGCGGGCGCTTCGGGGTCGGCCGCGGCGCGGTGAGCGACTCCGTCCACTCCGTGGCGTCGAGCTCGCCCTCGATCACGCCGGCCAGCCCGCGCAGCGTCGGCGCGTCGACGCCGGCGGCCTGTACGCGCTCCGCGAGCAGCGGTACGCACGCCACGGCCTCGGCGGTCTGGCCGAGCGCGGAGTCGATGTCCTCGGCCGGCATGCCCTCGGCGAGCAGCTCGCCGGCGCGGCGGTTGCGCGAGCCCTCGGCCATCACGGTCGCGACGAGATCGCCGGCGCCGGCCAGGCCGGCGAACGTCTCGGGCGCGGAGCCCTCGTGGCGGGCGAGCGCGTCGATCTCGGCGAACACCTTGCCGGCCGCGGCGCCGGCCGCGTTGGGCCCGGCGGAGGAGGCGGCCGCGGCGGCGAGCGCGGCGGCGTTCTTGGCGCAGCCGGCGAGCTCGACGCCGACGACGTCGCGCGTGTAGCCGGCGTCGAAGCCGGCGGCGGTCAGCGCGGTGGTGACCTGGCGGCCGAAGGCGGGGTCCTGCGCGCCGACGACGAGCGAGGCGCCGCCGCTCAGGGCGGCGGCGGCGTGGGCGGGGCCGGCGAGCGCGCCGACCGCCCAGGCCCCGGCGCGCTCGGCGACGAACGCGGACGCCAGCGTGCCGAGCGGCGGCACGAGGCCCTTGGACATCACGAGCACGCCGGCGCGGCGGGGGATCGAGCCGCCGTGGGCCGCGACCGCGCTGGGCAGCCCGGCCGAGGGCACCGCGAACGCGACGAGGTCGTGACGCGACAGCTCGAGGTCGGCGGCGCGCATGACGCTGATCGACTCCGGCAGCTCGACGCCCGGCAGGTACTCGTCGTTGCGGCCGCTGGCGGTGACCTGGTTGGCCTGCTCGGCGGTGCGGCAGCCGAGGTCGACCTCGAGGCCGGCGCGGGCGAACATGACCGCGACCGCGGTGCCCCACGAGCCGGCGCCGATGACCGCGACGCGGCGCAGCGGCGGCAGGCCGCCGAGCCACTCCCACTGGAGCATCACGCACGGCCAGATCCGGTCGGTGACGGCGGTGGCGAGCGTGCGCGACGGCGCCTGGACCTGCGGGAAGGTGAGCGCGCGGCCGACGCGGACGCGGATCTTGTGCGGGCGGATGCGCCAGCCCTTGCGGACGTCCTCGGTCCCGATGATCGCGACGGGGACCACGGGGGCGCCCGACTCGAGCGCGAGGCGGCCGACGCCGCGGCGCGGGCGGCCGAGCGCGCCGGGGCGGATGCGCGTGCCCTCGGGGAAGATCAGGACGGCGTCGCCGCGGGCGAGGATCGCCTTGGCGGTCTCGATCATGTCCGTGTCGCTCTGCCCGCGGCGGACCGGGAACGCGCCGAGGTTGTTCAGCAGCCAGCCGGTGAGGCGGTTGCGGAACAGCTCCTCCTTGGCGACGTAGTAGAGCGGGCGCCGCGCGAGCGTGGCGATGATGAACGGATCGAGGAAGGAGCGGTGGTTCGAGGCGAGGATCACCGGGCCGTCGGGGATGTGCTCGCGCCCGATCCGCGACAGCCGGAAGTAGAGGTGGAAGAACGGCTGCAGGACGCCGCGGACGAGCCAGTAGATGAGGGGGTTGACGCCCTTCTGCCGGGCCCGGGCGTGCAGAGACGCGTGCTCCATGACGAGGGTTACCCGCGGAGCTGCGGCTCGTTACAGTTGTCGCGGATGGCGCTCAACGGAACCCGCACCCTCCGCGGCGCCCTCGCGGGCGTGGCGGGCATCGCGGTGTGGACGGCGCAGCAACCGCTCGACAAGCGCGTCTTCGGCGTCGACTACGACGACGTCGAGCTGCTCGGCAAGTTCGTCACGCGCGAGCCGGCCTGGCTCCCGGTCGGGATCGCGATGCACGTCTTCAACGGCGCGGCGTTCGGCGCGATCTACGCGAACGTCGCCCCGAGCCTGCCCGGCCCGCGGCCGGCGCGCGGCGTGCTCCTCGGGCTCGCCGAGCACCTCGCGACGTGGCCGGCGACGATGCTGCTCGAGCGCTTCCACCCCGCCGCCGGCGACATGCCGCAGCTGTGGGGCAACCCGCGCGCGTTCGCGCAGGCGACGTGGCGCCATGCGCTCTTCGGCTTCGTGCTCGGCGAGGTCGAGCGGCGGCTCAACCCGCCGGCCGACGCCCCGGCGCCGATCGACGACGCCGCCGTCGCCTCCAACGGCCACGGCTCCCCCGAGCACCTCGTCGCCGCCGCCGGGCCCTGAGCCGCGTCCTCATCACCGGCGCGTCGGGCTTCGCCGGCGGCCACCTGGCCGCCCTGTGCGCGGCGGAGGGCGACGACGTCACCGACCTCTCGCGGAGCAGCGGGCTGGGCGTCGACCTGCTCGACGCGGAGCTCGTGCGCGCCGCGGTCCGCGACGCCGAGCCGGAGGCCGTCTACCACCTGGCCGCGCGGGCGCATGTCGGCGAGTCGTGGCGCGAGCCGGAGGCGTACCTGCGCGACAACCAGGCGATGACGTTGCACCTGCTCGACGCCGTGCGCGCGGAGGCGCCCGAGGCGGCCGTCGTGGTGGTCGGCTCGTCCGAGCTGTACGGGCCGCCGGCGACGCTGCCGGTCGACGAGTCGGCGCCGCTGCGGCCGCAGAACCCGTATGCGGTCTCGAAGGCGGGCGCCGACCTGCTGGCCGGCTTCTACGCCGACGCGCACGGGCTGCGGATCATCCGCGCGCGGGCGTTCAACCACTCCGGGCCGGGGCAGGAGCCGATCTACGCGATCGCCTCGTTCGCGCGTCAGGTGGCGGCGGGGCTGGAGGCGGGCGAGGATCCCATCCGGGTCGTCACCGGCAACCCCG
This sequence comes from uncultured Solirubrobacteraceae bacterium, assembly GCA_963805525.1. GTDB lineage: Bacteria > Actinomycetota > Thermoleophilia > Solirubrobacterales > Solirubrobacteraceae > DASQFQ01. The sequence goes on from CAWDUT010000004.1 coordinate 919,197, forward strand.
CCGCGCGGCGCGACTACACCGACGTGCGCGACGTCGTGCGCGCGTACCGGTCGCTCGCTGCCGGGGCCGAGCCGGGCGTCTACAACGTCTGCTCCGGGCGGCCGGCGTCGGCGGCCGAGCTGGTGGAGGCGCTCGGCCGAGTGGCGGGCGTGGGCGTCTCGCACGAGGTCGACCCGAAGCTGCGGCGCGCGCACGAGGTCATGGAGGTGCGCGGCTCCTACGAGCGGCTGCACGACGCGACCGGCTGGGAGCCGGAGATCCCGCTCGAGCGGACGCTCGCGGACACCGTCGCGTGGTGGCGGGAGGAGATCCGCGCGGGTCGCGCGGGCGCGCGCGTGCACGAGTGACCGGCTCGCCCTCGAGCATTGCGCCGGAATCCCTGATCAGGCGGCAGCGCTTCCAACACGCGTCCACGTCCGTTTGGTCAGGGAACCTTCGTGGCATGATCGTCCCTGGAATGCTGGAACTCATGCGCGAACGTCCGAATTGGCTGGGCGCGCTGTCAGTGGCGCTCACGCGTCCCCCCGGCACGCCCGAGCGGCGGACCGGCGAGGATCCGTGGAAGACCACCCAGGCGCGCACGCGCCCGCGGCGGATCACGGACGACCTGGCGTGGCTGCGCCAGGCGATGGAGGACCCGGGCATGCATGGCCTCCGGCCGATCCCGCGCCGCAAGGGGATCGCCGCCTGGGCGCCGGACGAGCCGGCGCGCGAGCACCTCGTCCGCTTGCGCGAGCGCCACGTGCTCGAGGCCGCCGGCTTCGAGCTCTTCGACGTCGCGGAGCCGGTGCGCGTCACCCCGCCGCGCTTCGAGCGCCAGCCGGCCGAGGCGCCGGCGAAGACCCCGCGCTAACGCGGGCGGCCCTCCTCGTAGCGCTCGAGCCCGTCGTCCGGGATCGGCTCCCACGACGCGGCGTAGGCGACGAACGTGCGCCAGCTCGGCCGCACGCCGGGGTCGCCGTCGAACGCCGACATCCGGATGCTCATGTGGTCCTGGTCCGCGCTGCGGCTGAAGAGGTGCGAGCCGCACTCGGAGCAGAAGCACTTCTCGAACCCGCCGCCAGGAGGCAACCACCCCTTAACCAACTCCTCGCCCTGGAGCAGCCGGAACGTGCTCCCGTCGATCCGCGCCTGGGCCGAGCTCGCCGACCCGGTCCGCTTCTGGCAGCGCGTGCAGTGGCAGTAACCGGCGGCCTCGGCGGGGCGCGTGAGCTCGAAGCGCACGCCGCCGCACAGGCAGCCACCGGTCGTGGAAGGCTCGGTCATGGGGCGGATTCTGCACCCTGTGGCCTACTCAGGGCACCATGACCTACCGCCTTCCTCCGCCTGCTCAGCCCATCGCTCCACATCCGGTGGACGTCGGCGACCGCACGGAGGCGATCGTCATCGCGGCGCTTGTCCGCCAGGGCTATCGAGTGCTCCGGCCCCTCAGCAGCAACCAGCGGTACGACCAAGCTGCCGCTCGAACCGCAGCGGGACCTACGTGCGTTCCTACACCGACGAGGCGGACGTGTTCGTCATCCACTGCCCCGAGACGGACCGCATCTATGCTGTCCCGGTCGGCGAGTCCGGGGTGCTCACGGAGGCGAGCTTGCGGGTGACGCCGCCCGCCAACGGCCAGGCGAAGGGCATCCGCTGGGCAACCGACCACGAGCTGCCCACTTAGCTCAACTGGTCGAGCACTTCACTTGTAATGAAGGGGATCTCGGTTCGAATCCGAGGGTGGGCGTGGGTCCTTCGCCTCAACTCTGGGCGTGGGTCTTTCGGGCCGCGGGTGATCGTGCTTCTCTAGCGGCCATGTCTTCTCGCCGAACGCTGGTCGCCGCTCTGCTCGTGATGGGGATTGTGCCCGCCACCGCCCATGCCACTCCGACCGTCACCGCCACCGGCGATGCCGGCACCCCCATCACGCTGAACCCAAGCGCTCCGACCGGGATCCGGCAGATGGATGTCAGCGTCACCGTCGCCGTGCCGTCGGCTGACGCCAAGTTCTTCCAGGCGCAGGTGCTCGACGGTGGCGGCGGGGCCGCGACGCCGCTGAGCTCCTGCTTCGACCGGGGCGACACCGCGAGCCTCAAGGGCTCGCCCTCGTACCACGGAAACGGCACGTACACCGTGCTGGTCAGGTACGCGAGCAACGCGAGCTGCACCACGGTCACGCGCGAGACCCGCTTCCAGTACGCGGTCAGCGCCGGCTCGGCGGTCACGCCGCCGCCCGGCAAGCTGCTGACCCGCAAGCCCGACTCGTTCGTCATCAACACGTTCCCGCTCGGCGTGACGCTGAACCCGGGCGCGATCTCGTACGAGATCCGCTACGCGCGCAACGGCGTCGTCCAGCCCGACGGCTCGCTCGCCGGGACTCCCAAGTCCGCGTTCGTGGACACGACCAGCGGGCTCGCCAACTTCAGCTTCGACAAGCCCGGCCGCTACGTGATCGTCGCGCGTGCCGAGCGCGACGGCTTCTTCTCAGGCTGGAGCGCGCCGACGGTCGTCAACGCGATCGCGCCGTTCGACCTCGCCAACGTCAAGTTCCCCGACCACAAGGGCCCGAGCTACAAGCTGAAGGCGCAGATCCGCGAGCACTCCGCGCGCGGCAAGGTCACGATCTACCTCGCCAAGGGCAAGAAGAAGGGCAAGTTCCACAAGATCGGCAAGGCCAAGATCAGCAAGAAGGGGCGCTTCACGAAGCGCTTCACGGTCCGCCACACCGGCACCTACCGGCTGCGCTACATCTACCGGGGCAACCGCACGGTCGCGGCCGGTCGCGTGACCGAGCGCATCAAGATCACCAAGCACTTCTTCTTCTAGGCCGGCTAGCTCTCGCTGCCCGGCTCTGGAGTCGGGGTCGTCTCGGGCCCCGGCTTCAGCACCCGCCGCCACTGCACGATCTTGTGGCGGCGGATGAGGAACGCGGTGTACGCCTCGTTGCCGACGCCCGTGCCGCACTTCCCGCGGCCCGGGCGCTCGGTCAGCACGAGCGTGGCGATGACGTACGCGCCCGTGTCGATCGCCTCCTTCAACGTCGAACCGCACGGCAGCGTGCGGTTGAAGAAGCGGACCTGCTTGCGCTTGGTGAGCCGGTAGGCCGGGCCGCCGTTGGAGATCACGGTGGGGAGCGCGAAGTAGTCCGTGGCGGCGTCGACGCGGCCGTGGCGCAGCGCGTCCGTCCAGCCCCGGATCACGGCGATGTCGGCCTTCGCGGCCGGGTTGCGCTTCGGCGGCGCCGGCGGAGTCGCAGCCGGTGACCGCTTCGGGGGCGGCGGCGTCTTGGCGTCCTTGTTGCCCGAGCCGCAGGCGCTGAGGAGGAGGGCGAGTCCGGCGGCCAGGTACGTCCACCGGGGCATACGGGCATGATCGCAGCCGGGCCGAGCCCCCGAGGCAGGTCGGCGGTCGACCCGGCTGCGGCCCTGCCCTGGAGCCGTTCGCTACTGGACGGAACGACCCCGCGCGAAGAAACTTGCGCGGATTTCAGGCGGCGATGTGAACGTGCGCATCGCGCACACGCGGGCGTACCGAGATCGGCGTCCCGCGGCGCGGGCTGAGCGTGATCGAGCGGCGGCCGATGCCCTCGCGGCCGTCGAGCGCGGAGGCCACCTCGACCTGCCCGAGGATCGCCTTGAGCGCGATCCGCATCTCGAGCTGCGCGAACGACGCGCCGAGGCAGCGGCGCACGCCGCCACCGAACGGGATCCAGCTGAACTTGGCCGGCGTGCCGTCCAGGAAGCGCTCGGGGCGGAACGCGTACGGATCCGGATAGAGCCGCGCGTCGTGGTGCACGAGGTAGATGCAGCCGATCAGCGCCGGGCCGGGCTCGTAGGTGTGGCCGCCGATCTCGACCGGCTGCTTGATCCGCCGCGGCTGGGCGATCGGGAGCACGGGGCGGCGGCGGAGGATCTCCTTCACCGTCGCCTCGAGATAGGCGGTGTCATCGGTGACCGCGGCTTGCGTCACGCGCTCGAGCGTCACGGGCGCGCGCACGAGCTGCTCGAAGCCCCAGGAGAGCGCGGAGGCCGTCGTCTCGTGCCCGGCGACGAGCAGGGTCACGAGCTCGTCGCGCAGCTCGCGGTCGGTCATCGGCTGCCCGGCCTCGTCGCGCGCGGCGAGCAGCATGGTCATCACGTCGTCGCCCTCCTCCATGGTGCGGCGGCGCTCCTCGATCAGCGCGAGAATGAGCGCGTCGGCGCGGTCGCGGACCTCGACGAAGCGCTGCCAGGTGGTGAGCCGGCCGAGGTTGCGGCGGAACAGCGGCAGCAGCGTGAGCGGCGACGCGCCGAGGTCGAGCAGCTGCTTGAGCGTCGTCCGCAGCTCGTCGAGCTGCGGCCCGGCGGCCATGCCGAACACGGCGCGCAGGATCACCTCGAGCGTCAGCGCCTGCGTGCGCTCGTGCAGCGTGAACGGCGCGCCGGGACGCCAGCCGGCGACCTCCGCCGCGGCGACCTCCTCCATCACGCCCGTGAGGGCGCGCATCCGCTCGCCGTGGAAGGCCGGCAGCATCAGCTTGCGCTGGGCGAGGTGCTCGGCGCCGTCGAGCAGCAGCACGGACCGCGATCCGACGACCGGCTCGAGCACGCGCGCGCCCTCGCCCGGGTGCAGGACGTCGGCCGGCGCGGAGAACATCTCGCGGATCTCGTCGGGCTGCGTGAGGAAGATCCACTTCCCTTCGGGTGGGCCGATGTCGACCGTGAAGCGATCCCCGTAGCGCGCGCGGCACTGCTCCATGAACGGCACGGGTCGCAGGGTCCAGCCGAGCAGGTTGAGCGGGATCGGCCCCGGACCCGGAGGGAGGCTCATGCGGCGGATCGTACGGGGGTGAGCCGCTACCCTGCCGCGGCTGTGACGCATCGCACGCTTGCCCTCCTGGTGGTGCTCGCGCTCGCCCTGGCCGGCTGCGGCGGCGACGGCGGCGAGACCGCGGCGAAGGCCACCGCCACGCCGAAGGCGACCCCGACGCCGTCCAACACCGACCTCACGAAGAAGCCGGTTGTGACGGTGCCCGACGAGCTGCCGCCGGACACGCTGCAGAAGCGCGACATCGTCGTCGGCAAGGGCCCGGTGGCGAAGAAGGGCGACACCGTCTCGATGCAGTACGTCGGGCTCACGTGGAGCACGAGCGTCGAGTTCGACGCGTCGTGGGACCGCGGGAAGCCGTACACGTTCAAGCTCGGCCAGGGCAACGTGATCGCGGGCTGGGACCAGGGGATCCCCGGCATGCGCAAGGGCGGCCGGCGCGAGCTGACGATCCCCGCCGAGCTCGCCTACGGCGCGCAGGGCTCGCCGCCCGACATCGGGCCGAACGAGTGCCTGCGCTTCATCGTCGACCTCGTGAAGCTGAAGAAGGCGTCCTAGATGAGCTGCCCACAGACGTAGTGAACGGTTGAGGGGGACGTCCGGCCCCCGACGGAGGGTGCGGTCAGCGACGACTGACCCATCCGAAGGAGGCCGGACGTGGAGGACCGTAGATGCAAGCTCGGACTGGCGGGCCGTTTGCAGTTGGTCAGATTGATCGAGAGTGGGTGCTCGCTTCGGTCCGCGGCGGCTGAGAGTTCTGTTTCGGTCGCTACGGCGCATCGCTGGTGGCATCGCTGGCAGGCCGCGAGCGAGACCGAGCGCGCGTCGCTGGCGTGTCTGCGCACGCGCAGCTCGCGGCCGAAGTCGTGTCCGTGGGCCCTGCCTGCCGAGGCGGAGCAGGCGATCCTGACCGCACGTGAGAAGACCAACTACGGGCCGATGCAGTTGCAGTTCCTGACCGGCCGGCATCGCTCGACGATCTACAAGGTGCTCGCACGTCACGGCAAGTCGCACCGGCGACGCAGCCAGCCGCGGCAGAGCACGCGCCGCTATGAGTGGGCCGAGGCGGGGGCGTTGTTGCACATCGACGCGTTCGAGCTGCCGAAGTTCGAGGTGCCAGGGCACTGGGCGACCGGGGAGCGCGCCGAGCGCCACAAGACCCGCCGGGCGGGCACGGTCAAGGTGATCGGGGCGATCGATGATCACACCCGCCTTGTCTACTGCGAACTGCACGCCGCCGAGAACGCGACGGCGGTCTCGGCCACGCTGCGGCGCGCTGCCCGGTGGTTTCGCGAACAGGGCTGCGGGCCCGTCCAGGCGGTCATGAGCGATAACGCGAAGTGCTACGCGACCAGCCGCGAGTTCCGCGACACGCTCGTCGAGCTCGGCGCCCGCCACATCCTCATCCCGCCCTACACACCGCGCTGGAACCGCAAGATCGAGCGCTTCTTCGGCACCCTGGACACCGAATGGGCGCACGGCCGCGTCTGGCCCAACAGCACCCGACGCGACCGCGCCCTGGCATCCTTCATCCCCTACTACAACCGCCGCAGGCCCCACTCAGCCGCCGGCGGCCGACCACCCATCAGCCGCGTTCAGCACGTCCGCGGGCAGGACACCTAGAGCGGCTCGCCGAGGGCGCCCTCGAGCGCCCGCAGCAGCAGCGCGCGGAGGGCCGCGCGGTCGAGGTCGCGGTGCTCGAGCCAGTCGACGATGGCGCCGTCCATGAACCACAGCCACGCGTTGACCGCGACGCGGCGCTCGGGCGTCGCCGGGCCGGGTAGGCCGGCGAGGATCCGCCCCGCGGTGGCCTCGCGCACCGCGTCCATGAGCTCGCGGACCTCGGGCGAGCCGACGCGCACGAGCTTCGCGTAGGCGCCCCCGCGCATCTCCACCCAGCCGAGGAAGGCGTCGAGCTGCTCGGCGGGCGGCGCGTCGGCGTCGACGACCGCGACGAGCTCGGCGACACCCTCGGCGAGCACGGCGCCGAAGAAGTCCTGCTTGCTCGGGAAGTAGTGGTACAGCAGCGCCTTGGACACGCCCGCCTCGCGCGCGATCGCAGCCATCGAGAGCTCGTCGTAGCTGTGGCGGGCGAACAGGTCGGCGCCGAGCTCCAGCAGCCGCCTTCGCCGCTCGTCGACGTCCAGGCGCGTGTAGGCGGGCTCGCTCATGCGTCCCAGACTACGACTGTTGACCGATGGTCGGCAGGCTGGTACTGCGGCCCGCGCCTACCCTGTCCAGGTGACGCCCGACCACGATCCCGAGCTCCGCCGCGCGGAGTCGCTCGACGAGGAGCTGCTCGAGGCCGAGACCGTCGACGTCGAGACCTACCTCACCGATGCGCGCCGGATCGAGCGCATCGAGGAGGAGCTGCGGACCGGCTTCGCCTCGCTCGCGCACGTCGGCAAGGCGGTCTCGGTGTTCGGCTCGGCCCGCACGCCGCCGGGCCACCCCGAGTACGAGCACGCGCGCGAGGCGGCGCGCAAGCTCGGCGAGGCCGGCTTCGCGATCATCACCGGCGGCGGCCCGGGGGTCATGGAGGCGGCCAACCGCGGCGCCAAGGAGGCCGGCGTCACATCGATCGGCCTCGACATCGAGCTCCCCCACGAGCAGTTCCAGAACCGCTGGGTCGACCTGCCGCTGACCTTCCACTACTTCTTCACGCGCAAGGTCATGTTCGTCCGCTACGCGAGCGCGTTCGTGGTCTTCCCCGGCGGCTTCGGCACGCTCGACGAGATGTTCGAGGCCGCGACGCTGCGCCAGACCGGCAAGATCCGCCACTTCCCGCTCGTGCTCGTCGGGCGCGACTATTGGCAGGGCCTGGTCGACTGGCTGGCCGGCCCCGTGCTGGCGGGCGGCAAGATCGCCGCGCAGGACGTCGAGCGCCTGCAGGTCACCGACGACCTCGACGAGGTGTTCGCGATCGTCGAGGCGGCCGAGCACCGCCGCCCTCGCGCGGCCTAGAGATGCTCGCGCACCGCGCTGCGCAAGCGCTCGAGGCGCTCGCTGCCGTAGATCCGCGGGTCGGGCTCGGCGACCTCCGCGGGGCCGAGCGTCTCGCCGGCGCGGAACTGGTCGAAGGTGAGGTCGACCTCCTCGCCGGACGGCAGCCGGTTCCAGGCGTGGCGCTCGCGTGGCTCACCGTCGCGCGGGAGCACGGTCGCGATCAGGATCTCGCCGCCCAGCAGCTCGCGGATGACCAGCGCGGTCACGGCGCACTGGCCGCGCGACGGGTTCGCTGGGCTCCACTCGTCCGGGTCCTCGGAGGTCTCGCGCGACCAGGCGGCGCGCAGCGCGAGCTCCAGCTCGGACGTCACAGCTACTTCAGGGCTTCCAGGACCCACTCGCCGTCGCGGCGGCCGAGGGTCAGGCGCTCGTGGCCGATGCTGAAGACCGCGTGGTCGTCGTCGGTGCCGGGGCGGTCGATGACCTGGACCAGGTCGAGCTCGGCGGGCTCCGATCCGCGCTCGGCGGCGTAGACCCGGCGCGCGGCGGCCTCGAGCGTGTCGCGGTTCCAGCCGTTGTCCTCGGCATGGGCGGCCGCGAGGTCGCGGTTGACCTGGGCCAAGCTGCGCTCGAAGTGGCCCTCCCGGGCCGCCATCCGCCGGCGAGCGGCGAAAGCGCCTCCGACGGCGAGCACGACCAGCACGACCAGCACGATGATGAGCCAGGTGGGCATGGCTCGATTACATCAGGTAAGCGACTCGCGGATCTAGATGGTGGATTTCGCGGCCCGCGTGCCTGGATGTGCGTGGCCCGTGGATGCAGGGGCGTGCACGCCGAAGGGGGATCGTGGCAGCGCCACCTCCCGCTTCCGGCGGGTGCGGCCCTGCGCCGCGGGACGCGTGCAACCGGGTGCGGGGGTCGTGGAATCGACCATCTAAGCGAGCACCGCGCGCGAGTCGAGATGCGCCCCGACCTTCCGCTTCACGCGCTGGAGGGCGTTGTCGACGGTCTTGCAGTCGCAGTCGATCATCTCGCCGATGACGGTGTAGGAGTAGCCGTCGAGGTAGAGCGACAGGACGCGCGACTCGAGGTCCGACAGCACCGTGCTCAGGCACGCCACCAGCGAGCGCAGCTCCTCGGAGGAGATGACCTGGTTGACCGGATCCCACGTGGTCGAGCCGGGCAGCACCTCGTCGAGCGTGGGCTCGGACTCAGTCGCGCCCGCCGGCGTGGCCGAGAACGAGACATAACCGTTCAGCGGCGTGTGCTTGTTGCGGGTGGCGGTCTTGACCGCGGTGATGATCTGGCGCGTGATGCAGAGCTCCGCGAAGTTGCGGAACGAGCTCTCGCGGTCGGTCCGGAAGTCGCGGATCGCCTTGTAGAGCCCCACCAGGCCTTCCTGGATGAGGTCGTCGGAGTCGCCCCCGATCAGGAAGTACGACGAGGCCTTCAAGCGCACGAACGAGTAGTAACGCCGCACCAGCCGGTCGTAGGCGTCGGCGTTCCCTTGCTTGGCCAACGCGATCAGATAGCCATCATCAACGTGAAGTTGACCTTGAGGCTTCTGGGAGATCTTTGCCACAACACACCCCTTTCGGACCCGAAAGGGCCCGATTTGTCGTGGCGCACTCCTCCCCTGGCGCCTATGAGCCTCGATCCAAGGGCTTAACCCTCGACTTCAGCGTGATAATTCGGTCAATGTGACACGGTTATGTGGAGGTGTCAAGCCGCTGCTGCAAGATCTCGTACATAAGAACCGCCGCGGCAGCGCTGACGTTGAGCGAGTCGATACGCCCTCGGACGGGCAGCGAGACGAGGTCGTCGCAGCCATCCCTCACCCTCGGCCTGAGCCCTTTGCCCTCGGCTCCGAGCACCAGGACGACCCCGCCGCGGTAGTCCGGGCCGCGATACGGGGTGCGGGCGGAGGCGTCGGCGCCATAGACCCAGCACTCCGCCGCCTTGGCGTCGCGGAGGAAGTCGGCGAGGTTGCGGACCTGGGCGATCGCGAGGTGCTCGACCGCCCCTGCCGACGCCTTGCAGACCGCGGGCGTGACCTCCGCCGACCGCCGCTCGGGCAGGATCACGCCGGTGGCGCCGGCGACCTCGGCGGTACGGCACACCGCGCCGAGGTTCTGCGGGTCGGTGACCTCGTCGAGCGCGACCAGGAACGGCTCGGAGCGGGAGAGCAGCTCGGCGGCGTTCGCGTAGCGGTACTCCTCGACGTCCGCGCACACGCCCTGATGGGCGTCCGATCCGCAGCGGGCGGTGATGTCGGCCGGTGACGCCTGCGTGACCGGCGCCCCGCTCCAATCCCCTCTGACGGCCCAGATGTGCCGCACGCGCCGCTGCCCCCGGAGGGCTTCGGTGACGGCGTTGCGGCCGTAGATGATCAAACGGGGACCAGTTCGGGGCCGGAGGGGCCGTCCCGGATCTCCCAGCCCGCCGCGCGGACCTCGTCCCGCAGCCGGTCCGCCTCCGCGAAGTCCTTGGCCGCCCGCGCCTCCGCTCGGCGCTGTGCGAGGGCGAGGAGGTCGGAAGGGGGTCCCTCGCCGGCCTCGAGCAGGTTGTCCAGCGCCAGCACCTCGAGCATCTCGCGCAGCTGGGCGTCGCCGACGGGGCCCTCGCGCCGGTTCGCCTCCCGGATCCAGTCGAACGCCCGGGCCAGCGCCTCGGCGGTGTTGAAGTCGTCGGCGAGGGCGTCGAAGAACGCGTCCCGCAGCGGCGCGAGGTCCTCGGGCGACTCACCCGGCTGCAGGCGGCGGGCGGCGTCGCGGATGCGCCGAACGCTCGCGGCTGCCGCCTCGAGCCGCTCGCGCGTGTAGGCGATCGGCTGCCGGTAGTGGCCGCCGATGAAGTACAGGAGCAGCGCGTCGCGGCCCACCTCGTCGAGCGCGTCGCTCAGCCCGCGGATGTTGCCCTCGGACTTCGACATCTTCTCGTCGGCGAGCTGCAGCATCCCGTTGTGCATCCACACGCGCGCGAGCGGCTTCCCGCGCGCGGCCAGCGTCTGCGCGGCCTCGTTCTCGTGGTGCGGGAACAGCAGGTCCGCGCCGCCGCCGTGGATGTCGAGCTCGACGCCCAGCAGCTCCTCGGCCATCGCGGAGCACTCGATGTGCCAGCCCGGGCGCCCGGGGCCCCAGGGAGACTCCCAGGACGCGTCCTCGTCGGCCTTCTCGCCCTTCCAGAGCGCGAAATCGAGCGGATCCTCCTTGCGGTCGGCGCCCTCGACGCCCTCGCCCTGGTCCATCTGGTCGACCGTCCGGTGCGAGAGCTCGCCGTAGGACGGGAGCGAGCGGACGCGGAAGTACACGTCCCCGCCGGCCGCGTAGGCGTGGCCGCCGTCGACGAGGTCGCCGATCAGCGCCACGATCGGCTCGAGGTACTCGGAGGCGAGCGGCTCGTGGTCGGGGCGGCCGAGCTCCAGCCGCTCGGTGTCGGCGATGTAGTGCGCCGTCATGTCGCGCGCGAGCTCCTCCGAGCCCACGCCCGCCGCCCGCGCCGCCGTGTAGATCTTGTCGTTGATGTCCGTGACGTTGGCCACCAGCACGGCCTCGAGCCCCTCGTGCTCCAGGAACCGCTTGAGCAGCGAGAACACGACGTACGGCCGCGCGTTGCCGACGTGGATGCGCGAGTAGACCGTCGGCCCGCAGGCGTAGATGCCGACCTTCCCGGGGTCGCGCGGGCGGAGCTCGACCACCTGGCCGGAGCGCGAGTCATGCAGGGAAATCGTCCGCACGGAGCGGGACCTTAGCCCGTCCCGACCTGCCGTCCGTGTAGCTTGCGGCGCCGATGTCGGCGCTGGCGGAGGTGCAGGAGGCATTCCGGACGCTGCCCGAGCGCTACCTGGGCGCGGAGTCGGGGTTCGACGCGACCTACCACATCCGCCTGGGCGACATCGGGCACACCTGGGAGGTCCGCTGTACCACCCACGGCGCTCGCGTCCGCGCCGGGGTGACCGGCCGGGCCGCCGACGTCGTGATCGGCACCGACGCCGACACCTGGCTCCGCCTCCGCCGTGGTGACCTCTCCGGCGTCGAGGCGTTTTCGCAGCGCCTGCTCTACGCCCGCGGCGACCTCGACCTCGCGGTCGGCTTCGAGGGGATGTTCCGCCTCCCCAACGGCCGCCCGCCGCTCGTCCGCATCCACGACGTCGCGCTGGAGCGCGGCGGCCGCGTCTCGGCCCTCACGATGGGCGAGGGCCCCGACGTGCTGCTGCTGCACGGTCTCGGCGCGACGAAGACCTCGTTCTTCGACACCGCGGCGGCGCTCAGCGGCGCTTATCGCGTCCACGTGCTCGACCTGCCGGGCTTCGGCGGCTCCAGCAAGCCGGCGCTGGCCAAGTACAACGCCGCCTTCTTCGCCCGCGCCACGCTCGGCGTGATGGACGCGCTGGAGATCGAGCGCGCGCACCTGATCGGCAACTCGATGGGCGGCCGCGTCGCGCTCGAGGTCGGGCTGTGCGAGCCGGGGCGCGTCGGCGGCCTGGCGCTGCTGTGCCCGGCGCTGGCGTTCGTGCGCCGCAGCTACGCGCCGATCGTGCGGCTGCTGCGGCCGGAGCTCGGCCTGCTCCCCCACTCGCTGGGCCGGGGCCGGATCGAGGGCCAGTTCTGGTCGATGTTCGCCGACCGCGACCTCGTCGACCCGAGCGTGGCCGATATCGCCGTCGACGAGTTCGAGCGCATCTACCGCTCCGCCGGCGCCCGCCTCGCCTTCCTCGCCAGCGCGCGAGCGATCTACCTCGACCCGCCGTTCGGCCGCGGCGGCCTGTTCCCGCGCCTGGAGGCGCTCGAGCCGCCCGCGATGTTCGTCTGGGGCTCGCACGACAAGCTGATCCCGCCGGGCTTCAGCCGCCACGTCGAGCGCTGGCTCCCCGACGCCGAGCAGATCATCCTCGAGGGCTGCGGCCACGTGCCGCAGATCGAGCGCCCGGAGCGCACGAACGGCCTGATCACACGTTTCTTCGCGCGGATCGACGCGCTGAGGGCTGCGGCGCCTCCGGTGCGAGCCGCCGCCTAGACTCCTCCCTCCCATGGCGGCCACCGCTGACCTCGTCCAGGGCGTCGCGGAGCTCGTCAAGTCGCGCGTCCCCGCCGCCGACCTCGACGAGCGCGATCCCGACTACATCCGCGAGAGCCTCCCGCGGCTGTGGCTGCTCGCCTCGCTGTACTTCCGCGCCGAGGTGCGCGGGCTCGGGAACGTGCCCGAGGAGGGCCCGGTGCTGCTGGTCGGCAACCACTCGGGCGGCAACCTGACGCCCGACACCGGCGTCTTCACGCTCGCCTTCAGCACGTACTTCGGGGTCGAGCGGCCCTTCTACCAGCTCGCCCACAACCTCGTGCTCTCGATGCCAGGGCTGTCGTTCCTGCGCAAGTACGGCACCGTCGCCGCCTCGCACGACAACGCCCGCACGGCGCTGCAGGCCGGCGCCGCCGTGCTCGTCTATCCCGGCGGCGATTACGAGGTCCACCGCCCAAGCTGGGAGGGCGACCGCGTCGACTTCGGTGGCCGCAAGGGCTTCCTGCGGCTCGCGCTCGACGCGGGCGTACCGATCGTCCCCGTCGTCTCGATCGGGGGCCAGGAGACCTCGCTGTTCCTCTCCCGCGGCGAGCGGCTGGCGAAGGGCCTGCGGTTGGACAAGCTGTTCCGGTTGAAGGTGCTGCCGATCTCGATCGCCCTGCCGTGGATCATCAACGTCGGCGACATGGCCGGCCACCTGCCGCTGCCGGCCAAGATCACCGTCGAGGCGCTGCCGCCGATCGACCTGCGTCGCGAGTTCGGCGCCGACCCCGACCTCGACGAGGTCTACGACCACCTCGTGCGACAGATGCAGGAGACCCTCGACGCGCTCGCCGCCGAGCGGCGCTTCCCGGTGATCGGATGAGGGTCGAGTCGAAGCTCGAGATCTCCGCGCCGCCCGCGCTGGTGTGGGAGTACGTCTCCGACCCCTCGCGCTACCTGCACTTCATGTCCGGCATCACGCGCTGGGAGGTCGTCGGCAACAAGCGCGTCGGCCTCGGCGCGCGCTACCGGATGCTGCTGCGGGTCGGCTCGGCCGAGGTCGGCGGGCTGATCGAGGTCGTCGAGTTCGTGAGGGACGCCGACCTCGCCTGGACCTCGATCACCGGCATCGACCAGCGCGGCCGCTGGCGCCTGCGCCCCGCCAACGACGGCCGCACGACGGTGACCACGCTGCGGCTCTCCTACGGCGTCGCCGGCGCCGGCATCTGGGGCTGGCTGGCCGACCGCGTCTCGGCGCCGACCGTGCGCGGGCACCTGCGGCGCTCGCTGCAGCAGCTCAAGCGCCAGGTCGAGCACGAGCAGCTGCGGGCCGCCGCGGCCGAGCGCCGCCGCTCGAGGATGGGCGCCGCGTAGGCACCGATGGATTTCCGGCGGTCGCCGGATCTCTAGTCGTGAACCCGACGACTGGAGGCACGACATGCAGAAGAGGACCTGGGTGGTCGTCCTGACCGCCCTCGGATCGCTGATGGCAGCGCTCGACACCCTCGTCGTGGCGACCGCGCTGACCACCATCCGCCTCGACCTCCACGCCTCCGTGGAGCAACTGGAGTGGACGGTCAACGCCTACAACCTCAGCTTCGCCGTGCTGCTGATGACCGGCGCCGCGCTCGGCGACCGCTACGGCCGCCGCACCTTCTACGCGCTCGGCCTCGGCCTGTTCGCGGCCGCCTCGGCCGCTTGCGCGCTCGCGCCTGACGCCGGCTGGCTGATCGCCGCCCGCGCCGTCCAGGGCGCCGGAGCGGCGCTGCTGATGCCGCTCGGCCTGGCGCTGCTCAGCGCCGCCTTCCCGCCGGACCGCCGCGGCGCCGCGATCGGGATCTTCAGCGCCATCACCGGCATCTCGGTCGCGAGCGGCCCGCTGATCGGGGGCGCCGTGGTCGAGGGCGTCAGCTGGGAGTGGATCTTCTGGCTCAACGTGCCGATCGCGCTGGTCGTCATCCCGCTCGTTCTCACGCGCATGGAGGAGAGCCGCGGGCCCGATGCCGACCTCGACATCCGCGGCCTGGCGCTCGTCACCGGCGCCGCCCTCGGGATCGTGTGGGGGCTCGTCCGCGGCAACACGGCGGGCTGGGGGAGCCCCGAAGTCGTCGCCTCCCTGGCGGCCGGCGTGCTGCTCGCCGCCGCCTTCGTCGGGTGGGAGGCGCGAGCGCGCGCGCCGATGGTCCCGCTCTCGCTGTTCCGCTCGCGGGGCTTCTCGGCCGGCAACGCGGCGATCTTCTTCACCTTCGCCGCGCTCTTCTCGTCGGTCTTCTTCTACGCGCAGCTGCTGCAGATCGGGCTCGGTTACGGCCCGCTGGACGCCGGGCTGCGGCTGATCCCGTGGACCGCGACGTTCATCACCGTCGCGCCGCTGGCGGGCGCGCTCACGGACCGCATCGGCGAGCGCCCGCTGCTGCTCGTCGGCCTGTGCCTGCAGGCGACCGGCATGGCGTGGCTCGCGCTCATCGCCGACCCGTCGATGGCGTACACCGAGATGCTCGGGCCGTTCATCGTCGGCGGCATCGGCGTCTCGATGGCGATCCCCGCCGCGCAGAACTCGGTGGTCGGCTCGGCGACCGCGGAGCTGGTCGGCAAGAGCGCGGGCGTCAACAGCATGATGCGCGAGCTCGGCGGCGTGTTCGGGATCGCCGTCGTCGTCGCGGTCTTCGCCGGCGCGGGGAGCTACGCGTCGCCGGCGACGTTCACCGACGGCTTCGGGCCGGCGATCGGCGTCGGCGCCCTGCTGGCGCTGGCCGGCGCGGGTGCCGCGCTGAGGCTTCCGGCCACGAAACCGCTCACCCTCGTCACGGAGGCCGGACAATGAGGCAGGTCATGGTGCGCTACAAGGTCAAGCCCGATCGCGTGGAGGAGAACGAGCAACTCGTCCGCGCCGTCTACGAGGAGCTCGCCGCCACCGCGCCGCCGGCACTCCGCTACGCGACGTTCCGGCTCGACGACGGCGTGAGCTTCGTCCACATCGCGACGGTCGAGGATGAGCGCAACCCGCTGGCGGAGGTCGCGGCGTTCGCCCGCTTCCAGGCCGACGTGCGCGACCGCTGCGAGGAGCAGCCGGTCGTCACGGAGCTGCACGAGGTCGGGTCCTACCGCCCATGAGACCGAGCCCGCTCGTCCACCTCGAGCTCCACACCGGCGACCGCGAGCGCGCGGGCGCGCTGTACGCCCAGCTGCTCGGCTGGCGCCCGCGGAGCGTCGGCAGCTACCTCACGCTCGACCTCGCCCGCGGCTTCGGCGGCGGCATCGTCGAATGCGGGACCGAGCGGCCGGTGTGGATCCCCTACGCCGAGGTCCGCGACGTCGACGCGGTCACGGAGCGGGCGGGCGAGCTCGGCGCGTCGATCCTGCTCGAGCCGCGCGACGGCCCGGCCGGCCGGCGCAGCGTCGTCGCGGTGCCCGAGGGTGGTGAGATCGCGTTGTGGCAGCCGAGGTGACCCTGCTCGACGCCGCGCGCCGCGGCGACGAGGCCGCCTTCGAGCAGCTCGTGGCGCCGCACCGCGCCGAGCTGCACGCCCACTGCTACCGGATGCTCGCCTCGGTCCAGGACGCCGAGGACGCGCTGCAGGAGGCGCTGCTCGGCGCGTGGCGCGGGCTGCAGCGGTTCGAGGGCCGCAGCTCGCTGCGCTCGTGGCTCTACAAGGTCGCGACCAACGCCTGCCTGAAGCTCGTGGAGCGCCGGCCCAAGCTCGTGCTCCCTGTCGACTACGGCCCGGCCGCCGACCCGCACGACGGGCTCAGCGAGGCGGTGCTGGAGCCGCTGTGGATCGAGCCGTATCCCGACGCCGGCCTCGCCTACGAGCAGCGCGAAGGCGTCGAGCTCGCGTTCATCGCGGCGCTCCAGCACCTGCCCGCGCGCCAGCGCGCGGTGCTGATCCTCAGCGAGGTGCTCGGCTTCTCGGGCGCGGAGGTCGCCGAGGCGCTGGAGACGACGCCCGCCTCGGTCTACAGCGCGCTCCAGCGCGCGCACAAGACCATCGACGAGCGGCTCCCCCGCCAGAGCCAGCAGGCGACGCTGCGGGAGCTCGGGGACGAGCGCCTGCGCGTGCTGGTCGGCGAGTTCATCGCCGCCTGGGAGCGCAGCGACGTCGGCGCGGTCGCGGCGCTACTGACCGACGACGTCACGCTCGCGATGCCGCCGCTGCCGGAGTGGTACGCGGGCATCGACGCGGTCAGCACCTTCCTGGGCAGCACGCCGCTGCACGCTCCGGGCCGCTGGCGCGTGCTCCCGGTGACCGCCAACGGCCAGGCCGCGGTCGCGGGCTACCTGCGCGACGAGCAGGGCGGCTTCTCCGCGCACGGCATCGAGCTCTTCACGCTCGCAGGCGGGCGGATCTCGGGGATCATGGCGTTCCTCGACGCGTCGCTGTTCGCCCGCTTCGGGCTCCCCGAGCGCGTCGACTAGGGTCCGGCGGCCTCGAGGGTGGCCACCGCGAGCGCGGCGGCGCCCTCCTCGCGCCCGACGAAGCCCATCTTCTCGCCGGTCGTGAACTTGACGTTCACGCTCCCGAGCACGCTGGCGAGCGACTCCCGGATCGCGTCGCGGTGCGGCGCCAGCTTCGGGCGCTCGAGCACCACGGTGGTGTCGACGTGCGCGACCGCCCAGCCCCCCGCCTGCACGCGCGCGAGCACGTCGCGCAGCAGCGCCATCGAGTCGGCGTCGCGCCACAGCTCGTCGGTGTCCGGGAAGAGCTCGCCGATGTCGCCGAGGCTCGCCGCCCCGAGCAGCGCGTCGACGATCGCGTGCGTGAGCACGTCCGCGTCGGAGTGGCCCGCCAGCCCGCGCTCGCCGGGGATCTCGACGCCGCCGAGGACCAGCCGCCGCCCGTCCTCGAAGCGATGCGTGTCGATCCCGATCCCGGTGCGCATCAGCCCACCGGCTCGAGCCGCCGCTGCCGGCGCTCGAACACGCAGATCTCGCTCACGCCGGTCTGCTCCAGGAGCTCGAGCGCGTCCTCGTAGCGGAAGCCGAGCTGGTCAGGCGTGTGCGCGTCGCTCGAGAGCGCGATCGGCAGCCCGGCGCCGACCGCCTCCTCCAGGAACGAGCGCGACGGGTAGATCTCGCCGACCGGCTTGCGCAGTCCGGCGGTCGACACCTCGACCGCCACGCCGCCGTCGAGGAAGCCCTCGATGGCGGGCTCGTAGTAGCGCCGCAGATCGCCGCTCGGCACCGGGGCGTCGCCGCCCCACACCTTGACCAGGTCGGGGTGGGCCATGATGTCGAACATGCCGGTGCGGGCCGCCTCGCCGACGGTCTCGAAGTAGCGCATCCAGACCTTCTCGGCCGACTCGCCGCGGCCCCACACGCTGAAGTCGTCCATGTCGACCGCCTCGTCGGCGACGAAGTGGACGCTGCCGACCACGTAGTCCCAGTCGCGGGCGTCGAGGAAGTTCGCCAGCCGGTCCTCGCGGCCGGCCACGAAGTCGGCCTCGATGCCGAGCCGCAGGTCGGTCTCCTCGCGCACGAAGGCGCAGTACTGGTCGACGTCGTCGCGCGCCCACTTCTGCCACCACGGGTGCTGCCAGACGCCGAGCGACTGTGTGAAGCGGTGGATATGCTCGGCGACGCCCAGCTCGGTGATCCCCCGCTCCTCCGCCACCGCGCGGTACCGCTCCGCGTTGCCCGCCGTGAAGTACTCCGCGGCGGAGGTGCCGTCCTCGTCGGGGCGGAGGTGGACGTGGTAATCGGTCAGCACGGCGGGGTGATCCTACGTGCGGACCACGCCCGCGGGCTCGCGCTCGGCCAGGACGCGCAGGTTGCGCGCGGCGCGGACGGCGAGCCCGGCCAGCATCAGGCCCGCGATCGCGAGGCCGGCGATGTCGAGGATGCCGGTCGCCCCGGCCAGCAGCGCGAAGTTGACGAGGAGCAGGCCGACGCGGGCCTCGGTCGGCCCGAAGCGCCCGTAGCCGAGCGAGAAGACGCCGAACACCTGCGTCTCGAGGTACGTGTTGATCGAGAGCGCGAGGTAGGCGATGACGATCACGAGCGCCGTGGTGAGAGCCAGGTAGGGCGACAGCCCGAGCCCGGCGCCGATCGCGATCGTGGCGCCGGCGTCGACGAGGTGGTCGAGGTAGTAGCCGTACTTCGGCCGCTCGATCCGCCGCACGCGGGCCAGCGTGCCGTCGAGCGAGTCGCCGAGCCAGTGGACGACGAGCAGCCCGCTGGCCACCCACAGCCAAGCCGGGTCGCGTCCGCTCAGCCAGTAGGCGGCGCCGATCCCGAGCGCGGCGACCACGCCGAGGATGGTCATGTGGTCGGGCATCACGCGCGCCGGCATGCGCTCGGCGAGCCAGTTGAGCACGCGGCCCTCGGCGGGCGCGAGCAGGAACGTCTTCTCTCGTGGTGCGTCGGACATCGTCTGGCTCCTTGTTGACCGTTGGTCGACAAGCGATACCCCGGCGTTCTGGGCGGGTTACGCCAGCTCCGCTGCCACGCGCGGGCGACGCAGCGAGCGGAACATCCGGTAGCTGCCGAGCAGCAGGAAGACGCCGAACCCGGTGCGGAGCACCTCCACCGGCACCGCGAAGGCCACGAACGCGCCGGGGATCGCGAACAGCATCCCGACGAGGCCCGCCTGGAGCCCCTGCCGCGGCGCCAGCGTGCCCTGGCGGCCGTGCTGGATGGCGCCGACCACGACCGTGGGGATCGTGGCCGTGATCGCGATCCCCTGGGCCAAGACCTGGTCGACGCCGATGGCGGCGAAGACGGCGATGGCGATCGCGCCGCCGCCGACGCCGAGCAGCCCGGCGAGGAAGCCGCCCTGGACGCCGAGGTAGACCAGCAGCACCACGTGCAGCGCGTCGAGCGGGAGGTCCTCCTTGCCGGCGCCGAAGCCGAGCGGGACGACCAGTCGCAGCCCGAACACGAGCGTGAGGATGGCCATGAACATGCGCAGCGCACGCTCTGACACCCGCGCGTTGACGCGCGCGCCGAGCACGGCGCCGGCGAGGCTCCCGATCACGAAGATCGCGCTCGCCTCCGGGTCGAAGGCGCCCCCGGGCGCCACCGCATACGTGATCGCGGCCACGATCGCGATCGGGAGGATCGCCACGAGCGAGGTGCCGGACGCGGTGTGGCGGTCGAGCCCCGCCGCCCAGATCAGGCCCGGCACGAGGATGATCCCGCCGCCGATGCCGAGCAGGCCCGACAGCAGGCCCGCGGCGCCGCCGACGAGCGCCAGCCGGCGGGTCACGCGCGCCGCTCGCCCAGCAGCAGCGCGGCGACCTTGAGGTCGTGCGGCGTGGTGACCTTGAAGTTCTCCGGCGTCGACTCGACGATCCGCACCCTGCCGCCGGCCTGCTCGACGAGCCAGGCGTCGTCGGTGGCGCGCGCGAGCGTCGCGGGGTCGCAGTCGAGCGCGCGCTGGAGGACGGCGCGGCGGAACGCCTGCGGCGTCTGGATCGCCCACAGGCGCGAGCGGTCCAGCGTGGCGGTCACGAGGAGGTCGTCGCCGGCCTCCTTGGTCGTGTCGGGCACGCGCGCGGCCACGATCGCCGCGTCGGCGTCGCCGAGCGCCGCCAGCGCGTCCGTGAAGTGCTGCGGGCGGACGAGCGGCCGCGCCGCGTCGTGGACGACGACCGCCTCGCCGGGGGGCGCCGCCGCGAGCGCGCGCCGCACCGACTCCGACCGCGTCGCGCCGCCCTCGACGCCGATGCAGCCCGCGGGCGCGGCCTCGCCGGCCGGGACCGCGACCACGATCTCGTCGATCCCCGCGGCGCGCAGGGCATCGATGCTCCACTCGAGCATCGGGCGACCGGCGAGAACGACGAACGCCTTGGGTCGGTCAGACCCAAGGCGTTCGCCACTCCCCGCGGCCACCAGGAGGGCGACCGCCACGTTCCAGTCCCCCCGGGACTTTCTAGACGCCCGCCAGCTTCTCCTCGCCGGAGCGCTGGAGGAGGTGGTCGAGGTGCTCCTCGGCCTGCTCCTCACCCATCTCGAGCGCGTACATCAGCTCGGACGCGAGGATCTTCTTCGCGCGGGTGAACATCTGCTTCTCACCCGTGGAGAGACCCTTGTCCTGCTCGCGGATGGCGAGGTTGCGGACGACCTCGGCGAGCTCGTAGATGTCTCCGGTCTTGATCTTGTCCCGGTTGTGCTTGAAACGGCGGTTCCAGTTCTTCGGCATCTCCGAGACGTCGTCGGAGAGCACGGAAAGAACCTTCTTCACGGTCTCCTCGTCGATGACGCGGCGGAGGCCGGCCTTGCCGGCGTTCTCACACGGCACCATCACGGTCATGTCGTTGTGAAGAATCTTGATCGTGAGGTACTGGCGCTTCTCTCCGAGGATGTCCTTCTCTTCCTTCTTGATGACCTGACCCGCACCGTGGTGCGGATAGACCACGTTGTCACCGACGGCGAAATCGATGCATTCGATCTCACGGCTGATGTCGAGGTCTTCGAGGTTCTCGGTATCGGTGCTGATGGTGCCCTCCTATGTCGGGTCAGCCCGGTGGGGCTGCCAACGGATGTGCTTCTAGGTCTGCAGGTAGCGATCCACGAGGTTGATCTCCTGCAACCGGCGAAGGCCCTCGCGGATGTCCTTCGCACGGATCTCTCCCACGCCCTCGACGGACTCGAGCTCCGGGTCCGTCGCGGCGAGGATCTCGTCGAGCCCGCGGAACTCGCGGACGATGTTCTGCACGACGAGACGGGGAAGTCTGGGGATGCGGCCGAGGATGCGGAAGCCCCGCGGCGACACCGGGTAGTCGAGCGTGTTGACCTTGCGGTCGTAGCCGAGCAGCTCGGCCAGGCGCCCGAAGTCGAGCAGGTCCTGGTGGCTGAGGCGGGCGATGCCGTCGAGCGCGACGGCGAAGGCGTCGTCCACCGGGTCGGCGAGGTAGTCGTGCAGCAGCGCGGCCTTGTCGGCGGCGACGCCGACCATCGTCTCCTCGAGCTGCATCTCGATCAGCCGGCCCTCGGTGCCGAGCTCGACGATGTAGCGCTCGATCTCGACCGCCATGCGGGTCACGAGCTCGGCGCGCTGGAGGACGGTGAGGACGTCGTGGAGGGTGACGCCGCCCTCGAACTCGAGCGCGGTCAGGCGGGTCGAGACCTGGTCGAGGCGGGTGCGGTACTTGTCGAGGGTCGCGAGCGCCTGGTTGGCCTTGGCCAGGACCGCGGGGATCTCCTCGAGGATGTACTTGGCGCCGTCGACGTAGAGCGAGACGACCTCGCGCCGCTCGGAGATGGCGATCACGAGCGCGTCGGTCTGCTTCGACACGCGCTCGGCCGTGCGGTGGCGGGTGCCCGTCTCGGCCGTGAGGATCGTCGGGTCCGGCATCAGCTGGACGTTGGCCCAGGCGATCTTGCTCGCCGACGAGTTGAGGGAGATCGCGCCGTCCATCTTCGCGAGCTGGTAGAGCAGCTGCGGCGTGTAGTCGACGTCGAGCTTGATGCCGCCCGAGAACATGAACGAGAGCTCGTCGGGGTCGCTGATGACGATCAGGCCGCCGGTGCGAGCGTGCACGATGTTGTCGATGCCTTCGCGCACTGCTGAGCCCGGTGCGACCATCTCGAGCGCCTTCACAAGCCTGGGCTCCTGCCGCGCTTCGAGCTCGATGAGCTCTTCCCCTGATCGCGGCGGCATCAGTAGCCATTCTAGCAGCGTTAGCTTCCCGTAATGTAGGCAAAACCCCTGCTGTAGAGCGGAATCTCAGGCTTGACGATGAGTTGTGAAGCTGCTACGCGACCGCTTCCGGTGCGTTGCGGCCATTCCTTCACGGCATGCGTTTCACACGCGGGATCGGCTGGGTCGGCGCCGTGCTCGCGCTGGCCGTGGCCGTGGCGCTCTTCACGCGCTTCAGCTTCGACGACACGATGCGCCGCGACGAGGCGATCTACGCCTACGGCGGGCAGCAGCTCGCGGCGGGCGTGCCGCTCTACCGGGGGATCTTCGACCCCAAGACGCCTCTGGCGCAGGCGCTGGCGGGCGCGGCGGCGGCTCTGGCGCCGGGGCGGGGGTTCGCGGACGTCCACGCGATCCGCGTGGCGTTCTTCGTCGCGGCGTGCCTGAGCGTCGTCGCGGTCTACTGGCTGGGGCTCGTGCTGTCGGGCTCGCCGCTGGCGGCGCTGCTGGGGGCGACCGTGTTCGCGTCGTTCCGGTCGTTCGCGCTCGACGCCGTGGGCGGGCCGGACGCGAAGACGCCGGGGATCCTGTTCGCGGTGGTCGCTTTGGCGCTGCTGGTGCGCCGGAGATGGTTCTGGGGAGCGCTGGCGGGCTCGCTGGCGGCGCTGGTGTGGCAGCCGTTCGCGGTCTATCCCCTGGTGGCGCTGGGGGCGGCGTTCGCGGGCGCACGGTGGCGGGGCGTGCGCTCCTCGTTGGCCGGCGCGGCGCTGCCGTTCGTGGTGTGCGTGGCGTGGTTGTGGGGCGCGGGCGCGTTGCCGGCCGCGGTCGAGGCGACGGTGACGTATCCGCTGTACGGGGTGGAGCGGGTGCCGGAGACGCTGGGCGCACGCGCCGCCCACATCGCGGGCGAGGTCGCGTCCGGCTACCGCGTGAGCGCGTGGCTGCTCGTGGCGGGCCTGATCGCGGTGACCGCGGTGATCGTGCTCCGCCGGGCGTGGATCCTCGCGGCGTCGCTGATCCCGATCGTCGTGTTCTCGCTCCACGACTTCCAGGGCACCGCGGACGCGTACCCGCTGCTGCCCTACGCCGCGGTCGGGATCGCGGGGGCGTGCGCGCTGCTGACCGGCCGCCTGCGCGCGGTGATCGGCGGGGTGGCGGTCGCCGGCGTCCTCGTCATGAGCTTCACGATCTTCTCCGGGCACCGCGGGCGCGACACCGCGCTGCTGCGCGAGCGCGCGCGGGCGCTGTCGGTCGAGCGGTTGCTCGACCCCGGCGAGCACTTCGAGGCGCTGGGCGACCCGCTGTCGCTCGTGCTGACCGGGACGCGGGATCCGACGCGCTTCGTCTACCTCTCGGAGGGCGTCGGCGACTGGGCGGTGCGGCACGAGTTCGGCGGCTTCGAGGGCTTCGCGGCCGGCATCCGGGCGCGGCGGCCCGCGGTCGTGGTGGTCGACGCGTGGACCGGGCCTTTGGCGGTGCGGACCGAGCGCTGGCTGAAGCTGCGCTACCTCCCGGACTGCATGGGCGACTGGCTGCTGTTCCTGGCGCCCGGCGTACGCGAGCGGGCGGCCCTGCGGGGCGTCCCGCTCGAGCGCCCCTGGCACCTCTCGTGCCGCCGGGGGGGGGGTGGGGGGTGTAGCGGGGAGGTGTGCGCGCTGGTGGTGTGGACGTTGGTAGTGTGCGTGGTGTGGTGTACGTAGTTGGGTGCGGGGGTGTGCTCGTGATGGTGTTCACTGTGCCTCGGGTACGTGGTGTGTAGTGTCGGTAGCTCGGTGTCCACGTGCATCGCGCGCTCGCGTAGTGTTCACGCGGTGCACGCGCTGTGAGCAGTGCAGTGCGTTTGACGATGTTTCGGTGTGTGTAGCACGAGTCTGGTTGTCGCTCGCGCAGCGCGGTGTTGACGTGTGTGTGCCGCGTGTTGAGTGGTGAGATCTCACGTCTCGCGCGCGCGATCTGTGACGTCGCCGGCACTGGGCGAGCGCCGCGTCAGCCGCTGACGTGATCGGTGGCGTGTTCGCTCCAGCGTTGCGTGCGCAGTCATGGCAGCGCCTCACCGGTCTCGTCCAGCTAGCAGCTCACGGGTGAACCCGTACCCTGCTTGCGTTCGGCGCCGCGCCCTCCTTCTCGGTATGGACCTCGACGAGTGCTGTCGAAGTCCGGACATCCGCCGTGCGCTCGCCCACGCCGTCACGCTCGCGCGCCGCCGCCCTGGCCGCCTGGATCTGCGCGCGCCATCGACGCCGATCGCGTGCAGCAGCCGCGCGCAGTCGAGTGCGAGGCGACGCCGAACAAGCCGCTGATCGGCCAGCGCGCCGAGGTCCGAAACGCATCGCCGCCGTCGATCAGCATCACCGCAGATCGACGAGCACCCCGCCCGGGGCGTGTGTCGGCGCGATGCAGATGTCCAACCGTGACAACGCCGCGTGACACCCAACCGGCCGGCCAACGCGCCGCCAGCACGGTCCCCGACGCGACACCAAGCGCGCGCGTCGGCCGAACGGCAAGCGATCGAGTGGTGTGATGCTTCACCTGCAAGATGATGATTGAGGGGATGCAGCTGAAAGGCATTTGAGGAGAAGAGGAAGGGAGGAGAGAACTAGGGCGCGGAGTACGTGAACATCCGCTCCGCGTCGATGCGGGCGTAGGCGGGCCCGGAGTCCATGAACGACGCCCAGCTCTCGCCGTAGCGGGGCACGTAGACGTCGAGCAGCGCCTGGCGAACCGGGCCGCTTGAGACGTCGATCGGCACGGCGCGGCCGTGCACGGTGACCGACAGCTCCTCGCCGGGGAGGTGGGTGGCGCTGACGGCCGGCCGCGCGCGGATGTGGCGGAAGCGGATCGAGTCCGGTGCCGAGCCGAACACGAACGCGCCGCGGAAGAAGATCGAGTCGACGGGCCCGACGATCGGGCGGCCGTCTTTGGTGGTGGTCGCGAGCGCGAGCAGGACCATGCCCTGCAGCCGCTCGGCGACCTGCTCGGCGGTGAGCCGCTTGTCGGGCGTGTGGATGCGCAGCAGGTGCTCGCCGGCGGCGGCGTAGCTGGCGTCGAGGAGCCGCTGAAGGGCGGCAAGGTCTTCCGGCGTCTCTTGCATCAGGCCTCTCCGAGGGCGCGCATCATGCCGCCCGCGGCCTCGCCGCCTCCCTCTCCCCTCGCGGCAGGACGGCGCGGATCGCCGCCCGCAGGGTCTTGGCGCCGGGATCGATCACGGGCGTCAGCCCGAACTTGACCGCCTCGGCCTGGCGCCGGTCGGGGTGGGCTACCGAGCGCAGCTCGCCGCTGAGGCCGAGCTCGCCGAAGCACGCCACCGGCCGCTCGCCGTCACCGGCCACGACGCCGCGCTGGGCGCTCGCCACCGCGAGCGCGACCGCGAGGTCGGCGCCGGGCTCGTCGACCCGCACGCCGCCGGCGACGTTGACGAACACGTCGGCGCTCCCGGTCCCGACCCCCGCGTGCCGCGCGAGCACGGCGAGCACCAGCGCGAGGCGGTTGCGGTCGATCCCGTTGGCGATCCGGCGCGGCGGCACGAGCTCCGACGGCGAGACGAGCGCCTGCACCTCGACCAGCAGCGGCCGCGAGCCCTCCATGGCGGCGAGCACGACGCTGCCGGGCGCGCGCGTGGCCTCGCCGACGAAGCGCGCCGACGCGTCCACCACCTCGACCAGCCCGCCGTCGGCCATCTCGAACACGCCGGCCTCGTTGGTCGAGCCGAAGCGGTTCTTGAGCGCGCGCAGGGTGCGATAGGTCCGCTCCCGCTCGCCCTCGAACTGGAGCACGCAGTCGACGAGGTGCTCGAGCACGCGCGGGCCGGCCAGCGCGCCCTCCTTGGTGACGTGGCCGACGAGCAGCACGGCGATGTTGCGCGCCTTCGCGAGCCGCGTGATCCGGTCGGCGACCTCGCGCACCTGGCCGACCGAGCCGGCCGCGCCGGTCAGCTCCGCGGCGTGCAGCGTCTGCACCGAGTCGATGACGCAGACCTCGGGCCGCTCGGCGTCGAGCGTCGCCACCACCGTCTCCAGGTCGGTCTCCGCCACCACCGGCACCTGCAGCGCGGCGCCGGGGAGGCGCTCGGCGCGCAGCTTGATCTGCGCCGCCGACTCCTCGCCGGAGACGTAGAGCGTGCGGCGGCCGGCGCCGGCGAGGTTGCCGAGCGCCATCGAGGTCAGCGTCGACTTGCCGATGCCGGGCGAGCCGCCGAGCAGCACGAGCGAGCCGGGCACCAATCCGCCGCCGAGCACGCGGTCGAGCTCCCCGATCCCGGTCTTCAGCCGCGGGATCGTCGGCGCCTCGACGTCCGCGAGCGTGACCGGTTTGACGGCCCTGCCGGACGAGGGGGCGGCCCGGCCACCGCGAGCGCCCGGGGAGGCGGAGGGCCGGACTTCCTCGTTGAGCGTGTTCCACTCGCCGCAGCCCGGGCACTGGCCCATCCACTTGGCCGAGGAGTGGGCGCAGGCCGCGCAGACGAAGTGGCTTACGGCACGAGCCATCAGACGGGTCCGGCGGTTGTGATCACCGCCTGAATCTAGGCCCGAACCCGGACGCCTTCTCCCCCCGCCACGAGCGCGCGGGCCCGCTCCGCCAGCACGACCATCCCGAGCGCGTCGGCGATCACGATCGCCTCGGCCAGGCGCTCGCGGGCCGCCGCGTCGTCGCCCGGCTCGCCGCGCGCCAGCAGCATCTCCGCCCACGCCAGCTCGGTCCGCGCCAGGAACGGCCGCGCGCCCATCCGCACGTGCATCTCGCGCGCCTCGAAGAAGCGCCGCTCGGCCTCGTCCCACTCGCCGAGCACGCTCGCCAGCATCCCGAGTAGCCGCGAGGCGCAGCCGTTGCAGCTCGCCGCCCGCCCCACGATCACGTTGCGCCCGCCGTGGGGCGCGAGCAGCGCGTACAGCTCGCGCGCCCGCTCCGCGTCGCCGATCGCGGCGCACACCTCCGCGAGCAGGGTGACCGCGATCAGCCAGTTGGCGTCGCGCGGAAGCGTGGCGAGGTCGACGGACTCGAGCGCCTCGCGCGCCTCGTCCAGCCGCCCCAGCTCGACGTGCAGCAGCGCCTGCGTGCATCGCCACGCCGGGATCGCCGGGTACATCTCGATGAAGCGCGCGACCGCCTCCTCGACCTCGCCCAGCCGCCCCTGCTCGCGGCGGATGTTGAACATCGCCATCGCGTAGTAGTGCAGGGCGTTCTCGGCGTGCTCGCGCTGGCCGATCGCGAGCGTCTCGTTCGCCAGCCGCTCGGCCTCGTCGAACTCGCCCGCGAGCTGCGCGCGCGTGCAGCGGAAGAGCGATGTCCACCACAGGTACAGCGGCCGCTGCACGACGGAGGCGAGCGTCGCGGCCGCCTCGATCTGGACGTCGGCGCCCTCGACGTCGCCGAGCTCGAGCAGGTCGACCACCGTCCAGCCCGCGCCCTCCAGCTCGAGCTCGAGGTCGCCCACCTCGGCGGCGACCCGGCGCAGCTCGGCCGCGACCTCGAGCCGCTCCTCGACGTTCTCCGGCCGCCACAGCACGTAGTGGCGCGCGTCGAGCGCGCTGGCGAGGGTCAGCGGGTCGCCGATCCGCCGCGCGATCGCGACGGCCTCCTCGCTCAACGCGAGCCGCCGCTCGGGCTGCCCGGCGTAGTAGAGCTCGAGCGAGAGGCGGCCGAGCAGCCGCGCGCGCAGCGGCGAGTCCTCCTCCCCCAGCCCGGCGAGCGCCTCCTCGAGCACGGCGACGATCTCCGGGTCCTCGCGGCCGAGCGTCGACCACGGCCCGGCCACGCCGAGCGCCGCGCGCGCCAGCAGCACCGGGTCCTCGAGCTCCTTCGCCACGGCGAGCGCCTGCGCGAACGACTCGCGCGCGCCCTCCAGCCCGGCCCGCTCCTCCGAGGCGCCGAGCGCGAGCAGCAGCTCGCCACCGGTGCGGTCGCGCGCCTCGCTCGTCGCCTGCCGCGCCCGCAGCGCGCCGCGGTAGTACTCGGCCGCCTCCTCCCACGCCAGCAGCCGGTCGGCGCGCCGCCCTGCCGCGAGCGCGAAGTCGATCGCCCGTTGCGGCCCCTCGACCGCCGCGGCGCGGCCGAAGTGGAACGCGAGCTGTGGCAGCCACGGGTCGAGGTCGTCGCGGTGGCGCGCGAGGATCGTCTCCCCCACGCGCGAGTGCAGCCGCGCGCGGCGCAGGCTCGAGAGGCCGTCGTAGAGCGTCGCCCGCACGAGCGCGTGGGCGAACGCGTAGCGCCCGACGCGGCCGCCGACCTCGCGCAGCACGCGCGCCTCGACCGCCTCGTCGAGGGCGCCGACGAGCGCGTCGCCGGACAGCGGCCCGAGCGCCTCCAGCAGCCCGAAGTCGAACTCGCGCCCGAGCACGCACGCGACCTGCATCGCCTCGCGCGCGCTCTCCGGCAGCCGCGCGATCCGGCGCGCGGTGACCTCGCGCACGCCCTCGGGCACACCGGCGTCCTCGAGGTCGCCACCGTGGCGCAGGACCTCCTCGACGAAGAACGGGTTGCCCTCGGTCTCGTCGTGCAGCGTGTCGACGAACGCCTCCGACGGCGCGCCACCGAGCGCCTCCACCAGCTCGGCCACCTCGCCGCGCGCGAGCCCCTCGAGCGGCACCTCGGTGAGCATCGCGTCGCGGCGCAGCGTGGCGATCAGCTCGCCGAGCGGATGGTCGCCCTCGTCGCGGTAGGTGCCGAGGAACATCGTGCGCCGCGGCTGCGGGGCGCGCAGCAGGTGGCGCAGGAGCTGGAGGGTCGGGCCGTCGGCCCACTGCAGGTCGTCGAACACGAGCAGCAGCGGCGCGCCGCTCGCGATCTCGGCGAACAGGGCGGCGAGCGCGTCGAACAGGCGCTGCCGCTCCACGCCGGCGTCGCCGCGGAACGGCTTGGCCGGCTCGCCGAGCTCCGGCAGCAGTGCGGCGAGGTCGGCCGCGCGCGGGCCGAGCCGCTGCGCGGGCACCGTGAGCGCGGCGCCGCCGGACCAGCCACGCAGCATCTGGAGGATCGGCCCGTACGCGCCGGGCCCGGTCTCGTCGAAGCGGCCGTAGAGGACGACGGCGCCGTCGCGGTGGGCGGCGCGGGTGAACTCGGCGGCGAGCCGCGACTTGCCGATCCCGGCCTCGCCGGCGAGCAGGACGAGCCGCCGCTCGTCGCCGACCGCGGCGTCCCATGCGCCGCGCAGCTGGGCGAGCGCTTCGCGGCGCCCGACGAACGCGTGCTTCGCGGTGGCCGCCGCGAGGCCGGCGGGGAGCGGGCCGGGCGCGGCGGAGGGTGGGGGCGCCTGGAGCGGCGGCCCGTCGCCGCGCAGCAGCCGCTCGTGGACGGCGATCAGCGCGGGCCCGGGCGCGGTGGCGAGCTCGTCGCGCAGCCGCTGGCGCAGCTCGTCGAACGCGCGCAGCGCCTCGGCGGGGTTGCCGGCCGCCTCGTGGACCTCCATCAGCAGCCGGTGCGAGGACTCGCGGAACGGCGCCAGACCGATCGCGGTGCGGGCGGCGTGCTCAGCGGCGTCGAGCTCGCGCCCGCCGAGCCGCAGCCCCGCCTCCCCCAGCGCCTCGAGCGCGCGCAGGCGCAGGCCCTCGACCTCGCGCCGCCGCTCGCGCACCCACGGGCCGTCGCACTCGGCGAGGAACGGCTCGGCGCCGAACGCGAGCGCGGCGCGGGCCTGGGCGGCGGCGTCCTCGTACGCGCGGTCCTCGAGCGCCTGGGCGGCGAGCTCGACGGCCTCGGCGAGCAGCTCGGTGTCGACGAGCAGCGGCTCGGGCAGCGTGAGCCGCACCTCGGCGCGACCGGTCAGCGCGTCGGGGCCGAGCGCGCGGCGGAGCTTGGAGAGCAGCGCGGAGAGCGCGGAGTCGGACGAGGCGGGCGCCTCTTTCGGCCACAGGACGTCCTCGAGCTCGTAGCGTGGGCAGGCGCGGGTGCGGTGGCAGGCGAGGTAGGCGAGCAGCAGCTGGCCCTGTCTCCCCGGGAGCGCCGGGTGGGCCTGGCCGTCGCTGCTGGTGGCCGCGACGCGGCCGCACAGGCGGATCTCCCAGCGGACTTCCCGAGCCACTCCCGCTGCAAGCTACTCCTCCGCCAACCTTTCTCCAAGGTCCGGCCAAGCGCCCGCTGCGGTACCGTCGGCGCCGTGAACGCTCCAGCGCCGGGCACGGAGCTAGCCGGGGGATACCGCCTCGGACCGCCCGTCGCGCAAGGAGCGATGGGCAGCATCTACGAGGCCACAACCGTCGACGGGCGCCGCGTGGCGGCCAAGCGACTGCTCGACGAGCGCCACGCCGCGCGCTTCGAGATCGAGGGGCGGCTGCTCAGCCGGCTCAACCACCCGCGCGTGGTCGAAGTGCTCGGCACGGTCGACGACGCGACCGGCCGCTACCTGCTCATGGAGTGGGTCGACGGCGAGGACCTCGCGCACGTCCTGCGCCGCCGGGGCAACCCGGGGCTGCCGGAGGAGGACGTCACGCGCTACGCGCTCGAGGCCGCCGAGGCGCTGCGCTACGTGCACGAGCAGCAGACGATCCACCGCGACGTCAAGCCACAGAACCTCATGCTCTCGCCCGACCGCGGCGTCGTGCTGGTGGACTTCGGGATCGCGCGAGACCTCGCCGCGGAGAGCGCGACCGAGGGCATCGGCACCCCTGGCTACATGGCGCCGGAGGCGTTCACGGGCGGGCCGCTGTCGCCGCGCACCGACGTCTACGGGCTGGCCATGACGGCGTGGACGCTGCTGACCAGCGTGCCCGCGCGCTACGCGAGCGTGCGGCCGCCGACAGGGACGAGCGCGACGCTGCTGGCGACCCTGGATGCCGCTCTGGCCGTCGACCCGGAGCGTCGGCTGCCGTCGATGCAGGCGTTCGCGGACGGGCTGGGCGGCCGGCTCCCGACCGAGCGCGGCCGCGACATCGGCGTCTCCGCCGAGGTCGGCGAGGCCACCGCGCGCGTCCTGTCGGCGGTGGTCAAGACGGCGGCGGGGGTGTTCGACGCGGCCGCGACCTCGATCGCATTGCGGCGGAGCGACGGCGGGCTGGACTACCAGGCCGCCTGGGGCGCCGGCGCCGACGAGGTCGTCGGGATGCGTCTCCGCCCGGGCCAGGGCATCGCCGGCCGCGTGCTCGCCACGGGCGTCGGCGAGGTGATCCAGGACTGCCGCAACGACCCCGACTTCGCGGCCGCGGTGGCGCGAGGGACCGGCTACGTGCCGTACACCATGATCGTCGTCCCGCTGGTGCCGGATGACGTGTCGGTCGGGGTATTGACCGTGCTCGACAAGCGTGACGGCTCTGCCTATGACGTCAGCGACCTGGCGCGGGCGGGGATGTTCGCGGACCTGGCGTTGGCGGCGATCGATGCGGAGCCGGGCGCGCGAGCGGCGCTGACCACCGCGATCGCTCCCGGGCTTTGAATCAACTTCTGCATTGAGGAGTGAAGGAAGTGCCGCTTTCGGCCTGATCGGCTGCCGCGGGCGGGAGAGTTTCGAGGGGTGTGGCGAGAAACCCATGAAATGGATGGGTTTCTCGCCACACCCGCTGATGTGCGGGTCGGCGAGGTAGCAGCGCGACAGGGTGGGGTGGTGTCGGTGGCGCAACTGCACGCGGCCGGCATGGGTGAAGGCGCGATCCGGAACCGAGCGCTGCGGGGCCAACTCATTCGGCTCCATCGGGGCGTGTATGCGGTCGGGCACTCGCAGCTGACGCCGCTTGGCTGGCGTTGGGCGGCAGTACTGGCGTGTGGCGGCCCCGGCCGCGCGGCGCTCAGCCACAGGAGCGCCGCCGCCGTCTGGGACCTGCTTCCTTCACCCGCGCAGTTCGACGTCAGCACCCTCGCCAACGCCCGCTCGACGGCGAAGATCAGAGTTCATCGAGGGCTGCAACCGCAAGACCTCACCACCGTCGACGGCCTCCCCCTCACCACCGTCGCCCGCACCCTGGTCGACCTCGCCTCCACCCTCACTCCGCACCAGACCGAGCGCGTCGTCCACCGGGCGGAACACCTCCGCCTCATCGACATGCACTCCCTCAATGCGCAGTTGGGCCGCGCGCAGGGAAGGCCGACGAGGAGGTTGCGGGCGGCGCTGAGGACGTTGGAGAGCGACGAGCCAGACATCACTCGCACCGTTCTCGAGGAGCGGTTCCTCGCCCTCGTCCTCAATGCGCGGTTACCGCGGCCCGAGGTCAACGCGATGGTGGGCGAAGAGGAAGTCGACTTCCTCTGGCGCGCGGAGCGGTTGATCGTCGAGACCGACGGCGCCGCCACCCACTTGACCGCGGAGGCCTTCGAAGAGGATCGGCGGAGGGACGCCGTCCACTCGATGATGGGGTTCAGAACGCTCCGCTTCACCTGGCGGCAGGTGGTCTGTGAGCCACGTTTCGTAGCCGCGGCCATAGCGGTGGCGATCGCGGGGTAGCCTGCCGCTCGATGGACGCCGACGTCACGCTCACCATCAACGGCGCCGAGCACCGGCTCACGGTCGACACTCGCACCACGCTGCTCGACCTCCTCCGCGAGCATCTCGACCTGACCGGCACGAAGAAGGGCTGCGACCACGGCCAGTGCGGCTCGTGCACGATCCTGATCGACGGGCGGCGCGCGAACAGCTGCCTCGCGCTCGCGGTCGCGCACGACGGCGCGGAGCTGACCACGGTCGAGGGGCTCGGGAGCGAGGCGGAGCTGCATCCGCTGCAGGCGGCCTTCATCGAGCGCGACGCCTTCCAGTGCGGCTACTGCACGCCCGGCCAGCTGTGCTCCGCGGTCGGGATGATCGCCGAGGCGAAGCGCGAGGGCGCGACGCTCGACGCCCCCGAGATCCGCGAGCGCATGAGCGGCAACCTCTGCCGCTGCGGCGCGTACCCGAACATCGTGGCCGCGATCGTGGACACGGTCGCGTGAAGGCGTTCGCCTATGAGCGAGCCGGCGACGCGGCCGCCGCGGTCGAGGCCGCCGCCAACGGCGCCACCTACCTCGGCGGAGGCACCAACCTCGTCGACCTGATGAAGCTGGGGGTGGCGGAGCCGCAGCGGCTCGTCGACGTCTCCCGCCTCCCTCACGACACGATCGAGGAGACGGGGAACGGAACGCTCCGCATCGGCGCCGCGGTCCGCAACACCGACCTCGCCACGCACCCGCTGATCCGCGAG
Organism: uncultured Solirubrobacteraceae bacterium; assembly: GCA_963805525.1. Lineage (GTDB taxonomy): Bacteria > Actinomycetota > Thermoleophilia > Solirubrobacterales > Solirubrobacteraceae > DASQFQ01. The sequence goes on from CAWDUT010000004.1 coordinate 952,603, forward strand.
CGCTACCCCGTCCTCAGCGAGGCCGTCCTCGCCGGCGCCTCGGGCCAGCTGCGCAACCTCGCGACCGTCGGCGGCAACCTCCTCCAGCGCACCCGCTGCAGCTACTTCCAGGACGTCACGAAGCCGTGCAACAAGCGCCGCCCCGGCTCCGGCTGCCCGGCCCTCGAGGGCGACCACCGCAACCTCGCGATCCTCGGCCACTCGGAGCACTGCGTCGCCACGCACCCGTCGGACATGGCGGTTGCGCTCGCCGCCATCGGCGCGAACGTCCACGTGCTCGGCGCCAACGGCGAGCGCACGATCCCGATCCCCGGCCTGCACCGGCTGCCCGGCGACAAGCCGCAGCACGACACCGTGCTGAACGCCGGCGACCTGATCACCGCCGTCGAGCTCGGCGCGGCCGCCCCGCGGTCGGCGTACAGGAAGGTCCGCGACCGCGCGAGCTTCGCGTTCGCGGTGTTCTCGGTGGCCGCCGCGGTCGAGCTGGAGGACGGCGCGGTGAAGGACGTCCGGATCGCCCTCGGAGGCGTCGCCCACGTGCCGTGGCGAGCCGAGCGAGCCGAGGCGGTGTTGCGGGGCGCAGAGGCAAGCGCTGAAAACCTCGCCGCAGCGGCCGACGCCGAGCTCGAGGCTGCCGAGCCCCTCCGGGACAACGGCTTCAAGGTGCAGCTGGCGCGCAACGTGATCGTGCGGACCCTCTCGGAGCTGACGGCGTGAGCATCGCGACGAAGAGCGTGGGCACCCCGCTCTCCCGGGTCGACGGCCACGTCAAGGTCACCGGCCAGGCCCGCTACGCGTTCGAGCAGCCGGTCGAGGGCGTCGCCTACGCCGCGCCCGTGGTCGCCACCATCGCCGCCGGCGAGATCGACGCCATCGACCCCGCCCCCGCGCTCGGCCTCCCCGGCGTCCTCGCGGTGATCTCGCACGACAACGCGCCCACCCTCGGCGAGACCGACGACGGCGAGCTGCTGCTCTTCCAGTCGGACACCGTCCACTACCGCGGGCAGATCGTCGCCGCCGTGGTGGCCGAGACGTTCGAGCAGGCCCGCGAGGCCGCCGCCGCGGTCCGCGTCGACTACGCGCCGCGCGACCACGACGTCGACCTCTCCGCCGAGCACCCCAGGCTCTACAAGCCCGACAAGGTCAACCCGTCCTTCCCGGCCGACACCGCGGAGGGCGACGCGGAGGCGGCGCTCGCATGCGCCGACGTCCAAGTCGACGAGACCTACGCCACCGCCCCCATCCACAACAACGCGATGGAGCCGCACGCCAGCCTCGCGATCTGGCAGGACGGCGACCTCCTCCTCTACGACTCGATCCAGGGCACCTACGGCGCGCGCCGCACGCTCGCCCAGGTGTTCGAACTCGACCCCGAGCGGGTGCGCGTGATCGCCCAGCACGTCGGTGGCGGCTTCGGCTCCAAGGGCACGCCGCGGCCGCAGGCGGTGCTCGCCGCGATCGCGGCCCGCATGGTCGAGCGCCCCGTCAAGTGCGCGCTCCGGCGCCAGCAGATGTTCGCCAGCGTCGGCTATCGCACGCCGACGATCCAGCGCGTCCGGCTCGGCGCCACGCGCGACGGCGTCCTCACCGCCATCGCCCACGAGGCGTTCGAGCAGACCTCGACCGTGCGCGAGTTCGCCGAGCAGACCTGCACGCCCACGCGCATGATGTACGCGGCGCCCGACCGCCTGACCCGCCACCGGCTGGTCGCGCTCGACGTCCCCACGCCCTCGTGGATGCGCGCGCCCGGCGAGTGCCCCGGGATGTTCGCGCTCGAGTCCGCGATCGACGAGCTCGCGATCGCATGCAAGCTCGACCCGATCGAGCTGCGCATCCGCAACGAACCCGACCTCGACCCCGAGAAGGGCATCCCGTTCTCCTCGCGCAACCTCGTCGGCTGCCTGCGCGAGGGCGCCGAGCGCTTCGGCTGGGCCGACCGCGAGCCGCGCACCGACGGGCGCTGGCTGATCGGGACCGGCGTCGCCGCCTCGACCTACCCGGCCTACCGCTCGCCCGCCAAGGCGACGGCGCGCTACGACACCGACGGCTACACGGTGGAGATCGCCGCCACCGACATCGGCACCGGCGCGCGCACCGTGCTCACCCAGATCGCCGCCGACGCGCTCGGCGTCGACGTCGAGCACGTCCGGCTCGAGATCGGCGACTCCGACTTCGGCGTCGCGCCCGTGGCCGGCGGCTCGATGGGCACGGCGTCCTGGGGCACCGCCGTCGTGCGCGCCTGCGAGGGCCTACTGCAACAGGGCGAGGGCGAGGTCTCCGTCCACACCGGCGACGAGATCAAGGCCCAGAGCAAGCTCTCCCGCCACGCCTTCGGCGCGCAGTTCGTCGAGGTGCGGGTCGACGCCGACAGCGGCGAGGTCCGCGTCCCGCGCGTGCTCGGCGTGTTCGCGGTCGGCCGCGTCATCAACCCGAAGACCGCGCGCTCGCAGTTCATCGGCGGCATGACCCAGGGCCTCGGGATGGCGCTGCAGGAGGAGAGCGTCATGGACCGCGAGTTCGGCGACTACCTCAATCACGACCTCGCGCAGTACCACTTCCCCGCCAACGCGGACATCGAGGAGATCGAGGCCGTCTGGCTCGACGAGGACGACGGCGAGCTCAACCCGATGGGCTCCAAGGGCGTCGGCGAGATCGGCATCGTCGGCACCGCGGCGGCCGTCGCCAACGCCGTCTTCCACGCCACCGGCCGGCGCGTGCGCGAGCTGCCGATCCGGCTCGACCGCGTCCTGGGCTAAAGCGCGGTCGGCGGCGGCACGTCGACTCCCTGCTGCGCCAGTTCGCGCACGACGGGGCAGGCGTCGCGCCGGCAGCGGCCCTTGTCGCACAACCGGCAGACGGTGACGCCGCGCGGCAGCTCCGCGGCCTTCTCGAGCGCGCGCTCGAGGATCGCCGTGAGCGTCGCCGCCTCCGCCGGTGCGAGGTCGGGCATCGTCTCGCAGATGACCCGCCGGCGCACGGCGAGCACCTCGCGGGCGCGCTCGCGCCCCGCCGCGGTCGCGGTGAGCGCGACCGCCGGTCCGCGCCCCGACGGGCGCCGGTCCACGAGCCCCAACTCGACCAGGCGATCGACGATCCGCACCGCCGCGGGATGCGATCGGCCGATCGCGCGGCGGAGGTCCTCCACCGTGCCGCCGGGCTGCTGGGCGATGGCCGCGAGCGCCGCGGCCGCCCCGCCGGAATGGCCGAGCACGCCCTCGGTCTCCTCGCGGATGCGGTCCCCGAGCGTGAGGACGAGCGCGCCCAGAAGGTTGTCGCGCCGGTCGGTTCTATCCATCGTGCGGACTATGCCCGAGCGAGTGTGCGCGACGCATGCTCTGTAGTATGCGCCATGCATACTTCGACGAGAAAGGCGGCAGGCGTGATCCTGATCACCGGAGCGACCGGCAACATCGGCGGCGCCACGCTCGAGGCGCTCGTCGCCCAAGGGCGGCCGGTGCGCGCCATGAGCCGCAGCGAGCGGACCTGGCCGGAGGGTGTCGAGGGCGTGACCGGCGACCTCGATGACCCGGAGACCAGGCGTACCGCCTGAGCGGCCCGGAGGCGCTCCTGCCCGAGCAGCAGGTGGCGACCCTCGGGCGCGTCCTCGAGCGCGACCTGCGCTGGGAGGGCTGGTCCGACGAGCAGGCGCGCTCAGAGCTCGAGAGCCAGATGCCGACGCCCTACGTCGACGCGTTCTTCTCGTTCTTCGTCGACGGCCTGATCGACGAGACCACCGTCCAGCCCACCGTCCCCGAGCTCCTGGGCCGCCCGGCGCGCAGCTTCGAGACCTGGGCGCGGGCGCACGCCGCGGCGTTCGCCGGCGACTAGGCGCCCGCGGCGTCGAGCACGATCTCGACGTCGTCGCGGACCTTCAGCGCGCCCATGAAGCCGCGGTAGGGCTTGATGCCCCAGCGCGTCTGCACGACCGGCACCGTCGCGCGCACTCGGTCGCCCTCGCGCCGCAGGTCGAACTCGACCGGCTGCGTCCGGCCCGCGATCGTGAGGTCGCCCTTGATCGTCCCGCCTTCGACGCTCTTGGAGGCGAAGCGGATCTCGTCGCGGCCGAGGATGTCCTTCTCGATCGTCTTGACGATCGACGCGCGGTCCTTGTCGGTGAGCGGCTTGACGCCGCGGTTGCCCTCGCGCACGACCAGCGAGGTCGGGTCGGCGGTGAGCTCGAGCGCGCCGCGCTCGTCGCTGGCCGACCAGCGCTGGACCTCGATGATGAGGTCGTGCCCGACCTTCGCCGCGACGCCCTCGCGGTAGGTGTGGACCTCGAGCCTGCCGGTGTCGGGGCCGTAGCGCGCCATCCACCGTCAAGCTATCCGAGATGACGATCGACGTGTGGATGCAACACCCGACGAAGCGCTTCCTCGCGCACGACATGTTCGACTCGCTGCGGCGCTGGACCGGCGAGGCGATCCCCGAGGAGCCGCCGCCGATCGACGTCACCGTCGCCGCGATGGACGCCGCCGGGGTGCGCTTCGGCCTGCTCAGCGCGTGGCACGGGCCCGGCGGACCGCTGATCGCCAACGACGAGGTCGCGGGGTGGATCGAGCAACACCCCGACCGCTTCGCCGGGCTCGCCGCCGTCGATCTCAACCGGCCGATGGACGCGGTGCGCGAGCTGCACCGCTGTGTCACCGACCTCAGCTTCCTCGGCCTGCGCGTGATCCCGTGGCTGTGGGAGGCGCCCCCTACCGACCGCCGCTACTACCCGCTCTACGCCGCCTGCGTCGAGCTCGGCGTGCCGTTCTGCACCCAGGTCGGCCACACCGGCCCGCTCAAGCCGTCGGAGACCGGCCGCCCGATCCCGTACATCGACCAGGTCGCGATCGACTTCCCCGAGCTGACCATCGTGTGCGGCCACATCGGCTACCCGTGGACCGAGGAGATGGTCGCGGTCGCCCGCAAGCACGAGCGCGTGTACATCGACACCTCCGCTTACACTGCGCGCCGCTACCCGCCCGAGCTCGTCGCGTACCTTCGCACGAGCGGCGGCAGCCGCAAGGTCATGTTCGGCTCCAACTTCCCGATGATCGCCCCGCAGCAGGCGCTCGAGCACCTCCACGACCTGAAGATCGACGACGAGACGCAGGAGCTCTTCCTCCACGCCAACGCCGAGCGGGTGTTCGGCCTGTGAGCGCGAACCGGATCGCCTTCCTCCGCGGGATCAACATCGGCCCGCGCCAGCGCGTGAAGATGCCGGAGCTGCGCGAGCTGATCGAGGGGCTCGGCTACACCGACGTCCAGACGCTCGTGCAGAGCGGCAACGTCGTCTTCACGGCGCGCGCGAAGCCGGCCACGCTCGAGAAGAAGCTCGAGCAGGAGATCGAGAAGCAGCTCGGCGTCGACCCGAAGGTCGTGGTCCGCACGCGCGACGAGCTCGCCGCCGCGATCGAGGCCACCCCGTTCGACGTGCCGAAGGAGCCGAAGAACCTCCACGTCACGTTCCTGGCGGACACGCCGGACAAGGACGCGGTGAAGCTGCTCGAGGCGCTCGACTTCCCTCCCGACGAGCTCAAGCTCGCCGGCCGCGAGATCTACATCCTCTACGCGAACGGGTCGGGCCGCTCGGAGCTCGCCCAGCAGCTCGGCCGCGCGAAGCTCGGCGTCGCGGCGACCGACCGCAACTGGAACACGGTCACGAAGCTGCTGGAGATGGCTGACGAGCGTGGATGAAGCGGGCGGCGACCACGCCGCCGATAGCGCCGAACAAGTGCCCCTGCCATGAGATGCCGGGCGTGGGGACGAGCGCGAACGCCAGCGTCGTGCCGTAGATCGCGAGCACGAGCAGGCCGACCCCGAAGTGCAGCGGCCGGCGGCTGAAGATGCCGCGCGCGACGAGGTAGGTGGCGAAGCCGAACACGACGCCGCTGGCGCCGATGTGGTTCGTGTGCGCGGGGCCGATCAGCCACGTGCCGAAGCCCGCCACGAGCACCACGATCACGGTCACGGCGGCCGTGCGGGCGAGCCCGCCGAGCGCGATCGTGAAGCCGAGCACCAGGAACGGGATCGTGTTGCCGATCAGGTGGCCCCAGCCGGCGTGCAGGAACGGCGCCGAGACGATCCCCGGCAGCCCGTCGACGTCGCGCGGGTGGATGCCGTCGTTGTCGAGATGGGCGCCGAGCGCGTCGACGGCCTCGAGCACCCACATCACCACGACCATCCCGGCGACGAGCAGTAGCCCGCGGATCCGGTCCTCGGAGGCAGGCGTGCGGGTGGGCGCCGCGGTCATGTACGAAGCGTAAGCCCCGCGGCTCAACCGCCCCTCAAGCGGGCAGCCCGCGTCACCCCTGGAGCACGACCTTGAGGCGGCCCACGGCCGGCTTCGCCGCGAGCTCGAAGGCCGCCTGCGCCTCGGCGACCGGGACGACGTCGGTCACATAGGCGTCGAGCAGCGCGCGGTGCTCCAGCAGGTAGTCGCGCGCGGTGGCCAGCGAGCGCCGGCGGTCGCGGGTGACGCCCGCCACGAGCGTCAGGTCCTTGCGGAAGAAGCGTGCGAACGGGAACGCGTAATGCGACTCGTCCGGCACCCCGAAGGCCAGCACGGTGCCGCCCGGCGCGACGGCCTCGACCGCGTCCTCGAGCGTGCCCGCCTGGTGGCCGACGGCCTCGACCACGAGCCCGGGCCGTTCGTCGTCGCTCAGCGAGGCGGCCCACGCCGACGCGGTGCTCCACTGCATCGCGTCGACGCCGAACGCCGGCCCGACATCGCGCCGGTCGATCGGGTCGATCCCGGTCACGTGCGCGGCGCCCGCCGCCTTCAACACATACGAGAACAGCAGCCCGATCGAGCCTTGCCCGATCACGGCGACTCGGGCGCCGCTCACGTCGCCGAGCCGGCGCACCGCGTAGAGCACCGTGCACAACGGCTGGATCACGGTGGCGTGGACGGGCGGCAGCTCGTCGCCGACCGCGCACACCTGGTCGGCGCGCGCCACGAACCGCTCCGCCAGGCCCATGTGCCTCTCGGCCCACCCGACCACGCGCGTCCCGACCGGCAGGTCGTCCGCCGCGCTCGCCTCCACCACGCCGACCAGCTCGTGCATCGGGTAGCCCGGCTCGCCATGCGACGCGCCGACGAGCAGGTCGCGGGCGCCGAGGAAGCTCGGCAGGTCGCTGCCGCAGATGCCGCCGGCCTCGAAGCGCGCCACCACGCGGCCGCGAGCCGGCTCGCCCGGCTCGCCGACCTCCACGGCCTCGAGACGCCCCGGCGCGATCAACCGATGAGCCCACACCGCCGGCGAGGCTACCGACAACCAGCCGCCGGCCCCAGAGAGACGAAGGGCCCGCACATGGCGGGCCCTCCGGTCAACTTGGTTACTCGGCCGAGTCCGGCGGCGGGATCGCGGGCTGGTCGAGGACTCCGCCCTCGTCCGGGCCTTCGACCTCGTCGCCCTCCTTGCCCTCCGCGCCCACGCCGACCGGGGTCGGCTTCGGCTCGGGCTTGACGATCGAGAGCTTCACGTCCTGGTTCTCGTCGTCCTCGGCGGCCGGCTCCACGAGGACGGTGCCGCCCGGCACCAGCTCCGCGCGCAGCACGAAGTCGGCGAGCGGGTCCTCGATGTAGCGCTGGATCGCCCGGCGCAACGGGCGGGCGCCCATCGACGGGTCCCAGCCCTTCTCGACCAGGAAGTCCTCCGCGCCCTCCGACAGCTCGAGCTGCAGATCGCGCTCCGCAAGCGAGTTGCGGATCCGCCGCAGCAGGAGGTCGACGATCTGCTTGATCTCGTCCTTCTGCAGCTTGTGGAAGACGATGACCTCGTCGATGCGGTTGAGGAACTCGGGGCGGAAGACCTTCTTCAGCTCTCCCATGACCCGGTTCTTCATGTCGTCGTAGGTCATGCCGTGGTCCTCGTCGCCGACCGAGAAGCCCAGCGGCGTGTTGCGCGCGATCTCCGACGCCCCGATGTTCGAGGTCATGATCACGATCGCGTGCCGGAAGTCCACCGTGCGGCCCTGGGAGTCGGTCAGGCGACCGTCCTCCAGGATCTGCAGGAGGATGTTGAACACGTCCGGGTGGGCCTTCTCGATCTCGTCGAGCAGCAGCACGGAGTAGGGCTTGCGGCGCACCGCCTCGGTGAGCTGGCCGCCCTCGTCGTACCCGACGTAGCCGGGCGGCGAGCCGACCAGGCGCGACACCGCGTGCTTCTCCATGTACTCCGACATGTCGATGCGGACCATCGCCTCCTCGTCGCCGAAGAGGAACTCGGCCAGGGTCCGAGCGAGCTCGGTCTTGCCGACACCGGACGGGCCGAGGAACACGAATGAGCCGGTCGGGCGCTTCGGGTCCTTCAGGCCGGCACGCGAGCGCCGGATCGCCTTGGAGACGACCTCGATCGCCTGGTGCTGCCCGATGACGCGCTTGTGCAGCTCGTCCTCCATGCGCATGAGCTTCTGCGTCTCGGCCTCGGTGAGCTTGAACACCGGGATGCCGGTCCACATCGAGACGATGTCGGCGATCTCCTCCTCGCCGATCGAGGGACGCTCTCCGCCCTCGCCGGACTCCCAGGCGTCCTCCAGCTCGCGCTTGCGGTTCGTGAGCTTGCGCTCCGTGTCCCGCAGGGACGCGGCCTTCTCGAACTCCTGCGCCTCGATCGCGGCCTCCTTCTCGCGCCGCGTCGTCTCGATCTCCTCCTCGAGCTCCCGGTACACGGGCGGGGAGGACATCGACTTGATGCGCATGCGCGACGCGGCCTCGTCGATCAGGTCGATCGCCTTGTCGGGCAGGAAGCGGTCGGAGATGTAGCGGTCCGCCAGCTCGGCGGCCGCCTCCAGCGCTTCCTCGGTGATGTTGATCTTGTGGTGCGCCTCGTAGCGATCGCGCAGGCCCTTGAGGATCTGCACGGTCTCCTCGGGCGACGGCTGGTCGACCGTGATCTTCTGGAAGCGGCGCTCCAGGGCCGAGTCGCGCTCGAGGTACTTGCGGTACTCGTCGAGCGTCGTCGCGCCCACGGTCTGCAGCTCGCCGCGCGCCAGCGCCGGCTTGAGGATCGAAGCGGCATCGATCGCGCCCTCCGCGGCACCCGCGCCGACGAGGTTGTGGAGCTCGTCGATGAACAGGATGATGTCGCCGCGCTGGGTGATCTCCTTCATCACCTTCTTCAGGCGCTCCTCGAACTCGCCGCGGTACTTGGAGCCCGCGACCAGAGCCGCCAGGTCGAGCGTGTAGATCTGCTTGTTCTTCAGCAGCTCCGGCACGTCGGCGTTGGTGATCCGCTGCGCGAGGCCCTCGACGACGGCGGTCTTGCCGACGCCGGGCTCGCCCACGAGCACGGGGTTGTTCTTCGTGCGGCGCGAGAGGATCTGCATGATCCGCTCGATCTCGACCTCGCGGCCGACGACCGGATCGAGCTTGCCCTCGCTCGCGAGCTTCGTGAGGTTGCGGCCGAACTGGTCGAGCAGCTTCGAGGACTTCTTGCCCTCGCCGGGGCCTGCCGCGGCGCCGGACTGGCTCGAGCTGCCCTGGCCGGAGCCGGAGCGGCGGCCGCCGGGGCCGGACAGCATCCGGATGACTTCGTTGCGGATCTTCTCCGAGTCCGCGTCGAAGTCGAGCAGGATGCGTGCGGCGACGCCCTCGTTCTCGCGGACGAGGCCGAGCAGGATGTGCTCGGTGCCGATGTAGTTGTGGCCGAGGGAGAGCGCCTCGCGGAGTGCCAGCTCGAGCACCTTCTTCGCGCGCGGCGTGAAGGGGATCTGGCCCGAGGTCACCTCCTCACCGGAGCCGACGATGCGCACCACCTGGGCGCGCACACGCTCAACGGTGATGTCGAGGCTCTCCAGCACGCGAGCGGCGAGGCCCTCTTCCTCACGGAGAAGGCCGAGGAGGATGTGCTCGGTGCCGATGTAGTTGTGCTTGAGCGTTCGCGCCTCCTCCTGGGCGAGAACGACCACCTGGCGTGCGCGTTCTGTAAATCGCTCGAACATGGTGGTTTTAGGCTTCCTTCCTGCTAAAGACGCTGAGCCCTAGCGCTGGGTCGTGGCAATGTTCCGGACGAGTCGGAGTGGACGGGAGACATGGTGTCACCCACGTATTCGGCACGGCGGGCCGAGTGGATGAACGAGGTCGGCAGAAGGCTGACGGCCATGGGTCAGTCTACCGCAGCAGACCGGCGGGAATCAGAGCCCACCCACCCACCCCCCACCGCGCTTCCCGCTCTCAGCGCATTGCGGGGAACAGCACGACCTCGCGGATCGAGCGGGTCCCGGTGAGCAGCATCACGAGTCGGTCGATGCCGATCCCGATGCCGCCGGTCGGCGGCATGCCGTACTCGAGCGCCTCGACGTAGGCCTCGTCGTAGGGCTGTGCCTCCTCGTCGCCGGCCTCGGCGAACGCCCGCTGCTCCTCGAACCGGGCGCGCTGGTCGTCCGGGTCGTTGAGCTCCGAGAACGCGTTGGCGAACTCCATGCCGGCGGCGTAGACCTCCCAGCGCTCGACCAGCCCGTCCTTGGCGCGATGGCGCTTCGCGAACGGGGACAGCTCGACCGGATAGTCGCGGAGGAACGTCGGCTGGATCAGCTTCGGCTCGACGAACTTGGTCAGCAGCTGGTCGACCATCTGCGCCCACGTCTCCTCCTCCGGCACCGCGTGGCCGGCCTCGCGGATCGCCGCGCGCAGCGACTCGATCTCGCGGTGGGCGAGCACGTCGACGCCGGTGCGGGAGCCGATCGCGTCCTGCAGCGTCTCGCGGTGCCAGGGCGGCGCGAAGTCGAGCTCGCCGGCATAGCCCACATCGGCGGCGACGCGCGAGACCAGGGCCTCGGTGCGCTCGGCGATGTCGTCGTAGTCCGCGTAGGCCTCGTACCACTCGAGCATCGTGAACTCGGGGTTGTGCTTGAACGAGGTGCCCTCGTTGCGGAAGTCCTTGCCGATCTCGTACACGCGCTCGAGCCCGCCGACGATCAGCCGCTTGAGGTAGAGCTCGGTCGCCACCCGCAGGTAGTAGTCGCGCTCGAGCGCGTTGTAGAAGGTCGTGAAGGGGCGCGCCGCGCCGCCGCCGTAGATCGGCTGCAGCACGGGCGTCTCGACCTCGATGAAGCCCCACTCGTCGAGCTGCCGGCGGACCGAGGTGATGACCTTGGCGCGCGTCGTGAACAGCTCGCGCGCCTGCTCGTTGGCGATCAGGTCGAGCTCGCGGTGGCGGAAGCGCGTCTCCACGTCGGTCAGCCCGTGGTGCTTCTCGGGCGGCGGGCGCAGCGACTTGGCGAGCAGCTCCCAGTTGTCGAGCTTCAGCGACAGCTCGCCGCGGCGGGTGCGGAAGATCGTGCCCTCGGCGCCCAGCAGGTCGCCGAGGTCGAGGTCGAGCAGCGCGCGCAGCGACGCTTCGCCGAGCACGTCCACCCGCGCGTGCAGCTGCATCCGCCCCGTGCGGTCATCGAGGTCGAGGAAGGCCGCCTTGCCCTGGCCGCGGCGCGCGTGCAGGCGCCCGGCCACGCGCACGTGGTCGTCGGTCTCTTCGCCCGCCTCGAGCGCCTCGTGCGGCGCCTTGACCTCGGCGATCGAGCGCACCCCCGGGTAGGCGTGGGGGAACGGCTCGATGCCGTTCTCCCGGAGCGCCTCGAGCTTGCGCCGCCGGGCGGCGAGCAGCTCAGAGGGCTGTTCGTCGCTCACGCCTAGGCGACTTCGATCTTGGTGATCTTGAGCTTGCGGGCCTTGCCGTTGGGCAGCTGCACGCTGACCTCGTCGTTGCGCTTGTGACCGACCAGCGCCTTGCCGACGGGGGACTCGTTCGACAGCTTGTTCTCGCCCGGGTTGGCCTCGGTCGAGCCCACGATCGTGTACTTCAGCGACTTGCCCGACCCCTCGTCCTTGACGTTCACGAGCGAGCCGACGCGCACGACCTCGTTGTCGAGCTCGGAGGAGTCGATCACCGCCGCGGAGCGCAGCTTGTCTTCGAGCGTGGCGATCCGCGCCTCGAGCATCGCCTGCTCGTTCTTGGCGTCGTCGTACTCCGAGTTCTCGGAGATGTCGCCGAAGTCACGGGCCTCCTTGATGCGCTCGGCAACCTCCCGGCGCTTCTCGGTGGACAGGTGCTCGATCTCCTTCTTGAGGTTCTCGAGTCCTTCTGGGGTGAGAAGTACGTCCTTCTGCATGCGAGCGGCGTCCTTTACGGATGCGGGTTCAGGCGGCTCGGCTGGCGAGCGGCGGAGCATGGTAGCGCAGGCTCCGCAGGATCTCGCGCTGCTCCTCAAGGGTGTTTGCGCATTGCAGCTCCGCCAGTGTCGCGCGCGGCGCTCCGAGGCGCGTGAGGTACCACGGATAGAACTTGCGCAGGTAGCGCCCGCCGCGCTCCTCACCCAGGTGCTCGACCGCGCGATCGACGACCCAGTCGAGCTCGTCGAGGATGTCCTCGGGCGTCGGCTCGCCCAGCTGTTCGTCGAGCAGCTGGGCGAACAGCCAGGGGTTGCCGAGCGAGCCGCGGGCGAGCATCACCGCGGCCGCGCCGGTGTGGTCGAGCACCCAGCGGATGTGGTCGGGCGCGTCGAGGCCGCCGGAGACGATGACCGGCACGGGGAGCGACTCGACGAGCTCCTTGGCGAGGTCGTAGTCGGGCGTGCCCTTGTGGCGCACGGCCGCGCTACGCGGGTGGAAGCTGACGCCGGCCACGCCGGCCTCCTCGACGAGCCGGTGCGCGACCTCGACGCCCTCGCGCTCGCCGGGCTTGCGGCCGGCGCGCAGCTTGACCGTGACGGGAAGACCCGAGCCCTCGCGCGCGGCGCGCGCCACGGCGATCGCGGTGTCCGGGTCGCCGAGCAGCGCGGCGCCCGCGCCGGTCTTGCAGACCTTCGGCACCGGGCAGCCCATGTTGAGGTCGATCAGATCCGCGCCCGCGCGCGCGACGGTCGCGGCGGCGGAGCGCATGATCTCCGGGTCGTGCCCGAACAGCTGGACGGACACGGGCCCGCCCGCACGCTCGTCGGGGTGGATGACGAGCAGCTCGTCGAGCGTCTTGCGGTTGCCGTAGTGGACGGCGAAGCTCGAGACCATCTCGGAGACCGCGAGCCCGGCGCCGTAGCGCTTGGCCTGCAGGCGCACGAACCAGTTGCCGATGCCGGCGAGCGGCGCCAGCACGACGCGGTTCGGGATGGTCAGGCCACCGAGGGTCCAGGGCTCGCGGATCGCGCGCATGCCCTCGAGTCTAGGGCTGGTTCCGCTCCCAGATGAGCTTCAGCCCGTTGAGCGTCAGCAGGTCGTCGACCTCGCTGATCGAGTCGCAGAACGGCACGATCGCGCTGGCCAGCCCACCGGTGGCGAGCATGTGCGTGTCCTCCCCCAGCTCGGCGCGCAGGCGCGCGAGGATGCCGTCCACCATGCCCGCGTAGCCGTAGACGATGCCGGCGCGGATGGCGTCGATCGTCGTCTTGCCGATCAGCGCGCGCGGGGTGCCGAGCTCGATCTTCGGCAGTGCGGCGGCGCGCTCGGTGAGCGCCTCCATCGAGATCTCGACGCCGGGGAAGATGATCCCGCCGAGGTACTCGCCGCCCGCGCTGACCACGTCGTAGGTCACCGCGGTGCCGAAGTCGACGACCACGCACGGACCGCCGACCTTCTCGTAGCCGGCGACCGCGTTGACGAGCCGGTCCGGCCCGATCTCGTGCGGGTTGTCGTAGCGGATCGGCATCCCCGTGCGGAGCCCGGGGCCGACCATCTTCACGTCCGCGTCGAGGTACTGCGCGCCCATCGCGGTGTACTCCGGCCGCAGCTGCGGGACCGTCGACGAGACGATCATCCCGTCGAGCATCTCGAGGTGCATGCCGCGCAGCGCGAGCAGGTTGCGCAGCGCCGCGCCCAGCTCGTCCGCCGTCGACTCGCGCACGGTGGCGAAGCGCCAGTGCTGGACGAGCTCGCCGTCGCGGTAGGTGCCGAGGTGCGTCTGGGTGTTGCCGGCGTCGACGACGAGAAGCATGACCTTTGGGGAGTATTGCTTGTGCCCGTGTCTCACCGGAAGTTAGCGTGGAGCGGTGGGGGCGAGGGCCGGAGTCCTGAGCGTGCTTCTAGCGATGCTGATCGCGGTGTTCGCCCCTGGCACCGCGTCCGCGACCGTCCAGTCCGTCACGGCCGTAGACGAGGACGGCGCTCCGACTGACAGCTACATGCTCACCGATGGGGTGTACGGAAAGGTGCCGACCTCCGCCAGCGGCGGCTACGTCTGCGCTGTCCGTCCCGGCGCCACCGCCTGTGCCGCGAAGGCGATCCCGATTCCGCCGTTCAGCGTCGACCCCGCCGTCCCGCTCTACGCGCCGAAATCGCTCCCGGTCGGGACCTACGAGTTGATCGGCTACAACGACGGCGAGCCGGTCAGCGCGCGCTCCGTGGAGTTCCAGGTGACAGCGGCGCAGTGCACAGTCGAGACCGACACCTTCTGCGACTCCAAGCTCGACGCGTTCAAGACCTCGGCGAACTCCACGTACGCGGGCGCCATCGTCATGAGCAGCTTTCGCGCACTCGCGATGTTCGGCTCGGGCGTGGTGTCCACATGTGTCGCGTTCAGCACGTCAGGCGGGTTGTTCAGCCTCGGGGGCATCGCCGCGGGGGGCGCGACCTTCTTCGCACTCGAGGTGATCGGGATCGGCGTGTTCGCCAACCAGCTCGGGTTGTTGAAGGGCGCGGACATTGCCTCTCAGGCGGTCACGCACTTCCAGCAGCTCAAGGCCGATCCCCCTGACCCGAACTATCAGACGGTGAAGGCGCCGGAGTTCTCCGACCTTCCCAGGCCCACCGATCCGGACGACCTCGAGGTCTTCGACGCCCACGACCGGCTTGCGGCGTACTCCGGCGCGCTCCTCCATGCGCTCGAGCGATTCCAGGGAGCTGACGAGGCCGGCGACGACGAGAAGGCGCTCATGCAGCTCGAGGCAATGGCGGACTTCAACCGGAAGATGACCACCGCGGCCGGCGACGTCGTGGACGCCGACCGAGCCTACGCGGCGCGCATCGCGGCCGATCCCGACGGCGACGTCACGATCACGCAGGATCAGCTCGACGGGGCACAGGCCTTCACCGACCGCGTGGCCGCGTCCGGCCTGACCCAGGACGAGCAGGACCAACTCGTCGACCTCGGCCTCACCCAGACGGAACGCGACGAGGTCGAGGCGGATCTTGGCCACCTGGAACTCGGAGGCGTCGAGGTGGGCCGCTCTTTGTCGGAGCATCTCGAGGACTCGGCGAGCCTCACTGAGGCTGGGATCCCTGGGTTCGAGGAGTTCGGTGCGGAGCTCGACCGCATGATCGAACAGCGGTCGTCGAGCAACAACCCGCCGACGAGTGCGTTCAGCGCGTCGCCCACAGACGGCGATGCGCCACTCTCCGTTGACTTCGATGCCACCGCCTCGAGTGATTTCGATGGCCACGTCACCTCCTACAGCTGGGACTTCGGCGACGGTGGCACGGGCAGCGGCGCGACGATCTCGCACACCTACTCCTCGCCCGGGACGTACACGGCCACGCTCACCGTCACCGACGACGACGGCGCGACGGCCACCTCGACGCGGACCATCCACGTCGCCCAACCCAACGCGCCACCCGCGGCGTCCTTCACCGCCACGCCGACCTCGGGCACCGTGCCGCTGAACGTCGGCTTCGACGCTACGGGTTCGATCGACGGAGACGGGAGCGTCGTCGCGTACGCGTGGGCCTTCGGCGATGGCAACGCGGCCATCGGGTCGGCGCCGTCGCACACCTACACCGCCGCCGGCACCTACACGGTCACGCTCACCGTGACCGACGACGACGGCGCCACCGCGAGCGCGACCTCGACGATCGCGGCGACGGATCCCGCGAACGTTGCGCCGACGGCGTCGTTCACGGCCACGCCCGACTCCGGAACCGCCCCGCTCGAGGTCACCTTCGACGCCGGCGCGTCGGCCGACTCCGACGGCCAGGTGAGCTCGTACGCGTGGAGCTTCGGCGACGGCAACGCGGGGAGCGGCGTGGCGCCCTCCCACACGTTCACGACGGCCGGCACGTACACGGTGACGCTGACCGTCACGGACGATCACGGCGCCACCGACACGGCGCAGACGACGATCGGCGTGGCGAAACCCGGCAACACGGCGCCGAGCGCAGTGCTGAGCGCGGTCCCGTCGTCGGGCGACGCGCCGCTCGACGTGACGTTCGACGCCTCCGGCTCGTCGGACCAGGAGGGCAGCATCGCAAGCGCGACGCTCGACTTCGGCGACGGCGCGAGCGCCGGGACGGGCTCAACCCTGCACACGTACACGACGCCGGGCACCTACACCGCCACACTGACCGTGACCGACGAGGACGGCGCGACCGACGCGACGACCCAGACGATCACGGTCACGAAGCCGAACCAGAAGCCGCATGCCGAGTTCACCGCCGACCCGGCCTCGGGCGACTCGCCGCTGAACGTGTCCTTCGACGCGTCGGGATCCACCGACGAGGCCGGGATCGTCACCTACGAGTGGGACTTCGGCGACGGCGCCACCGGCTCCGGCATAACTGCGGCCCATGTGTACAGGAACGGCGGTTCCTTCACGGCCACGCTGCGCGTGACGGACACGGACGGCGCCACCGATGAGACGAGCAGGAGGATCGACGTCACCGCCGCCAGCCACGCGCCCGAGCCGGTCGACGACACGCTCGCCGCGGAGGGCGCCGGCGCGCTCGACGTGCTCGCCAACGACAGCGACCCCGACGGCGACGCGCTGCGCGTCGTCGCCACCGGCGCGCCCGCGCACGGCACCGTCCACTGCACCACACTCGGCGGCTGCCTCTACACGGCCGCGACCGGCTACGAAGGGCCGGACAGCTTCACGTACCGCGTGGCCGACACCGGCGGTCTCGAGGCAACCGCCAAGGTGAGCGTCGACGTCACCACGGCGTCGGCTCCGTCGTCCCTCCTGGCCCGCGCCGACCACGCCGCCACGCGCCAGGGTACGGCCGTCACCGTCCACGTCCTCGCCAACGACTCCGGCACCGGGCTGCACCTCACGGACTCCACCGATCCGGCGCACGGCAGCGTCGCGTGCGAGGAGGACGGCGACTGCGTCTACACCCCGAGCGCCGGCTACTCGGGCAGCGACGGGTTCTCCTACACGGTGGCGAACGCCGACGGCGACGAGCGGAGCGCCGACGTCGAGATCGCGATCGCTCCGTCGACCGCCGGCTATGGCGTCAAGGTCGGCGGCGCGCCGGCCGCGGCAGGCAAGGCCGGCCTCGTCGAAGGGCAGGGAGCGATCTGGGGCGCCGCGGTCGCGCCCGCGCCCGCCGGCGTCACCGATGAGGCGCTCGCCGCGCTCCCGCTCCCGGCGGTGACGGCCGAGCTCGACGGCGCACACGCGCTCAAGCCGTCGTCGGTCCGCACCGCGCGCGGCTGGACGGCCGAGCCCGCGACGGCCGGTACACG
Organism: uncultured Solirubrobacteraceae bacterium; assembly: GCA_963805525.1. Lineage (GTDB taxonomy): Bacteria > Actinomycetota > Thermoleophilia > Solirubrobacterales > Solirubrobacteraceae > DASQFQ01. The sequence goes on from CAWDUT010000004.1 coordinate 969,975, forward strand.
CACGCTGCACGCCAAGGCGGGGAGCGACGCGCTGCTCGGCGAGGTGTCCGACGCGATCCCGCGGCCGCTGCCGGCCATCGCGCAGGGCACCGGCGGCGACGGGCACGTGCCGATCCTCGTCGGCTCGAAGGTCTTCGCGTTCTTCCACCACAGCAGCCCCACCCAGGTCACCTGCGTCGACCGGGCCACGGGCAGTCTCTGCCCCGGCTATCCGAAGGCGCTCAACCAGGCGACGACGAACATCCCCGGCCCCGCGGTCGTCGTCGGCTCACGCATCTACGTCCACCTCGCGCCCACGCAGTTCGCCGCGCAGCGGACGGCGCACGCCCTCTACTGCTGGGACGCCGCGAAGGACCGCACCTGCGGCCTGATCGTGGTCGACCGGCTGGACCGCCAGTACGCGTACGCCTCCGCGCCCGTGCGCATCGGCGACAAGGTGTACTTCGGCGGCGACGGCGGCCGCCTCTACTGCGTCGACCCCGCCACCAACGCGTCGTGCGCGGTCGCCTCGCTCCCCACCGGCCTCGGGCCGGACACGAGCGAGTACGACATCGTCGGTCACGGCTCCCGCGTGTATCTCGCGAGGCTCTACGGCCTCACGGCGTGCATCGACGTGACCGCCGGGGCCCCGTGCCCGGGGTGGGCGTCGCCGCGGCAGCTCGCCGGCTACAACCTCGTCACCCACCACAACACGGCCGGCACGGCCGACGGCGTGTGCTCGATTGTGGGGGGCGCCGGCCTGTGCTACACCGACTCCGCCCCGGGGGCCGCGATCCCCATCACGGGCTGGCCCGGTACCGAGGACTACTACTCGGTCACGGCCGAGGCCGAGACCGGGAAGCGGACGCTGATGGCCTCCCACGGCACCGGCGGCCTCGGGTGCTGGGACTGGACGACGATGGCGCGTTGCACGGGCGGCGACTACGTGGACGGCTGGATCAGCCAGGACACGCAGGCGCAGGCGCTCCCGATGGCCTACGGCGCGGCCTACGACGGGTCATGCGTGGTGGGCCTCGGCGACCCGGGGCTGATCTTCACCGTCGATCCGGCCGGGCACGCGCCCTGCACCAGCCTCGGCGCCGGCACCGAGCCGCGCACCATCGACCTGCGCGACCAGCGTTGCGACAACACGGTCGGCGGCGCCACGTGGCAGGCGGTGGCGCTCGCCGACAGCGCGCCCGGCGAGCTCGCCGCCGTGACGGTCACCGTCCGCGACGCCGCCACTGGCGCGCTGCTGGCCTCGAAGGACATCGCCGGCAGCAAGCTCGACCTCACCGGCATCGACACGAAGGCCCATCCCGCGATCACCGTGGCCGCGAACGCGATCAGCACGTCCGGCGACCCCGCCTGGGCAGACTCGGTGCCGCCGCGCATCCGCGTCGCCTGGAAGGCCGACCCGAAGCAGCTGTGCTTCGAGACCACGACGCAGATCGCCTGCGCCTCCCCGCTCGCGCCGATCGGGGTCACTGCGTCGATCGACGGCTCGGCGGCGAAGGACGAGGAGACGCTCGACGTCGTCCGCGGCGCCTGCCCTGCGAACCCCACGCCGACGCCGAAGCCCAGCGCGGGCGGCACGGCCGGCAGCACACAGCAGTCGAGCGCCGCCGACCTCGTCCGCTCGTGCGCGAGCCGCGGGGTGGTGCTCGAGGACGTGATCCCGGCCGGCAACCGCGTGAAGCTGCTCGGCGTGGCCGAGGAGCGCTTCAAGGGTCGCCGGGTCGACATCGTCTTCGCCGCCACCGGGAAGGTCGTCGCGCGGCCCAAGGTCGCGCCCGACGGCTCGTTCTCAGCGACCGCGCCGATGCCGCCGCGACGGCTGCGCAGCTCCAACCGCGCCCGCTACCAGGCGCGCGTCGGCGGCGAGCGGTCGCTCAACCTCAAGCTCATGCGGCGCATGCTGGTCACGTCGGTGCGGACGAGCGGCGGCAAGGTGACGATCGCGGGCAAGGTGATCGGCCCGCTGGCGCTGCGTGCCAAGGACCGCGAGATCGTGCTCGAGCGGCGGGTGACGTGCACGCGGCTCGTCACCGTCAGCCGCTTCCGGCCGCGCGCCAGCGGGGCGTTCAAGGTCACGGTGCCGGTGCCGGCGGGCACGTCGGCGGCGGTCTACCGGCTGCGCACGAAGGTGCGGGTGAGCACACACGGCAGCCGGCTGTCGAGCACGTTCACGCTCCCGCGGGCCATCGGCTTCCGCTGAGTAGACTCGCGCCGCCGTGGCCGCGACCCTCTACGCCGTCCCCGCCTCGCATCCCTGCGCGGCGGTCGAGAAGGCGCTCCAGCTCAAGGGCATCGAGTACCGCCGGGTCGACATCCCGCCGGTCGCCCACAAGGCCGTGCAGAAGGCGCTGTTCGGCCGCGGGACGGTGCCGGGCCTGAAGCTCGACGGGCGCAAGATCATTGGCTCGCGCGAGATCATGCGCGCGCTCGACGACGCGGTGCCCGAGCCGCCGCTGCTGCCGGCGGACGAGAAGGAGCGCAAGTCGGTCGGGCTCGCCGAGCAGTGGGGCGACGAGGTGCTGCAGCCGATGGCGCGGCGGATCATCTGGGTCGCGCTGCGGCGCTCGCCGGATTCGATGGCCTCCTACGGCGGCGACTCCTCGCTCCCGATCCCCGACGCGGTCACGCGCTTGACCGCGCCGCTGGTCGCGCGCGCCGAGCAGAAGATCAACGACGGCACCGATCTGAACGTCCGCGCCGACCTGCGCGCGCTCGACCAGCACCTCGCTCGCGTGGAGCGGTGGATGGAGCACGACGTCGTCGGCGGCGACGCGCCCAACGCGGCCGATCTCCAGATCGGCTCGGGGCTCGCGCTGATCCTCACCGTGGGCGACGTCGCGGACGCGTTCGGCTCGCGGCGCGCCTTCGACCTGGCGCGGCGCTGGTTCCCGGGCTACCCGGGGCGCGTGCCGGCCGGCGCGCTACCGGCCGAGTGGTTCGCCTGAGCGGCGGACGGCGGCGTCGTCCGGCGTGGCGTCGGCGGCGCGAGTGCAGTCCGGGAGCGTGACCTCGGGGTCGAGCTCGAGCAGCGGCACGAGCACGAAGCGGCGGGCCGTGACCTGCGCGTGGGGCAGGGTCAGGCGGTCGGACGAGTAGGTCAGGTCGCCGAGCAGGAGGAGGTCGACGTCGATCGGCCGCGGCCCGTGGCGGACGCCGCCGGCCTCGCGGCCCAGCTCCCGCTCGACCGCCTTGCAGGCGTCGAGCAGCGCCTCCGGGTCGAGGTCGGTCTCGATCCGGAGCACGGCGTTGAGGAACTCCGGCTGGTCGAGCACCTCGCCGACCGGCTCGGTGTCGTAGGTCGAGGAGGACGCCAGCACGCGCACGCCGTGCGCCGGCAGCGCGTCGACGGCGGCTTGCAGGTTCGCGCGGCGGTCGCCGACGTTGGAGCCGAGGCCGAGGTAGCCGGTCACCTGGGGTTCCTCACGATCGCCAGCTGGCGCGAGTGCGCGAGCAGGACGCCGTCCTCGCTCCACAGCTCGCCGTCCTCCTCCCAGGTGCCGCCCGCGCCGAGCCGCGTCGAGAACAGCCCGAGCACCCACGGGTGGTCGCCCGCCGGCACGCCGGGCGCCGCGCGCCAGTGGATCGTGAGGTCGATGGTCGGCACGAAGTTGGGCTCGTCCATGTGCGCGAACGCCGCCGGGATCCAGGCGTCGGTGAGCGCGGCGAGCAGGACCGGGTCGGCCGGCCGCGGCTCGGCGGTGCGCATCCACGCGCCGTTGTGCGGGGCCGGGAGCGGGCGCATCTCGTAGTTGGCGAGGAACGGGAACGCCCCGTCGGTGTCGAGGCTGGCGATCTCGCCCGGCGGCGGCACGTCGGGGCGCTCGAGCACGTCCCACGACGGCTGGCCCTCGCGCCAGGCGCTGCAGGCGCCGAGCCCGTAGGCGACGGTCGCGCCGCCCTGGAGCACGCGGATCGAGGCGAACGTCGTCGTGCGGCCGGCGCGCTCGACCACCGCGCGGACCTCGAGCTCGCCCGCCTCCGGCGGCGCCAGGTAGTGCAGCGAGAGCGAGCGCGGCGACTGCTCCGGCCCAGCGAGGTCCGCCAGCGCGCGAGTGGCGAGCGCCGCCACGAGCCCGCCGTTCGGCCCGCGCTGGACGAACCAGTGCTCCTTGACCTCGGCGCGCCAGCGCCCGTCGGCGCCGTCGAGCGCCGTGTCCACGTCGAACCGGTTGCTCACGCCGGCGCCGTTTCCGACAGCCCGATCCGCCGGTGCAGCCGCGCCAGCGGCCGCGGCGCCCACCAGTTGCGGTCGCCCAGCAGCCGCATCAGCGACGGCACGAGCAGCGCGCGCACGATCGTCGCGTCGATCAGCACCGCGAGCGCGGTCCCGACCCCGAGCTGCTTGATGAAGATGATCTGCGAGGTCGCGAACGCGCCGATCGCGATCACGAACAGCAGCGCGGCGAACGTGACGATGCGGCCGGTCCGCTCGAGCCCGAGCGCGACCGCCTCCTCGTTGCTCGCACCGTTGTCGTGCGCCTCCTTGATGCGCGTGAGCAGGAAGACGCCGTAGTCGGTCGAGAGCCCGAACGCGACCGCGAACAGCAGCACCGGCTGGCTCGACTCCAACGCGCCCTGACTGGTGAAGCCGAGCAGGCCCTCGAGGTGGCCGTCCTGGAAGATCAGCACCAGCAGGCCGAACGCGGCGCTCAGCGTCAGCAGGTTCATCACCAGCGCCTTCACGGGCAGCACGACCGACCCCGTCATCACGAACAGGATGACGAGCGTGGTGCCCGCGAGGATCGCCAGCGCGAGCGGCAGCGAGTCGCTCAGCGCCTTCTGCTGGTCGAGGAACGCGGCGGTCAGGCCGCCCACCCGGACCGGCACCGGCGACTCGATCGCCCGCACGTCGCGCACCACCTCCTTGGCCTGCTCGCCGAGCGGCCGGCCGCGGGCCACGAGGTCGATCCGGTAGAGGCCGTCGGCGGCCTGCACGCGCGGCTCGCCGGCCACGCCGCGGACGTTGCCGAGCCGCTGCGCGTAGCGCTCGACCTCCGCCCTGTCTCCGGGGCCGCCGCGGGCCGCGACGAAGACCGGGGTGGCGCGGTTGGGCGGGAACTCCTTGGCGAGCGCGTCGTCGACCACGCGCGCGGAGTGATCACGCGGGAGCACGCCGGCGTCGACGCCGGTGAACTTGATGGACCAGAACGGGATCCCGAGCACGATCAGGAGCGTGGCCGCGCCGATCGCGACCGGCACCGGGCGGCGCATGATCATGTGCGAGAGGCGGTACCAGAAGCCGCCGCGCTCGGCCGACGCGTCGCGGTGGATCGACTCCTGCCAGCGCCGCGGGCTGAGCGCGTTCACGCGCGGGCCGAGCGCGGCGAGGATGGCGGGCAGCAGGGTGGTCGCCACGAGCGCGGCCATCAGCGCGCACACGAGCCCTCCGACGCCCATCGAGTAGAGGAAGCGCAGCGGGAAGACGAGCAGCGAGGCGAGCGCCGCCGCCACGGTCACCGACGAGAACAGCACCGTCCGGCCCGCGGTGGTCATCGTCGCCCTCAGCGCCGCGCCGGTGTCGAGCCCGCGCTCGAGCTCCTCCCGGAAGCGCGAGACGACGAACAGCGAGTAGTCGATCGCGAGGCCCAACCCGAGCCCGGTGATGAGGTTCAGCGCGTAGATCGACATCGGCTCGATCGTGCCGTTGACGAACCGCATCACGAGGAACGAGAGCATGATCGTGGCGCCGCCGACCGCCAGCGGGAGCAGGGCGGCGACGACGCTGCGGAACACGAACAGCGACAGCAGGAACAGGATCGGGAACGCGAGCAGCTCGGCGCGCGCGATGTCCTCCGACACCTGGTCGCCGACCTGGTCGCGGGCGATGTCGTTGCCGCCGATCGTCACGCCGGGGATGCGCTCGAGCCGCGGCTGCACGGTGTCGAGCACCCCGCCGCCGTTCTCGGGGAACGAGGCCGCGACGTAGGAGGAGCGACCGTCCTTCGAGACGAGGGTGCGGTCGCCGCCGCGCTCATAGCGGATGAGCTTCATGCCCGGGACCTTCAGCGCCGCCTCGACGCGGTCGAGCTTGCGCTGGCCGGCCGCCGAGTCGGCCGGCACGCCGAGCCGCACCAGCGCGACGAGGTCCGGAGCCGCGCTGTGATTGGTCGCGCGGGCGATGTCGCGCGACGCCAGCGGCGCCTCCGAGTTGGGGTCGTCGAAGTCGCCGCTCGAGTCGAGCAGCCCGAACACCGGCCCGCCGAAGAAGCCGGCGACGAGCACCACCGCCAGCGAGCCCCACAGGAAGCGCCGGCGCCGGCGGTAGATCAGCGCGGCCAGGCGGTCGAGCATCAGTCCGGGTCGGAGAGCATCGCGTGCGGGTCGAGCCAGCAGACCGCCCACTCCTCGCCCGGCCCGAGCGCCTCGAGCTGGAGCGCGGCGATGACGTTGAGCAGCATCCCGTGGGAGAAGAACGAGAACAGATCCGCCGGGGAGGCGCCGGTCGCCTCGTGCACCTGGCGCACCAGCGTGGCGAAGCCCTCGCGCACGTGCTCCTGGATCTCCGGATCGGCGCAGGCGGCGTAGCTCTGCATCTGGAACAGCAGCGCGTCGCGGTCGGCGAGCAACGCGTTGTAGGCGTCGCCCATCGCCTTCATGCGCTCCTCCGGCGGGAGGTCGGCCGCGGCCCCGGCGAACGTCGCCGCGATCCGGTCGTGCATCGCCGCGTTGCAGGCGAGGAAGAGCTCACGCTTGGTGCCGAAGAGGCGGAACAGGTACGGCTGCGAGATGCCCGCCTCGCGCGCGACCTGGTCGGTCGAGGTGCCGTTGTAGCCGTTCTGGGCGAAGTGCCGGATCGCGATCTCGACGATCTCGAGGCGGCGCTCCCCGGCGGACCGGCGGGTCGGGGCGGAGGCCATGCCGATGAGGTTAGTGACTACTTACTTCTGCGTCAACCCTCAACCTGCCTAAAGGGGTCTGACCCCTTGCTGCGCGCCCACGGGCGCCGCGGCCCGTGCCGGCAGCTTCAACGTGGCCAGGAGGACTCCTCCGAGGATCACCACCACGCCGAGCAGCTGCAGCATCGACGGGTGCTCGTCGAGGATCACCACGCCGAGCGCCACCGAGCCGATCGGCTGGACCAGCAGCAGCACCGAGGTCAGCGCCGCCGGGAGCCGCGGCAGCGACACCGAGATCAGCAGCCACCCGACCACCTGCGAGGTGACCGCGAGCAGCAGCAGCCAGCCGTGGGCGGGCCAGGACGGGACGAGGTCGAGCTCGCCGAGCAGCGCGCCCGCCACGGCTGACACGACGGCCGAGGTGGCGGTCGCGTCGAGGAGCGGCCCCGCCGGGCGGCGGATATCGCGGTTGATCTCCCGCAGCACGAGCAGGAACGCTGCGTAGGCGAGCGTGGTGAGGATGCCGTAGACGGTGCCGAGCACCGGGTCGCGGCCGTAGCCGCCGGTCTCCAGCACGCCCGAGATCATCACCGCGCCGGTGAACACCACCGGCACCGCGGCGACGATCCGCCGCTCCGGCCGCTCCCCGAGGATCGCCCAGGCGCCGAACGCGACCAGCACGACCTGGAGGTTGCCGAGCACGGTCGCCAGGCCGGCGCCGACGTCGGCGATCGAGTGGTGCCAGAGGATCAGGTCGGCGGAGAACAGCGCGCCCGCGAAGGCGCCGATCCAGTGGTCGCGCCATGGCCGCCGCCCGTAGAGGCGCGCCTCACGCGCCGCGAGCAAGGCCAGCAGCGGCACCGCGTACAGGCAGCGGAACACGGCCGCCGTGCTCGGCTCCACCTTCGCGAGCTTCACGAGGATCGCGGAGAACGCGATCGTCAGCGCGCCCAGCAGCCCTGCGAGCACCGGCCGGCGGCCCCAGCGGGGTCCGCCGTCGCTCAGTGCTCCTCCCGCCAGACCTCGACCGAGACCTCCTCGACCGGCAGCGGGATCGGCGGCTCCGGCTTGCTCGCCTTCACCGTCACGCTCTCGGCGCCGAACTGGGTGGAGAGCCGCTCCGCGATCACCGCGCACAGCCGCTCGAGCGTCTTGTACGAGCGCGCCTGCGCGGCAAGCGCGATCGCCTGGCAGACCTCGGCGTAATCGACCGTGTCCTCGACCCGGTCGGTCACCAGCGCATCGGGCTCGCCGACGTCGAAGCGGACGTCGAGCACGAGCCGCTGGCCGATCTCTCGCTCGGCAGCGGTGACGCCGTGATGCGTGTACAGCGAGAGGCCGACGATCTCGACCGTGACGCCGACCTCGGGACCTTCCCGTTCGTCGTCGTCGTCCGTCAGGTCGTCGTCGTCGTAGTCCTCGGGCTCGTCGCGGGCCATCGGTCCGTCAACGTAGCAGCGGCCACCGTGAGCGCATCGACCGTCTCCGGCACGTCGTGGACACGGAAGATCGACGCACCGCGCTCGAGCGCGAGCACGTTCGCGGCGGCGGTCGCCACCGCGCGGTCGTCGACGTCGCGGCCGGTGAGCTTGCCGAGGAACGACTTGCGCGAGACGCCGAACACCACGGGGCGCCCGAGCGCGACGATCTCGTCCAGCCGCCGGATCAGCTCGAGGTTGTGCTCGACGGTCTTGCCGAAGCCGATGCCGGGGTCGAGCATCACCCGCTCCTCGGCCACGCCCTCGCCGACCGCGTACGCGAGCCGCGCCTCGAGGAACGCCTTGACCTCGGAGACGACGTCGTCGTAGCGCGGGTCCTGCTGCATCGTCCGCGGCGTGCCGAGCATGTGCATGAGGCAGCAGTCGACGCCGCGGTCGGCCACCAGCCCGGCCAGCTCCGGATCGCCGCGGAAGGCGGTGACGTCGTTGACGTAGTCGGCGCCGGCGTCGAGCGCGGCCGCGGCCACGCGCGCCTTCGAGGTGTCGATCGAGACCCGCGCCACGTCCGCCAGTCCTTCGACGACCGGCACGACCCGCCGCAGCTCCTCGTCCTCGGTCACCGGATCGGCGCCCGGGCGGGTGGACTCACCGCCGACGTCGAGGATCGCGGCGCCTTCGGCCGCGAGCTGCTCACCGTGGCCGATCGCCGCGCGCGCGTCGAGGTAGCGACCGCCGTCGGAGAACGAGTCGGGCGTGACGTTGATCACGCCCATGATCGTGTAGGTCACTCAGGTGACGCTAGCCGACCTGCGGGCCCGACAGCGCGGAGCGCAGCGAGGCGATCTCCGTCACGGCTGCCGAGGTGTAGGCGGCGCGCCAGACCTCGATCTCGCCCTCGAGATCGTTGAGGTAGGCGGGCACGCCGGTCAGGCCCCACTCCGCCGCGGCGGCGCGCTCGGCCTCGAGGGCCTTGAGCTGGGTGCGAAGTTCCAACGTGTCCATGGCGGGAACTCTCCCACCGGCGCGGGAGGCCGCCGAGGGGGGCGAACTGGCCTCTCATGGTGCGGGAGACCGCACTCACAGCGTCTTCTCGAGCCACACGTCGCGGCGACCGCCGGCGTGCATGACCTCCGCCTCCTCGTAGCCCGCCGACGCGTACAGCGCCCGCGCCTCGGCCAGCACCTCGGTGCTGAGCAGGCGGATGCGGCGCGCGCCGTACTCCTTGCAGCGCCACTCGAGCTCGGCCAGGACCCGCCGCGCGTGGCCCTGGTGGCGCGCGCCGGTGGTCACGAACATGCGCTTGATCTCGCTTACCTCGGGCCCGAGCGAGCGGTAGCCGCCGCACGCGACGGGGATGCCGCGCGCGTAGAGGACGACGAAGCCGGCGCGCTCCTCCTCGAACGCGCGCTCGCTGGCGAAGATCTCGTCGGTCGGCTCGAACTCCTCCCCCAGCCGCTCGCGCACGAGCGCCTGGTACTCCGCGTACAGCGCCCGCGCCGCCGGGCTGCTCGCGGGCTCGTCGCGCAGCTCGAGCTCGGGCGCGCGCCGCAGCGCGAGCACGACGACGTCGTCGTGCAGCACCGGCGCCCACTCCTGCGCCTCCGCGAACACGCGCTCGGCGAGCTGCTGCGGCGGCGTCGTGCGCGCGTACTCGGAGAGCAACGCGGGCAGCCGGTCGTCGCCGAAGAAGCGCCGCTCGCGCCGCAGTTCGAGCAGTCCGTCCGTGGCGGCGAAGAGGACGTCGCCGCGGTGGAACTCGACCTCGCGCTCCTCGTGCTGCCCGTCGTCCTCGACCCCGAGCGGCAGCCCGCTGCCGGGCAGCGGCTCCGACTCGCCGTCCTCGCGCAGCAGGCACGGCGGCGGGTGGCCGGCGTTGCAGTAGCGCAGACGTCCGTGGTCGACGACGGCGAGGAACGCGGTCGCGAAGCCGCCGCGGCGCAGCCGCGTGCGCAGGATCCGGTTGGTCTGGGCGAGGATCTCAGCGGGCGACTCCGTGTCCCACGCACGCGCCTCGACGAAGTAGCGCACCATCGCGCTGGCGGCCGCCACCTCGAGGCCCTTGCCGCTGACGTCGCCGATCAGCACCGCGACCGCGAGGCTCGGCAGCGTCCACACGCCGAAGACGTCGCCGCCGCCGGCCTCGTCCGCGACCGGCTCGTAGACCAGCCCGAGCTCGAGCCCGGTCTGCGGATCCGGCGGCGCGGGCACGAAGCCGGCGGTCAGCGCGCGGGCGATCCGGCGCTCGTGCTCGAACTCCAGCGCGTGCGCGATCGCGCCGGCGGCGCCGACGGCGAGCGCGGCGAGCCGCCGCAGATCGTCCTCGCCGAAGCGGCCCGGCATCTCGTGCGTCGCGCTCAGCACGCCGAACAGCCGCCCGGCGAGCGTGATCGGGACGTGCATGAACGAGCCCACGCCCTGCGTCTCGACGACCCAGCGGACGAACGCGCCCTCGTCCGCCGCCTGCGAGACGTAGGGCCGGCCCGACCCCGCGACGCGCCCGATCATGCCCTCGCCGAGCCCGAAGCGCGCGCCCGCCAGGCGCTCGCTCACGCCGCGCCCGGCGACGTGGCGCAGCTCGGCCTGAGCTGGGTCGTAGCGGGTGAGCAGGACCGTGGTGGCGCCGGACAACTCGCCCGCCTGCTCGACGATCGCGCGGTAGACGGCGTCGAGGTCGATCGAGGCGGCGACCGCCTGCAGCGCGCGGTTGAGCAGCCCTTCCTCGCGCCGCAGCCCCTCCTCGCGCTCGAGCAGCTCGGAGCGCTCGAGCGCCAGCGCCGCCAGCTTCGCGAACACCTCGATCGTGCGCAGGTCCTCGGCGCTGAGCGCCCGCAGCGGCGGGTTGGAGGAGATCGCCAGCACCCCGAACGTGCGCCCGCCCGCGGTCCGCACCGGCGCGGAGATGAACGAGGCGGTGCGGTACCACGCCCAGGCCAGGTCGGAGACGCGCTCGCGCAGCCCCTCGGCCCCCGGCCACTCGCCCATGCGCGGGATCAGCACCGCGACGCCGGACTCGACCGCGGCCTCGGTGACGCCGCCGCGCTCGGGCTCGTAGGGCCGGGCGAGCAGCGGGGAGAACGCGTGCGACGCGTCCTCGTTGACGAACCACGCGGCGGCGGGGCGGATCGCCTCGCGGTCCTCGTCGACGGTCACGAACGCCACGCCGGTGACGTCGAGGAGCGCGCGGATCTGCTCGATCAGCTGTTCGAGCGTGTCATGCAGCCAGCCCTCGGTGACGGTCCCCTCGCCCATCGAGGCGACCATACCCATGGGTAGGCGCACCGGCGCCCGCCTCGCCGGGGGAGAAAGTGGCGAGGCGGGCGACGGCGAAGGGGCTCAGATGAGCGAGCTCGCGACGCCGAGACGCTGAACGCGGGGCGCCGGGCCGTGGGAGTCGGCGCGGCGGGAGCGGCTCTGGAAGGAATGCGTCGTCATCACGCCGAGGAGTATCCCGCTCGGCGGGTGGGCGCGGGCGGGGGCTGCCGGGTGTCTGGGGGTGCGGGCAACCCCACCCTTAACCTCCAACGCCCGCCTTGCCGGGGGGAAGCAAGACGGGCGCTGGTCAGAGAGAGAGGAGGAGGAGGGGGGTCAGCTCACCACGCCAGGGTGGCCGAGGGCCGGGGGGCCTCGCGAACCACGGCGACGCGGTGGGAGTGATCCATCACGCGGCGGGAGTTGGTGTTCGGCGTGTTGAGCATGGAGCAAATATGCCGTCCGGCAAGGCGCCGCGCCGTGGGGGTGGCAGGCGTCATTCCGGTGCGGTTGGCCGCACCGACGGCCGTAGGCCCACGTCCGACACCGGGCCGAGGTGCCCGAGCTTGTCGGGGTTGAGCATCGAGTAGATCCGGCGCACGACGCCGCCCTCGATCTCGATCGCCACGACGTTGACGAGCTTCCCGTCGGGGGCCACGGTGCGGAAGCCCGGCTGGCCGTTGACGACCGCCGGCTCGAACGTCGTGCCCCAGCGCTCGCCGAGCTGCCCGAACGCGACGAGCGCGCGGGCGATCTCGGGGGCGCCGCGCAGCGGGGCGGGCAGCGAACGCGCCTTGCCACCGCCGTCGCCGACCATCAGGGCGTCGGGCGCGAGCATCGCGACGAGGCCTTCCATGTCGCCGTTGCGGGCGGCCTCGAGGAAGCGCGCCGCGAGCGCGCGCCGCTCACCCGGGTCGGGGTCGAAGCGCGGGCGCTCGTCGGCGACGCGGCGGCGGGCGCGGCTGAGGATCTGGCGCGCGTTGGCGGGGCTGATCCCGAGGATCTCGGCGATGTCGGCGTAGTCGTAGTCGAACGACTCGCGCAGCACGAGCACCGCGCGCTCGTCGGGGTTGAGGCGCTCGAGCAGGACGAGGAACGCGAGCGAGACCGCCTCCTCGTTCTCGACCCTGCGCTCCGTGTCGTCCTCGACGAGCGGCTCCGGCAACCAGCTGCCCGTGTAGGTCTCGCGCCGCACCCGCGCGGAGCGCAGCACGTCGATCGCGAGCCGCGTCGTCACGGTGGTGAGGAAGGCCTCCGGGTTCTCGACGCCGGAGGCGTCGTGCAGGCGCAGCAGCGCCTCCTGGGTGACGTCCTCCGCCTCGGCGACGCTGCCGAGCATCCGGTAGGCGACCGCGAACGCGAGCCCCCGCAGCTCCTGGGTCTGAGTCACCTGTCACAGCCTTGCACGCCGTCTCGTCGGGGGGGCATGAAGATCTTTCTCGCCGGGGCGACCGGCGCCGCAGGACAGGCGCTCATCCCCCTCCTCACCAGCCACGGCCACACCGTCACCGGCACCACCCGCAGCCCGTCGAAGACGGACCTGCTGCGCGGGCTCGGCGCCGAGCCGGTGGTGGTCGACGGCCTCGACCGCGACGGCATCCGCGCCGCGGTGGCCACCACCCGACCCGACGCGATCATCCACGAGATGACCGCGCTCGGCGGCGACCTCGACCTGCGGCGCTTCGAGCGGTCGTTCGCCGCCACCAACCGCCTGCGCACCGAGGGCACCGACCACCTGCTCGAGGCGGCCCGCGAGACGGGCGTCGAGCACTTCATCGCGCAGAGCTACGCCGCCTGGCCCTACATCCGCGAGGGCGGCCCGGTCAAGACCGAGGACGACCCGCTCGACCCCGATCCCCCCAAGCAGGTCCGCACCACGCTCGCCGCGATCCGCCACCTCGAGTCGGCCGTCACCGGCGGGGGCGGCATCGCCCTGCGCTACGGCGGCTTCTACGGCCCCGGCACCGGGCTCGCGCCGGGCGGCGAGCAGTGGGAGCAGATCAAGGCGCGCAAGGTCCCGGTCGTCGGCGACGGCGGCGGCGTCTTCTCATTCGCGCACATCGACGACATCGCCGGCGGCACGCTCGCCGCGCTCGAGCGCGGCACGCGCGGCCGCATCTACAACATCGCCGACGACGAGCCGGCGCCCGTCCGCGTGTGGCTCCCCGCGATGGCCGAGGCGATCGGCGCCCCGCCGCCGCGCCACATCCCGCGCTGGGTCGGCCGCATGCTCGGCGAGCACGTCGTGGTGATGATGACCGAGATCCGCGGCGCGTCGAACGAGCGCGCCAAGCGCGAGCTCGACTGGACGCCGCGCTGGCCGAGCTGGCGCGACGGCATCGCGGCCCTCGCGCAAGCGCGCGAGGCGGTGCCCGCGTAGACCCCCCCGACAGAGAAACGGCCGCCACCGGGGGAAGGTGGCGGCCGTGATGAGCCGAGGGAGTGGCTGCGGGCGCTACGCGATGCGCGCGCGGACGGGGCAGCAGATTCCAGGCCTGCGGCTTGACGGCTTGCCCGAGGAGGCTTGCCTGACTTGCACCACCGACTCTCGCGGCCGCGGGCACGCCGGGATATCCACCCTTGGGTGGAACCCGTTCACCCGGGGTGAGCTAGGCGAGCTCGGGCTTCTCGGGCAGCTCGAGGCCGCGGGCCTCGGCGGCGCCGCCGGCCAGGCCAGGGCGCGGGAGCGGCCGCGGGGCGGCGCGCTCGGCGGCGGGGGCCGGGAGCTCGGGACGCTCCGAGGTACCGCCGGCGGGGGTGTCGTCGGGACCGAAGACCTCTTCCTCGGTCTTGCCGGCGAGCAGGGCCTCGAACTGCTCGCGCTCGATCGTCTCGCGCTTGAGGAGGATCTCGGAGATCGTCGAGAGCGACTCGCGGTGCTCGGAGAGGATGTCCTTGGCCTGCTGGTGCGCCGACTCGACGATGCGGCGGATCTCGTCGTCGATCTCGCGCGCGATCTCGTCCGAGTAGTCGGGCTCGGCGGAGAACTCGCGGCCCAGGAACGGCTGCCCGTGGTCGTGGCCGAACACGCGTGGGCCGAGCTTGTCGGACATGCCGAAGCGCATGACCATCTGCTTGGCGGTCGCGGTCACCTTCTCGAGGTCGTTGGACGCGCCGGTGGTGATCTCCTCGAAGACGATCTCCTCGGCGGCACGGCCGCCCAGCGTCATCGCCATCGTGTCCGTCAGCTCCGCGCGCGTGGTGAGGAACTTGTCCTCGGCCGGCAGCGAGATCGTGTAGCCCAGCGCCTGGCCGCGGGAGATGATCGAGATCTTGTGGACGGGGTCGGAGTGCTCCATGTAGTGGCCCACGATCGCGTGGCCCATCTCGTGGTACGCCGTGATCAGGCGCTCGTTCTCCCCCATCACGCGGGTCTTCTTCTCGGGACCCGCGACGACGCGCATGATCCCCTCCTCCAGTTCCGTCTGGGTGATCTCCTTCTTGCCCGTGCGGGCGGCGAGGAGGGCGGCCTCGTTGACGAGGTTGGAGAGATCGGCGCCGGTGAAGCCCGGGGTCTGGCCCGCGAGCGTGTCGACCTCGATGTCCTTGGCCAGCGGCTTGCCGCGGGTGTGGACCTCGAGGATCTTGGCGCGGCCCTTGCGGTCCGGCCGGTCGACGGTGATCTGACGGTCGAAGCGGCCCGGGCGCAGGAGGGCGGGATCGAGGATGTCGGGCCGGTTGGTGGCCGCGATCATGATGATGTTGTCCTTGGCCTCGAAGCCGTCCATCTCGACGAGCAGCTGATTCAGCGTCTGCTCGCGCTCGTCGTGACCGCCGCCGAGGCCGGCGCCGCGGTGGCGCCCGACGGCGTCGATCTCGTCCATGAAGATGATGCAGGGCGAGTTCTGCTTCGCCTGCTCGAACAGGTCACGCACGCGGGACGCGCCGACGCCGACGAACATCTCGACGAAGTCCGAGCCGGAGATCGAGAAGAACGGCACGCCCGCCTCGCCGGCCACGGCGCGCGCGAGCAGCGTCTTGCCGGTGCCCGGCGGGCCGTAGAGCAGCACGCCCTTGGGAATGCGCGCACCAAGGGCCTGGAACTTCTTGGGGTTCTCGAGGAACTCCTTGATCTCGTGCAGCTCTTCGACTGCCTCGTCGACCCCCGCGACGTCGCGGAACGTGATCTTCGGCGAGTCGACGGACAGCCGCTTGGCGCGCGACTTGCCGAACGACATCACCTTCGATCCGCCGCCTTGCACCTGGTTCATGAGGAAGATCCAGAACCCGATGAAGATCAGGAACGGCAACACGTAGGTCAGCAGCGAGAGGATCACGCTCGACCGCGCGGGCTTGACGTCGAAGTCGCGGATCAGGCCGTCGGCCTTGGCGGCGCGCAGCTTCGTGACCAGGACGTCGGAGTAGTCGAGCGGGTATCCGACTTGGTACTTGTTCTTGTCCGTGCCCTTGAGGCGCACGTCGATCGAGTTGTCCTTCGTGCGCAGCGTGGCCGTCTGGACCTGGCCGTTCTCGACCTGCTCGAGGAAACCGGCGAATGACCTGGCTGGCGCCTGGTCCGACCGAGAGATCAGTTTGCTGGCGAAGAACGCCAGCACGATCACGATCAAAATCGGGAACAGGGCGCTCTTGAAGAAGCGACTCACGACAAGTTCAAGGCTACCAGGGAGTTTGTGCCCTACTGCTGGCGTAACGCCGCGACATAGGGCAAGTTCCGATACCGCTCTGCATGGTCCAGGCCGTAGCCGATCGCGAACTTGTCCGGGATCTCGAAGCCGACGTAGCGGGTCGGCAGGTCGACCTCCCGCCGCTCGGGCTTGGTCAGGAGGGCACAGACCTCGAGGGACGCCGGCTGGCGCGCCTGGAGGTTTCGGAGTAGGTAGGAGAGCGTGAGGCCCGAGTCGACGATGTCCTCCACGATCAGCACGTCACGTCCTTCGATGGCGGCGTCCAGATCCTTCAAAATCCGCACCACGCCGGACGATTGGGTGCTCGATCCGTAGGACGCGACGGCCATGAAATCGACCTCGCAGGGCACCTCGATGTGGCGCATGAGGTCGGAGAGGAAGAACACGGCGCCCTTCAGCACGCCGATCAGCAGCAGGTCCTTGCCCTCGTAGTCGCGGGTGATCTCGGCGCCCAGCTGGCGCACCCGGTGCTGGAGGTCGTCGGCCTGCACGAGGATCTCGCCGATGGATTCGTCGCGGAGCACGAGCGGCGGAGTCTAGGCGCGCACTCTCGGCGGGGTCGGGACAAACTCGACGCAGCCCCGCTCGATCGTGGCGCGCAGCCCTCCGCCCACGTCCAGCGCGCCGTGTTCGGCGAGCGCCAGGATCTCGTCGGCGCGGTGACCCACCGGTACGCCGCCCGCCAGCCGCACCAGCACGAGCCGGGCCAGCGCGGGCGGCAACGCGCGCAGGGCCGCGAGCGGCGGCGGCTCGCCGGCCTCGGCCAGCACCGCGTCGACCGCGGCGTCGAGCACGGCGGCCTCGTCGCGCAGCAGCTCGACCGTCCGCAAGACGTTGGCCTCGGCCGCGGGGTGGAGCTCGCGCAGCGCCGGCACGAGCCGGTGGCGGGCGCGGTTGCGGGCGTAGGCGTCGGACGCGTTGGTCGGGTCCTCGCGCCAGGGGAGCCCGTGCTCGGCGCACCAGGCCTCGGTCTCGGCCCGCCAGGCGCCCAGCAGCGGGCGGATCACGCGGCCCTCGCGCGGCCGCATGCCGAGCAGGGCGCGCCGGCCGGGCGACGCCGCGAGCCGGTAGAGCACGGTCTCGACCTGGTCGGAGGCGGTGTGGCCGGCGGCGACGTCGCCCTCGGCGAACCGCAGCGCCTCGGCGTAGCGGACGTCGCGCGCCCAGGCCTGGAGGTTGCCCTCGGGGCGGCGCGGGCGGTGAACGTGCAGCGGCACGCCCAGCCGGTCGCACAGCGCCTCGCAGTGCGCGGCGTCCTCGGCGGAGGAGTCGCGCAGGCCGTAGTCGACGTGCAGCGCGGTCACCGCCCCGCTCACCCGCAACGCGAGGTCGAGCAGGCAGACCGAGTCCGGCCCGCCGGAGAGCAGGACGAGCACCGGAGCGCCCGGCCGCAGCAGGCCCTCCTCGCGGACGCGCGCCTCCACGTCTGCTCCGCGTGGCCTCAGCAGGACCATCCTTCCGGTCGAACCCGGCCGCAGCGCATTTCAGCCGCTCTGCCTCGCCAGGAACAGGTCCGTGGATTCGCTGAAGCCCTTGAGCTTGACCTCGCCGATGTGCTCGAACTCGAGGTGGGAGCCGGCGGCCTCCACGAGCGGGCGCGTGACCAGCACCTCGCCGCCCGCCGCCCGCGCGCCGACCCGCGCGGCGAGGTTGACCGCGCGGCCGTAGTAGTCGCCGTCGCGGTACAGCGTCAGCCCCTGGTGGATGCCGATCCGCGGCAAGGGCCGCTCGGTCTGGAGCTGCTGGAAGCCGACCGCCCAGTCGAGCACCGCCGAGGCGTCGGAGCCGACGATCATCACCTCGTCGCCGATCGTCTTGATCACGCGCGCATCGTCGGGCAGCGTGTTCTGCACCGCCTCGACGAAGCGCTCGATGATGTCGACCGCCTCCTCCTCCCCCGCCTCCTCGGTCAGCCGCGTGTAGCCGGCCAGGTCCGCGAAGGCGATCGCCACCCGCACGCGCCCGAGGTCGAGGTCGCCGCCCGTCTCGACCTCGAGCTCCATGTGGCCGACGATGTCCTGGTCGAGGAAGTGCTGGAGGTAGCGCTGGTGGACGTGGTCCATGATCGGCGAGGCGAGCGGCAGCAGCTCGCGCGCCAGCCCTTCCATCTCCTCGGCCATCTCGAGGTTCGGCACCCCGTCCTGGATCAGCGGCTCGTGGACGTAGAGGTGGAAGAGGCGGACCTCGGCGTCGGCGATCCGCGCCAGCGCCTGGCCATAGACCCGCACGAGCTGCAGGAAGGCGACGAGCGGGAAGCCCGCCCCCAGCGCCGCGGCGATGTAGCGGAGGAGCTGGAGGTCGTCGTCACTGATCTCGTCGCCCGCCGGCGCCGGGAAGCCGACCGACGTCCAGATCCGCTCGACCAGCGCAGGCTCGAGCCCGCTCAGCTCGGCGGCCTCCTCCAGCGAGCGCGTCTCGCCGCGGGGCGGGAAGAGGTCTTCCATGAAGCCGTAGGCGAGGCGGCCGGACTCCGACGCGGCCCGGATCTCGTCCAGGGAGTGCCCGCGCTTGCGCAGGCGCGCGACGATGCGCGCGTGGGCGAGCGCCGCGGGCGTCCAGCGGTCGTCGGGCAGCGGCACGAGGCCCTCACGGGCCCAGCGGCGGAGCGTGTCCGGGGAGACGTCGAGCTCGCGAGCGACCTCGGCGAGAGTCACCTTGAAGAAGATAAAGCGGCGGGACCGCGGTCGTGGTCCCGCCGCCTGCGGGCAATGCGGCCCGCTGCCTCGGCCGGCGGCGTTCGTCAGAGGCGACGCCTTGCGAGGGGCTTCCCCCTCACTTCCCGGCCTATTGCCTTGGTTGGTAGGTGAGGTCTACTCCTCGAACCCACCCCTGTCAAACGGGCTCGCGATCAGGCTTTGAGATGCGGGTACTCGGCCTCGACGAGCGCCCGATAGCGGGCGTAGACGGGCTTCGTGATGGGGATCAGAGACAGCGCCGCGTTGACGTCGCCGCCGGTCTTGATCCGCCGCCGCGCGATCGCCACCGCGACGTTCTCCTTGCCCTGGAAGTACCTGTTGGCGGTCTGCGAGGACATCTGCATCTTGACCTTGGGCTTCCAGTCGACGTCGTCGGACCACTCCCAGTGGAGGTTGCCCTCGTCGCCCGCGCCGGCGCGGATGTTCACGACCAGGTCGTAGTCGTCGAACTCGAAGCGCTGCGGCACGTCGGCGTCGCGCAGCGCGGGCCCCATCGCGGGGTCCTCGCTCATCATCGTGAAGATCTCGTCGATCACCGTCCGGAACTCCTTGACGGAGTCGAACTCGGGATCGGCCATCAGGACTGCTTCGCGGCGGGCTTCCGTGAGGAGGCCGGCTTGCTGGTCCCGGAGGACTTGGCGGCGGGCTTCCGTGAGGAGGTTGCCTTGCGGGTCGTGCCCGAGGCCTTCGCGGCGGTCTTGCGGGCGGCCGTCTTGCGCGCCGCGGGCTTGCGGGTCGCCGCGCGCTTGCGGCTCGCCGCCGGCTTGCGGCTGGTCGTGGCCGCGGGCTTCGCCGACCCACCGCCGCGCTCCAGCGCGGCGACGCGGCTCGAGAGCGCCTCGACCTGCTTCTTGATGTCCTCCAGCACGCCGAGCTGATCGACCATCTCGCGCAGCCGGCCGGCCGCGCCGGCGACCTCGTCGACGAGGTCCTGCGCGCGGGTGCGCGTGGACTGCGCCTGATCGGCGGTGGCATGGAAGGTGCGCTCGACTGCTGTGCGCACGGCGCCGACCGCGTCGGTGCCGGGATTGTCCTTCTTCTTGGACTTCTTCTTGTCCTTCTTCGCCATGGCGCGCGCAAGTCTAGTTCCATGCCGGGTCCGATGGCGAGTCCTCCCCTGCATCTGAAGCCGAACGCCCCCGTCGCCGAGCGCGCGCTGTTGCCCGGCGACCCCGGCCGCGCGCTGCGGATGGCGACCCACCTGCTCGACTCGCCGATGCAGGTGCTCAACACCAACCGTGGGCTGTGGGGCTACACCGGCACCGCGTCCGACGGCGCGCCGCTGACGATCCAGAGCACGGGCATGGGCGGCCCGACGACCGCGATCGTGGCGGAGGAGCTGATCGGGCTCGGCGCGGAGCGACTCGTGCGCGTCGGCACCTGCGGCGGGCTCGACGGTCAGGAGCTCGGCTCGCTGCTGGTGGCCGGCGCGGCGCTGTGCGAGGACGGGACGAGCCGCGCGCTCGGCGGCGGCGAGCGCGCGTCGGCGGACTGCGAGCTGACCGCGGCGCTCGAGCGCATCGCCGGCCCGGCGCTGGTCGTCGCCTCCTCGGACCTCTTCTACGACCCGGACACCGAGCGCCCCGGCCGCTGGAGCGCGGCCGGCGCGGTGGCGGTCGAGATGGAGGCGGCCACGCTGTTCACGCTCGCGCGGCTGCGCGGCGTTGCCGCCGGCTGCCTGCTGATCGTCTCCGACCGCGTGCCCGAGGGGGTGCACATCGGCGACGACGAGCTGCACGCCGCCGAGCTGCGGCTCGGCGAGGTGGCGGTCGCGGCGCTCCCCGCGCCTAGCTAGCCCTTCGCCTTCTTGCGCGCCGGCTTCGCCTTGGCCTTCGGCTTCGGCTTCTCGTCGACCTCCAGGCGCTCCTGCTCGCGCGGCTGCGGCGCCGGGCGGGCGTCGAGCGCGGACGACAGCGAGCCGAGCTCGGCGCTGAGCGCGGCGAGATGGCCCTCGATCGCCGCCAGGCGCTCGTCGATCGCCGGCGTCTGGAGCCGCTGGTCGAGCCGGTCGACGCCGTCCTCGATGCCCTCCAGCCGCTGCGAGACCGAGCGCAGGCGCCGCGTCAGCCGCTCGATGTCGGCCGCCGACGGGATGTTGAGGGCGCCCATCGCGGCCTCCTGGGCCTGGACGGCGCGCTCGCGCGCCTCGAACGCGCGGGAGATCGCGCCGTTGACGAGCGGGTTCTCGAGCAGGTCCTGGGCGAGCTTGCCCAGGGCGTCCTCGCTCGAGCGCGCGAGCTTGTCGCGCACGCTGTCGGTCATGGAAAGCTCCTCTGTCATCGGTTTCTGACCCTCAACTTGAGCTTCAGGTCAGGTTGTGCGGAGGTTGATTAGGACTGACTTCCTACCAATACGAGCAATAGCCGCAAGGTATCGGGCAGTTAACCGTTCTCTAATTGCAAGACACCAAGCCACTCAGTAGCGTGACCGGCGTCCCGGGGCCTCGTGGAAGAGTCGCACCCGCGGCGTCGAAACGCTCGTGAAGATGCGAAGCAGCGCGCGGGGGGACGCGTACTCGAAATGAAAAGACGGAAGCTGATCATCGCGGTGATCGTGGCCACGGTTGGCCTCGGCGTCGCTGCGCTCCCAGCCGCGGCCGAGTTGCACTCGGTCACCGTCGTCCTCGTCACGGGCCAGCGCATCACCAAGACGGTCGACATCGCGCCCGGCACGCCCGCCTCGCAGATCGTCGTCCCCGGTATCACGGGCGCGATCGCGCAGATCATCGACAACGGCCCGATCAACGTGCCGACGCCGACCGGCACGCCGCTCCCGACCGTCACCGCCGTCCCGACGATTCCCGGCACCAAGCCGAAGCCGAAGCCCAAGCCCACGCCGACGCCAAACGGCAACGGCAAGCCGGGCGCGCCGAACCGCAGCCAGGGCGGCTCCGGCCAGGCGGGCTCCGGGCGGCCGACCGCCAACAAGAAGTTCAAAGCCGGCAACCTCAACAGCAAGAAGCTCGTCTCCGAGCTCAAGCGCAAGGCCAAGAAGAAGGCCGCCGACAAGGTTCACGGGCGCGCGATCGATGGCGCCCCGACGCTCGACAACCCGACCTTCTCGCTCGCGCAGCCCGGCGCGGCCCCGATCGGCGTCCCGAACTTCTTCATCGACAAGTTCCGGATCCCGCCCTTCCTGCTCCCGCTCTACCAGGCCGCCGGCATCGAGTACGGCGTGCGCTGGGAGGTCCTGGCGGCGATCAACGAGATCGAGACCGACTACGGCCGCAACCTCAACGTGTCCACCGCCGGCGCCGAGGGCTGGATGCAGTTCATGCCCGCGACGTGGAAGCAGTACGGCGTCGACGCCAACAAGGACAACCTGCGCGATCCGTACAACCCGGCCGACGCGATCTTCGCCACCGCCCGCTACCTCAAGGCCGCCGGCGCGGAGCAGGACCTGCGCAAGGCGATCTTCGCCTACAACCACGCCGACTGGTACGTCGACTCGGTCCTCATGCGCGCGCGTCTGATCGGCGGCCTGCCCTCGAACTTCGTCGGCTCGCTCACCGGCCTCACCCAGGGCCACTTCCCGGTCGCCGCCAAGGCCACCTACGCCGACGACTTCACCGAGGCGGACGCGAAGAAGGCCACGAAGCACTCGCGCAAGCTCGGTAACCGTGCACTCGTGGTTCAGGGTTCGCAGCACCGCCGCGGGATCAAGATCTTCGCCCGCCGCGGCGCGCCGGTCGTCGCGGTCAACGACGGCAGGATCGTCCGCGTCGGCGAGAACAAGCGTCTCGGCAAGTTCGTCGAGCTGCAGGACACCTACGGCAACACCTACACGTACGCACGCCTGAAGAAGGTCAGCAAGAGCTACCCGGCGCCGCGCCTGCACACGACGACGCAGAAGCAGGTCGCGAAGGAGCTCGCGCTCCCGGCCAAGGACGCCGCGCCGACCGCGCCCGCGTCCTCGACCACGAAGAAGGCGACCAAGCGCACGGCCAAGTCGAGGCAGCCGAACCGCCATGTGAAGCGCGGCAAGACCGTCAAGCCCGCCACCCCGGCGCCGGTGATCACGACCAAGCAGCGGCTCTTCGCCCACCCGCAGCGACCCAACGCGGGGCGCGCCGGCGGCGAGCAGCAGGAGTACCAGCGCACCGGCAAGATCGACGGCAGCTCCGGCTTCAAGAACTACTTCAGCAAGGTCTTCGGGCTCGACCGCAAGGACGTCCGCATCAAGCGCCTGCGCCCGGGCGCGCGCGTGGTGGCCGGCACCGTCCTCGGCCGCATCGGCAAGGTCGACGCGGTGAAGGCCCCGCACATGCTGTTCGAGATCCGCCCGGCCGGCCGCGGCGCCCCGCGGATCGATCCGAAGCCGATCCTCGACGGCTGGAAGCTGCTCGAGTCGACAGCGATCTACCGCGCGGCGGGCAAGAACCCGTTCTTCGGCCCGGACGCCAAGCAGCCGACGATCGGCCAGATCCTGCTGATGAGCAAGGAGGCGCTGGTCCAGCACGTGCTCGCCAACCCGCGCATCGAGGTCTACTCGTGCGGGCGCGAGGACATCCGCACCGGCCAGATCGACCGGCGCGTGCTGGCGACGCTCGAGTTCCTCGCCGCCTCCGGCCTGCGACCGACCGTCTCGACGCTCAAGTGCGGCCACTCGCTGATGACCGTGTCGGGCAACATCTCCCAGCACTCGTCGGGCAACGCGGTCGACATCGCCAAGATCAACGGCATCCCGATCATCGGCCACCAGGGCAAGGGCTCGATCACCGAGCTCACCGTGCAGCGGCTGCTGACGCTGCAGGGCACGATGAAGCCGGACCAGATCATCACGCTGATGAAGTTCGACGGCGCCGACAACACGCTGGCGATGGCCGACCACAACGACCACATCCACATCGGCTGGAAGCCGCTGTACGGGACGAACAGCAAGGCTGCCAAGCAGGTCAACGCGGTGCTGAAGCCCAAGCAATGGATCAAGCTGATCGACCGGCTCGAGAACATCGACAACCCGGAGGTCAGCCTGAAGCCGTCGAAGCACGCGCTGAAGGTCACCGAGCGCGCCTCCGAGGCGCACCGCGGCGAGTAAAGGGAGCGGCTGCGAGCCGCCGCTTCTCCTTCGTGCAGTGGGAGTTCGCCGGGCGACTCGGGCCTGAGGCGGGTCGCTACGTCGTTCGCCGGTACGCGGGCGATGATCCGCGCCATGTCGTGGTGATCGGCGAGCTCGAGGCACCGCGCCGGCGGCGGCTGGGTGCCCGGCGGCGGCCGCGCGCGACCGCGGCGGGGTCGGTGCCGGACGCGGTCGACGTCACCCGCGCGACCGTGATCGGGACGGACCCGATCACCGACGACGGAGCGCACCGCTGGCTGGAGCAGGCCGTGAAGGAGCGCGACAAGACCGTCGGCGAGGCGCTGGCGCTGCTCAACCGCGCGATCCACGGCCACCGGCTGGCGGCGGCGGACCCGTACGTCGGCGAGGTCAGCGAGGCGATGGCGATGGCGACGCGGATCGGCTACGGGTCGGGCGAGCAGGTCGCCGACGGCGACTGGGAGGAGGCGCGCGAGCTGCCGCCGCCGGAGCTGAAGCGCTCGATGCTGCTGACGCCGCAGCAGCGGCTGGCGGCGCTGCTGGCGGGGCGCGACGTGGCGCTGGCCTGCGAGGACCTCGCACTGCGGGCGCGGCTCGATCTCGATCAGGGGCGGGGGCGCGAGGCGGCGCTGCAGCTCTCGCTGGCGATGGACGCCGCGTTCGCGGAGCTCGAGGGCTGGCGCGCGAGCGAGGCCGTCGCGACCCGGCTCGACAAGCTGCACGAGCATCGCGAGCCGGTGGTCTCGGCCGCCGCGGCGGCGCTCCAGGGCGGGCTGCAGCCGGAGCAGACCGAGGCGGTCGAGGCGGCGCTCCAGCGGCTCGAGGCCACCCTGCGTGCGAGGCTGGCGGAGCTGTGAGCGCGGCCCCAGACGCGGCGTCAACCGACGGCTCCCGGCCGGATGCGGCGGCCGTCGACGCCTTCCTCGCCGAGCGGCTTCTGCCGGCCGAGCCAGCCTTCGAGGCGATCCTCCGCGCGGCGCGTGAGGCCGGCCTGCCGGCGGCCGACGTGTCTCCGCTCCAGGGCCGCCTGCTCGAGCTGCTCGCGCGGATGCAGCACGCCGAGCGGATCCTCGAGGTGGGGACGCTCGCGGGCTACTCGACGCTGTGGCTCGCGCGCAGCGGGGCGCGCGTGGTGACGCTGGAGATCGATCCGCGCCACGCCGAGGTCGCGCGCGCGAACCTCGACCGTGCCGGGGTGGGCGACGCCGTCGAGATCGTGGTCGGCCCCGCGCTCGAGACGCTGCCGGGCGTCGAGGGCCCGTTCGACCTCGTCTTCATCGACGCCGACAAGCAGAGCAGCGCCGACTACCTCGCGCTGGCGCTGGAGAAGGTGCGGCCGGGGGCGCTTATCGTCGTCGACAACGTCGTGCGCCGCGGAGCGCTCGCCAACCTCGACGACGACGAGCCGCGGGTGGTCGGCTCGCGCCGGGTGGTCGAGACGATCGCCGACGAGCCGCGGCTCGTCGCCACCGGCCTCCAGACCGTCGGCGTCAAGGGCTGGGACGGAATGCTGCTCGCGCTTGTCCGCGACGGGTGACGATCAGCAGCGCGATCGCGGCGTTGGCGACGCAGAAGTAGACCGGGTAGAGCAGCAGCGACGTGTCGAGCCGGCCGACGGCGCCCGCCGCGAGCGCCCCGGCCACGCTCGCCAGCGCGAAGGTCGCCAGCGTCTCGGACTCCGGATCGCGGTAGGTCTTCGGCAGCATCATGGCCGTCCCGATCAGGTCCGCGGCGACCACGCACACGGTCGCCACGACCGGCTCGTCGGCGACCAGCCAGCCGACCACGCCGCCCGCCGCGACGGCCAGCATGGCACGCTCCACCGGGCCGAGCGCACCCTCGCCGCGGCGGATCGCGAGCGCGAAGATGACGCTCGTCAGCACCGCCTGCACCGCCGCCATGACCAGGCTCCAGGAGGCGCCGTCGGCCCGCTGCGAGGCGCACACGACGATCGCGAGGACCCCCCAGATCAGCCAGGTCCAGCGGTACGGCCGCGTCCGGCCGGCGAGGATGTCGCGGACGTAGGGCACGGTGTCGGCGGCGCCGAGCACCCCGGCCAGGACGCCGAGCAGCGGCGCCGCCTCGCTCACCGCGAGAGCACCCGGACCGCCGGCTCGCCGCCGAAGTGCCCGGCCGCGATCGCCGCCGCGCGCTCCGGCTCGAAGCGGCGGCACGAGAAGACATCGACGAAGCAGCGGCAATAGACCTCGTCCGCGTGGACCGTGATCGAGCTCGTCTCGATGAACTGCATGGCCGACCAGCCCTCGAGCCAGTCATCGCCGAAGCGGTCGATCGCGAGCGGGCCGCGCGCCTGCATGCCGATCGCCTCGATCACGGCGGGGACGAAGCGCCGGATCGTGTCCGGGTCCGCGAGCCGCGCGCGGTCGCAACCGTGGAGGTCGATCGCGGCGAGCATGCCCCACGGCTGCGTGCCGCGCAAAGCCGGAGCGTGAGCGACGCCCGGGATCGTCATGCCACCGGCTCGCAGCCGAGCTCGAGCGCGCCGAGGCCGGCGCCCATGCGGTAGCGCCAGTGCAGCCGCGCCCGCGAGGAGCCGGAGAACGCGCCGATCGGGAGGATCTTGTCGCCGTTGAGGGCGTGGCTGGGCCCGAGCGTGAGCGCGTCCGACAGCCTCACCCGCCCGCCCAGTCGCACCGCGTTGACGTTCGCCGCCGGGTCGACCGCGAGCTCGGCCTCGCCCGCCACCCGCTCGGCGACCGGGCCGGCGCCGAAGTCCACGCGTGCGACGGTGACGACGTCGCTCGCGGGCTCGATCGGCGTGGGATGCCAGCCGGGGCCGGACGTGAAGAACGGCCACTCGTGCTTGGGCGCGGCGATCTCGAAGCCGTAGTAGGAGTGGTCGGCGCTGACGAGCTGCAGGGTTGTCTCGTAGCCGGCCGGGATGAGGCGCGTGGCGGCGGTGACGACCCCGCGGCTGCGCAGGGCGTTCAGCACCGGGACCTGCTCCTCGTCCATCAGCCCGGTCTCGATGATCTCGGCCACCACGACGTCGACGCCGCGGGGCAGATCGGCCTCGGCGGCGTCGGCCTCGACGACGACGATGCGCTCGCCGACCGACTCGTTCAGCGCGACGCTACGGCGCAGCGCGGCCGCCGAGACCGCGTCGACCTCGACCGCGTAGACCGCGCTCGCCCCCGCCTCGGCGGCGAAGAACGACAGGATGCCGCTGCCCGCGCCGACGTCGACGACGACGTCGCCGGGGCGCACGACGGCACGGATGGCGTCGCGGAACGCCAGCGTGCGGGCCTCGTCTTTGAGGCACATGTAGGGGAAATCGGTGTTGGACCAGATCGTGCTCACGCGACGACCGTCCCAGGGCCCGGTTTCTGAACGGCTTCAGCCGCCGGGAGTAGGCTCGCCCCAACCGTGAGCACCCAGTTCCGGATCCTCGGGCCGATCGCGGTCGAGACGGAGGATCGAGGCGGGCGCGTGCCGCGGGGCCGGACGCTCTCGCTGCTCGCGCTGCTGCTCGTCCACCGCGGCTCGATCGTGCATGTCGATCGCGTGGTCGACGAGCTGTGGGGCGGCGAAGACCCGCAGCACGGGCGCAAGGCCGTCCAGGTGCTGGCCTCGCGGCTGCGGGCGGCGCTGGACGACGACATGCTCGTGACCGAGGGCGGCGGCTACGCGCTGCGGCCGGCGGATGGCAGCGTCGACGCCGACCGCTTCGAGGCGCTCCTGCTGCGCGGCCGTGCCGAGCTGGCGGGCAGCGAGCCGGACGAGGCGGCGGCCACGCTGCGGCAGGCGCTCGCACTGTGGCGCGGGCCGGCGCTCGCCGACGTCGCCGAGGCGGGCTTCGCCCAGCCGGAGATCACGCGCCTCGAGGCCCTGCGCCGCCGGTGCCTGGCCGACCGCATCGACGCCGACCTCGCCTGCGGCCGCCACGAGGAGCTCGTGGGCGAGCTCGCGGCGCTCGTGCGGCTGCACCCGCACGACGAGCGGCTGCGCGGGCAGCAGATGCTCGCGCTCTACCACGCCGGGCGCCAGGCGGCCGCGCTCGACGCCTACCGGGCCGCCTACGAGGCGCTCGCCGACGGGCTCGGGATCGAGCCGTCGCCCGAGCTGCGCTCGCTCGAGGCCGCGATCCTGCGCCACGACGTCCCCGCCCCGGCGGCGCCGCAGGAGCCCCCGCTGCCGCCCGACGTGCGCCGGCGGGTGACCTGCGTGGTCCTGCGCCCCGCCCTTGCCGGCGCCGACCCGGAGTCGCTGCGCGCGCGGCTCGAGCGCGACCACGAGCTCGCCGCCGCGGCCTGCGCCCGCCACGGCGGCAGCGTCGCCGAGGTGCGCGGCGAGGAGCTGCTGCTCGCCTTCGGGACGCCGGTCGCGCACGAGGACGACGCGCTGCGCGCCCTGCGGGCGTCCCTGGAGCTGCGCGGCGACGCGCTCGCGCTCGGGATCGGGACGGGCGACGTCGTCGCCCCGCTGATCGGCGAGGCGCCCGCGGCGGCCGAGCGGCAGGCGCGGGCGGCCGCGGCGGGCGAGATCCGGATCGACGAGCCGACGTGGCGGCTCGTGCGCCACGGCGCCCGCACCTCGAAGCTGCCGGGCGGCGCCTTCCTGCTGACCGACCTCGACGCCGACGCCCCGGCGATCCTCCGCCGCCTCGACCGCCCGCTGGTCGGCCGCGACGAGGAGCTCGCGCGGCTGGGCGCGATGTTCGCGCGCGTCGTGGCCGAGCGCGCGCCCGCGCTGCTGACGATCCGCGGCGAGCCGGGCATCGGCAAGTCGCGGCTGGCCGCCGAGCTGCCGGCGCTCGTCGGCCCCGAGGGCCGGGTGCTGACGGGCCGCTGCCCGTCCTACGGCGAAGGCGTCACCTACTGGCCGCTGCGCGAGATGGTCGACCAGGCGCGGGGCGAGCGCACGATGGACGCGCTCGCGGCTTCGCTCGGCGTCGAGCCCGCCGTGGGCCACCAGGTGGCGGCTGCGGTCGGCCTCGCCCCCGGGCGGGCCGGTGACGACCCCGGCTGGGCGTTCACCCGGCTGATCGCGGCGCTCGCGCGGGAGCGGCCGCTCGTGCTGGTGGTCGATGACGCGCACCTGGGCGAGCCGGCGCTGCTCGAGCTGCTCGTCGCCGTCGCCGGCCGGATCGAGGACGCGCCGGTGCTGATCGTCTGGGTGGCGCGCCCGGACTCCGGCTCCGAGGCGGGCGAGATGCTCGAGCTCGGCCCGCTCTCCGGCGCGGCCAGCGCGGCGCTGCTCGAAGGCAGCCGGCTGGAGCGGGACGAGCGCGAGCACGTCGCCCGCGCGGCGGGCGGCAACCCGCTCTTCCTCGAGCAGCTGGTGGCCTACCTCGAGCATGAATCCCCGCCCGCCCCGGCCGGCCTACTCCCGCCCGCGCTCCACGCGCTGCTCGCAGCCCGGCTCGACCGGCTCGGCGACGGCGAGCGGTCGGCGCTCGCGTACGGCGCGATCGTCGGCGACGCGTTCGAGCTCGAGCCGGTCCACGCGCTCGCCGACGACATGACCCGCGCGGCGCTCGAGCAGGCGTGGGAGCGGCTCGTCGACCTCGACCTGCTGGAGCCCGGCGACGGCGGCGTGATGCGCTTCCGCCATGGGCTGGTGCGCGAGGCGGCCTACGCGTCGCTCACCAAGTCGGTCCGCGCGCGCCTGCACGAGCGCCACGCCGCGTGGCTCGACGATGTCGGCGACGACCTGCCCGAGGCCGACGCACGGATCGCGTTCCATCTCGAGAGCGCCTGCCGCTACCAGCGCGGGCTCACCGGCGCCGCCGCTCCGGCCCTGGTACGCCGGGCGGGCGATCGGCTCGCGGCGGCCGCGCGGGTCGCGCGCGGGCGCGGCGATCTGGTGGGCGAGATCGGCTTCCTCGACCGCGCCGTCGCGCTGCTCGGCATGGAGTCGGAGCAGGGCGCGGCCCTGCTGCCGGTGCTGCTGTGGGCGCTGTGCGACGCCGGCGCCTCCGAGCGGGCCGAGCGCGTCGCGGAGCAGGCGGTGGCGGCGACCGCCGCGCTCGGTCTCGGCGTCGCAGGCGCGCGGTCGGCGATCGAGCACGAGCGGATCCGGCTCTACCGCCACCCGGAGCACTTCGACGCGGCCACGGCGATGGCCACCGTCGAGCGCGCTTCGATCCCGCTCCGCCGCGAGCATGACGAGCTCGGGCTCGCGCGGGCGGCGTACCTGCTGTCGGACGTCACCTGGCTGATGGGCGACACCGTCCGCTCCGACCGGGAGGCCGAGCGTATGCTCGGCCACGCGCGGCGGGCCGGGAGCGCGTTCGACGTCGGGACGGCGCTGATCTTCTTGGCGTGGGGCCTCGTCGAAGGTCCGTGGCCGGCGCCCGAGGCGATCGCCCGCTGCGATGCGCTCGCGGCCGAGGCGGCCGGCCAGCGCGGCGCCGACCTCAACCTGCGCGGCTGCCGGGCGGTGCTGATGGCGATGACCGGGCGCTTCGACGAGGCCCGCGAGACGATGGCGGAGGCCCGCGCCGGGTTCGCCGAGCTGCAGCTGGGCGTGATCGCCGCCTACCTCGCGCTGCTCGACGGGATCGCCGAGACGCTGGCCGGGAACCACGCCGCGGCGGAGCGCGCGGTCCGCGACGCCGAGGCGATCATCTCCGGGTCGGAGACCCGCTGGTACGAGGCCTTCATCTACGCGGACATCGCCCACGCGGTGCTCGCGCAGGGCCGCGTTGACGAGGCGGCCGCGGCGGTCGCGCGGATCGAGACGCTGCCGGCGCCCTGCGACACCGAGTGGTCGATCAAGCGCCACACCGCGCGGGCGTTGCTGGCGGCCCGGCAGGGCGACCCCGAGCGCGGGCTCGCGGACGCCCACGCGGCGGTCGCGGTCGGCGAGCCCACGGGCCTGATGATCTGCCGCGCCAACGCCCACCGCACGCTCGCCGAGCTGCTGCTCGCCTGCGGCCGGGGGGAGGAGGCCGCGGCGTCAGCGCGCCGCGCGCTCGCGCTGGACGAGGCGAAGGGCAACACGGTCGCCGCCGCGAGCACCCGCCGCCGGTTCGCGGAGCTGCTCTAGGCGGCGGCGCAGTCGGCGCAGAGGCCGCGCACGACCACCTCGGCGCCGCTCGTCTCGGCGCCCAGCGCCCGAGCCCGCTCGAGGGCGGGACCGAGCTCGACGTCGGCGTCGAGGTCCGCCACCGCGCCGCACGCGGTGCAGACGAGGTGGTGGTGCGCCTCGGAGCGCGGATCGAACCGGACCGCCCGGCCCGCGTGGACGCGCAGGGCGAGGCCGAGATCGGTCAGCAGCTCGAGCGCGGCGTAGACCGTGGGCAGCGAGACGCCCGGCACCGTGCCGTGGACCCGGTCGAAGACCTCCTCGGCGGTCGAGTGGCGCCCGAGGTCGTGCAGGGCGTTGTGGACGGCGAGCCGCTGCGGCGTGACGCGCATCCCGCGCGAGCGGAGCGCCGCGCGGAGCTCGGCCGCGTCGTACGGCGCCGGCGCGGAGGGAGCAGGCGCCGTCTTGGCCACGTCCTCGACGGGCGGCCACGGCCGGTGGTACTTGGATGTCGCTTCGCCGGGCATGTTCGGGTGGCCTAACTGTAACACCTCGCTCGTTATTACAAGATAGTTGCGATAGAATGCCCGGCGATGCTCTCCGACATCTCCTTCACCAACTGGCGCGAGGCGGACGACCGGTCGCGGGTGCTGCAGGTCATCCAGCCCGGGCTGATCGGGCTGATCGACGGCACGCTCTCGACGCTGGCGCCGATCTTCGCCGCCGCCTACGTCTCCGGCTCGCGGGCCGCGCTCCTCGTCGGCATCGCCGCCGCGCTCGGCGCGGCGATCTCGATGGGCTTGTCAGAGGCGCTGTCGGACGACGGCTCGCTGACCGGCCGCGGGGAGTCCGTCACGCGCGGCGCGATCACGGGCGTCGCCACGTTCGTCGGGGGCACCGCCCACGCGCTGCCGTTCCTGATCGGGGACATCTCGACCGCGCTGAAGGTCGCGTACGTCGTGGTCGCGATCGAGCTGACCGCGATCGCCTGGGTCCGCAAGCGCTTCCTCAAGGTCTCGATGCGCACCTCGCTGATCCAGGTCACCGCCGGCGGCATCGTCATCGCCGCCGTCGGGGTCATCCTCGGCCACGCCTAGTAGCGTCCCGGGCATGATCCTCCTGACCGTCTGCCTCACCGTCGTCATCTTCTCGTTCCTCGTCGGCGGCTACTTCGCCGGGCGTAGCCTCGATTCGTCATGACGCTGCCCGGGGTGATGGCGGCTGGGCGCGAGGAATGTCCTCCTGAGCAGGGAAGATGCGGCTTGTCGAAGGCTGCAATCCCGCTCAGGAGGTCATCATCTTGCAGGTGAAGCATCACACGCACGTCGGATCGCTTGCCGTTCGGGCCGACGCGCGCGGCTTGGTGTCGCGGTCGGGGACCGTGCTGGCGGGCGCGTTGGCCGGCCGGTTGGGTGTCACGGCGGCGTTGTCACAGGCGCTTGGACATCTGCATCGCCGCCGGCCGACACACGCCCCGGGCGGGGTGCTCGTCGTCTTGCGGTGATGCTGATCGACGGCGGCGAATGCGTTTCGGACCTCGGCGCGCTGGCCGATCAGCGGGCCTTGTTCGGCCCGGTCGCCTCGCACTCGACTGCGTCGCGGCTGCTGCACGCGATCGGCGTCGATGGGCGCGCGCAGATCCAGGCGGCCAGGGCGGCGGCGCGCGAGCGTGCCTGGTGCGTGGGCGAGCGGCCCGGGCGGATCGTCCTGGACTTCGACAGCCACCTCGTCGAGGTCCATTCCGAGAAGGAGGGCGCGGCGCCGAACCGCAAGCATGGGTTCGGGTTTCACCCGTTGGGCTGCTGGCTGGACGAGACCGGTGAGGCGCTGGCCATGGTTCTGCGGCCCGGCAACGCTGGAGCGAACACGGCCGCCGATCACGTCAGCGTGCTTGACGCGGCGCTCGCCCAGTTGCCGGGCGACGTCGCAGATCGCGGCGGCGGCGAGCCGGTCGAGATCCTCGCCCGCTCAGACTCGGCGGGGGCCACGCACGCGTTCGCCGCCGCGCTGCGCGAGCGCCGGATCCGGTTCTCGTTGGGCTACTACGTCACCGAGACCGTCGGTCAAACCGCGCTGGCACTGCTCGACAGCGCGTGGCGGCCGGCGTTGAACGCTGACGGCGAGGCGCGCGATGGCGCGTGGGTCGCCGAGCTGACCGACCACGTGGACCTCGCCGCGTGGCCCGAGGGCACGAGGTTGATCGTCCGTCGCGAGCGCCCGCATCCCGGCGCCCAACTGCGGTTCACCGACACCGACGGGCATCGCTACCAGGCGTTCCTCACCGACCAGCGCGGCAACGACCTCGCCGCGCTGGAAGTCACCCACCGCTTGCACGCCCGCGTCGAAGACCGCATCGCCGAAGCGCGCGAGCTTGGACTCGCACGCCTGCCGTTTCACAGCTTCGACGCGAACGAGACCTGGATCGAGCTGATCCTGCTCGCCCAAGACCTGCTGACCTGGACGCGCAGCCTCCTCCTCGACGACGACAGCGCGCAGCTCGCCCCCAAGCGCCTGCGCCACCGCCTGCTGCACGTCGCCGGCCGACTGACGCGCTCCGGCCGCCGGCGCCCTTGCACCTGCCCGCCGCTTGGCCCTGGGCCACCGCGCTCATCACCGCGTTCGAGCGCCTACGCGCGCTGCCCGCGCCCGGCTGACCGCCGCGCCGGGCCGCCACGACGACGAACAGGACCTCACGGCGCTCTGCGCTGCCCGAAATCCACCTCGCCGGAAGCCGTGACCGGCCGCGCGCAACCCGAAATCGACAGACACGCCCCGCTCACCACCCGCTTCGAGCGCCCCAACATCGCGGCGGCCTCACACACGCCGCCAAGGCGAACCGCCGAGTGGGGAATCAGCTAGAGCGCGGCGACGACGGCCTCGAGCTCCGCGACCACATCCCCCGTCAGCCGCACCGCGGCGTCGGCGTCGTACTTCGTCTCGCCCTTGGTGACGATCGCCAGCGCGCCGCCGGCGCGCAGGCACACCGACGGCAGCCCGGCCACCGGGTAGACCTCCAGCGACGAGCCGACGCACAGCAGCAGGTCGGCGCGCTCGCACAGCGCCTCCGCCCGCCCCATCGCGTCCATCGGGAGGAACTCGCCGAACAGCACGACGGCGGGCTTGAGCGGGTGGCCGCAGTCGCAGCGCGGCACGCCGGCCTCATCCGCCGCCAGCCGCGCCCGCGTTTCCTCCAGGTCGTACTGGCGGCCGCACTCGAGGCACGACGAGTGCGAGATCGAACCATGAACCTCGACTAGATCCTGAGTCCCTGCCGTCTCGTGCAGCCCGTCGATGTTCTGCGTGATCACGGCATCCAGCAGCCCCCGCCGCTCCAGCTCCACCAGCGCGAAGTGCGCCCCGTTGGGCTGCTTCTCACGCAGCGTCGAGAAGCGATTGCCATAGAAGTGCCAGAAGCGCTCGGGCTCGCGCCGGAAGACGTCGATGTGGGCGACCTCCATCGGGTCGACGTTCTCCCACAGCCCCGTCCCCGGGGAGCGGAAGTCCGGGATCCCCGACGGCACGGAGATCCCGGCGCCCGTCAGCGCCACCACCGAGCCGGCCGAGCGGATCAGCCCGGCCAGCGCGGCGGCGGAACCAACGCTCACTTCCCCTTGAACTCCGGCGTCCGCTTGCCCAGGAACGCGCCGATGCCCTCGCGCGCGTCCTCCGACACGAACGCCTTCGTGAACGCCTCCTTCTCGGCCGCGATGCCCTCGTCGAGGTCGCCCTTGTGGGAGGTCTGCTTGATCAGCTCGAGCGCCAGCGGCGCCTGCTTGCTGAACTTGCGCGCCCACTGGACCGCGGTGTCGAACAGCTCGTGGTCCTGCACGACGCGGTTGATCAGGCCGTGCTCGTAGGCGTCCTCGGCCGAGATCGCCTCGCCCGTGGTGTTCATCTCGAGCGCCTTGGCGGGGCCGACGAGCCGCGGCAGCCGCTGCGTGCCGCCGAAGCCCGGGATGATCCCGAGGTTGATCTCCGGCTGGCCGAACGAGGCCGAGAAGCCCGCGATGCGCACGTCGCACGCCATCGCGAGCTCGCAGCCGCCGCCGAACGCGAGCCCGTTCACGGCCGCGATCGTCATCGTCCGCGACTGCTCCCACGACCGCAGGAGCGAGTGCGCGCCCTCGAGCAGCTCCCGGCCGGACGACTCGTCCATCTTCGTGAACGCCTTGATGTCGGCCCCCGCGCAGAACAGCGCCGGGTTCGGGGAGGCGAGGATCAGCGCGTGCACCGACGGGTCACCGTCGGCCGCCTCCCACGCCGTCTTCAGCCCCTCGATCACGTCGGGCGAGATCGAGTTGGCCGGCGGGTTGTCGAGCCACGCCACGGCGTAGCCGTCGCGGGTGTCGAGCTTGACCGCCGCGTTCTCGTAGCCCGAGTCCGGCTGCGGGTACGGGTAGAAGCCCTGGCCGGACTTCGCCCCCAGGCGGCCCTGGGCGACCAGCCGCCGCAGGATCAGCGGCGGCTCGAAGTGCTCGCCCCACTCGTCCTCCGCCTTCTCGAGCGCCGCGAGGACGTCGTCGAGCCCGCGGAAGTCCGCGCGCGCGAACGGTCCGGGGATCATCCCGGTGCCCATCATCATCCCGAGGTCGATGTCGCGGACGCCCGCGATGCCCTCCTCGAGCACGAGGCAGGACTCGACGAACGCCTTCAGCTGGAAGCGATCGGCGAGCGCCGCGTCGACGGCCGAAGCAGTCTCAGGAGTGCTCATAGAAGCCCTTTCCGCTCTTCTGGCCCAGGTCGCCCGCCTCGACGAGCTCCTCCATGCCGCGGTGGACGTAGAAGCGGTCCCCGTAGGCGTCGACCATGTCCTTGGCCACCTTCAGCGCCGTGTCCAGCCCGCTCATGTCGGCGAGGTAGAACGGCCCCATCGGCACGAGCTTCGAGTCGGTCAGCGCCTTGTCGATGTCCTTCACGTCGACGCCCGACTCGTCCTGATAGCGCCAGATCTCGGACGCCGTCGAGGTGAGGATGCGGTTGACCACGAAGCCCGGGCACTCGGCACAGCGCACGGGCATCTTGCGGATCGCCTGGGCGAAGTTGGCCGCGGCCTGCATGGTCTCGGCCGAGGTCTCCTCCCCCTCGATCACCTCGATCAGCCGCATGTAGGAGGCCGGCCAGAAGAAGTGGAAGCCGACGACCTTGTCGGGCCGCTGGGTGATGTCGGCGATCTCGGTGATCGAGAGCCCCGACGTGTTGGAGGCGAGGATCGCGTGCCCCGGCGTAGCGGCATCGAGGTCCGCGAAGACCTCGTGCTTGATCGCCATCTTCTCCGGCACCGCCTCGATCACGAAGTCGACGTCGCCGAAATCGTCGTAGTCGGTGGTGCCGGTGATCAGCCCGAGCGTGTGCTCGAGCTGGGCATCGGCCTGCTCCTGCGTGATCTTCTCCTTCTTGACCAGCTTGCCGACCTGGCCGCGGGTGACCTCTTCGGCCTTCTCGAGGCCCTTGTCAACGAATTCCTGTTTGACGTCCTTGAGCAGGACGGGGATGTCGGCCGAGGCGATGACCTGGGCGATTTCCCCGCCCATGACACCCGCCCCGACGACACCGGCTTTGAAGACGAACATGGCCTGAGTCTTTCACGCGGGAGTGTCCACCAGCCTCACCGCGGAGAGCCCGGCGAGCAGCGTCATGCAGATCGCCGAGCCCACGCACCAGATGCAGATCGCGTCGAGCCGGGCGACCTCGACGTAGGTCAGCCAGGCGCTGAACCCGAAGCCCGCGAGGCTCACGAACGCCGCCAGCGTGCGCTCGCGCTCGCCGTCGCGGGCGAGCGCGGCCAGGATGGCGACGTAGCCGAGCAGCCCGAGCAGGGCGACGGGCACGCCCGCCAGCTCCGCATAGTGCGACTTCTGAACCGTGGCGCACCCGTGTGCGATTGCGCACACGGGCTCGCCACCGGCGTAGTGGACGATGGTCAGGTAGGAGGCAATGCCGAGGCCGGCCGCCGCGACGAGGATCGAGACGCGCCTCACCGGAGCGCCTTCTGGAGCGCGGCCGCTTCGAGCACGCCCGAGCCGATCACGGTCGTCTTCCCGTTCTTGGTGACCGCGAAGGTCGGCGTCGAGTTGACGCGGAGCTGATTGGCCTCGGCGTCCGCCGTCGCCATCCCCTGAGCGGACTTGGAGGCGACCACCTTGGCCGGGTCCGCGCCGGCGGCGGTCGCGACGGAGCGCAGGAACGAGTCGGTGACGTAGCCCGAGTTCTCCTGGCCCTGGGCGGCGTAGAACGCCTCCACGAACGGCCACAGCTTGCCCTGCGCCTGGGCGCCGGCGGCCGCCTCGGCCGCGCGCGAGGAGTCGGCGCCGATGAAGTGCAGCGTGCGGGCCTGCAGCTTCACCTTGCCGGTGCGGACGTAGTCGTTGACCAGCGTCGGCAGCGTGGTCTTCGACGCCTCCGCGCAGATCGGGCACTGCAGGTCGAGGAACTCGGTGACGGTCACCGGCGCCTTCGGATCTCCGAGGACGCCGTTGTGCTCGGGGATGCCGGCGAACAGCGTCGACTTGGCGGGCGCGGGGGTCTTGGGCGTGCCGCCGGACGACGAGACCACGACCGCGACGACGACGGCCACGAGCGCGAGCCCGGCGGCCGCGCCGAGCTGGATGAGCCGCCGGCGGCGGCGGTTGTGGGCGGCCTCGGCCGCCTCGGCGGCCTGGCGCTCGGCGCGGCGCTGCTCGCGCAGCTCGCGCTTGGTGAGGGTGGAACTGGACATGGGACTCCTTCGGGAGCAGATGAGAAGCGGACGTGGCGCGCAGCGCGGAGCGAGCGGCCGGAGGCGGTCCTGCGGTACGGCGCTAGGCGAGCGCCGGAGGGGCGCGACCGCGCGTCAGGCGCAGCCGGGCGGCGCTCGTGCCCATCCACGAGCGCTCGAGCGGCCGCGAGGCGACCGCGTCGAAGGAGATCAACCGCGGCGCGGAGGGCCGCAGCGCTTCGATCAGCTTGGGGGCGACCCGCAGCGCGAGCGCGAGCACGGCGCCCGCGAGCACGCCGAGCGCCAGCAGCCCGAGCCAGCCGCCGCCGATCGCGGAGCCGGCGCCGAGCAGCGAGGCGACGCCCGCCTGGGCGGCGCACGACGCCCACACCGCGCCGGTGCCGACCGCCCACACGCGGCGGAAGCCGGGAGCGGAACCGGCGACCCGGGCGACGACGAGCGCCAGCCCGGCGCCGTAGAGCGCGAACGCGAGCAGCCCGGCCGCGGCGTACCAGCCCTGGCCGGCCGCCGCGAGGCAGCTCTCCGCGCGCGGGCCGCACATCACCGCGGCGCGCGTCTGGTCCGCGAGGACCGCGAGCAGCGGGAGGAGCACGAGGGCGCGGAAGGTCAGCGGGACGCGACGCATGAGTTCAAGGAGATCATCGACACCTGAGCGCGAGATCAACACCGTAATTTCCACGAATATCACCTCGACGGCGCATACCGCCATCGAGGTGACATTCGTGGCCGCTCAGGCGAGCTCGATGTCCGCTCGCCGCTCACGGGCGAAGCGGGCCAGCGAGCGCTTGAGCGAGTCGCGCAGCGCGCGCCGGATGAAGAGCGCGTCCGTCAGCGGCGTGAGGGCGTTGCGCTCCTTGAGCTCGTACTCGAGCTCGAGCGTCACCTCGACCGCGTCGGGCTTGGGCGAAAACCCGACCCGCTGGCTGCCGCGCAGTTGCTCGTCCTCGACCTCCAGCGTCTGCCCCACGCGCGCCTCGTACGCGCGCACGCGCTCGACCACCCGCCCGCGACCGCCTGGCTTCGAGTCCCACACCGCGCGCGAGCCGACCGCCGGCCACTCGCCCTCGAGCTTGGCCAGATGGCCGAAGCCGTCGATCCACGCCGGCCAGCGCTGCGGGTCGTACCAGACCGACTCCGCCTCGGAGGCGAGGCCCGGGACCGTCTCGACGGCGCGCACGCGTGGCATCGCGGGCCAGTATCGCTACCTTCGCGGCGATGTTCGCGATCCGGGCGATGACCGCGGAGGACGCCGAGGCGATCGCGGCCTGGCATTACCCCGGCCCGTACGCGTTCTACGACTGGGATCAAGACCCCGGCGACCTCACCGAGCTGCTCGACCCGGACGAGTGGGGCCGCCGCTACTTCGCCGCCGACGCCGACAGCGAGCTCGCCGGCTTCTTCGTCTTCAAGCCGCACAGGGGCGGGACCGAGATCGGCCTCGGGCTGCGGCCCGATCTCACCGGCCGGGGCCTCGGCGCGCGCTTCCTCGAGGACGGCCTGCGCTTCGGCGGCGCCGAGCGCTACACGCTCGCCGTGGCCGCCTTCAACGAGCGCGCGATCACGGTCTATGGGCGGGCAGGCTTCGCGATCACCGAGCGCTACCGGCACCGCACGAACGGCGCCGACCACGACTTCCTCCGCATGGAGCGCTAGCTACCCCACCACCGCGGCGCGCCAGCCC
This sequence comes from uncultured Solirubrobacteraceae bacterium, assembly GCA_963805525.1. GTDB lineage: Bacteria > Actinomycetota > Thermoleophilia > Solirubrobacterales > Solirubrobacteraceae > DASQFQ01. Next base: position 1,009,261 of record CAWDUT010000004.1, read on the forward strand.
GCGACGGCCGTCGCCGCGTCGCCGCCAGCCAGCAGCGCCTCCGCCGCGCCCAGCACCGCCAGGTCGTCGCCCGCGCCGAAGCCGGTGATGACCGGCTGCCGGACCTCGGGGGTGTCCGGCGCGCCGAGCTCCCAGCGCAGCACCGGATACGTCGTCACGAGGCTCGCGCCGAGGTAGTAGGCGGCCCGCAGCACGCACGCGCGCGAGCTCTCCGCGAGGTCGCGGAAGCCGACGCCGTGCTCGCTGACCACGTCGCGGACCCAGTCGGGCGCACCGGCCGGCGGCGACGCGTCGACCAGCTCGACCTCGCCCGCCACCCGCGCGATCACCTCGGGCACCGAGGCGGACGAGAGATCGGCGCCCGGCTCCAGGCCCTCGGTCCACGTGGCGCCCTCGTCGAGGAAGCGCGCGAGGTAGTCGCGCGCTTCGGCCTCGGTCCCTTCGCGGAAGAACCACCAGTCCACGTCACAACACCTCGGCCCGGATCGCCTCGATCGACGCCGCGATGCGGTCGAGCCGCGGCCGCAGCTCCTCGCCCAGGCGCTCCAATTCCCGCCGCCCCGAGGGCGTGATCCGGTAGAAGCGCCGCGAGCGGCGCTCCGGGTGCTCCCACTCGCCGGCGATGTGGCCGTCGGCCTCGAGCGTGCGCAGCAGCGGGTACATCGTGTTCGGATTGACCGCCAGCGCGCCCGCCGTGAGCGCCCCGATGCGGTCCATCAGCTGGTTGCCGTAGGACGGGTCCTGGGAGACGAAGTGGAGCACCAGCAGTGGCAGCAGCCCCGCCCGGCGCAGATCGCCGATCAGCGGATCGGTGCCGCCGGGACCCTTCGCGGGCGCACCCGGGCCGGGCGCCTCGGCGGCGGCGCGCGCCGCCTCGACCGAGGCCGCCTCCGACGCCGCTTGCGTCGTCTTGCGGGAGGGCACTCTCGCGAACCTTAGGGGTCTGACCCCCTCCTTGCCGCCGCGGGCCGTTGCCGGGCGGTCTGGGGGGTCAGACCCCTGGCGCGCGCCCTAGGCGGCCGTGGGCTGCGGCTCTTCGATCCGCCGCGGCAGCAGCGTCTCGCGCGCGATGACCAGCCGCTGGATCTGCGAGGTGCCCTCGTAGAGCTGCATGATCTTCGCGTCGCGCATCAGCTTCTCGACCGGGTAGTCCTTGATGAAGCCGTAGCCGCCGTAGACCTGCACGGCGTCGGTGGAGACCTCCATCGCGGTGTCGGCGGCGAAGCGCTTGGCGTGCGAGGACTCGACGGTGTTGCGCATGCCCTGGTCGAGCAGGACGGCCGAGTTCCAGGTCGCCAGGCGCGACAGGTGCACCTTCGTCGCCATGTCGGCGATCATGAACTGGATCGCCTGGTGCATCGCGATCGGCACGCCGAACTGGACGCGCTCCTTCGAGTAGTTGGTGGCGAACTCGAAGGCGGCGCGCGCGATGCCGGTCGCCATCGCGGCCACGCCGGGACGCGTGCGGTCGAGCGTCATCATCGCGATCTTGAAGCCCTTGTTCTCCTCGCCGATCAGGTGGTCGGCCGGGATCTCGGTCTCGTTGAAGGTGATGGTCGCGGTGTTGGAGGCCCGCTGGCCCATCTTGTCTTCCTTCTTGTCCACCGTGACCGTGTCGTCCTTGGGCACGATGAACGCGGAGATCCCGCGGTGGCCGGCCTCCTTGTCGGTCTTGGCGTAGACCGTGAACCAGTCGGCGTAGCCGCCGTTGGTGATGAAGCACTTGGAGCCGTTGATGACGTACTTGTCGCCCCTGCGCACGGCGGTCGTGCGCATGCCGGAGACGTCGGAGCCCGCGTCGGGCTCGGTCAGGCAGAAGGAGGCGAGCTTGAAGTCCTCGGTCAGCATCCCGAGGTACTGCTTCTTGAGCTCGTCGGAGCCGGCCACCCCCAGCGGCGCGGAGGCGAGGCCGTTGGCCCCCAGCGACGTGGTGATGCCGGAACAGCCCCACGAGAGCTCCTCCTCGATGATGCATCCATCGAGATAGGACGCGCCGGGCCCGCCGTACTCCTCGGGAACGTGCGAGTTCATGAGCCCGACCTCCCACGCCTTGCGCAGGACGTCCTCGGGCCACGTGCCGTCCTTGTCGTACTCCCAAGCGACGGGGCGGATCTCCTTGACGGCGAAGTCGTGCGCCATCTCGCGCAGCGCCTTCTGCTCGTCCGTGAGGGTGAAATCGACCATTGGTGGGGTCAGCTCCAATTCCAGATTGACTGGTCAGTCAACAACTGACCGAAGTGTACCCCCTGACGGGTTCGGGGGAACGCCCGTTCGCCTCAGCCGAGCACGAACCAGAGCACCACGGCGAGGCCGCCGAGCAGGAGAATCGCGGTCACGAGCGCGAGTCCGTACTGCTCAGGGAACAGCGCCGGGCGCCGCGGAGCCATGGTCCGTCGTCTGACGCGGCGCCACATGGGACCATGGTGGACGATGCAGGAGGCCTTCGGCATCGTCATCTTCGCCGTGGTGGGGATCTCCGTCGTGCTGGCGGTGGTCTCGCTGTTCTTCCGCGACCGCACCTACGACCAGATCGGCCGCGGCGGGATCGGTGACGATCGCGAGATCCGGCCCGCAAATCAAGCCCACCCACCCGGCCATGTCGACCTCGGCGAGCGCGACGACGAGATCCGCCAGATGCTCACGGCGCGCAACGCCCGCCACGCCGCCCGCGGCGAGGCGTCGCTCGACGTCGAGGCCGAGCTCGCGCGCCTCACCGCCCCGGCCGTCGATCCCGCGCTACGCCAAGAGATCCGCGAGCTGGTGATCGCCCGTAACTCGCGCCGCGAGGCCAAAGGAGAGCCGCCGCTCGACGTCGATGCCGAGATCGAGCGTCAGATTCGCGACCTCGGCGGCTGAATCAAGCATCGAACGTCCATTCTGGACGCACGTTGGGTCAAGGCGCCTGTCGGGCGGGCCGATCCTCCAGATCATGGTCTCCCGCCGCCTTCGCAGTCTCATGGTTCTCCTCGTCGTCGCCCTCGCCGGCACGCTCGCCGCTCCCGCGGCCTCGCCCGCCAAGGGTCATCACAAGCTCCCTCACCGCGAAGGCGGCAAGGTCCACAAGGCCTGGCCGGCCAAGCACGTCCGTGGCAAGCGCGCCAAGCGCCCGCGCAAGGCGCTCTCGCGCTTCCTCGCCAAGCAGGTCGGCCCGACCAAGCTCAAGGTCGAGAAGCCCAAGCTGATGGCCGCCCGCGTCTCCTCCGCCGGCCCGCTGGTCACCTTCCTCCCCGCCGCGACCACCACCAAGCTGCGGCTCGTGCGCTCGTTCGACGTCCCCTCCGACGATCCGGCCGCCGCGCGGATGACCAACCTCTCCTGGACCTACGACTCCGCGATCGCCGCGATCGCGCTGATCAGCCAGAACGAGAAGACCCAGGCCGAGCAGATCCTCGACCAGCTCGCCGCGCTCCAGCGCACCGACGGCTCGATCGACTTCGCCTACAACGTCTCCGACGGCTCGAGCCTGCCCGTCTTCAACACCGGCGCGATCGCCTGGACCGGCGTCGCGGCCGCGATGTACCGCTCGACCTACAACTCGAGCAAGTACGACGCGCTCGCGGGCGGCACCACCAAGTGGCTGCTCAACCGCCGCAACTCGGCCGGGCTGCTCACGGGCACCCCGTCGGCGACCTGGGTCTCGACCCAGCACAACATCATCGCCTGGTACCTGATGCAGATCGTCACGGACCACCTGCCGTCCGGCGTCAGCAGCTCGACCGTGGTCAGCGCCCGCAACGCGCTCGGGACCGCGATCAAGCGCGACCTGCTCGTCAACGTCAACTCGACGCAGATGGCGTTCAACCAGGGCGCCGGCGACCCGACGAAGGCGCTCGACGCCCAGGTGTTCGGCACGCTCTTCCTCGCCTATGACGGCGCGCTCGGCAACAACTCGCAGTCCGGCACGCAGATGAGCAAGGTGCTCGCCTACATCGGCAGCGCGTTCCCGGTCAGCGGCCGCTCGGTCGCGAAGTCCACCGCCGTCACGACCTACAACAACACGTGGAGCGCCGCCGGGCCGTTCAGCGGCTACCGCCCCTACGCGACGGGCACCGGCCCCGACGTGCTCTCCGGCGAGTCGACCGCGCAGGTCCGCTACATGTGGCGCTCCTTCGGGATCACGCCGACCGCGCTCGACAACCAGGTCACCGCCTGGAACGCGATCACGAGCGGCAAGGGCTACGGCCCGCTGGCCGCCGACCGCACGGCGTCGACCCCCGGCCTCGAGTACCACGCGTGGCCGGCCGCGGCGACCGCGAGCTGGGAGCTGCTCGGCGGCTCGACGGTCCACCGCACGCCGTTCTAGGCGATCGACTCCGACCGGGCGTCGCGCTTCGCTTCGGCGTCCGGGTCGCGCCGGTCGGCCCATAGCGACGCGGTGATCCCGATCGAGAAGGCCACGAACACGATCACGAGCGTGAGCTCCGGGCCGACCTTGTAGAGATCCTCGAGCAGCAGCTTGGCCGCCACCAGCGCGAGCACGATGGCGATCGTCTCGTCGAGGTAGCGGAAGCGCCGGATCAGCCCCTCGACGAGCACGAACAGCGCGCGCAGGCCGAGCAGGGCGAAGATGTTGGCCATCCAGATCAGCACCGAGTCGCGCGTGATCGCGAACGCGGCCGGGATCGAGTCGACCGCGAACGCGATGTCGGCAGCGACGATCGCCGCCAGGCAGACGAACAACGGCGTCACGTAGTTGGTGTGGTCGCGGCGCACGAACAGCCGCTTGCCCTCGAAGTCGCTGGTCACCGGGAACACCCGCCGGACCAGCCGCACGATGAAGTTGCGGTCGGGGTCGACGTTCTCCTCCACCCCGCGCAGGATCCGGTAGGCGAGCACGAGCAGCAGCACGCCGAGCACGTAGATGAAGAAGTGCAGCTCCTGTAGCAGCGCGACGCCGCCGAGGATCGCCCCGCCGCGGAGCACGAGCGCGGCGGCGATGCCGTAGAACAGCAGCCGCGCGCGGTACTCGGTCGGCACCCCGAAGTACGCGAACAGCAGGACGAACACGAACAGGTTGTCCAGCGACAGCGACCGCTCGACGAAGTAGACGGTCGTGTAGGTGACGAAGTCGTCGAGCCCGTGGGTGTCGAGCAGCAGCAGCGACACGCCGGCGAGCATCGAGACGATCAGCCAGCCGATGCTCCACACCACGCCCTCGCGGAAGCTCGGCTCGCGGCCGCGCGCGAAGAAGTGCAGGTCGACCCACAGCAGGAGGACCGTGATCGCCGCGAGCGCGGCCCACGCGAGCATCAGCCGACGAAGAAGAAGGTACAGCCCAGCACGACGTAGACCGCGAGCAGCTGCGCGCCCTCGAACCACGTCGACTCGCCCTCGTGCGTCACCGCCTGGGCGATCAGCACCGCGAGGAAGATCGCCCCGAGCTCGAGTCCGTTGAAGACCAGCGACATCGGATACGGGCCGATGACGAGCGAGAGCAGGACCAGCACGGGCGCGACGAACAGCGCGATCTGCGCGCTCGAGCCGATCGCGATGTTGACCGACAGGTCCATCTTGTCCTTCATCGCGAAGAACACCGCGACCCAGTGCTCGGCGGCGTTGCCGACGATCGCGACCACGATGACCGCGACGAAGAACGGCGACAGGCCGATCGACGCCGACGCTTCGGTGATCGAGCCGACGAGGATCTCCGACATCACGCCGACCGCGACGCCGGCGATCCCGAGCATGGTCACGGCCTTGCGCACCGTCCAGGGCTCGCCCTCCTCGTCGTCGGCGTAGTGCTCAGGGTTGAAGAGATCGCGGTGGGTCTTGAGCGAGAAGAACAACCCTGCGATGTAGGTCAGCAGCAGCACGCCCGCCACCAGCATCGACAGGTGCTCGATGTCGCCGCTGAACTTGACTGACTCGGCCTCCGGCTTGGGCAGGCCGCCGCCCGAGACGAGCTGGAAGATCGCCGGCATCGCGAGCGCGGCGGCGGCCAGCAGAAGCATCAGCGCCTGCACGCTCGCCGCGGTCCGGTCGAAGCTCTGGCGCTCGCGATTCCAGCCGCCGACGAGCATCGCGGCCCCCATCACCAGCAGGATGTTGCCGAGGATCGAGCCGACCAGCGAGGCCTTGACGACCTCCTGGAGCCCCTCGTGCAGCGCGAACAGCGCGATGATCAGCTCCGGCGCGTTGCCGAACGTGACGTTGAGCAGGCCGCCGACACCCGGCCCGGAGCGGCTGGCGAGCTCCTCGGTGGCCTTGCCCATCAGTGCGGCGGTCGGGATCACGCCGAGCGCTGACGAGCCGAAGACGAGCCCCGCTCCCGCGTGAGCGAGGTCGAGTGCGATGGCGAGCGGGATGAACGGGACGAGCAGGTACGGCCACCCGTCGCCGCTGAACAGGAAACGGCGCAGCTGCACTCACTCACCTTACATAAGTGACCGGCCTCCTAGACTCTCGGCTCTGATGCGGCGTCGCACCTTCGGCAGCACGGACCTCGAGACCTCCGCGGTCGGCTTCGGCACCTGGGCTCTCGGTTCCGACTGGTGGGGCGAGCACGAGTCGCCCGACGCGCTCGTCGCGCGCGCGCTCGACCTCGGCGTCACGTTCTTCGACACCGGCGACACCTACGGCCAGGGGCTCAACGAGCAGCTGGTCGGGGACGCGCTCGCGCGCTCCGGCGCCGCCCGCGACAGCTACGAGCTGTCGACCAAGTTCGGCTACCTGCTCGACGCCGAGCGCAAGGGCGACAAGGAGTCCGAGCGCCCGCACGACTGGTCGCCGGAGCACACCCGGCGCGCGCTCGAGGCGTCGCTGCAGCGGCTGCACACCGACTACGTCGACCTCTACCAGCTGCACAACCCGCGCATGGACGGGATCGACGCCGACGAGCTCTACGCGGAGCTCGAGGCATTGAAGGCCGAGGGCAAGATCCGCCACTACGGGATCGCGCTCGGGCCCAAGATCGGCTGGCGCGACGAGGGAGTGCGCGCGCTCGAGCAGCGCGACGGCCTGACCTCCCTGCAGACGGTCTACAACCTGCTCGAGCAGGCGCCCGGCGCCGAGTTCCTCGAGCTCGCCGAGCAGCGCGGCGTCGGCGTCATCGCGCGCGTCCCGACCTCCTCGGGCCTGCTCGAGGGCCACCTCACGCCCGACCACACCTTCGAAGGGAACGACCACCGCCGCCACCGGCCGCGCTCGTGGCTGATCGAGGGCCTGCAGAAGGTCGACCAGCTCGAGTTCCTGAAGCGCGACGGCCAGCGCACGCTCGCCCAGGCCGCCTACAAGTACATCCTCGCCCAGCCGGCGATCGGCTGTGTCGTGCACACCGTCAACACCGCCGCGCAGCTCGAGGAGTGGGCCGCGGCGGGGACGAACGCGGTGCCCGACCTCGACGAGGACGAGCTCGCGCGCGTCGACGAGCTCTACGCGGCGGGCTTCGGGCTCGGCGCGCCGGCCTGAGCCGGGTTCAGCCGCGCCCAGTCCACGATCGCCTTCACGCCGGCGACCGTCGTGTCGTCGTCGAGGATCAGCACCGGCACGTCGACCTTGCCGGTCCGGCGCTTCGCCTCCCTGCGGCCGGGCATGACGTTGAGCGCGTCGGGCAGGATGCGCCAGCCGTAGGCGCGCTCGACGTGCGGGTGGTGGCCGGCGTTCTCGAGCGCCGTGTGCGCGCGGCCGCACGGATGGCCGCCGGCGTCCCACGTGCCGTAACAGACGAGCAGTCGCATGCGCGGCGACCTTAGCCGAGCGACGAGCCGGCGAGGAGGAAGAACCAGGCCTCGAACGCGGCGATGGCGAGCACAACCGCGCCGACCACGACGTAGTCGGTGGCGGTCAGCGGCGGCGCCACGGCGCCCTTGCCACGGGTGCGCGCACCGCTCATCGGCTTCAGCCAGCTGGTCTGTCGGCGCGGCAGCTCGCGGCCGCTGGCGTGGGCGTACGCCTCCTGGAGCACGCCGAGGAGCTGGAGCAGGAGGAGGGCCGCGACGCCGATGACGAGCGCGACGACGAAGAAGGACAGCATCGAGATGCCCGAGGCCGGCGCCACCCGCGAGCCGACCCACAGACCGAGCAGCGGCGCGCCGGTCCAGATGTTGAGCGTCACCACGGCCATGGCGGCGACGAGCGCAATGCGCCTGGTGCGCGTGGTGCGCGAACTTAGCCTGTGAGCAGCTTCTGGCACTCGCGCGCCTTGGCCACGTCGCTGCCGGCGTCGGTGACGCACTTCGAGTACTTCTCGAGCTTCTGGTTGGACCCGCTGCCGCTCGTCCCGCCGCCGCTGCTGCTGCCGCTCGTGCCGCCGGTCGAGCCCAGGCCGCCGAGGCCGAGCCCGCCGAACTTGGAGAGCAGCTGGTCGAACGGCTTGGCGCCGGACGGCTCGGAGATCTCCTGGTCCTTGTTCAGGTCGGAGATCGAGAGGTCGAACTTGATGTCGGCCGAGCCCGCGGAGCCCTTGGGGTCGACGATCCCGAGGGAGACGACCATCCGGCGCAGGATCTTGTCCTCCTTGCCGGTGTAGATCTCGACCTTCGGGTCCTTGACCGCGTCGACGACCTGCTTGCGCTGCTCGGCCGTCAGCTGGCTCGGCAGGTTCTGCGTGCCCTGCGCGCCGAACTGCTTGACCTTCGACAGCGCGGTGTTGACGTCGTCGAGGAGCTTGTTGACGTCGACGCCGCCGGTGATCTTGATCGTGTCGTCGTCACCGACCTTCGCGTCGCCCTCGTTCTTGGGATTGGTCAGCCACTGCTGCGGGTCGAGCCCGAGCGAGGAGAGCGACTGCTGGTTCTTCGACGAAGAGCTGCCGTTCTTCTGCGCCTGCTCGTAGCCGGCCTTGAACTGCTGGAAGACCTGGTCGGAGACCGCGTACTCGGTCCCCTGGAAGTTCACGAACCCCTTGGTGCCCGTCGAGGTCAGCCCGGCCTTGATGCTCTGGCCCGCGCCCTCGAAGGCGAAGTCGATGTCGAACTTGGGCAGCTTCTGCTTGCCCTCGGTCTGGAACGGACCCGAGACGCTGACGTTGACCGGGCCCTGGGTGGAGCTCGTGCCGCCCTTGGCGTCGACCTTCAGCGCCAGGTTGAGCTTGCCGGACTTGACGTCCTTGTTGCCCTTGAAGGTGTCCTTCAGGAGCGTGTTGACGTCGGTGTCGGATGACGCCTCGTCGCCGCCACCGCCGCAGGCTCCAACGGCCAATGCGAGCGCCGCAACCAGCGCGAGCAGGATGGGTTGCAATGACCTAGTCACCGTGTCGGCGAGCCTAGCATCGGGGAAATGATCTTCAGACGAATTCGGCGTATGACGTATTTGGCGTGTGTTGTGCTCGCGTTCAGCGCGATCGCTGCCGAGGCGGCCTCCGCCAAGCCACGAACGGTCAAGAGCGAATTGGCGCGTCTGGCGTCCTCCGGGCGCATCACGGCCACCGAGCGCAAGGACCGGCTGGCGGACTTCAACGCCACCAAGCGCGCCGCCAAGCGGCTCCCGCGCGGCACCACCCGGCGGCGCGAGCTGGACGGCGTGGTCGGCATCGTCGAGGGCATCGCGGCGCGCCGGAAGCTGAACGGCCCGCGGCTCGTGCCGCTGTGGCTGATGCTCGACACGAACCGCGTCTACTGGACGACCCACATCACGGGACCGTCCACGCGCCGGATCTCGTTCTCGCGCTCGCAGCTCGTGTGGCAGTACTTCCCGGGCCAGGGCCTGCAGTTCCACCCGCTCGCCAACTTCGCGAAGCTCAACGCGCTGTGGTCGTCGAAGAGCAACACGGCCGCCGGCCAGCTGCTCGACGAGCTGCTGCCGCTGCGCGTCCCGCGCGCCGGCGGCGTCGCCTGGGAGTACGACTTCTCGTTCGGCGGCGGCCGGCCGCCGTGGGTGTCCGGCATGGCCCAGGGGACCGGCGTCGAGGCGATGTCCCGCGTCGCCAAGCGGCTCGGGCGCCAGGACGAGGTGCTGCCGATCCTCACGCAGGCGCTGGGCATCTTCCGGACGAACACGCCTGAGGGCGTGCGCGTGCCGACCAGCGACGGCCCCGAGTACGCGCTGTACTCCTTCGCGCCGGATCTGCACGTCATCAACGGCTTCCTGCAGGCGCTGATCGGCCTCTACGACCTCGCCAAGTACGGCGGCGACGCCGACGCCCGGGCGCTCTACGCCGAGGGCGAGCGGGTCGCGCGGCGTGAGGTGCCGAACTACGACACCGGCGCCTGGTCGCTGTACTCGCGCGGCTCCAGCGAGCACGAGTCCGACCTCTCGTACCACCAGCTCGTCACCTCGTTCCTGCACAACCTGTGCACGCGCACGCAGGAGCCCGTGTACTGCGACACCGAGCTGAAGTTCACCCAGTACCAGATGGAGGCTCCGGTGATCTCGCTGGCGACCGCGACGCTGCGGGGCGGCAAGCTCGGCAAGGTGAAGGTCCGGCTGTCGAAGATCTCGCGCGTGGTGCTGCGCTTCTCGCGCAACGGCCGGCCCGTCTACACGAAGCCCGCCGTGATCGTCGGGCACGGCAAGCCGGCGCTGAGCTGGCAGGTGCCGCGCAAGGCGGGCGAGTACGACGTCGCGCTGACGGCGACCGACCTGGCGGGGAACGTCGGGACGGCCGAGGGTACGATCGACGTCTTGAAGCCCAAGAAGCGCGCCCATTGAGGCCGCGGACCATCCTGTACACGGGCAAGGGCGGCGTCGGCAAGACGTCGGTCGCCGCTGCCACGGCACGCCGCTGCGCCGCCGCGGGCAAGCGGACGATCGTGCTCTCCACCGACCCCGCGCACTCGCTGGCGGAGTCGCTGGAGGCGCGCGTCGGCTCGGAGCCGACGGACGTTGGCGGCGGCCTGTGGGCCCAGCAGGTGCAGGCCCAGGACGAGCTGGAGCGCAACTGGTCGGCGGTGCAAGGGTGGCTCGGCGGGCTGTTCGTCGACCAGGGCGTCGACCGGATCGCGGCCGAGGAGCTGACCGTGCCGCCCGGTGGCGACGAGCTGTTCTCGCTGCTGCAGATCAAGCGCCACGTGGACGAGGGCGACTGGGACGTCGTGATCGTCGACTGCGCGCCGACCGGCGAGACGCTGCGGCTGCTCTCGTTCCCCGACGTCGCGCGCTGGTGGCTGGACAAGGTGTTCGGGCGCGAGCGCGCGCTGCTGGCGGCGGCGCGGCCGCTGGCGAAGACGTTCTTCGACGTCTCGCTGCCCGACGAGCGCGTGTTCGCCGAGGTCCAGCGGCTGGTCGAGAACCTGATCGCAATGAACGACATCCTGCGCGACCGCGAGAAGGTCTCGATGCGGCTGGTGATGACGCCCGACAAGATGGTCATCGCCGAGGCGATGCGGACCTTCACCTACCTGTCGCTGTACGGCTACCTGACCGACGCGGTCGTCGTGAACCGCGTCTTCCCGGAGGAGGTCGAGGGCGGCTACTTCGGCGCCTGGCGGGCGGTCCAGCGTGAGCAGCTCGAGCTCGTGGAGTCGGGCTTCGCCCCCGTGCCGGTGCTGAAGGCGCCGTACTTCGAGCAGGAGGTCGTCGGCGGGGCGATGCTCGACCGGCTCGGCGAAGCGCTGTTCGAGGGCGACGACGGCAGCGCGCTGCTGCACGACGAGCTGGCCCAGGAGCTGTCGCTCGACGGCGACGGGGCGCGGCTGCGGCTCGACCTGCCGTTCGCCCAGAAGGGCGACATCTCGCTGAAGAAGATCGGGTTGGAGTTAGTCGTGCGCGTGGATGGGCAGAAACGCACGATCATCCTGCCGCCCGCCCTCGCCCCCTACTCCCCGTCGTCGGCCACGTTCGACGACGGCTCGCTGCTGGTGAGCTTCAGTGGCTGACGACCCGCTCTCCCAGATGCGCTCACAGGTCGACGAGGCCTACGCCGCCGCCGACCGGCTGGTGCGCGAGGCCGAGGCCGCCGCGCGGGCCCGCACCGGCGAGGTGCCGCCGGCCGGCTACGAAGGCGAGCGGACGAGCGCCGAGCGCTCCGCCTTCGGCGACCTGCAGGCGCTGGCGGGGCTGCTGGAGACGGCGCGCACGTCGCTGCCGCCCGAGCTGGCGCGCCAGCTCGCCGAGGCCGCGCGAGAGATGCTGCTGGCGCTGCGCGCGCTGATCGACTGGTGGATCGCGCGGCTGGAGCGCGAGCCCGACCAGCCGGTCGAGGTGCAGGACATTCCCATCGACTGACCCCCATAGACTCGGGCGGGATGAACGTCGGCCAGGCCCTCCGCGAGCTGCCGCCGGAGTCGCGCCTGACGGGCGGCGCGGCGGCGGCGCTGATCTTCTCGATGGTGCTGCCCTGGTATCAGGTGAACTCGCTCGGCAAGGACGAGTCGCGCTCGGCGTTCGCCGTCTTCACATGGGTCGAGGCCGCGATCCTGCTCGTGGCCGCCGCGGTGCTCTACCTGGTGTGGGCGCGCGCGCAGCGGCGGCGCTTCCACCTCCCCGGCGGTGACGGCTTCGTCGTCTCGCTGGCCGGCGGCTGGGTGCTGGCGCTGCTGATCTGGCGGCTGTTCGACAAGCCCAAGATCGGCGGGGCGACCACCACGGTCGGCATCGACTGGGGCATCTTCGTGGCGCTGCTGGCCGCGGGCGCGCTGGTGGCGGCCGGCGCCCGGGTGCGCGCGGCGGGCCGCCCCGAGCCGGCCAACCCGATCGCCGAGGAGACCGAGTGGGAGGTCCCGGAGCGCCGCCCCCGCGAACGCGGCAACGGCCGCCCGCGCGAGCACACCGAGGTCACGCAGGTCCTGCGCGAGCGCCCGCCCACGTGGGAGGGCGACGCGCCCGAGCCGCCGGGCCGGGCGGAGCGGCCGCGGCCGCCGGCGCAGGACCCCGGGCCGGATCCGTCCGCACCGGACGACCCGCCGTCCGACCGGCTCTTCTGACGCACCTGGGACACCGTTGGGCGCGGCTCGGGAGCAACTCCGCCGCGCGCCGCGCGTCTCAACCCGCGTGTACGCCGCGCGGCTCGTCTCGCCGTCGTCGTCGTCCCTCCGGCCTCCACCGCGGGACGGCTCGGCGACGACTCTGATCGGTTGGCGCTCGTAGGACGGCGAGGCGGGCGCGCCGGCGGGCACGTGAGGGAGCCCATACGCGGGTAGGGGCACCTCCATGCCCACCCGCGTCTCTGTCCCACGCCAGTCCGACGACTACACCCGCGACGCCGCCTCCGCGCGGCGCGACTTCTTGCAAGAGCACGTCGGCGCCTCGCTCGAGCACGTCGGCTCGTACTCCTTCGACCCCAGCGTCCTGCCCGGGAACATCGAGCACTTCACCGGCGTCGCGCAGGTGCCGCTCGGGATCGCCGGCCCGCTGCTCGTCAACGGCGAGCACGCCCAGGGCGAGTTCTACGTCCCGATGGCGACCGCCGAGGGCACGCTCGTCGCCTCCTACAACCGCGGCATGAAGCTGCTGCACGAGGCCGGCGGCGTGAAGACGACGATCATGGCCGACCGCATGCAGCGCGCGCCGGCGTTCCTGTTCGAGGACGCCCGCGGCGCGCGCGACTTCGGCGAGTGGCTCGACGAGCACTTCGACGAGATCCGCGAGGTCGCCGAGTCGACCACCAAGTCCGGCCGGCTGCAGGACATCGAGCAGTACTCGGCCAGCCGCATCCTCTACACGCGCTTCAACTACACGACCGGCGACGCCGCCGGCCAGAACATGACCGGCAAGGCCACCCAGGCCGCCTGCCACTGGATCCTCGAGCAGTACCCGGCGATCGACCGCTTCTTCCTCGAGGGCAACTTCGCCACCGACAAGAAGTCGTCGCAGATCAACATGCTGCGCACGCGCGGCAAGCGCGTGGTAGCGGAAGCGATCATTCCGGACGCGCTGTTCCAGGAGATCATGCACTCGAGCAGCGAGCTGATGTACCGGGCGCGCCAGGTCTCCAACCTCGGCGGCTTCATGTCGGGCGTCAACAACAACGGCGCCCACTCGGCCAACGGCATCACCGCGATGTTCATCGCCACGGGGCAGGACGTCGCCAACGTCGCCGAGTCCTCCGCCGCCTTCACCTACGCCGAGCTGCGCGAGAACGGCGACTACTACTACTCGGTCACGATCCCGTCGCTGATCGTGGGGACCTACGGCGGCGGCACCGGGCTCGCGACCCAGCGCGAGTGCCTCGAGCTGCTCGACTGCTACGGCAAGGACAAGGTGCGCAAGTTCGCCGAGATCGTGGCGGCGACGGTGCTGTGCGGCGAGCTCTCGCTCGGCTCCGCGATCGTCGCCGAGGAATGGGTCAACGCCCACGACCTGCACGGCAGGAACCGGCCGGACTGATGGGTGATCGCACGACCCCCGTACCCGTCTGCACGCGTCCCGCGGCACATCCGGGCACGGCGGCCGCCCGATCACCCATCTAGAGCGCTTCGCGGATCGCGTCGAGCGCGCGCCGCACCGTCAGCGGCGGCGTGCCGGGGCGAAGGACGGCGACGACCGGGAGAGCGATCGGCGGCTCGACCGGCACGAGCGCGACGTCGCGGTGCGGCGTGTCGCCGATCGGCCAGACGGCCACCGCCGTGCCGCGGGCGACGTCGGCGAGCCCGTCGCGCCCCACCACGGTGGAGACGGTCCAGTCGACGTCGACGCCGGCCAGCAGCTCCTGCAGCGCGCTCGTCGCCACCGAGCGCCGCGACCAGATCAGCACGCGCTCGCCGGCCAGGTCGGCCAGCATCACGGGCGTGCGGCGGCGCGCGAAGCGATGGCCGCGCGGGACCGCCAGCCCGCCTGGCGTCCTGCCCAGCGGCAGCACGTGGCGCCCCGGCCCCGGCTGCGCGTAGCGGGCGAGGACGAGGTCGGCGAGCCCGTCGCGCAGCTGGGGGCCGACGGCCGCGGGGCGGGACTCGACGAGGTCGAGCTGCACGCCGGGGAGCGCGGCGCCGAGCGCGTCGAGGATCCGCTCGACCTCGCCCTGGCTGATGCCCGGGGACATGCCGAGCGCCAGCGTCTGGCGCGGCGCGCCGCCGAGCTCACGCGCCCGCGCGAGCGCGGCGTCCGCGGCGGCGACCAGCGACTCCGCGTCCTCTGCCAGCGCCGCGCCGGCCGCGGTCGGCTCGACCCGGTGGGTCGTGCGTTCGATCAAGGGCACGCCGAGCTCCGCCTCCAGCCGCGCCACCGTGCGGCTCACCGCCTGCTGGGCGACGTGCAGCTCGCGCGCGGCCTGCGTGAACGACCGGTGGCGGACGACGGCGGCGAGCACGGTGAGCGAGCGGAGGTCGGCCACAACGATCGGTTGTGAGCATACGCCGCATCGGCGTTTCTACTTCAAGCGCCCCGCGGGCACCCTGAACCGTATGGATACGAGAAAGCTTGGAACCACCGGCCCCACCGTCAGCGCGGTCGGCCTCGGCTGCATGGGCATGAGCCCCGGCGTCTATGGCGCCTCCGACGAGGCGGAGTCGGTCGCCACCATCCACGCCGCCATCGACGCCGGCGTCACCCTGCTCGACACCGGCGACTTCTACGGCATGGGCCACAACGAGCTGCTGATCGGGCGCGCGCTCCGCGACCGCAGCCGCGACGACGTCGCGCTCAGCGTCAAGTTCGGCGCCCAGCGCGGCCCCGACGGCGCCTGGCTCGGCTTCGACGGCAGCCCGGCGGCGGTCAAGACGTCGCTCGCTTACACGCTGCAGCGGCTCGGCACCGACCACGTCGACGTCTACCGCCCGGCGCGGCTCGACCCCGATACCCCGATCGAGGACACCGTCGGCGCGATCGCCGAGCTGGTCGACGCCGGCTTCGTGCGCCACATCGGGCTCTCCGAGGTCGGCGCCGAGACGATCCACCGCGCCGCCGCGGTCGCGCCGATCGCCGACCTCCAGATCGAGTGGTCGCTGATCTCGCGCGGCGTCGAGGACGAGATCGTCGACGCCTGCCGCGAGCACGGCATCGCGATCACCGCCTACGGCGTGCTCTCGCGCGGGCTGATCTCGGGCCACTGGTCGCGCGAGCGCGAGACGGGCGGCTCGGACTTCCGCGCCACGATGAGCCCGCGCTTCCAGGGCGATGCGCTCGACCACAACCTCCAGCTCGTTGAGACGCTGCGAGACGTCGCCGACGGCGTCGGCGCCTCGCCCGCCCAGGTGGCGATCGCGTGGGTGCTGGCGCGTGGCGAGGACGTCATCCCGGTGATCGGCGCGCGCCGCCGCGACCGGCTCGATGAGGCGCTCGGCGCGCTGGATCTCACGCTCGGCGACGACGCGCTGGCGCGACTCGAGGAGGCCTTCCCGCCCGGCGTGGCGGAGGGGAGCCGCTACGGCGAGGCGCAGATGGCGATGCTCGACTCCGAGCGCTGATCAGCGGTCCGACAGGTAGATCCCGAGCGGGAGGCCGAGCGTGGCCATGAAGATCAGGCCGATCCCGGCCGCGATCAGCGTCTTCGACTTGTAGAGGTGGCCGATGCCGCCCAGCAGGAAGCCCGCGGCCATCAGGACCACGAACGGGACGGGCGACGGGTCGAACGCGGCCAGCGGCACGGGCGGCGAGCATTCCACAGTTCCTAGACTCCTGAGCCATGAGCGTCGAACCGGCTGCGGTCGAAGACGTCGCCGCCGGTCTCCGCGGCGTCGGCTACCTGCCGGGCGAGTCCACCGCGCTGGTCTCGTTCCTGGCCGCCCGCCTCGGCAAGCCGGTGCTCGTCGAGGGCCCCGCGGGCGTCGGCAAGACCGAGCTGGCGAAGGCGCTGGCGAAGTACCTCGACCGCCGGCTCGTGCGCCTGCAGTGCTACGAGGGGCTCGACGAGGCCAAGGCGCTGTACGAGTGGAACTACCGCAAGCAGCTCCTGCGCATCCAGGCGGAAGCCCAGGGCACCGGGTGGGATGCGGTGCAGGACGACATCTTCGGCGAGGAGTTCCTGCTCGAGCGGCCGCTGATGACCGCGATCGCCTCGCCCGAGCCGGTCGTGCTGCTGATCGACGAGATCGACAAGACCGACCAGGAGTTCGAGGCGATGCTGCTCGAGCTGCTGTCCGACTTCCAGATCTCGATCCCCGAGCTCGGCCGCATCGAGGCGCGCACGCACCCGGTGGTGCTGCTGACCTCCAACAACACGCGCGAGCTGACCGAGGCGCTCAAGCGTCGCTGCCTCTACCTGTGGCTCGACTACCCCTCGAGCGAGCACGAGCTCGAGATCGTGCGGCTGCACGCGCCCGAGCTGCCGGAGAAGGTCGCGCAGCGGCTCGTCGAGGTCGTGCAGATGGTGCGCGAGCTCGACCTCAAGAAGCCGCCCTCGATCGCGGAGTCGATCGACTGGGCGCGCGCGCTGCTGCTGCTCGGCGCCGACGACATCGACGCCGACGTGTTCAAGTCGACGCTGTCGATCATCGTCAAGCACCGCACTGACCTCGACACCGTGGCCGAGCGGGTTGGCGTGCGGCTCGGGGCGGCCGCGACTTGAGCCTCCCGGCCGGGGTCGTCGCGTTCGCGGAGGAGCTGCGGGCGGAGGGGCTCGCGGTCGGCACGTCCGAGCTGCTCGACGCGTTCGGCGCCCTCGGCGAGGTGAGCTGGACCGAGGAGTCGGCGTTCCGCGAGACGCTGGCCGCCACGCTCGCGAAGTCGCCCGAGGACCGGCGCGTGTTCGACCTCGTGTTCGAGCGCTTCTTCTTCCGCGCCGCCGAGGCGGCGGCGATGGAGCAGGGCGTGCGGGAGGGGCCCGCCGGCGCCGGCTCGGAGGACGAGGACGGCATCACCGGCGGCGAGCAGATCGACTACGACAACCTGCGCGAGCAGCTGCTCCAGGCGATCCGCGACGGCGACGAGTCGGCGATGCGCGACCTCGCGCGGCTCGCGATCGTCGCCTTCGGCCGCCGCGGCGAGGGCTCGGGCGTGCTCGGCGTCGACGTCCAGCGCATCCGCCGCGCGCTCGGGCTGCGCTCGGAGCCCGGTGGGCCGGTGCGGGAGACGGAGGGCGAGCTGCCCCCTCCGCCGCTGACGCGCGACCAGATCCGGCGCTTCGAGCAGCTCCTGCGCCGCGAGCTCGAGCGCGCGCAGATCGAGCGGACGCAGTCACTCCCTCCCTCGCGGCCGCTGAACGAGCTGGACCGGGCGCTGCCGAGCGGCCCGCTGCAGGACCTCGCCGCCGTGCACCGCGTCGTCGCGCAGCTCAAGCGCCGGCTCGCCACCCAGGGGCACGAGACGCGCGGGCGGAAGCGCCACGCGCACGTCGACGTGCGCCGGACGATGCGCGCGTCGCTGCAGACCGGTGGCGTGCCGGTCGAGCTCAAGTACCGCCCGCGGCGGCCGAAGCGCCCGGAGCTGTACGTGCTGTGCGACGTCTCCACCTCGGTCACCAGCGCCTCGGTGTTCTTCCTGAGCGTGCTGCACGCGCTGCACGACGCGTTCCGCAAGATGCGCTCGTTCGTGTTCGTCGAGCGGATCTCGGAGGTCACGGAGGTCTTCGCGCGCGAGCGCTCGTTCCGCGCGGTCTCCGACGCGATCTCGAAGGACGCGGGCGTGGCCGACGTGTCGGGCTACACCGACTACGGCCGCGTGTGGCGCGAGTTCCTCGGCTCGGTCGCCGACGACCTGCACCCGCGCGCGACGGTGATCGTGCTCGGCGACGCGCGCACCAACGGCCGCGACCCGCGCGCCGACGTCTTCGCCTCGATCGTGGCGCTCGCCGGCCGCACGTTCTGGCTCAACCCCGAGCCGCGGCTGTACTGGAACTACGGCGACTCGGTGATCAGCGCGTACGAGCAACACTGCGAGGCGTACGAGTGCTGGACGACGCGCCAGCTCGAGGACTTCGTGAAGGCGCTGACCAGGCCGTACGCGTGAGCCGCGTCGTCGCGCCGGGGCCGGAGGGCGCGCGCGAGATCATCGACGGCGGCCGCTACATGACGCTGGCCACCGCCGACGCCGCGGGTGTCCCGTGGGCGTCGCCGGTCTGGTACGCGCCGCGCGGCTACTCCGAGCTGTTCTGGATCTCGTACCCGGGCGCGCGCCACTCGCGCAACCTGGCCGAGCGCCCGCAGCTCTCGATCGTCATCTTCGACAGCACCGTGACGCCCGGCTACGGGCAGGCCGTCTACATGACCGCCAAGGCCGCGGAGGCGGCGGACGGGCTGGAGGTCTTCTCCGCCCGCTCGGTCGAGCAGGGCCTGGGCGAGTGGAAGGACCTCAGCGGTCCCCTGCGGCTCTACCGCGCGGTGATCTCCGAGCACTGGATGCTCGGCGAGGGCGCCGACAAGCGCGTCCCCGTCAACCCTCAAGCAGGGGTCTGACCCCTTGAGGGTTTGCGCGCCGTCAACCCTCAAGCAGGGGTCTGACCCCTTGAGGGTTTGCGCGGCCGGTAGGTCTTGAGCGGCTTGTTGAGGCCCTTGAGCTTCTTCTCGCCCGCCTCCGACCACACGAACGTGTCGTCGCCGACGCGCTCCTTGACCGTGTCGGAGACCAGCACGGCGCCGGGCCGCGCACGGCCGGTCAGGCGGCTCGCGACGTTGACGGTCGAGCCGAACCAGTCGCCCCAGCGGTTGATGGCCGGCCCGTAGGCCACGCCGGCGCGCAGCGGCGGGAAGTTCTCCTCGGCCTCGGCGCGCTCGATCAGCTCGAGGCAGGTGCTCACGGCGGCCGCGGGGTCGGGGGAGACGAACATCACCGCGTCGCCGATCTGCTTGACGACGCGGACGGGCTGCGAGACCACCTCGCTCGCCATCTTCGACAGCCGGCCGGCGAGGCCGCCGAGCTCCTCCACGTCGACGGTCTCCCCCAGCTCCGTGAAGCCGACGAGATCGGCGAACGCCACGGCGGTGTCGGTGCGGTCGGAGACCTTGCCCGAGGTGCGCTCGGCGATCCCGAGGACGTCGTTGCGCAGCAGCTGCTGCAGGTGGAGGAGGAAGACGTGGTCGAGCAGGCGGCTCGAGAGCGGCAGTAGCTCCTCGGCCTGGCTCTGGAGCCGGCGGGCGAGCGCGAGCTCGGTGTCGCCGGGCTCGAGGAACGTCTGGGCGAACAGCGTGCGCAGCGCCTCGGCGTAGCGGACCATGCCGCGGCCGAGCACGCGCGTGACCTCGAGCGTGTCCTCGGTCGAGAAGCCCGCGGCGGCGATCGCGGCGGTGTCCTTCGCGCCCTCCAGGTCGGCGTTGCCGAGCACCTCGGCGTCGGGGTCGGGCACCGCCAGCCCGAGCGCCTGGCGGTACCGCCGCAGATGGTCGAGCTCGAGCCCAGCCTCCTCGGCGATCTGGCGCTGGCTGTAGGTCTTGTCCCCGGCCAGCAGGCGCTCGACCGGGAGCAGCACGAGCCGGTCCTCCGCGACCGCCTGCTTGAGCTCGTCGACCTCGCAGCCCTCGCTGTGGAGGTAATCGAGCAGCTCGATCCGGCCCTTCCGGTGGTCGTCGTCCTCGAGCCCCTCGAGCAGCCCCTCGGCTTCCCAGTCCATGGTCCGCAGGACGCTACAAAAGCTCGTCGGCGAGCAGGTCCATGAGCAGCCCGTCGTGCCAGCTGCCGTCGGCGGCGCGCTCGTAGCGGCGCAGGATGCCAACCGGCTTGAACCCGAGCTTCGCGTACGCCCGGATCGCGCGCTCGTTGTGGGCCGCGGGGTCGATCGTCAGGCGATGGTGCCCGCGCTCCTCGACCAGGTAGGTGATCACCAGTCGCAGCGCCTCGGGGCCGAGCCCCTGCCCCTGGTGCGCGGTGGCGAGGCTGACGTCGAGCGCCGCGTGCTTGTACTCGTCGGGCTCCTCGTAGACGAGCAGCAGCCCGGCGATCTCGCCCCCGACCTCGATCACGTTGACGTGCTCCTCGTCCTGCTCGATCAGGTCCCGCCGCACCCGCGCCGCGTCCCATTCGTGCCACCAGCGCGCGACCGCGGGCTCTTTCAGCAGCGCGAGCAGCGCGTCCGCGTCCTCGCCGCGCACCGGCCGGAGCAGCACGCGATCACCATGCAGGACGGGCAGCGGGTCCACGAGCCGTAGCATGGCGAAGCTTGAATTGGGCATCCTTCGAAGAGCTGCAGTTCCGCGCCCGGAACCTGCTCCGCCGTCGGGGCTTCGAGGTCGTGCGGACCGGGCTCCCCGAGGCCAACGTGCTCGGGCTGCACCTCGACCGCCTGTTCGGCCGGCTGGCAATCAACGTCGTCCTCGACGTAGGAGCCGGCGGCGGCGACTTCGGCCGGTGGCTGCGACGCAACGGCTACACGGGGCGGATCGCGTCCTTCGAGCCTGTCTCCGACAGCTTCCAGCGACTTGGGAACCACAGCGCCGCAGACCCGGGGTGGGAGGCGTTCCAACTGGCACTCGGGTCAGAGGACGGCCGCGCCGAGATCAACGTGTCCGAGCTGCGGGTGTTCAGCTCATTCCTCGAGCGCAACCGCTACTCGACGGACGAGCTCGGGGAGTCGGCCGCGGTCGTGCGGACGGAGACCGTCCCGGTCCGGCGGCTCGACGGGCTGGCTGAGCGGGCGCTCGGCGGGGTCGCCGAGCCGCGCGTCTACCTCAAGATGGACACCCAGGGGTGGGACCTGGAGGTGCTCGCGGGCGCGTCGGGCTGCCTCGGGCAGATCGTGGCCTTCCAGTCCGAGGTCGCGGTACACCCGCTCTACGAGGACATGCCCACGCTCCAAGACTCGCTCGCGCGCTTCGAGGAGCTCGGCTTCGGCATCTCGGGGCTGTTCCCGGTGACGCTCGACTCCAACCTGGAGGTCGTCGAGTTTGATTGCGTCGCCGTACGACACGGCGAGGCGCGGAGAGCGGGTGGCCTGGAGCGATAGGCTCTTGGCAGACAAACAGGGGGGCTGGCGGAGGCCGGCTGAGATAGCGCCCGATCTGGCGCTGACCCTTCGAACCTGTGGGGTAATGCCCGCGGAGGGAGCGATGCGCACACAGACCGAGGCTCCCGTGGTGGAGCCTCGTGCAGTTCAGAGCGAGGACGCCGGCGTGACGCTCGCCGGCGTCGAGAAGCGGTTCGGGGCCGTCGAGGCGCTGAGCGGCGTGTCGCTGCGCGCGCGGCCGGGCGAGACGCTCGCCGTGGTCGGGCCCAGCGGGTGCGGCAAGTCGACGCTGCTCGAGCTCGTGTGCGGGCTGCAGGCGCCGGACGCGGGCACGATCGAGGCGCCGCCGGCGGCGCTGATGCCGCAGCACGACGGGCTGCTGCCGTGGCTGAGCGCGCTCGACAACGCCGGGCTCGCGCTGCGCGTGGCGGGGCGGTCGAAGGCCGACGCGCGCGCGGCAGCGCACGAGCACTTCGCCGCGTTCGGGCTCGAGGGCTTCGAGGCGACGCGGCCGGCCGAGTTGTCGGGCGGCATGCGCCAGCGCGTCGCGTTCCTGCGCACGCTGCTGGCAGGGCGGCCGCTGCTGTGCCTCGACGAGCCGTTCGGCGCGCTCGACGCGCTGACCCGCGCGCAGCTGCAGCGGTGGCTGGCGGGCGCGCTGATGCGCGAGCCGCGGACCGTGCTGCTGGTGACCCACGACGTCGAGGAGGCCGTGCTGCTGGCCGACCGGATCGTGCTGCTGTCGCCGCGGCCCGGCCGCGTGGTGGCGGAGCTGACCGTCGAGCTGCCGCGGCCGCGCGAGCGGACCGACCCGAAGGTCGTCGGCCTCAGAGAGCAAGCCTTGGCCGCCCTGGGGGTCGACTGAATGGCCGCGGAGACTCCGCACACGCGCGCCGAGGGCGGCTTCGCCCGCAGGATCTTGATGCCGGCCGGCATCGTGCTGCTGATCTTGGCCGCGTGGGAGCTCGTGGTCCGTGCCGGCTGGGTCGACGACCTCATCCTCCCCTCGCCCACGCAGGTCGCCACCTCGCTGTGGGAGGACCGCAGCCTGCTCGGCTCCGACCTCGCGGTCACGTCGAAGGAGGTGCTGGTGGGCCTTGCCGCGGCGGTCGTCGTCGGCGGGCTGCTGGGCGTGGCGATGCACGTCTCCCCCGCCGTCCGCAACGCGCTGCGCCCGCTGGTGATCGGCTCGCAGGCCGTGCCGGTGCCGGTGATCGCGCCGCTGCTGATCCTCGTCCTCGGCTTCGGGCTCGCGCCGAAGGTGCTGCTCGTCGCGCTCGTCTGCTTCTTCCCGGTCGCGATCAACCTCTTTGACGGCCTGCGCCGCGTCGACCCCGACTCGCTCAAGCTCATGCGCTCGTTCGACGCGAGCCGCTGGCAGACGTTCCGCCTACTCGAGGCGCCGGCCGCGCTGCCCGCCGCGTTCACCGGGCTCAAGGTCGCCGCCGCCGTCTCCGTCATCGGCGCCGTGTTCGCGGAGTGGGCGGGCTCGGACTCCGGGCTCGGCCACGCGCTGCTGACCGCCAACGGGCAGCTCGAGACCGCGCGGGCGTTCGCCGCCACGTTCCTGCTGTTCGTGCTCGCCGTCGCGCTCTACGGCCTCTTCGCCCTGCTCGAGCGGCGGGTGGTGACGTGGCGATGAACCGGCTCGTGCTCCCGGTGATCGCCGTGCTGCTGGTGCTCGCCATCCCCGGCTGCGCCGCCGAGAAGAACGAGGGCGGCGGCGGGTCGCACAAGAAGGACAAGTTCAACGTCATCCTCGACTACTTCCCCAACGCCGACCACGCCGGCATCTACGCCGCGCAGGCGGCCGGGGACTACGACCGCGCCGGGCTCGACGTCGACATCAAGCCGCCGCCGGACCCGTCCGCGCCGCTCAAGCTCCTGCGCACGGGCCAGGCCGACGTCGTCATCTCCTACGAGCCCGAACTGCTGCTGGCGCGCGACAAGGGCTCCGACCTAGTCTCCGTCGGGGCGCTCGTCCAGAAGCCGCTGACCACGCTGATGACGCTCGACGGCTCGATCCACTCGCCCGCCGACCTGGCCGGCAAGCGCGTCGGCACCGCCGGGATCCCCTACCAGACCGCCTACCTGCAGACCATCCTCAAGAACGCCGGGGTCGACCCGGCGACGGTCAAGGAGACCCACGTCGGCTACAACCTCGTGCCGGCCATGCTGTCGCGCAAGGTCGACGCGACCCTCGGCGCGTTCTGGAACTACGAGGGCACCGACCTCCGCCGCCGCGGCCGCAAGCCGACGATCCTGCGGATGGAGAAGCTCGGCGTGCCGACCTACAACGAGCTGATCTTCGTTGCCCGCCGCAAGGACCTCAACGCGAAGTTCTCATCCAAGCTGCGGCGTTTCCTGCGCGCCACCGCGGAAGGCCACAAGCGCCTGCGCGACCATCCGGAGGTCGGCGTCGACGCGCTGCTCAAGGTCGATCCGGGGCTCGACCGCGGGCTCCAGACCGACGTCGTCTCGGAGACGCTGCCGGTGTTCTTCCCCACCGACAAGAGCAAGCCGTTCGGCTGGCAGGAGCCGAGGAACTGGAAGGCCTACGGCGACTGGATGTACGAGCAGAAGCTGCTCAAGCGGCCGCCGGACGCGGAGAAGGCGCTGACCAACGAGTTCCTGCCGGGCGAGGCGCTCGCGCCGAGCTCGACCGCGACTCCGTGAGCATCCCGGCGCCGGCCGCGCGGAACAGGTACGCGCCGGCCAGCCCCTTCCACTCCCCGTAGCGCTCGAAGAACCCGCGCACCTCGGCCTCGTCGGCGCGCGCCTTCGGGTGGCCGGTGGTCAGCCGCCCGATCAGCTTGATGAAGCCGAGGTCGCCGGCCGGGACGAGGTCGTAGTGGCCCTGCCCGTACAGCGAGAGCATCTCGAGCGTCCAGCGCCCGACGTTCGGGATCGCCATCAGCCGCGGCCACGCCTGTTCGCGGTCGGCGAGGTCGACCCGGCCCGCCGCCACCTCGCGCGCCGCGTGGCGCAGGGCGAGCGCGCGGCGGGCGGCGAGGTCGAACGCCTCCAGCTCCGCCGGCGCGAGCCCGGCGATCCGCGCCGGCTCGGGCATGTCGCGCATCCCGGAGTGCGGGCAGCGGCGCCCGAACTTGCGCACGAGCCGGCGCTGGATCTCGAGCGCGCGCTGGAGCTCGATCAGCTGCTCGGTGATCGACCACGCGAGCGCCTCCCACGGCGCCGCGCGGCGGTGGATGCGCAGATGCGGGTCGGCGCGCACCGCCTTGCCGATCACCGCGTCGCCGGCGAAGCGCTCGTGGAACGGCCGCAGGTCCTCGTCGACGCCGGTGGCGAAGCGCATCCGCTCGATCGCGACCTCGGCCGCCGGCCGGCTCTCCGAGCGGGCCGCGAACAGCACGCGCTGCGGCGCGGTCTGGACGACCGCCACCAGCACCGGCTCCTCGCCCACGTGCAGCAGGCGCACCAGGGAGGCGCCGCGGCGGCGGAGGATCCCGTCCCCGGAGCCGCGGCCGATGCGGAACGGCCACGGCGGCGTCACCTCGACGCGCAGATCGACCGGCGCGTCAGCCCAGGGCGACTGGCTCAATCGCGGCGCAGCAGGTGGACGTCGACCAGGAAGGAGTTGCTCGAGACGATCTCCCCCACCACGCCCTTCTTCTTCTTGCGCGCGGGCCGCCTGGCGCGGCGGCGGGTCACCACCGCGGCGGTCACGGCGCCGGCGGCGAAGCCGGTGGCCGCCAGCGCGGCGGCCTGCCGCGCCGGGAGCGGAGCGTGCTCGCTGGACTCCAGCACCCGGGTGTGGTTGGCGACGACGGGAAGTCCGTCGACCACCTCGATCTCGTCTTCAGGGGACAGCTGAGTGTCGTGCTCGTCGGTCACGCTCGGCACAGCATGACGTACCGGGCCGACGCTCCGCGCCGACCTACCGTCTCCGGTCCGGCCCCGTACCGAACACGCGGTCCCAGTACGGCGCGCTGACGCCGAAGCCGCGCTCGTCGTCCTGGAAGTGGTGGCGCATGTGCAGCTCCCGCAGCGTGCGCCCGACGCGGGTGCGCGGCCGGTGGTGGTGCACGTGGTAATGGATCATGTCGTAGGCCAGGTAGCCGGAGAGGAAGCCGGCGCTGAACGCGGGCGCGTAGTCCGAGCCCAGCACGAGCCAGAACACGAGGCAGAACGCGGTCGCCAGCGGCACGCTCGCCGACGGCGGCATGACCAGGCGCAGCGGGTCGTTCGGATGGTCGTGGTGGACACCGTGGATCATCCAGTGCAGGCGGGCGCCGATGCCCTTCTGCGGCTCGAAGTGGAACACGACGCGGTGCAGCCAGTACTCGGTGAGCGTCCAGACGGCGTAGCCGCCGAGCATCAGCCCGAAGGAGTTGGCGACGCCGACGCGCTGCTCACCGGTGAGCAGCAGCACGGCGATGACGGGCGCGTAGATCAGGACCGGGACGGCGGGGTGCACGCGCGTGAACCGGTCCAGCAGCGCCGAGTTGAACATGGGGGGCGAGGCCCGAAGTTCCTCAGTGCGGTCCATGCCGCTAACGCTACAGATCCGACTTAGGGCTCCCTCAAGGACTGCTCATAGACGCGGTAGCGCCGCACGATGCGGCCGTGCATCGCCTCCATCGCGCGGTTCATGTCCTTGTTCGTCTCGAGGATCCAGCCCATCTCGCCCCAGGTCTGCGGCGTCACGTTCGCCATGTCGAAGTGCTCGACGTAGAGCGCCGCCGCGACACCGGTGTGCTGGTAGGACGGCTTGACGCCGAGGAAGCCCACACGCACCCGGTCGATCGTCTTGCCCTTGCGCAGGAAGTGCCACCAGCCGAGCGGCAGCAGCCGGCCGTTCATCTTCTTCAGCACCTGGTTGACGTCGGGGATCGTGATCGCGACCGCCACGGTCTCCCCCTCCTTGGTCTCGGCGACCATGAACCAGTGCGGGTCGAAGACGAGCTGCATCTCCTGCGCGTAAGCGTCGAGATCCTCTTTCGAGTACGGCGAGAAGCCCCAGTTCGAGCTCCAGGCCTCGTTGTAGACCTCGGCGAAGCGATCCATGTCCTTGCGCAGCGAGCGACGCGACATCTTGCGGATGTGCACGCCGTGGCGCTCCTCGATCTGCTCGGCCAGCGTGAAGATGATCGGCAGCATCTGCTCGCGGTCGGAGATGTCGAGCTCCCACATCAGGAGGTCCATCGCCTTCTCCAGCCCGGCCTCCTCGCAGCGCTGCTGGTAGTACGGGGGGTGCCAGGGCATCCGGATCATCGGCTCGCGCTCGAAGCCTTCGATCATTACGCCGCTCTCGTCGTTGATGGTGAAGTCCATCGGGCCGATCATGTGATCGCGGCCGTGCCGGCGCAGCCACTGCCTCGCCGCCTCGAGCAAGGGCGGCAGCACCCCGGGGTCGTCCTCGAACTCGAGGAAGCCGAACATGCCCCAGTGGTTGTCGTGGAAGCGGTTGAAGGCGTCGTCGTACTGCGCGGTGATGCGGCCCACGACGCGGCCGTCGCGGCGGGCGAGGAACTCCTGCGCCGCGCCGTGCTTGAAGAACGCGTTCAGGCGCCGGTTGAGGAACAGCCAGCGCTCAAGACGAAGCGGTGGCACCCACACCGAGTTAGAGTGCAGGCGGTACGGCAGCCCGATGAACTCCCGGCGGTCGCGCCAAGAGGCGACAGGCTCCACGGTCACCGGGCTCACCCGATCGCACCCTATATGGCGACCGCCATCGACGTCTTCGCGAAGGTCCGCGGCCACGAGCGCGCCGAGCAGCTTCAGGCTGCCCGCGACGCCGACCTGCTGCCCTACTTCCGCCTGGTCGAGTCGCCCGCGGCGCCGGTGGTCGAGATGGAGGGCGCCGAGCGGATCATGCTCGGCTCCAACAACTACCTCGGGCTGACCGCCGACGAGCGCGTCATGCAGGGCGCGCGCGACGCCCTCGAGCGGTACGGCACCGGGCTGACCGGCTCGCGGCTGCTCAACGGCACCACGCAGATCCACCTCGACCTCGAGCGCGAGCTGGCCGAGTGGATGGGCACCGAGGAGGCGATCGTCTTCACCACCGGCCACCAGGCCAACCTCGGCACGCTCGGCACGCTGCTGGTGCCGGGCGACACGGTGATCGCGGACTCCGGCGACCACGCCTCGATCCTCGACGGCTGCCTGCTGTCACGCGCGAAGCTGCGCCCGTTCCGACACGGCCGGCTCGACAAGCTCGAGAAGATGCTGGTCCGCTCGGCCGACGACGGCGGCGGTGTGCTGGTGGTGGTCGACGGCGTGTTCTCGATGGAGGGCGACGTCGCCCCGCTGCCGGAGATCGTCGCGCTGTGCGAGGCGCACGGCGCGCGGCTGATGGTCGACGAGGCGCACGGCGCCGGTGTGCTCGGCGCCCGCGGCGCGGGCGCGTCGGAGATGTTCGGCGTCGAGGAGCGGGTCGACCTGCGGATGGGCACGTTCTCGAAGTCGCTCGCCTCCTGCGGCGGCTTCATCGCCGGCTCGCACGAGGTCATCGACTACCTGCGGATCCAGTCCCGCGCCTTCCTGTTCACGGCGAGCGGGGTACCGGCTGCGGTCGGCGCGGCGCTGGCCGCGCTGCGCGTGATCCGCTCGGACGAGGGCCCGCCGCTGTTCGCGCAGGTGCTCGAGAACGCGCGGGTGCTGGAGGACGGGCTGCACGAGCTCGGCTTCCGCGTCATGCGCGGGGCGCACACGACGCCGATCATCCCGGTGCTGGTCGAGGACGACTGGAAGTGCGTGCTGCTGTGGCGCGCGCTCTACGACGCCGGCGTGTTCGTCAACACCGCGCTGCACCCGGCCGTCCCGCCCGGCGGCGCGCTGCTGCGCACGAGCGTGATGGCGACCCACGACCGCGAGACGCTCGACCGCGCGCTCGCCGTCTTCGGCGAGGTCAAGCAGCGCTTCGAGGCAGAGCATGGACCGCTACCGGGGCCGTCGACCGGCTGAGCGCGCCCCGGCGCGCGCGCCGCGCGGGGCCTCCCGCAGCGCGGTGCTCGAGCTCCAGCGAGCCGCCGGGAACCACGCGACGACGCGGCTGATCGGCTCCGCCCGGCGCGCGGTCGCCCGCTTCGGCGAGCCGGAGCACCGGGGCATCGGTGACGCGGCGCGGGATATGCGCTGGCGGCTGCCCGGCAGCAAGCTGTTCAAGGAGCTGGAGCTCACCTTCGGCGACTGGGTGGCGCTCGGCGACTGGTTCGAGAACATCGCCGACGTCAAGCGGATCATGCGCGGCGAGCCGCTCCCCGGCGAGGAGAAGGTCGGCATCGTCAAGCCCGACAAGGCCGGCACGCGGCCCGCCACCGTCAGCCAGCTCTACTACGCCGTCCTGGTGAAGATCCGGCCCAAGACCGAGACCGAGCGCCAGAAGGTGGAGACGGAGTACATGGGCACGCTCTTCACCGAGGTCGACAAGGCCGCGGTCGAGGAGCGCTACGGGCGGCTCAAGACGCACAACATCAAGCACTTCCCGAACCCGCTGTCAGGCGACACCGAGCTGAGCACGGCCGACAAGGCCAAGCGCCGCAAGGACGGCAAGCCGTTCGGCGCGATCGCCGAGTACCACGCCGACCACCTCGACGCGATCGGCCTGGCCATCAGCGCGGGCCAAGCCGACGACGAGCGGCTGCTCGGCGAGGCCATCGCCATGGACGCGTTCGCCTGCCACTACCTGACCGACACGTTCTCGGCCAGCCACACCCGGACGCCGCGCTCCAGCATCGAGCAGTACTGGGACAAGAAGGTCCCGGGCTTCGACGAGCGGCTGGTGAAATGGCTCGCGGACGAGATCACGCTGGCGATCAACCGCGCGCCGAGCGGCGTCCTGGAATGGCTCGGCGTCACGGTCGGCGCGCCGTTCAACCTCGTGCGCGCGAAGGCGCGCGAGAAGGTCAGGCCGGTGGTGCCCGAGCTCAGCTTCGGGGACGTCGTCGGGCTCGTCGTGCACGACTGGGAGGGCGCCCACGGCAAGGGCCCGCACGGCCCGCTCGTCGAGGTGGCGGGCCGGCGCTTCCGCACCGTCGGCGACGAGCGGCTGATGCCGGCGGTCGAGAAGTTCTCCAAGCACATGAGCGACGCCGAGCTCAAGCGCGTCCTGAAGGGCAAGGGGACCGACGCCGAGCGGACGTTCGCCGGCGCGACGCTGGCGGTGCGGGCGAGCGTCGAGGACGTGGAGCGGGCGTTCGCGCTCGCGCGCAAGAAGCGCAAGCGCGGCGACATCGTCGCGTCGCTGGCGGGCAAGGACGGCCTGTTCGCGTCGGAGCGCTACATCCCGAAGGCGGTCCCGGACGCGAAGCAGCCGGAGGACGACCGGATGCCGCGCTGGGACTTCGAGACCGTCGACGCGCTGCTCAACGACCCGAAGCTGAGCGCGGCGCTGCCAGAATCCGCGTCCAAGGTGGCGGAGCCGTTCAAGGACACGATCAAGACGCTCGAGGCGTCGCAGGCGGTCAAGGACCAGCTCCGGCGCGCGGTCGTGACGCCACTGAGCTCGGGCGACCTGCGGCAGATCCGTGCTTGGATCACCGCCGTGATCGGCTACAGCGAGGCGAACCTCGGGCGCCGTATGCAGCCGCTGCCGCGCACCACGCCGCGCGAGGACCTCGTCGACTTGCGCGCCGGGGTGCACTGACGTGCGGCTCGGCAAGATCGGCATCTGGCGGCGCCACCAGCCGGGCCCGGGCATCGTGCCCGAGCTCGAGGCGCTCGGCTATGGCGCGCTGTGGCTCGGCAGCTCGCCCTCGCTCGACGACGCCCGCACCTACCTCGAGGCGTCCGAGGAGATCACGATCGCCACGGGCATCCTCAACATCTGGCAGCACGACCCGGCCGACGTCGCCAGGCAGCACCTGGAGCTGAGCGCGCAGTACCCGGGCAGCTTCCTGCTCGGCATCGGCGTCGGGCATCCGGAGGCCACGAGCGACTACACCCGCCCGCTGACGGCGATGCGGAAGTTCTTCGACGGCCTCGACGCCGGCGGCGTGCCGCGCGAGGAGAGGGTCGCGGCCGCGCTCCGCCCGAAGATGCTCGACCTCGCCGCCGAGCGCTCGCTCGGCACCCACCCCTACTTCACGACGCCCGAGCACACGCGCTTCGCGCGCGAGCGGGTCGGGCCCGACGCGCTCGTCGCGCCCGAAGTGGCCGTGGTGGTCGAGCCCGACGCCGAGCGCGCACGGGAGGACGCGCGCGCGTACGCGGCCACCTACCTCGGGCTGAGCAACTACACGAGCAACCTGCTGCGCTTCGGCTTCACCGAGGCCGACATCGCCGGCGGCGGGAGCGACCGCCTGATCGACGCGGTGATCCCGCACGGCCGCGCGGAGCAGATCGCCGAGGCCGTCCAGGCGCACTTCGACGCCGGCGCCGACCACGTCTGCCTGCAGCCGCTCGGCCACGGCCCCGCGCCGGTCGAGGACTACCGGGCGCTCGCCGAGGTCCTGCTCTAACCGCGGCGCCGCGGGGGCGGCAGCGGCGCCTCGAGCGCGGCGCACGCCACGCACAGCACGCTGTCGGGCATCGCCTCGAGCCGCCGCTCGGGGATCGGCTCGCCGCAGTTGTCGCAGATGCCGTAACTGCCCTCGTCCAGCTTGGCGAGCGCGCGGTCGGTGCGCTCCAGCCCGGCCTCGAGCGTGCGGCCGACGCCGATGTCCGTGAGCCGGCTGATCGCCTCCGTCGTGCCGTCGCCGATGCGCTTGCCGAAGCCCTGCGCCTCGCCCAGCTCCGGCGGCTTGGCGAGCCCGGCGACGCGCTCGCTCGCGCCGGCGCGGCGCGCCTCGAGCTCGCGGCGGACGGCGTCGAGGTCCATCAGCCGGTCGCCTCGTCGAGCTCCAGCAGCAGGTCGTAGGCCGCCTGCATGACCTCCTTGTGGCGCCACTCGGCGGCGCGGTACAGGCAGGCGACGAGCCCCATGCGGTGCAGGCGGCGGAAGTCGCCGTAGACGAACGCGTAGCGCGCCTTCGTCTCGTCGTTGGCGCCCTCGGTGAGCCCGAGGTGCCACGCCGAGTACTCCGCCCACGAGTGCTTCTCGAGGTAGGCGTTCTCGTCCGCCGCCTTCGGCTGCACGTCACCCCACTCGCTGTCGAGTACGTACTGGCGCTTGGAGATCAGCTCGCGCGCGTGCTCGACGCCCGCGGGGTTGACGGAATAGGAGGCCATGGCTCGAGCCTAGTAGAAGCCGTGCCGCGCGAGCGGCTCGACCAGCTCTCGCTCCTCGTAGGAGAAGTGCGAGAGCAGCGCGTCGGTGAGCAGGTCCATGGCGCGGCCGACGCCCCCGATGCCGTCCTCCTCGGCGGCCACCAGGGCGACCAGCGCGCGGTCGACGCGCTCGAGCAGGTCGGCGATCTGCTCGTGCTCCTCCTCGAGGCGGTCGATCACCGGCGCGAGCCCTTCGTCGCTGCGCCGCAGGTGGGGGAAGACGCTGCGGTCCTCGAGCGTGTGGTGGTTGGTGACCGTGCGGCAGTAGGTCTCGCAGAACGTGCCGAGCGTCCAGTTGTTCTGGCGGATCGTCATGCGCGTGATGAACGAGCGCACGGCGGCGGCGTTGCTGGTGCCAGCCGCGACCTGGCCGACGAGGTCGCGCAGCTGAGCGAGCTCGGCGCGCAGCGCGTCATGGACGTCGATCAGGTGCCGGCCGGCAGCCTGCTCGCGGGCGCTGTAGCTGCGTGAGGGGTCGCGGGCGGGGCCGGTGGGTCGCGTGCTCTCGTCCCACGCGGTCTCGTCGCTGAGGCGGCGCTCCGGGCCCGGGGTCGGGGCGATGGCCAGCGGCGCCGGCGACTCGAGCACGACGGGGCCGGCGGGCGCGGCCGCGGCGGGCTTGCCGCGCGCCTCCGCGACGAGCTCGCGCGTGGCGGGCGCGACCTCCTCGGCGAAGCGCCGCAGGTCGTCGGCGGAGGAGACCATGAGGATGTAGGCGCTCATGCCGGTCGACAGCGTGAGCTCGGCGAGCTGCTCGGCGCCCAGGCTGCTGTTGATGTTCAGCATGCGCCGGATCGCCTCGGGCGGGCGCCCGGCCTGCTCGGCCGCCACGTCGATCCGAGCGTTCGCCTCCGGCAGCTGATCGAGCTCGATGTAGCCCAGGCTCGGGAGCCAGCCGTCGGCCTTGGCGCCGGTGAGCCGCAGCATCCGCGGCTTGTAGGCCCCGAGCCAGATCTCGATGTCGTGCGCGGGCGGCGGGCCGGACTCCGCGCCGTCGAGCTGGAAGTGGGTGCCGTCGTAGTGGACCGGACCCTCCGCGGCCCAGATCGCGCGGATGACATCCACCGCCTCGGCGAGCGCGTCGACGCTCTGCCCGGCCGTCAGCCGCGGCAGGCCGAGCGCGACGAGCGCGTCGTGGTACGTGCCCGCCCCGATCCCCAGCTCGACCCGGCCGCCGCTGAGGATGTCGAGGCTGGCGGCGCTGCGGGCGAGCACGACCGGGGGCCGCAGCGGGAGGTTGGCGACGTTCGGCGCGACGCGGACGTTGGTGGTCGCCGCCGCGACGACCGACAGCAGCGTCCAGGTGTCGAGGAAGGCCGACTGGTACGGGTGGTCCTGGAAGCTGACGATGTCCAGCCCGGCGACGTCGGCGAGCCGCGAGAGCTCGACCACGGCGTCGGCCTGGCGCGCCAGCGGGACGATGAACGCGCCGAACTGGAGGTCGTGACGGTAGTCGGGCACCGGTTGGAACCGTAATACCCGGGTACCGTGGACCCCGTGGCGACCGCTCGCGGATCGGACGACGCGCGGATCGAGTTCGCGCTCGACAGCTTCGACGTCGCCGACGGGCGGCTCGTCGTCGCCGGCCGCTGGTACGGCGTGACCGGCCGGCGCTTCGTGCGCCCCGTGCTGGAGGTCGACGGCAAGCGCCGCGTGATCGCCGTGCTCGACCACAAGCCGTGGCCGGCCATCGAGGGCGCCGAGTGGCTGGCGGCCTTCCCCCACGACGGGCCGGCCGGGCCAAGCCGGCTGCAGGTCGCGCCCGACATCGCGGTCGAGCTCCCGCCCGCCGGGCCGGAGGCGGGCGACGGCCGGCCGCGGCTCGCGCGGATCGCGCGCGTCGTCGAGCCGCCGCCGCCCAAGCCGAAGCCGAAGGCCAAGCCCAAGGCGAGGCCGAAGCGCGAGCCCGCGCGCCGCCAGAGCGCCGAGCGCGAACGCGAGCCGATCGACGCCGAGCTCGAGGACATGCGCAAGCAGAAGGACGACGCGCGCGCCGAGACCGAGCGCCTGCGGAGCGAGCTCGACCAGACGAAGCGCGAGGTCGAGCGCCTCAGCGAGGAGCTGCGCCACGCGCATACCGACACCGACCGCCTGCGCACCGAGGTCAGCCATGCGCGCGCGGAGCTCAACACCGTCAAGGCCGGGCGGGACCAGACGCAGGCGAAGGCGCAGAGCGTGGAGGCCGACGCCGCGCGCCTGCGCACCGACGCCCAGCGCGCCCGGGCCGAGCGCGACGCCGCGAAGGCGGAGCTCGAGCGCGCCCGGCCGCTCGCGCCGAGCTCGCCCTACATCGCACCACGCCCGATGGCGTTCCAAGACCGCCGATCCGGCCCGAGCTGGCGGCTCCGCGCGGGCGCCTCGCTCGCCGTCGTGGCGGTGCTGCTCATCCTCCTGCAGCTGCTGTTCGGGCTGTTCTGAGCATGCACGTCACGGGCGGGCACTCCCCCGCCTGAGCGACCGCGGTGACCGCGAACCCGTGCCGCTCGTAGAGCGGGATCGTGCGCGGGTTGGGCGTCTCGAGATAGGCCGGGAGCCCGTCGGCGTCAACGCGCTCGAGCCCCTCGCGCAGGAGCGCGGCGCCGAGGCCGGCGCCCTGCCGCTCCGGCCGCACCGCGAGCCACGGCAGGTACCAGTGCGCGTAGCGCGGATGCGCGTCGTCCATCTGCCCGGCGACGGCGAACGTGTCCTCGTGCTTGGCGGGGTCGACCGTCTCGGTGTACACCGCGCCGATCGCGTCGCCGTCCGGCTCGCCGCCCGGCGGCAGCCAGATCGCGACGGCGGCGAAGTCCTCCACCGCCGACACCATCCCCGCGCCCGCGAACGCCTCCACGAAGCGCGGGAAGTGCGCGAGGTACTCCGCCTCCGCCGGGTACAGCCAGCGCTCGACCGGATCGTCGATGAACGCCGCGACGATCGTGGCGATGGCCGGCGTCACATCCATGGGGCGAGCCTACGTTCTACGGTGAATGCCCGTGCGGATCGCGACCTGGAACGTCAACTCGATCAAGCAGCGCATGCCGCGCTTCCTGCCGTGGCTGGACGAGCGGCAGCCGGACATCGTGTGCCTGCAGGAGACCAAGCTCGCCGACGACAAGTTCACCGAGCTGCTCGGTGACGAGCTCGCCCAGCGCGGCTACGAGGTCGCCGCCCACGGCGAGCCGGCCTGGAACGGCGTGGCGATCCTCTCGCGCGCCGGGCTCGAGGACGTCGTCCCCGGCCTGCCCGGCGGCCCCGGCTTCCCTCACCAGGAGGCGCGCGCCGTCTCCGCGACGTGCGGCGGGGTGCGCGTCGTCTCGGTCTACGTGCCGAACGGGCGCGTCCCGGACTCCGACCACTACGAGTACAAGCTCGCCTGGCTGAGCGCGCTGCGCGACACGATCGCGAGCCCGGAGACGACCGTCGTGTGCGGCGACGTCAACATCGCGCCCGCGGACGAGGACGTCTTCGACCCCGACGCCTACGTCGGCCAGACGCACGTGACGCCGCGCGAACGCGCGGCGCTGGCCGAGCTGCAGAGCGCCGGCCTCCACGACGTCGTGCGCGACCGCTGGCCCGGCGAGCGCGTCTTCTCCTACTGGGACTACCGCGCCGGCATGTTCCACCAGGACCTCGGGATGCGGATCGACCTCGTGCTCGCGGGCGACACAGTGGCCGAGCGCGTCAAGGCCGCCTGGATCGACCGCCAGGCCCGCAAGGGCAAGGGGCCGAGCGACCACGCGCCGGTCATCGTCGACCTCGACGAGGCGCCCGACGGCGACATCGGCCCGGTCGTGCCGCCGCCGAGCGCGCCGGTCACGAAGCGCGGCGCGAAGAAGCTGCCGCAGTCCTAACCCTCAACCACCCTCAGGGGGTCTGACCCCTAGCGCGGGAGGGCTGCACGCGCTTCGGCTCGCCCGGCATCTTCGGGTAGTCGGGCGGATACGGCATGTCGCCCGCCTCGTCGCGCTCGTACAGCTCGAGCAGCGGCTCGAGTGAGTGCGCGGCGTCGTCGATCGCCGCGTGGCGGTCGCCGACCTCGGCGAAGCGCGCCGGCATGGTGGCGACCGTGAAGTCCTCGGGCGCGACGTCGGGCAGCTCGTCCCAGTCGAGCGGCGCCGAGACCGGCGCGCCCGGCTTCGGCCGGATCGAGTAGGCCGAGGCGATGGTTCGGTCACGCGCATTTTGGTTGTAGTCGATGAAGATGCGCTCGCCGCGCTCCTCCTTCCACCAGTTCGTCGTGACCTGGCCGGGCAGCCGCCGCTCGAGCTCGCGCCCGAACGCGATCGCCGCGTGGCGCACGTCGGTGAAGCTCCAGCGCGGCTCGATCCGCACGTAGATGTGCACGCCGCGCCCGCCCGACGTCTTCGGGAAGCCCACGTAGCCGAGGTCGCCCAGCAGCGTCCGCGCCTCGGCCGCGACCCGCACGGCGTCGGCGAAGTCGGTGCCGGGTTGCGGGTCGAGGTCGATGCGCAGCTCGTCGGGATGGTCGACGTCGGCGTCGCGCACCGGCCACGGATGGAACGTGATCGTCCCCATCTGCGCCGCCCAGCCCACGACCGCCACCTCGGTCGGGCAGACCTCGTCAGCGTGGCGGCCGGAGGGGAACTCGATGCGCGCAGTCTCGACGTAGTCGGGCGCGCCCTTCGGCACGCGCTTCTGGAAGAAGGCGTCGCCGCCGCGCTGCTCGCGGGTCGAGAGCACGATCCCCGGGTGCACGCCCTTGGGCCAGCGCTCGAGCGTCGTGGGCCGGTGCGAGAGCGCGCGCATGATGCCGTCCTCGACCGCCAGGTAGTAGTTGACGATGTCGAGCTTGGTGACCGCGGCGGAGCGCTCGGTGGCCGGGAAGATCACGCGGTCGCCGCTGGTCACGCGCAGGTCGCGACCGCCCGCTTCGAGGATGGTGGCGTCCGGCGTCATGCGCGGACCATAGACTCCTCGCGACCCGCCGCCCGTGACTGAGTCCGACCACCAACCGGTCCTGTCCGCCAGCCAGGCGCTGCGGTTCATCGCCGACGCCGGAGAGGTGCTCTCCAGCTCGCTCGACTACGAGCAGACGCTGCGTCGCGTCGCGGTGCTGGCGGTACCGGACTTCGCCGACTGGTGCGCCGTCTACATCCTCGGCGAGGGCGGAGAGGACGAGGCCGAGGTGTCCAGCGGCCACGAGGACCCGGAGGTCGAGGCGATGCTGCTCGGCATCCGCCGAGCGCGGCGGGACCGCGACGGCGCCTCGGAGTCGATCGAGGTCGGCGAGTCCGGCAAGTCGATCCTCGCCGGCGATGTCACCGTGTCGCCCACCGAGGAGGTCGACGACGGGCTCTATGCCCGGCTCGCGCCGAAGTCGTACATGCTCGTGCCGCTGGCGGCCCGCGACCGCATCCTCGGCTCGCTGACGCTGCTCTCCACCCGCGAGGGCCGCCACTACGGCAAGGCCGACCTCGAGTTCGCGGAGACGCTCGCGGGCCGCTGCGCGCTGGCGATCGACAACGCGCGGCTGCACGCCGTCGCGGAGCGCACGCTCACGCTGCTCGACTCCGTGTTCGCGACCGCGCCGGTCGGGCTCGCGTTCGTCGACCACGACCTGCGCTTCGTACGCGTCAACGACACGATGAGCGCCTACCGCGAGCACCTCGGCGAGCTCGAGGACGTGTGCCGGCGCGTGCTCGACAGCGGCGCGCCGGTCCACGACCTCCAGCTCAGCAGCGACGGCCGGTACTGGAACGTCTCCTGCGCGCCCGTGCGCGGGCCGGGCGGCGACATCGTCGGCGTCAGCGCCGTGGTGCTCGACGTCACCGAGCGCCAGCAGCTGCTCGACAGCGAGCGCGAGGGGCGCGCCCGCGCGGACTTCCTCGCGCGCTCGGGCGTCCTGCTGGACGAGACGCTCGACTACGAGCGCACGCTGCGCTCGGTGGCCGACATCGCGGTCCCCGAGGTCGCCGACTGGTGCGCGGTCAGCGTGCTCGACGGCGGCGGCGTGCTGCAGCAGGTCGCCGCTGCCCACATCGACCCCGAGCAGCGGCGGCTGGGCGAGGAGCTCCAGCGCCGCTACCCGCCCGACGGCAGCCAGGAGACCGGATCGATGCGGGTCGCGCGCGGCGGCGTGACCGAGTTCGTGCCCGAGATCACCGAGGAGATGCTCGTCGCCGGCATCCCCGACCCGGACCAGCTCGCGCTCGTGCGCAAGCTCGACCTGCGCTCGATCATCATCGCCCCGCTGCGCGCGCGCACGCGGACGTTCGGGACGATCACGCTCGCCAACTCCGGCTCGAGCCGGCTGTTCGAGCAGGCGGACGTGCAGCTCGCCGAGGAGCTCGCGCGGCGCGCGGCGACGTCGATCGACAACGCGCGGCTCTATACCGAGCGCACCCACA
Source organism: uncultured Solirubrobacteraceae bacterium (assembly GCA_963805525.1). GTDB lineage: Bacteria > Actinomycetota > Thermoleophilia > Solirubrobacterales > Solirubrobacteraceae > DASQFQ01. The sequence goes on from CAWDUT010000004.1 coordinate 1,047,403, forward strand.
TCGCCCACACGCTGCAGGCGCGCCTGCTGCCGGCGCGGCTGCCCGAGATCCCCGGCGCCGTGCTGGCCGCCCGCTACCGCGCGGCGGGCGAGCTCAACGAGGTCGGCGGGGACTTCTACGACGTCTTCCCGCGCTCGCCGGAGGAGTGGGCGATGGTGGTCGGCGACGTCTCCGGCAAGGGCCCGGAGGCCGCCGCCGTCACCGCGCTCGCCCGCTACACGCTGCGCGCCGGCGCGCTCGACGACGACGCGCCGGAGAAGGCGCTGCGGCGGCTCAACGTCGCGATGCGCACCCACGACGAAAGCGCCCAGTTCGCGACCGCCGCGCTCGCCTACCTGTCGACGGCAGGCGACGGCCGGATCAACGTCCGGCTGTCGCTGGCCGGCCACCCGCCCGCGATGGTCGTCCGCCACGACGGGACGGTCGCCGCCGCCGGGACCTACGGCGACATGCTCGCGCTCGGGGACGACCCGGCGTTCCACGAGACCCGGCTGCTGCTCGACCCGGGCGACGTGCTGCTGCTCTACACCGACGGCGTCACCGAGGCCGGCCCGCGCAGCCGGCCGTTCGGCGAGTTCGGCTTCTCCGAGCTGCTCGGCACGCTCGCGGGCGAGTCGCCGCAGGCGGTGGTCGACGCGGTCGAGGCCGCGGTGGTTGACGCCCACGAGGGTGAGCCGCGCGACGACATCGCGCTGCTCGCCCTCGGGCTCGCCCGCTAGGCGGCGACGCTCCCGCGCGGGGGCGCCTCCGTGGCGGCGGCTCGGGGCTTGGGCGTCAGCAGCGCGGCGAGCCGCGTCGAGAGCATCCCGAGGCCGACGCCCAGCGTCAGCGTGACCAGCACGCTCACGAACACCCAGCCGTACGGCGTGGAGATGACGCCCCCGAACGCGCCCGCGCCGGCGGTGGCGGGATGGGCGAGCGCCTTGACGGTGTTCCCGGCGCCGCCGCCTCCCGGCGCCCAGTTGTCGAGCCCGGTCGCGATCCACCAGAAGAACACGGACGCGAAGGCGCCGAACGTGCCAGGGATGAAGAACCAGTCGCCGAGGCCGCCGAACGTGACGAGGACCGCCGCGAGCACGCCCACGCCGAGCGCGATCCCCCAGAAGTCCGGGAGGTCGGCGATCGCCGGCGACAGCCACATGACCACCAGCGCGGCCACGGCACCGAACACGTTCGCGATCGAGACCTTGCGCGCCGCCGCGCCGTCACCACCCGCCGCGAAGTACATCGCCCACGACACGAACGCCGCGGGCACCATCAGCTGGAAGTTCGACGGGAGGTCCAGCCCGTTGCCGAGATCCCCGTCGGTGATCCAGTGGAAGCTGAAGTTCAGCGCGACCCAGGTCCACACGAACGCCAAGATCCCGACGGCGGCCGCCAGAGGTAGCAGACCCTTCATCCGCTCAGCCATGTGAGGCTCCTTGTCTCGGCCGTCCGTCTGTGGACGGCGTCTGGTCGCGGAACCTACGCACGGGCCTGCCCGCTGTGAAGTTGCTTCGCAGCAAGCTGGAAGAGCGCCGGGTTTTGCGCCAGGCGGCCTAGCTTTCCGCTGGTGAGTCAAGGCCGCGTTGGCTGCGGGGGCGGTCGCCGCGGTCTGTGATCGCGGTGTTTGCGTGGATCGGCGGTGCGGGCGCTCGGGAGGGTGCCGGTCAGCTCGGCAGGCTGATTAGGCGCCGTCGTGCGGCAGGCTTTCGTGTGCGCCGTGAGGACCGGCGAGCGCGGGCGGGCGGCAAGCTAGGTTGCGCCGTCGTGCGGCATAGCTCAGACGCCGTCACCGCCCGCGGTCTCGCCTGGCGCGATCGTAACGTCGATCGTCGTAGGGCTCTTGGGTGTGAAGCATTCGCCAGCAGAGCCGGCAGGCGTGGCGGGCGAGCGCGACGCGCGCCTCCAGCGGCGTCTTGCCGCGGGCGCGCAGCTCGCTGCGGCGCTGCTGGAAGGCGGGCGCGAATTGGCCCAGGCCCCAGGCGATGCCGATCAGCGCGTCGCGGTGCTCTGCCAGCCCGGTGCGTGAGATCCGGCCGCGGCGGTGGACAGTGGAGGATTCATAGCTGGCGGGCGCCAGGCCGGTGGCGGAGTAGAGGTGTTCGGGCGTCGCGAAGCGCTCAACGGGGAGCGTGTGCGCGGCGAACGCCGCGGCCCGACTGGTCGCCACGCCCGGCAGGGTGGTGAGGATCTGTCCGGCGCTGTCGGCCAGCAGCGGCTCGATCTGGCCGTCGACGAAGGCGATATCGGCGCGCAACGCGTCAAAGCGCGCGAGATCGCGGCCCATCCTTGCGGCGCGCAGTTCGGCGTCTGGCGGCGGCGCCAAGCAGTCCTTCCAGCGCGTCGACCAGAACATGGCGGTCGCGTCGCTCAGGCGCCCGTCGGCGCGTGCCTTCAATGACCGGATCCCCGGCGCGCGTCCGGCAAAGTCAACAGCGCAGGTGAGGACGGCCCGGCCGGTTGGCGTCTCCAGCGCGAGCGCCCGACCGTGGCCCTTGGGCGCCGAGAGGCCGGGCGCCAGCGCGTTGAGCTGGTCATGCAGCCGCTGGCGCAACGGCTTGAGCGCCAGGATGAGCTGCCGGCGGTGCGAGACCGCCGCCCGCAGCGCGTCGACCGCCGAGCCACCCGCCGGCTGCCCGGCGCCCTGACGAGCGAGCCAGACCAGCGCCGCGCAGTCACGATCGTCGGTCTTGAACCGGCGCGTCCCGAGCTGTGTTCGCGCGGCCTGCGTCTGAGACGGCGCGAACAACCGCAACGACCCCGGCCAGCGCCGCTCGAGCTCGCCCGCCCACGCCCGATGCAGAGCACCCGTCGCCTCCAGCGCGAACACCGGGTCGCTCTCCGCAGCGACCACAGAAGCGAGGCGATCCACGCCAGAACGCGACGTCGGCAACGACAACGGCTCGCCGACCATCCCCTCGCCAGTCGTCACCCAGACCCGGTTAAGCACCTTCCCCGGATCGATCGCCACGATCACACGATCGACCGGCACTCTCTCCAAGAGCCCTTCCATGAACGACTCCCTCCACCTAGACAGGAGAAAGAAGAAGACCCTCCCGGCCAGCGCCGAGGAGGGCCTCCCACAACACCGCTCTAAGCAGCTATCAGCTCAGCGCCTCGCGCGGGTCCTCGACCCACGTGAGCTTCGAGCGCACGCCGGTCATGTCCAGCACGCGCCCGACGCGCTCGCCCGGCGCCACGAACGACACCGGCGTGCCCCCACCGCGGTTCCGCAGCTCGATGATCATCCGCAGCCCCGAGGAGTCCATGAACTCGAGGTCCCGCAGGTCGATCACGACCGCCGCTCGGCCGCCGTGGCGATCGACCGTCTCCTCCACCGTGGGCACGGACATCAGGTCCAGCTCACCGTGCAGGCGGAGCACCAACAGCGTGCCGTCGTCTTCGACGTCGACTCGGAAGTTCGGTGACTCGATCACGCCCGCCTGATTCAACCACTCCGGTCAGCGAACCTGCTCCGTCGGGCGGACGAGCACCTCGTTGATCGCCACGTGCCTCGGGCGCGTGACGATGAAGAGGATCGCGTCGGCGATGTCCTCCGCCTTGAGGATCTCGTCCGCGCCGGGCGGGAGCTGGCTGCGGACCTCCTCGCGCACGTGGGTGACCAGCTCGCTCTCGGTGGCGCCGGGCTCGACCAGCGAGGAGCGCACGTGGCGGGCGGTGACCTCCTGGCGCAGCGCCTCGCTGAACGTCCCCACCCCGTGCTTGGTCAGCTGGTAGATGCCGCCGCCGGCGCCGACGCGGCGGCCCGCGACCGAGCTCACGTTGACGAGGTCCGCGACCCGGCGCGGCTCGCTCTCGGCGGCCTGGATCAGGTGCGGGAGCGCCGCGTGGGCGACGTACAGCAGCCCCTTGAGGTTGAGGTCGATCATCCGGTCCCACTCCTCGACCGGGGCGTCGACGATCGGGCCGAGCAGCATCACGCCGGCGTTGTTGATCACGGTGTCGAGCCGCCCGAGCTCCTGCGCGGTACGCTCGACCGCGGCCTGGGCCTGCTCGCGATCGGTGACGTCGACCTCGATCGCGAGGCCGCCGATCTCGCCGGCGAGCGCGTCGAGCCGGTCCTTCCGGCGCGCGGCGACGGCCACCGTCGCCCCGTGCGCGGCGAGCGCGCGCGCCGTCGCCTCGCCGATCCCGCTGCTGGCGCCCGTGACGAGCGCGACCGTGTCCTTGAGTTCGTTGCTCATGGCCTCGAGGGTACGGCCAGCCGAGTTGTCGCGGTGGAGGAGGCGGGTTTGCACGAACGTGATCTCGCGGATGAACACCGCCGCGTGGTCACGAAGCGCTTCACGATCCCGACGGCGGACGCCAACCGGGTCAGCCTCGCGGCCACCCGCCACGAGCTCTACGTGTCCGAGCACTCGGCCGGCGCGATCGCGCCGATGAGCCTCGGAGGCGCCTTCGGCCGGCCCGTGCGCACCAACAGCACGCCGGACGCGATCACCATCGGCCCTGACGGGAACCTCTGGTACGCGTCGGGCAACGAAAGCAAGATCGGGCGGCTCGACATCGACTGCTGAGCACGTCTGGAGAAGACATCGGTCGGGTCGCGGGGCTAGCCTCGCGACCCATGACCGCTGTTGAAGCCGAAGGCCTCGTCAAGCATTACCCGGACAAGTCCGGGACGGTCGAGGCCGTCCGCGGCGTCGACCTGCAGGTCCAGGCCGGCGAGGTGTTCGGCTTCCTCGGACCCAACGGGGCGGGGAAGTCGACGACCGTGAAGATGCTCACGACGTTGCTCTCGATCACCGCGGGCCGCGCCCGCGTGGCCGGGATCGACGTCGCCCAGGACCCCGATGCGGTGCGCCACCGCATCGGCGTCGCGCTGCAGGAGGCCGGGCTCGACCCGCGCCAGACCGGCCGCGAGCTGATCGTGCTGCAGGCGCGGCTGTTCGGGCAGTCTGCGGACGACGCCGCCCGGCGCACCGAGGAGCTGCTCGCGCTGGTCGAGCTCGAGGACGCCGCCGACCGCTCGATCAAGAGCTACTCGGGCGGCATGAAGCGCCGGCTCGACCTCGCCTCCGCTCTGGTGCACGAGCCCGAGGTGCTGTTCCTCGACGAGCCGACCACCGGCCTCGATCCCGCCAGCCGGCTGACGGTATGGGACGAGGTGCGGCGGATCAACGCGCGTGGGACGACCGTGTTCCTGACCACGCAGTACCTCGAGGAGGCCGACCGTCTGTGCGACCGGCTGGCGATCATCGACGGCGGGCTGATCGTGCGCGAGGGCACGCCCGCGCGGCTGAAGGCCGACCTGCGGGAGCAGCGCGGGCTGGACGCCGATCCGACGCTGGATGACGTGTTCCTCGACGCCACCGGCCGTACCCGCGAGCGCGGCGAGGGCGATGTCCAGGAGGTGACGGCATGAGCCAGGCCTGGCTGCTCGCGTCTCGCGCGCTGCGCGAGGGGTGGCGGACGCCCGAGGCGCTCGTCCCGACGCTGTTCATCCCGCTGTTCTTCCTCGTCGTCAACGTCGGGCAGGCGGCGAAGATCTTCCCCGGCAAGACGACCCCGTTCCTCCACGGCCAGGGCTACGGCGCGTTCCAGCTCCCGGCGTCGCTGCTGCTGGCGGCCTCGTTCGGCACCGCCGCCCTGTTCCTCGTCGAGGAGATCGAGGGCGGCTACTTCGACAAGCTGCGCGCCGCGCCGATCCCGCGCAGCTCGATCGTGCTGGGCCGGCTGATCGCCGAGGGCGTCAAGGGCATCGGGATCGCGGCCGCGATCGTCGCGCTCGCGATCGTCTTCGGGATCTCGATCGCCAGCGGCGTGCTCGGCTTCATCCTGCTCGTCCTCATGTCCGCGGGCTGGGCAGTCGTCTTCGCCGGCTACATGCAGCTGATCGCTCTGAAGACGCGGAGCGCGGCGGCCACCAACTCGGCGGGGCTGATCTTCTTCCCGCTGCTGTTCCTGACGCCGAACTTCGTCCCGCGGGACATGCTCACGCGGCCGATGGAGATCGCGGCGACGATCAACCCGGTGACCTACGTGATGGAGGGGCTGCGCTCACTCGTGCTCGTCGATCTGGACTGGACCGACATCCTCCAGGGCTTCGCGGTCGTCGCGGTGGCCGCCGCGCTGATGCTGGTGCTCAGCGTGCGGCTGATCAACCACTACGACTGACGTAGTGCAAGTGGACGACGCCGTTCTCGAAGCGGCGCTCGTCTGCGAGCTCGAGGTCCCAGCGGACGCCGGTTGGCAGCGCGGCGTTGCCGCCGCCCACGACGACCGGGCTGAGCAGGAGGTGGCACTCGTCGACCAGCCCGGCGGCGATCGCCTGGGCGGCGAGGTGGGGGCCGCCGACGCTGAGGTCCTGGCTCGATGCGGCTTTCAGCTCGGCGACCTTGGCGGGGTCGAACTCGCGCTCGAGGGTGGTGCGGGCGGTTGAGACGCTCTCGAGCGAGCGCGAGTACACGATCTTGTCGCTCGAGCGCCAGATCTCCGCGTAGTCGCGCATCAGCGGGTGCGGGTCGTCCATCGTCTCCCACGCGGAGAGCACCTCGTACATGCGGCGCCCGAACAGGTGGGTGCCGATCGGGCGCTCGAGGTCATTGACGAACGCGTGCACCTCCTCGTCCGGGAACGCCCAGTCCCACTTGCCCTGCTCGTCGGCGACGTAGAGGTCGAGCGACGCGATCGCGCTGTAGATGAGCTTCGCCATCAGCCCCCGGTAGACGAGAAGTGCATGTAGTCCTTCGTGTCGCCGGCCCACGAGCCGCCCCAGCCCCAGCCGATGGCCGCGAACGCAGCTCTGGAGCGCGGGGTCACCATCCCCTTCAGGTGGCGCGAGCGGTCGCGGTACTTCTTCAGCGTCGGGTCACGGCTCTGCCCGCAGCCCACGTACGGGTTCTCGCCGGGGTTGACGTCCACCGCCAGCCCGTACGCGTGCTGCGACCACGTCCCGGTGCCCCCACCGCCGGTGCACGGCGACGCCGCCGCCTGGCGGCACTCGAACGAGGCGGTCACGTCGCCGTCCTTCGGGCGTTGCCTCTTCGGGCCGTAGAAGTCGGCGATCCGCATGTGGCGGATGGGGAAGCGGAGCCGGTACAGCCGGCGGAAGGTGCGCCGCAGCGGCTGGGCCGCGTTGGCGTTCACGATCAGCTGGCCGGTGTGCGTCCTCCCGTCCCAGCCGCGGTGGGAGACGGTCAGGAGCCGCAACCCGGAGAGCCCGACCGGGCAGCCCGTGTGCCAGAAGCCCCCGCTCTTGAGCTGCGCCTTGACCGGCGCGGGCAGCGGCTTGGCCGACGAGTGGAACCCGGTCGGCGAGGCGAGCACCGCGAGCAGCGCGAGGAGCTTGGTCATCGGGCCTCATCGTGCCACGTGTGCGTGCGCGTCCCGGGCGTCCTTGAGGTACTGATGGACGAAGGCGACGCACATGCTGCCCTCGCCGACGGCCGCGGCCACGCGCTTGACCGGGCCGGATCGGACGTCGCCACAGGCGAAGATGCCGGGCACGCTGGTCTCGAGGAGGTACGGATCGCGACCGCTGCTCCACTCGGTCGTCGCTCGTACGTCCGGGCCGGTGATCACGTAGCCCCGCTCGTCCAGCGCGATCTCGGGCGGTAGCCAGTCGGTCTGAGCGTCGGCGCCGATGAAGATGTAGAGGCCGCCGGAGGAGTGTCGCGTGGTCTCGTTGCTGATCCGGTTGCGCACCTCGACCTCCTCGAGCGACACGTCCCCGTGAACCGCGGTCACCTCGCTGTCGACCAGGGTGCGGATGTTCGCGCGCGCCTCGAGCTGCGCGATGAGGTAGCGCGACATGCTGCTCGCAACCGTCGACCCACGACACAAGATCGTGACGCTCCGGGCGTGGTTGGAGAAGAAGAGCGCGGCTTGACCCGCCGAGTTCCCCGCGCCCACGATGTGGATGTCCTGGCCGTGCGTGGTGGGCGCCTCGCTGCGCGCCGCGCCGTAGGAGATCCCCTTCCCGGCCAGGCGGTCGGAACCGTCGATCGCGAGCTTCCGCCACGCGACGCCGCACGCGAGGATGATCGTGCGCGCCCGGATGACGTCGCCGCCGTCGAGATGGACCTGGCGCGTCGCGGGGTCGATCCGCTCGATCGCGCGCGTGACGAGGATCTCCGCGCCGAGCCGGCGTGCCTGCTGCAGCGCTCGGCTCGCCAGCTCGTCGCCCGACACGCCGGAAGGAAAGCCGAGGTAGTTCTCGATCCGCGAGGAGGTCCCTGCCTGACCGCCCGGGGCCTGCCGCTCCACCACCATGGTGTCCAGCCCCTCCGAGGCGCCATAGACCGCAGCAGCCAGACCGGCGGGTCCGGCGCCGACGATCACCGTGTCGTACTCCGGCGCCTCCGCCTCCGTCCCCAGCTCCAGGAGCTCCGCCACGCGCCGCAGCTGGGGGCGAACCACCGTCTTGCCGCCGATCACGCGGATGGTCGGAAGGTCGGCCTCTTGTGGGAGCGGCCCGTCCCAGTGGTCGGCCGAATTCGGATCGTCCGGCGTGATCCAGCGAAACGTGACCTGGTTGCGATCGAGGAAGTGCCGGAGGTCCGTGCACCCGGTGTCCCATCGCTGGCCGACGACGATCGCGCGTGGAGGGGGCGGCTCTGCGGCGAGGCCCTGGAGGCCGCGGAGCCCGCTCATCCGGTGCGCAGCGAGGCGGCCGACCGCTTGGGCGAGCTGCGGCGCCGTCGCCGCTATCGCGTGGTAGTCGTGCGGGTCGATCCGCATGACGCGCGAGGGCTCGGCAGCGCGGAAGCCGACGGGGAACACGGTGCCCAGAGCGATGGGCACCTCGCCGAAGATGTCGCCGCGATGGCGGACGCCGACCGCCCGAGCGATGCCGTCGACATGCTGGACCGGCTCGATCTTGCCGGCGAGAACCGCGAACAGCGCGCGCTCACTGCCCTGATCGGCGGCGTACTCACCGGGAGCAAGTTCGATGTCGGCCGCGACGCGTGACAGCCGCTCGCACTGCGCGCCGTCCAGCGCGGCGAAGAGAGCTACCTCAGCGACTTCCTCCGCCGTGACCACCGCCCGACCCTCCCGCACCCGACAGAGGGAGTCAACCCTCGCCGGTCGGTGCCTCGCGACTCAGCGACACCGCCTGCCGCAGGGCCGCCTCGGTCCGGTGCGCCAGCGGGCGGTCTCGGCCCGGCCGGCTCCGGGCTGGCTGTGCCGCTGGGCGCTCGTTCGCGGCTTGACCTTGGTGCCGGCGGCGCGTCCAGCGGCATCGGCGGTGGTGATCATGAGCGCGCAGGCGCTGAGGCCGGCCAGCGTGTAGCCGGCGATGCGCGTCACGCCGCGACGCCGCTCGCCTTCATGGCGTTTCTTGGGTCCGACGATCATCCGTTTCTCTTTCGGTATGGGTCACAGCGTGAAGAGGTCTACGCCGCGCATCCCCGGGCGTTGCACGCCGTGCCGAAGTCTTAGCTCCGCGAAAGGTTCAGGCTTCAGAGAAGCGCGCCGGTGAGCGCCGGGCGGGATTCGCTCCGGACGCTGAAGAACGCGTCGACCACCTGCGGGTCGAAGTGCTTGCGCGCCTGGCTGCCCAGCTCCGCCTCCGCGTCCGCGACGGACCATGCCGGCTTGTAGGGCCGCACGTGGGTGAGGGCGTCGAAGACGTCCGCGACGGCGACGATCCGGCCGGTGATCGGGATCGCGTCGCCGCTGAGGCCGGCCGGGTAGCCGCTGCCGTCCCACTTCTCGTGATGCGTGAGCGCGATCTCCTCGGCCGTCGCGACGAGGTCGAACGTGCTGCCGCTGAGCATCTCCGCGCCCACCGTCGTGTGGGTCTTCACGAGGTCGAACTCCTGGGCGGTCAGCTTGCCGCGCTTGGAGAGGATCGCGTCGGGGATCGCGATCTTGCCGACGTCGTGGAGGACGGCCGCGAGCGGGACGAGCTCCAGCACGGAGGCGGGCAGGCCCAGGCGCGCGGCGATGTTGACCGACAGCTCGCCGACCCGGTGCGTGTGGCGGCCGGTGTCGTCGTCGTGCAGCTCGGCGGCGCCGGCCAGGCGCGCGAGCATCTCGAACTGCGCCTGCTCGAGCTCCCGGGTCGTGCGGCGCGCGGCGGTGACGTCCTCGATCTGGGTGAAGAGCTGGATGACCTCCTGGTGGTCGTCGCGGATCGCGGACACGGCCACGCTCGCCTCGATCACCTCCCCGCCGTGGCGCAGGTAGCGGCCCTCGAAGCGGCGGGTGCCCGTCGCGCCGTTGACGAGCGCGGCGAGGGCCGCGGCGCTGGCGGGGCGGTCGGCGGGGTGCGCGAGCTCGGACAGCCGCCGCCCGAGGAGCTGCTCGGAGGTGCGCCCCGTCATCTCGCAGATCGCCTGGTTGACGCGCTCGATCCGCCCGTCGCGGGAGGTGATGACGCTGCCGATCGGCGCCTCTTCGAACGCGACCCGGTCGCGCTCGAAGCGCTGGCTGCGGCCGGTGATGTCGTGGACGGAGCCGATCGTGTAGGTGGAGCCGTCGATCTGCATCTGGCTCATGCCCAGCTCCATCGGGAAGGTGGAGCCGTCCTTGCGGCGCCCCGTGCGCTCGCCGACGACCGACGCGAAGGGCTGCCCGATCATCTCCGCCTCGTGGTCGTAGCCGAACTGGCGCAGGGCCGACGGGTTGACCGACTCGATCACGCCCGCCTCGGTGGCGGTCACGATCCCCTCCGCCACGTTCTCCAGGACCGCTCGCGCGCGCACCTCGCTGTCAACCAGCGCGCGGTTGAGCTCGAGGATCGACTCGACGGAGTCCTCCAGCTGCTGCGAGCGCATGACGAGCTTCATGAACGTCGAGACCTTCGCCCGCAGGACCGCGGCGAGCACCGGCGTGAACACGAAGTCGACGGCGCCGCTGGCGTAGGCCGCCGCCGTTTCGAGCTCGTCGTCGCCGAAGGCCGTGAGGAAGATGATCGGCGTCAGCTCCGTGCCGGTCTGCTCCCGGATCCGCTTCGCCGTCTCGTAGCCGTCGAGGGACTCCCGCCGCGTGTCCATCACGATCACGGCGAAGCGCTCGTGCGCGACGGCGCGCAACGCGTCCGCCTGCGATTCCGCGCCCGCGATCCGGTAGCCCAGTGGCGCGAGCATCCCGCGAACCGCACTGCGCTCCCTGGTGTCGGCGTCGACGACGAGAACCGCCGCGCCTGCCTGTGCATCACGCACCCGACGCGACGTTACTACGGTCCTGCGTCGTAACGCAAGCATTCCTGAGCGCACTAAAGCTTTGACCGTTGGGTGCCGACAAAGGTTGTAGAGCAGGATTACGTCAACTTAGGCACTTCCCCGACAAGGGCACCCCCGTCGCGAGGCGGGTCCGCAAAGTCACGGGACTCCAGTCTGGAGTCAGCCGGACCACCGAAGGAATTCTCGGGACCGCTGCCGCCCGAGATCCCTGGAGGTCGCCTCGTGCGCCTGTCCACCACCCGCCGGCTCCGCCGGCTCGCCGTACCCGTCGTCGCCGCCTGCAGCCTCACCGGCGCAGCCGCCGCCACGCCGGCCCACGCCGCCGCGCCGTGCTCCGCGAAGGTCAGCACGGCCACGACCACCCTCTGCCTCGTCAACGGCGAGCGCCGTGCCCACGGCCTGAAGCCGCTCCGTCACGACGCGAAGCTCTACCGCGCAGCCATCCGCCACTCGCGCGACATGGTCGCCAAGCGCTACTTCGCCCACAACTCACGCAGCGGCGCCCGCTTCAGCGCCCGCATCGCCAGCACCGGCTGGATGAACGGCCGCGGCAGCTGGGCCGTCGGCGAGAACCTCGGCTGGGGCTCCGGCACGCAGGCCACGCCGCGCTCGATGGTCGCCGCCTGGATGCACAGCGCCGGCCACCGCGCCAACCTGCTCAACCCGCGCTACCACGTCATCGGCATCGGCATCGCCGGCGGCGCGCCCATGGGCTCGAACGGCGGCGCGACCTACACGACCGACTTCGGCAGCTGAGCCGGAACACGCAGCCACAGCGTCACGTGCGCGGGCTGCATCGTGGAGGCCACGACCCCGCGTAACTCGGAGTCGAGCGCGTCGAGGGCGACCTCGTCCCGCAACCGTGCAGCGAACGCCTCGAGCGTCCGCTGCGCGTCGTACTTGCGGCGGTAGAAGCGGCGGTCGACCGCGCCCTGGATCCGCGCCCGCGCCGGCCCGAACAGCGCGGCCACCGCGAGCGTCGAGACGGCGACGGCGAAGCCCGAGCGCCCCACCGCCAGCCCGATCAGCAGCACCAGGGCGAGGTAGGTGGCGCCGAGCGTGGCGGTCAGCCCGCCGTAGACGAGCGCGCGGTTGATCACGACGTCGATGTCGTAGAGCCGGTGGCGCAGGATCGCGATCGCCACCGCGAGGTCGACGCCGAGCAGCCCCAGCGCGATGAACGCCCAGCTCGCGTCCTCGCCGATCACCCCGGCGAGCGAGAACGAGAGCACGAAGCCGAGCAGCAGCAGCGCCGCGGCGGTCGTGAACCACTTGAGCTGCTGGCGTTCGACGCCGTGCGAGCGGCGGAAGCGCACCCTCATCGAGGCGACGGCGGCCAGCGAGGACGCGACCCACAGCCCGAACCCGACCCAGTTCACCCAATCCGGCATCCACGCGACCGCGAACGGGTTGTCGAGCCACGGGTAGTTCTCGAGCGGGCCCTCCAGGAACGCGATGCCGCTCCACAGCAGCACGCCGCCCGCGATCGCGGTCCAGCCCACGAGCCGCCAGCGCGGCGTCGGAGGACGGCCGGTCGGGAACAGCAGCGGCAGCGCGACCAGCACGAGCAGCACCGCGGGCACCCAGGACCAGTTCGCGACCCACAGACCGAACTCCGCGAGGCCGCCCGGATCGCCGGGGTTGCCGCGCGCGGCGTGGAAGTAGAACGACTCGCCGACGAAGATCGTCATGAGCAGCGCGGGGATGGCGGCGAGCACCCAGCCGATCGGGTTGCGCGGCTGGTGCGAGGCGACCAGCGCGCCGACGACGGCGAAGCCGACCAGCCACGCGACGTCGAGCACGCTCACCGCGACGCCCTCGCTCGGCGGCGTGGCGCCCTTCGGGAGGATCGCGGCCCAGTCCGTGCCGGTGTCGATGACCGACAGCACGCCGGAGTACACGCCCGCCGCCAGCGTCAGCACACACAGGCCCCAGGCGAGGACTCGGCTCATGCCGCCAATCCTCTCCGACCGCCGTCCGGGAAGTGTTACGGCGATCCGAGACAGGCGTGCGCCGCGAGGCGCCCCGCCTCGAGCCCGGCGCGGATGACACCGAGGTCGCGCTCCAGGCGCGACGGCACCGGCGAGTCCGCCGGCGGGCGGATCGAGAGGATCGCCGGCTCCATCGACGGGTCGGCATCGTGGTGGGCGAGCAAAGCCTCGTCGGCGCCCTCGCGCTCGACGCGCGTGCCGAACGCCGTCTCCAGCGCCGGCGAGATCCGGCGCAGGGCGCGCCCGGTGAGCGTGCCGCTGAGCCGGCCCGGCGCCGTGACCGTCTCGCCCGCCCGGCGCGAGCGCAGCACGAGCACGTGCGTGGCGCCGTCCGCCAGCGCGGCGCGGAACGGGATCGCCGCTGACAGCCCGGCGTCGATGAAGGGGCGGCCGTCCACGGTCACCGGGGGACCGGACAGGATCGGCAGCGCCGCGGATGCGCGGAGGGCGAGCCGCAGTGACCGCGAGTCGCGGATCGCGTCGTGCAGGTCGACGGCCTCGGCGGTCTCGACGTCCGTGGCGATCGGGTGCAGCTCGGTCCGCCCCGCCAGCACGGCGGCGAACAGGCCGGGCGAGAGCCGCTCGTAGCGCTCCTCCACCAGCCCGCGCACGTCGACCACCGGCCCGCGCCGCAGCAGCGCCCGCCGCCGGGAGATCAGCTCGCCCACGAGCTGCGGGTCGGTCCATGTCGGGATGCCGTCGCGCACCCGGCCGCTGACCAGCGACATCGCATTCAAAGTGCCCGCGGACGAGCCGTAGGCGGCGTCAAACGCGCCCGCCAGCCCGAGCTCGTCGAGCCCCAGCGCCATCCCGCCCGACACCGCCCCGCGCATCCCGCCGCCCTCGACGACGAGCGCAACGCGAGCGCCGTCCGGCCGCTCGTGCAGAGCGGCCGCCACCGGGTGCGTCACCTACGGCGGGAGAACGAGAAGTTCACGCCGACGATCCCCGCCCACACGACGAGCATCCCCACGACGCCGCCCTGCTCGGCGGCGATCGCGGTGATCGGGATCCCCGTCCCCAGCGAGATGATCGAGAGCACGAACCGCTCGGCGCGGCCGTCGTCGGATCGCGGGGGCTTCTGCGCCGCCGCCGAGCGCGCCTCGGCGGCCGCCTCGACGCGATCCAGGAACGCGTCGATCACCGCGGGCTCCATCTCCTCACCGAGCTCGCGACGGGCCTCGATCAGCGAGCCGGCGTCCTCACGGGTGATGCGCTGCGGCGCCACGAGACCGACATTACCGGAGCTCCCGCTCGACCTCGTCGACGAATTCGAGGTGCAGATCGAGCAGCCGCCGCAGGAAGCGCGCGCTCAGCCGCAGGGACGTCTCGCGGTGCGGGAGGTTGGCGGCGCGCCCGCCCCGGCCAGACCGTGTGCGACGCCGACTGCGGCAGCGGCGCCTGCCTGCGCGCCGCCGCCGACCATGGCGCCGTCGTCTCCGGCATCGACGCCTCCGAAGCGCTGCTCGCGATCGCCCGCGAGCGCGTGCCCGAGGCCGACCTCTCGCTCGGCGACCTCCAGCGCCTCCCCTACGCCGACGACAGCGTCGACGCCGTCACCGGCTTCTGCTCGTTCTTCTTCGCCGACAACATGGTCGAGGCGCTGCGCGATGCTCTCCGCCGGCGGCTTCGGGGCGATCGTCGGCGACCGGCAGGACGAGGCCCGCGCGGCCGTGCTCGAGGCGCTCGCGGTCTGCCGCACCCCACGCGCGGCTACCGGATCGAGAACGACTGGCACTTCCTGATCGCCCGCGCGACCTAAGCCGACCCGTACCCGCCGCCGCCCGGCGTCCGCACGGTCACGACGTCGCCCTCGGCGAGGTCGCGGCTGGCCTTCGGCGGCAGCTCCTCGTCGTTGAGCAAGTTCTCCCCAGGCGCGCCGTCGCCGCCACCCTCGCGCCCCTCCGGCGAGTGGCGGCGGCGGTCGGTCAGCAGGTTCAGCGTCGCGGGCTCGAGCACGCGCACCGCGCGCTCGACGCCGTCGCCGCCGCGGTGCTCGCCGTCGCCGCCGGAGCCGTCGCGCAGCTCGTAGCGCTCGACGCGCATCGGGTACTCGAGCTCGAGCGCCTCGATCGGCGTGTTGAGCGTGTTCGACATGCCGACGTGCACGCCCGACGGTCCCGGCCCCGAGGAACTCGCCCCTTGGCCGCCCCCGATCGTCTCGTAGTAGGTCCAGCCGCGGCCGCCGATGATCAGGTTGTTCATCGTGCCCTGGCCCTGGGCGGGGAGGTCGACCGCCTGCGCGAGCGCGGCGAGCACGGTGTCGGCGATCGCCTGCGACGTCTCGACGTTGCCCGCCACCACCGCGGCCGGCGACTGCGCGTTGACGACCGAGCCCTCGGGCGCCTCGATCGAGAGCGCCGCGTAGGTGCCCGCGTTGGCGAGGACGTCGGAGGGCAGCAGCGCCCGCAGCGCGAAGTAGCAGGCAGAGCGCGTGACCGAGAGCGGGCAGTTGACGTTGCCGGCCACCTGGTCGTCGGTGCCGGAGAAGTCGATCGAGAGTGCGTCGCCGTCGACCTTCACCGAGGCGCGGATCATCACGTCGTCGTCGCTCACGCCGTCGCCCTCCATCGCGCGCTCGGCCTCGTAGGTGCCGTCCGGCACGTCGCGCAGCGCCTCGCGCGTGCGCCGCTCGGCATAGGCGACGACCTCCGCGAACGCCTGCTCCACCACATCGCGCCCGCGCCGCTCGACCAGCTCCTCCAGCCGCCGCCCCGCGAGCTTGTTCGCCGCCGTCTGCGCGCGCAGGTCGCCGCGGCGGATGTCCGGCGTGCGCACGTTGGCGAGGATCAGCTCGAGCACGTCGTCGCCGAGCCGCAGCGGCGGGATGATGATCCCCTCCTGGTAGACGTCGCGGGAGTCGGCCGGCATCGAGCCGGGGCGCATGCCGCCGACGTCGGAGTGGTGGGCGCGCGTCACGGCGTAGGCGAGGATGTCGCCGTCGATATCCAGCGGCGACACCAAGGTGATGTCCGGCAGGTGGGTGCCGCCGCGGTAGGGGTCGTTGACGATCCAGACGTCGCCGGGATCGGGCTCGTGCTCGATGACCGCCGCCACCGCCTCGGGCATCGCGCCGAGGTGGACGGGGATGTGCTCGGCCTGGGCGACCATCGCGCCCTCGGCGTCGAACAGCGCGGCCGAGCAGTCGCGGCGCTCCTTGATGTTGGAGGAGTAGGCACCCCGGATCAGCACCGCGCCGGCCTCCTCGGCGATGCCCGACAGCGCGCTGGCGAGCACGCTCAGCGTGACGGGATCGAGGCTCACCCGGAGCGCTCCAGCACCAGCGTGCCGGTCGAGTCGATCGCGCCCGACCAGCCCGGCCGCACGACGCAGGTCGCCTCCGCGAACTCGACGATCGCCGGCCCCTCGACCTCGAAGCCCTCGCCCATGCCCGCCCGGCGGTAGACGGGCACCTCGCTCCAGTCGCCGTCGAAGTTGGCGCGGCGCTCGCCGGCCTCGGCGTCGCCGTCGGCATCCTCGGCGACCAGCTCCGGCCGCTCGACCGGCACGGTGGCGACGACGCGCGCGTTGACGAGCTCGACGGCCTCGCCCTCCATCCGGTAGCCGTAGCGGCGCTCGTGCTCCTCGGCGAAGCGCTCCTCGACCGCGTCGAGGTCGTCGGCCTCGACGGTCAGCTCGAACGACTGGCCGCCGTAGCGCAGGTCGGCGCGACGGCGCAGCTCGGGCTCGTCCATGTCCTCGGCCGCCTGCTTCTCCATCGCCTCGAAGGCATCGGAGGCGTCCTCGCCACCGAGCAGCGGGCGCACGTAGTCGCGGCGGACGTCGCTCATCGCGAGGCCGAGCGCGGACAGCACGCCGCCGGCGCGCGGGACGAGCACGGCCGGGATGCCGAGTTCCTCGGCCAGCGCGCAGGCGTGCAGCCCGCCGGCGCCGCCGAACGCCACGAGCGCGAACTCGCGCGGGTCGAGCCCGCGCTCGACCGAGATCACCCGCAGCGCGCGGCCCATCTCGGCGTTCGCCACGCGCACGACGCCGAGCGCGGTCTCGAGCGGATCGAGGTCGAGCTCGCCGCCGAGGGTCTTCAGGGCCGCCTCGGCCGCGTCCGCCGACAGCGTCAGCTCGCCGCCCAGCTCCGCCCCGTCGCCGAGGTAGCCGAGCAGCACGTTGGCGTCGGTCACGGTCGGCTCCTCGCCGCCCTTGCCGTACGCGGCCGGGCCGGGGTCGGCGCCCGCGGAGCGCGGACCGACGCGCAGCGCGCCGCCCGGGTCGGCCCACGCGATCGAGCCGCCGCCGGCGCTGACCGTGTGGACGTCGACCATCGGCAGCTTGATCGGCACGCCGGCCACGACCGACTCCGTGGTCGTGCTCGCCTCGCCGCCCAGCACCGGCGCGACGTCGGTCGACGTGCCGCCCATGTCGAAGGTCAGGACGTCCTCGTAGCCGCTGGCGCGCGCCACGTGCGCGGCGCCGACCACGCCGCCGGCCGGGCCGGAGAGCACGCAGCCCGCGGCGGCCGTCGCCGCCACCCCGACGTCGACCACACCGCCCGAGGACTGCATGACCAGCGGCGCCGGCACGCCCGCCTCGTCGGCGCCGCCCGCCAGCCGCTCGAGGTAGGCGGCGAGCTTCGGGCCCAGGTAGGCGTCGGCGACGGTGGTCGAGAACCGCTCGTACTCGCGGAACTCCGGCAGCACCTCGCTCGACAGCGAGATGTGGAGATCCGGGAGCGCTTTCCGGACCGCTTCGCCGACTTTCCGCTCGTGCTCGGGGTGCAGGAACGCGAACAGCAGGCAGACCGCGACGGCGTCGACCTCCGCCTCCCGCAGCGCCTCCACGGCCTCCTTCACGCTGGCCTCGTCGAGCGGCTCGAGCTCGCCGCCGGGCCCCATCCGCTCCTGCACCGTGAAGCGCAGATCCCGCGGCACGAGCGGCTCCGGGCGGCGCTCGGCGAGGTCATAGAGCGACGCGCGATCCTGGCGGGCGAGCTCGATCAGGTCGCGGAAGCCCTTGGTCGTGATCAGCGCCGTGCGCGCGCCGCGGCGCTCGAGCAGCGCGTTGGTCGCGACCGTCATCCCGTGCGCGAACGCGGTCACGTCGCTCGCCTCGATCGCCTCCAGCGCGCGCATCACACCCTCGGACTGATCGTCGGGCGTGCTCGGCACCTTGCCGGTCGTGACGCGGGTTCCGTCGAGCGCCACGAGGTCCGTGAACGTGCCGCCCACATCGACGCCGACTCGGATCATCGCGGCCCCTTTAGCACAATAATGGCTCTGGGACGCGGTTTGCCGTCTTTTGGTCTTGTCCAATCTCGCACAAGAGATCCCGCGCGAGAAATCCCCCGCTTTTTGCGAATGCCGAGGGTGGTTGAGCGTTGACCCTCCGAGCGAAGAGTGACTACGGTTCCCAACCGGTCGGCACGCAGCACGCGAGCCGGGGAGAGAGGGGAACTCAGGCAGGTTCGGATCGAAGGGCCGCCAGGAGGCGGCGGCTTCGACGAGGTCTGGTTCCGCTCGCTCGCCGCATCGCAGGCGCGGAACACCGGGTACTGCAAAACGAGATACCAGGCTCGTCGGGAGAGGATGAGCCGCGGGGAGGTTCTATGGAGGCATTGGCGACAGCGCCTGCGCCGCAGCACATGCGTGCGCTGCAGCAGGCAAACCGGGTCCGCTTGGCGAGAGCGGAACTGAAGCGACAAGTGACCGATGGCGAGACGTCCGTCGCCGACGTGGTGCTCGAGTGCCCCTGGGAGGCGGAGAGCATGGCCATCGCCGACCTGCTCATGAGCCAGCATCGCTGGGGCCGAACCCGCTGCCGGCGGTTCCTGGCCTCGATCCCGATGTCGGAGACGAAGACCGTCGGGTCGATGACCGAGCGTCAGCGGCGCGCGCTCGCGGCTCGTCTGCGGGGGGACATCGCGGACGCGAGCGTGGATCCGTTCGCGCTGAACGACTGGGCCGCGCACAACTGACGCGGCCGTGACCGTCATCCGCGGGGGCCGGTGCCGAAGCCCGGCCCCCGGGTGGCGAGCTCGACCACGTGGCCGTCGGGGTCGCGCAGGTAGAGCGAGCGGAAGGCACCCCGGTCGTAGAGATCGGTGCACTCCACGTCTTTGCCCCGGAGGTAGTCGCGCCACGCTTCCAGCTCCTCGGCCGACTCCACCACGAGCGCGAAGTGGTGGGTCGAGCCGACGCCGGTCACGCCCTTCGGCAGCTGGGGGTACTCCATGAAGGAGACGAGCGCCCCCGGCTCGCCGTCGAGCGCGCCGAACCAGACGTGGCGCGAACCCGGGTCGTCGTCGCTGGGGCCGTCCTTCACGATCGCGAGCCCCATCACGTCGCGGTAGAACGCGATCGTCGCCTCGAGGTCGCGACAGATCGCGGTGACATGGTGCAGGCCCCGCAGCCGCATGCGCCGCTCTTCGTCGCTCACCGTCTGCAGACTATTTCAGCGGAACGACAATCCGCCCGAGCGGCGGCGGAACGCGGTGCGGAAGCCCCAGAGCGCGAGCCCGAAGACGAGCGCGGCGCCCACCGCGACGGCGATCCAGGGCGCGCGGGCGAAGAACAACGCGGCGGCGGCGATCACCCCGGGCAGGCCCGCGAGCACGCTCGAGTGGGACTTGTAGCCGTTGAAGTGCTCGCGCACCGCGGTGTCGAGCCCGCCGAGCGACGCGAGCAGCACGCCGCACACGAGCGCGAGCTGGCCGCGGTCGGAGTCGAAGCCGACGATCAGCCCGAGCACGATCAGCACGATCCCGACGAGCACGCACAGCTCGACGAGCGGGAACGGGTGCCACGGCGCCTTCGGCCGCTCGTCGCTCAGCGGCGCGGGCCGCGGCGACGCCGGCGGCGGAGTCGGTGAGGCGGGAGCGATGCCCGCTGCGCGGCGCGCGCGGCTGCGGCGACCCATCAGGTGACCAAGGCTATGAGGTGGCTAACGGGCAGCCGGAGGAGATCTTGACGTGCCACCAGCCGGCCAGCATGCCGACGAGGCCGAGGCGCGGGACGACGTGCCAGCTCTTGCAGCCGGGCTCGCCGATGTCCGCGTTGCTGACGCGCACCCACTTGTATTCGCCCGGGTGGAGGAGCATCCGCTCGATCAGGACGCGCTTGGCCTCCTTGCGCTCGCCCCGGCGGGCGGCCTGCTCGCGCACGTCGGCGACGCGCCCGGCGAGGTCGTCGCGGATCCGCTCGAGCTCGCCGAGCCCGAGCAGGCGCGGGCCGGAGGTGCGCACACCGGCGGGGCCGGCAGGCAGGCGCGCGGCGATCAGCGCGGCCGCATGCTCGCGTTCGAGGCGTGCGATCTGGTCGCGGAGCGTGCGCCGGGCGGCGCGTTCATCGACCTCTTGCCTGAGCGGCGTCTCGAGCATGAAGCACCTCCTTGCGGAGCGGCCAATGTACCACCGGTCTCTATCCTCCCCAACCCCTGATGGCGCGCAACGATCCCACGGATACGGGTGGCCTGTTCATCGGGCGCCGGCCCGGCACAGCGCGCGTCCATTACGCCGCCGACCCGGACCCGGGGACCGGCAAGCGGCAGCGGATCGATCGCCTGCTGGCGGCCTTCGTCCTCGTCGTCGAGACGCTCGTCTGCCTGACCCTGTGGGGGCCGCAGCCGGTCGGGTGGCTGTGGGTCGGCTCGCAGGTCAACTACCACACCGGCTCGGTCAGCTTCGGGATCCTCGTCGCCTTCGTGGGCATGATCGCGACGCTGATGCTCACGCTCGCGCTCCTGGTCCGGCTCGACGGGATCTGGAAGGTCATCCGGCGGGCCAGCGGGATCGACCAGCGCGACGGCGTGCTCTCGCGCATCTTCATGGTGACCGCGATCGTCGCCGCGCTCGCGTTCGGCTTCTGGTTCCTGATCATCGAGGGACCCGGGCCGACGCTGGCCCCGAAGTGAAGCGCCTCTTCGACCGCTACCGGCAGTTCGAGGCGCTGCCGCCCGACGAGGTGTCGCGCGGGCTGCGCGAGCGCCGCGACGAGGAGCGGGCGCGCGAGGTCGTGTTCGTGCCCGAGCTCGACCTCGGCCGCACGGCGTGGCACGAGCCGCCGCACCCCGAGGCGGTCAACGCCGCCACCTTCGCGCTGCGCCGGCGCATGAACGCCTACCCCGACCCGGCCGCCACCGAGGTGCGCGAGCTCGCGGCGGAGCGCCACGGCGTGCGGCCCGAGCAAGTCGCGGTCGGCCACGGCGCCGCCGAGCTGCTCCAGGACGCGTGCGCGCAGCTCCTCGATGCGGGCGAGCTGCTCGTCGCGTGGCCGGGCTGGCGCCCGCTGCCCGACCTCGCCCAGCGCGCCGGCGGCCGGCCGGCGCCGGTCGCGGGCCTCGACGCGCTGGCGGAGCGGGTGGGAGCCGACACGCGGGCGGTCGCGCTCTCCAGCCCCAACGACCCCACGGGCGCGCCAGTCGCGCGCGCGGACGTGCGGGCGCTGTGCGAGCGCGTGGGCGAGCGCGTGTGGGTGCTGCTCGACGAGGCGTTCGCCGACTTCCTCGAGCCCGGCGAGGACGCCGCCCCGCTCGTCGCCGAGCTGCCGAACCTGCTCGTGTTCCGCACGTTCGCCAAGGCGCACGCGATGGCCGGCTTCCGCATCGGTTACGTGCTCGCGCCGACCGCCGATCTGGCCGAGCGGCTCACGCCGTCGTTCAGCGTCAACGCGCCCGCGCAGGCGGCCGCCGCGTGGGCGCTCGAGCTCGGCGACCCGGTGCTCGCCCGCCGCCGCGCCTCCGCGGCCCGCGAGCGCGAGCGGCTCACCCACGCGCTGCACGGCACGTCGTTCTCGTTCCCGCCCACCGCCGCGCCGTTCGTGTGGCTCAGCTCGGAGACCCACGACGGCACGGCGATCGCCCAGCACCTCGGCGTCCGCCGCATCCTCGTCGCGCGCGGTGACCGCTGGGGCGACGAGCGGCACGTCCGCATCACGCTGCGCGACGCGGGCGCCACCGATCGCCTGATCGCGGCGTTGCGCGAGCTGGGGTGAAGGACGAACTTCAACGGCGGCATTGAGGGGTGGGTGCGGGGTGCCGCGGCCCACACCCCGGTCACCCCTTCAATGCCCGCCGTTGACGTTCGTCCCGCGCCACCACGTCGCTACCGTTTCCCCACCCATGGCGCGCACCTACGACGAGATCGACGGCCACCTGCGCGCCTGGATCGCTCGCCAGCCGATGTTCTTCGTCGGCAGCGCCCCGCTCGCCGGGGACGGCCACATCAACGTCTCGCCGAAGGGTCCGGGCGGCACGCTGCGCGTGCTCGGCCCGCGCCGCGTCGCCTACCTCGACTACGTCGGGAGCGGCGCCGAGACGATCGCGCACCTGCGCGAGAACGGCCGCGTCATCGTGATGTTCTGCGCCTTCGCGGGGCCGCCGCGGATCGTCCGCCTGCACGGCCGCGGCGAGTACGTGCTGACCGGCGACCCGCGCTTCGACGAGCTGCTCGCCGAGGCCGGCTTCGAGGAGCCGACGATCCCCGAGGGGCGGCGCGCGATCGTCCTCGTCGACGTCACCCGCATCGGCACTTCGTGCGGGTACGGCGTGCCGCTGATGGACTACGCGGGCGAGCGCCCGCACATGGACGCGTCGACGCGCAAGCGCGTGAGGGTCCAGGGCCCGGACGCCTACCTCGACTACCAGGCCGAGCACAACGCGGCGAGCATCGACGGTCTGCCCGCCGTCACGCGCTGAGCGCCGGCGCTCAACCCTTCTCGTCGGGATGACGATTCAAGGGGGAGGTGCGTAAGACCCATCTCCATCCCGCCCGCCTGACCCTTGCGATCGCCGCGGTGCTCGTGGCGATCCTCGCGCTGCACTACGCGGGCGTCGGGCCGGAGTGGCCGGCGTGGGCGGAGCACCTGTATGAGGCGCTCGAGGTGATCGCCGCCGCCTGCTGCCTGTGGCGCGCCGTCGCGCATCCGAAGGAGCGCACGCCGTGGCTCGTGATCGGGCTCGGCATGGTCAGCTTCGCCGCCGCCGACCTCTACTACACGATCGCGCTCCAGCCGCTGGGCGACGACATCCCCTACCCGTCGCTCGCCGACGCGCTCTACCTCGGCCTCTACCCGTGCTGCTTCGTCGGGCTGCTGCTGCTCGCCCGCTGCCGCGCCGGGCGACTGCCGTGGATGCTGTGGGTCGACGGCCTGATCGTCGCGCTCGGCTTCGCCGCCGTCGCCTCCGCGCTCGTCTACGGCCGGGTGCTCGACGGCACCGGCGGCGACCCGCTGACGGTCGCCACCAACCTCGCCTACCCGATGAGCGACATCCTGCTGCTCGGGCTCGTGGCCGGCCTGCTCGGGGTCTTCGGGCTCCGCGGCTGGCGCGCCTGGTCGGCGGTCATCTGCGGCTTCGCGCTGCTCGGGGTGGCGGACACGATCTACCTGTGGCGCGTCGCCAACGGCACCTATGAGGTCGGCGGCGTGCTCGACGCCGCCTGGCCCGCGGGCATGGTCCTCGTCGGCGCGGCGGCGTGGCAGCGCCCGCGCCGGCTCGACGCGCGGGCGGTCGCCGACCGCGGCTTCCTCCCCGTCCCGCTGATCGCGGGGCTGTGCGCGACCGGGCTGCTGGTGACCGACCACTATGAGCGGCTCGACCAGAGCGCGGTGTGGGCGGCGGCCGGCTGCATCCTCGCCGTCGTGGTGCGGCTGGGCGGGACGTTCCGCGAGTACGCGGGGATGCTGCGGACGAGCCGTCACGAAGCGGCCAGCGACGCGCTGACCGGGCTGAGCAACCGCCGCTCGCTGATCGCCGAGCTCGAGCGCCGGCTCGCCGCCGACGAGCCCGAGCCCGCTGTGCTCGCGCTGTTCGACCTCGACGGCTTCAAGGCGTACAACGACGCCTTCGGCCACCCGGCCGGCGACCTGCTGCTGCGCCGCCTCGGCGCGCGGCTGGCGGAGATCGGCGGCCGCGAGGTCGCGTTCCGGATGGGCGGCGACGAGTTCTGCATCCTGCTGCCGGCCAAGGGCAGCGCCGACCTCGTGGGCCGCGCCCAGCTCGCGCTCTCGGAGTCCGGCGAGGGCTTCACCGTCGGCGCCTCGGCGGGCACCGTCGCGCTCCCGGCCGAGGCCCGCAGCGTCTCGGAGGCGCTGGCGATCGCCGACCGCCGCATGTACGCGCAGAAGCGCGAAGGGCGCACGTCGGCGAGCAACCAGTCCAAGGACGTGCTGCTGCGCGCCGTCCACGAGCGCAGCCCGAACCTCGGCGCCCACGGCGGCGAGGTCGCGGAGCTGGCCGAGCGCACCGCGCGCCACCTCGGGCTCGAGATCGACACGGTGCGGGCGGTCCGCCAGGCCGCCGAGCTGCACGACATCGGCAAGCTCGCGATCCCCGACGCGATCCTCAACAAGCCCGGCCCGCTCGACGACGCCGAGTGGGGCTTCATGCGCCGCCACACGCTGGTCGGCGAGCGCATCCTCGCCGCCGCGCCCGCGCTGGTCGACGTGGCGAAGCTCGTGCGCGCGAGCCACGAGCGCTGGGACGGCTCCGGCTACCCCGACGGCCTCGCGGGCGCGGAGATCCCGCTCGGCGCGCGCGTGATCGCGGTCTGCGACGCGTGGGACGCGATGGTCACCGACCGCCCGTACCGGCGCGCGTTGCCGCGCGAGGAGGCGCTCGCGGAGATCGAGCGCTGCGCCGGCACCCAGTTCGACCCGGTCGTGGTCGAGGCGTTCCGCGCGGTGCTCGCCACCCCGCGGCGGCACTTGCGGGCGCTCGCCTGGCCCGGAGATACTCGCTCGGGTGGACTCCACCCCGGCTCCCGTCAGGCGTGATCCGCTCGAGGCGCTGAGAGCCGCGTTCGGCACCGGCGACCTGCGCCGGCTGCAGTTCGGGTGGGCGGCGACGTCGGTCGGCTCGTGGGCGTTCATGGTCGTGCTGGCGGTCTACGCCTACGGCGTCGGCGGAGCGTCGGCGGTCGGGGTCGCGGCGCTGGTGCGGATGCTGCCGGCGGCGTTCACGGCGCCGGTGACGAGCCTGCTGGCCGACCGCAGCTCCCGCCGCGACGTGATGGTGCGGGCGACGCTCGTGCGCTCCGCGTGCCTGGCGCTGATCGCGGGCGCGGTCGCGCTCGATGCGCCGTTCGCGCTCGTGCTCGCGCTGGCCGCCGTGTTCACGATCGCCTCGACCGCGATCAAGCCCGCGCAGGCCGCGCTGCTGCCGACGCTCGCGCGCTCGCCGGAACAGCTCGCGGTCTCCAACGCGGTGCTGACCGGGATCGACAACGCGGGCTTCCTGGTCGGCGCGGTCGCGGGGGGCTCGCTGATCGCGGCCACCAGCCCCCAGCTCGCGTTCGCGGTCAACGCCGGCGTCTGCCTGCTGGCCGCCTTCCTGATCCACCGCATCCCGCACGACCCGCGGCCGGCGCACCGGGAGCCGCTGCCGGGCGCGCGGCTCGTGCACGAGGCGCGCTCGGGGCTCGACACCGTGGCCGGGGAGCCGAAGCTGCGGCTGATCGTCGGCTTCCTCGCCGCGACCACGTTCGTGGAGGGGGCGATCGACGTGCTCGTGGTCGTCGCGGCGCTCGAGCTGCTCGACGTCGGCGCCGAGGGCGTCGGCTGGCTCAACGCCGCGTGGGGCGTCGGCGGCCTCGTGGGCGGTGCGGTCGCGCTCGGTGTGCTGCGGCGCGGGCGGCTCTCGCTCGGGCTCGCCTTCGGCTGCATCCTGGCGGGCACCGCGCTCGCGCTGATCGCCGTCTACCCCCGGCCGGGCGTGGCGTTCGCGATGCTGCTCGTGCTCGGCGTCGGTTACGCGTGGGTCGAGGTCGCCGGGCTGACGCTGATGCAGCGGCTCGTCTCCGACGAGGTGCTCGCGCGCGTGTTCGGCGTGGTCGAGAGCACCTACGTGGCGACCACCGGGCTCGGCGGCGTGGTGGCGCCGCTGGCGGTCGCGCTGTTCGGAATCGAGGGCGCGCTCGTCGCGGTCGGCGCCTGCCTGCCGCTGCTCGCGCTCCTGACCTGGTCGCGGCTCGCGCGCTTCGAGGCCACCACCGAGGTGCCCGAGCGCCAGTTCGCGCTGCTGCGCTCGCTCTCGCTGTTCGCGCCGCTCTCGCTGGCGACGGTCGAGAACCTCGCCGCGCGGCTGATCCCGGTCGCGGTCGAGTCCGGGCAACAGGTGATCCGCCAGGGCGACCACGGCGATCGCTTCTACGTCGTCGCCGAGGGCCGCGTCACGGTCGAGTGCGACGGCGAGCTGGCCCGCGTCGAGGGCCCCGGCGAGTTCTTCGGCGAGATCGCGCTGCTGCGGGACACGCCGCGGACCGCGACGGTCTACGCGACCGAGCCCGGGCTCCTGTACGCGCTCGAGCGCGACGCGTTCGTGTCGAGCGTGAGCACCAACCCGCGCAGCGTGATCGCCGCCGACGACGTGATCGAGGAGCGCCTGGCGCCGGTCTGAGCGCACCCGCCCTACAATCCGGTGCGGATGGGAGCGCGGGGGTGGAGCCTGATCGGATTGGTGCTGGCGGTGGCGGCGGTCGTCGCGTGGCCGAGCGCTGCGCGCAGCGCGGACAAGGTCTGCGTCGAGCACCCGGCGGTGCAGGACGACAGCGTCGTCTGCGTGCGCGACAACTGGCAGACCGTCGACGTCTGCGACCGCAAGGACGACGGGCACCGGACCTTCGCGCGCGTCGTCACGAAGAGCACCTATCCCGCCTACCGCTCGCCCTACTACGACTCCAACGACAGCGCGGCGGGCTGCTCCAGCCTGCACTTCGGCAGCCAGGTCGTGAGCGTCGCGGTGTGCGTCCAGACCAAGGGCTGCAGCGGGATGAAGGCGACCGGCGTGGCGCCGCCCAACAACACGACGCCGCAGCCCACACCGACGCCCCCGCCGCCCACGCCGACCCCGACGCCTGCGCCCCCACCGCCGCCCTCGTCGACCGGCATCACGGTCGGCGTCGGCCTCGGCTGCGTGCGCAACGGCAAGCGTATGCGCGTGACGCTCAAGGTCCACAAGCAGCCCGGCAAGGCGAAGCCGAAGGTCAAGCGCGTCGTCTTCTTCTACCGGCACAACAAGAAGTCGGTCGTCCGCGCCGACAAGAGCGCGCCCTACAAGCGCAGGCTCCCGGTCAGCGGGCTGTCGGCCGGCAAGCACCTGACCTACGCGCGGGTCTACTACAAGCGGCCCGGCAGCTCGAAGCTGCGCAAGCGGACCGTGCGGCGTCACTTCACCGTGTGCGCGTAGCGTTCCACGGGTGAGTACCGACACCCAGTCGCGAGTCGAGGAGCTCGCCGCCCGGCTGACCGAGCTGCGCGACGCCTATTACCGCGGCGAGCCGCTCGTTGCCGACGCCGACTTCGACGCGCTCGAGGACGAGCTGCGCACGCTGCTGGATGAGCATCCGGAGCTGACGCCCGCCCCGAACCCGCTCGAGCAGGTCGGCGCGGCGGCCGTGCTGCACGCGCCGGTCCGCCACAGTCGGCCGATGCTCTCGCTCCAGAAGGCGAACACGCCCGAGCAGGTGGCCGAGTTCTTCGCGCGCTTCCCCGGCCAGCCGGTGCTGGTGATGCCGAAGCTCGACGGGCTCTCGCTGGCGGTGGTGTACGAGGGCGGGCGGCTGGCGCGCGCGATCACTCGCGGCGACGGGACGACCGGCGACGACGTCACGCCGCTCGTGCGCGCGATGGCGTCGGGGATCCCGGACCGGATCGACGCGGACGGGCGCACCGAGGTGCGCGGCGAGCTCGTGATGCTGCGCTCGACGTTCGCGGCCTACAACGCGGAGCACCCCGACAAGCCGCTGATCAACCCGCGCAACGCCGCCGCGGGAACGATCCGGGCCAAGGATCCGGCCACGGTGAAGGGCCGCGACCTGCGCTTCTTCGCGTTCGACCTCTACGTCGAGGACGGCGCCAGCGCCGATCTCGAGAAGGCGCTGCGCGACCTCGGCTTCGACGCCGCCGACATGCGCCACTGCGACGACGCAGAGGCGGCGCAGGCGGTGATCGCCGAGATCGAGGCGACCCGCAATGAGCTCGACTACGACCTCGACGGCGCCGTGCTGCGGCTCGCCGACCGCGGCGCCTACGCGGCGGCGGGTACGCGCTCGAACTCCCCGCGCGGCGCGCTGGCGTTCAAGTTCGCCGCGGAGGAGAAGACGACCGTGCTCGCCGACGTGGTGTGGGACGTCGGCAAGATCGGCAAGGTCGCGCCCGTCGCGGTGCTCGAGCCGGTGTTCGTGGGCGGCACGACGGTCACGCGCGCGACGCTCGCGAACCAGGAGGTGATCCGCGCGCGCGACGTGCGGATCGGCGACACCGTGCTGGTGCGCCGCGCGGGCGACGTGATCCCGTTCGTGGCCGGCGTGCTCGACGCCGCCAAGCGCACCGGCGAGGAGCGCGAGATCGAGCCGCCCTCCGACTGCCCGTCGTGCGGGCAGCCGCTGACCGAGCAGGGCAACTCGCGCGAGCTCTACTGCACCAACGTCGCCTGCCCGGCCCAGACCGTGCGGCGCCTGATCCACTGGGCCTCGCGCGCGGCCGCCGACATCGAGGCGGTGGGGCCGGTGTGGATCGAGCGGCTCAACGAGCACAAGCTGCTCGAGCGGGTCTCCGACTTCTACGCGCTCACGCGCGAGCAGCTGCTCGAGTTCGAGGGCATCGCCGACGTCTCGGCCGACCGCATGATCGAGTCGATCCAGACGACGCGCGGGGTCGGGCTGCGGCGCGCGCTGATCGGCCTGGCGATCCCGATGGCCTCCGAGGCGACCGCCACGCGCCTGTGCCGGGCGGGCTACAAGACGCTCGAGGAGGTCGCGGACGCCAGCGAGGAGGCGCTGCAGGAGGTCGACGACATCGGGCCGAAGGTGGCCGCCTCGCTGCACTCGCACCTCAACCGCGAATCGACGCGCGCGGAGCTCGAGCGGCTGCGCGAGCTCGGCGTCTCGCTCGACGTGCTGGACGAGGACCTGCCGCCCGAGGTCTCCTCCGACGCGCCGCTGGCGGACAAGACGGTGGTCATCACCGGCTCGATCGCCGACCCGCGCTCCGGGGAGAAGATCCCGCGGCCCACCTTCCAGCGCCTGTGCGAGCGGGCGGGCGCGACCACCGCTTCGTCGGTCAGCGCCAACACCGACCTGCTGATCTGCGGCAGCGACGTCGGCGCGAGCAAGACCGCCAAGGCGGAGAAGCTCGGAGTCGAGGTCGTCGACCAGGACGTGATCTGGAAGCTGCTGATCGACGCCGGCGTCGCCTAGCTTTCCGCTGGTGAGTCAAGGCCGCGTTGGCTGCGGGGGCGGTCGCCGCGGTCTGTGATCGCGGTGTTTGCGTGGATCGGCGGTGCGGGCGCTCGGGAGGGTGCCGGTCAGCTCGGCAGGCTGATTAGGCGCCGTCGTGCGGCAGGCTTTCGTGTGCGCCGTGAGGACCGGCGAGCGCGGGCGGGCGGCAAGCTAGGTTGCGCCGTCGTGCGGCATAGCTCAGACGCCGTCACCGCCCGCGGTCTCGCCTGGCGCGATCGTAACGTCGATCGTCGTAGGGCTCTTGGGTGTGAAGCATTCGCCAGCAGAGCCGGCAGGCGTGGCGGGCGAGCGCGACGCGCGCCTCCAGCGGCGTCTTGCCGCGGGCGCGCAGCTCGCTGCGGCGCTGCTGGAAGGCGGGCGCGAATTGGCCCAGGCCCCAGGCGATGCCGATCAGCGCGTCGCGGTGCTCTGCCAGCCCGGTGCGTGAGATCCGGCCGCGGCGGTGGACAGTGGAGGATTCATAGCTGGCGGGCGCCAGGCCGGTGGCGGAGTAGAGGTGTTCGGGCGTCGCGAAGCGCTCAACGGGGAGCGTGTGCGCGGCGAACGCCGCGGCCCGACTGGTCGCCACGCCCGGCAGGGTGGTGAGGATCTGTCCGGCGCTGTCGGCCAGCAGCGGCTCGATCTGGCCGTCGACGAAGGCGATATCGGCGCGCAACGCGTCAAAGCGCGCGAGATCGCGGCCCATCCTTGCGGCGCGCAGTTCGGCGTCTGGCGGCGGCGCCAAGCAGTCCTTCCAGCGCGTCGACCAGAACATGGCGGTCGCGTCGCTCAGGCGCCCGTCGGCGCGTGCCTTCAATGACCGGATCCCCGGCGCGCGTCCGGCAAAGTCAACAGCGCAGGTGAGGACGGCCCGGCCGGTTGGCGTCTCCAGCGCGAGCGCCCGACCGTGGCCCTTGGGCGCCGAGAGGCCGGGCGCCAGCGCGTTGAGCTGGTCATGCAGCCGCTGGCGCAACGGCTTGAGCGCCAGGATGAGCTGCCGGCGGTGCGAGACCGCCGCCCGCAGCGCGTCGACCGCCGAGCCACCCGCCGGCTGCCCGGCGCCCTGACGAGCGAGCCAGACCAGCGCCGCGCAGTCACGATCGTCGGTCTTGAACCGGCGCGTCCCGAGCTGTGTTCGCGCGGCCTGCGTCTGAGACGGCGCGAACAACCGCAACGACCCCGGCCAGCGCCGCTCGAGCTCGCCCGCCCACGCCCGATGCAGAGCACCCGTCGCCTCCAGCGCGAACACCGGGTCGCTCTCCGCAGCGACCACAGAAGCGAGGCGATCCACGCCAGAACGCGACGTCGGCAACGACAACGGCTCGCCGACCATCCCCTCGCCAGTCGTCACCCAGACCCGGTTAAGCACCTTCCCCGGATCGATCGCCACGATCACACGATCGACCGGCACTCTCTCCAAGAGCCCTTCCATGAACGACTCCCTCCACCTAGACAGGAGAAAGAAGAAGACCCTCCCGGCCAGCGCCGAGGAGGGCCTCCCACAACACCGCTCTAAGCAGCTATCAGCTCACCCGGGTGCCGCTGAGCTCGAAGCGCATCAGCACCTCGGTGCCGCCGGCCGGGTGCGGGCGGACGTCGAGGTCGAGCGCCGTCTGCTGGATGAGCGGGAGGCCGAGGCCGAGCCCGGGGCTGTCGGCGCGGCGCCGCACACCGGAGCCGCGATCGCGCACGTAGATGCACAGGTAGCCGTCCGGCCGCCGCGCCTCGACCTCCACCGGCCCGCGGCCGCCGAGCTTGCGGTAGGCGTGCACGACCGCGTTGCTGACCGCCTCGGAGACACACAGCTCGACGGCGGCGATCGTGTGCACGTCGGCGCCCTGCTCGGCCGCGAAGGCCCGCACGGCCGCGCGCGCCCGGTGCGGCGTCTCCGCATCCCCGGCCTCGAACGTCCAGACGGATCTCTGGAACCGCATATCCGACGGTGAGAACGTCGGCGCGGATCGGAACTGGCGCTCAACCCGGCGAATGGGGCGAGGGCCCCAGTCGGCGCCCGTCCCAGCGGGACTTCGTGGCGCTCAACGCGCCGGGGCGGTGCCCCTTTCGTTCGTCATGCGGCCACTGTCGCAGCCTCCCCGATCGGCAACCAGCGGACGGAGTCGCGCACCTCGGCCGGCGCGGCCGCGAACGCGCGCTCGGCCGCGGCGCGGCCCTCGCGGAAGTGCTTCCAGCCCTCGTAGTGGATCGGGATCGCGGTGTGCGGCCGCGCGAGGCCGCACAGCTCGACCGCCTCGTCCGCGGTCATCGTGTAGCGCAGCGGCCCGGTGACCGGGAAGCGCACACCGCCGAGGTGCAGCAGCACGGTGCCGATCTCCAGGCGCTCCGGGACCTTCCGGACCTCGTCGTAGAGCACGGTGTCGCCGGTGATCCACAGCACCCCGTGCTCCTGGCCGTCCCAGCGCAGGCCGAAGCCGATCACGTCGCCGACGATCGGGCGGCTGCCCGGCGGCCCGTGCCGGCACGGCGTGGCCGTGACCTCGATCCGGCGCCGGTCCGCCGCCACCAGCTCGGTCGTCTCCCACGCCGCCAGCCCTCGCGCGCCGCCGCCCAGCCGCCGCGCCCCGGCCGCCGTCGTGACCACCGCGCCAGCCGCCGGAAGCAGCGCGCGGCCGGCGGCGTCGAGGTTGTCGTCGTGGTGATCGTGGCTGAGCAGGACCGCGTCAATCCGGCCGAGGTCGGCGGCCGCGACCGCCGGGCCGGCGAGCTTGCGCGACCCCGTCCCCCAGCCGAAGCGGTAGCTGCCGCCGGCGGGGTCGAACGTGGGGTCGGTGAGCAGCCGCCAGCCCCGGACCTCGATGAGCACGGTCGGCCCGCCGATGTGGGTGAGGATGACGCCGGTCATGCCGACCTGGGGTGCCTCGCGCACGAGCGCCGGATCGTCGGCGACATGAGGGCATCTTGACGGCCCGGCCTAGCGCGCCACCTTCACCTTGTGCTTGACCGTGGCCTTGTGGCCTGCGGCGTCGCGCACCGTCAGCGCGACCGTGTAGCGCCCGCGCTTCTTGAACTTGTGCTTGACCTTGCGGCCTTTGGCCTTCGTCCCGTCGCCGAACTTCCAGCGGTAGGAGACGATCTTGCCGCCCGTCTCCTTGCTCTTGCGGGCGTCGAAAGTGACCTTCTTGTGCGCGTGCGGCTTCTTGGGCTTGAACGAGAAGCGCGCGAGCAGGTGCGGCACGACCGTGCCGGCCGGTGTGGTCGTGCCCGCCGTCGTCCCGCCACCGGTCGGCGTGCCGCCGCTCGGGGCGCCGCCGCTCGGGGGTGGGGTCGGATCGGGCTGGCGCGGGTGGGCGGCGCCCGGCTGCAGGTTGCCCGCGGCGTAGAACGGCTGTGAGCCGCCGGGCACGATCGTGACCACCGGGCTCGCGCCGTCGCAGCCGCTCGCGACGTCGCCGAGCGACTTGAGCTCCACGCCTGCGCTGTCACCCCAGAGCACCTTGCTGCCGTCGGGAGAGAGGCTCGGGCTGAGGTTGTCGATGTCCGCGAGCTTGGCCGCGTCGAGCGGGAACTTGCAGGTCGTCGCCGGGGTGCCGTAGCCGCCGTTGAAGTCGGCCGGCATGGCCGGGTTCGAGTACACCCAGAGATCGACGTGGCGCGGCTTGCCGTCCGAGAACCCCGCGGCGTCGTTGAAGAAGACGGCGGCCTCCTTGCCGTCGCGGCTGATGACCGCCTCGGCCGCGCGATCGTCCATCGCGCTCTCGGCCCAGCCATAGCCGACGTTGTCGCCGTCGCTGGCGAGGTGCTCGCCCCAGTGGGCGCCGAACACGGGCGGGCCGGCGTGGGAGATCGTGAAGCGCGAGTTGTCGATCCAGCTCGGGTCCCAGAAGTCCTCCTGACCGACGCTCTGGTTCGGGAAGCTCAGCCCGGTCGAGCCGGCGGGTGTCCACAGCGCCGTCTGGTACCCGCCGCCGCCGCAGCCGTAGATGCCGTAGGCGATCTTCGAGCCGTCGGCCGACACGCGCACCGAGCTCGGCGGATAGGCGGGGCAAGCCGGCGTCGAGTAGCTGCCGTAGGTCGGCGTGAACGTGCCGATCTGGTTGCCGTCACCCCTGAACCGGTAGAGCTCGGAGGAGCCGTCGGAGTCGCTGCCGTCGGGGTTGACACGCTCCAGCCCGCCGGCCACGACCACGGTGCCGTCGTCGGCCATCGACGGCGACGACCAGTTGTACGGGTGGACGGTGAACTGGCGAGCGCCGCTGGTGTCGGCGTTCGCGACCCACACGTGTCCCCCCTTGAGGTAGACGAGCGAGTCGGCGTGGGCAGCGGCGGGGAAGGCGGCGGCGCTGATCACCAGGGCGGCGAGCAGGCGGGCGGTCTGACGGGTACGCATGGGTCCAGGCGTAACCCAGCGCAGGATCAGACGCAATACCGCCGCGGCGCGAGCCGCCTGCTACCGGAAACCGGTGGTTCCTCCGTGGTCCGCGCCCGGACCTCGTGTCGCCGGAACGGTCGAACTTGATCCGCCCGGACGACTCGTGTTCTACTGGCGCTTCCCCCAGAGGAGGCCTCATGGAGACGCACGGGTCGGAGAGCTACTTCGTCCTCGGCGAGGGTCTGCTGGGCGAGAGCGGCGAGGGCCGGACGCTCGCCGTCGCCGCCGGGGCCGCGCCGCCGTTCCGGTTCTCGCGGATGGGCCCGAAGGGCACCGGGCGCCAGCCCTCGCGCGCGATCCGCACGAAGCTCGGCGCGCTGATGGCCGCCGGCGGCGGGGAGACGTCGGACATTCCCTCGGGCTTCACCTACCTCGGCCAGTTCATCGACCACGACCTGACGTTCGACAAGACGAACCTGATGCTCGGGACGCACGTCGCCCCGACCGCGCTGCTGCAGGCGCGCTCACCGAGCCTCGACCTCGACTCGCTGTACGGCGCCGGCCCGCAGGACCCGGAGTCCGCGAAGTTCTACGAGGCCGACGGCATGCACCTCAAGACCGGCACCACGGACGCGATCGACGGCATCGCCGCCAAGCCCGGCTTCGACCTCCCGCGCGGCGCCGGCACGACCCAGAAGGCCAAGCGCAAGGCGATCATCCCCGACCCGCGCAACGACGAGAACCTGGCGGTCGCCCAGACCCACTGCGCGATGATCCGCTTCCACAACCGCGTGCTCGACACGCCGCCCGCCTCGGTCCCCACGGCACAGCGCTTCGCCACCGCCCGCGAGCTCGTCACCAAGCACTACCAGTGGATGATCAAGACGGACTACCTGCCGCGGGTGTGCCGCCCGAGCGCGGTCAACAACGTCTTCAACTCGGGCCGCAAGGTGTCTTCGACCTCGGCGCGGGCAGCCTCGACCTGCTGTTCACGTTCTCGGCCACCGGCGGCAACCTCGGCGGCCTGCTGCACCTGCCGAGCAACTGGATCGCCGACTTCCGCCGGCTCTACGACTTCGGCGAGGCCGGCAAGGCCAACCTGACGGTGCCGGCGAGCAAGTTCAACCACGCGAAGGCGATCGACACCCACATCGTCGACCCGCTGCGCAGCCTGCCGCCGTCGACGGGCGGCGTCCTCCTCGACACGCTCACCAAGCCGCAGCGCGACGCCGTGCTGACGAACACGCCGCTGTGGTTCTACATCCTGCCCGAGGCGGAGTTCAACGGCGGCCGGCTGCGCGGCTGCGGCGCGCGGATCGTGGTCGAGACCATGCACCGGGCGATGGAGGGGAGCGCGGCCTCGATCGTCCGCGACCCCACCTGGCACCCGACGCTCGGGCCCAACGCGACGACCTTCCGGATGGTCGACCTGCTGCTGTTCGCGTTCGAGGGGAAGAAGACGCTGCTCGCGCCGCTGGGCTAGGCCGCGCAAGGGATCCGCGCCCGCAGGCGCGTGCCGCGGCCCGCGGGGCTGTCGAGGCTGAGCGAGCCGTCGAGCGCCGCCAGGCGATCCTCCAGCCCGCGCAGGCCGGAGCCGCGCCCGAGGTCTGCGCCGCCGACGCCGTCGTCGGCCACCTCGACCGTGAGCTCCCCGTTGCGCCGCTCGACCGTGACCGACGCGTGCGTCGCTTGCGCGTACTTCGCGACGTTCGCCAGCGCCTCGGAGACGACGAAGTAGGCGGCGCTCTCGACGGGGGCTGGGAGCCGCTCGTTGTGCGCCTCGACGTCCACGGGCACCGGCGCCCGCGCCACGAGCGACTGCAGCGCCGGCTCCAGCCCCCGCTCGGTCAGCACCGCCGGGTGGATCCCGCGAGCGAGCTCCCGCAGCTCCGCGAGGCTCGTGCCCAGCTCCTTTTGTGCTTGGTCGAGCAGGCTCGCGAGCGGCTCGTCGTCGGTGACCCTCCGGCGTGCCGTCCGCAGCAACAATGCGAGCGCGACGAGCCGCGACTGCGCGCCGTCGTGCAGGTCGCGCTCGAGCCGCCGGCGCGCGGCGTCGCCCGCCTCGACCAGCCGCGCGCGCGACGCGCGGAGCTCCTGCGCCGTCTCGGCGAGCTCGTGGTCGAGGTGCGACACGTGGCTGCGCAGCAACCCGCCGAGGAACGCGAACGGCGTCAGCGCGGTGGCGACGAACGCGGCCCAGAAGGCGACGTCGCCACCGCCCGCGCGGGCCACCGTGACGAGCAGGAACGTCCCGAGCGCGCACACGTACACGGGACCCAGCTGCAGCCGCTCGAAGGCGCTGGTGCCGCGCCAGCGCTGGAGCGCGCGCCGCAGCACGACGACGAACAGCGCGGCGTAGGCGAGCGCGCCGACGCCGGTCAGGATCGCGGCCAGGTCGGCGTCCTGGCGGATCAGCAGGACGTTGCTGGGGCAGTCCGGGCAGTTGAGCTCCGCCGGGCCCGAGAACAGCAGCGCGGGCACGAACGCGAGCGGGAAGATGATGTAGCCCGCGATCGCGAGCGCGCGGTCCAGCGGGGTCAGGAGCCGGCCCGTGGGGAAGCCCAGCCCCAGGTGCAGGAAGACGCCGCCCCACAGCCCGCCGGTTACGAGCCCGATCGTGTACAGCCACGCCGCGTTGGCGGCGTCGAGCGTGAAGAGGACCCAGGCGAAGCCCAGCAGCACCATGAGCAGGCCGACGCGGCTCTCGGGCCGCGCGCGCCACGCGTACAGGCCGGTGCCGACGAAGCTCCAGATCACCGCCGGGGCGAACACCGCCCACACCACGCGCGCGTCCCGGTGGTCGCTGGCGAGCTCGATCGCGACCACGGCCGCACCCGCCACCAGCGCGGCGACGGCGATCGCCGCGGCACGCGGCGTGCTCAGCAGTTGCTCCCGGTCGGATTCCACGACCCGGCATGGTTCCAGGCGGGGGTGATCTACGAGATCGCGAGCCGCTCGCTCGCGGCGCGGCGGATCGCGGCGTCGATCGCCGGGACCTCGTGCATCAGCTCGCGCAGAGCGGCGGCGCTCAGCTTGGCCAGGCGCAGGTCGCTCGCGGCCACCACGGTGGCGAGCCGCGGGTAGCCGTAGTCGGCGCCCCAGTCGAGCGCCGCGAGCTCGCCGAAGAACTCGCCCGGTTCGAGCGTGCGCACGACGCGATCGCCGACGTGGACCTCCGCGCGGCCGGCGAGGATGACGTAGAAGTCGCGGCCGCTCTCGAAGCGCCGCACGACGGCCTCGCCGCGGGTCCGCGCCTCGGCGCGGGCGCCGGCGGCCAGCACCTGCAGGCGCAGCGCGTCGAGCCCGGCGAACAGCGGCACGGTCGCGAGCGCGCGCGGCTCCACGCCGACGCCGGACTCCGCCTCGGCCAGCGTGGCCTGGCGCGCGCCGGGTCGGCCGATGCCGCGCGCGGTGCCGAGCGGGGCGGGCGGCGCGTCGGCGGTCGCGAGCCACTCCAGCGTGGCCTCGACGTCGGCCGCGGTGCTGGCGTGGTTGAGCACGCACAGGCGGATCGCGTAGGCGCCGCCGAGCCGGGTCGAGGACACGAGCCCGCGGCCCGAGGCGGCGAACCCGCGCACGAGCGCGGCGTTGTGCGCGTCCTGCGCGTCGTCGCCGCCGGCGAAGCGCCGGCGGAAGCAGACGATCCCGAGCTGCGCCGGCGACAGCAGCTCGAGCTCCGCATGCTCGCGTATCCGCGCCTCGGCCAGCTGCGCGAGGTCGAGCGACGCGTCGATGGCGGAACGGAACGCTCCGGCGCCGAACAGCGTCACCGACATCCACACCTTGAGCGCCCGGGCGGAGCGCGTGAGCTGGATCCCGAGGTCGGAGAAGTTGACCTCCTCGTCCTCCGCCTCGGCGTCGGCGAGGTAGTCGGGCGTGAGCGTGAACGCGCGCCGCAGCCGCTCACCCTCGCGCACCAGCAGGCAGCCGCACTCGAACGGCTGGTAGAGCCACTTGTGCGGATCGAGCGTGACCGAGTCGGCGAGCTCGATCCCCCGCAGCCACGCGCGCCCGCGCTCGGTCAGCGCCGCGAACCCCCCGTAGGCCGCGTCGACGTGCAGCCACGCGCGGTGCCGCCGCGCGATCTCCGCCAGCTCGGGCAGCGGGTCGATCGCGCCGGTGTTGGTCGAGCCCGCGCTCACGGACACGAACAGCGGCCGGCGCCCCGCGGCGGCATCCGCGGCCAGCGCGCCGGCCAGCAGATCGGGGCGCATGCGGTGCTGCGCGTCGACCGGCAGCACCTTGACCTGATCAGGGCGGAAGCCGAGCGTGCGCGCCGCCCGTGCGAGCGACGAGTGCGCCTGGTCGGAGACGTAGACGACGAGGTCGTCGCGCATCGCCCCCGCCAGCGTCTCGCGCGCGCACGCGAGCGCGGTCATGTTCGCCGCCGAGCCGCCGCTCAGCAGGATCCCCGAGGCCGTGGCCGGGTAGCCGATCCACTCCTTGAACCAGTCGAGCACCTGCAGCTCGACCTGGCTCGGCCCCGACGACTCCATCCACGAGCCCGCGTAGATGTTGAGCGCGCTGGCGAGGAAGTCGCCGAGCGCGCCCGGCCACGTGCTCGAGCCGGGGATGAAGGCGAAGTAGGCGGGATGGTCGACGCGGCCGATGTGGGCGAGCACGTCGCGCTCGAGCGTGGCCAGCAGTACGTCGAACCCGGTGCCGGCCTCGGGCGCCGGCCCGTGCAGCCGCTCGCGCATCTCGGCCGGCGACGCGCGCGTGAGCGCGGGCCACTCGCGCACGCCGGCGACGCGCTCGACCAGCAGGTCGACCATGCGGTAGCCGGTCGCCCGCATCGTGTCGGGGTCGAGCGCGAGCGGGTCGTCCATCCGGCGAATCTCTCCGGTTCTGACCCCCGGGTCAACCCTCCTCGCCCCCCGCTAGGCAGCAAGCTGCCTGGCTTGGCGCCTAGCCGATGGCATCGGCGACGATCCACAGCGCCTCCTCGGCGTGGATGTCCGGCACCCCCGCGACCTGCAGCGCCAGCAGCGTGATGCGCGTGGTCCCCCGGCCGACGCCGCGCCCGGGAGCGAGCGCGCCGAACAGCACCCCGACCGGGCCGGCGTCGTCGGCCAGCACGAGCCGCCCGGCGGGCAGGTCGTGCGCGTACTCGCCGGAGCCCAGCCGCTCGCCGCGCTCCGCGCCGCGCAGCCCGACGTCGCCTTCGAGCCGGTCGGCGTCGAGCGCCCACACCGGCACGCCGGTCTCCATCACCGCGATCGTGAGCGCGTCGTCGAGCAGCGAGCGCGAAGGGAACCCACCGGCCTTGAGCCGCTCCAGCGCCAGCGCCTCGACCGGCGTGCGGTGCTCGTCGGGGTCGAGCCCGATGTGGCGGAAGAAGACGCGGTAGGCGTGCGGGATCGGCTGGCGCCGCAGCTCGATCGCCTGCGCTCCGCGGACGCGGCTGGAGAGCATCCGCAGCCGCTCGCGGAGCCCCGGCCCGCTCGGCCCGGAGCGCGCCTCGAGCGTGTGCTCGAGCAGGCGAAGGTCCGGGAACTCGGCCGCGATGTCCGGCGCGATGAACGTCACCGCAGCGCCTCCACCTCGCGGGTGAGCGCCGCCTCCCCCAGCAGCTTGAACGACGTGTCCGCCACCACCCCGCCGCGCCGCGCGAACGTGATCGTCGGGCAGATCGCCACCGCGTAGGCGTTGGTGACCGCGCCGTCGTGGTCGTAGCCGACCGGCATCCCCCAGCCGCGCTTGCGTACCAGCGCGCGCACGTCGCCGCGGTCGCCGCGCACGGACACCGCCGCGAAGCCGACGTCCGGGAAGCGCCGCCGCACGCGCTCCAGCACGTCGACCTGCTGCTCGCAGCGCTTCGAGCGGGTGGCGAAGAACGCGAGCACGACCGGACCCTTCGCGGCGAGCTGGCAGGAGTTGAGGACGTCGGAGCCGCGCACCTTGCATGCCTTGCTCGGGTCGACCTGCGCGTCGCCCTGGAGCTTCGACGTCGCGATCGGGACCGCGAACGGCGGCAGCTTGCGCCCGTTCGGCACCCCGCGCGAGCCCGGCTTCTCGGTGCCGAGCGTGTTGAGCGTGATGTAGGCGAGCCCCAGCACGACCAGCACGCCGACGATCCAGGTGTAGCGCGACGT
The DNA here is from genome assembly GCA_963805525.1 of uncultured Solirubrobacteraceae bacterium. Taxonomy (GTDB): domain Bacteria; phylum Actinomycetota; class Thermoleophilia; order Solirubrobacterales; family Solirubrobacteraceae; genus DASQFQ01. The sequence continues at coordinate 1,087,116 of CAWDUT010000004.1, forward strand.
CCCGGCGGGGACCCCACCCCGCCCACCCGGCCCGGGCGCGCTCATGCGACGACGGCGGGCTCCTCCACCACCGCCGGAGGAGACCCGGCCCACCCACCCGGCGCCCCCGCCCGCCGCTCGGCCAGCATCAGCACCGCCGGCAGCACCGCGAGCACGCCGAGCAGCGAGACCGACAGGTCGACGACCGTCACGCGCCCGAAGTCGGAGAGCATCTGCACGTCGGAGAGCGCGAGCACCGCGAAGCCGGCGATCGCGGTCGCGCCGGAGGCGACCACGGCCGCGCCGGTCGACGCGTAGGTGCGACGCAGCGCGTCGCGCGGCTCGAGCCCGGCCGCGCGCTCCTCGCGGTAGCGGGCCGTGAGCAGCACCGAGAACTCCGTCGAGATCGCGATCACCAGCGCACCCAGCGTCGCTGACATCGGGTTGAGCGGCACCCGCAGCACGAACAGCACCAGCGCCGACCAGCCGGAGGCCAGCGCGATCGGCACCAGCGGCACCCACGCGCGCTCCCAGCGGCGGTACACGAGCAGCAGCGCCAGCCCGACCGCGAGCAGCCCGGCCAGCAGCGTCGCCAGCCGCCGCAGCGGCGAGGAGAGCGACGCGTTCGCCTCCGCGCCCAGCACCTGCAGCCCGGCCATCCGCGCCGTCACGCCCGCGGGCGGGTCGAGCCGGTCACGCATCACGTCGATCACCTTCTGCTGCTCGTCGAGCGGCATCAGCCGGATCCCGAACGCGAGCGTCGCCGTCTTGCGGTCGGCGGTGATCACCGCCTGCGAGAAGTACGGCGGCACCGCGCCCAGCAGCCCGCGGATGCCCGCCTGCGTCTTGGCCGCGCTGGCCGTCTGGAACAGGTCGGTGAGGGACAGGGCCGGGCAGATGTCGGCCTTCCCGCAGCCGTTCTTGGCCGAGTAGTGGTAGCGCTTGAGGATCCCGAACTGGTAGCCGCGCATCCACGCGACCACCTTCGGATCGGTCAGGTCCTTGCTCTGCACAACGACGTCGATCTCGCCCGCCACGCCCGTCGCCTTCTGCAGCGCGTCGAGGTCGCGCACGCTGCGCAGATCCTGCGGCACCAGCTCGCGCAGGTCGGAGTCGACCTTCGTCTGCGAGTCGAGCGCCAGCCCGGCCAGGGCCAACACCAGCCCGATCAGCAGCACGCGCTTCGGGCGGTCGAACGCGCCCCGCAGCGTGGCCTCGCGCGCGCGGCCGCCGAGCCGCCGCACCGGCGCGAGCAGGCGCCACGCGCGCGCGCCCAGCTCGTCGACGAGCTCGGCCGCACCGCGCGCCGAGGCGCCGAGCTGCCCGCCGCCTCCGCGCCGTCGCGCCGCCGCGGCCAGCGCCGCGCTGCCCGCGCTGAGGGCGAGGAAGAACGCGATCGCGATGCCCACCACCAGCAGCACGCCGAAGCCGCGCACCATCGGTACCGGCGACAGCAGCAGCACGAGGAAGCCGACGCTCGTGGCGAGCGCCGCGGTGGCGATCGTCGGCACGGCGATACGCGCGGTCCGCCGCGCGTCGCCGCCCTCCTCCTCCACCCGCGCCTGGTACTGGATCGCGTAGTCGACCCCCAAGCCCAGCAACACCGGCAGCACCGCGATCGAGGCCATCGTCAGAGACGCCCCCAGCAGCGACATCAGCCCGAACGTGATCGCCACCGCCGCCAGCGCGACCGCCAGCGGCAGCAGCCGCAGCCGGCTGCGGAACACGAGCGCGAGCACGATCGCCATCACGAGGATCGCCACCACCAGCAGGCGCAGCAGCGAGTCGGTCAGCGTCGACGCCAGGTCCTCGACCAGCACCGGCGCGCCGGTGACCGTGTAGCTCGCGCCGTTCTTGAGCTGCCACTCCTTCATCCCCACCGCTTCGCGCACCAGCTCGATCGCGCGCCGCCGCTGGTGCTCGCTCAGGTTCGGCTTGAGCCGCACCTGGATGACCGCCGCCTTGCTGGTCGGGAACAGGTAGGCGAAGCGCGCCTTCGGCGTCGTCGCGCCGCGCGAGGGGTCGAAGACGAGCGCGGACACGAAGTCGGGGTCGTCGATCCGCGGCAGCTGCTTCAAGCCCAGCCCGTAGCGCAGGTTGATCTGGAGCAGGTCGCGCGTGAACTGCGCGTAGACGAGCTGCTCCGCGGCGCTCGCGGCCGTGTCCTGGTCGGCCTTCGACTTCCCTCTCGCTTTCGCGAGCTTGCGCGCGGCCTGCTTGGCGCGCGCGGCCTGCTGCTGCGTGTTGCCGAGCTGCACGGCCAGCTGCGAGTTGATCTCGTTGACCGCCGAGTTGATGAACGTCCCCGGCCCGTAGACGACCTTGACCGGCTTGGTGCGCGCGAACTCCGCGCACGGCGACCTCGGCCCGCCCGGCGCGGCCTGGTCCTTCGGCTTGTTGCCGGAGATGCAGCCCTCGAGGCCGAGCAGCCGCCCGAGGTTGTCGGTCAGCACGAGGTTGGCGAGGTCGCCCTTGGCGAGCACGACGATCGCGTGGTCGCCGAACTTCTGGCGGTAGACCTCGGTCGCGCGGTAGGAGTCCGAGCTCTTCCCCACCAGCGTCTCGACCGCCGTGCTCGGCTCGAGCCGCAGCGCCAGCACGGTGGAGATCCCGGCCACCAGCGCGACCGCCAGCAGCACGCGCCCGGGGCGCCGCCCGGCGGTCACCACGACCCGTTCGAGGAGCGCCCTCACGGACCCGAGGATAGGCGGCGCGTCAGCGCGCCTTGACGTGCGGGTACTGCGTCGACACGCCGCCCTCGTTGAACTTGCCCTGCAGCTCGCAGGGCGGCGCGACGGCCTTGCCGCCCGGCAGCACGAAGTTCTGGATGCGGTCGAACAGCTCCTGGGTGATGCCCGAGACCGCGGGCGGGACCACGGTCGGGACGGGCACGGCGGACGGCACCGGCACCGGCACACCCGGCACGGTCGGAATCGTCACCGCGGGCGGCGCCATCGACATCGTCGGCACGCCGTTGCCGCAGTGGCGGTTCTCGTAGACCTGCAGGTTCTTCGCGAGCCGGTCGTAGCCGCCCGGCAGCTGATACGGGTTCGGCCGGTTGGTGCCGATCCGCTTCGGATAGGCGGCGAGGTTCTCGAGGTTGAGCGGGTTCGTCGTGCGCAGGTAGTGCAGCCGCGTGGCGGGATCGAACGCCTGCGTGGCGGCCGCCGTGTTGGCGAAGAACGAGGTCAGCTCGCGCTTGTACTGCCCGAGGAAGCCGAGGATCGGGATCAGCTGGCGTAGCGCGGGGTCGGTCTGCCGCAGCAGCGGGCGCAGGTCGCGGATCGTCTTCTCCGCCGCCGGGAAGCCCGTCTTCGACGCCGTGATCAGCTTGTCGAGGTCGGTGAACAGCGCGTTGGCGTCCGGCGCCAGCTTCGCCAGGTCCTGCAGCGTCGGGCTCAGCTCGCGCGCCGCCGGCCGCAGCTGGGTGACCAGCGGGTTGGTGTTGTCGGCGAACTTGTCGAGCCGCCGCAGCGTCTGGCGCGACTCGCGCGAGAACGTCGGCAGCGCCACGAACGTCTGCTTGAGCTCGCTGTCGCGCGCCGCGGTGGCGGCGAAGACCCGGTTGGAGTTCTCGATCAGCCCGCGCAGCTGATCGTCGCGCTCGGTCAGCGCGCCGAACACGACGCCGGTGTTGGAGATCAACCGTTGTACGGCGCCCTGCTGACGGTTGAGGATGTCGACCGCCTTGCTCGCGTCCTCGGCGAACGGGCCGAGGTTGCCGAGCGCCTCGTTGACGTCGCGCCCGTGGCCGCCGATCGCCTGCGCCTGCGTCTGCATCCACACCCCGAACGCGTCGCGCGTGGGCTTGTCGAAGGCCCGGAAGATCTCGTCGAGCTCGACGGTCGGCGACACCTGGGACACACCCAGCTGCCCGCCCTCGGGGATCTTCTTGGCGGTCGGCGTGCCTGGTGTGAGCTCGACGTAGGTCTCGCCCAGCAGCGTCTTCTGGCGCAGGATCGCCTTCGCGTCCGACGGCAGCGGCGCGTAGCGCGTGTCGAGCTGGATGACGACGTCGGAGCGCCCGGTCTTCTTGTCCGGCTCGATCGTCTTGACCTTGCCGACCGGCACGCCGGAGATCCGCACGTCCGCCTCCTGGGCGAGCTGCGTCGCCTCCGAGAACGAGGCGGTGAAGCGGTAGCCCTTCGGCTTCAGCGGGATGTTGCCGCCGAACGCGATCCACAGGAACAGCAGCAGGCCGAAGCAGGACAGGGCGAAGCCGGCCATGACGGCGACGCGACCGAAGGAGGGGGCGGCCTTCTGCACTGACTCACCCGCCTCCGAACGGGGACTGGGACGACTTCGGGCACTCCTGCGTCGGCAGCAGGAGCAGGTCGGTCAGCGTGCCGAGCAGCGGGTTGGCCTTGGAGACCTGCTGGAGCACGGGGATGTCCTGGCAGCTGGCGATGAAGAGGCCGCGGCGGATCGGGCCGTGCGCGTCCTGCGTCGTGAAGATCTGGTTGCCGATGTGGTTCGCCCACGCGACCCAGAACAGGTAGCCCTCCGTCTGGCCGGGCGGGTTGTAGGCGAGCATGTCGAGCAGGCGGTTGACGACCTTGAACGTCCGCGTGAGGTCGGGCGTCGCGGTCGCGAGGTCCTTGAGCGTCGGCTTCAGCTGCGTGACCGTCGGCCGGGAGGCGCGCACGAACGGGCGGATCTCGTCGTGGATGACGGGCGTGGTCCCCTTCACGAACGGGCGCACGCTGCGCAGCGTCGGCCCGAGCGCCCGCGCGCCCGGCCGCAGCGCCTGCAGCGTCGGGCCGAGCTCGTCGGCCAGCGCGTGCGCCTTGCCGAGCCCGTCCTGCGTCGCCCGGAGCGCGGTCGGCAGCTTGCTCAGCGACGAGCGGAGGTTGGCGTCCTGGCCCGCGAGCGTGGCGAACACGGCGTTCGAGTTCTCGACGAACTCGGCCACCTGGTCGTCGCGGGCGCCGAGCTCGCCCATCAGCAGCGACAGGTTGTGGACGACGCGCTTGATGTTGTGCTTGCGCGTCTCGAGCGCGCCGAACACCTGGCTGCCGTAGCGCGCGGTGGGCTCGAAGCGCCGGATCGCCCGTGCCAGCGCGCGCCCGTCGCCGCGCAGCCCCTCGCCGCCGGCGCTGAGCAGGATCGTCAGGTAGTCGCGCGTGTCGGCGTCGACCGACGCGAGGATCTCGTCGAGGTTGACGTCGGGCAGCGTCTGGCTGACCGGGATCGCGTCGCCCTCGTGCAGCCGGCCCGCGGCGGACGTGCCCGGCTCGAGCTCGGCCACCATGTCCTTCAGCCCGGTCTTGGGCCGCAGCAGCACGGTCGCGTTGCGGTAGACGCGGCTGTACTTCGGCTGCATCTTCATGGTGATGACGGCCTTGCCGTCCTTGAGCTCGACGTTCGAGATCTCGCCGACCTCGACGCCCGCGATGTTCACGGTCTGGCCCTGGCCCGGCGTGACCGCCTGCGCGGTCGCCATGTCGGCCTTGATGACGAAGAAGTCCTTGCCGACGAGCGGGACCCACGCGGGCAGCGTGAGCCGCTGCTTGCCGAGGATGAAGACCGCGACGGCGCCCGCGATGATGACCAGGCCGATGATCGCCACGAAGTCGAGCCAGTGCTTGCGGATCGCGGTCCTCACGGCGTGCCCTCACCCGGCCCGGCGGCGCCCGCCGGCCCGTTGACGTCCGGGATCTTGCTCTTGTAACAGGGGACACTCGAGTTGTACGGCGGCCGCTTGCCGGGGTACCGCGGCCGCACGCCGAGCACCTCCTGCGGCGCCGAGCCGACGAGCTTGCCGCTCGCCGAGCCGGCTGAGCCGAGCGCGACCGTGTTGGTGCCGCCGCCGACCTGGAAGCGCACGTAGGAGCCGTTGCCGTCGAAGTTCTGGCTCTCGCCCGCGAGCCCGACCATCGCCTGCCAGAACTCCTTGTAGTTGGGCTCGCCGTTGGCGAACGAGTCCTGCACGACGATGTCGCCGGTGGGAAGGACCACGTCGCGCGCGCAGCGGGAGGTGTCGTTGATCTCCGGCAGCAGCTTCAGCGACGCGTCGGTGAACTGCGCCAGCGACTTCGTCGTCGGCGCCAGGTCCTGGGCGAGCCCGCGCAGCTCGGACTGGGAGAGCAGCTTGCGCGTCTCGCGCACCCACGGGAACGAGGCGTCGATCGTGGCGGCGGTCTCGTTGACGCCGGGCAGGATCTCGCGTGCGAACGCGCGCGTGGGCGGGAACGCGCGGTTGAGCGAGGCGAGCGTGGCATTGGCGTTCCGGAGCGTGCCCGGGAGCAGGCCGATCGAGGTGCTGAGGTTGTCCTGCTCGCTCGCGAACGCGCCCATCGTGGTGTTGAAGTTCGTGATCAGGTCCTTGAGCAGGCCCTCGTTGCGGATCAGCGCGCCGGTCGTCTTCGCCGTGCCCGCGAGCAGGCGCGCGACGTCGCGCGACGGCTCGGTGCCGAGCAGGCCCTCGTTGACCTGCGACGCGCCGCGCAGCGCGGTCGGCCCGTACTTGTAGGAGTCGTTCCAGGACTGCGCCGCGGTCTCGCCGCGCGTGGACGGGTCGGCGGCCTTGTCCTCGGCCGCCGTCGGCTTCGAGTTCAGCCCCGTGCCGAGCGAGTTCAGCAGGTCGCGCAGGTCCTGGCGCGTGTCGCTCTGGAGCGAGGTCAGGACCTGGTCGAGCTGGACCGGCGCGGCCGTGCGCGTGACCTTCATCGTGTCGCCGTTCCCCAGTTCGGGCGAGCCTGCAGAGCCGGCCGTGAGGTCGATGAAGAAGTTGCCCTCGAGGAAGATGCGCGGCCGGATCTTGGCGGTCGCGTCCTCGTGCAGCGGCAGGCCGTTCTTGTTGATCTCCATCACCACGAGCGCCTGGTCGGTGCCCTCCTTCGGCTTGATCGCCTTGACCTTGCCGACCTGGACGCCGGCGATCCGCACCGGCGAGTTGACGCGCAGCCCGTTGGAGGACTCGAACACCGCGTTGAGGCGGAAGCCGTGGGTGAAGGGGATGTCCTTGGTGAAGCCCAGCCACACGGCGACAAGCACGATCGCGAGCGAGATCAGCCCGATGGTGAGGGGGCTGCGGCCGGAGCGGCGGCGGCGGGCGGCGACGGCCATTACTTCGTGCCCTCCGTGCGGTTCGGCTGCGTGCCGGGCACGTTGCCGATCACCTTGCGGTTGGGCAGCCACGGCTCGTTGCCCGCCTCGCACTCCTTCGTCTGGCCCGGCGCGCCCGTGTTCGGGTAGGGGTCGGAGTGCAGGTAGTTGGAGCCCGGGCCGTTGGCGGGGGCCGACGAGGGGAGGCCCTCGTTGTTGGTGCCCTGCGGCGTGGCGATGATGATGAAGCGCTGCCACGTGCCGTGGACGTCGCCCTCGCTGAGCAGCGACGACACGTTGCGGAACCACAGGGTGATGTAGTTGCACGACAGCTGGGCGGGCGCGAGGTGTTGCAGCGTCGGGTTGAGCGTCTCGAACGTCTCCGCCAGCCGCTTCACGCCGAGCGGCACGACCGGGTCGTTGGCGAAGCGCTGCAGCTCCTGCAGCAGCGAGGCGAGGCGGCGGTTGAAGGCGGGCGAGCGCTTGAGCGTGCCCGTGCCGTTCTGGAACGTGTCGGCGAGGTCGGGCGCCGCGACGCGCAGCGCGCTCGCGCCGGGCCGCAGCTCGTGGAAGAGCGCCTCGCTGTTGCGCAGGAACGGGCGCTGGTGCGGGAACGACTTGATCGCCTGATCGAGCGCGGGCACGCCCTCGGTGATCGAGTCCTGGATGAACGGCTTGGCGACCTCGTCGAGCGCGGTGAACGTGGTGTCGAGGTTCACGAACAGGCTGGCCTGCGCCTCGGCAGCGGGCGCGACGATGCGCGCGGCGTCGCCCAGCTCGTTGAAGAAGCGCCTGAGGTGCGTCCGTGGGGAAGCGAGGTTCTTCGCCACCGGCTGGATGTCACGCAGCAGCGCGGGCAGCACGCCGAGCGCGGTGTTGACGCTCTCGCCGCGGCCCGCGAACGCGTCCCCGAAGCCCTGGAGGTTCCCCTGGATCGCCGTGCGCGTGTCGTCGTTGAACATGCTCGTGAACTCGTCGAACTCGACCGGGGTCGGGCGCGACGAGGTCAGCGGGATCGTGTCGCCGTCCTCGAAGCCCTGGTCGGAGCGGCCGCGCGTGATCTCGACGTACTTGAGGCCGAGCGCCGACTTCGGGCGGATGATCACCGTCGAGTCCTTCGGCAGCGGCTTGACGTCGCGCTCGAGCTTGAGGCCGATCAGCGCGACGCTGGTGTTGTTCTGGAGCCGCTTCGCCTTGATCGAGTCGACCGCGCCGACCCGCGCGCCGCCGATCCGCACCTCGTTGCCCCTGACCAGGTTGGCGGCGCTCGGCGACTCGAGCGTGAGCTGGTAGCTGGGCACGAACGGCAGGCCGGCGTTGGCGTTGTAGGACAGGAACATCGCCACGATGATCACCAGCACCGTGGCGGCGCCGATGAGGACCGGGTTGCCGGCGATCGAGGAGCCCCGGCCTCTCACTGGGGACCCTTCCCGAACAGGTAGTCCAGGACCGCTTCGCCCTGGTTCGTGTTGGTCTGCTCAGGGGCCGGCGTAGCGGCGGGCTTCGGCGTGGCGGCCGGTGTCGGCGCCGGCGTCGCGACGGCCTTCGGCGCGGTCTTCTTCTGCTTCTTCTGCGGCTGCGGCGTCGCCGTCATCTGCGGCAGCGCGGCGACGGAGTCGGGATCCTTGCCCTGCAGCGCGGCGGCGGTGCGGCGCAGCACCGGGTCGCTGCCGGCGGCGGACGCGGCGCTCGCGGAGGAGGAGGGCGAGGACGCGAAGCGGGCCGAGCAGCCCTCGACCGGCGTCGTGTAGTAGCTCGAGCAGGTGTTGACGATCAGGCGCGCCCGCAGGTAGTGGCCGATCGAGTCGTAGCCGTTGATGGCGGCCACTTGGTAGAAGGCATAGTCGAGGATGCGCTCGATCCCCTTGCCGCGCTGGACCGACTCGAGGATGGCGGCGGCCGTCTTGCCCACGGGCTTGGCGGTCTTGGCGAAGCGCCGCAGATCCTTGGTGATCGGCAGCAGGTCCTTCACCGCGGGCGTGCCGATCACCGACGCGTCACCCAGCGACTTGACGGCCGGGAGGCCGGCCTCTGAGAACGGCCCGAGGTTCTCGATCATCCGGTTGATGTCGGGCGCGTTCGCGCCGAGGTCGGCGAAGACCGGCGTCGCCTGCTCCGACAGCCCGCCGATGCGCTGCATGGTCGGCGTGAGCTCGTCGAGGAAGCGCGGGAGCCGCTCGATGTCGCCCTGGAGGTCGTCGCGCCGCTCGGCGGTCGCCTCGGCCACGCGGCTCGAGTGCTCGATGAAGGACCCGACGTGCTTGCGCTCCCGCGCGAGCGGCGCGAGCGCGGTGTCCGAGTCACGCGCGAGGTTGGCGAGGACCTTGTTCTGCGAGCCGAGGATCTCGAGCACGCGGTCGATCTGCTTGAGCGCCGGGTCGGCGCGGCGGACGACCGCGTTGATCTCCTTGCCGCGGCCGGCGAGGCCGGTGCCGAGCTCGTTGAGGATCAGCGAGAACCGCTCCCGGTAGGGCAGCCGCATGATGTTGTTGATCAGGTCGAGGTCGACCGAGCGCTCGGTGTTCGTCACCGGCAGCAGGTACTGGCCCTCGCCGGCCCCGCGGTCGATCTTCTTCAGCGCCGGCGGGGGCTCCGTGCCGACCGCACGCTTCTGCGTCGGCGAGCACTCGACGAACTTCTCGCCGATCAGCGACTGCGGCCGGACCTGGCAGCTGGCGTCGCGGCGGAAGTCCTGGTACGCCGGATCGTCGATCGAGAGCACGACCGCGGCCTTGAAGTCGGGCGTGACGTCGAGTGAGTCGACCTTGCCGACCTTCACCCCCGCGACCTTGACGTCCTCGCCGGGGATCACGAAGCCGGCGTTGTCGAAGATCGCGCGCACCTTGTAGCTGCCGCCGTCGCCGGCGCCGGTCGTCAGCACCGCGGCGGCGCCGAGTGCGAGCAGCAGGAGGACGGAGGCGACGCGCTTCATCAGGGTCCCGGGGGCACCTGGCTGGGGTCGCAGTCATTGGCGCCGAGGTTGCCGTCGTCCGTGTTCGGCGCCGAGCCGTCCGCGTTCGGCTGGCTGGCCGCGCCCGGGCAGCGGGCGTTCTGGTACTTCTCGAGATCGTTGAAGCGGCCGTTCATCGCGTTCGGGACCAACGTCCCGCCGGTCGGGGTGTTGGTGAACTGGAAGGCGTTGAAGATCGGCTGGATGCGGGCGAAGTGCCCGTTCGCGTCGTAGTTGGCGGTGCCCTGGCCGAAGTCGTGGAACCAGCCGGTGAGCTCGGGCGTGTACGGGCGGATGTACTCGAGCACCGGCTGCGCCTTCACGAGCGCCTGCGTCGAGTTCTTGAACGTCGGGCTCGCGACCCGCTGCAGCGCCGGCATCTTGCGCGTCGCGTCGATCAGGTCGTTGTTCGCGCCCGGCGTCGTGACCAGGCGGCGCAGGTCATGGATCGTCGGGATGGCGCTCTTGACCAGCGGGCGCAGCTCGCGCAGGAACGGCGCGAGGTCCTTGGTCGCCGGCTTGGAGGCGTCGACCAGCGGGTCGAGGTCGTCGAGCGTCGCCCGCAGGTTCACGAACGTCGTGTTGGCGCGCCGCAGCGTGGTCGGCAGCAGGCCCAGCGCCTGCTCCAGCGCGGCGTCCTGCGAGGCGATCGCCGCCGCCGTCGTGTTCGTGTTCCCGACCAGCGAGGCGAGCTCGTCGCGCTTCTCGGCGATCGCGGTCACGGCGCGCGACGAGTTGACGATGAAGTCGGTGAGCGTCCCCTCGTCCTGGGTGAGCTGGCTGACCAGCTGCCGCGAGGTGGAGAGGAACGGGTTGAAGTACTCGGCGGTCTCCCCCGCCTCCTTGCCGCGCCCGTTGTACTGCGTGGCGAAGCCCTTGATGACGCCCTGCAGATCCCTGCGCGCCTTCGGGTCGAGGGTGTTGAACAGCTGGTCGAGGTCGACGACGCCGGTGGTCGAGCCCGCCGGCAGCGTCGCGCCGTCGTCGAGCTCCTTCGCGGAGTTGGGCGCCGGCGTCAGCGCGATGAAGCGGTTGGCGATGCCCGACAGCGAGGTCAGCCGGATCACGGCGTGCGTGCCCTCGCGCAGGGGCGCGAAGGGCTCCTCCACCACGACGCGCACCTGCGCCTGGTTGTCGTCCGTGAGCGTGATCTCCTTGACCGAGCCGATGCGCCGGCCGCCGACCTGGACGTCGTCGCCCTTGACCAGCTGGCCCGCGTTCTGGAACAGCAGGTCGTACTCGTGGGTGTTGGCGCCGCGCACGAGCAGGAGCGCGACCAGGACGATCGCCAACGCCAGCGCGGCAATGGCCACGCCACGGGCGATCGTCAATGGACCCTCTGCTCTCTCAAAGTCAACCCAAGCCGTGCACGGCATCCCCCGTGCGGGCGCGGGAAACTATCCCGGATTCGTTTACTTCGCGTTACAGGGCGGGAGTCATTCCATGCCCAGAGGACCGCGCGAAGCCCCTGAGAGGAACTGCCGGACGAACATGTTGTCCGAGTTGAAGAGCTCCTCGGCCGGGCCCGACTCGACGATGCGGCCCTTCCACAGCACGGCGATGTACTCGGCCACGCGCTTGGCGGACATGATGTCGTGCGTGATGACGACGTAGGCGCCGCCGTTCTCCTCGTGGATTTCCTTGATCAGCTCGCACAGCAGGGCGGTGCGGACCGGGTCGAGGCCGGAGTCGGGCTCGTCGAAGAGCACGATGTCGGGGTCGAGCACGAGCGCCCGGGCGAAGCCGGCGCGCTTGCGCATACCGCCTGACAGCTCGTTCGGCATCTTGTCGTGCGCGCCCTCGAGGCCGACCTCGCGCAGGCGGCGGCTGACGATGTCCTCGATCTCGTCCTCGCCCTTGTCGGTGTGCTGACGCAGGGGGAAGCAGACGTTGTCGAACAGGTTCATCGATCCGAACAGCGCGCCGTCCTGGAACAGCACGCCGAACTTCTTGCGCATCTCGAAGAGGTCGTCGTCGGCCATGTTGGGGACCGACTCGCCGTGGACGAGGACGTCGCCGTCGTCCGGGTAGAGCAGCCCGACCATGTGCTTGATGCAGACCGACTTGCCGGTGCCCGACGGCCCCAGGATCATCGAGATCTTGCCCTCGGGGATGCCCATGTTGAGGCCGCGCAGGATCTTGTTGCGGCCGAACGCCTTGTGCACCTCGACGAACTCGACCGCGTCCGGCACCCCGGTCGGCCGCTGGGCGCCGGTGTGCCACTGGTACTCGTCGTCGGGGTTGCCCTGGCCCTTGGACTCCTCGAGCCGGCGCTTGTAGTCGGGATCGTCCTCGGGGCGGCGGTCGACCTCCTCGGTGACCTCGGCCTGGGTCGGCCGCTCGGACTGCACGTTCTGCGTCTGCTCGAGCGGGTGACCCTGCGGCTGCTCCTGCCGGGGGAACTGGGTTTCGTCGCTCATTTCAGCCTCCGATTGGTGCGCGTGGGTTGGCGCCCCAGAACAGCTGGGTGCCGAGCATGCCTATGAGGTGGACCAGCACGATGTTGAGCACCATCGACTTCGCGGTCGCGGTACCGACCCCGACCGGGCCGCCGCTCGCGTTGTAGCCGTAGTAGCACCCCACGAGCACGATGACCGTGGCCATGCTCATGCCCTTGATCACGCTGTATAAGAGGTCGGGAGGGTTCTGGAACATCCAGAAGATCAGGAAGAACCCGCCGGAGGACACCTCGCCGATCTGCTGCACGACCGCCAGGTAGCTGGCGAAGAAGCCGGCGCCGATGCCGGCCAGGTAGATGAACGGCAGCACGAGCCACGAGCCGAGCAGCTTGGTCGCGCACAGGAAGATCATGGACGGGATGCCCATGACCTCGAGCGCGTCGATCTCGTCGGAGATCCGCATCGAGCCGAGCTCGGCGACGATGCCGGTGCCGACCTTCGCGGACATCATGTAGCCGAAGCCGTAGGGCACGAGCTCGCGCAGATCGCACCAGGCGGCGAACACACCCGCGTAGGCCGGCGAGCCGACCGAGCGGTTGAAGTACGCGCCCTCGATCCCGCACTGCAGGCCGATGATGAAGATCAGGCCCCAGATCACGATCGTCGAGGAGAGGATCAGGATCCCGGCCTGGCGCAGCGTCTCGCCGAAGAAGCGCAGGACGCGCAGCGAGAAGACGTCGGCGACGATGCGGCTGCAGAACTTGACGATCTCGCCGAACGAGGAGATCCAGTCCTTCGGGACGGAGAGCCAGCCGATGTTGCCCATTACTTGATCACCGTGATCTCGGGATGGGTGGCCAGCAGCGTCTGCGTGAACACGTAGTTGAACGCGAACACCCCGAGCGTCGCGATCACCACCGCCTGGTTGACGGCTCTACCCACGCCCTCCGCGCCTCCCGACGCGGTCATCCCCTTGTAACAGCAGACGATCGCGATGATCGCGCCGAACATCGTGCATTTCAGGACCGACCCCCAGAGGTCGGTGACCGAAGCGTTGGTGAAGAAGGTCGCCCAGAACGGGCCGAGCGGGGCGCCGTTGACGAGCGTCGCGAGGATGCCGCCGAAGATGCCGAACAGCAGCGCGTAGATGTCGAACAGGCCGGTGACGAGCATCAGCGCGAGGAAGCGCGGGACGACGAGGTTCTTGACCGGGTCGACGCCGAGCACCTGCAGCGCGTCGAGCTCCTCGCGGATCTTGCGCGCGCCGAGGTCGGCGGTGATCGCGGTGCCGGCCACGCCGGACAGCACGATCGCGGTCACGAACGGGGCGAACTCGCGGATCGAGGCGAGCACGAAGAAGCCGCCGAGGCGGTCGAGCGCGCCGAACAGGACGAGGAAGTTGGCGGCCTGCAGGCCGGGGGCGCCGTAGCCGAAGGCGACCGTCGAGACGACGAGCGGGAACCAGCACAGCTTCAGCGCGAAGAGGAACTGCGACACGAACTCGCCGCCGTACGGATAGGGCGGGCGCAGGGCGGACATGATCGTCTTGCCCGTCAGGATCATCATGTCGCCCACTTCTTCAAGCAGGCTCTTGGCTGGCAGGAACGCTCGGTCGGCGACGCCTCGGACCATCAATCTCCCCAGGTTGCGGCGGCGAAGCCTACGCGGTCGGTCATGAAGGCACCAAACGCGCGACGGCGACGTAACTGGCGCTCAATATGCCCAATGCGGGTACTTTCGGAACTGATGGGGTACATTCGCGCTCCGATGCGGTCACGGCTGACCATGGCGGTCCTCGTCACCGTGCTCGTCGCGGGGTGTGGCAGCGGGCCGCGCCAGGACGCCGACGAGCCCTCGGGCTCCTACAAGCTCGAGGTCGCGGCCGCGAAGTTCCCCGCCTCGCAGGCGATCGCGCAGGACTCGCGGATGATCGTGACCGTCCGCAACGACGACACGAAGGCGGCGCCCAACGTCGCCGTGACCGTCGAGACCGACCCGTCGCAGGCAGGGCAGGGCACGGTCGCGTTCGGCCAGCGCGTCGACGACTCGCGCCTGTCGGACAACGAGCGCCCGGTGTGGATCGTCAACGAGGGGCCGCCCGGCGGCGACTCGGCCGCCACCAACACGTGGGCGCTCGGCCGCCTCGGCGCGGGCGAGACGAAGACGTTCACCTGGAAGGTCACCGCGGTCGAGGCCGGCTCCTACACGCTCCGCTACCGCATCTCCCCCGGGCTGGCCGGCAAGGCGAAGCTGGCCTCCGGCGGCCGCACCGACGGCCTCTTCAAGGTCACGATCGACGACAAGCCGGTCCCCGCGCGCGTGAACGACAAGGGCCAGGTCGTGCGCGGCGAAGCGCCGGGCGCGTCGAAGTAGAACAAGGGTCCGCGCGTCGTAACTCGTAGGCCGGGCGGCGTATTTCGCGCATGCCCGCGCAGCGCCCCAGCTCCCTCGCGATCGTCTTCGGCATCGGCGCGCTCGCGCTGCTCGGGGTGATCGTGCTGTTCCAGATGGTGCTCGAGCCGCCCGACCGGATCCCCTGCAACTCGGAGCTCGCGCCCGGCACCTTCCGCGAGACGCTCGTGCCGGCCCACCTCGCCGCCGCCGCGATCCTTATCGGCTGTCTCTACGAGCTCGGCGCGAACCGCCGCGGGCTCGTGGCGGTCGCGGTCTTCGCGCTCGTGAGCGTCGTGGTCCCGGCCGGGTTCGCGCTGGTCGGCTTCGCCGCCATGCTCGCGATGCAGATGCTCATCTACATCGCCATCCCCGCGCTGCTGATCTGCACCGTCGTCGTCCTGCGGTGGCTGCGCGACGACCCCGCCGAGCGCCGCGAGGCCCTGGTGAGCAACGCGCGCATCGCGCTCTGGCTCGGGCTCACGGTCGCGCTGCCCGCGAACCTCGCCTTCGCGTGGCTGAGCGGCGCCAGCCTGTTCTGCTTCTAGCCAACCCGGAATGTCAGCGCGGCAGGCGCGGCGCGATGATCCGGTAGGCCTTGAGGCCGAGCCCGAGCCGCTCGCGGTCCTCTGACTGCATCGGGTCGAGGCCGGTCAGCTCCTTCACGCGGTCGAGCCGATAGGCGACCGTGTGGCGGTGGGCGTAGATCGCGGCCGCCGTCGCGTTCATGTTGCAGTTGCGGTCGAGGTAGGCCTCGAGCGTGCCGACGAGGTCGGTCGCGTACTGGTCGTCGTAGCGCACGGCCGGCGCGATCGTGTCCTCGTAGAACGAGCGCACCTCCTCGGGGTGCGAGGCGAGCACGCGGAACAGCAGGCGGTAGGTGCCGCGCCCGATGTCCTCGGGGATCGGCGCGCCCTCGCCGTCGGAGCGGCGCAGGACGTCGAGCACGAGCTCGGCCTCCTGGATCGCGCGCGACAGCTCGGCGGGGTCGCTGTAGAAGGAGGAGACGCCGACGATGCCGTGGCGTTGCAGCCGCGTCGCCAGCTCGCGCGCGGCGGCCTGGGTCGACTCCGGCGTCTCGGCCGGGAGCACCGCGTACACGCGGTCCTCCATGTGCTGCGCGAGCGCGCCCGGATACTCCCCCGCGATCGTCGCCACGACGTGGCGCGGCCGGTCGGTGGTCAGCTCGGCGCAGAGCACGACCGCGCCGTGCGAAAGGTCGCAGCCGAGCCGGCCCGCGCGGCGCACGATCTCGACCGGGTCCATGTCCGGCCGCGAGCGCAGCTCCTCCAGGAACGAGCCGCGCAGGTTCTGCTCGACCTCCTCGCGCGCCTCCTCGACGGCCACCTCGGTGAGGCAGGCGACCGCCGCGAGGTGCAGGAACTCGAGCCCCTCCTCGTCGGGCTCGCCGAGCAGCAATACGCGCCCGATCGTCTCGTCGCCCGACGCGATCGGCACCTCGCCGCCGATGCCCGGGGGCACCGAGGACGGGCGGCCGCGCGCGCGGTCGCCGACGTAGCGGCGCAGCGCGCCGACGTCGGTCTGGGCACCCGGCGACAGCGCCGCCGGGCCCAACCGCGGGATCACGATCGCGACGGGCGAGCCCGCCGCCTCGGCGGCGAGCTCGGCCACGCGACCGAGTCCTTCGCCGGACAGCACCGCGTCGACCATCTTGAGATGGACGACGCGGAGCCGCTCGACGAGAGGTGCGGGCGCGGCCCGCTCGTGGGCCGCACCCACCTTGCTCACCTCACGCGTTCGCCTGCGCCGCGAAGTCGGGGTGGGCCTGCAGCGTCTCCTCACCGGACTCGCCGGTGCGGATCCGGTAGGCCTCCTCGACCGGCATGACGAACACCTTGCCGTCGCCGATCGAGCCCGTTCGCGCGTGCTTGAGGATGGTGTCGACCACGGTCTGCACGTCACCCGACGCGACCACGCACTCGACCTTCACCTTCGGGCGGAGATAGTTCGTCAGCTCCGCGCCGCGGTAGCGCTCGGTGATCCCCTTCTGCCGGCCGGACCCCTTGACCTCCGAGATGGAGAGCGAGGGGAAGCCGAGCTCGAGGAGCTCCGTGCGGATGGGCTCGAACGCCTCGTGACGGACGAACGCTTCGACCTTCTTCATGTTGCCGGGACCTCCTGAGTGGCGGGGGCCCTGCGCGGGACGTCACGCGACCCGCCGGGCGGGACCGCGTAGCCCACGAGCTCGGGCGCCGGGATGAACTGCTCTGGGTACCCGTACATGCCGTGCTCGGAGATGTCCAGTCCGGCGTCCTCTTCCTCCGCCGACACGCGCAGGCCGTACGTCTTCTTGATCGCCCAGAACGTGCCATATGAGAGCACGAAGACGAACGCGAAGACGGTCACGACGCCGAGCGCCTGGATGAACAGCTGGTGGAACGAGCCGGTGTAGACGAGGCCCGCGTCGCCGAAGCCGTTGTACGCAGCGAATCGTGGTGCGGTGAAGAGGCCGCACGAGAGCGTGCCCCAGATGCCGGCGATACCGTGCGCCGACAGCGCGCCCACGGGATCGTCGATCTTCTTGTCGATCGCGTAGATGCACAGCGGGACGATGGCGCCGGCGACGAACCCGATGATCGGCGCCGCCCACAGCTCCACGTAGCCCGAGGGCGCCGTGATCGCGACGAGCGCGGCGATCGCGCCGTTGCCGGCCATGCCGATGTCGATCGACTTCGTCTTCCAGCGGGCCACGATGATCGCGCCGAGGACGCCGGCCGAGGCCGCCATCTGCGTGACCACGAGCACCTCAGGGAAGCGGCCGTCGAGCGCGCCCAGCGTCGAGCCCGGGTTGAACCCGAACCAGCCGAGCCACAGGATCAGCACGCCGAGCCCGAACAGCGGCATGTTGTGCCCCGGGATCGCCCGGGGCTTGCCGTCCTTGCCGTACTTCCCGCGCCTCGGTCCGAGCAACAGGAGCACGGCGAGCGCGCCCGTGGCTCCGATCATGTGGACCGCGGTCGAGCCGGCGAAGTCCTGCATGCCGAGGTTGGTCTGCAGCCAGCCGCCGCCGAACACCCAGTGCGAGCCGATCGGGTAGATGAACCCGGCGAAGACGATCGCGTAGATGATGTAGACACCGAACTTGATCCGCTCGAGCGTCGTGCCCCACACGATGGCGAGCGAGACGGCGCAGAAGACGAACTGGAAGAACCACTTCGACTCGATCGTCGCGTCGGAGGCGCCCATGACGGGGAACGCCGTCAGGGGGTTGCCGTAGTCGCGGAGGAAGAAGCCGTCGTGGCCGATGATGTCGCCGGTGCCGAAGGCGAAGGCGAAGCCGACCGCCCAGTACAGGAGCGCGGCGATCGAGAAGTTCGTGAGGATCTTCGCGATCACCGTGCCCGCGTTCTTCCCACGAGAGAACCCGATCTCCAGGAACGCAAAACCGGCCTGCATGAACATCACGAGACAACCCGCGATGATGACCCAGAGCGAGTTGATCGCCACAGAGTCGGGGAGGACGCCGTTCTTGGCTGCGTCCAGGGTGTCGGCAGCCGCGACCGCCGGTACTGCCAGGGCACCCAGGAGCCCCAACAGGGATCCTCGGGCGATCAACGAACGTCGCAAGACACAACCTCCTCAGGTCGTAAGGGAGCGAGAAGGAGTGTCGGGCGGACCCGGCAAATGATCATTGGACCGGTGTCGAAGAATCCCCGGCGCCGTTTCTCACATCGGTCGATTCGCCCGCAAACTGCGGGTTTCGCCGCGGTCGGGCGAAGCCCGAAGGGGCAAATTTGGCCACCTGTACAAAGGCTCGCGGGGGCAGCGTGTCTAGGCTGGCGCGCATGCCCAGAACCCGCACGCAGAACGTCACCGCCGCGCAGTGGAGCCCCAACGGGGGCGCGCTGGGCGCACCCGACCTGACGGTACCCGCCAACCAGGTTTTCGGGGCCAACGTCTTCTCCCCCTCGGTCCAGCGCCAGCGCGTCCCGTCCGAGATCTTCAAGCGCCTGCAGGAGACCCTCGACCAGGGCCTCCCGCTCGACCCGATCCTCGCCGACGCCGTCGCCTCCGCGATGAAGGAGTGGGCGATGGAGAAGGGCGCGACCCACTTCACGCACTGGTTCCAGCCGCTGACCGGCTCGACCGCGGAGAAGCACGACTCCTTCTACGGCCCGACCGGCGACGGCGCGGCGATCGCCGAGTTCTCCGGGAAGGAGCTGATCCAGGGCGAGCCTGATGCGTCCTCGTTCCCGACCGGCGGCATCCGGGCCACCTTCGAGGCCCGCGGCTACACGGCGTGGGACCCCACGTCGCCGGCCTTCATCCTCGAGAACCCGAACGGCGCGCTGCTCTGTATCCCGACCGCGTTCGCGTCGTGGACGGGCGAGGCGCTCGACCACAAGATCCCGCTGCTGCGCTCGATGGACGCGCTGTCGAAGTCCGCGGTGCGGGCGCTGCGGCTGCTCGGCGACTCCGCCACCAACCGCGTGTTCACGACCGTCGGGCCGGAGCAGGAGTACTTCCTGATCGACGAGCAGTACTACTTCGAGCGCCCCGACCTCATCAACACCGGCCGCACCCTCTACGGCGCCAAGCCGCCGAAGGGCCACGAGCTCGACGACCACTACTTCGGGTCGATCCCGGAGCGCGTGCTCGCCTGCATGCTCGAGACCGAGCGCGAGCTGGCGAAGCTCGGCGTGCCGATCAAGACCCGCCACAACGAGGTCGCGCCGGCGCAGTACGAGGTGGCGCCGATCTTCGAGAACTCGAACGTCGGCTCCGACCACCAGCAGCTGACGATGCAGATCATGCAGAACGTGGCGCGCCGCTACGGGCTCATCTGCCTCCTGCACGAGAAGCCGTTCGCGGGCGTCAACGGGTCGGGCAAGCACAACAACTGGTCGATGAGCACCGACACGGGCTCCAACCTGCTCGAGCCGGGCGCCACGCCGCACGAGAACCATCGCTTCCTGTTCTTCTGCGCGGCGGTCATCCAGGCGGTCAACAAGCACCAGGCGCTGCTGCGCGCGTCGATCGCCTCGCCGGGTCAGGACCACCGCCTGGGTGCCAACGAGGCGCCGCCGGCGATCATCTCGATCTTCCTCGGCGCGGAGCTGGAGAAGGTCTACAACGCGCTCGAGTCCGGCTCGGACGACGCGGCGACGCCGAAGTCCGAGCTCGAGCTCGGCGCCACCGTGCTACCCGCGCTGCCCAAGCACGGCGGCGACCGCAACCGCACCTCGCCGTTCGCGTTCACGGGCAACAAGTTCGAGTTCCGCGCGCTCGGCTCCAGCCAGTCGCTGGCGCTTCCCAACACGGTGCTCAACACGATCGTCGCCGAGGCGATCGACGACCTCGCGGACAAGCTCGAGGCCGACGGCGCGGGCGAGGACGCGGTGCTCGCGGTCGTGCGCGACGCCTACGCCGCCAACAAGCGGGTCGTGTTCGACGGCGACAACTACTCCGAGGAGTGGCACAAGGAGGCCGAGGAGCGCGGGCTCTACAACCTCAAGCAGACGCCCGACGCGCTGCCGTGGCTGATCAACGAGCAGACCGTCGAGGTCTTCTCGCGCTACGACGTGCTGTCCGAGCGCGAGCTCGAGTCGCGCTACGAGGTGTTCGTCGAGCAGTACGTGACGAACCTCAACATCGAGGCGGAGACGGCGGCCGACATGGCGCGCACGCTCCTGCTCCCGGCCGCGCTCGCCTACCAGGCGCTGCTCGACGACGCCGACGGCAAGGGCGTCGAGCGCCTCGAGGCCGAGATCGTCGAGCTGACGGACTCGTTCGTGGAGACGATCTTCGCGCTGGAGGAGGCCAACGCCGGCCACCCCGAGACCGAGGACGTTCTCGAGGCCGCCAAGTACGTGCAGTCGACGGTGATCCCCGCGATGGAGGCGGCCCGCGAGGTCGCCGACCGGCTCGAGCGGATCGTCCCCGACTCGCTCTGGCCGCTGCCGAAGTACGCGGAGATCCTGTTCATCAAGTAGACGCGCGATAAACGGGTTTCGCCCTCCGTCCTCGCAAGCTCGGACCTCGGGCGACGTTACAGGGCCCCGCTCCGGCGGGGCCCTCGTCGTTCAGGCGGGCTGGCCGAACTTGATGAGGTTGCCGTCGGCGTCGCGGATCTCCGCCGTGCGGACGCCGTTGTCCATCGTCTCGACCGGGTCGGTCGTGAGGCCGCGCTCCGCGAGCCCGGCGAGCTGGGCGTCGAGGTCGTCGACCATCACGGTCAGCAGCCCACGGCCCGCGCGCTCGGCGTCCTGGACGACGTAGACCCAGGCGTGCTCCTCGAGCTGCCAGGCGCTCTCGGTGTCGTGCGGGCGCATGAACGGGGGCTCGCCGAAGAGCCGCTCGTACCACGGCTCCGCGGCGGCGTGGTCGGTGACCGCGAGGCCGGTGAAGACCTCAGACATGGCGGGACCCCCTGACGAAGTCGACGGAGAAGACGTGCGGGTAGTCGACGGCTTCCTCGCCGGGGAACTCGTAGACGCCGAGCATCAGCTGCATCGGGTAGGCGGGCGACTGCTCGACGGTCTTGACGTGCTCGCCGTCGACCGAGAACGCCACGTACTCGGGCGTCCAGTCGGCGGCGTAGACCTGCGGCTCGCGCAGGCGCGTCTCGGGCTGCGCCTCGCGGAC
The DNA here is from genome assembly GCA_963805525.1 of uncultured Solirubrobacteraceae bacterium. Taxonomy (GTDB): domain Bacteria; phylum Actinomycetota; class Thermoleophilia; order Solirubrobacterales; family Solirubrobacteraceae; genus DASQFQ01. The sequence continues at coordinate 1,108,488 of CAWDUT010000004.1, forward strand.
GACCGCGTCGGCGTGGAAGGCGCTCTGCTGGCCGAGATGGCTGCCGACCGGGCTGGCGAAGACGCCGGCCTGCAGCGAGGAGACGCGCAGCTCGCCGTCCCACTCCGCGCACCACGGCGGCTGGTCCTCCTCGATCAGCAGCCGCAGCCCGCCGCCCACCTCGTACCGCGCGGCCGCCCGCTCGCGGCTGCTCCACTGCGGCAGGTAGTGCGGCAGCCACTTCCGCGCGTCGAGATCCGGCCCCTCGAAGCGATCCTCGAACTCCCACATCGCGCGGATGATGCCGATACCTGTCTGGTGACGCGCTACCCGACGACGCCCCTGCCGCTCAAGCTGGCCGCCGCCGCCGTGCTCCTGTTCGTGATCGGCTGGTGGACGCTCGACCACGTGAACCGCGCCGGCAACGAGCGGCGGCTCTCGGCGATCGCGTCGGAGATCGCCGGCCGTTCGGTGAAGGTCCACTGCCCCGGCCCGATCGGGCGGGTGTTCGCGAAGGACTCGGTCGTCGAGGGGTTCGTGCGCTTCGACGCCGAGGGCCGCCCCGCGGACGACACGAAGCTGCAGGCCGGCAGCTGCGACGAGCTCGATGCGCTCGCCGAGGGCCGTCGGAGCAAGGAGCTCGAGTGCACCACGCGGGCCGGGATCCTGTGCGGGCGGCACGGCCGCCGGCTGGCGACGGCGGTCGACGTCGTCACCCACGAGTCGTTCCACCTCCAGGGCATCCTCGACGAGGCCAGGACCGAGTGCAGCGCGCTGCAGACGATGGCCCGGACCGCCCAGCGGCTCGGCGCCACGCCGGAGGAGGGCGCTGTGCTCGCCCGCGGCCAGTTCGCCGAGACCTATCCGCTGCTGCCCGACGGCTACCGCTCCGCGCAGTGCGCCGACGGCAAGCCGTGGGACGTCCGCCCGGACGACCCGAGCTTCCCTTAGGTCAACTTCAGCGCCGCGAGGTGGTCGGGCAGGCCGTCCGCCACGCGCTGGGCCTTGGTCAGCGCGTCAGGCTCGTGCGTGGTGGTGACCGCCCACACGGTCATGCCCGCCGCGCGGCCGGACTCGATGCCGGCCGGCGCGTCCTCGAACACGACGCACGCGGCCGGGTCGACGCCCAGCCGCTGGGCTGCGAGCAGGTACGGGTCGGGAGCCGGCTTGCCGTTCTCCACCTGGTCGGACGTGACGAGCACCGCGGGCTCCGGCAGGCCGGCGGCCGCCAGGCGGGCGCGCGCCAGCGGCGCCGTACACGACGTGGCGATCGCCACCTGCGGCAATGCGAGCACGTCGGCCGCGCCGGGCATCGCGACGACGCCCTCCGTGTCGGTCGTCTCCGCGTGGGTGAGGAAGTCGGCGTCGGCGTCGAGGTGGTGGGGCGGCACGTGCTCGGCCAGGACGGCGCGCGCGGGGCGGCCGTGGTTGCCGGCCTGGATGGCGGCGCCGTCGAGCCCGTGGCGATCGCCCCACTTGGCCCAGCTGCGCACGGTCGGAGCGCTCGAGTCGACCAGCACACCGTCGAGGTCGGAGATGACCGCCACGAAGGTCTCGCGCGGCGGCGCCTCCGGCTCGCCCGCGGCGCGGCGCGCGAGCGCGAACACCACGGCCGCGGCGAGGATCAGGGTCGTCAGCGCCCACGGGAGCGAGATGGCATCGGCGAGCACGCCGATGATCGGCGGCCCGATCAGGAAGCCGAACGAGCCCATCGAGGCGACCGCCGCGATCGCGGGCCCGGCCGCCGTGCCGGGTTGGCGGCCGGCGGCGCTGAACATCAGCGGCACGCCGTTGGCGACGCCGAGACCGACCGCGAACAGCCCGATCAGCGCGGCGATCGGCATGCCGATCAGCAGCGCCACGCCGAGCGAGACGCCGGTCAGCAGCGCGCCCGCCTGCAGCGTGCGCACCGGGCCGAGCCGCCCGGTGACCCAGTCGCCGACGAGCCGCCCGGTCGTCATGCCGGCCGAGAAGACGGAGAAGGTCACGGCCGCGAGTGCGGCGCTCGCGCCGAGGTCGCCGCGCAGGTAGATCCCGCCCCAGTCGCCCATCGCGCCCTCGGTGACCATCGTGAGCAGGCAGAGGATCGCCAGCAGCAGGACGCCGCGCGACGGGAGCGCGAAGCGCTGGGCGTCCTCCCCCTCGGCCGCGGAGCCCTCGCCGAGGCGGGTGTTGAAGTACAAGACGAGCGCGAGCAGGAGGCCCGACGCGATCGCCACCGTGACGCGCGGGTGCACGCCCAGCGCGACGAGCCCGGCCGCGAGGCCCGCCCCCGCCACGCCGCCGAACGACCAGCCGGCGTGCAGCGACGACATGATCGGGCGCCCGAGGTCCTGCTCGACCTTGACGCCGTGGGCGTTCATCGACATGTCCATCGTCGCGTTGGCGGCCCCCAGGACCAGCAGGCACGGGGCGAGCACCAGCGGGTGCGGCGCGAGCACGACGAGGTTGACGGCGAGGGCGTCGGCGATGCCGCCGGCCAGCGTCATCCGATGCGACCCGTGCTTGACGATCAGCTGGCCCGCGATCGGAGAGGCCACGATGACCGCGATCGACATCGCGATGAGGACGATGCCGAGCGCGCTCTTGGAGAGGTCGAAGCGCTCCTGCGTCCACGGGATCTGCGAGACCCAGACGCCGATCACGGCGCCGTTGACGAAGAACATCCCGGTGGTCGCCCAGCGGCGGGTCATGCGCGGGTCACCGTCACGCCGGCGGCGCGGTAGGGCTCGAGCAGCTCGTCGTCGGCGGCGGCCTCGACCACCACGTGCGTGAGCTCGGCGGCGGGGGCGACGAGGTAGGCGCTGCCGGCGCGCAGCTTGTCGGCAGTGGCGAGCGCGATCACGTCGGCCGACGCCTCGACCATCGCGCGCTTGACGTGCGCCTCCTCGAGGTCGTCGGTCGAGAGCCCGGCCTCGGGGTGCAGCGCGCACACGCCGAGGACGCAGGCGTCGGCGCGGACGGTGCGGAGGAAGTCGACGGCGGCGGCGCCCACGGTCACCTGGGCGTGCTTGTCGAGCCGCCCGCCGATCATCACGACCTCGGCCGAGGGGTGCTCGGCGAGCACGGTGGCGATCGGCGGCGAGTTGGTGAGCACCGTGATGTCACTACCCGCGGGGAGGCGGCGGGCCAGCTCGAGGTTGGTGGTCGAGCCGTCGAGGATCACCACGCGCGCGTGCGCGAGGAGGGCGACCGCGGCCTGGGCGAGCGCCGGCTTGGCGTCGGCCGACATCGCGCGCCGGCTGCTGAACGAGCCCTGCTGCGGCGCGGGCTGGAGCGCCCCGCCGTGGACGCGCTGGACGAGCCCTTGAGCGGCGAGCTCCCGCAGGTCACGCCGGACGGTGTCCTCGGACACGTGCAGGTCATCCACGAGGCGGGCGGCGACGACCTTCCCGTCGCGCTCCAGCGTGTCGAGGATGGCCTGGCGGCGCTCAGCGGACAGGAGCGGCGTGGCTGCACGTTCATGCACGGTTGTGCATGGTACTGCGTGGATCTGCCCGAGGCTCAGTCGACCATCAGGATGATGGCGACGACCGTGCCGCCGACGATCACGATCCGGCGCAGCCACAACTCGGGCAGCCGCCGGCCGTAGTGGGCGCCGAGCGCGCCGCCGACGATCGAGCCGGCCGCGATCAGAGCCGCCGCACCCCAGGCGATGTGCGCGAACACGACGAACAGCACCGCCGCAACCCCGTTGGCGAGCGAGCCGAGCACGTTCTTGACCGCATTGAGCCGCTGCAGGTCGTCGGTGAACGCGAGCCGCAGGACCGCGAGCAGGATCACGCCCTGCGCGGCGCCGAAGTAGCCGCCGTAAATGCCGGTGAGGAACGTGCCGACGGTCGCGGGCACGACGTGATCGCGCTCGGCGCCCCGCTTCGGCGCGGGTTTGAACGCCATCAGCGCGACGGCGAGCAGGATCAGGACCGGCACGACCGCGTCGAACACGCTGCTCGGCAGCGAGAGCAGCAGGATCCCGCCCGCGAGCGCGCCGAGGGCCGTGCCGGTGGCGAGCGTGGCGACGCGCCGTCCCTGGCCGCGCAGCTCGCGGCGATAGCCCCACGCGCCGCTGACCCCGCCGAACACGAGCCCGACGGTGTTGGAGACGTTCGCGGTGACCGGCGGGTAGCCGACGGCGAGCAGCGTGGGGAACGTGATCAGCGAGCCGGAGCCGACGACCGCGTTGACCGCTCCCGCGGCGACGCCTGCCGCCGCCACCGCGAGCATCTCGGGGAGCGACACCCGCCTGACGGTAGAAGACCTACTCGGCTCGCAGCGCGGGCGCCGGGCGGATCCGCACCGCGCCGCGCGCGGCCAGCGCGCTGAGCGCCGCCGCCAGCACGACCGCGCCGGCGATTGCGAGCGGGTACCACCACCAGGCCGGGAGCGCCCGCACGTCCGGCCCGTCGGCGGGGTCGGTGGCGCCGATCACGAGCATGAAGATCCAGGCGCCGAGCGGCAGCCCGACGAGCGAAGCCGGGACGGCGAGCGCCGCCCCGCCGGCGACCACCGTCGCCCGCACCTGGCGCGGCGTCGCGCCGACCGAGGCGAGCACGGCGTAGTCGCGCTCGCGCTCGCGGATCGCCAGCCCGAGCGAGGTCAGGAGGTTGAGCGCGGCGATCGCGATCAGCAGCGCGACCGTGCCGTAGACGACCGGGCGCATGTCGGCGGCCTCGCGCCGCAGCGACTCGATCGGGCGCTCGACCGCGAGCCTCCCGCGGCCTTCGCGGCGCAGCGCGGCCGCGGTCCGCACGGGATCGGCGCCGGGCGAGAGCCGGACGGCCCAGTAGGGCTCGTCGAGCTTGGCCGCCCCGGCGGGGAGCGTGGCCAGCGCGGTGACCGCGCCGCGGCCGTCGTCGTCGGGCTCGACGTGCCGCCCGACGACGAGCGGCGAGATCGTCTTGCCGTCCACGCGCAGCGTCACGCGCTGACCGATGTGCGCGTGGAGCGCATCCAGCGCCCCGCGGCCGAGCGTGATCTCGCCCGGCGCCCGCGCCGCGCGGCCGTCGCGGATGGCGTAGTGGAAGGCGCCGAGCGGCCCGTCGAGCACGCGGGCGTGGATCTCGGTGTCGTCGCGCGCCGTCAGCACGATCTCGCGCACGCGCGCGACCGCGGTCACCTCGGGGTGCCGCTCGAGCAACCGGTCGACCGCACCCGCCGGCAGGGCGGACGAGAGCCGGAGATCGAACGGCTGCGCCCGCAACGCGGGATCGCTCCCGAGCCGGTCCATCGTCGCCTCGAAGCCCATCGCCGTCGCGACCAGCGCCGCCGCCAGCGCGAGGCTCGCCACGGTCAGGACCGTCCGCCCGCGCTGGGCGAAGACGTCCTTGGCGCCGACGCCGACGACCACCGGCAGATGCAGCCGGCGGGCGATGCCGGCAACCCGCGAGGCCCGAGCCGAGCTCGCCCCGCGCCCGATCGCCAGCGCGGCCTGCACCTGCATGCGGCCGGCACGCCAGGCGGGCAGCGCGGTCGCCGCGGCGACCACGAGCAGCGCGATCAGCAGCGAGACCGCGAGCAGGCCGGGGCTGGGCGCGCCCGCGGAGGGCGCGCCGAGCGAGTCGGCGAAGCTCCCCGCCAGCTTGTCGCCGATCGCAGCGCCCGCCGCGAGGCCGAAGGGAGCCGCGAGCGCGGTCAGCAGCAGGTAGTGCGCGACGAGCACGCCGGTCACGCCCGCGGGCGTGAGCCCGATCGCGCGCAGGAGGCCGATCTGGCGCCGCTGTGCGATGACGCGCCCGCTGATCGCGGTGGCGAGCGTGAAGGCGGCGGCGAGCAGCGCCAGCAGCGTCGTCGTCTGGAGGATCGTCAGCGTGCGCCGGCCGTCGTCGGTCAGCTGGGCGCGGTCGGTGCGCCAGTCGAACGTGCGGACGCCGTCCTGCTCCGCGCGGCGCGCGAACGCGCCGGCGCCGGCCGGGTCCTCGAGGCGGAGGGCGATCCCGAACTGCGGCTTCGACGTGACCGCGACCACGTCGGCGGGCTCGACCCAGCCGCCGTCGTTCGAGCCGGTGGTGGAGCCGATGCCGACCACCCGCAGCGTCCGCGAGGCCTTGCCGCCGCCGACGAGAATGGTCTCGCCGACGCGCACGCCGTGGTCGCGGGCGTAGCCGCGCCAGAGCACGATCTCGCCGGGCCCGCGGGTCCGCCGCCCGTCGAGGAGCACCGGGCGTTCGATACGCGCGCTGGTGCGCGCGAGGCCGATCAGCCCGATCGCGTCCTCCTGCCCGTGGACGCGCGCCGGCACCTCGGCCATCGGCACCGGGGCGTCCGAGGCGGCGACGCCGGGCTGGGCGGCGAGGCGCGCGAGCGCGGGCTTGGAGTCCGCCACGGCGAGGACGTGGGCGCCGTTGGTGGCCTCGAACAGGCGGTCGTAGGGAGCGTCGAGCGTGGCGCGGCCGTGGAGCGTGACGACGAGCGCGCCGACCGCGAAGGCCACGACGAGGCCGGTCAGGAAGGCGTTCAGCGGGCGGGCGCGGAGGTCGGCCCGGATGATGCGGAGCGCGGCCGCGAGCATGGCCTCACGCCTCCAGGCTCACCACTCGGCTGAGCACCTCGTCGGCGCCGCGCGCGGTCGGCAGCGTCTCGCCGACGATCCGGCCGTCGCGCATCGCCACGACGCGCTGGGCGGCGCTCGCCACGCGCATGTCGTGGGTAACGAGGACAATCGTCTGGCCGTCGGCGTGGCGCTCGCGCAGGACCGCGACGACCTCGCGGGCGGCGGCGGTGTCGAGGTTGCCGGTGGGCTCGTCGGCAAGCAGGACGCTCGGGCGGTTCACGAGCGCGCGGGCGATCGCGACGCGCTGCTGCTGGCCGCCGGAGAGGTCGCCGGGCACACGGCGCGCGGTCTCCTCGAGGCCGAGTCGCTCGAGCAGCTCGCCGGCGCGGCGGCGCGCCTCGCGGGCGGGGACGCCGGCCAGCAGCGCGGGCAGCTCGACGTTGTCGGCGACCGTGAGGTTCGCGATCAGGTTGAAGAACTGGAAGACGAAGCCGACCTCGCTGCGGCGCAGCCGGGCGCGGCGCGCCTCGCTGGCGCCGGCCAGGCGCTCACCGTGGACGAGCACCTCGCCGCTGGTCGGCCGGTCGAGCCCGCCGAGGAGGTTGAGCAGCGTCGACTTGCCGCACCCGCTGGGACCGGTGACGGCGACGAACTCGCCCTGCGCGACGGTGAGGTCGACGTCGGCGAGCGCGGTCACGGCGGCGGCGCCCTCCCCGTGCAGCTTGCCCAGGCCGGTCGTCTCCAGCACGGCGGTCATGTCGTCTCCGTTCCGAGGACCGCCTCGCAGCGGTCGAGCCATTTCAGGTCGGCTTCCAGGTGCAGCGCGGCGCCCTCGACGACCAGCGAGGTCGTCGCGTCGGCGTCGCCGTCGGCGAGCACGTCCTCGAGGTCGCGCAGGGCGCCGAGGTAGAGCGCCCGCTGGCGCCCGATCAGCTCGGCGGGATCGGCGAGCCCGATCTCGCGGGCGAAGACGAGCTTCATGAAGAAGTCGTCGCGGAGGCGAGTCGGGCCGCTGGCGGTCCCCACCCAGTCCTCGAGCGCGCGCCGCCCGGCGTCGGTCAGCCGGTAGACGCGGCGGTCGCGGCCGCCTTCGTGCGCCTCCTCGTCGACGACGAGCTCATCGCGCTGGAGGCGCTGCAGGCTCGTGTAGACCTGGCCGATGTTGAGCGGCGCGACGGCGCTGCCGAAGCGCTCCTCCAGCCCTCGCTTGATCTCGTAGCCGTGCGCGGGCGCGGCGGCGAGAGAAGCGAGGACCGGGTAACGCATACCGGGTATGTATACACAGTATGCATCCCAGCGTCAAACGTTCAGCAGCCCGCATAAGAGCGGGCCGCAGAGGCAAATAGGTCCGGGGGCCGGCATCCGTGCCGATCCCCCGGAGCTCCTAGGAGTGGTGGGGCTTGGGCGGGTGCGGCGGGTGGGTCGGCTTCGGCTTGCCGGGCTTGCCGTGGCCGCGCCGGACCTTCGCGTGCTCGCAGTTGGTGAGCGTGTCGGCCTTGTCGGCGAACACGGTGTCGTCGCCCGCGCCGCAGTCGACGGTGTCGGCCTTGTGGTCGCGGACCCAGACGACGTCGTCGCCGTCGCCGCCGTCGATCGTGTCGGCGCCCTTGCCGCCGTGGATGCGGTCGTTGCCGTCGCCGCCGTTGACGGTGTCGTTGCCGCGGCCGCCGAACAGGCGGTCGTTGCCGGCGAGGCCGTCGATCTTGTCGTTCCCGGCCTTGCCGAAGATGCGATCGGCGTTGGGCGTACCGGCGAGCGTGTCGTCGCCCGAGGTGCCCTTGACGGTCGCGGCGAGCGCGAGGCCTGGCAGCGCCAGGGCGGCGAGCAGGGCGATCAGCAGACTGCGTGACATACGTGGAATCCCTTCGTCCGAGTGGATGACTCTGGACGCACCACCCCCGCACCCCGCCCGAGGTTGGCCGGTTGGGTCTTCTTCGCGGGAGCGCGCGGCGAGCGCGAAGCGCCGGGGACCTTCTTGACCTTGACCTTGACCGGCTTCGTCGCGTTCCGGCGCCCGCGCGTGCCCGGCGCGCCGCGGGCCGCATGCTTCTCGTCGCGGCGGGCGAGCGCCTGATCGCGCCGGCTGACCGCCTCGTTGCGGCGGGCGGCGGCCCGCTCGTGGCCCTTGCGCGCCGGCCGGCTCGCGCGCCGCTTTCGCTGCACGTGGATCTTCCGCGCCGGCCGCTCGCCGACGGCCACCACCGGCCGCGGCGGGGCTGCCGTCCGGGCCGGGGTGGGCGCGACGGCCTTCGCCGCGGGTGGGCGCGGCGGCGGCTTGGGGGTGTCGAGAGCCACGCCGCCGCCGGTCGCGCCACCCACGACGATCGCGCTCGCGGCCAGCTTGGTCGCCAGCCCGGCGCTCAGGCCCGCGCCGCCGCCGCCGGTCGCGGCGCCCAGGATGCCCGCCTTGAGCCCCGCGCTGGGGGCCACCGGCAGCACCGACGCCAGCGTCCGGCGCTGCGCGGCGACCGCGTCGCGGTAGGCCCGGCACGGCGGGCACAGCCGCAGGTGCCGGCGCAGCGGCCCGCGGCGCAGCGCTCCGCCGCGCGCGGTCGCGATCTGCTCGCGGATCTCCTCGCACGGCTGCTCGCGGGCGTCGCGCTCGGCGATCAGCGTCGTCCGAGCCTGGTGCACCAGCGCCTTGACCTTCTCGGCCCGCACGCCGATCACCTCGCCGATCTGCGCGTGCGAGAGGTCGGCCAGTTCGGCGAGCACGAGCGCCGCGCGCTGGTCGTCGGGCAGGCGCCCCACGTCCTCCACCACCGCACGCAGGTCAGCGCGCGCCTGCACCTCCTCGGCGAGCCCGGCGGTCGCAGCCATCCCCTCGTCGACCTCGGCCTCCGCCCGCCGGGCGGCCAGCAGCGTCTTGCAGCGGTTGCGGGCGATCGTGAACAGCCACGGCTGCGGATCGCCGGGCGCGCCGTGCGCGAGCAGCGCGCGATGCGCGCGCAGGAAGGTCTGCTGCAGCGCGTCCTCCGCCTCGTCGGGCGAGCCGACCATGTGGCGGCAGAAGCCGAGCAGCGCCCGGTGGTGCCGGTCGTAGAGAACCTCGAAGGCGCGCTCGTCGCCGGCGGCGGCGAGTTGGGCGAGTCGGGCGTCCGAGAGCAGGCGGGCAGCACGCAGACCCATCACCCTTTGAATCCCGAGAAGGTTGGGAGGTTGGAGGGTTACAACCTTGACAAAGGTGTGGCAAGGTTGCGCTAGCATCCCCCTGATGCGCGACTTCTTGGCAGCCACCCGCGACCGCGTGATCGTCTTCGACGGCTCGATGGGCGCCACGCTCGAGCAGTACGACCTCTCGCTCGAGGACGACTACAAGCTGCCCGGGCGCTGTCACGAAGCGCTGGTGCTCAACCGCCCCGACGTCATCGAGCAGCTGCACGCCTCGATGATCGAGGCCGGCGCCGAGGTCGTCGAGACCGACACGTTCCAGGGCTCGCGCCTCAAGCTCGAGGAATGGGGCCTGGGCGAGCACACGCTCGAGATCAACCGCCGCGCCGCCGAGATCGCCCGCAAGGCGGTCGGCGAGCAGCACTTCGTGGCCGGCTCGATCGGCCCGACCGGCTTCCTCCCCGCCTCCGACGACCCGACGCTCGGCTCGATCCGCTTCCGCGACCTCGTCGAGGTCTTCGAGGAGCAGTCGCGCGGCCTCGTCGAGGGCGGCGTCGACCTGATCATCATCGAGACCGCGCAGGACATCCTCGAGGTCAAGGCCGCCATCTTCGGCGCCCGCGAGGCGTTCAAGGCCACCGGCCGCGAGGTCCCGATCCAGGCCTCCGTCTCCCTGCTGCCCAACGGCGGCAAGATGCTGCTCGGCACCGACATCAGCGCGGCGCTGGCCACGCTCGAGGCGCTCGACGTCGACGTCATCGGCCTCAACTGCTCCACCGGCCCGGAGGACATGCGCGACGCCGTGCGCTTCCTCGGCGAGCACTCCTCGAAGCCGATCCACTGCATCCCCAACGCCGGCATCCCGCACCAGGGCCCCAACGGCGAGACGATCTTCCCGGCCGAGCCCCAGCCGCTCGCCGACGTGCTCGGCGACTTCGTCGAGCGCTACGGCCTCGGCATCGTCGGCGGCTGCTGCGGCACGACCACCGAGCACATCGCCGCCATCAAGGAGCGCTGCACGCCGGCGACGCCGAAGACGCGCCCCGCCGCCCGCCCCATCCACGTCAGCTCGATGATGAGCGCGACCCCGCTCGTGCAGGAGCCCGCTCCCACGATCGTCGGCGAGCGCGTGAACTCGCAGGGCTCGCGCAAGGCGAAGGAGATGCTCCTCGCCGACGACTACGACGGGCTCGTCACCATCGCCGAGGACCAGGTCGAGGGCGGCGCCCACGTGCTCGACCTCTGCGTCGCGCTGACCGAGCGCCAGGACGAGGACGAGCAGATGCGCCTCGTGGCCAAGAAGGTCGCACTCACCCAGCCCGCCCCGATCCAGGTCGACTCGACCGAGCCCGACGTGATCGAGACCGCGCTCGAGCAGATCCCGGGCCGCGCGATCGTCAACTCGGTCAACCTCGAGGCCGGCCGCGACAAGCTCGACAAGGTCGTCCCGATCGCCAAGGCCCACGGCGCCGCGCTGATCGCGCTGACGATCGACGAGGTCGGCATGGCCAAGACGCGCGAGCGCAAGCTCGAGATCGCCACCCGCATCAAGGACCTGGTGTGCGACGAGCACGGCCTCGAGCCCGAGGCGCTGATCTTCGACGCGCTGACCTTCACGCTCACGACCGGCGACGACGAGTGGAAGCCGTCCGCCGTCGAGACGATCGAGGGCATCCGGCTGATCAAGTCCGAGCTCCCCGGCGTCAAGACCTCGCTCGGCGTCTCCAACGTCTCGTTCGGCATCGGCGTGCCCGCGCGCTCGGTGCTCAACTCCGTCTTCCTCCACCACTGCGTGGAGGCCGGGCTCGACCTCGCGATGGTCAACCCGAACCACATCACGCCGTACGGCGAGATCCCTGACGAGGAGCGCAAGCTCGCCGACGACCTCGTGTTCAACCGCTCCGAGGACGCGCTCCAGCACTTCATCGAGCACTTCGAGTCGAAGTCCGGCGAGGAGGAGGCCGAGGTCGCCGACCCGACCGCCGACATGACGCCGCAGGAGGCGCTGCACTGGCACATCCTGCGCCGCAAGCGCGACGGCGTCGAGGCCCAGATCGACGCCTCGGTCGAGGACATCGGCGCGGTGCCGACGCTCAACGACGTGCTCCTCCCGGCCATGAAGGAGGTCGGCGACAAGTTCGGCGCCGGCGAGCTGATCCTGCCCTTCGTGCTCCAGTCGGCCGAGGTCATGAAGCGCGCCGTCGCCCAGCTCGAGCAGTACCTCGAGAAGATGGAGGGCTACACGAAGGGCACCGTCGTGCTCGCGACCGTGTTCGGCGACGTGCACGACATCGGCAAGTCGCTCGTCAACACGATCCTCACCAACAACGGCTACTCGGTCGTCGACCTCGGCAAGCAGGTCCCGATCGGAACGATCCTCGACGCGGCCGAGGAGCACAAGGCCACCGCGATCGGCCTCTCGGCACTGCTGGTGAGCACCTCGAAGCAGATGCCGCTGGCCGTCTCCGAGCTGCACGAGCGCGGGCTCGAGTACCCGCTGCTGATCGGCGGCGCCGCCATCAACCGCAAGTTCGGCCTGCGCGCCAACTACCCGAAGGGCCCGGACTCCGACGAGACCTACTCGCCCGGCGTCTTCTACTGCAAGGACGCGTTCGAGGGCCTCGCCGTGATGGACAAGCTCGTCGAGGGCCCGGCGCGCGAGGAGCTCGTCGAGAAGGTGCGCGCGGAGGCCGCCAAGCTGCGCGACGTCGGCGAGGAGGAAGAGGTCCTCGACTTCCACGACGACTCCGTCCGCTCCAACGCCCGCACCGACCTGCCCGTCCCCACCCCGCCGTTCTGGGGCGTGCGCGAGCTCGAGGTCGACCTCGACGAGGTCTACTCGCACCTCGACACGCACGTGCTGTTCAAGCTCCACTGGGGCGGCCGCGGCGTCAAGGGCGAGGAGTGGAAGAAGCTCGTCGCCGAGGACTTCCGCCCGCGGCTCGAGCGCATGTGGCGCGACCAGACCTACCTGCACCCGCGCGCGCTGCTCGGCTACTTCCCGTGCTACTCGGAGGGCAACGAGATCGTCGTGCTCGACCCCGAGGACCGCGAGACCGAGCTCGAGCGCCTCTACACCCCGCGCCAGGCCAAGGGCGACCGGATCGCGCTGGCCGACTTCTTCCGCCCGAAGGACTCCGGCGAGCTCGACGTGATCGCGCTCCAGGCCGTCACCGCCGGCAACGAGGTCACCGAGGTCATGGCCAAGCTCGAGCAGGACGGCGAGTTCGCCGAGCAGCTCTTCACCCACGGCATCGGCGTCCAGACCGCCGAGGGCATGGCCGAGTGGCTGCACTGGAAGATCCGCGAGGACCTCGGCATCCCGGTCACCCAGGGCCGCCGCTACTCGTGGGGCTACCCCGCCGTGCCGGAGCAGTCCGAGCACGACAAGGTCGACCGCCTGCTGGGCCTGTCGGACATCGGCATCAAGCTGTCCGGCGGCCACGCGGTCGAGCCCGAGCAGTCCACGCTCGCGCTGATCGCCCACCACCCGCAGGCCGGCTACTTCGGCATGCGCAACGGCCGGCTGCTCCCGGACGGCTCGCCCGACGACGTGATCAAGGGCACCGACCGAGACCCGTCGCTGTTCGGCGTCACCGCGTAGCCGACTCCGAGAAGTCGACCAGCCGGCTCTTGTACTCGCTCCGCGGCAGCGTGCCGTAGGGGACGAGCTCGACCTCCGTGGTGACGACGAGCCGACTCCGGATCGCGTCGCGGATCGCGCGGGCGAGGTCGGGCGCCGGCTCGCCCTCGACCTCGACGAGCACCCGCGGCGGCGCGTCCTGGCGGACGCCTTCGTGCGCGGGGCGGATCAGGATCGGGCCGCCCCCGAACTCCGCCACCACCTCGCGCAGCGCGGTCGGGAAGAGGTTGACGCCGCGGAGGATCAGGAGGTCGTCGGTGCGGCCGATGCAGCGGACGCGCAGCGGCGCGCGGCCGCACGAGCACGGCTTGCCGTTGACCACCGCGCGATCGCGCGAGCGGAAGCGCAGCACCGGCATCGCCTCGCGGCGCAGCGACGTGTAGACGAGCTCACCCTCGGCCCCATCTTCGAACGGGAGGACCTCGCCCGACTCCGGGTCGATCAGCTCGACGTGGACGTGGCCCTCGCCCGAGAAGTGCATGCCGGCCTGCTCCTCGCACTCGCCCCACAGCGACGGTGAGACGTCGGCGATCCCCATCGCCTCCCGCACGGTCGCGTCGAACGCCTCCTCGATCGCGTGCCGGGTGGCGTCCTCTCCCCCGCCCGGCTCGCCGGCTACGGAGAACACACGCACGCCGAGCTCGCGCGGCTCGATCCCGCGCTCGCGGCACCAGTCGGCGAGGTACAGCGCGTAGGACGGCGTGCAGCCGAGCGCCTCCGCGCCGAGCACCTGGAACGCGCGCACGAGCCGCTCGGTGTTGCCGCTGCCGACCGGGATCGTGGTCGTGCCGATGCGGGCCCACGCGTCGAGCACCGCGCCGGCCACGAACGGGCCGGAGTTGTAGGTCAGCACCGCGCGCTGGGACGGCGCGATCCCCGTTGCGCTGTACGAGCGCGCGCCGATCTCGGCCCAGCCCTCGAGGTCCGCCTGCGTCACCGCGATGAAGGAGGGGTCGCCGGTCGTGCCGCTGCTGGAGTAGATCCGCCGCACGTCCTCGAGCGGCGCGGCGAGGTGGCGGCCGAGCGGCGGCTCGGCGGCCAGCGACTCCCGCAGCTCGTCCTTGGTCGTGAACGGGAGCGCCTCGAACGGCGCGTCCTCGACGCCCGCCAGCTTGTCGCGGTAGAACGGCGAGCGCTCGCGCAGCCCGGCGACGTGGCGGGCGAGGTCAGTCATCCGTCGAACTCGATCCCGGCCTCGGCGAGCGCGGCGAGGCGGAAGCCGATCGGGCGCTCGTGCTCCTCGCGCAGGTGCCCCAGCAGCCCGGCGGTGCGCGCGAGCAGCGGGATCGCCTTGAGCGTGTACGCGGGCAGGCCGAGGTCGAGCATCGGCGCGGCGATCGCCCCGGAGACGTTGAGCGGCAGCGGGCGGCCGTAGACGTCGGGCACGGCGGCCTCGATCGCGCGCACGAGCGCGACGTGCTCGGCCGAGACGCCGAGCTCGTCGGACAGCTGCAGGAGGCGGGTGGTGCGCGGGTCGCCGGCCTTGTGCAGCGGGTGGCCGAACCCGGGCAGCGCCGCGCGAAGCTCGCGGTGGTCGCGCGCGATCTGCTCGCCCGACGCGCCCGACTCGACGCCGTCGCGCAGCATCGTCCCCGCGTATTCGGTGGCGCCGAGGATCACCGAGCCGCAGCCGAGCAGCCCGGCGGCGACCGCGCCCTGGAGCGCCTCCGGCGCGGCCTGCAGCGTCATCCGCGCGGCCTGCACGCTCGGCACGAGCCCGTGCTCGGCGATCGCCACCAGGCACGCGTCAGTCATGCGGAGCTCGCGCTCGTCCGGCGCGCGGCCCATGAGCAGGAGGAAGAACATCTCCGTGAGCGTCAGGTGCCCCATCAGCTCGGACGTGAGGTCGTGACCGCGGACGGTCACCGCGTCAGCGGTCGCCTCCGCGATCGCCGTCTTGGCATCGGTCATGGCTTACATCCTCCAGCACCAGCCGTGCGGCCGGCTCGCCGAGGCCTGTACTGCTGCGTTGAGGCAGAGGCAGCGCGACTATTGGGGTTGCGGCTGCAGCGCTCCGACGTCGACCTTGCCCGCCAGCACGTCGGCGCGCTCGATCGTCGGGTCGCTCGCCAGCAGTTGCGGCGCCTTCTCCATCAGGCTGCCCGCCACGTCGCCCGAGAGATGCGCCTGGCGCGCCTCATCGTCGGGGAACGCGTCGAAGATGGCAAACGACGACGGGCCGAAGCGCAGCGCGAACCACAGCGGCGTGCCGTCCTCGATGTCCACCATGTCCAAGGCGGCGCGCAGGAAGGACTCGACCTCCTGCTCGCGACCGGTCTTCGCCTCCAGCCGTACGAACAATGCGCGTGTGATCATGCGGAAGGGAGTAGGGCGGTGGCGCGCGCGGACAAGCGCGGAAGGTTCGGCGCCGGCCCGCGGCCCGAGCAGCCGCTCGGCTCAGCGCGGCGCGCGCGAGCCCGACGCCGCCAGATCGCTCTCGATCCAGCGGCAGATGACATCGACGGCATAGGCCTGCTCGTCGGCGGTCAGTTCGCGCCCCTTGGGGATCCCGTGCCATCGCTGAAGGCAGGTGCGGCAGCACGTCGCGGTGGCATGCTGGGCGACGAACACCGGATGCCCCCGGTATGGCGTCTGCTTGCCGTCCTTGACCGGCTCGGCGGCCGCGACCCGCCGGGCCAGCAGCTCGGCGGCGTGCTCCCGGATGACCTCCATCCCGCGCAGCTGCACCGTCGCCGCGTCGCGGCCGCGCAGGTGGAACTTGGCCCGGAAGGGCTGCCGGGCAAGGCTCTGCAGAGTCGAGTCGATCGACGCGCGGTCGGGCATGGCGTCCATACGACGGTAGGCCCACCGTGGTTGCGACCACCCCGCAGACGGCCTACGACCGGAGGCATGGCCGATCGATTCGTCGTCTCGATGCTCATGCTGCACTACGGAACCCCGCGCGACCGCCAGGCGCGCGAGGAGCTCGCCGCGGCGCTGCCGGCCGATGCGGAGGTCACCGAGCCCGACGAGCTCGGCGTCTTCGACGTCCGCGTCGACGCCGACGACCTCGAGCAGGCGCTCAACGTCGTCTGGGACGCGGTGGCCGCCTCGGGCACCGACGACCACATCGTCTTCCTCGCACATCCCGACCTCCCCGAGCACTGGCGGCCGCGCAGCGCGCGGTCGGCCGTGGGCTGACCGCTGCGGATGAGACCAGCCGCTTAGTCGGCCGCTCGGGTCACGGGGCACCGCTCCGGGTGCCCGCAGACGCCGGGATCGCACAGGCGGCAAATGTGCCGGGCGTCCTCGCGGTCGCCGGTCGCGGCGCCCAGCGCTCGGGCCAGCAGCGCGTCGAGCTGGTCGCGCTCGGCGGGACCCAGCTCGTCGAGCAGCGAGTCCAGCGCCTCCAGCCGGGCGGCGCGGATGCGGGTCGCGGCCGCCGCGCCCGCCTCGGTCAGGCGCACCTGCACGGCGCGCCCGTCGTCCGGATCCCGGCGCAGCTCGACGAGTTCCGCCCGGCTCAGCGCCTTCACGACGCGCACGCCGCCGGAGTGGCTGAGGCCGAGCACGCGCCGCAGCTCGTCGATCGAGCCGCCGTCGGTCATGGTCTGCAGCGTCACCAGCGCGGCGCTCCAGGTCGGCTCGGCGCCCGTCGCCTCGCGCACGCGGTCGCCGGCCATCAGCGACAGCGCGCCGAGCAGGTTCGCGGTGCGGCTCACTGGCG
Source organism: uncultured Solirubrobacteraceae bacterium (assembly GCA_963805525.1). Taxonomy (GTDB): domain Bacteria; phylum Actinomycetota; class Thermoleophilia; order Solirubrobacterales; family Solirubrobacteraceae; genus DASQFQ01. The sequence continues at coordinate 1,125,378 of CAWDUT010000004.1, forward strand.
CGCCTGGCCGTCGATCACGCCCTCCAGCGCGCGGAACAGCCGCTGCTCGCGCCGGTCCATGCGGCCCGGCTGCGCTCGGTAGGCGTGCCCCGACGCCCACAGCGTGTAGGCGACGCGGTCCGGGTCGTCGGCGTACTCGCGCGGCGGGTGCGCCCGGAGCCGCTCGAGCCCGCGGCGGATCATGGCCATGCGCTCGCCGCTGATGCGGAAGTGCTCGACGCGGCGGCCCGCGCCGCCGTGGCGGCGATCCAGCGAGGCCGCCCCGTCGCGCGCGATGTAGAGCGTCTCCGAGGTGGCGACGACGCCGCCCAGGCGCTGAAGCGCGAGCAGCCGGTCGGGTGCGGGGCCCGCGGCGTGCGGCGTCGGCGCGGCGGCCCGCTTGTCGGCCTGATCGCCGCCGCAGCCGGCGAGCACGAGGCAGATGACGGCAATGGCGAGATATCGCACCATGTCATATATGTCCCCGGCATCCCGCCTGAGGAAACGCCGTCCTGCTGAACTCAGCGGTCGTGCGCGGCCTGCTCCTTGACCTCACCCCATTGCGCGGCCGCGAGTTCCGGCTGCTGTTCCTCGGGCAGCTCGTGTCGTTCTTCGGCTCGATGATCACGTTCGTCGCGCTGCCGTTCCAGATGTACGACCTGACCGGATCGACGCTCGCGGTCGGCGCGCTCGGGATCTGCGAGTTCGTCCCGATCCTGGCCGTGGCGCTGGTCAGCGGCGCGCTGGCGGACGCGTTCGACCGGCGGCTGCTGGTGGTGTTCTCCGAGCTCGGCTCCGCGGTGTTCATGGCGGCACTTCTAGGCAACGCGATGGTTGACAATCCGTATACGTGGGTGCTGTTCGTGTGCGCGGCGGTGCTGGCGGGCTTCTACGCGCTGCTGCGGCCGCCGCTGGACTCGCTCGTGCCGCGGGTGGTGCCGCGCGAGCAGCTGAAGGCGGCGATGGCGCTCGAGTGGGTGCGCGGGAACGTCGGGATGATCGCCGGGCCGGCGATCGGCGGCGTGCTGATCGCGGCGTTCGGCGTGCCGCTGACCTACGGCATCGACCTCGCGACGTTCCTGATCTCGCTCGGCTTCCTGGCGCTGATGCGGGCGAGCCCGGCGCCGGCCGACGCCGACGCGCCCAGCCTGCGCTCGATCGTCGAAGGGCTGCGCTACGCGGGCAGCCGCCCGGAGCTGCTCGGCACCTACCTCGTCGACATCAACGCGATGCTGTTCGGGATGCCGCAGGCGCTCTTCCCGGCGATCGCGGCAAGCTACGGCGGCGCCGAGGTGCTCGGGTTCCTGCTCGCCGCGCCCGCGGTCGGCTCGCTGGTCGTCGCCCTGTTCAGCGGCTGGACGCGGCACGTGCACCGCCACGGCCGCGCGGTGGCGCTGGCGGCTTCCGGCTGGGGCGTGGCGATCGTCGCGTTCGGCTTCACGAACGTGCTGTGGCTGGCGCTCGCGTGCCTGGCGGTGGCGGGGGCGATGGACGCGATCTCCGGCCTGTTCCGCAGCGTGATCTGGAACGAGACGATCCCCGACCGCCTGCGCGGCAGGCTCGCGGGGGTCGAGATGATCTCCTACACCTCGGGCCCGACGCTCGGGAACTTCGAGGCCGGCGCGCTCGCCTCGCTGACGAGCGTGCGGACCTCGATCGTGTCGGGCGGCGTGCTGTGCGTGGCCGGCACCGCGGTGCTGGTCGCGCTCCTGCCCGCCTTCTGGCGCTACGACGCCCGGCAGGAAGTGGGCGGCCGCCCTCCCGCGGCGGCCGCCCCTCCTGCGTCCTAGGCGACGCGCGCCCGCGGCACGAAGCTGCGCTTGCGCGTGCCGTGGAACACGCCGTTCGGCAGCCCGGACGGGGCGCCGGCGGCGGACACGCGGGCGCGGTGGCCGGCGGCCGAGGCGCTCGCCTTGTCGGCCGTCGCCTTGCCGGCCAGCTTGACCTTGATCGTCTTCGTGCTCGCCTTCCCGCCCGCGGGCGTGAAGGTGACCTTGAGCACGTACCTGCCCGCCTTGGCCTTGCGCGGCAGCTTGAGCTTGTAGCTCGCCGTGCCGGCGCCGATCGCCTTCGAGCCGCGCGCGACGACCCGGCCGGAGCGGACCAGCGCGAAGCTCGCCTTGCCCGCCGTGTCGGTCGTCAGCGTGACCGGGAGCGACTTGGCGCGAGCCTTGAGCTTGCGAGGCGCGGAGACCTGGACCGCGGCGGAGGACCTGCCACCGGTCGAGCCGCCGCCGGACGAGGAGCCACCGCCGGTGGACCTGCCGCCGTCGGTGGTGGTGCCGCCGCCGCCCGTGGTGGTGCCGCCGCCGCCCGTTGAGCCGCCGCCCGTGCCCGACACGGTGATCGTCTTCGTCGCGGTGCCCTGGTTGCCGGCGGCGTCGGTCGTCCTGACCCGCACCTCGTACGTGCCGGGCGCGGTGAACGTGTGGTTCACGGACTCGCCGGTCGCGCCGGCGGTGTTGTCGCCGAAGCTCCAGTCGAACGACCCGGCCACGCCGGAGGTCGCGTCCGACGCCTGGGCGCCAAAGGCCACGAGGTCGCCGACCTTGGCCGACGCCGCGCCGTCGATCGAAACCGCCGGCGCCTTGCGGTCGAGCAGCACGCCGTCGCACTTCGCGTCCGACAGGTTCGCCTTCTCGGCCGACTGAGACTGGTTCGGGCCACTCGGGTTGTCCGGGATCGCCGCGTCGGCCGCGATCACGCACGCCCACACCGGGCCGTCGGGGGCGGGCTTGTCGCCCGAGCCGAAGTCGGCGGTACAGGTGAACGTCGTCGCCTTGCCGCCGCCGCCAGGAACCGAGCAGGCGGACGTGTAGCCATAGATGAAGCCGGCGTTCGAGTCGCAGATGTTGCTCGTGCCGCCGAACTGGAAGCACATGAAGTTGGCCGGGAACGGGCCGGCGACATCGTCGGCGAAGTTGACCTGGATTGCCACCTTGGCGTCCTTCGTCGCGGCGGCGCCGCCGGCCAGCGCAACCGACGTGCTCGGCTTCGAGCGGTCGATCGTCGTGTACGCGCGGCGGCCGAGCATCGTGCCCATCGAACACGAGTTCGGACCGTCGGAGATCCACAACGAGTCGTTCGGCATCGTGTAGTAGCCCTGCGCGCAGACGCCGTACTGGCCGCCGTGCTGGAGCGTCTTCACGCCGGACCAGTTCGCCCACACGTTCGAGGCGCCGTTCGGCGACGGGTTGACCGTCGGGTCGGCGACCAGCGCGTTGTTCTCGTAGTAGCTGTACTGGACCTTGTAGCCGCCGATGCCGCTGGTGGCCGGCCACTCGAACCACTGGGTGTTCTGCGCGGAGTTGGTGTAGAGGGGCTCGCCGGTGCCCGCGGGCTGCACGGCCGCGGCGGCGGTCTGGACGGTGCCGAGGACGCAGGCGACCGTGCCCAGGATGAGGAGCTTCTTGCGGAGGTTGGTCATCGTGTCGCCACAGTGGCGGAAGTCGGTGGACCGCAAATCAGGGGGTTCCCTAGTCTTCGCTTCCGCCATGAAGGTGCTCTCGATCGACGGGGGTGGGATCCGGGGTCTGATCCCCGCGCTCGTGCTGGCGGAGGTCGAGCGCCGCACAGGCCGCCGGACGGCCGAGATGTTCGACCTGATCGCGGGCACCTCGACCGGCGGGATCCTGGCCTGCGCGCTCGCCCGCCGCGGGGAGGACGGCCTGCCGATGTACAGCGCCGAGGAGCTCTCCCAGCTCTACATCACCGAGGGCCCCAAGATCTTCGACCAGTCGCTGCTGAAGACGTTCACGAGCGTCGGCGGCCTGATCGACGAGAAGTACGACGACGAGGGCCTCAACACCGCGCTCGCTGCCTACCTCGGCGACGACCGCCTCAAGAGCGTCGTCACCGACGTGATGCTGACCGCGTACGACATCCACGACCGCTTCGCGTTCTTCTTCCGCTCGGCACGCGCGCGCACGGACGACACGTACGACTTCTCGCTCGCCGAGGCCGCCCGCGCCACCTCCGCGGCGCCGACCTACTTCGAGCCGATCGAGGTCACCGACGCCGCCGGATCGCGCACCTATCCCCTGATCGACGGCGGCATCTACGCGGTCAACCCGGCGATGTGCGCCTATGCGGAGGTCGCTCCGGACCTCGAAGTGCTGGCCTCGCTCGGTACCGGCTCGCACACGAAGCCGTACGAGTACGCCGACGTCAAGGGCTGGGGCAAGATCGAGTGGGTGCAGCCGCTGATCGACATGGTGTTCGACGGCATCGCCGATACGACCGACTTCGAAGCCGCCACGCTGGCGGGCGACCGGTACATGCGGTTCCAGGCCGAGCTGCGCTACGCCTCCGACGCGCTCGACGACGCGAGCGAGTCCAACCTCCGCCGGCTCGAGGGCGACGCCGAGCGCCTGATCGCCGAACAGACGGCCGAGATCGAGGCGCTCTGCGAAGTCATCGCGGCCTGAGACCTACACTGGTCTCGTGCCCGAGCGCCACTTCGTCAAGTACACGTTCCTGAAGGTCGACCCGGCGTGGCGCCGGCTCGACGCCGCCGAGCGGGCCGCCCACAAGCGCGAGTTCCTGGCCGCCTGTGAGGACTTCGCGGCCGAGCGACTGCTGCGCGCGTTCAGCACCGTCGGCACCCGCGGCGACTGCGACCTGATGCTGCTCACGCAGGCCACCAACCTCGAGCGCATCCACGAGTTCCACGTCGTCCTCGCCCAGAGCGGGCTGATGCAGTGGTGCTCGACCCCGCACTCGTTCCTGGCGATGACGAAGCCGTCGGAGTACTCCGACGAGTCGCGCCTCGAGGTCCGGCCGAAGCACTCGAAGTACCTGTTCGTCTATCCGTTCGTGAAGACGCGCGAGTGGTACCGGCTGTCGCCGCAGGAGCGCTACCAGGTGATGCAGGAGCACATCAAGATCGGTCGCGAGTACCCGCAGATCGACCTCAACACGAGCTACTCGTTCGGGCTCGACGACCAGGAGTTCGTGGTCGCGTTCGAGACCGACGAGCCCGCCGACTTCCTCGACCTCGTGCAGCGCCTGCGCACCACCGAGGCGTCGGCGTACACGAAGCGCGACACGCCGACCTTCACGTGCGTGGCGACCTCGGTCGAGCGCGCCCTCGCGGCGCTCGACGGCGCCCCGCTCGGCGACGCCCTGTCGGTCCGCTGAGCGCCGACGACGACCTCCGCCGTGACCCCGTCATGGCGGCGCTGATCGACGACTTCGGCGGCCCGCTGCCCGAGGAGCGCGACAGCCGCGGGCGCCCGGCCGACCTCTACGGCGCGCTCGTCCGCACGATCGCCGGCCAGCAGCTCTCCGTGCTCGCGGCGCGGGCGATCTGGACCAAGCTGCTCGCCTACTTCGACGGGCGCGTCCCGACGCCGCGGGAGATCCTCGACCAGGACCCCGAGACGCTGCGCGCCGCCGCGGGCTTCTCGCGTGCCAAGGTCGTCTACCTGCGCTCGCTCGCCGAGCACGTGCTGGCCGGTGAGCTCGAGCTCGAGCGGCTCGCCGAGCTGCCCGACGACGAGGTGATCCGGGAGCTCACGGCGGTCAAGGGCATCGGCGAGTGGTCCTCGCACATGTTCCTCATGTTCACCCTCCACCGGCCCGACGTGCTGGCGGTAGGTGACCTCGGGGTGCGCAACGCGGCGATGCGCGCCTATGACCTCCCCGCACCGCCCAAGGCCGCGGAACTGGAGGCGCTCGCCGAGCCCTGGCGACCCCACCGCACACGCGCCTGCCTGTACTTATGGCGCAGTCTCGAGAACACACCCGATTAAGCTACATGTGATGGGCAGGCTCCCCCTCGCGCTGCTCGCCGCCGCCGTGCTCCTCGCCGGCTGCGGCGGCACTGACAACTCCGCCAAGGACCCGGCGTCGCAGGTGCCGGCCACCGGCGGCCTGCGCGAGAAGGTGCGCAGCGCCCAGTCCGTGACCGCCGCCGACTTCCCCGCCACCGGCGGGCGGACGCTCCAGGAAGTCGCCAACTCCGTCGGCTCCGCGGGGCCCGAGCTCGGCATGGCGACGTCGGTCTTCACGCCCGGCGCCAACCGCGTGGCGTTCGGGATGATCGACCCCAAGTCCGGCTTCGTCTACGGCAAGACCGCGCTCTACGTCGCGCCAAAGCCGAACGCCAAGGCGGAGGGCCCGTACCCCGCGCCCGCCGACGTGCTGATGACCGAGGGGCGCTACCGCTCCAAGCAGGCGGCCACGGAGGCCGACCCGTTCGCGGCCGTCTACGCCGCGCAGGTGCCGTTCAAGAAGCCCGGCAAGTACTCGATCCTCGCCGTCACCAAGGACGGCGCCAAGACCGTCGCGGCCCCCGGCCAGGTCAGCGTGGTCTCGAAGGCCGACGACCGCATCCCGGAGGTCGGTCAGCGCCCGCCCGCGCACCTCGTGACCGACACGAAGGCCTCGGCCCGGGGCGACATCGCCTCGATCGACACGCGGCAGCCGCCCGACGACATGCACGAGAGGTCGTTCGACAAGGTGCTGGGCAAGAAGCCGATCGCGCTGATCATCGCGACGCCGCAGCTGTGCCAGTCGCGCGTCTGCGGCCCGGTGGTCGACATCGGTGAGCAGATGAAGTCTCGCTACGGCAAGCAGGTGGAGTTCATCCACCAAGAGGTCTACAAGAACAACGACGTGAAGCAGGGCCTGCGCAGGCCGCTCGAGCAGCTGAACCTCGCCACCGAGCCGTGGCTGTTCGTGGTCGGCAAGAACGGGCGCATCACCGCCCGCCTCGAAGGGTCATTCGGGATCTCCGCCTTCGAGAAGGCGCTCAAGACCGCGCAGTGATCGTCGTTTTCGCCCACGGGCTCGTGCAGCGCTCGAGCCTGCCGATTCCTGAATGGCTTTTCGGGTGGGCGGCGGCGGCGGTGCTGTGCGTGTCGTTCGTCGCGCTGGCCGCGCTGTGGCCGCAGCCGCGGCTCGAGCACGTGGGCTGGCGCCCGCTGCCGGGCGGGATCGGGCGGGTGCTCGGCTCGAAGGCGGTCGAGGTCATCTGCGGCGCGCTCGGCGTGCTGCTGCTGGCGTGCGTGCTCGTATCCGGCTACGACGGCCCCGACACGCCGCTGGACAACTTCGCGCCGACCTTCGTCTTCATCATCTTCTGGGTCGGGCTCGTGTTCGCCAGCGTGCTGTTCGGCGACCTGTTCCGCGCCTTCAACCCGTGGCGGGCGATCGGGCGCGTGCTGTTCCGCGACCGCCGCCTGCGCGACTACCCCGCGTCGTGGGGGCGCTGGCCGGCCGCGATCGGGCTGCTCGGCTTCACGTGGATCGAGCTCGGCTCGGGCTGGGGCGAGGAGCCTGCGACGCTCGCCACCGCGGTCGCCGGCTACAGCGTCCTGACGGTGATCTTCATGGGCGTCTTCGGCGTCGAGGCGTGGTCGCGCGCCGGCGAGACGTTCTCCGTCTACTTCAACCTCTTCTCGCGCCTGTCGGTGTTCGAGACGCGCGACCGCGTCGTCGGCACGCGCCCGTTCCTCAGCGGCCTGCCGAAGCTCGAGCCCGTGCCTGGCACGGTCGGGATGGTGATCGTGATGATCGGGTCCGTCACGTTCGACGGGCTCAGCCAGGGCCAGCTGTGGAAGGACCTCGCGATCCAGCTCAACGACGGCTTCGAGGCGCTCGGCTTCAGCCTCGAGACGACCCCGAAGCTGGTGGCCGCGGTCGGGCTCGCGATCGGGGTGGGGATCGCCGGCGGCTTCTACGCGCTCGGCATCGAGGGCGCGCGCTCGGTCGGGGGCGATTACGACGCGGAGCGCCTGCGGCGCGCGTTCGCCCACAGCCTCGTCCCGATCGCGATGGTCTACGTCGCCGCTCACTACCTGACGTTCCTGCTGTTCGAGGGCCAGTCGATCTTCTACCTCGCCTCCGACCCGCTCGGCCAGGGCTGGAACCTGTTCGGCACCGCCAACTCGGCGATCGACTACGGCCTGCTGAGCCAGAACGCCTCGTGGTACCTGCAGGTCGGCTTCGTCGTGCTCGGCCACGTGGCGGCACTCGTGCTCGCCCACGACCGCGCGCTGGTGCTGTATCCGAACGCCAAGCTCGCGGTGCGCTCGCAGTACTGGATGCTGGCGATCATGGTCGGGTTCACGAGCCTTGCCTTGTGGTTGCTGGCTCAGGCTGGGAAGTAGCGGGGCCCGGCGTCCGCGGCAGTTTCGGCGCACGTCAACGGCGGGCTGGGTAGGAGGCGGGTTCGAGCCGAGTTCCCGCGGTCTCGACGGCCGGTTTGCCCATTAGGTCGCAGAAACTCGTCCTGGAGCCGAGTTTCTGCGGTCTTGAGCTCCGGGAAGCGCTCGCGACCGCACTTGTTCGTCCCGAACCGCTTCCTACCCAGCCGCCGTTGACGTTCGCCCTCGCAACCAGAAACTAGGGTTTACGCGCCACAAGCATCGGTTACACCATCTCGTGTAACACGACATGGTGGCTACTAGATGATCATTCTGGCGCAGGGAGGCACCGGCTCACCGCCGGCCGGCGGGGGCGAGCTCGGGCAGGTGATCGGCGGCACGGTCGGGGCGATGATCGTGACGGCGGCGATGTTCTACCTGGTGCTCGGGCACCGCAGCGGGCGCGTGAAGCTGCTCAGCCGGCTCGGGCTGTTCTCGGAGCGCGTGGCGGGGCTGCCGCCGTGGTGCGCGCTCCCGCTCGGCATCCTCTCGAGCGCGCTGCTGATCGCGGTGTTCGGCATGTACTGGGACATCGCGACGCACCTCGACGCAGGGCGCGATCCCGGCCCGTTCGCCAACGCGGCCCACTACTTCATCCTCGTCGGGCTGTTCCTGATCTTCTTCGCCGGGCTCGTCGCGATCTTCCTGCCGACCGAGAAGCCCGGCCCGACCGCGATCCGGTTGCCCGGCGGCCTGCAGGCGCCGCTCGGCGGCATCCTCATCCTGGTCTGCTCGGGCGTCGCGCTGGCGGGCTTCCCCCTCGACGACATGTGGCATCGCATCTTCGGCCAGGACGTGACGCTGTGGGGGCCGACCCACCTGCTGCTGTTCGGCGGCGCGTCGCTCTCCACGCTCGGCGCGATGATCCTGCTGATGGAGGGCGCGAGCGCCGCGCGCGAGGTGCGCCCGCAGCGCGCCACCCGCATGCTGCGACTCCAGCAGGTGCTGCTGGGCGGCGCCTTCCTGATCGGCCTGTCGACCTTCCAGGGCGAGTTCGACTACTCGGTCCCGCAGTTCCGGCTCGTGTTCCACCCGATCCTGCTGATGCTCGCCTCGAGCGTCGCGCTGGTCACCGTCCGCATCTGGGCCGGCAAGGGCGCGGCGATCGGGGCCGCGCTGTTCTTCATCCTCATCCGCGGCACGCTGACGCTGCTCGTGTCGCCGCTGTTCGGCCACACGCTGCTGCACTTCCCGCTCTACCTCGTCGAGGCGGTCGTGGTCGAGGCGGTCGCGCTGCGCGTCGCGCGCGACAAGCCGCTCACGCTCGGGCTGCTGGCGGGCATCGGCATCGGCACGCTCGGGCTCGCCGCGGAGTGGGCGTGGTCATTCGCGTGGTGGACGATCGAGTGGCCGGCCAGCATGCTCGTCGAGGGCGTCATCTGCGGCTTCGTGGCCGCGGTCGCCGGCGGCATGATCGGCGCCTTCGTCGGCCGAGCGCTCAGCTCACCCGAGATCGCCCCGCAGCCGGTCCCGCGCTTCGCCCTCCCGGCGGCGGTCGTGGCGATCGTCGCCCTGCTCCTCTACGCGACGCCGATCACCGCGGGCGATCCGGTCAAGGCGAGCGTCACGCTCACCGACGCCAAGCCGCCGCCGAACCGCGAGGTCAACCTCCAGGTCAAGCTCGACCCGCCCGGCGCGGCGAAGAACGCCTACTGGTTCGTCCAGACCGCCTGGCAGGGCAAGGAGGGGCGCTCGGTGGTCTCGAAGCTGAAGAAGGTCGGGCCCGGCACCTACCGCAACACCGAGCCGCTGCCGGTGCACGGCAACTGGAAGACGACGCTGCGCCTGCACAAGGGCTTCGTGGTCGCCGGCCTGCCGATCTACTTCCCCGAGGACAAGGCGATCCCTGTCAAGGCGATGCCGGCGCCCAAGCAGTTCACGCGCACGTTCACGCGCGACAGGAAGAACCTCCAGCGCGAGCAGAAGGCGGGCGTGTCACCGCTGCTGAGCGTCGGTGCCTACCTCGTCGTGCTGGTCATCTTCGCGTTCCTCTACGCCGCCATGGGCTGGGGCCTGGCGCTGCTCCAGCAGCGACTAGGTACGCGAGCAGTTCGCGTGTGACGGCGGGGGGTCGGTCGGCTTCGGCCGCTTCTCCCCGCCCCACGCCTCCCACTCCCCGAGCACCGGGAACGCGCGGTCCAGCGCGGTCGTGACGAGGCCCGTGCGGAAGGTGTCGTCCTCGCGGAACGTGTACTGGAAGGCGGCGGTCACGCGCGGGTCGTCGTACCACTGCTTCAGCCGCTTGTGGAGCTGGCGGCAGGAGCGGAGCTCGGCCGCCTCGCTCGTGCCCTTGGCCTGGCCGGAGTGCGGCGCGCCGGCGCCGGTCTCGGTCATCCACACGACGTGCTTCTGCTTGCAGTGGTGGGCGTTGGCGCCCTTGATGTCGAGCGGTGCGGGGTTGATGCCGCTGACGTAGCCGTGCTGGGAGATCACGGTCGAGCCGCACACGATCGGCTTCGGCAGCTCGCGCAGGAACTCCTGGATCGACGTGCTGCGGCTCTTGCTCGTGTCGAGACCGGCGAGCTCGCCGAGCACGTATTGCTGGTCGCCGGGCGCGTCGTCGAGCGCGCGCTTGAGGTTGCGCGTGATCTCGGCGTAGCGCTTGACGGCGAGGCTGGGCGAGCTCGCGTCGCAGGTCGCGCGCTGGGGCGAGATGAAGAACGGGTGGTTGGGCTCGTTCCAGGCGCTCCAGTAGCGGAGCTTCACGCCGACCTGGCCGCCGAGCGCGATCACGTCCTCGACCAGCTTGCGGTAGTCGGCCATCGCCGACGCCTTGGGCGCGCGCGAGCGCGGCTGCGTGTCCGGCCGCTCGCAGCCGGAGGCCGGCCGAGCCGCCCAGTCCGGCGTGCCGGTGATCACCACGAGCACCTCCCAGCCGCCCTTGTGCTGCTTCTGGCGCGAGGCGAGCGCGGCGAGCTGGTCCTTCACCCCGGCGTAGGCAGCGCACGGCTGCTGCCCGCGCAGGCAGCCGTCGTAGGGGTGGGCGAGGTCGGGCGGCTGGCCCTTCTGCGGCTGCAGCGACGGCCAGTCGAGGATGAGGCGGAAGAACGACGGGCGCAGCTTGCTCATGTCGTCCTGCCAGCGGGCGAACTCGGGCGGCACGTCGTGCGCGCCGGGCGCCCAGAACAGGTTCGGGTTCTGCTCGGTCAGCCCGACCGCGAGGTCACCCTCGGCCTTGCCGGTCGCCACGTCGGGCGAGCGCGTCTCGGCAGGGGTGGGCGTCGGCGTCGGCTTCTTCGCCGAATCCTTGCCCGAATCACCGCAGCCGGACAGGAGCGCGGCCGCCAGCACGGCGGCCGCGACAAGCGGTCTCAGACCGCGGATACCTCTTCCTCTTCCGCGACCCGGAAGGAGGAGCCGCAGCCGCACGCGGCGACCACGTTGGGGTTGTCGACCTTGAAGCCGGCGCCCTGCAGGCCCTCGACGTAGTCGACGACCGCGCCGCGCACGTACGGCAGGCTCGGCCCGTCGACCAGCAGCCGCAGCCCGTGGTCCTCGAAGACCTCGTCGCCGTCGCGCTGGGTGTCGAATGCGAGCGCGTACTGGAAGCCCGAGCACCCGCCGCCGCGCACGCCCACGCGCAGGCCGGAGGTCGCGACGTCCGCGTTCTGGGACGCCAGGAACTCCTTGACCTTCTGGGCGCCGGTATCGGTGAAGGTGATCATGGCTTTCGGTACTCCCCGTCGTACTATCGGTCCAAAGCTTCACGAAGTGTAGCGGTCGCTAGGCTAGAAGAATGCCCCAGCCGGAGCAGTTGAAAGAGCGCATCGAGTCCGCCATACCCGAGGCGCGCGCCGAGGTCACGGACCTCACCGGCGGAGGCGACCATTTCCGGGCGAAAGTCGTGGCCCCGGAGTTCGCGCAGATGAGCCGGATCGAGCAGCACCGGCGGATCTACGCGATCTTCGGAGCGGAGATCGGCGGGCCCATCCACGCCTTGTCACTCGAAACCAGAGCGGAGTGAGCTGTTGAGCGAGATCACCGAGAACCCCATCCGCGACGCCATCACAGAGGCGATCGGGGAGCACGAGGTCATCCTCTTCATGAAGGGCACGCCGGAGCAGCCGATGTGCGGCTTCTCGGCGCGCACGGCGGCGGCGCTCGAGGCGCTCGGCAAGCCCTACGCGGCGGTCGACGTCCTGCCCGACCCGCGCATCCGCCAGGAGCTGACGGCGATCTCCAACTGGCCGACGATCCCCCAGCTGTTCGTCAAGGGCGAACTGGTGGGCGGCGCCGACATCGTCGCCGAGATGTACGAGACCGGCGAGCTGGCCCAGGTCATGGGCGTCGAGGCGCCGAGCGACGCACCGGCCGAGGCCCCCGTGGCCGCCGAGCCGGGCGCGGCGCCGCTGCAGATCGACAACAAGCTGGCCTGAGGCTGCCGCCCGGCGTTCGCGGCGGTTTCGGCGCACGTCAACGGCGGGCTGGGTAGGAGGTGGGTTCGAGCCGAGTTTCTGCGGTCTCGGCGGCCTCTTGGCCCTTGCGGTCGCAGAAACTCGTCCTGGAGCCGAGTTTCTGCGATCTCGCCCCCCGGAAGGCGCTTCAGGTCGCACTTATTCGGCTCAGGTACGAACAACTGCGACCGCGGGCTCCGAACGACGCTCGAGGTCGCACTTGTTCGTCCCGAACCGCTTCCCTACCCAGCCGCAGTTGACCTTCTGCGTCCCTAGAGCTCGACCTCGCCCGCCACACACGTGACGGTCCCGCCGCCGACCCAGATCGAGCCCTCGCCGTCTCGCTCGACGTGGACCTTGCCGTAGCGCCCCAGGGCGGTGCCCTGCCGCGCCGTGTAAGGCGCGCTGAGCCGCCCCGTCCGCAGCAGCCACTCGGCCAGCGAGGCGTTGAGGCTGCCTGTCACCGGGTCCTCGACGATCGAGCCGCCCTTGGGGAAGAACGCGCGCACCTCGATCGCCTCGGGCGCGCCGCTCGGGTGCGGGCCGACGACGCCGATGTCGAGCTCTGTGTAGTTCGGGCGGATGGCGAGCACGGCCTCGGCGTTCTCGAGCAGGACCGCGACCCAGCCGGGGCCGTTGTCGGCCCACTGGGCGTCGAGGATCTCGGCGCGGCTGATCCCGAGCGCGCCGGCGATCTCGCCGACCAGCTGCTCCTCGACCGGGCCGGAGCGGATCAGCGGCGGCGCGGCGAACGCGAGCCCGTGGCCGGTGCGGCGGACGGTGACGAGGCCGGCGGCGCACTCCTGGACCACGGTCTCCCCGTCGTGGTCGCGACCCGCGAGCCAGGCGTGGCAGGTGCCGAGCGTCGGGTGGCCGGCGAACGGCAGCTCGGCGACGGGCGTGAAGATGCGGACGCGGTAGTCGGCGCCCTCCGCCTCCGGCGGCAGCACGAACGTCGTCTCCGACAGGTTCGTCCAGTTCGCGAAGCGCTGCATCGCCTCGGTGTCTAGGCCGGAGCCGTCGAGCACCACCGCCACCGGGTTGCCGACGTACGGGGTGTCGGTGAAGACGTCGATCTGGGCGAACTGGCGCTTCATAGGTCTCTCCGGGCGAAGCCTCGCAGAGCCCACGCCCCGACGAGGCCCAGGTACACGAGCGCCCACAGCCACAGGCCTACGCCGGCCGCCTGCGCTCGCCCGAACGGGCCGAGGTTGATCGCCAGCTTCGTGAAGCCGACCGTGTCCGTGGTCAGGCCCGCGAGCGCTGCCTGATAGAGGCCCTCGAACGGCAGCAGCCAGCTCGAGACCTTGGCGACGTTGTGCAGCGTGTCCGAGCCGAGCGCCTCGCCGATCTGGCCGAGCAGCCCGGCGACCAGGCCCGCCCCGAAGAGCATGAACACCGCGATCCCGTTGGCGGTCGCGGACAGGAACACCGAGCCCGCCAGCGACACGGCCGCGATGATCGCGACGCCGAAGGCGAGGCCGAGCGCGGGCACGACGAAGCGGTCCGGCCACCAGCCGCCGGTGATCCGCGTGAGCACGGCGGTGGCGAGGAAGACGACGATCACATAGCCGGCGCACACGGACGCCGCCGCCACAAAGCGGCCGAGGAGCAGGGTGCGGCGCCTCACCGGCCGCACCAGCAGCGGCTGCAGCAGCCCGCGCTCGGCGTCGCCGCGGACAGCGCCGAGCGTGAGGAAGACGGCGAGCACCGTGCCGAGGAAGAGCGTGGCGAACATCGCAAGCCCGAGCAGCGTCGCGGCCGCCACGATCCCGAGCTCGACCCCGGCCGTGTCGAGCGAGCTCTTGTCGAGCTCGTCGAACAGCTTCCAGGTGCCGAGCCCGTAGAGGCCGAGGAACGCGAGCGTGAGCAGCGCGACCACCAGGAACACCCGCCGCCGCAGCGACTCGCGGAGCGTGAACGCGGCGATGACCCCGACCTGGTTCACCGGCCCTCCACCGCCTCCAGGTACGCGTCCTCGAGCGTCGACGTCAGCACGCGCACGCCGTAGACCTCTTCGCCCGCGGCCACCAGCTCGCGCACGATCCGCGGCGCGTCCTCGCGGCGCGCCTCGGCGAACACCCGGGCGCCGCTCGCGGTCTCCACCTCCACCCCGCCGGCGTGCGAGAGCTCGGCGGGCGTGCCCGCGGCCACCACCGCGCCGCGGGCGATGATCGCCACGCGGTCGCACACCAGCTCGACCTCCGACAGCAGATGCGAGTTGAGCAGCACGGAGACGCCGCGGCCGCGCAGCTCCTCCAGCAGGGCGCGGACCGTGCGGCGCCCGGCGGGGTCGAGCGCGCTGGTCGGCTCGTCGAGCAGCAGCATGCGCGGGCCGCCGATCAGCGCCTGGGCGAGCCCAAGCCGCTGCTGCATGCCCTTGCTCATCGTCCCGATCCGGCGCCCGCCGGCGTCGGCGAGCCCGACGAGCTCGAGCAGCTCGGCGCGCTCGGCCGCCGCGCCCTCGGACCCCGCGAGCTTCTGATGCAGCACGAGCAGCTCCTCGCCCGTGCACCAATCGGGGAAGCGGAACAGCTCGGCCAGGTAACCCAGCTCGCGGTGGGCCGCGATCGAGCCGGCGGGCGCGCCGCACACCGCGGCGGCCCCCGCGGTGGGCGTGACCAGCCCGCAGGCGATCTTCACGAGCGTCGACTTGCCCGCCCCGTTAGGCCCCAGCAGACCCACGAGCTCGCCCTCGCCGACCTCGATGTCGACGCCGGTGAGCGCACGGACTGAGCCGTAGGTCTTCACGAGGCCGGAGACGGAGAGCGCGGGGGGCACTTGCCTACCATCGTGCCGGATGGCCCCGACGAGCCCTGCACAAATGCGCGTCGCGCGCACGCTCACCGAGGACGAGACGGTCCTCGAGACGGCGCCGTACCCGGTTGCCGGCCCTGGCGAGGTCGTGTGCCGCGTGCTGGCCTGCGCGACCTGCGGCTCCGACGTGCAGTCGTTCTACGTCCGCCGCAAGCTGCCCGCCGTGCTCGGCCACGAGCCGGCCGGCGAGGTGGTCGAGGTCGGCGCCGGCGTCGAGGGCGTGGCGGTCGGCGACCGCGTCGCGATCCACCACCACGCGCCGTGCGGCGAGTGCCGCCGCTGCCGCCGCGGCCACGAGACGCTGTGCGAGCGCTTCCGCTCCACCCGGCTCGACCCCGGCGGCTTCGCCGAGTACGTGCGCATCCAGCCCGAGCTCGTCGGCGAGCTGCTGCCGCTCGACGGTATGGACCCGGTGCTCGCGACCTTCACCGAGCCGCTCGCCTGCGCCCTGCGCGCCCAGCGCCGCGCCGGCGTCACCGCCGGCGACTCAGTGCTGGTGGTCGGCGCGGGCTGCAGCGGCCTGCTCCACATCGCCGCCGCGCACGCCACCGGCGTCGAGGCCATGTGGGTGCGCGAGCCGCAGCCCGAGCGGCTCGAGCGCGCCGAGCGCTGGGGCGCGACCGTCCACGGCAACGAGCCGGTCGACGTCGCGATCGTCTGCACCCCGCGCCCGGAGGCGATCGTGGCCGCCGCCGAGGCGCTCGCGCCCGGCGGCGCGCTGTGCGTCTACGCGCCGCCGCCGCCCGGCAGCCCGCTGGGGATCGACGGAAACGCCGTGTTCATGCGCGAGCTCGAGGTCACCGCCAGCTGGTCGGCCGGCCCAGCGGACATGCGCGCCGCGCACGCCCTGCTCGCCCGCGGCGCCGTGCGGCCGCTCGAGATCGTCACCCATCGCTTCCCGCTCGAGCAGACCGGCGCCGCGCTCGCCGCCCAGCGCAGCGGCGAGGCGCTCAAGGCCGTGGTGCTCCCCTGAGGCCGAGCGCGGCCATCGCCGCGCCGTGCAGGACCACCACGACCGCGAAGAGCACCGCGAGCCCCGTCGACGCGACGGCGGCGAGGCCCAGCGCGGCGGCACCGAACAGGACCACCTGGAGCCCGATCCAGACCGCGAGCGGGACCGGGTAGCGCGCCTTCGGGGCGATGAACATCCCCCACACGACGGCCGCGGCGACCGGCACGCCGACGCCGAGCAGCACCTGCGCGGCGGCGCCGTCGCCGGTCTCGAAGCCCCACCACGCGAGCGCGCCGAGCAGGCACAGCTCGAGCAGGAAGCGGACCAGCAGGGTGAGGCCCTCGAGGAGCTTCAGGGCGTTCGCCACCTGAGGTGCTCGACGATCCGCTTGGAGTCCACGATCACCTCGCGGCCCAGCTCGAGCACCGGCACCTTGCGCTGCCCGGTGAGGTCGTCGATCTCGTCGCGGTCGCGCGCCCGCCACGCGACGCGCTCCGTCTCGAACGCGACGTCGTGCTTGCCCAGCTCGCGCGCGACCCGGCCGCAGGGGCAGAGCCAGTTGGTCGGCGTGCGGCAGCGGTGCAGACGCGCGGTCACGGCACCAGCTCGCCGATCCGCCGCACCGCGAAGCCGGCCGCCCGCCAGCCGAACGGCTGCCGCGTCCCGATCCGCGCCAGCCGCCCGCCCTCGCGCTCGCGGTACCAGGCGACGGTCGCCTCGACGGTCTCCTCGTGCGGGCGCGTCGTCCAGCCCAGCTCGCGCCGCGCCTTGCTCGAGCGGTAGGTCCACCAGAGCGCGGCGCTGCGCACCTCGACCGGCGTGATCGGGGTCGGCCCGGGGGCGCGCACCAGCGTCTCGGCCAGCGCCAGCGCCGCGGTCTTCGAGAGCCGCACGGCCGGCGGCTCGATCCCCGACAGCCGCGCGAGGTCGGCGAACAGGCGGTCCCAGGTGTAGTTGCGGTTGCCGAGGATGTAGCGCTCCCCCGGCACGCCCGCCGCGTCGGCGAGCAGCATGCCCGCCGCCACGTCCTCGACGTCGACCACGTTGATCGCGCCCTCGACGTAGGCCGGGATCCGCCGCAGCATGAAGCGCCGCACCAGCTCGGTCGACGAGCGCCCGAGGTCGCCGCGCCCGAGCACGTAGGCCGGGCACACGACCACCACCGGCAGCCCGCGCGCCGCGATCCGCAGCGCCTCGACCTCGGCCTCGTGCTTGGCGTCGGCGTACGGGATGCCAAGCCCGCCGCGCCACAGCGTGCGCTCGTCGGCCGTCCCGCCCTGCGGCGCCGGCCCGATCGCGGCGGTCGAGGAGGTGTGGACGACGCGCTCGACGCCCGCGCGCAGGCACTCCTCCAGCACCACCCGCGTCGCCACCACGTTCGCCTCGAACAGCGCCTCCTCCGAGGCCCGCAGGTTGGTCGAGCCGGCGACGTGGAAGACGCGCGAGACGTCCTTCAGCGCCCGGCGAACCGCGCGGCGGTCGGTCAGGTCGGCGATCGTCGTCTGGACGTCGAGCCCCGCCAGCGCGTCGAGGTTCGAGGTCGCCCGCACGGTCACGCGGACGTCGTCGCCACGCTCCACGAGCGCCCGCGCGACATGCGATCCGACGAACCCGGTCGCGCCGGTGACGAGGGTGGTCGGCATGGGTGTCGAGGCTACAAGCACTACGCTCACCGCCAATGGACCGGGTCGCCGTCGTCACGGACACGACGCACTACCTGCCGCGCGACCTGGTCACGCGGCTCGATCTGCATCAGGTCTCGCTCTACGTGACCTTCGAGGGCAAGACCGAGCGCGAGGCCGACATCACCGACCTCGCCGACTTCTACAACCGGCTCAGCGCCTCGAGCGGGATGCCGAGCACCTCACAGCCGTCGGTCGGCGACTTCCTCGAGGTCTACGACCCGCTGCTCGAGGCCGGCCGCGACATCGTCTCGATCCACCTGAGCGCCGGCATCTCCGGCACCTTCACCGCCGCCGAGCAGGCGCGCGACCAGCTCGTCGAGCGCGGGATCGACCCCGACCGCATCGTCGTGCTCGACTCCGCCACCGCGTGCGCCGGGCTCGGGATGCTCGCTATGGCCGCCGCGAGCGTCGCCCGCGCCGGAGGCAGCGCCGCCGAGGCGGCCGAGGCCGCCCAGGCCTGCCGGCGCGACCTGAAGGTCTGGTTCGCGGTCGACACGCTCGAGTTCCTGCGCCGCGGCGGCCGCGTCGGCGGCGCGGCGGCGTGGCTCGGCTCGACGCTGAAGATCAAGCCGATCCTCTCGATCGAGTCGGAGATCCTGCCGATCGAGCGCGTGCGCACGTCGAAGCGCACGTTCGAGCGCCTGATCGAGTACCTGACGGCGCGCCACGACGACGGCTGCGACACGTTCTTCATCCAGCACATCCACGCGCCCGACCAGGCCGAGCGGCTCGTCGAGCGCGGGAGGGAGATCTACGGCCGCGGGCCCGAGATGGTCTCCGAGATCGGCCCCGTCATCGGCGCCCACGTGGGGCCGGGGCTGCTCGGGGTCTCGGGGATGCGGCGAAGCCTGCTGTACCCGCGCGGCTAGGCAGCGCCGCCGGCGCTAGATGCCGGCGACGAGCCGCAGCGGCGGGCGCTCGGCGTGGCCCTCGTCCGCCGGCGCCATGCCGAGCTTCGGGGCCAGCTTCTCGGCCGGGAGCGGCCGCGACAGGTAGTAGCCCTGGGCGAAGTCGCAGCCGAGACGGGCGAGCTCCTCCCAGATCTGGCGATCCTCGACGCCCTCGGCGATGACCTGCAGGCCGAGGTTGTGGGCGAGCTCGATGGTCGAGCGCACGATCGCGGCGTCGGAGTGCTCCGTCGCCATCTCGAGCACGAACGACTTGTCGATCTTGATCATGTCGACCGGCAGGCGCTTGAGGTTCGCCAGCGACGAGTAGCCGGTGCCGAAGTCGTCGATCGAGAGCCGCAGACCGAGCTCCGACAGGCGCTCGAGCGTCGCGGTGGCGCGCGCCGGGTCGAGCATGATCGTGCTCTCGGTGACCTCGAGCTCGAGCAGCGTGGGCTCGATGTTGTGGACCGCGAGCAGCTGCGGGATGTCGACCGCCAGCGCGGTGTCGAGGAACGAGCGCGCCGACAGGTTGACCGCGACGGACAGCTCGTAGCCTTGCTCCTGCCACGCGCGGCACTGGCGCATGGCGGCGGCCAGCACCCAGCGGGTGAGCGGGACGATGAGGCCGGTCTGCTCGGCGATCGGCACGAACTCCTCGGGGCCGAGCAGGCCGTGGCGCGGGTGGTTCCAGCGCACGAGCGCCTCGACGCCGACGATGCGGCCGCTGATGACGTCGGCCTTCGGCTGGTAGTGGAGCTCGAGCTCGCCGCTCTCCAGCGCCGAGCGCAGCTCGCCGGCGAGTGAGAGGCGGCGCGGGGAGTAGTGGTCCTGCTGCGGCTCGTAGAGCGAGAAGCCGCGGCCGCCCTCTTTGGCCGAGTACATCGCGATGTCGGCGCGCTGGATCAGCACCTCGACGTGGTCGCCGTGGTCCGGATAGCAGGCGATGCCGATCGAGCCGCCCATCTCGAGCGTCAGCCCGTCGACCACGAACGGCTCGCGCAGCGCGCTCTGCAGCACCTCGGCGACGGCCACCGCGTCCTCGGCGCCCATGACCTCGGGCAGCAGCACGCCGAACTCGTCGCCGCCGAGGCGGGCGACGGTGTCGGCGGTGCGCAGCGTCGTCTTGAGCCGCTCGGCGACCTCCTGGAGGAGCACGTCGCCGTGGTGGTGGCCGAGCGTGTCGTTGACCTCCTTGAAGTGGTCGAGGTCCATGATCATCACCGCGAGGCCGCCGTGGCGGCGCTCGGCGGCGCGCAGCGCCTGCTGGATGCGGTCGCGGAACAGCACGCGGTTGGGCAGGCCGGTGAGCGCGTCGTGCAGCGATTGGTGCTCCTTGGCGATCGCCTGGCGGCCGCCACGGTGGATGGCCAGCAGCGGCAGGAACAGCAGCGGCAGGACGGCGAGCGAGAAGTCGGCGGCGATCACGAGCACCGGCGACAGCCCGAGCAGCAGGCCGGCGGTCGAGGCCTGCAGGAAGAGGTCGGACGCGAGGTAGCGCAGGAAGCCGATCTTCTCCGCGAGCGCGATGGCGCCGGCGACGAAGCTCGAGTTGAGCGCGTGGAAGACGAGCGCGGCGGCGACGATGCCCGGCAGGTCCGACGGCGAGATGCCGGTCGGGTCGGTCAGGCGCGGGAGGTCGCTCAGCGCGTGCAGCACGAAGCCCGCGGCCGCGACCGTGATGACGTACTGCGCGGCGTTGAACGCGATGCGCTCCGGCGGCTTGCGGCGGATCCCGTCAGCGAGGATGGTGCCGAGCGCGAAGGCGATGGCGGCCGGCGCGGCGCCGTAACAGATCAGCAGCGCGAAGGCGAAGGTGTTCGACGCGGTGATCTCGCCCTCGGCGGCCCGGAGGACCACCTTGAGCGGGGTGAGCTCCGCCACCACGGCGCACGCCATGAGGAGGAGCAGCAGCTCGGGCTTGCGAGCGTCGAGAAGATCGAGTCCGCCCGTCGCGATCAGCGCGGCGAGGCAGAGGCAACCACCCACCACGACGGCGGCGACATATCTGGCGAGGGGCTGACCGAACATCGGGGGGAGGGGCGTCTTTCAGGGGCCGTCGGAAGGAACGAGTGCGGGGGTTGACGACGCAAAGGGTGCCCGGTTCTTACGAGCCCGGGCACCCGTTGCGACTACCACTTGCGGCCGTGCCTCACCGTCGGCCCGCGGCGGATAAGCGCCTTCATGCCTAGTACCACTTCACGCCGGCGCCGAGGCCCTCGACCACAACGGCCAGGAGAGCGAGCACCGGGAGCATCCGATACATACGTGCCTTCACTTGGACTCCTTGGATCAGGGCGAGCTCGTCCATGAGGCTCGCCTTCATAGGAGGCTCATCGGCACCCCAGTAGCGCGAGCGAGGGGCGTTGGACGTATGTCCTACGCGTGTATCAGGGGGTCCGCTCAAGCCCTGTCGGGGAGGGGTCGATATCGCGCGTATGCTGATCGGCGCCGCCCTGCTGCTGTGCATCCTCTCGGTCCCGCTCCTGGGCGGTCGCCTGCAGGCGCTGGCCGACCTCGAGTTCCGCCGCGGGGGCTTCGCCGTCGCCGCCCTGGTGATCCAGATCGTGATCATCTCGATCCTGCGCGTCGACATCTGGGGCCTGAGCGAGGAGATCCACCTCGCGACCTACTTCCTGCTCGGCGCCTTCCTCGTCGCCAACCGCCACATCCCCGGGCTGCTGGTGATCGCGCTCGGCGGCGCGCTGAACTTCGCGGCGATCGCGAGCAACGGCGGCGTCATGCCGGCCGACCCGGACGCGATCGAGGCGGCCGGCATCGCCCACAAGGTCGGCTTCACGAACTCGGCGGCCACCAGCGACGCGCCGCTCGGCTTCCTCGGCGACGTGTTCCACACGCCCGCGTGGCTCCCGATCCACAACGTCTTCAGCGTCGGCGACATCGAGATCGTCATCGGCGCCTTCCTGCTCCTGCATTTCGTGTGCCGCTCGAAGCTGGTGAACGTGCCGTTCCGGCTGCGCACCGCGGAGGCGTGACGACATGCGGGCCTTCGGCGCGGCCCTGAAGACCCGCGGGGCGCGGCGCTTCTTCCTCGCCCACGCGCAGTCGAGCCTCGGCAGCGGGATCGCGATCGTCGGCCTGCCGCTGCTGGCCTACGACCACTACCACACGCCGTGGGCGCTGACCGCGGTGCTGCTGTGCGAGTTGCTGCCCGCCGTCCTGCTCGGCCCGCTGCTCGGCGCGCTCGCCGACCGGATGCCGAGGCGAACCACGCTGGTGGCCGCCGACGTGCTGCGGATGGGCGCGTTCGGGGCGCTCGCGCTGGTGCCGTCGCTGGGCCTGATGATCGCCTGCGCGCTGATGGCCGGCATCGGCGCCGCGCTCTTCAACCCCTCGGCGCTCGCGTCGCTCTCGCTGGCGCCGGTCCACATCCGCCCGGCCGCGATGAGCCTCTTCTCCGCGCTCGACGACATCGGCGGCACGCTCGGCCCGGCACTCGCCGGCGCGCTGCTGCTCGTGTTCGACCCGCACATCCTGATGGCCATCAACGCCGGCACGTTCGCGCTGTCGGCCGGGCTGCTCGCGACGCTGCGGATGAAGGAGTCCGCGACGCACCAAGCAGGCTCGCTGTTCGCGTCCATGCGCGCGGGCGCGCGTGAGATCGTGGCGATCCCCGGGGTGCGCATCCTCCTCGCCTCCTCGACCGTCGCGGTGATCGCGGTCGGGATGGTCAACGTCGGCGAGGTCGTGCTGGCGCGCGAGCTGCTCGGCGTCGGCGGCTCCGGCCTCGCCCTGCTGATGACGGCCTCCGGCGTCGGCACGTTCCTCGGCTCCACCTTCGGCGCGCGCACCGGCACCAGCTGGCAGTGGCGCAAGGCCTACATGGCCGGGCTGATGTGCATGGCCGGCGACCTCGTGCTGTGCGCGGTCACGCCCTACTTCGGGCTGCTGGTCTTCACGTTCGCGCTCGGCGGGTTCGGCAACGGGCTCGCGCTCGTCCACGACCGCCTGCTGCTCGCCCACACCGTGCCGGAGCCGCTCCACGGCCGCCTGTTCGCGCTCCACAAGACGTGCACGTCGGCGGCCTTCGTGATCTCGTTCGTGCTCGCCGGCGCGCTGATCTCGGCGCTCGGCATCCAGGCGATGTTCCTGTGCGGCGGGCTCGCGCTGATCGCGATCATCGTCGTCGTGCGGCCGCCGCTGCGCGCGCTCTGGCCCGAGCCGGCGGTCGAGTCCGCGCAGGGCCTGCGCCCGCGCCCCGGGACCACCTAAGCGTCAGCGTCCGCCGCGGCGCCCGGCGGGAGCTCGACCTTGCGCGGCGGCTCGTCGCCTCCGTGGGCCGGGATCGGCTCGCCGGCGGCGCCGACGACGGGCGACGGGCGGTTCATCCAGATGTCCTTCAGCGCGATCTGGATCGCCGCGGCGATCGGGATCGCCACCAGGGCGCCGAGCACCCCGAGCAGCT
Source organism: uncultured Solirubrobacteraceae bacterium (assembly GCA_963805525.1). Classification (GTDB taxonomy): domain Bacteria; phylum Actinomycetota; class Thermoleophilia; order Solirubrobacterales; family Solirubrobacteraceae; genus DASQFQ01. The sequence continues at coordinate 1,148,668 of CAWDUT010000004.1, forward strand.
TCGAGCCGATCAGGATCGCCGTGATCACCGCCAGCGGATGCAGGTTCACCGCGCGCCGGTAGACGAACGGCTGGAAGACGCTGTTCTCGACCTGCTGGTAGGCGACCACGTAGACGACCCAGACGATCGTGTCGCCCGGGAAGTCGCCGAACACGGTGACCACGCCGACGAGCACGCCGCCGATCGTCGAGCCGACGAGCGGGATCAGGTCGAAGAACGCCATCAGCACCGCGAGTGGCACGGCGAACGGCACGCTGAGGATGCTGAGCAGGATGTAGGTCGAGATCCCCGCCGCCGTGGCGAGCGTCAACGCCCCGGCGACGTAGCCGCCGGTGGCGCTGTAGATGTCGGCGGCGATCTGGCGCACGCGGTCCTGGTGCGTCGGGCGCACCTGGGCGAGGATGAAGTTCACTATTCGGCCGCCGTCGAGCAGCAGGAAGAACGTGATCGTGAGCACCGTGACGAGCTGGATCACGGTCGAGAAGACGCCGACCGTCACCGCCTGCAGCGCGCCGGCGGCCTGACCGAGCTTGCTCGGCAGGTTCTTCGCCTGCTCCTCGAGCTTCTTGGTGATCTTGTACTTGTCGTCGTACTCGCGCAGCGTCTTGTTCGAGCGGATGTCCGTGATGTAGTTGGGCACGTCGCCGGCGAACGCCTCGACCTCGTTGACGATCGGCGGCACGACGATCAGCCCGATCAGGAAGATCGCGAGGAACATGCCGAGGAAGACGGCGAGGATCGAGGCCGCGCGCGGGAGCTTCAGGCGCTTGATGCGGTCGACCGCGGGGCCCAGCGCGACCGACAGGAAGATCGCGATGCACACCAGGCCGACCACCGACCGGACCAGGTACAGCACGTACAGCAGCACGACGAGAACGACCAGCGTGAAGAACACGCGAACGATGGTCCGGGTGCTGATCTGCGCCTGGCCGCCCACGGTGTCGCGCAGCGTATAGCCAGGCGGCTAGCGCCGGCGCAGCAAGCGGCCCACGCCGGCGATGCCGCCGCCGAGGACGAAGCCCGCTACCGCCGCGCCGATCAGCACCTGCTTCTGGTGCGCGCGCAGCTGGCCGCGCCAGTCGATGACGACCGCGACCTCCTGGCGCAGCTTCTCGACGGCCATGCCGAGCTCGGCCCGGTTGGCCTCGATCGACTGGCGGATCTCCTCCGGCGAGCGCGCCGCCATCAGTTCACCCGCTCCGGCACCGCGGTGCCACGGTGGTCCGGCTGGGAGCCGGCGACGGTCTCGCGGATCAGCTGGGCCTCCTGGATGGCGAGCTCGGGCTTCGGCGGCGTCGCCTTCTTGATGAAGCGGAACGCCAGCAGGCCCCCGACCGCGCCGAGCAGGAACAGGATCAGCGTGGTGATCAGGAAGCCGAGCCACGGGCCGTTGCCCGTGCCGAGCAGCTCCCAGATGCCCCACGAGAACGCGTGCAGCAGATAGATCAGCCCGAACAGCGCGAAGATCCCCGCGATCGCGCCGGCGACGATGCCGCGGATCAGCTTCTGGATCTTCGCCGTCATCTCGGCTTGCGCGAGCGCGATCTCCTCGCGGACGAGCAGCTGCATCTTCTCGGTGACTTCCTGGATCGCCAGGCCGAGCTCTGAGATCTGCGGATCAGTCATCGGAGCTCGTGGCGGCGCGGATCAGGCGGGCGAGCAGGAAGGCGCCGGCGAAGGCGGCGCCCACGAGCACCTCGGGGCGCTCGGCCGCGGACTGGGCGGCGGGCGCGGACGGCGGGGCCTCGGGCGCGGCCGCGGCGGCCTGGGCGCGCGGCGCGCTGGTGGAGCCGACGCCGGGCGAGCTCACCGACGCGGTCGAAGTCTGGGTCGGCTGCTGGGGCGCGGCGCGCTGCGCCGCGTGCGCCTGGCGCACGGCCTCCTGGGCCTGCTTGCGCGCCTCGAGCGCCTCCTCGGCCTCCTTCTCGGCCTTCGCGCGTGCCTTGCGCTCCTTCCGCGAGAGCTTCTCGACCTCCTGCTCGGCCGCTTCGCGCTGCTCCTCGATGCGGCGCACGTCGGTCTCCGCGACCTCGCGCTGGACCTCCTCCACGCGCGCGGCGCCCTCGACCCGGGTCGCCTGCGCGGTCGCCTCGTCGGCCGCGGCGACAGCCTCGGCCTCCTCGGCGGGCGTGCGCTGCTCCCCTTGCTCGCTCACTCGGGAGGATCTTCCCCGAAGGCGCGCACCCAAATCAGATGCGCGATCTTGCTGGTTGCGATCGTCGCCAGCGAGCCGAGGCCGGCGAGCAGCCCGGCCCACAGGAGGCGCTTGACCATGTCGTTGTCGGTCATAGTCGCCGCAGTCAAGCAGACGGTTCCGACGCGTGCGCTTCAAGGCCGTCGCAGATCGTGCCCACCACGAACGACTTGGCGCGCTCGTAGTCGTCGTCCTCCTGCTCCAGCAGGCCGAAGATCCAGCCGGTCAGCACCTGCTCGATCGCCCCGTAGAACGCCATCGCGGCGAACTCGGGCGTCACGCCGTCGCGGAAGCTGCCGTCGGCCTGGGCCTTGCGGACGATCTCCGCGATCAGGCCGTAGGCCTCGCCGATCTTGGGCAGGTGGGTGCGGCCGAACGAGTTGGCCGCCCGCGTGACCTCGACGATGATCACCTTCATCAGATCGGGGTCGTGGCGGTAGGAGTCGATGATGAACGAGGCGATCGCGTAGAGCTTCTCGCGCGCGGGGATGTCGGTCGCGTCGGTCTCCCGGATCGCCTCGAGCAGGATGTCCCAGCGCTCCACGAACAGCGTGTCGAGCACCTCGTCCTTGGAGCCGAAGTAGTGGTAGACGAGGCCGTAGGCGACCTGCGCCTCGTCGGCGATGTCCGACACGCGGCAGGTGTGGAAGCCCTGGCGCGCGAACACGCGCACCGCGGCGTCGAGGATGATCCGGCGCTTGTCGGGGGCTCCGTTGCGGGCCACTACGCGTGCGCCTCCGTGCCGAGCCGGCGGTTGGCGAGCGATGGGAGCGTGCGGCGGATCTCGTCCTGGCGCTCGAGGTCGAGCTCCGCGATCGCGAACGTCTCGGCGTCCGGCGCCTGGGCGAGCACCAGCCCCCACGGGTCGACGATCATCGAGCGCCCGCCGGAGCGGATGCCGGGGGCGTGCTGGCCGATCTGGTTGGCGGCGACCACGAACGCCTGGTCCTCGATCGCCCGGGCGCGCAGGAGGATCTCCCAGTGCTCGCGCGTGGTGGCGAGCGTGAACGCGGCGGGGACGGCGAGCACGCGCGCGCCCCGCACGGCCAGCTCGCGGTAGAGCTCGGGGAAGCGCAGGTCGTAACAGACGCTCAGACCGAGCTCGACGCCGTCGGCGGTGGCCGTCAGCACGACCTCGTCGCCCGGCTCGTCGGTCTCCGACTCGCGGTAGACGTGCCCGCCGACCTCGACGTCGAACATGTGGATCTTGCGGTAGGTCGCGCGCGCCTCGCCGTCGGGGCCGAAGTGCACGGAGGTGTTGCGGACGCGCGCGGCGCCGTCGACGTGCTCGGCGATCGAGCCGGCGATCAGGTCGATGCCGAGCTCGCGCGCGGCACCGGACGCCCACGTGAGCGCGGGGCCGTCGAGTGCCTCGGCGCCGGCGGCGGTCTGCTCTGGCGTGCCGAGCACCGCCCACTTCTCGGGCAGCACGACGAGCGTCGCGCCCGCCTGCGCCGCGGCGCGGGTCAGGCGATCCGCGGCCTCGAGGTTGCGGTCGCGGTCCGGCGTGGATGTGAGCTGCACGGCGGCGGCTCTCACGTCTCCTTCTCCTCTCCCGGTGGATTGACCCGTCAGTCAATCCGCTGCCGCGAGGATATCGTGCGCGGATGACCACTTGGCGCGGGGTGGGTGGGAATCAATTCACTCGCCCCACGGACCTTCCGCTCCCGCCGGGCCGCATGCCGCTCGTACGCGGCGGCCGCCCGCTGAAGCGCTGGCGCTGGGTCGGCGCCTTCGGACCGGACGGGATGGCGTGCGCGGCACGCGCCTCGATCGGCGGCGTGCCGGTGTCGTGGTGGGCGGTGTGGGACGGCGAGCGCCTGCACGAGCGGATGCACCGGCGGGCCGGGCCGGTGCGGATGTCGCCCGGGCACGTGCGCTGCGCCGGGCTCGAGCTGACGTTCGAGGAGCGCGAGGGCGTCGAGGTCGTCTCGCCGCACGGCGGGCAGCACATCTGGACGCGCAAGCAGGCGGGCATGCCGATCCGCGGCACGCTGCTCGGGCGGCCGTTCGAGGGCCGCGGCTTCGTCGACGACACCGCCGGCTACCACGCCCGCAGCACCGCCTGGTTCTGGTCGGCGGGCGTCGGGGTGGCCGAGTCGGGCGCCCCGGTGGCGTGGAACCTCGTCGAGGGCGTGCACGACGGCTTGCAGACGTCGGAGCGGACCGTGTGGGTGGACGGCGTGGCGCACGCGGCCGAGCCGCTGGAGTTCGCGCAGGACCTCTCCTCCGTCGGGGATCTGCGCTGCGAGCCGGTTGCCGTGCGGTCGCACAAAGAGAGCCTGCTGCTGCTGAGCTCCGAGTACGAGATGCCCTTCGGGCGCTTCAGCGGCTCGCTGCCCCACGCCGGGCCGCTGCACGGCTGGGGAGTGATGGAGCGCCACCGGGTGCGGTGGTAGCCTTGTGCAAGTCGATACAAGGATCATGCGCCGCTCCTTCCTGATCGCCGCGTTCCTGCTCCTGACGGCACCCGCCGCCGCGCTGGCGGACGGCGTGGTCACGACGAAGCTCTCCTCGACGCCGGACAGCGTCAAGACAGGCAAGCCGTGGAACGTCACGCTGACGATCCACCAGCAGGGCCGCGCGCCGCGCGCCGATCTGCAGCCGTCGATCCGGATCGTGGACGCCGACGGCTTCAGCCGCACGTTCCCCGCCACCGCGACCAAGCAGGCCGGGCGCTACCACGCGACGGTCACGTTCCCCAAGGCCGGCCAGTACACCTACGCGGTCAGCGACGGGCTCAGCCACACGCCCGCGGGGGGCCACTCGGTCGTGATCAAGGACCCGGCGCCCGTCCTCGACCGGCCGGACCCGGTCGGGCCGCGCGGCCTGCCGATCGCGCTCGCCGGCCTGCTCGCGCTCGCCGCGGGCGGCTACGCGCTCCTGCGGCGCCACCGCCAGCGCGTCACGGGCCCGTTGCACCCGGCCTAACCACGTGCTCCAGCGGCAGGCCCGCGCGGTGGCGCAGCATCTGCGCACGCGCGAGCGCCTGCGCGGCGCGCTCGGCCTCCGGCGTGTCGCCCGCGATGTGTGGGGTGAGGAGGACGCCGTCGAGCGTCCGCAGCGGGTGGTCGTCCGGCAACGGCTCGGGCTCGGTGACGTCGAGCGCGGCGCGGATCCGCCCGGCCCGGACGGCGTCGACGAGCGCGTCGGTGTCGACCACCGGGCCGCGCCCGGCGTTGACGAGCAGCGCGCCGTCGGGCATGCGCGCGAGCACGTCGGCGCCGACGAGCCCGCGCGTGTCGTCGGAGAGCGGCGCGAGCACGACCGCGACGTCCGCCCGCTCGACGGCCTCACCCAGCCGCTCGACCGGCTCGACGCCCTCTCGCGCGCTGCGCGCCACACGGACGATGCGCGCGCCGAACGGCGTCAGCCGCCGCTCCACCGCCCGCCCGATCGAGCCGTAGCCGACGATCACGACCCGCTTGCCGGCGAGCTCGCGCGGCTGCCAGCGCTCCGAGGTGTGGCCGCGGGCGAAGCCGCCCAGGTCATGCAGGATCGCGGCGACGACCCACTGCGCCACGGCGGGCGAGCGCGCGTCCCCGGCGTTGCAGAGCGTGACGCCGTCGGGCACGTGCGGCTCCACCCAATCGACGCCGGCGGAGAGGACCTGCACGACCTGGAGATCCGGCAGGCCGCCGAGCCGCTCCGCCATCCCGCTGGAGGTGGGCACGGCGAACTCCGCTCCCTCCTCCGCGAAGACGACGTCGTCGGGCAGGCGCCCGCGAGGAAATCCCTCCGGTACGAAGACCTTCATCCGCCGGAGGGGTCAGACCCCTTGAGGGTGGTTGAGGGTTCGTGCTTCATCCCATGAACGAGCCGCGGACCGAGTCGCCCGCCGGGCCGGCCACCGCTCCCTCGACCAGCAGCCGCTCGATCTCCTCCGGCGCGTAGCCGAGCCCCTCGAGCACCACGCGGGTGTCCTGCCCGAGTGCCGGGCCGGGCGCGCGGGCCGGGTCGCCGGGCGTGCGCGACAGCTTGATCGGGACGCCGAGCAGGCGGACGGGGCGCTCGGCGCCGGGCTGGTCGATCTCCACCACCATCTCGCGCGCGCGCACGAGCTCGGACTCGAGCGCCTCGTCGAGCTCGAGCACCGGCTCGAGGCAGCAGTCGTGCTCGCCCGCGAACGCCGCCCACTCGTCGCGCGTGCGCGCGGCGAAGATCGCCTCGACCTCGCGCTGGGTCTCGCTCCCGGCCGGGTCGAGGTGGTGCTCGATCAGGTCCTCGCGGCCGACGCCGCGGCAGAACGCCTGCCAGAACTTCGGCTCGAGCGCGCCGAGCGTCACGTGGCCGTCGGCGCACGCGTAGGGCCGGTAACAGACGAGGCCGCCGGCGAGCTCGAGCCCGCCCCGCGCCGGGGTCACGTCCTCGGCCAGCATCCGCGCGGCGACCATCGCGAGCCACGAGAGCGCACCGTCGGCCATCGAGACGTCGACGAGCTGGCCCTCGCCGGAGACCTCGCGCTCGCGCAGGGCGACCAGGATCCCGACCGCGGCCATCAGCGCGCCGCCGCCGAGGTCGGCGATCTGGCCCGCCGACTGGACGGGCGGACCGTGGGGCTCGCCGGTCAGGCCCAGCAATCCGACGAGCCCGAGATAGTTCATGTCATGGCCCGAGCGATCGCGGTATGGGCCCGACTGCCCATAGCCGGTGATCGCGCAGTAGACGAGCCGCGGGTTCTCCTCGCGCAGCCGCTCGTAGCCGACCCCCAGCCGCTCCATCACGCCGGGGCGGAAGCCCTCGAGCAGCACGTCGGACTCGCGCACGAGCCGCAGCAGCACCTCGCGCCCCGCGTCGCTCTTCAGATCGATCCGGATCGAGCGCTTGTTGCGGTTGAGCGCCAGGAAGAGCGCCCCGCCCGCGCTCGCCTCCGCCCCCTCATAGCGCGGCGGTGCCCAGCGCACGTAGTCGCCGAGCCCGGTGTCCTCGACCTTCAGCACGTCGGCGCCGAAGTCGGCCAGCAGCCCCGAGCAGAAGCCGCCCGGCAGCAGCCGCGAGAGGTCGAGCACCCGGATGCCCTCGAGCGCGCCGCTCACGTCAGGCCCAGGCGCTCGCGGGCCTCGGCGATCGTCGCCGGCCGCCGCCCGACGTCCTCGCACATCCGCCGCGCCCGCGCCACGAGGTCGCCGTTGGAGCGCGCCATCTCCCCGTCCGGGAGGTAGAAGTTGTCCTCCAGCCCGACGCGGACGTTGCCGCCGAGCGTCAGCGCCGCGGCCACCAGCTCCCACTGCTGGCGCGAGATCCCGATCACGCCCCACTCGTGGGCAACGCCGTCAGGCACCTGCTCGGCCATGTGGGCGAGGTTGCGCGCGCTCGGGCGGATCCCGCCGCTCACCCCCATCACGCACGAGATCTGCAGCGGCGGGTCGAGCAGGCCCATGTCGAGCAGCGGGTCGAGGTTGGCGATGTGGCCGGAGTCGAAGCACTCGTGCTCGGGCTTGATCCCGGACTCGCGCATCGCCGTGCAGAGCTCGATGATCGTGTCGAACGAGTTCTCGAACACGGTCTTGAACACGAAGTCCTTGCGCCGGCGCGAGTACTTCGCGTAGTTCATCGAGCCCATGTTGAGCGCGCCGATGTCGGGCTTGAGCGCCCGCAGGTAGGCGATCCGCTTCTCCAGCGGCACGCCGATCGCGCCGGTGGAGTAGTTGATGATCACGTCGGCCCCCGCCTGCGAGCGGATCGCGTCGGTGATCGCCGCGAAGTCGTCAACCTCGTATGACGGAACTCCGTCGGGCGTGCGCGCGTGGATGTGGATCATCACCGCACCCTCCTCGACCGCCCGCCGGGCCTCCGCGCCGTACTCCTCGGGCGTGTAGGGGATCGCCGGGCACTGCTCGCGGTTCGCGACCGCGCCCGAGATCGAGTTGGTGATGATCACCGGTTCCATCCGCGGCAGCGTACGCATGCCGACGTACACGTGTGACTTCCGGTCCCGCAGGGGTAGATCAGCCCGACCCCTATGTCAGGAGACTTCCAATGATCGGCAACATCATCGCGGCGATCGTGATCGGCATCATCGCCGGTTACCTCGGCCGCGCACTGCTCCCCGGCGACGACTCGATGGGCTTCGTGGCCACCGTGGTCGTCGGCATCGTCGGCGCTCTTGTCGGCTACTTCCTGTTCACGTCGCTGCTCGGTATTGGCGACACCGACAAGTTCGACCTCGGCGGCATCCTCGGCTCGATCGTCGGCGTGATGATCGTGCTGGTCGTCCTGCGTGCCCTCGGCGGCAGCGGCAAGGGCCGCGGCGCCGCGAGCGGACCCGCCGTCTAGCTCAGCGCGAACGCTCGCGCGACCCGCTCGACCAGATCGTTCTCCGCCATCGAGGTCTCGACCTCGATGGCGGGGAGGCCGAGCCGCAGCGTCTCCTCGCGGAGGCGCTCCGTGAACATCCGGTCGCGCTCGAGCAGGTTGGCCGTCCACCACGAGCCGCGGCCCTCGAACGCCGCGCGGCGGAAGTCCGGCGACGGCAGCAGCCACACCGCGCGGCCGGGCGCCGCGAGCGGCTGCACGAGCCCCGGCAGCAGCCGGAAGCCCTCGGCGACCACGCCGCGCTCACTTCCCAGCCGCGCGAGGTCCTCGACGATCAGCCCGAAGCCCTCGCCGCGGTACCAGTGGAACGACTCGAGCATCACCTCCGGCGACCGCTCGCTCCACCGCTCGGCCATGTCCATCGCCAGGAACTCGTGCAGCGCCGGGCTGTCCTCGGGCGTGCTGCGGGCGGCATGGTCCGCCATCGCCGCGTCCGTGTCGTAGAGCCGCAGGCCGTGCTCGTCCGCGAGCCGCCGCGCGACCGTCGACTTCCCCGCCCCGCTCCCGCCGCCGAGCCAGTAGACGTGCCGGAGGTCGGCGCTCACCGCCGCATGGCCTCGAGCAGCCGCTCGGGCTCGAGGCCATAGGCGGTCACGCCGCGGCGCCCGGTGGTCGTCTCGGCGGCCAGCAGCGCGTTGACGATCGCCGCCTCGGTGGCCTCGATCGTCGCGTGGTAGAGCGGCGCGATGTGCGAGTCCACGAACATCGTGATCGGCACGGTGACCGGCTCGCCGACGTCGAAGGCCTCGCTCGGCGGCAGGCCCTGGCGCGCGGTCGAGAACGCCAGCAGGATGTCGCCGCTGGAGTGCTCGCCGGCGCCGCCGGTGCGGGCGATGCCGAGCGAGGCGCGCTGGGCGAGCCGGCGGCACTGGTGGGGGAGCAGCGGCGCGTCGGTGGCGACGATGACGATGATCGAGCCCGCGCCCGCCGCGCTCTCCGGCAGGTCGTCGTAGGGATCCGGCACCACGTCGGGGCCGATCGCGCGCCCGACCGGCACGCCCGCCACGGTCAAGCGCTCGCGCCAGCCGTGGTTGGCCTGCACGAGCACGCCGACCGTGTAGCCGCCGTGCGCCTCGGGCGTCACCCGCGAGGCGGTCCCGATCCCGCCCTTGAAGCCGTGGCAGATCATCCCGGTGCCGGAGCCGACGGCGCCCTCCTCGACCGGCCCGCCGCTCGCCTTGGCGAGCGCCGCCTCGACGTGCTCGGCCCGGACGTGGAAGCCGTTGATGTCGTTGAGCAGCCCGTCCCACGTCTCCCCCACCACGGGCAGCGCCCACGACAGGTCGTCGTCGTCGCGCCCGCGAACCGAGTGCGCGACCAGCGCGTCGCGCACGACCCCGACGCTGTGCGTGTTGGTCAGCGCGATCGGCGTGGTCAGCCGGCCGGACTCGCGCACCCACTCGAGCCCGGTCAGCTCACCGTTACCGTTGAGCGTGTGGCAGCCGGCGAACAGCTGCTCGACGGCGACGTCGGCCTCGCTCGGCACGATGACCGTGACGCCGGTCCGCACCGCCTCGCCCTCGATGAGCGTGACGGAGCCGACCTTGACGCCCGCGACGTCGGTGATCGCGTCGAGCTCGCCGGGGGCCGCCTCGCCGAAGACGATCCCGAGGTCGCGCGAGCGGGGCACCCCGCCGACGCTACCTCAGCGGTCGTAGAGGTGCTTGGCCCACACGTAGGAGCCGAGCCCGATCGCCACCGACCACCCGATCGCCAGCCATCCGCTGCTGCCGATCGGCGTCCCGAGCAGCAGCCCGCGCAGCGTCTCCATGATCGGCGTGAAGGGCTGGTTCTCGGCGAACCACCGCAGCGCGGCCGGCATCGACTCCGTGGGGACGAAGCCGCTGCCGAGGAACGGCAGCAGGATCAGCGGCATCGGCAGGTTGCTCGCCGCCTCGACGCTCTTGGTGACCAGCCCGAGCGCGACCGCCAGCCACGTCACCGCGAAGGTGACGAGCGCGAGCAGGCCGATCGCCCCGAGCCACTCCAGCGGGGTCGCCGTGGCGTCGAAGCCGAGCGCCAGCGCCACGCCGGTCACGACCGCGAGTCCGAAGAGCGTGGTGATCAGGCTGCCGAGGACGTGCCCGGTGAGCACCGACGCGCGCGAGATCGCCATCGTGCGGAAGCGCGCGACGATCCCCTCGGTCATGTCCATCGCGACCGCGATCGCCGTCGACTGCGCGGCGCCCGTGATCGCGAGCAGGAGGATCCCCGGCGTCACGTAGTCAAGGTAGTCGCCGCGGCCGCCGCCACCCGCCTCTCCGGCCACGCCGGGCAGGCCCGCCCCGAGCGTGTTGCCGAACACGAACACGAACAGCAGCAGCAGGACGATCGGGATGCCGATCGTCGTCGCGGGGGCGACGGGGTAGCGCAGCGAGCGCCGGAGGTTGCGCCGCAGCATCGTCATCGAATCTCGGATCGCGTAGGTCATGAGTCACTCCCTGTGAGTGCGAGGAAGACGTCGTCGAGGTCGGGCGTGTGCACGCTCAGATCGCTCACCGCGACCGCCTCGGCGTCGAGGCGCTCGAACAGCGAGCGCAGTGAGGCGACGCTGCCGTCGCTCGGCACCTCGAGCGCGAGCGACTCGTCGCGGCGGGCTTCGTCGCCGAGCGCGGCGGCCGCCAGCTCGAGCTCGCGCGGGTCGTCGAAGCGCAGCCGGATGTGGCCGCCGGGGACGAGCCGCTTGAGCTCCTCCGGCGTGCCCTCCGCGATCACGCGCCCGTGGTCGAGCACGGCGACGCGGTCGGCCAGGCGGTCGGCCTCCTCGAGATATTGGGTGGTGAGGAAGATCGTGACGCCCGAGGCGATCAGCCCGCGGATGATCTCCCACATCGTGTGCCGGCTCCGCGGGTCCAGCCCGGCGGTCGGCTCGTCGAGGAAGATCACGCTCGGCTCGCCGACCAGCGTCATCGCCAGGTCGAGCCGGCGCCGCATGCCGCCCGAGTAGGTGGAGGCGGGGCGCCGCGCCGCGTCGAGCAGCTCGAAGCGCTCGAGCAGGTCGGCGGCGCGCCGCCGGCCCTCGGCCCGGCCGAGCCTGTGCAGGTCGGCCATCAGGATCAGGTTCTCCTCGCCGGTGAGGAGGTTGTCGACGGCGGCGAACTGGCCGGTCACGCCGATCGCGGCGCGCACGGCGTCCGGCTCCTCGCCGACGTCGTGCCCGGCGACACGCAGCTCGCCCGCGTCGGCGCGGATCAGCGTCGAGAGGATCTGCACCATCGTCGTCTTGCCCGCGCCGTTGGGCCCGAGCAGGGCGTAGACGGCGCCCGGCGCGACGTCGAGGTCGACGCCGTCGAGCACGACGTGGTCGTCGAAGGCTTTGCGGAGGCCGCGAACCGCGATCATGACGCCCTCCCGATGACGATGTCGCCGATGCTCGTGCGCGCCCGGACCCGCACCGTCTCCGTGGCCGGCTCGGGCGCGTCGGCCGCGTCGAGCGCGGTGTGCACGCGGCCGGTGCCGGAGCTGACGTCGAGCCAGGCGGCGCTGCCCTGGCGGATGCCGACCTCGAGCTCGCCGATCTTGGTCTCGAGCACGACCGAGCCGCGCGCGACCTCGCCGAGCCGGACGGAGCCGTTGGCGGACTTGGCGCCCACCCCGGCCCGCGCCTGCTCGACGGCGATGTCGCCGTTGGCGGCATTGACGCGCAGCTCGCCGCCGGCCACACCGATCCAGGTGTCGCCGTTGGAGTTCTTCACCACCGCCGTGTCGTCGAGCTCGCTCAGGCGGACGTCGCCCGAGCCGGCGTTGACGTCGGCGTGCGCGGTCGCGCGCTCGACGGTGATCTCGCCGGCGCCGGCCTTGAGGTTCAGCCGCGCGGCGTGCTCGACGCCGATGCGGCCGATGCCGGTCTTGATCCGGAGGTCGCCGAGCTCGCCCTCGGTGCGGAAGTCGGTCAGCTGACCGGCGCCCACCACGGTGGAGCGGAGCGGCAGCTCGACGGTCACGTCGACCGAGCCGCCGTGGCTACGCAGCGCCCACGAGCGCAGCTTCGGCGTCTTGACCAGCAGGTGGCCCTGCTCGAACTCCACGCGCGTCTGCTCGGCGGCCTTGGTGTCTTCCTGGTTCGACGGATCGCTGGGGCGCACGTCGACGACGGTGTCGTCACGCTCGCCGGCCGCGATCCGGACGTCGCCCACGACGACGTCGAGGTTGGCCGTGATCGGCCCGGGGGTCTCGAAGGTCATTGCACCCATCCTGTGTAGGCCTGGCCCATGCGGCCACCTCGCGGGCGGGGCGCTTCAGGCCCCGTCGCCGCGGCGGCGACGGCGCGCACCAGCCAGGCGTTGACTGAGAGCCGCTCGCGGGCGGCGGCCTGCTCGGCGGCCGCCTTGAGCTGCTCGGGGAGGCGGAGGTTGATCCGCGCCATGGGACCGTCCTCCTCCGCGGGAGGAGCGGACGGCTCGGCGGCGGCCGGCTCGTCGGCCGGCGCGGCCGAGACCACGAACTCGGGCTCGCCGCCGCGCAGCCGCAGCTCGACCGAGCCGGGCGCGAGCTCGCGCGTGATGTCGTCGGCGGCTGCAGACAAAGCGTCCAGCAGCATCAGCCGGATCGACGCTTCGAGAGGCGCCGTCAGTCGCTCGGCGAGCGCGCGGGCGTCGTCGCCGCCCGCGTCGGCCGCGACGGCAAGGTCGCGGCGGAGGGTCTCAACGTAGGAGGTCAGTTCCATGATGGCACCATTATGGCACCATCGTGGCATCATTTCAAGGCCGGTTTGGCACCAACCTCACACAGGCACCACTCCATGCCGCTTCCACGGCCGCTCGACGCGCTTGTGCTCGGCCATCTCGAGCCCGCTCGCGATCACCTTGCGGGTCTCGCGCGGGTCGATGACGTCGTCGATCATGTCGTTGCCGGCCGCGATGTAGACGTCGATGATCTTGCGGTAGGCATCGACCAGCTCGGCCTTCTTGGCGACCGGGTCGTCGGCCTCCTCGACCTGCCGGCGCATGATGATCTCGACCGCGCCTTCGGCGCCCATGACCGAGATCTCCGCGCTCGGCCACGCGACGATCAGGTCGGGCTCATAGGCGCGGCCGTTCATCACGTAGTAGCCGGCGCCGTAGGCCTTGCGGATCACGACCGTGATCTTCGGGACGGTCGCGTTGGCGACCGCGTAGAGCATCTTCGCCCCGTGGCGGATGATCCCGGCCGCCTCGACCTTGGTGCCGACCATGAAGCCCGGCACGTCCATGAGGAACACGAGCGGGATCCCGAACGCGTTGCAGAGGTTGACGAAGCGCGCGGCCTTGTCGGCGGAGTCGAGGTCGAGGATGCCGCCGAGCTGGCGCGGCTGCGACGCCACGATCCCGACGGGCCGCCCGCCGATCCGCGCCAGGCAGGTGATGATCGTCTTCGCCCACTGGCCCTTGAGGTCGAACCACTCGCCGTCGTCGACCACGCTCCGGATCACGTCGTACATGTCGTACGGCTTGCGGTTCGTCTCCGGCAGCACGTCGAGGAGCGCCTCGTCGGCGCGGTCGACCGGGTCGGAGACCTTGCGCCGCGGCGGCGCCTCCTCGCAGTGCGACGGGAAGAACGACAGGTAGTCCTTGATCGCCTGGATGCACGCCTCGTCGGAGTCGACCTCGAGGTCGCCGACGCCCGACTTGCGCGTGTGCACGCGCGAGCCGCCGAGCTCCTCCTGCGTGACGTCCTCGCCGATCGCCGCGCGCACGAGGTGCGGGCCGGCCAGCGCCATCGAGCCGCGGCCCTTGACCATCGGCACGAAGTCCGCGAGCCCGGGGATGTAGGCGGTGCCCGCCGCGCACGGCCCCATCAGCGCCGCGACCTGCGGGATCACGCCGCTCATGATCACCTCCTCGCGGAACAGGTGGCCGGAGCCGGCGAACAGCGAGCCGACCGCCTCCTGGATCCGCGCGCCTGCGGAGTCGAGCAGCCACACGAACGGCATCCGCTTGGTCAGCGCCAGCTCGCGCAGGCGCGTGACCTTCAGCTCGCCGGTCATCCCCATCGAGCCGGCCATGACCGTGAAGTCGTAGGCGCACACCGCGACCATGCGGCCGTCGACCTTCCCGTAGCCGGTGATGACGCCGTCGGCCGGCGCGTCGCGGCCCTCCATCGCGCGCTGGGAGAAGTGCGGGCGGGCGTGGATGCCGAGCTCCGTGAACGTGCCGTCGTCGATCAGCAGCGCGAGCCGCTCGCGCGCGGTCAGCTTGTCGGCCGCGTGCTGCTTGGCGATCTTCTCCTCGCCGCCGCCCAGCCGCGCGGCCGCGCGGCGCTCGTGCAGCTCCTCGACCAGCGGGCGCAGCGCGCTCACAGGAGCGGCTCCACCACCGACTCGATCATCGCCGCCAGCCGGTCGCGCTCGGCCTCGTCCTCGGGCGCGTCGAAGGCGGTGATCTCGACGCCGATCACGGTCGCCGACTCGGCGAGCTCGCCGAGCAGGTCGCGCAGCCCCTCGCTGGAGAGCCCGCCGGGCGCCGGGAACTGCGCGGGCAGCACGCTCGGGTCGAGCACGTCGAGGTCGAGGTGGACGTAGACCTCGTCGCCCTCGAGCGCGCCCGCCAGCTTGTCGGGCGGCGCGGTGCCGACGCCCGCGCGCTCGAGCTCGACGCGCTCGCCGCCGTCGAGGTCGCGCACGCCGGTCATGACCACGCGCGCGGGGTCGAGCAGGTCGTTGCCGAGCCCCGCGTCCCAGCGCCCGCACGCGGCGGCCAGGCACATGCCGCCGAGGAAGCCGCTCGGCGTCGTCTCCGGCGTGTTGAAGTCGCCGTGCGCGTCGAGCCAGGCGATCCGCGCCTCCGGATGGTGGCGCAGGACGGTCGGCAGCGTCGTGATGCAGATCGAGCAGTCGGAGGCGAGCAGCACCGGGAAGCGCCCGTCGGTCATCGCGTCGTCGACCTGGCCGCCGGCCTCGAGCAGGCAGCCGCGCGAGTCGCGCAGGTCGGCGGCGAAGTCGCCCGGCCGCGGCTCGCCGGGCGAGCCGATCAGCCGCGGCTCGACGCCGAGCAGCCGCCCCAGCCGGGGCGCGAGCGCCTCGGCGCCACGGCAGCCGCCGGCCGTCCGGTCCGACGTCCGGCAGCGCAGCGCGATGACGGCGGGGTCGCTCACCGGCCCGACCACACGGGGTCGCGCTTCTCGAAGAACGCCTTCACGCCCTCCTGGATGTCGTCCGTCGCGAACGCGATCGCGAGCTGCGCGCGCAGGTAGTCGAGCGCCTCCTCGAAGGCCATGTCCTGCTGGCGGAACATCGCGTCCTTGCCCATCCGCATCAGCACCGGCGACTTGGCGGCCAGCTTGCCGGCCCAGTCCGCGACGAAGGCCTCGAACTCCTCCGCCGGCACGACGCGGTTGACGATCCCGATCCGCTCCGCCTCCTCGGCCGAGATCTGCTCGCCCAGCAGCAGCAGCTCGTTGGTTTTCTTGCGCCCGACGTTGCGGTAGATCAGCGCCATGATCATGAACGGGAAGACGCCGACGTTGATCTCGGGCGTGCCGAAGCGCACGCCCTCGCGCGCGACGATCAGGTCGCAGGCGAGCGCCAGGCCGAGCGCGCCCGCCAGCACGTGGCCGTTGGCGGCGCACAGCGTCGGCTTGCCGAGCTCCCCGATCAGGCGGAACAGGCGCGGGAAGCGCTCGATCCCGCGGTGCTTGTGGGCGAGTGGCACGTCGGCGGCGAAGCCCGCCAGGTTCCCGCCGCTCGAGAACACCTTCTCGTGCGAGGAGGTGAGAACGACGCAGCGCACCGCGTCGTCGTCGCGCGCGCGCTCGAAGGCGCCGGTCAGCGCGTCGAGCAACTCGTCCGACAGCGCGTTGCGCGTCTCCGGGTGATCGAGCGTGATCGTCGCGACGCCGCCGTCAGCCTCGTAGCGCACCATCGGCGGCGCAGCCTATCCGGCCGCGCCGCCGACAGAGCGGACAGCTACAGGCGCTTGGCCGACAGCCGCACCTTCTGGGTGCGCTTGCGGTCGGCGCTGGTGGCGCTCAGGCGCACGGTGTAGGTGGCGCCCTTCTTGAGCTTCTTCGGCTTGATCCGGACCTTGTAGGTCTTGTTGGCCTTGCGGCTGCCGGTCGACAGGCGCTTGACCTTCTTGCTGCCGCGGTACAGCGTGAGTGTCGCCTTGCCCGCCTCGCGCAGCTTGTAGCTGGCGACGAGCTTGGCGTTCTTGCGGCCGCCGAACACCGGGCGGTTGAGCTTGAACGACTTGACGAGGGTCGGGCCCTTGCCGGTCGTGCCGCTCGACGGCCCGCTGATCGTGACCTGCTTGCTGGCGTAGGCGACGCCGCCGCGATCGTCGGCCGCACGGACGCCGACGTTGTAGACGCCGGCGTTCGGGAAGCGCGCGCTCACCGTGCCGTTCTTGCCGTTGTCGTACTCGAAGCGCCCGTCGCCGTCGAGGTCGAACGAGTAGCCGGCGATCGTCCCGTCGGGATCGCTGCCGGCGGCGGAGAACGTGAGGTCGGTGTTGGTCTTACCGCTGTCCGGACCGGTCAGGGACACCGACGGCAGCTTGTTGTCGGCCACGAACGGGGTGAACGAGACCTGCCCGATGAAGTCGTCCTCGTCGCTGTTGGTGAGCGGGTCGTCCTCGGACTGGCAGAAGCCCCCGAAGAAGCGAACCACGAGCGGGTCATGGTCATTGGAGCACCAGTTGTCGACGTAGACCCAGTACGTGCCGGCGTGGATCGGGTCGCCCGCGATCGCCTCGAAGCGCGTGGCGCGCTCGGGGTCGGCCGTGCTCGCCGCCGAGGCGACCGGCTGCGGGTCCAGCGTGCCGTTGGAGCGCTGGCGGTAGACGTAGACGTCGAAGTCGATCAGCGGCTCCTCCCAGGTCACGCTGACCGTGAACGAGCCGTTCTGGTCCCCGGCGGGCACGGTGAAGGGAAACTTCTCGTAGGTGGGATTGTCCTCGGCGACGTACTCGGGATGGCCCGTCGCGCCGAGCGCGTTGGCGTTCGCGATCGAGTCGGCGCGCTGCGCGTCCGGCTGCAGCGTCGCGTCGTAGTTGAACGCCGCGAAGAGGCCCGAGTGGACCTCGGTGCTCCCCGCGTCGTTGGTGCCGGTATCAGGCTCGCTGGGGTCGTCCAGGCTGTCGTCGTGACCGAAGTTGATCGTCGGCGTGGTCGCCGCGAGGGCCGCGGGAGCTGCGAACAGGCACAGCGACGCGGCGAGGAGGAACGGGACGACTGAAGACAACCGACGGGCCACAGGTGCTCCTTGTCTCGGGCAGAGAAAGTGGCATTATGCACGCCCTGTGAAGAGGGAGGTCGCACCACGCGGTGTCGCGCCCTCGCGGAAATACATCCCGACTGCAAGGGCGTTCATGCGTTTGACCCCACGTGCTGTACCCCTCGGTGTTGTCCTCCTCGTCACTTCCGTGACCGCTTCGTCCGCGTATGCGGCGAGCCCGGTGCTCCTGCCGGCGACGAAAGCGAAGGTGAGCGTCGCCGGTGCCCAGCGCGTCTCGTGCGCCACGCGCTCGCTGACCGGCGGCGCGGTCTCGCGGCGGACCGTCACGGCCCCGGCGGACGGCTCCGTCACGGCTCGTCTCGCGGGCCCGGCGTCGAGCGACTGGGACCTCGCCGTGGTCGACAGCAAGACGGGCAATGTGCTCAACGGCTCCGCCGAGCTGGGCTCGACCGAGATCGCGACCACCGCGGTGCGCAAGGGTCAGAAGCTGATCATCCAGAGCTGCCTCCGCAAGGGCTCGGCCCGCACGGTCAGCCAGAGCGTGCAGTTCACGAAGGCGAAGCTCACGACGGCCGCGAAGGTCAAGCTCGTCCGCGTCGACTTCCGCACCGACTTCGACCGTGAGGCGCTGGCGACGCTGGACCTGGACACGACCGATCACCCGAACCCGGGCTACCAGGACGTCCTGCTGCACGGCGCCGCCGACGTGGCGAAGCTGCAGAAGTCCGGCCTGAAGTACTCGACGCGCGTCGCCGACGTGGTCGCCAAGGACCGCACGGCGCGGCTCGCCGACCTCAAGCGCGGCCGCAGCGCCAAGGGCCGCAAGGCGGCCCGCGCGCTCACGCCGGGCGGTCGCACCAGCTACCGCACGCTGCCCGAGATCCAGCAGGAGCTGAAGGACACGGCCGCCGCCAACCCGGGCCTCGTGCGCACGTTCGCGCTGCCGCAGCGCTCGATCGAGGGCCGCCAGATCATGGGCATCGAGATCGCCGAGAACGTCAACGGCGCGCCCGACGGGCGGCCCGCGTTCGTCACGGTCGGCACGCACCACGCCCGCGAGTGGCCGTCCAACGAGGCGACCCAGGAGTTCGGGCTCGAGCTGATCAACGGCTACAAGTCCGGCAACGCCGACCTCAAGGCGATCGTCCAGAAGGGCCGCACGTTCGTGATCCCGGTCCTCAACGTCGACGGCTTCGACATGACGATCGAGTCCGAGGGCCTCAACCCCGACGGCTCCTACACCGACCCGGTCGACAGCGGCGGGACGAGCGGCGACCAGGCCGAGGGCTCGGGCGCCTACAAGCGCAAGAACTGCCGCGCCCAGGATCCGGCCGAGCAGGCGATCCCGTGCCTCACTCGCACCTACGACCCCGCGGACGGTGACGACCAGTCGGCGCACAACGACCGCGGCGTCGACCTCAACCGCAACTACGGCGTGTCGTGGGGCGGCCCCGGCAGCGCAAGCGACATCGACAACCTGACGTACCACGGCCCGAGCGCGTTCTCGGAGCCGGAGTCGCGGACGTTCGCCGACTGGCTGCGCGACCAGCAGGTCTCGCTGCTGTTCACCAACCACACCTACAGCGGCCTGATCCTGAGGCCGCCCGGGACGAGCGTCAACGGCCCCGCGCCGGACGAGCAGGGCCTGCGCCAGCTGGGTGACCAGATGGCCAAGAACACCCGCTACCTGTCGCAGTTCTCCTACCAGCTCTACGACACGACCGGGACGACCGACGACTACATCTACGACGGCCTGAGCGGCTACTCATACACGGCCGAGATCGGCCTCAACGAGTTCCACCCGCCGTACACGGAGTTCCAGTCCGAGTACGACGGCGTGCCGGAGACCGACGACGACGGCAACCCGACGGGCAGGAAGCTCGGCGGCCTGCGCCGCGCCTACACGCTCGCCGGCCTCGCGGCCGTCAGCGCGACGGGCGACAACCGCGGGACCGCGGATCCGAGCGACGACCTCCCCGGTACCCACGGCATCATCCAGGGCACCGCGCCGGCCGGCAGCACGCTGACGATCCGGAAGTCGTTCACCTACACGACCGACCCGCGGGTCGACGACGACGGCGTCCAGGCGCCCGACCAGACGATCACCGAGCCGCGCGTCTCGACCCTCGCGGTCCCGGCCGGCGGCCAGTTCGTGTGGCACGTCGACCCGTCCTCGCAGCCGAACGGTGAGACGACGCCGTGGAAGCTGAGCTACACGCCCACGGGCGGCGCGGATACCCCGTGCAAGGACGTCTACGTGGCGCGCGGCCAGGTCGTCAACGTCGCGTGCGGCGCGACGACCCCGCCGGCGGCCTCCTGCACGAACGCCGACGGCTTCAAGTCCGTGGGCGTCAAGCGCAAGGGCAAGGGCCTGCGGATCTCCTTCAAGCGGAAGGTCGCGCACGGCGTGACGGTCTCGATCTACCAGACGTCGAAGGGCCGCCACATCAACAAGAAGGCGAAGCGCGTCGCCCGCTTCCGCAACCGCAAGCGCGGGTTCACCTGGAACGGGCGCAAGACGAGCGGCAAGAAGACGAAGGTCGCGCGCGGCGTGTACTTCGTCCGCTTCAGCATCAAGGACGCCAAGGGCAAGGCCGACGTGCGCCGCGTCGTCGTGGCCAAGGGCAAGAACGGGCGCTTCACGAAGAAGGGCAAGTTCATCCTCGAGCACCACTGCTAGCCACCGGCCCGGTGGCGGTCTATCTGTCCGCTAGCGTTCAGATATGGCCGCCACCGAGTCCGATGTGCTGAAGCCCGACCACGGGTCCCGCCGCAAGCACTTCATCTTCAACGATCACCACGAAGCGCTCCGCGAGTCGATCCACGCATTCGTGGTCAAGGAGCTGGCGCCGCACGCGGAGGAGTGGGAGGAGACGACGTTCCCGGACTCCGTCTTCCGCCGCATGGGCGAGCTCGGCTTCCTCGGCCTGTCCTATCCCGAGGAGTACGGCGGGCAGGGCGGCGACTACTTCTGCAACCTCGTGCTGGCCGAGGAGATGGTCCACGCGCAGTGCGGCGGGCTCGGCATGGGCATCGCGGTGCACACCGACATGGCGACGCCGCCGGTCTTCCTGTTCGGCACCGAGGAGCAGAAGCAGCGCTACCTCGTGCCGTCGATCAAGGGCGAGAAGATCTCCTGCCTCGGCATCACCGAGCCGGACGCAGGCTCTGACGTCTCCGGCATCAAGACCCGCGCCGTGCGCGACGGCGACGAGTGGGTGATCAACGGGTCCAAGACCTACATCACCAACGGCCACCGCGCCGACTACATCGTGCTCGTCACCAAGACCGACGCCGACGCGGGATACGACGGCTTCACGCTCTTCCTCGTCGACATGGACCTGCCCGGCGTGATCCGGGAGAAGAAGCTGCAGAAGCTCGGCATGCACGCGAGCGACACCGCGCTGCTGGCCTTCCAGGACGTGCGCGTGCCGGCGGACGCCGTGCTCGGCCAGATCGGCAAGGGCTTCTACCACATCATGTGGGAGCTCCAGGGCGAGCGACTGATCGGCGCGGCGGGCTGCGTGGCGGGTGCCCAGCGGGTGTTCGACCAGACGCTCCAGTACGCGCAGGACCGCAAGGCGTTCGGCCGCTCGATCGGCAAGTTCCAGGTCATCCGCCACAAGTTCGCCGAGATGGCGACGCAGATCGAGAGCGCCCGCCAGATGGTCTACGTGACCGCCTGGAGGTTCGCGAACGGCGAGTACCCGGTGCGCGAGATCTCGATGGCGAAGCTGCACGCCGCGCGCGTGGCGGTCGACGTCGCCGACGAGTGCATCCAGATCCACGGCGGCGCCGGCTACATGAAGGAGTACGGCGTCGAGCGAGCGTGGCGCGACCTGCGTCTGAACCGCATCGGAGCCGGCACGGACGAGATCATGCTCGACGTCATCGGCCGCTCATACGGACTTTGAGTTAGTTAGGGTCTCTCGCCAATGGCCGCGCTCGGGAGGCGCGGCGGAAGCGAGATAGCCCCTGGCAGGGGCGGGAGGTAGTGCAATGCGAGCGACACTCGTCGCTGTGCTTGCCTTGTTGACGTTCGCGCCGAACGCGCTGGCCGTCGACGAGGTCAACACTTCGAAGTTCCGGAAGGACGTGACCGTCGGCGGCATCATGGCCCACGAGCGCGCACTGCAGTCGATCGCGAACGCCAACGGCGGCACCCGCGCGTCGGGCACCCCCGGCTTCGACGCCTCGGCGGCCTATGTGACGCAGCGGCTCAAGAAGGCCGGCTACAAGGTCAAGCAGCAGACGTTCGACTTCCACTTCTTCCAGGACCTGGCGGAGCCGAAGCTGTCGCAGGTCTCGCCGGCCGCGAAGGACTACACGACCGAGACCTACCAGTACTCGGGCAGCGCTGACGTCACCGCGCCGGTGCAGCCGGTCGACGTCGTGGTGCCGATCGGGAGCAACCCGCCGAGCACGTCGACGAGCGGCTGCGAAGCCTCGGACTTCGACGGCTTCACCGCCGGCAACGTCGCGCTGCTGCAGCGCGGCACGTGCGACTTCTCGGTGAAGGCGCACAACGCCGAGGACGCAGGCGCGTCCGCGGTGATCATCTTCAACGAGGGCCAGGCCGGCCGCACCGACCTGCTGGCGGGCACGCTCAGCGAGGACATCCGGGGCATCCCGGTGCTCGGGCTCAGCTACGCCGACGGCGCGGAGCTCGTCGAGTCCGCGCGCAAGCAGGAAACGAAGGTGCACGCGTTCGCCTCGACGCTGAACGAGGTGCGCCCGACCACGAACGTCATCGCCGACACGAAGCAGGGCGATCCGGACCACACGCTGGTCGTCGGCTCGCACCTCGACTCCGTGGTCAAGGGCCCGGGCATCAACGACGACGGCAGCGGCACGGCGACGGACCTCGAGATCGCCGAGACGCTGGCCAAGGACAAGATCAAGCCGCGCAACCGCGTGCGCTTCGCGTTCTGGGCCGCCGAGGAGTCGGGCCTGGTCGGCTCGACCCACTACGTCGAGAGCCTGAGCCCGAGCCAGGTCGGCCAGCTGTTCGCCAACCTGAACTTCGACATGCTCGGGTCGCCGAACTACGTGCGCTTCGTGTACGACGGTGACTCGTCCGATCCGGCCTCCGGGCAGATCGAGACGCTGTTCAACGACTACTACGCCTCGCAGGGCATGCAGACCGAGCCGACCGCGTTCGACGGCCGCTCGGACTACGGCCCGTTCCTCGACGTCGGCGTCCCCGCCGGCGGCCTGTTCAGCGGCGCGGAGAACGAGAAGACGCCGGAGGAGGCCGCTGTCTACGGCGGCACCGCGGGTGAGCCGTACGACTCCTGTTACCACCAGGCGTGCGACGACATCCACAACCTGAGCACGAAGGCGCTGTTCGAGCTCGGGGACGGCGCGGCGCACGCCGTGCTGACGCTCGCGAAGACGAAGTCCGGCTTCTTCGAGGACGGCAGCAAGAAGGCCGGCCCGAAGAAGAAGTCGGTCAAGACGCGCAAGTTCAACGCCGCCGCGCGCAAGCGCTAGCGCGCGACGCGTCAGCCGCAGGACCTCGACGGGCCGCCTCCGGGCGGCCCGTCGCATTACTGTGCGGCGCGATGGCGGACTTCGACAAGGCGATCGCCGACGGCTATGCGACGGACGGGCCGGCGATCGAGCTCGGCCGCGGCGCGCTCGGCGGCGAGCTGCACCAGGCCGCCGCGGTGCGGATCCCGCTGGCGATGATGAACCGCCACGGGCTGGTCGCGGGCGCGACCGGCACCGGCAAGACGCGCACGCTGCAGCTGCTCGCCGAGTCGCTGTCGGCGGCCGGTGTGCCGGTGTTCGCGGCCGACGTCAAGGGCGACCTGTCCGGCATGTCCGTGCCGGGCGAGCCGGGCAAGGCGGCGGAGAAGCGGCAAGCGGAACTCGGCATTCCGTTCGAGCCGCGCGGCTTCCCGACCGAGTACCTCGCTCTGGGCGGGATCGGCGCCGGCGTGCCGGTGCGCGCGACGGTGTCGGACTTCGGGCCGCAGCTGCTGGCCAAGATCCTGGGCGCGAACCAGACGCAGGAGCAGAGCCTCGGGCTCGTCTTCCACTACGCGGACGAGAAGGGGCTGCCGCTGGTCGACCTCTCCGACCTGCGCTCGCTCCTGACCTACCTCGACTCCGACGAGGGCAAGGCGGAGCTGAAGGGGATCGGCGGGCTGTCGGGGGCGACGGTCGGGGTGCTCCTGCGCTCGCTGGTCGGCCTCGAGGAGGGCGGCGGCAATGAGTTCTTCGGCGAGCCGCAGTTCGCGATCGCCGACCTGCTGCGGACGGCGGAGGACGGGCGCGGCGTGTTCTCGTGCCTCGAGCTGCCGGGCGTGCAGGACAAGCCGAAGCTGTTCTCGACCGCGCTGATGTGGCTGCTGGCCGAGCTGTTCGAGGACCTGCCCGAGGCGGGGGATCTCGACAAGCCCAAGCTCGTGTTCTTCTTCGACGAGGCGCACCTGCTGTTCGACGACGCCACCGACGCGTTCCTCGACTCGGTGGCTCAGACCGTGCGGCTGATCCGCTCCAAGGGCGTCGGCATCTTCTTCGTCACCCAGAACCCGCAGGACCTGCCCGCCGAGGTGCTGGGGCAGCTCGGCTCGCGCATCCAGCATGCGCTGCGGGCGTTCACGCCCGACGACGCGAAGGCGCTGAAGGCCACGGTCTCGACCTATCCCAAGTCCGACTTCTACGACCTGGGCGAGCTGCTCACGCAGATGGGGATCGGCGAGGCGGCGGTGACCGTGCTGTCGGATCGCGGGATCCCGACGCCGGTCGTGCACACGCGGCTGGCGGCGCCGGCGGCGAGCATGGGCCCGGCGCCGGACGTCGACGGGGCGGCGAAGGCCTCGCCGCTGTTCGCGCGCTACGGCGAGCGGCTCGACAACCGCAGCGCGCGCGAGATCCTGGCCGAGCGGCTCGAGGCGCCGAAGCCGCTGCCGCCGACCCAGACCGAGGCGCCGATGGAGCACATCCCGCTCCCCAAGCCGGCGCCGAAGCAGAAGCGCGCACCGGCCCCCGCCGGCGGCGGGATCGGCGACTTCCTCAGCTCGCGCCAGGGCAAGCAGATCCAGCGCGAGGTCGTCCGCGGCGTGTTCGGGATGCTGCGCAAGCGGCTGTGAGGCCGGTCCCGCCGTTCACCGAGGCGCACGAGGCGCTGCGGGTGGAGATGCGGGCGTTCGTGGAGGGCGAGCTGCGGCCGCACGCGCCGGAGTGGGAGGCGGCGCGCTCGTTCCCGAACGAGGTGTTCGCGAAGCTGGCCGCGCGTGGCTGGCTCGGCCTGAAGTACGGGCCCGATGCTGACTGGGTGGCCGACGCGGTGCTGTGCGAGGAGCTGCCGCGTGCCGGCTCGGGCGGGCTGTCGGCGGGCATCGGCGCGCACATCGGGATCGCCACGCCGCCGCTCGCGACCTTCGGCACCGACGCCCAGCGCGAGCGCTGGCTCGCGCCCGCGATCCGCGGCGAGAAGATCGCGGCGCTGGCGATCACCGAGCCCGACACCGGCTCGGACGTCGCCGCCATCCGCACGCACGCCGAGCGGGTCGACGGCGGCTGGGTCGTCAACGGCGCCAAGACGTTCATCACCAACGGCGTGCGCGCGGACTTCTACGTCACCGCGGTGCGGACGCGGCCGGAGCCGGGGCACGGGTCGCTGTCGTTCCTGGTGATCCCGGCCGGGGAGGGCGTCACCGCACGGCCGCTCGAGAAGCTCGGCTGGCACGCGTCCGACACCGCCGAGATCGCCTTCGACGACGTGGCGGTGGGAGACGACGCGCTGCTCGGCGACGAGGGCCGCGGCTTCTACCTGATCGTCGCGAACTTCCAGTGGGAGCGGCTGCTGATGGCGCTCGGCGCGGTCGGCTCGATGCGCGCGACGCTCGAGCGCGTGATCGCGATCCTCGGGGAGCGGGGCGTTTCGCAGAGCGTGCGGCACACGGTCGCGGCGCTGGCGGTGCGCGCCGAGTCCGGTACGGCGCTGACCTACCACGCGCTGCGCCGCTTCCTCGACGGCGGCGATGCCGTACGTGAGGTGACCATGGCCAAGCTCGCCACCCAGCGCGCGAACTTCGAGCTGCAGGACGCGTGTTACGGGCTGCTCGCCGACATCGGGCACGAGGACGCGCACGACCTCTCGCGCGCCGCCCGCGACGCCCGGCTCGGCCCGATCGGCGGCGGCACCGACGAGATCATGAAGGAGATCCTGGGGAAGACGCTGGGGCTGTGAGCACGTCGCCGGTCGCGGTGCGCGAGTAGAGCACCGCTCGGCCCTCGCGGCGCGCGCGCACGAGCCCGGCGCGGCGCAGCACGCCGAGGTGCTCGGAGACTCCGGCGGGGCTCGCCGCCAGCCGCCGCGCCAGCTCGGTGGTGGTCGCCTCGGCGCCGAGCGCGACGAGGATGCTCGCGCGGCGGCGGCCGACGAGCTCGCCCAGCGCCTCGGTGCTCTCGCGCGCCGGCGCCCACAGGTCGCCCACGCCACGCGGCGGGTAGATCAGCGCCGGCTGCCACGGCGGGTCGAACATCGCGCCGACCTCGGGCCAGCCGAACGCGGCCGGTACGAGCTGGAGGCCGCGGCCGGCGAGCTCGACCGTCGCCTCGTGGCGGCGGTCGACGAGCAGCGCGCCGTCGTGCCAGCGCACGTCGGGGTGCAGGCCGGCGAACAGCTCGAGCGCGCCGCCGCCGGCCAGGTGGCGCGAGCGCTGGCGGATGTCGGCCTCGAGCACCGCGCGGATCAGGTCCCACACCGGGGCGATCGCGCGCTTCCAGTACTCGGCCATCAGGTCGGCGAGCCCGGGCAGCGCGCTCGCCGGGTCGTCGAGCAGCGGGCGCGCCACGGCGGGGACCTCGCGGCCCGCGAACGTCCACCCGACCTCGAGCCGGGCGCGCTCGGGAGGTGTCGCGCGCACGCGCGCGAGCTCCTCCTCGAACACCGGCAGCGGCGTCTGCGGGGGCGGAGCCACGAAGTCCGGCGCGTACGGGCCGCTCGGGTGCAGCGCGTCGAGCAGCGAGTAGTCGAGCCCGGCGAGCCGCGCCTGCGCCTCGCGCGCCCACGGCAGGTGCACCGAGTGGCCGCCCGGATCGCGCAGCGCCCGCAGGCTGGCGGCGAGCTCGAAGAGCGGCGAGACCGCGAAGCGCGTGCGCAGGAGGTCGTCGCGGCCGAAGCGGTAGCTGATCAACCCTCAACCCCCCTCAAGGGGTCTGACCCCTTGTCGTCCACGCTGGGTATCTTCGCATGGATTCGGGCAGAACCGAATCGTTTGTCGGTCTGGTAATGGGCAACGAACCTGGTGCAATGGCCACGACGCCCACCGAGCGCCGCTACGTCGCGCCGCCTCCGCCGCGGCGCCCGCCGGGCTTCGTCACCGCGCTCCGCGGCTCCGGCGCCGCCGCGCCGTTCGTGGCCTCGCTGATCGGCCGGCTGCCGATGGGCGCGGTCGGCCTCGTGTTCATCCTGCGCACGAACGAGATCACCGGCTCGTTCGCGCTCGGCGGGCTCGCCACCGCCGCCTACGCGCTCTCGATCGGCCTGATCGCGCCCGCCATGGGCCGCCTGATCGACCTCAAGGGCCAGACCCGCGTCCTCATCGGCACGGCCGTCGTCTACGCCTCGGCGCTGATCGGCTTCGCCGCGCTGCCGGACGACGCCGGCGTGCTGCCGATCGTCGCGCTGGCGGCGCTCACCGGCGCGTCCCAGCCTCCGCTCGGCGCGACCGTGCGCTCGCTGTGGAACCAGACGCTCGACGATCCGGTCACCCGCCATGTCTTGTTCACCGGCGAGTCGGCGGTGCTCGAGGCGATCTACATCGCCGGCCCGGTGCTGATCGTGGCCGGGATCGGGGGGCTCATCTCCATCCCCGCCGCGGCGGCCGCATGCGGGCTGTTCGGGCTGCTCGGGACGCTGCTGTTCGCCGCCACCAAGAGCTCGCGCGGGTGGCGCCCCGACCCGGACCGCGTGCGCAGCCTGGCCGGAGCGCTCGCCTCCCCCGGCGTGTGCACGATGATCGGCACGCTGTTCGTGGTCGGCGCGGGTGTCGGGATCATCGAGGTCGCGGTGCCCGCGCTGTGCCAGGCCGAGGGCTCGCCGAGCGCGACCGGCTTCGTCCTCGGCATCTGGGGCTTCGGCAGCCTCGTCGGGGGCGTCGTGGCGAGCCGGCTGGCGGCAGGCGACGACCCGGGCCGGCGCGTGATCGTGCTGCTGGCGGCGCTGGCGGTCGGGACCGCCCCGCTGATGCTCGCCAACGGGATCGTCTCGCTCGGCGCGTTGATGTTCGTGGCCGGGATCGCGATCGCCCCGGCGCTGGCCGCCGTGCACTCGCTCACCGGCCAGCTCGCGCACGTCGGGACGACCACGGAGGCCTACACGTGGCTCGGCACCGGCATGGGCGCGGGCATCGCGATCGGCGCCGGCGTGGGCGGCGTGGTGGTCGAGGGCGCGGGCCCGACCGAGGCCTTCCTGCTCGCCGCATGCGCCGTCGCGCTGGGCGCGGTGCTCGCCGGCGCCCGCCGGTGGAGCCTCCAGCCGGCCTGACGCGGCAGACTACGCGCCCTGAACCCGAACGAAGGTGGTTGAAATGGGCGTGTTGGACGACAAGGTGGCGATCGTGACGGGCTCGGCCCGCGGCATCGGCCGCGCGACGGCCGAGCTGCTCTCCGAGCAGGGCGCGAAGGTGCTGATCAACGACCTCGACGGCGACGTCGCCGAGCAGACGGCGTCGGAGATCGCGGGCGAGACCACGGTGTACGCCGGCGACCTGACCAAGGAGGGCACGGCCGACGAGCTGGTCCAAGCGGCGATCGACGCCTGGGGCAAGATCGACATCATCGTCAACAACGCCGGCTACACGATCGACGCGCCGATCCACAAGATGTCCGACGACGCCTTCCAGCGCATGCTCGACATCCACACGATCGTCCCGTTCCGCGTGATCCGCGCCGCCGCGCCGCACCTGCGCGAGCCGGCCAAGAAGGAGCGCGAGGAGGGCGTCGAGGTGTTCCGCAAGATCGTCAACGTCTCCTCGATCTCGGGCACGATGGGCAACGCCGGCCAGGCCAACTACTCGGCCGGCAAGGCGGGCGTGGTGGGCATCACCAAGACGCTGGCCAAGGAGTGGGGCCAGTTCAAGATCAACGTCAACGCGGTCGCGTTCGGCTACATCGAGACGCGCCTGACCGCCTCCAAGGACGCCGACAACGTGATGGAGATCGGCGGCGAGAAGGTCCAGCTCGGCATCCCGGACAACCTGCGCGGGATGGCGTCGATGCTGATCCCGATCGGGCGCCCGGGCACGCCTCAGGAGGCCGCCGGCGGCGTCTTCTTCCTCTGCTCGCCGTGGTCCAACTTCGTCCACGGCCAGGTGCTCAACATCACCGGCGGGCAGTTCACGGGCATGACGACGTGAGCGCCGAGCACGTCATCAGCGTCGTCGGCGAGGCCGACCTCGAGGACCTGCTGCCGCTGCTGCGCGGCTACTGCGACTTCTACGAGGTCGCGCCCTCCGACGACGCGCTGCTCGCGATCTCGCGCGCGCTGATCGCGGACCCGGAGCGCGAGGGGATGCAGCTGATCGCGCGGGAGCAGGATGGCCGGGCGGTCGGCTTTGCGACGTTGTACTGGACGTGGCAGACCCTCAACGCCGCGCGGCTCGGCGTCATGAACGACCTGTTCGTGGCGGAGGAGGCGCGCGGCACCGGCCTCGCCGACCGCCTGATCGCCGCCTGCCGCGAGCGCTCCGCGACCCACGGGGCGCGCGAGCTCGCCTGGCAGACCGCCAAGGACAACTACCGGGCGCAGAAGGTCTACGACCGCATCGGCGGCTCCAAGTCCGAGTGGCTGGATTACTCTCTGCCCGTCGAATGAGGGTTGTCAAGCCATCCCAGGTGGATCGCGACGTGCCGCGTGGCGTCGCCGGTGGATCGGAGATCTCGCAGGCCACCACCGGCGCGGTGAACATCTACATGGGCGTGTTCCGCGTGCCGCCCGCCGCGCGCTCGCGCCCCCACTACCACGAGGGCTGCGAGAGCGCGGTCTACATGCTCTCCGGCGCGCTCGAGGTGCGCTGGGGCGACCAACTCGAGGAGACGGTGACGATCGGGCCGGGCGACATGGTCTACGTCCCGCCGCGCGAGACGCACATCCTCGTCAACCACTCCGATTCCGAGCCGGCGGAGTACGTCGTCGCGCGCGACTCGCCGACGGAGGATTCGGTCGAGGTCCCCTGGGCGGAGAGCTAGCCGGTCCGCCGCCGGAACAGCCACCCCGACGCCGCCACCGACGCGACGAGGATCGCCGCGCACCACGCCAGAGCCGCAACGGCCTGGGTCGGGCCGCCGAGCAGCAGCCCGCGCAGCGTCTCCACCACCGGCGTGATCGGCTGGTGCGCCGCGAAGCCCTGGAGCCATGACGGCATCGTGTCGACGGGGACGAACGCGGAGCTCGCGTAGGGCAGGAACATCACCACGAACGTGATGCCGTTGGCGGCCTCGGGCGAGCTGGCGATCAAGCCCAGCGCGGCCGCGAGCGAGGAAAGCGCGAGCACGTAGGCGAGCAGCACGCCGGCGGCCGCGAGCCAGTCGAGTGCCGACGCGTCGGGCCGGAAGCCGATCAGCAGCGCCACGGCCAGCACGAGCGCGGTGGAGGCGGCGTTGCGCACGACGCTCGCCGCCACGTGGCCCGCGAGCACCGCCGGGCCGCCGACGTCCATCGAGCGCAGGCGGTCGACGATGCCGCCGGTCATGTCCTGGCTGACGGTGACCGCGGTGACGGCCGAGCCGAAGCCGGCGCACAGCAAGATCACGCCGGGGACGACGTAGGTGACGTAGTCGCCGCCGGTCTCGATCGCCCCGCCGAACAGGTAGACGAACATCAGCATCAGCAGCACCGGCAGCGCCAGCGCGGTGATCAGCGCGTCGATCTGACGCATCGACAGCCGGACGCAGCGCCCGGCCATGGTGAGGGCGATTTCAGGCACCGGCGCCATGCCCCGTGAGCGCGAAGTAGACGTCGTCGAGCGTCGCGCTGCGGACCGCGAAGCGCTCCGGCTCGAGCTCGTTGAGCAGCGCGCGCACGTGGGCGGCGCTGCCGTCGGTGGCGACCTCGATCACGTGCCGCGCCGGGTCGGCCGCGAGCGCGCGCCCGTCGAGCGCGAGCGCGGCCGCGGCGTACGCGTCCGCGTCGGCGAACGTCAGCTCGACGCGCTGGTCGGCGACCCGCCGCTTGAGCTCGGCGGGCGTGCCCTCGGCGACGATGCGGCCGCCGTCGAGCACGCCGACGCGGTCGGCGAGCCGGTCGGCCTCCTCGAGGTACTGGGTGGTGAGGAAGACGGTCACGCCCTCGCCGGCGAGCCCGGCCACCGTGTCCCACATCGCCTGGCGGCTGCGCGGGTCGAGCCCGACGGTCGGCTCGTCGAGGAACACGACCTGCGGCTCGCCGACGAGGCCTGCCGCGAGGTCGAGCCGGCGCCGCATGCCGCCGGAGTAGGTACCGACCCGGCGGCGGCCGGCGTCGCGGAGCTCGAAGCGCCCCAGCAGCTCGCAGGCGCGAGCCCGGGCGGCGGAGCGGCCGAGGCCCTGCAGGCGGCCCATCATGCGGAGGTTCTCCTCCCCGGTCTGCAGCTCGTCGACGGCGGCGTGCTGCCCGGTGAGGCTGATCGCGCGGCGGACGCGGCGGCGGTCGGCGACGACGTCGAGCCCGGCGACGCGAGCCGTGCCCGCGTCCGGCCGCAGCAGCGTGCAGAGCAGCCGCACGGTGGTGGTCTTGCCCGCCCCGTTGGGGCCGAGCAGCGAGAAGACGGTGCCGGGGCGGACCCGCAGGTCGACGCCGGCCAGCACAGGGGTGCCGGCGAACGCCTTGCGGAGCCCCTCGGTCTCTATTGCGTATGGCATAAACATAATTGCGTAGGATATACACAGTCCGATGCCACGCGCAAGCGAACCTGAAGGCCCCGAAGGGGTCCCGGGGGCCGGAGGGGTCCCGGAGGCCGAAGGGGCCGCGGGCCCCGAGGCGGCCCTCCCCGCCAGCCTCGAAGCCGCGTGGGGGCGGCGGACTCGGCCCACCAAGGGCCCGAAGCCCGGACTCAGCCTCGAGCGGATCGTCGAGGCGGCGGTCGCGCTCGCCCAGGCCGAGGGGATCGGCGCGGTCTCGATGGCGCGGGTCGCGGGTGAGCTCGGCTCCTCGCCCATGTCGCTCTACCGCTACGTGGCGGCCAAGGACGAGCTGCTCGCGCTGATGGTCGACGCCGCGCTCGGCCCGGTCCCGCCGCCGGCCGCAAACGAGGACTGGCGCGCCGGCCTCACCCGCTGGGCGTGGGGCTACCACGACGCGTTCCGGCGGCACCCGTGGGCGCTGCACGTCCCGAGCGGGCCGGCGGTGACGCCGAACCTGACCGCCTGGCTCGAGGACGGCCTGCAGAGCCTCGCCGCCACCGGGCTGCCGGAGGCGCAGAAGCTGTCCGTGCTGCTGCTGGTGAGCGGCTACGTCCGCAACGAGGCCGCGCTGGCGGCCACCATCGGCGCGACCGAGGGCGGCGACATCATGCCGACGTGGGGCCGGCTGCTCGCGCGGCTGACCGATCCAGAGGACTTCCCGGCGCTGCACCGGGCGCTCGGATCAGAGGCCTTCGCGCAGGACGACGCACCCGACGAGGAGTTCGTGTTCGGCCTCGAGCGGGTGCTCGACGGGATTGATTCGCTCGTTTCCGGGAAGGATGCACCACGCAGATGTGAGCGCTAACGTGCGGAGGCACATGGAGGAGCAGTACGTGGTGGGAGTGGATTTCGGGACGCTGTCGGGACGCGCCGTGGTGGTCCGTGTCAGCGACGGCGCCGAGCTCGGCTCGGCCGTCACCGACTACCCCAATGCGGTGATCGAGCGCACGCTGCCCGAGAGCGACGAGCGGCTCGGCTCCTCGTGGGCGCTGCAGGACCCCGACGACTGGCGCGAGGTGCTCCGCGAGGCGGTCCCCGCCGCGGTGAAGGACGCCGGCGTCGAGCAGGAGGCGGTCGTCGGCATCGCCACCGACTTCACCGCCTCGACCCCCCTGCCCACCCTCGCCGACGGCACCCCGCTGTGCGAGGCGCCCGAGTTCCGCGACCGCCCCCACGCCTGGCCGAAGCTCTGGAAGCACCACGCCGCGCAGCCGCAGGCCGACCGCATCACCGCGCTCGCCGCGGAGCGCAACGAGCCCTGGCTGGCCCGCTACGGCGGCATGATCTCCTCCGAGTGGCAGTACGCGAAGGCGCTCCAGGTGCTGGAGGAGGACGCCGAGGTCTACGACGCGATGGACCGCTGGATCGAGGGCGCCGACTGGATCGTCTGGGAGCTCTGCGGCGAGGAGACCCGCAACGAGTGCACCGCCGGCTACAAGGGCATCCGCCAGGACGACCACTACCCCTCCGAGGAGTACCTCGCCGCCCTCGACGAGCGCTTCGCGCGCTTCCCGGCCGACAAGCTCGAGCACGGCGAGCTCGCCCCGCTCGGCGGCCGCGCCGGCTCGCTGACCGCCGAGGCGGCCGAGTGGACCGGGCTGCCCGAGGGCATCGCGGTGGCGGTCGGCAACGTCGACGCCCACGTCACCGTGCCCGCCGCCCAGGCGATCGAGCCCGGCACGATGGTCGCGATCATGGGCACCTCGACGTGCCACGTGATGAACGGCGAGCAGCCGGTCGAGGTGCCGGGCATGTGCGGCGCGGTCCTCGGCGGCATCACCCCGGGGCTGTGGGGCTTCGAGGCCGGCCAGAGCGGCGTCGGCGACATCTTCGGCTGGTTCGTCGACCACCTCGTCGGCCCCGAGTACCACGAGGAGGCCGAGCGCCGCGGCATCTCGCTGCACGCCCACCTCTCCGAGCTCGCGGCCGAGCAGGAGGTCGGCGAGCACGGGCTCGTCGCGCTCGACTGGGAGAGCGGCAACCGCTCGGTGCTGGTCGACCACGACCTCAGCGGCGTGATCGTCGGGCTCACGCTCGGCACGCGCCCGCCGGACATCTACCGCGCGCTGGTCGAGGCGACCGCGTTCGGCGCGCGCAAGATCGTCGAGACGTTCGAGGACTCCGGGGTGCCGGTCGACGACTTCGTGGTCGCGGGCGGCCTGCTCAAGAACCAGTTCGTGATGCAGATCTACGCCGACGTGCTGCGGCGCCCGCTGCACCTCATCGGCTCCGACCAGGGCCCGGCGCTCGGCTCCGCGATCCACGCCGCGGTCGCCGCCGGCGCGTACCCCGACGTCCGCGCGGCCGCCGCCGCGATGGGCAAGCTCGAGCGCGACGCCTACGCGCCGGACCCTGCCGCGGCCGACGCCTACGACGAGCTGTACACGCTTTACACGCGGCTGCACGACCACTTCGGCCGCGACGACGACGACCTGATGCACCGCCTGCGGCGGCCGCCCGGAGAGCTCGTCAGTTGAGCGCGGTCGCCCGCCTGCACGGCACCGGAGACGTCCGGCTTGCCGACGAGCCCGTGCGCGATCCGGGCCCTGACGAGAGCCTCGTCCACGTCGAGGCCGTCGGCCTCTGCGGCTCCGACCTGCACTGGTACGAGGAGGGCGGGATCGGCGATTCGCGGCTCTCCAACCCGCTCGTGGTCGGCCACGAGTTCGCCGGCGTGGTCGAGGGCGGGCCGCTCGACGGGCGCCGCGTCGCGGTCGACCCCGCGCTGCACTGCGGCCGCTGCGCGCGCTGCCTCGAGGGCAACCAGAACCTGTGCCCGAACGTCGTCTTCGCCGGCCACGGCGACTGCGACGGCGGCCTGCGCGAGTACCTCAGCTGGCCGACCGAGGCGCTGCACCTGCTGCCTGCCTCGATGGACGGCGCGGCCGGCGCGATGCTCGAGCCGCTGGGCGTGGCGATCCACTCCTTCGACCTCGGCCATGTGCACCTCGGCGCCGACGTCGCGGTGGTCGGCTGCGGCCCGATCGGGCTGCTGCTGATCCAGGTCGCGCGGGCCGCCGGCGCGCGCGTCACGCTGTCCGTCGACCCGCTGCCGCACCGCCGCGAGGCCGCCCACCGCGCGGGCGCCGAGCTCGTCGCCGCCCCCGAGGATGTCCCCGCGGGCGCCGACGTGGACGTCGCCTTCGAGGTCGCGGGCACCGACGAGGCGGTCGACCTCGCCATGCGGGCGGCGCGGCCGGGCGCGCGGGTCGTGCTCGCGGGCATCCCCGGCGACGACCGCACCTCGTTCGGCGCCTCGCTCGCCCGCCGCAAGGGCCTGACGATCGCGATGGTGCGGCGGATGAACGCGGTCTATCCCCGCGCGATCTCGCTGGTCGAGCGCGGACTCGTCGACGTCGACGCGCTCGTTACGCACCGCTATCCGCTGGCCGAGGTCGACGAGGCGTTCCGCGTCGCGGCCGCCCGCACCGGCCTCAAGGTCGTGGTGGAGCCGGCGTGAGCGCGCTCGCCGAGATCCGCAAGACGGTCAGCGACCTGCATCAGGAGCTCGTGCGCAACCGGCTGGTGGCGTGGACGAGCGGCAACATCTCCGCGCGCGTCCCGGGCGAGAACCTCGTGGTCATCAAGCCCAGCGGCCTCTCGTTCGACGAGCTGACCCCCGAGTCGATGGTGGTCGTCGACCTCGACGCCAACGTCGTCGAGGGCGAGTACGCCCCGTCGAGCGACACCGCGACCCACTGCGTGATCTACCGCGAGCTGCCGGACGTCGGCGGCGTGGTGCACACGCACAGCGCCTACGCGACCGCGTGGGCGGCCCGCGGCGAGGAGATCCCCTGCGTGCTGACCGCGATGGCCGACGAGTTCGGCGGGCCCATCCCGCTCGGGCCGTTCGCGCTGATCGGCGACGAGGAGATCGGGCGCGGCGTCGTGGAGACGCTGTCCGGCCACCGCTCGCCCGCCGTGCTGATGCGCAGCCACGGCGTGTTCACGATCGGCGGCAGCCCGCGCGCGGCGATCAAGGCGGCGGTGATGTGCGAGGACGTCGCGCGCACCGTGCACCTCGCGCGCGTGCACGGCGACCCCATCGCGCTCGAGCCGGCGGCCATCGACGCCCTCTACGAGCGCTACCAGAACGTCTACGGGCAGCGCTGAACTAGCCCCCCGCTAGGCAGCAAGCTGCCTGGCCTGGCGCCTAGCGGACGCCGGTCAGGCGCAGCACGTTCCACGAGCGCGGCGGCAACTCCGCGCGCAGCATGCCGTCCTCGACGCTCGCGCCGCTCCCCCGCGAGGGCGCGACGCGGTCCGGCGCCTCGGCGGTGTTGGCGGCGTCGAGGTCGTCGCCGGCGAGCACGAGGTGCTCGGCGAGCGAGACGCCGCCGAGGTCGCGCAGCACGACCTCGAGCGGGAGCGCGCCGGCGCCGCGGTTGACGGCGAACAGCGTCAGCGCCCCGCCCGCCTCGTCGAGCACCGCGGTGGCCTCCAGCGCGGACACGGCGCCTTCGCTCTCGACCTCGTAGGTCGGTGCGTCGGGCTCGATCCGCAGCACCGTCCCGCGCCCGAACCGCGAGGCGTGCATGAACGGGAAGAAGCTCGTCTGCCGCCACGCCGGCCCGCCGTCGAGCGTGCGCATCGGCGGGATCACGTTGACGAGCTGCGCCAGGCAGCCGATCTTCACGCGGTCGGCGTGGCGCAGCAGCGTGATCAGCAGGCAGCCGACGACGAGCGCGTCGGCCAGCGTCTGGTCGTCCTCGGCCAAGTGCGGCGCACGCTTGAACGGGCCGGTGATGTCGGTGTGGTGCGGGTTGGCCTGCTGGTGCCAGACGTTCCACTCGTCGACGCTGATCCCGATCTTCTTGCGGCTGCGCTTGCGCCCGGCCACCGCGTCGGCGGTCGCGACGACCGTGTCGATCATCCGGTCGAGGTCGAGCGAGCAGGCCAGGTACGCGTCGAGATCCGGGTAGTCGGCCGGGTCGTAGTAGCTGTGCAGCGAGATGTAGTCGGAGACGTCCCACGCGAGGTCGAGGACGGTGTCCTCCCACGTGCCGAATGTCGGCATCCGCGAGTTGGAGCTGCCGACCACGCACAGCTCGATCGAGGGATCGACGAGCCGCATCGCCTTGCCCGCCTCGGCCGCGAGCCGGCCGTACTCGACCGCCGTCTTCTGCCCGACCTGCCACGGGCCGTCCATCTCGTTGCCGAGGCACCAGAGCGTGATGCCGTAGGGGTCGGCGTGGCCGTTCTCGACGCGCCAGTCGGCGTAGCGGCTGCCCGCGGGCGCGTTGCAGTACTCGACCAGGTTGCGCGCCGCGTCGACGCCGCGGGTGCCGAGGTTGACCGCGAAGTTCGGCTCCGCGCCCGCCTTGCGCGCCCACGCCATGAACTCGTCGGTGCCGACCTCGTTGGGCTCGATCGAGCGCCAGGCGAGGTCGAGCCGCGTCGGGCGTTCCGAGCGCGGGCCGACGCCGTCCTCCCAGTCGTAGGCGGAGACGAAGTTGCCGCCGGGGTAGCGGACGACGGTGACGCCGAGCTCGCGCGTCAGCTCCAGCACGTCGCCGCGGAAGCCGTCCTCGTCCGCGGTCGGGTGGTCCGGCTCGTAGATCCCGCCGTAGACCGCGCGGCCCATGTGCTCGACGAACGAGCCGAACAGGCGCTCGTCCACCGCGGCCACCGTGAAAGCCGGGTCGATGACCAGCCGGGCGGTCAGCCCTTGAGCCCCGTGTTCGAGATGCCCTGGACGATCTGGCGCTGGAAGAACAGGAACGCGACCAGCAGCGGCAGCGCCCCGAGGATGGCCAGCGCCATGACCTGGGCGTACTGCGCGCCGTAGAAGCTGTTCACGGTCGAGAGCCCGACCGGGATGGTCTGCAGCGACCGCGCGGTGGTGACCACGAACGGCCAGATGAAGTTGTTCCACGACAGCACGAACGTGAAGATGCCGACGGCGGCGGTCGCGGGCCGGGCGAGCGGCATCCAGATCCGCCAGTAGATCGTCCACGGGCTGGCCCCGTCGACGAGCGCGCTGTCCTCCAGCTCGTCGGGGATGCCGTCGAAGAAGCGCTTGTAGACCAGCACTGCGATCGGCGAGGCGACCTGCGGCAGGATGATCGCCCAGTAGGTGTCCACGAGCCCGAACGTGTCCATCTCCTCGAACAGCGGGACGATCAGCGCCTGGAAGGGCACGATCAGCCCGGCCGCGACGAGCGCGAACAGCGCGCCGCGGCCGCGGAAGCGCACCCGCGAGAAGGCGAACGCGGCCATCGAGCCCAAGAGGATCGTCAGCGCGGTCACCACGACCGACACGAGCGCCGAGTTGAAGTACCAGCGCAGGATGTCGCCGCGGTCGAGGATCTTGCTGTAAGCGTCGAACGTGACCTTCGAACCGGTCCAGCTGACCGGCACCTTGGTGGTCTCAGGATCCGGCTTGAGCGAGGTCGCGATCGCCCACAGGAACGGGATCAGCCAGATCAGCGCGGCGACCACCAGCACGCCGATGACGAGCGCTCCGCCCGGACGGAATCGACGGCCGCCGGTCGCGACCGCGGCTTCTTCGCGCTCGCGCGGCATGGCACGCGCGGGTTCGGCTCGAACGGCCATCAGGCGCTCCCCCTTTGCAGGCGGCGGACGGTGGCGAACAGGAGCGCCGAGATCAGGACGATCACCAGGAAGAAGACGATCGACAGCGCCGACGCGTAGCCCGTCCGGTACTGCGTGAAGCCCGTCTCGTAGATGTACTGGACCGCGGGTCGGGTCGAGAAGTTCGGACCCCCCTGGAGCAGCAGGTAGATCTGGTCGAACACCTTCAGCGACGCGATCACCTGCAGCACGATCACGAGCACCGTGGTCGGCATCAGCAGCGGCAGCGTGATCCTCCGGATCTGCTGCCACGGGCCGGCGCCGTCGAGCGCTGCCGCCTCGAAGAGGTCGCGCGGGATCTCCTGCAGGCCGGCGAGGAAGAGCACGAAGTTGAAGCCCAGCGTCCACCACACGGTGGCGATCACCACGGCGATCATCGCGGTGCCCTGGGCGCCCAGCCAGTTGACCTCCTCCAGGCCGATCTTCGTGAGGTAGCCGTTGATGAGGCCGAAGCCCGGCTGGTAGAGCCACTGCCAGATCAGCACGATGACGGAGACCGGCAACACGTAGGGAGCGAAGAACGCGAGGCGGAACAGCCACTGGCCCTTGGCGACCCGGTTGACGAGCAGGGCGAGCCCGAGCGGCAGGATCACGAGCGGCACCGAGCTCAGCACCGTGAACCACAGCGTGTGCCACATCGCCCACCAGAAGTCGCTGTCGCCGATCAGCTCCCCGTAGTTGCCGAGGCCGCGCCAGCTGGAGCTGCCGCCCGCCAGGCTGTCGGAGAAGAGGCTCTTCCAGGCCGCCGAGATGACCGGCCACAGCAGGAACAGGAAGTAGAGGAGGAAGAACGGCGTGGTCATCAGCCAGCCGGCGCGAGTGCGCTTGGCGTCCTTCGGGGCGCCCCCGTCGCCGGGCTTGCTGAGGAGCGTGGTGGGAACCGATTCCTGTCGGACGGCCATGATCAGACCGGGCTCGGCTTCTCGAGGAACTGGTTCATCGCCGACCGGAACTGGTCGAGCCCGGCCTTCGGCTTCGACCCGCCGGTCACGACGCCGAGGAACGCGCCCCACGCCTCGTTCTCGAGGTCGGAGCCCGAGCCCGAGAACCACACGAGCGGGTCGACGATCGTGCTCTGCGCCGCGGCGGCGTAGTGCGACTGCGGCGAGAGCTTGCGGTATTTCTCGCTGTCGAGCACCGGCTTCCAGGCCGGGACGTGCCCGCCCTGCGCCCAGGTGTAGGAGGACTTGAGCATCCCGGCGATGAACTCGAGCGTGGCGTCGAGACGCTCCTGCGACCGCTTGGAGGAGACGGGGATGACGAACGCGTGCGAGTCGGCCTGGGTCACGTTGCTGCCGAGCATGTTCGGCACCTGCGCCATGTCGAACTTCATCTTGGCCGCCTGGAAGGTCGTCACCTCCCACTCGCCCTGGAGCATGCTGCCCGTGGTCGCGTTCTGGAAGTTCGCGATCGAGGCGGGGTAGTCGAAGTTGGTCGGCATCACCTTGCGGCCGGCGCCGAGCTCCTGCATGAAGTCGAGCGCGCGCTCCGCCTTGTCGTTCTCGAGCGTGAGCTCCTTGCCGTCGGGCGAGAAGATCGGGCCGCCCTTCTGCTGCCCGTAGAGCGTGAGGAACAGCCGCCACAGGCTGACGCCGCGGATCTCGGTGACGACGCCCCACTGCCCCGACGCCTTCTTGAGCGCGGAGAACGCGTCGAGGACCTGGTTCTCGCCGGTGAGCTGGCGCAGGCGGTTGTCCTCGCCGAGCAGGTCGGCCTTCTTCGCGAGCTCGGTGTTGTAGTAGAGGACGAACGGGTGCGTGTCGAGCGGGATCGCGTACTGCTTGCCCTTGAACTGCCCGCGCTTCCAGACCGCCGGCTCGAACTTGTCGGGCGTGATCCCGTGCTTCTCGAGCAGGTCGGGCGTGAGCTCCATGACGAGGCCGGCGGGCGCGAGCGACCCGAGGCGCGTGGCGTGCGAGATCGCCACGTCCGGCGGGCGGCCGCCGACCGCCGCGAGCTGCAGCTTCGTGTAGTAGGGCGGCCCCCAGGTGAGCGTGACCGGCTCGACCTTGATGTCGGTGCCGGACTTGCCGAACGCGTCGAGCATCTGCGCCATGCGCTCGCCGTCGCCGCCGGAGAACAGGTGCCAGAAGGAGATCGTGCGCGCCCCGCCGCCGAAGGGCGGACCGGTGGTGGCGATGACGCCCGCGGCGCCGAGGCCGAGCGCGGCCGCGCCCGTGATCAGCCGCCGCCGGGTGAAGACCGTCTCATCCGCCATCGCACTCCCGCCCCACCGTGTACCTCCCCCTCACCGCTTCCCGTCCTCCCCGTATTGCCCAGGATGGCGACGGTGTTAACGGTCACGTCCTGCGGAGGGTCTCCAGGTCCGGATCCCTGGCCGCCTGCTCGCGGACCTGGTCGCCGCCGAGCTCGATCGCGCGGTCGAGCAGCCGTCGCGCCTCCTGCTCCTCGCCGTAGAGCGCGTGCCAGCAGGCGAAGTCGTAGTGCGCCCAGTGGCTGTCCTGGTCGGTCGCGAGCGCCTCCTCGTAGAGCGCGCGGGCGCCCTGCGGATCCTGCTCGCGGATCGTGCCCGCGCGGAAGCGCGACTCCCAGCCGGAGACCTGGAACGCGCGGTCGCGCCAGCCGCCGAACGAGAGCACGGTGGTGCCTGGCTCGTCGGCCGTGGCGTGACGCTGCGTGGTCGGATCGGGGAGGAAGACGTAGGTGCCGGCCGGCGCGTGCACGGTCTCGCCGTCGAGCGTGAACGTGGCGGCCCCGCGCGCGACGAAGTACAGCTCCTCGTGGCCGGTGCCCTCCTCGGTGTGCGGCTCGACGACGTCGTCGCCGGCGTTCTCCGCCATGTAGGCGTTGGTGCCGAACGCGCCGATCCCGAGCTCGTGCCGGACCGGCAGCCAGCGCAGCGTGCCCGGGCCAGGGAGCGGCTCGACATCGTCGAGGCGGGTGACCTTCCAGCTCACGCTTCGCCCAGCCGGAACGCGCAGCCGGAGTAGTAGTCGCCCGCGGGCGAGGCGAGGAAGGCGGCGAGCTCGGCGACCTCCTCCGCTTCGGTGGAATCGCCGGGCAGGATCGCGACCGGGCGGATTCCGTGGCGCGCCCACTCGATCGAGAGCGTCCGCGCGAGGTTCTCCAGCCCGGCGCGGGAGGCCTCGGCGCCGGCGTCGCCGGGCGCCGGGGCGAGCAGGAGCAGGAGGCCGGGGCGCTCGGCGGCGATCCACGCGCCGGCCGCCGGGCGCAGCGCGAGCCACCCGCCGTCGAGCACGTCGCGCGGGCCGGCGAGCGAGGCGCCGTCCCACACGACCACGTCGGTGTCGCGCGGCGCGACCTCGTCGCCCGTGGGGTCGACGACCACTCGATCGACCGCGGCGCGGAGCTCCGCGGCGCGCGCGATCACCGCCTCGCCGAAGCGGCTGGGCGGGTCGGCGGCGGCGAGCAGCAGCGCGACACCGTCGAGCAGCGCGGGCCGGAGGACGGTCGCGCTCACGCGGTGGCGCGGGCGCGGCGGGCCGCACGGCGCGCCTCGCGCAGCTTCTGCACGACGCCCTTGCGGCCGAGCGAGTCGAGCTCGGCATAGAGCCCGCGGATCTGGGCGAAGATCTCGTTCGCGACCTGCTGCTGCTGGTTCTTGGTCGGATCCGAGATCGCCTCCCAGCGCATCGGCTCGCCGTACTGGACGGTGACCTTCGGGAACTGCAGGCGCTTCCAGTTGCGGACCTTCGAGGAGCCGTGGATCGCGGCCGGGACGATCGTCGCGCCCGACTCGAGCGCCAGCCGGCCGATGCCGCGCTTGGGCTCCTCGGACAGCTTGCCGGTGCGCGAGCGGCCGCCCTCGCAGTACATGACGATCAGCCCGTCGCGCTTGAGGATGCTGTTGGCGGTGACGAACGCGTCGTCGTCGCGGTAGCCGCGCCGCACGGGGAAGACGCCGCCGTGCGTGTAGATGAACTGCATCGGCGGGGCGAACAGCTGCGACTTGGCCATGAAGCGCACGCGCCGCCGGATGAACGCCCCGACGAAGAAGTGGTCCATGAACGAGAAGTGGTTCGGGGCGATGATCACGGGGCCGGTCGGCACGTTCTCGGCCGCGATCCCGCGCGCGCGGAAGAACGTCCACGCGTAGATCGAGGTGATGATGCGGACCGCCTCGTAGACCCAGTCGGGCTCGCGTGTACGCGACCGCTCATGGAAGCGGTCGAAGTACTCCTTGGGGCGCGGGTCCTTGTAGACCTGCTCCTTCATGCTGGCGAGCTCTTCTGGCATCTCTCCCCTCTCGGGCGGAGAGGCTACCCGGTCTGAATCACCGAAACGCCCGCCTCGTGCGCCGGGGCTGTCCCTCCCCGGCGCACGATGTGGCAGGACACCCACCGACCTGGCTCTTGAGGAGGAGGACCTTCGAGCATCGGCAGGTGGAAGACAATGGTGCCCGCAGCGGGGCGGTCCCTCCATCGACCGGCGGGCGGAAGATCGCCTCCCGCGGCTCGACCGGCGGGCGGGAACGTGCGACTCCGCTCAAGCTGCGCGCGCCGCGGTCCGATCACCCGGAAGATGGAGCCAGAACGCCGGGAGCCGCTGGTACGCCCTTACAAGCCCGCCCCCGAGGAGAAGCTCGTGCTGCACGCGGTGCTGCTGGCGGAGCGCGAGGTCGCTGAGGCCTACCTCGCGCAGGAGGACGTCGAGGGCCATCCGCGGCTGATCGTCGGGCTGCGCCTGAAGCGTCGCTCGCTGCGGCTCGCATCCCGGCGCGCCGACCGCCGGCTCGCGGCGCGCGTGGCCGGTGCGCTCCGCCTCGGCGCGCCGTTCTCCGTGATCCCGCTGAATCGCGAGTCGCGGCGGCTGCACAAGCGGCTCCGGCGCGCCGCCGCGCCCGTGTACGCGCGCGCCACCGCGTAGCTATCCTCGCGCCCGGACCCGAAACGAGGAGTCGGCTGTGGCGAACGTGGAGGCCCACATCACGGGCACCGTCTGGAAGATCGAGGTCGAGGTGGGCGACACGGTCGAGGAGGGCGACACGGTGGTAATCCTCGAGTCGATGAAGATGGAGATGCCCGTCGAGGCCGAGGACGAGGGCCGCGTCGCCGAGATCCTCTGCCAGGAGGGGCAGTCGGTCTCCGAGGGCGACGCCCTCGTCGTCCTCGAGTGAGCGAGCTCGCCGCGGGCAAGCTCCGCCTGGATCGTCCCGCGCCGCACGTCGCGCGGCTGACGATCGACAACCCGGCCAAGCGCAACGCGCTCGACCACGAGATCCTCGACGGGATCGCCTCGACCGTGCGCGACGTCGATGACGCGCGCTGCCTGCTGCTGACCGCCGTCGGCCCGGTGTTCAGCGCCGGCTACGACATCGGCGGGCTGCCGCGCGACCAGTTCGCGCACGAGGCCGAGTCGCTCGTCGCGCACCCGTTCCACGCCGCGATCGAGGCGCTGGAGGCGTTCCCCTATCCCGCCGTCGCCGCGCTCAACGGCCACGCGATCGGCGGCGGGCTCGAGCTCGCGCTGACCTGCGACCTGCGGATGGCCGCCACCGGCATCAAGCTCGGGATGCCGCCGGCCAAGCTCGGGCTCGTCTACTCGCACACCGGCATCCGCAAGTTCATCGACGCGGTCGGGGTCGCGCGCACGCGTGAGCTCTTCTTCACCGGCCGCAACGTCAGCGCCGCCGCCGCGTTGGAGTGGGGCATGGTCACCGAGCTCGCGCCGCCCGAGAAGCTCGCCGATCGTGCCGTCGCCTTCGCGGCGGAGATCGCCGCCAACGCGCCGCTCTCGCTGACCGGCAACAAGCGCGTGATCGGCGAGCTGCTGGCCGCCGAGGGTGCGCTGGACCCGGAGGTCGAGGCCGAGCTCGTCGCGCTGCGCGAGGCCTGCTTCCGCTCCGAGGACTTCTACGAGGGCGTGCGCGCGTTCGCCGAGAAGCGGGCCCCGGAATGGCAGGGCCGCTAGCCGTCATCGTCGCGCTGGCGCTGCAGCACGGCGTCCAGCTCCCGGCGGAGTCGCCCTCCTGGGTCACGTGGGACCCGGCGCTCAGGCAGACGCCGAACCGCAGCTGGCGCCGCTGGGGCACCCGCAGGCTCGTCGACACCACCGAGCTCGTGCTGGACGCGTACCACGACGCGCACCCCGACTCCCCGCGCGTGCTGGTCGGCGACCTCTCCCGCCCCCGCGGCGGCTACTTCGGCGCCCGCTACGGCGGGCTCGGCCACCTGTCGCACCAGAACGGGCTCGACGTCGACGTCTACTACCCGCGCCTCGACGGGCTGGAGCGCGCCGCGCGCCGGCCCGAGCAGGTCGACGTCGTGGCCGCCCAGGAGCTCGTCGACCGCTTCGTCGCGTGGGGCGCGGTGAAGGTCTTCGTCGGCCCCGATCTCCCCCTGCGCGGGCCCCGTCGCGTCGTCATCCCGCTCATCCATCACGACGACCACCTGCACGTCAGGCTCTCACCGCGCCGCGTGAACCGCGCCGTCGCGGGGTAGTCGAATCCCGAACTCACGGGAGGGAGTCGTTCCAGATGTCGCGTATCG
The DNA here is from genome assembly GCA_963805525.1 of uncultured Solirubrobacteraceae bacterium. Classification (GTDB taxonomy): domain Bacteria; phylum Actinomycetota; class Thermoleophilia; order Solirubrobacterales; family Solirubrobacteraceae; genus DASQFQ01. The sequence goes on from CAWDUT010000004.1 coordinate 1,193,291, forward strand.
CCGGTCTTGCCCTTGTCGCCATCTTGATGGTCCTCGTCGCGGCGTTCCCCGCGCGCGCCCAGGTCCCTGACCCACCCAGGACCCCGGTCGCGGAAGGCACCGGCGGCTCGGCGGCGTCGGTCGATCCGCTCGCCACCCAGGCCGCGATCGACACCCTCCGCGCGGGCGGCAACGCCGTCGACGCCGCGGTGGCGGCGGCCGGCGTGCTCGGCGTCGTCGAGCCGTTCTCGTGCGGCATCGGCGGCGGCGGGTTCATGGTCGTCTACGACGCCCGCCACCACCGTGTGGACACCATCGACTCGCGCGAGGCCGCACCCGCCGGGATGCACCCTGACGACTTCGGCAACCCGCCCACGAAGCCGGCCATGGACTTCACCGAGGCGCGCGTCGGCGGCCTCAGCGTCGGCGTGCCCGGCACCGTCCGCGCGTGGCAGACGGCGGTGAACCGCTACGGCACCCGCTCGCTCAAGGCGCTGCTGCGCCCCGGCGAGCGGATCGCGCGCGAGGGGTTCCGCATCGACAAGATCTTCAACCAGCAGGTCTCGGACAACGCGGGCATCTTCGACGACTTCACCGCGACGCGGAACCTCTACCTGACGCCCGCGAAGACCGCCAAGCCGGTCGGCTCCGTGCAGCGCAACCCGGACCTGGCGGCGACCTACGCGCGAATCGGCTCGAACCCGGACCGCTTCTACCACGGCCGGATCGCGCGCGACATCGCCCAGACCGTGCAGCACCCGCCGCTGGCCCCGGACTCCGATCGCCCGCACCCGGTGCACCCGGGCACGATGACCCCGCGGGACCTCGGCGCCTACGAGGCGAAGCTCCGCAAGCCGACCCAGAACGACTACCGCGGGCTCGACATCTTCGGCATGGGCCCGCCGTCGTCCGGCGGCACGACCGTCGGTGAGGCGCTCAACATCCTCGAGGGCTTCCCGCGCAACGAATCGCGCGTCGACAAGCTGCACCACTACCTCGAGGCCTCCAAGCTCGCCTATGCGGACCGCAACGAGTACGTCGGCGACCCCGACCAGATCGACGTCCCGCTGCACGGTCTGCTCTCCGACCGCTTCGCGGCCGAGCGGCGCTCGCTGATCACCGACACGGCGCTGCCGGCTCCGCAGGACCCCGGCGACCCGTGGAAGTACGAGCACGGCGGCCACCACGGGCACTTCCGCGTGTCCTCGGACGCCGAGGGTCCGTCGACGACGCACCTGACGGTCGCCGACCGCTGGGGCAACGTGGTCACGTACACGTTCACGATCGAGCAGATCGGCGGCAGCGGCATGGTCGTTCCCGGCCGCGGCTTCCTGCTCAACAACGAGCTCACCGACTTCAACTTCGCCGTCGGCACGGCGAATTCGCCGGCGCCGTTCAAGCGGCCGCGCTCGAGCATGGCGCCGACGCTGGTCTTCGCTCACGGGCGGCCCGCGGTCGCGCTCGGCTCGCCGGGCGGCGCCACGATCATCACGACCGTGCTGCAGATCCTCGTCAACGAGATCGACTTCGGCCAGAGCCTGCCCGACGCGGTCGCGGCACCGCGGGCGTCGCAGCGCAACAGCGCGACGACGCCGGCCGAGCCCGCCTTCATCGCGCAGGACGGTGGGCCGCTCACGGCCCGCGGTCACCAGTTCACGGTGGTGACGCCCGACCCGCCGGCAGAGATCGGCGCGGCGACCGGCATCCGCTTCCTCCGGCATGGCCGCCAGCAGTCGGTGGCGGAGCCGACGCGGCGCGGCGGCGGCTCGGCGATGGTGGTGAGACCCGGCTAGGGGTACGCCGTCCGGGGGCGGACGTACCGTTCCGCCATGCTCGACATAGAGGACCGCCTCGCTGAGCTCGAAGAGCTCGGGCTGTATCGCCGGATGCGGATGGTGAGCGGGCCTCAGGGCCCCCGGGTGGTGCTCGACGGGAAGCCCGTCCTGCTGCTCTGCTCGGGCAACCATCTCGGGCTCGCCGACCACCCGCGGGTGCGCGAGGCGGCGGCCGACGCCGCCATGCGCTGGGGCGCGGGCGCCGGCGCGGCGCGCACGGCGTCGGGGACGATGACGCTGCACCGCCGGCTCGAGGAGCGGCTCGCCGACTTCCTCGGCACGCCGGCGGCGCTGCTGTTCGGCTCCGGCTACCTGGCCACGCTCGGGATCGTCCCGGCGCTCGCGCAGCGCGGCGAGCTCGTGTTCGCGGACGCGCTGTGCCACCCGTCGGTGGCCGACGCGTGCCGGCTGGCGGAGGCGGAGACGGTCGTCTACGACCACGGCGACACGGAGCAACTCGCCTGGCGCCTGCGCAACGCCGACGGCCGCGCGGCGCTGATCGTCACCGAGGGCGTGTTCGCGCTCGACGGCGACATCGCGCCGCTGGAGGCGATCGCCGCGCTCGCCCACCGCTTCGACGTGCGGCTGATGGTGAGCGAGGCGCACGGGCTCGGCGCCGTCGGGCCGGACGGGCGCGGCGCGATCGCCGCCGCCGGGCTGCGCGGGCAGGTCGACGTAATCGTCGGCAGCCTCGGCTCGGCGCTGGGCGCCGCCGGCGGCTACGCGGCGTGCGACCGCATGCTCGCCCGCTACCTCGCCGCCCACGCACGGACGTTCGCGGGCTCGACCGCGCTCCCGCCCCCGGCCGCCGCTGCCGCGATGGCGGCGCTGGAGCTGCTGCGCGAGCAGCCGCGCCGGGTCGAGAAGCTGCAGGCCAACGCCGACTGCCTGCGCACCGAGCTCGCGCGCGAGGGCTTCGACGTGGCGGGCGCCGACGCGCACGTGATCTCGATCGTCGTGGGAGAGCCGCGGCTCGCCGTCCGGATCGCCGAGCTGGCGCTCGAGCAGGGCGTCTACATCGGCGCCGTGCTGCCGCCGAACGTGGCCGAGGACTGCGCGCGGCTGCGGCTGTCGGTGATGGCTTCGCACACGAAGTCGGAGCTGCGCGACGCCGCGCGCGTGCTCGGCCGGGCGGCGCTGCGCGCCGGCTTCCGCCCCGCGACGGGCATCCCCTTGGCCGCGGCGGCATAGCACCGGGGGCGTCCGTGGGGTAAACCTCGCCCCATGGATCTCGACCTCCTCGTCATCGGCTCGGGCCCGAGCGGCCAGAAGGCCGCCATCCAGGCCGCCAAGCTCGGCAAGCGCGTCGCCGTCGTGGAGCGCAAGCAGCGCCTCGGCGGCGTCTCCATCCACACCGGCACGATCCCGTCGAAGACGCTGCGAGTCGCGGTCTTGGACGAGCTCGCCCGGCGCCCGCTGGACATCCCCGACCCGCTCAACCCGGAAGGGCGCGAGCGCGCGGCGATCGAGTTCCTGATGGACCGCGCAGCGCGGGTCGTCGGCGCGGAGGCGCAGGTCGTCCGCGAGCAGTTCCGCCGCAACCGCGTCGGGCTGCTGTTCGGCAACGGTCAGTTCGTGGACGAGCACACGATCTCGATCACCGACGAGGACCAGACCAAGGAGGTGACCGCGGCCAACATCATCGTCGCCGTCGGCACCTATCCCGCGCGGCCGGCCGACGTGCAGTTCGACGACGAGCACGTGATCGACTCCGACGGCCTGCTCAACCTCCACCAGCGGCTGCCGCGGAGCATGACCGTGGTCGGCGCGGGCGTGATCGGGGTCGAGTACGCGTCGATGTTCGGCCGCCTCGGGACGAAGGTGACGGTGGTCGACCAGCGCCCGCGCGTGCTGACCTTCCTCGACGGCGAGATCGGCGAAGCGCTGCAGTTCATCCTCCGCCGCAACAACGTCACGTTCCGGCTGCAGGAGAAGGTCGCCTCGGTCGGTAACGACAAGCAGACCGGCGACGTGATCACGCGGCTGGCGTCGGGCAAGGAGATCCGCTCGGAGACCGTGCTCTACGCGACCGGCCGCCAGGGCGCGACCGACACGCTCGACCTCAGGAAGATCGGGATCGAGCCGAACAAGCGCGGCTACATCGAGGTCGACGGCGACTACCGCACGAAAGTCCCCCACGTGTTCGCGGTCGGCGACTGCTCGGGCGGCTTCGGCCTGGCGGCGACGGCGATGGAGCAGGGCCGCCTGGCGGCGCTGCACGCGTTCGAGCGGCCGGTGTCCTCGATGCCGGAGCTCCTGCCGACCGGCGTCTACGCGATCCCGGAGATCGCGATGGTGGGGCGCACCGAGGAGGACCTGACCGAGGCCGGCGTGCCCTACGTCAGCGGCATCGCGCGCTGGTCGGAGCTCGCCCGCGGGCTGATGACCGGCGACGAGGACGGGATGCTCAAGCTGCTGGTCTCGACCGAGGACCGCGCGCTGCTCGGCGTCCACGTGCTCGGCACCGGCGCGGCCGACCTCGTCCACATCGGCCAGGCCGTGATGGGCGGCGGCGAGGGGATCGACTTCCTCGTGCGTGCCGTCTTCAACTACCCGACCTTCGCCGAGGCCTACAAGGTGGCCGCGCTCGACGCGGTCAACCGGATGAAGTAGTGGGCCCGTACCCGTAGCGCTCGATCGTCGCCGCGACGAGCTCCGCGTTGGAGCCGGCGCGGCGTGCGTCGGGCAGCCACAGCGTGTCCTCGAAGCCGATGCGGATCTCGCGCTCGCGGCGCGCGGCGGCGTCGAGCACCGCCCACGCGGTCTGGTCGATGCCGTGATGCAGCTGCGGCAGATCGATGCCCTGGCGCTCGAGCTGGCCGTCGATCGCCCCGGCGGTGGCGACGGCGATCTCGGGCGCGGTCTCCTGCGGCTCGACGAGCGCGCGGCGGCAGTGCTTCTCCAGGCCGGAGGCGGCGAGCTGCTCGGGGTGGGCGGGGGCGAACAGGCCGGCCTCGATCCAGACGCCGCGCTCCGCGAGCAGCTCGCCGAGCTCGCGCCAGCCCTCCTCCGCGACGTTGAGCGAGCAGCAGTCGGGCAGCTCGGTCCAGCCGCGCACCTGCTCGAGCCGCTGCGCGACGTCGCCGCCGGTGATCCACAGGCCGGTGGTGAGCGAGAGCTCGACGTCGGGGACGACCTCGCGGAGCGCGGCGACCGCGGCGTCGACGTGCTCCGGATGCAGGCTCTCGGCGCCGTCGTCGCCGCGCGGGTGGACGTGCACGGCGCGGACGCCGGCCTCGACCGCGGCGTTGGCGTCGCGCGCGAGCTGCTCGGGGGTGACGGGGATGCCGTCGTGCTCGTCGCGCGAGCGGGTGCCGTTGAGCGCGGCCTGGAGGAAGACCATCAGCCGCCTGCCGCGTACTCGACGATCGACTTGTCGATCAGCCACTCGACCGGCGCCTTGTCGTCGGTGTAGACGGCGCCGCCCTTCAGCGGGGCCTCCAGCCGGTCGGCCGAGGCGAGGGCGAGCGGACGCAGCGCCTCCGGGAGGCGGGCGGCGCGGAGGTTGGCGGCGGTCGGCGTGGTCTGCGAGCCGATCAGCAGTGTGTTGGTCGGCTTGATCGGGTCGCGCACGACGTGGGCGAAGGCGCTCTCCATCGTGGCGGTGATGACCTTCTCCAGCTCGTCGTGGCCCTCGGGGTGGCCGAGGTTGACGATGACCGAGCCGCCGGGCGCGAGCCGGTCGCGGACGAGCTCGAAGAACTCGTGGGTGGAGAGGTAGAACGGGATGTAGGGCTGGCGGTACGTGTCGAGGAAGATCGAGTCGTAGCGGGCGGTGGTGTGGCGGAGGAACGGGCGGGCGTCCTCGGTGTGCTCGCGCAGCTGCGGGCGCTTGCGGAGACCGAAGTAGCGGTGGCCGATGTCGAACAGCTCGCCGTCGATCTCGACGCCGTCGATGATCGTGCTCGGGAAGTAGTGCGCGTAGGCGCGGGCGATGGTGCCGCCGGCGAAGCCGAGGATCGCGATCCGGCGCGGCGGGCCGGGGCGGGTGCTGAACGGCGTGACCAGGTAGCCGTCCCAGTAGCCGCCGGTGAGGACGCTGTCGGCGCGGTAGAGCGAGTGGATCGCCTGGCCCTCGTTGAGCTCGAGCGTGCGGTCCCCGTTGGGGTGGTCGATGACGCGCGCGTACTGGTAGGTCGTGTCGGTCTCGTGGATCACCTTGCCGTCCTCGGCCGCCTTGACGGTGCCGACCGGGACCGCGAACAGCGCGGCGATGCCGAGCGGGACGAGCCACCAGCGGCGCGGGAGCCCGACCGCGGCGACCAGCGCCAGCGCGAGCGCGAAGGTGAGGAACGTGCGCTGGGTGCCGGCCAGCGGGATCAGCAGCAGCGCGGAGAGGAACGTGCCGAGCAGCGAGCCGACGGTCGAGATCGCGTACATGCGGCCGGCGGTCTCGCCCGAGTCTTCGATGCTCTCGAGCTTCAGCCGGATCGCCCACGGGGAGACGGCGCCGAGCATCAGCACGGGGATCGCGACGAGCGCGAGCACGCCGAGCAGCGAGCCGAAGCCGGCGCCGAGCGAGAGGTCGTCGAACGCGCTGACGCTGATCGAGAGGAACGGCTGCGAGACGATCGGGACGAGCGCCAGCAGCGCGGCGGCGACGAGCACGAGCAGGCTCAGCGCGCTCTGGTCGGGGCGGCGGTCGGCCATCCGCCCGCCGAACCAGTATCCGACGGCCAGCGCGACGAGCACGACCGCGATCGTGTTCGCCCACACGACGGTCGAGGCGCCGAAGAACGGCGCCATCAGGCGCGCGGCAGCGATCTCGGCGCCCAGGGTCGAGCTGCCGACGACGAAGACGATGAGCTCGAGCGGCGGGAGCCGGCGCGCCCGGGGCGCGCCGGGGTCCACCTCCGGCTCAGTCCTCGTAGAGGCTGAAATCGGCCTTGCGGGCCCCGCAGACAGGGCAGAACCAGTCGGTGGGGATCTCTTCGAACGGCGTTCCCGGCGGGATGCCGCCGTCGGGATCTCCTTCAGCAGGGTCGTAGATGAACCCGCAGGACTCGCAGATCCACTTCTGGGCTGTGCTCGTGGTCATGGGTTGATAGTAGGGTCGCCCGCCCATGGGGGTCGACAAACCGGGACCTGGCGAGGAGCTGAACACCGGCGCCGCCACGACACCCCGCGAGGCTGCCACCGTGATCGTGCTGCGCGGCGGCGGCGAGGCGCTGGAGGTCCTCCTGGTCCAGCGCAACCCCGAGCAGCGGTTCATGGGCGGGGCGTGGGTGTTCCCGGGCGGGGCGGTCGATGCGGAGGAGGACCACCGGGTGGCCGGCGTGCGCGAGGTGGCCGAGGAGGCGGCGGTGACGCTGCCGGACGCCGAGGCGCTGATCGAGTTCTCGCGCTGGATCACGCCCGCGGAGGTGAAGATCCGCTTCGACACGCGCTTCTACCTGGTCGCGGCTCCTTTGGATGCCGAGCCGAGGGTCGACGGGGCGGAGTGCGTGGACATCGGCTGGTACTCGCCGCGGGGCGCGCTCGAGGCCTACGAGCGCGGTGAGCTCCTGCTCGTGTTCCCCACCATCAAGACGCTCGAGCAGCTGTCGCCGTTCGGGTCGGCCGACGAGCTGCTCGGCTGGGCGCTTGGCCGCGAGGTCGTGCCGATCGAGCCGCGCGTGGTGATGGAGGGCGAGGTCGCGCGCGTCGTCCTGCCCGGGGAGCCGGGGTACGAGGCGTGAGCGGGCCGGCCGACCCCCGGCCCTCCGCGGGCCTCCATCCGGAAACGCTGGCCGTGCACGGCGGCCGCCCGTCGGAGGGGCCGTTGTCCGTCCCGCTCGAGCTCGCGGCCAACCACCGCACCTACGGCTACGCGCGCGAGGACGGCACGAGCACGTGGCAGGCGCTCGAGTCGGCCATCGGGGCGCTGGAGGGCGGCGAGTCGACCGCGTTCTCCTCGGGCATGGCGGCGGTCTCCGCGGTGCTCGAGCCGCTGCCGGTCGGCGCGCGCGTCGTCGGGCCGGCGGTCGGCTACACGGGCGTGCGCATGCTGCTCGCCGAGCGCGCCGCCGCCGGCCGGATCGAGCTCGCCGAGGTCGACCTCACCGACACCGACGCGACGCTGCGCGCCTGCGACGGCGCCGCGCTGCTGTGGGCCGAGTCGCCGACCAACCCGCTGATCGGCGTCGCCGAGCTCGACCAGCTCGTCGAGGGAGCGCACGCCGCGGGCGCCGAGGTCGTCGTCGACGCCACCTTCTCCACCCCGCTCCTGCTGCGGCCTTTGGAGCTCGGCGCCGACGTCGCCCTCCACAGCGCGACCAAGTTCATCGGTGGCCACTCCGACCTCATGCTCGGCATCGCGACCGCGAGCAACCCCGAGCGCGTCGCCGCCCTCCGCCACGCGCGCGCCTCGCTCGGCGCGACGCCGGGAGGCCTCGAAGCCTTCCTCGCCCTCCGCGGCCTGCGCACGATGGCGGTCCGGCTCGAGCGCGGCCAGGCGTCAGCGGCCACCCTCGCCGAGCGCCTCGCCGCCCACCCGGCGGTCGCCGCCGTCCACTACCCCGGCCTGCGGAGCGACCCCGGCCACGACCGCGCGGCGCGGCTGATGGACGGCTTCGGAGCGATGCTGGCCTTCGAGGTCGCCGCCGGCGCCGAGGCCGCCCAGGCGGTCGCCGACCGCGTCCGCGTGATCGTCCACGCAACGAGCCTCGGCGGCGTCGAGACCCTGATCGAGCGCCGCGCGCGGTACGAGTACGAGGCGACGCCTGAGGCTTTGTTGCGGCTCAGCGTCGGCGTCGAGCACGTCGAGGATCTCTGGGCGGATCTCGACGCCGCGCTTCAGGTCTCCTGAACGGCGGGCATTGAGGAGAGGGTCCGGGGTGCCACGGCGCCCAAGGTTGCTTGTTTCTTCCCGCTGAGCGGGCAAAGTCAGCACTCTTGGCCGAGCGGGACGGTTTGTGGTCGCTATACGACCCGAAACCGTCCCGATCGACCGCCGCGCGGCCGGCTCCCTCGCTTCCCTACCCAGCCGCCGTTCGTCGGCGCCCAGACCACTCAGCGCCCGACCGCGTACCCCTGCATCCCGCGCGGGTTCGCGCCGGCCTTCAGCAGCCCGTCGGGCTCCCGCGCCACGGCGCTCACGCGGCCCAGCGACCACGGCGGCCGCACGACGACGTCGTGCCCGCGCCGGCGCAGCTCGTCGATCGCCTCCGAGCGCTCTTCGATCTCGACCTCGTTGAGGTGGATGTCACGCGGATAGAACGAGCTCGGCATGTGGTTGGAGTGGAAGTTCGGGGCGTCGATCGCCTCCTGCAGGTTGCGGCCGAGGTGGAGGTGGCCGAGCAGCGGGTTGAGCTGCCACTGGTCCTGCATGTCGCCGCCGGGCGTCCCGATCGCCATATAGGGCTCGCCGTCGCGGAGCACCAAGGTCGGCGTCAGCGTCGTGCGCGGGCGCTTGCCCGGCTCAAGCGAGTTGGGCAGCCCCTCGGTGAGCCAGAACATCTGCGCGCGCGTGCCCATGCAGAAGCCGAGGCCGGGCACGATCGGGGAGCCGTGGAGCCAGCCGCCGCTCGGGGTGGCGGAGACGAGGTTGCCGTCGCGGTCGGCGACGTCGAGGTGGCAGGTGTCGCCCGCCAGCCCGACCGTCGGCTCCGTCACGCCCGCCCCCTCGACCACGGGCGCCTGCGGCGGCATCACCGGCTCGCGGCCGTCCGGAGCGCCGGGGCGCAATTCCAAGGACGCCCGCTCGCCGACCAGCGCGCGCCGCTCGTCGGCGTACGCGGCGCTGAGCAGCGCCTCCAGCGGCACGTCGACGAAGTCCGGATCGCCGTACCACGCCTCGCGGTCCGCGAAGGCCAGCTTCGCGCACTCGAGCACGGTGTGCGCGTACTCGCCCGGGCTCATCGCGGCGAGGTCGAAGCCCGCGAGCAGCGCGAGCTGCTGGAGCATCACCGGGCCCTGCCCCCACGGGCCGGTCTTGCAGATCGTGTGCCCGTGGTAGTCGAGCGTGACCGGCGCCTCGAAGGTCGCCTCCCACTGCGCGAGGTCCGCGCCGGTCAGCAGCCCGTCCTCCGCGGCGAAGAACGAGTCGACGGCCTCCGCCACCCAACCCTCGTAGAACGCCTCGCGCGCCGCGTCGATCCGCGCCTCCCGCGACCCGCCCTGCGATTGGGCGAGCCGTCCGTAGGCATCGGCCAGCGGCAGGTTGCGGAACAGCTGGCCCGGCCGCGGCGCCGGGAGATAGATCTCGGCCGATGCCGTCCACTCAGTGCGCAGTTGGTCTTCAACCGCCTCGATGGCGGCCGTGATCCCCGGCACCACCGGATATCCGTCGCGCGCGTAGGTGATCGCCGGCGCCATCACGTCCGCGAGCTCCCACGTGCCGAGCTCGCGCAGCAGCAGCAGCCACGAGTCGAACGCCCCCGGGACGACGGCGGCGAGGGGACCGGTGCCGGGGATGAGGTCCAGGCCGCGTGAAGAGAACGCGTCAATCGTGGCCGCGCCGGGCGCCGGGCCCTGGCCGCACAGCACCCGCACCTCGTCCTGCGCCTTCGAGTAGAAGAGCGCCGGCACGTCACCGCCCGGCCCGTTCAGATGCGGCTCGACGACCTGCAATGTGAACCCGGCGGCGACCGCGGCGTCGAAGGCGTTGCCTCCGCGCTCGAGCACCGACATCCCGACCGACGACGCCAGCCAGTGCGTCGAGGCGACCATCCCGAACGTCCCTCGCAGCTCGGGGCGGGTCGTGAAGCTCATAGGTCCATCAAATCAAGCGCGGCCCCGACCACCGACTCGGCGTCGATGGAGTGGTGCTCGTAGAGCTCGGCGAGGTCGCCCGACTGACCGAAGCGCTGCACGCCGAGGCAGACGTCGCCGAGGAACGAGAGCGTGTGCGGGTGGCCGTCGAGCAGCGTGATCACCGGTGCATCGTGAGGGAACAGGCGGTCGAGCACTGCCGGGTCGGCGTCGGCGAGCCCGGCGCGAGCCTGGAAAGAGCGGTAGAGCAGGTCGGCGGACGTGATGCACACGACCTCGGCCTCGGCGCCGGCCTCCTTGCGCAGGATGTCCGCCGCCTCGACCGCCTCCGGGACCAGAGCGCCCATCACCGCGATCACCACGCGCGGGTCGTCGGCCGGGCGCAGCCGGTAGCCGCCGCTCAGCACCTCCTCGCGCGTGCCGCTCGCCAGCGACTGATCCAACGGCCGCGTCGAGAGCCGGAAGTAGGCGGCCTCGCCGTCCTCGCGGCCGAGCCGTGAGAGCGCGTGCAGGAACGCCCACTCGAGGTCCTGCCCGAAGGCCGGCTCCCAGAACGTGCAGCCCGGCTGCTCGATCCCGATCGAGGGCGTGATCACCGACTGATGCGCTCCGCCCTCGGGGCCCAGAGTCACCCCGCTCGGCGTGCCGACGAGGATCGACTGGCCGCCGGCGTAGATGCCGAACGACCACGGCTCGAGCGCACGCGCCACGAACGGGTCGTAGATCGTCCCGACCGGGAGCAGCGGCTGGCCGTCGCGCGACCACGTCGCGCCGAGCTCGCCGAGCAGCCCGACGAGGTTGACCTCTGCGATCCCGAGCTCGATGTGGCGGCCGTGGTCGGTCTCGCGCCAGCGCACGAGCGTGTCGGTGTCGTCGGCGAACCAGTCGATCCGGTCGCCGGGATTCCAGATCCCCGCCTTGTTGATCCAGCCGCCGAGGTTGGTCGAGGTGCCGACGTCGGGCGAGACGGTGACGACGTGCTCGGCCACCTCGGGCGCCTCGCGCGAGAGGTCGACGAAGAAGCGCCCGAACGCCTGCTGCGTGGAGGCGGTGCCCTTGTGCTCGCGGCCGAGGTCATCGGGCACGCGCGGGGACGCGGCGGCCTGCGCGCGCGGCGGCCGCGCCAGGCGGCGTGCCGCGCTCGCGCACAGCTCGGCCTCCGGCGACCCCTCCTCGAACACAGCCCACGGATCCTCCGGGTCGGCCCCGAGCGCCGCCGCCAGCTGCCCGTACTGCTCGCCGTTGAGCAGCGCGGAGTGGTTCGCCGGATGGCCCTCGGTCGGCAGCCGCCAGCCCTTGATCGTGTAGGCGAACACCACCGAAGGCCGGTCGCGCACCGCGTCGGCCTGGCGGTAGCCGTCGAGCAGCGCGCCGAGGTCATGGCCGCCGAGGTCGCGGAACGTGTGCAGCAGCTCCTCGTCCTCGAGGTCGTCGGCGACCACCTCGAGCCGTCGCCGCAGCTCGCCGGCGTCGGCGCGCAGCAGCCGCTGGTACTCCTCGTTCGGCATCGCGTCGACCCGCGCCCGCAGCGCCTCGTGGGCGGCGAGCTTCGGCCCGTACTTGACCATCACGCAGTGCCACCCGGCCGCCTCGAACATCGACGCGAGCCGGCCCGCCGCGATGTCCGGCACTACGCGGTCGAGCGACTGGCGGTTGAGGTCGACGACCCACAGCACTTCGCCCAGCCGCGCCACCATCGGGTCGGCGATCGCCTCCCAGCACGCGCCCTCGTCGAGCTCGGCGTCGCCGATCAGCGCGATCTGCCGGCCGCCGACCGGCACGTCGAAGTGCCCGGCCACGTAGCGGTGCGCCAAGGCGCCCCAGATCGGCGCGGTCGCGCCGATCCCGACCGAGCCGGTCGAGTAGTCGACCTGGTCCGGATCCTTCGCGCGCGACGGGTACGACTGCAGCCCGCCGAACTGCCGCAGCGTCTCCAGGTAGCGCGGCTCGAGCCGGCCGAGCAGGTAGTTGATCGCGTGCAGCACCGGCGACGCGTGCGGCTTCACCGAGACGCGGTCCGGCGCCTCGAGGAACGCGAACCACAGCGCGGTCATCATCGACACCATCGACGCGCTCGACGCCTGGTGGCCGCCGACCTTCACGCCCGAGCGGTTCGGGCGCACGTGGTTGGCGTGGTGGACGATCGCCGCCGCGAGCCACAGCACGCGCTTCTGCACGCCGTCGAGGACGGCGAGCTCGACCGCGGAGGGCCGCTCGGTCTCGAGGCTCACGTCAGCACCCCCGCGTACGCGCTCAGCACCGGCTGGCCGCCGAGGTGGGCGTAGAGCACCGTCGCGTCACGCGCGATCTCCCCCCGCCCCACCATGTCGATCAGCCCGGCCATCGACTTCCCTTCGTAGACCGGATCGGTGAGCATCCCCTCGAGCCGCGCGGCCGCCCGGATCGCCTCCAGCGTCGGCTCGTCGGGGATCCCGTAGGTGCCCGCGTGGTACCGGTCGTCGAGGATCAGCTCATCGTCGCGCAGGTCGCGGATCTCCAGCAGCGCCGCCGTGCTGCGCGCGATCCGCGAGACCTGCTCGAGCGTCTCCGCCGGCTTCGCCGACCCGTCGATCCCGATCACCCGCCGCTCGCGCTCCTGAGCCGCGAAGCCCGCGACCATCCCCGCGTGCGTCGAGCCGGTGACCGCGCACACGATCACGGTGTCGAAGAAGACGCCCAGCTCCGCCTCCTGCGCCGCCACCTCCTGCGCCCAGCGGGCGAAGCCGAGCCCGCCCAGCTCATGGTCCGACGCGCCCGCGGGGATCGCGTACGGCTTGCCGCCCGCCGCCTCCACATCCGAGATCGCGCGCTCCCAGCTCTCCTTGAAGCCGATCCCGAACCCGGCGGGGTCGAGCCGCACGTCGGCGCCCATCAGCCGGCTGAGCTGGATGTTGCCGACGCGGTCGTAGACCACGTCGGGCCAGTCGACCCAGTGCTCCTGCACGAGCACGCACTTGAGCCCGCACCGCGCTGCCGCCGCCGCGACCTGGCGCGTGTGGTTGGACTGCACACCGCCGATCGAAACGAGCGTGTCGCAGCCCTTGGCCAGCGCGTCGGCGACGAGGTACTCGAGCTTGCGCGTCTTGTTGCCGCCGAACGCGAGGCCGCTGTTGACGTCGTCGCGCTTCGCCCACAGCTCTGCGCCGCCGAGGTGCGCGGTCAGCCGCTCCAGCCGGTGCACCGGCGAGGGCCCGAAGGTCAGGGGCGTGCGGTCGAACGCGTCAAGTCTCATCCCGCGAGAGTTTCCCGCAAGTCCTGCGAGACGTGTGCGTTCACGGTCGAGCATGCTCTCGACACTGGAGATCCACGAGCGCCGCAGCTCGGATCAGGTCACCCTCGCTCTGCAAGGCGAGCTTGACTTCTGCAGCGGCGCGGAGCTTGCGATCAGGCTCGCGGACGCAGGACGACGCGGCGCCCGCATCATCGTGGACCTCGCCGCGCTCGAGTTCATGGACTCGGCCGGTATGGGTGTGCTCCACAGGGCGGCGAACTGGGCCGGTGAGGAAGGCTGGACCCTCTCCCTCACCGGCCCCCGCCCCAACGTCCGCCGCGTGCTCTCGCTGACGAACCTGGCTTAACCCACGCGCGCGCCGCGCAGCTGCGGCAGCACCTGATCGCCGTAGACGCGGATGGCGCCGTGCGGGTCCGCGCCGGAGTTGTTCTGGAGCACGACGATCGTGGCCCCGAGCTGCTCGATCTCGCGGATGCGCTCGACGTGCTCGGCCGGGTCGGAGGCGACGATGAAGCCCTCCTTCATGTCCTCGTCGGAGGTCGTCTCCTCGCCGTGCTTGTAGACATTGACGGGCTTGTGGATGTCCTCGCGGTAGATGTCGTCGGGCTGTGCGCCCTTCCACACCCGCACCGCTTCCAGCGCCTGCTCGTCGTCGGGCGCCCAGCTGAAGCCGGCGTGCAGGAGGACCTCACCGGGCTGCTTGCCGGCGTCGTCGCACTCGGCGCGATAGACGTCGAGCAGCTTCGGGACGCGCTCGGGATCGGCGAGCGTCCAGAAGCCGTCGCCGCGCCGCGCCGCCACCTTCGCCGCTTCCGGCCCGAACGCGGAGACCCAGATCGGCGGGCGCCGCGCGGGCAGCGTGTGGAGCTTGAGGTCCTTGCAGGTGAAATAGCCCTCCTGCGTGATCGTCTCGCCGCGCCACAGGCGGTCGATGATGTCCAGCGCCTGCTCCATGCGCTCGACCTGCTGCGGCGGGTCGGGCCACGGGTCACCCACCGGCACCTCGTTGAGGGCCTCGCCGGAGCCGATGCCGAGGAACATGCGGCCGGGGAACAGCCGCTCGAGCGTCGCCCACGCCTGCGCGATCAGCCCCGGGTGGAAGCGCGCGCCCGGCGGCGTCACGCCGGTGCCCAGCAGGATCGTCTTCGTCGCCTGCCCGGTGGCGCCCAGCCACGGCCAGGTGTGGCCGGACTCGCCGCCCTCCCACCACGGCTGCAGGTGGTCGGAGGAGGCAATGCCGTCGAAGCCGAACTGCTCGGCCTCGATCGCCTGCGCGAGCAGGTCCTCGGGCGGGAAGTGCTCCTGGGATGCCTGGAAGAAGTATCGAGTCGTCGCCATGGCGTCGGACTACCCACCGCCCGATTGGCCGAAGCCGCCACCCGGGCGGTGCTAGCTTCCGCCCATAGCCACGAGAGGGAGGAATTCATGAGCGACTACGCGGTGGTGAACCCCGCAACCGGCGAGACCGTCAAGGAGTACCCGACGATCTCCGACGACGACCTGCGCGACGCGATCGGCCGTGCCGACAAGGCGGTCCGTGAGTGGAGCGCCACGACGACGGTGGAGGAGCGCTCGCAGCTCGTCCGGCGGGTCGGCGAGATCCACGCCGAGCAGCGCGAGCGGCTGGCCGAGATCATCGTGCGCGAGATGGGCAAGCCCGTCGAGCAGGCGCTCGGCGAGCTCGACTTCTGCACGGCGATCTACGAGTACTACGCCGACAACGCGCCGAAGATGCTGGCCGACGAGGAGATCGAGCTGCTCGACGGCGACGGCTCGGCCACCATCCGCCGCAGCCCGTACGGCGCCCTGCTCGGGATCATGCCGTGGAACTTCCCCTACTACCAGGTGGCGCGCTTCGCTGGCCCGAACCTGGCGATCGGCAACACGATCCTGCTCAAGCACGCTCCGCAGTGCCCGGAGTCGGCCGAGGCGATGCAGGAGATCTACATCGAGGCCGGCTTCCCGGCGGACGCGTACATCAACATCTACGCGACCAACGAGCAGATCGAGTGGGTCATCGCCGACCCGCGCGTGCGCGGCGTCTCGCTGACCGGCTCGGAGCGCGCCGGCGCGGCCGTCGCCGAGATCGCCGGCCGTAACCTCAAGAAGATCGTGCTCGAGCTGGGCGGGTCCGACCCGTTCATCCTGCTGTCGACCGACAACCTCGACGAGGCGGTCGAGAACGCGGTCGCGGCGCGCGTCGACAACACCGGCCAGTCGTGCAACGCGGCCAAGCGGTTCATCGTCGTCGACGAGCTCTACGAGCCGTTCCTGGAGAAGTTCACCGACGCGATCACGAAGGTCGAGCCGGGCGACCCGACGAAGCCGGACACCGAGATAGGCCCGCTGTCGTCCTCGCTGGCGACCGAGCGGCTCGCCGACCAGCTGCAGCGCGCGCTCGACAAGGGCGCGAAGCTCGTCGCGGGCGGTGACCACGAGGGCAACTTCTTCAAGACCACCGTGCTCACCGACATCGACTCGGACAACCCCGCCCGGCACGAGGAGTTCTTCGGGCCCGTCGCGCAGGTCTACCGCGTCAAGGACGAGGTGGAGGCGGTCGAGCTCGCCAACGACACGCCCTACGGCCTCGGCTCGTACCTGATGACCACCGACGCCGAGCAGGCGCGCCGCGTCGCCGAGAAGATCGAGGCGGGCATGGTGTTCGTCAACCTCGTCGGCGCCGACGGCGCGGAGCTGCCGTTCGGCGGCGTCAAGCGCTCCGGCTTCGGCCGCGAGCTGGGCCGCTACGGCATCGACGAGTTCGTCAACAAGAAGCTGATCCGGATCGGGGGTTGAGGCCGCGCCTCAGCCCCGCCGGCCGTTCGACCTCGGCCACGCGAGGTCGAACGGCCGCAGGAACGGCGGCGGTTCGTAGCCCACGAAGGTCGGGCCCGCGCTGCGGCGCGGCCAGCGGCCGCTTCCGAGCCGCTGCTCGAGGACGTCGAGCGCCTGCAGCGTCTCCGCGTCCGTATAGGTGCAGTGGCCGGGCCGGTCGAGCCACAGCTGCCTGAGCCGCCGCCCGCGGCCGGCGCGCCGGACCGTGTCGCGGTACGCCCGCTCGTGCGGTGAGACGACGAGCCCGTCGGCGGTCGTGTGGACGGTCAGCACCGGGACGCGGATCCGCCCGTCATAGGCGACGTTGCGGATCAGATAGCGGGCGGCGTGCGCCTCGGCGCGGACGCGCGGCGCGGCGGCGAGGCGCCGGAGGTCGGCGCGCAGGTCGAGCGCGCTGCGGCGGTACATCGCGCCGACGACGTCGCGGCTGCCGGAGCGCGCGAGCAGCCGGCGGTAGTCGACGCCGGTGTTCCACGACGGGTTGCCGCCCGCGCGCTGCTCGACGTCCTGCCGGAAGCCGAAGATGAACGCGAGCTGGAACTGCAGCGCGAGGAACTCCTGGCGCTGCCGCTCCGCGTAGTCGCCGTGGGCGGGCCGCGAGGTGCCCGGCTCGTACCAGTCGGGCAGGTTGAACAGCGCGGCCGCGAGCGCGAGCCGCGCGCGCCCCTCCGGCGTCGCCTGCGCGGCGGCGACCGCCGCGTTGGCGCGGGCGACGTTCGCCTGCCAGTCCGTGACGTGAACGAGCTCGAGCTGCGACGCCGGCACCGAGACGGCCGGATCCGGGTCGGCCGAGAGCAGCGTCTTGATCGCGTACTCGAGGTCGAGGTTCTGGTTCCACAGCGCGACCGCGCCGCCGAGGAGGCCGCAGAACGGCAGCGCGCCGTCGAAGCGGCGCGGATGGCGCTCGACGAGGCCCGCGGTGATCATGCCGCCCATCGACTCGCCCCAGGCGATCGTCCGGCGAGGCTTGCCGAATCGCCGGCCGAAGCGACCGAGTAGATCCATCTGGTCGCGGAGCGCGCTCTCCACCGCCCAGCCGTTCGACGCGTAGGACGAGCCCGCCAGCGCGTACCCGCGCCCGAGCAGCTCGTCGGCGACCGCGCGGCTGCCCCAGGTGTCGGCCGGCGGGTTCGGGCCGATCGGCGGACGGTAGCCGTGGCTGTAGAGCAGCAGCGTGCCGTTCCAGGGCCTCGGCACCTCCGCCTTGTAGGTCGAGCCGTCGGGGCTCGTGCCGGTCACGCACGTGACCGCGGTGTTCGTACAGGTCGGCTCCGCCGCCGCGGCGGGTGCCGCGAGTGCACCCGCGGCGGCCACCGCCGCGATCGCGAGCCCGATCAACCGCCCCTGCATCGTCCCCCGGCGCATGCTCTCTCCTCCCGGTCGCCACCTCGGAGCGTACGCCGATTGTCAAGCTACCTGATATACGGCTGCCTGAGATCGATCGGTCTGCGCTGATACGGTCGGGTGCGTGGGACAGCCGACCCGCGTCGCCCCGCGCATCTCCTATGTCATCGGTCGCCTGGACCGCGCGCTCCGGCGTGAGATCGGCGCGCTGGTCGCCCCGCACGGGCTGTCCGTCCCCCAGTACACGGTGCTCTCGATCCTGCGCGACCGCACCGGGCTCTCGAACGCGCAGCTCGCCCGCCGCAGCTTCGTCACCCCGCAGTCGATGAACGAGGTGATCGCCTCGCTGGAGCGGGACGGGCTCGTCGCGCGCTCGCCGGCGGCGAACCACGGGCGCGTGCTCGAGACGGCGGTCACCGAGGCCGGGCTCGCCGTGCTCGCGCGCTGCGACGAGGCAGTCAACGAGATGGAGGGCCGGATGCTCGCCGACCTCGACGACGAGGCGCGTACACAGCTGCTCAACGCGCTCACCGGCTGCGTGCACCGCCTCGGCGCGGGGCTGCCGGACGCGTAACAGGCTGCCTGACGAGCATCAGGCAAACTGATACTCTCGCCCGAGGAGGGGGCGAGTGCTTGGTGTGACATCCACCGAGGCCGCGACCAGCGCCGACGAGCACGGCGGGGCGCTGCTGCGCGTGCAGGACGTATCGGTCGCCTATGACGGCGTGCAGGCGCTGCACGCGGTGTCGCTGGACGTGCCGGAGCGAGCGATCGTCGGCGTGCTCGGCAACAACGGCGCCGGCAAGACCACGCTCCTGCGCGCGATCTCGGGCACGCTCGCCGCGCATCGCGGCGCGGTCACCGCCGGCTCGGTCGAGCTGGCCGGCACCCCCCTGCTCGGCCGCGAGCCCGCGGGCATCGCGCGCGCGGGGGTCGCGCAGGTGCCCGAAGGGCGCCGGATCTTCGGCCGTCTGACGGTCGAGGAGAACCTCCGCGCCGGCGGCCTCGCCACGCGCGACAAGGCGACGCGCGAGCGTGCGCGCGCCCGGGTCCACGAGCTGTTCCCGATCCTCGCCGAGCGCGCGCGCCAGCGTGCCGGGCTGCTGTCCGGCGGCGAGCAGCAGATGCTGGCGATCGGCCGGGCGCTGATGGCCGGGCCGCGCGTGCTGCTGCTCGACGAGCCATCGCTCGGCCTCGCGCCGCGCGTCGTCGCGCAGATCGGCGAGGTCATCGGCGAGATCAACCGCCAGGGCGTCACGATCGTGCTCGTCGAGCAGAACGCCGCGATGGCGCTGGCGGTCGCCGACCGCGCCGTGGTGCTCGAGGTCGGCCGCGTGGCGCTGGCGGGCGCGGCTGCCGAGCTGGCCGAGACCGAGCAGGTGCGCGAGCGCTACCTGGGCGTGGCGGGCGCCCCCGCGGCGGCGCGACCCGCCGAGCCGGCGCAGCCCGTGGGCGATGCGCTGGAGGTCGACGACCTGACCGTGCGCTTCGGCGGCATCACCGCGCTCGACGGCGTGAGCTTCGCCGTCGCCCCCGGCTCGATGCACGCCCTGATCGGCCCCAACGGCGCCGGAAAGTCGACCTGCCTCAACGTGCTCTCCGGCGTCTATCCCGCGACGGCGGGGAGCGTCCGCTACGGCGGCGCCGAGCTCACCCGGCTGCGGCCGCACAAGGTGGCCGGGCTGGGCCTCGCGCGCACGTTCCAGAACCTCGCGCTGTCACCGGGCGCGACCGTGCTCGACAACCTGCTCGTCGCGCGGCACCGGCTGATGCGCGAGGGCTTCGTGTCCGGCGGCCTGCGGCTGCCGCGCGCGCGCCGCGAGCGCGCCCGCCACGAGCAGCGCGTGCGCGAGGTCGCGGCCCTCCTCGGTCTGTCCGATCGGCTCGGCGCGCCCGTCAGCGCGCTGTCCTACGGCACGCGCAAGCGCGTCGAGCTCGCGCGCGCCCTGTGCACCGAGCCCGGGCTGCTCCTGCTCGACGAGCCGGTGGCCGGAATGACGCACGACGAGTCGACGGAGATGGCGGCCGCGATCGCTGCCTCGCGGGCGGAGCTGGGCGTCTCGGTGCTCGTGGTCGAGCACGACATGACGTTCGTGATGGGAATCGCGGACCGCGTGACGGTGCTCGACTTCGGGCGACGGATCGCCGACGGGACCCCGGCCGAGGTGCAGGAGGACCCCGAGGTCGTGCGCGCCTACCTGGGAGGCGCCCCGTGAGCCAGTTCATCTCGCTCGTGGTCGGCGGCCTCTTCCTCGGCGCGATCTACGCGCTGGTCGCGCTCGGGTTCGTGACGATCTTCCGCGCCACCGGCGTCATCAACTTCGCGCAGGGCAGCGTGCTGCTGGTCGGCGCGTACCTCGTCGGGCGCCTCAACGACTCGATCGGGTTCTGGCCCGCCGTGCTCGTGGCCGTCGCGGCGGCGGCGCTGTTGTCGCTGCTGATCGACGCGCTCCTGATCCGCCGCGTGCGGGCCGCCGACCTCGGCACGCTCGCCATCCTCACCCTTGGCGTCGACATCCTGATCTCGACCGAGATGACGCGTGCGATCGGCACGGACGTCCTCAGCGTCGGCGCGCCCTGGGGCGCGCACGTGGTCGAGGTGGCGGGCATCCGGGTGCCCGCCTCGCGCGTGATCGCGGGCGGCGTCGCCCTCGTGCTCGTCGGCGCGCTTGCGGCGGCGGTCAAGCTCACCGACTGGGGAGTCGCGATGCGCTCGGCGGCGGAGGACGGCGAGACGGCCGGGCTGATGGGCATCCGCCTGAACCGCGTCGCCGCCGGCGCGTGGGCGCTGGCGGGCGGGCTCGCGGCGATCGGCGGGCTCTTCCTCGCGTCATTTCCGGCGGCCGGGGTCACGCCGGGGCTCGGGCTCGTCGCGCTCGCCGCGATCCCCGCGGTCGTGCTCGGCGGGTTCGACTCGCCCGCCGGCGCCGTCGTGGGCGGGCTGATCATCGGCGTCGTCTCGGTGCTGTGCGCCGGCTACCAGGACGAGCTCTCGTTCCTGGGCCGCGGGCTCGGGACGGTCGCGCCCTACGTGGTGATGCTGCTGGTGCTGCTCGTGCGCCCGTCGGGGCTGTTCGGCACGCGGGAGCTGACGCGTGTCTAGGCCGCTGCGCGCCGGGATCGCCGTGGGCGTCGTGGTCGTCCTGGCCGCGCTGCCGATCTACCTCGAGAGCTTCTGGCTGCAGACCGCGCTGTTCGCGATGGGCGCGATCGTGGCGGCGATCGGGCTGACGCTGCTGGTGGGGATCGCGGGCCAACTGTCCCTCGCGCACGCCTTCTTCGTGGCGATCGGCGCCTACGGCTACGCGTTCCTCGCCGGCCATGACGCGCCCGGCACGGACGCTCCGACGGGCCTCGGCCTGCCGCCGCTGCTCGCGCTGATCGGCGCCGTCGCGCTCGCCGGGCTCGCGGGCGCCCTGTTCAGCCCGATCTCGGGGCGCGTGCGCGGCATCTACCTCGGGCTCGCGTCGCTCGGCCTCGTGTTCCTCGGCCAGCACGTGCTCCAGAACGCCACCGCGATCACCGGCGGCTACGAGGGCGTCACCGTCGAGCCGTTCAGCCTGGCCGGCTTCAGCTTCTCGGACGCCGACCCCGACCTGACGATCCTCGGCGTGCCCTACGGGCGACTCGAGCGCCTGTGGTACCTCGACGTCGTCGTCGTCGCGCTCGCCGTCTGGTACGGCCGCAACCTCGTCCGCAGCCGCCCGGGTCGCGCGCTCGCCAGCGTCCGCGACGGGGAGATCGCCGCGGCCGTGCACGGCATCGACGTCGTCCGCTACAAGGCGGCCGCGTTCACCGTCTCGTCGATGTACGCAGGGCTGGGTGGCGTGCTGACCGCGCTCGCGTTCGGCCGCATCGTGCCCGAGTCGTTCGGCTTCCTGCTCTCGATCGACTTCCTCGTGATGGTCGTCATCGGCGGCGCCGGGTCGGTCGGCGGCGCGGCCGTCGGCGCGGTGTTCGTGACCGCGCTCCCGCTCGTCCTCAATCACTACAGCGGCTCGCTGCCGCTGCTGGCGGAGCCCGGCGGCGGCGGCATCAACGCCTCCGAGGCCAGCCGCTTCATGTACGGCGCCGCGATCGTCGCCGTCCTGCTGTTCGCGCGTGACGGGCTTGCGGGGCTCGTCCGCCGTTCCCGGTCCCCCGAGGTCAAGGAGAGCCTCACATGAGCAGACGCTGGTTCGCGATCACGGCCGTCGGTCTCGCCCTCACGGTGGGCGCGTGCGGCAAGGGCAGCTCAGGCGGGGGTGACGGTGACTCGGGCGGCGTCAAGACCGGCCCCGGCACGACGAAGGACACGATCTCGCTCGGCTACCTGCCCGACCTGTCGGGCGTCTTCGCCCCCAACGGCAAGGCGATGATGGAGGGCGCGAAGCTCTACTGGGACGCCAGGAACCAGGACGGCGGCATCTGCGGGCGCAAGATCGAGCTCAAGACCCAGGACACGGCCTACGACCCGCAGAAGGCGGTCGCCGCCTACCAGCAGATGTCGGGCGACGTCGTCGGCCTCGGCCTCGTGCTCGGCTCGTCGATCACGTCGGCGCTGCTGCCGTCGGTCAAGCAGCAGGACATGTTCCTCAACTTCGCGGGCTGGACGTCGGACATCCTGCCCAGCGACAACGTCGCGATCGCGGGCACGACCTACGACATCGAGGCGATCAACGCGATCGACTTCCTGATGCGCGAGCACGGGCTGAAGTCCGGCGATGCGGTCGGCCACCTCTACTTCGAGGGCGACTACGGCGAGAACGCGCTGAAGGGCTCGAAGTACGCGGCGGGCAAGCACGGCCTGAAGATCGTCGAGCAGAAGATCACCCCGGCCGAGACCGACATGACGGGGCAGGTCGCGGCCTTCCGCCGCGCCGGTGTCAAGGCGATCCTGTTCTCGGCCGCGCCGCCCCAGGCCGCCTCTCTGGCGGGCGTCGCCGCGTCGCAGAAGCTCGACGTGCCGATCGTCGCCAACGGCCCCGGGTGGACGCCGCAGCTGCTCAAGACGCCGGCGGCGGCCGCGCTCGAGAAGAACTACTACGTCGTGTCCTCGATGGCGCCACTCGACGTCCAGAGCGAGGGCGTGCAGAAGTTCCTCGACGACTACAAGCAGGCCTACCCCCAGGGCATGCCGTCCTCGAACGGCTCGCTCTACGCCTACGCCGGCGCCCAGATCGCCGACGCGGCGCTCACCCAGGCGTGCAAGGACAAGGACCTCACGCGCAAGGGCGTGCTCGACGCGCTGCACTCGCTGACCGCGCTCGACACCGGCGGAACCGTGGCCGGCAAGCTCGACTTCAGCAAGAGCGACGAGCCCCCGAGCCGCCTCGTCTACACCGCGCGTGTGAAGAAGGACGCGCCGGGCGGGCTGGCCGTGATCGGCGAGCCGGGCACCTCCGACGACGCCAAGAGCTACACGTTCGGAGGCAGCTGACATGGCGGCCGTGAGCCTGGAGCGGTTGCCCGAGCTGTCGGGGCAGCCGCTCGGACACACCGAGTGGCGCGAGATGACGCAGGACCGCGTCGACGCGTTCGCCGACGTCACCGAGGACCACAACTACATCCACGTCGACCCCGAGCGGGCGAAGGACTCGCCGTTCGGGGGGACGGTCGCGCACGGGTACCTGACCGTGTCGCTGCTCGCGCCGATCACGCAGTCGCTGCTCGAGGTCAGCGACGCGAAGACGAGCATCAACTACGGCATGGACAAGCTGCGCTTCCCGGGCCCGCTGCCGGTCGGCGCGGAGTTCCGCGGCGCGGCGGAGGTGGCCGACGTCACGCCGGTCGACGGGGGCGCGCAGGTCAAGCTGGCGGTCACGGTCGAGGTCCGCGACGCGACGCGCCCGGCGCTCGCGGCCGAGGTTCTGCTGAGGTTCTACGCATGATCCGGCTCGACGACCGGGTGGCGGTGGTGACCGGGAGCGGGCGCGGCCTCGGCCGCGCCTACGCGATCGCGCTCGCGCGCGGCGGCGCCGCGGTCGTGGTCAACGACGTCGACGCCGGAGCGGCGGAGGAGACCGTGGCGGCGATCGCGGGCGACGGCGGCCGGGCCGTCGCGGAGGTGTGCGCGGTCGGCGACACCGCCGCGGCGGACGCGCTGGTCGAGCGGGCGGTGGGCGAGTTCGGCCGGCTCGACGTGATGGTCACCAACGCCGGGCTGCTCCGCGACCGCGTGTTGTGGAAGATGAGCGACGAGGACTTCGATGCGGTCATCGGCACCCACCTGCGCGGCACCTTCACGTGCGCCCGCTCGGCCGCGATCCGCATGCGGGCGCAGGAGGAGGGCGGGAGGATCATCGTCGTCGGCTCGCCGGCCGGGCAGTTCGGCAACTTCGGGCAGACGAACTACGCGGCCGCGAAGGCCGGGATCGTCGCGTTCGCGCGCACGTGGGCGCTCGAGCTCGCGCGCAGCCAGATCACGGTCAACGCGATCGTGCCGACGGCGTGGACGCGGATGACGGCGAGCATCCCGATCTACGAGCCGCTCGTGGCACGCGCCGAGGCGGGAGAGGACTTCCCCGCCGACGTCCGCCGCGAGCATGCGATCGGCATGCCCGAGGAGTGCGCCCCGCTGGTCGTCTTCCTCGCATCCGACGCCGCCGCCGGCGTGACCGGCCAGGCGATCGGCATCGGCGGCGACCGCCTGAGCCTGTACTCGCATCCCGCCGAGCTGGTCGCGGAGCTGCGCGACGGGGGCTGGACGGCGGAGGAGATCGCCGCGCGCTGGGACGATGCGTTCGCTTCGTCGCAGCAGCCCTACGGCGTCCAACTGCCGGCGCTGGAGCCGTCATGAGCATCGACGTCGGCTCCCTGGTGGCGATCGACGTGCACGTGCACGCCGAGCGCAACGAGGGCGAGGAGCAGGACCCGGTCACCGGCGAGATCCTGGCGGCGGCCGCGTCCTACTTCGGCGGGTCGCCGCCGCAGCCGACCGCGCAGGAGGTCGCCGACTACTACCGCGAGCGCAACATGGTCGCCGTCGTCTTCAACGTCGACGACGAGGCCGGGATGGGGCGGCGGCGGCTCGGCAACGACGAGGTGCTGGCGGCGGCGGAGGCCAACCCGGACGTGCTGATCCCGTTCGGCTCGGTCGACCCGCACAAGGGCAAGCTCGGCGTGCGCGAGGCGCAGGAGCTCGTGGCGCGCGGTGTGCGCGGGTTCAAGTTCCACCCCAACATCCAGGCGTTCTGGCCCAACGGCCGCGCGTGGTACCCGCTGTACGAGGTCATCGCCGAGGCGGGGCTGATCGCGCTGTTCCACTCCGGCACGACCGGCATCGGCGCCGGCATGCCGGGCGGGGGCGGCGTGAAGCTCAAGTACTCCAACCCGATGCTGGTCGACGATGTCGCCGCCGACTTCCCGGAGCTCGACATCATCCTCGCCCACCCGTCGTTTCCGTGGCAGGAGGAGGCGCTGGCGGTCGCGGTCCACAAGCCGAACGTCTACATCGACCTCTCCGGCTGGTCGCCGAAGTACTTCCCGGACATCCTCGTGCGCTACACGAACACGCTGCTCAAGGAGAAGATGTTGTTCGGGTCGGACTACCCGCTGATCACACCGGACCGCTGGCTGGCCGACTTCGAGAAGCTGGAGATCCGCGACGAGGTGCGGCCGCTCGTGCTGAAGGAGAACGCGGCGCGCCTGCTCGGGCTGTGAGCGACCTCGGCTGGCCGCTGCGGCGCGCGGCGTCGCTGTTCGGCGACCGGGCCGCCTTCGGGGTCGGGTACCGCGAGTTGGCCGACCGTCTCTCGCGGCTGGACCTCGAGCCGGGGGCGCGGGTGGGCGTGCTGGCCGCCAACACGCGCGCGCACGCGGAGGCGTGGCTCGGCGTGCCGGCAGCGGGCGGCGTGCTGGTGAGCCTCAACTACCGGCTCGCGCCCGACGAGCTGCGCTTCATCGCCGAGGACGCGCAGCTGTCGATGCTGATCACGGACCGGGACGCCGACCTCGGCTGCCCGGTCGTCGAGTGGGACGAGCTGCTCGCCGGCCCACCGCTGCCGCCCCGCGACCACGCGCCCGACACGCTCGCCGCGATCTCCTACACCGGGGGCACCACCGGGCGGCCGAAGGGCGTGATGCTCTCGCACGGCAACCTGCTCGCCAACGCGCAGCACAACCTCGTCGCCACCGGCCACCGCGCCGGCCAGCGCTGGCTGCACGCGTGCCCGATGTTCCACGTCGCCGGGATCGCCAACCTGCTCGCCTGCACGTGGGCGGGCGCGGAGCAGGTCCTGATGCCGCGCTTCGACGCCGCCGCCGTGCTGGAGACGATCGAGCGCGAGCGCATCACCCACACCGTGCTCGTGCCGACCATGCTCGGGATGCTGCTCGACGCGCCGGGCGCGGACGATGCGGATCTGAGCTCGCTGCGGCACGTCCAGTACGCGGCGTCGCCGATCTCCGCCGAGCTCCAGCGCCGCGTGCTCGAGCGGCTGCCGGACTGCGACGTCGCCCAGTTCTACGGGATGACCGAGGCCGCCCCGACGGTCACCCACCTCTCCGGAGAGGACCACCGCCGCGGCGGCGAGCGGCTCGCCTCGGTCGGCGTCCCGGTGCCCGGCGTCGAGATCGACGTGCGCGACGGCGAGCTCTGGGTCCGCGGCCCGAACGTGATGCTCGGCTACTGGAACCGCCCGGACGAGACGGCCGACGCACTGGTCGACGGCTGGTACCGCACCGGCGACGTCGTCACCCAGGACGACGACGGTTACCTGTACCTGCTCGATCGCGCGAAGGACATGATCATCAGCGGGGGCGAGAACGTCTACTCGCTCGAGGTAGAGGCGGCGCTCATGCGCCACCCGGCCGTCTCCGAGGCCGCCGTGTTCGGCGTTCCCGACGAACGCTGGGGCGAGGCGGTCCACGCGGTCGTCGTCCCCCGCGCGGAGGTCACAGCCGACGCCCTCCTCGACCACTGCCGCGACCTCATTGCCGGCTTCAAGCTCCCGCGCGAGATCGACCTCCGCGAGGAGCCGCTCCCCAAGTCAGGCCCCGGCAAGGTGCTCAAGAGCCGGCTGCGAGAGCCGTTCTGGGCCGGCCGCGAGCGCCGCGTGAGCTGATTCACCAGGCGAAGCGGTCGAGCACTTCGCGCATGTGCTCGCGCGGGAGCGGCCCGAAGCGGACGGTCCACGCGCCGTCGAGCTCCTGGCGGAAGCTCGTCCTCAGCCCGCCCGCCTTGAGCGCCTTCTCGGCGAACTCGGCGTCGGTGAAGCCGGTGGCTCCGTGGTACGTGAAAGTCGATCCCGTACCCGCCCGTCTCGACGGGCCAGATGCAGATGCGGTTGGGGTGGAGGGAGCGGGTGGCGAGCTGGGTCATCCCGTTTTCAATCGGCCGACTCGTCCCGCAGCCTGAGCGCGCGGTCGAGGAAGCCGACCGTGTGTGCCTCGTAGGCCGCCGGACGGCGCCGGACGCCGGCGACGTGGCCCACGCCCTGGAGCTCCCAGAGCTGCGTCGTCGGGCCGCCGGCGCGGGCGTAGACGCGGTTCGTCAGGATCTCGGCCGGATCGCCGCTGCTCGCGACGAGCAGGACCGGGCGCGGGGCGATGCGGGCGATCAGCGGCGTGAGCGAGGGCGCGGCGCGCGTGCCGGCGAGCGCGTGCGAGGCGGGAGCCATGACGCCGCGGACCACACGCTCCATTCCGTGCGGCGGAAACGCCTTGTCGGCGTCCTCGGGCCGCGCCGAGCCGTCGGAGACGACGGCGCGCAATCGCGCGTCGCGTGCGGCGGTCTCGAGCAGGACCTCGCCGCCCATCGAGACGCCGTAGCCCACCATCCGCTCGACATCTGGCCGCGCTTCGAGGTAGTCGAGCGCCGTGCTGATCGCCGGCTGGGCGTTGTCGCCCAGGCCGTTCGAATGGCCGTCACTCTCGCCGTTGCCCGGAAGGTCGAGCGCGAGCACGCCGTAGCCGTGACGGGCGAGCATGCGGGCGTGGGCCGCAACGCGGGCGCGGCTGCCGCCGGAGCCGTGGACGAGCAGCGCGGCCACACCGTTGCGGGACGGGATCCACCAGGCGGCGAGCTCGCGGCCACCGCCCGCGGAGATGCGGACCTCCTCGTGCGCCACGCCGAGCGTGCGCTCGTGGATCGCCCAGCGCGGCGCGTGGGTGACCAGCGCGGTGCCGGCCAGGGGCAACAGCAGGATCAGGCCGGCGACCGCGCCGCCGGCCCACACGAGCGCGCGCAGGCCCCACAGCGAGCGCCGCGGCCCGCGCGGCGCGGCGGCCGCGACGACCGCCGACGCGAGCAGCGCCAGCCCGCCCGCGATGAAGAACAGGCCCGTGATGTCGTAGCGGTCCGGGCCCAGATGCACGGCGTGCAGGCCGTGGGAGGTCATGCCGAAGCCGACCGCCAGGAGCCCGACCGGCACCGCGAGCGCGATCCGCGTCGGGCGGATCATGCGCGGCTGCAGCGCGGCCCAGGCGCCCGGCAGCGCGACGATGCCGAGGATCGCGAGCGGGCTCGTCGCCGCACCGGAGAACGCGAGGTCGAGCAGATGGAGCGTGACGAGCGCGAGGCCGGCGAGCAGCAGCGAGCGCTCGAGCCGGGCGAGCCGCTCGCGCCGAGGGGTCGCGGGCGGCGTGGCGAGAAGGAGCATGCGCCAAGGCTCCCGTGCCGGCGCCCCCACGCCCAGCCGGGTCGCCGGTCTCCAGGGGTGGAGCTCGATACACCCTCGGTGGTGCGGGAGGATCACCACGTGGACCCGACCAGGCTGCCTGCCACTCGGCTCGCCGGGGCGATCGCCGCCGGGGATCTGTCCTCGCAAGAGGTCGTCGAGGCGCATCTGCGCCGGATCGAGGAGGTCAACCCGCGCGTCAACGCCGTCGTCCAGGTCGACGGCGACCGCGCGCTCGCCGCCGCACGCGAGGCCGACGCGCGTAGCGCGCCGCCCGGCTCTCTGCACGGCGTGCCGTTCACGGTCAGGACAACCTCGAGGCGGCCGGGATCGAGATGGCGATCGGGGCCGAGGAGCGGGTCGGAACCGTGCCCGGCGCGGACGCCACGGTGGTCGCACGGATGCGCGCGGGCGGCGCGATCCTGCTCGGCAAGACGAACTGCCCGGAGTACGGCGGCGGGATCGAGACCGACAACGCGATCTACGGCCGCACGAACAACCCCTACGACCTCGACCGCACGCCGGGCGGCAGCTCCGGCGGTGAGGCGGCGGCGATCGCGGCCGGCTGCTCGCCCTGCGGCCTCGGCACCGACTCGGGCGCGAGCGTGCGCCGCCCGCCCACTTCTGCGGCCTCGCCGCGCTCAAGCCGACCTCCGGCCGCGTCCCCGTGACCGGCGTGATCGACGACCTCGGCCAGATCGGCGCGCTCGGCGACCCGCGCACCCAAGTCGGCATCCTCGCCCGCTCGGCGCGCGACGTCGCGCTCATCCTCGAGCTCGTCAGCGGCCCCGACGGCGCCGACGGCGGCGTCCCGCCCGTCCCGCTGCCAGGCGCCAAGCCAGGCAGCTTGCTGCCTAGCGGGGGGATGGCGCCCGACGCCGCCGACCTGCTTGGCCTGAGCGTCGCGGTCCAGACCGACAACGGGCTCGACACGCCGACGCCCGAGACCGTCGCCGCGATCGAGGCCGCCGCGCAGGCGCTGGCGGCGGCGGGCGCGCTGGTCGAGCCCGCGAGCCCGCCCGGCGGCCGCCACGAGCTGACCATCGACGTCTGGCGCTCCTACGGCGACCCCTCGGACCTCTACGACGTCCTGCGCCGCTGGGACGGCTACCGCAGCGAGATGCTCGCCTGGTTCGCGGCCTACGACCTCGTCCTCTGCCCCGTCTTCCCCGACCCCGCCCGCCGCCACGGCGACATGAACCGCCCCGGCCAGCGCGACCCCACCAGCTACACGACCCCCTACAGCCTCACCGGCTGGCCGGCCGCCACCATCTCCTGCGGCGCCTCACCGGAGGGCCTGCCGATCGGCGTGCAGCTCGTCGCCCGCCCGTGGCGCGACGACCTCGCCCTCGCGGCGGTCGAGGAGCTCGAGCGCGCAGGTGGTGGGTGGCGGCCGCCGGCGAACGTCAACACCAGGCATTGAGAAGATGGGGCGCGAGCCGCCGCGGCGGTCAAGTGGGACGGGTTTGGGTCGCTATACGACCCAAAACCGTCCCGCTTCGTCGAGCGGGACGGGTTAACCACGCTCCAGGGGGTCAAACCGTCCCACTTGGCCGCCGCCCCCGACCGCACCCTCCCCTTACCCAGCCGGCCGTTGACGTTCATCGGCGCTGCCACGAGCGCGCGCCTACTCCACCTCCGGCCGGCGCCGCGCGCGCTTGGTCTCGCCGCGCCGCTTCTTGCTCTCCACCCGCCGCCGCTGCGAGGCCCGCGTCGGCCGCGTCTTCGCTCGCGGGCGCGCCACCTTGAGCGCGCCTGCAAGGCGTCGTGCAAGCCGCTCGAGAGCGAGTTCGCGGTTGCGGTGCTGCGAGCGCGTGTCCTGCGCGACCGCGGTCACGCGCCCGCCGAGCCGCGAGCAGATCCGGTCCTTCTGTGCCTCCGAGAGCGCCTGGGAGGCGTGGACATCGAAGATCGCCTCCACCCGCGAGGCGGTCACGTTGGCGTGCTGGCCGCCCGGCCCCGAGGAACGCGAGACCCGCAGCTCGATCTCCTCGAGCGGCAACTCGACGTCTTCAGTAATGGGCAAAGTGGGCATTAGGGGATCGCCGCGCACAACTTCGGGCCGCGCCAGAGGTTAGAGTCGGCGGTACAGCAGCCCGGAACTGGAGCTGATCCCACTGGAAGCCTCTGCCCTACGCGCCCCGGCGGGCCTGTCCCGCCTCTCGATCTCGGCTCCGCTGCTGCGCCTGCGGTCCGACGATCAGTTGCTGGCGCTGTTCCGGGCCGGATCGGACGAGGCGTTCAACACCCTCCACGAGCGCTACAAGCAGCGCCTGTTCGCCTACGTGCGCCAGATGCTCGCGACCCAGTCGCGCCAGGACGCCGAGGACGTGCTGCAGGACGTCTTCGTCCGAGCCTTCGGCGCCCTCCGCGCCGACGACCGCCAGGTCAACGTGCGCGCGTGGCTCTACCGGGTCGCCCACAACCGCTGCATCGATCACCTGCGCCGGCCGATCCCCGCGCCCGCCGACGTCTTCGAGATGTCGCGCACCCCGCTCCACGACCCGCTCGAGGACGCCCAGCGCCGCGAGGACCTGCGCCGCCTCGTGACCGACGTCGGCCGCCTGCCCGAGCAGCAGCGCTCGGCGCTGCTGATGCGGGAGATCGACGGCATGTCCTACGCCGACCTCGCCACCGCGCTCGACGTCACCGTGCCCGCCGTGAAGTCGCTGCTCGTGCGCGCGCGGCTCGGGCTGGTGGAGGCCGCAGAGGCGCGCAGCACCGACTGCGCCGTCATCCGCGAGGACCTCGTCGCCGCCTACGACCGCGGCGTCAAGGCCTCCGGCCGCGCCCGCCGGCACATGAAGGAATGCGAGGGCTGCCGCGAGTACCGCTCCGCCCTGCGCGGCGTGCGCTCGAGCTTCGCCGCACTGACGCCGGGCGCCGGCGCCGCGGCGCTCGCCGCGAAGCTGTTCGGCATCGGCGGCGGCTCGGCCGCCGCGGGTGGCGCGGCAGCCACGAGTGGCGGAGCCGCCGCGACCGGCGCGGCCGCCGTCGGCGGCGCCACCGCCTGCAAGGTGGCGGCCGTCGTGTGCGCCGCGGCGCTGACCGCGGGCGGCACCGTCGAGGTCAACAAGATGGCCCACCACGCCGCGCCGGCCAAGCAGCGCGCCCAGCAGGCCGCCGCCCACGCGGTCACGAATCCCTCGCCGCTGCAGCGCCGCGCCGCGCTCCGCAGCGCCGCCGCCGCGGCGCCCGCGCCGGTCGCCGTCCGGGTCGCCCACCACCCCGCCGCGGCGCGCGAGCGCCACCACACGAGCGCCGCCGACGACGCGCTCGCGCCGCCCTCGATCCCGGTGTACCCGCCGGCCGACGCCAACGGCACGGCTCCCGACGGCGGCAGCGTCGACGCCGTCTCCGGCGGCGTGACGGCCCCAGTCGAGCCGCCCGTCTCCGCGGACCCGGTGCCCGGCCAGCCGAGCGGCCCGCTGACCACCGAGCCCTCCCCCACCAGCTCCCCGCAGCCGTCGCCCGACAGCACGCCGACGACCCCGTCCGGCGAAACGACCCCGGCGCCCACCGGCGACCCGGGTCCGCAGCCGGGCCGCGGCGAAGCCCGCTAGCCTCGCGGGCATCGACCGCTATCTGGAGACCCTCGAGCACGAGGAGCTGCTCGTCCGACGCGGCCGGCGCTCCGGCCTCTTCACGATCGTCGCCGTCCACTCGACTGCGCGCGGCCCGTCGCTCGGCGGCTGCCGCATGTGGACCTACGGCGACTCGCGCGACGCGGTCGCCGACGCCCTGCGCCTGAGCCGCGCCATGACCTTCAAGGCCGCCGTCGCCGACCTCCCCCAGGGCGGCGGCAAAGGCGTGATCATGCGCCGTGCCGGCGACCCGCCGCTCGGCCCCGAGCAGCGCCGCGCGGCCCTGCTCGACTTCGCCGAGACCGTCGACATGCTCGACGGCCGCTACCGGACCGCCGAGGACGTCGGCACGTCCGACGCCGACATGACCGTGATCGCCGAGGGCACGCGGCACGTCACCGGCCTCGCGGTCGAGCGCGGGGGCTCCGGCGACCCCAGCCCATGGACCGCGCTCGGCGTCCAGGAGGCGATCCACGTCGCCTGCGAGCGCGTGTGGGGCACCACTGAACTGGGCGAGCGCTCGATCGCGGTCGTCGGCCTCGGCCGCGTCGGCGGCGCGCTGGCCCGCAACCTCGCGGCCGGCGGGGCGCGGCTCGTGGTCGCCGACGTCGACGAGGGCAAGCGCGCGCTCGCCGACGAGCTCGGTGCCGACTGGACCGACCCCGACGCCGCATTGCTCGCCGAGGTCGACGTGCTCGCACCGTGCGCGCTGGGAGGGGTGCTCAACGACGAGACCGTCCCCGCCCTGCGCTGCCGCGCGATCGCCGGTGCGGCCAACAACCAGCTCGCCGCCGAGACGATCGCCGAGCGGCTCACCGACCACGGGATCCTGTGGGCGCCCGACTTCGTCGCCAACGCCGGCGGCATCATCAACATCGCGGTCGAGCTCGAGCCCGAGGGCTACGCGCCCGACCGGGCGGAGGAGCGCGTGCGCGCCGTCGGCGGCACGCTGCGCACGATCTTCGACGACGCCGAGGCGGCGGGGACGACCCCGCTCGCCGCCGCTATGACGCTGGCGTACCGCCGTCTCGCTGAGGCCAGCGACCCTCGGACTCCAGCTTCGCTCGATGTGCCCCCAGCGTGACCGCGGCGGCCGGCCGCAGGGCCGGCGGCGCGTCGGCCCAGACCGCGTCGAGCAGCTCGTCCTCCTCGTGTAGTCCCTCCTCGAGCGCGTCGAGCAGCTTGGCCTCGCGCTCGCGGCGGTGGGCCACGTACTCGTCGAGCTTGTCGAGCGGGTGCCACACCGGCGGCCCGTGGCCGGGGCAGATCACGCGCAACGGGAGCTGGCGCAGGCGCTGCAGCGCCTCGAGGTACTCGCCGAGGTCCTCGGCGACGAACACGCTGCCCTCGCCGAGCACCGCGTCGCCGGTGAAGCACGCGCCCTGCCACACGAACGCGAGGTGGTCGGGCGCGTGGCCGGGCACCGAGTGGACCGCGAACGGACCGAAGCGATCGCCGTCGCAGAGCCGGACGTCGGAGGCGTACCGGCGCGCGCCGACCCGCGGGCGGCCGAGCCGCTCGCGCAGCGCCAGCAGCCCCTCGACGTGGTCCTGGTGGTCGTGCGTGACCGCGATCCCGCCGGCGCCGCCGCGCGCCTCGACCGCGGCGGCGACGTTCTCGATGTGCTCGGAGATGTCAGGGCCGGGGTCGACGACCCACGCCGGGTCGCGGCCGACAACCCACGTGTTGGTGCCGGACAGCGTGTAGGGGCCCGGGTTCTCGGCCCGGACGCGCGTGATGTCGAGCCCTTCGAGCTCCTCGACGCTCATCGCGGGACGAGGCGGTAGACCGTGCCCTCGAGCGAGACGGCGTAGACGCGCCCGCGCGCGTCCTCCCCGAACGAGGACAGGCTGCCGACCTTCAGTGACGTGTTGTGCACGGACTTCGCCTTGCCGGCGCTGAGCTTGGCCGACTGGATGCGCTTCTTGCAGAAGTCGCCGAACAGGTAGCGCCCGCGCAGGCCGGTGAGCGCCTTGTCGCGCACCACGACGCCGCCGGTGATCGAGCACCAGCCGTCGGAGTGGCTGCGCGTGATCACGGGCTTGACCGCACCGGGCGCGCTCTCGCCGGGCTTGTAGCGCGAGCGGCCCTCGAACACCCGCCAGCCGAAGTTCGTGCCCTTGCCCTTGCCGCGGCGGACGAAGTCGATCTCCTCGACCGCGTCCTGCCCGACGTCGCCGATGATCAGGTCGCCGGTCTTGCGGTCGAACGAGTAGCGCCACGGGTTGCGCAGGCCGTAGCTGTAGATCTCCGGGCGCGCGCCGGCGCGGTTGACGAACGGGTTGTCGGAGGGGACGGTGTAGGCCTTGCTGCCCGACTGCTTCGGGTCGATCCGCAGGATCTTGCCGAGCGGCGAGGCGAGGTTCTGCGCGTTGCCGCGCGGGCCGTGCTGGTCGCCCGCGCCGCCGCCGTCGCCCGTGCCGATGTACAGGTGCTTGTCAGGGCCGAACAACAGCAGGCCGCCGTTGTGGTTGGCCTCCGGGTCGTCCATCCGCAGCACGAGCCGCTCGGAGCCCGGGTCGGCGCGGGTCGCGCTCGCGCGCTTGAACTCGACGACGCGCTCGCTCTGGGACTTGTCGGTGAAGTAGACGTAGAACAGGCCCGAGCGCGCATAGTCGGGCGCGAACACGATCGACAGCAGGCCCTGCTCGCTGCCGGAGGTGACCTGCGAGCGGATGTCGAGGAACGTGCTCTGCTTGCCGCCGGAGAGCACGCGGACGCGGCCCGCCTGCTCGACGACGTACAGGTGCTTCGCGTCGCCCGGAGGTGAGGTGACGTAGACGGGCTGATCGAAGTGCCCGACCGACTTCAGCCGCACCCCGCGGCTCGCGCTCGCGGTCGGGCTCTCGTCGGTTGCCACCGGGGACGACTTCGCCTGGCTCCCGCTTCCGTTGCCGCAGGCCGCCAGCAGCGCGCCGGCCGCCAGTGCGATGAGTGCTCCTCGCCTCACGGCCGAACAGGATGGCAGCACCGACTTGTCTCACCTGTTAGCTTCTAACATATGTTAGTGGCTAACGTATCGGACCCGCGGCGCTGGTCTTGCCTCCTCGTGCTCTGCCTCGCCGTTCTCGTCGTCGGCCTCGACATCACCGTCCTCAACGTGGCGCTCCCCACCATCGCCACGTCCCTGCGGGCGGGCACGCCCGATCTGCAGTGGATCGTCGACGCATACGTGCTCGCCTTCGCGGGCGCGATGCTGCCGGCCGGCGTCATCGGCGACCGGCTCGGTCGCCGCCGCACGCTGCTGGCCGGCATGGCGCTGTTCGGCGCGGCCTCGGCCGCCTGCGCGCTTGCGGGCTCGGTCGGCGAACTCGTCGCCGCGCGCGCCGCGATGGGCGTGGGCGCGGCGGCGATCATGCCGCTGGCGATCGCGTACGTGCCCGCCGCGTTCGCGCCCGCCGAGCGGCCGAAGGCAATCAGCCTGCTCACCGTGGCGGTTGCGGTCGGGCTGCCGCTGGGACCGATCGCGGGCGGCGCGCTGCTGCGCTCGTTCGCGTGGAGCTCGGTGTTCTGGGTCAACGTGCCGCTGATCGCTGTCGCGCTGGTGGCCGGGGCTGTGCTGCTACGCGAGTCGCGGCCCGCTGTCCCGCGGCGCTCGGACTGGCCGGGCACGCTGCTGGCCGCGACGAGCGTCGTGGCGCTCGTCTACGCGGTCGTGCACGCGCCCGCGCGCGGGTGGCTGGCGCCCGCCACGCTCGCGCTGTTGGCGCTTGCCGTCGCCGTGGGCGGCGCGTTCACCGCCTGGGAGCGCCGCGCCCCGGCTCCGCTCGCCGACCCGGCGCTGCTCCGCAACCGCCGCTTCGCGTGGGGCACGGTCGCCGGCGTGGTCGTTTCGTTCGCCCTCTACGGTCTGCTCTTCGTCCTGCCGCAGTTCCTGCAGAGCGTGCTCGGCCACGACGCCCTCGGGACGGGCGTCCGTCTGATCCCGCTGATGGCCGGGCTGATCCTGGCCGGCGGGCTGGCGAGCCGGCTGCAACAGACGCTCGGCACGCGCGCCGCGGTCAGCGGCGGGCTCGCGCTCCTCGCCGGCTCGCTCGTATGGCTCGCCTCCGTCACGCCGAGCACGCCCTACGCGGTGATCGCGCTCGCGCTCGGCGCCTGCGGCGCCGGGGTCGGCGCGGCGATGGCGCCGGCGATGGACGTGGTGCTCGCCGAACTGCCCGACGGCGAGGCCGGCGTCGGCGCGGCGATCAACAACACGCTGCGCCAGGTCGGCGGCGCGCTCGGCGTCGCACTGCTCGGCAGCCTTCTGTCGGCCGTCTACCGCGCGCACCTGCCCGCCGGCTCTCCCGAGCCGATCGGACCCGGCACCGCCGACGCGTTCACCGCCGGTATGGCGAGCGTGCTGCTCGCCTGCGCCGCGGTGGTGGCGCTCGCCGCGCTCGGCTGCGCCCGGCGGCTGGGGGCCGCCGCCCCCGCGTGAGCCTGCGCGAGCGCAAGAAGGCCGAGACCCGCGCGAGGATCCAGGAGGAGGCCATGCGGCTCTTCCTGGCGCAGGGGTACGGCGCCACGACGGTCGACCAGATCGCCGAGGCGGCGGGGGTCTCGCACATGACGTTCTTCCGCAACTTCCCGGCCAAGGAGGACGTCGTCGCGACCGACGACTACGACCCGATGATGGCCGAGCTGATCCGCGCGCGCCCGGCGGGCGAGCCACCGGTCGAGCGCGTCCGGGCCACGGTCATGTCCGCCCTCGCCGCGGTCTACGAGCGCGACCGCGACACGATCCTCGCCCGTGCGCAGTTGGTCCAGTCCACGGCCGCCTTGCGTGCCCGCATCGTCGACAACGAGCGCGCCACCGAGGCGGTGTTCGCCGCCGGCCTCGGCAACCCCGACGACTACGAGACCCGCGTGCTCGCCGCCGCCTGCGTCGGCGCGCTCGTGACCGCCGTACGCGAGTGGGCGGAGCACCCCGAGCGGGCCGAGCTGCCCGAGCTCGTCGACCGCGCGTTCGCGGCGCTGGCCGGACTCAGCTGAGCCGCTCGAGCGCGGCGCGAACGCGCTCGGGGATGTCGCGCGGGCGGCGCTCGGCGCGGTCGACGAAGACGTGCACGAACCAACCCTCCGCCGCGGGCTCGGGGTCGTCCTCGCGGAACAGCCCGATCTCGTAGCGGACGCTCGACCGGCCCAGGTGCGCGACGCGCAGCCCGGCCCGCACGAGGTCGGGGAACGCCATCGCCGCCTTGAACGCGCAGTGCGACTCCACGCACAGCCCGATCACGTCGCCGTCGTGGATGTCGAGCCCGCCCTCGGTGATCAGCCAGCGGTTGATCACGGTGTCGAAGTACGAGTAGTACTCGACGTTGTTGACGTGCCCGTAGACGTCGTTGTCCTTCCAGCGCGTCGGGATGTCGAGGACGTGCGGGTAGTCGGCTACGCCAGCCACGCGTGAAGCTTCTCGTAGACGGCCGGGTGGTTCAGCAGCGCGATGTGGTTGGTCGCCCCGACGTGTAGGCCGTATTCGTCCTCGAACCCGAGCACGCGGGTGCGCGAGCGGCCCGTGGCGCTCGGGACGAGCACGAGCGTGTCACCCACGACGCGCCCGAGCGGGTGCCGCGGGCTGCGGGTCACCGTCGCGGACACGAAGCAGTGCGTCGCGCCCTCGAGCAGCGGCACCTCCTGGCAGGCGGCGGCGCGGAGCGCCTCGGGATCGCGGTCGCGCCAGTCCTCATCGACGAGCGAGCCCTGGCGGAGGTCGCGGATGCCGGAGCTGCGACGGCGCAGGAACGCCGAGAGCATGCGCGTCTCCGGCAGCCGGCCCGCGGCGTGGCTCACGACGTGCACGGCCTGCTCGAGCGGCGCGCCCAGGTGCGGCGAGCCGAGCGAGATCACCTTCCGCACGTGCTCGACCCACGCCTGCCCGTCGAGCTTCGCGAAGTGCGCCGCGCTGCGGGAGACGAGGCCGCCCATCGAGTGCCCGACGAGCGCGACCTCCTCGACCTCCACCGGCCAGGCGTCGACCAGCGCTTCGAGCAGGTCGGCCAGCGAGCGGCCGTTCTCGGAGATGTGGCGGCCGGTGTTGTAGCGGACGTAGACCGGCGTGCAGCCGAGGTCGCGGGCGAGGCGCGAGCCGTAGTCCTCGCGGCCCTGGCGGCGCCCGAGGAGCCAGCCGTGCTCCTCGCCCATGAGGCCGTGGACGAACACCACCAGCCGCGGGGTCGCTTGCGGGAAGGCCTCGGCGAGCGCGCGCCGCCGGGGCGGGACGGGCAGGCCGCCGACGCGGACGGCCATCGGCTGCTGGAGCGGGCTGTCCTCGCGCTCCAGGCGATCGCCGACCAGCCCGTTGAGGAACGCGAGGCCCATGCCGCCGGGCACCGTCGCCGACAGCGGGCGCTCCGGGCGGGGGCGGCGCTCGACGAGCGTCTGCGCCCCGCGGCCGGCGGCGCTCGCCGCCCCGCCGAGCGCGCCGACGACGCCGCCCGCGATCGCGTCGTGCACGTACTTGATCGGCGTGCCGAGCGGCACATGGCCGAACACCCGGCCGGCGATGTCGCGCTCCATCGTCCCGATGCTCTCCGTGAACCCGCGGAGCTCCTCGAAGCCCAGCCGCGCGAGAGCGGCGGCCTCGTCCTCCGTCTTCCGGACCAGTTGCGTCATGGATCGATGTACCGTCGGATCGGGTAGGGGTTACGGATGAACCCGCTCCGCCGCCTGGCCCGCCACACGCCCGCCCCGTTCGACGGGCTGGTCGAGTACGCGGCCGGCGCGCTGACCGACGCCGAGCAGCTGGTCAAGGGCCTTCCCTCCGACCCGATCGACGCCTGGGACCCGGAGCACATCCGCCGCACGCTGCCGTGGCTGAAGGCGGTCTGCCGGACCTACTTCCGCGGCGAGGTCGAGGGGCTGGAGAACATCCCGGTCGGCGAGCCGTCGCTGCTCGTCGGCAACCACTCGGGCGGCCTCCTGATCGCCGACACGTTTGTGTTCTCGGCCGCCTTCTACGACCACTTCGGGCCCGACCGGCGCTTCCACCAGCTCGCCCACGACGTCGCCGCCAAGAGCCCGCTGCTGGGCCTGATCCGGCGCTACGGCGTCGTGCCCGCCTCGCACGACAACGCCCGCTCCGCGTTCGACCTCGGCGCGCCGGTGCTCGTCTACCCCGGCGGCGACTACGAGACGTTCCGCCCGTCCTGGCACTCCGACCAGATCGAGTTCGGCGGCCGCCAGGGCTTCATCAAGCTGGCGCTCGAGCGCGACGTGCCGATCGTGCCGGTGGTCTCCATCGGCGGGCAGGAGACCGCGCTCTTCCTCACCCGCGGCGAGCGCGCCGCGAAGCTGATCGGCCTCGACAAGCTCACGCGCATCAAGGTGCTCCCGGTGTCGATCGGGCCGCCGCTCGGCGTCAACTTCCTCGACCTCCCGGGGCGCGTCCCGCTCCCGGCCAAGATCAAGGTCCAGGTGCTGCCGCCGATCGACCTGCGCGAGCGCTTCGGCGCCGATCCCGACGAGGACGAGGCCTACGAGGCCGTCACGGCCGAGATGCAGGACGCGCTCACTGCGCTGGACGAGGAGCGGACGCTCCCCGTCGTCGGCTGAGCGCCGGCATCCCGATGTGGAAGGCGAGCCCGAGGGCGAAGAGCGCCAGCACGGGGTGAAGGGCGGCCACGCCGGGCGCGTCGTCGCGCGCGCCCACCAGCGCGATCTGGATCGTCACCAGGACGGCGAGCCCGAAGCCCATCCCGATCGTGCGCGCGGTCCGCGGCCCGGCGATCGCCAGCAGGAACACGAGGATCGTCAGCCCGTGGAGGATCCCGCCGAAGTCCTCGTGGGCCTTGAAGCTGTCGGCGCCGAAGATCCCGAGACCGGCGAGAAAGACCTGCACGACGATGCCGATGGCGATCAGCAGGGCGAGCCAGTGGTAGGCGAGCGTGAGCGCGTTCCGCATGGTCGCGGAACCCTAACGGTGCTATCTTGTTGCGCACGCAACAACGAGGAGAGATCGTGAAGCTCGAAGGCATCCACCACATCACTGCCATCACCGGGGACGCGCCGCGCAACGTCGAGTTCTACGCCGGCACGCTCGGTCTCCGCATGGTCAAGAAGACCGTCAACCAGGACGATCCGACCGTCTACCACCTCTTCTACGCCGACGAGCAGGGCTCGCCCGGCGCCGATCTGACGTTCTTCGAGTACCCCGGCGCCGCCCGCGGCCGCGCCGGTGACGGTCAGGTCTACCGCATCGTCTGGCGCGTGGCCGCTCCTGAGGCGCTCGACTTCTGGGCCGCCCGGCTCGCGGAGCACGGCGTCGAGGTCCAGCGCGTCGACGACCGCCTGCGCTTCACCGACCCCGAGGGCCTCGAGCACGAGCTCAAGGTCTCCGACGTCAGCGACGCCCCGCTGATCGCCGACCATCCCGAGATCCCGCGCGAGCACGCGCTGCAGGGCTTCGACGGTGTCCGCGCCTACGCGAGCGACCCCGCCCGCAGCGAGGCGCTGTTGCGCGAGACGCTCGGCTTCTCCGGCGGAGCGGACGGCGAGTGGGAGGTGCGCGGCGACCAGCGCGGCGGCCTCTACGCCTACGACCCGCCGCCGGCGGGCGTCAACCCGTCGCAGGGCGGCGGCTCGATCCACCACATCGCGTTCGCGACCCAGATGGATGAGCAGGAGGCGTGGCAGGAGCGCGTGGCGCAGTCCGGCAACGCGCGCCCGACGCCGATCATCGACCGCTTCTGGTTCCGGAGCGTGTACTTCCGCGAGCCCAGCGGCGTGCTGTTCGAGCTCGCCACCATGGGCCCCGGCTTCGACACCGACGAGGACATCGAGCACCTGGGCGAGAAGCTGACGCTGCCGCCGCGCTTCGAGCCGATGCGCGAGCGGATCGAGCAGATCCTCACGCCGTTGCCGAACCCGCGGGCGACGGAGGTCTCGTCATAGCCGTCCTGGAGGGGGAGCGGCTCGCGACCTGGACGCGGTTCCTCAAGGCGCACAGCGCGATCTCGCGCCGCCTCGAGCGCGACCTGGCCGACGAGCACTCCCTCACCCTCTCCGACTACGACGTCCTGCTCCAGATCTCGCACGCGCCCGAGCAGAGCCTGCGGCCGGTCGAGATCGCCAAGGCCGTGCTCCTCACCCGTTCGGGCATCACGCGCCTGATCCAGGGCCTCGAGCGCGAGGGCCTGGTCGAGCGCACCGACTGCCCGGACGACGCGCGCGGCTTCCTCGTCGCGCTGACGCCCGAGGGGTCGAAGCTCGTGACCCGCGCCCGCGCCACGCACCTGGCGCGGGTGGCGGAGCTGTTCAGCGACCGCTACGACGACGACGAGCTGGCGCAGCTCGCACGGCTGCTGGACCGGCTGCCGGCGTAGTTACTCGGCCTCATCGCGCGGCATGACGCGCATCATCGCGACCTGCTCGCCCGACTTCGTCTCCGGGTAGACCACGTACGCGCCGACGCTGCCGCCGAACCACGTCCCCTCGGCCTCGCCGACGAAGATGCCGGCGCGCTGCGAGCCGTCCGCCTGCTCGACCCAGATCTTGTCGCCCTCTTTGAGATCGGCCACGAGCCGATGCTACAGCGAGCGCAGTAGCGTCAGGGGCATGCGGAACCACGCCACGCTGCTGTGGACCCTGGTCGCCTTCTTCGCGGGCACGCTCCTGTTCGGCTCCTTGCGGCGCGCGACCGAGGGGTCGAGCAAGGAGGTGACCGTCCTCGTCCAGGTCGCCGCGCTGGCGGTGATCATCGGCGTGGTCGTGCTGGTCGTTCGCATCCGCAGAGAACGGGAGTGATCCCAGACGTGACCGCCTTGACGCTGCTGGGCGACGTGCGCTGGCGGGGGGCGCCGGTCGCGAGCGAGCGCTCGCGCGCGCTGCTCGCCGCGCTGGCCGCCGCCGGTGGGCGGCCGGTCCGCGCCGAGCGGCTGATCGACCTGGTGTGGGGCGAGGACGCGCCGGCGGACGCGGCGAAGGGCCTGCAGGTGCTGGTGTCGCGCACCCGCACCGCGCTGGGCCCCGACGCGATCGTCCGCGATGCCGTCGGCTACCGGCTCGGCGTCGACCTCGCCGAGGTCGACAGCGTCCGGCTCTCCGCGCTCGCGCGCGACGCCGCCGCCGCGCTCGACGACGACGCCGACCGCGCGGCCACGCTCGCGCGCGAGGCGCTGGCGCTCGCCAACGGGCTGCCCGCGCCGGTCGAGGGCGAGGCCGACCCGCTGGCCGAGCTCCGCCGCGCGGCGGCGGGCGAGCTCGCGACCGCGCGCGTGGTCCTCGCGCAGGCGTCCAGCCGCACCGGCGCGCACGCCCAGGCGCTGGCGGCACTCGAGGCCGCGCACGCCGAGCGCCCCGATGACGAGGCGCTGCTCGCCGACCTGCTTCGCAGCGAGGCCGCGGTGCGCGGCCCCGGGGCCGCCCTCGAGCGCTACGAGGCCTACCGCCAGGACCTCCTCGACCGGCTCGGCACCAACCCCGGCGAGCGCCTCCGCCGCGCGCACCGCGACCTGCTGGCGCTCGACCGCCCCGTCCGCGCCGGCGTGCGCTACGACGCGAGCTCGTTGCGTGGCCGCGACCGCGACGTCGCCCGCCTGCGCTCGCTGCTGACCGATGCCCGCGTGGTCTCGATCATCGGGCCGGGCGGCCTCGGCAAGACGCGCCTCGCCCACGTCCTCGCCCGCGACGCCGCGGAGCCGGTGGTGCACGTCGTCGAGCTCGTCGGCGTCACGACCGCCGAGGACGTCGTCGGCGAGGTCGGCTCCGTGCTCGGCGTGCGCGACTCGGTCAGCGCGCAGCGGACGCTCACGCCCGAGCAGCGCCTCGACGTCCGCAGCCGGATCGCGCAGCGGCTGGCGCAGGGGCCGGGCCTGCTCGTGCTCGACAACTGCGAGCACGTCATCGACGCCGCGGCCGAGCTGGTGGCCTTCCTCGTCTCCGCGACCGCCGACCTGCGCGTGCTGACGACAAGCCGCGCTCCGCTGGAGATCGGCGCCGAGCACGTCTACCTGCTCGGCGAGCTCGAGCCGGCCGACGCGGCCGCGCTGTTCGGCGACCGCGCGCTCGCCGCGCGCCCCGACGCCGAGCTCCCGGAGGCGATCGTGCGGAGCATCGTGACCCGGCTCGACGGCCTCCCGCTGGCGATCGAGCTGGCCGCCGCGAAGGTCCGCGCGATGTCGGTCGAGGAGATCAGCCGGCGCCTCGCGGACCGCTTCGCGCTGCTGCGCGGGGGCGACCGCGCCGCGCCCGACCGCCACCAGACCCTGCTCGCCGTGATCGACTGGTCGTGGAACCTGCTCGACGAACCCGAGCGGCGCGCGCTGCGCCGGCTCGCGCTGTTCAACGACGGCTTCA
This sequence comes from uncultured Solirubrobacteraceae bacterium, assembly GCA_963805525.1. Lineage (GTDB taxonomy): Bacteria > Actinomycetota > Thermoleophilia > Solirubrobacterales > Solirubrobacteraceae > DASQFQ01. The sequence goes on from CAWDUT010000004.1 coordinate 1,236,666, forward strand.
CGCTCGAGGCGGCGGACGCGGTGCTCGGCGACGGCGCGCTGGACGCGGTGCAGGGGCTCGTCGACCAGTCGCTGCTGAGCATCCGCGACGTCGCGGGCGGGCTCCGCTACCGCATGCTCGAGACCGTCCGCGAGTTCGGCCGCCTGCAGCTCGAGCAGGCCGGCGAGACCGACGAGGCACGCGCGGCCCGGCGGGCGTGGGCGATCGCCTACGCCGGCCGCCGCCGCAGGGGCCTGTTCAGCCGCGACCAGTTCGCGACGATCGACGCGCTCGCGGCCGAGGAGATCAACCTCGCCGACGAGCTGCGCGACGCGCTGGCCGGCGGCGACCGCGGCGCGCTCGTCGAGCTGCTCTCCGTGCTCGGGAGCTTCTGGACGGTCCGCGGCGAGCACGCCCGGCTGATCGGCATGACCGGCGCGATCGCCGACGCGGTTCGCGACTGGCAGCCGCCGCCGGAGCTCGAGGACACGGCCCGGGGCGCGGCGGTGATGGCGATGGCGAACGCGATGGCCACGGTGGACCAGCGCAGCGAGGCGCTCCGCAACCTGCTGGTACGGCTGGGGCCCGGCCGCGGCGATCCGCGGCTCGCCGGGATGGTCACGATGCTGCTCGAGTACGACCCGGCGAACCCTGCCGCGTTCCCGCCGCGTCTCGAGCAGCTCATCCGCGATCCCGACCGCCACGTCGCGTTGCCCGCGCTCCAGTGGCTCGGCCACGTGCGCGAGAACGTGGGCGAACCCGCGGCTGCCGTCGAGGCGGTCGAGGCCGCGCTGGCGCTCGTCGGCAGCGACGAGGGGCCGTGGATCTCGGCGATCCTCCGCACCAACCTCGCCGACCTCACGATGAACCTCGGCGACACGGCGGCGGCCGAGGATCACGCCCGCGCCGCGCTACCGGTGATGGAGCGCCTGGGGGCGATGGACGACGTCGTCCAGCTGCGCGCGCTGCTCGCCCTCTGTGCGATCCACGAAGAGCGCCTCGCGGACGCGGCGGCCGAGCTCGAGCGACTCGACGCGACCGAAGACCGCGGGACCCTGTTCGGCGGGATCGCGTTCCGCCGGATCGGGGCCGCCGAGCTCGCGCTGGCTCGCGGCGACATCGCGCCCGGGTTGCGCATCTACCGGGAGTGCGCGGCGGCCCTGGCGAACGTGCGGCTCCCTGGGATCGAGCCGACCGGGCTGGAGCCGTGGGGCATGCTCGGGGAATCGGTCGCGCTCGTGTCGCACGCCTACCACGCGACGACGGACGCCGACGACGCGTACGCCCGTGCGGTCTTCGCGACCAGCGGCAAGCGCGTCCTGCGGGTGCTCGACCCGGCGAACCCGCATCTCGACTACCCCGTCACCGGCCTCGCGCTGTTCGGGCTCGGCGCCTGGGGCCTGCTGCGCGACGCGACGTCCGTGGACGACGCGGTCGAGCTGCTCGTGTTCGCCGAGCGCTTCGCCTACAACCGGATGATGCCGACGATGGCGTGGGAGCGGATCGCTCCGGAGGCCGAGGCCCGCGCGCCGGGCCGGATCGCCGCCCTGCGCGACGCGCTCGGCGACCGGCGGCCGCCGGAGCTGCTCGACGAGGCGCACGGCCTGGTCGAGCGGCTTCCCGGCTAGATGGTTGATCGCGCGGCCGCCGTGCCTGGATGTGCGTGGCCCGTGGATGCAGGGCCGTGCACGCCGGAGAGGGATAGTGGCAGCGCCACAGACCTCTCCCGGCGGGTGCCGCCCTGCGCCGCGGGGCGCGTGCAGACGGGTACGGGGTCGTGCGGTCAACCATCTACAGGTGCTTCTTGTAGCTGCGGACCGCGAGCGGCGCGAAGATCGCCATCACGACGAAGCCGGCAAGCAGCGTCCAGCCCACCTCGGTGGTGATCGTGCCGGTGTTGGCGAGGTCGCGCGTGGCGGACACCAGGTGGGAGACCGGGTTGATGTTCACGAACGTCTGCAGCGCGGGCGGCAGCGTGTCGACCGGGACGAACGCGTTCGAGAGGAACGTCAGCGGGAACAGGATCATCATCGAGATGCCCTGGACGCTGCGCGCGCTGCGGGCGATGGTGCCGACCCAGGTGAAGATCCACGCGATCGCCCAGCCGGTGAAGATCGCCAGCAGGATCGCCGCCAGCACGCCGAGCACCCCGCCCTGCGGGCGGTAGCCCATGACCATGCCCGCGACGAACGTGAGGCTCGCCGCGATCAGGTAGCGCACGAGGTCAGCGGTCATCGGGCCGGCCAGCGGCGCGATCCGCGCGATCGGCAGTGACTTGAAGCGGTCGAAGACGCCCTTCTCCATGTCCTCGCGCAGCTGCACGCCCGTGGCCATGCAGGTGGTCAGGACCGTCTGGGCGACGATGCCCGGGATCATCAGCGGCAGGTAGCTCGCGACGTTGCCGGAGATCGCGCCGCCGAACACGTAGGCGAACATCGCCGTGAACAGCAGCGGCTGGATCGTCACGTCGAAGAACTGCTCCGGGTTGCGGCGCATGGTCTTGAGCGCGCGCCAGGCCATCGAGAGGGTCTGGCGGACCGTCTCGGCCAGGCTCGTGCGCGAGCGCGTGCGGGCGACCGCGGCGGCGGGGTCGAGGGTGATGGTGGCGGTGCTCATCGTGCTACCTCCAGAACGGGCGCTTCGTCGTCGTATGCGTCGGATTCGGGCTCGGGCTCGGCGTCGTGACCGGTGAGCGTGAGGAAGACCTCGTCGAGCGTCGGCTTGGCGACGCTGACCGAGGCGATCGCCACGGCCGACTCGCGCAGGGCGATCAGCACGTCCGCGGCCCGGTCGGCGATCGCGAGCGGGGCGTTGATCCGCCCGGACTCGGGCGTCAGCACCGGCTCCGCGCCGAGGACGCGGCGGATGACGTCGTAGGCGAGCGCCTGGTCGGCGCCGGCCGCGAGCTGCAGCTGGAGCGTCGAGCTGCCGACCGAGGCCTTCAGCTCGTCCGGCGTGCCCTCGGCCACCTTGCTGCCGTGGTCGATGACCGCGATGCGGTCGGCGAGCTGGTCGGCCTCGTCGAGGTACTGCGTCGTCAGCAGGACGGTGCACCCCTCGGCGACGAGACTCCGGATCGTGTCCCACATCTGGCCGCGCGTGCGCGGGTCCAGGCCGGTGGTCGGCTCGTCGAGGAAGATCAGCGGCGGCCGCGTGATCAGGCTCGCCGCGAGGTCGAGGCGCCGGCGCATGCCGCCCGAGAACTGCGAGAGCGGCCGCGCGGCGGCCTCCTCGAGCCCGAACTGCACGAGCAGCCGCTCGGCGGTCGCGCGGGCGTCTGCGGAGCGCAGGCCCTGGAGGCGCCCGAAGAGCCACAGGTTCTCGGTCGCCGTGAGGTTCTCGTCGACCGACGCGTACTGGCCGGTGACGCCGATCAACTGGCGGACGCGGTGCGGCTCCTTGGCCACGTCGACGCCGAAGATCTGGGCGTCGCCCGCGTCGATGGGGAGCAGCGTGGCGAGCATCCGCAGCATCGTGGTCTTGCCGGCACCGTTCGGACCGAGGACGCCGAGGATCTCGCCCTGGCTCACCTCGAGGTCGATGCCGTCGACGGCCCGCAGGTCGCCGAAGGTCTTCACCAGGCCGCGTGCCTGGACGGCGGTTGTAGTGATCTCTGTCATGGCCGCAAAGCTAGGCCCCGCCGGTTTCAGCACCCCTTCGCAGAGGTTTCACGCGGGTGTAGGGTCGGAAACCGTGGCCACCGAGCGTCGGCGCTCACGGTGTCGGGAGAGGTTGGAGCGGCTCAGCGACTCCACCCTCGACGCCGGGTCGCTGCAGCTCGAGGCGATCGCCGAGCTCCGGCGGACGGTCGGCTTCGATCGCTGGTGCTGGCCGCTCGCCGACCCCGAGACGCTGATCCCGCTCAGCGGCGTGGCCGTGCACGACTACGGCCCGGCCGTCGGCCGCTCGCTCGCGCTCGAGTACTCGGGCGAGGACTTCGCGGCGATGCACGTGGTGGCGCGCCGGCCCGCGCCGGTCGCGAGTCTGAGCGCCGAGACGCACGGCGACCTCGGGCGCTCGCTGCGCTGGGATCAGGTGCTCAGACCGGTCGGGATCGGCGACGAGGCGGTGGCCGCCTGCCGCGACGCGCTCGGCTGCTGGGGCTGGATCAAGGCGTATCGCGACCACGACGACGCGCCGTTCGCGCCCGAGGATCTCGCGCTCCTCGCGGACCTCGGCCCGGGGTTCGGCGCCGCGCTGCGCAGGCGGGTCGACCGGGCGAGCCACGGCGGCGCGGCGGCCTCGAGCCCGCCGGGAGTGGTCGTCCTCGACGATGAGCTCCAGCCCGTCAGCTGGACCGCCGGCGCACGCTCCTGGATCGACGCGCTGCCGATGGCGGAGGTGTTCGCGCTCTGGGACATCCTGCCGGCCGTCGTCTACCCGGTCGCGGCGCTCGCGCGGGCCGACGGCTCGCCGAAGGCGTCAGCGCTCGAGCGCGCTGCGGACGGCCGCTGGGTGCAGATCGAGGCGGCCCCGCTCGAAGGCGACGACGCGGGGAGGGTCGCGGTCACGCTCCGCGGCGCGACCCCGGCGGAAACGTTCGACCTTCTGTGCCGCGGCTACGCGCTCACGCGCCGCGAGCGCCAACTGGTGTCGGCGCTCGTCGCGGGGCTGGACACCCGCGCGCTCGCGGAGCGCCTCTGCATCTCGCGCCACACGGTCCAGGACCATCTCAAATCAGTGTTCGCGAAGGTCGGCGTCCGCAGCCGGCGCGAGCTCGTCGCCACGTTCGGCGACGCGGCCGCCGACCGGTAGCGATCACGCGACCGGCAGGATCGACTGGACGAACAGGTCGAAGTTGTTCGGGATCGCGGTCGCCTGCTCCCAGACGATCTGCCAGCGTCCCCATCGACGCTCCCACAGCTCGCTGACCCACGCCTGGTGCGTCAGCCGGAGCTCGCCGCCGAGGAGCAGATCGAAGCTCACGGGGAAGCGCAGCGAGGCGGAGTTCCCTGCGAGGCGCACCGCGATCGGTCCCGACGGCTCGAACACGAGGTAGTCAGGGAAGCCGGCCGCGACACCCTCGAGGTAGTCGTCCTTCGCCGACGTCGCGCCGGCCGGGTTGATCAGCTGGAAGTCGGGGGCGATGAAGCGGCTCGCCGTCGCCGTGTCGCCCACCACGAGCGCATGGAGGCGCGCACGCTCGAGGCTGCGGAGCTGGTCGGCCGCGTTGGAGTGCGCCGGCGCCGCGGTCGCGGTGATCAGGAGCATGAGGGCGGCTGCGGCCGGCGCGAGCAGCACCCGACGGAGTGAACGTTTGTGTCCCATGGGCTCACTTCAGCGGGCGCCGAAAGCCACCGCAATCCCAACAACTTGGGATACCCGAGCCTCGCGGCGGGCGGAGGATCCATGGACGAACTGCTGGAGCGGAGCGCGGAGCTGTCGGCGACAGGGCGAGCGCCGAGCACGCCGCGGCCGGGGCCGGGGCCGGGCGCTCGTCGTCGAGGCGCCGGCGGGCATCGGGACGACCGCCCTCGTCTCCGCCGCGCGCACGCTCGCGCCCGACGCCGGGTGCGGACGTTCGGCGCCCGCGGGACGGAGCTCGAGAGCGGCACAAGGTCGACCGGGCGTTCAGACTGTCATGAAGGAGGCTGGGCGCGTGCGGCGTCGTTGATCGGTCCTCCCTGCGCCTGAGAATCGGCGCTTGGTGAAACGACCGTCTGACGCAAGGAGGACCGCGTGCAGTATCTCGGGATCGACTGGGGGACCCGTCGTGCCGCGTGGTGTGCGATCAGCGAAGCGGGTGAGCTTCGCGAAGGAGTCGTGGCCGCCGATGAGGGAGGTCTGGCGCGGCTGGCGCTCCAGGTTGACGACTCGCAGGTGCGTGGCTGCATCGAGATGATGAGCGGCGCGGTCTGGGTCAGAGATCAGCTCGCGCTCGCGGGCTGGGAGATCACGTTGGCCGACGCGCGCAAGGTCAAGGCGATCGCGCCGTTGGCGTGCAAGACCGACCGTGTCGACGCGCGCGTGCTGGCCGACCTGGCGCGCCGCGATCTGGTGCCCGCGGTGTGGGTGCCCTCGCTCGAGGACCGCGCGAACCGCGAGCGGCTGCGCCGGCGCAGCCACCTAGTCAGGCTCAGGACCTCGGCGCGGAACCGGATCTTCGGCCTGTTGACCCAATGGGGGCTGCGGCGCAGCATGACCGCGCTGCGCCAACCCGGCGCCGTCGACGAGCTCGCCAACGAGGGCGTTCCCGACGTCTGGCGCGAGTCGGTCCGCACGCTGCTTTCAGTCATCGATGACCTCGATGCCCAGATCGCGCCGCTGGAGCGCGAGCTGCGGCCGGTCGCGCGTCGCGATGAACGCGTCAAGCTCCTGACCACGATCCCGGGTGTCGGCGAGATCCTCGGCCTCACGCTCGCCGCCGAGATCGGCGACGTGGGCCGCTTCGCGTCAGCGGGCAAGCTCGTCGGCTACTCCGGGCTGAACCCGACCGTCAAGCAGTCCGGGCAGAGCTCACATACCGGCCGGCTCTCAAAGGCCGGGCCCGCCACGCTGCGCTGGGCCGCCGTCGAAGCCGCCCAGCACGCCTGGCGGCCCGAGAACCCGTGGCACCAGCTCTACACAACCATCAAAGCGCGCCACGGCAAGGCCAACCCCGCGCACGCCGCCGTCGCGCGCAAGATCCTGATCGCCAGCTGGCACATCCTCGCCCGCCAGCAACCCTTCAAACCCAGCGCCGCGGCGGCCGGCGCGCCCGACCCTGTCCCGGCAAGCTCCCCCCTTCGTCTGGCCCCCGAGGCCGCTTAACGAATTGAGACGCCGGGACAGCTACAACCCGACCACATGCGCCAACCCGAGCGCCGAGAAAGACCTCAGCAGCCGTCACCCACACCACCCACAGGAGACGCCAAACCACGCTTGACAAGACAAACGCCTTCAGAAAGACGAAACCCGCGCCGGAGCGCGGGTCCCTTGCAATCGGGGCGCCCGGATTTGAACCGGGGACCTCGCCGACCCGAACGGCGCGCGCTACCAGGCTGCGCCACGCCCCGATGCCGGTCGTACTCTAGCCGTTCACCGCTCGGTAGTAGCGGACGGCCAGGCCCGTGATGAGCGTCTGGAAGGCGGTTTCGAGGTCGAGATCGCCCGCATCCGCGTAGCCCTGGAGGCCGTCGCGCTCGATCGCCGAGGCCTCGTCGACGACGGAGTCGACGAGCTCGGGGTGCCGATCGTGGAAGTACGCGCCGATCGAGTACAGGTTGGTGTCCATCAAGGACTCGACGAACGAGTCCGCGCCAGTGTCAGCCACGGCGGAGAGACTACGGATTGAGGAGCCCGCCCGTCACGTTGTTGACCGTGTCCTGCACGTTCCCGGTCGCCTGGTTGACGGCGCCGGTCACGTCGTTGACGGTCTGCTCGACCGCGCCGCCGACCGGGGTGGAGCCGACGGGCGTCTCGACCTTGGGCAGCGTGACCGGCGGCACGCTCGGCGCCGTCGTGCCGGTCCCGCCGCCGGTCGGCGCGTGGACGCCGCGCGTCGGGTTCGGCGTGGAGCCGGTGGGGTTCGTCGCGGCGGGCCTGGTCGAGCCGCCGGCCGGCGTCGCCGGAACGCTCGGCGTGCCGGCGCTGCTCGGTGCCGAGCTGCGCTGCTTGCCGAGCGAGGCGCTGTGCTTGCCGCCGGTGTGGCTCTTCGACTTCACGACCGCCTGCTTGCGCGGCGCCACGGCCAGCGGACGGCGCACGCGCGTGCCGCTGGACGGGCCGGCGCTGCGCGTGTGCGCGGCGGCGGCCTTGGCGCTGTCGGGCTTGAGCGCGGGCGGCTTGCCGCCGGCGTGCGGGGCGACGCCCGCGCCGACGCCGGCCACCAGCAATGCGGCGCCCGCCGCCACGGCCTTCGACCAGGCGGCGGCCATCGGCTCGGAGACCGGCACCATCTGCTCGCTCGCGAAGAACCGCGCGCGCAGGAAGGAGGGCAGCGGCAGGAAGCCGGCGGCGCGCTCGATCGCGCGGCGGATGGGCGTCCGGGGCAGCGACGAGATGTCGAGCCCGGCGGCCATCGCCATGCGGCGGCACGACTGGCAGTGCGAGACGTGGCGCGCGAGGCGGCGCGCGTCGCGCGTGCCGGGAGCGGTGCCGCCGGCCGCGGCGATGATCGACTGGATGCGCACGCAGCGCTGGCCGGAGACGAGCTCGTCGTACTCCTCGGTCAGGCGCTTGCGGGCGCGGAAGAGCGTGCTCTCGACGCCGGGCCGGCTGAGGCCCATGCGGTCGCCGATCTCGCGGTAGGAGAGGCCCTCGAACTCGCGCAGCACGAGGATCTCGTGGTGCGAGTCGGAGAGGCCGCCGAACGCGCCGCACAGGTGGTCGAGCTGCTGCTTGGCGTCGACCGCGTCGTCCGGGGTCGGCTCGGCGGCGGCGAGGCGGCCGTGGTCGGCCTGGCCGAGGCCCTCACCGGCGTCCATCGAGACTTCCTCGGCGCGCCGCGAGCGGCGGAACTGGTCGATGCAGGCGTTCTTGGCGATCTCGTAGATCCACGGCTTGAACGCGATCGCGCGGTCGGTCTCGCGCATGCGGCGCAGCGCGGAGATGAAGACCTCCTGCGTGATGTCCTCGGCGCGGCCGTGGTCCTTGACCATGCCGAACACGTAGGCGGAGATCCGGCGCTGGTAGCGCGAGTAGAGCTGCTCGAACGCGCGATCGTCGCCGCGGCGGACGGCGGCGACGAGCGTGGCGTCGCCCGGTCCCTCGGCCACTGCCGGCTCGGGGGTCGCGGACACCGGTGCATCCATGACCATCGTTCCCCTACCCACTGTTCGATCCTCCGCGAAAGAGAGTTGAATGACGGCCACGTCCGGCAACGGGACCATCCGAACCCCAACGTTCAATTAGCAGGATCGCCGCTGCCATGCCATTTGAAACCTCCCCGGTCAACATCTCCGAACTGATCGCATACCTCGACGGGATGCTGGATCCCGGTGCATTTGAGGACTACGGGCCGAACGGGCTGCAGATTCCCTCCCCGCCCACCCGGGAGACGGTGACCAAGGTGGTCACGGGAGTGTCGGCGCAGCGGGAGCTGATAGAGCGCGCGGTCGCACTGGAGGCCGAGCTGGTGCTCGTCCATCACGGCCTGTTCTGGGACTTCCTGCCCACCGGGCTGACGCCCACGCTGGCCGAGCGCGTGCGGCCGCTGTTCAAGCACGACGTGGCCCTGGCGGCCTACCACCTGCCACTTGACGCCCATCCGGAGGTCGGCAACAACGCGTTGCTGGCGAGGCTGCTCGGCTGCGAGCGCCACGAGGCGTTCGCCAAGATCGGCCGGCTGGGCGAGTTCGCGGGCGACGGGATCCCCGCCGGGGACCTGTTCGCGCGCGTCCGCGAGGTGACCAAGCGCGAGCCGCTCGTGTTCGACGCGGGCCCCGAGCGCGTGCGCCGGATCGGCATCGTCTCCGGCTCGGCGTCCAAGCTGCTGCCGCAGGCGGTCGCGCTCGGGCTCGACGCGTTCCTGACCGGCGAGCCTGCCGAGAACGTGATGGCCGACGCGCGCGAGGCCGGGATCCACTTCATCGCGGCCGGGCACTACGCGACGGAGACCTTCGGGGTCCGGCGGCTGGGGGAGCTGCTCGCGGAGCATCATGGGATCCTCCACGAGTTCGTCGACATCCCGAATCCGGTCTAAGCCCTAATTTAGGAAGCCTTGAGCCGATTTCGTTGTGGCCGTCCAGGGCACGCGATACCTTCCTGTGAACGTGGCAAACCTCACAGGAGGATCAGTGCGATGGCAATTCACCTCACGCCCACGGAGCTCGCGCGCGAAGCCGGCATGGAACGTCGCCAGGTGATCGAGAAGTGCATGGAGCTGGGCGTGCCGATCTTCCAGGGCCGTATCGACAAGACCCTGTTCATTGCCAACCTCAGCGAGCAGACCGCGACCGCTAGCTCTCCGCCCAGGGTCGCCACCGCCTGACCGCAGGTACGTAGTATCGCCTCCTGACCACCAGAGGAGGCTCATAGAGATGGAAGCGGGCACGGTCGCCCCAGCGGCGGCATCAACCGGTTCGAAGACGATCGCCGATCTCGTGGCGCTCGCCGCGGAGCGGCACGGCGCCGTCGAGGCCCAGCGCTACAAGCGCGACGGCGAGTGGCACAGCGTCTCCTACGAGGAGCTCGGCCGCACCGTCTCCGAGATCGCCCGCGGCCTGATCGACCTCGGCATCGAGCCCGGCGACCGCGTCTCCCTGCTGTGCTCCACGCGCCCGGACTGGACGACGTGCGACTTCGCCATCTCGAGCGCCGGCGCCGTGGTGGTGCCGATCTACCCGACCAACTCGCCCGGCGAGTGCGAGTGGGTGGCCGGGAACTCCGAGTCGGTGGCGATCGTCTGCGAGGACGCCTCGCAGGTCGCCAAGATCGTCGAGGTCCGCGGCAACCTGCCCGATCTGCGCCACGTGATCGTGGTCGACCCGGCCGGCGACGTCGGTGACGCCGTCCCGCTCGACGACCTGCGCGAGCGCGGGCGCGCCCGCGACGAGGCCGAGCTGCGGGCCCGTGCCGAGGCCGTCAAGCCCGACGACACCTACACGATCATCTACACCTCCGGCACCACCGGCCCGCCCAAGGGCTGCGTGCTCTCGCACCGGAACTACCGCCAGGTCGTGAACATGTGCGAGGAGGAGGGCGTGGTCGAGGCGGGCGACGTCGTCTACCTCTTCCTGCCGCTCGCCCACGCCTACGCGCTGCTCATCCAGCTGCTGGCGATCGACCTCGGCAGCTCGATCGCCTATTGGGGCGGCGACACGAAGGCGATCGTGCCCGAGCTGATGGAGGTCCACCCGACCTACCTGCCGTCGGTGCCGCGGATCTTCGAGAAGATCTACACGCTCGTCACCTCCAACGGCGACCCCGAGCAGATCAAGGGCGCGGTCGGCGTCGGGCTCAAGGTGCGTGCGCTGCAGGCCGCCGGCCAGGAGGTCCCCGCGGAGCTCCAGGCCCACTACGACGCGGCCGAGGAGGCCCTGTTCAAGAACGTCCGCAACGTGTTCGGCGGCCGGCTCAAGCAGGCGAACACCGGCGCCGCGCCGATCGCGAAGGAGATCCTCGAGTTCTTCTACGCCTGCGGCGTGCCGGTGATGGAGGGCTACGGCATGACCGAGACCGCCACGGTGGCGACGACCTCGAACGTCGAGAAGCACCGCTTCGGCTCGGTCGGCACCGCGCTCCCCGGCTGCGAGGTCAAGATCGCCGACGACGGCGAGGTCCTGATCAAGGGCCCGAACATCTTCGGCGGCTACTACAAGAACGACGACGCCAGCTTCGGCACGGTCGTCGACGGCTGGCTGCACACCGGCGACCTCGGCTCGCTCGACGAGGACGGCTTCCTCTTCATCACCGGCCGCAAGAAGGACATCATCATCACCGCGGGCGGCAAGAACCTCACGCCGGCCAACATCGAGAACGACCTCAAGCAGTCGCGCTGGATCTCGCAGGCCGTGATGTACGGGGACCGCCGGCCCTACCCGGTGGCGCTGATCACGCTCGACCCCGAGGAGATCGTCCACTTCGCCCAGGAGCACGGGCTCTCCGAGGACCCTGCGGCGCTGGCGGAGGACCCCAAGGTCCACGAGCTGATCCAGGGCATTCTCGACGAGGCGAACAAGAAGTACGCGCAGGTCGAGCAGGTCAAGAAGTTCGTGATCCTCGACCACGACCTGTCGCAGGAGACCGGCGAGCTGACCCCGACGCTGAAGGTCAAGCGGAACGTGGTCAACGAGAAGTACGCCGACCTGTTCGACCGGCTCTACAGCGGTTAATCGCCGGCGGACTGCCGGAGCAGCGTCCCGGTGGTCTGCTCGAGGATGCGGCGCCAGGCGCGGGTCTTCTCCTTCTCGGCCGAGAAGTGCTTGATGACCTTGCGCACCCGCGTGGCCGAGATCTGGATCCCGTGGCGCTCGCACGTCTCGCGCAGCGAGTCGTAGTCCTTGGCCAGCTTCACGGTGACGGACTCGAAGCCGTGCTTGGCGACCTCGACCCGTGACGAGTAGTTGAGGATGCTGGTCTCGAACATCAGCTCGTCGTCGGGCTCCGGCTCGATCAGGACGATGTCGACGCCCGGGTAGCGGTCCTCCCACTGGCGCGCCATCTCGTGCAGGCGCTGGTAGGCCAGCAGCTTGAACGTCTGGTACGCGATCTTCGGGAAGCCCATGTCGCTGACGCGCCGCACGCGGGTGCCGAACATCGTCGGGATCTGCTTCGAGAAGTCGTTGACGAATGGGACGAGCGGGTTTACGACCACGACGAACTTCGCGCCCGCCTCGACCGCGATGTCGACGTTGGTGGTGGAGACCACGCCGCCGTCGACCAGCTCGCGGTCCTTGACCACGGTCGGCTTGTAGACCATCGGCAGCGCCGTCGAGGCGCGCACGGCGGTGGAGATCGGCACATCGTCCCAGCCCTCGGCGCCGAGCACGATCCGCTCGCACGTGTCGAGGTCGGTGGCGGCCAGGTAGAGCTCGTTCTGGAGCAGGCGGAAGTCGTCGGTGCGGTCCGGGTCGGAGAGCACGGTGCGGACGTAGTCCTCGATCCCCGAGCCCGTGTAGAGGCCCGACGGCAGCGCGTCGGCGATCGCGATCGCGAGATCGACGGTCGAGAACGAGCCGAGGCTGCGGCCGAGCGAGCGCGCGACGCCGAGCAGGTGCAGCGGCAGTTGGATCGCCTTGGCGGCGTACTCGCGGTAGTTCGGCCGCAGCAGCATGTCGAGGTTGATGTCGCGGAACGGCGTCGGCACCTGGTTGTTGACGATCCGCATCATCTGCTCGGGCGTGATCCCGTTGGCCGCCAGCGCGGCGATCAGCGAGCCGGCGCTGGTGCCGACGTAGATGTCGAACTGGTTGACGCTGCGGTTGACCGACAGCAGGTCGAGCGCCCGCAGGGCGCCGATCTCATAGACCCCGCCGGTGAAGCCGCCGCCGCCCAGCACCAGCGCGGTGCGGGATTGCGAGCGAGCACGGCCCTTCCGGGCCCCGTTCTCGAGCTTGACGACCTTGCCCATCCGCGGGGCAGTCTATTGCCGAGGTCAGCGGGCTCTGGCGAGGTACTTGTGGCCCGTGCGCACGATGACCGTCTTGCGCTTGACCTTGTCGCGGACCTCGACGCGGCCCCGCTGGACGGTGACCAGCGTGCCGTCGCAGCGGTCCTGGACGCTCCAGCGCGTGCCGCGGACGGTCGCCGCCGCGTTGCGCCCACTGGTGCGGAACGAGCCCTTGGCGTTGCCGAACAGGCGGCGGACGCGCTTCTTCGACTTCTTCTTCTTGGCGGAGATCGACGCCTTCGCCTTCGGCTTGCAGGTCGTCTTGAACGAGGAGCCGGTCAGCCGCAGCTCGGTGATGAGCTTCTTGGAGCGCTTCTTGATCCGCGACTGGCGGACGGTGAAGCGCCCGCGGAAGAACTGGCCGCTCTGCAGCTTCTTGGCCTTGGTGTCGGCGGCGCTCCGGACCTTCACGCGCCCGTGCGCGGTGTCGAGCGTGGCGCCGACGGGGATCGTCTCGGCGCCCAGCAGGCGCTTGAAGCCCTTGGGCGCCTTGCGGGCGGCTGCCGCGCGACTGGAGCTGGAGCCGGCGGGCAGCTTCACGAACACCTCGCCGGAGACGACGGTGGCGTTGACGGTCTTGAACGCCTTCGGCCGCTTGGCGCCGTTGTTGGTGTCGCAGCCGTCGACGATGCCGTCCTTGTCGGCGTCGCCGCTGCCTCCGGTCGCGCAGGGCGCCTCGGTCACGGTCACCGACCCGCTCAGCGTGCTCGCGTTGCCGACGCCGTCGGTGGCCTGGGCTGTCGCCGTGTAGGTGCCGGCGGCGGCGTAGGCGTGGCTGACCGACGCGCCGCCCGCGCTGGCGCCGTCGCCGAAGAACCACCCGATCGAAGCGCCGGACCAGTTGTCGCTCGCCGCCGCGGAGAAGGGCGCGGGGCCGATGGTGCCGGCCGGGAGCGAGAAGGCGTCGAAGCGCGGGGCCGCGGCGTCGAAGCCGGCGGTCTGGATGCCGTTGTCGTCGCGCCAGGCGGTCAGCGCGTCGCCCTGGCCGTCGGCGGCGAGGTCGCCGAGGAAGGAGGTGCCGGCGGGGAAGCCGCCCCGGGCCGGCCCGCCGACGAGCTCGACGGGATCCCAGGCGCCGCCCTCGCGATGCGTGCCGGTCACGACGCCGGCGCGGAAGCCCGAGTCCCACGCGGCGACGGGCACGCCGCCGGCGGTGATGGCGCCGTACGGCTGCGAGTTCCCGGGAGCCGTGCCGGCCGTCTCGGCCGGGCCCCACGCGTTGCCGGCGCCGGCGCGCACGGCAGCGGCCATCTGGCCGCCCTGCTTCCAGAGCGCCAGCTGCGCGCCGTTCGCGCCGGTGGCCACGTCGACGCAGCCCCCGCAGCCGGGGATGTCGTCCGGAAGGTCCGCGACGAGCCGCGAGGCGGCCCACGTCCCCGCGTCGCCGGCGACGCGGTCGCTGCTGAGCACCCGGCCGGGCGGCGCGATGCCCTCGGGGTTGGCGACCTCGGCCCACACCGCCGTGTAGGAGCTGTCGGGGTTGGCCGTGACCGCAAGGCCGTTGACGACGTCGCTCGAGGCCACGTTGGCCACCGGCTCGTCGGGTCCCCACGGCCCGCCGGCCGGCCGGCGCTGGGCGACAACGCAGTTGGCCTCGCTGCAGAGGAAGCCGCTCCGGACCGCGATCACGCTGCCGTCGGCCGCCGCGGCGAAGTCGGCGCCCCCCGGCGCGCGTTCCTCGGCGCCGAACGTATTGGAGCCTGGCTCCTTGGTGAAGGTCGCGGCGAAGCCGTCGCCGTTGAGGATCGCGGTCACCGTCCCGTCCGCGCTCGCCAGCAGCGCGTTGATGCCGCAACACTCGCCGGGGCCGATCGTGGCGGGGTCGCTCCAGCCGGCGCCCGCCGGACGGCGCGCCCAGCGGAGCAAGGTGCCGTCGCCGTTCGCGAGCCAGATCGCGACGAACTCCCCGTTGGGCTGCACGGCGACGCGCGGCTGCTCCGACTGCACGGGGAGCTGACCGTCGAGGCTCTCCGGCGCGCCCCACGGGCCGCCGCGCGGGCGGAAGGCGGCGCGGACCTCGCCGCCGGTCGCGGTGGTCGCGACCCAGACGGCGGCCGAGTTGCCCTGGCTGTCGGTCGCGACGTCGGCTGGTATGCCCGTCGCGGCCTCGGTGCCGTCCTGCGACTCGCCGACCAGCCAACTCGGCGCCGCGAGCGCCTGCCCGGGCACGAGCAGCACGAACATCGCGACGAGCGTAGGGAGCAGGACCCGCCGTTTGACCATCGTGGCGACTATCGCGGCTCGAGGGGCGGAACGCAACCGCAACCTCGCCCCGACCGGCGGGTTGCCTACTCTCGACTGCCGATGGCTCGGACGCTCCGCCTCATCACCGTGCTGCTCGCCGCGGCCACGCTCCTGCTGCCCGCCGTTGCGCGCGCCGCGGGCCCGCGCGCGACCCGCAGCGCGCTCGGCGCGCAGATGCGCTCGGCCGGCGCCGGCTCGGGCGCGCTGGCGATCGACCTCGACAGCGGGCGGCAGATCTTCGCCTCGCGGCCCGACGTACCGCGCATGCCGGCCTCGGTGAACAAGCTCTTCACGACCTCCACCGCGCTCACGCTCTACGGCCCCACCGGGCATCTGACCACGAGCGCGCTGGGCGACGTCGCGGTCGACCCCGGCGGCGTGCTGAACGGCAACCTCTACCTGCACGGCGGCGGCGACCCGAGCTTCGGCTCGCTGCAGCTCTCCGAGCTCGTCGACCAGCTGGTGGTCGACCAGGGCCTGCGCTTCATCACCGGGCGCGTGATCGGCGACGAGACGGCGTTCGACGCGCGGCGCGGCCCGCCGTCGGAGGGCTTCCGCACCACCTTCGAGGTCGGCGGCCCGCTGAGCGCGCTGACGTTCAACCGCGGCCGCACCGGCAAGCGCCGGCCCTACTTCCAGGCCAGCCCCGCGCGCTTCGTCGCCCGCGAGCTCGACCGGCGGCTGCGCAGCCACGGTGTCGTCACCGGCGGCGCCGCGCGGGCCGGGCGCGCGCCGAACGGAGCGGTGCCGCTCGTCGAGTACAGCTCGCCCACGCTCGCCGAGCTGGTCCGCGTGACCAATCGCCCGTCGGACAACTTCAACGCCGAGACGCTGATCAAGGCGGTCGGCTCGGAGTTCGGCAGCGGCGGCACGACGCGCGCCGGCGCGGTTGTCGTGAAGCGGACGATGCACGGCTTCGGGCTCAGCCCCAAGATCGCCGACGGCTCGGGCCTGTCGCGCTCCGACCGCACCACGCCGCGCCAGGTGGTGACGCTGCTCGACCGCATGAGCACCGACGCCGCCGGCCCCGCGTTCGCGACCTCACTGGCCGTCGTCGGTCGCAACGGCACGCTGTACGACCGCATGCGGCGCACCGCCGCGCGCGACCGCTGCCAGGGCAAGACCGGCACGCTGCACGACGTCTCGGCGCTCGCCGGCTACTGCCAGACGACCGCGGGCGCCCGGGTGGCGTTCGCGATCCTCATGAACGGGGTCAACCCGTACGGCGCCCGCCGGCTGCAGGACCGCATGGTCGCCGCGCTCGCGCGCTACTCGCCCTGACG
This sequence comes from uncultured Solirubrobacteraceae bacterium, assembly GCA_963805525.1. Classification (GTDB taxonomy): domain Bacteria; phylum Actinomycetota; class Thermoleophilia; order Solirubrobacterales; family Solirubrobacteraceae; genus DASQFQ01. Next base: position 1,253,202 of record CAWDUT010000004.1, read on the forward strand.
CTCCTTGAAGCGCCCGTAGGCGCGCTCGATCGACTCCAGCGCCTCTTCCTTGGGGTACCAGCCGTCGACCTTGACGACCTTCCAGTCGGGCGTCTTGTAGATCGCGAAGAAGTGGGAGATCTCGTCCTTGAGGCTCACGGGGAGGTCGTCGAGCGTCTCGATGTGGCTCCAGTTCGGGTCCGTGAGCGGCACGCAGAGGATCTTGTTGTCCTCGGAGTTCTCGTCGCGCATGCGGAACAGCGCGACCGGCTTGACCTCGATGAAGCAACCGGGGAACGTCGGCTCGGAGACGACGACCATCGCGTCGAGCGGATCGCCGTCGGCCGCCAGCGTGTTGCGGAAGAAGCCGTAGTCGGTCGGGTAGCCGAGCGACTGGAACAGGAGCCGGTCGAGCTTGATCGCGCCCAGCTCGTCGTCCCACTCGTACTTGTTCGACGAGCCCTTCGGGATCTCGACCACGACGTAGAGCGGATCGTCGGACATCGCGCCGGAGACTACCCCTCCAGCAGCTCGAGCAGCCCGTCCTCGTCGAGCACCGCGACGCCGAGCCGCTCGGCCTTCTCGAGCTTGGAGCCCGGGGAGGCTCCCGCGACCAGGTAGTCGGTCTTCTTCGACACCGAGCTGGTGACCTTGCCGCCGGCCAGCCCGATGCGCTCGGTGGCCTGCTCGCGGGTGAGGTCCGGCAGCGTCCCGGTGAGCACGAACGTCTTGCCCGCGAGCGGCCCCTCGCCGGGCGGCGGCCCGGCCTCCTCGAAGCGCACGTACGGCCGCAGCTCGTCGATCGCCGCGCGCATCTGAGGATCGTGGAGCCGGCGATGGATCAGGTCCGCCACCTTCGGGCCGACGCCCTGGGTCTCGGCGATCTGCTCCGGCGTCGCCGCGAGCAGCGCGTCGATCGTGCGGAAGCGCTGGGCGAGGTTGCGCCCCGTCACGTAGCCGACGCCCTCGATCCCGAGCGCGAACAGCACCCGCCCGAACGGCTGCTCACGCGAGCCCTGGATGGCTGCGATCAGCTTGTCGGCCGACACCTCGCCGTAGCCCTCGAGCCCCATGATCTGCTCGCGGGTCAGGCGGTAGAAGTCGGCGTAGGTCTTGACGAGCCCCTCCTGCTGCAGGCGCGCGACCTGCTTCTCGCCGAGCCCGTCGATGTCCATGATCCCGGCGAACGCCTTCAGCAGCTGCCAGCGCCGCTCGGGGCACTCGAGGTTCGGGCACTGCGTGAAGACAGAGTCCTCCTTCACCGTCGGCGTATCGCAGAACGGGCAGCGCTCCGGGGGGCGCGTGGGCGGGGAGCGGTCGGGGTTCTCGAGCGCGTGCGGCGCGGGCGAGAGCACCTGCGGGATCACGTCGCCGGCGCGCAGCACGATCACCTCGTCGCCCGCCCGGATGTCCTTGCGCGCGACGTCCTCCTCGTTGTGCAGCGTCGCCATCTTCACCGTGACGCCGCCGACGTGGACTGGCTCGAGCGACGCGAACGGGTGCAGGTCGCCGAACTTGCCGACGTTCCAGAGGATCTCCTTCAGCTTCGTGACCGCGGTGGTGGGCGGGAACTTCCACGCGATCGCCCAGCGCGGGTCGCGGCCGACCACGCCGAGCCGCCGCTGCAGCTCGTAGTCGTCGACCTTGACCACGACGCCGTCGATCTCGAAGTCGAGCGCGCCGCGGCGCTCCTGCCACGCCAGGCACTGCGCCACGACCTCGTCCTCGGTGGTGAGCCGCTTGACGTCGCCGTTGACGCGGAACCCGTGGTTCCGCAGCCACTCCAGCGACTCCCAGTGGCTCTCGAACGCGATCCCCTCCGTGGCGCCGATCGCGTAACACCACATCGAGAGCGGGCGCTCGGCAGCGAGCTGCGGGTCGAGCTGGCGGATCGTGCCGGCCGCCGAGTTGCGCGGGTTCATGAACGTCGCGAGCCCGGCCTCGGCGCGGCGCTCGTTGAGCGCGGTGAAGTCCGACAGCGACATGTAGATCTCGCCGCGCACCTCGATCAGCGGCGGCGCGTCGTCGAAGCGCAGCGGGATCGACGGGATCGTGCGCAGGTTGTGCGTGACGTCCTCCCCGACCTCGCCGTTGCCGCGCGTGGCGCCGCGCTCGAGCACGCCGTCGCGGTAGAGCAGCGAGATCGCGAGCCCGTCGATCTTGGGCTCGGCGACGTAGTCGAAGCGCGGGTCCTCGATCCCCTCGCGCGCGAGGTGGCCGCGCATCCGCGCCACCCACGCGCGCAGCTCCTCCTCCGAGCGCGCGTTGGCGAGCGAGTACATCGGCTGCGGGTGGCGGACCTTCTCGAGCCGCGAGACCGGCTCGGCGCCGACGCGCTGGGTCGGCGAGTCGGGCGTGACGAGCTCCGGGTGCTCGCGCTCGATCGCGCGCAGCTCGTCCAGCAGCGCGTCGTAGACGTCGTCGCCGACCTCGGGGTCGTCGAGGACGTAGTAGCGGTGGTTGTGGAACGCGAGTTGCTGTTTGAGCTCGTCGATCCGGCTCATTCGACTTCGCGCGCGGCCGGCGCGAGGAGGCGCGCCAGGTCATAGGCCTGCAGCGTCTCGATGCCCGGGCGGTCGGTGAGGTCGAAGTGCAGCGGCGTGACCGCGATCCGCCCGCGGGCGATGGCGGACAGGTCGGTGCCGGGCTCGTCGTCGTGCTCGGGCGCGTCGCCGTAGATCCGGTACTGCTTGCGGCCGGACTCCTCGTTGATCAGCGAGAGCTGGTCGCGGTAGATGCGCTTGCCGAGGTGGGCGACCTCGACGCCGTCGATCTCGCCCGCCGGCACGTTGACGTTGAGGAGCGTGCCCTCGGGCAGCGGCACGTCGTCGATCTCCTCCACCAGCCGCGCGGTGAACGCCGCAGCGGCGTCGAAGTCGAAGCGATCGCCGAGCCGGAAGTCCATCTCGCGGACGGTGGACTGCTGCGAGACGGCGACGCCGGGGATCCCGAGGATCACGCCCTCGAGCGCGGCGGCGACGGTCCCCGAGTAGGTGATGTCGTCCCCAAGGTTGCAGCCGTGGTTGATGCCCGAGACGATCAGGTCGGCGGTGAAGCCGTCGACCAGCCCCAGCGAGGCGAAGCGCACGCAGTCGACGGGCGTGCCGTCAGTCGCGTAGCCGACGCTGCCGTCGCCGAAGTCGACCTCCTGCACCCACAACGGGCGGCGTGTGGTGATCGAGCGGGCGGTGGCGGAGCGGTTGCCGTCCGGCGCGATGACGGCGAGCTCGACGTCCTCGATCGCGAGCAGCGCGCGCCGCAGCGCCTGCAGCCCGTCGGCCTCGATGCCGTCGTCGTTGGTGAGGAGGACCCGGAGCACGGCTCCGAGGATAGATCTAGCGGCGGGCGCGGTCCGCCCGCCACTCCTGGACCGTGCTGGGGTCGTCGCGCCAGCCCGGCGGGATGAGGAAGCGTGGGCGGCTGAAGTACATGATCGGGAAGCCCACGAGGATCGTGCCCAGCAGCCCGAGCACACCGATCGTCATCACCAGGTCGTAGTAGCGCGAGCCCTCGCCGACGAGATCGGACACGATCCCGGCGCCGATCAGGATCAGCCCGGATACGCCGAGCACCGGCATGGCGCGGGCGCTCCCGCGCCACAGCGGGAGGCTGAACGGCCACCATGCCGCCGGCTCCTCGAGGTCCAGCTCGCTCTCGCCCCGCCACACCTTGCCGACCACGTAGAAGTAGCCGAACACCAGGAGCGCGTAGAACGCGATCGTGATCACCATCCCGGCGCTCACGCGCGGCCCGACTTGACGTCGTAGTCGTCGGCGAGCCGCAGCACCTGCTCGACCGCGAAGGCGACGGCCTGGGGCTGGAGGTCGAACGAGGGCACGGCGCAGGCCGCGAAGGCGCCCTCGCCGCCGGGCAGGTCCGCCAAGCCCAGGCGGGCGCCCCACATGTCGCTCGCGACCAGCAGCCAGCGCAGCATCGGGACGTCTTCGGTGCCCTCCGTGTAGACGAGCTCGTGCATGAAGAGCACGCTCTCGCCGGTGTCGCGGGGGATCGCCTGCACGGTGCCACGCTCGGTCTCGACCTCCCACACGCCGTCGCGCTCGGCGGCGTTCAGCTCCAGGGTCTCGAAGGCAGCGGCGAGCGCGACACGCGTGCGCGCGTTGGCATCCTGCTCCTCCATCTCGCCCGCGGGGCCGCCGCGCAGGGCGCGCGCCCGGTCGACCACCGCGTCGTCGCCGAGCAGGCCGGCCGCGATCTCGATCGCGAGCAGCGCGGCGGGGCGGTCGAAGCCGTCGAACGGGAGCTTGAAGCGTGCGCCCAGCGAGTCCTCGTCGGCGTCGTCGAGACCGAACCAGATCGGCCACGGGTCCAGGTTGCGGCGCAGCAGGGCGGTGAGCTCGGCGGCGTCACGGGTGTCGTCGAGCTCCGTCCAGCCCGACAGCACCTTGTCGTCGTCGTTCCAGATCAGGAACAGCAGGCGCCCGCCGACCGTGGGGATGAAGGCGTGCTTCTCGCGCCGCACCTCGAGGTCGAGCTCGGCGAGCAGGTCGCCGAGCTCTGAGGAGAACTCGCGGCTCGGGATCGAGTCGAGCCGGAAGGCGGCCAGGCGATCGGCTTGGCTCGCGGGCTTCTTCTTGCGGAACAAGGACATGGCTCAGTCGGCCGCCCCGATCACCGGGGCCATGCTAGCCGAAGGGGTTGAGGGCCCCGATCACCTTCTTCCCTCCATCCAAGACCTTCTCTCCTCCGTCGACCACCTTGCCGGCGGCGTCCTTCGTGAAGTCGGAGACCGGCTTGACCACGTGCTCGTTGACGGCGTGGACCGCGTCCGCGCCCCGGTCGTAGGCCCACCCGCCGAACTGGGTTCCGTACTTGCCGGCGAGGTAGCTGCCGCCGAAGGCGACGCCCGCGCAGACCAGCCCGCCGACGCCGGCGGTGGCGACGCCGACCGCGGTGCAGCCCGCGGCGATCGCGGCACCGGTGCCGTACGCGGCCGCGGTGCCGACGGCGGTCTCGGTGATGCCCTTGGCGGTGCCGTCCTTGTTGATGTTGTTGTAGAGGCCGAGCGCCGTACCGGCGATGCCGAGCCCCTTGCCGAGCTTGCCCAGGTGGCCGAGGACCTTCGCGCCCGCGCTGAGCTTGACCGGGCCGCCGGAGGCCGTGTTGGGCGCGAGCGGCGCGCCCTTGACGTCCTTGGAGCCCTTGGTGACGGCGTCGAGGCCGGACTTGAGGTCCTTGTAGCGCGGATCGAGCCCCTTCCGCAGGTTCGAGAGCGGCTTGAGGATCTTGTTGTTCGTGATCGCGCGGCTCTTGAGGTAGTCCTTCAGCGCCGCGTTGCGCTGGGCCAGCGCCTTCTCGAACTCCGGCGTGCCGGGGCGGGCCGTGTTGTAGAGCTTCTTCTGCGCCTTCATCAGGCGCTCCTTGGCGCGGTCCCCGACGCCCTCGACGATCCGGTTGGGCGCGGCGGCCGCCGTCAGGCAGGCCGAGGCGTTCGCGCCGGAGTTCAGGCAGAGGAGCGTCTTCTTCTCCTCGTCGGACTGGCCGCCGGGGTTGCCCGAGCCGCCAGGATTGCCGGAGCCGCCGGGGTTACCGGAGCCGCCGGGGTTGCCGGAGCCGCCGGGATTGCCTGAACCGCCGGGATTGTCCGTCCCGCCTGGGTTGCCGGAGCCGTTCGGGTTGTCCTTCCCGCCGCCCGCGATCGCCTGCACCATGTCGGTGGTCTTGTCGGCGATCTTGCCGGCCACGCCGGTTTGGACGAGCGCGCCGATGATGACGGCGACGAGCAGGAGGATGCCCATGTACTCGGCAGCCGTCTGGCCACGCTCGCTGCGGAAGGTCTTCCAGCTCATGCCTCTCGAGGTTGCCAGTGGGGGGCCCGTTTACACAGGGCCGACGGGCTCAACTTGAAGTCGGGACCGGTCCTGGGACCTGTTTTTGGGGCATCCCCTGTGCCACCCTTCGGAACATGCGCAGGGCTCTCATCCTCCTTCTGCTCGTCGCCACGAGCGCGGTGGTCGCGTGCGGCGGCTCCGCGTCCGACGAGAAGAGCGCGAAGGAGACGCTCGCGAGCGTCAAGCCGCTCAAGAGCGCGCAGACCGCCGTCGCGCTGCGGGTGTTCTTCGAAGGAGCCCCCGCGTCCGTGGGCGACAAGCTCGAGCTGACCATGAACGGCCCGCTGCGCAACAACGGCGCCGACAAGCTCCCCAGCCTGGACTGGAAGATCGCCTTCTCCGGCCTCGCCACCAAGTTCACGAGCCGGATCGTCTCGACCGGCGACAACTTCTTCATCAACCTCGGCGGGCAGGACTTCGAGGCCGGCGAGCAGGCCGTGCAGCAGCTCACCGACCAGGCCCAGGAGTCGAAGCAGAAGGGCCTCGCGCAGGTCGGCCTCAACCCGCTCGCGGCCGTCCGCAACGTCAAGGCGGCCGGCGACCGCACGTTCGACGGCGAGACGCTGAAGGTCTACAAGGGCGACATCGACGTCGACGCCGTGCTCGACCAGATCGAGCGGCTGAGCCAGGGGCTCCCCACCGCCGGCGCGGCCCAGACGATCCCCGGCGGCAAGCTCACGGCCGAGCAGCGCGCGCAGGCCAAGCGCACGTTCGCGAAGCCGCGCTTCGAGGCCGCCGTGGCCGACGACGACACGATCCGCCAGCTGCTGGTGACCTCGACCTTCACCACCCCGCCCGCCAACCAAGAGGCCGCGGGCGGCATCACCGGCGGCCACATCGAGTACCGCGTCGACTACACCAAGGTCGGCGAGGAGGCCACGATCACGCCGCCCAAGAACCCGCAGCCGCTCTCCGATTTCGCGCAGCAGGTCCAGCAGATTCTCTCGAAGCGGTAACTAAGGCGCTTTCCCGAGCTTGCGAGGGAGAGCAAGCCGCACTAGTAACTAACGCGGGCCAGATACAGCCCGTGCGGCGGCGCCGTGCGCCCGGCCTCCGCGCGCGGGCGCCCCTCGAGCAGCCGCGCGAACGACTCCAGGCTGCGCCGCCCCTCCGCCACCTCGAGCATCGTCCCCACCAGGATGCGGTTCATGTGGCGCATGAACGTGTCGGCCTCGATGTGGAACTCGAGCACGTCGCCGGCGCGCTGCCAGCGGGCGCCGAGCACGTCGCGCTCGAAGCGCTGGTGGTAGGTGTCGGCGGGCGTGAAGGCGGTGAAGTCGTGCGGTCCGGGCAGCAGCGCCGCGCAGGCGTGCAGCGCCGCCTCGTCCAGCGGATGCGGCCACCAGAGCGCGCGGCCGAGCTCGAACGGCGACGGCGCCGCCCGCGCCAGCAGCCGGTAGACGTAGGCGCGCGAGCGCGCGTCATGGCGGGCGGAGAAGCCGCTCGGCATCTCCTCGGCCGCCAGCACCGCGATCGCACGCGGGAGCACCGCGTTGAGCGAGCGCAGCGGCGGCAGCGCGCCCTCGTAGGAGCAGACCTGGCCGAGCGCGTGGACCCCACGGTCCGTGCGGCCCGCGACGGTCAGTGCGACCGGCGCTCGCATGACCGTGGCGAGCGCGGCCTCGAGCTCGCCCTGCACCGTCCGCTCACCCGGCTGGACGGCCCACCCCATGAAGGGGGAGCCGTCGTAGGCCAGAGTTAGACGGGTGACCACCTAGTGCGGCTTGCTTTTCCTTCGCAAGCTTGGAAAAGCGCCTTGATTACACAAGTTCGAGATAGACCATCTCGGTCGAGTCACTCGACCGGGGGCCCAGCTTCAGGATCCGCGTGTAGCCGCCCGGGCGGGCGGAGTAGCGGGGGGCGATCTCCTCGAACAGCTTGTAGATGACGCCCTTGTCCGGGTGCTGCAGCGTCGACATCGCCTGGCGCCGCGCGTGCAGATCGCCGCGCTTGGCCAGCGTGATGAGCTTCTCGACCTCGGGCTTGACGGCCTTGGCCTTGGCCTCGGTGGTCTTGATCCGCTCGTGGTCGATCACCTCGACGCAGAGGTTGGCCAGCAGCGCCTTGCGGTGCGAGGCGCTGCGGGACAGCTTGTGGCGGGTCTTCTGGTGGCGCATGGCGGTCCGACAGCCTATCTATCTAGTCGTTGCGGAGGCCCAGGCCACGCTGGTTGAGGGTCTCGATGACCTCGTCGATCGACTTCTTGCCGAAGTTCGGGATCGCGGCCAGCTCGCCCTCGGACTTCGAGACGAGGTCGCCCACCGTCTGGATGCCCGCGCGCTTGAGGCAGTTGTACGAGCGGACGCCGAGCTCGAGCTCCTCGATGAGGATGTCGTCCATCGGACCGCCGCCGGGACGGCCGCCGGCCGCCGCGAGGGCGCCCGCGCCCGCCGCGCCGCCAGCGCCGTTGTCGAGCGCGGAGACGCCGCCGCCGGGGCCGGCGCGCAGCTCCTCGATGCGGTCCTCGTCGGTGAAGATCGACAGCGAGGAGATCAGGATCTCCGCCGCGTCGCGCAGCGCCGCCTGGGGATCGATCGAGCCGTCGGTCTCGATGTCGAGCGTGAGCTTGTCGTAGTCCGTGCGCTGGCCGACGCGCGCGCCCTCGACGTTGTACGCCACCCGCCGCACGGGCGAGAAGATCGAGTCGATCGGGATGACGCCGATCGGCTGGTCGGGGGACTTGTTGTCCTCCGCCGGGCGGTAACCGCGGCCGCGGCCGATCGTCAGGTACAGCTCGAGCTTGGTCTTCTTCTCGAGCGTGGCGATGTGCGCGTCCGGGTTGAGGATCTCGACGCCGGAGGGCAGGTCGATGTCGCGGGCGGTGATGTCACCGGGGCCGGTCACGACCAGCGGCGCCTCGATCTCGGTGGCGTCCGAGTGCATGCGGCAGACGATGCCCTTGAGGTTCAGGACGATGTCCGTGACGTCCTCCGTGACGCCCTTGATCGTCGAGAACTCGTGCGCGACACCCTCGATCCGGACGGAGGTCACGGCGGCGCCGGCCAGCGAGGCCAGGAGCACGCGGCGCAGTGAGTTGCCGAAGGTGTAGCCGAAGCCACGGTCGAGTGGCTCGACCGTGAAGGAGCCGCGGTTGTCCTCGACCGACTCGGCGGTGATTCGGGGGATCTGGAAGTCGAGCATCAGGGTCCTAACGTCGTCGGGGGTGGAGCGGCCCGGGGGCGGGGACAGCAGGGGAGCTTGGGCCCCGGGCATGGAAATAAGACGGGATTACTTCGAGTACAGCTCGACGATGAGCTGCTCCTGCACGGGCGCCGCGATCTCGCGACGCTCCGGCTTGCGCAGCACCTTCGCCGTGAGCGAGTCGTGGTCGGCCTGCAGCCACGGCGGGACCTGAGCCGTCAACTCGGTGGCATCGCGGATGACCTTGTCGGCCCCCTCGCTGCCAGCCTTGACGGCGATCACGTCGTTGTCGCGCACCTGGTAGCTCGGGATGTCCACGCGGCGGCCGTTGATGGACCAGTGGCCGTGGCGGATCATCTGCCGCGCCTGGCGCCGCGAAGCGGCGAAGCCGAGGCGAACGAGCACGTTGTCGAAACGGCACTCGAGGATGCGCAGGAGGTTCTCGCCCGTGATGCCGGGCTGGCGCGAAGCCTTCGCGTAGTAGGTGCGGAACTGCGCCTCGAGCACGCCGTAGTAGCGGCGGGCCTTCTGCTTCTCACGCAGCTGCACTCGGTACTCGGACTGCTTCTGGCGCCCGCGGCCGTGCTCGCCCGGCGGGTACGAGCGGCGCTCGACGCCGCACTTGTCGGTCAGGCAGCGCTCGCCCTTGAGGAAGAGCTTCTGCCCTTCGCGGCGGCACTGCTTGCACTGGGGAGATGTATCGCGAGCCAAGGTGTTAGACCCTCCGCCGCTTGCGTGGGCGGCAGCCGTTGTGTGCCTGTGGGGTGACGTCGCGCACGCCGGTGACCTCGAGGCCGGCGGCCTGCAGCGAGCGGATCGCGGTCTCGCGGCCCGAGCCCGGGCCCTTCACGAAGACCTCGACCTTCTGCATGCCCTGCTCGATGCCCTTGCGGGCGGCGGCGTCAGCGGTCACCTGCGCGGCGAAGGGCGTCGACTTGCGCGAGCCCTTGAAGCCGGCGCCGCCGGCGGACTCCCACGCGATGACGTTGCCCTCGCGGTCGGTGAGCGCGACGATGGTGTTGTTGAAGCTGGTCTTGATGTGCGCCTGGCCGATCGGAATGTTCTTGCGAACCTTGCGGCGGCCGCGCTGGGGGCGACGGGGAGCTGGAGACATCTACTTCTTCGTCGCCTTCTTCTTGCCGGCTACGGACATCCGCTTCGGTCCCTTCCGCGTGCGCGCGTTCGTCTTGGTGTTCTGGCCGCGGACGGGCAGTCCACGGCGGTGGCGCATGCCACGGTAGGACCCGATCTCCATCAACCGCTTGACGTTCTGGGAGCGCTCGCGGCGCAGATCGCCTTCGACCGTGAGGTCGTTGTCGATCGAATCTCTGAGCTTGGCCACCTCGTCCTCGGTGAGGTCCCGGACGTAGGTGTCCGGCGAGATGCCGAGCTGCGCGAGCAGCTGGTTGGAGGTCGAACGGCCCACTCCGTAGATGTAGGTGAGTCCGACCTCGACGCGCTTGTTGAGCGGGATGTTGACCCCGGCGATACGAGCCATCTTCCTCCTAGCCCTGCCGCTGCTTGTGGCGGGGATTCGAGCAGATCACGAGGACCCGGCCGTTACGCCGGATGATCTTGCACTTCTCGCACATCGGCTTTACCGACGGTCGTACCTTCATGATCCCTTTCGAGCTTGATGATCCAGTCAGGGTGGCTCTGGAGACCGGTGCGGTCGCCGCTACCATCCCCCGGAGCGGGTTACTGCACGCCGATGGCCGCCTGGCCTGAGCGCGACCGGGAAGTATAGCGCGGTTATTTGGCCGGTTGTCGTATGCCGAAGGAGGACAGGATGGAAGTTGGGATCGGCCTGCCGACGACGATTCCCGGGGTCACCGGCGAACAGGTCCTGGAGTGGGCGCGCCGGGCTGAGGCGCGCGGCTTCTCGAGCCTGGGGACGATCGATCGCCTCGTCTACCCGAATTACGAGCCGCTGATCGCGCTGGCGGCCGCCGCGGCGGTCACGACGCGGATCAAGCTCGCCACCACGATCCTGATCGCGCCCTACCGCGCCAACGGGGCCCTGGTGGCCAAGCAGGCCGCGACGCTCGACAACCTCTCCGGCGGCCGCCTTGTGCTCGGCGTCGCCGTGGGCGGCCGCGAGGACGACTACGAGGTCTCGGGCGTCGACTTCCACACCCGCGGCAAGCGCTTCGACGCCATGCTCGCCCAGTGGGACGAGCTGTGGAGCGGCGACAAGGTCGGCCCGCCCGGCCGGCCGACGCTGATCCTCGGCGGCACGGTCGACGCCGCCTACGAGCGGGCCGCCCGCTACGGCGACGGCTGGACGCTCGGCGGCGGGACGCCGGACGCGTACGCGGGCGGGATGGAGAAGATGCGGGCGGCGTGGAGCGCGGCCGGCCGGGACGGCGAGCCGCGCGGCATGGCGCTGGCCTACTACTCGCTGGGCGACGGGGCGAAGGCAGCGGCGGAGAGCTACCTCGGCGACTACTACAGCTTCACCGGTGACTTCGCGGCGCAGATCGCCGCCGGCGCGGCGACCGATGCGGACACGGTCCGCGGCTACGTGCAGGGCTTCGAGGCGGCGGGCTGCGACGAGCTGATCCTGTTCCCGAGCAACCCCGACCCGGGTCAGGTCGACCTGCTCGCCGACGCGCTGGATCTCCAGGCCGCGTAGCGCTCCCGCATGCAGGCGCCGCAGGGACGGAACCCCGCGGCGACCGCAGTCTCCTCGTCGGCGAAGAAGACGCGGTGCCGCGGCGCGAAGCCCCGCCGCAGCAGCGAGAGCGCGACGGGGCAGTCGAGGCGGCCGTAGACCTTCGTGCGACCGTGACCGCCGAGCAGGCCCTTGGTCTCGCTCTGGTAGGGCCGACCCTCGCGGTCGAGCAGCGTGTACGTCTTGGTCATACGAGCGCGGCGCGCCCGGCCTCGAGGTCGAGCAGCGCGCGCTTGGCGGGGAGGCCGCCGCCGTAGCCGGTGAGCGAGCCGTTGGCGCCGATCACGCGGTGGCAGGGCACGATGATCGCTATCGGGTTCTGGCCGTTGGCGGCGCCGACGGCGCGGAACGCGGTCGGGTGCCCGATCTCGCGGGCGATCTCGCCATAGGAGGCGGTCTCGCCGTACGGGATCTTCAGCAGCGCCTCCCAGACCTGGAGCTGGAACAGTGCGCCCGTGGGCCGCAGCGGGACGTCGAACTCGGTGCGCTCGCCGGCGAAGTACTCCGCCAGCTGGCGGCGGACCGGCTCGAGCAGCGCGTCGTCGCGCTCCCAGCCGGAGGTGTCCGGCGGGCGGTTGGGGAGGTAGAGGCGCGTGAGGGCGCCGTCGGGGTCGGCGGTGAGGACCAGCTCGCCGATCGGGGTGGGGAGGGTCGAGTAGCGCATGGCCGTCCAACGCGGAAGGCTCCCATGTCGTGAGGATCGACCGCGACATCGCCGAGATGATCGAGTTCCTCGCCCGGCGCGCGGTGCCGGGCGTCGAGGAGGTCGTCGACGGGGTGTACCGCCGCAGCCTGGCCGACGGGAGCATCCTCGAGCTCCGCCCCGGCGGCGAGGTCGCCGGCGATCCCGAGGCCGCGAGTGCGATCCTCCGGCCGGACGTCGATCCGGCCGCCATCCTCGCCCGCCTCGGCGGCGATCCGCTGCTCGGTCCGTCGGTGCGCGCCGCGCCGGGCCGCCGCATCCCCGGCCACCCGGACCCCGCGGAGCTCGCCGTGCGCGCGCTGCTCGGCCAGCAGATCTCGGTCGCGGCCGCGCGAACGCTCGCCGGGCGGCTGGTGGCGATGGCCGGGGAGCCGCTCGAGCGGCCGGTGGGCGGGATCACGCATCGCTTCCCGGCACCGGAGGCGCTGGCGGCGCTCGACCCGGAGGCGCTGCCGATGCCTCGCGCCCGGGCGCGGGCCCTCGTCGGCATGGCGGGCCGGCCGTTCGGCACGCACCTGCCGGGCGTCGGGCCGTGGACGGCGGCCTACGTCGCGCTGCGCTCAGGCGACGACGACGCCTTCCTCCCCACCGACCTCGGCGTGAAGCACGGGCTCGCCGCGCTGGGTGCGGATCCCGCGCGCGCGGCGGAGCTCGCCGAGGCCTGGCGCCCGTACCGCGGCTACGCGGTCGCCCACCTGTGGGCGGCGACCTCGTCGTAGAGCGCCGCGATGCGGCTGATCTGGGACTCGACCGTGTAGAGCTCGCGCCGCTGCGCCACCCGCCGCCGCAGCCTGGCCACGTCGGCAGACGCCAGCGCCGCGGCCAGCTCGCTGACGTCGTCGAGCGCGATGCCGACGCCCTCCTCGCCCAGCATCCGCCGCAGCGCGGTGTGCTGCAGCGTGATCACCGGGAGCCCGCAGCCGAGGTACTCGTAGAGCTTGTTCGGCAGCGCGGTGTCGAGGTGGGCGCCGTTGAGGCCGGCGTTGAAGCCCGCCCAGCCGAAGTCGTAGTGGACGAGCTCGCGCAGCAGGTCGGCCGCGGGCAGCGGGTCGTGGACGCGGATGCCCGGGATCTCGCGGTACTCGGGCACCACGCGCGCCATGTAGACGTCGAGCGAGACGCCCTGCTCGGCGATCGCGGCGAACAGGTCGCGCAGGTCGTAGTGGCCGCCGTTGGTCGAGAGCGTGCCCTGGTAGACGAGCCGCGGCGGCCGCTCGGACGGCGCCGGCAGCTCGCGCGGCAGATCGCGCCCCAGCGCGTAGTTCGCGTAGGCCACCACGTGGCGCGGCAGCGTGTAGCGCGCCGCCAGTTCGGCCACCAGCTCGGGCGAGATCGTCACGAGCGCGGCCGACTCCTCCGCCGCCCGCCGCTCGAGCTCCGGCGGATCGTCGGGCTCGGGGAAGCCGTCCTCGTAGGGCGTCCGGCGCAGCGATTGCATGTCGTGGACGTCGTGGATGACGGGGACGTCGACGCTGTCGAGCGCCAGCACGGTCAGCTCGTCCGGGAGGTTGTGCGAGTGGATCACCTCGGGTGCGAACGCCTCGACGATCTCCGGCAGCGCCGCCGCCGGATCGGCGCCGAGCGGATACCAGGCCTCGAACAGCTCGTCGCCCGCGCCGTAGAGCTCGGACAGCGTGCGGCCCCGATAGGCGAAGCCGAGCTCGACCTGCCCGGCGAGGCCGACGGCGTACTTCATCGCCCTCACGCAGGGCTGTTGCTGCAGGAAGAGGACGCGCATCACTTGCGCGACTTGATCGTCTTCGCCGGGTTCCCGACGACGACCGCGTAGTCCTCGACGTCGCGCACCACCACGGAGCCCGCCCCGATCACGACGCCGTCCCCGATCTGCACGCCCGGGAGGATCATCGCGCCCATCCCGACCCAGCAGTTGCGCCCGATCCGGATCGGCGGCTCGTCGCGCCAGCCCTGCTCGGTCACCGGGCGCTCGGTGTCCTCCATGTTGTGGTTCGCGGTGTGGACCATCGAGTACGGCCCGAAGTTCGTGCCGTCGCCGACGACCAGCCCGCTGAAGCCGTTGATGAAGCAGCCGACGTTGAAGCCGACGTTGTCACCGAGCTCGATCCGGTCGCCGTTGAGCCAGACGATCGAGTCGAGGTAGAAGCAGCCCTCCCCGAGCCGTTTGGCGTCGCGCGGGCGAAACGGGATGACCCGCTTGCTCGAGTCCGTGATCATCATGAGCCCGGGGTACCCCGCCGGGCCGGAGATCTACGCGGCGACGCGGTCTTTCGAGAGATGCCACGGCGTGAGGATCCGCGGACCCTCGCCCGTGACGGCGATCGTGAACTCAAAGTGGGCGGCCAGCGAGCCGTCCTGGGAGTAGATCGCCCAGCCGTCGTCGCCCATCCGCACCTGGTGGCGGCCGGCGGTCGTCATCGGCTCGACGGCGAGCACCATGCCCTCCTCGAGCAGCTCGCGCTTGCCGGGCGGACCGTAGTTGGGGATCTGCGGGTCCTCGTGCATGTTGCGGCCGATCCCGTGGCCGACGAGCGAGCGGACGACCGAGAAGCCGGCGTCCTCCACGTGCTGCTGCACGGCATAGCCGACGTCGCCGAGCCGGTTGCCCGGCACGCACTGCTCGGCCGCCTTGAAGAGTGACTCGCGCGTGACCTCGAGCAGCTTCTCGGCGATCGGCGAGACGTCCCCGACCGCGAACGTGCGCGCGGCGTCGGCGACCCAGCCGTCCTTCACCACGCCGATGTCGACAGACAGGATGTCGCCGGGGCTGAGCTTGAACTTGCCGGGGATGCCGTGCACGACCATGTGGTTCGGCGACGCGCAGATCGAGCCCGGGAAGCCGCGGTAGCCCTTGAACGCCGGGGTCGCGCCCTGCGAGCGGATGAAGCGCTCGGCCGCCTGGTCGAGCTCCAGCGTGGTCACGCCCGGGCGGATCTTGCCCGCCAGCAGCTCCATGCAGCGGACGAGGATGTCGCCCGCGGCGGCCATCGCGTCGATCTCCGCCGGGGACTTCTTGATGATCACAGCCGCTCTTCCAGCCGGAGCGTGGCCAGCGTCGCGCGGATGTGGTCGTGGACCTCCGTCGGCGAGCGCGAGCCGTCGAAGCGCCGCAGCAGGCCGCGCTCCTCGTAGTAGTCCTTCAGCGGCTCGGTCATCTCGTGGTACGTCTTGAGCCGCTTCTTGACCGTCTCGGGCTTGTCGTCGTCGCGCTGCTTGAGCGGCTTGCCGCACTGATCGCAGACGTCCTCGTGCTTCGGCGGGTCGTTCTCGACGTGGTAGACGTGGCCGTTCGAGCACACGCGCCGGCCGGTGATGCGCTGCAGCACGACCTCGTCATCGGCGTAGATGAGCAGCGCGGCGGTCAGCCGCCGGCCGCTGCGCTCGACCTCGTCCGCCAGCGCGTCGGCCTGGCCGGCCGAGCGGGGGAAGCCGTCGAGCAGGAAGCCGTCGTCGCCCTTGTCCTCGATCTCGCTCATGATCATCTCGATCACCAGCTCGTCCGGGACGAGGTCGCCGTTGGCCATGTACTCGGCCGCCTGCTTGCCGAGCTCGGTCGCGTTGGACCGGTGCTCGCGCAGCATGTCGCCGGTGGCGATGTAGGGCAGGTCGAAGTCCTCACGCAGGCGTGCCGCCTGCGTGCCCTTGCCCGCGCCGGGAGGGCCGAAGAGGATCAGGTTGAGTTCGCTCACTTCAGGAAGCCCTCGTAGTTGCGCATCATGAGCTGCGCCTCGAGCTGCTTCATGGTGTCGAGGGCCACACCGATCACGATCAGGATCGACGTGCCTCCGAAGTAGAAGTTCGCGGAAGTCTGGTTGATGAGGATGGTCGGGAGCGCGGCCACCGCGGCAAGGTACAGGGCACCGGGGAACGTGAGCCGCGCGAGGATGCGGTCGAGGAACTCGGCCGTCGGCCGGCCCGGTCTCACCCCGGGGATGAACCCGCCGTACTTCTTCAGGTTGTCGGCCTGGTCCACCGGGTTGAAGGTGACCGCCGTGTAGAAGTAGGTGAAGAGGACGATGAAGATCGTCTCGCCGACGATGTAGGCCCAGCCGTTCGGCGTGAAGAAGGTCGAGATGCCCTTGGCACCCGGCAGCAGCTCGCCGATCGTGGGCGGGAAGGCCATGATCGAGGCGGCGAAGATGACCGGGATGACGCCCGCCATGTTCACGCGCAGCGGCAGGTAGGTCTGCCCGCCGCCGGACATCCGGCGGCCGATCACTCGCTTCGCGTATTGCACGGGTATCCGCCGCTGGCCCTCCTGGACGAAGACGATCGCCGCGATCACGCCGAGCGCGAGGAACGGCATGATCACCTTGAAGACCTGATCCGGGTTGGTCCACCACGCCTGCACGCCCTGCGGGAGCCGCGAGACGATCGAGGCGAAGATCATCAGCGAGATGCCGTTGCCGATGCCGCGCTGGGTGATCAGCTCGCCGAACCACATCAGCAGGACGCAGCCGGCGGTCAAGCAGACCACGATGAGGACCACCGAGCCGATCGTGAAGTTGTCGATCACCGGGGCGCCGGCGCGGTTGCCCTGGGAGCGGAACAGGAAGACGTAGCCGACGGCCTGGGCGGCGGCGAGGCCGACGGTCAGGTAGCGCGTGTACTGCGTGATCTTGGCCTGCCCGACCTCACCTTCCTTCGACAGCTTCTCGAGCGACGGGGAGACCACCGTGAGCAGCTGCAGGATGATCGAGGCCGTGATGTAGGGCATGATCCCGAGCGCGAAGAGCGCCAGCCGGGAGAGCCCGCCACCGGTGAAGAGGTTGAGGAAGCCGAGGATGTTCGAGCCGGCGTAGTTGTTCTCGATCTGCTTCAGCGCGCCGAGGTTGACGCCCGGCACCGGGATGAACGAGCCGAGCCGGTAGAGCGCCAGCAGCGCGGCCGTGAAGGCGAGCTTCTTCCGGATCTCCGGAACCTTGAAGCTGTTGAGGATCGTCGAGAGCACCGCAGCTCCCCCGGCTTAGGACTCGATGATCTGGCAGGTGCCGCCCGCGGACTCGATCTTCTCGCGAGCGGACTTGGAGAAGCCGTGGGCGTGCACGGTCAGCGACTTCGACAGCTCGCCGCGGCCCAGCACCTTGACCGGGATGCCCTTGCGGGTCGCCAGACCGGCGCCGCGCAGCGCGTCGAGGTCGACCGAGGCGCCCTTGTCGAAGCGCGCCTCGAGGTCGTCGAGGTTCACGGGCTGCGTGTGCGTCCGGAACATCTCGAACGGCATCGACATCTTCTTGTTCGGACCGCGCAGCTTGCGCATCCGCATGTGGATCGGGTTCTGGCCGCCCTCGAAGCGAGTGCGGTCCTTGGCGCCGGCGCGGGAGCCGTAGCCCTTGTGCCCGCGGCCCGACGTCTTGCCGTGGCCGGAGCCGTGGCCGCGCCCGACGCGCTTGCGGTCCTTGCGCGAGCCCGGGGCGGGCTGCAGGTTGTGCAGGCCGATGATCTCTTCCTCGTCAGTGGCCATCTACTTCTCCTCCACGGTCAGCAGGTGGCGCACGGTGTGCACGAGGCCGCGCAGCTGCGGCGAGTCGGGGCGCTCGACCGTCTGGCCGATCTTGCGCAGCCCGAGCGTGCGCAGCGTGTCCTTCTGGCGCTGGTTGGTGCCGTTGGCCGACTTGACCTGGGTGATGGTCAAGGTGCTCACGCGGTGACCTCTTCGGAGGAGGTCTCCTCAGCGGGAGCGTCGGCGTCTGCCTCGGCCGCAGGCTCGTCGGCCGAGATGGTCTCGTTGGCCGCCTCGGGCGCCTTGCTCAGGCCGAGCACGGCGTCGACCGAGAGGCCGCGCAGCTTGGCGATCTCCTCGGGGCGGCGCAGGTCCTGGAGACCCGCGATCGTCGCCTTGACGAGGTTGATCGGGTTCTGCGACCCGAGCGACTTGGAGAGGATGTCGTGGATGCCGGCCAGCTCGAGCACCGCGCGCACGCCGCCGCCGGCGATGACCCCGGTACCGGGCGAGGCGGGCTTCAGGAACACGCGGCCGGAGCCGAACACGCCGGTCGTCTGGTGCGTGATCGTCGCGCCGTGGCGGGGCACGCGGAAGAGGTTCTTCTTCGCGCGCTCGACGCCCTTCTGGATCGCGAGCGGCACCTCGTTGGCCTTGCCGTAGCCCGCGCCGACGATGCCGTTCTCGTCGCCGACGACCACGAGGGCCGTGAACGAGAACCGCCGGCCGCCCTTGACCACCTTGGCGACGCGGTTGATCTCAACCACGCGCTCCTGGAGGTCGAGGCCGGAGCTGGAAATAGAACGATCGGGGGCTGGCATCGAATCCTTGAGGTTAGAAGATCAGGCCGCCCTCCCGGGCGCCTTCGGCAAGGGCCTTCACGCGGCCGTGGTACTGGTATCCGCCGCGGTCGAAGACCGCCGTCTCGATGCCGGCGGCCTTGGCGCGCTCGGCGAGCAGCTGGCCGGCCTTCGAGGCCTGCTCCATCCGCTTGAGGGACTTGAGCTCGTCCTCGGTCCAGTTGACGGCGGCCAGCGTGCGGCCGGAGTCGTCGTCGATGAGCTGGGCGAACACGCCGCGGTTGGAGCGGAACACGGAGATCCGCGGCCGCTCGGCGGTGCCGGTGATCTTCGCGCGGACGCGGCGGCGGCGCTTGAGGCGCTTGGCGGGGCGGGTGGCGACGGTCATGCGCGCTTGCCGACCTTCCTGGCGACGTACTCGCCTTCGTAGCGGATGCCCTTGCCCTTGTAGGGCTCCGGCGGCCGCTGCTTGCGGATGACGGCGGCGATCTCGCCCACCTGCTGCTTGGAGTTGCCCTTGATGATCACGCGGGTCGGCTGCGGCACCTCGAACTCGATGCCCTGCGGCGCCTTGATCGGCACCGGGTGCGAGTAGCCGAGGGCGAGCTCGAGGTCCGAGCCCTTCATCACGGCGCGATAGCCGACGCCCTGGATCTCGAGCGTCTTGGTGAAGCCGTCGGTGACGCCCGTGACCATGTTCGCGATCAGCGAACGCGTGAGCCCGTGCAGCGCGCGGTGCTCCGCGCGGTCGGTCGGGCGGGTGACGATGAGCTCCTCGCCCTCCTGGCGGACCTCGATCGCGCGGTTCTTGCGCTCGGCCAGGTCGCCGCGCGGGCCGGCGACGCGAACCACTTCGGGCTCGATCGTCACGTTGACGCCGGTGGGGACAGGGATGGGCTTTTTACCGATACGAGACATTTCCAGCTACCAGATCTGCGCGACGAGCTCTCCGCCGACGCCCTGCTTGCGGGCGTCGTGGCCGGTCATCACGCCACGCGAGGTGGACACGATCGCGGTGCCCATGCCGCCGAGCACCTTGGGCATCGACTTCGAGTCGACGTAGGTGCGCTGGCCGGGGCGCGAGATGCGCTTGAGGCCGGAGATCACCGATTCGCGGCTCTCCGTGTACTTCAGCTTGACGAGGATGCGGTCGCCGGCCTTCCCGGGCTCGCCCGGCACGACCTCGAAGCCGAGGATGTAGCCCTGCTCCGTGAGGATGCGGGCCATCTCCTGCTTGAGCTTGGACGAGGGGATCTCGACCGTCTCGTGGGCGGCCTGGATGCCGTTGCGGATCCGGGTCAGGAAGTCGGCGATGGGGTCGGTCATCGACATATGGGTTACCAGCTCGACTTCGTCATGCCGGGGATGTAGCCGTTGTGGGCCAGCTCGCGCAGGCAGATCCGGCACAGGCCGAACTTGCGGTAGACGGCGCGGGGGCGGCCACAGCGGCGGCAGCGCGTGTAGGCCCGCGTCTTGTACTTCGGCGGGCGCTGCTGGCGCGCGATCTTGGATGTCTTGGCCATGGTTCCTTTGTCTCTAAGCGGTGGCGAGCTCGGTGTTGAGGCTCTCGAAGCCGTCGGGGCGCCCGTCGCGCGCGAACGGCATCCCGAGCGCGTCGAGCAGAGCGAACGCCTCGGCGTCGGTCTGGGCTGAAGTGGTCATGGTGACGTCGAGCCCGCGGACCTGGTCGACGCTGTCGTAGTCGATCTCGGGGAAGATGACCTGCTCACGGACGCCCATGGAGTAGTTGCCGCGGCCGTCGAACGAGCGCGGGTTCAGGCCACGGAAGTCGCGGATCCGCGGGATCGCGACCGAGGTCAGGCGGTCGAGGAACTCGTAGGCGCGCTCGCCGCGGAGCGTGACGCTCAGGCCCACGGGCATGCCCTCGCGCAGCTTGAAGTTCGCGACGGACTTCTTGGCGCGCCGGATGTTGGGCTTCTGCCCCGCGATCGTGGCGAGCTGCTCCTGCGCCGCTTCGAGCATCTTCGAGTCCTGCTTCGCCTCGCCGGTGCCCATGTTCAGGGTGATCTTGAGCAGGCGCGGGGCCTGCATGGAGGACGAGTAGCCGAAGCGCTCGATCAGCGCCGGCCGGATCTCCTTCAGATATCTGTCCTTCACTCGTGCCATGTCAGTCGAGCTCCGTGCCGGATCGCTTGGTGACGCGCATACGGGCGCCCTGCTCGGTCCGGGTCGTGCCCACGCGCGTGGGCTTCTTGTCCTTCGGGTCCAGGATCGCGACGTTCGAGACGTGGATCCCGCCCTCGCGCTCGATCACGCCGATCTGGGCGTTCGGGCGAGCGGGGTTGGCGCGCTGGTGGCGCTTGACGATGTTGAGGCCCTCGACGTAGACGCGGCCGCGCTTGCGGTCGACCCGCAGCACCTTGCCGGTCTTGCCCTTGTCCTTCCCGGAGATGACGACCACCTCGTCGTCGCTGCGGATCTTCATCACAGCACCTCCGGGGCGAGCGACACGATGCGCATGAAGCCGCCGTCGCGCAGTTCGCGCGCGACCGGGCCGAAGATGCGCGTGCCGCGCGGGTTGCGACCTTCGTCGATGATCACCGCGGCGTTCTCGTCGAAGGCGATGTACGTGCCATCGTCGCGCCCGAACTCCTTCTTCGTGCGCACGACGACCGCCTTGACGACCTCGCCCTTCTTGACGGAGCCCTGCGGGTTCGCCTGTTTGACGGTGGCGGTGATGATGTCGCCCACGCCCGCGTAACGCCGGCGTGAGCCGCCCATCACGCGGATGCAGAGGATCTCGCGCGCCCCCGTGTTGTCGGCGACCTTCAGACGTGTCTCGTTCTGGATCACTACTTCGCCTTCTCGAGGACGTCGGTGAGGCGCCAGCGCTTGGTGCGCGACATCGGGCGGCACTCGACCACGCGCACGGTGTCGCCCGCGCCCGCGTCGTTGCGCTCGTCGTGGACGTGCAGCTTCGTCGAGGTGCGCAGGATCTTCCCGTAGCGCCGGTGGCGGCGGGTGACGTCCACGCGCACGATGATCGTCTTGTCGGCCTTGTCGGAGACGACGACGCCCTGGCGCACCTTGGCGCGGCCGGGGCCGTGCTCGGGAGCGATGTCGGGCTCGGGCGTCGGCTGGTCCTTGCGCGCCTCGGCCTGCTTCGTCTTCGCGCGCTGGCGGTAGTTGCGACGCAGCTTGGCCTTGTGCGCACGGGCGGCGAGCCGCTCGGCGTTGCGCTCCTCGACCGTCTTGGGGCCGGAGGCGGCAGGGGCCTTCGCGGCACGCTTGCGCGCCCGGCGCTCCTTGGGAGCGAGGACCTCCTGCGGCTCCGCGGGAGCCGCCTCGGCCTCCGGAACGTCGACCGTGGACGTATCGCCGGCGCCCTCCTCGGAGGATGCCGTCTCGACCTCTTCGACCAGAGAATCGGGCCCACCCACCCCCGCTTCCGCCGCGGTCTCTTCCGCGGTCGTCGGCTCCTCCGGGGTCTCTTCAGTCTTCTCTTGGTCAGCCATTACTCAGTCTCTTCCGTGTCGAGCGTCACGGTCACGTTGGAATCGATGCCCCGCTGGTGCGCCACCGTGAGGGCGCGCGCGAGGTCGCGCTTGCGGCCGCGCACGCCGGCGGTGTTCTCCAGCTCGCCGGTGGCGTGCTGCATGCGCAGGCCGAACAGGTCGCGGCGCACGTTCGCGATCTCGTCGCGAAGCGTGTCGTCGGAGAGGTCTCGCAGCTCGCGGGCCTTCATCCGGTGAACCCGTCCTCGCGCATCACGAACTTGGTCTTCAGGGGAAGCTTGTGGCCGGCCAGGCGCATCGCCTCGCGGGCGAGCTGCTCGTCGACGCCGGCGAGCTCGAACATCACGCGGCCCGGCTTGACGACGGCGACCCAGCCCTCCGGGTTGCCCTTGCCGGAGCCCATGCGGGTCTCGGCCGGCTTCTTGGTGAACGGCTTGTCCGGATAGACGTTGATCCAGACCTTGCCGCCGCGCTTGATCTTGCGCGTCATGGCGATACGAGCAGCCTCGATCTGGCGGTTGGTGAGCCAGCCGGTCTCGAGCGCCTTGAGCCCGTACTCGCCGAACTCGACCTGCTGCTGCCCGCGCGAGAACCCGGCCCTGCGGCCGCGGTGCTGCTTGCGGAACTTGACTCGCTTGGGAGACAGCATCAGCGCGAGATCCCTCCGGACAGGTCCGGACGGCCACCGCCGCGGCCACCCTGGCCACCGCGTCCGCCGCCACGGCCTCCGCCGCCGCGCCCGCCGCCGCCCTGGCCGCCGCGTCCGCCGCCGCCCTGGCCGCCGCGTCCGCCGCCGCGACCATCGCCACGTCCGCCGCCGCGCCCGCCGCGGTCACGGCCGTCGCGGCCACCACGGCCGCCGCGGTCGTCGCGGTCGGGCCCGCCGCCGGCAGGCTCGTCGAGCGAGGTGAGATCGGCGCCGCTGTAGCCGGCGGGCATGATCTCGCCCTTGTTGATCCAGCACTTCACGCCGATGCGGCCGAAGGTGGTCTTGGCCTCGTAGAAGCCGTAGTCGATGTCCGCGCGCAGCGTGTGCAGCGGGACGCGGCCGTCGGCGTAGGACTCGGTGCGCGCCATCTCGGCGCCGCCGAGGCGGCCGGAGACCTGGATGCGACAGCCCTTGGCGCCGGAGCGCATGGCGCTCGTGAGCGAGCGCTTCATGGCGCGGCGGAAGGCGACGCGGTTGACCAGCTGCTCGGCGATCGACTGCGCGACGAGCTTCGCGTCGAGCTCGGGGCGCTTGATCTCGAGGATGTTGACCTTGATGCCCTTGCCGGTGAGGCGGTGCAGGTCACGCCGCAGCGCGTCGACCTCGGAGCCGGACTTGCCGATCACGATGCCGGGCCGGGCGGTGTGGATGTTGATCTCCACCTCGCCGGCGTCCTTGCGGATCGTGATGTCCGACAGGCCGGCGTGCGCCAGCTTGTTCGTGATGTGGTCGCGGATGCGTACGTCCTCGATCAGGAAGTCCGAGAAGTGGCGCTCGTTGAACCAGTTCGACTTCCAGTCGTGGATGTAACCCACGCGCATGGACTCTGGATGGACCTTCTGTCCCATGGAAGTCTCGTTACTCCTTCGGCGTCAAAGTGATCGTGAGGTGGGACGTGCGCTTGCGGATTCGCGTGGCGCGACCCATCGCCCGGGGGCGGTACCGCTTGAGCGTCGGCCCCTCGTCGGCGTGGATCGAGGCGATCTTCAGCTCGTCGCCGACCAGCTCGTGGTTGTGCTCCGCGTTGGCGATTGCCGACTCCAGGAGCTTCAGCCACGGCTTGGCGGCGCCGCGCGGCGTGAAAGACAGGATAGCCCGCGCCTGCTCGACGTCTTTACCGCGGATGTGGTCGCACACCAGGCGCGCCTTGCGGGCCGACGTGCGGACGTAGCGGGCCTTGGCGGAGACGAGCACGGCGGGCTCGTCAGCCGCGCGCTTGGCGCGCGGCTGATCGCGCTTGCGCGCGGGCTTCGCCGCAGGCTTCGCCTCGGCCTTGGGAGCGGCCTTCTTCTTCGCGGCGGGCTTCTTGGCCGGCTTCTCCTCGTCGGAGGCGTCGTCCTCGGCCTTGGCGTCGTCGGCCTTCTCCTCGGCGTCCGCCTTCGGCGCGGCCTTCTTCTTCGCCGCCGGCTTCTTCTTGGCGGCCGGCTTCGGCGTCTCCTCCTCGGCCTTGGGCACGGACTCGGCGGCCTCCTCGGAAGCGTTCGCCTCGACCTCGGCGGCCGTCGGCGCCTCTTCGTCCTTCTTCTTGCGCGGAGCGGGACTCATCGAACCTTGCCGCTCCCCGCGTGGCCGCGGTACAGGCGCGTCGGCGCGAACTCGCCGAGCTTGTGGCCGACCATCGACTCGGACACGAACACGGGCACGTGCTTGCGCCCGTCGTGCACGGCGATGGTGTGGCCGACCATCTCGGGGAAGATCGTCGACGTCCGCGACCAGGTGCGGATCATGGTCTTGGTGTTGGCCTTGTTCATGTCCTCGATGCGGCGCATGAGGCGCTCCTCGACGAACGGGCCCTTCTTGGACGAGCGGGACATCAGCGTCCACCCTTCTTGCCGCGACGGCGGCCTCGGACGATGTAGCGATCGGACGCCTTGCGCTTCTTGCGGGTGCGGTAGCCGATCGTCGGCACGCCCCACGGCGTCTGAGGATGGTTACCCAGCGGCGTGGCGCCCTCGCCGCCGCCGTGCGGGTGGTCGACCGGGTTCATGGCCGTGCCGCGCGTCTGCGGGCGAACGCCCATGTGGCGCTTGCGGCCGGCCTTGCCGATCGTCACGTTCTGGTGGTCGGCGTTGCCGATCGTGCCGACGGTGGCGCGGCACTCGGCGCGGACCATGCGCATCTCGCCCGAGGGCAGGCGCAGCGTCGCGTAGTCGCCCTCCTTCGCCATCAGCTGGATGCCGACGCCGGCGGAGCGGCCGAGCTGGCCGCCGCGCCCCGGCTGGAGCTCGACGTTGTGGACGATCGTGCCGACCGGCATGTTCGCCAGCGGCAGCGCGTTGCCCACCACGATGTCCGAGCCCACGCCCGACTGCACCGTCATGCCGACGCGCAAGCGGTTCGGGGCGAGGATGTAGCGCTTCTCGCCGTCGATGTAGTTGATCAGCGCGATGTAGGCGGTCCGGTTCGGGTCGTACTCGATCGAGGCGACCTTGGCGGGGATCCCGTCCTTCGTGCGCTTGAAGTCGATCTTGCGGTAGAGGCGCTTGGCCCCGCCGCCGCGGTGGCGCGCGGTCTTGCGCCCGTGCGCGTTGCGGCCGCCGGACTTCTTGAGGCCCTCGGTCAGGCGCTTCTCCGGCTCCTTCTTCGTGATCTCCGCGTAGTCGGAGTAGGTCACGAAGCGCCGGCCGGGCGACGTGGGCTTGGGCTTGCGAATCGGCATTAGAGGTCAGCCTCCAGGCCCTGGAAGATCGGGATCGACTGGCCCGGCTGCACCTGCACGATCGCCTTCTTCCAGGCGCGCGTACGGCCCGAGGTGTAGCCGCGCCGCTTGGGCTTGGACTTCACGCTCAGGGTGCGGACCTCGACGACGTTGACGTCGAACAGCTGCTCGATGGCCTGCTTGATCTGGGTCTTGTGCGCGTCGGCGTGGACGCGGAAGGTGTAGCGGTCGGCCGTCGCCAGCACGTAGGACTTCTCGGAGACGACGGGGCGGATGATGACCTGGCTGGCGTCCATCAGGCGCTCGCCTCCTGCTTCTTGGTCGAGGAGGCTCCACGGACGGTCAGCGCGTCGATCGCCTCCTGCGAGGCGACGAGCGTCGCGGCGCCGACGATGTCGGCCACCCCGGCCGCCTCGGCGGGCAGCACGTTGACGCGCGAGAGGTTGCGGAACGACTTGGCCACCAGCGCCTCCTCGCTGCCGAGCAGCAGCAGGACGGAGCCGCCGCGCCGGTCCTCGAGCAGGCCGGCGGCCTGCTTGGTCGAGGGAGCGTCGAACGTGCCGGCGTCGAGCCCGAACAGCGAGCCGCGCTCGGCGTGCAGCGACAGCGCACTGCGCAGCGCGGCCTTGCGGGCCTTGCGGTTGACCTTGACGGTGTAGTGGCGCGGGCTGGGGCCGAAGACGACGCCGCCACCGGTCCACTGCGGGGCGCGGATCGTGCCCTGGCGGGCGCGGCCGGTGCCCTTCTGGCGCCACGGCTTGGCGCCGCCGCCGCGGACCATGCCGCGCGTGCGGGTCGAGTGCGTGCCCTGGCGGCGCGCGGCGAGCTCGGCGATCACGGTCTCGTGCACGAGCGGGCCGTTGAACGGCGCGCCGAACACGGCGTCATCGAGCTGCAGCTTCTCCGAGCCGCCGAGGATCGGGGCATCAGCCATCGGTGCGCACCTCCACGGTCCCGCCCTTCGGGCCCGGCACGGCGCCGCGCACGAGCATCAGGTTCTGGTCGGGGATCAGCTCGACGATCGTGAGCCCGAGCTGGGTCACGCGCCCGCCGCCCATGCGGCCGGGGCCGCGAATGCCCTTGAACACGCGCGAGGGCGTGGCGGAGGCGCCGACCGAGCCCGGGGCGCGCACGTTGTGCGAGCCGTGGCTCTTGGGGCCGGCGGAGAAGTTGTGGCGCTTGATCGTGCCCTGGAAGCCCTTGCCCTTGGACTTGCCGGAGATCTTGACCTTCTGGCCGACCTCGAACGCCTCGACGGTGATCGTGTCGCCCATGGTGAACTCTTCCACCTGGTCGCGGAACTCCTTGACGGTCCGCAGCGGCGGCGCGTCGGCCTTCTTGAGGTGGCCGAGCTCGCCCTTGGAGAGCGCCTTCTCGCGCACCGCGTCGAAGCCGAGCTGGATGGCCTCGTAGCCGTCGACCTCCTCGGTGCGGATCGCGAGCACAGGACAGGGGCCGGCCTCGAGCACGGTGACGCGCTCGACCTTGCCGTCGTCGAGGAAGCGCTGGGTCATCCCGAGCTTCTTGGCGAGAATCGCAGGCATCGTCCTAGCCGAACGCCAGCCGGATCTCGATGTCGACGCCCGCGGGCAGATGGTCGAGCCGCTGGAGCGAGTCGACCGTCTTGGGCGTGGGCTGATGGATGTCGATCAGCCGCTTGTGCGTCCGGATCTCGAAGTGCTCTTGGGAGTCCTTGTCCTTGAAGGGCGAGCGGACCACCGTGTAGCGATTCTTCTCCGTCGGCAGCGGCACGGGACCTGAAACCGTCGCGCCGGTGCGCGTGGCAGTCTCCACGATCTCCTTCGCAGCCGTCTCTATGGCCGACGCGTCGTAGGCCTTGAGGCGGATTCGAATTTTGTTCTGCTGGGCTGTTGCCATGTGTCTTTCTGCGCGCTGAAGGCGGGCCTCGTAGCTCCGGGGCCCGCCCCCATGGTCGTATCGGTCGACTTCGGACCGGCGGGCCTGCTTGCCCGCCGGTGATTACTTGATGACTTCGGTGACGACGCCGGAGCCCACGGTGCGGCCGCCCTCGCGGATCGCGAAGCGGAGGCCGGCATCCATGGCGATCGGCTGGATCAGCTCGATCTGCATCTGGACGTTGTCGCCAGGCATGACCATCTCCGTGCCCTCGGGCAGGTTGGCGACGCCCGTCACGTCAGTCGTACGGAAGTAGAACTGCGGCCGGTAGCCGTTGAAGAACGGGGTGTGACGCCCGCCCTCCTCCTTCTTGAGGACGTAGACCTCGGCCTTGAACTCGGTGTGCGGGGTGATCGAGCCAGGCTTGCACAGCACCTGACCGCGCTCGATCTCCTCGCGCTTGACGCCACGGAGCAGGCAGCCGACGTTGTCGCCCGCCTGGCCCTGGTCGAGGATCTTGCGGAACATCTCCACGCCGGTGACGACCGTGTTGTTCGTCTCCGTGTGGATGCCCACGATCTCGACCGTGTCGCCGGTGTTGACGACGCCCTGCTCGATACGGCCGGTCGCGACGGTGCCGCGGCCGGTGATCGAGAAGACGTCCTCGACCGGCATCAGGAAGGGCTTGTCGAGGTCGCGCTCGGGCTCCGGGATGTAGGTGTCCAGCTGCTCGGCGAGCTCGATGATCTTGGCGGTGTACGCCTCGTCACCGTCGAGCGCCTTCAGCGCGGAGCCGATGACGAACGGAACGTCGTCGCCCGGGAAGTCGTACTCGTTGAGCAGGTCGCGCACCTCGACCTCGACGAGCTCGAGGAGCTCCTCGTCGTCGACCATGTCGGCCTTGTTCAGGAAGACCACGATGTACGGCACGCCGACCTGGCGGGCGAGCAGGATGTGCTCACGCGTCTGGGGCATCGGGCCGTCGGCCGCGGATACCACGAGGATCGCGCCGTCCATCTGGGCAGCGCCCGTGATCATGTTCTTCACGTAGTCCGCGTGACCGGGACAGTCGACGTGCGCGTAGTGGCGCTTGTCGGTCTCGTACTCCACGTGGGAGGTCGCGATCGTGATGCCGCGCGCCTTCTCCTCGGGAGCGTTGTCGATCTCGTCGAAGGAGCGGGCCTGGCCCCCGTACGTGTCGGAGAGCACCTTGGTGATGGCCGCCGTCAGGGTCGTCTTGCCGTGGTCGATGTGACCGATGGTGCCGACGTTGACGTGCGGCTTGTCGCGCTCGAACTTCTCCTTTGCCACTGTTTCCTAGCTCCTCTTTATCTGAAGTAAATGAAAATCTAGCGTCTTACGCCGGGACGGGCTCGCCGGTGCGGGCCTCGATCACGCGCTCTGCGATGTTGGTCGGGACCTCTTCGTACCGGTCGAACTGCATCGTGTAGGTCGCCCGTCCCTGGGTCATCGAGCGCACGTCGGTCGCATAGCCGAACATCTCCGACAGCGGGACGTGTGCCTTGACCACCTGGGCGTTGCCACGGGGCTCCATGCCCTCGACGCGGCCGCGGCGGCGATTGAGGTCGCCGATCACGTCGCCCATGAACTCCTCGGGGGTCACGACCTCGACCGCGAACACGGGCTCGAGCAGCACGGGCTTGGCCCGCTTGGCCGCCTCTTGGAAGGCGAGCGAGCCCGCCACCTTGAAGGCGATCTCCGAAGAGTCCGTGTCGTGGTACTTGCCGTCCACGAGGGTGACGCGCACGTCGACCATCGGGAAGCCGGCCTTGACGCCGTTGGGGAGCGCCTCTTCGACGCCCTTCTCGACCGCCGGGATGAACTCCGACGGCACGGCGCCGCCCTTGATCTTGTTGACGAAGTCGAAGCCCTCGCCGGGCGCCGGCTCGATGTCGATGTAGACGATGCCGTACTGGCCCGAGCCACCGGTCTGGCGCACGAAGCGGCCCTCGACCTTCTTGGCCTCGCCGCGCACCGTCTCCCGGTAGGAGACCTGCGGGCGGCCCACGTTGGCGTCGACCTTGTACTCGCGCATCATGCGGTCGACCAGCACCTCGAGGTGCAGCTCGCCCATGCCGGAGATCTCGGTCTGGCCGGTCTCCTCGTTCGTCTGCACCTGGAAGGTCGGATCCTCCTCGGCGAGACGGCCCAGCGCGATCGACATCTTCTCCTGGTCCGCCTTCGTCTTGGGCTCGATGGCGACCTTGATGACGGGCTCGGGGAACGTGATGTTCTCGAGCTTGATCGGCCGGTCGGGAGCGGCGAGCGTGTCGCCGGTGGAGACCTGCTTGATGCCGACGGCGGCAGCGATATCGCCCGCGTAGACCTCTTGGACGTCCTCGCGGTCGTTCGCGTGCATCATCAGCACGCGCCCGATGCGCTCGGTGCGCCCGGTGGTCACGTTGAGCACGCGCGAGCCCGCCTCGAGCTTGCCCGAGTAGACGCGGAAGTAGGTGAGCTTGCCGACGAACGGGTCGGCCATGATCTTGAACGCGAGCGCCGCGAACGGCTCGGAGTCGTCGGCGTGACGGACGGCCGGGCGATCCTCTTCGTCGCCCTTGACCGGCTCATGGCCGTCCACGGGCGGGACGTCCAGCGGCGAGGGCAGGAAGTCGATGACAGCGTCAAGCAGCGGCTGCACGCCCTTGTTCTTGAACGAGGAGCCGCACAGCGTCGGCGTGATCTTGAGCTCGAGCGTCGCCTTGCGGATCGCCTTGCGGAGCAGGTCGACCGGGATCTCGGCGTCCTCGAGGATGAGCTCCAAGAGCTCGTCGTCGTAGTGCGAGACCTCCTCGAGCAGGTGCTCGCGGGCGGCGTCCGCGACGTCCTTGTGGTCGTCGGGGATGTCGACGACGTCGACGTTCTTGCCGAGCTCGTCGTTGTAGATGATCGCCTTCATGTTCAGAAGGTCGATGATCCCCAGGAAGTCGGCCTCAGCGCCGATCGGCAGCTGGATCGGCACCGGGTGCGCGGCGAGACGATCGATCATCGTCTGCACGCCCTGCTCGAAGTTCGCGCCGATGCGGTCCATCTTGTTGATGTAGGCGATGCGCGGCACGTGGTACTTGTCGGCCTGGCGCCAGACGGTCTCCGACTGCGGCTCTACGCCGGCGACGGAGTCGAACAGCGCGATCGCACCGTCGAGCACGCGCAGCGAGCGCTCGACCTCGACCGTGAAGTCGACGTGGCCGGGCGTATCGATGATGTTGATGCGGTGATCCGCCCACTCGCAGGTGGTCGCCGCGGACGTGATCGTGATGCCGCGCTCCTGCTCCTGCGCCATCCAGTCCATGGCGGCCGCGCCCTCGTGAACCTCACCCATCTTGTGGGTGCGGCCGGTGTAATAGAGGATGCGCTCGGTCGTCGTGGTCTTGCCCGCATCAATGTGGGCCATGATCCCGATGTTCCGGGTCTTCTCGAGCGTGAACTTGCGCGGCATGAGGAAGTCTCAGGTCTGTGGTGGCAGAAAAAACGGGCCCCGCGGGCCCGCACGCACTTCCGAGAGAGGCTTTGCCCGATGGCGGGTCTATGTGCCGATTGTCTCCACAGGAAGTAAGCGCGCGCGCATAGGCACTGGCCCTCGCGGCGACGCATGACTATAGCATCGGTGTCGTGGCCGCCAGCGCGCCTGAAACGACGGTCCCAGGCCGCCTGACGACCCTCCTCCTGGGGGTGATCCTGCTCGGCGCGGTGCTGCTGATCGTGGCCGAGTTTCTGCCCCTCTACGAGATCCGCGTGGTGACCGCGGTGCCGAAGGGCGGGCACCACAGCGCGGGCGGCCATCACGGCTACGCGCTGCTGGTCATCGGGCTGGCGCTGATCCCGATGGCATGGGGCGCGCTGCGCGGCGGCTCGCGCCCGGCGGCGATCGCGTGCCTGGCGCTGGCGCTGATCGCGCTGTTCGTCGCGCTGGCCATCGACTTCCCGGATCTGAACGAGACCGGGCTGATCGGCCGCACCTACGACCAGGCGGAAGCGCGGCCGCGGGTGGGCTTCTTCGTCGAGACCCTCGGCGCGACGCTCGCGCTGCTGGGCTCGATCGGCGCGCTGGTGCTCCGGGAGCGCTGACGCATGCGCTCCCGCTCGGCCGTGCGCGGAAGGCTCGGAACGAGCCCCGCGCAGCCCGGGCAGCGGCGGCTCGGCGGCGTATTGGCGCTGCAGCGGATGGCGGGCAACCGCGCCGTGCGGGCGCTCATCGCGCGCGACGCCAAGGTCATCAAGATCGAGAACGAGAGCGTGCGCGTGGCCTCCGACGCCGAGAAGGCCGAGGCAGAGCGGATCATCAAGGACGTCAAGACCAAGTTCGGCGTGACGTTCGACTCGCTGGCGGCGCACAAGGCCACGCTGGCCGACAGCGAGGGCTCGGCGCCGGAGGACCGGCGCAAGGCGCTCGCCGTCAAGCCCTGGGAGCTCCAGGAGCTGAAGGCGATCGAGCGCGCGCTCACGCACTTCGCGCCCGTGCTCGGCGAGGCGCGCAAGAAGACGATGCCGAAGGGCCCGCCGCAGGAGTTCGTCAGCGTCGGCAAGCTCAACAGCTCGCCCGACGACGACCCGAAGATCCTGGGCGACCGGACGCGCGGCCAGTTCTTCCACGACGCGCAGACGTTCGCGGTCTTCGAGCCCGGCCCCGACTCCCCGGCCGGCGACGACGCCGTCGAGCGCGTCGCGACGCACGAGATCGCGCACGGGATCTTCGACCCGCTGGTCGAGCCCTTCATGCAGGCCACCGGCTACTGGGAGAAGGAGAAGGTCAAGCGCAAGGAGGGCCAGCGCGTCGAGGGCCCGCCCGACGGCTACGCCGACCGCAACGCGCGCGAGGACCTGGCCCAGTCCGTCATGTACTTCTTCGTCGACCCCAAGCGCCTGAAGGAGGGCGACGGCCGCGGGCGGGCGAAGGGGACGTGGGGCAACCCGTGCCCGAAGCGCTTCGCCTTCATCCAGAAGGTCGTGGCGGGCTGGGCTAAGAAACGCTGAGGACGAGCTTGCCGCGGGTGTGGCCGCCCTCGATGCGTTTGTGCGCGTCGGCGGCGCGCTCGAGCGGGAAGGCCTCCTCGACGTGCGGCTTGAGGCGGCCGTCCTCGACGAGCTCGGCGAGCTCGTGCAGGTCGAAGCCGGACGGCCGCACGAACACGTAGTGCGTCTCGGCGACGTCGCTGGGCTCCGGGGGCGGGGAGGCGATCGAGACGAGCCGGCCGCCGCTGCGCAGACACGCGAACGCCTGCTTGCGCCCTTCGCCGCCGAACAGGTCGATGGCGGCGTCGGCGCCGCCCTCCTCGCGCACGCGCGCGCAGAGGTCCTCGTCGTTGTGGTCGAGCGGCTCGGCCCCGAGCTCGCGCAGCCAGTCGTGGTTGGCGGGCGAGGCGGTCGCGAACACGCGCGCGCCGCGGGCGACCGCCATCTGCACCGCGAGGTGCCCGACGCCGCCGCCCCCGCCGGTGATGAAGAGCTTCTCGCCGCCGCGGACGCCGAGCGTCTCCAGGCACTGGTGCGCGGTCAGGCCGGCGAGCGGGACCGCGGCGGCCTCCTCCCAGGACAGCGACTCCGGCTTGCGGGCCACGAATGCGTCGGGCACCGCGGTGTACTCGCTGTAGGTGCCGAACTGCAGGTGGTGGCGGCGGCAGTAGGCGAACACCTCGTCGCCGGGGCGGAACTGCGTCACCGCCGGGCCGACCGTCTCGACCGTGCCGGCGGCGTCCCAGCCCAGGATGAGCGGGAACGCGGAGGGGAACAAGCCCGCGAGCTTGCCCTCGCGGATCTTCGTGTCGACGGGGTTGACGCCGGCCGCGCGGTTGCGGATCAGGACGAAGTCCGGGCTGACGGGCGGCGGCTCGACCTCCGCCTCGTGCAGCGTCTCGGGTCCACCCCACTCGTCGATGACCATCGCGTGCATCAGGAGGTGCGTACCCGTCTGAACACATCCGCAGTGAGCGAGTCGACGCGGTCGAGGAACAGCAGGCCGTCGAGATGGTCGATCTCGTGCTGCAGGCAGCGGGCCTCGAAGCCCTCCGAGACGACGCGCCGGTCGCCGGCCTCGACCTCGATGCGCGTCGCCCGGCGCACGTTCGCGGTCAGGTCGGGGATGCTCAGGCAGCCCTCGCGCCCGACCTCGGCCCCCTCGGCGGCGACGATCCGCGGGTTCACGAGCAGGAGCCGCCCGTTCGAGTTCGGCGCCTTGCGGTGCCCGCTGACGTCGACGACCACGATCCGAAGCATCTCACCCAGCTGCGTCGCCGCCAGCCCGACGCAGTGTCCGAAGGCGTCCATCGTGTCCTCGAGGTCGCGCGCCACGCGCGCGATCTCGCCGGCCTCGTGCGCCTCGCGCGCGACCTCCTTGAGCGCGGGGTGCGGGTAGCGGAGGACCTCGCGGACCACCGGCCGGTCACATCACGTCGGCTTCGAGCGGCCGGACGGTGACCTCGACCCCCTGCTCCGCGCCGACCTCCGCCAGCATCGCGGCGAGCGCCTCCGGGTCGAGCTCGAGCGGCAGCGCGACCTCGAGCACCATCGCGTACAGGCCGTCGCCGACGAGCCGCGTCTCGAGGTCGGTGACGTTGACCCCGCGAGCGGCGAGGCGGGCGGAGACCGCGTGCACGATCCCGGGGTGGTCGACGCCGTAGACGGTGACGATGTGGGACGGGTCGGCCGCGGGGGCGTCGGCGGCCGCGGCGAGCGCGCTCAGCGACAGCGCGTCGAGGCTCAGCCGCTCGCGCGTGCGCGTCAGTTCCTCGTGGACCGCGTCGAGGTCCGTCCCGTCGGGCGCGTCGACGATCAGCATCATCGTGAAGCGCCCGCCCAGCACCGCCATCTGCGAGTCGGTGATGTTCAGCGAGTGGCCGAGCAGCGCGCGCGTGACCTCGGCCACGATCCCGGGCCGGTCGCGCCCGATCGCGGAGAGGGCGAGTTGTGGCATGGGGCGTATCGTGACGAACGTGCTCGAGATCCTCAGCCGCGACCCCGAGCTGCTCGTCATGGAGCAGTCCTACGACGCCGGCGCCGAGGCGCCCCCGCCGCACTTCCACCCGTCACAGGACGAGCACTTCGAGGTGCTCGAGGGCTCGATCGCGTTGCGCGTCGGCCACGAGCACCGGACTGTCCCGGCGGGAGAGTCGTTCGACATCCCCCGCGGCACGGTCCACACGCTGGGCCCGGCGGGAGGTCCCGCTCGAGTGAGGTGGGAAGTCCGGCCGGCGCTGCGGACGGAGGCGTTCCTCACCGAGATGCCGGAGGACTTCTCCGAGCGCCTCGGGCACATCCAGCGCTACGCCGAGGAGTTCAGGCTGGCCGGCTTCTAGGGGGCCGGCGAACGGCGGGCATTGAGGAGAGGGCGCCAATGCACCGGATACAAAGTTGCTGAGTTGTGCGCCGTATGCGGGCAAGAGTAAGCAACCTTGATCGCCGCGGCCGCCGAACCGCCTCCTACCCGGCCAGCCGTTGACGTTCATCCCGCGCTGCCGCGGACGCCAGAGACTTACCAGCGGTAGTGAGCGAAGGCCTTGTTGGCCTGCGCCATGCGGAAGATGTCGTCCTTCCGCTTGTACGCGCCGCCCTGCTGGGACTGCGCGTCGAGCAGCTCGTTCGCGAGCCGCTGGGCCATCGAGCGCTCGCGGCGGGCGCGGGCGAAGCCCACGAGCCAGCGCACGGCGAGCGTGCGGGCGCGGCGCTGCGGCACCTCGACGGGCACCTGGTAGGTCGCGCCGCCGACTCGGCGGGAGCGGACCTCGAGCACCGGGGTCAGAGCCTTGATCGACGTCTCCAGCGCCTCCACCGGGTCCTTGCCCGTGCGCTCGGAGAGGATCGCCAGCGCGTCATAGACGATCCGCTCGGCGGTCGACTTCTTGCCGTCGAGCATCACCTTGTTGATCACCTGCTGGACGAGCTTCGAGCGATGGATCGCGTCGGGCTCGATCGGCCGGATGGTCGCTGCGGCGCGGCGGGGCACTTACTTCGCCTTCACGCCGTACTGCGAGCGGGCCTTCTTGCGGTCCGAGACGCCGGCGGCGTCGAGCGTCCCGCGGACGACCTTGTAGCGCACGCCCGGGAGATCCTTGACGCGGCCACCACGCACGAGCACGACGGAGTGCTCCTGCAGGTTGTGGCCCTCGCCGGGGATGTACACCGTGACCTCCATCGAGTTGGTCAGGCGCACACGGGCGACCTTGCGCAGCGCGGAGTTCGGCTTCTTCGGCGTGGTCGTGTAGACACGCGTGCAGACGCCACGCCGCTGCGGAGCGGCGACGCGCTTCTTGCGACCCTTGCCCGACTTGAGGCCAGGGGTCGCGAGCTTCTTCTTCGGGGCTTTGCGGCCCTTGCGCACGAGCTGTGAGGTCGTCGGCATTCGGCGCGAAACTGTAGCAGCGGCTAGGCGGCGGCCCGCGATTCCAGGACGTCGAAGAGCGGCGTGTACTCCTGGCCGGTGGCCTCGGCGACCGGCTGGTAGGTCACCTTGCCGTCCACCACGTTGAAGCCCGCCGCCAGCCCCGGGTTGTCGGCCGCGGCTCCGGCCGCGCCGCGGTCGGCGACGTGCACGACGTACGGCATCGTGGCGTTGGTGAGCGCGTAGGTCGAGGTGATCGGCACCGCGCCGGGCATGTTGGCGACGCAGTAGTGGGTGATCCCGTCGACCTCGTAGGTGGGGTCGGAGTGGGTGGTCGGCCGGGAGGTCTCGAAGCAGCCGCCCTGGTCGATCGAGACGTCGACCAGCACGGCGTTCTTCTTCATCAGCCCGAGCTGCTCGCGCGTGACCACGTGCGGCGCCTTCGCCCCGTGGACCAGCACCGCGCCGATCACGAGGTCGGCCTCCTTCAGGTGCTCCTCGATCGCCAGCGTCGAGGCGAACACCGTCGAGGCGCGCCAGTTGAGCACCGCCTCGAGCTCGCGCAGCCGGTCCATGTTGCGGTCGAACACGTAGGTCTCCGCCTGCATGCCGAGCGCGATGATCGCCGCGTTCATCCCCACCACGCCGCCGCCGATCACGAGCACCTTGCCGGCCGCCACGCCCGGCACGCCGCCCAGGAGCAGCCCGCGCCCACCCAGAGGCTTCTCGAGCATGAACGCGCCCGCCTGGGTGGCGATCTTGCCCGCCACCTCGCTCATCGGCGCCAGCAGCGGCAGCCGGCCCTTCCCGTCCGTGACGGTCTCGTAGGCGATGCACGTCGCGCCCGACTCGACGAGCCCGCGCGTCAGCTCCGGGTCCGGCGCCAGATGCAGATACGTGAACAGCGTGTGGCGCGGCTCGAGCATCGCCACCTCGGGCGCCTGCGGCTCCTTGACCTTGACGATCATCTCGGCCTCGCCGAACACCGCCTCGGCGTCGGGCAGGATCTGCGCGCCCTGGGCGACGTACTCCTCGTCCTCGATCGCCGAGCCGACGCCCGCGCCCGACTGGACCACGACCTCGTGCCCGTGCTCGGCCAGCTCGCGCACGCCCGCAGGGGTGAGCGCGACCCGGTACTCGTCAGTCTTGATCTCGGTGGGGACGCCGACCTTCAACGCACGATCCTTTCGTCAGGTGATGAGCTCGCGCCCGCGCAGCGCGAGCCAGAAGTCGATGCGGTCGCGCGCCGAGTCGAGCGACCGCCCGGTCAGCTCCTCGACGCGGCGGATCCGGTAGCGCAGCGTGTGACGGTGACAGTAGAGCTGGCGCGCCGCCTTCTCCCACTGCCCGTTGCACTCGATGAACGACTCGAGCGAGCGCATCAGCTCGCCGCCGTAGGCGCCCTCGCCGTCCTCGATGGGGGACAGGATCGAGTCGCAGAACAGCCGCAGCGCGTCGTCGTCCTGCAGCGAGAGCAGAAGCTGGAAGGAGCCGAGGTCGCGGTAGGTGGCGAGCAGCGGCGGCCCGGAGCCGTTGCTGCTCTCGTCGCCCGCCAGCGCCCGCGCCTCCAGCGCGCAGCGCGCCTCGTGGAACGCGCGCCGCAGGTCGCCCGCCGCCGCCGCGCGGCCCGCGCCCGCCGGCAGCTCGTTCCCGATCTCACGGGCGACGCGCGCGCGGATGCGCTCGGCGAGCCGGAACGCCTCGTCCTCCGCCCCGCGGCCGTGCGGGAGCAGCGCGCAGGAGAACGGGCCGGTGCCGGCCGCCAGCCCGCCCGGCGCCTCGTCGCGCACCGCGGTGGTGAGCGCCTCCTCGACATCGGGCTTGATCGCGCGCGGCGGCTGCAGCACGAGCACGCCGACGCGGTCGCCGAGCCCGAACGGCTCGAGCCGGCGCGCGAGGTCGGGCCCGGTCAGCTCGCCGGACACGAGCGCGGTCAGCAGGTCGCCGGCCAGCCGGCGCTCGGTGTCGTCCGCCACGCGGCGGCGCAGCAGCTCGAGCGCCACGATCGTCACGGCCTGGTGCAGCGTGAGGCGGTCGAACTCGTTGAGCGCGCCGCCCTCCTTGGCCGCCACCAGCCAGGCGTGCGGGAGGTCGCCGGGCTGGGCGGTGCCGTTGGGCGGTGTCCGCACCACCGGCAGCGCCAGCGCGCGGCCCTCGAGCTCGCCGCCCGGCGCGTAGCCGCGGCGGGCGCCGTCGCGGATGCGGCGGCGCAGCTCGGCGCGCAGCTCCTCGACCGTGTCGTCGCCGAGCGCCTGGCGGTGCGTGCGGCGCACGAGCTCGTTGCCGCGGGCGTCGAAGATCAGCGCCGGCCCGCCGATCAGCGAGGCGATCGCGTCGGCCACGCCGTCGAGCCCGCGCTCGGAGAGCACGATCCGCTCGAGCCGCTCGTGCGCGGAGAGCGCGCGCTGGAGCACCGCGTAGTGCTCGTTGACCAGGTGCGAGGCCGCCTTCTCGGTGACCGCGATGAACGGCACCTCGTAGGGCACCTCGACGAGCGGGAAGCCGAGCTCGGCCGCCGCCTCACGCAGCGCCTCCGGCACCTCCTGGTGCGCGAACCCGGTGCCGAGCCCCAGGCCCGCGAGCCCGTGGCCGGCCAGCAGCCGCACGAACGCGCGCTGCTGCCCCGCGTCGAGCAGCCGCATCCCGGTGGTCAGCAGCAGCTCGCCGCCGGACAGCCACGGCGTCGGATCCTCGAGCTCGGAGATGTGCACCCACCGCACGGCGTTCTCAAGGCCGGCCTCGCCCGCCACGAGGCGGACGTCGAGGTCGCGGATGAGATCGCCGAGCGGGAGCATGGGTGCTACTGGCCGCAGTGCAGCCGCTCCGAGGCCTCCTCGAGCACGGGCCGCAGCACGGAGCGGATCTCCTCGAACTGCTCCGGCCCCGCGATCAGCGGCGGCGACAGCTGGATCACCGGGTCACCGCGGTCGTCGGCGCGGCAGATCAGCCCGCGGCGGAACATCTCGGGGGAGAGGAAGCCGCGCAGCAGCCACTCCTCCTCCTCGCCGGTGATCGTCTCCTTGGTCTCCTGGTTGCGCACCAGCTCGATCGAGCGGAAGTAGCCGGTGCCGCGCACGTCGCCGACGATCGGGATGTCGCGCAGCGAGTCGAGCATGTCCGCGAACGCCTGCTCGTGCTCGACGACGTTCTCGATGATCCCCTCGTTGGCGAACACGTCGAGGTTGGCGAGCGCGACCGCCGACGCGACCGGGTGGCCGCCGAACGTGATCCCGTGCGTGAACGAGTTGCCGGGCTTCGAGAACGGCTCGAACATGCGGTCGGTGGCGATCACCGCGCCCATCGGGGCGTAGGAGGAGGTGATGCCCTTGGCGGTCGTGATGATGTCCGGCAGGTAGTCGTACTTCTCGGCGCCGAAGTAGGTGCCGAGACGGCCCCAGCTGCAGATCACCTCGTCGGAGATGAAGACGATCCCGAACTCGTCGCAGATCTCGCGCACGCGCTGGAAGTAGCCGGCGGGGGGCGTGAAGCAGCCGCCCGAGTTCTGCACCGGCTCGAGGATCACGCACGAGACGGTCTCGGGCCCTTCCCACAGGATCTTCTCGTAGATCGCCTCGGCCGGGTCGTCGACCTCGGGCCGGTAGGCGTTCGTGTTCGGCACGTGCGCCGACCCCGGGAAGATCGGCTCGAACGGGCGCCGGACGGCGGGGATCCCGGTCGCGGTCAGCGCGCCCATGGTCGTGCCGTGGTACGCGAGCTTGCGCGAGATGACCTTGTAGCGCCCGGGGTTGCCGGTCAGCTTGTGGTACTGACGGCAGAGCTTGAGCGCGGAGTCGACCGCCTCGGAGCCGCCGGAGGTGAAGAAGACGCGGTTGAGGTCGCCGGGGGCGAGCTCGGCGACGCGCGCCGCGAGCTCGATCGCCTTCGGGTGCGCGTAGGACCAGTTCGTGTAGAACCCGAGCTCCTTCGCCTGGTCGGCGCCGGCCTGCGCGACGTCGCCGCGGCCGTGCCCGATGTTCACGCAGAACAGTGCGGCGAGCCCGTCGAGGTACTTGTTGCCGTGCTCGTCCCAGACGTAGCACCCGTCGCCGCGGGTGATGATCGGGATCTCGTGATCCTCGTAGCCCGCCATCTGCGTGAAGTGCATCCACAGATGCCGCTTGGCCAGATCCTGGAGGCGCGACTCGTCCTTGGCGCTGCCGGTCGTTACCGCTTGATCCTCGACTGCCGCCATGGGCTCTCCTTCCACTTTGTCGACGCTGATGCGCCGATCTGTACAAGCTAACCCCTCCCCCTAGGCTTCCGCAACACATGACACTCGCCCACGTACGCCGCGGCAGCGGCCCACCCCTCGCCCTCATCCACGGCATCGGATCGCAATGGCAGATGTGGGAGCCGGTGCTCGAGCGGCTCAGCCGCGAGCGCGACGTGGTCGCGCTCGACCTGCCCGGCTTCGGCGACTCCGACGAGCACCGCGCGCGGCCCACGGTCGAGGCCCTGGCCGACGCGGTGGCCGAGTTCCTCGACGGGATCGGCCTGGGCGGCGCGCACGTGGCGGGCAACTCGCTCGGCGGCGGGGTCGCGCTGACGATGGCGCGCAAGGGCACCGCGCGCTCGGCCTGCGCGCTCTCTCCCTCCGGATTCGTCAACGACCGCGAGGGCCGCTACGCGCGCACCGTGCTGATCGAGTCCCGCCGCGTGGCGAAGCTCACCGCCCCCCGCGCCGACCTGGTCTGCGCCGGCCCGCTGCGCCGCACGGTCACGTTCTCCCACCTCGCGGCGCGCCCGTGGCGGATCCCGCCCGACCAGGCCGCGGGAGCGCTGCGCAACCTCGCCGGCTGCCCCGGCTTCGAGACGACGTTCGAGGCGATCGAGGACTTCCGCTGGACCGGGCCGGAGCCGAGCTGCCCGGTCACCGTCGGCTGGGGGGAGAAGGACCGGATCCTGATCTACTCGCGCCAGGCACCGCGGGCGCGGCGGCGCCTCCCGAGCGCCCGCCACGTCACGCTCACAGGCTGCGGGCACGTCCCCACCTGGGACGACCCGGAGCAGGTCGCGCAGGTCCTGCTCGACGCGTCCAGCAACTAGCCCCAAAGTCGGTCCAACGATCTGCCAAGCGCCGGTGGCGATGGTCCCCGGCCATGGCCCTCACCATCGTCATCGCCGACGCGGACCCGCTCGCCCGGCGCCTGATCCGCAGCGTCCTGGAGCACGCGGGCATGACCGTCGTCGCCGAGGTGTGCAGCGGCGCCGAGGCCGGCGCGGCCGTGCTGCGCCACGCGCCCGACGTCGTGCTCCTCGACTGCCCTGACGCGGTCCGCGCGCTGCATCGCTACGCGCCCGTCGTCGTGCTCGCCTGCCACGAGGACCCGGACGAGGCCGTGAGCGCGCTCGCGGCCGGCGCCTCGGGCTACCTGTCCAAGGACCTCGAGCTCGAGGCGCTGCCGCGCGCGGTCGCCGCCGTCGCGGCGGGTGAGGCGGCCGTCTCGCGCCGGCTGACGAGCCACCTGGTCGAGTGCTTCCGCGAGCAGCCGCAGCTGCGCCCGATCAAGAGCCCGCTGACCGCGCGCGAGTGGGAGATCGTCGACCTGCTCGGTCCCGAGCGCACGACCGTCGAGATCGCCGACACGCTCGTGATCTCGGCCGAGACCGTGCGCACGCACGTCAAGAGCATCATGCGCAAGCTCGACGTCCACTCGCGCCACGACGCGCCGAAGGCCGCCGAGCGGCTGCGGCTGGCCGTGGCCTAGGCGTTCGCGGCGGCGGCCCGGACGGGCGGCGGCGTCACGAGGGCCGCGACGACGACCATCACGAAGGCGAAGATCTGCACGACCATGCCGAGCAGGTCGGCGGGCATCGGATCGCCGAACACGACGATGCCACCGAGGATGCAGGAGACGTTGGCGGCCGTCGAGGTGGAGGCGATGACCGGCACGGCCTCGCCGTCCTGCAGGCCGCGGGCCGAGGCGTAGAAGGCGATGATCGAGCCGAGGATCGCGACGAGCAGCCAGGGCGAGAGGATCACGCCGAGGAGGCCGTCGTGGAGGCCCGTGAGCGCCTTGATGGCGACGTCGGAGACCCCGAACAGCACGCCCGCCGCGCCGCCGAGCATGACGCCGTGGTGGTGGTCAGGGGCGCCCATGCGCGGGCCGGTGATCAGCAGCGCGCCGATCGCGAGCAGCCCGGCCTCGAAGGCGATCATGCCCGCGAGCGAGTAAGAGGAGTGGACGTTGCCGCCGGTGCTCGGCAGCGTGATCACGAGGAGGAAGAGGCCGCCGGCGGTCATGCCCACGCCGATCCACTGACGCGCGCCGACCTTGAAGCCGAACAGCCGCTCGGCCATCACGGCGAGCAGGACGACCCCGGTGGAGAGCACGGCCTGGACGACGGACATCGGCGCGAAGGCGAGGGCGGCCACGTGGAAGAACCAGGCACTGGTGGCGACGGCCATGCCGATCGCGAACCACTTCGAGGAGAAGAGCTCCTTGACCGAGCGCAGCGGATGGCGCATGTCGACCTGCGCAGCCTCATTGGCTCCCTTGTGCTTGTAAAGGAAGCCCAGCTGCGTGACGACAGCGCACAGAAGCGCGAGGAATATGCCCAG
This sequence comes from uncultured Solirubrobacteraceae bacterium, assembly GCA_963805525.1. Classification (GTDB taxonomy): domain Bacteria; phylum Actinomycetota; class Thermoleophilia; order Solirubrobacterales; family Solirubrobacteraceae; genus DASQFQ01. Next base: position 1,295,365 of record CAWDUT010000004.1, read on the forward strand.
GTTCAACATGAAATGAGAAGGAGGACCGGTGCGGTCTGCAAGGCCCCCTGGCCAACCGGTCAATCTCTCCATCGGTACCCAAGGCCCCCGCCTTGAGTCCCATCAGACTAACGTCCACCAAACTCGATGAAGCCTTCCGCGCCGCTCCTCCTGATCGACGTAGATGGTGTCATCTCCCTTTTCGGCTTCAATCAAACCGAACCTCCCGAGGGCCGCTTCACGTTCGTGGACGGCCTCCCGCATTACCTTTCGGCGACCGCCGCCGAGCACCTGGACAGGCTGCACCCGACTTTCGAGTGCGTCTGGTGCACGGGCTGGGAGGATCGCGCCGACGAGCATCTCCCGCACCTGCTGGGGGTCCCCCGCGGCTGGCATCACCTGACCTTCCCCCAGGAGCCGCTGCCGGCCGCGCACTGGAAGCTCTCGGCGATCGAGGCCTACGCCGGGCCCAACCGCCCGGTCGCCTGGATCGACGACGCCCACGACGACACCTGCCACGCCTGGGCGGAGCAGCGCGAGGGCCCGACGCTGCTCGTCGCCACCGACCCGGCGGTCGGGATCACCGGCGAGCACGTCGAGACGCTGCTCAGCTGGGGGCGCGCAGCGTCAGGATGACCACCTCGGGCGGGCGCAGGAAGCGCACCGGCAGCCCGCTGGTGCCGACGCCCGACGACACGTAGAGGTGCCGGCCGTCCTCCTCGACGTGCCCCGCCACGTAGCGCTCGCCGTAGTGGGAGGGGATGAACGGCCGCCGCACCAGCGGCACCCCGACCTGGCCGCCGTGGGTGTGGCCGGACAGCGTCAGGCTCACGCGCGCGGGAACGGACGGGAACGCGTCGGGGTCATGGGAGAGCAGCAGCACCGGAGCGTCCTCGGGCACCGGCATCAGCGCGCGCTCGACGCGCGCGCCCCGGACCCGGAGGTCGCCGGTCCCCGCCACCCACAGCCCGCCGTCGCCTGCCGGCGCCGCCGAGTCCTCGAGCACCATCGCGCCCGCGCCCTCGAGCGCGTCGCCGATCCGGCGCGCGCCCGCGTACCAGTCGTGGTTGCCGAGCACGGCGTAGAGGCCGCGCGGCGCAGCCGCCAGCGGCGCGAGCCGGGCGGCCAGCGCCTCGGCGTTGATCGGGCGCGCGAACAACGCCCGCCGGTCGATGAAGTCGCCGAGCAGGCACACGACGTCCGGCCGCTCGGCGGCGAGCGTGTCCGCCGCCCGCTCGATCGCGTCGAGCCCGGCGTGCGGCATGCCCGAGTGCAGGTCGGTCATGACCCCCACCCGCAGGCAGTCGAGCGCCGCGGGCCAGCGCGGGAGCGTCAGCTCCTCGCAGCGCACGACGAGCCGGCGCGGTTCCACCCACGCCGACCAGACGCCGAGGGCGGCCGCAGCAGCGGCCGCCCCCGGGATCCAGCGTGCAGCTCTACTTCTTGTCGTCGTCCGAACCGCGGCCGACGTCGCCGAGATCGCCGAGGTCGTCGAAGCCGCCCCCGGTCGTCCCGAAGCCGGACCCGATCTCCTCGAGCTCGGCCGTGTCGAACGCCGGGCCGAAGCCCTGCAGGCCCTCGCCGTCGTCGAGCCCGAGCTCGGCGGCGAGGTCGTCGCCCTCGAGCAGGCCGACGTCGTCGATCCCGCGGGGGAGCGGCTCGGCCGGCTCGATCTCGATCGTGCGGTAGCGCTTCAGGCCCGTGGCCGCCGGGATCAGCTTCCCGATGATCACGTTCTCCTTCAGGCCCGCGAGGCGGTCGATCTTGCCCTCGAGCGCCGCGTCGGTGAGCACCTTGGTGGTCTCCTGGAACGAGGCCGCCGACAGGAACGAGTCCGTCGCCAGCGACGCCTTCGTGATGCCGAGGATGATCTCCTCGGCCTGGGCGCCTTCCTTGCCCTCGGCGATCACCGAGTCGTTGATCTTCTTGAACTCGTGGCGGTCGACGAACTGCCCCGGCAGGAGGTTCGTGTCGCCCTTCTGGTCGACCCGGACCTTCTTGAGCATCTGACGCACGATCAGCTCGATGTGCTTGTCGTTGATGTCGACGCCCTGGGACTTGTAGACCTCCTGGACCTGCTCGACGAGGTAGACCTCGACGCGCGTCCGCCGCTCGAGCGGTGTCTTGCCGCCGTGCGAGAGGAGCTCGTGCGGGTAGAGGTTGCCCTCGTTGAGCTGGACCCCGATGTCGACCTTCTGGCCCTCCTCGACGAGCAGGCGGGTGCGCCGCGGGAACGTCTCGCGGTGCTCCTCCCCGGCGTCATCGGTGATGACGACCGTGCGGGCCTTGTCGGTGTCCTCGATCGAGACCACGCCCGGGACCGTGGCGATCTTCGCCAGGCCCTTCGGCTTGCGCGCCTCGAACAGCTCCACGATGCGCGGCAGGCCGTGCGTGATGTCCGCGCCGGCGACGCCGCCGGTGTGGAACGTCCGCATGGTCAGCTGCGTGCCGGGCTCGCCGATCGACTGGGCGGCGATGATGCCCACCGCGTCGCCGATCTGCGCCGTGATGCCGGAGGCCAGCGAGCGGCCGTAGCACTTCTGGCACACGCCCGAGGACGCGCGGCACTTGAGCACCGAGCGCACCGGGACGGTCACGCCGTCCTCGCCCTCGAACGCCTCCAGGATCTCGGCGAACTGCTCACGGCCGATGATCTGGCCGGCCTCGGCCAGCACGCGACCGCGCTTGGTCTTGAGCTCCGTCGCCGACGCGCGCCCGATCAGCATCTCGTTCGGGTCGCCGGTCGGCATCCGCAGCGGGGACTCGATGTACTCGTCCGTGCCGCAGTCCTCGATCCGGATGATCACGTCCTGCGCGACGTCGACCAGGCGCCGGGTGAGGTAGCCCGAGTCGGCGGTGCGCAGCGCGGTGTCGGCCAGGCCCTTGCGGGCACCGTGCGTCGAGGTGAAGTACTCGAGCACGTCCAGGCCCTCCATGAAGTTCGCCTTCACGGGCCGCTCGATGATCTCGCCCTTCGGGTTCGCCATGAGGCCTCGCATGCCCGCCAGCTGGCGGATCTGCTTGAAGGACCCGCGGGCCCCGGAGTTGGCCATCATGTAGATCGGGTTGAGCTCGTCGAGGTTCGCGACCATGGCCTCGGCAACCTCGTCGGTCGCCGCGTTCCACTGGTCGGTGACCGCCTGGTGGCGCTCCTCCTGCGTGATCAGGCCCTCGTCGTACTGGTCCTGGAGCTCCTGCACCCGCTCCTCGTACTTGGCGAGGATCTGGGGCTTGGAGGGCGGGACGACGACGTCGTTCTTCGAGATCGTCACGCCGGCCTGCGTCGCGTAGCGGAAGCCGAGGTCCTTGAACGCGTCCAGGACCTGGGCGATCGCCGACGCGCCGAACGCCTGCACGAGGTCGTCGACGAACTGCGTCGTGTCGCGCTTCTTCAGCGACTTGTTGATGAAGACGTACTCGGACTTGTCGAACTCGTCACCCATCGCCTCCTCGAGCGCGCGCTCGATCTTCTCGTTGAAGATGATGCGCCCGACGGTGGTGAGGATGTGGCCCGTGCCCTGCCCGTACGGCCGGTACTCGGCCACGTCGTGGAGCTTCGCGTGCCCGTGCTCGACGGACAGCTCGGCCTCCTGCGAGGAGCGGTACACGTGCGGCTCGATCGACGCACGGTCCATCGCCTCCAGCGCGTCCTCCTCCGGCCCGTAGGTCAGGTAGTAGGAGCCCAGGATCATGTCCTGCGACGGCGTCGCCAGCGGCGCGCCGTGCGCGGGGGACAGGATGTTGTTGCTCGACAGCATCAGCACGCGGGCCTCCGCCTGCGCCTCGGCGCTGAGCGGGAGGTGGACCGCCATCTGGTCGCCGTCGAAGTCGGCGTTGAACGCGTGGCAGACGAGCGGATGGACCTGGATGGCCTTGCCCTCGACCAGCACCGGCTCGAACGCCTGGATGCCCAGGCGGTGGAGCGTCGGCGCGCGGTTGAGGAGCACGGGGTGCTCGTGGATGACCTCCTCGAGCACGTCCCAGACCTCCGGGATCATCGAGTCGACCATCTTCTTGGCCGCCTTGATGTTCTGGACGGCCTTCCGCTCGACGAGCCGGGCCATGATGAACGGCTTGAACAGCTCGAGCGCCATCAGCTTCGGCAGGCCGCACTGGTGCAGGCGCAGCGACGGGCCGGCCACGATGACCGAACGGCCCGAGTAGTCGACGCGCTTGCCCAGCAGGTTCTGGCGGAAGCGGCCCTGCTTGCCCTTGAGCATGTCGCTCAGGGACTTCAGGGCACGGTTGCCCGGGCCCGTGACGGGCCGGCCGCGGCGGCCGTTGTCGAACAGGGCGTCGACGGCCTCCTGCAGCATCCGCTTCTCGTTGTTGACGATGATCTCGGGCGCGCCGAGGTCGAGCAGCCGCTTGAGGCGGTTGTTCCGGTTGATGACGCGCCGGTAGAGGTCGTTGAGGTCGGAGGTCGCGAAGCGGCCACCGTCCAGCTGGACCATCGGGCGCAGCTCCGGCGGGATCACCGGAACGGCCTCGAGGATCATCATGTCCGGGCGGTTGCCGGAGTGGATGAAGGCCGAGACGACCTTCAGGCGCTTGACCGCGCGGGCCTGCTTCTGGCCCTTGGCGGTCTTGACCTGCTCCTCCAGCTCGGCACGCTCGTCGTCGAGGTTGACCTGCTCGAGCAGGTCGCGCACCGACTCGGCGCCCATGCCGCCGCGGAAGTACTCGCCGAAGCCGTAGGGAGAGCCGAAGCGCTCCTTGAGCTCGCGGAACAGCGCCTCGTCGTTGACGACCTGCTTCGGCGCCATGCTCTGGAACAGCTCCCAGACCTGGCGCATCCGCTCGGCGGCGTCCTCGATGTAGGCCTCGGTGTCCGAGATGTCGGACTCGAGCGCCTTCTTCATGTCCTTGAGCTGCTTCTCGCGATCCTCGTCCGTGAGCTTCTTGGGCTCGATGTCGAGCGCCTCGGCCCACAGGTGGTCGTCGTCGGTGAAGCCGGTCTGGGAGCCCGTCTTCAGGTACTCCTCGCGACGCTCGAGCGACTCGCGCAGCTCGAGCAGGCGCTCCTCCTTCTCCGCCGCGTAGGCGTCGAGGACCTCGTTGACCTGGCCGCCGAGGGACTCCATGTCCTTCTCGCGCGCCTCCTCGTCGACCCACGTGACCATCGAGGCCGCGAAGTAGAGGACCTTCTCGAGCTCCTTGGGAGCCATGTCGAGCAGGTAGCCGATGCGGCTCGGGACGCCCTTGAAGAACCAGATGTGGCTCACGGGGGCCGCGAGGTCGATGTGGCCCATGCGCTCACGGCGCACCTTGGACCGCGTCACCTCGACGCCGCAGCGCTCGCAGACGATGCCCTTGTAGCGGACGCGCTTGTACTTGCCGCAGTAGCACTCCCAGTCCTTGGTCGGACCGAAGATGCGCTCGCAGAAGAGGCCGTCCTTCTCCGGCTTCAGCGTGCGGTAGTTGATGGTCTCCGGCTTCGTGACCTCGCCAGAGGACCACGACCGGATCTGCTTGGACGACGCGAGACCGATCTCGATCGCGTCGAAGTTATTGATGTCAATCATGTGTTCAGGGAATCCTTGGTCGTGGTCCTACTCGTCCTCGGAGGGCTCGACTGCAGCCTCCGCGAGGATCTCTTCGCCGTCGGCGGGCACCTCGACGGCCTCCGCGTCGAGGTCCGGCTCGGCCTCGGCGGTGGTGCCGGCCTCGCCCTCCTCGACGACCTCCTCTTCCTTCTCGTCGGCCGCCCCGGTGTCCGAGGAGCCGCCGGCGCGCACGCCTGAGAGGTCGATGCCGAGCTCCTCGGCAGCGCGCAGCAGGTCGTCGTCCTCGTCGCCCATCTCGGCGCGGGTGCCCTCCTCGGAGACGACGTTGACGTCGAGCGCCAGCGACTGCATCTCCTTCAGGAGCACCTTGAAGGACTCGGGGATCGACGGTTCGGCGATGTTCTCGCCCTTGACGATCGCCTCGTAGGCCTTCACGCGCCCGACGGTGTCGTCGGACTTGATGGTCAGCATCTCCTGGAGCGTGTATGCGGCGCCGTATGCCTCGAGCGCCCACACCTCCATCTCGCCGAAGCGCTGGCCGCCGAACTGCGCCTTGCCGCCCAGCGGCTGCTGGGTGACGAGCGAGTACGGGCCGGTCGAGCGCGCGTGGATCTTGTCGTCCACGAGGTGGAGCAGCTTCAGGATGTACATGTAGCCGACGGTCACCTGGTCCTCGAACGGCTCGCCGGTGCGGCCGTTGAAGAGGGTCACCTTGCCCGAGGCCTTCTCGCCCGGGCGGCGCTTCTCGTCGACGTCCATGCGGATCTTGCCCTTGTGCTCCTTCTGCCACTCGACGAGCGCGGTGTCGACGTCGGCGACGGTGGCCCCGTCGAACACGGGGGTCGCGACGTAGACGGGCTTGGACTCGCCGTTGCTGTGCGCGAGCTTGTACGCCTCCGAGCCGTCGTCGTACCAGCCCTGGGCCGCGGCCCACCCGAGGTGGGTCTCGAGGATCTGGCCGATGTTCATGCGGCTCGGCACGCCCAGCGGGTTCAGGATCACGTCGACCGGGTCGCCGCTCTCGAGGAACGGCATGTCGTGCTCGTCGACGATCTTCGAGATGACGCCCTTGTTGCCGTGGCGGCCGGCGAGCTTGTCGCCCTCGGCGATCTTGCGCTTCTTGGCCACGAACACGCGCACGAGGTCGTTGACGCCCGGTGAGAGGTCGTCGCCGGCCGCGCGCGAGAACGTCATGACGTCGATGACGACGCCACCCTCGCCGTGCGGAACCTTGAGCGAGGTGTCGCGGACCTCGCGCGCCTTCTCCTTGAAGATCGCGCGGATCAGCTTCTCCTCGGCGGTCAGCTCGGTCTCGCCCTTCGGCGTGACCTTGCCGACGAGCAGGTCGCCGGACTGGACCTCGGCGCCGACGCGGACGATGCCGCGGTCGTCGAGGTTGCGGAGCGACTCCTCCGAGCGGTTCGGGATGTCGCGGGTGATCTCCTCGTCGCCCAGCTTGGTCGTGCGGGCGTCGATCTCGTACTCCTCGATGTGGATCGAGGTGAGCTCGTCGTCCTTGACCAGGCGGTTGGACAGGATGATCGCGTCCTCGAAGTTGTAGCCCTCCCAGGACATGAAGGCGACCATCAGGTTCTTGCCGAGCGCCATCTCGCCGTTGTCGGTCGAGGAGCCGTCGGCGAGGACCTCGCCCTCGGCGACCTCCTGTCCGGCCTTCACGAGCGGCTTCTGGTGGATCAGCGTGCCCTGGTTGGAGCGCATGAACTTCTGCAGCTCGTACTCGTCACGCCCGTCCTTGCCGGCGATGACGATCCGGTCCGCGTCGACGTAGTCGATCGTGCCGGCGTTCTTCGCCAGCACGACGTCGCCGGTGTCGACGGCGGCGCGGCGCTCCATGCCCGTACCGACCAGCGGAGCGTCGGTCTTGAGCAGCGGCACAGCCTGGCGCTGCATGTTCGAGCCCATCAGCGCGCGGTTGGCGTCGTCGTGCTCGAGGAACGGGATCATGGCCGTCGCGACGGACCAGATCTGCTCCGGCGAGACGTCCATCAGGTCGACGTCCTCGGGCGAATAGGTCTCGTAGTGACCGGCCTGCGTCCGGCAGAGGATGTGCTCGTTGAGGAGCTGGCCGTCCTTGCCGAGCGGCTCGTTGGCCTGCGCGATCGTGCGCTCCTGCTCCTCGGTCGCGTCGAGGTGCACGATCTCGTCGGTCACCTTGCCCTTCTTGATCACGCGGTAGGGCGTGGTCACGAAGCCGTGCTCGGAGACCTGCGCGTAGCTCGAGAGCGAGCCGATCAGGCCGATGTTCGGGCCCTCAGGGGTCTCGATCGGGCACATGCGGCCGTAGTGGGTCGGGTGCACGTCGCGCACCTCGATCGGCGCGCGCTCGCGGGTCAGGCCGCCGGCGCCGAGGGCGCTGAGGCGCCGCCGGTGCGTGAGGCCGGAGAGCGAGTTCGTCTGGTCCATGAACTGGCTGAGCTGCGAGGAGCCGAAGAACTCCTTCAGCGCGGCCACGACCGGGCGGATGTTGATGATCGTCTGGGGCGTGATCGTGTCGGCGTCCTCGGTGGTGAGGCGCTCGCGCACGACGCGCTCCATCCGGTAGAGGCCGATGCGGAAGGCCTCCTGGATGAGCTCGCCGACGGTCCGCAGGCGGCGGTTGCCGAAGTGCTCGTACTCGTCGAGGAAGTCGGCCACGGGCTCGCGCGGGCGGCTCAGGGCCTCCGCGGCGTAGTCCTTGATCTCCTCCGAGCCGTCCTCGGGGATGCCAAGGCGCTTGGGCTGCTCCACGAGCTCGCGGATGAGGGCGATGATGTCCTCGTGCGTGAGCACGCGCGTGTCGAGGTCGATGTCGAGCCCGAGACGCGAGTTCAGCTTGTAGCGGCCGACGCGGGTCAGGTCGTAGCGCTTGGGGTCGAAGAAGAGCTGGTTGAGCAGCGACTTCGCGTTGTCGACTGACGGCGGCTCACCGGGGCGCTGCTTCTTGAACAGCTCGATCAGCGAACCCTCTTCGGTGCGCGTGACCTCGGTGTCGGCGTCGATCGTGTTGCGGATGTAGAGCGAGTCGTTGAAGAGCTTGAGGATCTCCTCGTCCGTCGCGTAACCCATCGCGCGCAGCAGCACCGTGACCGGCAGCTTGCGCTTGCGGTCGATGCGGACGAAGACCTTGCCCTTCTTGTCGATCTCGAGCTCGAGCCACGAGCCGCGGGCCGGCATCAGGTTGCCGACGAAGACCTGCTTCTCCGGGTCCTTCGGCTCCATCAGGTAGGCGCCCGGGGAACGGACCAGCTGCGTCACGACGACGCGCTCGGTGCCGTTGATGATGAAGGTGCCGCGGTCGGTCATCCACGGGAAGTCGCCCATGAAGACGGACTGCTCGCGGATCTCACCGGTCTCCCGGTTGATGAAGCCGACCGTGACGGTGAGCGGACGGGCGTACGTCAGGTCCTTCTCGCGACACTCCTCCAGCGACGCCACCGGGTCATCGAACGTGAACTCGCCGAACTGCACGGCGAGATTGCCGGTGTAGTCCTCGATCGGCGAGATGTCGTCGATCGTCTCGCGGAGGCCCCCCTTCTCGGTATCGACAAGCCAGGCGAAAGACTTCTTCTGGATGTCGATCAGGTTGGGGACATCAAGGACCTTGTCAAGACGCGCGAAATTCCGGCGCGTGCGGGGAGCATCAACAGCAGCCAAGGGTGCGACTCCTCAGGGGACTCGGAGGACGGCAGAGCGAGGGGCGCGGGTGTTGCCTAAGAGGCATCAAAGCGCGACCGTCCAAGATAGCACAGGGGTACGCGGACCCCTGTGAGGGGCGTTCGGCTCTCACGGACCCCGTCCGGTGCGGCCCGTATGTGGCGGGCCAGCACGCTGGCGGACGGCTACGACTATTGGCCGACTCGGGGAGGAAGTGTAGAGGGGCGGTCAACCCCTAACGGCCTTGGACCGCGCAGATAGGGGTTTCGCCTGCCATGCACTCGGCCCGAGGGCGCCGCCGTTTGCGCGGCGCGACCGGGGCCGAGTGCCTTCGGCGACGTTACTTGACTTCGACAGACCCTCCGGCCTCTTCGAGGTCGGCCTTCAGCTTCTCGGCCTCTTCCTTCTCGATGCCCTCCTTGATGGGGCCCGGGGCCTCGTCGACGAGCGCCTTGGCCTCCTTCAGGCCGAGGCCGGTCGCCGCGCGGACGACCTTGATGACCTGGATCTTCTTGTCGCCGGACGAGGTGAGGATGACGTCGAACGCCGTCTGCTCCTCCTCCTCGGCAGCGGCCTCACCGCCGCCGCCGCCACCGGCGGGGGCAGCCGCCGCGACGGCCGTCGCGGACACGCCGAACTCCTCCTCGAGCGCCTTGATGCGCTCGGAGAGCTCGAGCACGGAGATCTGCTTGAGCTCGTCGATCCACTCCTGGGTGCTGCTGGCCATGGTTACTCCTTCTCGGTTTCAGTCTGGGAATCGGTGTCGCCCTCGGCGGGCGGAGTGTCTTCGGCGGGCGCCGCCTCGGCGGCCGGCTCCTCGGGAGCGACCTCCTCGGCCGCCGGGGCCTCCTCGGCCGGAGCCGCCGGAGCCTCGGCCGCCGGAGCGGGGGCATCCCCGCCGACGAGCCCTTGGTCGGCGATCTGCGACAGCTGCCTCGCCAGGCCGCCGATGAGCCCGTTGAGCGCGCTCGCGAGGCCGGTGAGCGGCGACGCGACCATGCCGACGAGCCGGCCGTAGAGCACCTCGCGGGTGGGCAGGCGTGCGATCGCGTCCATCTGCTCGGGCGAGAGCGCCTCGCTGTTCATCCAGCCGCCCTTGAACTCGAGCAGGCCGGACGCGCGGCGGAAGTCCGACAGCGCCTTGGCGGCCGCGGCGGCATCGCCGCGCACGAACGCCAGCGCGGTCGGGCCGTCGAGGAACGCCTTCAGGCCCTCGGCGCCGGCCTGGTCGGCCGCGCGCTCGGTCAGGGTGTTCTTGACGACGCGGAACGTGGCGTCGGCCTCGCGCAGGCGTGCGCGCAGCTCGGCGGCCTGCGGCACGGATGCGCCGCGGTAGTCGACCGCGTAGATCGCCTCCGCCTCCTGGATCTGCTGGGCCACCTCTTCGATGACCGCAGCCTTCTGCGTTCGGTCCATCCACTTCCTCCTAGCCCGGACTTACGGATCGCCGGGGGTCTTTGGGGGAAGGCTGTGCGCGCGCTTACGCCGCGGCAGCAGCCTCCTGAGCCTGAGCTTCGTCGATCAGATCCTTGGTCTTCGACGGGTCGACCTTGATGCCGGGGCCCATCGACGACGCGATGACGATCGAGCGGATGTAGCGGCCCTTCGCGGCCGACGGCTTCGCCCGGAGCAGCTCCTCGAGGATCGCCTGGTAGTTGCCGAGCAGCTGCTCGTCGTTGAACGAGGTCTTGCCGACGACCATGTGGACGATCGCGGTGCGATCGGTGCGGTACTCGACCTTGCCGGCCTTGGACTCCTCGACGGCCTTGGCGACGTCCATCGTGACCGTGCCGACCTTCGGGTTCGGCATCTTGCCCTGGGGGCCGAGGATGCGGCCGAGGCGGCCGACGACGGGCATCATGTCCGGCGTCGCGATCGCGATGTCGAAGTCGGTGAAGCCCTCGTCCTGGATGCGCGCGGCGAGGTCCTCGGCGCCCACGAAGTCGGCGCCGGCCTCCTCGGCCTCGCGCGCCTTGTCGCCCTTGGCGAAGACGGCGATCGTGACGGACTTGCCGAGGCCGTGCGGGAGCGCGATCGTCCCGCGCAGCTGCTCGTCCGCGTGGCGGACGTTCAGCCCGGTGCGCACGTGCACCTCGACGGACTCGTCGTACTTGGTGCCCTTGGTCTCCTTGAGGAGCCGGACCGCCTCACCGGGCGAGTAGAGCTTCTCGCGGTCGACCTTCGCGCGGGCCTCGAGATAGCGCTTGCCGTGCTTGGCCATTACGCAACCACCTCCACACCCATCGAGCGCGCCGTGCCGGCGATGATCTTGGCCGCCTGATCTACGTCGTGCGCGTTCAGGTCGGGCAGCTTCTTCTCGGCGATCTGGCGCACCTGGGCGTCGGTGATCGTGCCGACCTTGGTGCGGTTCGGCTCACCCGAGCCCTTCTCGATGCCGATCGCCTGGCGGATCAGGACGGCGGCCGGCGGCGTCTTGGTCACGAACGTGAACGAGCGGTCCTCGAAGACCGTGATCACGACCGGGATCGTGGTGCCGGCGTCGCTCTGCGTCTGGGCGTTGAACGCCTTGACGAACTCCATGATGTTGATGCCGTGCTGGCCCAGCGCCGGGCCCACCGGCGGAGCCGGGGACGCCTGGCCGCCAGGGGCCTGCAGCTTGATCGTCGTCAGAACCTTCTTAGCCATTCAAATTGCCTCAGATCTTCTTGACCTGGTCGTAACCGACTTCGACCGGGGTCTCGCGTCCGAAGATAGATACCAGCACCTTCAGCTTGCCGGCGTCCTCGTTGATCTCCGAGATCTCGCCCGAGAAGTCCGACAGCGGGCCGGAGATGACCTTGACCGACTCGCCGATGTTGAACTGGGCGCGGCTCGGCGCGCGGACCGCGACCTCGCGGTGCAGCAGCCGGTCGACCTCAGCCTGCGTCAGCGGGATCGGCTCGTTCGAGGCGCCCACGAAGCCGGTGACCCCGGGCGTGCCCTTGACGACCTGCCAGGAGTCCTCGTTGAGGTCCATGTTCACCAGCACGTAGCCGGGCATGGTCCGCTTCTCGACGGAGATCTTCTGGTTGTCCTTCATCTCCTGCACGGTCTCCGTCGGCACGACGACCTGGCGCACGGCGCGGGTCTGGCCGAGCGAGGACACGCGGTGCTCGAGGTTCTGCTTGACCTTGTTCTCGTGCCCTGAATAGGTGTTGATGACGTACCAGCGAAACATGGATTCCTTGTATCTCGGGAGCTAGAGGATGGCGTCGACGATCGGCTTCCAGAGCGCATCCAGGAGGCCCAGATACGCCCCCGCGATGACGACGAAGCCGAGGACGACCGCGGTGGCCGAGCCGACCTGCTGCCGGTTCGGCCACTGGACGCGGCGGAGCTCGTCGGCGCTGTGCCGGAGGAAGGTGAGGACCCGGCCGCGCTGCTTGCGGGCGGGAGCGTGCTCATGGGCGATCTCGGGGTGCGCGCCGCCACGGCGGCGCGGCTCCTTGACCAGCACGTCCTCGGGCGCCTCGTCGGGCGCGCGCTCGAAGTCGTCGTCGACGAGCTCGTCGTCGTAGACGCCCGCAGCCACGTCCTCCGAGTCGGTGTTCGCCTGGAGCGCGCCCGTCTCGGCGAGCAGCGCCTCGTCGACATCGGCCGACGAGTGCTTCAGCGAGTCCGGCGTCGTGTGGCTCTCGCCCAGGCCGGCGTCGTCGGCGGTCGCGTCGTCGAGCCCGATGTCGCGAGCGTTCGCGGACGAGCGGCCGCCGCGCGGGGCGGGGCCGCCCTGACGCTTGCGGCGCTGTTTCGCGCGCTGTCGATCACGGGCCATCGCGATGGCTCCCCTATCGGGTCTCGCGGTGCCCGGTATGACGCCGGCACCAGCGGCAGTACTTCCGCAGCGAGATGCGGTCCGGGTTGTTCCGCTTGGACTTGTTGGTCTGGTAGTTCCGGCGCTTGCACTCCTCGCATGCGAGGGTGACTGCGATCCGGACGTCTCCGCGGGCCATGAGGCGCTCCGAGGTCGTCGGCTAAAGAGCACCGGGCGAAAGAAAACCCCGCACCGGTGCGAGGTCGAACGATCAGTCTAGCGCGATCCCCTCGGCTCCGGAGCGGAGCCGAGCGACCCCCACTCCCCAGGGAGAGCCGCCCGGCCCGGCAAATCATTCGCCCCGGTTCCGATTCGCGGAATACCCGGGCTCGTGCGTTTTGGAACTTACGTGGCCGCGAGCTCTGTGCGGCGCGCGCGAGCGGCCTCGCGCGTCATCTTCTGCTTGCCCCAGCGCACGGCCTGCGCGTACTCCATGAGCTTCGGGAAGTACTCGCGCAGCGGCGGCGCCTCGATGCCGGCGGGCACCAGGACCGAGCGCGCCCGCGCGTCGTCGAAGACGACCCGCATGTCGAAGTACGGCACGTAGACGGAGTCGTGGTCGTCGGAGTCCGGATCGACCGGATCGACGAACGGCGGCACCGGCTTGCCGAAGTACTCGGAAGCGAACGTGGTGAGCTCGTCGACGGTCGCGGCGTTGCGCCCGGCGACGAGGTTGAACACGCCGGCCTCGCGGCGGTCGAGCAGATGGACGAGCGCGTCGGCGACGTAGTCGACCGGCACGATGTCCACGCGGCCGCTGGGCAGCGCGGGCAGCTCCTTGAAGAGGCCGCGCGAGTACGCCTGCATCGGCCAGTAGAGGACGTTGAAGGCGGGGGTCCAGCCCGTGTCGCTCTCGCCCATGACGATGCTCGGCCGCGCGATGGCGGGCCCGAGCTCGCGGGCCATCGCCACGATCTGCTCGGCGTCGGCCTTCGTCTGCTCGTAGGTGTTGCGGAACGACTGGCCGGTGTCGAGCTGGCGCTCGCGGAACGCGCCCTCGTGGCGGCCGCTGACGTAGGCGGTCGAGACGTGCACGAAGCGCTCGAGCCCGCCGCGCTCCTGCGCCTTCAGCGCGAAGTCGAGCACGCGCGACGTGCCGTCGACGTTGATCGCGCGCGCCTCCGGCAGCGGCAGGTCGAACGAGATCGAGGCCGCGCAGTGCAGCACCGCGTGGGTGCGCTCGGCGACCTCGTCGGACCGGTCGACGAGGCCGAGCCCCGGCTGGGTGAGCTCGCCGCGCACGGCGCTCACGCGGTCGCGGTACGGCGCCGGGTCGTCCCACAGCGTGGCGAGCACGTCGTCGAGCCGGCGCTCGGCGCCCGCGTCGTCGTCGGCGCGCACCAGCGCGAGCACCTCGCGGTCACCGGCCTCGAGCACGCGCGCGAGCACCTCCATGCCGAGGAAGCCGGTGGCGCCGGTCAGGAACACGGCCGGCTTCATGCCACCGCCTCTTCGCGGTCGGGCACGGGCGCGGTGCCCATGGCGTGGAAGCCGCCGTCGACGTGCAGGATCTCGCCGGTGATCGCGCGCGAGTGGTCGCTCAGCAGGAAGCACACGGAGGCCGCGACGGGGCCGGCGTCCTCGGTGTCCCAGCCCAGCGGCGCCTGCGTCTCCCACGCGCGCGCGAGATCGTCGAACCCGGGGATGCCGTTGGCGGCCAGCGTGCCGAGCGGTCCGGCGCTGACCAGGTTCACGCGCACGCCCTTCGGACCGAGGTCGCGGGCGAGGTAGCGCGAGACGGCCTCGAGGCCGGCCTTGGCGACGCCCATCCAGTCGTAGACCGGCCAGGCGACCTGCGCGTCGAAGTCCATCCCGACGATCGCGCCGCCGTCCTCCATCAGCGGCAGCACCGCCGCGGAGAGCGCCTTCAGCGAGTACGCGCTCGTCTGGAACGCCATCGTGGCGCTCTCCGGCGGCGTCTCGAGGAAGTTGCCCCCGAGCGCGTCGGCGGGAGCGTGCGCGATCGCGTGCAGGACACCGTCGACGCGGCCCCAGCGCTCGCGCAGGTCGTCCACGACGGCCTGCAGCTGCTCGGGATCGTTGACGTCGAGGTCGAGGACGTCGACCGTCTGCGGCAGCCGCGTGGCGGCGCGCTCGGTCATCCGCTTGGCCCGGCCGAAGCCGGTCAGCACGACCTCGGCGCCCGCCTCCTGTGCCTGGCGGGCGACCTCCCAGGCGATCGAGTCCTTGGTGATCACACCGGTGATCAGCAGTTTCTTGTCTTGCAGCATCAGAGAGGGATCAACACCCTTCCATCGTCGAGTACGACCCGCCCGCCGGTGTCGAGCACCACGGGGGGCTTCGGGTTCTGCTTCGTCATAAGGGGATGTTCCGGATCCCGGCGGCCGGGGCGGTCACCGAGTCGAGCGTGGTCAGGGCTTCGATCAGCCGGCGGCGGGTGTCGAGCGGGGCGATGACCTCGTCGACGTAGCCCTCGGCGGCCGCGGTGCCGGCGCTGAGGTGCTCCTCCGTGTAGCGGGCGGCGAACTCCTCGCGCGCCATCTCGGGATCCTCGGCGGCGGCGATGTCGCGCCGGTTGACGATCCCGACCGCCTGCTTGGCGCCCATGACGCCGAGCGTGGCGCCGGGCCAGGCGAATGAGAAGTCGGCGCCCAGGTCGCGCGAGTTCATGGCGATGAACGCGCCACCGAACGCCTTGCGGAGCACGACGGTGACCTTCGGCACCTCGGCCTCGGCGAACGCGTGGACGAGCTTGGCGCCGTGGCGGATCACGCCGCCCTGCTCCTGCTTGGTGCCGGGCATGAAGCCGGGCGTGTCCACGAGCACCACCAGCGGGAGCCCGAACGCGTTGCAGGTGCGGACGAAGCGCGCGCCCTTGGTGCCGGAGTCGGCGTCGAGCACGCCGCCGAGGTAGCGCGGCTGGTTGGCGATCACGCCGACCGGGCGCCCCTCGAAGCGGGCGAAGCCGCAGACCAGGTTGCGCGCCCAGCGCGGGGACCACTCGAGCATCCGCCCGCCGTCGACGAGGCCGTGGATGACGTCGCGGACGTCGTAGACGCGGCGCTCGTCGGTCGGCACCGCCTCGGCGGGGTCGACCCGCCCGGGCTCGGCCGAGCGCCAGCGCGGTGGCCGCTCCTTGGAGCTGGCCGGGAAGTGGTCGAGCAGGTCGCGGACGAGCACGGCGGCGTCCTCGTCGGTCTTGGCGGTGAAGTGGGCGACACCGCTCTTCTCGTGGACCTTGTGGCCGCCGAGCTCGGCGGCCGTGACGTCCTCGCCCATGACCTCGCGCACGACGGCGGGGCCGGTGAGGAACATCGAGGCCTGCTCGGTCATCACCACGAAGTCGGTGAGCGCGGGCGAGTACGAGCCGCCGCCGGCGCTCGCGCCGCAGATCACGGAGATCTGCGGGATGCGACCGGACAGCGCGACGTGCTCGCGGAAGATGCGCCCGTAGCCGCCGAGCGCGGCGAGGCCCTCCTGCATGCGCGCGCCGCCGGACTCGATGAAGCCGACGACGGGCGCGCCCGCGCGGCCGGCGAGCCGCAGCACGCGGATGATCGACTCGGCGTGCGCCTCGCCGAGCGAGCCGCCGAGGTACGACGGGTCCTGCGCGTAACAGAAGACCGGCCGGCCGTCGACGCGGCCGGCGCCGGCGATCACGCCGTCGCCCGCACGCGCCTTCGCCCCCATGCGCTTGGACACGACGTCCGAGCGCAGGAGGGTCAGCGAGCCCTCGTCACACAGCTCTTCCAGACGCTGGAGCGGAGTGAGCCGGCCCTCGGCGAGGGCCGGCTCGAGGTGGTCGAGCGTGGTGCTCAAGCGGCCTCCAGGCAGAGAACAGCGTTGTGGCCGCCGAACCCGAACGCGTTGGAAAGCGCGATGGGCTGCCGCCCGTTCACCTTCAGGGGCTGGGCCTCGTTCGGGACGTAGTCGAGGTCCATGCCCTCCTCCTGCTCCTCCCAGCCCAGCGTGGGCGGGGCCATCTTGTCGCGCAGGGCGAGGATGGTCGCGACGGCCTCGACCGCGCCGGCCGCGCCGAGCAGGTGCCCGATCGCCGACTTGGTCGACGACACGGGGATCTCCCCCGCGTGGTCGCCGAGCGCGAGCTTGATCGCCTTCGTCTCGGCGCGATCGTTGAGCGGCGTGGAGGTGCCGTGGGCGTTGACGTAGTCGACGTCCTCCGGCTTCAGGCCCGCTGACTCCAGCGCCTGCTTGATCGCGTCCGCCGCGCCGATGCCCTCGGGCTGCGGGGCGGTGATGTGGTTGGCGTCCGAAGAGGCGCCGTAGCCCTTGATCGTGGCGAGGATCGTCGCCCCGCGGGCCTTCGCCTTCTCGGCGTCCTCGAGCACGAGCACCGCGCCACCCTCGCCCATCACGAAGCCGTCGCGACGCGCGTCGAACGGGCGCGAGATGCCGCTGTCGGACAGCGCGTCGAGCGCCGCGAAAGCCGCCCTGGAGAGCGGCGTCAGCGCCGCCTCGGAGCCGCCGGTGACGACGGCGTCGGCCATGCCCGAGTGGATCAGGCTCGCGGACGTGCCGATCGCGTGCGCGCCCGCCGCGCAGGCGGAAACGACGCCATAGGAATGGCCGCGCAGGCCGTAGCGCATCGACAGCGCGCCGGGCGCGGCGTTGCTCATCATGAGCGGCACCGCGAGCGGCGAGACCTTCTGCGGCCCCGAATCGCGCAGCACGCCGAAGTTGTGCTCGAGCGTGCCGATGCCGCCGATGCCCGTGCCGATGATGCAGGCGATCCGGGTCGGGTCGTACGGCAGCTCGTCGGACCAGCCGGCCTCGGCCAGCGCCTCGTCGCCCGCGACCATCGCGAACTGCGTGAAGCGGTCGGCGCGGCGAGCCTCCTTGACGGAGAGGTGCTCCTTGGGCTCGTACTCGCTGGCCTTGCCCTCTCCATCCTCGATACCGGACTGCCCGGCGAGCCAGCGCTCGTGCAGGGTGCGAGCGCCGACACCCAGCGGGGTGACGGCGCCGATGCCGGTGACGACGACCTGGGTCATCCGGCTCGCTGAATCACGAGGTCGACGGCGTCGCCGACGGTCTTGATCTTGCCGACGTCCTCGCCCTTGAGCTTCACGCCGTACTCGTCCTCGATGATCTGGGACAGCTCGGCGAGGTCGAGCGAGTCGACGTCGAGCTCCTCGAAGGTGGACTCGAGCTTGATCTCGTCGGCCTCCGGGCCGAACTGGACGAGCGCGTCGCGGACGGTGGTCTCGACGGCCTCGGGGGTCACGGTCTCAGGCATGTGGGTGTTCCTCTCTCGTTTGCTTGCAGTGAATGGTCAAGCGCTCATGCCACCGTCGACGAACAGCGTCGATCCGGTGACGTAGCCGGCATCGTCGGACGCGAGAAAGCGCACGGCGGCGGCGACCTCCTCGGGCGTGCCGACCCGCTTCGCGGGCACCACGTCGAGGATGCTGTCGGGAAGGTCTTCGGTCATCTCCGTGGCGATGAAGCCCGGGGCGACGGCGTTGACGGTCACGCCGCGCTTCGCCACCTCGGCGGCCACGGTCTTGGTCATGCCGATCAGCCCGGCCTTGGCGGCCGCGTAGTTGGCCTGGCCGGCGTTGGCGCGCGGCCCGACGACGGAGGCGACGTTGACGACACGGCCGAAGCGCGCCTTGAGCATCGGGCGCATCGCGCGCCGCGTCATGCGGAAGGCGGCGGTCAGGTTCGTGTTGATCACACGGTCCCACTCGTCGTCGTCCATCTGGATGGCGAGGCTGTCGGCGGTGATGCCGGCGTTGTTGACCAGCGCGAGCACGGGGCCGAACTCCTCCTCGAGCTTCGAGATCAATGCGTCCGCCACGCCGTTGGCGTCGGCGACGTCGCCCTCCACGGCGAGCGCCTTGCCACCGGCGTCCTCGATCGCCTTGACGGTCTTCTCGGCGCCCTCCTTGTCGGAGCGGTAGCCGACGCCGACGTTCCAGCCGTCGGCGGCCAGCGCGATCGCGACGGCCGCGCCGATGCCCTTGGAGGCGCCGGTCACGAGGGCGGTCGCGTTCTCAGGTCGGGGCTTCTGGCTCATGCGGGGCCTCCCCACTCCAGGACGGCGCCGCCCCACGTGAAGCCGGCGCCGACGGCGGCCACCAGCACGGTGTCGCCGGGGTGCAGCCGGTCCTCGTCGCGGGCGAACGCGAGCGCCAGCGGGATCGAGGCGGCGGACGTGTTGCCGATGTCGCCGATGTAGTCGGCGACGCGCTCCATCGGGAGCTCGAGCCGCTCGGCGACCGCCTTCGTGATGCGGGCGTTGGCCTGGTGGTAGACGAACAGGTTGACGTCGTCGAGCGACAGTCCGGCGAGCTCGACGGCCTCACGGGTGGAGTTGACGAGCGCGGCGGTGGCGCTGTTGAAGGTCGTGTGACCGTCCATGCGCAGCACCGGATCGTCGCGACGCGCGATGATCGCCTCCGCGAGCTCGGCGTCGTTGCCGAACACGAACGGGCCGACGCCGCCGCCCTCCTGGTTGCCCAGGACGATCGCGCCGGCGCCGTCGCCGAACAGGGCGGCGGTGCGCTTGTCGTCGAAGTCGGTGAAGCGCGAGAGCGCGTCGGCGCCGACCACGAGCACGGTCTCCGCGCGGCCGCTCTCGATCATCGAGGCGCCGACGCTGAGCGCCGTCACGAACGCGGTGCAGGCCGCGCCGATGTCCATCGCGTTGGCCTTGGCGGCGCCGATCGCGGTCGCGACGTAGGGCGCCGCGTTGGGCGTGATCTCGTCGGCCGAGGTGGTGGCGACGAGCACGACGTCGAGCTCGGCCGCGTCGATCCCGGCGTCCTCGACCGCGGCCTTGCCGGCGGCGGTGGCGAGGTCGGAGAGCCGCTCGTGCGGCATCGCGTGGCGGCGCGAGCGGATGCCCGTGCGTTTCTCGATCCAGCCCTCCTCGATGCCGAGGCGCTCGGCGATCGGCAGGTTGTTGACGACCTGCTCGGGCAGGTGGTGGCCGAGGCCCAGCACCGAAGCGGTGCCGAGGGTGGCGCCGTCGCGGCGGGCCGCCTCGGTGAGGGGTGCGCTACGCATTGGCGGTCTCCTTGGTGATGCGGCGGGCCATCTTCGACAGCACGGTGCCGGGGCCGGTCTCGACGAAGTCCTCGGCGCCCGCTTCGAGCAGGGCGAGGAAGGTCTCGCGCCAGCGCACCGGGCGGATGAGCGCCTCGGCCAGCTCGCCGCGGACGTCGGTGAACGGCGCGGCGGTGGCGCCGCAGTAGACGGGGAAGCGGGGGTCTGAGATCTCGACCTTCTCCAGCGCCTCGCGGAACGGCGCGACGGCCGGCTCCATGCGGGGCGAGTGGAACGCGCCGGCGACGTCCAGCGGCCGGGCGCGCACGTTGTACTCGCGGGCGGCCTCCTCGGCCTCCTCGAGCGCGCCGCGCTCGCCGGACAGGACGACCTGGCCGGGGGCGTTGTCGTTGGCGACGGTGACGCCGGCAGCCTGGGCGATCGCCTCGGCGTCCTCGATCGAGCCGCCCAGCAGGGCGAGCATCGAGCCGGAGTCGTCGGCCTCGGCCATCAGCTTGCCGCGCAGCACGACGAGCTCGAGGGCGTCGTTCGTGTCGAGGACGCCGGCGGCGGTCAGCGCGCCCAGCTCGCCGAGCGAGTGGCCGGCGGCCATCGTCGGCTCGGCGTCGGAAGCGTGCCAGCCGGCCATCGAGGCGCAGAAGATCGCGGGCTGGGCGAAGCGCGTGGAGTCGTCGACGCGGGCGAACGGGTCCTCCCCGACGAGCTCGATGCAGCGATCGAGCAGATCGGGCAGCTCCCGCGCGACGTCATCGCGCATGTCGGGGGTCTGGGAGCCCTGGCCGGGAAACAGCAGGGCAATGTCGGTTCGCGTGGTCATCGGTCTCCACCCTGAGCGCTGTTTCGCGCGTGTCCCAGCCTTGGCGCACTCGCACCCCCCGGGCAGGGGGGGTATGCGCCACGCGGTGGGGGGTGACAGGCTTCGCGGCCGTGCCGGGCCTGCGATCCGTGACCGCAACGCGTTATGTGACCCCTCTGCGGGAGGGCGGCTCGCTGCCCGGGCTCGTGGAGGCGGACGACGACGGGCTGTACGTCCTGAAGTTCCGCGGCGCGGGGCAGGGCATCAAGGCGCTGGTGGCGGAGATCATCTGCGGGGAGCTGGCGCGCGGGCTGGGGCTGGCCGTGCCGGAGATCGTGCTGATGGACGTCGATCCCGCGCTGGGGGCGGCGGAGCCGGATCCGGAGATCCAGGACCTGATCACGGGATCGGCGGGGGTGAACGTCGGGCTGGACTTCCTGCCCGGCTCGCTGCCCTACACGCCGGCGGCGGGCTTCCAGCCGACCGCCGAGGAGGCGGCGACGGTCGTGTGGCTCGACGCGCTGATCTCGAACGTCGACCGCACGCCGCGCAACCCGAACCTGCTCGTGTGGCACGAGCGGCTGTGGCTGATCGACCACGGGGCGGCGCTGTTCTTCCACCACCGCGACTGGGATCCGGAGGTGGATGCGGTGAAGCCGTTCGCGGGCATCGCGGACCACGTGCTGCTGCCGATCGCGGGGCCGCTGCCGGATCTGGACGTGCCGGAGGATCTGGTGCGCGCGGCGGTCGATGCGGTGCCCGCCGAGTGGGCGGATCGCGACCGGTACTTCGACTACCTGACGCGCCGGCTGGCGCGCCCGCGAGGATGGCTGCCGTGAGCCCCTTCCAGTACGCGATCGTGCGCGTCGTGCCCCGGGTGGAGCGGGGCGAGTGCATGAACGTCGGCGTGATCTTCTTCTGCCGCCCGCGGCGCTACCTGGCGGCGCGGATCGCGCTCGACGAAGCGCGGCTGGCGGCCTTCGCGCCGGAGCTCGACGTGGATGAGGTGCGCGCGCACCTCGACGCGATGACGCGAATCGCCGAGGGCGACGAGGACGCGGGCCCGGTCGCGCGGCTCGAGCAGTCCGAGCGCTTCCACTGGCTGGTGGCGCCGTCGAGCACGGTGATCCAGACGTCCCCGGTGCACACCGGGCTGTCCGACGACCCGGAGGCGACCTTGGCGCGGCTGCTCGAGAAGCTGGTGGCATGAGGGAGATCGCGCCCGGCCTGTTCCATTGGACCGCCCCGCACCCGGGCTGGGATCCCGACGGCGAGCCGGGCAGCCCCGCCGACTGGCCCGAGGAGGTCGGCAGCACGCTGTGGCGCGACGTGTTCATCGACCCGCAGGTGCCGGATGAGCTGTGGCCGAAGCTCGACGAGGTAGTCGCCGGGCGCGAGGTGGTGGTGCTGACCACGATCCGCTTCCACGGGCGGACGCGGAAGGCGGTGCTCGAGCGCTACGGCGGTGACGAGGAGCTGCCCGACGGCGTCGAGGCGTTCCCGATCAAGGGATTCCAGGAGACGATCTTCTGGCTGCCGGAGCCGCGCGCGCTCGTGCCCGGCGACCTGCTGATCGGCGACGGCGAGGGCGGCATCCGCATGTGCCCCGAGTCGTGGCTGCGCGGCTACCTGCCCGAGGAGGGCGCGCGCCTCGCGGAGCTGCGCGAGGCGCTCCAGCCGCTGCTCGCGCTGCCGGTCGAGCACATCCTCGCGTCCCACTGGAGCCCGGTGATCGGCGGCGGCCAGGCCGCGCTCGAGCGCGCGCTGGCGTGAACCGCG
Organism: uncultured Solirubrobacteraceae bacterium; assembly: GCA_963805525.1. GTDB lineage: Bacteria > Actinomycetota > Thermoleophilia > Solirubrobacterales > Solirubrobacteraceae > DASQFQ01. The sequence goes on from CAWDUT010000004.1 coordinate 1,317,884, forward strand.
AGCGCGGCGGCGACGCCGGCGCCGAGGTCGAGGTCGAGGTCGATCACCACGTCGTCCGCGGCGGCCGGCAGGGGCGCGACCAGCCCGACTCCGTGGAGCTTGCAGCGCGCCTCGTGGCGGACCCACAGGCGGTGGAACCGGGGGTTCCGCTCGCTCGCGGGCGCGGCGGCGACCTCGGCAGCTTGATCCGCGGGGAGCCCGATCGCGGCGAGCTCGTTCACGTCACCGCGATCGCTGACGATCTCGACGTCGACGCCGACCTCGTGCCGGGCCACCGCGAGGACGCGCAGGTGCCCCGAGTGGCTGAGGTTGAAGTACAGCCCGTCGACGCGCGGCTTGCCGTGGGGGCCGAGCTCGATCCGCGGGTCGGCGCCGAGATAAGCGCGGAGAACCTCCTCGACCTGCGGCACGCCCGTCCAAACGTGGACGTCGTCCTCAGGCCACCGCAAACGCAGCGTCGATCGCCTCCTCGAGCGCCTGCGCGGTGAGCGACACGTCGGGCTCGCGCAGCATCCCCATGTGCGGGGTGTCGAGGTGGACCTCGGTCACGCCGTCGCGCGCGAGCGCCCACCAGCCGTCCATCAGCGGGTTGTCGCGGTGCTCGGCGGAGCGGATGTGCAGGAGGTGGCCGGGCCACGGGTCGGCCCAGTAGGCGCGGCGCGCCTCCTTCGCGGCGGCGCGGACCGCCCGGCGCAGGCGCGCGTCGCGGCCGGGCAGGCCGCCGAACGCGTACCGCTCGGCCGTGAGCAGGCCGCGGCCGGCGGCGAGCAGAGCGGACTCGACCGGCAGGTCGCGCACGCCGGCGACCGCCCGGCGACGCGCGCGCGAGCGGGTGAGGCGCAGGCGGGCGGCGCGGTCGGGTGGTGGGCCGAGCAGGCCCGGGTCGATCTCCTCCGGCGTGGTCCAGCCCCACACCACGAGGCCGTGGGCGTCGTCGCCGCGCGGGTCGGGGAACAGTGCCTGCAGGTCGGGGCGCAGCGCGTGGATCGCGAGCAGGTAGGGCGTCGGGCCGGGCGTCTCGGGGCGGAGCAGGTCGGCCGTGATCAGGCCCTCCCGGACCCCGGACGTCCACGCCCAGGCGACGAACGCGGGGGCGTCGGCGCCGAGCGGATCGGGGAACGCGGCGCGGAGGTCGTCGCGGCGGCGCCAGGCGGCGGCGAGGTAGCGCGTCACGCCGGGCGCGACCTCTTCGCGCAGCCACGCGCGCAGCGGCGGGCCGCCCGCGGGTGCCTCGTCGCCGGCGCGCCACGCCGCGCCGATGGCCAGGTCGGCGATGCGGTCACGGCGCACGCCGGGGACGATCTCGGCGGGCCCGACCTGCGGCGGCTCGGAGTCGAGCGCCGCCAGCAGCGCGATCTCCTCGCCCTGCGCGCGCAGCCGAGACGCCACCTCGGCCGCGACGGTCGCGCCGTTGCAGCGGCCGGCGATCAGGTAGGGCCCGTGCGGCTGCCGCCGCCGGACCTCGCCGAGGTAGCGCTCGGCGAGCACCGGCACGCTGCGGTCGAAGGAGGTCTGGCCGTCGAGCCCTTGCGGCTGGAGCGCGTAGACGGGCTGCTCGTCGCTGAGCCGGCGGGTCAGCGCGGCGAACGCGAGCAGGTTGCCGTCGCCCGCGGTGACCACGAACAGCGGCGGCCGCGAGCCCTCCCCGCGCAGCTCGACCATCGTGTCCCAGCGGCCTTGGCGCCGGGAGCCCGGCCCGAGCGTCGCGGCGAGCGCGCGCGGCGTGGGGGCGGCGAAGATCGTGGCGGGCGCGACGCGCACCCCGGTGCGGCGCTGGACCTCGGCGCAGAGCGCCAGCGCGAGCAGCGAGTGGCCGCCGAGCGCGAAGAAGTCGTCCTCGGCCGTCACCGGCCGGATCTCGAGCACCGCCTCGAAGGCCTCGATGACCGCTCGCTCGTGCGGACCTTCGCGGTGGCCCTCGCCGTTGGCGGCGCGGGCGTAGTGCGCCTGGGTCGGCGCGGGCAGCCGATCGCGCGCGACCTTCCCGTTGCCGGTGAGGGGGAGCGACGGCATCCGCACCCACGCAACCGGCACCATCGCCGCCGGCAGGCGCTCCGCGACGTGCGCGCGGAGGGCGGTGGGAGAGGGCGCCGGGCCACCCGGGCGCGCGACGATATAGGCCGCGAGGCGGTGGTCAGCGGCCGATCCGCCGTTGGCGGCGGTTGTGCCGGAGGCGAGGGAGCCGCCGTTGCCGTTGGCGGTTGCCTTGCCGGTCGCCGCCACGACCACGTCGGCGACCGCCGGGTGCTCGCGCACGACGGCCTCGATCTCGGCCGGCTCCACGCGCACGCCGCGGATCTTCACCTGGCCGTCCGCGCGGCCGCGGAACTCGAGCGCCCCGTCGGACGGTCGCCGGCGGACGCGGTCGCCGGTGCGGTAGCAACGCCCGCTCGGACCGTCGACGAAGCGCTGCGCGGTGAGCTCCGGGTCCTGCCAGTAGCCCGCCGCCACGCCGCCGCCGCCGATCCACAGCTCGCCCTCGACGCCGTCGGGCAGCTCGCGCCCGCGCGGGTCCATGACGTGACAGGCGGTGCCCGGGACCGGCAGGCCGATCGGCAGCGGGCCGGTGACGGCGTCGCCGCGCCGGAGTGTCCAGGTCGTGGTGAACGTCGTGCCTTCCGTCGGGCCGTAGCCGTTGGTGAAGCGCCCGCCCGGCGGTAGCGCGGCGAGCGCACGCTCGACGTGGGCGGGCGAGACGACGTCGCCGCCGGCGAGCACGTGATCCACGGCCGCGAGCGCATCGGGGCGCCGGTCGACGAGCGCGTGGAACAGACCGGCCGTCAGCCACAGCGTCGTGACGCTGTACCGGGCAACCACCTCCGCGACCGCGCCGGGGTCCGGCCGCTCGGCCAGCGGCGCGATCGCGCCGCCGTTGACGAGCGGGCCCCAGACCTCGAGCGTCGTGGCATCGAAGGCGGGCGAGGCCGCGTGCAGCGTCACGGTCCCCGGGCCGAGCTCGGCGAACGCGCAGTCCTGCACCAGCCGGAGGATGTTCGCGTGCGTGACGATCACGCCCTTCGGCTCGCCGGTCGAGCCCGAGGTGAAGTTCAGCTGCACGGGATCGCCGGGCGCCGCGCGGTCGAGGTCACCCGGGTCCGGCGCGGACGCATCGGGCGTGACGTCCTCCCCGATCACCACGCGCGCTCCGGCCGCCGCGAGGATCTCGCGCCGTCGCGCCTCGGGATGGTCGAGGTCGAGCGCCACCATCACCGCGCCCGCTCGCGCCGCCGCGAGGTGGGCGACCACCGCGTCGGCGGAGCGCGGCAGGGCCATGCCGATGCGGTCGCCCGGCGCCACACCGGCGGCACGGAGCGCCCCGGCGAGGCCACCCGCGCGCGCCCAGAGGTCCGCGTAGGTGAGGCTGCCATCACCCACCACCGCCGGAAGATCGGCAGGGATCTGTGCGACCGCGGCCGGCAGCGCCGCGGAGGGGTCGTGGCGCGGCGGCGTCGCGATGCTCGCGGGCTCGCCGAGCGGGAGCGTCAGGGCGGGGGCGTCGGGGTGCTCGGCGAACTCCGCGAGCAGGCGCGCGTGGTGGGCGGCGATCCGGGAGGCGGTCGCAGGGTCGAAGGCGGCGGCGTGCTCCCATACAAAGTCGACCGACCCGTCGGTGAGCGGTGCGCCGATGACGTTGAGGTCCGCCTTGGCGGTGTCGTCGGGCAGCGCGTGCACGACGCGCGCGCTGAGACCCGGCCAGTCGACCCCGCCGCGCGGCGAGTCGTGGAACGAGAACAGCGTCTGCACCAGCGGCGAGCGGGACGGATCGCGCGGTGGCGCCAGCCAGTCGACGACGCGGTCGAACGGGACATCGGCGTGCGAGAGGCCGCCGATGACGACGTCGCGCACGCGCCGGATCACCTCGCGGACGCTCGGGTCGCCGGAGAGGTCGATCCGCAGCGCGATCGTGTTCACGAGCATCCCGAGCGTGCTCGCCACGCCGGGGTCGCCGCGGTTGGCGACGCCGGTGCCGAGCTGCACGTCGTCGCGGCCGTCGTAGCGGGCCAACTGGACCGCGAAGGCCGCCAGGCAGGCCTGGAAGAGCGTCGCACCTTCCTCCTCGGCGAGCGCCGCGGCCGCCCGCGCCGTCGCCGGCTCGAGGCGGTGCCGCACGGTGCCGCCGTCGAACGACTCGCGGGTCGCGCGCGGCCGGTCGCACGGCAGCCGCAGCAGCTCCGGGGCCGGGTCGAGGACCTCGGCCCAGTACTCGGCCTGGGCGTCGAGCGCCTCCGCGTTGGCGGCCTCCCACGCCGCGACGTCGCCGACGTGCAGCGCCGGCGGCGGCAGGGTCGCGCCTCCGTAGAGCGCGCCGAGCTCGCGCATGATCACGTCGAACGACCATCCGTCGTGCGCGAGGTGGTGTTCGAGGCACAGCAGCGCCCAGCGCTCGTCGGCGAGCTGCATCAACGTCCAGCGCACCCACGGTGCCTGACTCGGATCGACCTTGGCGCGTGCGCGTGCGCGCGCCGCGCGCGCCACCGCGACCGAGCCCGCGCCGCGCAGGTCGAGCTCCTCGAGCGCGATCGGCACCCGCTCGTGCACCCGCTGGAACGGCTCGCCGTCGCGCACGACGATCGAGCTGCGCAGCGCCTCGTGGCGGTTGACGAGCGCCTCCAGCGCCGTGCGCAGCCTCGCCGGCTCGAGCGGGCCGGAGATCCGCACCCACCCGACGTGCTGGTACGCGCGCGCCCCGGGGTTCATCTCCCCGAACAGCCATGTCCGCCGCTGCGCGCCGGTCAGCGGGGCGAGCGCGCCGCCCGGCCGCGGCGTGATCGCGGGGAGCGCGGGCCCGACCGCGTCTGTGAGCGCGGCGGCGAGCGCGCGCGGGGTGCGGTGCGCGAACACGGCGCCGACGCCGAGGCTCGCGTGCCCGAGCGCCCGCAGCCGCCCGACCAGCGCGATCGCGAGCAGCGAGTCGCCGCCGAGCGCGAAGAAGTCGTCGTCCGGCCCCGGCAGCTCGCCGCCGAGGAGCTCGCGCATCACGCCCGCGACCCGCAGCGCCTCCTCGCTCACCGGACCGCTTTCGCCGTCGCCGGCCGCCGGCTCGGGCAGCGCGTCGCGATCGACCTTGCCGCGCGCGGTCAGCGGCATCACGTCGAGCGCGATCACCGTCCACGGCACGTACGCCTGCGGCAGCCGCTCGGCGAGGTGCGCGCGCAGCGCCTCGGGATCGAGCGTCGCGCCCTCCACCGGCGTGACGTACGCCGTCAGCTGTGGATGCCCGGCGACCGGCGTGCGCACGGTCACCGCCGCGCGCGCCACGTCCTGATGCGCGGCGAGCGCGTGCTCGGCCTCGCCCGGCTCGACCCGGACGCCGCCGATCTTCACCTGCCGGTCGAGCCGGCCAACGAAGTGCAGCACGCCGTCGTCGTCCTCCCACACGCGGTCGCCGGTGCGATACCAGCCGTCCACGAAGCGCTCGGCCGTCGCCTCCGGGTTGTCGCGGTAGCCACGCGCGACCGCCGGCCCGCCGATCAGCAGCTCCCCGTCCTCGGCGACCCGCGCCGTGTAGCCGGGCAGCGGGCGCCCGATCGGCACGTCAGCGCCGACCTCGAAGAGCTCGTGGCCGGTGCAGAGGACGGTCGTCTCGGTGGGCCCGTAGCCGTTGATCAGCCGGACGTGCGGGTGCGCCGCCAACAGCCGCCGGGCGGCCTCCGGTTGGAGCACGTCGGCGCTCGAGACCGCGATCCGCACCCCGGCGAGGTCGTCGAGCGCGTCGTCGACGAGCCGGCTGAAGACGCCCGAGGCCGCGCTCAGGAACGTGATCCCGCGCTCGCGGATCAGGCGGCCGACCTCGCGCGGATCGGGGCGCCCCGGCGGCGCCACCACGAGCCGGGCGCCGGCCGCGAGCGCACCCCACAGCTCCAGGACGGAGATGTCGAAGTTCAGCGGCGTCACCAACAGCACCGTGTCGTCCCGCTTCGGCAGGACGTCGCTCCCGCCGCCCAGCAGCGTCATCAGGTTGGCGTGCGTGATCTCGACGCCCTTCGGCCGCCCGGTCGAGCCGGACGTGTAGAGGACGTAGGCGAGCCGCTCCCCGCCCGGCGCCGACTCCACCTCGCCGCCCGGCACGCCCTCCGGCTCCAGCGGCAGCACCACGCGCGGCCGCGCGTTCTCGAGGATCAGCGCGTGGCGCGCCGGCGGGTCCGCCGGGTCGAGCGGCACGTACGCGGCGCCCGCGCGCAGGATCCCCAGCAGCGAGACGACCGCGGTCGTCGCGCGCTCCACGTACGCGGCGACCACGTCGCCCGGTCGCACGCCGTCGCGCCGCAGTGCCTCGGCAATCCCGTCCGCGCGCGCGAGCAGCTCGCCGTAGCTCAGGACTTCTCGGCCGTCATCGACCGCGGGGGCGGCAGGATCACGGCGGGCATGAGCCGCGATGAGGCCGTCAAGCGAGGCATCCGTGCGCACGGACGCGATCCTAAGCGCAGCGCTGACGCGCTGTCAGGCGATAAGCCCGAGGCGCTGCGCCTTCTGTACCGCCTCGGCGCGGTTGCGCACGCCGAGCTTGCGATACAGCGAGGAGGTGTGCTCCTTGATCGTGTGCGGCGAGAGGAACAGACGCTCGGCGATCTCGCGGTTGGTCGCGCCGCCCGCGACGAGGTCGAGCACCTCGCGCTCGCGGTCGGTGAGCGGCGGGCCGCCCGGCGACTCGTGTGGCTTGAAGACCGTCATCCCGAGCCCGACCATCCGCACCGCGCCGGCGATGTCGGCCGCCGGCCAGTCCTTCGAGATGAAGCCGGCCGCGCCCGCGGCGCGCGCGGCGTTGGGCGAGATCCGCCCCGCGCCCGAGATCAGCAGCACGTTCGTGTTCGGCACCAGGAAGCGCAGGCGCTCGCAGATCTCCGCGCCCGACTCCTGCCCGACGAACAGGTCGACGAGGGCGACATGCGGTTCGTAGCGCTGCGCGAGCGTGATCGCCTCGTCGGCGTTGCGCGCGCTCAGGCAGCGCTCGACCCACGGCTGCTCGCCGAGCATCAGCCGGAAGCCCCAGTGCACGACCTCGTGGTCGTCGACCACCAGCACGCGCAGGCGCCGGTCGCCTCCGCCGCCGGTGCTGCCGCCGCCGAGGCGGCTGGGGTTCACGTCAGGCACGCCCAATGGGCACCGCCAATCTCACTCGCCACACGCCCGGCTCGCGCTCGCCGAACTCGATGATCCCGCCGGCCTGGATGGCCTCCAGCGCGGCGAGCCGCAGGCCCATCCCGCTCGCCGGGCGCGGCCGCCCGTGGATGCCGTCGTTGCAGATCTCCATCACGAACGTGTCGTCGATCCGCTGCACCGACACGTCGACCGACGTCGGGTCGGCGTGCTTGCTCGCGTTGCGCACCGCCTCGATCAGCACCGACTGCGCGAGCGGCTCGACCTCATCGGGCACTCGCAGGTTCGCGTTCAGCGACAGGCCGAGCTCCGGATGCACGTCGGCGAGCCGGCCGAACTCCTCGGCGAACGTCGTCTGCGTCGGCCGCGCCATCCGCCCCAGCGGCCGCCCGAGTGCGGTCCTCAGGTCCTTGAGCGCGGCGTTGAGCTCCTCGCGGATGCGCTCGCGCGCCTCACCGGTCAGCTCCTGGTCGGCCGAGAACGCCATCGACACGCCGAACAGCCGCTGGATGACGGCGTCGTGGATCTCGCGCGCGAGGTCGATGCGCTCCTGCAGCTGCTTGGCGAGCTCCTGGTTGCGGGTCGCGATCCGCGCGTGGGTGGCGAGCGCGGCGACCTTGCCGATCGTCCACAGCAGGTAGCGCTCGCCGTCGGTCAGCGGCGTCGAGCCGGGGCGGTCGGAGAGGATCACGCCGGTCCAGCGCCCGCTGGCGGCGATCGGCGTGCACACGAGCAGCCCGTCACGCAGCAGCGAGCGGTAGCGCTCCGGCAGCTCGAGGTCGAGGCTCTCCACCACGTCGAGCACGCGGTCCTCCAGCAGCGCCTCGCGCGCGATCGGCGCGGTCTCGACCGTGAGGTGCGTGCCGGCGAAGACGTCGAGCGGGATGTTGTGCGAGCCGGCCGCGCGCACCCGCCGCTGCGTCTCGTCGTAGCGGAAGAGCACCGCGCGCTCCATCGAGGTCAGCGAGCACGCCGCCTCGCACAGCCGGCCGTAGAACTCCTCGGACGAGCCGTCCTCCTCGACGCGCGCGAGCAGGTCGACGAACATCTCGAGCGCGTCGATCCGGACGGCCGGCGCGTGGTCGTCTCCCAGCGTCACAGCTGGCCCCTCCACCATGCCGAGGAGAGTACTCGGGCGCGGTTAAGTCCTGCCGGTGGCGCGTGCGTCGGCCACCGCCGCGCTCACGCCGCCGCGCCACGGGTCGCCGTGCCCGAAGCCGATCACGGCGGCCTCGACGCTCTCGAGCCGGCCGATCGAGGTGAGCGCCTGCGCGCTCGAGGCCGCGAACGCGGCCGGCATCAGCTGCACGCCGTGGCGGCCGGTCAGCGGGTTGCGCGAGCACAGCACGTCGCCGACGAGCAGCGCCGAGTGGCCCTCGAAGTGCAGCGCGACGCACCCGTCGGTGTGGCCGGGCGCGTGCACGACGCGCGGGCGGCCGGGCACCTCGAGCCGCTCGTCGCCGGTGAAGGTCCCGACCTCGCCGATGCGCATCTGACTCGGTCGGCCCGCGCGCGCGAGCACGCCCATCAGCCGCCACGCAGCGGGATAGCGCAGGTACGGCAGGACCGAGCCGTCGCGCTTGCCTCCGTCCTGCGTGAGCGCGAGCTGCTCATCGGCCGCGTGCACGAGCACCGGCACGCCGTGCTCGCTGCGCAGCCGCTCCGCGAAGCCGACGTGGTCGGGGTGCGCGTGGGTCAGGACGAGCGCGCGGATGTCGCTCCAGTCGTGCCCCATCTCGCCCAGGCAGTCGGCGAGCTTGTCGTAGAACGAGGGGATCCCGGCGTCGACCACTGTCAGACCCGTGGCGTCCTCGACCAGATAGAAGTTGATGAGATCGCTGCCCAGCCGATGCAGCCCCTCGGCGATGCGCGGCATTTCTGTCTGAACTATCTCAGAGCGGGCCAGGCAAGCGAGACCTTGAGCAATGTGCGCATGTCGCGCGCCGCCAGTTGTAGGCCTCCGATGGCGATCGCGGGCCAGCCGAGGAAGTTGAACGTGCGCGCGTAGGCGCTGAACGGGATGCGGAACTCGTGCTCGGGCGTGCCGGCCGCGGGCAGCTCCGGGAGGCCGAGGACCGGGGAGACGATCACGTCGACCGCAGGGTCGGTCGCGGCCGCTCGCTGCCAGGCGGCCATGGCGGCACGGGCGTGCTCGTAGGCCTCCGGCGTCGTGGCGAGCGCGCGGTCGAGCTTGGCGGAGATCACCGGCCCGTACTCGCCGGCACGCTCCGGATACAGCCCGCGGTGGGCCGTCGCGGCACCGCCGTAGAACACCGGCCACACGTCGGCCTCGGGCACCGGCAGCTCGACCGGCTCACCGGGCAGCGCGTCGGTCTGGGGGTCGTGCGGGCCGGCCTCCGCCTCGCCCAGGCTCGGGTGGCGCACGAGCTTGCCGATCCGCTCGCCCTCCAACGACGGCTCCGGCACCGGCTCGCCGCTCAGCACCGACCAGGCCAGCGCGCAGTCCTCGACCGTGCGCGCCATCGGCCCGACGGTGTCGAGGTCGGGCGCGAGCGGGAAGACGCCGTCGGTCGCGATCGCGCCGAAGGGTGTCTTGAGCCCCACGACCTCGCAGCCGGCGGCGGGCAGGCGCACCGAGCCGCCGGTGTCGGTGCCGAGGGCGAGCGCGCCCATGCCGGCCGCGAGCGCCGCCGCGTTGCCGGAGCTCGAGCCGCCGGTGATGCGCCCTGGATGCGCGGGGTTGCCGGTGTCGCCCCAGTGCGGGTTCTGGCCGCCGACGCCCCACGCGAACTCGTCGCAGGTGGTGGTCGCCACCACGATCGCGCCCTCCGCCTCAAGCGCGCGCACGCACGGCGCGGTCCCGGTCGCGACGTGGTCGGCGTAGACCTTCGAGCCGTAGGTGATCCGCAGGCCTTCGACGTCGATCAGGTCCTTGACCAGCAGCGGCACGCCCGCGAGCCGGCCGCTCACGCCCCCGCGAGCGCGTGCGCGGGCGCGCTCGCCGTCCACCACTTGGATCGCGTTGAACTCGTCGCCGGCGATCCGCTCGAGCGCCTCCTCGATCACCGCCACCGGGTCGAGCTCGCCGGCGCCGACGAGCCGCGCGATGTCAGCGGCCGTATCCAGGGGGTCAGACCCCCTGAGGGTGGTTGAGGGTTTCGTTGCGGATCTGGGTGAGGGACGCGGTCGTGGTCAGCGCCTCGGGGTCGGTCATCAGCTCGATCAGGGCCGGGCCGCCGCAGGTCCGCGCGCGCTGCAGCGCCTCGGGGAACGCCGCGGCGTGCTCGATCCGCTCGCCGTGCGCGCCGTACGCGCGGGCCAGCCCGGCGAAGTCGGGGTTCGCGAGGTCGGTCGCGATCACGCGCGCGGGGAAGCGCCGCTCCTGGTGCATGCGGATCGTCCCGTAGGTGCCGTTGTTGACCACGATCACGATGATCGCCAGCCCTTCCTGGACCGCGGTGGCGAGCTCCATCCCGCACATCTGGAAGTCGCCGTCGCCGGCGAACGCGATCACGTCGCGCTCCGGGTGCAGCAGCTTCGCGGCCAGCGCGGCGGGCACGCCATAGCCCATCGCGCCGCTCTGCGGGCCGAGCTGGGTGCCGAAGCGCCGCCACTGGTAGAAGCGCGCGACCCAGCCGGAGAAGTTGCCGGCGCCATTGGTGAGGACGGCGTCGTCGTCGAGCGCGTCGCGTAGGTGGGCGATCACCTCGCCGAGGTCGACGCCGTCGCCCGGCGCCTCCGCGTGCTCGAGCCACGCCTCGTAGTCGGCCCGCGCGGCGGCGGTCCACTCCGTCCAGCGCGAGCCGTCGACCACCGGCGCCGCGGCCGCGAACTCCGCCACGCCGCTCAGCACCGCCAGCGACGGCTGGTACACGCGGCCGAGCTCGCCGGGATCGGGGTGGACGTGGACGAGCGGCTGCGGCGCGACCGGCGGGGCCGGCAGGGTGTAGCCCTGCGTCTCGATCTCGGCCAGCCGCGTGCCGACCGCGAGCAGCAGGTCGCAGTCACGGATGCGCTGGGCGAGCTTCGGGTTGACGCCGATGCCGACGTCGCCGGCGTAGCTCGGGGACAGGTTGTCGACGACGTCCTGGCGCCGGAAGGTCGCGCCGACCGGCAGCCCGCAGCCCTCCGCCCAGCGGGTGAACGCCTCGGCGGCGCCCGCGTCCCACGGCCCGCCGCCGACGAGCACGAACGGCCGCTCCGACGCCTCGAGCAGCGCGCCCAGCTCCTCGAGCGACTCGGCCGACGGCGCCGGCCGCACGGCGCGGTAGCGCGGCGCGTCCTCGACCTCGACCTCTGCCGCGAGCACGTCCTCGGGCAGCGCCAGCACGACCGGGCCGGGCCGCCCGCTGGTCGCCTCCGTGTACGCGCGCGCGACGATCTCGGGGATGCGCTCGGGGTCGTCGAGCTCGAACGCCCACTTCGCCATCGGGCCGAACACGGCCTCGTAGTCGAGCTCCTGGAACGACTCACGCCCGCGCTCGTCGCGCGCGACCTGGCCGACGAGCATGATCAGCGGCGTCGAGTCCTGGCGCGCGGTGTGGATGCCGGTCGCCGCGTGCGTGGCGCCGGGCCCGCGGGTGACGAAGCACAGCCCGGGGCGGCCGGTGAGCTTGCCGTAGGCGTCGGCCGCGTTGGCCGCGGCGCCCTCGTGCCGGCAGTTGACGATGCGGAACGCGTCGCGGTGCCCGTACAGCCCGTCGAGCAATCCGAGGTAGGACTCGCCGGGCACGCAGAACGCCAGCTCGGAGCCGTGCGCCACGAGCGCGTCCGCCAGCACTTGTCCGCCCGTCCGCATTCGCTCGACCCTACTGGCGGCGGTCGGTACCGTTCTTCGTGGCGTGACGATCCTGCAACGTGATGTGCGAGCCTCCGATCACGACCGCGAAGCTGCGGTCGCGTTCCTCAAGGCGCACTACGCCGACGGGCGACTCACCGAACACGAGCTCGCCGCCCGGTCCGACGCCGCCTACCGCGCCGTCAGCGTCAACGAGCTCGAGTGGCTGATCTCCGACCTGCCCGCGGCCCCGCCGCGGCCCCGGCGCCGGCGCTCGCCGGTCCTGCCGGTCGTGCTGCTCGTCTCTGCGATCGCGCTGTGGCTGGTCACCGTCCCGCCCGAGGTCACGCTCGTGCTGATCGTGCTCGCGTTCGTCGCCGTGCTGCTGCTCTCGCCGCTGTGGATCCCGGCGCTGCTGGCCTTCATGGCCTACCGGCTGATCCGCACGCGCGTGACCCTGCGCTAAGCGAACCCCCGAGGGGGGTGCGGAGAACCGTACCCCCTTTGACGGGGTGGCCCTTCTGTACCGCACCCCCTGCGATCGGGAGTATGCACCCATCCTCATAGGGCGACCCCATGACAACCGCCCGTTCAACTCCCAGGCTTCGGCCCCCGGTCTGCTCTTACCCCCTCCCCCCGGCGCCCGCCGGCCGAACAGCCGCTTCAGAGCCGCCGCGCCCCCCTCGCGGCGGCTCTTTTTTTCTCCCCACGACGTCTGACCTTCCTATAACGCTTACGTCATGCGCCCGGTCGATGCCCTGAGCCGACACGCCTCCAGCTGGGGCTGGCTCGTGACCGTGTCGGCGTTCGCGCTCCTGACCGCCGGGCTCGTGATGGCGGTGTGGTGGGCGGCGACCGACGAGGAGCGCACGGCGACCTACCAGGTGCGCGGCTCGGTCACCGCGATCACGCTGGACATCGGGGAGGCGGACCTCCAGATCGTCGGCGGCGGCAGCCAGGCCTCGCTGCAGGTGAGCCACACCGACCGCTTCTCGTTCAACCACCCGGCCGAGGCCGAGCGGGTCGTGCGCGGCGGCGAGCTGCGACTGCGGTCGCGCTGCCCGGCCGCGCTGATCGGCAGCTGCTCCTCCGCCTACCGGCTGCGCGTGCCCGACAACGTGCCGGTCAGGGTCAGGACCACGAGCGGCGACGTCTCCTCCAGCGGCTACCGCGGCTCCGCCACCGTCGACACCACCTCGGGCAGCGTCAACTTCGACGGCTGGTGCGGCTTCAACCTGCAGGTCCGCGCCGACGTGGGCGATGTCCGCGCCGTCGCCTCCTGCACGCCCCAGCGCCTGCAGCTGCGCTCGCGCGCCGGCTCGGTGCAGGCGCTCGTGCCGCCGGGCCGCTACCGCGTCGACGCTGAGAGCGACGAGGGCAAGCGCAGCGTGCGCGGCGTGACCACCGGCGACGACGCCCCGTTCCAGGTCCAGGCGCTCTCCACCACCGGCGACGTCCGCGTCGGGAGCGGGCCGTGAACAACGGCGACACGATCGACTTCGGCCGCCGCGTGCGGCGCGCGGTCGAGGCGCTCGAGTACCTCGTCCTCAGCCTGCCGCTGGGCGTCATCTGCGCGGCCGCCGCCGCGCTGCTCGTGCTCGGCGCCGCGCTGAGCGCGATCTGGATCGGGCTCCCGGTGGTGCTCTTCACGGTCGCCGGCTGCGCGCGCCTCGCCGAGCTCGAGCGCCGCCAGGCCAACCGGCTGCTCGATGCGCACATCCCGCCGCTGACGCCGCCCGCGCACCACGAGGGCACGCTCTGGCGGCGCGCGATCGCCACGCTCAGCGACCGCGACAACTGGCGCATGCTCGTGCTGATCGCGATCAAGCTGCCGGTCGCGCTGCTCGGGCTCGCCGCCGGCCTCTTCCCGATCGCGGTCACCGCCTGGCTGCTGATCTTCGGCGTCCGCGGCATCGGCCACCTGGGCGATCGCTTCTACGTCGGGCCGTGGACGCTCGGGCCGCTCACCGGCCTGCTCCTGTGCGCGCTCGCGCTCGCGGCCGGCATCCTCGCGATCGCCGCGCTCGACGGCCTGCGCACGCTGCTCGCCTCGCTCTCGCGCGCGCTGCTCTCCCCCGGCGAGCGCGCCGAGGGCCCCGTGCGCGAGCTGCTCGCCGAGAGCCTCGGCGACCGCACCCTGTCGGTCGCCTACTGGCTGCCCGAGCGGCAGATCTTCGTCGACGAGCTGGGCCATAAGGTGCACATGCCCGAGCCCGGCTCCGGCCGCGCGTGGACCGCCGTCGAGCGCGACGGCCGCCGCGTCGCTGCGATCGTCCACGACGCCGAGCTGGCCACCGGGCCGGAGCTCGTCAACGCCGCCGCGGCCGGCGCGGCGCTGGCGATCGACAACGAGCGGCTGAAGGCCGACCTGCGCGCTCGAGTGGAGGAGCTGCGCGTCTCGCGCGTCCGCATCGTCGAGGCGGCCGATCACGCCCGCCGCCGGATCGAGCGCGATCTCCACGACGGCGCCCAGCAGCAGCTCGTCTCGCTCTCGCTCGACCTGCGGCTGCTGAAGGCCAAGCTCAACGGCAACGAGGCCGCCGCTGCCACCATCGACGAGCTGTCCGAGAAGCTGGCCACCGCGCTCGCCGAGCTGCGCGAGCTCGCGCGCGGCATCCACCCCGTGATCCTCACCGAGCGCGGGCTCGTGCCCGCCGTCGCGGCGCTCGCCCAGCGCGCGCCGGTGCCGGTCGAGGCCGACATCTCGATCCACGAGCGCCTGACCCCCGCGATCGAGGCGGCCGCCTACTTCGTGGTCGCCGAGGCGCTGACCAACGTCGCCAAGTACGCCCAGGCCGACAACGTGCTCGTCGACCTGCGGCGCGACGACCGCCATGTGATCGTCGTGGTCGAGGACGACGGCGTCGGCGGGGCCGACGTCGAGAACGGCACCGGGCTGCGCGGGCTCGTCGACCGGCTGTCGGCGCTCGACGGCATCCTCGAGCTGGAGACGCCCGTGGGCGGCGGCACGCGGCTGCGCGCGCTGATCCCCTGCAGCCCCGCTGACGTGATCCGTAGCGACGACGACAAGGTGGCGGCGCGGTGAGGCGGCTCGCGCTCATCCTCCTGCTACTGGTCAGCGTCGCCGGCTGCGGCAAGGTCACCGAGGTCCGCGAGCCCGACCTGTTCGCCGGCGAGGGCATCAAGCCCGCACCGCAGGCCGACGACCGCGCGCCGCGCGGCGAGACCAACATCCGCATCGCGGTCGTCACCCACGCGACGGCGTCGAGCACGTTCTGGTCGGTCGTCCGCAACGGCGTCGACGCCGCGGCGCGCGACATGCACGTGACGGTCTCCTACAAGTCACCCGACACGTTCTCGGTCTCGCGCATGCGCGACCTCATCAACGACGCGGTCGACACCAAGCCCGACGGCCTCGTCGTCTCGATCCCCGACCCGGCCATCGGGCCGGCGGTGCGGCGCGCCGAGCGCGCGGGCATCCCGGTCGTGTCGATGAACTCCGGCGCCGACCTGTGGCGCAAGTTCGGGATCCTGGCCCACGTCGGCCAGCCGGAGGCGCAGGCGGGGCGCGAGGCCGGCGAGCGGATGGCGGCGGCCGGCGTGCGCAACGCGATCTGCATCAACCACACGCTCGAGAACAAGGCGCTGGGGATCCGCTGCGCGGCGTTCGGGAAGGCGATGCGCAAGGCCGGCGGTCGCGCGCACACGTTCCTGCTCGACGTCGAGGACCGCAACGTCGCGGCACCGAAGCTCGCCGCGGAGATCGATCGGGTCAAGGCGGACGGCGTGCTCGGCCTCGGCACCGGCGGCTCCGCAGCGGCGCTGGACGCCAGGAAGCTCGGCGGCCGCGCGGCGCGCGTCAAGATCGGCACGTTCGACCTCACGCCCGAGGTGCTCGAGGCGATCAAGGACGGGCGGATCCTGTTCGCGGTCGACCAGCAGGCCTACCTGCAGGGCTACATGCCGATCGTGATGCTCACCCAGGAGGCGCGCTACGGACTCTTCCCGTCACGCGGTCAGGTGGTGGCGACGGGCCCGAACTTCGTGACGCGCGAGACCGCGGCGCTCGCGCTGCAGCTCTCGAGCCGCGGGATCCGCTAGCCGCTGGCTAGCGCGTCAGCGTGCTGCTGACGTCGATCGCGGTGTAGAGCGAGAGGCCGAGCCACAGGACCAGCCCGAGCACCGGGCCGATCAGCGTCAGCGAGAGCGCGAACAGGACGGCGGAGATGCCGCACAGGATCGCGCCCTTCTCGGTGATGCCCGCGTAGACGTGCCCGGAGCCGGGCCAGGTGAGAGAGAGCCACATCGCGTTGCGCGGGCTCTTGGCCTTCGCGACGGGACCGCCGAGCGACGACAGGCCGGTGCCGCGCGGGAAGCCGCAGCGCGGGCAGGCCGAGGCGCGGAAGTCGACCGCCTGGCCGCACGCCTCGCAGGTGTCGGTCGGGATCGCGTGGGCCGCGGGGGGAGCGGACGGCGGCGGGACCGAGGAGGACTGACTCACCCCCGTTGAATCGGCATGCGCGGGGACGCGCTTGAGGGATCGGGTGCCGACCCCATGCGCGAGGTTCGTGCCCGGACCGATGATGGTCTCGATGAGCCTCACACTTCACATCACTCCCTCCGACCAGATCGATCAGCTCGTCGACCGGGCGGTCAGCCCGCTCGACCACGCGCTCGGCACGGTCGAGTGCTCCGACCCGGAGCTGTCACCGACTCGCATCCGCACCGTGATGCGCATGCGCACGCGGATCCTCGCCGGCGACTATGTCGTCGACGCGGACGCGGTCGCCGAGGCGCTCGTCGAGCGCCTGCGCCCGGCGGGCCCGGTCAGCCGGCTGTCGGCGCGCGCCGTCTAGCGTCCGGCTTCAGCGCCGGGTTCTGGTACCCGGCGTCGGCGGCGGCCAGCGTCGTGCCTGGCGGGACGATCTCGTCGATGCGGTCGAGGAGGGCCGCGTCGAGCACCACCTCGTCGGCCCCGAGCTGCGACTCGAGCTGCTCCATCGTGCGCGGGCCGATGATCGCCGATGTCACCGCCGGGTGGTTGAGCACCCAGGCGAGCGCGAGCTGGATCAGCGTCAGCCCCGCCTCGTCGGCGAGCTGCGCGAGCGCGTCGGCGGCGTCGAGCTTGCGCTGGTTGCCGGGATCGGAGAGGTCGTAGCGCGCGGGCATCCGCTCGGCGCGTGAGGACTGCGGCGCGTCCTGCCCCTTGCGCCACTTGCCGCTCAGCCAGCCGCCGGCCAGCGGCGACCACGGGATGACGCCCATGCCGTGGCGGCGGCAGGTCGGGAGCACGTCGGCCTCGATCCCGCGGGCGAGCAGCGAGTAGGGCGGCTGCTCGCACACGAAGCGCTCGCGGCCGCGGTCGCGCGCCACCCACTGCGCCTCGACGATCTGCGAGGCGGGGAACGTCGAGGAGCCGATGGAGCGGACCTTGCCGGCATGGACGAGGTCGGACAGCGCGCCGAGCGTCTCGTCGATGTCGGTGTCCTCCTCCGGGCGGTGGATCTGGTAGAGGTCGATGTAGTCGGTTTGCAGGCGCTTCAGCGACGCCTCGACCTCGCGCACGATCCAGCGGCGGGAGTTGCCGGACTGGTTCGGGTCGTCGCCCATCGCGCCGTGCACCTTGGTGGCGAGCACGACGTCGTCGCGGCGGCCCTTCAGTGCCTCGCCGACGATCTCCTCGGACTCGCCGCGCGAGTAGACGTCGGCGGTGTCGATGAAGTTGATGCCTTCGTCGAGCGCCCGGTGGATGATCCGGATGCTCTCGTCGTGGTCGGGGTTGCCCCAGGCGCCGAACATCATCGCGCCGAGGCAGAGGGGCGATACCTGGACGCCGGTGCGCCCGAGAGGACGGTGAGTCATTCCTCGACAGTAGCCAAGGTGATCTCGTTGACCACCGAGGCGGCCAGGTCGCCGAGCAGCTCGACCTGGTGCTTCGTCCACTGGCGGGGATGGGTGTCGAGCACGCACAGCGTGCCGAGCGCGAAGCCGTTGGAGTCGATCAGCGGGACGCCCGCGTAGGCCACCGAATCCAGCTCCTCGACCGCCGGGTTGTGCTTGAGCAGCGGGTGCTCGCGCGCGTCCTCGACGATCAGCGGCTCGCGGTTGGCGATCGCGTGCTGGCAGAACGAATGCGAGAGCGGCGTCTCGCGCTCCTCGACGCCAATCGCGCTCTTGAAGAACTGGCGGTCCTCGTCGATCAGCGACACGAGCGCGACCGGTGCGTTGAGCACCTCGGCGGCGAGCCGGACGTGGCGGTCGAAGCTGGGGTCGGGCGGCGTGTCGAGCAGCCCGGTCTTGCGCAGGGCGGCGAGGCGCTCGGGATCCTGGACCGCGGTCGCGGTTGCGAGCAGCGCCTCGCGGCGCGCGGCCTCCTCGAGCAGCTCGGCCCGGCGGCGCTCGCCCTCGGCCGCGAGCCGGCGGGCCTCCTCGGCGCCGATCGGCGCGCCGCCCTCGGGGGCGGGCTCGGCGTGGCCGTTGCCGTTGCCGTTGGCGCCGAGCTGGGAGAGCGCCTCGTAGGCGACCTCGCCGCGGCGCCCCATCGCGTACGCGGCGCGCATGACGCTCGCGTCGCGGATGAACTGCGCGGCGCTCACGCCCTCGCGCTGCGCCTCGCGCTCGAGCAGGCTCCAGAGGTCCTCGCTGAACCGGACTGTCGTGGCGCGCATCGGCATCTTGTGGCGGATGGTACGCGGTTGCGGATCCGCCATCGGTACGGGTAACCGCACCACAAGACTCGTAGGAGCCGGTATCGCAACCGAGCTCGCCAATGACTACGTTGTCATACATGAACTCGACCCTCCGCCTGGACGTATCCATCAACGACGGGATCCACACCGTGTCCCTCGCCGGCGAGCTCGACGCTGGGAGCGTCTCTGAGCTGTCCGACTGTCTTGACGGGTGCCGCGAGCCCGGCGCCCGCGTCCTGCTCGACCTCCGGGAGCTGAACTTCATGGACGGCGCCGGCCTCGAGCTGCTCGACCGCACGTACGTTCAGTCCAGCCTCGAGGGCTGGACCTTCGCAGTGATCACCACGGGCGAGCGGTACCTCGCCCGCGCCGCCTAAGCGGCCTTTCTCTCAATCACCCGCTCGAACGCCGCCACGACGGCGGGGTCGAACTGCGTGCCCGCGCAGCGCCGCAACTCGGCGAGCGCCAGGGGCGCGGGCATCGCCTCCCGGTAGGGGCGATCGGTGGTCATGGCGCTGAACGCGTCGCAGACGGAGCAGATACGCGCCTCGATGGGGATGGTGCTTCCGGCCAGGCCGTCGGGGTAGCCCGTGCCGTCGAACTGCTCGTGCGACGCGCGCACGATCACGCCCACGTTCGCGAGGACGCCGCCGACCGAGTCGAGCATCCGCTGCCCCTCGATCGTGTGGCGGCGCATGATCTCCCACTCCTCGTGGTTCAGCGGACCCGGCTTGTTGATGATCTCCTTCGGGACGGCGATCTTCCCGACGTCGTGGAGCAGCGCAGCGAACTCGAGGTTGCGGAGCTGGGCGCCGGTCAGCCGCAGCCGCTCACCGACCGCCACCGACAGCTCGACCACGTCGCGGCTGTGGCTGCCCGTGTACTCGTGGTCGAACTCGACGACGTCGCCGAGCAGCAGCGCGGTGCCGCGGTACGCGGAGCTGAGCTCGAGCGCCTGATCGATCCGCCAGGAGCGCTCGCGGGCGAACAGCCACAGCAGGCCCATGAGCGGCAGCTCGAGCAGCACCGCTCCGGGATGCTCGACGGCCAGCCAGGCGACGGCGAAGCCGATCGGGGCCAGCGCGGCGTCGACGCCGTAGACCCACAGGCTGGGGCGGAGCGTCGCGCGCAGGGAGACGCCGAGCCCAGCGTGCTCGGCGAAGGCGGAGATCGCCGCGTCGAGGGCGAACATGGCGAGCAGGGCGAGCACGTAGACCGGCCAGTCGCCCAGCTGTGGCGCGCCGACGGTCGCCGCGCTGAACACGAGCGCGGGCGCGACCGAGTGCCACGACTGGCCGAGGGCGAGGACGGCGCGCGCGCCGAGCCGCCGGGCGCGGCTGCGTGTGACCAGCGCGCCGAGCATGAGGCCGGCGGCGACATGCGCCGGTACGAGCGGCGCCGGCACGAGAAACAGCATCGGCACCAGGACCAGCAGGAACGGGCACGTGTAGCCGGTGCCGATCTCGAAGCCGACCTGGCGGGCGACCGCGTAGAGGACGATCAGGAGCGCGCTGGTGCCGAGCGCGACGTGACCCTCGGCGGGCAGCAGCAGCGGCATCGCGATCGCGACCAGCGCGAAGGCAAGCGCCACCAGCGCCTCGACCGCGAGCTCGCGCTGCTCCATCGACGTCCCCGCGCGCGCACGCGAGTCCTCGATCAGCCGCTCGGCCTCGGGGTCTTGGATCGGGTCTAGGACGGGAATCGACATCGTGTTGCGCGCCCCCTGACGCGCGGGCGGAGCTGCTAGCCGCGCATCTTCGGGTCGACCCAGAAGTCGTCGACCTGGAAGTGGCTCTTGGTCCCGCCGGCCACGAAGGTGAAGCGGGCCTGCTGCCAGCCGGGCTTGTTGCTCGGCTGGATGTTCATCCCGCCCGACAGCGTCCAGTCGCTCTTGTCGCCGTGGAACTGGCCGGTGTTCTTCGGCGCGGTCCACATGCCGTTGCGCAGGTAGGAGACGTAGAAGGAGACGCCCTCGCCGCCGGAGACGTTGCGCACGAACATCCGGGACCTCGGGTAGTCGGAGGTGATGCAGAGCGGCGGGCTGGTGGCCTGCGCCCCGCTCGGAAGGTCGAGCACGCCCCCGCGGGAGCCGTCCCCCTGGATGCTCGCGCCGCGGGTGAGCTCCCAGCTGGTGGGGCCCTCGAAGTTGCCGCCCGGCGCCAGCGTGTAGAGGTTCTTGTCCTTGAAGGCCAGCAGCGGCTGCGAGAACAGGCCGTGGCTGCAGTCCGAAAGCGGCGCGACCGGCGTCGGTGTGGACACGGCGGTGGCCGCGTGGGCCGATCCGGCGCCGAGGCCGAGGGCCGCGGTGGTGAGGGCGGCGCCGAATCCGTGGCGCGCGATGCTGCGTAGGTTCATCAAAGCTCCATGCTCAAGGTCTCTGCCGTGGTCATCGGCAGTTGAGCAGCTGACTGGAGCGCCGGTGGACGCTTCTACGATTGCGCTTCCAGCCGGTCCACGAATGCCGCCTGCGCCGGCACGAGCTTCCCGCGCGCGCGGGCGAGCGGGAACCACTCAGCACGATCGATCTCGGGAAACGACTGCCGCCGGCCTGACCGGGGCGGCCACTCCATCTCGAACGTGTTCGAGTGCACCGCGGTCGCGTCGAGATCGCCCTCGGCCGCCCAGCACACCACGACCTTGCCGTTCTTCTGCTTGACCTCGCCCAGGGGCTGAAGCGGTGTGTCGTCCGGGAGCGCCGTGCCCAGCTCCTCCTCGAACTCGCGCCGCGCCGCGGCCTGCGGATCCTCGCCGTCCTCGTACTCGCCCTTGGGGATCGACCAGGCGCCGTCGTCGCGCTTGGCCCAGAACGGGCCGCCGGGGTGGACGAGCAGCACCTCCCCGCGGCGGTGGAGGAGGATGCCGGCGCTTCGTTTTGGCATGCCGTGCAGGGTGTCAGAACCGCAAACTGCGGCTGGGTAGGGGTCGGGTCCGGGCGGGGGCGGGGACGAATAAGTGCAGAAACTCGGCTCTACCCCCGCCCGAACCCACCACTCCCTACCCAGCCGCCTTTGACGTTTGCGACGAACTACAGCCGCACGACGACCTTCCCCACGTACGACCCGCGCAGCATCTCCACGAACGCCGCGGGCGCGGCCTCGATCCCGCCCTCGACGATCGACTCGGCCAGCACGAGCCGGCCGTCGGCCAGGAGGCCGCCGACCTCGTCGAGGAACGCGTCCTGCGACGCCGCGTGGTCGGAGACGATGAAGCCGCGCATCCGCCCGCGCTTGCCGACCAGGAGCCCGAGGTTGCGGGGGCCGGGTGCCGGCTCGGTCGCGTTGTACTGCGAGACCGCGCCGCACAGCGCGATCCGGCCGCCGCGGTTCAGCGCGCCGATGGCGGCCTCGAGCTGGGGCCCGCCGACGTTGTCGAAGTAGACGTCGACGCCGTCGGGCGCCGCCTCGGCGAGCGCCGCCCGCACGTCGTCGTGATGCGAGAACGCGGCGTCGAAGCCGAGCACGTCGCGGACGTAGGCGACCTTCTCCGGCGCGCCCGCGCTGCCGATCACGCGGCAGCCGCGCGCCTTCGCGATCTGCCCGGCCACGCTGCCGACCGCGCCCGCCGCCGCCGACACGAAGACGGTCTCGCCCTCGGCGATCGGCGCGATCTCGGTCACGCCCACCCACGCCGTCAGCCCCGGCATCCCGAGCGCGCCGAGCAGCGCGCTGGGCGAGACGCCGTCCGGCACGGCGCCCGGCTGCACGCGGTCCGCGTCGACCAGCGCCGCCTCGCGCCAGCCGAGCTGGTGCACCACCAGCGAGCCCGGCTCGCCGCCGGCCACCACCTCGCCGACCGCGCCCCCGTACATCGCCTTGCCGAGCTCGTAGGGCGGGACGTAGGACTTCGCGTCGTTCATGCGGCCGCGCATGTACGGGTCGACGCTCATGAACGCGTTGCGCACGAGCAGCCTCCCGTCCTCCGGCTCGCCGAGCTCGACCTCGGCGATCTCGAAGTCCTCGGGCTTCGGCTCGCCCACGGGACGCTGCGCCAGTCGGACCTCGCGGCTCCTCATGGGACCGAACAATAGGCTCCGGGCCATGGAGCTCGAGGGCAAGCACGTCGTCGTCACCGGCGCCGGGCGCGGCATCGGCCGCGCGCTCGCGCTGCGCTTCGCCGACGAGGGCGCGCGCGCCGTCGTCGTTTCCGACATGGACGAAGCCAACGCCCGCCAGGTGGCGAGGGAGATCGGCGGCCAGGCGATCACCGCCGACGTCGGCCGCGAGCAGGACATCCGCAAGCTGATCAACCGCGCGGAGGGGATCAACGGCCCGATCGACCTCTTCTTCTCCAACGCCGGCATCACCGGCCCCAGCGGCGGTCCGGAGATCCTCGACACCGACTGGGACCTGCTGTGGCGAGTCAACACGATGTCGCACGTGTGGGCCGCCCGCGCGCTGCTGCCCGGCATGCTCGAGCGCGGCGACGGCTACCTGTGCAGCACCGCGTCCGCCGCCGGCCTGCTCGCCCAGCTCGGCGCGATCGGCTACACGGTCACCAAGCACGCCGCGGTGGCGGTCGCCGAATGGCTCTCGATGACTTACGGCGACCGCGGCATCAAGGTCTCCTGCCTGTGCCCCCAGTACGTGCGCACGCCGATGGTCACCGAGGGCGAATTGCCGGTCGAGAAGCTCGAGCAGGTGGCCACCCTCCTCGAGCCCGAGCAGGTCGCCGACGCGGTCGTCGAGGCCATCCGCGAGGAGCGGCTCTTGATCCTCCCGCATCCCGAGGTCGGGACCTACATGAGCCACCGCGGCGAAGACCACGAGCGCTGGCTCCGGGGAATGCGCCGGTTGCAGGGATATCTTCAGGTGTAGAGGACCCGCCAACGGGTACCAGCGGGTCGCCGTTCCTGTCCCTAACGGAGGTCCCTGATGGAGCCGTGCGAGCACATCGGTTTCCACACCGGTCAAGGTCGCTATGACCAGACGGCCGGGCGGCTGCGCTACGTCCTGATCTGCGACGCCTGCGAAGCCGAGGTGAGGGAACTGGAGTCGCAGGAGTACACGCCGCGGTTCACGCCGCGGGGCATGCCCGAAGCCGCGTAGAGTCCCGCCGATGGACACCGGCGTGGCGATGTTCCCCACGCACGACGCCATCGGCCCCGGCGAGCTGGCGGCGTTGGTCGAGGAGCGCGGGCACGGGTCGCTGTGGTTCCCCGAGCACACGCACATCCCGGCGAGCCGCGACTCGCCGTTCCCCGGTGGCGGCGAGATGCCGCGCCGCTACGCGCACACCTACGACCTGTTCGTGGCGATGACCGCCGCCGCGGTCGCCACGCGGCGGCTGCGGATCGCGAGCGGCATCTGCCTGATCATCGAGCGCGACCCGATCACCACCGCGAAGGAGGTCGCGAGCATCGACCACCTCTCCGGCGGGCGCGTCGAGTTCGGGGTCGGCGCGGGCTGGAACCGCGAGGAGATGGCCAATCACGGCACGGATCCGAGCCGCCGCTTCTCGCTCATGCGCGAGCGCGTCGAGGCGATGAAGGCGATCTGGACCGAGGAAGAGGCCAGCTACCACGGCGAGCACGTGAACTTCGAGCGCATCTGGTCGTTCCCCAAGCCGGTCCAGCTGCCGCACCCGCCGGTGGTGATCGGCGGCAACGGCGAGAAGGTGCTCGACCGCGTGCTCCGCTACGGCGACGCGTGGGCGCCGCAGCACCGCCACGGCAACGTCATCGAGCGACTGCCGGAGCTGCGGCAGCGCGCCGAGAGGCACATCCCGGTGACGGTGTTCGGCGTGCCTGCAGAGGCCGCCGAGCTGGCCAAGTACCAGGAGGCCGGCGTCGACCGCGTCGTGCGCTGGCTGCCGGCCGCGCAGCGCGGGCCGGTCGAGCGCGAGCTCGAGGCCTTCGAGGACGCGGTCCGCGAGCTGCACGGCGAATGAGCGACGAGTACATCCTCGACACGCCGGTTGTGCGCGAGTTCGTGGCCGGGGTGCGCGCGACGATCGCCGACTCCAGCTCGGCCGCCGAGGCGTGCGACGCGATCCGCCCGCGCTTCGCCGAGCTGCTCGCCGACGACGGCTGGCTGCCGGCCCGCTATCAGGAGGGCGACCCGGACAGCGGGATGGGCGGCGGCATCGGCCAGTGGCTGCTGTTCCGCGCCGGCGACCGCTCGCTGACGCTGTTCGCGCTGGTGGTGCCGAGCGGCTCCCAGACGCCGATCCACGACCACCTGGCGTGGGGGCTCGTCGGGCTCTACCGCGGCACCCAGGACGAGGAGATCTACGCGCGCGACGACGCGGGCGTGCTCACGCGCAGTGAGGCGCGGGCGCTCGCACCGGGCGACTTCTACGCGCTGCTGCCGCCGCGCGACGACATCCACCGCGTCCGCACCACGTCGGCCGAGACGTCGGTCTCGCTGCACCTGCTGACCAACGACACCGGCTGCGTATGGCGCCACGCGTTCGACGAGCACACCGGCGAAGAGACGCCGTTCCGCTCGGGCTACGTCAACGTGGAGTGTCCGCCAGCGTGATCCACAGCGCGCGCCCGCGCGCCAGGACACGGCCATCCGTGCCGAGGAGCGCGGACGCGGTGTGGTGCTTTCGCCCTTCGCTGGCGAGGTGCCAGCCGAGCGCGATCGTCGGCTCTCCAACCTCCACGCAGTCGAGCCGTTCGACCGCGAGCCGGGCGAGCAGGCTCGGGCGGTCCCAGTCCCACAGCGGCGGCGTGTAGCTCGGGCAGTCGAGCGCCGCCCACACCATGTCGGGCGCGACGCAGCCGTTGCGGCTGGGGACGGTGGCGTCCGGGAGGAAGACCGAGGCGGTCACGCCGGGGTGCCCGTGCAGCGGGCCGAAGTGGATGCCGAGGCCGTCATGGCGCTCGGAGCCGCAGACGTAGCAATCCGAGAGCAGGCCGCGCTTGCTGTGGCCCGGGTGCCGCCGCATCGCCTCGCGCGCCTCGGCGAGCGACGGGCGCACCGGCGGGTGCGCGTCGACCCACTCGATCGGCGTCGCCTCGGCGACCAGGGCGCCGTGGTGGCGGACGACGACGTCGCCGTCCTCGATGAAGCTGACGTCGAGCGGGACGCCGAGCGGCGGCGGCATGCGCAGGCTCACCTCGGCGGGTCCGTCGACGAGCTCGCCGACCGCGCCGCAGGCGTACCCGCCGTTGGCGGTGCCGGGCGGCCCGTTGAAGCGCGGGTCGAGGCGGAGGCTTGCGGTGGCGATCTCGAGCATGCAGGACCAGAGACGGCCGGCGGCGTAGGACTATTCCCGGATGCGCATCGACCACGCGATCTGGGCCACGCGCGACCTCGACGCGGCCGCCGCGCGCTTCGAGCGCGAGTACGGGCTGGCCGCCGCGGGCGGCGGGCGCCACGAGGGCATGGGCACCCACAACCGGATCGTGCCGCTGGGCGGCGGCTACCTCGAGCTGCTGGCGATCGCCGACGCCGGCGAGGCCGCGACGTCGCCGCTGGGGCGGTTCGTGGACGCGGCGATCGAGGGCTGGATGGGCTGGGCGGTGGTCGTCGAGGACGTCGATGCGGTGGCCGAGCGGCTGGGCACGGAGATGACCGTGATCGCCCGGGCGGGCTTCACCGCCCGCCTGACCGGCGTGGTCGAGGCGCTGGCCGAGCCCACGCTGCCGTTCTTCCTGGCGCGGGACGAGGGCTCGCCGGACCCTGGCGAGGGCGGCACGGCGGGCGGACTGGCGTGGATCGAGGTCGCCGGCGACGCGGAGCGCCTGCGCGAGTGGCTGGGCGGCGCCGGCCTGCCGGTGCGGGTGCGGCCGGGCGAGCCTGCGGTGCTTGCGGTGGGCGCCGGCGAGCGCGAGCTACGGTGATCGCCATGAAGCTGCGCACCAGCCGATTGGAGACCGCCTACGTCGAGTCCGGCCCGCAGGACGGGATCCCGGTCGTGCTGATCCACGGCAACCTGTCGACCGGCCGCTTCTACTCGCATCTGTTCGAGGGAGCACCGGAGCGCTACCGCTTCATCGCGCCGGACATGCGCGGGTTCGGCGACTCCGAGCGGCTGCCGATCGACGCCACGCGCGGGCTGCGCGACTGGGCCGACGACACGCACGCGCTGGTCGAGGCGCTGGGGATCGAGCGTCCCGTGCACCTGGTGGGCTGGTCGACCGGCGGTGCCGCGATCGCCGCCTACGCGCTCGACCGGCCGGTCGCCTCGCTGACCTTCATCGATCCGGTCTCACCCTACGGCTACGGCGGCTCCCACCCCGACGGCACACCGTGCTGGCCGGATTGGGCCGGCAGCGGCGGCGGCACCGGCAACCCCGAGTTCACCGCACGCCTCGCGGCCGGCGACCGGTCCGACGAGGGCGACACCGCCCCGCGCAACGTGCTCAAGAGCTCCTACTGGGCGCCCAGCCACGACGAGCCGCGGCTCGAGGAGCTGCTCGGCGAGGTGCTCAAGTCCGTCACCGGCGACGACGGCTACCCCGGCGACGCGATGCCGTCGGAGAACTGGCCGGGGGTGGCCCCCGGCACGCGCGGGATCCTCAACGCGCTGTCGGGCAAGTACTGCAACTGGGCCGGCATCGTCGACCTCGACCCCAAGCCGCCGATCCTGTGGACCCACGGGACGGTCGACATCGTGGTCGCCGACGGCTCGCCGTGGGAGATGGGCACGCTCGGCTCCCTCGGCGCGGTGCCGGGCTGGCCGGGCGCCGAGGCCTTCCCGCCGCAGCCGATGGTCGGCCAGATCCGGAGCGTGCTCGAGCGCTACCGCGAGGCCGGCGGCCGCGCCGAGATGGAGATGTTCGAGGGCTCCGGGCACTTCCCGCCGATCGATGCGGCGGAGCGCTGGAGCGCGCTGTTCTTCGAGTTCCTCGCGTCGGGTGAGTAGTCGTCGTTGCCCCGCCGCCGCCGCCGTCAGCGCCAGATGTTCACGAGCTCGCGCCGCTCGCGGAGCGGCAGCGTGCGCTGGGTCGAGCCCGGCCGCCGCCGCCGCCGGCGGCTGCCGCTGCTGCCGTTCGTGATCCTGATCCTGCTGCTGGCCGCGGGCGGCGCGGTCGCCTACGTCCTGCACGACCGCGCGCAGCAGCACGCCGAGCTGCGCGACACCGCGGTGCGGTTCGCGAAGGCATGGGAGCAGCGCAAGCCCGCGGCCATGTACGGCGAGCTCGACGCCGACGCGCGCTCGAAGTACACCGCACGGCGCTTCGCCGCCGACTACCGCGCGGCCGACGCGGACGCGACCGTGCGCAAGGTCACCGTCTCCCAGATCGGGCAGGAGAAGGGCGGGCAGGTGCGGATGGCGGTCGCCGTGCAGACGAAGCTGTTCGGGACGCTGCGCGGGCGCATGGCGCTGCCGGTGACGCGCGTGGGCGAGCGCGTCGGCGTGCGCTGGCGGCCCTACCTGCGGCTGCCCGGCCTGCGCCCGGGCGAGCGCGTGAAGCGCACGATCCGGGCCGTGCCGCGGCGCGCCTCGGTGCTGGCCGCCGACGGCCACCCGCTCGACAACGAGCCGACCGCCGCGGCGCTGGCGGGCAAGCCTCCGGCCGGGAGCGACCCCGGCTCCGGCCTCGAGCGCGCCTACAACGACCGGCTCGCCGGGCGCCCGAGCGCGGTGCTGCTGTTCGGCAACCGCCGGATCGCCGCCACCAAGGCGCGCCGCGGCCGCTCGGTGCGCGCCACCATCCGGCCCAGCCTGCAGCGCGCCGCGGTCGCCGCGCTCGGCGACCGTCTCGGCGGCATCGCCGTCCTCAAGCCGCGCGACGGCTCCGTGCTCGCGCTCAGCGGCCTCTCGATCGACGGCGCCCAGCCGCCGGGCTCGACCTTCAAGATCGTGACGCTGTCGGCGGCGCTGCAGAACAAGATCGCGAAGCCGTCGAGCTCCTATCCGGTCCGCCAGTACGCGGTGCTGTCGGGCGTCAAGCTCCGCAACGCCAGCGACGAGTCGTGCGGCGGCTCGCTCGTGCAGGCGTTCACGGTCTCGTGCAACTCGGTGTTCGCGCCGCTCGGCGCGCGGCTCGGCCGCAAGAAGATGCTCGCGGCGGCCGAGCGCTTCGGCTTCAACGCGCCGCCGCGCGTCCCGGGCGCGGTGACGAGCATGTTCCCGAAGGACCTCAAGGACGACCTCGCGGTCGGCGCCGCCTCGATCGGGCAGGAGCGCGACCTCGCCACGCCGCTGCAGATGGCGGCGGTCGGCGCGACGATCGCCAACCGCGGCGTGCACCCGACCCCGCGGATCGTCAGGAACGACAAGGTCATTCGCAGGCGCGCGGTGTCCCGCCGGACGGCGGACGAGGTGCGCGACATGATGCTCTCCGTCGTGCGAAGCGGCACCGGTACGGCGGCGGCGCTGCCGGGCGTGGACGTGGCGGGCAAGACCGGCACCGCCGAGCTGCGCCCGACCGCGAGCGGCCCGTCCGACCCGAAGAACACCGACGCCTGGTTCGTCGCCTTCGCGCCCGCGAGCGCGCCGAAGGTCGTCGTCGCGGTGATGCTCGTCGGTGCGGGTGCGGGTGGTAAGGCCGCGGCGCCGCTGGCGCGCGAAGTGCTCAGCGCGGCGTTGTAGCGCCGAACGTCAGAGGCGGCTGGGTAGGGGTTGGGTTCGGGCGGGGGTGGGACGAGTTTCGTCGATCTCGAGACCCGATTTGCGCCCGAGGTTGCAGAAACTCGCGGTCCCCCACCCCGGGCCGAACCCACCCACTCCCTACCCAGCCGCCGTTGCCGTTCGCCCGCGGCGACCCCTACGCCCGAGCGAACCGCGACAGCGTGCGCTCCGGGCTAATCCCCTGGAGGTGCTCGCGCCAGACGCGGTAGTACGCGACCTCCTCCTTCGTGCGCAGCGCCGGCTCGACCGCTCCGCGCTCGGCCTCGAACTCCTCGTCGGAGACCGTCACCTCGACCGCCTCGGAGAGCACGTCGCGGGCGCCCGAGCCGTCGCCGAACTCGGCCTTCGCGCGCCAGAGGAACTCGTCCGGCAGCCAGCCGGTGAACGCCTCGCGCAACAGTCGCTTCTCGGGCACGCCCTGCTTCTCCCCCGGCGGGATCCGCAGCGCCCAGGCGATCACGCTGCGGTCCAGGAACGGGACGCGCGCCTCGACCGCGTGGGCCATCGTCACGCGGTCGCAGCGCTGCAGGTTGAGGTTGTGAAGCGAGCGCACGGTCCGCTCGAGCTCGGCGTGGAGCGCGTCGTCGTCGGTGAACTCGCGCATGTAGTCGTAGCCGGCGAACAGCTCGTCGGCGCCCTCGCCGGTGAGCACCACCTTGACGTGCTGGCGCGTGGTGCGGGCGAGCATGTAGTTCGGCACCGCGCTGCGCACGAGGCCGGGGTCGAACGACTCGATCGCGCGCACGACGTTGGGCAGCGACTCGAGCGCCTCGGCGGCGGTGTAGGTGACCTCGACGTGATCGCAGCCGAGGTACTCGGCGACCGTCCGCGCGGCGGCCAGATCCGGCGACGCCTCGGTCCCGACCGCGAAGGTTTGCAGCCGCCGGCCGCGCTCGTTGGCGATCCGCGAGGCGATCGCGGCCACCAGCGACGAGTCGAGCCCGCCGGAGAGGAAGACGCCGACGTTGACGTCGCCCATCATCTGCCGGCGCAGGGCGCGCACGAGCGTCTCGCGGGTTCCGGTGAGGAGGTCCGTGGCCGGTTCGAGGCCGTCCGGGACCGCGGAGGCGAAGCGCCGTAGGCCGCCCTCCGGCGTCCAGGAGTGGCCGGGCGGGAACGGCTCGACCGACTCCTGCCACTCGGGGTCGAAGGCGTGCATCTCGGACGCGAAGCGGACCGCTCCGTTCCGCTGCGCCCAGTACAAGGGTTTGATCCCGACCGGGTCGCGGGCCGCGACGAAGCGCCCGTCGCGGCCGGCCATCACGAACGCGAACATGCCGCTCAGCTCGGCGAGCCCGGTCACGCCGCGCTCGTCGATCAGGTGGAGCGCGACCTCGTTGTCGGAGGTGGTCAGCAGCTCGCGACCGCTCAGCCGCGCCCGGACCTCCTCGTGGTTGTAGACCTCGCCGTTGCCGACCAGCCACGCGCTCTCGTCGGGCGTGCACAGCGGCTGGCGGCCGCCGCCGACGTCGACGATCGAGAGCCTGCGGTGCCCGAGCCAGCTGCCGTCGAGCTGCACCGCGCCGCGATCGTCCGGGCCGCGGTGGGCGAGGCGCTCGAGCATGCGCTCCAGCTGCTCAGGGTCGGCGCCTCCGTGCTCCGCGACGATGCCGCACATGCGGGAGGCGTACCCGGTGGGTCAGCCGCCGAAGCCGAGGGCCGCGGCCACGTCGGCCGCTCCCCCGTACGCCTCGGGCCGCCGGTCGGCGAGATGGTCGATGACCATCCGCGACCCCTCGACCGCCGCGAGGTCGACCTCGGCGAGCGCCAGCCCCTCGCGCGCGTGCGTGCGAGCGAGCACCGCGCCGTCGGGATCGACGACCTTGGCCGAGCCGAGGAAGCGCAGCGGGCCCCAGCGCCCGGTCTGGTTCGCGGAGACGACGAAGACCTGGTTCTCGACCGCGCGGGTGACGTCGCAGAGGTCGAAGTGGCGCGTCTGGCGGTCGTCGCGGATCCGCCGCGCGGGGTTGTGGCGGTCGACCGGCCAGGCCGACAGCGAGCACAGGATCTCGGCCCCGTCGAGCGCCAGCGCGCGCGCCGCCTCGGGGAAGAGCTTGTCGTAACAGAGCAGCATCCCG
This sequence comes from uncultured Solirubrobacteraceae bacterium, assembly GCA_963805525.1. Taxonomy (GTDB): domain Bacteria; phylum Actinomycetota; class Thermoleophilia; order Solirubrobacterales; family Solirubrobacteraceae; genus DASQFQ01. The sequence continues at coordinate 1,348,975 of CAWDUT010000004.1, forward strand.
AGCTGGCCGGCGGGCGTGTCGAAGGCGGCGAAGCCGTCGCCCGCGGTGTAGGCGAAGCGCTCGGCGGGCGGGAGGTGGACCTTGCGCTGGTGGCCGAGCACGCCGTCGCCGCTGACGCAGATCGCCGACGCGTAGAGCCCGCCTGGCCCCAGCTCGCTGTAGCCGCCGCAGATCACGAGGTCGCCCGCGAGCGCGATCAGGCGCGCGATCTCCGGGCCGTCGGGCGCGAGCCCGGCCGGCACGTCGGGCGCCATCTCGTGCGGGCCAGGCTCGCGCACGTAGCCGCCGAGCGCTGACTCCGGCAGGACCAGCAGCCGCGCGCCCTGCTCGCGGGCGCGCTCGGCGTGGTGAGCGATGCGCGCGAGCGCCGCGTCGACGTCGCGATCGAAGGGGGCGGCGAGGGCGGCGACGGCGAACACGCGGGAAGTATCGGCGCCGCGGAGCGCGGGGTCGATGGACAGCCTGGACAATCGTCGCGGTGCCTGGTGTGGCCCCCGGTACAAGAGGATCGCGCGCATATTTCCCCGCAAGGGTGGGGAGTTTTGGCGAATGGCCCTCCTCGAGCTCGTCCGTCACGAACCCGATTGGCTCGCGGCCCTCGAGGTCGCGATCACACCCCCGGCCGGCGCGAGCGAGCGCCGCCACGACGAGGAGCCCTGGGACGGCGAGCCGCCGGCCGAGGAATCCCGGCGCATCTCCGACGAGCTGCTGTGGCTGCGCCACGCGGTCGAGGAGCCCGGCACCGGTGGACTCAAGCCGCTGCCGGACTCGGCCGCCGTCGGGATGTGGGACGCGGAGGACACGTGTCTCAAGCGCCTCTGCCGGCTGCGCGACCGCAAGGTGCTCGACGCCGCGGGCTTCCTCCTCCACGAGTCCGAGGACCCGGAAGCACTGCTCGACGCCTAGCTCGCGATCGAGGCGATCGCCTCGACCGCGCGCTCGTAGTGCTCGCGGCGGATCGAGATGTGCGAGTGCTGGCTCATGCTGCGGGCGGCGACGCCGATCGCCTCGACCGGCGGCGCGGCGTCGAGCACCGGGACGACGAGCAGCGTCTCGATCGCGATCGTCCACGGCCAGCGCGGGTGGTCGCGCGGCTCGGGCTCGCCGAGCACCTGCGCGATCGCGAACACGCGCCGCCACACCGAGGCGTACATGACCAGCCGGTCGCCGGGCAAGATCCGCGGCCGGCGCGGGAAGCCCGTGCGGTGCAGCAGCTCGGGCCGCTGGTCGAGCCAGTCCTCGGCCAGCGGCCCGCGCGCGTGGCCGACCGCCTTGAGCCAGTAGGCGGTCGGCCGCTCGCTCAGATGTGCGCTCCGAGCAGCGTCAGGTCGGCCTCGCTGAGGCGCTCGCTCGCCGACTTCGCCTGGTGCCAGTACGGGTACATCAGCCGCGGCGCGCTGACCTCGTCGAGCCGCGCGCGCTCGTCGTCGTCCAGTGTGAGGTCGACGGCGCCGAGGTTGTCGGCGAGCTGCTCCTCGGTGCGCGCTCCGACGACCACGGTCGCGATGCCGGGCCGCGCCAGCGTCCACGCGAGCGCGACCTGCGCGGCCGACACGCCACGGGCGTCGCCGATCTCCACCAGCACGTCGACGATGTCGTAGAGCTGATCCTCGTCGTGCACGGGCGGCTCGTTCCAGTCCGTCAGGTGCCGCGAGCCCTCCGGCATGTCCTGGCCGCGGCGGTACTTGCCCGACAGCAGGCCGCCCGCGAGCGGGCTCCAGACGAGGATGCCGACGCCCTGGTCGAGCGCGACGGGCACGAGCTCGTACTCGGCGTCGCGCGCCTGCAGCGAGTAGTGGATCTGCTGCGAGATGAAGCGCTGGAGGTTCTTGCGCTCGGAGATGCCCAGCGCCTTCATGATGTGCCAGGCGGAGTAGTTGGAGCAGCCGATGTAGCGCACCTTGCCGCTGTTGACCAGGTGGTCGAGCGCGCCCAGCGTCTCCTCGAGCGGCGTGTGGCCGTCCCACTCGTGGACCTGGAAGAGGTCGATGTAGTCGGTGCCGAGACGGCGCAGGCTCGCCTCGCAGGCGCGGATCAGATGGTGGCGGGAGAGCCCGGCGTCGTTGGGCCCTTCCCCCATCGCGAAGCGCGCCTTGGTCGCGATCAGCACGCGGTCGCGGCGGCCCTTGAGCGTCTTGCCGACGACCTCCTCCGACAGCCCGTCGGAGTAGACGTCCGCGGTGTCGATCAGGTTGACGCCCGCGTCGAGGCACATGTCGACCTGGCGGGTGGCGGTGTCGACCTCGGTCGCGCCGACGCGCGTCCAGTGGCCGCGACCGCCGAAGGTCATCGTGCCGAGGGTGAGAGCGGACACCCGGAGGCCCGAGTGTCCCAGCTGGCGGTATTCCATTCGAGGCAGCCTACGCGTCAGTGGGTACAACAAGAGGCATGACCGACGCAACGCAACTCCACGGCCCCGAGCACGTCCGCGTCTATGAGGAGACGGACGGCGAGGTTGGCCACAACTGGCGCAAGGGCTCGCCGATCCTCATCCTCACGACGACCGGCCGCAAGTCCGGCGATGAGCGCAAGAACGCCCTGATCTACGGCATGGCCGGGGACAACCCGATGATCGTCGCCTCCAAGGGCGGCAATCCCCAGCACCCCGCGTGGTACCTGAACCTGCGCGACGAGCCCGAGGTGCAGGTCCAGATCAAGGCGGACAAGTTCGCCGCCAAGGCTCGCGACGCGACGGCCGAGGAGCGCCCCGAGCTGTGGGAGCAGATGGCCGAGATCTGGCCCGACTACGACAACTACCAGGAGAAGACCGACCGGGAGATCCCGATCGTGATCCTCGAGCGCGCGGCCTAGCTCACCTAGACCCGCGCGCGGCGCCATTCGCACGCGCTGGAGTTCAGCCCGATCGGGCACAATGCCCATCATGACCATCCGGGCAGGCGTGGATCTCGGCGGGACGAAGGTGCAGACGGTCGTGGTGGACGAGCAGTTCTCCGTCCTCGGCCAGATGCGGATGCCGACGCCCACCGCGGGCGGCCCGCAGGACGTCGCCGACACGATCGAAGCGACGATCCGCGAGGCCTGCCACCTGGCCGACACCGAGCCCGACCAGCTCACCTCGATCGGCGTCGGCTCGCCGGGCGACGTCGACGACGCCAACGGCATCGTCACCAGCGCCCGCAACCTCCCGAACTGGGAGGGCGCCTTCGCGCTCGGAGGCGCGCTGCAGGAGGCGCTCGGCCCGCCCGTCTCGCTCGGCAACGACGTCAACGTCGCGACGATGGCCGAGTTCCATCTCGGCGCCGGCCAGCCCTACAGCTCGCTGCTCGGCGTCTTCTGGGGCACGGGCGTCGGTGGCGGTGTCGTGCTCGACGGCAAGCTCTGGCTCGGCCGCGACGCGGCAGGCGAGATCGGCCACATGGTGGTCAAGGTCGGCGGCGCGAAGTGCCCGTGCGGTCGCCACGGCTGCATGGAGGCGTACGCCGGCCGCGGCGCGATGGAGACCCGGGCCCGCGAGCTGGTCAAGAAGGGCGAGCAGACCGACCTCTTCGAGATCATGGAGAAGCGCGGCCGCGAGCGGCTCACCAGCGGGATCTGGGCGCGCGCGCTGGTGCGCCACGATCCGATGGCCGTGCGGCTCGTCGACCGCGCGATCGAGGCGCTCGGCGCCGGCGTCGCGTCAGCCGTGAACCTGCTCGACCCCGAGGCGGTGATCATCGGAGGCGGGCTCGGTGTGCGGCTCGGCGATCCCTACCGCAAGCGGATCGAGCACGCGATGCTCCCGCACATCTTCGCGGACACGCGCCCGCCGCGGGTGCTGCTGGCCCAGCTCGGCGACCTCGGGGGCGCGATCGGCGCCGCACTGCTCGCCTCCGAGGCGGAGACGGCGGCGGCCTGAGCCGCCACCGTCCCCGGCCCGAACGCAGTTACCAGTAGTGCCTTCGGCCTCCGACTGAGCGGTCCATGGATCCGAGGATCCACAGCACGGCGCCGATGATGATCAGCACGATGCCGATCGTGTAGAGGATGCCGATACCCAGCACGAGGCCGAGGATCAGCAACAGCAGTCCAAGCAGAATCACGGCAGTCCTACCTCCGGTCAAGGGACAGTCCTGCCCCGTTATGCCCGCCGGACCGCCCGCTCACTCCGGGCAAAGCGTCTCGAACCGCTCGCCGATCACGGTGGCGACGACCAAGAACCGGTCCGCCGGTGTCCCGGGCTGCGTCAGCAAGCTGGCTCTCGCCCCGCGGCAGCCGCGCTGCCGTCAAATCGATTTGCTCGCGCAGCCAGGCTCAAGCGCCCTGCTGGGCTGCCGCGCGCATGGCCGCCTTGTGCGCGCGCTTGCCGGCCTGGTACTCGGCCAGCGCCTCCGGCGAGTCGACGTCGCCCAGCGTCGGGTGCGACGGCACCAGCGGCTCGGCCAGCGCGACGCCGAAGCGCTTGGCCAGCACCGCGCCGATCGCCTTGACCTTCATCTCGCCGAACCCCGGCAGCGCACCGAGCCGCGCCTTCAGATCCTCCGGTGACGTCGCCTCGGTCCACACCCGTGCCGCGTCGCCGTCGTACTCCCCGGCGATGTGCGCCGCGAGGTCGTTGACCCGCCGCGCCATCGAGCCCGGGAAGCGATGGATCGCCGGCCGCTGACGGAAGATGTCCTCGAGCGGCGCCGCCGCCACCCGCGCCGGGTCCAGCGTCCCGAGCCGCTCGCGCAGCACGAGCGGGCCTTCGAACGCCTTCTGCACGGTCACCTGCTGGTCGAGCGCGAACCCCACCAGCAACGCGAACGGATCGTCCACGAGCAGGGCGTTCGCCTCGTCGGAGTTGGAGAAGAAGAGCTCTGTCATGAAGGTGGCGAGCGAAGCGGTGACGAGGCCTCTGGCCGAGGCAGAGGGATCAGGGCGCGGACGAGCGTGCCGCCGCCGGGTGGGCTGTCGACCTCGAGCCGGCCGCCGAGCACGTCGACGCGGTCGGCGAGGCCCAGGAGGCCGGTGCCGTTCGCGGCGTCGGCGCCGCCGATGCCGTCATCGCGTACCTCGACCACGAGCTCCTCACCCTCGATCGCGATCCGCACGTCGATGCGGCTGGCCTCAGCGTGGCGAGCGGCGTTGGCGAGCGCCTCGGCGGCCACGAAGTAGGCGCCACGCGCGACCGGCAGCGGCAGATCGCCTTCGAAGACGTCGACGTCGATCGGCACGTCGGAGGCCTGGCACAGCGATGCCAGCGCCTGGCCCAGCCCGCGCTCGCGCAGCGCCACCGGGTGCAGCCCGCGAGCGAGCTTGCGCAGCTCCGCGTGCGCCTGCGCGAGCTCCTCCTCGGCCTGCGCCACCAAAGCCCGCGCCGGATCGTCCTCGGCTAGCTTCATCTGCGAGACGCGCAGGAGGTTCGAGACCGCGAGCAGCCGCTGCTGGGCGCCGTCGTGCAGGTCGCGCCCGACCCGCCGGCGCTCCTTGTCGGCGGCCTCGACGACCCGCGCGCGCGACTCCGCCAGCCGGCGCTCCTGGTTGCGCCGCTCGAGCTCCGCGCCGGCGCGCGCGGCGAAGATCCGCAGCGCGGTCGCGTCCTGCTCGTCGGCCTCCATCGGCCGCGAGTCGAGCACGGCAAGGTGCCCGAGGTGCACGCCCTCCGACGACTTCAGGCACACGGCCAGGTAGCTCTGGAGCCCGAGCTCGACGACGATCTCGTCCTCGGGGAAGCGCTCGGCCAGCGCCTCGGGGAACGTCACCCACGGGTACTCCGTGGTGACCGCGCAGGGCGTGCCGGCGGTGTCGTACTCGAACGGCTCGTCGAGGTAGCCGCCGTCGTACCAGCACGCGATCACCTCGACGTGCATGCCCGTGGGATCGGAGGCCTCGGCGACCATCACCATCTTGGCGCCGAACGCCTCGGCGACGTGGCGCACGAGGCCGCGCAAGAACGCTTCGCCCACCGCGCCGGCCGTGCCTTCGGCGACCGCGCAGAGCAGGTCGTGGCCGCGGAGCCGCCCGGGGCTGGAGGTCGTGGACACCGCCGGATCGTACCTCCACGGAAGGGCCACGCTGGGCAGGCTGCTCTCATGCGTTGTCGAATGCGGGACGATGCTTTACCTGAGAGCCCATCGTGGAACACGCGCCTGACCCCCTGAAGACGGGCAGCATCGCTCTGCTCGAGGTGCTCGAGGGGCTGCCGGACGCGACCGTCGGCTCCACCCGCGACGGCCGCATCGTGTTTGTCAATGGGCTCGCCGAGGAGCAGTTCGGTTACAAGCGCGACGAGCTGCTGGGCCAGCCGATCGAGACGCTGTGGCCGGAGCGCGTGCGCGGGCGCTACCGCCGCAACCTCGACCTCTACTTCGAGCTCGAGCACCCGCTGCGCTTCACGGAGCGCGCGTACGGGCGGCGCAAGGACGGCTCCGAGTTCATCGGCGAGATGAGCTGGGGCATCGTCAACAGCGAGGACGGTCCGCTGCTGCTCGCGATCGGCCGCAACATCTCCGACCGCCTGGAGTCCGAGTCGCGCCTGCGCCGGCAGTCCGAGCAGCAGGCCGCGGTGGCCGCGCTCGGCGAGCGCGCGCTGCGCGGGGTCGAGCCCTCCGAGCTCGCCCGCGAGGCCGCCGAGCGCGTGCGCGAGGTGCTCGGCGCCGACCGCGTCGAGGTGCTCGAGGGCCCGCGCGAGATCGCCGCCTGGGGCGCGCTGGGCCGCTCGGCCAGCAGCGTCAGCGTGCCGATCCACACCGGCGACCGCGTCCACGGCGCGCTCGTCGCGACCTCACCGGACGAGGAGGCGTTCGGCGACGAGGAGGGCTCGTTCCTGCAGGCGATCGCCAACGTGCTCGCGGTCGGCTTCTCGCGTCTGAACCTCGAGGAGCAGATGCGCCAGCAGGCGCTGCACGACTCGCTGACCGGGCTGGCGAACCGAACGCTGTGCCGCGACCGCATCCTGCACGCGCTGGCGGTCTCCGAGCGCGAGGAGTCCAACGCCGCCGTGCTGTTCGTCGACGTCGACAACTTCAAGCGCGTCAACGACATGTTCGGCCACGCGGCGGGCGACCAGCTGCTGATCGCGCTCGCCGAGCGGATGGTCGCCGCCGTGCGGCCCGCCGACACCGTCGCCCGGCTCGGCGGCGACGAGTTCGTGGTCGTCTGCGAGTCGGTCGACGAGCGGACCGCGCTCGCGCTCGGCTGGCGCGTGGCCTCCGCGGTGCAGGAGCCGATCATGGTGGCGGGCAGCGAGCACCAGCTCGCCGCGAGCATCGGGATCGCGCTCGGCAGCGGCGCGGGCAGCGACCCGGACGTGCTGATCGGCCACGCCGACGCCGCCGCCTACCGCGCCAAGGAGCGCGGCACCGGGCGGGTCGAGCTGTTCGACGAGGGCCTGCGCCGGCGCGCGGCCGAGCGGCTGCGGACCGAGAGCGACCTCGAGGGCGCGCTCGAGCGCCGCGAGCTCGAGCTCGTCTTCCAGCCGATCGTCTCGCTCGAGGAGGACAACCGCCCGGTCGCGCACGAGGCGCTGCTGCGCTGGCGGCGCGTCGGCCCGTCGATCGGCCCGGCCGAGTTCATCCCGGTCGCCGAGGAGTCGGGCCTGATCATCCCGATCGGCTCGTGGGTGCTCGAGCACGCGTGCCGCAGCGGCGCGAAGCTGGTCGCGGAGACCGGCGGCTGGATCTCCGTCAACCTCTCCGCCCGCCAGGTGGCACAGCCCGACCTCCTGGAGATCGTCGCCGGCGCGCTGCGCGCGGGCGGGCTGTCACCGGCCTCGCTCTCGCTCGAGCTGACCGAGACCGTCCTGCTCGGCGTGACGCCCGCGATCGTCTCCAACCTCGAGCGCCTCCACAACCTCGGCGTGCGGCTCGTGCTCGACGACTTCGGCACCGGCTACTCGTCGTTCCAGCACCTCAAGGACTTCCCGATCGACACGATCAAGATCGACCGCTCGTTCGTGGCCAACCTCGGCCGCTCGTCACAGGACGCCGCGATCGTCGCGTCGGTGGTGTCGATGGCGTCCGCGCTCGGCCTCGGCGTGGTCGCCGAGGGCGTCGAGAACGAGACGCAGGCGCGGCTGCTGCGCGAGCTTCGCTGCCCGATGGCCCAGGGCTACTTCTTCGCCGCTCCGGCCTGAGGCCACGCCAGTTCGACGCCGGCCGCGGCCAGCTCCCGCTGGAGGTCCCCGGGCTCCCGCTGCACCGCGCGCGGTCTCGTCCTCCGCGCCGAGCAGTGCGCCACCAGGTGCCCGGCCGCCTCGCCGACGTTCCACTCGACCGGATGCAGCCGGTAGGCGCCGTTGGTGATGTGGGTGGTGCCGATCGCCTTGCCCGCGCCCACCAGGTTCTCCACCCGCTGAGGCACGAGCGCGCCGAGCGGGATCTCGAACGGGTGCGCGGCGAGGTCGATGTAGGGGTCGCCGCCGGTCGACGGGTGCAGGTCGATCCGGTAGGCGCCGACGCCGACGCTGTCCGCGAAGCGCGCCGGGCCGTCGGTGAGATCCTGCTCGCGGACGGTGGTGACCGCGCGCAGACGCCGGGGCTCGCGGATGTAGGCGTGCTTGGCGAGGCCGTCGGGCGTGCCGCCGACCACGTCGCCGCGCAGCCGCAGGCCCGGGAAGCCGCCCTCGGTCTGCATCCAGTGCAGGAACGACAGGCTCAGCTCGCGCGCGCCGGGCGCGCGGCCGTCGAGCACGACCTCGTCGGGGTAGTCGACCTGCGGCCAGTTGACCAGCGTGATGTCCGAGGCGTACGCGCCGGGCGCGAACAGCCCGCGCGCGGCGATGCGGCGGAAGCGCCACAGGTCCTTGTCGAGGTCGGGGTCGGAGAAGTCCGGCCCGATCGCGAGCGGGTCCTCGGCCGGGTTCGGGTCCAGCCGGCGCTCCACGAGCCGGTTCGTCCGCGGGTCGGGCGCAGACCACCCGAAGCGCGGGGCGAGCTCGGCATAGCGGGCGGGGCGCGGGATCGTGTGGTCCTCGCCCGCGAGGTGATCGACGGCGAAGCAGACCGTGACGGGCTGGAAGTTGGCCGGCTGGTCCTCGGCGGGCGCGTGCGGCTCGCCCGTCGCCTCGAAGCCGGTGCCGTGCTCGGCGCCGCACAGCGGCAGCAGGTCGCCGCACTCGGTCGCGTCGAGGAACCAGTCGGCTGCCACCACCGTGTCCTCCCCGCCGCCGCGCAGCGTGACCGCCGCGACGCGGTCACCCTCCACCTCGGCCGCAACGGGCGCGTGCTCGAGCCGCAGCTCGACCGTCGCCGGCAGCATCGCCTCGAGCACCGCGACCGCGACCCGCGGCTCGTGCCCGAGCCGGGAGACGAAGCACGCGCCGGGGTTCAGCGCGGCGACCGCCCGGGCCGCGGGCGTGAGCGGGAAGCGCTCGCGATAGTGCGCGCGGATGCCGTCGCGCAGCGCCCGGTAGGTCGCCGTGCATCCGTGCGTCTCGATCCACGGGTGCTCGTCGGGCGGCACCGCCTGGCTCGTGAGCTGGCCGCCGATCCAGTCGGTCGGCTCGCTCATCACGACGTCGAGCCCGCGGCCCGCGGCGGCGATCGCCGCCGCGACGCCCCCGAGCCCGCCGCCGCAGATCAGGACGTCGGCGCGGCGCTCCCTCAGTCCCGCCGCCCCCGCATGCCGCCGAGGACGGACCCGATGTCGATCAGGAACGCCAGCCCGACGAGGAACCACTCGATGCCCACGACCTCGCGCCCGGAGTCGTACATCCAGGCGTACGCGAGCATCGTCCACGGCAGGAACAGGAAGAGCAGGATCGGCACCAGGAAGCCGTCATAGGCGCGCTCCATGACGTTGCTGAACAGCCAGGTGATGATGATCGCCAGGCGCGGCGAGAGGAACGCGAACAGGAGGACGAGGCAAGGCACGGCTACTCCCTTCTCTGCAGTTCTGCGACTTGGGATTTCAGCTCCGCGAGCTCGCGCTCGATGCGGTCCAGGCGGCTCTCCGCCGGTGGCCCGGCGTCCGGCGAGGCGGCGACGGTCGGCATCTCCGCCTCATCTTCCAGCTCCTCGCTCAGCCGGTGCCCGTAGCGCTCTTCCTTCTGGCCCGGCCGGCGTTGGTGGCGAGCGACGAACTCGCGCTCGATCAGCCCGTCGAGCGTGCGCTCCAGCTCGCCGTCGGAGAAGGAGTGGAGGCGGTCGACGCGCGCGCGCAGCTCGCCCGGCGTCTGTGGGCCGCGCAGCATCAGCACCGCCATGAGCGCCTGCTCCGGCGTGCTCCAGCCCGGGTTCTCGTCGAGCAGGTGGCGGTACTTCGCGGCGCGCGCGCCGCTGGCGAAGCGCGCCCAGCGCCGCCGCGCGAGCCGGTGCAGCGCGTCGCGGATCGCTGCCTCGTCGTACTGGACGACGGGGTCGCGGTTGGTCGACTGGTTGCACGCCGCCCGCAGCGCGTTGAGGCTGAGCGGATAGACGTCCGGCGTCGTCCGCTGCTTCTCGACCAGGCACCCGAGCACCCGGACCTCCACGGCATCCAGATCCATCTGCGCGGACTCTAGATGGTTGATTTCGCGGCCGCCGTGCCCGGATGTGCGTGGCCCGTGGATGCAGGGGCGTGCACGCCGAAGGGGGATCGTGGCAGCGCCACCTCCCGCTTCCGGCGGGTGCGGCCCTGCGCCGCGGGACGCGTGCAGACGGGTACGGGGGTCGCGGAATCAACCATCAGGGAACTGAGCGGACCCGGCGCAGCTCTTCGGCGACGTCGAAGTCCGCCGGCGGCCACTGCAGCCCGAGCCCCTCGAGCTCCTCGCACAGCAGCTGCGTGATCGCCCAGTTGCGGTACCACTTGCGGTCCGCGGGGATGATGTGCCACGGCGCCGCCTCGGTGCTGCAGCGCTCCAGCGCGTCCGCGTAGGCGACCATGTAGTCGTCCCACAGCGCGCGGTCCTCGAGGTCGCGCGGGTTGTACTTCCAGTGCTTGGTCGGGTCCTCGAGGCGGGCGATCAGCCGCGCGCGCTGCTCCTCGCGCGAGATGTGCAGGTAGCACTTGACGATTCGCGTGCCGCCCTCGGCGAGCTCGGCCTCGAAGCGGTTGATCGCGCCGTAGCGACGGCTCCACGTGCGCTTGTCGGCGAGCCTGCGCACCCGCACCGCCAGCACGTCCTCGTAGTGCGAGCGGTCGAAGACGCCGAGCTTCCCCGGGCGCGGGAGCTGGCGGCGGATCCGCCACAGGAAGTCGTGGCGCAGCTCCTCCGGCGTCGGGCGGCCGAAGCTCGCGACGTGCACGCCGGCCAGGTCGCACGGCCCGACGACGTGGCGGACGGTGCCGCCCTTGCCGGAGGTGTCGAGCCCCTGCAGCACGAGCAGGACGCTGCGTGTGCCGCCCTTGTGCCCCTCGGCGTAGAGCTGCTCCTGGAGCGTCGCGAGCCGCTGCGCGTGCTTCGGCTGCGCCTTCTTGGCCCCGGACTTGCCCTTCTTGAGCCCGGGAGTCGCGCGCGGGTCGAACTCGCTCAGGTCGATCGGGCCCGACGGCGCGCGCAGGAGGGTGCTGATGCTCTTGGCCATCGCGCGAGGCTAGCGATCCGTAGCCCTCCCGGCAGGTGTGCGGCGGGCTGCGGATCCGCTCGATGCCGAGGAGGCGGAGGATCGCCCCGAGGTGTCCGCAGCCCTGCAGTCAGAGATCGACCTCGACCGGCTCGACGCGACCGTCGAGACGGCAATCCGCAGCGGCCGGCCGGGCGGGCTGCGCGTGCTGGGCTTCGGGGAGATCACGCTCGTCCTGGGCTGGCCGCCGGAGCACCCGGTCCTGGCCGTCAAGCGGCTGCCGATGTTCCAGGACCCGGCCGCCGTGGAGGCCTACGCGCGGCTCGTCGCCGATTACTGCGCGGCCCTGCGCGAGCGCGGCGTCGGCGTCGTCGACACCGCGGTGCACCCGCTGGTCACCCCCGCCGGTGTGCACGTGTACCTCGTCCAGCCGCTGGTGCCGCGCGAGCGGGTACTCAGCGTGACGCTCGCGAGCGCCGAGCCCATCCGCGCGGAGCGGCTGCTCGAGCGGCTCGCCGACGCGGTCTGCACCGCCGTCGACCCCGGCGTCGGGCTCGACGCGCAGGCCGGCAACTGGGCGGTCGGGGATGACGACGAGCTCGCGGTCTTCGACGTCTCGACCCCGCTGCTACGCGCTCCCGGCGGCCGCGACCGGCTCGACATGTCGCTGTTCGTCTCGATCTACCCCGCCGTCCTGCACCCGCTGCTGCGGCGGGTCGCGCACGAGATCGCCCGGCCTTACCACGAGCCGCGCTCGGTCCTGCTCGACGTCGCCTCGAACCTGCACAAGGAGCAGCTCGACCAGTGCGTGCCGCTGCTGCTCGCCGCTGCGGCGGCGCGGGCCGGGCCGCCGATCACCCACGCCGAGGTACTCCGCTACTTCCGCCGCGACCGCGCGCTGTGGCTCGCGCTGCAGCGCCTGCGCCGCGCCGACCGCGCGTGGCAGCGCCGCGTACGCCGCCGCCCCTATCCGTTCCTGCTGGCCCCGCCCTACCGGTACGGGCCGATGACACCGCCCGGGGAGAGTCCGCCATGACCATCACCGACGTCCTGCCCGCGACCAACGCCGAGGGCTTCGACCTGATCGCCCGCCACCTCTCGCCGAGCAAGGCGCGCGCCTACCAGGAGGCCGGGATGCTGCTCGTCCAGGGCCGCCGCGAGGGCGTCCGCGTCTGGGACCTCGAGGGGCACGACTTCATCAACTGCCGCAGCTCCGGCGGCGTGTTCAACTTCGGCCACCGCCCCGCGTTCGCGGTCGAGGCGCTCGTCGCCGCGGCGCAGGAGCACGACATGGGCGACTGGCTGCTGCCGTCGGCCCGCCGCGCGCAGGCGGGCGCCGCGCTCGGGCGCCTGCTGCCGCATCCGCTGCGCTACTCGTTCTTCACCGCCTCGGGCGCCGAGGCCGTGGAGGTGGCGTGCAAGCTCGCGCGCTCCGTCACCGGGCGGCCCGGGCTCGTGTGCGCCGAGCACGGCTACCACGGGCACGTCGGCTTCTCGCTGGCGATGGACGACCCGCCGCTGTCGGACCGCTACCGCCCGCTCACGCCCGGGATCACGCGCGTGCCGTTCGACGACGTCGCGGCGGCCGAGGCCGCGATCGGGCCGGAGACGGCGGCGGTGATCATGGAGACCATCCCGGCCACCGGCGGCTACCTCGTCCCGTCGCCGCACTACTTCGAGGCGATCCGCCGCTTCTGCGACCGCGCGGGCGCGCTGCTGATCCTCGACGAGGTGCAGACCGGGCTCGGCCGCACGGGCCGGCTGTGGGCGTTCGAGCACTTCGACGTCGTGCCCGACATGCTGATCACCGGCAAGGGCACGAGCGCCGGCGTCTACCCCATCGCCGCGTGCTGCTTCGGCGAGCGCGTCGAGGCGCACTTCGCGGAGGACCCGTTCTTCCACCCGTCCAGCTACGCGGGCTCCGAGCTCGGCGCGCGCGTGCTCGAGGCGGTCGTCGAGCGCTACGAGGACCCGGCGCTGCTCGAGCACGTGCAGGCGATGGGCGCGCGGCTCGGCGCCGGGCTCGACGCGCTCGTCGCGCGCCACCCGGCCCGGCTCGTGGCGCGCCGGGGGCTCGGGCTGATGCTCGCGCTCGACACGCACTCCGAGGCACAGGGCTTCGAGCTCACCAAGCAGTGCTTCGCCCACGGCCTGCTGGCGCTGTTCGCGTTCAACCAGCAGTCGACGCTCCAGATCATGCCGCCGCTGGTGATCACGGCGGAGGAGGTCGACGAGGTGCTCGAGCGGCTCGGCGCCGCCGTGGCCGCCGTCAGCTGCGAGCCATGACCTCGCTCAGCGGATGCTCCAGCCCTCCGGCCGCTCGCGGAGTCGCAACGGCTCGTGGTGGCGGCGCCGCGGGGCCTTGAGCGCGCGGAGCTCGTCGCCGAACGCGGCGAGGATCGCCTCGGGGTCGGGGACGAGCCCGGCGTCGACCTGGAGGCCGATCGTCACGTCGCCCGCGTAGCTGAAGATGCTCACGCCCATGCCGATCTCGCCGCTGGCGGGCACCCAGCCGAGCACCCCGGCGACGCGCGAGCCGGCGAAGTAGACGGACTCCCGCGGTCCCGGCACGTTGGTCATGACCGCCGTCACCTTCGGGGTGAACACGCCGATGAGGCGCTGCTCGACGGGGACCGGGGTGGTGCCGATGAGGCCGAGGATGCCGTAGGAGATCGCGCCTTCGGGCGAGTGCTTGATCTCGGCCATGCGGCGATGCACTTCGGCGAGCCGCTCACGCGGGTCGGAGAGGCCGACCGGCAGCGGGAGGTAGACGAGCCCGAAGCGGTTGCCGAGGTCACGCGGCAGCGGCTGGTCGAGCGGGCGGAGGTTGAAGGGCACCATCGCGCGGATCTCGTCGACGACGGCGTCGCGCTCGGCGAGGTAGCGGTGCAGCGCGCCGGTCACCGCGGCGAGCAGGACGTCGTTGACGGTCGTGCCGGTGGCGTGGCCGGTCGCCTTGACGTCGGCGAGCGGGATCGGATCCGTCCACGTGACGCGCCGCGCGACGCCGAGCTTGCCGCGCAGCGCCGAGGGGACGTCGGATCCGGTGAGCAGCAGCTTGGCCAGGGCGCGCGCGTCGGCAATGCCGCGGTCGAGCAGGCGCGAACCCTCGCCGCGCGGGTGGGTGACGAGCTCGAGGCTCTCGTGCAGCGCAGCGTCGGCCGCGTGCACGCCGGCGGTGACCGCCGCCAGCGGCCGGCCGTGGTGCTCGGCGACCGGTGGGGCGAGCCCGGCGTCGGGCTGCGTGTCGGTGAGCGACAGCAGCACGCGCGACAGCGCGATGCCGTCGGCGATGCAGTGGTGCATGCGCGTGAGCACCGCCGTGCCCTCGCCGTAGCCGTCGATCACGTACATGTCCCACAGCGGCTTGCTGCGGTCGAGCGGCACGACCATCAGGTCGGCGACGAGCTCCTCGAGCGCCGCGCGGTTCCCGGGGTGCGGCAGCGCGATCCGGTGCACATGCAGGTCGAGGTCGAAGTCGGGGTCGTCCTCCCAGCTCGGGACGCCGATGCCGAGTCGCGGCTCGACCACGCGCTGGTGGAAGCGCGGGAAGCGCTCAACCAGGCGCTCGCGCACGACATCGCGCGCCCGGTCGACGTCCAGCGGCTCGTCGAACCACAGCAGGCCGTTGACCACCATCAGGTTCGTGGGCCGGTCCATGTGGAGCCAGGCCGCGTCCGCGTTGCTCATCCGGTGGGCGCTCATCGAACCCAAGCGTCGCGCGGACGGGCGCCGCCGTCATCCGCCGCGGGCACGGCTTCGATACGCGGTCTCCCGCGCAAGCGTGCGGGAGACTGCGGATCCGGTCTCCAACGTGCGCGCGTACGGTCGGCGCATGACCCAGCGCATCGTCGTCGCCATCGATCCCGAGGCGATCGCCAACGAGGCGATCGAGCTCGGCCACACCCTCGCCTGCGCCACCGGCGCCCGGCTCACCCTGCTCGCCGTGTCGCACGACGGCACCGGCGACGACCCGCTCGCCGACGCACGGCGGCAACTCGTCGAGCGCGGCAATGACGACGTCGCCGCGCACGTCGTCGCCGGCGCGACCGAGCGCACGCTGCACCACGCGGCCGCGCGCGAGGACACCGGCCTGATCGTGGTGGGACCCACGCGGCACGGCGCCGCGGCCCGCGGGCTCGCGCGGTCCACCGCCGGGCGGTTCCTGCACGGCGCGCAGTGCCCTGTCGCGATCGCGCCGCCCGGCTACGCCGACCCCGATCGCGGGCTCGAGCGGATCGGCGTCGCGTTCGCGGACAGCCCGGACGGGCGTGAGGCGCTGCGCGGCGCCGCCGCGCTCGCGCGCTGGAGTGGCGCGAGCCTGCGGCTGATCGGCGTCGCCCATCTCGGCGTGCCGCGCGAGTCGCTGATCACCCCGGACGAGATCGCCGGCGACCTGCTCGACCGCCGCCGCGAGAGCCTGCGCGCGGAGATGGCCGACGCCGTCGACGAGCTCTGTCATGGCGTCGACTGCGAGCGGATGGTCGTCGACGGCGACCCCGTGACGCGACTCGCCGAGGTCTCCGAGAACCTCGACCTGCTCGTCTGCGGCTCGCGCGCCCACGGCCCGCTCGGCAGCGTGCTGCTCGGCAGCGTGTCGCGCCCGCTGCTCGACCGCGCCGCGTGCCCGTTGCTGGTCGTGCCGCACGGTCGCGAGCAGCGGCTCGAGTCCATGGTCACGCCGCATTCCGCCGCCACGGGCTAGAGGATGCGCGCGTGGTCGTCACGCGCGAGTACGTCGACATCCCGGTGGACGGCCGGGCGATGCGCACCTTCGTCGCCGCGCCGCGCGCGGGCGGTCCGCACCCCGGCGTCGTCTTCTACACCGACATCTTCCAGCTCACCGAGCCGTCGCTGCGCTGGGCGGTGCGGCTCGCCGGCTACGGCTACCTCGTCGCGGTGCCCGAGATCTACCACCGGCTCGAGCCGGCCGGGACCGTGCTCGAGTTCGACGACGAGGGCAAGGTGCGCGGCCAGGGCGACGCCGACGCGACCACGGTCGCCGACTTCGACGCCGACGTCGACGCCGCGCTCGCGTGGCTGGGCGAGCGCGCGAGCTCGATCGGCGCCGCGGGCCACTGCACCGGCGGCCACCTCGCGTTCCGCGCCGCCTTCCGCCCGCAGGTGCGCGCGACCGCGTGCTGGTACGCGACCGGGCTGCACGACGGCAAGCTCGGCAAGGATCCGGACGCCGGCTCGCTCGCCCGCGCGAGCGAGATCGAGGGCGAGCTGCTGACGGTCTGGGGCACCGCCGATCCGCACACGCCCGCCGACGGGCGCGAGACGATCAAGGCCGGGCTGGAGCCGCTCGGCGACCGGCTGACGTGGCGCGAGTACGACGCGGAGCACGCCTTCGGCCGCGACGTCGGCGACCGCTACGACCCTCAGGTGACCGACGAGGCGTTCGCCGAGACGATCACGCTGTTCAGACGGGCGCTGTAAGGAGCTCCTCGGTCGGCCGGTCCCACGCGGGGGTCTCCGGGTCGCCGAGCTGCTCGGAGGCGCGCACGAGGTCGACCGCGACCGAGCGCACCTGGCCGACGATCTGCGTCAGCTCGGGCGACGGCTCCTGCTCGTAGAGGCTGGCGGCGCGGCGGGCTGCGCTGAGCGCGAGCGGCCGGGCGGAGGTCGCGCCCTCGGGCCGGTCGTATTGCGCGCCCAGCTCCCAGACGGCGTCGGCGAGCTCGCGCACGGCGGCGGGCAGCTCCTCCGGCGCGGTCTCGGGCGTGCGGGCGTGGCGCAGGACGGAGCGGGTGAGGACGCGCGCGTTGCGGACCGCGAGGTCGACCTGGGGCGTCGAGTGCTGGTAGCGGCGCAGGATCGCGCGGTCGCCGCGGCGGACGGGCGAGAAGCGCGCGGTCTCGCTGGCGGCGGGGATGATGTCCTCGAGCGCCTCGACCTCGTCGTCGATCGCGCGGGCGGCGTTCAGCGCCTTCTCGGCGCGGGGCGCGTCGCCGTCCTCGAGCGCGGCGGCGGTCTCCTCCAGCGTGTGCCCGAGCTTGCCGACCACCGACTGCGCGACGCGGTTGACCATCAGGACGGGATCGGGCGAGAACAGCAGCGAGGCGATCGCGAGCGCGACGCTGCCGCCGATCAGGCCCTCGAAGACGCGATCGATGATGAAGGCGGAGTCGTGCTGCGGCAGCGCCGCGAGCAGGATCGCCGAGACGGCGGCTTCGTTGACGAGGACGTCACCGCCGCGCAGCGCGAGCGCCGCGGACATGGCGAGCACGATCAGCAGCCCGGTCTGGAGCGGGCCGGTGCCGATCAGGAAGAGCAGCCCGGCGGCAATCGCGATTCCGAGCATCACGCCGCCGACGAGCTCGAACGCCTGGCGGCGGCGCTGGCCGTGCGCGGCGGCGAGGCTGATGACCGCGGCGATCGACGCGAACGCCGGGCGCGGGTCGTCGAGCAGCAGGATGGCGAGGTACCACGCGGCGACGGCCGCGATCGCGGTCTGGAGGATTCGGGTGCGGTGAGGGGAGATCAACACTGTTTGCATCGGCGGTTGTGGCGGATACTTGAGCCCGCAACAACCACTCACGCTACCAGCGTCCGATCCCCTCTCCTCCGACCGGATCCTGCGGCGGCGGGCCGAGCTTCGCGATCCGCTCGCGGGCGGCCTCGAGCTCGGCGTCGGAGACGTTCTCGCGCAGCAGGTCGTAGTCCTCCTGGCCCGGCGGGTAGGCGCCGACCACGCTGAAGCCGTCGCGCGGCGTGGCGCGCCGGTGGCCGGTGCCGGCGGGCAGGACGAGCACGTCGCCGGCGGCCACCTCGAACGCCTCCCCCGCCGGCCCGCCGAGCTCGATCGTGGCGTGCCCGGAGACGACCGCGAGCGCCTCGTGCGAGCTCGAGTGGAAGTGGTGGAAGTCGAACACGCTCGCGACCCACGACCCGCCCCAGCCGTGCTCGGCGAACAGCTTGCGGGCGGCGTCGGCGCCGGTGACGGCCTCGACCCCGCGGTAGACGAGCACGGGGAAGCGCGGGTTGTTGGGGATGCGGTCGCCGGGCGGCGCCTGCCAGGTCTGGAGCTTCATGCGATCACCATCGTGCCGTGGGCGGGCGAGAACGTCACGTTGCGGCGCGCGACCTTCTCGGCGGTGGAGGAGGCCGGGCGCAGCGTGCGCCGGCGCACGATCTCGTCGAGCGCCACCCGCATCTCCATCTCCGCGAACGCGGCGCCGATGCAGCGCCGGACGCCGCCGCCGAACGGGATCCATGCGTAGGTCGCGGGGGCGTCGTCCAAGAAGCGCTCGGGGCGGAACGCGTACGGCTCCGGGTAGCGGTCGGACCGCGTGTGGACGAGCCAGATGGCGGGCGTCACGTCGGTGCCGGGCGGCAGTACGTGGCCGTTCAGACGCAGCTCCTCGCTCAGCCGCCGGCCGGCCAGCGGCACCACCGGGCGCAGCCGCAGCGACTCGGCGACGACCGCGCGCAGGTAGGCGTCGTCGTCGCCTTCGGTGAGCTTCTGGAGCACGTGCGGGTGGCGGAGCAGAAGGTCGAACGTCCACGCGAGGCCGGTCGCGGTCGTCTCGTGCCCGGCCAGCAGCAGCGTCATCAGCTGGTCGCGGATCTCGGCGTCGTCCATCGGCTCGCCGTCCTCGAAGCGGGCGGCGATCAGCAGCGACAGGATGTCCTCGCCGGGCTCGGCGCGGCGCGCGGCGATCTCGGCCGCGAGCAGCGCGTCGATCTCCTGGCGCAGCGCCTGCAGGCGGGCGAGCGGGTCCGGGCCATGGAGGCGACGGGAGAGCAGGACGCTGAACTGCAGCCCGGGCGACGACGTCTGCGCGAGCAGCTGCCCGAGCCGCTCGGCCAGGCGTGCACGGTCGGCCGAGTCGGTGACGCCGAACACCGCCTGCAGGATCACCTCGAGCGTGATCGCCTGCATCCGCGGGTGCAGCGCGAACGGCTCGTCGCGGGGCCAGGTCGAGACCTCGCGCGCGACGACCTCGCGCACGGTGGCCTCGTACGCGCGCATGCGGGCGCCATGGAACGGCGGGAGCATCAGCTTGCGCCGCGCGAGGTGCTCGCGCCCCTCGAGCAGCAGCAGCGAGCGCGAGCCCACGATCGGCTGCAGCGCGAGCGTCCGGCCGGGCGGGAGCGTGTGGCCCGGCACGGTGTAAAGCGCCCGGATCGCCTCGGGGTCGGAGAGCATCACCATTGGCGACTGGAAGCCGAGGAACGTGATGCTGAACGCGTCGCCGAAGCGCCGCCGGCACGACTCGAGGAACGAGATCGGCCGCAGCAGCCAGCGCAGGGTCTGCACGACGGGCGGCTCGGAGGGCCCAGGCGGCAGCGCGGTCATGCCGCGTACTCTCGCACCGTGTTGTTGGACGATGTCGCCGCTGCCTCCGAGACCGTCGGCGCCACGAGCGCGCGCAGCGGCAAGATCGCCGCGCTCGCCGACGCGCTGCGGCTCGCCTCGCCGGAGGAGGCCGCGACCGCGGTGGCGTTCCTGTCCGGCGAGCTGCGGCAGCGGCAGATCGGGGTCGGGTGGTCGGCGCTGCAGGAGCTGCCGGCGCCGGCGGCCGAGCCGTCGCTCGGGCTCGCGGAGGTCGACGCCGCGTTCGCGCGCATCGGCGCGCTGAGGGGGGCCGGGTCGCAGGCGGCCCGCCGCGCCGCGCTGGGCGAGCTGTTCGCGCGCGCCACCGAGCGCGAGCAGCGCTTCCTGCGCGCGCTGCTGTCGGGAGGGGTGCGCCAGGGCGCGCTCGAGGGCGTGATGGCCGACGCCGCCGCGAAGGCCGCGGAGGTCCCGGCCGCCGAGCTGCGCCGTGCGGTGATGCTGCACGGCGACCTCGGGGACGTCGCCGCGACCGCGATGGCCGGCGGCGTGCCCGCGCTGCGCGAGATCGGGCTGCAGGTCGGCCGCGGCATCCGCCCGATGCTCGCCTCGCCCGCGGCCGACATCGAGGTCGCGATGGACAAGCTCGGCCCGGCCGCGGTCGAATGGAAGCTCGACGGCATCCGCGCGCAGGTCCACCGCGACGGCAACGACGTCGCCGTCTTCAGCCGCACGCTCGACGACATCACGGAGCGGGTGCCGGGGATCGTCGAGGCCGCGCTGGCGCTGCCGGTGCGCAGCGTCGTGCTCGACGGCGAGGCGATCGCGCTGCGCGACGACGGCCGGCCGCACGCGTTCCAGGACACCGCGAGCCGCGGCCACCGGCTGCAGGCGCTGTACTTCGACGTGCTGCACCTCGACGGCGAGGACGTGCTCGACGAGCCGGGCGCCGCGCGCGCCGAGCGGCTCGCCGCGGTCGTGCCCGAGGCGCTCCGCGTCCCCCGCGTCGTCGCCGCCGACGCCGGGGCCGCCGGGGCCGTGCTCGGCGACGCGCTCGCGATGGGCCACGAGGGCGTGATCGTGAAGTCGCTCGACGCGCCCTACGCCGCCGGCCGCCGCGGCGCCGGCTGGCTGAAGGTCAAGCCGGTGCACACACTCGATCTGGTCATCCTCGCCGCCGAGTGGGGCCACGGCCGCCGCCGCGGCTGGCTCTCCAACCTCCACCTCGGCGCCCGCCACGACACCGAGCCGGGGCAGTTCGTGATGCTCGGCAAGACGTTCAAGGGCCTCACCGACAAGATGCTCCAGTGGCAGACCGAGCGGCTGCTCGCGCTCGCCACCGACCGCGGCGACTGGGTCGTCCACGTCCGCCCCGAGCTCGTCGTCGAGATCGCGTTCGACGGGATCCAGCGCAGCACGCGCTACCCCGGCGGCGTCGCCCTGCGCTTCGCGCGCGTGCTCCGCCACCGGCCCGACAAGCGCGCCGAGGAAGCCGACACGCTCGCGTCGGTGCTGGCGGTCGGCTAGGCGGCCGCGCCCACGAGCGGCTGATCTCCGGCGGCCTGGAGGATCGTCGCGAGCAGGCCCGGGAAGCGGGCCTCGAGGTCGTCCTCGCGCAGCGTGTTGACGCGCTTGGTGCCCTCTTGGCGCTGCCGGATGACGCCGGCCTCGCGCAGGATCTTAAAGTGGTGCGTACAGGTCGACTTGGTGACCGGCACGTTGAAGCTGCCACAACTGCGGCCCTCGAGCTCGCCGGCGAGCCCGCGGACCATCAGCAGGCGGACGGGGTCGCTGAGGGCGTGGAGGACGGCCGCGAGCTCGATCTCGTCGCGGCTGGGGTGAGGGATCGTTTCGGGGTTCGGCATTTCGCCTGCTCTTCGAGTTCTTGTACGACGATCGTCGTACATTTGCTAGCGTACGACGAACATCGTACAACGAAGGACCGGCATGACCGACTCGCAGACCACACGCCCCGCTGAAAGCACCACGACCGACCCGCGCTGGCTGGCGCTGGTCGTGCTGTGCGCCGGCTTCATGATGATCATCCTCGACTCCACGATCGTGAACGTGGCGCTGCCGTCGATCCAGGCTGATCTCGGCTTCACGCAGTCGACGCTCGCGTGGGTGGTCAACGGCTACCTGATCGCCTTCGGCGGCCTGCTGCTGCTGTCCGGGCGCCTCGGCGACCTGATCGGGCGCCGGCGCGTCTTCCTGTTCGGGCTCACCCTCTTCACCGCCGCCTCGCTGGCCTGCGGCTTCGCCGGGAGCCAGGAAGTCCTGGTCGCCGCGCGCTTCATCCAGGGCATCGGCGGCGCGCTGACGTCCGCCGTGATCCTCGGCATGATCGTGACGATGTTCCCCGAGCCGCGGGAGCAGGGCAAGGCGATCGGCATCTACAGCTTCGTGGCCTCCGCCGGCGCCTCGATCGGCCTGCTGGCCGGCGGCGCGCTGACCCAGGCGATCAGCTGGCACTGGATCTTCTTCGTCAACGTCCCGATCGGCATCGTGACCGCGCTGCTGGCGCTGCGCTTCGTCGAGGACGACGAGGGCCTCGGCCTCGACAAGGGCGCCGACGTCCTCGGCGCGCTGCTCGCGACCGCATCGGTCATGCTCGGCGTCTACACCGTCCTCAAGGTCGGCGAGCACGGCTGGACGTCGGTCCACACGCTCGCGTTCGGCGCCGCTTCCATCGCGCTGCTGGCCGGGTTCCTGACGCGCGAGACGCGCGCCGCGACGCCGATGATCCCCCTGCGCGTGTTCCGCTCGCGCAACCTCTCGGGCGCGAGCGCGACGATCGTGCTGATGGTGGCCGGGATGTTCGGGATGTTCTTCCTCGGCGTCCTCTACCTGCAGCGGATCCTCGGCTTCGACGCGATCGAGACCGGCCTCGCGTTCCTGCCCGTCTCGACGCTGATCGGCGTGATGTCGCTCGGCGTCTCGGCGCGGCTGAACCTGCGCTTCGGGCCGCGCGCGTCGCTGCTCCCGGGCCTCGTCCTCGTGGCGGTCGCGCTGGCCTACTTCTCCCGCGCTCCCGTCGACGGCGACTACGTGACCGACGTGCTGCCGGTCGTGGTCCTGCTCGGCGCCGGCGCCGGGCTCGTGTTCCCCGCGCTGACGACGATCTCGATGTCCGGCGTGCTGCCGCACGACGCCGGCCTGGCCTCCGGCGTGGTCAACACGAGCATGCAGGTCGGCGGCGCCTTCGGGCTCGCGGTCCTCGCGACGCTCGCGAGCGACCGCACCGAGACGCTGCGCAGCCACGGCGACTCGGTCGCGCAAGCGGCGACCGGCGGGTACCAGCTCGCGTTCCTCGTCGCCGCCGGGCTCGTCGGCGCGGCGATCCTGCTCGCCACGTTCGTGCTGCGCTCGGATCCCCCGGTGCGGGAGCAGGCGCGCGCGTCGGCGCGCGAGCCGGCCTTCGAGGGCGCCTAGCCGTAAGCGATGAACTCGAGCAGGCTCCCGTCGGGGTCGCGGAAATAGACGCTCTGCCCCGTCCCGCCCGCGCCGGCGCGTGGGACGGGGCCGAGCTCGATCGCGACGCCGCAAGCCTCGAGATGCGCGACGGCGGCCTCGACCGGCCCGTCACAGGCGAAGCAGAGGTCGCTGTTGCCGGGCTGGACGGGCAGCCGCGCCACCGGCTCGGGCGACAGACCCGGCCCGTGCAGGTTGAGCTGCTGCGCGCCGAAGCGGTAGGCCGTACGGCCGTCGCTCTGGACGAGCACGGCGCCGACGACGTCGCGGTAGAACGCGTTCGACACCTCCCAGTCCGAGACGTGGATCACGCAGTGGTCGAGGCGTACCGGCAGGGCCATCGACCACATCGTCGCCCATCTGCGACGGTTTCGCTGTGACTGCGGCGTCAGTGACCGAGGCGGACGCGGAGCAGGTCGTCGAGCTGTTCTCGCTCGCGTTCTTCGACGACCCCGCCTGGAGCTGGGCGTTCCCGGATCCGGACGCCCGGATGGAGCAGTACCGGGCCTGGTGGGGCCTGTTCATGCACAGCGCGATCCCGTACGGGTGGACGCGGATGACCGAGGACGGCGGTGCGGCCGCACTCTGGATCCCCGCCGGCGAGCCCGAGCTGAGCGCCGAGGACGAGTCGAAGGTCGAGCCGTTGCTGCGCGAGCTGGTCGGCCCACGGGCCGACGCCGTGCTGACGCTGCTCGGGCGCTTCGAGGCCCACCACCCGCACGACCGGCCGCACCACTACCTGAGCCTGCTCGGGACGCACCCGGACCACCGCGGGCAGGGCAAGGGCATGGCTCTGCTGGCCGAGAACCTCGCGCAGCTCGACGAGCTCGGGATGCCCGCCTACCTCGAGTCGAGCAACCGCGCCAACGACCAGCGCTACGAGCGGGTCGGCTTCGAGCTTGTCGGGGAGTTCGCCGCGCCGGGCGGCGGCCCGACGCTCGGCTCTATGTGGCGCGAGCCGCGCTGACGCACGGCAATCAGACCGGGTAGTCCAGGCGCTCGCGTGCCTCGCGGGCGAGGCTCCGTACGTCCCGGGCGGCCCGGCCGTAGTAGAGCGGGCTGGCGCCGTCGTGGACCAGCAGCGTCGTGAGCGCCAGGCCATGGACGGGAGCCGGGGTGCCGGCGCGCAGGCGCGCCGCGAGCGCGGAGAGCTCGTCGCGGGCGCCGAGGATCGCGCCGCGGTTCAGTGACGCCTTGGCGCCCGCTGGGCGAGGCCGCTGCGACGCGGCGGTCATCACGCGCTCGAGCGTCTCCGCCAGTCGCTGCTGCGCGCGGACGCACCGGGGCGTTCCTTTCAAGTCGGGGGTTCAGCTGCTCTGACGGATTCAGGGCCCGGCGTATTCCGCCGAGGTAGCGCAGTCGCTAGCGTTTCCCCCATGCGCGCCACCGCCGCGCAGGAGCCGCTCGCGCTGATCCGCCGCCTCTACGACGCGTGGAACAGCGGCGACGTCGCGACCGCCGCCGAGGTGCTCGCGCCGGACGTCCGCTGGGACACGTTCGGTGGCGCGAAGGCGAACGCGCTGCAGCAGACCCTGGCCGGCGGCTCGGGCGGGACCTGGCACCTGACCGCGGTGTCGATCGACCTGCTGGTCGGGATCGAGGAGCACGTGCTCGCGTTCAGCCGCCGCAGCGGCGCCGCGCCCGAGCGGATCGAGATCTGGACGCTGCACGGTGGCCGCGCCACGCACTACCGCGGCTACCCGCTCGACGAGGGGCTGGCGGTGCTGAGCGAGACGACCCGCAGCCGCAAGCTCGAGCTGCTGTGCCGCGCGATGCTCGCCTTCAACCGCGGCGACAAGGCAGGCTGGATGCGCATCTTCACCGGCGACGGGCGCGCGTTCGCGCAGCGGCTCGAGGGCACGCGGCTCGACGACGTCGAGGTGCTCGGCGAGACGTTCGAGACGCTCGTCGTCTCGGCGGCGTACCACGTCGGCGGCCGCGTGAACCCCGTGAACCTCGTGCTCACGTACGCGGGCGAGCGCGTCCGCCGCGTCGAGCCGTACCCGACGCCGGCCGACGCGCTCGACGCCGCCGCTCGCTGGAGCCCGGGCTAGGGCACGAACGTCCGGCAGGGCTCGCCGCGCAGCCCCGGGCAGGGCGGGAGCGGCGTCGGGGCGGTGATCCCCGGCACGACGGGGAGCAGGAGCCGCGACGGCCGCTTCGGGTCGCGCGCGACGACCACCGAGGTGTCCTTCCGCGGCTGCCGCTCCGCGAACGCCCAGACCGGCTGGTCGCCCCGTGGCGCCGACAGCGTGACGCGCACGCGCGAGCCCTTCCGGTACACGTGGCCCTGGTAGTAGAGCGGCACGGTCACCTGCGCGAACTTGCCCTTCGGCAGCCGCGCGGCGTCCTTCTTGCGCAGGCTCAGAACCGGCTCGAGCGGGGTGCTCTGCTTCTTGTCGAGCTTGCGCACGCTCGTCCGCAGCCAGCCGCTCTGCACGTAGGTCTCGAGCCCGTCCGGGCGCACCTCGGTGACCGTGGCCTGGAGGTCGACGCTGCGCGCCGGCGACTTGATCCACGCCTCCAGCGCGCCCGCTCCGACCACCGCGGTGTCGGCGCCCAGCGGCGCGCTCACGTACGAGTCCGCGGTACCGGGCGGGTTCTGCGACCAGTTGTACGACGGCGTGGCCGTCCACAGCCCGTTGGTGCCGCCGCCGGTGTTGCCGGTGAAGCTCGTCGCCGGCCGCCCCGCGCGGCTCCACTTGAACGTATCCGTCCCCGCCGCGCCCGGCTTGGCGTCGGCCAGCGCGCCGCCCGCCGCGAGGTACCACGAGCGCGCGGTCGTCCCCGGCAGCGGAAAGCGTGAGAACGAGCGCTCGAAGGCGGCGACCGGCTTGAACGGGTCGCTGCCGGCGCCGTTGTCGAACAGGATCCGCACCGGGGGCTGCGCCTGGAACGCGGCGAGCGCCGCAGCGTAGGTCGGCTGGGCCTGGATCGGGTCGTCGGGCAGGTTCACGCCCTCGATGCCCATGGCGGACTTGAAGACCACCGGCGCCGAGGCTCGCACGCTGTCGGACAGGTGCGGCCGGCGGTGCGCGACGTAGAGCTCGAGGAAGTCGTACCAGCGCGTGAACGTCGCCGGGTCGAGCGAGTCGATGTGGTTGCCGTTGGTGAACGTGAACCACTTGCGCTTCGTGCCGGTGAAGTGCTTCGGCAGCGACGCACAGTGCCCGCCGGTCTGCTCGTCGGTGAACTGACAGGCGAGGAAGGTCGGCACGTTGATCTTCTTCACGAACTTGTCGGGCGCGAGCGGGTCGGCGACCTTCTTCACGTAGTGGTCGTTGGCCCGCACCTTGGCGATCAGGTCGGGAGCCTCGGCGTGCAGCGCCTGGTTGGCCTTGCACGTCTTGTCGCCGCCCTTGATGCGCTTCAGCGCCCACGCCTGGCCGCCGGTCTTCGACGCCGGCTTGGCGTCCTGCGCGCGGTCCTTCGCCCACGCGAGCGTGAAGCCGGTGTTGAGGATGCCGCCCGGATACAGCGTCGTCTGCGTGTTGTCGATCACCGACAGCGGCGTGATCGCGGCGAGGCTCGGGGGCCGCGTCTGGGCGACGAAGAGCTGGCTGATGCCGCCGTAGGACACGCCCATCATCCCGACCTTGTGGCGCGCCACCCACGACTGGCGCGCGACGGTCTCGATGATGTCGTAGCCGTCGAGGCTCTGGAGCTTCTCGAAGTAGTCGAACGAGCCGCCGGAGCAGCCGGTGCCGCGCATGTTCACGTCGACGACCGCGTAGCCGAGGAGGTTGGCGATCGGGCTGATGCCGCTCTGCGCGCCGTCCGGGTTCGCGTAGCCGTAGCCCGCGTACTCGATCAGCGTCGGGTACGGCCCAGGCCCGCTCGGGAGGTGCACGTTGATCGCGAGCTTGGTCCCGTCGCGCGTGGTCAGGTAGCCGTAGCCGCTCTTGGGGAGCTTCTGCTTGTAGCGCTTCTTCGACGGCGGCGCCGAGCGGTCGGAGAACACGCGCACCTGCTTGCCGCGCACCATGTAGGTGCCGGGCTTGACGCCGCGGAAGACGATCGCGCCGAGCCGGCCGGCGCGCTTCGTCTTGCCGTCGACCGTCACCTTCGTGCCCGGTTTGGCGCCGGTGACATAGACCTGCCGCGCGCTCCCATGCGCCTTGAAGGCGGCAGCGGCGGTCGAGGGAACGAGCAGGGCGAGCAGGATGGCGAGCGCGAAGGTCCGTGGCATAGCGCGCCACTCTGCCATAGCGTTGCCCGTCCATGGGAATGGTTGGCAGGCTCAAGGGCGCCGCGTCGCTCGCCAAGCAGGCCTACGACATGGCCGCGACACAGAGCGCCGAGGCCCAGATCGCCGGCAAGGTGCTGCAGGGTCCGGCGGGCCGCCACGTCCACGGAATCGAGAAGGCGCCGGAGCCGCCGCCGCGCATCGAGGACGCCGCCGAGTGGGAGCGCGTCATGCGCGCCGACCTCGCCGTCCGCGACGCCGCGCGCGAGCCATACCTGGCGCCCGGGCGCTCGCCGCTGCGGATCAGTCGGTTCGTGGCCGAGAAGGGCGATGACGTGGTGCGGCACCTCGCGGCGAGCGGCCTCGCCGGCCGGCCCGAGCTCGTCTACGGCGTCTACCGCGTCCCCGATCGCGTCCGCGGGATCGTGGAGTCGGACGTGGTCCACGCGGCGACCTCGACGCTCACTCCCGCCGAGCCGCCCAGCGACGTCTCCTTCGACGCCAAGCGCCGCTGGGTCGAGCGGCGGGTCGGCGACACAGCCGTGTTCGACGAGGACCTCGCGCTCGCCTATCTCGCCCACGGGGGCATCGGCCCGGAGCGCAGCCTCGGCATCGCCCGCCAGATCACGATCGACCCCTACGAGGGCCACGACGAGCACGACCACCGGCTGATCGCGCGGGTCGAAGGCGTGCACGTCTTCCATGCCGGCCCGGCCGCTGCGGCGCCGCCGGCCGTCGGCCCGGGCCCGCCCGAGGGAGTGCATCTCGCCCTCCTGAACTGGGACGCGGTCGCGCTCGCGGTGCACCCGGTGCGCCAGCAGCGCCCGCGGCTCCCGTCGCCGTTCCCGTACCTCCCGCTGACCCCGCAGGAGCTGCTGCGCGCGTACCTCGGGATCGTCGGCGTCGCGCCGCACGACAGCTACGCCGCGCAGGTCACCTACAACCGCCCGCTCGACCTGCTGGGCCGCACAAGCACGAGCTCGCACGTGCGCCGGACGACCGGCGGCGACGCGCTGCCGTGCGCCGACGGAAAGCCGCGCGTGCGCATGCACGGCGGCGTCCACATCGTGCTCGCCTACCGCGACGCGCCGAAGTACGCCGAGGGCCGGCGCCGCTGGAGCGCCTACCAGGCCGACGTCCTCCAGGCCGACCTCGGGCGCGAGATCGCGGAGCGCCAGCCGGTACCCGCGGGCCCCGGGCGGATGGAGCGCACGCTCGACCGCGTGACCGACGCCGTCTCGCTGTTCGACGGCGACGTCTACCCCACCGACGCCTTCCTCCCGCCGCGCTACTGCTGGCCGCCCGCGTGACCACGTTCGCGCTCCTCCACGGCGCCTGGCACGGCGCCTGGTGCTGGGAGCGGCTGATCGAGCCGCTGCGCGAGCGCGGCCACGGGACGATCGCCGTCGACCTCCCGTGCGACGACGTGCAAGCCGGGCTCGACGCCACCGCCGACGCCGCCGCCGCGTTCCTGATCGAGGACGACGTGGTCGTGGTGGGCCACTCGCTGGGCGGGCTGATCCTCCCGCACGTGGCGGCGCGGCGGCCGGTGCGCGCGCTCGTCTACCTGTGCGCGTTCGTGCCGCTCGAGGGCAAGAGCATGGGCGACCAGTTCCGCGAGTCGCCTGAACCGATCGTGACGTTCCCCGTGCCGCCGGAGAGCGACGCCGAAGGGCGCTCGTACTGGCCGGACGAGTCGGTCGCGCGCCGCTCGCTCTTCCCCGACCTCAGCGACGAGGACGCGCGCTGGGCGTACGAGCGGCTGCGGCCGCAGGCGCCCACGGCGCAGCGCGAGCGTCACCCGAGCGGGCTGCCGGCCGGCCGCAGCGTCTCGCTCGTGTGCGCGCAGGACGCCGTCGTGAACCCCGACTACTCGCGCCGCGCGGCCCGCGAGCGGCTCGGCGTGCCCTCGGTCGAGCTCGACGCGGGCCACTTCCCGATGCTGACCGCGCCGGACGCGCTCGCCGACGCCCTATCGTCCGTCGTGTGAGCCTGGCCGAGCGCACCGAGCCCTTCACCGTCGCGGACGGACTGCTGACCGACGTCGGCGGCACGCTCCCGGCCCGCGTGCTCTCGACGCCGGGGATGATCGCGATGATGGAGCGCACCGCCGCGCGGCTCGCCGCCGAGCACCTGGCCGACGGCCGCCCGACGGTCGGCTTCGAGGTCTGCATCAAGCACGTCGCGGGCGCCGGCGAAGGCGCGGAGTGCACCACGACGGCGCGGCTGCTCGAGGTCGCCGAGGGCCGCAAGCTGCGCTTCGAGGTCGAGGTCCGCGAGGGCGACCGCGTGCTCGGCCTCGGCACCCACGAGCGCCGAGCCATCACCCTCTGATGGCGTACGCGCCGCCCGCCCGCCACCTCCTCCGCGCTCGCGCCCTCGCCGACGCGCGCTTCTTCGAGCCGCTCGACGTCGACGACATGGCCCGCGCGGCCGGCCTCTCGCGCGCGCACTTCAGCCGCGAGTTCCGGCGCACGTTCGGCGAGTCGCCGCACCAGTACCTCCTCACCCGCCGGCTCGAGCGCGCCGCCTCGCTCCTGCGGGTGACCGACCGCTCGGTCGCCGACATCTGCTTCAGCGTCGGCCTGCAGAGCGTCGGCTCGTTCACCACCAGCTTCACCAAGACGTTCGGGGTCTCCCCCACCGTCTACCGCGACGGCTTCCCGCCGGCCGTCGCCCACGCCGTCGTACCGAGCTGCATCGTGCGCGCCTACGGCCGTCCGCAAGGCAGCACGTTTCGAGAAGACAAGGCGGCCGGGCGCGGTTAGCGTCTCCGCCCATGATGCACATCGCCAACACACAGCTGTGGGTCCACGATCAGGACGAGGCCCTCGCGTTCTACACCGACAAGCTCGGCTGGGAAGTCCGCGCCGACGTCACGATGGCCGAGATGGGCGACTTCCGCTGGCTCACCGTCGGCCCCGTCGGCCAGGAGGACTTCTCCGTCGTCCTCATGGCCGTCCCCGGTCAGCCCGTGATGGAGCCGGAGACCCGCGAGCAGGTCCTCAACCTCGCCGCCAAGGGCTTCGCCGGCACCGTCTTCCTCTCCACCGACGACGTCCACTCCGACTACGAGCAGCTCAAGGCGCGGGGCGTCGAGTTCTCAGAGCAGCCCGAGGAGCGCCCCTACGGGATCGACGCCGGGTTCCACGACCCGTCGGGCAACTCGTTCCGGCTCACCCAGGTGAACCAGCAGGCGTTCGCCTGAAGCGACCGCCGTTCCCGGCTGCGAGGCCGTCGAGTGTCTGCTGCATCCCCCGCTCGACGGCCTCGATCAGCTGAGGCCGCAGCTCGGCGGCCGAGATGATCCGGTCGACCGAGCCGACCTCGACCGCGCGCTCCACGCTGTGGATCGCGTCGAACTCGCCGGCCAGCTCGCCCAGCTTCTCGGAGCGCACGTCGGCCCAGCGCTCCTCGCGCTCGGACCGCAGGCGCTCGCGCTCGGCGCCCTCGGCCCCGGCGATCTTCTCGTCGAGCTCCGCGATCCGCGGGTCCTCGCGCGTGCGCGAGTTGACGTCGCGGGCGAAGACGACCGCGGCCGCCGGCGCGCCGCCGATCACCGACGCGTGCGCGCGCTCCAGAGCGAGCGACTGGAAGTTGTCGTTGAGCCGGCGCGAGAAGACCACGAACGCGCCGCCGTGGAAGCGCGAGATCACGCAGAACACGATCGGCCCGTCGAAGTTCACGACCGCGCGGCCGATCTCGGCGCCGTACTCGAGCTGCAGCCGGCGCATCGACTCCGGCGAGCCGTCGAAGCCCGCCAGGTTGGCGAGCACCACGACCGGCCGGCGACCGGAGGCGGCGTTGATCGCCCGCGCGATCTTGCGCGACGACTGCGGGAAGAGCGTGCCCGCGCTCCACGAGCCCGGGCCGTCGGCGGGCACCGAGCCGTAGCGCGGCAGCGGGCGCGACTCGATCCCGAGCATCGATACCGGCCAGCCGCCCAGCGACGCGTCCCACACCACCGCGTTCTCGGCCTCGCGCAGCCCCGCCCAGCGCTCGAGCGGCTCGTGGTCGCTGTCGGCCACGGCGCGCATCACCGAGCGCACGTCGAACGGCTTCTTGCGCCCCGGGTTCGTGTCCTCGCTGAAGATCTCGCCGACCGTCTCGAGGTCGGAGTCGGCCGCCTCGTGCGGGGAGGAGCGCACGTCGCGGTCGAGCGCGTCGCCGGTCTCGGCGCGGCGCGGGAAGCGCTCGCCGGGCGCGACGTACGAGCGCTCGTAGTAGCCGAGCAGCGTGTCGCATGCGCCCGCGAGGTCGGGCGCCCAGTACTGCGCCTGCCCGTTCGGCCCCATCACGCGCTCGTAGCCGCCGATGCCGAAGTTGTCCTCCGCGGACACGCCGCCGGAGTAGTCGAGCGCCTGCTTGCCGGTCAGCACCATCGCGCTCTCGGGCGTCATCACGAGGATGCCCTTGGTGTGCATGAGCATCGTCGCCTCGGCGTTCCAATACGGCTGGGCGCCGACGTTGATCCCGCTCACCACCACGTTGATCTCGCCGCCCGCCTGCGTGAAGCGCACGATCCGCCGCAGCGCCGCCGCGACCCAGTCCATGTTCTCGGTCCCGGAGTCCATCGCGATCCGGGCGCCCGACGAGACCGCGAACCACTCGACCGGCACGCCGAGCCGCTCGGCCAGATCCAGAGCGGCGATGACGCGCGCGCACTCCGGCTCGGCCAGCGAGCCCAGCCCGCGCGTCGGGTCGCCGAGCAGCGCGACCCGCAGCATCCCCTCGGGGTGGCGGTCGGTCTGGTTTCGCATCAGGCCGACCACGATGCTCGCCGTGTTGGTGGCGGGCGGCCGGTCGACCGGAACGAGCTCGCCGTCGACGAGGTCGTGCTCCTCGAAGGAGCCGTCGAGCAGCTTGACGATCTCGGCCGGGTGCACGAGCCCGCGGCGGCGCGCGGAGATGATCCGCTGCGCGCCGGCGTCGAGCGGCTGGATCGCCTCGGTCGGCGGGTAGCCGAGCTCGACGGTGACGCCGCGGCCGGCCGGGTTGAACATGCGCAGGACGCGGTCCTCCTCGCCGAGGCGCATCCGGAGCTGCACGAGCTCGAGCCCGATGCCGGTCGACATGCGCGCGAAGCGGTTGATCACCGCGCTCGCCTCGGCGGGCTGGTAGTCGATCCCCGGCCAGGCGTAGAGCATCACCCGGTTCCAGTGCAGTCGCTCGCGCGCCGGCCGCCCGGCCTGGAAGGAGCGCATCGCCTCGAACGCCTGGCGCACCATCCGCTCGAGCTCGGGCAGCGCGGTGATGCGGCCGCCTTCATCGCGCACCGGCGTGAGGTCGCGGACCTCGGCGAGCGCGACCAGGCGCTCGTCCTTGGGGTTCTCGCGGGCGGTCGCCCGGAACAGGTAGACGTCCTCGGCCGACGCGAGCCGCTCGAGCTCGAACTCGCTCAGCCGCCAGATCTCCATCCGCTCGGCCAGCATCGGGTGGATGCCGCGGAGATCTGTCTCCTCCTCGCCGTCGCGCGTGTAGGTCCGGACGTCGAGCTTGGGCGCGAGCACGAACGCGACGCGCTCGAGCGCCTCGGGCAGCTCCGCGTCGCGCACCGCCGCCGCGAGGTCGAGCTCGGCGCCGCGCAGCAGGTAGACGTCGGCGAGCAGTCGCTCGCCCTCAGGGAGCTCGTACCCCGCGAGCGCGCGCAGCGCCTCGTCCAAGTCGTCGGGGTCGGCGACGGTGGCCGCCACGTGGTGGCGCACGCCCTCGTGCACGTAGCCGGTGAGCACGAACGGGACGCCCTGGACCAGCCGCTGCTCGACCGACTCAAGGCGGCGGATCCGGTAGTAGCGGCGCGTCATCGCCTCGATCAGCGGGCCGGCGTCGCCGGACACGCGGCCGAGCAGCGCGGCGAGCGGCTGCGCGCACTCCACGAGCTCGCCCATGTGCGCCTCGCGGTCGCCCCAGCCCTCGGCAAGGGCGCGCAGGTGGTCGGCCATCTGGTCGTAGGTGCGCTCGCGGATGGCGGCCAGCCCGGGCTCGTCGCAGCAGCGCCAGCGCACCTCGCGCACGAGCTCGGCGAGTGCCGGTTCGCGCGGCGCGAGCGCGGTCTCCAGGCGGTCGAGCACCGCGCGGACGGCGTCGTCCTCGAACGTGTCCCCGCGCTCGAGGTGGCGGGCGAGCACGGCGCGCACGGCCTCTCGCGCGGTGGCCACGCGCTGCTGGGAGAGGAAGAGCCGGTAGGCGGCGTCCTCGAGCGCGGCGGTGCGCTCGAGCCCCTCGATGCCGTAGTGCGCGAGCGCGCGGCTGAGGTGCACGACGTAGCGGTCGGGCAGGCCCTCGGACTCGACGTCGAGCGAGCGCAGGAAGGCGTGCAGGTGCTCCTGCGGGCTGCCGAGGCCGTCCTCGTCCTCGAGGCCGTCGGCGTGCGGGCGCGTGAGCGTGCGGACGTCGGCGTAGAGCTCGAGCAGGCGGCGCTCGGCATCGAGGTCGTCGGGCGCGCCCTTGAGCACGCGCCTGACCTCGTCGGGCGTGTAGTCGTAGCCGAGCACGAGCCACTCGAGGTCGGCCAGCGCGGTGGCGCTCTCGGCGTCCTCGAGCTCGAAGCGGATGCGCTCGCCCTCGTCGCCGCCCGCCTCCTCGTCCAGCGGATCGATCTGCAGCAGCGGCTTGCCGGCCGGGACGTGCGAGTTGGCGGAGACGAGCACCTCGCGCACGCGCCCGTGGACGGTCGCGGTCAGCGAGCTCTCCATCTTCATCGACTCCGTGACCGCGACGACGTCGCCGGCCTGCACCTCGTCGCCCTCGGAGACCGGGATCGCGACCACGACGCCCGGGCCGTGGCTGCGGATCAGGCCGCCCTCGTCGCGCGAGACGCGGTGCGGCACGCCGTTGACCTCGACGAGCAGATCGGCGTCCTGCAGCGCGGTGACGGTGCGGTAGGACTGGTCGGCGTAGGTGAGGCGGCTCTCGTGCTCGGTGAGCGGCTCGACGGTCGCCTCGATGCGCGTGCCGTCGACCTCGACGAGGTAGCGGCGGGGCGCGATCTGGCAGACCTGGAAGCGATAGCTGACGCCCTGATGGAGGAGGTCGACGATGCGGCAGACGTCGGCGTCGGCGGCCGGGCGGCCGCGACGCGCGAGCGCGTAGAAGCGCGCGCGCTCGTCGGCGGTGGCCTGGTCGCTGAGCGCGATCGCGGCCTGGACGAGCGCGGCGTCGGCGTGGCGGATCGGCTGGACCTCGCCGGCGGCCTGGAGGCGGTCGAGCCAGCCGGTGTCGACCTCGCCCTTGCGCAGCTCGTCGCGGCCGAGGAGCTCGAGCAGGAAGCCCTGGTTGGTGGTCCCCTCCTCGATGTTGACCATCGTGTCGGCGACGGCCCTGCGCAGGCGCGCGATGGCCTGCTCGCGCGTGTCGCCGTGGGCGATGATCTTGGCCATCATCGAGTCGAACTCGGCCGGGACGGTGTCGCCCTCGGCGACGCCGGAGTCGACGCGGATGCCGGGGCCGGCGGGGAGGCGCAGCAGTGAGATCCTGCCCGGCGACGGCGAGAAGCCGCGGCCCGGGTCCTCGGCGTTGAGGCGGACCTCGATCGCGTGGCCGCGCGGCGGCGGCGGGTCGCCCTCGAGCGTGCCGCCGGCGGCGACGTGCAGCTGCAGCCGCACGAGGTCGGCGCCGGTGACCGCCTCGGTCACGGGGTGCTCGACCTGGAGGCGCGTGTTGACCTCCATGAAGCTGAACTTGCCGCTGTCGGGCTCGTAGAGGAACTCGACCGTGCCGGCGCCCTTGTAGCCGGCCTCGAGCGCGAGCCGCTTCGCCGACTCCGCGAGCTCGGTCTCCTGCTCGGTCGTGAGCACCGGGCTGGCGGACTCTTCGACGACCTTCTGGTGGCGGCGCTGGTAGGAGCAGTCGCGCACGCCGAGCGCCCACACACCGCCCTGCCCGTCGGCCATCAGCTGGACCTCGACGTGGCGCGCGGCGCCGACGAGGCGCTCCATCAGCACGCTCGGGTCGCCGAACGCCGACTCGGCCTCGGAGCGCGCGCGCTCGATCGCCTGATCGAGCTCCTCGACCTTGTCGACCCGGCGCATGCCGCGCCCGCCGCCGCCGGCCGCGGCCTTGATCATGAGCGGGAAGCCGAGGTCCTCGCCGACCTTGCGCGCCTCCTCGGCCGTCTCGACCGGGCCGCCGCTCCAGGGCGCGACCGGCACGCCGGCCTGCTCGGCCAGCTTCTTGCCCTCGATCTTGTCGCCGAGCTTGCGCATGACGTCGGCGGCGGGGCCGACGAACGTGATGCCGAGCTTCTCGCACAGCTCGGGGAAGGCGGGGTGCTCGGCGACGAAGCCCCAGCCGACCCAGGCGACGTCGGCCTCCGTCTCGCCCAGCGCGCGCTCGAGGCGCTCGTAGTCGAGGTAGGCGGACGCGGACTTGCCGTCCTCGCCCTCGATCATGGCCGGGCCGAGGCAGTGGTGCTCGTCGGCCTGGCGGACGAAGAGCGCGTGGCGCTCGGGCTCCGTGTAGAGCGCGATCACGGTGATCGGCTCCTCGAGCTCCTCGTTCAGCTCGCGGACGGCGTTGATGGCGCGCATGGCGGCCTCGCCGCGGTTGACGATGGCGAGGCGCTTGAAGGGGACAGTGATCACTCCCCCTTGTGTGACGGGCCTCACCGCCGGTCTCAAGCGCCAGCGGGGTCGTCCCCCCCGGTCAGCCCCACCCGCACCCTCCATCTGTCGGGGTAGGCGCCCTGATCACTGGTCGGAGACGTCGCGCGTGCTGTGGTGGTCTGGGTGACCTTCGAACGCCGCGAGCTGGAGCTGCACGGCCAGCAGGTGAGCTACCGCGTCGCCGGCAGCGGCCCCGCGCTGCTGCTCCTGCACGGGATCGCCAACTCGTCCGACACCTGGGCGCGCGTCGCGCCCCTGCTCAGCGATCGCTTCACGGTGATCGCCCCCGACCTGCTCGGGCACGGCGAGTCCGCCACACCCCGCGGCGACTACTCGCTCGGCGCCCATGCGAGCGGCGCGCGCGACGTCGCGACCTCGCTCGGGCACGACCGCGTCACCGTGGTCGGGCATTCGCTCGGCGGCGGCATCGCGATGCAGTTCGCCTACCAGTTCCCCGAGCGCACCGAGCGGCTCGTGCTGGTCTCCAGCGGCGGCCTCGGCCGCGACGTCCACATGCTGCTCCGCGCCGCCTCGCTGCCCGGCTCCGACATCGTGCTGCCGGCGCTGACCTCGCAGCGGCTGGTAGAGCTCGGGCGCGGCCTCGGCGGCCTGCTCGGGAAGGTCGGGCTGCACCCGTCGCCAGACATCACCGTGCTCGCCCGCGGCTTCGCGGAGCTCGACAACGCCGGCTCGCGCCAGGCGTTCCTCGCCACGCTGCGGGCGGTCGTCGAGCCGGGGGGCCAGAAGGTCAGCGCCAGGAGCCGGCTCGCGCTCGCCGCCTCGCTGCCTTCGCTGATCGTGTGGGGCGAGAACGACTCGATCATCCCCGTCAAGCACGGCGCCGCCGCGCACGAGGCGATGCCGGGCAGCCGCTTCGTCGTCTTCGAGGGCGCCGGGCACATGCCCCAGGAGGACCAGCCGCATCACTTCGCCGCGGTGCTCGGCGAGTTCTGCGACGCCACCGAGCCCGCCCAGCTGACGCACAACCACTGGCAGCCGGTGCTGGAGGGCAAGTCGTGACCGTCGAGCGCCTCTCAGCACTGGACGCGTCCTTCCTCGCGGTCGAGACCCCGGCCGCGCCGATGCACGTCGGCTGGGTGTCGACCTACGACCTGCCGGAGGACGGCTCGCGCCCGCGCTTCCCCGAGCTGTACGAGCACCTCGCCGCGCGCTTCGCGCACGCCCCGCGGTGGCGGCGCAAGCTCGCGCCCGTGCCGCTCGGGATCACCGAGCCGGCCTGGGCCGACGACCCCGGCTTCGACACCGCCGAGCACCTCCTGCACGCGCAGGGCTCCGACCTCGACGCGATCGTCGATGAGACCTTCTCCGAGCCGCTCCCGCGCGACCGCCCGCTGTGGCAGATCTGGATCGCCGACGAGCTCGACGACAGCGTCGTCCTGATCGGCAAGGCGCACCACTGCATGGTCGACGGCACCGCGATCGTCGAGCTCGGCAAGCTGCTGCTCGACGCCTCGCCCTACGAGGAGCGCCCCGAGGCCGCGGCGTGGGAGCCGGCGCCGGTGCCCTCGCAGCGCGAGCGCTTCGTGCGCGCGATCGCCGACCGCGCCGCCGACGGCGCCACGATCGCGCGGGCGCCGGTCAAGCTCGCGAGCTCGCCGCGGCGCGTCGTGCGCAGCGTGCCCGGGCTCGCCCGGACGCTCCAGCACACGCTGCTCCCGCCCGCACCCGAGTCCGCGCTCAACCGCGCCGGCTCGCCGCGCCGCCACCACGTCCGCACCTCCCGCCCGCTCGACGAGCTGCGGACGATCCGGCGGCGCTTCGGCGTCACCCCCAACGACGTCGTGCTCGCGGCCTGCGCGGGCGCGCTTCGCCGCTTCTCCGGCCCGCAGCGGCTGAAGGTCATGGTGCCCGCCGACGTGCGCGGCGCCGGCGACGCCGAGGACGGCAACCGCATCTCGTTCGTGTTCCTCGAGCTGCCGTGCGACGAGCCGGATCCGGTCGCGCGCCTGCAGGAGGTCCACGCCGCCACCGCGCAGCGCGCCGACGGCGGCGAGGCCGAGGACCTCGACGGCGCCTTCCGCGCGCTCGCCTTCGCCCCGACGCCGCTCAAGCACGCGCTCGCCCACGCGTTCGCGCACCCGCGCATGTCGAACCTCACGATCTCGAGCGTCCCAGGCCCGGCCACCGACCGCTACATGCTCGGCTGCAAGCTCCGCAGCGTCCACTCCGCGGTCCCGCTCACCGAGCGCCACGCGCTCTCGATCGGCGTCGTCATGACCGCCGGCCGCGCGTGCTTCGGCATCTACGCCGACGCCGAGACGCTGCCGGACGCCGACTGGCTGCGCGACGACCTCGACGAGGCGTTCGAGGAGCTGCTCAGCGCGGCGGACGGTTGATCCGCGGCCGCCGTGCCCGTATGTGCGCGGCCCGTGGATGCAGGACAGTGCACGCCGAGGGGGCACAGTGGCAGAGCCACGGGCCCCTTCTGGCGGGTGCCGTCATGCGCCGCGGGACGCGTGCAGACGGGTGCGGGGGTCGTGGATCAACCGTCCCTCTGACGCGCCCTGACGCGATCACCGCGCGGACCTGACATCCGCACGGTGAAGTCGCGTCGCGAGACCTCCTCCGCGCCGAACTCGACGGCGAGCTCGCGGAGGTGGGGAGGGAGGTCGTAGTGGTCGCCCTGGAAGCGATGGCGCGGGATCCCGAGCTGCGCCGCGAACGCGTGCAGCTCCTCGAAGTCCACGTCGCTCGCCATGTGGCACCAGTGCTTGAACGGCAGCCGGACGTGGGGGTACTCGACGAGCTTGTCGACCATCACCGCCACGCCCGGCAGGGTACGTCAGCGGCGGGTGAGCCTGATGACGAAGTCGGAGCCGCCGGGGACCTCCTTGTTGCTGAGGACCTTCGCGTCCTTGAACTTGCCGATCGCGCCGATGAGATCGAACCCGTGGAAGCGCAGGAGCGACTTGCCGAGCGCGGTGTAGCCGTGGCAGTCGGGCTCCGGGCCGGTGCCGAACGTGCACTGCAGGTAGTCGGCGCCGATCGGCTTCTTGGAGTGCTTCTTGTGCGTGCCGCGGTAGTCGAGCGAGTCGATCTCGAACGAGTCGCCGGGCGCGGCCTGGGCCGGCGGCGGACCGTGGACGACGGTGCCGTCGGCCTTGGTGAAGGTGAAGCTGAGCTGCTTCGAGAACACCTTCAGCTTCTCGGTCTTGCCGGCCGCCTCGGCAGAGACGGCGGCGACGGCGAGAGCGCAGAGCAGCACCGCGATGACGGCGCCTGCGAGGGAGCGGATGGGGGTGGTGTAGGTCATGGCAGCGACGCTACGGCCGCCCCGCCCGCCGCACATCGGGACGGCCACCGAACCTCGCTTCAGTGCTGGCCCTGAGATTCGCGCAGGTAGGTGAGCACCGCGAGCACGCGCCGGTGGTCGTCGGTCGAGACCTGGAGCCCGAGCTTCATGAGGATCGTGCGCACGTGCGTCTCGACCGTCTTCTCGGTCAGCCATAGCTGGCGCGCGATGCCGGCGTTCGTCTTGCCCTCGGCCATCAGCGACAGCACCTCGCGCTCGCGCGGCGTGAGCTCCTCGAGCGCGCTCTCGCGCTTCGGCCGCTCGATCAGCGTGGCGACCACCTGCGGGTCGAGCGCGGAGCCGCCCTCGCTGACGCGGCGCGCCGCGTCGAGGAAGTCGTCGACGTCGAGCACGCGGTCCTTCAGCAGGTAGCCGAAGCCGCCGCCCGCCGACACGAGCTCCACCACATGCCGCGTCTCGATGTGCTGGGACAGGACGAGCACGGCCGTGCCGGGATGCGAGCGGCGGATCTCCGCGGCTGCGCGCGTGCCCTCGTCCTCGTAGTCGGGCGGCATGCGGACGTCGACGATGGCGAGCTCCGGCGCATGCTCGCCGACGAGCGCGAGCAGCGCCTCGGCGTCGCCGGCGCGGCCGACGACCTCGTGCCCGGCGTCCTCGAGCAGCCCCGCGAGCCCCTCGCGCAGCAGCACCGTGTCCTCCGCGATCACGACGCGCACGGCAGCTCCACCGCGATTCGCGTGCCCGCGCCGGGCGGGCTCTCGAGCGCGAGCGTCCCGCCCTGGGCGGCGACGCGGTCGGCCATCCCCGCCAGCCCGCGGCCGGAGGCGGGCGCGGCGCCGCCGACCCCGTCGTCGGCGACGACGAGCCGCAGCACGTCGTCGCTGCGCTCGGTCTGCACGGTCACGCGCGACGGCGACCCGTGCTTGACCGCGTTGGTGAGCGCCTCGCACGCGATGAAGTAGGCGACCGCCTCGACCTCCGGCGGCGCGCGGTCGCCGCTCGCCTCCAGCTCGACCGGCACCGCCGAGCCGCGCGCGAGGTCCTCGAGCGCGGCCGTGAGGCCCTCGTCGAGCCGCGGCGGGCGCACGCCCGCGGCGATCGTCCGCAGGTCGGCGATCGTCGCCGCGACCTCGTCGACGGCGGCGTCCAGAGCGGGCGCCAGGATCTTCGCCTCGCCGGGCAGCGAGCGCTGCAGCCGCCGCAGCACGATGCCGAGCGTGACGAGCCGCTGCTGCGCGCCGTCGTGCAGGTCGCGCTCGAGCCGGCGGCGCTCGGCGTAACCGGCCTGCGCGATCCGCGCTCGCGACGACTCGACCTCGGCGAGCTGCAACCGCAGCTCGACCCGCAGGCGGCCGATCTCGACCGCGACCGTCGCCGCGTCGAGCACCGCGTGCAGCAGGTCCGGCCGGCGCTCGAGCGCCCGGTCGTGGAGCAGGACGCCGGCCTCGCGGCCGATCGGCGTGCGCGCGCGCACGTCCCCGGGCAGCGCGTCGAGCAGCCGGCCGCCGCGGTCGGCGTAGGCGCCGGTCTCGGGCAACCGGAACACGACCTCGGCCGACGGGTCGTCGAGCGCGAGCGCCAGCGCCGCGCCGACGTCCTCCGGCTCGGCCCGGCCGTGGCGCACGTCATCGAGGAAGTCGCGCAGCAGCCGCACGCCCTCGACCCGCTGGCGGGCGAAGCGCCGGTCGACGATCGCCTGCAGGCGGTCGCGCAACGGCCGGAACGCGAGCGCCGCCGCGAGCGTGCCCACCGAGGCGGCGAACGCCGAGCCGCCGGCCAGCTGCCCGGCGAGCAGCGCCGCGAGCGCGTAGGTACCGGCCAGCAGCGCGGTGAGCACCGCATAGACGAGTGTGCGGTTGAAGAGCCGGTCGATCTCGTACAGCCCGTGGCGCGTCACCGCGACCGCGACGGCGATCGCGAGCCACGCGTGCGTGAGCATCAGCACCGCGACGTCGGGCGGCTCGAACGAGACGAACAGGCCGAGCAGCGACGTCCCGCCCAGCCACAGCGGTGGGATGACCGCGCCGTAGGCGAGCCACAGGACCTGCCGCCGCAGCTCGGTCCCTCCCGCCTTGTAGCGCGCCCGCTGCGAGAGCGCGCCGCCGATCAGCGCCGCCAGCAGCCCGAACCAGCAGGCCCAGAACACGGGTGTGAGCAGGTCCACCAGCCCGGACCCGATCTGGATCGGGTTCTTGACGTCGCCGTCCGGCCCCTCCAGCGTCGGCTGCAGCGGGAGCAGCAGCAGCGTGCCGGCGCCGGACACCGCCGCGACGATCGCCATCGGCCGCCAGCGCCGCGACGGCAGCCGGCCGTCGGGATAGACGTAGGCGAGCGCGAGCGGCCACAGGAACAGCACGGTCCACTCCGAGCCGACGACGAGCGACCACGGCGTCCCGATCACGTGCGCGACGAACACCACGACGATCGACAGCGCGCCGGCGAGCAGGATCCACGCCACCCGCGTCCCCGCCCCGCGCAGCAGCAGCACGAGCCCGACGGTGAACGGGGTGCCGATACCGACCGCGAGCGAGAGGACGGTCAAGACGTCGCCTGAGGTCACGCTGCCGATCCTCTCGCACGCGCGCGCGCCTCACCACGGTGCTAGCCCTGAGACTTTTGCGTGTTTGGACAAACTCGCAGCGGGGGAGCGCATGTCGTGGGAGGGGGTACTCGTGCGAGCAATTGTCCTGGCGGTTGGGTTCCTGTTGGCTGCGGTGTCACCGGCGGCGGCGTCGTCCGCCCGGGTGTGGGTGACGACGCCTGACGGCGCCGAGAAGATGCACGACCGCGGGACGGTCGACTTCCATCCCGGCGGCTCGAGCGCGCTCACGGTCAGCGTCGACCCGAGTCGGCGCTACCAGTCGATGGACGGCTTCGGCGCCTCGATCACCGACTCGAGCGCGCGCGTCCTCTACCGGCTGAGCAAGCCGCAGCGCGAGGCCGCGATGCGCAGCCTGTTCGCCGACGACAAGCTCTCGTTCCTGCGCCAGCCGATGGGCGCCTCCGACTTCGTCGAGGGCCCGCACTACACGTACGACGACGTCCCGGCCGGCAAGACGGACTACCGCCTGCGGCACTTCTCGATCGGGCATGACCGCAAGCAGATCCTGCCGCTGCTGCGCCGCGCGCTCGCGCTCAACCCGAAGCTCAAGGTGATGGGTACGCCGTGGAGCCCGCCGGCGTGGATGAAGACGAACCAGTCGCTGGTCGGCGGCCGGCTGATCGACTCGCCGCGCATCTATGACGCCTACGCGCGCTATTTCGTCAAGTTCGTGCGCGCGTACAAGCGCGCGGGCGTGCCGATCTACGCGCTCACGCTCCAGAACGAGCCGCAGAACCGCAAGCCTGACGCCTACCCGGGCATGGACATGCCGGTCCGCCAGGAGGCGAAGCTGATCGAGGCGCTCGGGCCGAAGCTCCAGCGCGCGGGCCTGCGCACGAAGCTCCTCGGCTACGACCACAACTGGGAAGAGCACCCCAACGACATCGCCAACACGCCGCCCGGCGAGGACCCCGAGGTCGAGTACCCGACCGACCTGCTCAACAGCCGTGCCGGCCGCTGGCTCGCCGGCACCGCGTTCCACTGCTACGCCGGCGACGTCAAGCGCCAGACCGAGCTCCAGCATCGCTTCCCGCAGAAGGGCGTGTGGTTCACCGAGTGCTCGGGCTCGCACGGCCCGACCGATCCGCCCGCGCAGGTGTTCTCCGACACGCTCAAGTGGCACGCGCGCAACGTCGTGCTGGGCGTCACCCGCAACTGGGGCAAGACCGTCGTGAACTGGAACCTCGCGCTCGACCCGGATGGCGGCCCGCACAACGGCGGCTGCGGCACCTGCACCGGCGTGCTCACCGTCGGCCCGGGCGACACGTTCTCCGAAAGCGCCGAGTACTTCACGCTCGGGCACCTCGCGCGCTTCGTCGCCCCGGGGGCGGAGCGGATCGCCAGCACCTCGTTCGGCACCACCGGCTGGAACGGGCAGATCATGGACGTCGCGTTCCGCAACCGCGGCGGCTCGACCGCGCTCGTCGTCCACAACGAGAACGACGACCCGCGGACGTTCGCGGTCGCGCAGGGTGGCTCGTCGTTCGACTACACGCTGCCGGGCGGAGCGCTTGCCACGTTCGTGTGGAAGGCGCCGCTCGACGACGGGTACCGGCTGCTCGATCCGCCTCGCGGTCCGACGGAGGCGGTCGACGACGACGCCACCACGACCTGGAGCGGCTCTGACCTGAACCTCGACCTCGGCCGCACGCAGCGCGTGCGCCGCGTGGTCGTGGACGCCGGCACTGCTGCGGCTCCGGGCCCGGCCACGCTCACGATCGGCGGCAAGACCTGGACCGCCAAGGGCGACGGTCAGCTCACGACCTTCGACATTCCGGCGACGCAGGCGCGGTACCTGCGGGTCGCCTTCTCCACGTCCGCGACCGTCGCGGACGTGCGGATCTACCGCTGAGGAGGAAGTTCATGAGCAAGCACGTGCGGATTCCGCTCTTGATCGCGGTGGTGCTCGCCCTAGGCGCGGCGTCCACCTCGGCCGCGCCCGTCCCCGTCTACAAGGACGCGCGGCAACCGGTCGCCAAGCGGGTCGCCGACCTCCTCTCGCGCATGACGCTCGAGGAGAAGGTCGGTCAGATGACCCAGGCCGAGCGCGCGCAGTTCGACAAGGCCGGCGAGGCCAACCCGAGCGACAACGACGACCTGATCACCACCTGGAAGCTCGGATCGCTCCTGTCCGGTGGCGGCTCCACCCCGCCGGAGAACACGCCGAAGGCGTGGGCCGACATGGTCGACCGCTACCAGAGGCGGGCGCTCGCGACCCGGCTGGGCATCCCGCTGATCTACGGCATCGACTCCGTCCACGGCGACGGGAACATGCTCGGGGCGACCGTCTTCCCGCACAACATCGGCCTCGGCGCGACGCGCGACCCGGGCCTCGTGCGCGAGGTCGAGCACATCACCGCGTCGGAGACGCGCTCGACCGGGCCGCAGTGGAGCTTCGCGCCGTGCATCTGCGCCGCGCGCGACGACCGCTGGGGCCGCACGTACGAGAGCTTCAGCGAGGACCCGCGGCTCGTGGAGAAGATGGAGACCGCGAT
Organism: uncultured Solirubrobacteraceae bacterium; assembly: GCA_963805525.1. Classification (GTDB taxonomy): domain Bacteria; phylum Actinomycetota; class Thermoleophilia; order Solirubrobacterales; family Solirubrobacteraceae; genus DASQFQ01. The sequence continues at coordinate 1,393,292 of CAWDUT010000004.1, forward strand.
CGACGGCTTCCAGGGGTCGCGCGGCCAGCTCAAGGACCGCGACCGCGTGCTCGCGACGGCGAAGCACTACGCGGGTGACGGCGACACGCAATACGGCACCGGCAATGGCGATTACGCGATCGACCAGGGCATCACGGTCACCAACCGCCGCGACTTCTGGAACACCTCGCTCCGCCAGTACCTCCCCGCCGTGCAAAAGCACCACGTCGGCAGCGTGATGCCGTCCTACTCGAGCGTCGACTGGACCGAGGACGGCGTCGGCACGAACGTCGTGAACATGCACGGCAACCGCGAGCTCATCACCGATGTGCTCAAGCGCAAGATGGGCTTCGGCGGCTTCGTGATCAGCGACTACGAGGGCCTCAACCACATCACCGGCGGCCCCACCGACCCCAGTGCGAACCGGGACTACCAGATCACCACCGGCGTCAACGCCGGCATCGACATGATCATGGAGCCCAACAACTATCAGGACTTCGAGACCAGGCTGATCCGTCTCGTCAAGGCGGGCGACGTTCCCATGAGCCGCATCAATGACGCCGTCAGCCGCATCCTCACCAAGAAGTTCGAGCTCGGTCTGTTCGAGCATCCGTTCACGAACCGCGCCGACCTCGCCAAGGTCGGCTCGCGGGCGCATCGCGCGGTCGCCCGCCGCGCGGTGGCGGAGTCGCAGGTGCTGCTGAAGAACAAGCACCGCACGCTGCCGCTGCGCAGGCGCCACGACGTGTACGTGGCGGGCAGCAACGCGAACAACATCGGCAACCAGGCCGGCGGCTGGACGCTGACCTGGCAGGGCGGCTCGAAGAACGTCATCCCCGGCGAGACGATCCTCGACGGGATCCGCAACGCCGCGCGCGGCGACGTGACGTTCAGCCAGGACGCGTCGGCGCGGGTGCCGAGGCACGCCGACGGCGTCGTCGTGGTCGGCGAGACGCCATACGCCGAGGGCTTCGGCGACGTCGGCGGCCCGCAATGGGCCTACGACCCCGCTGACGGCGGCGTGCCGCGCCCGCCGCAGACGATGATGCTCAACGCCGCCGACAAGGCAGCCATCGACAAGGTCTGCTCGCGGGCGCGCTCGTGCACGGTGATCGTCGTGTCGGGCCGGCCGCTGCAGATCGACCCGGCGCAGCGGCACGAGATCGACGCGCTCGTCGCCGCCTGGCTGCCCGGCAGCGAGGGCGATGGCGTGAGCGACCCGCTGTTCGGCCGCACGCCCTACACCGGCAAGCTCTCGTTCACGTGGCCGAAGACGGTGGCGCAGGAGCCGATCAACGTCGGCGACGCGAACTACCACCCGCTGTATCCGTTCGGCTGGGGGCTGCGGACCCGTTAGATGGTTGAGTCCGCGGCCCGCGTGCCTGGCTGTGCGTGACCCGTGGATGCAGGGGCGTGCACGCCGAAGGGGGATCGTGGCAGCGCCACCTCCCCCTTCCGGCGGGTGCGGCCCTGCGCCGCGGGACGCGTACAGACGGGTGCGGGGGTCGTGGAATCAATCATCTAGGCCCGCTCTTTCAGCCACTGGCCGATGAGGCCGCGGAAGTGCCCGACGAAGCGCTCGTGCTCGTGCGGGGGGTAGGTCGTCCGCACCGTCTCCACGAGGAGGCGGTCGAAGTCGTCCGAGCCCACCCACTCGAGCACGAGCTCGTCGACGTGTGAGAGCCGGCTGTCCACGAAGTCCAGGTAGCGGTCGACCTCGAAGTAGTCGTCGGCCAGCTTGCGGTAACCGGCGAGCTTCTCCTCGTAGGTCAGGTCCTCGCGGTCGCCGATCTCGAAGTAGTTGCGCGTGTCGAGGTCCATCCGCGGCTCGCGGCCGGTGACGACGCAGAAGGTGCACCACTTGATCAGCGCGCTCATCGCCCACGGGAAGTAGTAGTGGAGGCTGGTGAGCGCGACGTCGGGGGACGCGTTGGCGTAGTCGATCGGGTGCGCCTCGGTGCCGCGCACGAGCGTCTCGCAGGAGTTGAACTCCCAGCGGAAGAAGGCGTTGATCAGGCGCGAGATCGTCGTGACCTCGTCGCCCAGTTCCGGGCTGAGGAAGTCGTGGTCGACCGCGTAGCGATCGTGCATCGGCTCGTCGGGCCGGAAGTGCATGATCATCGTCTCGGCGCCGATGCTGAGCGAGCGGGCGAAGACGTCGAAGCCCTCGACGCTCGCCTGCAGGTGCATCAGCCGCTGCCCGGACTCGTCGTAGGCGCGGTGCAGTTGCGCGCTGTCCTTGATGCGGGAGACGCCGATCCACTGGCCGCCGTCGTAGGGCTTCATGAACAGCGGGTAGCCGATGCCCTCGGCGATCGCGTCGAGGTCGAACGGGCGGTTGTACTTCGCCGCCGTGTACTCGAAGCGCGCGTTGTCGGGCGGGTTCTTGTGCGGCACGAGGACGGTCTGCGGCACCTTCAATCCCAGCCGCAGCATCGCGCAGTAGGCCGCGTGCTTCTCCATCGACTGGAACGTGAACGGGCTGTTGAGCAGGTAGACGTCGTCCATCAGCGCGACCTTCTTCAGCCACTCGCGCGGGAGGAAGTACCAGTAGGCGAGCCGGTCGACGACGAGGTCGTACCGCGGCTTGTCGCGCAGGTCGAACGGCTCCATCGTGATCCGCTCGCTGGTGATCGTGTGGGTCGTGCCGCTCGCGTCCTTGATCGGGCCGATGCGCGAGAGCAGCGTCTCGAACGCGCGCGGCCAGTCCTCCTCGGTGCCGAGCAGCAGGCCGATCAGGTGACGGGCGTCGGGCATCAGCAGAACCGTGGCAGATGATGCGCGAGTTGGCGTCGCCATGACGGCCAGTCGTGCGGGACGTCGTGCCCCCACAGGTCCAGCTCGTGCCGGATGCCCTTGCTCCCGAGCACGCCGGCAAGGCGCTTGGTGCTCTCGAGCGAGCCGGTCGTGTCTTCCCACTGGCCCTGGCCGCACACGAGCAGGAGGCTCACGCGCTCGCGCAGCCAGTCGAGGTGCTCGCCGCCCATGTGCTCGAGGTAGTCGAGCGGGTTGTTGAAGTAGGCGGCCTCGCCGCGCTCGCCCCAGCCGTTCCAGCTCGCGGGGTCGTAGTTACCGGAGAAGCCCATCGCCAGCGGGAACAGGTCGGCGCGCTTGAGCGCGAAGTTCACGGCGTGGTAGGCGCCGAGGCTGACGCCGAGCGTGGCGATGTCGTGCGTCTGGCTGTCGTGCTGGATGTGCGGCACGACCTGCTCGAGGATCCACGACGCGTAGCGCTCGTGGTTGCGGGCGCGCTCCTCGAGCGGGAGGCCCTGGTTGGACCACGACTCGGAGTCGAACGCGTCAACCGCGTAGAGCTTCACGCGCCCGCCCTCGATCAGGTCGGCGACCGCGCCGACCATCCCCTGGTGCTCCAGATCCCACGCGCTGCCGCCCTCGGCGGGGAACGCGAGCACGGGCCGCCCCCAGTGCCCGTAGGCGACCACGGAGCCGCTGCTCCCGATCGCGGGCGAGTACAGCTCGGCGTGGCGGCCGCTCACCACGCGCCGGCGAGCAGGCGCGCGAGGTGCGGGTCGAACGCGTCGCGCCAGGCCGTGTAGTTGTGGGTGTCGGTCAGCTCGTGCAGCGGTGCCTGCAGCGTCTCGGCCATCACGCGATTGTTGTGGATGTTCTCCTCCGCTGCTCCGCAGGTCAGCACGGTGGGGACGCCGGCGGCCTCTCCCGCCCGCAGCGTCTCGCCCACGAAGCCGACGACGCGGTGGTAGTGCGGGAAGTGCGACTCGTGCGCGTCGTAGCGCGGCATGAAGAAGCTGCCGGACTGGAGGAACAGCGCGCCGAACGTGCCCGGGTGGCGGCGCTGGGCGTACAGCAGGGCGAGCGCCCCGAGGCTGGCGCCGATCGCCGCGGGGGCGCCGTGGGTGGGTGGCAGCTTCGGCAGCACGTCCTGCATCAGCATCCGCGTGTAGCGCGGCGAGGCGGAGTACCACTCGTCGCGCTCGCGCGGCGCGAGCAGCGCGACCCGGTGCGGCGGCAGCTCGCCGGCGGCGATCTTCACGGCGGAGAAGCGCGTGAGCTGCGAGAGGGTGTCGTACTCGGGCCCGTCGTGGGCGACGAGCAGCGGCAGCGGCTCGTCGGGGTCCGTGCCGGCGGGGCTCCAGACCTCGGTCTGCACGCGGCGGGCGGCGAGCTTGGTCTTCTCGCCCTCGACGTGGGGGGCGTCCAGCCACGCGGGCGGTTCGTAGCTCGGGAGCAGCAGCACCGACTTGTCGCCGAACGCGCCGGGCGCGGTGTTCGGGTTGCCGGGGTCGAGCACGTATTCCGTGGCGCCGTCGTCGAGCTCGACCTCGAGCTGGTACTCGAGCCGCTCGACGTCCGCGCGGTCGAACTCCAGCCGCCATTCGCCGTTGTGGCGCGCGAAGTCCTGGGCCGGCAGGTCGGAGGTCAGGCGGACGGCGCTGTATTGAGCGTCGGGGTCGGGGAGCCGCAGGAGCACCCCCTGATGATGGCGACTACGCCTCTCCGCAGTACGCGCCGAGCTGCGGCCGGTCCCGGCGACCGAAGACCTGCGGGAACGCGTGCATCGGATCGAGCGGGTTGAACATGTCGAACACCTCGGAGAGGAACGACGGCGGCGGGCGGTACTCGGTGTCGAGCGGCGGCCGCTGCCCGGTCAGGCGGTCGAGGCGGGCGTGGAGGACCTCGTCCTGGTAGGCGCGCCAGCGGGTCCGGCCGGCCTCGTACTCCGCGCGGTGGCGGTAGAGGATCACGACGAGCTCCGCGGCGTGGATGAGCTCGTGGCCGCCGCGCGCGTTGCTGCGGACGCTCGCCAGCGAGAGGTCGGGAAGGCCGCTCTTCGTGCCGGCGCGCGTGGCCTGGACGCCGTAGCAGTCCTCGCTGCGGACGCCGACGACCTCGAGGTAGGCGTCGGTCAGCTCCTCCCAGCTGCTCGGCAGGTGCGGCAGCGGCGAGGGCGTGCGCGCCGGCGTGTAGCGGCTCGGCGCGACCCACGCGGCGACCGACTCCCAGTCGAGGATCTCGACGTGGAACGGCGGCGCCGTGGCGAGCGCGAGCGGCGCGTCGGCGAGCAGCTGCTCCTGGGCAGTGGCGATCGGCTTGCTGGCGAAGGCGAGGATGCCCTCGACGTGCGCGTCCCAGAACTTGCTGTCCTCGGTCTCGGTGGCGCGGACCTGCAGCAGGCGCGGGAGGCCGAAGCAGTCCTCGGGCTCGAGGCGGGCGCGGGCGACGAGCGCGCCGGCCACGTCCTCGTCGAGCACCGACGGCTCGCCGAGGCGCCGGACAGCCCAGTGGTCGGCGCGGCTGAACGCGGCGACGTGCACCTCGGCGTTTCCTTCGGCCCCTGGCGCGTGGGCGATCTCCCAGTCCACGCGCGCTTTGTTCTCGTTGTTGCGCTTGAGGTCGTAGCGGTCGGGGACGCGGTAGACGCCGTACACCCGCGCGGGGTCGAACGCCTTCAGCCGCTCGGTCACCTCCTCGAGCTGCGTGCGCCCGGTGGTGGCGAAGCGGGTGCGCTCGACCGCGGGCTTCGTGGCCGCGAGGTACGGCGCCCGCGCCTCCTCGCGAGCCGCGCGCTCGTCGGCCGCCCATTGCTCCCGCTGCGCGGGATCCTCGAGCTCGGGCGGCGGCTTGTTGAGGTTCGCGTCACCGGGGTCGAGCACGTCGCGGCGGTCGTCGAACATCTCGCCGACGGAGTCCTTGGCGTACTCGAGCGACTGCTTGAGGAGATCGCGGATCGGCGGCAGCGGCTGGTTGGGATCGAAGCTCGGCGGCGCCGTGGCCTGCTGACCACCGACGCTCGCCCCGCCTTGGCTCGCCTGCCAGCGCGCGTACTCCTCCTGCGCCGCGACCCCCTTCGCGTTCTGCTCCGCGATGATCCGGTCCGCGCGCTCCTGCATCTTCGCCATCCGCGCGTCACGGCTCGCCTTGCTGAACGGATTCCGCATCGCGCGACGCTACCGCGTCGCGGAGACCTTGTCCTCCTTCTCCTGCCGCACGAAACGGCCTGAGCGCTCCGGCTCGGGCCAGGTCCCGCCGTTCTCCCAGTACTCGCGGATCGCCTCCAGCGGGCGCCCCTTCGTCTCGGGCGCGAACCGCCACACGAACAGGAACGAGATCGCCGCGAGGCCCGCGAACAGCGCGAAGGTCCCGGTCCCGCCCAGCGACTCGAGCGTGCTGAGGAAGTACAGCGCGATCACGAGGTTGGCCAGCAGGTCGGCGGTCAGCATCGCCGACGCGCCGATCGACCGCAGCCGCGACGGGAAGCTCTCCGACGCGTACACCCACACAAGCGAGCCGAAGCCGAAGTTGAAGCCGGCGGTGAACACGAACACGCCGATGAAGCCGAGCCAGCCGGTCGTCTTCGTCAGGTCCCCGGCCGCGAACACCACGATCAGCAGCAGCGTCGAGACGAACATCGCGGCGATGCCGCTGAGCAGCGTCGGCCGCCGGCCGAGCCGGTCGACGACCGACAGCGACGCGACGGTCGCGATCAGCGAGCCGACCTGGACGAGCGCCGGGAGCAGCAGCAGCGACGAGTTCCCCGTGAAGCCCATCTCCTTGAAGATCATCGGGCTGTAGAAGACGACCGCGTTGATGCCGGTGATCTGGATCAGGAAGCCGAGGCCGACGACGAAGAACGTCGCCCGCGCGTACGGCGTCCGCAGCATCTCGTTGATGGACCCGCCGCGCTCGCTGCGCAAGTCCGCCTGGATGTCGGCCAGTTCGCGGTCGGCGTCGGCCTCCGGGTCGGTCAGGGCCAGCGTCGCGCGCGCCTCCTCCATCCGCCCCTTCATGACGTACCAGCGGGGCGTGTCGGGGAGTCGCGCGAGGATCGCCACGACGCCGAGCGCGGGGATGGCGGAGAGCGCGAGCATCCAGCGCCACGAGCCGGAGCCGGCCAGCGCGTAGTCGACGAAGTAGGCGACCACGATCCCGGTCACCGTCGCCACCTGGTACATGACGATCAGCCCACCGCGCACCGCCGCGGGCGCCGACTCGGCCACGAAGATCGGCGCGGTGACGATCGAGATCCCGATCGTGACGCCGAGGAAGAAGCGCGCCACGTAGAGGAACTCGAGGCTGGTCGCCACGCCGCTCAGCAGCGCGAAGCCGGCGTACGTCAGCGCGACGAGCACCATCGCGGGCTTGCGCCCGATCGCGTTGGCGAGCCGCCCGCCGGTGAGCGCGCCGACGATCGAGCCGACGACGACGATCGTCGCCACCCACTCGGTCTGCTTCGTCGAGAGATCGAAGTCCTTGGTGATGAACAGCAGCGCCCCGGCGATCGCACCGAGGTCGTAGCCGTAGATGATCCCGATCGTCGCCGCCGCGATCGCGATCCGGAAGCCCCACTTGTGCTGCGGCAGGTCCCGCAGCCCGCTCAGCTGATTGCCCATGACCCCGGTCTTACCCGGAGTGGTCGGTCATCGTGCGCGGCTCCGCCGGCGGACGTCAACGGCGGCTGGGTGGGGGTCCGGGCACACGAGTTTCTGCAACCTCGGCGGGCGATTTCCGGGCGCGGTCGCAGAAACTCGTCTCTGGCGCGAGTTTCTGCACGCTCGATGGCAAACCGGCGTCCGAGGTCGCAGAAACTCGTGCCCCGGCCGCCCGTCGAACCCACTCCCTACCCAGCCGCCGTTGACTTTCCGGCCCTGACAACCTTCGCGGCATGGAGACCAAGGTCAACCTCGCCGAGAAGCTCGCGCTGCTCGACGCCCCCTTCCAGCCCGGGATCGTCGGCACGCTGAACGACTACAAGCTCGCCGTCGTGAAGGTCGACGGCGAGTTCGTGTGGCACACGCACGACGACACCGACGACTTCTTCCTCGTCCTCTCCGGCCGCCTGACGATCCAGCTCCGCGACCGCGACATCGACCTCCGGGCGGGCGAGCTGTTCGTCGTGCCGCGCGGCGTCGAGCACTGCCCGCGCGCGGACGAGCCGGCCGAGGTGCTGCTGATCGAGCCGCTCGGAACGCAGAACACCGGCGACGCCGGCGGTGAGCTGACCGCAGAGGAGCGCCGGCTCTAGGGCGCCACCAGGATCGCGTCGCCGATCGGGCGCTCGCCGGTCGCGTCGGACGGCCGCGTAACCATCGTGCCGCGGATCACCATCGTGGTCGAGCCGCCGCCGTCGAGGTTGAGCGCGTCCCGCGCGCCGAGGCTGCGCATGACGCCCGCCTCCTCCTCGAAGTCGAGGCCGGCCGAGTAGCCGGGCGCGCGCCCGTCGACCGCGACCAGTAGAAGGTCGCCGTCGCGCTCGACGCCGGCCATCGTGCGCGGGTTCCGGCGCAGCCCGAAGCCGTAGTAGAAGCCCGGGTCGTCGGCGTGGTCGAAGCCCTCGGCCTCGGCGGTGATGTCGGCGTGGCCGGACCGCACGAGCCGCGGGCCGCCGTTGACGACTCCCAGCCCGGGCCGCAGCTCGAGCGGGCCGCGCGGCGTGCGGACGGCGGTGTCGACCCGCACCCGCGCTCCCGGCCGGGCGTGGGAGCGCAGCCAGTCGGCGCCGTCGCCGGTGCCGGCGAGCACGCTCCCGCCCGCGGGGATCGGGCCGCCGCGCGGCTCGCGCAGCGCGGTCACGCGGCCGCTCGCGTCGAGCACGACTTCCGCGCCCTCGCCCGGCTCGGTGCTCGGCCCGAACACCGGCGTGTAGCGGATCAGCTCGCTCGGATCGGTGCAGCTGACGTCGTGGAGTGGGCGCTCGGTCGGCGCGTCGCCGCCGGAGCCGCCGCACGCGCGGATCAGCCCGGGCTTGCGGTTGTCGCCGTCGAGCAGCCGGGTCGCGCCGTCGGAGGCATGCGCCGATTGCGAGTCCCACAGCGCGCTGACCGACGGGAAGGCGGGGCCGAGCAGCAGATCGGTGCGGCCGTCGACCGCCTCGGAGACCAGCCGGCCGCCGAGGATCGACGTGCCCGCGAGGTCACCCGGCGTGCCGTCGGCGTCCCCGATCACGAAGTAGCCGCCGTTGATGCCCGCGACCGCGCCCTTGCGCGCCGCCAGCGCGGAGAGCGTCTCGCGCTCGACCACGACGTCGTTGGCGAGCGCCGGCGCCACGCGCCCGTAGGCGTGACGGTCGACCTTCAGCACGTGCACGACCCACGGCCCGGAGGTGCGCTCGCCGTCCTCGGCCGTGAACATCGAGCCGCGGACCGTGAAGCCCGCCGTGCGCTGCTCGGCCGCGCGCGCGTCGGCCTCCGCCTTGGTGGCAAAGCGCCCCGAGTGCACGCGGTAGGCAAGCGGCCCGCGCCGCCGGTCGTCGGGCGGTCGCTCGAGCGACTCGACGTCGGCGTCGAACCCGGCCGCGCGCAGCCGTTCGGCGAGCGCACGGGCGTCGGCCCGCGAGGCGAGCACCGCCACGTCGACGGTCCAGGCGTCATGCCGCGACAGCCGCCCGCGCACGATCTTCGTGTACGTGACCCCGGGCGCGACGGCCTGGGTCGTCCGCGTCTCATGCAGCGAGCGCGAACCGAGGGGGAGCTCCGCTGCCGCGGGGGCGGCGAAGACGAGCAGGAGGACGAACGCGAGGACTGCAGCTCTGGGCATGCCGGCCAAGGTAGACCCGGCCCGCGTGCCCGATGTTGCCGACCTGTGGTCGGGCTAACGGGCCTGGGCGGCGTCCGGTGACGCCTCCCAGAAGTCATCGATCTTGGTCGCGTCGCCGTGGTTGCGTAGCGTCGAGACCGCCCACAGCTCCACCGGCTCGTCGCCCTCGTTGCGGTGCGAGCGCGGGGTCTTGGCCGCCACGCGCACGACCGAGCCGGCCGTGACCGGGCGGATGTCGTCGCCGAGTCGCATGGTCAGCGTCCCGCGCGTGACGATGTAGATCTCTTCCTGCGCGTCGTGGAAGTGGCCGGTGCCCTGCTCGAAGTCGGAGTGCGGCGGGATCCTGATCAGCGTCACCGCGACCTGCTCGGCCGCGAGCGCGCCGGTCAGCCGACGGAACTCCCCCGGGACGCTGGAGCCCGCGTAGTGGTCCTCGACGTCGTCGACGTTGATCAGCGTGTACTCGCTCACGGCGCGACCGGCTCCTCCGCCCGCGGGTGCAACCCCACCAGCGTCTTGCGCAGCAGCTCGCGCAGCTGGTCGCGCTCGGCGGCGTCGAGCGAGGCGAAGACCTCGTCCTCGAGCGTCTCCTGCGCGGCGCGCGCCCGCTCGAGCGCGGTGCGGCCCTTGGCGGTGATCACGACGACGTGGCGGCGGCGGTCGCCGGGGTCGCGCGTGCGCGTCGTCCAGCCCGCGTCCTCGAGCTCGTTGAGCAGCAGGACGCAGTTGTTGGCGTCGAGCATCAGCGTCTCGCACAGGTCCTGCTGGCGGCTCGGGGACCGCTCGTTGAGGTAGCTGAGCACGAGGAACTGGCGCAGCCGCATGCCGAGGAGCTCCTCCGAGCTCCTCCGGTGCACCGCCTTGGAGAGGTGGAGCAGCATCGCGAGCGTGCCGGTCGGCTTCACGAGCGGTGATTATACAAGAGTCGTGACCATCACGGTGTGGGGATAGCCGTACCGCAGCAGATCATCCATGCTGCAATGATTATCTCCATGCAGATGCTCTTCTCAGAACACCGGCGGCGCTGGGCGGCGCTCGCGGTGGTGTGCCTCGGGCAGTTGATGGTGGTCCTGGACGCGACGATCGTGAACGTCGCCCTCCCCGGCATCCAGGCCGACATGCGCTTCTCCCAGGCAAGCCTCACGTGGGTCCTCGACGCCTACATGATCGCCTTCGGCTCCTTCCTCCTCCTCGCCGGCCGCGTCGGCGACCTGATCGGTCGCAAGCGCGTCTTCCTCGCCGGCCTCGTCGTCTTCACCGCCGCGTCGGCGCTCTGCGGCCTCGCTGAAACGCAGGCCGAGCTGATCGCGGCGCGCTTCGTCCAGGGCCTCGGCGGCGCGATCGCGTCGTCCGTGATCCTCGCCCTGATCGTCACGGAGTTCCGCGAGACGCGCGAGCGCGCCGCGGCCATGAGCGTCTACACGTTCGTCGTCTCCAGCGGCGGCTCGATCGGCCTGCTGGCCGGCGGCTCGCTGACCGAGGCGCTCAGCTGGCACTGGATCTTCTTCATCAACCTCCCCATCGGCGCCGCCGCGTTCATCCTCGGCCGGATGCTGATCGAGGAGTCGCCCGCGCCCGGGCTGCAGCGCGGCGTCGACTGGCTCGGCGCGGTGCTGATGACCGGCGCGACGATGCTCGTGGTCTACGCGATCGTCAAGGCCGGCGACTTCGGCTGGGGCTCGGCGCACACGCTCGGCTTCGGCGGAGCGGGCCTCGCGCTGCTCGGCGCCTTCGCGGTGCTCGAGGCGCGCCTGCGGGATCCGATCTTCCCCCCACGGATCCTGCGGGTGCGCGGCCTCATGGCGAGCAGCGTCGTGCGCGGCTTCCTGATCACCGGCATGTTCTCGACGTTCGTGCTCGGCTCGCTGTACCTGGAGCGCGTGCGCGGCTACGGCGCGCTGCAGACCGGGCTCGCGTTCCTGCCGATGACGCTGGTGCTCGGCGCGCTCTCGGCCGGGCCGGCGGCGAAGCTGATGCGGCGCCTCGGCGCGCCGCGGATGCTGATCACCGGGCTCGTGCTGATCATGGTCTCGCTGCTCGGCATGTCGCGGCTCGACGCCAACTCGGCCTACGCGCCCGACGTGCTCGTCCCGTTCCTGCTGCTCGGGCTGGGCGCCGGCCTCGCGTTCCTGCCGCTGATGACGCTCGCGATGGCGAACGTGCCGAACACCGACGCCGGCCTGGCGTCGGGCATCGTGAACGCGTCGCTGCAGATCTCGGCGGCGATCGGGATCGCGGCGCTCGGGACGATCGCCACCGACCGGGCGCAGTCGGACCTCCACGAGGGCAGCGGCCTCGGCCACGCGCTCACCGCGGGCTACACGCTCGCGTGGGAGCTCGGCGCGCTGACGGTGCTGGCCGGGATCGCGGTCGCGGTGACGCTGCTGCGGCAGCCGGGCGACGGCGGCGGCCTGCGCCGGCGCTCGCGGGAGGCGCTGGAGGCGGCTTAGCGCCGCCAGCGCCGGTCGCGGCGCTCGCGGCGCTCGAGCGAGTCGCCGATGAGCCAGAACATCGGCGGCCACAGGCCCACGAACAGGGCGCGCCGCTCGGCGTTGCCGCGCTCGTCCTGGTCGACGGTCTTGGCGCGGATCCACAGCCCGATGCAGAGGTAGATGCTCGCGAGCGAGGCAGCGTGGTTGTGCCAGTCACGCAGCCCGGCGCGATAGAGAGCCTTGGTCAGCATGCAGGGGCGCTACCCGGGTAGCACCTTGCGAATGCCCGCCCGCGTGCCACTCTCGCGCCGACTCTCCACGGCCAGCCGCTGGCCGCTCGGCGTCGCGCTGACCTCGTGGCGCTACATGTGGCGCACCGTGCCGATGCACCGCTCAGAGGTGGAGGGCACGCTCGCCGAGGACGGGCCGCCCGATCTCCCCGCCCACGTGCGGCTCGACGAGGTGCTCCACCCGCCCGGCGGCGCCGGCCCGCTCTTCCACCGCCGCTACCGCGGCCGCATCCGCGAGGCCGACATGGATGCGCGCGAGCTGATCGACACGATCAGCGCCGACCTCGACCTGGTCGCCCCGCGCGAGTTCGCCAGCTTCACCAAGGTGCAGGGCGAGAAGGGCGGGATGACCGTCGGCGACGAGTACGTCGTGCGCATGCCGGGGCCGTGGGACGGGCCGATCCGCGTGATCGAGAAGACGCCGCAATCGTTCCGCTTCGTCACGCTCGAGGGCCACCTCGAGGCGGGGCAGATCCGCTTCCAGGCGCGCGACGCCGACCTGCTCGAGTTCACCATCGAGTCGTGGGCGCGCGCGGGCGACCGGCTCTCCAACCTCCTGTTCGACCAGCTGCGGATGAGCAAGGAGATCCAGCTGCACATGTGGACCTCGGTCACCCAGCGCGTCGCCGAGCTGTCGGGCGGCCGCCTCACCGGCGGCATCGAGATCCGCACGCGCCGTGTCGAACAGGACTGAGCGCCGGCTCCGCGCGCTGCGCGGCAAGGGGCTGAACTTCGAGCCGCGGCCGGTCGAGCAGTACACGCCTGCCCGCGGCTGGCACGCCGACGCGCTCAGCCAGCCGCTCCCGCGCGGCTCCTGGGAGGTCGCGCGACGGCTGGTCGAGGCCTACTGCATGGCCGACCCCGCACTGGTGCGAGCGACGTGGGACCACGACGCGCCGCTGCTCGGTCGCGACATGCTGCTGAAGCTGCGGCTCTACCGCGTGCTCAGCGTCTACGCGGGCGTGCGCGTGACGCGCGTGTGGGACGAGACACGCGACGGCGAGCGCGTGTTCGGCTTCGAGTACGGGACGCTCACCGGCCACGTCGAGCGCGGGCGCATGGACTACGAGGTGCGCGAGCGAGGCGACGGCGCCGTCGACTTCCGCATCCACGCCCACTCGCGCCCGTCCGGCGAGGGGCTGCCGTGGGTGCGGCTCGGGTTCTGGCTCTTCGGCCGCCGCGAGCAGAAGCGCTTCTACGCCCGCTGCTGCGAGCGGATCGCGCGGCTCAGCGCGCGCGAGCTCGGCTTGCCGGACGAGCCGCCGCCGCCCGCGTCGCGCATCCGCGAGGCCGACTAGGGCAGCGCCTCGATCGGCGTCGCCGGCTCGCGGTCCGGCTCGTGCTTGCGCCGCGCCACGCCGCTGGCGACCGCCGCCGCGGCCACGCCCTCCGCCACCGCCGCCGCGACCTTGCGGTTGAAGACGCTGGGGATGATGTAGTCGGGGTGCAGCTCCTCGGCGGGAATGACGGCCGCGATCGCCTGCGCGGCGGCGAGCTTCATCTCCTCGTTGATCGTGCGCGCGCGCACCTCGAGCGCGCCCTTGAACACGCCGGGGAACGCGAGCACGTTGTTGATCTGGTTCGGGTAGTCGCTCCGCCCGGTGGCCATGATCGCGACGTCGCCGCGCACCTCCTCCGGCCGCACCTCCGGCGTCGGGTTGGCCATCGCGAACACGATCGCGCCGGGCGCCATCTTGCGCACCGCCTCGGGCGAGACGGCGCCGGGGCCTGAGACGCCGAGCAGCACGTCGGCGCCGGCCAGCACCTCGTTGGCGACGCCGGTCAGGCCACGCTTGTTGGTGCGCGCGGCGAGCTCGGCCTGTGCGGGGGTGAGCCAGTCGGCGCCCACGTGCAGCGCGCCCGGCCGGTCGCAGACGATGACGTCGCCAACGCCCTGGGCGAGCATGATCTCCGTGCACGCGATGCCGGCCGCGCCCGCGCCGACGACGACCACCGTCACGTCCTCGGGCCGCTTGCCGACCACCCGCAGCGCGTTGAGCAGCGCCGCCAGCACCACGATCGCGGTGCCGTGCTGGTCGTCGTGGAAGACCGGAATGTCGAGTTCCGCTCGCAGCCGGCGCTCGATCTCGAAGCAGCGCGGCGCCGCGATGTCCTCGAGGTTGATGCCGCCGAACGTCGGCGCCGCGGCCTTGACGAACGCGACGATCTCGTCGACGTCGGTGGTGTCGATGCAGAGCGGGAAGGCGTCCACGCCGGCGAACTCCTTGAACAGCATCGCCTTGCCCTCCATCACCGGCATCGCCGCCGCCGGTCCGATGTCCCCGAGGCCGAGCACCGCGGTGCCGTCGGACACCACCGCGACGCAGTTGCCCTTGATGGTCAGCGCCCACGCGGCGTTCGGGTCGTCGTGGATCGCGGAGGACACCCGCGCGACGCCCGGCGTGTAGGCCATGCTCAGGTCGTCGCGGGTCTTGAGCGGCAGCTTCGAGCGGACCTCGATCTTCCCGCCCTTGTGCATCAGGAAGGTGCGGTCGGAGACGCTGTCGACGTGCACCCCCTCGAGCGCACGCACGGCCCGGACCACCGCCTCGGCGTGCTCCGAGTCGCCGCAGGAGACGGTGACGTCGCGCACCACGCGGTCGCCCTCGACACGCACCAGGTCGATCGCGCCGAGCAGCCCGTCGGCCTCCGCGATCGCATGCGCGACGTCCGCGAAGACGGTTCCCTGTTGCGGCAGATGCAGCCGCATGGTGAAGCTGTAGGACGCCGAAGGCTGGATCCGCGGCGACACTCCGTCGGCCATGCGCTGCACCGTATCGCTCCGGTGCCGCGCGGGACGCGCTGCCGCCGGCCCGCCCCGGCGGCAGCGCGATTAGCCCGAGCCAAACGCACCCGCGGCCTGGAGGGCATGCGGAAGCGCTTTCACACCATAGTCAAGGCCCAATGATCGGTCAACAGTTTCGACCAATCCTCAGGATTTGGCCACCAGTGTCCGCTTAGAGACCAGTGGACGATGATTGGATGGTGTGCCGCCCTGAAGTGAGAGACTGTGCACCTTGCCTGGAGGGCAACCCACGATCCGCGGATCGTGGTGCAGAAGGATTCTGCGGGCGCACGCGGTCGCGCCTTCGGGCGCGACCGCCGCGTCTGCCCGTCGGCGGTTGCAACCGCCCATCGAGATCGAAGAGGATGCGCTCATGGGCGCGGCCGCTCGCTCCCTCGCTATCGCCGCTGTGGGCCTCGCGTTGCTGCCGGCCGCCGCGATCGGCGCCAGCGTCAACCGTGACACGGAGACGGGCGTCCTCACGATCGTCGACGACGTCTCTGCCACCGACGACATCCTCGTGGCGCGCGACGGCGGGATCGACCGGATCAGCGCCGCCGGCCTGACCAACGACACCAGCGACTGCACCACCGTCGACGCGACGATCGAGTGCCCGCTGAGCACGAGCATCGCGGTCGACCTCGGCGCCGGCAACGATCGCTTCCGGGCCGACGCGCTGCCGATCCCGATCAGCGTCGCGGGCGGCACGGGCAACGACGACATCGGCACCAGTGGCGGGCCGGACGTGCTCGCCGGCGGTCCGGACGACGATGTCCTCCGCGGCAACTCGGGCATCGACGAGTACTTCGGCGAGACCGGCAACGACACGATCGAGGCGTTCGACCGGAACCCGGAACGGATCTCGTGCGGCGCCGGCACCGACGAGGCGCACAACGACTTCGTCGACATCCTCGCCGAGTGCGAGCGCGGGGCCGACGGCGACCACGACGGCTTCAGCTCCGCGGTCGACTGCAACGACGGCGCGGCGAGCATCTTCCCCGGCGCCCCCGAGGTGTTCGACAACGGCGTCGACGAGAACTGCGACGGCCGCGACAACCCGAACCTGGACCGCGACCGCGACGGCTTCCCCCAGCCCGCCGACTGCGACGACGGCAACGCGAAGATCCACCCGGGAGCGCTCGAGATCCGCGGCAACCGTGTGGACGAGAACTGCGACCGGCGCGCGGAGCCGTTCGCCCCGCTCGACGCCGTCGTCTCCAACCAGTGGGTCGTGACCAGCGGCTTCGCGCGGCTGACCCAGCTGGTCGTGCACAACGCGCCGAAGGGCGCGCGGATCGCGCTGACCTGCAAGGGCCGCGGCTGCCCGTCGCGGAAGACCACCCGCCGCACCGTCAAGCGAGAGCTCCAGAAGGTCGTGCTGCACCGCGCCTTCCGGCGCGCGCGCCTGCGCTTCGGGACGCGGCTGACGCTGCGCATCACCGCGGCGGGGACGATCGGGCGCACCTACAAGTACGTAGTCAAGCGCGGTCAGCTGCCGGTCAGGACCACCGTGTGCCGCGCGCCCGGGCAGAAGCGGGGCCGGTCGTGCTGAGGCTGCTGCTCGTCCTCGGCGCCGTCCTCCTGCTCGCGCCCGCGACGGCGGCGGCCGACGGGACGTTCAGCGTCCAGGGCTCGACGATCGTCTACAGCGGCGACGCCGGCGTCGACCAGATCGCCGGCTTCGACACCGGCACGAGCATCCGCTTCACGCGCTTCGGCGGCGCGGACCTCGGCGGGGGCGACCCGTGCATCATCAGCCCGGATCAGCAGAGCGTCGACTGCCCGAAGGCCGGGATCACGGCCGTGCTGCTCAACCTCGGCGCGGGCGACGACGTCGCCGCCGTGTCCGCGAGCGTCACGCTGCCGGTGATCTTCGACGGCGGCGCCGGCCGCGACGGGCTGTTCGGCGGCGGCGGGACCGACGTCTTCAACGGCGGCTCCGAGGACGACAACATCATCTCCCGCGACGGGCGCGCCGAGCAGGTGGACTGCGGCTCCGGCCATGACACCGCGATCAGCGACGACGGTGACACCCGGAGCTCGTGCGAGGAGATCGAGGGCGACGCCGACGGCGACGGCGTCCGCCGCCCCGCCGATTGCGACGACACCAACCCCGGGATCCACCCGGGCGCCGTGGACACGCCGGACGATCGCGTCGACCAGGACTGCTCCGGCACCGACGCGACGAACCTCGACGTCGACGGCGACGGCTCGCCCCGGCCTCAGGACTGCAACGACGGCGACGCGAAGATCCACCCGGGCGCCCGCGAGGTGGCCGGCAACGGCGTGGACGAGAACTGCGACACGGAGATCGCGCCGTTCCCGGCGCTGCCCGGGATCGTGGGCAACCTGTGGACGGCGTCCGGCTCGCGCACCGTGAACTTGAAGCTGACCGCCAAGGACTTCCCCAAGGGGACGAAGATCGAGCTGCGCTGCACCGGCTCGGGCTGCCCGTCGCGCAAGCTGACGCGCCGGGTGCGGCGGAGCCGCTCGACCCTGAACCTCCACTCGTTCCTCGGCTCGCGCCGGCTCGGGCGCGGCGCCCGGGTCGAGCTACGGTTCTCGCACGCGGGGCGCATCGGCCGCGTGCACCGGTTCCGCATGGGCCGCCCCGGCGTTCCCAGCGTCGACTTCCGCTGCCGCCCGCCCGGGGGCCGGATCCGCGACTGCTGACGCATCGCTCTCGTACCAGCGCTCGCTGAAGCGCGGCCGGACCGCGACGACGCACAGGTCGTCCGGGAGCGAGCCGCGGGAGAACGCCTGGGCGGCGCGGGCGAGGTGCTCCACGGCCTCGTCGGGCGCCGCGCCGTCGAGCTCCTTCAAGAACAGCCCGATGCGGCTCTCGCCGAACGGCTGGAAGCTCCGGCCGGGCGGTCGGGCGTCGGTCAGCCCGTCGGTGTAGAGCAGGATCCCGCCGGCGGGGAGCGCGGCGTGACCGACCTCGAGCTCGGCGATCTCCGGCGCGATCCCGAGCGGGTGCCCGGTCGGCAGATGCCCGAGCGGCTCCCCGTCCTCCAGCGCGACCGGTGGCGGATGGCCCGCCGACGCCCACGTGAGCGTCATGTCCGGCTTGACGACGACGCACAGCATCGTGATGAACTGCGCCGACGCGCCGTGCTGGTGCACGAGCTCCGTGTTGACCGTTCGCAGGATCGCCGCCGGATCGTCGAGGTAGGGCGCGCAGGCGGTGACCATCGCGCGCACGAAGATCGAGCGCCGCGCGGCCGTGAGCCCCTTGCCGACGACGTCGCCGATCACGAGCACGGCGGCGCCGTTGCGCGCCTCGGCCACCTGGTAGAAGTCGCCCGAGACGCCGGCCTGGGCGGGGATGTACCGGCTCGCCAGCTCGAGCAGCGGCAGCGACGGCGGCTTGCGCGGGGCCAGCACGTCCTGGAGCGGCCGGATCCGCTGCAGCTCGGCGTCCGCCCGCCGCGCGCGCTCGGCGAGCGCCGACACCACCCAGGCCGTCAGCCCCAGCAGCGCCAGCTGGGCGGCGGCGACGAGCAGGTCGCCGTCGTCCGACAGCGCCGCGTCGACCGCGATGACCGCCCCGGCGAGCGCCGCGACGATCAGCGCCCACCGGCGCCCGAACCACAGCCCGGCGGCGAGCACGGGCACGAGCTCGAACGGCGGCAGGTCCGGCATCACGAGGAGCCGGAGCGCGGCGCAGGCGAGCAGCGACGCCGCGACGGCGCCGATGCGCAGATCTCTCCGCTCGTCGGGAGTCACGAACGCAGGCTAACGCCGCCGCAGCCACTCGGCGAGCAGTGGGTCGATCAACCGCACGCCCGGCTGCTCGCGCGCGAGGTGTCCCTGGTCCACCAGCCGGTCGGCCGCCTCGTGCAGGGTCTGGCGTGAGAGACGGTGCTCCGCCGCCAGCGCGCGGCTCGCGGGCGCCACGCCGTCGGCGGCCCCGGCGAGCACGACCTTCTCGCTCCGGCTGAGCTGCCCCCACAGCGCCTGGTGCGCGGCCTGCGTGCGCTCGAGCGCCTCGTCGAGCACGAGCGCCGCGACCTCCGGCGTCCCCGGACGCCCGGCCTCGAGCTGCTCCGCGAGCAGGTAGCAGAGCAGCATCACGCGCTGCGGGTGGCCGTCCGCGAAGACGGCCAGCTCGCCCAGCGCTTCGCCGGGATCGAGCCCCTCGGTCTCGAACCGCCCGGCCAGATCGGCGAGCACGTCCTCGAGCGGGAGGCGCTCCAGCGCCAGCGGATCCGCCTGCCCGAACAGGGGGCGCTCGCGGGCGTCGAACAGCTCGCGCATCATCGACGGCTCCGATCCGGCATAGACGTAGGCGGCGGCGTCGCCGTGGTACTGGATCACCGACCGCAAGAGGCCGTCGAGGTCCTGTCGCGCGACGAGCAGGTCCTGGAACTCGTCGAAGATCACGAGCGTCGACGTCTCGTCGCGGTCGAAGAGCGTCTTCGGCAGGTCCAGCAGCCGGTACATGACCGCCTCGGCGGCCTCGGGATCCGGCGCCGCCGGCCGCGGGCCGACCGTCACGCTCGCCCCCGCCGTGCCGACGCTCAGGCCGAGCCGCCCGAGCAGCCCCGACAGGTGGGCGCGCATCCAGGCGCTGTCGAGCGGCGCATAGGCGGCGACGACGCGGCGAGCCGCGTCGGTCATGTCGGTCACGCGCGAGAAGTCGACGTGCGCCGTCCGCCAGCCGGTCTCGCGCAGTTGCGCCGCATGGGCCAGCAGCAGGCTCGTCTTCCCGTACCGGCGCGGCGCCGCGAGCCGGACGCCGACGCGGTCGCCCGCGCGGCGCCCGAGCGTCGCGAGCTCCTCCTGCCGATCGATCAGCAGCTCGGGAGCCACGGGTCCCTCGAAGCGGAAGGGTGTTCCCTGTGCCATGGCTTGGTCAGGATATACCTGACCGCGCTGTAAGGCAATACCTGACCAGACTACGCGTTCAGTGCGGGAGCGTGAAGCGGAACGCGCTCCCGCCGCCGTCGGCCGCCTCGACCCAGATGCGCCCGCCGTGGGCCTCGACGATGCGGCGGCACACGGCGAGGCCGATGCCCACGCCGTCGGCCTCGTGGTCGGCGCGCGAGAACATGCCGAAGATCCGCGTCGCCTGCTCGGGGTCCACGCCGACGCCGTTGTCGCGCACGGTCACGACCCACTCCTGGCTGTCGCGCAGCGCCGACAGCTCCACCCGCGGGGGTTCCTCGCCGCGGAACTTCAGCGCGTTGGCGATCAGGTTCTGGAGCACGCGGCGGAGCTGGCGCGGGTCGCCGGTGACGTCGGGGAGCTCGCCGCTGTGGATGGTCGCGCCGTCCCGCTCCAGGCGCGGGCGCAGGTCCTCGGCGACCTCGCTGACGAGCTGCTCGAGCGCGACCGACTCGGTCTCGAGCTCCCCCGCCCGCGCGTAGACCAGCACGCCGTCGATCAGGTCGCGGGCGCGCTCGGCGCTCGTCCGGAGCTGGTGCAGCACCTGCGCGGGAGGCGGCTCCGAGGCGCGGCGCTCCAGCAGCCCGACGAGGAACGTGATGCCGGCGATCGGCTCGTTCAGATCGTGCGCCACGACGTCGGCGTAGCTGCGCAGCTCGGCCTCCATGCGCCGCTGCTCGGTGACGTCGGTGAGGAAGTTGATCAGGCCGTCGCCGAGCCTGACCGTGCGCTGGACGAAGGTCCCGAGCATGTAGCCGTCGCCGAACGGCGTGTCGTACGTGACCTCCTGGACCCACGGCGCGCCGGACTCGCAGGTCTCGACGTAGGCGTCGAGCGCATGGCTGCCACGCATCCGCGGCAGCGCCTCCAGCAATGTGTAGCGGTCGCGCATCGAGGGCTGCAGCCGGAAGGCGCGCAGGATCGACGGGTTGCCGTAACCGAAGGTGAAGTCGACGATCTTCCCCTCGTCGTCCCGGCGCGCCCAGAGGACGCCGACCGACTCGGGGAAGCCGTCGAACAGCGTGCGGAAGCCCGCCGCGCCCTGCTCGCCGAGCAGCTCGACGAGCTTCGGATCGTCACCCCAGACGTCGAGCTCTGCCACGCGCGCAGTGTTTCATTAGCCCACCACCGTCTTGCCCGCGGCCGAGAGGGCGTACCACGGGGCGCCGTAATCCGTGAGGCCCTCGCCCGCCGTCTGGCCCGGAGCGCCGTCACCCGCGAAGGTGTAGAGCGGGTGGCCGGCGTAGGTGACGCCGGTGGTGCCATCGGCTCGCTTCGCGGTGCCCAGCTTGGCGGCGGCCACGCCGGCGCCGGCGGTCGGCTTGCCGCTCGTGGTGAGCGGAGGCCACTCGCTCGCGCAGGCGCCGTCGCACTTGCTCATCGTGCCCTTGTCGGCCCCGAACAGGTAGAGGGTGCGGCCGTTGCCGTCCACGAGGACCTTGCCGAGCTTCGTGCTCGCCAGCGTGACGGAGCCTTTGCCGCTCGTCGGCTTCGAGGCGGTCGATCCGCCACCGCCATAGCCGCCGCCGCTCGAGCTGCCCCCGCAGGCGGCCACCACCAGCGCGACGACCGCGATGCCTATGACGACCATGATCCGGCTCATGAGAGACCTCCTTGGCGTTGTTGTTGCGCTCTCAATCACCTAGGACGCCGGGCGCCCGGGCCGATTCCGCCCGACTTACCAGGCGGTCAGGCTGCCGCCGCGACGCGATCGTCGAGCAGTTCCCGCAGCCGCTCCAGCGCCTTGGCGTTGTTGCGCCGGAGGTACGACTTGGCGAACGGCGTGCCGAGCGCGTCGAGCCGCGACGACGGCCAGACCTCGTTCGTGAAGGTCACGACCGTCCCGCCGCCCTCCGCGGGAGCGAGCTCGTAGGTGCCGCGTGTACGGCGGCTGAGATCCTTGCCGCCGCGCCCCTCCTCGACGATCCGGGTGGGCGTGGACGAGAGCACCTCGATCTCACCGCGGGCGTTCGGGCCGGCGCCCTTGGCGCGGAAGCGCGCCTTGGCGCCGACGCCGTGCGGGTCGCCGATCAGCTCCCAGTCGACGAGGAAGTGGTCGGTCCACCGGGGGTGCGCCGCGAGGTCGTCGAGCAGCTCGTGTACCGCGGCGGGCGGCGCCGCAACCGTGGTGGAGACGGAGACGGAGAAGGAATCCATGGGGAGGCTCCAGGTGTTGTGACAATGTGTCGCACTTTGTGTCGCACCAATGTGCCATTGTGTTCCGCGGATGTCAAGCCCGCCCGCCAGAGCGCGCCGCGCGGCCGCCCGCACGCGACGGGAGGCTGCGCGCGAGCGCATCGTCGGCGCCGCCGAGCGGCTGCTGCGCGACCGCCCCTACCGCGAGCTCTCGGTCGAGGAGGTCATGGCGGAGGCCGGCCTCTCGCGCACGATCTTCTACCGCCACTTCGACGGGCTGCCCGAGCTTGTGCTGTCGCTGTTCGACGCAGTCACGCAGGCGCTGATGACCGAGGTGCAGGGCGCCCCCGGCCCCGGCGCCACGCGCGGGATCCTGGAGGCGGCGGTCGACGCCTACGCCGAGCACGGCGGCCTGCTGCGCGCGGTCGACGAGGCGGCCCGCCACGACGCCGACATCGAGACCGCCTACCGGGCCGTCGTCGACGCCTTCACGACCGTGATCGCGGGCCAGATCGAGGAGGGCATGGCGGCCGGCCGGATCCGGCGCGGCAACGCCTATGAGCTCGCGCGCGCTCTGAATCTGATGAACGGCAACTACCTGCTGGAGACGCTCGGCCGCGATCCGGACTTCGACCGGCGCCTCGCCGTGGACACGCTGATGGCGGTGTGGGGCCCGGTCGCGTCGGCGGAGTAACGCCTTGTGGGCATCTCGGGGAGCTGGGATGCTCGCGCAAACTGAGCTTCGCGAACCACTCGCCGCGGCCCAGCACCTACGAGCAGGAGGCTCTGATGGGTCGGACGATGCGATTGGCAGTCGGTGCGCTGATGATGGCTGCGGTGGCGCCGGCGAGCGCGCAGGCACTGGTGCAGGTGAGCGCCGGCGGCGGGCACTCGTGCGCGATCAGGGTCGACGCGACGCTCGCCTGCTGGGGCTCCAACAGCAACGGCCAGGCGACGCCCCCGGGCGGGACGTTCAGCGCGGTCGACGCGGGCGGGCTGCACACGTGCGCGATCCGGACCGACGCCACGGTCGCCTGCTGGGGCAAGAACGACGACGGCGAGTCGACCCCGCCGTCCGGCACGTTCAGCTCCGTGAGCGCCGGCGGCGATCACAGCTGCGGGGTGCGGACGGACGAAACGCTCGCCTGCTGGGGGCGCAACACGCAGTCGCCTCCGTTCAACGTCGCGCCGGTCGGGACCTACCGCGCGGTCAGCGCGGGCAACACGGCCGGCACCACCTGGAGCTGCGCCGTGGCCACGAGCGGCGTGCTCACGTGCTGGGGCTACAACTCGTACGGCCGCGGGAACCCGCCGCCCGGCACCTTCACCGACGCCGGCGCCGGAGGTACCCACGGTTGCGCGCTGACCACCGACGCGGGCATCGCCTGCTGGGGCGGCTTCAGCTCCAACGGCGCGCCCTTCTCGACCCCACCGGCCGGGATCTTCACCGCCGTCAGCGCGGGCTACGACCACGCGTGCGGGATCCGCGAGGACGCGACGCTCGCCTGCGTGGGCGACGACGCCGCCGGGCGAGCCACCCCGCCGGCCGGGACCTTCCGCTCCCTGAGCGCGGGCTACTCCCACTCCTGCGCGGTCCGCTCCAACGGCGCGGTCGCGTGCTGGGGTTCGAATGCCTCGGGCCAGGTGAGCCCGATCCCGGCCGCACTCACACGGCCCGCGGCCGCGGTCGGGCCGAAGGGACTCGAGTTCCCGACCCAACCGCAGAGCACGGTCAGCGCGCCGCAGGAGGTCACCGTCACCAACACCGGCGCGGCCGACCTCGAGATCACGGGCGAGAGCTTCAGCGGGCCCGCCGCGAGCGACTTCTTCGTCGGCGCGTCGACCTGTCGTAGACCGTTGCCGGCCCGGGAGACGTGCAGCCTGTGGGTGCACTTCGCGCCGCACTCGAAGGAGGTTGCGAAGGCCCAGCTCGTGCTCGGCACCAACGCCACGCCGGCGACCTACGAGGTCGAGCTGAGTGGGAGCGTGGGGCCGCTGCCGCAAGGGCCGCAGGGGCCGACGGGGCCCAGCGGCGCGGACGGCGCCGACGGGGCGAACGGAACCAACGGCACCAACGGTGCGAAGGGTGCGAATGGTGCTGCGGGCGCAACCGGTCAGGCGGGCGCAACCGGCCCCCGGGGGCCGAAGGGCGACACCGGTGCCGGCCTCACCGGCGCGACGATCAGCTGCAAGCGCGCGAAGGTCCGGCGCAAGCGGGTGCGCGTGCGTTGCACGCTCAAGCTCGCCGTCACGTCACGCGTCCGCGCTGCGCGAATCACCGTCACACGCAAGGGCCGCGTGGTCGCGCGCGGTGCCGGGCTCGCACGCCACGGTCGGCTTCGCATCCCACTCCCCGAGGCGGTCCGCGGCGGCTCCGTCCGCGTGGTGACAATCGACCGCACCGGCCGGCTACGTGCCACCAGGAGGAGCGTGCACCCGCACCGCTGAGCGCTTCTTACGCGGAATAACCCGGCGGGAGCGGCGTCCCCACCGAGCGACAACGTCCAACCGGACAAGGGAACGCTCCATGCTCCGCCGCACGCTGGTCGGGATGTCTGCCGCTCTGACGGTCCTGCTCGCCGGTGCCACCGCCGCGTCCGCCGACAACCGCCCGGTGCGGTTCTGGTCGTTCAGCGCGGTCAAGCAGGGTGTCGGCAAGGTCAAGCTCGCCGCCGGCGCGCAGCAGGGCGGGCTGCTCCAGAAGCGCCGCACGTTCGGGGGCGCCGCGTTCGCGTTCCCCGAGAGCAACCCACGCGAGAAGGCGACCGGCAGCCTGTTCTCCACCGCGAGCAGCCAGACCTACGGCGTGCTGGCGCAGGCGCCGTCAGCCGCTCCGTTCCAGACAGGGTTGCCGATGGGCGGCCTGACGCATCTCGACCAACTGCAGGCCTACGAGAAGACGGCCAAGAACGCGTCGCTGCGGCTCACGATCACGAAGGCGGTCGTCGACGCCATCGACGCCAACCACGCGATCCTCCCCTCGGAGTGCCGTCGCGATCTCGACTGCAACCCGGTCCGGGGGATCGTCCGCTTCCACGCGCGGGCCTACGCAGCGTCGGCGGGCGGCGACTTCTACTCCGTCGGCGGCGTCGCGTTCATCGAGGGCCATGAGGGGCGCTGGAGGATCGATGCGGCCACCTCCCCCGACTCACGGCGGCCCCTGTGGGACGCCGGAGACTTCTCCATCGACCATGACGTCGACGATCTCGGAACCGAGTCGCACGCGGTCGCGGAGCTCGCCCACAGGGTGACGCTGAGGGTCCCGCTGAAGTCGGTGCGCGACGGAGAGTTGTTCGCGGTCCACGTCAGCCTCGACGCCGAGGCGATCGACGCGCGTGGCCGCGAGTCCGCGGTCGAGGCGTTCATCCAGGACCCGCAGAAGCTCACGCCCGCGCTCGTGAAGACCAAGGGCCTGCGCGCCCGCGGCAAGCCGCGCTTCCGCGAGCCGGCCGTGAAGGCTCCGCCGATGGCCCGCTGCCCGGGAGGCGCATCGCGCAAGGCCGGGCGGCTGCAGCTCAGCCAGGCGAAGTACGTCACCGACGAGTCGACGGGCGTGCCGATGTTCGCTTTGGTGACCCGCACCGGCGGGCGGAAGGGTAAGGCGAGCGTCACCATCGCCACCCGCGCCGGCACGGCCGAGTCGGGCCGCGACTACCGCACGGTGCGCAAGAGCATCACGTTCGCGAGCGGGGACGCCTCGCCGCGGCTCGTCGAGATCCCGATCCTTCAGGACCAGGCGCCCGAGGACGCCCAGACGTTCTCGCTCTCGCTGTCGCACCCGCGGTGCGCGAAGTTCGGCGCGCAGCGCTCGGCGGGCGTCACGATCGCTGACGACGACACGCCGCCCGCGCAGCCCCCGAGCTTCACGATCGGCGGCACGGTCGACGGCCTCCAGGGCTCGGGCCTCGTGCTGACGGACCTCGGCAGCGAGCTGACGGTCGCGGGCAACGGGCCGTTCACGCTCCCCGGTACGCGCGCCGACGGGCTCCCCTACGACGTGAAGGTCAAGACGCAGCCGCGCAATCCCGACCAGCTCTGCACGGTGGGCCAGGGCCAGGGCACCCTCCACGGCAACGTCAGCAACGTCGCCGTCCACTGCGCCGCGCCGACGCTGCCGCCCGGGCTGGATCCGACGTTCGGCAGCGGCGGCCGCGTGTCGACGCCGGTCGGCGCCGGGAAGGCCGAGGCCGTGCTCGTCCAGAAGGACGGGCGCATCGTCACGGCCGGCCGGCGGGTGTTCAACGGCGGCGTCGACTTCGCGCTCACGCGCCATGACGGCAACGGCAGGCTCGACACGGGCTTCGGCACGGGGGGCATCGTCACGACGAACCTCGGCACGCCCTCGGACGAGGCGTTCGACATGGCGGCGCATCCGGCCGGCGGCTTCGTGGTCGCCGGGCGCACGGACGCGACCGGCACGAACCGCGACTTCGGCGTCGTCCGCTACACGGACGAAGGCAAGCCCGATACCCGCTTCGACGGCGACGGCATCGTCACGACCGACTTCGCCGGGCAGCCCGACCAGGCCAACGCGGTCGCGGTGCAGCCGGACGGCAAGATCGTCGTCGCGGGGCAGGCCACCACCGGCGGCTCGACGCTGGCCGACGGCGACTTCGCGCTCGCCCGCTACAACACCGACGGCACGCCCGACGAGAGCTTCGACGGCGACGGGCTCGTGCTCACGGACCTCGGCACGAAGGCGGACGCCGCCCGCGCCGTGGCCATCCGGCCCGACGGCCGCATCGTCGTCGCCGGGACCGCCGACGGGGATGTCGCGCTGGTGCGCTACACCGACACGGGTGAGGTCGACGAAGCCTTTGGCGACCATGGCAAGCGGGTCACCGACTTCGGCTCGGACGACTTCGCCAACGGCCTCGCGCTGACCGGCGACGGCCACCTCCTAGTCGCCGGTCATACGCTCGGCGCCGGGCTCAACCTCGACTTCGCGCTCGCCCGCTTCACCGCCGAGGGCGAGCTCGACACGGCCTTCGGCACCGGCGGCATCGTCAAGACCGACTTCGGGGGCGACGACTTCGCCGAGAACCTGACCATGCAGCCGGACGGCAAGATCGTCGTGGTCGGGCGCGACTCGAGCGCCACGATCCTCGACATGGCGGTGGTGCGCTACCGCGACGACGGGAAGCTCGACACCGGCTTCGGCGCCGGCGGCAAGGTCACCGCCGACTTCCACGGCAAGGGCGAGTTCGGCCAGGACGTCGCGATCCAGCCGGACGGCAAGATCGTCGCGGCCGGCTACACCGCCAACGGCACCGACTTGGAGTTCGCTCTGATACGGATCACTCCCTGAGTGACCCGCATCGTCTGCACCGCCGACATCCACGAGCACCTGCCGGAGATCCCGGAGTGCGATCTGCTGCTGATCGCCGGCGACGTCTCGTTCGCTTTGAAGGGAGATCTCGCAACCGAGCACGCGTTCCTCGAAGGACCGTTCGCGGAGTGGCTCGACCGCGTCCCGGCCGCCGAGACGGTGCTCATCGCGGGCAACCACGACCAGTCGATCGAGGCGTGGGGCCTCCCGGCCGGGCTGCGATGCCACTACCTCGAGGACGCGGGCGCGGAGCTGTGCGGGCTGAAGGTCTGGGGCACGCCGTGGCAGCCGTGGTTCTACGACTGGGCGTTCAACGCGCCGCGGGAGGATGGCGAGGAGTTCCTCGCCCGGAAGTTCGATCTCATCCCGAGCGACGTGGATGTCGTGATCTGCCACGGACCGCCGCTCGGCTACGGCGATCAAGGGAAGGGGTCGTCGGCCCTCAGCCGGGCGATCGAGCGCCTCCAGCCGCGGCTCGTCCTCGTCGGCCACATCCACCCGGGCTACGGTCGCTACCGGCTCGGGGAGACCGAGATCATCAACGCCGCGTACGTGGACAACGACTACAAGCCCGCCAATCCGCTGGTGGAGATCGAGCTGTGAACGCCGCTGAGGTGGTGGGCCACACGCTGGCGGAGCTGAGCGTGCGCGACGCGTTCGGGGTGCTCGGCAGCGGGAACTACCTCGCGAGTTTGACGATGCACGCGTCGGGCGTCGCGATCCACCACGCCCGCCACGAGGGCGGGGCGATCTGCATGGCCGACGGGTACGCGCGGGTGAGCGGGCGCGTCGGCGTGTGCAGCGTGCACCAGGGCCCGGGCTTCACCAACACGATGACGGGGCTGACGGAGGCGGCCAAGGCGCGCACGCCGCTGCTGCTGATCGCCGGCGAGGCGCCGGCCGCGGCGCTGCGGTCGAACTTCCGGCTCGACCAGGCGGGGCTGGCGGAGACCGTGGGCGCGGTGGCGGAGCGCGTGCACTCGGGCGAGAGCGCCGCGGAGGATGTGGCCCGGGCGTTCCGCCGCGCGGCGGCCGAGCGGCGACCGGTGCTGCTCAGCATGCCGCTGGATGTGCAGGAGCAGCAGGCGCGCGAGACCCCGCCGCCGCCCGCCTCCTCCGTCGACACCTCTTCGTCCGCCGCAGCCGCCTCCCCCTCCGCCGCAGCCGCCGCCTCCGCCGCAGCCGCCTCCTCCGCCACCTCCGTCGGCGCCGGGCTCTATCGCCCCGCCCCGCCCCGTGCCGCCATCGCCGAGGTCGCGGACCTCATTGCCGGGGCGCGAAGGCCGCTCATCCTCGCCGGCCGCGGCGCCGTCCTCTCCGCCGCCCGCCAGCCGCTCGAGGCGCTCGGCGACGCCATCGGCGCCGTCCTCGCCACCTCCGCGATGGGCCACGGCCTGTTCGCCGGCTCGCCGTGGTCAGTCGGGATCTCCGGCGGCTTCGCGTCGCCGCTCGCGGCGCGCCTCATCTCCTCGTCGGATCTGATCCTCGCCTTCGGCGCGGCGCTGACGCGCTGGACGACCAAGGACGGCTCGCTCATCTCGCCCGACGCGCGCGTCGTCCAGGTCGATGTGGAGGCGGACGCCGCCCACCAGCCGGTCGACGTCGCGGTGATCGGCGACGCCGCCACGACCGCCCGCGCGCTGCTCGACGCCGGCGTGCAGAACGCGGGCGTCCGCGACGACGCCCTCGCCGCCGAGATCGCCGCCGGCTCGTGGCGCGACGAGCCGTACGTGGACGCGCGCATCGCGGGCCGCATGGACCCGCGCACGCTCTCGATCGCCTTGGACGAGTTGCTGCCAGACGAGCGCACCGTCGCCGTCGACTCCGGCCATTTCATGGGCTTCCCGCCGATGTACCTGCGCGTACCCGACCCGGCCGGCTTCGTGTTCACCCAGGCGTTCCAGTCGGTCGGCCTCGGGCTGGCGTCCGGGATCGGGGCGGCGATCGCCCGGCCGGATCGACTGACCGTCGCCTGCCTCGGCGACGGCGGAGCGCTGATGTCGCTGCCCGAGCTCGAGACGCTCGCCCGCCTGAGGTTGCCCATGCTCGTCGTCATCTACAACGACGCCGCCTACGGAGCGGAGGTCCACCACTTCCGCCCCCACGGCCACCCGGTCGAGCTCGTCCAGTTCCCGGACACCGACTTCGCGGCATTGGCGACGGCCGCGGGCGCACGCGGCGTGACGGTCCGCAGCCCCGACGATCTCGCCTCGGTGGAGGACTGGCTGGCGTCGCGCGACGGACCCCTGATCGTCGATGCGAAGATCACGCCCGACTTCTGCGCGGAATGGCTCGAGGAGGCCTTCAAATGACCCAATCGCTCGCCGAGATGCTGTCCGCCGCCGAGGTCGTCGACCTCACCCAGCCGCTGAGCGAGGACACGCCGGTGCTGAAGCTCCCGCCGCCGTTCGCGAATACGCCAGGGCTCACGCGCCACGTCATCAGCGAGTACGACGACCGTGGCCCGGCGTGGGCGTGGTACTGGCTCGAGATCGGCGAGCACGTCGGCACGCACTTCGACGCGCCGATCCACTGGGTCAGCGGCCGCGAGGGCGAGGACGTCGCGTCCGTGCCGCCGTCGCGGTTGGTCGCACCCGCGGTCGTGATCGACAAGTCAGCGGAGTCGGCCGAGGACCCTGACTTCTGTCTCACCGTCGACCACATCCGCGAGTTCGAGGCCGAGCACGGCCCGCTGCCGGACGGCGGCTGGCTCCTGCTGCGGACCGGCTGGGACGCCCGCGCCCACGACGAGGCCCAGTTCCTCAACGCCAACGAGACCGGCCCCCACACGCCCGGCTTCGACGTCGAGTGCGCACGCTGGATCGCGGACGAGAGCCCGCTCGTGGGCGTAGGAGTCGAGACGGTCGGCACCGACGCGGGCGCCGCCCACTCCTTCGAGCCACCGTTCCCGGTCCACAGCTTCGTGCTCGGCGCGGGCAGGTACGGCCTCACCCAGCTCGCCAACCTCGCGAAGCTCCCACCGACGGGTGCCGTGGTGATCGTGGCGCCGCTCAAGCTCGTCCGGGGTACCGGAAGCCCGGCGCGGGTGTTCGCGCTGGTCCCGCGCTGACCTCATCAAGCTCCACGACGACGGCCAGCTTCTGCGCCTCCCAGAAGAAGACCAGCTCCTCAAGGTCGTACTCCACGCGGTCGGGCGCCTCAAGACCGCTGTCCTCCAACAGCTGCCGGAACCGCCGCTCGGCGGCGCCGTGCTGCGGGCTCGGATCCATGCGCCGGAGCCTGTCCGACGGCGGCACACGCGTGGCGCACGGATCGTGTCGAATCTGCACCAACTTCGATCCCGGTGTCGCGTGAGCCACGTACAGCCGCCATGAGCTCATCCGGCTGGCCCGCCCGCTATCCGATCTTCCAGCCGCCCAACGCTCCGGTCCTGGTCGCCCAGGGCCTGCGGGTGGTGGCGGCAGTCACCGACGGGCACGTGCGATCGGCGGCGCTCGTGGGCTCCCGCGCGGCGCTCGCGTGGTGGGCATACGGCGAGCTCAGCGACGGCGCCAACGCCGTTCGGCGCGCGATCGGCGCCGTCGCGCTCGGCTCCGTTGCACTGCGCGCCGGGCGCAGCCTGGCGAGCCGCACCGACCACGCCCCCTGATCTCCGAGCCGGTTGTCAGAGTGATGGATCGCCCATGCTCCACATTCATCGCGCTGAACGAGCCGACGGCCTGGTCGAGGCACTCGCCCGCCTGCTGGCCGACCCACTGCCCGACCCGTTCGCGCCGGACGTCATCTCCGTGCCCACGCGCGGCATGGAGCGCTGGCTCACGCAGCGGCTCTCGTCCAGCCTCGGCGCCACGCCAGGCCGCGCCGACGGCGTGTGCGCGAACGTCGAGTTCCCCTTCCCCCACCGGCTCGCGGGCGACGCTGTCACCACCGCGTCGGGCGTTGACCCCGAAGCCGACCCCTGGTCCCCGGCGCGCGCCGTGTGGCCGTTGCTCGATGTCGTCGGCGACTGCCTGGACGAGCCGTGGCTGCGGAGCCTGCGCATCCACCTCGGCGCGGCGACCGACGCCGACCGCCGCGCGCGCCGGTTCGCGACGCTGCGACACCTCGCGGAGCTGTTCGATCGCTACGGGCTGCACCGGCCGGAGATGGTGCGCGGCTGGGCGCGCGGCGAGGACACGGAGTGGCAGGCGGAGCTGTGGCGGCGCCTGCGCGCACGCCTCGCCGAGCCGAGCCCGGCGGAGCGCCTCGAGCCGGCGTGCGAGCGGCTG
This sequence comes from uncultured Solirubrobacteraceae bacterium, assembly GCA_963805525.1. Taxonomy (GTDB): domain Bacteria; phylum Actinomycetota; class Thermoleophilia; order Solirubrobacterales; family Solirubrobacteraceae; genus DASQFQ01. Next base: position 1,424,875 of record CAWDUT010000004.1, read on the forward strand.
CGGGGCGATCCCTCGCTCGTCGACCTCCCGCCCCGCCTCTCGCTCTTCGGCCTGACCCGCCTGCCGGCCGGCCACCTCGCCGTCCTGCGCGCGCTCGCGGCCGGCCGCGACGTGCACGTCTTGCTCCTTCATCCCTCGCCCGCGCTGTGGGAGAAGATCGGCACGCGACCGCCGGTCGTCCGCCGCGCCGACGACGACACCGCCTCGCTCGCCGAGAACCGTCTGCTCGCCTCCTGGGGGCAGGACGCGCGCGAGATGCAGCTGGTGCTCGGGACACACGAGCACGTCGACCACCACCACCGCATCGAGACGACCGGCGACACCCTCCTCGCGCGGGTCCAGGCCGACGTCCGCGCCGACCGCCGCTCCCAGCCCGGCCCGATCCAGCCGCAGGACCGCAGCATCCAGATCCACTCCTGCCACGGCCGTGCCCGGCAGGTCGAGGTCCTGCGCGACGCGATCCTCCACCTGCTCGCCGAGGACGACACGCTGCAGCCTCGCGACGTGATCGTGATGTGCCCGGACATCGAGGCGTTCGCGCCGCTGATCCAGGCCACCTTCGGCGCCGGCGAGGTGGTCGACGACGACGAGTTCGACCCGCTGCCGGAGGAGCTCCGCCCGACCGACCTGCGCGTCCGCCTCGCCGACCGCTCCCTCCGCCAGACCAACCCGGTGCTCGGCGTCGTCGCTCAGCTGATCGATCTCGCCGGCCGCCGCCTCACCGCCTCCGACGTGCTCGACCTCGCCGATCGCGAGCCCGTCCGCCGCCGCTTCCGGTTCGACGACGAGGACCTCGCGCGCCTTCGCGACTGGGTTGCCGACAGCGGGATCCGCTGGGGCTTCGATGCGGAACATCGCGCTCCGTACAAGCTGCAGGACATGGCCGCGGGCACGTGGCGCGCCGGCCTCGACCGCGTCCTGGTCGGTGTGACGATGACCGAGGAGGGCCACCGGCTGTTCGAGGGCGTGCTGCCGGTCGACGATGTCGAATCGCTCGCCATCGATCTCGCCGGCCGCATGGCCGAGATGGTCGACCGGCTGCAGGAGGCGATCGACGCCTTCGCCACGCCGAAGCCGATCAACGAGTGGGTGCAGGCGCTCGCCACCGCCGCCGACGCCCTCACCGCCACCTCCCAGCGCGACGCCTGGCAGCGAGCCCAGCTCGAGCGCATCCTCGGCGACGTCGTCAGCGAGGCTGCCGACGCGCGAGTCGAGCTCACCCTGCTCGAGGTCCGCGCGTTGCTCGCCGAGCGGCTGCAGGGCCGGCCCACCCGAGCCAACTTCCGCACCGGCCACCTGACGATCTGCACGCTCGTCCCGATGCGCTCGGTGCCGCACCGGGTCGTCTGCCTGCTCGGCCTCGACGACGAGGCGTTCCCCCGCAAGGCCCCGCGCGACGGCGACGACATCATGCTCACCGACCCGCACGTCGGCGACCGCGACCCGCGCCCCGAGGACCGGCAGATGCTGCTCGACGCGCTGATGGCTGCGAGCGACCGGCTGATCGTCACCTACAGCGGCAACGACGTGCGCACGAACATCGCGCGCCCGCCGGCCGTGCCGGTGGGAGAGCTGCTCGACACGATCGAGCGGACTGCGCCGGGTGCCGAAGTGGTCGTTCGCCACCCTTTGCAACCGTTCGACCCGCGCAACTTCAAGCCCGGCGAGCTCGGCGGCGCGGCCGCCTGGAGCTTCAACCGCGTGACGCTCGACGGCGCACGCGCACTGGAGGCTCCGCGCGTCCCAGCGCGCCCGTTCCTCGCCGCCCCGCTGCCGCCGCGGCACGAGCCGGTGCTCGAGCTCGACGACCTCATCGCCTTCGTCCGCCACCCCGTGCGCGCGTTCTTGAGACAACGCCTCGGCTTCGGCGTCGGCACCTACGCCGACGAGGTCTCCGACGCGCTCCCGGTCGAGCTCGACCCCCTGGAGTCGTGGCAGGTCGGGCAGCGCATGCTCGACGCTCGGCTCGCCGGGGCGAGCGCCGACGCGGCGGTCGCGGCCGAGCGCGCCCGCGGCGAGCTCCCGCCCGGCGTCCTGGCCGACCCCGTGATCGCGAAGCTGCTCCCCGACGTCGAGGAGATCGTCCAGCACGCCGGGTCCCCCGGCCCCGCGGAGTCGGTCGACGTCCGCGTGATGCTGCCCGACGGCCGGCGGCTCAACGGCACGGTCCCGGACGTCCACGGCGACCTCCTGCGCAGCGTCACGTACTCGCGCGTGAACCCGCGCCACCGGCTCGTCGCCTGGGTGCGCTTCCTCGCGCTGACCGCCGCGCATCCGGAGCGCGCGTTCGAGGCGGCGACGATCGGGCGTGCGGCGTTCGGCGTCGCGCCGCGGGGCACGACCGTGAGCATCGTGCGACTGCCGCGGATGGCGCCGGAGGTCGCGCTCGAGCACCTCGCCTCGCTCGCTGCGCTGTTCGACGACGGCATGTGCGAGCCGCTGCGGCTCGCGACCCGGACGTCGGCGGCCCACGCTGCGGGCGGTCAGGCCGCGAAGGAGTGGGAGTCCGACTGGCGGTTCACGCGCGAGGACCAGGAGCTCGAGCACCAGCTCGTGTTCGGCGGTGTGCTGACGTTCGCGGAATACGCCGTTCCGGAGTTCGACCGCCGGGCGCGGCAGCTGTGGGACGGGCCGCTCGGCTGGGAGCAGGTGGTGTTCGCATGACCGGCGCGTTCGACGTCTGCGGCCCGCTCCCGGCCGGCGTGACCGTGCTTGAGGCGAGCGCGGGCACCGGCAAGACGTTCACGATCGCGGCGCTGGCCGCGCGCTACGTGGCGGAGGGCTTCGCGCTCGACCAGCTGCTGATGGTGACGTTCACGCGGATGGCGACCGGCGAGCTGCGCGAACGCGTCCGGGAGCGGCTGGTGAGCGCGGAGCGAGGTCTCGAGGGGGAGGCGCCGGAGGACGACGCCGTCGTACAGCTGCTCGCCTCCGGCACGCCGGACGAGGTGCGGGTGCGGCGCGAGCGGCTTGCCGCGGCGATCGCCGACTTCGACTCCGCGACGATCGCCACCACGCATGGCTTCTGCCAGGAGGTGCTCGGCGGGCTCGGCGTGCTCGGCGACGTCGAGTCCGACACCACCTTCGTCGAGGACGTCACCGACCTGATCGAGGAGGTGGTCGACGACCTCTACCTCCGCCGCTTCGCCCGCCGCGGCGCCCCGCAGTTCAGTCGCAAGGAGGCGATGGAGATCGCGCGTGCGGCGATCGACAATCCGGCCGCCCCGATCGAGCCGGCCGCCGCGCCCGAGAACACCATCGAGGCGATGCGCGTGCGGCTCGCGGGCGCGGCGCGTCTCGAGCTCGAGGCACGCAAGCGCCGCGCGGGTGTCATGACCTACGACGACCTGCTGACCCGCCTGCAGTCGACCCTCGAAGGCGAGAGCGGCGAGGTTGCCGCGGCGCGGCTGCGGGCGCGCTACCGCGTCGTGCTCGTCGACGAGTTCCAGGACACCGACCCCGTCCAGTGGCAGATCATGCGCACCGCGTTCGGCGATGGCCAGACGACCTTGGTGCTGATCGGCGACCCGAAGCAGGCGATCTACGCGTTCCGCGGCGCCGACGTCTACGCCTACATCGAGGCGGCCCGGACCGCCGGCGCGCAGGCCACGCTGACGACCAACTGGCGGAGCGACCAGGGGCTGCTCGACGCCTACGACCAGCTGTTCGGCGGCGCGAAGCTGGGTCATGAGGGGATCGTCTACCGGCAGGTCCGCGCCTCCAACGCGGGCCCGCGGTTGCGCGGGGCGCCGGACCCGGCGCCGCTGCGTGTGCGGGTCGTCCCGCGCGGCGACGTCGGCCTCACCCAGCAGGGCTACGCGCGGCTCGAGCCGGCGCGGCAGCACGTCGCCTGCGACGTCGCCGCCGACATCGTCTCGCTGCTGCGCTCGGGCGCGTCGATCGAGGGAGAGGACCCGGTCCGCCCCGGTCACATCGCCGTGCTCGTGCGGACGAACCGCAACGCCGCCCGTGTCCGCGACGCGCTGGAGGCAGTCGACGTCCCCGCCGTCATCAACGGCGCCGGTAGCGTGTTCGGCACCGAGCCGGCGCTCGAGTGGCTGCGGCTGCTCGAGGCGATCGAACGTCCCTCCAATCCCCCGCGCGCGCGCGCGGCAGCGCTGACCCCGATGTTCGGCTGGACGGCGGAGGACGTGGCCGCCGCGGACGACGAAGCAGAGGAGCAGCTCTTCCGCCAGCTCCACCACTGGGCCCGCGTGCTGCGCGACAAGGGTGTCGCCGCCCTGATGGAGGCGATCACGCTCGAGCAGAAGCTGCCGCGGCGCGTGCTCGCCATGGCCGACGGCGAGCGGCGGATGACCGACCTCCGCCACGTCGGCGAACTGCTGCATGCCGCGGCGATGACCGAGCAGATGGGCGCCACGGCGCTGACCGCGTGGCTGCGCCAGCGGGTGCTCGAGGCGACGACGGACAACAACGACGAGGAGCGCAGCCGCCGGCTCGAGAGCGATGCCGAGGCGGTGCAGGTGCTGACCATGCACCGCAGCAAGGGGCTCGAGTTCCCGGTCGTCTACTACCCCGACCTGTGGGAGCCGTCGTGGATCCCGCGCGAGAGCACCACGCCTGTGACGTTCCACGACGACGCCGGCGTGCGGACGATCGACGTCGGCTTGGATGGCCCGCAGTGGAAGGGCCACGTGGCGCGGCACGTCGACGAGCAGCGCGGTGAGGACCTGCGGCTCGCCTACGTCGCCCTGACGCGCGCGAAGCACCAGGCGGTCGTGTGGTGGGCGGGGTCGTTCGACAGCCGCAACTCCGCGTTGTCGCGGCTCCTGTTCGCGCGCGATGGCGACGGGAACGTCGCCGCGTCGGGCGCCGCCGTGCCGTCGGACGAGACCGCCCTTGCCCGCTTCCGCGAGTTGACCGGCGTCAGCGTCGAGTCGTCCGTGCTCGGTCCGACGGTCTCTTGGCCCGGCGACGTCGTCTCAGCATCAACGCTGTCGGCCTCCTCGTTCGGCCGCACTCTGGATTGGTGGTGGCGGCGAACCTCGTTCAGCGACATCACGGCCGGCACCTATGAGCCGCACGTGGCGAGCGAGCCGGAGGAGCCGGTCGTTGACGACGAGTCGGCGCCGGTCGCACCCCCCGTGCCAACCGACGACCACGAGGCGCTCAGGGCCGTGCCCTCCCTCCTCGCGGACATGCCGGTGGGCGTGGAGGTCGGCACGCTCGTGCACCGCGTCTTCGAGGCGGTCGACTTCGCGTCAGCCGACCTCGCATCAGAGCTGTCGCTCGAGATCGGGTTGGCGCAGGCCCGGCGGCGGGTCGAGCTCGGCGACGTGGACGCGGTCGTCGCGGGGTTGCACGCGGCGATCGAGACGCCGCTCGCCGGCGACGTGTCCCTCCGCCAGATCGCCCGAGCCGACCGCCTGGACGAGCTGAACTTCGAGCTCCCGCTGGTCGGCGGCGACGACCCGCGTGGCCCGGCGCTGACGCTCGCCGCGATCGCGGACGTACTGCACGCCGACGGCGACCCGTACGCGGAGCGCCTGCGAGACCCACGGCTCCGGGAGAGCGTGCGCGGATACCTGACCGGCAGCATCGACCTCGTGCTGCGGCTCGACGGCGAGCGCTTCGCGGTCGTCGACTACAAGACCAACTGGCTCGCGCCGGCCGGCGAGGAGCTGACCGCCTGGCACCACCGCCCCACCGCACTGAGCGCCGAGATGACCCACGCCCACTACCGGCTGCAAGCCCTGCTCTACGTCGTCGCGCTCCACCGGTATCTCAGGTGGCGCCTCCCGGGTTACAGCGCCGCCCGCAACCTCGCCGGCGCCAAATATCTGTTCGTGCGCGGGATGACGGGGCCGGACACGCCGGCGGTCGAGGGGGCGCCGTGCGGCGTCTTCACCTGGCAGCCCTCGCCCGACCTCATCGAGTCACTCAGCGACGTGCTCGACCGGGGCGAGACGGCATGACCGACCTCGCCTTCGACGCCCGCCTCGCACGCGGCTCGTCCGGCCTGCTCGCCGAGTTCAACGAGGCTGGCGTGCTGGCCGCCGCCGACGTGCACGTGGCGTCTCGCCTCGCCACGCTCGTCGGCGGAACGAATGATTCCGTTCGGCTCGCAGCCGCGCTCGCCGTCCGTGCGCCACGCATCGGCCACGTGTTCGTCGACCTCGCGCACATCCACGCGACGGCGACAGTCGACGTCGACGATCCCATCGACCTCACCACCCTCCCCTGGCCCGCCCCGCCGACATGGATCTCTTCCGTCCGGGCAAGCGGCCTCGCCGGCCCAGACCTTCCGCTCGTCCTCGAAGGGAGCGCCCTCTACCTCGACCGCTACTGGCGAGAGGAGCAGCAGGTCGCCGCCGACCTCCAGGCACTCGCGGGCCCTGCCACTCCACTCGATCCCGACCTCCTCGCCGACGGCCTCACCCGCCTCTTCACCGGCGAGATCCCCGACGCCCGCCAGAAGCAGGCGGCCGCCGCCGCGGTGCTCCGCCGCCTCGCCGTCGTGGCCGGCGGCCCCGGCACCGGTAAGACCACCACGGTCGCGCGCATCGTCGCCCTCCTCGAGGAGCAGGCTCTTGCCGCCGGCGCCGCACCCCCGCTCGTCGCCCTCGCGGCCCCGACCGGCAAGGCCGCCGCCCGCCTCGCCGAGGCTGTTCACCATGAAGCGGCCCGGCTGCAGGTCGACCCGGCGATCCGTGCGCGCCTGCTCGAGCTCGAAGCCTCCACGCTCCACCGCCTGCTCGGCTGGAAGCCCGGCACGCACAGTCGCTTCCGCCACGACCGAGGCAATCGGCTGCCCTATGACGTCGTGATCGTCGACGAGACCTCGATGGTGTCGCTCTCGTTGATGGCCCGCCTCACGGAAGCCGTTCGGCGAGAGGCACGGCTGATCCTCGTCGGCGACCCCGGCCAGCTCACCTCGATCGAGGCCGGCGCGGTGCTCGGCGACATCGTCGGCCCGGCTGCGGACCGCCCACAGATGAGCACCGCGACCAGGGATGCTCTCGCCCGCGCCACCGGCTCATCCGTCGAAGGCGAGGCCGCGACCTCCGCAGTCGGCGACGGCATCGTCGTCCTCGGCACCGTCCACCGCTTCGGCGGGGCGATCGAGCGGCTCGCGACCGCGATCCACGCCGGTCACGCCGACGCCGCCATCGACGCCCTCGGCGACGAGAGCATCACCTGGATCGACACCGACATCGGCGACCCCGCCTCGCTCGACCTCCTCACCCCGGTCCGCGAAGGCGCCGTCCGCACGGGCCGCGCCGTCATCGAAGCCGCCGCCGAGGGCGACGCCGCCCGGGCGATCCGCGAGCTCGGCGCCTTCCGGGTGCTGTGCGCCCACCGCCGCGGACCGCACGGGGTCGCGACCTGGATGCCGCGCATCGAGACCTGGCTGGCCGGCGAGATCCCCGGCTTCGCCGCCGAGCCCTGGTACGTCGGCCGCCCTCTGCTGGTCACCGAGAACGACCATGCGATCCGGCTCTACAACGGCGATACCGGCGTCGTCGTGACCGCTGCGAGCTCCGGCCGCCCGGCCGCTGCGTTCGAGCGGCAGGGCGAGATCGTGCTCTTCAGCCCTACACGTCTCGCCGCCGTCGAGACCGTCTACGCCATGACCGTGCACAAGAGCCAGGGCTCCCAGTTCGACACCGCCGCCGTGCTGCTGCCCGACCCCGCCTCGCCGATCCTCACGCGCGAGCTGCTCTACACCGCGGTCACGCGCGCGCAGACACGGCTGATACTCGCCGGCACCGAGGAGGCGGTCCGAGCCGCCGTCGACCGCCCGATCGCACGAGCCTCCGGGCTGCAGGGGCGGCTATGGGCGACGTGATCGAGGGCATCCCCGGCACGCCGTTCGAGGACGAGGTCCTCATCCGGCGCTGCCGCTGGTCGAGCGAAGAGACGGGCTTTGCGATCGTCGACGCCGAGCGCGACGGCGACGAGATCACCCTCGTCGGGACCCTCGCCCACCTCGAGGAGCGCGAGCGGGTCCGCATCAGCGGCGAGTGGCAGGACGACAAGCGCTACGGGCTCCAGGTCAAGGTCGCCACCGCCGAGCCGCTCGCGCCCACCGGCGAGGCCGCGCTGCTCGTGTATCTGAAGCGCGTCCGGCACGTCGGCGGCAGGCGAGCCGAGCGGCTGCTGGAGCTCTACGGCGACGACGTGCTCGAGGTCATCGACCGCGACCCGAAGGCCGCCTTCCGCCGGATGGGGCTCAGCGCGGGGCGGATCACCGAGGCGGTCAAGTCCTGGGACGAGCTCCGCTCGAGCCGGGCGCTGCACCTCCTGCTTGCACCGCACGGCCTGGCTTGGCTGGTCGCGCGGATCGAGAAGCACTACGGGCCACGAGCGCATCGGATCGTGCGGGAGCGCCCCTATGAGTTGACGAGCGTGTTCGGGATCGGCTTCAACATCGCCGACACCATCGCCCGCTCCGTCGACATCCCGGCCGACTCACCTGGGCGAGCGCGAGCGGCCGTGTTGCATGTCTTGAGCGAGGCGGAGCGAGCCGGCTCGACCTGCCTGCCGGTCGCCGAGCTCGCGGTCCGCGCCGGCGAGCTGCTCGGCGTCGCGCCGGACGCCGCGCGCTTCAGCGAGATGGCCGACGCTCGCGCCCTGGTGATCGAGGTCGACGAGTCCAACGCTGACTCGGCCAACGCGGCCGCCCGCAGCGTGGTCTGGGCCTACCGCCCCGAGACGGCCAAGTTGGAGCGCGACCTCGCCGGGATCGTCACCGACCTCGCCGCAGCAGCGGCAAGCCTCAAGCCCTCCAAGGCACCACCCGCGGACGAGCTCGTCCCCGCCCCCGAGCAGGCCGCCGCGGTCCAAGCCGCGTTCACCTCCCGCCTCTCGATCGTCACCGGCGGCCCGGGCACGGGCAAGACCGCCACGATCCGCCTGATCTGCGCCGCCGCGGCCCAGCAGAACGCCTCGGTCCTGCTCGTCGCCCCAACCGGCCGAGCCGCCCGCCGCATGTCCGAGTCGAGCGGCCTCGACGCCTCGACCGTCCACGCCGCCCTCGGCTGGATCCCCGGCCAGGGCCCGACCGTCGAGGAGCTCGATGCCGACGTCCTGATCGTCGACGAGACCTCGATGGCGAACCTCGAGCTGCTCGTCACGCTCCTGCGAGCCGTCGGCTCCCAGACGCACGTCGTCCTCGTCGGCGACGCGGACCAGCTCGCACCGGTCGGAGCCGGCAAGCCATTCGCCGAGCTCGTCGAAGCCCGCCCGGTCCCCATTGCAGAGCTCACCCACATCTTCCGCCAGGCCGCGGGAAGCATGATCGTCCGCGGCGCCCACGCCGTCCGCACCGGGAGCGCACCGTCCTTCACTCCCTCGGACGAGATGACCCGCGACCTGTTCATGATCGAGCGGGCCGATCCCCGAGCCGCCCTCGACGAGGTCGTCACGCTCGTCACCGAACGCCTCCCGAAGCACTTCGGCGTCGACTCGATCACCGACATCCAGGTCTTCGCCCCCGTCTACCGCGGCGCCCTCGGCATCGACGCGCTCAACGCCCGCCTTCGCGAGTCCCTCAACCCGACCGGTCGCAAGGTCCTCGGCGGCCGCCTCCGGATCGGCGACAAGCTCATGCTCTCCGGCCGCAACCTCCACGACCTCGGCCTCATGAACGGCACCATCCTCCGCCTCCTCGAGCACAACGAGGACGCCGAGGCCCTCGTCGTCGAGGCCGACGGAGCGATCTTCCACCTCCCCGAGGACGAAGCGCCAAAGCTTCAGCTCGCCTACGCCTGCTCAATCCACAAGGGCCAGGGCATCGAGCTCCCCGTCGCGATCGTCATCGCCCACGCTGCCGCCGGCGCCTACTTCCTGCGCCGCGAGATGCTCTACACGGCGATGACCCGCGCCCGGAAGGCCACCCTCATCGTGGGCCAGCGGCAGGTCGTCGTACGCGCAGCGGCGTCGCCTGACACCTCGCGCCGCTACTCACGCCTGGCCGAGCGCCTCAGCGCGCCGGCACCATGACGGCGGGCGGGTCCGCACGCCGCGATACGGTGCCGCCGCGCACGATGCCAGCCTCACGCATGCCCCTCGAAGACCAGATCAGCCAGGGGCGACTGGTCTGCCCGGCTTCGCGTGAGCCTCTGACCGTTGAAGGCGACCGTCTCGTGTCCGCTCGAGGCACGCAGTACTACCTGCACGATGGCGTGCCGCTTCTCCTGGAGGACGTCGAGCAGGCCCGCGAGTACGTCGCGGGCTCCGGTCGAATGGTCGCCGAGTACGAGTCCGCAGCGCCGGATGCGCAAGCACCCGGCCTTCTCGCTCGGCTAGCGCATCGGGCACAGAACGTGCTCACGCGCGGAGGAATCGACTACCGAACCGAGCGGTCCGAGGAAGCCTTCCGCGAGATCTTCGATGCAGTCGAACCCGGGTCCCTCTGCATCTCGATCGGAGGCGGTCCGCTACGGGAGCACCCGAGCTTCGTGAACGTGAATATCGGCCCGTTCCCCAACGTGGACGTCGTCGCTGACGCGCATCACCTGCCGTACGCCGACGCATCCGTCGACGCGATCTTCTGCGAGGCCGTCCTCGAGCATCTCGCCCGGCCCCACGAGGCCGTCAACGAGATGCTCCGAGTGCTCCGGTCGGGGGCTTCGGTCTACGCCAACACGCCCTTCATGCAGGCGTACCACGGCTACCCCAATCACTTCCAGAACTTCACGCTCAGCGGCCATGAACAGCTGTTCGCGAACGCCGGCTTCCACGTGCGTGAGTCGGGGACCGCCGTCGGCCCGCTGTTCACGCTCTTCGACCTCGGCGGACGATTCATCTCGGAGTACTCGCCGCGCCTGCTCCGACCGGTCCTGCAGGTGACCCTGCTCGCGCTCCGCTACCTCCTCCTCCCGCTGAGCCGGCGGCTGACCGACCGGCCGAACGCGTACGTCCTCGCCTCCACGACCTACGTCGTCGCGCAGAAGCCATGAGCCCGCTTGGATCGGAAACGCGCAAGCGGAAGGTCGGAATCATGTGTTGAACGGCCCCACCGCGTCGCGCAAGATCTCGAGACCGAACCGGTACTTCGATTGCGAACGGGGCCGAGGATGTCGAACGAAGCTGTGGAGGTGCTGATCGTCGGGGGGGGCCAGGCCGGCCTCGCGATGAGCGAGCATCTGAGCGCCTGCGACATCTCGCATCTGATCCTCGAGCGCAGCCGCATCGCCGAGCGGTGGCGCTCGGAGCGGTGGGACTCTCTCGTCGCGAATGGGCCCGCGTGGCATGACCGGTTCCCCGGGCTGGAGTTCGACATCGATCGGGATGGGTTCGCCTCCAAGGAGCAGGTCGTCGAGTACTTCGAGACCTACGCGCGACAGATCGACGCACCGATCCGCTGCGGCGTCGAGGTGCTCTCCGTGCACAGGAACGAGGGCCGGGCCGGCTTCCGGGCCGAGACGAGCGACGGCCCGATCGAAGCGCGCTATGTCGTCGCGGCGACCGGCGCATTCCAACAGCCGCTGATCCCACCGGTCGTCCCTGAGAGCGCGGAGCTCACGCAGGTGCACTCGAGCGGCTATCGCAATCCGGGCCAGCTGCCCGACGGCGCGGTCCTTGTCGTGGGGGCGGGGTCGTCCGGCGTGCAGATCGCGGACGAGCTCCGCAGCGCCGGCCGGGAGGTCTACCTCTGCGTGGGTCCCCACGACCGTCCGCCGCGCAGCTACCGCAGGCGTGATTTCTGCTGGTGGCTCGGCGTCCTCAACAAGTGGGACGCGGAGGCTCCGCCGGAGGGCGCCGCGCACGTCACGATCGCGGTCAGCGGAGCGCACGGCGGGCGCACCGTCGACTTCCGGGACCTCGAGCGCAGCGGCATCACGCTGCTCGGGTTCATGACCGCCTATGACGACGGGACGATCCGGTTCGCGCCCGACCTCGCGGAGAACATCGCGCAGGGCGACGCCAACTACCTCTCGCTGCTCGAGGAGGCCGACGCCTTCGTCGCGCGCGAGGGCGTCGACCTTCCGGAGGAGCCGGAGGCGCACGAGCTCGGGCCGCTGCCCGCCCGAGCTCTGGACCCCATCCGCGAGCTCGACCTGACGAGCGCCGGCGTGACCTCCGTCGTCTGGGCCACCGGGTTCAGGTCCGACTACAGCTGGCTGCAGGTCGAAGCCTTCGACGAGAACGGCAAGCCGGCCCACCGCCGCGGCGTCGCGTCCGAGCCGGGCGTGTACTTCCTCGGCCTGCCGTGGCAGTCACGACGTGGATCGACCTTCATCTGGGGCGTGTGGCACGACGCCAAGCACGTCGCGGACCACATCGCCACGCAGAACGGTTACCTGGCCTACGACGCCACGGCCGCGGTGCGCGCATGACCGTGCACCGCCGGATCCGCCCGTTCAACACGCGCGAGACCTATCCCGAGCAGAACCTCGACAACGACCTCTGCCAGGCGGTCGTCGCCGGGAACACGGTCTACCTGCGCGGCCAGATCGGGCAGGACCTCGACACCTCCGAGAGCGTCGGCGTCGGCGACGTCGAGGCGCAGGCCGAGCAGGCGATGAAGAACATCGCGCTGCTGCTCGACGAGGCCGGCGGCGGCCTGGAGCACATCGTCAAGGTCACCGTCTACCTGATCGACTCGCGCTACCGGGAGCCGGTCTACCGCGTGATGGGCCGCTGGCTGAAGGGCGTGCACCCGGTGTCGACCGGCATCGTCGTCAGTGCCCTGGCGCGGCCCGAGTGGCTCGTGGAGATCGACGCGATCGCGGTGCTCGGTTGACGTTCGCGATCCTCGGGCGGTGCGAGCAGACGGGATGGCTGGGGATGGCGATCACGTCGTCAAGCCCGGCAGTCGCGGCGCGGTGCGCGAACGTGCGCGCCGGCGTCGGGGTGGCGTCGTCGCAGAACGTGACCGATCCGCGGTTGGGACCGCAGCTCCTCGATGCGCTCCAGAGCGGCGCCGACGCCGACGCCGCGATGGCAACCGTGGCCGCTGCCGCCGGCGAGCACCGCCAGCTCGCGGTGGTCGACGCCCGGGGCCGCAGCGCGGCGTGGAGCGGAGCCCGCGCGCTCGGCGTCCACGGCACCCGCACCGGCCCCGGCTGGGCGGCGGCCGGCAACCTGCTGGCGTCCGAGGCGGTCCTCGACGCTCTCGGCGCAACCTTCGAGGCGACCGGCGAGCTGGAAGTACGGCTCCTCACCGCCCTCCAGGCCGGGCTCGACGCGGGCGGCGAGGCGGGCCCGCTGCACTCCGCCGGCCTGCTCGTGGCCGACGCGGTCCCCTGGCCCGTGACCGACCTGCGCGTGGACTGGGCCGACAACCCGATCGCCGAGCTCCAACGACTCTGGGACGTCTGGGCCCCACAGCGCGACGACTACGTGACGCGCGCGCTCGACCCTGGTTCCGCGCCTGCCTACGGCGTCCCCGGCGACGCGGAGTGATCACCGGTGAGACACTCGCCGGCGTGTCCGCCATGCGCTTCACGCTGCGCCAGCTGCAGTACTTCGTCGCCGCGGCAGAGGCCGGCAGCGTCACCGACGCCGCGCTGAACATCCCCGTGTCGCAGTCGTCGGTGTCGGCGGCGATCTCGCAGCTCGAGGCCGCGCTCGGCGTGCAGCTGCTCATCCGCCACCACGCGCAGGGCATCTCGCCGACCGCCGAGGGCCGCCAGTTCCTGGATCGCGCCCGCACGCTGCTGCGCGACGCGGACGAGCTGGAGCGCTTCGCCTCCGAGCTGACCGCCGACCTGAGCGGAACGCTGCACCTCGGTTGCCTCGTCACGCTCGCACCGCTCGTCACCCCTCGCCTGGGACAGGGCTTCCGCGAGCGCCACCCGGCCGTGAGCCTGGAGATGGTCGAGGCCGGGCAGGCCGATCTGGTGACCGGCCTGCGCTCCGGACAGCTCAGCGTGGCGCTGACCTACGACCTGGACCTGGCCGCCGACCTGACGTTCGCACCGCTGGCATCGCTCCCGCCGTTCGCGCTGCTCGGGGCCGACCATCCGCTGGCGGCAAACGAGGCAGTGACGCTCGAGGAGCTGGCCGGCGAGCCGCTGGTCCTGCTCGACCTGCCGCATTCGCGCGAGTACTTCCGCGCGCTGTTCGACGCCGCGGGCGTGGAGCCGACGGTCGGCCACCGCTCGATCCACCCCGAGGTCATCCGCACGATGGTGGGCAACGACTTCGGCTACTCGATCATCAACGCGCGGCCGCACATCGACGTCGCGCTGGACGGCCGGCCGCTGGTGACGCGGCCGATCGCCGGCGACCCACGGCCGATGCTCATGGGGCTGGCACGGCTGCAGAGCCTTCGCGCGACGCGGCTGGTCGAGGCCTTCGAGCAGCACTGCCGGGCGGCGATCGGGGCCGGGACGGTCCCTGGCCTCGGCTATGGCGCCGCCTGACGCGACCGCGCTCCTGGGCCGCCTGGTCGCCCGGCCGTCGATCGCCGGCGGCGACAACCTCGAGCTGATCGCCGACATCGCGACGGTCCTCGACGAGGCCGGCGCCGACGTCCGCGTGCACGACGGCACGCGGCCGGGCACGAACGTGCTGCACGCCGTGCTCGGCCCGGCCGATGCGCCAGGGGGCGTCCTGCTCGCCGCCCACGGGGACGTCGTCGACGTCGCGGGCCAGAGCTGGACCGCCGACCCCTTCGCCCTCCGTGCCGACGGCGGCCGGCTCCACGGGCGCGGCGCCGCCGACATGAAGGGCTTCATCGCCGCGACGCTGGCCGCCCTCTCGCGAGCCGACCAATCGACGCTGGATGCACCACTGCACGTGGCGATCTCACACGACGAGGAGCTCGCCTGCGCGGGCATCGCCCCATTGCTCGACGCGCTCGAGATCGCCGCGCCGCTCGCCGGCGTGGTCGTCGGCGAGCCGACCGAGCTCCGGGTCGTCGACCGCCACAAGGGCAAGGCCGCGCTCGACATCACCGTCCGTGGCCGCGCGACGCACTCCGCCACGCCGTCGGCCGGCATCAACGCGGTGCGCGCCGCCGCGCACCTCATCGTCGCGCTCGAGGACCTCGAGCGCCAACTCGCGAGCGAGGCGAGCGACCTGTCGTTCTCGACGCCGCACGCCACGATCGGCATCGGCCCGATCCACGGCGGCGTGGCGCTCAACATCGTGCCGGACCTCTGCACGCTGCAGGTCGAGACGCGCGCGCTCCCTGGGCAGCCGCTCGACGCGATCGTCGAGCGGATCGGCTCGGTGGCCGCCGGTGCCGAGGTGCGCCGCGCCGGCGGCTACCCGCCGCTCACGCCGACCGCGGACGCGTTCGGCGCCCGCATCGCAGCGATCGCCGGCCACGGTGAGGGTGGCGCCGTGGACTTCGGGACCGAGGCGGGTCTCTACCAGGAGCGGCTGGGTGTGCCGGTCGTCGTCTGCGGCCCTGGGTCGATGACCCAGGGCCACACCCCCGACGAGTTCATCACCGCCGATCAGCTCGCTGCCGGCGAGGCCTTCATCGACCGGCTGCTGCGCCAGCTGGCTGCGGCGTAGCGGTCAGCTGATCTCGCTCGCGTCGGCGCTCACGCCCGCCGAGCACCAGCCCGGCGACCGCGATCGCGCCGATGATCACGAGCGTGCCGATGGTCAGCGCCTCGAAGTGCGCGCGCGACACGCCCCACGTGTCCTCGAAGTCGAACTCGACACCCAGCAGGTTCTCGAGCGTACCGGGGAAGACCGCGACCCACGAGCCAAGGGCGATGAAGCCAGTGGCGAGCACGGTGCAGATCCACAGGCCGGCGTTGCCGCCGGGCACCACGAACGGGCGGTGGACATCGGGGTACAGCCGCCGCAGGCGCATGGCCGACGGGTAGATGATCAGGTAGGAGAGCAGGACGGTCGAGATCGCGATGGTCAGCACGATCTCGAAGGTCGTCGCGGCGCTGCCGGAGGCGAGGTTGATCGCCACGATCGAGAAGACCGTGGCCACGACGCCGGAGATGAGGTTGACGCGCACCGGCGTGCCGAAGCGGTCGCTGATGACGCCGAGCGCGCGCGGGAACGTGCCGTCCATGCCGACCGCGGCGAGCACGCGATCGGAGCCCATCATCCACGCGGCGCCCTGGGTGAGCAGGGTGAAGATGAAGGCCAGGGCGGCGAGGTCGACGAGCACGTCCTGAGCGCCGCCATAGACGCTGAAGCTGCGGGCGGCGGCGTCCATGAAGCCCGCGACGCTCGAGACCTTGCTCGCCGGCATGACGACGAGGATCGCGGCGATCGGGAGCAGGTAGCAGCCGACCGACACGATCGCGGAGGCACCGATCGAGCGGGGGACGTCGTGCTGGGCGTCGCGCATCTCCTCGCCGGCGGCCGTCCCGCACTCGAAGCCGCTCATGGCGAAGATCAGCAGCGGCACGGCGCCGAGGAAGACCGCGAGCGTCGGGGAGAAGTCGCCGGCGCCGGAGCCGTGGATGCCGTGCTCGATGGCATAGATGCCGACCGTCACGCACACGATGGCGACGAGCGCGATCTTCACGAACGCGCCGATCGTGGGGATCCACTTGCCGCGCTTGAGCGAGATGATCGCGACGAGGATCCCGATCCAGATGAAGACGAGCTTGAAAACGTAATCCCACACCGAGCCCGCTTCGATCTTCGTGAGGTTGCTGCTCCACGCCTCGGTGGCCAGGAACGCGAGCGAGCCGCCGAGCCAGAGCGGGTTCGTGATCCAGTACAGGACCGCTCCGAGCGCCGCGGCCCCGCGTCCCCACGCCAGCCGCATCCAGTAGTAGGGACCACCCTCGCGCACGAACGCGCCGCCCATCTCCGCCATCAGCAGCGCGTACGGCAGCACGAACAGCGGGACGAGCACGAGCATCCACGTGAACGTCTGCGCCCCGAAGCTCGAGATGTAGCCGATCGTGTCGAGCGAGACGACAGTCGCGACCCCGAAGAAGACGAGGTCGAACAGGCGCATGCTCTTGACGAGCCGATGTCGCTGCTGTGCTTCGAAGTCGTCGGTGACCACACTCATCGCTCTCTCCCCTCGCTTGTGTCGCCGCAGTGTCGGCGCTCGGCGCCGCCACGCCAATGCGTTTGCGCGAGGCGCTGGTTCGGATGCGCCGATGCAGCGGCGCGTGACTGCCCATTGACGCCCGCGCCCGGCGCGGGAGACTGCGCGACGATGACCGGCATCGCGACCACGCACCCCCTCGCCCCACTCCACGCCGACGAGCTCGCCCGCGCGACGGGCGCGGCGCTCGTCCCCGGCGCCCGGGTCGTCAGCGCGGCGCGGCGGGAGCCGGCCAAGGCCGAGTACCTCGCGTGGCGCGACGGCGACGGTCCGCGACCGGCACGCGAGGCGCTCGTCGTCCTCGCCGGCGAGCGCGGCGTCGAGGAGGTCATCGTCGGACTCCCGGACGGCGACGTGCGCTCTCGTTGCTTGATCGAGGGCGCGCGACCGCCGATCACCCCGGAGGACTATGAGGCCGCCGCGGCGTGCGTGCTCTCAGATGATCGCGTGCAGGCGGCGCTGCGGGCACGGGGCGTCGACGACGTCAGCCTCGTGCAGATCGACGTCCTGCCCAGCGGGGTCTTCGGCCATCCGCTCGAGGCGGGCCACCGCTTCGGCCGCGCCGTCGCCTACCTGCGCCGCGATCCGTACGACAACGCGTACGGCCGCCCGATCGAGCATCTGATTGCGTTTGTCGACCTCGACGCCCACCGCGTGCTCGAGGTCGAGGACGGCGAGCGCCGCCCGATCCCGGACGCCGACGGCGACTACCGCGCCGGGGTCGTCCCGCCCCGCGACGACTTGCGGCCGTTCTCTTTGACTCAGCCCGAGGGCGTGTCGTTCAGCGTCGACGGCGGCGAGGTCCGGTGGCACCGCTGGACGCTCGTGCCCGCCATCGACCCCCAGGAGGGGCTCGTCCTCCACGACCTCCGCTACGACGGCCGGCCGGTCCTCTACCGCGGATCGTGCGCGGAGATGATCGTCCCCTACGGCGAGCCCGACCCCATGCACAACTGGCGCACGTACTTCGACGCCGGCGAGTACGGCCTCGGCGCGTGCCTGAACTCACTCGAGCTCGGTTGCGACTGCCTCGGCGAGATCGCCTACCTCGACGCCCACCTGGCCGACCATTCCGGCGCGCCGCGGCGGATCGCCAACGCAATCTGCCTGCACGAGGAGGACGCAGGGCTGCTGTGGAAGCACACCGACCACGCGACCGGGCACGTCGAGACGCGACGCGGGCGGCGGTTCGTCGTCAACGCGATGGCGACCGTCGGCAACTACGAGTACGCGTTCCGCTGGTACCTGGGCCTGGACGGCTCGATCGAGATCGAGGTCCAGCTGCACGGGATCGTCTCGACGATCGCGCTGGGCGAGGGTGGTGAGCCGCCGGCGGGCTCGAACATCATCGACCAGGGCCTCGCCGCCCCGCACCACCAGCACATGTTCTGCTTCCGGCTCGACCTCGACGTCGACGGCACCGCCAACCAGGTCAGCGAGATCGAGGCCGAGCGCGTCCCGACCGGGCCCGCCAACCCGCAAGGGAACGGCTTCCGCCCACGGGTGACTTTGCTGCGGACCGAGAGCGAGGCCCGCCGGGACGCCGACGAGTCAACCTCGCGCGTGTGGGCGGTCACGAGCGCCGACCACACCAACGCGCACGGCCGGCCCACGGGCTACCGGCTCGTGCCAGGCCACGGGACGGCCACGCTGCTCGCCCAGCCCGGCTCGAGCGTCGACCGCCGCGCCGGCTTCGCGCGCCACACGCTGTGGGTCACCCCGTACGACGCCGACGAGCGCTTCCCGGCCGGCGCGTACCCCTACCAGCACGCTGACCCGGGCGGCCTGCCCACCTTCAGCCAGGACCGTCCCCTCGACGGCGAGGACGTCGTCCTCTGGTACACGGTCGGCGTCACCCACTTCGTCCGCCCCGAGGACTGGCCGATCATGCCGATGACCAAGGCCGGGGTCGCGCTGCAACCGGTCGGCTTCTTCGACCGCAACCCGACGCTCGACATCCCGCCGCCCGAGTCGCACTGCTGCCACGGGCACGAGTAGTCGCGGCGCGTTTAGGGCGATAACC
Organism: uncultured Solirubrobacteraceae bacterium; assembly: GCA_963805525.1. GTDB lineage: Bacteria > Actinomycetota > Thermoleophilia > Solirubrobacterales > Solirubrobacteraceae > DASQFQ01. Next base: position 1,443,855 of record CAWDUT010000004.1, read on the forward strand.
GCCATCGGGCAGTCTTCTCAGGCAGGCGCGCAGACCGCCACTGCGGGTAGGTTCATCCGAGTCTTGACAACGTAGGGGGAGAGTTCGTGGACGGGCGCAAGACGGTCCTGCTCATCGGGACACTTGACACGAAGGGGGACGAGTACGCCTACCTGCGCGACCGGCTCATGCTGGCCGGCGTCGAGGCGCTCGTCGCCGACGTCGGGACGCTCGAGCCGCCGCACGGCTGCGAGCCCGACATCGCGCGGGAGGAGGTCGCCGCCGCGGCCGGTGTCGACCTGGCTGCGCTGACGGAGGCCCGCGACCGCGGCGCCGCCGTCACCGCGATGGCCGAGGCCGCGACCGCGCTCGCGCGGCGGCTCTACGACGAGGGCACCATCCACGGGATCCTCGCCGCGGGCGGCTCCGGCAACACGGCGATCGCGACCCGGGCGATGCAGGCGCTGCCCGTCGGCGTCCCGAAGCTGATGGTCTCGACGGTGGCCGCGGGCGACACGCGCGCGTACGTCGACGTCTCCGACATCTGCATGATGGCCTCGGTCACCGACGTCGCGGGCATCAACTCGATCTCGGCGCAGATCCTCGCCAACGCCGCCGCGGCGATGGCCGGCATGGTCCAGGCCCCGCCCGTGGAGGTGCAGGACGAGCGGCCGCTCGTGGCCGCCACGATGTTCGGCGTCACGACCCCATGCGTCACGCACGCGCGGGAGGCGCTCGAGGCGCGCGGCTACGAGGTGCTCACCTTCCACTGCACGGGCATCGGCGGCCGTGCCATGGAGGCGCTCGTCGAGGACGGGTTCGTCGGCGGCGTGCTCGACGCGACCATCACCGAGCTGTGCGACGAGCTCGTGGGCGGCGTGCTCTCGGCCGGGCCCGACCGGCTCGAGGCGGCGGGCGCCAAGGGCATCCCGCAGGTCGTCTCGCTGGGCGCGCTCGACATGGTCAACTTCGGCGCGCGCGACACCGTGCCGCAACAGTTCGAGGATCGCAACCTGTACGTGCACAACCCGGAGATCACGCTGATGCGCACGACGCCGGAGGAGTGCGCCGAGCTCGGCCGCCGGATCGCGCGCAAGCTGTCGGCGGCGACCGGCCCCGTGGCACTCTTCATCCCGCTCGGCGGCGTCTCGATGATCGACGCCGAGGGGCAACCGTTCCACGACCCCGAGGCGGACACCGCGCTGTTCGAGGCGCTGCGCGCCGATCTCGGCGACAACGTCGAGCTGGTGGAGATGGACTGCAACATCAACGACGAGGCGTTCGCGACGGCGATGGCCGAGAAGCTCGACGGCTACCTGGCGGCGGCGCGATGACCGGCGACGAGGCACGCGCGAAGCTGCGCGCGACGCTCGACGCGGGCGGCGTGATCATCGGCGCCGGCGCCGGCACGGGCCTGTCGGCCAAGTGCGCCGAGGCCGGTGGCACGGACCTGATCATCATCTACAACTCGGGCCGCTACCGGATGGCCGGCCGCGGCTCGCTGGCCGGCCTGATGCCTTACGGCGACGCCAACGCGATCGTGATGGAGATGGGCAACGAGGTGCTGCCGATCGTCGGCGACACGCCGGTGCTGGCGGGCGTGTGCGGAACCGACCCGTTCCGCCTGATGCCGCAGTTCCTGCGCCGGGTCCGCGACGCCGGCTTCGCGGGCGTGCAGAACTTCCCCACCGTCGGCCTGATCGACGGCACCTTCCGCGCGAACCTCGAGGAGACCGGGATGGGCTTCGGGCTCGAAGTCGAGATGATCCGCGAGGCGGCCTCGCTCGGCCTGCTGACGGCTCCGTACGTCTTCGACCCCGAGTCGGCGGTCGCGATGGCCGAGGCCGGCGCCGACGTGCTCGTCCCGCACATGGGGCTGACCACGAAGGGGACGATCGGCGCGCAGACCGCGCTCACCCTCGACGACTGCGTCGGGCTGATCCAAGCGATGCGCGACGCCGCCGTCACCGTCAACCCCGAGGTGATCGTGCTCTGCCACGGCGGGCCGCTCGCCGAGCCCGACGACGCGCAGTACGTGCTCGACCGCACCGAGGGGGTCGTCGGCTTCTTCGGCGCCTCGAGCATGGAGCGCCTACCGACCGAGATCGCGATGACCGAGAACATGCGCCGCTTCAAGGCGCTCTCCCACACCTAAGACGAGGACCACGCCATGCCATCCAAGCTGATCGATCCCGAGACGCTGCCGACCATGAGCTTCGACTGGGGCGTCATCAAGCCGCTCGTCGCCGCCGACAACACCGACGACCCGGCGGTGAGTCTGATGCACGTCGTGCTCCTGCCCGGCCAGGGACACGAGCGCCACAACCACCCCGACGCGGACGAGATCCTCTACATCCTCGCCGGCACCGGCGAGCAGATGGTCGACGACGGCGAGCCCTTCCCGGTGCGCCCCGGCCACGCCGTCTTCATCCCCACAGCCGCCTTCCACTCGACGGTCAACACCGGCTGGGAGCCGCTGTCGCTGCTGGCGATCTACGCGCCCGCTGGCGCCGAACAGGCGCTCAAGGGCCTGCCCGATTACCGGGAGATCCCGGCGGGCGAGGCGCCGCCGCTCGCGACGCGGGGGTAGCGGGCTTCGTCTCGCTCAGCCTGCCGTCGACACTGGCGTCCAGCCGGTCACGAGCAGGGCGGGCGCGACGCCGGGGAGGGCGGCCACCGCCGGGTCGCGCAGCGTGGCGACGTCCGGCGAGGCGAGCGGGCGGATCGCGCGGGCGATCCCGGCAAAGGCAACGAGCCCGAGCAGCGCCACGAAGACGAAGCTCGCCCGCCAGCCGGCGGTGGTGCCGAGCAGCGTGCCGAGGGGCACACCCACCGCGTTGGCCAGCGCGAGCCCGCCGATCACCGCGGCCAGCGCCCGTCCGCGCTCCTCCGGCGGCGCGAGCGTCGCCGCGGCCGCCGATGCGGCGAGCATGAACGCGCCCGCGGCCAGCGCAGCGAGCACCCGCGCCACGACCATCACGCCATACGAGGGCGCCAGCGCGGCCAGGACGTTGGCCGCGACGAAGACCGCCAGCGAGCGCAGGAGTAGGCGGCGCCGGCACATGCCGCCGGTCAGCACCGCGAGGATCGGTGCGCCGAGCGCGTAGGCGCCGGAGAAGACGTTGCGCGCGTTCATCGAGATGCGCCGCCAGCCGCTGGCCGTCCTTCTCGCGCGCGGCCGGGCACGCGGCGCGCTGGCCGAAGGGGCCGATCCGGAGCTGGCGCTCGACGTCTGCTTCGGCGTGCTCAGGTATCGGCTCCTGGTGGGCCTCGAACCGCTCGGGCCGGCGGCGGCCCGCGGCGTTGCCGCCCTGCTGGCGGGCAGTCGAGCGGATGCGCTCAGCTGAGCTTCTCAGCCTGGTCGCCGCACCCGGCCGGGAGCGGGGTCGGCGTCGACGACATACCGCCCAGGCAGCGCGACCCCCGCCTCAACCGCTCCCGCAGCTTCGAGACGCGCGTGAAGACCGGCCTCGCGCAGCGCCTCGGGGCCTTGGCGCAGCCGGAGCGCTGCTCGGCTGCGGCGGGCGCAGTCCCAGGTTCGTCGGCGCCGCGAGCACAACGACCACACCCGGCAGTCTCGCATCTCGGAACAGCCACGGCGACCGGTCAGACGACGGCCAGCACAACCTTGCCTCGTCGCCCCGGCTCCAGGCTGCGCGCGAACGCCTCGCGCGCCGACGTGAGCGGGAAGACCTCGACGGACGGGGGCCGCAGCTCGCCGGCATCTGCCTGCCTCGCGAGCGAGGTGAGCTGGTCGCGATTCGGCTCGACGACGAAGTACACGCCTCCATCGGGCGGCTCCTCCGCGACCGAGACCAAGCGGCCGCCGGCGCCCAGCACCGCGTGGGACCGGCGCAGCCGCTCGCCGCCGGCAGTGTCGAACACGACATCGACGGCTTCCATCCCGTCCTCGAAGCGCGTCGCCGCGTCGACGACCTCGTCAGCGCCGAGCTCGCGGACCAATCCGAGGTTCGGCGACGATGCGGTCCCGATCACATGCGCGCCGCGCGCGCGGGCGAGTTGCACGGCAAGCGCGCCGACGCCGCCCGCGGCACCGTGGATCAGTACGCGCTCGCCTGAGCCAAGCCGGCCATGGTCGAACAGCCCTTGCCAGGCGGTGAGCGCGGGCAGAGGGAGCGCGGCGCTCTCCGTGTGCCCGAGCGTCTGCGGCCTGGCCACCAGGAGCTCGGCGGCCAGCGCCGTGTAGTCGGCCGCGACGCCGTCGCGGTCGAACGGCGTGAGCGCGAACACCTCGTCGCCGGCCGCGACGCCGACGACACCGGGTCCGACGTCTTCGACCACCCCAGAGAGCTCGTAGGACGGGATCGCCGGCAGGCGGTCGACTGGCCACTCCAGCTCGTCGCGGGTGATCGCCGCCGCACGCACGCGGACGAGCGCCTCCCCCGGAGCCGGTCGCGGCCGATCGGCCTCTTCGACCGAGAGCCGCTCAGGGCCACCCGGCGCACGCAACCGGACGACGCGCATCACGACGCCTCCGAGTCGGGGCACTCCGTCACCAAGCCCGCGCCCGCCGCGAACACGCATCCGCTCCTGTCAGTCATGGTCGGGGACGGTTGCAGACTCGCCCTGCTCGAGCAAGAAGAACGCGATCAGGCTTCCCGGCGGGCCCCGGCTGGCGTTGCGAGAAACGGAGTGAAGACCGCCGGCCGCTCCGTCACAAGCGAACCGCTCTACATCTCGGTTTCTGAAGAGCCCTCTGCCGGACTCGAACCGGCGACCCCTTCCTTACCATGGCGGTCTGGCGAGGACGCGGAGTCTCGCCGACGCGCCAAAAGCGCTGCACAAGCCATGAATCGGGTTGCCGTGCCACACCGCAGTGACCGGCACGTTTGGCTCCTCTCCGTTACCCACTGGGTACCCGGCCGGGGTGGCGGCCCCGACGCGCCACGATCCAGATCGCGACTCCCGATCGCCTAACGCGCCAGCCGTACGGCACCGTCTTCGGCCGGGTACGAAATCGACGCTCAGGGCTTCTCGAGCGCCAGCGGCGGGCAGCGCACGCGGCCACTCTCGAAGCGCCCGATCGGGAAGTCGAGGCGGACGTCGCCGCACGCTCGTCGATTCTCGACGACCGTTCCGTCGAGGCCGGCGAGGTAGCGCGGGCTGACGCGCTGGCCGATGCGGACACGATCTCCGAGGCAGAGCGCCGCAAGCACGTGGCTCGAGTCGATCGTGTCCAGCAGGTGCCTGCGCGCCGCGACCGCCGCCGCAATCGGGTCGAGATGATCGTCGAGCTCGCCTGCGGCGATCGCGTCGAGCAGCGACCGCTCGCCGTCCAGCGAGGTGCACGGCGGGACCGGCCGGCTGCGTGAACGACGGCGACGGTGATTGGCCGTCGATAACGATGATCGCCGGGCGCCCGGACAGAGCTGATCGCAGTGACCGCCGGGGCGGAACGCCCGGGTACTGTGTCCAGGCGATGGCGTCCAGCGATCCCGGCAGCGGGACAGACCCTCCGCCCGGTCCGTCGAAGGCAGAGCGAGGCGCGGCGCGCGTCATCGTCGGCGCCTATCACGAGACCGAGCTCGCGCGGCTGATCGAACACCTGCGCGACGGCCTCGCGCGCTACGACGCGGGCGACATCGACGCGTTCGAGCTCGACGACCTCATCCACCGCTATAAGCGGGCCGCGCAGAAGCTGTGGACCTTTTGCACGGGTGGAGGTGCGCACGTGCGCTCGGCGGCGACGACGCTCGAGTGGCTACGCGAGCAGGGCGATCTCCCGGACTGGTGGGAGCGGGCAACCCCGCGCCGCGCACGCGGAATGACCCGGGAGCCGTGATGGTCGCGTCGGCGCACGTGGCCCCGTGGCCCTCGAGGAGGTTCCGCACGTGGTAGCGCGCTGTTCGTTCCCCCGGTGGTGTCCCAGGGATGTCGGGACCGCCCAAGCCGGCATTCGGTTCGCATACGCGCAGGCAGTCGCCCGTCCGTGCGAGACATCTGCGGCCTCAGCCGAGATCGGCCTTGTCGAGGATCTCGATGAGGGTAGGCCGTCGTCGGTGCTGCTCGCGCAGCTGGGTGAGGTACTCACCGAAGGCATCGAGCGCGCCGGCGGCCTGCGCTGCCGCTCGGGCGCGGTCGAGGATCCGGACAGCGGAACGATACGCGCGCCGGTCGGCTCGCTCGAGCACTTCGTCGGCGACCCGCTGGTAGACGGCGAGCGCGTCTGCGGGTCGCTCTTGCTCGCTGCTCTCGGCAAGCCGAAGCCAGAGATCGGCACCGAGCACGTCCGCCGGTACCGCGGCGGCCGCGCTCCAGGCCAGGTCGACCTCGCCGTCACCGAGGAGCACGTCGACGAACCCGCGCGGATCAGCCTGCTGCAACGTCGCGCGCGCCGCGTCCTGCTCGAGCGTCCAGGCGTCAAGCGCGTCGGCAATCGTCCTCAAGGCACGATAGGTCGATGACGACGGCATCCGTTCGTGCTGCGCGCGCCGCAGCGCGAGCACCTCGAGCGACTCCTTGCGCCGCGCGTGCACATCACAGGCGAGGTCGTAGAGCTGGGAGACCTGCCAGCCGCTGGTCTGCGCGATGCCGCGCTTCGCCCACGCCAGCGCTTCCTCGTCGAGCCCGAGCTCGCGCATCGCCTTGGCGACGCGAATGAACTGATACGGGGTCGACAAGTCGCCGCCGAGCATGCTCACGAGCGAGTCGACGTTGCGGTCGAGGATCGCGAGCCGCTCCCGCGCATAGCGGATGGCGAACGCGGCGGCGTCGCGACGTGCGTCGACGGCGTCGCGATACGCGGCGAGCCCGTTCTCGCCAAGCGCACTGGCGTAGCGGACCGGGTCGACCTCGAAGAAGTCCTGATCGTCGAAGCCAAAGCGGACCATCCACCCGGCCAGAGCGACCGGGTCAGCGCCGCCGGCGTCGCAGGCACGCGCGTGCAGATCCAGCAGCTCGCGGGCCAGGTCCCCGATGAGCCCGTCGGAGTCGTCGGCATGCATGATCACCTGCACGACGTGCCCGAGCGCCCGTTGCAGCAGCTCGACCAGAGCATGCGAGGGCGACGACTCGACGGCCTTCTCCAGTTCGGCGACAATCGGCCGAGCCGCGCCGGCCCATCCCGCGCTCTCGCGATAGCCGAGGAACCGGCGCGTGCGAAGACCCCGATCCACCTCCGCGCGCAATTGCGCCGGATCGCCCACACCACCACGACCGGCCAGCAGCCGCACCTGCCGCTCCACATCAACGTGACGATCGGACGCCGCCGCGACGACCTCGCGCAGCTCATCGATCGTCAAATCAGCGATCAGCTGCTCGACCGGAACCGACGACCGGACCCGCTCGGCTTTACCCCGCATCGGCCAGTCGGTCGACGAGCGTCCGAGGCGTGATGACCGCCACGCCGACGTCCTCGAGCTCGAGCTCGAGCAGATCGCGGTCGCCGGTCACGAGCGCGTCGACGACCGCCGCTCGGGCGAGCGCGATGAGATAGTCGTCACCGGGGTCTCGGCAGATCGCCGGATACGGCCGCGGAGGGTCCGCAGCCACCGTCATCACGCCGAGCAGGTCGGCCACGAACCGGCGCGCCTCATCGATCGAGAGATAGCGCCGAAGCCGCTCGCGACCCAGCACACTGGCGATCTCGCCGAGCAGCGCAGGACAGCCGACGACCTCGATCCGCCCGTCCAGCAACGCATCGAACGCGCGCACCGACGGCGCCGCAGGATCATTCGCCAGCGCTGCGGAAACGAGGACGTTCGCGTCGAGAACGACGCGCGTCACGCCGCCCGCGGACCACGCTCATCGCGGACCGCCTGGAGCTCCTCGTCGACGAGACGCATCGCCGCCTCCCCGTCGAGATCACTGCGATCACGGATCCGGCCAACCAGCACACGCAGATCGGCGGCCCGCAGCGCACGCTCGACGATCTCCCCCTCGCTCACCTGCCCCGCCGCAGCCTGCTCCCGCAGCATCGCCGCCACTTCGACGTCCAACTCGACGGTCACCAGCGCACGCTGAGGCATCCTCAGATCCTACCCGGAGAACGCGCCCCGCTCCGTGACGACCCGATGCGCGAGAGCTGCCCGCGTGCGGGCGGCCCACCAGAACGAACGGTACCCACTGAGTACCCGGCCGGCCGAAATATGGCGGACGAGCGCGGCGAGGACGACCGCAGCGCGACCCACGATCCCGCGCTCGCCGGACGATGCGCCCACGCTCGGCCGGACCGGCGACCCTCTGTGTATCAAGGAAGTGGTCACCCGATCCACTCCAAGAACACGTAAACCGCGCCGCAGAACGGTTTGTGAAGCCCTCTGCCGGACTCGAACCGGCGACCCCTTCCTTACCATGGCAGTCGCGCTCGGAGCTGAGGCGCGCGCCCGCGGCAGAAATGCCTGCAAAGACATGAAACGGGCAGGCCGTAGACGTCGGCAGCGGCGCGCAGCGATCGGCACCTGCGTTACCCACTGAGTGCCCGGGCGGCTAACGAGGAACCTCGTCGACGGCAAGCACATCGACCGGGGACACCGGCTGTGGGGCGACCGCGTTAGGCGTTCACGCACTCGATCGCACTGGTGCGTCGATGCTCGGATGCGTAGCGCTGGACGGCGGATTCAACGACGGGGGCCGCACCTCCGACTAAGCCTCGATCCACCGATGCGACGGTTCGCGGGCGTGTGAATCGTTCGCCGGCGGTGGCGTGATGCGCGACGGGCGATGATCGGTCCGCGGCGCGGTCTCGGTGGCGTCGTGGGCGTTCCCGCGGAGACGTTTTCGGCGTCGGCGATGCCGCGCTGAATCGTCGCCGTCGTGGCGGGGTGGGTCGATTGCGCTTCGGCGAGCTTCGGCCGCGTCAGGCAGCGGGAGCGAGCGCTCGGATGCGCGCCAGCGCTTTGAGGAACGCGTGCTGCCAGGGCCAGCGGGCGGGCAGGTGAAGCGTCCAGCGCCGCGCGGTGCGGGTCAGCCGGCCGGGCAGTCGCGAGCAGCTGGCGGCGGACGGTTCGAGCGGCGCGGACGGTCTGGCCGGGCAGGCCCAGGACGCCGGTCCAACGCAGCAGATTGTGGGCCAGGCAGCCGATGACCGTCCAGGCACCGTTGGCGGCGAACTTGCCCGACGGAAAGTGCGCGAGCGCCTGGTCTTTGAGGTCGCGGATGCAGAGCTCGACGACGGCGTGCTGACGGTGCTCGGCTTCGACGAGCGCGAGCGGCTCGTTGCGGTTGGTGACGAACGGGAACAGCTCCCAGGACGGCAGCAGCTCGCCCTGGCGATCGAGGGTGCGGACGCGGCGAACGATCAGGCGCCGCTCGCCGAGGGTGGTCTCGGCGATCTGCGCGATGCTCGTCGGCGGGTAGTCCTCAAGCGTCGTCCACTCCGTCTCGTCGATCGCTCGATCGCCGCCCGGACGGCCGGTTGCAGGCGAACGCCGATCGAGAACTGCCAGCCGGCCCGATCGAGCCGGTCGAACGTCGCTCGCGACCAGAACCCGAGTCGGCCCGCAGCAGCTTCGGGCCGGTCGCGCCGGCGCGCTCGACGCGGGCGATGAGCTCATCTGTGAACGGCAGCATCCCGCGCGAGGTGTTAGCCGACCCCTTGCGCAGGCGGATGTGCAGCACCTCGCCGGTGTCCGCGCGCGTCGCCAGCAGCGGGTGGTAGCCACGGACGCGCGTGTAGCCGAACGCCGCGCCCTGCTTGGCGCGGCCGATGCACCTCACCGACGAAGCAGTCGACATCGACGACCAGACGCTCATCGCCCGGTCCGGCGCCCGCCGCCCAAGCGCGCGTCAGCGTGTCGGCCAGCACGCGGTCGAGCTGACGGACATGCCCGAACGTGAACGCGCGCAGGAACGTCCCCAGCGTCGACGGCGCCGCGACCTGGTGGCCGAGGACCTGCCCGGTCCGCCCCGCGCGCAGCACATCGCAGTCATCGATGCAGTCCGCGCCCAGCGCCATCGCCGACACCAACGTCATCACCTTCGCGCCCGCGTTCGCCGCCCCGGGACGATCACCGAGATCGACCGTCAGGTCGACCAACGCCTCGATCCCCAGCCGCTGCGCAAGCGTCGCCACCAGAACGATCCCCGCGTCGGCGACCGCCCGCTCGTCATCGAACTCGACCGCGACGCCGTCCAGTCCGACCGGCCCGTCAGCATGCACCATGAAGGTGACCTCCTGCGCGGGCCCCGACTGCCCACACAGTCGTGGAAAAGCCCTGCTCAGGAGGTCATTCTTCACTCATGACCGGACGGAACCACCCGCATCGTCGGTGGATCGAGGCTAAGCGACGCACACCGCCATGCCCGCGAGCCAAGAAACGGCTCAGCGTCGAAGCTTGCCTGTCGCGGCAGCCCTTGATGACATGGAGGCGTGGAGTTCTCCGAGATAGCGCCGCTCCTGCACGCGATCGCAATGGCTGAGGCCTCAGATGCGCCGCTCGACGTAACAAGCACCGCCGCAGACCTCGAGATCACACAGGTGGTCCTCCGAGAGCACGTGGAGCAGATCGAAGGCCTCGGCCTCGCGCTCTCGGGCCTGGAGGAGGGCCTGCATGCGATCCTGCTGACCGCCGGGCGCCAATATCTCGCGCTTGCCGGCGAGGTCGACGTTGCCGTTCTCTCGTTCTCCCAAGCGTTATCGACGACCTCCACGCTCGGCGGGCTCTGCTCCACGCAGGAACTGTTCTGGTCGATGAGTTCCGCGCCGCCCTCCTGACCAGCGCAGGCGTCGACTACGCACGAGAGATCGTTCCGCCGGCTTTCGTCCCTGCTGTCGATGAACGCCTCGCGCTCGACCTCTTCGCGGCGGCGGTCGCGCTCATCGCGCGTCTCTCCGCCGATCGGCCGGCTGGCTGCGTCGCGGAAGAGATTCTCGCGGTCGCGCTGCTCGAGGAAGCGCATGGATGTCTTGAGATGGAGCGTGACAGGCATGAGCTAGACCGCGCAACGATGGACACCGCAGCGGCCGAGCTTCACGGTCTCTTCGAACTGTTCCAAGACGACGACGTCCTGGACATGTTCGACATGCGCGAACCCTCCGACGCAGCCGCATCCAGGTTCACATTGAAAGCGCAGCAGATGGGCATCGCCGATCAAACCGTCGAGCACTGGTTCGACCCCTTCGGTTGGACCGCCCCCACAGGCTACCTCCGGGGAAACACGCAACGGCCATCGGCTGATGGGCGCTGAGCGGTCGCGCGGCGCCGGCGAACCGCTCACGGGCGCCGCGGCGCCCAGGGGCAAGACAGGCTTCCGGCGCATCTAGCTAGAGCTCTATGTCCGGCTACCACTGCCGGGGCGGGGCGCGCCCGAGGCTCCAATTCCGGTGCCTCGGGGCCCGGCCGAAGACGCCCTGTGCAGTCGACGTCTGTGTTGGACGCCGCCGGATAGCTCTCTTGCGGTCCAGCTTTCCTTGGACTTTGCGCCCTTTCCCCGGCGTTACGGCCGACGGCGGCGCCCGTCGGCCTTTTCGTCGGGTAGCGAGGTCAGCCCCGCGACCATGAGCAAGATCAGCAGGGGTTGCGCGGCCGGCGGCCGAGCACGGCCAGCAATTGCGCGCCGTAACTGCGCAGCGCATTGGGCCCGACGGCCTCGAGGCGGCGGACGCCTCCCCGCTCGCCAGGCCATCGGTCCCGCTCGACAAGCGGGCGAGGACTCGGGAGGTCAGAACGGCTGCTGGGCCCAGGTCCAGGGGCCGCGACTCGGCCGCGTTCTCGGGCTGTCAACGCTCGCGGGCGACCGTCATGGGCCCGCGCGCCGTCCGCGCCGGGTCGTCATGGTGTCTGCGACGCTCATCCGCCCGACGCCCGACGAAAGGAACGATCCCGTGATCCTGATCTGCTACGACGGATCGCCCGACGCGAAGTCCGCGATCGAGCACGCAGGCGAGTTGCTCGGCGGGCAGTCGGCGACCGTCCTCACGGTGTGGGAGCCGTTCGTCGAGGTGATGGCGCGCAGCGGCGCGGGACTCGGCTTCGGCGGGGCGATGGTTGACACCGACGAGATCGACGCCGCCAGCGAGCGCGCGGCCCACGAGCGAGCCGACGAGGGCGTCGAGCGCGCACGCCGCGCCGGCCTGAACCCCCAACCCCGCACCGCCGCCCGCGGTGCGACGATCGCGCAAACGATCCTCTCGGTGGCAGACGAGGTCGGCGCCGGCATGATCGTGCTGGGGACCCGCGGGCTGACCGGGCTGAAGTCGCTGCTCTTGGGGAGCGTCTCCCACGCCGTGCTCCAGCACGCCGACCGGGCGGTGATCGTGGTCCCCTCGCCGGAGGTCGCCGCCGAGCGGGCGGCCCGCCGGCGCTGAGCGCGGGGCCGTTGCGGGGAGCGCCCGTACCTCTTCCTGGCCACTTCGGCGCATCGCCGCCGATGCCGCCGAGTTCGTCAGCATCCCCCTGACGCATCGAGCTCCCGCGGGAGGTCGGCGACGCCGAGGAGGCGCTGCGCGGATTCCGGCGTTTCCCGACGTGGATGTGGCGCAACGCCGACGTGCTGGACCTCGTCGGCTGGCTGCGCGCCCACAACGACGGGATGCACCGCAGCGCGCGCAAGGCCGGCTTCGACGGCCTCGATCTCTACAGCCTCGCCGCCTCGATGGAGGCGGTCATCGCCTACCTCGACTAGCAGGACGCCGGACGCCGCGGTACGTGCACATCGACCAAACCCGGGCGGTCGAACCGCTCGAACGGACCCGGACATAGGAGCGCGGCGAGCCGCCCGAGACTTACCCCACCGCGCTCTGAGCGCTCGCGAAGCTACGCCCCCACGAGCGCAGGCACGTCGGCGATCGAGTCGACGGTCGCGGTCGGCCGGATCGCGCTCGCCCGCACCAGCTCTCGCGGTATTTACCGGTGCGCACCAGGATCCCGGCGCCGGCATCAGCCAGCGCCTGCTCGAAGAACGCCGCCGCCGGCTTGCCGACGACCGTCGCCTCGCGGCCGGTGGCGTACTCCAACGCGGCGACGAACGGCCCGACATCCAGCGACAACCCGTCGGCGCGCTGCCAGAACCGGTTCTTCTGCTACGCGATCAGCTCCGCACCATCCATGGCCAGACGAAACGCCGCGTTCAGCGCGGCGTAATCCCACCCCTCACCGAGGTCGCCGGCGATCACCGCATCGGCGCTCGCGCCACCAACCCTCTCGAGGCCAGCAAAGTCCACCTCGACTTCCTCCGCCACGAACAACGCGACCCGCCGAAGGCCACGCTCGCGACAGACCCGCACCGCCAGCGCCGCCGGCGTGATCAGCTCGCTCTCGGCGACCGCGAACCCGAGCCGCTGCAGCTTCGCGAGCCTCGCCGCGCCTGCGGTTCGTCATGTTCGTGACGAACCGCAGCGCACAGCGTGCGGCGCGCAGTCGCTCAACCGCGGCGACAGCGCCACTGACTGGCTCGTCCTCGACGTACAGGACACCGTCGATGTCGAGCAGCAGCGCATGCGGGCGCACCCGATCATGCTTGCGCCCTACGAGACCTCGATCAAGCACCGCGCCAGAGCGACAGGCTTCGTGAGGTTTCGATCAGGCGTTCTCTACGAGCAGGCTCGCATCAGAATCCACCCGGGAGGCTCTGGAGCGCCTCGCGCGACTCCTTCAGCCCCTGACCGGTGATGTCGCGATGCAGTCGGAGCGCCTCCTCCTCGCGCCCGGCGGCCATGAGCTGCTTCACGGCCTCGACCTCGTGATCGAGGGGAGCTGGGTTCTGGGGCAGTCGGCCCAGGCCGACGTGCTCGTGCAGGCGGCGCAGGTGGGTCTCGAGGTGCTCGATGCGCCGGTGTAGTGCGTCGATGCGGAGGTGTGCGTGATGGAGGTCCGAGTCGTCGGTCACCCGCACATCCTAAGGCGAGCCGTCGCGCGGATGCCAATGCGCAACCAGCGACCACGTGTCGGCCGGCGCCGACGCCGCCGCCCGGATCTCCGGACCTCATCGCGGCGCCTGCCGCAGAAGGGCAGTGACGCTCATGCGGGTGGGCTCAGGCGGCCTCACCGAGACGAAGCGGGAGCTGCTTGAGCACGTGCATCCAGCTCACGAAGTGCCGATCCGCGAGATAGCGGGCTCGGGCGTCCTCGTGCGCGGCGGCGCCGAGTTCGAACGCCCGTCCTGGATCGGCGAGCAGGGCGTCGATCGCGGTCGCGAAGCCAGGGAGATCAGCGGGGTCGTCGACGAGCAGGCCGTGCTCGATCTGGTGCTGATGGTCGCGCCCGAGTGCGTAGGGCCTGGGCGCGGGCCAGAGACGTTGTTGACGGTGACTTGAACAGCCGCGTCGCGAGCGCCCGCCACTCCACCACCGCGTGCAGCATCGGCGACGCGAGCGGGCGGAGCTCATCAGCGCGCGCCCGCCGGCGGCCTGTTGTCCGGCCTTACGGCGCTCCGCCTCCGAATGCACACGAGGGCGGTGCTTGCCTCCGCCGCCCACGCCGCCCTCAGTGACACATGTGGCAACGACCCGCGTTGCTCGGCGCGCGAGTGGAGCCCGTGCCTCCCGCCGGCATCCCCGGAAGCGCTGCAGGAGCGTGAGGAGCGAGACGAAGTTCGCCAGGAACTGGCGCGCGTGGGATGGACCCGTGGCCCCCGGCTGCTCAGGCCGACCCGAGCGTTGCGACGAGCACGGCCTTGATGGTGTGCAGCCGGTTCTCGGCCTGGTCGAAGACGATGCTGCTGGGTGACTCGAAGACCTCGTCGGTGACCTCGAGCCCGTCGTCCATGCCGGTCTCACTCATGATCTCCCCGCCCACCTTCGTGTTCTTGTCGTGGAAGGCCGGCAGGCAGTGCATGAACTTCGCGCGGGGGTTGCCGGTCTTGTCCATCGCGGCCCGGTTGACCTGGTAGGGGGTGAGCAGGCGCACTCGGTCCGCCCAGGTGTCCTTCGGCTCGCCCATCGAGACCCAGACGTCGGTGGAGACGAAGTCCGCGCCGGGGAGCGCCTCGCCGGGGTCGTCAGTCAGGGTGATGCGCGCGCCGGTCTGCTCGGCGCGCTCGGCGGCGATCGCCTGCACGTCCGCCGGGGGCCAGAGATCCCTGGGTCCGCAGATGCGAACGTCGGAGCCCATGATGGCGCCCATGACGAGCAGCGAGCGCCCCATGTTGCTGCGCGCGTCGCCCATGTAGCAGTATGCGATCGCGTCGGTGGGCTTGTGGCTGGCCTCCGTCATGGTGAGGAAGTCGGCCAGCATCTGGGTGGGGTGCCAGTCGTCCGTCAGCCCGTTGTAGACGGGCACGCCCGCGTAGGCGGCGAGCTCCTCGATCGCGCTGTGGGCGGCACCGCGGAACTCGATGCCGTCGTACATGCGGCCGAGGACGCGCGCAGTGTCGGCGATCGATTCCTTGTGCCCGATCTGGGAGCCCGACGGGTCCAGGTAGGTGACATGGGCGCCTTGGTCATAGGCCGCCACCTCGAACGCCGAGCGGGTGCGCGTGGAGGTCTTCTCGAAGATCAGCGCGATCTCTTTGCCCTTCAGCCGCGGGACTTCGGTGCCCGCGTACTTGACGGTCTTGAGGGCCGCGGACAGCGTGAGCAGGTGCTGCAGCTCCCCGGTCGTGAAGTCGATCTCCTTGAGGAAGCTGCGGTTGCGCAGGTTGTACATGCGGCTCTCCTAGTAGGCGGCGTCGCGTTCGAGCGGGCAGCTCATGCAGTGCGAGCCGCCGCGGCCGCGGCCGAGCTCGGATCCTGAGACGGTGAGGACCTCGATGCCCTCCTTGCGCAGGCGGGTGTTGGTGTCGACGTTGCGGTCGTAGGCGATCACGACCCCCGGCTCGAGGCACAGCAGGTTGTTGCCGTCGTCCCACTGCTCGCGCTCGCTTCCGAACGGGTCGCCGCCGGTCTCGATGACGCGGATCTCGCCCAGCCCGAGGGCGTGCTTGAGGGAATCGATGACGCCGCCCCCGAACGGCTCGACCACGGGCAGGTCGGGATCGTCGCCGGGGCGGATCGACCACACGCGCGCGCCGCCCACGACCTCCGGGAACAGGGTGATCGCGTCGCGGTCGACCATCGTCATCACCGTGTCGAGGTGCATGTAGTGCCGCGAGCGGGGCAGCATCACGGCGAGCACGAGCCGCGCCGAGCCCGCCTTGAACAGCTCGCGGGCGATCATCGTCGACCGCCTGCGGTGAGGTGCGCTCGCCCATGCCGATCATGACCGCCCCGTTGCCGATCGGCATGACGTCGCCGCCCTCCACGGTGACGCGTCCCCAGTCCTGCTCGACGTCGCCGAGCCAGACCCTGACGCCGCCGTTGTCGGCGAACATCGGATGCCAGCGGTAGATCGCCTGCATGAAGACGGTCTCCGGCCGCCGTGCCGGCTTGGTCATCGGGTTCAGCGTGACGCCGTCGTAGATCCAGCACGACGGGTCGCGCTGGAAGATGAAGTTCGGCAGCGGCGGCAACAGCATGTCCGTCTGCGCGCTGGAGTCGTAGGTCAGGCCCTCACCCTCGGTGAGGTCGGACTTCGTCACGCCGCCGATCATGAAGTCGGCGACCTCCGCCGGTGACGCCTCACGGCCCCACTGGTGCCGCGACCGCGCGAGGTAGACGCCCACGTGCCGCTCGTCGAGGACACGGTCGAGCACCCACTCGCGCGCGTCGGGGATGCCCAGCACGTCGGACAGCAGCTCCTCGGCGTAGAACACCTCGACGCCGCGCTCGCGCATCGTCTCGCAGAACGCGTCGTGTTCCTCCTTGGCGCGCTTGACCCAGATGACGTCGTCGAAGAGCAGTTCCTCAGCGTTCGACGGCGTCAGCCGCGTGTGCTCCAGGCCGGGACGGTGCACGAGCACCTTGCGCAGCGTCCCGACCTCGGAATCGACGTGAAATGCCATGGTCGCTCCCTCCCGCTCAGCCCAGCGCCGCGCCCAGCGCCAGGAACGCGCAGGTGAGGACGAACAGGATCGCGAGCAGCGGCGCCAGGAACCGCAGGTACTTGTCGTAGCCGACCTTCGCGAGCGCGAGGCCGCCCATCACGACCGCGGTGGTCGGGACGAACAGGTTCATCCAGCCCGATGCCGCGTTCCAGGCCGTGATCGCGAGCGAGCGGTTGACTTCGGCGAAGTCGGACAGCGGGGCGAAGATCGGCATCGCGAGCGTCGCATGGCCTGAGGTCGACGGGATCAGGAACGCCAGCGGCAGGTTGATCAGGAACATCCCGATCGCGAAGACGCCCGAGCTGGCGCCGGACACGGTCTTCTCCATCGCGTGGAGCACCGTGTCGGTGATCTGGGTGTTGGTCATGATCACGGTCACGCCGCGCGCCAGGACGATGACCAGCGCTGGGTAGATGAAGTCGCCGGCGCCCTTGGCGAGCGTGTCGGTGAGGCGCTTCTCACCGAGCCCGCCCACCACGCCGAGCACGACCGCGGCGACGATGAACAGCACCGTCAGCTCCGGGAACCACCAGTCCAGCTGCCACGAGTACGAGGCGGCGTCGGGGCCCGAGAAGATGCCCGACCAGGGGATGATCGAGAAGATCATGAACGCGAACGTCAGGACCACGGAGGCCAGGACGAACTTGTGCCTGCCGGTGAGCGGCAGCGGGGCGAGCGTGGAGGTCTGCGTCGCCTGTTCGCGGTCGCCGGGAGCGAAGCCCACCAGTGACTTGGTCGGATCGGCCTGGATCCTGCGCGCGTAGCGCAGTACGTACGCGATCGCCACAGCGCTCAGCACGATCCACATCACGACTCGCAGCCCGATCCCCTCGCCGATCGAGACGTCGGCGAAGCCCGATGCCACCCCGATCGAGAACGGGTTGACGGTCGAGCCCATGACGCCGACGCCGGCGCCGACGAGGATCACCCCGGCCGCGACCATCCGGTCGTAGCCCAGGGCGAGCATCAACGGCACGATCAGCGCGTAGAAGCCCAGCGTCTCCTCGGCCATTCCCTCAACGGATCCGAGCAGCGAGAAGACGCTCATGATCGCGACGATCATCAGCCAGCCCCGATCGCGGGTCCGGTGCGCCAATCGGGCGATGCCGCGGTCCAGCGCGCCCGTGGCGAACATCACCGTGATGAACGCGCCGATCGCCAGCACGAACAGGAACACGCCGGCGGCGCCGAACAGCTCGCCGCTGGCATCCGGTGCGACAGCGCTGGTCTTCGCGTCCTGGACGCCGTAGAGCCCATTGACCGGCGAGAGGAACAGGTCGCTCACGCGCTGTCCGAAGTCCTGCGGCGCGGGAACGCGATGGTAGCTCCCTGGGACCGGAGCGCCGTCCTTCAGCCGGTACTGGCCCGAGGGGATGATGAACGCCAGCGCCCACACCGCGACCGCGACGATCGCGAGCACCGTGAACGCGCTCGGGAAGTTGAACTTGCCCTTCGATTCGGTCTCCCCCGGGGGCTGATCCGGCGGCGGCTTCTCCGGCGTGGTCGGAACCTTGGGGGTTACCGTCGTACTCATGACTCATGCTCCTTTCGTGCCGCGTACTCGCGGAAGAACTCGGCTTCGGCGACGACCGCCCGCTCGAGTTCGTCCAGAAGGACGCGCTCGTTCGGCGCGTGCAGATTGCATTGGCCGTCCTCGGCGCCGAAGAGCAGGATCTCGGCGTCGGGAACGGCCTGGTGAAGTGCGCTGAGCAGCGGAATCGAGCCGCCGCTCGCCATCGTCACCGGGTCGCCTCCCCAGGCGGCCGCCAGCGAGGCCCCGGCCGCTTCGTAGGCGAGACCCGACGTCGTGGTGGCGAAGCCGTCGCCGGTGTCGCCGGCCTCGACGGTCAGCGGGATCCCGAACGGCCTCAAGCCCTCGAGGTGCCGGACCAGCGCCGCCTGCGCCTCGCCGGCGGACTGCTCGGGATGCACGCGCAGGTTGAGCTTGGCGCGGGCGTAAGGGATGACGGCGTTGACCGCCTGCCCGACCGACGGCGCATCGATGCCCACGACGGTGAGCGCAGGACCGGACCACAGCCGCTCGCCGAGGCTGCCGGTGCCGAAGAGCGGCATCCCCGGCTCGATCTCCGCCAGTTCGCGGAACTCCTCGTCGGTGTAGGACGCTCCCTCCCAGGGCTCCCGGCGCAGGCCGGCGACGGCCACGTCGCCGCGCGCGTCATGCAGCGTGGCGAGCGCACGCAACAGCACGACCAGCGCGTCGGGGGCGGGCCCGCCGAACTCGCCGCTGTGCTTGGCCGCGGCGAGTGTTCTGACCTCGACGATCACCTCGGCGTCGCCCCGCAGCGCGACAGTCAACGTCGGAACCCCGGGGCGCACGTTGCCCGCGTCGGCGACCACGATCGCGTCCGCGCGGAACAGCTCGGGCTGCTGCGGCGGGTAGGTGTCGAGCGGGCTGCCGTATTCCTCCTGGCCCTCGATGACGAGCTTGATGCCCACCGGCGGCTGGCCGTCGAAGGCCCGCAGCGCGCCGACGTGGACCATCACGTTCGACTTGTCATCCGCGACCCCGCGCCCGTAGATCGCGCCATCGCGTTCGGTCGGCTCGAACGGGGGGGTGCGCCAGAGCTTCTCGTCGCCGGGCGGCTGGACGTCGTAGTGCGCGTAGAGCAGCACCGTGGGCGCCCCGTCCGGACCGGGGATATCGCCGGTGATGACCGGCGCGGTGTCGGGCAGCGACAGCGTCGCCACCCGCTGGACGCCGGCGTCGCGAAGCAGCGCGGCCACGAGGTCGTGCGCCTCGAGCAGCGGCGCCTCCGGGAAACCCGGGAAGGCGATCGAGGGGATGCGCGCCAGCCGCACGAGATCCGAGGTGAGCTCCGGCATCAGGCGCCGCACCCGCTCCGCGAGCGACGAGCCCGGCTCCTCGCGCTCCACCGCGAGCCGCTTTCGATCACGCTGCTCGCTCACGCCCCGCGCCTCGCTCCGCGTATTCGAGTGCCGGGCCCTCCGCGACGACCTGGGTGCCGGCGCGGCCGTCCAGCAGCTCGCGCACCTGGTCGAGGCTCCCAATCACGGCGCGGCCGCCCGTGCGCTCGACGAAGCCGCACACGGCCTCCACCTTCGGGCCCATCGACCCAGCCGGGAAGTCGTGGTCGCGCAACGCTGCCGGCGTCGCGCGAACGATCGCGCGCTGCTCGTCGGTGCCATACCGGTCGTAGACGGCGTCGACGTCGGTCGCCAGCACCAACGTCTCGACCCCGAGCTCAGTGGCCAGCAACGAAGAGGCGAGATCCTTGTCGATGACGGCCTCGACGCCTCGATGACGCCCGTCGCCGTCCTGGAGCACCGGCACGCCACCGCCGCCGGCGCAGACGACCAAGAAGCCGGCGTCGACGAGGCTCCGGATCGCGCCGAGCTGGACGATCCGGCGCGGCTTCGGGGAAGGCACCACTCGGCGCCAGCGATCACCGTCGGGCTTGACCGTCCAGCCGTGCTGTTCAGCGGCCGCGCGCGCTTCGGCCTCGGTGTAGACCGGGCCGATGAACTTCGACGGCGACGCGAAAGCCGGGTCGCTCTCGTCCACTACGACGCGCGTGATCACCGCGACCGTGTCCTGATGGTCGATGTAGTTGTCGAGCTGCATCTCGAGCACGTAGCCGATCTGGCCGACCGTCTCGGAGCCCAGAACGTCCAGCGGGTATGGCTCGGTGCCGGTGTAGGCGTCGCTCATCAGTGCCAGCAGCCCCACCTGCGGCCCGTTGCCGTGGGTGATGACCAACTGATGGCTCAGCGAGGCTTGGCCGAGGAGCCGGGCGGCATCGCGCGCGGCATGTGCCTGGCTCGCCGCCTCGAGCGGCTCGCCCCGGCGGAGCAGAGCGTTGCCGCCAAGGGCGACGACTGCGCGAGGAAGGCTCACGCGGAGGGCTCCCGGTCGCTCGTGCGCAGTCCGCGCGTCATTCGCTCACGATTCAGCACGAGCGTTGGCGTGCCATCCGTAGCCGCCGCCGAACCGCAGGGTGAGAACTACGTATCCGTGGCGGGCTATCGCACGAGAGCGGCGACCGGCCGCGGCCACTGCACGTCGCGGAACTCCGGATCGTCGCGTCCCGTGACGAGCGGCGCGCCGCAGCAGAGGCCCGCTCCCGTACGTCGACCTCCTCGGCAACGCCGGCATCTCCGGCCTCCTGTGCGCGCGCGCCGGGCCGCGATCTGCCGGAAATGGGCGGCAACCCGCCCTCGACCCCGCTGGTGGGAGGTGCGGCGCCGCCAGCGACTCAGACGTGCGGCGCGGCTGTCGGACAATCCCACCTACAGGGAGATCGCCGAGATGGCGGCGCACGTCGCGGCGACACTGCTTCGCCGCTGGGACCCGGCGAACCATCTGGCCGCACTTGCCCTCGTCGACCAGCTCATCGCCGTCGAGCAGCCCGACCGTCGAGGCGAGCCGGCGCTCTCGCTCTCCGCCAGCGACCAAGACTGGCTCTTGGCACGTTGAGCCGGCACACGCCGCCCCGCGCGGTTCATCCCACGGACGAGCTGGTCTTCGGTGCTTGGTCGGGTGACGGCTGGGACAACCGGCGCGAGCGCATCTTCCAGCCGGCGGCGCAGGACGTCGGTCTCACGGCTGACACCATCCCGCGCGACCTCCGCGGTAGCTTCGCCAGCCTGCTGATCTTCGAGGGTCTCAACGTGCTCGAGGTGGCCGCCCAGCTCGGGCACAAGCCCAGTACGTGCCTGGACATCTACGGGCGCTTGTTCGAGGAGTTCGACCCCGCCCGCCGCCGTCCGGCCGTTGAGGAGGCGAGGACCACCGTCCGCGACGGAGCGTTACCCACTGGGTACCCAGGCGGCCTCCGTGGCGACGATTCTCCGGGCCCCGCTGCCGCCGGAAACGCCGTTTAGCAGCGGTTTCGTCGAAAGCCCTCTGCCGGACTCGAACCGGCGACCCCTTCCTTACCATGGCAGTCCGCAGCCCTCCCACGCGACCCTGGGCAGGCCTAAATCGCCTGCACCAGCGACAAAACACGCATGACGGACGTCGGCGCAGGATTCCCGACTTCGGCGCGCTCGTGTACCCACTTAGTCCCCGGCAGCCGGAGGCCGGGGCGCCCACCGGCCTCGACCGCGCCGAGGCCAGACGTCGACTGCCTGATCAGCGTTGACGCTACCGACGACGGAGCCGTCCCGCGTACATCATCCCAAGTCCGGTCAGCCGCGCCGGCTCCTCGCGCGGGCACTCGTCCTCGAACAGCGCGCCGCCGATCACGTTGTCCGCGACCGCGGCGTAGCCGAGGGCGTCGCATCGGTCGCATGCACAGATCACCTCGTCGCCATCGCGGAGTGCGACGGACGGTTCGTGCCGGCGCTCGACGGCGAGTGGGACGGCACCCGACAGCAGATTGCTGTACTCGCTCACCTCGTCCTTCCATTCCGCACGTGGAGCGCGAACGAGCGCGGCCCAGACGATCCGATCGTTGGCGCCCGTGCGCAGCTTGATCTTGTCCGCGCGGGCGTGGCGCTTCATGTCCGCCCGCCACGCCTCGATGTGCGCGACGTCCTCGACGCGATGGATGACCTCGCCCCGCGCCAGCAGCTGCCCATAGTCGTCGCGGCGATCGACACGCGCGACCAGCCGCTCGATGCGCCGACGAATATCAACAGGATCGTGCACCGTGTTCCCGGCAGATGATGACCGACCTCCGGGCTGCTTGCCACGCGTCCGTTGGTTGAGCGCAACTGAGCAGACGCGTCAGAGCGCCATTACGTCACTACGTCATGGCACCGGACCCGCCGCACGTCCAGCGGTGATCGGCCGCGCCGGCTGGCTCCTCGCCCGGTGGTAGCCCGAACGTCGCAAGGCGCGAGGGGGCGCTTCAACCCTTCCTTACCATGGTTCTCCGCATGACTCCTCGGGTCCGTAGATCGCGCTGGAGAGCCGTAACTCGTGACTCCCGCGGACCGGGAACGCCCGCGTTGACGGATGCCGTGCCCCGAGAACGCCCCCAGCCCGACCCTTCTCGCCACAAGGAGCGGGTCGCCACCCGTGCTGCTCCGACGCAAGAATCGGCGTAGTTCTCCGGTCGACCCATCGGGCGCGAAGACCTCCTCTCGCCAGGACATCATCCCGGCCGCAAGCTCTCAGTCGAACCCGGACGGCTCACACGCCGCGCCTGCTCAGCCCGCGGGAGCCCTGTGTGGACATGGCTCGTGCCCCAGGACGCCCCACGACGACCAGCCATCAAGACCTACGTGCGTCCTCACGATGTAAACCGGGGGAAGTCGCCCGCGCATGCAGGTCGCCCGCGGTCAGCCGCCCGGACTACAACCCGGCAGATCCCGTTGTTCTGACTGCTCGTCCGCCTCCTAGACCCGACCGGCCGGGCCGATCGATCATGTCCGCTAACCGAACAGCTTCAGTAGTTCATCGACATCGCCGTCTAGCTCTTGCATCGCCTTAGACTGGTCGTCGCGCAAGGCAACGGCTTGCTGAAGTGTCACGTCAGCGAGCTCGCGCGCGTCGCTGAGGCGGGCCGTCAGGCCGGGGTCCCCGCGCGCCACCCGCTTCACGGGCGCGCTGTCGAGGCTTCGCAGCTCGGCGCGGCGCGCGCTCACCTGCTCGTTGAGCACGCTGCGCAACGACTCCCGCAGGTCGGGGAGTGACTCGCGCAGGTTGTGCAGCGCGGTCGTGCCGGCCACCTCGCTGAGCGAGCCGGATGCCGCCGTGAACCCGACGCCGCGCACGGCGGGCACCTCGACCGGGGTCCCGGGAGCAAGGTTGCGGATGTCCGAGAGCGCCGGGTTGGCTTCGGCGAGTGCCTTCTCGGCCCTCTGGAGCGACTGCTTGTCGCGTACGTCGTACAGCCTGCGGGCGAGCGACGGGATCGTGCGCTCTCCAGATGTCGTCGCGAACTGTGTCATGACTACCCCCTCGCGTTCAGTGGAGCCCAGGGGTTGCCGAGCACCCCGAAGTTCAGCCGGATCTCATCGCTCGTGATGTTGCCGAGCACCGTGGCCGGCGGCGGCTTGACCTGGGGGACGAGGATGAACATCGAGTCGCGCGAGGTGCCCTCCGCCCGGTTCGAGCTGACGATCGCCACGCGCGTCGCCTGGATCCAGACAGTGGCGGTGACGCCGTCCACCGAGCTGAGCGCGCAGCGGTTGTCCGAGGCAAGGCAGTCGCCGAGTGTGCGCACGATCAGCGCGGCCGACGTGCCGGCGCCCTGAGCCAGGTTGCCGCGCACGGCCACATCGGCGGTTTCGTCGTCCTCGACGCTGCGCACGGCGTCCGGCCCCACGATCTGTACGGTGCTGCCCGCCGTCTCGCGCACGAGCACCGGCGAGGCCTGCGCCGCCGAGGCCGACGTGGAGGTCGAGATCATCCCCATTTTCACCACGTTCCGCCCTGCGTCGTACGTGGGCTTCGCCTCGGGCCCCTCCTCCACGAAGACCTCGTCCCCGACCTTGAACACCTGGTCGAACTTCGGGTGGTCCAGCCCGCGGCCGATGAGGATGCCTATCGACGCCCCGGTGGAGAGAACGCCGCCCCCGGCAGGAGTGAGGACCGAGTTCTCGTTCACGTCCACTCGCTGATATGGACCCTCGACGTGGATGCCCACGGCCGCTCCGCTGAAGTCCGACGCGGGCCCGACGTCGCGCACGTCGTTCTCAGCGATCCGGATGGACTGGCAGGCGATCGCGTGGATGCCCCCTCGAAGCAGGGCGGAGAATGACTTGGCCCCCACGCGCACGATCTCGTTGCGGGCAACTGTGACGTCGCCGCAGCGTGCGATCTCGATGCCGGTAGGCAGCGAGTCGCGTTCGTCGATCTCGAGGGCTGTGTCGAGGATCTGGTTGTCCTCCACCACCAGCGCCAGCACGGAGCCGCCGCGTCCGACCGCGATCCCGCCCAGGCCGGCGCGGGTCACCTGGTTGCGCTTGATCAGCGCGGAGTCGACGCGCGCCTCCAGCGCGATCCCGTACCTGGGTGCGTCGTGCACCCGGTTGCCGTCCACTTGGAGCTCGCCGATCGAGCGGACGAAGACGCTCGGGAACGTCATGATCCCGTTCTGGAATCCGGTCGCGGCGTCGCGCCTGCCGAGCACCGCCACTTCGTTGCCCGCGATCCGGGTGGCGTTCGAGCCGGCCGCGATGCCCACGCCCTGAACGGCCAGGACGTTGGACAGGATGTCCACGCGCGACGATCCCGAGAACACCTGCCCCAGATACACCGCGTCGAAGCCCACCACGCTGCTCGCGCTGCCGAACCAGGACGCGGTCGAGCCCGACGCGATTACGCTCGGCGTCGTCATGCCGCCGATGAGGACTCCCAGCTCGCCGCATCCGAGGATGGTGTTCTGCGCCACGCGCGTCTCGCCCTCTTGCATGAGGATGGCCGTCGTGAAGACGGCGCCCGCGAAGCGCACGAGGTCGACTCCCGAGCGCCAGCACGCCAGCGTGTTCTGCTCGATCACCAGACTGAGCGTCACGAGATAGCGGGGCAGGCGCTTCACCCACTGCTGCCTGCCGGTCTGCTTGAGCAGCTGCTCGTCGGACTTGCTGCCGGTCTCCCAGACGCGACGGCCCGCGGCGGCACTCGCGCCCTCTTTCGTGAGCGGCATCGGCGCGCCGATCGCCATCGACGCCACACCCGTCTCGGCGAAGATCAGGTTGTGCCGGATCGATACTCCCACCAGCATCCCGGCCAGCCCGATGCCGACGCCTCCCAGCACCGGAGACCGGGCAAGGTTCATCCCCTCGGATGCGCCCGGCGAGTAGAACGGCGCGCCCTGCAGGATCAGGCAGCGCTGGATGGTCACGGCCTGCGACCGCGTGACGAGGATCCCCAGCTCGGGTCCCGCCTGCTTGGGGCGCGCCGTGCCGCCCGAACCAACGAATTCGCCGATCCCCGCCGCCGAGGTGACCACGGCCAGACGCTCGATCGTGACCTCCTGCGAGCTCTCGATGTCGATCGCCGGCCCTGGGCCGTCGTACACGAGGATCGTCTTGATGCCCTTGCCCACCAGCTGGACGCTGTGCGCTCCCTGGATGCGCAGCGGTTGGCGGAGCTCATAGATGCCCACCTGCAGGCACACCTTCCCGCCGTTCGCCTTCACCTTGTCGATGGCGGCCTGGATCGTGAGGGTGCCGGACTTGTGCGACTTCGGATTCACGCAGACGTCGCAGTCGCAGCAGTCGCTTGGCGCGACGGGGAAGAACGTGCGGCAGTCGTCGGGCTTCACGCCCGGGCCGCGCAGGATCCCGAGCGGCGCGTAGTGGTGGCGGACGCCGCGCGGCGGCGCCGTGTCGAGCAGCTCGACCTCGCCGGTGATCGAGCGGGCCGCGAACGACCACCAGTCGCCGACGCGGGGCGCGCCGGCGGCGAAGTCGAAGCGCACGAACACGCCGTCCTCGAGCTCGACGTTGACGCCGGGAATGACCACGACGCCGCCTGCGTCAGTCCCGTCCCAGCGCCGCAGGCGCGCGTTGCGGGCCGTGGAGATGTCCGTCAGCGCCGCGGGTGAGGAGCCCGGACCGGCCTGCTGCACGTTCTTCAGCCACACGACGTTGGTGGCCTCCTCGGTGCTGTCCACCTGCGCGAGGATGCCCGGCACGCCGTCGAACTCGAGCGCGTCGTCCAGCACCTCCACCCAGTCGTTCACGTGGAAGCGCAGGATCGCGTCGCGCCCGATGCGGCTCGCCTGGATGCGCGGCTTCGTTCCCGCCGGGTCGGTGATCGAGAGCACGTTCGCCGCGACCGAGCCGTTGTCGCGCGACCACTTGAAGCTGCGCTGCCCGCTGATCGACCCGTCGTCGTGGATCTCCACGCGGTAGAGGCGGTTCTCGCGTCCGCGGTAGCCGCCCGTGGGCGACACGAAGCAGGGGTCGTCGGGCTGGGTCACGCCCAGGCCCTGGGTGGTGAGCCGCGCCCCGGAGAGCCGCGTCGCGTCCCGGTAGCGCGCGATCGTGTTCCAGTCCGTCGAGCACTTCACGCCCCCGCCGGCCTTGGCGATGAAGCGCACCTGCCAGACCGTCTGCAGACGGGTGTCGGTGTCCACGCCCACAGCGGGATCGACCAGCCCGCTGAACTCCGCCGCCGTGCGCTCGCGACGCCAGACGTCGAGGTAGACGAGGTGCGGGCCCACGCCCGGCGGGAACTTGGGCCGCAGTGACCACTGTGGCTCGTACGGCTGCTGCGACCACAGCACGTAGGCGTCGCCGCCACGCGGCTCGTCCCAGATCGGCTCGTACTCGGTCGCGTCGGAGCCGTGGTTCTCCGCGATCAACCCGTCCACGTACATGCGACCGCGCCCGATGCGCAGATCGTTCGCCCCCTGCCAGTCGAGCTCGAACCCGAGTGGCGCGTTGGCCGGCACCCCCGAGCGGCCGATCAGGTCCACCGTCTCTGCCCGGAACCGGCGGTCGAGGATGTCGAACAGCTCGTTCCAATCGGCGTCCAGCTGCACGCGGCCCTGCTGGCTGAGCACGCCGGCGTAGTCGAACCTCGGGTCGAACGTGAAGCGCGTGTAGTCGCCGCCCATAGCTCCTCCTCAGGTCACGTACACGAGGCCGGGCTCGAGCCCGAATGGCAGGTACTCCTCGAGACGCACGCGCAGGTTGGTCTCGCGCTGCGGCTGCTTGAGCATGCTGAAGGTGCCCATCTCGGAGCCATCCTGCGCGCCCTTGGCGATCTCGGGGGCGCAATCGAGCCCGAGCTGCGCGTACGCCGGCCACCCGTACCTCGTCTCGGTGAAGTGCGGGAGCACGCGCGCCTCCGCGGCGTCCTTGCGCGCGTCCGGCACGGCGTCGCGCGCCAGATCGGGCTGGCAGTTGTAGCGGCGCGGCGTCTGCGACCCTTCGCGCCGGTAGGAGGAGAAGCGCAGGCAGCCGTGCTGCCTGCGCTCGCTCCACACCACGCCCGCCGCGAAGATCGACTCCGACCCGAGTCGCAGCTCGCGCACGCGGACGCTGCCGAGCACGGTGGAGCGCTCGAACGTGCACAGAGGGCCGAGCGGCGGCACCCCGTCGTGGCCGACCGCCACGCGCTCCGCATTCGGATGCCGCGCGTCGAACGGGGCGTCCACGATCGAGTCGGTGACGTGCAGCTCGTGGCGATCCGCGGGCATGCGGATGGCGCCGCAGATCGAGTGGTCGATGCGGGCGGTGAATGTAGCTGCGCCCGACTCGACGTCGAGGCTGATGCCGGCCGGCGTCTGCGGCTCGCCGTCGGCGGTGAGCCCCAGGCCGGGCACGAGCGTGCAGTGCTCGATCCGGAGCTCTTCCACCGCGCCCCGGATCCGCAGCCGCCCGGCGATCACGAGCCCGTTGAGGGTGAGGCGCTCGAGCGTCGTGCCGGACACGCTGATGTCGCCCGCGATCAGTGGCCTCGTGCCATCGTGCGCCTGGATCACGAGCTGCGTCCCGGCCGGCGCCGCGCCGGCGGATATCGCCAGGGTCCCGCCGGCGGGCGTGTACGTGGCGCTGTCCGCGATCTCGACGACCGTCTTCTCGAAGGTCGCCGGGCTCCAGTGGTGGGCGGCCCCCGCGGTGCTCAGCGCCGCCTCGAGCGTGGCCTGCTGCGCCGGCACGTCCACGCCCACCGTCATCAGGTCGTCCAGCGCTGCCGGGTCGTGCACGGTGTCCGCCTCGCCGGGGAGCGCTCGCCGCGCACGCGGGTACGGGCCGCCGCCCAGCTCGGCGCCGAACCCGTAGGCGAAGCTCACGCGCGGCACTGTGCCGGCCGCCGGCAGCCTGCTCGTGCCGAACATCAAGCGCCCGCGGCGAACGTCGACGGCCACCTGGTTCACGGGCGGCGCGTCCCATTTCGAGAGGTTCTTGCAGATGACGTCGGCGGCCGCGACGCCCTCCACCGACAGGCTCCAGGGCTTCGTGGGATCCGACGGGTCGGGGTAGTAGTCGAGCGGCCGCTCGTAGAACGCCAGCGGGCGGATCGGCCCCGGCACGTCCGCCTCGGCGGATAGCTCGCCGTCGGGAATCGCCGGCCGGTTCATCGCGGTGAACAGGTGCGCCGAATTGCCCAGTGGGCTGAAGTACCAGCGCGCGCGGTCGTTCGCCGCCACGCGCGCCGGCATCACGCGGTCCAGCCGGAAGCTCGCCAGCCGCCAGAGGAAGAACCCGACCTTGTGGATCCCGTGCCAGCCGGCGCCGTGGACGAACGGCCGGACGTCCACCGTGTGGGTGGTGATGTCGAACGCGGAGTCGATCAGGTCCACGGCGTCCAGGTCACGCACGTCGACGGTGCCCACGCGGTTCTGCGCGCGCGGGAACTGATACGGAGGGAAGGCCGCCTCGGGCGCGTCCTGGTGGCGCAGGTGGTTCAGGTTCTGGGTCCAGCCGAGGAGCTCGAACATCGCCACCGCGTGCGCGTGCCAGCCGGTCACGTCGCGCGCCAGCCGCTCGAGCATCGGCAGAGTGCCCTTGCGCCGGCGATAGAAGATCGAGTTGGCCACGTCGGCCCGGTGCGTTCCCGCCACCTCGTAGATCGGCGTGTTGGCCACGAGATCGCCGATGTACGGGATCACCCACTCGGCGCAGGTCTCGATGAACAGGTCGTCCCAGAGCCCATCGATGTCGTCCTTGAGCAGGTCCGCCTGCTCGGAGACGGCGCGCAGGAACGCCTGGAGCACGAGCCCGCGCTCCGTGTCGCGCAAGCGATGGACGACCGGCAGCAGCTCGTAGAGGTCGATGGCCTGGGTCATGCTGTCGTCACCACCGCGTCGGCGGCCGCGAGCGTGGCGATCTCGTCGGCCTCGATCCGCATGTGCTCGACCACGGACGGTGCGCCGGTCGCGCCGTGGCTCGCCGCCTGGGTCGGGTCGGCGTAGCCGAGCCGGTTGACGTCGATCCCCACCACCCCGGTGGCGGATTGGAGTGTGGCGAACACGTCACTGAGGTGCACCGGCTGGCCGAAGCCGCGGACGGCGAAGGCGAAGTGGTCGAGGAGCGCCCGCTGCGCCGCCGCCTGCACGTCGCCCGAGACGCGATCCGGGTCGCTCGCGATCACCACGGCCTCCACGCGTACCGGCACCGGGGTGTAGCCCACGATCGTGAGCTGGCGGAACGGGTCGCGCCGGGTGTCGAGGTCGGCCCGCAGGTCGCGAATCGGCTGGCTCGACAGCTGCGCGCCGTCATCCCCCGCGACCGTGAGCCTGACCGCCTGCTCGCCGTGCACCCAGGCCACAGCCGCGCGCACCTTGGCCACGCCGGCCTGGTCCAGCGCCGCATCCTCGAAGTCGCGCAGCGAGACGACGCGCCCAAAGGTGCGCACCGTCTGCGGAGCGCCGATCCGGGCCTGGGCGAGCGTCTCGGGGTCGGAGCCGCCGTCCGCCCTCTCGGGGTTGGTCACGCTGCGCAGCCCCTTCGGCTTGGCCAGCAGCGAGGTGAGCGTGCCGGCGCGCAGGTTGCCCGCCTTCCCCAGTCCCTTGCGGTAGCTCGCCGCGATCTCCGCACCCGTGGCCGGCCGGGCGCCCGTGACGCCGTCGCCGAACTCGATGGTGGTCTTTCCCTCATCGTCCACCGTCTGCGTGTAGACGCGGTCGCCCGGCCCATGCCCGTAGAAGTTGTCGACGGGATGCCAGCGCAGGCCGCCCACCCGGAGGTCCAGGGTGCTGGCCGCGCCGTGCGACGCGCCCGGGCTCCGCACGTACGTGACCGGGGACTTGGAGAGCGGGAATCGCTGGAACGGCCGCGAGGCGTCGCCGCTGCCGAGGCGCTCGGGCGGCGCTACCGTCTCGCCGTGCGTGGCCTCCACGACGTTGCCCGCCAGCGTGGCGGTGGCAGCGTCAAGCGACCGGCCACCGGGCAGCCCCGGGCTGAAGTCCACCGCGACGTGCCGCCCGTCGGCCGTCGTGCCCACCGCGGTGACGGCGGCGCCGTGGGCCGGCCCGGCGGCGTCGTCCAGCACGATCGCCCGGCCTTGGTCCAGGCTCACGCCGAGGGCCGAGGGGATCAGCACACGCGTGCCCGCGATCGTATCCGGATACTCGAAGGGCCAGAGCTCCACCTCCGCGTCGTCCAGCTCGTAGAGCTGGAGCTGGCGCGGATCGGTGCCGCTGGGCGCGGCCGTCGTGATCTCGATCTGCGTGACGGTGCCGGAGAAGGGCCCGAACTCGGCCGGCGCGGGGTAGGCCAGGATCACCGTGGTGACCACCGACGCGTTGTCGCCGGAGCTCGGGATCAGCAGGCGGGTGCCGGCCGCCAGGTCGTCGTAGACGGCGTCGAGCTGCAGCGTTGACGGGTCGCTCAGCGTGGTGGGTGTCGTGCCCTGCACCACGATCATCTCGCCGTTGGCGTCCAATCGCGACTGCAGGTAGGTGCCCGGCGCGTCGTGACCGAAGAGGCGCAGCTTGCGCCGGTACTTGGTGAGCTTCGTGTAGCCGCCGCTCAGGATCGCCGGATCCCAGGCGATCCTGGTGGCCGGCCCGGACTGCTCGATCGACACGAGCCGCTTCTCGTCCACCACGCCGGACGCAGTGGCATGCGCCACCAGCAGGTCGCCCGGGTTGAGGCGGCGGCGCAGGTTGGCGGCGCTCGCCGGATCGAGAACGGCGCCCGTAGATCCCTGCGCCAACGGGGCGGGGCTCGGCGCGACCGGCGTGCCCACCACCGGGATCAGATTGAGCGCCGCATCCGCGGCGAGCTCCGCGCCTGTCTCGAACTTCTGCGGGGTCTCGTCCTGGCCGGGAACGCTCTGGACCTTGAGACCGGCGGGCAGCCTGAGCGCCTGGCCGGCCTCGAGCGCGAAGACGAGCTGCGCGGCCGCCGCGCGGCCCGGCGCGGGCACGTAGCCCAGCAGGCCGGCGAGCTTGACCACCGAGTCGCGCAGCAGCGCCGTGCGCAGGAAGGCCTCGTTGGCGATCCGCTCCTGGTAGAAGGTCAGGACGTCGGCCACGTACGCCCACAGGTCGACGAGCGCCATCCCGTAGTCGTCGTCCGTGCGCGCGGTCCAGCGGGTGAGGGCCGGATCGCGGCCCGCGCGCTCCACGATCGCCTCGCGGAAGCTCGCATAGGTGCCCACGCGGTAGCGCACCGCGGAGAGGCCCGGGCGATTCTGGATCGCCTCCGGCGTGGGAGGCGCGGCCGGCTTGCAGCAGCCGCAAGTGTCGAGCACGTCGCTCACCGCCCGCCGCCCATGTTGATCGCGAGCGAGCCGTTCTCGGGCAGGCTCGGGTCGTTGTCCAGCCGAAGGATCTCGAGCCGGTCGGCGTCGATGTAGCCGCGGTCCACGTTCGCCCGGGTGAGGGGACGCGCTGGCACCGGGTCGTCGTCTCTCAGGCGCGCGAAGCGCCGGACCGTGGCGGAATCCACGCCGTCCGCCACGGTCACCGCGGCGTACAGCTCGCTCAAGTAGAGCTTCTGGCCGAACGTGAAGTTGTCGGGCGCGAAGAACGTCGCGAGCGCCTCGAGCACTGCCGCCTCCACGTCGTGCCGGAAGTGGTAGCGGTCCGCGCACACGTCGATCAGCAGCTCGAGCGGCACGTAGATCGGCTGCTGCAGCTCCAGGTCGTAGCCGGCCTGCGTGAAGCGGGTCATCCACGCGAGCAGGTCGTCGTGCAGCTGCGGCGAGACCACCGTCGTGCCCCGCGGGTCGATCGAGAGGAAGACGGTGTGCCAGCTGCCGGTCCAGCGGAAGGTGGCCACCGCCTTCTGCACCTCCTCGCGGCGCTCGGCCACCTCCGCGTAGTCGGCCTCTGTGACCGCGCGGTACTGGATGGCCCGGAACTCGACCGGCGCGATCCTCTTCGCGTGCGCCACCGGCTCGGGATCCGTCCCGCCCCAGGCGGGGAGGGGGTTTCGCACCGAGCGCACCAGGCTGTAAAGCGCCGGGCCCCCGCCGGGCGACAGCATGTGCACGAGCGAGTCGCGGCCGACGTTGCCCGGGCGGCCCACCCCCACCCGGTAGGTGGCCTGGACGTAAGCGCCGTTCGGCGG
The DNA here is from genome assembly GCA_963805525.1 of uncultured Solirubrobacteraceae bacterium. GTDB lineage: Bacteria > Actinomycetota > Thermoleophilia > Solirubrobacterales > Solirubrobacteraceae > DASQFQ01. Next base: position 1,476,564 of record CAWDUT010000004.1, read on the forward strand.
CGCCGTCCCGTTCACGCTGTCGCCGAAGCGCAAGCCGGCGCGACCGGCGTCGTCGGTCTCCACGACGAAGACCTGCGCGAACGCGTCGGCGCCGATCAGGGTCCTGGTGGGACCCCACGCCGCGACGGTGGCCGCGCTCGTGCCGATCCGGAGCGTCACCTCGGGGTTCGCCTCGCCGGGGTCGGCGGCGAGCAGGTCCGCCACGGACTGCGCGGCGCCGGCCGGCGTGTCCACACGCTGGGCCAGCGGGCCTTCCCCGAGCCGGAAGGAGTACGGCCGCTCGCCCACCACGATGCCCGGGTCGGGTGGCCTGGCCGCGAGCTCGGACGGCAGCAGCCCCCAGCCCGGGTCGTCGGGATACCACTCGACGCGCGTCTCGCCGTGGTCGGCGAGCACGAGATTGCCCCGCGCCACGCTGACGTTCGCGATCGTGCCGCCGCCCTGGGCCTCGGCCGACAGGCAGAGCGGAAACCGCAGCGCGTCCGCCTGGTCCCATTCCACCCGCGTCAGCCAGAGGCCGAGCAGCTCGTCGCGCAGCAGGGCCACGTCCGTGAGCCGGACGACCTGGCGATGAGCCGGGTCGGCGTCGGCTTCCAGGCCGGTGGCCGGCCCGAGCACCTCCTCGAAGAGGAGGAAGCTGCCGGGCCGCAGCCGCCACGCGGCGGTGAGCACGTTCGTGCGCGCCAGCCGGCCCAACAGGTCGATCCTGCGCGCGCCGCGCGGCAGACAGCAATCCTGGCGACCCCACGCGTGCAGCTCGACGCGGTTGAGCTGCTCGGCCACGCGCGTGTCCGCCGCGACCTCGAAGATGGCGGCGGTGGCCGCGCGCGCCTGCTCGTACTCGGCCTCGAGGCGCAGCGGATCGCTCGGCCGGATCGCCGCCGGGTGCGGCGGCGGCTTCGGCCCGATCGGCACGGCGATCTCGGTGAGCACCTGAGTGCCGGCGAGCACCGTGCCGTCGTTGGGGGCGGCGCCGCTGCTCGGCCTCACGTCCACCTGCAGGAACGCCCGCGCGCTCGCGCCGTCGTACAGCCGGTGGTCGATCAGCCGCGTGTGCCGCGCCACCGACTCGCGACGGCGCGCAGTCTCGAGGTACGCCTCGTTCGCCACGGCGTCCTGCTGGTAGCTGAGGAGGTCGCCCGCGTAGGCGAACAGCTCGACGAGCGCGATGCCCAGGTCCGCTTCGTGGCGCTCGAGCCAGTCGGGCGCGATCGTGGGTATGGCGTCGATCAGGGCCTGGCGGAAGCTCGCGTAGTCCTTCGCCATGTAGTCGACCATCGGCTCGACCCGCGGCTCCGGCGGGCACGCCTGGCGCGGAGCACAGTCGAAGCGGCTCGGACAGCCGGCCTTGAATGAGAAGTCCACCTGGCTGTAAGCCGGGTCCATCGTGCGCGGCACGTTCGGCGGCGTGGTATGCGCGGGGTCCCGGATCGACAACGTGTACGTGGAGAAGTCGCCGCGGTCGTGCACGCGCACGCGGATCAGCTGGTTCGGCTTGTCCGCGTCCACGCTCGTCACCTTGGGGTCGCGCACCCGGACGCCGCCGGTGATCGTGACGCTGGTGGGATCGGCCTCTATGTCGTCCAGGATCGCGGCGAGCGCGGTCCTCCCGGCCGCACTGTCCTTCTGGATGAAACGGACCTCGAGTACGTACTGGTTGTCCGCCGGAGGCGCCGTGACCACCTCGACGAAGTCGATTCCCTGGAAGACGTCGTCGGCCTCGAACGGCTTCCGCCGGTCGTCTTCGGCACAGGACAGCGAGCGCAGCGGGGACTCGATCACGGTTCCGCCCCCGGCTTCGTCGCCGTGAAGCGAACCTCGAGCCGCTCGCCGTCCATCAGCCGCGTGTAGGCGACCAGTACCTCGAGCGACGTGTCGACGTTCTCGATCCGCACGTCCTCGACGCGGGCCACGTCCGAGAGCCAGCGCTGCAGCGAGCCGTGCACGAGCAGTTGCGTGGCGGCCGCGCGAGCGTCGCTGTTGGGCTCGAACACGAGCTCGAGCAGGCCGCAACCGAAGTCGGGCCGGTTCACACGCTCGCCCGGGCTCGTGAACAGCACTTGGTGGACCATGTCGCGCACGTGGTCGTCCACCTCGGTGGTGGCTACGCGGCCGGAGCCCGTGACCGCGAATGGATAGTCGAGATAGCGCCTCGGTGCGCGCAACGGCGGGCGGGGCGGCGGGCGCCTCATATGCCCACCGTCCCGATCGCCCGGTTGCCCGCGCCGTCGACCGCGGAGACGGCCTGCCGGCCGCTGCGCCCCCCGCGCGCGACGTTGGCGGAGAACGTGCCGTTCGCACCGGCCGTGACCCCCGGCGCGATGGTGCCGTGCGGCTCCTCCCAGGTCAGCGTGATCGCAGCGCCGCCCGGGAAGCCACCGCCCACCACGTTCACGGCCGTGGGCGTCGTAGCCAGCGAAAGCCAGGGCGCGTCCACCTGGACCACGCCTTTCTGCGGGTTCCCGCCGGCCCCAACGGTCACGACGAGGGCGCCCGGATTCGCCGCGAGGCAGCTCAGCACGGCCTGGGCGATCGACGTGAACAGTACCCGGCGCTCGTCCTTGCCCGTGTCCGGCAGCTCCTTCTGCTTGAGCGCGTAGAACTCGGCCGCGAACGCGCGCTCGATCGCGTCGGCCAGCGAGCCGTCGAAGTGGGCCAGGGTGCCGGGCGTGAGCGCCATCAGCCCGTCTTCACCTTCATCGAGAGCAGCGAGGGAGTGGGCGGTGTGAGCGGCGGCACCGGCGTCATCGGCGTGACCGGGAGCACGCCGGCCGCCAGCTCCCCCGGGTGCATGTGCGTGTTGTAGAGCTGGACGATCTGGTTGAGGTACTGGAGCAGGTCGTCGCCGAACACCACCGGGTGCGTGGAGTTCTCCACGAGCTCGATCTGCGGCGCCTCCACCACGGCCTTCTGGGCGCCCTTGACCGTGATCTTGCCGGCCTGCACCTCGATCGTGAGGATGTTCTTGCCGTCCTTGTCACTGACGCTGATGGTCTGGCCCTGGTCGTCCATCGACACCATCAGCCCCTTCTCCGAGCGCACGATCTTCAGCGAGGGCGAGGCTTTCGCGCCGGTCTGGTCGGCCGGCCGCTTGTCGGCGCCCCACCAGCAGCCGGTCCAGATCGGGCGTGACACGTCGCCCGCCTCGAATTCGATCCACACGCCGGCGCCCACCGGCGGGATCGTCCACGCGCCTTCGCCGTCGCCCGCGTACGGGAGGGCCGGCAGCGCCCAGCCGGAATCCACGTCGCGCAGCACCTCGTCGACCTGGGCCTTGAGGCGGCCCAGGTCGTTGGGGTCCTTGTTGTCCGTGACGATGCCGCGGTACTTGCCGTAGTGCGGCGAGTGCACGAAGGACTGCTGCTGCGGGAGCGCCGCCGTCACGGCACCCTCGTCGCCTGCTGCGGCGGCAGCGAGTTGTCGTCCTGGAAGTGCTCGCTGCCCTTCGCGCCGCCGGCGTTGCGGCGCAGGCTGAAGCGCTGCAGGTGGCCGTCGCCCGAGAACGAGTGCAGCACACGCTCCACGTAGTAGGTGCCGCTGAACTGCGTGCCCGCGCCGCGCACGTTCACTGGCTTCTTCGCCCTGAGGACGGACCCGTAGGTGGCGCCGTGCAACTCGCCCTCCGCCACGATCGCGAACGACGAGCGGTCCACCTCGGCCTGTGCCAGTGTCTGGAGCTCGCCGGTCTGCGCGAGGCCGGAGCCGGACAGGAGCACCACGCGCGGCTGGTCGGACGGCACCGTGGACTTGGCGCCCAGCGCGGTCTGCTCGGAGCTCGTGGACTGCGCGGGCTGCGAGTCCTGTGTGGACACGTCGATGCCGCCGACCTTGGCCTGGGCGGGCTTGAGCATGTCGTAGCGGGCGGAGAACGAGTCCACGTTCGTATCCATCCCGAGGTTGACGTTGAGCGTGTCCTGCGGCTGCCCGTCCAGCCGCGGCGCGTGGAAGTGGGCCACGTTGTTGCCGCTCGCGTCCGCCTCGACATAGCACTCATAGCCGTTGCGGCGCGCGAGCTGGCGCAGGAACTGCATGTCGGTTCCGCGCTGCATCGTCGTGTGGTCGGTCGCCTGGCGCGTGGGCTGCGTGTCCTGCACGTCGGGCGTGAGGCCGTGGTCGCCGAAGATCGACTGGGCGATCGCCGAGTCGGACATGTCCGGCCACGCGCGCACCTTCTCCTCGAGGCTCAGCTTCACCGTGCCGTCCATCGCCACAACGTCGAGCGTGGAGTGCCCGGGCTCGTTGGACATCACGGCCCGCACGTCCACCACGTAGGCGTCGATCAGCGGCTCCTCCTGGCCGTCACCCACCTTGGCGCTCACCTGGATGCGGGCGAGACGATCGAACACCCCGTCGTCGATGTGGCTCCACGCGCGACCGTCGTCCTGGACCGCGATCCCCACGCGCAGCCGCAGCATGTCCGCGACATCGGCGTGGTCCTCCACCTCCAGCGCGACGATCGCGGCCAGCAGCTCGGGCGGCGCGGTCTGGCCGCCGATCTTCAGCTCGTACGAGACGTCACTCACGGCGTGCCGTCCGCGTCGGGGATGCCGATCACCGTGCCGACCTCGGCGAGCAGGTCCGGCGGCCACATGACCTTGCCGGCGTCGCAGAGCAGCCAGAACAGCTCGGGGTTGTCGTAGGTCTGGTAGGCCAGGTGGTCGAGCCGGTCGTGGCCCGTGACCGCATGGCCGCGATGGACCGGCCGCTCGGGGATGAAGCGGATGCGCTTGTAGCGCACGATCCGGCCGGAGGGCTCGGTGAGCTCCACCTCACCGACGTCCGCATAGCGGCTGCCCTTGAAGAAGGTCACCGGCCCACCCCCGTCCTCGCCAGCTCCTCCTTGCGCTTCTGGTAGGAGATGAAGGCGTCGCGGCCGGGGCTCGCGTCCGGGAACTCCACGTACGTGAGGACCTTCATCCCCAGCTCGACCCTGGCCAGGATCGGGTTGAGCTGCGGGTCGTACGCCTCCTCGTTGATGGAGAACGCGGTGAGCTGCACGGGCACGACGCGGTCGCGCCCCCAGGCCAGCATCACGAGCGGCGTCTTGCCGGCGTTCACCTGCACGCGCCCGCGCTGGGCCTGGCGCTGAATGTCCTCGGCGTGCGCCGTGGACGGGTAGAGCAGCAGCTCGAGCCTCGCCAGAACCGGGTGCAGGCCGTTCTCGCCTGGGCCGCCGGCGGGGTCGTCCACCTGGTCGGCGGCGTCCAGCACCACGGTGGCCGTGATCGTCTCCACGGGCGGACCCGGCACCTGCAGCACGGCCTCGCGCGCGGCGCCGGTGCGGCTGGGCGACGCTGCGGCGGCGCGCGCGGCGAACGCCCGCCGCAGCGACTCCGGGTTGTACTGGAACACGATCTCGCGATCCGCGCGCGTGGCGTTCTGGGACTCGTACACGAGCAGCGACCCGCGCTCGACCCTCGGGCGTCCGGGGAACTCGCTCACTCGAAGCTCCTCGCGCCCAGCACGTCACGGGCCTCGGCACCGTAGCCGCCCGCCTCTTCGCGGGCGAGCTCCTCGAGCTCGCGCTCGGCTTCGGCGCGGCGGCCGGTCTCGTCCAGCGCGATGGCGCGGTAGAAGCGCGCTCGGGCGTGATCGGGCGACCGCTCGAGCACGTCTTCCGCCGCCTCGAGCGCGGCCCGCCACTCGAACTCGTCCAGCATGAGCGCGACCAGGTCGAGCCGCGTCGCCACCTCGTCCGGGCGGTCGCGCACGATGCGCTCGAGCTCGCGGCGCGCCGCAGCGCGCTCACCCCTCGCCAGGTGCACGATCGCCAGGCTGTGGCGAGCGCTCGCGGACTCGGGGTCGCGGGCGAGCGCGTGGTGCAGCGCGTCCGCCGCCGAGCCGAGATCGCTGCGCGCCAGCCGCACCACGCCGAGCTGCTCCCACGCCGTGGCGAAGTCGGAGTCGAGCGCCACCGCACGCTCGAGCAGGCCTGCCGCCTCCGCATGCCGGCCGCGCGCCGCCACCGCCGTGGCGAGGCCCACCAGCGTCGCCGGCTGGTCGGGCGCGGCCTCGACCGCGGCCCGATAGGAGCGCTCGGCCTCGGGCAGCCGCCCGACGGCGAGCATCAGGCGCGCCAGCGCGTCGTGCGCCAGCGCGTTGCCGGGCTCGATGTCCACCGCCCGGCGCAGCGCGTCGACCGCGCCCGGCCCGTCGCCTCGCGCGGCGCGCACGCCGCCCAGGTTGGCCCACGCCATGCTGCTCTCGTCGTCGGCCTCCACGGCGCGCTCGAGCAGCTCCTGGCCCTCCGCGAGCGCGCCGCCCTGCGCGACCAGGAAGCCCAGGTTGTTCAGGGCGGTGCCATGGTTCGGGACGAGCTCGAGCGCCTGCTCGTACGCGCCGCGGGCGCCCGCGACGTCGCCGTCGAGGTGCGCCAGCGCACCCCGTGTCACCAGCTCGCGCGCCTCGTCGCCTTTGGTCTGAGCGGTCACGCCGTGATCCTCTCGATCAGTCCCGTGAGCACCTCTCGGGGGTTCACGTCCGGGATCTGGAACTGGACCTGGTTCCAGTCGAGCTCGAAGGGGCGGCCCTCCTCGTAGTGGATCGGGAAGGCCATGCCCAGCCGCAGGCCGGACCCGTATTCGATCGCGGCCAGCACCCAGCGGCGGTTGTAGAACTCGTAGTGCAGCCCGAAGGCGCTCGCCTCGACCAGCGCGAACAGCGACACGTCGAAGCGGAACTTGGGCTCGACGTGGATCTCGCCCCGCGCGTCCAGCACGAGCCCCCGCGACGGCGTCCAGTCGAGGTGCACGCCCGCTTCGGCGGCGCCTTCGAGGCCCAGCGCCCCGCCCACCTCGATGCCCACGGTGGCGCTCACCACCGGGATGCCCACGCCGGCTCCGCCGCGGATGAACAGCCGCAGGCCGGCGTGCGCCGGGATCACGAACAGGCCGTCGCCGGTGACGTGCGTGCGCTCCTCGTGCGCGGGCTCGTACGTGATCCCCAGCCGCAGCTGACGCAGCTGGCCGGGCCCCACGCCGGCGCCGAAGTCGAGCCCGCCCTGGATCGTGGCGAAGATGCCGATCCGCTGGCCGAACGCCGCCACTCCGACGATCGGGATGTCGAGCCCGATCGTGACGATGTTGCGCGTGTAGTTCTTGGCGGGGAAGACGTCGACCGAGTCCGGCAGCGCGATCTCGCCGCTCAGCACGAGCTCGCCGTTGGGCCGGAGCTGGACTCCCACGGATCCCTGCAGCCACGGTGTGAGCCGGACCGCGGCCTGGCCGCGGCCGTAGGCGGTCAGGCGGTCGCCCGGCGGCGCGTTCGGGATCGGGTTGCCGTCCGGGTCCACCGGGCGGTTCGTGGCCCCCAGGTCGAGCGAGCCGGACACGATCCCTCGCGAGTAGGCCGCGTGGCCAGAGATGGTGAACGCACCGTCGTCGTAGGCGATCGTCAGCGTGCTGTCGACCCCGGGGATCGCGGGCTGGGCGGTGCCGCTGGCGCTGATCGCGTAGCCGGAGTGGTCCGGCCGCTCGCGCACGTGCGCCTCCAGCGAGCCGGAGCGGATGCCCGGGATATTGTTGGCCAGCTCGAAGCGGCCGCCCAGCTCGATGCCCGTGGCCTCGGAGTAGTGGAACTCCATGCTGCCGCGCTGCAGGCCGGGGAGCGACAGCTCGGCAGTACCGGTGGCGTCCAGACGCTCGTGGCCGTAGTCGGCGGTCACGCGCGCGCTCCGGATGCCCGGCACCTTGCCCTCGCCGATCGCGAGCACACCACCGCCCGACAGTTCGCCCTGCCTGTAGGCGAGGTGGATGCTCGCCTCAGTGAAGAGGTTGGTATCGAAGTTGAACCCGCCGGCCAGCCCGAAGCCCTCGGCGGCGGTTACCTGCGTCTCGAGAAAGCCATTCCCCACGCGCTCGATCGCCATGGTCATGCGCCCCTGGATGCCGAGGTCCGCGCCGCCCGTCAGGCCGATCGTGGCGAACACCCGCAGGGAGGTCGAGGTGATCTTGAACGGTGGCGGAACATTGAACTCGCCCAGGCTCCACTGCTTGGACAGCGTCAGGCGGTCGCCCAAGAGCTGGAAGTCGATCTCCGATCCGCGCAGGAGCGGGACGTCCGTGACGATGCGGCCGTTGACCTCCAGGCCGCCCGGCCCGAAGTCGATCTCGTCGATCTCGATCGGGCTCGCGCCCTCGATGGCGAACTCCCCGAGCGCGCCCTTGGCCGCTTCCCGGTTCATGTAACCGGCGAAGCGCGTGCCCGGGATGCGCTTGACGGGGAAGCGCTGGAAGCCTGTGGCTCGCGGTTTCAGCCGCAGCTCGGACGGTACGCGCGCGGCGATTTCGCCGAGCGTAGGGCTGTTCTCCGTGCCCTCGCCGGTCTCGAAGGTCCGCTCCACGACGGTGAACGGCTTGAGGAAACTCCTGTCGACGTCGGTCTGCGGGAGGCGCGAGTCGGTGAGCGTGGTCGGCCGTCCGCCCTCAACCCGGCGGAAGATCCGTATCTGACCGGGGGCGTTCGCTATTTCGGCCCACGGAGCCGCCTGGACGTACTGGAGGTGGTCGCCCGCCTCGATCTTGGTGCGGGTCCATAGGTGTTGAGCCGCGTCGAAGGTAGTCGTTTGCCCGCTCTCGTCAGGGTTCCCGACGGCGCGCTGGAACGCGATGTTGTAGTTGGACATCGCGCTGGCCGCGTCGCCCAGGTTCTTGGTGGGGTCGTTGCGGGGCGGCGCGTTCGGCTGGCCGAGGCTCGTCAGGTGCGCCTCCACCTGGTTGCGGATTGCGTCGTCGATCTGCGTACCGGAGCTTGAGTTGATTCCGCCGGCGAGCAGCTCGAAATTGTCGATCGCATGCTCGGTGCTGTTGTCCGGGAAACCTGAGAGCTGGAGCTCGAAGATGTGGTCGACGTGGAAGAAGCCGCTGGGAATCCCTCCCTGGCTGTTCCACTGCGGCCGCGTGAGGACCTTCGCGACGTCCTGGTCGCTGCCGATGAAATACGAGGGCGGGTCAGTGGTCGGAGACTTGAGCAGGATGCGCCCGCTCGGCCAGGCGTAATCGTCGGCGTGAGGGGTGGCGATCGCCTGGACCCTCGGCACGAGCGCCGGCGACAGAGTCTGCTCCCACTTGTCGCGCTGCGGCTCGAGCTGGTTGCGGGCCTTCGCGCTGTAGCCCTTTGAGCGGTAGAAGGGCTGCTCGTAGCGCGACTTCCTGGAACCGTCCATGCGGAACTTCGGCACGGGAAGCGGCTGCTCCATCGTCAGCGTTGGCGGGGCCTGGACGCCCGCGCTTGGTGCGGCGCCCGCGCCACCCGGTCCGCCCGGCGCGGCGGTCTGCGTCGGCGGCGCCTGCTGCGCGGTGCCGGCCCCGTTCGACCGCTGCACGACCCGGCCAAGCGAGTCGCCGCGCTGCTGGATCGTGTGGGTGAGCTCGTGGGCGAGCAAACGGCGGCCTGCCTCGGTGCCCGGCCGGTAGCGGCCGCCCGCGAAGAACACGTCCCGGCCATGGGCGAAGGCGCGGGCGCCGAGCTCGCTCGCCGCGTGCGCGGCCGGCGGATCGTCGTGGATCCTCACCCGGCTCAGGTCGCGGCCGAGCCGGGGCTCGAAGAACGAGCGCTCGGAGCCGGGCAGGGGCCGGCCCGCGCCCCGCTGCGCGCGGATGCTCGCGGCCACGGGCTCCGTCACCTGCTGCGGCGGCGTGGCCGCGGCGGTCTTGCGCGCCAACTTGCCCGCCTCGTCCTCCTTCTTGCGCTCGTCCGGCGCCGGCGACTTCGGCGGCTCCTTCTTCACCGCAGGCGGCTTGGGAGGCTCCTTCTTCACCTCCGGGGGCTTCGCCGCGGGTGGCGGCTTGGGCTCCTCCTTCTTCTTCTCGTGCTCGGCCACCTGGCGCGCGACCGCGTCCTCCGGCATCCGCATCACCGTGTCCGCCACGCGGTCTGCCTCGCGTTCGTGCTCGTCGTCCGGGCGGGTCACCTCCAGCTCGGGCTGGAGTTGCAGGGCGTGATCGAGCAGGTGCTGCTGCACGGCCTGGTTGCCCAGCGTCCGCTGCACCGCCTCCAGCGGAACCGGCATCGCGGCCGCGCCCTCCGGCGCCAGGCGGCTCGGCGCGAGCAGGCCGGACGAACGCGCCCCAGTGCGCTGAGGCGGGGCGATGGCGCTCATGCCCCGGCCCCCGTACCGGAGATCGCCGCCGCGACGGCCTCTGCCACGGCGCCGACGCCGGCGCCGGGTGACGGCAGCGGCACGGCCACCGACCGCACCTCGGCGGAGCTCTCGATCTCCAGCTCGCCCAGCGCGCGGCTCAACTCGGCGGGCAGCGCGCGCTCCAGCGCGACGGCGTCCACGGCATCGGTGAGCCCGCTCACCACCACGCGCCCGATGTGGATCCGAGCGTTCACGCCGGCTCCTTGACGATGTCGCCGAAGTCGTCCTCGGTGACCAGCCGGTCGAGCTTCACGTACTCGCGCCGGCCCGCGCGGAGCAGATGCTCCATCTCCACGCGCCCGCCGTCGGCCGCGGCGAGGAAGGCGGCGTTCAGCGCGACATTGCGGATACTCCCGCCCGCGAGCTCGAGCCCGGCGAGCACTTGCAGGTCGAGCTCACCGACGGGCGTGCTCGGCGGGAACGCCCGCTCCCACATGCGCCGGCGGTCGGCCGCGGCCGGGAACGGGAACTCGAGCACGAAGCGCATCCTGCGCAGGAAGGCCGGGTCGAGCAGCGCGCGGCGGTTGGTGGCCAGGATCGCCAGGCCGCCGTAGCTCTCCATGCGCTGGAGCAGGTAGTCGACCTCGATGTTGGCGTAGCGGTCGTGGCTGTCGCGCACCTCGGTGCGCTTGCCGAACAGCGCGTCCGCCTCGTCGAAGAAGAGGATGGCGCCGCTGTGCTCGGCGCTGTCGAACACGCGGCGCAGGTTCTTCTCCGTCTCGCCGATGAACTTCGACACGACGCCGGCGAGGTCGATCCGGTAGAGGTCAAGCGCGAGGCTGTCGGCGAGCACCTCGGCGGCCATGGTCTTGCCGGTGCCGCTCGGGCCGGAGAAGAGCGCGGTGATGCCGCGACCGCGCGCGAGCGAGGCGCCGAAGCCCCACTCGTCGTACACGCGCGTGCGATTGGCCGCCTGCGCGCGGAGCTCCTCGAGCTGGCGCTGCAGCGGCGCCGGGAGCACGATGTCCTGCAATGACGCCGTCGGCGCGATGCGGTCCGCCAGCCCTGCCGAGCGAAAGCGGGCGCGCTCGCGGCAGGCCAGCGCCAGCCCTTCCGGTCCGGCCAGTGCCGCGGGGTCTCCGGACGCCAGCCGAGCCCGCGCGTCCGCCTCGGCCACCACCTCGGCGATCGACGCCGGGCCCAGCTCGAAGCTCGCACCCACGCGCGCGGCGGCCTTGGCGGCGCCGCGACGCCGGCCGAGCGCACGCGTCCACAGGGCCGTGCGCGCCGGCGCTGCGAGCGGCGGCACCTCGATCGGGACCCACTCGCGCTCGAGCTCGAGACGCTCCTCGCTCACGAGCAGGACCGGAGCGGCGAGCTCACAGGCAAGCGCACGTGCCTGCTCCCCACCGGCGTCGGCGTCGATCACGTAGGCCAGCCGCAGCAGTGCCGCCTCGCGGTCGAGCAGGCGGGCGCTGTCCCGCGCGGCCGCGGCGTCCAGGGCGTAGGGCGCAAGGCCGAGCAGCGCGCAGGCGCTCGCCGCCGCCTCGCGGCGACCCGCCTCGTGCGAGCCCACGAAGCACGGCACGGGCCAGTTCCCGCCGGCGGCGGACTCGGCCAGATGCCGCGCCACGGCCTCCGCCAGCTCGCGCAGTGCCGGCGGCAGCTCAACCGCCGCCAGCGGGCGCAACGCCCGCGCCACGCGTTCGTCGAGCGAGCCGGCGCCCCGCAGGTGGCCCATCACGCGCTCGGGCACGCGCAGCGGACGTCCACCCCAGGCCGAGTCTCGGCCGCCGCCCAACTCGACCAATCCCAGTCGCCTGAGCGTGCCGACGGGTCCGAGCTCCTGGCGCGCCGCCTCGCGGTCATCCGGCGCCAGCAGGTCCAGCACCAGCTGCGGTGTCGCGAAGCTGCGCGTGGCGTCGTCCTGCAGGTACGCGTAGAGGCGCTCGAACGCAGGATCGAGCTCGGGGGCAAGAGCCACGACGAGCGCCCCGCGCTCGAACGCCCCGAGGCCGACCCGCGCGGCCACCCGGTCGAGCGGCGTGGCCACGCCGCGCCCCGCCAGCGTACGGGTGCGGGCGCGCAACTCGTCCTCGATCGCCTCGATGCCGACGGTGAGCGCGGCGGCCGGCTCGTGATCGTGCAAGAACGCCCGCTCGGCGTCGCGATCCTCGCCGCGCACGAGCCCGTCCGCCCGCTCGTCGGACACCACCAGCGCCGCGTGACCGGCCAGCCGGTCGGCGCTCCAGCACGCCCGCAACCACAACATCCGCCGGCGGACCACGAGCCGCAGGCGCTCGAGCTCCAGCTCGAGCAGCCCGTGGTGCTCAGCGCGCGGATCGGCGATCGAAGTCGCCGTGCTCATGGCACCTCCACCGCCGGGGCATCGAGTGCCTCCACGTCGTTCACCAGCACCCGCACCCTGTGCGTGCTGCCGGAACTGGGCGGCGCGGGGAACAGCACCCGAATCTCGGTGGGATCACGCTGAGTCCAGTCGGCGCTCTTGACGAGGGTGTCGTCGATGTACGCGATGCAGGACAGCGTGTCCTTGTAGAGCCGGTTGCCGCGGATCCGGACGTATGGCGTCACTCCGCCGGCGCCGGCGAAGTAGGCGACCTCCTTCACCCGCGGCACCAGCATCCACACGGCGGCCCTGGAGCGAGCGCCCACGCGCAGCACCGGCGGCGTGCCGAACCCCACCTGGCGAATCACGTTCAGGCGCTGTGGGCCCGGCTGGAGGCGAGGGTCGTCGGGCACCAGCACGGTGAGACGGTCGTTGCGCGCGCTCGTCACCGTCGCTTCGACGTCTCCGAAGAAGACCCGCGGCGAGTCGCCGGCCAGGTCCTCCCCGCTCACGACGAGCGTGTCGTCGATCGCGGCGTACGGTCCTGGCAGCCGCGCGCCCTGCACATCCGTGATGAGCGGGTTGCGCTCGGCCACCGTCCGGATCCTCGGCCCGGCCGGGGGCGGTTTGCCCACGAGCTGCGGGTGGCGCCGCGGCTTGCGGCTCTCGATCTGGACCACGCTGACCTCGTAGGCGGCCGACAGCCGGTAGGGCCGGCCCAGCGCGGTCCACACCTTGGACACGTCCTCGAGGCTGATCGGCTCGAGCCGAAGCTTCACCTTCTCGTACGCGTCCTTCACGCTCGGGTAGAGCACGTCGGCGCCCCCCGCGGTGGAACCGTCCACCAGCACCGCGTTGTCGTGCAGCACCCGCATCGCGCTGCCGAGCACGTAGTGGGCGGGCACCTCGTCGGGAGACGTGCCGGCGACGCCGTTGCCGGCCAGCCGGCCATACGGCGTCAGCAGATAGTGGAGGCTCAGCGACAGCGGCGGATGGCCGTATGAGCCCTGCGGCGTGGGCCTCGGGATCTCCTGGTTCTTGAGGAACGGGCTCTCGGTTATCCGGTAGAGGAAGAGGTTGAGCAGCGGCTTGTCGTCGAGCTCGTCGTCCTTCGGCGGGATCCCGATCCAGACCGGAAACGGCACCGCCGGCGCCGGCACCGAGCCGGGCACCTCAATCGCGTGCTCGAGCAGCCTCTTCAGCGACTCGCTCACGCCTCCGATGACCTCGTACGTGCTCATGCGGAGTACGACCTCAGGGCCGCGTAGTCGTCGAAGCCCTGGATCCGGGTCGTGGGCGCGGGGCGTTCCGGCGCGGGCGGAACAGGCTGCGACGCCGGTGCCGGCGCCGCCCGGATCTCGATCGTCCCGATGCGCACCTCCACGGATCCGGTGGGGTCGGCGATCTGCTTGCGCTCCGGCACCGGTAGGGGCGGCGCGGGCACGGCCGGCGCGGGAGCGGGCGCGACGACGAGGCGCGTCTCCGGCTCGGGCCGCGGCTCGGAGCGAACCAGGACGGCCGGTTCGGCCGGGGCGTGCGGCCACGGCGGCGGACCCTCCCGCTCGGGCGCCGCACCGGCCGGCGCCGGAGGCGCTGTCTGCGCCGGCGAGCGTGCCGGCTCGGCGCGTGTCACCTCCGCACGGACCGCCTCTCGCTCGCGCGTGCGGACCTCCGGCAGGGGGAATCGCGGCTGCGCCGGCTCGAGCGCACGTTGCTCGACGTGCGGCGGGGCCGGCGCGGGCGCCGGCGATGCGGCGGACGGCACGGCCGGCGCTCCCGCGACGGGCTCCGGCGAGCGCGCCACCTGGGCCGTGGCCGGGCGCGCCGAGATCGGCGGGGCGGCGACGGCGGGCGGCGCTGGCGTCTCGCCGGCCGGTCGTACTGATTCCCCGCTCGGCACCGGCAGCCGTGCGGGCGCGGCGGGCGGCGCGGCCGGGCCGGCCGGCGGCGCGGGCGGAACGGGCTCGGCGGCGGGCGCGCGCTCCGGCTCACGCGCGCGCGCCGCCGGCGGGATGCCCGGCGCGCGGTCTGCAGCCGGCGCCTCGAACCGACGTGCCGGCGCCGGCGGCTCTTCGAGCGCGGTCCGGCGCGGCACGGGCCACTCGATCCGCGGTGCCTCGGCGTCCGGCGCGGGCTCGGCCGGGGGTGGCTCGGAATCGCCGACCACGGGCTGGGGCGGCGGCGCATGCGGCGCCGGCGCCTCTCGCAATCCCGCGCCCCGTCGCACCAGCCGCTGTAGGAATCCGCTCACGCCGCGCGGCCCCGGAACTCGTCGTCCAGTAGCTCGAGATAGCGCCGCCGCCGCTCGGGCGCCATCGCGACGATGTCGGCCTCGCTCCAGTGGTAGTAGAGCGCGAGCAGGTGCACCTCGCGCTCGAGCGAGCGCTCGCGCTGGGCGAGCTCGGCGAGCACGAACGCGGCGGCGTCGAACGGCACGGCTCCCGCGGCGCCGCACTCGGGGCAGGCGAAGCCCAGCGAGATGTCAGCCTGCGGGTCGAGCTCTTCCATGAGCGAGGCGAGCGCGGCGGCGGCCTCGGCGTCGAGCTCGCCGCCGTCGAGGGACTCCACGCATCCCTCCAGCAGCTCACGCGCCGCCGCGTCCACGCCGCTGCCCGCGTGGGATGCGGCGCGCTCCACGTCACCGCCGCTGGGCACCCGGAACCGGACGCGCCGCCCGCCCAGCTCACGCTCGTGCAGTGGACCCTCCCACGCGTACGGCTCCACCAGCAGGTCCCCGGCGTGCAGCGTCACCTCCAGACGCTCGCCGCACTCGGGGCTGGGACAGTCGAGCACGCACGGCAGCTCCTCGCCCGCCACCAGGCGGCGCACATGGAGCGCGATCGCCTCGCGGTCCCCGACGGCGAGCTCGCGCGCCTCGTCCAGGCCGATCGGTGCCAGCTCGCCGATGCGCTCCACGCAAGCGGCCACCAGCTGCGTGGCCCGCTCGGCCGGGAGCCCGTCACGCCGCGGCAGCTCGCCGCCCAGCTCGGGCGCCCGCACCACCGCCACGTCGTGGCGCCGGCCGTCGCGCCACAGGCCGGCCGGCAGCCGGACCTCGGTCTCGCCCCTGCTCATGGCCTAGGCGGGCGGCTCGGTGAACGACGGCTCGGTGGGCTCGGTGACGCTGTAGTCGCGCTCCCAGCCCTCGTTCTCGAGCTTGAGCGTCTGGATCGCCACGGCGTTGGCGCCCGCGTCGAGCTCGGGCAGGGCCTGGTACTCGGAGACCCAGCAGCGGAACACGTGATAGGCGATCGCGAGCTGCCCGGCCTCGTTGTAGACCTCCAGGATCATGTCCTTGCGGAAGTCCTTCAGCGACACCTCGACACCGAGCCCGGAGCCGAAGTTCCACACCTTGTTCGCCCACTTCTCGAACTCGGTGTCGTGAGTGACTCCGCGCTCCAGTGTGACTGCCTCGTACTCGGTCTTGCCCGGTGCCTTGCGGCTCGAGGAGGGGTCACCTCCCTCGCGATGCTTCACCGCCTCGGTGGTGCGTTTGAGTGCGCCCATCTTGCTCACGCCGGCCACGTAGCGACCGTCCCACTTGACCCTGAACTTGAAGTTCACATACGGATCGAAGCG
The DNA here is from genome assembly GCA_963805525.1 of uncultured Solirubrobacteraceae bacterium. GTDB lineage: Bacteria > Actinomycetota > Thermoleophilia > Solirubrobacterales > Solirubrobacteraceae > DASQFQ01. The sequence continues at coordinate 1,492,571 of CAWDUT010000004.1, forward strand.
GAGGGGGTTGACTGCGAACTGAACCATCGCTGACCTCCTCCTCAGGTTTCGAGTTGGCCAGCGAGCTGGCTGATCTTGATCATCACGAACTCCGCCGGCTTGAGGGGTGCGAACCCGACGAGGATGTTCACGATCCCCCGATCGATGTCATTCTGTGTTGTGGTCTCAGAGTCGCATTTGACGAGGTAAGCGTCGCGAGGCGACGTGCCCTGGAAGGCGTGCTGACGGAAAAGCGAATGCATGAAGGCGCCGACGTTCAAGCGGATCTGTGCCCACAGCGGCTCGTCGTTCGGCTCGAACACCACCCACTGGGTTCCTCTGAACAAGGATTCCTCGATGAACAAGGCAAGCCGGCGCACCGGGACGTACTTCCACTCACTCGCTTGTGCATCCGACCCCACGAGGGTGCGTGCGCCCCAGACCACGTTGGTGAAGATGGGGAGCGATCGGATCGCGTTCAGACCGAGCTGATTGATGGTCCCGTTCTCCGCGTCCGTCAGCTTGTAGACCAACGCCTGCGGTCCGCGCAGGAAGGCCTCGGTGCCTGCCGGCGCCTTCCACACCCCGCGGGCAGCATCGGTGCGCGCGTACAGTCCGGCGATCATGCCCGAGGGCGGCGCGGGATACGGCCGGTACTGCCGCACCGGGTCCGGCAGCATCACCCACGGGAAGTAAGCCGCGGCGTTCTTGCTCTTCGGCGCCTTGTTCTTGATCCAATCCTGCGCCTCGGGGAGCGTGTCGACGGTGGACGGTATGTCGACGATGTAGAACGCGCGGCGCTGCTCGCAGTAGCTCATGGCGTCTGAGAGCAGCGTCAGGTCCGACTGACCCGGTATGCAGAGGATGTTGAAGAGGTCGACGTCCTCGAGCGCATAGAGGCCCTTCTTAGTCGGCTGGTCCCCGACGAAGTCGCTGACGTCGGGGAGGGTGCCGTCGTTCCCGGCGGCCCCCACCGCCTCCTGCTCCAGCAGGGTGGAGCCAGACAGGACGTAGGCCGCGACGTTCGGCACCGCGTTCGACAGTCCGATGGCCTGCGCGGTCTTGTCACCGGGGGCGGTGTTCCTGAATTCGAACGAAGCGTCGGGCTTGCCGCTCGGTACCACCCGCAGGCGGTTGCCGGCCAGCACCACCCGAGCCTGCTTGAGGTCGGCGGCGATCGGTGCGTTGGCGGGGTCCGCCGCGGCGGCCCGGATCACGCTCTCGACCTGGAGGCGCAGCGCTTCCTTGTTCGCCGGCGGGGCACCGGCTGCGGGCACGAGCGCGAGGGTCACCCAGCCGGGGGGAGCGACGGCCGCGCCGCCGTGGGACACACGGATGTCGAACTGTAACGCCGCCGCACCGGTCAGCCCGGCGAGCGTCAGTCCTTGGCTGATCAGGCCTTCGTCGATGTCGGTTCCGAGCGTTCCGCTGGCTGCGGGACGCGCGGGCGCCGAGCCCGAGGCCTCGATGCCTCCGTTCGCCACGCCGAATCCGATCACCGCGGCGAGGTTGTGGTCCGCGGCGTCGGTGATCGTGAGCGAGGAGTCCTCTCCCGTCGTCGGAGAGTTGAGCCGAAGCCGCTGCCTGCTCGCGCCGGCCGGAGCGATCTGCACGATGCTCTTGGTGAGGGTCTTCTGCGTCACGCTCTGGACCGCGTCGATGATCTTCTGGCCGAGCGTGTCGAGCTTGTTGGCCATCGCGGCGGCAATGACCGGCGCGACGTCCACGGCGACCTCATGGGGCCCGTCGCCGTCGATGGTGACGTTGAGCTTGTTGTGGTTGGCGTCCACAGGACCGAACGCCACCGACGCGTTGCTCACGTCGACGGGCGCGGTCATGCTGTATCCGGCGGCCGTCATCAGCGCCGCTGGCACGCCTGCGGGGCGGTCGATGCGCAGGAGAGCCGAGTTGTTCTTGAGCACCTCGACGGCCCAACTCGGCGAGCCGGAGTCCATGCTCAGGTTGCGGTACGTCTCTGTCGCGCCTGGCACCAGCTGGCCGTTCTGCACCTCGTAGTCGGTGATCCTCAGGTTGAAGAGGTCGTCCGGCTTGAGGCTGTCGTAGTCCACCTCGACCAGCATGTCGTTGCCCCACACGCCCTCGCTCGAGGCGCGGGCGGCGAGCACTCTCGTGCCACCCGGTGCGCGGAGGCCGACCTGCGCGGCAGCCGCCGCCTTGGCCACGCGGATCGCCCACACGTGCGTGCCACCGTTGTTGAAGAACTGCTGCACGGCATAGGTCATCGGGCAGTCGGGGTCGAGCCCGCCGAAGGCGCGCTCGAAGTCGCCGTAGCTGAAGATCTCGATCGCCTGGTTGGTCTGGCCACGCTTCGTGTATCCGATGAAGGCGGTGATCGAGGTGTCGACGCCCGCGATCGTGTGAACCGGACTCGGCACCTCCTCGATGTAGACGCCCGGGTAGGTGGGTGTGACCGGCACGGTTCCTCCTTCAGCTCAGCGTTTCGGGAGCGGTGACCCAGGTCAGCTCGGCCGCGGCAAGTCTGAGGGCGGCCAACAACACCCCGGCTGACAGCTCGCCGAGCGGGATTCGACGGGGAGCGAGGTCGTAGAGCACCGCGCGCTCTCCGTCCCCCACCACCGCGAGTGCCTTCATGCGCGGGCGAGCGGTCACGAGCTCGAGCAGGCTCGGCTCGTCAGCGACCGACGGGCCCGCGATCGCCAGATCGGCTCGAGCCTCGTCCAGTGCTGACACGAGATCCGCCGGCTGGCTCACCTTTGCGACGATCGCCGCCTCGCGCACGTCCACGAGGACGCGTTCGACGATCTCGCTCAGCATCCGGGGCATGTCGATCAACACGATGCGGATCTGCTCCACGCAGCCTTCCTGCTAGACCCGTCGATTCTTCCCGCGGCCGCCCGGCGTGGGAATGAGCACTTGGGAGGAACTTGGATTCAGATCGCGGACCGGACCTGGCGGCGCGACGAGGGCCGCCAGTACCGGTACCGGGTTCAGATCCCGGTCCCGCTGCCCAGCCGTCCGGTGAGAACGGCACGCCGCCGCGCCCAGGCCACTGCCTCGGCGCGACGCGACACCTCGAGCTTCTCGAGGACGTGGTGCACGTGGTTCTTCACCGTGGGCAGCTGGATGCACAACCGCGCCCCGATCTGCTTGTTCGACAGCCCTTCGACGAGCAACTCGAGGATGTCGCGCTCGCGACGAGTCAGGTGAACGTCGGCCGCAGGCTCGCGAGGGGCGCGATCCGCGGCCAGCATCCTCACGCGACGCAGGAGCATCCCGGCCGTGCGCGCCGAGCATCGGAGCTCGCCGCGGGCGACCGACTCCACGGTGGCCACGAGGGCGTCAAGCCCGGCTTCGCGCATGACGTACGCGCTCGCCCCCGCTTCCGCGTACGCGATCACTTCGTCCTCCGCTTCGGGCACGGCAAGCGCCACCACCGTCGTCTGCTCGGACAGCTCGCGGAGTATCTCTACGCTTCCTTCGGTGGCCATGTCCAGCAGGACCATCTCGAGGCGTAGCTTCCCCACCAGTGAGCGGCACTCGGCGGCGTCTCGAGCCACCGCCACCACCTCCACCGCGTCCAAGGGCTCGAGTGCGAGTGCGATGCCTTCGCAATAGATGCGGATCGCCGAGTACAGGGCGATGCGGCGCCCGCGGACCACTTGCTCGCTATCTGCTGAGTAATCGACCACTTCGAGCAGTTTGGTGGAACCGCCCAGCCTCGCAGAGCCCTCGTTCGCGTGTCAAGGTGCCACGACGCGGTGCCCCTTACGTGACGGCCTATCGCCGGAACTCGCCGTCGCCGCGCCGCACGAGCAGGGAGCGCGTCTGCTCGGAAGCCCCGCGAGGTCGAGCAGAAATCAAGCGGCCTCGAATATGAGCTGCGTCCGGTAGTAGGGCGGGCCAGCGGCTAGGTCCGCTCGGAGTAGTCTCAACCACGCCGCTGGCGCACACGCTCAAGGACTTCTGGGTTCCTGTAAGTGCGTCGTGTGTTGACACGATCAGTCCAAGGCGGCAGTCCGTCGTCAATGATTGTGGATGCCGGGGATAGACCAGTAGGGAGGAGCTGTCCGCGTGGCCGCGGGATGACGCGCTTGAGTCTGGGCCACCAGCGGAATCGTCGCCCAGCTCCGTGTCGTTTTCGTGTTCACGGGTGCGCCGGACATGACGGCGGCTAGCGCGAGCGCCGCGCCGATCACGAACATCAGCACGCTGAGCCACCACCTTGCCTTCAAGCGCTGCGCATAAATGCCTCCGATCCTCCGCAGATCGCTGCGTGTACGGTCCTGGCTCGACGGCGCCTCGGCCCCCATCCCTGTCCACCACGCCTTAGTGCTAGCCACGGGGTACCGCGCGACATGGCGCCACCCGGCCAATGGACGCGGGGAAGGCTCCGGGATGGTCGGAGCAGGTCCCTTTAGGACCTCTGCGACGCGAGATCCCTCGAACAACGCGGATTCGAGTTGCTCACGCATCAGACGGTGCGCCGCGGAGATGGCCCGTTGCTGTCCGGTGGCGGCAGTCGTCGCCAAGGCGGCGGCGACGAGACCCACGACCCAAGCGCCAGCTGCGACAGCCGAAAGCCACAGACTCGGGTGCGTTCCGCTCTCTTTGCCGAGCAACGCCCCTAGAAGGGTCAAAAACGCAACCAGTGCTCCGCCGTTGAGGACGATGAGAGGCGCGAGTCTGGCGTGCTCCAAGCGCGAAACGGCCTCGTTGAGCATCAACTCATGCGCGCGGACCGCCGCGTAGGCGCCGACCTTCGGATCTCCGGCACGCTCTTCCACCTGCTGAACCTACTGCCGCGCGCTGCGTGGGCGAGCGCGTCAGTGCGTCGCTCGGAGTTCGTTGCGCCGCTCTGAACGGTCCAGGCACGTCGCGCCGGCCGCGCTTTCCATGCATCAGTGAGAAGCGGTAGTCACCGAGGACAGACCGCCTAGTACCGCTTCCGGTGCAGAGCGCAGCGGTGTTGACGACGAAACCCGCACCCTCCGAGGTGGGCTTCCGCCAATGTTTTCAGCGCCGTCCGGGTGCCAGCGGACGCACCGTCATCAGCACGAATTCCACGACGCGCTATCTCTTCGCCGACATGGACAACACGGGGCCTCGACAGGCGCCGTCTGTAGCTGCGCTCACCCAGCAACTCGCCCCGAGTACCGCTGACGCCGTGGCAGTCCCAGCCTGGCCGCCCATGGCGCCATCCCGCCGTGCCGACGCAGCGCCGCCAGCAGTGCGCCTCGGTTCGCGTGCCGGAACTCGCGCTGGGTGGGGAAGACGGCGCGGCCCTCGGTGAAGCGCCGGAGCTCCGCGTCGATGCGCTCGTCGGTCCACCACGTCTGCGCTCCGCGCAGCCGGTGCGGCGGCGGAAGGCCGAACTCGTGCGCCCAGCGGTCAACCCCTCCCTGCGCCGTGATCGCGTCGCGCGGATGCGCCAGGCCGTCGGCGCGGAACTCCGCCGGTGTCGGGAACCGCACGCGATCACTCAGGTAGAGGCTGAGGGTCGCGCGGATGCGCTCGTCCGTCCACGGCCGCCTCAGCACGGCCGGCCGCGGCGCGATGCCGAGCCGCCGCGCCCACACGTCCGCCCCGCCCTGCAGCACCACCTGCTCGTGCAGCCGCGCACGCCCGCTCGCGTTGAATGTCTCCCAGGCCGGCCATTCGGCCCGGTCCTGCAGGAAGTCCTCCAGCTCGCCCGAGAGCCGCCGCTCGTCCCACGGTGCTCGAATCCCGGTCGGCCACCGCGGCGCGCGCGGGCACGAATCCGGATCGAACGGCCGCGGCACCGCGCCGAGCGCGCCTCTGCGGGGGAGCGCCGGTGGGCCCTCGCCGCGGCGGCAAACCGCGACGCGACCCGCCGCCGGGCCCTGTCCGCGGAGCACGAACACGCACTCGATCAGCGCGGCGATCGCCACCCGCCGGTCGCGGACGGTCATGCCGGGCCAGCGCCGCTCAAGCGCTTCCGCGGACTCGAGCGCGTCCGGGTCGCTGCGGGCACGGGCGTCACCGAGGGCCAGCAGAGCCCGTTCCTGCTGCCGCGACCGCCGCGCCAGCCCCTCGGCGTAGCGCTCGGGCCCGATCGCGCGGGCGATGCGGTCGTTGTCGCGGTAGCGAACCAGCGCCGCCTCGGCGGTGCCGACGGCCCGCTCGGCCGCCTCGAGCTCGGCGCTTGGCGGCCGCGACGGCTGGCTGGCAAGCTCGAAGAACGCCTGCTCGACGAGCAGCTCGAGCCGTGACCCGGTCATCGACGCTGGCGCGTGGCAGTGGCCGCCCGCGCAGCGGCGCGGGCAGGAGTAGTGGCGGCGCACCCGCCCGTCGGGCGTCCGCGCCGTGAACGCCCGCATCGCCAGCGAGCACGCCGCGCAGCGCACGAGCCCGCCCAGCAGCGACGGCTCGGCCCCCTTGCAGGCGGCGAGCTCGCGCGGCCGCTGCGCCCGCTGGAACGTGACCGGGTCGGTCAGCGCCGAGTGGGCGGCCGTCTTGACGAACGCGCCCGAGCGCGCCTCGCCGAGGTAGACGCGGTTGGCGAGCATCCGCCGCACGCTGGTCGGGTTCCACACCGCGTTGCCGTACGGCGTCCGCGCCCCGCGCGCCTCCAGCCACCGGCACAGGGGCATCAGATCGCCTCGCCGTCAGCGCGGCGCGCGAACAGCTCCCGGATCACCGGCGCGCTCCCCGGGTCGACCACGAGCCGCCCGGACGGGCCGCGCCGGTAGCCGGTCGGCGGCCGTGACGCGCAGTGCACGCCGCGCGCCACCGCGCGCTCGCGCGCGGCGTCCCAGTTCTCGCGCGCCCGGTCGCGCTGCCACTCCGCCATCGACAGCATCACCCGCATGACCAGCCGCCCGGTGTCGGTGCCGAGATCGAAGCCGTCGTTGACCGACGCGAACGTCCCGCCCGCCCGCTGGATCCGCTCGATTGCCACCAGCCCGTCCAGCAGCGAACGGCCGAAACGATCGAGGTGCGCGACCACCAGGCCGCCTGACAGCCCGGCCTCCACACGGGTGATCGCCGCGTCGAGCAGCGGCCTCGCACGTCCGGCGCCGGGCGCGTCGAGCTCCTCGAACACCTCCCCGACCAGCCCGCCCGCGGAGCTTGATCCAGCCTTCGATCTGCTCGCGCTGCACCGCCGGCGAGATGAACCGCTCGCCGCTGCGACCGCGCACCCGCGACACGCGCACGTAGCCGTCGAGGACCACGGGCCGACGCTACGTGCCGTCACCGGCGCGCGCCGGGCCATCACGCACGCTGCGACGATTCTTCACGCACCCGTGTGTGCGGCCGTAGCATCGAGGCGGGCGAGGGTCGCCACCGAGCAACACCACGACGGACTCGTGGAGGTGAGCGACTGCCCTAGCGAGCCGAACGTCAGGCGTTACCCGAGCTTTCGCGCCAGACCCGCTGCAGGAGCGCCCGAGCCTGCTGCACCTGCTCATCCAGCGCCCGCGGATCGAGCGCCCGCTTCGAGTGGAAGATGCTCAGCCCCACGTACGCGCCAGCCACCGCCTGCCAACTCTCGTCTTCAAGCAGTCGCGCCATCACGGCACGGTACTCGGGCCACGCGGAGACGGCCGGCAGTTCGGAATCCAGGGGTCTGGCCGCGTCCTGATTGACAAGCGCGTCGAGGAACACATGCTGCTCACTCAACTCCGCGCTCAAAAGGCGCGAAGCCGCTCTCGCCGTTGCGCGGTCTGAGCGCGCCTGCTGGACCGCCTGGATGGCGGCCGTGAGGAGCCCACCGACTATGACGCCGATGAGGCCGAAGATCGCTCCGGTCATTGGGCGTGACGGTACCTCGGAGCCGGGACGGAGCCGCTCAGCAAGCCGACTGCGCCCACTAGGCGGCCGAAGCCCAGGTTAGTCGGACGCTGCTGGGGTGGCGCGCTGCCAGAACAGGATCGCCTGGGTACGCTCGGTGGGTGGGCTGGCTGGCGCGAACGTGCTGCCGGATCGTCGGGCACACCGGGGACTGGACGTACCCCGACGAGCAGTGCGTCCGCGTCCGGATGTGCGAGCGCTGCGGCGAAGTCACCCACAAGCAGGAGCACCCGTGGACCGCGTTCGAGTACGTCGCGGCCAAGCGGTGCGAGCAGGAGCGCCGGTGCGACCGGTGCGGTGCGGTCGAGTCACGCGTCGTGCATGAATGGGGCCCATGGGTCTATGCCGGGACGGAGCAGCACTTCCGCCAGTGCCGCACCTGCCGTCGCTGTGGCGACGAGGAGTACACCCGCTACCTGTCGCGGATCAGTTGATCGTTCGGTGCCCGATCGCGCTGCCGGCCGATTGTTGCGTGTCGACTGATCGGGTTCTCGTCGGCCAAGGATCGGTCACGTCCCTAGGGTTGGTGTAGGAGCGGGTCGGACGGAACGGGCCTGGAGATGGTTCCGGCCACCGCGGCGCTCATGATCGTCGGAGTTCTCACGCTTCGACGAAAGGAGGCCGGCGATGGCCGGTCAGGAGAGGATGACGATCGAGGAGGTCGTCAAGAAGGTGCTGCGCGATGAGCACGCGGACGTGATCCGCGAGAGTGTGAAGACGGTGGCTCGCGAGCTCATGGAGGCCGAGGTCGCAGAGCTGATCGGCGCCGAGCTCGGCGAGCGCCGGCCCGATGACCGCGCCACGCAGCGCAACGGCTATCGGCCGAGGCGGTGGGACACGCGGGCGGGTGAGATCGAGCTGCAGATCCCCAAGCTGCGCCAGGGCAGCTACTTCCCCAGCTTTCTTCAGCCGCGCAAGCGCTCCGAGCAAGCGCTGGTCTCAGTGGTGCAGCAGGCCTATGTGTGCGGGGTCTCGACCCGGCGGGTCGATCAGCTCGTGGAGAGCCTCGGGCTCAGGATCAGCAAGTCCGAGGTCAGCCGGATCGCCGGGCTGCTCGACGAGCAGGTCCAAGCGTTCCGCCAGCGCCCGTTGGAAGGCCGCTACCCGTATCTGTTCGTCGATGCCAAGGTCGAGAAGGTCCGTGACGGCGGCCGTGTCGCGCGCAAGTGCGTCGTGATCGCTCACGCCGTGCATGAGACCGGCCGGCGCGAGATCATCGGCCTCGACGTCGGCGCCGCGGAGACCGAGGCGTTCTGGCGCGAGTTCCTCAGGAGTCTGGTCGCCCGCGGCCTGGTCGGCGTGCAGCTGGCCATCTCAGACGCCCACCCCGGCCTGAAGGCCGCGCTCGCGCAGGTGCTCGGCGCGCCGTGGCAGCGCTGCACCGTGCCCTTCCTGCGCGACCTCCGCGGCCACGTCCGCCGTGACCAGCACGACGCGCTCGGGGCGATCATCCGCTCGATCTTCACCGCCGCCGACATCGCCCAGGCGCGCGAGCGTCTGCGAGAAGCGGTCGGGCAACTCGAGCGCCGGCTGCCGAAGATCGCCGCGTTGCTCGAGGACGCCGAGGACGACGTGCTCGCGTTCTACGCGTTCCCGGCCGAGCACTGGCCCAAGCTGAGATCCACCAACCCGCTGGAGCGCTTCAACCACGAGATCGGCCGCCGCACCGACGTCGTCGGCATCTTCCCCGACAACGCCTCGGTGATCCGGCTCGTCTCGATGCTCGCGATCGAAGCCAACGACGAATGGCTCGTCGGCCGCGCCTACATCAGCCAGAAGTCGATGAGCACTCTCTGGGAAGGCGGCTCGGAGACAGATACCCACATAGATCAGGAAAAGGAGGTCGAGCTCATCGCGGCCTGAGCCGCCAACGCCCCCACCGACGAGATAAGCGCCAAGCGCCTACACCACTTCCCGGGACTTGACTCCGGTGCCCCAACCCGCGAACCGCGCTCGCTGACCGTGAGGTGAACACGATGATGGCTCACCGCCAATCTCCTCGAAGGCCTCAGTCCCACACGAACGACGACGCATCGGCGGCACCGGGTGGTCGTCGGCCGATTGTCTGGGCTGGCGTCGCAGCGGCGTTCGCCGTCCTCGTGTCGGCGCTTGTCGCGGCGTCGGCGACGGGTGCCGTGCCGCCGCAATTCAGCGCGCCCGTGACCCTCGGTCGCTGGCTGAATAACGGCTCCGTGCTCCGCGCCACCGACCTGAGCGGGGACGGAATCCCGGACGTGGTCTCGGCCGACGCGGATGGGGGAGATACGCAGCTGGTCTCGATCTGGCTGGGGCGGGGCGACGGATCATTTGGCGTTCGGCGCGCGTATCGAACCGCCGGCGAGGTCATCGACATGGACATTCGAGACATCAACCGCGACCACAAGCCGGATTTGATCGTCGCGGGCGCTCTGGGTCCGGTCACGATCCTCGTCAATCGGGGCGGCGGACGCTTTCGGCGCGATCGGGTGCTTCGATCGGGGCCGCCGGCGTGGGACGTCGCCGCCAGCGACCTCAATCACGACCGGCGCGTCGATGTCGTGATCGGAGGCGACGGCCGGCGCAATATTGGCGTGCTGCTCAGACGGCGGGACGGCAGCTTCGCGACCGCGAGGCGGTTCCACGCCGTCAGCGGCGAGCTCGGCGCGTCCGAGATCGAGGTCGGCGACATCAACGGCGACCGCAACGTCGACCTCGCAGTGCTCGGCACTGACCGCGTCGCGATTCTGCTGGGCAACGGCAAGGGCGCGTTCGGGCCGGCGCGCAGCATCGGGCGTTTCCGCGACCCGAGCGACCTTCAGCTCGCCGACGTCAATCTCGACGGCAAGCTCGATCTCATCCTCGGAAATACGTCCGCCGAAGAGGAAACAACAGCGTCGCGGTCTTCCTCGGCAACGGCGACGGCACGTTCGCGCGCCAGATGCGGGCACACTTTGACGGGCTCTCGTTCGGCCTCGGCGTCGCCGACATTGACGGCGACACCAATCCCGATGTCGCCGCCGGCGGCTTCGTGCTGAGCGGCCGCGGCGACGGCACGTTCGGCGAAGCGCAACCGCTGCCGACGAACTTCGCCGAGGACAACAGCGTCGCCAGCGCAGTCGCGGACTTCAACCGAGACGGACGCCTTGACGTCGCGGTGGGGCCCGGCGATGCGTTCGGCGACCTCTACGCCGTCGGTGTGTTTCTGAACTGGACCGGCCTGCCAGCGCCACCGTGCGTCGTACCGCCGCTCGACCGCAGCTCCTCTGACGGCCCCCGGCCCCGGCTTGAGCGCGCCGAGGCGCTGCTTCGCGCCAACGGCTGCGCCGTCGGGCGCGTGCTGCCTCGGGCATCCCGCAAGGTTCGCGAGGGCCGGATACTCGAGCAGCGACCGAAGGCAGGAGCCGTGCTGCAAAGCAACAGCCCCGTCGACCTCGTGGTGAGCCGCGGACCTGGCCGCTAGTCCCGCCGCTGGCGTGCATCCGGCGTGCCACGACTACCGGGTGTCGATGCGCAGGATCGCTTCAAGACGTCCGCGCTGACGCGTCTGCCTCAAGCGGCAGCGGTCAGCCCGCAGCCGTTCGGGCTGCGCTCGCGCTCGTGTTCGCCGCGGGCACACGCGTGGGCGACGCCTCGCGCAAGACGGTCAAGACCTGACGCGGACTTCGCTTCGGCCAGCGGGCGAAAGGAGTAGCGGCCGAGTGGCTACGGGGCCGCGACAACCGCGAGTGCGGAGTCGCCGTCTGTGGCGTGAAATTGCCCGGTGTCCGCCTGGTGGCCGGCGGGGCATGGGTCCGGTCTTTCCACACCACGCTGGCGGTCGAGCACGGATGGCGCGTTCGCGGGTGCGGCGTACGGTGAGTCCACCGAGTATCGAGCTCGTTTGGAGGTCGGTCATGCGCAGGCGAATGCCGGTTGCCGCTGTCGTCGTGGTGGGCGTGGTCCTCGGGGTTCCGGCAGTGGCCGACGGTTCGCCGGCGATCTCGTTCGCCGGGCCGCACCGCTTCGAAGGCGTCGCGGGGCTGACCGACGACGCCATCGCTGCCGATGGTGAGGCGGTCGCCGCTGCGGAGCCCAACTGCCGCGGCTCCGTCTCGCCCACGTGCCGGGTCGTGCGAGTCGCCACCCGCGCGGCCACCGGACGATGGAACCGGATGCGCACTCTCGCTAGGGACGCAGGCGCTCCAAGCGTCGCGATGAACGCCCGCGGAGGCGCGGCGGTGATCTGGACGCGTCACAACGCGCCGATGGCCGTGATGCGGCGTGCCGGTAGAGCGTGGTCCGCCCCGACCCGGCTCGCGCCGGCGCCCGAGCCCGCGTTCATGCTCGTCGGCGCCCGGATCGGCCTGACCGCCGGCGGCGGGGCCGTCGCTGCGTGGAACGGCGCCGACGGCATGCGCGTCGCCACCTTCGACGGCAGGACGTGGTCAGCGCCGCTGACACTCGGCGCCGGACCCGCAACCGCGTTCACTCTCGACGTCAGCTCGACGGGTCGCGCCGTGCTGCTGTGGACCACCGACAGGCGCCTCGAGCTGCCGTTCGACCGCCAAGACACCGGGCTGTCCGCCGCGATCCGACAGCCGACCGGCCAGTGGAGCACCCCGGAGGACCTCACGCCGCTCGTCCCGCTCACTTCGATCCCGGCGGCCCCGCTCGTCGGCGCCCTCCAGGCGACCATCACCCCGGACGGGCGCGTCACGGCCCTCGTCGGCGCCGCGTCGATGGCCGACCGCACGCGAGTCCTCGACTACGCACCGGCCACCGGCTGGACAGCACAGGAGCTTGCACTTGGCGCCGACGAAGCCTTCAGCGCGGGGCTGGACGTCAATCGCCGCGGTGACGCTGTGCTCGGGTGGATCGCCAACCGGGCCCGGGGGCAGTTGGTCGCGATCACGCGTCGCTCGCGCGGCATGTGGTCGCAACCAACGCCCGTCAGCGCGGCCGACGCCCGGCGGCGTCCTGCCTCGGCAGAAGGCCCGGTCCAGGTGGCGATCGACGACCGCGGCCGGACCTGGGCGGCGTGGACCGTACCCACCCTCGGCTACGACCGTACAGAAGCGCCCGATCCGCCGAAGACCCGGTTCGGCGTGGAGGCCGCAACCGGCAGCCTGACGCGCGGATGGCGCGCACCGCTGCGCCTGTCGCGTCCCATGAAAGTCAACAGGAGTATCCGCCGCGGCAGCGTGGCCTTCATCGGAACGCAGCTCGCCGTTGCGGGCCGAGGACAGGCCATCGTCGGCTGGACGCGCTGGACGCGCGCTGGGGCCCGAGCCGAAGCGGTGACGACTCGCTAGGCGAGCCCGGCGTAAGGCGCCGGGGCTGCTCGGTCGCCGTGTTCGCCGGGGTCCCGCCGCTGCGCTGTCGCATCGAGGCAGCAAGGGCACTCGTCATGCCAACGGCGGCTCCGAGTCCGGCGTGGCGGTGCTGCGGAGCAGCCTCCTTCCCGATGTTGCTGGGTGTGGCCCGCTGCGGCGGCCGCATCACCGGCTTTATGACACTGCTCGAGTCGCTGCGGCATCTCGAGTCGAAAATGGTGTGATGAGGTCGCGCAAACGGTGGTTCATCTCTACAGGGAGGTCTTTCGTCGTAACGCGCCGGGCATCCGTAGCGGATCCCTCGCTTTCGCTTGCAGGCTTGGCTGTCGCGTAAGTCCCGCGGCGTCCGGCATCGGGGTTCGCGAGCGGTGAGGTTTCGATCGGCGTCGGCGAGCCGCCGGCCAGCGGCCGCGGTCAGGCCGTGGCGAGGGTGTGGCGGTGGAGCTTGAGGAGGTTGTGGGTGGCGGTGATGAGTCGCCATTCGGTGCGGACCGCTGCGCGTCCTCGTCGTCGGAAGCGGTCCAGGCCGCGGTTGAACTTCACTTGCGCGAAGACGGGCTCGATCATCGGCTGGCGGCGGCGGTAGAGCTCGTTGCCGCGATCGGTGGCGAGGAGTTGGCGCATCTGGTCGTAGCGGCCGCCGTCCCAGTTGCGCCGGGTGGCTCGGTGGCGGCTGGTGTCGGGCGGGATCAGCACCTGAATGCCGCGGTCGGTGATGCGTTGCATCTGCTCGCCGTGCCAGTAGCCGGCGTCAGCCAACAACACCCCGGGCGCCTCGTCGATGCCGGCCCGGGTGAGCTCGCGTTGGGTGGCGTCGAGCATCGGCTCGAGATGTCCGAAGTCGCCGCCGACGGTCTCGATCTCAGCCGCGAGGATCACCTGGTGCTCGTTGGTGACGGCCTGCGCGTTGTAGCCCTGCAGGAACCCGCGCAGGCCCTTGACGACGCGTGAATCGGGGTCAGTGAGGTTGATCCGGCCCTCCGGGATCTCCGGCGGTGTGTAGGGGTCCGGTGGCCGACCGAAGCGCCGGCCGTTCTTCATCCGCCCGCGCGCCCGGTAGGCCTCATAGGCCCGGTTGGCGCGCACCTCGCTAAAGAGCTCCTCCTCGAGCCGGCGCTTGGCCTCCTTGACGCGCTCCGGGCGACTGCGCGGCACCGGCTGCGGATCTGCCGCGCGCTCGGCCTCTAAGCGCTGCTTGGCTTCGCGCAACCAGCCGCGCCGACCCGCGCCGTCGAGAACTCCGGCGGCAACTCGTCCCCGCGCGCCTCGCCGTAGAGCTCATCCTCGGCGGCGTCGATGGCCTTGGCCTCCTCAACGATCTCGCGCGCGAGCTGCTCGTAGTCGAGGTTCTCGTTGCGCGACGCGTTCGCGTTGACTTTGGTGCCGTCGACGGCGATCACGCCGACCTTCGCGAGGCCGCTGCGCGCGCAGAGCGCGAGCACCTCGCCGAACAGGCCGGCGAGCGCGTCTTGGTGACGCTCCACGAACCGCGCCAGGGTCGCGTGCTCGGGCCGCTGCTGCGCGGCCAGCACGCGGAACGCGACGTCCTCCTCGCAGGCGCGCTCGATCACCCGCGAGGACCGGATCCCGCGCGCGTAGGCGTAGAGCAACAACGCAACCATCATCGCCGGGTCATAGGGCGGGCGGCTGCGCCCATCGACCCGATAAGCGGCATAGAACGCCTCCAGATCCATCTCCTCGACGGCGTCGATGACGAACCACGCCAGGTGCCGCGCCGGCAGCCACTCACGGACATCGGGCGGCATCAGAAACGACTGCTCGCGATCACACGCGACAAAGCGCTGAGCCATGCCCCGGATCGTCTTAAACCCACCGGACGGCACCCGACTTACGCGACAGCCTCAGGCAGAAGCGCAAGCTCGGGCTCGTATCCGCGAGCCCGAGGAGGGGCCATGTCCGAGGTGCTGCTCGATCGTGCTGGCCGACTGCGTTCGCCGGCGACGATGCCGGGATTCCATGCAGGGCGCTCGCCACGGAACAAGGGGTTGCGCTACCCGGCCGATCCGCCCCAGGTCGAGGAGATCATCGCTGTGATGCGCACGGCCGGCGAGGGCCCGCACGGCCAGCGGTTGCGAGGCCTGATCCTCATCTTGTGGCGTGCCGGTTTGCGCATCCAGGAAGCGCTTTCGCTTGGCGAGGTCGATCTCGATCCGCGCCGCGGGTCCTTGCTCGTGCGGCACGGCAAGGGCGGCCGCCGTCGCGAGGTCGGTATGGACGCCTGGGGATGGCAACAACTTCAGCCGTGGCTTCAGACACGGCTCGAGCTTCCCGTCGGACCGCTGTTCTGCGTCATCACCGGGCCGACGCGCGGACGTCACTGGGCCACTGCTGCAGCCCGCGAGGAACTCCGTCAGACCGCGGCCAGGGCTGGCGTGCGTCGGCGCTTCGCCCCGCACCAGCTCAGGCACGCCCACGCTGTGGAGATGGCCCGCGAAGGTGTCCCGCTCGTCGTCATCCAACGCCAGCTCGGACATAGCAACCTCGGCATCACCTCGGTCTACCTCCAAGGCATCGACAACGCCGAGATCATCGACACCGTCCATACCCGACCAACGCCCATGGTCCAGGTCAACGCCCTGCTGCGGCCGTGACCCGCGACAGGATGGCGTGACTCACTCCAGGAAATCCTCGACCGGTCGCCAGACCTCGGCGTGACGCGCCCCCGCCTCGGGGAAACGCCGCGTCCAGTCGGCCCACCATGCGCGCCGCTCCTCGACCGTCGCTTCTGGCTCGTGTGCAGCGAACTCCGCGGCCGCCTCCGGGAATTCCGCTCTCCAATCTCGGATCGCTTGCGTCTGCCGTTCGACGGCGGCCCAGTACGGGTCGTCGTCTGCGTGGATGGACCCGTCGGCCCAATCGGAGGCAACGATTCCGCCGAGACCGTTTGGTGATTCGAGGCTTGGACGGCCTGCCGCCATGCGCGGAGCACTGACACCCTGGTCGTCCCACAGCAGGCAGTACGCGTGGTGCTCGCCTCCGGCGTGAGACCGGTAGCGCAGCCGGAGTCGACTCGTGAGGCCCTCGCCGTCGATGTCCACCGACAGCAGCACGCCGCTTTGACCGTGGACCGACCCACCCCGCTGCTCGATCCAATCGTTGATGAGACGCGCGACAGTTTCCTCGTACCTCGCCACCGTTTCGTCGCTCGCGTCGACTGGCAGGAGGTCATCGATCGGGAATGGGTAATCGTTGTCCGTCACCGTTCGGATGGTCTCACGACCCTGTCGCTGCGCCGCATTTCGGTGGCTCTCGCGCTCGGTACCACCGGCACTCAGACGGCCAGCGCGGGCTGCGAGCCCGACGCGCGATGCCTTCACCTGCGAGCTAGAGCGCTCGGCCCCCTACCGCTCATGCCTCGATGGAGTAGCAATGACCGCATTGAGCTTGAGCGCCCCGTGCCGAGGACCCCTAAGTGCACTTATCGCGTGGCGTCCGCGCTACTCGTACCGAGGTCGGTCCTCGCCAATGCCCGGTCCCTTGAAGCGCTGGCCGTGTCCCGTCATTGCGCGCCGCTCGAACATCATCATCGCGTCTGCCGTCTCGTTCATCGAGGGCCGCTCGCCGGGGATGATCGCGGTCACCGGGACGCCCAGCCGTTCGACGCGGCGGATGAGGTCGCGTCGGAGCCACTTCGACGTCCGCTTGGGCAGGGTCGAGATGATGATCTCGTCGAAGCTTCCCTCGCGCACGGCCTGCTCGACGGCTTCGAATGGGTCCGGGCCGCCAGCAAGCCCTTGGACCGGCCCTCCCGCGGCGCGCATCAGCAGCGGCAGGGCGGCGTCGAGCGTCCAGTCGGCCGTCTTGCGATCGCTGACGTCCGGGACGAGCAGCGCGAACTCACACGGCCCAGCTTTCGCGCGTTGCTCGACCGCCTCTAACACGCTCGGCGTGGCCGCCGTGCGGTTCGCGACGACAAGCACGCGTGTGCTCTGCGGCGGTTCCATCTCTACCCCCTCGATACCCGCTCCGTCAGCCCAGGCCTCCGGACCGTCCCACCCCCGGACGAGAAAGGCAACCCTCGGCTTCGATTCGAGTGCTCCTCTCGCAGAACGCTTCCCGGCGTGGCCCTACGGGCGCTTGTTCGAGAAGTTCGACCCCGCCCGCCGGCGTCCCGCCGTCGAGGTGATCGAGGAGGCGAGGAGGGCGGTCCGCGACGGAGCGTTACCCACTGGGTACCCGGGCGGCTTCCGTGGCGACGATTCCTCGGGCCCAGCTGCTGCCGTAAACGCCCATTAGCAGGGGTTTCGTCCAAAGCCCTCTGCCGGACTCGAACCGGCGACCCCTTCCTTACCATCCCGGCTTTTTCCGCTATTTGCGGGAATGACCTTGTACGAGCAAGGTGCCGATTTGCAGGACTTTTTGGACTCGGCGGACTGGGCGGTTCTCGCTGATGCGGCCCAAATACGGCCCAGGAACACGGCGTCCAAAAGCACACTCTCGCCGACCGCGCGGAGCCGGACCCGCTCCACTCTCTCCATCCTCCGCCTGCCAGCTTAGCCGTCGGCTCTGCACGATCGCAGGAACCACGGTTCACAGTCGCTACCTCGACCTCGATGCGCACGAATGCCTGGGAACCACGCGCTTCTCAGCTCCCACCAGTTCCGCACTTCCGACACGCCCATCTGTCAGGTGGCGACCAGCACGCCCTGGTCCTCCCCTGGGGCACGACCATGCACCTGCGTTGGCTGCTGGCGTACGTGTTGCTCGTCGCGGCCTATCTCGGCCTCGATCCGGTCCAGCGATTCTCGGCCGGTGAGCGGAACGACCTGCTCGTCGTCGGCATCGTGGCCGTCGGGGCCAGCCTGGCCGGTCACGTCCTCCTGCGGCGAGGGCAGATCCACAGCTTCGCCCAGCTGGAACATATCCGGGCACTGCGGCGCCGAGCCGACGCCGACATGTTCGAATTGGAGCGGGTCCACCACGCCCTGGAGCTCACCGCCCGCATCGACCCCCTCACGGGCGCCGGCAACCGCCGCCGCCTGGTCGAGGACCTTCGCGCGGTTCGTGCCCACATCCATCGATCGGGCATGACCTACGGTCTGATCGAGATCGACGTCGACCACTTCAAGGCCATCAACGACCGGCTCGGCCACCTGGCCGGCGACGAGGTGCTGCGGCAGGTCGTCGAGGCGTTGCAGGGCACGCTACGCGCCCAGGACGGGATCTACCGATATGGTGGCGAGGAGTTCCTAGTCGTCATGGCGGTCGCCACGGATGACGCCCTGCTCGCGGCAGCGGAACGCCTGCGAGAGGTCGTCGAGGCGCTCGGAGTCAGGCACCCTGACTCCGACGTCCGAGAGGTCGTCACCGTCAGCATCGGGGCGACCCGGATCGGGGCGGCAAGCCTTGGTCGGACGGACGACGCGTGGTTCGAGCTGACCGACCGGGCAATGTACGAGGCCAAGGCGTCCGGTCGTAACCGGGTCCACATCGCTCCGGAACTCGCCGCGTAGATCAGGCCGGGCGTTCGATCGCGAGGAGCCGGCGCGCGGGTTGCGAAACGGTCATCTGCTCGATCTCGGATCGGTCGATCTCCGCGTCGCCACGCCGGCCGCCCGAAGTCGCGGCAGGAACGTCTCGGCGAGGTAGACGTAGCCGTTGCCCTCGTAGCGCTTGAGCTGCGAGTCGTGGCAGACGTCCTGGCTGAGCAGGATCCGGTCGGCGTGGCCGCGCGCCAGGAGGTCGCACAGCAGTTCGACGATCGCGGCCCTCGCCGTGCCGCTCGCGCGCGCTGAAGCGCATCCCGAGGAAGTCGAACTCGAGGCTCGCGCCGCGCCCGACGATCTCGAGGTAGTGGTCGAGGACCGGGTACGAGTCCGCGTGGCCGATGACGACCCGCGCCGGGTCGGCGCCCTCCTCCTCGAAGATCCGGAGCTGGGCGAGCCGACGTCCGACATGCACGGCGTGGGTCGTGATCGCCAGCCCGGTCCGTCGCGCCGCGCGGGCGGCCGCCCGGTGGACGCGCTCCTCGGCCGGCGAGACCCACGGCTTGTCGGTGCCGATCTCGCCGATGATCCCGGGCCGGACGCCGCGTGTCCCCCACCCCGACCGTCGATCTCGCGCGACCAGCTCGTCGGCGAGGTCGTCGACGGACCGCCGGTCGATCCGCGCCTCGGCCGGGTAGTAGGCCGTCCGATACCAGCCGCAGCCCATGACGATGTGCAGGCCGCTGGCCGCGCCAGGCCGCGCAGCCAGGCCGGATCGCGCCCGACCCCGGCAGGGTCAGGTCGACGAGGCCGCTGCCGCCGGCCGCCGCGGAACCGCGCGAGCTCGTCGAGGATGACCGGCTCGTCGCGCGTCAGCTGCCAGTAGTCCCAGCGAGCCTGGATGTGCCACAGCGCGATCTGGGTGTGCTCGTGCGGCAGCGTGAAGCCGAGGTCGGTCCGGCTCGATCGGACCGAGGACGGTCTGGACATGGGCCATGGACGGCGATGCTACGCCGTCGCGGACGGCCTCGCGGGCCGCCGGCGCGGCGCACGAGGCGCGCGGCCAGCATCAGCTCGAGGATCGCGGTCGGCCCGCCGCTCGAGATCGGCCGGCCGGTAGGCGTCGCCGGCCTCGATCCGCTGGAGCAGGAGCCCGTCGAGCAGGGCGAGGAGGCCGCGGGTCACGGCGTCGACGTCGAGCCAGGCCGGCAGCTCGCCGGTGACCACCCCCTGGCGCAGGAGCAGCTGGCCGGCGCCGGCCAGGCGTTCGCGGCGGCGCCGCGAGCATCTCGCGGACGCCCGGCTCGCGGTCGGCCTCGGCCCAGGCCTGGACGAGCGAGACCTGGCCGGGCGCGCCGTCGTACTCGTCGATCGTCTCGACATACAGGCGCGATGGCGATGCGCCAGCCGCTCGGCGGTCGTCGTGCGCCGGCGCGAGCCGGGCCGCCAGCTCGTCGAGGCCCCGGGCGGCGATCTGGTCGCAGCTCGAGCCGGAACAGCTCGTCCTTGCCCGTGAAGTAGCGTGTAGATCGCCCCGACCGACAGCCCGCTCTCGCGGACGACGTCGGCGATGGTCGAGCTGTGATAGCCCTTCTCGCCGAAGACACGCGCGGCCGCGGCGAGGATCCGATCCGGACCTCCTGCTCATGGGCGGCACTGACGCGGGGCACGTCGACTCCTAAAACGAATGGGCGTTCTTCGCAATCATAGCGCACGGTCGTGCCCGACGCAACCATCCGGCTTGACAAAACGAATGGTCATTCTCTATCGTTCCGGCCGTCACGCATCCCGTCCCACGAGGATCCCGATGTTCAGCCGCTGGGGCGCGTTCGTCTACCGCTTCCGCCGCCCGATCGCCCTCATCGCCATCGTCGTGGCGCTCGCCCGTCCGCCTCGCCGTCGCAGGCCTCGTCGGCGCCTCGGCTCCGGCGGCTGGCTGGACGCGACACTCCGAATCGGCCGCGGTCGCGACCCGGCTCGACACCGAATTCGGGGCCGGCAAGAGCTCGGTCATCGCGCTCTTCCGGTCGGACGACGCCCGGCGCCGACGCCACCTCCGCGGAGTTCCAGGGCGCCATCGCGGCGCGGTCGGCCGGGCTGGCCGACGATCCGGACGTCGACGGCGTCGATCGGCTACGCCGAGACCGGCGACCGGCGCTTCATCAGCACCGCCGGCGACGCCGCCTACGTCGTCATCCAGCTCGACGTGACCGACGAGGAGTCGGTCGACGGTCGTCGACGAGATCCGCGGCCGCCATCGTGCCGCCGGCCGGCTACACGCTACCAGCTGACCGGCTACGGCCCGATCACCAAGGACTCGGCCGAGCAGTCCGAGAAGGACCTCCAGAAGGCCGAGACTCGTCTCGCTGCCGATCGTCGCGCTCGTCCTCATCCTCGTCTTCGCCTCGATCGTGGCGGCCGGGATGCCGCTGCTGGTCGCCGGGCTGGCGATCCCGAGCAGCCTGGCCCTGATCTACCTCGTCGCCCAGCAGGTCGAGATGAGCATCTTCGTGCTCAACATCGCGACGATGCTCGGGCTCGCGCTGGCGATCGACTACTCGCTGTTCATCGTCAGCCGCTACCGCGAGGAGCTGCGCCGCGGGCGGAGCGTCGGCGAGGCGGTCGAGCGCGTCGGTGGCGACGGCCGGCAAGGCGGTCGTCTTCAGCGGCATCGCGGTCGCGATCGGGCTGTCCGGCCTGCTCCTGTTCGAGGCGCCGGCCATCCGCTCGATCGGGATCGCCGGCGCGCTCGTCGTCGTCTGCTCGGTCGTGTTCGCGCTGACATTCCTGCCGGCCGTCCTGGGCATGCTCGGTCACGCGGGTCAACGCCCTGTCGATCCGCGGCCTCCGCCACCGGCTTCCGCCCGGTCGCCGACGGCGTCGAGCGTCGCGCGCACGTCGCCGCTGGGAGCGCGTCGCCCACGCGGTCATGCGCCGGCCGATCGCCGTGCTGATCCCGACGCTCGCCTTCCTGCTCATCGCCGGCAGCCCGTTCCTGCACCTCGAGCCAGGGCGTCCCGGGCGCCGAGATCTACCCGCCCGGCGTCGAGAGCCGCGACGCGTACGTCGCGCTCCAGACCGAGTTCGCGCCTGGCGAGACGACCCCGATCGTCATCCTCGCCGACGTCGCCGGGCTCGCCGACCGACCGTCGCCAACATCCAGGCGCTCGCCGCATACGCCGCCGAGCTCGACGCGCTCGAGGGGATCGACCGGGTCGAGGGCCCGTTCGCCATCCGCGACCCGCCGACCGGCGAGCTGCTGACGCCCGAGCAGGTCGCGGCCCTGTACGCGCTGCCCGACGGCCCAGCGGCCGGCCGGCGCTCGACGCGCTGCTCGACCAGCTATGTCCGCGGCTCACCGTCCGGCTCGACGCCATCAGCCCGCTGCCACCGTCGCAGCCCGCGGCGACCGACCTGATCCCGGTCGATCCGCGCCGTCGCCCCCGGCGACGGGATCACGACCCAGGTCGGCGGCAGCGCCGCCGAGCGGCTACGACTTCCTGAGTCGCAGGCGCGAGCGCGCGCCGTATGCCGTCGGGCTGACCCTGTTGGCCAGCGGCGCTCATCCTGTTCCTGCTGTTCGGCTCGGTGGTGCTGCCGCTCAAGGCGGTGATCATGACCCTGCTGTCGATCACCGCCAGCTTCGGCGCCCTGGTCTGGATCTTCCAGGAGGGCAACCTGTCGAGCTGCTCGACTTCCAGCCGCTCGGCTACACCATCGCCGGCAACCCGATCATCATGTTCAGCGTCATCTTCGGGCTGTCGATGGACTACGAGGTCCTGCTCCTGTCGCGGATCCAGGAGGCCTACCGGCGGACCGGCGACAACACGGCCTCGGTGGCCGAGGGCCTGGCCAGGACCGCCGGCGTCATCACCGGCGCGGCGCTGATCATGGTCTCCGTCTTCGCCGCGTTCGCCCTGGCCGAGGTCGATCACGATCAAGAGCATCGGCGTCGGGATGGCGATCGCGGTGGCGGTCGACGCCACGATCATCCGGGTGCTGCTGGTCCCGGCCACGATGCGCCTGATGGGCAGGTGGAACTGGTGGGCGCCCGGGCGTCGCTCGGCCGGCTCGTCGACCGGCTCGGGTTCAGCCACGTCGAGGACGAGGACGAACCCCAGCCCGCCTCGCTCCCCGCGGGCTGACCGCAGACCGCGAGCTACGGGGACCAGGTCCTCCCAGTCTTCCCAGATCCGTCCCGGTCTCGGCCACATAGCCACTCACCGCGGATCCGACCGTCGGGAAGAACGCCTGCGGACCCAGGGCTTCCACCAGGCCATATCGTTCCAGGTGGTCCTTGATGGGGTCCTTGAGCTCGGCGAACCTGAGTCGGACACCGTCCCTGCCGGAGAATCGATGAGTCCGGCCAGCATGTCGGCGGCGGTCATGTCGACCTCCGTCATCGGCTCTGCCGCCACTACGACCCAGCGCGTCGGCGTGCTTGCCGTCATCACGGCTTCCTCGATCTGCTCGCGGAACAGCTCGGCGTTCGCGAAGAAGAGCGGCGCATCCCAGCGGAACAGGATCAGGCCGTCCACTCGCCGGCCTCCGGGTAGCGGGTGACGTCGTGGTAGCCCTTGAGCTCGTCGACTCGACCCAGGATCGCCGAGTAGGGGCGCCAGGCGCGCCAGATGACGCAGCCAGGGCCAGCGCGACGGCGATGAAGATGCCCTGCACCACGCCGAGCAAGGCGACACCGGCGAAGCAGACGATCGATAGGCGCGAATCGGCTGGACGGAGCCGCCAGAGCCGGACCAGGCCACCGATGTCGACGAGCGACAGGCAGGCGGTGATGACGATGGCGGCCAGGGCCGCATGGGGCAGGACTGCCATGATCCCGGGGCGAACGCGGCAGGACTGCGTGGTGAGTGCGCCGACCACTCCGCGAGCTGCGGTCTTCGCGCCTGCCGAGCGGCGACGGAGTACGCGAGGTGCTGGTACTGATCGAGGAGCCGTCGAACAGACCGGCGGCGACGTTGGAGACGCCGAGCGCCAACAGCTCCTGATCC
This sequence comes from uncultured Solirubrobacteraceae bacterium, assembly GCA_963805525.1. Classification (GTDB taxonomy): domain Bacteria; phylum Actinomycetota; class Thermoleophilia; order Solirubrobacterales; family Solirubrobacteraceae; genus DASQFQ01. The sequence continues at coordinate 1,516,091 of CAWDUT010000004.1, forward strand.
GGGTCCACGCGTGTCCCGGCGCGGGCGGCGAACGTACGCGACAGGACGCTGATATCGGCCATGGACACGCGGGCGATGGCGGGACCGCCGGCGGCCGATCGCCGCGAGGTCCTGGAGCGACACGGCCGGGATCCGGAGCGTCGGGAGACCCCGTGGGAGGGGGCCACGACCGGCAGCCCGGCGGATGTCGCGAGTCCGAGGATCGCGACCATCGCGGTCGGCCCGATCGCGGCGACGAGGACGCCGGGTCAACGGCGCACCAGCGTGGACAGCCGACGATGACGGCGATCGATCAGGACCGATGGCCAGGGCCACCGGGACGGTCTCGCGGCGGCCACGCCGGCCAGGAACGCCGGCACGATTCCGACGGGGACCTCGGCGTCCACCGAGAAGCCGAACAGCTTCGGCAGGACTGGCTAGATGAACGCGGTGAGTGCAATGCCGTTGAGGACCCGATTTGGGTCGGCGTGGACAGCAGGTCCGTCGACAGGGCCTGCTCGAGCTCGCCAACGCGCTTCAACGGGCGCCGGCGATGAGGCCAGGCCGGCGGCCAGGTCCGTGGAGGGGTCGGGTCGGCCAGGAGCCGACGGGCATCGTCGCAGCGATGATGGCGGCCAACGATGCGTCCGGCCCATCACAGGGTCCTGACTCGGTCCGAAGCCCGCGTACAGGAGCACCAGAACGTCGTCACGGCGAGAGCGAGGATCACCGGCCAGCCCGGCGTTTCTTCGGCGTGCCCCATCCCGAACCAGATGCTGATCGCGGTCAGGACGGCGTCCGCCGGCCGCATCGAGGCGGCAGCCACGGCAGCTGCAACGGTGCAGACCGACCCGGGGCCCGGGATGAGCGAGGCATACAGGAGGTACGTCAGACCTGCATATGATCCAAGGAATGAAACAAAACACTCGGATACCGGTGACACGCCTCGGCCCCGAAAGGGCGCCCTTCCGGACCAGGGCACAGGGCAAGGTCTGCGTCTGGGAGTCGGACCCGACGACGCGCGCCGGCCGGGGCGGCCCCATGCAGATCGGCATCTTCCTGCTCGTCTTCGGGGCCCTGCTGCTCCTCCAGCAGGCCGTTCCCGAGGTCCGGACGGCGGGCTCCGCCTTGGTCCTGGCCATCGGCTCTCCGCATTCCTCGATCAAGTGGCCCATCGATCGCGGCACCGGTTCCTCTATGCGGGCGCGATCGTCGCGGCTTCTGCCGGCGCCCAGGGTGCTCAAAGGCCGGCCGGGTTCGAGGGCCGATGGCCTGGGCGCGCTCTGCTTCGGGATCGCGTTCCTGTTCATCGGCTCGGTCCAGGCCGTGACGCGCGGCGGGCTGGGCTGGCAGGTCTGGTCGGGCGTCTTGTCGCGCTGGTCGGGGGGCGTCAACGTCGGCCGGCCCGGATGTCGGCGGGCTATGAGCCGGCCGGGCTCCGCTGGTGGGCCTCGGCCTCGTGCTGTCCGGATCTGAGGCGGCGCCTCGCCGCCGTCGGTGACAGCCGCGCCGGGCGGGATCGCTCGACCGCGCCTGGATGGCCTCGGCCACGACGTCGACGATCCGCCGAGCTCGGCCTCGGTGACGACGAACGGCGGGCCGAGGAGGATCGTGTCGCCGTCGACGCCGTTCGGCGTTGCCGGTCCCGGAGTAGACGAGGACGCCGCGGTCGCGGGCGCGACGGACGACCGCTTCGGTGAGCCGCGCCGCACGCGGGAACGGACGGCGGGTCTCGCGATCCTCGACCAGCTCGAGCCCGACCATCAGCCCCCGGCCGCGGATCTCGCCGACGGTGGGCGTCGTCGCCGAGCCGATCCGCGAGAGCGCGGACTCGAGCCGGTCGCCCTTCGCCGCGCTCGCCTCGACCAGGTCCTCGTCCTCGAGGATCCGGAGGACCTCGCGGGCGACGGCGGCGCCGGCCGGGGCGTGGGAGTAAGTGAAGCCGTGGACGAAGCCGCCGTGGTCCAGCGGTGACCGTGGCGTGGACCGCGCCGGACGCCGCCGCGAAGCCGAACGGCCAGTAGCCGGAGGTTGCGCCCTTGGCGGCGACGACGATGTCCGGCCTCGGACACCCCAGTGGTCGAGGCCGAACCAGCGCCCGGTCCGGCCGAACCCGGTCATCACCTCGTCGGCGATCAGGAGGACCCCATGGCGCCGGCAGACGTCGGCGATCTTCGGCCAGTAGTCGTCGGGCGGCACGGCGGCGGCCAGGGTCGCGCCGACGATCGGCTCGGCGACGAACGCGGCGACCGATCCCGGCTCGGCGGCGGCGAACGCCGCCTCCAGCTCGGCGGCGAGCTCCTCGGCCGTCGCGAGCGCCTGGAACTGTCGGGATCGCTGCCGCGGTACGGGTACGCCGCGGAGACGTGGCGGAACCGGCCGAGCCAGCCCTCGTACGGGCGGCGGAGCGGGCTGCGGCCGGACAGGTCAAGGGCGCCCAGGGTGTTGCCGTGGTAGCTCCCCCAGCGGGCGTAGACGACCCAGCGCTCGGGCTCGCCGCGAGCAAGGTGGTAGGCGCGGGCGAGCTTCAGGGCGGTTTCGATCGCCTCGGACCGCCGCTGACCGGGTAGATCGCGGGATCGTCGACCGGCAGGCGCGGCCCGATCTCCGCGGCGTAGGCCTCGAGCGGCTCGGTCGTGAACGCGCAGCCGTGGGCATACGACAGCCGGCCGGCCTGCTCGCCGAGGACCGGGCAAACGGACGCCCGGCCGTGCCCGACGTTGACGACGATCGCGCCCCGGCCGCGTCCAGGTACTCGCGTCCGGTCGCGTCGCGGATCGTCGAGCCCTCGCCCGAACCGCGACCAGCGGGTCCGGCAACGAGGACCGATGGAAGACGCGCCCGTTGGTCATGACGGCATCGTAGGCGATGACCGGGCTCTCATGGCGATGTCAGGCGTTTCTCAGGCATACATGCGACCCTCTGCGAACGGGACGATCGGACCCGGCCCAGTGGAGACCTCGGATGACTCGTTCTCGCCCCTCATCGTCGGCCTCGTCGCCGTGCTCGCGATCGGTGTCGGCGGCTCTGTCGTCTACGACCTGGTCCTGAAGGGCGACGCGACGCCGGCCCTGGTCCTGCCATCCAGCTCGCCGGCGGTCGGTTCGGTCGAGCCGAGTCCAGGTGCGAGCGACGACGCATCGACGAGCGAGGCACGCCCGGCCACCTTCGACGGCGACGTCGCGGGCGCGTGGACCGTCACGACCGGCAGCCAGGCCGGCTATCGCGTTCGCGAGCAGCTGGCGAGCCTGCCCGCCGAGAGTGACGCCATCGGCCGGACGGACCAGGTGGGTGGCACGATCAGCGTGACCACCGACGGGACGACGACGACCGTCACCGAGGCCTCGCTCAGCGTGGACACCGCCTCGATCACCTCCGACGAGGACCGGCGCGACAACCGGATGCGCAGCGAAGGGCTCCAGACGGACGAGTTCCCGACCGCCACGTTCACCCTGGCCCAGCCGGTCGACGTCCCGGCGGCCGCCCTCGCAGGAACCGCATCGGACATCAGGCTCGTGGGCGACCTGACGCTGCACGGGGTGACGAAGTCGGTGGTGATCCCGGCGCAGGCCCAGCTCGTGGACGGTCAGATCCAGGTCGCCGGCTCGCTGACCTTCCCGCTGGCGGACTTCGGGATCGAGGCTCCGAACATCGGCGGATCCATCATCTCGATCGCTGACGAGGGCACGCTCGAATTCGTGGTCATCCTGACCAAGGGCTGAACGTCCGGCGTGCCAGCCGCGCAACGTCGTGCCGGCGAGTCGGGCGGATCGCGCCGTCAGCCGCCGGGCGGCATCCCGCCGGGTCGGCGGTTCGCCACGAACGCGGCAGCCTGGGCTCGCCGCTCCAGGTTCAGTTTGGCCAGGATGCTGCTGACGTAGTTCTTCACGGTCTTGTCCGACAGGAAGACGTCCGCGGCGATCTCCTTGTTCGTCTTGCCCTCGGCAACGAGCAGCAGGATCTTCTGCTCCTGCGGCGTGAGCGCGGCGAGTTCGTCGGTGTACGTCCCGCTGGCGATGCGCCGGATCCGCTCGAGGACCTTTTCCGTGACGGCCGGGTCCAGCAGCGATTCGCCGCGGCCGACTGCCTCAAGGGCGGCGACGAGGTCGCGAGCGCGGATCTGCTTCAGCAGGTAGCCCGACGCACCGGCGACGATGGCCGACAGGACGGCCTCCTCGTCCGGGTACGAGGTGAGCATCACGACCTTCGTGTCGGTCATCTCGGCTCGGATCTCCCGGCAGGCCTCGATGCCCGAGCCGTCGGGCAACCGGACGTCCATGACGACGATGTCGGGATGATGGCGCTCGGCCTGCTCGATGGCCTCGGCGACCGTGCCCGCCTCGGCCACGACCGCGAAGCCTTCGCGACGGTCCAGCAGGGCCACCAGGCCCTGGCGCACGATCTCGTGGTCGTCGACGATCAGGAGCCGGAGCAGTCTGGCCGGGCCGTCGCCTGCGGTCCGGGTGGGACCCTGACCTGTCACGACGGATCCCCCGTCGAGCGGGACGTGCGCCACGACCCGTGTGCCACCGCCGGTCCGCTGCGTCACCTCGAGCGTGCCGCCGAGCATCGCCGCGCGTTCGTGCATGTTGGTCAACCCCAGTGGTCGGGCCCGAATGTCCCCATGGGATCGAAGCCTACCCCGTCGTCCTCGATCACGAGAAGCACCTCTGCATCGTCGGCGGCCAGGGTCACCCGCGCCATGGTCGCGGCCGAGTGACGCGTCACGTTGCTGAGCGCCTCACGGGCGAGGCCCAGGAGCTGCGCGCACTGCTCATCATCCAACCGAGCGGCGGCGTCGGCGTCCACGGCGGTCTCGACCGCGACCACGGATGCGAACCGCGCCTCGTCGGCGAGTCGCTCCAGCCCTCGGCCATCCCGATCAATGCGAGCAGGCCCGGGCGCAGGCCGAGGATGAAGTGGCGGATGTCGCTGATGGTCGTCTGGAGCGCGACGATGGCACGATCCACCCGCACGGCGACCGGATCGGGATCCTCGCGGGCGATCTCCTCGATGTCTTCGAGTGACAGGCTCACGCCGTACAGGCTCTGGATGATCCCGTCGTGCAAGTCGCGGCCGATGCGTTCGCGCTCCTCCACGATCGCGAGGGCGGCGATACGGTCGTGCAGACGGGCGTTCTGCATCGCGATCGCGGCATGCCGGGCGAACAATTCGACAAGCCGTTGATCGTGACTGTCGAACTGCGCCCCCCCGACCTTGTCGGTCATGTACAGGTCGCCGATCGGACGACCTTCGTGGGTGATCGGGACGCCGAGGAAGGTCCGCATGGGCGGGTGGTACGGCGGGAAGCCGAATGACGAAGGATGCGTCCCGATGTCCGACGTCCGGACGGACAGGCCCTCGTGGATGATCAGCCCGAGGAGCCCGTGCCCACGCGGGAGTGGCCCGATCTTCGAACGAGCCTCGTCGCTCAACCCGGAGGTGATGAACCGTTCGATCTCGCCATCCGGCGGCGCGATCCCCAGGGCCGCGTACTCTGCGTCGACCAGGTCGCGGACGCGATCCACGATGAGCTGCAGGGTCGCATCGAGGTCCTTGACCTCGGCGATGGCGCGTGTCGCGACATCGAGGGCTTCGAGCGCCTCGGCCGCGAGCGCCGGGTCCGGGGCAGGACGGTCGTGAGGCACTGCAAGAGCCTAGCGCCTCGGTCGGGCGGGCGTACCGACGACAAGTGGCCCGGGCCGACCGGGCCGTCGGTCACTTCCTCCGGCGGGCCGCCCCACCCAAGATTTGATGATGGACCCCACGCCCACCATCCTGCTGGCCACGGACCTGACGGCCAGCGCCGGACCCGCGACCGACGAGGCGCTCCGGCTGGCCCGACGCCTCGGTGCCGGCCTGCTGGTCATGACAGCCATCGACCCGGGCGCGATGCGCCTCCCGAATGGCCGCTATCGCCGACGGGTCGACCAGGAGCGCGAACTCCGCGAGTCCGCCGCTCGCGTCGTCCTCGAGCGGGGTCGTGCGGCTGGCGTCAGCGTCCGGTTGCTGGTCTGGGAAGGTGACCCGGGCGAATCGATCGTCGAGGTCGCGCGAGCCGAGGCGCCCGAGATGGTCATCGTCGGGAGTCGGGCCCGCGGTGTCATGGGTCGGTTCGGGATCGGCAGCGTGTCGGACCATGTCGTCCGCCACGCCTCGTGTCCGGTCCTGGTCGTGCGCTCCGACACGCCGGTCGCCGCCGGCGCGATCGCCTAGGTGACGGTCGCCTCCAAGGCGCTCACCACGTCGCTCGCGAGATGCTCGCCGGCCATGCCGGCCATCGTGATCAGGGCCTGCCCGCGGGGCATCGCGGCACGATACGGCCGGTCTGCCGTCAGCGCCTCGTAGACGTCGGCGACCGCGATGATCCGGGCTCCGATCGCCAGGTCCGGGGCGGCGAGCCCGCGGAAGTAGCCGCGTCCGTCCAGCCGCTCGTGATGGCAGGCGGCCAACTCGGCGACCGACGCGAACGTCGGGATCGGCGCCAGGATCCGCAGGGTCAGCTCTGGATGGCGACGGATGACAGCCATCTCCTGGTCGTCGAGCCGACCGGGTTTGTCGAGGATCGTGTTGGGAACGCCGAGCTTGCCCAGGTCGTGCAATAGCGCGGCGCGGCGGACGTCCGTGACGGCGGCGGCGGGGAGCCCGAGTCGCGCGGCGAGCCCCTCGGCGATCTCGGCCGCCCGAAGGGAGTGCGAACCCGTGTAGGGGCTCTTGGCATCCACGATGTCAGCGAACGCCCCGGCGATCCGGTCCACGTCGTCGTCGTTCGAGGTCCGCACGAGGCCGGCCGGCTCCAGGGCCAGCGTGCGACCGATGAGGTCGGGCGCGGTCAGTTCGTCGAGCAGGCCTCGGGAGCAAGCCTCGAGCAGGGCGTCCGTGATGTCCGGGTCGTACCACGTTCCGCGTCGCGCGGCGAGCACGTCCAGCCCGAGGGCTCGTCCCCGCAGGCTCACGAAGATGTCGAGCCCCTGGCAGGCCGCCAGGATCCGGGCGAGCGGATGGATCTCGGTCGTCCGCCTGCCGCGCGGCTGGCCACCGCCGTCCCAGTGCTCGTGAAGATCCATGATCGCGTCCGACACGGCGGTCTCGAAACCAGCCTTGCGGGCGATTGCGGCGCCACGTTCGCACCGGAGCTGCTCGACCTCGCGTGACTCGCGGCGCCCATTGATGCCGATCGAGATGAGCCGGCGCAGACGTCGCGGCAGCGGTTCCGTGGACGGCAGTGACCGCATCGACAGGACCGCGTATGCCAGCATCGATCGCTCGGTCGTGGACTGGCGTTCCTTGAGCGCGATGTCGTCCGTGCCGAAGATCCGGGTGACCGCGGCCGCGTTCGAGGAGCAGCCGGCGTCCTTCAGGAACGCGGCGATGAACAGGTTCGCCTCATCGGCCGCGCCGAGAGCCGAGGGGCTCGGCAAGTCGCATCGCGAGGTGGCAGGTGCGCAGCGCGTGGCCCGGCAATTGGCCCTCGGTGAGATCCAATGCCGTGGACAGGGCGGCCAGCAGCCGGCCGGTGCGGATCGACTCCCGGTCCAGGACACGCAGGCCCGCGCGGCGTTCCTGCACGAGCGCGGCCGTCAGCGGCGACGCGGTGGTGGTGCCATCGAGGTAGCGGATGACCAGTCGATCGGGATCGAGCCTGGCGGCGGAGGAATCCATGCGACCCATCCTGCCTGCCGGGAGGGCGAGGTGGCCCAGGCCCGGGTCGTCGGGGGCACGCCCCGCCGGTGGTCCCGGTCTATCTCGTGTAGACACCGCCCGGATCGAGTTCCTCACGGATGAGGCGGAGCTCGTCGGCCGTCGGTGGGGGCGTGGACGCGAGGTCCGCGGCCACCTTGAGGTCCCAACCGATCGTGTCGCGGACCGCCTCGATCGTCGCGGCCGGATGCAACGAGTCGAGGCGCATCTCACCGGTGTTGTCGAAGTGATA
>CAWDUT010000005.1:0-311991 GCA_963805525.1 uncultured Solirubrobacteraceae bacterium
GAACGATCGGGGAGCGCAACGCGTACGGCAACGACCCGCGGCGCTCGAAGGGCTAGCGGCGGGCGTCTGCCGGCAGCGGCGTCGAGCCGACGTGCGCGTCGGTCCACGCCGAGGAGCGGCGCGAGGGCGGCCGCGCCAGGCGGTTGGAGGCGGAACTCAGGGCGCGACGGCGACCCAGTAGGCGTCGTTGAGGAGGATGCGTTCGCGGTCGTAGAACCCGCCGAGCTGCCCGCCTTGGCTGCTGTTCTCGCGCTGCGCAACGTTGGCGACGCTTGATCCGGAGCCGCCTTGGGCGCTTGAGGCAAACGGGTACTCGTCGCAGGATCCGTCCGGGCGCGCCCGGCGGAAGCGCCGGACGAGGCTGCGCGGGCAGCTGGCGCGGCGGTTGCGGTTGACCTGGGGGCCGGTGAGCCGCTCAAGCGGCCGGCCGCTCGGGCGGCCTCCGGGCTGCCCGGCGGCTTGGGCGCGCTGGACGTGGGCCGCGATCTCGGGCAGCTGGGCGGCGCTGAAGGCGATCGTGGGGGTGAAGTCGGCCCACACGCAGCGCTGCCCGCGGCCGATGGTGTCGCAGCGCGCGCGGGGGCCGCCGATGACCACGCGGTTGGAAGATCCGCGCTAGCCGTCGCGGGTGGCCTCCATGGTGATCTCGAGCCACGGCTGCAGGTACTCCTTGCTGTTGCCGACGAAGGCCCCGGGCGCCACGTCGAAGGCGACCTGGGCGCTGGTGCCGGTGAGGATGCCGCGGATCGGGCTGCCGTCGGGCACGCCCGCGCAGTTGGTGTGAAAGGCCATCTCGCAGCGCAGCGCGAAGCGGAAGAAGGCGCCGGCCTCGATGACGCCGGACGTGCCCACGTAGGTGACGGCGGCGGTGTAGCGGCCGTTCGAGTCGCGCCGGCTCCAGGCGAGGCGGCGCGAGAGCACCAGCTCCCCGGTCCCGATCAGGCGGTCGCCGGCCTCGGTCTCGAGGAGCACCTGGACGAAGACCGGCGCCGGCGACGCACCAATCCGTCCGCGAGACGAGAAAGCCGTTGAGCGCGAGCGACGCGGCATCCGGCGAGAGCAGGCAGTCCGCCAGCGGCGGCGGGGGCGTGTCGGGGCCCTGCGGCACCTCGGGCTCGGCGCGCCAGCGCAGGGCGGACGGGCCATGGAAGCCCCGGCGGGTACAGACCTCGCGGCGTGCGCGCAGTCGCACGCGCGGGCGGCCGGGCCGGGCGCGGCGGCGCGAGGGGCGGCGCGCGAGGCGCCGGGCATCGCTCGAGAGGCAGGTCTTGACGACGGCCGCCGCGATCGGGCGCTGGCGTCCGAAGACCAAGTACAGACGGCCGAACTGCACGCCCGGCCGCGTCGCCTGAAACGGGCCCTGGGGCGAGGCGGCCTGCGCGTAGTGGGTGCCGAACTCGAACCGGCCGGCCCGGCGTGCGACTACCCGGACGGAAAGGGTCACCTGCGTGCCGGGCGCGACGGTGAGGATCCGATCCCTCCACGACACCCGGCCGCGGCGCCGCACGGGAGCCCCGCGGCCGCCGTCGTCGACCACGCCGCGGAAGCGAAACGCGCGGCCGAGGCCTTCTAAGCGGAGCGAGAGATCGCGGTAGTAGTCCGAGCGGCCGAGCGTGATGGCCGACGGGCTGCAGTTGCGGAACGTCGCGCCGACCGTGAGTTCGTCGCCGCGGTAGGTGCCAGGTTCCGGGCCGGCCCGGCTCGGAGAGCCCCCGCGCAGATCGCGGCCGGTGGGGAGCACCCAGACGCTGTCGGCGGCCTGCGTTGTCGGTCGCGCGTCGCACGGGCACCGCCGCCGCGCGCGCCGACGCGGTGCCGAGCAGGACCGCGGCAGCTGCCAGCCCGCCGCTCAGCGCCGCCGAGCGTGCCCGTTGCCGTGCGCCCGCCTCGCGCAACCTCACACCTGGGCACAGCGTAACCAGCCGCCGCAAGCGCTCCGGCGCCGTCGAATGGAGTCGTCCGGACAGCCGGTCACGACGCCGATTCGTGCCCATCGGGCGACATGACAGCGTGACTCAGAAAGCAGGCTGGTCGTGGCGCTTGCGTATCCGACCCGCGGCTCGCTCCGGAGGTAGAACGGCCGGTGTCGGCGGGATGGCCGACCGCCACCGCCGATTGGCCCGCCAGCGTCATCGTCGGCTTCCGCGTCTAGGCCTGCCGTCGATCGCCTCGAGCGATGCCTCGCAATCCGCCATGCCGACGCTGGACATCGTCGGCACCGCTGCCCGCTCGGGCACCGTCGGGGACGAGCAGTGCGGGCCCGGAGGTGGGAACGCCCGACCGGCGGCAGCGGCTACGGTCACAGCAGGGCTGGCTGCCGTCATGAGCAATAAGGAGACCGGACAACGTGGATGAGCGGCCGGACCCGCCGGCGATCTTGGCGAGCGACGCCGAGCGCGAGCACAGCATCGCGCTGCTGCAGGGCGGCGTGGTGGAGGGACGGCTGACGCTCGAGGAGTTCAGCGACCGGGTCAGCCGCGCGCAGGCGGCTCGAACTGACCGGGAGCTGACAGCGCTGACCGCCGATCTTCCCGCGCTCGCCTCGCCGCCGGCGCCGCGTGCCGCTCCAGCTCGGTATCGCGCGACGGTCTCGAAGCTCGAGCGTCGGGGGGCTTGGGAGATCCCTGCGCATTCCAAGTGGCGTTGCCTGTGCGGGACGATCGTCCTGGACCTGCGCGAGGGGCGTCTCGCCGGGCCGCAGGTCGAGCTTGAGATCTTCAACGTGTTCGGAACCGTGACCGTGCTGGTGCCGGCAGGGATCGCGGTCGAGGTTGAAGGGGGAGGCATGTTCGCCAGCCAGGTGCTCGAGCCGCCGGCGTGGCCGCCGCCGCCGGGCGCACCGCGGCTCACGATCCGCGTTGCCGGTCCCGGCGGCACGCTCCGCGTTGGCGGTCGCGGCTAGTAGAAGACGTAGCGGAAGCGCGTCCCGTCGCAGAAGCGCCGCAGCTTGATCCCGAGCACCGAGCCGTGGGCCGCCGCCGGCCCGACGGCTGCTCGTCTCATGGATCGCGATCGCCGCAGCCCGGCGCGCGCAAGCCCCCGCTCCGCGCACACCCGTACTCCGTACCGATGCGCGCGTACTCCGTACCGATGTTTGGAGCGGGCCCCGGCCGTACGGTCGGAGAGGACCAAGGAGACGGCTGATGTCACAGACCACGGACCGGCACTCGCAGCGCCGCGCGCTTCCGGTGGCCGTACGCGGTCGCCGGGGCGGCGGGATGGGCCGGATGCTCGGCGCGGTCTCCGCGGACGCGCGGATGCTCCGCGCCGTCTCGGCCGACGTTGTCCACGCCGCCGACCCACGCCATGTCGCGCGCCGGCCGCCGCCTGCCGACCCGTTCGAGTTGCGTGACCTCGAATACATCGCGCGCACGCTCCCCGCGCTGCGCGTTATGGCGGACGTCTGGTTCCGCGCCGACGTGCGCGGGCTCGAGAACATCCCGCCGGACGGGCCGGTGCTGCTGGTCGGCAACCACTCGGGCGGCACGCTGATCGCCGACACGTTCATCTTCTCGCAGGCGTTCTACGACCACTTCGGTCCCGAGCGCGAGTTCTTCCAGCTCGCGCACGACCTCGTGTTCAAGGTGCCGGGCATCCGGGCCATGCTCACGCCGTACGGGACGGTGCCGGCCTCGCCGGAGAACATGCGGCGTGCGCTCGCGCGCGGCGCCGCGCTGCTCGTCTATCCGGGCGGCGACCACGAGACCTACCGAGCCAGCTGGCGCTCCGCCGAGATCGACTTCGCCCACCGGACCGGGTTCGTGCGGCTCGCGCTCAAGCACGGCGTGCGGATCGTCCCGGTCGTCTCGATCGGCGGCCAGGAGACGGCGCTGTTCCTCGGCCCGGGAGAGCACGTCGCGCGGCTGCTGCACCTCCACCGGCTGCTGCGGATCGACGTCGCGCCGGTCCAGATCGCGCCGCCGTGGGGCGTCACGGTGCTCGACCTCCCGGGCCGCGTTCCGCTCCCGGCGAAGATCTCGATCCAGGTGCTCCCGCCGATCGACCTGCGTGAGGAGCTCGGCGGCGCCGGCGGCGATCCCGATGAGGGCTACGAGCTCGTCACGGGGCGGATGCAGGACGCGCTGCGCGGGCTCGACGAGGCGCGCGCGCTGCCGCTGATCGGCTGAGCGGGCGCACCTCGCAGCCCGGGACCCCAGGACGAGCATGAGGAAGCGGAAGGTCCGGGCGGGGCGCCGACGCCCCATCGTCCCGAGACGCCCGATGAGCGGCTCGCCCAGCCCCTGCACTCGCCAGATCAGGGAAGCCTGACGCCGGCTGACCGAGCACCCCTCTTCGAGCCGCTGGCAGGGCCACGGCGCTGCGCCCGCGCGCCGCATGAACTCGAACGTCCACGCCGCGGTCTTACTTTCCGCTCCGGCGTGTTTCGTACGTTTTCGGAGTACGGTGTTGAGCGAGGCTGGCCCTGCGGCCAACAATCCCGGCCGAAGCGCGGAGTACCGCCGACGGAGCGACCCACGCAACGAGGCGACGCACGAACGGCGACAGGATCGACTGTGGGGCCGGTTTCGACCGGGCCTCTCCTCTTCCGCCCGGCGGCGCTTTCCAAGCGAGGGACAATCAAGGAGCCAGCGATGATTTCCGTCACGGAACGCAGGAAGCGCGCCCGCTCGAAGGATCCGGCGGGCAGGCTGTCGCGTCACGCGCAGCGGCGAGTGGATGAGCGCGTGAGGGACGTGATGGCGCGCCGCGACGACGCCGCGGCTGAGCGACGCGACTCACACTCAGGTCAGCCCCCCGCACGGAGCCCGGCCACTTCTCCGCCCGTGACACCCGACGCGTAGCGACTCGAGCAGGCAGCATGCGGCGCTCACACGCCCAGCTCCTTGCGGATCTGGTCGCGGTGGAAGCCGGCCTTCTCGAGCTCGCGGATGAGCATCCCGGTGTGCTTCGCGGACAGCTCAAGGCGCCCGTGTGCCGGCACCGTGATCGTCGTCCCGGGTCCGCGGAAGCGTCGGTGGCTCGTCGCGCGATGGGGCAGCTCTTCGAAGTCGTGGGCGAGCAGCCAGCGGATCAGCCTGCGCTTGGTGAGTGCCACCGGCCGGGAGCATGTCAAGAGCGCGCCACGCGTCGTCGCGCCGCGCCCAAGCTCGTTGACGCGCCGGCATGGTGACGTCTCCGTACTTGCGTCGTCACGCCGCGCTCCTGGACGATGCCAACTCGTGGCGGCGCCGCGCTGAGGTGCCGGGACGGCCCGAGCGGCGCCGGAGCACGCTCGCGCCACGGTCCGGCGCTTCGCTGGCGACGCCAGCGCGGCGGACGTCCGCGGACCGCGGCACGACGAAGGCGCGGGTGCAGGACTCTCGGTGGCGCTGCCAAACTCCGACCCATGTCGTCGCGAGGCCAGTCGCTGTCGATGTTCGTTGTCCAGCGGGCCTTCAGCCGGGTGCGGCGCGGCTATGACCCCGGTGAGGTCGACCGCCATCTCGAGCTCGTCAGCCAGTGGTTCACGAGCACGGACATCGGGCGGGCCTTCACGCACGAGCGTGCGGAGCTCGACCAGCGCGAACGGGCCGTGGCAGCCCGAGAGGCCGAGACGGCGCACAGCATCGAGGGAGCGCGGTTGGAGGCCGAGGCGACGCTCGAGGGCGCGCGGCGCCGCGCCGACGCCGAAGCCAAGACAGCCGCGCAGGCGCTCGCCGAGGCACGGCAGGAGGCCGAAACGATCCGCGCCGATGCCGAGCGCCAGCGGACCGAGCTGCTCGAGCAGGCGCGCGCCGAGGCCGCCGCCGCCGAGATCATCCGCGCGGCCGAGGAGCGGGCCGCGAGGATTCTGGGTGACGCGGGTGACGCGGCGGAACGTGTCCTCGCCGAGGCACGCGCTGCAGCCGAGCGAGTGCTGAGCGAGGCGCAGCAAGAGCGGGAGCGGCGTCTGGCCGATGCCCGCGCTGAGGCGGCTGAGCTCGCGCAACGCCTGCGAGAAGAAGCCGACGAGGAGCTGCGCGGCTACAGCGAGCGCCGACGCCGCGAGGCCGATCGGCTGGCACAGGCGGCCCGCCGCGGCCGCCAGGCTCCGCCGTCTTAGGAGCATCAGGGCCTTCCGCGCGCTCTTCGTTGGGCGATCCACCAGCAGTCAGCCACGGGGAGGCGTGACAGGGTTGAGGGCGATGGACGCGACGATGTGCGGTGACCGGCTCGCGAGCCTCAGGCCTCCTGGGGGACGGCTGTCGGCGTGCCTATGGGAGACGGCACGTGGATGAGGGCAGCGGTCAGGAACAGCGCGGCGAGGGTGATGCCGAGCAGGGAGAAGCCGCCGAGCGCGAGCGCCAGCCCGCCGACGGCTGCGCCCAGCAGGTAGCCGAACTGGTTGGCCGCCGCGCGCAGTGACATGACGGCGACGCGGTCCTCGGACGCGGTGTCCATGCCGAGCGCGCTGGCGACCATCGTGCGCCGACCGTTCACGAACGCCATCATCGCGAGCACAGCGACCGTCACAGATACGTCGATCCGGACGGCGCCGAGGGCGAGGACCGCGGCCCCCTGGAAGGCGGTCACGCCGGCGAGGAGCCCGCGCGTCGGGTGCGCTGCCCTGCGTCGCGCGCCGAACGCGCCCGGCAGCATCGCGGTGGCCATCAACGCGAGACTGAGCGCGACGATGGTCGACGAGATCGAGTAGCTCTCGCGCAGGAGCGTCCCCGAGTAGGTGAGCACGGCGGCCCAAGCCGCATTCGCCAGCAGCTCGCCGAAGGCGAAGCGCGCCACATCGGGCCGTCGCCACGCGCTCACCGCCTCGCCAGTGCGCCGGGACGACGCCTCCGGGGGCCGCAGGCGTACGAGCGCGAGCGCCGCGAGTCCGGCCACCGTCGGCACGGCGACGAACGCCCACCGCCACCCGTGCTCGGCGACGGCGCCGATCACCGGCATGCCGACGATCCACGCGGCCGGCATGCCGACGATCGTCCAGGCGAGCACGTGCGGACGGTCGGCCGGCGCTGGCCATTCGCCTGCGGCCGCGATGCCGACCGCGACGAGCAGCCCGACGCCGACGCCGAGCACGGCCTGCGCGGCCCCAAGCACGAAGAACGACGGTGCCGCGGCGCTGAGAAGCGATCCGGCCACCACGAGCGCGGTCCCGAGGCTGAGCAGCGCGCGCAGCCCCGGCCGCCGAGCCGCGGTCGCGACGACCAGCGCGGCTACTCCGCCCGTGGCTCCCGAGATCGAGCGCAACTGGCCGGCGGCGGCGGCCGAGACGCCGAACTGCCGCGCGACGTCCACAAGGATGGGCGACAGGACGAGCAGCGCCGACTGCGACGCGAACAAGCACGCAAACAGCACGGCGCTGGGATGTCCGATCGTGCGCATCCGCGCGCTCGCCCGTGTCACGTCTCGCCGCCCGCGCATGCGCTCCCACCCACGTCGCTACGCCGCCGTGGGCCTGACAACGATCAGGTTCTCGACGCGCATCAGCAGCCTGCCGCCGACGGCGTCGATGCTTCGATGTCTCGCTTGTGATCAGCCAGTACGGTCACGCCCGGTCTTTCGTCGAAGTTGTCCGACAACTTTGGTCGGTGCAGGGTCGCCGCACAGGAGTACGGCCACGTGTGGCTTGGTTCGGGAAGCCGCCCCGCGCGATACGGCTGCCCGCACCGGGCTTCTTGCGGCCGACGAGCACCGTCCCCGCGTCGCACGCAGCGCCGTTGTCGCAGCGGCACAGGCGAAACCGCTCGGAAATTCCGGTGTGTCTTACGGACGGTAGACAGTCAGGTTTGGCGAGGCCGCCGCCGGGTTGCCTGCAGGCCCGCGGCGAGCGCGATTGAGGCGTCGCCGTCGGATGGCGAACTGGACGGAGGGGCGAGCCGCGCGGGGACAGGGAGCACAGATGTCAATGCGTCGCAGACGGCGGGTTCTGGGTCGCCGGTCGCCAAGGCGATTCCCCCGGCCCGCATCCGCGGGCGCGCGCTCCACGGGTGACCTGCGCCTACCCTGGGAGGATGGCGATCCTCCCTTGTGCTGCGTGCGGCGCGCGTAACCGCACCGGAGCGGTCGCGCAGGGTGTGCCGCGCTGCGCGAAATGCAAGGCGCTGCTGCCGTGGCTTGTCGAGGCCGACACCGCGACGTTCGACGCCGAGGCAGCCGCGTCGGTGCCGGTCGTGGTCGATCTGTGGGCGCCGTGGTGTGGCCCGTGCAGGATGATCGAGCCGGTCCTTCAGGACCTCGCCGCCCGCCGCGCGGGGCACGTCAAGGTGGTTAAGGTCAACGTCGACGAGGAGCCGCGGTTGGCCGCGCGCTTCGACGCGCGCTCGATCCCGCTGCTCGTGATCCTGCGCCGGGGTGCGGAGGTGGACCGCGTCGTCGGCGCGCTGCCACGGCCGGCCTTGGAGGCCCGGCTCGCCGCGGTTCTGAGCTGAACCGGCGAGCGCAGCAAGCGTCTCGCCGAGCGCAGACGCCGAGGAGGTGCGCGGAGAATCGCTGACGCTCGATGGTGCTTTGCACCGTTGAAGGCCGCCGGCCGGTCGAGCAGGGTTGCGGGCAGTGCCTGCCGTCCCGGGCCTCGGACGGCCCGGCGGCGCGCACCGGTCGCCGTACGCCCCTCCCCCGGCGTCGACGCGGCCGTCCCGCCTCGAACAGGCGGGCGTCCCCTGACCCTCGCCGCACCGGCGTGAGCCGGCTCGCCGCGGACAGCGTGCCGGAAGCTCCCGGCCCCGGGCACGGCGCGACCGAGCGCTGCGCTCAGCTCGGCTGCCCGGGAGGGGGCCACGGATGCTCGGTCCGCCAGGGATCGGTTCGGCCTTGACGATCGAGCCAGGCCTGCGCGTCGCGCCGCCCCAGCTCGATCAGCGGCTTGATGAACTCGGGAGCGAAGAACAGGTAGCTGAGCAGGTCGCCGCGGACCGGGTTGCGGCCGGCGTCCAGCAGCCGCCCGAGCAGCGCCAGCTCGCGGTTGTGGTGCAGTCCGCGCGCGCCCGCGTAGTGGCGGTTGTAGACGTCGGTCGCCAGGCGCCCGATCGCGAGCCGATCGGTCGGCGCGATGAAGATGTAGGACACGAGCCGGTGCGTGATCGGATTGCGGCTCTCCTCGACGTCGTCGTTGATCGTGG
The DNA here is from genome assembly GCA_963805525.1 of uncultured Solirubrobacteraceae bacterium. Lineage (GTDB taxonomy): Bacteria > Actinomycetota > Thermoleophilia > Solirubrobacterales > Solirubrobacteraceae > DASQFQ01. Next base: position 9,057 of record CAWDUT010000005.1, read on the forward strand.
CCAGCGTGTCGACGTCGTGGGCGAGCTGGTCGGCGAGCAGGGACTGGGCGACGGCAGCGGCGCCGTCGAAGACGTCCGGGCGACGATCGTCGTGCTCCAGCGGCGGCCCGCTGACCGAGTTGAGTCCGATCACCAGCAGCCGTTCGGCGTGTAGCTTCAGCGCGGGCTTCAGCGGCGTGTTGAGCCGCACGCCGCCGTCGCCGTACCAGCGCTCGCCGACGCGCACGGCCGGAAACAGCGACTGGATCGCGCTCGAGGCCTGGACGTGCTCGACCGCGAGCTGGGTCGCGACGTAGTCGATGCCGCGCCGGTCGTCGGTTGGTGGCGACTCGCCGCCGTCGTGGAAGACCACGCTTCTCGCCGTCGCGTAGGCGGTCGCCACGACGGCCGCCGTGATCAGCGTGCCGTCCTCGACGTTGCGCGCGATCTGCGCGAAGTCGATCAGTGCCGCGATCGTCTCCGGCTGGGGGCTGGTGTCGAGCAGGCTCGGCGGGGCGGGCGCGGGGATGCCGAGCAGCTCGAGTCCGTACAGCAGCAGCCGGGCGAACTCGCGCGGCGAGCACAGCGGGCCGATCACGTCGCTGATCTCGACCTCGAGCCACCGCTCGGCGCCGGACCGGGCGGCGGCTTCCAGGCCGTCATGCGCGTTCGCGGCCAGGTACGCCGCGCCCAGCGAGCCGGCGCTGGTGCCGACGATGATCCGCGCCGGCTCGTCCAATACGGGCGCCAGCACCTCCAGCGCGCCGAACTCATACGCCCCGCGCGCGCCGCCCCCCGACAGCACCAGCCCGATCGTCCCCTCCATCGCCCTCCACCCTCTCACGCCCCGACCTCGCTCGCTCCCCTCCCCGCCCGCGACCCGAGCTGCCGGCGGCCCGGGCGGTGCGCGAGTCCCGCGGCCACCGCCGCGCTGGGCTCGCGGGCGCGGCAGTCCGTCACCCGACACGATTCCCGCCGCGCGGGCGCGCTCGACATCGTCACGACAGAGTCCGGCCGCACGACGCACAGCCACAGCCGGAGCGGCAGCGTCAACGCACGACTGATTTCTGCCCCTATTGGGGAACTGGCCCGCTGCGGCTGACACGGCCGGTTGGGCGGGTGATTGCCGAGCAGGCGCCCGGGTTGGCGGCCGGGCTCAGGCCCGAAGTGGCACGGCACCCGGCGCGCGAGCACGCTCGCTTCTCCCCGGGGAGCAGCGCTCCGGTCGATCGGCTTCATCTGTGCGCACGGCTCAGGGCAGGCAAGGCGGCAGCGGAGGCGGATCTCGTGTCAACCTCGCCATCGCACCGACCTCGGCTGCCGCACGTTCTGCTGCGCGCGTCGTCCCTGGCTGTGCGGCACGTGCTGTCGTGCTCGACGATCCGAGCGGCGCGCGCGGTGAGAAGTGGCTATCTCCAGCCGGGGTCGGGCACGCTGCCGTGCACCCGCGTTCCGCGCGCCGGCGCCGTGTCAATCGCGAGCGTGCCGCCGATGGCGGCGATGCGGTCGCGCATGTTCGCGATCCCTGCGCCGATCTGCGTTTTGGCCGGGTCAAACCCCGCGCCTGAGTCGTAGACCGTGAAGTCCAGCGCGGCACCGGTGTCGCAGAGGTCAACCGAGACCGGCACTGGTCCGGCGTGTTTGGCTGCGTTGTCAAGCGCGGCGAGGCACGTGAAATACACGGCGATTTCGACTTCGGGCCTGCAACGCCGCACGCCACTCGCTTGCACGGTCACCGCCCGACCTGATCGCAGACCGGCCGATCTCAGCGCTGCGGTCAACCCGATGGAGGTCAGCAGCGGCGGATAGATGCCGTGCGCGAGGTCACGTAGCTCGTCCATCACGAGGTCGACGTCGTCACCGAACCCTCGCAGTACCGCGGTGGCCTCGGTCTCGCCGCGCTCGGCGAAGCGGTCTGCAGCGAGGCTGAGCCGGACTCGCAGCGCCGACAGACGTTGCTGAAGGCCGTCGTGAACGTCTTGGGCAAGACGCTCCCGTTCCGCGTCCCCCGCCGCCAGGACGTCGCGCGTCGTACGCCGTCGCCATGACGGCATGAAGAGCCTGACGCGAGAGCGGTCGCCTTCGCGATCTGAACCGGTGCCGCCAACACGCACCGCGCCGTCGGTGGACGTGGTGTCGCGGGAACCTCGTCCCGAGACCGCGCGAACGCTCGCCACCACCTCCTCGGGGGCCTGAGCGTCTGCGTCGACTTCCCTGTCTCTCGCCGCCGCGGTCCTGCCCGCCGGCGCAGACTCGTGCTGCCGATCCATACAACCTCCTCGAACCCCGACGCAAGGGCCCCGGACGAGCCCACGCCGCTGGCCCATAGCTCTATCGGAACGTACGGTCGCACTGCCTGACTGGGCCAAACCGCACCGCCATCCGAGGCCGGGCGCGGCGCAGCGGCGCCGCCCCCAGCTCGGATCGGCCCTACGGGATCAGGACGCGGTTGATGACGTGGATGACGCCGTTGGAGGCGCGCACGTCGGCGGTGACGACCTTCGAGCGGTTCACGAACACGTTCTGGTCGCGGACGCGGATCTTCACGCGCTTGCCGTTGAGCGTCTTGATCGACGAGCGCTTGACGACGCGCTTGGCGGCGAGCCGGCCTGCGGCGACGTGGTAGAGCAGCACCGCCTTCAGCTTCGCCTTGTCCTTGCCGAGCGCCTTGAGCGTCTTCTTGGGCACCTTCTTGAAGGCCGCATCGGTGGGCGCGAAGACCGTGTACGGCCCCTTCGCGGAGAGCGTCTCGGCCAGGCCCGCCTGCTTGACGAGTGAGACCAGCGTGGTGAAGTTGCCGGCCGCGACGGCGGTCTCGACGATGTTGGGCTTGGCGGCCGCGGCGGCCGCGGCCGTGTCGGGGCGTGCGCTGGCCGGCGCTGCCGCCAGCGCCGCGGCGGCAAGTCCGGCGACGAGCCCGGCGGTCGCGCGGCGCGCAGTGGTGGTGATGGTGCTGGTGCTCATGCTGCTCCTTGGTGAGAGGGTGGGACAAACACTGAACAAGCTATGGACAGCTAAGCAGCGACTGTCCTGTCTGTCAAGTCCTTGTTCATTGTTTGTTCGGCGACTATGCTGCACGGCATGGCAGCCGCCACGCTCCGCATCGGTGAGCTCGCGCGGCGCTCCGGCGTCAGCGCGGACCTTCTGCGCGCGTGGGAGCGCCGCTACGCGCTGCTGGAGCCGGTGCGCACCGCCGGCGGCTACCGCCTGTACTCCGCCGCCGACGAGGCGCGCGTGCGCTCGATGCAAGCCCACCTCGCACAGGGACTGTCGGCCGCCGAGGCCGCGCGACTGGTCCGCGACGCGACGGCGCCCGAGCCGCAGAACGGCGCTCCGGCGGATCTCGCCGCAGCGCTGTGGTCCGCGCTCGACAACTTCGACGACGCGGGCGCGCAAGCCGCCTTCGACCGGCTCGTGGCGACGTTCAGCCTCGAGGCCGTCGCGGAGACGGCCATCCTGCCCTATCTGCGGGCGCTCGGCGAGCGCTGGCGCGACGGCGACGCCTCCGTGGCGCAAGAGCACTTCGCCACCGGCCTGCTTCGAGCGCGGCTGCTGGGCCTGGCCCGCGGCTGGGACCGCGGCGCCGGTCCTCGCGCGCTGCTCGCCTGCCCGTCAGGCGAACACCACGACCTCGGGCTCATCATCCTCGGCCTCGCGCTACACGACCGCGGCTGGCGCGTCACGTTCCTCGGACCCGACACCCCGATCCAGACGCTCGCAGCCGCCGCCGACCAGCTCACGCCCGACGCGGTCGTGCTCTCCTCACTCACGCGCGAGCCGCTTCTCGCGGCCGCAACCGAGATCGCGCAACTGGCCGCCGAACGGCCCGTTCTGCTGGCCGGCCCCGGCGCGGACGCCGAGCTCGCCGAGCGCTCACGGGCCAGACTGCTCACCGGGAACCCGATCGACGCCGCCGACGAGATGTCCGCGTAGCCGCCGGGCGACCGCATGCACCGGAGGTCAGCTACGAACGCGCCGGTGGCGTTGTGCGCCGCTCGGGCTCCCGCCAGCAGCGGCGCGCTCAGCACCGCTGGACCAGCGTCTTGGTGCTTGGTGGCCGGCCGCGCGCCCAATCAGCATCTCGGCGTGAACGCCTTCCGCCCAGCGAGAGCGACAAACAAAGTGCACGTCCATCCCATCGTGCCCTAGTGCGGGTCATGCCTGGCCCCTGACGCTGGGCTCGTTCGTGGCGCCGCCGCGGGGGTGCTGTGGCCCACCAGCGCGGTCGCTGCGCGGCACATTTCTTTGCGGGCGCTGCTGCCTCCCGTCCCAAGCGGGCGCCTCGAGAGTCCGAGCGGAGACGCTCGCTTCTCGTCCGAGGCGAGCGTGCCAGGCGACGGCGTCCGTGCTCTTGCTCTCCGCGCGAGAGCAGAAGTGACAGGACCACGGCGCCGACCGTCAAGAGGCCGCCGCGCCCAATCGTTCAGATGAGTACCGGCCCGAGCGAGTGAGCGATCGAGGCAGAGCTGGGCTGACGTGAAACGCGAAGCGCTACTTCGACGCAGGTGGCTGGCCCGACCCGCCAAACGCGCTGTGTCGGTCCCTCGAGCTTGACGCGCCGCCCGGGTACGCTCTGCGCCATGTATCACCTGCGCATCGTGGCCCCGCCCGAGCGCTCGGAGGAGACGCTGGACCTCCTCAAGAGCTCGCCGTCGGTGTGCAACGTGATCTTCCTCGAGGGCGTTGCGCAAGAGCCTCGAGGAGACGTGATTCTCGCCGACGTCGCGCGCGAGGACGCCAGCGTGATCATCTCCGACCTGCGCGAGTTACGGCTCGAGAAGGAGGGCTCGATCGCGTTGGAGTCAATCGAGACCGCGCTCTCCGAGGGGGCGGAGAAGGCCGAGAAGGCGGCCAAAGGCGCGCCTTCGGATGCGGTCATCTGGGAGCAGGTGGAGTTCCGGACGTCCGAGGAGGCCAAGCTCTCGGCTTCCTACCTCACCTTCATCGTGCTGGCGACGCTGATCGCCGCCGTCGGGCTCCTGCTCGACTCGCCGATCCTGATCGTCGGCGCGATGGTCGTCGGCCCGGAGTTCGGTCCGATCGCCGGCTTCTGCGTAGCGATTGTCGAGAAGCGGCGCAGCCTTGCGCTGCGCTCTTTCGTGGCGCTCGCGGTGGGTTTCCCGACCGCCATCGCCATCACCTATGCGGCGGGTCTGCTTTTCAAGAAAGGCGGCGTGGCGCCGGAGAGCTTCTCGTTCGACGAGTCGACCTTCGCGCATGCGATCTCCAGCCCGGGCTTCTTCGCGTTCTTCGTCGCCTTCTGCGCCGGTGTCGCAGGGATGCTTTCGTTGACCACGGCGAAGTCCGGCGCGCTGATTGGCGTGCTGATCTCCGTCACCACGATCCCGGCGGCGGCGGCGATCTCCCTGGCCGCGGCCTACCAGGACGGTGACGCGCTGACGGGCTCGATCGCGCAGCTCGCAGTGAACCTCACGATGATCCTGGCGGCGGGCGTTGCGACGCTGTCGATCCAGCGCTGGCTCTACGCGCGCCGCCGCCGCGATCATCTGCGCGAAGGGGCGGCGCGCCGCGCCGCAGGGCTCCCGGTCGGACGGTCGCGTAACGCCCCTAAGAGCGAGCCGGTCTAGCTGTCCTCCCTTGGGTGTAGCGCAGTGGTGGGGCGCGGAGGCGGGGCCGAATGCGCGCTTGGGCGGCGAGCCGGCGAAACTCGACGCGGCCGTTCGCGCTTGACCACGGCGCCCACGGGTCGGGCCGGGCCACGCCGGCCGAGCCGACCCACGTCCCACGCGGACCCGAGACGAAGGCGGTGCCACCGGGCGCCAGCCGGCCGCGGCCCGAGACCACGTCGTCAAGCACCGCTGCAACTCTGGGGCGCCAGCCATGCAGCTCCCGGCGCCCGCTCTGGCTCGTGCCGTCCCAACCAAGCAACCAGCCGGCGAGCACGGCTAGGGAAGCACCACGCCCAGCGCCACCAGCAGCAGGACGCGCGAACGTCCCGCCGGGCGCGGGGAAGCTGGTTTCGTTGATCGACATTCGATGCTGACGCTCGGATCAACACACCGTGCCGGTCGACCCCAAGCCCGCCATCCGGGGGCCGACACGGACGTGACCACGGGGGGACTACGCGTCTACGCTCGCTGTCGCCCGCAAAGCGGTCGCGGCGACATCCGAGCGTAAGACGCTCGCGGGGGACGACCTGCGAGCGCGGTGGGCGCTGGCGACCGGAGTCGCCAGACCGAGGAAGGGATGCAGGCGATGTCGCACGGCAGCCAGAAGACCGCATTAGCTCTGGCGCTAGTGTCCACAGCATGGCCGTCGCCCCCGAGCGCCTCGGCACCGCGTCCTTCCTGGCGCAGCTCGCGCGCGAGCGCGAGGACTACTCGTTGCCGCCGCGTTTGCGCGAGCTCGCCAGCCGTTTCATCCACCGCGCGCTCGAGCTGCTGTTCCCGCACTTCGCCGCCGAGGTCGGCGGCCGCGCGGGCGCGGTGACGGACGAGCTCGCCGCGCTGCACACGCTGCTGGTCGACGCGCTGCGACTGCCCGAGACGCACTGCGCCGACCCGGACGATGTCGCCGAGCGGTTCTTCATCGCCCTGCCGGACATCCGCGCGGCGCTCCTGCTCGACGCCCAGGCGATTTGCGACGGCGACCCGGCCGCGCACTCCGTCGACGAGGTGATCCTCGCCTATCCCGGCTTCTTCGCCACCGCTGTCTACCGGCTGGGGCACCAGCTCCAGGGCTGCGAGGTGCCGCTCGTGCCGCGCGTGCTGACCGAGATCGCCCACCGCGACACGGGCATCGACATCCATCCCGCCGCGCAGGTCGGCGAGTCGTTCGCGATCGACCACGGCACCGGCATTGTCATCGGCGAGACTGCGGTGCTCGGCGCGCGCGTCAAGCTCTACCAGGGCGTCACGCTCGGCGCCCTCAGCGTCGAGAAGCACATGGCGCGTACCAAGCGCCACCCGACGATCGGCGACGACGTCGTGATCTACGCCAACGCGACGATCCTCGGCGGTGACACCGTGATCGGCGACGGCAGCCGTATCGGCGGCAACGTCTGGCTGACGCGGAGCGTCCCGGCCCACTCGGTCGTCACCCCCACCGCGCGGGTCGAGCCGGCGGTCCGCGACGACGAGCCGCTCGACTTCAACATCTAAGGACGGAGGCAGCGTGAAGGCCGCGAGCATCCTCGAGACGATCGGGAATACCCCCCACATCCGCATCAACCGGCTGTATGCGCACCGGCCACAGGTGGAGGTGTGGATGAAGGCCGAGCGCGCGAACCCGGGCGGCTCGATCAAGGACCGCATCGGCCTCTCGATGATCGAGGACGCCGAGCGCCGTGGCGTCATCGGTCCGGGCAGCACGATCGTCGAGCCAACGTCGGGCAACACCGGCATCGGGCTGGCGATCGTCGCCGCCGTCCGCAGCTACCCGCTGATCCTCGTCATGCCGGAATCGATGACGATGGAGCGCCGGCGCCTTATGGCCGCGTACGGCGCCCAGCTCGAGCTGACGCCGCGCGAAGGCGGCATGAAGGCGGCGATCGCCCGCGCCGACGAGCTCGTCGCGCAGATCGACGGCGCCTGGATGCCCCAGCAGTTCGAGAACCCGGCCAACCCGGCGATCCACCGCGACGCCACCGCTCAGGAGATCGTGCGCGACTTCCCCGACGGCGTGGACTTCCTCATCACCGGCGTCGGCACTGGCGGCCACATCACCGGCGTCAGCGAGGCGCTGAAGGAGCGCTTCCCGAGCCTGCAGACCTTCGCGGTCGAGCCCTCCAAGTCGGCGGTCATCAGCGGCGGCGAGCCGAGCCCGCACCGGCTGCAGGGGATCGGCGCGGGCTTCGTGCCGGCCAACCTGCACACGGACACGCTCGACGGCGCGATCCAGGTCAGCGAGGAGGACGCCTACGCCTACGCGGTCCGGGCCGCGCGCGAGGAGGGCATCTTCGTCGGCCCGTCGTCAGGCGCATCCCTCGCCGCGGTCGAGCAGAAGCTCGGCGACATCCCGGACGGCAGCACGGTGCTGACGTTCTGCTACGACACGGGCGAACGGTACTTCTCCGTTGAGGGGTTGTTCGAGTCCGACGGGACGGCGGTACAGGTCGGCGCCCGCCCGTAGCGCCGCACGGCATCCGTTCCGCCCCGCTCGCTCGCAGCGCGTGCTCGACGCGCGTCGCGGCTCGACGAGGACGATCGCCAGCGCCGACGTCAACCGTTCTCGCTGTTCGGGCGGTGGACCGAACGTGTGTCTGCGGGCTGAACAGCGTGTGTTTGCGGGCTGAACGGCCAGGGGGTACTTAGAATGTAAGGCACACCGCGTTTTGTGGCCGCCTTCGAAACCGGCTCCGAGCGTCGTCAGGACCGCGCCGTCGTTCCTCGCGATGAACACCGACATCGACGATTCGCCCGCTTCCCGAATTAGCGAGCGTCTGGCGGACGCTGGCCGAGGCGCTCGCAAGTCGTCCGCAGCAGGCGTCTCAGGCGTGATGAGTGCGGCGCTTGCATCCAGGGCAAAGCGGTCACGAACCGCGCTAACCGGCGATGGAGGAAGGTGCTCCCGGAGTGTGTCTCGCGACACGGCAGTCCGCCGCGGCCTCGGCTGATGCGGGTGCGGTGTGGGCGCCTAGTGGGCGACGCCGATGTGCTCGTGGCGGTGCCGGAAGGTCGTGCCTCCGACGCCGATGAGCAGGATGAGGCTGCCGGCGGCTCCGGCGCCGATGGCGGCCGAGGCCCAGTCGAAGCCGTCGTCGACGCTCTGCACGACGGGCGCGGGCTCGGGCTCGAGGACGACGCGGTCGGCGGGCTGCCGGTCGGGGGACGCGGGCACCGCGTGCGCGGCGGGGGCGGCGAGCGCCCCGGCGATGAGGCTGGCGGTGGCGAGGCGGGTGATGCGGTTCGAGACCTTCATGAGGGCTCCTTCCGAGGCGGTCGGCGAGTGGACGCCGGGGACGCTGATCCAGGCCGTTAGACGGGAGGTCTACGTCGGGTTTACTCACCAATCGACTGGCGTTAGGGTCGCGTCACGGTGGATGTGTGGCTGCTAGGGCCGCTCGAGGTTCGCCTCGGGGACGGGCCGGTGGACCTGGGTCCGCGCAAGCAGCGGGCGGTGCTCGCGATGCTCGCGCTGGAGGCGGGGAGGACGGTCTCGGCCGACCGCCTGGCCGAGGGGTTGTGGGGCGACTCGTTGCCGCCGAGCGCGGCGAAGATGGTGCAGCTGTACGTGTCGCGCCTGCGGCGTGCGCTCGACGGCGACGGCGTGCGAATCGTGACCCGGGGTCGCGGCTACGAGCTGCAGTTCGCGGACGGTGAGGTCGACGCGGCACGGGCGGAGCGGCTGCTGGGGGAGTCGCGGCCGCGCGAGGCGCTTTTGCTTTGGCGCGGCGAGCCGCTGTCGGACCTTGCCGACGAGCCGTTCGCGGGAGCCGAGATCCGGCGCCTCGACGATCTGCGCCTGCGCGCCACCGAGATGGCGGTTGACGCCGACTTGGCGGCCGGGCGCCACGCCGAGCTGACCGGCGAGCTCGACCGGCTGGTCGCCGAGCACCCGCTGCGTGAACGCCTGCACGGCCAACGGATGCTCGCGCTCTACCGCGCGGGGCGGCAGTCCGAGGCGCTGGCCGCCTACCGTGCCGCGCGCACCGATCTGGTCGAGCAGGTCGGCGTCGAGCCCGGCGCCGAGCTCCACCGCCTGCACGAGCAGATCCTCGCGCATGACCCGGCGCTGGACCTGCCCGCGCCGGCCGAGTCGGAGCCGGTTACCGGATCGCGCGCTCCGCCGCGAGCGCGCTCTCGCGCCGCGCTGGTGGGCGCGGCTGTGCTGTTGCTCGCCGGGATCACCGCGTTCGGGGTCATCCGCGTACTGGAGCCCGACAGCCTCCCCGGCATCGGTGAGGACGCGGTGGGCGTGCTCGATCCGGACGGCGGCCGCATCACGAGGGAGTACGCGGTGGGCCGCGGTCCTGGCGCGATGACGACCGACGGGCGTAGCGTCTGGGTCGCCAACCAGCGCGACGGCACTGTCTCGCGCATGCAGCGCGAGGGCGATGAGGTGGTGACGATCACGACAGGGGGCGCGCCCGCGGCGCTGGCCCTCGGCGCGGGCTCGCTGTGGGTGGCGGACGGCGAAGGGCGGCAGGTCGCGCAGGTCGATCCGGCCGCGAACAAGGTGGTGCGACACATCGACGCGGCGAACGCTCCGCGCTCGCTCGCGCTGGCGGACGGCGCGCTGTGGGTCGTCTCCGGCGTCGACGGCAGCCTGCTCCGGATCGAGCTCGACCGCCCGCAGGCCGCGCGCGCGGTCCGACTCGGTGCGAGGGCGACCGCGATCGCCGCCGGCGCGGGCGCGCTCTGGGTGGCGAGCGAGGAAGCCCGCGCCGTCACGCGCGTCGACCCGCGCTCGAGCGCCGTGGTGGCCTCGATCCCGGTCGGGAATGCCCCGAGCGCGCTGGCGGTGGGCGACGGCGCTGTCTGGGTGGTCAGCCGCAGCGAAGGGACGCTCACGCGCGTCGATCCCCGCACGAACGCGACTTCGGGATCCGTGCGCGTGGGCACTGACCTGACCGATGTCGCGGTCGGTAAAGGCGCCGTGTGGGTGGCCGGCGGCGAGGAAGGAACCGTGACCCGCGTCGACTCCGGCGACCTGCGGGTGGTCACGAAGCGCAAGACCGGAAGCAGCCCCTCGGCGGTCGCGGTCGCCGGCGGCTCGGTCTGGGTTGCGGCCGTCCCGTCCGAGGCGGCACACCGGGGCGGGACGCTGCGAGTGGACCTGCCCTCGACGATCGACGTCGCGGCGAACGTGATCAGCGACGCCGGCTACAGCCCCGAATCCGGCTTGGTCACCTCGCTCGCCTACGACGGGCTCCTCGCCTACCGCCGCGTCGGCGGCCGCGCCAGCGCGACGCTGGTCGGCGCGCTCGCGACGCGGCCACCGGCCCCCAGCCCCGACCGGCGCACGTACGTCTTCACGCTCCGCAGCGGCTTGCGCTACTCGGACGGCACGCCGGTGAGCGCACACGACTTCCGTGCGTCGATGGAGCGCTACCTGGGCACCACCCGCGACGCGTTCCCGCCGTACTTCGCGGGCATCGTCGGCGCACGGCGCTGCATCAGCGGGCGCGGGAGATGCGATCTCTCACGGGGGATCGAGTCGGATGAGCGCACGCGGACGATCACCATCCACCTGACCGCGCCGGACTCGGACTTCCTGCACAAGCTCACGCTGCCCTTCGCGTACGTCGTGCCGGCCGGCACGCCCGCCAGCAGACGGATAGACCTCGCCCCGCCGGGCACCGGTCCCTACCGCTTCGCCGGTTGGCATGCACCCCGCGGCGGCGCGCTCGTCCGCAACGCCCGCTTCCGGCCGACCGCCGCGCGGCCGGCCGGGTTCGCGGACCGGATCGAGATCACGCGGAGCACGCCCGGTCGGGTCGAGGCGAACGTCGCGGCCGTCGAGCGCGGCAGCGCGGATGTGACGTGGGTCAGCCCGCCCTTCCAGGAGGTTCGCTCGCGCGAGCGCCTCGCGGCGCTGGTCGCTCGCGCGCCGGGGAGGCTGTACAGCAGTGCCAGCGCCGGGAAGGTGTGGATGTTCCTCAACACCCGGCGCCCGCCGTTCGATGACCCTCGCGTCCGCCGGGCGGTCAACTTCGCCACCGATCGCGCTGAGCTGGTCGAGCGCGTCGGCGGTCCCGAGGTCGCCGCCGCGGCGTGCCAGACCATCCCCGCCGCGTTCCCCGGCTTCTCGCCCTACTGCCCCTACACCGTCGGTCGGGCGCGCGGCGGGTGGATCGCGCCGGATCTCGCGCACGCACGCCGCCTCATCGCCGAGTCCGGCACGGCTGGCGCCACGGTGGTCATCGAGATCCCGGAGTGGCAGCGCCCTGTCGGTGCCTACTTCGTGTCACTGCTGCAGGACCTCGGGTTCCGGGCGCGAGCGCACGTGGCCAGCGTCGACGAGTACTTCAAGGGCATCTACCGGCCTGGCTCGCGCGCGCAGATGGGCTGGGCGGGCTGGGCCGCCGACTACATGAGCGCGTCCAACTTCATCGAGCCCCTGTTCGGCTGCCCCACACGCGCCAACCGGCACGCCGAGAACACCTCCCGCCTCTGCTCAGAGAGGGTGATGACGGCGATCCGGCGCGCGCAGGCGAGCGCCCCCGACGACGCCGCGGCGGCGTGGGCGGTCGCGGATCGGCGCATCGTCGACCTCGCGGCCGCGGTCCCGTACGTGGATGGCCGCACGACGGTGTTCGTCTCGAAGCGGGTCGGCAACGTCACGCCCCACCCGCAGTTCACGACGCTGCTGGAACGGATGTGGGTTCGGTGAGTCTGGACTCACTCCGGGCGGCGACGGTCTTGGAGCTCTCGTATCGCGTGCATGCGAATCGGTCGCGTCTTCGTATTGCACCAGCGCGCCTGACTTGAATCGGACTTCCCATCGACCGGCAACCGCGGACATCGCCGGCTCTTCGTCTGTATGCCGACGTCCCATCGTCTCGCGACTGCTGCTTTCTGCTTTGTTGCGAGCGTCTTGGTAAGCGAACCCGAGACGTCCCCAACGGACGACGAGCGAGCGTGCGCTCGGGTTCTCAAGACACCCGCTTGGGACGTCCTAGCGGGCGTGGGTCTACGCGATTTCAAGGCGCTCGCTCCCCGTCCCTGGCGGTAGCAACAAGCGTGAGATGTCTGCCACCCACATCATGTTGCGTGTTTGTCTTCGAGCCCTGCTTCGAGGTTGTCGAGGAGCTCCGCGAGCAGGGCGGTCTGGTCATCGGTGAGCTGGGAGCGCAGGCGCTCGTCGTGACGCGCGGCGACCTGTCGTAGGCGCCCGAACAGCTGTTCGCCGGCGGGCGTGAGCGCCGTGCGCTGGACCCGCCGGTTGTCGGCCTCGCGCCAGCGGCGGACGAGTCCGCGGGCTTCCAGCGCGTTGAGGTGATGGGTCAGGGTGGGGCCGCTGATGCCCATCGCCTCGGCGATCTGCGCCTGGGTGCCCCACTGCTCGGAGCGCACGAGCACCAGCACCTGCCAGGTCGAGGCCGAACCGCCCGCCTCGGCCATCGCCCGCTCGAAGGCTTGCGTGACCACGCGCGCGGTGCGGGCGAGGCGCAGGCCGATCGGCGGCATCACGGGAGGGCCGGTCATGCGCGGATGCTACCAGCACATATTGATATCTAAGCGTTTGATGTCTAATATTCTCGGGGACAAGGTTGTCGACCGCCCTCTAAGGAGCGTGAGCATGCGGCTCAGCATCAGCATCACCGACTACTCGTGGCCGAGCCCGCCATCGGCCCTGGGTTCCGAGCTCGCCCGCGTCGTGCGCGCCGCAGATGACGCGGATCTGGACACGGTGTGGGTGGCCGACCACCTGATCCAGGCCGACCCGGCGAGCACCCCCGATGCCGAGATGCTCGAGGCCTACACGACGCTCGGCTTCCTCGCCGCACAAACCCGGCGCGTGCGGCTCGGCACCATGGTCAGCGGTGTCACCTTCCGACCGGCGAGCCTGCTCATCAAGGCCGTGACCACGCTCGACGTGCTCTCCGGCGGGCGCGCCTGGCTCGGCGTCGGCGCCGGCTACCAGGAGGACGAGGCGCGCGCGATGGACCTGCCGCTCCCGCCCATCGCCGAACGGTTCGAGTTTCTCCACGAGACGCTACGGCTCGCGCTGCAGATGTGGTCGGGCGACAGCTCGCCGTTCGAGGGGCGCCACCTCCACCTCGAACGGCCTCTGAGTCACCCGCCCTCACTGCACAAGCCGCACCCGCCGATCCTGATCGGCGGGATGGGCGAGCGCAAGACACTGCGCCTGGTAGCCAAGTACGCCGACGCCTGCAACCTCTTCGACATCCCCGACGAGGGCAAGACAATCAAGCGCAAGCTGGAGATCCTGGCCCGGCATTGCGACGCGGTCGGCCGGCCCTATGAGCAGATCGAGAAGACGGTCAGCACGCGACTGAACCCGGAGGAGTCGCCGCAGGTGTTCGCCCAGCGTTGCGCCGCTCTCGCCGCGCTCGGCATCGAGCACGCCGTCGTCATCACGGCCGGGCCGTGGACCGTGGACGCCGTCGCGCGCCTGGCGGCCGCGCAGGCGCAGGAGTAGCCATGACCGCGCGCCGCACCCCTCGCCCGCCCGAGCGCCTGCGTGTCGGCGATCGGGAGCGTGCCGAGGCCGCCGATCGCCTGTCCGCGCATGCCGCTGCCGGCCGTCTGAGCATCGACGAGCTCGAGCAGCGTCTCGAGACCGTGCACTCAGCGGTGCACGCCCGCGACCTGCACGCGGTCGAGGCCGACCTGCCCAGCACGGCCCGACGCCCCGAGCCGTATCGGCCGGCGCCGCTCGTGCCGATCGCGATCACGGCGCTGCTGGCCGCCGTGCTCGCGACCATCGCGGCGGGGCACCCGATCCCGCCGCTGTTCATCGCCGCCGCCCTGCTGTGGCGCGCCGGCGCCCGCAGCGGCGGCCGGAGCGCCGACCTTGTTCGCCCTCTGGGCGAACCGCGACCACGAAACGGAGCCTAGAAATGTCCGAGCAGAACAAGCGCGTCACCCGCGCCGTGCTCACCGAGCTGTTCGCCGAGGGCAACCTCGACGCCGCCGATGAGCTCATCCACCCCGATTTCATCAACCACGAACTCCCGCCCGGCAACCCGCAAGGCGCGGAGGGCCTGAAGCAGACGGTCAGCTGGCTACGCGGGCTCTGGGGCGACATGCGCGCCGAGATCAAGGACGAGATCTGCGAAGGCGACAAGGTCGTCGCGCGCGTGATCATGCACGGTCACCACGTCGGCGAATTCCTCGGCAGACCGCCGAGCGGCAAGCAGTTCGCCGCACAGCAGATCCACATCTGGTGACTGCGGGACGGCAAGGTGATCGAACACTGGTCCTGCCGCGATGACCTCACCCAAGCGTTACAGCTCGGCTTGATCGGCGATAGCGACGAAGGCTCGTCATGATCAGATCCACCCTCCTCAAACGCCCCAAGCGCGACCGCGGGGCACTCAGCGGACCGCTGGCCGGTGTGACCTTCGCCGCCAGCCTGGTGGCCTTGAACGCCCTCTCCGACGCCCCCTACCCGATGCCCGGCGCCGAGCCGCCCGCCATCCGGCGCTACTTCTCCCAGGAACACCGCGCGGCACGGCTCGGGGCCGTCGCGCAGCTCGCGTGCGCCGCGTCGCTCGGCCGGTTCACCGCCTCCGTCGCAGCCCTCGCGGCGCGCTCGGGACGCGGCTCGCGCGGCTTGCGCGCGGCGTCGGTGGCGGGTGGCGCGCTCGCGACCGCCTCGCTTGCCATCTCGGCGCTCACCACCGTCACGCTGACGACCAAGAGGGCCGACCAGGACTCGGCCGCGGACACGCTCTACCGGCTGATGTTCGTGACCGGCGGGCCGATACACGGGATCGGACTCGGACTGCTGACCGGCTCGCTCGGCCTTGCCGGGCTCCGGACCAGCGAGCTGCCTCGCCGGCTCTCGAAAGCCGCGCTGGCGTCCTCGGTCGCGGGCGCGCTCTCCCCGCTCGCACTCGTCGGAACGCCCGGGCTGCTGTTCATTCCGCTCGGCCGGCTCTCCGCGCTCGCGATCAGCGCGGTCGCCGGCGCCCGGCTCGCACAGGCCAAGGGCTGAACCCGCGCTACAGCCACGCGCGGGTGGGATCGCGCGGAGCCGCGGAACTCCGATCGCGCCTCCCGGCTGCGAGGCCGGTGAGCGCCTAGGACCGCGGCGCGGCCGTCCTCTGAGGCCGAGATGTCAAGCGCCATCGCGTTGACGATTGACCTAACTTCCGCCACGGTGTCTTGCGCGCGTGTTCGGAGTAGGGTGGGGAGTGAGGCTGGCCCTGCGGCCAATAATCCCGGCCGAAGCGCGAAGTACTGCCGACGGAGCGACACGCGCAACGAGGAAACGCACGAACGGCGACGGGATCGACTGTGGGACCGCTTTCGTCGGGTCTCTCCTCTTCCGCCCGGCGGGGCTTTCCAAGTGAAGAAACAGGCAAGGAGCCAGCGATGGTTTCCGTCATAGAACGCAGGAAGCACCCCCGCTCGAAGGATCCGGCGGGTCGTGTGTCGCGTCACGCCCAGCGACGAGTGGATGAGCGCGTGAAAGACGTCATGGCGCGTCGCGACGCCGCGGCCGCCCAGCGACGCGACTCGAACTCAGATCAGCCCTTCCGGGCAGGGCGCCCGACCGCTTCTCGGCGCGTGACACCCGGCGCATAGCATTCTCGAGGTCTCGAGCGCCGCCGTACATCCGCTTGTTCTCAGGACTGAACATCGTGGTGTCCCCGGTCGAAATGCGCGACGAGCACGCGCCTTACCTGCGCCCTCCGCGCGATCGGCACTGGACGTGTCGCGGGACTTGGGCGTCGGTGGCTTAGCATCGCGAGGGTGAGTGACGCATCGCCTGCGTTCGCCTCGCCTTCGGATCTGCCCGCGCCCGCTGGCTACAGCCATGTCGTGACGATCCCTGCCGGTCGGCTTGTCTGGACCTCGGGGCAGGTCGGTATCGCCGCCGACGGCAGCGTCCCGAGCGGATACGAAGCTCAGACGCAGCTCGTATTCGAGAATGTCGGTCGAGCGCTCGCGGCAGCTGGTGCCGGCTGGCATGACGTTGTCAAGCTGACCTTCTACGTCGTCAGCGTCGATGAGCTGGCGATCATCCGGGCGGTGCGTGACGAGACGTCAATACGGCCGCGCCGCCGACAAGCTCGCTCGTCCAGGTCGCCGGACTGTTCCGGCCCGACCTCCTGATCGAAGTCGAGGCTGTCGCGTCGATCGTATGAGCCACGGCGCGTTGCGCGCGCCCACCCGTGACGCCCAGGAGTACCCTCGTTTCAGGAGCAGTCATGGCCAAAGACGACACCGATCTGATCGAGCCCGACGAGATCGCCTATCGACTCGAGCTCACCCCACCGGAGCTCAACTCACCTACAGCGCGCTCAAGGCGCTCCTCAACGACTTCGGGCACGACGAGTACGACCTTCAACAGATCATCGGCTCGGTCATGAACAAGCTGCCACCGCCGCAAAGCATCGAGTCGATCGACCTTCACCTCCCGCGCCGGCGCCCACGGTCCTGAGCCTGCAGACGCGGTACCGGGAAGATCCTGCGCCGACGCACGCTCGCATCCCGTCGAGGAGCGAGCGTCGGCTGACGAGCTACAGCGACGCGCGCTTCCTCCCGCCGCTGGTCACCGTAGACGACTCTCGCCCGTCCGGAGCGAGCGTCTTACGCTCCCCACTACGCACGCCTGCCTCATCCGGAGCGGTCGCGGCGCGGAGCAGCGCTCGGGCGCTCGCATCTGGCGCATGCGGGCGGGGCGCGCGCGGAGGCGCGGCGCGATCTCCTCGCCTCTTCCCTTGGATGCGGCCGGGCAAGGGCCCTGTTTCTGGCGAGAAGGAGGGCTCGGGCCGCCGCGCATCCTGATCGAGGAGAGACGACCGCTGCTCCGAACTCAGGGTGGCGGCCAGACGAGGGTCGGTCTGCCGATCTCCCACTCGTGGCCGAACGGGTCGACGATCCGACCGAGCAACCAGCCATGCTCGTTGGTGACCGCAGATGTCTCGCTGGCGCCGGCGTCGACCGCCTGCTTGACCATCGTCTTCGGGTCATCGACGATCAGCAGCGTCCGGCCCGTGGCGCCTCCAATTGCTTCGGGGCTAAAGCGGTGGATCTCTGAAGCCGCCGATGCGACCCAGAACCGTGCGTCACCGACCGTCAGCTGCGCGACGATCTCGTCACCATGACCGACGCGGTGAGCGACGACAGCGCCGAACGCCGCCTCGTAGAACGCCACGGCCGCGCTGGCACGATCGACCCATAGTTCCGGCTCGATGCTCGTCATGGGCGTGAGTATGCCGCTAGGTCAGACGCTCCACGAGCTCCCTCCTTGCGCGGAAAGCAAGGGCGCCAGGCGCCCGCTCTCGCCGGAGTGCGAGCGTCGGAGTGACAGTCCCGCGGCGCGCCTGCTGCGGACGAGGAGGAGGCGCGAGCGGAACGCGCCGGCGAGAGCGTGTGACGCTCGCATTGTTCTCGAAAGCGGTGGCCGCTCGAACGGCAGCGGGAGCGGTTGCGGCGCTCCCGCTGACGCCGTTTCGGGTTGCTCAGAGCTGCAGGCCGGCGGTGGCGGACATCATCGGCGCGCGCCGGGCGTGGACCGTGGCGATGATCTCTTCGGTGTCGATGCCCTGCAGGTAGATCGAGGTCGTGCCGAGGTTTGCGTGGCCGAGCTGGCGCTGGATCACGTTGAGCGGACGCCTTCGCGAGCGAGCTAGACGGCGTGGGCGTGGCGCAGCTGGTGAGGCGCGAAGAGGCGTCGGATGCCCGCTTGGGCGGCGAGCCGGCGAAATTCGACGCGCGCGTTGGCGCTCGACCACGGTCGTCCGCGGGTCGGGCCGTCGATGACGCAGAACAGCGGCCCGACCGGCAGCTCGAGGCGGGCGGCGAGCCACGGTCGTAGCTGCTCCCAGCCCCAGGCGTCCATGCCGATCTCGCGGCGCCGGCCGCCCTTGCCGTTGCGCACGAGCAGCGAGCCGCGTCGGGGGTCGAGGTCGCGTTCGCCGAGCGACAGCGCCTCCGCGACGCGCAGGCCGCCGCGCCACAGCACGACCACCAGAGCACGGAACCGGTAGCCGTGGGGGTCGTCGCTGGCCTCGCGCATCACGGCGACGATCTCTTCCACGGTCGGCGGGTCGGCGGGGTAGAGCCGCCCCTTGTTGCGGGGCGGACGTCCGGCGTGGTAACCGGGCATGGTCGCCGGCGAGCGCCGCCGACCGGCGGAATCGAGCACTGGCGAGACAGTCATGGGATCTCCTCCCAATCGCACAGCGGGACACAAGAGCCCGCTGCCTTACCCGCGCTCACGCATCCTCGCCAGTGGCATCACCTCCAGGTCGCGCTCTCGCTTCGCCCCGGCGAAGCGGAAGCCGGCGGCTCGTCAGCCAGAGACCCGGCCCTCGTCCCGAGCAGGCGCCTCGTAGACGTCGGCGGACACGACCGGATCGAAGGGGACAGCGGTAGGGCGGCCGGCGTCGGCCAGGTTGTCTCTGCGGTTGGGAGTCATAGCGGGCGGCGTGTCGACCGGCCGCCTGCCCCTCGGTGCGGATCCCGGCTGCGGTGGTGTCGATCGTGGCCACGCTTTCGTGGCGATCGACGTATCGGCTTTCCCCTGAGCCCAGCGATCAGCCCGCGTGGATGCGATCTGTGGGGACGGCTTGCACACGCCGTCGGGCTCTCGTTGAGCCCCGAGAGCCCGCTCAGCTTCGAACGGGCTCTGCGGTGGATCTGCGGCCCGTGTTCCTCTCCGACTTGGGGGCTTCCCCCTTTGAGGCTGAGCCGTTGATCGCATTCTGGTCCGCGGCACCGTCGCTCGCAAGCGAGGGGACTACGGCTCTCGGCGCGTAGTCTGGGCGAGGAACGGTGCGGATGCCGGCTCTGCCTGGTCGCATGGTGCAGCAGGCGTGTCCGGATGTATACGGGCCCTTGGGTCACCCCCGGTCAGTTGGCGGAGCTAGGCGCCGTGCGGCGGCAGCGGTTCGAGGACGAAGACTTCGACGGCGAGGTCGGGGTCGAGGTGGTTGTCGCTCATGAAGCCGATGACCTTGCGTCCGGTCAGCTGCTCGATCTCCTTGCTGAGCTCGGTTTCATGACGCGTTGCCAGCGTCGGCGCAGATCGAGTACGGCCGCGCCCTCGCCGGCGTCGGCGAGGGTCTGCTCGCCGCGTGTGAGGCTGTCTTGGAGCACGACGAAGACGCCGTTGTCGCCGAGCGTGGTTCGTGCCTTGGTCGGGCCGCGGCCGGTCGTGCGCGCGAGCGCCCTGACGACCGTGTTGGAGATCGTCGCTGCGAGCTGCCCGTCGTGGTGCCATTGGCGGTCGGGGCTCATCGCGGCCCTCCGCACGCTCCGGCCGGCGAGCGCTCGCTCGCGCGCATTGGATGGGCGTGATCTGCGGATCGGGGAGGAAGGTCGGTCATGGCGAGGGTGACGCTAGCGTGACGGCGGAGTGGCCGGGCGTCGGCGGCCACGACTGCCCTGCGACGCGCGGTGGTTTCCGTCGTGGGGTCGATCGAGCCCGTCACGGTCGATCCCGTGGCTAGGTCACCGCTGCGGCGATCGCGGCAAGCCGCGCGTCGCTGTACCAGACCGCAGTGAAGCCGTGCACGAGCTTGCCGTGCTCGCACGCGAGCGCGACCACCTCGCCGGGGCGTGGCGCGCGTAGCACCTGCTCACAGCTCCCGGGGTGGATGTCCGCGCAGCGCACCTCGAACGCTGGCGGCAATGGCGCTGATGCTGGCCGGTAACTGCCATTGGGGGTCATGAGAGCCCCCTTCCCTGGGCGTGCCCTCGGCCGTTCCGACCCAGACACTCCCACTAGAGACCTCGACTGTCCTCGCCTTCGTCGCCGATGTCAAGGCCGGCTCCGATTCGCTATCGCGGGCGGCCGCGGACGAGCTGGCGTGCGTGCTCGCGGACGAGCGCCAACTGGCGCGCGCGGGCGCGCTGCTCGCGTGCCGACACACCCGCCGGCGATGGTGCGGCGTCGCGCGTTCGGTTGTAGCGGTCGTGGACCACGACCCGATCTGCGTCGCGGTCCTGGGCGAGCGCTTGCGCGGCCAGCTCGGCCTCGGTGGCGCTGGTGTGCTCTGACAGTGGCGCGTTGACGTCGTGGTCATAGACGCGCCAGATGGTCCGCTCATCGGGAATGACATGCACTTCGGTCATGGCTTCCTTTCATCGGCTGCCGCCGACGCGGGGCGGCGCGCCGTTTGTTCGGCTGCCGTTTCGAGACGATCGCGCGCCGCCCACGCCGGACGGCGGTGCCGGCGCGATCAGCGGTGGGGAGGCGATCTGCGCCCAGACGCGGGTCCCGCCCGCGGTGACCCGCTCGAGCCCCCAGCGCTCGCTGAGCTTCTGCACCAGCTGCAGGCCCATCCCGCCGCCTCTGAGCATGTCCGGAGGCGTCGGCGCGATCACGCCGTTGCGGCCGGGATCCTCGACTTCCAGCCGGAACCCGTCGGCCCAGAACTGCGCGCGCACAACGAGCTCTTCGCCGTCGGGCACGCCACTGTGACGGACGCTGTTGCTGACCAGCTCGGAGACGAGCAGCAGCGCCGTTTCCAGCACCGACGGCGCGACGAGGTCGGCGAGCCACCCCGTGATGACGCTCCTGGCAACGCCGGGCGCATCTGCGCCGAGCGGGATCGCCACTTCGGCCGGCTGACCGCCCTCCACGCCGCCGGCGGGCCGCGAAGGGAAGCGCCGGCGGCGGCGCAGCCGATCGTTTTCAGTGCGCAACACGGAGTTCTCGGCCTTCAGCGCCCGCGCGCCGCGCTCGAAGCTCGACAGGGCCGCGCTGAGCGTGTCGATCACCATCGCCTGGTGCCCGCACTTCGCCTGCAACCCCTCCGGCCCAGGAACTGAACCGCAGTCATCAGGCGGAACTCGTGTCCGCCCGGTCGCCGACCCCGTCTGGTCGGACTCCATGAAGCGCCGCCTCCTCGGACCCCCCGACCGGTCCCAGCCACCTGCCGCAACCGACGGAGTTTCCAGTGATGGGCGAGGATTGCGCCCTGAGGCGTCACGTCCGGCGCAAAACCTCCGGCCGCGCCGCGTCAGCGACACATTCCCCTTGAGCGTCAAACCCTAGCGCGACCGAGGCGTAGCGCAACCCCGGCGCATCGCGCTCGCCTGAGTCCAGGCACGGGGGCCGCGGTGCCGCCTGCTTACCGGCGGCCGGGTGAGGCGCGCCGCCTGAGGCTTTGCTCAGGCGTCCTCGAAACCCGTCATGTCCTTGCGCCCGTCGGCGAGCAGGAACGTCTCGACCGACACGTCCTGGTCGATGTTCGTCTCCGACAGGAACACCCTGACCTTGCGGCCGGTCGCCTGCTCCACCACGCTCGTGAACTCATCAGCCATCTGCTGCTGAAACCGCCGGCGGATGTGCTCGATCGCCTCACGCTCGCCACGCTGGGCGAGCGTCTTCTCCGCGCGAGTAAACGACTCCTCCAACACCACCACGACGAGGTCCTCGACGATGTAGGTCTTCGCCCTCGTCGGGCCCTTGCCGTAGTACTCAGCCTGCAGCCGCACGATCTCGTTGGAGATCGTCGCTCGCATCTCACCCACCGAACTCCGATCGCGTTCAGCCATCGCGCAACGACCCTCTCTGCACCTCGCGTCAACAGCCCGCCGGGAAACCTCCCGAGCGGTGACAGCCGCCGCCACCCCCGGCCACGCCGGTTGCTGGCGAGTCGACGTACGCCGCATTCTACATCGCCGCGCCGCTACGCTGCCCAGCGGCGCGGTGCAGTTGCGCTCAGGGATCGGCCCCGGAAGGCTGGAGCCAAGACTCGGGCCGGATGCGCTGCGCCCCCAGCTGGGGGCCCGGAGCCCGGCCGCCTGTCTTGCTCTCGTGCTCAGACGTCCTGACGACTGTGCTTCGGCGCCGACCGCCGTGTCTCGCCAATCGTCACCGTCGGCGCGGCCGGGTCCTCGTCAGAACCGGAACGATCCTCGCGTCGCTTCTGGCCTGGGGTGCCGGCTACTCCTGGACCCTCGACCCACTGGCCGTGGAGTCGCTAGCCGTTGTACGCGCCTGCCCAATAGACGCGGCCGTCCTGCCCTTTGACTTTGGAGTGGCCTGGCTGCGTAAGGTCGTCAGGAGCCGCAAACTGACCGGTTGCGGGTTTTCGCATAGAGAAGCCGTATTCACGCCCGATGTGACGACGCGCAGACGGAGGATCGTTCGAGTCTCTCCGGAAGGCCGGGGACCAGCAAATTAGGTGCCAGGCATCGTTTCTGCGCGCGATGGGCGTGCTCGACGGTGAAGCCGTTGTGGCACGGACGCTCGGGCGCGACGCTTGTCACAAGACGTGCGTTGAGATCATTTCACGCACACAGAGGAGGCATTGCATCATGGCCACCATCTCTGCACCGCCGGTTCCGACCGTTTCTGAACGCCCTGTCAAGCCAGTGATTGAGCACAACGGCCTGCCCCCACGCGCCGCAATTCCCGAGGTCGAAAGCCCGCCGACCTCCGCCTCGACGTCCGGGTGGGGCAACTCAGCGCCGCTGGCGCTGCTCGCCTTCGGCGTCCCGACGTTCATGCTGAGCATGATCAACGCGCAGGCGGTCGCGGTCAGCGTGACGCCCGTGGTGTTCGGCGTCGCGTTGATGTGCGGCGGCATCACGGCGCTGATCGCCGGGATCATTCAGTTCCGCACCGGCAACACCTTCTCGGGGGTGCTGTTCACTGGCTTCGCGGCCTTCTGGCTGTCGCTGTTCGCGATCGCCCAGTGGTTCCTGAAGGAAGTCCCGCCGCTGCACGCGGGGCAGGCGACCGGCCTGTTCCTCTACGCCTTCGGCATCTTCCTCGTCGTGATGCTGGCCGCGTCATTCCGCACGAACGTCGTCGTCGTCGTGACACTCACGCTCATCACGGTGGCGGTCTTCCTCCTCGGCGCCGGGCACTACGGGGCACACACCACCCTGATCCACTGGGGCGGCTATGTCGGCCTGGTCGCAACGGCGTGCATCTTCTACACAGCGCTGGCGGAGCTGTGCGAGATCACCTACGCCCGAGCCATCCTCCCAGTCTGGTCTCTGGCAAAGAAGTAACACCACCCGCCCCCGGGCCCGCGCTGGCAACCGCCGGCGCGGGCCGGGGCACGGGGCCACGAAGAAGTGTTGCGTCCCGCTCACTGCTCCTGAGCCGACGGCTGCCCGACGAGCGTGAACGAAGACCGGCCGAGGCTGACAATGCTTTCGGTGGCGGTGTCGCTAACAGCGCTCGTAAGGGTGTAGCGGTCTGGGGACAGACTCCACGTGTGATCAGCGAAGCGCTTTGCCACGAAGCCATTCGCTACGGTCGCGACGTCAGCGCAGTCGCGATCGCCTACAGGCCAAGGTCGCATGCGGCGGGCCGCCACGGGCGACGGACGCGGCGACGACGAGGATCGGTGAATCCAGTCGGCGCTCGCATGTTTCGGGCTTTCGCGTGCGGCCAGGCGGCGTTCTCGGCGCCGGCCGGGCGGGTGGTGCGCGCAGCGGTACGCTCCTCGGCGTGAGGGTCCCGCCGCGCGCTCCGGGCCTTGGCGTGTATCCCGGCACGCCGTATCCGCTCGGCGCGACCTTTGACGGAGGGGGCACCAACTTCGCGCTGTACTCGAGCGTCGGCGAGCGCGTCGAACTGTGCCTGATCGACGATGACGGTCCGGAGGCGCGCATCGCGCTTGAGGAGGTTGACGGCGATATTTGGCATGCGTACGTGCCGGCCGTCGTGCCGGGGCAGCGATACGGCTATCGCGTGCACGGGCCGCACGACCCGGCCCGCGGGCTGCGCTGCAACCCGCAGAAGTTGCTGCTCGACCCGTATGCCAAGGCGATCGCGGGGCGGCTCGAGTGGAACGAGGCGGTCTACGGCTACCGCTCGGGCGACCCGAGCCGAGTAAATGATGACGACTCGGCGCAGTACGTCCCGACCTCCGTCGTGATCAACCCGTTCTTCGACTGGTCGGGTGACCGGCCACCACGCACGGCGTATGCGGACTCGCTGATCTACGAGGCGCACGTGAAGGGGCTGACACGGCTGCATCCCGGCGTGCCGGAGTACTTGCGCGGGAGCTACGCCGCCGTGGCGCACCCGGCGGTTGTCGAGCATTTGCAGCGGCTCGGCGTGACGGCGGTGGAGTTGATGCCGGTGCACCAGTTCATCGACGACCGCGCGCTGCTGGAGCGCGGTCTGCGCAATTATTGGGGCTACAACACGATCGGGTTCTTCGCACCGCACAACGGCTATGGGGTGTTCGGCGACCGCGGCCAGCAGGTCCAGGAGTTCAAGTTCCTTATCCGCGCCCTGCATGCCGCCGGGATCGAGGTCATCCTTGACGTGGTCTACAACCACACCGCCGAGGGCGACGAGCTCGGCCCGACGCTGTGCTTCCGGGGCATCGATAACCCGCGGTACTACCGGCTGGCCGGCGACCGGGCGTCCTACGTCGATTACACCGGCACCGGCAATTCGCTGAACGTTCGCGAACCGGCGACGCTCCAGCTCATCATGGACTCGCTGCGCTACTGGGTGCTGGAGATGCACGTCGACGGCTTCCGCTTTGACCTGGCCGCGACGCTGGCGCGCCAGTTCCACGATGTCGATCGGCTCTCGGCGTTCTTTGACCTCGTCCAACAGGACCCGGTGGTCTCGCAGGTCAAGCTGATCGCTGAACCATGGGATCTCGGCGAAGGCGGCTACCAGGTCGGCGGGTTCCCGCCGCTGTGGTCGGAGTGGAATGGCCGCTACCGCGACACGGTCCGCGACTACTGGCGCGGCCACGAGGCCGGTTTGGGGCAGTTCGCCTACCGGCTGACCGGCTCGAGCGACCTCTACGCGAGCGAGCGCCGTCGCCCGTCCGCCTCGATCAACTTCGTCACCGCGCACGACGGGTTCACCCTTGCCGACCTCGTCTCCTACGACCGCAAGCACAATGAGGCCAACGGCGACGGCAATCGCGACGGCAGCGACGACAACCGTTCCGGGAACTGCGGCACCGAGGGCCCGACCGACGACGCCGACGTGAACGCGCTCCGTGCGCGACAGCGGCGCAACCTCGCCGCGACGCTCCTGCTGTCGCAGGGCGTCCCGATGCTCCTCCACGGCGACGAACTCGGCCGCACGCAGCTGGGCAACAACAACGCCTACTGCCAGGACAACGAGAGCTCCTGGATCGACTGGGCGCACCCTGACCGCCAGTTCCTCGCGTTCGTAACCCGCCTCGCGCGCCTGCGCAGCGCGCATCCGGTGTTTCGCCGCCGGCGGTTCTTCCAGGGACAACCGGTGCGCGGGACGAACCTCGACGACATCGCGTGGCTCACGCCCGACGGCACCGAGATGACGGACGCCGACTGGCGGACCGGCGATACACGGGCGCTGGGCGTGTTCCTCAACGGACGCGGCATCCGCACGGGGCACGCGATCGGGACCCCGGCGGTGGACGACTCGTTCCTCCTGCTATTCAACGCCCACCGGGACCCGGTCCGATTCGCCCTCCATCACGGCAGCCTCGCGCTCGCCTGGCGGATCGAAGTCGACACCAGCCGCGCCGACGGCTCATCAGGCAACGACGAGACGACCGCCGAGCTGACCGTCGCGGCGCGCTCCCTCATCGTCCTCCGTGCGGAGAACTGATCAGCGCCCGCAGACCACTCCTGCCGAGCGCGGTCCGAATGCGCGACTGAAGCTCGAGCGCCATGGTGATGCCCGTCATGCGCAGGACGGGCGCATACCCCGGAGTGCCCGTACCCGGGCATGTGCCCGTTCGACCGCGTGCTGGGACTGTGATCCTCGGCGGGACGTCTGATGCCAATCGCCCGCGCAGGGGAGCATGCCCGACATCGGGCGCGCTACCGCATCGAGACTCACGCGAGCGTCTGCGCTCGCATGCCAGAGACGCCCGCTCGGGACGAGGAGCAGGCGCCGGCCGGCGTCCGCCAGACGCTCGCTAAACCGGGAAGCGGGCGTATCGTCGATGTCGGCGTTCATCACGACGAAGGCCGGCGAGGTCGCAACGACGCTCGGAGCCGGTTTCGCAAGCGGCCGCAAACAGCGGTGTGCCTTACATACGGAAGGTAGTCAGCTTCAGCGAAGCCGTGCCGCCGCTCCGGTCGGCCGAGGGGAAGCGCCCGGCTCGAGCGTCTGCCGGAGACTGCGGCCACTGTCGAAGAGCGGACGTCTCGCTCTGCGCTCTTGCTCGATCGTCCCGAGCGAGCGTCTCGCACGCCCGACCAGGCACGCCCGCTTCTCGTCCAAGGCGGGCGCGCCGACAGCGCGATGCACGCGCTCGTTTGCCTCGGGAATGCGGGCGTCGTGTTGACGCGCGCCCGAGGTGCGGAGGGCGAGGGTGATGAGAGCACCGGCAGTGCTTGGCCTTTGCGAAGGCACTGCTTTGCCTCGGCTGGGAGAGCGTCGAGACCAGTCGATCAGGTCACGGGTAGCGGCGCGTGTGGCTCCGGTGGCGCGGCTGCGGGTTGGCGTCGTCGCGCGCGCTTGACGCGTTGGCCGAGCATCGTCAGGGTTGGCGGTGACCCGGCCCTTTCGTCGCGGTCGGGGCGTGATCGAGTCACCGATCGAGGGGGTGTTCATGGTCCGGCTAGCGGACAAGACCGCGCTGATCACCGGCGGGGAGAGCGGCATCGGGCTTGCGACCGCGCGCCTGTTCGTCGCAGAAGGCGCACGCGTCCACCTGGTAGGGCTCGATGAGGCCAAGCTCGCGGCAGCGGTTGAGGAGCTCGGGGAAGCTGACGCGCTGTCCACGGTCGCCGACGTCAGCGACGAGGAGGCGGTCAAGCGGGCGATCGCAGAAGGGGTCGATCGCTACGGTCGCCTCGACGTCGTGTTCAGCAACGCCGGCATCAGCGGAGCGGTCAGTGAGATCGTCGATTACCCGTCAGACGAGTTCGCGCGCACACTCGCCGTCCACGTCCTCGGGGCGTTTCACATCCTCAAACACGGTTCACCTCACGTCCCCGATGGAGGCAGCACATCATCACCTCCAGCGTCGTCGGCCTCATGGGCTTGAGGGCCTGTCCGGCTACATCGCCGCCAAGCACGCGCAGGTTGGACTGATGCGCGCGGCCGCGAAGGAACTCGCGTCGCGGCGCATCCGGGTCAACAGCCTGCATCCCGGTCCGACCTCGACCGCGTTCCAGGACGACATCGAGATGCGGGCGACCGGACAACCACGCGAGGAGGCGGCCAAAGATCTTCGACGGGCTGGTCCCGCTCGGCCGCCACAGCACTCCGGAGGAGATCGCGCACGCCGTCCTCTACCTAGCCGCGGACGAGAGCGCCATGGTCACCTGGCACACGTTCGCGATCGACGGAGGCCTGAGCAGCTGAGCCACACCGGTGGCAGCGCGCTGCCAGATCCAGAGCCGGGATCACGTTGGGGTGGTCGATCGACGCGGCCGCCTTCGCCTCCCGCAGGAATCGCGCGCGCACGACCGTGTCCTCAAAGCCGTTCGTCCGCGATTACCTTCAGCGCAACGGTGCGATCGAGGTCGAGATGGCGAGCGCGGTAGGCGCCCATGCCGCCTCGCCCGACGAGCGCCTCGATCCGGTCGCCGGCGAACAGCTACCCGTCGGCGTGACCCCACCCCGCCGGCCCTCCAAGAAGCACCGGTCAGCCCTGGCGGCGGCTGGCTGACCTTCTACTACCGCGCGGGCGTCACCTGGTGGGACCCCGCCCGCAACCAGTGGAACCAGCAAGACGCCCCCTGGGCGTGGCAGCAGACGAACCCGATCAACGCCTTCGACTACCAGTTCGGTCCCTACATTCACCAGCGGCGTGTGGCCGATGCCCCGCCACCGCATGTACAGCTACGTCTGGGTGGAAGCGTGGTGGCACTTCACCTCCACTTACGACGAGGCCAGCAGCGGCGCCGGCGGCAACTGGTACACCGGCACCCACTATCTCCGCCAGGTCGGCAGCGCGATGTCCAACAGCGCCTGCTGGTACGGCTGAGAACGCGGCCTTCGCCGCGACCTGGCCCCGGGCGGGCGCGCAGACCCGGCGCCCGCCCGGCCCGCCAGCCTGTCAAGCGGCCGGCCGGCTTGGCGTGGCCGGGCCATCCTCCGCAATCCACCACTGCGGCACGGCCGTCAACGACGGAAGATCGTGAAGCCCAGCGTCGACGCCGCGCAGCCGGCGACGCTGACGGTCAGCCGGTAGCGCCCCGGGCGCAACCTGCGGCCATGTACCCGGCCGGTCAAGCGCATGCGGCCCGCTCCCCGTCCCACGACGCGCTTGAGTGACACCACGGCGACGAAGCGGCGCCGCCCGAGCTGGCGCTTGATGTCGAGCCGGACCGCCGCGCGCGCCGCGGCCTTCCAGCGGAGCGCCGCGCCGCGCCGCGTTCCGCCGACCGCGAAGCGCCGTGGCCGCATCGCGAATCGCGCGCACCCGCCCGCGCCGGCGCGGCCAGGGCCGCTCGCCGGAGGCTGCTCGACGTGCCGCGTCAATGGGATCCACATGAAGTTCGAGATGCGCATGCTCCGGGCGCTCGCGGGTGGGAGGGCGCGCGAGCGCCAGTAGTTGATCCTCGGGACCTCCGACGAGGGCGCCGGCACGCCCCTGCTGACGGTCCACCGGAAGAGCGTCGCCCCGGTGGCGTCGGTGACGAGCCAGGAGACCCTCCCCGGCGCCCAGGTGAACTGGTTCACGTATGGCGGCCGGTCACTGTACGAGAAGGCCCTCACGTGATGGCGCCACGCATCGGCGTTCTGCCACACGGTCGCCGAGCCGGTCGGCGACGACAGGTCGCCCCAGTGCGAGGCCTCGATGTCGATCTCGTTGTTGGACGGGCTCGCGCCGCCGTAGGTGAACATCCCCAGCACCTCGTTCGCGTCAAGGGCGCTCAGGTCGCTGGCGACGGTCCAACGATACGTGCCGTAGCCGAAGTGCCGCTGGTTGTCGACTTCCGCGCTGGTCCAGCGCTCCGAGGCGTCGCGGACGATCGAGAGTACGAGGTCGGTCCCGTCGACGTGGACGTTCGCCTCGGAATCCGACCATTCGTTGGGGCCGGGGCCGCCGAAGCCAGCGGGCCGGACGTCCCAGGTGTAACCCGACCACGAGATCGTCCGCGCGCCCGCCGTGGAGACGGTCGGCAGCATCAGCTGCAGGGCGAGCAGCGGGAGGATCGCCAGGAATCTCGCGAACATTGTTCGGGCCGCCGAGGGGGCGCTGGGAAGCCACGGCTGCACGCGAGAAGTTATCGGCGACCGGCGTCCGGTGGTTGAGCTACCGCTCCTTGCACGGCGTCCGCGACAACAGGACGCCCCCGATCACGAGCGCCCGAATGAGCAGGCCGACTTGGCAGGCGGGCGCCCGGCGAGGCCGGGCGCCTCTAGCGATCCGCGGTCGCGCCCTGAGCCAGTCACGACTGGCGCTTGGGCACGAGTCGACGGACGGCCCCGGCGAGCGCGATCATCGCAACGCCCGCGAGGAGCATCCAGATCGGCTCGCCGCCCGTGAACGGGAGCTGCGAGCTGTGCTCGGCGGCCGCGGTGGTGCCGGCGACTCCGGCAGATCCGAGATATGGGAGTGCGTTGTGGTACATGGTGATCTTCTTCCTGCGATTACCAGGCTGCTGTGCGCCTGAGCGCCACTTGGAGGAACGCTCGGGCTTGGACCAACTGGAGCCAGACGTCGTAGATCGTCTCCACGAGGAGCGTGGCTGCCAGAAGCTGTTGGGCGATCCCTCGGTCGCGGACCGTGACGACCCGCTCGAGCACGAAGATGGCGGTGACGCCCAGCCAGAAGTAGCTGAGCACGAACGCCCCCGCGATCAGCGCCCAGGCGAGGGTGCCGAGATACGCGATCGTGGCGATGACGCTGACCAGGCTCATTACCTGCCGCCCCCAATACGGGGTTGTGATCCGGGTCAGCCCGTAGTCGTGGAGGTTCTCGAACGCCCCGCGCTTCCAGCGAAGGCGCTGCTTGGCGAGGTCGAGCCACGTGAGCATGACCTCGGTCGTGAGCAGGCAGTCCTTCGGCGCGAGGATCTTCCAGCCGAGATGCATGAGGGCGAGCGTGAGCTCGTTGTCCTCGGTGAGCACCTTCTCGTCATAGACCTTGCCGCCGCCCTCGGGCAAGCGGCCGGTCCCACGCGCATCCACGACGTCCTTGAGCGCCGCCACTCGGAAGACGGAGGCGGTGCCGGTCAGGACCAGCGCCTTGCCGTTCAGGCGCCGCACGTCGCGCGCGTACCGGGCGTACTCGTTTCGCTGCAGCGTCCCGACGAGACCACCGCCGGCTCCACCGCGGAACGTTCCGCCGATGCCGCCGAGCTTCGGGTTCCGGCGGAAGTGCTCGCGCGCCGCCTGGACGAAGCCGGGGTCGATGATCGAGTCGGCGTCCATGACCATCACGTAGTCGCGTCGCCGCATCCGCGGCAGCTCGGTCATGAGGACCTGGTTGAGCGCGCCTGCCTTCTTGTGCGTGTTGTCGACCGACTGGATCACGCGCGCGCCCGCGGCGCGGGCGAGGCGGACCGTGTTGTCGGTGCTGTTGTCGGAGACGACCACGATCTTGTCCACCCCGGGCTGGGTGGCGGACGCGATCGCGGCCTCGATGTTCTCCTGCTCGTTGTGAGCAGGAATCAGGACGATGAGGCGTGCCACAACGCCTCCCTTCTGAGGTCGCACACGGGCGCCCTCTCGATCACTTCTGTCGCCGTCCCGGGCCCCATATGCGGCCTGCTGGCCGACACCCACGGACGGTCGGCGAATTGCTTGCGGAATCTGGAGACGTCCGTGCCCCCGCGTACCTATGGGTTGCCGTCCTTGTACTAACGCATCGTCAACAAGGCGCCGCGAGCCAACCGAAGTCCTCCACACAGCGGCTCGTAGTTCGCCGCGCGCTGCTTCACACGCGTCGCAGGTTCGGAACCGGCCGCTCCAGGCTGCTGTTGACCCAGCGGCGTTCAAGAGCGGCTACCCGCTGAGGCTCTAAGCCTGCTCAAGCATCGGACGTCGACGGCTTGAGCGCCGTCTGCCTTGGGGACACAGCGCCCGTCCGGGTCGCCCTCCGGCGACGCCTCGCGAACGCGGACTGGTTGAGATGACTAGCCCGAGCGAGACGTCGCGGGCGACGTCGATGCCACAACAAGCTCCCCCGATCGTGACGTTCGCCGTCGTTGCGGCGCGTCGTGGACGAGGTCGTGGCGCGGGCGTCGGGGTCGTTCGTGGAGACGGTGGACGGGCAGCGCGTGCTGGATTTCTCACCGCGGGCCAGCTCTGCGCGACCGTCGGGCACAACCACCCGCGGGTGGTCGCCGCGATCGAGGCGGCCTGCCGTAGGGTTGCTGCATCTCAACTCGTGGATGTGCGGACAGGCGCGGTTTGGGCCGTGGCGAGTCTTGTGATCCGGGCCGCGGCCGATGAACAGACGGCGCGCGTCAGGTCGGTCGCGTTCGAGTGAGGCGAAGGAGCCGATGTTGCAGGCGGTCCGCGCGATCAAAGGCCTGTGAGGTCCGGATCTGGTCGGTTTCCGCGAGCGCCGCGGTCAGGGCGTGCTCGTACTCGGCGATCAGCCGGCGCGCGTCAGGCTGTTGCGATCCCGGCGAGGCGATCGTCGGCGAGGTTGCCCTCATCCCTGGGGTGCTCATCGGTGCTGCGACTCGGGTCGCATCCGCTCGAGGAACTTGGAGACCTCTCTCAGCCAGTCGCGGTAGGCGTCGTCTTCCTGGTGGTGAGCGCGCTCGCGGACATAGTTCCGCAGGACGCGGTGCCGGCCGACGGCGGCGATCGGCCCGGTCAGCGCGAACCGTCGATCGTCCAGCACGACGAGCGCGCCGGGCGCGTCTGGTCGCCGAGCCAGCAGGCGGTCGACCGTGATGCCGAGGACGTGATCGGGCGTGGCGGGGTCGCCGTCACGCGCGTCCCACGGTCGGAGCGTCAGCGTCGGTCCGCGGTTCAGGGTTCCCGTCCTTGCCAGATTCGTCGCACCGGCTAGCCAGCTAGCTCGGCCTGCGGGCTCTCGCTGAGCTGGTCCAGCAGCTCTTGCGACTGCGTGAGGTTGGTCGTGAGGATCTGGCGCGCGACCTCGAGCAGCTGGAACGTGCGCGGGTCCTTGACGCGGTAGTAGACGCTCGTGCCCTCGCGGCGGCTGTCGAGCACGCCGTGCTTGCGCAGCAGGCCGAGGTGCTGGGAGGTGCCGCTCGAGTCGAGCCCGAGCGCCGCCTGAAGATCCCCGACGGTCCGCTCGCCGTCTCGCAGGAGCTCGAGCGTGCGCACGCGCACGGGGTGGCCGAGGATGCGGAAGAACTCAGCCTTGGCCTGGTAGACGGGCGGTTGGGGCTGGCGGGCGTGGCGGCGCTCAGGCATCGCCTCGACGCTGCTGTCTTCGGTGGCGGCTGTGTGTTCCACGGTCTTCTAGGTGTCTGACGAAGTGGTCGAGGTCGTGCGCTGCAGTCTGCTCGCCCGGGCGCTGAGGCGTCGGGCCTCCGCGAGGGCCGCGCGGCGATCGACCGCGTCGGTCGCGCGCTCCGCCTCCTGGATCGCCCGTCGGTACCCGACTTGTGCGAAGGCGAGACCGGCGAGCGGCGCGGGGGGACGTCTCGCAGGGCTTCGTGGCTGCCCATTGGGGGCGGTGCTTCGCGTCATCGTCAGCGGTCCTCTGGATTGGAAGATGAGCCGGCTCGGCTACCGCAGCCGGCTGTGGAGGCGGCGTTCCATGTCGGCCAGCGCCCCGGAAGGGTCGATATCTGCGGGAACGTGGCCGTAGACCGCCATCAATGGCACGTCCTCTCCCGTGATCGCCTGGACGAGAAGCCCGACGTGTCCCGGTGGGACGGGCTCGACGTCCCGCCGCACCGACCTCGGTAAGCGATCCCGATGCCGGTTGAACTCCTCCCGCTGACACAGGCCGCGCGCGATGCGGTAGCCACGCGACGCCGGCCCCCCGGATGCTTCAGCCATCGGCCTGGCCGGTCACATCGTGGCCGACAAGTACTCCGTGGAGCGTCATGAAGTCGAATCTTAGCATATTCTAAGTATCGAAGGCGACTAGCGGGAAGCCCGTCGCCGCTGTTTTCAAAGGGCGACGGCCGGCCCGACCCGGCGCTCTTGGCATTCTGCGACTACGACTGCGACTTGGGCACGGTCGTGCTCTGGCTGAACTGGACCGGACTCCCCGCGAAGCCCTCCGTGGTTCCAGATGTCACCCAGTATCTGCCCATCGGAGGAACACTCCGAGACTACGGCTGCCGCCTGGGCCGCGTCACCCCATCGCTACTCCCGCACGGTGCCAAGGGGATGGGCGATCTCGCAGCACCCCAAGCCCGAGATCGTGCTTCCCGGCCTCGCGAAGGTCGACGTCGTGGTCAGTCGCGGACACGCCACTAGCCCAAGCCGCCGCAACCAGCCCTGGAGTGTCGCCTCGCGCGCGGCACTCGCGTTCGGGCGCAACGGGCTGGTGCTCTGGGAAGAACGCGACATTTCGCGGCGGCGCGCTCGACGCCGGCGTCCGTGTCGAATCCGGACCAGCACCCAGCAGGTCCCATGCGACATCGCTGAAGCTGACCACCTTCCGTAACTAAGGCACACCCCGGGTGGCCGCACGGCCGAGCCCGGACTCGAGCCTCATGCGCGCTGGGCCAGCCGAGCATGCGCGCGGCTTGCAGTGGCCCGGGCGGCGGGGGATGCTCGCGGTCCGCGACCTTTGTGGCCGGTCGAAAGGATTGACGATGAAGCGCATCGGACTGCTGGGCGGCATGAGCTGGGAGTCCTCAGCCGAGTACTACCGGCTGATCAACGAGGCTACGCGAGACCGGCTTGGCGGCCTGCACTCCGCAGATTGCCTGCTGCGCTCGGTCGATTTCTGCGATATCGAGCGGTTGCAGCGCGACGGCGCGTGGGAGGAAGCAGGTCTTCGCCTCGCCGATGAGGCGAGGGCGCTAGTCGCTGGAGGCGCTGAGCTGCTCGTTCTGTGTACGAACACGATGCACAAGGTGGCCGACGCGATCACCGCCGCCATCGATGTCCCGTTTGTGCACATCGCCGATACCACCGCCGATGCCGTTCGCGCCCAGGGTCTCTCGACGGTCGGCCTGCTCGCGACCGCGTACACGATGGAACAGGACTTCTACCTCGGCCGCCTGCGTGACAGGCATGCGCTGAGCGTGCTCGTCCCCGACGAGCCCGACCGCAGGGTCGTCCACAGCGTCATCTACGACGAGCTCTGCGTCGGCGTCATCAACGATCGCTCCCGTGATGAGTACCGCCGCATCATGGCCGAACTGGCCGACCGCGGCGCAGAAGCGATCCTGCTCGGCTGCACCGAGATCGACCTGCTCGTCGGGCCCGACGACGCACCGGTCCCGGTCTTCGACACCACCCGCCTGCACGCGCACCACGCCGTCGAGCTCGCGCTCACCGACCGGTCGGCCACGTGAGCGATCAGCCAGCCCACCGCTGACGTCGTGCCCGCTGCGGACGACGAGCAGGCGTGTCCCTCTGGGTGCCTCAGACGCCCGCAACGGACGAGCCACAGTCGTCTCGGCGGACGCTGACGTCACGCCTGCTCTGTCCGGCGGATGCGAGCGTCAAGCGGCCGCGGGACCTGGCGCCTGGGCCTCGTCCGGAGCGGACGTGAGCTCGGCAGTCGTCGAAAAGCCCGCTGGTCCGGGGGAGCGCAAGCCCTAGACCGAGAGCTGTTCTGGGTCTGGCGACGTGCCTTTCGGCGCGTTGGCGGTCAGCAGGTGCCGACGCGTCGCGTTCGCGTTAGGCGGACGCGGCCTGAACGAGTGCCGCGGGTGTTGCAGCACGTACCGACGCGAGGTCATCCACCTCGACGATCTGCGCGAGGGTCGCGACGGCTTCAGGATCGAATTGTGTCCCGGAGCAGCGGCGGAGTTCGGCGAGCGCCACATCGATGGGCATCGCGGGACGGTACGCACGATGGGTGGTCATGGCGCTGAAGGCGTCACACGCTGCGCAGATTCTCGCCTCGACAGGGATCGCGTCGCCTGTGAGGCCGTCGGGGTAGCCGGTGCCGTCGAAGTGCTCGTGCGAGGCGCGCACGATCACGCCGACGCGCGCGAGCACGCCACCGACGTTCTCGAGCATGCGCTGGCCCTCGACCGTGTGGCGCTTCATGACCTCCCACTCCTGCGTGGTCAGTCGGCCGGGCTTGTTAATGATCTCCTTCGGCACCGCGATCTTGCCGACGTCATGGAGCAGGGCGCCGAACTCGAGATCCCGCAAGGTGTCGCCATCGAGGCCCATGCGCGTGCCGACCTCGACGGCGAGGTCGACAACGTCGCGGCTGTGCGAGCCGGTGTAGGCGTCGTCGGACTCCACCATGTCGCCCAGGAGCATCGCGGTGCCCCGGTAAGCGTGCGAGAGCTCGAGCGCCTGGTCGATTCGAGCTCGGCGCTCGTTGGCGAAGACCCGCATCAGCAGCGCGAGCGGCAGGAACACGATCGCCACAGCCCAGGACCGGCCATTCGCGGCGATCGCCATCGCGATACCGACCGGGGCCAGCAGCAGATCGATGGCATACACCCATGTCTCGCCGCGTGAGGGAAGGGCCAGAGGCTTGGCGTAGGCGAATCGCTCGAAGACGAGCGCGATCACGAGGTCAGCCGCGATATAGGCAGCCAGCGCGACCGCGATCACCGGCGCGTCCAGCCACGAACCGACGGGCGGCAGCGCCACGAGCACCGCGGCGGGCGCGAGCACGGGGAGGGAGGCCTGGGCGACGGCCGGCACCACCCGCGAGACATGGCGATCCCCCCGGGCCGACGCGATCCCGGCGCTGAGCGCCGCGCCGATCGCGACACCCCACGGCAGCAGCCCCGGCGGCAGCGCGACCACCATGGCCGCGAGGACGGCAAGGCTGCAGTCGGTGAAGACCGCACCCACCTCGAACTCGACGAGCCGTGCCACCGCATACAGGACGGCGAGGACCGCGAACATGCCCCTGGGCGGCGTGCCGGCGTCGGCGGTCCCCGTCAGCCAGAGGGCGCCGGCGCAGAACAGCGCAAGCAGCAGCACCCCGGTGCCCAGCTCCGCTGACTGGGAGGCAGTCGGGAGCCGCGCGCGCGTGCGCTCGACCTCGAGGTCGCCCGAGGCGTGGATGGTCGGCCAACTGGTCATCGCGTCTGAGAACCTGCATCGGTCACTCGCCATGCAGCTTGAGCGCCTGCGGTCGTTCATCCGTCGAGTTTCGCTACGTCGCCGCGCCGGCGCGGCCGATGCACTCGGGGAAGTCGAAACCACGGAAGGCACGACCCATGAACCTGAGAGCCCGAGCCCTGCTGACGCTGGCAAGCTGTGCCGCGGCCCTCGCGCTTGCTGCGCCGGCCGCGCTGGCCGACACGACCGCAGAGCCCGTGGCGGCGGCCGACTCGCCGATCCGCGCAGACGAGGGCACCGTCCTCGCCGAGACGGTACGGCCCGACGAGAGCGCCGCCGGCGAGCGGACCTGCACCGCCCCGCGTCTGTTCAACCCGCTCCTCGCGTTCAAGGATCGCCGCGACTACTTCATCGCCCCTGCCGGGGACTTCGAAGATTCGACCCTCCCCGGCTGGCAGCTCACGGGCGGCGCCGCCGTGACGAGCGGCAACTCGCCGCACGCCGTCACCGACGAAGCGGACGCGAACAGCCTGTCGCTGCCCGCCGGCAGCTCGGCGACGAGCCCTGAGATGTGCATCGACCTCAGCTACCCGACGTTTCGCTTCTTCGTCGCGCAACTCCAGCGGGACACCGACTCCGATCTGGCCGTTGACGTGATCTATCCCGGGCTGGCCAAGAACAACGTCCGCCAAGCCAAGACGTTCAGGCTCAAGGCCAACGACGGGTGGAAGCTCAGCGACGACATCAAGCTCGAGCCGCAACGCCTGGGCAAGGCCTGGGGCTGGCGCAGGATCGCCATCCGCTTCCGCGTCGAATCGAACCATAAGTCAGCCGCCTACCGGGTCGACAACGTCCTCATCGATCCCCGCCGCTCCAACTGATTCCCGCGGAGGCGGGCGGTCGCTGCGGCGCGCACGGTCTCGAGTGCATCGCGCGCCACCCGCTCGCATGCGGCACCACGGCCGCTGATCTGCCGGCTGCACTGAGCCGCACGATGGTCGAGCCGATGGAGGCTCATCAGGCGTCAGGGAGCGCTGCCAAGAACTGGCTCCGCGCGCAGGAACGGTGTCTGACAAGCAAGACCCCCGACGAACGAGGCTCTCTCAAATGCGCCGAAGACGCCTCGAACCTCCACCCACCGACTGTGGACCAGGCCCATCAATCCGCTCAGGACGGAAAGGAGGTGCCAGAGCTCCTGCCGACCTGAGCCGCCAACGTCCTCACCGACGAGGTCGGCGCTCCGCGTGCACCGCCTCCCGGGACTTGACTCCGTCGATCCGCGGAAGCGCTCTCATGGGAAGCCGGCGATCGCAACTCCTCAGCTCTGGCGAACTCGTGGCTCATGCTCCGAAAAGAGGCGCGGATCGGCCGTCGAGTGCACGATTGGGCTCGATTTCATCGGTGTCTCACTCTCGGGAGGAACGATCGGTTGTCGGAACCCCTCTCACGAAGGAGAGGTATACGCCCGCAGACATACAGTCGAGTCCGATCGGCGACGTCGCCCGCCGGCGGCGGGTTTGGTGTCGCAGCCGGTTTGGGGAAATCGTGGCCCAACGTCCTGCGTCCACCATTCACGCCGAAAGCGAGCAGCTCGTGCCAAGCATCATTGTCGTGGCCAGCACGGAGCCCGAGGGCCAGATCGCGTCCCAGGACGATCCACGCGGCTTCCAGCTCAAGGAGCGCGTCACCGCCTCCGACGTCGCCAACGCGCACTTCTCGTCCCAGCTGATCGAACGCATCGGCTGGGCGCTCGCCGACGCCGAGCGGGCCGAGCGCGAGGAGCATGGTCAGCTCGAGGAGTGAGATGACCAGGCGCACACCGCGCTTTGACCCCGAGACAGCCGAGCAACGCGTGCGGCGTCCGCTGCGCGTCGCTCAGCCCGAGTCGACCGCGGCGCTTCGGCCCAGCCAGCATCGCGCGGCCGAGAATCGAGCCAGCTTGACCGGGCGCTCACCCTCGACCGGAGTATTGGTCCGCGATTTCGGCGCGTTGACGGGGCGCGGAGACCCCGACGCCCGACGCTGACACCACAGGCCCGGACGCGAGCGAACCGCAGTCAGGCGGCGGGGGAGGGAACGGGTTGCAGCGACGCGGCTGCGTGATCGGGCGCGTCGAAGAGCCTCAAGAGGTCGGCAATTCCGGTGATCTCGAAGATGCGCCGGGCGGGTCCCGGCGGACAGATCACCACGAGCTCGCGATCTTCCCGACCCAGGACGGCGCGCCCACGCACGAGGACGTTGACCCCGCTGGAGTCCAGGAAGTCCACCTCGCGGAGGTCCACGATGAACGTTCCGACACTCGCCCTGATCGCCTCATCAAGAACAGCGGTCAGTCGCGGGGACGTCGCGATGTCGACCTCCCCGCGCACGAGCACTCCCGGCGCCCCGTTCAGCGGCGCCGCCTCAACCGCGAAGTCACGCGGTCGACCTTCCCCCGGTCCCGGCTCGGAAATGCACTACCCAGGCAGTCATCGAACGAACCATGGAGCGAACGTGGACGCTTGTTCGACTGTTCGCGCCGGGACTCTCAGCCTACTCATACGCGCTGCCAGGAAAGGACCGAAAGCGCGACGTTGTCCGTTTGCGGGGTGAGGACGACCCCGCACGTCCGCTTCAACCGCTCCTCCGATGCTCTCGGCTACCTCCGACCCGGCCGGTGGCGGTCCCGATCACCGACGCTGCTCCTATCGCCCGGCACCAGGACTTCCGCTCGCCCGCGCGGGAGAATGGCCGCCTCGCGACACGCCGCACTCTCGTGCGGGCGCAACGCGCTGTTGCTCCCAGACCAACGCGACACTCGCGGCGGCGCGCTCGACGCCGGCATTTGTGTCGAGCCCGTACTAGCACCCAGCAGGCGTCCACGGAGGCATGGGTGAAGCTGACTACCTCCGTTCCCTTCGTAGGTGCGCGCGGCGGCGGCGGGGATCACGCTGGCGCGCGGTCAGGTGATTGGCGAAATCGCGGGGCAGAGAGATCCTTGACCGTGCCGCCAGAGGAGCGACGACGCGACGGCGGGCGCTTTGACCCTAGGTCTCTAGCGACGCACCGACCACTGGTCGTTTGGAGAGGCCCGCGCGCCCGCGCACCCGCGCGACAAGCGAGCGTCCTCACATCCGCTCGGCACACGTCCGCATCGGACGAGAACCAAGCGCCGAGCCGCCCGCGCTGGAGAGTGCTGCATTGCGCGCGACGACCGGCAGTCGTGCGCTGGCCGTCACATTACGGATCTGATGCGAGTGAGAGCTGGGCGGTCCGCAGGGAGGCAGGGGCCGCGCAGCCGGGCGGCGTGGGTGTGTACGGCTAGGCTGGTGTCTCGCGCGGCTGCTCGGTTTCGCGCAGCCGCGTGAGGGCGCGTCGCAGCAGCCGCGAGACGTGCATTTGTGAGACGCCGACGCGGCGGGCGATTTCCGACTGTGTGAGGTCCTCGGCGAACCGCAGCCTCAGAATCTCCCGCTCGCGATCGCTCAGGACCGTCATCATGGCGTCGAGGGTGGCGGACTGCTCGGCCTGCAGGTAGCCGGGCTCGTCGGCGCCGAGCGTGTCGACGACGGGGGAGGCGTCCTGGTCGTGGCCGCAGGGGCGATCAAGTGATTCAGCGCGGTACGCGGTGGCCGCCTCGCGCGCTTCCAGCACCTGCTCGGGCGTGATCCCGAGGGCGCCGGCGACTTCGGCGACGGTCGGCGTGCGGCCGAGTTCGTCAACGAGGTGATTGGTTGTGTGGTCGACGCGCTGTGTCAACTCTTGGAGGGCGCGGGGAACCCTGAGCGCCCAGCTCTTGTCGCGGAAATAGCGCTTGAGCTCTCCGGCGATCGTCGGCACCGCGAACGACGAAAAGGCGGTGCCGCGGAACGGATCGAATCGGTCGATCGCCTTGAGCAACCCCATCGAGGCGACCTGGACAAGGTCGTCCATGGGCTCGGCGCCACGGTGGTAACGATGCGCCAGCCGCGTTGCTAGCGGAAGGAACCGTCCTACCAGCTCGTCGCGGGCCGCCAGCTCGCCGCGGCCGCGATAGCGAGCGAACAGCTCTCGCTCCAGCAGCGTGCGGTCGTGGTTCGCCGCGGCGCGTCGCGATCGAACGTCCCGGTGCGGAGCGACGGGAGCGGGAGCGACCGTGTGTGGCGCGCTCGCGGGTGTCGAAAGCGAGTTCGAGGTCATGGTCATTCAGCTCCAGGATGCGTCGTGTCGCGCCCGGGCCGTTAGATACCCGCAATAGGGGTTGCCGCAACAGGTATTGCCGGATTGGCGCGGGGTCGCGCCGGGCATTTCAATCGCACGCCCCACGGACCAGATCGATGGCTGACGACACATTTCTTGAAACTCTGACCGCGCTTGAGAGCACGCTCGCGGACAATGAGAAGCGAACGAGCCTGATCAGGACGCGCATTGCTCAGCTCCGGCGATTGCGTTCGCAGGGCGCGCCGTACGCCGAAATCGTTTCGACCAGCGATGGGCCGTTGATCGTGCAACTGCTCACCGAGAGCTCGGCGGCGCTCGATATCAGTGGAGCAAGCGTGCGCCGCGCCGAGGCGCGCGCGCTGTACACCGAAGGCCTGACAATGGACCAGATCGCCGATCGCTTCGGCGTCACGCGGCAACGGGTTTCCGCCCTTCTGCGCAAGACGCGGGAGTAATCCCGGGTTGGGCGACCGACCCGACGACGCCGAAGCGAACACCAGGACAGAGACAGCCGACCACGCCGACGTAGACCGCTGCATCCGCCTGCCTGGAGTAGCCCGGCGACTCGCAGCGTGAGTGCTCCTTCGCGCGGGCCGGGCACAGCCGCTTACGCCACGCGCGTCCTGCTTCGCGATGAATGGAGCATTCTGCGAGCCCTCGCCACCCGGTTCGTGACGGGCGACCTGAACGAGGACCGGCGGCGAGGAAGTCGTGGGCTTGCGCGCCGCCGGTCGCGGCGTAAGCGCCGGAGCGAGCTGTCGACGGGGACCATCGGCGCGCGGCGCGCGTGGACGGTGTCGATGAGCTCGGGGTTGTCGATGCCTTGGAGGGAGATCGAGGTGATCGCGACGTTGCTATGGCCGAGTTGGTGTTGGATGACGATCAGCGGCACGCCTTCGCGCGCCATCTCGACGGCGTGGGCGCAGCGGAGCTGGTCTGGCGCGAAGCGCCGGCGCACGCCTACCGCGGCCGCGGCGCGTCGGACGAATGAGGCTGGCAAGGACTCCAGCAGCGCAGACCTGGTTGCGAGGCGAGCGACCCGCGAGAAACCCGCCATCGTCGCTGGCGAGCGGCGACGACCAGGCACGATCAAGCTGCAGATCTGAGAGGACCCTCCTCGGGCTCAGTGGACGAGGCCGAGCCCGGTGCGCGTGGACGAGGAGGACATCGTGGTCGGTGTGGGGCGCGGGCATCACTTCCGCGTGGCTACGGGAGAGCGGTGTGACCGTCGAGGATGCTCGAGCCCGGTCCGACGACCGCCGCGACGACGAGATCGACGCCGTCGCCGCCGGCGCGCGCGACGGCGGTCCGTGTAGCGCTCGCCACGTCACGCTCG
This sequence comes from uncultured Solirubrobacteraceae bacterium, assembly GCA_963805525.1. Lineage (GTDB taxonomy): Bacteria > Actinomycetota > Thermoleophilia > Solirubrobacterales > Solirubrobacteraceae > DASQFQ01. The sequence goes on from CAWDUT010000005.1 coordinate 51,142, forward strand.
CGGATGTTCCGGTGCCACGGCGCCAGCGTCTTGCGGTCGAGTCCGACGATGAGAAACGTCATGTCTACTCCTCTGGGCGGAGCCTCAGCGGTTGGAGGGGGAGAAGGTGGTGGAGCAGATGACGTCAGCGGGCCGACCGCCGACTTGATCCGGCATCGCCGCGGTCACGGCGTGCTGATTGCTGCTCGGGAGGTCTGCGCTGCGGCGGTCTACTCGGCGCAGGTGATCCCGTGCCGGCGCATGACCTCGCCCAGCGCGACGAAGTCGGGCGGGCCGCCGGCGGCGGCTTCGAGGATCGCGGCGACCTCGCGGAAGTAGTCGGGGCCGAGAATGCCCGGGGTGACGATCGCGAGCGCCTTGGCGCCGACGTCGCGGGTGTTGTCGAACTGGTGGATGGCGCCGCGGGGGATGCAGAGCGTCTCGCCGGGCCCGACGTCGATCGGCGTGCCCTCGACCGTCCAGGTCAGCACGCCCTCGAGCCCGTAGATCGTCTCCTCGTAGCCGTCGTGGCTGTGGCCGGCCGCGACCGTGGTGCCGGCCGGGACGTCGAACTCGAAGAGCGCTACCGACCCCCCGGACTGCTCGCCCTCGAGCAGGAACCGGATCGTCATCGCCCCGACCTTGATCTCTTCGCGCGTGCTGGTTGCCATCGTGGCTCCTTGTCGTCGGCCCTGGGGTTGGTAAAGTCACTTGACCGTACATGACCGCACAGACTCCGTCAAGTCCTTTTACTAACTCTGGGGAGCAGCCGTTCGGGCCGCCGCTGATCGGCGCGCTCCTGCGTCTGCCCTGGGAAGCAGTCCAGCAGCGGATGCTCGAGCGGCTCCACGACCACGGGTTCGACGACCTCGACGCCGCGCACCTCAACGTGTTCCAGTACCCCGGGCCACAGGGCGAGCGTCCCTCCGAGCTGGCCGCCCGGCTACGGATCAGCAAACAGGCCCTCAACTACCTGCTCGGCCAGCTCGAACGCCTCGACTACCTTGAGCGCCGACCCGATCCCGACGACCTCCGCTCCAAACGCGTCGCCCTCACCGCACGCGGCACGGCCGCGATCGGCGTGATCCGTGCCGCGGTCGGCGAGATCGAGACCACCTGGGAGCAACAACTCGGCCCCGAACGCTTCGCCCAGCTCCGCAGCCTCCTGCTCGACCTCCACCAGCCCGCCTAGCAATGTCGCGCCGCAACCGGGGTTTCGGGCACCCGCCTGGCGCCGCAGCGCAGCGCCTCCGCGCGCGAGCGCTCCGTTGCGCGAAACGGAGCACCGTCGTAACCCGAGCAACGCCCATCGCCTGCATCGGATGGACGAGCGGGCGCGGGGGATACGGAGATGAGCGTCGTGACCGCTGGTCGCCGACATTTGAAAACCGGCGGGGCGCGCCACCCGGCCAGACGAGCGCGCACCGCGCTCGCCGAGCGCGAGCGCCTCCGCGATGCGCAGGCCGCTGACGTGATTGTGGCTCCTGGGTCTGCCAGCGCGGCCGGAAGGGACGCGATGATCTTGGGCAGCGCCGAGTTGCGTAATCAGGCCTGTGGCCTTCTTCGGTGCGCTCGCCTTTGTGACCGGCATAGCCGTCATGGTGCTGCTGGCCAAGCCGCCCGGCTTGATCGTGGCGATCATCACCGTCGTCGCGGTTGGGGTGTTGCTGAGAACGTTCGTGCCCTCGTCGGTCTGGGCTCGTGCCTCAGGGCGACGCGCGAAGGCTCGCGCCGCCGCTGATCAGCCCCAACGCGCGACCACCGAACCGATCGCGGACCCCCAGTCGTGAACACTGGCGCGCGGCGCGTCCGGGCTACCGCAGTTGCGTGATCCTGAACAGGGCAGCTCAACCACTGGGTACCCTCAGGACGAGCCGGGTCCCGGCGCCCGTCGAAACCCCAGGATTCGACGGCCCCCGCTTTCAGCAGCAATGGCAGTAGTTCACCCTGGGAGGCGGGGGGGGACATGTTCGGACGGCGGTTCCGCGGAGCCCCCGATGACCAGCCGGCGCCTCGCCGCAAAGGTGGGACCGTGACTGGCCAACGCATCGACATCGACGTCGAGCTACCCCGCGATCCCGACGCCCCCGCCATCGCACGTCGCGAGCTCCGGCGGAGATTCTCGGGGGTGCTGCATCAAGGCGTGCTGGACGATGTCTTTCTGGTGGTCAGCGAGCTGGTAGCCAATGCCGTCGAGCATGGGCAGGGCGACATTCGCCTCCGACTGGAGCACGATGCCGCAGGCGTGCGGGGCGAGGTGATCGACGCCGGCAGCGGCTTCGAGTACGAGCTGCGCAAGGTCGGACCATTCGAGACATCGGGCCGCGGACTACTCATCGTGGACTGGCTGACCACGCAGTGGGGCGCGCACGAAGGCACGACCCACGTCTGGTTCGAGATCCTCTCGGGATCGCGCGGACGACAAGGCGCCGGGCCGCTTGTAGGCGAGAAACGCCGCCCGCCGCAGCTCCGGGATCTAGACGAATAGCCTGGCTGTCGCGAGTCCAACGGACGAATCTGAGCAGTGGACGCATGAGGCGCGCAAAACCTGCTCGCCGCTCCTTTCCACCGATGCCGGGCGTGTCCGCGACTATGCAGTTCACGCCTGCTCGGGACGAGCAACGAACGTCGGGCGACGAGCTGCAGCCACGCCCGCTTCCTCCGGAATGCGATCGCCGGGCCAATGCGGTGCCCGCGACGCACGTCGGGCGTCATCATCTCGCGCAGGCCATGCATGATCTGGTTGACATCCGGCGACGCATCGACCGCCTCGTCGCGCGTGTCGATCGCCGCGACGACTACGGCCAGTTGCTTACGGGCGGCCACGTGGTCCACCGATTGGAGGACGTCGACGACATCGAGGCTTCGTTCAACTCGCTGACCTGCGGAGTCCTCGAGTCGCGAGTCGCTTGAGGGCGGCGTAACGGTCAGGCGGTGACCGGCGCTTCGATCGGCGGCGCGTTGGGCTTGGCCTCGGCGCCGGGCTGGACGGTCGGGATGCCGCGGGTGAAGAGGAGGGCGAGCAGGCTGATGAGCGCGAGCACCGCGAGGGCGGAGCGCAGGCCGGCGATCCGGGCCTGCGTGTTCTCGGCGGCGACGGCTTTGGCGGTCTCGGGTGGGACGTTGGCGTCGTCGAGCGCCTTTTGCAGCTGTTTGTCGGAGACGAACGGGACGCCGGTCGCGAGCTGGGTCTGTGCGTTGACGGTGAGGTTGTCGGGGATCGCCGGGTTGTTCTGGATGCCGTTGAAGAAGGCGGTGCTCAGGGCCGAGATGAGGATCGCGCCGGCGAGCGCGGTGCCGATCGCTGCGCCGAGCTGGGTGCCGGTGTTCTGCAGGCCTCCGACCTCGCCGCTCTGCTCTTCCGGAACCGCGGAGACGGTCACGCTGCCTAGCTGCGAGGCCATCGCTCCGAGCCCGGATCCGATCACGAGCAGCGGGCCGGTCACGATCTCCGGTCCGGCGTCGATGTCGAGCAGCGCGATCAACAGCACCAGCCCCGCGAACATCAGCACGAACCCGGTGTTGACGACCCGTCGCGGGTTGGCGTCAGGCGCGAGCTTCGGCACCCCGATGGCGAACACGAGCAGGCCCAGCGACATCGGCAGGACCCGCACGCCGGTCTCCATCGCCGACAGCCCGAGCGCCACCGACAGGTACAGCGGCACGACGAAGAACGTCCCCATCTGGACGAGGAACATGAACAGGAACGAGATCACCCCGGAGCGCATCTGGACGTTGTGCAGCAGCCGGGGATCGATGAGCGCGGCCTCGCCGCGCCCGATCCGCAGTGTCTCCCAGCGCAGGAACAACGCCAGGACGACCAACCCGCCGAGGATCAGCCAGATCACCGGGGACAGGCCGATCCATTGCGGCGCCTCGGGCTTGGGCTGCACGACGCCCCAGACGCCGGACTTCAGGATCCCGAACACGACCAGGCCGAGGCCGAGCGCGGACAGCAGGGTGCCGAAGAGGTCGAGCTTCGTGCCCTCCTCGGCCGGCGTGTCCTTCACGCGGCGGGCGAGCACGAGGATCGCCGCGACGATCAGCACCTCCCCGACGAAGACCCAGCGCCAGGAGGCGTACGTCGTGAAGAAGCCGCCGATCAGCGGGCCGAGCGCGGCGGCGATCGCCCCGGCGGCCATGACGAGTCCGTACGCGCGCGGGCGCGCCGGCTTGTCGAAGTTCGACGCGACGAGCGCGACGATCGCGGGCATGATCAGCACCGCGCCCAGGCCCTCCAGCAGCGACCAGCCGAACAGCAGCATCGGCAGACCCTGCGACAGCGCGGTCGTCAAGGACCCGCACGCGTAGATCACGCACCCGATCGTGAACGCGCGCTTGCGCCCGACGATTTCCCCGATCTTCCCGCCGGTGATCATCAGCGAGGCCATCACCAGCGCGTACAGCGTGATCGCGGTCTGAATCCCCGTCACCGTCGTGTCGACGTCCTTCGCGACCGTCGCGATCGCCGTATTCATCACGGTCGTATCCAGGGCCATCACGAACTGGCCTGCCGCCAGCGTCAGCAGCACGAGGCCAGTCGCACCCGCAGCACGTCCCGCGGTCTTCGTCATCGTTGCCCTTCCTGACCTGACGTCGCGTTGGTTGACGGCCGCTGTCGTGCTGTGCCGCGGGTAACCTCGCCGACCACGCGCGTCACCGCGACCGTCGATTCCCGCTCAGCTCCCATGGGGGACTACCGCCTCGCTCGGAGCATCGCCGAGATTTCTCGGAACGGGACGACGAGATACACCGCGATCGCGAGGTACAACCACACCGCCAGGACCGGGAACGCGATCCCGATCAGGATCGCGATCGCGTAGGCCAGGACGACTGGGAGGAGTTGCCGTCGTTCCCTTCGCTCTTCCTCGTCGCCGTTTGTCGCGTAGAGGTGCTCGGAGTCGGCGTAGACGTCCAGGACGAACCCGAGGAGCCGGATCGCCAGCAGCGTGCCCCCGTAGAGCGTCACGAACACGCGCTCGCTCGACGGTTCGCGCAGGGCCTCGCCAACGAGCCCGGTGGGAAACGGCAGGAACGTCACGGCGAGCAGCAGCAGCAGGTTGAGCCGCAGGAGGACCGAATCGGTGCGCGCGAGCCGATCGGTCAACGCGGTGTGGCCGAGCCACGCGGCGCCGATCGTCAGGAAGCTGATGAGGTACGCGACGAACGCCGGCCAGATGTGCAGCACCTGGTGCAGCGGCGAACCGGGTGGATGGATCGCGAAGTCCAGCACCAGCAGCGTGATGGCGATCGCGAACACGCCGTCGCTGAACGCCTCCAGCCGCCCCTTACCGAGCGAGCGCGGCGCCCGTAGTGTGGATTCGTCGGGCCGCAAGCGTCTTCAACCAGCTAGCCGCACTTCGAACCGGTGGCGGCCACGAAGCTCTTGACCGAGCTCACGACGCTCGCTGCATCGGTCGCGATCGCGGCGACCTGTGCCCTCGACGGATTCTGCGGCAGCGAGTTGACGGCGCTGTCGAGCGCGTCGACCGACGACTTGATCGCGCTCGTCTCGCTCGCGTAGTCACTCTTGGCCGTGTCGGCCAGCGACGTCGCGTCGCTCTTGATCGTCGTGAGCTGCGACTTCAGGCCGCTGATGTCGGCGCTTGAGGTGGGGATCGTGAGCCCCTTGACGGCGCTCTGGAGGCTGCTCAGGTCCGCGCAATACGCCGGCTCGCTGCCGCCACTGCCACCCCCGGCCGGCGTGCTGCTGCTGCTATCGCCCCCGCAGCCCGCGATCGCCAGCAGTGCGACGACAGGGATCATCGACACGAGCCGAAGGGTCGACGCGCGCCCTGCATTCTCTCGTGGCGTCGTTGGGCGCGCCCTGCTCAAGATTCTGGGAAGCACCGTCGCGGCTCCTTTAGCAATCGACATCTTTGCCCTCACAGGGCAGGGGCGGTCCGCTGCGCGTAACCCCGCCCGCGACATCGGGCGACCGACGCCGCACCGACGCACGACCAGCGCAGCTGGTCGCTCCGGCCGGCGCGTGCAGCCGCTCCAAGCAACCTACACCGGGCGACGACAGGCGGGCATCCGCCAAAATGGGTGAACCACCCGGCTACATATGAGCTCTGCGCGACGATCCCGACGCACCTGGGCAATCCCGCGTCGACGGCCGCATCGAGCAACACGCCGCTGCCTGGCAGCACATGTGCTGCACCCGGTCAGCCGGTCGCGCTCCTCAACCTCGATGCGTAGACATCGGCCAAGGGCTCAGATCGCCGCGTCTCAATCGCGATCCAGAGTTGGGGTCGCGATCCGATCTGTCGATCCGAGGCCGGATTGATCGATGATCTCGACGGCTTTTGACCTGCCCGGGACGCCGAGCTTGGTGTAGATCGACGCGACGTGTGTCTTGACGGTCGCGCGGGAGAGGTAGAGACGATCGGCGATCTCTTGGAGAGACAGATGTGTCGGAAGGAAGTGGATGAGCCGGAGCTCGGCCGAGGTGAGCTGGTAGTCCTCCCCTCGTCTGATCCGCTCTTCGAGACGCTGCAGCCGGGCCGGAAGCGTCCCGGCATCGGGATACCCCTGAAGTGTGTCGCCCGCAACGTGCTTGAACGCCACGGCGCCGGCCAGGTCGCCCAAGCTGAGGCTGATGCCGGCACAGCGCAGCGCGACATCGGCTTTGAGCCACGGGACTCCGTGGAGGAGCGGGCTGAGCCGCCGGGCGTTGTCGAGGTGGCGTGCGGCCCCAGTATGGTCGCCACGCTGCTGTCGCGTCAGCGCTCCCGCGGCGTAGGCGATGGCGCTTTGGGCTATCTCGTTGAGATGCGCTTCTTCGACCAGGTGGAGCGCTTCCACGGCCCATCTTGTCGAGTTTCGCGGATCGTCGATCTCGGCGGCCGCGAAGGCCATGTAGCCGAGACAGAAGGCCCGCACGTGTGCGAGCTCTGGGCGGTGGTTCGCAAGCGCGAGTGCCTCACCGAACACGTCGATCGCCTCCTGCGGTCGGCCCAGGAGAATGTTCGCCGTTCCCAGCGCACGACAGGCGCCGACCAGCCAACGGGTACTGGCCGGCTTCTCTGCCGCGTAGGCGAACTCGGCGTCACGCAGCAGACCGTGGATCCCGTCGGGAGCGACCGCAGTTCGGACGATGGCGAGTGAGGAACGCAGCGATGTCGCCCCGTCGGCCGACACGACATCGAGCGGCTTGCGCTCGGCCGCAGCGACGAACCGCCTCGCTCGGACTGCATCGCCGAGCAGCACGGCGACCCATGTGGCCGCGATCGACAGCTGTGTGTCCGATTCGATCTCCTCGTCGGTGCAGCGGTCGAGCCAGAGGCGGATGGTCTCGATCTGCCCGCGACCTGTGAACTCGTCCCAGTGCCCGAGAGCGATTCGGCCGCCCTGGGCGAGATCGCCGCTCTGGTGTGCGTAGTCGAACGCCTCGCCAGGGGTTCCGTACACCTCACACCAACTCGCTGCCCGGACAAGGTATTGGCGGCGCAACTCCGGGTGGCGCCGCTTGAGCTCGGCGCGAAGGAGATCGCCGAACAGATGGTGGTAGCGGTACCACTCGCGGTCGCTGTCCAGGGGGACGACAAGGGCATTGGAGCGCGAGAGGGCGTCCAGCGAATCGGCTGCGTCATCGACCCCGAGCACGGCGTTGCACAAGGGGGCCGTCATCCGGTCGAGGATCGACGTCCCGAGCAGGAACGTCGCGAGATGGGCCGGCTGGCTCTCCAGCACCTCTTCGAGGAGGTAGTCGGCGATCTGCTGCTGATTGCCCGACAGACCGGCGGCTCGCTCGGCGGCATCGTCGCGGCCACGCAGGAACGTCGCCGCGAGCACGACCGCGCCAGCCCATCCCTCGGTCCGCTCCTGCAGGGCCTCGGCCGACTCCTGCGTCAAGTCCAGCCCGACGCTCGCCGCCACGGCACGGGTCTCCTCCGGGTCCAGAGCGATGAGCGCTGTTCCGATCTCGACCAGCTCCCCGTTCGCACGCAGTCTGGCGAGCGGCAATTCCGGACTGTCACGTGTGACGAGCATCAGCTGAGAGCCGGCTGGAATCTGGTCGGCGATGAACGCGAGGATGGCGAGGCTCGGCTTTGCCGTGACAAAGTGCGCGTCGTCCAGTACCAGCACGAACGGGCTGCGCTCGTCGAGCTCGTCGAGCTCGTCAGCGAGGAGGGGCAGGACGGCCTCGTCGATGCTCGGGTTTGGTCGTGACAGTGCCTCGAGCAGCTCACCGGGGGCTGATCCGATTCGGTCGAGAGCCGCGGCGACGGTGGTGAGCAATGCGACAGGGTCGTTGTCGGTGCGATCCAGATGCACCCAGCCGGACACCCTTGGATCGAGCTGGGTCCACTCCGCGGCGAGAGTCGACTTCCCGTACCCCGCGGGCGCACAGATCAGCACCAGCCGACTGTGCTCCGCAGCTTCCCGCAACGAAGCGAGGCGCGCTCGCGGCACCACCCCAGGCCGCAGAGTCGGCGCCCGGAGCTTCGACTCGTTCAGCAGCGGAGCAAGACGCGGAGCGACCGAATTAGCCACGACGCCAATCTCGGGCCTTTGGGTTGGCCGCCTCCATCGATGGGAGCGGACGGGCTCCGAAAATATCAGCCTTTGTGGCCGATGCCGCATCGGTCGGCCGCGACGTACCGTTGAGCCATATCGCCACGCAGCCGAGGAGATCTCGCAAGAACGGTTGGCCTGACGCCAACCGAGACCCGCGTCTTGGCCCTTCTCGCGACCTACCGGACGCTCGCCGCTATCGGCGACGAGCTCGGAATCCGCCGTTCCACAGCGAAAACCCACGTGCAACACATCTACAAGAAACTCGGAGCCAACACGCGAGCCCAGGCCATGGAAAAAGCCGACAGCGCAGGCCTGCTCCGAGAGCCCGGATCGCCGCGATGACCGACTTCGATCTCAACGATTTCGACGAGACGCTCCCGCCCCGTTTGAGTGGGACGTCAAACGGCTGGTGGCGAGCATCGTCGTCGCGGCCCGCGGCAACGGTGACCGTCGCAAGGAGCACTCCGTCAAGGCAGAACTCCGGGTCGGCCGTTGATCGCCGCAGCCTCGTTCTACGACGTCCTAATCCCCACCCGAATGGAGCTTCTTCATGGCCAATGAGAACCTGTCCCTCTACGTCGCGTCCTACGCCGATGGTGCGGCGGCCGAAGCCGACTTCCGGTCGCTGAAGGATGCCGAGGGGACGTATGACTTCGCGGTGCTCGGCGCGGTCGTCGCCAGCCGCGACGATGCCGGTGAAGTGACCGTTGACGAGCACGGGGCGGCATCGCCGGTGGGTGGGGGCACGGTCCTGGGCGCCGCCGGTGGCCTGGCTGTGGGGCTGTTCGCGCCGCCGCTGCTTCTGGCGACCGCGGTCGGCGCCGGGATCGGCGCGGGGATCGGCGCGCTCAGGAAGCGCCACGACGAGAAGCAGCTCGGCGTCGACCTGGAGGAATACCTCCCGCCCGGCTCGTCGGCAGTGATCATCGTCGTCGACGACACCTACCTCGACCGGGTCGACAAGGCGCTGACGAAGTCGACCAAGAAGATCAACAAGGCCGTGGACTCCGGTGACTACGAGCAGCTCACCAAGGCACTCCAGGACGCCGACAAGAACGTCTCGACCGCCGTCGACTCCTGATCGACGCGGAGCCGACCCGTGCGCAAGCGTGCGCGGTGCTCCACACCATCTGCGTAACGCGGTAGATGCCGCGTCACGTCCCTCAGCGAGTAAGGAGCCTCATGGCTATCGGACCGGTTCAATTGATCGTGCTCGGCTTCAGTCACCCCGATTTCCACGGCGAGGTCATCGCCGAGTTGGAGCGGTTGCGGGAGAGTGACGCGGTACGGGTTATCGACGCGCTGGCCGTTCACAAGGATGCGGCCGGCGAGATCGAGGTGGCACATCTCAGCAACCTCTCCAAGGACGAGGCGATCGAGCTCGGCAGCAAGGTCGGCGCGCTGATCGGCCTCGGGATCGAGGGCGAGGAGGGCATGGTCGCGGGTGCGGAGGCGGGTGCCGACGCGGGTGCCGACGGCGTGAGCGTGTTCTCCGATGACGAGGCGTGGGACGTCATCGAGGACATCCCGAACGACTCCGCCGCCGCGCTGGTCCTGATCGAACACCACTGGGCGGTGCCCTTGCGCGACGCGATCGCGCGCGCCGGGGGCTTCCGGATCAGCGACGGGTTCATCAGCCCGCTGGACCTGGTCGAGATCGGCCTCGCCTCGCGCGAGGAGGCGGACACCCTCCATGCCCTCGAGACCGCCGGCCAGCCCACGTAGTTCGCCCTATCTACGAACGATCGGAGATCACGATGTTCGGTTCCCGCAGAGTCGCCCGCCGCACGTCCAGGCGCGTCGCGCGTCGCCGCTGACCCATCCGTCGCAGGCGTCTCGACGGGGCTGGGCCGCCGAGACGCCGGACCCGACGGAGCACTACCGCGGCAGCCGCCGCGGCAAGATCGATGACGCCACGCACCGCGCGACCGGGGGGCGGCAGCGTCTCCCGGTAGTGAAGGAGCAGAGATGACGAAGAACGTGAAGGACAAGCAGCGCCGCCGCGGCGTGCTCGACGTCCCGAAGGCGATCGAAGCGCGGTTGGAGGAGGGGCGTGCCGAGCGTGAGTCGGTGGCGCTGGAGGCTCACGGCGAGTGGGCGGCGCCCGATGACCGTCCGGATCCGGTCGGCGTCCTGGAGCAGGAGGACGTGACGCGTGTGCCCGAGCTGGTGCCGATCCGTCACGGGCGGATGATCGCCTCGCCGTTCACGTTCTACCGCGGCGGGGCGGCGATCATGGCGTGGGATCTGTCGCGCACCCCGACGACGGGGCTGCGCGTCCAGTGCTGCGGAGACGCGCACCTGTCGAACTTCGGCGTGTTCGCGGCGCCCGATCGCCGGGTCGTGTTCGATCTCAACGACTTCGACGAGACGCTGCCGGCGCCGTTCGAGTGGGACGTCAAGCGCCTGGTCGCGAGCCTGGTCGTGGCGGCGCGCAACAACGGCCACCGATCCAAGGAGCAGCGAGCCGCGGCCCGCGCGACGGCCGCGGCCTATCGGACGACGATCGCCGAGGCGGCGGCGATGCGCTTCCTGGACGTCTGGTACGCGCGGATCGACGCCGACGCAGTGCTCGCCGAGCTCAGCACCGCTGAGGCCAAGAGCGCGCAGAAGACGCTGGCCAAGGCGCGCACGCGGACGAGCCTGGGCTCGCTGGCGAAGTTCGCGCAGCGCGTCAACGGCGGCTACCGGATCAAGCAGCAACCGCCGCTGATCGTGCGCCCGCCCGAGGACAGTTACGGCGACTTCGAGCAGATCATCCGCCAGGGGCTCACGGACTACGCGCACTCCTTGGCCCCTGATCGGCGCGTGGTGCTCGACCATTACCACTACGAGGACTTCGCGCGCAAGGTCGTCGGCGTCGGCTCGGTCGGCACCGAAGCCTTCATGGTCCTGCTCGTCGGCGATCGCGAAGACGATCCGTTGTTCCTGCAGATCAAGGAGGCCAGCACCTCGGCGCTGGCTCCCTATGCGGGCGCGAGCGAGTACGAGCACCAGGGCGAGCGAGTCGTAGAGGGCCAGCGGCTGATGCAGTCGGCCAGCGACGCGTTCCTGGGCTGGGTCACCGGTACCGGCAAGGGACGACGCGAGTTCTACGTCCGCCAACTGCGCGACATGAAGGGCTCGGCTGTGATCGAGACGATGTCGCCGAAGCGCCTGGCCCGCTACGGGGAGCTCTGCGGCGCCGCCCTGGCGCGTGCCCACGCGCGCACCGGCGACGCCGCCAAGATCGCCGGCTACCTCGGCAACGACGACACATTCGACCGCGCCATCCAACGCTTCGCAGTCGCCTACACCGACCAGACCGAGCTCGACTACGCGGCGTTCACGCAGGCAGCTGACGAGCAGCGCGTCGCGGTCGAAGCCGGCGTGTAACTGACCAGCCCAACCTCCACGACGACAATCGCGAGAATCCACCGCGCGGCGATCTGTTCTCCGAGGACATCAACGCACCACAGACGACGTCGCCGACGGGACCAGCCTCAAGCGATTGCCTCGCTCGCGGGCAGGCGATCAGTCAGAATCTGCGTGATTTGCAGGGATTCTATCCCCTTGCGCTCCTCGTTTCCGGCGCCTGAAAATCGTGGTGTCCCCGGTTCGAGTCCGGGTCTCGCCATGCCGAGGGCCGAAATCCCGTGTGGCTACGAGATTCTCTAGTCGATGGTGCACTGGCGACTCGAACTTCCTGCACCACGCGTGGTTGTCGTGAGGTCCGCGGTATGAGTCGGAAGCGGCGAACTCGGCTTCGCCGCCGTGATCTCGGGCGCTCGCGGCGTGTACGACGCTCGGAGAGAAGGCCCGGCCGAACGTGCCGCAATCGCCTTTTTGTCTCCTTTTCCTTGAGGCACCTCGAGGGTTCGGACGCGCCTCCGCGCAACGGCCACCGCGCGAACTTTCGCTCGCGCGCGGCGCGCGCGATGTCCATCACGCCGGCGGACAAGTCGTTGTGGCGCCGGTTTCGGAGTGTCGCCCGGCCAGATTGAGCGTCCGACGCCTGCCCTCTGGGTGCTGCTCGTACGCTCGGTCCTTGAGCGTGCCGGTTGGCGCTCTGGTCACGTCGGGCCGAGGACTGGCAGCGGGGCGGTCGATCGCCGGCGCGCACGCGAGGGCTGTCCGGGCACGGCCCGAGGTCGGGCCGTGCCGGGGAATCGGACAGCGTGCAGCGCCGCCGCCGGCGGCTACGGGATCAGGACGCGGTTGATGACGTGGATGACGCCGTTGGAGGCGCGCACGTCGGCGGTGACGACCTTCGAGCGGTTCACGAACACGTTCTGGTCGCGGACGCGGATCTTCACGCGCTTGCCGTTGAGCGTCTTGATCGACGAGCGCTTGACGACGCGCTTGGCGGCGAGCCGGCCTGCGGCGACGTGGTAGAGCAGCACCGCCTTCAGCTTCGCCTTGTCCTTGCCGAGCGCCTTGAGCGTCTTCTTGGGCACCTTCTTGAAGGCCGCATCGGTGGGCGCGAAGACCGTGTACGGCCCCTTCGCGGAGAGCGTCTCGGCCAGGCCCGCCTGCTTGACGAGTGAGACCAGCGTGGTGAAGTTGCCGGCCGCGACGGCGGTCTCGACGATGTTGGGCTTGGCGGCCGCGGCGGCCGCGGCCGTGTCGGGGCGTGCGCTGGCCGGCGCTGCCGCCAGCGCCGCGGCGGCAAGTCCGGCGACGAGCCCGGCGGTGCGCGCGGCGCGCAGTGGTGGTGATGGTGCTGGTGCTCATGCTGCTCCTTGGTGAGAGGGTGGGACAAACACTGAACAAGCTATGGACAGCTAAGCAGCGACTGTCCTGTCTGTCAAGTCCTTGTTCATTGTTTGTTCGGCGACTATGCTGCACGGCATGGCAGCCGCCACGCTCCGCATCGGTGAGCTCGCGCGGCGCTCCGGCGTCAGCGCGGACCTCCTGCGCGCGTGGGAGCGCCGCTACGCGCTGCTGGAGCCGGTGCGCACCGCCGGCGGCTACCGCCTGTACTCCGCCGCCGACGAGGCGCGCGTGCGCTCGATGCAAGCCCACCTCGCACAGGGACTGTCGGCCGCCGAGGCCGCGCGACTGGTCCGCGACGCGACGGCGCCCGAGCCGCAGAACGGCGCTCCGGCGGATCTCGCCGCAGCGCTGTGGTCCGCGCTCGACAACTTCGACGACGCGGGCGCGCAAGCCGCCTTCGACCGGCTCGTGGCGACGTTCAGCCTCGAGGCCGTCGCGGAGACGGCCATCCTGCCCTATCTGCGGGCGCTCGGCGAGCGCTGGCGCGACGGCGACGCCTCCGTGGCGCAAGAGCACTTCGCCACCGGCCTGCTTCGAGCGCGGCTGCTGGGCCTGGCCCGCGGCTGGGACCGCGGCGCCGGTCCTCGCGCGCTGCTCGCCTGCCCGTCAGGCGAACACCACGACCTCGGGCTCATCATCCTCGGCCTCGCGCTACACGACCGCGGCTGGCGCGTCACGTTCCTCGGACCCGACACCCCGATCCAGACGCTCGCAGCCGCCGCCGACCAGCTCACGCCCGACGCGGTCGTGCTCTCCTCACTCACGCGCGAACCGCTTCGCCGCGGCCGAAACCGAGATCGCGCAGATCGCCGCCTCGCGACCCGTACTGCTCGCTGGCCCCGGCGCGGATACCGAACTGGCCGAACGCTCACGGGCCGACTGCTCGCCGGGAACCCGATCGACGCCGCCGACGAGATGTCCGCGTAGCCGCCGGGCGACCGCATGCACCGGAGGTCACCCCGAACCGCGCCGCGAGCCATGCTCGTGAACCTGCTTCTGCGCGCACGGCCGCCGAGCGGATCCCATGCCTTCCAGCAGTGCTCAGACGCGCGCAGGTGAGTGCGTCTGTCCCGGCAGGCACGAGCACGCCGTCGTGCAGAACGGGTGCGAGCCCCGTCGCGATGACGGCCTGAACGAGGAGGTCGTCGTCGCGGGGGTTAGCGTCCGGCGCCCATCCACCGGATGGTTCACGGCGACGTCAACGACCGAGCCTGCGGGCTGATGGTGCCACCACCTCCGCGCGGCGCCAGCTGGCGCGGCCGCGACGCCGCCCGAACGCTGAGGCTTCGCCGTGTGTCTCGCCGGTCGCCGTGATCCCACGAGCGGTGTGCGCCGTAGAAACGCCGACTTTCAACGATCCGGAGGGCGACGTGGCGAGATTGCGATGCACCGACGGGTGGCCATCATGACCAGAGAGCGCTTGGGCGTGACGCTGATCCTGACCGCTGCCGTGATGTCGTTCCTGCTCTCGATCGGGCTCTGGTTCACCGACAACCGGGAGGAAGGCGTGTTCGTGGGGCTGTGGGTGCCGTCGATCCTCGCGGCGGGCGGCTTCTGGATGGCCGCGGCGAGGACGCGATGACCGGCCTCGACGTGCTCCTTGCCGTCGCCGGGCTCGCCGCGACGGCGCTCCTGGTGGCCGGCATGATTCTCCTGACACCACGCGGCACCGTCGAGCCGAGCTCAGCCGGCACTCCAGAGCCTCCCCGCACGGCCCCGCCCCGCCCAGAGACCCATGGCGAACGAGCGGTGTCGACCGAACGCGCACTGGCCGACCGATGAGCGACCGCCGGCGTGCCGGGCAGCGCGGCTGGCCAGCGAGCTTCCCGGTCGCGCAAGTACCGAACGCGCAGCTGTCCGCGGCGCTAGCCGGCCTGCTCGTCGCCGCGGCGACGAGCGGCTCAGTGCATGCCTACGCGCGCGGCGTGTTCTACGCCGGGCTCGCCGCATGGGCGTGGGAAGAGCTGATCGGCGGCGTGAACTGGGTGCGCCGCGCCATCGGTGCCGCTGGGCTGGTCTACGTGGTAGCCAGGGTCGGCGCGGCGCTCGATGGATGACGCGTCGTAGACGATCGGAGCGGCGAGCGAGCTGACGGCCGCCTATCCGCCGGCGAGCGCGCCGGCATAGACCTGCCAGGCCAGCGCGCTCTTGGCGACGAGGCTGAGGATCAGGTAGACGCGCTCGGCGAACGCTGGGTCCGCCCAGCGGCCGCGGCCCCGGTACTGCAGCCACATGTTGACCGCAAACGTGTTGAACAGCAGGAACAGGGTGATGAAGATCGCGACGACGAAGCCAGGGACGCCGTTGCCATCGGTGGTCGAGACGATGAGTTGGGTGGTGATCGCGATCCACGGCACGGCGCCGATGACGCACCCGTAGATGAACGGCCGCCAGTCCACCTCGTCGCGGCCGACGTTCACTCGCTCCTGCACGAGCCCGAAGAGGATCATCGCCGCGTTCGCCCCGAACAGGGCGATCAGCGCGACGAGCTCGCTGACCCCGGCGAGCATCGCGATCAGCACGATCATCAGCGACGCGCTGAGCGAGTACTCCCACCAGCGCGCCGGATTGATCCCGCGCGCAACGTTGGTCTCGTACCAGCGGCGCGGCCGCCCGCCGCTCAGCGTGAGGTGATCGACCGCGGCAAGCAACAGGAACGCGGCGACCAGCCAGTCGATCCGCACGCTGCCGAGGCTCGCAGAACCGTAGTCGCCGGCGCCGGGCGGGCCGGTCAGGAACGACGCCGTGATCGGGAGCGAGGCGGCCGTTGCGATCGCGAGCAGGACGACCGCCTGCATGGCGTGCAACGAGCCGACGATGACGTTCAGCCGGCGCAGCCGGGAGGCCGCCGCGGCGTCGAGCCGGGCTGGCGAGGGGTCGGACATGCCTTAGGTACGGCTACGGGAGAGAAACGGACGACCCGCGCGACCGGGATGAGGTGTCGCTTGTGAGCGATCCGGCGCCGCGTCCCGTAGAGGGAGCAGTGATCACCTCCCTGCTCGACACGATTCTCGACCGCACAGTCGTCGCCGGTTACGCGAGCGCCGGATACCGGATGCGCAGCCGTGCGTGGGACGCAGACGATCTCCCGTCGATGGACGGCAAGACGGTCCTCGTCACCGGTGCGACCTCGGGGCTCGGTCTGGCGGCCGCCGAAGGGTTTGCCCGGCTCGGCGCGAGCGTCCGGCTGCTCGCGCGCAACGAGGAGCGCGGGGAGCGAGCGCGCGCGGCCGTCGTCGCGGCGACCGGCAACAGCGACGTGCGGGTGTGCCTGTGCGATGTCAGCGACATGCAGGACGTGCGGGCCTTCGCGGCGCGCTTCATCGCCGACGAGCCGCGCCTCGACGTCCTGGTCAACAACGCCGGCGTGCTGCCGCCGGAGCGAGCGGTCACCGCGGACGGCAACGAGCTCGCGCTGGCGACGAACGTACTCGGACCGTTCCTGCTCACGAACCTGCTGATCCCCCTGCTCACGCAGAGCGCACCGGCGCGGGTCATCAACGTCTCCTCGGGCGGGATGTACACGCAGCGGCTACATGTCGAGGACCTGCAGTCCACGGGCGAGAAGTACGACGGGCCGACGGTATACGCGCGGACCAAGCGCGCGCAGGTGATCCTGACCGAGCTGTGGGCGAAGCGGCTCGCCGGCACCGGGGTGGTCGTGCACGCGATGCACCCGGGCTGGGCGGACACTCCCGGCGTAGCGTCCTCGCTGCCGCGCTTTCACCGGCTGACCGGACCGCTACTGCGCAGCCCCGAACAGGGGGCCGACACGATCGTCTGGCTCGGGGCGGCCGCCGAACCGGGCGAGAGTTTCGGCGGTTTCTGGCACGACCGCAGACGGCGCCCGACGCACCGCGTGCCGTGGACGAGGGAGGCGCCTGAAGATCGTGAGCGGCTCTGGCGCGAGTGCGAGCGGCTCACCGGCTGGCACGCCGTCCCGCTCCCGGCCCCGACCCACGCGCGCGTATAGGAGACACACCGGTGGCGCACTACACCGCAAGCATCAACACGCCCCGACCGCCCGCGGAGACGTTCGCGTACCTCAGCGACTTCTCCACAACCGAGGAATGGGACCCGGGCGTGGTCACGGCGAAGCGGCTTGGTGATGCTCCGATCGGTAAGGGGACGGAGTTCCGTGTCGTGGCCGATTTCCTCGGCCGCAAGGCCGCGCTCACGTACCGGATCGTCGAGTTCGAACCGGGCAGGGCCCTCACGCTGCGGGGCGAGAACGCGACCGTGGTCTCGCTTGACCGGATCACGTGCGAGCCGTCCGACGGGGGCACGCGGGTCACCTACGACGCCGACCTCGCGCTGAAGGGGCCGCTGCGGATCGCCGATCCGCTCCTCGGACTCGCTTTCGATCGCGTCGGCGACCGCGCGCTCGACGGCCTGCGCGACACGCTCGGCAGTCGCGACCCGGCACGGCTGCCGCCGCTCTCGGGCCGCAGCCTCGACGGCCGCGACCACCACCTGCCCGACGACCTGCGCGAGCAGCACACCTTCATCATCACCGCCTTCCGGCGCGAGCAGCAGGCGCTGGTCGACGAATGGCTCCCGTGGCTCCTCGACCTCGAGGAGCGCCGCCCGGACGTCGCCGTCTACGAACTGCCGGTCCTCTCCTCCGCGTACTCGCCGGCCCGCTGGTTCATCGACGGCGGCATGGCGCGCGGCGTGGGGACTGATGCCGCGCGCGCCCGGACGATCACGGTCTACACCGACGTCGCGAAGGCCGTGCGCGAACTCGGCCTGGCCGGCACCGACACGATCGGCGTCCTGCTCGTCGACCGCTCGGGCCGCATCCGCGCCCGCGAACACGGCGGCTTCGACGACGAGAAGACGATGCGGCTCACCGCGGCGCTCCGGCGCTCGAGCGCCGACGGCTGATAATGCTCCGGTGGCGCCGCAGCTGAGAGGACCTGGCGTGGCGCGGCGCGCGCTGGTGACCGGCGCCACCGGGTTCGTGGGCGGGCGGCTGGCCGCTGCAGGCGCCGGCCCCAGCGAGGTGAGCGCTCTGGAGAGGCGGCGGGCACGGACGACCCGCGAAGACCGTCCGTACCTTGAGCGCCCGAGCCCGTACCTTCGAGATGTGCCGCCGTTCGGAGTCCCGCAGATCGTCGCCGCCGCCTCGGCCGCCGGCTCGGTGCTCGACGCCGGCTGCGGGAGCGCGCGACTGACCCTGGCGCTCGTCGAGGCCGGCGCGGCAGACGTCGTTGGCATCGACACCAGCCTCGAACGCCTCGCGCAGGGGCGCGCGCGGCTCTCGGCGCATCCGATGGGAGCCCACGTGACGCTGATGGAGGCGGACTTCGACCACGCGCTGCCGTTCTCGGACGGGCGGTTCAACGCAGCCGTGAGTCGCCTGGCGCTGATGATCGCGTCCGACCCGGTGGTGACGCTGCGAGAGCTGCGGCGCGTGACCGCGGCCGCCGGACGCATCGTCACCGCCCTGTGGGCGCCGGTCGACGAGAACCCGTGGTTCGCGCTCCCCCGCGCCGCCGCGGCCGCGGTCGTCGGCCCCGAGCGCGCCGACTACGCACGCGCCTTCGGTCGCCTCGGCAGCCCCGAAGAGGCAACCGAGGTCCACCGCGCCGCCGGACTCGCGGACGTGCAAGCGGAAACACTGCGGCAAACGCTCGACGTACGGAACGCCGCCGCCCTTTGGGCCTGGATGGCTGGCGAGAACGGTCACGTGCGCCGCCTGGACACGACGCTCAGCGACTCGGAACGCGCAGCCGTGCTCGACGAGCTCGGCCGGATGGTCGCTGGCTACCGCACACACGGCTCGCTCGCTCTCCCGCGCACCATGACGCTGGTGACCGCGACCGTCTGACCCACCGGCGCGGACGGGTTGGGCAAGTGCGTCCACACGCGTCCTGGGCCACCCACCGCGGACGCACGCCGGGCCGTGTGCGTCACGGGCATCCCGACGATCTCATCGGAACACACGTGCAACGTGCTCGTGCCCTTCAGCGGCTCATGAGGCAACCCAGCGCCGACGCGTCCACATCGAACCATGACCCGCGCAGGGTCGAGCGCATCGCCGCCGACGAGGTAGCCCACGACGAGGTCGTTGTTTGGATCCGCGAACGCACTCGCCAAAGGGGAGATGAACCGCCGCCATCTCCTGAAACGCGCGGGAAAGACCGCAAACTGCGGACTGCTACGCGACGCGCCGGATCCTCGAAAACCACATCTTCTCCAGGGATTTCACCGCTTGCGGCCGCGAGAACGCAACGACTGGAAATCGTGGTGTCCCCGGTTCGAGTCCGGGTCTCGCCACTTTCTTTTGCCTGCATAATGATGCTCTCTGCGCCTTTGCGAGCGGACTCTGAAAGGTGGAGTACCGGCGACTTGCGGGCATTTCACGACCAGGCGTGCGGCCCCGTTTCGCTCAGCGCCAGTCGAAGTGCTCGCGGTGAATGCGCCTGGCGGGTACGCCCGCCTGACGGAGCCCGGTCTGGAAGCTGCTGAGCATGGCGTTCGGCCCGCACATGAAGACCGACAGGACGCGCGGATTGCCGCCGGTGGTTGTGAGGACCCGTTCGGGCGTGAGGCGCCCGTCGATGCGCGTGTCGATCAGGTGCGCGTGCAATGACGGGTGGCGGTCCGCGATCAGGTTGATCTCCTCGGCGAAGGGCGCCTCGCCGGCTGCGGTGTAGAAGAACTCGACGTGCCGGGGCGGGTGCTCGTCGAGCGCGCGCAGCCAGCTGAGGAACGGCGCGACGCCGACGCCGGCGGCGATCCAGACCTGCCGGTCCGTGCCGCGCGCGTGGTTGAAGCGCCCGTGAGGGCCGCCGATGACGGCGGGCATGCCGGGCTCGATGAGTTGCTGCAGCCGCGAGGTGTAGTCGCCCAGCGCCTTGACGGTGACGCGCACGATGTCCTCCCGCGGGGCGCTGGAGATCGTGAACGGGTGCCGGTGCCAGCCGTCCTTGGCTTCGAGGTAGACCATCGCGAACTGGCCGGGCATGAACGCGACGGGTCGGCCGAGCGGGCGCAACGCGACCTCCACCAGACCTTGCTCGACCTCACGCACCGCGTCGACCTGGTAGTCGTGCAGCGAGAGGAGGAAGCGCGCGAGCAGCTCGCGGTAGGCGTAGAACCCGAGCCCGACGGCGCCGACTGCCACATAGCTCCAGCGCAGGACCGGCGCAGCATGAAACGGGGTGCCGTCGAGGACGCCGTGCGCGAAGCCCGCGGCGACGAACAGCCCGGTGGTGCGATGCAGCGCTCGCCAGCGGTCATAGCCGCCGAAGAGGCGGCGCACGTCGCGCACGCCGGGCGCGTCGCGAGCGGCCAGGACGACACCCCGCAAGGCTGCCGGCACCACCGATTGCCAGCGCGGCAGGATCGCCCACAGCGCGAGCGCCACCAGCCCGATCGCGCCGATGGCGCCGAGCGGGCCGCCGAGCGTGGTGCCATCCCGGTTCGACGCCATCAGCACATGCGGCGCGAGCAGGACGAGACCGGTGATCGCGACGCGGCGATGCCAGATCGCCGCGCGGTCGATCCCGTCAAACCACTCCTCCACCCACGGCAACATGCTGATCAGCACCAGGCCGATCGAGAGCAGCAGGATCGACTCGGCGCCCAGCAACTGACCCACGTAACTCCCGGTCGACTCTCCGGCCGGACGTGCGACCGTCCACAGGACGCCCTGCCCGACGACGAGGACGCCGATCGTCGCCGGCCCCACGTCCCGAGCGACGAACCGCGCGCGCGGCGGATGCATCCCGAGAGACTCCCACGACGCGACCGTCGCGCGCCCAGCTGGTGGCGACGCTGCCCGAACGGCTTGCCCTGAGCGTTCACACCAGGGCGGCGATCCCCTTGGCCGTGAGGGCGACTCCGAACGCCAGCGCCAGCACCACCACGATCCGGGTCGCGTTCCGCGTGAGGAAGTCCTGGAAGCGCGCGACGCGTGCGGCGGTCTTGTCGGGCGAGAACACGTAGCTCACGAGCGGGACCTCGGCGAACGCGAACATGATCAGGTTGAAGAGCACGATCAGCGCGAGCTGCTCGGCCTTCGAATAGCCGCCGGTCGCCAGGTCGTGCAGCGCCGTCAGGTAGTAGATCCCCGGCACGTTGATCAGCGCGCCGACCGCCAAGGCGACCACCGCCCGGTCGCCTCCGAGCGCCCGCTCCGCCCGGCTCGGTCCCTCCTTGGGGGGCGCGGCCGGGCGCCTCGCGGCGCGGCGCGGAACCAGGTACGCCGCCGCGAAGCACAGGACGCCGCCAAGGAGGTACGCGCCGGGATGGACGGTGTCGCTGGAGCCCAGGACCTCGCTCTGCGCGCCCCCGAGCGCGTGGAGCACCAGCAGCCCGGCCGTGACGCTCATCGCCCAGCCGCCGAGCAGGAAGCTGAGCAGCAGCCGCTTCGGTCGCGGCCGGGTGAGCATCAGCACGACCGCCGCGAGCATCAGCGGGAAGAGCGCGGCCAGGCAGGCGAGCGCGACGATGTCCAGCACTAGGACATCATCTCGATGTAGCCGTCAGTTCCGTGCACGCGGATCCGCTGCCCGTCGCGGATCAGCCGGGTGGCGTCCGCCACACCCACGACGGCTGGCAGGCCGTACTCGCGCGCGATCACCGCGCCGTGGGTCATCAGGCCGCCGACCTCGGTGACGAGGCCTTTGACCGCGACGAAGAGCGGTGACCAGCTCGGGTCCGTGAAGGCCGTGACGAGGATGTCGCCGGGCTCGACCTCCGCGTCCGCCATGTCGAGGATCACGCGGGCGCGGCCCTCGACCGTCCCGGCGGAGACGGCGAGGCCGGTCAGCGCGCCGGCCGGCACGTCGTCGCGCCTCCACGCGCCGGAGAGGGCCTCGCCCTCCGACGTGAGCACCCGCGGCGGGGTGAGCGCCTGGTACGCCGCGTGCGCCTCCTTGCGCGCCGCGATGAGCGCGCCGTCGACCGGCGCGTGCGTGCGCGCGACAGCGTGGAGCTCCTCGAACCTGAGCCAGAAGACGTCGTCCGGCTCGCGGATGACGCCGGCGTCCACGAGCCGCTCGGCCTCTGCCGTCAGGGCCTGCTTGTAGATGAACGTGCGGCTGACGATGCCGTACTTCGGATACTCGCGGTAGCCGATGAAGGTCCGGACGCGGTCGATCTTCCGCTGGGTCTCCTCGGCCTTCGCGGCGCCGTCCGGCAGGGCCCGCAAACGCTCCAGCACCTCCTGCTCCTTCGCCGCCGCCTGCTGCCGCCCGTGCTCGAAGCGCCGCTCGCCGGCGCCCGGCTCGCTGTTCTTGACGTTGCCGAGGATCAGCGGCACGAGCGTGGTGGGGCGCTCGCTCCAGCGCGGCCGCGTGATATCGATCTCGCCGACGCAGCGCATGCCGTACTCGTCGAGCCAGGCGCGGATCGCGTCGCGCGCCTCGCGCCCGCCGTCGAGCCCGGCGAGCTGCTCCAGGAAGTCCTCGTCCCCGACGTGCTCCAGGAACGCCACCACCTCCGGGTAGGGCCGGATCACGTCCGCGACGTGGAGGAGCGCCAGGCCCATCTCCGACGTCACGTTGTCCGGGACGGAGAGCGTGAGCGTGTCGGCCACGTTCTTCTCGCCCAGCCACGCCTCCAGGTGCTCGTTCAGCCACCCGCTGGCCTCCATCGCGCTCATGAACACCGGATGGCTCTGGGGATCGACGAGCAGCCGCTTCAGCTCCTGGATGTCCTCGAGGATGAAGTCGAACAGCGCCGGTCCGGACTTCGTGCCGATCTCGCGCCGCAGTCCGGCGAGCGAGGCCTGGGTCTTCGCGACGAGCGCGGCGACGACGGCCGGGTCGGTCTCGAGCGCGGGCGGCGCGGCGCCGGGCGGCGGGCCCGCGGGCGCCTCATCGGGAGCGAGCGGGATGAAGCCGCGGTCGACGACGGTCTGCAGCGCGTCGCCCATCAGCGGCTCCTCCCGCCGGATCATGGTCAGCAGAGCGCCGCGGATCGCGGGCGACGCAAGGCGCTGCGCGACGTCGACGAACAGCCTGCCGGCGGCCTCGTACATCCGCGGGAGCGCGATCAGCTGGTGCACGGAGAGCCCCAGCGGCTTCAGGGGGTCGGTCATCATCTGCTGATGACCGACGGAGAGGTAGACATGGTTCTCCAGGTCACCGCTCTCGGGGATGGGGAACAGCGTGGTGATCGGCCGGCTCTGGACGATCTGGAACCCGTCGTCGGCGAGGCACCACTCGATGTCCTGCGGGCGGCCGAAGCGCGCCTCGATCCGGCGGCCGAGCTGCACGAGCGCGACGGCCTGCGCGTCGGTCAGCGCGGCCTGCTCGCCGGCGATCTCCCTGCCGGTGATCTCGCCGTCGCGGACCGTGAAGCGATCCGGGTTCACCAGGCCTGAGACGAGCGCCTCGCCGAGGCCGGGGACCGCCTCCAGCGCGGCGACGTTGCGGTTGGAGGTGACGGGGTCCGCCGTGAAGAGGATCCCGGCCGCGTGCGCGGAGACCATCCGTTGCACCACGACGGCCATGTGCACCCTGCGGTGGTCGAAGCCGTTCTGGATCCGGTAACTGACGGCCCGCTCGGTGAACAGCGAGGCCCAGCAGCGGCTGACGTGCTCGAGGATCGCGGCCGGCCCGACGACGTTCAGATACGAGTCCTGCTGGCCCGCGAACGAGGCCGTCGGCAGGTCCTCGGCGGTCGCGCTCGAGCGGACCGCGTACGCGGTCGTCGCGTCGACCGCGCCGGTGATGGCCGCCGCCAGGTCGCGGGGGATCGCGATCGCCTCGATGGCCCGGCGGATCTCCTCGCTCAGCGTGCGGATCCCGTCGCGGTCGTCCGCGTCCAGGCCCGCCAGCCGATCGAGCCGATCCTCGATCGCGGGCGCCACGATCAGCCGGAAGGCGTCCGCCGTCACACAGAAGCCCGGCGGCACGCGGACGCCCTCGACTTGCGAGAGCGCTCCCAGCGAGGCGCCCTTGCCGCCGGCGAGCGCGAGCTGCGTCGCGTCGATGTCTTCCAGATCCAGGACGTGATCGACGCCCGCCGCACGCTGTGTCGTGCCCACCAAAATTTGCTCCCTTCGTCGCCTGCGGCAAGCGAGTATGAGGCACACCCGGGGGCTTGAATCAAGCCCCCCTACCGGCCATAATCTTGGAAGTGGAGGGGGTTCAGCGGACGCGTAGCGTCCCGGTCGTGAGCCTCTTCTGGCGGTTTCCGGCGCGGTCGGTCGCGCGGACCGCGATCGCGTAGCGCCCGCGCGGCAGCTTGCGCTTCAACCGCAGCGTCCACGTCGCCTTGCCCTTCGCGCGCAGGAAGACGCGCTTGCTGCACTTGCGCGCCTTGGTGAGCTTGCCGGCGGCGGTGACGAAGCGACAGCGGCGCCCCGCCTTGCGCGAGATCGCCACCTCGACGCGCCCCAGCGAGGAGCAGCCGGCGTCGCTCGCGCGGCCGCGCAGCCGCAGCTTGCGCTGCTTCGCCGTCGCCTTCGACAGCTTCGCGGTCGGTGGCGAGGCGTCGGCACACGTAGCGGGCGGACCGCCGCCGCCGGGCGACCCTCCCGGCGGGCCGGGCGGCGGCGGAGCCGGCGGCGCGCGCGTGACCGTGAAGCCGTCGACCTCGGCCGCGGCCTCGCCGCCGGTGGTGACGATCACGTCGCGCAAGCCGAGCGCGGCGCCCGGCGCCACGTGCACGCGGGCGACCGCCGCGCTGGGCGAGCCGACGTCCAGGCGCTCGACCGTGACGCCGTCGCCGAAGTTGGCCACGCTCTCCGGGCCGAACGCCGTGTCGGCGCCGGTGAGCGCGACGTCCAGCGTCGCCCCGCGCGCGCCCGTGCCCGGGCTCACCGACACGAGCCGCGCCACGGCGGGCGTCGCCGCCGCCACGAGCAGCGAGCCGCCGCCCGCGTGCTCGCCCCCGGTCTGCACGCTCACGTCGCGGAAGCCGACGGTCGCGCCCGCGGCGACCGTCACGTTCGCGACCGCCGTCGTCGGCGACACCACCGTGAGCTTCTTGACCGTCACGCCGGCGCCGAGGTCGACCAGGCTCGCGCTCGAGAAGTGCGTGAGCGCGCCCGAGACGGTCACGTCGCGTGTGGTGCCGGCGGGGACGATCGGCGGCGTGACCGAGAGGATCGTGGGCGCGCTCGGCGCGCCGACCACCTGCACCGCCCCGATCCCCTTGGCGGTCTCACCGCCCGTCGTCACGGTCACGTCGCGGAAGCCCAGCGCCGCGCCCGGCGCGACCGTCAGCCGCACGCTCAGACGCGTCGGGGACAGCACGTGCGTCGCGCCGGCCGACACGCCCGTGCCGGCCACCGCCACGGCGCTCCCGCTCCCGAAGCTCGTGCCGGAGCCTTCGAGCTCGACGTCGAGCGCGGTCCCGCGCGGCAGCGCCGGCGGCGTGACCGCCGCGACCGTCGGGGCGACCGCCGAGAGCGCGAGGTTGGCGAGCGCGTTCGAGTAGCCGGTCAGCGCGTCGGCGGTGCCGGTCTTCACGTCGGGCCGGAACTCGAACACGCCGCCGGAGAACAGCGTCTCCTCGGTGAACGTGCGCAGCGCGTTCTCGGGCCCGAGCTGGTCCAGCGGCGCGTCCTGATCCGGGTTCGCGCCGGGCGGGAAGACCGCCGGCGGCGCGTCCGGCCCGGGGTCGCCGCGGGGCGTGGCGCGCGGCGGGTTCTGCTCCGGCGGGCAGCTGCCCGACAGCATCGTGTTCAGCCGCAGCCCCTTCGAGGCGTAGAGGCTGTCGACGCTCTCGCGGCTGGGGCCGGTGCGGTGGCTGTCGGCGTCGGTGACGAGGATCACCTGCCCGCCGCGGCCGAGTTGCCGCCCGGCGGTCATCAGCGCCCGGTTCGATCCCTCCGGGCAGTCGGGCGTCGAGTGCGTCGTCAGCCCGGCGAGCACCTGCCTGACCTTGTCCGGGTCGCGGGTGACCGTCCGGACCGTCGAGCTGTCGTCGAACGTGACGACCTCCGTCAGCGGGAACGAGAGCGTCGCGAGGTTGTCGACCATCCGCTCGAGGCCCGTCTTGATGCCCCCGAGCTCCGGGCCCATGCTGCCGGTGACGTCGATCACGAAGGCGAGCCCCGGGCTGTCGACCTTGAAGTCGGCGACCTTGGTCCCGCTCCCGCCGACCGGCACGCTCTCGCGCTCCTCCGGATCGGTGTCCTGGGCACAGTCGGACTCCTTCGCCGGCGTGAAGAACTCCTGCGCGAAGTCGGCGTCGATCTCGGTGAACATCGCGAGCGAGTCGAGGTAGCCCGTGTCGCCGGCGAGCGGCTCGACGACGATCTCGTAGTCGCCGGGCGGGACGCCGTGGATCGTGTACGAGCCGTCCTCCTCCCCGTCGAAGCCGGTCACGCGCGTGAGCTGGATCGTCGGGTTGGCGACGTTGATCGCGCGCACGTTGGCGCCCAGCACCGGCTCGCCGCTGCCGCAGCGGGTGACGGTGCCGGTGATCGTGCCGGTGCTGGTCGTGAACGACGCCTCCGGGTACAGCTCGGACAGCGCGGCGACGTCATCGGCCTCGAGCGAGCGCCGCTCGGTACCGGTGATCGAGAACGGGTGCATGGTCGGCACCTGGCTCTCGAGCTCCGCGTCGAGCGCGCTGTCCTTGCCGACGGGGAAGCCGACCGTCGAGTGGGCGAGCCCGAGCGTGTGGCCGAGCTCGTGCACCTCGGTCGAGCGGCGGTCGAAGTTGGTCCGGGTCCCGTTGATGATCAGGAACATGTCGTCGATCACCGAGTGGCCGGCGCTCACCACGACGTCGCTCGGGCCGAAGCCGTTGACCGACGCCGGGGCGAGGCCGAGCGCGAGCAGCGCGTTCCCGGTCTCGTCGAGGATCACCTCCTGCTTCCCGTCGCCGGTGAGGTTGCCCCAGGCGCTGAGGTAGTTGTTGGCGTTGAAGTCGACCGTGGCCAGGGTCTGCGCACCCCACGGGTCCTTGGCCGTGCCGACGCCGTTCCACGTCGAGGTGGCGGCCGCGACCTCGCCCGTGATGTCGGTCGGCCCGTTGTCGACCGTCAGCGGGATCGGGAGGTGGAGCCAGTGGTCGGGCGGGCCGAAGTTCTCGGACAGGTGCTGGTAGCCGCTGGCGGGCGCGGCCGTGAGCGCGAGCAGCACGAGCGCGAGTCCGAGGCGGCGGATCACTTCGGCACCTCGATCACGTTGTCGGGAAAGATCGTCGGCCCGGCGGGGCCGTCGGGCCCGAGGAACAGCACGTAGCGGTGCGCCCGCGCGAACGGCTGGACCGGCGACGTGACGATGCGGTCGCCAAGCCGCCCGCCGATCACCTGGACGACGAAGGCGTGCGGCAGCGAGCCCTTGAGCACGCGCTGGACCTCGAACCGCGTGCGCGTGAACGGGGTGCCCTTGCCGCCGTCGATGACGCGCGAGCCGCGGGCCACGACGAGCGCGATCCGCTGCGCGCGCTTCGAGGCCTCGGCGGTCGAGAGCGGGTACTCCGGCGCCGCGGGTCGTGCGGCGGGCGCCGAGGGCGCAGCTCTCTCACCACCGCATCCCGCGGCTGCGAACGCCGCGGCGGCGGCCAGCCCGGCGGCCAAGCGCGCGACGCGGGGCGACACGGCACGACTCTACCTCCGCGCGCGCGGCCCGACCTATGCGTTCGCGTAGTCAGGCGCCGGCGTCGTCGAGCTGCTCCCGCAGCCAGTCGCGCATGACCGTCGTCGTCCGCAGCCCGAGGTCGACCGTCGGGGCGAACGGGTGGCCGCCGCTCTCGCCGATCCGCTCGGAGATCTCGCGCAGCATCGCCGCATAGGCCTCGGCGTGCTCGAGCTCGCGCTCGAGCACCACGCGGCGGTCGGCCGGGTCGAGCAGGGCGACGAGGAACCAGCGCACGGCCGTCTCGTTGCGCTGGGCTCGGTTCGGCTCCGTCTCGACCAGCCAGCGGCGGAGCTCCTCGCGCCCGGCGGGGGTGATGCCGAACGTGCGGCTGTTGCGCGCCCCCTCGCCGACGACCTCGACCATCCCCGCCTCCTCGAGCTTGGCGAGCTCCGGATAGATCTGGCTGTGGCTCGCGTGCCACGCGTTGGCGAGCGAGACGTCGAACCGGTTGGTCAGCTCGTAGCCGGTGCTCGGCTGGGTGGAGAGCAGCCCGAGCACCGCGTGGCGGAGGGACATGCCCCGCAGTGTATCTGACTTGACATGTCAATCTCGACATGTAATCTACGACATATGAATCCCGACACGTCGATCTCTCCGAAGCAGCAGCGCCTGCTGCTCGCCGCCGTCGTCTCCGGCCTGCTGCTGGCGATGCTCGACCAGACGATCGTCGGCACGGCGCTGCCCGCGATCGTGCGCGACCTCCACGGGTGGTCCTCCTATCTGTGGGTCGTCACCGCCTACCTCGTGCCGGCGACCGTGTCGCTGCCGGTGTACGCGCGGCTGTCCGACCGCCACGGGCGGCGCGCGCTGCTGCTGATCGGGATGGCGCTCTTCCTGCTCGGCTCGGCGCTGTCGGCCTCCGCGCAGGACATGACGCAGCTGATCGCCTGGCGCGGGCTGCAGGGTCTCGGCGCGGGGGCGCTCGAGGGCCTCTCGTTCATCCTCGTCGCCGACCTCTACGCCGGCCGCCGCAGCGCCGCGCTCCAGGGCATGCTCGCCGGGCTGATGGGCCTGAGCTTCATCGCCGGGCCGCTGGTCGGCGGCTTCCTGGCGGACCAGGCCGGCTGGCGCTGGGTCTTCCTCGTCAACCTCCCGATCGGGATCGCCGCGATGGCGGTGGTCGCGCGCGTGCTGCCCCGCTCGATCGGCCGCCGGGAGCACGGCGCGCGCGTCGACGCGGCCGGGATCGCGCTGCTGACCGCCGCGGTCGGGCTGCTGCTCGTCGGGCTCAACGAGCACACGCGCGTGGACTCGTGGAGCGACCCGCGCACCGGCGGGCTGCTCGCCGCGGCGCTGCTGGCCGTCTACG
Organism: uncultured Solirubrobacteraceae bacterium; assembly: GCA_963805525.1. Lineage (GTDB taxonomy): Bacteria > Actinomycetota > Thermoleophilia > Solirubrobacterales > Solirubrobacteraceae > DASQFQ01. The sequence continues at coordinate 80,266 of CAWDUT010000005.1, forward strand.
CGTTCGTGCGGGTCGAGCGGCGGGCCGCCTCGCCGGTCGTGCCGCTGCGGCTGTTCGCCGACCGCCGCACCGCGGCGATCATGCTCGCGGGCGCCACCGGCGCCTTCGGCCTGTTCGCCGGCGTGCTCCTGCTCCCGCGCTACTTCCAGGGTGTGCGCGAGGTCAGCGCGACGCACTCCGGGCTGCTGATCTACCCGCTGCTGCTCGGCCTCGTGGTCGGCGTCAACGTGGCCGGCGCGCTGATCGTCAAGCGCGGCGAGTACCGCGCGCCGATCCTCGGCGGCCTCGCCCTGGCGGCGCTCGGCGGCCTCGGGTTCGCGACGTTCGACGCCTCCACGCCCGACTGGGAGAGCCTCGCGTGCATGGCGCTCATCGGCCTCGGCATCGGCCCCGTTCTCTCGGGCCTGCAGATCGCGCTGCAGCGGACGGTCGCGCCCGCCGCGATCGGCGCGGCGATGGGGACGCTGCTGCTGCTGCGCCAGGTCGGCGCCTCGGTCGCGCTGGCCGCGAGCGAGACGGTCTACACGGCCGGGCTCGACAGCGGGAGCAGCGCCGCGGCGGCCACCGGCACCGCGGTCTGCGTCATCGTCCTCGCCGGCGCGGCGGTCGCCGCGGCCGCGCTGGTCAGCCTCCCGCGCGCCGCGACCCGGATCGCGCTGGTGCCGGCCCCGGCGTGAACCTCCCATCTGCGACCCGAAGCTCTCACAAGCTTGTCGCGCGCTCCGCCGAGGCGCGCAACGCCTCCCGCGACGGTACCGCGCGCCGAGACAGGAGGTATGAGCCGCATTGCCAAGACGATCTTCCGCACCGCGCTGTTCGTCGGCATGCTCGTCGGTGCAAGCCACGCCGACGTCGCGGCAGCCTTCTTGCAGTCGGGCGGCACCTCCACCGGCGGCGTCCAGGTGACCAGGTCCGTGAGCGTCAATCAGACGGCTCGCCTCGCGCCCGTCGTCCCCGGCACCCCTGCCCAGACGCTCAGCGGCACGTTCGACAACCGCAGCAGCGAGCCCGTCCATGTCGCGACGATCCGCGTCTCGATCGCCAAGGTCGTCAAGGCGCCCGGCGCCGCCGCCGGCACCTGCGACGCCTCCGACTTCGTGCTCACGCACCGCACCATCGCCGTCGCCGCCGACGTCCCCAGCGGGCGCGGAACGGGCAGCTGGACCGGCGGCAAGGTCGCGTTCAACAACAAGCCCGGCGTCGACCAGAACGCCTGCCAGGGCGCCACGGTCAAGCTCCGCTACACGACCTCGTAGACCGCCTCTGGCTACCGTGACCGGCATGCGATTGCTGGTCACCGGGAGCGCCGGACACCTGGGCGAGGCGCTGATGCGCGTGCTCGGCGCGGAGGGCCACGACGTGGTCGGGCTCGACGTCCTGGCCTCGCCCTACACGCACCTCGTCGGCTCGATCGCCGACCGCGCCGTTGTGCGCGCGGCGATGGAGGGCACCGACGCCGTCCTGCACGCCGCGACGCTGCACAAGCCCCACGTCGGCTCGCACGACCGCCGCGCGTTCGTGGACACGAACATCACCGGCACGCTGAACCTGCTCGAGGAGGCGATGGCGGCCGGCGCCTCGCGCTTCGTCTTCACCAGCACCACGAGCGCGTTCGGCCGCGCGCTCACGCCGCCGCCGGGCGCGCCCGCGGCCTGGATCACGGAGGACGTCGCGCCCGTGCCGCGCAACATCTACGGCGCCACCAAGACCGCCGCCGAGGACCTCTGCGAGCTCGTCCACCGCGACCACGGGCTGCCGTGCCTGATCCTGCGCACCTCACGCTTCTTCCCCGAGGAGGACGACCGCGACGACGTCCGCTCCGCCTACCCGGACGCGAACCTCAAGGTCAACGAGCTGCTCTACCGCCGGGTCGATCTCGAGGACGTCGTGAGCGCCCACCGCTGCGCGCTCGAGCGCGCAGCGGAGCTCGGCTTCGGCCGCTACATCGTGAGCGCCACCACGCCCTTCACCCGCGACGACCTCGCCGAGCTGCGCGCCGACGCCGCCGCGGTCGTGCAGCGGCGCTTTCCCGAGGCCGCCGCGCTCTACGAGCGGCTCGGCTGGCGACTCTTCCCGGCGATCGAGCGGGTCTACGTCAACGCGCGCGCCCGCGAGGAGCTCGGCTGGGCGCCGCGCTGGGACTTCCAGCACGCGCTCGAGCGGCTGCAGGCCGGCGAGCCGCCGCGCAGCGAGCTCGCCGCCGCGGTCGGCGCCAAGGGCTACCACGCCGCGCCGACCGGGGTGTATACGCGCTAACCGGCGCGGGCGATCGCGCCGCCGCCGCGGCTCTTCGCCTGGTACATCGCGGCGTCCGCGGCGCGCAGCAGCTCGTCGGGCTCGCGGCCCGTGCCGTCGAACGGCGCGACCCCGAGGCTGAGCGACACGCCCGCGCCGTTGGCCTCGGACTCGATCGCGCCCTGGACGTGGTCGAGCAGCTCGAGCGCCACGCGGTCGGCCTCCTCCGCCCGCACGCGGCGCAGGATGACGCCGAACTCGTCGCCGCCGAGGCGGGCGGAGACGTCGCTCGTGCGCAGCCGTCCGCTCAGCGCGCGGCCGACGCGCTGGATCACCGCGTCGCCCGCCGCGTGGCCGAGCGTGTCGTTGACCGCCTTGAAGTGGTCGAGGTCGAACAGCAGCACCGCGCCGCGCCCGCCGGCCGTCAGCTCGCGCGCGAGCTCCTCGTGGAAGCGCCGGCGGTTGAACAGCCCGCTCAGCGCGTCGTGGTCGGCGAGGTGGCGCAGCTGCTCCTCGCCGCGGCGGCGCGCGTCGATGTCCTGCATCTGCGAGATCCGGTACAGCGGCTCGCCGTCCTCGCCGCGCACGATCGAGGCGGTGAAGTCGATCCAGCGCACCTGCCCGGCGAGCCCGCGCAAGCGGAACTCGATCCGCATCACCGGCACCTCGCCGCGCTGCAGCCGCTCCAGCCCGTCGCGCACGAAGCCGACGTCGTCGACGTGCACCAACTCCTGGAGCGAGTCGCTGCCGATGAGCTCGTCGCGCGACAGACCCGTGAGCTCGACGAGGGCCTCGTTGACCTCGAGGATGCGCCCGCCGCGCACATCGACGAGCGCCATGCCGGTCGGCGAGTCCTCGAACGAGCGCCGGAAGCGCTCCTCGGCCTCGCGCACGCGCTGCTCCGCCTCGCGGCGGTCAGTCACGTCGCGCGCGGCCGCGTAGATCAGGCCCTGCTCGGGGTCGAAGGCCGACGACCACTCGATCCAGCGGTAGCCGCCATCCTTGGTGAGATAGCGGTTGACGAGACGCTCGGGCCGATCGCCGGCCCGCAGCGCCGCGGCCGACTGCGCGGTGCGCTCGCGGTCGTCGGGGTGCACGAACTCCGAGAACGGCCTCGAGGTGAGCTCCTCACGCGACCAGCCCAGCGTCTCCTCCCACGCGCCGTTGAGCGCCACGAGGTGGCCGTCGGGGTCCGCGGTGCAGAGGAGGTCGCGCGAGAGCTCGAAATGGCGGGCCGCGGTGGCGGCCTGATCCGCGGTGGTGCGCAGCCGGTTCGCCATCCGCCCCGTGAGCCAGCCCACGACGACGAACGAGACCGTCCGCGTGAGGTACGCGACGAAGGTGACGTGGTTGTCGGTCGTCGCGTCCCAGACCGCGAACAGCACGACGGCGGAGAGCCCCGCGCCGACGCCCGCCACCGGCCCGTACTCGAGCGCGACGAGGATGATCGGGATGACGTAGAGGAACGAGACGCCGTCGCGCGGCGCGCCGCCCAGCTCGCGCACGACGAAGATGAGCGCGAAGGCCGCGACCGCCGCGGCCAGCACGCGCCGCCGGCGCGGAAGATGAGATCCGCCTGCCACTACTGGCCATTGTGTCAATAGCAACGGACCCCGGGCGCTGGACTATGGTCGGCTCAGATGCTCCCGCGGCCAGCCCACCGCGACGAACCGCAGCCCGCCCCACGCGGCCGCCCCCGGCCGGCGCCCGCTCAGCGGCTTCCCCTCCAGCGCCAGATCGGCAACCGCGCGTTCGCCGCGCTCGTCGCGCGCGACCCGGCGCCGAGCTTCTCCGGCAACGTCTTCCTGCCCGGCGACGAGAACGTCGGCCACAGCTTCACGGTCGAGGGCATGAACATCGTCCAGGGCGCCGGCAGGGCCAAGCGCATCGTCGCGACGATCGACGCCGACGGCCGCTACACGCGCCTCGACGACAAGGGCGCGGCGATCGCCGGCGGCGGTGGCAACGTCCGCGACCTCACCGGCTCCGTCAGCCAGAAGGGCGGCAAGACGACCGCAACGACCGGCAGCGGCAGCTTCTCGCTGTGGGACACAGACGGCAAGAAGCACGACTTCACGGTCAAGAACGGCGGCGTCTACACGAAGGTCGGCAGGAAGGACGAGCTCGCCGGCGACGTCGACGTGACCGGCCGCTACCGCGTGAAGCTCGGCGGCCAGGTCGTCACCGGCTCGCTCACGGACCACGGCGTCGCGGCCCGCGACGTCGCGCTCAAGCGGACCGACGGCAACAAGGCCACCGACCAGCTGCAGATCGGGCACGACCCGGTGCCGGAGGGCATCCTCGTCCTGCCCGAGGGCAAGTTCACGGTCAAGGACGGGCAGATGACCGCGGCCGGCGGCAAGCACGTGCAGGGCAGCGTCACCGTCATCCGCCGCGGGGCCGGGCTCGATCAGCTCACGCTCACCGCGCGCTACTACGAGGAGAGCCACGTCGCCGGCTACCAGGGCTGGGTCGAGCACGAGACCGACCTCGCCAAGCGCGTGCCGGCGGCGGGCAGCGTGCTGCGGGTCGGCAAGGGGCGGAGCTGGCTGGTCTCGGACGGCAGCAAGTGGATCGACATGAGCGGCCGCCAGGTCAAGAAGGGCTACGAGCTCGCGGGCGGCGGCCGCGTGGACGACACGCTGCGCGCGTTGAACGCGGCCAAGAAGATCAGCGTCACCGCCGCCGAGATCGACCTCATGCAGCGGCTCTCCGAGGTCGAATCAAGCGGCTACGCCAACGTCATCAACACCTGGGACAGCGACGTCGTCAGCCTCGGCTTCATGCAGTACACGCTCGCGGGCTCGCTCCAGGAGCTGATCGCGGCAGCGCCCGACGCGTTCGCGCGCTACGGCATCAAGCTCAGCAAGACGAAGCTGAAGATCAAGAGCGGCGTCGAGGCGACCGGCGTCGAAGGCGTGAGCGACGCCAAGGAGCTGCGCGGGATCGAGTGGGCCACGCGCTTCTTCCGCGCCGGGCTCGACCCCGACGTCATCGCCGCGCAGGTCAAGATTGCCCAGGCCGAGTTCGCGCAGCTCACCAAGGACAAGCTCGGCGGGGTGTCAGGCGACGCGATGTTCCAGACCGGCCGCGTCAGGGCGATCATCTTCGAGCTCAACAACAACCGGCCGGCCTACGTCGCGGCGACGGTCAGGAAGACCGCCGCGGAGCACAAGAAGCATCCGGCCTGGACCGAGGACGACTTCGTCGCCGGGCTGCAGTCGGTGATGGAGCAGGAGTACGTCGACCACAACACCAGCGGCATCAACGGCGCCAATGACGAGGAGGCGCGCCAGAAGGCGCGCAACATCGTCACCAAGGCCGGGCACAGGTAGGGCGGGCGGGGCTGTTATCCGGCGCGGGCTACGACGCGCGGGCGTACCGGTCGGCCGAGCGCGCCCGGCGCTTCTCGGCCTCGATCTCGCGGTTCTTCGGCGGCGCGTTGGTCTCCAGCGCGTCGAGCAGCCGCGTCGACGCGGCAGCGACCTCCTCGACGGCGCGGTCGAACGCCTCCTGGTTGGCCTGCGAGGGCTTCGTGTAGCCGGAGATCTTGCGGACGTACTGGAGCGCGGCGGCCGCGACCTCGTCATGGGTGGCGGGCGGCTCGAAGTTGTGGAGCGGTCGGATGTTGCGGCACATAGGGTCCAGCGTAATGCCCATCGTCATCGCCCACCGCGGCGCCTCGGGCTACCGGCCCGAGCACACGCTGGCGGCGTACGAGCTGGGCGCGCGGCAGGGCGCGGACTACATCGAGCCGGACCTCGTGGCCACCCGCGACGGCGAGCTCGTCTGCCGTCACGAGAACGAGATCTCCGGCACCACCGACGTCGCCGACCACCCCGAGTTCGCGGATCGCCGGGCGGCCAAGGAGATCGACGGCAAGGCCTACGACGGCTGGTTCGTCGAGGACTTCACGCTCGCCGAGCTCAAGACGCTGCGCGCACGCGAGCGGATCCCCGACGTGCGGCCGGACAACACGGCGTTCGACGGGCAGTTCGAGATCCCGGCGCTGGGCGAGGTCATCGAGCTCGCCCGCCGGCTCGGCGTCGGCATCTACCCGGAGACCAAGCATCCCGCCTACCACCGCTCGCTCGGGCTGGAGCTCGAGCCGCGGCTGACCGCGGCCCTCGAGGGCGCCGGCGTGCCGTGGTTCGTCCAGTCGTTCGACGCCGCGAGCCTGCGCGAGCTGCCGCGCCCGCGCGTGCAGCTGATCGGTCGCGGGCCGATCGACGTCGCGGTGGTCGCCGAGTACGCGGACGCGATCGGCCCGGCCAAGGCGCTGGTCGACGCCGACCTGGTCGAGGCGGCCCACGCCGCCGGGCTGGCGGTGCACCCCTACACGTTCCGGGCCGAGGCGCGCTTCCTCTCCGGCGGCGCTCGCGACCTCGCGAGCGAGCTCCGCCACTACTACGCGATGGGGGTCGACGGGGTGTTCGCGGACCAGCCTGACGTGGCGGTTGGGGCTCGTTAGGAGGTGTTGGGATTGGGCACAGATGTGACTGAAATGCACATCTTCGGTTCACAATCACCGCAGCGCTATGGCCACGAACGCAGTCACCGACCCTGGGAGCACGTCCGTCTGGAAGGACGAGCGCTACGACCCCCTCGCGTGGCGCTGGCATGGCCCTGCCCTCGGGATCGCGATGGCGATGGCGCTGGCCACCGCGATCGTCGCGCTCTCTGACGGCCTCTCGGTCAAGGACACCGACAAGATGCTCAGCGCGCGCAGCGCCGGGCTGATCGGCGCCGTCTCCTTCTTCATCGTGCTCGACCTGCTGCCGCGGGCGATCATCCGCCGCGGCCGGATCGACCGGACGCTGGTGGCGATCGCGCGCGAGCGCTGGAACCGCCGGCGCTTCGCGGCCATCGGCCTCGGGCTCCTGTCCTTCTACGTCACCTATCTGGCGTACCGGAACCTCAAGGGCTTCCTGCCGTTCATCACGGACCAGGACTACGACCCCAAGCTGATGTCGCTCGACCGGACGTTCTTCTTCGGGCACGACCCCGGGCCGTTCCTGCACAGCCTGCTGGGGACGGGGATCTCCGCCCAGATCCTGTCGACGGTCTACCTCTTCTTCCTCGCGTTCGTGCCGATCTCGCTCGGCGCGGCTCTGATCGCCTCGGCCAACCCGATCCCGGGCCTCTGGTACGTCACCGCGCTCGGCATCAACTGGACGCTCGGCATCGCCTCGTACCTGATCCTCCCCTCGCTCGGGCCGATCTTCGCGGCGCCGGACCTGTATTCGACGCTGCCGGACACCGGCACGTCCGCGCTCCAGCAGGCGCTGATCTACGAGCGCCACGAGGCGCTCGCGGGGGGTGGTGCGCAGAGCATCGCCGCGTTCGCGTCGCTGCACGTCTCCGTCGTGCTCACGGCCGCGCTGATCGCGACCCTGCTGAAGGTCAACCGCGTGCTGCGCTACGCGCTGTGGGTGTACCTCGGGCTGACGATGGTCGCCACGCTCTACTTCGGCTGGCACTACGTGGCCGACGACCTTGCCGGCGTCGCGATCGGCCTGATCGCGGTCCCGGTCGCGGGCGTCGCCACCGGCCACCTCAGGCCGGGCGTGCCGGAGCGCTGGCGCACGGTCATCCCGAACGCGCTCACCGCGGCCCGGATCGCCGTCGTGCCGCTCGTGGTGTGGCTGCTGATCTGGGACGGCGGCATCTCCGTGATGGCGGCGCTGCTGTTCACGCTCGCCTCGGTGTCGGACGCCTATGACGGCTACCTCGCGCGCCGCTGGAACGTCACGAGCTCGTTCGGCGCGCTGCTCGACCCGTTCGCCGACAAGCTGCTCGTGCTCGGCTCGCTGGGCGCGCTCGCGGCCGTGGATCGCGTGCCGTGGTGGATCGTCGGCGTGGTCGCCGCCCGCGAGGTGTGGGTGACGCTGCTGCGCGCACAGGCGCGCCGCGGCGGCGTGATCGTGGCCGCCGGCCCGCTGGGCAAGCTGAAGATGTGCGTACAGGTGGGCACGCTGCTCGTGCTGATGACGTTCGACGTCAGCGGCGCCTCGCTCGACCTCCTGCTGGGCGCGATGGCGGCCATCACCATCGGCTCGGGTGTCGAGGTCGCGCTCCGCGCGCACCGTGACACCGCGCCGCTCGCCGCCCCGGCGACCTAGTCCCCGGCGCGTTGGACGATTCGGCCCAGGACTAGGCCGAAATGCGGAGAATCTCGCGCCACGCCGTATGATTTCCGGTTCTCCGTCCTCCCCAAGACTGGATCTGCTTGCCCAGGAACGGCACCGAGAGCCGAAGTAGCGGTCGACTGGCGAAGGTGTGGCCCGCGGTGGCCGCCTCTGTTGCCGAGGCGCGCGCGGCGGTGACCGCGTTCGCGCAATCGGCCGGCGCGACGGCCGATGCGCTGGCGGCGGTCTCGCTCGCGGTCTCCGAGGCGGTCACGAACGCGGTGTTGCACGCCTACCTCGACCGCGACACGCCCGGCACCGTCGAGGTCCGCGCGCACAGCGAGGACGAGAAGGTCGTCGTCGTGGTAGCCGACGAGGGGCGCGGGATGCTGCCGCGCACCGACAGCCCCGGCCTGGGCCTCGGGCTGCCGCTGATCGCGCAGATGACGCAGAGCCTCGAGGTCCACGACCGGCAGGGCGGCGGGACCGAGATCCGCATGTCGTTCGCGCTGGACGCGAGCGCCTGACTCGACCAATCGTCCAGGGGTCTTCCACTCGGCTCACGCTTTGCGCATACTCTTGCCAAGCGCCGCGGACGGTAGGGACACCGGAACAAGCGGTAAGCAGTCGCAGCCCTCGTGCTCTTCGCCAAGAACGGCACCGACACGACGAGCCGCGCACGTAATTTCGAAGCGGGCCGCCCGGGGGGACGGCCCGCTTCGTCGGTAAGCGGCCATCCGCGGACTCCGGTCCGCGGGTGGCCGCTTGCCCTTTCGTGCATTACGGAACGGTACCGTTGCGTTTCGCAATTGGTTGCTGTACCTTGGCCGGACTATGCGAAACGAAACCGTCTCGTTTCTCTCTTCCCCCCAGGAGACCGTCATGCCTCAACGCTGGTGGACCCTCGTCGTCCTCTCCGCGTCGCTGCTCGTCATCGGGCTCGACAACACCATCCTCAACGTCGCGCTCCCCACGCTGGAGCACGACCTCGGCGCATCCAGCTCCCAGCTGCAGTGGATCGTCGACGCGTACATGCTCGTCTTCGCCGGCCTGCTGCTCACCGCGGGTGCTCTCGGCGACCGCTTCGGCCGCAAGCGGGCGCTCACGTTCGGGCTCGCCGTATTCGGCCTCGGCTCCGGTCTTTCTGCGCTGGCCACCTCGCCCGCGATGCTGATCGCCACACGCGCCCTGATGGGTGTCGGCGGCGCCTTCATCATGCCCTCGACGCTGTCGATCATCACGGCCGTCTTCCCCGCTGAAGAGCGCGCGAAGGCGATCGGCGTGTGGGCGGGCGTGTCCGGCCTCGGCATCGCCATCGGCCCTGTCGCGGGCGGCTGGCTGATCGAGCACGCGAGCTGGAACGCCGTCTTCCTCGTGAACCTGCCGTTCGTCGCAGCCGCCCTGCTCGCCGGCCACTGGCTCGTGCCCGAGTCCAAGGATCCGGCCGCCCCGCGGCTCGACATTCCCGGCTTCGCCATGTCGATCTCCGGCCTGACGACGCTCGTGTGGGCGATCATCGAGGCGCCGTCGAAGGGTTGGACGAACCCGACCATCCTCGCCGCCTTCGCCGTCGCCGCCGCCATCCTCGGCGCGTTCATGGCCTGGGAGCTGCGCACCAGCGAGCCGATGCTCGACATCCGCCTGTTCTCCAACCCGCGTTTCTCCGGCGCGAGCGCCGCGATCACCCTGACGTTCTTCGCCATGTTCGGGTCGATCTTCTTCCTCACCCAGTACCTGCAGGGCGTGCTCGGCTACACCGCACTGGAGGCCGGCGTGCGAGTCACCCCGATCGCGGTCGGCCTGATCCTCGGGGGTCCGATCTCGGCGAAGCTCGCCGCGAAGCTCGGGACCAAGGTCGTCGTCGCCGCCGGGCTCACGCTCGTCGCGGTCGGCCTCTCGATCGTGACCCAGTTCGCGGTCGACTCGACGTACGGCATCGTCGCCGCGCACCTGCTCGTGCTCGGGTTCGGCATGGGCATGGCGATGGCGCCGGCCACCGAGTCCGTGATGGGCTCGCTGCCGGTCGAGAAGGCGAGCGTCGGCTCCGCGGTCAACGACACCACCCGCACGACCGGTGGCGCGCTCGGCGTCGCCATCCTCGGATCGCTCCTCGCCAGCCAGTACCGTGGCGACATGGACGGGGCCGTCAGCGGGCTGCCGCACGACGCGGCCGCGACTGCGAGCGACACGCTCGGCGGCGGGCTCGCCGTCGCGCACCGGCTCGGCGACGGCGGACTGGCCGAAGCCGCGCAGTCGGCGTTCCTGAACGGGATGCACGTCGCCGCGATCGCCGCCGCCGCGGTGGCGCTGGCCGGCGCGATCGTCGCGTACATGGTGATCCCGGCGCGCGAGCGCGAGGCCGAGCCCGCCGTCGCGCTGACGCCGGAGCCGATCCCCGCATGAGCAAGACGACCGAGTCGCCCCGGCGCGCGCCGGGGCGACCTCGCTCGGAGGAGTCGCACCAGGCGATCATCCGCGCCGCGCTCGAGCTGATGCTCGAGTCCGGCTACCGCGGGTTGACCATGGAGGCGGTGCGCGAGCGCGCAGGCGTCGGCAAGGCCACGATCTACCGGCGCTGGTCCTCCAAGCAGGAACTGGTGCGCGATGCGATCGCCTACATGCACGACGACATCGAGGCTCCGGACACCGGCAGCCTCCTTGGCGACTACGCGGGTCTCGCCGCCGGGGTGCGCGCCGCGGTGCAGCGGGAGGGCGCGGCGACGTTCGCCCCGCGCCTGCTCGGCGAGGCGGTGGGCGATCCCGAGCTGCACGCGATCTTCTTCGCCAACCTGATCAAGCCGCGGCGGGACCAGATGCGGCTGGTGCTCGAGCGCGCGGTGGCGCGCGGCGAGATCCGGGACGACCTCGACCTCGACCTGATGATCGACCTGTTCGCCGGCCCGGCGGTCTACCGGCTGCTGATCACCGGGGGCGACATGAGCAAGATGTTCGCGGTCGAGGACCAGCTCGACGCGCTGCTCAACGGGCTGCGACCTGCCGCATCTCCGCGAACGTGACGTCGCCCAGGCCGCGGGCGTGCTCGACGAAGCGCTCGAGCATCGCGACGCGGTGCCCGCGCCCGATCACCTGCGGGTGCATCGCCACCACGAGCACGCCGCCGTCGACGTGCTCGTGCATGTAGTCGAGCTCGCCCTGCCAGATCTCGAGCACCTTGCTGGGGGCCGAGAGGCCGACGCGAGAGGGGTCGAAGTTGAACTGGAAGTGCGGCCAGTCGTCGAGCTCGAAGCACATCGGGATCTCGATCAGATCCGCCTCGCGGCCCTGTTGGAGCGGGGCCTGCTGGGAGACACGGTCGCCGATCCGGGGGCGGTATGGCCGGTAGTCGTCGGCCATCAGGCTCGAGTCGTAGACGAAGCCGTGCTCCTCGAGGATCTTGAGGGTGGAGGCGGAGAGGTCGGCGCTCGGCGAGCGGTAGCCGACAGGGGTGACGCCGAGCTTGTGGAAGACCCCCAGCGCGCGTTCGAAGTCGGCGCGCTCGTCGTCCGCCGCCTGGCCGCTGGGGTCGACGTGGGCGTAGGAGTGGTGCGCGACCTCGTGCCCCGCCTCGAGGATCTGCTGCGACGGCTCGGGGAACGACTCGAGCGTGTGGCCTGGCACGAAGAACGTCGCCGGGAGGCGCTCGCGCTCGAGCATCTGCAACAGTCGCGGGACGCCGACGCGCGCGCCGTACTCGCCGCGCTGCAGCATGGCGGGGGTCACGTGCTCGTAGCCGAACCAGACGGACATCGCGTCGAAGTCGAAGGTCAGACAGACCGTGGAGCGGGGCATGGCCGCTGACCGTACCGTCGTGCTGGTCCCCGCGCGCGGCGACCGCGTTGCCGTGACGGGCGCGGTGATCGGGGCGCCGGATACGCCGGGCGAGATCGTCGAGCTCGGCGACGCGACCGTGATCCCGGGGCTCGTTGACGCGCACGTGCACTTCCCGAGCTGGGCGCTGGGGTTGCAGGAGCTGCGCCTGTTCGGCACGCAGTCGGTGAGCGAGGCGCTCGAGCGGATCGAGGCGTGCGAGAAGCCGGCCGAGCGAAGCGGTGACGAGGCCTCTGGCCGAGGCAGGTGCTGGCTCCGCGGCCGCGGCTGGCGCGAGGAGGACTGGCCGGAGGGCGAGCGGCCGACGCTCGCGGCGCTCGACGAGGTGACGGGAGAGGTCCCGACCGCCCTCCGCGCCCACGACGGCCACACCCTGTGGGTCAACAGTGCCGCGCTCCAACAGGGAGGTCTTCCCGCCCACGAAGACGGCGTGCTGAGGGAGCAGGAGGCGTGGGACTTCTTCGACACGTTCGCGGCCGCCTCGCCACAGGAGACGCTCGACGCGGTGCGGGCCGGGATCCCTGTCGCGCACGCCGCGGGGGTGACCGGGGTGCACGACAAGGACGGGGCGCGCGGGGCTCCCGAGGCGTTCGCGGCGCTGCGGGACGCCGGGGAGCTGACGCTGCGGGTGTGGCAGTCGGTGCCGGACGCCGACCCCGAGCGGGGCAGCTACGTGAAGGTGTTCATGGACGGGACGCTCGGCTCGCGGACCGCGCTGCTGCTCGGCGGCGGCGGGATGCGGCTGATGGGGCCGGAGGGGCTGGCCGAGGTGGTGCGCGTCGCCGCCGAAGCCGGGATGCCGGTCGCCGTGCACGCGATCGGGGACCTCGCCAACCGCGAGGCCCTGGACGGGTTCGAGGCGACCGAGGCGGTGTGGCGGCCGCTCGGGCTCCGCCACCGGATCGAGCACGCGCAGTGCATCCACGCCGACGACATCGCGCGCTACGCGCGGCTCGGCATCACCGCGTCGGTCCAGTACAGCCACGCCACCAGCGACCGCGAGCTGGCCGCGCGGCTGTGGGCCGACCGGCTCGACCGCGCCTACCCCTACCGGCAGCTGCTCGACGCCGGCGTCCACCTCGCCGGCGGCTCCGACGCGCCGGTGGAGGAGCTCGACCCGCTCGCCGGCATCGCCGCCGCGCAGGAGTGCGGCGTGACCCGCGAGGAGGCGCTCGCGTCGTTCACCGCCGCGCCCGCCTGGCTCGAGGGCGCGGAGGAGCGCCGCGGCCGGCTCTCACCGGGGCAGGACGCCGACCTGGTGGTCCTCGACGGCGACCGCGTCCGCGCGACGATGGTCGCCGGCGAGTGGGTCCACGGTCAGCCGAACTAGCTGCCCGGCTCGAAGGCTGCCGCCATCCCCTCCGCGCTCGCGCCCACCCGCTCGCGCAGCGCGCGCACGTCGGCGGCGAGCTCCGTCTGCACGCCCGACTCCGACGACGCGGAGACCGACACGAGCTGCGAGCGCACCGTGTCCAGCTCGACCAGGATCCGCTCCATCTCGCTGAAGAACTTGTCGAGCTGCTTCTCCATCCGCCGCAGCGTGGTGAGCTGCGTGGTGAGCGCCTCCTCGAGCTCCGGCTCGCCTCCGCGCCGGCGCACCTCCGCGAGCCGCGCCTCGACCCCGTCGGGCGGCGTGTCGGCCAGCGCCTCGTACAACAGCTCCGCCCGGCCCGCGGTCGAGTCCATCGCCGCCACGAAGCGATCGATCTCCTCCGAGACCTCCTCGTAGGGCAGGTCGGCGCGCTCGATCGCGTCGCCGATCCGCCGCTCGCGCATCCGCGCCTCCCCCAGCAGCCGCGCGATCGGCGGCGCGAAGTCCTCCGGCTTGACCTTCGCCCGCCCTGCCTCGACCTGCTTGCGATGCGACGCCTTCTCGCGCGCGAGCACCTTGTTCGCGGCGTCCTCGTCGAAGTACGTCCGCGCCGCGCCGGCGAGGTACAGCACCGCCCCGATCGGCAGCGCGTAGGCGAAGATCCCCAGCAGGATCCCGACGATCAGCACGACCGCGAGCAGCACGACGTTGAACGGGTCGAGCAGCGCGTTCGCGATCAGCGCCCGGTTGTAGCGCGCGCGGTCGTAGGGGGCTGGTGCGGGCACTAGAAGAAGGACGAGATGGAGCGGTAGACCGACTCGATGTTCTCCGTCTTGCCCTCGTAGGAGAGCCCACCGGACGCCTCGGCGATCCGCTTGAGCTGGTCGCGCGAGCCGGAGGCGCCCGACGAGTAGGCGATCGTGAACACCCGCACGCGGTTCTCGGAATCGCCCTGGCCCTTCAGGTGCGCGACCACGTCCTCGACCGTCTGCTGCGAGTCGGTGTCCTCGCCGTCGGTGAGGAGCACGACCGCGTTGATGCGGTCGGTCGCCTTCTGCGCGCGCACCGAGTCGAACGCCTCCGTCGTCGCGTCGTAGAACGCGGTGCCGCCGTCGGCGATCAGGTCGCGCACCCGCGAGCGCAGCTCGTTGCCGCTCTTCGACAACGGCGCGGGCGCCACCAGCGGCTGGATCTTGTCCGAGAAGATCGTCAGCCCGACCGCGTCCTGCGGCTCGACGTTCTTGAAGAACACGTCGAGCCCGGCCTTCGCGCGCGCCAGGCGCTGCTCGTCGTTCATCGAGCCCGAGGTGTCGAGCACGAGCAGGATGTTGGCGGGCTTGCGGTCGCGGCGCCAGGCGTTCTTGATCGCCGCCAGGACCCGCGGCTCGGGCGGGGTGAGCACGCGCGCGGGCTGCTTCGGGTCGGCGCCGTTGGCGACCGTGATCGGCGCGACCGGAGCCTTCGCGCGGTCCGAGGGGCGGAAGCCGTACTTCGCCGCCAGCTCGGGCGTGATCTTGTCGGCCAGGTACTTCTGGAAGTCGCCGGCGCCCGCCTTCTGCGCCGACGAGACCCACGGCGCATCCAAAGTGAAGAACGGCGAGTCGGAGTCGAACGTCCCCTCCTCGGGATAGATCGCCACCAGCTTGTCGCGATCGCCGCGCGTGCGGTTGAAGTCGAGCAGCGTGACCTCCTCCATCGCCACCGCGCTCGCGTAGCCCGGGCCCTCCTTCTTGAGCTGGTCCGAGATGAACAGCGTCGTGTCCCCGTAATGGACGATCGAGCGCTCGATGTCGCGTACCTGCTTGCGCGCCTTCGGGTTCGCGATGTCCTTCTCGGTCAGCCCCTCCTTCTTGCCCAGCGCGGCGAAGTACTCGGCGACCACCGCCGAGAGCCCCGAAGTGGAGAAGTCCGGGCTGGTGTGGACGAGCTTGAAGGCGCCGAACTCCGGCTTGCCGAACGCCGCCCAGCCCTTGCCCGAGGTCGAGAGCTTGAGCACGTCCGCGAAGCCGAGCTTCTTCTTCGGCCACCCGAGCGCCCGCGCCATCGGCTCCCACATCGCGATCACCAGCGGCGTGCGCACGATCGAGGGCGCCTCCTCCGGCGTGTACGGCTTGTCCGCCTCGAAGTTGAGCAGCCGCCCCCACAGCGACGAGGCCGGCGACCACGCCACCGGCTTGAACGTGCCCTTGGCGATCCGCGCCTCGGCGTCGCCCGACGCCGCGTTGACGCCCTCGACGAACACCTTGCGCTGCGAGCGGTTGAAGCCGTCGATCAGCGGCAGCAGCAGCTTCTCCTTCTCGGGCGAGTAGGCGAAGCTGACGCGCACCGCGTTCTTGGGCGCGCTCGCCACGGGCTTCGACTTCGGCTCGTCCTTCTTGCCCGGCCCACCCGCCACCCACGCGACCGCCCCGACGGCCAGGGCCGCGAGGATCGCGAGGAGGAGCTGGCCGCGTTTCATGCGATATGCACTCTGCCACCCTCACCGACCGTCAACCGCCGGCCGCCGCGCAGGAGCTCGAGCAGCTCGGCCCCGACGAGCTCGCGGCGCCAGCCCTTGAGCGTCCGCACGGACGGCTCCGGGTCGCCGCGCCGCGCCGCCACGACGATCGGGGTGAGGTCGGCGCGCGCCGCGATCAGCTCGTAGGCGAGCCCGGCCTCCTGCGAGCGGGCACGCACCAGCGCCTCGGCGAGTGCCGTCGCCGGTCCGTCCACGGACTCGGTCTGCAGCCGCTCGGACTCCTCGAGCCGGATCGGCGGGGCGTTGCGCCCGCGCTCCAGCGCCTCCAGCAGGTCGGCGCTGCGGCGGCGCACGACGTCGGGGTTGAGGCCGCGGATCTGGCCCAGCTCGCGCCGGCCCGCGGGCTGGCGCTTGGCGAGCTCGACCAGCGTCGGGTCGCGCAGGATCGAGCCGACCGGGCGGTCCTCGCGCATCGCGGTGCGCTCGCGCCAGGCCGCCAGCTCGCGCGCGACCGCGCGCTCGCGCGGGTCCATCCCGCCGGAGCGCGGCAGCCGCCGCCACACCTCCTCCGGGTCGCGCTCGTCGCTCGAGTCGGCGATCACGCGGCATTCCTCGCGCGCCCACTCCAGCCGGCCGCTGGAGCGCAGGCGCTTCTGGATCTCGTCGGCCAGCGGCAACAGGTGCTCGACGTCCTCGCGCGCGTAAGAGAGCTGCTCGGCGGTCAGCGGCCGCTGGTCCCAGCGCGTGAAGCTCGCGGTCTTGGCGACGCGGATCTTGAGCACGTCGTGGAGCAGCCCGGTGTAGCCGGCCTGGGCTGCGAAGCCCGCGAAGCCGGCCGCGACCTGGGTGTCGAACACGTTCGTCACGTCGGTCTTCCACTCGCGGCGGAGGATCGCGACGTCCTGGCGGCCCGCATGGAGCACGATCTGCACGCCCTCGTCGGCGAGCACCTCGGCCAGCGGCGCGGGGTCGAAGCCCGCCAGCGGGTCGAGCACGACGATCTCGCCGCCGACGATGATCTGCACGAGGCAGAGGAGCGGCTTGTAGCGGCCCTCCGGCATGAACTCGGTATCGATCCCGAGGCGGCCCTCGCGCCGCGCCCGATCGGCCACCCGCTCGACGTCGTTCATCGGCCGGGGGAGGGGAACTGCGATCGCATGACGGCGTCCCACGCGCGGTCGGGCAGCAGCGCGCGCTGCCCCATCAGCAGCTTGGCCGAGGGCGTGACGGTGTAGCGGGCGCGCGGGCGGTTCGCGGCCAGCGCCTTCTCGATCACCTTGGCGACCGCATCGGGTGGGCCGCCGAGCCGCGCGATCGGGCCACCGGACTCGTAGATCTGCTCGGTCGCGGTCGCCACATGGGCGTTGAAGTTCGCGTAGTCGCCCTCGCCCGCGCCGGCCTCGCTCACGCCGCCCGCGGCGGTGGTGCCGAACTCGGTGCGGATCAGCCCCGGCTCGACGAGCACGACGTCGATCCCGAAGCCCTTGACCTCGAAGCGCAGAGCGTCGGAGATCGCCTCCACCGCGTACTTCGTCGCGTGGTAGAAGCCACCGCCGGGAAACACGAGCTTCCCGCCCATCGAGGAGAGGTTGACGATGCGGCCGGCACGCTGCCGCCGCATCCCGGGCAGCACGAGCTGGCACAGGCGCACGAGTCCGAACACATTCGTCTCGAACTGCGCCCGCACCTTCTCCATCGGCACGGTCTCGATCGCGCCGGACTGGCTGTAGCCGGCGTTGTTGACCAGCGCGCCGATCGCGCCGTGCTCCCCCTCCACCGCCGCGACGGCCGCCTGCATCGAGGCCTCGTCGGTGACGTCGAGCGCCAGCGTCCGGCAGCCGCGCGCCTCCAGGTCGGCCAGCGTCTCGGGCTTCCGCGCGGTCGCGTAGACGGTCCAGCCTGCGGCGACGAGCCGCTCCGCGGTCGCGTGGCCGATCCCGCTCGAGCAGCCCGTGATGAGCACGGTGGTGGGTTGGGTCATGGCCTGAAACTATTGGACGATGGCCAGCCAGCAGCATCTCGACCGGCTGTCGGCGGTCGACGCGGGGTTCCTCGCGCAGGAGAAGCCGAACACGCACATGCACATCGGCGGGCTCGCGCTGTTCGAGGGCGAGGCGCCGGGGCTCGAGGAGTTCCTCGCCCACATCGCGTCGCGCCTGCACCTCGTGCCGCGCTACCGCCAGAAGCTGGCCGTGCCGCCGCTGGAGACCGGGCGGCCGCTGTGGGTCGACGACCCGACCTTCAACCTCGCCTACCACGTGCGGCACACCGCGCTCCCGGAGCCAGGCGACGAGAGCGCGCTGCTGGCCATGGCGGGGCGGGTGTTCTCGCAGCGCCTGGACCGCTCGAAGCCGCTGTGGGAGCTGTGGTTGGTCGAGCGCCGGTCGGGCGACGGGTGGGCCTTGCTGTCGAAGACCCACCACGCGCTCGTCGACGGCGTCTCGGGCGTCGACCTCGCCAGCGTGCTGTTCGACCTCACCCCCGAGGGCCCGGAGTCGGTCGACGACGACGAGCCGTGGGTCCCGCAGCCGGAGCCGTCGGGCGCGGAGCTCGCCGCGCGCGGCATCACCGGCGCGGTGCGGGCGGTGGGGGAGGTCGCGGCCGGCGCGCTCGGCGCGGTCTCCAAGCCCGGCGTGGCGCTCGACCGCGCGCGCGAGGTGGCCGCGGGCATCGGCGAGGTCGCGTGGACGGCGCTCAACGCCGCGCCCGACACGCCCTTCAACGTCCCGCCCGGCCCGCACCGCCGGATCCAGATCGTGCGCGCGGACCTCGACGAGCTGAAGCTCGTGAAGGACGCGTTCGGCACCACCGTCAACGACGTCGTGCTCGCGGTCGTGACCGGAGCGCTCGCGTACTTCCTGCAGTCGCGCGGCCGCCGCACGGACGGGATCGAGCTGAAGGCCGCCGTTCCGATCTCGGTCCGCTCCGACGATCAGCGCGGCGCGCTCGGCAACCAGCTGACGCAGGTCATGGCGCCGCTGCCGGTCTTCCTCGACGACCCGCTCGCGCGGCTGCAGTACGTCAAGGAAGCCATGGATGGGCTGAAGGAGTCGCGCCAGGCGCTGGCGGCGTCGGCGATCGCCTCGCTCCAGGACTTCGCGCCGCCCACGATCCACGCCCAGGCCTCGCGGCTGAACTTCGCCGGGCGCTTCTTCAACCTGCTCGTCACCAACGTGCCCGGCCCGCAGTTCCCGCTCTACGTGCTGGGCCGCCGGATGTCGGAGATCTTCCCGATCCCGTTCCTGGCCGGCGAGCGCGCGCTGGCGATCGCGATCATCTCCTACGACGGCAAGGTCGGCTTCGGGCTGCTCGGCGACTACGACGCGCTGCCCGACCTCGACATCGTCTCCGAGGGCATCGAGGCGTCGCTCGCCCAGCTCGTGATGCTCGCCAAGACCGCCTGACGCACCCGCGTTTGCTTTTGCACCGCGTTTCTGCGCAAAGTAGTGCGGATTCGCACATACATCGCCACCCTCGCGATGCTCCTGATGCTCGCTCCGGGTACGGCGAGTGCGGCGGTGCAGACGCGCGAGGATCCCAGCGACGCGCCCTCCGGGCCGTCGGGCAAGGCCGACCTGCGCTCCGTCGCGTGGGACGTGAGCGGCGGCGCGGCGAAGCTGACCGTGAGCCTCGATGCCAGCACGTTCGGGAGCAGCCAGCGCGCGCTGATCGGCGTGCACGTCCTGATCGACGACGACGGTAACTCGATCGCCGACCACGAGGTCGTGGCCACGCGCAACGCGGACGGCATCAAGGTCGACGTCGCGCTGCGCAACCTCGACCGCACGCTCTCGACCGCCGACTGCCAGGACCTCGCCGGCAAGGCCGCTGGGCCGCAGGGCACGGTGGCGACGACGCTCGCCGCCGGGCGCGAGACGTTCTCGTTCTCCTTCGACCCCAACGTGCTGCCCGGGCACCTCGCGTCGTTCCGCTGGGCCGCCTTCGGCCAGGCGCCGCCCGACGGCGCCGCTGCCGGGCCGTGGGACGTCATGCCGAACGCGGCCGACCCGGCCCCGGGCGCCGCGAACCCGGGCGACCGGCGCTGCGACACCGCCAAGAGCGGTGTGCCGGTGCGGATGAAGACCGGGATCGCGTTCCCCGACCCGAAGCCGCCGCCCCCGCCGCCGCCCCCTCAAGGGCCCGCGCCCAAGCCCGTCGTCGTGCTCGCACTCCCCGGCGGCCAGCCACAGGCCGGCTCGCCGGCCACCATCGACGCCGGCGGCACGAAGATCGCGCCCGGGGCCCACGCCGTCGCTTACGAGTGGGACATGAACGGCGACGGGCACATCGACACCAACACCGGCACCAACCCGGTCGCCCACGTCATGACCGGCGCGGCCTCGCAGACGGTGATCGTCACCGCGACCGACAGCAACTTCAACCGCTCGAGCGCGTCGATCGTCCTGAGCCCGGGCCGCAGCCCCGCCGGCTGCGTGCCGGAGCAGTCGATCGGCGTCCTGCGCATCCGCGCGGCGTGCATCCGCCACAGCGGCGACACCTACACCGCCGTCCCGGCGCCCTCGGCGCGCTACTGGGCGAACTTCGTCGTCAGCCTCAACGGCGTCTCGCTCGTCACGCGCGACCCGAACGCGACGGTGACCTTCAACACCGCCGACCGCGAGATCGTCGCGCACGGCCGCTTCCGCGTGATGCTGCTGAACGCTCCCGGCGGCGACATCACGTTCCTCGAGTCAGGGGACGACGGCTTCACGTGGCCGCTCCCCTCGGGCGCCGGCGCCGCCGGCGGCGAGCCGGCGTCGATCATCTCGTTCGAGGTCGCGCGCTCGTGCAACCACTCCGGCGAGGACGAGGGCGTCATCGGCCACTGCGCCGAGGTGCCCGGAGGCTTCCCGGTCGTCGGCCGGCTCGACCTCGGCATCGACACCGACACCTACGAGGCGACGCTCGACGTCAACGTGCGCGTCGGCATCCCGCTCGAGGTGACCGGCCGCACGCGCCTGCGGGCGAGCGCGGTGCTCGGCCTCGTGCTCGACTCCGTCGGCTTCGGGATCGCCAACGCGGAGCTCGGGCCCGTGACGGTGGACCGCCTCTCCTTCGTCTACGAGCCGCCGGGGCGCGGCAGCCCGCCGCACGAGGGCTCGATGTTCGACGTCGCGATGGACATCAGCCTCACGACGCCGCCGGTCTCGTTCGCCGGCCGCATGATCTTCCTCGACGGCCGCTTCAACTTCGCCGGTGCCGACGTCTCATACACCCCGGGGGTCCTCATCTACGCCGGGGTCTTCCTCAATCGCATCGCGGCGCACTTCGGGATCGACCCGACGCGGGTGGGCGGCGGCCTGGGCGCGTCGTTCGCGAGCATCCTGCAGATCAACGTGAACTACGCCTACGCCGCGTTCAGGGACGGGAGGCGGGCGATGCGCGCCGACGGCAACGCCACGCTCGCGGGCGGCGAGCTCGCGAACCTCCACATGGACTTTTGGAGCGACGGCTTCATCAGCTACAGCGGCCGGCTCGGCTACTCCTATCCGTCGTTCGAGAACCCGACGTTCTCGCTCTTCGGCCAGACCGACTACTGGATCGAGCCGGTGCCGGGTGGTGACCACGCCCGCTTCCAGGGCGACGGTGACCTCGCGGTCCTGATCCGCGGCGTGCGGATCACCTCGATGCACGGCTTCATCAACAACGACTGGGCGGCCGGCTGCGCGCTCGGCATGCGCGGGACGCACAGCTACCGCACCGGCTACGACACGCTCATGATCGGCTTCCCGACCTGCGACGTCAGCGACGTCGCGATCCAGCCGACGCGCTCGCACGACGGGATCCTGCCGCCGGAGGCCTCGACCGCCCAGGCGGGCGACCGGCCGCCCGCGCGTGCTCTGACCGTCGCGCGCGGCGAGCGGGCGCTGATCCTGCAGGTGGAGGGCAAGAACGGGGCGCCGAAGCTCACGCTGGCCGATCCCAAGGGCCGCATCTACACGCCGACCACGACGGTCAACAAGGTCGTGCCCGACGGCAACTTCGTCAGCGCCTACCTCCCCGGTGGCAACGTCACGCTGCTGCGTGTCCAGCACCCGCGCGCGGGCACGTGGACGCTGACGCCGGACGTCGGCTCGCCCGCGATCGACAACGTGCGCTCCGCGAAGGCGCTGCCGGCGCTGCACGTCGCCGCGCGCGTGAAGGGGCGCGGTCGCAGCCGCGTGCTGGCCTGGAACGCGCGCGGACTCGGCGGCCGCACGATCCGCTTCACCGAGCGGGCCAAGGACGTCGGCCAGACGATCGTCGTCACGAGCAAGCAGCGCGGGCACGCCCGCTACGCGATCGAGGCCGGGGCGGCCGGCAAGCGCACGATCGAGGCGCAGGTCACGACGGACGACGGCGTGCCGGTCTCGACCCCCGTCGTTGCGCGCTACCGCGCGCCCGGCCCGCCGCGGCCGCACAAACCCGGCAAGCTGAAGATCCGCCGCCGCCACGGGACCGTCACCGTGCGCTGGGCGCGGCTGAAGGGTGCCGACGGTTACAGCATCCGCGTCACCGGCTCGGACGGCCGCAAGGAGGTCCACTTCCTCTCCCGCAAGCACCGGAAGCTGCGCATCCTGACCGTCGCGCCGCCCACGCGGCTGAAGCTGCGCGTCGCGGGCTGGCACGGCATCCGCTCGATCGTCGGCCCCGCGCGCAAGGCCACGGTGCGTCCGCAGACGGCGAAGAAGAAGCACAAGAAGAAGAAGCGCAAGCGCTGAGCACCCCCCGACCGGGGGATTGAGGTCGCGGCGCGAGTTCGCTGCGCGCCCCGCATTGGGGAGACCTCTCCGTATGTCCGAGACCCATCAGATCTCAGGAGCACCCCGCGGCGAGCCGCTCGCGGACGATCGCGTCGGCGCGCGCGTCCGCGTCCCGCTCAGCGGCGGCGCTCCCAGCCCGCGCTGGTCGCGCGCGCTCGGCGCCCAGCTCACCAACGAGCTCAGCGGCCATGCGGCCGTCGGGCACCTCCGCCTCGGCGAGCTCGTGCAGGGCACGGACCTCGTGCTCGAAGGTGTCGAGGAGCGCGAGGCGCCGGACCTCGGCGCGTGCCTGGCGCGCGCGGTCGCGGCGGCCAACGCGTGCGTGGCGGACGGCCCGGCGCGGCCGGAGAACATGCCCCAGGCGCGGGCCGAGGCGATCGCCGCGCAGGTGCAGCCCCCGGCCGCCTGAGTCGGGTCTGCCCCACTGGTCGGGCGCGGTGGGCGGTGGGACGCTTGACCGGCCATGCCCCGCACGACCCTCTCGCCCCGCGCCGCCCCACGCCGGTGGGTGCTCTGCGCGGGCCTGCTCGCCGGCGGGTTCGTCGTCGGGGGCGGGATCGGGACGCTGCTGGTGATCGGCGCGGTGTTCGCGGTGCTCGACGCCGTCATCCCGATCCCACGCAGCCCGCAGGCGGAGGCGGAGGAGCGCTTCGCGCGCCTGGCCCGCTCGCGCCGCAGGCGCGCACCGCAGCTCGACCTCGTCGACGAGGGCAGCGCCCCGCTCGCCGCCGCCCCGCGGCGTGAGCTCGGCGTCCAACTGATCCCGATCGAGTCGATCACCGCGACGACCGAGGCGTCGAAGGCGCGGCAGTTCGACCGCGGCTTCCGCCCCGACCGCTCGACCGAGGGGCGCTGGAAGTCGCTGTGGATGGCGCAGGCGCGCGGGCTGGATCTACCGCCGGTCGCCGTCTACCGGATCGGCGAGCGCCACGTCCTGCGCGACGGCCACCACCGGGTGTCGGTGGCGCTCGACCACGGCCGTGACGAGATCGAGGCCGACGTCGTCGAGCTCAGAACCAGCCGCCCGACTTCTTCTTCGCCGCGCCGGCTGACAGCACGCTGAGCGGCACCGTCGCCTCGCCCTTCATCCAGTAGTCGGCGGCGGTCCCGGATTGCAGCTCGACGAGCGCGGCGTGGACGCAGTTCGTCTCGCGCGCGTCATCGTCTGGCCACTTCTTGTAGAGCCCGGGATAGACCGGGTGCCACTCGTAGCGGTCCTGGAACCAGCCGGTGATCGTCTTGGCGTCGAAGTCGACCTCGATGTCGAGCCGGTCGATGGCGCCGAACGCGAAGCGGAGGTCCTGGTCGACGTAGTCGCTCTGCTCGACCTTGAAGTCCGTCGCCCACTTCCCCGTGGTCGGCCACGGCGACGGCATCCGCGTCTCGATCATCGCCTGGACACCACGATCGCTGCGCAGCATCTTCTCGATGTTGGCGTTCTCGACGAGGTCCGCGCCCTTGCCCTTGGTGAGGTACCAGTCGAGGTGCTCCTTCGCGATCGGCTTGTCGTCGAACTTCGCCCAGATCGCCAGGTCGACCACCGTCTGCGGCGCCGAGTTCGCGCACACGCGGTTCTCGAAGAAGCCGCTGTTGGGGTTCGTCTGCACGTCGGCCCACTTGCCGCTCGGCGTGTGGTCGTGCTTGGAGCCCGGCGTGTAGGCGACGCGCTGGAGCAGCGCGCCGACGCCGCGGTTGCCGATCGCGCGCTGGAGCGCGAGCACGCCGCCCGGCGAGAACGGTGCCGCGGTCGCGCGACTGACCGCCGCCTCGGGCGCGTCCTTGGCCTCAGCCCTCTCGGTGGCGAAAGTCCCGATGGCCCATGCTCCCACGGGCCGGAGGGTTGGTCTACTTGATCAGCACCGGGGAGCCGACCGGCACCCGCGGGAACAGGTCGACCACGTCGGACACGTGCATGCGGATGCAGCCGTGCGAGGCGCGGCTGCCGATCGACCAGTCCTCGCCTGTGCCGTGGATGCCGACGCCGTTGACGATCCCCATCCAGCGCGCCTTCAGCGGGTTGGAGGCGCTGCCGCCGGGCGTCGTGGAGCCGGCGAACTCCCCGGCCCACGGCGAGTTCGGCGCCGTCCAGGCCGGGTTGACCTGCTTGTTCGTGATCGAGTAGAGGCCGGTCGGGGTCGGGTAGGCGGGCTGGCCGACGGCGACGCCGTAGCTCTTGACGAACTTGAGCCGCTTGAAGAGACGGAGCTTGAAGTGCGCGCGGTCGATGGTGACGACGGCCGGGTAGCGGCGCGCGAGGTTGCGGGTGGTGACCTTCGCCTTGACGACCTTGCGCTTCGGCTTGATGACGCGCGAGGACGCGGGATCCGGGTTGGCGATCGCCGCCTCGACGGTCCCGCGCAGCGCCTTCGCGTCGAGGCTGCGGCCGCTGTGCGAGGCCCGCTTGATCATGTGCCGCAGCGTGATCCGGACGGTCGCGTTGCGCGGCGCGCGGTAGGCGGCCGCGGCGATCCGGTCGGTCAGCTTCTGCACGACCTTGTGGTCCCAGCTGAGGGCGAGCGCGACGTCCTTGCGCGGCGCGCGCAGGGCGCGGCGGGCGGTCAGCGGCGCGTCGAACTTGAGCTTCGCCTGGGTCATCGTGAGGCCGTAGCGGTGCCCCGCGACATGGACCGAGAGCGGCCGGCCGAGCGAGGCGTTGTAGCTCCCCTGGAGCTTCACGATCGCCTCGTTGACGGTGAGGCCGCCGACGTCGAGGTGGCCGGCCTTGGTGCCGGCCGCGATCCGCTGCTCCTGAGCGGCGGCGGGTGCGGCGAGGGCGAGGAGGAGGAGCGCGGTAAGGGCGATGAGACGAGGCATGGGCGGCTGAGGGTAGCCGCTCAAGCCGCGCCCGCCCGCGGCTTCGGGCGCCTTGCACGACGCGTTGCAGGCTTGTCCAGGAACGCGTCGAGCAGCTTCCAGGTCGTCCCCGCCGCAGCGCGCCCGGTCAGCACGCCGAGGTGGCCGCCGGGCGCGGTGGCGAGCTCGACCTTGCCGTGCGGGAGCAGCGCCTCGACGTGGTGGCAGGCCGGCACCGGCGCGATCCCGTCGCCGCGGCCCGCGACCGCCAGGACCGGCAGCTTCACGTCCGCGAGGTCGAGCGTCCGGTCCTCGAGCGCGAGCCGGCCGTCGGCGAGGTCGTTGGTGCGGAAGAAGCGGTGGTACAGCTGACCGAACGTGCGCCCGGGGTAGGCGTGCATGCGGTCCATGAACGCGTCGACCGCCTCGATCTGGGCCAGCAGTTCGCGGTCGTGCAGGTTGGAGAGCACGGTCCACGGCTTCATCAGGTACTTGTCGATGCCGGCGAGCTGGTAGCCGCGCTTGACCAGCGGCGCCGGCGCGCCGCCCAGCAGCCGGTAGAGCTGCGAGATGCCCCAGCCCTGCGTGATCGCCGCGATCGGCCGCAGCGGCGCGACCAGCGGCACCTTCGAGAAGTCGAACGGGCTGGCGACCAGCGCGACGCGGCCGACCGGCAGCGACGGGTCGGCGGCGAGCGCGAGCAGCGAGAGGATGCCGCCCAGGCACCAGCCGACGAGCTGGACGGGGCGGCCGCCGGCGTCCTTACTCGCCGCGCGAATCGCCTTGGGCACGACCTCCTCGATCCAGTGCTCGAGCCCGAGCGCGCGGTCGGCGTACTCGATCTCGCCGTAGTCGACGAGGTAGGTCGGGCGCCCCGCCCGCAGCAGGTGCTCGGCCACCGAGCAGCCGCGCCGCAGGTCGAAGCAGATCGCGGGCGCGGCGAGCGGCGGCACCAACAGCACGGGCTGGCGGCGCCGGCGCGTGCCCTCGAGCGGGTGGTAGCGCCGGACGGTGCGCTGCGGGCCCTGGTCGATCACCGTCGACGGCATGCGGCGCAGATCGGCGAGGCCGTCGCCGAGCGTGCCGTCGTAGAGGTTGGCGGCCGCCTCCGCCAGGGCGGTGGGGGTGAGCGGGATCACGCGCGCACGGCGGCGGGGAACGGGAGCAGCAGCTCGAGCAGGCGCTCGGTCGCCTCGAGCTGGGGGCAGTGGCCGACGCCCTCGAGCAGCTCGAGGTGCGTATGGGGGAGCGCCTCGAGGAGGATCTGCGCGCCGGTGTGCGGGACCATCCGGTCGCGCGTGCCCCAGATCAGCAGCACCGGGCAGCGCACGAGCTCGTGGCGGAACGGCGAGGTCTGCAGCTCCGGCAGCAGCCGGCGGCCGGAGGCGAGCAGAGCGGCGACGCGCTCGCGGCTGGCGTGGTGGCTGGCGAAGGCGGCGACGACCGCCGCCTCGGCCGAGCGCGGCCGCGCGAACACGAGCTGGCGGTAGATCTCGCCGACGGTCGCGCGCAGCACCGGCGGCGCGATCGGCAGCGGCAGCCCGAGCAGCCGCCGCACGAGCGGGTCGCGCTCGATCACGTCGAACCAGCGCGGCATCTGCAGCCCGGCGGGCGCGACCGGCACGACGCCGGCCAGCGGCAGGTCCTCGTGCTCGGCGAGCCGCAGCGCGGTCACGCCGCCCAGCGAGTTGCCCACCACCACGACGTCCTCGCCCATCTCGCGCACGACCTCCATGGCGAAGGCGTCGAGCTGCGGCAGCATCGCGTCGCTCCCCAGGCGCGACGCGGTCCCGAACCCCGGGAGGTCGACCGCGATCGCGCGGCGGTCGCGCGCGCCGAGCTCGGCCAGCAGCGGGCGCCACGTGTCGGCCGAGTCAGCCCAGCCGTGCAGCAGCACGAGTCCCGGCCCGTCGCCCTCCAGCTCCAGCACGCGCGTGTCGAACCCCGCGAACTCCATGCGGTGCTCGAACAGCGGTTGCACGCTGAACTACGCGCCGTGCTGGACGAAGTCGCTCGGGCGCGTGAGCACCGCGGCGAGGATCGCGCCGGCGAACGCGACGATCGCGGCGACGAGCAGGATGTCGTTGAGGCCGTCGACGAACGACTGCTCGGCGAGCCTGGTCAGCGCGGCGTTGTGGAGCGCGCGGAAGCCGCCGAAGCTGACGAAGTCGGCCGCGTCGCTGCCGCTGACACCGCGCGGCAGCCGCCCGGCGGCGCCCTCGAGCAGGTTCTGGGCCACGACGTGCTGGAAGATCGCGCCGAGCCCGGCGATGCCGGTGGCGATACCGACCTGCCGGAACGTCGAGTTGATGCCGGAGGCCATGCCCGCGCGCTGCGGCTCGACCACGCCGACCGCGGCCGTCGCGAGCGCCGGGTTCACGAGCCCGATGCCGGCGCCTGCGATGAGGAAGCCTGCCAGGAGCGCGGTCCAGTCGTCGCCCGGCTGGAGCCCGCGCATCAGCAGCAGCCCGATCCCCACGCACGCGAGCCCGCCTCCCATGAACCAGCGGATGCCGACCTTCTCCGCGAACTTTCCGGAGATCGGCGCCACGATGAAGGACAGCAGCGTCACGGGCAGGAAGCGCAGGCCTGACTCGAGCGGCGTGTAGCCGAGGATGTTCTGGATGTAGAGCGTCAGGTACAGGAACATCGAGAACATCGACGCCGACAGCGCGAAGGCGGCGATCGAGGCGCCGTCGAAGGCGGGCTTGCGGAACAGCGTGAGGTCGAGCATCGGGTGGTCGCTGCTGCGCTCGACCAACACGAAGGCGATGAACAGCACCGCCGCGGCGGCGAGGCAGAGGAGGATCAGCGAGCTGCCCCAGCCCTCCGGGTTGCCGCGGATGAGGGCGAAGATCAGCGCGAACAGCGCGCCGGAGAACGTCACGAGCCCCGGCCAGTCGATGCGCGCGCCGCTCGGGGCGTGCGACTCCTCGACCTGGCTCAGCGCCAGCGCGATCGCCAGGATCCCGACCGGCAGGTTGACGAGGAAGATCGCCTCCCAGCCGATGCCGTCGGTCAGCACGCCGCCGACGAGCGGCCCGACCGCCACCGAGGCGCCGGTGACCGCGCCCCAGACGCCGAACGCGGTGCCGCGGTCGCGGCCCTGGTAGGCGGAGGCGAGCAGGGCCAGCGCGGTCGAGAACATGAACGCCCCGCCGATCCCCTGCAACGCGCGCGAGAAGTTGAGGACGTTCGGCGTCCCGGCCAGCGCGCACAGCAGCGAGGCGACCGTGAAGATCGCGATCCCGATCACGAAGATCAGCCGCCGGCCCATGATGTCCGCCAGCGAGCCGCCGGTCAGCAGCAGCGCCGCCAGCGTCAGCGCGTAGGCGTCGATCACCCACTGCAGGTCGGCGAAGTTCGCGTGCAGGTCACGCTCGATCGCCGGCAGCGCGACATTCACGATCGTGATGTCGAGCAGCAGCATGAACGTGGCGATGCTGACCACGACGAGCGTCCACCACTTGCGATTCACGACTCCCACGGTACGAGAGAGGGTGGCTGGGTAGATTCAAGAGGCATGCCGCGGCTCCCCGAGCTCGAGCGGGAAGACACCCGGCAGCGCCAGCTGCCCCCCTCGTTGTGGGAGCGCTTGCGCGCCGATCCCGCCCGCGCGCCCGAGTACATCGCGCTCGCCGCGGCGGAGCGCCACGCCCCGGCCGCGGCCGCCTGGGTCGAGGAGCGCAAGCGGATGTACGCGCACTCGCCGGCCGACCTCGCGCAGATGGCGAAGCGCAAGCACGCCGCGCAGGCGCGCTTCGGCGGGGCCGCGACCGGGATCGGCGGCATCGTCACGGCGATCCCGGACCTCGCCGCCGCGGCCTGGATCCAGTCGCGCCTGGTCTTCTTCGTCGCCGCCGCCTACGGCTACGACCCCTACGACCCGATGCGCCCAGCCGAGCTGCTGGTCATCCGCGGGCTCTACCCCGATCCGCAGACCGCGCGCCGCGCGCTCGACGGCGTCGGCACCATGGTCGTCGCGGCCTACGTGGGCTCGACCCTGGAGCGCGACGAGGCGCTCGCCTCGAGGCTGGCCCGGTTCGTGGGCCGCCGCCTCACGCGGCGCATCGCGGGCCGCATGATCCCGTTCGCGGCGATCGCCTTCAACGCGATCGGCAACGAGCGCGAGACGCGCGCGCTGGCGGACAAGGCGATCAAGTACTACGGGGGTTGAATCGGGCGTCCGCGGTGAGCGAGGCGAACTTCAACTGCGGGCATTGAGGAGGCGGGTCCCAACGCACCGGCTTCAAAGTTGTCAACTTTGGGGCGCTATACGTCCCAAACTTTGCGACTTATTCCTTGAGCAATCGCTCGCGGCCACTTGAGCGCCGCGGCGGCTCGAACCCGGCTTCCCTACCCAGCCGCCGTTGACTTTCGTCAGACCGGCACCTCGGCCCCATTGACCGCCGCCGACTCCGGCGACACGAGCCACACCACGACCTCGGCGATCCGCTCCGGGGGGACCAACCGATCCCACGCCGACTCCGGCATCGACTCGCGGTTCGCCGGCGTGTCGATCAGCGAGGGCAGGAGCACGTTGCAGCGCACGCCCTCCTTGGCGATCGCCTTGGCCAGCGCGATCACGCCCGCCTTCGACGCCGCGTAGCCGGCCGAGCCGGCGAATGGCGCGTGGGCGGTCGCCGAGGAGGTGCAGACGATCGCGCCGTCGTCCGCCAGCAGCGGGATCGCGGCGTGGCAGACGTTGTAGGTCGTGCGCAGGTTGAGCCGCAGGCTCGCCTCGAACGTCTCCACCGGCGTCTCCCCCACCGGCTCGCCGGCCGCGAAGCCGCCCGCCAGGTTGACCACCGCGTGCAGCGGCCCAGCCGCCTCGAGCGCCCGACGCACCGCTTCCGGGTCGTTCAGGTCGAGCTCGGCGCGCCGCGGCGCCGTGACGTTCCAGCCGGCTGTCAGGAAGCGCTCGACCACCGCGACCCCCAGTCCACCGCCGCCCCCGGTGATGAACGCGCTACGCGTCATCCGCCGATCGCCCATCTAGCGTTTCCCCAGCAATGCTCGTCAAACAGCTCACCGACGGACAGGATGTCGATCTCGTCCTCCTCGTGCGTGATCGCGAGGTTCGCACGAAGCGCGAGGGCGGCGAGTACCTGAAGCTCGGGCTGGCCGATCGCACCGGCTCGGTGTCGGCGCTGATCACGGACGACGTGCCCGCGGTGCTCGAGGTCTGCCAGGCCGGCGCCGCGATCCGCGTGCAGGGCTGTTACAGCGTGCATTCGCGCTACGGGCCGCAGCTCGCCGTGCGCCGCCTGCGCGCCGCGGATCCGGAGGAGGTCGACCTGGACCGCCTGTGCGACGGGCCGCCGCGCTCGGCCACGCAGATGGAGGCCGACCTGCGGGAGATCCTCGGCACCGTCCACAACCCGCACCTGCGCGCGCTGCTCGACGCGATCTTCGGCCCGCACACGCGCACGTGGGAGCTGTTCCGCGCCGCCCCCGCCGCGAAGCGCTACCACCAGGCCTACCGCCATGGCCTGCTGGAGCACAGCCTGTCGGTGGCGCAGTCGGTGTCGGCCATCTCGGCGAACTTCCCGGGCATCGACCGTGAAGTCGCGGTCACCGGCGCGTTGTTACACGACATCGGCAAGCTCGACGCCTACGCGTCGGACGGCGCGGCGATCGACCTGACCGACCTCGGCAAGCTGCAGGGCGAGATCCCGCTCGGCTACTACCGGATCCGGCGCCTGATCGAGGAGCTGCCGGAGTTCCCCGAGCCGCTCGCCGCCGCGGTGCTGCACATCATCCTCAGCCACCACGGCACGCTCGAGCACGGCTCGCCCGTGGTCCCGTGCACGCGCGAGGCCACGCTCGTCCACATGATCGACAACCTCGGCGGCAAGCTCGGCTCGTTCGACCGGCTCGAGAAGGAGCTGCCGCAGGGCAGCCGCTGGTCGGCGTTCGACCGCGCGCTGGGCGGCGGCGCCTACTTCGCCGATCGCCAAGCGGCGTAAGCGTCACGCGGCGCGGAAAATCCGCAAATTCGTTCCCGCCGAACGGCCGTTCGGCGCGGATTATGTCCCCGCCTTACTACAGTCGGGGGCCGTGGCGAAGGACACCGAGAAGCTGATCCGGCAGCTCTCGCTGATCTCATACCTGATGGCGGAGCGGCGACCCGTCACGGCGACAGAGATCCGGCGGGACGTCGAGGGCTACTCGGACATGACCGAGGACGCGTTCGCGCGCCGCTTCTACGCCGACCGCGCCGAGCTCGACGCGCTCGGCATCCAGCTGCGGGTCGACAAGCCGGCGGAGGGCTTCTCCGAGCAGGAGAACTACTCGCTCGCCCCCGAGGCCTTCCACCTCCCCGCCATCGCCTTCACCGACGACGAGCACGCCGCGCTGCAGACCGCGCTCAGCCTGCTCGACGGCGAGTTCGCCTACGCCGAGCCGCTGCGGCTCGCGCTCCAGCAGATCACGTGGGGCCGCCCGAGCCCGTTCGACTCGGCCGCGCAGAGCTCCGTCGCGCTGGGCATGTCGGCGAGCGCCGGCGGCGCGGAGCTCTCCGCCCGCCTGGCGAAGATCGACACCGCGATCGCGCGCCGCAAGCGGATCGAGTTCGAGTACTTCACGATGCAGTCGGGCGAGGTCGCCGCCCGCCGCGTCGACCCGTACCTGCTGCTGTTCCAGGGCCGCCAGTTCTACCTCGTGGGCTACTCGCACGAGCGCCAGGACGTGCGGGTCTTCCGCCTCTCGCGCATCCGCGGCAAGGTCGCCTACGCGACGAAGGCCGAGCACGACTTCCAGCGCCCCGCCGACTTCGACCCGCGCGAGTACGCGAGCCGCATCCCGTGGCAGCTCGGCGACCGGCAGGACACCGCCGAGATCTGGGTGTCGGACCGCATCGCGTGGCACGTCGAGCGCAACTTCGGGCCCTACGGCGAGATCGCCGACGGGAGCTTCCGCACCGACTACGCGATCCCGCGGCTGGTGATCGCATGGGCGCTCGGCTACGGCGAGCACGCCCGCATCACCGGGCCGCCGGAGCTCGCCGCCGAGGCGCGCGAGCGGCTCGACGCGATCGTCGAGCGCCACACCGGCGACCCGTTCACCAGCGTCGCCGAGGGCACGCCGCCAGGCGCCGACGACCCCGAGGCCGCCGAGGCGGCCCCGCGCTCGCGCCAGGAGGCCGCGATCCGCCCCGAGCGCTTCGCCCGCCTCGTCACGCTCGCCTCCGTCCTGATCGCCGCCGGCCGCGCGGGCCGCCGTCCGCCGGTGAGCGAGGTGCTCGAGCGCCTGCAGATCTCCGAGCAGGAGCTGCGCGAGGACATCTCGGTGCTCAACGTCGTCAACTTCGGCGGCGGCGCCTACGTGATCTACGCCGAGGTCCAGGGCGACGAGATCGAGATCGACACCGAGCCGTACTCGGACACGTTCGACCGCCCGGCGCGCCTGCTGCCGATCGAGGCCAACGCGCTGATGGCGGCGATCGAGTTCCTCGGCACCCACCTCTCCGACCACCTGCAGACCGCCCACGACAAGATCAAGGCCGCGCTCGGCGAGATCGGCCGCGACGGCCTGCTGGTCGGCGGCACCGGCGCCGACGACTCCGACATCGCGCGCGACGTCAGCCGCGCCATCGAGTCGCGCAATCTGATCGAGCTCGAGTACTGGCAGCCGAACGAGGACACGATCTCCGAGCGCAAGGTCGAGCCGTACGCGCTGATGAACGGGCGCGAGGGCTGGTACATCGCCTCCTTCGACCCGTCGCGCGACGACACACGCTCGTTCCGGCTGGACCGCGTGAAGCGCGTGACCGTGCTCGACGAGGTCTACGAGCCGCGCGCGAGCGTCGACGAGATCGCGGTCGTCGAGGGCTGGCCGCGCACCGGCGAGGTCGAGGGCTCGCGCGTCGCGCATGTGTGGATCTCGCCCGAGCAGGCGCGCTGGTCCGCCGAGGAGCACACCGTGCTGGCCGAGCTGCCCAACGGCGCGGTGATCATCGAGTGGGCCTACAAGGGCGAGGACTACCTCGTCAAGGAGGTGCTCAAGGAGGCAGGCGACGCCGCCGTCCTCGAGCCCGCCGACGCCCGCGAGGCCGTCCTGCGCGCCGCCGAGCGCCTGCTCGTCGCCGCTCCGTGAGCCGCCGCGACGCCATCAAGATGGCCCCCGAGGAGGTGGACGCCTTCCTCGCGGAGCAGAAGACGGTCACCTGCGCCACCAACGGCCGCAACGGCTTCCCCCACCTGATGCCGCTCTGGTACGTCCTCCGGAACGGCCGGATCTGGGCCTGGACCTACGCGAAGTCGCAGAAGGTCCGCAACCTCGAGCGCGACCCGCGCGCGACGCTCCAGGTCGAGACCGGGATCGAGTACGCCGAGCTGCGCGGCGTGATGCTGCGCTGCGACGTGGAGATCCACCGCGACGTCGAGGTCGTGACCGACTTCGCCATGGAGCTGGTCGAGCGCTACGCCGGCGGTGCCGAGGGCACGCGCGACGCATTCGCGCAACAGGCTCCGAAGCGGGTCGCGCTGGAGTTCGTCGAGCGCGACCGCGTCACTTGGGATCACCGCAAATTGGGCGGGACTTACTAGTCTCCGCCCCACATGGAGACGCTCAAAGGCCTGATCCTTTCGGGCGGCAAGGGCACCCGCCTGCGCCCGATCACGCATACGTCGGCGAAGCAGCTGGTCCCGGTCGCCAACAAGCCGGTGCTGTTCTACGGCATCGAGGCGATGGCCGCGGCCGGCATCAAGCAGGTCGGGATCATCATCGCGCCGGAGACCGGCGACGAGATCCGCGGCGCCGCCGGTGACGGCTCGCGCTTCGGGGTCGAGATCACCTACATCGTCCAGGACGAGCCGGCCGGGCTCGCGCACGCGGTGCTGACCGCCGAGCCGTTCCTGGGCAGCGACCCGTTCGTGATGTACCTCGGCGACAATCTGCTCCAGGGCGGGATCGCCGAGCTCGTCAACGCGTTCCGCAGCCACGAGCCGGAGGCGCTGATCCTCCTCACCGCGGTACCCGACCCGGAGAACTACGGCGTTGCCGAGCTCGACGAGGCCGGCGCGGTCGTCCGGCTCGTCGAGAAGCCGACCGAGCCCGCCAGCGACCTCGCGCTCGTCGGCGTCTACATGTTCACGCCGCTGATCCACGACGCCGCGCGGGCGATCGAGCCGAGCGCGCGCGGGGAGCTCGAGATCACCGACGCGATCCAGTGGCTGGTCGACGGCGGCAAGCGGGTCGAGTCGCACGTCGTGCGCGGCTGGTGGAAGGACACCGGGCGCCTCGACGACATGCTGGAGGCCAACCGGCTGATCCTCGAGACCGTCGAGCGGCGCGTCGAGGGCGAGCTGGTGGACTCGCAGGTCGACGGGCGCGTGGTGGTCGAGCCGGGCGCGAGGCTCGAGCGCGCGACCGTCCGCGGGCCTGCGGTGATCGGCTCCGGCGCGCTTCTCCGCGACGCCTACGTCGGGCCGTACACGGCGGTCGGCGCGGGCTGCATCATCGAGGCCGCCGAGGTCGAGCACTCGATCCTGCTCGAGGCGTCGTCGGTCCGCGGGCTCGAAGGACGGATGGAGTCGTCGCTTCTGGGTAAGAACGTTGCCATCTCCCGAGACGACCGTCAGCCGCGCGCATATCGCTTCATGGTGGGCGACAACTCGGAGATCGGCATTCTGTGAGCGAAGAGCCTCGCGACCCCGACGAGGAGGGCCTCTCCGACGAGGAGCTCGCGGGTGAGGAGGCGACCGAGCTGCCGGCGCGGCAGGCGATGTCCTCGATCGGGGACATCTCGATCCCGCTCGACCCGCACGAGGCGGCCGACGCGCTGCTGGGTCAGGACGACGCGGACGCCGACGGCGAGGACTGAGCGCGTAGCGCGCGGTTGAGCCGGCGTTCGACGGCGCCGGGCGACTGGCCCGCCGCGGTCACCGCCTGGCGGCCGCGGCCGCCGGGCTCGTGCAGGACGGCGAGCAGCAGGTGCTGGACGTCGAGCCGGCCCTCGCCCCGGGTGACGGCCTCGCGCATCGAGTTCTCGAGCGTCTCGCGCAGCTCGGGCGACACCTCGGGCCGCCCGCCGGGCTGGCGCGGGCCCGACGGCTCCGCGCGTGCGCGCACGGCCTCGCCGGTGATGCCGCAGGCGTCGAGCGCCTGCTTCACCGGGCCGTCGGCGGGGTCGAGCAGGAGCCCGAGCAGCAGGTGGTCGGTCTCGAGCGTCTCGGAGCCCATGCGCGCCGCCTCCTCACGGGCGCGGCGCACGACGCCGCGCGCGCGGCCGGCGACGACGAGCCCGCCCTTGGCCTGCTGGCGGCGCTTGGCGTGGCGGGCGTGGGCGGCCTGGCGGGTGACGCCGAGCGAGTCGGCGATCTTCTGCCACGACCAGCCGTCGTTGACCGCCTCGTCGACGTGCGCGGCCTCCCACACGTCGAGCCGCCGCCGCAGCTCCGCGACCGCCGTGAGCCCTGCGTCCGGCTCGCCCTTGCGGGTGGCGATGCGGAGCAGCTGCGCCTCGCTGTATCGGCCCCGCCTCATCCGGCCCGGCAGAGTACGCGCCGGGTCGGCGGGCGTCAATACCGCTTGACAAGCGCCTAACAGACGTCCGAATTCGACTAGGGGGTGGGCGCCGCCGCTGCGTTGTCCGGCGTCGGCGTGGCCGTCACCGTGGGCGTGGCGGTCGGCGTGGGGGTCGCGGTGGCCGTGGCGGTCGGCGTGGGAGTCGGCGTCGCGGTGGGCGTGGGGGTGGGCGTGGCCTTCAGGTCAGGGACGGGGGTGGCCGTGCGGCCCTTGACGGTGCTCTTCTGCCGCTGCTGCTGACCCGACGTCGTGCCCTGGGCCTGGGGCTGCGCGGGCGCGCGCTGCGACTCGACCGGGGAGCGGCGCTGACGCTCGGTCGGGATCGGGGCGACCTGCGTCGCGTGCTCGGGCGTGAAGGCGGGGCGGCCGCCGGTGGCCGCCGGCAGATTGCGCACCGCCGAGCCGAGCGTGCCGCGCTCGCCGGGCCGGATCGGCTCGTAGTCGCCGTTCGGGAGCAGGATGTAGGTCGTGGCGGCAAGGACCGCGAGCACGCCCGCCATCGCCACGGCGGCCCGCTGCCGGCTCACGCTCGCCCACCCGTAGACGCCGCGGCCCGCGCGCTTGCCCGTCCGTCCGAGGCTCACGGAGGTCGCCGCCACCGGCATGACGAGCGCGATGATCTGGAAGCCGCTGAGGCCCGCCTCGGCCGGCCCGGACGCGGCGCTCAGCCGATCCAGCTGCAGCCCGAGCGAGTCGTAGGTCGTCGCGAGCATGCGCGGTGCGCCCATGACCACCGAGGCGACCAGCACGATCAGCTCCGGGACCAGGACGATCAGATACAGCGTCACCATCGCGCGCACCCACGGCTTGAGCTCGGCGACCGCGGGCTCCGGCCTGCGCGGCCGCAGCAGCGAGCGGAAGATCGGCTTGATGCGCGACAGGATGTCGGGCACGCCGGTGAGGTCGCTGAGCACGTAGTAGCCGTCGAACCGCAGCAGCGGCAGCAGCTGCTGGAGGATGATCACGTACTGCAGCGAGGCGGCCAGCAGCGCCGCCTCCTCGCCGGTCGCGAAGTACACGCCGCCGGCCAGCAGGGCGAAGATCGCGTTGAAGTAGACGCCGCCCAGGTCGGTCCGCAGCCGCCCGGCGCGGCCGAGCCGGTACGCGTCGGTGACGTCGCAGTAGAACGCCGGCCACACGAGGTAGAGGCCGACGCCCATCACGCCGGGCCGCGCGCCGCCGTGCCGGCACGCGCTCGCGTGGCCGAGCTCGTGGAACGCCGTGGCGACCACGACCGAGAGCAGCACAGCGAGCAGCAGCCCCGGGCTGTAAAGCGCGCTGCGCAGGCCGCCCGCGACGCCGTGGATGCCGAACAGCCAGATGTCGAACGCCGCGATCGCCAGCAGCAGCGGCACCTGCACGACCGGCGCGTGCAGCCAGGTCAGCAGCCGCGCGGCGCGGTTCGTCGCCGCCTCGGAGAGCACCGGCCGGCGGTGCCGGAGCGCGAGCAGCGGCGAGCGCTGCTCCAGCTCGGGGGTGCTGCCGTCGGCGCCCGCGAGCACGCCCAGCGGCCGCAGCTTCTCGTCGACCAGGAACTGGACGTTGTCGCCGGTGACGCGGCGGCCGTACTGCTCGCTGACGACATCGGCGATCGCCTCGACGTCGCGCTGCCCGTCGGCCGCCTCGGCCACCAGGTAGAGCAGCTGCGTGAGTTGCACGACCTGACCGTCGGCGCGGCGCGCGAGGTGCGGGGTGACTTTGAAGCCCGAGCCCTCGAACTCGCCGATCAGCTCGATCCCGTGGGCGCGCCGGACGGCGATGGATTCCGTCGTGCTCATCGTCGCCACTGAAACGCTGCTCCCCGCGTCAGGTCGGAGGGAAACCACGCCGGCGCTGGGCTTGAGCGACGCGCTGGAACTTGGGATATCTAGCTAATACTCGGGATTTCCGGCGCGTGCTCCCCAGTCGCCGCGGGCCGGCGCCGGCGCGCCGCCGGGACGCGCGTGAAGCTGACCTTGCGCCGCTAGGAGTCCGTCCAAGAACAGGCGGTGCGTCCGGGTGCACCCGGGCGTGCCGATTTCTTTGAGGGGCTCCTTAGGCCACGACGGCGGGCTGCTTCGCCGCCATCTTCTGCGCCTGGCGCTCGGGCGTGATCTCCACGACGTTCCAGGCGAGGTGCAGGCGCTTCATCGCGCGGATCACCATCGCCGAGGTGTCCACCTCCCACCACTTGAGCCCGTGCACGGCGGAGCGGGGGAAGGCGTGGTGGTTGTGGTGCCACGACTCGCCGAACGACGGCAGCGCGAGCCAGAAGACGTTGGTCGAGTGGTCCTCGACGTCGAAGCGCCGGCGCCCGAAGAAGTGGCAGACCGAGTTGATCGACCAGGTGACGTGGTGGAGCATGAAGATGCGCACGAGGCCGCCCCAGATCAGGCCGGTGATCGCGCCCTTCAGCGTGCCGCCGCTGAGCAGGTAGCCGAGCCCGGCCGGGATCAGCAGGCCGATCAGCACGATCGACAGGAACTGGCGGCTCATGAGCGTCATGCCGCGGTCCTCGACCAGGTCGCGCGCGTACTTCTCCCCGTCCGCGCGCCCGTGCGCGTCGAACAGCCAGCCCATGTGCGCGTACCAGAGGCCGTGCAGCGCGCCCAGGACGCCGTCGCCGTGGCCGACGTGGGGCGAGTGCGGATCGCCCTCCGCGTCGGTGTGGGCGTGGTGCTTGCGGTGGTCGGCGACCCACGCGATCACCGGGCCCTGGACGGCCATCGAACCGAGGAAGGCCCACAGGTACTCGAGCGGCTTGTAGGTCTGGAACGAGCGGTGCGTGAGCATGCGGTGGTACCCGACCGTGATCCCGAGCCCGGTGATGACGTACATCAGCGCCAGCACCGCGAGGTCGTGCCAGCCGACGTACTGGTTCCACAGCAGCGCGATCGCCGCGAGAAACGCGATAAAGGGGACGATCGCCCCGATGAGGTTGGAGATCCGGTGCGCACGCGTCATGGGTTTCATACTTCCCGGCAATCGGGGCGCTCACTTGTGGGTTCTTCAGCGTCTCGGGCGGTCGGTTCTGTAGCCTCGTGATAAATGTCGACGCCGACCCGGCCCTATGCCGCGATCCCGGCCGACGCGGGAAAGGTCCTGCGCCCCGTGCTGCCATCGCTGGCCGACGAGATCATCGCCGCGATCGCGCGCGAGGTCCCCGACTACGCGCGGGCGATGGAGGGCGAGTTCGGCCAGGTCGTGCGCGTGGCGATCGAGCGCGCGCTCGGCCGCTTCATCGACCTGATCGAGGACCCGTCGAGCGACGACGGCCGCGGCCGCGCGGCGTACGTCGACCTCGGGCGGGGCGAGATGCGCGCCGGCCGCAGCCTGGAGGCGCTCCTGTCCGCCTACCGCCTCGGCTCCCGGCTCGCCTGGCGCCGCTTCGTCGAGGCGGGCGTGGCCGGCGGGCTCGACCCGGGCGCGATCTACGCGCTCGGCGAGGCGATCTTCGCCTACATCGACGAGCTCTCGGCCGAGTCGGCGGAGGGCTACGCCGAGGAGCAGTCGGCCGCCGCGGGCGAGCGCCAGCGCCTGCGTCGCCGCCTCGTGCGGCTGCTCGCGCAGGACGTGGCGCCCTCGGAGGAGACGATCCTGGCTGCCGCGGCCGCCGCTGCCTGGCCGCTGCCGCGGACCGTGGCCGCGCTCGTGACCGCACCCGCGGAACCAGCCGGCTCCGGAGGACCCGCCTCCGGAACCGTCGCCGCGGGCGGGGCGGCCATCTCGGGCGGGACCCCTGCGTCCTCCGACGAGGCGGCCGAGTCGGACGCCCTCGCGGCGCGGCTGGCAAGGCGGATCGGGGAGGAGGCGATCGGGGCAGGGATCGAGCGGCTCGCGGTCGTGCTCGTGCCCGACGCCGGAGCGCCCGCCCGCGCGCGCCGCCTCACCGCCGTCGCCCAGGGGCGCCCCGCCGCGCTCGGGCCCGCGGTGCCGCTCGCGCTCGCCGGGCTCTCGGTCCGCCGCGCCGTCGCCACGCACGCGCTACTCGCCGCAGGCCGGCTGGGCGAGCGCGCGTTCGCGCGCGCCGAGGAGCACCTCCCGGCGCTCGTCATCGCCGCCGACCCGGCGCTCGGCGCCGAGCTGGCCCAGCAGCGCCTCGCCCCGCTCCAGACGCTCGCCGACGGCCCCCGCGCGCGCCTGACGGAGACGCTGCGCGCGTGGCTGGACCGGCCCGGCCAGGTCCAGGCCGTCGCCGCCGAGCTCGGCGTGCACCCGCAGACCGTCCGCTACCGCGTCAAGCAGCTGCGCGAGCTGTTCGGCGACCGGCTGGAGGACCCCGAGGCGCGCTTCGAGCTCGGGCTGGCGCTGAGAGCTGGCTAGGCTAGGCCGCCCATGCGCCTTCTCGTCACAGGGGCAGCGGGGATGCTGGGTCGCGACGTCGTCGCCGCCGCCGAGAGCGCGGGTCACGACGTGATCGCGCTCGCCCGCGCCGACCTCGACATCACGGACGCCGACGCCGTCCGCGCCGCCATCGCCGACGCACGCCCCGACGCCGTCATCAACTGCGCGGCCTGGACCGACGTCGACGGCGCCGAGGCCGACGAGGAGGCCGCGACCCGCATCAATGGCGACGGCGCCGGAAATCTCGCCGCCGCCGCGCCGTTTCTCGTCCACGTGTCCTCCGACTATGTCTTCGACGGCACCGCCACCGAGCCGTACACCGAGGGCGATCCCACGGGTCCCCGGAGCGCCTACGGCCGCTCCAAGCTGGCCGGCGAGCACGCGGTCGCCGAGCACGGCGAGCACGCGATCGTCCGCACCGCCTGGGTCTTCGGCCCGCACGGCAAGAACTTCGTCGCCACGATGCTGAAGCTCGCCGAGGACCGCGACGAGGTCAACGTCGTCGCCGACCAGATCGGCTGCCCCACCTTCACCGGCCACCTCGCCCCGGCGCTCGTCCAGATCGCCGAGCAGCGCCTCAGCGGCATCCTCCACGTCACCGGCGGCGGCCAGTGCTCGTGGCAGGAGTTCGCGCAGGCCGCGTTCGAGGAGGCCGGCACCGGCACCATCGCCAACCCCGTGACGACCGCCGAGTTCCCGCGCCCCGCGCCGCGACCTCCGTGGTCCGTCCTGCGCTCCACCCGCCGCGAGGCGCCCGTGCTCCCGTACTGGCGCCACGGCCTGACCGACTACTTGAACTCGGAGGTCCTGCAATGAAGCTGCTCGTCTGCGGCGGAGCCGGCTTCATCGGCTCGAACTTCGTCCGCCAGCGCATCACCGAGCACGGCGACGAGGTCGTCGTCCTCGACAAGCTCACCTACGCCGGCCGCGAGGAGAACCTCGCGGACGTAAAGGACTCGCCCGGCTTCGGCTTCATCCGCGCAGGGATCGAGGACGCCGACATCGTCCGCGAGGCGATGGAGGGGCGCGACGCGGTCGTCAACTTCGCCGCCGAGACGCACGTCGACCGCTCGATCGCCGAGCCCGACGCGTTCGTCACCACCCACGCCGTGGGCACCTACGTCCTGCTCGAGGCCGCCCGCGAGCACAACCTGCGCTACGTCCAGGTCTCGACCGACGAGGTCTACGGCTCGATCGACACCGGCTCGTTCACCGAGGAGTCGCCGCTCGCGCCGTCCTCGCCCTACTCCGCGACCAAGGCGGGCGCCGACCTGATCGTGTGGAGCTACTTCCACACCTACGGGCTGCCGACCCTGATCGCCCGCGGCTCCAACAACTACGGGCCGTTCCAGTACCCCGAGAAGCTGATCCCGCTGATGATCCTCAACGCGCTGCACGGCGACAAGCTGCCGGTCTACGGCGACGGCATGCAGGTCCGCAACTGGATCTACGTGGAGGACTTCGCCCGCGCGATCGGGCACGTGCTCGAGCACGGCGAGCCCGGCAACGTCTACAACGCCGGCGGTCCGGACGAGTGCGCCAACCTCGAGGTCGTCCAGCGGATCATCCAGCTCACCGGCGGCGACGAGAGCCTGATCGAGTACGTCACCGACCGCCCCGGCCACGACCGCCGCTACTCGCTCTCTTCGGAGAAGGTGCGCGCGCTCGGCTGGGAGCCGCGGATGCGCTTCGGCGACGGGCTCGCCCACACCGTCGCCTGGTACCGCGACAACCCGTCGTGGTGGGAGCCGATCCGCTCAGGCGACTACCGCGCGTACTACGAGCGCCAGTACGGGCGCTCGCTCGGCTAGTTCGCGCCGAGACTGCTCAAGCGCCAGTCGCCGTCCTCTTTGACGAGCGAGAACGTTGTCGAGGCGTTCTTCTCGTCGCCCCGGCGCGCCTTGACCTTGGCGGTCGCGGTGTTGCCGGTGACGGTGACGTCGGTGACCTGGAGGGCGAAGTCGTCGGCGTCGCCGGTGAGCTTCTCGATCTCGTCGGTGCAGTCGCTGCCCGCCGACTTGAGCTTGTTCGCCAGGGCGGTCGCGAGGACGTCGCGGCAGATCGCCGAGGGCTTGCGCGCCTGGGCGTTGGATTTGAGGTCCTCGATCGTCTTCGCGACGGCCTTGTCGGCGCCCTTGAAGTTGTTGGCGGAGGTCGGCGCCTGCCCGCAGCCGGCGAGGGCGGCGGCGAGCGCGAGGGGGAGCAGGCGGGCGAGCGTGCGCATGGGGCCGGCCAGAGGGTAGTCCCTCTACCATCGGGTGAGATGGCGGAGCCGGAGATAGCCCCCCGCGGACGGCACGCACCGCCGCTCGAGGTGCGGCAGGACCGCCAGCGCGCGCGCCTCTTCGCGGCAGCCTCCGCCGTGTTCGCCCGCGCGGGCTTCGCCGACGCCACCGCCGAGGCGATCGCGCGCGAGGCCGGGATGTCGAAGGCGACCTTCTACGAGCACTTCGGCAACAAGGAGGAGTGCCTGCTCGCGCTGTTCGACGCCGCCATCGACGTGGTGGTCGAGGGCATCGCGCAGGCCGCGCAGGAGCACGGCGGGGAGAGCCCGCAGGGCCGGGTCGGCGCCTCCGTGCGCGCGTTCCTCGACGTCGTCGACGCCTTCCCCGACCAGGCGCAGACGCTGCTGGTCGAGATCATCGGCGCGGGCCCGCGCGCGGCCGAGCGCCGCGACGCCGCGCTGACGCGCGTCGCCGACTACATGTACGAGGCCAACCGCGCCGACGCCGAGGCCGGCCAGGTCCACCGCCTCGCCTCGCCGCTCGACGCCTACGCGATCGTCGGCGCGATCGTGGAGCTCGTCTCGCGCCAGCTGCGGACCAAGGATCCCGAGCACATCCGCGATCTCGAGCCGGTGCTCGAGCGGCTGATCCTCGGCATCGTGGGCGCGATCCCGCCGCGCGCGAGCGCGGTTTGAGCACAGAGCTCGCCGCGCTCGAGGCCGAGATCACCGCGTGCCGCGCGTGCCCGCGGCTGGTCGAGTGGCGCGAGCGGGTGGCGCGGGAGAAGCGCGCGTCGTTCCGCGACTGGGACTACTGGGGCCGCCCGATCCCGGGCTTCGGCGACCCGGCCGCGCGGGTGCTGATCCTCGGCCTGGCGCCGGCCGCGCACGGGGCGAACCGCACCGGCCGCCTCTTCACCGGCGACCGCTCCGGCGACTTCCTGTTCGCGGCGCTGCACCGCAACGGCTTCGCGAACCAGCCGACCTCCGAGCACCGCGACGACGGGCTCGAGCTGCGCGACTGCTGGATCACCGCCGCGGTGCGCTGCGCGCCGCCGGCCAACAAGCCGCTGCCGGAGGAGCGCGAGCGCTGCTCGGCGTGGCTGGAGCGCGAGCTCGCGCTGATCGCGTGGCCGCGCGTGGTCGTCTGCCTCGGCGCGTTCGCGTGGGAGGCGGCGCTGCGGACGCCCGCCCTGCTCGACGGCCCGGTCCCGCGGCCGCGGCCGAAGTTCGGCCACGGCGCCGAGTACGGGCGGTTGCTCGGCTGCTTCCACCCCAGCCAGCAGAACACGTTCACCGGGGTGCTGACGCCCGAGATGATGGACGCGATCCTGCGGCGGGCCCGGGAGCTCGCCGGGTGAAGCGCTACGCGGAGGTCCTGCGCGTTCCCCATGTGGCGCCGCTGATCGCCGCGACGCTGATCGCGCGCTTCCCGATCGGCATCAACGCGCTCGCGCTGATCCTCTACCTGCGCCACGCGACGGGCTCGTACGCGATCGCCGGCGTGGTCGCGGGGGGCCTCGCGGCCGGCTCCGGGATCGGCGCGCCGGTGCAGGGGCGGCTGGTCGACACGTTCGGGCAGCGGCGGGTGCTCGTCCCGCTCGCGTTCGTGCACGCCACCGCGCTCTGCGGCGTCGTCGCGTTCGCCGAGCTCGGCGCGCCGACCGTCGTGCTCGTCGCCTGCTCGGTCTCGGCCGGCTTCGCGATCCCGCCGACCTCCTCGGTGCTGCGCTCGATGTGGCCGACGCTGCTCCGCGACCGGGAGGAGCTGCTGCAGCCCGCCTACGCGCTCGACTCGGTGCTGATCGAGCTGATCTTCATCCTCGGCCCGCTGCTGACCGCGGTGCTGACCGCCGCCGTCTCGCCCGCGAGCGCGCTGCTCGTGTCCGTCGCGAGCGTCATCGC
The DNA here is from genome assembly GCA_963805525.1 of uncultured Solirubrobacteraceae bacterium. GTDB lineage: Bacteria > Actinomycetota > Thermoleophilia > Solirubrobacterales > Solirubrobacteraceae > DASQFQ01. The sequence goes on from CAWDUT010000005.1 coordinate 124,745, forward strand.
CGGCACGATCTGGTTCACCGCCCAGGCGCCGAGCCGCGCGTTCGAGCCCGAGCGCGAGGCGCGCACGAGCCGCTTCGGCGCGCTCGCCTCGCCCGGGGTGCGCTCGCTGGTCCTCACCTCGCTGCCCGCGGGCGTGGGGATCGGGATGGTCGAGGTCGGGCTGCCGGCGTTCTCCGACGCCATGGGCGCGGCCGAGCTGGCCGGCCTCCTGCTCGCGGTGTGGTCGCTCGGCAGCGCCGCGGGCGGGCTGATCTACGGCGCGCTGCCGAACCGCCCGCCGCTCGGGCGCCTGCACCTCGCGGTCAGCGGGCTCCTCCCGCTCGGGCTGCTGCCGCTGGCGGCCGCCACGTCGATCCCGACGATGGCGCTGCTGGTGATCCCGGCCGGCGCGTTCATCGCGCCGCTGCTCGCGACCCGCAACGAGCTGATCGGCTGGGTGGCGCCGCCCGGAGCGCGGACCGAGGCCTACACCTGGCCGGTGACGGCGTTCGTCGGCGGCATCGCGATCGGCTCGGCGATCTCCGGCACGATCGTCGAGTCGCAGGGGTGGCGGGTCTCGTTCCTGATCGCGGCCGCGGCGGCGGCGCTGGGCACGGTCGTCGCCGTCACGCGGCGCGGCACCCTGAGCCCGGTGGGGTGAGCACGCCGTACCCTGGAGGTATGCCTTTGTCCGCGTTCACTCCCCAGGTTCGAGAGTGGTTCACGCGGGCGTTCGCCGAGCCGACGGCGGCCCAAGCGCAGGCCTGGCCGGCGATCGCGACCGGCGAGCACGCGCTGATCTCGGCGCCGACCGGATCGGGCAAGACGCTGGCCGCGTTCCTGTGGGCGCTGGACCGGCTGGTCGCCGAGCCGACGGGTGAGGACAAGCGCACCCGGCTCGTCTACGTCTCGCCGCTGAAGGCGCTCTCGTACGACGTCGAGAAGAACCTCCGCGCGCCGCTGCGCGGGATCGGCGGCGACATCACGGTCGGGATCCGCACCGGCGACACGCCGCAGAAGGAGCGGCGCGACATGGTCAAGCACCCGCCCGACGTGCTGATCACGACGCCGGAGTCGCTGTACCTGATGCTCACCAGCCAGGCGCGGAAGATCTTCGAGGGCACCGAGTGGGTGATCGTCGACGAGATCCACGCGGTGGCGCAGACCAAGCGCGGCGCCCACCTCGCGCTGACCTTGGAGCGGCTGGCCGAGGTGGCGGACCGCGACGTGCAGCGGATCGGGCTCTCGGCGACGCAGAATCCGCTCGAGGAAGTGGGCCGGTTCCTCGTCGGGCCGAAGCGGACGTGCACGGTGATCGACACCGGCGTGCGCAAGCCGCTGGACCTCAAGATCCACGTCCCGGTCGAGTCGATGCTCGAGCCCGACCAGGGCACGGACGGCGCCGAGCTCGACCCTTTCGCCGGCGGCGAGGCGACCCGCAAGTCGATCTGGCCCGCGATCTACCCGGAGATCCTGCAGCTCGTCCGCGAGCACCGCTCGACGATCGTGTTCGTCAACAACCGCCGCGGGGCGGAGCGGCTCGCGCTGCGGCTGAACGAGCTGGCCGAGGAGGAGATCGCGCGGGCGCACCACGGCTCGCTGGCGCGCGAGGAGCGGCTCGTGGTCGAGGACCAGCTGAAGGCCGGCGAGCTGCCGTGCCTGGTGGCGACGTCGTCTTTGGAGCTCGGCATCGACATGGGCGCCGTCGATCTGGTGCTGCAGGTCGAGTCGCCGAAGTCGGTCACCGCCGGGCTCCAGCGGATCGGCCGCGCCGGCCACAACGTCGGCGAGACCTCGAAGGGGCGCATCTTCCCGAAGTTCCGCGCCGACCTGCTCGAGTGCGCGGTCGTCGCCAAGCGGATGCGCGAGGGATTGATCGAGACCACGGTCGTGCCGCGCAACCCGCTCGACGTGCTCGCACAGCAGATCGTGGCGATGGCCGCCTCGACCGAATCGCTGAACGTCGACGACCTCCACGCGCTCGTCCTGCGCACCCACACCTACGCCGAGCTGTCGCGCGCCCAGCTCGAGAACGTGCTCGACATGCTCGACGGCCGCTACCCGTCGGAGGAGTTCGGCGAGCTGCGCCCGCGAATCGTGTGGGACCGCGTCGCGGGGACGATCCGGGACCGCAAGGGCTCGCGCGCGCTGGCGATCACCAACGCGGGCACGATCCCCGACCGCGGCCTGTTCAGCGTGAACCTGCCGGACGGCCGGCGGGTCGGCGAGCTCGACGAGGAGATGGTCTATGAGGCGCGGCCGGGCCAGGTCTTCCTGCTCGGCGCCACCTCGTGGCGGATCGAGGAGATCACCCGCGACCGCGTGGTCGTGACGCCGGCGCCGGGCGTGCCGGGCGCGGTGCCGTTCTGGAAGGGCGACAGCGTGGGGCGGCCGCGCGAGCTCGGCGAGGCGATCGGCGCGTTCTCGCGCTGGGCGGTCGAGCAGGACGCGGCGACGCTCGAGGCCGACTACGACCTCGACCCCCGCGCGGCCTCGAACCTCTTGGAGTTCCTGCACGAGCAGGAGGCGGCGACGCGCGTCGTACCGAGCGAGCGCACGATCGTGATCGAGCGCTTCCGGGACGAGATCGGCGACTGGCGGCTGTGCGTGCTGTCGCCGTACGGCGGCCGGGTCCACGCGGCGTGGGGGCTGGCCCTGAGCGCCCGGATCCGCGAGGAGTACGGGCTCGAGTCCGACGCCATCTGGTCGGACGACGGCATCATCGTCCACCTCCCCGACGCCGACGAGCCGCCCGGCGCCGAGCTGGTCCTGATCGACCCGGACGAGCTCGAAGACCGGGTCGTCGGCGAGCTGGGCGGCTCGGCCCTGTTCGGCGCGCGCTTCCGCGAGAACGCCGGCCGGGCGTTGCTGATCCCGCGCGCCTACCCGGGGCGGCGGACCCCGCTGTGGCAGCAGCGGCTGAAGTCGCAGACGCTGCTCGAAGTGGCGAAGCGCTACGCGCAGTTCCCGATCGTGCTCGAGACCTACCGCGAGTGCCTGCGCGACGTCCTCGACCTGCCGGGCCTGACCGAGCTGCTGCGGAAGCTGCACGCGCGCGAGCTCAGCGTGGTCGAGGTGGAGACGGCGACCGCCTCCCCGTTCGCCTCGTCCCTGCTGTTCGACTACGTCGCGACCTACATGTACGAGGGCGACCAGCCCAACGCCGAGCGGCGCGCGGCCGCCCTGGCGCTGGACCGCGAGCTGCTGCGCGAGCTGCTCGGGCAGGAGGAGCTGCGCGAGCTGATCGACGAGGGTGCCTTGGAGCAGGTCGAAGCGGATCTCCAGCGCATCTCGGAACGAACCCGCGCGGAATCGGTGGACGCGCTGCACGATGTCCTCCGACGAGTCGGCGACTTGACCACCGACGAGGCTGCGCTGCGCGTGGCACCGGAGGCTCTCAAGGCCGCACGACCGGGCGAGAGTGAGGCGGCCGCCGCCGCTTCCTCCTCGCGCGAGCTTGCGGCGGCGTGGCTCGAGCAGCTCGAGAACGAGCGGCGCGCCATGACGATCCGCATCGGCGGCCAGCGGCGCTGGGCCGCGGCCGAGGACGCCGGCCTGTTCCGCGACGGGCTCGGCGCGGTCCCGCCCTCCGGGCTGCCGGAGGTGTTCACCGCGGACGTCCCCGACGCGATGGAGCGGCTCGTGCGGCGGTTCGCGCGCACCCACGGCCCGTTCGAGACCGACCAGCTGCGCGACCGCTACGGCGTCGACTTCTCGCCGGTGCTGAAGGCGCTCGAGACCTCGGGCGACCTGGTGCGCGGCGAGCTCCGGCCCGGCGGCACGCAGCGCGAGTGGTGCGACCCCGAGGTGCTGCGGCGGCTGCGGCGCGCCTCGCTCGCCGCGCTGCGCAAGGAGATCGAGCCGGCCGACCAGCGCGCGCTCGCGCGCTTCCTGCCGAACTGGCAGGGCGTCGACCGCCACCCGCCCGCCGGCGCCGGGCCCGACCGGCTGCGTGAGGCGCTGATCGGCCTGCAGGGGCTCGCGCTGCCCGCCGAGGTGTGGGAGCGCGACGTGCTCCCGCGGCGCGTCGGCGCCTACTCGCCCTCGTGGATGGACATGCTGTGCGCCGGCGGCGAGCTCGTGTGGATCGGAGCCGGCCCGCTGGGTCGCCGCTCCGGCAAGGTCGCGCTCTACTTCCGCGACGATGTCCGACTGCTCGGGCCGCCTCCGCCGGGTGGGCGGGGATCGATTCCGCCGGAAGGCCGCGCGCAGGACGCGATCCGCGAGCGGCTCGCCACCGGCGCGTGCTTCTTCACCGACCTGCTCGCCGACATCGCCGGCATCCCCAGCGAGGAGCTGCAGGAGGCGCTGTGGGACCTCGTGTGGGCGGGCGAGGTCACCAACGACGCCTACGCGCCGCTCCGCTCGCCGCGGCTGTCCGCGCCCCTGTCTCGGCCTGGGGGCCTCGCCACCGGGCGCTTCGCAGCCCTCGCGCAGCAGGCGCGCGCCGACCGCCGGCGGCGCTTCTCCGCGCGGCGGAGCGGCTCCCAGCCGCAGGTCCAGGGCCGCTGGTCGCTCGTCTCGACGCTGTTCAGCGCGCCCGAGGACCCGACCGCCCGCCGCCGCACCCAGGCCGAGCTGCTGCTCGAGCGCTACGGCATCGTCACCCGCGAGCAGGTGCTGGCCGAGGGCGTCCCCGGCGGCTTCTCCTCGCTCTACGACTCGCTCTCGGCGCTGGAGACCGTCGGGGTCGCGCGGCGCGGCTACTTCATCGAGGGCCTCGGCGGCGCGCAGTTCGCGCTGCCGGGAGCGGTCGAGAGGCTGCGCGCGCAGCGCGATGACGACACCGCACCCCCGATCGTGCTCGCCGCCACCGATCCCGCGCAGCCCTACGGCGCGGTGCTCAAGTGGCCGAAGAAGACGTCCCCACCCACCCGTACGCCCGCCCGGGTGGCCGGCGCCTACCTCGTGCTGGCGGGCGCGGAGCCCGTGATCTACGTCGAGCGCGGCGGCAAGGGCCTGCAGATCCTGGTCGAGGCCAACGACCCGCGCCTGGGAGACGCCACCGCCGCCCTCGCCGACGCCGTCCACCGCGGCCGCATCAAGCGCCTGGCGATCGAGCGCGTCGACGGCGAGCCGGTCGTCGGCTCCGAGTGGGAGGACGCGCTGCTCGAGCTCGGCTTCCGCGCAGGCCCGCGCAAGCTCACCCTCTCGGCGTGATCGTGGCGCTCATGGTCGCGGCGGTCGCCGCGCTCGGAGGAGGTCCTTCGGAGGACCCGGGCTACCTCTTCGCGCGCTCTCTGGCGCGGGTGGGCCCGCGCCCCGCGGGCTCCGCCGCCGAGCGACGCGCGCACGCGCGCGTGGAGCAGCGATTCAAGGCCGCCGGCCTCCGCATCGGGCACGACCGCTTCCGCGTCCCCGGCCACGGCCGTTCGCGCAACGTCGTCGGCATCTACGACACGCCCGCGGACTGCCTCGTCGTCCTCACCGCCCACACGGACTCGGTCCCGCCCGCGCCCGGGGCGGACGACAACGCCTCCGGGGTCGGGACGCTCGTCGCGCTCGCGCCCCGCCTCGCCGCCATCCGCCCCTCCTGCGACGTCTGGCTGATCGCCACCGGCGCCGAGGAGCGCCCCTACACCGGCCAGGCCGACCACCTCGGCGCCAAGGCCGCCGTCCCGCGGGTGAAGCGCCGCGCCAAGGACCTCCGGTTCGTGCTCTCCCTCGACGAGCTCGGGCGCGGCACGGCGTTCCACCTGCGGTCGGCGAGATACCGCGCCCGCGTGGAGGGCAAGATCGTCAAGGCCGGGCACGGTGCCGTCCGGTGGATCAAGGACGCCGGGAGCGGCAACTCCGACCACCGCGAGTTCACGCTCGCCGGCCTCCCCGCCGCCAAGCTCGGCGTCCCCGACGAGCCGTGCCGACACACCGCCTGCGACACGCCCGACCGCCTCGAGCCAAGAGCCTTCAAGCGAGTCCGCGCCATCGTCGAGCGGCTCCTAGGCTGACCCCATGCCCGAGGGCGACACGATCCACTACGCCGCGAACCGCATCCGGCCGATCCTCGAAGGCCACGTCCCGGACGCGCTCGAGACGCTGCACCCGCGCTTCAGCCGCGACCGCTGGCCCGAGCGGCTGGCGGGTCAGGAGGTCCGCTCGGTCGACGCCCACGGCAAGCACCTGTTCATCCGCTTCGCCAACGACCTCACGATCCACTCGCACCTGCGCATGACCGGCAGCTGGCGCGTGCTCGACGCCGACCGCCGCCCCTCGCGCGCCGCCTGGCTCGTGATCCGCCGCGAGGGCAAGCAGGTCGTCCAGTTCAAAGGCCCCGTGCTCGAGCTGATGACCGACTCGCGCACGCGCATCGACCAGCGGATCGCCGGCCTCGGCCCCGACATCCTCGCGCCCGAGTTCGACCACGCACGCTTCCTCCGCCGTCTCCGCGAGGACGACCCCACGCGCCCGATCGGCGACGCCGTGCTCGACCAGCGGACCGTCGCCGGGATCGGGAACCTGTGGAAGGCCGAGGCCTGCTGGGAGGCGCAGATCGACCCTTGGCGCCGCACCGGCGACACCACCGACGAGGAGGCGACCGCGATCGTCGACGCCGCCCGACCGCGCATGCAGGAGTCGGCGCGCAGCGGCCACACCACCCGCGGACCGCAGGTCTACAACAAGGCCGGCCGTCCCTGCCCCCGCTGCGGCACGCGCATCGAGGCGCGCGGCCAGTGGGAGGACAACCGCACGACCTTCTGGTGCCCCGGATGTCAGCGCTGAGGCGGGTCGGCCACAAGGGCGCCGACCTGATCGCGCCCGGCAACACACGCGAGTCGTTCGACGCCGCCCTCCAAGCCGGCGTCGACATGATCGAGTTCGACGTCCTCCCCGCCACGTTGCCCGCGGACGACGACACGCCCCTGATCCTCGCGCACGACCACGAGCACGGCACCGCCGACGCCCCCAGCCTCGACGAGGGCCTCGAGCACCTGAAGTCCGAAGCGTTCGCCGACGTGGAGCTCGACGTCGACCTCAAGCTCCCCGGCTACGAGGCGCGCGTGGTGCGCGCGCTTCAAGAGCACGACCTCGTCGACCGCACGCTCGTCTCCAGCCAGTACATGCGCAGCCTGGTGAAGATCCGCGCGATCGAGCCGGGCCTGCGGCTCGGCTGGTCGGTGCCGCGCGTGCGCCGCGACTACACGAAGTCGATCGTGTTCGTGATCCCCGCTCTCTCGGCGCTCTTCTACATGCGCCGCCGCCTCCCCGGCCTGGCCGCCGGCCACATCGGCGAGGGGCGCGTCGACGCGGTCATGGCGCACTACCGCCTCGCCACGCCCGAGCTCGTGAAGGCGGTGCACGGCGCCGGCGGCGAGCTCTACGTGTGGACGGTCGACGACGCCGAGCAGATCCGGCAGCTCGAGGCGATGGGCGCCGACGCCGTCATCACGAACGACCCGCGGCTCTTCGCATGAGCGTCGAGATCATCGACGTGGCCCCGGGCCTGTGGGTCTGGCGGCTCGAGCACCCGCCGTGGGGCGCCAGCTGGCCTGACTAGCTGATGCGGCAGGTGGCGGCCGAGAAGTCCTCGGGGTCCGCGCCCTCGGTCGAGCGGTGGCCGCCCGCGGTGACCCGCTTCGCATGACGCACCACGTGGCCCCTGCGGGTCCAGCGGTACGCCACGACGCCGCGCAGGATCCGCGTCCCCTCGCCGGCGACCTCGAAGCTCCAGCCCGTCTCGCGCGTCGGCCGGCCCTTCCCGGCCTTGCGCCAGCCCGAGTCGGCGTCGCGGACCGCGCGCCAGCGCCCGGTCGAGAGGTCGCGGTACTGGACGCGGAAGCGCATCAGCAGCTTCGTGCCGCGCTTGCCGCCGGGCATCGAGGCGCGGACGCCGATCTCGTCCGGGTGCGCGGCGGTGTCGCAGACGTTGACGGTCGCCCACAGGTCGGCGTCGCCGGCGCGCGCGGGCGCCGCGGAGGCCGCGAGGAGCAACGTGAGGATGAGGGCGAAGCGTGCCATCGAAGAAACCAACACAGATCTTCCGTGATGGATGCTCCCCCACGTCGTAGTACCGATGTGACCAGCACCCTCACCCTCCCACTCACCGCCACCCGGTCGCACCCCGTACTCGACTTCGACACCCTCTACCGAGCCGCCCGGGACGACGTGTACGCGTACGTCGCGACGCTGCTCGGCGACCGCTCGGCGGCCGAGGACGTGACGGCGAGCGCGTTCGAGCGTGCGTTTCTCAAGCAGGGCACCTACAAGCCCGCCCGCGGCACCGAGCGCGCGTGGCTGTTCGGCATCGCGCGCAACGCCGCGCTCGACGAGCTGCGCCGCCGCAAGCGCAGCGCCGCCCTCACCGCGGAGCCGGCCGATGACGCTCCCGCGCCCGAGGACGCCGCCGACACCGCGCTGCGCCGCGCCGCCCTGCGCACCGCCCTCGCCGGGCTGGCGCCGCGCGAGCGCGAGCTGATCGCGCTCAAGTTCCACGCCGGCCTGGACAACGCCGAGCTGGCCACCGTCCTCGGCGTCTCGGTCTCCAACGCGGGCACGATGCTGCACCGCGCCGTCACGAAGCTGCGAAAGGCCATCGATGAGCACGCCTGAGACCCTCACCCGCGAGCTGGCCGCGCTCGACGACGCGCTCGCCGGCCGCCCGGTCGACCCCGACCTGGCCGACCTGGCCGAGCTCGCGATCCTCGTGCGCGACGAGCGCCCCGCCCCGGACCCCGCCTTCGCCAACTCGCTCGACGAGCGGGCGCGGCGGGGCTTCCCGCGTGCCCCGAAGCGCCGCCGCGCGTTCACGTGGCCGAAGTTCACGCTGCCCGCCCTCGGGGTGGCCGCGTCCGTGCTGCTCGTCGTGGTGATCGCCAGCTCCATCCCGAGCGGCGGCGGGAGCGGCGACGACTCCGCCGGCGGCGGCGGGTCGGCGTCAAGCCAGGCGGCGCCCAACACCGACGAGGCCGCACCGTCCGCGGGCGATGAGTCCGCGGCGCGCAAGCAAGCCGACTCCGCCGGAGGCGCTGCGGCCTCTTCCCCCGCGCTCGCCGCACCCTCCACCCCGGGCCGCCACCGCTACGTCGAGCGCTCCGCCCAGATCACGCTGGCCACCACGCCCCGCGATATCGACGGCGCGGCGGCGAAGGTCATCGCGGTCGCCGACGATCTCGGCGGCTACGTCGCCTCGTCGCAGATCACCTCCGGCGAGGGCGGGACGTTCGAGCTGCGCGTGCCCGAGCGGCGCCTGCAGCGGGCGCTCGAGCGCCTGTCGGCGGTCGGCAAGGTGCGAAACCGCACGCAGGCCGCGCAGGACATCACCGGCTCGGTCGTCTCCGTGCGCTCGCGGCTGAAGGATGCGCGGACCGAGCGCGAGTCGCTGCTGAAGCAGCTGGCCAAGGCGACGACGACCAACGAGACCACCAGCATCCGCGCCCGCCTGCGCATCGTGTCCAGGCAGATCGCGGCCGCCAAGGCCGACCTCAAGAGCGTCAAGCGGCGGGCGAGCACCTCGTCGGTCTCGGTCACGCTCGAGGCCGACAAGGACGCGAGCGGCGCGACGGGCGGGAGCAACGACTGGACCCCCGGCGACGCCCTGAAGGACGCCGGCCGCGTGCTCGAGGTCACCGCCTCGGTGCTGCTGGTCGCGGGCGCGGTCGCGCTGCCGCTCGGGCTGATCGCGCTGCTCGTCTGGCTCGCGGCGCGTCAGGCCTCGCACCGACGGCGTGAGCGCGCGCTCGACGCTGTGTAGCCTGGCGGCGGCATGCCGCCGTCGACTGAGGACACCGCCGAGCTCCTCAGCCGCGTGCCGGTCTTCGCGGAGCTCGGCGCTGACGACCTGGTCCGTGTGGCCCAGGTCGCGGTCCCGCGTTCGTACGACGGCCAGCAGGTCATCTTCCGCGAGGGCGACGACTCGGACACGTGCTACATCGTGCGCTCCGGCCACGCCCGCGCGATTCGCCAGCACTCGGACGGGCGCACGATCACGCTCGCGCGCTTCGGCCCCGGCGACATCTTCGGCGAGCTGGCGATGTTCGACGACGAGCGCCGCTCCGCGACCGTCGAGGCGCTCGACGACCTGAGCACGGTCGCGATCCCGGGCTCGGCCATGCGCGCGCTGCTCGAGCGCGACCCGGCGATCGCGGTCAAGCTCGTGATCGCGCTCGGGCGCCGGCTGCGGGCGGCCAACGAGCGGCTCAGCAGCCAGTCCTTCCAGACCGTGCAGAGCCGCGTCGCCGCCGTGCTCGACCAGCTGGTGGAGCAGGCCCGCGCCGAGGGCGAGGGCGGGCAGCGCGACGTGCTCGTCACCGCCACCCAGGCCGAGCTGGCGCAGCTCGCCGGCTCCTCGCGCGAGTCGGCCAGCCGCTTCCTCGCCGTGCTCGAGCGCGCGGGCGTGATCAGCCAGGGGCGCGGGCGGCTGACCGTGCACGACCCCGCGGCCCTGCGTGGGTATGTCTACTGAGCGCGAGGAGTCCTTCGGCGGGGTCGTCGTGCACGACGGCAACGTGCTCGTGATCACGCCCGCGGGGCGGCCGCAGATCTCGACGCTCCCGAAGGGCGGGGCGGAGGAGGGCGAGCCGCCGGAGGCGACCGCGCAGCGCGAGGTGCGGGAGGAGACGGGCGTCGAGGCGCGGGTCGTCGAGCGGCTCGGCGACGTCCGCTACCGCTACCGGCGGCGCGGCGTGCGGGTCGACAAGACCGTCGGCTTCTACCTCTGCGAGTACGTCGCGGGCGACACCGCCGACCACGATCACGAGGTCGACGACGCGCGCTGGATGCCGATCGAGCAGGCCCGGACCGAGCTCACGTATCCGGGCGAGCGGGAGATGATCGAGCGCGCCCTGTCGAAACACTCCGGCGCCATGTAGGGTGCCGGTCGCCCCATGCAGGTCCTGAACTTCTACTCGACGGTCTTCGCCGACCAGATGAAGCGCGGTCGCAAGACCGCGACCATCCGGCTGGGCGACAAGACCCACAAGTACAAGAAGAACCAGCTGGTGCTCGTGACCGTCGGCTACCAGTACTCGCCGCGCGAGCGCCTGTTCCACGCGGTGATCGACAACGTCGAGGTCAAGCGCGTGAAGGACCTCTCACCGCGGGACATCGAGCACGACAACCCCGAGTTCCGCCGCACGGAGGAGCTCATCCACTTCCTCGAGCAGATCTACGGCAAGACCGTCTCGCTCGAGGACACGGTGACCGTCGTCCGCTTCTCGCAGATCATCGAGAACCCGCCGGACTTCCAGGACCGGCTGCGGGGCGTCGGGGGCGCGCAGAACTAGGCGCCTAAGCGGCGGGCTGTGTCGGCTCGGCCGGTTCCGCCGGCGAGTCGAACACGTGCGAGCGCTCGGGAATCATCAGGGACGGCGGCGCCTGGTAGAGGCTGCTGGTCGTCTTCTTCCGGTGCAGCGGCGCGTTGTAGAGCGTCGACGCCGACGAGGCCATGATCCCCGTCACGCCGAGCGCGATCCACGCGCCCTGGCGGCGCTCGATCAGGCCCACGCTGTCGGGCGTGTTGGCGAGCTTGACCACCACGATGCCGAGCATCGCCAGCGTCACGAGCCGCAGCACCTCGCGGCAGGGCTGCTCGACGCCGACGATCAGCGTCCCGAGCGCCGTGACGATCGCGATCGCCACCAGCACGGCCAGGATCGTGTCCGTGCTGTGGAAGGCGGCCCAGCCGGTGACCCCGTCCTCGTTCGTGAACTCGCGGGCGAGCCGGGAGAAGAACTGCTCGACCGGACCTTGTACGTCGCCGATCCGCGCCTCCTCCGGGGTCTGCACCGGAGCCTTGGCGTACCACGGCCGGCCGAGCGAGGCGAGCAGCCCGGCCGCGGCGGCGATGATGAAGAGGACGTTGGAGCGGAAACCGATGGTGCGCATGGGCGGTGGCTCCTTATCGGCCCGCTGCACGTCAGACTCAATACCTCCCGGCGGTATTGGGGTCTTGACCTGAGTTTGGCACTCTTGTGAACCGAGTGCCAAGAACCCCTTGACTTCGGCCCTTGCCTTCATAGAATGACCAGCGTTTGGCACTCTCCGCGCTAGAGTGCCAACGAGATTTAGGCAACGACGGAGTGGAGGTCACTCGAATGAATCTCAAGCCTTTGGGCGATCGGCTGATCGTCAAGGCGGTCGACGAGGAAGAGACGACGGCTTCAGGCCTCGTGCTCCCCGACACGGCCAAGGAGAAGCCCCAGAAGGGCAAGGTCCTCGCCGTCGGTGACGGCAAGGTCAACGAGGACACCGGCAAGCGTGTCCCGCTTGATGTCGCCGAGGGCGACGAGGTCCTGTACTCGAAGTACGGCGGCACGGAGATCAAGGTCGACGGCGAGGACCTCCTGGTCCTCCGTGAGACCGACGTGCTCGCCAAGGTCCAGAGCTAGCTAGAGAGCGAGAGACACGAAGAAATGGCACACAAGGAACTGAAGTACGACGTCGAGGCACGCAAGGCCCTCGAGGCCGGCGTCGACGCCGTCGCAAACGCGGTCAAGGTCACGCTTGGCCCCAGGGGGCGCTACGTCGTCCTCGACAAGAAGTTCGGCGCTCCGACCATCACGAACGACGGCGTGACCATCGCTCGTGAGATCGAGGTCGAGGACGTCTTCCAGAACCAGGGCGCCCAGCTCGTGCGCGAGGTCGCCACGGCGACCAACGACGTCGCGGGCGACGGCACGACCACGGCCACCGTTCTTGCCCAGGCGATCGTTCGCCAGGGCCTCAAGAACGTCGCCGCCGGCGCCAACCCGCTCGCGCTGAAGCGCGGCATCGAGAAGGCCGTCGACCAGGTCGTCGCGCACATCGGTGAGCAGTCGAAGGAGATCTCCGGCAAGGATCAGATCGCCCGCGTGGCGACGATCTCCGCCGGCGACGATGAGATCGGCGACGTCATCGCCGACGCCATCGAGAAGGTCGGCAAGGACGGCGTCGTGAACGTCGAGGAGGGCCAGACGTTCGGCATGGACCTCGAGTTCACCGAGGGCATGCAGTTCGACAAGGGCTACATCTCGCCGTACATGGTCACCGACCAGGAGCGCATGGAGGCGGTCCTCGAGGATCCCTTCGTCCTGATCGCCAACCAGAAGATCGGCTCGGTCCGGGACCTGCTCCCGATCCTCGAGCAGGTCATCCAGTCCGGCCGCCCGCTGCTGATCATCGCCGAGGACGTCGAGGGCGAGGCCCTCGCGACGCTCGTCGTGAACAAGCTGCGCGGCACGTTCACCGGCGTGGCCGTCAAGGCCCCCGGCTTCGGCGACCGCCGCAAGCGGATGCTGGAGGACATCGCCATCCTCACGGGCGGCGAGGTCATCACCGAGGAGATGGGCCTCAAGCTCGAGAACACGCAGGTCTCGCAGCTCGGCCGCGCCCGTCGCATCGTCGTGGCGAAGGACAACACCACGATCGTCGACGGCTCCGGTGAGCAGGAGGCCATCAAGGGCCGCATCAACCAGATCAAGGCGGAGATCGAGAACACCGACTCCGACTTCGACCGGGAGAAGCTCCAGGAGCGCCTCGCCAAGCTCTCCGGCGGCGTTGCCGTCGTGAAGGTCGGCGCGGCCACCGAGACGGAGATGAAGGAGAAGAAGCACCGCGTCGAGGACGCGCTGCAGGCCACCCGCGCCGCCCTCGAGGAGGGCATCGTGCCGGGCGGCGGCGTCGCGCTGCTCGAGTCGATCGGTGCGGTCGACCTCGACACGTTCGACATCGAGGACGAGAAGACGGGCGCGAAGATCGTCGTCCGCGCGCTCGAGGAGCCGCTCCGCCAGATCGCGGAGAACGCCGGCTACGAGGGCTCGGTCGTCGTCAACGACGTCCGCAAGTCCCCCGCGGGTGAGGGCCTGAACGCCGCCACCGGCGAGATGGTCGACCTCGTCCAGGCCGGCGTCATCGACCCGGCGATGGTCACGCGCTCCGCGCTGCAGAACGCCGCGTCGATCGCCAAGAACATCCTCACCACCGAGGCGATCGTCGCCGAGGCGCCCGACAAGGGTGACAACGGTGGCGGTGGCATGCCCGACATGGGCGGCATGGGCGGCATGATGTAAACAGCGCTCCGCGCTGTCGTCGTACCGAGGGCCCGGCACATGCCGGGCCCTCGCTGTTTAACGTGCGGCGCATGCCTGTCTACGTGATCGCCGACGTCCGCGACACCTCCGACGCGGACGCGCTCCAGGAGTACCGCCGCCGCAACACCGCCGCGGTCGCCGCCGTCGGCGGCCGCTTCCTCATCCGCGGCGGCGAGCACGAGCTGCTCGAGGGCGAGTGGGACACGAGGCGGATCGTCCTCATGGAGTTCCCCGACCGCGAGGCCGCCCGCGCGTGGTGGACCTCCGAGGAGTACGAGGCGATCAAGCCGCTCCGCCGCGGCGCCTCGACCACGAACATCATCCTGGTGGACGGCGCGTAGCCGCTCCATAGACTTCCCTCGTCTTGCTGGTCGGACGTGACGAGGAGCGTGCCCGGCTCGGGCGCATGATCGAGGCGGCGCGCGAGGGGCGCAGCGCCGCGCTGCTCGTCCACGGCGAGGCGGGCATGGGCAAGACCACGCTGCTGCGCGACGCCGCCGACCAGGCCCACGGCATGCGCGTGCTGCGGGCGCGGGGGATCGAGTCGGAGTCGGAGCTGCCCTTCGCCGCGCTGTCGGAGCTGCTCTCGCCGCTGCTCGACCTTCGCTCCGAGATCCCGCCCGTCCAGGCGCAGGCGATCGGCGGCGCGCTGGCGCTGGAGGCGACGCCGGTGATGGATCGCTTCGCGGTCGCCGCCGGCGTCCTCAGCCTGCTCGCGGCGGCGGCCGAGCGCCAGCCGGTGCTGGCGGTCGCCGACGACCTGCAGTGGCTCGACGAGGCGTCTCGCGAGGCGCTGCTGTTCGCCGCCCGCCGGCTCGACGCCGAAGGCGTCGTGCTGCTGTTCGGGCTGCGCGACGGCGAGGGCGTCGACGCTGCCGATCTCGGCCTCGACCGGCTGCCGCTGACCGGCCTCGACGAGGCGAGCGCGCGGACGCTGCTGGCCGCCGAGCCCAACGGCTTCGCGCCCGCGGTCATCGACCAGCTGGTGGCCGCCTCGGCCGGCAACCCGCTGGCGCTGCGCGAGATCCCGCGCGGGCTGAGCGCCGACCAGCGCGCCGGGCGCGACCTCGCGCTCGCCCCGCTGCGGCCGGGCGAGACGCTCGAGCGCGCCTTCCGCCGCCGCGTCGACGCGCTGCCGGAGCCCACCCGCGACGCGCTGCTGGTGGCCGCCTGCGCCGAGACGATGCGCGCCGACGTGATCGCCGGCGCGCTCGCCAACGCCGGCTACCCGCCCGACGTGCTCGAGCCGGCCGAGGCCGCCGGCCTCTTGGCGCTGCGCGGCCGCGAGGTCGAGTTCGACCACCCGCTCGTACGCGCCGCCGTCTACCACGGCGCCAGCCCGGCCCAGCGCCGCGAGGTCCACGACGCGCTCGCCGCCGCCTTCCCCGACCGCAGCGCGGAGCGCGCGTGGCACCGCGCCGCCGCCTGCTCGATGCCGGACGCCGGGGTCGCCCAGGCGCTGATGGACGCCGCCGGCGACGCCCGTGGCCGCGCCGCCTTCGCCGCCGCGGCGCGCGGCTTCGCCCGTGCCGGCGAGCTGCACGTCGACGACGACTCCCGGGCGAGGGCGCTGCTCGAGGCGGCCGGCGCCGCCACCATCGCGGGCGAGCTCTCGCGCGCGGTCGAGCTCGCCGAGCAAGGCGCGAAGCTCGCTGCCGACCCGCTCCTGCAGGCCGACCTGCGCGCGATGGCGGCGCGGACGATGATCCGGCTCGGCGACCCGCTGCGGGCGGGCCAGGCGCTGGTCCGCGAGGCCGAGCGGATCGAGGGCCTCGACCGGGTGCGGGCGGGCACGTTCCTGCTCGAGTCGGCGGTCACGCACATGATCGACGGCACGCTGCGCGCGATGGCGGAGACCGCTGGGCGCGTCAAGGCGGTCACCGGCGGCGAGGCGCCCGCGCTCGAGTTCCTCGCGACGCTGATCCACGCCGAGGCGCTGCTGGCCCTGGGCGAGACCGAGGAGGGCGACGCGATGCTCGCCGCCTGCGAGCCGGTGCTGCTCGGCGACGAGCCCGTGCTCGGCCCGCCCGAGGTCCTCGGCATGGCGGCGCATTCGTCGCTGTGGACGGAGCGGTTCGAGCGCGCCGAGGCGATCTTCGACCGCCTGGTCGGCTCGCTGCGCGACGTCGGCGCCGCCGGAGCGCTGGTCTACCCGCTCGCCGCGCGCTCCCACCTCGACTTCCGCCTCGGCCGCTGGCCCGCCGCGCTGGCGGGCGCCGACGAGGCGGTCACGCTCGCCCGCGAGACCCACCAGGAGTCGCTGCTCGCCCACGCGCTCGGCGCGCTGGCCGAGGTCGAGGCCGGGCTCGGCCGCGCCGGCGACGCGCGCGCCCACGCCAACGAGAGCGTCGCGCTGTGCCAGGCCCAGGGCGCCCCGGCCACCGCGATCTACGGGTACCAGGCGCTCGCGCTGCTCGAGCTCGGCCTCGGCAACCTCGAGGCCGCGCGCGACCACGGCCTCGCCGCCGAGCGCGCGTTCAACGAGACCGAGGGCGACGAGCCGGGCGTCGCGCGCTACGCGCCCGACCTTCTCGAGGTTCTCTGGCGGCTTGGCCTCCCCGACGAGGTCGCGCCGCGCCTCGCCGACCTCGAGCGCCAGGGCCAGCGCCCGCACCACACGTGGGTCAACGCGATCGTCGCGCGCATCCGCGGGCTGATGGCGCCCGACGACGAGGTCGACGCGCACTTCGCCCGCGCCCTGGAGCTCCACGGCGAGACCCGCCAGCCGTTCGAGACCGCCCGCACCCAGCTCCTGCACGGCGAGCGGCTCCGGCGCGCGAAGCGCCGCGCGGACGCTCGCGGCCCGCTCGGCCACGCGCTGGCGGTGTTCGAGCGGTTGGGAGCCGAGCCCTGGGCGGAGCGAGCCCGCGGCGAGCTCCGCGCCACCGGGGGCCCGACCGGGTCCGCCGCGCCCGCGATCGCCACCGACGAGCTGACCGCCCAGGAGCTCCAGATCGCCTTGCAGGTGGCGCAGGGCCGCACGAACCGCGAGGTCGCCGCGGCGCTCTTCCTCAGCGCCAAGACGATCGAGTACCACCTCGGGTCGATCTATCGGAAGCTCGGGATCCGGCGGCGGGGGGAGCTCGCCGGCGCGTTGGCCACGTAGCGCCCGCGGCAGCGCCGCTGAACGTCAACGGCGGGCATTGAGGAGGCGGGTTCGGCCGAGTTTCTGCACTCTCGGCCGCCATGAGACCGCGCCGGGTGCAGAAACTCGGCTCCACGACGAGTTTCTGCACCTTCGCCCGCCAACGGGCCCCTCAGGTCGCAGAAACTCGGCCGAAACCCAGCCCTACCCAGCCAGCCGTTGACGTCCGCCGGTCAAAAGGGACGCCGGACTCCTCAGCCCCCCGCAGCCTCCGCCTTCCGCAGCCCACGCACCGCCCACGTGGAGAACCCCGCGGCCAGCGCGAACGCGATCCCGTAGGCGAGCCAGGCGTCGAACGACTGGCCCGAGATCAGGTCGCGGCCGCCCTCGATCAGCGCGGTGAACGGGTTGACCTTCGCCACCCCCTCGACCCAGCCCGACAGCAGCGCGAGCGGGACGTAGACCGGGGCGAAGAACAGGACCAGGAACACCGGCATCTGCATCAACGGGCCGGCCTGAATCGTGCGCAGCCGGAACGCGACGCCGAACGCGAAGAGCGCCGCGACGAGGTTGACGAGCAGCGCGAGCACGATCAGGCCGAACAGGTCGACCGGACCGCCGTCGATCTGCATGCCCACGATCAGCGCGACCACGAACAGCAGCGCGCCGACGATCAGCGCGCGCACCAACCCCGCGGCCAGGTAGCCGGCGAGGATGCCGAGCCGGTTGGGCGCCGCGAGCATGAGCCGCCGCGCGAACCCGCGCTCGAAGTCGGCGGCCACGGCGAAACCGGTGAAGACGCCGCCGAACGCCGCCGACTGCAGCAGCACGAACACGAACTGGAACGCCGTGTAGCCGGACGGGAAGTCGAAGCCCGGCGCGTTGCTGACGTTCGAGAGGCCGCCCGCGAATGCCGTGAAGAAGAACAGCGGGAAGATGATCGACGGCAGCAGGAAGGCCGGGTTGTGCGTGAAGTTGTGGATCTGGCGCCACGCGACACCGCGCGCGACGGAGGTGAAGCGCCTCATGTCCGCACCAGCCTCGTCTGCAGGGCGCGCGAGGCGCCGAAGATGCCGATCGCGCAGAGCACGATCGCGATCGTGAACCCGCGCTCCAGCGCGACCCGATCCCAGCCGGTGATCACCACCGAGCGGATGCCCTCGAGCATGTACGAGACCGGGTTCCAGGTCGCGATCGTGCGGAACCAGTCCTGCTCGATCAGCGGCCGCGGCAGCGCCTGCGACGACAGGAAGAGGAAGACGAAGAAGACAGGGAACAGGCCCTGGACCGCCTCGCCGGAGCCGGCGCGCAGGCCGACCCACGCGCCCAGCGAGGCGAACGCGAGCGCGACCAGGAAGGCGAGCACGATGAGCACCAGCCCGCCGCCGACGCCGGCGTCGAGATGCAGCCCGGCGGCCAGCCCGACCACGAGGTAGACCAGCGACGCGAGCGCGGCGACCGTCATCACCCCGGCGAGGTTGCCGAGCAGCAGCGCGGAGCGCCGCATCGGCGTCAGCGCCAGGCGCTTCAGGAACCCGGTTTCCACGTCGCGCGCCAGGCTCGACCCGGCGTTGATCGATGCGAACAGCGCGCCCTGCATGAACGGGATCGCGATCGCGAAGTTGAGGTAGTTGTCGGTCGGAAAGCCCGGCAGCTTCGTCGCCGCGTCGAGCCCGCCGACGTTGACCGCCAGCAGGCACAAGGGGAACAGGATCGGCGGGATCAGCAGCGCGGGCTGGCGCAGCGTCTGGGTGATCGACCGCCGCGCCATCTCGCCCACCTGCGCGAGGAGGGTCAAGCGGGCACCGCCTCGGCCTCGGCGGTGTCCTCCTCGACCGTCATCTTGTGGCCGGTCTTGGCCAGGAAGACGTCGTCGAGCGACGGGGAGTGCAGCTGGAAGTGCTCGATCCCGACGCTCTCGGCGTCGAGCGCGCGCACGACCGGGGCGAGCTCGTCCGCCCCGCGCTCGAGCCGCACCGCGACCGCGCCGGCGGGCGCGTCGAGCAGCTCACCGAAGCGCGAGAGCACGGTCGCCAGGCGGTCGCAGCCGCCCGGGTCGGACGGGATGACCTCGAGGCTCGGGCGCCCGACCTCGGCCTTCAGCGCCTCGGGCGTGTCCTCGGCCACGATCCGGCCCTGGTCGATGATGCCCACGCGCTCGGCCAGCGCGTCGGCCTCCTCGAGGTACTGGGTGGTCAGCATCACGGTCACGCCGTCCTCGCGCGCGAGGCGCGACACCTCCTCCCACAGGTCCGAGCGGCTCTGGGGATCCAGGCCCGTGGTCGGCTCGTCGAGGAACAGGACGCGCGGGGAGTGCACGAGCGCCAGCGCCAGGTCGAGCCGGCGCTTCATGCCGCCCGAGTAGCCGCCGACCTTGCGGTCGGCCGCGTCGGTGAGGCCGACGCGCTCCAGCAGCTCCTCGCCGCGGCGCAGGCGCTCGTTCTTCGGCAGGCCGTGCAGCGTGGTCTGGAGGCGCAGGTGCTCGCGCCCGGTCAGCAGCGGGTCGAGCGCGGCCTCCTGCAGCGCGGCGCCGATCGCCTCGCGCACGTGGGAGCCCTCGCGGACGATGTCGAAGCCCGCCACGCGCGCGGTGCCCGACGTGGGCGGCAGCAGCGTGGTGAGCATGAGGACGGTGGTCGACTTGCCCGCGCCGTTGGGCCCCAGGAAGCCGTAGATCTCACCGGGCTCGACGCGGAAGTGGATGCCGTCCACCGCGCGCACGCCGCCCTTGAACTCGCGGACGAGGCCGTCTACCTCGATGCCGTTGTCTGAAGTCATGGCGAGAAAAGGTACCGAAATTACTTGAACCATGCAATCTTCTAGGTGTGTTACATTTGCCGTATGTCAACGCCGACGGTGGGCACCACCGCCGCCGCGAAGGACGCATGGGCACTGTTCTGGCGCATCTTCAGCGCCGACAAGCCGCGCCGCATGGCGACGCTGAGCGAGCTCGGCCTGGCGCCGATGCAGTCGATGGCGCTGATGCAGCTGCGCCCCGGCGAGCCGATGACGATGAGCGCGATGGCCCACGCGCTCCAGTGCGACAACTCCAACGTCACCGGGATCGCCGACCGGCTCGAGGCGATGGGCCTGATCGAGCGCCGCGCCGCCGAGCACGACCGGCGCGTGAAGACGCTCGTGATCACCGAGCTCGGCAAGCAGGTCCGCGACCAGGTCGAGCGCCGCATGAGCGTCCCGCCGCCGCCGCTCGCCGGCCTCTCCGAGGAGGACGCGATCGCCCTCCGCGACATCCTCACCCGCGCGCTAGACGTCTGACAACGGGCGCTCGCCCGGCCCGACGTACTTCGCCGACGGCCGGATCAGCCGCGCCTCGCGCTTCTGCTCGAGGATGTGCGCCGACCAGCCCGCCGTGCGCGCGCAGGTGAAGAGCGACGTGAACAGCGTGCTCGGGACGTCGGCGTGGTCGAGCACGACGGCCGACCAGAACTCGACGTTGGTGGCGAGCACGCGGTCGGGCTTGCGCGCCTTCAGCTCCGCCAGCGCCGCCGTCTCGAGCGCCTCGGCGACCTCGTAGCGCGTCGAGCCGATCTCCTTCGACGTCCGCCGCAGCACCGCCGCGCGCGGGTCCTCGGCGCGGTAGACGCGGTGGCCGAAGCCCATCAGGCGCTGGCCGGAGTCGAGCGCCTGCTTGACCCACTTGTCGGCGTCACCCGCCTGCTCGACCTCGTCGAGCATCTTCAGCACCCGCGCCGGCGCGCCGCCGTGGAGCGGGCCGGAGAGCGCGCCGACCGCGCCGCTCAGCGCAGCCGCGACGTCTGCGCCGGTGGAGGCGATGACGCGCGCCGTGAACGTCGAGGCGTTCATCCCGTGCTCCGCGGCCGAGATCCAGTAGGCGTCGATCGCCTTGACGTGGTCGGGGTCGGCCTCGCCACGCCAGCGGATCAGGAAGCGCTCGGGGATCGAGGTCCCCTTGTCGACCTCGCGCTGCGGGACCGGCGGGCGGCCGGCGCCGCGCGCCGACTGGGCGACGAAGCTCAGCGCCATCACGGAGGCGCGGGCGAGGTTGTCGCGGGCCTCCTCGTCGTCGATGTCGATCAGCGACTGGAAGCCCCACTCCGGCCCCAGCATCGCCAGCGCGGACTGCACGTCAACCCGCGGGTCGCCGGAGCGGATCGCCAGCGGGTGCGGCTCGGCGGGCGGCAGGCCGGGCTCGAGCGTGCCGTCGACCAGCAGCCCCCAGACCTGCTCGAAGGGGACCTTGCCGACGAGCTCCTCGATGTCGACCCCGCGGTAGCGCAGCGCGCCGCCCTCGCGGTCGGGCTCGGCGATTTCGGTGGCGAAGGCGACGACGCCTTCGAGACCGGACTGGACGTCGTCGCTCATACGGCGGGAAAGGTTGGCAGGTCGGGCCGGAACGTGGAATTTTGACGCTGCGTCCGAGTGCCCTAGGCTGGCGCCCGCAGATGACCGACCTCATGGCCATGAGCGTGGGGGAGCTCGCTGCCCATGTGCGGGGCGGCGAGCTGCGTGCGCGTGAGGTCGTGACCGCCGCCCTCGAGCGGATCGAGGAGCGCGAGGGCGAGATCAACGCGTTCGTGGAGGTCGACGCGGACGGCGCCCTGGCCACCGCCGACACGATCGAGCCCGGCGACGAGCGGCTGTTCGCGGGCGTGCCGATCGCCATCAAGGCCAACACGCCGGTCGAAGGCCTGCGCATGAACTTCGGCTCGAGGTTCCTCCGCGGCCATCGCGCGGACCACAGCGCGTACCTGGTGCGCCGTCTCCAGGACGCGGGGTTCGTGATCGTCGGCATCACCAACATGCCGGAGTTCGGGATCCTCCCGACCACCGAGCCGCGCGAGGGCGGCCCGACGCGCAACCCGTGGGACACGACGCGCACGCCGGGCGGCTCCTCCGGCGGCGCGGCGGCCGCGGTCGCGGCCGGGATGCTGCCGGTGGCGCACGGCAACGACGGCGGCGGGTCGCTTCGCATCCCGGCCTCCTGCTGCGGCCTCGTCGGCCTCAAGCCCAGCCGCGGCCGCGTGTCGCGCGGCCCCGACCTCGGCGACTCCTTCCTCGCCTGCGACGGCGTGCTGACCCGCACGGTGGGCGAGACCGCGGCGCTGCTCGACGTGCTCGCCGGCTACGAGGTCGGCGACGCCACCTGGGCGCCGCGCCCCGCCGAGCCCTACTCGACCTCCGTCCGCCGCGACCCGGGCCGGCTGCGCGTCGCCATGAGCGCCGAAAACGCTTTGGACGCGAAGGTCGATCCCGAGTGCCTGCGCGGGATGCACGAGACCGCCGACCTGCTCGCGCGGCTCGGCCACGAGGTCGACGAGGCGTCGCCGGCGCTCCCGGGCAAGGACACGCTGCGGCTGTTCACGGGCGCGTTCGGGCCCGCGGTCGCGCTCCAGCTTTCCTACGGCGAACTGCTCGCCGGCCGCCCGCCGGAGGAGGACGAGATCGAGCCGCTGTCGCGTGCGATCGCTGACCTGTCGCGCAAGATGTCGGCGGTCGAGTACCTCGCCTGCGTCGCGCAGCTGCAGGCGCTGGCGCGCGGCGTGGTGGCGTTCTTCGCCGAGTACGACGTGCTGCTCACGCCCGCGTTGGCCGAGCGCCCGCTCAAGATCGGCGAGTGCAACGGCCTCGGCGAGGATCCGATGGCCGACTTCGCGCGCTCCGGCCAGTTCACGCCCTTCACCGCGCTCTTCAACGTCACCGGGCAGCCGGCGATCTCCCTGCCGGCCGGCGTCGGGGAGGACGGCCTGCCCACCAACGCGCACCTCGTCGGCAAGCCGCTGAGCGAGGACACGCTGCTGCAGGTCGCCTCCCAGCTCGAGACCGCGCGCTCGGCCGCTCAGGGCTCCTAGGCGCCGAGCACCGCGGCGAGCCGGCGGGGGTGGACGCCGAGCGCCTCGGCGTCGGCCGTCCCGCGCGGCGTGCGCATGGTCACGCCGAGCAGCTCCGCCTCCTCCCAGGTCGCCACCGCGGTCGGCCCGGCCAGGGCCTCATAGCCGCGCAGCAGCGGGCGCAGGATCTGCGCCGGGACCGGCACCAGGCGGCGGCGGCGATGGCCGGCGCGCAGCGCCAGCTCGGCGACCTCGCGGTGGGAGAGGACGTCGGGGCCGGCCAACTCGTAGCGCACATGCCGCTCGGCGGCGGGCGGCCCGTCGAGCGCGGCGATCACGCAATCGGCGACGTCCTCGGCCCAGATCGGCTGCGTGCACGCCCGCCCGAGCCCGGCCAGCGGCACGGCCGGGAGCCAGGCGAGGCGGTCGAGCCGCGCCAGCCGGCGGTCGCCGGGCGAGTAGACGAGCGAGGGCGCGAACGTGGTCGTCCGCAGGTCGGCGGCCGCGACCGCCTGCTCGGCGAGCGCCTTGGCCCGGTGCAGGCGGCTGCGATGCCACGGCGAGGCGCCGAGGGCGGAGAAGAACACGAAGTGCTCGACCCCGGCCTGCTCGGCCGCTCGCAGCAGCCGCCAGGTGGCGAGCCCGGCGAGCTCCTCGATCGTGGCGTGCTCCTGGTCGCGGTGCGAGGCCGCGAGGTGGACCACCGTGCGGGCCCCGCGGAGGGCCTGGCGGTAGGCGCGCGGATCGGTCAGGTCGCCGATCGTGATCTGGACCCGGACCCGCTCGGGCCCCAGTCGGCGCGGATCCCGGACCAGGCAGCGCACCGGCTCACCGCGCGCGGTGAGGCGCCGGAGCAGGGGCGAACCGATGAGTCCGGTGGCACCGGTGAGCAGGAGCACGATGGTTATGATGCCGCGCCATGGCCTACGTCATCGCCGAGCCCTGCATCGGGACCAAGGACAACTCCTGCGTGGAGGTCTGTCCGGTCGACTGCATCCACCCGACGCCCGACGAGCCCGACTACGACAAGGTCGAGATGCTCTACATCGACCCCGAGGAGTGCATCGACTGCGATGCCTGCGTGGAGGCCTGCCCGGTCGACGCGTGCTTCGCCGAGGATCAGCTGCCCGAAGAGTGGTCCAACTTCGCGGGCATCAACGCGCAGTACTACGCCGGCAAGTAGATAGAGCGTTCACCCCAGGCTGCCGAGGTGGCGGCCCGGGTAGTCTCGGCGTGTGGCCTCGACCCTGGCCTCGATCGACCTCCTGCTCCTCATCGTCGTGGCGCTGTGCGTCGCGCTGTTGAACACGCCGGTGCCCCGGCCCTGGGCGCTGGTCGCGGTGGCGCTGCTGTCGGTCCAGACGTTCGCGCTGCACCAGATCGACCTGCAGCCGTTCGCGCCCGGGATCCATCAGTCGAACGCGATCGTCCACACCACCGCCGAGGCCGTCGGGGTGCTCGTCGTGCCGGCGCTCACGTCAGCGCTGCTGACGATCGTCTTCTTCCACTGTGCCCGCGCCTACGCGCAGGCGCGCAGGCGCCTCGCGGCGGCGCTGGCCGCGGCTCAGGCCATCGGGAGCGACATGCCGACCGGCTGGGGCGGGGCCGACGGCACCGGGTCCTGCATCACCGGCAGCTCGATCGGCGACAGCGCCACGAGCCCCCGCGCCGTCTGACGCACGCCCTGGGCGGCGGGATCGTCGGGGTCGGTGAAGACCAGCGGCGTGCCCGCGTCGGCCTGCTCGCGCAGCGCCATGGTCAGCGGCACGGTGCCGAGCAGCGGCACCTCGAGCTCGTCGGCCAGCCGGCCGCCGCCGCCCTCGCCGAAGATCGCGAAGCGCTCGCCGGACGGAGTGGTGAAGCCGGACATGTTCTCGATCACGCCCGCAATCTCGAGCTTGACCTTGTCGGCCATCTCGGCGGAGCGGCGCGCGACCTTCTGCGCCGCGTCCTGCGGGGTGGTGACGATCACGAACTTGGCCTGCGGCAGCAGTTGGGCGAGCGTCATCGAGACGTCGCCGGTGCCGGGCGGAAGGTCGATCAGGAGGTAGTCGAGCTCGCCCCACGCGACGTCCTCGAGGAACTGCGTGAGCGCCTTGTGGAGCATCGGGCCGCGCCAGACGACGGCCTCGTCCTCCTTCACGAAGAAGCCGATCGACATGACCTTCAGGCCGTGCGCTTCCATCGGGATGATCTTGCGCTCGGCGTTGACGCGCGGCTTGTCTGAGCCGAGGCCGAGCATGCGCGGGATCGAGTAGCCCCAGACGTCGGCATCGAGCACGCCGACGCGCTTGCCCTCGCCCACCAGGGCGGCGGCGAGGTTGACGGTCAGGGAGGACTTGCCGACGCCGCCCTTGCCGGAGCCGACGCAGATGACGTTCTGGACGGCCGCGAGCGAGCCCTCGGGCAGGCCGCCGGGGCGGCCGAGCTTGCGCTGGAGCGCGCCCTTCTCGGTGTCGGTCAGGACGTCGAAGCCGACGTTGCAGCGGGTCACGCCCTCGACGCCGGTCACCGCCTTGGTCACGTCGGTCTGGAAGTGGCCCTTGATCGGGCAGCCGGGCGTGGTGAGCGAGACCGTGACGTCGACGACGCCGTCGGGCTTGATGGCGATCGAGCGGACCATCTCGAGCTCGACGATGTCGCGCCGCAGCTCGGGGTCGATGACGGCCTTGAGCGCTTCGCGGATCTGAGACTCGGTGGGCATGACTCCAAGGATAGGCGCTGGCGTTTAAAGACCGACGGGGCGCCCTGACTGCTGGCGCCCCGACGGTTGAGGGAGGAGAGGGTGCTTCTCTGCCAGGCGAGATATGAGGCCTGGCAGCCTTTCCCGTGTCCAGCTCTCTCCAACAGCCGGCCGGGGGAAGTCCGTTTCCCTACGTACCTACGCCAGCTGCTTCTGGACGTTGGTGATGACGCGCTCGCCGGCGGCGATGCCGGTCTGCACGGCCTCCTCGACGCGGCCCGAGACCGTCGCGACCTGCTGCGTCACGACGTTGTTGCGGCGGTCGACCTGACGCTCGACGGCGCTGGTCTCGCGCTGCACGCGGCGCTCACCGCGACGGATCAGGCGCTCGGCACGCGTGCGCGCCTTGCGGGTCTCCGTCTGGCCACGGCGCTCGAGGCGACGCAGGGTCACACCGCGACGCGAGGTGAGCGTCTCGGCGACGTCGGTGGCGACGGTGGTGACGCGGTCACGCGCCTCCAGCACGGCGCCGACGTAGATGAGCCCGGCGCGCTCGGCGACGTTGCGGCCCTGCTTGGCCGTCGTCTTCGCGGCGGTCGCGTTGGCCTTGGCGGCCTCGCGGGTCTTGTTCTGGGCGGTCGTACGCGTGCGACGACCGGTCGTCTTCGACGGCGACTTGGCGGCCGTCGAGCGGGTCGTGCTGCGGGTGGTGGTGCGCGAGTTGCGCTTACGCGTGGCAGCAGCCTTCTTGGCGGCGGCGCTGCGCTTCGCAGCAGAAGTGTTGTTGGTGCCAGTGGTGGTGGTGGCCATTTGTGTCAGCCCCTCTTCCGGTTGCTGAGTAAGGATATTAGTTCTAAGTCCGTTAGGTCCAGTGTACCAGCGAACACACGTTTGTAAACCCAGATCCGAACTTTGTTACACGATGATCACGGTTTGACCGCAGAGAGCGGAAAACTGGCCGTGAGCTTGTGACAATGCGAACGCGTGTTCCGGCCTTGCAAACCCCACGGTAGCGGGCGCCGAGCCGCTTTCAAGGGGCGTTCAGGCAGCGCGGGCGGGGCCCGTGCGCGCCATCCACGCGTCCGGATCCTCGAGCTCGGCGAGGGTCGGCATCTGGGCCGGCCCCTCCCACACGCGGTTGAGGGCGGCGATCCCGCCGGCCTTCGCGACCGCGTCGCAGAACTTCTTGCCGAGCTCGTACTGGCGGAGCTTCATGTCCATCCCGATCAGCTTCTCGAAGATCCGCATGAGGCCCGAGCGGTCGCGGCGGCGGCGGTCCATGGCGCCGCGCAGCTCCGGCAGGTTCGGGAGGATCTCGGCGCCGACCTCGTCCATCACGTGCTCGGCGTAGCCCTCCAGCACGGCCATGAACGCCTGCATGGCGTCGAGCGCGGCGCGGCGCTCGGGGCCGACGATCAGCGTGGCGAGGTCGCCCTCGCGGATCTTGTCGACGATCGAGCGGAAGTCGGACGTGTCGGGGAGCTTCATCAGCCGCACCGGGTCGACCTGGAGGCCGCCCAGCAGCTCCTGCACCATCGTGGCGATGTGCGGCCGCAGCCAGGGCACGCCGCCGAACTGCAGCGCGTGCGTGACCTCGTGGAGCGCGACCCAGCGCAGCAGCTCGTCGGGCTCGGCGTCGAGCGCCGACGCCGCCACGGCGAGGTTGGGCGAGACGAACAGCAGGCGGGCGGGCGCCTCGGGATCGAGGATCGGGAACTCGTACTGGCCGAGCACGCGCTGGGCGAGCATGCCCGACACCGCGCCGACCTCGACCGCCAGCAGCGCGCCAGAGGCCGCGCTGACCGCGCCGGAGAGCGGGCCCATGCCCGAGCCGAGCTTGTCGGCCACCGGGTCGAGCACCTTCTTGAGCGATTTCAGGTTGCCCTCGATCCACAGCGGCCGGTCGACCGGCTCGGGATGCGGCAGCGAGCCGGCCATCAGGCCGGTGTAGGCGGAGACGAGGCGGGCGGACTCCTCAGTCGGCCCCGCGACGTGCTCGAAGGTGGACGCCTCGGGGGCGGGCTTGAGGTTCGCAATGCCCTCGGCGACGGTGTTGGCGAGCTTCCAATCGATCACGCCAACCAGGGTGGCAGCCGTCTCTAAAGGCTTCCCTCGGCAGGTGGGATTCGTGACAGCTCCGCCAGCGAGCGCTCGGTCCGCGCGGCCACGCATGGCGAGTGGGGCACGAGGTCGAGCGGCGCGCTGAGTACGTCCTCGTACCACGGGAACGCGACCAGCCCGCCCGCCTCGCGCACGATCAGCTGCGCGGCGGCGACGTCCACAGCGCGGCAGCGCCGCAGCGTCACCATCCCGTCGAGCCGCGCCGCGGCCACCTGGCAGAGCGTCGAGGCCATCGTCCCGAGCGCGCGCAGCCGGTACGCCTGCTCGGCCAGCCGGTCGGCCGCCTCACGGATCCAGCGCGGGTCGGCCGACTCGATGCCGAGCAGCTCGAGCCGCCCGTCGCTGCCGCGGCGCTCGCCGGCGTCGACCGGCAGGCGCTGCTTGTCGAGCCACGCGCCCTTGCCGCGGCGCGCGATCCACTCCTCCTCGGGGCCGAAGTCGTAGACGTAGCCGAAGAACACGTCGGCCATCGTCGGCCCGCTGGCGACCGCGACCGAGATCGAGTGGTGCGGCAGCCCGCGCTTGGCGTTGACCGAGCCGTCGATCGGGTCGATCACGACCAGCGTGTCGGGATCGCCGAAGTCGATCGTGCCGCGCTCCTCCGACACGGCGGTGAAGCGCAGGCCCTCGTCGTGCAGCGCCTCGAGCTCGCGGAAGACGGCCTCCTCGGCCTCCGCGTCGATGATCAGCGTGCGGTCGCCGCCCACGCCCCGCGTGCCGACCTCGCGCACCCGCTCGGCCGTGCTCGGCGCCTCGGCGAGGATGCGGCGCAGCGCGTCGGTCGCGCGGCGACACAGCTCCAGCCAGTCCGTGTCCTGCGTACGATCGGAGACCCCCACCGGGCCTATCCTACGGTGGTGTCGCCGACCCCTGCCCAGCTCGAGGCCGTCCAGCATCCGGGCGGCCCGCTCCTGGTCCTGGGCGGCGCCGGCACGGGCAAGACGACCGTCCTCTGCGACCGCTTCGCCTGGCTGGTGCGCGAGCAGGGCCTGGCGCCGGAGTCGATCCTCACGCTGACCGTCTCGCAGGCCGGCGCCGACGCGCTGCGCGAGCGGCTGGAGAGCGGCCTCGACGGCGGCTTCGAGGAGATCACGGTCACGACCGTCCACGGCTTCTGCGCGCACGTGCTGCACGACGAGGCGCTGGAGGCCGGGCTCGACCCCTTCGCCACGCCGGTCGCGCCCGCCGACCGCCTCGCGATGCTGCTCGAGCGGATCGACGAGCTGCCGCTCGCCTCGCACGACATCCGCGGCAACCCGAGCCAGCTGATCGGCTCGATCGTCGCCCGCATCGACCGCCTGAAGGACGAGCTCGTCTCGCACGAGGACTACGGCGCGTGGGCGGAGACGCTCGGGCCGGAGGCCGACCGCGAGCGCGAGTTCGCCGCCATCTACGCGGCGCACGACCGCTGGCTGCAGGAGTCGGGCACGCGCGACTTCGGCGACCTCGTGCTCGACGCGTTCCGCCTCCTCAGACACAACCACCGCGTGCGCGCGCGCGTGATCACTCGTTTCCGCCACGTGTTAGTCGACGAGCTGCAGGACGCGAACTTCGCCCAGTGCCTGCTGCTGCGGCTGCTGGCCGGCGAGCACGGCCAGAGTCAGCGCGGCGGGTGACGACGACCAGGCGATCCACCGCCTGCGCGGCGCGGCGGCCAAGAACCTGCGCGACTTCCAGGCCGAGTGGCCGGCGACGACGGTCGTCCGGCTCGAGGAGAGCCACCGCTGCCCGGAGCGGATCCTTGCCGCCGCTCGCGCGGTGGCCGAGCCGGCGCCCGACCGGATCGTCAAGGCGCTGCACGGGAATCCATCCCACCCACCCGGGGAGGTGGCGTTCTGGCAGTGCGACAACGAGCGCGCCCAGGCGCAGTCGGTGGCGGCCGAGATCGAGCGGCTCGTCGCGCGCGAGGACGTCGCGCCGGAGGACATCTGCGTGCTCGTGCGCTCGGTGCGCAACGAGGGCCAGGCGGTGGCGGTCGCGCTCGAGGAGCGCGCGGTGCCGCACCGGCTGGCGGGCGCGGCGGCGTTCTTCCAGCGCGCCGAGGTGCGCGACCTGCTGGCCTGGCTGCGGCTGCTGGTCGACCCGAGCGACGCCGGCGCCGTCGTGCGCGCGCTCGCCCGCCCGCCGGTGGAGCTGCGCGCGATCGACATCGCCCGCTGCACCCAGATCGCCCGCCGCCGCAAGCTCGACATGGTCGGCGCGCTCGGCGCCGCACTCGAGTCCCCGCAGATCCCGCCGGAGGCGCGCGAGCGCATCCGCACGTTCTTCAAGCTCTACCGCGCGGCGTCGAACGCGCTCGACTCCGCGCGGCCGGACCTCTACGTCCACCGCCTGATCGAGCGGCTCGGGCTGCGGCGCCAGCTGCTGTTCGCCGCCTCGGTCGAGGTCGTCGAGCGGCTGGTCAACCTCGCCAAGTTCGCCGAGCTCGCGAGCGCGTACGTCGCCCGCGCGCCGCAGGCGACCGCGCGCGAGTTCGCCCGCTCGATCGCCGCCGTCGCGGAGGCCGGTCTGCGCGAGGAGGAGGCGGTCGCCGGCGACCGCCCGGTCGGCGTGCAGGTGATGGCGATGCACGCGGCCAAGGGCCTCGAGTTCGACCACGTCTACGTGCTCGGGCTGATGGGCGCGCGCATGCCCGGCCCGCGGCGGCGCACGCTCGAGCCGATCCCCGACGCGCTGCTCAAGGAGTCGCTCCCACCCGACTCGAAGGCGGCGCACGTCGCGGAGATGCGGCGGCTGCTGCACACGGCGATGACGCGCGCACGGCGCCGGCTCGTGCTCGCCTATCCCGAGACGACCGAGCGCGGCGCCTCGCAGGAGCCGTCGCCGTTCGTGGAGGAGGCGCGCGCGGCGGCCGGCGGCGAGTGGGTGGTCAAGCGCGAGGAGCTGTTCGGGCCCGCCGAGACGCTGCAGTCGACGTTCCGGATCCTGCGCGACGAGCTGCTCACCACGGTCTCCCAGGTCGGCGGGCGGCTGGGCGAGCTGCGCTTCGACACCGACCTCGACGTCTCCCACGCGGTCGTGCGCTACCTCGAGCTGATCAAGCTCTCCGCCCTGCTCGAGCGCACGAGCGCCGAGGGGATGTCAGTCTCCGACGCGCTGCCGGAGGTCAACGCGCGGCTGCTGCAGGCCGCGACCGCCGAGCAGCGCGAGATCTTCGAGACCTCAGCGCTGGACGAGTACCTGCTCGACGCGGAGCGCGACGAGCGGTTGCGCGCGCGGGCGGTGGCGGCGCGCACCGAGCCGTCGCTGGAGTCGTTCCTGCCCCGCCGCGGCGACGGGCTGATGCTGTCCGCCTCGGACATCGAGACCTACCGGACGTGCCCGCTGAAGTACAAGTTCGCGCGCGTCTTCCGGATCCCGAGCGAGCCGACGCTCAACCAGCGCTTCGGGATCCTCGTCCACCAGGTGCTCGAGCGCTTCCACGCCGGTGGCGCGGTGTCGCGCTCGCTGCCCGAGCTGCTCGGGCTGCTCGAGGCGGGCTGGCGGCGCGGCGGCTTCGGCGACTCCGAGGAGGAGCGCCAGCTGCGGACGAAGGCCACCAACTCGCTGATCCGCTACCACGAGCGCTTCCAGGGCGAGGAGGGCGAGCCGGTCTGGTTCGAGAAGGCCTTCCAGTTCAAGCTCGGGCCCCACCTGCTGCGCGGGCGCGTCGATCGCGTCGACCGGCTGCCGGACGGCGGCTACGAGCTGATCGACTACAAGACCGGGCGCCCGAAGACCGCCGCGCAGCTGCGCGAGGACGTCCAGCTGTCTCTGTACGCGGTCGGCGCGCGCGAGTCGTGGCAGCTCGAGGCCGCCCACCAGGCCTACTACTACGTGCTCGACGACGAGAAGGTGCCGGTCGAGCGCGACGAGGCCGACCGGGACTGGATCACCGACACCGTGCTCGAGGTCGCCGACGGCATCCAGGGCCAGGGCTTCGAGCCGACGCCGTCCTACGCGGCGTGCTCGATGTGCGACTACCGGATCGCCTGCCCGGCCGCCGAGCGCTAGCGCGCCAGGAATATCTTCGCGCCGCAAACCGTCTGGTTCGCAGTGCATCGCCATCTCCGCCTCCTCGTCGCGGCCGTCGGGCTCTCGTCGCTCGGCGACCGCGTCGCGCTGGTCCCGCTCGCGCTGCTGGTCGAGCCGCACGGCGGCCTTGCGGTCGCCGCGCTGTTCGTGGCCATGTGGAGCCCGGCGGCGTTGCTCGCGGGCCCGGCCGGGCTGGTGGCCGACCTGTGGTCGCCGCGACGGCTGCTGATCGTCAGTTCGCTGGCCGCCGCGGTGCTGAGCGCCGGGCTGGCGATGGTGGACGGGCTCGCGCTGACGCTGGCGCTGGTGGCGCTGATGGGCTGCCTGAACGCGATCGCGATGCCGGCCGAGTTCGCGCTGCTGCCGCTGGTGGCGGGCGAGGGCGGGATCGCGCGGGCCAACGGGCGGGTCGAGTTCGCGCGCTACGCGGGCTTCATCGCCGGGCCGGCGCTGGGCGGGCTGCTGGCGGCGATGGAGGGGACCACCGGCGCGCTGCTCGCCAACGCCGGCACGTTCCTGGTGCTCGCGGCGGTGGCCGCCGCGATCCGGGTCGAGTGGCGCCCGCACGCGCACGCCGCGCGCGAGCGCATGCGCGAGGGGATCGCCTTCCTCGCCCGCGACGCCGAGTGCGCGCCGGTGACCGGGGTCGTGTTTATCTCGCTGCTGCTGATGACGGCGACGCCCGCCGCCGCGCTGTTCTACGCCGACGGCGACCTGCACATGGGCGAGGCCGGCTACGGGATCCTGATGGCGGTCTGGGGCGCCGGGATGGCGATCGGCGCCTTTGCCGTCGCGCCGCGGGCCAAGGTCGGCGTGATGGCCTGCGGCGCGGTAGCGGCGGTCGGCGCGCAGGGTCTCGGGATCGCGGTGCCGGCGCTGTGGCCGGCGGTCTGGCTCGCGCTCGCCGGCTACCTGTTCGGCGGCGTCGCGCACGGGACCAAGAACGTGCTCGCGCGCACGCTGATCCACGTGCGCGCGCCGGCGCGCCTGCACGGGCGCGTGTTCGCCGCGTTCAACGGCCTGCGCAACGGCGCCGAGCTGGTCGCGCTGACGCTCGGCGGCCTGGCGATCACCGAGCTCGGCGCGCGCTGGACGCTGCTCTACGCGGGCGGCGTGCCGCTGGTGGCGGCGCTCGTCGCGCTGGTGTGGATGCGCGCGCGGGTGCGCGTGGCGCTGGCGGCCCAGGCCGCCCCCGCGCCCGCGTGATCAGAGCGCGCTGAGGAAGCGCGCCGCGATCGGCGCGGCGACGGTCCCGCCGGAGCGCCCGTCCTCGACCAGGACGGCGACGGCGAGGTCGTCGCGCGCGGCGATGAACCACGCGTGCGTCGGCGGCGGGTCGCCGCCGCCGTACTCGGCGGTGCCGCTCTTGCCGATCGCGTTGCCGGGCACGTCGCGCAGCGCCGTGCCGGTGCCGGAGGTGACGACGTCGCGCATGAGCGGGCGCAGCGTGTCGCGCTCGCGCAGCGCGGGGCCGTGGGCGCGCGGGTCGTCGCGGAGCAGGCGCGGCGCGTTCCAGCGGCCGGCCGCGACGGTGGCGGCGACGCCGGCCATCGTCAGCGGCGAGGCCACGATCCGGTCCTGCCCGATCATCATCGCGGCCTGGCCGACCTTGCTCGTCGGCGCCGGGACCTTGGCGTCCGCGGCCGGCAACCCGAGCTTGAGCTCGCGGCCGAGCCCGAAGTCGGCGGCGGCGTCGGTGAGCGCATTCGGCTTCAGCTCGCCCGCCAGTGACACGAAGGCGGTGTTGCACGACTGCGCGAAGTCGCGGCGGAACGGCACCGCGCCGGCGGCGTCGCCCTCGAAGTTGCGGAACGGCTTGCCGTCGACGGTCAGCGTGCGCGGGCAGTCGACGGTGCGATCGACGTCGAGCCCGGCGCGCAGCAGCGCGGTCGTCGTGACGACCTTGAACGTCGAGCCCGGCGCGTAGAGGCCGGTCAGCGCGCGGTCATAGGTCGAGTCCGCGGGGCGGTTGGCGACCGCGAGGATGTCGCCGGTCGAGGGCTGGACGGCGACGAGCGCTGCGTTGCCCTTGACGGGCGCGAGCGCGTCTTCCGCCGCCGCCTGCACTCGCAGGTCGAGCGTCGTGCGCAGCGGCCGGGCGCGACGGCCGGGCCGCTCGAGCAGCGTCTTCCCCGCGTCGCCGGTCTCGCGATCGCGGATCACGACCCGGCGGGTCGCGGCGCCGCCGAGCCGCTCCTGGTAGGCGGCCTGGAGGCCCGACTGGCCGATCTCGTCGCCGGGGCCGAGCGACGGCGTCTTTTCGAGCTGCTCGGCCGTGACCGGCCCGACGGTGCCGAGCAGCGCGCGAGCGAACGTCTTGGTCGGCGGCAGCGGCGACCTGCGCGCGTTCAGCGACACGCCTGGAATCGCGTCGAGGCTCGCGGCCACGCGGTCGTAGTCGGCCTGGCGCAGCGTGATGACCGGGACGAAGCCGCGCTTCGGCGCGGCGCGGATCCGCTTGGCGAGCGCCGCCGCGTCGGCGTCGATGCCGTCGATCGAGGCGAGCCCGCGCGCGGTCTCGGCCGGGTCACGCACCTTCGCCACCTCGACCGCCACGTCGACCACGGCGCGCGGCTTCACGATCGCCCGGCCGTCGCGCGCGAGGATGCGGCCGCGCGCCGGCGTGTCCGTCGAGGTCCCGAGCCGTGTCGTCGCGGTCAGGCGCGGGTGGATCGCGCGCGGGCTCCAGCGCACCACCCAGCGCTCGCCGCGCTTCGTGAGCCGCAGCGTCGTCCGGTACGCGAACGAGCCCATCCCGGGCACGCGCCAGGTGACAGCGACGGGCGCAGTCGCACGCCCGTCCTGCTCGTCGACGTCGCCCTTCAGCACGGCGTGCACGGGCGCGCCGTCGAGGCCGCGGCGCGAGGCGGTCAGTGCGACTGCCGCAGCGCTCGGCTGGTCGGTGAGCTTCGCCGCGGCGCTGTCGGAGCCGCCTGACCAGGCGCTCAGGTAGCGCTTGGCCGCCGCCTGCGCCTTCGACGCGTCGTCGTTGCGCGTGTAGAGCGCCCACCCGCCGCCGAGCAGCAGGACGACTGCGGCGAGCGCTGCGATCGCCGCAACGCGGCCTCGGGTCCGGGGTCGGGTGCGCACGGGGCGGGATTCAAGCGCGCGTGAGCGCGCAGGAAACGGGGGTTAGCCCCCGGTTAGGGCTGGTCCGCGCCGCGCTGGCGCAGGAAGCGCTGGAACTCGCGCGCGAGCAGGTCGCCGGAGGGAAGCTCGCCGGGGTCCGGCGTCGCCTCCTCCTCGTCGGCGGCGCGCTCGAGCCGCTCGACGAAGGCCTGCACGTCCGGGTCCATCTCGACCGCGCGGGAGACCTGACGCTCGTAGTCGACCGCGCTGGACTCGAGCTCGGTCGCGTCGATGCTGACGCCCACGAGCGTCTCGAGCTTGCGCAGCAGCGCCAGCGCGCCCTTCGGGTTCGGCACCACCGCGACGTAGTGCGGCACCGCGGCCCACAGCGACGCGGCGGGGATCCCGGCGTCGGTGGCGGCGGCCTGGAGGACGCCGACGATGCCGGTCGGGCCTTCGTACTGCGAGGCGTTGAGGCCGAGCCGGTCGACGAGCGACTCGTCGCTGGCGATCCCGGTCACCGACACCGGGCGCGAGTGCGGCACGTCGGCCAGCAGCGCGCCCAGGCTCGTGACCATCTGCACGCCGAGCGCCTCGGAGAGGTCGATGACCTGCTCGCAGAACGTGCGCCAGCGGATCGCGGGCTCGGGGCCGGAGAGCAGGATCAGGTCGCGCGGTGCGCGCGGGATGCGGGCCTCGTAGATCTCGAACTCGGGCCAGTCGATGTGGCGCGTGAGCCCGCCGCGCAGGCGGACCGTCGGGCGCGTCGACTGGAAGTCGACGAAGTCCTCGGGGTCGATCGTCGCGAAGCGGGTGGCGTCGAGCGCGGTGCCGAGGAAGGAGAGAGCTGCGGTGGCGGACTCCCCGGCGTCGTTCCAGCCCTTGAACGCGCACACGAGAGCCGGTGCCCTGAGGCCGTCTGGGCGGCGCTCCCAGCGAAGGGGCTGCATCACATTCACGGTAGCGGGTCGCGTCCGGCGGCCAGGCCAGTATCTGGGCGTGGCCGCGATCACCTCACTGCGGCCGGGAGACGAGGTCGCCGGCGTCTACGCGTGCACGCGCAAGGACCGGCTGCTTGCCCGGACCGGCACGCCCTACCTCGCGCTCGAGCTGCGCGATCGCACCGGCGCGCTGCCCGGCCGCGCGTTCAAGGACGCCGACGTGCTGGCCGGCCGCTTCGACCGCGGCGAGCTCGTGCGCGTGCGCGGGCGCGTGGAACGCTTCCGCGACGAGCTGCAGGTCGAGGTGCTCGAGATCGCGCGCGCCGAGGGCGCGGATCCCGCGGAGTTCCTCCCCGTCGCGTACCGCAACGTCGACGAGCTCGACGGCTTCCTCGAGCACCTGGCGCGCGAGGTCCACGACCCGGCGTACGCGGGGCTGCTGGAGCGGATGCTCGGCGACGACGCGCTGCGCGCCGAGTGGCGCCGCGCACCGTGCACGCGCGGCGGCCACCACGCCTACCTCGGCGGCCTGCTCGAGCACACCGTGGCGGTGGGGACGCTCGTGGTCGAGACCTGCGTGCTGCACCCGCGGCTGAACTCCGACCTGCTGCTCACCGCCGCGCTCGTGCACGACCTCG
This sequence comes from uncultured Solirubrobacteraceae bacterium, assembly GCA_963805525.1. Taxonomy (GTDB): domain Bacteria; phylum Actinomycetota; class Thermoleophilia; order Solirubrobacterales; family Solirubrobacteraceae; genus DASQFQ01. The sequence goes on from CAWDUT010000005.1 coordinate 161,088, forward strand.
GCAAGACGCGCGAGTTCACCTACGGCGCGGAGATCGGGCTGTCGGAGGAGGGCCGCCTCCTCGGCCACGTCGTGCTCGGGCAGCGGATGGTCGACGAGCGCTCCGCGGGGATGGACGAGCCGCGCCGGCTCGCGCTCGCCCACTGCGTGCTGACCCACCACGGCGCGAGCGCCGCCCCGGGCGGCCGCTTCGGCTCACCCGAGGCGCTGGCCCTATATCGGTTGAACGCGCTCGATGCGACCGTGAAGGGCGCGCTCGAGCACGGGCTGTCCTGAGAAGTAAAGCTCGCTTGACATCTGCGTGATGTAAAGCTACCTTTACATCGTCACTCCATGAACAACCGTGTCAGGCAGCTGCGGACCGAGCGCGGCCTCTCCCAGCAGCAGCTCGGCGAGGCGATGGCCGTCTCGCGCCAGACGATCAACTCGATCGAGAAGGAGCGCTACACGCCCTCGCTGCCGCTCGCGATCGCCCTCGCCCGCTACTTCGGCACGTACGTAGAGGAGCTCTTCCATGTCGACGAACAACCCGGATAACGCGATGAGCCGTCTCTACCGGACCCGCTGGTTCATGCCCGCCGTCTGCGCGCTCTTCGCCGCGCTGATGTTCACCGCCTTCGCGATCGGCGGCGACACCGCGAGCGGCGCGTACTCCGCCGCCGTGCTCCTGTTCATCGGCGCCGCCTTCTACTTCGGCGCGCGCCGCTCGGAGACGCTCGCCGGCCTCGGCGGCCCCGGCCGCGACGAGCGCTGGGAGCGCATCGACGTCCACGCCACCGCGCTCACCGGCCTCGTGCTGATCCTCGTGATCATCGGCGCCTGGCTGGTCGAGATCGCGCAGGGCAAGGACGGCAGCCCGTACTCGCAGCTCGGCTTCGTCGGCGGGCTCGCGTACGTCCTCGCCGTCGCGCTCCTGCGCTGGCGCTCCTGAGGCGGGCCTCTAGCCTGCGCGGCGGAGCGGCACGGGCCTGGTGGCCCATCCGGTCTTCAAAACCGGCAGGCCGTCGTAGCCCGGCGGTTGGAAGGTTCGATTCCTTCGCCGCTCCGTACCGGGAAATCCCTGCTGTACGTGGAGGCGGGGCCGTCTGCTTTTGACCGCCAATCCGGTGAGCGGGGGGCGGGCCGTACACCACGGTGAGGTGACGGCTCGACCCCCGCGTCGGATCACGTGATGATCAGGCGGTGATCCGGTAGTCCACGGTGTAGGACACCCCGTCGGTGCCGAAGACCATTTGCCCGCCGTTGCTCAGCTCGGTGGGCTCGAATGTCTTGACGCCGAGGTCCTTGTCGTTGTTGCCGCCGCGGTCGCCGTTGCGCTCCTTGAGCCGGACCTTGATTTGGTCCGAGAAGTTGCGGTCCTCATGGAGATCCACGAAGTCGTCGTTCTTGGACGTGTCGAGGAAGTGCGGTCCGGAGAGAAAGCCCTCCGGGCTGCTGTCGATGGTGACGTAGATGTCGATCTCGTCCTTGCCGATCGGGTCGCGCTGCTTGATGCAGTGAAGCCCGTCGATGTGCAGCGTTGCCATGTGAGTGCGCCTTTCTTGGGGGGTGGGTTGGCTGTCGTATGAGGGACCGAGCGCCCGGCCGGGGTTCGCCGCTTGCGTTGTTGGCACCTCGCTTCGTGAAGCCGTCCGGTTTGTCGAGTCCGTGACGGCTGGTGTGAAGTCCGGTCCTTCGCGGGGCGTCGCTCGCAGGAGACAACTCAACCCGCTGTGGCTTGGGCTCGCATTGGGCACTCTTTGGCACGGCGCCGGGATGGGCAAGCGTGCGCGAGACATCTGCAACGGCACCCGGGCTCCCGTCAAGGTGGCGTCGCAACATCCGGCGGCTGCCCTGCCCTACCTCTCCCGCTCGCCGCTCGTGCTCGAGACCCTGAGCTACGCCGGGGTAGTCACAGGTCTGGCCGACTCTGCCGATGTCAGCTGCGCCCGTCGTCCGGGACTGCTGCATTCGCCTGAGGCTGTCGCGTAAATACGAGAGATCGGGCGACTCGGCGACCGGTGGGATAGGTCGACGCTGAGACGGGCGAATTCGACGTGCTGTCCCGCCATTTCGCCGTTTCGCACGCCCGCGACTTAGTGGCCTCCCACGACCGATTGATGCACCGGCGCGTGGAGCGGTTTGTGCGACAGCCTCGCCTGCAAGCGAAAGCGCGATCAGCACGGCTACTGAGCAGCACGTCGCCAGCACTCGGCTGTCTCGGCGAACATGGCCGTTAGCTGCGTCCACGGTCATGTGCACGCCATCTTTCAACAGCAGTTACGTAGTCCGCTACAACAGATGTTTAGACGTGGTTTATAACGTTGCTATCAGCCGAGACTACGGGTACGGTCGATCCGAACCCCACCGAGAGCGAGAACATGGCCGTTGTAGACGTCGCAACGCTGGAACACGAGAGCAACACCGCCACAGTCGCCGAGATCACGGCGTTTCTGGCGGAGCATCTCGGTCGCCAGGCGACGGCGTACATCGCCGGCGTCAAGAACGCCGCCCAGGTTTCGAAGTGGATCGATGGCGACACGCCGCCCAAGGGCCAAGTGGCCCGCCTACGCCTCCGCGACGCTTATCGCGCAGCGCGTCTCATCGTCTCTGCCTACGACGACGCCACGGCCGAGGCCTGGTTCTTCGGCTCGAACTCACGGCTCGATGACGAGGCGCCGGCTTGGGTGCTGCGGCATGCCCGGTCGCTGGATGATCTGCGGATGGTCGTTCCGGCAGCGAAGGCGTTCGCGCGCGCTCCCGAGTGATCGGCGGACTTGTCCGAGGCGCTCTGGAGGGCGCCGCGGGCTTGCTCGGATTGGTGTCGCATCGGGTTTGGCGGCTCGGGCACGTCGACGCGCCGCTCGACTACGTGGCGCGCGAGTACTGCTCCTGGGAGCACCGCTTCGACGACCCTCGGCACGAGTACCGCACGCTGTACGGCGCGCAGCACAAGATCACTTGCCTTCGGGAGGTGCTGGCAGATCTTCGCCCCGAGAGCCGCGTGCGCGTCGAGTTCGCCGAATTCCAGCTAGCACAGGGCGTCGCGCCGGATGAGCTCGACGTGCCAGCTCAAGAAGTCACGCACGCATGGCGCCGCGCACATGTTCTGGCGCCAGCCCGCGTCGAGCGCACGGGACCCATCGTCGACCTCGACCAACCGGCGCTCCTCGAGCAGCTCGCAATGAAGCACGCGGTCCTGCTCGCCGAGCACGGTATGGCGTACCTCAACATCTCGCAGATCCGCTCTAAGACTCGGCCGGTCACGCAAGCGATCAGCCGCGACCTTTACGAGCAGGGAGTCGCGTGCATCCAATTCCGCTCCAACCAAGACGACGCGCGCTGCCTCGTCCTGCTCGAGGGCCGCGCGCGCCTGCGGCCGGACGGGCACGCGATCCCGCTCACGGAGGACCTCCCCGAGCTCCTCCAGGTGTGCTCCGAGTACAGCCTGGCCCTGAAGGCCTCGCCGGTCGCCAAGCGGCCCAGCATCCCGGCGATCTGGCGACCGTAGCGCGCGGCCGGCGTTGGGAAGTTTCCCCGAGCGCTTCCCCGCATCGGCATCCAACGGAGGACAAACGCCTGCGCAGAGCCAGTTCCGCGCGCAACCAGCGCGGTCTTCAACACCGGCAGGCCGTCGTAGCCCGGCGGTTGGAAGGTTCGATTCCTTCGCCGCTCCGTCGCCAACGACACGCAAGAACCAGCGCGCTGTGCGCGTTGGTCGGCAATGAAACGCTCGTTTGCAGTGCTCCTCGCCGTAGCGTCGGCCGCGGCCATCTCCGCACCCGGCGCCGAGGCCGCGTCGTTCAAACGGTGCGGCAGCTTCCAGACCGCCGGCACCGGCAAGGCCAAGTATCAGGCCAAGGGCGTGTCATGCCGCCGCGCGAAGAAGGTGCTGCGCGACGCATCGATGACGCTCTGCTTCGACAACCAGATCCCCGGGTGGAAGAAGGAGTGGCGCGCGCTCGCCAACGGAGGCAGGGCGCTGACGCTCAAGAAGGGCGCGAAGGCCATCAAGACCAACGCCTGCTCACCGAGGTAACGACAGGCCGTCGTAACCAGGCCGTTGGAAGGTTCGATTCCTTCGCCGCTCCGCTGACGCTCTTCGGCGTCGGCGGACGGAGTAGTCGTGCCGGCGGCACGGCGGCGCCGCGTCCCAGGTGTAAAGCTGCGCGTCCGCGGCGTGGCAGTCGCGTCGCGCAACGTGGTCGTCATGGCCGATCGGAGGCAGTTGGTGGGGTTCACGTCCGCAGAGCTTGAGAGGCGCATGCTGCATCGCCGGGCGGTGGAGGCGGTGGTCTGGGGCATGCCGGCGGTGAACTACGACGCGGTGTACCAAGCAGTCGTACGCGACGCCGGGGGAGGCTTCAACCAGGTCGTCTACTGGTCGCGCCTGCTGGACTGGACCAATCAGACGCTGACGCCGAACCCCGATGCGATCTACCTGATGCCGTTCATCGACACGACGGCCGAGCCGATGGTGCTGGAGATTCCCGCCGCCGAGGGCGGGTCGATCACGGGCAGCGTCGACGATGCCTGGCAGACGGCCGTGGAGGACGTCGGGCTGGCCGGGGTCGACCAGGGGAAGGGCGGCAGGTACCTGCTCTTGCCTCCGGACTATGAGGACGACGTCCCCGACGGCTACATCGCGATGCCGGCAGCCACGAGGCGGACCTACGCCCTGCTGCGCTCCAACCTCGGTGGCGGCAGCGAGGCGGATGTCGCCGCGGCGGTCGCCTACGGCCGACGCGTCAAGCTCTACCCGCTCTCGCAGGCTGACGACCCGCCGCCGACGAGCTTCGTCGACGCGGCCGACGTGGTCTTCGACGCGACCATCCCGTATGACGCGCGCTTCTTCGAGGCGCTCGACCGGTGCGTGCAGGCCGAGCCGTGGCTGACTCGGGACAAGGCGATGATCGACACGCTCAAGTCGATCGGGATCGAAAAGGGCAAGCCCCATGACCCCGATCCCGAGACGCAGGGGGTCCTGAACGACGCAATCGAGGAAGCGCACGCCTGGCTTGACATCCAATACGAGGCGGCGTTCTCACCGCCCTTCTATGAGGGCACGCACTGGGCGCTTCCGGTGTCCGAGGAGTTGGCGAAGGGGATCCAGAGTGCGTACGCGGACCCCGACTCGTACCCGCGCGACGGACGCGGCACCAGCTACCACTTCGCCTTCTTCAGCGCCAAGCACTTCGGGGCGGGGCAGTTCTACCTGTTCAGCATCAAAGATGAGCAAGGCGAGAGGCTCGACGGCGCAAGCGACTATCGGCTCACCGTGCCCGCGAACGTGCCGGTGAACCTCTACTGGTCGGCGACGATCTATGACCGAGCCATCCACACCCTGATCCGCGACCTGCCCTGGTCAAGCCGCTCCTCCAACACGCCCGGGCTCCAAGCGAGCGCTGACGGCTCGGTCGAGATCTTCTTCGGGCCGCAACCGCCTCCTAACCGCAAGGAGAACTGGATCCCGACCAAGCCCGGCGGAGCCTTCGAGATCATCTTCCGCTTCTACGGACCCGAGAAACCCTTGTTCGACAAGACCTGGCGGCTGCCGGACATCCAGAGAACCAACGCCTGAACGACGCCGGCGCGCCGCCAACTTGGACACCGGCCGGATCACCCGGCGCGGGTGATCTGGGCTCCCCCCGGCGCCGGGCACAGTTCGCCACGTGGCCGACGCGATCGGACAGGTGCTCGCGTTCGCGGTCGGCGTTTCGCTCAGCCCCGTGCCGATGATCGCGGTGGTGCTGATGCTCGGCACACCCGCCGGGCGGCGCAACGGTCCCGCGTTCCTGGCCGGATGGATCCTCGGGCTCGCGGTCGTCAGCACGATCGTGCTGGTCGTCGCGGGCGGGGCGGGAGCCAACGACGGCCAGCCGGCGACCTGGGTCGACGTCCTCAAACTCGTGCTCGGCGCGCTGCTCCTGCTGCTGGCGGCACGCCAGTGGCGCGGGCGACCGCGCGCGGGCGGCGCGGCCGACCTGCCGAAGTGGATGCGGACCATCGACCGGTTCACCGTCGGCCGATCGCTCGCCATGGGCGTCGCGCTCTCCGGTATCAACCCGAAGAACCTGCTGCTCACCGTCGGCGCCGCCGCGACCGTCGCTCAGGCCGGCGTCGGCACGGGCGACGAGGTCGTCGCGATGGCGGTCTTCGTCGTCGTCGCCACGATCGGCCCCGGCATCCCGGTCGCGATCTACTTTGCGATGGGCGAGCGCGCGGCGAAGCTGCTCGACGAACTGAAGCTGTGGATGGGCCTCCACAACGCGGCGATCATGACCGTGCTGCTGCTGGTCATCGGCGCCAAGTTGATCGGCGACGGCATCAGCGGCCTCGGCTGACGCCGCGACCCAAGCCCGGACGCGCCGTGCGTCAGCTCACTGGGTAAGAGGGTCTGGTGCGCTTGTTCGAATGGCTGCTGTGGGGCATTGAGGCAACGGGCGTGCTGGTCGTCGTCGTGCTGGCACCGATCGCGGCGGTGTACGCGTTCGTCACCGGCGAGCCGATGCAGGGGCTGCTCGCGCTGGGGCTCTTCGCCGCCGGCCTCGTGTACTTCGTGCTGGTGATCTTCGGCGCGATCGACCGCCCCTGGGCGAGACGGCGCAAGCCGTAGCTTCAAGCCCGCGGGAGGACGCAGGGGTTCGCGGCGTAGTCGCGCGCCTCGTCGAAGACGCGGCGCAGGCTGCCGACGATCTCCAGGTTGCGGTGGAAGACGCAGGACTGGTTCGTGAGCAGCCCGTCGGCCAGCGCCTTCCAGCCGGCGATCGTGTTCGGTGTCCCGTTCCGGAGGACGAGCTCCCGTGGCTGAGGGATGAGCTGGTCAGGCGTGATCCGGGCAATTCCGACCCTAATCGCCTCCGCTCCGGGCGTACAGTCGGATCGACCTGTAATCCCTCACGGAGTGCCGGACATGTAGCCGGCATGAGCGAGATCGTGGAACGCACGCGCGAGGACCGGTTCGAGGAGCTGTTTCGTAAGCACTACCGCGCTGTCCGCGGCTACGCGCTCCGTCGCGCCCCCGGCGATCTCGCGCAAGACGTGGTGTCCGAGACGTTTCTGGTGGCCTGGCGCCGGCTCGACGACGTCCCCGACGACCCCCTCCCGTGGCTGTACGGCGTCGCGCGCCGGGTGCTGGCCAATCAGCGCCGCTCGGCCGATCGCGGCTCCGCCCTGGAGCGGAAGCTCGCCGACACCGCGACGAACGCGGTCGCGGTCGATCCCGATGAGAGCGCCGGCGAGGGCGAGGTCCTGCGCACGGCGCTCGCCCGGCTCTCGGAGCGTGATCGCGAGGCGCTGATGCTCGTCGCGTGGCACGAGCTGTCGGGCGCACGAGCGGCTCGCGCCGCCGGGTGCACGCGCGCCGCCTTCGCCGTCCGGCTGCACCGGGCGCGCGGCAGGCTCACCGCGCAATTGGACCTGCTGGACTCGCCGGTCGCTCCGGCGGTCAACTCGAAGTCGCTGGAGGTGCGCTGATGCGCGGGCACGACGAACTGATGGAGCGACTCGCCGCCGCCGACCCTGTGCGTGACCGCGAGCCGTTGACCCCCGAAGCCCAGCGTGAGGCCGACGCGATGCTCGCGCGGCTGCTCGCGACCCCGGTGACCGAGCCGCGGCGCTCGCGCTCTCGCGTGCGACCCCGAGCGCTGGCCGTCGCCGGCGCGGCCTGCGTCGCGCTGGCGGTCTTCGTCGCGATCAACCTGCTCGGCTCCAAGGCACCGGGACCGTCCGTGGTCGACCGCGCGGTGGCGGCGGTGACCCGCGGAGGCGTCTACCACGTCGTCGAGCGCATGACCGTCCGAGGCCCGGGCCAGCCCGCCGAGATCGACTCGGAGTCCTGGTACACGCACGACGGCCGCCTGCACCGCAAGGCGTTCACGAAGCGCGGCAGGAAGCGAAGCTGGCGGAGGAGTTCGCCGGCCGGCGACGCCCCGGTGGCTCGAGCGGCGCCGCGCTGCGCTGGGACCCCTCCTCGAACACGATCGAGGAGAGCGGGTTCGTCAACGGCGGCGGCGTGCCGTTCCTCGACCCCTTCACGGATCCCGGCGAGCGGCTGCAGAAGCTCGAGAAGGGGGGAAGCTGCGCGTCGCCGGCACGACCACGGTCGACGGCAAGCGCGCCTATCGGCTGGTTTCGGGCAAGGTCCCCGTTGACAAGGACCAGGCCGAGGTCGAGATCGCCGTGGACGCGAAGACCTACCTCCCGCTCACGCAGCGCCTGACGCTGACGATGGCCGCCGGGCCGAAGGTCGTGGCCGTCACGCGCTACAGCGTCTACGAGCGGGTCGGGCTCAACGACAAGACCGAGCGGCGGCTCGCGCTCGACCGGCACCCGGGCGCGAAGTGCTCCGAGGGCGCGCACGAGCTCACGGAGAAGAGCCTCGGCTACCCGAACCCCTGTGCCAAGTAGGAGGACGCCGTGAGCTGAGGTACGGTCGGCTCGACGTCACGAACCACCCACCACTAAAGGGGCTGAGCGCGTGCACGACGAGTACCCAGTGCGGTTCGCCGTGGAGTATCCGGACCGCGACCTCAACCGTCTGACGACGTTCTTCCGCATCTTCACGGTCATCCCGATCGCGATCGTGCTCGGCAGCATCGGCGGCTACTCGAGCAGCGGCTACCACGCCGACACGAGCACCACGTCGACGATCGTCGTCGGCGGGACCGGGCTGCTGTTCCTCCCGCCGCTGCTGATGATCCTCTTCCGCGAGAAGTACCCGCGCTGGTGGTTCGACTGGAACCTCGAGCTCATGCGCTTCACCAACCGCGTCGGCACGTACTTCGCGCTGATGAGCGACCGCTACCCATCAACCGACGAGCACCAGTGGGTGAGCCTGGACATCACCTACCCCGACGCGGAGCGCGATCTCAACCGCTGGCTGCCGATCGTGAAGTGGCTGCTCGCGATCCCGCACTGGATCCTGCTCGGCTTTCTCTACATCGGGGCGTTCTTCGCGGTGGTCGCCGCGTGGTTCGCGATCCTCTTCACCGGCCGCTACCCGCGCGGGCTGTTCAGGTTCGTCGAGGGCGTCACGCGCTGGCAGAACCGGGTCCTCGGCTACGCGGTGATCATGGCCACCGACCAGTACCCGCCGTTCCGGCTCGGCCCCTAGCCGTTCGGCGCTTGACTTCGCCCCGCCGGATCTGGGAGCGTCGGCGCGTGACCAGGCGGGCTCGGTGGAAGTGGACGGCGGCAATGCTCGCGCCGCTGGCGCTCGTCGTCGGCCCTGCGACGGCGCTGGGCGCCGCGCCAACGTGCAACGACATGGCCGTCAGCGTGCCGCACAACGCGGCCACGCCGATCTTCATCGACTGCACCGGCGGCACGGGCACCGGGTCGCCGGATGTCCTCATCGCGACCAATCCGACGAAGGGCACGCTCAACCCGGTCGCCGGCGGCACGAGCACCGATCAGTGGGTCACCTACACGCCCAACGCCGGCCAGTCAGGCGCCGATTCGTTCCAGTACCGAGGCGTCTCGCCCGGGAGCGGCTCGGGCGGCAGCGACGAGGTCGGGCCGCTCCGGACGGTCGACCTGCGCATCGGCGCCGGCACTGCGCCGGCGTGCGCGAACCTCTCGCAGAGCGTGCCGCAGGCCACGGCGACCAACCTCCGGCTGGTCTGCGCGTCGGGCGGCGACCCGATCGTCAGCTACTCGATCTCGAACTCGCCGGACCACGGCACGCTCAACACGACGAACCTCAACTCGGGGCTCGTCGCCTACACCTCGACCGCCGGCTTCTCCGGGGCGGACTTCTTCGGCTACCGCGCGACGAGCACGTGCGGCGCCGCGAGCTGCCAGTCGCCTGAGGCGACCTTCGACCTGACGGTCCTCAACCCGCAGCAGGGGCCGACCGGCCCGACCGGGCCCACTGGGCCGCAAGGTCCCCAGGGCCCGACCAGGGCCCCACGGGCCCCACGGGCCCCACGGGCCCCACGGGCCCCACGGGCCCCACGGGATCGACCGGCGCAACCGGTGACACCGGCGCGACGGGCGCAACCGGAGCCACGGGCGCGACCGGAGCCACCGGCGCGGCGGGGCAGAACGGCAAGGACGGCGCGGTCGTGAGCTTCGACCGCCTGGTCGTCGCGTCGTTCCTCGACTCCCTTACCGTCCGCCGCGGCAAGCCCGTGCTCGTGCGCTACGTCTCGACGACGAGCGCGCGCGTTGTGCTCGAGGTCTTCAAGGGCTCGCGCCGCGTGGCGGCGACCAGCGGGCGTGCCAAGGAAGGGCGCAACTCGATCCGCTGGAACGGCAAGGTGAGCCGCAAGGCCGCGACAGCCGGGCGCTACAAGCTCGTGCTCAAGGCCACCTCGGGCGCCCAGCTCGTGACCGATCGCGCCAGCGTCCGGATCGTCGGCGGCAAGACGACCGCCAAGAAGAAGAAGTCGAGCGGCGGGGGCGGGACCACGAATCCCGGCAGCCCCGTCGTCGGCGGCGGCGACGACGGCTAAGTCGCCAGCAGCACCGTCCGCACCGCGTCCGCGTAGGCCTGCAGCTCGGTCGTGCGGTCGGCCTGGCTGACCTTCTCCCCCGCGTCATCAGAGCATCGGCGCCAGATCCTTTCCGATCAGCGCGACCATGTCGACGTCGGTGTGGAGCAGGTGCTGGCACATGACGCGCGCGAGGCCGGCGTCGCGGAACGTCGCGAGCTGCTCCGCCACCTCGTCGACGGTGCCGGCGATCCACGCCCCCGACAGCGACTCGCCGCGCTCCTCGAGCAGCCGCCGGCGCTCCTCGAACTCCGCCCGGTCGCGCCCCACGAGCACGCCGGTCATGAGCGAGAACGGGATCGGCTCGCGCCCTGCCGCCTCGCACGCGGCGTCGACGCGCGCCTTCATCGGCAGCAGCTCGTCGAGCGTGGCGAACGCGGTGTTGTACTCGTCCGCCCAGCGCGCGGCGAGCGCCGCCGCCCGCGGCCCGGCCTTGCCACCCATGATCAGCGGCGGGTGCGGCGACTGCACCGGCTTCGGCTGCGCGTCGACCGCGTCGAGCGAGTAGTGCTCGCCCGCGAACGAGAACGGCGACTCGGTCCACTGACCGTGCACGATCTCGAGCTGCTCGGCGAGCATGTCCATCCGCACGCGCAACTCCGGGAACGGGAAGCCGTAAGCCGCGTGCTCGCGCTCGTTCCAGCCCGCGCCGAGCCCGAGCGAGACGCGCCCACCGGAGACGTGGTCGGCGGCCACGACGAGCTTCGCGACCTCGGACGGGTGGCGAAACGTGACCGGCGAGACCAGCGTGCCGAGCTGCAGCGCCGTCGTGCACGCGGCCAGGGCGTTGATCACGGCCCACGCGTCGAGCGAGCCGCGCTCGTCGACGCCGCCGAGGTTGAGGTGGTGGTCGGAGCGGAACAGCGCCGGGACGCCGTGCTCCTCGCAGGCGCGCGCGAGCGCGACCCACTCGGGCCACGTCACGCCCTCCTGGCCCTCGATCATCAGGCAGAGATCCATGGCTGTCGATTTCAGCGCATCCCGTTCGTCTTATGCGGGACGATGCCCGCAAGGAGGACCCACATGAAGTACATGCTGCTCATCTACCAAGGCACCACCCCGCTGCCCCCCTCGCCCGAGTGGGACGCCCTGCCGAGCGAGAAGAAGCGCGAGATCTACGCCGCGTACGGGTCGCTCAACGAGATCCCCGGCTACACGCCCGGCCAGCGGATGGACGGCGACACGGCCACCACCGTGCGCGTCGAGGACGGCCGCACGCTCGTCACCGACGGGCCGTTCGTGGAGCTCAAGGAGGCCGTCGGCGGCTACTGCTTCCTCGAGGCCGACAACATCGACGCCGCCATCGAGCTCGCCGGCAGGATCCCGGCGGCGGCCCTGGGCGGCGCGGTCGAGATCCGGCCGCTCGTGGAGCAATAGCGATCCTCGACCAGGTCTTCCGCGAGCAATGGGGGCGCGTCCTCGCAGCGCTCATCGGCTACCTCGGCGACTTCGACCTCGCCGAGGAGGCCGCGCAGGAGGCGTTCGCGATCGCCGCGGACCGCTGGCCGCGCGACGGCGTGCCGTCGAGCCCCGCCACGTGGCTGATCACGACGGCGCGCAACCGCGCCATCGACCGCCTCCGGCGCGAGCGCACGCTGGTCGAGAAGACGCGCCTGCTGGAGGTCCCCGAGGCCGCCGAGGACCCGATGGATGAGACGCCCTTCCCCGACGAGCGGCTCGAGCTCGTCTTCACCTGCTGCCACCCGGCGCTCTCCACCGAGGCCCAGGTCGCGCTGACGCTGCGCACGCTCGGCGGGCTGACCACGCCGGAGATCGCGCGCGCCTTCCTCGTCCCCGAGGCGACGATGGCGCAGCGGCTCGTGCGCGCGAAGAGGAAGATCAAGGCGGCCGGCATCCCGTTCCGCGTCCCGCCGGACCACCTGCTGCCCGACCGGCTCGCCGCCGCGCTCGCGGTCGTCTACCTGATCTTCAACGAGGGCTACTCCGGCCGCGGCGACCTCAACGACGAGGCGCTGCGGCTCGGCCGCGCGCTCGTGGAGCTGATGCCCGACGAGCCCGAGGTCCACGGCCTGCTGGCGCTGATGCTGCTGCACGACGCTCGCCGCGAGGCGCGCTTCGCCGACGGGGAGCTCGTGCTGCTCGAGGACCAGGACCCGGCGCTGTGGGACGCGGAGGAGATCGCGCGCGGCCGTGCGGCGCTCGACCGCGCGATCGCGCTGCGCGGCCGCGGGCCGTACGTGCTGCAAGCGGCGATCGCCTCGCTGCACGCCGACGAGCCGCGCGACTGGGCCGAGATCGCCGCGCTCTACGGCGAGCTCGCGCGCCTCACCGGCTCGCCGGTGGTCGAGCTGACCCGCGCGGTCGCGGTGGCCGAGAACGAGGGGCCCGAGGCGGGCCTGCGCATCGTCGACGACCTGGAGCTGCCCGACTACCGCTACCTGCACGCCACCCGCGGCGAGCTGCTGCGGCGGCTCGGCCGCACCGGCGAGGCGCGCGCGGAGTACGAGCGCGCGCTGGCGCTCGTGCACGACGACGCCGAGCGCCGCCTGCTCGAGCGCCGGCTGGCGGCGCTCGCATGAGCTGGTGGCGCCGCGGCGTCCTCTACCACGTCTATCCGCGCTCGTTCGCCGACGCTGACGGCGACGGGATCGGCGACCTGCGCGGGATCGCCTCGCGCCTCGAGTACCTGACCTGGCTCGGCGTCGACGCGGCCTGGCTGTCGCCGATCTACCGCTCGCCGATGAAGGACTTCGGCTACGACATCTCCGACCACACCGACATCGAGCCGATGTTCGGCACGCTCGCCGACGCCGACGCGCTGATCGCCGCCGCGCACGAGCGCGGGCTGAAGCTGCTGCTCGACTTCGTCCCGAACCACACGTCGGAGGAGCACCCGTGGTTCCGCGAGCACCCCGAGTACTACCGCTGGGCCGACGCGCCGCCGAACAACTGGATCAGCGTGTTCGGCGGGCCAGGGTGGACGCTCGATCCCGAGCGCGGCCGCTTCTACTACCACGCCTACCTGCGCGAGCAGCCCGACCTCGACTGGGGCAACCCCGAGCTGCGCGAGGCGATGCTCGACGTCCTGCGCTTCTGGCTCGACCGCGGCGTCGACGGCTTTCGCGTCGACGCACTGCGCCAGGTGCTGAAGGACCCGGAGCTGCGCGACAACCCGCCGAACCCGGACTACCGGCCGGGCCAGCCGGAGTACGACCAGCTGCTGCCGGTCCACAGCGCCGACCACGACGATCTCGCGCCGGTGGTCGCGATGGCGGAGACGATCGCCGAGCGCGGCGGCGTGATGGTCGGCGAGCTGTACGTGCCGCTCGAGCGGCTCGCCCGCTACCACGGCGCCGGCGTGCACATGCCGTCGAACATGCACCTGATCTCGACGCCGTGGGAGCCGCGCGCCCTCGCCGCGCTGATCGAGGAGTACGAGCGCGTGCTCCCCGAGGGCGCGTGGCCGAACTGGGTGCTCGGCAACCACGACCGCTCGCGGGTGGCGTCGCGCGTCGGGCCGGAGCAGGCGCGCGTGGCGGCGATGCTGCTGCTCACGCTGCGCGGCACGCCGACGCTCTACTACGGCGACGAGCTCGGCCTGCCCGACGTGGCGATCCCGCCCGAGCGCGTGCAGGATCCGTGGGAGGAGGCCGGCCGCGATCCGGCACGAACGCCGATGCAGTGGAGCGCGGGCGGCGGCTTCACGACCGGCGAGCCGTGGCTGCCCTACGGCGACCTCTCGCTCAACGTCGAGGCGCAGCGGGAGGACCCGGGCTCGATGCTCAACCTGTACCGCGCGCTGATCGCGCTGCGGCGGGAGTTCGTGGACGAGCCCTACGAGACGCTGGCGGTCGACGACGCGGTGCTCGTCTTCCGCCGCGGGGCGTTCGTGGTCGCGCTGAACCTGTCCAGCGAGGCGGCGGAGCGGCCCGCCGGCCGCGTCGTGCTCAGCACCCACGGCGAGCCCGCAGAGGGGCTGCGCCCGAACGAGGGCGTCGTCGTCAGCCCGTGACCGGCGCCGGGTCGACCGCGGCGCCGCGCAAGCGCAGCTCGAAGTGCAGGTGCGGGCCGGTCGCGCGGCCGGTCGCGCCGACGCGACCGAGCAACGCGCCCGCCGCCACGCACTGGCGGCGGCGGACGGAGATCTTCGACAGGTGCGCGTACCAGCTCGTCATGCCGAGCGTGTGGCGCAGGACGACGAGCTTGCCGTAGCCGCCGGTATCGCGGTGGGCGACCTCGACGCACCCGGCCGCACCGGCGTACACCGGCCGCCCGTCCGGTGAGACGAGGTCGAGCCCGGGGTGGAACGTGTTGCCGCGCGGGCCGAAGCCGTCGCCCACCGGGTCGGGGACCGGCCGCAGGAAGCGCAGCGGCGAGCGCGCCGGCGAGCGGCGCAGCGCGGCGAGCGTGCCGGCGCCGGCGACGCCGTCGGCGGACAACCCGGCCCACGTCTGGAAGCGCCGCAGCGCGGCGTCGGTGCGGGCGCCGAGGCCGCCGTCGAACGTGCCGGACGGGAAGCCGTGGGTGGCGAGCAGGAACTGCAGGCCGGCAACGTCCCACCCGCGCGCGTTGAGCGCGAGCGGCCGGCTGCCGAGCCGCGGGCGGCCGCGGCGGCCGAGCGCGCGGCGCGTCTGCGGCCCCACGACGCCGTCGGCGGGCAGGCCGCGGCGGCGCTGGAGGCGCCGCACGGCCGCGGCGGTGGCGGGCCCGGCGACGCCGTCGACCGTGCCCGCGTAGAAGCCGCGGGCGCGCAGCGCGACCTGCAGGGCGGCGACGTTCGCGGAGGCGGCCGACGCCGCCGCGGGGGCGCCGAGGGCGAAGAGGGCAAGTAAGACCAGAAAGCGGACCACACCCAAGCCTACGGCGGTTCGCGCACCCCACGGCAAGGATGGGCGTGATGTTGCAGGCCCTGCGGGGTAGGCGGAGTCAGGTGAGGGGGAGGCTGATCGCGGGTCTGGGGCTGCTCGTCGTGCTGCTGGCGGCGGCGCCGGCGCAGGCGAAGACGGATCCGCTCGAGCGCTACGCGCGGGGCACGTGGGCGTCGATGGTCGCGATGACCGACGAGCACACCGGGCTGCCCGCCGACTTCGTGGACAAGCACGGCACGCGCAGCACGCCGACCTCCCCGACCAACATCGGCGCCTACCTGTGGAGCGCGGTCGCGGCCGAGCGGCTGGGAATCATCGGCCACCGCGAGGCGGTCGCGCGGCTCGCCCGCACGATCGGGACGCTCGAGACGATGGAGCGCGGCAACGCCGGCCAGTACTTCAACTGGTACGACATCCGCGACGGCTCGATCTCGCCGACCTCGCCCGGCGGCGACCCCGCAACGCCGTGGCTGTCGTCGGTCGACAACGGCTGGCTGGCGGTCGGCCTGCGGATCGTCGCGAGCCGTGAGCCGGAGCTGCGCACGCGCGCGCAGGCGCTGTTCGATTCGATGGACTTCGGCTTCTACTACCGCCCCGACAGGAACCAGATCCTGTTCAACTACGCGCCGTCGAGCACCGACCCGCCGCCGTGCTGCTACGACACGATCGTCTCCGAGAGCCGGATCGCGAGCTACGTCGGGATCGAGAAGGGCGAGCTCCCCGCGCGCCAGTACTACGGGCCGTTCCGCGCGTTCGAGAACAACTGCGGGATCGAGACCAAGCCGGTCGGCTACACGCGCTCGTACTTCGGCGAGTCGGTGTTCGACGGCGCGTTGCCCTTCGCGGGGATGCGGGTGACGCCGTCGTGGGGCGGCAGCATGTTCGAGGCGTTGATGCCCGCGCTGTTCGTGCCCGAGGAGCGCTGGGGCCCCGGCAGCTGGGGCGAGAACCATCCGCTCACCGTGCAGGCGCAGATCCACCACGGGCTGCGCGAGGCCGGCTACGGCTACTGGGGCTTCTCCCCCGCCAACGTGCCCGAGGGCGGCTACGACGTCTACGGCGTCGACGGGATCGGGATGAACCCCGACGGCAACCCGTCGAACGAGGACAAGACGCTGATCGACCACGGCTACCCCGCCACCGCGACCTGCCCCGAGCGCCCGGCCAAGCCCGACCCGCCGCAGTCGGCGTACACGAACGGCGTCGTCACGCCGCACGCCTCCTTCCTCGCCCTGCGCTACGCGCCGCGCCAGGCGCTCGCCAACCTCGGCAGGCTCGAGCGGAACTTCCGGGGCCTGTACGGCAAGTGGGGCTTCCGCGACACCGTCAACGTCGGCAGCGGCCACGTCTCCGACTTCTATCTCTCGCTCGACCAGGGGATGATCATGGCCGCGCTCGGCAACGCGCTCGGCGGTGACGTGCTGCGCCACGCCTACGTGACCCGCGCGACCGAGCAGAAGCTGCGCCCGCTGCTGGGCGTCGAGGAGTTCAACGACTCCCCGCGCGGCTGCACGATCACCGGCACACCCGGCCCCGACCACCTGCGCGGTACGCGCGGCGCCGACGTCATCTGCGGCCTCGGCGGCGACGACCGGATCGACGGCCGCGGAGGCGACGACGCGATCTTCGGCGACGCGGGGCGCGACCGGCTGGAGGGCGGCGACGGGGCGGACACGCTGTACGGCGGCGAGGGCGACGACCGCCTGTCCGGCGGCGGCGGCGAGGACGTGCTCTCCGGCGGCCCCGGAGCCGACCGGCTCGACGGCGGCCGAGGCCAGGACACCGAGGAGCAAGGCGCCTGAAGGGGTCAGACCCCTTGAGGGGGGTCGAGGGTTCTAGAGGAAGGCCAGGATTCGCCGCCACGCGTCGGCGCACGCCTCGGCGTGCTCCTCGTAGCGGCGGTCGAAGAAGGAGTGCGGGGCGCCCGGGTAGGTGACGATCTCGTGCTTGACGCCGGCCTTGGCGAGGTTGTGATCGAACGCCTCGACCTGGTCGGGCGGGATGCCCTCGTCGGCGCCGCCGAACAGCCCCAGCACGGGCCCGTACATGTCCCCGGCGCGGTGGATCGGCGAGTTGTCGCCCCAGCGCTCCGGGCTCAGCGAGCCGTAGAAGCCGACCACGCCGGCCAGGCCCAGCTCGGCGTTCGTCGCGGCGAGGAACGCCTGCGTGCCGCCGAAGCAGAAGCCGACCGCGGCGACGTCGCGCGCCCCGGTGCGCTCCCGCAGCGCGGCCACGGCCGCCGCCGCGTCGGCCTGCACGAACTCCGGATGCGGCCGCAGCTCGCTGACGTGCGGCATGTACTCGAAGTCCTCCCCGCGCGGGCCGAGCCCGGCGGTGCGGCCGAAGTAGTCGATCGCGATCGCGTGGTGGCCGGCGGCGGCGAAGCGCTCGGCCAGCTCCGAGTAGAACGGGTAGAGACCCCGGACGTCGGGGAGGATGACCACCGCGCGCCCGCGCGGCTCGGGTGACCCCGCCAGCGCGGCGGAGAAGCGCGTGCCGTCGGCCGACTCGAGCTCGAGCAGCTCGGCCCCCGCGCCGCCGGCGATCGGCGCGATGTCGGCCGGCAGGTCGGGCGGCGAAGCGTCGAACGCGAAGCACATGGCGGTCGACAACGGTACCGTCGCGGGCCATGTCGGCGGACCCGTTCGACCGGATCGGCCTCGTCGTGCACCCGCGGCGCGAGCTGAGCAACGCGCTTGCCACCATTCGCGAGTGGGCGGAGCGGCAGGGCTCCGAGGTGGTGCAGCTGCGCTCCCCCGGCCAGGAGCAGGAGGTCGCGCCGCGCGGCGAAGTCGGCGCCTGCGACCTCGTGCTCGCGCTCGGCGGCGACGGCACCACGCTCGCCGCGCTGCGCGCCGCCGCGCCGCTCGGCCGTCCGGTGGTCGGCATCGCCTGCGGCAGCCTCGGCGCGCTGACCGCCGTCACCGCCGACCGGATCGAGCACGCGCTCGACCGCATCTCCCGCGGCGAGTACGAGCAGCGCCAGTTGCCCGCACTGGTCGCCGACCACGACGGCGATCAGCTCACCGCGCTCAACGACCTCGTGCTCGTGCGCGCCGGCGCCGGTCAGGTCATGTTCGAGATCAAGGTCGACGGCGAGCGCTTCATCCGCCTCGCCGGCGACGGCCTGCTCGCCGCGACGCCGCTCGGCTCGAGCGCCTACACGCTCGCGGCCGGCGGCCCGATGCTCGCGGGCGGCGCCGACGGGCTCGTGCTGACCCCGCTCGCTCCCCACGGCGGCGTCTGCCCGCCGCTCGTCACCGGCCCGGAGACCGAGGTCACCGTGATCTTCGAGACCGGCAACGGCGGCGCGCGCGTGGAGCTCGACGGGCAGGTGCACTCCGACCTCGGCGAGCGCGCGACGACCACGTTCACGCTCCGGCTCGAGCCCGAGTTCGCCACGCTCGTGTCGCTCGGCGAGGAGGAGTCGACAATCGCCAGCTTGAGGCGACGGCAGATCCTGATGGACAGCCCGCGCGTGCTCGCGCGCGACGAACGCGAGGAGGTACGGTCCGGATGAGCCGCGTCGAGGAGCTGATGACCCGTGAGCTCGAGCGCTTCCGCGCTGAGCACCCGCGGTCGCTCGAGCTGGCCGAGGAGGCGGGGCGCACGCTGCTCGGCGGCGTGCCGATGCACTGGATGGTGCGCTGGCCCGGTGGCTTCCCGGTCTTCGCGGCGCACGCCAAGGGCGCGCGCTTCACCGACGTCGACGGCCACGAGTACGTCGACCTCTGCCTCGGCGACACCGGCGCGATGACCGGCCACGCGCCCGAGCCGACGCTGCGCGCGATCGCCGAGCAGGCGCCGCGCGGGATCACGCTGATGCTCCCGAGCGAGGACGCGCTGTGGGTCGGCCAGGAGATGCAACGGCGCTTCGGGCTGCCGTCGTGGCAGTTCGCGCTCACCGCCACCGACGCCAACCGCTTCGCGATCCGAATCGCCCGCGCGATCACCGGGCGGCCGAAGATCCTCGTGTTCAACTGGTGCTACCACGGCACCGTCGACGAGACGTTCGCGACGCTCGACGGCGACGGCAACGTCGTCGCGCGCGAGGGCAACATCGGCCCGCCGGTGCCGCTCGCCGAGACGACGCGCGTCGTCGAGTTCAACGACGTCGAGGCGCTGCGAACCGCTCTCTCCCACGGCGACGTCGCGTGCGTGCTCGCCGAGCCGGCGCTCACCAACATCGGCATCGTGCTGCCGGAGCCCGGCTACCACGACGCGCTGCGGGCGGCGACGCGCGACACCGGCACGCTGCTGATCATCGACGAGACGCACACGCTGTCGGCCGGCCCCGGCGGCTACACGCGGGCCCACGGCCTCGAGCCCGACCTGCTGACGATCGGCAAGCCGCTCGCCGGCGGCGTGCCGGCCGGCGCCTACGGCTTCTCCGCCGAGGTGGCGGAGCGCGTGAAGCGCGAGATCACCGACGAGGTCGCGGACACCGGCGGCATCGGCGGCACGCTCGCGGCCAACGTGCTCCAGTTCGCCGCGATGCGCGCGACGCTCTCCGAGGTGCTGACCGACGAGGCGTTCGAGCGCATGATCGCGCTCGGCGAGCGCTTCGAGGCCGGCGTGCAGCAGACGATCGACCGCCACGGGCTGCCGTGGCACGTCACGCGGCTCGGCTGCCGCGTCGAGTACCTGTTCCACGCCGAGCGGGCGCGCACCGGCGCGCAGGCCGCGGCCGCGGGCGACGAGGGGCTCGACCGCCTCATCCACCTGTACGCGCTCAACCGCGGGATCCTGCTGACGCCGTTCCACAACATGGCGCTGATGTCGCCGGCCACCACGGAGGCGGACGTCGACCGCCACACCGAGGTGTTCGACGCCGCCGCGAGCGAGCTGACCGCCTAGCTCGGGACGGTGCCGCGCGCGTACCAGGCGCGCGCCTCGAGCTCGAACGGGCCGGACGGCTCGCCGAGCAGCGCGAAGCAGTGGTCGCGGATCGCCTGCTGCCGGTCGGCGTCCTGCTCGCGCAGGTAGGAGCCGGCCGGGCCGACGGCGAACGTGAACGGCTCCCAGAAGTCGTCGAAGTCCGCGTACTTGGCGGAGGTCTTCAGCGTGCCCGACTCGACCTCGGAGAGCCCGGCGCCGCGCAGCAGCTCGGCGATCTCGCCGTCGCGCACGCCAACCCGCGCCTGCTCGCCCTCGGTCTCCGGGTGGACTGTGCGCGCCGCGCGCCAGAACGTGCTGAGCATCGTCATGCCGCCGCCCGGGACGTCCCACATGCAGCCGGCGACGACGCCGCCCGGCCGCGTGACGCGCGCCATCTCGCGCACACCGGCCGCCGCGTCGCGCATGAACGCCACCACGAGCGAGCACAGCGCAACGTCGAACGCGCCGTCCTCGAACGGCAGCTCCTCGGCGACGCCGACGCGCACGTCGGCGCCCGGGTTGCGCTCCCGGCAGGCGTCGGCGAACTGCGCGGCGGGGTCGATCGCGGCGGCGTGGTCGGCGCCGACCCGCGACGCCAGCTCGCGCGTCAACCCGCCCGGCCCGCACCCGACGTCGAGCGCGCGCATCCCCGCCGCAACGCCTGCGGCGTCGGCGAGCGCGACGGCCAGCTGCGGAACGTAGCGGCCCATGAAGCGGTCGTAGTGCTCGGCGGGAGCGGTGAATTGCATCTGGCGAGTCAACCTCCTCCACGGGCACCCCGTCAACCGGTACGGTCGGCCGATGCGCACGACGGTGGCCCTCGTGACGGCGGTGGTCCTGCTCCTCGTCCCGGCCGAGGCCCCCGCGAAGGTGCGCAGCTGCCACACGCGAGCCGACTTCAACCTGCTGATCTCGTCGGCCCGCAACATGCGCTGCAAGACCGCGCGGCGCGACCTGCGCCGCCACGTCGGCTCGATCAGCTTCCGCTTCCGCACGCCCGGCGGCTTCAGGTGCAAGCGGGTGTCCGGCAACGCGCTCGCGGGCCAGTGGCGGTGCGTGAAGCAGCGCAAGGCCTATCGCTTCGAGTTCAGCGACTGATGGCCCGGCGGCGCAAGCGCAGCCGGTTCGAGTTCGGGGGCGACCTCGAGGGGATGCTCGAGCGGCCGGACCCGCAGACGGAGAAGGCGCAGGCCGAGGACGAGAAGACGCAGGACGGGCATGGCGCCGAGCACGCCGCGGGCGGGGGCGGCCCGCACGAGCGCCTGCTCGAGCTGCAGAAGACCGCGGGCAACCGCGCCGTCGGCGCGGTGCTCGACCGCCTCGCGCACGACGCCGCCCACGCCGCCCCGGCGGGGGGCGGCGGCTGGCCGAGGGAGAAGCAGATCCTCTTCGACGGCACCGGCATGCCGCTCGAGTCCGTCAACCTCGGCGTCGTCGGCGCCCCGCACCCCGGAGGCGGCTTCCGGACGCCGAAGCCCGACGAGTTCGGCGGGCCGGGCGAGATCAGCGTCGTGCTCCCGGACGGCGGCTGGCTCAACGACCTCGAGCGGGCCTTCCGGCGCGGCGAGCCCTACAAGAACGTGGAGATCGTCGTCCCCACCGCCGGCGGCGGAGGCCTGCGGCTCATCCTCACCGCCGTCGCGATCGCCGGCTACGCGAGCAGCGGCGGCGGCGCCCATCCGCTCGCGACCCTCACGCTCAAGTACGCGCAGCGGACGCTGAGCCAGAAGGCGCCCGGCTAGGGCTCCTCAGTCGGCGAGCACGTCGGCGTTCGCCGACCAGCCGCCCTCGAAGGAGCGGACCTCGCCGTCGGCGACCAGCACGATCCGGTCGGCGATGCGGTCGAGGAAGTAGCGGTCGTGGGAGACCGCGATGACCGTGCCGTCGAAGCGCTCGAGCGCGTCCTCGAGCACCTCGATCGAGTCGATGTCGAGGTGGTTGGTCGGCTCGTCGAGCACGAGGCAGTTGGGGCGGTCCTCCATCAGCCCGAGGAACGCGAGCCGGGTGCGCTCGCCGCCGCTCAGCGTCGAGACCGGGCGCCGGATCTGCTCATAGTCGAACAGGAAGCGCATCAACAGCCGCACCGCGGCCTCCTCCGTCAGCGAGCGGCCGCCGCGCAGCGCGTCGATCACCGACTGCTCGCCCGGCATGTCGCCGGCCGCCTGGGAAAGGTAGCCGACCTCGATGCTCGGCCCCACCCAGCGCGTGCCGTTGCGCGGCTCGAGGCTGCCGGCCAGCACGCGCGCCAGCACGGTCTTGCCGGCGCCGTTCGGGCCGACCACGCCGACGCGCTCGCCGCGCGTGATGACGAGCTCGACGTCGAGCAGCACCGGGTCCTCGCCGAACGCGAAGTCGGCCTGCTCGAGCGCGATCACACGCTGGCCGCCGCGCGCGCCGCTGCGCAGCTCGAGCGCCATCTTGCGCCGCTCGAGCACGGGCCGGTCGACCTTCTCCATCGTGTCGATCTGGCGCTGCTTGACGCGCGCCTGCTTGGCGGCGCGCTCGTTGACGGTGATGTGCGCCCAGTGGCGGAAGCGCCGCACCGCCTCCTCGAGCCGCGCGATCTCCTTGCGCTGCGTGACCCACTGCTGCTGCTGGCGCTCGAGCTCCAGCCGGCGCGCGACCGTGTAGGCGGAGTAGGCGCCGGGCCAGATGCGGACCTTGCCGCGGTCGAGCTCGGCGATGTTGTCGACGCACTCGTCGAGCAGGTGGCGGTCGTGGGAGACCATGAGGACGGCGCCGTCGAAGTCGTCGATCAGGTGCTCGAGCGCGTCGCGGCGGCTCATGTCGAGGTGCGCCTCGGGCTCGTCGAGCAGCAGCAGGCCGGGGCGGCGGGCGAGGCAGGCGGCGAGCGCGACCAGCTTGCGCTGGCCGCCGCTGAGCTCGCGCGTGGGGCGTGAGAGCGCGTCGTCGTCGAGCCCGAGCGCGGTCAGGTGCGCGCGCGCCTCGCTCTCGGCGCGCTCGCCGCCGAGCTCCGACCACTGCCCGAGCAGCCGCTCCTGGTTGGCGAGCGCGCGCTCGAGCTTGCGCATGTCGCCGGCGAGCACGGGGTCGGCGATGCGGCTCTCGGCCTGGGCGAGCTCGCGCTCCAGCGCGGTCAGCTCCGGGCGCGCGTCGCGGACGGTGGCGAGCGCGGGTCGCTCGTCGCCCTCGACGATCTGCGGGAGCGAGGCCATGACCAGCCCGCGACGGCTGGTGACCGTGCCGGCGTCCGGGTGCTCCTCGCCGGCGAGGATGCGCAGCAGCGTCGACTTGCCGCCGCCGTTGGGGCCGAGCACGCCGATGCGGGCGCCGGCGGCGAGCTCCAGGTCGAGCCCGGAGAGGATCTCGCGACCGCCGAAGGACTTCGTGACGCCGCGCGCCGACAGCAGCGGGACCGACGCTACGAGCTGTCCTTGTCGTAGCGCTTCAGACCGGCGTCGACCGCCTCGTGCGCGACATCGCGGTCCTCCCAGCCGTGGACCTCGACCTCCTTGCCCTCCGGCTGCTTGTACATCGAGTAGAAGTGCTCGATCTCGGTGCGCAGCTGGCCGGGGAGGCCCTCGACGCCCTCGACCTCGTCCCACGCCGGGTCGTCGGCGGGCACGCACACGACCTTGTCGGCCTTGCCCTCCTCGTCGTCCATCCGCAGCACGCCGACGGCGCGGACCTCGATCAGGCAGCCGGGGAAGGTGGGCGCGCCGGTGAGCACGAGCGCGTCGAGCGCCTCGCCGCCCTCGCCCAGCGTGTGGGTGATGAACCCGTAGTCGGTGGGATAGACGACGCTCGAGAACAGGAAGCGGTTGAGCTTGATCGCCTGGAGGTCGGGATCCCACTCGTACTTGTTGCGCGACCCCTTGGGGATCTCGATCATGCAGTGGAGGCGCCGGGAGTCGTCCATGGTGAGTGGGAGCATTCTCCCATGCTCAAAGAGTTCCGGAATTTCGTGCTGCGCGGGAACGTCGTCGAGCTCGCCGTCGCCGTCGTCATCGGCGCGGCGTTCGGCGCCCTCGTCACCTCATTCGTCGCGTCGTTCATCACGCCGTTGATCGCGGCGATCGGAGGGAAGCCCGACTTCTCCTCGCTGGCGTTCACCATCAACGGCTCGCGCTTCACCTACGGCTCGTTCTTCAACGCGCTGCTGTCGTTCCTGATCATCGCCGCGGTGATCTTCTTCTTCGTCGTCCGGCCGCTCAACGCGCTGATGGCGCGGATGAAGCCCGAGCCGGCGGTCGATCGCGTCACGCGGGCGTGCCCGGAGTGCCTGTCGGACATCCCCGAGGAGGCACACCGCTGCGCGTTCTGCACTGCGGAGGTCCGCGCTGCCTGAGCTGGAGCGGGTCCGCGTCGCGCAGGCCGACGCGCTCGTGGAGCAGGGGCGGCTGCGGGCGGCCGCAGGCGGCGCGGTCGCGGAGCCGCGCGACCTGGTGGTGATCACCGCCGGTTTCGAGGCCGACGGGGTCAACAGCGGCGACGTGATGGGGCCGGAGCCGGACCTCGACGCCGCACGGGCGTTCTACGCGTCCCACGGCGTGACGTGGGGGCTGCGGGTGCCCGAGGAGATGCCGTGGGAGCACGGGCGGCTGCTGTTCCGGCGGCGGCTGATGGGTCTCGACCGGGCGGCGTTCCGGCCCGCCGATGCGGCGCCGGCGCTCGACGTGCGGGCGGCGGATCCGGACGACCTGGCGACGGCGCTCCACATCGACTCGACCGCGTTCGGGCTCGACCGGGAGGAGAACCGGCGCTGGCTGGAGCCGCTGCTGTCGGCCGAGCGGGTGGAGTTCGCGCTCGGGTCGCTCGGCGGCCTGGCGGTGGGGACCGCCTACGTGCTGCGGTCCGACGGGCGCGCTGGACCGAGCGCCTACCTGGCCGGCGTGGCGGTGCTGCCGGAGGCGCGGCGGCGCGGGGTGGCCGCGGGCGTCTCCTCGTGGCTGCTCGAGCGGGCGTTCGAGCGCGGCGCCGAGATCGCGCATCTGAATCCGGACACCCACGCCGCGGCGCGGATCTACGAGCGGCTCGGCTTCACCGAGCTGCCCGGGCACGACATCTACATCGAGCTCTAACGGGGCGCTTCGTCGCCGACCGTGCGGCCGTCGCGGCCCACGTAGCCGTCGGCGCCCCCGACGCAGAGGTAGACGGCCTCCTCGCTGTCCGACGTGTTGCGGAAGCGGCGAACGGTGGCGGCGTCGACGCGAGCGAGCCCGCCGGGGCCGAGGACGATGGCGTCTTCGTCGCCGAAGGTGAACTCGATCTCGCCGCGGTGGACGAGGTAGAGCTCCTCCTGGCGGTCGTGGAAGTGGGGCCCGCTGGCGTAGCCGGGTGGCATCACGACCGCGTTGACGCCGAAGGCCTTGACGTCGAGCTCGCGGCGCACCTTGCGGAAGCCGGGGCCGTCGCCCATCCCGTCGATGCTGCCGATGGCCCAGCCGTCGCCGGTGGTGGTCTCCGTCATGTCTGCATACTAAGGGCGGTGGCCGCCCTCGAAGAGCTCATCCAGCCGCTCAAGGACGACCCGGAGCGTTCAGCCGTGCTGCTCGACGTCGACGGCGTGCTGGCCCCGATCGTCCAGCACCCCGACGACGCGCACATGCCGGAGACGACGCGCCGGCCGCTGATCGAGGTCGCCAAGCGCTACGGCGTGGTGGCGTGCGTGTCGGGGCGGCGGGCGTCGGACGCGCGGCGGGTCGTGTCGCTCGGCTCGATCGCCTACCTCGGCTCGCACGGGTCGGAGATCCTGCACCCTGGGTCGATTGCGCCGGAGATGGACCGCGAGCTGCAGGCGTGGACGCGACGAGTGCAGAACTTCGCCCGCGAGGCGTACTCCGAGTCGCTGCGCAAGCTGCGGGTGCGGCTGGAGGACAAGGAGGCGATCGCGGCGCTGCACTGGCGCGACGTGCCCGACGAGGAGGAGGCCGAGCGCGGCGTGCGCGAGGTCGCCGAGGCGGCGGAGAAGGCGGGCTTCAACGCGCACTGGGGGCGCAAGGTGCTCGAGATCCGGCCGCCGGTGCGGATCGACAAGGGCGCCGGGATCGTGTCTTTGTTGCGCGACCGGGAGCTGGAGGCGGCGTTGTACGTGGGCGACGACACCACGGACATCGACGCGTTCCGCGGCCTGAGCGAGCTGGTGGAGCTGGGCTCGCTGAAGCGCGCGATCCGCGTGGGCGTCAGCTCGGGTGACGAGACGCCGGCGGAACTCGAGGCCGAGGCCGACGTGATGGTGGACGGCACGGACGGCGTGCGCGACCTCCTGCGAGAGCTGATCCGCTAGCGCCTTCCACGTGAGGTTCGTCGACTTCCTGAAGGCGACGGTCCTGCTCAGCGCCGGAGCGGCGACGCTCCTGGCCGCGCTGACGGTGATCTCGCTCGCGCGCGACGTCGAGCCGCTCGCGGTCTACGTGGCCGCGGGCTGGTGGCTGGTGGCGGCGGTGATCGGCGTGTGGCTGGGGCGGCGGGCCGAGGCGAACCCGCCGATCGCGCGGCTGCTGGCGACGGCGAAGGCGCAGACCACGCTGCCCGAGATGCGGCCGGGGATGACGGTGGCGAACCGCCTGTGGCCGCTGCTGGGCTCGACGTTCGTGGCCGGCGTGATCGGCTTCTTCCTCCCGCAGGTGGCGGCGGTGGCGGCGGGTTTCGCGATCATCTGGGCACTGGCGTGGCGGCGGCAGGAATCGGCGGTGGCGGCGATCGAGGAGCGCGACGCGGTGCGCTTCTACGTCGACAAGACGTCGCCGTTGAGCCCGATCCAGCTCGTGCGGACGCCGGGGTTCGGTGGCACGTACCTGGCGAAGCAGTGACGCGGCCGGACGTGCTCTTGGTGTCGCTCGGCGGCACGGCGGGGCTGCGTGAGGCCGACGAGGAGCTCCTCAGCTCCCTTCACCGCGCCGGTGCGCACGCCGTTCTCACCGCCGCCGCCCGGCCGCGGGAGTGGCGGACCTATGCGCTGATCGAGCTCGCCTGGGCTATGGCCGCCCGCTCGGCCGCCCGCGCTGCGATCGAGGAGCACCGCCCGCGGGCGATCGTCTACTCCTCGACCACCGCGGCGCTCTTGGGTCCGCGGCCGGGAGCGATCCGCTTCGACGCCCCCGCCGCCGGTAACCGCCCGGGCCGCCACGGTGTGTGGCAGCGGCCCGCCGAGCGCCGCCGCATGCGCTCGGCGCCGCTGCTGGTGCCGTGGAGCGAGGGAGGGCTTGCGGAGGCGCCCCGGCCGCACGCGGACGCGGTCGTCGTTCCCGTGCCGGTCGAGCCCTCGGGCCCGCTCGGCGAGCGCGACCTCGCCGCCATCACCTATGGCGCGAACCCGGAGAAGAAGGGCCTGGATCGCGTGCTCGCGGCGTGGGAGGCGGCTCGGCACGAGGGCGAAGAATTGGTGGTGGCCGGCCTTGATGAGGCGGGCTGGCGGCGGGCGAAGCTGGCCGCCCCCGGAGGGGAATCCGCCGGAGGCTCGGTGCCGGAGGGCGTGCGGTTTGCGGGGATGCTCTCGCGCTCGGACTACCGGGCGCTCCTGCGGCGGGCGCGGGTATTCGTGTGCGCTCCCCGGCGGGAGGACTATGGGATCGCTCAGCTGGAGGCGCTTGCCGACGGGTGCCTGCTCGTCACTGCTCCGTCGCCCGGGCCGTACGCGGCGCTGCCGCTGGCGCGCGAGCTTGATGCGCGGCTGGTGGGCGGGATCGCGGAGGGGATCCGGACCGCGCTCGACGACCCGCGGGACGGCTACGCCGCGCGAGCCCAGGAGCTGCTGGCGCCGTGGCGGCGCGAGGCGGTCGACGCGGTGGTGCGCGAGCAGCTGCTGCCGCGGCTGGTTGGAATCAACAACTAGTCTCGCGGGCATGACCCCGATCTCCGGCCAGTCCGTCCTCATCACCGGCGCCGCGCACGGCATCGGCGCCGAGACCGCGCGCCGGCTCGCCGCGCGGGGCGCGCGCGTCTCGCTCGTCGGCCTCGGCGACCTCGAGGCCGTCGCCGCCGACTGTCCCGGCTCGATCACGTTCGAGGCCGACGTCACCGACCGCGACGCGCTCGACGCCGCCGTCAGCGGCACCGTCGAGGCGTTCGGCGGGATCGACACGCTGTTCGCCAACGCCGGCATCGGCGCGCCGGGCTTCGTCCGTTCCATGGACCCGGAGATGTTCGAGCGCGTGATCGAGGTCAACCTGATCGGCGTATGGCGCACCATCCGCGCCTGCCTGCCGCACGTGATCGAGCGCCGCGGCTACATCCTCCCGGTCGCGTCGATGGCCGCGATCCTCCCGCCGGTCGGGCTCGGCGCCTACGGGGCGGCGAAGTCGGGCGTCGAGAACCTCGGCCACGCGCTGCGCGTGGAGACCCAGCACTACGGCGTCGACGTCGGCGTCGCCTACTTCTCCTGGATCGACACGGAGATGGTCCGCGGGGCCGACCGCACCGAGCTCGGCGCGAGCATGCGCGCCATGCTCAAGGGCCCGCTCGCCAAGACCCACCCGGTGAGCGCGGCGGCCGAGGCGGTCGTGCGCGGGATCGAGCACCGCAGCCGCATCGTCGCCTGCCCGCGCTGGCTGATCGGCCTCATGTGGCTCAAGCCGCTCCTCCCGCTGCTGACGGAGCGCGAGCTCCGCAAGGACATCGCCCGCTTCGACGAGCTGGCCGAGCGCGAGGCACGGGAGCGCGGGAACGAGCCGGTGGGCGCGGGCGGCGAGGCCGAGCGGGCCGCGCGGCGCGTGCCTAGCTCTTCGCCCGCTTCCTGAGCGGCGAGAATTCCGCCCACTGGCGCGTGTTCGGGACCTGCTCGGGCGTCAGCCAGGCCCGCCGGGCGGTCGCGATCCCGTAGCGCAGCAGCGCGAAGTTCTTCGCCGAGTGCGCGTCGGTGTTGATGAGCACGCCGACGCCGGCCTCCGCGGCCGCCCGGGCGTGGAGCTCGTTGAGATCGCGGCGGTCCGGCGCCGAGTTGATCTCGAGCATCGTGCCCGTGCGCGCGGCCGCGTCGATCACGCGCTCGACGTCGAGCGCGTAGGGCGGCCGGGTCTCGATCTTGCGGCCCGTCGGGTGGCCGATGGCGTCGACCCACGGGTGCTCGATCGCGCGGATCATGCGGTCGGTCATCTCCTTCTCGCTCATCGAGAACGACGTGTGGACCGAGGCGATCACCCAGTCCAGCTTGGCGAGCAGCTCGTCGTCGTAGTCCAACGAGCCGTCCGGGAGGATGTTGACCTCGGTGCCCGCCAGCACCTCGAAGCCCTCCAAAGAGGCGTTGAGCGCGCGGATCTCCTCGATCCGCTCCTCCAGCGCCTCCGGCGTCACGTGGTCGCCGAACCCGTGCGAGGCCGAGTGGTCGGTGACCGCGAGGTACTCGAGCCCGCGACCTTGCGCCGCAGAGACCATCTGCTCGAGCGTCTGGCGGCCGTCGCTCAGCGTCGTGTGGCAGTGCAGGTCGCCGCGCATGTCGTCGGCCGTGATCAGCGCAGGCAGCCCCGGCCCGCCCGGCAAAGCGGCCTCGAGCTCGCCGCGGCCCTCGCGCAGCTCCGGCGGGATCCACGCCAGCCCGAGCGTCTCGTAGACCTCCTCCTCGGTCGCGCAGCGCACGGTCTCGCCGGTCGCGTCGTCGAGGATCCCGTACTCGGAGACGTGCAGCCCACGCCGCACCGCGCTCTCGCGCAGCGCCACGTTGTGCGCCTTCGAGCCCGTGAAGTGCTGGAGGACGTTGCCGAACTGGTCGGGCTCGACGACCTTGAGATCGACCTTGATGCCCGCGTGGGTCATGACGCGCGCGCCGGCGTCGCCCGCCGCGTGCAGCACCGACTCCACGAGCGACAGCTCGCCCAGCGCAGCCGCCAGCGCAGCCGGGTCCTTGGCGGTCGCGATGATGTCGAGGTCCTTGACCGAGTCGGCCTGGCGCCGCAGCGAGCCGGCGACCTCCACCTGCTCCGAGCTCGGGTGCGAGCGCAGCGCGCCGACGATCTGCTCGGCGATGTTCTCCGCCCGCGACAGCAGGATCCGCGGCGCCGGGCCGCCCTCGGGCGACTCGGCCAGCGTCTTGAGCAGCTGCTCCTCGACCTTCGCGCCGAACCCGCGCAGCTCGCGGATCTTCTGCTCCTCGGCGGCCGCCCGCAGGGCATCGAGCGAGTCGACGCCGAGCTCGTCGTAGAGCCGTCGCGCGCGCTTCGGCCCGAAGCCGGGCAGGTGCATGACCGAGAGCAACCCGCTCGGGAACTTGTCGCGCAGCTTCTTGGCGGTCGGGATGTCGCCGGTCTCGTCGAGCGCGAGGATCTTCTCCTCGAGGATCTTGCCGACCCCGTTGAGCTCGGTGACGCGGCCGTCGCGCGCCATCTGCACGACTGACACGGTCGTCTCGCGGACGGTCTTGGCCGCGGTGCGGTAGGCGATCACGCGGTAGGCGACGGCGCCGTCGAGCTCGTAGAGGTCGCCGAGCTCGTCGAACGCGGCGGCGATCTGGGCGTTGGTCAGGTCGGCCATGGCCCTAGCGTACGGGCTCTGATCTGGCTCATCCTCCCCACCTACGCCGAGGCGGCGGGGCTGCCCGGCGTGATCGCCGGCGCCCGCGAGGCGCTCGCCCGCGAGGACCTCCACATCCTCGTCGTCGACGACGCCAGCCCCGACAGCACCGGCGCGCTCGCGGAGCAGCTCGGCGCCGAGGTCCTCCACCGCCCGCGCAAGCTCGGCCTCGGCTCCGCCTACGTCGCCGGCTTCACCCACGCGCTCGCGCACGACCCCGAGCTCGTCTGCCAGATGGACGCCGACGGCTCGCACGACCCCGCCGACCTCCCGCGCCTGATCGCGCTCGCCCGCGACGGCGCCGACCTCGCGCTCGGCTCCCGCTACGTGCCCGGCGGCGGCGTCGCCGGCTGGCACCCCGCGCGCCGTGCGATCAGCCGCGCCGGCTGCCTCTACGCGCGCACCGTCCTGCGCGTTCCGGTGCGCGATCTCACCGGCGGCCTGAAGACCTGGCGCGCCGGCGCGCTGCGCGCGATCGAGCCCGCCGGCGTGCGCTCGCAGGGCTACGCCTTCCAGGTCGAGCTGACCCATCGCGCGCTGCGCCGCGGTCTGCGGGTCGTCGAGACCCCGATCGTGTTCCGCGAACGCGGCGCCGGCCGCTCGAAGATGACGCCCAGAATCGCCCTCGAGGCGGCGTGGCTGGTGCCCGCGCTGCGCTCATCCTCGAAGCGGTAGCTGCCGACACAACCATCATGAACACCGAGAACATGGCCCTCGTCCAGGGCTGGGCCGACACGCGCGACGCGCTCCGTCGCTGGTCCGCCCGCCCTGGGCAATCGCTGCGGCCATGGGCGCTCGGCAGCCTCGCGATCGCCTTGCTGCTGCTGACGCTGACGTGGGTGATCGCCAAGGCCTCGACCCCGGACCTCACACGCGTCTACTTCCCCGGCCTCTACTCCCCCGCCGAGCTCGGCGACTTCGGCTTCATCCTCTACCGCAACGGGCTCGTGCTGGCGCTCCACGGCTTCGCGTGCGTCGCGGGCTTCATGGCCGGCTCCTCGCTCCCCCAGGTCGCCGAAGGCTACTCCGGCGTCTGGCGCTGGATCCACGACAAGGCCGGCCCGCTGGCGATCGGCTTCGTGATCTGCGCGACGCTGTTCTCGCTCACCACGCAGGCGTGGGCGCTCGGCAGCGCCGCCTCCGACCTCTCCGCGCAGCTCGACATCTCCCCCGGCCTGCTGCTGATCGCGCTCTCGGTGCACGCCGTGCCGGAGCTCTTCGCGCTCTTCCTCCCGCTCGCCGCGTGGACGATCGCCAGCCGCCGCAAGCGCTGGAACGAGTTGCTGGCGGCGACCTTCGTCACCGTGGCGATCGCGATCCCGATCGTCATCGGCGCCGCCGCGGTCGAGACCTGGGTGACTCCGGGCTTGCTGCGCTGGCTTGCCGGGTAGGCCCGTGGCTATACTTTCTGAAGCAAGCCACGAGAAAGGACGACGAACGCGAATGGCCGACATCAAGCACGTCACCGACGGCGACTTCCAGGCCGAGGTGCTCGAGAACGAGCATCCCGTGCTGGTGGACTTCTGGGCGCCCTGGTGCGGGCCGTGCCGGGTTGTCGCACCCGTCCTCGAGGAGATCGCCGATGAGCGCGAGAACCTCCGCATCGTCAAGGTCAACATCGACGAGAACCAGCAGACCGCGATGAACTACCAGATCCTCGCGATCCCGACGATGGTCCTCTTCCGCGACGGCCAGGAGGCCAAGCGCATCCAGGGCGCGATGCCCAAGAAGCGCCTCGAGGCCGAGCTCGAGCCGGCGCTCGCCGGCGCCTAAGCCCTGGCCAGCAGGATCTGCAGCTCTCGACCCTCGGTGGTGGCGGCCGTGCCGTCGCCATCGGCGTCGAAGCGCAACGTGAGGGCGAGCACCTCGCCCTTGATGTAGTCCTCGTACTCGCGGGCGACCGACAGCAGCTCGTCGTCGCCGCCCAGCCGCAGCTCGATCCGGTCCTCGACCTCGAGGCCGGCCGCCTTGCGCGCGTTCTGGACCGCGTGGACGATCTCGCGCGCGAGACCCTCGCGGCGCAGCTCGTCGTCGAGCTCGAGCTCCAGCGCCACCGCGTGTGAGCCCTCGCGCTCGAGCTGGTAGCCCTCGAGCGGCTTCATGACCAGCGAGACGTCGTCCGGCCCCAGCTCGTGGTCGTGGCCGTCGATGCTGATCCCGATGTGCGTGCCGTTGCGCAGCGCCGCGGCGACGTGCGCGGGATCCAACGCCGCCACCGCGGCGGCGACCTGCGGCATCGCCTTGCCGAAGCGCGGTCCGAGCGAGCGGTAGTTGGGCTTGATCTCGTAGGAGCCGAGCTCGTCGGCCTGGGCGACGTACCGGATCTCCTTGACGTTGAGCTCGTCGCGCACGACGTCGGCGAGGCGGTCGAGCGCCGCGCGCTCGCGGTCGGCCGCAACCACGACGGCGGCGCGCAGCGGCTGGCGCACCTTGAGCTTCGACTGGGCACGCGCGCTCAGCCCGAGGGCGACCGTCTCGCGCGCCACGCCCATGTCGAACTCGAGCGCCTCGTCGCGCTCGCCGGCGACCGGAAAGTCCTCGAGGTGCACGCTCGGCTGGGCGCCGTCGAGGTTGTCGTAGAGCTCGTCGGCGATGAACGGCGTGAACGGGGCGAGCAGCTTGGCGACGGTCACCAGGCAGGTGTGGAGCGTGCCGAACGCCGCCGCATCGCCGTCCCAGAAGCGTGGGCGCGAGCGGCGCACGTACCAGTTCGAGAGCTCGTCGACGAACGCGGCGATCGCGTGGCCGGCGCGCGTGGCGTCGTAGTTGTCGAGCCGGTCGCGCACGGTCGCCACGGTGGCGTTCAGCCGTGACAGCGCCCAGCGGTCGAGGTCGTTCGCGGGCCCTGAGCGCTCGGTGATGTCGTTGACGTTCGCGTACAGGACGTAGAACGAGTACGTGTTCCAGAGCTGGAGCAGGAACTGGCGCACCGATTCGCCGACCGTCTTGGTCGAGAACAGGTAGCCGTCCCACGGCTGCTTGGAGGTGAGGAAGTACCAGCGGAACGCGTCGGCGCCGTGCTCGTCGATGACGTCCCACGGCGGGACGATGTTGCCGAGCGACTTCGACATCTTCTTGCCCTCGGGATCGGCGATGTGGCCGAGGCAGAGGACGGTCTCGTAGGCCGACCGGTCGAACAGCAGCGTCGAGACGGCGATCAGCGAGTAGAACCACCCGCGCGTCTGGTCGATCGCCTCGCAGATGTAGTTGGCCGGGAAGCGCTGCTCGAAGACGTCCTCGTTCTCGAACGGCGCGTGATGCTGGGCGAACGGCATGCAGCCGGAGTCGAACCAGACGTCGATCACGACCGGCTCGCGCTGCATCGGCTCGCCGCACTCCGCGCAGTCCCACGTCGGCGCGTCGACGTAGGGCCGGTGCGGGTCCTCGAGCGTGACGCCCGACTTCTCCTCGAGCTCCGCGAACGAGCCGATGCACTCCGCGTGGCCGTTCTTGCAGCGCCACACCGGCAGCGGCGTGCCCCAGTAGCGCTCGCGCGAGATCGCCCAGTCGACGTTGTTCTCCAGCCAGCGCCCGAAGCGCCCATGCTTGATGTGCTCGGGATGCCAGTCGACGGTCTCGTTGGCGGCCAGCAGGCGGTCGCGCACCTTCGAGGTGCCGACGAACCACGACGGCTTGGCGTAATAGAGCAGCGGCGTGCCGCAGCGCCAGCAGTGCGGGTAGGCGTGCAGGTAGGTCTCGGCGCGCAGCAGCCGGCCGCGCGAGCGGAGGTCCTCGATCAGGTCGGGGTCGGCGTCCTTGACCCAGCGCCCGGCGTACGGGCCGATGCGCTCGTCGTAGGTGCCGTCGAGCCGAACGGGGTTGACGACGTTGAGCCCCTGCTCCTGCCCGAGCCGGTAGTCGTCCTCGCCGAACGCGATCGCCGTGTGGACGATGCCGGTGCCGTCGTCGGCGGTGACGAAGTCGCCCGGCAGGACGGTGTGGCCCTTCTCGCCGTAGGCGTCGGCGGGGATGTAGGGGAAGGGCGGCTCGTAGCCGGCGCCGAGCATCTCGGCGCCTGTGAAGCGGTCGACGACGCGCGCGTCCTCGCCGAGCACGCGCCCGACGAGCGACTCCGCGAGCACATAGCCCTCGTCCGTGCGCGCGTAGCCGAGCTCCGGATCGACCGCGACCGCGGCGTTGGACACGAGCGTCCACGGCGTGGTGGTCCAGACGAGGAGCACATCCCCTTCGCGCAGCACGCCGGCGGGGCGCGTGACCGGGAGCTTCACGTAGATCGACGGGTCCTCGACGTCCTCGTAGCCCTGCGCGACCTCGTGCGACGAAAGCGCCGTCCCGCAGCGCACGCAGTACGGCACCACGCGGTGGCCCTCGAACAGCAGCTCCCGGTCCCACATCGTCTTGAGCGCCCACCACACCGACTCGATGTAGCTGGGGTCGAGCGTGCGGTACGGGTGCTCGAGGTCGACCCAGTAGCCGATGCGCTCGGTCAGCGCCGTCCAGTCCTCGAGGAACTCGAAGACCGACTCGCGGCACTGGGCGTTGAACTCGGCGATGCCGTAGCGCTCGATGTCGTGCTTGTTGTGGAAGCCGAGCTTCTGCTCGACCGCGATCTCGACCGGCAGCCCGTGGCAGTCCCAGCCGCCCTTGCGCTCGACGTACTTCCCGAGCATCGTCTGGTAGCGGGGGAAGATGTCCTTGAACACGCGTGCGAGCACGTGGTGGGAGCCGGGGCGCCCGTTGGCGGTCGGCGGGCCCTCGTAGAAGACGAACTCCTCAGCGCCCTGGCGGCGGCGGACCGACTCGCGGAAGATGTCGCGCTCGCGCCAGCGCTCGAGCACCTCCTGCTCGAGGGCGGGGAAGCTCGGCGTCTT
Source organism: uncultured Solirubrobacteraceae bacterium (assembly GCA_963805525.1). Classification (GTDB taxonomy): domain Bacteria; phylum Actinomycetota; class Thermoleophilia; order Solirubrobacterales; family Solirubrobacteraceae; genus DASQFQ01. The sequence goes on from CAWDUT010000005.1 coordinate 196,565, forward strand.
GGGGAGCGGGCGATGAGGCGGCACGGAGCGAAGAGTGTAGGTCTAGGGTGCCGCCATGGCCCGTGCGCTCGCGGCCGTCGGGGCGGCCTTGGTGTTCCTCCTGCTGGTGCTGGGCGTGGTCGTCTACCTCAACCGCGACGAGGACGCGATCGCGGTCGACAACCTCCTGGCCGAGAACATCTCGCGCGAGATCGGCACCGCCGAGCAGCGCGGGGCCGACGTCGACCTCGCGGACGTGACGGACTTCAAGTGGGATCACGTGCTCGTCGCCGAGCGCAGCTCCAGCCGCGCCGTGATCTCGCAGGCGCTCGGCGCGCCGTGGAAGGGCGAGGTCGCGTTCGGCACCGGCGACCTGCTGATCTTCGTCAACGGCCAGCACGTCGCCCGCTACGCCGACTACCGCGGCGAGGGGCGCTTCGCCGGCGTGCCCCGCCCGGTCGCGCGCTTCGCGCACGACGACGCGGTGTTCAGCGTTCGCGACCTGGTGATCCGGCCGAAGCGGCCGCCGGCGACCAGTTCTCCATAGAGTCGCGCAGGATCGTCGCGACGTCCTCCTCCGAGGGCTCGCGCGGGGAGACGACGAGCAGGCGCTGCTGCTTCATCGCACCCTCGACGAGTGCCTCGATGTCGCCGTCGTCATAGCCGAGCTCGCGCACGCCGCTGGGCGCGCCGACGTCGCGCATCAGGTCGGTCAGCACCTGCGGCAGCGTGTTCTCGTCCGCGTCCGGGATCGGCTCGCCCGCGATCAGCTCGGCCGCGCGCCGGTGCTTCTCCGGGTCCGCCTCGTACGTGTAGCGGAACGCGGCGGGCGCGGTGACGATCACGGACCAGCCGTGGGGCACGAACGGGTGGTCGTCGGGATAACCGGGCGGCGACCACTCGTGCTTGAGCGAGGCGATCGGATACGCGCAGGCGTGCGGGATGTGCACGCCGGCGGAGCCGAACCCGATCCCGGCGAGGCTGGCGGCGAGCATCATCGCGCCGCGCGCCTCGAGGTCGTGGGCGTCGGCGACCGCCCGGCGCAGGTACTGCCCGCCGTACTCGAGCGCCTTCGCCGACCACACGTCGGAGACCGGGTTGGCGCCCTGGTAGGGCGGCCGGTCGTCGGGCGTCTCCGGCCGCTCGCGCGCGTCGTAGGGCTTGGAGACGAACGACTCGACCGCGTGGCAGACGACGTCCAGCCCGCACGAGGAGGTGACCTCGGCGGGCACGCCCCGCAGGAGCTCAGGGTCGACGATGCCCTGGTGCGGGCGCAGGTAGCGGTGCGAGATCCCGCTCTTGGTCTTGAGGTCCGGCAGGTCGAGCACGGCGACCGTGGTCGCCTCCGACCCGGTGCCCGCGGTGGTCGGGATCGCCAGCAGCGGCTTGAGCGGCCCGGGCGGCTTCTTGCCCCCGCCGACCGGCGCGTTGACGTAGTCCATGATCGCCGCGGGGTGGGTCGCGACCAGGTCGGCGACCTTGGCGGTGTCGAGGCTCGAGCCGCCGCCGACCCCGACGAAGCCGTCGAAGTCGCCGTCGAGTGCGAAGTCGGCCGCCTCCTGCAGCGACTCCGCGGAGGGCTCGACCCGCGCGCGGTCGAAGACGACCGCCTCGATGCCGGCCGCCTCGATCGCCTCCACCACGCGGCCGGTGATCCCGGCCTCCACGATGCCGGGATCGGTGACCACCATCACCCTCGAGGCACCGAGGCGCTTGAGCTCCCAGCCGGCGTCGGCAGAGGCTCCGGTGCCGAACTTGATCGGCGTCGCCTCGAGGGTGAAGACCGTCTCGTTCGTCACGCGACTCCCGCGGACGCCCGCTCGGTGACCGGCTTGCGAACGAAGCGACCGGTCGGCTCGCCCGTCGTCTCGTCCCCGATGTCCTCGAGGTAGGTCTCGCGCGCGAACAGCGTCGCGACCACGGTGATCGCGGCCATCAGCGCCATGTACGCGGCGACCCAGCTGGGGTCGTTGTCGTTCGCCGCGAGCAGCGCCACGGCGATCAGCGGCGAGAAGCCGCCGGCGATCGCCGACGCCAGCTGGTAGCCCACCGACGCGCCGGTGTAGCGCACGCGGGTGCCGAACAGCTCGGCGAAGAACGCTCCCTGCGGCCCGTACATCAGGTCGTGGCCGACGTTGATGCCGAGCACGATCGCGAGCCAGATGAGCACCGGCTCCTTCGTGTCGACCATCCAGAAGAACGGGAACGCGAACAGCAGCGAGAAGACCGCGCCCGAGAGGTAGAGCTTCTTGCGCCCGACACGGTCCGAGAGCCTGCCATAGAAGGGGATCGTGAAGAGCCCGAGCACCGCGGCGATGATCACGCCGGTCAGCATCGTGTTCTTCTCGAGCTTCAGCGCGTCCTCGCCGTAGGTGAGGACGAACACGGTCAGCACGTAGAACGTGCCGTTCTCGGCGATCCGCATGCCCATCGCGGTCAGCAGGTCGCGGCGGTGCGTCTTGACGACCTCGACGATCGGCTTCTCCGACGTGTCCTCGCGCTCCTTGAGCGCCTGGAAGGCCGGGGACTCCAGGACCTTCAGGCGGATGAACAGCCCGACGCCGACCATGACGATCGACAGCAGGAACGGGATGCGCCAGCCCCAGGCGAGGAACTGGTCCTCGGTGGTCGCGTTCTGGATCAGCAGGAACACGAGCGTCGAGATCGCGAGGCCGGCCGGCACGCCCATCTGCGGGAACGAGCCGAACAGCCCGCGCTTGCCCTTCGGCGCGTGCTCGACGGACATCAGGACGGCGCCGCCCCACTCGCCGCCGACGCCAATGCCCTGCGTGAAGCGGAACACGACGAGCAGGATCGGCGCGAGCACGCCGATCGAGGCGTGCGTCGGCAGGCAGCCGATCAGGAACGTCGAGACGCCCATCAGCAGCAGCGAGATGACGAGCATCGACTTGCGCCCGACGCGGTCACCGAAGTGACCGAAGACGATGCCGCCCAGCGGGCGGGCGGCGAAGCCCACGGCATAGGTGCCGAGCGCCGCCAGCGTCCCGATCACCGGCTCCGCGTTCGGGAAGAACAGCTTGTCGAACACCAGCGCGGCAGCCGTGCCGTAGAGGAAGAAGTCGTACCACTCGATCGTCGTCCCGATGAAGCTCGCGGTGACGACCTTGCGCAGGTTCTGCCGGTCCTCTGCCTCAGGCCGCGCAGCGTCCAGCCGACCTACCGATGCCATCTCTTTCTCCTCCCAGTAGAAAGTGGCTTCTCGAGGCGTACCCGACCGGACTTGATACGAATCGGCACGAATGGGCCGCCTCGACGACCTCAACCTGACGCTCCGGCTGTCCCCGGAGGAGGAGCAGATCCGCCTCGACGCGGGCCAGAAGCGCCTGCTGGCGCTGCGGCTCGCGCTCGGCGGCCAGGTCGGCGACCACGAGATCGGGCCGCCGGTGCTGGTGATCTTCGAGGGCTGGGACGCGAGCGGGAAGGGCGGCGCGATCAAGCGGCTCGTCGCGGGCCTCGACCCCCGTCACGTGCGGGTCCAGCAGTTCGCGGCGCCGAGCTTCGACGAGAAGCGCCACCACTGGCTGCTGCGCTTCTGGGACCCGCTGCCGGGCCGGGGCGGGATGGCCGTCTACGACCGCTCGTGGTACGGGCGCGTGCTCGTCGAGCGGGTCGAGAAGTTCGCGACCAAGGAGCAGTGGCAGCGCGCCTACGGCGAGATCAACGACTTCGAGCGCATGCTGGTGTCCGAGGGGACGATCCTGGTCAAGTTCTTCATCCACCTGTCGAGCAAGGAGCAGCTCAAGCGCTTCAAGGCGCGCGAGAGCGACCCGCTGAAGTCGTGGAAGCTCACCGACGAGGACTGGCGCAACCGCGACAAGCGGAAGCAGTACAAGCTGGCGATCGAGGACATGCTCGAGTTCACCGATCAGCCGGGCGCGCCCTGGTACCTCGTCGAGGGCGACTCGAAGAGGTGGGCGCGGATCAAGGTGATCGAGACGACGATCGACGTGATCGAGGCCGGCATGCGCGCCGCGGGCATCGACCCGCCGCAGGCCCGCTACGCGATCTAGCGCTTGCGGTGTGCCTTGCGCGCCTGCTTCTGGGCGCGCGTCTTCTTCCGCGCGCGCTCCTTCTCGCGCTGGCGGCGGTGGCGCTCGTGCGGGTCGTGGCGGCGGCGCTCGGCCTCGGCGCTGCGCGGGTCCTCGTGCAGCGTGCTGCGCGCGTCGCGCGAGATCCACCAGCCGATGAAGACGAAGAAGACGAGCAGCGCGGCGGCGATCAGGTACAGCGTCGACCGCCCCACGTCCTGCCCCAGCACGTTGGTCGTGGTGTCGGGCGTCGGGGTCGGCGTCGGCTCCGCCGGCTGCGGCAGCGGCCCGAACGGGCTCTGCTGCGCGAGCGCCGGCGCGGCCGGCGCGAGCAGGATGAAGCAGAACAGGAGGGCGGCGATCCGGCGCATGCGCGGGGGCGAAGGTACTACGCCGGGGCGCCGGTGAGCGCCCATCGCTGCCCGGCGAAGCGCACGCCGAGCGTCAGCAGCCGCACCGCGAAGAGCGCCGCGAGCCCCGCCCACACGCCCACGATCCCCCAGCCCTGGTGCAGCGCGAGCAGCGCCAGCGGGATGTAGACCGCGGCCGCAGCGAGCATGCTCCACATCAGGTAGCGCGTGTCGGAGGCGCCGATGAGGATCCCGTCGAGCGCGAACACCGCGGCGCCCGGGGGAATGATCGCGGCGAACAGCGGCCACACCGCGTGCGCGCGCTCGATCACGGCGCCGTCGGAGGTGAAGGCGTGCGGGATCACGCCCTCGAAAGCGAGCAGCGCGATCGCGAAGAACGCGCCGACGAGCACCGACCAGCCGATCATCCGCACCGCCGCGGCGCGCGCGCCGCCCGGGTCGCCGGCGCCGAGCATCCGCCCCACCATGACCTGCCCGGCGATCGCGATCGCGTCGAGCACGAGCGCGAGGAAGACGAACAGCTGGAACGCGATCTGGTGCGCGGCCAGCGACGACGCGCCGACCCGCGCCAGTACCGCCGAGGCGACCAGGAAGGAGCCGAGCAGCGCCGTGGTGCGCACCGCGATCTCGCCGCCGATCTGCAGCAGCGAGCGGATGCGCTCCAGGTTCGGCGGCTCCCAGCCGGACGCCCGCGCCTGCACCCATACGAACGCGGCGCCCATACCGACCTGGGCGATCACCGTGCCCCACGCGGAGCCCGCGATCCCCCAGTCGAAGCCGTAGACGAAGAGCAGCTCGAGCACGACGTTGACGCTGTGCGCGGCGATCAGGATCAGCAGCGGCGTGCGCAGGTCGCCGACCCCGCGAAGAAAGCCCTGGCCCGCGGCGGCGAGCATGAAGAACGGCGAGCCGAGCGCGGAGATCCGCAGGTACAGCACGGCCTGGTCGAGGATCCGGCCGTCGGCGCCCATGATGCGCGCCACCGGCTCGGCGAGCGCCGCCGCGAACAGCGCGAGCACGAGGCCGATCGCCACCGCCAGCCACAGCGCCTGCGCGCCGAGCGCGGCCGCGTCCTCCTCGCGGCCGGCGCCGTGCAGGCGCGCCACCCGCGCCGTCGTGCCGTAGGTGAGGAAGTTGAAGATCGTGAAGGCCGAGCTCAGCACCGTCGCCGCGATCGCCAGCGCGGCGAGCTGGGTCGTCCCGAGGTGGCCCACGATCGCGGTGTCGACCAGCACGTACAGCGGCTCCGCGGCCAGCGCCCCGAGCGCGGGCGCGGCGAGCCGGAGGATCTCGCGGTCGTAGGGTGAGCGCAGCACGGCCAGTCACCCTATGAAGCTCCGCCTCTACCACCACCCCGACGGCGCGCGCGTCGCCTACCGCGAGGCGGGCACCGGGCCTCCGCTCGCGCTCCTGCACTCGGCGCTGCTGACCCACCGCGAGTACGAGCCGCTGGTCGAGGAGCTGTCCGATCGCTTCCGCCTCGTGCTGCCCGACCTGCCGCTGCACGGCGACTCCGAGGACCGCCCGCGGCACCCGTACTCGCCGGACTGGATGGCCGAGGTGATCGCCGGCTTCTGCCGCGAGGTGTGCGGGCCGCGGCCGCTCGTCGGCGGCCACGACGTCGGCGCGCTGATCCTGCTGCGCGCAGTGCAGACGCGCCAGCTCACGCCCGGCCGGCTGGTGCTGATGCCGAGCGCGCTGCACCGCCGACCGACGCGCCACCGGCTCGAGCGGATCGTGCTCGGCGCGGCGCGCGCCGGCGCGGTGCCGGGGCTCGACCGCGCGGTCTCCCACGCCGCCCGGCTCGCGTTCCGCCCCCAGGCCGGCGAGGCGCTGACCGCGCGCGGCAACCCGGCGGCGCGCGACCTCGTGCGCCACGCCTTCGCCGACGTCGGCGGGGACGCCACGCGCGCCCGCGCCTGGGCCCGCGCGGCCCGCCGCTGGCCGACCGGCGCGCAGTCCGACCTGCTCGACGCCTACGAGCTGATCGACGTCCCGACGCTGCTGCTGTGGGCCGACGAGGACCGCCTGCACCCGGTCGAGATCGCCGAGGAGGCGCTCGACCTGCTGCCCGACGGGCAGCTGCGCGTGCTGCCCGGCACCGGCTTCCTGATGGCCTACGACGACCCGGTCGGCATGGCGCGCGAGCTCGCAGCGTTCTGCACCTGACGCAGCACGCGCAGGAAGTTCTCGTGGGCGACGAGCCGCAGCTCCGGCTCCTCCCACCCGAGGTCGTCGAGCAGGAGCGGAAGGTCCTGGGCGCCGCGGATGCCTTCCGGCAGCTCGCAGCCGTCGAAGTCGGACCCGAGCGCGACGTGCTCCGGCCCGATGCGCTCCGCGACGTACCGGATGTGGCGGGCGACGTCGGCGCGCCGCGGGCCGGCGAACTCGTCGTGGAAGCAGATGCCGACCACGCCGCCGGAGTCGCGCACCGCGTCGAGCTGGCGGTCGGTGAGGTTGCGCTCGTGCGGCGTGAGCGCCGCGGCGCAGGCGTGGGTGACGACCAGCGGGCGCTCGGCGATCGCGGCCACGTCCCAGAAGCTGCGCTCGTTGAGGTGCGAGAGGTCGACGAGGATGCCCAGCTCCTCGCACGCGCGCACGAGCGCGCGGCCCGCGTCGGTCAGGCCGCCCTCGGAGGTCACGCCGTGGGCGAACGCGTTCGGCCGGCTCCACGTCGGGCCGATCGAGCGCAGCCCGAGCGCGTGCAGCGCGGGCAGCAGCTCGAGGCCGGGGTCGATCGCCTCGGCGCCCTCGATGTGCATGACCGCGAGCACGGGGCCGCCGAGCTCGAGGTCGGCGGGCGAGCGCGCCACCCGCACCGCTCCCGCCCGCTCGAGCGCGAGCAGCGTGCGGATGCCCGCGAACGTCTGGGTGATGGCGAGGTCGTGCGCGACCGGCGGCTCCGGCTCGCCGTCGGGCGCATAGCCGTCGGGGTGCGGCGTGAAGATCGCGAAGAAGCCGCCCGCGAACCCGCCGGCGCGAGCCCGCGCGAGGTCGAGATGCCCTTCCGCCGACGCGTCCGCGAACGAGTGGTCGCGGATCAGCACGTCGTTGTGTCCGTCGAAGACCGGGATGGCCATCGCGATACGGTGACATGGTGCAGCACGAGCCCTGTTCGATCGGCCGCGCGATGGAGGTGCTCGGCGAGCGCTGGACCTTCCTGATCGTGCGCGAAGCGTTCTTCGGCGTCCGCCGCTTCACCGAGCTGCAGCGCAATCTGGGGATCGCCCGCAACATCCTCAGCGCCCGCCTGCAGACGCTCACCCGCGCCGGGATCCTGGAGAAGATCCGCTACCAGCAGGACCCCGAGCGCTACGAGTACAAGCTGACCGCGATGGGCCGCGACCTCTACCCGGCGATCGTCGCGATCCTCCGCTGGGGCGACGAGTACCTGGCCGGCGACGAGGGCCCGCCGCTCCTGCTCTACCACCAGCAGTGCGGCCACCACGCCTCGCCGACGATGGTCTGCAGCCACTGCGGCGAGCCGCTCGACCCGCGCAAGGTGACCCCCGAGCCGGGGCCCGGCGCGCGCGTCGATACCGTTTCGCCCCTATGAGCGCGCAAGACACCACCACTGAACTCTGGGGCGGCGAGACCCGCAAGGCCGTCGATAACTTCCCCGTCTCCGGCGAGCGCGTGCCCGTGCACGTCGTGCGCTGGCTCGGCCGCATCAAGGGCGCTGCCGCCCGTGCGAACGCCGAGCTCGGCCTGCTCGACGCGGACCTCGCCAAGCGGATCGCCGAGGCCGGCGACGAGATCGCCGAGGGCAAGCACGACGACCAGTTCCCGATCGACGTCTTCCAGACCGGCTCGGGCACCTCGTCGAACATGAACGCCAACGAGGTGATCGCCAACCTCGCCGGCGAGGGCGCCCACCCGAACGACCACGTGAACATGGGGCAGTCGTCCAACGACGTCTTCCCGAGCGCCGTCCACCTCGCCGCGCTCGACCAGGCGACGAACGCCCTGCTGCCCGCGCTCGAGCGCCTCGAGAGCTCGCTGGGCGCGAAGTCGGAGGAGTTCAAGGACCTCGTGAAGTCCGGCCGCACGCACCTGATGGACGCGGTGCCGGTCACCCTCGGCCAGGAGTTCGGCGGCTACGCCGCGCAGATCCGCCTCGGCGCCAAGCGCGTGCACAACGCGCTCCCGCAGGTCGCGCAGATCCCGCTCGGCGGTACCGCCACCGGCACTGGCCTCAACACCCACCGCGACTTCGCCGGCAAGGTGCGCGAGAAGCTGGCGGCCGACACCGGGCTCGAGATCCATCCGCCCGAGGATCCGTTCGAGGCCCAGGCCAACCGCGACGCGCTCGTCGAGCTGTCGGGCGCGCTGAAGGTGGTCGCGGTCTCGCTCAGCAAGATCGCCAACGACCTCGCGCTGCTCGGCTCCGGCCCGCGCGTCGGGATCGGCGAGATCTACCTGCCCGAGCTGCAGAAGGGCTCATCGATCATGCCCGGCAAGGTCAACCCGGTGATGCCGGAGGTCGCGCTCCAGGTCGCCGCGCAGGTGATCGGCAACGACACCGCGATCACGATCGGCGGCATGCAGGGCCAGTTCGAGCTCAACGTGCGCATCCCGCTGATCGCGCGCAACCTGCTGCAGTCGATCGAGCTGCTCTCGAACGCCTCGACGCTGCTGGCCGAGAAGTGCGTCGACGGCATCCGGCCCAACGAGGACGGGCTCCGCGCCTCCGCCGAGGGCACGCTCGCCGTCGCGACCGCGCTCAACCCGTTCATCGGCTACGACAAGGCGGCCGAGATCGTCAAGGCGGCGTCGGAGAGCGGCGGCACGCTGCGCGAGGTCGCGCGCGAGCACGGCGTCGACGAGGAGACGCTCGACAAGGCGCTCGACCTGCGCAAGATCGCCGCCGGCTCGAAGGCCGACGCGTGAGCGGGCTCGAGAAGCGCGGCGGCTCGCGGCCGTCGCGCCGCGCGCGCGAGCAGCGCGCCTACCGGCTCGTGCAGATCGGCGGCGCCGCGGGGCTCGTCGCGGTGGTCGGCGCGGTCCTGGCGATCGTCGGCGTGCTCGGGTGGGGCCTGGCCGTGCTGGCCGCCGTGGTGGCGGTCATCTGCGCGATCCTGTTCCGCCGCACTACGGGCTGAGCCGCTCGCTGCGCCAGCCGTCGCCGTCGCGCAGGAAGTGCGTGCGGTCGTGCAGCCGGTTGGCGCGGCCTTCCCAGAACTCGATCGCCTGCGGGCGCAGGAGGAAGCCGCCCCAGTAGTCGGGGCGCGGGACGTCGTCGCCGTACTGCTCCCCGAGCGCCTCGAGCTTGTCTTCGAGCACCTCGCGGCCGGGGATCACCGTGCCCTGCCGCGACGCCCAGGCGCCCAGCCGTGAGCCGCGCGGGCGCGAGGCGAAGTAGGCGTCGGACTCCTCGGCGCCGAGCCGCTCGACCGGGCCCTCGGCGCGCAGCTGGCGCTGCAGGCCTGGCCACCACATCGCGAGCGCCGCGACCGGGTTGGCGTCGAGCTCGCGGCCCTTGCGGCTGCCGTAGTTGGTGAAGAAGCGCAGCCCGCGCTCGTCGACCCCGCGCACGAGCACGAAGCGCACGGACGGGCGGCCGTCGGGCGAGGCGGTGGAGAGCGCGGCCGCGTCCGGCTCGGGCACGGCGGCGGCCACCGCCTCGGCGATCCACGTGGCGGCTTGGGCGAGCGGGTCGGGCACCTAGACGTTCATCGCGACGTATTTGACCTCGAGGTACTCGTGGATGCCCTCGGCGCCGCCCTCGCGCCCGAACCCGGACTGCTTGACGCCGCCGAACGGCGCCGCCGGGTTCGAGACGATCCCCTGGTTGAGGCCGACCATGCCGGTCTCGAGCCCCTCGCAGACGCGGAACGCGCGCTTGATGTCGCGCGTGTAGACGTAGGCGACGAGCCCGAACTCGGTGTCGTTGGCCGCCGCCACGGCGGCCTCCTCCTCGTCGAACGTCGCCACCGGGGCGACCGGGCCGAAGATCTCCTCCTTCAGCAGCCGCGCCTCGAGCGGCACGCCGGAGAGGACGGTCGGCTCGAAGAAGTAGCCGGCGCCGTCGCGCTCGGTGCCGCCGAGCACGAGCTGGGCGCCCTTCGAGACCGCGTCGTCGACGAGCTCCTTGACCTTCTCGCGCTGGGTCGCGTCGATCAGCGGCCCGACCTTGACCTCGTCGTTGGTGCCGCGGCCGACCGGCATGTCGGCGAGCTTGGCCGCGAGCTTCTCGGTGAACTCGTCCTGCAGCTTCTCGGCGACGTGGAAGCGGTTCGCCGCCGTGCACGCCTCGCCGATGTTGCGCATCTTGGCGATCACCGCGCCCTCGACGGCGTCGTCGACGTCGGCGTCATCGAACACGAGGAACGGCGCGTTCCCGCCCAGCTCCATCGACACGCGCAGGATGTTGTGCGCCGACTGCTCGATCAGCTTGCGGCCGACCTCGGTCGAGCCGGTGAACGAGAGCTTGCGCAGCCGCGCGTCGCCGATGATCGGCTTCGAGACGTCGCTCGACTTGCTCGAGGTGACGATGTTCAAGACGCCGGCCGGCAGCCCGGCCTCCTCGAGGATCTCGCCCAGCGCGAGCATCGAGAGCGGCGTCTGCTGCGCGGGCTTGACGACCATCGTGCAGCCAGCCGCGATCGCCGGCCCGATCTTGCGCGTCCCCATCGCCATGGGGAAGTTCCAGGGCGTGATCATGTAACACGGGCCGACCGGCTGGCGCATGGTCAGCAGCCGCCCGGCGCCGTTCGGGGCGGTCGCGTAGCGGCCCTCGATCCGCACCGCCTCCTCGGCGAACCAGCGGAAGAACTCCGACGCGTAGGCGATCTCGGCCTTCGACTCGGCGAGCGGCTTGCCCATTTCGAGCGTCATCACCAGCGCGAGCTCGTCCGCTTTGGCGGTGATCGCCTCGTAGGCGCTGCGCAGGATCTCGCCGCGCTCGCGCGGCGGGTGGGCGGCCCACTCGGCCTGCACGGCGCAGGCGGCGTCGAGCGCCGCGGAGGCGTCCTCGGGCGTGGCGTCGGCGACGCTGGCGATCGTCTCGCCGGTCGACGGGTCCTCGACGTCGAGCGTGGCCCCGCCCGACGCCTCGCGCCACTCGCCGCCGATGAACAGCTGCGTGTTGACGTTGGTGAGGGCGCTCTTCTCTTGATCAGCGGTGATGCTCATGCGGCAACTGTCTCCGTTCCGAGTTCTTCCGAGATCGCCACGTCGATCGAGTAGTCGATCGGCAGCACGATCAGGGAGGGAAGGTCGAGGGTGAGGGCGTGGCGCAGGTGGCGGCCGAAGTCCTCGGTCTGCTCGCATCGCCACGCCGGCATGCCGAACGCGTCGGCGAGCTTGACGAAGTCGGGGTTGGTGAAGTCGACGCCGAAGTGGCGGCCGAACTTCTTGTCCTGCTTCCAGACGATCGAGCCGTACTGCGAGTTCTCCCAGATCACGTTGACGATCGGGGTCTTGAGCCGCACGGCGGTCTCCAGCTCCTGGCAGTTCATGAGGAAGCCGCCGTCGCCGTTGACCGTGATCACGTTGCGCTCGGGGTGGACGAGCTTGGCGGCGATCGCGGTCGGCAGCGCGATCCCCATCCCGGCGAGCCCGTTGGCGATGAACACCGTGTTCGGCTCGTGGGCGGGGAACATGCGCGCGATCCACAGCTTGTGCAGGCCGACGTCCGAGATCAGCAGGTCCTCGCGGCCCATCGCGTCGCGGATCTCCCACAGCGCGCGCGGCGGCTGCATCGGGAACGAGTCGTCGCCCTTGGCCGACATGAAGCGCCCGAGGATGATGTCGTTGAGCCGCGAGTCCCGGACGGCGTGCGGCGCGTCGCGCAGCTCCTCGGCCAGGCGGGTGAGGATGTGGTAGAGGTCGCCGACGAGGTCGACCTCGGTCTGGAAGAACTCGTCGACCTCGGCCGAGGTCGTGTCGATGCAGACGATCTTCTTGTTCTTCTTGGGGTTCCAGTGCTCCGGGGAATGCTCGACGAGGTCGTAGCCGACCGTGATCACCACGTCCGCGTCCTCGAAGCCCGCGAGCGTGTAGTCGCGCGACTGCAGCCCGACGGTGCCCATCCAGTGCGAGTCCTCGTAGTCGAGCAGGCCCTTGCCCATGAACGTCTCGGCGACGCCGATGCCGGTGGCGCGCGCGAACTCGCGCAGCGCGGCGGCGGCGCCGACGCGGGCGACGCCGTTGCCGGCCAGCACGATCGGGTTGATGGCGGAGCGGATGATCGAGACCGCCTTGAGCAGGTCGGGCGCCGACGGCTCGGGGCTGCGGATCTGCGTGCGGGCGGGCAGCGGCACCGCGTCGAGCTGCTCCGCCATCACGTCCTCGGGCAGCTCGATGTGGGTCGGGCCGGGCTTCTGCGCCTGGGCGACCTTGAACGCCTTGCGCACCACCTCGGGGATGATGTGGCTGGAGTTCAGCCGCGCGTTCCACTTCGTCACCGGCTTCATGACGGAGACGATGTCGATGTACTGGTGCGACTCCTTGTGCATGCGCTCGAGGTCGCCCTGGCCGGTGAGGGCAACGAGCGGCGAGCGATCGAGGAAGGCGTCGGCGACCCCGGTGATCAGGTTCGTGGCGCCCGGGCCGAGCGTGCCGAGGCAGACGCCGGCGCGCTGGGTGAGGCGGCCGTACATGTCCGCCATGTAGGCCCCGCCCTGCTCATGTCGAACCGGAATGAAGTCGACACTGGAGTTGGCGAGCGATTCGTTGAGGTCCAGCGTCTCCTCGCCCGGGATCCCAAAGACGTACTTGACCCCCTCGACCTCCAAGCACTCCACGAACAGGTCCGACGCCTTGCGCTCCATGCCCGAAACTTCTCCCCTTCGCTTGTGTCGGGCTAACGTAGCCGTCGATCGTCTTCCCATGCGTGCTCGGACCCTCCTCATCACCCTGCTGACGCTGTGCCTGCTGCCCGCGGGCTCGGCCGCCGCGGCCTCGTCGAAGTTCACGATCCGCGGAGCCGGCTTCGGGCACGGCGTGGGGATGAGCCAGTACGGCGCCTACGGGTACGCACTCAACGGCGCGAGCTACCGCGACATCCTCGGCCACTACTACACGGGCACGGCGATCGGGCAGGCCAACCCGGCCCAGCGCGTGCGCGTGCTGCTGCAGTCCGTGCGCGGCTCGGCGGCCTTCACCGGCGCGACGCGCGCCGGGTCGCGGAAGCTGTCGACGCGCAAGCTCTACTACGTGGCGCGGCGCGGGTCGTCGGTGCAGCTGCGCAACGCGCGCGGGCGGAAGCTGGGCACGTACCGCTCGCTGCGGGTCACCGGCCGCGGCGGCAAGGTCCGGCTGCGCGGAACGGCCGCCAACGGGCGGTCCAACGGTGTCTACCGCGGCGCGATGGTCTTCAGCGCCGGCCTCTTCAGCGGCGTCAACGCGGTCAACTCGCTGCCGCTCGACACCTACGTGCGCGGCGTGGTGGGCGACGAGTCGCCGCCCTCGTGGCCGCTCGAGGCGCTCAAGGCCCAGGCCGTGGCGGCGCGCACCTATGCGCTCACGACGATGAAGCCGACCGCGAGCTTCGACGTCTACCCCGACACGCGCTCGCAGGTCTACGGCGGCATCGCGGCGGAGGAGGCCTCGACCGACGCGGCCGTGGCCCAGACGAGCGGCGAGGTCGTGACCTACAACGGAACACCGGTTGTCACCTACTTCTTCTCCACCAGTGGCGGGCGCACCGAGAACGTCGAGAACACGCCGCTGGGCAACGAGCCGCGGCCGTGGCTCAAGTCGGTCGACGACCCCTACGACACCACCTCGCCGCGCCATCGCTGGGGGCCGATCAAGCTGTCGCTCAAGACGGCGGGGCGCAAGCTCGGCGGCCTGGTGAAGGGCAAGTTCCGCGGCATCCAGGTCGTGCAGCGCGGCGTCTCGCCGCGGATCGTGGAGGCCGACGTCGTCGGCAGCAAGGGCCGCACGCGGGTCACCGGCGGGACGCTCCGGGCGCGCTTCGGGCTCTACGACACGTGGGCGTTCTTCACCTCGATCTCGAGCGGCGAGGCGCCGCCGCCCGACGAGCCGGCCTCCCCTCCCACGGGCGGCACCGACCCGTTCGGCTCCGCCTCCAACCTGCGAGTGCGCGCGGTCGGCGCGCTGGCCGGGCGGGTGCTGCCGGTGCTCAAGGGCGTGCGCGTGCAGATCCAGCTGCGCCGCGGCCGCGCCTGGGTGAAGGCCGGCGAGGTGCGAACGCGGCGCGGCGGCCGCTACTCCTACGCCGTTACCGTGCCGGGCGTGTACCGCGTCCGTTACCACGACGAGAACGGCCCCGCCGTCCGCGTCTCCTGATCCGCACCGTCATCTTCGACTGCGACGGGGTCCTGGTGGACTCCGAGGCGATCTCCAACCGCGTGCTCGCGGGCCTGCTGACGGAGGCCGGCATGCCGATGACGCCCGAGCAGTCGGTCGAGGCGTTCATGGGCCGCTCGTGGAAGAACGTGGTGGCGTGGGCGGATGAGCGGGGCGGGCTGCCCGACGGCTTCCGCCGCCGCTACCTCGACGAGATGTTCGCCGCCTTCGCGGAGGAACTGCAGCCGGTGCCCGGCATCGTCGGCGCGCTCGACGCGCTCTCGCTTCCGAACTGCGTGGCCTCGAGCGCGTCGATCGAGAAGATGCGCTTCACGCTCGGGCACACCGGGCTGTGGGATTTCTTCGAGGGGCGGATCTTCAGCGCCACGGAGGTCGAGCACGGCAAGCCCGCGCCCGACCTGTTCCTGCACGCGGCCGCCTCGATGGCCTGGGAGCCCGCCGAGACCGCCGTGGTGGAGGACTCGCCGGCGGGCGTGCAGGCCGCGCTGGCGGCCGGGATGACCGCGTTCGGCTACGCGGGCACGACGCCGGCCTCACAGCTGGCCGGCGCCCGCGTCTTCACCGACATGGCGGAGCTGCCTGGGCTGCTTCAGGGTTGGGCGGGGTCGGCATAAAGCCGCACGAGCGTCTCCGCGACGCAGACCGGCTTCTCGCTGCCCTCGTGCTCGAAGTTGAAGCCGAGCGTCAGCTGCGCGCCGCCCTGGATCGGCTCGACGCTCACGATCTTCGCGTGCATCCGGACCTTGCCGCCGACCGGCAGCGGGGCCGGGAAGCGCACCTTGTTGAGCCCGTAGTTGATGCCGAACGCGAAGCCCTCGAACTTCATGATCTCCTCGGAGAACTTGGGCGCGAGGCTGAGCGTGTAGTAGCCGTGGGCGATGGTGCCGCCGAACGGCGTCTCCTTCGCGCGGTCCACGTCGATGTGGATCCACTGGTGGTCGCCGGTGACGTCGGCGAACGTGTCGATGTCCTTCTGCGTGACCTCGTGCCAGTCGCTGGTGCCGAGCTCCTTGCCCTCGGCCTCCTTGAGCTGGTCAAGTCCGGTGATCGTCGTGGTCATGGGGCGGCACTATAGGTTGCGGGTTCATGGCCGGACCGCTACTCGTCTGCGACGCCCCGCATCTCCTCTACCGCGCGTTCTACGCGCTGCCCGACTCGATCAAAGGCCCTGACGGGCAGCCGACCAACGCGCTGCTGGGCTCGGTCAACGTGACCCTGCAGGTGATCGAGGAGCACGCGCCGCGCGCGATCGTCATGTGCTTCGGCGCCGAGGCGGCCGAGTACCGCACCGACGCGTTCCCGGCCTACCATGCCGACCGCCCGCCGATGCCCGACGGGCTGGCCGTGCAGTGGGCGAAGGCGCCCGGGCTGTACGAGGCGCTGGGGTGGAAGGTGCTCGACCACTCCGGGCTCGAGGCCGACGACCTCATGCACTCGCTGGCACTGGCGGAGGAGCGAGCGGGCGGGAAGGCGCTGATCTTCACCGGCGACCGCGACATGTTCCAGTGCGCGACCGAGAACGTGCATGTGCTGATGCAGCAGGCGCGCAAGGGCTTCACCGAGATGGGGCCCGAGGAGGTGCGCGAGTGGTACGGGATCGGGCCCGAGCAGGTGCCGGACTTCATCGCGCTGCGCGGTGACCCGTCCGACGGGCTGCCGGGCGCCAAGGGCATCGGCGCCAAGACGGCGGCGGACATCCTCCAGCGCAAGGGCGACCTCGAGCACGCGATCCTCGGCGCGATCCGCGAGAAGCCGTCGGTGCGGCGCGCGCTGATCGAGCAGGCCGACGAGCTGCGCTCGTTCAAGGAGATCGCGACGCTGGTGGAGGTGGAGCTCGACGCGGTCGAGGACCGGGAGTCCGACTGGGCGGGCGGCGCCAAGGCGGCGTCGGAGCTCGGAATGAACCGGCTCTCGGAGCGGCTCGAGAAGCTGGCCTAAGCGCGCGCGAAGCGGGCGCCGTCCCTCGCCACACGGCGCTCCCCGAGGCCGCCGAGGAACGCCTCGACCAGCGCGGCGAGCTGGCCGGGCAGCTCGATCCCGACCTCGTGACCGGCGTCGAGCAGCGCGAGGCGCGCGCCGGGAAGCGGCCCGGCGACGGCCTCCCGCAGCAGCTCGGGCGTGAACATCGCGTCGTGGCGCCCGCCGACCACGAGCGCCGGTGCGGCGATCGCGCCGACCCGGTCCATGAACGACGTCGCGCACGCAACGTCCAGCGTGCCCGCGAGCGCCGCGCGCCCGATCGTCGCGGCGTCCTGTCCGAAGCGCTCGAGCAGCTCCGGCGCGATCGGGTTCGACGCGTAGGCCGTCGCGAGCTCGGCCATCCGCGCAGCGTCTCCCTCGCGCCCCAACCAGTCGTCCGTGAGCTCGGCGGGGAGCGGGACCTCGCTCGCGGGGCAGCCCGCGACGAGGATCAGGCCGGCGACGCGCTCGGGCGCGGCCAGCGCGAGGTACTGCGCGAACTTGGCGCTCATGCTGAAGCCGAGGACGACGAACTCGTCGAGGCCCGCGGCATCGGCGACGGCGAGCGCGTCGGCGGCGATCCGGTCGAGGGTGAAGCCGTCGACAGCCGGGTCGGAGCGCCCGTGGCCCCGGAGGTCGAACGTGACCGCGCGCGCCCGCGTCAGGTCGAGCTGCTCGATCGTCGCGTCGAAGTAGCGCCCCGAGCCCGCCCAGCCGTGCATGCACAGCAGGTTCGGCGGCCCCTCGCCCGCGGACTCGTAGGAGATCGAGGTTCCGTCATCGGTCATCGCGGCGGGCACGACACACCTCCTGTCCGGGGAACGCTTGAGCGAACCTACGCCTCCGCGGCGGCGAACGCCAGCGCGTCGGCGATCGCCTCGAGCTCGGTGAGGGCCGCGCCCTGCGAGTGCGCGCCCGCCCATGCGGCCTCGCCGAGCGCGGCCGACGCCGCCCGGACGCCGGCGTCGTGCTCGGCCTGGATCGTGCGCCACGGGGACACGCCCGCCCGCTCCCTGACCGCCTGCTCGGCGCCGAACAGCCGCGCCGCGCCGAGGAAGTCACCGCGATCCGCGGCGAGACATGCGAAGCCGTCGATGCAGACGGCGACGCCCCAGACGTTGTCGAGGCGCGCGAACGCGCGGAGCGCCTCGCCGTGCAGCGCGATCGCGCGCCCCACCTCGCCCGCGTGCCTGGCGGCGCGCCCGAGGTTGACCATGCAGGTGGCCGTCATCCAGCGATCGCCGCCGGCCTGCGCGATCGCGACCGAGCGCTCGTGGCTCTCGAGCGCCTCGCGATGACGGCCCTCGAGCTCGGCGAGCGTGCCAAGGTTCGCCCAGGCGAGCGCGGTCGGCCACCAGAGGTCGCGGTCGGCGGCGACGCCCAGCGCCTCCCCATAGCGCTGCCTCGCCTCCGCGAGCCGGCCGTCGAGCCTGGCCATCGTGCCGAGCAGGTTGAGGCAGACGGCGCGGTGCCAGTCCTCACCTGCGGGAAGCAGCGCCAGGCTCTCGCGCGCGGCCGGCTCATAGCGGCCGACGTCCGCCTCGATGCCGGCCAGCCAGCCGGCGGCGGCGAGCGCACGCGCGCGGCCGACGGTGGGCTCGGCGGCGCGCGCGAGCAACGCGGCGAGGAACCCTCGGCCCTCGCCGAGGAGGGCGTGCGTGATCCAGTACGGCAGCAGGGCCGCGGCGATCCGCAGCGCCGGCTCCACGTCGCCGTCGTGCGATGCGCCCCAGGCGAGCGCGGCGCGCAGGTTCTCACGCTCGGCGTCCACGTTCTCGAGCCACGTGGCACGAGGGCCGCCGGCCAGGTTCGGGCCGCCGTCCTCCGCCACACCGAGGCACCACGCCACGTGCCGCGAGCGGATCTTGTGCTCCTCGCCGGCAGCCGCCAGCTCCTCCAGCGCCAGCTCGCGGATCGTCTCCAGCATGCTGAAGCGCTGCCCGTCGACCCGGATCAGGTTCTGCTCGGCGAGGGGCGCGAGCCGGTCGTCGTCGCAGACGATGGCGGCCGCGTGCGCGGACCACCCGCCCGCGAACACGCCCAGCCGCGCGAACAGACGCTGCTCGGGCGCCGGCAGCAGGTCGTAGCTCCAGCGCAGCGTGTCGCGCAGCGTCCGCTGGCGGGCGTGCACGTCGCGCGGCCCATCCGTGAGCAGCTCGAGCCGGCGCTCCAGCCGGGCCAGGATCTCCTCGGGATCGAGCGAGCGGACGCGCGCCGCCGCCAGCTCGATCGCCAGCGGCAGCCCGTCGAGCCGCGCGCAGATCCCGCTGATCACCTCCGTGTTGGCCTCCGTCAGCGCGAAGTCCGCCCGCGCGGCCCGCGCCCGGTCGGCGAACAGCGCGATCGCCTCCGTCTTCACCCCCAGGGGCGGCACCGCGTACTCGTTCTCGCCGTAGAGGTTGAGGTGCGTCCGGCTGGTCGCGAGCACCGTCAGCTGCGGCGCGGCCTCGAGCAGCTCCGAGACGACCGGTGCGGCGTCGAGGAGGTGCTCGAAGTTGTCCAGGATCAGCAGCAGGTCGCGCTCGCGCACGAAACCCGTCAGTGCCTCGGCGACCGGCTGCCCGGGCGCCGGGCGCAGGTCGAGCGCGTGCGCGATCGCGGGCGCGACGAGCTCGCCGTCGCCGACTGCCGCGAGCGGCACGAAGCAGGCGCCGTCGGCGAACCGCTCCTCCAGCCGGCGGGCGATCTCGAGCGCGAGCCGTGTCTTGCCCGACCCGCCGGCGCCCGTGAGCGTGAGCAGGCGCGCCCCCGGCCGGTGGAGCAGCTCGCGCAGGTGCTCGAGCTCGCGCCCGCGGCCCACGAACGAGCTGGGCGAGGCGGGCAGCCGCGTGCGGCGGCGCAGCGGCGCCGCGCGGTCGAGCGCGGGGTCGTGCTCGAGGATCCGGCGCTGGAGGATCTGGAGCTCCTCGCCGGGCTCGAGCCCGAGCTCCTCGACGAGGCGGCTCCGCGACTGCTGGAACGCCTCGAGCGCGTCGGCCTGGCGACCCGCGCGATACAGCGCCAGCATCAGCTGGGCCGTGAAGCGCTCGCGCAGCGGCTGCTCGCGGAGCGCGGCCGCCAGCTGACCGGCCACCTCGACGTGCCGGCCCTCGGCGAGCTCGCGCTCGAACCGCCGCTCCAGCGCGGCCAGCCGCAGCTCCTCGAGCCGTGCGATCTCGCCTTGCGCGAACGCCTCGAAGGCGAGGTCCGACAGCGGCGGCCCGCGCCACAGCGCCAGCCCCTCTTCGTAACGCTCCTGCGCGAGCAGCCGCTGGAAGCGATGCAGGTCGAGCTCCTCGTGCTCGACCCGGAGCAGGTAGCCGGGCGGCCGCGTCTGCAGCCGGCCGTCGCCCAGCAGCCGCCGCAGCTGTGACACCTGGCCGTGCAGCGCGGTCAGCGCCGTCGGGGGCGGGGATTCGCCCCACAGCGCATCGACGAGGGTGTCCTGCGCGACGACCTCGTTCGCCCGCAGCAGCAACATCCCGAGCAGCGCGCGGCGACGGCCGCGGCCGAGGGCCAGGACGCTGCCGTTGTCCGCCACCTCCAGCGGGCCGAGGATCCGGAAGTCGATCGCTGCCTCCTCTGTCCGGCCGACGCTACCAGCGATTAGCGATTCGTTACCGGGGCTCTGGATGGTCGCCCCATGAAGATCCTCTGCACGATTGCGGCGCTGGCCTGCGGGCTCGCGCTGGCTGCGGCGCCCGCCCTGGCGAGCGACCGCACGATCCCCTTCGAGGTCCGGCTCGCCGACCGCGCGGTGACGTGCGCCGACAGCGACCTCTTCGGCATCCCGTTCGACCTGGCCTCGCTGGGCGGCAAGCCGCTCGGCACCGGTCAGAGCTGCGTCCACTCGATCGTGGGCTGCGACCCGCTCGTCCCGTTCTGCCACCAGAAGGTCGACGCCACCTTCACGCTGTCCCTCGCTCGAGGCACCGTCACCGCGCCGATGACGCTGCACGAGGTCCTGCCGACGGAGAGCCTCACGCTCCAGCGAGGCAAGGGCAGCATCACCGCGGGCACCGGCGCGTTCGCCCGGGCGCGCGGAAGCGTCGAGGGCGGTGGGTTCCTCGAGTTCACGGCCACCGGGGTGAACAGCGCCCTGTTCTACGTGGTGCGCCTGAAGTGATGCGGAACTACCTCGTCGAGCTGCAGCTCCCCTCCGCCGGCGCGGCGTCGCTCGCCGTCGCCGGCGAGCGGGCGCGCGCGGCCGTCGAGGAGCTTGCGAGCGAGGGCGTGGCGGTGCGGTGGATCCGCTCCGTCTACGTCGCCGAGGACGACGCGTGCTTCCTCGTCTTCGAGGCGCCGTCGCCGGAGGCGGTCGGCGAGGCGAGCCGGCGCGCGGCCCTCGAGTACCAGCGGATCATCGAAGGAGGAGACCCGGGATGAGCGCCAAGGCCGTCGCCGTGATGGTGGTCCTGCTGTGCGCCGCGGGCGGTGCGCTCGCGCTCGCCAACGCCGGCGGCGGCGAGAAGCAGCACGCCGCCGCCGCGACCCCCGCGCCGAAGCCGCTGGAGATCGCGCTCGAGCCGGCGCATCACTCCGGCGTGTCCGGCACCGCCCGGCTCGTCCCGGGCGCCAAGGACGAGATGACCGTGACGCTCACGCTCGACAAGCGCGGTGACGACTCCCTCCCCGCCCACATCCACACCGGGCCGTGCAGCGACGAGCCGACGTTCAAGAACCCGCGGATCTGGGCCAGCCTCGACAACGTCGAGGACGGCAGCTCGAAGACGCTCGTCAACGTCGTGACGCTCGCAGAGCTGCGGTCCGAGACCGCGTCGATCAACGTCCACGACCCGGAGCACGGCCTCCGCGCCCTGGCGTGCGGAGACATCCCGCGGGGCTAGGCCTGGCCCGGCCGGACGGCGTCGCCGCCCGCCTCGCGCGCCTGGCCGAGCCAGCGGTCGACGCGGAGCTTGAACTCGCTGGGGTCCTCGCCGAGCCAGCCCGCCCATCCGACCGAGGCGGTCAGCTCGACGGTGTCGGCGCCGACCGTGAACGGCGCGGCGGAGATGCAGCGGCGCAGGCGCTCGGCGGCGCGGTGGGTGCCCTCGCGGTCGGTGTCGGGGAGCATCATCAGGAACTCGGCCCCCTCCCAGCGGACGATCGCGTCGCCGCTGCGCAGCGTGCGGGCGAGGCGCGCGCCGGCGTCGTGGAGGACGCCGTCCACCGCCTCGGGCGGGAGCGCGTCGAAGCCGTCGAGCCCGGCCTTGACGAGCGCGAGCGCGTGGCCGTGCCGGGTGGAGCGGGCCACGAAGAGGTCGAGCTCGCGCTCGCCGAGGCGGCGGTTGCCGAGGCCGGTCACCGGGTCGGTGAGGCCCTGGGCCTCCGGGTCGCCGTCGCGGGCGCGCTTGACCGCGAGCGCGGCGGCCACCGCCGCCATCAGCTCGCCCGGGTCGACGGGGTCGGGCAGGCAGGTGTGCGCTCCGGCGCGCAGGAGCGACGCGCGGACCTTCGCCGGCGCCGCGCCGCTGAGGACGATCACCGGCGCGACCGGCACCCGCGCCCGCCGCTCGAGCGCGGCGAGCACCGCGGCGGCGGGGTCGGCACGCACGACGACTATGACGTCGGGCGGTGGCCCGAACGCCTCCGCGGGCAGCCGGCCCTCCCCCTCGTGCCCTTCCGCGACAAGCGCGCGGACGAGCGGCTCGTGGCCGCCCTCGGCGACAACCAGGACGCGGCCGGGACCCCCCTCCATGGCGGCGAAGTATGGCGGCCGCGGAACCCGAAGGGGTCAGACCCCTTGAGGAGGGTTGAGGGTTCTAGGGCGTGAACTTGACGGTGATCACGTCGCCGTCCTGCATCGTGTAGTCGCGGCCTTCGAGCCGCAGCACGCCGCGGTCGCGGGCCGGGGCGTAGCCGCCGGCCTCGACCAGCGCGTCCCAGCCGATGACCTCCGCGCGCACGAAGCCGCGCTGGATGTCGGAGTGGATCTCGCCGGCCGCGTGCCACGCCGACAGCCCGCGCCGCAGGTGCCACGACTGGGCCGGCTTGTCCTCGCCGGCGGTGAAGAACGCGATCAGGTTGAGCAGCGAGAACGCCCCGCCGACCACGCGCTGCAATCCCGACTCGGAGATCCCGAGCTCCTCGCGCATGGTGCCCGCCTCGTCGTCGTCGAGCTCCCCCAGCTCGGCCTCGAGCCGCGAGGAGATCGCGACCGCCTGGGCGTCGTGCGCCGCCGCATGCTCGGTCACGACCGCCGGCACCTCGTCCTCGCCCTCGCTCACGTTCGCCACGTACAAGACCGGCTTGGCGGTCAGCGCGCCGAGGTCGCGCGCCGCGTGCGGCGCGTCCTCGGGCAGCGGCACCGAGCGCACCGGGCGGCCGGACTGCAGGGCCTCGATCGCCGCGAGCAGCCACTTCTCCTCGGCCACCGCCCGCCGGTCGCCCGAGCGCGCCTCGCGCACGATCCGCGCGTGCCGGCGCTCGGCCTGCTCGAGGTCGGCGTAGATCAGCTCGGTCTCGATCGTGTCCATGTCCGCCGCCGGGTCGACGCGGCCGTCGGGGTGGATCACGTTCGGGTCGTCGTGCGCGCGCACGACGTGCAGCAGCGCGTCGGTCTCCCGGATGTTGGCCAGGAACTGGTTGCCGAGCCCCTCCCCCTTGTGCGCGCCCGCCACGAGCCCGGCGATGTCGTGGAACTCGATCGTGTCCGGCACCACGTTGGAAGCGCCGACCGTCTTCGCCACCGCGTCGAGCCGCTCGTCGGCGACGCCGACCACGGCCACGTTCGGCTCGATCGTGGTGAACGGGTAGTTCGCCGCCTGCGCGCCCGCCTGCGACAGCGCGTTGAAGAGCGAGGACTTGCCCGCGTTGGGCATCCCCACGATCCCGACCTTCATCATCGCCCGAAGCTCCCCAGCAGCGTGCCGAGGGCGGCGCCGGCAGCCACGTCCGAGGGATAGTGGACGCCGAGGTACAGCCGCGAGAGCGCCATCGCGGTCGCCATGCAGTACAGCGGCGCGGTCGGCACGAGCCCGGTGAACGCGCGCGCCGCCGCGAACGACGACGTCGAGTGCGAGGACGGGAACGAGAGGCCGGTCGGCGTCGCCATCAGGTGCGGCAGGTCCTCGACCACCGGCCGCGGCCGCCCGATCGACCACTTGATCGAGCTCGACGTCAGGTACGCGCACCCGACCACCGCGGTGGCGCGGATCCAGCGCGGGCGCGCGGGCTTGTCGAGCGCCGCGCCCAGCAGCCCGGCGCCGAGCCAGAACAGCCCGTGCTCACCGAGCGCCGAGTAGCGCCGCACCCACTTGACCGTCTCCGGCGTCCGCGCGAGCGTGCGCAGGCGCTTGTAGAGCGCCAGGTCCAGCGCGTTGGCGCGGACCCGCAGGGACTGCTTGGCAGTGGTCAGAAGCCGACGCGGTGCTCGTCGGACTCGACGCGGAGGTAGACGACCTGCCCGACGTCGACCAGAACGGCGCCGTCGGCGGCTTCGACCTCGGACCAGCGCTCGCGGCCGTCCTTGAGCACTGTGCGCAGGTCATTGAGCTGCGATTCGGAGAGCCGCAGCGAGAGGACCTGCCCGCCGGCGAAGCCGACCGCGGCCTTGCGAGTGGGATCAGGCATGGACTGCTGCCGGTTGGACGATCTCGGTCAAGACACCACCTGAGGACGAAGGATGCAGGAACGCCACCTGCGACTGCCGGATGCCGGTGCGCGGAGACTCGTCGATCAGGCGCATTCCCTGGTCGCGCAGCCGCCGGAGGACGGCCTCGATGTCGTCGACCTGGTAGGCGACGTGGTGCAGCCCTGGGCCGCGCTTCGCCAGGAACTTGCCGACCGGCGTGTCGTCGTGGAGCGGGGCGAGCAGCTCGACGTGGTTCTCGCCCACGTCCAGCAGCGCGGCCTCGACACCCTGCGACTCCACCGTCTCGCGGTGCACCAGCGTGAGCCCGTAGACGTTGACGTGGAGGTCGATCGCCTCCTCGAGGTCACTCACCGCGAGGCCGACGTGGTCGATGCGCCCGAACATCGGCCGGAGTCTAGACAGGTAGCCTGGCTGGGCGTGCGGATCGCGCTGATCGCCAACGCGGCCTCCGGTGGGGGCCTCGACCCGGAGGAGCTCGCCGAGCGGATGCGCCGCCACGGCGCTGACGTGCGCGCCTTCGGCGTCGAGCCCGACGAGCTCGAGCCCGCCGCCGCGTGGGGCCCGGAGCGCGTGGCGGTGGCCGGCGGCGACGGCACGCTCGGCACGGCCGCGGCGCTGGCCGGCCGCCTCGGCGTGCCGCTGGCGGTCATCCCCACCGGCACCGCCAACGACTATGCGCGCGCCTCCGACCTCCCGGACGACCCCGAGGACGCCTGCGCGCTGGCCGCCACCGGCAACGAGCTGCGCTCGATGGAGCTCGGGCGGCTCGCCGACGGCCGCCCGTTCGTCAACGTCGCCAGCGCCGGGCTCGCCTCCGCCGCCGCCCGCCGTGCCGAGCCGTTCAAGTCCTTCCTCGGCCCGCTCGCCTACCCGGTCGGCGCGCTGCGCGCCGCGATGACCGAGCAGCCGCTGCGCTGCACGGTCTGCGCGGGCGGCGAGCAGGTCTTCGACGGCGAGGCGTGGCAAGCGATCGTCGCCGTCACCGGCGCGTTCGGCGGCGGGGCCGACATCGACGCCGCCGACCCCGAGGATGGCGTGCTCGACGCCGCGATCCTCCCCGCCGGCTCGCGCCTCGGCCTCGCCCGCCGCGCCTGGGGCCTGCGCCGCGGCTCGATCGCCGAGCAGCACGACGTCTGCCACGCGCGCGGCACCGTGGTCGAGGTCGGCCTCCCGGCGGGCACGGAGTTCAACGTCGACGGCGAGGTGCACGACTCCGGCATGGAGCGCATCACCGTCGAGCACCGCGCCTACGAGCTGGTGATCGGCTGATGGCGTTCGGCAACCGCGACCTCGCCGTCGACCTCGGCACCGCCAACACCCTCGTGTTCGAGCGCGGGCGCGGGATCGTCGTCTCCGAGCCGAGCGTGATCGCGGTCGACGCCGACCGCGGCGAGGTCTACGCGGTCGGCGACGAGGCGCACCGGATGATCGGCCGCACCCCGGCCACGATCTCCGCCACCCGTCCGCTGCGCCACGGCGTGATCGCCGACTTCGAGGTCACCGAGCAGATGCTGCGCTACTTCCTGCGCAAGGCGCAGACCAGCCGCTGGTCGCGCCCGCGGGTGGTCATGTGCGTGCCGTCGGGCGTCACCGAGGTGGAGACGCGCGCGGTCGAGGAGGCATGCCTGAGCGCCGGGGCGCGCCAGGTGGCGCTGATCGAGGAGCCGATCGCGGCCGCCATCGGCGCCGGGCTCCAGATCGCCGAGCCGACCGGCCACATGGTCGTCGACATCGGCGGCGGGACCTCCGAGGTGGCGGTGATCTCGATGGGCGAGATCGTGGTCGAGAGCTCGCTGCGGCTGGCCGGCTACGACCTCGACGAGGCGATCATGGCCTACGTCCGCCGCCACGCGAACCTGGCGATCGGCCAGCCGAGCGCGGAGGAGATCAAGATGGTCGCCGGCTCGGCGTTCCCGATGCCGCAGACCGTCGAGGTCGAGGTGCGCGGCCGGGAGCTGCTCTCCGGGCTGCCGCGCACGGTGATGCTCGACTCCGACGACATCCGCGAGGCGCTGGCCGAGCCGGTGCAGCTGATCGTCGACGCGGTGCGCGAGACGCTCGACCAGACGCCGCCCGAGCTGTCCTCGGACATCCTCGTCAACGGGATCCTGCTGGCCGGCGGCGGCGCGCTGCTGCACGGCCTGGCCGAGCGGCTGGAGCAGGAGACGTCGATGCCGACGCGGATCGCGGATTCGCCGCTGACGTGCGTCGCGGTCGGCGCGGGCGAGTCGCTCGAGGAGTTCGAGGCGATCGCCCGCCGCGCGCAGCTCGCCCGCCGCTCCGCGCGCCGCCCGGGCGCGCGCTCGCCCCGCATGCGCCGTTAGGCTCGCGCCCCATGAAAATCCGCGCTGCTGTCCTGGAGGAGTTCGGCGCCCCGCTCGCCGTGCAGGAGGTCGATCTGGCCGAGCCCGGCCCGGGCGAGGTACTCGTCCGGCTCGAGGCCTGCGGGGTCTGCCACACCGACCTCTACACCGCCTCGGGCGCCGACCCCAGCGGCTACGCCCCGGCCGTGCTCGGCCACGAGGGCGCCGGCGTCGTCGAGCGCCTCGGCGAGGGCGTGAGCTCCGTCAAGGAGGGCGATCACGTCGTCTCGCTCTTCTCGCCCCAGTGCGGCGAGTGCATCCACTGCCTGTCGCCCAAGACCAACCTCTGCCTCGCGATCCGCGACCAGCAGGGCAAGGGCTATCTGCCCGACGGCACCACGCGCCTGTCCCGCGACGGCGAGCCGATCCGGCACTTCATGGGCTGCTCCACGTTCGCGGAGTACACGGTGATGCCGGAGATCGCGCTGGCCAAGATCAACCCGGAGGCGCCGCTCGACCGCGCCTGCCTGTTCGCCTGCGGCCTCTCCACCGGCCTCGGCGCGGCCTTGAACACCGCCAAGGTCGAGGCGGGCTCGACGTGCATCGTGTTCGGCGCCGGCATGGTCGGCCTCGGCGCGATCGCCGGTTGCCGCCTCGCGGGCGCCGAGCGGATCGTCTGCGTCGACCTGAGCGAGGACCGCCTCAAGCTCGCCACCGGCCAGGGCGCGACCGAGACGATGGTCGGCGGGCCCGACGCCGTGCAGCAGATCCTCGACATGACCGACGGCTTCGGCGCCGACTACACGTTCGAGGCGACCGGCAACGTCAAGGTCATGCGCCAGGCCGTCGAGGCCGCGCGCATGGGCTGGGGCCTGTGCACGGTGGCCGGCGTGGCCGGCAAGGGCGAGACGCTCGACATCGTCCCGCGCTTCCTGATCACCGGCCGCCGCGTCGCGGGCTCCTCGTTCGGCGGCGTCAAGGGCCGCGAGCAGGTGCCGCAGTACGTCGAGCGCTACCTGGCGGGCGACATCGACGTCGACGCGTTCCTCTCGCACCGCATCACGCTCGACGATGTCAACAAGGGCTTCGAGCTGATGGAGGCGCAGGACGGCATCCGCAGCGTGATCTCGTTCGCATGATCGACCACCTCAAGCTGTTCGTCGCCGACGTCGCGGCGAGCCGCGCCTTCTACGAGGCCGCGCTCGAGCCGCTCGGGTACCGGGTGATGATGGACTACGGCGAGGCGGTCGGCATGGGGAAGGAGTTCCCCGACTTCTGGCTCCAGGCGGGCGAGCCGACCCACTGCCACGTCGCGTTCCGCGCCGGCTCTCAGGAGGAGGTCCAGCGTTTCCACGCGGCGGCGCTGGCGGCAGGCGGGACCGACAACGGTGAGCCCGGCCCCAGGCCCCACTACCACCAGAACTACTACGGCGCCTTCGCCCTCGACCCCGACGGCAACAACGCCGAGGCCGTCTACCACGGGGCGATGCAGCCTTAGGCGCTGTCCTCCTTCGGCGCCTCGATCGCCACCACGCGCAGGCCCTGGCCGGGCGAGCGGTGGAAGCGCGGGATGCCGGACATGATCCGCTCGATGTCGTCGCGCTCGAGCACCTCGTTCTCGAGCAGCTCGACGGCGAGCTCGTCCAGCTTCTGGCGGTGGTCGAGGATCAGCTTGACCGCGCCGCGCATCGCCTCGTCGGACAGGTGCTGCTGCTCCTCGTCGCGCAGTTCGCGCGTGCGGTCGGAGACCAGGCCGCCCTCGGCCGACACGCGGCGCGAGGTGATGGTGGTGCCCATCGCGTAGTCGTGGATCATCGAGCGCGAGATCTCCGCCACCCGCGCAAGGTCGTCCGACGCGCCGGTGGTGATCGCGCCGAACACGATCTCCTCCGCCGCGCGGCCGCCGAGCAGCACCGTCATGTAGTCGATGAGCTCCTCGCGCGTCTTGAGGTAGCGATCCTCCTCCGGCAGGTTCAGCGTGTAGCCGAGCGCGCGGCCGCGGGGCACGATCGAGATCTTGTGCACGCGGTCGACACCGGGCAACAGCTCCGCGCACAGCGCGTGCCCGGCCTCGTGGAACGCGACGACGCGGCGCTCGTGGTCGTTGAGCGTGCGGCGCGACTGCATGCCGGCCACCACACGCTCGAGCGCGCTGTCGAAGTCGGCGTGGGCGATGAACTCGCGGTCCTGGCGCGCCGCGAAGATCGCCGCCTCGTTGCAGAGGTTGGCGAGGTCGGCGCCGGTCAGCCCGGAGGTCTGGCGCGCGATCATCGCGAGGTCGACGTTGCCGAGCGGCTTGCCGCGCGTGTGCACCTTCATGATCTCCTCGCGGCCGGCCACGTCGGGCGGCGAGACGAAGATCTGGCGGTCGAAGCGCCCCGGCCGCAGCAGCGCCGCGTCGAGCTTCTCGAGCAGGTTGGAGGCGGCGATGACGACGACGTCCGGGGCGGAGCCGAAGCCGTCCATCTCCACCAGCAGCTGGTTCAGCGTCTGCTCGCGCTCGGAGTTGTTGTCCGAGCCGCGCTCCCCGCCGACGGCGTCGATCTCGTCGATGAAGATGATCGCCGGGTGATTCTCGCGGGCGATCTTGAACAGGCGCCGGATGCGCGACGCGCCGAGGCCGGCGAACATCTCGACGAACGCGGCGGCCGACTGGGAGTAGAAGTTCGCGCCCGCCTCGTGGGCGACGGCCTTCGCCAGCAGCGTCTTGCCGGTGCCCGGCGGCCCGTGCAGGAGGATGCCGCGCGGCACCGTCGCGCCGAGCTTCTTGAAGCGCGCGGGATCGCGCAGGAACTCGACGACCTCATGGAGCTCGGCCTTCGCCTCGTCGGCGCCGGCCACGTCGGCCCAGCCGATCGCGGTCTTGGACTCGGCCTTGATCTCCGTCGGCTTCGTCCGCGGCATCATCTTCAGCGTCTTCCAGATGAAGAAGACGAGCAGGCCCATGAAGATGATCGGCGCCCACGTCTGGAGCCACGTGGAGATGTGATCCCACGAGTACCAGTGTTCGGTCGGTGCGCTGACCGTGACCGTGCGGGATTGTGCGAGCAGCGTGTACAGCGGGGCCTCCCTGCCGAGTGTCACAAGCAGGTGTAGCGCAGCCTACGCCCCTCCACAATGCGGCGTGGACCTTAGTTGTAGGCCGCTTCGACCCGCAGGATCTCCGCCAGCGCGGCGCGCCCGACCTCGAGCTGGCGCTCGTCGGGCTCGCGCGTGCCGATCAGCCGCTGGATCTCGAAGCCCGGCCGGCGCAGGGCCTGGGCGAGCTTCGTCTCGCTGTTGCGCTCGCACCACGCGAACACCTCGACCGCCACCGCGGTCGACGCGAGCGCCACCGCCCCACTCGCCGCCGGGCCGGGCTTCTCGAGCGTCTGGCGCAGCAGCATCGTCCCCACGAGGTTGGAGGCGAGCAGCGGCGCGACGAGGTGTGAGCCGCAGCGCTCGTGCTCCTTGGAGGTGTCGCGCGCGTCGTCGGCCCCCTGCTCGTAGGCCGCGATCGCTTTGTGCTCGACCCCGTGGTACTCGGCGAGCTCGCCGCCGCGCAGCGCGAACAGCGCCGGCGCGACCGAGACGAGCGCGGCGATCGACTCGCCGCCGATCCCCCGCAGCCGCTTGCGCGCGAGCGCGCCGGTCAGCGACGCGCCGGCCGCCACCGCGATCACGGAGGCGTCCTGGAACGGCAGCTTCACCTCCGGCAGCCCGCGCTTGACCAGCGGGATCACCGCCATCGCCTCGCCGAGCCGCACCACGCCGCGCACGCCCGGCACGCCGTCGACCGCCTTCACGCGCGGCTTCTTGCCCGACCCGACCTTGACCTCGCCGGCGTCGGTCCGCACCGCCGCCGCCCAGTGCGTCGGCCCGTGGACCAGCAGCCCGTTGCGCAGCGCCATCCCGCCGAGGCGGAGCTTGTCCGGTTCCGTCATGCCAGCAGCCTCCTCGGCAGCTCGTGGAAGAAGCTCGCCGCGAAGCCGAGGTCGCGGACGTCGATCCGCTCGTCGGCGCCGTGGATCAGCGGCCAGGTGTCGTACAGCGTCATGTGCCGGTGGGGGAAGAAGCCGTAGGCGACGCAGTCGGGGAACGCGCCGCGGAACCAGCGCGAGTCGGTGAAGGCCGGCAGCACGACCGGCACGACCTCGGCGCCCGGCTCGGCCTCGCCGACCCAGTCGCGGATCGCGTCCATCAGCGGCGACTCGACCGGCGAGCTGTTGCCGACGACCTCCTCGAGGAACTCGACCTCGACGCCGTCGGTGTCGCCGAGCGCCTCGCGGACGCGCGCCATCGTCTCCTCGGAGCCCATGCCGGCCGGGACGCGGCAGTCGACCTTCAGCTCGGCGCGCGCGGGCACGACGTTGATCTTGCTCGACGCCTCGATGATCGTCGGCGCGAACGTCGCCCCGAACGTCGGCTCGATCATCGCGGCGAGGCGCTCGTCGATCCCGCGCAGGTGCTCGAGCGCGCCGCCGGGGTCCGCGGGGTCGAGCCCGACCGCGGAGAGGAACGCGCGCGGCGGGTCGGTCAGGTCGTGCGTGACGGCCGCCGAGCCGAGCCGCTCGACGTAGGGCAGCAGCTTGAGCAGCGCGTTGTCGGCGAGCGCGGGCACCGACGCGTGGCCGGCGCGGCCGCTCGTGCGCACGGCGAAGCGGAACGTGCCCTTCTCGGCGCAGCAGACGCCGTAGAGGCGGCGGCCGTCGTAGGGCATCGGCGGCCCGGCGCCCTCGTTGAGCAGCATGTCGCAGCGCGCGAGGTCCGGGCGCTCCTGGGTCAGCCACTGCGCGCCGACCAGCCCGCCGACCTCCTCGTCGGCGACCGAGATGATCTTCAGCTCGCCGCGCGGCGGCCGCCAGCCCTCGCGCGCCAGCGCCGCGCCGGCCACGACCTCGGCCGCGGTCTGCGACTTCATGTCGAGCGCGCCGCGGCCCCACACGAAGCCGTCGTGCAGCTCGCCCGACCACGGATCGCGCGACCAGTCCTGTGGCGAGGCGAGCACGGTGTCGACGTGCGACAGGTAGCCGAGCACCGGGCCCTCGCCCTCGCCGGCGAGCCGCGCGACGAGGTTGGGCCGCTCGTCCGAGGTGCCGGCCAGCTCGCACTCGAAGCCGGCCTCCTCCAGGTACCGCTTCAGATACTCCTGGCACTCCCGCTCGTCACCGGGCGGGTTGACCGTGTTGAAACGGATCAGTTCGCCGAGGACGTCGGCGGTCTCCTCCTGGAGGTCCACGCCGATCAGCTTATGCGGCGGGCTAACTTGTCCGCTGATGGAGCGACTGTTCGACCCACCCGAGGAAGAGCCCGCCGGCGAGCCGCTGGACGGCCCGCTGGCGGCGCGCATGCGCCCGCGGCGGCTCGACGAGTTCGTGGGGCAGGAGCATCTGCTCGGCGAGGGTTCCGCGCTGCGGGCCTCGCTGGAGGCGGGCGCGCCGCATTCGATGGTGCTCTACGGCCCGCCCGGGACCGGGAAGACCACTTTGGCGCGGCTCGCGGCCGAGCACGCGAGCGCGGCGTTCGAGGAGCTCTCCGCGGTCAACGCGGGGCGGGCGGAGGTGCGGGAGGTGATCGCGCGGGCGATCGAGCGCAAGCGCGGCGGCCGCGCGACGATCTTCTTCCTCGACGAGATCCACCGCTTCAACAAGGCCCAGCAGGACGCGCTGCTGCCGGCGGTCGAGGAGGGCTTGGTCACGCTGATCGGGGCGACGACCGAGAACCCGTACTTCGAGGTCAACTCCGCGCTGCTCTCGCGCTCGCAGGTCTACGAGCTGCACGCGCTGGACTCCGACGATCTCGAGGTGCTGTTGCGGCGCGCGCTGGAGCGCGGCGCGGGCGAGGGCATCGACGTGCCCCACGAGGTGATCGCGTTCCTGGCCGTGCGCGCGGGCGGCGACGCCCGGACGGCTTTGAACGCGCTGGAGCTGGCGGTCACCACCGCGCACCGGGCGCAGGAGCCGCGCGTGACGCTCGGTGACGCCGAGGACGCGCTGCAGCGCAAGGCCGTGCTCTACGACAAGGCCGGCGACCAGCACTACGACTTCATCTCGGCCTGGATCAAGTCGACGCGCGGCTCGGACCCCGACGCGTCCTTGTATTACCTCGCCGCGATGGTCGACGGCGGCGAGGACCCGCGCTTCATCGCCCGCCGGATGATCATCCTGGCGAGCGAGGACATCGGCAACGCCGACCCGCAGGCGCTCCCGATCGCGGTCGCGGCGGCGCACGCGGTCGAGCACGTCGGGCTGCCGGAGGCGGAGTTCGCTCTGGCGCAGGCCGCGATCTATCTGTCGCTGGCACCGAAGTCGGACGCCGTCAAGCGCGCGCTGGGCGAAGTCCACGGCCACATCCGCGAGCGCGGCGCCAAGCCGCCCCCGGCGGCGCTGCAGTCGGCGGCCTACCCGGCGGCGCGCAAGCTGGGGCGCGGCAAGGGCTACGACTACCCGCACGAGCACCAGGGCCACATCAATGACCAGGAGCACCTGCCCGAGGCCGTCGAGGGGCTGCGCTTCTACTTTCCCGACGAGGGGGAGCCGGAGGCCGCCGAGCGGCTCGCCAAGATCCGGCGCGCCCGCGGCCGCGACTGATCCCAGCGGCGCCCCTCCGCGCCGCCCTGTGACGTCGCTCACACAGATGCGTCACCCGGGTGCCGATGGCGTACTTAGAGAGCGATGCCCTCCCCCTTCGCCCGCACCCATGTGCTCCCCGGCGGCCCGCCGGTGCGGCTGCGCCTGGCGCGCCGCAGCGACGCTCCCGCCGTACGCGACCTGCTGGCCGGCCGCGGCATCGCGGCTTCCGAGGTCGAGGTGGCCCGATTGCTCGCGTTCGACCCGGCGGCGCGAGCGGTGATCTGCGCCTGCGCGCCGGTCGACGGCCGCGAGACCGTCGTCGGGATCGGCGCGATCGAGCTGCGGGCCGGCGCGGAGGTCGACACGCTCGTGGTCGACGGGGCCCGCACCGACGGGCTCGGGGAGCTCCTCGGCGAGGTGCTCCAGCGCCGGGCCGAGGGCCACGCCTCACGCGTGGCCTAGTCTCCGGCCTCTGATGGACGGCCGGTCCCCACAGCCGCTGTGGTCGCTCGTCCCCGCGGCGGGGCGCGCTCGCTACCTCCGCCGCGCGGCAACCGCGATCCTCGACGAGCTCGACCCGCTGGCCGACGCGCTGGCGGACGCGGTCGGGCTGCCACGCACCGAGGGCGTCCTCGCGGAGCTGCTGCCGTCCGTCGGCGGCCTGCACGACCTCGCCGACGACGGGCCGAAGGCGCTGCGCGACCGGCGGCTGGGCCGGATCGCGCCGCTGCGGGCCGGGCGGCGCTCGGTGCTGCAGTCGGCGCCGCTGGGCGTGGTCGGCGTGCGCGGCGGGCGCGCCTCGCCGTGGGCGGAGCCGGTGCTGGAGACCGGCGCGGCGCTGCTGGCCGGCAACGCGGTCGTGCTCTCGACGCCGCTCAAGGAGCGCATCCGCGCCGCCTTCGAGCGCGGCGGCGTCCCGCCGGAGCTGATCGCGCTCGCCGAGCCCGGCGAGGACCTGGGCTCGATCGCCGACCGCGTCGTCGACACGCGCCCGCCGCAGACCAAGGGCACGATGGTCGTGCTCGACGGCGCGCCACTCGACCGCGCGGTGACCGGCGCGCTGTGGGCCGCGTTCGCCGGAGGCGGCCGGCACCGCGCCGCCGTCGGGCGGCTCGTGGCGGTGCCGTCGGTCATCGAGCCGCTGCTGGAAGGGCTGGTGGCCGGCGCCGAGCGGTTGCACCCCGGCGACCCGCGCCGCGCCGACACCGAGATCGGCCCGCTGCGCGCGCCGGAGACCCGCGAGCGCGTCGAGGAGCTCGTCGCCGAGGCCGTCGAGGCGGGCGCGGTCCTGCTGTGCGGCGGCCCGCTCGAGCTCCCGGACGTGGCCGGCTCGTTCTACGCGCCCACGGTGCTGCGCGGCGTCCGGCCGGGCGCGCGGATCCTGAGCGAGCCGGTGCCCGGGCCGGTGCTGGCGGTGGTGGAGGTGGCGTCGGTCGGCGAGGCGATCGCGCTCGCCAAGCGCTCGCCGGCGGTCTCCGTATGGGCGGGCGACCGCGCCCGCGGCGAGCGGGTCGCCCGCGAGCTCGAGGCCGAGGTCGCGTGGGTCAACGAGCACGGCCACTCGATCCCCGACGCCGCCGTGCGGCTCGCCGGCCACGTCGACTCCCGCCGCATCGCGTCCCAGCCGACGCGCCTGCACTCGGCCCGCTGGCTCCCCTACGACCCGCAGCTCGTCCGCGCCGCCACCACCTCCGCCCGCCTGATGTACGGCCGCGAGAACGAGCGCCTCGGGGTGCTCCGCGCCGGCGCGGTGCCGCTCGCGCGCACCGCCGCGCGACTGGCGCGCGAGGCGCTCGGGCGCTAGGCCGCTCGCACGCGGAGCCGCCGCGGGAGCAGCGGCAGCATCACGCGCCGCACGTACTCGGCGCCGCCGTGCAGCGCGACGGAGCGGGCCGGATCCCAGGAGAACCCGTAGCCGCGGCGGATCTCCGGCGGCAGCAGCCCGACCGTGATCTGGTTCACGAGCTCGAGCATCGGCCGCATCCGCAGCGGCACCGGCGGCCGCATGACGATCTCGAGCGCAAGCTCGCGCGCCTCCGGCGTGATGTGGAGGTCGCCGCCGGTGAGCATCTCCTCCATGTAGGCGTCGAACGCCTCGATCGTGGACGGCATCTCGCTCTGCGAGAGCCCGAACAGCGCGCCGATCAGGCGGTGGTCCTGCCAGTAGGCGTCGCGCTCGTCGCGGCTCAGGCGCTGCACGTACTTGTCGTAGACCAGCAGCGACGAGTCGACGATCGCGGCGAGGATCCACAGCAGGAGCGCCGGGTCGTTGGCCGCGTACGGCGTGCCGGCGGGGAAGCGCCCGGCGGGCTCGGCCAACTCGCCGTGCACGCGGCCGTGCATGCTGCGGACGCGCCGGGTCAGGCGGTCCGCCTCGGCGCGCGGGCCGAACGTGATGGCGTCCATCACCTTGGCGGTGCGGGCCAGGCGCTCGTAGGGCTCGTCGAGCGCCCCGGTGTGGGCGAAGAACCCCGCGAAGGCGACCGGATGGGTCGCCTGGAGCAGCAGCGTCCGCGGGCCCGCCACGCGGACCGCGAACTCGCGATGGACCCTGCGGACCATCGAGGCATCGGTGAAGTAGCCGGTCTGAGGCGCCACTTACTCGTTGTACGGTGTAGGCGCGATGCCAGCTCAAGCCTATGCAGGCAAAGAATGCGTCTGTCAGTTCCGACGCGGGATCTGCGATCAGACGTGCGTGCAGGGCATGCTGGAGACGCCGTTCTACATCGCGTGCCTGAAGCTGACTGGCCGCCGCTGCGTGGTCGTCGGCGGCGGGGCGATCGGGCTGGAGAAGGTCGAGGGCCTGCTCGCCTGTGAGGGCCAGGTCGTCCTGATCGCGCCGCGCGCGGTGCCGGAACTCGAGGAGCTGGCGCGCGAGGGCTCGATCGAGTGGATCCAGCGCGAGTACGAGACACCCGACCTCGACCGCACGTTCATCGTGATCGCCGCGACCGAGGACACGGACGTGAACATCCGCGTCTATGAGGACGCCGAGCGCCGCGCGATGCTCGTCAACATCGTCGACGTCCCGCCGCTCTGCAACTTCATCCTGCCCGCCATCGTCCGCACCGGCCCGCTGGCGATCGCGATCTCGACCGCCGGCGCATCGCCCGCGCTCGCCAAGCGGATCAAGGCCCAGGTCGCCGAGGAGTACGGCGAGCCCTACGCGCGGCTCGCAGTGATGCTCAACGACGTCCGTGGCTGGGCGAAGGGCACGCTCCCCACCTACCAGGACCGCAAGGCGTTCTTCGAGAGCATCGTCAACGGCGAGCCGGACCCGATCGCGCTGCTGCGCGAGGGCGACGAGGCCGCCGTGCTCGATCTGATCGCGGCCGCCCAGCGCACGCACTCGCCGGCCGTCGCGTGACGTCCATGCGCACCGCGGTCCTCACCGTCTCCACGTCGGTCTCGCGGCGCGAGGCGGAGGACGAGTCGGGGCCGGCGCTCGCGGCGCTCGCCGAGGACGCGGGCTGTGACGTGGTCGCGATGGAGGTCGTGCCCGACGACTTCGCGCTGATCGAGGACCGGCTGAACCACTTCGTCGACGACGGCTGCGACCTGATCTTCACCACCGGCGGCACCGGCCTCACGCCCGACGACGTCACGCCCGAGGCGACGCGCGCGGTGCTGACGCGCGAGGCGCCCGGCTTCGCCGAGGCGATGCGCTGGGCGGCGGTCCAGATCAAGCCGCACGGGATGCTCTCGCGCGGGATCTCCGGCATCTCGGGCATGACGCTGATCGTCAACTTCCCGGGCTCGCCGGCCGCGGTGCGCGAGGGCTTCCCGGTCATCGCCCCGACGCTGGCCCACGCCGTGCGCACCCTGCGGGGCGACTCCCGGCATGGCGCCCGCGATTGAGCTGGAGGACGTCGGCCGGGCCTACGGTGAGCGGACGGCGCTGGCCGGGGTCACGCTGACGCTCGAGCCGGGGCGGACGCTCGCGGTGTTCGGCGCCAACGGCGCCGGCAAGACGACGCTGCTGCGGATCCTCGCGACGCTCCTGCGGCCGCACGCGGGGCGCGCGCGGGTGCTGGGGCGCTCGCTGCCGGACGAGGGCTGGGCGGTGCGCGGGCGGGTCGGGCTGCTGGCCCACGACCCGCTGCTCTACCGCGAGCTGTCGGCGCGCGAGAACCTCGAGTTCCACGCGCAGCTGCACGGCGTGGCTCTGGAGCGCGTGGAGGCGCTGCTGGAGCAGGTCGGGCTGCGCGCGCGGGCCGACGAGCCGGTGCGGACGCTCTCGCGCGGCATGACGCAGCGGGTGGCGATCTGCCGCGCGTCGCTGCACGAGCCCGAGCTGCTGCTGCTCGACGAGCCGCTCGCGAACCTGGACCCGGGGGCGGCGGAGGCGGTCGAGCCGCTGATCGGGCGGAATGCCGGACCGGCGCGCGTCGTCATCTCCCACGACGTGGAGCACGGCCTCTCCGAAGCGGACCTCGTCCTCGGCCTCCGGAAGGGCCGGGCCGAGATCGTCGCCGCGCGCGCCGACGTGGCGGAGGCGGACATCCGCGCGCTGTACTCGGCGCCGGCAGCCGCCCGCGGGGCGCGGGCATGAGCGCCGTCGCCGCCCTCATCCGCAAGGACCTGCGGATGGAGCTGCGCACCCGCGAGTCCGTGCCCTCGATGTTCCTCTTCTCGCTGTCGACGTTCGTGCTGTTCCGCTTCGGGCTCGACCGCGAGACGCTCTCCGGCGACCTGGCCAGCGGCGTGCTGTGGGTGACGCTGCTGTTCGCCGCCGTGCTCGGGATGAACCGGCTGTTCGTGGCCGAGCGGGAGGAGGGCGGCTTCGACGCCTTCCTGCTGGCGCCGGTTGACCGGACGTCGCTGTTCGTCGCCAAGGCCGCGGTGCTGTTCGGGTTCCTGGTGGCGGTGGAGATCGCGGCGATCCCGGTGTTCGCGGTGCTGCTCCTCGGGCCGTCGCCGTTCCAAGCGCTGCCGGGGCTGCTGGCGATCCTCGCGCTCGCCGACGCGGGCATCGCGATCATCGGCACGCTGGTCGGCGCGCTGGCGATCCAGACCCGGGCGCGCGACCTGATCGTGCCCCTGATCGCGCTCCCGCTGGTGCTGCCGGTGGTGATCGCCGCCGGGCACGCCACGTCGCCGCTGTTCGCCCAAGCGGGCGCCGAGGCGCTTCCGGCCCGCTGGCTGGGCGTCCTCGGCCTCTATGATCTCGTCTTCGGACTGCTCGCATTGGCAGTCTTCGACTTCCTGCTGGAGGACTAGGCAACACGATGTTCGGCCGGGGGCTTCGCACCCTCTCCATCGCCTCTCTGGTGCTCGTGCTCGGAGCGTTCTCGCTCGTGTTCTTCTATGCGCCGAACGACGCGGACCAGGGCTTCGTGCAGAAGATCTTCTACCTGCACGTGCCGCTGGCGATCGTCGCGCTGGGCGGGTTCGTGACCGGCGGGATCTACGCGGTCCGCTACCTGATGACCGGCGACCGCGCGCACGACCTGCGCTCCTACGTGGCGATCCACCTGTCGCTGATCCTCGGCATCGGGGTGCTCGCGACCGGCTCGATCTGGGCAAAGGCGTCGTGGGGCGCGTGGTGGGTGTGGGACGAGC
Source organism: uncultured Solirubrobacteraceae bacterium (assembly GCA_963805525.1). Lineage (GTDB taxonomy): Bacteria > Actinomycetota > Thermoleophilia > Solirubrobacterales > Solirubrobacteraceae > DASQFQ01. The sequence continues at coordinate 235,190 of CAWDUT010000005.1, forward strand.
CGACGCTGGTGTCGTTCCTGATCGTCTTCCTGCTGTTCGCGTGCTACCAGCCCCTGCGCTTCTCGATCGACGACCCCGAGCGCCAGGCCCGCTACGCGGCGGTGTTCGCGATCATCGGCGGCGCCTTCGTGCCGCTGAACTTCCTCGCCGTGCGGCTGGCGTCGGCGCTCGTCCACCCGCGTGTGCTCTCGACCACCGGCGGTGACATGCCCGGCTCGATGCGCTTCACCTTCCTGATCTCGTTCCTGGCGATGGTGTGCCTGTTCGTGACGCTGTGGAAGTACGAGCTCGCCTCCAAGCACGCCTCGATGCGGCTCCGCCGCCTGCGGCGTGCGCTCGCGGGCGACGACGCCGCCGGCCCGCTCGCCCGTACCGCGGCCCCCACGCAGCTCTAGTGTCCCCTCTCGTGATCATCGGGCCGAGAGGGCGTGCGTCGGCGCCGACAGGCAAGGACGCAGACCCGAAGGAATGCCTCTGGCATTTCGAGCGGTCGAGGACACAGCATGTCGGTGATCGACGTGCGTCATCTCGGGTCGATGGTTGCGGGAGGGGGCACTAATGCCCGCCCTCCCTCTCGACGACGCCGGGCCGTACGTCGCGGCCGCCTATCTCGTCTTCCTCGCATTGATCCTCATCTACGTGGCGATCATGGCCTCGAAGCTGGCGCGCATCGAACGCGAGCTGGTCGAGCTGTCGGAGCTCGCCGAGCAGCGCACGGCAGCCCCGCACGAGGAGCGCGAGGCGGTGCCCCGATGAACGAGCTGATCGCGCTCGGGACATCGCACAAGACGGCCGGCGTGGCGGTGCGCGAGAAGATCGCGCTGACCGAGGCGGCCTCCGAGCGCTTCATGCGCGAGCTGGTCGGCGAGGAGACGATCTCCGAGGCGGTCGTGCTCTCGACCTGCAACCGCACCGAGCTGTACGTCGTGGTCGGCGATCCGGTCGAGGCGGAGAGCATCGTCCTGGGCGCGCTGGCGCGGCGCGCGGGCGTGCGGCCGACCGAGCTGGTGGGCGGCATCTACTCGCTGAGGAACTGCGACGCGGCGCGGCATCTCTATCGGGTCGCCTCCGGGCTCGAGTCGATGGTGATCGGCGAGGCCGAGGTGCAGGGCCAGGTCAAGCGCGCGTACGAGGCGGCGCTGGCGGCGCAGTCCACCGGCCCGCTGACCAACAAGCTCTTCCGCGCCGCGCTGGCGACCGGCAAGCGCGTGCGCACCGACACGGCGATCTCCGCCGGCCGCGGCTCCGTGGCATCGGTGGCGGTCGACGCCGCCCGCGACGCGCTGGGCGACCTCGGCGCGCGCCACGTGCTGATCATCGGGGCGGGCGAGACCGCCGAGCTGACCGCGCGGGCGCTGCACGCGCAGGGAGTGCGGACGATGTTCGTCACCAACCGGCGGCGCGAGCGCGCGGCCGAGCTGGCGCGGCGCTTCGGCGGCGCGACGGTGGCGTTCGACGCGCTGCCCGAGGAGCTCGCGAAGGCCGACATCGTCGTCGCCTCCACCTCCTCCCCGCACCTGATCCTCGGCGCCGAGGAGCTCGGCATGGTCGTGCCGACGCGGAACGGGCGCCCGCTGCTCCTGATCGATCTCGCGGTGCCGCGCGACATCGACCCGGCGTGCGCCGAGCTGCCCGGAGTGACGCTGCTCGACGTCGACGGCCTGCAGCGGCAGGTCGCGCGCCACCAGCTCGTGCGGCGGACCGAGGCGCGCAAGGCCGAGGGCATCGTCGAGGACGAGATCCAGGCGTTCGCGGGTTGGCTGGGCTCGCTGGAGGTCATGCCGACGCTGACCGCGCTGCGCACCCGCGCCGACGACGTCGTGAGCGGGCTGCTGGAGGAGAACGAGGGCCGCTGGGAGTCGCTGAGCGCCGCCGACCGCGAGCGCGTCGAGAAGCTCGCCCGCACCGCGGTGTCGCGGCTGCTCCACGAGCCGACCGTGCGTGTGCGCCAGCTCGACGCCGAGCACCGCCACGCCCGGCTCTCCCTGCTGCGCGAGCTGTTCGGGCTCGACGAGCAGCCGGCGGCGGCCGAGCGCGCCGAGGGCGGCGAGGTCCGCCCACTGCGGCGCCGCGGCGCGAGTTGACGCCCCTGCGGGTCGGCACCCGCGGAAGCGCGCTGGCGCTGATCCAGGCGCGCTGGGTGGCCGAGCGGCTGCCGGGAGCGGAGATCGTCGAGATCACGACCTCTGGCGACCGGGCCCGCGGGGTCGGCGACAAGTCGCGCTGGGTCGACACGATCGAGGCCGCGCTGGTGGCCGGCGAGATCGACCTGGCCGTGCACTCGGCGAAGGACGTGCCGGGCGAGCTGGCGGAGGGCTGCGAGCTGGCGGCGACCCCACCGCGCGCCGCCGCCCACGACCTCCTGCTGGGCAACTGGGGCGACGGCGCGCGGGTCGGCACCTCCTCGCTGCGCCGTCGGGCGCAGCTGCTCTCGGTCCGGCCTGACCTCGAGGTCGTGGAGCTGCGGGGGAACGTCGACACGCGGCTGCGCAAGCTGGACGCGGGCGAGGTGGACGCGGTCGTGCTCGCGGCCGCCGGGCTCGAGCGCCTGGGCGTGGATCGGGCCGGCGAGGCGCTCGCGTTCGTACCCGCGCCCGGGCAGGGGACGCTGGCCCTGGAGATCCGGGCCGACGACCACCACACGCGCGAGACGATCGATTCGTTGAACCACGCGCCCACTTTCGCGGCTCTGCGCGCCGAACGGGCCGCCGTGCGTGTATTGGAAGCCAGTTGTCACACGCCTGTGGGAATCCACGCGCAAGACGGCACGATTCGCGGGTTCGTGGGGCTGCCGGACGGCTCCGCATGGGTGGCCGACGAGCTGGCCACCGAGGACGGCGACGAGCTCGCGCGGAGGATGCTGGCGGCCGGCGCCGGCGACCTACTCGTGCAAGCGGAGGCGATGGCGTGACCGCCAACGTGTTCCTGGTCGGCGCCGGGCCCGGGGATCCGGGCCTGCTCACGCTCCGCGCGGTCGAGCTGCTCGGCTCGGCGGACGTCGTGCTCTACGACCGGCTGATCCCTCCGGAGGCGCTCAGGCACGCGCGCCCGGAGGCGGAGCTCGTCTACGTCGGCAAGCAGGGCGGGGGGCCGCAGATGCCGCAGGAGGAGATCGATCGCCTGCTCGTCGAACACGGGCGGTCCGGCAAGCGCGTGGTGCGGCTGAAGGGCGGCGACCCGCTCGTGTTCGGTCGCGGCGGCGAAGAGGCGCTGCGGCTGCGCGAGGCCGGGATCGAGTTCGAGATCGTGCCCGGCATCACCGCCGGGGTGGCCGCGCCCGCCTACGCCGGCATTCCCGTCACGCACCGCGAGCTGGCCAGCGGCGTGGCGTTCGTCACGGGCCACGAGGATCCCGACAAGCCGGAGTCGTCGCTCGACTGGGCTGCGCTCGCGAGCTTCCCCGGGACACTCGTCTTCTACATGGGCGTCCGCGCGCTGCCGCGGATCGCCGAGAAGCTGCAGGCCGAGGGCCGCAAGGCCCACGAGCCGGTGGCGATCATCGAGCGCGGGACGCTGCCCGGTCAGCGCACGCTCGTCGGCACGCTCGGCGACATCGCCCAGCGCGCGCAGATGACCGGCATCCGCGCGCCGGCGGTGACGCTCGTCGGCCCGGTCGCCGCCCTGCGCGAGGACCTGGCCTGGCTCGAGCGCCGCCCGCTGCACGGCAAGACGGTCGCGGTCACCCGCGCCCGGGCCCAGGCGAGCCCGCTCGCGGCGCGGCTGAGCGACCTCGGCGCCAACGTCATCGAGGCGCCCGCGATCCGCACGCAGTCGCTCCCCGTGGAGCTCCCCGACCTCGCCGGCTACGACCTGCTCGTCGTGTCGAGCCCCAACGGCGCGCACGAGCTCTTCGCGCACCTGAGGGACGCACGCGACGTGGCCGGCCTGCAGATCGCCGCCATGGGGCCCGGCACCGCGCGGGCGCTGAAGGAACACGGCATCGAGCCGGACATCGTGCCCAAGCGCTCCGTCGCGGAGGGCATGGTCGAGGCGCTCGCGGAGGTCGACGCGCGGCGCGTGCTGCTCGCACGCGGCAAGGAAGGCCGCGACGTGCTCCCCGACGCGCTGCGCGAGCGCGGCGCGCAGGTCGACGTGCTCGTGCTCTACGAGACCGTGGCGGAGCCGCTCGAGGTCGGCGGGATCGCCGCGATCTCGCGCGCCGACTACGTCACGTTCACGTCTGCCTCGACGGTCCGCCACCTGCTCGAGGCGGCGGGCGCCAAGGCGCTCGGAGGCCCGCGGCTCGCCTCGATCGGGCCCGCGACCAGCGCCGAGCTGCGCGCCCACGATCTCGAGCCCGACATCGAGGCCGACCCCCACACTCCCGACGGCTTGGTGGACGCGGTACTGGCAGACGCGAGAAGGTAGGCACATGCCGCGCCCGATCACCTTCCTCTCCGACTACGGGCTGGGGGACGAGTTCGTCGGGGTCGTGCACGCCGTCATCGCGCACGAGTGCCCGACCGCCCGCGTCATCGACATCTCCCACGGCGTCCCGCGCCAGTCCGTCCTCGCCGGCGCGCTGATGCTCGCCCGCGCCCTCCCCTACGCGCCGCCCGGCGTGCACCTCGCGGTGGTCGACCCGGAGGTCGGCGCCCGCCGCCGCGCCGTCGCGCTGCGCACCGCGCTCGACGACCGCCTGCTGGTCGGACCCGACAACGGCCTCCTGCTGCCCGCCGCCGAGCGCTTCGGCTGGGTCACCGAGGCGGTCGAGATCTCGACGTCGTCGTGGCGGCTCGAGCCCGTCTCCGCGACGTTCCACGGCCGCGACCTGTTCGCGCCCGTCGCCGCCCGGCTCGCCGCCGGCGAGGCGCTGGCCGACGCCGGCACTCCGCTCGACCCCGACGAGCTCGTCCGGCTGGAGCTGCCCGAGCCGCGCAAGGGCCGCAAGAAGGGCCAGCTCGTCGCGCACGCGATGGTCATCGACGGCTTCGGCAATGTCCAGCTCGACGCCCGCCCCAGCGACCTGGAGGAGGCGCGACTCGGGCACGAGGTCGCGGTCGGCAACGGCCACAGCGCCCGCTACCTGCGAACCTTCGCCGACGCCGAGCCCGGCGAGCTGCTGCTCTACGAGGACGCCACCGGGATGCTCGCGCTGGCGGTCAACGGGGGCTGGGCCGTCAAGGAGCTCGGCGGCCTCGAGCCCGGCGACGAGGTCCGCCTGCTCCCCTCGTGACCGCGCTCGGGCGGCCGCGGCTGCACCACCGCGCGATCGACTCGACCAACCGCCGGGCGCGCGGGCTCGCCTCCGGCGGGGCGCCGCACGGCACGCTCGTGACGGCCGGAGCACAGACCGCCGGCCGCGGGCGGCAGGGCCGGCGCTGGGAGGCGCCCGCCGGCTCGGCGCTGCTGTGCTCGATCGTGCTGCGCGAGTTCGACGCGCTCTTGTCGCTCCGCGCCGGGCTGGCCGTCGCGGACGTGGCCGGCAAGGCGGCGCGCGTGAAGTGGCCCAACGACGTGCAGGTCGACGGCCGCAAGGTGGCCGGCGTGCTGGTCGAGGGCCGCCCGCACGAGGGCTGGGCGGTGGTCGGGATCGGGGTCAACGTGTCCGCGGCGCCGGATCTGCCTGAGGCCGTGGCGCTCGGGCGCGATGACGTGGAGGCGGTGCTGGCGGAGCTGCTGGCCGCGTTGGAGGTGCGGCTGGAGGAGCCGCGGTCGGCAAGCCTCGAGGCGTTGCGGGCGCGCGACGCGCTGCTGGGCGAAGCGGTGCGCTGGGAGGGTGGCGAGGGCGTGGCGGCGGGGATCGACCCCGACGGCGGTCTGCGGGTCACCACCGACGCCGGCGAGCGCGTGCTCTCCGCCGGCGAGGTCCACCTGCGGCGCTAGGCGGCTTCGTCGCCCGAGTCGGCCTGGACGGCCTCTCGGACGCTGGCCGCCGCGCGCTCGATCGCGGTCGGCACGCCGTTCTCGTTGCTGGTCTTCGGCTTCGGCGCGCGGCGGCGGGGCGCCGGCTTCGGCAACTCGCCCTGCGCCGGCGGCTTCGGCGCGCGCTTGCGGGGCGCCCGCTTGGGCTTCGGCGGAGCCTCGTCGGCCGTGGCGGAAGGCTCTTGCGCGGCGGCCTTCGGCGCCCGCTTGCGGGCCGCACGCTTCGGCTTGGGCTTCTCCTCACCCGCGACGTTGTCGGCCTCGGAGGAAGCGGCGACGGCGGAAGGCTCCTGCGCGGCGGCCTTCGGCGCCCGCTTGCGGGCAGCGCGCTTCGGCTTCGGCTTCGCAGCCGTCTCCTCACCAGCGCCGTTCTCGGCCTCGGCGGCAACCACGACGTCGCGATCGGGATCCGCGTCGCGCTTCGCCGAGCGGCGCCGCCGAGAGGGCTTCTTCGTCTCCTCGATCCCTTCCTCGACGCCGACCGCGCCGACGGCCTCGACCGGCGCCTGGGACTCGCCTCCGCCCTTGCCCTTCTTGCGCCGCCGCTGCCCGCGGCGGCCCTTGCCCTTCGGGAAGTTGCGCAGCAGCTCGCGCGCCAGCGCCGCCGGCTTGCGCGACATCCGCGTGCGAGCGCCGTTGATGACCTCGCCGGCCTCGGCGGTGTGCGGCAGCGCCGCCGCCAGCAGCGCCGCGGCCAGGCGGCGATCCTGCTGCCGCGCCGCGTGCACCAGCCGCCGCGCGTTGCGCGCGTGCGCGCCGCCGGACGAGTTCACGAGCAGGCCCAGGAGGCGCTTTGTCTCCGGCCAGCGCTGCACGGCGTACTCCTCGTGCACCTCGCGGGTCATCTCGGCGCACGCCCAGATCCAGTTGTTGGCCTGGTCGCGCCGCCCGATCTTCTTCTCCGCCAGCGCCTGCAGCACGACCTTGACGCCCTCGCGCTTCTCGTCGCGCGGCCAGCCCGCGACCATCTCGATCGCGCGGTCGAACGCCTCGGCGTCGCGCGCCGCCGCGATCTCCTGCAGCGCGCGGATGCGCAGCTGCGGGTTCTTGTTGCGGTCGACCGCGGTCAGCAGGAAGGCGCGCTTGAGCTCGCCGCCCTCGTCGAAGTGCAGCATCGCCCGCGCCCGGCGCCAGCCGGCCGGAGCCACCCGGGCGCCCGCCAGAGCCGCCCACTGGACCTGCTCGCCGTAGTCCAGGTGCTCGACGGCGATCCGCCACAGCTCACGCTCGAAGACCTCGATCCGGCGGTTCTCGTCGGCCGTGACCGGCACCACGCGGCGCTCGACCCGCAGGCGCCGCCCGCGGCCGCGCCGCACAGGACCCACCACGATCGCGCCGCCGCGGTAGACGTCCCGATCCAAGAGCGAGTGCAGCGTCACCACCGGATCGTCGTGCTTGGTCGCCGGGTGGACGAAGTCGACGACGATCCCCGCCTCCTTGCCCGGCTGGCGGCGAGTGACGCGGCCGACCCGCTGCTGGTAGATGCGCTTGGAGGCCGTCGGCGCGAGGTGCATGCAGACCGTCGCGCGCGGCGAGTTCCAGCCCTCGGCCAGCAGCTGCGCGTTGACGAGCACGTCGATGTCCCCGCGCTCGTAGGCGGCCAGGATACGAGCCAGCTCGCGCTTCTTCGTCTCGCCGGAGACAGCCTGGGCCTTCAGCCCGACGTCGCGGAACGCCTGGGCGACGTTGTAGGCGTGGCGGACGCCGGCGGAGTAGACGACGCCGGGGACGCCGTTGAAGCGCGTCTTGTAGAGGTCGGCGACCGCGAGGTTGAACGGCAGCTGGTCGAGCAGCTCGGCCAACATCTCCTGGTCGAACTCGGTGTCCACTTCACCGCGGCGCAGCGGCACCTTCGCGATCGTGCGCACGCCCGGCCCCGGCGGGATCCTCACGCAGCGCAGCGGCGCGATCACCCCCCGGCGGGCGGCCTGGGCGAGGTCGAAGCGCGACGTCTGCGTCGGGAAGAGGTCGGTGACGTGGCGGGCGATCAGCGCGCCCGTGGCGGTCATGCCGACGAAGACCGGCCCGGTCCAGGCGCGGATCGCGGCCGACGTCTTCTCGCCCAGCGCGGTGTGCGCCTCGTCGCAGATGACGATCGTGTAGGCGTCGGAGATCTTGCCCGCGTTGCGGACGAACCACTGGTAGGTCTCGACGGTGACCGGGCCGTTGCCCGGGTCCTTGTCGCCGAGCAGCGCCGGCGCGATCCGCTTGGAGTACCCGCGGTCGCGCAGCTCGCCGTGGAACTGATCGACGAGGTTGCGGCGGTGGGTGAGGATCAGGATGCCGCCGGTCCGCGACGCCTCGACGAAGCCGAGCGCGGCGACGGTCTTGCCGGCGCCGGTCGCGTGCTCGAACCAGAAGCGCTTGGCGGCGTTCGGGTCGTCGACGTCCTCGGCGACCTCCTCTTCCGGGTCGGACCAGTCGACGGGATCCTCGTCGCCGTCCTCCTCCTCGCGCAGCTCCTCCGGCAGCTCCTCGTCGCCGGGCAGGCCGGCCGGGGCGAGCTCGACCGGCTCGTCGGGGCTCTCGAGCCCGTTGCGGCCGTTGCCGTTGCGCTGCGCCTCGGCCAGCAGCGCGGTCAGCGTGCCGGAGAGCGCGTCGACCTGGTGGGCCGACAGCACGGTTCCGTCGACCAGCGCCGGCTCGTCCTGGGAGAGCAGGCGGTCGAGGCCCAGCAGCAGCGACCAGCGGCGGCGCCAGCGGGTCGAGGGCACTTTGTGGCCCTCGTCGAGCTCGGCCAGCACCGAGTCGAGCGCGCGCCGGCGCGGGGTGCCCGGGGCGAGCGCGGTCGCGGCGTCCTCCCCTTCGAGCAGGAAGGGTTCACGGGCGAACAAAGCCGCCCGCTCGAGATCGTCGGAAGATGGAAGGGATGCGACCGCCAGGGTCGCTGTCTCAGGCTCAGCCATGAAGGCTCGACTAATCGACGTAGGGAGAAGTCGTGTGGTCCGCCGCACGACTTCGAGCAAGCCCGGGACCGCAGTGGGGATGGCGTCGTTACGAGACGCCTGCCCGGGAAGCACCCCATATTCAAGCAGACTCGCCGACGGCCTCCGCCGATCTGCCACCGTATATCCCGATGCGACGGTACGCCGCCATCCTCGCCGCTCTCGCGCTGATCGCGGTGCTGGTCGTCGGGCTCCGGCAGGCGGGCGGCGACAGCACGCCCAAGAAGAAGTTCGACCTCTCCCAGGCCGAGCGCAAGCTGAGCGGCGCCCCGGCCCCGCTGGCCTCGCTGCACCGGCAGTCCTCGCAGCTGCTGCCCGGCGGCCCCAAGGCCTTCCGCGCCCGGATGGCGAGCCTCAAGGGCTACCCGGTGGTGGTCAACAAGTGGGCGTCGTGGTGCGTCCCGTGCCGCAGCGAGTTCCCGCTCTTCCAGCAGCAGGCGGTGAAGCAGGGCAAGCAGGTCGCGTTCATCGGCGTCAACGCGGGCGACTCGACCGATCCCGCCCACCGCTTCCTGAAGTCCGAGCCGCTGCCCTACCCGTCCTACCTCGACCACGACGAGGACATCGCGAAGACGATCCGGGCGCCCGCGAACTACCCGATCACCGTGTTCTTCGACCGCCGCGGGAAGCTCGCCTACGTCCACCAGGGCGCGTACCGCAACCAGTCCGACCTGGCCGACGACATGCGGCGCTACCTGTCCTGATGGAGATCCGCCGGCCCCGCGACGAGCACGAGCTCGCCGCCGCACTCGCGCTGCGCGAGGAGGTCTTCTGCGGCGAGCAGGGCGTCAGGCTCGACGGCGACGTGGACGGGCGCGACGCCGAGGCGCTCCAGCTCGTGGCCGTCGACGGCGAGGTGCTCGGCACGTGCCGCCTGCTGATCGAGCCGGGCGGCAGCGCGAGGTTCGCGCGCCTCTGCGTGCGGCGGGAGGCGCGCGGCAAAGGGCTCGCGGCCGCCCTGCTGGCCGCCGCCGAGGAGGAGGCGCGCGCGGCCGGAGCCGTCCGCATCGGCATGCACGCCCAGACCAACGCGCTGTCGCTCTACGAGCGGGCCGGCTACACGTCCTACGGCGACCGCTTCGACGAGGAGGGCATCGAGCACCTCGGTATGGAGAAATACCTGACATGAACGAGCTCCGCGTCGACCCGCTCACCGGCCTCAAGTCGATCATCGCCGCCGGCCGCGCATCGCGCCCCGGCGCCGGCTTCCACGCCGATCCGGCCGACCCCGTCGACCCCGAGAAGGACCCGTTCCTCGAGGGCCACGAGGACCGCACGCCGCCCGAGGTGTGGGCGCTGCGCCCCGGCGGCGGCGCGCCCGACACGCCCGGCTGGCGGGTGCGCAGCGTGCCGAACCTCTATCCCGCGGTCAGCGCGGAGGCCGAGGTTCCCGCTCCGCACCCCAACCCGGACCTCTTCACCGCCCAGGCGGCCGCCGGGGCCCAGGAGGTGATCGTCAACGCGCCCGATCCGGTCATCTCGCTCGCCGACCTCACCGCGGAGCAGGTGGAGGTCGCCGCCATGGCCTGGCGCACGCGCATCAAGGCTCACTCCAACGCCGCCTTCGTCCATCTGCTCGTCAACGAGCGCCGCGAGGGCGGCGCCTCGCTGCCGCACACGCACGCGCAGCTCTACGCGCTGCCGTTCGTCCCCGCGGCCGTCGCGCGCGAACGCGAGCGCTTCACCGCCTACGCGACCCGCACGATGGGCGGCAACCTGCTCGGCGACCTGCTGCAGGAGGAGGTGCGGTTGCGCGACCGCATCGTCGCCATCGACGAGCACGCGGTGCTGCTCGCGCCGTACGCCTCGCGACTGCCGTTCCAGCTCATGCTGGTCCCGCGCCGCGCGCACACCCGCTTCGAGGACGACGGCCCCACCGGCGCGGCCCTGCTGCACGACGCGCTGCTGCGCCTCCGCCGCCGGCTCGGAGCCTCGCCGCCGCTGAACCTGTGGATCCGCACCGCGCCCCGCGGGGCCGACCACTTCTGCTGGCGGATCGACATCCTGCCGCGGCTGACCCACCTCGCCGGCCTCGAGCTCGGCGCCGGCCTGCACCTGTGCGTGGTCGCTCCCGAGGTCGCAGCCCAAGAGCTTCGGGACGTCTAACGGACAACCGTTGTATTGGGCCTGCGGCGCGCAGGCCGATGAGCACCGTGTGGACGAACGGAATCGTCTTGCCCCATCTGGCTGGGCTGGACTCGAACGGATAGCGCTCAGCACAGCGGGAGTCTTGACGGCCGCGTTCGGCGTCTCGGTGCTGCTCGGCGGCACCTCGGCGATCCCTGTCCTGCGCGACGTCCACCAGGCCTGGCCCTCGATCACCCCGGCACTCGCGCTGTGGCTGCTCGTCGCCGGCGGCGGGCTGATCGCGCTCGGCTCGAGCCCCGAGGCGCTCGGGACCTGGACCCGCGACATGCGCCGCAGCGCGCCGCGCCAGACGCTCGTGCTGGTGATCACCGCGCTCGCCACCGTCCTCGCCACCTGCGTCGCGGTCGCCCACGGCGACAGCGAGCGCGACCAGCGCCACGAGCGCCAGCTCGCGATCGCCGAGAACGACCTGCTGCACGCGACCGTCGGGCCGCTCGACCGCCTGACCGACGTCGCCTCGACCGTGCAAGGCCCGCTGTCCGTGCGCCGCGCCCAGTTCGACGCGCTCGCCTCCCGACTGTTCGACCAGCGGGCACTCACCTCGATCGCGCTCGCGCGCAGCGCCGGCCACGGCGCGCCGGTGCGCTCGGGCGCCGACGACGCCAGCACCCATCCCCAGCGCTTCAAGATCGTGTTCTCGACCTCGCGCGGGAAGGGCGACCCGACGCGCGACGCGATCCAGCAGTCCGCCGCCCGCACCGCGCTGCAGGGCGCGATCCGCAGCGGCGACACGCGCTCGACCGGCGTGCTGCCCGCCGTCGGCGACTCGCCTCGCAGCCTCGCCGTGGCCGTGCCGGTGCGCGCGGCCGGCTCCGGCGCGTCCGGCGCCTTCCTGGCCACCTTCTCGGTGCCCGCCGTCCGCGCCGCGGTCGGCGCCCACCTGCCGCCGAACACGCGGATCGCGCTCGCCCAGGGCGACGCGGTCGACGGGCTCCCGAACGCCCTCGAGAAGCGCGTGCACCTCGGCGACCGCGACTGGACCATCGCCGTCGGGCAGCCCGAAACACGCCAGGGCCTCGCGCTGGCCACGCTGCTGGTCGGCGGCCTGCTGACGATCCTGATCGGCGTCGTCGGCTCGCAGGCGCGGCGGCGCGAGCGCGACGCGCTCGGCGTCATCGCCATGCGCCGCGCCGAGCGCGACCACGCCGAGCTGGCCCGGCTCGAGGCGGAGGCGCGCTCGCGCGTGCTGGCCGAGACCTCCACCGACCTGATCTGCGTGCTCGAGCCGGACGGCTCCGTCCGCTACGCGTCGCCCGCCTGCCGCGACCTGCTCGGGCTCGAGCCCGAGGCGCTGCTGGGACGCGCGTTCACCGACCTCGTCCACGAGGACGACGCTGCGGGCGTGGCTGCGCTGCTCGGCGGCGGCGAGGAAGCGCCGGTCTCGATCACCCACCGCATGCGCCGTCCGAGTGGTGCGGTGTGGGTCGAGACGCGCCTGCGCGTCGTCCGCGACCCCGCGACCCGCGCGCTCGTCGAGACCCACGCGACCGTCCGCGACGTCGCCGAGCGCATGCACTCGCAGGCCGCGCTGGCCGAGGCCGAGGAGCGCTTCCGCTCCGCCTTCGAGGAGGCGCCGATCGGCATGGCGCTGACCTCGCCGGACTTCCGCTTCCTGCGCGTCAACCGCGCGCTGTGCCAGCTCACCGGCTACACGCCGCAGCAGCTCGAGGGCCTGCCGGTCGCCTCGATCACCCACCCGGACGACCTCAAGGCCGACTGGGAGGCGCGCGGGGCGATGCTCGAGGGCGAGCTCTCCAGCCACCGCGCCGAGCGGCGCTACCTGCACGCCTCGGGCAGCGCGGTGTGGGTGGCGGTCAACTCGACGCTCGTGCGCAACGCCGAGGGCAAGCCGCTCCACTTCCTCTCCCAGATGCAGGACGTCACCGAGCGCCGCCGCCACGAGGCCGAGCTGCGCCACATGGCCGACCACGACCCGCTGACCGGGCTGCTCAACCGCCGCTCGTTCGAGCGCGAGCTCGAGCGCCACGTCGCCTACGTCGAGCGCTACGGGCCCAAGGGCGCCGCGATCGTGCTCGACCTCGACCACTTCAAGACGATCAACGACACGCTCGGCCATTCGGCCGGCGACGAGCTGATCGTGCGCGTCGCCCACGCGCTGCGCAGCCGCCTGCGCGAGTCCGACGTGCTCGCGCGCCTCGGCGGCGACGAGTTCGCGATCCTGCTGCCGGAGGCCACGCCGGAGGAGGCCGCCGCGGTCTCCACCGCGGTGCTCGACGCGGTGCGCACGCTCGCCGTCCCCACCGCCACCGGGCGCACCCGGACCGTGACCGCGAGCCTCGGGCTCGCGCTGTTCGACAGCCCCGCCAAGCTGACCGGCGAGGACGTGCTCGTCAACGCCGACCTCGCGATGTACGACGCCAAGGAGTCCGGGCGCGACCAGCTCGCCAGCTACGACGCGCCGGAGCGGCCCGAGACCCGCATCGAGGCGCGCATCTCGTGGGCGGACATGATCCGCGACGCGCTGGCCGAGGACGCGTTCGTGCTGCACGCGCAGCCGATCGTCGACCTCTCCACCGGCGAGGCGACCCAGTACGAGCTGCTGCTGCGCATGCGCGGCGCAGACGGCGAGCTGATCCCGCCCTCCGCCTTCCTCCCGGTCGCTGAGCGCTTCGACCTGATGGCGGCGATCGACCGCTGGGTGGTCGCCCGCGCGATCCGCATGGTCGGCGCCGAGCTGCGCGCCGGCCGCCGCCTGATCGTCGAGGTCAACATCTCCGGCCGCTCGGCGGGCGACCCCGAGCTGCTCGAGCTGATCGAGCGCGAGCTGACCGCCAACGAGGTCTGCCCGAGCCAGATCATCTTCGAGATCACCGAGACGATCGCCGTCTCCAACATCCCGCGCGCCCAGCACTTCGCCGCCCGCCTGGCCGACCTCGGCTGCCGCTTCGCGCTCGACGACTTCGGCGCCGGCTTCGGCTCCTTCTACTACCTCAAGCACCTGCCGTTCGACTACCTCAAGATCGACGGCGAGTTCGTGCGCCACTCGGCCGCCGACCCGACCGACCAGCTCGTCATCCAGGCGGTCGTCGACATCGCCCGCGGCCTCGGCAAGCGCACGGTCGCCGAGCACGTCGGCGACGACGAGACCGCCGCGCTGCTGCAACGCATGGGCGTCGACCACGCCCAGGGCTTCCACCTCGGCGAGCCGGCGCCGCTGGGCGACTGGCTGCCCGAGGTCGAGGTCGCGCTGGCCTAGGGGTCGATCGAGGAGCCGTCGTCCTTGCCCAGCAGGCGCGGGGCGAGGAAGCGCGTGATCAGCACGAAGATCGCCAGGACGAGGCAGACGAAGGCGAGGCCGCCGAGGGCGATGAGCAGGCCGGTCATGGCTTTCAGGCTAGCCTCACCGGGGTGCGCGCGCTCGTGCAACGCGTGACCCGTGCCGCCGTGCGCGTGGAGGGTGCGGAGGTCGCCGCCATCGGCCCCGGGCTGCTCGTCCTGCTCGGCGTCACGCACGACGACACCGAGGCCCAGGCCGACCGCCTGGCCGACAAGCTGCGCGCGCTGCGGGTCTTCCCCGACGCCGACGGGCGGATGAACGAGCCGCTCGGCGACCGCGAGGTGCTGTGCGTGTCGCAGTTCACGCTCTACGGCGACGCCCGCAAGGGCAACCGCCCGTCGTACGTCGAAGCGGCGCGCCCGGAGCATGCGGAGCCGCTCTACGAGCGGGTGTGCGAGCGGCTCGGCGCCCAGCGCGGGGTGTTCGGCGCGATGATGGAGGTCGAGCTCGTCAACGACGGGCCGGTCACCCTCCTCGTCGAGCTTTGAGTACCCTCCGCCGCCGATGCCGCCCGAGGACCGCTTCGTCACCCGCTTCGCCGCCGAGCCCCCACAGGACGCGCTGCCGTCCGGCCGCTGGGCCGACACGCTGACCGCCGAGTTCCTGGAGGCGTGCCTGCGGATCGACTCCGACGGCCAGGATCTGGGCGAGGCCGACGTGCCCACCTACTACCCCGACCGCACGTGGAACGGGCGCACCTACGTGCCGGTGACCGCGCGCACCACCACGAACCTCGAGGTGTTCGGCTACGTCTCGTTCGTCCCCGGTGACCCGGAGGGGATCGGCGAGGAGCAGGAGCCCAGCGACTTCGCCTCCAGCGCCGACTTCACCGACATGCTCGCCGAGAACAACCCGGAGTGGCGCATGGACCTGTGCGACGAGGTGATCGGCACCTGGCGCGGCGAGAACGGCAACGCCGCCGACATGACGCTCGTGTGGGGCGTGCCGCAGATCCGCGGCGGCATCGTCGCCACCGCGGAGCTCGCGGACCTGTGCGTCGACCAGTGCCTGCTCGTCGAGGATCGCTTCACGCTGATCGCGCCGGACGACTACCGGCAGGACTTCCTCGAGATCAAGCTCTTCAACGTGCGCGGCGAGGAGCTGGCGCGGGAGTCGCTCTACGCCGAGGACGACGACGATGATGACGGCGACGACGACGAGGAGTGACTCCCGTTGCCGTTGCCATTGCCGTTCCCGTTCCGGTAGGCGCAGACGCGGTCGATGAGGCCGTACTCGGCCGCCTGGTCGGGCGTGAAGTAGCGGTCGCGCTCGAGCGCGTCTGAGATCTCCTCGATCGGCTTGCCGGTGTGCTCGGCGTAGATCTCCTCGATCCGCCGCCGCAGCCCGATCGCCTCCTCGGCGTGGATCTGGATGTCGGTGGCCTGGCCCTGGTAACCGCCGCTGGGCTGGTGGACGAGGATGCGCGAGTTCGGCAGCGCGAAGCGCTTGCCGGCGGCGCCCCCGGCCAGGATCAGCGAGCCCATCGACATCGCGATCCCGCAGCAGGTCGTCGCCACGTCGGGCTTGATGAACCGCATCGTGTCGTAAATCGCCAGCCCCGAGTACACGACGCCGCCCGGGGAGTTGACGTAGAGCTGGATGTCCTTCTCCGGGTCCTCGGCCTCGAGGTGGAGCAGCTGCGCGACGACGAGGTTCGAGATCTCGTCGTTGATCTCGCCGCCCACGAAGACGACGCGCTCGCGCAGGAGCCGGGAGTAGATGTCGAACGAGCGCTCGCCGCGCGCGTCCTGCTGAACGACCATGGGGACCAGTGGCATGTGCAACCTCCGAGTTGCGGGTTGCCGTCAGCCTAGCGGATGTGCAACCATGGAGTTGCTTATGCCATCCGTTCGCCGCGAAGTCACCCTCCCCGTCGAGCCCGAGCGCGCCTGGGAGCTCATCACCGACCCCGACGAGCTCGAGGGCTGGCTGGCCGACGAGGTCGAGCTCGAGCCCGAGGAGGGCGGCGACGTCCACGTCACCTTCGAGGACGGCGAGCAGCGCTGGGGCACCGTCGAGGAGGTCGAGCCCGAGCGCCGGCTGGTGTTCTCGTGGGGCGACTCGCGCGTCGAGTGGACGCTCGCCCCGGTCGACGGCGGCACCCGCCTCGTGGTCGTCGAGCGCAGCCTGGCGCCCGTCGTCGGGCCGCGCATGGCCGCGCTCAGCGCGCAGGCCTCGCTGTGCCTGGCCTGACCCACGACGAGGACCTCGGCGCGCTGTTCGCCGCGCTCGCCGACCCCACCCGCCGCCAGGTCATCCGCTCGCTGTCGGGCGCTGAGCCGGTCACCGCGTCCGGGCTCGCGGCGGAGCTGCCGATGACCCGCCAGGCGATCGCCAAGCACCTCGGCGCGCTCGAGCGCGCCGGGCTCGTCGAACCCCACCGCGAGGGGCGCGAGACGCGCTACCGCTTCACCCCGGAGCCGCTCGACGGGGCGATCGCGTGGATGGAGGAGGTCGGCGCCCGCTGGGACCGCTCGCTCGCCCGGCTCAGCGAGCGGGCGCGGCGAGCCTGACCACGCGGCCGCCGGCGAGCTCAGCCAGCTCGCCCGGCGCGATGGGGAAGACCGCGTGCGGCGTGCCCGCGGCCGCCCACACGACCTCGTAACCCAGCAGATCCTCGTCAACGATCGTGCGCAGCGGCTCCGGGTGCCCGAGCGGCGGCACACCCCCGATCGAGAAGCCCGTCGCGGCCCGCGCGAAGTCGGCGTCCGCGCGCCCCACCGGCCCACCGAACTCCTCCTCGAGCCGCGCCTCGTCGGCGCGGTTCGCGCCCGACACCAGCGCCAGCACCGCCTCGTCCCCGCACCGGAACACCAGCGACTTCACGATCGCGCCGACCTCCGTCCCGACCGCCGCGGCGGCCTCGGGCGCCGTCCGCGCGGAGTCCGGCAGCACGCGCGGCTCGACCTCCACGCCACGGGCGCGCAGCGCGCTCTGGAAGCGATCGACCGCGCTCAGCTGGCTAGACGTGCCGGGAGGTCGGGACGCGATCGAGCACTTCGGCGTCCGTCATCGGGAAGTGGCAGGCGGCGACGTTGCCGCCGTCCTTGGCCTCCAGCAGCGGCTCGTCCTGGTGGCAGATGTCCTGCGCCTTCCAGCAGCGCGTGTGGAAGCGGCATGCCGGCGGCGGGTTGGTCGGCGACGGCACGTCGCCGGCGAGGATCTGGCGCTTCTTGACCGCCGCCAGCTTCGGATCGGCGATCGGCACCGCCGACATCAGCGCGCCCGTGTAGGGATGCCGCGGATGGCCGTAGAGCTCGTCGGAGCCCGCCAGCTCCACGATCTTGCCGAGGTACATGACCGCGACGCGGTCGCACATGTGGCGCACGACCGACAGGTCGTGGGCAATGAAGATCAGGGTCAGCCCAAGGTCGCGCTGGAGCTCGCGCAGCAGGTTGAGCACCTGCGCCTGGATCGACACGTCGAGCGCGGAGACCGGCTCGTCGGCGACGATCAGCTTGGGCTTCAGCGCGATCGCGCGCGCGACGCCGATGCGCTGGCGCTGGCCGCCGGAGAACTCGTGCGGGTAGCGGTTGAAGTGCTCAGGGTTGAGCCCGACGGTGTCCATCAGCTCCTGGACCGCGCTGCGGCGCTCGCCCTCGCCGGTCTTCATCCCGTGGATCGCGAACGGCTCGCCGATGATCGAGCCGACCGTCTTGCGCGGGTTCAGCGACGAGTACGGGTCCTGGAAGATCATCTGCGCGTCGCGGCGGAACTCGATCAGCTGCTTCGGCTTGATGTCGGCGATCTCCTCGCCCTCGAACTTGATCGAGCCGCTGGTCGGGTCGAGCAGCCGCAGCAGCAGGCGGCCGGTGGTCGACTTGCCGCAGCCGGACTCGCCGACCAGGCCGAGCGTCTCGCCGCGCTTGACGTCGAAGGAGACGCCGTCGACGGCGTGCACGGCGCCGACCTGCTTGCGGAAGATCATTCCCGAGGTCAGCGGGAAGTGCTTCTTGAGATCGCGGATCTCGTACAGCGTCTCGCCGCCGCCCACGCGCGCGGCCGCACGTGACTCGTCGGTCGCCGCCGCGCCGCTCAGCCGCTCGCTCATGCAGCCCCCTCTCCGGCCATCACGTCGGCGCGTGCCTCCTCGGGCCGCTTGCCCTCGCGCAGGTCGTCCCAGATCCTCGCCCGCACGCCGGCGTCGAGCAGGCAGGCGACGCGGTGGTGGTCGTCCCCGTTGACCGGCTCGAGCGTCGGCTCGACCTTCTTGTGCGCGTCGCGCACGTACGGGCAGCGGGGGTGGAACGAGCATCCGCTCGGCAGGTTGATCAGCGACGGCGGCCGGCCGCTGACCGGGATCAGCGGCTCGTCGCGGTTGGCGTCGAGCTTGGGGATCGAGCCCAGCAGGCCCCAGGTGTAGGGGTGCTGCGGGTTCTCGAAGATCGTCTCCTTCGTGCCGAACTCGACGATCCGGCCCGCGTACATCACCGCGATGTCGTCGGCCATCTCGGCCACGACGCCGAGGTCGTGGGTGATGAAGACGATCGAGGTGTTGAGCTCCGCCTTCAGCCGGATCATCAGCTCGAGGATCTGCGCCTGGACGGTCACGTCGAGCGCGGTCGTCGGCTCGTCGGCGATCAGCAGCTTCGGCTCGTTGATCAGCGCCATCGCGATCATCACGCGCTGGCGCATGCCGCCGGAGAACTCGTGCGGGTAGCCGCCGACGCGGTCCTTCGGCTGCGGGATCCCGACCAGCCGCAGCAGCTCCACGGCCTTGTCGAGGGCGGCCGCCTTGGAGACCTTGTGGTGCGCCTGGACGGCCTCCACGAGCTGGTCGCCGATGCGATAGAAGGGATGCAGCGACGACAGCGGGTCCTGGAAGATCATCGCGATCTCCTCGCCGCGGATGTGGCGCATCTCGTCGTCGCTCGCCTGCAGCAGGTCCTTGCCGCCGAAGTGGATCTCGCCGGTGATCCGCGAGATCTTCGAGCGCGTCAGCCCCATCACGGTCAGGGAGGACACGGACTTCCCGGAGCCGGACTCGCCCACGATCCCGAGCGTACGGCCGGGGCCGATGTCGTAGGAGACGCCGTCGACCGCCTTCACGAGGCCGTCGTCGGTCGCGAAGTGCACGTGCAGATCGCGGACGGAGAGCAACGGCTCGGTCATGACAGGCGCACCCGCGGGTCGAGGACTGAGTACATGACGTCCACCAGCAGGTTGCAGAGGCAGACCGCCAAGGCCAGGAAGAGCGTCGCGCCCTGCACGGTGATGACGTCACCGCGCTGGATCGCGTCGAAGGTGAGGCGCCCGATGCCAGGGATGTTGAAGACGCTCTCGGTGAGGATCGCGCCGCCGACGAGGATGCCGATGTCGAGGCCGAGGATGGTCACGATCGGCGTGAGCGCGGAGCGCATGCCGTGGTGGAAGATCACGCGCCGCTCGCCGAGCCCCTTGGCCCGTGCCGTGCGGATGTAGTCCTCGCCCAGCACCTCCAGCAGGTTGGCGCGCAGCAATCGGGCGTAGATCGCGGCGAACGCGGTCGCGAGCACGAACCACGGCATGATCAGCGCCTCGGCCTTGGCCGCGGGGTTGCTCGCCGCCTGGAACGCGCCCGAGCCCGGCAGGATCGGGAAGCGCCCGATGTCGTCGGAGAAGAGGTAGAGGACCACGAGGCCGAGCCAGTAGACCGGCGCGGAGATGGCCACCAGCGCGGTGGTCATCGAGAAGCGGTCGAGGAACGAGCCGCGCTTGACGGCCGAGATCATGCCGACCGAGAGGCCGATCACCAGCCAGACGACCACGGCGCCGGCGATCAGGTAGAGCGTGTTCGGCAGCCGGTCCAAGAGCTGCGAGCGCACGTCGACGTCGTTGCGGTACGAGCGCCCGAAGTCGAAGTGGAAGAACACGGCCTTCATGTAGTTCCAGTACTGCTCGTACAGCGGCTTGTCGAGGCCGAAGGTGTGGCGGATGCTGGCGATGACGTCCGGCTCGGCGCGACGACCCGCGCGGAGCAGCGCAGGGTCCGCACTCGGCAGGACGTTGAAGACGATGAAGGTGATGCCGCTGACGACCCACAGCAGCAGCACTGTCCACAGCAGCCGTCGGGTGATGTAGGCGCCCATGCGAGTTTCCCGGATCTTACGACTCGGCCGGCCCCGCGGGTGCGAGGCCGGCCGTCGTCGTCAGTGGTTCTCCCGTTCCCCTTACTTAATCGAGCTGAACGCGAGATCGAACGAGTTCATGTACGCGTTGCCGACCGCGTTCACGTTCTTCGAGTGGATCAGGTTCGTGTTGTCCCAGATGAACGGGACGGCCGGAGCCTGGGCGGTGATCATCTTGTCGATCTCGCCCCACGCCTGGTACCGCTCGGCACCCTTGAGGACCGCGGCTTCGTCCATCGCCTTGTCGATCTTCGGGTCCTGGAGCTGGGCCAGGTTGTTGTTACCGCCATCCGGCGAGAAGTTCGAGCCCTTGAACGTCGGCTCGAGCATCGACTGCGGGTCGTTGAAGTCCTTGAACCAACCCGCGGAGCCGCAGACAGCGACCTTCTTCTTCGGCTGCTGGCACCACTCCGTGTACACCGCGTCCTGCGGCACCGTGCGGAGGCGGACCTTGAAGCCGAGCTTCTCGAGCTGCGCCTTGGCGACCTCGGCCTGGGCCTTGCCCGGGTCGACGTTCGCGGTGACCATGAGGAGCTCGTCGCTGCCGTCGTACTTGCCGGACGAGTAGCCGGCGGCCTTCATGTACTTCTCGGCCACGGCCATGTCGCCCTGCGGGTTGGCGAGGAAGTCGAAGCCGGGGCCCTTGTCGCCACCCGCCTCGTCGAACCCGCTGATGCCCGGCGGGATGAAGTGCGTGCCGGGCTTGCCGACGAACGAGCCGCCGCGCGCCTTGATGGCGGCGGTGCGGTCGAACGCGGCGAGGATCGCCTTCCGGACGTTGATGTTGTCCAGCGGCTTGATGCTCATGTTGAGCGGGAACCACCGGAAGCCACCGCCCGGGAGCGTGACGAGCTGGTCCTTCTGGCGCTGCACGACCCGCTTGAGCACCTGCGCCGGCGGGTTGGTGTCGAGGATCAGGTTCTGACCCGAGAGCACCTGGCGGCCGGCCACGTTGGCGTCGGTCGCGTTCGTCGTCAGCGTGACCTCGTCGAGGTACGCGGGACGGAAGTCGAGCGACTTGTTCCAGTTCGGGTTGCGAACCAGGTGGATCGACTTACCGGCCTTGTAGCCCGTCAGATCGCCCTTGGCGTCGTTCTCGACCATGTACGGGCCGGAGGAGACGACGTGCTCGTTGTACGTCGAGGGGTTCTGCTTGTCGTACTTCTCGGCGTACTCCTTCGGGATCGGCGTCGTGACCGGCATGATCAGGAACGCGGCAAAGCCCGGGCCCTGCGCCTGGGTCAGCTTGAACGTGAGCTGGTACGGGTTGTCGACGACGATGCCAGGGATGTCCTGGAGCGCGCCGGGCTTCTTCGGGTAGCCCTCGATGAAGTTGAAGTACGTCGTGTACTGGTTCGGGACGTTCTTCGTCGCGGCACGCTCGAAGGCGTACTTGACGTCCTTCGCCTGGATCTCGCGGTTCACGGGCGGGCCGAACTTGACGCCCTTCTTGAGCTTGACCGTGACCGTCTTGCCGTCGTCGGAGATCTGCGGCTGGCCGTCAGCCAGCGCCGGCTCCGCCTCGTCCTGGTCGGGCTTCGGGGCGTAGAGCGGCGTCTGGGTCGCGTAGATGACCTGGAAGCCACCGGTGTAGTACGTCTGGCCCGGATCGAGGAAGTCGACATCAGAAGCGCCGAGCTGCTCGAGCTTGCCGCCCTTCTTGCCTTCCGTGGTGGAGCCGTTGCTCGACTTCCCGGAGCTATTGCTGCTCTCGTTGCTGCCGCCACAAGCGGCGACCGCAAACGTGAGTGCAACCAGCGCCAGGGCGGCGAGGAGCCGCAGAGGAGACCTGATCATGCAGAGGTCCTTTCCTGGGTGTGTCCCATTGCGTGAATTGCTGTGTCTTGAGGTGGATTACTTGGCGGTACGCGGATTGAGCGCATCCTGCAGACCATCGCCGACGAGGTTGAAGGCGAGGACCGTCAGGACGAGCGCAAGGCCTGGGAAGGTCATGAACCACCAGGCGATGTCGAACACGCCGACCGCGTCGGAGATCATCGATCCCCAGCTCGGCGTGCCCGGGTCGATGCCGATCCCGAGAAACGAGAGTGCAGCCTCGAAGAGGATGACCTGGGGGATCAGGATCGTGCTGTACACGATGATCGGCGCGACCAGGTTCGGGAGGATCTCTCTGAAGATGATTCGCGAGTGCGAAGCGCCCAGGGAGCGGGCCGCCTCGACGAACTCCTTCTCGCGCAGCGACAGCACCTGGCCACGCACGATGCGCGCCATGTACGGCCACAGGGAGAGCGAGATGACCGTCACCACGACGGTCAGGCCGGGCTGGATGACGCCGTTGATGCACCCGTCGGCGCACGCGACGCCGAGCCCGATCGCCAGCAACAGCACGGGGAACGCCAGCATCACGTCCATCGCGCGGGTGAGCAGGGAGTCGGTGATGCCGCGGTAGTAGCCGGCGATCAGGCCGATCACCACGCCCACGAGGACGATGATGAAGGTCGAGATGAACGCGACCTCGAGCGAGATCCGCGCGCCGTAGACGACGCGGGCGAACACGTCGCGGCCACGCTGGTCGACGCCGAGCCAGTTATCGGCGCTGGGCCCGGACGGGGAGCCGAAATCGTCGAGCAGGTTCGGGTTCTGGACGTTCGGATCGGGAGCGCCGGTGACCTTGACGATCACGGGAGCCAGGATCGCCACGAGGCACGCGAGCACCACGAAGCCGGCCGCGACCATCGCGACCTTGTCCTTCCTGAACCTCCGCCAGAACAGCTGCAGCGGAGAACGTGCTGTGACCTGCTGACCCGCGACAAGACCCGTTTCCTGGGCCGAGTCTTCCTCGTGACCAAGCAGCTCGGTGGTGCCCGTGCTCATGCCCGAGCCTCCGGCGCTTGGATGAACTGCCTCAATTGACCCTCCTTCAGAGGCCAGAGAAGGTACACGGTCCGGTCGAGAACCACCCCACTCAGGCGTACCGAGGGGTTCGTTTCGACGTCCGAACTACGATGCCTGCCTGGGCCCCGATAGCTCAGCTGGATAGAGCGACTCCCTCCTAAGGAGTAGGCCCCTGGTTCGAATCCAGGTCGGGGCGTGTCAGGCGGGGAGCCAAATCCCCGGGGGGGGGGTCCGGAGGCGGTGGAGGCGCGGGTACCAAACGGGTACATCCGGAGCTCCCGGGCCGTAGTGCGAGCCGCCCATGGCGCAGCCTCCGGCGGCCGCGGTCGGCATTGCTTCGGGAATGCCACGGTCGACTTGATCGTGCTCCGGGTTCTGCCGAACACGACACCATGCGGAAGATGCTGCGCGACGTCGCGTACTCCGTGACGGCGTACGTGATCGGGTACATCGTGTTCACGATCGCGTTCGTCTTGGCCTTCGGCATCGAAGGGGGCACCAACGCGCTTCCGTATTACGCCGCGCTCGGCCTCCTGCTCGGCTTGCTGCTCGGCCGCTGGTGGCTGCTGCCGATGCCCGCGCTGCACTGGTACCTCTTCGACCCCTTCCGGTGGCAGGTCCTCGATCGGAGGCATCTGGCTCCCATCTACGAGTTCGACCGCTCGACCTGGGTCCTCGTCATCACGCTCGCCATCGCGGTCGGAGTGATCGTCCGGCAGGGCATGCGCGAGCGGGCTTCAAGTCGACACCCGGGCGTCGAGACCGGACGTCAGCGGCTAGTAGCAGTCGCCCGCTGCATCTGCTGATCGGGACGGAGCGTCTGCCTCGACAGCGTCCTTGAACGAGCCGGTCCTGACGTTCACCCTCGCGGCTGCGATCGCGTCGTCAGCTGCGATACGCGGTGCTTCGTCGAGCTCCTCGATGGCGTGGCCGTAGGTGCCGAGCGTGAGGTCCGCACCGTGTCCGAGCTGGCGCGCGACATAGATGACGCTGCGGCCCTCGTGGAGCAGGAGCGAGGCGAAGCTGTGGCGGAGGTCGTAGGGGCGGGCGTGATCCAGGCCGACGGCTTGGATCGTGGGCAGGAAGACCCGCTGACGCCATTTGTTGAAGCCCTCGGCGGTCCACGCGGTTCCGTTGTCGCCGGTGAAGACCGGCTGATGCGAGCTCGGCGGTCGGCGAGGCGACATGCCACTCGCGGAGGTCGATCGGCCAGGATGATCGAGCAATCGCACCGAGCGGCGGCGGCCGGTCTTGGCTGCGCCGATCGACAGCGTCCGCTCCTTTGCGTGGATCCATCGCAGGGCGCGGAGCTCCTGCGGGCGCAGGCCCGCGTAGGCGAGCACGGAGATGATCGTGGCGTCGCGGAGGTTCAGTGCGGCTCGCGGCAGCCCGTTCGAGCCCGCGATGCGTCGTTCGGGTCGGTCGAGGAGCACTCGCGCGCATCTGCTCGACGGTCTCGGGGGCGAGCGGCCGTACCTCGTCGCGCATCGGTGCGCGCGCCATGCGGACGGCGCGCGCCGGGTTGGCGAGGATCAGGCCCGACTGCGCGGCGTGGGTGAGCATGCCCTTGAGGACGACGTGGACCGTCTTGCGGGTCGCCTCATGGCCGAGTCCGGCTCGAAGGAGCTCCGCCTGCAGGCGCGCGATCGCGTCGGGCGTCAGCTCTCGGAGCGGCACGTTGCCGAGGCGCGGCGAGATGTAGCGGTCGTAGTAACTCGCGTAGTCGCGGCGTGTCTTCGGGGCGAGCAGCGCCGCGTGCGCGGGGACCCATGTCCCGGTGACGTAGTCGTCGAGCGTCTCCGCGCCGGCGTCGAGGAGCGTCAGGGTGCCGGCGCGGCGGGCGCGGCGGCGGTCGGCGTCGAAGTCGAGCGCGTCCCGGCGACTCGAGAAAGTGCGCGCGCGGTTCCGGCCGTGCTCGCGCCATCGCACCCGCCAGACGACCTCGCGATTCTCGCGCTGGACCTTCTCGACGCTCATGGCCTGCGGGTCGGCTGCGAGGACCATCCAGCTACTAGGCCATGAGCGCGAAAGTCAGCCCCCGGGAGCCGTTCGCTGGTCGAGGGTGTCCAGGGCGGTGCGCAGCGGTCCGTTTGCGCGGCGCGGTTGAGCGCGGCCTGGGCGCTCCGAGTTGGCGCCCGGTTCGACGGCCGCCCAGTCTCGGACGGCGCCCGCTGAGATCAGGTAGCGCCCTCCGCGCTTGGCTGCTTGGAGCTCGCCCCGCGCGATGGCTCCCCGACGACACGCTCACTCACGTCGAGCACGGCCGCGAGCGACGCCACGGTGTAGATCACGGGCTCCGGCGCCATGGGTTGTGGCAGCTAGACGGCGACGAGCTCCCGGAGGCGGGAGATCGCGGCGGGATCGGCTGCCAAGGCTTCCACCAACGCCGAGGCCAGGACGCCCGCCGGAGTGCCGAGCGGCTCACTCGCGCTCATCGCTCGAGCCCTCTTCCGAGTTCACGGTTGAGCTCCCGCTGGAGACGGATCTCTGCGAGCCGGTCGCCCGGCCTGGCGGAGGCGGCGTCAAGGTCGCGCTCGGTCACGAAGGGTCGGTCCCCGTGACGGAGCTCGTCCTGCTGCCGGCTGAGGTCCTCGACGCGAGTCGCCGCGGCGGCTTCAGCGCGACGGAGATGCTCGAGCTGCCGACGTCGGCCGGGAAGCCACGAGCCGCGGGAGCCTTCGGCGCCGCGTCGCCGCGCGGCGGCTTGGGCGAGGTCGTGTCGCGCGTCAGCCAGACGGTCGGCGTGCCCGCTGTCGATCGCCAGCGTCGAGGCCGAGCTCTTCTCGAGACCGATGACGAGGCGCTCGATCGGGTCGGAGCCGCGTTCGCCGGTGGGCGCGTATTCGGCCCGCGCCGTGTCGGTGTCGCGGGCGGCGTACAGCTGGTTGCTCTCGCGGCCGCGGCTGAGCGCGGTGTAGCCCGCCTCGCGGTCGAGGCCCGGGCCGGCGAGGACGAAGGCGTGATCGACGGTCAGTCCCTGCGCGACGTGGATGGTCATCGCGTAGCCGTGCAGGAGCGTCGGGTCGCCGTGGATCGTGCGGTCGTCGAGATAGCCGGCGTCGAGCGTGACCCGATCGCCGCGGCAGTCGAGCGTGAGCTGCCGCGCTTCGGCGTCGACGGCCACGACGCGTCCGCGCTCGCCGTTGGTGATCCCGAGGCGGAGGTCGTTGCGCTTGACGAGCACGTGATCGCCGACGGCGAAGACGCCACCAGGCAGTCGCAGCTCGCGGGTGCCGAGCATGCCGGCGGCGCGCATGTGCTCGCGGGCGTGCGCGTTGAGGGCTGAGACGTCGTCGCGACGCTGGGCGAGCATCACCGGCCCCGACGGATCGCCCGTCGCCCACCAGTCGGCGACGAGACGCTCGCGAGATCGCTGCGGACTGTTGTCCACGTGAACGCGGCCGTGAGCCCGGTAGAGCGCGATCGCCTGTTCGGCTCGACCCTCGCGGAGGTGGTCGAGCGCGCCGCGCTCCCAGCCGTGGCGTTGGCGGTGGTTCTCGGTGAGCTCGATCGCCAGGCCGCGGGTCACGAGGCCTCGGAAGGCGCCGCCGGCTTCGAGCTCGGGCAGCTGGCGGTGATCGCCGACGAGCACTAGCTTGCCGCTCGCCTCGGCGACGAGATCCATGAGCTGCGCGAGCTGTCTCGTTGGCACCATGCCGGCTTCGTCGACGACGAGCACGCATCGGTCCGGCAGCGCGGTCGGGCGGTGGGAGTGGAGGAGCGCGGCGACACTCGTGCTCTTGATCCCGGCGTCGTGCTCGAGCTCGAGGGCGGCGCGGCGCGCGATTGCGACGCCGAGCACCGGGAACCCGGCCGCCTGCCACGCCTCGCGCGCAGCGCCGAGCGCGAACGTCTTGCCCGTCCCGGCCTTGCCGACCACCACGCTGACGCCGTCGCCACCGAGGCAGAGCCGCTGCACCATCGCGCGTTGCTCTGCTGAGATCGTCGGGCGAGCCTCCACGGCCGCGTCGACGGCGCGCGCGCTCACGAGGCCGGCGTCTGTGCCTCGGGAGTCGAGCGCCTGATCGACGACGCGTTTCTCCAGCGCGAGCAGCTCCTCCGTGGAGTAGATCGCGTCCTCGCCGGCGATCGGCAGTCGCCGGCCGTCGCGGCGGCGGAACGCCTCGCCGCCTCGCCGTCCTGCAGCAGCACGACAGCCCGGCCGGATGCGAGGAAGCGGTCGGCTGCGGCTTCAAGCGAGCGCGCCTCGACGCGCGCGCCAGCGGGCACGCGCTCGCTGAGCGCCTGGATGACGTCGCGTCGCGAGAACGTCGAGGCCCGGTGGGTCAGGCCGCCGGGAGAGGCGAGCTCGTCGAACACTGCATCCCATCTCGCGGCGTTCAGTTGCCTCGGCTCAACGCGTCCCAGCAGCCGCTGCAGATCGCCGCGCTCGAGGCCCAGCTCGGCTGCGCGCGCTCTCCACTCGACTGCCAGATCGTCGAAGCCGACGAGTTCGCGCTTTGCCTGGCGGGTCGCGAGCGCCGCAGCTTCGGCCGCGCGCGGGCCGGACGTCCCGCGCTCGGCGAGCGCCGCTTGGATTTCCGCGCGCCGGCGGCTGAAAGCCCGCAGCACCGGCTTGGGGACGCCCACCAGATCGGCGATCCCGTTCCGTACCGGCAGCCACTCCAGCCCGAGCGTTCGCGTCAGCTCCGCGCGCAGCACGGCCTGGTAGACGAAGCTCGCCGCCCGCGCGTGCGCGTAGAGCCGCCGGCCGTCGAGCGCGGACCAGCGCCCGTCGGGTCCGCGGCCGAGGTTGGCGACCAGGACGTGGGTGTGCAGCTGCGGATCCCCGGCCCGCGACGTGCGATGCCGAAACGCCGCCGCCACCAGCCCACCGGCCGGGACGACCTCAGCGCCGCCATGGCCGCGACGGACCGCCGCCGCCGAGCGCTCGAGATAGCCGACGGCTTCGAGAGCGGCGCGGTCGTGCGCGCGCGAACCGCGGTGCGCAGCTCGTCGGTCGCCGATCCCGAACAGGACGCTGACGCTCTTCGGCGCCGAGAAGGTCAGGTCAAAGCCGGCGACCACGACCGGGCTCGACGAGCCCCGCAACGGCGACCCATCCAGCGGATCAAGGCCGGCCAGGACGCGCCGCAGCGCATCACCGTCGACCGGGCCCGAGAGGCCGAGCGAACCGCCAGCAGAGCCGATCCACGTGCCGCGGGCTTCAGCGCCGCCGGCGTAGTACTCCTCGACCCCGTCGCTGATGCTGTCGACCGCGTCAACGCGCGCTTCGCCCTGCTCGAGGTAGTACCTGGCCTGCCCGGCCGACAGCTTGCCGATCGAAAGCACCGCAGGGGTAAGGCCGCTGAGAGCGGGCCTGCGGGCAAATTCGTTTCGCACCGGGTCAGGAGCGGCCTGACTCGAGCACCCCCGGTGCAGGGTGTGTGTTCGTTGTTGTGGGTTGAGGTCTGAGGACGGTGGCGATTGGGCTCCTCAACCTTCTCTCAGCAACGTCATCTCCTCCGAGATCAATGTCGGGCGTGCGGTGCTTGGCATGCGACGTCTAGGTCTTGGGTCTTGCTCTTCTGACCTGACCTTGTTTCCTCTCGGGTCGGTAGCCGTCGGAGGCCGTCACGGGGAGAATCAGCTGATGCGGACCGCGTGCCGCGCGAGCAACGTATCTCCGGCGATGAGGGCGCCGTCGCGGCTCGCCGCGCTCCTGGTCGTGTTCGTTATCGGGTGTGGAGGCGAGCATCGGCGCCAAGCTCCAAATGAGCCGGCATCTCATCTGCCTGCCGCACCGAGGTCGATCGCTGCGGGTTGCCGTCACGTTGCCGAGCGCAGCGCGTTCCCGGTGCTTTGCCCGGCGACTTGGCCGCAACATCGCGGCCCGGGCCAGCCGAAGCTCCAGTTCCTTGAGAACGCAGCGGACGCCTACCTGATCGATGCCTCCAATGGCTTCAGCCGGCGGGGTCCAGAGGTCTTTCACGTTCTGCTCGGAGGACAACGGCGCCCGGTCGGGCCTGGGGTGACGGGCATCAATCAAGGGCTTCGTCTCACGACGCGCCGAATCACGACTCCCATGAAGGGCGGCGGAGAGTTCGTTCAGGCGCTTCCGTTCCGACGCATCGGCTCTGCCACCGTTCACGGCCATCGCGCCGCGGTGCTACGAGAGCCGCCCTATCCGCAGGGTGGGATCCACGGTGGGCACGTCGTCATCGTCTGGAACCAGGGCGGGCATGGCTACATCGTCTCCGCCCACGGGGCCCGTATGCCGCAGAGCGACACCGTCAACGTCGCGCTTCAGCTAGCCCGCTCCACGCGCCCGCAGGCGTGACGCGCCCCCGAGGAGCCACCAAGTCGGCAGCTTGCGGCTTGAGGCAAAGCGCGCGAAGTAGCACTGCCGTCCTAACAGCGCGAGACGCAGCGTGCCGGGCTGCCAGCCGGGTTGCCGTCGGATCCGGTTACAAACTCGCGTGCTGTGCGTCAATGGGGTTGTGGAGGCACGACAGGGCGAGGACCGAGAGCTGCTGCGCGAGAGCCGCCGCGGGACTGGCGGGTTCGAGGCCTTCTACCGTCGCCACTGCGAGGCGGTTCTCGCCTTTCACGCGCAGCGCGTGCGCGATCCCGAGCAGGCAGCCGACCTCACTGCTGAGACGTTCGCTGCTGCGCTGCTTGCCGTACATGATCGCTCGCGCGAACTGCCTGACGCGCCCATCGCGTGGCTGTTCACGATCGCTCACCGAAAGCTGATCGACAGCTATCGGCGCGGACGAGTCGTCGCTGCCGCTCGTCGCGAGCTCGACCTTCCGCCGCTGGCCATCGACGATCAAGACATCGAGCGCATCATCGACGTCTCGGCCTCCACGGACGTGGCGCTGGGGCTCGCCGCCCAGCTGCCACCTGACCAGTTCCAAGCCCTTCGCGCGCGAGTGCTGGACGAGCGCGAGTACGCAGACATCGCACGCGAGCTCGAGTGTTCCGAAGCGGTGGTGCGGATGCGAGTCAGTCGAGCGCTGAAGAAGCTACGGACTGCGATGGAGGTACGACATGACTGATCTACTCGAGCGGCTCGGCACTGAGCTGGCCGCCGCCGAACGCCGGCTCGTGGCTCCTGCGTCCGTGGTTCGGCGTCGAAGGGGGCGCCGGGCGACGGTCCTGGCGCTCGTGGGCCTGGCGGCCGCCGTGCCCGCGCTGGCGGCTACGCAGCCATGGCGACCAATCCTCGGCGAGCCATCGACAACCAACATCCCCAACGGCGTCGCGACAAGCCCACCGCCGGCCAATCAGACCGCCAGCTTGTCCGTCCTTCGAAGACCTCAGAACGCGGCGGATCGAGGGCCCATTGCCCAAGCGCTCCTCCGAGAAGTTGGAGCGGAGTACAAAGGCGTCCGGCTCGCCTCCGTCAGGCTGCTTTCCTCGCCCGACGGGCGCCACCACGCCCTACTTGTGCCCACCGAGGAGCACGGTCTCAGTTCGACACCGGGACGCTACGAGGTGTCTGACGACCTCTGCATCCAGACACGCACCGGCAGCGGCTGCGGCGACGCCTCAGACCTGCGACTGGGCAACTTTCTCGGCGGCTCCGGCGACGACAACCTGCACGGCCTCGTCCCAGACGGGGTCACGAAAGTCGTGCTCACCTTCTCACGCGGCCAAGTGCGCTCGGCCGAGGTACACGACAACTTCTTCTGGGTCACAGGCGTCCCTCTCGAACAACGGACGGTCCGCGTCGAGCCGAGAGGTCACGGCAATCCCCCCACAGCCACGATCGAGATGCCAGAGCAAGCTCGGATGGACTGGTACGACGCGATGGGAAGTAGGGTCGGCCCGCCGGCCGACACCAGGTGACCGATCCCGCGACGCGAGCCTCACTCGCTGGCCGAGCGAGCCCACTTGCCTATCGAGGCGCGCTCGTGGTGTTGCCCCAACACACCACTTTGCCGCCCGGTGCGCTGCGCTATTGCCAGAAATAGTTGCCGTGTGTCGCTTGGTCTAGTAGGACGCCCCACGCCGCGTACAGGCCCAGTGCCGCGAGCAGCAACGCGCCCGCCGCCCTACGCCGGCCTTGGGCGACGCAGACCGTCATGGCTGCGGTCGCGATGAGCCCCACCACTGCGATCACCAACTGGGCCGTCAGGTGCCTTGGTGGTGGTTGGCAACCACTTTCGCAAAGAGTGACGTAGGAGATCCACGCGCCGAATGCGCCGAAGCACGCGGCCGCGAGCAGCGCAACGGCGGTGGCCGTCAACCACGGCCTCGACCGCCGGTGGTCGGTCACGCGTGCTCCACTAGCCGCGCCGGCACCCCCTGACATGCACTGCATCATCTCAAGACGGCTGTGGCAGCGCGCTGCCTCGACGCATGTGTCGCTGCCGCGTCCGCCTGGATGCGAAGGCACGCCGGAGTGCGTCTCCGGCGCCGCGGACAGCCTCGGCTCGCGGGTACCAGACGGGTACATCAGGTCGTCAATTCCGCGCTGGAGCGCGCGAGCACGCGATTCTTGGAATTTGGCTCTACAGGCGGGCATGGTGGCCGATGGCGACCGACTGAAACCCTTCGAACCCGGCCTCCTAAGGAGTAGGCCCCTGGTTCGAATCCAGGTCGGGGCGCTAGCGCAGCTGCGGGGGTAGCGCCCACCAGGCTCGGAGCTGCCCGCGCCAGCCGAGCCCAGCGGCGAGCTCGCGGCGGAAGGCGTTGCGCTGGTCGCGCGTCGGGGCGCCCGCGCCGCCGTAGCGGGCGGCGCGCAGGGCGGCGAGGTAGGAGTCCTTCCCACGCGCGCCGCCGAGCCGGACCTCGAGCTCGCTCAGCGTCATGCCGGGTGGGATCGGGCGGCCGGCGCGGCGCAGGGCCGTCACGAGGTCGGCGACGGCGCGCTCGGCCGGCGGCAGCGGCGGGCCCGCGCGGCGGCGGCGGATCAGGAGCCCGGCCAGCGCGATCAGCGCGAGCAGGACCACCGCGCCGGCCACGTACAGCCACGCGCTCGGCCCGCGGTCGGCGTTGGCCACGGTGCCGCCGCTCTGCGCGGCGGACGGGTCGAGGTCGCGCCGCGCGCCGGCCGGGTTGCGGGTGCCGGGCTGGCTGGAGGGCGTGGCGCCGCCGGCGTCGCGCTGCGAGCCGCTGTTCGGATCCGCGATCGACGCGATCAGCGAGCGCGCCGGCGTGGCGGTCGGCGTCGGGTCGAACGTGACCCAGCCGATGCCGTCGAACCACGCCTCGACCCACGAGTGCGCGTCGCGGTCGCGCACGACCCACTCGCCCTGGCTCTTGCGGAAGCCGCCGGGCGAGAAGCCGGTGGCCACGCGCGTCGGGATGCCGCCGAAGCGCAGCAGCAGCGCCATCGCGCCCGAGAAGTGCTGGCAGTAGCCGGCCTTGGTGTCGAACAGGAAGTGTTCGAGCGGCACCTGGCCCGGCTTGACCGGCGCGGGCCGCTCGTCGTAGCGGAAGCCCCTGGCCAGATAGGCGTCGACGCGGCGGACGAACTCGTACGGCGTGCGCGTGCCGCGCTTGAGCTCCTGCGCGAGCTGCCAGGTGCGCCAGTACGGCGAGTTGCGCAGCGCCGCGAGCCCGGACTCGGTGGTGCCGCGGCGCTCGTTCTCGGCGAGCGGCGGCCCGGTGAAGTCGAACGGCCGCAGCTCGAGCTTGACCGAGGTGACCGGCCGCGAGCGCGTGTCGGCCGGATCCGGCAGCTCGGGCTTCAGGAGCGGCAGGGTGATCTGCAGGGCGTCGCCCTGCTGGCCGCGCGAGCCGCTGCTGGCCGCCGACAGCTCGAGCGCGTTCGGCCGCGGCGCGTGGAAGCGGATGCGGTAGGAGTCGCCGGCCTTGAGCTCCTTGTCGGCCTGCCAGGTACCGGGCGAGAAGGTCTCGATCGCCTCGCGGTCGCCGCCGTCGACGGAGAGCGTCGTGCCGGCGCCCGCGTAGGCGTCGCCCTTGAGACCGCGCACGGTGACGGTGGCCGTCCCGGTCCACTGCGGGCTGGCGCTCCAGCTCTGCTCGAGGTCCGCCTCGGGCCCGGGCCCGTAGGGATCGGGCACGCCGCGCATCACCCAGCGCTGGCCGTCGAAGTCCTCGAGGTTCTCGAGCTTCCAGTACTGCGGCTTCGTCGTCTTGATCCGCAGCATCTCGCGGCCGTCGCGCTGCCACGTGATCGGGCCGTAGGTCGGCTCCCAGTTGAAGCGCACCGACGCCGGCGTGCCGAGCCCCTCGGCGAACGCGCGGTAGTCGAACCACGGGCCGTCGCGATCGGTCGCCAGGCTCAGCGGCAGCGCGCCCACGAGCGCGATCGCGCCCAGCACCGCGACCCCGATGCCCGGCCGCAGCGGCAGCCGCTCGAGCCACAGGAAGCAGACCGTCAGCGCCGCGATCGCGCAGCCGAGCCACAGCGAGCGCGGCATCCCGATCGCGGTGATCGGGGTGATCACGAGGACCAGCAGCGCCGCGAGCCCCATGAACGGGAAGCCGCGCGAGTCGGCGCGCGGCCACGAGGAGAGCAGCGCGGCGGCGGTGACGAGCAGGGCGCCGCCGAGTCGCAGCGTGATGTCCGGCCACGGGTCGGCGCCGCGGTAGGGGAGCGTGACGCCGCTCAGCGCCTCGAGCCCGCGCCCGATCCCCGAGCCCAGCTCGTCCCAGTGCGTCAGCAGCCTCGGGTCGAGCCCGGAGACGAGCGCCGCGAGGATCAGCCCGAGGATCGCGGCGAGCGCCGCGCCGGGCAGCCGCATCCGCGGCGACAGCGAGCCGGCCGCACCGGCCATCTCGCCCGCGAGCACGGCGGCGAGCACCCACGGGAGCCCGTCGACCAGCCCGCCGCCCTCGAACATCCGCGCCCACTCCGCTACGCCCAGCAGCGCCAGCAGGGCGAACGCGACCGTGCGCGCGAGCGGTCCGGGCAGCAGCGCGGCGGGGCTCTTCGTGGCCACCGTCTAAGGATGCACGAACGTCAACTGCAGCTGGGTAGGGATGGCGCCCGAACGCCCGCGTTCCTACCCAGCCGTAGTTCGAGCCCTAGACCCGGTCCGGCCGGTCCGGGTAGATGTCGTCGATCGTCGCGAGCGGCTCGTAGGGCGCGCCGCCGGACGCCGCGCGGATCGCGTCGGCGCCGCCGGCGTTGCGGTCGAGGATGGCGACCACGCCGCAGATCTCGTGGCCCGCCTCGCGCACCGCCTCGATCGCCTGGACGGTCGAGCCGCCGGTGGTCACGACGTCCTCCACGATCAGGCAGCGCTCGCCCGGCTCGAGGTCGGGCCCCTCGATCCGCCGCTGGAGGCCGTGGGCCTTGGTCTCCTTGCGCACGAAGAACGCCTTCACCTCCGCGCCGCCCGCCAGCGCGGCGCAAGCGGGCGCGTCGGCGCCCATCGTGAGCCCGCCGACCGCGGTCGCGCCCAGCCGCTCAGCGTGGCCGGCGACGAGCTCGGCGAGCGCGCGGAACCCCGCCGGCCGGAGGATCGCGCGCTTGGCGTCGACGTAGTACTGCGCGGTGCGCCCGGAGGTCAGCGTGACCTCCCCGACGATCAGCGCGTGGCGGCGGAGCTCGTCGACGAGGGCAGCGGAGGGGTCCATGCGTTCCGCCGATCCTATGATCCGGACCCGATGGAGCACCGCTTCGGCCGGGAGGCACCCTTCGCCCTCGGCGTCGAGGAGGAGTTGCTGCTGCTGGATCCGTCCAGCGGGATGCTCGCCCACCAGTCGAGCCGGATCGTGCCGGCGGCCGATCCGGAGGCCGGCACGGTGATGCACGACGTCTACGAGGCGCTCGTCGAGAACGCCTCGCCGATCAGCGCCGACGCGATCGAGGGCGTGCGCCACCTCGAGGCGCTGCGCAACGTCGTCCGCGCCGCCGGCGGCACACCCGCGGGCGCCGGCATCCACCCCGCGAGCTCGTTCGGGGACGCGCCGCACGTCGTCAACGAGCGCTACCAGGTGATCGGCGAGCAGATGCGCGGGCTGCTGCGGCGCACCCCGACGTGCGCGCTGCACGTCCACGTCGGCATGCCCGACCCGGAGGTCGCCATCCGGGCCTTCAACCGCATGCGCCAGCACCTGCCGGTCCTGCAGGCGCTCGCCGCCCACTCGCCCTACTGGCACGGGATCGACTCCGGCTTCCAGACCGCCCGCGCGCAGATGTTCCGCGGCTACCCGCGCGCCGACATCCCGCGCACGTTCGCCGGCTGGGACGACTACGCCGAGACGATGGCCGCGCTCGTGGCCGCCGCCGACGTCGAGGACTACACGTTCTTCTGGTGGGACCTGCGCCCGCACCCCAAGCTCGGCACGCTCGAGGTCCGCGCGATGGACGCCCAGGCCCGGCTCGGCTCGGTGTGCGGCCTGGCCGCGCTCGTCCACGGGCTCGTGCTCGCGGCCGTGCACGAGCCGGACACCGACGAGCCGCTCCCGCGCGAGGTGCTCGTCGAGACGTCCTACCGCGCCGGGCGCGACGGCCTCGACGCCACGGTCTGGCACGACGGCGCGCTGCGGCCGGTGCGCGAGCGGATCGCGGCGGCGGTCGAGGTCGCCCGCCGCCACACGCCGGCCGAGGCCGCGCTCGAGGAGATCGAGCGCATCCTGCGCGACGGCAACGGCGCCGACCGCATGCGCGCCGCCCACGCCGAGGGCGGCATGCCGCGAGTCCTGCACCGGCTCATCGAGGAGTCTGCGGAAGCCCTGGGAATGCCCGCACGCGCCGCATGACCAGCGCGCCGACCGCGACCGCCGCGGTCGAGGTCGCGAGCACGATCGCGATCGCGCCCCCCACCGGCACGTCGGTGGTGACCACGAACGAGATGCCGTTGTTGAGCGCGTGCAGCGCGATGCACGGCAGCAGCGATCCGGTGCGCCAGTACAGGAGGCAGAGCAGGACGCCGAGCACGACCAGCACGCCCAGCGTCTCGACCGGCGAGCCGGTCGCGTGCACGCCGCCGAAGATCAGGCCGGTGGCGAGCGCCCCGCCCGCCACGCCGATCTTCTCCCGCAGCACGCCGAACATGAAGCCGCGGAAGAAGAACTCCTCGCACAGCGGCGCGACGAACGCGAGCAGCACCGCGTAGCCGATCAGCGCCGCCGTCGAGCTCTCGTCCTTGAGGTCGCGCGTCAGCTCCTGCTGGTCGGGCTGGCCGACGATGTTCACGTAGATCGCGGTGAGCGCGAGGAACGCGGCCCAGGCCAGCAGCGTCCAGCCGACCGCCGGCCACAGCCGCGTCGGGCGCAGCCCGAACGAGGCCGGCGTCAGGCCGCGCGCGTAGATCGCCGAGAACAGCAGCGCCGCGCCGATCAGCGCGGCGTCCTGGATCAGCGTCGCCGGGATGATGAGCCCGGGCGTGTTGTCGGCGACGTTGCCCCCGCCCGCCTCGATGACCGCCAGGATCAGCAGCCCGCTGAGGGCCGCCGCGAAGAACGCGACGAGCAGCGCCGCGAGCGGCGCCCACAGCGGCACCGGCGCGAGGTCGCCCTTGGGCTTCGCGTCCGGCTTCGGCGCCGGCACGATGCCGTCGGGCACCTCCGGGTGCGTGTGCAGGGACATCTCGGTAGCACTCTAGGCACAGAGCGCGGGCAGCTCGGCCAGCGAGGCGATCCGGCGCACGCCCGCCGGCGGCGCGAGCGATCCGTCGCGGTCGATCAGCACCGGCTCCAGGCCCGCGGCGAGCGCGCCGCCGACGTCCGCCTCGAGGTCGTCACCCACGTGCAGCGCCTCGTCGGGCCGCGCGCCCGCGAGCGCGAGCGCGCGCGTGAAAATCTCGGGGTCGGGCTTCGGCGCACCGACCTCCGCCGAAGAGAGCGCGCCGTCGAGCAGCGGCGTCAGGCCGGTGCGCTCGAGCTGCTCGTGCAGCGAGACGTCCCAGTTCGAGGCCGCGACGAGCTGCACGCCCCCCGCCCGCAGCGCGCGCAGTGCCGGCACGGTGTCGGGGAACGGCTGGAAGCGGATCGCCGCCAGCAGCGCTGCCTCGATCGTCCCGAGGTCCAGCTCGAGGCCGAGTGCGTCGCCCAGCACCTCGGCGCAGCGCCGCCGCAGCTCGGCCAGCCCGGCCGCGTCGCGCCCCATCCACAGGTGCCCGCGGTAGAAGCCGATCTCCGCCTTCATCGCGCGCCCCGCCTGCTCGAGCGAGACCTCGACCCCGAGCGCGCGCAGCTCCGCCTGCAGCCGCGGAGCGGGCGGCAGCAGCTCGAGCAACGTCCCGAGGGCGTCGATGGTGATCGCACGGATAGGCTGCCGCGCCATGCCGGCGGCCACTGTACGGCTCTCGCTCGCCGCGTTCTGGGCCGACAACAGCGACGTCGTCACGGCGGTGCTGTCGATCGTGCTCGCGCTGATCGCCGCGACGCTGCTCGACCGCTACATCGCGCGCCGCGGCCACAACCTCGCGGCGGCGGTCACGCGCGGCGAGGTCAGCCCCGTGCTCGACACGCGCCTGCGCTTCTTCCGCCGGCTGATCTACGCGGGGATCCTGCTGCTCGGCATCGCGGTCGCGGCATCGCAGTTCACCGGCATCTCCAAGCTCGCCGCCAGCATCCTCGCCTCCGGCGCGCTGGCCGCCGCGATCATCGGCTTCGCCGCCCGGCAGGTGCTCGCCAACGTGGTAGCCGGGATCATGCTTGCGATCACGCAGCCGCTGCGGGTCGGCGACTGGGTGACGTTCGAGGACAACTACGGCGTCGTCGACGACGTGCGGCTGAACTTCACGGTCCTGCGCACCGGCTCCGACGTGCGCGTGGTGATCCCCAACGAGCGGCTCGCCGCCGGGATCCTGCGCAACGACACGCTCGACTCCGACGCGATCGGGCTCGACGTCTCGGTCTGGCTGCCGCCGGAGGCGGACGCCGGTCGCGCGCTCGAGGTGCTCGGCGACGGAGCGACCATCGACGAGGTCACGCACGAGGGGGTGCGCATCAAGGTCGTCGGCGACCCGGTGCCGCCGCCGCAGAAGGGCCCCCGCCAGGCGGAGCTGCGCGCGGAGTGCCTCAAGCGCCTCCGCGAGGCGGGCCTCCTGGCAGGGAATCCCGCCTCGTAGGCGAATTCGGCAGGGCTACACTCGTTGGTTCGCGTTCTTATGGAACGCGCGTGCAAATGAGCCGGTCGCAACGCAACAGGCGACGCCGCGGCCGCGGTCGCCCTCGGAACAAGGCCCTCCTCGCCATGCTGGTGCTGCTGGTGCTCGCCTCGCTGGCCGGCCTCTCTGCGGTCGGCTACGTGATCTCGATCGCGTCCTCCGCGCCGCCGCTCGACTCGCTGAAGCCGCGCGAGCTCGGATCGCAGTCCGAGGTCCGCGCCGCCGACGGCACGCGCCTGGGCTTCATCCAGTCCAACGAGCTCCGCCAGCCGGTGTCCGGCGCGAAGATCCCCAAGTACCTCAAGGACGCCACGGTGGCGATCGAGGACGAGCGCTTCTACCACCACAAGGGCGTCGACTACGCGGGCGTCGTGCGCGCGGCGGTCAAGAACCTCTCGAGCCACAAGACCGTGCAGGGCGGCTCCACGATCACGATGCAGCTGATCCGCAACCTCTACATCTCGAGGGAGCGGACGTACCAGCGCAAGATCCGCGAGGCCAAGCTCGCCGAGGAGCTCGAGAACGAGCATCCCGGCGTCCGCGGCAAGGGCTGGATCCTCGACAAGTACCTCAACACCGTGCCCTACGGCACGCTCGGCGGCCAGACCGCGGTCGGCGTGCAGGCCGCCTCGCGCGCCTACTTCGGCAAGCCCGTCCAGAAGCTCAGGCTCAGCCAGGCGGCGCTGCTGGCCGGGCTGCCGCAGGCGCCGACCACCTACTCGCCGGTGCGCGCGCCGGAGAAGGCCGAGGCCCGCCGCAACGAGGTGCTGGCCAAGATGGCCGAGCTCGGGATGATCAGCCAGGCGACCGCGGTGAAGACGATGAAGAAGGGGCTCGGCCTGCACGTGTCCAAGTACTTCACGCGGCGCCGCGAGTCGTTCTTCTTCGACTACGTGAAGGACGAGCTGATCAAGGAGCTCGGGGCCAAGACCGTGCGCCAGGGCGGCCTGCGCGTCGACACCACCATCGACCTCAAGAAGCAGGACGCCGCGCGCAAGGCGATCGCCGGCCGCCTCGCGGGCGTCGGGCCGTCGAGCGCGATCGTCACGATCGACCCGAAGAACGGCTACATCAAGGCGATGGCCTCGTCGGCCGACTACGGCAAGTCGAAGTTCAACCTCGCCGCCCAGGGCCACCGCCAGCCCGGCTCGACGTTCAAGGTGATGGCGCTGATGACCGCCCTGCGCAAGGGCGTCGACCCGCGCCGGACGACGTACGTCTCGAAGCCGCTGAAGTTCACCGACCCCCAGTGGGGCCCGATCGACGTCCAGACCTACGGGCACGACTACCACGGCTCGATCAACCTCGAGCAGGCGACGCTGTACTCAGACAACACGGTCTACGAGCAGCTCGCGCTCGACCTCGGCCCGCCGGAGGTCAAGCAGACCGCCTACGACATGGGCATCAAGACGCACCTCGACGGCTACCCGGCGGAGGCGCTCGGCGGCCTGACGCTCGGAGTCTCCCCGCTCGAGATGGCCGACGCCTACGCGACGATCGCCTCCGGCGGCTGGCGCAACCGGCCGACGGCGATCACCAAGATCACCTACCGAGACGGCAAGTCGGAGCTCCCGCCGCGCTTCAAGGTCAAGCGCACCAAGGCGTTCTCGGACGGCGTCACCGCCGAGGCGACGCGGATCCTCCAGGAGAACATCCAGCGGGGCACCGGCACGGCCGCCAACATCGGCTGCCCGGCGGGCGGCAAGACCGGCACCACCGACTCGTTCAACGACGCGTGGTTCGTCGGCTTCACGCCCAGGCTGACCACCGCGGTGTGGGTCGGCTACCCCAACGCGCAGATCGAGATGAAGACCGAGTACCACGGTGGCCCGGTGGCCGGCGCCACGTTCCCGGCCGAGATCTGGCACGACTACATGTCGAGCGTCAAGGGCAAGTTCTGCGGCGATTTCGCGAAGCCCAAGGAGCCCTTCCACGCCACCCCGTTCTTCGGCAAGTACTCGCGCAGCGGCGGCAAGGGCACGGGCGAGGGCGACCAGCAGAGCGGCGGCTCGCAGTTCTACTCGCCGACGACGCCGACCGCGCCCACGACGCCGGCCCCGGACACCCAGAAGAAGCCGGACACCGGCAACGGGAACGACAAGGGCAAGTTCAACCCGGATCTCTACGAGTCGCCCCCGCAGGGCGCTCCCACGACGCCGGGCAACAAGCCCGCGGCCAACGGCCCGGACGGCGGCACGACCGCGCCCAACGGTTGACCCCCGGGCGACCCCTGGTATAAATCGCGCGTCGGCCCGTCCATCGGGCGGTTTCAGCATGCGGGAAGGCAGTGCCCGGCAGCACCACCTCGCGCATTGAAGAGTCAGAGTGAGGAGGTGTTGTTTATGGCAACTGGTGTCGTGAAGTGGTTCAGCGA
Organism: uncultured Solirubrobacteraceae bacterium; assembly: GCA_963805525.1. GTDB lineage: Bacteria > Actinomycetota > Thermoleophilia > Solirubrobacterales > Solirubrobacteraceae > DASQFQ01. The sequence continues at coordinate 275,764 of CAWDUT010000005.1, forward strand.
CGAGAAGGGCTTCGGGTTCATCACTCCGGATGACGGAGGGAAGGACGCCTTTGTGCACTTCTCGGGTATCGCAGGAGACGGTTTCCGCACGCTTGCGGAGGGCGCGAAGGTCGAGTACGAGCTGGGTGAGTCCGGTAAGGGCCCCCAGGCGACGAACGTACGGGTCGTCTAATTGCCCAAAGAAGAGAAAGTCGAGTTCGAAGGCGAGGTCATCGAGGCGCTCCCGAACGCCATGTTCCGGGTGCAGCTCGACAACGGCCACGTCGTCCTCGGACATGTCGCGGGCAAGATGCGACGGTTCCGCATCCGGATCCTGCCGGGGGATCGGGTGAGGGTCGAGGTGTCTCCGTATGACCTCGACCGCGCGCGGATCGTCTACCGGCATCGGTGAGCTCGCGCTGATCGACGCGATCGGGGCGGCACTCGAGCGCCGCCCCGGCTCGCGCATCGTCCGCTGGCTGGGCGACGACGCATCCGTCGTCCGCGCCGGCGCCTTCGCCGTCACGTCCGTGGACGCGATGGTCGAGGGCACGCACTTCAACCTCGGCCCGCGCTGCGGGCCCGAGGACGTCGGCCACCGCGCGCTGGCCGGCGCGCTGTCGGACCTCGCCGCCATGGGCGCCGAGCCAGGCGAGGCGTACCTGTGCGTCGTGCTGCCGCCCGCGCTGGGTGAGGCCGACGTGCTCGCCCTGCACCGCGGGGCCGAGGCGCTCGCGCGCGCCACCGGCACGACGATCGCGGGCGGCGACCTCACCGGCGGCCCGGCGCTGATGGTCGCGGTGACCGTGGTCGGCTGGGCAGAGCGCGAGGAGGAGCTCGTCGGCCGCGACGGCGCGCAGCCCGGCGACCTCGTCGTCGTCACCGGATCGCTGGGCGCCTCGGCGGCCGGCCTGGCCGTGCTCGAGGGCCGCGCGCCGGGGAGCGACGAGCTGGTGCGCGCGTACCTGCGGCCGCAGCCGCGGTTGGAGGAGGGGCGGGCGCTGGCACGCGCAGGCGCCCGCGCCATGCTCGACCTCTCGGACGGGCTGGCCTCGGATGCCCGGCGCCTCGCCGAGGCGAGCGGTGTGACGCTCGCACTCGACGCCGCGGCCCTCCCGCTGGCTCCTGAGGTGCGAGAGGTCGCGGAGGCGCTGGGGCGCGATCCGCTCGAGCTCGCCGCGTCCGGCGGCGAGGACTACGAGCTCTGCGCAACCCTCCCGGCCACGACGGCCGGGGTCACGATCATCGGCGAGGTCCGTGAGGGCCCCGCCGAGGTCACGTGGAAGTCAGCCGCGCCGGGCGCAGAGCGCTGGCGCGGATGGGAACACTGATTTAGACCGCTTTGCGGTCTTGTGACGGCGAAACTCCGCCGGCCGCGAGACGCTCAAGAATCGCCGTGGCTACGAGGCGAGGGTCGACGTCATAGCCGCTCTTTTTCATGAGCTCTCGGATCCTTTCTACTTCGCTCGTCCGTGACGGGGTCTTTTCAGGGTCGGGACAGGCGATGGTCCGGACCTCCCGTCCGAAGCGTCCAGCTGTCCGCTGGGGCAGCAGCTCGTCGAGCTCCTGCTGTTGGGTGTATCGGAGTGCAGTGGTCATCGCATGAGCACCATCGACGCTCTCTCGACGATCGCTCATCGGGTCGTGACCCCAGCCGTTCACAGGTGGCTCAGGCAAGGCGGTCGTTGCGGGGTCTCGTGCGGACGAGCTTGGCGAACACGACGATCCGCTTTGCGGCGGAGTAGAGCGGGTGGCAGGCCGACAGCACGAGCCGGTCGTAGCCGACGCGGTGGGTCACCCAGGTGGCCGTCGGCGGCACGATCTTGCGCTGCTGGACGGAGTAGGTGAAGCGCCCGTACGGCATCGAGAGCTCGATCGTGTCGCCGGGGTCGAGTTGGTTGAGCCGCCGGAACCACGCGCCGTAGGTCGTCCGGTGCCCGGCGATCGCCACCGTGCCGCGCGCGCCCGGCAGCGGCGTGCCGGGGTAGTGGCCCGGGCCGCGCCGCAGCGCGGCGGTGTCGGTCCCCGCCACCACGATCGCGTTGACGCCGATCTTGCGCATCTTGATCCGGCCCAGCGGCTGCCCGTCGTCGGTGCGCCGGTTGAGCGCGCGCGCCGCGTACGCGAGCTTGCGGTCGAGGCCGGGGAGGCGCGAGAGGACCTTGCGGTCGGTCGCGTTCGGCTCGGTGCCCTCGAGCTTGGCCAGCCCGTCGTCGAGCTTGCCCTGCTGCACCTGCGCGTAGATGGCCGACAGCGGCTCCTTCCACAGCAGCGTGATCGCCGCGTCGGCGGCCAGCAGCACGCCCACCGCCAGGAGCACGCTGGAAACGGGTCGTAGCCAACGCCTCATGGAGCCATTATCGCTTGAGCGCTGACTCGGTCCCGCCCAGTGAGCCCGGCCCGGCATAGCCGATCGGGCCGCGCGTGCGGATCGGTTCGGGGTCGGCGTTGCGGACCACGCGCCGGCGCGTGCGGACGACCGCGACCACGCCCACGAACGAGCCCGCGAGGACCGACAGGAAGAGCGCCGAGAGCGGGGTGATGTGGCCGCCGGCGGTGATCAGCAGCGCGAGCCAGAGGATGTCGAGCACGCCGAGCGCGAGCGCGAGCGCGTAGTGGACGACCATCAGCGCCGGCAGCACGAGCCCGATGGCGACGAGCGCGAAGCGCACGCGGCTCGACGTGTTCGTGCCCGGCGCGGCGGCGAACAGCCACGCGTGTGCCGCGGGCACGAGCAGCGCCGCGGCGAACGGGTTGACCATCCACACCAGCACCGCGAGCACGCTCACCACCAGCCCCAGCGCCGCCGCGGCGCCGCCGGCCGACACGCTCGCCGGCAGCGCGAGCCGCCCGACGAGCGGGCCGCGCACGAAGATCCAGGTCAGCGCGAGGACGAGCGGGGCGGAGACGAGCGCGGCGATCCGCCAGCCCTCGAGCGGCAGCGCCTCGGGCAGCACGGGGCCGAGCGGGGCGTCGAGCAGGCCGGTCAGCCCGAGCAGCCGGATCCACAGCCACGTGAGCAGGAACGGCACCGCGCCCGCGGCCACCCACGCGATCCAGCGCGCCACCGGCAGCCGCCTCCGGCGGGCGCCGAAGAACGCGTCGACCGCGGTCAGCAGCGGCGGCAGCAGCAACGTCCCCACCAGCAGACGGATCGCCCAGTCGGGGAGCAGGCGGCGGAACGTGACGATGCCAGACGGCTCGTCGGCGAACGGGCCGTCCTCGTCGGCGCTCGACACCGGCCGGTCGAGCGCCGTGACCGCACGCAGGGCGGAGCGGCCGAGCGCGTCGAGCCGTGTCTCCGACACCTTCGCGCGCGCGCCCGGCCCGCGCTCGCCCGACGCCTGCAGCAGCACGGCAGGCAGCCCCGCGCGCGCCGCCTCGCCCTGCTCGGAGACCGTGAGCGGCAGCGCCCGCCGCGCCCACTGGCCGATCGCCCGCGTGCCGCCGGCCTGTGTGCCGGCCTCGCGCCGGACCGCCGATTCGAGCGTGCGCCGGATCGCCATCGGCGCCGCCCGCTCGCCGTTCGACCACGGCACGATCCACGGCTTGTGCACGCGGCGACTGGCGAGGTCGCCGAGCACGATCGCGGCGTCGACCGGCCCGTCGGCGGACTCCGCGAACGCCCGCGCGCCCGCGGCGCCCGCGCTCCCGCCGGAGGTCGAGACCAGCACGAGCGTCGAGGACAGCTCGCGCACCTTGAACAGCCGTGCCATCTCCATCAGCGCGGCGGTGCCGGACAGCTCGGCGAGCGCCGGCGAGCCCAGCGCGTCGCGGTGGGCCATCACGACGATGCGGTGACTCGAGAGCCCGGGGCGCACCCCGACGACCGTCTCCAGCCGCCGCTTGCCGAGCACGGTCCGCTCGGTGGTTGTCCGCCGGGTGACCCGGAAGCCGCCCTGCTTGAACGTGTCGGCGACGCGGCCGGCGAGCGCCCGGTCGCCCGCCGAGCCGGGCGCGCGGTTCGGGAACGCCTCGCCCAGCTCGCCCAGCAGCGTGTACGCGCGGCCGCCGTCGAAGCCGGCCGGAGCGAACGGCGTCGTGACCGCGGCGGGGCGGTCGGCAAGGGAGAAGGCGGCGACGAACAGCGCGATCAGGGCCGGTGCGAGCGCCGCCCGGTAGACCCTGACGTCAAGCACAAACCGAGGGTATTACTCAATGCGCCGTACGCTTTGCGCACAGTGTCAGAGCGCGCCCCGCGGATCCTGCTGGTGGACGACGAGCAGCCGATCCAGACCCTGCTGTCGTTCCCGCTGCAGCGCGACGGCTACGAGGTCGTGATGGCGGGCGACGGCCAGGAGGCGCTGACGCGCTTCTCCGAGCAGCCGTTCGACCTCGTCGTGCTCGACCTCATGCTGCCGAAGGTCGACGGGCTCGAGGTGTGCCGGCGCATGCGCGCGCGGTCGGCCGTGCCGATCATCATGCTGACCGCCAAGTCGGAGGAGATCGACAAGGTCCTCGGGCTCGAGCTCGGCGCCGACGACTACATCACCAAGCCGTTCTCGATGCGGGAGTTCCGCTCGCGCGTGAAGGCCGCGCTGCGGCGCGCCGGCATGGCGCGCAGCCAGGGCAACGGCGAAGCGCCGATCGAGGTGCGCGAGCTGCGGATCGACCCGGCCAAACGCGCGGTCTCGCTGCGCGGGGAGGTCGTCCCGACCACGTTCGTCGAGTTCGAGATCATCAGCGCGCTCGCCTCGAGCCCGGGCCGCGTCTTCACGCGCGACATGCTGCTGACGCGCATCTGGGGCGACTCCGCCTACCGCGACCCGCGCACGGTCGACGTCCACATCCGCCACCTGCGCGAGAAGCTCGAGACCGACGCCAAGGAGCCGGAGTACATCTTCACGGTCCGCGGAGTCGGCTACCGCTTCCGCGACGAGGAGTAGCCCTTGCGCATCAACTCGTTGCGCAACCGGCTCGCGCTGATCATCGGGCTGATCGTGCTGACCGCGATCGCGATCGTGTACTTCGCGGTCGTACCGCAGCTCGAGGGGCGCCTGCGCGGCCAGAAGCTCGACGGGCTCGCCGACGACGCCGAGCGCTACGCCCCGTCGCTGAGCCGGCTGGTCGGCTCGGACACGCCGCAGGAGCAGCTGACGCGCCAGGTCGGGCTCGTGGCCACGCGCTCGAGCGCCGAGGTCAACGTGCTCGGCGTCACCAGCGGCGACGAGGAGTCGCTTTTCGTGCTCGCCGACTCCGACCGCGGCGGGGTCGAGATCGACGACGTGCAGTCGGTCGCCCAGACCGCCCTCGCCACCCGCCGCACGGCGCGCGCGACCGAGCCGACGCGGCTCGGGCGCCAGGCGCTCGTGGCCGAGCCGCTGATCGAGGGCGGCCAGGTGCGCGGCGTCGCGGTGTTCGCCGACGGCCTCGGCGACGTGCAGGACAATGTGTCGCTGATCCGCCGCCGGATCCTCGTCTCCGGCGCGTTCGCGTTCCTGATCGCGGTGCTGGCCGGCTACCTCGTGGCGCGCGCGCTGTCGATCCGCGTGATGCGGCTCGAGCGCGCCGCGCGCAAGGTCGCCAGCGGCGACTTCTCCGACCGCATCGAGCCCGACTCCGACGACGAGCTGGGCCAGCTGGGCGCGGCCTTCGACGAGATGTCGCGCCAGCTGCAGCGGCTCGACCACGCCCGCAAGCAGTTCATCGCGCAGGCGTCGCACGAGCTGCGCACGCCGCTGTTCTCGCTCGGCGGCTTCCTCGAGCTGCTGGAGGACGAGGAGCTCGACGAGGCCACCCGCCGCCAGTTCCTCGACCACGTGCGCGCGCAGGTCGAGCGGCTGAGCCGCCTCGCCACCGAGCTGCTCGACCTCTCGCGGCTGGAGGCCGGCGCGCTGGAGCTGCGCACCGAGCCGACCAACGTGCAGCAGCTCGCGCGCGACGTCGCCGGCGAGTTCATGCCGATGGCCGCGCAGCACCACTCCGACCTGCAGATGCAACTGACCGGCGAGGAGATCGAGATCGAGTGCGACCCGGAGCGCGTCGCGCAGGTGGTTCGTATCCTGCTCGACAACGCCCTCCTGCACACGCCGGCGGGGACCGGAGTCGTCGTTTCGGCCGCGCGCGAGAACGGGCAGGTCCACCTCGAGGTCTCCGACTCCGGCCTCGGCATCCGCCGCCAGACCATGCCCCACATCTTCGAGCCGTTCTTCACCTCCTCCGACCGCGCGCAGGGCGCGGGCCTCGGCCTCGCGATCGCGCGCGAGCTCGCCGAGCGCATGAGCGGCGAGCTGTCGGTGCGCTCGGTGCCCGGCTCGACCACGTTCACGCTGAAGCTGCCGGCATGAGGAGGCTCGCCGGACTGATGGCCTGCGCGGCGCTGCTCGGCGGCTGCGGCGGAGGCGGCGACGACGCGGCGAAGACGAAGACCGTCACGACCAAGGTGCAGGTGCTCGAGCAGTCGGCGGGCGCCGAGGGCGAGCGCCGCACGAGCTTCGACCCGCGCCGGATCTACAAGGATGAGGCGCCGGGCGTGGTGACCGTCGTCTCGCTGTTCGGCAGCCAGGGGCTCGACTCGATCATCGGCGGTGGCGGCGGCGACCAGGGCGGCGTCGGCTCCGGCTTCGTCGTCTCCCGCGACGGCGAGATCGCCACCAACGCGCACGTGGTCACCACGGGCGAGGGTGACGAGATCGAGCGCGCCAGGCAGCTCTACGTCGAGTTCGCCGACGGCAACCAGGTCGAGGCGAAGATCGTCGGCTTCGACCCCAACGCCGACATCGCGCTGATCAAGGTCGACCCGCAGGGCCTCACGCTGCGGCCGCTCCCGCTGGCCAAGGACAGCGAGGTGCAGGTCGGTACGCCGGTGGCGGCGATCGGCTCGCCGTTCGGCGAGAAGCAGTCGCTGTCGGTCGGCGTGGTGTCCGCCGTCGACCGCGCGATCGCCTCGCTGACCGAGTTCCAGATCTCCGGCGCGATCCAGACCGACGCCGCGATCAACCCCGGCAACTCCGGTGGCCCGCTGGTCGACGGGCGCGGGCGCGTGATCGGCGTCAACCAGCAGATCAAGTCGCAGTCCGGCGGCGGCGAGGGCGTCGGCTTCGCGGTGCCGGCGCCGGTCGTGCAGCGCTCGCTCGAGGGCCTGCGCAAGGACGGCAAGGTCCGCTACGCGTACCTCGGCGTGCAGTCGGTCGAGCTCTACCCGCAGCTCGTCGACCACTTCAACCTCCCGGTCGGCAAGGGCGCGTGGGTGCAGGTCGTGCAGCCCGACGGTCCGGGCGCGAAGGCGGGGCTGAGGGGCGGCAAGGAGGACGCGAGGTTCCAGGCGCGGAGCTTCACGGACGGCGGCGACGTCATCACCAAGATCGACAACCGCAAGATCGACACGCCGGACGACCTGTCCGAGGCGGTGCAGCTGTTCGACCCGGGCCAGAAGGTCAAGGTCGAGGTCTACCGCGACGGCAAGAAGCGCGACCTCGAGCTCACGCTCGGCGAGCGGCCGCTCAACCCGCCGCGCAACTCCGACGGATGAGGGGCATCGCCGCGGACCTCGCGCACGCGCTGCGCGAGATCGTGGCGCCGCGGCTGGGGGCGGAGGACGGGCGCGCGCACGCGAGGGAGAGCGTCGGTGGTGACGTGACGTTCGCGATCGACGCCGAGGCGGAGGCGTTCCTCGAGGGCTGGGTGGCGGCCAACGCGCCAGGCGTGGCGTTCTACTCGGAGGACCGCGGGATGGTCTCGCCGGGCGGCTCGCCGGAGTACGTGCTCGTCGTCGACCCGATCGACGGGACGCGGCCGGCGCTGGCGGGGCTGGAGGCGGCGTGCACGAGCGTCGCGCTCGCTCCGCTGGGCGACGGCGAGCCGACGATGGGCGACGTCGTCGAGGGCGCGGTGGTGGAGATCAAGAGCGGCGAGTGGTTCGCGGCAGCACGCGGGGAGGGCTGCCGCGCCTCGAAGCCGATCGCCCCGAGCGCCAATACCGACCTCGACCGGCTGTTCTGGGTCTACGGCTTCACGCGCCGGCCGGCGCGCGCGGTCGTCGAGGTGATCGGCGAGCTGATCGACCGCTCGTCGCTCGGCGGCGGCGTGTTCGACCTCGGCTCCGCGACGTTCGACCTGACGCGCATCCTCACCGGCCAGCTCGACGCCTACGTCGAGCCCGGCGCCCGCATGGTGGCCGAGGTCCCGGGCATGCGCGAGGAGTTCGCGCGCGTCGGCGGCGGCCACATCGTCAACAACTCGCCCTACGACCTCGCGGCGGCGGCGCTGTGTCTCGAGGAGGGCGGCGCGGTCATCACCGACGCTGCGGGCGGAGCGCTCGCGCCCTACCGCCTGCTCGGCTCCGGACCGGAGTTCCACATCTCCTGCGTGGCGGCAGGTTCGTCCGCACTCCATCGGATGCTTGTCGAGGCCGTGGAACGGGGCATAGAGCGCCTACGTTCGTTGGATATCGTGGCCCCGCCTCAACCCTGACCAGGAAGGTTCGCCGAAGTGCTTCAGCCCGTCGCGCTGGCCCATAAGAGCCTGGCCGACTACACCCACATCGTCGGCCGCCCGCTCGTCGAGGAGATCCGAGAGCTCGCCGAGCCGCTGAAGGGCAAGCGCGTTGTCCAGCTCAGCGCCACCGCCTTCGGTGGCGGGGTGTCGGAGATCCTGTACACGCTGATCCCGCTGATGCGCGACGTCGGCCTCGAGGTCGAGTGGCAGGTCATCTACGGGCGCGAGGAGTTCTTCAACTCCACGAAGCTCATGCACAATGCTCTCCAGGGCAACCCGCAGGACCTCACCGAGGAGCAGTGGGCGACGTGGTTCCAGTACAACGAGATGAACGCCCGCGAGCTCTCGCGGGGGTGGGACATCTGTCTCGTGCACGACCCGCAACCGGCCGCGATGCTCTCCCTGGCCCCGGAGAAGGCCAAGGCCTGGGTGTGGCGCTGTCACATCGACGTCTCGACGCCGAACCCGCAGACGATGGAGCGGCTGCTCCCGTACATCACCGGTTACGGCGCCTCGCTGTTCCATGTCGCGTCGTACGTACCTCCGGGGATGGACGGCGGCGTCAACATCGTCCCGCCGGCGATCGACCCGCTGGCGCCGAAGAACATGGCGCTCTCGATCGAGGACGCGACGTTCGTGTGCAAGCAGTTCGGGATCGACACGAGCCGGCCGATGATGTGCCAGGTCTCGCGCTTCGACCCGTGGAAGGACCCGCTCGGTGTGATCGATGCCTACCGGACGGTGAAGGAGGAGCGGCCCGACGTGCAGCTCGCGCTGGTCGGCTCGATGGCGTCCGACGACCCCGAGGGATGGGACTTCTACAACTCGACGCTGGCGCACGCCGACGGCGATCCGGACATCCACATCCTCAACAACTTCAACAACGTCGGGGCGATCGAGGTCAACGCCTTCCAGTCGCTCGCCGACGTCGTGATCCAGAAGTCCACCAAGGAGGGCTTCGGGCTGACCGTGTCCGAGGCCCTCTGGAAGGGCCGCCCGTTCATCGGCGGCGACGTCGGCGGGATCCCGCTGCAGGTCGAGGACGGCGAGACCGGCTACCTGGTCTCCACGGTCGAGGACTGCGCCAAGCGCTCGCTCGAGATTTTGCAGGACCCCGCACTCGGGAAGGCCCTTGGTCGGCGGGGCAAGGAGCACGTGCGCGAGCACTTCCTCACGCCCCGTTACCTACGCGACTATCTGAAGATCTTCCAAGAGGTGTTGTAGATGCCAGATCGTGACCGGCCGCTCGTCCTGGTCTCCAACCGGGGGCCCGTCACGTTCCAGGAGGACGGCTCGATCAAGCGCGGGACCGGTGGGCTCGTGACGGCGCTGACCGGCCTGGCCTCGCACCGCGACGCCGTCTGGATCGCGTCGGCGATGAGCGACGACGACGCGCGCGTGCAGCGCGAGCACGGCGACGAGGCGTTCCCGATCTCCGCGCCGCACGGCGGCGAGTTCCACGTGCGCTTCGTCGAGTCCGATCCCGCGGCGTACGACGGCTTCTACAACGTCATCGCGAACCCGATGCTCTGGTTCATCCAGCACTACCTGTGGGACCAGAGCAACGCGCCAGATATCCGGCGCGAGGAGGTCGAGGCCTTCGAGCACGGCTACAACGTCGTCAACGAGGACCTGGCGCGGGCCGTGCTGCAGGAGATCGAGGACGACGAGGAGCCCGTCGTCATGGTCCACGACTACCACTTCTACACGCTCCCGGGGATGATCCGCGAGCAGCGGCCGGACGTCTTCCTGCACCACTTCATCCACATCCCGTGGACGCAGCCGGACGCGTGGCGGGTCCTCCCGAAGGACATCCGCGACCAGATCTACCTCGGGCTGCTGGCCAACGACATCGTCGGCTTCCACACGCGGTCCTACCGGCGCAACTTCCTGCAGTGCTGCCGCGACCTGATGGACCTCGAGGTCGACATGGAGCAGGGCGTCGTGAAGTGCGGTGACCGCGAGGTGTGGGTGCGCGCGTACCCGCTGCCGATCGACTACGACGCGACGCGCTCGGTGGCCGCGCGCGACCGCGTGACGGAGCTCGAGGACAAGCTGCTCGCGCGGCGGCGGGAGTTCTCGATCCTGCGGGTCGACCGGGCCGACCTGTCGAAGAACGTCCTGCGCGGGTTCACCGGGTTCGACATCTTCCTCGAGCAGCACCCGGAGTTCTCCGAGCGCATCACGTTCACGGCGCAGCTGATGCCGTCGCGGACGGACGTGCCGGAGTACGCCGAGTACCTGGAGCGGATCGAGGCGCTGGTCGCGGTCGTCAACCACCGGCACGGGACGCCGGACTGGATGCCGATCGATTTGAAATTGCGGGACGACCTCGAGGAGGCGATGGCCTCCTACAAGCACTACGACGTGATGATGGTCAACGCGATGTTCGACGGCATGAACCTCGTGGCCAAGGAGGGTCCGCTCGTCAACGAGCGCAACGGCGTCTCGATCCTGGGCGAGAACACGGGGGCGCACGAGGAGCTGGGCGAGTACTCGATCTCGGTGAACCCGTTCGACGTGCAGGAGCTGGCGGACGCGATCTACACCGCCCTGACGATGTCCGCGGAGGAGCGCGAGCGGCGCGCGAACGGGTTGAAGGAGATCGTCACCTCCCGCGATCCGGGCGACTGGATCGACGAGCAGGTCTCGGACATCCGCAAGAAGGCGCGCGGCATGGCGCCCACCGGCTCTTAGCGCTCGAAGCTGAACTCGGTCGTGGCCGGGTCGGGGTGGAACCGGGGCGTCGCCGGCGGCGGATGAGGAGGCGGTGACGCCTGCGGCACCGCCGCGGGCGCAGGAGAGGGCACGGGCGGAGCCGACCGCACCCTTCGACGCCTCCTCCGCCCAGCCCGCTCCTTGACCCGAGCCGGTCTCGGCCGCTTCCTCCGCACCGCCCGCTCCCGCGCCTTCCTCACCCGAGCCCGCCGCCCCGCACCCGACCTCTTCCTCACCGGAGCCGCGCTCGCCGGCGGCGCCTCGGCCGCCGGCACCCCGAGCGGCCGGGCGGCATCGCTCGGGACCCGCGGAACCCCGCCCTCCAGCTGCGGCCACACCACCGCCACACCCACGAGCGCCAGCACCGCCGCGGCCCGCCCCACGTTGCCCCAGCGCACTCGCATCCCCCGCGGTAGGCGGCGCGTGACGGCCGCTCGCCCCCGCGTTGCTAGCCTCTAGCGCCGCATGGCCCAAGAGCCGCCCCTTTACGACCTGATCCTCCTGCTCGACACGCAGGTGGATGACGAGCGCCGTTCGCAGCTGCTCGACAACGTTCAAGCCGCCATCGAGAAGGGCGGCGAGGTTGTCGGCCGGCACGACTGGGGCGTCCGCCCGACGGTCTACGAGGTGCAGAAGCGCCCCGACGCGGACTACCACCTGTTCCAGTTCCACGGGGACAACGCGCTGCTCGAGCAGCTCGGCCACACCCTGAAGATCACGGACGGCGTCCTGCGCTTCCGGATCATCAAGCTCCGCGCGGGCACGCCCCCGCCGCCGGATCTCGGTTCCCCCGCTGCCGCAGTCGCGGCGCCCGCGGGCGAGCCCGACGAGGCATAAGCCTTCTTCGCAACGCCTTCGCAACGATTTCGCCGCAAGTAGCGGCGCCATCGCCGATCGCGCCGATCCCCGATCTAGACTCGGCGCCCGAGAGTCGAGAGAAGCATCGAAAGGAGCCACACCGTGGCCGCCACGAACATCAACGTCGTCGTCCTCACCGGGAACCTCACGCGCGATCCTGAGCTCCGCTCACTGCCGAGCGGGATGTCGGTCTGCTCGCTGCGGATCGCGTCCAACACGCGCCGCAAGGGCCAGTCCGGCGAGTGGGAGGACAAGGCGAACTACTTCGATGTGACCGTCTGGGGCGCCCAGGGCGAGAACTGCGCGCGCTTCCTGTCCAAGGGCCGCCCGGTCGCGCTCAACGGCCGCCTCGAGTGGCGCGAGTGGCAGGCGCAGGACGGCCAGAAGCGCCAGAGCGTCGAGATCATCGCCGACTCCGTCCAGTTCCTGGGCGGGCGCGACGAGGCCCCCAACGGCGGCGGCGGCTTCACCCCGCAGTCGGACGTCCCGGTCGACAACCGCGACTTCCAGCCGGCGGGCGCACCCGCGGGCGGCGGCAACGCCCCCGCGGACGACGACATCCCGTTCTAGGCCGCAACCGTCACACCCTTCAGAGATCCGGCCCCGGAGCACCGCTCCGGGGCCGTTTTTCTTTGCCGAGGACGGTCCCCGCGCACTCCCGCCGGGGCGCGTCCGCGCGCGTCTGCCACAATGGACCGCCCGCGCCCCCCAGCGCGCGCGGATTCGTGCGCCCCCGCGGCGCCTCGTGGACACGCAGCACACGAAAGGTCTTCGCAAGTGGCAAAGCAGCGCAGCCGGCCGACGCGCCGGCGTGACAAGAAGGGTGGGCCCGGCTCCGGCCGCCGCAAGTCCTGCCAGTACTGCAAGGACAAGATCGACCACGTCGATTACAAGGACATCCCGACCCTTCGCAAGTTCATCAGCGACCGGGGCAAGATCCGCTCGCGTCGTATCACCGGCGCCTGCCGCCGGCACCAGAACCAGATCGCGACCGCCGTCAAGCGGGCGCGCGAGATCGCGCTGCTCCCGTACGTCGGCGACACGCGCGAGAACCGCGACGAGCGCGGCCGGCCGCAGCGCGACGATCGCGACCGCGACAGAGACCGCTAGCCCGTCATGCCGACCGCGATCCTGCTCCAGGACCACGAGACGCTGGGCGAGCGCGGCACGGTCGTCGACGTCTCCAAGGGCTACCTGCGCAACTACCTGATCCCGCGCAAGCTGGCCGAGCCCGCCACCAAGGGCTCGATCGCCGCCGCGGAGCGCCGCCAGGAGGCCGCCTCGCGCGCCCTCGAGCAGGCGACCACGGCCGCGCGCGACAACGCCGAGCTCCTCAACAAGACGGTGCTCACGATCACGCACCAGGCCGGCGACGACGGCCGCCTGTTCGGCTCCGTGACGTCGCAGGACATCGTCGACGCCATCAAGGAAGCCCGCGGCATCAAGATCGATCGCCGCAAGGTCCACCTCGACGAGCCGATCCGCACGGTCGGCACGCGCATGGTCGTCGTCGAGGTCGCCGACGACGTCACCGCGACCATCAAGACGATGGTCGTCGAAGAGAAGTAACAACTCTGCGGAAAGACCCAGGAGTTTCGTCGCGGCGCCCCTGTGGGCGCCGCTTCGCTTCCTAGAGTGGTCCGCCCCATGGCGATCGCAGACCAGCGCAACGGCGACTCGGCAACAGCGCCGCCGCAAAACCTCGAGGCGGAGCAGTCGGTCCTCGGCGCGGTCCTGCTGTCGGACACGGCGCTGCCCGCGCTGATCATCGACGAGCGCCTCCAGCCGGAGGACTTCTACCGCGAGGCGCACGGGCTGATCTTCCAGGCGATGCTCGACCTGCACACGGTCGGCGAGCCGGTCGACGCGCTCACGCTCGTCGAGCACCTCAAGCAGGCCGGCCTGCTCGAGAACGTCGGCGGCCGCGCCGCGGTCGACCTGCTGGCCGGCTCGGTCCCCGCCGTCGGCAACGTCCGTCAGTACGCGCGCATCGTCCGCGAGAACGCGATGCTCCGCCGCCTCCTGCGCGCCTCCTACGAGATCCAGGCGCGCGTGCACTCCCACGAGGCGCCGCCGCGCGAGCTCGTCGACCTCGCCGAGCGCTCGATCCTCGAGGTCGCCCACGACGACCGCCGCAAGGACTTCCGCGCGATCCACGACCTGCTCTCCGCGGAGCTGGACAAGCTCGAGCAGCTCTCCGCCCACGGCACCTCGATCACCGGCACGCCGTCCGGCTTCGAGGACCTCGACCGCATCACCGGCGGCTTCCAGCCCGGCAACCTGATCATCCTCGCCGCACGCCCCGGCATGGGCAAGTGCCTGGCCGGCTCCGCGCTCGTGTACGACCCGGCGACGGGCGCGCGCCGCCGCATCGACGAGATCGTCGCGGCCGCCGAGCGGGGCGAGTCGGTGGAGGTCGCCGCCGTCGGGCCTGACCTGAAGCTCCGCGTCGCGCCGGTCAGCGCGGGGCTGCGCAGCGGCGTGCAGCGCGTGTATCGGCTCCGCACGCGCCTGGGCCGGCGCGTCGATGCCACCGCCAACCATCCCCTCCTCACGCTCGAGGGTTGGCGCAAGCTGGGCGAGCTAGAGGCCGGCGTCCGGATCGCCGTACCGCGGCAGCTCCCTCGGCCAATCGCGAGCGAGTCGATGCCCGACCACGAGGTCGTGCTGCTCGCCGCCCTGGTCGCCGACGGCAACATGACCGAGCGCACTCCCCGCTTCTGCTCCGCCCCCGACTCGGCGATCCTTCCGGTCGTCGAGCAGGCCGCCGCCGAGCTCGGGCTGCACCTCCACGACTGCGGCCACGGGACGATGACGATCAGCGCCGGCCGCGGCGGCCCGCCCAACCCGCTCACCGCGCTGCTGAAGCGCCACGGCCTCTGGGGCTCGCGCTCGGGCACGAAGTTCGTCCCCGACGCGATCTTCGGCCTCGGGGACGAGCAGATCGCGCGCTTCCTGTCGGTCCTCTACGCCTGCGACGGGCATGTCTACTGCGGCGAGCGCTACTCGCAGATCGGCTACACGACGATCTCCGAGCGCCTGGCCCACGACGTCCAGCACCTGCTGCTTCGGCTCGGCGTGGTCGCGGCCATCCGGCCGCTCAAGCGCGCCGTCTATGCCGGCACCTCCACCGTCGCGCGCGAAGTTCGCATCACCGATCGCAGCGGCCTCGAGGAGTTCGCCCGCCGCGTGGCGATCGTCGGCAAGACCCAGGGGCTCGAGCGCGTCCTCGCCCACGGCGCCGGGCGCGCCGCCAACACCAACTTCGACACCCTCCCGACCGCGGTGTGGGAGCGCGTCCGCTCGGCCAAGGGCGAGCGCTCATGGGCCGAGGTCAGCGCGGCCGCAGGGCGCCCGCGCAACCACAACGGGCACGTGGGGACCCGTGGCCTTTCGCGGGCACAACTGGCCACGCTCGCGGCCGCCACGGACAGCAGCGAGCTCAGCGGCCTTGCCGCGAGCGACCTGTGGTGGGACGAGGTCGCCTCGATCGAGTGCCTCGGCGAGCAGGAGACCTACGACCTCACGGTCCCGGGGGAGCACAACTTCGTGGCGGACGACATCGTCGTCCACAACAGCGCCCTGATGGCCAACTTCGCCGAGCACGCGGCGCTGACCACCAAGCAGGCGGTCGCGCTGTTCAGCCTCGAGATGTCCGAGGGGGAGCTCGCCCAGCGCTTCATCGCCAGCCAGGCGTCGATCAAGGGCGACGACCTGCGCAAGGGCAAGGTGCCGCAGACTCGGTGGGCGAAGATCCTCGCGGCCTCCAATCGGCTCGCCGAGTCGTCGCTGTTCGTCGACGACTCCTCCGACCTCTCGGTGCTCGACGTGCGCGCGAAGACGCGCCGGCTCGCGCAGCAGCAGGCCGACGGCCTCGGGCTGGTCCTGATCGACTACCTCCAGCTCATGCGCGCCAGCGGGCAGACCGACAACCGCGCCGAGCAGGTCGGGCAGATCTCGCGTGGGCTGAAGACACTGGCGCGCGAGCTCGAGGTGCCGGTGATCGCGCTCTCCCAGCTCAACCGAGGCGTCGAGCAGCGCGCCGACAAGCGCCCGATGCTGTCCGACCTCCGCGAGTCCGGCGCGATCGAGCAGGACGCCGACCTCGTGATGTTCATCTACCGCGACGAGTACTACGACGAGGACTCGGAGGACGAGGGGATGGCCGAGGTCCACATCGCCAAGCACCGCAACGGCGGCCTCGGGACGATCAAGCTGACATTCCAGGCCGAGTACCCGCGCTTCATGTCCTACGTCGGCGAGGAGCACTACTAGTGGCCCCGTGCCCCGACGGCCGCTGCGACGGCTCCGGCTTCCTCTACGACGAAGACACGCGGAAGGCGCGCGACTGCAGCTGCCGCCCCCGCCGGCTCGCCCGCCGCAAGGCGCGCAAGCTCGCCGGCGTGATCCCGCGCCGCTACCAGGGCGTCAGCTTCGACCGCGCGCCGGTCACGCTGATCGAGCCGACCGTCGTGCGCGAGGTCCGCAAGTACGTCGACGGGCTCGAGGGCAACCTCAGAGACGGCAAGGGCATCTGGTTCGAGGGCGACATCGGGACGGGGAAGACCACGCTCGCGATGCTGATCTCGGCCGAGGCGCTGAAGCTCGGGCACTCGGTCGCGATCTACTCGCTGCCGCGCCTCCTCGGGCTCCTGCGCGAGACGTTCGACGACGACTCGGAGGCCAGCCTCTCCACGCTGCTGGAGCGCCTCGCCGCCGTCGAGCTGCTCCACATCGACGACGTCGGCGCGGAGCAGAGCTCGCCGTGGGTGCTCGAGCAGCTCTACACGATCGTCAACACGCGCTACGAGGACGACCGCGCGGTGGTGCTCACGACGAACCTCACCCCGCCCGAGCTGCAGGTGCAGATCGGCGAGCGCACGGTCTCGCGGATCATCGAGATGTGCGGCGATCCGCTGCTGCTCAAGGGCACCGACCAGCGCGTCTCGATGCCCGACCCGTTCGCGTCCGACACACCCGTCCCCTACGGCGAGCCCCGCGCGCGCCGCCTCGCCTCCTAGACTTCACTCACGGCATGGCCGGCACCGTGATCGTGGGCGCCCAATGGGGCGACGAAGGCAAGGGCAAGGTCATCGACCTGCTCGCCGAGCAAGCGGACCTCGTGATCCGCTTCCAGGGCGGCAACAACGCCGGCCACACGATCGTTCGCAACGGCGAGAAGTGGGCCTTCCACCTGATCCCGTCCGGGATCCTCTACCCCGGCAAGCTGTGCGCGATCGGCAACGGCGTGGTGATCGACCCGAAGGTCCTCACCGGCGAGCTGGAGAACCTGCGTGGCCGCGGGATCGACGTCTCCGGCCTGCGCATCAGCGCCAACGCGCACCTGATCATGCCCTACCACCTGATGCTCGACTCGGCGGGCGAGGCGCGGCTCGGCAAGCTCCAGATCGGCACCACCCGCCGCGGCATCGGCCCCTGCTACGCCGACAAGGCGGCCCGACTCGGCATCCGCGTCCAGGACCTCCTCGACGAGAAGATCCTCAAGAAGAAGATCCTGCTCGCCATGGAGCCGAAGCGCCAGTCGCTCCGCCCCTACGCCAAGGCGCCCGAGCTCGACCTGCAGTCGATGACCGACGCCTACCTCACCTACGGCCACCGGATCGAGCAGTACATCACCGACACCGCGCGCCTCACGTGGGACGTGCTGGACGGCGGCGGCGACGTCCTCTTCGAGGGCGCCCAGGCCACGATGCTCGACATCGACCACGGCACCTATCCGTTCGTCACCTCCTCCAACCCGGTCGCCGGCAGCGCCTCCACGGGCACCGGCGCCGGCCCGAAGGACATCGACGAGATCTGGGGCATCACCAAGGCGTACGCCACCCGCGTCGGCGCCGGGCCGTTCCCGACCGAGCTCGATGGTGAGCTCGGCGACACGCTCCGCGAGGCCGGGGGCGAGTACGGCACCACCACCGGCCGCGCCCGCCGCGTCGGCTGGATCGACCTCGTCGCCCTCCGCTACGCCGCGCGCCTCAACACCATGACGGCGCTCGCGATCACCAAGCTCGACGTGCTCACCGGCCTCGGCTCCCTGCGCGTGTGCACCGCCTACCGCGGCGCCGAGGAGGCGCGCTTCGTCAACTACCCGTACCACCAGACCGTGCTGCACCAGGCGACGGGCGAGTACGAGGAGCTGCCGGGCTGGGACGAGGACATCTCCGAGGCGCGCGAGGAGGCCGACCTCCCGCAGGCCGCGCGCGACTACCTCGCCTTCCTCGCCGACTTCATCGGCGTCCCGATCGCGCTCGTCGGGGTCGGCCCCGGCCGCGAGCAGGTCATCTGGACCGAGGCCGGCCGCGCCACCGCCGCGGGCCGCAGCGTCGCGGTACCGGGTTAGTCCTTCACCACCCGCGTGTTCACGACGAAGTCGTGGAGGCAGCGGTTCTGCTCGTCCCACAGCGGCCACAGGACGTCGAGCAGCTGCGCGATCCCGCCGGTGAGCGCGCTCGCGATCCCGAAGAAGAACCACCTCACCACGACCTCCCGCAGCACCGCGAAGCCGAACGTGATCGGCTCGCCCGACGCCCGCACGACGCGGATGTTGGTGGCCATCCGCCCGAGCGTCTTGCCGTTGGTGCGGGCCATCATGATCGGGGCGTAGAGGAATGCGGCGACCGCGAGGCAGAGGACCCACACGATCCCGGCCGCGATCAGCGCGGCCCAGCCGGCGTCGGTGTCGACCGTGAGGCCGGCGGCGACGAGCGGCAGAAACAGGATCAACGCGCCGGCGGCGACGATCAGCCCGTCGATCAGGTACGCGCCGGCGCGCGACCACCAGCCCGCCAGCACGAACTGGCCGCCGAAGGTCGTCGGCTGGTGCCCGACGGCCGGTGCCACCGGCCCGCCCGCGCCGGGCGGTGGGGGAGACGTGTAGCCGGGCAGGCCGGACTCGTGCGGCGGCGCATCGGTCGTGCTGCCGCCGAGGGGATCGCCGGAGGTCAGGCCGCCGGAGTCGCCAGGTCGCTCGCTCATCCGCGGACCCTAACGCCAGCGCTCGAGCAGGTCCTCGTCCGGCACCTCGCGCACGACGCGCGCCGGCACGCCCATCGCGACGCCGCGCGGCGGGATGTCGCGCGCCACGACCGCGCCGGCGGCGATGAACGCCTCCTCGCCGATCTCGACCCCCGGGCAGAGCACGACGCCGCCGCCGACGCGGCAGGCGCGCCGCAGCAGCGCGCCCTCCATCGGCGAGTCCGGCGGGTGGCGGGCCATCGTCGAGTCGTTGGTGGTCGTCACGCCCGGGCCGACGAAGACGTCGTCCTCGATGACGGTGCCGGCCGTGATGTAGACGTCGGTCTGGATCCGCACCCGCGCGCCGATCGTCACGTCGTTGTCGATCGCCGACCCGCGCCCGACCACGCTCTTGGCCCCGACCACGGCGCGCTCGCGCACGAACGCCTGGTCGCCGACGATCGCGCCCTCGCCGAGCGACGCGCCCGCAAACACGATCGCCCCCGCGCACACGACCGCGCCGGGGGAGAGCACCAGCGGCAGCGGCGCGGCGCGCGGCGCGCTGGAGTGGGCGGCGAGCTTCGGCGGCTTGCCGAGCACCACGCGGTCCTGGATCACGCAGCCGGCGCCGACCTGCGTGCCGGGATGGATCACGACGTACGCGCCGAGCTGGACGTCGTCGGGCAGCTCCACGCCCTCGCCGAGGATCAGCCCGGGCGCCCGGTCAGATGGCTGCACTCTGCTCCCTTCTGGTCGCGTCCAGCCGCCCCTGCAGCCCTTCGAGCACCCGGACGACGCGCAGGCCGCTGGCGCCGTCGGAGAGCGGCCGGCGGCCTTCGCGGATGCACTCGACGAAGTGCTCGCACTCGATTCGCAGCGGCTCGCGGTTCGGGATCTGCGGGCTCCAGATGTCTCCCGACCGCGTGATGTACTCGCCGTAGGAGCCGGTGTCCTCGTCGAAGCCCTTGTCGTAGATGGTCACCTTGCGCTCGATGTCCATGTCGTCGAAGGTCGCCATCCGCTTCGAGCCGACGACCGTGAAGCGCCGCTCCTTGTGCGGGTCGAGCCAGGACAGGTGGAGGTGCGCGGCGCGGCCGGAGGGGAAGCGCAGGTAGCCGAACACAACATCCTCGATCCCCGGCTGCGTGTAGGACTCCCCGCGCGCGTCGAGCTCGTAGGGCTCCTCGTCGGCGAGGTGGAGGACGACCGAGACGTCGTGGGCGCCGAGCGACCACAGCGCGTTCTCGTCCGCCCGCAGCTTCCCGAGGTTGAGCCGGTTGGAGTAGATGTAGTGGATGTCGCCGAGCTCGCCGGAGTCGGCGATCTCCTTCAGCTTCGCGACACCCGGGTGGTACTCGAGCAGGTGGCCGACCATCAGCGTCCGCCCGCTCTCCTCCGCCGCCGCGACCGCCCGCTCGGCGTCGGCGACCGACTGCGCCAGCGGCTTCTCGACGAAGCAGTGCTTGCCGGCGCGGAGCACGCGCTCCGCGAGCGCGGCGTGGCTGGGGACCGGGGTGGCGAGGACGACGGCGTCGAGCTCCTCGTCGGCCAGCAGGTCCTCGAGCTCGCCGGTGAAGCGCGCGCTCGGGAACGTGCGCGCATAGCGCTCGCGCGCCGCCTCGGAGGCGTCGCAGCACCAGGTCAGCTCGCAGCCCGGGAGGGCAGCGAAGTTGCGCGCCAGGTTCGGGCCCCAGTAGCCGAGGCCCGCGACGCCCAGTCGAATCGTCACCCCTCCATCCTAAGCGCGGCCACGACGCGTTCGCCCGCCCGGCCGTCGCCGTAGAGCGGCGGCCGCTCGGCCGGCGGTTCACGCTCCAGGGCTGCCAGCGCGGCGGCGGCGTCGAGGTCGACCAGCACATTCCAGCCCGCCTCGATCGTCTCCGTCCACTCGGTGGTGGAGCGGAGCGTGATACACGGCGTCGCGGCCAGGTAGGCCTCCTTCTGGACACCGCCCGAGTCGGTCAGCACCGCGCGGGCGTGCTGCAAGAGCGCGGTGAACTCGAGGTAGCCCAGCGGCGGGCTGAGCGGCAGCCGGTCGAGCAGGCCGGCGGCCTCCAGCCGCGCACGCGTCCTCGGGTGCACCGGGAAGACGACCGGCAGCGGAAGGCCCTCGATCAGCTCCACCAGGCGCTCCAGCCGCGCGGGGTCGTCGACGTTGCCGGCCCGGTGGGCGGTCACGAGCACGAACTCGCCCGCGGTCACGCCATACGTCTCGAGGATCTCGGTGCGGTCGGCGGCGCTCGGCCCGAGCAGCAGCGCGATGTCGACCATCACGTCGCCGACCACCTCGATCCGCCCGACCACCCGCTCCGCGCGCAGGTTCAGCGCCGCCGCCTCGGACGAGCACAGCAGCAGCGACGACGCGTGGTCGGTCAGCACGCGGTTGAGCTCCTCCGGCATCGTGCGGTCGAACGAGCGCATGCCGGCCTCGACGTGTGCGACCGGGATCTGGGCCTGGGCGGCGGCCAGCGCGCCCGCGAGCGTCGAGTTCGTGTCGCCGTAGACGAGCACCACGTCGGGTCGCTCGCTCGCCAGCAGGCCCTCGAGCGCCTCGAGCATGCGCGCGGTCTGCGCCGTGTTGGAGCCGCCGCCGAGCTCCAGGTGGTGCTCGGGCCGCGGCAGGCCGAGCTCGCTGAAGAAGATCTGCGAGAGCTCCTCGTCGTAGTGCTGGCCGGTGTGGACCAGCACCTCCTCCGCCTCCTCGCGCAGCCGGTGGGACACCGCCGCCGCCTTGATGAACTGCGGCCGGTTCCCGACGACGGTTAGAACCCGCACGTTCTCGGGGATAAAGGTGTAACTGACATGGTGTCGCTCCTGACCGGCATTCGCGGAACCGTACAAGGCGTCATCGGCGCCACCGACCACGTCCTGTGGTGGGTCAGCTGGCACACGGGAGCCGACGGCCCCCGCGACCGCTAGGCGCCAAGCCAGGCAGCTTGCTGCCTAGCGGGGGTCAAGCGTT
This sequence comes from uncultured Solirubrobacteraceae bacterium, assembly GCA_963805525.1. GTDB lineage: Bacteria > Actinomycetota > Thermoleophilia > Solirubrobacterales > Solirubrobacteraceae > DASQFQ01. Next base: position 297,689 of record CAWDUT010000005.1, read on the forward strand.
AGGCCGGCGCAGCTGCCAGCTCGCGCTCCACACGCGCCTGGAAGCGCGCATGAGCGTCCTGTGTCACCGGGCCCGGCGCGGCCGGGAGCTCGATGTCGTCGATCACCGCGATGGGCATGACCTCGCGGACGGTCGAGGCGATGAAGGCCTCCTCAGCGGCGCGCAGGTCGTCGAGCGTGCAGGAGCACTGCGCGACCTCGCACTCCTCCAGCAGCCGCGTACGGGTGATCGAGGCGAGGATGCGGTCCTCCAGCGGCGGCGTGAAGAGCTGGCCGCCCTCGACCCAGAAGAACGACCACGTCGGGCCCTCCAGCACGCGGCCGTGGGGCGTCACCAGCAGCGCCTCGTCGTAGCCGCGCTCCTTGGCGAGCCGCCCGGCGAGCATGTTGCCGGCGTAGGAGAGCGTCTTGAGCCCGTCCAGGATCCGCCCGGGAGCGAACTGCACCGTGGCCACGCGCGACACCGGCGGGCGCTGCGGGAGCGGCTCGACGATCTGGATCCGCCGCCCGCCGCGGGTGAGGACGATGCGCAGGAGGCCGTCGACCGGGCCGGCGGCGTCGAGCAGGGCCGCAAGCTCGGTTGCGAGCGCGTCGTAGTCGGCCTCGAGCCGCAGCCCCTCGCACGACTGGCGCAGGCGGTCGAAGTGGTCCTGCAGCGCGAAGGCCCGGCCGCCGTAGAGGCGCATGACCTCGAACGCGCCGTCGCCGCGCAGCAGGCCCTCGTCGGTGATAGAGATGCGGGCTTCGGCCACGGGTCCGACCTGGCCGTCGATGGACGCAAGTGCCATTTGGTGCGAGGCTACCGAACCTCATGACCGCGACCCCAGCCAGCCACCCGTTCGAGATCCGCGAGCACGACGCCGGCGGCGTCCACGTCGTGGCGATGCTCGGCGAGCTCGACCTCGCCACCGCGCCGAAGCTGGCCTTCCGCATCGACGCGGCACGCCGGGCCGGCGCGCGGCGACTGGTGGTCGACCTCACGGCCGCCGAATTCTGTGACTCGACGGGCCTGCGCGCGCTGGTCGGCTGCCGTCGCGAGATGGTCGCGGGCGGCGGGCGGATGGCCGTGGCCGTGCTGGAGGAGAGCGCAGTCGCCCGCATGTTCGCGCTCGCGGGCGCCCATGAGCTGATGCCGGTCTACGACGGCCTCGAGCCCGCCCTGGCCGCGCTGGCTCCCTGAGCACGGCCGCAGTCCTCTTCGCGCTGGGCGCCGCGGTCATGCACGCGGCGTGGACACTGCTGCTCGCCCGCGCGCCGGACACGGATGCGGCCACCGCCGCGGCGCTCGCGATCGCGGTGGTCGTCTTCGCCCCGTTCGCCGCTTTGAGCTGGGACGTGGAGGCCGCCGCAGTGCCGTACATCGCGCTCTCGGCGGTGTTCGAGATCGGCTTCTTCGCGATGCTCGCGCTGGCGCTGCGCTCCGGCGAGGTCGGGCTCGTGTACCCGCTGTCGCGCGGGGTCGCGCCGGTGCTGGTGCTGCTGGTGGGGGTGATCGCGCTCGACACGCACGTGAGTGCCGCGCAGGCGGTCGGGGTCGGCGTGATCGCGGCGGGCGTGCTGCTCGCGCGCGGCTTCGACGGCCATGCGAACGCGCGCGACACCGGTTACGCGCTCGCCTGCGGCGCCTGCATCGCGGGCTACACGCTGACCGATTCCTACGGCCTCGACCACGCCGCGCCGGTGCCGTACCTGGAGTGCGTGCTGATCCCGGTCGTGCTCGTCTACGTGCCGGCCGTGGCGCGACTGCGCGGGGGCGTCCGCGAGGCCGCCACGCCCCGCGTCGGCATCGCGGCGCTGTGCATCTTCGGCGCCTACGCGCTGGTGCTGGCCGCGCTCGAGCGAGCGCCCGCGGCGCCGGTGGCGGCGCTGCGGGAGACGAGCGTCGTGTTCGCGACCGCGTACGCCGCGCTCTTCCTCGGCGAGCCCGCCGGCGGGCGGCGGATCGCGGGCGCGGTCGTCGTGGTGGCGGGGATCACGGTGCTGGCGCTGGCGTGATGCCGACCGAGCTCTCGCCGCGGCGCAGCAGCCGCACTGCCAGCGCTCCCGCGGCCAGCATGCCGATCGCCCCGAACGAGACCTGCAGCGAGAGCACGCCCTCCTCGGTCCAGTAGACGTCGTCGAGCTCGAGCAGCAGCGCCGCCTCGTCGAGCACGAGCGCCGCGCCCGCGCCGAACGGCAGCGCCAGCCAGCGGTCGAGCTGCTTGCTGCGGACCCCGATCGAGGTCCCGCCCGAGGCGAGCGCGAGCACGATGCCCGGCACGAAGTGGTGGACGCGCTTGTCGGCGATCACGAAGTCCCGCAGGACGCCATGGCCCTGCCCGGAGCGGATCAGCGCGGTCGTCGCGCGCGTGACGCCGAACGTGACCGTGAACGAGGCGAGCAGGTTGAAGACGGCGTTCTCGCGGTCGGAAACGGCCTTGTACCCCTCGCGGACGACGGCGAGCGTCTCCAGCGTCGCCGTCCCGGCCGCCTCGAGCAGCTCGTTGACGTCCTCCGTCTCGGTCGGCAGCTCGGCCGAGCCGCGTCGCCACACGCGTGCCAGCTCGACCGCGGCGGTGCCGAGCGCCGCGCTCAACGCGACCGCGCCCATGGCCTGGGTGCGGCGATCGAGCTTGAGGGCGCGGCGGTCGAGCATCCCCGGCCTCTACCCGCTCAGCCCGGCGGGTAGATGTTCTTGGCGTAGTCCTCGATCATGCGGCCGGCGCCGAACTTCGGCCCGCACGTGCGCAGCGAGGAGCGCACCATCCGCATCCACCGCTGCGGCAGGCCGGCGCCGTCGCGGTCGTAGAAGGTCGGGACGACCTCCTCGCCGAGCAGCCGGTACAGCTCCGCGGCGTGGCGCCAGTCCTGGGCGCCGTGGTCGTGATCGACCTCGCCGCTGATCGCCCAGCCGTTGGTGCCGTCGTAGGCCTCGGGCCACCAGCCGTCGAGCACCGCGAGCTGGAGGCCGGCGTTGACCGCCGACTTCATCCCGCTGGTGCCGCTCGCCTCGAGCGGCGGGCGCGGGACGTTGATCCAGACGTCGCAGCCGCGGGTCATCGCCGCCCCGAGGCGGAAGTCGTAGTCGTCGAGGTAGACGACTCGGCGACCGACCTCCGGCCGTTCCTTCATGCCGAACAGGCGCTGCACGAGCCGCTTGCCCTCGTCATCGCGCGGGTGCGCCTTGCCGGCGATGAGCAGCTGGACCGGGCGGTCCTCGTCGGCCAGCAGCGCCATCGCGCGGTCGACCGCGCTCAGCAGCAGGTCGAGACGCTTGTATGTGGCGACGCGGCGCGCGAAGCCGAGCGTGAGCGCGTCGGGGTCGAGCGTGTCGGCCGCCGCGCGGACGTACTCGAGCGTGTCGCCGCGGCCGAGGCGGTCGGTCACGCTGCGGTCGCGGACGAGGTCGATCAGCTCTCCGCGCTGAGCGCGGCGGGCGGCCCACAGCTCCTCGCCCGGGATGCGATCGACGCCGCCCCAGGTCGCCGGGTCCGTGGCGTGGTCCATCCAGCCGGCGCCGAGGTGGCGGTCGAACAGCTCGCGCATCGGGCCGCCGATCCACGTGGGGATGTGGACGCCGTTGGTGACGGAGCCGATCGGGACGTCGGTGATCGCGCGGTCGGGCCACAGGTCGTGCCACATCTCGCGCGCGACCTCGCCGTGGCGGGCGCTGACGCCGTTGGCGCGGCGGCTGGAGCGGAGCGCGAACTGGGTCACGCCGAACGGCTCGGCGGCCTCGTCGGGGTGCGTGCGGCCGCGGCGGACGAGCGACTCCATGTCGAGCCCCAGGTCGCCCACCAGCGGCGCGAGCGCGCGCGTGATCTGGGCGGCCGGGTAGGTGTCGTTGCCCGCCGGCACCGGCGTGTGAGTGGTGAAGACCGTGCGTTCGCGGGCGGCGGCCAGCGCGTCCTCGCCCGAGACGCCCTGCTCGGTCGTCAGGCGGGCGAGCTCGAGGCCGGCGAACGCGGCGTGGCCCTCGTTCAGGTGGACGACGCCGGGCTCGATGCCGAGCGCGTTCAGCGCCCGCACGCCGCCGACGCCGAGCAGCGTGTACTGCCACAGCCGCACCTCGGGGTCGCCCACGTAGAGGCGCGAGGTGATCCAGCGGTCGGCGACGCTGTTCTCCGGCCGGTCGGCGTCGAGCAGCAGCAGCGGGACGCGGCCGACGTCGACGCGCCAGACCTGGGCGACGACGTCGCGCCCGACGAACGGCACGGACACGGTGATGGGCTCGCCGTCGTCCGTGACGAGCGCGGCGGGCACGCGGTCGGGATCGGTGTCGACCCAGTACTCGTGCTGCCAGCCGGAGCCGTCGATGCGCTGGCGGAAGTAGCCGTGGCGATACATCAGCCCGACCGCGATCAGCGGCACGGCGCGGTCGGAGGACTCCTTGAGGATGTCGCCGGCCAGCACGCCGAGGCCGCCCGAGTACACGGGCAGCGAGCCGTGGATCGCGTACTCGGCGCAGAAGAACGCGACCGGGTTCTGCGGCGTGACGCCGGGGGGCGAGACCGGCGGCGCGCCCTCGGTCTGGACCGCGCGCTCGAGGGTGTCGACGCGCTCGAGGAAGCGCTCGTCGGTCGAGAGGTCCTGGAGGCGGCCAGGATGTGCCTCCTGCAGCTGCCGGACCGGGTTGCCGAGCGTCAGCTCCCAGCGCTCCGGATCGATCTCCGCGAACAGCTCGGGGCCGCCCGGCGTCCACGACCAGCGGTAGTTGTAGGCGATGTCGGCGAGCGCGCTCAGCGGCTCGGGAAGCCGCGTGCGCAGCGCATCGGCTGCCGCGCGGAGGTCAGAGGAGCCCGCGTCGGGCAGGGTGGTGCGTTCGGTCACCGCCCCCATGAAAGCAGCGTCGGGCACACTGGCGCTCATGAGTGACGAGCACGTCACACGCGACCGGGCGCCGTCGATGCGAGCGGTCGACGTCGCCCTGCCGCGCCCGCGGCCGGAGCGGATCTCGCTGGCGGGCGCGCGCGTGCGCGTGGAGCCGCTCGACCCGGCGCGCCACGGCCCCGACCTGTTCCGCCTCGGGCACGTCGGGAGCGCCGCCGCCGAGCAGAGCTGGGCGTACCTGCCCTACGGCCCGTTCGGCTCCGAGAGCGAGCACCGCGGGTGGCTGGAGGTCCAGGCGGCGAGCGCGGATCCGCTCTTCTTCGCGGTCGTGGACGGCGAGGACCGCGCGGTCGGCGTCGCGACCCTGATGTCGATCGTGCCCGCCCACGGCACGATCGAGATCGGCCACATCTGGCTCTCGCCCGGCCTGCAGCGCACCCCGGCCGCGACCGAGGCGCTGGTGCTGCTGATGCGCTACGCGATGGACGACCTCGGCTACCGCCGCCTGGAGTGGAAGTGCAACGCCGCCAACGAGGCCTCGCGCCGGGCCGCGCTGCGCCTCGGGTTCCGCTTCGAGGGCGTGTTCTTCAACCACCAGGTCTTCAAGGGCCGCAACCGCGACACCGCGTGGTTCTCGATCCTCGACGAGGAGTGGCCGGCGGTGCGGGCCGCCTACGCGACCTGGCTCGCGGACGACAACTTCGAGCCCGACGGCACGCAGCGGCGGCGCCTGAGCGAGCTCACGTGAACCGCGGTCCTGCGTTCATCCCCGGGCTCGAACTGGCGGGCAGCTTCTACCGCGACGCGGTCGGCCCGCTGATCGGCGACGTGCCGCACTCCGCGGCGCTGATCGGGACCGGATCGGACGTCCTCGGCTTCGACACCGCGCGCTCGACCGACCACGGCTGGGGCCCGCGGGTGCAGGTGTTCGTGGCCGCGGCGGACGTGGAGGCGGTCGCGCGCGCGGTCGACGTGGGCCTGCCCGACACGTTCCGCGACTGGCCGGTGCGCTACGGCTGGGGCCCGGTCCCCGTCCAGCACCACGTGACCGTGACGACGCTCCCCGAGTGGCTGGTCGCGCTGCTCGGCGTGGACGCCACCCGGCCGCTCGCGGCCGCCGACTGGCTCGTGACGCCGCAGCAACTCCTCCTCGGCGTCTCCGGCGGCGCGGTCTTCCGCGACGACACCGCGGAGCTCGCGCGCGTGCGGGAGGATCTCGCCTGGTACCCGGACGCGGTGTGGCGCTGGCTGCTGGGCTGCCAGTGGCGCCGGCTCGCCCAGGAGGAACCCTTCGTCCAGCGGGCAGCAGAGGTCGGCGACGAGCTGGGCTCGAGCGTGCTCGCCGCCCGCCTCGCGCGCGACGTCATGCGTCTGGCTCTGCTGATCGCCCGCCGCTACGCGCCGTACTCCAAGTGGCTCGGGACCGCGTTTGCCCGGCTTGACCACCCCGACGGTCTCGACCGCTTCCTGACGGACGCGGTCCACGCTCCGGACCTCGAGACCCGCGAGGCGGCGCTGGGGCGGGCGTACGAGGCCGTCGCACGCCGCTTCAACGCCCTCGGCCTCATCGACCCGGTGGACCCGGGGCTGCGCCAGTTCCACGACCGCCCGGCGCGCGTGCTGATCGCCTACCGCTTCGCCGACCCCTGCCTGGCGTCGGTGGCGGATCCGGAGCTCCGCGCGTTGCCGCCGATCGGGGGGATCGATCAGGTCGCGGACACGTCGGACGCACTCAACGATCCGGCCGTGTTCCGTCGCTTCAGGGACGTGTGGTCCCGATGCCCCCGCCAGGAATCGAACCTGGAACCTTCGGATTAAGAGTCCGCTGCTCTGCCAGTTGAGCTACAAGGGCGCTGGCGCAAGTGTAGAACGAAGCTAGGGGGTCGCGCTGGGCTGGGCTGCCGCGCCCTGCGCCGACTGCTTGGCCGACTCGAGCTGACCCTTGAGGGCCTCGCGCATATCCGGGTCGGTGAGCTCGAGCGCCTTGTTCTTGGCGAGGTCGCCCTTGCGGGTCTGGCCTGCCTGGTAGGCGAAGATCGCGAGCTGGGTGAAGGTCGCAGCCGTGGGCCGGGCGTCGGTGATGACCTCCTGGGCCTCCGCCGCCTTGTCGGGCTGGTTCAGCGCTCCGAAGGCCTGAACCATCAGGCTCGCCACGCGGTCGTCGGGCTTCTTGGGGTTGAGGGCGAGATAGCGCTCCCACGCGTCGCCCGCGCTGTTGAGCTGCGCGATGCCCTTCTTGGTGAACGTCGACTTCTCGGCGTCGAAGTTCGCGCCGGAGCCCGCGAGCTGGAAGCGCGCGCGGGCGAGCGCGGCCCAGGCGGCCGCGTCCCGCGGGTTGGCCTGCGTCTTCACGAGCGCCGCCTTCTCCTGCTTGGTGAAGCGCTGTGCGCTGGTGTCGCCGCCTCCGGTGGTGCCAGTGATCGCGTCGACCAGGCCGCCGGAGATGCCGCCGCCGCCGCCGATGCCGAACAGCACCAGGCCGCCGCCCATCAGGAAGGCGAGCGCGATGTAGACGATCTTGACGGTCCGGCGTCTACCGGAGCCTCTGAGGTCGAAGAGCATGGTCGGTCAGGAGTCGAGGTCGGCGGGTTCAGGCTCGTCGGGTTCCCTGCGCCGAGCGCGCCGATCGAGCACCGCAGCCAACAGGATAGAGCCCTCGAAGAGGAGGTAGAGCGGGGCGAGGAGCGAGAGCATCGTCACCGGATCCTGGCCCGGGAGCAGCATCGCCGCGATCGCGCAGACCAGGAACGCGTAGCGCCGGGAGTGGCGCAGCTGCGCCGTCGAGACGATCCCCACGCGCGTGATGGCGAGGATGCCGACCGGCACCTGGAAGGCGATCCCCATCGCGATCAGGACCGTGACCGAGAACTTGTAGAACTGGTTGGCCTGGATGAGGATGTCGTAGTTGTCGGCGTTGAAGTTCTGCAGGAACGCGATCGCGTTCGGCAGCACCATGAAGTAGCCGAACACGACGCCTGCGATGAACAGGAACGGCACCATCATCATCAGCGGCAGCGCGACCTGCCGCTCCCGGCTCGAGAACGCGGGCAGCACGAACGCGTACGCCTGGAAGAGCAGGAACGGCAGCGAGATCAGCAGCGCGGCGTAGGCGACGATGCGGATGGTGGCGGTGAATGGCTCGCTCACGCCCAGGGTCACCGGCCGTCGCTTGGTCTCGGGCGGCACCGATTTCGCGATCGCACGCTGCGCGGCCGCGAGCTCGGTGTAGCTGGCGCGCGCGGAGGCCCCGTCCGCGGACGCGGCGAGCGCGTCGAACGCCTTCGCCGACGCGAGCGCCGTCCTGTGCACCGTCGCCTGATACCTGGCCGTCCGCTCGAGCGGGTCGTTCTTCGGCGCGCTGTTCTTGTGCAGCAGCGACGCGCTGTTGTCCAGCGGCCGGTTCATGATGTCCAGGATCGCGTTGTCCTGCCACAGGCAGACGCCGAACGCGATGAGAAAGACGACGATGCAGGCGATCAGTCGCCTGCGGAGCTCGTCGAGGTGATCGACCAGGCTCAACCGATCCTCGTGCCGGATCGGCCGGAGGGTGCTTGCCATCGGGAGCGCGCCCTAGCGCTGCTCGGAGGCGACCCCGTCGGAGACCGGCTTCGTGGCCGGGTCCTCCTCGGGTCGGCCGAGCGCGGCGGTCGCCTGCCGGCTGGTGTCGTCGGCGTCGGGGTCGGGGTCGTCAGCCTCGGACTTGCTGGTGATCGAGTCCTTGAACTCCCGCATGCTCGCGCCGAGCTGGCGCCCCAGACCGGGCAGGCGCTTCGGCCCGAAGATGAGCAGAACGATGCCGAGCACGATCAGGAGCTCGAGCGGACCGATGGTTTCGAAGACGGCGAGGCTCATACGACCTGTTCCTACGCGCGACCAAGCCTAGCGGCTCACAACGGCCTGGACGTTTGGTCCAGTCGGGGTCGAATGGACGGATGGCCCAGTCAAGGTGCGACACCGGGTGCCCGATGTAGGGGCCAGACCCCATACAGCTCTCATGAACCCCTCCTCAGACAACTCCCATTACGTCCGCCGCGTGGTCCTCCCCTCGGGCCGCGAGATCGAAGTCGTGTACTTCGACGCACAGCCGGCGCCCGCCGACGCTGAGCCCATCGTCTCGAGCCCGGAGCGCGACCTCCACGAGTGCCCCGAGTGCGAGCGCACCCTGGTGTACCCGGTGGAGTGGGAGGAGGCGTCCCCCACCCAGTGGGAAGTGCTCCTGCGCTGCCCGAACTGCGAGTGGACGCACCTGGGGATCTTCGACCAGACCGTCGTCGACCGTTTCGACGAGGAGCTCGACCGCGGCACCGAGTGCCTGATCGAGGACCTCACGCGCCTCACGCACGCCAACATGGAGGACGAGCTCGAGCGCTTCATCTCCGCGCTCGCCTCGGACCTCATTTGGCCGATGGACTTCTAGCTGTAGCGGTCCACCACGCCGTCGGCCACCAGCTCGAGCGCACCGCGCTGGGCGGGCGGCAGCTCCGGCAGATCGGCCTTCGCGTCCGCGACCATCGCGAGCGCATCCCCCCGCGCGACCTCCAGCGCCCCCGTGGCGCCGATCGCGTCGCACACGGCCTCCGCCTCCTCAGGCGTCCTGACGCCGCGCAGATCGAGCGCGGCCAGCTCCGGATCGCGCTCGCGAGCGACGATCAGCGGCAGCGTCACCGTGCCGTCGAGCAGGTCGGTGCCCCGGTGCTTGCCGGTGCGCTCCGCCGGGCCCGAGACGTCGAGCACGTCGTCGAGCAGCTGGAACGCGAGCCCGATCCGGCGCCCGAACTGCCCCAGCAGCTCGTCCGGCCCGCCGCCCTCGAGCGCGCCCAGCCGGCACGCGGCCTCGAACAGCCGCGCGGTCTTGAGATCGCAGCGCTCGAGGTAGCGCTCGCGCGACACGCCCACGTTCCACGCGTCGGAGCGCTGCATCAGCTCGCCCTGCGCCAGGGCGGAGGAGGCGTCCGAGAGCACACGCACCTCGTCGGCGCGGCCGTTGCCGACCAGTTCGGCGAACGCGCGCGAGAACAGCAGGTCGCCGGTGGCGGTGGCCAGCTCGCGACCCGCGGCGGCCACCACGGTCGGCCGGCCGCGCCGGAGCTGGGCGGCGTCGAGCACGTCGTCGTGGACCAGCGTGGCCGAATGCACGAGCTCGACCGCGACCGCCGCGCGCAGCACGCCGTCGCTCGCCGAGCCCGCGGCCACGAACACCAGCAGCGGCCGCAGCCGCTTGCCGCCGGCGGAGATCGTCGCGCCGGCGTGCTCGGCCAGCACCGCGCCGTGGGAGGCGGCGACCTCGGCGAGGCGCACCTCGAGCCGGTCGAGCAGCTCCGGCACGTGCGCGCCGCCGGCCTCGATGACCGCGGCGACGGCCTCGGCGGACGCCATCAGTGGTTCCTCCGGTGGGTCCGCGCGTGCTCGGGCGGCCCGCAGGCGGATGCCTGGCGAGGACGCAGGGAGGGTGCCAGGGCGGAGCCCTTGCCCCGACCGAGGACGTGGCCAGGCGCCGGCTGCTGCCGTCCGAGTGCGTGGGGATCCGCCGGAGGGACCACTTACTTCACCGTCCCGGAGTGCAGGGCGATGATCCCGCCGGCCGTGAGGATCCAGCGGACGTCCTCGAGCCCGGCGCGGGCGAGCACGGCGCCGAGCGCCTCCGGGCCGGGGAAGCGCTTGACCGACTTCGGCAGGTAGGTGTACGCCTCGTCGAAGCGCCCCATCAGCGGCACGATGCGATCAAACCAAATTGAGAAGAACGTGGAAAGGGGCGGCTTCGTCGGCGTGGTGATCTCGAGCACGACCACGCGGCCGCCGGGCTTGACCACGCGCGCCATCTCGGCCAGCCCGCGCTCGAGGTCGGAGAAGTTGCGCGCCCCGAAGCCGACGGTGGCGGCGTCGAAGCTGTCGTCGGGGTATGGGAGCTCGAGCGCGTTGCCCCATTCCCAGGTCAGCTCCGGCGCCTTGGTGCGCGCGCGCTCGAGCATGCCCTCGGAGAAGTCGGAGCCGATCACCTCGCCGCCGGGCGCGACGCGCCGCGCCAGCTCGACCGCCAGGTCGCCGGTGCCGGTCGCGACGTCGAGCGCCCGGCTGCCCGGCCGCAGCCGCGCGAGGTCGGCCGCCCGCTCGCGCCAGCGGTGGTGCAGGCCCGCCGTCATGACCGAGTTCATGACGTCGTAGAAGCCGGCGATGCGGTCGAACATCGCGCGGACCTGACCCTCCTCGAGGGTGCCCGACGAGGCGGGGGCGGAGCGCACGCGCTACTGGTCTTTTTCGTGCAGCTGCGCGAGGAAGTCGACCAGCGCGGTCTTCTTGTCCTCGGGCAGCCCCGCGTACGAGGGCATCGGCGCGGTCGGGTTCTCGAGCGTGCGCCGGATCGCGGCCTTCGGCAATCGGTCGGCGATCCCGGTCAGGTGCGGCCCTGGACCGTCGTTGCCGTTCTCGCCCACCTTGTGGCACGCCAGGCAGCCCGACTGGGCCATCACCAGCTTCCCGGCCTCGTACTTCTTGGCGACCTTCATGTCGATCTCGTTCGGCGAGCCGGCGTTGGCGCCGAGGTAGGTCAGATAGCCCATCGCGCAGATCGTGAAGATGCCGGCGAGCGTGGCGATCGGGCGCCGCTCGGGCCGGCGCTCCGGGCCGCGGTCGTAGAACGGCAGGAGCAGCAGCAGGACCATGCAGACGGTCGGGACGCCGATCGTCGCCACCGGCGTCAGCACCGACGGCTTGATCACGCGCAGCAGCTCGAAGAGGAAGAAGAAGTACCACTCCGGCCGCGGCACGTAGGTCGTCGTGGTCGGGTCGGCCTTCGGCCCCAGCTCGGCGCCGAGCACGATCGACATCAGGATGATCGTGAACATCACGATGCACGCCATCAGCGAGTCCTTCGCCACGGCGTAGGGGAAGAACGGCTTCCCCTTGGCCTTCTGCAGGCCGTATTCGCGGAGGTAGGCCTCCTTCTCCGCCCGGTTCATACGCGTTCCTCGTGCAGCTGCTCGGGCTCCTCGGCCTTCAGCCACGGCGGCGCCGTGGTGCCGAGCTTGGCCACGAGGTAGAGGTGCGCGCCGATCAGCGCCGCGATCAGCCCGGGCACGAGCAGCATGTGGATCGAGTAGAAGCGCGACAGCGTGGTCGCGTTGAACTCGGCCCCGCCGCGCAGGAAGTCACCCAGGTACGGGCCGGCCAGGGGACCCGAGGCGGTGATGTTGGCGGCCACGATCGTCGCCCAGTATGAGCGCTGGTCGAACGGCAGCAGGTAGCCGGTCAGCGACATCACGAACGTGAGGATCAGCAGCACGACGCCGATCACCCAGTTGAGCTCCCGCGGGTACTTGTAGGCGCCGAAGAAGAAGGTCCGCGCCATGTGCAGGAAAATGAGGATGACCATCATCGTCGAGCCCCACTTGTGCATCCCGCGCACGAACTCGCCGAGGAAGACCTCGTTGGTGATGTAGCGGGCCGACTCGTAGGCGCGCGTCGGCGACGGGTCGTAGAACATCGCCAGGAAGACGCCGGTGACGGCCTGGTTCAGGAACGCGAACATCGTCGCCGAGCCCAGCGTGTAGAACCAGTTCGTCCCCTTCGGGACCTTGCGGAACATCAGCCAGCGGCCGGCGCCCGACAGCGACGTGCGCTCGTCGATCCACCCGACCGTGTGGATCCCGGCCTCCTTGGCCTGGTCGAGCGGGCCGGGCTTCGGCTCGCCCGGGCGCTTGGGACGCGGGAGCAGCAGCGGCGGGAAGGGGATCTTCGGGAGCTTCACTGTGGCGGCGATTTGTCGAGCTTCGGCGTCGAGAAGCGGGGCGGATAGAGGTACTGGCCGATGCCGTCGAGATCCTGCGCCGGGTCGCGGTAGGAGTCGAAGCGCTTGAGCTCGGTGTTGACCGAGTAGCGCGGGCCGATCTCGACATTGCCGTTGCGGATGCGGGTGTAGAAGCGGTCGAGCGGGCGCACCGGCGGGCCGCCGACGACGATGCCCTGGAAGTCGTAGACGCCGCCGTGGCACGGGCAGATGAAGCGCTGCGAGGCCTGGACGTAGCGGACCGGGCAGCCGAGGTGCATGCAGCGCGTCGAGATCGCGACGACCTGCTCGTCGTAGCCCGGCGGGTTCGGCGGCTTGTCGATCTTGTCGTTGCGCCGCCGCACGTACGTGGTCGACTTCCCGACCTCGCCGATGTCCGGCACCAGCGTGATCACCTTGGGGATGTAGGTGTCGTCGGGGAGGTCCTCGAGCTTGCCGATCGACTGCCAGCGCACGGGCGGCCGGTCGAACAGCGCGGAGCCGACCGCGAAACCGAGGGCGGGGAGGACGAACGCCGCGGTGGCGACGGCGCCGGCGCCGTTGGCGGTGACGACCATGAAGCGCCGCCGGGTGACGGTCTCGCCCTCGAACGCGCCCGGAATGTTCCGGTCGGCGGTGTACTTCGACTTCGGCTCTTTGCGAGGGGAGGGCACGACGGGGCGAACAATAACGACCGGGACGGGAAGTCAGGCCTCAGCTGGCGCTCTGCCGCGCGGATCGGCCGACGGCGCGGGCACCCGCCTCCCAGGCGGCCCTGGCCGCTCCGGGATCGCCCTCGGCGTGCGCCTGCGCGGCGCGCGAGATCACACCTGCGAGGACGTCGATCGCCTCGAGGTCGCCGAGCTCGGCCAGGCGGGCCATGCCGAGCGCGTACAGGCGGTCGCCGGCGAGCAGCGCCAGGTCCGGATCGCCGGGCCGCAGGACGCGGCCCTCGCCGTAATGCTGGAGGTAGCCCTCGTAGATCGCCTCGACGAGCTCCTCGTAGCCGGCGCCGGCCAGCTCGCCCAGCCGCGCGTCCTCTGTGGGATCGGTCACGGTGTCGGCCAGCAGACCACCGTCGGCTCGCACCGTGGCGGCCAGCGCGGCGAGCGCGGCGCTCACGCGATCTCCCCGAACGCGGCGGCGGCGGCCTCGACGGTGCGCTCCAGATGCTCCGGAGTGTGGGCGAGGCTCGGGAACCAGGCCTCGAACTGCGACGGCGGCGGGTAGACGCCGCGGGCCAGCAGCGCGCGGCACCAGGCGGCGTGCGCCTCGGTGTCGCAGGCGGCGGCGCCCGCGTAGTCCGTCACCGGCTCGGCCGAGAAGAAGACGGTCAGCAGCCCGGTCGTCTCGGCGACCTGGACGGGCCGCGAGCCGGCGGCCTCGCGCAGCCCGGTGGCGAGCGAGCGGGTCGTCTCGGCGAGCTGCAGGTAGGACTCCTCGTGGAGCGCCTGCAGCGTGGCGAGCCCGGCCGCGACCGCGAGCGGGTTCCCGCTCAGCGTGCCGGCCTGGTAGACGTCGCCCGCCGGCGCGATCCGCTCCAGCAGGTCGACGGGGCCGCCGTAGGCCGCGGCGGGGAGCCCGCCGCCGATGACCTTGCCCATCACGGTCAGGTCGGGGATCACGCCCGACAGCTCCTGGGCGCCGCCGGGCGAGACGCGGAAGCCGCTGATGACCTCGTCGAAGATCAGCAGCGCGCCGCTGTCGGTGGCGAGCTCGCGCAGCAGCTCGAG
>CAWDUT010000006.1:0-1775306 GCA_963805525.1 uncultured Solirubrobacteraceae bacterium
TGGACACGACCTGAATTCCAAGGCCATCCAATGAGTCCGAGAGATCGTCGGTGACCTGTCAAACCAAGGCTCGGGACGGGACGATGTATAGGACCTTCTTCTCAGGATGAGCTCGTAGAGTCGCGAGGATGAGCAAACGCGCGAGGAAAGTCTTGCCGGTGCCAGTGGGCGACGAGAAGCTCCATGCGTCAAAGTCGTCATCGAGCAACCCTCCGCTGAGCGCCACGGCTTGACCCGACCAAAGCTCTGGCGGGAAGCCACCCGCGGCCAGGTCCTCCAACAGGTGCTCCGGGACATGCTGGCGGGTTGCCAACTCTGCACGTCGCCGCGTGGCGCGAGAAACGCCTCGACATCGCTCGCGTTGAGGTCGAGGCCGTAGTTGAGCGCAACCTGGCGGAGAGAATCGCTTGCATCCCAGGACGACGACTCGCTCTGACCCAGCTGAAAGCCGGCGAGCTCCCAGGCCTGCTGACCGAGCGCCGTCAGCAGCGGCAGGACGGCAACCGTGCCGTTATGTGCGCTCTCAGAGCCCAATTCCGAGTCCAGCGATGCAAACGGTCCGATACGGCGGAAGAACTCGTCAACGATCAGCGGGCCACCAGTGTCCCCGGCGATGGCCGCCGCCATCATGGGTCTGTCCGCCAACTCATACAACAGTGCAGCTCGGAGACGATTCGCGCATCGTTGTCACCGTCAGCCGCCGCGAGGACCAGGGCGGAGTTGGCTGCCATTAGCACCGTGCGCTGGGCGTCGTTTAGGCCGTTCTCGGACGCTGCCGCTGACGCAAGCGTGAGTTCGATGAATCCCAGTAGACGTTCCACAACATCGGCACCCAAAGCAGGGCGGGAGCCGATCCGTAATTCAGCGAGCGCTTGCAGGACGGCGGTGTAATCGCGCCGTAGCTGCGGCTCATGGCCAAGGTCGCCTAGCGAAGCGGCGCTCAGCATGCCGCGTCTCGAAGATTCGCCAGGGTCTCGTACGTAGCATCGGCTACTTGGCCAAACTCCGCCACACAGACAAGGTCCGCCTCGAAGTTCTTCTCGTTCTTCCGCGTGGCTAACAGCGCGGCTTCCTCGTCCAAGTGCGTCGCGATGTCTATCGAGCAGACGCCCCCGTAGCGAACAATCGGACCGGCGTAGACCCGAGACCGATCGCAAACGTACACTGTCCTTTAAGGAAGGTCACCTAGACGATCCCGGATGGCGGTGAGGTCGTATCTCAGTCGTCTTTGGTGTACTTGTTCAGAGAGTCGAACAAAGACGCGTAGATGCTCTTGTCGTGACCCGGGCTGACTGTCGCCTCCTTGACGCTCGATTTCACTTCGAGGAAGACCAGCTCGATAGGGTCAGTCGTGGCGTCATACATCACGACATCCATCTTGTAAGCATTCGAATTCTCAGCAGTGAGCAGACGGAGCTTGCTGTAGAGCAGCTTCAGTCCCATAGCGGCTGACGCGAACTCCGCGGCGAGGACCTCTCCAAAGTGCGAATCCCGGAAGTTCTCCGCGGTCGGAAGGCGTCGGAGCGTGTCAGCGATCGCGCGTAGGAAGTAGCCGTCCCCCAGATCCGCCGCCACACTTGCGGGATCTCGGTAGTAGGTCGGGATGCGGTCAGCCATGTACCGCTCGAGCGTTCCCGCCTCCACGCTCCGAGTCACTTCAGAGCGTCTTACCGTCCGCACCGTCTCCTTGGCATCGAAACTCATCTCCACCCGGGAGGTCGTGACAGAGATCTAGGCCCACCGCTCAAAATCTACGAAGCGCAGCGGTCACATCGCAAGCAGCTCGCTGTCTGTCGACAGTCTTCGTGTGGCGTGCGACGTGCGTGTTGCGCGTTGCAGCCGCGCTCGCAGGCGCCCTCCCGCGCGTGTACGTGGGTCGGACGGGTCTCACGGCCATAGAGGCTCGTTGCCTCGGAGCCAGTCCAACCTCGGACCTTTTTCCGCGACATCGATCGTGTCCTCGCCGTCCGGAGCCTGCGATGCGGCGGATGCAGCGAGGGTGGACCGCGTTCGTGGAGTTAGGTGTTCGCTTGACCACCGTTTTGCGAACACTTACGCTCCACACCACAAAATCGGCCCGGCGGCGGTGGTGCGCCCCGGGCCATGGCACGAGGTAGACGCCCCCCATGCGCGTCCTAGGATATCTGCGGGTGTGCACGTCGGAGCAGGCCGATAGCCGAGCGGGGCTTGAGGCGCAGAGGGCGGCGATCCTCACCGAGGCTAAGCGCCGCGGCTGGTCGGAAGTGACGATCCTTGAGGACGCCGGGTACTCGGCGAAGGACATGCGTCGGCCGGGGCTCGCAGCCGCGCTGGCGATGCTGAAGGGCCGTGAGGCCGACGCCCTAGTGGTCTCGAAGATGGATCGGCTGTCTCGCTCGCTGCTCGATTTCGCGGGCATCATGGGCCGGGCGCAAAAGGAAGGATGGGCACTTCTCGCGCTCGACTCCCCCGCCGATCTCACCACGGCAACAGGCGAGGCGATGGCGGGAGTACTCGCCGTATTCGCTCAGCTCGAGCGCCGGCTCATCGGTGGGCCAACGAGGCGGCGCTGGCTCAGCGTCGAAGCGAGGGGGTCATCTTGGGACGGCCGCGGCTCGTGTTGTCGGAGGTAGAAGATCGCGCACGCGAGCTGCGAGCGGAGGGCCTCACGGTCAGAGAGATCGGGCGACGACCCACCGCCGAGGGGCACGCGCCACCCGGTGGAGGCGACTGGCAGCCGAGCAGCTTCAACGGATTCTCACCCGCGATCGCGCCCTGTGATCAAGAGCTTCGTGACACGCGTGTCGACGAGTGGGCGCTGGGAGCCGCGGACCCGTTCCAGGGTAGATCGCCCAGCGTCTGGTGACCTCACCCGGCCCGGGGGGGGGGAGGGTCGCGCGTCGCGATCGGAGAATCCATTCTTCACGCTGGTCCCTGAAATCTGGACGTTCCCAGGCACCCTCTATTTTTTGGTCGTGCAAGGGGCCTTCCGAGAGTCCCCGGAGTTCCAGAGGCTCATCATTAGCGGCAGCATCGTTTCATCGTCGTGGCCGGCGGCGATTCCCCTCACGAGGGCGATGTTGCGCTCGGTTTTCCTGTCCGGTCGGCCCCAGTAGTGCGCCTGCCACCACATACAGGCCAGATACCACTCGGAGTGGTCCGGCAGGGGCTCGTTCAGGCTGACCTTGATCGCGTAGCTGTACTCCCGACCGGTGGGATGTCCCTCGCCCAGGTCGCACGAGCGTTCGGCGGCGAGTTCCGGGTGCAGGAAGCGGATCTGAGGCGCGGGTGCGGGGTGACTCAAGGGATCTCCAGGTTGCGGCGTTCACCCGCGCAGTGTCCCCGCCCACCTGTCCCCGCCTCACCTAGGTGCGCTGCCATGTCCGAGAGCAGGTGTTCGTTCGCCTCTCCGACCCTGGGGGTCAGAACAACAACCGGAACCGGCCACGTTAGCCGCCCGGCGCTCAGAGGCGAACAGAGGTCCAACGGAACGGAGGGTGCGGATTTTCGGCAGATGTGGATGCCAACAAGCTAGACGTCCGAGGTGGACGGCTTGACTTCGCTCCCGAATCCGGCGTAGCGTCGGCTAGTTCCACGACAGGGGTATTGAATGTTCAAGCGTCGTTTGGCGCTCCTGCTAGCCGCAGGCGCGCTTGCCGGTCTTCCTGCTGCCGCTCCAGCGCAGCCAGTCCCATCGCCGCAGGCGGTCAGCGCCAAGACCTGCTCGGGCAGCTACACGCACGCCGTCATCGGCGGCAAGCACAAGTGCCTCAGGCGGGGCCAGTTCTGCGCTCGGCGCTACAAGCGTCAGTACCCCCACTACGGCTTCCGCTGCAATAAGCAGGACGCTCGCGGCAACTGGCATCTGACGTGAGGGGTCAGCGGCTCCTCACCGTCCTGCTGGCACTTGCCTTGGTGCTTAGCGGCGCGGCGAGCGCAAGTGCTGCCATCTACTTGACGAAGAATGAGGCGCGGCATCAAGCCAAGCTTCGCGTGAAGAAAGAGATGAGGCGCGGCGGGGGCGACTACTACGAAATCAACGGGTGCTATCGGTACTCACGACGGACCGTCGGCTGCGAGTACTACTACGAGTGGTACGACGACGCCGGCCGAGACGAGTATTGCTCCGGCCGCATGATGGTGACCGAGGACTCGGGGGATACGTAACGCGAGGGCGGAGGGTCGAGTGCGACTCGCTCTAGCGGCCCTGCTGCTCTTCGCCATCAGCGCCGCGCCAGCTTCAGCACAAGGGCTCAACTGCTCGGACTTCTCGTCGCAGGCGGCAGCGCAGTACTACTTCAACGTCCATCCGGGCGACCCGGACGGTCTGGACGGCAACGACCACGACGGGATCGCGTGCGAGTCCAATCCCTGTCCTTGCTACTACGGCACCGCGACCGGCCCGACCCCACGACCGCCACCGGCTGACACGGACGGCGACGGCGTGCCCGATGCAAGCGACACCTGCCCGACTGTCCCAGCGCAGACACCTAACGGCTGCCCCCCACCGGTCGATACTGACGGCGACGGACTAACGGATGACATGGACGCCTGTCCAACCCAGCCGGCCAACACAGATGATGGATGCCCGCCGCCACCGAGAGTCCTTATCGGCGATATCGACGGCTTCAAATGGACTGACCGGTTACTGAAGCCCAGGAGCTTGGTGCCGTGCTCGGGGGATGGCACCTGCCGCGTGATTCGGACGAAGTGGCGAAACTGGGGCAAGGCAACCGCGACGGGGCGCGGCATCGCCCGCTTCAACGACTGTCGCCCATTCTGCGCGGAGGGTCGCATCCACAAACTGCGCGGGGCTCGCATACGGGCCTACAGGCTCAGGAAAGGCGCCTGCGACGACGAGACAGTCCGCTACTACACGCGGGCGCGCTTCACCTGGCCGAGGCGTAGCCATATCCGACGCATGACGCTCAAGCTTAAGGCGACGTGCCCAGATGACACTGAGCGATGAGACGTGTGCTGTTTGATCGCCGCGTTGCTGCTTGTCGACGCAAGCGGGGCCTTCGCACTGATTCCTACCCGAGCGACGACATGACTGCGTGGATCGTCAACGCAATGCGTGTCACGGGCAGCCCACCGTGGCGAGTGACCGCCTACGCATTATGCGCTTCGATCTGAGCCTGCGGCCCTCCCCTAGACGGACGAACGGAGCTCGCATCCTCGCGCGCCGCGTACTGCGACAGTCGTATCTGATCGTCGCGCTCGCGTCTCTCGGCCTCGCCGGCTGTGGCACTAGCAGTGCGCCGCACGACGAGCCGTCTGCCGCACGAGTCCCTGGAACAACCGCAGTCGCCGCAACGGCGACGGCAACCCCCGCGCCAAGACGCGCGCAATCTCACCCCGCAAGGCCACCGACGCGAGTTGCCTCTCCCCCCAAGCCAGCCGCGCCTCGGTTCGTGCGGTGCGACGCGAACATCACCGTCCGGGCCGCGACGACCACCTGCAGCTTTGCCGAGAACGTCTTCTACTCATTCTTCATGGACGCGGAGATGTTCGAGCCGACTAGCGCGATCCGCGCCTACAGCCCGGCCAGCCGGCGGCAGTACAGGCTCAGGTGCAACACCACCGCCTCAGAGCGGGTTCGCTGCGTCGCGAGCGATGGCGGGGAGGTCCGATTCGACCTCGCGGCGCTGCTCGACTACGACGACGCACAGGCAACCCGATACGCCCGCACCCACGACCTCGGCCCAGGCACCGGCCAAGAGGCTTCGCAGAAGACCGACAGCGGCTCGTCCCAAGAGGACTCATCGCCGAACCTCGATCTCAGCTCCGGCAACGAGATCCCCAACTACGACCAGGGCCGCGGCTATCGCGTCCGTTGTGCCGACGGGATGTACTCGAAGTCCGGCGGCATCCAAGGCACGTGCTCGCAGCACGGCGGTCTGGCCGATGGCCCCTCGCCAAGCAGTTCGGCGCCGTCGTACGACCCCCCGAGTCCGAGCGGCGGCACAGTCCACGTCGACGGCTACTTCCGTAAGGACGGGACCTACGTGCGGCCCTATACGCGCCGCGCCCCCTGTTCTTACTGCCCGCCCAGGTAACAGGCGATAACGACGCCGGAGCCACAAGAAGCTGGCTTCAGCTTGATACGAGAACGAGCGCCTGCTGGGTAGGCACCCCGCGCCCAAGCACCCCCTCGAGTCCGTGACCGTCCACGCTGGCCGCGCGCCCAGGGCCGCCAGCCGAGATAGTGACCGTAACCGCCGAAGAGCCTCTGCGGCGACCTTGTGGGGTCTGGTGCCGATGGCGATGCCGAAGGCGTCACGTCGAAAAAGACCGTGGTGCTGCTCTCCTTGCACGAGCGGCAAGACGCCTCCGGAAAGCCCGAGCGGGGTCGTAGTCCTTCCGAAGTCAGACCTTCAAGCAGACGTCGAACTTGTTCGACTAGAGGGGTCCGGGGCGCTCATGAGCCCCGAGGCACCGGGAGGCTGCGAGCACGGGAGCAAGTGCGTCTGCGTCGCTTCGATCAATGTCGAGGCTCCAAGACATCAACCGTGGGCACTAGTACCAATGTAGGACGTTCCTGGTCATTCCACGTCTTGCCCCTACTGTGGCTCCTGCGGACCGGTGAACTGTGATCCACCGTGCCCGTCTCACACCGATGTGGCGCCGTGGCGGTCGTGGCGGCTCCTCCTGAAGCGGAGCAGGCCCGTGGGAGTGCCGGCACGACGTCGGCGCTGCCCGCCAGCTCCGCCTTTACCCCAGCGCATCCATTCCCACGCTCCCGCCGGAGTGTCGATCAATCGATCCTTATTGAAGGAAGTGTTCTAGTGAATCAACGCCCAACCACAGTTCTCCTCGCGCAAACCGAGCGCTGCATCCGCAAGTACGTCGTCCTCGCGAACGAGCACCAGGCGACCGCCATCGCGCTCTTCGTGCTCCACACCTGGGCGTTCGAGGCGGCTCACGCCACGCCGTACCTGGCGGTCGTCTCCCCCGACAAGCGCTCGGGCAAAACGCGCCTGCTCGAGTTGCTCGTGCTGCTCGTGCGCAACGGCTGGCGCGTGAGCAACCCCTCCGCCGCGGTCATCTACCGCCGGATCGAACTCGAGTCGCCGACGGTGCTGCTCGACGAGATGGACACCATCTTCACGCGAAACGGCGAGGTCAACGAGGCGCTCCGCGGGATTCTCAACGCGGGCAACCGCCCTGGCGCCCACGTCTCACGCTGCGCCGGTGACGGTCATGAGCCTCGCGACTTCAACGTCTACTGCGCGAAGGTCCTCGCCGGCATCGACAACGGCAGGCTCCCGGACACGATCCGTGACCGGGCGATCCTCATCCAGATGCAGCGCAAACGGCCCGAGGAGACCGTCGAACGGTTCCGGCCTCGGGACGTCGAGCCGCAGGCGGAGATCTTCCGCGAGCACCTGGAAGAGTGGGCAGCGGCGCACGTTGACGTCCTCACGAACGCCCGCCCCGAATGGCCCGACGGGCTGGGGGACCGTGCCGCCGAAGCGTGGGAGCCCTTGTTCGCGATCGCGGACCTCGCCGCAGGAGACTGGCCGCAACGGGCTCGGGAGGCCGCCCAGGCGCTCAACGCCAGCCAGGAGACGCAGGACGACAACGATGGGACTCTGCTGCTCGCGGCAATCCGGGACGCCTTCGCCGACGGTGAGGTCATCCCCACCCGCGAACTGTTGGCGTCCATCAACCGCGACGAAGAGCTGCCCTTCGGCGAGCTCAATCGGGGGCGGGGCATGACGGCCGCCCAGCTCGCCCGGGAGCTCCGCCCGTTCAGCATCCGTCCGCGGTCGATCCGCCAGAACGGCAACGCGAACCACAAGGGCTACCACCGCGACTGGTTCGAGGACGCCTGGGCCCGTTACCTGTCCGCTCTCCTCCCCGCGGAAATGCCGCCACGCCGCCACATTGGGGCTGAGAAGCCGAACCTGTCCGCCGCGCCGCCGGCACCGCTCCTCGCCATGCCTTCCCCGACCCCGTCGGAGGATGGACCTGAGAGGACCGCCGAGATCCTCAGCGAGGACGACCTCGAGCCCTGGCAGCAGGAGCTCGCGCATGGCTACGACGACGACGGTAGGAGGATCGCATGACGGCCCCCGAGGAACGTCGCTGCGGCATCTGCGCCAGGAGCCTCGCGCGTCTGAGGTCGGATGCCCGCTACTGCTCTCGCTCGCACCGCACCCAGGCGAGCCGCCTGCGACGGCTCGAGGCCGGCCTGGCGGTCGACGGCTACGCAACCCTCGCCGACTACCTCAGCCGGCGTCAGAGGAGAGCAGCGGGCACGCCAGCAACGCCGGAAATGCGGCGCGCGGAGCTCGGATGCGAAAGCCCACGGACATGACACGCCCTCCGGACAATAGGGGCCAGCTTCCCCCCCGCCTTTCTCTAACTGTCGATGAGGCGGCGCGATCGCTTGGGATCTCCCGCGACCACTTCGAGCGCCACGTCATGCCGAATCTGCGCGTGGTCCGCTCCGGTCGCCGCCGGCTAGTCCCGATCGGCGAACTCGACCGATGGCTCGACCAACACGCCACGATGGCTGCGTAGCCCCGACCCCCCTGGACACGATTCAAACGAACCAGCCTCGGTCAAGTCGGTAGAAGTGGTGTAGCGGGCGCGTTGGGCTGGTCCTGAACGTGGGTCGGCCACCGCGGGCCTCAGAATCGTCGGTCCTGTCACAGATCGACGAAGGAGAAACACCACGATGGCCGAGGAGCGGAGGATGACCGCTGCGCAAGTGGTCGACAAGCTGATGGGTAGCGAGCACGCCGATGTCGTGCGCGAGAGCGTCGCCTGGGTGGTGGCTGAGCTGATGGAGGCGGAGGTCTGCGGGCAGATCGGCGCGGAGCTCGGGGAGATCGCGCCTGACCGCCTCACGCATCGCAACGGCTATCGGCCGCGGGCGTGGCAGACGCGCGCGGGCGAGATCGAGCTGGCGATCCCGAAGCTGCGTTCCGGGAGCTACTTCCCGAGCTTTTTGGAGCCGCGCAAGCGCTCCGAGCAGGCGCTGGTCGCGGTCGTCCAGGAGGCCTACGTCAACGGCGTCTCCACGCGCAAGGTCGACCGGCTCGTCGAGCAGCTCGGGATCTCCGGGATGTCGAAGGACCAGGTCTCCAGGCTCTGCCGCGGCCTCGATGAGCAGGTGCGCGTGTTCCGCGAGCGGCCATTGGAGGGCCGCTACCCCTACCTGTGGCTGGACGGCAAGATCGAGAAGGTCAGAGAGCGCGGCGGCGTGCGCCAGAAGTGCCTGGTGATCGCCTACGCCGTGCACGAGTCAGGCCGCCGCGAGGTGATCGGCCTCGACGTCGGCGAGGCCGAGACCGAGAGCTTCTGGCGCGAGTTCCTCAGATCGCTGCGGGCCCGCGGCCTCACGGGCGTCCGGCTCTGCGTCTCAGACTGCCACGAGGGGCTGCGCGCTGCGATCGGCCAGGTGCTCGGCTGCCCGTGGCAGCGCTGCACGGTGCACTTCCTGCGCAACATGCTCGGCCACTGCGCCAAGAGCCAGCAGCCGATGATCTCCGCCGCGATCCGCGGGATCTTCCAGGCCAGCTCGGGCCAGGAAGCCCGCGAGCGGCTCGCCGAGGTCCTCGAGCGCCTCGAGCCCGTCGCCCCGAAAGTCGCCCAGCTGCTGCTGGACGCCGAGGCCGACCTGCTCGGCTTCTACGCACTGCCGCGCGAGCACTGGACCAAGCTCCGCTCGACGAACCCGCTGGAGCGCGTCAACCGCGAGATCGGCCGCCGCACCGACGTCGTCGGCATCTTCCCCAACGACGCGAGCCTGATCCGGCTCGCCGGCGCGATGCTGATCGAACAGAACGACGAGTGGCTCGTCAGCCGCCGCTACCTCTCCCAAGAATCACTCTCCTCAGTCCTAGACCAAGACGATCACACACTCACCAAGGAGAACAACAACGACAACAAGGAGGTGCCCGCTCTCAGCGCCGCCTGAGAGCCCAACGTCTCACCGACGATCCGGAGCTACACCACGAACCGCTACTTGACTCCAGCCTCGGCCTTGTACGCCGGGGCTGGAGTAAGGAGACGGCTCAATGAGCAGACCCCAGACGAAGCGGTCCGCGGCGAAAACCGGGATCGAGGAACGGATCGACAAGGCAGGACGCCGGCAGTACCGGGGCTTCGCCTATGACCGGCGGACGGATCGCAAGCTGCGAGGTCCGTGGGCCTACAACCTCGCCGAAGCGCGCGCGTGGCGTGTCGACGCACTGGCAAAGCTTCAGAGCGGACTCCTGTCCGGTGACCGTGGGCCGACGGTTCGCGAGGCTGCGAGCATCTTCATCGAGGGGATGAAGTCAGGGCGGATCCGAAACCGCTCCGGTCGCCCATACAAACCCTCCGCGGTCCGCGGCTATGAGCACGACCTTCGGAGGCGCATCATTCCGGGCTTCGGCCCTCGACGCCTCGCCGACCTCACTCTGCCCGACGTCCAGCGCTGGGCCGACACCCTTGGCACGGAAGGCCTGGCGCCCTCGACGATCCGAAACGTCGTCAACCCCCTCCGTGCGCTTTACGCCTGGGCGATCCCCCGCGGCCTGGCAACGGTCAACCCGACCGCGCGGCTTCAACTTCCGAGTGGCGGCAAGCGGCGCGACCGGATCGCGGCACCGGAGGAGGCGGACCGACTGCTCTCGGCCTTACCCGAGTTCGAGCGCGGGATTTGGGCAACCGCTATGTATGCCGGCCTGCGACGCGGAGAGCTGATGGCACTTCGAGTCGCGGACATCGACATCGAGGCGGAGGTCATTCGCATTGACTCCGAGCGCGGGAGCTATGACGTCGGCAGCCGCACGTTTGGCTCGCCCAAGAGCCAGGCCGCCATTCGGTCGGTGCCCATCGTTGCGAAGTTGCGTCCCCACCTGGTGGCAGCCGTAGCCGACAAGCCATCCCTCGCGCTCGTGTTCGGCCGGGACGCCAACACGCCGTTCTCGGCCAAGACGGCCAGCAGTCGAGCGGGCAGGGCTTGGGCCGACCTGAGGCCGATCGGGCTCCATGAGTCCCGGCATACCTTTGCCAGCTACATGATCGCCGCCGGGCTCAACGCGAAGACGATCACGACGATCATGGGTCACTCTTCCATCACGGTCGCGTTCGACCGCTACGGGCACCTGTTTCCGGGCTCCGAGGACGAGGCCCGCGGCTTGCTTGACGTCTACCTCGGGACCGGCGTGTAGGACCTGCCATGGGACCGAGATGGGACCGAAGCTGGCCCCCAGGGGCGGATTCCAGCGGTCTCGTGCGGTAATAGCGACGGCTCGTTGGACGGGTCGAAATCTGTGCGTTTGCAGCGACTTTGGCTCTAACTGAAGCGGAGGGGGCGGGATTCGAACCCGCGGACGAGTTGCCCCGTCTCCGGTTTTCAAGACCGGTGCATTCGACCACTCTGCCACCCCTCCGGGGCGCAGACGCTCAGGCTAGGCGGTTGGCGGCTGCCGAGGCTTTACACTGGCCCCCGAGCCGGGAGAGGTGGCCGAGTGGCTGAAGGCACTCGCCTGCTAAGCGAGTATGGGGTCACAAGCTCCATCGCGGGTTCGAATCCCGCCCTCTCCGCTCTCCCTCGAAGGTGGCGCCCCCAAGATCGGCGGCTACACTCGGGGGCCGCTCTGCGCCCGTAGCTCAGCTGGATAGAGCGTCGGTCTACGGAACCGAAGGTCAGAGGTTCGAATCCTCTCGGGCGCGCTTGAGAATTCCGGCGCTGTAGGGGATTTCCGGCCACCGGCGAACGCCCAGAGGTGGCAACATCGGTGGCAACAGGGCAACAGTGATGGTGTTGCCACTGCAGGCGACCGACGTGCCGGGTGTCTACCGGCGTGGTTCGAGGTTCGTCGTGGTCTACCGCGCTGAGGGTCGCCAGCGCAAGCAGTCGGCGGCAACGCTGGCCGAAGCCCGCGCGATCAAGCTCAAGCGCGACGGCGAGGCGCGGGCGCTGCGCCGCGGCCCGACGCTGCACGAGTTCAGCCTCCGCTGGCTGGGTTCCTACGCGGGCTCAGGGCACGACAGCCTGCGTCAGAACACGCGCCGCGAGTATCGCCGGCTGCTGGTCAACTTCGCGCTGACCTACTTTGACCGCGAGGTTCGTGTCCGCGATTTGGATCGCGCTGCGGTCCAGCAGTTCGTCGACTGGTTGACGACACGCCCAGGGCGCGATGGTCGGCTGTGTGACCGCTCGATCGCCAACGTCCTGACGCCGCTGCGCCTGGCGCTGGACGCTGCGGTCGCCGAAGGCCTCCTTGACGCCAACCCGGCGGAGCAGGTGGTACTCCCGCGGCGCCGCGCCGGCCGCGCCTGGTCGATACGCGAGCGGCGCTACCTCACTCGGGCTGAGCTCGTGCATCTCCTCGATGAGGTCCCGCCCAAGTGGCGTCCGTTGTTTGAGCTGCTGGCCGCAACCGGGCTGCGGATCTCTGAGGCGGTCGGTCTGCGCTGGAGCGACCTCGTCCTGGACGGCGACACGCCGCATCTGCAGGTGCGCCGCGCGGTCGTCAAGGGCGCGCTGGTCGCCCCGAAGTCCCGCCACGGCGCGCGGCTCATCCCGCTGACCGCCGAGCTTGCGACGATGCTGCGAGCTCGCCGTCCTCGCCGCGCCGAAGACGACGCGTTCGTCTTTCCAGGCCGCGACGGTGCCGCGTCCGATCAGGGCAGCCTGCGCCGTCGTGTGCTCGTCCCTGCCGCCGAGCGCGCCGGCCTGACCGGCGTCGGCTTTCACACCCTCCGACACACGTGCGCCTCGATGCTGATCGAGTCCGGGCTGAGCCCACTGCGTCTGCAGCGCTGGATGGGCCACCACTCGCCCGCGTTCACACTCGAGACCTACGGGCACCTCATCGACGGCGACCTCGGACCCGCACTCGACCTCCACAAGGAACTGCCACCTGCCCAGCAAAGGGCAACGCCGCGCAGTGGCCGGGGCAAGTGATCCTGCGTCCGGTCACGGTCGGTCCGTCTGGCAGCCACGACACCTCGCCCGCATTCGGCCAAGAACGAGAGCGAAACGACGCTGAGGCCGGCGACTCCTCGTCCCGGGCGAGCGTCTGGCGCCTGAACTCGGCGACGCTCGCTTGCGTGCACGAAAGGAGAGCGCACGCGGATGTGGGAGGTTGACCGTTGGCGCCCCCAAGTTGCACTTGGAGACCTAGCTACGCGTGCTATCGCAATTTCACAGGAGCGAGAGGCCCGTCTGCTGCCACCGCGGCGGTTGAAAGGCGTGTTGGTCGCGCCGCGGCGCCGACGTGGCGTGATCTTGAGACCTCTCGGTGGTGTGGGCGACGGCGGAGCGCGGTCGCGACGGCGGTCGTCGTGCTGAGCCGCGCGGGAGGCGAGGGCCCGGCGGTGCCGGGCCCTCGCCGACCTGTTTGAGCGCGAGTGGCGCTATGGGCAGCTGGCCCGGAGCCGATCGACGCTGGTTGTCAGCTCGCCGGGGTCGGGCTCGTTGTTGGCGTTGGCGTCGTTGTACGTGACGTGGTACGTGGTGTGGGTCGTCAGCGGCCCGATGGGCTGCCCGTTGGCCGCGTAGACCGTCGCGCGGTCGCGACCCGTGTTCGTGTCGGTGATGTGTTGTCGCGCTGTGGCATTGAAGCTGAAGCGTGCGCTTCCCACGCCGACCGCGTAGCGCCCGTCAGGGAAGTCGACACGGTAGTCGTCGACGGTGCTCCCGCTGGCGTGGAAGCCGAACGCCGGCGGGCCGTTCTCGGTGAAGCGTCCGTCGATCGTCTCCGTGCCGGTGATCGTCCCAGCCATCCCTTCGAAGCAGGGATAGTCCGTGATGGTGTCCGAGAACGGCTCTTCGGAGTGGAAGGTGCCGACCTCGGCGCGCCCGGATGCCGGGCCGGCCAGCGCCAGCAAGACGAGCACGGCCGCGGGAGCGGCCACCGCGCGCCAAAGGCGAAGCCTGCGCGCGGGCGTTGAAGCAGTCATGGGGTTGCCTCCTTGTGATGGGGTGTTGGGGTCCGATGGAGGGCGCCGTCCGCCGTGAACGGATGCGACTGGCGCCCAGAGTGCGCCATCCACTGCGAGTTCATGACGCGCTCGCAGGGGATGCCCGCTCGTTCGGCGACTCGCCTCACCGCAGCGGACGACGGGGCGTCGAAGAGGCACAACACGAGTTCGTCGTCCGGGAAGAGGATCGAGCCGAGATAGCCCACCGCGCTTCCTGCGCGCGAGACGGCCTCGGCCTCTGCCGCGCCGCGGCTCGCGGCCAGCGTGACCGCGCGCTCGGTCACGCCGGGCCAGTAGCACTTCGCTGCGAGGAACCGCGTCGGGGGCGACATCGGCCGACTGTCGCGCGGGGCGCTCTCAAGACGCTCTCACTGCTGCTCAGGCCAGCTTGTGAGAGGGTCGCGAGACCACGCGACACATCGACTTCCGCATCCTCGGTCCGCTCGAGGTCTGCGCGAACGGGGACAGGCTCTCGCTCGGCGGTCCGAAGCAGCGCGCGCTGCTGGCGATCCTGCTGCTGCAGGCCGATAGGGTCGTCTCCCGCGATCGCCTGATCGAGGAGCTGTGGGCCGAGGACCCGCCGGCGGCGGCGCGCCACGCCGTCGAGGTCCACGTGTCGCGGTTGCGTAAGGCGCTCGGGGCCGACTCGGTCCTCCTTACGCGTGCGCCTGGCTACCTCGTGCATGTCGAGCCCGGCGAGCTGGACCTGCACCGCTTCGAGGGGCTGCTGGCCGAGGGGCGGCGGGCGCTCGAGCAGGGGGACGCGGGACGCGCGGTCAGGGTGCTGCGGGACGGCGAGGGCCTGTGGCGCGGCCGGCCGCTGGCGGATCTCGAGTTCGAGCCGTTCGCGCGCATCGACGTCGAGCGGCTCGAGGAGCTGCAACTCGTCGGGCGGGAGGAGCGGATCGAGGCGGAGCTCGCGCTCGGGCGCCACCGGCCGCTGATCCCGGAGCTCGAGGCGCTCGTCGCGGAGCATCCGCTGCGCGAGCGCCTGCGCGCACAGCTGCTGCTGGCGCTCTATCGCAGCGGCCGCCAGGCCGACGCGCTCGAGGCGTACCGCGACGCGCGGTCGGCGCTCGTCGGGCAGATCGGCGTCGAGCCGGGCCCGGAGCTGCGCGAGCTGCACGCGGCGATCCTGCGCCACGACGAGGCGCTGATGCCGCCGGCGCCGGTCGAGCTGCCGCGCGAGCTCGAGACGACCTCGCCGCTGTTCGGGCGCGACGCCGAGCTCGGCCGGTTGCGGGACGCGTGGGATCGGGTGTGCGCCGGTGCGGGCGTGGTGATCGTGATCAGCGGCGCGGCGGGGAGCGGCCGCACGCGGCTGGCCGCGGAGCTGGCGGGCGACCTCCATCGCGAGGGCGTGCCCGTCCTCTATGGCGCCGAGGCGATAGCTCAGGCACGGGGTGCTCGGCGGCCCACGTTGCTCGTGCTCGACGAGGCGGGCGAGTCCGGGCTGACGGAGCCCGCGTTCGCGCACGTGCTGGCGCTGGTCATCACCGGCGACCCGGATCTCGCCGAGCGGCTGGGCGTGGAGCACGTCGCGTTGGGCCCGCTCGGTCCGGCGGCGGTCGAGGCGATCGCGGCGCTCTACGCGCCCGAGGGTGCGCGGGTGCCCGTGGCTGACCTGGCCGCCCGCAGCGGCGGGATGCCACGTCGCGCGCATCGACTCGCCGCCGAATGGGCGCGCGCCGAGGCAGCGGAGCGGCTGCGGCCGGTGGCCGACCGCGCTGCCGCCGGGCGCGGCGACCTGCGTCGGGCCGAGCGTGAGCTCGCGGCCTCGGTCGTCGAGGTCCAGGCAGTGGGCGAGCGCGCCGCCCGGATGGACGCCGGCGACTTCGTGACCGCGTGCCCGTTCAAGGGCCTCGCGTCGTTCGAGGTCGAGGACGCGGGGTTCTTCTTCGGCCGTGAGCGCTTGGTCGCCGAGATGGCGGCGCGGCTCGCGGGCGCTCCGCTGCTGGGCGTCGTGGGCGCGTCGGGCAGTGGCAAGTCCTCCGCGGTGCGCGCGGGCCTGGTGGCCGGGCTGGCGGGCGGCGCGCTGCCGGGCAGCGAGAGCTGGGCGCGCGTGTTGCTGCGTCCCGGCGAGCAGCCGATGAGGACGCTGGAGCGGGCGAGCGCCGCGGTCGATGGTGGCGGGCGGCGGCTGCTCGTGGTCGATCAGTTCGAGGAGTGCTTCACGCTCTGCCGCGACGAGGCCGAGCGCGCGGCCTTCGTCGCCTCAATCGTGGGCGCCGCCGAGGGCGACGACGCTGTCGTGGTGGCCGTGCGGGCGGACTTCTACGGCGCGCTGCGCGGCGTACCCGGCGCTGGCGCGGCTGCTCGCCGCCAACCACGTGCTCGTCGGCCCGCTGCAGCGGGCCGAGCTGCGGCGGGCGATCGAGCTGCCGTCGCAGCGGGCCGGGCTACACATCGAGCCTGAGCTCGTCGAACGGTTGCTGGCGGACGTCGAGCTCGAACCGGGTGCGCTGCCGCTGCTCTCGACTGCCCTGTTCGAGCTGTGGGAGCGGCGCGAGGGCCGCGTCCTCTCGCTCGCAGGCTACGAGCACAGCGGTGGGGTGCGCGGCGCGGTCGCGCGGCTCGCCGAGACCGCCTACGCGCGCCTCGACCCGGCGCAACAGGCGATCGCGCGGCGCATCCTGCTGCGGCTGGCCGGTGAGGACGCGGGCGGCGGCGCGGTGCGGCGGCGCGTGGCGCTCGACGAGCTCGAGGCCGACCACGACGTGACGGTCGGCGATGTCCTCGACGTGCTCGCCGCCAGCCGGCTCGTGACGGTCAGCGCCGGCACCGTGGAGGTGGCACACGAGGCGCTGCTGCGCGAGTGGCCGCGGCTGCGCGACTGGCTGGAGGAGGACGCCGAGGGCCGCAGGCTGCACCATCACCTGGCGAGCGCGGCGCGCGAGTGG
Organism: uncultured Solirubrobacteraceae bacterium; assembly: GCA_963805525.1. GTDB lineage: Bacteria > Actinomycetota > Thermoleophilia > Solirubrobacterales > Solirubrobacteraceae > DASQFQ01. The sequence continues at coordinate 16,812 of CAWDUT010000006.1, forward strand.
CGTGCCGGCGGCCGCGACCCGGGTGAGCTCTTCCGCGGGGCCCGCCTCGCGTCCACGCTCGACTGGGCCGCCGGGCACGCGGGCGACCTAAACGCCGTCGAGCGGGCGTTCGTCGACGCCGGGCGTGATCAGAGCGAGGCCGAGGAACAGCGCGCCCGGCGCTCGAACCGGCGCTTGCGGACGCTCCTGGGCGCGGTGCTCGCGCTGCTGGCGCTGGCGGGCGGCGCCGGCGCGCTGTTCTTCGGCCAGCGCGATCAGGCGCGCCGCGAGGCGCGCGCCGCCGACGCGCGCCACCTCGGCGCGCAGGCGCTGGTCGAGCCCGACCTCGACCGGGCGCTGCTGCTGGCGCGCCAGGGGGTCGCGCTGGAGGACTCGGTGGAGACCCGGAGCAACCTGCTGGCGGCGCTGATGCGCAGCCCCGCTGCCATCGCGGTCAGCCGCGTCGGCCACGGGCGCCTCAACAGCATGGCGATGCGGCCGGACGGCCGGGTCCTCCTCGTCGGCGACGAGCACGGCACCGTGAACTTCCTCGACCCGGCCACCGGCCGTCAGCTGCGCCGCCCGTTCGACGCGCAGACCTTGTACATCCGGCAGCTCGTGTTCAACCGCAGCGGCTCGCGGCTGTTGGTCGGGGGCTTCGGCGTGCTCCGGCTGCTCGACGGGCGCAGCTTCCGCGATCTCGCCGAGCTCGAGGTGCCGGCGCCGGACCTCCAGTTCATCAACGTCGCGTTCTCGCCGGACGGGCGCGCGCTCGTGGCGATGTACGGGATCGGTGACGGCCGGACGACGATGCTGCGCTACGACGGGCGGACAGGGCGGCGCCTCGGTCATCCGGTCGCGATGGCCGATCCGCTGGGCCTGACCGACTTCGCCGCGTTCACCCCGGACGGGCACGGGTTGCTGACGGCGGCGCGCGACCCGGGCGCGCTGGCGCCGTCACCCGACCCCTCGCCGACCCTCGGCGGCCGCGAGATCGTCGTGCGCGACCCGCGCACCTTGCGTCCGCTGCGCCGCTTCCCGGGCTTCGCCCAGAGCGGCGCGCTGTCGCCGGACGGCCGGACGTTCGCGGCGGGCGACGCCGACGGGTCGGTGCACTTCCTCGACCTGCGGACGGGCCGGCAGCGCACGGCGCTGGGACGACACACGGCAGCGGTCGACCGGGCGCAGTTCACGGCCGATGGCCGCTTGCTCATCACGTCGGGCGAAGACGCGGCGGCGATCGTATGGGACGTCAAGACCGCCGCGGTGACCGACACCTTCGAAGGCCACGCCGGCCGCGTGGCAGGGCTGGCCGTGGACCGAAGCGGACAGACCCTCTACACCGCGGCCGCCGACGGGACCGTGATCACGTGGGACCTCGCCGGCCGGCGGCGCCTCGGCCGCCCCTTCGAGCTCGGGGGCGGCTCAAACCGCTTCCCCTCGACCGCCCTCAGCCGCGACGGCCGCACGCTCGCGAGCACCCGACAGGACGACGCCGTGAGCGTCGTCGACACCCGCCGCCTGACCAGCCGACGGTTGGCGATCGTCGGCGGCCCCTCGCCGGACTCCCCGACGGCCCCGATCGACGCGCCCTCCGCGCCGGCCTTCGGTCCGGACGGAACGCTCGTCGTCGCCGGCTTCGGCGGCTTCCTCGGCCTCATCGACGCGCAAACGGGCGCGATCACCGGCCGGCTGAAGGGACATCACGACCTCGTGCTCGCGCCATCGGCCAGCGCCGACGGCCGGATCGTGGTGGCGGCCGGATGGGACGGCACGGCGCGGCTATGGGACACGCGCACCCGCCGCCCGCTCGGCGCGCCACTCGCCTTCTCCGCGCCCGACGGCGCCGCCGCCATCAGCCCGGACGGCTCCACCGTCGCGATCTCCGAGGTGGCGCCCGCCCTCGAGGTGCGCGACGTGCGCTCGCGGCGGCGACTCGCGCACCTGCACGTCGACGACAGCGCGATCGGCTTCGCCGCGTTCTCGCGCGACGGCAGCCTGCTGCTCGCCGGGAGCGGCGACGGAAACGTGCGCGTCTTCTCGACGCGGGACTGGCGACCGACGGGTCCGGCCTTCCTGGCCCACGCCGGCTTGATCGCCAGCGTCGACGCCAGCCCCGACGGGCGGACGCTCGTCACCGCGGGCCAGGACGGCCAGGTCCGCCTATGGGACCTCGCCACGCGCCGGCCGATCGGCGCGCCGCTCCCCGGACGCACCAAGGACGCCAACGTCGTGGCCCGCTTCACACCCGACAGCAACTACGTCCTCGCCGTCTTCGCCGACGGCAGCGGCTACCGCTGGGACGTCCGCCCATCGGCGTGGAAGCGCCAGGCCTGCGCGGTAGCCGGACGCCGCCTCACGCGCAGCGAATGGCAGGCGGCGCTTCCCGATCGCGCATACGCGCCGGCCTGTTGAGCGCGAACTGCGAGGAGACGGCGGTCCGGTGCGCAGCGACTCCACTCCAGGGTCAAGCAGTAGGCCAGGACATTCGCGTTCGCGCCGGACGCGCGGACACTGGCCGTCAGCACCGGCTACGGGCACGTGACGGTGTAGCGGCAAGCGGCCGCGATCCGGCGAACTTCTCGGCAACGAGCGCCCCGTCTCGCCGAGTGTGATCCCCCGCGCTTGCGTTCGAACCGAACCGGCGGCTTTGCGGAAGTCGATGCGTAGCGTGGTCGCGCGACCTTCTCACCAGCTCGCCTGACCAGCGTTGAGAGCGCTTTGAGAGCGCCCCGCGCGACAGTCAGCCGATGCGCCCCGACCAGGGCGGGCGGCGCTCTCCATCGGACCCCAACCGCCCTCACAAGGAGGTCTCGAATGCCGACTCGCACCGCTCGCTCGGCCCAGTCATCACCGTCGCTGCGGCCCCCGGAGAGATCGCGGGCGCTGAGGTTCGTGCTCGTCGTGGTCATTGGTGCGTTCGCGACCGTGCTGGCGGGCTGCGGCGAGTCTCGATCGAAGAGCAGCGGCGCGGCCGCACCGACTGCGAAGGCGACGGCCAAGCCAACGAAGGACAACGCGAACGCTTCAGCGGAGCCGGGCACGATCGTGTTCAGACGCTGGTCGGACTTGACGCACACGGATGGGGCGATCCTCACCATCGGCTCGAACGGACGCGGCGAGCGACGACTTGACGATCCGACGGGCTCCCCGAGCGACGACTATCCCGACATCACGCCCGATGGCAGCTTGATCGCGTTCCAACGATGCGGCGCCGACGACTATTCATGCTCGATCTTCACCGTACGCCCCGACGGGTCGCAGCTGCACCGCGTCGGCGGCTGCCGACCTGGCGAGCTGCCGCCGGGGTGCGCCGACAGCTCGTATCCGGCAATCGACACGAAGGGTCGCCGAATCGCCTTCGTTCGAAAGTCCGGTCGCTTCCGGGCGGACCAGGATGCCTACGACTTTCAGGGCATCTCCACGATGTCCATGGACGGCTCGCAGTGGCGTCGCGTGACGCTCGGGCGCGCGCGCGACGCGCGCGATGGGGAGCCGCAGTGGTCACCCGACGCACGGCGCATCGTGTTCGTCCGCGAGAATGTCACCGCACAACCCGCGGGCGGCCAGGCCGTCTTCGTCGTCAACGCGGATGGCAGCGGGCTGCACCGAATCACACCATGGCAACTGCACGCCGGCGATGGCCCAGTCTGGTCGCCGGATGGCAAGCGCGTCCTGTTCGCCAGCAACGAAAGCGACACGTTCCTGAACTCGAATCTGTTCACGGTTGCTTCCGACGGAACCGGCCTCAAGCAGATCACGCACATCCCCCCGACAAAGCGCCTGTACTCCGCGGGCTTCTCGCCGGACGGCACCTCGATCACCTTCGGCATGCAGGGAACCGAAGGCGACGCCGACGTCTTCACGATGCGCCTGGACGGATCGGGGCTGTCGCAAGTCACACACACGCCGCTCGGTGACAGCGCACCCGACTGGGGAGCAAGCAGCGGCTGACGCCCCGCCCTCGCTGCCAGAGCGCGCGTGGCGACATGAGGTCGCCGCGCCCAAAGGCCGCGGAATCGACTTTCTGGCGACTTTTTGGCGACCCGTCGGGCCACATTTGGCTCTGTAGAGCCAAATATATGCCTCAGAGCCGCGGCTACGGAACCGAAGGTCAGAGGTTCGAATCCTCTCGGGCGCGCTTGAGAATTCCGGCGGTGTAGGGGATTTCCGGCCACCGGCGAACGCCCAGAGGTGGCAACATCGGTGGCAACAGGGCAACAGTGATGGTGTTGCCACTCGAGCCGACCGACGTGCCGGGTGTCTACCGGCGTGGTTCGAAGTTCGTCGTGGTCTACCGGGCCGACGGTCGTCAGCGCAAGCAGTCGGCCGACACCCTGGCCGACGCTCGGGCGATCAAGCTGCAGCGCGACGGCGAAGCTCGCGCACGGCGGCGCGGTCCCACGTTGCAGGAGTTCAGTCTCTCCTGGCTTGACCGCTACGCCGGCACCGGGCACGACAGCGTGCGCGCGAACACGCGCCGCGAGTACCGTCGCCTGCTGGTCAGCTTCGCGCTGACCTACTTTGACCGCGAGGTCCGGGTGCGGGATCTGGATCGCGCCGCTGTGCAGCAGTTCGTCGATTGGCTGACGACCCGTCCGGGTCGCGCCGGGCGGCTGTGTGACCGCTCGATCGCCAACGCGCTCACGCCGCTGCGCTTGGCGCTGGACGCCGCGGTCGCCGAAGGGTTGCTGGATGCCAACCCGGCCGAGCAGGTCGTGCTGCCGCGGCGGAGGGCAGGTCGCGCATGGTCGACACACGAGCGGCGCTTTCTGACGCGGGCGGAGCTCGTGCGCCTGCTCGACGAGGTACCGGCGAAGTGGCGGCCGCTGTTTGAGCTGCTCGCCGCGACCGGCCTGCGGATCTCCGAGGCTATCGGCCTGCGCTGGAGCGACCTCGTCCTCGAAGGGCCGACACCGCATCTGCAGGTGCGCCGCGCGATCGTCAAAGGCGCCATCGTTGCGCCCAAGTCTCGGCACGGCGCTCGGCTGATCCCGCTGACGCCCGAGCTCGCCGCCACGCTGCGCACTCATCGACCTCGCGATGGCGTCGAGGACGCGTTCGTCTTTCCCGGTCGCGACGGCGGTGCGTCTGATCAGGGGAGCCTGCGCCGCCGCGTGCTCATCCCCGCCGCCGAGCGCGGGCCTGGCCAGCGTCGGCTTCCACACGCTCCGTCACACGTGCGCGTCGATGCTCATCGAGTCCGGTCTGAGCCCGCTGCGCCTGCAGCGCTGGATGGGCCACCACTCGCCCGCGTTCACGCTCGAGACCTACGGGCACCTGATCGACGGCGACCTCGGACCCGCACTCGACCTCCGCAAGGAGCTGCAACGGCCCCAGCCATGATCGAGGCCGGGCGCGGGGAGTGTCATTCGTCTCGTAACGGGGCCGCGGCGCGCCTACCGCTGGCGCGGAGAAAGCGCGAGCTGAGTGTCGGTCCCCCCAGTCGCCCGGCGTGTGGGCTCGTCCCGCGGCTCCCGGCGCGCGCCCGGACGAGTGCTCCTTCCAAGCCTCGAAGCCGAAGCGTCCTCGCGGTCGACCCGGACCTCTCCTCGTCGTAAGCGACATCACCCCGGCGCCGGACGAGTAGCTCAAAGGTCAGCCTGCTCCGCCGCCGCAGCCTCCTCGGGCGAAGCAAAGACTTGGTTGCGCGTGATGAGCCCGCCGCGCACCTCGATCACCCCTCCAACGTCCATCGAGTAGAGAAGCTCATCCGTTGCGACCTCGCGGCTTGTCATCAGGAGCGTCGCGACAAAGCGGTTTCGTGTACGAGGCTCAAGTGAGGTCAGCGTCACCGCCTGCTTTCGGCCGTCAGTCTCCGCATGCTTGGCGGCAAACTGGCGTGCGCCTTCCTTGCCTTCAAGAACGCCGCCGCCGGGAAGCTCGATCACTGCATCATCGGCCGTCAAGCTCGCGGCCGTGTCCCCATCCGCCGCTGAGGTGGCGTCCACGTAACGCCGTATTACATCTTCGGGAGCGCTGATGGCTGGATCCTCTCAGAACGTGGCAAGTCCACCGCGCCTCTTTTCGCCTGGTTCCAGCGTCTCGGTAGCCGAGCGCGACACGCGCGGGTGCGAGACGTCCAGGTGACTCGTGCGCTCGATTCTCGGCTATCGCTTCGCCTGGGGATGCGAACGTGAGGCGGCCATGGACCCGACGACCGCTGATCGTCCCTTGCGAAAGCCGGCCGGCCACCGCCGAGACGCTCGCTTCCGCCGCCAAGGGAAAGCCGGACGGCGAAGCTTCTCTGCGCCGCGCGCGCCACGGTTGCGGGCTGGACACGCCGGGCACTCGATCAGGCTGGGGTCACGCCCTCGAGCGTGTCGCGCAGCACCGCGGTGTCCGCGTACACCCGCCCGCGAATTAGCTTGCCCTCGCTGAACTCGTAGATCCAGACGTTGTGCACGTCCACGGCCTTGCCGTTCCTCCCCCGCGCCCGGACGTGGACCGGAACGACGATCTGATCGCCGCCGTCGATAAAGCCCTCGGGCGTCGAGGTGAACTCGTCGAACCAGCGCCACAGCTCGCGGGTAAACCAGCCAACGGCCGCATCGACTCCCCGGAAGGTGCCCCCGTAGGGCATCGAATCCGGCACGACGAGCTCACAGTCGGGGTGCAGGACATCCCTCATGTTGGCCGGATTGTCCTTGCCCCAGCCCGCAAACGCCTGGGCGAGCAGCTCGGCGTTCGACGCGCTCATGTTCGCTCCATTTCAGTGGACGGTCGTTCGCGGCGCCGGATGCGGCCATCACGCGCCTCCAGATCGCGTGCCAACAAGGCCATGCGGACGAACGCGGCGATCAGCTCGCGCGCCCCCGGTGGCTTGGCGCTGCCACGACGATGGGCGTCGATCGTGCCCACACTGACCAGCGCCCGCTCGGGAGCGAGCCAGTCCGCGAAGCCCTGTTCCGCGACCTCGTCGCCGAGGACGAGCTCACGTGCCGCCTCGGCGGGAGAGCGCCCAGCATCGAGATGCCGTCCGGCAGCCCGGTCGAGCCAGTGCCAGTAGTCGATCAGGCGGCGCACCTCGTCGGGTCCGCAGACCGGCCCGTGCCCGGGGACGAACCGCTCGGCGCCGAGCCCGAGCAGGCGCTCGAGCGCCGCCACCCAGCGCTCGAGCGGTCCCGTCCACATGATCGGGGTGACGCCGATGAAGAGGATGTCCGCCGCGATCGCGATCCGCGCGTCCGGAACCCAGACGATCAGGTCGCCGGGAGTGTGCGCCGCGCCGACCTCGATCAGGTGAATCTCGCGGCCGGCGACCTCAATCTCGAGCGTTCCGGAGAACGTGCGTGTCGGGAGCACGAGGCGCACCTCGTCGAACTCGAAGGGCCCGATCGCCTCGCCCGCGTAGGCCGCGATCGCCGCGACGTCGCCGCGCCGCGGATACGGGAGCGGCACCGAGCCGGCGAGCCCCAGAACGCCCGCCAGCACGCGGAAGCGCTTCATCTCGGAGGGAGACTGATTCTCCATCACCGCCCTCGCGGACCCGGTGGCGATGATCTCCGCCCCCGGTACCTCCTGGTTTCCCCACCAGTGGTCGCCATCGGAGTGGGTGTTGACGAGGGTCTCGATCGGCGCCGTGTCGACCAACGGGGTCATCGCCGTGAGCATCCGGCGCGTGAGCCGCGGATCCCAGAGTGTGTCGATGAGTAGCGACGCCCCGTTCCCAACCACGAGCACTGCATTGCTCTCGCCGAGCAGCCCATTCGGCTGCAGCCACGCGTAGACACCAGGACCAACTTCGGTCAGGCCGCCCTCGAATCGTGCCGAGAGTGGATGAAGCGGCGTGACCGCGGGCATCAGCGCATGCATTCTTACCCGGAAGTTCCGAGGCGCCCAGAGCGGGCGGACGCGTTGCCGGCGTTGTCACAGCTCGTCCTTTGCAGGAGCGAATGCCATCTCCGCCGAGGCGCCCCCTTCATCGGAGTCGTAGGCGCGAGGTCAGACGCGCCGCAGCGTGTAGAAGCGTTCATCGAACCTCAACAGCCTCGCCAGTGCGTCGGGGTGGGTGTCAGCGACGTCGACGGCCGTGATCGCCCACTCCGGGAATGCTCGCTCGACATCGGCGCGGCTCGCGCCGCGGGGCAGCGGACCCCTCCGCCTCGGTGCGAAGCAGTCGAGGATCACGGTGGCGTCGGGGGCGGCGACGGCGCTCACCTCCCGTCCCATCGCCGCGCGTTGGGCATCGGTGAGGCCATGGAAGGTCCCGGTGTCGAGCACGAGCCGGAAGCCCGATCCGACCCCGGCCTCCCGCATCGCTGTGACGTTCCCGCGCGCGAGGCGCATCTCGACGCCTGCCTCGTCCACCCGCTCCTGGGCACGGTGCAGCGCCTTCTCGACGATGTCGATGCCGGTCACCTCCCAGCGGCGCTGCGCAAGCCGCACGCCCCAGACCGCGCTGCCGGTTCCGAGGTCAAGAGCCGGGCCATAGGGTGGCCCGTGCTCGTCCTCCTCGCGAGCCACGAGCTCCATCAGCTTGTCGGCGAAGGGCAGATGCTCAGCGAGGTCCTCCCAGGGATGGAAGCCGATCGCGTAGGCGAGCCCGTAGTTCATCGAACCGCCCCCGCTGTGACCGTCCTCGCCGTTGTTTCCCCTCTGAGCGCCGCTGCGAGCCGATCGACGAAGCGGTCTGGCTGCTCGATGTGGGGCACGTGCGCCGCATCGTCAACCACGTGCAACGGCCAGCCGAGTCGCATGCTCGCCGCCTCGGCGAGCGAGAGGGGAGTCATCCGGTCATGGCGCCCCCAGAGGAGCGCTGCTGGGATAAGGATCCTCTGGAGCTCGGCGTCGGGGACCCGTTGGGTGCCGACCTTGATTAGCCGGCGCATCGTCCGCTTGACGTGCGACGTGCGAGCGCGTGAGAGCGCGTAGGCGCTGAAAGAGTCGAACCACGCCGGGTCTCGCCGGCGGGTCCGTTCGCGGTCGAGGAGCGCGAATCGCTCGAATCGCTCTCCGCTTCGCTCGTTCGGCCGCAGCGCGAAGCTGATCGCGACGATCCGAAGCCCAACCGGCATCCGGTAGCGCCCGATGCCGGGCGCGGCGTAGATGATCAGCCGCGAGAGCGAATCACCGTGCGCGGCGGCGAAGCGTGCGGCCAGGGTTCCGAAAAGTGAATGCGCCACCAGGGTCGGCCTCGCCTCGCAGGTCAGCCCAATCAGCTCCCGAAGCCAGCGGGCGAACGTCTCGTCGTCGAGGCGGGCGAGGGGCGCAGACTCACCAAGGCCGGGCGCGTCGGGGACGACCACGCGATGGTTCTCGATCAGGCGGGAGACCACGGGCGCCCAGTAGGCGCCGCCGCACTCGATCCCGCCGTGCAGCAGCAGCAGCGGCGAACCCACGCCGCCCTCGAGCAGCGCGGTGGAGACTCCGCCGGCGTCGACTCGCCGTTGGCTCACCGGAAGCCCGGCGAGCAGGCGCTTGCGCGCCTCAGCGCCAGGATTCGGGGGGTACTCCCCAACCGCCGCTCCCGTGGCACCGCCGGTCATCCCGCCTCCACCTCGGCTTCTGCGCCCTGGCGCATCTCGACCGCGATCCCGTCGGCGTCGAGGTTCCGCAACACCACCGGGATCGTCTCATTGAGGATCTCCGTGGGGCTGAACTCGACGATCTCGGTGCCCGCGTAGTGGACCGGGGTGTGGCCGGGCCCGACGTAGTAGGCCTCGCCCGCCTCGTAGGTCTCCTCGCGGTCGGCGAAGCGAAATCCGATCCTGCCTTCGATCACGTAGCCCCAGCGGTGAAGCTGGGCGCGACCCTCGGGCAGGCCGCGGAACAGGCGTGCGAGATCGGCGTCCGTGGTGTGGGTCTCGAAGCAGACCGCGTTGCCGCCCTCGAGGTCCGCGTGCCCGATGTCGACGCCCTCCCACGTGACCCTGGTCGGTGCTGTGTCCCTCGATACGCTCGGCATACGGGTCCTCCCATTGCGTGGTTACCGGTCGAGGCCACCGTAGGCCCGGTCGGTGCGGGTGCGCATCGGCTGAAGGACCCAACCTGCGCCGAGCGCCGGCATGGGTGATTTCACCCATCGCGCTCAGAGCAGCTGGTGCTCGTAGGCATAGGCCGTGGCCGCGGCCCGTGAGGAGACGCCGAGCTTGGCGAAGATGTTGCTGACGTGCCGGTCGACGGTGCGCTCGCTGAGCACCAGTCTGGTGGCGATCGCCTTGTTCGTCTGGCCGGCGGCGAGATGGCGCAGAACCTCGATCTCGCGCCCGGTGAGCCCATGGGTATCCGCCGCGGCGTCGTCACCGCGGGAGCGGAGTCGAGCGAGGTCGGATGCCGCCCCCAGCTCGACGTAGGCGGCGCGAGCCGCGTCCAGCTCGAGGGCCGCCGTTTCGTCGTCGCCCAGGACCCCGCAGGCAAGGCCCGCCAGCTCGCGCGCGCGCGCCGCCTCATACGGCGCCTTGAGCTGCCGCCAGACCTCGCCCGCGCGGCGAAGCGAAGACAGCGCGCTCGCGACGTCGCCGCTGGCCAGCTCGAGGGCGCCCCGCGCCTGCGCCGCCTGCGCCCCGAGCGCACCCGTCTCGTGGCCCTCCGCGATCGACCCAAGCTCGCGGCAGGCACCGCGTGCGGCGTCGACGTCGTCGACCGCCACCATGATCTCGACGTAGGCGGGCAGGAACCCTGCCCGCTTCCCGGGCTCGACGGTCTCTCCCACCACCCTGCGGATCGTGGTCGCCGCCGCACCGGCCTTCCCCTGGGCAAGTCGCAACAGGGCGAGACCCGGTTGCGGCTCTCGCCCGAGCCGGCTTGCCTGCCGGAATGCCTCTTCTGCTGCGTCGAACTCGCCCCGAACGCGGCGGATCTCGCCCTGCCGGTAGTACGCGTCGCCGGCCGCCGCCGGGTTCTCGCCTTGCAGGCAGCGCTCGGCCGCCCGACGCGCCTCCTCCAGGGCGTCGGAGAGGGCGCCCTCGAGCTGCATGATCTCGGCGCGGTGCACGAGGCAGCGACCGGTGAAGGCGACGAGATCGGGCTGGCGGGCGCACCAATTCGACAGCGCCGCCGTCCACTCACGCGACCGAGAAACGTCGTGGGCCTCCTCGCAGGCCAGGATCACCCCGCAGTAGACGATCCCGGCGACGATCGGCGAGAGCTCGCCCCCCGTCACCGCGACCATGGCCTCATCCAACAGCCCCAGGCCTTCGGCGAGTCGCCCGAGCCGGATCAGGATCTCGCCCTGCGTATGGGCGGCGAGGGCGAACAGATCCGAGTCGCCGAAGCGCTCTCCGATCGCGGCGGCCTCCCCCGCGGTGGCGGCAGCCGTCTCCCAATCGCCGCGCGCCTCCTGCTCGAACACGGCCGGCAAAAGGAGGTAGCCGCGCTCGACCCGGTCCTGCCCCTGGCGATCGAGCAGCCGCTGGGCTCGGCGCAGCCAGCCACCCGCCCGGCCCATCTCTCCATGGCTGGCGAGCGTGACACCGATCCAGAACGCGCAGCGGAGGGCGGCCAGCTCATCCCCCGCGGCGAGGTACGCGCGATGCGCTCGCCCCAGCAGATCGCGGTACTCGGCCTCTCGGCCGATCATGTAGGCGCAGCCGGCCAGCAGCTCGAGGTCGTCGGGAGCGAGCGGCGATCGCCGGTCGGCCTGTGAGAGGGACCTGTAGGCATCCGACCACGCCTCCCTGGAGTAGGCCTCGCGCCCCAAGTCGAGTTCGGTCCGGATCTCCACCGTGATGCCGATTATCGCCGCCGGGACTAACGCCGACTGCCGTCCGTGTGTCGTCGGGAACACGCGGGTCTCCTGTCGCCTCAGTTGCCGCCCCTGCTGCGTTGCGTAACAAGCGGGCGTCTCAAGCAGCCGGGGGCAGACGCCCGCAGCGGACGAGGTGCAGGTGCGAGCGAAGGCGCCGGCGAGGGCTTGCCACGATCGCAATGCTTCGCGAAGCGGTGGTCGGCTCGAGCGCAGCGGGAGCGTGAGCGGCGCTCCCGCTGTTCGGGCCGTCGGGGTGCTCAGAGTTGGAGTCCGGCGGTGGCGGACATCATCGGCGCGCGCCGGGCGTGGACGGTGGCGATGATCTCTTCGGTGTCGATCCCCTGGAGGTAGATCGAGGTCGTGCCGAGGTTTGCATGGCCGAGTTGGCGCTGGATCACGTTGAGCGGCACGCCCTCGCGCGCGAGCTCGACGGCCTGGGCGTGGCGCAGCTGGTGCGGCGCGAAGCGGCGCCGGATGCCCGCGTGGGCGGCCAGCCGGCGGAACTCGACGCGCACGTTGGCGCTCGACCAGGGCCGCCCGCGGGTCGGGCCGTCGATGACGCAGAACAGCGGCCCGACCGGCAGCTCGAGGCGCGCGGCGAGCCACGGATGCAGTTGCTCCCAGCCCCAGGCGTCCATGCCGATCTCGCGGCGCCGACCGCCCTTGCCGTTGCGCACCAGGAGTGAGCCGCGTCGGGCGTCGAGGTCGCGCTCGCCGAGCGTCAGCGCCTCCTGGATGCGCAAGCCGCCGCGCCAGAGCACAATGATGAGCGCGCGAAGCCTCGAGCCATGCCGATCGTCGCGGGTCTCACGCATGACGGCGATGATCTCCTCCACGGTTGGCGGGTCGGCGGGATAGAGCCGCCCCTTGTTGCGGGGCGGGCGCCCCGCGTGATAGCCGGGCAGCGTCGCGGGCGAGCGCCGCCTGCCGGCGGCATCGAGAACTGGTGAGACGGTCATGGGAGCCTCCTCCCAATCGCACAGCGGACAGAGCCCGCTGCCCTACCAGTGCGCGCAGCCGCGAACGGCTTCACCTCGGGACCCCACGGTCGCTTCGCCCTGGCGAAGCGGAAGTGCGCCGGCTCGCCGACCAGACATCCGGCCCTCGTCCGGTGCGGGCGTGCGGCGGGCGCCGGCACTGACGCCTCCTTGGCGCGCATTGCGGTCGTAACGCGCTTGACTTGGGAGACGCTCGCATCCGCTGGATGCGGAGCGGACGATTACTGGCTGCGAGGCTTCGATGGGTCGGTGGCTGTCTTTGGTGGGTTCTGTCTGCTTCGGTGCTGCCGCCGCTGCGCGGCGTCGGCGAGCAAGCTGATATTCGGAACGCGTTCTTCGAGGTGATCCGCGGCGTGATTCGCGACGCCGTGGGCACGGGCCGCCCCGTCCGTGTGTGCGGGGAGATGGTCGCGTTGCTCTGGGACGCAGGCGACGTGCTTGCAGCAATCGACCTGGAGACGCTGTGGAACGAGCTGGCCGGCGAGCTCCCGTTCGCCTTGTACTGCGCGTATCACAGCGAATCCGTCGCGGCGCATGCGCACGCCGATGCGCTGCACGATGTGTGCCGGCTGCACTCCGCGGTGGTCCCGGCACCGGGCGAAGTTCTCGACGTATCGGCAGACTTTCCAGCTCAGGTCTCTGCGGTCTCCGACGCGCACCGCCTGGTGGCCGACACCGTCCGGCGCTGGGGGCATCAGCACCCGCTCGTCGCCGATGCGCGGATCGACGTCCGCGCGCGGCCCGACGCGGCCGGCGTGATCCGCATCCACACCGGCGGATTCGCCGAACGCGCGCGCCACAAGCTCGGCATCCGCGACCCCGCCGGCCTGGCCGACTTCGACCTCGCCGGCCACGAGCGCTGAACCAGCCACCCCCATGGTCCGGGACACTGTCCTGATCGGGTCAGAACAGGTGTTGGTCGCGACGAGATAGCGGACGTCGCGGGGCCACGTCAGCGCCAAGGAGGCTGCCTGCCGTGTCCTCGGCGCCGTCGAAGAAGCCGGGCATCCAGCGGGCATGGTCTCCGCCGCCCCTGCGCGAAGTCTTCAACGGCCCCGGAGAGGGCACCGAGGCGCCCAAGGTCTGGGAGTTGCCGGAGGCCGCCGGAGGAGGACCTGCTGGCCCTCGTCGCGTTCCCCGCCGCGCATTGGTCCAAGCTGCCGCTCAGCCAATCCGCTGGAGCGCGTCAACCGCGCGATCGGCGGCCGCAGCGATGTCGAGCAGGACGACGAGTGGTCGTCTCGGGCCGCTACCGCGCCCATGGCCGTCAGAGCGTGTGACGCCGGCGGGGCGGAGCCGTGCGCGACTCCGCCCCGGAGTGTTGGCGTTCTTCGGCGGTCAGCTGGCCGGCGGGACGACCACCTTGTCGATGACGTGGACGACGCCGTTGGAGGCGTTGACGTCTGCCTTCTCAACGGTCGCTTCGTTCACCTTCACCATGTCGCCGTCGACCGAGACGGTCAGCTTCCCGCCCTCCACGGTCGTGAGCTCTTGGCCGTCCTTCAGATCGGCGGCCGTGTACGTGCCCGGGACGACGTGGTAGGTGAGGACCTTCTTGAGGTCGGCCTTGTTCGCGGGCTTCAGCAGCGTGTTCACGGTGCTCTGGATGTCCGAGAACGCTTGGTTGGTCGGGGCGAAGACGGTGAACGGCCCTTTGCCCTGCAGGGTCGTCGCAAGATCACCCGCCGTGACGGCAGCGATGAGGGTCGACAGATCGGGCGTGTCCTTGGCCAGAGCGACGATGTTGGCCGAGGCGGCCTGCGGGGCCGTCGTGGCCGTCGGTGCGGCGCTCGTGTCCTTGTTGTCGTCGCCGCAGCCGGCGGCAACGCCGGCCAGGGCTACGAGACACAGCACGGCGACAGTCATGCGCTTCTTCATCAGGACTCCTTGTGGGGAACGCTTACGCACCTAGTTACGCGCCCCGACGGGCACGCGGATGCCCAGGCCGAGCGCCCCCGCGCCACGTCGCGAGCGCGCCGGGGCGCCCGCTCCCCTCCCGCGCCGCTCCCCGGGCTCTCCGGCTGAGCCCGCCCGCGCCAGGTGCGAGCACATCCGGCGGCCGGGGCAACCGCTGCCGCGGATCGCCGCGCACCCCGGGTCGACGGCAACCCACCCCACTGGAGGATCTCCGTGAGATCAGCAACCCCACGTCCCAGGCACCTGCTCGCCGCGCTCATGGCGATCGTCGCGCTGGCCGCCGCCGCGCTTGCCCCCGCCGCCCAGGCGGACGGCCGCTGGAACAAGGATCGCAACGCCTCACTGACCCTCGTCCACGGCATCCCCGGCGACTCGCACGGCGCGTCCCGCGACCTGCCCGTACAGGTCCGCGTCTACAGGCTCTTCGACGGCACCAAAGTGTTCGACGGCGTGACCTTCCCGACCGTCGCCGGCCCGCTGAGCGTGAATTGGAGCCGGACGGCCGCCGGTCGTGAGTGTTATGGCCTCGGCGATCGGGACCGTTTCGAGGCGCGGGAATTGGCGGAGCGTGCTCAAGGAAGCATGAGCACCGGTCGGCCGGTGCGCCGCATGGCGGTGCGTGCGTCGCGCGGCGAGACGACCAGTGCGGCCGCGTCCAGCAGAGTGGCGAGGCGGATGAGGCCATCAAGGCTGCTTGTGGCCTGGACGCTGCGCGCGCTTGCGGTCATGCCGTGGCGGCGGGCGGCGGCGGCCACGGCAGCCGCCGTCCTGGCCGCGTCATGCCGGCCGCCAGCGTCAATGTCGGCGCGCCCCGGGGGCGGCCAGGTGCCCACAACGATGAGCGCGCGGCGAGCGACGACGGCGGCCAGCTCTGCCAGCCGGCGTTCGGGCGCTCCGCGCCGGATCGCCGGGAGCAGCACGGGACCGCTGCCGAGGGACTCGCCGGGGAGGCCGGGCGGCACGGCCAGGACCGGAACTCGCGTCGCGTAGGCCAGCGCGGCCCACGGTTCCGCGCGGGCCAGGGGATCCCAGAGCTGCGCGGCGCCCACCCCGAGCGCGACGGCCCGGGCGCCGTTCTCGGCGACGATGGCGGCCAGTCGTTCGGGCGAGCTGGCCGGGACGTCGAGCTGCGCACCCCCGTGCAGGCGGTGCGCGACCGCGGCGGCGCGCGCGCCGGCCGCGGACTCGGCTTCGACGGTCAACGCGGGCGCGAGCTCGCGGTCGTTGAGCCGCAGTCGCAGCGGTGCGGCGACGGCGCTCATGACTGATGGCCCAGCAGTCGGGTCAAAGCCACGGTTGACGACGTGGCTTGTCTTGGCGTTGAAGGCGAGGCGCCCCTCAGCGATTTGGGTCACGGCCGCGCAGATCTCCGCCGCGGACGCGTCCTTGCCGAGGTAGCCGGCGGCGCCGTGGGTGACGGCGTCCCAGACGACGTCGTACTCGTCGAACGCGCTCAACATCAGCACGGCGGGCGTCAGCGCGGGGTCGTGACGCTGGAGGCGCTTGAGCACCGCGGTACCGTCGAGGAGCGGCATCCGCTGGTCGAGGACGAGCACGTCGGGCAAGAGGTCGCGGGCGAGCGTAAAGGCCTCTTCGCCGTCGGCGGCCTGGGCGACGAGCTCCAGGCGCGGGTCGTCGCGGATCGCGCGGGCGATCGCCTCGCGAAACAGCGGGTGATCTTCGGCGATCAGCACGCGGATGCGGTCGTAGGCCGGGGCGAGGTCGCCGACGGTGGCCTGCTCGGGCAGCGGCTGCGGGAAGGTGGCGGTCATGGAGACGCCTTTCGGGGGCTCGTGGTGATCGTCGGGTTCCAGGTCGGCTCCGCCCTCGTCCGCGTCCGCGGGGCGCTGTCGCCGGCGTGCAGCAGGGCGTCGCAGATCTCGGTCTCGGTGGCGTCCTTGCCGAGGCATGCGCACGCGCCTGCGGCCCGTGCGCGGGCGGGCGCCTCGTCGTCGTCGAAGGCGGTGAGGAGGACAGCGGCGACGTCGGGGTCGGTCGCCCGGAGCTTTGTGCAGACCTCAAGTCCGTAGGGCCGGGCATGCGCAGGTCGAGCAGAGCGACGTCGGGGGCGGTTTCGAGGATGCCGGTCAGGGCGGCCTCGCCGTCGGACGCCTCTCCCACGAGGGCGAGACCGGGATGGCGGTGTACGGCCTGCGCGACGAACGAGCGGTAGAACGCGTGGTCGTCGGCGAGGAACACCCGGATGACGGCGCGCTGGCCGGCGACGAACCAAAGGGGGCTCTGTGTGGCGGGCGCGTGCATGACGAGCAGCATCGCGTGGCGACATCGGGGCGGCATCAACCGGCCGCACGACCACGTGGCGCGATCGAGTCACCGATCGACGGTCCTCCGGTCGTCAGCTTCCGGCGAGCGCGCCGGCGTAGACCTGCCAGGCCAGCGCGCTCTTGGCGATGAGGCTGAGGAAGAGGTAGACGCGCTCGGCGAACGCCGGCTTCGCCCAGCGGCCGCGGCCGCGGTATTGGAGCCACATGTTGATGGCGAAGCTGTTGAACAACAGCAGCAGCGTGACGAAGATCGCGACGACGAATCCGGGTGCACCGCTGCCTTCGGATGCCGAGACGACGAGTTGCGCGGTGATCGCGATCCATGGGACTGCGCCGATGAGGCAGCCGTAGGTGAACGGGCGCCAGTCCACGTCGTCACGGCCGAGGTTGACGCGCTCTTGGACGAGGCCGAGGAGGATCATCGCGGCGTTGGCTCCGAACAACGCGATGAGGGCGACGAGCTCGGTGACGCCGGCGAGCATGGCGATGAGCACGACCATCAGTGATGCGCTGAGCGAGTACTCCCACCAGCGCGCGGGGTTGATGCCGCGGGCGACGTTGGCTTCGTACCAGCGGCGCGGCCGTCCGGCGCTCACCGTGAGGTGGTCGATCGCGGCGAGCAGCAGGAACGCTGCGACCAGCCAGTCGATGCGGAGGCTGCCGAGGCTGGTGCTGTCGTAGCCGCCGGCGCCCGGGGGCCCGGTCAGGAACGACGCGGTGACCGGCAGCGACACGTCGGCGGCGAGCGCGAGCAGCACCAGCGCTTGGACGGCGTGCGCGCTGCCGACGATCAGGTTGAGACGGCGCAGACCGGCCGCCGCGGGGGCGGCGAGCGGCCGAGCGGATGCGACGGGCACGTCAGGCATACGGGGCGCGCGCGACGCGCGGGTGTTCGCTGTCGGCACGGAGCATGCTCATCGTGCCGCCTCGCGCTCGACGTCGGGCTCGGGGTGGGCGCGCAGCGAGCCGGCGTGAGCTCGCGCTTCTGGGTCGCGGCGGGCCTTGACGATGCTCGCGACGGTGGTGACGGTGAGCACGACGGCGATCACGATCAGCGAGGTGGTGGTGGCGATCTCGGGGACGCCGTCGTCTTGGAGATGGCCCCAGTGCAAGACGAGCTTGATGCCGATGAAGGCGAGGATGAGCGACAGGCCGGTGGAAAGGTAGACGAGCCGGTCGAGCAGCCCGGTAACCAGGAAATACAGGGCGCGCAGTCCGAGCAGCGCAAAAGCGTTGGCGGCGAAGACGATGAAGACCTCGTCGGTGACGCCGAAGACGGCCGGGATGGAGTCCAAGGCGAACAGCAGGTCGGTGCTGCCGATCGCGATCAGCACGAGAAACAGCGGCGTCAACATCCGCCGCCCGTCGACCCGGGTGAGCAACCTGCCGCCCTCGTAGTCCTCGGTGAACGGCAGTCGCTTGCGGGCGAAGGTCACGAGCGCGTTGTCCTCGACGGTGGGGTCCTGGTCGCGGTGGCGGAAGAGCTGGATGGCGGTGCCGATGAGCAGCAGCCCGAAGATGAGGAACATGAACGAGAAGGCGGCCAGCAGCGCGGCGCCGACGGCGATGAAGATCACCCGTAGTACGAGCGCGAGCACGATGCCGACGATCAGCACCTTCTGCTGGTGCTCGACGGGAACCGCGAACGTGGTCATGATCACCACGAACACGAACAGGTTGTCGACCGACAGGCTCTTTTCGACGATGTAACCGGCGAAGTACTCGCCGCCGAAACCCCAGCCGGCGATCGAGGCGAACACGAGCCCGAAGCCGATGGCGACGCCGACGTAGAAGACCGACCACATGACCGCCTCGCGGAAGCCGACCTGGTGCGGGCGGGCGATCGCGAGCGTGAGGTCGATCACGAGCAGCACGAGCACGAGCCCGACGGTGACGGCCCACCCGGTGATCGTCACGTCAAGCATTCGGCACTCGCTTCCTGACGGTTACCGGACACCGCGTCGGGGTCCAGCAGGACGACTCGATCGCCGCGCGGCGTTTGCAGCGACGAGGCACGGATCGGTGCGTCCCCCGGCGGCCACGAAGTGCCTCGCCGTGTAGGTGGCCACACCCGTGACTCGGTGGCGAGAGCGGTCATGTCGGCTCCTCGGCACGTGCGCGGTGGTAGCGGTCGAGCAGGTTGGCGACGGCGCGGTGGTCCTCGCGGGTGCGGCCGGGGCCAATGCCGGCTTTCATGAACCGGGTGAGTGAGGGGAGCGCCTCGATCGGCGGGCTGATGGCGCGTCCCGTTCGAGTTTGCGCATCGCCGCGAGGACTGCGGCGCGGGCGCGCTGGGACTCGCGCATCAGCGCGGCGCGCCTCTCGCCCAGGCTGCTCCGACCCTGCCCGGCCAGTCCGATCTGGGCTCGCCGGGCGAGCAGTTCATCGCGCGTCGCGGACACGTGTCCCATGCCCGCAGCCTCGACGCCCGGGCCACGCTGGCACATCGGCCATCCGAACGGACCGCCGGCGCAACCGCCACGCCGATCGATGGTCCTCCGATCGATGCGCGTCACGCGTCGCCGGCGACCAGCAGCAGCTGCGCTGGACCGCCGGCGTCCTTTTGCGCGCGCCGGAGCAGGCGCGCCAGCCGGCGCGCGTGCGCGAGCATGATCACCTCCGCGCCGCGCTCGCCGGCGACCGCCGCGACCTTCGCCGCCCACCCGGCAGCAACGACTCGTACCTCAGAAGTGGCGTCGAGGCCGCACTCCTGCGCGATCGCCACCGCTTCCTGCGCGAACCGGTGGGCGCGCTCGTGCTGCTCGCGATTCCAGTTTCGCACGCCAACGTGCAGTATCCCGGCGGGCATCGCGGCGCGCGCCAATCCGGCGGCGGGCTCGATCGAGTGCCACATGGCCAGGACCACCAGGCGCTGTCCCCGCAGCGGCGCCGCGCGACGGATCGCGCCGGCGAACTCGCCCACCGCGTCATAGGCAACGTCGCACGGCACGAGGACCGTGAGCCGGCCGACCTGCGCGGCGGGCGCGAGACCCAAGAGCGCGACATCGGGGGACAGGTGCTGGGTCATCGCAGCTCAGTTCCCGCGCCGTTCGGGTGGCTCGCCGCCGAAGTGCCGGGCGAGGCCCTCGGCGACGCCGGCGGCCGCGCGCTCGCTGTAGGCGATCCCGCCGCGCCCGACCCGGACCACCGCGTCGCAGATCTCCTCCGCCGGCGCGGACTTGGCGACGTAGCCGGCCGCGCCAGAACTGACCGCCGCCCACACGAGCTCGGCGTCCTCGTAGGCGCTCAGCAAGAGCAGAGCGGTCGCCGGGCAAACCGCGCGCGTCGACAACGCCGCGCACACCTCCGCGCCGGTCAGCCCGGGCATGCGGTAGTCCAGCACGGCCACGTCGGGCTCCAGCTCGTCGATCAGCCGCAGCGCCTGCTCGCCGTCCGCTGCTTCGCCGATGACCGCGATCTCCGGATGACACTCCAGTGACATTCGGATGCCGCGACGAAACAGGGGATGGTCATCGGCGACGAGCACGCGAACCAGGCCCAACTCGGCCTACGTGCCGGTCAGGGCCGGCGCCACTGCGGTTGCGGTGCGAGGCGTCATCGCGGTGCTCCTCTCGCGGTTCATCGGACCGCTAGAGCAAGCCGACCAGCAGCAGGATCGGGACGGCGAGGAACGCGGCGATCGACATCGCGAGTACGAAGATCCGGGCGATCTGCCCGGCGGGGTCGATGATCAGGTGATCGTTCATCGCGCTGCCTCCATGTGCGGGTGAGTCGACATTGAGCAAGCCTGCCGCCGGGTGCGGCCGAGCGCGAGAGCCGACCGGTTGGTGTCGCGGCCAGGCCGTGGCGACGGTCGGCGGACCGTCGATCGGCGGCCTGGGCCGGTGCCCGGACACCGATGGTCCGGGCACCGCCGCGACCAGGGGCTAGGGGAGGGGCGGAACGGCGCCGGCGCTCGTCACGCGCCGGCGCTCAAGCCGGATTCGGCCGGGCACGGGGGCCTGGGGCCGAGCGGCGGCGCGCGCCGCGCGAACGCAGCGAAGACGGCGCAGCCGACGGCTCATCCTGAGCTCCAATCCGAGAGCACGTTCCACGCCCAGCATGCTCGCCGCGCCGCGCGCCCGTGTACATCCCTCACCCGGTGGACGTGGCGGCGCCCATCGGGCGCCGATCGCCGCACCTCCGATCGGCGGGCGGCGCGACACCCCCCACCCCGCAGACCCAGGAACCTCGCGCCGTCGATCCCGAGCGGCTTGCCGAGCACCTGGCCCAGGACGATCGCCCCGCCACGCGGCAGCCCCCGCGTCGCCGAACCTCGCGCGCACGCTGCAGTACGCGATCCTGGACGGTGCCATGCTTCGCCGGCGTCCGGTGATCGGGCGCAGCTCTCGGCGCGCGTCGACCGCAGCACCTCCTACCGACGATCAGCCAAGATCGGCCTGGACGGGTGCCGGCAGGCTCACGCGCGCCCGGGTGCCGCGGCCACCCGGGCCCGGGGTGACCGTGAACTCGCCGCCGATCGCCTCCGCGCGCTCGGCGACGGACGCGAGCCCGATGTGCCCGCGTAGCGGCGCTTGGCGCGCGCGTGCCGGGTCGAGGCCGCGCCCGTCATCGACGACGGCGAGGTCGACCGCATCCTCGGACCGGCGGATCGACACCGTCACCGCGGACGCTTGGGCGTGTTTGGCGCAGTTGGCCAACAGCTCGCGCGCGATCGCGAACAGCAGCTGGTCGTGCAGACCGCCCGCAGCGGGATCGATCTCGACGGTGACCGAGAACCCGCCGCGCTCGCCGGCGCGCGCCGCGACGGCCTCCACGGCGGGACCCAGGCCTGCCTGCTCGAGCAGGTACGGGTGCAGATCGAACACCGCCTCGCGGATCTGCTCCACGCTACGGTCGAGCCCCTCGGCCACCAGCTCGTGCGCGCTGCCGTTCTCAGAGCCCAGCAGCTGCCGTGCCGCGAGCAGGTTCTGCAACGCGTCGTCGTGCAGCGCCTCGGCCAGTCGCCGTCGGGCGCGGTCCTCGGCATCCAGCGCCTGCGCGACCAGCCGTCCCCGGCTCGCCGCGAGCTCGGCCACCTGCCGGGCGCGGCGCGTCAGCACGACCGACAACAGCGTGGCCGCGGCCCCCATCCAGACCAGGAACAGCAGCTGCGTGAACTCGAATCCGATCGCGTCTGAGCGAAAATCGGTCGGGTCCGGGTAGGTGATCGCGATCAGCGCATACAGCGCCACCGCCACCGCCGACAACGCCGCGGTCGAGCGCGGATCCAGCAGCAGCGCCGCGCCGATCGGCAACAGGAAGAACGCGTAGCGCAGCTGCGAGAACGGACCACCCGACGTGGCCACCAGGGCGGAGATCAGCACGACGTCGACCGCGGCGAGCACTGCCGGCGGGGCCAGCGAGCGGCCGCGCAGCTCGGCCACCACCGCAGCCAGCGCGTACAGCCCCAGCAAAGCCAGCACGGGTCCGAATGGCTGTGTGTGCGCGCCGGGGTGATTCGCGAGGCGCTCGGCCGCGAAGAACACCGGCACCGCGGCCAGCCGGATGACGGCCAGCACCCCGCCCGGGTGGGCCAGGCGCTCCGGCCAGGCGCTCATTCCAGCAGGCCGCGGCGCATCGCCTCGGCCACCGCGGCCGCGCGATCCGAGACGCCGAGCTTCTCGTACAGGCTCTGCAGGTGGCTCTTGACCGTCGCCGTGGAGAGAAACAGCAGCTCGGCGATCTGCGGCGCCGAGCGACCGGCCGCGATGTGCTCGAGGATCTCGCGCTCGCGCTCGGACAGGCGCGGGCGATCCCTGGCGCCGCGTACCCGGATCTCGGCGGCCAAGCCCGCCTGCACCTCCGGGCCCAGTACCGTCTCGCCGCGGCTGACCGCCGCGATCGTGTCCGCGATCCGCCCTCGCTCGGCCTCCTTGGACAGATACGCCGCGGCGCCGGCCGCAATTGCCTCAAACGCCACCGTGCCGTCCAAGAACGCCGACAGCAAGATCACCCGTGTCGGCAGCGCGTCGCGGACCACCGCGTTGAGCACGCCAAGGCCGTCCAGGCCGGGCATCTTGACGTCCAGCACCGCGACGTCGGGCGCCAGCTCCCGGATTGCGGCCAACGCGGCGGTGCCGTCCGCGGCTTCCCCGACCAGCTCGAACTCCGGGCGCTCCTTGATCGCGCGCACCACCGCCTCGCGAAACAGCGGATGATCGTCGGCCGCCAGCACCCGCACGCGGGTTCCGTCGCGGGTCATTGAAGCGATCATACGGGCGCTAGGGCGCGTGATCGTGCGCGATCACCTGGTGCGCCGCGATCGTGCGCGGCAGCTCCGACAGCCACCGGTCCACGTTCGCGCGCACGCTCACCCGCTCACCCGGCAACAGATCGGCCACCGACTGGCGCCCGTCGCCGTCACGGTCGGGCGCGCTCACGCGGGCCGCGCTGAGATCCACGGTCACGTTGCGCCCCCGAAACGCGCGCGCCCGGCGGTTGGTGTCGTGCACGCGCAACACCGCCAGGCGGCCGTCGCGCTCGATCCACGCCAACGTCCCGGTCAACACACACGCCCGCACGCCGCTGCCGGCACGCCGCGCGTCACGTGGCGGCCCGGCATTCGGGACCCCACGCTGACGACGAGCACGCTGCATCACCGACCGTCCTTTCGCTCGCTCAGCGGCACCGGTGCGCGCTCGGCGGCCGCCTGCCCCGCAGCGTCATGCTCGCGAAGGACCTCCAACACCCGTGGGACCGCGTGCGGATGCACACACGACCCCAACGCCGCCGCGGTGTCCTGTGGGTTATCCAGCGATCGCCAGCAGTGCACCACCACCACGCGCGCGTCCGCGGCACAGGCAGCCGGCCTCCGCACGAGGGCGGCGCCTCCGGCGTCCCGTCATACCCCACCACCACCGGACCCGAAAGCACTTCCCGACCGTCCGCGACTTGCTCCCCATGATCGTTCCGCCACCGGTGGAGAGGTGAGAGCGTCTCGTCGCCAGACCCCGGGGCCATCCCGGTCGGACTGATGAGATCGGACGGCATGCAGCCAGTCTGCACCCGAGCACCCCACCGCGCCACCGGCCAGGCGGCGGATCCGACGACGCAACCCGCCCCACCGATCGACGGCCCCCCGATCGAACGGTCGGCAACCGAGCCGCCCGCGTCTATCGCGTGCGAGAAGGACAATTCTCGGACATGACCGGCGCTCCCGCTGCCGTGGGCAAGCAGGCGTCCCAGTCTCCGCTGACGAGACGACTGCCCGGGACGAGGGGCAGTCGTGTCACTTGCCGCGGGGACCGTGCCCGCTCGCCGCCAGGAGCGAGCGTGACCATCCTCAAGGACAGCTGGCGGCGGTCGAGCTGGCCGGCGATTCTGATTTTCTGGCGCCTTTCTGGCGCATCCGAGCGACCGAACTGGCTTGTTGGAGCCAAATCTCGCGCTACCGCGTCGGTCTACGGAACCGAAGGTCAGAGGTTCGAATCCTCTCGGGCGCGTTAGAAAGGTCCTGCTAAGCGGGACCTTTCGTCGTTCCCGGGAGGGGCCCAATGTGGACCGTGTCCCAACTATGTCCCGAAATGCCTCGATGTCGTGGCGAGCGCTTCGTCGTTGCGATCCCCTTCCGGCTGTCCGGAGCAGAGTCGCTTGAGAGTGTTGAGTTCTGCCGGCTCGTCGGTGATGTGGGCTTCCTAGTGCCTGCTTTGCCGGTTGTTCGAGGTGACGATCAGACGGCGACCGGCGGCTCGGTCGGCGCCGCTCTCGTCTTCGCCTGGGCGCCCGGCTGGACGGTGGGTATGCCGCGGGTGACCAGCAGGGCGAGGAGGCTGATGAGCGCCAGCAGCGCGAGGGCTGAGCGCAGGCCCTCAATCCGGGCCTGCTCGTTCTCGTCGACGACCGCGTTCGCCGTGTCGGGCGGGACATTCGCCTCGTCGAGCGCCGTCTGCAGGTCCTTGTCGGATACGAAGGGCACGCCGGTCGCGAGCTGTGCCTGTGCGTTGACGGCGAGGTTGTCGGGGATCGCGGGGTTGTTCTGGATGCCGGTGAAGAAGGCGGCGGTCAGTGCGGAGATGAGGATCGCGCCGGCGAGCGCGGTGCCGATCGACGCGCCGAGCTGGGTGCCGGTGTTCTGCAGGCCGCCGACCTCGCCGCTCTGCTCGTCGGGTACGGCGGAGACGGTCACGCTGCCGAGTTGCGAGGCCATCGCGCCGAGCCCGGAGCCGATGAGCAGCAGCGGGCCGGTGATGATCTCCGGTCCGGTGCCGATGTCGAGCAGGCTGACCAGCAGGACCAGGCCGGCGAACATCAGCAGGAAGCCGGCGTTGACCACGCGCCGCGGGTTGGCGTCCGGGAAGAGCTTGGGGACGCCTGCGGCGAACAGCAGCAGCGTCAGCGACATCGGCAGCAGCCGCACGCCGGTTTCGATCGCCGACAGCCCCAGCGCGACCGACAGGAACAGCGGCACCACGAAGAACGTCCCCGCCTGCACCAGGAACATGAACAGGAACGCGAGCACGCCGGAGCGCATTTGCACGTTGCGCAGCAGCTTGGGGTTGAGCAGCGCGCCCTCGCCGCGCTCGATGCGCAGGCGCTCCCAGCGCAGGAACAGCCCGAGGGCGACTGCGCCGCCCAGCAGGAGCCAGATCACCGGAGACAGCCCGATCCACTGCGGGGCCTCGGGCTTGGCCTGCACGACGCCCCAGGTCCCGGACTTCAGGATGCCGAACACGATCAGCCCCAGGCCCAGCGCCGACAACAACGTGCCGAACAGGTCGAGCTTCACGCCCTGCTCGGCCGGCGTGTCGTTCACGCGACGCGCCAGCAGGAGGATCGCCGCGACGATCAGCACCTCGCCGGCGAACACCCACCGCCACGAGGCGTAGGTCGTGAAGAAGCCGCCGATCAACGGACCCAGCGCGGCGGCGATCGCGCCGGCCGCGGCGACGAGCCCGTAGGCGCGGGGGCGCTCGGGCTTGCCGAAGTTCGACGCGACGAGCGCCACGATCGCGGGCATGATCAGCACCGCGCCCAGCCCCTCCAGGCCCGACCAGCCGATCATCAGCACCGTCAGGTTCGGCGACAACGCCGTCGTTAGCGAACCGCAGGCGTAGACGACGCAGCCGATCGTGAACGCGCGCTTGCGGCCGAGGATCTCGCCGACCTTGCCGCCGGTGATCATCAGCGACGCCATCACGAGCGTGTACAGCGTGATCGCCGTCTGGATCCCGGTCACCGTCGTGTCGAGATCCTTGGCGACCGTCGCGATCGCCGTGTTCATCACCGTCGTGTCCAGGGCCATCACGAACTGGCCCGCAGCCAACGTCAGCAGAACGACCCCAGTTGCGGCAGCAGCTCGCCCTGCACTCGTGGTCATTGTGTCTCTCCTGATTGTTCGCGGCTGCTGTTTAGTGCTACGCCCCGCCGAATCTGACGGAGCACGCTCCGCATGGCAACAGTCGTTTCCCGAGCCGGGCCTACGGGCGGATTACTGCTTCGGCGCGAACGTGCCGAGCCAAATCGAATCACCCGGGTGAGCGATCCCCGATTCTCGCGAGCGCTTGCCGAACGGTGGCATCGTCGGAGCTAACCGGCCGCGGTGGCCAGGAGGGTCCGCCGGCGTTCCTTGCGTCGGTAGCCGAGGGTGCGCCCGGCGCCGGCCATGCTGGCGGTCAGGCGCTGGACGTCCCACTTGATCCTTCCGGCCCGCGATGTGCGTGGCGTCATGGTCAGCCACGTCCGATCTCGTCGATGGCGACGGTCAGCGCGAGCAGCAGCGCCTCGTCCTCGCCGGCCGCGATCTCGACGCCGTAGGTGTCGCGCACCCGGAACCATTTCTTCGAGATCCGCGCGACCACGTCGTCGCCGCGCTTGATCTCGTACTCGTGCTGGAGCACGTTGCCGCGCGCCTTCATGTCCTCGCCGTCCTCGATGTCGATGTCGAAGCGGTCACGGATCCCGACCAGCGCCTTGTGCACGGTGGCGAGCGTGTTGCCGTCGCGCTCGACCTTCATCTTGTCGCGCACGCTGAGTTTCTTCTCCTGGATCTTGGCGACCTCGTTGCCGCCGCGATCCTCGAGCTTGTAGGTGTCGCGGGCGCGCAGCGCCTTGCCGTCGACCTTGTAGACCGGCTCGCCCTGCTCGTCCTCGATCCAGGCGTCGTCGCCGATCGAGACGAGCTTCTCGTGCATCTGGAAGCGGCGGCCGGCCGGCGCGTCGTCACGGTTGCGAAGGAGTCCCATGGTCGTGTCCTCTCAGTGTCGATGTCACGTGTGGGGGTTGTGCATGGCCGCCGCCGCTCGAGGTCGTCGATGACCTGGCTTCGGTCTCTAGTCGCGGTCTGGTGGCTCCGAGCCGGCGGTGAATCCGGATCCGAGGCGGTCGTCGATCGCTTTCGCCTCGAGCAGGGTGAGCCCGAGGTTCGACGTGCGCTGCAGCAGCCCCTGGAGCTCAGCTTGGTCGCGCACGGTGCCCGTCAGCACGGTGCTGCCCTCGACTCGGGCGAGCACCATGCCGGGGAAGGCAAGCGCGAGATCATCGCCGAGCTCCCCCTCCACGATCAGCCGGTAGGTCCGGTCAGCCACGTCTGCGACGATCGCACCGTTCGTCGTGCGTTCACGCGAATCGCGGCTCGTTCACCCGGGTGATTCGGTTCGCTCCAGCAGACCGAGTTCGGTGGCGCGAGCGATCGCGTCCGTCCGGGAGTGGGCCCCAAGCTTGTGGTAGAGCGCCCGCCGGTGCGAGCGGATGGTGTTCGGGGACAAGAAGAGGCGCTCTGCGATCTCACGGTTGGAGAGATCGGAGGCCATCAGCCGCAGCACGGCGAGCTCGGCTTCGCTCGGCGGCTCGAGCATGTCCCCGGCGAACGCGCGGCCCCTCGCAGCCTCGAGCTCTCGCTCCACCGCGTCCGCGAGCCCGGGAACCAGTCCGCTATCGGCAAGGTCGTCGAGCGCCTGGCGCGCGGAACGCAGCATCTCGGCGGCTGCGTCAAGACGTCCGCGGCGCAGACGGACGCCGGCGAGGAGGATGAGCAGCCAGGTGTGGTGCAACGTCGCCACCTCGTCGGAGAAGAAGCGCTCCGCAGAGGCGAGATGGCGCTCTGCCTCGATGAGGCTTCCCTCGGCGGCCAGCACCGATCCGAGGGCCGCGGAGGCGTTGGCTCCGAGCCAGCTCCGGCTCGTGCCGATCCGGCCCACCGCGGCCTTTGCCTTCTCCGCCTGGTCTCGTGCAGCGACCAGTCGTCCACGTTCGAGCGCGACGAGGGCGAGCGTTGAGCGTGCGACCACGAGGCTCGGGACGTGCCGCTCGATCGCCGGCTGCTCGAGGGTCCGCACAGCCACCGCCCATGCCTCGTCGAGCTCGCCGGCGAAGAAGAGGGCGCGAGCGCAGGCGGCGAGCGCTCCAGTGAGGATCTCTTCCGCATCCGCTTCCGCCAGCGAGACCGCTCGCCGGCCGTCGATCACCGCCTGCCCCACGCCGTCGTCGATCGCGAGCGCTCGCACCAGACGTACCGCCGTCTCGACGTAGGCCGCTCGTTCCGGTCGTTCCCTAAGAGCCGCGTCGGCGAGCCGCAGTAGTCGGCGCCGCTCGATCGTGCTCCCGCCGACCAGCACCGTAGCCGTCGCGGCCCCCACCGCCAGCTCCGAATGCTCGACGATCAGGTC
The DNA here is from genome assembly GCA_963805525.1 of uncultured Solirubrobacteraceae bacterium. Classification (GTDB taxonomy): domain Bacteria; phylum Actinomycetota; class Thermoleophilia; order Solirubrobacterales; family Solirubrobacteraceae; genus DASQFQ01. The sequence goes on from CAWDUT010000006.1 coordinate 45,286, forward strand.
GTCCGGCAGCGTCCGAACCCAGCGCAGCAACGTGCGGCTGGCGCCAGCTCTGATCAACGGCAGGTGAGAGCCGGCCAAGAGCTGCGCAACGAGCTCGTGATCGCCGGCTGCGGCCGCGTGCTTGACCGCTTCGCCCGGCAGCCCTCGCGATCTGAGCCACTCGGCGGCTCGCCGATGAATCCGCAGCGGCGCGCCCGGCTCGCGCGCAGCGAGCTGAGCCCGCGCGTATTCGGCGAACAGCGAGTGGATGCGGAACCAACCTCCCCGTTCCAGCCTCGAGACGAAGAGATTCACATTCTCGAGCTCACTGAGGCGATCCGCCGAATCGGTACGGTCCAGCACGCCGTCGCAGAGCTCCGCGGTGAACTCGCCGAGCACCGCGGCACCGTGCAGAAACGCGAGCTCGTCCTCGTCGAGGGCCGCGAACACCTCGCTGCTGAGGTAGTCGGCCACGAAACGGTGCTCTCCTCCGAACGCCCGCACGGCCCGCGCCGGATCGTCGACGGTCCGCAGCCACAGCCACGCGAGCACGAGCGCCGCCGGCCAGCCCTCCGTGCGCTCGACCAGCACCTCAATCTCCGCCGCGCCGAGCTCGAGATGCCCGAGACCCACGAGCAACTCGTGCGCCTCCACGGAAGTAAACGCGAGATCGGCTTGACGCACCTCGACGAGCGAACCAGCGGCGCGCAACCGCGCAAGCCTGAGCGCCGGATCGACGCGTGTGACGACTACGACGTGCGTGTTCGGCGGAAGGTGCGCGAGCGCGTAGTCGATCGACGCCAGGCATTCCTGGCTGGTCACCGCCTGCAGGTCATCGAGCACGATGACCAGTTCGCGCCGCATTGCGCCGGCGCCGTTCAGGAGCTCGTCGACCGCGACCTCGACGGGGCCACCCGCGACGCCGAGCCGCTGCAGCGCACCCCGCCCGAACCCTGGCCGCACCCGGTCGACCGCCGTCGCCACATACCGCCACAGGAGAACCGGATCGTTGTCGCCGGCGTCCAGCACGACCCAGGCCACCGCCGCGTCACCGCGCGCACACCAGTCGCTCACCGCGGTCGTCTTGCCATACCCGGCAGGAGCGGCGACAGCTGTCAGCGACGCGTCGCGGCCAGCGTCGAGCACCCGGCGAACCCGCGGCCGGTCGACCACGCCACGACGCACAATCGGCACCGCGAGCTTGGCCTCGACCAGCAGGGGTGGCATGTCCGTACCCGACTCGTGCTTGGCGCTCGCTGCCATCGCTGCCTACCCTCGCAGCAGGAGCCGCTGACGGCTACCCGCGTGGCGCCGAGCGGCCGTCGCGGTGATGCCTTGGCCGTCAGGCGGCGCGAATGCCCCACGCACACGAGAGCGACTCGCCGGGCGCGAGCGTCCACAGCCCGTCGCCGCTGCGGAAGGCGTCGGGTGCGCAGGTCATCGGCTCGACGGCCAGCGAGCGCCGCCGGCGCTCGGACTGCGCCAGCGTGTCACCGGTGAAGAGCATCACGTAGCGGTGGTGCTCGTCGAGCCAGAGGTCGACGCCGGCGCCGTCGGGCGCCCGCAGGCGGACGGTGGCGCGCCCTCGGCCGTCGCGGGCGAGGTCGCCGAGCGCCGAGTCGAGCTGCGTCGCCCCGATCGGGCGCGGCGTCGCGAAGTCGTAGGCCGTCCCGGCCACCGGCGCGCGCTCGCCGGTCGGGATCCCGCTCTCGTCGGTCACCAGCCGCGTCCCGGCCTGCACCTGCAGGACCGTGTCGTCGATCCGCGGTGTGCCGACCGTCACGTAGGGGTGAAAGCCGGCGCCGAACGGCAGCTCGGCGCCGCCGATGTTGCGTCCGGTCGTGCGCACGGTCAGTCCGTTCCCGTCGAGGACGTGCTCGACCTCGACCTCGAGCGCGAACGGATAGCCGGGCTGTGGCGGCAAGAACAAGCACAGCCGGGCGCGGTCGAGCGCCACCTCGGCAACCTCCCAAGCGAGGAAGCGCGCGAGGCCGTGAATCGCATTGCCGTGCTCCGGCTCGGTCAGCGGCAGCCGGAGGTCGCGGCCGGCGAAGCGGTAGCGTCCGCCGCGCAGCCGGTTGGGCCACGGTACGAGCGCTTGTCCCTGCCCGCCGAACTCGGGCTCGCCGGGACCCACGCCGTCGAGGACGTCACGGCCGGCGAGCCGCAGCACCCGGACGGACGCGCCGACCTCGGTGACGACGGCGCTCGCGCCGTCGGCGCGGAGCTCGATCTGCCGGCCCGTGGCCGGGACCGGAACGGCGCGGCCGGTCACGCGGGCCCGGGTGGTGCCGCGCCGGCGGCGTATTCCTGCATCGGGACCTGGCCAGCCGACCATGCCGCCATCACGGGATCGATAATGCGCCATGCCTCTTCGGCCTCGTCGCCGCGGATGAACAGCATCGGGTCGCCGCGGAGCATCTCCTCGATCAGGTGCGCGTAGGCCGTGAAGCGGGGTGGGGTGGCGCGCGCCTCGAGCTCTCGGGTCTCCGCGGTGCGCTCCGGGCCGTTGAGGGTGGTGTCCAGGCGCACGTACGGTTCCATGAGACCGATCCGGAGCACGTTGGGCTCGACGCCGGGCCACTGATCGGTCAGGTACTGAGGGAGCGCCCGGAAGTGGATGGCGATCTCGGCCGAGGTCGTCTCAAGGGCCTTGCCGGAGCGCAGGGTCAATGGAACGCCATCCCAGCGGGGGCTGTTGACGCCGAGGGTCAGGGACGCGTAGGTCTCGGTGTTGCGGCTGGGGTCGACCCCGGGCTCGTCGACGTAGGAGGGGACCTGGCGGGAGCCGATGGTGCCCGCGGTGTAGCGGGCGCGGAGCGTGTCGCTGCGCATCTGCTCGGGTGTCGGGGTGGCAACCGCTCGTAGCGCTTCGACGCGGACCGAGCGGAACGAGTCGGCGTCGATCCTGGCCGGCTGCTCCATGAGGAGCAGGGCCATGGCCTCCATGAGGTGGTTCTGGATCATGTCCTTCATGGCGCCCGCGCGGTCGTAGTAGGAGGCGCGGCCCTCGAGCGTGAGGCTCTCGAGCCAGCTGATGTCGACGCGCTCGACATGGACCGCGTTGAGGATCGGCTCGAAGACGCGGTTGAGGAAGCGAAGCGTGACGATCCGGCGGACGAGCTCGCTGGAGAGGAAGTGGTCGATCCGGAAGATCGTCGGCGCGGGCAGCTGGATGCGCAGGATCTCGTTGAGCTCGTGCGCAGTCGCCAGGTCGGTGCCGAAGGGCTTCTCGATCGCCACCGCGTCCGCGGCGCCCAGCGTCGTCGTCGCGAGCGCGGGCAGCACCTTCGTCAGCAGGCTCGGCGGCAGCGCAAGGTAGACGAGCGTGTCGGGATGATCGTCGCCGATGACGCGGCCGACGTCCTCGGGTTGCGTGACGTCGCCGGGTTGGAAGCTGAGCGTGTTCACGACGGCGTCACGGGTCGCGGGCCCGACCGTCGCGTGCTCCTGGAGCTTGCCGGCGATGTGCTGGCGGAAGTCGTCGGTCGACCAGTCGGTGAGGTCGGACCCGACGATGGTCAACCCCGCTGGCAGCAGTTCGGCCTCGGCCAGCTGGGCGACCGCTGGCAGCAGCAGGCGGCTGGTCAGATCACCGGAGGCTCCGAACAGGACCATGCGCTCGATCATCGGGTGAGGCCTTTCTCGGCTCGTCGTGGGAGGCAGTCGCAGCGCGGTGACGGGCGGCCCGTCACCCCGGGACGGCACCGGAAGATCGCCCCGGCCAGCGGCTCGTCGGCGCGCTGCTCGCAGTCGAGCCACGAGGTCGTGATGTAGAGGTCGCCGCCGTCGTGGCCGCCGAAGGCGACGGAAGTGGGGTTCGACGTCGGCAGCCCGATGGTGCCGTCGAGCGTGCCGCCGGCGCTGTACCGGCGGACGGCGCCGGCTCGTCCGAGGGCGACCCAGAGGCCGCCCTCGACGTCGACGCTCATGCCGTCCGGCCAGATCTGGTCATCGGTCAGGTCGAGGAAGCGCCGGCGACCGGAGAGGTCCCCGGTCGCCGGCTCCACGTCGAAGACGTCGACGACGCAGAGCGCCGTGTCGGCGAGGTACAGGCGCGCTCGCGCCGGGTCGAACGCAGGGCCGTTGGAGATCGTCAGGCCCTCGACCACGCGGGTCGCCCCTCCGTCGTCGACCCGGTACAGCGCGGCGTTGCGCGGCCGCTTGTCGTAGGCCATCGTGCCGACCCACGCCCGTCCGTGATCGTCGACCTTGACGTCGTTGGCGCGGTTCTCGGGCCGGTCCTGCTCGATCGGGACGATCAGGTCCATCCTGCCCGTGCCGCGGTCGAGCACCGCCAGGCCCTCCGGGCTTGCCACCACCGGCTCCCCGGTCGCGCCCAGGATCACGCCACCCGGCTGGCCGGGGGTCTCCCAGGTGTCGACGTCGCCCGACTCCGGGTCCAGGCAGTGGACCCGCTCTCCGACGATGTTCACCCACCACAGGCGCGCGGTGGCGGCATCCCAGTGCGGACTCTCCGCGTGCCCTTCCTGGGCACCGACGACGACCTCGACGGTGGCCTCAGACATGCTCAAGCGCACCGGCGCGCTGGGCCAGTTGGTCCTCGGCGTGGGCCACCACCGGCATCCCGCCCTTGCCGACCTCCAGCGGCGTGCGGTGGAAGCCGTGGAACATCATCATGCCGCCGGTGAGCCACGCCGCGTCGTCGAAGCCGTTCTGCTTGAGCACGCAGTAGGCGATGTAGCTGCGGAAGCCCGAGCGGCAGTAGGTGTACACCGGCTTGTCGCGCGGCAGCTCGTCGAGCCGGTCGCGCAGCTCGGTGTATGGGATGAGGATCGCCTCGGGGACGTGCCAGTGGTCGTACTCGGCCTGGGTGCGCGTGTCGAGGATCGTCACGCGCTCGGCGCAGTCCGGATAGTCCTCCGGGTACCAGAGGTCGATGTCGCCGCGCAGGAGATTCGCAGCCACGAACCCCGCCATGTTCACGGGGTCCTTGGCCGAGCCGTAGGGCGGGGCGTAGGCGAGCTCGAGGTGCTCGAGGTCGTAGACCGTCATGCCGGCGCGCAGCGCGACCGCGAAGACGTCGATGCGCTTGTCGACACCGTCCCAGCCCAGCACCTGCGCGCCCAGCAGTTTGCCGCCGGCCGGCTCGAACAGGAGCTTGATGAACAGCGGTGAGGTGCCGGGGTAGTAGGCCGCGTGCCCGTTGTGGTTGTCATAGACCTTGCGGTAGTCGATGCCGGCGGCGCGCAGCTCGGTCTCGGTCATGCCGGTGCCGCCCGCGGTCATGTCGAACACCTGGACCACCGCGGTGCCCTGGGTGCCGCGGTAGGCGCTGTCACGGCCGGCGATCGTGTCGGCGGCGATCCGGCCCTCCCGGTTGGCCGGGCCGGCCAGCATCGAGAGCACCGGCTCGCCGGTCAGCAGGTGCGGCGTCTCAACCGCGTCGCCGGCCGCGAGGATCTCAGGGTCCGACGTGCGCATCTGCGCGTCGACCTTGATCCCGCCACGCGGGCCGATCTCCAGGCCCGCGTCACGGGCGAGGTCGACGTTGGGACGCGCCCCCGCCGCCATCACCACCACGTCGGCCTCGACCGACGTGCCGTCGGACAGATCGAGCACGAGCCGCCCGTCGTCGCCGTGGCGAACCGCGTTGGCAGACGTGCCGAGCCGGAGGTCCACGTCGTGGGTGCCCACGTGGTAGTCCAGGATCCGCGTCATCTCGGGGTCCAGCCACGGCATCAGCCGCTCGGTCCGCTCGACCACGGTGGTCTGCAACCCGCGGGCCCGGAAGGCCTCGGTGAGCTCCAGCCCGATGTAGCTGCCGCCCACGACGACGGCGCTCGTGGCACCCTCGTCGAGTCGGGCGATGATGCGGTCCATGTCGGGGATGTTGCGCAGCACGTCGACGCGCGGGTCGTCGGCACCGGGGATCGGCGGCCGGATCGGCTCGGCGCCCGGGCAGAGCACGAGCTTGTCGTAGGGCTCGCGGTACGTCCGGTCCTCCGCGAGGTCGCGCACCTCGACCGTCTTGGCGTCACGGTCGATGTGGAGCACGTCCTGCCCGGTCCGCACGTCCAGCGCGAGGCTCTTGCCGAGGCTCTCGGGCGTCTGCAGCAGCAGGCTCTCCCGCTCGGGGATCGCCCCGCCGATGTGGTACGGCAGGCCACAGTTCGCGAACGAGACGTAGTGGTCGCGCTCGAGCACCACGATCTCGGCCGACTCGTCGAGTCGCCTCAGGCGCGCACCCGTCGAGGCACCTGCCGCAACTCCGCCCACGATCACCGTCTTCATGCCGTCACCTCTGTCTGTTGGGCCAAGGACCCGCCATTCGGTTGCGTCGCGTCCGCCTCGGCGGCGGCGATGGCGTACGCCGCGCCGATGAGGGTGAGGTGGCTGAATGCCTGCGGGAAGTTGCCGACCTGGCGTCCGCGGTCGACGTCGTACTCCTCGGCCAGCAGGCCGAGGTCGTTGCTGAGTCCGAGCAGGCGGTCGAACAGCGCGCGTGCCTCGTCGACGCGGCCGTTGAGGGCCAGGGCGCTGACCAGCCAGAACGAGCAGGCCAGGAACTGCCCTTCGCCGCCGGGCAGCCCGTCGTCGGTCTCGGCCGTCGAGTAGCGCGCGACGAAGCCGTCGCGTCCCAGCTCGCGCGAGATCGCGTCGATCGTTCCGGTGACGCGCTCGTCGGACCCGGGGAGGAACCCGACGAGCGGGATGTTCAGCACGCTCGCGTCGAGCTCCCGCGATCCGTAGTACTGCGTGAAGGTGCGCCGCTGCGCGTCGTATCCGCGCTCGCAGACCTCGCGGTGGATCTCGTCGCGCACCTGCTTCCAGCGCTCCACAGGCGCGTCGAGCCCGAACCGCTCCACGAGCCGCACACCGCGGTCGAACACCACCCACGCCATCACCTTGGAGTAGGTGTAGTGGCGGCGCGGCCCGCGTGATTCCCAGATGCCGTCGTCGGGCTCGCGCCAGATCGACTCGACGTATTCGATCAGCGTGCGCCAGCGCGGCCACAGCCGCTCGTCGATACCGCCGAGGAGCTCGGCGGCGCGATACGCCACGCCGATCACCTCTCCATAGACGTCGAGCTGAAACTGCTCCGAGGCCGCGTTGCCAACCCGGACCGGCTTGGAGCCCTCGTAGCCGGGAAGCTCGTCGAGCTCGAATTCCGTCAGCCGCCGCTCGCCGCCGATCCCGTACATGATCTGGATCTTGGCCGGGTCGCCCGTGCCCGCCCGCGCCATGAAGTCGCGGAAGCCGAGCGCCTCGTCGGTGTAATCGCCGGCCAGCAGCGCCTCGAGCGCGAGCACTGTGTCGCGCAGCCAGCAGTAGCGGTAGTCCCAGTTGCGCACGCCACCGATGTCCTCCGGCAACGAGGTCGTCGGCGCCGCAATGACCGCGCCGGTCGTCTCTGACGTCATCGCCTTCAACGCCATCAGCGAGACCAGCACCGCATCCCGATACGGGCCCTCATACGCGCAACGGCCACTCCACGACCGCCACCACGCCTCCGTCCGAGCCAGCGCCGAGTCGGCGTCCTCGACCGGCGGCGTCTCCTCAAACGAGGCGTGCCACGTGAGCGTGAGCCGCTCGCGGGCACCTTCGGCGACGACGAAGTCGGCGCTCACCGACCCGTCGCGGACCTCCAGCGCCAGCGGCGTGGTGAGCCGGAACGCGTCGGGGCCGGCGATCGCAGTCGCCCCGTCGGACGCCGGCTCGACCCACGGTGTGATCGACCCGTAGTCCGGCCGCAGCGAAAGCTCCATCCGCATCGGAACCCGGCCCCGCACACCCTCGACGATCCGCATCAGCCGCGGCGGGCCCTCGGCGCGACGGGGCATGAAGTCGATCACGCGCACTGCGCCGTCCGCGGTCTCGAACGCGGTCTCGAGCACCAGCGTCCCCGGCCGATCGCGACGCGAGCTCGTGCCAACGGCGCCCGCCGGCGCCAGCCGCCAGCGCCCGTGTCGCTCGTCGCCCATGAGCGCGGCGAGGCACGACGCTGAGTCGTAGCGCGGAAGGCACAGCCAGTCGACCGCGCCGTCACGGCCTACGAGCGCGCCGGTCTGGGTGTCTCCGATGAATCCGTAGTCCTCGATACGCACGGGGTTCTCCTGTCTCCGGGCAGCCAGCTCGAGCTGGAGCTCGAGCTCCTGGGCTTAGTGAACTGCGAGCGCCTTCGCCTTGATGGCGTCGAACTCCGTCTGCGTGATCGCGCCCTTCTCGAGCAGCTGATGGGCCTTCTCGATCTCGCCCGCGGCGCCGCCCCCGTCAGCCGCGGCGACCGCCTTGACCTGATCCTCGAACTGCTGCTGCGCCAGCTGGGTCCGCTCGAGGTTGCGCTGGGCCATCCCGTCGTGCTGCGCGATCAGGTAGATCAGCACGCCGATGAACGGCAGCACGATCATGAAGACGCACCACGCCGCTTTGGACCACCCGCCGATGTCACGCCGTCGGAAGATGTCGGCGAAGATCGCGATGATCATCCAGATGTAGACGACCCAGGCGAAGAAGATGATCATCGTCCACAGGACGTCGAGGAAGGGATAGTCGGCTGCGAACACCATGGTTCTCGCTCCTCTCCGCCCCGTTCTGCCCGAGCGGCATCGCCCGATCAGCGGGGCGTCGTATGGTCGTGATCCTCCGCTCGCAGGGCCGAAGCCGACAGGACAGGAGCCCCTTGAGATCGGATTGGCTGCGGCCGGTCCCTCTCCGCGTGGGGTTGCCCCCGGTTCGCGAGAGCGGCGCGCCGTGGAAGGGGGTCTCGACGTCCTCGCTGAGATCTCCCTCGACGATCAGCCGATAGCTCCGGTCAGCCATGTCTCCGACCATGGCACCGTTCACCCCTGTAGTCGCGAGAATTGCGGGTCAGTCACCCGGGTGATTCGGTTTGCCCCAGCAACGCGAGCGCGCTGGCGCTTCGCGCGACTCGCCCACGGCGTCGCTGGGAAGGCACCTCATGATGCAGGCGTGAGCGGTTCGAGCCGGCTGGACCCGCCTCACGACCAGGAACCACCCGCCGCAAGGTAGGGGCGGTGTCACCAGGTGAGCTCGATCTCGAGCTCGCGCTTGTCGCTTTCGATCTCGAGCTCGATCTTGACGTCGAGCTCGTCGGGGACGTTGACGGTGAAGCGCATCCCGCCGCGTTCGAACTCGATGTCGTTGTGGCGCGCGAGCATGTCGGCGAGGGTGCGCAGCCGGGCGGCGACCTCCTCGCGGGAGAGGCGTTCCTTCTGCTCGACTTCGAAGATGTCCATCAGTTCTCCTTCGGTGGGGGTTGCGGGGGGAGGGCGGGGTCGTGCCCAGCGGCGATCCGAGCCAGCGCGTGCAGGCTCGGTCCCAGGCTCTCGGGCAGGAGAGCCGACGGCGAGGCGCCAGGATGCTGGGGCGCGATGCGCACGCGCAGGACGCCCGGGAGGATGCTGAAACGCATCGGCGGCTGCAGCTTCATGGCTTCGCCGTCGATGCCGGCGGGCACGGGATGCTCGGCAGAGACCTCGAAGGCTGGCGCTGTCCATTCCCGCCACGGTTGCTGCGGGCGGCCGCCGCCGGTCGGGGCGCCGAGGACGGTGATCCCGAGCAGCCCGTCGTCGATCCGCGGGCGGGTGCCGGAGCCAACCGCGCGCCCGAGCCGGTAGCGGTTGTTGGAAACGAGGATCGCGGCTCCCGCACCGTGCTCGTGGCCGTCCGGCCCGGTCCAGTGCAAATCGAGCCCGGTCCCCTCGGGGCCGAGCACCTCGGGCACGGTGTCGAGGATGGTCCGCAGCTTCGCGTCGCGGTAGCCGCTGCGCTGGACCGCGTCGGCGTAGAGCCCGAGCGAGACGTTGTTGACGAACACGCGCCCGTTGACCTCCGCCAGATCCACCCGCCGCTCACCGCCGTCGACGAACGCGTCCAGCGCGCCGACGACGTCCTCGCGATCGACGCCGAGATCGAGCGCGAAGTGGTTGCGCGTGCCGGCCGGGATGCAGGCGTAGGGCAGGTCAAGCTCGGCGGCGATCGACGCGACGACGGCCTGCGAGCCGTCGCCGCCGGCCATCGCGAGCCCGTCGGCGCCGCCGGCGACGGCGTCGCGCACGAGCCGTTCGAGGTCCCACGAGGGGCGGCCGAGCTCGATCGGCTCGATCCCGCGCGCGTGGGCTTCGTCGGCCACCTTGAAACGCTCGGCCTTGCCACCGCCGGACTTCGGGTTGTAGAACAGCACCGGGTGTTGCGGCGCCGGCACCTGCGGCAGCCGGGTGCGGAAGCTGAAGGCCGCCCGCGCGCACGCGACGCTCAGCACGATCGCGGCGGCGACCACGAGCTGCTCGAGCAGGCGGTCGCTGAGCAGCAGGAGGATCGCCGCGCCGAGCCCGAGCGCGCCGACCGCGAGGCCGAGCGCGCGAGCCGCGCCGCGGCGCAGGACGCCGTACCACGCCGCGGCAGCCGCGAGGGCGACGCAGCCGAGCGCGATCAGCCCGCGCGGGAACTGCTGTGCCGCGACGACGACGGCGAGGCCCGACGCGCCCAGGCCGAAGACGAGCGCGCCGATCGCCGCGGCCTGGCGGGCCCTCTTAGGATCCCTCATCGGTGGACCCCTCCTCCGATCCCCCCGCCCAGCCCGGGCCAAGGCCGGCTCGCTGGCTGGAAGACGCCGAGCGGATCGACGTCGCCCTCTACGCGGCGGTCGCGCAGACGCCGACGCCCACCCTCGATCACGCAATGGCCCGGCTCTCCCGCGCGGCCGACTACTCCCGCCTGTCCGTGGTCTCGGCAGCCGTCCTGACCGCGACAGGGGGCCGCCGAGGGAGGCGCGCCGCGGCGATGGGCCTCGCCTCGGTCGGCGTGGCGGCGACCGTCGTCAACCTGGGCCTGAAGCCGCTCGGCCACCGCCGCCGCCCCGATCGCGCCGTCGAGCAGGTCCCGGTCGCCCGGCACGTGCGGATGCCGTCCTCGACCTCGTTCCCCTCGGGCCACTCGGCCTCCGCGTTCGCCTTCGCGACGGGCGTCGGTCACGTGCTCCCACCGGCGGCCATCCCGCTGCGCGCGCTCGCCGCGCTGGTCGCCTACTCGCGCGTCCACACCGGGGTCCACTATCCCGGCGACGTCATCGCCGGCGCGCTGACCGGCACCGCGCTCGCCCAGGTCACGACGCACGCGCTGGACCGCCGCATGACCAACCGCAGGTAGCTGCCTCGACAACCGCACACGCAGCCCCGGCGCGCCGATGCGCGTGTCCACCGCCGAGGCTAGATCGGTCGGGGAGCGCACCGCAATCGTTCTGCACGCAATTCCGAGCGTCCACGCTCGGCTTGGAAATCCTGATTCACGGCCGCAGTCCGGGCTAGGCCGCATCCGCCGCGGCGCGCGCCAAGTCGAGTGTCGAGATGACCCCGATGGGCTCCTGCTCGCGGTCGTCGAGCACTACCAGGTGCGCGACGTCGTGCTCGCCCATCATGCGCGCAACATCTGCCAGCGAGTCGGACGGCGAGGCGCTGAGGGGCTCGGTGACTGCCACCTGTCCGGCGGTCAGGTCCTCACGGCTGGCAGCAGCGCGGACCAAGTCGAGGTCGGATACGACGCCCCAGAGGAACCGGGTCCCGTGCCCGTCGACGGCGAGGCGACCGACCACGACGCAGTGGATGCGATGCTTGCTCATAAGCCGGGCCACCTCCGAAAGCGGCGCGTCAGCCGTACAGCCGACGATCCCGCCACGCATCACCTCGTCGACACGGCGCTGGCTGAGGTCGAGCCAGGTGCTGCTCGTGGTGGTCATCTCGCCACCTCCTATCTCGGCCCCACGCTACGGGTCACGCCCGCCACTCGACATCGGCGAGTGCTCCGATGTCGGCTCAGTAGTCCGCCGCTCACACGCGCCGACGCCTGCCCCGGTCAACTCCGCGATCCAGTTCCCGGACGCGCCAATCGGTGACACACGCTGGCTCGGCCCGTGCCCTCGAAGCACGCGCCAACCCAACCTCCGTGGCATGCCTCACTTCCGGTTACAGAGCTGCCCCGCCGGCGTCGAGCAGGACGAGCCGTAAGCCGACCGCGGCGGACGGGCGAAGCGATGAGTTCAGCGGCTCGGCCGCCGTGGGCCGGGCCGGCGGGTGCCGGACCGGTTCCGGAGAACCGGTCCGGCGGCCGCCGAATCGACTACCGGGTCAGCTCCGGGTTACCGCCGTAGGCGGCGAGGCCGTAGATGACGAGGAGGTCGATCGCGACCAGTGTGAGGGCCCACAGCGGATAGGCCGGGATGGTCAGCATCGCCAGGACGACGGCGACGCCGGCAATGAACATCCCGAACCAGCGCCCGAAGGCACCTCCGCGGAAGACCGACACGGCGGTCAGCAGTTCGAGGGTCGCGAACCCGATCAGGATCCAGCCCCAGGTGTTGAGGTCACTGATGACGTATGAGGCGTTCGCCACGAAGAAGTGCGAGTTGGCGATCGCCGCGAAGCCCCAGATGAAGTTCAGGCACGCCGCGATCACGAACATCGTGCTCGCGAACACGATCCAGCCCGCGCCCTTCTCGGACGGCGCTTCCGCCCCGTACCCGAATGACGAACCGGTTGCCTGCGGCAGCTTCGTGCTCGGCCCGTTGGTGGTGGTGGACATGGAGGCCTCCACTCTCTATCCGCCCGGGATTCCCCGGGCGTGGTTGCGTTCAGACACCTACGACGCGAGCGTAGGTCCGGCCGAGCCCTACGCCATCCGCACCAGTCGGCAGTCTCTTGTGCCGGGCCTACTGAGGACCTGGGTGCGGACTACCGATCGGGTCCCCGGGCGTCAGCCGCGCCGTCGCGCTCGTGGCGCGACCTGCGAACTCGTGTGCCGCTGTTCTGCGCTGGATTGCGAACCGTTGTGCTGCTGATCGCTACGTGAGCGGCGGCAGGCCGTCGGCGATGAGCTTCGCGCCGAACACCAGGAACAGGACCGCTGGCGCGGACGCCTCGACTTCACCCTCTTTGCCCGAAGCCGCAACCGCCAATCGGTGACACGCTGTCGGCCGTGCCTCCAGAGCACACGATGCCCGAGCCCCCGTGGCATACCTCACCGCCGGTCACTGAGCTGCTCCGCCGACTGTCGCTGAACGACGAGCGAGCTGTCCGCGCCGCGCTGAGCGGCGTCCCGACGAGCGCGCCCAGACTCGATCGCAGGACCGAGGCGTCGTCGAACTCGCCGGCCTGCTCGCATGCGGCGCCCCGACGCTCGGCGCCGCGCGCCTGTCGCAACGGTGCTCGCGCTCGCGCTCGCATCGACTACGACATTGAACAGGACGAGCAGTAAGCCGACTGCGCCGGTCCGCCGGTCAGTTGAGTTGCGAGGCTCCGCCGTCGACGACCAGCTCGGCACCGGTGGTGAAGGTGGCGTCGAAGGCGAGGAAGGGGACTGCCTTGGCGATCTCGTCAGGGGTGCCGAATCGGCCCATCGGGTTGGTCGCGGTCATCTGAGTCTTCAGCGCCTGGGCGGCCTCGGCGGGCATCGAGCGGTCAAGGATGCCGGTGTCGATCGGGCCGGGGCTGACGGCGTTGACGCGCACGCCTCGTGGGATCAGCTCGCGCGCGAAGGTGCGTGCCATTGACCGCAGCGCGGCCTTGCTGGCCGCGTAGATGCTGGTGCTGGGCAGTCCCTTGACGTTGGCGACGGAGGTGGTGAGCACGATGCCGCCGCCTTCGCGCACCAGCGGCGCGAGGCGCTGCAAGGTGAAGTACGCGCCCTTGGCGTTGACGTCGAAGACGTCGTCGAAGGCGTCCTCGGTTGCGTCCGGGACGGCTTCGTTGCGGGTGATCCCGGCGCTGACGAACAACGCGTCGAGCCCGCCGAACACCGCCTCGATGTGGTCGCCGAGATCGCCGATCTCGGCAAGCTTCGAAGCGTCGCTCAGCAGGACGATCGCCCCATTGCCGAGTTGTTCGCGCGCGCTGTCGACGTTTGCGGCGGTGCGCCCGGTGACGAGGACGACGGCGCCCTCGTCCTTCATCAGCCGAGCGGTCGCGAGGCCCATTCCGCGCGAGTGACGGCGGAGATCGGCGTCGCGATCCTCCACGGCACCTTTCAGCGCTGGATCGAGCCCTCCAACACCAAGAGCTGGAACGGCCAACTCACCGACACGGTCGCCGAGGTCAGCCGACTGATACCCCGGCAGGGCTAACGGGCGCGCTACCGGATCAGGACGTCGACGAGACCGGGGAAGCGGTCCTCGAGGTCGTCGCGGCGGAGCGAGATGAGCCGCTGCGTCCCTTCGGCTCGGGTGCGGGTCACGCCGGCCTCGCGCAGCAGGCGGAGGTGGTAGGAGCCGGTCGACGTGGGCAGGCCGAGCGCGCCCGTCATGACGTTGCAGGATTGCTCCTGGCCGTCGGCGAGCATGCGCACGATCTGCAGCCGGACCGGGTCGCCGACGGTGCGCATGATCATCGCGAGGTCGAGCGCGTCGGTCGCCGGGTGCAGGATCTTCTCTCGGGTGCTCGCGGCGGCCATGCTCGGCATGGTACAACTTTCATAGTTCCAAATCATTGGAAGTATGGAAGGAGCCATGGCAACCACATACACCCCCGCCGCCCCCGGCTCGCTCCGGGGCCGGCTGCTGTCGCCGTCGCTTGCCTACGGGCTCGTGGCGTCCGTCGTAGGTCTGGCGCTGTTCGCGTCGATCACGCCGTCGCCGCTCTACGGGACCTATCGCGAGCTCTGGGGCTTCTCCCCGCTCGTCCTCACGCTCGTCTACGGCACGTACGCGTTCGGCGTGCTCGCGAGCTTGATCCTCGCCGGCCGCCTGTCCGACGAGGTCGGCCGGCGGCCGGTGTTGCTCGTCGCTCTGGGCGGCCTGATGGTGACCAGCGTCGTCTTCATGCTCGCCGACTCGGTCGTCTGGCTGTTCGTCGCGCGCGGGCTTCAGGGGCTCGCGACGGGCCTCGCCCTCGGCGCTGCGAGCGCCGCGATGCTCGACCTCCACCCGCGCCGCGACCCGGCCGCCGTCGGGCTCGCGAACGGCGTGGTGAGCACCGCCGGGATCGGGCTCGGAATGCTCGTGTCCTCCACCGCGGTCGAGCTGCTGCCGGCGCCGCGCGTGATCCCGTACGTCGTGCTGGTCGTCCTGTTCGCGGTCGCGTTCACCGGCGCGCTGGCGATGCCCGAGCCGGTCAGCGAGCGCGGGCTCGTGCGGCTGACGCCGCAGCGGCCGAGCGTTCCGCGGGAGGTGCGGCGCCCGTTCCTGCTGGCCGCGCTCGCCGTCGTCTCGTCGTGGTCGGTCGGTGGCCTGTTCTTCTCACTCGGCCCCCAGTTCTCGTCGAGCCTGTTCCACAGCGGCGACCATCTGGTCGCCGGCGTGGGCGTCTTCGTGCTCGCCGGTTCGGCCGCGGTCGCGCAGCTCGTGTTCGGGCGCGCGGTGCCATGGGCGAGCGCGGTGGGCGGATCGATCGCGCTGTCGGTCGGGATGCTGATGATCGTCGGTGCGGTCGTGGCGGACTCCGCAGCGCTCTATCTCGCCGGCGCGCTGGTCGGCGGGGCCGGCTTCGGCGTCGCGTTCCTGGGTGCGCTGCGTGCGCTCTCGGCGGTCATCCCCGCGACGCACCGGTCGCAGGTCATGTCGGCCTTCTATGTCGTCGCCTACTCCGCCATCTCACTGCCCGCGGTGCTGGCCGGCATCCTCGTCACGCCGCTGGGATTGCGGACGACGTTCGAGGTCTTCGGCGCCGCCGTGGCCGCGCTCGCCCTTGTCGTCGCGTTCGAGGCGTGGCGGACGCGGCCTCAGGCTCCGCGGGACTCGGCGGCGCGGCGCAGCCAGAACCGGAACCAGCCGGCTCCGTACGGCACGTAGACGCGGACGGGCACCTGGCGGGCGCGCAGCTCGTCGAGTGCCTCCGGGCGCACTCCGAGCAGCTGCTCGACGTGCGCCTCAGGGTGGGCCAGCAGCAATGCCTCTCGCAGGCGCGCGTCGTGCGTGGCCATCGCCCAGGCGGCCTTGCGGCCGGCCAGCTGCGAGCCGAGGCGCAGGAACGCGACGTCGGTCGCCTCCCCGTAGGGATGCGCTCCGCGGCGCTCCAGGTAGGCGCCCTTGACGAGCCGGACGTGGATCCCCGCGTCGGCGAGTGCGTCGGCATCGGCCGGTGAGCGCGTGAGGTTGGCCTGGATCGTGGCGCCCAGCCGGGAGGCGAGGCCGGCCCCGGCGACCTCCAGCACACACCCCAGCACCGCGTCGGTCACGGCTGCCTCCTCCGCGCCGACCTGGACCCGGCAGCCCTTCGGCACGGCCTCCGCGAGCCTGCGCAGCCGGCCCGCAACGGCGCGCGGGCTCGCGCTGAGGGCGAGGTGCGAGAGATCGACCGAGACCCAGACCTGAGCCGCCGGGGACGGGAGGACGCCGATGAGCTCGAGGTACTGCTGGACCACCTGGTCGGCCTCGGCCGGGTCGTCGACGCGCTCTCCGAACAGGTCGATGCTGACCCCGAGTCCCCGTACGAGGAGATCGGCGACGGTGACGAGCGCGTCCTCGCGTGATCGGCCCGCGAGGTAGCGCGACGCCGCGCGCCAGGCGATCGCCTCGCCGCCGGGCGCCCGCTTGACGGCTTGCTCGAAGCGCTCGCTCGTCGCCAGACGGAAGAGCACGGCGCGGTCGAGCTTCATGCGTCTGCCCAGCTAGTCGGCTTCCGCGTCGTGCACCTCGGCCCGGCCCGACACGACCTGGAGGTTCACCCCCGCCGCGCGAAACGCGTCGACGACCTCGGGGTCGAGGCGGTCGTCGGTGATGATCAGGTCCAGGTCCGTCGCGCTCCGGATCGTCATCAGCGAGGCGCGCTCGAACTTCGTCGAGTCCATCAGGCCGACCACCCGCTCCGCGGAGTCGGCGGCCGCGTTCAGCGTGTCGGCGAGGCCGGAGCGCGATGTGGTGAGCCCCTGGTCGAGCGTGATGCCGGCGGCCGAGACGAACGCCGTGGCGAAGTTGAGCCCGGCCAGGAAGTCGATCGACCAGCGGCCGGTGAGCACGCGCATGTGCTGGTCGAGCTCGCCCGGCGCGACGATGACGTGGATCGACGGCGACGTGAGGCCGAGGGCGATCGCCGGGGAGTTCGTCACCAGCGTCAGGTCGGCGGGCGGGCGGAGCTCGATGGCGTGCGCGAGCGCCAGGCCCGTCGAGGAGGCGTCGATGAAGATCGTCGATCCGTCCTCGACCAGCTCGCGCGCGGCGGCGGCGATCGCGTCCTTCTCCGGCGCGGCCTCGCGGAGGCGCGCGTTCCAGCCCGTCTCGATCCTCGCCGACGCGTCGGCCAGCGAGCGGGCGCCGCCGCGGACGCGCTCCAGCAGCCCTTCTTCGGAGAGCAGCTGGAGGTCGCGGTGGACGGTGACCGCCGAGACCGCGTGCTCGCTGGCGAGGTCCGCCAGGGACACGCGGCCCTCCTGCTGGATGCGCTTGAGGATGCGCGCCCGCCTTGCCCCCGGAGCCGTGGCGTCGATCATCGCCGTGGGATCGCCGCCTCCCCGTCGGCGTCGAACAGGTGCACCCGGTCGAGGTCGACCGATGCCCGGACGCTCTCGCCGATGCGCAGCGACGCGGTCGGCGGCGCCTTGACCACGATCCGCTGGTCGGCGATCTCGATGTCGACGAGCGTGCGATCGCCCAGCGGCTCGACGGCGTAGACGGTGCCGGCCAGCGCCGCCGAGTCGTCGCGGACATCGAGCGACAGGTCCTCCGCGCGGACGCCGAGCAGCGCCGCGCGGTCGCCGTCGACGGCGAAGCCGGGGTTCGCCAGCTGCCAGCCGTTGCCGGAGAGCTGCCCGTTGGCGGTGCACGGCAGCAGGTTCATGCGCGGCCAGCCCACGAACGTCCCGACCCAGCGGTTGGCGGGGCGGTCGTAGATCTCCGTCGGCGAGCCGACCTGCTGGATCGCGCCCTCGTGGAGCACGGCCACCTGGTCGGCCATCGACATGGCCTCGACCTGATCGTTCGTCACGTAGAGGAACGTCCGCCCCAGCGAGCGGTGGATGCGGGTCAGCTCGGTCCGCATCTCGACGCGCAGCTTGAGGTCGAGGTTGGTGAGCGGCTCGTCCATGAGGAACGCCCGCGGCTCGCGCACGAGCGCGCGCCCGAGCGCCACGCGCTGCTGCTCGCCGCCCGACATCTGCGCCGGCCTGCGCTGGAGCAGGTGCTCGATGTGGAGCAGCTGGGCGACCTGCCGCACCCGCTCGTCGACGTCGGCCTTGCTCAGCCGGCGGGCGCGCAGGGGAGAGGCGATGTTGTCCGCGGCGGTCTGCTTGGGGTACAGCGCGTAGGACTGGAACACCATCGCGAGGTCGCGCTCGGCCGGGGTGGCCTCGGTCGCGTCGATCCCGGTCAGGTGGACGGTGCCGTAGTCGGGCTTCTCGAGCCCCGCGATGACCCGCAGCGTCGTCGTCTTGCCCGCGCCGGACGGGCCGAGCAGCACGAAGAACGCGCCCTCGGGGACGTCGAGGTCGAGGTCCCGCAGCGCCTGCACGTCGCCGAACGTCTTGCCGATCCCGGTGGTGACGATCGCGGAGCTCATCGGCCGGTCACCCGCCCGGACTCGGGGTCGTAGACCGGTGGCGCGGTGCCCTGGTAGCGCACGGCGACCGGCTGCTCCTCGGCCAGCCGCACCGTCGGCGGCATGCGCACGTTCAGCAGCCCGGCCTCGGTCTCGACGACGTAGATCGTCTCGTCGCCGAGCGCCTCGCGCGAGACGACCCGCCCGCGCGCGGCCCCGGGCTCGTCGTCCGAGGCGGACACGACGAAGCGCTCGGGGCGGACGCCGGCGACCACGCGCTCGCCGCGCTCCAAGCCCTCGGGCGCCGTCAGCGCGAGGCCACCCGCCGCGGTGAGGTGCCCGTTGGTGACCTCGGCGTCGATCAGGTTCATCGGCGGCGAGCCGATGAAGCTCGCGGCGAACAGCGTCGCCGGCCGCTCGTAGACCTCCATCGGCGCCCCGACCTGCTCGAGGCGGCCCTGGTTCATGATCGCGATCCGGTGACCGAGCGCCATCGCCTCGGTCTGGTCGTGGGTCACGTAGACCATCGTCGTGTGCAGCCGCTGCTGCACGTGCTTGAGCTCGGCCCGCATGTCGGCGCGCAGCTCGGCGTCGAGGTTCGTCAGCGGCTCGTCCATCAGGAACGCCTTCGGGTGGCGGACGATCGCCCGGCCGAGCGCGACGCGCTGCTGTTCGCCGCCCGACAGCTTGTTCGGCTTGCGCTTCATCAGCGGCTCCAGCCGCAGCAGCCGGGCGGCCTCGTTCACCCGCTCGGAGACCTCGGACGCGGGGTGACCGGCGGCGCGGAGCGGGAACGCCATGTTGTCGTGCACGCTGAGGTGCGGATACAGCGCGTAGAACTGGAACACCATCGCGATGTCCCGCTGCGACGGGCGCAGGCCGCTGACGACCTCGTCGCCGATCACGATCCGTCCCGAGGTCTCGGTCTCGAGGCCCGCGATGCAGCGCAGCGTCGTCGTCTTGCCGCAGCCCGAGGGGCCGAGCATGACGAACAGCTCGCCGTCGGCGATCGTCAGATCGAGCTCGTGGACGGCGACCGTCCCGTCCGGGAACGCCTTGTGGAGGCTCTCGACGCGGACCTCGCCCATCAGCGGCGCACCGCCCCGAGCGTGACGCCGGCCACGAGATGGCGCCGGACGAGGAAGGCGAACACGAGGACGGGGATCGCGAACACCATCGCGGACGCGGCGACCAGCCCCCAGTCGATCGTGGTCCCGCCGATCAGGCCCGCGATCGCGGGTGGTGCGGTCCGGCTGGCCGGATCGGTGATCAGGAAGATCGCGTAGACGAACTCGTTCCAGGAGAAGATCAGCGCGAACACGGCGGTGGCGACGATCCCCGGCACGAGCAGCGGCAGCGTGACGCGCCAGAAGGCCTCGAGGCGCGAGTAGCCGTCGAGCATCGCGGCCTCCTCGTACTCGGCCGGCACCTCGTCGATGAAGCCCTTCATCATCCAGATCGTGAACGGCAGGTTGAAGGCCGAGTAGACGAGGATCAGGCCCTGCAGCGTGTCCAGCAGCCCGAGGTCGCGGAACATGAGGAAGATCGGGATGACCACCACGACCGGCGGCATGAAGCGCGTCGAGAGGATGAAGAACAGCTGGTCCTTCTTGCCGGGGATGGGGAAGCGCGAGTAGGCCCACGCCGACGGCACCCCGAGCACCGTGGCGATCAGCGTCGACGCCCCGGACACGATGACCGAGTTCTTGAGGCCCGAGAGCACCGGCGACCCTGACGAGAAGACGTCCTTCAGATGGGCGAGCGTCGGGGTGAAGCTGAACACCTTCGCCGGCACGGCGTAGATGTCCCGCGTCTCCTTCAGCGCGGTCTCCACCATCCACAGGACGGGGAAGAGCATGATCACGGCGAACAGGGTCAGCAGCACGACCTCGAGGCCGGAGCCGAAGCGCCGGCGACGGCGGACGGGCGGGGCGGCGGTCTCGCCGGCGATGCCGGCGTCCGCCAGTTGCTCGGTCTGGATGTGGGTGGCCATCGTCAGCGCGTCTGCAGTCGGTGGAGGTAGCGCAGATAGAGCTGCGACGCCAGGATCACGACGATCACCATGAGGATCCCGTAGGCCGCGGCGCGCCCGGTGTCGAAGCCGAAGAAGGCGACCTTGTAGACGTTGTAGGAGAGCGTCTCGGTCGTGCCGCCCGGCCCGCCGCCCGTGAGGATGTAGACGAGGTCGAAGAGCCGGAAGGCCTCGATCGCGCGGAACATGACCGCGATCAGCAGCAACGGCCAGACCAGCGGCAGCGTGATCCGGCGGAACTTGAACCACTCGGAGGCGCGGTCGATCTCGGCCGCCTCGTAGAGGAAGTTCGGCACGGCGGTGAGCCCTGCCAGCGCGATCAGCATGATGAACGGCGTCCACTGCCAGGTGTCGACGATGACGAGCGAGAACAGCGCGAGGCGCTGCTGCGTGAGCCATTCGACGCGGCCGAACCCGAGGCTGTCGAGGAACGAGTTCACGACGCCGAACTGGACGTCGAGCATGAACTTCCAGAACAGGCCGACGACGACCGGCGACAGCATCATCGGGATCAGAAAGAGCGTCGTCAGCGCGCCCCGCCCGCGCTCCCGGCGGGAGATCAGGAACGCGATCGCGAAGCCGAGGATGCTCTGGAGCCCGACGGCGCCGACGACGAAGATCAGCGTCGTGAGCGCGCGCTTCTGCACGATCGGCGACGTGATGACGTCGACGTAGTTGTCGAGGCCGAGGAACGTGGCCGGCACGTCGCGGGTCACGGAGTAGTCCGTGAACGAGAGCCAGATCAGCCGGATCAGCGGCCAGATCGACAGGAAGATGAGCAGCGCGAGCGCCGGCGAGATGAACAGGAAGGCGAGCCGCCGGTCCGTCAGGAACCGGTACCGCTTTGCCGCAGGCGGGGGCTCGAGCCGTGCCAGCGGCGGTGACGGTGCGGGGGATTGGAGCGTGTCTGCCATGTCAGATACGAACTACGGGGGCCGGGCGGAAACCGCCCGGCCCCTCGCGTGATGCTCCTACTTGGACGAGCTGTCGTCGAGGATCTGCTGCTCCTCGGACGCCAGCTTGTCGAGCGCCGGGTCGGGCTTCTGCGTACCCGAGATCGCCGCGTTGACCTGCGTCGAGTGGACGTTGAGCAGCTTCGCGTACTCCGGCAGGTTCCAGAAGTCCTTCAGCCGCGGCACGGACTCCGTGAACACCTTGTTGTACGGCTGGGCGTTCAGGAACTCGGGCGACTTGAGGACGTCGTTCCGGGCCGGCACGCCGCCGAGCTGCGCCCACTTCTTCTGCGCCTCGGGCGTCTGGAACCACTTGATGAAGTTCAGCGCCTCGGCCTGCTTCTCCTTGGGGATGTAGCGCGAGATGTGCAGGCCCATGCCACCGAGCGGGACCTTGTCGGTGTCCTGCTTCGGCAGCGGCGCGAACGCCAGCTTCTTGAGGATCGCCTCCTTGCTCTTGCCGAGGCTGGAGCTCTTGGGATCGAGGAGTCCGCCCATCGCGGCGATCCACTGGAACCCGACGCAGATCTTGCCCTGGCTGATCGCGGCGTTGACCTCGTCGATGAACCAGTTGCTCGAGCCCTTGGGCGTGAGCGGGACCATGTCATTGACGAGGACGTTCATCGCCTTCTTGCCGGCGGCGTCGTTGATGACGCCTTCGATCTTGCGGTCCTTCGAATCCCACAGCTGGCCGCCGTACAGCGCGTTGACGACGTTGTAGGTGACCGCGGCGGCGTCGCCGGTGCCGGCCTGATGGAAGGCGAGGCCGCTCATGCCCGGATGCTTCTCCTGGCACGACTTGGCTGCGGCGATCATGTCGTCCCACGTCGCCGGGGGCTTGTCGCCCATCAGGTCCTTGCGCCAGATCATCGACCACGTGTCGCCGAGCAGCGGCAGCCCGTAGGTCTTTGCGTCCGGGTTTGCCTCACCTGTCTGCGACTGCGGGTACTGGCCGTAGGCGGCGAGGAAGTAGGGGTCGTACTGCGAGGTGTCGATGTTCTTCTTCACGAAGTCCGTGATGTCGAGGATCGACCCGTTGGTCACTGCCTCGCCGATGTTCTGCGAGTCGAGGACCGGCATGTCGAAGTTCGTCTTGTGCGCGGCGAACTGCGTGAAGATCGCGTCGTGCCACTGCGCGTTCGGCACGGTGTTGACCTTGATGGTCACGTTCGGGCGCGTCTTCGTGTACTCCTTGCCGAGCTCCTCGAGCGCGTGCGCGGGAGGCCATTCGAACCACAGGAACGTGAGCGTCGTCGGCTTGTCCGACAGCTTGCCGGCGTTTGTCGCTGCCTTGCTTCCGCCTCCACTGTCACCACCACTACCGCCGCATGCGACGAGCGCGGCCGTCGCCACCGCAAGCGCTGCGACGACGATGACCCGGAGTGTTGACCTCATCCGCTCCTCCTCAGAAACGATTGGCCGGCGGTGCCGGCTCGATAATCCTTCAACGGTGCGGGTGGGAAGCTACGGCGATCTTGCATCGTTTGTCAACTACCTTGCATACTTCTTGCACCGTACCCTTCACATCGCTACTGTGCGGGCATGGCCACGACCACCGCTCGGAGGCACTTCGACGTCGTCGACCCGGCCACCGGGGAAGCGATCGAGTCGCTCGAATCGGCGGGGCCTGACGACGGGATCGACGCGGTCGACGCGGCGGCCGCGGCCGCCGGCGAGTGGGCCGCCCGCTCGCCGCGCGAGCGCAGCGAGATCCTGCGGCGCGCGTTCGATCTGATGATCGCGCGCACCGACGAGGTCGCGCGCCTGATCGTCAAGGAGATGGGCAAGCCGTTGCCCGAAGCGCGCGGCGAGGCGACCTACGCGGCCGAGTTCCTGCGCTGGTTCTCGGAGGAGGCGGTGCGCGCGAACGGCGACTACGCGGTCGCCCCGAGCGGCGCGAACCGGATGCTGGTCGCGCACGAGCCGATCGGGATCGCGCTGCTGATCACGCCCTGGAACTTCCCGGCCGCGATGGCCGCTCGCAAGCTCGGCCCGGCGCTCGCGGCCGGCTGCACGGTCGTGCTCAAGCCGGCCGAGGAGACGCCGCTGACCGCGATCGCGATCGTGCGGCTGCTCGAGGAGGCCGGCGTGCCCGAGGGCGTGGTGAACGTCGTGTGCACCGACGATCCGGCGCCGCTCGCGGCGGCGGTCCTGGGCGACCCGCGCGTGCGCAAGCTCTCCTTCACCGGGTCGACGGCGGTCGGGCGCCGGCTGCTCGAGCTGTGCGCGCCGCGCGTCGTCAGCGCGTCGATGGAGCTCGGCGGCAACTCGCCGCTGATCGTCCTCGACGACGCCGACCTCGACGTGGCGATCGCCGGCGCGATGGCGGCGAAGATGCGCAACGGCGGTGAGGCCTGCACGGCCGCCAACCGCTTCCTCGTCCACGAGTCAATCGCGGACGCGTTCACCGGCCGGCTGACCGAGGCCATGGCCGGCGTGACCGTCGCGGAGGGCTTCGCCGACGGCGCGCAGCTCGGGCCGCTGATCAACGAGGCGGCGCGCGACAAGGTCGAGCGCCTGGTCGCCGACGCGGTCGATCGAGGCGCGCGCGTGCGCACGGGCGGCGAGCGGCTGCCCGGGCCCGGCTTCTTCTACCCGCCGACGGTGCTCGACCAGGTGCAGCCCGGGAGCGCGATCCTCGCCGAGGAGGTGTTCGGCCCCGTCGCGCCGGTGATGACCTTCGCGACCGAGGACGAGGCGGTCGAGCTCGCCAACGACACCGAGCACGGGCTGGTCGCGTTCGTCTTCAGCCGCGATCTCCGCCGCGCGCTCGCGCTCGGCGAGCGGATCGAGACGGGCATGGTCGGGCTCAACCGGGGCGTCGTCTCCGACCCGGCGGCTCCGTTCGGCGGCACCAAGCAGAGCGGTCTCGGGCGCGAGGGCGGGCATCACGGCCTGCTCGAGTTCCTGGAACCCAAATACTTCGCATTCGACTGATCAACACCAGGAGGGAGGTCCCCATGTCGCAGCAGAAGGTGCTCGTGCTCGTAGGCGACGCCGCCGAGGAGCTCGACGCCATGTACCCGATCTACCGCTTGCGCGAGGCCGGCTACGTCGCCGACGTCGCGGCGCTCACGCGGCGTGACGTCCAGCTCGTGATCCACGACTTCGATCCGAACTCGGACGCGTACACGGAGAAGAACGGGCGCAAGCTCCCCGTCGACATCTCGTTCGCCGAGGTCGATCCGGCGGAGTACGTCGCGCTCGTCATCCCCGGCGGCCGCGCGCCCGAGTACATCCGGCTCGACGACGACGTGCGCCGGATCACCGAGTACTTCTTCGAGCGCGATCTGCCGGTCGGCACGATCTGCCACGGGCCGCAGGTGCCCGCGGTCTACGGGCTGCTGCGCGGGCGCACGACGGCCGCGTTCCCGCCGCTCAAGGGCGACATGGAGAACGCCGGCGCGACCGTCGTGGACGAGCCGGACTGCGTCGACCGCAACATGGTCTCGTGCCGCGGCTGGCCCGACATGCCCGAGTGGTCGCGCGCCTTCATGACGGTGCTCGAGCGCGCCGCCGTCCCGGCCTGACGGCGAACGATGCCCGCTGACGTCTCCGGGCCGGCCGTGCTGCTGCTGCACGGCTCCGGTCCGGGGACGACGGCCGCGGCATGGGACCCGCTCGTCGCGGCGCTGGCGCCGCGGCGTCGGGTGATCGCGCCCGACCTGCTCGGCTTCGGGGAGAGCCCCCGGCCCGAGGGCTCGCTCCGCGCGGCGTGGACCCGCCAGGCGCTCGAGCTCGTCGACTCGCTCGGCGTCAGCTCGCTCGCCGTCGTGGGCAACTCCGCGGGCGGGGCGATCGCGCTCTCGATCGCGGCCGCCCGCCCGCACGCGGTGACCCGGGTCGTCGCGGTCGGGTCGATGGGCCACGCCATGCCGCTGCCTCCCGGCCTCGACGCCCTGTGGGGCTACGCGACGCCGAGCCCCGAGCGGGCGCGCGCGCTGATCGAGCTGATCAACCACGACCCCGCCGCCGCGACGCCGGAGGCGGTCGCGGCGCGCCACCGCGCGACGCTGGCGCAGCCGTGGTACCGGGAGCTGTTCCCGCCGCCGCGCCAGCACTGGGTCGACGACCTCGCGCTCACGCGCGCGGAGCTCGAGGGGATCACCGCGCCGGTCCTGCTGGTGCACGGCGCGCAGGACCGCGTGGTGCCGCTGCGCGACAGCTTCCTGCCGCTGCTGGAGGCGCTGCCGGACGTCCGCGGGCACGTGTTCGGGGCCTGTGGGCACGCCTCTCCGCTGGAGCGCACCGACGAGTTCCACGCCCTGATCACCTCGTTCCTGGAGACCGACCGATGACCGACTTCGCCGTGCTGCGCGCGCCGTCCCAAGTGCTGTTCGGATCCGGCCTGGCCGCGGCGGCGGGCGACCTCGCCGCCGAGCACGGCCGCCGCGTGCTGGTCATCACCGATCCCGTGATCGCGCAGACGCCGGGCTTTGCCAGCGTCCTCGAGTCGCTTGCCGCGCTGGATGTCACGGTCTTCTCCGACGCCGCCGTCGACGTGCCGCCCTCGGCCGTGAACGCGGCGCTGGCGCTGGGCGCGAGCGCGCGCGCCGACGTCATCGTCGCGGTCGGCGGCGGCAGCGTGATCGACCTGGCGAAGGTCACCGCTCTGCAGCTCACCCACGGCGCGCCGCTCGAGAGCTACTACGCCGTCGGCTCGGTGCCGGGCCCGGTCCTGCCGCTGATCGCGCTGCCGACGACGGCGGGCACGGGCTCGGAGGCGACGCCGGTCGCCGTCGTGACCGACGCGCGCTCCGACATGAAGATCGGGGTCGCGAGCCGTCATCTCATCCCGCGCCACGCGATCTGCGATCCGCTGCTGACGGTGGGCGCGCCGCCGGTCGTCACCGCCCACGCCGGCATCGACGCGCTCTCCCACGCCGTCGAGTCGTACCTGGCGGCACGCCAGGAACTCTCGCCAGAGCTCGTGCTCGCCCGGCCGCAGGTCGGCAAGAACCTGCTCTCGGATGCGCTGGCGCTGACGGCCGCGCGGTACCTGCTCGACAACCTCGCCCAGGCGGTCGAGGACGGCTCCGACGTGCCGGCGCGCACCGGCATGCTCTACGGATCGCTGCTGGCCGGCGTCGCGTTCGGGAACTCCGGCGTCGGCGCCGCCCACGCGCTGCAGTTCGTGGTCGGCGCGGCCACTCACACGTCACACGGGCTCGGCACCGGCCTGCTCCTGCCCTACGTCATGGAGTACAGCCGCGCGGCGCGGCCTGAGGAGATCGCGCAGCTCTCGGCGCTGGCGGGCGGCGACGCCGTGGCGGAGATCCACGCGCTCGGGCTGCGGATCGGGCTGCCGCCGTCGCTGGAGGACATCGGCGTGGAGCGGGGTCAGCTGCGCGCGATGGCGGAGGCGGCCGCGGGCATCAAGCGGCTGGTCGACAACAGCGCGCGCCCGCTCGACGCCGACGCGCTCGAGGCGATCCTCGACGCCGCCTGGCACGGGGAGCCGGAGCGGCTCAGCAGCGACGGGGTGGAGCTCAGTGCGTGAGGTCGCGCACGGCGCGCTCGAGGTGCGCCGTCATCCGCGCCTCGGCCGCCTCCACATCGCCGGACTCGAGGACGTCGATCACCTCGTGGTGCTCGTGCCCGATCGCCGAGGGTGACGCCCAGCTCGGGCGGAGCTGGGCGACGCAGAGGCGGATCTCGCCGCTGAGCGCGCCGTAGAGGCGCTCGAGGCGGGGGGACCCGACCGCGCTGACGAGCGCCTGATGGAACGCGGCGTCCGCCGAGACGACCTTGCTCCAGCCCGCGTCGTTCGGCAGCGCCTCCATGACGGCCATCGCCTCGCGGGCGGGCGCGAGCGGCGCCTTGCGCTCGAGCACGGCGCGCACGATCAGGCACTCGAGCGGGATCCGGACCGAGAACAGATCGAGGATCTCCTCGCTGGTGAGCACCGGGATGTGCGCGCTGCGGTTGCGCTCGCGGACGAGCAGCCCTTCGTGGCACAGGGTCTGGATCGCCTCGCGCACGGTCGGACGGGCGACGCCGAAGTCCGCCGCGAGCTCCGCCTCGGGGAGGCGCGCCCCCGGCGCGATGACCCCGTCGAGGATGCGGGCGCGCAGCGAGGCGACGACGGCCTCGCCGGTGGAGATGGGCTGGACGGCGAGACCGCTCATGGCACCAGGAGGGTGGCAGGAGCCGGGTGCATCGCGAGCGCTCGCCCCAGGGCGCCCGGCGCGACGGCCCGCAGGCCCGCCCTGCGCGCCTCCGCACGGCGCCACGGCGCGCGGCTGACGTACAGGATCGCGTCCGGATCGGCGTCGATCTGAGCGGGATGCGCCGCGACGTCCTCGAAGGCGTCGTCGAAGAGGTCGAGCGCCCGCGGGCTCTCGCCGCGCGACACGGCGAGCACGCGCCGGCCCGACCCGAGCGCGAGCGCCACGGCCTCGCGCGCTCCCGGCAGCGGCCGCGCTGTCGCGACGACGGTCGCGAGCAGCTCGTCGCCGTCGTGCCCGACGCGGTAGCGCCGCTCGCGGGCGAGCCGCTCGAAGCCGCGCGCCAGCCCGTCGCCGCCGGCCAGCGCCTCGATACGGCGACGCAACCTCGCGCCGCGGTCGAGCGGGCTCTCGCCGTTGCGGCGCGCCACTTCGTACGCCACGGCCTCGATGGCCCCGGCCCAGTCGACCAGCGTGCCACGGCAGGCGAACGCGACGACCTCGATCATCATTGGCGCGGCAGCGTACATTGTCAGACAATCTGACTCAAGGGTTGTCAGACAATCTGCGATCGAGCCGCCGGGCTGCATCAGCCTGCGACCGGAAGCGTCGGTGACCCCACGCCCAGGAACGCCCCCAGCCCGCGCAGGCTGGGCCATTCCTCGGCGGGCAGGAGGTGCGGCGGGCGCCGCCGGTCGCCGGCGCGGTTGACCCACGCGCGGCGCACGCCGAGCCGCCCGGCCTGGGCGATCGCGGCGCGCGAGGCGCTCACGTACAGCATCCGGCGCGGGTCGGCTCCGAGCCACCGCGCGGCCGAGGCCGGCACGTCGCCGTCGAGCTCGCGGGCGGTGAGGACCGCGTCGAACGCGCCGTCGAGCGGGCGGAGCGCGCCCTCGACGAGCACGGGGTCTCCGGTGGAGGCGACGATGAGCGGGGGGCCGGCGGCGATCGCGAGCTCGAGCGCCGCGGGCACCTCGGCGTAGGGCCGCGCGAGCGCGGCGACCCGCCTGCGGCATTCGGCGCCGGTCATGCCCCGCCGCCAGCCGCGCTCGGCGGCCAGCCGGTCGAACCCGTCCGCGAGCGACGGTGTGGCGCCCGCGCTCAGTTCCTCGACCCGCCGGCGCAGCGCCGCACCGCGGTCGAGTGGGCTCTCGGCGTTGACGCGCGCCTGCTCGTAGGCGACCGCCTCCACGGCGGGCGACCAGCTCGCGAGCGTGCCGCGGCAGGCGAGAACGACAGCCTCGACGTCGTTGTCCATAGCTCTCTCTCCGAAGCCCTCTGCAGACCCGCGACCTGCGATCTGCCCTCGGCGCCAACCGTAACTTGTAAGACAGTCAGACACAAGTTAGGGTCTTGTTGATGCCGCCGACGACCCTGGTGCGCCGTCTCGCCGCGATCGTCGGACCGGCGCACGTCCTCGACGATCCGGAGCTCTGCGCGTCGTACGGCCGCGACTGCACGGGCCGCTTCGGCGGCCCGGCCGCGCTCGTCGTCCGGCCCGGCAGCACGCACGAAGTGGCGCACGTGCTGGCGACGTGCGTCGAGGCCGGCGTGCCGGTGGTGCCCCAGGGCGGCAACACCGGGCTCGTCGGCGCGGGGGTGCCGCGCGGCGGCGAGGTCGTCCTCTCGCTCACGCGGCTCGACGAGCTCGGACCCGTCGACCCGGTGGCGGCCCAGGTGACCGCCGGCGCGGGGGTGACGCTCGAGCGCCTCCAGCAGCACGCCGCCGCGGCCGGCCTGGCCTTCGGCGTCGATCACGGCGCGCGCAGCGGCGCGACCGTCGGCGGCATGGTCGCGACGAACGCGGGCGGCGCGCAGGTCCTCCGCCACGGGATGATGCGCGCGCAGGTCATGGGCGTCGAGGCGGTGCTCGCCGACGGCCGCGTCCTGCGGCGCCTCGCCGGCCTGCTGAAGGACAACGCCGGCTACGACCTCACGCAGCTGCTGGTCGGCAGCGAGGGCACGCTCGCCGTCGTGACCGCGGCGCGGCTGCGGCTCGTCCCCGCGCCGGCGCACGTCGTCACCGCGCTGCTCGGCGTCGGGTCGACCGGCGACGCGGTCGACGTCATGCGCGTGCTGCGCGACCGCGTGCCATCGCTCAACGCGGTGGAGATCTTCTACGCCGACGGGCTGGAGCTCGTCTGCGCGCACCGGCGGCTGGCCGTCCCGTTCGCCGACCGTCACCCCGTCTACGTCGTCGCCGAGTGCGCGGCGGCGAGCGATCCCGTCCAGGAGCTGGCGGACGCGCTCGAGGACGCCCCGGTGCTCGACGTCGCCGTCGCCGACGACAGCGCGCGGCGCCGCGCGCTGTGGACCTATCGCGAGGCGCACAACGAGGCGATCGCGGCGGCCGGGATCCCGCACAAGCTCGACGTGACGGTGCAGCTCGGCGACATCGCCGCGTTCGAGTCCCGCGTGCGCGCGGCCGTGGCCGCGGCCATGCCCGGGGCGCGCACGATCGTCTACGGCCATCTCGGCGACGGGAACCTGCACGTCAACGTGCTGGGGCCCGATCCGCACGACGAGAGCGTCGACGAGGCGGTGCTCGAGCTCGTCGGCGAGTTCGGCGGCTCGATCAGCGCCGAGCACGGCGTCGGCGTCGCCAAGCGGCGCTGGCTGCACCTCACGCGCTCGCCCGACGAGATCGACGTGATGGCGGCCGTCAAGCACGCGTTCGATCCGCACGGCATCCTCAACCCGGGTGTGCTGTTGCCCGAGCGCGGCGACGAGCGAGCATTGGTGTCGATCGGAGGAGGAGGAATGACATGGCAAGGCCCGTGACGCTCTTCACCGGCCAGTGGGCGGATCTGCCGCTGGCGGAGCTGGCGGCGAAGTGCGGCGACTGGGGCTTCGACGGCCTCGAGCTCGCGTGCTGGGGTGATCACTTCGACGTCGCGCAGGCGGTCTCGGACTCCGGCTACGCGAAGGGGCAGCGCGAGCTGCTCGCCCGCAACGGCCTCGGCGTCTGGGCGATCGGCAACCACCTCGTCGGCCAGGCCGTCTGTGACCCGATCGCCCCGCGCTACGAGGGCATGCTCCCGCCCGAGGTCTGGGGCGACGGCGAGCCCGAGAGCGTGCGGCAGCGCGCGGCCGAGTGGATGATGGACACCGCGCGGGCCGCTGCCCAGCTCGGCGTCGAGGTCGTCACGGGCTTCACCGGCTCGCCGATCTGGCACCTCCTCTACTCGTTCCCGCCCAACGACTTCGGCGAGATCGAGCGCGGCTACGAGGAGTTCGCCGAGCGCTGGGGGCCGATCATCGACGTCTTCGAGGCCGAGGGCGTGCGCTTCGCGCTCGAGGTGCACCCGACCGAGATCGCCTACGACTACGTGACGACGCGCAAGGCGCTCGCGGCGATCGGCGACCGGCCGGGCTTCGGGATCAACTTCGACCCCAGCCACTTCGAGCATCAGTTCCTGCAGTCGGCGCCGTTCATCGACGAGTTCGCGGACCGGATCTTCCATTTCCACGTGAAGGATTCGAAGCGCATGCTCGACGGGCGTTCGTCGATCCTCGGCGGCCACCTCGACTTCGGCCAGCCGGGCCGCGGCTGGGACTTCGTCTCGCCCGGGCACGGCGACGTGGACTTCGAGCCGATCTTCCGCGCGCTCAACCGCATCGGCTACCAGGGGCCGCTCTCGATCGAGTGGGAGGACTCGGGCATGGATCGCGACTGGGGCGCGCCGGACGCGCTCGCCTTCGTGCGGCGGACCGACTTCCAGCCCTCGCAGGTGGCCTTCGACGCGGCGTTCTCGAGGGAGGCGTAGATGTCGGACGTCGGCTTCACCGACCGGCCCGGGACCGGCGCGACCACCGAGATCCCGCGCATCGGCGTGGGCATGCTCGGCTACGCCTTCATGGGCAAGGCGCACTCGAACGCCTACCGGACGCTCGCGTACATGACGTGGCCGCCCCCGCTCGTGCCCGAGCTCGTGGCCGTCGCGGGCCGCAACGAGGAGGCGGTGGCCGAGGCGGCGACCCGCTACGGCTTCGCCGACCACGTCACGGACTGGCGCGCCGTCGTCGCCGACGACCGCGTCGGCCTGTTCGACAACGTCGGCCCGAACGACCTCCACGCGGAGCCGACGATCGCAGCGGCCGAGGCGGGCAAGCACGTGATCTGCGAGAAGCCGCTGGGCCGTGATGCCGACGAGAGCTACGAGACGTGGCAGCGCGTCCAGGCCGCCGGGGTCAAGCACATGTGCGCGTTCAACTACCGGTTCGTGCCGGCCGTGCGGCTCGCGCGCGAGATGATCGAGGCCGGCGAGCTCGGCGAGATCCTGCACTTCCGCGGCTCGTACCTGCAGGAATGGGGCGCGACGGACGCCGCGGTCTGGCGCTTCGATCGCGCCGTCGCGGGCTCCGGCGCGCTCGGCGACCTCGGCGCGCACGTGGTCGACCTGGCCCGCTACCTCGTCGGCGAGATCGCGTCGGTCGCGGCACGCACGCATACGTTTCACCCCGGGCGCGAGGTCGACGACGCGGTCGAGTCGGTGGTGTCCTTCGAGGGCGGCGCGATCGGCACGATCGAGGCGTCGCGCTTCGCGACCGGGCGCAAGAACGCCTTCACCTGGGAGATCAACGGCTCCAAGGGCTCGCTCCGCTTCGATCTCGAGCGCCTCAACGAGCTCGAGGTCCACCTCACCGGCTCGACGCCGGGGGAGCGGGCGCAGGGCTTCCGGACCGTCCTGGTCTCCGAGCCCGACCACCCGTTCTGGGAGCACTGGTGGCCGCAGGGCCACATGATCGGATGGGAGCACACCTTCGTGCACGAGTTGCACCACCTGCTGGCGGCGATCCGCGAGGACACGCCGGTCGGCCCGCACGGCGCGACGCTCGAGGACGGCTACCGCGCCGCCGAGGTGTGCGACGCGATGCTGCGCTCATCCAACAACGGAGCCCACGAAACGGTGAGGTATCGCTGACATGACGAACCAGGACGCACTCACACCACGTCCCGAGCATCGCTTCACGTTCGGGCTCTGGACGGTCGGCAACCCCGGCGGCGACCCGTTCGGGCCCCCGACGCGCCCGCCGCTGGACCCGGTCGACTCGGTGCACCGCTTGGCCGAGCTCGGCGCATGGGGCGTGAGCCTGCACGACAATGATCTGGTCCCGTACGGGAGCTCCGCCGCCGAGCGCGACCGCATCGTCGCGCGCTTCGCCGCGGCGCTGAAGGAGACCGGGCTGGGCGTCGGGATGGCGACGACGAACCTCTTCAGCCACCCGGCCTTCAAGGACGGCGCCTTCACCTCCAACGACCGCGGCGTGCGGCGCGCGGCGATCGGCAAGGCGATGACGTCGATCGACCTCGGCGCCGAGCTCGGCGCGGAGGTATACGTGTTCTGGGGCGGGCGCGAGGGGACCGAGGTCGGTGCCGCGAAGGATCCGCGCGATGCCCTCGAGCGCTACCGCGAGGCGATCGACGTGCTCTCCGACTACGCGATCGGCCAGGGCTACGACATGCGGTTCGCGATGGAGCCCAAGCCGAACGAGCCGCGCGGCGACCTGCTGCTGCCCACCGTCGGGCACGCGTTGCACTTCATCACCACGCTGCAGCACCCGGACATGGTCGGGGTGAACCCGGAGGTGGCGCACGAGACGATGGCGGGGCTGTCGATCCACCACGGCGTGGGCCAGGCGCTGTGGGCCGGCAAGCTCTTCCACATCGACCTGAACGGTCAGCGGATCGGGCGCTACGACCAGGACTTCCGCTTCGGGGCCGAGGACCTCAAGGAGGCGTTCCTGCTCGTCCGGCTGCTCGAGCGCGCCGGGTACGCCGGGCCACGCCACTTCGACGCCCACGCCTACCGCAGCGAGGATCCCGACGGCGTGTGGGAGTTCGCGGCCGGCTGCATGCGCACCTACCTCGCGCTGGCCGAGGCGGCGCGGCGGTTCGACGCGCTGCCGGAGGCGACGGACGCGCTGGCCGCGGCCGGCACGCCCGACCTCGCCGAGCCGTCGGTCGGCGCCGACGACACCCCCGAGATCCTGAAAGCGCAGGCCGAGCGGCTCGAGGAGCTCGCGGCGCGCGGGTACGCGAACGAGCGGCTGGACCAGATCGTCGTGGACGTGCTGCTCGGCGTCCGCTGAAGGACTCCGTCGTCACGCTCTCGCCGCGGCGGTGATCAGCGCGTCGGCCACTCGGGCGGCGGGAGCGTCGAGCGGTCCGGGTTGCCGCGCGAGCACCACGCGGCGCAACTCCTGCGGCTCGCCGCGCACGGCGACGACCCTGACGCCCTCGGGCAGCACATCGAGGGCGACGGGGGCAAGCGTCGTGATGGCCAGACCGGCAGCCACGATCTGGAGCTTCGCCAGCCAGTCGCGCACGACGTAGCGAACGTCCGGGCGCTCCGGCAGCCCCGGCCAGACCCCGAGCAGGGAATCGCCCGCCTCGGAGCGGCTCGCGACCCAGACCTGGCCGTCGAGTTGCGCGACCTCGATCGCCCGCGCGCTCGCGAATGGGTGTTCCGCAGACACGCCGAGGACCAGCTCGCGCTCCGACAGCGTCGTGAGCTCGAGCGGCGGCGACTCGGCATCCGGCGGGCGGAAGGGCGGAGTCCGAGAAAGGATCGCCAAGTCGAGCGTGCCCGCCCGCAGTGCCCGGGTCAGAGCGGGCGTGGTCCCCTCCCGCAAGGTCACCTTCAGACCTGCCGGCAGCGAGGCCAGCGCCTCCGGCACGAGCCCTGCCGCCGCCGTGGCGAACGCGCCCAGGCGCACCGGCCCCACCGCGATCTCCTCGTCGGTCGCCTCGCGCAGGGCGGCATCGAGCTCGTCGATGACCCGCCCCGCGCGCGGCAGCAGGCGCGATCCCGCGGGTGTCAGGGTCACGCCGTGCCGGCCGCGATCGAACAGCCGGCGGCCGGCGACGGCCTCGAGCGCCGCGACCTGTCGGGAGACTGCCGATTGCGTGTAGCCGAGGGACCGTGCCGCGGCAGAGAAGGAGCCCGCTTGCGCGACCTCCACCAAGACGCGCAAGCCGATGGGCGAGAAGTCCATGACCATGCGCATACCGCATGGTACCGGTGCCATATTCTCGACTTGGGGATGGCTCCGCGCGGCTAGGTTGCTGCCCATGACCGCTTCCCGAATCGCCCTTGTCACGGGCGCGAATCAAGGGCTCGGCCGCGCTCTGGCCGAAGCGCTGGCTGCCCGCATGGCGCCTCAAGACCTCGTCCTGCTCACCGGCCGCGACGCGACGCGCGTCGAGGCTGCCGCGGCCGCCGTCGCCGACGGGCCGGCGACCGCTCGCGTGGAGGGCCGCCTGCTCGACGTCCGTGACGGTGACGCGATCGTTGCCCTGGCCGCCGAGCTCGGGGAGGTCGACATCGTCTTCTCCAACGCGACGTCGCGCATGAGCCCGCACGCCGATCCCGCCCACGAGGTCGATGCCGTCGCCGAGACCAGCAACCTCGCGACAAGCCGGATGCTCCGCGCGTTCGCACCCCGCCTGCGCCGCGGCGGCCGGTTGATCGTCATCGCCAGTGCGCTCGGCACGCTCGACAAGCTCGACGACCGCGTTGCCGGGCGCATTGCGGCAGCGGCCGAGAGCCTCGACGCCGTCGACGCCCTCGTCGCCGACTGGCGCCAGGCCGTCCGCGAGGGCCGTGCCGAAGACGAGGGCTACGGGGCGTGGCTGAACATCCCCTCGAAGGTCGCCCAGGTCGCCGCGGTCCGCGCCGTCGCTCGGGAGCGCCGCAGCGCCGATCTCGCCGACAACAGGCTGATCATGGCGCTCTGCCCGGGCCTGATCGACACCGACGCCTCCCGCCCTTGGTTCGACGACATGAGCGAGGCGCAGACGCCGGCCGAGGCTGCGTCCTGGCCCGTCGAGCTCGCTCTCGCCGGCAGCTACGACACCGCCTTCTACGGCGAGCTCGTCCAGTTCGGCAAGGTCCTGCCATGGGAGTCCGGCGTGCCGGTGCAGCACCGGGCGACCGCCTGAGGTTTGCCTGGACATTGCACGTGGGCGTGATGAGCGGCGCCGAACGCGGTCGGTTCGCCGCCTATCCCCGCGGCGAGATGAGCCGCTGAGGCGTGCTTGACCGCGAGGAAGGGCGGCCATACGGTCTCCGGGCCCCTCACGATCGGACTCCAGAGCAAGCGCCGCGCCAGGGTCGGGACGTTCGTCCCGTCGGACACCCGCAGCG
Organism: uncultured Solirubrobacteraceae bacterium; assembly: GCA_963805525.1. Classification (GTDB taxonomy): domain Bacteria; phylum Actinomycetota; class Thermoleophilia; order Solirubrobacterales; family Solirubrobacteraceae; genus DASQFQ01. Next base: position 81,007 of record CAWDUT010000006.1, read on the forward strand.
ACCTGAGGGTCTCCTCCGGCAAGTGCGACGGGCTCGACGGCACCGGCGGCCAGCTTTTCTCGATCCCCGAGCCCAACGGCGCGCTGGGCACGGGCAACCCCTGTTACTTCTTCCCCAAGGCTCCGCAGTTCGTCGACCCGCGGATCGACAAGCTGCGGTTCGACTCGACGCGGAAGATCGACAAGACGCAGAGCGCGGTCCGAGGGGGATCGGACTGCCACACGAACGCCGACATCACCGCGACCCGCTCGATCCACGCCACGTTGCGCGTCGGGAACGGCGGTCCCGACGACCGCGGCGGCCCGACTGACGCCGAGCGCCAGAAGGCGTTCGCGACGAGCGATCTCCTGACGTCGCTGCTGCGCGCGGAGCTGCCGTGCGGCTATGCGGCGCTCGGCGCCGGCACCGCGCTGTGGTCGTCGACCGTCGGCGGGCCGACGGCGCCCGCCGCGCTGGTTCCGGCGTCGGTGCTGATCTCGGCTGGGGTGCCGCTCTGTGCCACCTACGCCGCGCGGATCGCCGCGGACATCAACATCGTCAACGACCCGCCGGTCGGCAACGTCAACAAGGTCGCCAAGCCGAAGCGGACGCCGTCGAGCGCCGAGGCTGCCGCGAAGCTGGCGTCGTGCGACTCCCAGCCCGCCGACCAGCAGGCGTTCTGCGCCGAGCTGCGCACCGACACCGCCGACGAGGTCGCTGCCGCCACGAAGCTGACGGCGATCGCCGACGCGCTGCTGATGACCGTCGACCGCGAGACGAAGGCGCGCAAGCATCACAAGCGACGCGCGCTCAAGCGTCAGGCACGCGCCGGCAACAAGCTCGTCAAGCAGATGCGAGCCGCCGCCGTGGCCGAGGACGCCGCGTGGCGGAAGATCCAGACGCTGATCGCGGCACAGGGCCTGACCGGCAGCTTCACCGCGGCGCAGGACGGGACGGCGATCGGCGAGCTGCTCAAGCGGCTCAAGTCCCGCGGCGTCAGCCGGGCCGCCGCCAACCGCTACGCCGCGTCGCCGCTCAACCCGGCCCCCGTCGACCTGCCCTCGCGCTAGGTCTCGCTCAGGATCTTGGCCTTCTCGGCGGCGAACTCCTCGTCGCTGAGCACGCCGCGATCACGCAGATCCGCGATCTGGCCCAGGCGGTCGAGACGCGCCTGCGCGGGGTCGGCCGGCGCGGGGGCGGCTGCCGCCTCGGCGCGCTCGAGCTCGCGCAGCATGGCGAGATCAGGGTCGTCGTCGAGTGACAACTTGGGTCCTCCGGATTCGATGAGCGAGTACTTGCCAGGGTTCTTGTCGAGGACGAGCTTCGAGCGATGGCCGGGGTCGTAGAGCACCGGCACGCGCATGCCCGCGCGCGGCTCGCCGCCGGCGCGCCACTGGTCGGTGATCTCGGCCGTGAACGCCGGCTCGTCCGTCGGGCTGACCTGGAGCTTGAGCCGGAAGGTGCCGTAGGCGCCGATCTCGCCGGGCTTCCGCGTGGCCCACGGCCGCTCCTTGGCCTCCAGCACCTCGGCGTCCGCGCGCTTGCCGTTCTCGCTCAGCTTCGCGCGCAGCCGCTGGTTGTCACCCAGCACCGCGCCATCCTCTCCGAGCAAGCGTGGCTTTGCAACGGTCGCCCGGACGGGTAACGTCGCCGTGCCGTGCGCACCGTTCTCCTGTCCTCGCTGCTGGCGCTTGCCGCGCTCGGCCTCGTGCCGGCCGGAGCCGCTGCCGCCGGGAACCCGTGGCTCGAGCGGCGGGTGCTGAACATCGCGCACCAGGGCGGCGAGGACGAGTTCCCGTCGAACACGCTGTACGCGTTCCGGCGCTCGGTCCGCGCCGGAGCCGACATGCTCGAGCTGGACATCGGGGTCACGCGCGACAACAAGGTCGTGGTGATGCACGACACGACCGTGGACCGCGTGACCAACGGCCACGGGACGGTCGCGTCGTACACGCTCAAGAAGCTGCGCAAGCTCGACGCGGCGTACTGGTTCGCGCCCGGCCGCAGCGATGCCTACCGCCATGGGCTCAAGGCGCGCGCCTACCGCCTGCGCGGCGTGGCGACCGGCAAGCGCAAGGCCCCGAAGGGCTTCAAGCGCTCGGACTTCCGCGTGGCGACGCTGCGCGAGGTGATGCGCGCGTTCCCGCACACGCCGATCAACATCGAGGTCAAGGGGCGCACGAAGAAGGAGGAGACCGCCGAGTACGTGCGCAACGCGGAGGCGCTCGCGAAGCTGCTGAAGGGCACGCGCCGGCGGGACCTGATCGTGACGTCGTTCCGCCAGCAGGCGATCGACCGCTTCCACGCGCTCGTCCCCGCGATCGCGCTCGCGCCCGGGATCGACGGCGCGATCGCGTGGTACGGCGGTGGCTCGCCGGGCGACGGCGTCGTGGCGTTCCAGCTGCCGATCACCTACGACCTCGGGGGGCAGACGCTCGCCGTCACGACGCCCGAGAACGTCGCCCGCGCCCACCGCGAGGGCTACGCGTGGCACACGTGGCTATCTGACGACGGAGAGTCGGTCGCGACCTGGCGGACGCTGATCGACGAGTGCGTCGACGGCGTGATGACGGCGCGCCCCGTCGCGTTCGAGCGGCTGCTGCGCAAGCACAGCGCGCCGCCCGCCTGCGGCTGAGGGCCTTCCCCACCAGACTTGTAGAGTTGGCCGGTGACCAAGCTCCCCGCCCTTCTCCTCCTCACCCGTCGACGAGCACCGGGCGATCCGGTGAAGGCCCGCCGCCGGCTCGGGATGGTCTTCCAGGCCTTCAACCTCTTCCCGCACACGACCGTGCTCGAGAACCTCACGCTCGCTTCGGGCTGGCCGGGCGCGAGCACGACTCGCCGGACCAGCTCTCCGGCGGTCAGCAGCAGCGCGTCGCGATCGCACGCGCGTTCGCCACCCGGCCGCGCGCGCTGCTACTCGACGAGAGCACGAGTGCGCTGGACCCTGAGCTCGTCGGCGAGGTGATGGACGTCGTCCGCGAGCTGAAGGCCGCGGGGATGCCGATGATCCTCGCCACGCACGAGATGGCGTTCGCCCGCGAGGTCGCCGACGAGGTGTGCTTCCTCCACGACGGCCTCATCGTCGAGCGCGGGGCGCCCGCGAGCGTCCTCGGCGCTCCGAAGCGGCCCGAGACCCAGCGGTTCCTGTCGCGGCTGGGCGTCTGAGCGGGCCTGGCGCCGCAGATACTCGAGCAGCTCGAGGTCGTGGAGGGCGCGTCCGACAGCCGATGGGCGAAATTCTGGCCATCGGTGTAGGGCGTGACTTAGGGTCGCGTCATGAGGGAGCGCATCCTCGGCCGCGGCGCGGAGCTGCAGCAGATCGGTGCGCTGCTCGCGGACGAGACGCCGGCCGGCCGGGCGCTCGTGCTCACCGGCGACGCCGGGGTCGGCAAGACGACGATCTGGGAGGAGGGCGTCAGGCTGGCCGGCGAGCGCGGCCTGCGCGTGCTGGCCGCGCGGCCCGCGGAGGCCGAGGCGGCGCTGCCGTTCGCGGCGCTCGGCGACGTGCTCGGCGGGGTCGTCGACGCGGTCGCGCTGCCGCGGCCGCAGCGTGCCGCGCTCGATCGCGCGCTCCAGCGCGCCGACGCGGACGAGCCGGCCGCGCAGCTCGCGGTCTCGCGCGCCGCGCTCGGGCTGCTGCAGGGGCTGGTGCGCGACGGGCCGCTGGTGGTGGCGGTCGACGACGTGCAGTGGCTCGACGCGCCGACAGAGCGCGTGCTCGCGTTCGCGTTGCGGCGGCTGACGGAGGTGCCGGCGCGGGCGCTGCTCGCGTGCCGGAGCGCGAACCATCCGCTCGGCCTCCACCGCGCGACCCAGGTGAGCGTGGAGCCGCTCTCCGCCGGCGAGCTCGGCGCGCTGCTCCGCGACCGCCTCGGGCTCGACCTCGCCCGCCCGCGGCTGCTCGAGCTGCACCGGGCGAGCGGCGGCAACCCGTTCTACGCGCTCGAGATCGGGCGGGCGCTGGACCAGGGCGACCGCGCCGCCGGGCCGCTCCCGGTGCCTGAGAGCCTGGCCGAGCTGCTGCGCCTGCGGCTCGAGGCGCTCACCGCCGGCGCCCGCGAGGCGGCGCTCTTCACCGCCGCGGCGACGCAGCCGACGTGGCCGCTGATCGAGCGCGCCGCGGGCGGCACCGACGGGCTGGCGGAGGCGGTCGAAGCCGGTGTCCTGCGGCTCGACGGCGACCGCGTGCGCTTCTCGCACCCGCTGCACGCATCGGTCGCCTACGGCTCGGCGGCGCCGTGGGAGCGCAAGCGCGCGCACGCCCGCCTCGCCGAGGCGGCGGCGGACGCGGACGAGCGCGCGCAGCAGCTGTCCGTCGCCGTCGAGCAGCCGGACGAGGCCGTCGCTGCCGAGCTCGAGCTGGCGGCCGGCGCCGCCGCGGACCGCGGGGCGCCCGAGGCGGCCGCCCGGCTGGCCGAGCGCGCCGCCGAGCTGACACCCGCCGACGGCGACGCGCGCCGCCGGCGGCTCGCGGCCGCCGCCGAGCACCACGTCGCGTCGGGCGATCCAGCACGGGCGCGGGCGATCCTGGACGCGCTCGTCGCCGCGCTCCCCGCCGGTCCCGAGCGCGCGCGGCTCCTGCACCGGCTCGCCGACGCGGTCGACGCCGTCGCCGACTCCATCCGGCTGTGCGAGCGCGCGCTCGAAGAGGCCGCCGGCGAGCCCGCGCTGTCGGCCGAGATCCACACCGCGCTCGGGGTGTTCACCTGGATCGCGGGCGAGCGCGCGCGCTCGGCGGCGCACACGCGCGAGGCGGCGCGCTTCGCGGAGCTGGCCGGCGACGAGTCGCTGCTCGCGATCTCGCTCGCCGAGGCGTGCCACGCCGACGTGGTGCTCGGCTCGACGTTCCCGCGCGAGGAGATGGACCGCGCGCTGGCGCTCGAGGCGCGCGTCGGGAGCTTCCCGACCTACCTGCGCCCGAGCTTCCAGCTCGGCGTGATCCTGACCTACACGGACGAGCTCGACGCCGCCCGCCCACTGCTCTCGGCCGAGCTCGCCCGCATGGAGGCGGCCGGCGACGAGGCGGGCCGCTCGGGCGTGCTCTACCGCCTGTCGGAGCTCGAGCTGCGGGCCGGCAACTGGGGCGCAGCGCACCGGTTCGCACGCGAGGCGGTCGAGCTCGCCGCGTCGTCGAACCACGAGCAGGAGCAGGCGGTCGTGCTGACCGGGCTGGGCCTCGTGCTCGCCCATCTCGGCCGGCTCGAGGAGGCGTGCGAGCACGCCGGGGTCGCGCGCGGCCTCGCCCAGGCGTCCGGCGACATGACGATCCGCCAGCGCGCCGAGGCGACGCTCGGGTTCGCCGCGCTGAGCCGCGGCGACGCTGAGGAGGCGGCGGCCTGGCTCAGCCCGGCCCGCGCCGAGCTGCAGCGGCAGGGCATCGGCGAGCTCTCGATCTCCCAGGTCGTCCAGAACGAGATCGAGGCGCTGATCCTGCTCGGGCGGCTGGAGGACGCGGAGGAGGCGATCGCGTTCGTCGAGCAGAAGAACCGCCGGGCGTGGCACGTGGCGGTCGCGGCGCGCGGGCGCGCGCTGGTGGCCGCGGCCCGCGGCGACCACGACGCGGCCCGCGCGCACGTCGAGCGTGCGCTGCTCGCCCACGAGCGGCTGCCGCAGCCGTTCGAGCGCGCGCGGACGCTGCTCGCCCAGGGGACGATCGAGCGCCGCGCCAAGCGCCGCGCGGCGGCGCGCGGGGCGCTGACCGCCGCGCTCGAGCGGTTCGACGAGCTCGGCGCCGCGCGCTGGGCCGAGCAGGCGGCGGCCGAGCTCGCGCGCATCCCGGGCCGCGGCCGCGCGTCGGGAGAGCTGACGGAGACCGAGCGGCGGGTCGCCGAGCTCGTCGCCGGCGGCCTCTCGAACAAGGAGGTGGCGGCGCGGCTGTTCGTCAGCGTGCGCGCCGTCGAGGCGAACCTGTCGAAGGTCTACGCCAAGCTCGGCGTGCGCTCGCGCAGCCAGCTCGCCGCCCGCCTGCGCGGCTAAAGCGTGTGGGATTCCACACTATCCGGAGCAACGCCCGGCGAAGTAGCGTCGGGCCGTGGATAGGCCGACGCGCTACACGGTCGAGTTCCGCCTCCCGGAGGGTGGCTGGGCGGACGTGCAGGAGGCCGCGGCCCGCGCTCGCGAGGCGGCGAGCGAGGGCGACGGCGTGCGCTTCCTGCGCTCGGTGTTCGTCCCCGAGGACGACGCCTGCTTCTTCCTCTACGAGGGCCCGTCGGCGCAGTCGGTGACCGCCGCTGCGCTGCGAGCGAAGCTCGGCGTGCCGCGCGTCGAAGCCGCGTTGCGAGTGGACGGAGAGGAGACGCCATGACACGGAAGGCATTGGTGCTGGGCATCCTGGTGGCGCTGCTGGGGTGCGGCTCCGCGCGAGCGGCCGACGACTACCACGTGACCGCCGGCGGCAACCAGGACTGGGCGCCCCAGAGCGGGGGGTTCGATCAGGACTCGACGACGCAGCTCGACAAGAGCGGCACGATGGCCGACAACGGCAACGCGGTCGGCCACGCCGACTACGACATGCAGGCCGGTCCCGGCATCGCGCGCGTCTCGATGCACGGCGATGTCACCGTCCCCTCTGGCCTCTTCGCTCCGTTCAACCCGTCGCTGCAGGCCGTCTCCGCGACCGAGCTGACCATCGACGGGCCGGCGCCCGAGGTCACCACGTCGCTCAACCTCCACGTCGACGGCTTCATCGACACGCCGGTGTGCGGCGGCGGCCCCTGCGGCGGGCTGAACGTCCACATCAGCGGCGCCACCGGCACCGTCGGTCGGGCCGACTCGGAGTTCGACACGCTCGGAACCACGCGGGCGAACGGGCTGGGGCTCGCGTTCGACCCGGTCGCGGGCGGCTTCCACGTGCATGGCGACGTGACGACGGCCGAGTTCGGGCTGCCGACCGGCACGCCGAACGCGATCGGGATCGTGCTCGACCTCAGCGGGCGCTTCGCGGGCCATCCCGAGACGTCGACGTTCCGCGGCACGTTCGACGACCCCGGCCAGCGCCTGCAGGTGAGCTACGCGCCTGACGGGCCGGTGCTCAACCTGCCGGCCGGCTACACGGTCTCGGGCAACGGCGTGGTCAACAACCGCTGGGACGACCCGTTCTCCGAGGACCTCGTGGTCGACGACTGCGACGACCCGCAGCTCGCCAACGTCACGAACATCCCGGGCAACCTCCTCCTGCGCGCGCTGGACTGCGCCAGCATCACCTTTCCGCAGCTGACGCACATCGGCGGCGACATCGTGATCGAGGGCGACCACACGCCCCACGTCGCGTTCCCAGGGCCGGTGCTCGTGGACGGCAGCGTACGCGTCGTGGGCAACGACGGCGGCGGCGTCATCGACATCGGCGACGGCTCGGTCGGAGGAACGATCGACGTCAGCGGCAACGACGGCGACCTGACGATCGATGCCGGCTCGGTCGGCGGGGCGATCGACGTGAGCGGCACGGGCGGTGACCTGACGATCGACACCGGATCGGTCGGCGGCGCGATCGACGTGAGCGGCACGGGCGGTGACCTGACGATCGACACCGGATCGGTCGGCGGCGCGATCGACGTGAGCGGCACCGGCGGCGACCTCACCATCGACCCGGGCACCGTCGACGGCGACCTCGACCTCAGCGACAATCCCGACGCCGGCGTCGTCGACATCGGGAACGGGCAAGTCGGCGGTGACCTGATCATCACCGACGACGGCACCGCGGTGGTGAACGCGAACGACACGCTCACCGTCAGCGGCGACGCGACGGTCGAGACCGACGGCGGCGGGATGCTGGACCTCTCCGGCGTCGAGGCCGACGGCGACGAGACCGTCGTCGCCGACGGCGCGGACGGCGTGCAGGCCGACACCGCGGGCGGGACGACCGACGTGTCGATCGGCGGCGGCACGGCGGCGATGCACGTCGTGCTGCCCGACGGCGCGTTCGACGAGCCGGCGGCGTTCACGATCACCCGCGGCGGGGACGATCCGGCCGAGGGCGGCGTCGACCCGGTCGCCGGCTACGCGTTCGCGTTCGCAGTGCCGACGCTCGCCGCCGACGCCCGGCTGTCGTTCACGATCGACCTGGCCACGCTCGACGCGGCGACCCGCGCGGCGCTGCTGGCCGGGATCCGCTCGGGGAACGCGACGATCGCGACCAAGGGCGACGCGGCCGGCGCGGCGTACCAGGCGTTCGCCCGCTGCACGGGCACGCAGACGCCGGAGGCCGACGGGTGCGTCGCCGTGACGCTCGAGGGGAGCGGGCCCGATCGCGCGCGCTTCGACGGGATCGCCGGGCATTTCTCGAAGTGGGCGGTTGCACTCGTGAGCGCGCCGAAGGGGCCGCCCTCGGGTGGTGGCGGAGCGCCCGGCGGCGGCACGCCGCCCGTCGGCCCGACCGCGGCCCAGATCCGAGCGCTGCTCCGCAAGCAGATCGTCCCGCGCGGCAAGGCGGCGAGGATCCGCGCGCTGCTGCGCAAGCACGGTTACCGCCTGCGGCTCCGCGCGCTGACCGCCGGCACTGCGACGGTCCGCTGGGTCCTCGTGCGCAAGGGCAAGACGATCGTGGCCGCCGGCGGCCGGCACCGCTACGCCGCGGCCGGCAGCGCGGTGATCAGGATGAAGCTCACCGCCGCGGGCCGCCGGCAGCTGCGGCATGCGAAGCGCCTCCGCCTCCGGGCCGAGGGGACGTTCAAGCCCGTCCCCTCGGCGCCGGTGACGGCGGCGCGGCGGTTCAAGCTCAGGCGTTGACGGCAGAGTCGTAGGCGCCCGCCTCGAGATCCTCGAGCAGGCCCAGGTGCGTCGGCGACCACCCGAGCAGCTCGCGCGTCAGCTCGCTCGAGGCGACCATGCCCATGGCGAAGAACCCGCCGATCCACCCGAAGTGCTCGGCGGCATCCGCGGCCGGGATCGACTGCGCCGGCACGCCGATCGACCGGCCGATGGCCTCGGCGATCTCGCGGGTCGGGATGCCCTGCTCGGCGGCGGCGTGCAGCACCGTCCCGGCGGGCGCCGACTCGACCGCGAGGCGGACCAGCGCCGCGGCGTCGAGGCGGTGCACCGCGGGCCAGTGGTTGGCGCCGTCGTCGATGTAGCCCGCGACGCCGGTGCGCCGCGCGGCCTCGACGAGCACGGCCACGAACCCGTAGTCGCCGTGCCCGTGCACGGTCGGCGCGAACCGCACGACGATCGAGCGGACGCCGCGGTCGGCCAGGGCCAGCGTCGCCGCGGCGTTCGCGAGACGGGGATGGCCGGCCGGGTCGGGCCGGTCGTCCTCGGTCGCGACGCCGATCAGGCCCGAGGCGATGACGAGCGCGCCGCCGCTCTCGGCCAGCACGTCGCCGAACGTCTCGATCGCGCGCCGGTCGAGCTCGGCCGCCTCGGCCATCTGCGAGAAGTCGTGGCGGTAGCCGAGGTGGACGACGGCGTCCGCGCCGGCGGCACCGGAGCGGAGCGAGTCGAGATCCTCGAGGGTGCCGCGATGGACCTCGGCGCCGAGCGCCGCGACCGTCTCGGCCGAGCTGTCGGAGCGGGCGAGGCCGAGCACGTTGTGGCCGGCGGCGAGCAGCTCGGGTACGACGGCCGATCCGATCCAGCCGGATGCTCCGGTGACGAAGACGCGCATGGGGGAACCTCCTGGGGGGAAGAAGTGATGTCACGTGATGACATCACTACCGTAGCACGCTGATGTCACATTGTGTCATCACTATGCTTGCAGCGTGGCCCGATGGCAGCCAGACGCCCGCGGCCGGCTCGGGGAGGCGGCGATGGAGCTCTATGCCGAGCGCGGCTACGAGCAGACCACCGTCGCGGAGATCGCCCAGCGCGCCGGCCTGACCGCGCGGACGTTCTTCCGCTACTTCGCCGACAAGCGCGAGGTGCTCTTCGCCGGCTCCGAGGCGCTCGGCGAGCAGCTCGACACCGTGCTCGCCGCCGCGCCCGCCTCGGCCACCCCGCTCGCCGCCGTGGCCGAAGCGCTCGGCGCGGTCGCCGAGACGATCGGCCAGGACCGCGACTTCTCCCGCCGCCGCCAGGCGGTCATCTCCGCGAACGCCGAGCTGCAGGAGCGCGAGCTCATCAAGCTCGCGGGCTGGTCGGCCGCGCTGACCGACGGGCTGGTGCGCCGCGGCGTCGACGAGCCGACCGCGAGCCTCGCCGCCCACACCGGCGCCGCCGCCTTCCGCGTCGCGTTCGAGCGGTGGCTCGCCGACCCCGGAGACCGGTCCCTCGCGGACACCCTGCGCGACTCGTTCGAGCAGCTCAGCGCCGTCATCGCCGGGGGCTGACGCCCATCGGGCACAGCGGCCCGGCCGACTTTGTACCGGTGGAGGGTTGACACGGTGTCCGCCGGGATGGTGTGGTCGGTATGCCAAGGCGGAGAACGGAGGATGGGGATGAGCGACCAGGACGAGCGCGAGCTGCGGGAAGAGAAGGACGGGATCACCCGTCGCGACTTCCTCGATGGGGCCGCGGTCAGCGCCGCCGGGCTCGCCGCCGCGGCCGCCTTCCCGGGGCTGACCGGCGCCGAGGCGATGGCGCACACGAACGGAGGCGATGCGCCGCTGCCGCCCGGCTACTACCCGCCGACCCTCAGCGACCCGTACACCGGCGAGCCGGCCCAGGTGATCCGGCGCACGATCAAGATCGACGGCCCGCCGCCGTCGAAGCCGTCGCAGATCCACTCCACCAAGGGCGGCCCCGGCATTCACGCGCACGTCAAGGACACGCGCGAGAAGTACGACTGCGTGATCGTCGGCGCCGGCGCGAGCGGGATCTCGGCCGCGAAGTGGTACCAGGACCGCTTCGGCCCGGACAAGAAGATCCTCATCATCGACCAGCTGCCGGACTTCGGCGGCCACTCCCACCGCAACGAGTTCCACGTCCCCAACGCGGCCAACGGCGGCGCCGACGTGATGACGCTCCGCAACGGCGGCACCGTCAACCTCGACAGTATCGGCACCTGGGGCCAGGACGCCCCGGGCGGGATCCCCGGCTCGTACGGGCAGCACGCGGTCGACTTCCTCAACTGGGCGGGCGTCGACTTCACGAGCGCCACCCCGTGGCAGAACGGCGGCGCCGCCGGCATCCCCGCCTCCTACGGCCTCTACCAGCGGCTGCTCTTCCCGGCCGCCGAGTTCGGCACCGACCACGTGATCCCGGCCCGCAACGCCGGGCCGTTCGCGGGCCTCGAGCCCGCCACGGCGGCCGGGTGGTCGGCGTTCCTCGCGCGCACGCCCTACTCGGACGCCGCGCGCGCCGCCATCCTGCGCGTCCAGACCGCGGACGAGGACTTCCTCGCCAACGCGCCCGGCGCCCCGCTCACGCAGCAGCAGAAGCGCGAGTACCTCACCTCGATCACCTACAAGCAGTACCTCGTCAACCACGCGGGCGTCAACGACGAGGCGTTCTTCGGCGAGTACTGGCGCGGCTCGGGCGGCCTGCTCGGCGCCGGCGGTCAGGCGGTCTCCGCGGCCGACTGCTGGATCCTCGGGCGCCCCGGCTTCCCGGACGGCGTCGGCCTCGGCGACACGGACGACATCCAGCTGGCCGGCATCGGGCGCACCCCGTACCAGGACTCGCGCTCGACCGGCGACCCGTCGCGCCAGTGGCCGGACGGCAACACGTCGCTGCTGCGCCTCGCGCTCAGCAAGCTGATCCCCAACGCGTTCCCGAACGTCGACGTCGGCGACGGCCCGAACCGCCCCGACCAGCTCAGCATCGTGAAGGCGCAAGCCGTCTACCCGGAGCTCGACAACCCGCGCAACGGCGTGCGGATCCGGCTGAACTCGACGGTGTTCAACGTCGAGCCGTGCAAGGACCGCAAGGGCTATTCGCCGGTCGACTACGTGCTCAACCGCGTGCCGGGGACGGAGCGGCACCACCACCATCACGGCAACGGCAAGAACGAGGGCCGGCGCGTGTGGGCGCGGCACGTCGTCATGGCGTGCTGGAACCGCGTGACCGCGCACGTCGTCGACGGGCTGCCGAAGAAGCAGGTCGAGGGCCTCTGCTACGCCCGCAAGGTGCCGCTGATCTACGGGCGCGCGGCGCTGAACAACTGGCAGGCGTTCGCCGACGCGAAGGTCGCCAGCATCAGCCCGCGCGGAACGAGCCTGTTCTGGGACAGCCTGAGCGTCAGCGCGGGAGCCGGCTTCGGGCCGAGCGCGACGCCGGGCAAGTACTACGGGCCGACACCGAACCAGCCGCCGAGCGCGCCCGCGCAGCTGACGTTCACAGTCGTGCCGAACCACCCCGACGCGGTGCCGCAGCTGTTCGCGTACTCGACCGGCCAGCAGATGCTGCGCGAGCGGACCTGGCCCGAGCTCGAGGACTCGGTGATCGACGTGATCGACCGCGTCGTGAACAAGGAGGGCGGCGACTTCGACCCCGAGCGCGACATCGCGGACTGGAAGATCAACCGCTGGAGCTACGGCTACGCGCACGAGCTGACCTCGACGTTCGACCCGTCGCTCTACGGGCCGGTCCAGGGCCAGCCGCAGTACGCGGGGCGCCAGCCGTTCCGCAACGTCGCGATCGCGAACTCCGACTCGGAGGCGTTCGCGTACACCCACAGCGCGATCAACGAGGCGTACCGGGCGGTGCAGGACCTGCCGCCGCTCTGAGCCCGATGCTCGAGCTGCTCGGCCCGGAGGACGCGGGCTTCGATCTGCAGCGCAAGACGTTCAACGCGATCGTCGACGCCCGGCCGGCGGCGATCGCGCGCTGCGCCTCGCGCGCGGACGTGATCGCCGCGCTCGCGCTCGCCGCCGAGCGCGGGCTGCCGGTCGCGGTCCGCGGCGGTGGAACCTCCGAGTCGTCCACCCTGGACGGCGGCCTCCAGATCGACCTGGCGGAGCTCGACGCGATCGAGATCGACCTGCCGTCGCGCACGGCGAGCGTCGGCGGCGGGGTGACCTGGGCGGACCTGGACGAGGCGACGCAGGAGCACGGGCTGGCCGTGACCGGCGCGCGGCTCTCCGGCCTCGGCGTCGTGGGCGTCGCGCTGGGCGAGGGCAGCGGCTGGCTCGAGCGCGCGCTCGGCCCGACCGGGGCGAGCGTCGTCGGCGGGGAGGTGGTGCTCGCGGACGGGCGCGTCGTCGAGGCCGAGACCGTGGAGCCCGGCGCCGGGGTCGTGACCCGGCTCGACCTCCGGCTGCATCCGGTCGGGCCGGAGCTGCTGTGCGGCTTCCTCGCGTTCCCGCGCGAGCGGGCCGCCGAGGTGGCGCGTGCCTATCGGGACTTCATGGCGGATGCGCCCCCCGAGGTCGGCGGCGGGCTGCTGCTGGGCGCCGGCCTGGGCGGCGTCTGCTCGATCGTGTTCTGCCACCTCGGCAGCGTCGAGGCGGGCGAGGCGGCGGTCGCGCCGCTGCGCGCGCTGGGCCCGTCGCTCGACGCGGTCGCGCCCAACCCGTACCGCGCGTTCCAGCGCATCTGGGACACGAGCAACCCGCCCGGCGTGCGCGCGCGCCTGCGCGACGCCTGCCTCGCCGAGCTGCCGGACGCGGCCATCGACACGCTGATCGCGCGCGCGAACCTGCCCGCCGCGAGCCTGTCCTACGTGTTCCTCCGCCCGCTCGGCGGTGCGCTCGACGTCGCCGGCTGGGCCTGTCAATGCGTCGGGCTGTGGCCCCCGTTGCCGTCGCTCGATCCCGGGCAGGTGGCGTGGGTCGACGGCTGCGTGGAGGCCGTCGAGCCGTTCGCTAGGGCCTGACGACCGGCCCGGTCTGGACGGCCTCGAGCGCGCTCGCGGGGATGTTCTTGATCCCGTTCAGGTCCTCGTCGTTCCAGCCCTTGTCGACCACGCCGCCGACGTAGACGCGCGGCGAGCCCGCGTTGTCGGCGACGATCGCGCCGTAGGTCTTGAGCGCCTGCGCGATCGCGTGCGCCTGGCCGCGCAGCCCGTTGATGTCGTAGCCCGCCTTCAGCCGCACGCGCAGGCCCATCGGCGGCTGGTCGGTGTCGGTGTCGCTCGACGCCCAGTGCGTCGCCGGGTGGATGTAGGCCTTCTGGGTCACCGGGACGGTGATGCGCAGCGCGTGGTGGATGGCGCCGGCGTCGGCCTCGTCGCGGCGCGCGAGCCCGGGCAGGATCGGCAGCCCGGCGGCGTCGGCCGACGTCCAGCCCTCGGGGCGCAGCTGGTTCGAGGTCAGGTCCCACACCGCGCCGCTGTAGGCGTGCCAGCCGGAGCCCTCGCGCGCGGCGGCGTAGAGCTCGAACAGCTTGCAGTCGCCCTGGCGCAGCGTGAGCACGTGGGCATCGCCGCCGTCCTCGACCGGCGCGTCGGGCGGGATCGGGTACGGGCCGGGGTCGGACTCGCCGGCCTCGTCGAAGCTCACCGGCACGAGCGGCTGCGAGAACGGGACGCTGACGTATGGGATGCCGTAGGCGCCGTCGCCGCCGAAGTCGGGCCACAGCGTCATCGAGCCGAGCGAGCCGATGTAGTCGTGCGACGTGTCCATCGGCGCCTTCGAGACGTCGGTGTTCCACGCGTTGTCGGGCGGGAAGATCGCGCAGCCGCCGATCGCCGGGCTGGTGCCGGGCGTGCCGCCGCCGGTCCCGCCCGTACCCGGCGCCGCGTCACCGCCGGGCGACGCCGTCCGCACCGTCACGCGCCGCACCTTGGCGCAGCGCTGCTTGCGGCAGGCGCGGACCGAGTAGCGGTACTTGCGCCCTGGCTTCACGCGCCGGTCGGTGAAGCGATGGCGGTTGCGCTTGAGCTTGACCTTGCGCCCCGTGCGCTTGACGACGTAGCGCGTCTCGCCGCGCGAGCGGTCGCGCCAGCTGAGCTTCACGGTGGTGGCCGTCGCCTTCGCGCGCAGCTTCCCGACCGGCCGCAGCCTGGCGTCGGCCGGCACGGCGATCAGCAACGCGAGCGCAAGCGCAGCGACGACGGCTCTCATACCCATCGTTTCGGCGCGCCCGGCCGTCGTCCTTGAATCGTCAGGCCGCCACCTTCGGCCGCTCGTCCACCACGGGCGCCGCGGCGCGCGGCTCGGTGCGAACCCGCGGGAGCCATTCGAGCCAGCGCGGGAGGTACCAGTTCCAGTCACCCAGCAGCGTCATCGTCGCCGGCAGCAGCACGGCGCGGACAATAGTGGCGTCGAGCAGCACCGCCACCGCCAGGCCGACGCCCATCATCTTGAAGTCGATCATCGCGAGCGTGGCGAAGATCGCGAACACGCCGACCATCACCACCGCGGCGCTCGTGACCACTCCCGCCGTCGCGCGGATGCCGTGCGCGACCGCGTCCGCGGTGGTCATGCCGGCGTCGTAGCCCTCGCGCACGCGGCTGAGGATCAGCACGTGGTAGTCCATCGACAGCCCGAACAGGACGACGAACAGGAACAGCGGCAGCCACGCCGTCACGCCGCCGATCGAGTGGTAGCCCAGCAGCGACTCGAACCGGCCGTCCTGGAAGATGAGCACGAGCACGCCGTAGGACGCGGCCACCGAGAGCATGTTCAGCACGATCGCCTTGATCGGGATCACGATCGAGCGGAACGTGACCAGGAGCAGCAGGAAGGCGAGCCCGAGGACGAAGACGAACACGAGCGGCGCGTGCGCCTTCATCGAGTCGTTGAAGTCACGCGAGCCCGCGGTCATCCCGGTCACGTGCGTCTGCGCGCCGTTCACTTTGCCGATCGTCGCCGGGACCACCTGCTCGCGCAGCACGTCGAGCGCGTGGTTGGACTTCGCGTCGGTGCCCGTGCCCGCGAGCGGGATGTGCACGCGCGCGGCGCGTTTGGAGGCGCTCACGTCGACGCCGAGCGATCGGCCCATCAGCCCGCTCGCAGCCGCTTTCCGCTCGAGCGCCGCGATCGCCGCCGTCACCGGCGGCGCGGTCACGTCCGGTGCGCTGACGACGACCTCCGCGGGGAGCGGACCGCCCGGGAACGCCTTGTCGGCGCGGGCGATGACCTGCATCACCGGCAGGTCGCGCGGCAGCCCCTGTATCCCCGACTCGGCGGTGTGCAGGCGGAGGGCGGGGATCGCGAGCAGGATCAGCAGCAGCGCCGCGAGACCGCCCCACAGCACCGGCCGCCGCAGCACGCCGCCGAGCAGCGCCTGCCACACGCGCGACTCCCGGCGACGGCGGCTGAGGAACGGGATGCGGCCGCGATCGACGCGATCGCCGAGCTTGGAGAGCACGGCCGGCAGCACCGTCAGCGAGCCGATCAGCGAGATCGCCACCACGAGCACGGTGCCGACGCCGAAGCCCTGGAAGATGCGCGTCCCCATCAGGAACATGCCGGCCATCGCCGTCATCACCGTGAGGCCGGACACGAGCACGGCGCGGCCGGACGTCGCTGCCGCCACCTGGAGCGCGGAGGCGGGCGAGCGGCCGTTGGCGCGCTCCTCGCGCTCGCGCCGCAGATAGAAGAGCGAGTAGTCGACGCCGACCGCCAGCCCGATCAGCAGGATCACCGAGCTGATCGACTGGTCCATCCGCATCACGTGGCTGATCAGCGCCGTCAGCCCGAGCGCGCCCGCGACGGCGGTCATGCCGAGCAGCAGCGGGATCCCGGCCGCGACGAGGGCGCCGAACGCGACGACGAGGATCACGAGCGTCACCGGGAGCGAGGTGAACTCCGCGCGCCGGAAGTCGGAGGAGATGCGGTCGTTGATCGCCTTGTTGGCGCTGCCGTCGCCGAACTCGCCGACGCGCAGCTGCGGGTGCGCACGCTGGACGGCGGCGGTCGCGGCGAGCGCGGGGGCGACGCGGTCGGCTGCGGTGTCCGGGTCGCCGGTGAGCTGGAAGGTCAGCAGCGCCGAGCGCCCGTCACGGGAGAGCTGCCCGGCGTTGGCGGGGTCGAGCGGCGACTTGATCGCGGCGATCGCGGGGACGCGCTCGAGCCGCGCGGTCATGTCGGTCACGGCGGCGCGGAGCTGGGCGCGGTCGAGGGTGCCGCTGCGGCTCTGGAGCAGCACCTGCTCACCGGCGCGCGCGGTGGGGAATTCCTTGACCAGCGTGCGCTCGGCCTGGCGCGAGTCGCCGATGCCGTAGTCCTGGTCGCGCATGTTCACCACGCCGGCCGAGGAGCCGATCGCGAACGCGACGAACACGAAGGCCAACCAGCCGAGGATGGCGGCGCGGCGGTGGGCGGCGCTCCACCGGGCAGCGCGTGCGGTGACGCTCTCGTGGTCCATAGGGCGACGGTACGAGCGGCGGCGCGGCGGCACATCGGTATTCGGCCGCGCGGCGCCTGCGCGGATACCCTGGCCCGCCGTGGGATCTCCGCTCGTCCTCATCCACGGGTTCACCGACTCGCCGCGCACGTGGGACCTCGTGCGCCCCGCGCTCGAGCAGCACCACGAGGTGCTCGCGCCCGCGCTCGTCGGCCACGCCGGCGGCCCGCCGCTCGGCGGCCGCGAGGTGACGCGCGACCTCCTCCCCGACGCGCTCGAGCAGGCGATGGACGACGCCGGGATCGAGACCGCGCACATCGTCGGCAACTCGCTCGGCGGCTACTTCGCGCTCCACCTCGCGGCACGCGGTCGGGCGCGCAGCGTCGTCGCGCTCGCGCCCGCCGGCGGCTGGGCGAAGGGCGACGACTCCTACAAGGAGACGCTCCGCTTCTTCCCCGAGCTCCAGCAGCAGGTCAAGCAGGTCGCGCCCCACGTCGACCGCTACCTGCAGACGCCGGAGGGCAAGCGCCGCGCCACGCTCTTCACGACCGTCAACTACGAGCACATCCCGGCCGAGCTGCTCGCGCACCAGACGCGCGCGGTCGCGGACTGCGAGGGCACGGTGCCGATGACCGAGTACGCGCTGCGCGAGGGCTACGACCTCGACGCCGAGAAGATCGCGTGCCCGGTGCGGATGGTGTGGGGGACCGAGGACAAGCTGCTGCCGTGGCCGGCGGCCGCGGTCCGCTACCGCAAGGACTGGCTACCGAACGCCGACTACGTCGTGCTCGACGACGTCGGCCACTCGCCGCAGCTCGACGTCCCGCTCGAGACGGCGCAGCTGATCCTGGGCTTCACGCAGCCGTGAGGTCGGCTTCGACGAGCCGGTTCCACTCCGGCTTGTCCTCGCGCCAGCCCTCTTCGGTGCGCGTGCGCTTCCAGTAGCCGGAGATCGAGACCGACTCGCGCGGGAGGCCGCGCTCGGCGAGCAGGTGCCGGCGCAGGGCGCGCACCGCGCTCGCCTCGCCGTGGACGAACACGTGCACGTCGCCCTCCGGCCACTCGAGCGAGCGGACGGCGTCGGCGAGCGACTCGTCGTCGCCGCCGTGCAGCCACTGCACGCGCAGGTCGCCGGGCGACTCCAGCGGCTGCTCGTCCTCGGGCCCGTCGCCCTGGAGCAGGACGTGCACGGGGCGGCCTGCGGGCACCCGCGCGAGCGAGGCGGAGATCGCGGGGACGACGCTCGGGTCGCCGACCATCAGGTGCCAGTCGGCGTCCGGGTCCGGCGTGTAGGCACCGCCGGGACCGCGCAGCTCGAGCGTGTCCCCGGGCTTCGCGGCGGCCGCCCACGGGCCGGCGACGCCGGTGTCGCCGTGGACGACGAAGTCGATCGTCAGCCGCTCGCCGTCCCACTCGCGCACCGTGTAGGTGCGGGTGCGCTCGCCGATGCGGAGCTTCACGTAGTGGTCGGTGAACGCACCGGCGCCGAAGCCCTCGAGGCCCTCGCCGCCGAACACGATGCGGATCATCCGCGGCGTGAGGCGCTGCACGTGCTCGACGATGGCAATCATTAGGGTTACCTAATAGCAGAGCGCCCGCCGGAGGGCGGGCGCTCTGCAGAGAAACGACGGGTGTGGCGAGCGGCTACGGCAGGGAGCCGGCCACGAACGGCTCGGTGCCCAGCGCGAGCGACAGGCCGCTGAAGCCGTTGGCCTGCGCGTACGCGAGCTCCTTGGCGACGTCGCCGACGCCGTTGGAGGCGGGCAACGGGGCGATCGCCACGGTGCTGAGCACGCCGAGCGCCGCGCCGTCCTTGGACAGGAACGCGCTGCCCGAGTCACCCGGGATTCCGGGGGTCACGGTGTAGACGGAGTGCGTCCAGCCGCCCGCGTCGTCACCCAGGCTGTAGCCCTCCTTCGGGCTGAGCTGGGTGACGCCGCCGCGCAGCTCGGAGTTGCCGTACGAGTACACCTTGTCGCGCAGCGCCGTCGACGCGCCGACCGCGTTCGGGCCGCCCCAGTGGGGGATCGACGGGTTGACGTTCGCGACGTCGCTGGGGTCGAGCTTGACCAGCGCGAGGTCGTTGTACTGGCAGGTGTCGGGGTCGGACTCACCCTTCGCCTGCATGGTCAGCCACGAGTTGTAGACCATGGTCCCGGGCTTGCCGGCGCCGGTCACCTCGACGGGCGTGCCGACCGGCAGCGAGCCGGAGTCGCAGCCGTTGGTCTCGGTCGAGCCGCCGGTGCCGGAGCAGTGCGCGGCCTGGCCGATGTACGTGTTGGACGCGTCGGTGTAGACGAAGTTCGCGGTGCACTGGGCGCCGTCGGTGAACGTCTGGACGCCAGGATGGATGGCCGCGCTCGAGGCGGGCGCCCACGCCGAGGCGGTGGTCGGAACGACTGCGGCGATCGCGAGCGCGCAGACGAGTACAGCAAGGCTGATCTTGTGCATGGACGCTGGAACGAGCGCCGCGCCGAAAACTGGCGGCTACACGTTGCGCGGGTGGTGGCACGCCGCGAGGTGGCCGTCGCGGTGCGGCACCAGCGGCGGCTCGTCCGTCGTGCAGATCTCGGTGGCGTGCGGGCAGCGCGTGTGGAAGCGGCAGCCGGACGGCGGCGACGCCGGGCTCGGCACGTCGCCGCGCAGGACGATCCGCTCGCGCCGCGCGCTCGCGTCCGGGTCGGGCACCGGCACCGCGGACAGCAGCGCCTCGGTGTAGGGGTGCACCGGCAGCGTGCTGACGCGCTCGGCGGGCCCGACCTCGACGATCTTGCCGAGGTACATGACCGCGATCCGGTCGGAGACCTGACGCACGACGGAGAGGTCGTGGGCGACGAACACGTAGGTCAGCCCGAGCTCGTCCTGGAGATCCTCCATCAGGTTGATCACCTGCGCGCGCACGGAGACGTCGAGCGCGGAGACGGGCTCGTCGGCGATCACCAGCTTCGGGTTCAGCGCGAGCGCGCGGGCGATCCCGATGCGCTGGCGCTGGCCGCCGGAGAACTCGTGCGGGAAGCGATCGGCGTGCTCGGGTCGCAGCCCCACGAGCCCGAGCAGCTCGCGCACGCGGTCCGGGATCTCGGAGCGCGGGTGCGAGCCGTGGATGCGCATCGGCCGGCCGATGATCGAGCTCACGCGCTTGCGCGGATTGAGCGACGCGTACGGGTCCTGGAAGACCATCTGCATCTCGCGCCGCGCCGGCCGCAGCTGCGCGCGGCTGAGCGTGGAGATGTCGCGACCGTCGAACTCGATCCGCCCCGAGGTCAGCTCGGTGAGCCGCAGCAGCGCCCGCCCCAGCGTCGACTTGCCGCAGCCCGACTCGCCGACCAGGCCGAGCGTCTCGCCCGCCTGCACCTCGAGTGAGACGCCGTCGACCGCGCGCACGGTGGCGACGTCGCGGCGCACGACACCGGTGCCGCGCACGCCGAAGTGGCGGTGCACGTCGGTCGCGCGCAGCAGGGGCTCGCTCACCGCAGCTCCCCGCGCGTCTCGATCGGCAGCCAGCAGGCGTCGAGGTGGTCCTCCGCGCCGCGCTTGGCGATCAGCGGCGGCGGCTCCGAGCAGCGCTCGAAGCGATGCGGGCAGCGGTCGGCGAACACGCAGCCGGACGGCGTCGCCCACGCCGGCGCGGGGCTGCCGCCGATCGCGGTCAGGCGGTGCGGCCGCGGGCGGTCGAGCCGCGCGATCGAGCCGAGCAGCCCCCACGTGTACGGGTGCAGCGGGTCGTGGAAGATCGCGCGCGTCGGGCCCTGCTCGACGATCCGCCCGCCGTACATGACCAGCACGCGGTCGGCGAGCTCGGCGACCACGCCCATGTCGTGCGTGATCAGGACGACCGACGACCCCGTCTCGCGCCGCAGCGTCCGGATCAGGTCGAGGATCTGGGCCTGGATCGTCACGTCGAGCGCGGTGGTCGGCTCGTCGGCGATCAGCACGCGCGGATTGCAGGAGAGCGCCATCGCGATCATCACGCGCTGTCGCATGCCGCCGGAGAACTGGTGCGGGTAGTCGTCCACGCGCTGCTCGGCGTCGGGGATGCCGACCGAGCGCAGCAGCTCGATCGCGCGGTCGCGCGCCGCCGCGGCCGAGAGGCCCTCGTGCTCGCGCACCTGCTCCGCGATCTGCCACCCGACCGTGTAGACCGCGTTGAGCGACGTCATCGGGTCCTGGAAGATCATCGCGATCTCGCTGCCGCGGACCTCGCGCATCTTGCGCCGCGACAGCTGCATGAGGTCGCGCCCGCCGTAGAGCACCTCGCCCTCGAAGCGCGTATTGCGCTCCGGCACGAGTCGCATCACGCTCATCATCGTCACGCTCTTGCCGGAGCCGGACTCGCCGACGATGCCGAGCACCTCGTCGGCGCCGAGCGCGAGCGACACGCCGTCGACGGCGGTGACGTCGCCGCCGTCGGTGAGGAACGTGACGCGCAGGTCGCGCACGTCGAGCAGCGGGCCTTCGGCAGCGCTCATGCCGTCACCGGCTCGCGGATGCGCGGGTCCAGCCGCGCGTAGAGGATGTCGACGAGCGCGTTGGCGATGACGATGAAGAACGCGCCGTAGAGGACGGTGGCCATGATCACCGGCAGGTCGAGGCCGGCCAGCGAGCGGTAGGTGAGGCGGCCGACGCCGGGCAGCCCGAACACCACCTCGGTCAGCAGCGCGCCGCCCGCGGCGAGCGCGCCGAAGTCGAGCCCGAACAGGCTCACGAACGTGATCATCGAGACGCGCAGCTCGTGGCGGCCGAGCACGCGCTGCTCGGAGATCCCCTTCGAGCGCGCGGTGCGCACGAAGTCCTGCCCCTCCGCCTCGACCATCGCCGAGCGGAGGATGCGCGCGTACAGGCCGATGTAGAGCAGCGCGAGCGTGATCCACGGGATCACGAGGTGCTTGAACCACATCACCGGGTCCTCGGTGAACGGCGTGTAGCCGAGCGGTGGCACCCACGAGAACAGGAACGTGTCGTGCCAGCGGTCCTGGGTGAACAGGTTCGCGACCTCGCCCACCCAGAACACCGGCATCGCGATCCCGAGCAGCGCGAGCGACATCAGCAACGGGTCCCACAACGTCCCGCGCAGGACCGCGGCGGCCACGCCGATGATCACGCTCACCACCACCCAGATGACCGCCGCGCCGATGATCAGCGAGAACGTCACCGGCGTCGCGCGCAGGATCTCGGGTACCACCTCGACGCCGCGGTTGGTGTAGCTCTGGAGGTCGCGCGTGACGAGCAGGTGCTTCATCACGAGCACGTACTGGACGGGCAGCGGCTTGTCGAGCCCGAACTCGTGCTTGATCGCCTTGATCGTCTCCGGCGTCGGGTTGCGCCCGGCCATCTGGCGCGACGGGTCGATGCCGGGGATCGCGAAGAAGATCACGAACACGAGCACGCTGATCGCGAACAGGACGAGCACCATCGACACCAGGCGCCGGATCACGAACGCGCTCATGTCTCCACTCCCGCCCGAGGCGTACGGCGCCGGATGCGCAGCGAGCCGCGCGGGTCGAGCGCGTCGCGCACGCCGTCGCCGAGGACGTTGAGCGCGAGCACGGTGATCGCGATCAGCACGCCCGGCGCGACCGACACCCACGGCCGCGTGTAGAGCAGGTTCTGGCCGTCCTCGATGATCGTGCCCCAGCTCGCGTTGGGCGCTTGGACGCCGATCGAGAGATACGACAGCGCCGCCTCGGTGACGATGTTGGTGGCAATCATGAGCGGCAGCAACACGAGCACCACCGGCAGCACGTTCGGCAGCATCTCGCCGAGGATCAGCTGCCGGTCCTTCGCGCCGACCGCGATCGCGGCTTCCATGTACTCGCGGTGGCGGATCGAGAACGCCTCGCCGCGCACCGGGCGCGCGACGTAGGGCACGTAGACGCCGCCGATGATGATGATCGGCAGCCACAGCGACGCGGGGTCGACGTTGACCGGCCCGATCTTCACGCCCTGCAGGAGCAGCACCGTCGAGAGCGCGATCGCCAGCAGGTAGACCGGGAACGCCCACAGGATGTCGAGGAAGCGTGAAATCACCGCGTCGACCCAGCCGCCGAAGAAGCCGGCGGCGAGCCCCAGCAAGGTCGCGATCAGCGAGGTCAGCAGCGCGGCGGCGATCGAGACCTCGAGCGAGGTGCGCCCGCCGTAGAGCAGCCGCGCCATCACGTCGCGGCCCTGCGAGTCGGCGCCGAGGAAGTAGTGGCGCTCGAGCGTCGGGCCGATCGGCGTCGAGCCGAGGCCCGACGGGTTGGGCTGGACGACCGGCACCGTCTTGCCGCCCACGGTCGTGGTGCCGGTCACGTTGGACTCGAACGGGTCGACCTGCGCGATGTGCTTCGCGTAGTACGGCGCCGCGCCGGCCGTGATCACGATCACCACGAGCACGAACACCGACGCCATCGCCGTCCGGTTGCGCAGCAGCCGGCGCAGCGCGAGCGCCCACGGGCCGTGATGACCCGCGTCCGCCTCCGGGACCCCGACCGCGACGTCGACTGCGCTCATCCCGCGGCTACTGCACCCAGGCCTGGTCGATCATGAAGTTGCCCGTCACCGAGCCGTTGAACTGGAAGTTGCCGAGCCGCTTCGACACGAAGTCGAGCCGGTTGTTGATGAACAGCGTCACCAGCGGCGCCTGGTCCGTGGTCTCCTTGTCGACCTCGGCCCACAGCTTGTTCGCGCCGTCCTGATCGGTCTGGGCGAGCTTGAGCGCCTGTTCGGTCTTCTTCTGGATCGCGGGATCGCAGAACTCGGAGAGGTTCGGGCTCGAGGTGCTGTGCGGGCGGAAGCCGTCGCAGCCCACCACCGTCGTCATGAAGTTCGACGCCGAGGTGTAGTCCGGATACCAGTACGAGAACGACAGCTGCGCCTTGTTGCTCGAGTCCTGCACGTAGGAGTACTGGACCGAGGAGTTGAGCGTCTTGATGCTCGCCTTGTAGCCGAGCTTGCGCAACAGCGAGACGAAGTAGAGGTTGATCGCCTTCGTCGTCTCGTCCGGGGTCGAGATGATCGTCACCTTCTGGCCCTTCGTGCCGGACTGGTCGACGAGTTGCTGCGCCTTCGCCATGTCGGGCCCGGTCCACGTCGTGCCGGGGTTTTTCGTGTATGGGCAGTAGGGCTCGTGGCCCGGGAAGTTGAACGGCAGGATCTGGCAGCTGATCTTGCCCAGCGCCTTGCCGCCCCACAGCTGAAGCACGGCGTTGCGGTCGGTGGCGAAGTTGAGCGCCTGGCGTACCTCGAGTTTGTCGAACGGCGCGACCCGGGTGTTGATCGCCATGTGGTAGTTCTGCGGCACCGGGTTGATGTGGAACTGGTCCTTGTACTTGTCGCCGATCTCCCCGAGCCGGTCGGCGGGCGGCGCGTCGTAGCTCCAGTCGGCCTGGCCCTTCTCGATCTGGGTGACGGCGTCGCTGACCGACAGGCCCAGCTTCATGACGATCTTGTCGGGATAGCCGTCGGGCTGGGCCTCGCGCGACCACTCCTTGAAGTTGGGATTGCGCACGAACAGCATCTGCTGGTCGGGCACGTACTTCTCGATCTTGTACGGGCCGGTGGCGGGCAGCGGCTTGGTCCCGATGTCCTTGTTCGGCGTTCCCTTCGGCACGACGTAGGCGAACGGGATCGCGAGCTTCTGGAGGAAGTCGGGGTCGGGCTCCTTGAGGTGGAACGTGAGCGTCGATGCGGCATCGTCGGCCACGACGCCCTTGGAGAGGTCGCACTGCTTCGGCTTCTTCGCGCACGCGTCGCCGCCGACGATGCCCTGGTAGAAGTTCGACGCCGGCGCGGCCGCCTTGAACTGGCGCTCGAACGTGTACGTGAAGTCGCTCGGCTTGACCTCGGCACCGGTCGAGTACTTGATCCCCTTGCGGACCTTGAAGACGTAGTTCTTGCCGTCGTCGCTCGGGGTGGGGATCTCCTCGGCGAGGTCGGGCACGAGCTCCAGGCCCTTCGGGCCGGCCACGCGCCGGTAGTTGAGGAGCCCGTCGGAGGTCATCGTGAGGACCTGCCAGTTCTGGTCGTAGTCGAGCGTGGTGTCGATCGACGTGCCGGCGCCGTTCCACAGCATCGTGAGCGTGCCGCCGCGGTGCTCCTTCTGCTGGGCCTTGGTGGCCGGCGAGGCCTTGTCCGCGCTGCTCCCGCTGTCGCCGGAGCTGCCGCCGCAGCCGGCGATCAGGACGGCGAGGCAGAGCCCCGCCAGGGTCGATCGGTACGTCATGGATCCCTCCGCTCGGTGTCTTGCAGCACGGTCGCCATCGCCTCGAGCCGGCGCGACAGCTCCGCTCGCGTGTCCTCCAGATGCCGCTCGAGCGATTGCTCGAGCCACGGGCCGGGCGCCTGCGCGCCCTCCCGGCCGGTCAGCGCGGCGATCTCCGCCCACAGGTCGGGGCTCGCCGTCAGGTGGCTGGCGCGCGCCCACGAGTCGCCGCAGCCGGCGGCGGTGCGGCGCCGCGCGTGGCGGGCGAACGCGGCCTGCGAGAGCCGGTGGGCGAGCGCGTTGGCGCCGACCCGGCGCAGCGCGTCGGCGGCGCGGCGGCGGTTGCCCGCGCGGTAGGCGGCGAGCGCGGCCGCGAGCTGCTCGGCGTCGCGCTGCGCCTGCTCGTGCGGGTAGGCGAGCACGCCGTGGGCGTCGATCGCGACGAGCTCCTGGCCGACGGCGGTGAAGCCGGCGCGCCCGTGGCGGGCGGCGGGCGCGGGGAGCCCCTCGATCTTCGCCAGCTCCTCCGCCCGCGCGCCGTGGTCGAGGATGCCGTCGGGGTCGGCGTCGGCCTGCAGCAGCAGGTAGGCGTAGAAGCGGGTCTGGCCCCCGAGGTGGTCCCAGTCGAGCAGCGCGGGCGTGTCGCGCGGCGTGTGGTAGTCGCTGCGCATGAACGACTTCTCCCACGTCAGCACCGTGATGCCGGGGACGCCGGAGACGAGGTAGGGCCACAGCTCGGTGCCGGTGCCGGGCTTGGCGACGCGCCAGCTCGTCGGCAGCCAGCCCTCGCGGCGGCCGGTGTGGCAGGACGCGCGCGCCCACTCGCGCAGCTCGGCCGGCGCCTCGAGCGCGAGCCGCAGCTCGGGGTGGCCGCTCGCCTCCAGGCAGAGGTGGAACGGAACGTTCCCGCCCCACTCGGGGTGCGTCTCCTGCACCTGCCGCCACGCGCCGATGCACCAGTCGAACGGGCTGTCCTCGAGGCCGTACTCCTCGGCGGTCCGGGATGTGAAGCAGAGCGTGTGGCGCGGGCGGTGGCCGGTCGCGGCGAAGCCGCGGGCGATCGCGACGAGCGCCGCGACGCCGGTGGCGTTGTCGAACGCGGCGCGGAACCAGCCGTCGTGGTGGGCGCCGATGACGATCGGCGCGCCGTCCTCCTCGCCGCGCAGGTAGCCGACGGCGTTGTAGCCCGGGCCGCCGGGCGTGCGGGTGGCGCGCAGGGTCATCGTCGCGCGGTCGGGGAGCGCCTCGCGCAGCGCGGCGGCGGCCTCCTTGGCGATCAGGATCATCGGCGGCGCGCCACCGTGCCAGTGGGCATCGAACGAGCCGATGACGCCGGGCGACTGGTAGAAGTCCGCGCCCTCCGGGCAGTTGGCGACGACGCCGGCGGCGCCGCGCAGCCCGAGCTCGAGCGCGATGTCGCACAGCGGGAACGCCTCGCGGCGCCAGTCGACGAGCGCGATCGCGCCCTTCAGGTCGAGCCGGTCGAGGCGCCGCGGCTCGGCCGCGCCGGCGTCCACCAGCCGCGCCTCGAGGCCGTCGACGGCGGGCACGCCGCCCATCGAGGACGCCTCGAAGCGGTGCTCGCCCGCCTCGAGCGTCGCACCCTCGAAGCGCCAGGCGTCGACGCGCACCTCCTCGATCGCCACGTCTTCCAGGCCGATGGCGCGGAACTGCTCCGCTGCGTACTCGGCGGCGGCGCGATCCTCGGGCGTGCCGGTGGTGCGGAAGCCGAGCGGGCTCGAGCCGAGGCCGGCGAGGTGCTCGACGGTCGCGCGCAATTCCGCCTGATCGATCGGGAGCTCCCGCGCCCGCGCAAGGGCATCGTCGACGCGTGGAGCGTCGGCGGAAAGACTCGTCATGCCGAATGCCCCGGACCGTCGATGCGCCGGACCCTACCTACGGCGCTCCGATCCCGCTAGTGACGCGGTGTCTAGCCGCAGTAGCGCGCGCGGTACTTCCGGTCGGTCTCGACCGTGATGATCCGCTTGTCGCCCGCCGTGCCGAGGTCGGCGCGCGCCCAGATGCAGCGCTTGCCGCTCGTCACCCGGACCGGCCCCGCCTGGTAGGCGAACTGGCCCTTGTCCTGCTTGTAGGGCGCGGTGCCGCAGCTCTTGCCCGCCTTGGCCGTCTTGCAGCCGACGAGCATGATGCTGGTGAAGCGCTTCTTGCCCCAGCTCGCGCCGCCGTGCTTGGTCATCGCGCACGTGGTCCCGCCGCTGCGGTAGACCACCAGCGAGCCGATGCGGTTGCCGCCGTTCTTGATCGGGAGGCTGGCGATCAGCTTGCCGCCGCACGTCGCGGCCGTGCTCGCCCGTGGCGCTTGCGCCCAGCCGACGGTGGTTCCGAGGAGGACGGTCATCGCGATCACAAGCAGGCTCAGTCTCATGACGCACCGCTATTCCCGGGGCGCGGGGGTACAACACATGGCATGGACGAAGTTCCGAGCCCCGAGTACTCGCGCGACGAGGTGACGACCGGGGTGGTGCACTTCGGCGTCGGCGGCTTCCACCGCGCGCACATGGCGATGTACCACGACCGCCTCATGAACGAGGGCAAGGCGCTCGACTGGGGGATCTGCGGGGTCGGCGTGATGGAGGCGGACGCGAGGATGCGCGACGTCCTGCGCGAACAGGACGGCCGCTACACGCTGGTCGTCAAGCACTCCGACGGGTCGTGGGACGCGCGGACGATCGGCTCGCTCGTCGAGTACCTGTACGCGCCCGACGACCCCGAGGCGGTGCTCGAGAAGCTCGCCGCGCCGGAGACGCGGATCGTCTCGCTGACCGTCACCGAGGGCGGCTACAACCTCGACGACACGACCGGCGAGTTCGTCGAGGACGACCCGGCCGTGGCGGCGGACCTCGAGGCGGACGGGTCGCCGAAGACGGTCTTCGGGCTCGTGACCGAGGCGCTGCGGCGCCGGCGCGAGCGCGAGATCGAGCCGTTCACGGTGATGTCGTGCGACAACCTGCAGGGCAACGGCAAGCTCGCGCGCACGGCGTTCACCGCGTTCGCCCGCCTGCGCGACGCGGAGCTCGGCGACTGGATCGCGGAGAACGTCCCGTTCCCCAACGGGATGGTCGACCGCATCACGCCCGCCACCACCGACGAGGACGTCGAGGAGGTGCGCTCGCGCTTCGGGGTCGACGATCGCTGGCCGGTCGTCTGCGAGCCGTTCATCCAGTGGGTGCTGGAGGACGAGTTCAGCGCCGGGCGCCCGCCGTACGAGGATGTCGGCGTGCAGGTCGTCGACGACGTCGAGCCCTACGAGCTGATGAAGCTGCGGCTGCTCAACGCGAGCCACCAGGCGATCGCGTACTTCGGCTACCTGTGCGGCTACCGGCTCGTGCACGACGCGGCGCAGGACCCGCTGTTGCGCGACCTGCTCGCGCGCTACATGGACGAGGAGGCGACGCCCACGCTCTCCGAGGTCCCGGGGGTCGACCTGCCCGAGTACAAGCAGACGCTGATCGAGCGCTTCTCCAACCCGGAGGTGCGCGACACGATCCCGCGGTTGTGCGCGGAGAGCTCGGACCGCATCCCCAAGTGGCTGCTGCCGGTGGTGCGCGAGCAGCTCGCGGACGACGGCGAGATCACGCGCTCGGCGGCGATCGTGGCGAGCTGGGCCCGCTACGCGCAGGGCGTCGACGAGGACGGCGAGGAGATCGAGATCGTCGACCGCCGCGCCGACCGGCTGCGCGAGCTCGCGCGCGACGACGACCCGCTCGCGTTCATCAAGAATCGCGAGCTGTTCGGCGACCTCGGTGACGACGAGCGCTTCGCCTCGGCGTATCGCTCAGCGCTGGAGTCACTGCGCGAGCACGGGGCGCGCGCGACGCTCGAGCGCTTGGCGGAGTAGCGCGGCCGTGCGCGCCGTGGTCTACGAGGGCTTCGGGCAGCCGCCGGAGGTGGCGACCGTCCCGGACCCCACGCCGCCGTCGCACGGCGTGGTGGTGCGGGTCGAGGCGACCGGGCTGTGCCGCTCGGACTGGCACGGCTGGATGGGCCACGACCCGGACATCCGCACGTTCCCGCACGTACCGGGGCACGAGCTGGCCGGCGTGATCGAGGCGGTCGGGCCCGACGTGCGCGAGTGGGCGCCGGGCGCGCGCGTGACCGTCCCGTTCGTGTGCGCGTGCGGCGACTGCGAGCAGTGCCGCGCCGGCAACGAGCAGATCTGCGACCGCCAGCGCCAGCCGGGCTTCACGCACTGGGGCTCGTACGCCGAGCTCGTCGCGCTCGACTGGGCGGACGTCAACCTGGTCGCGCTGCCCGAGGCCGTGGACTCGGTCGCCGCGGCCGGGCTCGGCTGCCGCTTCGCCACCGCCTACCGCGCGGTCGTCCAGGTCGGCCGCGCGCAGCCCGGCGAGTGGGTCGCCGTGCACGGGTGCGGCGGGGTCGGGCTGTCGGCGGTGATGATCGCCGCGGCGCTGGGCGCGCGCGTGGTCGGCGTCGACGTGTCCGACGAGGCCTTGGCCGCGGCGCGCACGGCGGGCGCGGAGGTCACCGTCCGCGCGGGCGGAGACATCAGGGAAGTCACCGCCGGCGGCGCGCACGTCTCGATCGACGCCATCGGCGCCGAGCCGGCCGTCGCGGCGTCCGTGGCGGGGCTGCGCAAGCGCGGGCGGCACGTGCAGGTCGGGCTCCTCCCCGATCCGCCGCGCGTGCCGATGGACCTCGTGATCGCGCGCGAGCTCGAGCTGCTCGGCTCGCACGGGATGGCCGCGCGCGCCTACCCGGAGCTGCTCGGGCTGGTCGAGAGCGGGCGGTTGCGCCCCGGCGACCTCGTCACGCGCGAGATCGGCCTCGACGACGCGCCCGCCGCGCTCGCGGCCATGGGCGAGCCGCGCCACACCGGTGTGACCGTGATCCGGCTCTGAGCTGGTCGAACCCACGACCCCCGCACCCGTCTGTACGCGCCCCGCGGCGCAGGACCGCACCCGCCGAGAGGGGTCCGTGGCTCTGCCACTGTCCCCCTCCGCCGTGCACGCGCCCCTGCATCCACGGGACACGTACATCCGGGCACGGCGGCCGCGGGCTCGACCAGCTAGCTCGTCCGGCCGAGCGCCTGCAGCTGTGTCGGCAGCACGGTCAGCTCGGGCACGTGCACGCGCGGCGGGAGCGCGGCGAGGAAGGCGCAGAGCTCGGCGACGTCCTCCGCCTGCAGCATCAGCGGCCGCTGCTCGGGCGGCGGCACGTTCGGGCGGTTCTCGAGGATCGGCGTGTCGACCACGCCGGGGGCGACGACGGAGAAGCGCACGCCGGTCTTGGCGTCGAACTCCTCGAGCGCGGCGCCGCGCGCGAACCCGAGCACGCCGGCCTTGGTCGCCTGGTAGCCGGGGCCGGAGATGTCGGGCCACGAGCCGGACACCGAGCCGACGATCACGACGATCCCCTGCGCGGCCCGCAGCGCGGGCAGCGCCGCGCTGACGCAGTGGTAGACGCCGTCGAGGTTGGTGCGCACGAGCGCGTCCCAGCTCTCCGGCGACAGGCCCGCCAGCACGCGGTCCTTCACGTTCGTGCCGGCGGCGAGAATCAAAGCGTCGATGCGCTGGTGGTCGAGCGCGGCGGCGGTCGCCTCGCGGTCGGTGACGTCGAGCGCGCGCAGGTCGATGTCGCGCTCGCCGACGCCCTGTTGCATCGCGTCGCGGCGGCGCGCCAGCGCCGTGACCGACGCGCCGAGGTCGTGCATGCGGTTCGCGGTCGCGAGCCCGATGCCGCTCGAGGCGCCGGTGACCACGGCGACCCGGCCCGAGAGTGCTCCGTCGGCGACGATCATGCGCGGACCATACGATCTGCGGCATGCACGGCGCCGTCATCGTCCCGCCCGGCGAGGGCACCCGTTACGGGAACGTCGAGTTCCTCGCCCGCACCGCCGACACCCCGCGCTTCACGTTCGGGATCATCTCGTTCCAGGCCGGCCGCACGCTCGAGCCGCACATCCACCCCGACGAGGACGACTCGTTCTACATCCTCGACGGCGAGATCGTGTTCACGCTCGGCGAGCAGGGCGACGAGGTCACCGCCGGCCCGGGCACGTACGTGCTCGTCCCGCCCGGCGTTCGCCACGGCTTCAGCAACCGCACCGACAAAGTCGTGCGGATCCTCAACCTTCATGCGCCAGCGGGGTTCGACCTGCGGGTCGCCGCCGGCGACTGAGGAAGGGCGGGAGCCGGCCGTCGGTGGAGAGCCACGAGCCGGCGATGATCAGCAGCAGCCCGGCGATCGCCCCCGCGCCCGGGCGCTCGTCGAGCACGATCACGCCGAGCGCGACCGCCACCACCGGGTTGACGTAGGTGATGACGAGCGCGCGGCCGGGCCCGATCTCGGTGATCAGCGCGCCGAAGATCACGAACGCGAGCGCCGTGCAGACGACGCCGAGCACGAGCAGCGACGCGATCACGTCGGCGCCCGGCTTCTCGTCCGGCAGGTCGGCGGCGGCGAACGGCGTGAGCACGATCGCGGCGATCAGCAGGCTCGCGCCCATCGTGGCGCGCGGGTCGAGCTCGGAGAGCTTGGCCTTGAGCGTCATCGGCCCGATCGCGTACCCGAACGCGGCGATCAGGATCGCGACCGCGCCGAGCAGCTCGTCGCTGTCGCCGGCGACGTCGATGCCCATCAGCACGACGACGCCGACGAGCCCGACCACCAGGCCGACGAGGCGCCGCCCGGTGGCGCGCTCTTCGGGGTCGAAGCGGATCGCCAGCAGCGCGATGAACAGCGGCACGGCGGCGATCAGGATCGCCGCCAGCCCCGAGGAGACGTGCTGCTCGCCCGCGGCGATGAGCGGGAACGGGACGACGATCTCCACCAGCGCGTAGACCAGCAGCCAGCGCCCGCTGCCGCGCAGCGACGGCAGCAGGCCGGCGCGCTTGGCCAGCGTGAGCAGGATCGCCGCCGCGAGCGTGACGCGCACCCAGGCGATGAAGGCGGGCGGCATGCCGCCGTCGACCGCGACCTTGATGAACAGGTAGGGGATGCCCCAGACGAGGGACATCCCGGCGAAGAGGGTCCAGGCGCGCGCGCTCACGGGGCTGCCGTCGCTCGCATGCGGGGATCCAACCAGGCCAGCACGAGCTCGGCGACGAGGCCCGCGATCGCCACGAACGCCGCCGCCACCGCGGTCAGCCCGAACAGCAGGTCGAAGTCGCCCGTCGCGATCCCGCGCCGCATGCCGGTGAAGACGCCGGGGATGCTGTAGACCTGCTCGATCAGCACGAGGTTGGTGACGACCACCGGCATCGTGACGATCATCAGGCTGAACACGGGCGACACCGCCGACGGCACCGCGTGGCGCCGGATCACCGTGGACGGCCGCAGCCCTTTGGCCGACGCCGTACGGAGGTAGTCCTCGTCGAGCACCTCGGTCATCGACGCGCGCATCATCCGCAGCACGACGCCGAACAGCGGCAGGCCGAGCACGATCCACGGCATCAGCAGAGCGCCCGCCCAGCCGGCCGGGCTGTCGGCGAAGGGGACGTAGGCGGTCGGGATGTGCGAGAGGAAGCCGACCATCCCGAGCCCGGAGCCGAACAGCAGCAGCACGAGCAGCCCGACGACGTAGACCGGCGCGCACATGGCCAAGGCCGCGGAGGTCTCGAGCAGGCGCGTCCCCGCGGTGCGCGGCCGCGCGGCGCAGAAGGCGCCGCCCGCGATGCCGGAGGCGAGGCCGAGCACGAGCGCGCCGCCGAGCAGGCTGAGGTCGGCGGGCAGGCCCTGCCGGATCAGGTCGCTGACCTCGCGGCGGCTGGTGAACGACTGGCCGAAGTCGAAGTGCAGGAACGCGTGCTGCAGGTAGTCGGCGAGGACGACGAGCACGAAGCGGTCGTCGCCGGCGCGCAGGTCGGGGCGCAGCAGGTTGACCGAGAGCCAGGTCAGCGCGGTCACGCCGATCACGACCACGACCACCGACACGATCCCTCTCAGCAGGAACTTCCCGAGCGCCATCCCTCCCGAGGGTATGACCCGAACGGCCGGTTCTATGTCACTGCGGCGTGGCTGTGGGGGTGACCGCCGCTTCGGCGGTCGGCGTGGGGGTGGGCTCGGCCGGCGTCGCGGTGGGCTCCGGCGTGGTCGTGGGGGTCGGGGTGGTGGCCGGCTCTTCGGTGGGGATCGGCGTGGCGGTCGGCGGCACCGCAGCCTCGTCGGGCGGGACGATGGCGGCCGGCTCCGGGGTGGGCGTGGCCGTGGGAGCGGGCCGCGCGGTCCGGTGAGGAACCGGGCGGGCGGTGGGCGCCGCGACGACCACGGCTGCGGTCGGCTGGGCACGCGGGTGGGACGGCGGGCGGTGCTGGGCCACCTCGACGGCGCCGCCGGCCACGGCCACCGAGGCCGAGGCGACCACGAGCGTCTTGGTCGCGCCGGCGACCAGCGCCGAGCCGCTGACGGCGCTCGACGCCCCGCCGCCGGCGGTGCCGAGCAGCCCGGCGAGCCAGCCGCCGAGCAGCAGCCCCGACGGGCCGGGGAGCACGCACGCGAGCTGCGCGTGGCGGTGGCGCAGCGCCTGGCGGTGGGCGCGGCAGCTCTCGCACACCCGCAGGTGGTCGCGCAGGAGACGCGGCGGGCGGCCGGGGCGGTCGACCGCGAGCGCGAGCTGCTCGCGAATGCGGGCGCAGTCGGTGTCGCGCGCCTCGGCGGCCTCGGCGAGCCCGCTGCGGGCGCGGACGAGCAGCGACTTCACGGCCGGGACGGTGACGCCGAGCGCGGTGCCGAGCTCCTCGTAGGAGAGGCCCTCGAGCTCGCGGATGATCAATGCAGAACGCTGCGTTTCCGGCAGCGCGTGGAGGTCGGCGACGAGGCGCCTGAGGTCCTCCCGGCGCTCGGCCTCGACGACCGGGTCGGTGCCGCCGGGGAGCAGCTCGTCGGGCTGCAGCGGCGGCGCGGGGGCGCGGCGGACGTAGTCGATGCAGCGGTTGTGGGCGACGCGGTAGAGCCACGCGCGCACGGCGATCTCGCGGTCGCCGGTGCGCAGCGCGCCGTAGGCGCGGAGGAAGACGTCCTGCACGACGTCCTCCGCCTCGGTGGAGCCGCGCAGCATGTGGCGCACGTAGGCGAGCAGCCGCGCCTCGTAGCGGTCGTGGATGACGCGGAACGCGTCCTCCCGGCCGGCGCGGAAGAGGGCGAGCAGCTGCTCGTCGGAGCGCAGGCGCAACAGCGGCGTCGGCAGTGGGCGGGGGAGGGGGACCGCAGCGGCCACTGCCCTCTGAAACGCGAGGGCGGCAGGGACGGATCGGTTTTCTCATTTGTCGCTTCGTGCGGTCGGCGGAGGCGTTCCGGCGGCATGCGATCCACCCTGCTGCTGCTCATCGTGCTGGTGCTGGCGGCTCCGGCGCGCGCCGCCGGGCCGGAGATCGGCGTCGCCGACGACCGCGTCCTGATGGCGGGCGGCGCGCAGGCCGATCGCGTGGTGGCGGAGTGGCAGGCGAACGGGGTCGACGTCGTGCGGGTCTTCGCCCAGTCGACGCGGATCGAGCGCTGGGGCTGGAGCGAGCTCGACGCCTCGGTGGCGCGGGTGCGCGGCGCGGGGATGGAGCCGATCCTCACCGTCGTCGGGCCGGTGGTGCGGCCGGACAAGGAGAGGTTCGCGGCGTTCGCCGGGCAGGTCGCGGCGCGCTACGGCGCGACGGTCGACCGCTACATCGTCTGGAACGAGCCCAACCTCCCGGGCTGGCTGCTGCCGCAGGCGGCGTGCTCGCACGGGCGCTGCTCGCCGGTGGCGCCGCACCTCTACCGCGGGCTCGTGCGCGCCGCCCGGCCCGCGATCCGGGCGGCCGACCCCGGCGCCCAGGTGCTGATCGGGGCGATGTCCTCGCGCGGGCAGGACCTGCGCGCGAAGGACGTGACCGAGCGCCCGATGGTGTTCCTGCGCGCGCTCGGCTGCGTCGACGCGCGCTGGCACCGGCTGCGGTCCGGCTACTGCAAGGACTTCAAGCCCGCCACGGCCGACGGCTTCGCGTTCCACCCCCACGGGACGCTCAACTCGCCCGACCGCCCGTATCCGAACCCCGACGACGTCAACCTCGCCTCGCTCGGCCGGCTCGAGGGCGCGCTCGACCGCCTGCAGCGCGGCGGGCGGCTGCTGGCGACGACGCCGCGGCTCGGCCTCTACCTCGACGAGTACGGCTACCAGACCCGCCCGCCCGACCGGACCGCGGGCGTCTCGCTCGCCACGCAGGACCGCTGGCTGCAGCGCGCCGCCTACCGCGCCTGGCGCGATCCGCGCGTGAAGCTGCTGGTCCAGTAC
Organism: uncultured Solirubrobacteraceae bacterium; assembly: GCA_963805525.1. Lineage (GTDB taxonomy): Bacteria > Actinomycetota > Thermoleophilia > Solirubrobacterales > Solirubrobacteraceae > DASQFQ01. Next base: position 116,514 of record CAWDUT010000006.1, read on the forward strand.
CAGTGGCTCGACGAGCCGCTGCGGCCGCCGTTCGCGGGCTGGCAGTCGGGGCTGCGCTTCGTCACCGGCAAGCCGAAGCCCGCGCTCGCGCACTTCGACACGCCGATGGCGCTCGACTCTGCCCGGTCGCGGCTGTGGGGGCAGGCGCGGCCGGGCGGGGCGCAGACGGTGCGGGTCGAGCGGCGGCTGCGCGGGGCGAAGCGGTACGCGGCACTCGCGACGGTGCAGACCGACGCCCGCGGCTACTGGACGCTCCGGCTCCGGCTGACGCGCGGCGCCCGTTACCGCTTCAGGACCGCGACCGCGACGAGCGCGAGCTTCCGCCGCTGAGCACGGCGATCACGCCGACGAGGGCTTCCCTCCGCCGCGGAGGACCTCTTCTGCTTCCGCGAGCCATTCTTCCTGCAGTTTCAGCAGTTTCCGCGCATAGCGGTGGTTGACGTCGAGGAGGTGCGCGCGGTGGGTGATGTCCGCGGCGCGCTCCTGCCCCGCGTCGACGCCCGCCAGCGCCGCCTCGAGGTCGGGGCGCATCGCCTCCAGCCCTTCGAGCACCGCGGCCGGGTCGACGAGATCGGCGGCGGCCAGGCGGATCACCGGCTCGTTCTGGATCCGCGGCAGGGTCGCGGGCGTGCGGACCCACTCCGCCAGCGCCTCGCGACCGCGCTCGGTGAGCGTGTAGTGGGTGCGCTCGCGCGTCCGGCCCGGCGTCTTGTGTGCCGCGAGGTAGCCGTGCGCCTCGAGTCGCTTCGGCTCCGCGTACCACTGGCTCGGCGCGGCGTCCCAGTACACGCGGCCGTCCTCGGCCATGCGGCGGAGGTCGTGCGGGCCGGCGCCGCCGCGGCCGACGAGGACGAGGATCACGAACGAGAAAGGGCTGAGGCGCATGCTTGACAAAGCTCCGAATCGGAGTTACGGTTGAAAAGTCCGATACGGAGTTTACCCGGGAGCCACCGCATGACCACCACCACCTCAGACCTGAACTTCCTCGGAGCCACCGCGCGCGTGCTCGCCTCCGGCGAGGACTATGGCCTCGTCCACATGGACATGCCCGCCGGCGAGATGCCGCCGCTGCACGTCCATCGCGACGAGGACGAGGGCTTCTACTGCCTCGGCGGCGAGATCACGCTGTACCTGCCCGGCGAGTCGGTGACGCTGCGCGCCGGTGACTTCATCCTCGCCCCGCGCGGCATCCCGCACAGCTACGAGGTCGGCGCCGACGGCTGCCGCGCGCTGGTCTCGAGCGCACCCGGCGGCTTCGAGCGCTTCGTGATCGCGGTCGCGGCACTCGACGAGATCAGCCCGGAGATCCTCGGCCGCGTCGCCGACGAGCACGGCATCGACATCCTCGGCCCTCCCGGCGCCCGCCCCTAACGGGCGCCCGCCTCCTTGAGCACCTGCGCCGCGGCGAAGTTGGCCGCGGCCAGGGCCTCGCCCGGTTCCTCCCCGCTGAGCCGGGAGGCGAGCCAGCCGGCGGTGAAGGCGTCGCCGGCGCCGGTGGAGTCGACCCGCGCCGGGGCCGGGCTCGCCCGCCCGCGCTCGACGCGCTCGCCGTCCGACCACAGCGCGCCCTCCTTGCCGAGCGTGATCACGACCTCGCGGCCGTCCTTGGCGAGCGCCCAGGCGGCGGCCTCGGGGTCGCGCGCGCCGGTCAGCACGGCGGCCTCCTCGGCGTTCGGGAGCAGCAGGCCCACGCGGCGCGTCCAGCCCAAGAACGCGGCCGAGCCGAGGTTGGCCAGCGGTGCGGCGGAGGCCGGGTCGACGGAGATCGACATCCCCGCCGCGCGCGCGTGCTCGAGCGCGACCAGCCCCGCCGAGCGCGAGCCGGGGTCGAGCAGCGTGTAGCCGGAGAGGTGGAGGTGCTTGCCCTCGGTGAACTCGTCGATCGGGAGGTCGGCGGGCTCGAGCGCCGCGTTGGCGCCGCGGTCGGGGAGCATCGTGCGCTCGCCGCCCGGCTCGACGATCACGACGCAGGTGCCGGTCGGCCGCTGCGCGTCGATGGCGATCTCGAGCTCGACGCCGCCCTCGCGCAGCTCGGCGAGCGCGGCCTGGCCGGCGCTGTCCTCGCCGACGCGGGCGACCAGCAGCGTCGGCACCCCGGCGGCGGCCAGCCGCGCGGCGACGTTGGCCCCGCCGCCGCCCGGGCGGCGGACGATCTCCGCGGGCGTGTCGGAGGCGTGGGCGAGCGGGGAGCTGACCGTGGCGACGACGTCGGCCATCAGGTCGCCGACCACGATCACCGAGGTCACAGCGCCGCCGCCACCGCGATCTGGCCCGCCAGCGCGGCGTTGCGCAGCACGAGCCGCACGTTCGCGCGCAGGCTCGCGCCGCCGGTCCGCTCGTGGAAGCGCGCGAGCAGGAACGGGGTCACGTCGCGCCCGCGGATCCCCTCCGCGCCGGCGGCCGCGAGCGCGTCGGCGAGCACGCGCTCGTGGAGCTCCGGGTCGAGCTGCTCGTCGAGCGGGTTGGCGACGACCAGCGCGCCGTCGATGCCCAGCTCCTCGCGCGCCCGCAGCGCCGCGGCCACCTCGGCCGGCGAGTCGAGCCGCCACGGCGCCGGGTGGCCGGAGTCGGCGAGGTAGAAGCCCGGGAAGCGATCCGTGCCGTAGCCGGCCACGCCGACCCCGAGCGTCTCGAGGCGCTCCAAGGTCGCGGGCACGTCGAGGATCGACTTCACGCCCGAGCACACCACGCAGATCGGCGTGCGCGAGAGCGCGACGAGGTCGGCCGACTCGTCCCACGTCTCCTGCGCCTCCCGGTGGACGCCGCCGAGGCCGCCGGTCGCGAACACGCGGATGCCCACCCGCGCGGCGACGTGCGCGGTGGCGGCCACCGTGGTCGCGCCGCTCGCGCCCCGCGCCGCCGCGAGCGGCAGGTCGCGCGCGCTCAGCTTGGCGATGTCGTCGCGCGAGGCGACCGCGTCGAGCTGCGCGTCCGAGAGCCCGACCCGCACCGTCCCGTCGAGCAGCGCGATCGTGGCCGGCACGGCGCCCTGCTCCCGCACCGCGGCCTCGATCTCGCGCGCGATCCGCGCGTTGTCGGGGCGGGGCAGGCCGTGGGCGATGATCGTCGACTCGAGCGCCACCACCGCGCCGCCGCCCGCCAGCGCGGCCGTGACCTCGTCGGCGAGCTCGATCATGCGCGGCTCCGGTCCGCGGGCGGGTGGCGCTCGCGCAGCTCCGCGTCGGTGACCTCGCGCACGAACCGCGCCGGCACGCCGAACACCACGGTTCGCGCGGCGACGTCCCTGGTGACCACGGAGCCCGCGCCGACCACCGCCTCCTCCCCGATCTCGAGCCCGGTCATGAGCGTCACGTTCGCGCCGAGCCGGCTCGCCCGCCGCAGCGTCACGAACGGCAGGTCGACCCCGTGGTGGCGGCCCATCGTGTGGTCGTCGGTGACCGACAGACCGGGGCCGCAGAACACGTCCTCCTCGAACACCATGTCGTGGCCGAGGATCGCACCGGCCATCAGCTTCGACCGCGCGCCGATGCGGCAGTCGCGACCGATCACGCCGCCGTGCCCGATCATCGACGCGGCGTCGAGCCGCGCCCGCTCGCGGATCAGCGAGTGGTCACCCACGACCGCCCCCGGGCCGAGCGAGGCGCCCGCGACGATGACCGCGTGGCAGCCGACCTGCGCGCCGGGCTCCAGCACGGTCGTCGCCTCGCCGGTCGAGGCGGCCGGCGTGGTGGTGTGGCGGCTGAGCACGAGGCGCTTGCCGAGCACGGCCCCGTCCTGGAGGACGCAGCCCGCGCCGATCACGACGCCCGGGTGGATCACGACGTTGGCGCCGAGCTCGGCGTCGTCCGGGATCTCGACGCCCGGTGCCACGAACAGACCCGGCGCGCGCTCCGACGCGCCGAGGCCGCTCACCGCCACCGCCGGCGGCGTTCCGCGACGGGTTCGGCCGCCTCCTGCAGCCGCGCGATCTGCGCCTGCAGTTGCTCGCGTGCCTCCTCGAGGCTGCGCGCGTAGTTCTCCGCCACGACCGCGCGCTCCGTCAGCGCCTCGCGCAGCACGAGCGCGTCCTGCTCCGTCGCCCACTGCAGCCGCACGAGCCTGGCGAGCTCGCGCAGCGGCCCGGTCGCCGGCTCCGCGTGCGGGTTCACCGAGCGGAACAGCTCGACGAGCTCGTAGGCGTGCGTGCGGGCGTCATGGTGGGCGAGCACGAGCTCGCGGTTGACCTGGCCCATGTCCCGGTCGTAGTCGGCGAGGTCGGCGACGAGCCGGTCGTGGTCGAGGACCCAGTCCGTCGCCTGGCCGGCGAAGTTGTCGGCCTCCATGGCGGGGTAGCGCTCCAGGGTGACCCAGCCGTCGCCACCCGCGAAGTCGAGCACGTAGGCGGCGCGGCCGCACGCCATCGCGTCGAGGATCGCGCGCGACTTGCCGACCACGATGTCGGCCGTGGCGATCTCGCTCAGCGGGTCGGGCATGGAGACGCCGTGCGCGCCGACGGTCACGCACTCGATCCCGGCCTCGCCCCACGCCTCCTCGAGCAGCTCCCGGCGGCGCCCCGACGCGTAGTTGCCGAGCAGCACCGCCCGCCGCGGGCGCTCGCGGATCTCGCCGGGCGGGCTCAGCCGTTTGGTGTCGATCGGGTGCCGCAGCCGCACGATCTCGCGCTCGCCGGCGAGCGCTTCGAGGTGCCTCGCGATGCGGTCGCTGCACACGACGACCACCGCGACGACGCCCGGCAGCTGCGGCGGGGACTGGAAGTCGTGGTAGGCCGACGGAGCGCGGAACACCTGCGGCGTCTCCGGCCAGCGGTCGGCGAGCGCGTAGGCCATCGCCGCGTCCTGGACCAGCAGCGCGTCGCAGGTCGCGGGCAGCCCGCCCTCCCCGATCGCCACGCGCAGCCCGCGGGAGAGCATGTGCTCCGACATCGCCCCGCCCTCGGCCGCGTGCACGGTCACCTCGTGCCCGAGCCGCTGCAGCTGCTCGGCGACGGTGAGCAGGTACGTCTCGCTGCCGCCGATGCCGACGAGGCCGTTCGTGGCCAGCACGATCTCCATCGACGTAGTGTCGCCTTACTGGCGCGGCGCGTGCAATCCGAGCTCGCGCTTGAGGGCGAGCACCCGCGCGGCGGACTCCTCGACGCGGCGGCGGAAGGCGGGCGAGCGCCGCGCCTCGGCGAGCAGCGCGCGCAGCACGCGCAGGTGGCTGCCGGGGCCGGTCGTGAGCACGAGGTCGGCGCCCGCGCGCACCGAGCGCACGCCCGCGACCGCCGGGCCGGAGCGCGCGGTGACGGCCTTCGCCTCGATCGAGTCGGTGACGATCACGCCGCGGAAGCCGAGCCGTTGGCGCAGCAGACGCTGGAGCACGTAGGACGACTGCGAGGCGATCGCGTCGGGGTCGAGCGAGGGGTAGACGGCGTGCGAGGCCATCACGAGCGGCACGCGCGCTGCGATCGCGGCGCGGAACGGCGGCAGGTCCTCGCCGAGCAGCTGCTCCGGCGTGCGGGTCAGGCTGACCGGCGCGTCGTCGGTGTTCTCCGTCGCGGCGCCGAGGCCGGGGAAGTGCTTGGCGGTGGCGGCGACGTGGGTGCCGCGGTAGCCCTCGACCGCCGCGCGCGTGAGCGCCGCGACCTGCTTCGCGTCGCCGGGGAAGGAGCGGCCCCGCATCACCGGGCCGCTCGCGACGTCGGCGACCGGCGCGAGGTTGACGTTGACGCCCGCGGCGCGCAGGTCGTGGGCGGCGGCGCGGGCGTCTGCGCGGGCGCGCTCCGGCGTCGCCGCTGCGGCCTGGCCTTCGGCGGGCGCCGCCCACGTGAGGTTGCGGATCTCGCCGCCCTCCTGGTCGGTGGCGACGAGCGCGGAGCCGCCCGCCGCGCGCTGGAGCCGGGCGGTGAGGCGCGTGAGCGCCGGCTTCGAGGCGATGTTGTCCTTGAACAGGATCACGCCCGCGGCGCGGCCCGCCTTCAGCGCTTCGGGGACGTAGGCGGGCGGCCCGGAGCCCGCGAAGCGCATGACCACGAGCTGCCCGACCTGACGGAGAAGCGAGAGCTTGCGCGCCTCCTTCACCGGCGGCGGTGTCGGGGTCGCGCTCGCCCGCGGGGCGCTGGAGCGGGGCTTCGGGTCCTCGTGGCCGGCGCCGACCGCGACGCCGACCACCAGCGCGAGCGCGGCGGCGACCACGAGGGCCAGCCGCCGCCGCCTGGCCTCGGGCGTCACCCGGAGAGCTCCCGCAGCGCCTGGCCGGCGGCTTCGCCGAGCTCGGTCATCACGTCGCGGTCGACCCGGTTGAGCACATCGCAGCGCTGGTGGTAGCAGGGGTCGAGCGGCCGCCCGGCGCGCCCGCCGAACACGCGCGCCTCGCGCGCGGTCTTGCGCTCCTCCGAGCCCGAGTACAGCCCGGCGGCCGAGATGCCGGCGGCGGCGAACGGCGCGTGGTCGGAGCTGTCGCCGATGCTGATCGTCTCGTAGCGGAGCTTGCGCGCGCGCAGCGCCTTGACGAGCGCATCGCGTACGCGGCCCGCGCCGTAGAGGTAGCGGACGGCGTTGGGCGAGCCGAGCATGTCGAGGTTGAGGTAGCCGGTGATGCGGCGGCGCTCGGCGCGGCTGAGCGAGGCGACATAGCGGCGCGAGCCGTAGAGCCCGAGCTCCTCCGCGCCCCAGAACCCGAACCGCAGCCCGCGCTGGTCGCGCAGGCGCTCGGCCAGCGCGAGCGTGACCGCCACGCCGCTGCCGTTGTCGTTGATGCCCGGCCCTTCGCGTACGGAGTCGAGGTGGGCGCCGACCATCGCGACCCGCCGCGGCCGCCCGGGTTGCTCGGCGATCACGTTGCGGGTGTGCCGGTTCTCGGCCACCGTGTCGACCGCCAGCCGAGCGCGGCCGGTGAGCTTGAGCGCCCCGGCGCCGGCCGACACGGCGGGGATCTCCAGCCCGGGGCGGATGAGCGAGCCGCCCGGTGGCAGCGCCCTGCGCGGGTCGGCGACCACGAGCCCGCTCGCGCCGGCGTCCTCCGCGTTGCGCGCCTTGGCCCGGAACGGGCAGCGGCCGCGGGCGGCGATCGCGATCCGCCCGCGCGCGCGGCGCAGCTCGGCGGGGCTGCAGGCGAGGCCGACGAGCGCGACCGGCGCGGTCGCGCGCCCCGGCCCGGAGTAGCGCAGCGTCAGCACCGGGATGCGCTTGCCGCCGGCTTGCAGGACCGGCGGGTGGCGGTCGCGGAAGACGGGGAACCGGACGTCCTGGAGCCGGACCCGGTAGCCGGCGGCGCGCAGGCGGTCGGCGACGTAGTCGACCGACGCGGCATAGCCCGGCGTGCCCGCCGCGCGCGTATTGCGGTTGCGGTCGCCGATGCGGCCGAGCGCGCGCAGGTGCGCGGTGGCCGCCGAGCGCAGCGACCAGCCGGGCGCGGGCTTCTTGTCACCGCCGCAGCCGCCGACCGCCAGCACGGCCACCAACCCGATGAAAAGGGCGGACCGCATCTACCCGTGCGCGAACAGCGCCAGCGCGGGGACCGCGGCCAGCGCGACCAGCAGGCCGTCGCGCGGCGCGGCCCTCAGCCGCGCCCGCGCGGCCGCGACGCCCGCGCGGAAGCCCGCCGCCTCCGCCGCCACCCAGTTGCGCACCACGCCCGCCACCGGCTTCGGTGACATCTCGACCGTGCCGAGCTCGTCGACCAGCGAGCGCCCCGACGCGATCAGCCGCCCGCCGGAGTCGAGGCCGTCGAGGATCGAGCTCGCCTCCCGCGCCGGCGGCACCGCGCGGATGCGCCACAGCACGCGGCGGAACGTCTCGCGCAGCCCGGCCGGCCCGGCCGCGGCGCGCATCCACGTCGCGACCATGACGAGCAGCCCGGCGCGGGTACCGCGCTGCAACGCCTCGTCGACCCCGAGGCCGGCGATCAATGTCGCCGCCACCGCGCTCACGAACAGCAGCGCGGTCAGCGCCAGCCCGAGCGAGAGCGCCTCCGGGTCGGGGCGCGAGACCGCCCAGGCCAGCGCCAGCCATACGGCGACGCTGGCCAGCAACGCCCACCACGTGCCGCTCAGCAGCAGCACGAACGCCACCGCGGCGGCGAGCGTGATCGCGCGCGGGTCGAAGCGCAGCGACCCACGGTCCTCCGACGGTCCGGCCGCGGGGACGTGGACCTCGGTCAGCTGCGCCGGCCATGAAGTGAGCGCCCAGCGGTACACGAGCACCTGCGTGACCGTGTAGAAGGCCGCGAGGCCGATGTTCAGCACCAAGGTCACGATCAGCGCGCCGCGCTCGCCCTCCGGCAGGATGCCGAGCCAGCCGGTGAGGGTGTCGTAGCTGCCGACATAGGCGTCGACCCCGCCGAGCACGATCCAGATGGCGGCGGCGGTGAGGACGGCGTAGTGCGTCAGCCGGATCGCGAAGCAGGCGGCGATCTGCAGCGGCAGGCCGGTGCCGCGGCGGTGCAGCGCGCCGAGCAGCGGGGCGGTCAGCGCCTGGGTCAGCGGGCCGTTCACGCGCGCGGGACCCATGACCGCCACGGTCTGCAACATCGCTGCCGCGCTCGCCCCGTAGCCGGCGCGCACGCCCCGGAGCGCCGCAGCGCGCGCGAGCGCGATCCCGCCCGCGAGCGCGATCCAGAACTGCGCCGAGGGCGCCGCACGGGCCGCCAGGAACGAGACCGTGGCGACGTGCGCGAGGCCGGTCGTGGTCGGGGCGGGGGGATCTGAGACAGGCACGAACATCGATTGTCGCGCGCCTGGGCTCAAGGCGGAGCGGGATTGCGCCGACGCACCACTCAGGGATCCCTGACATGACGTCGCCCGTTCATCTCCTCAGGTCCGCGCGCGCACGGGCCGCCACCCTGCTTGGCTCCGCCTCGCTGACCGTTGCCGAACAGCGCTTCCGCCGCGTGTTCGAGGACTCGCCGACGCCGATGGCGCTTGCCGCCCTCGACATGACGGTGCTCGACGTCAATGCCGCGCTCGCGAAGTTCCTGGGCCTGGAGGTGGCCGACATCGTGGGCGAGAACGTCGCCGATTTCAGCGAGCCCGAGGACATGCTCGTACAGCGGCGGATGCACGAGTCGCTGCTCGCCGGCGAGATGGGGCACTACACGATCGAGAAGCGCTACCGGCAGGCCGACGGCACGCACGTGCTGGGAGAGGTGACCGTGTCCCTCGTCCGCGACGAGCGTGGCCGCCCCGTCTCCCTGCAGTCCCAGATTCGCGACATCTCCGAGCAGCGCCGCACCGCCGAGGCGCTCGACCGCCGCGCCCGCTACAGCGAGGCCGCCGCGGAGCTCGGTCGGATCGCGCTGGTCGCGGCCGACATGAGCGAGCTCGCCGAGCGGCTCGCGGAGGCCGTCGCCGAGCGGCTCGGCGCGGACACCTGCCAGATCACCGAGGTCGACGGTGTCGAGCTGCACTGCCTCGCGGTCCACGGCGCCGATATCGGCCGCAGCCAGGGTGAGCGCTGGACGATGCGCGAGCGCTCGCTCGCCGGCCTGGTGTTCGGGACCGACGGCCCTCTGGTGGTCGAGGAGCTGGCGAACAGCGAGCTCGACGCCTCGGCGGGACTGCTCGCCTCCGGCATGCGCAGCACGATGGGCGTCTCGGTCGAGGGCCGCGACGGCCCGGCCGGCATGGTCGCGGTGTTCAGCCGCGAGCAGCGCTCATGGAGCCACGAGGAGTCGTCGTTCCTGCACGTCGTCGCCAACGTCATGGGCTCGGCGATCGAGCGCTCGACGCGCGAGGAGGCCGCGGTCCACCGCGCGCTGCACGACCCGCTGACCGGGCTGCCGAACCGCGACCTGTTCGCCGACCGGCTGGCGCTCACGCTTGCCCGCGCGCGCCGCGGCGGGCCGCTTCCGGCCGTGCTGATCGCCGACCTGGACCAGTTCAAGCTGATCAACGACTCGCTCGGCCACCAGGCCGGCGACGAGCTGCTGTGCGCGGTCGCGCCGCGGCTGGCCGCCGCGGTGCGGGACACGGACACGGTCGCGCGCTTCGGCGGCGACGAGTTCGTCGTGCTCTGCGACGGCGTGGGGAGCGAGGACCAGGCGCTCGAGCTCGCCAGGCGGCTCACCGCGGAGCTCGACGAACCGCTCCAGGTCGGCGGGGCGCCGGTCTACATCTCGGCCTCGTTCGGGGTCGCCTACGCCGGCGTCGACAGCGACGCCGAGGGGCTCATGCGCGACGCCGACGCCGCGCTGTATCGCGCGAAGGCGCGCGGCCGCGGGCGCTGCGAGCTGTTCGACGCCCCGATGCGCGCGCAGGCGATGGCGCGGCTGGAGATCGAGACGGGGCTGCGGGTCGCGCTCGGCACCGACCAGCTCGCCATGCACTTCCAGCCGGTCGTCGACCTCGCGAGCGGCGCCACGCTGGCGCTCGAGGCGCTGATGCGCTGGCGCCACCCCGTGCGCGGCCCGGTGTCGCCCGGTGAGTTCATCCCGGTCGCCGAGGAGAGCGGGCTGATCGTGCCGCTCGGCCGCTGGGCGCTGCTCGAGGCGTGCGCCCAGGCGGCGGCGCTGGGAGCCGACGGGCCGCCGGTGAGCGTCAACCTCTCCGCGCGCCAGCTCGCGCATCCGGGGATCGTCGAGCACGTCGTCGAGGCACTCGACAGCACCGGGCTGCCGGCCGGCCGCCTGTGGCTGGAACTGACCGAGACCGCGCTGTTCGAGGAGGCCGACTCGCCGCTGCCGGTGCTGCACGAGCTGAAGGCGCTCGGCGTCCTGCTCGTGCTCGACGACTTCGGGACGGGCTACTCGTCGCTCGCCTACCTCCAGCGCTTCCCGCTCGACGCGCTGAAGATCGACCGCGCGTTCGTGGCCGAGATGACCGAGGACCCGCGGGCCGCGGCGCTGGTCAAGGCGATCGCGACGATGGCGCGCTCGCTGGGGCTCACCGTGGTGCCGGAGGGGATCGAGACCGAGGCGCAGCGCGAGGCGCTGCTCGCGCTCGGCTGCCGCTACGGCCAGGGCTTCCTGTTCGGCCGCCCGGCCCCGCCGAGCGTGTACCAGGACTCGGTGGCCGCGGCCTAGAAGCGGGTCGCGGCGAGCTCCGGCGGGATCGTCGCCGGCTTGCCGAGGACCGCGTCGGCGACGAGCCGGGCGGAGCCGGGGCCGAGCGAGACGCCCCACGGGCCGTGGCCGGTGGCCAGGAACAGGCCCGGCGTGGCGAGCGGGCCGAGCAGCGGGCGGCCGTCCGGGCTGGCGGGGCGCGCGCAGGCGCGGACCGAGGCGGCGTGGGTGCCGGCCAGCTGCGGGATGAAGCGCGTGCCGCGCTCGAGCAGGGCGGGCGCCAGCTCGGCGGGATCCGGCTGCTCCGGGAGGAACGTCGAGCCGAGGGCGGAGACGCCGGCGCGGGTGACGATGCTGAACAGCGGGCCGGTGACGCCGCCCGAGGTCTTCAGGCTCTCGATGCCGCTCTCCTCGATCGAGTGGCGGGGCGGGTGGCTGAGGCGGAGCTCGACGTTGACGCCCCACGACGGCACGACCGGCCGCCACGCGCCGCTGGGGTCGACGAGCGCGGCGCTCCATGGGCCGGCGGCGACGACGACCGCGCCGGCGGGCTCCTCGCCCTGCGGCGTGCGGACGCTCACGGCGCGGTCGCCCTCGATGACCGGCGTGGCGAGCACCCCCTCGCGGATCTCCGCGCCGGCCTCGCGGGCGCGGGCGGCGAAGGCCCGGGTGGCGGCGGCGGGCGGGACGGGCCGGCCGGTGTCGAGGCGGAAGGCGGCGAGATCCTCCGCGAGCGCGGGCTCGAGCTCGTGCGGCGCGTCGAGCGCCTCGGCGGCGAGCTCCGGGAACTGCCCGGCGATTTCCGCGCGGATCGGCTCCAGTGCCGCGGCGTCCTCGCCCACGACGAGCACCCCGACGACCTCCGGCGGCAGCTCGAACCCGTGCCCGAGCTCGGCGTAGAGCGCCTCGGACGCCGCGAAGACGTCCGTCAGCGCGTCGTCCATCGGGTGCTGGAGCAGCCCGGCGTTGCGTCCGGACGCGCCGGCGGCGACCTCCTCGCGCTCGTAGAGCCGGACGCGCGCGCCGTCCTCGGCGAGGAAGGCGGCGAGCGCGCAGCCGATGATCCCGCCCCCGACGATGGCGACATCCGAGTTCACCGAGGGCAGGCTAACGTCCGGGCATGGCTCCCACCGCAGAGGAATGGATCGCCCAGTTCGCCGAGGCGCTGGGCAAGCCCGTGCCCGACGAGGCCACGATGGAGGCGATCCTCGAGCTCGCCTCGGTGGCCGCGCACTCGTCCGAGCGCAAGGCGGCGCCGATCGCCTGCTGGCTCGCGGCGGGGGGCGACCTCGCCGAGGCGCAGCGGATCGCCGAGTCGCTCAGCTGAGCGCGGCTTCGGCCCGCGCCAGCGCCTCCGGGTCGTTGATCCCGACGAGCTCTTCGGTGTCCGCTGCCACGGGCGCGGCACCGAGCTCGGCCAGCACCGCCCGCACCGCCGCCTCGCGCACCAGCCCGGCGCGGAGCACCGGCAGCGCCGACGGCTCGTAGCGAGCAGGGAACGCCTCGCCGGCCGGAGCCGCCACGCCCCGCGCCACGGCGAGCCGCGCGATCAACCCGGGGCTGACGAACGGCATGTCGCACGCGAGCGCGACGACCGGCCCACCCGCCCGCTCCAGCGCCGCGACCAGCCCGGTCAGGGGATGCGAGGGAGCCGCGGGCTCATCCCAGATGGGCACCTCCAGCGGCGGGAGTGCGGAACCGGGCTTGGCCACCACGACAGCCTCCAGCCCCGCCGCGGCGGCGGCGGCAAGGGGCCACGCGATGAGCGGCCTCCCGCCCAACAACACCGTCGCCTTCGCCGTCCCCATCCGGCGGGAAAGCCCCCCGGCGAGCACCACCGCGAGAGGCAGACCCTCAACCACCCTCGAGGGGTCTGACCCCTCCTCGTCCCTGGAGGGGCCGCCGCCGGTCACGCCAGCGCCATCTCCACATCGCGGGTCTTGCCGCCCGGACGCGCGAGCGTGAGCCGGACCTTCGCGCCGCTGGGGTGGCCCGCCATCGCCTCGCAGTAGGACTGGAGCGTCGTTCCGACCCGCTTGCCGTCGACGCCCACGAGCACCTCGCCGCGGCCGGCGATGTCCGCCTTGGCCGCCGGGGTCCCCGGCACGGCTCCCGTGACGTACAGCCCGGCGGGGAGCTTCCGGTCGACGAGCTCGGCGGTCGTCGGGTAGCCGAAGGTCGCGCCGGTCCAGGCGAGCGACTTCCCCCGCCGCAGCTCGCGCAGCACGCTCCGCGCCCGGTCGATGCCGATCGCGAAGTTCTGGCCCTCGAGCGCGCGGCCGTCTGAGCCGGTGGTCCGGGCCGCGGCGTTGACGCCGATCACGCGCCCGTCCAGGTCCACCAGCGGCCCGCCGGAGTTGCCCGGGTTCAGCGCGGTGTCGGTCTGGATCGCGTCCTGGTAGGCGGGCACGTCGGGGGACGGGTCGCGGAACGCGGTGCTGGTGGCGGAGACGACCCCTCGCGTCGACGTCACCGCGTCGCCCGGCGCCGCGTTCGCCGCGTAGCCCAGCGCGACCACGGTCTCGCCCTGCTCGACGCTCGAGCCGCGCCCCAACCGCGCGGCCTTGAGCCCGTCCGCGCCGCCCACCCGCAGCAGCGCCAGGTCCTCGCACGGCGCTGCCGCGACCACCGTCGCCTCCTTCCCGCCCACCCGGAAGCGCTCGCCCTCGTTGACCACGTGCCCAGCGGTGACGACCAGGCCCTGCCGCGCGTCGAGCACCCAGCCCGAGCCGGTCGCGGTCTGCTGTGTGCCCCGCCGCGCCTGGACCAGCACGGTCGACGGCGACACCTCGCGCACCACCGCCGGCACCCGGTCCTCGTCCCCGCCGCCCCCGCCCGTCAGCAGCAGCACCGCCACCGCGATCAGCGCCACCACAGCCGCCCCCGCCGCGGCCCAGGTCGCGCGCCGCGCCCCCCGGGTCGCGCGCCCGACCACCGACCACGTCGGCGCCGGCGCCGCGCCGCCCTCCGACGCGGGCCGCCGCGCCATCACGGCGATCTCGACGCCGCCCACGACCAGCTCCTCGCCCCCGGCCAGCAGCGCCTCAGAAACCCGCCGGCCGTCCACGAACGTCCCGTTCGCCGAGCCGAGGTCGGCCAGCCGCACCCCGCCCGCCGGCTCTGCCCGCAGCTCGGCGTGCTGGCGCGACGCGCGCTCGTCACGGATGACGAGGTCGCAGCCCTGGACACGCCCGAGGACGAACGGCCGGTCCGCCGGCACCTCGACCGTCCGCCCGGCGTCCGCGCCGGACAGGACTCTCAGCCACACGAGCTCATATGGCGACCGCGTCGGCGCCCAGGAGCTTGCGCAGCTTCACCTGCAGCTGGAGAGGGGAGAACGGCGTCGCCAAGGTCTCGTCCGCGTCGGCGCGGGCCACCTCCCGGGTGCGCGCCTGCTTGTCGCGCACCACGAGCAGCACCTTCGACTCGCGCGTCACCGGGTCGGCCCGGAGCTCCTCGAGCACGTCGCGCGAGGCCAGCGCGGGCGCGTTCCAGTCGAGCACCAGCAGGTCCGGCCGGCGGTCGCGGATCGTCTCGAGCAGGTCGTCGCCCTCGGGCGCCTGCTCGACCTCGCAGCGGTTGCCGACCGCCACCTGGACGATCGCCTGCGTGCGCTGGTCGAGCCCGGCCAGCAGCATCCGCGAGCGCCGCTCGGAGTCGGGCACCACCGTCGGCGCGGCGTCGGTCGGCAGCTTGCGCCCGACCGCGGTCACCATGTCCGGCGCGTCGCCGCCGGCGGGCACGCCGCGCCCCGGCACGGTGTCGGCCAGCGGCCCGGCGGCGTCGATCACCACGCGCGCCGCCGACATCAGGTCGCTGCAGGACTGGAAGCGCCGCTCGGGCGACTTGTCGAGCCCCTTGGCGATCACCGCGTCGAGCCCGGCAGGCAGCTCCGGCCGCACGTCGGTGAGCTTCGGCGGCGTCTCGCTGAGATGCGCGTAGATGACCGCCACGTCGGTGTCGCGCTCGAACGGCACGTGGCCCGTGAGGCAGTGGAACAGCAGGCAGGCGAGCGAATAGACGTCGGTGCGCGCGTCGACGTCGCCCGCCTCGATCTGCTCGGGAGCGACGTAGTGGATCGTCCCCACCAGCTCGCCGGCCTGGGTCAGCCCCGACTTCGAGCCGCCCGAGCGCTTGGTCAGCCCGAAGTCGGTCAGGTACGCGCGGCGGCCCTCGATCAGCACGTTGCCCGGCTTGACGTCGCGGTGGATCAGCGCCATGCCGTGCGCGGCGTCCAGCGCCGAGGCGACCTGGCGGCAGACGTCGATCGCCCGGTAGGGCCGCAGCCGCCCCTCTTCATTCAAGATCGCCTGCAGGTCGGAGCCGCGGATGAACTGCATCGCGATGTAGAGCGTCTGGCCCGACTGGCCGGCGTCGTAGACCGTGACGATGTTGGGGTGCTGGAGCGCGGCGGCGATCCGCGCCTCGCGGATGAAGCGCGAGCGGAAGCCCTTGGTATCGGCGAACTCGGGGGCGATGATCTTGATCGCCGCGCGGCGCTGCAGGTTCATGTGCTGCGCGCGGTAGACCACGCCCATGCCGCCCCGGCCGATCCGCTCTTCGATGCGGTAACCGGCGATCTCGGTGCCGAGGCGTGGGTCTTCGGGTTCCGCCATGATGGTCGATTATGGACGACGCGCTGGCCGGTACCCGCGTGCTCATCGCGGGCGGGGAGCCGGACGACGCCAACGCGCTGGGCGCGAGCCTCGCCGCCGCAGCTGCGCAGGTGACGGTGGCGCCGGACGCCGAGGCGGCCGCCCAGGCGGCGCTTGCCGCGCGCCCCGACGTGATCATCGCGATCGGCCCCGCGGAGGCCGAGTTGCGCGACCTGCTGGACCCGCTCGAGCTGCGCTCCGGCCCGCCGCTGCTGGGCGCCTCGGACCTCGAGCCGCCCACGGGAAAGCTCGCTGCCGCGACCCGGCTGCGCGGCCTGCTCGACCGCGCCGCGCTCGACCGCCGCGTGCGCGACGTCGAGTCGGCCCTGGCGGCCCAGACCGTCGCGCGCCGGCGCGATCTCGAGTCCGCCCGCATCGAGATGCTGCGGCGGCTCGCGCTGGCGGCCGAGTACCGCGACGACAACACGCCCGAGCACATGGAGCGCGTCGCCGCGCTCGCCGCCCGGCTCGGGCAGCGGCTCGGCCTCTCGGAGCTCGCGATCACCCACATCCGCCACGCCGCGCCGCTGCACGACGTCGGCAAGATCGCCATCCCCGACTCGATCCTGCTCAAGCCCGGCCGGCTGTCGGCCGCCGAGTTCGAGGTGGTCAAGACCCACGCCGAGGCGGGCGCGCGCGTGCTCGCGGAGGGCGAGTCGGAGCTGCTCGAGGTGGCCGAGAGCATCGCCCGCTCCCACCACGAGCGCTGGGACGGCACCGGCTACCCCGACGCGCTGGCGGGCGCCGACATCCCGCTCGTGGGGCGGCTCGTCCACGTCGCCGACGTGTTCGACGTGCTCGTCCATGAGCGCCCGTACAAGGAAGCGTTCAGCGTCGAGGACGCCGCCGCGGAGATCGAGGGCGGCGCCGGGACGCAGTTCGATCCGGAGGTGGTCGAGGCGTTCGCCGACCTCGGCCCGCGCGTCTGGCTGGCCGCGCCCGGCGTGTACGGCGGCTGACCTAAACGGCTCAAGTTTCGCGCTGACAGCCCCGATAGGGGGTCTATGAAGCGCGCCGCGCTGCTCCCTGCTCTCCTGGCCGCCGCGAGCCTCGCAGGCTGCGGCTCCAGCGGTGCTCCGTCGACGCCCCAGACCGCCGCCGGCGGCCGCGTCGGGCCGATGAGCATCGGGGTCACCGGCGGGCAGCTCGGCGGCGCAATCACCGACACCAGCGGCGGTCGCGAGCAGGAGCTCTCCAAGGCCCGCAAGATCGACCCGCGCGTGCTGCGCCAGGCGCCGAACCTCAACGAGGGCGTCGCCGGCGCGACCGACTGCGCCAACGCGGACCTGCAGCCGGACACGACCAACCTCCCCACGATCTCCGACGCCACGTTCTGCCTGCTCAACGCCGAGCGCGCCGCGCGCGGCCTGACCGCGCTGAAGCCCGACCGCCAGCTGCAGCGCGCCGCGCTCGCGCACGGCGGGGACATGGTCGATCACCAGTACTTCGCCCACGAGGCGCGCGACGGCTCCGCGCCCGCCGAGCGCATCCGCGCCACCGGCTACCTGTCGGGCGGCGGCGCCTGGCGGATCGGCGAGAACCTCGCGTGGGGCACCGGCGACCTCGCCACCCCGCGGTCGATCATGGCCGCCTGGATGCACTCGCCCGGCCACCGCGCGAACATCCTCCAGCGCGACTACCGCCAGATCGGCTTCGGCGTGATCGCCGGCAACCCGAACGCGAAGGACGGCTCCGGCGCCACCTACGTGACCGAGTTCGGCGTCGTCCAGTCGGCGCGGGTCGCCTCGCGCCTGAACGGCGCCCGCGCCGGCGCCAAGAAGCGCGCGAAGAAGCGTTCCGCCGCCCGCCGCCAGAAGGCCCGCATGCGCGCCCGCCGCGCCCGCATCGCGCTCGTCGTGCGCCACCACCGGCACCGCCGGACCGTGGGCCGCGTCGCCCGCGTGAGCGCCGGCCTCAACTAGCCCCGCGCGAGCGGCGTACACTCGGCCGCACCGGCCGTCCTCACAAGGAGTTCCGCATGGAGTCCTCCGATCAGCCCGCCCGCGTCCTCGTGGTCGCCAACCGCACTGCGGCGACCCCAGCGCTGATCGCCGCCGTGCAGGAGCGCGCCGAGCGCGGTCCCGCGCGCTTCACGCTCCTCGTGCCGAACACGTCGAGCGGCGTCGAGCGCTTCGCCGATCCCGAGGACCACGCCGAGACCGAGGCGCAGCACACGCTCGAGCTCGCGCTGCCGCTGCTCGAGGAGGCGGCGGGGTCGGAGGTCACGGGCATGGTCGGCGCGCCCGAGCCGATGGACGCGATCCAGGACGCCGTCAACCTGCACGGCTTCGACGAGATCATCCTCTCGACGCTGCCGAAGCGGGTCTCGCGCTGGCTGCACCTCGACCTGCCGTCCAAGCTCAACGTCCTCGGGCTGCCCGTCACGACCGTCACCGCGAGCGGGCGCGCGGAACGCGTCGCCTAGCCTTGACGGGGCCTTGACCCCGTTCCTCTACTGGATGCAGGTGCTGATCGTGGTGTGCGTGCTCGCGAGCATCGTGATCGCGATCGTCAAGCTCTGAGCCCGAGCCGGCGTAGGAAGCCGGCCTCCTTGGGCAGCGGCGGCCGCTCCGGGAGCGGCGTGCCGTCGAGGATCGCGCGCGGGACTCCCTCGGTCATCCACGGCTGCAGCTCGGTGAGGCCCGGCAGCTCGCGCTCGAGCGAGGTGAAGCCGTCGTTGAGGCCGGGCCGGCGCTTGACCGCGTCGTGGGCGTCGGACGCGACGACGTGGACGACGCCGGTGCGCAGCATCGTGGCGGTGAGGCGCCGCACGGTCGAGCCGAAGCCGCCGGTCATCGAGCCGGCGGTGATCTGCACCAGCACGCCCGCGTCGACCAGGCGCTGCAGCCGCTCCGGGTCGCGGTGGAAGGCCGGGCAGCGCTCCGGGTGGGCGAGCAGGACGCGGTGCCCGCGGCCGAGCAGGTCGAGCACCAGCGGCTCGAAGGCCCCGATCGCGGGCGAGAACGGGCTCTCGACCAGCAGGTAGGGCCCGCCGCCGAGCGCCAGCGTGCGCAGCGTGGCGTCGTCGAGGTCCCCGAGCCGCCACATCGCGATCTCGCCGCCCGGCAGCACCTCGAGCGGGATCTCCGCCGCCGCCAGCGCGGGCCTCAGCACCTCCAGCCCCGCGGCCACGCGCGCCGCGTCGATGCTGCGGTCGTCGTTGATGTGCGGCGTCGCGAGGATCGTCCGCGTGCCCGCCGCGACCGCCACGCGGGCCAGCTCGAGCGACCCTTCGACCGTCGGCGGGCCGTCGTCGACGCCCGGGAGGATGTGGGAGTGCAGGTCGATCACGCGGGGTTCACTTATGATCGCGCACCATGTTCAGCTCAATTGTGGTGGGGACGGACGGATCCGAGACGGCGGGCAAGGCGGTCCTGCAAGCGACTGAGCTGGCGCGGCAGGTGGGAGCCTCCGTCAGCCTCGTGTCCGCGTACGAGCCGGTGTCCGGCAACCGGCTCCGCGAGGAGAAGCGCGAGGTGCCGAAGGACATGGAGTGGATGGTCAACCCGCGCGAGGACGTCGAGGCCACGCTCAAGGAGGCGGCCGAGAACGTCGAGGGCGCGGGCGTGAAGGTCGACACCTTCGCGCGCGAGGGCGACGCGGCCGACGCGATCCTCGACGTGGCGGAGGAGACCAACGCCGACCTGATCGTGGTCGGCAACAAGGGCATGACCGGCACCAAGCGCTTCCTGCTCGGCTCGGTGCCGAACAAGGTCTCGCACCACGCGCCCTGCAGCGTGCTGATCATCCGGACGACCTGAGTCTTCAGGGCGTCACGGCGCGCGCCGCGTCGACCATGCCCGCGCCGTAGCGCGAGTCGGGGCCGGGCGTGCCGAGGTCGCGCGCCGTCGCCTTCAGCCGCGCCTCGACCTGCGCGGGCGACGGGTTGCGGCCGATGACGCCGGAGGCGATCACCAGCGCGGCGGTCGCGGACACGTGCGGCGCCGCCATCGACGTGCCGACGTAGCCGCTCGGCAGCCCGAAGTGGCGCACCGACCGCGTGGAGTAGGTCATCTGGTAGATGTCGCGGCCGGCCGGCTCTGCGCCGGGGCGGCAGTTCGGGTCGCCGGGGATGTCGGCGTCGAGGCCGCCACCGGGCGCGGAGATGTCGAGGTTGCTGCCCGAGTTGGAGTAGTCCGCCTGGCACAGGTGCTCGGTGGTCGCGCCGACCGACATCACGTCGCTCGCGCGCGCCGGGTACGCGACCGCGTGGGCGGAGAAGTTGCCCGAGGCGCCGATCACGAGCGCGCCCTTGCGGCGGGCGTAGCGGAGCGCGTCGAGGATGTCGGGGATCTGGCCGCGGGTGACGCTCGAGTCGAACTCGAACGAGAGGTTGATGACCTTGGCGCCCTTGCGGGCGGCGTAGCGCAGGCCGGCGCTGATCGCGACCGAGTCGCCGGTGCCGGCGCGGTCGAGCACGCGGACCGGCATCAGCCGCACGCCGTAGGCGAGCCCGGTGACGCCGATGCCGTTGCCGGTCGTCTCGGCGATCGTGCTCGCGACGTGGGTGCCGTGGCCGTTGAGGTCGTCGGGATAGGCGTCGTCGTCGACGAAGTCGAAGCCCCTGAGGAAGCGGTTGAGCAGGTCGGGCGAGCGCCGGAAGCCGCGGTGCCTGGCGTAGGCGACGCCGGTGTCGAGCACGGCGACCTTGACGCCGGCCCCGCCCGGGCGGCCGACCGCGTTGAGGCGATCCCACGCCGCCGGCGCGTTGACGCCGGACTCGGGGCCGAAGTTCCACTGCAGCGCCTGCCAACCGCCGAGCACGCCGGAGTTGCCCTTGTCGTTGGGCACGTAGCTGGCGTGGGCGACCACGTTCGGGTAGGCGTCGAGGACGCCGGGGCGGCGCTTCAGCTCCGCGATCGTGGCAGCGACGCTCTCGCCGTCCTTGATCTTCAGGACGCGCGTGTAGGGCGCGAAGATGTACGGGTCACCGGCGCCGGTGGCGCGCTGGGCCGCCGCGCGCACGCGCTTGGTGGCGGTGGGCTTGTAGCGGACGATGACCTCGTTGGGCACGTACGCGGTACCGGCGTGCACGTTCGGCGGCGTCGAGGTCGCCGCGCCTACTCCGGGCGCATGCACGAACACGCCGGCCAGGAGGCCGGCGAGCAGGAGGAGGGAGCGGCGGAGAGGGCGGGGGAACGGCAAGGGCAACTAAGGAACAGTGTCGACACGAAGAAGTTTCACCACAAGGGGGCAGACGCGACTTATTCGCCCCGGAGACAATGGCGCGAATGGATAAGGAATTCATGGCGATCGCGATCGCCGAGGCGGAAAAGGCGCTCGCGCACGAGGATGTCCCGGTCGGCGCGGTGGTCGTCCACCAGGGCGAGGTCGTGGGCGCCGGGCACAACGAGCGCGAGCGCCGGCAGGACCCGACCGCGCACGCCGAGACGCTCGCGCTGCAGGCCGCGGCCCGCCACCGCGGGAGCTGGCGGCTGCTCGACTGCACGCTCTACGTCACGCTCGAGCCGTGCGCCATGTGCGCGGGCGCGATCGTCCTCGCGCGCGTGCCGCGCGTGGTCTACGGCACGGCGGACCCGAAGGCGGGCGCCGCCGGCAGCGTCCTCGACGTGCTCGCCGAGCCGCGCCTGAACCACCGCCCGCTGGTCGAGGGCGGCGTGCTGGCGGACGAATGCGCGGGGCTCCTGCGCGAGTTCTTCGCCGCCCGGAGGGGCTGAGTCCCGCTACCCTGAATCCGCTCTCGGAGGGGTGCGAGAGTGGCTGAATCGGGCGGTCTCGAAAACCGTTGTGCCGGTAACCCCGGTACCGAGGGTTCGAATCCCTCCCCCTCCGTCTCAAGGTGCGCGGCGACTGTCCGCCCGCGCGAACACCGGCAGCGGGGCGTCATCCACCAGCGCCCGGTAGGTCGCGGGCTTGCGGTACGCGTCGCCGCCGGTCTCGAACTCGCGGTAGGCGCGCAGCGCGTCGAGGTCGAAGGTCGCGATCAGGAGCTCCTCGTCCTCGCCGCCCTCGACGAGCTTGTGCTCGAGGCCGTTGCCCTCGCGGTCGTACCGGATGCCGCTGAACGCGACCGAGTGCCCGTTGCAGACGTCGAGCCGGGCCAGGTGGCGCTGGTCGTCGGCCGGGTCCGGCGCGGCGTAGTTGGCCATCGCGGCGCCGACCATGTTCTCGAGCGCGCGAACCCGGAACGTCCCGAGCCGGTCGGCATCCAGCCCGCACGCGTTGGGCGTGAGGATGAGCTCGGCGCCGCCCAGCATCAGCACCCGCGCCGACTCGGGGAAGTCGCGGTCGTAACAGATCATCAGGCCAACCCGGACCGGCCCGGCGCGGGTGTCGAGGTCGGCGGCGCGGAACCCGTCCCCCGGGGTCATCGCCGCCTCCATGCCGAAGTCGCAGGTGTGCACCTTGGCGTACGTCAGGACCGGCTCGCCGTGCCGGTCGATCAGCGTGGCCGTGTTGCGCGGCGCGCCGGGCCACTCCTCCAGATAGGTGATGACGATGGCGACGCCGAGCTCCCGTGCCAGTTCTCGGAAGTGCGAGACGAACGGCCCGTCGAGCGTCGTGGCGTGCGCCAGCCACGCGGCCCGCTGCGCCGGCTCGGCTCGCCAGGACGTGTAGCCGAGCTGCCATAGCTCGGGGAAGAGGACGACGTCGGCACCGGCGGCGGCCGCGTCCCGGCACAGCCGCTCCCCGTCGCGCAGCGCGAGCTCGGGATCGGCGCCGCGGCTGCGCGCCTGGACGAGGGCGACGTTCAGCGAGCTCATGCCGCGTGCGTCACCAGCAGCGTGCCGGCGCCGATCGGGACGAGCGCCGAGGTGACCGTCGGCTCGGAGTCGACCAGCGCCCGGAACGCCTCGACCTCGCCCGCGTGCGAGATCACGTTGTCGACCACCAGCAGCCCGGGGCTCGCCAGCGCGCGCAGCAGGTCGGGCCACCAGCGCGTGTAGAGCGGGCGCTCGGCGTCGAGGAAGACGAAGTCGAACGCGCCGTCGGCGCTGTTGGCGAGCACCTCCCCGCCGTCGTCCTCGACGAGCTCGATCGCGTCGGCGAGGTCCGTCGCCGCGAAGTTCTCGCGTGCCTGCCGCGCGCGCCGGGCGTCGAGCTCCACGGTCAGCACCCTGCCGGCGGTGGCGTCGGCCAGCCAGAGGGTGGAGTAGCCGTTGGAGGTCCCGAGCTCCAGCACGCGCCGCGCGCGCGTCGCGCGGATGAGCACGGCGAGCATCCGCGCCGTCTCGGGCTCGACGTTGCGCAGGCGCTGCGTGCGGTCCGGCAGCTCCGCGTCGTGCTCGCGCCCGCTCGCCCACAGCTCGTCGAGGTACCGCTCCAGCTCCGCGTCCATCGCTACTGGAGCTTAAGCGCGCGCGAGGCCGAGGACGCCGCGGGCGACGCGCTCGGCGAGCTCCTCGTCGTGCGGCCGCCCCGCCACGACCATCGCGAGCCCCTCGATCGCGCCGAGTAGCGCGGCGGCGAGCGGCGGGCCGGCCGGGATCGAGCCGTCGCGGCGGCCGGCCTCGATCAGTGCGGTCAGGCGGTCGATGTTCCGCCGCTCGACCTCGCGCACCGCGCGGCCGACAGGATGCTCGCGCCGGTCGAACTCCATCCGCAGGGCCATCATCACCCGCGCGACGTCGCGGCGGCAGAACGCGATGTGCCCGCGCGCGAGCGCGATCAGGACCGCGACCGGGTCGTCCTCGCGCTGCGCGGGCTCCCAGACCTCGTCCTCCCACGTCGCCGCGACCCACTCGACGACCGCCAGCGCCAGCTCCTCCTTCCCGGCGAACTGGTGGTACAGAGCGCCGCGCGTGTAACCGGCCTCGCTCGCGACCTGCTCGAGGATCAGGTTGCCGTAGCCGGCGCGGGAGAGGCCGCGGGCCGCCGCCTCCAGCAGCGCGGCGCGCGTGGTCGCGCGGCGCTGGGCCTGGGTCCGTCGCGGCGGTAAGTTAGATACATGCATGAATGTATGATACCTTGCCGGCCAGATGAAACTCCCCGACGCCGCCCATATCGCCCAGCCGTGGCGCATCCACGCGCTCACCCCCGACTTCCGCCTCGAGGACGTGTGGGCGCTGCCCGCGGAGGGCGCCGCCGGCGAC
Source organism: uncultured Solirubrobacteraceae bacterium (assembly GCA_963805525.1). Lineage (GTDB taxonomy): Bacteria > Actinomycetota > Thermoleophilia > Solirubrobacterales > Solirubrobacteraceae > DASQFQ01. Next base: position 140,161 of record CAWDUT010000006.1, read on the forward strand.
TTCCCCCGCCTGGTGAAGCTGATCGCCGCCGGCGACCCGTCCGAGGGCGGCTCCGCGATCGCCCGCGCGCTGTTCGCGATCCGCTGGAAGCTCGGGGAGCTGTTCGGCTGGGACGACCCGGACGACGCCGTCCCCACGCTGCGCGACCGCGTGCCCGCCGGCCTGGAAGGCGGCCCCGAGTTCAGCGCGCTCCCGTTCAGCCCGCTGTATCTGACCGACGACGAGTGGGCGGGCGAGATCGCCAACCGCACGATGCACGGCGTGATGCACCTCGGCTGGGTGCCGGACGGCACTGGGGGTTACCGTGGCCAGATGGCCGTGCTGGTCAAGCCCAACGGGCGCTTCGGCGAGGCGTACATGGCCGCGATCCGGCCGTTCCGGCACCGGCTGGTGTATCCGCCCATGCTGCGCGAGCTCGGGCGCCGGTGGCGGGCCGCATGATCGCTCGCATCTGGCGCGGGACCGTCCGCAGCGAGGACGCGGACGAGTACGCCCGCTACATCAGCGACACCGGCTTCGCCGAGTACGGGCGCACGCCCGGCAACCGCGGCGCCTGGATGCTGCGCCGCGACGAGGGCGGCGAGACCGAGTTCATCACGCTCTCGATGTGGGACTCGCGCGATGCGATCAAGGCGTTCGCGGGCGAGGACATCGAGGCCGCCGTGCTCTATCCCGAGGACGAGAAGTTCCTGATCGGCGACTCCACGATCGTGCACTACGACGTCGCCGACGAGGTCAAGCCGGGCTGAGCGCCGGCACCCCGTCGGGCCGCACCAGCAGCGCGGCGCCGTTGAGGATCCCGAGCGCGCGGGCGGTGATCGCGTCGAGCCGGCGGACGGTGACGGGCGGCGTGCCCTGCCGCGGCGGCCCACCCGAGCCGGGGCCGGTGAAGAGCGTGAGCCCGTCGCCGAGCAGGTCGAGCGTCGACACCCGCCCGGTCTCGCCCGGCAGCCACGCGTGGGCAATGCGGCCGCCGAGGTCGACGTGCAGCTCCTCGGCGACGCCGCGGATGGAGCCGTTGGGGTCGGTCCCGCGCGCGCCGTTGTGCTCCGCCACCGGGCGGCGCTCGGCCTCGTAGCTGTCGAGCAGCGCCTCGCCGGCCCACCCGCGCAGCACCCACGCGAGCTTCCAGCCGAGGTCGTAGCCGTCGCGGATCGCGGTGTTCATCCCGGTCGCGCCGCGCGGGGTGAGCCGGTGCGCGGCGTCGCCGATCAGGAACGCGCTGCGCTCACGGAAGCGCGCGGCCAGCTCGACCGCGTAGGTGGTGCGCGACACGTGCTGGACGTCGAGCTCGACGTCCGCGCCCACCGCGCGGCGGAGCGCGGCGTGGAGATCGCCGGGCCCGGGCGCCGGGAACGCGAACACCCAGCGGTCGGGGCGGCTCATCGGGACGGCGGCGACCTCGCCGTCGAGGAAGTAGATGACGTGGCGGCGCTCGCCCACGAGCTCCCACAGCGGCCCGCGCAGCAGCACGGTGAGGCGCTCCGCGAGCGGGCCGGAGTCCGACGCGGGGATGCCGAGCGCCGCGCGCACGGTGCTGCGGATGCCGTCGGCGGCGACGACGTAGCGCGCGTGGATCGTGCGGCCGCCGGCGGCGCGAAGGGTCACGCCGTCGTGGCGGCTCGCGACGGTCACGACCTCGACCCCGCGTTCCAAACGGACGGTGGGAAGCGTGGCCACATACTCCTCGAGGATGCGCTCGAGCTCGTCCTGCGGCACGCAGGCGGGCGCGGTCGGGCTGACCACCGCGCTCTGGTCGGCCGAGGGGTAGCCGACCTCGATCGGCCGGCCGGTCGCGGCGCCGGCGAGCGTCGGCGTGGCGAGCGCGCGCCACTCGATGTCGAGCGCGGCGTCGCGCACCTGCGGCTCGAGGCCCCAGGAGCGGAGCAGCTCCATCGTGGCGGTGCTGGCGCCGGTGGCGCGCGGCACGTCGGAGCGGGTGGCGCGCTTCTCCACCACCAGCGTGTCGATGCCCGCGCGGCCGAGCGTGACCGCGGCCGCGAGCCCACCGGGGCCGGCGCCGACGATGAGGACTTGTATTTGATCGGACAGCATGTCCGACCGACCGTACCATCCGTCGGACACGCTGTCCAGTCAAATCGCTAGCCTCCCGCCCCGTGACCACCCGCCGCTACGAGCAGCGCCAGCGCGCCGAGGGCGCTGAGAAGACGCGGCAGCGGATCGTCGACGCCGTGCTCGAGCGCCTGCGCGCGGCGCCCGCCGAGCCCGTCGCGATCGAGAAGATCGCCGCGATGGCCGGCGTGGCCCGCTCGACCGTCTACGCGATCTTCGGCTCGCGGGCGGGCCTGTTCGACGCCGTCGGCGCTCACCTGCAGGCGCGCACCGGCTACGAGCGCCTGGTCGAGGCGTCGCACCGCCCCGACGCCCGCGCGGCGTTCCGCGGCGGCCTGCGCGCGGCGTCGGAGATGCTCGCCGCCGAGCGCGACACCTGGCGCGCGCTGCGCTCGATGGCGCAGCTCGACCAGGACGCGGTCGGCGGCTCGGTCCAGCGCTGGGAGGACGAGCGGGCGGCGGCCATGCAGCGGATCGCCGGCCGGCTACACGAGCAGGGCCACCTCCGGCCCGGGGTCAGCGCGGAGGAGGCCAACGACGTCCTCTGGGTGATCACCAGCTTCGAGAGCTTCGACCTGCTCTACAGCGGCCGCGGCCTGCCGCTGGACACGGTGGTCGAGCGGCTGACCGACGCGGCCGAGCGCGCGCTCATGCGGCCGGCGTGAGGTCCTTGTTCTCGGGCTTGAACTGGTTCGCGGTGAACGTCGCGCCCTGCGGGTCGGCGATCACGCTCGTCCGCACCCACGGCGCGTCGACCGGCGCGACGACGACCTTGCCGCCGAGCTCCTCCGCCTTGGCGGCGGTCGCGTCGGCGTCGTCGACACCCCAGATCACGCCCCACGCGGCCGTGCCGTCGTCCGACTCCCGCACGCTGGCGACCGCGTCGATGAAGCCGCCGGGCGCGCCCATCTCGCCGAAGCGCTCGCGGGTGCCGGGGTTGAGCTCCTCCAGGTGGTCGCCGTAGCCGGGCAGCGTCCAGGCCCCGTTCCCGGGGCCCATGTCGAGCAGGTCCCAGCCGAAGACCGCGCCGTAGAACGCCTTCGCGCCCTCGACGTCGGTCGTGGCGAGGTTGTTGAAGTTGACGCTGCCGTGCTCGTTGACGACCCGCGAGCCGAGGTGCTGGTTCGGCTGCCAGACGGAGAACGTCGCGCCCTGGGGGTCCTTGAACACGGCCAGCCGGCCGGAGTCGAAGACGTCGTACGGCTCGCTCACCACGGTGCCGCCGGCCTCCTTGACCTTCGCCACCGTGTCATCCGCGCTGTCGACCTGGATGTACGTGTTCCAGGCCGGCGTCTCCGGCTCCATCTGGCTGCTGATGGCGGCCACGTCGCGGCCGCGGATCCGGGCCATGAAGTACTTGGCGGGCGAGTCCGGCGGCATCGCGTCCTCGGTCTCCCAGCCGAACAGCGCGCCATAGAACTGGGCTGCGGCGTCGGGATCGGGCTGGTTGGTGTCGACCCAGCAGGGCACTCCGGCGATGTATCCGTCGCGATCGGGCATCGAGGCTCCTTCGTCGGGGGGTTGCGGCAACGCTATGGCCTATTGCGGTCAACTTCTGTCCTCAATCTGGAAGCAACGGGACCTCGATCCCGGTGTCGCGCCCGAGCAGCACCGCGCGCTTGATCGCGTCGGCGCCGTAGCGGTCGCGGACGTCGTCGAGCGCGGCGTCGAGCGCGCTCGCCTGGCGGTATTCGATCGGCAGCACGAGCTGGACCGCGCGCGCGTCGGCGAGGTTGGAGAGCGTGATCCCGAGCAGCGTCAGCCCGCGCCGCTCGATCAGCGGGCCCGCGCCGTCGAGCAGCTCGCGGAACGCGGACAGCAGCGTCATCGTGCTCGCGGTCGCCTCGGGCAGCGTGTGCGAGCGCGTCGAGCGGCCCCAGTCGAGGTGGCGCATGCGCAACGTGGTCGTGCGCGCGACGCGCTCGGCCCGCCGCAGTCGCCGCGTCAGCCGGTCGACCAGCCCGACGAGCATCGTGTCCAGCTCCGCGGCCGAGCGCTGGCGGCGGCCGAACGCGCGCTGCGTGCCCATCGCGCGCCGCCGCCGCCCGACCGTCACCCGGCGCGGGTCGCGGTTGTGGGCGAGCGCGTGGAGCTTGCGGCCCGCGGCCTTGCCGCACAGCATGATCAGCGCGTTCTCGTCGATCTCGGCGACCTGCGCGACGGTCTCTATCCCCACGCGCCGCATCCGCTCCGCCGTGGCCGGCCCGACGCCCCACAGCGCCTCGATCGGCAGCGGGTGGAGGAACGCGAGCTCGCCCTCGGGCGGCACCACGAGCAGCCCGTCCGGCTTCGCCTGCGCGCTCGCCACCTTGGCCAGGAACTTCGTGCGCGCGACGCCGACCGTGATCGGCAGCCCGACGCGCTCGCGCACCTCGCGCCGCAGCCGCCGCGCGATCTGCTCCGGCGTGCCGGCGATCCGCTCCATTCCGCGCGCGTCGAGGAACGCCTCGTCGATCGAGAGCGCCTCGACCTGCGGCGAGGTGTCGTCGAAGACCTCGAACACCGCGCGGCTCGCCTCGGTGTAGGCCTGCATGCGCGGCGAGACGACGATCGCCTCAGGGCACAGCCGCAGCGCCTTGTGGCCGCCCATGGCGGTCTTCACCCCGCGCGCCTTGGCCTCGTAGCTGCACGCCAGCACCACGCCCATGCCGACGATCACCGGCTTGCCGCGCAGCGCCGGGTTGTCGCGCTGCTCGACCGAGGCGTAGAACGCGTCGAGGTCGGCGTGGAGGATCGTGGCTTGACTCGACACGAACATATGTTCGCACGGTATTACAACTCCGTGGTCATCGCGAGCGCGTCGAGCCGGTCGAGGCCCGCCGCTGCCAGCGTGCCGCGCCAGCCGGTGATCTCCGGCGCGACGAGCATGCAGGACGCGCCGCGCACGTCGAGCCCCGCGTCGCGCAGGAGCCGGGCCGCGGAGGCCACGCTCTGCCCGGAGTGCACGAGGTCGTCGATCAGGTGCACCTTCGATCCCGCCGCCAGCCGCTCGCCGGAGAGGTCCTCATCGCGCACGAACACGGCGGGCAGCGCCAGCTCGAACGCGACGACCGCCGTCAGCGGCGAACTGCCGCTGTCCGACGACGCAACGGCCTCGACGTCGCCGACCGTGGCCGCCAGCGCCTCGACCACCAGCCGCAGCTCACGCGGCCGGCCGAACAGCCGCTTGAGGTTCGTCACGCCGACGCCGCGCGCGCCGCTGCGGCCCGCGACCTCGACGTGGCTGTAACACGAGCGGAGGATGTCGGTCACGTTGGCCACAGACGGCATTGTGATACTCCGCGCGATGCCCGAGACCTACCACCAGCGTCAGTTCGCGCTCCCGCCCGGCGCGACCGAGGTGATCCTCGTGCGCCATGGCGCGTCGGCGCCGGCGGTGCCGGGCGAGCCGTTCCCGCTCGTCGACGGGCACGGCGATCCGCCGCTCGCGCCCGAGGGCGTGGTGCAGGCCGAGGCGGTCGCCGTGCGCCTCGCGCGCGAGGACCTGCGCGCGATCTTCGTCACCCCGCTCCAGCGCACGCACGCGTCGGCCGCTCCGCTGTCGGCGCGGACCGGCTTGCCGCCCGCGGTCGTGCCCGACCTCGTCGAGGTCTCGCTCGGCGAGTGGGAGGGCGGCGAGTTCCGCATCCGCATGGCCGAGGGCGACCCGATCGCGATCCAGGCGGTCACCGAGGAGCGCTGGGAGGTGATCCCGGGCGCGGAGACGATGGAGGCGCTCGCGCAGCGCGTGCGCGTGGGCATTCAGGCGGTGGTGGCGCTCGCCGGCCCCGATACGCACGTCGCGGCGATCGTCCACGGCGGGGTGATCGGGGAGATCTGCCGCCAGGCGACCGGCAGCCGGCCGTTCGCGTTCGTGCACGCCGACAACGGCTCGCTCACGCGCTTGATCGTGCTGCCCGAGGGCGGGTGGCTGCTGCGGTCGTTCAACGACACCGCACACCTCGGTTAAGGTGATCCGGATGGATGACGCCACGCTTCGCCGCTTCGCCGACGTCATCGTCGGCTTCGGAGCCAACGTGCAGCCCGGCCAGGTCGTCGCCGTCTCCTGCGAGCCCGGGAAGGAGTACCTCGTCCGGGCGATCGCGGAGAGCGCGTACCGCCGCGGCGCCAAGTTCGTCGACGTGCAGTGGTTCGACCCGTGGGTCAAGCGCACCCGCGTCGAGTTCGCGCGCGAGGAGGACCTCGACTTCATCCCCGATTGGCACGGCAAGCGCCTGCTCGCGCTCGGGGAGGTCGGCGCCGCGCGCGTCGGGCTCTCCGGACCGGTCGCTCCCGGCCTGATGGAGGACCTCGATCCCGCGCGCGTGGGTCGCGATCGCTTCCCGGCCTTGAAGGAGGCGGGCAAAGTCGTCAACGACCGCACGACCAACTGGACGATCGCGCCCTGCCCGACGCCGGCGTGGGCGCGGCTCGTGTACCCGGACCTCCCGGAGGAGGAGGCGCTCGCGCGGCTCGAGGGCAACCTGATGCACGTCTGCCGCCTCGACGAGGAGGACCCGGTCGCCGCCTGGCGCGAGCGCGCGGACTTCCTCGTCGCGACCGCCGACCGGCTGACGCAGCGCGGCTTCGACGCCCTGCACTACGAGGGCCCGGGCACCGACCTCACCGTCGGCCTGCTGCGCAACGCCCGCTGGGCGGCCGCGCGCTTCGAGCGCGCCGACGGCCTCGTGCACATGCCGAACATCCCGACCGAGGAGGTCTTCACCTCCCCGGACCCGGCGCGGGTCGACGGCACGGTCAGCTCGACCAAGCCGCTCGTGCTGCAGGACGGCACGGTGGTGCGCAATCTCAAGGTGCGCTTCGAGGGCGGCCGCGCGGTCCAGATCGACGCCGACACGGCGGCCGAGACGATGCGCACGATCTGCGCCCGCGACGAGGGCGCGGCGCGGCTCGGCGAGATCGCGCTGGTCGATCGCGAGGGTCGCATCGGGCAGCTCGAGACCGTCTTCTACGACACGCTGCTGGACGAGAACGCCGCGAGCCACATCGCGCTCGGCCAGGGCTTCCCGTTCCTGCTGGGCGGCGACGGGAACGGCGACGGTGGCGAGGTCAACTCGTCGGAGATCCACATCGACTTCATGATCGGGTCGAACGACCTCGCGGTCACCGGGATCACGGCGGGCGGCGAGCGCGTGCCCGTGCTCCGCGACGGCGTCTGGCAGATCTAGGTCCGCGCGGCCCGATGCGCTGGCCCGTCCAGCTGTTGCTGGTGGCCCTGATCTGGGGCGCCAGCTTCATGTTCATCAAGGTCGAGCTCGACGCCGGGATCGCGCCGGTCCACATCGCGTTCCTGCGCTGCGCGCTCGGGGCACCGACGCTGCTGCTGATCCTGGTCATCACGAAGGACCGGCTCCCGCGCGACCGCGCGTTCTGGGGCCACGTGCTCGTGCTCGGCACGCTGATGAACGCCGCGCCGTTCGCGCTCTTCGCGTACGGGGAGACCGAGGTCTCCTCGCTGCTGGCCGGCATCTTCAACGCGCTCACGCCGCTGATGACGCTGCTGTTCTCGATCAGCATCCTGCCCGACGAGCCGCCGACGCCCGAGAAGGTCGCGGGCCTGCTCGTCGGCTTCCTCGGCGTGCTGGTGGTGCTCGCGCCATGGAACGGGCTCGGCGGCGGCTCGCTGCTCGGCGCGCTCGCCTGCATCGGCGCGGCGACGTGTTACGGCGCCGCGTTCCCGTACCTGCGGCGGCACATCTCCGGGCGGCCGGAGACGGGCGTGGCGGTGTCGGCCGCGCAGGTGACGATCGGCGGGCTGCTGCTGCTCGTGTTCACCCCGTTCGCGGCGCTGCCCGACGAGGTCCCGGGCGTGACGGCGTGGCTCTCGATCCTCGGGCTCGGCGCGCTCGGCACCGGCATCGCCTACATCCTCAACTTCAACGTCGTGCGCGAGGCGGGCGCGCAGACGGCCTCGATGGTCACCTACCTCGTGCCGGTGTTCGCGGTGATCTGCGGGGTGGCGATTCTGGGCGAGCCGCTGAGCTGGCACGAGCCGGCCGGCGGGGCGCTGATCATCCTCGGCGTGGCGCTCGCGCAGGGGCGGCTCCGCACGCGCCAACCCTCTACCCTCTGACCGCGTTCCAGGAGAGGTGCCGGAGCGGCTGAACGGGCACGACTGGAAATCGTGTGACGGGCGAAAGTTCGTCCGAGGGTTCGAATCCCTCCCTCTCCGCTACTTCTGCTGGACCGTGTACCGGACCGTCTGCAGGATGATCTCCCCGTCCCGGAACATGAACGTGTCGACGCCGTCCTCGACGTGCGTGTTCGCCGCGTCGGCGCTCCACTCGATGAACAGGTGGTCGCCCTCGAAGATCTGCGTCGGCACCGCCCACTCCGCGTTCGGTACGTCGGCGAGCAGTCGGGTGAAGCCCTCGCGGACGCCGTCCTTCCCGTGCAGCGCACCGGCCGGCGTGATGAAGACCGCATCGTCGGCGTAGTCGCTGACGATCCCTTCGAGGTCGCCCGCGATGAGCACCTCGGCGTGGTGTGCGAAGACCTCCTGCGGGGTGCGAGCCATCCCAGGACCTCCCTCGATCGGATTGAGGCGCCATCGTACGCCCGGCCGCTATAGTGCACCGATCGGTGCACTATCGCCCACGCTCGACGGGACGTTCTTCGCCCTCGCCGACCCGACCCGGCGCGGGATCCTGCTTCGGCTCGGCGCCGGCCCGGCCACGATCAGCGAGCTCGCGCAGCCGTATGGGCTGACGCTCAACGGGATCAAGAAGCACGTCGGCATCCTCGAGCGCGCCGACCTCGTCGCCACCGAGAAGGTCGGGCGCGCGCGCCGCTGCCGGCTCGGGTCGTCGAGCCTCGGCGAGGCGACCGAGTGGATCGACGGCTACCGCGCCGCCTGGGAAGGCCGGCTCGACCGTTTCGCGGCGTTCGTGGAGGAGGGCGAGTGAGCCTCGACCTCCGGTTCGAGCGGCTGATCGCCGCAGCCGCCCGAGCGGGTCTTCGACGCGTTCACCGGCCCCGCGGGGCAGCGCGAGTTCTACGGCACCGACGCTCCCGGATGGGTCGTCGACTCGCGCTGCGACCTGCGCGTCGGCGGCGTCTGGTCGATCGCGTTCGGGCCTTCGCGCGAGCGGCTCTACCACCACCGCCACGTGTTCCAGGCGATCGAGCGGCCGCACCGGGTGCTGCTCGCCACGACCGAGACGCGGCTCGACGGCTCGAGCTTCGCGACCAGCATGGAGTTCCTGTTCGCGCCGCGCGACGGCGGCACGCTCATGACCCTGCACCACGCCGGCTTCCCGACCGAGGAGCTGCGCGTCGAGCACGGCATCGGACTTCCCCACGCCTTCGACCGCTTCGCGCGCACGCTCTGACGAGAAGGAGACCCATGTCCACGTCCGTCCTCTACATGTCGATGTCCCTCGACGGGTTCATCACCGGCCCCGACGACGGCCCCGGCCAGGGCCTCGGTGCCGGCGGCGAGGTCCTGCACGACTGGCTCGGCGACCGCGTCGGCGGCCCGTCCACCTTCGACCCCGGCGGTCCCAGCGGCTCGGTCTTCGACGAGCTGTTGGCGACCGGAGCCGTGCTGGTCGGGCGCCGCATGTTCGACATCGCCGGCCGCTGGGACGGCGATCACCACGACGGCGTTCCGATCTTCGTCCTGACGCGGGGCGAACCGCCGGAGCCGGAATGGGACCGGGTCCACTACGTCACAGACGGCGTCGAGAGCGCGATGGCGCAGGCGAAGGCGGCGGCGGGCGACGCCAACGTGATGGTCCACGGCGCCGCGCTGGCCCAGGCGCTGCTCCACGCGCGGGTGCTCGACGAGCTCGAGATCCACCTCATCCCGATCCTGCTCGGCGCGGGGCGGCGGCTGTTCGACGGTGAGCGCATCCCGCTCGAGCTCACTCGCGTCATCGACGCGCCCGGCGTCACCCACCTGCGTTACCGGGTCGCGGCATGAGGCAGCTCATCCTCCACATGTCGGTCTCGCTCGACGGCTACGTCGCCCACAGCGACGGCAACATCGACTGGCTCACCCCGCGCGGCGAGGGCGTCGTCGACCACGGCGACCGCCGCCACCGCGCCAACCTCGAGATGTTCGGCGAGATCGGGCTGATCGCGATGGGCCGCCGCGCCTGCGAGCAGATGGCCCCGGCCTGGAGCAGCTCCGACAGCCCGATGGCGCAGGTCATCAACGCGCTCCCGAAGGTCATCTACTCGCAGACGCTGGACGAGGTCGACTGGCCCAACACCCGGATCTCGCGTGCCGCGATCAGCGACGAGATCCCGGAGCTTAAGGCCGAGGGCGGCAAGGACATCGTCGTCTTCGGCGGCGGTCACTTCGGCCACAGCCTGATCCGCGAGCGGCTCGCCGACGAGCTCCGGCTCACCGTCCACCCGGTCGCGCTCGGCGACGGCATCTCGCTCTTCCACGGCCTGCCCGAGCCGCAGCGCTTCGAGCTGGTCAGCAGCACCGTCTACGCCGACGGCTGCGTCAGCCAGGTGCTGCGGCCCGGCTGAGCGTCAGCCACGCGGCGGGCGCCGCCGCCGGCCACACGTGGTAGTCGGCGCCGGCGGCGCGGTCGGCCTGCAGCGGCGGCTCGGGCGCGGTCAGCGCCGCCCAGCGGTCGGCGCTGTCGTCGAGCGCGGCGACGTCCGAGCCGAGGCGCGCCTTGGCCAGGCGCATCATCAGCGTGCCCTCCATCCACAGCACGTCCGGGCCGTGGGCGAACGGGCGGTAGCCGCAGAACGTCTGGCCCCGGAGAGGGCGGCCCTCGACGAACATCGCCGCGTCGGTCGCCCGCTCGACCGCCTCGGCCTGGGCGCGGCGGCCGTGATCGAGCAGCCAGTGGATCCCGTAGGCCTGGACGTCGAGCGGCCGGGTGTCGTCGCCGAGGCCCTGGCAGAAGTGGTCGCCGGCGAAGAGGTACACGTCGATCGCGCGGTCGAGGCGCCACACGTCCTCGCCGAGGCCCGCGAACAGCGCGCGCGCCTCGAGGTTGTGCTCGGTCGACACCCAGGACACATCGGGGCCGCCCCGCACGAGCCCGTGCTCCTCGCGCTGGTCGCGCAGCCAGCGGATCACGCCCGCCAGCAGCCGCTCGTGCTGCCCTGACGCCAGCGCGGCGAGTCCCACCCACGCCTGGTTGCCCGACCGCAGCGGCCCCGCAGGATCCCCGCCCGCGAGGTCGTAGGAGGCGTCGAGCGCGCCATCTGGGCGCTGGAGCTCTTGCAGGCGGTCAAGGATCGCGGTCGCGCCGTCGATGTCACCCGCAACCGCCCGCGCGGTGGCGGTCACGGCGGAGTCGTAGGTCCAGGCGCGGCCGCGGACCGTGTCTCCAATGGGATCGCCGTCAGGCGGCGAATAGGACCGGACGAGTGCCATGATCGCTCGAGAGATCTTGAGAGAGGAATTGAGGACGTGACGGACCCCCCCGCCGCACGCATCCTCCTCGTCGAGGACGACGAGGTAGGCGGAACGCTGCTCGTGGAGCTGCTCGGCAGCCTCGGCGAGGTCCACTGGACCACGAGCGCCGAGCAGGCGCTCGAGATCGTCGAGGGCCGCGACTGGGACCTGATGGTCAGCGACATCGACCTGCCCGGGATCGACGGACTCGAGCTGGTGCACCGTGTCAAGCGCCGCCGGCCGCAGTTGGCGACGATGATCCTGTCCAGCCACAGCTCGTTCGACTACGCGGTGTCGGCGATGCGCGCGGGCGCCGACGACTACGTCGCCAAGCCGTTCGATCCCGCCGACGTGGTCGAGAAGGCGCGCACGCTCGTCGCCGTGACGCGCCAGCGCCGCGCGGCCGGGCAGGACGTCGTGCTGGCGGTCGGCGCGCACCCCGACGACGTCGAGATCGGCATCGGCGGGATCCTCCTGCGCCATGCGTCGCAGGGTCATCGCGTCACTCTCCTGACGCTCACCGGCGGCGAGCAGGGCGGCTCGGCGTCCGACCGCGCGGCCGAGGCCGAGAAGGCCGCCCGGTTGATGTCGGCGCGGCTGATCCACGCCTCGCTGACCGACACCAGCGTCAGCGAGGGCGGCTCGACGATCCGCACGATCCTCGACGTGGTCGAGGACATCCGGCCGACGACGATCTACACGCACACGATCCGCGACGTCCACCAGGACCACCGCAACACCCACAGCGCGACGCTGGTCGCCGCCCGCGGCATCTCGCGCGTGTTCTGTTACCAGGCGCCCTCCACCAGCGTCGAGTTCAAGCCGACGCGCTTCGTGGCCATCGACGACTTCCTCGAGCGCAAGATCGAGGTCATCCGCGCCTTCGCGTCGCAGGTCAGCATCCGCGAGTACCTCGACGAGGAGCTGCTGCGCGCCACCGCCCGCTACTGGGCGCGCTTCAGCCAGGCGCGCTACGTGGAGCCGCTCGAGGTCGTGCGCGACAGCGACACCGGATCCTTCGCGACCGCCGCCGGGGAGGTGCGCGATGTCGTCTGACTCCCCGCGCGTGCTCGTGACCGGCGCCGGCGGCCCGTCGGGCATCGCGATCCTGCGCGCGATGGAGAGCGAGCCGGTCACGATGCTCGCGGGCGACATCGACCCGTTCGGCGCCGGCCTCTACCTCGTCGAGCCCGACCGCCGCTCGATGCTGCTCCGTGGCGACGACCCGCGCTTCTCCGACGCGCTGCTGGAGCGGTGCCGGCGCGACAACGTCGACATCGTCATCCCGACCGTCGACACCGAGCTGCTCCCGCTGGCGAAGCGCCGTGAGGAGTTCGCCGCGGCCGGCACGACGCTCGTGCTCGCCAGCGTGGCGACGCTCGAGACGTGCCTCGACAAGTGGGCGCTCGCCGAGCGCTGCCGCGAGCACGTGCGCGTGCCCGCCACCGTCGTCGTCGACGACGCCTTCGATCCCGCCGCGATCGAGCTGCCGGTGATCGTCAAGCCGCGCGCCGGCAGTGGCTCGCGCGGCATCCGGCTGATCGAGCGCCGCGCCGAGCTCGAGGTGCTCGAGCGCGACGGCACGCTGCTCGTGCAGGAGCACCTGCCGGGGCCCGAGTACTCGCTCGACACGCTCGCGCGCGCCGACGGGCAGGTCGTCGCGGTGGTCCCGCGCGAGCGCCTGAAGGTCGACTCGGGGATCGCCGTGACCGGCCGCACGCTGCACGACGAGGCGCTCGAGACCTACGCGCGCGAGGTCGCGACGCTGATCGGTCTCACGACGGTCGCCAACGTGCAGGTCAAGGGCGCCGCCGACGGCGAGCCGGCCCTGCTCGAGGTCAACGCGCGCTTCCCCGGCACGATGCCGCTCACCATCGGCGCCGGCGTCGACATGCCGCGGCTCGCGATCGGCGAGGCGCTCGGCACGCCGATCCCCGACGGCCCGCTGCCGTTCGAGGACATCGCGATGGTGCGCTTCTTCCAGGAGCGCTTCTTCACGTTCGACGACATCGAGGACCTCCAGCGCCACGCGGCGGAGATCGCGTCGTGAACGCGCTCGCGGATATGCACGTGCACTCGACGTTCTCGGACGGCCGCGACCGGATCGAGGACAACATCGCCGAGTGCGAGGCGCTCGGGCTGGTCGCGCTGGGCTGCGTCGACCACGTGCGCGCCGACACCGACTGGGTCCCCGACTACGTCGCCGCGGTCCAGCGCTTGCGCGCCGACACGGAGGTGCAGCTGCGCTGCGGGATCGAGGCGAAGCTGCTCGACACGACCGGCGCGCTCGACCTGCCGAACGGCATCGACGGCGTCGACGCGATCTACGCCGCCGACCACCAGGTGCCGATGCCCGAGGGCCCCACGCATCCGCGCGAGGTGCGCGAGCGGATCGCGGCCGGCGATCTCAGCGCCGAGGAGGTCGTCGACGCGATCCTGACCTCGACCCGGCTCGCGCTCGACCGCCCGCAGCGCGTCGTGATCGCGCACTTCGGCAGCATCCTCCCGAAGATCGGCCTGAGCGAGGCCGACCTGCCCGCCGCCGGGCTGGAGCAGCTCGCCGCCGAGGCCGCGCGGACCGGCCAGGAGATCGAGATCTCCGAGCGCTGGCGCTGCCCGTCCGCCGTCACGCTGCGCCCGTTCCTGCGCCGTGGCGTGACGATCGCGCTCTCGACCGACAGCCACAAGCGCGAGACGATCGGGCGCTACACCCACTGCCTCGCGGTGCGGCACGAGCTCGAAGCGGGCTGAGCATCGTGGGCGTGCTCGAGGGCTTCCTCACGTTCTTCGTGCTCGCCGGCAGCCTGCCGTTGCTCGCCGGGTGCTACCAGTTCCTGCTCGCCGGGCTGCACCGCTTCCGGCTCAACACCAGCGACCCGCTCGAGCAGGAGCCGAACGTCGCGGTGATCGTCCCGGCGTGGAACGAGGCGTTCGTGATCGGGCGGACGATCGACACGCTGCTCTCGCTCGACTATCCACGTGACCGGCTGCGCGTCTACGTCGTCGACGACGCCAGCACCGACGAGACCCCCGACGTCGTGCGCGCGAAGGCGGCGAAGTACCCGGGCCGCGTCTTCCACCTGCGCCGCGAGAAGGGCGGCGAGGGCAAGGCGCACACGCTCAACCACGGGCTGCGCATCATCCGCAAGGAGGGCTGGTACGAGGCGGTGCTGATCATCGACGCCGACGTGATCTTCACGTACCGCTCCCTGCGCCGGATGGTGCGGCACCTCGGCGATCCGAAGGTCGGCGCGGTCACCGGCTACATCAAGGAGGGGAGCCGGCCCTCCAACTACATGAACCGCTTCATCGCGTACGAGTACATCGGCGCGCAGGCGGGCGCCCGCCGCGCGCAGAACGTGCTCGGCGCGCAGGCGTGCCTCGCGGGCGGCTCGCAGCTGCTGCGGCGCGAGAGCCTCGAGGCGATCGGCGGCGAGATCGACACGTCGTCCCTCGCCGAGGACACGTTCACGACCTTCAACGTGCAGCTGGCCGGCCAGCGCGTCGTCTTCGAGCCGCACGCGATCGTGTGGGCGGAGGAGCCGAAGGACATCGCCGGGCTGTGGAAGCAGCGGCTGCGCTGGGGCCGCGGCAACGTCCAGGTCACGCTGCGCTACCGGAACACCTGGTTCCACCGTGGCAAGGGGAAGCTGGGCGGCATCAGCTTCGCGCTGATCTGGTTCGCGGTCTTCCTGATGCCGGCGCTGATGGTGCTCTCGTCGGCGTCGCTGGTCACGCTGTTCCTGCTCGACCGCCCCGTGGCGCTCGACGCGTTCCGCTCGCTGTGGGCGCTCAACCTCATCACCTACGCGTTCGTGACGCTCTCCGCGTTCGCCCAGGACACCTCGGCGGCCCGCCGTAGCTGGCTCGAGGCGGTGACCTTCCCGGGCCTGATCAGCCTGGCGATCATCGCCGCCACGACCGTGTCGCCGGTGCTCGACGGGCTGCCCGACTGGCTGCTGCTGTTCGCCTACGTCTGGTTGTCGGCCTCGATGCTGGCCGCCTACCTGGTGCGGAAGCTGGAAGGGGTCCGCGGTATCGGCCGGCTGGCGCGGCCGCTGCTGTACGTGGTCGGCTACGGGCCGCTGCTCTGCACGATCACGGCCGCGGCCTACGTGGCCGAGCTGCGGCACGCCGAGATGCGCTGGGAGAAGACCGAGAAGACCGGCGCGGTGGGGGACATGGCATGACCGACGGCTTCGAGCGCAGGCTGGCGGCCGATCGGCGCTTCGAGCGCCTGCTGTTCTGGCGCCAGGTCACCATCGTCATCGTCGTGGCCATCCTCGTCACCGTCCTCGTGATCCTGACCTGACGATGAGCGCGCAGGAGGCCAGCTTCCGCACCCGCGTCGCCTTCGGCGCGGCGATCGTCGCCGGTCAGCTCTCAGTCCTGCTCCCCGGGCCCGCGATGGATCCGCTGCTGTACGGGCTCTCCTGCTTGATGGTGCTGGGGATCGTCGTGGCCGGCGCGCTGCCGTCCGTCCGCGCGAGCGGGCCGGCCCAGCTGTGGCTCGCGCTCGCCTACGTCGGCGTCATCGCCCTGCTGCGGCAGGCGGCCGAGGGCCCGACCGGCGGCTTCGCGCCGCTCGTCATCCTGCCTGCGCTGTGGCTCGCGCTGTTCGGGAGCCGGCGCCAGCTGCTGATCGAGCTGGCCGTGACGTTCGTGGCGCTGGCGCTGCCGTGGGCGCTGATCGGCGGCGACCAGTACCCGGCGAGCACGCCGCGCAGCGCGCTGCTCGTGCTCGCGGTGGCCGCGATCGCCGGCCTCAGCATCCAGCGGCTGCTGGGCCAGGTGCGCGCGAACCGCGACCGCCTGTCCGGCGTGCTCGCGGCCGCGACCGGGAACGCGATCGTGGCCACCGACCGCGAGGGGACGATCACCGTCTTCAACCCGGGCGCGGAGCGCATGCTCGGCTACCGCGCCGAGGAGGTCGTCGGTAGCGCCACGCCGGCGCTGTTCCTCACCGACGACGTCGAGCCGACGTTCGAGGCGTTCGCGATGGCGCTCGCCTCCAGCGGGGGCGCGGAGACGCGCGAGCTGACCTACGTGCGCAAGGACGGGACGCGCATCCGCGTGTCCCAGACGCTGACGACGGAGCGCGGCCCCGACGGGCGGGTCGTCGGCTACCTCGGCGTCGCCACGGACGTGACGCAGCAGCTGCGCGTGCAGTCGGCGCTGGTCGCGGAGCGCGACTTCACCTCGGCCGTCCTCGACACCGCCGGCAGCCTCGTGATCGTGACCGACCGGGCGGCGCGGATCGAGCGCTTCAACCGCGCCGCGGAGGAGGTCACGGGCTTCAAGGCGCGCGACATGATCGGCGAGTCGCTGATCGAGACGCTGATGCCGCCCGACTCGGTCGAGGGCGTGCGGGCCGAGCTCGCGGCGGCGATCGCGCCGGAGTTCCCGCGCCACTACGAGCACGGGCTGCTGACCGCCGGCGGCGGTATGCGGCTGGTGGCATGGACCGTGGCCTGCCTCACCGACGCCGAGGGCGAGATCACCCACCTCGTGGCCACCGGCACCGACGTCACCGAGACGCGGCGCGCGGCGGACGCGCTGCGCATCTCCACCGGCTGGCTGGAGGGCATCCTCGAGCACACCACGACGCGGATCACGGTCAAGGACGACGAGGGGCGCTACCTGCTGGTCAACCGGGCGTGGCGAGAGGCGAACGGAGACCTCGACCCGACCGGCGCCACGGACGCCGAGCTGTTCGACGACCCCGCGGTCGTCGAGCCGGTGCTGCGGACGGACCGGCAGGTGTGGAAAACCGGCACCCCGGTCGAGTACGAGCGGACGCTGGGCGGCACGACCGCGCTCGTCGTGAAGTTCCCGCTGCGCGACGACGACGGCGAGATCTACGCCGTCGGCTCGGTCGCGACGGACATCTCCGAGCGCAACCGCGCGCTCGCCGAGGCGCGGGCGGCCTCCGAGGCCAAGTCCGACTTCGTCGCCAACATGAGCCACGAGATCCGCACCCCGCTCAACGGCGTGATCGGGATGCTCGAGCTGCTCGGCGACACGCCGCTCAGCGAGGAGCAGCGGTCGCTGGTCGACACCGCCGTGAGCTCGGGCGACGCGCTGCTGAACGTCATCAACGACGTGCTGGACTTCTCGAAGATCGAGGCCGGCAAGCTCGACCTCGAGGAGCGGCCGTTCGACCCGCGCGACGTCGTCGACTCGACCGGCGCGATGCTCGCGCCGCTGGCGCAGGCGAAGGGCGTCGAGCTGACGCTCTACATCGCGGACTCGGTGCCCGGGACGCTGCGCGGCGACGAGCACCGCCTGCGGCAGATCCTCACGAACCTGCTGGCCAACGCGATCAAGTTCACGGATTCGGGCGAGGTGTCGGTGCGGGCCGAGGCGAACCGCGCCGGTGAGGCGTCGGCGCGGCTGCGGGTGCAGGTGCGCGACACCGGCATCGGCATCGAGCGGGAGCATCTCGCGCGGCTGTTCGAGCCGTTCACCCAGGCCGACACCTCGACCACCCGCCGCTTCGGCGGCACCGGGCTGGGGCTCGCGATCTCGCGCCGCCTGGTCTCGCTCATGGGCGGCGAGCTGAGCGGCGCCTCCGAGCCCGGCCGAGGCAGCACGTTCCGCTTCGAGATCCCGCTCGAGGTGGTCGACGCCGAGCGCTCGAGCCGGCGCACGCGGGTCGTGCTGCCCGAGCACACGCGGGTGCTCGTCGTCGACGACAACGCCACCAACCGCGAGATCCTGAACGCCTATCTGCGCGGCCGCGTCGCCGTCTGCGATGACGCCGAGGGCGGCGAGACGGCGGTCGCGATGCTCGATGCGGCGGCGCGCGCAGGCGTGCCGTACGACCTGGCCCTGCTGGACTCCGAGATGCCGGGGATGAGCGGCGCCGAGGTCGCGGCCGCGGTGCGCGCCACGCCGCTGCTGCAGACCACCCGGCTCGTGATGCTGACGTCGGCCGGCACCAGCGGCGGCGTCGCGGATGTGGCGCGGGCGCTCGCCAAGCCGGTCCGCCGCGCCGTGCTGCTCGAGACGCTGGCGGAGGTGCTGGGCGACGCCGCGCCCGCCGAGGCGGCCACGGCCGCCGCGCACTCGATCCGGACGCGCGGCGTCGTGCTCGTCGCCGAGGACAACCCCGTCAACCAAGTCGTGATCGAGACGATGTTGCGTCAGCGCGGCCTCGAGGTCGACGTCGCCAACGACGGGCTCGAGACGCTCGCTCGGCTGGACCCGGAGCGTCACATCGCGGTCTTCATGGACTGCCAGATGCCCAACCTCGACGGCTACGAGACCACCGCCCGCATCCGCGCCGAGGAGCCTGAGGACCGCCACGTGCCGATCGTCGCCATGACGGCCCACGCGTTCGAGGGCGACCGCGAGCGCTGCCTGCGCGCCGGGATGGACGACTACCTCTCGAAGCCGCTGCGAGCCGCCGACCTCGACCCGGTGCTCGAGCGCTGGATCGCGGCCCGCGTGCCCGACGGCGACGGGCTGGTCGACGGCGAGCGCGTGAACAGCATGCTCTCGCTGGGCACGAGCCTGGTCGAGAAGCTCCTCGAGGTGTTCGCCCGCACGACGCCGCCGATGCTCGAGGAGCTGCGGGCGGCCGTCGAGGCGGACGACGCGGACGCGCGGCGCCGGCTCGCGCACAAGCTGCGGGGAAGCGCCGACACGGTCGGCGCGCAGCGCCTGTCCGAGCTCGCGCTCGAGCTCGAGAAGGGCAACGGCGAGGGCGCCGGCGCGGCGGTCGCCGAGCTGCGCCCCGTCTACCGCGGGACGGTCGAGGAGCTCCGCCGGCTCGTCGATGCGGCTTAGGATGCGGGCATGACCGAGACGCTGCCCGAGATCAACACAGGCCTGTTCATCGCCGGCGCGCGGCAGGAGGCCGCCGACAGCTTCGCCGTCCACGATCCCGCCGACCCGCGGACGGTGGTCGGCTTCGCGGGCGCGGCGTCCGAGGAGCAGGCGCGCGCCGCGGTCGCCGCCGCGCACGACGCGTTCCCGGCCTGGGCGGCGCTCGGCGCGCACGAGCGCGCCGCGCAGGTGAAGGCGAGCCTCGGCGCGCTGGCCGCCGACAACGACGAGCGCGTCGAGCTGCTGTCGCGCGAGAACGGCAAGGTGCGCTCGGAGTGCGAGATCGAGATGCACGTGATCGAGGCGCGCTTCGAGCTCGCGGCCGGGCTCGCCGACGTCGTGGCGGGGGTGCGCGAGCTGCCCGCACCGCCGTACAACACCCGGGTCACGCACCTGCCGCTCGGCGTCGTCAGCCTCATCGTCCCGTTCAACTGGCCGCTCGCGATCCTCGCCGCCTCGCTCCCGCAGGCGCTGGTGGCGGGCAACGCCGTCGTCGTCAAGGCGCCGCCGACGACGCCGCTGTCGTTCGTGCGGACCGTCGAGCTGATCGCGGCCGAGCTGCCACCGGGCGTCCTCAACGTGGTCTCGGGGCAGGACGCCGTGCTCGGGCCGGTGCTGATCCAGGACCCGCGCGTGCGCAAGGTCGGCTTCACCGGCAGCGTCGGCGCCGGCAAGCGGATCATGGCCATGTGCGCCGACAATCTCACGCGCGTGCTGCTCGAGCTCGGCGGCAACGACCCCGCGCTCGTGCTCGAGGACGCGGTGATCGACGAGGGCACGATCGGCAAGCTCTACCTCGGCGCGTTCCTGACCACCGGCCAGGTGTGCATGGCGATGAAGCGCCTGTACGTGCACCGCTCGCACTACGACGCCGTCGTGGAGGGGCTGTCGGGCGCGGTCGGCGCGCAGAAGATCGGCCCGGGCCTGCACGCCGACGCGACGATGGGCCCGCTCAACAGCTCGCGCCAGCGCGACTACGTGAACGGGCTGCTCGACGAGGTCCGCGGCGACGCCGAGGTGCGCGAGCTGGCCGAGCCCGTCGACGAGGCCGCGTTCGCGCGCGGGCAGTTCATGCGCCCGTCGCTCGTCCTCGACCCGCGCCCCGACTCCCGGCTCGTGACCGAGGAGCAGTTCGGGCCCACGCTCCCGATCATCCCCTTCGACGACGAGGAGGCCGCCATCGCCGCGGCCAACGACACCTGGTCGGGCCTGTGCTCGTCGGTCTGGTCGTCTGACATGGAGCACGCCGGGCGCGTCGGCGCGCGGCTGCGGACGGGCTTCACGTTCGTCAACGCCCACAACGCGCCGTTCCTCGACGAGCGCGCGCCGTTCGGCGGCTTCAACCAGAGCGGCATGGGACGGGAGATGGGCGAGGAGGGCATCCTCGGCTTCACCGACACCCACTCCGTGGGCTTCCCGGCGTAGCTCAGTAGCCGCGTCGCACCTGCCTGCGCCGCACCTCGCGCGGCACCGGCGGCGGCGCGATCTTGCGCGGGGGCGGCGTGAAGCGGCGCGGCGGCGGCGGGCCCTTGCGTGCGGTGTGGCGTGAGCGGGACATCGGACCTCCTGTGGACGAGACGAACCGTCTCGTCCACTATGGAGGTGACCTCGGCATTTGTCAAGACGGACCGTCTCGTCTAACTTCACACGCATGCCGAACGCCGCCCGCCGCAGCGAGCGCTCCCGCCGCGCGATCCTCAATGCCGCGCTCGATCTCGTCGAGGAGGTCGGCTACGCGAAGACGAGCGTCGAAGGGATCGCCGCGCGGGCCGGCGTGGGCAAGCAGACGATCTACCGCTGGTGGCCGTCGAAGGGCGCCGTGCTGCTCGACGCGCTGCTCCTGCCGAGCGAGGGCGAGGAGGGGGTCGTCGAGCCGCTGCCGGACACCGGGGACCTCGCCGCCGACCTCAAGGTCGTCCTGCGCGCGACCGTCGCCGAGCTCGAGAACCCCCGCTACGACGCGCCGATGCGCGCGCTCGCGACGGAGATCCTCCACGACCCTGCGCTGCACGACGCGTGGCGCGACCGGATCGACGGTCCGCTCACGCGCATCCGCGAGGAGCGGCTGCGCAGCGCGCAGGCGGCGGGCGAGCTGCCGGCCGACCTCGACCTCGCGCTCGCGATCGACCTCGTCTGGGGCCCCTTCTTCCACCGCTGGCTGCAGGGGAGCGGGCCGCTGAGCGAGGCGTACGCGGACGCCGTGGTCGACGCCGCGCTCGCCGGGCTGCGCTAGACGCTCACCGGCTTGCGGGCGGCTTCTTCGGCGGCCGCGGCGGCCGCCGCCTCGCGCTCGGCGAAGTACTCCTCGCCCTCGATGCTGAGGTGCGGGAGGTGGCGCTCGAGCCAGCCGGGCAGCCACCAGCCGGTCCGCCCGAGCAGCGACATGATCGCCGGCACGAGCAGGCAGCGGACGACCGTGGCGTCGACCGCCACGGCGGCCGCCATGCCGAGGCCGAACTGCTTGATGTTGGGGTCGCCGTTGATGAGGAACGCGGTGAAGACGCTGACCATGATCAGCGCCGCGGAGGTGATCACGCGCGCCGTCCCGGCGAGGCCGTCGATCACCGCCTGATGCGGATCGCCCGTCGCCTGCCAGCGCTCGCGGACGTGCGTCATCAGGAACACCTCGTAATCCATCGAGAGCCCGAACAGGATCGCGAACATCATCAGCGGGACGAAGGAGACGATCGGGACCGAGCCGTCGAGCCCGACGAGCTGCGCCGACCAGTCGTGGCCGAACGCGAACGTGACGATCCCGAACGCGGCGCCGATCGACAGCAGGTTCAGGATCACGGCCTTGATCGGCACCGGGATCGAGCGGAACGCGAGCATCAGCAGCACGAACGACAGCGCGAGCACGATGCCGATCACGAGCGGGAGCTTGCCGGTGATCTGCTTGGCGAGGTCGATGTAGCCGGCTGTGGTGCCGCCGACGTCGGCGCGCATGCCGTTGCCCTTCGTGTCCTTCGGGATCACGTCGTCACGC
This sequence comes from uncultured Solirubrobacteraceae bacterium, assembly GCA_963805525.1. Classification (GTDB taxonomy): domain Bacteria; phylum Actinomycetota; class Thermoleophilia; order Solirubrobacterales; family Solirubrobacteraceae; genus DASQFQ01. The sequence goes on from CAWDUT010000006.1 coordinate 162,420, forward strand.
AGGTGGTTGACGAGCGTTTCGGTCGCGCGCGACGAGGGCGCGCTGCTCGAGACGAGCGTGAACACCGCGGCGCTGCCGTCCTTGTTGACCAGCGGCTCCGTCACGGACTTCACGTCGCCGGTCTTCTGCAGGTCCTTGCGCAGCGTCTGCAGCCGCGGGTCGGAGGCCTTGGACTCGAGGAACTTCTCCTGCTGCTTGGCCTGCGCCGCCTGCTGGTCCTGCTTCGGCTGCTGCTTCTTCTGCTGCGCGGAAACCTGCTGCTGGGCCTGCTGCTGCGCCTGCGCGGGCGGGACGCCCTGCGCGATCAGCTTCTGCGTCTGCTGCTTGACCTGATCCTGTGCCTGCTTCTGCGACTTGGCCTTCGCGTCGGACTGCTGCTTCTTCACCGAGTCGAGCTGCTTCTGGTCGTTCGTCGCCGGCTGCGTCATCCGCACGGCGATCAGCAGCGGGCCGTTGGCGCCGGCGCCGAAGCCGCCCTTCATCCGGTCGTACGCCTGCCGCGCCTGCGTGTCGGTCGGCAGCGCGCCGACGTTGGTCTGCCCGAGGTGCAGGTTGCGCAGCGGCAGCGCAAGCACGAGCAGGATCAGGACGCCGGCGACGAGCGCCGGCCACGGGTTGTCGGCCACGAACCGCGCCCAGCGCTGCCAGCCGTGCGGGCGGTCGTCGTGGTGGGTCTTCATGCCCGGGAGGCGCAGCGCGTTGACGCGCGCCCCGAGCAGCGAGAGCAGCGCGGGCATCAGCGTGAGGGCGGCGAGGACCGCGACGAGCACGACGATCGCGGAGGTGTACCCGAGTGTGGTCACGATCGGGATGCCCGAGAGCGCGAGCGAGAGCAGCGCGATGATCACCGTGAAGCCCGCGAACAGCACCGCGCCGCCCGACGTCGCGGTGGTGCGAGCGATCGACTCGGAGATCTCCATGCCGGCGCGCAGCTGGTCGCGGTGGCGGCTGACGACGAACAGGCCGTAGTCGATCCCGACGCCGAGCCCGATCATGGTGGCCAGCGCCGGCGCCGTCGTCGGCACCTCGACGACCTGGCCCAGCAGCGTGACGATGCTCAGCCCCGTGACGAGGCCGACGATCGCCGTGCCGATCGGCAGCCCCATCGCGACCGCGCTGCCGAAGGTCACGAGCAGGATCAGGATCGCGGCGACGATGCCGACGACCTCCGACGTGTGGCTGCTCGGCTTCGAGACCTTCTGGCCCAGATAGCCACCCGCCGCGACGCGCACGCCGGCCGCCTTCGCCGGGTCCGCCACGTCGATGATCTTGTGTGCCTCGTCGACGCTGAGCTCGCTGGGGCTGTCCTTCAGCCACAGCGAGATGTAGCCCGTCGACTTGCTCTTGTCGATCTGCCCGGCGCCGTCGCTGGAGAGCGGGCCGACCACCTTCTGGATCGCGGGGTCGCTCCGGTACGCCTTCACCACGCCGTCGATCGCGTCCTTGTAGGGAGCGTCGGAGAGCTGCTTGCCCTTCGGCACCGCGAGCACGATCGGGTTCGTCCCGTTCGCCTGCTCGGGGAAGTGGTCGCCCAGCGTGTCGGTGGCCTGCTGGCTGTCGGTGCCCGGCAGGACGAGGTTGTCGCTGGTCTGCTCGCCGACGCCGCGCGCGAGGACCGCGAGCGCGACCACGATCAGCAGCCAGACGACCAGGACGGGGACGCGCCGACGCACGCAGAAGCCACCGAGTGCGTACAGGAAACGAGTCAATCGAGATCCGGGCCGAAGGGGAGCGCCGGGAGAAAACGCTGGCGCCGCCTGGCGATCCGACCGTAACCGCTCAGTGACGCGATGACAACTAGAGCTGCGCGCCGACCAGCACGACCGTGAAGATCGCGAGCAGCACGCCGCCGACCGTGAACCCCAACACGAGCCGGGGTGGGAGCGGGACGTGCACGCCGTCGACGACCGAGCGCTCGAGCTCGCGCTGGCGTTGCGCGCCGAACACCAGCATCGCGATCGCCAGCGCGGCGTAGCCGCAGCCGAGCACGACGTACGGCCACGGCGCGGTGTGGAGCAGCTCGGGCGCGAGGCGCCCGATCCCGAGCGCGCCCGCGGTCGCGGCCAGCGCCGTGCGCCACCACGCGAGCCAGGTGCGCTCGGCGGCCATCGAGGCGCGCTGGAAAACGTCGACCGGCACGTGCGGCTCCGGCTCGGGCTCGGCCATGCGCCGAGTCTACGCGCGCTCTGCGAGGTGGGCGCGCACCGAGGCGGCGAGCTCGTGCGTGAAGGCGGGGAAGGGGCCGACGGCCGCGTCGACCTCCTCGGTCAGCGCGCGCAGGTCGGTCGTGCGGGAGGCGCGCACCGCGGCGCGGACGGCTTCTACGAACTCGAGCGAGCGGTCGAGGAACTCGCGCGCGGCCGCGCGCTCCATGACCTCGTAGTGCGCGGTCAGCAGCAGCTCGGGGTCGAGCGCGCGGACGCGCCGGATCGTCGCCTCGTAGGCGCCGGCGTCGTAGTAGCGCGGCGGGATCAGGCGGTTGCCGGCGCGGTCGTAGACGCCGTCGGCGAGCACCGCGTCGATCACGATCGCCGCGCCGGTCTCCGCGTCCCAGAGGCCGAGGTGCCCGAGCGTGTGGCCGGGGAGCGCGAGCACCTCGAGCTCGCGGCCGGGGCCGAGGCGCAGCGTCTCGCCTCCTTCCAGGCCGGAATCGATCGGCGCGTCGCCGCCCAGCTCGTGCTCGAGGAACGCGACGTCCTCCGCCGACGGCCCGAACCCGTAGGCCTCGTACCAGCGGTAGTTGCCGGCCAGCATCGCGGCGTTGGACTCGATCCAGGCGCGATCGGGCTCGCCGCAGAGGAAGCGCGCATCCGGCGCCAGCTCGCGCATCGCGACGTTGCCGCCGCAGTGGTCGACGTCGGCGTGGGAGATGAGCACGTCGTCGACCGGGCGGCCGTCGAGGTAGGGCGCGATGACCGCGCGCGGCATCTCGCGCAGGCCGGTGTCGACGAGCAGCGTCCGCTCCTCGCCCACGAGCAGGTACTGGCAGACGTAGCGCTCGCCGAGGTCACCCTCGACCCGGTGGATGCCGCGGGCCACCTCCATGCTGGGATGATGCCGCGATGGCGCGGACACCGCTGAACGAGCTCCTGATCGTCGACGTGGACGTCCACGTCCACGAGAGCCCCGGCGGGCTCGCGCCCTACTGCGACGCGCCGTGGGACGTCGCGCTGCGCAACGTCGCGGATGTCCCGGAGCGCTATCTCGACATCCCCGGCTTCTCGCCCGGCGGCGACGGGACGCTGACCGCGCGCTTCCCGACCTCGCACGAGGCGACGCGCATGGTCCAAACGCCGGAGCAGATGGTGAGCGAGCTGAACGAGATCGGCGTCGACCTGGCGGTGCTCTTCCCCGACCACCTGCTCAAGCTCGCTGTGCTGCCGCAGGCCGACTACGCCGCCGCGCTCGCCCGCGCCTACAACGCGTGGTTGCGCGAAGAGTGGACGTCGAAGCACCCCGCGCTGTTGCACGCGATCGTCGCCTGCCCGCAGGACCCGGAGGACGCCGCGCGCGAGATCGAGCGCCACGCCGACCACGCGGTCTGCGTCTATCTGCCGTGCGCCGGCCTCGATCCGCTGTGGGGCGACCGCCGCTACGACCCGATCTTCGACGCGGCGCAGAACGCGGACCTGCCGGTGCTGCTGCACGCGGTGACCGTCACCTCGCCGGTCTTCCCGTTCAACAACCACCAGTTCGACACCGAGTTCGCGCGCCACTCGACGTCGCACACGTTCTCGATCATGGCCAACATCATCTCGATGGTCTCGACGGGCGTGGTGGTGCGCTTCCCGCGGCTGAAGATCGGCGTCACCGAGGCGGGCATCTCGTGGATGCCGTTCGTCTGCAACCGGCTCGACAAGGAGTACCTCGAGCGCCGCCGCGAGGTGCCGTTCCTGACCGAGCGCCCGAGCCACTACGTGAAGCAGATCTATGTCGCGACGCAGCCGATCGAGGAGCCCGAGCGCCTGCGCGACATCGTCACGCTGATGGAGCTCTACGACGGCGAGGACACGACCGTGTTCGCCTCCGACTGGCCGCACCACGACTTCGACCACCCGATGAAGCTCGACATGGTGCCGCTGTCGGAGGAGGCGCGGGCGAAGGTCTTCGGCGAGAACGCGCTGACGCTGTTCGGGATCGATCGTGACGGTCGTCGGAACGGTCGCTGACTTCCCCGAGGGCACGCACCGCGTCGTGACCGTCGAGGGGCGCTCGGTGGGTGTCTTCAATATCGGCGGGCGGCTCTACGGGCTGCTCAACCGCTGCGCGCACATGGGCGGTCCGGTGTGCGCGGCGGCGCGGACGACGGGGACGCTCGTGGCCGACGAGGAGGGCCGCTGGCTGCCGCGCTGGGAGCAGGAGGGCGAGATCGTCGCCTGCCCGTGGCACGGGCTCGAGTACCACGTGCCGACCGGCCGCTGCCTCGCGTTCCCGGAGATCGTGCTGCGGCGCTACGACGTCGTGGTGGAGGGCGACGACGTGGTCGTCAGCCCCGCATCCACCCGCCGTCCACCAGCAGCGTCTGGCCGCTGACGAAGCCGCTGTCGTCGCCGGCGAAGAACGCGATCGCGCGCGCGACGTCCTCGACCTCACCGCGGCGCTTGATCGACTGCGCCTCGAGCACGCCGCTCCACAGCGCCTCCTGGTCGGCGTGGATCGCGGTCGCCGCGGTCGGGAACGCGCCGGGCGCGACGGCGTTGACGCGGATCCCCTCGGGCCCGGCCTCGCGGGCGAGCGAGCGGGTGAAGCCGATCACCGCGCCCTTCGACGCGACGTAGGAGACGAGCCCCGCCTCGCCCCAGTAGAAGGTGACGGAGGCGACGTTCACGATCGCGCCGCCGCCGCGGGCGAGCATCTGCGGGCGCACCGCCTTGGCGAGCAGGAAGTAGCTGCGCACGTTGGTGGCGAACACCGCGTCCCACTCCGCGGCGTCGGCCTCGTGCCACGGGCCGAGCGGGTAGATCGCGTGGTTGTTGACGAGGATGTCGGCGCCGCCGAACGCCTCCTGGGCGCGCGCGGCGACGGCCTCGATCTGCTCCGGATCGGCGAGGTCCGCCTCGATCGCGACCGCCTCGCCGCCATCCGCCTCGATCGCCGCGACGGTCGCGCGCAGCTCGTCCGGCTGCAGGCCGGCGGCGAGCACGCGCGCGCCGCGGGCGGCGAGCAGCGTCGCGGTCGCGGCGCCGATGCCGGTCGCGGCGCCGGTGACGATCGCGGTCTTGCCGGCCACGGCCGTCATGCGTTGGCGCGCTTCGTCCAGGCGCCGGCGGCGAGGATGAGCAGGCCGCCGACGATGCCGAAGTAGGCCGCGGAGCGGACGTCCCCGACCTCGCCGATCGCGCGCCAGGCCGCCACGAGCAGGCCGAGGTAGTGGAGGGCCAGCGTGGCCCCCACCGCGAGCAGCAGCCCGGCCGCGAAGCGCGGGCGAGCGGCCAGCAGGAGCAGGCCGGCCAGCGCGGCGGCGGCCCCCACGGCAGGGCCGAAGAAGAACTCGGCGCTCTCGCCCTCCTTGAGCTCGTCGAGTAGCGAGCTGAAGCCGTCGTAGTCGACGATCAGCGCGACGACCGCGAGCCCGATGCCCGCAAGGCCGAGCACGAGCGGGCCGGGGTCGGCTCCCGTCGCGGCGGGGCCGCGCGGGGTGGCGCGGAGGGAACGGACGCCCGCGGCGAGGATCACCGCCGCCGCGACGGCGACGACGACGGCGAGCAGCACCCCGATGGCGCCGAGGCGCTGGCTTGTGAACTTGAGCAGCCCGATGGCCCCGGCGACCGCCAGCGCGCCGCACCCGACGAGGACGCCACCGGCGACCTCCGCGGACCACCGCCCCGAGGCGGCGACCCAGACCAGGGCGGCGACGCCCACCAGCTCGAACGGCGACAGGACCGCGAACGCGTTCCAGCGGTCGGCGAACTCGGCGAAGAGCGGGATCAGCAGCCCGGCGAGCAGCGCGACCGCGCCGATCCGAGCAGGCCCGGCGACGTCCGCCCCCGGCTGCGCCGCGGGCGGGGCCTGAACCGTCTCGGCGGCGGGCGGGAGCGGCGCGGGCGGCGGCTCCGGCGCGCGCGGCCGGAGCGGCGTGGGTGGAGGGGGCGGCTCGGACGGCGCCGGCTCGGGGGCAGGTTCCGGTTCCGGGGACGGGACCGGCCGGACCTCTTCCACCGGCCGGACCTCTGCGACCGGCTCCGGCTCGGCCGACCGGATCTCCACGACCGGCTCCGGCGCCGGGCCGGACGGGGGCGTGTGGTACGTCTCGTACTCGGAGTCGTCGGTGACTGGGGCGTCCGCGGTCGGCATCGGCCGCGGCGTGTCCGGGCCGGTGCCCTGCATGTCGATCCCCTCGGGCGTGTCCATCGGCACCGACGGCGGCGGCGTCGCAGGGCCGGGGATCGGGCGCGGCGGGTCGCCCAGCCGCGACTCGCGCCGCCAGCGCGGGCCGAGCTTGCCGATCAGGATCTCCTCGAGCTCCTCCCACGCGGCGGCCGCCGACTCCGGCCGGCCCGCGCGCTCCTTCGCCGTCAGGCGCTCGATCCAGGCCGAGATGTCCGGATCGACGCCCGCGATCTCGGCCGCCGGCGGGAGCTGCTCGGTGATGTGCCGCAGGAGGATCGCCAGCGGCTCGTCGGCGTCGTAGAACGGCGGCTTGCCGGTGAACAGCTCGTAGGACATGCAGCCGACGGAGTAGAGGTCGGTCCACGGGCCGACCTCCTTGCCCTTGCCCATCGCCTGCTCGGGCGCCATGTACGGCGGCGTGCCCACCGTCGTCCCGGTCGCGGTCTGGAACGAACCCGTGTCCGCGGCCTGCGTCGCCCGCGCGATCCCGAAGTCGGCGATCTTCACGCTGCCGCTCGCGCTGACCATCAGGTTCTCCGGCTTGAGGTCGCGATGCACGATGCCGTGCTGCTCCGCCGCGCCGAGCCCGGCCAGCAGGCCCTCGAGCACGCCGCCGATCTGCGCGAGCGTCATCCGCCCGACGTACGGGCGCAGCGAGCCGCGCTCGACGTACTCCATCGCGATGTAGGGCGTCCCGTCGTGCTCGAAGTAGTCGAACACCGTGATCACGTTCGGGTGGACGAGCGAGCCCGCCAGCCGCGACTCGCGCACGAAGCGCTGAGCGAAGCTCGGATCCGAGGCGGCGTGGAACGCGGCGAGCTCCTTGAGCGCGACGAGCCGGTCGAGGTCGTTCTGCCGCGCGAGGTAGACCACCGCCATCCCGCCGCGACCGAGCTCGCTGACGATGCTGTAGCGCCCGACTGTCCTGACGAGATCCGGCATTTCGCGACTGTAACCGTCAGCGCGCCGGCTCGCTCACCCCGCCCGGGTGATGACCGCGCACCGACGGCGCGGGATCGTCCCCGCTATGAGCGGGCCGGCTTTCCGCGTCATCGTGGTGGTGGGCACGCGCCCGGAGGCGATCAAGCTCGTGCCGCTCATCCTCGCGCTGCGCGAGAGCCCGTCGTTGACGCCGGTCGTCGTGTCGAGCGGCCAGCACCACGCGATGGTGGAGGAGGTGCTCGGCCTCGCCGGCATCACCTCGGATGTCGATCTGTGGGTGGGCTTCCGCCACTCGAGCCTCAACTCGCGCGTGGCGGCGTTCATGCGCCGCTTCGAGGACTACCTCAGCACCACCTTCGCCGCCGTCACCGGCGAGCGGCCGACGCGCGAGGCCGTGCTCGACGGCTCGTTCCCGGGCGTCGTGCTCGTGCATGGCGACACGAGCTCCGCGTTCGCCGCCGCGCTGGCGGCGTTCCATCTGCGGATCCCGGTCGGGCACGTCGAGGCCGGGCTGCGGACCGGGGGCTACAACTTCTCGCCCTTCCCGGAGGAGCTCAACCGCCAGCTGATCTCGTGCATCGCCGCGATGAACTACGCGCCGACGGCCGACAACGAGGAGAACCTGGTGCGGGAGAACATCCCGGCCAACCAGATCTTCGTGTGCGGCAACACCGGGATCGACGCGCTGAAGTGGGCGGCCGGCCTCGACGTCCCGTTCGACGACGCGCGACTCGCCGAGCTCGTGGAGGGCGACGCGCGTGTCGTCTTGGTGACCGCGCACCGCCGGGAGAACTGGGGCGACGGCCTGCACGGGATCGCCGAGGGCATCGCGCGGCTGGCCGCCGAGCGGCCCGAGCTCCGCTTCGTGCTCCCGCTGCATCCGAACCCGCGCGTGCGATCGGACCTGCGGCCGGCGCTCGAGCCGCTGGAGAACGTGCTCCTCACCGAGCCGTTGCGGTACACCGCGATGGCGAAGCTGCTCGCGCGCTGCGATCTCGTGATCACGGACTCGGGCGGCCTGCAGGAGGAGGCGCCCTCGCTCAGCAAGCCGGTGCTGGTGGCGCGTGACAGCACCGAGCGCACCGAAGGGGTCGACGCCGGGACGCTGCGGATGGTCGGTACCAATCCCGACCGCATCGTGAGCGAGGCCGCCCGGCTGCTCGACGACCCGGTCGCCTACGCCGCGATGGCCGACGCGAGGAACCCCTACGGCGACGGTCGCGCCGCGCAGCGGATCGTGGCGCAGCTCGATCACATGGTCACCGGCGTCAACCCGCCGGAGCCGTTCGGATCCGGCTACTCGCGCTCGGCGATCCTCAAGGCCGTCGGCGCCGACAGCTGGCTCGAGCCGCTGCCCGAGCAGGACACCGAGGAGCGCTGGGAGGAGCATCTCTCGGCCGCGAGCGACGCATGACCGCGCTCGTGCTCCCGTTCGAGGGGCTGCCGCTGTTCTGGCGGATCCTGTTCCTCGCCGCCTTCGTGGTGATCGTGGTGATGCTGGCGTGGACGACGCTGCTGTTCATCCGCGCGGAGCGCGCGCGGACGCACCCGCCGCAGGTGCCCGACGACGGCGCCGACGGCTTCGCGTGGGTCTTCCTCGTGCCCGCGCTCAACGAGGCGCTGACGATCGCCGACAGCGTCGCCCGCCTGGAGGCGATCCCGGTGCGGCGGCGCCACATCGTCGTGATCGACGACGGCTCTGACGACGGCACCGCGGACGCACTCGCCACGATCGCCCCGCCTGACCTGCGGGTGCTGCGGCGCGAGCCGCCCGAGGCGCGGCAGGGCAAGGCCGCCGCGCTCAACTACGCCTACCGGCGGTTCGGCGAGCTCGTGGGGGAGACGCCGCGCGACGAGGTGATCGTCGTGGTCGTCGACGCCGACGGGCGGCTTGCCCCGGACGCGCCGCGCTACGCGGCGGCGCACTTCGCCGACGAGCGCGTGGGGGGTGTCCAGTCGCTGGTCCGGATCTACAACCGGGGGCGCGTGCTGACGTGGTTCCAGGACGTGGAGTTCGCGGTCTACGGGTTCCTCTACCAGGCCGGCCGCACGAGCTGGGGCACGGCCGGCATGGGGGGCAACGGGCAGTTCAACCGGCTCTCGGCGCTCGATGAGGTCGCCGACCACGTCGGCCCCTGGCGCGACCGCCTGACCGAAGACCAGGACCTCGGCCTGCGGCTGATCGGCGCGGGCTGGCAGGGCCGGCAGGAGCTGCGCGCGGTGGTCGAGCAGCAGGGCCTGCCCGGGCTGCGCCGGCTCTTCCGCCAGCGCACGCGCTGGTCGCAAGGCAACCTGCAGGCGATGGGCCTGCTGGGCGTGGTCTTCCAGGCGCCGGTGGGGCTCGTGGCGCGGCTGGACCAGCTCACCTACCTGCTGATGCCGTTCTGGCAGGCGGTGGTGGGCGCCTCGCTGGTCGGCTCGCTGGTGCTGTGGGCCACCGGAGACGTGGGCTTCTGGGACGGCGGGCCGCTGTGGCAGCTCGGGTTTTTCTACGTGCTCGGGGTCGGCGGGGTGGTGCTCGGCTGCGTGGCTCGCGGGGCGCCGCGCGGGTTCCGCGGCATCCTCGGCGGCCTGCTCGTCGCGCAGGCCTACGCGTTCTACTCGTGGTTGCTGTGGCCGGTGCTCGTGCGCTCGACGCTGCGGCAGCTGACCGACCGCCGCGGGTGGGCGAAGACCGAGCGCGAGCGGGTGAGCTTGACGCCGCCGCCGGCCCCACGCTGAGTCCGGTCTAGGCGGGAACGCTCGCCGGCTGCGCGTCGTCGGCGGGCTCGACCCGCCCGCGCGGCAACCCGCGCACCGCGACGAGGAAGGTCGCGGCCATCACCCCGGCCATGATGTAGAAGACGGTCTGCGCCGAACGGGCGAACGCGAGCTGGACGTCGTGCAGGATTGCCGGCGACCCTCCGCCGCCCGAGCCGAAGCCTCCGGCGGCCGCCCGCTCGGCCGCGGCGCGCGGGACGCCGTGCTTCATCAGCGCGTCGGCGATGTTCGTCTGCGACTCGCTGACGAGGATCGCGCCGAGCACGGCGAGCCCGAGGCTGGCGCCGAAGTTCCGCGCCGTCTGGGTGATGCCGGTGACCTCGCTGTAGCTCGCGCTCGGCGCGCGGTTGACGGCGTCGGTGCTGGCGGTGCCGAGCATCAGCCCGACCCCGCCGCCGGCCAGCGCGACGTACGGCCACTGGTCGCCGAGCGACAGGTCGGTGAGCTTGCCGGCCAGCAGGTAGAAGCCGACCGCCCCCAGCGCGGTGCCCGCCACGACCGCGGGGCGCGCGCCGCGCCTGTCGAGGATGCGCCCGCCGATCTGCGCCATCACGACGAAGCCGAGGAAGAAGTACGCGATGTAAAGGCCGGCGTTGGAGGCCGTCTCCCCGAGCGAGACCTGCGCGTACACGCTGCCGAAGAAGAAGAACGGGACGAACACGACCGACATCAGCCCGAGCACGAGCGTCTCGGTCGCGAAGCCGCGGTCGCGGAAGATCCGCAGGTCCAGCAGCGGCTCCGCCGCGCGCCGCTCCCACACCACGAAGACGGCCAGCAACGCCAGGCCGACGAGCACGCAGCCCCACGTCGCGGCGCTGCTCCAGCCCCACGCGCCCGACTGCTGGAAGCCGAGCACCGTGAGGCCCATGCCGCCGGTGACGAGCACGGTGCCGCGTGCGTCGAGGCCCGCCGGGTGGCGCTCGTCCTCGATCTTCGCGCGCCAGATCAGGTACAGCGCGATCAGCGCGACCGGGATGTTGATCCAGAAGATCGAGCGCCACGTCCACTGCGTCAGGTAGCCGCCGGTGATCGGGCCGATCGCGGTCAGGCCGCCGGAGATGCCGAAGAAGATCGCCATCGCCCGCCCGCGCTCGCGCAGGGGGAACGACGCCACGACGATGCCGACCGCGGCCGGGAACATGAGCGCCGCGGTCGCGCCCTGGAGCACGCGGAACGTGATGATCCACGGCTCCGCGAGGTCGCCCGTCGGCGTCGCGCCGCACAGCGCCGAGGTGATCGCGAAGCCGGCGACGCCGATCACCACCATCCGCCGCCGCCCGAGCACGTCGCCGAGCTTGCCGCCGAACGCGAACAGCGACGCCAGCGCCAGCAGGTAGCCGTTGATGACCCACTGCGCGCCGGTCGGGCTCAGCGACAGCTCCTTCTCCAGGTTCGGGACCGCGATCGCCACGATCGTCTGGTCGATGAACGTCATCGCGACGGCGAACACCATCGCGGCGAGGACCAGGTTCTCGTTCGGGTGCGGCCGCGCCGACACGGCGCGGAATCGTACGCCCGATCTAGGCGCCCGGCATCCTCCCGGCCGCCAGGGGCGTGGAGTGCCGCCGCCACAGGCGCCAGCTGCCGTCGTGTCGCCAGACGTCGCTGATGACGAGGATGCCGCTGCGGTCCTCGCCCAGCACGGTCGCGCGCAGGGTGACGCGCTGCAGGATGGCCGCCGTGTCGCCGTCGCGGTCCACGAGCGCGGTCGCAGCGCGCACTTCCAGGGCACGCTGGAACGCGTCCGCCGCGGCGACCACGTCGTCCATCGGGACCTAGACCCCGATGGGGTGCCAGGCGGTCTTGAGCTCGGTCAGCGCCTCCAGCCGCGCGAGCGGGTCGCCGTCCGGCGCCGGGCGCGAGACGCGCTTCACCGTGTCGGCGGCGAGCTCGTCGATCTCCAGCGCGCGCTCGCGGTCGCCGGTGGCGTCGACGATGGCGTTGACGTCGCGGTGCCCGCATAGCGGCGCGAGCAGCTCCTCGATGCGGCCGGACAGCAGGTTGAGCACGCCGCCGGGCACGTCGGAGACGCCGGCCACCTCGCCGAGGTCGAGCGGGCGCAGCGGCCGGGTCCGGGAGATCAGCGCGACGACGGTGTTGCCGGCCGCGAGCGCCGGGGCGACCTCGCGGATCAGGCCGAGCACGTCGGGCTCGTCCGGCGCGAGCACGGCGACGACGCCGGTCGGCTCCGGGGTGGAGAAGCTCAGATACGGCGCGGCGACCGGGTTGACGCCGCCCATCACCGCGGCCAGCTTGTCGGTCCAGCCCGCGTAGTGGACGAGCAGGTCGACGGCCTCGCCGACGTCGTCGCCGAACTCTCCGCTGCGCGACTCCAGCGCCTCCGCGAAGCGGTAGAGCACCTGGCCGCGGTTGTAGGCGGTGCGCGCGGCCCAGCCGGCCTGCGCGCCGCGCGCCACCTTCACGGCGTCGCGCACGTCCTTGCGCGAGGCGCGCGGGACGTTGGCGCCCGCCACGGCGTCGCTGCGCCCCGACTCCGAGCGCGCGAACTTGCCGCCCACGTAGAGCTTGTAGGTCTTGGCGACGGCGACCCGGCTCACGTCAGCCTCACGTACGGGAGCAGCCCCGCCGGCCCGCCCTCGCGCCCGAACCCGCTCTCCTTGTAGCCGCCGAACGCGGCCGTCGGGTCGAAGCGGTTGTAGGTGTTCTGCCACACGACGCCGGCACGCAGCGCGGAGGCGACCTCGAACGCCTTCGAGCCGTTGTCGGTCCACACGCCGGCGGCGAGCCCGTAGGCGGAGTTGTTCGCGCGCTCGACCGCCTCGGCCGGCGTGCGGAACGTCGTCACCGACACGACCGGGCCGAAGATCTCCTCGACCGCGATCCGGTTGGCGGGCGCGACGTCGAGGAAGAGCGTGGGCGGGAACCAGTAGCCGGTCTCCGGCAGCGCGCAGGCGACCGAGCGCCGGGTCGCGCCCTCGCGCTCGCCCTCATCCACCAACTCGGAGATGCGGGCGAGCTGCGCCGCGCTGTTGATGGCGCCGACGTCGGTGTTCTTGTCGAGCGGGTCGCCGACCCGCAGCCGCTCCATCCGCGCCCACAGCTTGCGCGTGACCTCCTCGGCCACGCTCTCCTGCAGCAGCAGCCGCGAGCCCGCGCAGCAGACGTGGCCCTGGTTGAAGAAGATGCCCTCGATGATGCCCTCGACGGCCTGGTCGAGCGCGGCGTCCTCGAACACGATGTTGGCCGACTTGCCGCCGAGCTCGAGCGTCAGCCCCGTGCCGGTGCCGGCCAGCGCGCGTTGGATCTCCTTGCCGACCGCGGTGGAGCCGGTGAAGGCGACCTTGTCGAGGCCGGAGCGCACGAGCTCCGCGCCGGCGCTGCCGTCGCCCGTGACGATGTTGACCACGCCCGCGGGGAGGCCCGCCTCCTGGCAGATCTCGGCCAGCAGCAGTGCGGTCAGCGGCGTCGTCTCGGCGGGCTTGAGCACCGCCGTGTTGCCGGTCGCGAGCGCGGGGGCGAGCTTCCACGCCGCCATCAGCAGCGGGAAGTTCCACGGCACGACCTGGCCGACGACGCCGCGCGGCTCGTGCGGGCGGCCGGCCAGCGCGTACTGCAGCTTGTCCGCCCAGCCCGCGTAGGAGAAGAAGTGCTGGGCCGCGAGCGGGACGTCGATGTCGCGCGACTCGCGGATCGGCTTGCCGCCGTCGAGCGACTCCACGACCGCCAGCTCGCGCGCCCGCTCCTGGATCAGCCGCGCGATGCGGAACAGGTACTTGCCGCGCTCGAGCGGCGGCAGCTTCCGCCAGCGGGGCGCGGCGGCGCGGGCCGCTTCGACGGCGCGGGCGACGTCCTTCGCCCCCGCGAAGGCGACCTCGGCGAGCGGCTCCTCGTTCGCCGGGTTGATCGTCTGCACCCGCGTGCCGTCGCCGGGCGCGACGAACGACCCGCCGATGAACAGGTCGTAGCTGTCGCGCAGCGAGGCCGAGTCGCGCGACTCGGGCGCGGGCGCGTAGTCCCAGCGCAGCGTGGTCCTGGGGGCTTCGACGCTCATTCCTTGGAGAAGTCCTCCGAGCGGCCGTAGTGGCCGCTGTCGAGCTTGGCGTACTGCATCAGCAGATCGTTGAGCACCGACGAGGCGCCGATGCGGAAGCGATCGGCCGTCAGCCACTCGTCGCCCAGCGTCTCCTTGACCAGCACGAGCATGTGCATCGCCTGCTTGGTGGTGCTGACCCCGCCGGCCGCCTTGACGCCGATGATCTGCCCGGTGCGCCAGGCGTGGTCGCGCACGGTCTCCAGCATCACCAGCACGACGCCGGGGGTGGCGCCGGTCTTGGCCTTGCCGGTCGACGTCTTGATGAAGTCGGCGCCGGCGTCGATCGCGAGCTGCGAGGCGTGGCGGACGTGCGCGTAGGTCGGCAGCTCGGCGGTCTCGAGGATCACCTTCAGGTGCGCGTCGCCGCACGCCGCCTTGACCGCCTCGATCTCGCGCGCGACCCGGGCGTCGTCGCCGCTCAGGTACGCCTCGCGCGAGATGACCATGTCGATCTCGCCCGCGCCCGCGGCGACCGCGTCGCGGGTCTCCTCGACCTTGACCTCGAGCGAGGTCTGGCCGGCCGGGAAGCCCGTCGCCACCGAGGCGACCGCTACGCCGGTCCCGCGCAGCGCCTCGCGCGCGACCGGCACGAGCGCCGGGTAGACGCAGACCGCCGCGCAGGACGGGATCTCCGGCCGCGTCGGGTCCGGCACGACCGCCTTCGCGCACAGGTGGCGCACCTTGCCGGGCGTGTCGGAGCCCTCGAGGGTCGTCAGGTCGAGCATCGACGTGGCGATGCGGATGCCCTCGCGCTTGGCCGACGTCTTGATCGACCGCTTGCCGAGAGCCGCGGCGCGCTCATCGACGCCGACACGGCTGACGGGGGTCAGCGAACGGCTCATCTGTGCCATCTTGGCACGGAGCAGGAAATGAGTACTGACGAATCCCGTATCGGCCCGCTCCAGATCCTGCTCGTCGGGTTCGACACGACCGAGCGCTTCCGCGGCGACATCGCGCGCGAGATCGGCTTCCTCCGCGGCCGCGGGCTGCTGCGGGTGATCGATGCCCGGCTCCTCCATCGCGGGGACGACGCCAAGCTCACCGAGGTTGCCGACCTCAACCCGCTGCTCGGCGACCCGCCCGAGCCGGCGAACCCGATCGCGCACCTGCTGGGCACGAACGGCGGCGGCAACGGCGGCACGACCCCGCAGGACGCGTTCCCCCGCACGGCCGGCTTCGCCCTGGAGGACCTGCGGAACCTGACCGACGAGATCGGCACGGGCGAGTACGCGGCCGTCGTGCTGGTCGAGCACCTGTGGGCGGCGGGCCTCCGCGAGACGATCCGCGGGGCCGGCGGCCGCCTGCTGGGCCAGGGCTTCCTGACGCCGGAGGTCGTGATGGTCGTCGGCGCGGAGCTGCGCGCCCGGTCCGACGCGCAGGCCGCGCTCGAGCTCGCACAGGCCACCCGGGCCAGCGCGCTCGTCGACGCCCTGGCGGCGATCGCGGCGCGCGGCGACGCCACGGTGGAGGAGCGCGCGCGGGCGGCGAGCGAGGTCGTGGGCGTGCTTGTCGACCAGGGCTTCATCCATCCCACCGAGACCGCGGACGCGGTCGGGGCGCTCGCCACCGCCGGCGTGCTCGAGAGCGCGCTGGTCGAGGCCGCGGTCGCCGAGGCGGAAGACGCCCTCGGCGACGACCGCTAGTTCACGCCCAGCGCGGGGTTCGGCTCCTCGACCACGCCGAGCGACTCGAGCTCGGTGACGAGGATGATGTGGCGGGCGGAGATCGCCAGGTAGTCCTGGCGCTCGGGCTCGTGCGAGCCGTCTGCCCAGCGGACGTCCGCGTCGATCAGCGCGATGAAGTCGGAGTCGTGGGCGTTGAGGTAGTCCGTGGTCCGCGAGCGGTAGCCCTCGTGGGGCAGCTGCAGCGTGCCTTCGATGATGTGGCGCTGGGTCTCGACCCGCACGCGCTCGCGGCGAAATTGCATTCGGCCATTATTGTGGCGCGCCGTGTTCGACGCCGACGCAATCCTCCGCCCGTGGTTCGACCGCCTGCTGGAGGACCTCCCCGGCGTCTCGCTCCTCGACGCCCACACCCACGTCGGGCAGAACGACCCCGACGGCTTCAAGCAGACGCCCGAGGAGCTGCTCGAGGCGCTTGCCGTCGTTGACGCCAAGGCGCTCGTGTTCCCGATGCACGAGCCCGACGGCTACACGCCGGCCAACGACTTCGTGATGGAGGCGGTGGCCGAGAGCGGCGGCACGCTGCGCGCGCTCTGCCGCGTCCAGCCGAAGGACCCCGGCTGCGTCGACGAGGCGCGGCGCTGCCTCGACGCGGGTGTCAACGGCATCAAGCTGCACCCGCGGGCCGAGCAGTTCACGCTCTCCGAGCCGTCGGTGCGCGAGCTCGTCCGCGCCGCCCATGAGCACAAGGCGACGGTCCTGATCCACGCCGGCCGCGGCATCCCGGCGCTGGGAGAGGACACGGTGCGGCTCTCGGGCGAGTTCCCCGAGGCCCGGATCATCCTCGCCCACTGCGCGATCTCCGATCTGTCGTGGCTGTGGCGCGAGCTGCCCGACCACCCGAACCTCTACATCGACACCGCCTGGTGGGCGCCCGCCGACGTCCTGGCGATGTTCGCCCTCTGCCCGCCCAGCAACATCGTGTGGGCGAGCGACTCGCCCTACGGCCGGCCGATCCTCGGCGCCACGCAGACGATGCGGATGGCGTTCCAGGCCGGCCTCACGCCCGACCAGCTGCGCGCGGTCATGGGCCGGCAGATGGAGCACGTGCTGGCCGGCGAGCCGCGGCTCGAGCTCGGGCCGCCGCCCGGCGCGCCGCAGAAGGCGCTCGACCCGCTGATCGAGCGCGTCGTCACCCACCTCACGACCGTGATGGGCCGCGCGTTCGTCCAAGCCGACTTCTCGGAGCCGCTGGCTCTGGCGCGGCTCTCCTGCGCGGTCGGCGACGACGCGCCGCAGGCCGAGGTCTGCTCCGCCGTGCTCGAGCTGCTCGACCAGTTCGACGAGCACCTCGCGCCGCCCGAGGCGGGCCGCCCGATCCCGGCCGCCGCGCGCCTGCTCGTGTTCGCGCTGATCGTGGCGCGCACGCCCGACGTGCCGATCCCGGCGCTGCCCGACCTCCCGCACGCGACGCGCGCGGAGGCCGAGCTGCACGAGCCGAAGGGCGGCCCGGGCGGCTAGGCCGTCGCCTAGGGCGCCGCGGGGACGACGGCCACCGGCCCGTCGGGCAGCTCCGCGGTGTCGAAGCTCGGCCCGTCGCAGCGCACGACGTCGTCGCCGTACAGCTCCAGGAACGCATCGGCGGTCTCGAGGAAGCCGATCCGCGGCGTCCGGTAGTGCATGGGGACGACCCAGCGCGCGCCGATCCGGCCGGCGAGCTCGCGCGCCTGGGCGGCGCCGATCGTCGGCCCGTCGCCGACCGGCACGAAGGCGAGGTCGACCTGCCCGATCGCGTCGGCCTGCTCGTCGCGCAGCGCCGTCTGGCCGAAGTCGCCGAAGTGCGCGATCCGCAGGTCGTCCAGCGTGAAGACGAAGATCGTGTTCGGGCCGCGCTGCGTGCCGGCCACCTCGTCGTGCTCGGAGGCCACGGCGACCACCTCGCCGACAGGCGACTCGAGCGTGCCCGCGGTCGAGCGGATCACGGCCGGCGAGCCGCCGATCGCCTCGACGCCGTTGTGGTCGAGGTGCTCGTGGGTGACGAGCACGAGCTCCGGCTCCATGCCCTCGATCGCGGGGTAGTCGAACTGCATCCCGCGCGCCGCCAGCCCGCTGACGTCGCCGAACGGATCGATGAAGACGCGGCCCGCGAGGTCAAACGCGGACTGGCCGTGCCACTGGATGCGCATTGGGTGCCTCCTGGTACTCGTATTTGCCGCCTCGCAGCAGCGACGCCACCGCCGCGACGAGGCTGGCCACGATCGCGAATGAGAACGCGGCGTGCAGCCCGGCGCGGAACGGGGCGTCGATCAACTGCGGGAAGAAGCTGCGCCCGGTGTTAGGCACCAAGGTGCCTGGCTTGGCGTCTAACCGTCTTCGCCGCCGCCGACCTGGACCGGCGTCGGCGTCGTGCGCTTCGGCTTCGGCTTCGACCCGGCCGGTGCGCAGCGGCGGTAGACGCGCGTGGCGCTGACCTCCTGGCCGCCCAGCGTCGTGCCGGAGACGCGCACGGTGGTGCGGCTCCCGGTGAGCGCGATCGTCGCGCTGGCGGCGCGCGGGATGCCGGTCAGGCGCGCGACCTCGCGCCCGTGGGCCGTCACCCGCAGCACGCCGAACACGGCACCCGGCGGGGGCAGGAAGCGCACGGTCGCCCGCGTGATGTGCACGCAGCTCGAGTCGCGCGGGAGGCGGAGGACCTGCGCGGAGCTCACCTTCGGCTCCGGCAGCTGGTAGGCGTCCTGGTTGCTCTGGCCCTGCGCGAGCGCGGCTCCGCCCGCCGCGAAACCGACTCCGAGGGCGATGAGAAGGGCACGGCGCATCGCCCGAAGCTACCTCAACCCGGGCTCCGGGTGCGAGGAAATAGGGTGCCGGGCGTGAGCGAACTCCTGGACGAGCTGGTCGAGTGGCTGCGCATCCCTTCGATCTCGACCGGCGGCGGCGATCCCGCCGACCTGCGCCGCGCCGCCGAGTGGGCGGCCGAGCACGTCGAGCGCGCCGGCGGCAGCGCCGAGCTCGTGCAGATCGGCGACGGCTACCCGCTCGCGATCGGGGACCTGCGCGCGACGACCGCCGACGCGCCGACGATCCTGATCTACGGTCACTACGACGTCCAGAGCGTCGGCGAGCTCAGCGAGTGGACCTCGCCGCCGTTCGAGCCCGAGGTCCGCGACGGCCGCCTGTACGCGCGCGGCGCCTCCGACGACAAGGGCAACTTCTGGCCGCTCCTGCACGCCGCGTGCGCGCTGGCGAGCGAGGGCGAACTGCCGGTCAACGTGCGCGTCGTCGTCGAAGGCGAGGAAGAGGCGGGCTCGGAGAGCATCACCGAGTGGATCCGCGCCGACGAGCGCGGCGCGGACGCCGCGATCGTCTTCGACTCCGGCATGGTCGACACGCAGACGCCCGCGATCACCGTCGGGCTGCGCGGGATGGCGATGGCGCAGATCGAGGTGCGCACCGGCGTCCGCGACCTGCACTCCGGCATGTACGGCGGCAGCGTGCTCAACGCGCTGCACGTGCTGCACGGCATGTTCGCCCAGGTCGTGCCCGGGCCCGACGGCAGGCTCCGCGACGAGCTGCGCGCCGGCATCCTCCCGCCCGCCGAGGCCGAGCGGATCGCGTGGGAGCGGCTGCCGCCCGGCAGCCAGGTGCTGTCTGAGGTCGGCGGCCGCGAGGCGTACGCCGGTGCGGCGGCCGAGTTCTACGAGCGCAACGGAGCCGACGCCTCGCTCGACATCAACCAGTTCTCCGGCGGCGAGCCGCGCACGCTCGTGCCGCATCTCGCCCACGGCGCGGTCTCGCTGCGGCTCGCGCCCGGCCAGCGCGCGGCCGACATCGGCCCCGAGCTCGAGCGGCTGCTGCGCGAGGGCGCGCACCCCGACGCCGACGTCAGCTTCAAGTGGCACCTCGCCGACCCGTCGCTGTTCGAGCCCGATCTGCCGGCGCTCGTGCTGGCCGCGCAGGCGATCGAGCGCGCCACCGGCACGGCCCCCGCGCTCGTGCGCTCGGGTGGCTCGATCCCGGTCGTCGCCGAGTTCGCGGCGCGCGCGATCCCGACCATCGTCAGCGGCTTCGGGCTGCCCGACGACGACATCCACGCGCCCAACGAGTCGTACCGGCTGGAAAGCCTCGAGCTCGGCTCGCGCACCGCGCGCGAGCTGCTGATCTCGCTGGCCGATCTGTAAGCGCATTTGCGCCGCGCCGCGGGCGCGAATAGTCTCGGTCGCCGAGAGATGCCTGTTCGCGGGAAAAGGCTGCTCGCAGGGGAGATCGTGGTGCTGGCGGGAACCCTGGCGGCAGCCGTCGCGTCGTCCGAGGCCGCCGACTGGGAGCCGGCCGGCCTCGTGCTGGTGCTGCTCGGGCTCGCGGTCGTCAGCGACCTCCTCGCCCTCCAGCACAAGACGCAGCGGATCAGCGGCGCGTTCTTCGCGATCGTGCTGGCGCTCGCCCTGTGCGGGCCGGCGCCGGCGGTGCTCATCGGCGCCGTCTGCGTGCTCGTCGACGCGGTGCGCACGCGGCCGGCGCTGCACAAGTTCCTTACGAACGTCACGGCCTACACGACGATCCCGCTGCTCGTCGGGCTCGCCTTCGAGGGGCTCGAGAGCGTCACGTCGATCGAGACCGAGAACTTCACGTTCGCGATCGCGGTGTTCGGCGCGTTCGTGCTCTGCAACGTCCTCAACTTCGCGCTGATCGCGGTCGCGATGTCGATCTATCTCGGCATCCCGCTCGGCCGGGAGATCCGCACCGTCTACCTCCCGGTGGTCCCGTCCGAGCTGGCGAGCGCCCTGCTCGCCGCGAGCGTCGCGGTGCTGTACCGCGAGACGGGGATCGCCGCGCTGGCGCTCCTCGCGCTGGTCGTGCTCGTGTTCCAGTTCCTGCTGCGCGAGCTGCTGCGCTCGCAGCGGCGCGCCGAGGAGCTCGCGGCGCTGCAGCTCGGGGTGCTCGCGAGCATGGTCGACACGCTCGCGATGCGCGATCGCATGACCGCGCGCCACTCGGCCGCGGTCGCGCGCTACGCCCGCGCGCTGGCCGAGGCGCACGGCTGCTCACGCGACGAGCAGGACCTCGTGCACACCGCCGGGCTGCTGCACGACGTCGGCAAGTTCTCGTTCCCGGACGCGATCCTGCTCGCTCCCGCGCCGCTGACCGAGGAGGACTGGAAGATCGTCCGGCGGCACCCGGAGGAGGGCGCGCGCGTGGTCGCGCGGATGGAGCCCTACGCGCCGGTCGCGGACATCATCCTCTGCCACCACGAGCGCTGGGACGGCAAGGGCTACCCGCGCAAGCTCGCCGGCGAGACCATCCCGCTGCTGTCGCGGATGGTCACGATCGCCGACGCCTACGACGTGATGATCGCCCGCGACTCGTACCGCACGCCGCTCACCTCGACCGAGGCCGTGGCGGAGATGCGGCGCGTCGCGGGCACGCACCTCGACCCCGAGCTGGTGGAGACATTCGTCGCGCTGCTCGAGCGCAAGGGCCTGCGCTTCCGCCACGCCGACGACGCCGACTTCGAGGCCGAGCTCGACTTCGAGCGCCGCGTGCGCGAGTACGCCCGCCCGCGGCGCCGCGTGTTCGCCTAGCCCTAGCCGCCCGCGTACCGCTTCGCGACGATCGCCGGCAGCTCGACCGGCCGCCCGGCGTCCACCGACCACGCGAGCCGCACGAGCTGGGCGTGCGACCACGCCAGCGGCTGGGCGGAGAGCGTGGCCTCGCCGCGCGGGAAGCCCGCCGACCCGGAGGGCGGGAACTGGTCCCAGACCTGCTCGGCGATCATGTGGCCGGGCCCGGCGGTGGCGGCGATCGAGCCGAGCCGGCCGCGCGCCGACGCGCGGTTGCCGCTCAGGAGCTCGTACTCGCCGCGCTCGCCGGCGAAGATCGGCCAGATGCGGCCGATGGTCGCGTTGTTCGCCCAGTCCTCGGTCGGGTTGACGGGCTGGCCGATGTCCCAGTTCGAGCCGTCCTTCTTCTCGCCGTAGCCGTCGAAGTCGTAGCGGTGCCAGAAGCGCCCGTTGGGCGTGTCGACGCCGAGCCGCTTGTCGACCACGCCGAGCGTGTTGCGCACGAGCGCGGAGCTCGCGGGCTTGACGCCGAGGCGCACGAGCTCGAGGAAGCTCGGGTCGGTGATCTTGCGCTCGTCGACCTGCTCGGGCCCGGAGTCGCCGAGGTTGTACTTCGTCCCCGCGTTCGGGTCGCCGGTCTTGCTGAGGCGCAGGTAGTAGGGCTGCGACGAGTAGGGGCCGGTCTTCGTGGCGGTCCAGGCGTCGACCTTCGACTGCCAGTCGTCGGCGGTCTTCAGCCACGCCGTGGCGCTCGCGTCGTCGTGGTTGGCCTTCGCGAGGTCGGCCGCGGTCACGAGCCCGGCGATCTCCGAGGCGATCGTGGCCGGCGAGTAGCCGTCCTGGTTCTCCCAGCGCTCCTGCGGGCTGCGCGGGCCGTTGGCGAGCAGGCACCCGACCGCGCTCTTGACGTGCGCGTAGGTGGCGGGGTCGCGGCGGCCGAGCTGCCACGCGAGCACGATCGGGAACGCGACCTCGTCGAGCTGGAGGTTCGTCCACTTCGGCGTGCCGTCGACGGCCGAGTTCTGCGGGAAGCAGCCGTCGGGCTTCTGCTGGCGGTCGAACAGGTACTGCGACGCGCGCATGGCTCCGGCCTTGTCACCGGCCGCCAGCAGCGCGGTGGCGATCTGGTACAGGTCGCGCGACCACACGAGGTGGTAGGCGTCGGACGGCTCGGAGAGCCCCTGGCCCCACACCCACGGCATCGACGGCGAGGCGACCGAGGCGCCGCGGAACGTCTTGTCCTCGTGGGCGGCGAGCGTCATCACCGACACGTCGTAGGTGGTCGCGAACGAGCGCGCCGAGCGCGGCCGCGCCTTCAGCGAGCCGAGGTAGCGATGCCAGCCGTCCGCGTAGCGGCGCGCGGCGCGGCCGAAGCCGCGGTCGAGCGCGGTGCGGGCGGTGGAGCGCGCGGCCGCCGTGTCGGCGCCGAAGCCGAGCGCGAGCGTCAGGTGCCGCTTGTGCACGCCGTCGAGCTTGGTGCGGCCGGTCTGGACGACGTTGCCGCTGGGCGCGCTCGTGTACGCGTGGTCCATGCGGAAGTCCGTCCGCAGGTCGCTCCAGCCGTCGCTCGTACCGAGGTAGCCGACCGACGTGCGCTTGAAGCGCGGCTTGGCGATCAGCGCCTCGCCGGCGCTCGCGTCGTGCGCGAACAGCGCGTGGCGGGTGGCCGTGCCCGAGTCGTCGTTGCCGGTGTTGGAGAGCGCGGGATCACCGAGCGCGTAGAGCGCGAGCTTCTTGCCGGTGCGCGACGTGAACCGCACGTCGAGCAGCAGCGCGTTGCGCGCGGGATCGGTGACGTAGGTCTTCACGATCCGGTAGCGCGGCGTCGAGGTGACCTGGCGGTAGGTCAGCGAGCGCTTGTCGGTGAGCGTGATCGTGTGGCTGGCCGCGTCGGTCTCGCGCTCGGCGAACGTGCGGCCGTCGGAGACCGCGAACTGCAGGTCGCGGAAGGCCGGCGTGTCGAGCCGCGGGTAGTAGACGTCGGTCAGCTCGCCGCCCTGGAGCGTGTGCCAGACCTTGCTGGTCGTGGTGTGGGCGGTGCCGAAGCCGTCCTTGTCGGCCGGCGCCCAGTGCGCGGCATCGCCGGGCGCCTCCGGTGCGGTCGCGGCAGCGGCGGTGCCGGGCAGGAGGAGGGCGACGAGGAGGGCAAGCGGAAGCAGTCTCATCCCTGGCTGGTACCCACTAACGTGCGGCGCATGCTGGCCGAGCGGCCGTGGGAAGGGCTCCCGCCCGAGCTCGCCCCGGCCATGCGGCCGGGTCTCGGCGCGCTGGCCGAGGAGATGATCGACACGATCCGCGCGACCGTGCCCGCATACGCGCGGCCGCTGGAGGGCGCGTTCGCGGAGGGCGTGCGCGCGGGCGTCGAGGGCGCGCTGTCGCAGTTCCTCGACGTCATCGAGGAGGGGCACGCCGGGCCGCTGCCGGCGCGCGAGCTGTACGCCGACCTCGGCCGCGGCGAGGCGCGCGAGGGCCGCAGCCTCGAGGCGCTGCTCGCCGCGTACCGGATCGGCGCGCGTGTGGCGTGGCGCCGCGCGGCCGAGCGGGCGCGCGAGCTCGGGATGGACGACGAGGTGCAGGCGCTGCTGGCGGAGTCGATCTTCGCCTACATGGACGAGCTGTCGGCGGTCTCCGCCGAGGGCTTCGCGCGCGAGCAGTCGGCCGCCGCGGGCGAGCTCGACCGCCGCCGCTCGGCGCTCGCCCGGCTGCTCGTCCAGAGCCCGCCGGCCGACCCCGCCGCGGTCGAGCTGGCCGCGCGCGAGGCGCGCGTCGAGCTGCCCCAGACGCTCGCCGCCGCGGTCTGGAGCGAGGAGGACCACGCCGCGTCGCGGCTGCCGCTGGGGTCGCTCGTAGACGGCGCGTTCGCGCTCATCCCCGACCCCGGCGCGCCCGGCCGCCGCGCCGAGATCGCGCGCGCCTTCCGCGCGGCCGCTGCGCTCGGCCCGACCGTGCCGTGGCGCGACGCCTCCCGCAGCGCCCGCCGGGCGGCCGAGGCGCTGCGGCTCGTCGAGGCCGACGGCCTGGTCTTCGCCGACGACCACCTGACGACGCTGCTGCTCGAGCACGACCCGTCGCTGATCGCCGAGCTGGCCGAGCGCCGGCTCGCCCCGCTCGCCGACGCCACCCCGGCCCAGCGCGAGCGCCTGCTGGAGACGCTCGGCGCCTGGCTCCTGCACCACGGCAGCGTCCCCGAGGTGGCGCGGGCGATCCACGTCCACCCGCAGACGGTCCGCTACCGGCTCGCCCAGCTGCGCGAGCTGTTCGATCTCGACGACCCGGAGGCGCGCTTCGAGCTGCTTCTTGTCACCCGCGCACGAGGTCTCGGCCTCGGGTCGTGGCCCCAATGAGCAAAACCGCGGCGCGGCAGCCCGTACCTTCCTCTGCATGAGTGCCGAACCCGCCGCCATTGAGCTGCCCGTCCCCGACGAGCCCGTTCCGTTCAACCTCGATCTCTCCGACGACCAGCGCGACATCCGCGACTGGGTCCACGGCTTCGCCGCCGACGTCGTGCGCCCAGCGGCGTCCGAGTGGGACGAGAAGGAGGAGACGCCGTGGCCGATCATCGGCGAGGCGGCCAAGATCGGCCTCTACGGCTTCGAGGCGCTCGCGCAGTTCTACGCCGACCCGTCCGGCCTGACGCTGCCGATCGTCAACGAGGAGCTGTTCTGGGGCGACGCCGGCATCGGCATGGCGATCATGGGCACCTCGCTGGCCGCGGCGGGCATCTTCTCCAGCGGCACGCCCGAGCAGATGGGCGAGTGGATCCCGCAGTGCTTCGGCACGCCGGAGGACCCGAAGGTCGGCGCGTTCTGCGTCTCCGAGCCCGACGCCGGCTCCGACGTCTCCTCGCTGCGCACGCGCGCGGTCTACGACGAGGCGAAGGACGAGTGGGTCCTCAACGGCCAGAAGGCGTGGGCGACGAACGGTGGCATCGCCAACGTGCACGTGGTGGTCGCATCGGTCGACCGCGAGCTCGGCTCGCGCGGCCAGGCCGCGTTCGTGATCCCGCCCGGCACCAAGGGACTCGAGATGGGCACCAAGGTCAAGAAGCACGGCCTGCGCGCCTCCCACACCGCCGACATCTTCCTCGACGACTGCCGCGTCCCCGGCTCGTGCCTCCTGGGCGGCAAGGAGAAGCTCGACGAGCGCATGGCGCGCGCCCGCGAGGGCCGCTCCGGCAAGCGCCAGGCGGCGATGCAGACGTTCGAGGCGTCGCGCCCGACGGTCGGCGCCCAGGCGATCGGCATCGCCCGCGCGGCCTACGAGTACGCGCTCGAGTACGCCAAGGAGCGCTCGCAGTTCGGGCGCCCGATCATCCACAACCAGGCGATCGCGTTCGCGCTGGCGGACATGAAGCTCGAGATCGACGCGGCGCGGCTGCTCGTCTGGCGCGCCTCGTGGATGGGGCGGACCGGCAAGCCGTTCACCAACGCCGAGGGCTCGATGAGCAAGCTGAAGGCCGGCGAGGTCGCCGTCTGGGCCACCGAGCGGGCGATCCAGATCCTCGGCGGCAACGGCTACACGCGCGAGTTCCCGGTCGAGCGCTGGCACCGGGACGCCAAGATCTACACGATCTTCGAGGGCACCTCGGAGATCCAGCGGCTCGTCATCTCGCGGGCCATCTCGGGGGTCCAGATCCCCTAGTCCGGCTACTGTGCTGCCCGTGGGTGGCACGACTCTCATCACCGGCGGGGCCGGGTACATCGGCATGCTCGCCGCCGAGCAGCTGCTCGAGGCGGGGCACGAGGTCCGCGTGCTCGACTCGCTCCTGCACGGCCAGGAGGACCTCGCGGCGTCGCTGCGCGAGCGCGGCGTCGAGCTGATCGTCGCCGACGTGCGCGACGGCGCGGCGCGGAGCGAGGCGCTGCGCGGCGCCGACCACGTCGTCCATCTGGCGGCGATCGTCGGCGACCCCGCGTGCGCGATCGACCCCGACGCGGCGCAGGCGGTCAACGTCGACGCCTCGATGGCGCTGATCGCGGACGCCGCGGCGGCGGACGTGAGCCGCTTCGTGATGGCCTCGACCTGCTCCAACTACGGCCGCATGGCCGACCCGACCGTGCCCGTCACCGAGGACGGCGTGCTCGCCCCGGTGTCGCTCTACGCCGAGCAGAAGGTGGCGATCGAGAAGGCGCTGCTCGCGCTCGACCCGGCGCCGTTCGCCGTCACCTGCCTGCGCTTCGCCACCGTCTACGGCGTCGCGCCGCGGATGCGCTTCGACCTCACCGTCAACGAGTTCACGCGCGACCTGTGGTCGGACCGCCGGCTCGAGGTGTTCGGCGAGCAGTTCTGGCGGCCCTACGTCCACGTCCGCGACGCCGCGCGCGGGATCCGCGCCGTGCTCGAGGCGCCGGCCGAGAAGGTCGCCGGCGAGGTCTTCAACGTCGGCGACACAGCCGAGAACTACCGCAAGCTCGACCTCGTGGAGCTGATCCAGCAGGAGACCGACCGCGGCGAGGTCGTGTTCGTCAAGCGCACCGAGGACCCGCGCGACTACAAGGTCGCGTTCGGCAAGATCGCCGACCGGCTCGGCTACGAGATCACGTCGACGGTGCCGGAGGGCATCCGCGAGCTGATCGCGGCGCTCGAGGACGCGCGCTTCGAGGACGCCTTCGATGGCCGGTACCGGAACATCGCCTAGCGCCGTCCCGCTCTACGACCTCCGGCTCGAGCCCGAGGACATCCGGGCGGTGATGGAGGTGCTGGAGTCGGGCTGGCTGACGCTCGGGCCGCGCACGCAGGCGTTCGAGGCCGCCTTCGCCGAGCACCTCGGCGCGCGCCACGCGGTCGCGCTCTCCTCCTGCACCGCGGCGCTGCACCTCGCCTACCTGGCCGCCGGCGTCGGGCCGGGCGACGAGGTCATCGTGCCCGCCATGACGTTCGCGGCGACCGCCGCCGCGGTCATCTACTGCGGCGGCACGCCGGTGTTCGCCGACATCACCGGCCCGCACGACCTCGGGCTCGACCCCGCCGACGTCGAACGCCGCATCACGCCGCGCACGAAGGCCGTCTGCGTCGTCCACTTCGCGGGCTACCCCGCCGCGGTCGACCGGCTGCGGGAGCTGTGCGACGCCCACGGGCTGGCGCTGATCGAGGATGTCGCGCACGCGCCGAGCGCCGAGGTCGACGGCCGCAAGCTCGGCACCTGGGGCCGCGCCGGCGCGTTCTCGTTCTTCTCCAACAAGATCCTGTCCTGCGGCGAGGGTGGCCTGCTCGCCACCGACGACGACAAGGTCGCGGCGCTCGCGCGCTCGCTGCGCAACCACGGGATGACCTCGGGCACCTGGGCGCGGCAGACGCGCGCGACCGACGGCTACGACGTCGTCGGCCTCGGCTTCAACTACCGCCTCGACGAGCCGCGCTCGGCGCTGCTGCTGTCGCGCCTCGCCCGGCTCGAGCCGGAGATCGAGCGCCGCCGCGAGTTGACCCGCGCGTACCGCGAGCGGCTGGCGGACGTGCCCGGCGTGCTCGTCCCCAACGACGATGCGAGCGTGGCCCACTCCTCGTGTTACGTGATGCCGATCCTGGTCGAGGACGACGGCCGGCGCGACGCCGTGCGGGCGCGGCTGCGCGACACGCACCGCATCCAGACGTCGGTCTTCTATCCGGCGCTGCACGAGTTCAGCGAGTACCGGCGGCGCTACGGCGCGCAGTCGCTCCCGCACACCGAGCGCGTCGCACGCACCGAGATCACGATCCCGCTCTTCGCCCACCTCGACACCCGCACGCAGGACCGCGTGGTCGGCGCGCTGCAGGAGGCGCTGGCGTGAGCTGGACGATCCCGCTCACGGAAGTCGTGATCACCGAGAGCGACCGGCTCGCGGTCGCCGAGTGCCTCCAGAGCGGCTGGCTGACGATGGGCCCGCGCACGCAGCGCTTCGAGGCCGCGCTGGCGGAGTGGACCGGTGCGCCGCACGCGGTCGCGGTCTCGAGCGCGACGGCGGCGCTCCACCTCTCCTGCCGCGCGCTCGGGCTCGGGCCCGGCGACGAGGTGATCGTCCCGGCGCTGACGTTCGTGGCCACGCTGAACGCCCCGCGCTACACCGGCGCGCAGCCGGTGCTGTGCGACGTCGAGGCGCCCGAGCGGCCGAACCTCTCGGCGGAGAGCGTCGAACGCTGCATCACGCCGCGCACCCGCGCCGTGATGGCCGTCCACTTCTGCGGCTACCCGGCCGACCTCGGCCCCCTGCGGGAGCTGTGCGACGCGCACGGGATCGCGCTGGTCGAGGACGCCGCGCAGGCGATCGGCGCAGAGGCCGAGCCGGGGCGCCAGGCCGGCACCGTCGGGCGGCTCGGCTGCCTGTCGTTCTTCTCGAAGAAGCAGTTGTGCGTGGGCGAGGGCGGGGCGGTGCTGACCGCCGACGAGGAGCTGGCCACGACGGTTCGCTCGCTGCGCTCGCACGCGATGACGTCGGGGACGTGGGACCGCCACACCGGCCACGAGGCCTCTTACGACGTGATCGACGTGGGCTACAACTACCGGCTCGACGAGCCGCGGGCCGCGCTCGGCCTCGCGCGCCTGCCGCGCCTGCGCGACGACATCGAGCGCCGCCGCTCCGCCGTGCAGCGCTACCGCGAGGCGCTCGCCGAGACGCCGGGGCTGACGCTGATGTGGACCGGCGACGACGTCGCCCGCAGCTCGCACTTCGCGTTCCCGGTGCTGTTCGAGAGCGGTGAGGAGCGGCTGCGCGTGCGCGACGCGCTGCATGCCCAGGGGATCCAGACGACCCGCTACCCGGCGCTGCACACGTTCACCGAGCTGGCGCCACTGGCCGCGCCCGGCTCGGTCCCCGCCGCGGAGGCGGCCGCCGACCGCCACCTCGCGCTGCCGCTCTCCTCGGCCCAGAGCGAGGAGAGCGTGGACGCCGTCGCGAGCGCCGTCCGCGCCGCGCTTCAGCCCTGAGGCGGGAGCAGCTTCGGCAACATGTCCTCGATCTCGGCCTGCGCCTGCTCGTAGTCGTCGTGCCGGCCGATGTCGCGCCAGTAGCCGTCGTGCAGCAGCGTCCCGACCGGCTCGCCGGCCGCCAGCAGCGCGAGCACGAGGTCGGGGATGTCGAAGCGCCCCTGCGCCGGGACGTGCTCGACCGCTCTCGGCTCGACCACGTAGATGCCCATGCTGACCACGTGGCTGCTCTCGGGCTTCTCGTCGTAGCCGTGCAGCCGCGTGGTGGGGCCGTCGCCGTCGGGGTCGAGCAGCATCACGCCGTAGTCCGCGCGCACGGTCCGGCGCGTGCCGGCGATCGTGAGCGCGTTGCCCGCCTCCTGGTGGGCGCGGACGAGCTCGCGGATGTCGAGCGTGGTGAGGATGTCGCCGTTCAGCGCGAGGAAGGTGCTGTCGAGGCCCTCGATCTCGCGCATCGGGCCGGCGGTGCCGAGCGGCTCGTCCTCCTCGGCGTAGTCGATGCGCACGCCGTAGGCGCTGCCGTCGCCGAACACCGCCCGCACGAGGTGGGCGAGGTGGCCGGTGGAGATCGTCATGTGGCCGACGCCGACCGCCGCGAGCTGCTGGACGACGATGTCGAGGATCGCCCGGTCGCCCACCGGCAGCAGCGGCTTCGGGAGCACGGTGGTGTACGGCAGCAGGCGCGAGCCGAGACCGCCCGCGAGGATGACTGCCCGATCGACCGGCAAGGCCGCGATCCTAGACCGTGATGACCGTTCTCGATGTCATACCGCTCGCGGCTGCCGACCTGGGGCGGTGGGAGCCGGCCTGGCGCCGGCTCGAGGCGCGCCTGCCCGACGCGGCGCCGTTCCTGTGCTTTGACTGGCTCGCGGCGTGGGTGCGGGTGTACGCGCCGCGGCGGCTGGCGATCGCGCGGGCGGGCGACGCGCTCGGCCTGCTGGAGCTCGGCGCGGGCCGGCGCTGGCGCTTCGCGGGCCGGCCGGTGACGAGCACGCGCGGGCTGCTCGGGGCGGACGATGACGAGTGGGCCGCGTTGGGCGGCTGGCTGCGGGCGCACGCCCGGCGGTGGTCGACGCTCGACGCCGAGGGCGTCCCGCCGGGCGCGCTGCCGGGCGCCGCGACCGAGCCGTCGGAGACGCCCGTGCTCGCGCTGCCCGCCAGCCTCGATGAGTACCTGGCCGGGCACTCGCGCTACCGCAGGATCCTGCGCCGGCTGGCGCGCGAGGGCGCGGTGCTGGGCGAGGCCGACAACAACCCGGCCGCGCTCGCCGACTTCGTCCGCCTGCACCAGGCGCGCGCGGCCGCCAAGGGCGAGCGGCACCCGCAGGTCGACGAGCGGCTCGCGCGCATGCTGGGGGAGCTGCGCTCGGCGCCGTCATTCGAGCTGCGCGTGCTCGAGCTGGCGCGCGGTGGCCGCCGGCTGGGCGTCTGGATCGGGCTCGAGCGCGGGACCACCGCCTGGTACTACAACCTCGGGATCGACCCCGATGCGCTCGCGCTCGCGCCCGGCATCGCGCTGCAGCTCGAGTCGATCCGCACGGCGATCGACGGCGGCCGGCGCGTGATCGACCTCGGTCCGGGCGCCGACCCGTACAAGCTCGAGCTGGGCGGGGTGCTCGACGACCGCGTCGACGCGACGGCCGTCAGCCCCTCGGTGCGCGGGCGAGCGGTGGACGGGCTCGATCGGCTCGAGCGCGGCGCGCGCGCCGTGGCGCGGCGGGTGAGGGACCGATGAGCGGCGCCACCCGGACGATCGCCCGCAACACGATCGTGCAGGCCGCCGCCGACATCCTCGGCAAGGTCGCGACGCTCGCGTTCTACGTCGTGATGGCGCGCCAGCTGGGGGAGCACGGGTTCGGCGACTTCACCCTCGCGCTGTCGCTGGCGCTCGTGCTGACCGTGTTCGCCGAGTTCGGGACGGACGAGATCCTGACCCGCACGGTCGCGGTCGAGCGCGGGACGGCCCGGCAGCTGCTCACCGACGCGCTGCTGGTGAAGCTCGCGTTCGGGTTCGCGGGCGTGATGGGGGCGATCGTCGTCGCATTCGTGGGCGGCTACACGGCCGAGGTCCGCGCGGCGGTGGCGATCCTCGCGGTGGCGGCGGTGGTGGAGCTGTTCGCGAAGTCGTTCTACGCGACGTTCCAGGCGCTCGACGACATGCGCCCGGTGGCGATGAGCTTCATCGTCCAGCGCTACGTCACCGCCGCGGTCGGCATCGTCGCGATGCTGGCCGGCGCGGGCGTGGTGGCGGTCGCGGCGGTCTACCTCGGCGGCGCGCTGCTCGCGCTCGCCTACGGCGCGATGCGGCTGGCGGCGACGGTGCGCCCGAGCTCGCACCTGTCGACCGCGCGGGCGCGGAAGCTCGTGCGGGCGTCGGCGGCGATCGGGATCGGGATGCTGCTCAACACCGCGCTGTTCCGGCTCGACGCGGTGATCCTCTCGCAGTTCAAGGGCACCGCCGCCGTCGGGTTCTACGGCGTCGCCTACCGGCTGCTCGAGAGCACGCTGTTCATCACCTACACGTTCGTCGCCGCGCTGCTGCCGACGCTGTCGCGGCTGACGGTGGACTCGACGCCCACGATCGGCGAGGCGTTCGAGCTCGGGCTGAAGCTGATCGCGATGGCGCTGCTGCCGATCGGCGTCGGCTTCGTGCTGTTCGCCGAGCCGATGGTCCACCTGCTCTACGGATCGGACTACGACCCGTCCGTGCCGGCGGTGCGTCTGCTCGGCGTCGCGGCCGCGTTCTACGGCGTGAGCTTCCTGGGCGCCACCGTGCTGATCGCGCAGGGGCGCCAGCGCGTGCTGCCGTGGATCACGGCGGTGGTGCTCGTGCTGAACGTCGGCCTCAACCTGCTCGTGATCCCGGAGTACTCGTTCAGAGGCGCGGCGGCGGTGACGTCGATCAGCGAGGTCGTGCTGGCGATCCTCACGCTGGTGTTCGTGTGGCGGCTCACGGGGCGGGTGTCGGCGCTGCGGGTCGTGAGCGGGCCGGTCGTCGGTTGCGTCGCGATCGGCGTGGTCGCGCTGGTGGCGGGCACCGGGCTGCTCGGGCTCGTGCTCGGCGCGCTCGTGTACCTGCCGGTGCTGTTCGCCGTCGAGCACCGCGCCTTCCCCCACGACGTGAGGCGGCTGCGCGATGTCGTCAGGTGAGCCGGCGGCGCAGCTGCGCCCACAGGAGCGCGACGTGCATCTGCGCGCGGTTGCGCTCGACGCGGCGGATGACCTCGCGGGGGAGCGGGTTGCGGTCGGCCGCGACGGTCGCGCGCAGGCGCCACGCGTCGCGGACGCCCTCGAGCCACGCCTTGGGCTCGCGGCGGTACGCGCATTCGACGAGGTCGAAGGCGAGGTAGCCGAGCATCCGGGGCAGCGCCATCGCCGGCGGGTACCGGAGCCAGAAGTGCCACAGCTCGTTGCGGACCCGGAGGTAGAGCATGCGGTGGTAGCCGCCGCCGTCGCTGCCCGGGCGCTTGAGGTGGGCGAACGGCGCGCGCGGGAAGTAGCGGATCTCCCAGCCGTCGGCGGCGAGGCGCATCGCGGCGTCGATCTCCGACAGCGTGAAGAAGAACGGGCCGTAGAAGCCGCCGGCGGCGAGGAAGGCGTCGCGGCGCACCATGCAGGCGCCCTCGGGGAAGAAGTATGCGGGAATGCCCTCGGGCGGATCGCCCTCGATGCCCGAGCGCAGGAACCAGTCGAACGAGCCGACCTGCTCGTCGATCAGGACGGTGCCGTCATCGTCGACGTTGCGGATGAAGCCGCCGGCGACCCCGAGCCTCGGGTTGGCATCGAACGCCCGCTCGAGCTCTTGCACCGCTCCGGGCTCCGGGTGGGAGTCGTCGTCGATGAAGAGCACGAGGTCGTGGGTGGCGTGCGCGGCGCCGACGTTGCGGCCGGCGGCGCCGAGGTCGCCTGGCTCGAGCACGATCGCGCCGCGGGCGCGGGCCATCTCCGCCGTGCCGTCGCTGGAGGCGTCGACGACGATCACCTCGTCGGCGCAGCCCTGGGCTTTGAGCTCGTCGAGCACGCGCGCCGTCATCTCGCGGCGGTTGAAGGTGAGCAGCACGGCGCTGACGGACACGGCCGCGCAGGGTATCCCCGCCGATGAGATCGCTCGCTCTTGCCTACCACGCGATCGGCACGCGGGCGGTGCGCGACGACCCGCATGGGCTGTTCGTGTCGTCGCCGCGGCTGCGGCGCCACGTGGCCTGGCTGCAGCGGCGCGGGTACTCGCTGGTGACGTTCGGCGAGCTGGTGGCGCGCGGGGAGGACGACCTGTGCGCGCTGACGTTCGACGACGGCTTCGAGAGCTGCGCGGCGCTGGCGGACCTTGGCGTTCCGGCGACGGTGTTCGTCACCACGGGGTGGCTCGGCGGCCGCCATCCCGATGCGCCGGACGCCGCGATGCTCTCCGAGGACGGGGTGCGGCGGCTGCACGCGGCGGGGGTCGAGATCGGGGCGCACACTGCGACCCACCCCGACCTCACGCTGCTCGGCTTCGACGCCGCCCGCGAGGAGCTCGCGTCGGCCCGCCTCAGCCTGGAGGCGCTGCTCGACGCGCCGGTGAGGTCGGCGGCGTACCCGTACGGCCGCGCGACGGCGGAGACCGTGCGGGCATGCGCGGCGGCGGGCTTCAGCGCGGCGTGCCGGACGAGCGGGTTCGGCTCGCGCTCGACCCCGCTCGACTACCCGCGCGAGGACATGGACGGCCCGGCCTCGCTGGTCGGGCTGCGGCTTAAGGCGGCGGGCCGCTACGAGCCGCCCATGCAGGCGCGCGCGGCCCGAGGCGTGCGACGGGCGGGGCGGCAGGTGAGGCGCCCATGAGGCCGTTCGTGCTCGTCCACCACGGCGTCGGCGCCGTGACCGACGCCGAGGATCCGGACCGCCTCGTCGTCTCGCCGGCCCACCTCGAGTCGCAGGTCAGGCTGCTCCTCCGGCTCGGCTACCGCTTCGTCACCGCCGAGGAGCTGATCGAGCGCGGCCCGGCGCGCCGCACCGCGGTCCTCACCTTCGACGACGGCTGGCGCGACGGCCTGACCGTGGTCGCGCCGCTGCTCGAGCGCCTCGGGGTACGCGCGTCGTTCTACGTCTCGGCGGGTCTGTGGGGGACGCAGCACGCGCTCGTCGCCGGCCCGGCGGGCGAGCTGATGACCCCGGACGACGCCCGCGAGCTCGCCGCGCGAGGGATGGAGGTCGCCTCCCATGGCCTCACCCACCCCGACCTCCGCAAGCTCGACGACGCCGCCCTCGACACCGAGCTGCGCGACTCCCGCGCGGCGATCGAGGCGGTCACCGGCCGCCCCTGCCGCACCTTCGCCTATCCGTTCGGCCTCTTCGACGAGCGGGCGAAGGCGCGCGTCGGCGCCGCCGGCTACGAGCTCGCGCTCGCCTGGGGCGCCCGCCGCAACTGGGACCCGCTCGAGGTCGGCCGCCTCCCCGGCCCACCCCGCCACGGCGCATCCCGGCTCGCCCTGAAGATGGCCGGCATCAGGAGGCCGGCGTGAGCGGCCTCGCCGCCGCCGCCGCCCGCCGGCGGCGCCCATGAACGTCCTCATCGTCGCCCCCTACGGCATCCTCGGCGGCGCCGAGCTCTCGCTCCTCGCCGCGCTCGAGCGCCGGCCCGCGGACATGGACCCACGGGTCCTCCTCGTCGCCGACGGCCCCCTCCGCGCGCGGCTGGCGGAATCCGGCATTCCGGTCTGGCTCGGACACGGACACGACGGCCCGCCGGACCCGCGAGCGGTCGGCCGCTTCACCCGCTCGCTGACCGCGCTCTTGCGCGAGTGGCGCCCGGACGTCGTCTGGGCGCTCGGGCAGAAGGGCGCGCTGCTCGCCGCGCCCGCGTGCCGGCTCGCAGGTGTGCCGGTGGTGTGGCACAAGGTCGACCTGTCGTGGGACCGCGAGCTCGCCGTCCCCCTCGCCGCCGCGACGAGCGGCGTGATCGCGGTCAGCGAGGGCGCGGCCCGCGCGCTCGGGCCGCTGCGCTCCCGCGTGCTCACGATCGCCCCGCCGCCGGTGACGCTCGATCCCGGCCTGCGCGCGCCGCTCGACGGCCCGCCCACGATCGGGATGCTCGCCCGCGGCGCGCCGTACAAGGGCCACCGCGAGCTGCTGCGCGCGGCGGCGCTGCTCACCGCCGAGTTCCCCGACCTGGGCGTGCTCGCCTCGTGCGTGCCCGTGCCCGAGTACCCCGGCTACCGCGGCGAGTTGCTCGCGCTGGCCGCCGAGCTCGGGCTGAACGCCGAGCTCCCTGAATGGCTGGCCCCCGAGGAGGCCCTGCCGCGCCTGTCGGTGCTGGTCAGCGCGACCCACCGCGATGAGCAGGGCTTCGGCTTCGAGGGGTTCGGTCTCACGATCGTCGAGGCCTCGTGGGCCGGCGTGCCGGTCGTGGTCGCAGAGGGCGGCGGCGCCGCCGAGGCGCTGATCGACGGCCACACCGGCACGCTCGTGCCCGACGCCGACCCCTCCCGGCTCGCCGAGGCGATCGCGCCTTACCTCCGCGACCCCGACCTCCGTGCCCGCACCGGCGCGGCGGGCCGAGCCTTCGCCCGCGAGCGGTTCGCACCCGACGTGGTCATCCCGCGCCTGTTCGGCGCGCTGGAAGAGGGGGCTCGGCGCTGAAGACGCCGCTCTGCGGCGCGGCCTTCTAGCGTCGCCGCGGAGCCGGCTGCGCCCGCCGCTGCAGCGCGTCGCCGACCCCTTCCATCGCGCCCACGCACTGGGCGAGGTCCTTCATCGCCACGAGCAGCGGCAGCCGCCACCACTCGCGCGCCGGGAGGCCGACCTTCACCGCGCGTGCGGTCGGCAGCCCGACGTAGGCGATGACCGCCGCGCCCACCATCACCCGCGCCGGCCGCGGCCCCGCGATCGCGACCGCGGGCGCCATCGTCCACCCGAGCGCCCGCACGAGATGGCGGCCGCGCCGGCCACGGCGGACGTCGCCGCGCGCATAGGTCCGGTACATGACCGCGTTCGCCCGCCACGTCATCCGCGGCCGCCATGCGACCTCGGCGGCCGGCACGAGCTGCACCCGCAGCCCCGAGCTCACCACCGTCGAGCTGAAGTTCACGTCCTCACCCGCGTAGAGGTCCTCGTTGAAGCCGCCGGCGGTCGCCCATGCGGTGCGCGTGAAGCCCATCGACCGCCCCGTCGAGAGTCCGATCTCGAACGCGCGCCCGAACAGCCGGTGCGACAGCGCGAGCATCGTGCTCTCCGCGCCGATCTCCTCCGGCGACGGATACAGCGCGACCGCGAGGCACTGCTCGAACGGCGTCCGCGCGTCGATCCGGTAGGTGCCGCCGACGAAGTCGGAGTGCCGCAGCGCGTTGGCGATCGACTCGAGCCACTCAGGCTCGGGGCGGCAGCCGGCGTCGGTCAGCGCGATGCAGTCGTAGGAGGACGCCGCGATGCCGATGTTGCGCCCGGCGGCGATGTTCGAGCCCGGCGCGTCGACCACGACGAGCGGCAGCAGCCCGTGCTCCCGCGCCTCGGAGAGCAGCTCGAGCGTCCCGTCGGCCGAGCCGCCGTCCACCACCACGACCTCGTCGGGCGACTGCGTCTGCGCGGAAAGGGCGCTCAGCAGCTCGGCGAGCTGGTCGCGATCGTCCCGGACGGTGACGACGACGGCGATGCCGTCCTCCACCGCGGCGAGCGCGTCGTCGCGGTCCAGCTCGGGCTGACCAGTGGAGGTATCGGACATGCCGGGCTCTACGCGGGTCACTCTCCCATAGTTTTCGGCGCTTGGTATCACCATCTCCAGTCGTAGGCCATCTCGTGCGGCAGTTCCTGCCGCTCACCGAAACCTTCGTGGCCGAGCCGCTCCGGCATCTGCAACGCGTGCGACCGGTCGTGGTTGCGGGCACCGTCCTGTCCGATTCGTGGCATGAGTGGGACGATCTCGAGGACCTCGAGGCGCGCTACGGCCCGGCCTGGCGCCGCGTCACCCGCGAGCTCTCACGCGTGAAGGTCCTCTCGCCCCCCGCCGGGCGAGCGCTGCGCGCGGTCATCCGCGAGCGCCGCATCGAGCTCGTGCACGCGCACTTCGGCGACCACGCCGCGTACTACGCGCCGGCGATCCCGCGCGCCATCCCGATGGTCGTCTCGTTCTACGGCTACGACGCCACCTCGTTCCCGCGCAAGGGCCGCGGCTACGGCGCGCGCGTGCTGCGGCGGCTGTTCCGCCGCGACGCCGTCCTGCTCGCGCTCAGCGAGGACATGCGGCGCGACCTGATCGCGCTCGGCGCCGACCCGGCGCAGGTCGAGGTCCACCACCTCGGCGTCTCGCTCGAGCGCTTCCCGTTCGCTCCCCGCGAGCCGGACGGCGAGCTCCGGCTCCTGTTCGTCGGCCGCCTGGTCGAGAAGAAGGGGATCTTCGACCTGCTCGAGGCGATCCGCGACCTCCCCGGCGTGCGCCTCGACGTCCTCGGCAGCGGCGCGCTCGAGGCCGAGGCACGCGCCGCCGCGGGCCCCAACGTCCACTTCCGCGGCGCCCTCCCGCCGACCGAGATCCCCGCCGCGATGGCCGCGGCCGACCTCCTCGTCGCGCCGAGCAAGGTCGCGCGCTCCGGCGACAAGGAGGGCACGCCGACCGTCATCCTCGAGGCGATGGCGAGCGGCCTGCCGGTGATCGCCACCCGCCATGCAGGGATCCCCGAGATGGTCGGGGACGGCCGCGAGGGCCTGCTCGTCCCCGAGGGAGACGCCGCGGCCCTCGCCCGGGCGATCCGCGCCGCCGCCGACTCCCCCGAGCGGCGAGCGGCGTGGGCCGCCGCCGCCCGGGAGAAGGTCGAGCGCGAGTTCGACGCGGTGAAGCAGGCGGAGCGCCTCGAGGCGCTCTACGCGCGCCTGCTCAGCGCTTGAGCGTGACGGTCCCGCGGACCGCTCCGCCGCTCACCACCAGCGTCGCCTTGCGCTTGTGCTTCAGCGCCTTCCGGCCCGCCGCGGTGAAGCGCAGCCGCACGGTGACCGCGCCACCGCGGGCGGGCACGCGAGCGTTGCCGCGGGCCACGACCTTGCGGCCGGCGCGGGCGGTGAGCTTGAGGCGGCTCCCCGCCGTCGCGCCCCTCACCCGCACGCTGAACCCGCGCCGCAGCGCCTTCGCGAGCCGCGGGTGCCCGCTCAGGGCGAGCTTCGCGCCCGCGGCGCTCCCGCCACCGGCCGCCCCCGAGCCCGCGGAGCCGCCGCGCTTCACGTGCTCGCAGTCCGGCGCCACGACGTCCTGCGGATCGGCCGTGACCGTGTCGGTGCCGGCGCCGCAGGTGACGCTGTCCACCTCGCCGTCGCGGGCGTCGATCGTGTCGTTGCCCCACGGGTACTTGCACCACAGCGGGCCGCAGTCGCCGCCGGCCAGGTCGCCGGAGATCGTGTCCCGGCCCGGGCCGCCGACCAGCACGTCGTCGCCGAAGCCGCCGTCCACGCTGTCGTTCCCGGCGCCGCCGTCCAGGTGATCCGCCCCGTCGCCGGAGCGCAGGACGTCGTCGCCACCGCCGCCGTTCATGGTCGAGGGCGTCCCGACCTGGCTGAGGCGGAACTCGTCGGGCCCGTCGCTGCCGGTGAACGACCCGCCGACGTTGAGCCACACCTTTTCGACGCTGCGCAGGTCGTCGCCCTCGCCCGGGCGGCCGTCGTCGGCGCCGCCGCCGAACGTGATCGCCACCGGCGGATCGGTGTCGCTGAAGCGGCTGGAGTAGTCGCCCTCGATGCGGTCGACGCCGGGCCCGCCGTCGACGAAGTCGGCGTTCGCGTGCTCGTAGCCGTCGGGCGAGAGCAGGTCGTCGCCGGCGCCGCCCTCGATGTGGTCGCGGCCGTCGTTGCCCAGGATCGTGTCGTTGCCGTCGCCGCCGCGCAGGACGTCGTCGCCCTCCCCGCCGGTCAGCTTGTCCTCGCCGGGCCCGCCGTCGAGCACGCCCGCCTCGTCGGCGGCGGTCAGCCAGTCGGCGCCGGGGCCGCCGCTGAGCGTCACCGGCACGGGCAGGCCGTCGGAGACGTACGCGTCGTCATCGCCCGCCCCGAGCTCGACGCGGACCGCGGTCGGCGTGTCGCAGGTGACGACGTCGCCGCCGTACAGGTCCGACGGCGTGCAGCCGGCGGGAGCGTTCATCGGATCGCCCGAGCTCGTGTAGAACGTGATCGTCGAGTCGTCGTCCGAGCCCTGGACGCCGACGTGATTCTTCACCGAAGTCTTCGCGGCGGTGTACACCAGCGTGCCGTCGGCCTGGCGCGCGAGCGTCGCCGCCGACGCCGCCGCCGGCACCGCCGCGACAAGCGCGAGCGCCAGCAACAGCGCCCATCTGATCGTTCGTACGTTCGTGGTCATCGGGAGTCCTCGAGGTCGGTGCTGCAGGTCGGACCACGACGATCCCCGAGCCGCCCGCAGACCACATCAGGGGTTTCCCTAGCCTTCGATGATGCTGCGCACGCCGCGCTTGTCGACGGCGAGCACCCGGCCCCCGCCGAGCGCGGCCGTCCCGCGGATGCCCGCGGTGGCCCGCAGCGAGCCGCGCTGCTTGCCCGTGCGCGCGTCGAGCACGACCACCTCGTCGCCCTTGTTCTCGAGAAACGGGTTGAGCCCGTGGGCCTCGGCGACCACGGTCACGAGATCGCCAGCGATGCTCACCGACGGCGGCCGCTCGCCGGAGAACTCATGCGACCACAGGTGCCGGCCCGTGGCCGGATCCTCCGCCGTGAGCCGGTCGCCGGAGCGGCGGACGAACACGCGGTCGCCGCCGGCCACCCGCGCCGGCTCGACCTTGCCCAGGTCGCGCGAGCGGGCCGTGCGCAGATCGACCGTGTGCAACCCGGTGAACCCGTACCCGACGTAGGCCCTGTCGGCCAGCCCGACCGTGAGCCCGCAGCCGGTGCGCGAGGGCGCGCGCCGGCCGGAGCGGCCGACCGCCTGCACGAGGCACTCGGTGCCGGAGCCCTTCGTCTGCAGCACGACGCGCCCGGGAGCGACCGTGTCGTACTTGCCGACGTGCGAGCGCACGAGCACGCGGCCGTCGCGCGGGTCGAGCGCGGCGTGGGCGTCCTTCTCGCCGCCGGGAGCCGACACGAGCGCGACGTCCGGGAGTTGCTCCGGCCTCTGATCGGCATCCGCGGGGAACTGGTTGGAGAGCCCGTAGTAGCGCCCGACGGCCTTCCGGCTCCAGCGCGTCCGCCCCGCCACGTCGATGCCGAGGAGCCGGCAGTCTTGCTCCGGCAGCCCCCGACGACCACCGTCCCGCCCGCGGCGGCCAGCGGCGCGATGAACGTGCCGCGGCGGCTCCAGAGCCGACGCCCGCTGCGGTCATACGCCACGAGCGTGTCGTCCTTCATGACCGAGAAGGACCCGTCACGGGCGTGCTGGGCGCGATCGGCCGAGGTGCCGACGAGCCGGCGCCCGGTCCGTGCGTCGAGCAGGCGGACGACGCCGCCGTCCAGCTCGAGCACCCGGCCGCCGTTCACCGTCAGGGCGAAGGGGTAGAAGTCGGTGGCGCGCACGGCCCACCGCGTGTGCTCGTCGGTCTCCGACCGCGCGGCCAGCCACGGATACACGCCCAGCCCGCCGATCAGCACGACCGCGAGCACGAGCCCCGCCACGCGGCTGCGCCGTCCGACGAGCACCGCGAGCCCGGCCGCCGCCAGCACCACACCGGCGGCCCACACGATCCCGTGATGGCCGGCGCCGCCGACGATCAGGAGCACGGCGCCGACGGCGAGAAGGACTGGGCCGGCCTGCCGCACCGACAACAGTCTATTCCGGGGTGTGACGGACTACGGCTTGCAGGGAGTCCCAGATGTCGGCGAGCTGTTGCAGCTGCGCGTCGGAGAGCCGGTCCAGGAAGAGCTCGCGCGCCCCTTCCAGGTGGGTCCGGTTCGCGGCCTTCAGCCGCGCTCTGCCGGCAGGCGTGAGCACGACGTCGAAGCTCCGCGCGTCGTCCTCGCTGCGCTCGCGCGTGACCAGACCGTCACGCTCGAGCCCGTCGACGAGCCGGCTGACGCCGCTGGGGCTCATGAGCACCTGGTCGGCCAGCGCGGTCATCCGCAGCCGCCGGCGCGGCGCCATCCCGAGCTGGATCAGCACGTCGTAGGTGCTCCCCGACAGCCCGTGTGACCGCCGCAGGTCCGCATCGAGCTCGCGGTCGAGCTTGGCGCCGGCGCGCAGGAAGCCCTGCCAGGCCTTGAGCTCGGCGGGCGAGAGCCTGTCTGCGGAGCCGCGACTCGGCAAGCGCGGGAGTCTACGGGCGGCTATATTTGCATGTACACGCAACTAACGCCCAATGTCTGGAGCCCACTCATGAAGATCACGACCATCGGCAGGGGCAACATCGGCGGGACGCTGGCACGGCTGTGGACCGCCGCCGGGCACGAGGTGACCGAGCTCGGGCGCGACGGCGGCGACGTCGCCGGCGCCGGCGTCGTCCTGCTCGCCGTCCCCTACGGCGCGATCCCCGACGCGCTGGCAGGCGTGACCGGCTGGAGCGGCCAGATCGTCATCGACGCCACCAACCGGCTCGGCGGCGAGGAGCCGCCGGAGGGCCACGCCTCGGTCGCCGAGTACGTCAAGGCGACCACCGGCGGCCCCGTGGCGAAGGCCTTCAACCTCAACTTCGGCTCGCTGCTCGAGCAGGCCGCCGAAGCCGACGAGCGGCCCAGCAACATCTGGACCGGCGACGAGGATGCCCGGGCGGCCGTGGAGCAGCTCACTCGCGACATGGGGATGGAGCCCGTGAACGGCGGCGGCCTGGAGCAGGCCGCGACCCAGGAGGCGTTCGCCTTCCTCCTCATCGCGATCGTCAAGGACGTCGGGGACGGCCTGCTGTTCTACCGGTTCGCGAGCCCCGGGGGCGCGAACGGCTCGGGCTGATGGGCGCGGCGGGTTTCGAACCTGCGACCTCTCGCGTGTGAAGCGAGCGCTCTCCCACTGAGCTACGCGCCCGGGCGGCCCAGGAGTCTAGAGGGGGAAGATGGGCATCGGCTATCTTCCCCGGCCGTGGAGCCGAGAACAGGGGCTCAACCCGTGCGTGCTCAGGAGACCGAGCCGCAGCCCCGATTGGCGGTGATCGTGACCTGCCATGAGGAGGGGCCGCTCGTGCTCGATGCGGTGCGCTCGGTCCAGGAGCCGGAGCCGGTCGAGATCGTCGTCATCGACGACGCGTCCCGCGACGACGCGACCCATCGCACCCTCGACCGGATCGAGGCAGAGGGCGTCCGCGTGATCCGGCTGGAGAACAACGGCGGGGTCGCCCAGGCGCGCATGGTCGGGCTCGCCGAGACCAGCGCGCCGCTCGTGGTGCCCCTCGACGGCGACGACCTGCTCGAGCCCGGCGTCCTGTCCGAGATGGCCGACCGCCTCGACGCCGCCCCCGACGCCGCGGCGTGCGTGGGCGACCTGCTCGAGTTCGGCGACCGCGAGGTGCTGCGGGCGGTCCCGGAGCGGCTCGACCCCTACCGCGTCGCCTACACCAACGAGTACCCCATCACGGCGCTCTTCCGCCGAACCCGGCTGGAGGAGGTCGACGGCTGGCGCCGCCCCCAGACCGCGCAGCAGGGCTACGAGGACTGGGGTCTGTGGATGGACATCGCCGAGCGCGGCTGGCCGATCGCGCACCTCGGCCCTCGCCGCGTCAGCTACCGTCGCCGCCTCCACGGCCGCCGCCTCAACCACCAGGCGCGCGAGCACCACCGCGAGATCTACCGCACGCTCCGCGCGTCCCATCCCCAGCTGTTCGCCGACCTGCCCGAGCACCGCCGGCGCTCGGACCTCTCCGGCGTCCGCAAGATGCTCTACCCGGTCGTGTACGGCGAGCGGGCGCGCGTCCCGTTCGAGGACGTCCTCAAGCCGATCGCCGACCGCTTCGGGATCTGGACGCTGACCAGGCGCTGAGCCGGCTCGGCAGCAGGCCCAGGAAGACCTCGTAGTCGTCGCGGAAGAGCAGGCGCTCCGCGAGCCACAGCACGATCACGTACACGACGAGCGCGAGGGCGACCGCGGGCACCAGCGGCCCCGGCACCAGCAGCGCCGACGCCGTCATCGCCGCGGCGGCCAGCACGGGCGCCGCGAACGAGCGCCAGAAGCGCACGTGGCCCACGTGCCGGGCCGCCATCCACACGCTCAGCGCCCCCAGCACCGCCGCCGAGGCCAGCGAGACCGCCGCGGCGCCGTCCGCCCCGTAGGGCGGGATGAAGATGAGGTTGCCGGCGAGGTTGAACACGACGACGACGCCGACCAGCTTCGCGAACGTCGTCGGCGAGTCGCGCGCGATCAGCGTCATGGAGGCGAACGACTGCATCCCGTAGAGCGCGCTGGTCAGCCCGAGCAGCTGCAGCGGCAGCACGGCGGCCTTGAAGGCGCTCCCGTAGAGCAGCCCGATCAGCCCGCTCGCGAACAGCGTGAACACGAGGCTGATCGGCAGCAGCACGCCGTTCATCGCCGCCAGCCCGAGCTCGTAGCCGCGCGTCAGCCCGTCCGCGGCGGTGCGCGACAGCCACGGCATCATCGCCGCCGCGATCGCCCACGCGACGAACTGCGTGCTCTCCACGAGCCGGTAGGCGGCGGCGTAGAGGCCGACCTCCTGCTCGCCGGCGATGAACGAGAGGATCGTGACGTCGATCCGCATCAGCAGCACGAACAACAGGAACGCCACGCCGATCGGGAACGCGGTCTTCAGCAGCGGCGGCCAGCTGCGCGGCTGGGGCCGCGGCCGGCGCCCGACGAGCCGCCGCACCGACACCTCCGAGACCGTCAGCCCGGCCACCGCGCCGGCGGTGTAGACGACCGACGACGCGATCACGCCGCCCCCGAGCTTCAGCACCGCGATGCCGACGAGCGCGGTCAGCGTCCGCTGGATCACGATCGAGAGCGAGATCAGCTCGAGCCGCTCGTTGGCCTGGAAGATCAT
Source organism: uncultured Solirubrobacteraceae bacterium (assembly GCA_963805525.1). Lineage (GTDB taxonomy): Bacteria > Actinomycetota > Thermoleophilia > Solirubrobacterales > Solirubrobacteraceae > DASQFQ01. The sequence goes on from CAWDUT010000006.1 coordinate 206,459, forward strand.
GTACCAGGTGCGCGCGATCGCCTCGATCGCCACCCCGGTGCCGAGGATCACCACCGCCATGCGCGCGTCGTGCGAGAAGTCGCCGAGGTTGACGATCACCACGGCGAGCCCGAGCAGCACGACCGCGCTCACCGTCTTCAGCGCGGCGACGTCGCTCAGGTAGCGCCCCGCGCGGCTGTGGTCGCGCGCCACCTCGCGCGAGGTCAGCTCGTCGGTGCCGAAGCCCGCCCCCACCAGCAGCGCCGTCGTCAGCCCGAGCGCGAACATGAACGCGCCGAAGCCCTCGCGCCCCAGCTCCCGCGCCATCGTCACGAAGAACAGGAGCGACGCGACCTTGGCGACGATCTCGCCGGCGGACCGGACGACGGCGTTGCGGGCGATCCGCTGCTGGGTTCCGGTGCTCACGGGTTGTCTACCCTCACCGCGTGACGTCGCTCGCCGTCGTTCCCTCCAAGCCGACGGGCGTCGCTCCGTGGATCGCCGGTGGCATCCTCGCGACCGCCGTCCTGATCGGCGCGTTCGCGCTCGCGCTCGACGCGACGAAGCTGACGATGCTCCAGGTGGTGGCGGCCGGCTTCGGGCTGTTGATCGTGCTCGGCATCGCCCTCTGGCGCTACAAGTGGGCGGTCTCGCTGGCGTTCCTGCTGCTCGGCTTCCAGATCGTCGATCCCGCGCCGGTCGACCTGGTGCTGGTGATCGTGATCGCGGTGGCGTTCGTGACCGGCAGGCTCGCCCTGCAGTCGGTGCCCACGTGGGTGGTGCTGACGATGGGCGCCTTCATCGCGATGGGGATGCTGTCGACGACCGAGGCGCTCAAGGTCGGCCGCGCGGCGTTCTTCCTCAGCATCACGGTCTACCTGTGCGCGTTCGGCCTCTGGGTCTGCGCCTACGTGACGACCGAGGAGCGGGCCCGCACGATCCTCACCGCGATGATCGTGGTGGCGGTGATCTCCGCGATCGGCGGCAGCCTGACGCTGTTCATGAACGTCCCGGTCTTCAACACCATCGCCGACGGGCAGCGCGCGGAGGGGCTGTTCGACGACCCGAACATCTACGGGCCGTTCCTCGTCGCCATCTCGCTGCTGCTGTTGCAGGAGCTGATCGAGCCACGCTTGCTCAAACGCTGGGGCCGGCCGCTGATCGCGCTCCTGACCGCGATCGTCACCATCGGCTGGTTCCTCTCCTACTCGCGGGCGGCGTGGCTCAACTACGCCGTCGCCCTCGCGGTGCTGCTCGTGCTGCTGCCGCTCCGCCGCGGCGGCGCGACACGCGCGCTCGTGCTCCTGCTCGTCGTGATCGCCGGGGCGGGCACGACCGTCACGACGGTCGTCCTGACCGGCCAGTCCACCTTCGTCCAGGAGCGGGCGAAGAAGCAGAGCTACGACACCGATCGCTTCGGCGCCCAGCGGCTCGGCATCGAGGTGGCGGAGACGCGGCCGCTCGGCATCGGGCCGGGCCAGTTCGAGGTCGTGTCGCCGGTCTCCGCGCACTCGACCTACATCCGCGCCGGCGCCGAGCAGGGCTTCATCGGCTTCGTGCTCGTGCTCGTGCTGTTCGTCGGCACCCTGCTGGTGGCGATCAACAACGTCTTATGGGGCAAGGACACGGCCGGGATCGGCTCGCTCGGGCTGCTCGCGATCTGGTGCGGCACGCTCGCCAACAGCGTCTTCATCGACACGTTGCACTGGCGCCACCTGTTCATCTTCGCGGGCCTGATCTGGTCGGGCTCGCTCGCGGCGCCGGCGATCTCTCAGGCGTCCTCGAGAGCCGGCGTGCGCAACCCCATGTAGTACGGGGACGCCTCCGAGCGCGTGCCGATCGGCACGCAGCCGATGGCGGGGAGGTCGAGCCGGTCGAGCACGTCGCGCGCGTCGATCACCGTGTCCAGCGTGATGCGGTCGAGGCGGGCGACGAAGAGCAGCGACGTGCAGTCCCGCGCCAGCGCGCGCGTGTCGGCGATGCCGAGCAGCGGCGGCGCGTCGATCAGCACGTAGCGGTAGTCCAGCCCCTTGACCGCGGCCATGACCACGTCGAGCCCCTCGCCGGCGAGCAGCTGGGCAGGGTCGGTCGGCTTGACGCCGCTGGGCAGGACGTCGAGATCGCCGCGGCGGCCCTGCTCGAGCGGGACGATCGCGGCGTTGAGCATGCGCTGCAGCGCCCTGCCGCGCGGGCGCTCGCTCGCCTCGACCAGCAGCTCGGTCAGGCCCGGCTCCTCCGGGACGCCCATGATGTTGTGCAGCGTCGGCCAGCGGAGGTCGGCGGAGATCAGCAGCGTCGGGTGGCCGGCCTGCGCGAGCGCGCGCCCGAGCCGTGCGGTGACGGTGCTCTTGCCCTCGGCGTGCAGCCCGCTGGTGACCAGCAGCACGTGCGGGCCCTCCTCGGCCGGCAGCGAGAAGCGCACCGAGGCCCCGAGCGTCTGGTAGCTCTCGTACTCCGCCCCGGTGAGCACGTTGCGGCGCAGGAGCCGGCGGCGGACGTAGGGGATGGCGGCCAGCATCGGCAGGTCGAGCAGGCGGCTGAGCTCCCGCGCGCCGCTGACGCGCGGCACGAGCTGGTCGCGGGCGAGCGCGATCAGGACGCCGATGAACAGGCCGAGGAAGAGCGCGATGACGGCGTTCCGCAGCGGCTTCGGCGAGGTCCGCGACTTCGGCACGCCCGCCCGCTGGGCGACCCGCAGATCGATGCCGGCGGCGGACTGGGCGACACCGAGGTCGGACAGCCGCTGGCGGATCGCCGCCTCCGACTGCGAGGCGGCGGGGTCGTTGTGGTTGATGCTGCGCAGCTGCTGCAGCAGGCCCTGGCGGGCTGCCTCGTACTGCTGCCGCGTGACGTCGGTCTGCTCCTTGACGAAGGTGTCGGCGACCGCGTTGGCGATCGCGGCCGACTTCTTCGGCTCGCCCTTCGCCGTCGCGGTGACGTTGATCAGGTTCGCCTCGGGGTTGACGTTCGCCTTGACCGCCTGCGACAGCGAGGTCGCCGTCTCGCCGTCGCCGACCTTCTGCGCGGCGCGGGAGAGCACGTCGGTGGTGACGAGCAGCTGCCCGATCGTCGCGAGCTCGCGCGACAGCGTGTCGCTGCTGGCCGTGTCGGTCGTGGCCGACGTGATGCGCTTGACGATGATCGCCGACGAGGTGTAGCGATCGGGGGCGAGCGAGGACAGCAGGAAGGCGACGAGCGCGGCGGAGACCGCGAGCGTGAGGATCAGCCAGCGACCGCGGCGGATTGCGTCGACATAGCGGCGAACCTCGACCGGCTCGTCGTTGCCCTGACGGCGGCCGCCCGGGGAGCGGCCGGGCATGGTCGAGGGTTCGTTGAGTCGGGCCTCCATCAGCGTCACAGGGTAGACGGGGGAGCGCCCTCGGTCTGCACCTCACACCTAGAATAGCCGCGGTGCGCCGCGTGGCCCTCGTCTGCGAGCCGCCGCACGGCGGCGTCGCCGAGCATGTGACCCAGCTGGCGCTCGGGCTCCGCGCCCGCGGCTTCGAGCCGGTGGTGATCTGCCCGCCGGACTTCCGCACCGCCGATGCGCTGCGCGCCGCCGGTTGCCGCATCGCCGAGGTCGACCTGCGGCGCGACTACGCGCATCCGCACCGCGACGCCGCGGCGGTGCGCGCGGTCGGGCGCGTGCTGCGGCGCGAGCGCGTGGAGCTCGTGCACGCGCACGCCGCCAAGGCCGGCGTGGTGGGGCGGGTGGCGGCGCGGCTGCTCGGCCGGCCGGCGCTCTACACGCCGCACTGCTTCCCGTTCGTGGGCGAGGTCTCGGAGGCGCGGCGGCGCTTCTCGCTCGCGGTCGAGCGCGCGCTGGCGCCGGCCACCGCCACGATCGTCTGCGTCTGTGAGGACGAGCGCGAGGTCGCCCGCGCGAGCTCGCTGCGCGCGCCGCTCGAGGTGATCCACAACGGCTGCCCGCCGTGCGACGACGGCGAGCCCGACCCGCGCCTGCGCGCGCTCGCCGGCGACGGCCCGCTGGTCGGCGCCGTGACGGTGCTGCGCCGGCAGAAGGCGGTCGAGGTCCTGCTCGAGGCGGCGCCCGCGGTGCTCGCGGCGGTGCCGGAGGCGCGGATCGCGATCGTCGGCGACGGGCCGGAGCGCGCGGACCTGGGCGCGCGCGCCGCCGCGCTCGGCCTCGACGAGCGCGTCGCCTTCCTCTCCTTTACCGGGCCGGCGTCGCGGCACCTGCGCGCGCTCGACGTCTACGTCCTGCCCTCGGCGTGGGAGGCGTTCCCGATCGGCGTGCTCGAGGCGCAGGCGTGCGGGGTGCCGCAGGTCGCCACCGACGTCGGCGGCACCCGCGAGGCGGTGGTCCCGGAGACCGGGATGCTCGTGCCCCCCCGCAATCCCGGCGCGCTGGCGCTCGCGGTCACCGGAATCCTGCAGGACGCTGAGCGCCGCCGCGCGATGGCCGCAGCCTCGCGGCAGCGCCATGCGCGGCATTTCGGGCTGGAGCCGATGCTCGACGCCACCGCCGCGCTCTACAGCCGTCTCGTCGCTCAAGTCCACGCGTAGGAAGCCGACAATGAACTCGTAGCCCCGATAAAGGCAAACCCGCCGTGAGGCGGGGGCGCAAAGCCAGGGGTCTCGCCCATGCGAGACAGCCCAGCCGCCGAAGGAGTTGTTCGCTTGTCATTCCCGTCCGCCGGGCGCCGTGTGCGCTCGCTCGTCGTAACCGCGCTCCTCAGCGCACTCGCTCTGGCCGCCGCGCCGGCCGCGCGTGCCGCCGCGGGTGACACGGGCCGGGTGCACCTGATGCAGAGCGCAGAGTCGGAGTTCGACGTCTTCACGCGCAACCCGGGCGCCGATCAGAAGCAGTGGATGCGCGACCACTACGCCCGCATGAAGACGTGGGCGCCGTACTTCGACTCGCGCCTGGACTGGTACCCGAACGCGTGGGCCTACCGCGACGCCTACGCGATCTACAAGAGCGACAGCCGCGTGAGCGCGCACCCGGACTGGATCCTCAAGGACGCCTCCGGCAACCGGCTCTTCATCCCGTGGGGCTGCGGCGGCGGCACCTGCCCGCAGTACGCGGCCGACATCGGCAACCCGGCCTTCCGCGCCGCCTGGATCGCCGACGCCCGCTCCACGCTCGCCCAGGGCTACAAGGGCATCTACGTCGACGACGTGAACATGCAGTGGCGCGTCGGCGACGGCTCCGGCCGCAGCACCAGGGCGATCGATCCGCGCACCGGCCAGGCGATGACCGACGCGGCCTGGCAGCGCTACATGGCCGACTTCATGGAGCAGATCCGCGCGGCCTTCCCGGGCAAGGAGATCGTCCACAACGCGATCTGGTACTCGGGCGACACGCCCGACATCCGGCGCCAGCTACGCGCCGCCGACGTGGTCGGCCTCGAGCGCGGGTTCAACGACTCCGGGCTCACCAACGGCACCGGCCGCTGGTCGTTCCGGGCGTTCGCCGACCTGATCGACCGCACGCACGCCGACGGCCACGAGGTGCTGCTCGACACCAACGTCGACACGTCCGCCGAGCGCATGTACGGGCTCGCCACCTACCTGCTCGTCAGCAACGGCAAGGACCTGCTCGGCAACGGCGCGGCGACCCGCCCCGACGGCTACTGGAAGGGCTACGACGTCCAGCTCGGCGACGCGCTCGGCAAGCGCTACCTCCAGGACGGCGTGTGGCGCCGCGACTTCGAGCGCGGCAGCGTGCTCGTCAACGAGCCGGGCGAGCCTCGCCGCACCGTCAACTTCAGTACCAGCCTCCGCGACCTGAGCGGGGCCAAACTCGCCTCCGTGACCCTCGGACCAGCCGCGGGAGCCGTATTGCTCCGTGATGGCCTGGACCCTACGCCCGCGGCAGGAAGCCCTCCTGCCGCCGCACCGCCCGCGCCCGGCGTCGTACGCGAGCCAGTGCCGACCGCGGCCGGCACACGGCCCGCAAGCGTGCCGCAGCCCGCAAGGGTCACGCTGCGGGTTCGCGCTCGGCGCGCCGGGCACGGGTTCGTGCGCGTGTCCGGCACCGTGCGCGGCGCCCGGTCCGGTCGTGTGCTCGTCACCGCAAGGTCAGCAAGGCGCAGCACGCGCGCCGTGCTCAGGCTCAGAAGCGGCGGGAAGTTCGCCAAGCGGCTGCGCATGAGCGGCGGGCGATGGCGGCTGCGCGCTGAGTACCGCGCCACCCCGCGCGGACCGGCGCTCGCGACCGCCGCACGCGCCGTCAAGTTCTAGGGCCGCTCTGGAATCGGCTCGCCGGCGAGGATCGCGGCGGGCACGTCCTGCGCCAGCCACGACTCGAGTCGTGCCATCGCCGGCAGCTGGCGCGCGGCCGACTGCAGGCCCTCGCGCAGGCCGGGCGGCCGCCGCTCCGCGTCGTGAGCGTCCGAGTCGACCGAATGCGCCAGCCCGTCGCGCATCAGCTCGAGCGCGAACCAGCGAGACGCCTGGCCGAAGTGCCCGGCCAGCGAGCCGGCGGTGACCGAGCACAGCGCGCCGCGCTCGACGAGCTCGCGCAGACGCTGCGGGCGGTCCATGAACGCCGGGCAGCGCTCGGGGTGGGCGAGCAGGACGCCGTAGCCGCGCTCCATCAGCGCCGACACCGTGCGCTCGAGCTCCATGCCCGCGAACTCGTACGGGCTCTCGATCAGCAGGTACGGGCCGTCGCCGAGCCGGAACGCGCGCAGCGTCGGCTCGTCGAGGCGGGCGGCCTCGTCGACCGTCACCTCGGCGCCGGCCAGCAGCTCGAGCTCGAGGCCCGCGCGCTCGTACAGCGTGAGCATGCGCGCGACACCCGCCTCGACGTCCTCGGGCTCGGTCGGCCAGCGGCGGCTGCGGTGCGGCGTCGCGACGACGGTGCGGGTGCCGGACCGGACGGCGCCGCGGGCGAGCGCCAGCGCGGCGTCCTCCCCGGCGGGCCCGTCGTCGAGCCCGGGCAGCGCGTGGAAGTGGAGATCGATCAGACGGTCAGTATGCGCCGCGGCCCGACAAGACGGCAGGCAGCGTCGAGAGCAGGATCTCGACGTCGCGGGCGAGCGACCATCCGGCGACGTACTGGTAGTCGAACCGGATCATGTCGTGGAAGGGGATGTTGGAGCGGCCGGAGACCTGCCACGGGCCGGTGAGCCCAGGCCGCAGGTCGGCGCGCCGCGACTGCCACGCCTCGGTCAGCGCCGCGGCCTCGGCGAGCACCAGCGGACGCGGCCCGACGAGGCTCATGTCGCCGATCAGCACGTTCAGCAGCTGCGGCGCCTCGTCGAGCGAGAAGCGGCGGATGACGCGGCCGACGCGGGTGATCCGGTCGTCCTCGCGCGACTTGACGATCGCGCCGTCGGCACGGACCTCGACGGTCGAGCCCACGTGCATCGAGCGGAACTTGAAGAGCTTGAAGATCTCGCCGCGGCGCCCCGAGCGCCGCTGGGTGAAGAGCACCGGCCCGCGCGAGTCGAGCTTGATCGCGATCGAGATCAGGAGGAGCAGCGGGGCGAGGGCGATCAGCAGCACGCTCGCGCCGACGATGTCGAGCGTGCGCTTGCTGGCGCGCGAAGCGCCGGAGAAGGTCGGGGCGTCGATCGAGAGCAGTGGCATACCGCCGATCTCGTCCACCGTCCGGGCGCCCTCGAGGAACTCGAACAGGCGCGGGACGACGTCGACCGCCACGCCGGCGTCGCGGCACACGCGCAGCGCGTGCAGCAGCTCCTCGTGATGGGAGCGCGTGAAAGCGATCATCACGCGGTCGACCTGGTCGAGCGCGACGAGGTCGCTCAGCACCGGCAGGCCGCCCAGGTAGGGGAGATCGGCCGCGGCGGGAACTCCGTCGTGATGGTCGTCGATGTAGCCCGTGAGCACGAGCCCGAGCTCGGGATGGTCCTGGATGCGCTCCGCCAGCCGGCTGGCGACCACGCCGGAGCCGACGATCAGCGTGCGCTGGCGCAGCTTCGGGGTGCGGTGGGCGACCATGCGGGCGCCGGAGCGCGTGATGCCGGCCACCGCGGCGCATGCGAGCGCGCCGAAGAACGCGCCGGCGGCCGGGCGTTCGACGCTCATGGCCACGAGCAGCCCGAACAGCGGCCATGAGACCGCGAGGCAGGTCAGCACGAGCTTGGGCGCCTCGCTGACGCCGCTCGACCACGCCCGCAGGTCCTCGCGGGCGTAGAGCCCGCACAGGAAGGCGGCGACCGGCCAGGCGACGGCGAGCACGGCGACCAGCAGCAGCGTCTCGCTCGCGCCGGCACGGGCGACCGCGCCGACGAGCGCGCCGCTGATGATCCCGGTGATCGCGTCGGCGATGAAGAGGAGGCGGCGGAGGTGCTGGAATCGCCGGCGCGACGCATCGGAGCCGCTGGCAAGCAGTTGCAGCTCAAGCGGCTCTGCATGTACTGCCATCAGCCCACCAACCCCCGGCATGTCTTGCTACTCGACGGCATCCGTACCCCGATCCACGTCTGCCCTGAAATCTTCTGGATCAATCCATCGCGATGATTGCGCTCATGCGCTCGCCCTTCCGTGGGATTCATCGGCATGGAACCGATCGCCCATGAGCCGCGTTCGTTCGCGGTGCGTCGTATGTAACCACGGGGCTGGGTGAAAGTTGGGTCGTAAATTCGTCGAGATCGTCGGCAGAAGCTGGCACGTCGTGGTGCCGGGAGCCGCCACTGCGGCGCTGGCCTTCCTGGCCGGAGGCTACTTCGCAGTCACGACAGGGCTTTCCGTGGCGTGTCTGTGTCTGCTCCTCGTCGCGCACGTCACGATAACGGAGCGACCCTTCGCAGGATGGAGCGCGCCGCTGGCTGTCATGGCCGGTTCGCTGGCGCTTTTCGTGGTATGGGCGATGCTCTCGGGCGAGTGGTCGGACTCCCCGGCGCGGGCGCTCGTCGAGTCCGATCGCGCCCTGTTGTACCTGCTCATGCTGGTCTTCATCGGGCTGCACGCGCGCGCCCCGGGGCGGCTCGCCGCGCTGCTGCGCTGGGTGGCGCTGGCGATCGCCGCGGCCAGCGCCGTCGCACTGCTGACGCGCCTGCTTCCGACCACGTTCCCGACCACAGCCGGCGTCAACAACGAGCGCCTGCAATTTCCTTTGACGTACTGGAACGCGATGGGGATGTTCTGCGCGCTCGGCGTGATCCTCGCGACGCACTTCACGGCCTCCGAGCGCGAGCCGGCATGGGTGCGCGTGGCGTCGGCGATGGCGCTCCCCGTCGTCGCGGTGACGCTCTACTTCACGTTCTCGCGGGGCGGGATCGCGGTGGCGATCGTCGGCACGGTCGCCTACATGATCCTGGCGCATCCGCGGGGTCTGGTGGCGGCGCTGCCGGCCGCGGGGATCCCGCTGGCGGTCGCGCTCCACGAGGCCTACAGCAAGGATCTGCTCGCCGAATACAACTACGCCGGCGCCGACGCGCGGGCCCAGGGGCGCTCGCTGCTCGTCGTGGTGATCGCGTGCATGGTCGCCGCCGGCGTGCTGCGCTGGCTGGCGCTGCGGATCGACCGCCGGATGCTGCGCATGCGGATCGGCGCCCGCACGCGGACGATCGTGTTCAGCGGCGTGGGGATCGCGGCGCTGCTCGCGCTGTCGGTGGCGACGGCGGTGTTCGACCTCCCGGACAAGATCGCCGAGCAGCACCGGGCCTTCGAGCGCGGCAACACCCCGCCGGGCACCTCCGACCTCCGCACCCGGCTCACGGCGGTGGGCAACAACGGCCGGCTCGCGATCTGGCACGTCGCGCTCGAGGAGGCGAAGCAGGACGAGCTGCGCGGCGGCGGGGCCGGCACGTACCGGCTGGCGTGGGAGCGCGACCGCCCGGCGCCGCCGGCGCGCGTGGTCGACGGCCACTCCCTCTACTACGAGACGCGCGCCGAGCTCGGCTGGGTCGGGATCGGCCTGCTCCTGATCGTCTTCGCGGTCCCGATCGTCGTGGCCGTCGGGCGGCTGTGGGGGCCCGGGCGCCACAGCCACGCGGCCTTCCTCGCGGCCGGCACGGCGCTGCTGCTGCACGCGATGGTGGACTGGGACTGGGAGATGCCGGCGCTCTTCGTGTGGTTCTTCGGCGCCGCCGGCGCGATCATCGCTTCGCCGGCGGAGGCCACCGAGACCGCGCGCGGGCCGCGGCGGCTGACGCGCATCGTGGCCGGGCTGGCGATCCTGCTGATCGCGGTCACGCCGCTGACGGTGACGCTCTCGCAGTCGCGCTTGAACCGCGCGACCGACGCGCTGCGCGTGGGCAACTGCCGGGAGGCCACCAACGCCGCCCTGGACAGCATCGACGCGCTCAACGCGCAGGCGGGGGCGTTCGAGATCCTGGGCTGGTGCGACGCCCGCGCCGGCCAGCAGAAGCTGGCGGTGGCGGCGATGCGCAACGCGCAGCGGCGCGACCCGAACGACTGGCACTACGCCTACGGTCTGGCGGTGACGAGGGCGCTGGCGGGGCAGGACCCGCGGCCGGCCGCGGCCCAGGCACGGCGGCTCAACCCGCTCGAGCCGTACACGATCTCGCTGGCCCGGCGGCTGCGCACCGACAGCCCGGCGCGCTGGCGAGCGGAGGCGGCGCGCTCGAAGATCCCGTTCGGTTAGCGGTTAACGAATTGAGACGCCGGGACAGCTGCAACCCGACCACATGCGCCAACCCGAGCGCCGAGAAAGACCTCAGCAGCCGTCACCCACACCACCCACAGGAGACGCCAAACCAACGCCTGTTGACAAGACAAACGCCTTCAGAAAGACGAGAGGCGGGCCGGAGCCCGCCTCTCGTGAATCCGCTGCGGTGGTGCTTAGCGCTCGTCGCCGGTGCGGCGGCGCAGGACCAGGCCGGCGCTCAGCAGCGCGATGCCGCCGAGGAGGACCGGGATGGCCGCGAAGCCGGTGAACGGGAGCTGGCTGTTGTTGGCGCCCGCCTCGACCTGGCGCGCAGGCTGGGTGTTCGAGGACTCGTTCGGCGCGGTGCCGCCGCCGCCGTTCTCCTCGGGCGCGGTGCCGGAGCCCGTGTCCTGATCGCCGAGGACGCCGCCGCCCCCGGTCGGGGTCGCCGTCGTGTACTGGGCGATCGACGCGTTCTTGCCACTCAGGCCGGAGACCGCCAGGCCCGCGCCGGTGGTGCTCAGCAGCATGCCGAGCACGAGCATGGTCAAGATGACCAGGCGTGACTTCATCAGTGGGTTCCCCCTTGTCCGCCTCCGTGCGGGGTTGGCTACGCGCGCTCGGACCTGCTGCTTGACGGCATCGAGCTCGAGCGCGGTCGCCTCAGGGCGATGCGCGTGGAGCATGTCGATGACCGACTGCAGATCCGGCTGGAGGTCGTCGTTTTGGCTCATTCCACTCACTGATACGAACGAACCGGCCGATTCCTGATTACAGATGTCGAGAATCGGATCCCCCAGGACCTGGAGCGCCGTCGCACGGCAGGCGCGGCTCGCGGCGCCGGCCGCCGCCACCGCGGCGCTGTGCTTCAGCGCGGGCGGCTTCTTCGCGGGCACCACCGCGGTCGCGGCGATCGCCGCGCTCGTCGCGCTGCTGCTGCGGATCACGGTCGCGCGGAGCCCGTGGCAGGGGTGGAGCGCCGGGATGTCGGTCGCCGCCGGCGCGCTCGCGCTGTTCGCGGTCTGGACGCTCGTGTCGGCGCACTGGTCCGGCGCGCCCGGCCGCGCGCTGCTCGAGTTCGACCGCACGCTGCTCTACGTGGCGGTGTTCGTCGTCTCCGGGCTGTTCGCCGCGCGTGCCGGGGACCTCGCCGTCGTGCTGCGCTGGACCGCCGCGGCGGCCTGCGGCGTCTGCCTCGTCGCGCTGGCGACCCGGCTCGCCCCCGGGACGTTCCCGACCGACCGCCCGCCCAGCCACACGCGGCTCGAGTTCCCGCTCACCTACTGGAACAGCCTCGGCGCGCTCGCCGCCATCGGCCTGGTACTCGCGCTTCACGTCACGTCGTCGATCCGCCAGCCGGCGGTCGCGCGCGTGCTCGCCGCCGCGGCCTTCCCGGCCGTCGCCGTCTGCCTCTACTTCACGTTCTCGCGCGGCGGCAGCATCGCGGCGGTGTTCGGCGTCGCGGTCTACCTCGTCCTCGGTTACTCGCGCGGGTTCGTGCCGGCGTTCATCGCGGTCGTCCCGACGACGGCGTTCGCGCTCCAGCGCGCCTTCGACGCCGATCTGCTCGCCGGCGCGCGCTTCGAGCAGCCCGTGGCCGCCGCGCAGCGCGGCGACCTGCTGACGGTCGTCGTCGTCTGCGCGCTCGCGGCCGGGCTGCTGCGGGCGCTGCTGCTGGTCGCGGACCACCGGATGGCGCGCATCCGGCTCTCGCGCCGCGGGCGCCTGGGCGCCAAGCTCGTCGCGGCCTCGCTCGTCGCGCTGCTGGCGGCCGGCGCGGTGGCCGGCGGCGTGCCCGCGAAGGTCGAGCGCCAGCGCCAGGCGCTGACCGCCAAGACCCAGCCGGCCGGCGGGGACCTGCGCACGCACCTCACGACCTGGGACGACAACTCCCGCTACGAGCACTGGCGCGTCGCGCTCGACGAGTTCAAGGCCGACCCGCTGCACGGCTCGGGCGCGGGGACCTTCCAGCGGACCTGGGAGCGGGCGCGGAAGAGCCAGTTCAAGGTCGTCGACGCCCACTCGCTCTACTTCGAGGTCCTGTCCGAGCTGGGCTGGCCGGGGATGCTGTTCCTCGGCCTCGCGCTGGCGACGCCGCTCGCCTTCGCGCTCGTCCGCCTCCGCGGTCCGGAGCGGCACGCCTACGCGGCCTTCGTCGCGGCCGGCGGGGCGCTGCTGCTGCACGCGGGGATCGACTGGGACTGGGAGATGCCGGCGCTGTTCGTGTGGTTCTTCGGCGCGAGCGGGGTGGTGCTGGCGAGCCGGCGTGCCGCGTCCACGGCGTCGCCCCCGCGGCTGACGCGGGTCGTCGCCGGCCTGGCATGCCTCGGGCTGGCGGTGACGCCCGCGCTCCTGCTGCAGAGCCAGGACGCGCTCGACCGCAGCTTCCGCGCCTTCCAGCGGGGCGACTGCCCGACGGCGATCGACGCCGCGCTCGACAGCATCGACGCGCTGCCGGCGCGCGCCGAGCCGTTCGAGATCCTCGGCTACTGCGACGCGCGCGCCCGCCGGAACGATCTCGCCATGCGCGCCATGCGGTCGGCGCGGGCGCGCGATCCGCAGGGCTGGGAGTACGCCTACGGGCTGGCGGTCACCCAGGCGCTGGCCGGCGAGAACCCGACGGCGGCGGCCGCGGACGCGCACCGCCTCAACCCACTCGAACACAAGGCGCGGGACCTGCAGGACGCGCTGCGCGTCCGCGGCCGGGCGAAGCGGGCGCGGGCGGCGGGGCGCGCCCCGATCCCGTTCGACTGACGCCTCGTCGAAGATGTGCGCGGATGCGCGACGACGACTTCGAGCGGCTCTACGCGGCCGAGGCGCAGGGGCTGTTCGGTTTCCTCGTCTACCGCACGGGCGACCGGGCGCTGGCGGAGGACCTGCTGGCCGACACGTTCGAGCGTGCGCTGCGGTCGCGCAAGCGCTATGACCGCCGCCGCGGGCCGGCCAAGGCGTGGCTCTACACGATCGCGCTGAACCTCCTGCGCGACCACGCGCGGCGGTCGGCGGCGGCCGAGCGGGCGCTGGAGCGGGCGGGGCCGGCCGCGACCTCCGTCGACCCGCCGTCGTTCGAGGCCCGCGATGCGGTCCAGCGGGCTCTCCATGTGCTGTCGCCGGAGGAGCGCGAGGCGATCGCGCTGCGGTTCGGCGCCGAGCTGACGGTGCCGGAGATGGCCGAGGCGCTGGGGGAGCCGCTGACCACCGTCGAGGGCCGCGTCTACCGCGCGCTGCGCAAGCTGAGGACAGAGCTGGATGGTTGATTCCGCGACCCCCGCACCCGCCTGCACGCGCCCCGCGGCGCAGGATCGGCACCCGCCAGAAGCGGCCCGTGGCGCTGCCACTGTGCCCCTTCGGCGTGCACCGCCCTGCATCCACGGGGCACGCACATCCGGGCACGGCGGCCACGGAATCAACCATCTAGACTGAGTGGCGGACCGTGCTAGGCGGGGATGTAGCGGAGCCCTGAACCCGCAATCCGCTCTAGCGGGGCTGAATTCCCTCTCTGAGGGGCTCCGGCCCTCGGGGTCAGCGCGCCGTATGGGGCGTCGATGGCCGGGTCCCGCGCGATGTCGGCCCGTGAACCAGGTCAGGTCCGGAAGGAAGCAGCCTTAAGCGGTCACCGGCAGGCGCAGCGGGATAGCCCGACCGGAGCCACCAGCGGCGAACGCGCCCGAGGAACCGGCCTCGACGGAGGGTGCACGGTCCGTTCTCACCCCTAGACTCGATTGCCCGTGCCTCCGGCCTCCGCCAGCCTCTACCGACGCCACCGCCCGCGCTCGTTCGCGGACGTCGTGGGGCAGGAGCACGTGGTCCGCACGCTCTCCAACGCGATCGAGCAGGACAAGGTCCACCACGCGTACCTGTTCGTCGGCTCGCGCGGGACGGGCAAGACGTCGATGGCGAAGATCCTCGCCGCGTCGCTGAACTGCGATCAGGGGCCGACGGTCTCGCCCTGCGGCGTCTGTGAGTCGTGCATGTCGATCGCCAACGCGACGTCGCTCGACGTGATGGAGATGGACGCGGCGTCGAACAACTCGGTCGACGACATCCGCGAGCTGCGCGAGAAGGTCGCCTACGCGCCGGTCTCCGGGCGCCACAAGATCTACATCCTCGACGAGGCGCACATGCTCTCGCCGCAGGCGTGGAACGCGTTCCTCAAGACGCTGGAGGAGCCGCCGCCGCACACGATCTTCGTGCTCGCGACGACCGAGGCCAACAAGGTGCTGCCGACGGTCGTCGACCGCTGCCACCGCTTCGACTTCAGCCGCCCCACGGTGGCCCAGATCACGAAGGTCCTGCGCCGCACCGCGGACGCCGAGTCGATCGCGATCCCCGACGAGGCGTGCGCGCTGATCGCTCGCTCGGCGACCGGCTCGTTCCGCGACGCGCTGGGGACCTTGGAGCAGCTGCTCGCGTACTCCGGCGCCTCGATCGTGCTCGGCGACGTGCTCGCGGTGCTCGGCGCGGCCGACGCCGACCTGCTGTTCGGCGCGATCGACGCCGTGGCGGCCGGCGATGCCCGCTCCGCCCTGCTGGCGGCGGCGCGCCTGGCCGACTCGGGGCGCGACATCGGCCGCTTCTTCGGCGACCTCGAGGCCCACGCCCGGTCGCTGATGATCGTGCAGACGCTCGGCGGCGAGGTTCCGCCCGAGATCTCGGTGACCGCCGAGCAGGACGAGCGCCTGCGCGAGCAGGCCGCCCGCGTGAGCCCGACCGACGTCGTCCGCGTGCTCGACCTGATCGCGGTCGGCCTGCGCGCGATGAAGGACGGCTCCGACGCCCGCACCCAGCTCGAGCTCGCGCTGGTGAAGGCGGCGGTCCCGAAGGTCGACAACTCCGCGAAGGCCCTCCAGTCCCGCCTCGAGCGGCTGGAGGCCGGCCGTCCGGCGCCGACGCCCGCACCGCCGGGCGGGAGGAGCGCGGAGGTGCCCGCCACCGCCGCCGGCCGCGCCGCGCCGACGAACGGCACGCCGAAGGAGGCCGCGCCCGCCGCGCCGCCCGAGGCCGCTCCCTCCGCCCCCGCTCCGCCCTCACCGCCCGCGGCCGCCGCGCCCGCCCCTTCGCCCGCGCCCTCTGCCCCCGCCGAGGAGCCTTCGGTCACCGCGGTCGCGGTCGTCGATCCTCCGGGGCAGGAGCCGGTGGTGGCTGCGGTCGGGCTCGACCTCAACGCCTTCGCCGAGCTGTGGCCGGCCGTGATCGAGTCGATCCAGGCCGAGCGGCCGCTGCTGGCGGAGCACCTGAAGGTCGCTCGCCCCTCGGCGCTCGGCGACGGGGAGCTGACGCTCGCGTGGGCCGAGACGGCCGGGCTGTCCAAGCGCAAGGCCGAGGACGCCGCCAACCGCGAGCTGATCGTCCGCGCGATCCGGGCGGTCACCGGCGCCGGTCTGAAGCTCGCCCACGAGCTGGCCCCCGACACGCCCGAGGAGACCACGCCGACGCTCTCGCACGACGAGCTGGTCGAGCGCTTCGTGGAAGAGTTCGAGGCAGAGATCCTGGAAGACCCGGAGGAGACGTCCTGATGCCGCCCCAGCCCAACATGCAGAAGATGATGCAGCAGGTCCAGAAGATGCAGCAGGAGATGATGGCCGCGCAGGAGTCGCTGAAGGACGAGCGCGTCGAGGCGTCCGCCGGCGGCGGGATGGTCAAGGTCGTCGCCACCGGCGAGCTGCACATCGAGTCGGTGACGATCGACCCCGGCGCCGTCGACCCCGAGGACGTCGAGATGCTGCAGGACACGGTCCTGGCCGCGGTCAACGAGGCGCTGCGCTCGGCGCAGGAGCTCGCCGCCGACAAGATGGGCGCCGCGACTGGCGGCCTCGGTGGCCCGGGCGGCCTCGGCGGCCTGGGCTTGCCTGGCCTCTAACCCACGTTGCTCGCTCCCCCTCTCCAGCGGCTCGTCACCGAGCTGGGCAAGCTGCCCGGCATCGGCAACCGCACCGCGCAGCGGCTCGCGTTCCACATCCTCCGCACCTCGACGGAGGACGCGAACGCGCTCGCCGAGGCGATCCGCGACGTCAAAGAGAAGATCACCCTCTGCGAGGTCTGCTTCAACCTCGCCGAGGGCCCGCTCTGCGCGATCTGCCAGGACGAGCGCCGCGACCCCACGCTGATCTGCGTGGTGGAGGAGCCCGGCGACGTCATCCCGGTCGAGCGCACGCACGAGTACCGCGGCCGCTACCACGTGCTCGGCGGCGCGCTCTCGCCGATCGACGGCGTCGAGCCCGACGACCTCAAGATCGCCCAGCTCTACTCGCGCGTCGAGGCCGGAGAGATCCGCGAGGTCGTGCTCGCCACCAACCCGACCACCACCGGCGAGGCGACCGCGCTCCACATCGCCGACGGGCTCCGCCAGCGCGCGCCCGACGTCGCGGTCACCCGCCTCGCCTCCGGCCTCCCCGTCGGCGGCGACCTCGAGTACGCCGACGAGGTGACGCTCGGGCGGGCTCTTGCAGGCCGGAGGGCGGTGTGAACAGCACGGTCGTCATGAAGTTCGGCGGCACCTCGGTCGCCGACGCGGAGCGCCTCAAGCGCGCTGCCCGCCGCATCGTCCGCGCGCGCGAGCAGGGTCACCACGTGGTGGCGGTGCTGTCGGCCCGGGGCTCGATGACCGACGAGCTCGTCGCCATGGCCGAGGAGGTCAGCCCGACCCCCGACCCGCGCGAGATGGACATGCTGCTCTCCACCGGCGAGCGCATGAGCTGCGCGCTGTGCGCGATGGCGATCAACGACCTCGGCCACAAGGCGATCTCGCTGACCGGCTCGCAGGCCGGCATCGTCACCGACACGAGCCACACGAAGGCGCGCATCCTCGACGTCCGCGCCGACCGCATCCGCGAGGCGCTCGACAACGAGCAGATCGTGCTCGTCGCCGGCTTCCAGGGCGTCAGCACCGCCAAGGACGTCACCACCCTCGGCCGCGGCGGGTCGGACACCACCGCGGTCGCCCTCGCCGCCGCGATGGACGCCGAGGTGTGCGAGATCTACACCGACGTCGCCGGCGTGTTCAGCGCCGACCCGCGGATCGTCGCCGACGCCCGCAAGCTCCCGGTCGTCAGCTTCGAGGAGATGCTCGAGATGGCCGCCTCCGGCGCCCGCGTGCTGCAGCTGCGCAGCGTGGAATACGCCAGGAGCCACGGCGTCCGTATCCATTGCCGATCGAGCTTCAGCGAGGACCCCGGTACCTTTGTCGTCGGCGAGGAAGAGACCATGGAACGACCACTGATCACCGCCGTCACCCACTCCACCGACGAGGCGCGCATGACGCTCCTCGGCGTCCCGGACAGCCCGGGCGTCGCGGGCCGCATCTTCACCGCGCTCGCCGACGCGAACGTCAACGTCGACATGATCATCCAGAACGAGCCGGAGTCCGAGGGCGCGTCCGCCGACATGAGCTTCACCGTCCCGCGCGCCGACCTCCCGATCGCCCGCAAGGCGCTCGACCCGGTCGTCTCCGACGTCGGCATCTTCAGGGTCGCCGAGGATCCGACGATGGGGAAGGTGTCCGTCGTGGGCGCGGGAATGAAGTCGCATCCCGGCGTCGCCGCGAAGGTGTTCGCCACCCTCGGCAACGAGGAAATCAACATCGAGATGATCTCTACCTCGCCCATCAAGATCTCCTGCGTCGTCTCCGCCGATCGCGTCCCGCAGGCCGTGCGCGCCCTGCACCAGGCGTTCGAGCTCGGCGCCGACGACGTCCGCCCCGAGCACCCCTTCAAGCCATGAGCCTGCGCGTCGCCGTCGTGGGCGCCACCGGCGCCGTGGGCACCGTGATGCTCGAGAAGCTGCGCGAGAGCGCGCTGCCGATCGGCGAGCTCGTGCCGTTCGCCTCCGAGCGCTCCGCCGGCCGCGAGCTCGAGGGCGGGCTGATCGTCCAGGCCCTCACCGAGGAGTCGATCCAGGGCTTCGACATCGCGGTCTTCTCCGCCGGTGCGACCACCTCGCGCGAGTGGGCGCCGCGCTTCGCCGCCGCCGGCTGCGTGGTCGTCGACAACTCCTCCGCCTTCCGCCGCGACCCGGAGATCCCGCTCGTCGTCGCCGAGGTCAACCCCGAGGCGCTCGACAACCACAAGGGCATCATCGCCAACCCCAACTGCTCGACCATGCAGCTGATGGTCGCGCTGAAGCCGATCCACGACGCGGCCGGGATCGAGCGCCTGATCGTCTCGACCTACCAGTCGGTCTCCGGCACCGGGGTCGCCGCCGTCGAGGAGCTGGAGAGCCAGACGCACGCGCTCCTGCACGGCATGGAGCCGCCCGACCCGCAGGTCTACCGCGAGACGATCGCCTTCAACGTCCACGGCGGCGCCGGCAACTTCGCCGACGGCGACGACCACACGGACGAGGAGCGCAAGATGATGTTCGAGACGCGCAAGATCCTCGGCGACGAGTCGATCGCGATCTCCGTCACCTGCGCGCGCGTCCCGGTCACCTACTCGCACTCGGAGTCGGTCAACCTCCAGACCCGCGAGCCGCTCGAGGTCGAGGAGGCACGAGCGCTGCTCGAGCAGATGCCCGGCCTCACGCTCGTCGACCCGTACCCGACGGCCGCCGGCTCGGCCGGCCACGACGACGTCTTCGTCGGCCGCCTGCGGCGCGACCCGTCACACGAGCGCGGCCTGCAGATGTGGGTCGTCTCCGACAACCTGCGCAAGGGCGCGGCGACGAACGCCGTCCAGCTCGCGGAGCTGCTCTACACCCGCGGGCTTGTCGGAAGTCCCGTGATTTAGGTTTCGCCTGCCAGCCGAGTTCGCTTCGCAGAACTCGACTTCGGCGACGTTACGTCTACCAGCCGCCGTCGCCGACCCCGGCGACCACGGAGGTCGACCAGTCGATCACCGACGTGGGCTTGACCACGTGCTTGGTCATCCCGAGCTCCTTGGGCTCGAGGCCGAGCGCGAGGCCGACGAGCTGCGGCAGGTGGAGCACCGGCATCCCCAGGTCGCGGCCCACGACCTTCTCGGCGCCCGGCTGCTGCAGATCCAGGTTGAGATGGCACAGCGGGCACGGGGTGACGAGGCAGTCCGCGTCGGCGTCGATCGCGTCCCCGAGGTGGCGACCCGCCTGCTTCAGCGAGGCCTCGCGGTTCATGGTGATGATCGGGAAGCCGCAGCACTTGTACTGGCCGGCGTAGTCGACGACGGTGCCGCCGAGCGCCTCGATCAGCATCTGCAGGTAGCGGTCGCGCGGGTGGTCCTGGTCGATCGACAACCGCTCGGTGGGGCGGACGATGTAGCAGCCGTAGAACGGGCCGACGCGCAGGTCGGTCAGCGGGCGCTTGACCTTCGCCTTGATCGCGTCGAGGCCGATCTCCTCGACCATCAGCCAGAGGAAGTTCTTGTTCGAGATGCCCTTCTCGTAGGCCAGCCCCTCGGGTGCGAGCGTCTCGTTGATGTGCTCGCGGTACTCGGAGTTGCCGTCGAGCCGCTCCTGGCACTCGGTCTGCGCGCCCTGGCAGGTCGAGCAGATGTTCATCATCAGCTCGGCGCCGTCGGCGATCTCCTTCTGCGCCAGCGCGAACGTGCGCGCGTTGAGCGTGTCGGCGAGCTCCTGGTTGTGCTCCGCGATCACGCCCGCGCCGCAGCACGACGCGCGGTCGAGCGCGACGAGCTCGATGTCGAGCAACGGGGCGACCTGCGCCATCGAGCCGTGCAGCTCCGGCGTGAACCCGCGGCTCACGCAACCGGGCCAGTATGCGACCTTCACGTGCTCGGACTCCCTTCGGTCTCTGCCTCTTCCTCTTCGCCCACGACGTAGAGGTTGAGCTCGTAGCGCTCGTCCTTGTCGTGGACGTGGTCGAAGATCCGGCGGACCTCCTTGGGCGCCTTGTGCTGGTGCAGCAGGGCCTTCTTCACCGTCACCTTGCCGGTCCGGAGCGCCTTCAGGATCGACGGCAGCGAGCGCACGAGCTCGGGTACGGCGCGCGGGTGGAACTTGCCGCCGTAGGAGTCGGGCAGCAGGTCGGCCTCGTGGAGGATCCCGTTCCGCTCGATGTTGTCGACGAACGCGTGCTCGTGGCGGTAGCCGTTGTTGCGGTCGTTGATCCCGTGGTCGGCCGTCGCGATCCGCCGCAGCCGCATGATCTGGCTCATCGGCGCGACGCCCTTGGGGCAGGCCTCGATGCAGTTGAAGCAGTGGGTGCAGTCGTAGATGCCGTGCGGGTCCTCGGAGAGGTCCTTCAGGCGCTGCTCGTGCTGGCCGTCGCGCGGGTCGCCGACGAAGCGGTAGGCCTTGGCGAGCGCGGCCGGCCCGACGAACAGCGGGTCGACCTCCATCGACAGGCAGTCCGACACGCAGGCGCCGCACTGGATGCAGGCCATCGTCTGCGTGATGTCGATCATCGACTCGGCGGGCACGATGTACTCGCGCTCCGGCGGGTCGCCGTCGGGGATCAGCCACGGCGTGACGCGCCGCATCTTCTTCCAGTGGACCGCGTCCATGTCGACGATCAGGTCCTTGATCACCGGCATGTTGCCCATCGGCTCGACCTGGATCGTGCCGTCCGACGAGGCCGCAGCGGCCTTGTCGAGGTGGGTGTGGCAGGCGAGCGTCGGCCGACCGTTGACGCGCACGCCGCAGGAGCCGCAGATCGCCGCGCGGCAGGAGCAGCGGATGCCGATCGAGCCGTCGTCGCGATCCTTGGCCTGGAGGATCCCGTCGAGCACGGAGCGCGTGCCCTCGAGGTCGATCTTGAACTCCTCCCAGTACGGCGCCTCGCCGGACTCGGGCAGGTAGCGGCGCAGCTTGAGGGTGTACTCGGGCACTAGTAAGTCCGCTCCTGGGGCTCCCACTGGGTCATGGTTACGGGAGCGTAGTCGACCTTCGGCGCGTCCCCGCCGTTCATCGAGATGGTGATGTGCTTGAGCCACTCGTCGTCGTTGCGCTCCGGGTAGTCGAGCCGGAACTGGGCGCCGCGCGACTCCCTACGCTCGAGCGCGCCGAGCACGATCGCCTCGGCGCAGTCGAGCATGTAGCCGAGCTCGATCGCCCCCAGCACGTCCTGGTTGAAGACCGTGCCGCGGTCGTCGACGTAGGCGGAGCGGCTCTCCTCCTTGAGGCGCTGGACGATCTCCATCGCCTCGGTGAGCCCCGCCTCGTCGCGGAACACCGCGACCTTCTCGTTCATCATCGTGCCGAGCTCGTCCTTGATCTCGGAGATGCGGCGGCCGCCGTCCTTCCCGCGCCCGAGGATCCCGTCGATCAGCTTCTGCTCGGCGGCCAGGCCGCTCTGGGCGGGTGGGGGCATCGCCATCCCGGCGGCGCGCTCGGCGGCGTGCTCGCCCGAGCGGCGGCCGAAGATCAGCGTGTCGAGCAGCGAGTTGGCGCCCAGGCGGTTGCCGCCGTGGACGGAGACGCAGGCGACCTCGCCGGCCGCGTAGAGGCCGGCGATCGACGTCTCGCCCCACACGCCGGCCTTGACGCCGCCCATGATGTAGTGGCAGCCGGGCTTGATGTGGATCGGCTCGCGCGTGATGTCCACGCCCGCGAAGTCGCGCCCGATGTTGACGATCTCGCGCAGCGCCTCGAGCGTGCGCTTGCGCGGGACCTTCGTGATGTCCAGCGCCACGGTGCCGTCGGGGAAGCCGCGGCCCTCGTTGATCTCGGTCTGCTCGGAGCGCGAGACGACGTCGCGCGAGGCCAGCTCGAGCTTGTTGGGCGCGTACCGCTCCATGAAGCGCTCGCCCTCGGCGTTGTAGAGGTGCGCCCCCTCGCCGCGCGCGCCCTCGGTGATGAGGATCCCGTTGCCCGCCAGCGTGGTCGGGTGGTACTGGATCATCTCCATGTCCATCAGCGGGGCGCCGATGCGATACGCCTGGGCGATCCCGTCGCCGGTGCAGATCAGCGCGTTGGTGGTCGGCTTGAAGCACTGGCCGGCCCCGCCGGAGGCGAGGATCACGGACTTGGCGGCGAACAGCTCCATCGCGCCGTCGCGGATGTTGCGGGCAATCGCGCCGCAGCACTCGCCGGCCTCGTCCTGCACGAGCGCGGTGACGAACCACTCCTCGTAGCGGTCGACGGTCTCGTGGTGCTTCATCAACTGCTCGTAGAGCACGTGCAGCAGCGCCTGGCCGGTGATGTCGGCGATGTAGTAGGTGCGGGCGGCGGAGGCGCCGCCGAACGCGCGCGTGCCGAGCTTGCCCTCGGGGTTGCGGTGGAAGGTGACGCCGTGGTGCTCGAGCCACAGCACCTCGCCCGGCGCCTCCCGGCACATGATCTCGATCGCGTCCTGGTCGCCGAGGTAGTCGGAGCCCTTGACGGTGTCGAACGCGTGCGACTCCCACGAGTCGTCGGGGTTGAGCGCGGCGTTGATCCCGCCCGCTGCCGCGTTGGAGTGGGAGCGGACGGGATGAACCTTGCTCATGATGGCCACCGACGCTCCGGCGCCCGCGGCGGCGATGGCGGCACGCTGGCCGGCAAGGCCGGCGCCGATGATGAGTACGTCGTGTGCGGGCATGGCGGGCGAGTCTATAAGCCGTACGGCCCGCGTCGGCGTGTGGCTTAGCCGGGTGTCAACGGCGCCGCGGCATACGGCGTCGCTGGTGCGCGCGATCCGCCTGGGCCGCGGACGCGAGCCAGGACCAGCCGAGCACGGCTACGACCAGCCACCCGGCGGCCAGCCAAAGGAACATCGACATCTCTACCTCCCTGCGGCGGGTTGAGGCGCCGCATCCAACACCCGCTCCCCAACGGGATCCATCTCGCCGGAAGCTCCGAGTCCGCCCCGTTCGTGGGGCCCTTCCGCACTCCTGACCACTAAGCGTACCCCTAGCGTCGAGGGGCCAAGCCGCTTATGCGCCGCCGGCCTGCGCCTGCAGCGCGCGCGAGACCTGATCCAGCGTCACAACTCCGCGCAGCCGGCCGTCGCCGTCGACCGCCATCAGCGCGCCGAAGCGCCGCAGCGGCTCGGACGAGAGGAGCACTTCGAGTGGCGTGTCGGAGCGCACCTGGCCGTCCTCGCCCGGCGGCACCACGAGCTCGCCGACCGGCCGGTGGTCGCCGGCCTCATAGACCTGGCGCAGCGGCTCGCGGTGGGCGATCCCCATCAGGCGGCCGTCGGCGTCGACGACCGCGAACCAGTCCCAGCCCTGGTAGCGCAGGAAGAAGTCCTCGTACGCGCGCTCGGCGGGCGTGGTGGCCGGGATCGTGACCGGCTCGGCGTCCATCAGGTCGGCGACCGTGATGCCGTCGAGCCGGTCGGAGAAGTCGCTCTGCAGGATCGCCGTCCGCGCGGAGGAGCCCAGCAGCCAGGCGAGCATCACGTACCAGAGCCCCCACGTGTCCCCGTCCGCCAGCCGGTACAGGCCGTAGCCGGCCATCAGGACCGCAAACGCCTGGCCCATGCGCGCGGAGAAGCGCGTGGCCTTCCCTTTCTCCCCGGTCAGCCGCCAGGCGATCGCGCGCGCGATCCGGCCGCCGTCGAGCGGGAAGGCGGGGACGAGGTTGAACAGCAGCAGGATCACGTTGAAGCCGACGAGCACGGACAGCAGGACGACCGGGATGTCCTCGGTCTGGTTCCCGCTCAGGCGGCCGGCGTCGAACAGCCGGTCGGGCCCCCACAGCGCGATCGTCACGAGCCCGCCGACGACCACGATCAGCAGCGTCACCAGCGGGCCGGCGGCGGCGACGCGGAACTCGGCGCCCGGCGAGTCGGTGTCGCGGCTCATCTTCATCACGCCGCCGAACAGGAAGAGCTCGATCCCCGACACCTCGATGCCCTCGCGGCGGGCGGCGATCGCGTGCCCCAGCTCGTGTAGCAGGATCGAGCCGAAGAACAGCACCGCCGCGGCCACCGCGACGCCGAAGGCGACCGTGTCCGACGCGGCAAGGGTTTCCTGGAACGAGTCCTGGAACAGGTAGATGAACAGGAACAGCACGATGAACCAGGACGCGTTGACTCCGATGCGGATCCCGAGGATGCGCGCCAACTGGAACGAGCTGCCCGAACCGAGCATGCAGCCATCGTCGCACAGGCCCGACCACTAGCCTGCTGGGCGCCTGATCTGACACCGGAATCGAGGAGACGAACCGAATGGCAGAACCCACCAAGGTCACAGTCACCGGCGCGGCCGGTGCGATCGGCTACGCGATCCTGTTCCGGATCGCGAGCGGGCAGATGCTCGGGCCGGACACCAAGGTTCACCTCACGCTGCTCGAGATCCCGGACGCGGTGAAGGCCGCCGAGGGCACCGCGATGGAGCTCGACGACTGCGCGTTCCCGCTGCTGTCGGGGATCGACATCACCGACGATCAGAAGGCCGCGTTCGACGGCGTGAACGTCGCGCTGCTCGTGGGCGCCCGGCCGCGCTCGAAGGGCATGGAGCGCGCCGACCTGCTGGAGGCCAACGGCGGCATCTTCAAGCCGCAGGGCGAGGCGATCAACGCCGGCGCAGCCGACGACGTGAAGATCCTCGTGGTCGGCAACCCCGCCAACACGAACGCGCTGATCGCACAGTCCAACGCGCCTGACGTCCCGCGCGAGCGGTTCAACGCCATGACCCGGCTGGATCACAACCGGGCGATCGCGCAGCTGGCGAAGAAGACCGGCGCGGAGGTCGCCGACATCACCAACATGGGCGTGTGGGGCAACCACTCACCCACGATGTTCCCCGACCTGTTCAACGCGAAGGTGGGTGGCAAGAACGCCGCCGAGGCCGTCGACGACATGGACTGGTACGAGAACGACTTCCTCCCCACCGTCGGCAAGCGCGGCGCGGCGATCATCGAGGCCCGCGGGGCCTCCTCGGCCGCCTCGGCCGCCAACGCTGCCATCGACCACGTCCACGACTGGGTCAACGGCACGCGCGACGGCGACTGGGTCTCGATGGCGGTGCCCTCCGACGGCTCCTACGGCGTCGACGAGGGTCTGATCTCGAGCTTCCCGTGCACGTGTGCGAACGGGGAGTGGTCGATCGTGCAGGACCTCGAGGTGAACGACTTCGCGAAGGGGAAGATCGAGGCGACGGTCAACGAGCTCCGTGAGGAGCGCGACGCCGTCGCCAAGCTCGATCTGATCTAGGCGGCCTCTCTCACGTGCCAACCACGGCCTGACTTCGTCACCTTGCCCTCCTCGGCGAGGCCCGGCATCACGCGGTACAGGTAGTTCTGCTTGATGCCCATCGACTCGGCGAGCTCGGGGATGGTGATGCCCGGGCGGGCCTTCACCAGCTCGAGCGCCTGGATGGCGCGGGTGCCCGAACCCTTCGGGCGCCCGCGGCGGCCGGTGCCGCTGCTCTTCGCGCGGGCCTTGCGGGCGCGGCGCGGGGCGGCCGTGGCGGACGCCGCTCGCGGGCTGGGAGTGCCGACTCCGGAGAGCGCCTGCTCGGCGGCCTCGAGGCGGTGGTACTCGTCGACCAGGGGTCGCAGCTCCTTCAGCCGCGCCGAGATCTCTTTACGCTTTTCCTCTAGAAAATCGGGCACTCAGCAAACCCTTCCCAAAATTGACTCCTGACGTGAAGTCAATGTAACAGGAAAGTCACTGACCGGTGAAATGTGCCTTGCCGGGTCCGTGTTCCAAAAAAGAGTGCACCGCGTTCTGCGTGTCCTGAGTGTCGAACAGGTGTGATGTCAATTCCGCGACACGCCCGTCGGCGCCACGGGTGCCGTGGTCGGCCTGGGCGCGCACGATCCGCTTGGTGGCGGCGTGTGCCTGGGTGGGGCCGGCTGCGAGGCCGGCGGCGAACGCCCGCGCCTTCTCCAGCAAGTCGCCGGCCGGCAACACACGGTTAACCACACCCCAGTCGTGCAGCGTCTCGGCGGTGTACAGACCGCCGGTCATCACGAACTCGCGCGCCCGCGCCGCGCCGGCGCGCTCGGCGATCCGCTGGGTGCCGCCCATGAGCGGCGTGATGCCGACCACGGCTTCCACCAACCCGAATTGCACACCTTCGCCCGCCCACAGCAGGTCACACGCGAGCGACAGCTCGAGCGCCGCGGTGAGGCACATCCCGTGCGCGACGGCGAGGGTCGGGAGCGGCAGGTCCTCGATCGCGTGGGCGAACGGCAGCAGCCGCCCGGTCAGCTCGTCGGCGCCCTCCGACCCGAGCCCCTCGAACACGTGCACGTCGACGCCGGCACTCACCACGTCACCCTCCGCGCGGAAGATCAACGCGCGCGGCAGGTCGTCCTGGACCTCCGCGATCGCGGCCTCGAGGTCGTCGAACATCGCGGGCCCGAAGAGGTTGAGCGGCGGCGCGTCGAGTACCAGCTCGCCGACGTCGTCGTGCCGCTCGTAGTACGCCTGTGGCATCAGCTCTCCAGCAGCTTCTTGAGCTTCTTGAGTGACTTGTCGGCCTCGCGCTTGGGCATCCCGCCCACCAGCACGCGCGACGCGAGCCGCCCCATCGCGCCGCCCGGCGCCTCGAACGTGTTCTCGTACTCGAAGTGCGTGCCGCCGTTGCCGTTGGGCGCGAGCTTGTTGGTCACGCGCGCGTAGGAGCCGGCCGGGCCCTTGCCCTCCCAGGTCCCGACCTTCGGCGCGTCGCACTCGGTCAGCGTCCAGTGCACGGTGAACGGCGCGCCGCGCAGCGCGAGCCGCTGCTCGACCTTGAAGCCCTCGCGCACCGGGCCTTCGT
Organism: uncultured Solirubrobacteraceae bacterium; assembly: GCA_963805525.1. Classification (GTDB taxonomy): domain Bacteria; phylum Actinomycetota; class Thermoleophilia; order Solirubrobacterales; family Solirubrobacteraceae; genus DASQFQ01. The sequence goes on from CAWDUT010000006.1 coordinate 233,549, forward strand.
CGACCTCGGCGATCTTGCGGTGGATCGACACCCACTGCGAGTAGCGGGTGGGGTCCATGATCGTCTTCCAGACCTCCTCCGGCGGGCGATCGATGTCGATCGTGGTCGACACGGTGCTCATCGCGCCGCCAGTTCCTCGTCGCGCTCCCACTCGCGCAGCGCGCGCTCGACCGCGGCGTCGAACGAGTGCAGGCGCACGCCGAAGGCCGGGGCGGCATCGTGGCGCGGCAGCAGGTCGTGTTCGAGCGATTCCATGAGGGGTGCGATCAGTCCGACGTCCTCGCCGGCGATCGCGGAGGCCACGACGGAGGCCAGCCCCGTCATCGTCACGTCGATGCCGACGCGGGGGCGGCGGACCAGCATGGCGTCGGCGATCCGCTCGACGAGCTCCCCGTAGCTCATCACGTCCGGCCCGCCGATGTCCCACGACCGGCCGGAGAGCTCGCGCGGGGCGGTCGCCGAGCGGGTCAGGAACTCGAGCATGTCGCGGCCGTCGACCGGCGCGGTGCGGTTGTCGCGCCAGGCGGGGAGCGCGAGCACCGGCATCCGCTCGACCAGCCGCACGAGGAAGCGGAACGAGCGCGAGCGCGCGCCGATCACGATCGAGGCGCGGAACGCGATCGACTCCGGCGCCGCGGCGAGCAGCAGCTCCTCGACCGCGAGCCGCGAGGCGAGGTGGCGGGAGATGTGGCCGTCGGCCGGCAGCAGGCCGCCGAGGTAGACGATCCGCCGCACGCCAGCGGCTGCCGCCGCGGCCGCGAAGTGCTCGGCCGCCTCCCGCTCGAGGTCGGCGAAGCCGTTGCCCGGCCCCTCCATCGAGTGGATCAGGAAGTAGGCGACCTCGACGCCGTCGAGCGCGCGGTCGAGCCCGGTGCCGGCGATCGCGTCGCCCTCGACAACGTCGTCGACCGGCGCCGTGATGCGCGCCGCCGAGCGCCCGTAGCCGCGCACGGTGTGGCCCGCCGCGTTGAGGCGCGGCACGAGGGCGGCTCCGATGTAGCCCGAGGCTCCGGTGACGAGGATCTGCATGACTCTCTCCCAGCGTACGTGCCCAAAGTGCGGGGTGGATGACTCGCAACCAGGGCGAAACGGGCGTGGAAATCGCCTCCTAGCGGGAACTTCGAGGAAAACCCTGCGCGGTGCGGGAAGTCCTGCCCCGACCCCCCTTGAAGGCCGCCGTTCGGCGCGCTTTAGTCGGCCCCGGCTTGTGACGGACTAGTGAACGATGGGGGGCTCGGGGACGTGGCAGTGAGGCAGGTCAAGAAGGTCAGCTGCGAGGACTGCTTCTTTCGCAAGAACATGTTGTGCGCACTGGACCTCGACGAGGCTTGCCCGACGTTCCGCCCCGACCATCCGGAAGGGCTGCGGCCGCCGCAGCAGCTGCGCTTCGTGTTCAGGCAGGAGCGTCGCCGGCAGGCCGCCTGGGCGTTCCCGGACGCGCAGGAGCAGGCCGCCCTTCACGCCTGATGAGCCACTCAGACCCCGGCGTGTCGGTCAGCCCGTGCAAGAGCACGGAGGCGAACACGCACAGGGCGGCGAGGTTGAAGATGCGCTCGGCGCCGGGCACGCCCTCGCCGAGCACGAACAGCGAGAACGTCATGGTCGCGACGCCCTTGGGGCCGAACCAGGCCATGAAGCCCTTGGTCGCGTTGTCGAGCGACGTGCCGGCCAGCGCGATCCAGATCGCGACCGGCCGCGCGAGCAGCAGCACGACCGCGGCGAACCCGACCGCCGCCCAGCCGTCGCCGAACAGGCCCTCGGTGGTCAGCAGCGCGCCGAACACGACGAAGATCCCGAGCTTGACGATCTCGACGATGTCGTCGGCGCGGTTCTCGAAGCTCACGCGCAGGTCCGGGCGCAGGATCCCGAGCGTGATCGCGCCGACGAACACGGCGATGAAGCCGTTGCCCGCCGGCGGCAGTCCGACCGTGACGCCGTAGATGGTGAACGCCACGCCGAGCGCGTAGAGCGACTGCGCGTGGGCCGGGATCGAGTCGGTCAGCTTGCGGCCCCGCGGCATCAGCTTGGACGCCACCCACGCCAGCGCGATGCCGAACGCGAAGCCCAGCGTCACGTCCTGGAGCACGAACTTCCACCACACGAAGCCCTGCTCGTCGGCGAGCGCGGCGGTGAAGGCGAGCACGGCCGGTAGCGCCAAGCCGTCGTTGAGGCCTGACTCGAGGTTGAGCGAGTGGCGCACGATCCGCGGCACGCGCGGGTTGGTCACCACCGAGGAGGAGAGCACCGGGTCGGTGGGGGAGAGCAGCGCGCCGAGCAGCGCCGACGCGAGCCAGTCGAGCCCGACGATCCAGTGTGCGGCGGCCGCCACCACGGCGCCCGTGATCGGCATCCCGAGCACCAGCTTGCGGAACGGCACGTGCCACTCGCGCTGGAGCATCTCGGCCTCGACCTCGAGCCCGTCGCGGAACAGGATCACCACCAGGGCGACGATCGCGAGGTCGTGCACGAACTCCGAGCGGGCGCCGAAGTCGAGCACCTCCAAGCCGCCGTCGCCGAGCACGAAGCCGGTGACGACAAAGAGGGCCGCCACCGACAGGAACGACCGCCGCACCAGCCCCGCGACGAGCGCCCCCACCATCAGCAGGCCACCGAAGACGAGCAGCACGGTCTCGAGGCTCACCGGGCTAGAGTCTTGCAGCGAGATTCACTGAGGAGGAGGGCCTCAACGACGTGCGCATCACCGTGCTCGGCAAGTCGCCGTCCTGGCAGGACGTGGACGGGGCCTGCAGCGGCTATCTGATCGAGGAGGACGGCTTCCGCCTGCTGCTCGACTGCGGCAACGGCGTGTTCTCCAAGCTGCGGCGCTTCGTCGACTATGTCGACGTCGACGCGGTCGTGATCTCGCACCTGCACGCCGACCACTTCCTCGACCTGGTGCCGTTCTCCTACGCGCTCACCTACGCGCCGCGTCAGCAGCCGGTGCCGGTCGGGGGCTTCCCGGGCACCGACAACCCGGCCCACCCCGACCTGCACGTGCCGCCCGGCGCCACCGAGCTGTTCCGCCGCGTGGTCGGCGCGTGGGGCAACGAGGACCTGATCGAGAACGCGTTCGCGATGCGGGAGTACGACCCCGGCGAGGAGCTCTCCGCCGGGCCGCTGCGGATCCGCTTCCAGCCCGTCCCGCACTTCGTCGACTCCAACGCGGTCGAGATCGCCAGCAGCAACGGCGGCGGGCGCATCACCTACGGCGCCGACCACGCCCCGACCGACCACATCGTCGACTTCGCGCGCGACACCGACCTGCTCGTCATCGAGGCCACGCTGCCGCGGCCGGAGCGGGAGGGCCCGCGCGGCCACATCACGCCCGGCGAAGCCGGCGAGCACGCCCGCAAAGCCGGCGCCCACCGCGTCCTCCTGACCCACTTCTCCGACGAGCTGGGCGAGGACTGGGCCCGCGAGGACGCGGAGAAGGCGTTCGGCGGCCCGGTCGAGATGGCCCACGAAGGCGCTATTTACGACGTATAGCCCCGCCGTTTGGTCAAGGGGCGCTGCGTTCCAGCCGATGCTGGGTGAATGAACCCGGTTCGGGAGGGCAGCGAGACCGCCGACGGCGTGCGACTCTTGTCGCACCGTCCCTCCGTGCTCTACAAGCTCGAGCACCACGCGACCGAGCCGGTCGAGGGTGACATCGCGATCGAGGGCCTGCAGCTCGCGGGCCCCGGCTGGGAGGACCGCCTGAAGGACCTCCTGGGCTCGATCTCGCACTCCGAGCGCGCCTGCCTCTTCGCCGTCAAGCTCGACGACGAGCAGGGGCTGCCGATCCCGGCCGACACGCTGCTCGACCGCACGCGCACCGACTGGTTCCCCGAGTTCCTCTCCCACGGCGAGATGACGCCGCACTTCCAGCCGATCATCGACCTCGCCAGCGGCAAGCCCTACGGCCGCGAGGCGCTGATGCGCGGCATGCTGGGCACGGTCGAGCTGCGCGGCGCCGAGCTGATCGGGGCCGCCGAGGCCCACGACGCGCTCTTCTCCTTCGACGCCCGCGCGCGCGCCGCCGCGCTCGAGGTCGGGCTGCCGCTGATGCCCGACGGCGAGGTCCTGTTCGTCAACATCGACCCGCGCGCGGTGCTCGACGTCGAGTCCTCGATGCGCACCACCTGGCCGATCGTGATCCGCCTCGGCGGCGACCCCTCCCGCATCTGCCTCGAGCTGATCCGCCCCGAGCGCTCGCCCGACCGCGAGATGCTCAAGTCGCTCGTCGACGCCCACCGCGAGCGCGGCGCGCTCGTCGCGCTCGACGACCTGTCCGGTGGCGCCGAGTCGCTCGCCTGCCTGGAGGAGCTCAAGCCCGACATCGGGAAGATCGACCGCGCGATGACCGCCGGCATTCAGCATTCGCCCGCGCGGCGGAGGCTGGTCGCGGCGCTCGTCGAGGTCGCCCACGAGCAGAACTGCCGCGTCGTCGCCGAGGGCATCGAGCGGGTCGACGAGTTCGAGGCGATGCGCGAGCTCGGCGTCGACCTCGGCCAGGGCTTCTACTTCGGGCAGCCGACCGCCAAGCCGATGGCGGTCGACCCGCGCCTCGTGCGCAAGCGCGCCGAACTGGTCTAGGCATCGCTTCGCGCCGGATGGGGGTAGCGTCTGGCAAGTGTCCGAGCGCGACCTATTCGCCAACTTCGAGCGTATGCGACGCGAGATGGATGAACTGTTCGGCGACGTCTTCGACCGCAGGCTCTCCCGGCCGCGGCGCGGGGGCTTCGTCCCCGCCGTCGACGTCTACTACGTCGGCAACCCGCCGCGGGCGGTCGTGCGCGCGGACCTGGCCGGGATCGACCCGGCCCAGCTCGAGCTCGAGATCCGCGGTCGGGAGCTGATCCTCGGTGGCCAGCGGCTCGCGCCGGCGTCCGACCAGGAGCGCCTGTACCAGCAGCTCGAGATCGAGCACGGGCCGTTCCGGCGCGTCGTCGCGCTCGGCGCCGACGTCGACGCCGACGCCGCTCGCGCCAGCTACGAGGACGGGATGCTCGTGGTCGAGCTCCCGATCGCCGCGCCCGCCGACCCGCGCACGGTGCCGATCGAACCGGGGCGCCGCCAGTGACCATCGACATCGAGACGCTCGGCGACGGCGCCCGCGCGGTGGAGATGGGCGCCCCTTCGGTGCCCGACCTCCTGCCGGTGCTGCCGCTGCGCGACACCGTCACGTTCCCCGACACGCTGACGCCGCTGGCGGTCGGGCAGGAGCGCTCGATCCAGCTCGTCAACGACGTGTTGGCGCGCGACCGCCAGCTCGTGATGGTCGGCAGCAAGGACCCGGAGGCGGAGGCGCCCGGGCCCGGGCAGCTCTACCGCGTCGGCGTCGTCGGCACCGTCGCGCGCATGCTCAAGGTGCCCGACGGCACGCTGCGGATCCTCGTCCAGGGCGGCCAGCGGGTGAACATCGAGGCGTGGGAGTCGGAGGAGCCCTACCTCGTCGCCCGCATCTCCGACGCGCCGGACATCGTCGAGGAGGGCGACGAGCTGACGGCGCTGATGCGCAACGTCCAGCAGGCGTTCTCGCGCATCATCGAGGAGACGCCGTATCTGCCCGAGGAGCTGCAGATGGCGGTCGCCAACATCGACGACCCCTCCGCGCTCTCGCACCTGATCGCCGGCTCGCTGCGGATCAAGACCGAGGAGAAGCAGGAGCTGCTCGAGGAGCGCGACGTCGCCAAGCGGCTGCGGCGGCTCTCGCAGATCCTCGCGCGCGAGCTCGAGGTTGCAGCCATGGGCGCGCGGATCCAGTCGCAGGTCCAGTCAGAGCTCGACAAGTCCCAGCGCGACTACCTGCTGCGCGAGCAGCTCAAGGCGATCCAGGAGGAGCTCGGCGAGCGCGACCCGGCCGAGGCGGAGGTCGACGAGCTGCGCGAGCAGCTGGCCGCGATCGACCTGCCCGAGGCGGTGCGCAAGGTCGCCGACCGCGAGCTCTCGCGGCTCGAGAAGCTGCCACAGGCGGCCGCCGAGCACGGCGTGATCCGCACCTACCTGGAGTGGATCGCCTCGCTGCCGTGGGGCACCTCGACCGAGGACAACCTCGACCTCGAGCACGCGCGAAAGCAGCTCGACGCCGACCACTACGACATCGAGCGCGTGAAGGACCGCATCATCGAGTTCCTCGCCGTGCGGCGGTTGAAGCCGGACGCGCGCGGCTCGATCCTCTGCTTCGTGGGGCCGCCGGGCGTCGGCAAGACGTCGCTCGGGCGCTCGATCGCCGCGGCGCTGGAGCGCAAGTTCGAGCGCATCTCGGTCGGCGGCATGCGCGACGAGGCGGAGATCCGGGGCCACCGCCGGACCTACATCGGCGCGATGCCGGGTGTGATCGTGCGCGCCCTCCGCGACGCGGGCGCCAACAACCCGGTCTTCATGATCGACGAGATCGACAAGATGGGCGCCGACTACCGCGGCGACCCGGCGTCGGCGATGCTCGAGGTGCTCGACCCGGAGCAGAACGCGGACTTCCGCGACCACTACCTCGACATCGCGTTCGACCTCTCGCGCGTGATGTTCATCACCACGGCGAACACGCTCGACACGGTGCCCGGCCCGCTGCGCGACCGCATGGAGGTCATCCAGCTCGCCGGCTACACGGAGGAGGAGAAGCTCCAGATCGCCAAGCGCTACCTCGTGCCGCGCCAGATCGACCGCAACGGCCTCAAGAAGTCGCAGATCGGCTTCAGCGACACCGGGCTGAAGGCGATCATCAGCGACTACACGCGCGAGGCGGGCGTCCGCAATCTCGAGCGCGAGATCGGCTCGGTCTGCCGCAAGGTCGCGCGCCAGGTGGCGGAGGGCAAGCTGGAGAAGAAGCTGTCGGTGACCGCGCCGAAGGTGCGCGAGCTGCTCGGCCGCCCGCGCTTCCAGCCCGACCTCAAGCGGCGCACGAGCGAGCCGGGCGTCGCCACGGGGCTGGCGTGGACGCCGGTCGGCGGCGACGTGCTGTTCGTGGAGGCGACCGCGATGCCGGGCAACCCCGCGCACCCGCCGCGGCTGATCGTGACCGGCCAGCTCGGCGATGTGATGCGCGAGTCGGCCCAGGCCGCCCTCTCGTACGTGCGCGGGCACGCGCACCGCTTCGCGCCCGACCTCGCCGGCGACTACTTCCTGACCCACGACATCCATCTGCACGTGCCGTCGGGCGCGATCCCGAAGGACGGGCCGAGCGCGGGCATCACGATGGCGACCGCGCTGCTGTCGATGGTGACCGGGCATCCCGTCCGCTCCGACACGGCGATGACGGGAGAGATCACGCTGACCGGCCAGGTGCTGCCGATCGGCGGGCTGAAGGAGAAGTCGCTGGCGGCGCAGGGCCTCGGGATCAAGCGCGTGATCGCGCCGAAGCGCAACGAGGCCGATCTCGAGGAGTTTCCCGAGGTGCTGCGGAAGGACCTCGAGTTCGTCTGGGTCGACCGCGTCGACGAAGTATTCGAGGCTGCGCTGGAGGGTATGCTCGCAACTACGACTCCGAGCGAGAGGTGACCATGGCAGCGAAGAAGAAGGCGGCCAAGGCTGGCGCGGCCGCCGTGGCAGTCAAGAACAGCCCGTACGTCCAACGAGTGATCGAGGACGATGAGCTGCGCCAGAACCTGTACCAGGCTTACGAGTCAGCGCGTGACGCCGCCGCTCGCCTCGGCAACGGCAAGTCGCCGACGAAGCAGATCTTCGACGACAAGAAGCTGCAGAAGGACCTCAAGAACGCCGCGGAGTCCTTCCGCGACGCGTCCGTCGCGCTGCGCGAGGCGCCCAAGCAGAAGAAGGGCCTGAGCTTCGGCCGGCTGCTGTTCCTGACCGTCGTGAGCGCCGGCATCGCGCTGGCCGTCTCCGAGGGCCTGCGCAAGAAGGTGCTCGACGCCCTGTTCGGCGCCGAGGAGGAGTTCGAGTACACCTCGACGACCTCGTCGCCCACGTCGGCGAGCCAGCCGGCGACCGCCGGCACCTCCTCCTAGAGCACCGGCACGAGGGGGATGTCCCAGAGGATCGCGGCCACGACGAAGGCCGCGATCCCCGCGACGGTGAGCGCCGTCATCGCCGCCTTCTGAGCGGGTGACGCGGCCTTCGCGCGCTCGCTGGTGCGGTGCACCCAGTTGAGCATCCGCACCATCAGGTTCTCGGCCCACTCGAACTCGAGCGCGAGCATGCCGAGGCCGACAAACACGACGGCCCAGCCGGGGCCCGGCAGCGGGACGAGCGCGAGGCCGCCGAGGAAGATCACGAACGCGAGGATCGTGAAGCCGATCCGGTAGGGCTTGCTGCGCTGGACGTGCTTCTCGCGCCGGCGCGCCAGCTTCTCGGCGAGCGTGTGGTGCTCGGGGGCGGACTCAGTCACCGGCGATGAAGTCGCGGACTTCGACGAGCGCGCCGGGGCGCTGCGCGGTGTCGCCGCCGTGGCGCGTCAGCCAGGCGCCGGGGGCCACGTCGCGGTGCTCCTGCCATGCGAGCAGGATCGCATGCGGATCGATCGCGTCCTCGGCCTCGCCGCCGGGGTGGATCTCGAAGTGGACGTGGGGCGGGGTCGGCTCGGCGTCGCCGGTGTTGCCGGTGAAGCCGAGGACCGTGCCGGCTTTGACCTTGCGGCCGTTCTCGGCATCGGGGGAGAAGGCGGAGAGGTGGGCGTAGAAGAAGGCGTCGCCGGCGGCGGTGTGGAGCCACAGGCGGTTGCCGGAGATGGGGAGCGTGCCGACGCGGTGGACGGTGCCGTCGGCGACCGCCAGCACGGGGGCGCCGAAGGGGGCGAAGACGTCGTTGCCCTCGTGGACGCCGGTGTCGGCGCGGGCGGCGCCGAAGTCGTCCGCGGCGGTCGCCTTGCCGTAGACCGGGAACGTGTAGCCCTGGCCGGTGAGGCGCTTGGGGACCTTGGGGGCGCGCTTGCGCTTGGGCTTCTTCTTCTGTTGCGGCTTGGGGGTGGCGGTCGCGGTGGGCGTCGGCGTGGCGGTCGGGGTGGTGATGACGGCGTCCTCAGCGGTGGCGGTCGCGGTGGCGACGCGGATCTTCGTGCCCTTCGGGAGCGAGCCGTGGGCGCTGCCGAGGATCAGCGTGAGCGCGGTCTTGCCGCGGTTGACGGCGACGCTCGAGGCGTCGGAGAGCAGGTAGGCGCGGTTCTTGGTGACCTCGCCGACGCGGCGGCCCTCGAGCGTGAGGCCGGTGACGCGGCCGCTGTAGATCGTCCTGCCGCCGGCGGCGATCGCGGTGCGGCGCGCGGCGGTGGCGGTCACGAGGCCGTCGAGCAGGTCGATCTCGCGGGCGAGGCTCGAGGCGCGTGCGGTGGCGCTGCTTGCGCGCGAGGCGCGGGCCACGGTCTTCGAGGCTCCGACCGTCACACCGCTCACGTCCACGGTCACGGAGTCCTCGCTCTGGTCGTCGTCGCCGCGTGCCTGGAGCGCCCCGAAGTCGCCCAGCGAGCCACTCACGACGGTCGCCTGCGCGCGCGCCCGCGCAGGCGTGTCAGCGCCCGACGTCGCGGCCAGGACGGCAGCGGCGAGCAGCATGCAGAGGGCGATGAGCGCGGCGCGCATCCTGCGAGCCAGTGTGGCAAACGCCCAACTCGTTGCTGGCTGGATGGCCAGCTAGCATCCGCGCATGGAGGCGGCCACGCGCACGCTCAGCGGGGACAAGGCGCAGCGGATCGTGGATGCGATGCGCGCCTCGGTCGCCAAGCGCGGCGCGGCGGGCTCGACGTTCGACCACGTGGCCCGCGAGGCCGGTGTCTCGCGCGGGCTGCTGCACTACTACTTCGGCACCAAGGAGCAGCTGCTGGTCGAGGTCGTGCGGCGCGACTCCGATATCCGGCTCGCCGCCCTCGACGCCGCGATCGCCAGCGCCCATACCGGCGACGACCTGCTCGCCGCGCTCGTCTCGTCGCTCGAGGACCTGGTCGAGCGCGACCCGTCGTTCGTCGCGCTCCACTTCGAGCTGTTCACGTCCTCCCGCCGCACGCCCGAGATCGCGGCTGAGCTCGCCGCGCTGCACCGCCGGATCCGCGAGCACGTGGCCGAGCAGCTGGAGGCGAAGGCGCGCGAGGGTGTGATCTCACCGACCGCCGACGCGGAGGCCGTCGTGACCGTGCTCCTCTCGCTCGCCGACGGCCTCGCGCTGCGGATGCTCGCCGACCCGGGCCACGACTGGGGCCCGACGCTCGCGGCTGCCATGCCGGCCGCGCGAGCGCTCCTCGGCTAGCGCTGCCCCTTCGGGCATCCGACCGGTGCGCCGGTCGGCCCTCGTGGCTGCGCATCCGCTTCTGTGCGCGGGCGCGGTGGCCTGAGAGCGTGCACTCGTGAGTCCCCCCTCCGCCCGCCCGTGGCTCGGAGTCGGTGCGGCGCTGAGCGCGCTGCCCGCCGCGGGCGGGTGTTTCTGCGCAGCGTTGGTCCTCGCGGTCGTCGCCGACTCCGACCCGGGTGCGGTCTATGAGCAGCACCGGTGGCTGGGAGCCATCGTTGCGGCAAGCGCGGTTTGCGCGTTCGTCGCGATGATGGGTTGGGCCACCCTCCGGCACGGTGGTCTCCCGGCCCCGGTGCTGCTGATAGCCCTCGCCCTGTGCGGCGTGCCGTTCCTCCTCCCGCGCGGTCTGTTCCTGCCGGCGGCCGCGATCGCGGTCGCCGGCTGCGCGGCCCTGGCCACGGCCGGCCTGCTGCACCCGCCGGGCAACCCCGACGGGACGCGCCTGCTCACCGGCGCGCTGGCCGGCGCCGCCGTCGTGCTCGCGATCAGCCAGGCGATCGGCGTCGCCGCGACGGGCACGAGCCCGGCGCCGCGAGCGCGCGTCCTCGCCGACACTCCCCACTCCACTCAGCCCAAGCCTGCGCGCAAGGAACGCGCGCCGGTCCGGGAGAAGCCGGGGCGCAAGGAACGCGCCCCGGCCCGGGAGAAGCCCGCCGTCGCGGCGCCCACCCCCGCGGCCGCAGCACCGGAGAAGTCCGCGGTCGAGGGCCCCGTCATCGAATTCAAGGAGCCGGCGGTGGCCACCGCCCCGCCCGCCGCCGCTCCCGGCCCCGTCGCGGCCGACGCACGCGGCTTCATCCGCGACTACTACGCCGCGCTGGACGGCAAGGACTTCGCCGCCGCGTGGCAGATGCTCTCGCCCGAGGTCCAGCAGGCGTTCGGCGGCTTCTCCGCCTGGCGCAAGGGCTACGCGCGCACCGTCTCCAACGCGCCGGAAGGGGTCACCGTGACCCCTGCGGTCACCGGCGCGACCGTCGGCCTCACGCTCCGGGCGGGGGATCGCGGCGCGTGCGGGCGGATCGCCGAGCGCCGCTTCGCGGTGACCTGGCGGCTCGCCCGCACGCCCGCGGGCTGGCGCGCGACGGCCGCGAGCGCGCGCAAGCTCAGCGGCCCAGAGCCCTGCTGAACCCCGCCGTCTAGCCTCAGCCGCTGTGCTGCGCGGCGTGTTCGCCCTGATCGGTCTGGCCGTGGCCGCCCTCGTCGGCGGCCAGCTCGCGCTGCCGCGGCTCGCCGAGCGCCGCATCACCTCCGACCTCTCGAAGTCCGGCCAGGTCACGCACGTCAGCGTCGAGGCCGTCCCCGCGATCAAGCTGCTGTTCAAGCGCGCCGACCGCGTCGAGGTCGAGATGAGCGAGGTGCGCGCAGGCACGACCGGGAAGCTCGTCAAGCTCCTGCGCCGCACCGGCGAGACGAAGGAGCTGAAGGCGAGCGCCGAGCTCGTCACCCTCGGCCCGCTCCGCCTCCACGACGCCTCCCTCACGAAGCACCACGACGAGCTCAGCGGCCAGGCCACCGTGTCCGAGCAGGAGCTCGCCGCCGCGCTGCCCTCCCAGCTCCGCCTGCGCCCGGTCGAGGATCCCTCGGGCGAGCTCGTGCTCGAGGGCTCGGTCGGCCCGATCACCGCCCGCGCCCGCCTCACCGCTCGCGACGGCGCGCTCGTCGTCGCGCCCGAGGGCCTGCTCGGCGGCCTCGGCTCGCTCACCGTCTTCAAGGACAGCCGCGTGAAGGTCACGGACGTCAGCGCGACGCCCGGCCCGAAGGGCATCACCATCACCGCCTCGGGCACGCTCGCGGACTAGCCGGCGAACATGCCGCGCGCCGACCACAGCGTGCGCAGCGAGCCGCGCGGCCGCAGCCGCCCGGTCGCCATCGCCCGCCGCGGGTCGAGCCGCCCGCCGACCACGTCGACGAAGTCCTCGTAGCGCGCGCGGAACACGATGTCCGGCGCCTCGACACGCCCCGGCGCGACCGCGGTCGAGCCGTTGTCGAGCCGCATGTGCCACGCCTCGGCGTCGCTGAAGTCCCACTGCACGGTCAGCGGCCCCTCGGGCGCGGTGCGGAAGTCGACGCCCCGCCGCACGGTGTCGAACAGCAGCGCCATCGTCTCCGGGTCGCGCGCCGGCGGCCCGTTCTTCTGGCCCAGGATCCCCGACTGCAGCAGCGCCATCCCGCGCAGCGCGCGCTCGCGCGGCGGCAGGTCGATCGGGTAGGGGACCGGCCCGGGCAGGTCCTCGAGCGGCAGCCCGGCGGCGCGCAGCTTCGACTCGAACGACTTCGCGCCCTCCTCGTAGATCTCTTCGAGCGTGAAGCCGAAGCACTCGGAGTAGCTCCGGTCCCAGCCCGGCGGGGCGAACACGCCGATCGTGAACGGGAGCACCTCGCGCAGCAGGTCGGCGACCGCCTCGGGCACCTCCGGATCCTCGAGCGCGAGGTCGCGCAGCAGCTTCACGCCGAAGCCGATGTGCCGCTGCTCGTCCTGCGACACGTTGTGCATCCCGGCGCTGAACGCGGGCAGCAGGCCGTCGCGCGTCAGGTACGCCTCGATGAAGTGCTGGCCGGGCTGGGCGAGCGTCGCCTCGACGATGACGTGGTACATCGTCACCGCCTGCGCGAGCTTGGTCCGCGAGCGGTCGCGCCGCAGCTCGTCGGTCACGCGGTCGAGGTGCTCGAACGTCTTGACGAAGCCGTAGGTCAGCTCGCTCCGCGTCGCCTCCAGGCCGCCGGACACCGAGCCGTCGCCCGCGCCCACCACCTCGTGCATGAAGCGCTTGAAGAAGACGGCGTGGCGCGCCTCGTCGACCTGCTGGGTGGCGAGGAAGTACTTCTGCTCCTCGCGCGGCGCGGCGTCGATGAACGGCGACAGGTTGTCGGCCACCGAGTCCTCGCCGTGGAAGAACATCGAGTAGTTCCACAGCGCCGCGCGGCGCTGGACGTCCGTAAACGTCTCGTGCCAGTCCACGCGGTCCTGCGTGAAGTCGTACTCGGTCGCCCGCCAGTTGCCCTTCTCCCAGCGCGCGTAGAGATCGTCGTAGGAGATCCGGTCGGCAGCCACCGCCATGGCATCGAACGCTAGCGTGCGCGCATCCTCGCCGCCTTCAGTCCCCGTCAGCGCCTCGGGCTCGCCCTCGTGGCCTTCGCCACCGCGCTCGGCGGCGCGCTGTACTACGCCGGCGTCGACGGGCTGATCGTCTTCCCGTTCGTGACGGTCGCGCTCGCGGGGCTGGCCTGGCTCGTGGCGCTCGGAACGGACGCGCTCGGCAACCACGTCGGGCCCGGGCTCACCGGCGTGCTGCAGTCGACGCTCGGCAACCTGCCCGAGCTGTTCGTCGTGGTCTTCGCGCTCAAGGCGGGCGAGGTCGTCGTCGCCCAGACGAGCATCCTGGGCAGCCTGTTCGCGAACGCGCTGCTCGTGCTCGGGCTCGTGATCATCGCCGGCGCGCGGGCGAGCGAGGGCGGCGTCATGCGCTTCCACCCGCGGCTGCCGAACGACACCGCGACCCTGCTCCTGCTCGCCTCGTTCCTGATCGTGCTGCTCGGGCTGTCGGTCTCCTCCGGGGACAAGGCGGCGGAGCACCAGGTGGAGATCTCCGCGGTCGGCGCGGTCGTCCTGCTGATCGTCTACGCGATCTGGCTGTTCTCCTACCTGCGCGCCGACATCAAGCGGCCCGAGGCGGCCGAGGAGGAAGGCCACGCGCCCCCGCTCTCGCTCCGCGCCACGCTCGTCCTGCTCGCCATCGCCGGTGTCGGGGCGGCGTTCGTGTCCGACTGGTTCGTCGCTTCGCTCAACCCGGCGATCGACGCACTGCACCTCTCGAAGGCGTTCGCGGGCATCGTCATCGTGGCGATCGCCGGCAACGCGGTCGAGAACGTGGCCGGCATCTCGCTCGCCGCCAAGGGCAAGATGGACGACGCGATCTCGGTCGTGAAGAACTCGGTCGCCCAGATCGCCGCGTTCCTGTTCCCGGCGCTGGTGCTGATCTCGCTGCTGTTCACGTCGCACCTGACGTTCGTGCTCGACCCCGTCTACATCGGCGCGGTGCTGCTCACCGCGCTCTCGGTCTGGCAGGTCACCGGCGACGGCGAGGCGACGATCCCCGAGGGCGCCGCGCTGATCGGCATCTACCTGATGCTGGCGTTCCTGACCTTCTACGAGTGAGTCAGTCCACGGGCCAGCCGTGGACCGGCTCGTTGGCGTGCATGAGGTCGCGGTAGCGGACCGTCATCTCGCGCAGGGCCTGCTCGCGCTCGAGCCCCTGGTCGTCGTAGAGCTTGTGGAACGTCTCGGCCTGCCAGGTCGCGCCGTTGCGGTGGGCGGTGCAGCGCGCCTCGATGATGCCGAGCAGGCGGTCGCGGTCGGCGGCGGAGACCTCGAGCCGCTCGAGCCCCTGGTGGGCGAGCGGGAGCAGCCGCCGCAGCACGAGCTCTGACGCCGGCACTTCGCCGAGCCCGGGCCAGAACACGTTGGCCTCGATGCCGTCGCGCGCGCCGGCGTGGAAGTTCTCCTCGGCGGCCGAGAACGACATCCGCGACCAGATCGGGCGGTCCTCCTCGGCGAGCGTCTTGACGAGGCCGTAGTAGAAGGCGGCGTTGGCGAGCGTGTCGACGACCGTCGGCCCGGCGGGGAGCACGCGGTTCTCGACCCGCAGGTGCGGCTTGCCGCGGACGACGTCGTAGACCGGCCGGTTCCAGCGGTAGATCGTGCCGTTGTGGAGGCGCAGCTCGGCGAGCTCCGGGACCCCGCCGCCGTCGAGCACCTCGACCGGGTCCTCCGGCTCGCACACCGGCAGCAGCGCGGGGAAGAACGTGACGTTCTCCTCGAACAGGTCGAAGATCGAGGTGATCCAGCGCTCGCCGAACCACACCCGCGGGCGCACGCCCTGGGCCTTGAGCTCGTCCGGCCGGGTGTCGGTGGCCTGCTCGAAGAGCGCGATCCGCGTCTCCCGCCACAGCTCGCGGCCGAAGAAGAACGGCGAGTTCGCGCCGACCGCGAGCTGGACCCCGGCGATCGCCTGCGCCGCGTTCCAGATCGTGGCGAAGCGCTCGGGGTCGACCTGCTGGTGCAGCTGCACGCTCGTGCACGCGGCCTCCGGCGCGATCGTGTCGGCGAACGTGCTCAGCCGCTCCTGCCCGGTGATCGAGATCTGCAGGTCCTCCCCGCGAGCGGCGAAGATCTGCTCGTTGAGGAGGCGGTAGCGCGGGTTGGCGCTGAGCGCGTCGCCGTTGAGGTGCCGGTCGGTGATCGTCGGCAGGATCCCCACGAGCATCATGTGCGCCCCGACGCCGCGCGACTTGTCCTCGGCGTTGTTGAGGCTGTCGCGGACCTGCTGCTCGAGGCCGGAGAAGACGTCGCCGCTGAGCAGCTTCGGCGGGATGTTGATCTCGACGTTGAACTGCGCGAGCTCGGTGGTGAAGTCGTTGTCGGCGATCGCCTCCAGCACCGTCGCGTTGAGCATCGCCGGGTCGCCCGCCTCGTCGGTCAGGTTGAGCTCGATCTCGAGCCCCATGCTGCGCAGCTCCGGATCGAAGCGCGCCTCGGACAGCATGCGGGCGAAGACGTCGAGACACACCCGCACCTTCTGCCGGTAGCGCTGACGGTCCTCACGGCTGAAGACCTTGGCGGCGATGTCCTCGCCCATGTGGAGCGGAACGTACCCGGTCTGGGGCGGGTCAGGCCAGCTTGGGCGAGGTCCAGGGCGCGGTGAGGCGCGCGTGGAGCTCGTCCGGGAGAGCGGAGATGGCGATCCGCTCCTGGGTCAGCGTGTCGCGGTCGCGCAGCGTGACGGTGTCGTCCTCGAGCGTCTGGTGGTCGACGGTGACGCCGTACGGCGTGCCGATCTCGTCCTGGCGGCGGTAGCGCTTGCCGATCGAGCCGCCCTCGTCGTACTCGCTCTGCAGGCCGGCGCGCTTGAGCGTCGCGTGGATCTCCCGCGCGCGCTCCGGGTGGCCCTCCTTGCGCAGGAGCGGGAGCACCGCGACCTTGACCGGCGCGAGCGTGGGGTGGAGCTTGAGGACGGTGCGCGTGTCGCCGCCGATGTCGTCCTCGTCGTAGGCGTCGCACAGGAACGCGAGGATGGAGCGGCCGACGCCGGCGGCCGGCTCGATCACGTGCGGGACGTAGCGCTCGCCCGACTGCTGGTCGAAGTACTCGAGCTTCTCGCCCGAGTACTCCGCGTGCTGCTTGAGGTCGAAGTCGCCGCGGTTGGCGATCCCCTCGAGCTCGGACCAGCCGATCGGATACAGGTACTCGACGTCGCTGGTGGCCGACGAGTAGTGCGACAGCTCGTCGGCGTCGTGCGGGCGCAGCTTCAGGTGGTCGGGGCGGATGCCGAGCCCGGTGTACCACTCCATCCGCGCCTTCAGCCAGTGCTCGTGCCACTGCGACGCCTCGGCGGGCGGGACGAAGAACTCCATCTCCATCTGCTCGAACTCGAGCGTGCGGAAGATGAAGTTCCCGGGCGTGATCTCGTTGCGGAACGACTTGCCGACCTGCGCGATCCCGAACGGCGGCTTGCGGCGCGCGAACTGGAGCACGTTCTTGAAGTTGAGGAAGATGCCCTGGGCCGTCTCGGGGCGCAGGAAGACGGTCGAGCCCGCCTCCGCCACCGGCCCGATCGTGGTCTGGAACATCAGGTTGAACTCGCGCGCCTCGGTGAGGTCGCACTCCGGCGTCTCGCCCGGGTGCTTGGAGGGCTTGCGCCCGCACGGCAGCTCGGCGAGGTGGTCGGCGCGGAAGCGCCGGCCGCACGTCTTGCAGTCGACGAGCGGGTCCGTGAAGCCCGCCAGGTGGCCCGACGCCTCCCACGTGCGCGGGTGCTGGATGATCGCCGAGTCGAGCGCGACGATGTCGTCGCGCTCCTGGATCATCGCCTTCCACCAGGCGTTCACCACGTTGTTCTTCAGCAGCACGCCGTAGTGGCCGTAGTCGTACGTGTTGGCGATGCCGCCGTAGATGTCCGACGCGGCGAAGATGAAGCCGCGGCGCTTGCTCAGCGCCACGACCTTGTCCATGGTTACGAGTTCCTCGGGCACGCGGCCCGAGATACTAGGCGGCGCCGTAGTGCCTGGCGATCGCCTCGCGGTAGGCGGGATCCTTGCCCAGCCCCGCGTCGAAGTCCGGCGCGCCCTTGATCTCGTCCTTGGTGCGGTCGACCTTCAGCGACTCGTGGTCGACGTCGATCGCCGTCACGAGGCCGGCCGGAAGGAACACGGTCTTGCCGAGGATCGGCGGTCCGGTGTCGATCAGGAGGTAGGCGCCGTCGATGTCGGAGATGACGTCCTGCACGCTGCCGACGTTGCCGTCCACGGCTTCGACGGTGAGGCCGTCGAGGTCCGCGCGGTCGGCGCCGACGTCGTCGCGAAAGGTCCAGAGGTCAGTCATGCGGCCTGATTACCCGCACTCCGCTCCTATACTCGGGCGCCATGCCGATCTACGAGTTTCGCTGCGAGAACGGTCACCTCTTCGAGGTGATGCAGCGGATCTCGGATCCGCCGATCACGGAGTGCGAGATCTGCGGGGCGCCCGTCACGCGCGTGTTCCACCCGATCGCGGTGCACTTCAAGGGCTCCGGCTTCTACAACACCGACTACGGCACCGCGCGGCGCAAGCGCGAGATGGACAAGTCCGCCTCGGACGGCGCCGACAAGCACGACTCGAAGCAGGCCGAGAAGAAATCGGACAGCAAGTCGGACAGCAAGCCGGCGTCCGATTCCAAGCCGGCCCCTTCCAAGTCGTCTGACTCATAAGCGCGGCTGATAGCCGCCGTTCCGAAGCATCATTGGTGCTTTGGGCGGGTCGCTGTCACATTGGGTGCATGTCGCCACGCCAGATCGGGCTCCTCGCCGCCCTCTCCGCCGTCTGGGGCGGCTCGTACCTGCTGATCAAGTACGCGCTCGAGGACCTCGACCCGGCCGTGATCGTGTGGGTGCGGCTCGTGCTCGCCGCGGTCGTCCTCTACGCGGTCATGCGGCTGCGCGGCGGCGGCGCCGAGGCGCGGGCCGCATACGCCGAGCTGCGCGCCCGGCCGTGGCGCGCGCTGCTGCTCGGCACGGTGGCGATCGCGCTCCCGTTCAACCTGATCACGTTCGGCGAGCTCGAGGTCCCGAGCGGGCTGACGGCGGTCCTGATCGCTCCTGCCTCGCTGTTCGTGGCCGCCTTCGCGCCGCTGATCGACCCGAGCGAGAAGGTCCCGCCCAGCGCTCTCGGCGGCATGCTGCTGGGGTTGAGCGGCGTCGCGCTGTGCGTGGGCGTCGAGTCCGTGCACTCGATCTGGGCGTTCCTCGGCGCGCTCGCGATGGTCGGCGCGGCCGCCTGTTACGCGCTCTCGAGCTTCGTGGTCAAGCGCTACAAGGGCCTCACGTCGGTGACGGTGTCGTTCATCTCGATCCTGATCGGCGCGGTGCTGACGCTGCCGGCGGCGGTCGCCACCGCGCCCGCTTCGCTCCCGGGCACCCGCGCCACGCTGGCGATGCTCACGCTCGGCGTGGTCGGGACGGCACTCGCGTTCGTGATCTTCTACAAGCTGATCGCGGAGGTCGGCGCGGGGCGGGCCTCGCTGGTCTCGTATCTCGCGCCGGGCGTGGCGCTCCTGTACGGCGCGCTGCTGCTCGACGAGGAGATCACGGTCGCCGCGATCGCGGGGTTGGCGCTCATCCTCGGCGGAGTCGCGCTAGCGTCCCGTCGCCATGGACCTGACCCTGTCGCCGAGCGAGCAAGAGTTCCGAGACGAGGTCCGGAGCTGGCTCGAGGAGAACCTTCCCGGGCCGACGCCGGAGGGTGACGACGCCGGCTTCGAGTTCCGCCGCGCCTGGCAGCGCAAGCTCAACGAGCGCGGCTGGGCGGGGCTGAGCTGGCCCGAGCAGTACGGCGGCTCCGGCGCCACGCTGTTCGAGCAGGCGATCTTCTCCGAGGAGGTCGCGCGCTCCGGCGCGCCGCAGATGGCGAACACGCTCGGGCTGGCGATGGGCGGGCCGACGGTCATCGGCCACGGCACCGACGAGCAGAAGGAGCGCTACCTCGCGCCGATCCTGTCGGCCGACGAGATCTGGTGCCAGGGCTTCTCCGAGCCCCAGTCGGGCTCCGATCTCGCCTCGTTGAAGACGAAGGCGGTGCGGTCCGGCGACGGGTGGGTCGTGACCGGCCAAAAGGTGTGGACGACGATGGCCCACCAGTCCAAGTGGTGCATGCTGCTCGCGCGCACGGACCCCAACGCCGCGAAGCACCGTGGGCTCACCTACTTCCTGATGGACATGGAGCAGGACGGCGTCGAGACCCGCCCGCTGCGCCAGATCACCGGGGAGGCGGAGTTCAACGAGCTGTTCATGGAAGAGGCGCGGATCCCGGACGAGAACATCGTCGGGGGCGAGAACAACGGCTGGTCGGTGGCGATCACGACGCTGATGCACGAGCGCGCGGGCCTGGCGTTCGCGCTGCAGGTCAGCGTGCAGATCGCCCTGCGTGAGCTGATGGAGCGGGCGCGGGAGACCGGCGCCTCCAAGGATCCGATCATCCGCCAGCGCTTCGCCCAGCTCTACGCCGAGGCGCAGGTGCTGCGGCTGAACGCCTACCGGGGACTCACCAAGCTCCAGGCACATGGCGCGCCGGGGCCGGAGGGCTCGCTGGGCAAGTGGCACTGGGCCGAGGTCAACCAGTCGCTGAGCGCGCTCGCGCTCGACCTGGCCGGACCGCGGGCGCAGCTCGTCGACGACCCTTGGACCTATCGCTACCTGCGAGCACGCGCCAACTCGATCGAGGGCGGGACGACCGAGATCCTCAAGAACATCGTGGCCGAGCGCGTGCTCGGGCTGCCGCGCGCGAAATGAACTTCGACCTCACCGACGACCAGCAGGACATCAAGCGCACCGCGCGGGAGTTCCTCGGCGCTCGCTACAAGCTGGAGGAGGTGCGGCGGCTGGCGCTGGAGGAGGAGCGCGGCTTCACCGACGCGCAGTGGGACGAGATCGTGCAGCTCGGCTGGCCGGAGCTGGCGGTGCGGGAGTCGGGCTTCGGCGTGGTGGAGCTGGCCGTGGTGGCCGAGGAGCTCGGCTACGCGTGCGCGCCGACGCCGCTCAGCTCGACCTGGGCCGCGGCGCTGCTCCTTGACGCCGCGGGCGAGGCCGGGCGGTTGGACGGCGGTAAGCGCGGCACGGTCGCGCAGTGGGACGAGGACACGAACGGCGACCCGGAGCGGTCGTCTCTGGGTGACGACCTGCGGGGCGTGAAGATCGCGGTGCCGGACGCGGCGACGGCCGACCTGATCGTGGTGACGGTGGACGGCGGCCGGCACTTCGTGGTCGACGCGGCCGACGTGGAGATCGAGCCGGCCGAGACGCTCGACACCACCCGGCGGATGGCCACGGTGCGGCTCGACGGGCCTGCGGGAGCGGAGCTCTCCGGCGACCACGACGCGGTCTCCCGCGCCTGGCACGCGATCGCGGTCATGACCGCGGCCGAGTCGGTCGGCCTCGGCCAGCGCGCGATGGAGATGGCGGTCGCCTACGCGAAGGACCGCACCCAGTTCGACCGCGCGATCGGTACCTACCAGGCGGTCTCCCACGCGTGCGCGCAGATGCTGCTCGAGGTCGAGGGCGCGCGCAGCGCCGTGCTGTGGGCGGCCTGGGCGCTCGACAACGAGCCCGAGACGGCCGGGATCGCGACCCACGTCGCGAAGGCCTACGCCTCGGACTGCGCCGCGCGCGTCACCGAGTCCTCTTTGCAGGTCCACGGCGGCATCGGCTTCACCTGGGAGCACGACCTCCACTTCTTCCTCAAGCGCGCGCAGGCCAATGCCCACGCGTACGGCGACGCCCGCTGGCACCGCGACGAGCTCGCCGCGGCGCTCTTCGACTAGTCGCCGGTCATCTCCCGCACGGCGGCCTCGATGCCGGCGCCCGCCTCGACGTGCTCCACGTACAGCCGCGCCCACGCGACCCGGTCGTCGCGGATGCCCATGACGGTCACGCCGGCCATCTCGAGCCCGGTCCCCGACCAGTGCCACTCGCTCCACTCGGTGTCGCCGTCGGTCGTCGCTCGGATCAGCTCCGCGCGGAAGTCGGGCACGCCGGCGAACACCTCGGTCCAGTTCTTGCGCACCTGCTCGGCGCCGACGAAGGCGCGGTCGGGATGCGCCGGCTGGACACTGTCGTAGTCGGGCGCGAACAGCGCGACGAACGCGTCGATGTCGTGCGCGTTGAGCGCTGCGCTCATCTGCTCGGCGATCATCCCTTCAGGAAGCGTCGCACCTCGCGCTGCTTGACCGCGTCCGGCACGGTCAGCCCATTGCCTTCCGGCACGCCCGGGAGCACGCGGGGCGGGGGCGAGGAGCTGGTGGCGATCGAGCCGAAGAGGCCGAGCAGCGCCGGGCCGGCCATGTCGGAGCGGATCGCCTTGGGCGCCTGCCACGACACCCAGGGGAGGCGGAAGAACGTCGCCGGGCTCAGCAGCCGGGACTTGATCCCCGACAGGATCTTCTGCTGCCGCGCCGCGCGGTTGAGGTCGTTCTGGCGCGTGTTGCACTCGTTCTTGCGCGTACGCGCCAGCGCGAGCGCCTGCTCGCCGTTGAGATGGTGCGTACCGCGGCGCAGGCGCAGGGTGGTGCCGCCATTCTTGCGGCCGCCGTTGATGTTGCTGACGATGCAGCCGCCGGTGTACTTGATGCCGCCGAGCGCGTCGATGAACGCCGGGAAGTTCGCGAAGTTGACCTCGACGATGTGGTTGACCGGGATCCCGAGGTACTGCGAGACGGTCTTGGTCGCGAGCCCGGGGCCGCCGTAGGCGTAGGCGGCGTTGATCTTGTCGCGGCCGTGGCCGGGGATGTCGACGATCGTGTCGCGCGGGATGGAGAGGCGCGCCGACTTCCCGCCGCCCTCGCGCATGAGCATGATCGTGTCCGACCGCGAGGGCTGGCCGATCTTGTTGGCGCCCGGCTCCTTGGAGTCCTTGGTGCGGGCGTCGGAGCCGAGGACGAGGATCGTGTTCGGCGAGGTCAGCGTGTTGCCGGAGTGCTTGAGCGCGCCGCCGGCCGACTCGGTGACGCCTTGGCGCTCGACCTGGGCGGAGATGAGGAAGAGGAGCAGGCTCAGCAACAGCCAGCCCGCGATCGCCGCCGCGACGTAGCCGATCACGCGCCAGAACGTGAAGCGATCGCCGAGCCGCTTCTTGTTCGGGTCCTCGGGGCGGGGGACGCCGCCGCGCAGGTCGTCGATCTTGTCGCGCGCGCCGTTCGAGCTCCTGCTGAAGAGCTTGGGGCGGGAGCGGTACTTGGTGTAGGTGGGCTTCTCGTCGGCCATGGCTGGGGCGGGTATCGTGCGCGAAGTGCCTGCCCGCTTCGTGATCGGTGTCGATCTGGGCGGGACCAAGCTCCTGGCGGGAGCGGTCGATCCAGAGCGGCTCACCGTTCACCACCGAACGCGCCGCGAAGTCTTCGGAATCGATCAATCCGCGCTGCTCGACGCGGCCGTCGATGCGGTCAAAGAGGCTAGCGAGGCGGTTGACGGGGAGGTAAAGGCCGTCGGCTTCGGGATCCCCTGCACGTTCGACCGCCGGACCGGCGTCGCGGTCCAGGCCGTCAACCTCCCGCTCGCGGATCTGAAGTTCGCCGAGGTGATGGAGGATCGGCTCGGGCTGCCGGTCGAGGTCGACAACGACGCCAACTGCGCGGTCTGGGCGGAGGCGCGCGCGGGCGCCGCGGCGGGCTGCTCCGACGTCGCCCTGCTCACGATCGGGACGGGCATCGGCGGCGGGCTCGTCCTGGGCGGCCGCCTGTACCGCGGCTTCGCGGGCGCGGGCGCCGAGATGGGCCACATGGTCGTCGACATCAACGGCCCGCCGTGCCAGGGCAACTGCCCGAACTGGGGCTGCCTGGAGGCGGTCGCCTCGGGCTCGGCGCTCGTGCGCGAGGCGGCGTTGCGGGTGGCGCGGGAGCCGGACACGCCGCTGGGCCGCGCGCTGGAGGAGGGGCGGGCGCTGACCGGGCCGATGATCACGGAGATGGCGTTCGAGGGCGACGCGGTGGCGAGCGCGGCCGTGCGCGTGCTCGGCGAGCGGCTCGGGGTCGGGATCGCCAACCTCGTGAACATCTTCAACCCCCAGGTCGTGGTCATCGGGGGCGGCGTGATCGCGGCGGGCGAGCTGCTGCTGGCGCCGGCGCGCGAGGTCATGCTGCGGCGCGCGCTGTCGCCGGCGAAGGAGATGGTGCGGGTGGTCGAGACGGCGTTCGGCACGGACTCGGGGATGATCGGCGCGGCGCTGCTCGCGGCGGATCCGGAGGCGGCGGAGTGAGCGGTCGCCTGGTCGTCTGCCCGACGCCGATCGGCAACCTCGAGGACATCACGCTGCGCACGCTGGCCGCCCTGCGCGAGGCGGATCTCGTCGCGTGCGAGGACACCCGCCGCACGCGCGTGCTGCTGGAGCGCTACGGGGTTCAGGCGACGCTCCTCTCCTACCACGAGCACAACGAGCGCGAGCGGACGCCGGAGCTCGTCGCCCGCATGGTCGACGGCGCGGTCGTGGCGCTCGTGTCGGACGCGGGGATGCCGCTCGTCTCGGACCCAGGTTACGTGCTCGTGGCGGGCTGCATCGCCGCGGGGCTCGAGGTGGAGGTGCTGCCCGGGCCGTCGGCGGCGATCGCGGCGCTCGTGGCGAGCGGGCTGCCGGCCGAGCGGTGGCGGTTCGCGGGCTTCCTGCCGCGCAAGCGGGGCGCCCTGGAGGCGCTGCTGGGTGCCGACGAGACGCTCGTCGCGTTCGAGTCGCCGCGCCGCGTCGGCGCCTCCTTGGCGGTGCTCGCCGAGCTGGATCCGGAGCGGCCGGTCGCGGTCTGCCGCGAGCTCACGAAGCTGCACGAGGAGGTGGTGCGCGGCGCCGCCGGCGAGCTCGCGGCGCGCTACGCGGACGCGCCGCCGCGCGGCGAGGTGGTGCTGGTCATTGGCGCGGCCCCGGCGCGGGCGGGCTCCGACCCCGCCGCGATCGACGCCGTCCGCCGGTTGATCGAAGCCGGTGCCCGCCCCCGCCAGGCCGCCTCGATCGTCGCCGAGCTCACGGGCGGAGCCGCCAACGATCTGTACCGAGCCGTGACGAACGACGCACAAGACCGCAACGATTGACCCCACCGCGGGCCGCCTGGCGCCGAACCGGCCATAGGTTCGGCGGCAATGCGACCACGCGTCCTCCTCCTCGCCGCCCTCGTGGTCGGCGGCCTGCTCACGCTGGCGATCATCGTGTGCCTGGCCGTCGGCACCGTCCTCCTCATCCTCGGCCTTGCTCTCACCGACGAGGCCGACGCCGCCGCGCGCCACGGGCGCTCCCCCCGCTGGGTGCCACCCGTGCCTGGCGAGCCCGCCCGCCTCTTCCACCTCACCGCCGATCCCTTCGCGCGCGGCCAGCACCGCGGCGTCGATTTCCCGGCTCGCGGCGCGGTCCGGTCGGCCTGCTCCGGCCGGGTCGTGTTCGCGGGCCGGGTCGCAGGTGAGGGCACGGTGAGCGTGCGGTGCGGGCGCTGGCGCGTGTCCTATGCGCCGCTCGCGCGCGTGGCCGTGCGAGCGGGCGAGCCGGTCGGTCCCGGCGAGTCGCTCGGGCGCACGGCGCGCGGGATCCACTTCGGCGTCCGCCGCGAAGGGCGGCGCTTCGGCTACGTCGATCCGCTGCGGTTCCTCGGCACCCAGCACACGTCGCCGCCCCTCGCGGCCCCGCCGCCGTCCATGGCGCCGCGGGGAGGGGGCCGCCGGTTCGCCGCCCGGCCGCATCCTCCGCCGCACCCCGCCGCCGCCCGCCCCCACCCACCGCCGACGGTCGCCCCGTGGCCGGTCTGGCTCGGCCTCCTGCTTGGCCTGACGGGGCTTCTCGGCGCCGGTAGGTTGAGGATTCCGTACCGCAGACAGGAGGGTCCATCGTGCCGCGCGTCGTCCACTTCGAGTTCCTCTCCGACGATCCAGAGCAGTCGGTGAAGTTCTTCAGCGACGTCTTCGGGTGGAGCAACCAGTCGTGGCCCGGCCAGACCTACTGGCTCGTCGACACCGGTGAGGGGGACCTCGGCATCAACGGCGGGATCATGCGCGCGAGCGACTTCCCGCACACGCAGAACGCGGTCTGCACGATCATGGTCGACGACATCGGCGAGGCGCTCGGCAAGGTCGAGGCCGCCGGCGGCAAGACGGTCATGCCGGAGCGCCAGGTCGGCGAGGCCGGCTGGGCCGCCTACGCGGCCGACCCGCAGGGCGTGGTGTTCGGGATCTGGAAGGCGGCATGAAGGTCGAGCAGGTCGTCCCGATCCTCAACGTGACGGACGTCGAAGCCAGCGTCGCCTGGTTCGGCAAGCTGGGCTGGGACAAGGGCTTCGACTGGCGGGGGACGCCCGGCGGGCCGGTCGACTTCGGCGCCGTCACCGCCGGCGACAACGAGATCTTCCTGTGCCGCGACGGGCAGGGCGGCCGCGGCCGGGGCGAGACGCCGTCGACCCGCACCGACGCCGGCCAGCAGGCCGACGGCGGCGTGTGGGTGGCGATCTGGGTCGACGACGTCGACGCCGTGCACGAGCGCGCGCTCGCCGCGGGCCTGGAGATCACCCACCCGCCGACCGACGAGCCGTGGAACGTCCGCGAGTTCCACGTCCGCCACCCCGATGGTCACGTGTTCCGCATCAGCCACGCGACATAGGCAGCCGCCTAGCGCCGTGCGATCTTGAACCGCTTGACCGTCGGCGTCCTGTCCACGTTGCCGGCACGGTCGCGCGCCTTCACCCGGAAGACGTGCTTGCCGGGCTTGAGCTTCTTGTAAGTCTTCGGCGAGCTGCAGGCCTTGAACTTCCGTTTGTCGAGCTTGCACGTGAACGTCGAGCCGCGCTCGCCTGACGCGAACGAGAAGGTCGCCTTGCGCTTGGCCTGATTGAGCTTCGCCTTCCGGAGTCGCGTCTTCGGCGCCGTGGTGTCAGGCGCGGCGGTCGGGGTCGGGCTGGGCGTCACCGTCGGCGTCGGGACCGCGCTGGGCCCCGGGGTCACCGTCGGCGTCGGGTAGGCGATGACCTGCGCGAGCCCGAACGAGGCAGCGGACTGCGCCTGCGTGTCACCGCCGGCGCTGGTGAAGTTCCCTCCCGCGTAGAGCTGCCGCTGGATCACCGCCAGCGCGGAGCCCTCGCCGACCCACGGGCCGTTGCCGGCGCCGTTGGACCCGAGCGGGTGCCACGCGGTCCCGTCGAACCACGCCACGTTGTCGGCGCGCGCGTCGCCGTTCGCGTTCTGGAACGTCCCGGTGGCGAACACGTTCGAGCCGACGCTGGCGAGCCCGTAGATGTTGGTCCCGGTCGGGAACCATCCGTCGCTGCCGGCGGTGTTGGAGCCAATCGCGCTCCACGCCGATCCGTTCCACTTCGCGACGTGATCGGCTTGGGCGATGCCGGCGACGTCGGCTCCCTCGGTGCCGACGAACACGTCGGTCCCGTTGGTGGCCAGCCCGCGGACGAAGGCGTCCAGCGCACAGCCGCAGGTGGGGCCGCCGCCGCTGGAGCCCATGGCGTGCCACGTGCCGCCCTGTGGCAGGTAGGCGACGTTGTCGGCTGCCTCTATGTTCTCGAGGTTGAGGAACCTTCCGCCCGCGTAGAGCGTCCCGTCGCTCGTGGCGGTCAGCGCCTTCACGGGGCCGGAGAAGGGGTGGGCCGGGTCGGCGGTGGTGGCGCTCGGTTGGCCGGTCGCCAGGTCGCACGCGAGCAGGTAGTCGGCGGTCGCGATGCCCGCGCCGTCCTGGAAGTCTCCCCCGACGTAGAGGGTCGACCCGACGACCTGCAGGGCCTTGACGTTCCCGATCGTCGTGGCCGGCGGGGTGCAGAACGGCTTCCAGCCCGTGCCGTCCCAGACCGCCAGGTTGTCGGCGCCCCCGGTTCCCGCGTCCGTGAACGTGCCACCCGCGTAGACCTTGCCGCCGGAGACAGCGATGGCGAACACCTCACCGTTGGTGATCTGCTGCGTCGACGAGCTGACGGCGCTCCAGCTGCTGCCGTTCCACTTCGCGATGCGGTCGGCGTTAGCGAGCCCGCCGGCGTCGGTGAACTTCCCGCCGACGTACAGCGTCCCCGCCGACACCTCCAGCGCGGACACGGACAGGTTCAGCGCCTTGGACCCGGGGGCGGCCCCGGACCCGAGGTGGTCCCAGCCGCCGGGGCCCGCCGCCAGCGCCCACGTCGCGAGCACGCCGATGACCAGCGCCGACGCTGCGAGGACCCGCAGCATACGGGCCGAGATGAGCCGTCCCATCACGAGTGAATCCCTTCGCTCTGGGAGGCAGGTGCCGGATGCGGGTCAGCCCAGACGTTCCGACCCGCCCGATCGACCCTACGCCTCGCGGCTCGGGGAGTCCACCCGTCGCCCTAGAGCCACTCCGTCTTCATCTCGGCGACCGGCTGGATGCTCGTCAGCTCGAGCGTCTCGTCGCCCGTGTTCTCGAACCGGTGCGCGGCGCCCGCCGGCACGACCACCGTCGCCCCGCCACGCGCGACCACCTCAGCTCCGTCGACAGTGAACGTCGCCTCCCCCGAGGCCACGATGAACACCTCCGGGTAGGAGTGCCGGTGCAGCGACGGCCCGCGCCCGGGCTCCATGTGGACGAGCATGAACGAGGCGTCGACGCCGTGCTTGTGCCCGTCGAACGTCTGCGTGGCGGTCTCGGTGGCGAGGTCGACCGCGGTGTCGAACACGAGCGGCTCGGCCATCTCACACCTCCCCGTCGTAGTAGTCGACCCCGGACGACCGCGGCGACAGGTGCCGGTCCTCGGGCGAGCTTGCCAGCACCTTGTCGCTGTCGGGATAGACGCAGACCGACACCTCGGGCTTCGTCGAGAGCATCAGCACCCGCACGGTCTCCGAGCCGCGGTTGGTCACCTTGTGCGCGCCCGCCGCGCCGGGCGGGAAGGCCACCACCTCGAACGAGCCCAGCTCGGACTCGCCCTCGGGCGTGCGCACGATCACGACCCCGTCGAGCGGCATCAGCCACTCCTCCTCCGGATACTCGTAGTGGTAGGGGCAGATGCTCTGCCCGGGCGGGATCTCGTAGACCGAGCCGCCGATCTGGGAAGCCCCGATCTTGGGCCCGAAGCGGTCCATCCCGGCGCGGTAGCCCTCGGGGTCGCTGTCGTCGTACTCGGGGGAGGCGGCCAGCAGGTTGAAGCGTTCCATGCCTCCGAGTATCTAACGTGGAGGCCACGCCGATGGCCTTCTACGTCACGACCCCCATCTACTACGTCAACGCCGCGCCCCACCTCGGGCACGCGTACACCACGATCGGGGCCGACATCCTCGCCCGCCACATGCGTCAGCGGGGCGAGGAGGTCTTCTTCCTCACCGGCACCGACGAGCACGGCGAGCCGGTCGCCCAGGCCGCCGAGCGCGCCGGGGTCACGCCGAAGGAGCTGGCGGACACGAACGCCGCGCGCTTCCAGGACCTGATGCCGCGCATCAACGCGAGCATCGACTACTTCATCCGCACCTCCGACCCGCGCCACGGCAAGCGGGTCCAGGAGGTCATGCAGCGCATCTACGACAACGGCCACGTCTACAAGGGCATGTACGAGGGCTGGTACTGCCCGCGCTGCGCGGACTTCAAGACCGACGCCGAGATCGGCCCGGACAACACCTGCCCGATCCACCGCATCCCGCTCGACCGCGAGAGCGAGGAGAACTGGTTCTTCCGCCTCTCCACCTTCCAGGAGCAGCTCGAGCAGCTCTACGACGGGCAGTCGGACTTCGTGCTCCCGAAGGTCCGCTTCAACGAGGCGCGCTCGTTCATCGCCGGCGGGCTGCAGGACGTCTCGCTCTCCCGCGCCAAGCTCAACTGGGGCGTGCCCGTCCCGTGGGATCCCGAGCACGTCTTCTACGTCTGGTTCGACGCGCTCCTGAACTACTACACGGCGCTCTCCTTCGCCCACGACGGCAAGGACGAGACCGACAAATTCTGGCCTGCCGACTTCCACGTCATCGGCAAGGACATCCTCAAGTTCCACGCCGTCTTCTGGCCGGCGATGCTGCTCGCCGCCGGCATCCCGCTCCCCGAGCACCTCTTCATCCACGGCTTCCTGCTGATGAAGGACGCGTCGGGCGAGGAGCACAAGATGTCCAAGTCGCTCGGCAACGTGCTCGATCCGTTCGAGGTCATGGACCAGTTCGGGACCGACGCGCTCCGCTACTACTGCTTCCGCGAGGTCTCGTTCGGGCTCGACGGCTCGGTGAGCACCACCACCTTCGGCGAGCGCTACACGTCCGAGCTCGCCAACGAGTACGGCAACCTCGCGTCCCGCACGCTGAACATGATCGGCCGCTACTGCGACGGCAAGGTGCCCGACGTCGCGGTCGACCCCGAGCTGGCCGCCGACTTCGACGGCCTGCCCGCGGAGGTCGCCGGCCTGCTCGACCGCGCCGAGATCACCCAGGCGCTCGACCGCATCTGGGCCCGCGTCCGGCGCCTCAACCGCTACGTCGAGGAGAAGGCGCCGTGGAAGCTGGCGAAGGACCCCGGCGCGGCCGCTGAGCTCCAGACCACGCTGCGCTCGCTCGCGGAGGGCTTGCGCGCGCTGACCGTGCTGCTCTCGCCCTACATGCCGGAGTCGACCGGCAAGCTGCTGGCCGCGCTCGGCGACGATCGGCTCGAGCTGAGCGCCGCCGAGTTCGGCGACGGCGCCGGCGGCGGCTCGATCGGCGAGCTCCCGCAGCTGTTCCCGAAACCCTAGTGGTGCGCCACCGGTGATCGACTCGCACACCCATCTCGACCACGGCCCCGCGCCCGAGGACGAGCTGGTTGCGGCGGCGCGCGAGGCGGGCGTGAAGCGCATCCTCACGATCGGGATGGACGAGGACGGCAACCGCGCGGCGCTCGCCGCGGCGGAGCGGTTCGAGGAGGTGTTCGCCGCGGTCGGCCGGCACCCGAACGCCGCCCACGACTTCGACGACGACGCCGCGGCCGACCTGGCCGAGCTCGCCGCGCACGACCTGTGCCGCGCCGTGGGGGAGACCGGGCTCGACTACTACCGCGACCGCGCCCCGCGCGCCGACCAGGAGCGCGCGTTCCTGGCGCAGATCGAGGTCGCCCGCAGCGCCGGCAAGCCGCTCGTCATCCACACCCGCGCGGCGGACGACGACACCGTCGCCACGCTCAGCACCCGCGCCCAGGGCGTCGAGGTCGTCATGCACTGCTTCTCGATGCCCGACCGGCTCGACGAGTGCCTCGAGCGCGGCTGGTGGATCTCGTTCGCCGGCAACGTGACCTACCCGAAGTCGACCGAGCTCGCGGCCGCCGCCGAGCGCGTCCCGCTCGACCGCCTGCTGGTGGAGACCGACGCGCCCTACCTGACGCCGCAGGTCATGCGCAAGCACCGCAACCAGACCGCGTACGTCGTGCACACGGCGCGCTTCATCGCCGAGCGGCGCGGGATCGCCTACGAGGAGCTCGAGCAGGCCGTCGAGGCGAACGCCGCCCGCCTGTTCGGCTGGTGAGCGGGCTCCCGGCGCAGCCGAGCCTGCGCCGCCTCAAGGCGTTCGGCATCCGCCCCAACCGCGATCTGGGGCAGAACTTCCTGATCGACTCGAACCTGCTCGACGTGATCGGGCGCGAGGCGGCGCTGGCCGAGGACGACGTTGTGCTCGAGGTCGGGGGAGGGCTCGGCGTGCTGAGCGAGTATCTGGCGCCACGCGTCGCCCACGTCCACGTCGTCGAGGTCGACCGCAAGCTCGAGCCCGCCCTCCGCGACGCCCTCGACCCGTTCGCCAACGCCACGCTCCACTTCGGCGACGCGGTGCGGCTGGATCTGGGCGCCCTGCAACCGCCGCCGACCAAGGTCGTCGCCAACCTCCCCTACGGCGTGGCGGCGACCGTGATCCTGCGCGTGGTCGAGGAGCTCCCGCTCGTGACCACCCAGGTCGCGATGGTCCAGCGCGAGGTCGGCGAGCGGCTCGCGGCGAAGCCCGGCAGCTCCGCCTACGGAGCCCCGTCCGTGCTCGCCCAGCTGGCCTGCGAGGTGCGCGTCCTGCGCCCGGTGTCACGGCGCGTCTTCCATCCGGTGCCGAACGTCGACTCCGTCCTGGTCGGGCTGAAACGGGTGGCGCCGCCGCCCGAGCCGGAGCTGCGAGCGCTGGTCAGCGCCGGCTTCGCGCACCGGAGGAAGGCGCTGCCGGGCGGGTTGGCGCTGGCGGGGTTCGACCGCGACGCGGCTCGTGCCGCGCTCGAGGCGGTCGGCCTGCGCCCGGACGCTCGGGCGGAGACGCTCGGGCCGGATCAGTGGCGCGAGTTGTACGGCGCACTGAAGGAGAGCCTGAAGGGTGTGAGCAGAAACCGATGACTGTCAACGGTTTCTGCACACACCCGGCTGGAACTCACTCCTCAATGCCGCCGTTCGCCTGCGCCCACCGAAAGGCCGGCCGATGACCCTCTACGCAAGAGCGCCCGCCAAGGTCAACCTCTGCCTCTTCGTCGGCACCCCGCGCGAGGACGGGCTGCACCCGCTCGTGTCCGTCGTCCAGGCGCTGTCGCTCGCCGATGAGCTCACGCTCGAGCCGGCGGGGCACGAAGACGAGGTCGTCTGCCCCGGCGTCGAGGGGCCGAACCTCGCCGGCCGCGCACTCCAGTTGTTCCGCGAGCACACCGGCTGGGACGGGCCGCCGCAGCGCCTGACGATCGACAAGCGGATCCCGGTCGCCGCCGGCATGGGCGGCGGCTCCTCCGACGCCGCGGCCACGCTCCGCCTCCTCGCCCACGCCGCCGGCGTGCCCGTGCCGGCGGAGCTCGGCGCGCGGCTCGGCGCCGACGTCCCCAGCCTGATCCGCCCCGGCCGCGTGCTGATGACCGGCGCCGGCGAGCACGTCGCGCGGCTGCCCGACCCCGAACCACTCGGCGCGCTCGTCCTCCCCGCCGACGCCGCCCTCTCCACGCCCGACGTCTACCGCGAGGCCGACCGCCTCGGCCTCACCCGCCCGCACGCGGCGCTGGAGCACGTCGACATCCACGCGATCCACAACGACCTCCAGGACGCCGCGCGCTCGCTCTGCCCCGCAGTCGACGCCGCGCTCGACACCGCCCGCCTGGCGGGCGCCGACCACGCGCTCGTCTCCGGCTCCGGGCCCACCGTCGTCGGCCTGTTCCTCGGCGCGGACGGCCCGGCCCGTGCGCGGAAGGCCCTCGGCGCATGGCCGCGCGCGTTCGCCGCCGAGCCCGTCGGCGAGGAATGGGCGGGCGTCAGCTGATGCACCCCTTCCCGCTCGCGGGCGCCGTCGGCCTGACCATCTTCCTCGTCGTCCGGCGGCAGCACCTCGGCCGCGCCACGCTCGTCGTGGGCGCAATCGTCGTCGCCGCCCTCGCCCTCTGGGGCTTCGGCGTCGTCGAGCCGCCGAACCTCACGAAGCTGATCGAGGACGTCGGAACCAGGCTCGGCAAGTGGACCTACCTGCTCGTCGGCGCGCTCGCGTTCCTCGAGACCGGCGCCTTCATCGGGCTCGTTGCGCCCGGCGAGAGCGCGATCCTCATCGGCGGCGTGGTGGCCGGCCAGGGCCAGATCTCGATCTACGTGCTGATCGGGATCGTCTGGGCCTGCGCCGTGGCCGGCGACCTGACCTCCTACACGCTCGGGCGCAGGCTCGGCCGCGGCTTCCTCGAGCGCCACGGCCCGCGGCTGAAGATCACCGAGGAGCGGCTCCGGTACGTCGAGGACTTCTTCGCCCGCCGCGGCGGCATCACGATCCTGGTCGGGCGCTTCATCGGCCTGGTCCGCGCGATCGCGCCGTTCATCGCCGGCGCGTCGAAGATGCCGCTGCGCACGTTCCTCCCCTACGACGTGCTCGGCGCGGGCCTGTGGGGCTCGCTGTTCTGCCTGCTCGGCTACTTCTTCTGGCGGTCGCTCGACAAGGTCCAGTCGTACATCGGCGCCGGCGCCGCCGCGTTCAGCGGGCTCGTCGTCGTCTGCCTCGTGATCTGGTTCTTCGTCCGCTACCGCCGCGACGAGGCCTTCCGCGGCAAGGTCCAGGAGCGCCTCGAGCGCAGCCCGACCTGGCACCGCGTCCGCGGGCCCGCGCGCTTCATCGCCGACCATGCGACGTTCGGGCTCGAGCTCGCCACGCTGCTCTCGCTGGCCGCCGTCGGCACCTACCTGTTCTTCGGCATCGGGTCGCTGATCGGGCCCGGCACGCTCCGGCTCGACCAGGACGCGTTCGACGTCGCCGACGCCCTGTACATGCCGGCGCTCGGCTCGATCATCCGCGTCGCCACCAACCTCGGCTCCTACGCCGTCACCGCCGCGGTCGTCCTCACCACCGCGATCTGGGCCGCGCGGCACCGCCGCATGCTCGAGGGCGCCGCGCTCGTCCTCGCCCACGCGCTCACCTACGTCGCGGTTCACATCGCCAAGGATGCGACCGACCGCCCCCGCCCCTCCGGCCAGCACTCGCACACCGAGGGCCTCGCCTACCCCTCCGGCCACGCCGCCTACTCGATCGCCTGGGTCGCCTGCGCGATCGTCCTCACCCGCGCCGGCCACCACTGGGCGACCCGCGTTGCGCTGGTGACCATCGCCGTCGCGCTCGCCGCCGCCATCGCCGCCAGCCGCGTCTACCTGCGCGCGCACTACCTCTCGGACGTGATCGGCGGCCTCGCGCTCGCCACCGCGATCTACGCGCTCGTGGGCGCCGTCGCGCTCGTCATCGGGACGGTGCGTAAAACTGAAGGCCGATGAGCAACGACACGATCACGTATGTCATCGCCGGAACCGCGGCCGGTGTCTCCGTCATCGCGTGGGCCGCGCTGGTCCTCGTGCCGGCCTGGACGTCGTTCTCCCACGTCTGGGAGCGCATCGTGGCGACCGTCCTGAGCCTCTACATCCTCGCGGCGTTCGCGCTCGCCGGGAGTGCGCTCGGCGCCGCGATCCTCTGGTACTACGACGAGATCTAGACTTACCCCGATGTCCCAGCCGGCCCGCCAGGTGGCGGCCGCGCCGGACCTCGGCTCCCTCGAGGCCATCACGCAGGCCGTCGAGGGCGGTCTCGGGCTCCCCGAGGTCGTGCGCGCCGCGGCTCGCGCGCTGGACGCCTCCCTGATCCTCATCGATCGCTCGAGCGGCGTGCTCGCGGTCGCCGCGCGCTCGTCCGCCGACGAGCGCTCGCTCATGGCCGACGCCCCCGGCGTCGAGACGCACGAGCTACGCGTCGGCGACGAGCCGGTCGGCCGCCTGCGGGTGCGGGGCCGCTCCGGCGAGGAGCCGGCACCCGCGCTCCTGCGTGTCGTCACCACGCTGATCGCCTCCGAGGTCGAGCGCCTGCGCGCGCCCGAGCGCGCCTCCGAGGCGGCCCAGGGCGCCTTCCTCAAAGCCGTCCTGCGCCGCGACGTGACCGACCGCGGCGACCTCGTCGCCCGCGGCGAGGAGCTCGGCATCGACCTCTCCCACGGCGGCGCCGTGATCGTCGTGCGCGCCCACCACCTCGCCCCGAGCGACGACGACTGGCGCGCCCGCGTGCTCGCCGCCGCCGAACGCGCCGCCCGCACGAGCGCGCCCGGCTCGCTCGCCGCCGTCATCGCCTCGCAGTCCGAGAGCGCCGGCCAGGTCGTCGTGCTCGTCCCCGAAGCGGAGGACGAGGGCGTCCGCCGCGTCGCCGAGGCGATTGCGCGCGAGCTCCAGAGCTCGCTCCACGGCTTCACGTTCGCGGTCGGCCACTCGCGCGTCGCGCACGATCCCGTCGACCTCTACCGCGCCGGCAACGAGGCGCTGCTGGCCGCCAACGTGGCCGAGACCCGCCCCGCCGGCATCGATGACCCGCTCCAGGTCCTCGCCTTCGAGGACACCGGCGCCTACCGCCTCCTGCTCCCCGCCATGAGCGAGGACCCGGCCGAGCTCGAGCGCTTCTACACCGAGACCGTGCAGCCGCTCGTCGCCTACGACGGCCAGTACGAGACCGACCTGGTGCAGACGCTGGAGACGTTCCTGGAGTGCGACGGCAACGTCGCCGGCACCGCGCAGCGGCTCTACACGCACCGCCATACCGTCCGCTACCGGCTCGAGCGCGTGCGCGACCTCTCCGGCCTCGACGTCGGCTCCACCGACGGCCGCGAGCGCCTCGGCCTCGGCCTGAAGGCGATGCGCGTGCTCGGCATCGCCTCCCCGCAGGGGCCCGCCAGCGAGGCCGGCGCCGGCGCCGGCCGGGTCCGACGAGGCGCGAAGGACCGGTGATCACCGACCCGCGTCTGTCCGGAGTCGCCGAGGAGCTCGAGGCGACCGGCGGCGCGGCAGAGGTCTACGACCGCGAATGGCGGCTTGTCTACCTGACGAGCCAGTTCCGCTTCTTCACCGGCGGCCGCTCGCTGGAGGAGCTCGGCCTCGGGCGCCACGCGGTCGAGATCCGGGTCTCGGAGCTGCACGGCATGGTCCCGCCCGAGGCGTCGCTGCACTGGCTGCGGACGAACATCCCGCTGATGGCGCACGACACGCCGGGCGGCATGGACGCGATCCGCGCGATGCTGCCCGACGACCAGGACCGCGAGCTCGGGCCGCTCGAGCCGCGCGACCCGCAGCCGCTGTGGTGGGCCGAGCTCACCTACCTGCAGCCCGACGCGCCGCCCGCCCAGACCCGCTGCCTCACGTTCGCGCTGCCCGACGAGATCGGCTGGGTGATCCTCTACCTGCCCGCCGCCCCGGCCAGCATCGTCTCGCTGATCACGCGCGGCAACCAGGGCATGTTCGCCCGCATGGCGGAGCTGCTCCAGCCCGCCCGCCACGAGACCGCGATCCTGTTCGCCGACATCCAGGCGTCCACCCAGCTCGGCCGCCACCTCTCGAGCCAGCGCTGGTTCGAGCTGATCCGCGACTTCATGACCGAGGCCGACCAGGCCGCCATCACCCGCGCGGGGATCGTCGGCCGCCACGCCGGCGACGGCCTCACCGCCTTCTTCCTCGCCGAGCACGCCGGCTCGCGCGCCGCCGCCTGCGCCGCCGCGCTCGAGGCCGGGCGCGAGATCGTCGAGTGGTGCCCGCCCGGCATGCCGCGCGGAGAGCTGAAGATCAACGCCGGGGTGCACTGGGGCGGCGCGCTCTATCTCGGCCAGGTGATCACCGGCGGCCGGCTCGAGGTGACCGCGCTGGGCGACGAGGTCAACGAGTGCGCGCGCATCCAGCAGTCCGCCCGCGACGGCGCGCTGCTCGCCTCCAAGCCGCTGGTCGAGCGGCTCGACCCCGAGCACGCGGCCGCCGCCGGGCTCGACCCGCTGGCGATCATGTACCGCACGGTCGGCGAGCTGCCGGGCGTCACGCCGAAGGCGGTGCGCGACGCCGGGGGCATCCCCGTCGTGACCGTCCCGCGTCAGGTCGCCAGGTAGAGCGCGAAGTCGTCGAAGCGCGCGGCGCCGTCGCGCGCGAGCAGGCCGACGCGCGCCGAGCGGCCGGGATCGATGCTCTCCTGGTCGGTCACGTAGCCGAACGGGGTCGCGTTGATCGAGTAGATCAGCGTCAGCGGCTTCCCCGGCTCGCCGGTGCCGCAGCCGAGGCGCAGCAGCGACGGCTTGCCGCGGTCGCTGCGCTCGTTCGGCGTCAGGCGGTGCTGCTTGATCACGTGCACCTTGCCGTCCTCGAGCCGCAGCAGCTGGACCCTGCCGTCGGCGCCGAGCAGCAGCCCGTAGCCGGTCCCGCCGTCGTCCGACGCGCGGCACAGCAGGCCCGCCGCGCCGCCCGCGGGCGGCTCGACGACGACCTCGGAGAGCGTGCCGCGGGTGGCGGGCTCGATCCGCTTGGGCGCGAGCACGGCCGCGGAGCCGCGCGCGGGGAGCACGAAGGCGCCGTCGCGATAGCCGTCGCGCGGCCAGCCGGAGCTCGGATCCGAGAACTTCTCGACCACCTGCGGGCGATCCGGGAAGCTGCCGGCGGCCGGGTCCGGGGTCACGATCGGTGTCGCCTTCGGTGCCGTCGGCGCCTCGGCCCGCTTGGCACGCTCGTCGCCGCAGCCGGCGAGGATGAGCAGCGCGACGAGCGCGAGCAGGACCATGGGGGTGCGCATACCCGTCATCCCGGGAGGTCCGGCAGGTTGGGCAGGTTCGGGAGATTCGGCAGCGGCCCCGGCAGGTCGGGCAGGTCCGGCAGGTCGGGGAGATCGGGCAGGTTCGGCGGGTTGGGCGGATGCGGCAGCTGCGGGAGGTTGGGCAGGTCCGGGAGGTCCGGCAGCGGGCCGGGGAGATCGGGCAGGTTCGGGAGGTCGGGCAGGTCCGGCGGCGTGATCAGCTCGATCGGGCTGCCGGCCTCGTTGTGCTCGATGACGTGATCCCGCTGGCCGGGCTGGTACTGGTAGGTCGCGTAGGCCGGGAAGTTGTCGCGGTCGTCGTGGGTGATCGAGAGGTCGCCGTCGCCGTCGGGCTGGAACGTGACGTCGCCGCTGATCGCCGGGATCGGCGAGACGCTGTTGCGCGACTCGTAGTCGAGGTGGATGCCGTCGCCGTCGGCGTGGACGTTGTAGTTGTTGACGACGTCGAGGTTGATGCCCTCGCCGGTGGCGTCGTTGTCGGGGTCGTTCTCGATCAGGCCGAGGTCGCCGTTGATGCCGATCGGCCGCGCCTCGTTGCAGAAGCCCGCGCCGAATACGGACACGGTGCAGCTCTGGGTCTGGACGATCTCGCCGCGCCCCGTCTCGCGGTCGATGATGATCATCACCCGCGAGTCCGTCTCCTCGAGATCCGGGTTGCGCAGCGGGTTCTCGAAGTCGCGGCCGTCGCCCTTGAGCGGGCCGGCGCTCTCGCCGGGGATGAACAGGTCCATCACGAGGATGCCCTGGCCGGGCGCGGGCGGGACCTGGAAGTAGCGGTGGTTCGTCTTGTCGTCGTCCGCCTGGATCGTGCCCTGGTCGACCAGGTCGGCGAACTCGGCGGCGCTCGGCGTGACGAGGCCCGCCAGCGTCTGCCCGCGCGGGCCGGACTCGAACAGCTCGCGGTAGAACTCGAGCCGCTCGAGCAGCGTGCGCGCGGTGTCGGGGTCGCCGCGGTCGATCGCGGCCTGGGCCTGCGCGGCGAGGTCCGCGATCGCGCCGCCGGAGCCGTTGACCAGCCCCGCGAGGTCGCCGAGCCGGCTCTGCAGCTCGCTCGCGCTGGTCGTCTCGCCGCCGCCCGGCCCGCAGCCCTGGCCGGCGATCTGGCACACCGCGTCCATCGCGCGCCCGGCGATCGCGCCGCCCACGCCGCTGGCCGTCAGCGCGCCGATGATCACGGCGACGACGAGCAGCGTCCCCATGTACTCCGCCGTCGTCTGACCCCGCTGATCGCGCACGCTCACACGACATCGCGTTCAGGCGCCGCGGCCAAGAGGCCGCGGACTCAACCTCAGGCCGGGACTGGGTCCCGGTCCCGCGCGGGACTCGGGGGGCGAACCAGGAGCGCGAAGAGCAGGCACGCGACGTCGGTGGCCTGCACCTCGGGCAGGTCCAGCCCCAGGTTCCCGATCGTCAGCGCGATGGCGAGCAGCGGGCACAACACCAGCGCCCACAGGCGAAAGCGCCCGCGGCGGGCGAGCAGGTACAGCGCGCCCATGTACAGCGGCCACGCCAGCCACCCGAACAGCACGAGCGTGAACACGTACTCGCCGATCTCGATCGGATCCTGGCCCGAGGCGCGGAGGCCCACCGCGCCGGCCGCGGCGACGATGACGAAGCCGGCCGCCGCGCACGCGAGCGCGATCAGGAAGTTGCGGGCGACCCAGGCCACGCCGCAGAGACTAGGCTCCAAGAGCGATGAAGCTGGGGATCATCACCGGCTCGGGGACCTACTCGCTACCCGGCTTCGAGGGCACCGGCCCGGAGCCCGTATCGACCATGTGGGGCGACGGGTTCGTCTCCCGCGGCAGGTTCGCGGGCGCCGACGTGCTCCACGTCTCGCGCCACGAGGAGGGCCACCTGCGGCTCTCCAACCACGTCACCCACCAGGCGAACCTGGCCGCGCTCAAGCAGCTCGGCGCGGACGCCGTGCTGGCGGTGACGGTCTGCGGCGCGGTCGATCCCGGCGTCGAGCTCGGCACGCTGATCTGCTTCGACGACCTGCACTTCCTGTCCAACCGGCTGCCCGACGGGTCGCTGTGCACGTTCCACCACCAGCCCGGCCACCACGACCGCGGGCACTGGATCTACGAGGACCCGTACTCGCCGGAGCTGCGCCGCGCGCTGCTCGCGGGCGCGCAGGAGGCGGGGGTGACGATGCGCGACGGCGGCTGTTACGGCCACGTCGACGGCCCGCGCTTCAACACCAAGTCGGAGATCCGCGGGCTCGCCCAGGCCGGCGTCACCGCCGTCTCCCAGACCGCCGGGCCGGAGACCGTGCTGGCCGGCGAGGCGGAGCTGCCGTTCGCACTGATCGGCTACGCCACCGACTACGCCAACGGCGTGCAGCCGGAGCCGACCCCGGTCGAGCGGCTGCTGGAGC
This sequence comes from uncultured Solirubrobacteraceae bacterium, assembly GCA_963805525.1. Lineage (GTDB taxonomy): Bacteria > Actinomycetota > Thermoleophilia > Solirubrobacterales > Solirubrobacteraceae > DASQFQ01. Next base: position 273,153 of record CAWDUT010000006.1, read on the forward strand.
TGATCGCGGCGAGCACCGAGAGCTTCGCCGGCGTGCTGAGTGCCGCGGTGCCGAAAGTGGACGAGGCCGCGCTGGCTCCCTCCGGTGTGGTCTACCGATTCCACCGCTCCGGCTGAGCGGCGCCTCCAGCTTGTGACACTCAGGCCCGAGGGCGTTGGGTAGCGTGACCCTATGGCCCCTTCCGACTCCCGCTTCTGGCATCCGTTCGCCGACATGCACGCGGTCCGCTCGGCCGAGCTCACGCTCGTCAGCGGCGACGGCGTCCATGTGACCGACGAGGACGGGCGCCGCTATCTCGACGGCACCGCGAGCCTGTGGAACGTCAACGTCGGCCACGGCCGCACGGAGCTCGCCGAGGCCGCCGCCGCGCAGATGCGCGAGCTCGCCACCTACGGCGCCTTCGGTGCATTCAACAACCCCCGCGCTCGCGAGCTGACCGACCGCCTGGCCGACCTGGCCCCGGTTGACGATCCGCGCATCTTCCTGACCAGCGGCGGCGGCGACTCGATCGACACCGCGGCCAAGCTCGCCCGCCGCTACTTCGCCGCGATCGGCCAGCCCGAGCGCGTGCACCTGATATCGCGCTCCCAGGGCTATCACGGCACCCACGGCCTCGGCACCAGCCTCGGCGGCATCCCCGCCAACCGCGTCGACGTCGGCCCGCTCGACCCCAACGCCTCGCAGGTGCCGCACGACTCGCTCGAGGCGCTCGAGACCGAGATCGAGCGCGTGGGCGCCGACCGCGTGGCGGCCGTGTTCGTCGAGCCCGTGATCGGTGCCGGCGGCGTGCACCAGCCGCGCGACGGCTACATCGAGGGCGTCGACGCGCTCTGCAAGCGCACCGGCGTGCTGCACGTGGTCGACGCGGTGATCGCCGGCTTCGGCCGCCTCGGCGAGTGGTTCGGGCCCGAGCGCTGGGGCATCGAGCCGGACATGATCACGTTCGCCAAGGGCGTCACCAGCGGCTACCTCCCGCTCGGCGGGGTCGTCATCAGCGGCACGATCGCGGCGCCGTTCTGGGACGAGCCGAACCCGCCGTGGTTCCGCCACGGGCCGACGTACGCGGGCCACCCGACGTGCTGCGCGGTCGCGCTGGCCAACCTCGGCATCATCGAGCGCGAGGGCCTGCTCGCCCGCGGGCTCGAGCTGCAGGACGAGATCGCGAACGCGCTGCGCCCGTTCGAGTCGCACGCGCTGGTCGGCGAGGTGCGCGCGGGGATCGGCGCGCTCGGCGCCGTCGGCCTGACCGGCGAGGCGCTGATGCGCGAGCCGAAGGCGCCGCAGCTCGTCTTCGCCCACGCCCGCGACCACGGCGTGCTGGTGCGCCCGCTCGGCGACGGCGTGGCGATCTCGCCGCCGCTGATCGCGACGCGCGAGGACATCGACACGGCCGCGACCGCGATCTCCGATGCGCTCGACGCTGTCGCGAGCGAGCTCGGCGTGACCGCCGCCGTTTAGGCGGCGCCGCCGGCCCGGCCCAGGCCGCCCGTGGTGATGCGGGCGGCCATCTCGTCCGACTCGGCGCGGTAGATCTCGCCGTCGGGCAGCTCGAGCACCGGGTACTTGCGCTGGCCGCTCAGCTTCTCGAGCTCGTCGCGCTTGCCGCGGCGGATCGGGCCCTTGACGATCTCGTACTCGATGCCCTGCTCGTCGAGTGCCTTCTGGACCTTCCAACAGGGGTGGCCGCCGATCTTGGCCCAGGTGCTCGAGCAGCGGTGGAGCTTGACGATGGGTGGCATGGCGCGAGCCTACCGCCGGACGCGCACGGTCTTCGAGGTACGCCCGGAGATCCGCAGCAGCGGGTCGCGGTAGGCGCGCGTGCGGACGCCGCCGGCGCGCAGGCGCACGCCGTCGTAGCGCTGGATGCGCTTGATCCGGCGCGAGAGCTGGGCGAGCGTGCGCGCGCCTTCGCTGCCGGCGCCCTCGCCCGAGTCCTCGTCACCGATCGTGATCGTGTCGATCAGCGCGCCGAACAGGTCGGAGTCGGGGTCGTCGACATCGTGGCCGACGAACGTCAGCCGGTGGCGGCCGCGGCTCAGGCCGCGGGGGACGCGGATCCGCGCCGTGCGGGTGACCCGCGGGCCGCGGACGACCTGCAGGTGGAAGCGCGCGCGTACGCGGCGGCCGGCGCGCACCTTCCGCGGCAGGTCGACGCTGCGCAGGAACGCCTGGTGCAGGCCGCGGTGGAGCGTCACGCCGGCCGTGAACTCGGTGACGTGCAGCCCGCGCGGCTTGTAGTCGTCGAGCTCGGTCACCGCCGAGAGCGCGTCGGACGCGCCGCCGGCGGCGACGATGTTCGCGCCCGCCTCCGGGTCCGACGGCGCGAGCGCCGAGGCGTAGCGGTTGCAGACCCGGAACGGCTTCTTCCGCTCGCGCACGGCGATCCGGAAGCAGACGCTGCCGATCAGCTTGCCGGGCGCGCTGCGCAGGACCTCCGACGCGCCCTGGGCGAGCGCGAGCGGCGCGACGAACGACAGGGCGGAGCTGCCGGTCGGCGTCCCGACGTCGGTCTCGTCGACCACGCTCGCGGCGAGCGTGTCGCGCTTGCCGGTGTCCGCGTCCTCGCTGTAGATCCGCACCGGGATCGTCGGCGTGCGCGCGCCGGTGCGGCCGACCACCGCGGCGCTCGCGTCGTTCGAGATCGTGCCGAGGTCGTGGCCGACGGCGGCGAGCTTGTAGGTCGAGCCGGTGTCGTCGCCCGCGTTGGGGTTCGAGATGACGGTGTAGACGTAGGCGTCCTGCAGCAGCAGCGAGCGCAGGCCCGAGTTCTCGAACGGGTGGCCGAAGCCCCACACGCGGTCGCCGTCGACGTAGGCGACCGTCCCGACCGCGCCGACCGCGAGGTCGCCCGAGGAGTAGCCGACGCCCATCGCCGAGCCCGGCCGCGGCGGGGCGGCGGGGAACGGATTGAGCGGCAGCGTCGGCGCGACGAGCACCTGGCGCCGCCCCGGCTGCCGTGTGCCCGCGCGCGCCAGCCGCGCGGCGATCCCGCCGCTCAGGCCGGAGACGGTCAGCGGCTCGGCCAGCGGCAGCACGCGCCCGACGCGCGATCGGCGCGCGATCGGCTTCCCTCGCGGTGCGTCGGGCGAGTTGGAGAGGATCTCCTCGATCGGCGTCGCCAGCACGGTCTTGCCGCCGTACTCGCCGATCGCCTCGGAGATCGCGCCCGCGTTCTTCCCGTCGCAGTAGATCGGCGAGCCCGAGAAGCCCGGGCCGACGCCGGTGCGGTCGACAGCGGGGCCGGACACGCGGATGAGGATCCGCGGCCCGTCGTTGCCGGACGCGTCGCCCGACAGGACGTCGACGATCTCGACGTCGAACGAGCTGATGTCGGTCCCGCGGATGACCGAGTAGCCCGTGCACTGCATGCCCGGCCGCAGCTGGGAGAGCGGCATGATCGGGTCGCCCGCCAGGGCCGTGCCCGGCGCGATGCCCGCGAGGATGGCCGCTCCGAGGGCGGCGGCGAGGTGGCGGGCGCGCATGGGCGGCGCCACTCTAGCGCCCGGATCCTGGTGCGATGGCCCTAGACGGCGTGGAACGGCTTGTCGCGGTGCGCCAGCTTGTGACCGACGCGCACGAGCGGCTTCTCGAACGTCACGTGGATGACCCACGCGATGAAGACCGCGAGCGGGAAGGCGACCAGCACATCGCCGATCGACCACAGGATCCCGTCGTTGCCCAGCGGCGTCTTCTCCACCAGGTTCAGCGCGAAGTTGTGGGTCAGGTAGAAGACGTAGGACACGCGGCCGAGCAGCACCATCGGCCCGGAGCGCAGGAAGCCCGTCTCGGGGCCGTTCGACAGCACGACGCCGACCATCGCGAGCGTGATGACCACCCCCTCGATCAGCTTCAGCGGCGCGTTGACGTCGTCGCCGGCGTCCGGCAGCACCACCCAGTAGGCGAGCAGCAGGCCGAACAGCCCGAGCACGACCGGCGGCTTGCCGAGCGGGGCCAGGCGCTCGAACCAGTACGGGTGGTGCAGCAGCAGGGCGATGATCACGCCGAGCGTGATGAACTCGTAGGAGAAGAGGTAGTTGCCGAAGCTGATGACCACGGGCGCGAGCGCGAAGACCACGGCGCCGGCGAAGCACACGGCCAGCCGCGCCTTGAAGATGCCGCGCAGCAGCACGAACCCGACGAGCGGCCACACGAGGTAGAACTTCTCCTCGATCCCGATCGACCACGCGCCGGCGTACGGCGGGCCCGACTCGATCCCGCCGGTGATGTCGAAGAAGCCGTGCTCGGGGAAGCCGAAGACGTAGTACGGCAGCTGGTCCTCGAACAGGCCGCGGCGCTCGGGCACGAAGCCGAGCCAGAAGATCAGCACGCAGTACAGCGCGAGGATCGCGAAGTAGACGGGGTAGATCCGGAAGAAGCGCCGGATGTAGAACGAGCTCAGGCTCAGCCGCCCGGTGCGCTCCTCCTCGCGCAGCGCGAGCGTCGTGATCAGGAAGCCCGAGAGGACGAAGAACATCGTCACGCCGTCGCCGCCGATCGAGCCCCAGACCTTGCGGTAGCCGACGTGGGCGATGAAGACGAGGATCACCGCGACGGCGCGCACGCCGTCGAGCGAAGGGAAGTACCGCTGCTGCTTGTAGGCGGCGTAGCCGGACTGCACTGAGAGCTGGGGGGCAGGGATTCGAACCCCGATACCCGGCACCAAAAACCGGTGTCTTGCCATTAGACGACCCCCCAGGGCGAGGCCGATACTACGATGCCCCGGTGACCGCTCCCACCGTCCTGATCCTCGCCGCGGGCGAGGGGACCCGGATGCGCTCGGCGGTACCGAAGGTGCTGCATCCGCTGTGCGGGCGCACGATGATCGAGTGGCCGATCGCCGCGGCCCGCGAGGCGGGCGCCGGTCGCATCGTGGTCGTCGACGGGCCGAAGCGCGCCCTCGCCGACGCGCTGCCCGACGACGTCGAGGTGGCGATCCAGGAGGAGCCCAACGGCACCGGCGACGCGGTCCGCTCCGCGGCGGATCAGATCGACCCCGAGACCACGGTGCTCGTGCTCTACGGCGACGTGCCGCTGATCACCGCCGACGCGATCACCGCGCTGGCGCGCGCCCACGAGGAGAGCGGCGCGGCGGCCACGATGGCGACGATGGAGCTCGAGGACCCGAGCGGCTACGGGCGCGTCGTGCGCGACGCCGAGGGCGGCGTCGAGCGCGTGGTGGAGACCAAGACGCCGGGCGACGCGACGCCCGAGGAAGAGGCGATCCGCGAGGTCAACACCGGCATCTACGCGTTCGCGGGCGGCGACCTCCTGCAGGCGCTGAAGGAGCTGCGCGCCGACAACGCCCAGGGTGAGTTCTACCTGCCGGACGTGCTGCCGCTGCTACGCGCCGACGGCAAGGCGATCGGGGCGCACGTGGTGACCGATCCGGCGCTCACGCTCGGCGTGAACACACGCGTCGAGCTCGCGGAGGTGCGGCGGCTCGCCCAGGAGCGGATCCACCGCGCGCATGCGCTCGCGGGCGTCACGATCGTCGACCCCGCCAGCACGCTGATCGAGGTCAGCGTCGAGATCGGCCGCGACACGATCGTCGAGCCAGGGACGTTCCTGCGCGGCGCCACCCGGATCGGCGAGCGCTGCGAGGTCGGGCCCCTGACGACGCTGATCGACACCGTCGCCGGCGACGACACCCGCATCGTCCACTCCTACCTGCAGGGCGCCGAGCTCGGCAACGGCGTCTCGGTCGGCCCGTTCGCCTACCTGCGGCCCCAGGCGCGGCTCCGCGACAAGGCGAAGGCCGGCACGTTCGTGGAGATCAAGAACAGCGACGTCGGCGAGGGCACGAAGGTGCCGCACCTCTCCTACATCGGGGACGCGGACATCGGCCCCGGCTCGAACATCGGCGCGGGTGCCGTCACCGCCAACTACGACGGCAAGCACAAGCACCGCACCACGATCGGGGCCAACGTGCGCACGAGCGTGCACACCTCGTTCGTCGCCCCCGTGAAGCTCGGCGACGGCTCCTACACCGGCGCGGGCTCGGTCATCACCGACGACGTGCCCGACGGCGCGCTGGGGATCGCGCGCGAGCGGCAGACGAACGTCGAGGGATACGCAGACCGCCGCAAAGAGCGGTGACGCAACCGACGCGACGTCGGCACCCGTGCGTACACTCCGCCGTGCGGTGAGCGCGCTGGATCCCCACCCCCTCCCAGCCACCTCCCTCGAGCTTGCCTACGGCAAGAAGCTGATGTTGTTCTCGGGCCGCGCGAACCCCGAGCTGGCGGCCAAGATCGGCAGCAAGCTGGGCGTCGATCTGGGTGGCGTGACGCTCAAGACGTTCGCCGACGGCGAGGTCTACTGCCGCTACCAGGAGTCGATCCGCGGCGCCGACGTCTTCATCGTCCAGCCGACCTGCGGCAACCCGCGGCTGGGGATGACGCCGAACGACTCGCTGATGGAGCTGCTGCTGATGATCGACGCGGCGGTCGGCGCCTCCGCCCACCGCGTGATCGCGGTGACGCCGTGGTTCGGCTACTCGCGGCAGGACAAGAAGTCGTCCCCGCGCGAGCCGATCTCCGCCCGCCTCGTGGCCCGCGCGCTCGAGTCGGCCGGAGCCGACCGCGTGCTGACGATGGACCTCCACGCCGGCCAGATCCAGGGCTTCTTCTCCAAGCCGGTCGACCACATGACCGCGCTGTTCATGCTCACGCAGTACTTCGCGGACCTGCGGCTGGAAGACCTCGTGGTCGTCTCGCCGGACGCCGGGCGCGTGAAGCTGGCCAAGAACTTCGCGTCGAAGATCGGGGCCGAGCTGGCCATCCTCAACAAGGAGCGCCCCGCCCAGCAGGTCGCCGAGATCGGCTACGTGATCGGCGACGTGGCGGGCAAGACCGCCGTGCTCGTCGACGACATGATCGGTACCGCCGGCACGCTCAAGGCCGCCGCCCAGACCGTGATCGACGAGGGCGCCACGCGCGTCTACGCCGCCGCCACCCACGCGGTGTTCAGCGAGGTCACGGCCGAGAACCTGGCGTCGGCGAACTTCGAGCAGGTCGTGGTGACGGACACGATCCCGATCCGCCCCGACGCGCCGGAGAACGTCCGCGTCCTCTCCTGCGCCGACATCCTCACGGACTCGATCCGCTCGATCTTCACCGACGGCTCCGTGTCGCAGGTGTTCGGCGGCGAGAACCAGCTGTTCTGAGCGCTGCGCGCCTGCAGGAGCTGCTGGGCCTCGACGACGACGAGCTGCTGGTCGTGCTCGACGCCGACCCGCTCGAAGTGGTGGGCGGCGATCTCGACCACCGGCCGGAGCTGCCGATCCTGCTCGACCTGCTGGCCGAGGCCGAGGAGCAGGCCGGCGCACCGGTGCTGCAGCGCTGGGTGCGGCGCGAGGGCCCGGCGGGGCGGCCGCTCGACGCGCTGCTGGCGCGTGACTTCGGGCGCTTCGAGGATCAGCTGGCGACGCTCGCCGAGCGCGGCTTCGTGCTGCGCGGCGGGGGCTAGTCGTCCGGGTCCGGGCGCGTCTCGCCCGGCCACGCACCCGTGAGGTAGTACCAGCCCTTGGCGCCGTAGCGGTCGACCGCGGCGCGCGTGAGCTTGAAGGAGACGCCCTCGACCGCGGCGGCGGCGAGCACCTTCGGCCAGGTCGCTTCCAGCGTCGTCGCCTCGGGCGGCTCCTCGTCGTCGAGCTTCGTCCAGACGTAGTCGAACAGCTGCTTGCCGAGCAGGCCGCCGATGATTCCGAGGACGAGTCCGAAGGGCTTGTAGAGCAGCTTCACGAGCCGGAGGCTATCCACTGTCCCGCCGGTAGGTAACAATCAGGTCACGGGCGGCCGATAAACCGACATGGACGACCACGCCGACGACCTCCTCCGCAGAGCCCTGATCGATCAGGACGCCACAGCCGCGGTCGCGCTCAGGGTGGGCGGGCTGCCGCTCTGCGACGCGCTCACGATCGTGTTCCACGGGCGCCGTGACCTCGGCACGATCCAGACCTACATCACCCACGGCCAGCTTGGTGCGGGCAGCGCGGTGGGGCCGGACGAGCTGCTGCGCGTGCCCTGCGACCTCGATCTCGCCTCCGCGCGCGACCGCGACGAGGCCGAGGAGCTCTACGCCGAGCAGGCCGGAGCGCTGCGCGACGCACTCGAGGCGGCCGACACGGTGCTCGCGGTGTGGCAGGGGCCGTTCGAGGATCTGGCGGGCACCCGCGTCGCCGTCGACCGCCGGCTCGAGCTCGACGTCCGCCTGCCCGCCCACCGACTGCTGCCCGCCGCGCTGGTCGCGCCCGAGAAGCAGATCGTGGTGACCGCCGTCTGCAGCGCGCGCCCGCTCGCCGAGGGCCGCCCGCCGATGGGGATCGTCTGCGCGCAGCAGGACGTGGCGCGCGTCTACCCGCTGCCGGACGACCCCGAGCGCTGCCTCGAGGACTTCCTCGAGCACGCCGCGGAGCACGCGCGCCGCGCGGGCGAGCGGCTCGCGCAGCAGGAAGCCTCGGTCGAGCGCTTCCTCGAGCTCTCGGGCGACGACTTCCACGAGACCGGCTGAGCCGGTCGGCTAGCTTCTCGCGGCCTTGCGCCGCGTCACGCTCGTCACCGCCATCGCCTTCGGAGCGTTCGTCTTCCTCGGCATCTCGTTCCTGCTCGCCCGCGCGCTGACCGGGCCGGGGGCGGAGCGCGCGCGGGTGCTCGACGTCGTGCGCGCGGAGGCGCGGGGCGACGCCGACGCGGTGCTCAAGCGCCTGCCGGCGTGCGCTGCCGAGCCGGCCTGCGTGCGGGTGACGCGTGAGCGGGTGGCGCAGCTCGAGCGCCCCGGCAACGTCCAGATCCTCACCTACCGCCCGTCGATGCAGATCACGATGACGCGCGACACCGGCACCGGCCGCGTGGCGTGGCGGGCGGGGACGTCGCAGCCGGTGGTGCAGTGCGTGCAGGCGCAGCGCGAGGGCCCGCTGACCGGCGGCGGGGTCCAGCTGCTGGCGATCTCGAAGCCGATCGCCGGCGAGGCGTCATGCGGATGACCGGCGCCGGAGCGGCGCGACTTCCCGCCGGGCGCTGTGTTCTCATGCCGCGGATGCCCGGCCGCCTCAGACTCCTCCTGCCCGTCGCCGCGATGCTCCTCCTGGCGCTGCCGGGCGGCGCGGCGGCCGCGGACAAGCCGTCGAACAAGACGCTCTACCACGACGGTCCCTCGGGCCGGTACCTGATGGACGGCACCTGGCTGTTCCGCCTCGACCCCGGCAACCGGGGGATCCGCAGCGGCTGGAACCGCAGCCGCGGCACGGTCGGCTGGGCCCGCGTGAAGGTGCCGAGCGTGTGGAACGTCGGGGACGACTCGCCGGCCTCGATGATCGGCGGCGTCGGCTGGTACCGCAAGGACTTCACCGTGCCGGAGGCGAGCAAGGCACTCGATTGGGCGGTGCGCTTCGAGTCGGTCAACTACCGCTCGCGCGTGTGGCTCAACGGCAAGCCCGTGGGCTCCAACGCCGGCGCCTACATCCCGTTCGAGCTCCGGCTCAGGGACATCAAGCGCCGAGGCACGAACCGCTTGGTAATCCGCGTCGACTCGCGCCACCGCAACACCGACTTCCCGCCCGCCGGCCGCACCGCCGACGGCCTGCCGACCGGCGGCTGGTGGAACTACTCGGGCATGCAGCGCGAGGTCTACCTCAAGCGCCTCAACCGCGTGGACTGGAAGGCCGTGCGTGTGGTCCCGCGGCTGCGGCCCACGGGGGTGCAGGTCAGGGCGACCGTCCAGAACGTGAAGGGGTCGGCCGAGCGCGTCCGCATCAGCGGCCGCTTCGGCTCGAGGCGGCTCAACCTCGGCAGCGTCAACCTCCCGGGCGGAGGCACGCGGTCGCTCACGACCACGATCCGGGTGCCGGGCGCGAAGTTGTGGACGCCGTCGCGGCCCTACCTCTACCCGGTCAAGCTCACCGCCTCCGTCGGCGGGCGCAAAGTCAGCAGCTACCAGCTGCGGACCGGCATCCGCACGGTCCGCGTCGCGGGCGACGGGCGCCTGCTGCTCAACGGCAAGCGCGTGCACCTGCGCGGCGTCGGCGTGCACGAGGAGTCCCAAGCGCAGGGCTTCGCGGTCGACAACGCGTTCCGGAGCCGGCTCGTGTCCGAGGTCAAGGCGGTCGGCGCGACGCTGATGCGCACGCACTACCCGCTGCACCCCTACACGCAGGAGCTGGCCGACAAGGAAGGCGTCCTCATCTGGTCGGAGGTCCCGGTCTACACGATCAGCACGCCGAACCTCTCCAAGCGCGGCGTGATCGAGCGCGCGGCCAAGGAGGTCGAGAAGAACATCCTCGCCAACCAGACGCACCCGTCGGTGCTGCTGTGGTCGATCGCGAACGAGCTCTCCTCCCGCCCCCGCAGCGCGCAGACCGCGTACATCAAGAACGCCGTCCGCCTGGCGAAGTCGCTCGACCCGAGCCGGCCCGTCGGCCTCGCGGTGGCCGGCTACCCGACCGTCGCCTGCCAGCCCGCCTACCGGCCGCTCGACGTGATCGGCATCAACGACTACTTCGGCTGGTACCCCGGGCCCGGCGGCGGCATCTTCGACCGCAACAAGCTCTCGCCCTACCTCGACCAGGTGCGCAAGTGCTACCCGAAGCAGGCGCTGATGGTGACCGAGTTCGGGGCCGAAGCGAACCGCGACGGCCCGCCGGAGGAGAAGGGCAGCTACGCCTACCAGCAGGACTTCGTCAACTACCACCTCGGCGTCTACGACTCCAAGGACTGGCTGAGCGGCGCGGTCTACTGGGCGCTGAACGAGTTCAAGGTGCGCCCGGGGTGGGACGGCGGCAACCCGCGCCCGACTCCGCCGGAGTCGCTGCACCAGAAGGGCCTGCTCCGCTACGGCGACTTCTCACGCAAGCCCGCGTGGGAGGACCTCCGCCGCGGCTACACGGCCGTCCGCCAGGTGGGCTAGCGGGCGCGAGCCGGCCGGCGCTCCGGCGCCGGCTCGCGGGCCGGCCGGCGCACGCGGCCCGGCCGCAGGTCGGCCAGCCGCTCGTGCGAGCGCAGCCGCACCTTGGGCGGGACCGCGTCGGGCAGCGGCACGCCGCCGGACGGCGAGGTCTTCGGCCGGCCCGGGACGCGGTCGTTGCCGCCGCCGCCTTCGTCCTCGTCCGGCGGCTTGAAGCCCTGCTGGGACTCCGAGCGGAGGAACAGCACGAACAGCCCCACGCCGAGCGCCACGGCGATCAGGTGCAGCGTGCCGAAGATGAGCATCAGCTCCGCGTCGGGGGACATCAGATTGGAATGTACCCCTCAAGCGGGTCCTCTATGACCACTTCGCTAGCATGGCCGCCCGCTATGGCCGGTTCAGATCATCAGGCTCTCGAGGTTTCCGCGCGCCCCGTCGAGGGGTCGCGATCCACGCGCCGCCTGCGGAAGCAGGGGCTCGTGCCCGGCGTCGTCTACGGCGGCGGGGACGATCCGCTCACCTTTGCAGTTGACGCGCTGACGCTCCGCGCGACGCTCGCCCACGCCGGCGCCGTGCTCGACCTGAAGGTCGACGGCGGCAGCGCCACCCCGGTGATCGTCAAGGACGTTCAGAACCATCCGGTGCGTGGCGAGGCGATCCACCTCGACCTGCTGCGCGTGGACATGAACCAGCCGATCCACGCCGTCGTCGTGCTCGATCTGCAGGGCGGCGACGATTCGCCCGGCGTCTCCGAGGGCGGCGTCCTCAGCCAGGAGACGCGCGAGCTCAACATCGAGGCGCTCCCGGACGACATCCCGGACTCGATCACCCACGACGTCTCCGGCCTCGAGATGAACGAGACGCTCACGCTGGCGGCGGTCTCCGTCCCGCAGGGCGTCACGCTGCTCGACGACCTCGACGAGACGGTCATCGCGACGATCACCCCGCCGACGCTGGAGCCGGTCGACGACGAGATCGAGACCGAGACCGCGCTCGTCGGCGAGGACGGCGAGCCGCTCGAGGGCGAGGCGCTCGAGGCTGCCGAGGCTGAGGCCGAGGCCCAGGCCGACGGCGCCACGGGCGACGAAGCCGAGTCGTCTTCGGACGACGACAGCTGAAGCTCTTCTCGTCCACCCCGGTCGACTGGCTGATCGTCGGGCTCGGCAACCCCGGGCCGTCCTATGCGAACTCCCCGCACAACGCGGGCTTCCGCGTCGCCGACGTGCTGATCGAGCGCTGGGACCTTCCCAAGCCGAAGAAGAAGTTCGCGGGTGAGCTGACGGAGGGCCGCACCGGCCCGGGCGGCCCGCGGGTGGCGGTGCTCAAGCCGCAGACGTTCATGAACGACTCGGGCCGCTCGGTCGGCCCGGCGCGCGGGTCCTACAAGCTCGACCTCGACCGCATCGTCGTGGTCCACGACGAGATCGACCTGGCGTTCGGCGACATCCGGGTCAAGGAGGGCGGCGGGCTGGCCGGCCACAACGGGCTGAAGTCTTTGAAGCGCGAGCTCGGCGGCGCGGAGTTCTGGCGCGTGCGCGTCGGCGTGGGCCGACCGGACACCACCGACCCGGACATCGTCGCCGGCCACGTGCTGAGCGGCTGGCGCCAGCCGAAGGACGAGGTCGCCGCGCTGATCGCCGAGGCGGCTGACGAAGCGGAAAGGCTGGTGCTGGCCGGATGAACGAGCGGCCGCGGGACTGGAACGCCGCCTCCTACCAGCGCGTCTCCGCGCCTCTGGAGGCGATGGGGCGCGAGGTGCTCGACCGCCTCGAGCTGGACGGCGACGAGCGCGTGCTCGACGCCGGCTGCGGCACCGGGCGCGTCACCGCGGCGCTCGTGGAGCGGCTGCCACGCGGGCACGTCGTCGCCGTCGACGGGTCGCCCTCGATGGTCGAGCAGGCGCGCGAGCGGCTCGGTCCCGGCGTCGAGGTGTTCGTCGCCGACCTGCTCGAGCTCGAGCTCGACGAGCCCGTCGACGCGATCCTCTCGACCGCCACCTTCCACTGGATCCCCGACCACGACCGGCTCTTCGAGCGCCTGTCCGCTGCGCTCCGCCCCGGCGGCCGGATCGTCGCCCAGTGCGGCGGGGCGGGCAACGTCGCGTCCGTGCAGCGGGCGATCGACGCGGTCGCCGAGCCCGCGCTCGAGGGCTGGCCAGGGCCGTGGAACTTCCAATCGCCCGCGGACACCGCCGCGCGGCTCGAGCGGATCGGCTTCACCGGCATCCGCACCTGGTCCCAGGACGTGCGGGTGCAGCCCGACGACCTGCGCGAGTACCTCGGGACCGTGATGCTCGGCTCCCACCTCGAGCGGATCCCGGAGGAGCGGCGCGCCGCGTTCGTCGAGGCCGTGCGCGCGCAGCTGCCGGAGCCGGCCATCGACTACATCCGCCTCAACCTGATCGCCCGAAAGCCCGCCTGAACGGCCTTGCGCGGCGCGCGACCGGCTGGGACGCTCCGCCGGTGTTCCGCCACGACGAGGCCCGCGACCGGCCCGGCCCGCCGGAGCACGCCCCCGCCCGCCCCGGCGCGCTCCCGCCGATCCAGGCCAACGCGCTGCGGCTCCAGCGCCAGGCCGGGAACCGGGCGGTGCGCACGCTGGCCCGCTGGGACGTCACCGACCTCCGCGTGCCGATCCTCGGCACGCTCGTCGGCGGCTTCGCGGGGCTGATCGGCTCGGGCGTGGTGTGGCGGCAGGGCTTCCTCGAGCACGCCCACGACCTGCGCCGGCGCCCGATCTTCCGCGCCGAGTGGGACGCGTGGGGGCACTGCCTGACCGCCGCCATGACGGCGTCGCGGGGCACGAGCGCCGAGGCCTGGGCGCTCGGCGAGGGGCGCGAGCACCTGCAGGACATCGGCGGTCAGGACTCGCACGAGGACGACTCCCACAACCAGGGGGTCGGGCGGGCGATCGGGTCGCGCCTGGGCTGGGCGTCCAGCGAGGTGCTGATCCGCGAGAGCCTCCGCGCCTACGACGAGGGCCGGCTGCGGATCGGGCCCGACCGCGAGACCGCGTGGCTGCCGTGGTGCGGCGACGTCTTCCGCGGCACCGTGCGGCACGAGGGCCGGCGCTGGTTCCCGGCCCACGGGCCGAACGCGCGCGGCGACATCACCGGCGACGTCGGCAACTGGGTCGAGGCGGTCGACTGCGGCCCGCGGGGCCGGACGGTCGGCGGCCACCTCGACTACCCGCGCACGCCGATCCCGGCCGGCGCCGACGTCTGAGTCCCGCTCAGGGACACGGCGCCTCGCGCCGACATATGGCGCATGAGCCTGCTTCGGCGCCGCCGGAAGCTCGAGCCGGTTCCCTCGTCGGTCGCCCCGCCCGCCGACGGCGCCGCCCCCTGCCTCGACGCCTTCTCCCGCCGCCGCGGGACGGAGCCGATCGCGGGCGTGTTCGTCGACTGGGCGGCCGCCGAGCACTACTGCGGCTTCGGCGCCGGCTACTGCGGCGTCTGGCACGTCGATGACCCGCTGACGCCGCTCGACCGCTTCGCGATCGGTCCGGCCGGAGTTCTTGCCGCCAACCTGCTGCTGCGCCGCCTCGAGCTGATCCCGCGCCTCGCCGCGCGCCGCCTGCCCGGCCCGCGGCTGATCGCGCGCGCCGACGAGGTGATGCTGCTGCTCGCCGAGGAGCGCGTCGGCGAGGGCTTCCACGTCCACGCCGGCGTGGGGGAGACGGCGTGGTTCGTGCATGCCTTCGGGGTCGGCCCGATCCCCGAGCTGCCGGCCACCGAGCCCGGCAGCGCGATCCTGGGCGACGCGCTCGAGCGCGCGCTCGACGACTGGGGCCCGGTCGACTGGGCGGCTGTGCCGGCCGCGGTGCCGCGCGGCCTGTTCGACACCCTGGCGTGGGCGCTGGAGGGGTCAGACCCCTTGAGGGTCGTTGAGGGTTTGGAGGCGTCATAGACTCGGCGGGGGTTTGTCTCTCCGCCCGCTCCTCCGCCATCTCGAGCAGCACCCGGACGCCTCGAAGCTCGATGCCCCGGGCGCGAGCGCGTTCGTCTCGCAGGCGCTCCGGCCGTTCCTGATCGCGGCGGTCGCCGACCGCGACGTGCGGCGCCCGACCGTGGTCGTCGCGGGCGACGACCGCGCGGCGCGCGACCTCGCCGCCGACCTGCGCGCCTGGCTCAAGCCGCGGGCGGTGCGCTTCTACCCGAGCCGCGGCGTCGCCTACGAGTCGCACCTCGCCCCGCCGCCGCACCTCGTCGGCCTCCGGGTCGCGGCGCTCGATTCGATCTTGGAGGCCTCGCCGGGCGAGGAGGCGCCGGTCGTCGTCGTCTCCGCCGTCGCGCTGTCCGAGAAGGTCCCCGACCCCGAGCTGCGCCCGCACGGCTTCGCGCTCGAGGTCGGCGAGCTGCTCGACCTCGACGAGACCGTGCTGAAGCTCGTCGCGGCCGGCTACGAGCGCGTCGACCAGGTCGAGGACCGCGGCCAGTTCGCGGTCCGCGGCGGCCTGCTCGACATCTACCCCGCGACCGAGGAACGCGCGGTCCGGGTCGAGCTGTTCGACATCGAGATCGAGTCGCTCCGCTGGTTCTCGACCTTCACGCAGCGCTCGCTCGGCGAGGGGCAGCGGGTCGAGATCGCGCCCGCCGCCGAGCTGGCCGCCGAGCACCGCGAGCTGGCGGAGATCGCCGCGCTCGAGGACGAGGAGAGCCGCCCCGACGTCGCCGAGCTGCTGCCGGTCGACCGCTTCCGCGAGCTGCTGTCCCTGCTGCCCGACCACGCCGACGTCGTGATCGCCGCCGACGAGGACCTCGAGCCCGCGCTGCGCGACCACTGGGACGACGTCTGCGCCGCCTTCCACGACACCGACGCGCACCACCTCTACGTCGCGCCCGAGGCGATCACGCAGGCGCTGGACGCGCGCCGGCCGCTGCGCCTCTCCAGCATCTCCGGCTCGCAGCCGATCGAGTTCCGCGCCCAGGCGGCCGAGTTCGCCGCCCGCTCGCTGCGGGAGGCCGAGCCCGAGCTCGAGAAGCTCACGCGCTCCGGCTACACGACGCTCGTCACGTGGCCGCAGCACGGCCAGGGTGAGCGCGCCGCCTACAACCTCCAGCGCCTGAGGGCCTCGTGGGACGGCGACAGCGGGCTCGTGTTCGCCGAGGCCAACCTGCGCGACGGCTTCGTCGCCCCGCCGCTGAAGCTCGCCGCGATCCCCGAGCACAAGCTGATCCACCGCCGCGGCCGGGTCGAGCGGCCCACGCGCAAGGGCCGCGGGCTCCTGCGCTCCTTCGCCGACCTCCGCACCGGCGACATCGTCGTCCACGAGGACCACGGGCTCGCGCGCTTCGCCGGCTTCGACACCAAGACCGTCGCCGGCGTCACCCGCGACTACCTGAACCTCGAGTTCCAGGGCTCGGACAAGGTCTTCATGCCGGTCGACCAGCTCGCGAAGATCTCGCGCTACGTCGGTGCCGGCGGCGACCACCCGCCGCTCTCCAAGCTCGGCGGCACGCGCTGGGAGACGATGAAGGCGCGCGCCCGCCGCGCGGCCCAGGAGCTCGCCGGCGAGCTGCTCAACCTCTACGCCGAGCGCCGCCGCCGCCGCGGCTTCGCGTTCCCGCCCGACTCCGACTGGCTGCGCGAGTTCGAGACCGCCTTCCCCTACCGCGAGACGCCCGACCAGCGCGAGGCGATCGAGCACGTCAAGTGGGACATGGAGGCCGAGAAGCCGATGGACCGTCTGATCTGCGGCGACGTCGGCTACGGCAAGACCGAGGTCGCGCTGCGCGCCGCGTTCAAGGCCGCCAACGCCGGCAAGCAGGTGCTGATGCTGGTGCCGACCACGATCCTCGCCCAGCAGCACTTCGGCACCTTCAGCGAGCGCCTGCGCGACTACCCGTTCACGATCGAGCACGTCAGCCGCTTCCGCCCGCCCGCCGAGCAGCGCGCCGCCGTGAAGACGTTCAGCGAGGGCAAGACCGACATCCTCATCGGCACCCACCGCCTCCTCAGCCGCGACGTCCGCGCCAAGGACCTGGGGCTGCTGATCGTCGACGAGGAGCAGCGCTTCGGCGTCAAGCAGAAGGACCTCCTGCGCCAGCTGCGGCTCAAGACCGACGTGATCTCGATGAGCGCGACGCCGATCCCGCGCACGCTGCAGATGTCGCTCGCCGGGATCCGCGACATCTCGGTGATCGAGACCCCGCCGGAGGGCCGGCGCCCGGTCAAGACCTACGTCGGCGAGTACGACGAGGGGCTGGTGAAGCAGGCGCTCGAGCGCGAGAAGGCGCGCGGCGGGCAGGCGTTCTTCCTCCACAACCGGGTCGACGACATCGACGAGACCGCCGAGCGCCTCCGCGCGCTGTGCCCCGGCATGTCCTTCACCGTCGCCCACGGGCAGATGGACGAGAAGCTGCTCGAGGAGCGGATGTTCGAGTTCCTGCGCGGTGACGCCGACGTACTCGTCTCGACCTCGATCATCGAGTCCGGCATCGACATCCCGCAGGCCAACACCCTGATCGTCGAGCGCTCCGACATCTTCGGCCTGTCGCAGCTCTACCAGATCCGCGGCCGCGTCGGCCGGTCCCGCGAGCGCGCCTACGCCTACCTGCTCTACCCCAGCGCGGCGGCGCTGACCGAGGAGGCGGCCAACCGGCTCGCGGCGCTCTCCGACTACACCGAGCTTGGCTCCGGCTTCAAGATCGCGATGCGCGACCTCGAGCTGCGCGGCGCTGGCAACCTGCTCGGCGACGAGCAGTCCGGCCACGTCGCCGCGCTCGGCTTCGAGCTCTACATGCAGATGCTCGACGAGGCGGTGCGCGGGATGGGCGGCGACGGCACGGTCGAGGAGGACGAGCTGACCGAGCCCGTGCGGCTCGACGTCAACGTCGACGCCTACGTGCCGACCGATTACATCCCGTACGAGCAGGCCAAGGTCGAGGTCCACCGGCGGATCGCGGGCGCCCGCGAGGTCGGCGAGCTCGCCGAGCTGCGAGCGGAGCTGGCCGATCGCTTCGGCCCGCCGCCCGAGCCGCTCGAGAACCTGATCACGCTCCAGCAGGCGCGCATCAAGCTCGGCCAGGCCGGCGCGCGTGCCGTCACGTTCCGGGGAGGCCGGCTCGCGGTGACGCCGATCGAGCTCGACTCGGTGCGCGCCAAGCAGCTCCGCGCGGAGATCCCCGGCATCCTCTACGAGTCCGGAAAGTCGCAGCTCTCGATGCGCGTTCCCGACGACCCGGCGGAACAATTTCCGGCCGTGGTGCGCGCCGCGGATGCGCTTCTCGCTCTTAGTGTTGGTTAAGAACTGACCCGCTACCCTCGATCCGCGTGATGAAGAAGACGAAGCTGTGCACCCTGGCGCTCGGCGCCTTTTTTGTGCCCGCCGCGATCTTCGCCGGGTGCGGCGGAGTCCCGGGCGACGCGGTCGCGACCGTCGACGGCACCTCGATCTCGAAGAGCGACTTCGATCATTGGATGACCGTCGCCGCCAAGTCCGGCGGCCAGAGCGGAGCCGCGGCGCCCAAGCCACCGAGCTACGCGGACTGCATCAACCAGAAGCGCAAGACGACGCCGAAGCCGGCCAAGGGCCAGCCGAAGGTCACCGACGCGCAGCTCAAGACCCAGTGCAAGCAGGAGTACAACTCGCTGCGCGATCAGGTGATGCAGCTGCTCGTCTCGTTCGAGTGGATCGAGGGCGAGGCGAAGGCGAAGAACATCAAGGTCTCCGACAAGGAGGTCAAGGCGTCCTTCGACAAGCAGAAGAAGCAGGCGTTCCCGAAGGCCGCCGACTTCGACAAGTTCCTCAAGGACTCCGGCCAGACCCAGGGCGACATCCTCAAGCGCGTCCGCCTCGACACGCTCTCCAACAAGATCCGCGAGAAGGTGACGAAGGGCAAGGACAAGGTCTCCGACGCCCAGATCGCCGCCTACTACAACAAGAACAAGGCGCGCTTTGCGCAGCCCGAGCGGCGTGACCTGCGGATCGTCCTGACCAAGGACAAGGCCAAGGCCGAGAAGGCCAAGAAGGCGATCGAGAGCGGCACGCCGTTCGCGAAGGTCGCCAAGAAGTACTCGATCGACCAGGCGTCGAAGGCGCAGGGCGGCAAGCTGCCGGCCGTCGCCAAGGGTCAGCAGGAGAAGGCGCTCGACACCGCGATCTTCGCCGCCGACAAGGGCAAGCTGGTCGGCCCCGTCAAGACCCAGTTCGGCTACTACGTGTTCGAGGTCAGCAAGATCACGCAGGCCACCCAGCAGACGCTGGATCAGGCCAAGACGACGATCAAGCAGACGCTGGCGTCGCAGAACCAGCAGAAGGCGCTCGACGCGTTCGTCAAGTCCTTCCGCAAGCGCTGGAAGGCGAAGACGGACTGCCGCGACGCCTACGCCACGCAGGACTGCAAGAACGCGCCGAAGGCAACGCCGACCCCGACGGCCACGGCGCCCGCGACGCAGGGCCAGCCCACCGCGACGCCGACGCCGAAGAACTGAGCGACCCCACGGACTCCGCAGCGGCGGTTGAGCGCCTCGACGCGCTCACCCGCCGCCTGCGCGTGGAGTGCCCCTGGGATCGCGAGCAGGACGAGCGCTCGATCGTCCCGCACACGGTGGAGGAGGCCTACGAGCTGGCCGCCGCCGCCCAGTCGGGGGACGACGCCAAGCTGCTCGACGAGCTCGGCGACGTGCTCTTCCAGGTCCACTTCCTGGCGCTGCTGCTCGAGGAGCGCGGCGCGGGCTCGTTCGCCGATGTTGCCGAGCACGTGCGCCAGAAGCTGATCCGGCGCCACCCGCACATCTTCGGCGAGGACTCCCAAGGGAGGCCGGATGCCTCCCAACGAGATCAGAACGCGGGGCCGGATGCCCCGCGGAGGTCACCCCTGGGGCCGGCGCAGGTGCTGCGCAACTGGGACGCGATCAAGCGCGAGGAGCCCGGGCGCGAGCCGGGGATCTTCGGCGAGGTGCCCGAGAACCTGCCCGGGCCGCTCTACGCGCGCAAGGTGCAGCGGCGGGCGGCCTCCTCCGGCTTCGACTTCGAGCACGTGCCCTACGACGCGGTCGAGGCCGAGCTCGAGGAGCTGCGCGAGGCGGAGGGCGACCGTGAAGCGTCGTTCCACGAGGTCGGCGACGTGCTGTTCGCGGCGGTCAATGTGGCGCGCAAGTTGAAGGTCGATCCGGAGCTCGCGCTGCGGGCGGCGTCGGAGCGCTTCCGGGGCCGCGTGGAGACCGCGGCGCACCTCGCCGCGCGAGCGGGCGCGGACTGGGACGATCTCGGCCCGAACGCGCAGCTGGGCTACTACGCCCAGGCGCGTCTCGCCGAGCAACAAGGAGACACCGAATGAGCCAGATCGAGACCGTGCATGCCCGCCAGATACTCGACTCCCGCGGGAACCCGACGGTCGAGGTCGACGTCGTCCTGCGCTCGGGCGCGGCGGGGCGCGCCGCGGTGCCCTCCGGCGCGTCGACCGGCGAGTTCGAGGCGACCGAGCTGCGCGACGGCGGCTCTGAGTGGCTGGGCAAGGGCGTCACCAAGGCGGTCGGCAACGTCAACGGCGAGATCGCCGAGGCGGTCGCGGGCGTCGACGCACAGGACCAGCAGGCGCTCGACCGCGCGCTGATCGACCTCGACGGGACGCCCAACAAGGAGCGGCTGGGGGCGAACGCGATCCTCGGCGTGTCGCTGGCGGGCGCGCGGGCGGCCGCGCTGGACGAGGGGCTGCCGCTGTGGCGCTACCTCGGCGGCGACGAGGCGCGGATCCTGCCGGTGCCGATGATGAACGTACTCAATGGTGGGGCGCACGCCGACAACTCGGTCGACTTCCAGGAGTTCATGATCGTCCCCGTCGGCGCGTCCTCGTTCGCGGAGTGCCTGCGGATGGGCACCGAGGTGTTCCACAACCTGAAGAAGTGGCTGCACGACCAGGGCATGGGCGGCGGCGTCGGCGACGAGGGCGGGTTCGCGCCGAACCTGTCGTCGAACGAGGCGGCGCTGGACGTGCTGATGAAGGGCATCGAGGCGGCCGGCTACACGCCGGGCGAGGACATCGTGATCGCGCTGGACCCGGCGACGAGCGAGATCTTCGACGACGGCCGCTACAACCTCGAGCACGAGGGGCGCTCGCTGTCGCCGGACGAGATGGCCGGCTACTGGGGCGACATGGCCTCCCGCTACCCGATCCTCTCGATCGAGGACGGGATGGACGAGGAGGACTGGGACGGCTGGAAGGGCCTCACGCAGCTGCTCGGCGACAAGATCCAGCTCGTGGGCGACGACCTGTTCGTCACCAACACCGAGCGCCTCAAGCGCGGGATCGACACCGGCGTGGCCAACTCGATCCTGATCAAGGTCAACCAGATCGGCACGCTCTCGGAGACCCTGCAGGCGATCGACATGGCCCGCGCGGCCGGCTACACGGCGGTCATGTCCCACCGCTCGGGCGAGACCGAGGACACGACGATCGCCGACCTCGCCGTGGCGACCGGCTGCGGCCAGATCAAGACCGGCGCGCCCTCGCGGTCCGATCGGGTGGCGAAGTACAACCAGCTGCTCCGGATCGAGGAGGCGCTGGGGGACGCGGCGGAGTTCCCCGGGCGCTCGGTGTTTCGAGGGTAACGTCGCCGACGGCAGGTTCGACGAAGTCAACTTGCCTGGCAGGCGAAATCCTTATCTGGGCGGTTCAGTGCACAGGAAGGTTCCCGGGGCCGTCGAACGAAGGCGCAACGGATGGCCCATGCCCACACTCGCATCCGCTGGGACCGCCTGGGCCGCTGGGCGCTGCTGTTCGTCCTCGCGCTCGTCCTCTACCTCTACATCGGCCCGATGCGCACCTGGGTCTCCACGTGGCAGGAGGCGAAGCAGAAGCGCGGCGAGGTCGCCACGCTGCGCGCCGAGAACCAGAAGCTGCGCGCCCACCAGGCGTCGCTGCAGGGCAACTCCGCGCTCGAGCGTGAGGCCCGGCGGCTCGGCATGGTGAAGGCCGGCGAGCGCGCCTACATCGTCGAAGGACTGCCGAAGCCCGCTCGCTAGCCTGGACGCGGTGCCGTACGACACCGCGTCCGACCAGTGGGCGGCGGGCCTCCGCCGCCTCGAAACCGCGCCGCCCGACCAGCGCCCCGTCCTCGAGCGGGTGACGCGTCATATCCAGGACGAGCTGCGCCGCCGGCTCGGCGGTCCGTTCACCTCCGAGGAGCTGGCCGACCTCTACGACCAGGACACCGGCTGGACCTCCGACCTGGCCTACGCCCTCGCCCCGGAGCAGCCCTACGCCTGGGACTCCCGCGTCGTCACCGACGCCGCCTTCGCCCGCTACCTGCGCGAGGCAACTGACTACGCCGGGGGCCGAAGGATCGCCTAGGCCGGGGGCTTCTTTGTGAAGTTGAGGTACGTGTCGACGCTCGCGAACCCAAGCCGCTCGTAGAGCCGCTGCGGCCAGTCGTCGGCGTCGGCCATGATCATCACGAGGTCGTCGCCGCGCTCGCGGGCCGCGGCGATCGCGGCGCGGACGACCACGCTGGCAAGCCCGTGGCCGCGGTGGGCCGCGGCGGTGTAGACGGACTCGACCTGCCCGACCCCGTCGAAGCCGAGCAGCTCGCAGGACGCGGCGGGCTCGCCGTTGCGCTCGGCGAGGAAGTAGCGGGCGCCGCTGCGCGTGGCGCTGTCGGCGTCGGAGTCGGCCAGGTCGCGCGCCTCGGCCGCGCCCATGCTCTCGCGGTACCACGCCTCCATCAGCGGGCGGACGGGCTCGAAGCCCGTCTCACGCACCTCGGCGTGCGGGGTCTCGCCGCGCGCGTCGGCGCCGTGCAGCGCCATCACGACGATCCTCTCCGCGGTCCAGCCCGCGGCGGTGAAGCCGTTGGCCAGCCCGTCGCCGCCGCTCAGGACCTGGATCTTGCGGTGGCGCAGGCCCGCCGGCGCCTGCAGCCGCTCGGCCTCCGCGAGCAGCTCGTCGGCGGAGACGCCGGTTGCGTCTTCGACGAAGAGCAGGTTGAGGTCCCACTTCGTGGGGTGCTCGGGCGTGAACACCGCGACCCCGTGGTCGAACGGCTCGCTCCGTGTGGCGACCCGCTGGAAGTGCTGCAGCTGGTACGCCCGGAGGCGCCCGAGCTCAGTCTTCGTCCTCGTCACCGCCGCCGGCCCGCTTGATCACGATCTGGTCCTCCTCGATCGTGACCTCGACGGGACGGTGGCCCGCCCAGTGCTCGGCGTAGACCGGGTCGTCCTCGACCGCGGGGTCGAGCCACAGGCCGTAGCCCTCCTCGCCGTGGTCGAACGTGCCCTCCAGCGGCCCGGTGCGCTTGCGGCGGCCGCCACGGCGGGCGCGGCGACGGGGCGCGGGCTTCTTCTCCGCGTCGTCCTCGTCGCCGTCCTCCTCCTCGGCGGCGCGCTTGGCGGCCTCCTCGGCGAGCTTCGCCTCTTCCTCGGCGCGGCGGGCCTCCTCGGCCTCGAGCTCCGCGGCGATGGCGGCGTCGTCCTCGGCGCGCAGGTCGACCTCTTCGGGGGCGCCGGCGCTTTCGCCGTCGGCCTCGAGCTCGTTCTCCCGCTTGAAGGACTGGATCTGCTGCACCGTCACCTCTAGCTGGTGGGCGATCCAGGCGTCGGTACGGCCCTGGCGGACCCAACCCCGGATCTGATTCAACTGCGGACGCAGCGACCTGCGACTCATGGCGGGCGGGGAGACTAGCGCACCCACGTACCGCGCTCGGGTGCAGGCCCCATTGGTCTAGTGTCGAAAACGGTCTAGCCTTCCCCTTGTGGGGTAACGGACACAAACATCGCTCGACTCGGCAGGGAGACGGCGGCATGTTGGTACTGACCCGGAAGTCAAATCAATCGATCATGATCGGCGACGACATCGAGGTGTCGGTGTTGTCGATCATGGGCGAGAAGGTCCGGATCGGAATTCAGGCTCCTCGGGACATTCCGGTGTTCCGCAAGGAGGTCTATCTCGAGATCCAGCAGGAGAACGTTGCGGCCGGTGCTTCCGCGCGGGCTGAGGTGGATGACGCGCTGAAGAAGTTGAGCTCCAAGCCGCAGAAATAGGGTTTCGCCTGCCAGGCGAGTTTGACTTCGTCGAAACTCGCCTTCGGCGACGTTACTCAGCCCATGACGTAGTACAAGGTCTCGAACATCGCGACCGTCACGATGACGGCTGTCGCGATGAGCGTGAGCAGCACGAGCCAGAAGCGCAGGGAACCGCGCTTCTTGGTGCGCTCGAGGTGACGCACGTGGGTCCGCCGGATCGCCTGCCGCTGGATGCGCTCGCGGCGCTCCCGGTCGGCGTCGATCTCCTCGGTGAAGGCGGCCTCGAAATCGGCCAGGCTCTGTCGCATGCGCGTTGCCACGGCAGAAGATCTTATGACGATCGGCAAGATGACCACAGCCCGCGCCCTTTGCGGCGTGCGACTGCGGCCAGCGTGCGGAACTCGTCCGCGTGCGCCACGTTGGGCGGGATCGTCAGCGGAACGGCGTAGCCGCCGGTAACCAGCGTGGCGTTGACGAACAGGTCGTCGCGCGCCCGGTAGACATAAGCCAGCAGCCGCCCGTAGCGGTCGCGCTCCTCCGCATCGCGCACGAGTCGCACCCGCTCGCCGGCCACCAGATGCTTGTTGAACGCGCTCGCCCGCTTGGCGAAGCACTGCACCGGCGTGCCGGGCTTGACCGACTCCGGCGTGTCGACGCCGATGTAGCGCACGTCCTCGTCGCGCCCGCCGACATCGACGTGGATCGTGTCCCCGTCGACGACGCGCGTCACCGTCCCGCTCGAGGCCGACGACGAGGCCGGAGGCGCGGGATCGGACGAGCCCGCCGTCGCGGTGTAGACCGCGACGGCGAGGACGACCAGACCGAAGATGAGGCGCACCCGTGACATCGGCGCCCGACGCTAGCCGGGCGCCCGGTCGTCACGGGCGAGGTCTTGCAGTTAGACGTGCGCCGACGCTTCCGCGTCGTCGTAGACCTTGATGAAGCGCAGGTAGTTGTCCGCGATCTGCTCGGCGGCCTTGCGGCGGTCGAGCCCCTCGTCGAGGAAGCCCTTCAGCGCGTCCCACCAGATCGAGCGGCCGATCGCGAAGCCGATGAAGCCCTCCACCGGCGCCGCCACGCGCAGCCACTCGTCGACCTTCTCGTTCGACGCGCCGCGGCCCAGCAGCACCGAGGTGACGCCCTGGCGGCCCTCGCCGGTGCGGGTCTGCTTGACCAGCATCTCGGCGTCGTCCTGGGAGTCGACGCCCTCGATCTTCCAGACGTCGACCTCGATCCCGAAGTCCTGGATCTGCTCGATCGCGCGCCGCATCAGCTCGGGGCGGAGCTCCTGGTCGTAGCGGTCGGTATCGCCGCCGACCGACTCGAGCTGGGCCTCTTCGGCCGGCACCAGCAGCTCGAAGAGGAACAGGCGCCCGTTCTCGTGCAGCCAGTCGGAGAGCTTCTTGAGCCGCCCGAGCTGGCGCTCGTTCATCTCGGCGTCGCCGTCGGGATTCAGACGCACGAGGACCTTCGAGAAGTCGGGGTCGTTGTCGAGGATGTGCTGCCCGAAGTCCTCGCCGTACTGGAAGTCGAACTCGTTCTGGCCGGACTTCTCGACCGGCTGGGCGAGCCTGAGCCCGCGCTCGCGGGCGAGCTTCGGGATGTCGGAGCCGAACTGCTCGTCGACGAGAACCCCCGTGGCGTCGGCGTCCACGCCGCGCTCGACGGCGATCTCCATGCCCTCGTAGATCAGCTTCTTCGCGTCGCTGATCGTTTCGGTCTCCTCCGGGCTCGGGTCGCCCTCGATCCCGAACATCTTCTTCTGGAAGGAGCCCCGGTGGTCGAAGGCCAGGATGTAGAGCTTGCCGTCGTAGCCGAGGGCCATGGTCGGTCCACCTTTGTCGTCACTTGTCGAGAGGCCACAGGCTACCCTCCCGCGCCGTGAAGCCGAACTTCAGCGGCCCGAACTACACGCTCGGCATCGAGGAGGAGCTGATGATCGTCGAGCGCGAGACGTGGAATCTCGTGAACGCGATCGAGGACCTGCTCGAAGAGGCCGAGGGCTCAGAGGAGGAGATCAAGCCCGAGCTCCACGAATCCGTGCTCGAGATCGCCACGAAGCCGTGCCAGGACACGCGCGAGGCGGGCGCCGAGCTGCGCGGCCTGCGCCGACGGGTGGCGGAGATCGCCGGCCGCCGCGATCTCGCGATCGGCTCGGCCGGCACGCACCCGTTCGCGCTCTGGGAGGACCAGCGGATCTCCGGCCGCCCGCGCTACCGCGACCTCATCAACGCGCTGCGCTTCGTGGCCCGCCAGGAGGTCATCTTCGGCCTCCACGTGCACATCGGGATCGACGACGCCGACAAGGCGATCCACGTCGCCAACGGCATGCGCGTCCACGTGCCGCTGCTGCTCGCGCTCTCGGCCAACTCGCCGTTCTGGCGCGGCCAGGCGACCGGGCTGGCCTCGACGCGGATGCCGATCTTCCGCCAGTTCCCGCGCGTCGGGATGCCGCCGGCCTACCGCGACTGGAAGGACTTCGACGAGCGCATCGGCGCCATGGTCAAGGCCAAGACCGTCGAGGACTACACCTACCTCTGGTACGACGTCCGGCCGCACCCCAACTTCGGCACGGTCGAGGTGCGCGCGATGGACGGGCAGACGCGGGTCGAGCACACGCTCGGGCTCGCGGCGCTGATCCAGGCGATGGCCAAGGAGCTGGCCGAGCACTTCGAGTCCGGCGAGAAGCTCAGCGAGTACCCGTACGAGATGCTCGACGAGAACCGCTGGGTCGCGGCGCGCCACGGGCTCGACGGCGAGATGGTCGACCTCCCGAGCTACGACCGGGTGCCGACGCGGGACCTCGCCCGCCGCATCCTCGACCGCCTGCGCCCGCACGCGGAGGAGCTCGGATCCGAGGCCGAGCTGGCCGGGATCGACGACATCCTGGAGAAGGGCAACGGCGCCCACCGGCAGGCCGTCGTCTACGAGGCGAACCACGATCTCCACGAGGTCATGCACGAGATCGCAGAAGCGTCCATCCCGGAGTAGCGGTCGGCGTAGACTCGGAGGCGTGTCGAGCGGCCCAGAGCTCTTCGTCGTCTGCAAGAAGTGCAACTCCGAGGTGTCTCCGTACATCACGGAGTGCCCCTACTGCGGCACGCGCCTGCGCAAGCGGGCCCCGAAGCTCGAGAAGGGCGGCGTCCCGAAGACCCGCCGCCGGCGCGAGCGGCCGAAGCTCAGCCGCCTACGGCCGGGCGAGATCCCCGGCGTGCGCGCCGACCGGCGGCCCTACGCGACGATCTTCCTGGTCCTCGCCTCGGTCCTGGTCACGCTGTTCTTCCAGGTCCGCGCGCTCAACGTCGTCAACTACCTCGACGACGTCGTGGCCTCGAACCCGCTCCACGGCGAGTACTGGAAGCTCGTCACGCAGCTGTTCGTGTACTGGCCCTCGACCGCCTATGAGGTCGCGACGCTCTCCGCGGTCTTCCTGTTCGGCTGGCTGCTGGAGCGCCGCCACGGGAAGTGGGCGCCGCTGCTCGTGTTCTTCGTCGGCGGGCTGGCCGGCTCGCTGGCCGTCGTGGCGCTCGACCCGAACGGCGGCACGATGGGCGCCAACTCGGCGGCGCTGGCGCTGCTGGCGGCGTGGTCGATGCGCGACATCCTGGCCCGCCGGCGCGGCGAGGAGGACGACGCCGACCTGCTCGGCGTGCTGGCGATCGCGATCGTGCTGGTGCTCCTGCCGGTGGTCTCGCCGCTCCCCAACTCGCTGGCCGGGCTGACCGGCGGCGTGGTCGGGATCCTGCTCGGGCTCCTTCTGGCCCGCCTGCCGCAGCGCTAGGCGACGAAGATCGTCCCGGGCTCGCCGGGGACGAGCCGCCCGACCGCCCAGCCCTCCATCTCCGCCGGCACGGCGGCGAGCAGGCCGCCGGAGGTCATCGCGTCGGTGAGCAGCCTCCGCCGCGCCTCCGGGATCTCGCCCCACGTCGTGAATCCCTCCGCGTCCGCCCGGTTCCGCTTCGACCCGCCGGCGAGCGAGTCCTCCGTCTCCAGCAGCGCCAGTACGCCCTCGATCGCGGGCACGGCGGCCGCGTCGATCTCCGCCGCCAGCCCGCTGGCCGCCGCCAGCTCGTGGACGTGGCCGAGGAGCCCGAAGCCGGTCACGTCGGTGAGCGCGTGCGCGCTGGCCGCGCGGGCGTGCTCCGCCGCGCGGTCGTTGAGCGTCGTCATCACCTCGACCGCCCGCGCGACCAGGTCGTCGCCGGCCAGCCCGCGCTTGATCGCGGTCGCCACCGTCCCGGCGCCGAGCGGCTTGGTCAGCACGAGCGTGTCGCCCGCGCGGCCGCCGGCGTTGGTGAGGATCGCGTCGGGGTGCACGGTGCCGGTGACCGCGAGGCCGTACTTCGGTTCGGGGTCGTCGATCGAGTGGCCGCCGACGATGCTCGCCCCCGCGGCGGCGACGGCGTCGCCCCCGCCGCGCAGGATCTCCGCCAGCAGCTCCGGCCCGAGCGTCTCGAGCGGGTACGCGACGAGGTTGAGCGCCGACACCGGCACGCCGCCCATCGCGTAGATGTCGCTCAGCGCGTTGGTCGCCGCGATGCGCCCGAACGCGTACGGGTCGTCGACGATCGGGGTGAAGAAGTCGGCGGTGTGGACGAGCGCGAGATCGTCGGTGAGGCGGACGACGCCGGCGTCGTCGGCGGTCGCGGTGGCGACCAGCACGCGCGGGTCGCTCGGCTGGGGGAGGCCCGCGACGATCGGCCGCAGGTCTGCGGCCGACAGCTTGCAGCCGCAGCCGGCGCCATGGGAGAGGGAGGTCAGGGCGGGCGGCATCTCCCGCCTATCATGCCCGGCCGTGCCCGAGTACACCGACGCGCAGCTCGACGCTGCCGTGGAGGCGCTGAGCGACCCGGAGAAGCTCGAGGAGGCCCAGCGGCTGGTGGCCAGCACGGCGCCGCAGCTGCAGGGGATCCTCAACCAGGCGCTCGAGTCCGCGGACTGGTTCGGCTCGGCCCATCAGGCCGAGGTGTTGCGCGCGGCCGGCGTCGCGGACCCCGACGAGCGGATCGCCGCCGTGCGGATGCTGATCGCCGAGGAGACGCGCGTGAGCATGCTGATCGGCGTCGCGGTCGGGTACGAGCTCGCGAGACAGCTAGAGCAAGGAGACTGATCGAACATGGCAGTGGACATCCGGTTCCTGGCCCACTCGGCCGTCGAGCTCACGTCGGGCGACGTGAAGGTCCTGATCGATCCGTTCATCACGGGCAACCCGAAGGCCACGGTCGAGGCGTCCGAGCTCGAGCCGACCCACGTCTTCCTGACGCACGGGCACGGCGACCACTACGGCGACATCGTCGACATCGCCAAGCGTACGGGCGCGACCGTGGTGGCACTGACCGAGATCGCCGCCGAGCTCGAGGGCGAGGGGATCGAGAACGTCCACAACCCGAACTTCGGCGGCACGGTCACGTTCGACTGGGGCTGGGTGAAGCTGGTTCCGGCCGTCCACACGTCGACCACGCCCAAGGGCACCGTCACGCCGCCCGCCGGCCTCCTCGTCCACATCGGCGGCACGCTCGTCTACCACCTGGGCGACACCGCGCTGTTCTCCGACCTCAAGCTGATCTCGCGCCGCGGCGACAAGGTCGACGTCGCGCTGGTGCCGATCGGCGGCCACTTCACGATGGACCGCCACGACGCCGTCACCGCCGTCGAGTTCATCGAGCCCGGCACGGTGATCCCCATCCATTACGACACGATGCCGCAGATCGAGACCGACGCCGAGGCCTTCAAGGCCGACGTCGAGTCGCAGACCAGAGCCAAGGTCGCGATCCTGCAGCCGGGGGAGACCCACTCCGCGTGACCCACGCGATCGTCCTCATCGAAGCCGAGCGCACGGCGATGCCGTCGCTCGGCAGCCAGCTCGCCGACCTCGACGGCGTCGCCGAGGCGTACTCGGTGACCGGCGAGTGGGACTTCGTCGCCATCATCCGCGTGCGCGAGCAGGAGGAGCTCGCGCCGCTGATCACCGGGCGGCTCGCGCAGATCGACGGGATCAAGCGCACGCACACGATGGTGGCCTTCGAGGTCTTCTCGGAGCATGATCTGGAGGCGCTGTTCTCCATCGGCGACTAGCCGTCGCGCTGCTCGTGGCGGCGGTGGTGGCGGGCTGCGGGGAGAAGTCCGAGCCGTCCGTCACGGGGCCGAAGGCGCGGACGTCCCAGGCCGCCGGCGGCGGCGACGAGCAGCCGATCCGCCAGCGCGTCGCCATCACCCTCGGCAAGCGGGCGATGAAGCCGGCGACCGCGCAGGTCGACGCGTTCCTCGGCGTCCGGCTTGTCGTGCGCAACGTGTCGGGGCGCGCGCAGATCGTCCAGGTCCGGGGCGCGAAGCCGACGCAGGGCATCCAGGTCGCGAAGGGCGTGAGCGCACGGCTCGACCTCGAAGGGCTGCGGCCGGGGAGCTACCGGATCGAGGGCAAGCCGACCAAGGCGCACGCCACGCTGGTCGTCAAGAAGACGACACCCTGATCGCTCGCAGGTAAGGCAGTATCGGGGCGTCATGCACGAGGATCACTTCGGCCCCGAGGTGGCCGCAGGCTACGACGACGACAGCGCCGCGATGTTCGCCCCCGAGGCGCTCGCGCCGGCCCTCAACCGGCTCGAGGGGCTCGCGGCGGGCGGCCCTGCGCTCGAGTTCGCGATCGGCACCGGGCGCGTCGGGCTCCCGCTCGCCGCGCGCGGGGTTCCGGTGACCGGCATCGAGCTGTCCGCGGCGATGGTCGAGCAGCTGCGCGCCAAGCCGGGCGGCGCCGAGCTCCCGGTGACGATCGGCGACATGTCCACGACCAAGGTCGAGGGCAGCTTCTCGCTCGTCTACCTCGTGTTCAACACCGTCGTGAACCTCACATCGCAGGACGCGCAGGTGGACTGCTTCGTCAACGCCGCGTCGCACCTGCGGCCTGGAGGCTGCTTCGTCATCGAGGTGAACGTGCCGCAGCTGCGTCGCCTGCCGCCGCGCGACCACGCCAACGTCGCCAACGCCGGCCCCGAGCTCTGGACGGTCCATGTCTTCGACGTCGTCGAGCAGCGGATCCTCGCCCACCACTTCACCGACACGCCGGACGGCGTGCGCCACCGCACGATCCCGTTCCGCTACGTGTGGCCCGCGGAGCTCGATCTGATGGCCCGGATCGCGGGGCTGCGGCTGCGGAACCGGTGGGGCGACTGGCACGGCGGTCCGTTCACGGCGGAGAGCCGGAGCCACGTGTCGGTGTGGGAGAAGCCGGCCTGAGTTGGCCAGCCAGCCAGTCGCCTGTAGGCTGCGCCCCATGAGCGATACCGCCCCCCGCACCGAGCGCACCGACTACCAGGCGACCACCGACCCCGCGCTGATGGCCTCCGCCGACCGGGGCCAGTCGCAACTGCTCGACTACGGCCAGCTCTACGCGCTGTGGGAGCGCCAGCAGTGGGCGACGCAGGACATCGACTTCACGCAGGACCGGATCGACTGGCACGAGCGGATCGACGCCGAGGAGCGCTTCCAGCGCATGTACGGGCTGTCGTCGTTCTTCATCGGCGAGCAGCGGGTGGCCGCGGAGCTCGGGCCGATGATGCGGGCGGCGCCGCAGGAGGACATGCGGCTCTTCCTCTGCACGCAGATCGCCGACGAGGCGCGCCACGTCGCGTTCTTCGACCGCTTCTACGCGGAGGTCGGCGTGCTCGAGTCGGACAACCTCGCCGACCGGCTGGAGGAGAACGTCCAGTACATCAACAAGGAGTTCGGCGTCCTCTTCGACGAGATGCTGCACTCACGCGTGGACCGGCTGGCCGTCGAGCCCGAGGATCTCGAGACGCTGGTCGAGACCGTGACGATCTACCACATGGTCATCGAGGGCATGCTCGCCCTCACCGGCCAGCACTTCATCATGGATTACAACGAGCGGGTGGGGACGCTGCCGGGGTTCGTCGAGGGCTTCACGAAGGTCGCGCGCGACGAGCATCGCCACGTCGCGTTCGGCGCGCGCTTCCTGCGCGACATGGCCCAGCGCGACCCGCGCTACATCGAGGCGATCCAGCGGACGCTGGTCGAGGTCGGCCCGGTCGCCGACGCTGTCCTGAAGCCGCCGTGGATGGAGGGCGACGACGACGAGCAGACGCTGTTCGGCGTGTCGGTCGCCGAGACGCGCGCGTTCGCGATGAAGGCGCTGGAGCGGCGGATGAAGGTCATCGGCCTGCTGCAGGCCGCATGACCGAGATCGACTTCGATCAGTTCCTGGCGGTCGACATGCGCGTCGGCCGCGTGACGGCGGTCGACGACTTCCCCGAGGCGCGCAAGCCGGCTTGGAAGCTGACGATCGACTTCGGGCCCGAGATCGGGACCAAGCGCTCGTCGGCGCAGATCATCGAGTACTCGCGGGACGAGCTCGAGGGCCGGCTCGTCGTCGGGGTGGTCAACTTCCCGCCGCGCCAGATCGGCCCGTTCATGTCCGAGGTGCTCACGCTCGGCGTGTCGGAAGAGGACGGCCGGGTCATCCTGCTGCGGCCTGACGCCGACGTGCCCGTCGGCGCGCGGATCCACTGACCGGCTAGGGAAGCGGCGTCGGTTCCGGCTTCGGCGTCGGGACCGGATCCGGGGTGGGATCGGGGCTCGGCGTCGGCGCCGGCGTGACCGTCGGGACCGGCGTGGGGTCGGGCGAGACGGTCGGGGTGGGGCTGGGCGGCGGGCTCGGCTGCGAGGGCGCCGGCGTGGGCTGGGTCTGCGGCGCGGTCTGGCCGGGCGGCAGCGCGCCGCCGCTGGGCTGGGTCGAGCCGGTGGTGTCGGTCGGCACCGCGGTGTCGCCCTCGCGCTGCTCGCGCAGCGGCGTGACGGCGGCGACGAGCGTGCCGTCCTTGACGGCGGCCTTCTTCGGCGCGACGGGCTTCTTCGTCGCGGCCGGCTGGTCGGTCTTGCGGACGGCGCGCTCGTGGCGGGCCGGCTTGGTGGCCGTCGGCTGCGGCGCGGAGTTGATGGCGACCGGCGCGGAGCGCGCGTTGTTGACGGCGGGCACCGGGGTCGCGGCGGCGGCGACGGCCTGCGACGGCTTCGCGCGGTCGACCGCGACGTGCTTCGCCTCGACGGCGCCGGCGGTGACGATCGCGGCGGCGGCGAGGCCGGCGGCGGCCTTCGTGGCCAGCGCGCTCGCGCCCGCCTGCAGCGCGCTGCCGGCGGCGGCGCCCGCGGCGGCCGACCCGCCGCCCGCGGCGGCGGCGGTGCCACCGCTGGCCGCGGCGGTCGTGCCGAGGTGGGCGAGCAGCGTCTTCTTGAGCAGCAGCAGCGGCGCGACCGGGAAGACCGCGGCGAGCGCCTTGTTGGTCTCGCGCAGCTGCTTGCGGAAGGCCGTGCAGCGGTCGCAGGTGCGCAGGTGCCGGCGGACGGGCGCGCTCGTGCGGCGCAGCCCCTCGGCGACCTCGCCCAGCTCGTCGCGGACCTCCTCGCACGTCAGCAGCCGCGCCTCGGCGGCCTCGGCGAGCGACACCCGCGCGCGCACCAGCAGCGACTTGACCGACGGCACGGTGGTCTCCATCGCGTCCGCGATCTGCTCGTAGGAGAGCGCGTCGATCTCGCGCAGCAGCAGCGCGGTGCGCTGCGTCTCCGGCAGGTCCTGCACGTCGGAGACGAGCAGCCGGAACTCCTCGCGCTTGTGGACCTTGTCGGCCGTCGTGGTGCCGCCCTCGGACAGGTGGACGTCCATCGAGTCCACCCCGACCGCCTGCGTGCGCCGCAGGTGGTTCAGCGAGCGGTTGCGGGCGATCCGGTACAGCCACGGGCGCACGTTGATCGGCCGGTCGTCGGCGAGCATCGCGTTGAACGCGGCGGCGAACACCTCCTGCAGCACGTCCTCCGCGTCCTCCTTCGAGGACAGCATGTGCCGGCAGAATGCGAGGAGCCGCGACTGATAGCGCGCCACGAGCGCTTCGAAGGCAGCCTGATTCCCACGCCGTACGAGCGCGACGAGACGCTCGTCCGACTGCAATCTCAGCAGCGGTGAACGACCGTGAAGGCCGGCAGAGCCGGCGTGTTGGAGGGCTGAAGCTTCCACGCGTAGAAGAAGACCTGCGCCCGTACAACCGACGGGCGACGGCGAAGTTGCTCCAATCCAGGGTAGCCGAGCACAATTAGAGTTCCTTAGAGGCCCGGGTAGGCAAACTGGCAAAGTCGGCCCTCTTAAAAAGGGCTGCCCATCGGGCACTGTGGGTTCGAGTCCCACCCCGGGCACTACTTCGCTTCCGCGCGCCGCTCCCGCTCGGGCCGTTCGGGCGGGAGGAAGCGCGCGAGCGCGTCCTCCATGCGGGAAGTATGCGTGGGTACCTCGTTGCGTTTGCTCAAGAAATCCGAAAGGGTAGGGCCGCCTCCATGGACGCGATTCGCTCGATGCGGCTGCAAGCGGTCCGCTGCACACAGTGCGGCGACGCGCGCTGGAGCCTGTTCTCCTCCGCCGATCCTGCGAAGCCCTGCGACCTCTGCGGCGGGGAGATGAAGCCCGAGCGTCGCATGCCGGGCTCCGGCCCCCGCCGGCTCCCGCGCGAGCGCCGCGGCACGTCGCGCCGCGCTCCCCTGACCGGCTGAACCCGCGGCCCACCGGGGCCGCCACGTTGAGCTTGTGTTAGGTGCATCGGCCGAGGTCAAGGAACTTCGGGATGCGGGTATCCCCCTCCCCCTGGACGCACCAACTTGTTGTGTGACCCCGGTCACCGATGACCGCAAGTTCTGCGGCCGCGTCTCGTTCGAAGTCTCGGGGAATCGGAGGAATGCGACTCACGGGGGATCTCATCGTTCGCGCGGCGGCCTTGGCCGCCGTTCTTGTCGTGGCCGTCGCAGTGGCGGTCACGCTGCTCGGTGGGCCCGGCGGCGGCTACACGGTCAAGGCCGACTTCCAGAACGCCGCGCAGCTGGTCAAGGGCAACCTCGTCCAGACCGGCGGCGCGCCCGTCGGCAAGGTCACGAACATCGACCTCACGTCCGACGGCCAGGCGCGCGTCACGATGAAGATCAAGGACGACTACGCGCCGCTGCGCCGCGGCACGCTCGCGACCGTCCGCCAGGCCTCCCTCTCCGGCGTCGCCAACCGCTACATCGACCTCCGCATGGCGCCGCAGGCCGCCAAGAAGATCCCCGACGGCGGCGTCATCGGGCAGGACTCGACGACCACCGCGGTCGACCTCGACCAGGTCTTCAACACCTTCGACCCCGAGACGCGCAAGGCGCTGCAGGGCGTCATCAAGGGCTCGGCCAACCAGTTCAAGGGCAAGGGCAAGGAGTTCAACGAGGGCATCGCCTACCTCAACCCGTCGCTCGCCGCCTCGAGCCACCTGTTCCGCGAGATCAACCGCGACACGCCGCTGCTCGAGCGCTTCATCGTCTCCTCCTCCCAGCTCGTCACCGACATCGCCGATCGCCACGACGACCTCGCCGGCCTCGTCGACGACCTCGCCACCACGACGACCGCGATCGGCAACCAGAGCGAGGCGCTGTCCGAGTCGATCGGCCGCCTGCCCGACTTCGAGCGCCGCGCCAACACCACCTTCGTCAACCTGCGCGCCGCGCTCGACGACCTCGACCCGCTCGTCGACGACTCCAAGCCGGTCGCGAAGAAGCTGCGCCCGTTCCTCGCCGAGCTGCGGCCGCTCGCCCGCGACGCGCGCCCGACGATCAACGACCTCTCGAAGATCGTCAGCCGCCCCGGCGACGCCAACGACCTGATCGAGCTGACCAACCTGCAGCCGGCGCTGCGCGACGTCACCACCCGCAAGGTCAAGGTCAACGGCAAGGAGCGCGACGGCGCCTTCAAGGCCTCGCAGGACGCGCTCAAGGGCAACACGCCGGAGTTCGCGTACTTCCGCCCGTACACGCCCGACCTGCTGGGCTGGTTCGACGACTTCAGCCACTCCGGCGTCTATGACGCGCTCGGCGCCGTCTCGCGCGTCGCCATCCACGCCAACGCGTTCGCGCTCACCGGCGCGGGCGGCGCGGGCCAGTTCGAGGTCATCCCGCCGGAGCTCCGCGGCAAGGCGCTGGAGGCCACGCTCGACCGCGAGCAGAACAACCGCTGCCCGGGCGGCGGCGAGCACAAGTCCGACGACGGCACCGGCCCGTACAAGCCCACCCCCGACTTCCCCTGCGACCCGTCGCAGGTGCTCCCCGGCTGATGCGGCGCGTCCTGCTCGTGATCCTCATCCTGGCGGGCGCCGGCGCCTACGTGCTGACCGCGTCGGGCGCGAAGAAGGACGACGGCGGGAGCCAGTTCACGGTCGAGTTCGACAACGCCTTCGGGCTCGTCAAGGGCGGCGACGTCAAGGTCGCCGGCGTGCGCGCGGGCAAGATCTCGAAGCTGCGCCTCGACAAGAAGACGCACAAGGCGCTGATCGACTTCAACCTGACCGAGAAGGGCTTCGGCGACCTGCGTGAGGACAGCACGTGCGAGTCCCGCCCGCAGTCGCTGATCGGCGAGTACTTCGTCGACTGCACGCCCGGCAAGTCCGCCCAGAAGCTCAAGCCCGGCGGCCTGATCCCGGTCGAGCACACCACCTCGACGATCCCCGCCGACCTGCTCGCCAACGTCATGCGCCGCCCCTACCGCGAGCGGCTGCGGATCATCCTCGACGAGCTCGGCGCCGGCGTCGGCGGCCGCTCCGACGACCTCAACGAGACGATCCGCCGCGCCAGCCCGGCGCTGCGCGAGACCGACAAGGTGCTCGACGTCCTCGGGCGCCAGAACCAGGTGCTGAAGAACCTGACGAGCAACGCCGACGTCGTGATCGGCGACCTCGCCGACAACAAGAAGGACGTCGGGCGCTTCGTCAAGGAGACCGAGGACGTCGCGACCACGTCCGCCGAGCGCCGCCGCGACATCGCCGCCGGCCTGCAGCGGCTCCCCACCTTCCTGCGCGAGCTGCGGCCGACGATGGCCGAGCTCGGCGCCACCGCCGACGCGTCCACCCCGTACCTGCGCGATCTCAACGCGTCGGCCGGCCAGCTCACGCGCTTCCTCAACGACCTCGGCCCGTTCGCGGAGTCGAGCCGCCTCAACGTGCGCACGCTCGCCAAGACCGCCGACAAGGCGCGGCCCGCGATCGTCTCTGCCAAGCCGACCGTCGCCGAGCTCACCAAGACGACCGAGCACGCGCCCGAGCTCGCCAACAACCTCGCGATCGTCCTCAAGGACCTCGACGACCGCGGCCGCGCCGTGGAGAAGGACAAGCGGTCGCCGGGCGGCCAGGGCTACACCGGCTTCGAGGCGGTCCTCCAATACATCTTCGACCAGATGCAGGCCATCAACATCTACGACGAGAACGGCCACATCCTCAAGGTCAACCTCTCGGCGTCGGAGTGCAGCGACTACCAGAACGCCGACTCCGTCAAGCGCAAGGAGCAGCAGGAGCCGGGCTTCCTCAGCCGCTGTCTCGCCTCGCTCGGCCCGAACCAGCCGGGCGTCACCACCGCCGACCCGTCCGACACCGGCGTCGACGACGCCGGCGCGCCGAGCCCGCCGTCCGCCAAGAAGAAGGCGAAGAGCAAGTCCAAGAAGGACCAGGCCAAGGACAAGAGCAAGAACGCGCCCGGCCAGCCCGACCTCAAGAAGGCGCTCGAGAAGCTGCTCAAGGGCGGCGGCGGCGGGAACAAGCCGTCCGTGCCGTCGCTCCCGAACGTGAAGGTCCCGAACGTGCCGCTCCCGAGCGTCCCGTCCGTCCCCGGCGTCACGAACGGCGCGGGCGGGCAGTCCACGCCGCCGGATCCCCAGGCCCTCCTCGACTACCTGCTGAAGCCATGAGAGGCCGCGCCGCATCCTCCGTGTTCGCCAACCCCGTGCTCGTGGGCGCGGTGACCGTGCTGATCGTGATCGTCGCGGTCTTCCTGTCCTACAACGCGAACCAGGGCCTGCCGTTCGTCCCGACGACGACGCTGAAGGTGCGCTTCGCCAACGGGCAGAACCTGGTCAAGGGCAACGAGATCCGCTCCGGCGGCTTCCGCGTCGGCGTGGTCGAGGACATGAAGCCGGTCCAGCTCAGCGCCGGCCAGACCGGCGCCGAGCTCAAGCTCAAGCTGGACAAGACGATCGGCAAGGTCCCGGAGGACTCGCGCTGGCGCATCCGCCCGCGCTCGGCGCTCGGCCTCAAGTACCTCGAGCTCCAGGAAGGCCACTCGAAGACGGCCTACCAGGACGGCGACACGATCCCGCTCGAGCAGACCGACAACAACATCGACCTCGACGAGGTCTTCAAGATCTTCGATGCCAAGACGCGCGCGGCCAGCCAGCAGAACCTGCGCGGCTTCGGCGACTCGTTCGCCGGCCGCGGCACCGCCGTCGGGCGCACGGTCGAGGAGGCGCCGCGCCTGCTCCAGCACCTCGAGCCGGTCGCCGCCAACCTCGCGGACCCGGGGACCGAGCTGCCGCGCTTCTTCAAGGAGCTCGGCGACGCGGCCCGCATCATCGAGCCGATCTCGAAGACCAACGCGCACCTGTTCACCACGATGGCCGACACGTGGGAGGCCGTCGGGCGCGACCCCGAGGCGCTGCGCCAGACGATCTCCAAGAGCCCGCCGACGATGGACGCGGCGATCGAGTCGTTCCGGGTCCAGCGCCCCTTCCTCGCCGAGCTGACCACGTTCTCGAAGGACTTCTCGGGCGCGACCGAGGAGCTGCGCGGCGCGCTGCCGGACATCAACCCGGCGCTCGAGACCGGCACGCGCGTCCAGAAGAAGGTGCCCGCGCTCAACAAGCGGCTCGAGGACACGTTCGACGCGCTGCACGACCTCACGTCGGCGCCGTCGACCAACGCCGCCATCCGCGCGCTGACCGCGACGGTCACGACGCTCAACCCGCAGCTGCGCTTCTACGGCCCGTTCGTGACCGTCTGCAACGCGCCGAACTACTTCTTCACGTACCTCGCCGAGCACTTCTCCGAGGCCGACAGCACCGGCCAGGCGCAGCGCGCGCTGCTCAACTTCGCCGGCCAGCAGGACGACTCGCTCGGCTCGATGGCCGCCGACGAGCCGGCCAACGGCCAGGAGGTCAAGCAGGGCAACAAGCAGTTCCTGCACGGCGACCCGTACGGCGCGGCGATCACGTCCGACGGGCGCGCCGACTGCGAGGCGGGTCAGCGCGGCTACGTGGAGAACAACGCGCGCTTCTACGACAACAAGTTCAAGATCGACCAGGACGCGCGGACGCCGGGCGCCCAGGGCCCGACCTACAAGGGCCGCCCGCGCGTGCCGAAGGGCCAGACCTTCACGTCGATCCCGGACACCGGCCCGTACTCGACCATGCCCCCGTCCTCGAGCGGTGAGCGATGAGACGCCGGCGCGGAGGCCTGAGCACGTTCACCGTCGGCATGATCGCGCTCGTCGTCGTGCTGGCGGGCGTCTACCTCGGCTTCACCAAGTCGATCCCGTTCCGCCACCACTACACGGTCACGGCGGCGTTCAAGAGCGCGAACAACCTGCGCAAGGCGTCGCCGGTGCGGATCGCCGGCGTCGAGGTCGGCAAGGTCACGAAGATCAAGCGCGCGCACCCGGGCGACAACGGCGCGCTGGTCACGATGCAGATCCAGGCCAAGGGCCGGCCGCTGCACTCCGACGCGCAGTTCAAGATCCGCCCGCGCATCTTCCTCGAGGGCAACTTCTTCATCGACGTCACGCCCGGCACGTCGAGCAAGGAGGTGGCCGACGGCCACGTCTTCCCCGTCAACCAGACCGCCACGCCGGTGCAGCTCGACCAGGTGCTGACCGCGCTGCAGTCCGACACGCGCGAGGACCTCAAGACCACGCTGCGCGAGTACGCCGCGGGCCTCAAGGGCAAGGGCGCCAAGGGCTTCAACGAGTCGATCAAGTACTGGAAGCCCGCCTACCGCGACTCGGCGATCGTGTCCGAGGCGCTGCTGGGCGAGAAGGAGCACGACCTCTCCGGCTACATCAACCGCAGCGGCGTCGTGGCCGGCGCGCTCGACCGCCACCGCGAGTCGCTCAAGGACCTGATCACGAACTTCCGCGTCACCGCCGGCGCGTTCGCGCGCGAGAACACGAACCTCGAGGCGGCGATCGCCGAGCTGCCGCGCACGCTGCGCGCCGCCCAGCCCGCGCTCGGCGCGCTCAACCGCTCCTTCCCGGGCCTGCGCGGCTTCGCCCACGACATCCGCCCGGGCGTCGAGAACTCGGAGGAGACGATCGACGTGACGCTGCCGCTGCTCAAGCAGCTGCGCGGCCTCGTCTCCGAGCCTGAGCTGCGCGGGCTGACCTCCGACCTGCGCCCGACCGTCCCGGCGCTCGCCCAGCTGACCAAGGCGAGCGTGCCGCTCAGCCAGCAGGTGCGCGCGTCGGCGAGCTGCCAGAATGAAGTCGTCCTGCCGTGGAGCAAGGACACGGTCGAGGACCCGAAGTTCAAGCCCACCGGGCCGGTCTACCAAGAGCTGCCGAAGCCGTTCCCGGGCCTTGCCGGCGAGAGCCGCTCGGGTGACGCCAACGGCCAGTGGTTCCGCGTGCTCGCCGCCGGCGGCACCAACCTCGTCAACTTCGGCAACAACACGTTCGGCACGACCGCCCTGCCGATCCTCGGCGTCAACCCGCCGAAGCCGGCCAGGCGCCCGCCGCTGGACGAGAACGTGCCGTGCGAGACGCAGCAGACGCCCGACCTGCGCTCGACCCCCGGCGCGCCGCCGAAGCAGAGCAAGGCCGACACCTCGAGCCAGCTGTTCAAGGACCGCTGGGCGAAGGTGCGCCAGTACGGCATCGATCTCATGAAGCTGTCGCTCAAGCGCGAGGGCCTGGGGGACAAGTACAAGGTCTCCACCAAGGACCTCACGCTCGATCAGCTCAAGAAGCTCGGGACGGCCGGCAAGTGACCGCGATCAAGAAGAACCTCGGCAACTTCGCGGCCATCATCGGGCTCGTCCTGATCGCCGCCGGCGTGTCGGTCTACATCCTCCACAACCAGCGGATGCGCTTCCCGTTCGTCCAGCCGAAGCCCTACCAGCTGAAGGCGGAGTTCTCGACCGCGCAGGCCGTCGTCGCCGGCCAGGGCCAGACCGTCCGCGTCTCCGGCGTCCGCATCGGCGACATCGGCGGCGTCGACCTCAAGAACGGCCACGCCGTGATCAAGATGGACCTCGATCCCGAGTACAAGGATCTGGTCCACACCAACGCGACCGCGCTGCTGCGGCCCAAGACCGGGCTGAAGGACATGTTCATCGACCTGCAGCCGGGCGGCGGCGACGCGCCGGTGGCCAAGCGCGGCTTCACGATCCCGATCTCGGCGACGCAGCCGGACGTCAACCCGGACGAGGTCCTCTCGGTGCTCGACACCGACACGCGCGAGTACCTGCAGCTGCTGGTCAACGGCCTCGGGCAGGGGCTGAAGGGGCGCGGTGGCGACCTGCGCGACCTGCTCGCGCGCTTCGAGCCGACCCACCGCGACCTCGCGCGCGTCAACGGCGCCGTCGCCACGCGTCGCAAGCAGCTGCGCCACCTCGTCAGCTCGCTCAACGTCCTCTCGACCGAGCTCGCCAAGCACGACGACGACCTCGCGCGCCTGGTCAACTCGTCGTCCGCCGTCTTCGACTCGTTCGCCAAGGAGCAGGCCAACGTCTCCTCCGCCGTGCACGAGCTGCCGAGCACGCTGTCGCAGACGACCGACACGCTCAACCGCGTCGACACGTTCGCCGAGCTGCTCGGCCCGACGACCGAGAAGCTGCGCCCGGCGGCGCGCGCGCTCGCCCCCGCCAACGAGGCGGTGCGCCCGTTCGCCAAGGAGGCGACCCCGCAGCTGCGCAAGAGCATCCGCCCGCTCGTGCGCGAGTCGCGGCCGCTCGTGCGCGACCTGAAGCCGGTCTCGGTGCGCGCCGCGGTCGCCGCGCCGAACCTCACGCAGGTGTTCCTGCGCTTCAACCACTTCCTCAACCTGCTGGGCTACAACCCGGGCGGCAAGGAGGGGCCGGACAAGGCGACCCGCCAGGAGGGCTACCTGTTCTGGCTGGCGTGGCTGAACCACTCGGCCACCGCGCTGTTCTCCAACTCCGACGCCAACGGCGTCTTCCGCCCGGTCACGATCGCGGCGCCGTGCGCGACGCTGGCGCAGGTGCTGCAGGCGCAGCCGTCGCTCGAGTTCACCTCGGTGCTGACGCCGCTGCTGACCGACAGCAAGGCGTGCAACGGCGGCAGCGACGGCGGCAACGGCCCGCAGCTGCCCGACATCCCGAAGCTGCCCGTGAGCGGCAAGAAACTGAAGGGGCACCGGAACTAGATGCAGACCACGACCCCCTCCTTCTCGCGCATCCTCGTCATGGTCGTGTTCGCGCTCTCGTGCTTCGGGCTGCTGCTGTTCCTGTGGCTGTCCTTCGGCGGGCCGATCCCGCTCAAGCCGAAGGGCTACCGCGTGGAGGTCGGCTTCCCGGAGGCGACCCAGCTCGGCCTGGAGGCGGACGTCCGCGTGGCCGGCGTGTCGGTCGGCAAGCTGCGCGAGAAGAAGCTCGACCCGAACTCCAACCGCACGCTCGCGACGCTCGAGATCGAGCGTAAGTACGCGCCGCTGCGGTCGGACACGAAGGCGATCCTGCGGCAGAAGTCGCTGCTCGGCGAGACCTACGTGGAGCTGACGCCAGGGTCGTCGAAGAAGACGGTCCCCGAGGGCGGGCGCCTGCCCAACGGGAGCGTGCAGAAGACCGTCGAGCTCGACGAGATCTTCCGGTCGCTGGACCCGACGACGCGCGCCGCGTTCCGCGGCTGGCAGCAGGACCTCGCCAAGGGCATCAACGGCCGCGGGCAGGACTTCAATGACGCGATCGGCACGCTGCCGGGCTTCGCCCACGACGGCGCCGACATCCTCCAGGTGCTCGACTCGCAGCAGGGCGCGGTCACCCGGCTCGTCAAGAACACCGGCGTCACGTTCGGCGCGCTGACCGAGAACGAGCAGCAGCTGCACAACCTGATCACGTCGGCGAGCCAGGTCTTCGCTGCCACCGCGTCGCAGCAGGACAACCTCGCCGAGACGATCCGGATCCTGCCGACCTTCCTCGACGAGTCGAAGGCGACCGTCAAGCGCCTGCAGTCGTTCTCGACCAACACGCAGCCGCTGGTCCACGACCTGATCCCGGTCGCCCAGGACCTCAAGCCGACGCTGCACGACGTGCGCGTGCTGTCACCCGACCTGCGCAGCTTCTTCCGCAACCTCGACCCGCTGATCAAGGCCAGCCGCACCGGCCTGCCGGCGGGCAGCGAGGTCATCCGCGGGCTCAAGCCGACGCTCGCCGAGCTGACGCCGTTCCTGCAGCAGGTCAACCCGATCCTGCAGTACCTCGAGGCGTCGCAGTTCCAGGTCTCCGACTTCATCACCAACG
Source organism: uncultured Solirubrobacteraceae bacterium (assembly GCA_963805525.1). GTDB lineage: Bacteria > Actinomycetota > Thermoleophilia > Solirubrobacterales > Solirubrobacteraceae > DASQFQ01. The sequence continues at coordinate 316,322 of CAWDUT010000006.1, forward strand.
GCGCGGCGGCGCTCTCCGACACCGAGCCGTCGACCAGTGGCGGCGTCGGCCACTACCTGCGCCAGCTCGGGCCGGTCGGCGCGGAGAGCCTGGCGATCTATCCCAAGCGCCCGACCACCAACCGCGGCAACTCCTACATCCCGCCGCTCGGGCTGTTCGGCGACCTCAAGGGCACCGGCATCTTCCCGAACTACGACTGCAAGCCGTCCGGCGGCCAGGTCGCGCCGAGCGAGGGCAACCCGGGGTGCCGCGTCGCCGACAAGCAGGACTTCGGGCAGGGCCTCCAGGGCTCCTTCCCGCACGTCAAGGCCGCCGACTACGGCTCGGGCAAGTAGCGCCGCTTAAGCGGCTTGTGCGCTGCGGCGCGCGGCCGCGTCGGCGAAGCCTGTGAGCAGCCCGTCGGCGAGGCCTCGGTTGCCGTCGAACGACAGCTCCTCGAGGTCGCCCTCGGGGCCGAGCGCGCGCACCCATGCGGCGACGCTGCCGCGCACGGTGGCGCTCGGCGTGCCGTTGCGCTCGCGCTCGGCGATCTCGACGCTGCCGCCCGAGATCGTGACCAGGAAGCGGCGCTCGGGCGCCTCGCCGTCGGCGTCGACGATCAGCTCGACCGCGCCCTCGAGACCGGGCGGCGGCTCGAGCAGCCCGGGGGCGAGGCGGAAGATCGCGCCGACGTTGACGTCCTCACCCGGGCGGGGAGCCGTCCACGTCCAGTCGTAGCCCCACTGGGCCAGCGCGCCGAGCACGGGCATCAGCTCGCGCGAGCGCTCGGTCAGCTCGTAGTCGACGCGCGGCGGGACCTCGCGGTAACGCTGGCGCGTGAGCAGGCCGTCCGCGACCATGCGGTTGAGGCGGGAGCGGAGCTGCTCGGTCGAGATGCCTGGGAGCACCCGCTGGAGCTCCACGAAGCGACGCGGGCCCGCGGCGAGGTCACGAATGATCAGCAGCGTCCACTTGTCGCCGACGAGGTCGAGCGCGCGCGCATCTGGGGACCACTGGTCATACGGATGACGCTTGGGGGGAGGCGCAGCCGGGATGGTTCTCTCCAGATTCGGCGTAGAACGGTCGAAAGCCAGCATACCGGTCCAGGCCGCAACGTCATACACGATCTTTTGCGCCAGTTCTCGGCCGGGCAGTCGTTGGACTGTTGCATGGGCCAAGTCATCGACCTCGCGGAGCGCAGGGAAGCGGCACAGCGCAAGACGCGCACGCGTGAGCCGGTACGCGCACAACTGTTCTTCGATCTCGCGTGTCCGTTCACGTATCTCGCCACCGAGCGCGTCGAGCGGGCGTTCTCCCACGTCACCTGGACGGCGACGTCCTCGGAGACGCTGCAGCGCCGCTGCCTGGCGGACGACCCCGAGGGCGCGGAGCGCGTGCGCGAGGCCGCCGAGCGGCGCGCCGCCGCGTTGCGGCTGCCGCTGGTGTGGCCCGACACCTTCCCGCGGCCGGTGACTGCCGCCATGCGCGCGTCGGCCTACGCGGCCGAGCAGGGGCGCGGGCGCGACTTCGTGCTCGCCGCCGGCCGGCTCGCGTTCTGCGGCGGCTTCGACCTCGACGACCCGGAGATCCTGGCCGAGGCGGCGGCCGCCGCGGGCATCCCGCTCGAGGACTGCTTCCACGCGGCGGGCGATCAGCGGCGCGACGGTGCGGCCGAGGCGATCGGGCGCAAGCTGCTCGCGGCCGGAGCCGACCGGCTGCCGGTGCTGCGGGTGGGGCGCTCGCTGTTCTGGGGCGAGCAGCGCGTCGGCGCTGCCGCGGCATCGGTGCGGCAGGCGACCCCGGCGCTCGCGCGCCGGGGGTTCTGAGCCGCGCTTACGGGCTGACGAGCCCGGCGAGGATCTGCGCGTTCATCGCGTCGACCGTGTCGGGGCGAGCTTCGTCGTCCTTGACCGGCGCGAGTGACGCCCACGCATAATCGGACTCGTTGAGCAGCAGGTCGAGATCCGCGTACGGAGTGTGGCTCCCGGGGATCGCGGTGATCTGGCGTTGGTCCATGTCGAGGAAGCTAGAAGCCGGCCCGCCGATCCGCACGGGGTGCGCGGGGTCGAACCCCCTGACCGGGGGGTAGATTGCGGCCGATGACGACGGAGACGACCGCTGTTCACGGGGGCCGCCTGGTCGCCCGCCGCCTCGCCGCCCACGGGGTCACCAAGCTGTTCACGCTGTCGGGCGGGCACCTGTTCTCGGTCTACGACGGCTGCCGCGAGGAGGGCATCGACATCGTCGACGTACGCCACGAGTCGTGCGCGGCGTTCGCGGCCGAGGGCTGGGCGAAGGTCACGCGCACGCCCGGCGTGTGCGCGCTGACGGCCGGCCCGGGCGTGACCAACGGGATGAGCGCGCTCGGCTCCGCGCTGCAGAACCACTCGCCGATGCTCGTGCTCGGCGGGCGCGCGCCCGCGATGCGCTGGGGCCAGGGCTCGCTGCAGGAGATCGACCACGTGCCGTTCGTGCGGCCTTTGACCCGGTTCGCGGCGACCGCCGGCTCGACCGCCGAGATCCCCGCGCTGATCGACGAGGCGTGGGCCGCCGCGGTGCGCCCGCACTCCGGCCCGGCGTTCGTCGACTTGCCGCTCGACCACGTGTTCATGGAGGCCGAGGACGAGCGCGGCGACGAGGAGCCTGCCGCGCGGCCGGCGCCGCCGGTGCCCGACCTCGCCCGCGCGCTGACGCTGCTGGCCGACGCGGAGCGGCCGGTGATCATGGCCGGCACGAACCTCTACTGGGGCCACGGCGAGGTCGCCCTGCGCGAGCTGGTGGAGCGGCGCGGGATCCCCGTCTTCCTCAACGGCCTCGCGCGCGGGTGCATCCCGGCCGACCACGAGCTGTTCTTCTCGCGCGCGCGGAGCACGGCGCTCAAGGGCGCCGACGTGGCGCTGGTGGTCGGCGTGCCGATGGACTTCCGGCTCGGCTTCGGCAAGTCGTTCGGCGACGACACGGAGATCGTGACGATCGACGTCGCCGAGCCCGAGCGCGACCACCCGCGCGCGCCGGCGGCCGAGCTCTACGGCGACGTGGCGGCGATCCTGTCCGGGCTCACGGAGGGGGGCGGGAACGACACGCGTGAATGGATCGAGACGATCCGCGCGGCAGAGCGCGAGAAGCGCGAGGCCGAGCGCGAGCTGCGCGAGGACCCGCGCGCGCCGCTGCACCCGATGCGGCTGTACGCGGAGCTCGGCGAGGTGCTCGACCGCAACGCGATCGTGATCGGCGACGGCGGCGACTTCGTCTCCTACGCCGGCCGCGTGATCGACTCCTACGAGCCGGGCTGCTGGCTCGACCCCGGCCCGTTCGGCTGCCTCGGCTCGGGCCCCGGCTACGCGCTCGCGGCCAAGCTTGCGCACCCCGACCGCCAGGTCGTGCTGCTGCTCGGCGACGGCGCCTTCGGCTTCTCCGGGATGGAATTCGACACGCTCGCACGCCACGGCGTCAACGTCGTCGGCGTGATGGGCAACAACGGGATCTGGGGGCTGGAGAAGCACCCGATGGAGTTCCTCTACGGCTACTCGGTGGCCGCCGACCTGCGGCCCGAGACGCGCTACGACCAGGTCGTCGAGGCGCTCGGCGGCCACGGCGAGCTCGTGCGCGAGCCCGGGGAGTTCCGCGGCGCGATGGAGCGGGCGTTCGAGGCCGGCAAGCCGGCGCTCGTGAACGTCCTCACGGATCCGTCGGTCGCGTACCCGAGGTCCTCGAACCTGGCCTGAGCGGGTCGCATGGCGCAGATGCGAGCAGTCGTCGCGGAGCGGCCGGACGGGCCGGACGGGCTGGTCCTCCGCGAGGTGCCGCGCCCGGAGCCCCGCCCGGGCTGGGCGCTGGTCAGGGTCGAGGCCTTCGGGCTCAACCGGTCCGAGTACAAGACGCTCAAGGGCTTCGCCGGCGACGCGGTGACGTTCCCGCGGATCCTCGGCATCGAGCTGGTCGGCGTGGTCGAGGCGGTGCAGGGCGACGCGCCCGCGGTCCCGCAGGGAGCGACGGTCGCGGCGCTGATGGGAGACATGGGCCGTGCGTTCGACGGTGGCTACGCCGAGTACGCGCTCGTGCCCGAGCACCAGCTGATCGCGCTCGAGACCACGCTGCCGTGGGAGGTGCTCGGCGCGCTGCCTGAGACGTTCATGACCGCCGCCGGCTCGCTCCAGCACCTCGGCCTGCAGGAGGGAGAGACGCTCCTGCTGCGCGGCGCGACATCCTCGGTCGGCCTTGCCTGCTTGGAGCTCGCTCGCGCCGCCGGCGTGCGGGTGATCGCGACGACGCGCAGCGAGGCGAAGGGCCGGCGGCTGACCGAGCTCGGGGCGGCCGGCATCGTGCTGGACGGCGAGGGCTTCGCCGAGCGCGCCGGGGCCGCGCTGCCCGAGGGCGGCGCCGACGGCGCCGTCGATCTCATCGGCGGCCCCGCCGTGCTCGAGACCCTGGGCCTGCTACGTCCTGGCGCGACGGCCTGCAACTCCGGATCGCTGTCCGACACCTGGGTGATCCCCGACTTCGAGCCGATCGCGATGATCCCGTCGGGGCGCAAGCTGACGGCGTTCCACTCCGACGAGGTGCACGACGCGCGCGTCGGGGGCCCGCTGCTGCGCGCCGTCGTCGCGCAGGTCGAGCGCGGCGAGGTCGCGCCGAACATCGACGCGGTCTACGCGCTCGAGCAGACGATCGACGCCCACCGGCGGATGGCGGCCAACGAGGCGACCGGCAAGCTCGTCGTGCTGCCGCACAAGCCCACCGCCTGAGCCCGGCTTCGGCCGGTACCGAACAAGCTCCCGCCAAAACGAGAAGCCGCCCGCGGCGGGGGCGGGCGGCTTCACGGTTGGCCCCGTCAGGACGGGCAGGGGTACGTGCCTTGGGGGGCCTATTGGGTGGCCCGAACGGCGGGAGGCGCCGTTGATGCGGCATCGCCCGGGCCTATGCGTCAGCGGACGACGGCGGGAGGCACGACCGCCTGCTGACGGAGATGATTCTCTCCGCCGCATGAAAGCGCTGCCATCAAACAAACGTCCAGAAACCCCCCATATGGGGGGTATCAGTTGGACGTGGTGGACCGTCCTGTCTCAAGCGCTGCGCCCCAGAGGATGTCCCGCTCGGAGACCTCGACCTCGTCGAGGCCGAAGGCCTGCAGAGCGCGAAGCAGCACAACGACGCCGGCGACGATGGTGGGGGCGCGATCGGGATCGAGGCCGGGGATCTCGCGGCGTTCCGCCAGCGGCACCGAGGCCAGCCGCTCGAGGATGGCGCGCAGCCGCTCCACCGTGATCCTTTGGCCCTCGACGTCCAGGCCCTCGGCGCCGAGGTCGATGCTGGCGGACTGGGTCGCCGTGCCGGCCACCGCGACCGCCGCCCTGACGTGCTCCCGCTCGCGCGCGGGGACCGCGGCCTCCAGCTCGTTTTCCACCGCACCGGCGAGTGCGCCGAGCTCCGCGGGGTCGGGTGGATCGCTGGTGAGGTGGCGCTCGGAGTGCCGGACGACGCCGATCTGGGTGGAGACGTGGAAGCGCACCTCGCCGCGCACGCCGATCACGAGCTCGGTCGAGCCGCCGCCGATGTCGATCACCAGTAGCGGCTCCGGGTCGGCGCGCGCGACGGTCGCTCCCAGGTAGGTCAACCGCGCCTCCTCGTCGCCGCTGAGCGTGCGGGCGTCGAGGCCGAAGCGCTCGCCGACGGCGCGCGCGAACTCGCCGCCATTGGCCGCGTCCCGGACCGCCGAGGTCATCACGGCGACAGCGCGCTCAGCTCCGTGTGCCTCGATCGCCGCGGCGTACTGCCCGAGCACCTCGAACACCCGCTGCTGCGGCTCCGCGCCGAGGCGGCCGCCGGCGTCGACGCCCTCGCCCAGCCGCGTCACGACCGAGCGCCGCTCGACCTCCGCGGGCGGGCCGTCTTCGCCGACGTCGGCGATCAGCAGCCGCGTCGAGTTCGTCCCGATGTCGACGATCGCGACGCGGATCAGTTGGCCTGGTGCGGCATCGGCTCGCCGGCCAGCGCGGCGAGCAGGTTGTCGACTGCGAGCTCGGTCATCTTGTGGCGCGTCCGGACGGTCGCCGAGCCGACGTGGGGCACGACGAGCAGGTTCGGCGCCTCGAGCAGCGGGTGGTCCGCGGGCAGCGGCTCGGGGTCGGTGACGTCGAGCGCGGCGCCGGCGATCGCGCGCTGGTGCAGGGCGCGCTCGAGCGCGGCGGGATCGACGATCGGGCCGCGCGCGGTGTTGACGAGCAGCGCGGTCGGCTTCATGCGGTCGAGCGCGGCCGCGTCGATCAGGTGGCGCGTCTCGGGCGTGAGCGGGCAGTGGAGCGTGACGAAGTCGGAGCGCTCGAGCAGTTCGTCCAGCTCGACGTCGCCGGTGTGGAGGATCTCCATCCCGAAGCCCTCGGCGCGGCGCGCGACCGCCTTACCGATGCGGCCGAAGCCGATGATGCCGAGCGTCGCGCCGGTCACCTCGGCGCCGAGGTTGCGGTCGGGCTCGAACGTCACCCACTGGCCCTCGCGGACGTCCCGCTCCCCCTCGGGCAGGCGGCGGGCGAGCGCCAGGAGCAGCGCGAAGGCGAGGTCGGCGGTCGCGTCGGTCAGCACGTCGGGCGTGTTGCCGACTGGGATGCCGCGGGCGGTCGCGGCCTCGAGATCGACGTTGTCGGTGCCGACCGCGTAGTTCGAGATCGCACGCAGATCGGGGGCCGCGTCGAGCAGCGCCTCATCCACGGTGTCCGTGAGCAGACTCAGCAGCCCCTCGGCGCCGGCGACGTGCTCGCGCAACTCGTCCGGGGTCGGCGGGAGGCGATGCGGCCACACGTCGACGTCGTGGGCGTCGATCAGCCGGTCGAGCGCGGGCCCGGGGATGCGGCGGGTCACGAAGCAGCGCGCCATTGCGTGCACCGCATTCTGGTGGCTACGCTGGGCGCATGTCAGCCAGACTCACTCTCCTCCTCGCCCTCATCGCGCTACTCGCCGTTCCGACGGTCGCGTTCGGGGCCACCAAGCACGGCATCACGCCGAAGTCGCCGAAGGCCGGGTCCACGATCCCCGTCGGCAAGCGCCCGACCATGAAGGGCAAGGTCAAGGGCAAGGGCCAGGTCTACGTCTACGTCTGCAAGTCCAAGAAAAAGGACAAGGACGGGCTCATCTGCACCGACGAGGCCATCAAGCGGGCCAAGGTGAAGAACGGCAAGTTCAGCGTCAAGCTCCCGTTCTTCGACTTCCCCGAGTTCTGGCTCAACTCGCCGGGCACGTACTACTGGCAGGCGCACCGCATCGCGTGCATCGCCGACCTGTCCGACTGTCGCCAGGAAGGGCCGATCGTCAAGATCAAGGTCGGCTGACGGTCCGCATCGGCTGCTCCGGCTGGAACTACGCCAGCTGGAAAGAGTCGTTCTATCCGCCGCGCCTCCCGGCGCGGCGGTGGCTGGAGTACTACGCCACGCAGTTCGACACCGTTGAGGTCAACGCGACCTTCTACCGGCTCGCGTCGCCCTCGGCGGTCGACGGCTGGGTGCACCACACCCCGCCGGACTTCGTGTTCGCGGTCAAGTCCTCCCGCTACCTGACCCACATGAAGCGGCTGGGAGACATGGACCGCGGGGTCGGCCGCTTCTACGACTCGATCGCGCCGATGGTCGAGTCGCCCAAGCTCGGCCCGGTGCTGTGGCAGCTGCCCGACCGCTTCGCGCGCGACGACGAGCGGCTCGAGCACGCGTTGGCCAACCTGCCGCCTGGGAGGCACGCGTTCGAGCTCCGCCACCCGTCGTGGTTCGCGGAGCCGGTGTGGGACCTGCTGCGCAGATACGGGGTCGCTTTCGTGCTCCACGACGACAAGCGGCGCCGCCCGACGCCGGAGGTTCTGACCGCGGATTTCACCTACCTGCGGTTCCACTACGGACGCCGCGGCCGGCGCGGCAACTACTCCGAGAGCGAGCTCCGAGAGTGGGCCTCGCACGTGCGCGTGCTCGCGCGCGAGGTGGACGTCTTCGCGTACTTCAACAACGACTGGGAGGTCTTCGCCCCAAGGAACGCGAAGCGATTGCGAGCCTTGGTAAACTGAGCGCTGCGCCGCGGGGTGGAGCAGCCAGGTAGCTCGTCGGGCTCATAACCCGAAGGTCGCAGGTTCGAATCCTGCCCCCGCTATCGGAAGCCGTCCTCTCGCCAGGGCGGCTTTCGTGCTTAACGGCCGTGCGTGGGGGCGCGGGTCTGTCGTCGGTCAGAGGCAGCTTCGGACGGCGCTCAGCAGCGTCGCCCAGCGCGGATCGCCGCCCGGGCCGATGTTACGCGCGCTGTTGCAGACGTAGCCGAACGCGACGCCGAGGTCGGGGTCGGCGAGGATCAGGCGCCCGCCCGCCCCGGTGTGCCCGAACGACGCCGGTCCTAGCCCGGGCATGCTCGACGTCGCGAGCTGGTAGCCGAGGCCGAAGCGCAGGTCGGGGCCGGCGGTGCCCTGCTCGATCAGCGCGGGCACGCCGTCGGTCTGCGAGGTCGTCGCGGCGGCCAGCATCGCGGGCGACAGCAGCCGGACGCCGTCGACGGTGCCGATCAGCGCGGCACCCAGGCGGGCGAGCGAGCGGGCGTTGCTCACCCCGCCGCCGGCGGGCACCTCATGGCCGACGTGGGCGCGCAGCGACGTGGGGTCGTGCGGGTCGGGGCTCATCGGCGGCATCGTCGCCATCGCCGCCCGCCGCCGGGCGGCGTAGGATCCGGGCGGGGGCGTCTGCGAATCGGCCAGCTCGGCGGCCGTCGGGTCGGCTCCCGCGCTCCACACCGGCGGCACCACCCGCTCCTCGAGCTCCGCAGGAAGGCCGATCCAGAACTCGAGGCCGAGCGGCTCGGCGACATGGCGGGCGAACCACTGCCCCAGCGACTCGCCGGTCACGCGCCGCACGATCTCCCCGAGCACGGTGCCGTACGTCACCGGGTGGTACGCGAACGCGGTGCCCGGCGGCCACCACGGCGCCTGGCGCTCGAGCTGCGCGAGCAGCGCCGGGCTGTCGAGGTGGTCAAAGCCCGAGATCCCGCTCTCGGGGTCGGGATACGGCAGCCCGCCCTGGTGGCTGAGGATCCAGCGGACCGGGATCTCCGCCTTGCCCGCCTGCCCGAACTCCGGCCAGTACGCGGCCACCGGAGCGTCTACATCGATCCGCCCCGCGTCGGCGAGCATCGAGACGCAAGTCGCGGTCGCCGCCTTGGTGCAGGAGGCCACCACCACCAGCGACTCGCGCGTGAACGGCCGGTCCCTCACCGGGTCGCGCCCCGCCGCGAGATCGACCACCTGACGCCCGCCGGCATAGACCGCGACCCCCGCGCCCAGCTCGCCAAGCTCCTCGAAGTTGCGCTCGAACGCGTCGGCGACAGCCTCGAAGCCCGCCTCGACCGTCCCGTCGGTCTCCATACGCCAGATCGTAGGCGGCGGACGCTCCGCGCACCGCGTCGGTTTCGAAGATCCGGTCATGGACCGGCAGCGGCAGCTCGAGCGGGCGGCGCGTTCGCTCGGCGTCAGACCTTGCCGGCGTACTGCTCGTCGGTGACGTGCTCGCCCCACGTGACCGGGCTGCCCGAGTCGTCGTTCTGCTGCATGGCGATGTGAGCCATGAAGCGGTTGGGCGCAGCGCCGTGCCAGTGGTTCTCGCCGGGCTCGAAGAAGACGCGGTCGCCGGGGCGGATGGTCTCGATCGAGCCGCCTTCGCGCTGGCAGAGGCCGACGCCCTCGGTGACGAAGATCGTCTGGCCGTGCGGGTGGGTGTGCCACGCGGTGCGCGCGCCGGGCGTGAAGTGCACGAGCGCGGCGGCGAACGTGGAGGTGCCGGCGGGCGCGGCGACGAGGTCGATGTAGACGTCGCCGGTGAACCAGTCGCCAGGCCCCTTCTGGGTGTCGATGCCGTGGGTGATCTGCATGTTGGTTCCTTTCGCTAGCGGCGTCGCGCCGCCGGGACGAGCTCGTCGACCTGGCGGTGCACTGCATCGGGCAGCGGCACGGGCCTCAGGCCTCCCGCACCGGGTCGATCGCCACGGGGTGGTGCGCGACGAACCAGCTCGGGCCGGGCGAGGCGCAGGTGAGCCCGGTCGCGTCGACGCGCTCGCGTGTGACGGTGACGTCGCGCTGACCGCGCGGGCTGTCGACGCGCACCCGCACGGTCGCGCCGTCGAGCGCCGTCGTCGACACCAGCGAGACGTCGCGGGCGCGTGGCAGCTCCAGCCGCTGATGGGCGAAGGCGGTCGCGGCCTGTGCGGCCGGCGGCATGCCGATGCGCCCGCGCAGGAGCGTCCCGATCACCTCCTCGGCCTCGGCCGCGGCCACGAGCTCGGGCGTCGACGATGGTGGGACGCGCCCGTACATGAGCCCGAGCGGGAGGACGAGCACCGTGGGAGCGAACCGGCAGCCGCCGAGGTGGCTGGCCTGCCAGACCCGACCGGGGCGGAGGGCCTCCAGCGCGACGGTCACCGGGCGGCCGCGCAGCGCACAGCACGGGTCGTGCTTGCCGTGCGTGCAGACGAGGTAGAGCGGGCCCGCGTCCGGCTCGCCCGCCGAGCCGTCGAGCGGCAGCTCGAGCAGCTCGGCGTCCTCGTCGAACGTGCCCCAGCGCAGCATTCTCGACTCGTCGCGCGTGTCGACGAGCGCCCAGCGCCGGTGCACGCGATGCGCGCGGCCCGGAGGGCGGATGGCCTGCACGCGTATGCCTTCGGCCCTGGCCCGAGCCTCGACGGCCAGCGCGGTCTCGGTGTCGAAGCGCGACGTCCGCAGCCCCTCCGGCCCCCACGGGAGCGGCTGCTCGACGAGCAGCAGCCGGGCGGCCGGGAACGCGGTGCCGAGCATGTGATCGCCGCGCGCGTCGGCACGGGTCGAGCAGCGCTCTTTCACGCCGGCACCAGGACACCCTCTCGGAGGAGGCGGCGGGTCAGCGTCAGCTGCTCGTCGGGCTCGAGGCCGGGCAGCTCTGCCGGCGTGAAGGCGCGCCCGCCGACGACGAGCGTCACGGCGTCCGCCGCGCCGGCCGGGAGGTCGATCGTCCGGTCGAGCAGCTGGATCTTCACCCGTCCGTCGTCGTCGGGGACGACCCGCAGGCGCAGGGCGCCGCGCAGGCGCAGGCGGGTGTCGGAGGCGAGCGCGTCCGCCGCGGCGAGCTGCGCCAAGGGCGCGATCGGCTCTGGGCGGGTGCGCTGCATGAGGTTGGTGCCGAGCCGCTCGGCGATCCGCGCGGCGGGCACGCGCTCGAGTGCCGCCTGCAGGGCGGCCACGGTGGTCGCGAGGTGCGGCGCGAGCACGTCGGGGTCGGCGAGGTCGGCGCCCATCGGCAGCGAGGCGCGCAGCGCCGTATCGTCCTGCACGGCGTCCAGCAGGAAGCGCACGAGCTCGTAGCGGGTGAGCGGGTGGACGCCGACCGTCAGGTGGATCGACGTATCGCCCAGCGCCTTCGCGGAATGAACCGTTCCGCGTGGCAGGTACAAGGCGTCCCCGGGCTCGAGGACGGTGTCGATCAGCGGCGCCTCGGCGACCCGCTCGGCGATCTCCGCCTCGAAGCGGCCGAACGGCTGGTTGTCCAGTGGGTCATCGACGACCGGCGGGTGGATGGTCCAGTGCTTGCGGCCGGAGACCTGGAGTACGAACACGTCGTGCACGTCGTGGTGCGGCGCGAAGCCCTGGCTCTGCGGCGGGGTGATGTACGCGTTGATCTGCACCGGGTGGCCCAGCTCGTCCGCGAGTCGTGCGCCGAAGTCGACCAGCGGCGGCCACGTGCGGTGCAGCCCCTGGAGCACCAGCGTCGAGCCGTCGGCGACGGCGGTCAGGATCTTGTCGTCGGCCGCCTGGTCGGCGACCGCGGCGCCGGCCCCGCCGCCGCGGGTGAACGACCCGGCCGGCTGGACGGCGCCGTCCTTCGCCATGCGGAGGAACGGCGTCCGCAGACCGCGCTCGGAGACCAGCGAGTCGATGGCCGCGATGGAGAGCAGGTCGCTGAAGTCCGAGCCGAGCTCAGCGGCGCGCGACAGCAGGGGCGCGCGGCCCCAGTGCTCGTCGGCGAAGGTCTGCGTAGAGCAGGCGACACAGCGTGCGAGCACCGTGTCGCCTGTCTGCGCGTCTTGCGTCACGTGTGCGGTGCGAACCGCTCAGGCGCCGCCGTCGGCGGGACCTTCGGGGCCGGGCTCCGCCGGACCGTCAGCGCCACCGTCACCCGTGCCCGCGCCGCCGTCGGCCGGACCCTCGGGACCGGGCTCCGCCGGGCCGTCGGCCCCGCCGTCGCCCGAGTCGGCGCCGCCGTCGGCGCCACCGTCGCCGGTCCTGATGTCGTCGTCGTCCAACATGACTGACCTCCTAGTCGCTGATGCAGCGGAGCTACCCGTCGCCGTCCAGTGCGAAGCGTAGGCGACGGCTCAGTGGAGCGTGGGCCGGTAGACGAGCTCCTGGATGCGGCCGTCATAGAGCCGGCTCTCGAGCAGCTCGAGGTCGAAGTCGGCCGCGTCTTTGAGGATAGGGTCCGAGCCGGTCCGACCGCTGATGACGGGGAAGATCGCGACCTGGACGATGTCCACCAGGCCGGCGGCCATCAGCACCCGGTTCAGCGACAGGCTGCCGTGCGAGCGCAGCGGCAGGTCGGAGTCCTCCTTGAGCCGCGCGACGACGTCGACGGCGTCGCCGCTCACGATCGTCGCGTCCGGCCAGTCGACGGGACCCTCCACCGTTGACGACACCACCGTCGTCGGCATCGTGCGCATCCGGTGCGCCAGCGGATCGGACTCCTCGGTCCCCGCGGGCAGCAGCTGCATGAAGTCCCGGAACGTGTTGGCCCCGAGCACCAGCCGTTGCTGGGCGCGGTACAGGGAGATTCGGTGGTCGACGAACTCGGGACCCTCCTTGCTCCAATAGCCGCCCCAGTCGCCCTCGCTGTTGTACGAGCCGAAGCCGTCGAGCGTGGTGAAGACGTCGAACGTGTAGGTGGCCGTCATGGGTTCTCCTTGAGCAGTTCGTCGATCTGGCCGGCCGCGGCGGTCATGCCGGCGTCCGTGCCCGTGGCGAGCATCCACTTCCACCCGTCATCGCCCGCCCACGCCACGGTGGTGACCATCTGCGTGCCGCCGCCGTCCAGCTCGGAGAGGGCGACCTGCATCAGCGCCGTGGGCATGTCGGGGGTCGGGGTGCCGTCGGCCTCGGCGAGCGCCTCCTCGACCTCCAGCACGTGCGGCGGCTCGACCGCGCGCACGCGCCACAGGCCATGGTGCCGGTCGCCCTCGGGGCCGGTCATGAAGTAGGTCACGGTGCCGCCCGGTGCGAGGTCGTGCTCGGTCACCGTGGCGGGGTATTGCGGCGGGCCCCACCAGCGCTCCAGCTGGCGCGGATCGCTCCAGATCTCCCAGACGCGGGCGATCGGCGCGTCGAAGTGCGCGGTGATGGTCAGCGTCCTGGCGTCTGCGTCCTTGACCACGCTGACGACGGTCATCGCGGCTCCGAAAGGACCTGGTCGATGCGGTCGATGCGATCGCGCCAGACCGTCTCGAGATCGTCGAGCAGGCGATGGGCGGTGTGCAGGGTCGCGACGTCGCCGCGCACGCGCTGCTCCCGGCCCTCGCGGGTCTTGGTGACGAGCTTCGCGCGCTCGAGCGCGCCGACGTGCTTGTGGACGGCGGCGAAGCTGATCGGATAGCGGCGGGCGAGGTCGGAGACCGACTGCGAGTCGCGCAGGACGACCGAGAGGATGTCGCGGCGGGTGGGGTCGGCGAGCGCGTGGAACAGCGCGTCGGCCCGCTCGGTCTCGTCCGTACCTATAACCATTCGGTTACAAGTTAGCGCACGACGACCGTGCCGTGCGCGGTGCTCAGCGGACGCGCGCGATCGGCACGTAGCGGGTGGCGATCACGCGGCGCGCGGTGCGGCTGGTCCGCGCCCAGCGCAGGAACCGGCGGAGCGCCCCTTTCGGACGCCCGACGGTGACGATCCCGATCGGCCGGGTGGCCGGGTAGCTCCCGTCGCGGATGGTGGCGCGGGTGCACGGGACGCCCCGGTAGGGGATGGCGTGGACCGGGCGGGCCAACGCGAAGTCGAGGTAGGCGAAAGCGGCCGGGGTCCGCGCCACCAGGTCGCGCACCTGCAGGCCGAGGAGCAGCGTGATCGGCCGCCAGGCGAACGGGGTGTCGTCGTCGATGAAGATCTGTTCGAAGACGTGGGCCGCGCCGACGCCGGGGTCCAGGGCGATGGGGACGATCGGGTCGGTGCGCGGGGAGCCGGGCACCTGGCTCCAGTTCGTCACCCGTCCGGCGACGATGTCCTGCAGCAGCGCGCGATTGATCGAGGGCACCGGGTTGCTGGGATGGGAGACCAGGCAGACGCCGCTGCGGGCCAGGCGGGTGAGCACGAGGCCGCGCGGGTCGCCGGGCTCGAGATCGCGCGAGACGAGGGCGGCGTCCGAGATGCCGCGCACGGTGTCGGCCAGGCCGGCGTCGGTCCCGCCGATGGAGAGATCGAAGCGCGGCGCCCGCGGGCGCTCATGGCGGTAGAAGTAGGCCAGATCGGCAACCAGCACCTGGGTGATCTGCTGGCCGCTCATGCGGATCGGCTTCGGCGCGGCGGGGGACTCCTGCGGGGCAGCGGCGACGCCGGCGGCGAGCAGCGCCGTGCCGAGGGCGGCGACGGCGCGGCGGTTCATGTCCGGACGCCGCCGCCCGTGCCGACGCCCCGCTTGCCCTTGCGCAGCTTCGACACCTTGTGTTGCACCCTGGTCAGCGCGCGCCCGCTCGCGTCCAGCGCGGCGATCTTCACGCGCGGGCCGCGGCGGCGCAGGTTGACGGTGAACGAGGCCGAGTGCGCCTTGAGCTGGACGGTCTTGCCGCCCAGCGTGATCCGGTAGCGGCGGATCGCGGCGGTCGAACCCAGCACCGCAGCCTGGATCTTCGTGCGCTTGCCCGTGCGGGTGGCGGTGAGGATCTGCAGCCGGGGCGGCTGCGTCGTGTCGTACCCGGCGGCGTGGCTGGCGGCGAGCACCGAGCGCAGCGCATCGACGTAGCCGGCCGCGACGGGCAGCCGTGAGCGCGTCGCGTTCTGCATCAGCACGGCGCGCAGATCGACCGCGGAGATGCGCGGGTTCACGCTGGCGGCGAGGGCCGCGACGCCGCTGACCATCGGGGCGGCCATCGAGGTCCCGGACTTGATCTCCCAGCCGCCGTCGTGGGCGGTCGAGAGGATGTCGGCGCCGGGGGCGGCGACCTGCACCGCCAGGCGGCCGTAGTTCGAGAAGTTCGAGATGCCACGCCCCGACGCGGGATCGGTGGCGGCGACCGCGACCAGGTTCCGGGCGGGGATCGCGGCGGGGTAGTTGGGGTGCGCGGAGATGTCGCGGCCGTCGTTGCCCGCGGAGGCCACCACGAGCACGTTCGCGTCTCCGGCGGCCTTGACAGCGGCGGTCATGCGCGGGTCGCTCTGGTCCCCGCCGAGCGAGCAGTTGATGATCCGCGCGCCGTTGGCGGCCGCGTAGCGGATCCCCTCGGCGAGGGCGCCGGTGGTGCCGGCGCCCTTGTCGTCGAGGACCTTGATGATCATCAGCTTGGCCTGCGGGGCGACGCCGATCACGCCGCGCCCGTTCGCGGCGGCGGCGACGATCCCGGCGACGTGCGTGCCGTGCCCGTCGCCGTCGTGGACGTCCTGGCTGGGCCGCTTCGAGGAGAGATCGACGCCGTGGACGTCGTCGACGTAGCCGTTGTGATCGTCGTCGACGCCGTTGCCGGGGGTCTCGTCGAAGTTGGTCCAGACGTTGGGGGCGAGGTCCGGGTGATCCAGGCGCGCGCCGGTGTCGACGATCGCGACCGTGACCCCTTGGCCGCGGCTGAGCGACCAGGCGCCGGGCAGGTCGAGCACGCTGCCCGGGGCGACCGCCCACTGCTCGTTCTGGCGCGGGTCGGCCGCCGCCCGTGCCCTGGCGCGCGACGTGCTCGCCGTGGCGGCGGGCCAGTAGCGCTTGAGATCCGACAGCTTGCTGATCCCGAGTGCGCGGGCGGTGTCGCGCTTCATCGCGAACCCGTTGCGGTCCTGCGCCGGTGAGAGGCGCAACGGCGTCGCGCCGATCGGCTTCAGCGCGCGCTTGAGGCTCTTGCCCTTGAGGTAGCCGAGCAGCGAGCCGCTGTAGCCGGGCCACAGGTCGATCCGGTGGTGCCGCATGGCGGAGACCGCGGCCGGCCGGAGCCCACCGACCGGCCTGACGCGCACGCGGTAGCCGGCGCCGCGCAGCGCCTCGCCGTAGAGGTGCGCGAGCGTCGCGTTCTCGTCGAAGGCCTGGAAGCCGATGCGGATCCGCGGGCCCTTCTTGCGCGTGCCCGGGCCGCCGAGCCCGTTGGAGTCCGCGTACTCGCCGCCCACCGCCTCGGGGATGCGCCCGTCGATGACCTGCTGGTTGAGGCCGCGCAGCTCCAGCGTGGAGAGGAGTCGCGACGTCGTGTCGAGCCGGCGCCGCAGCGGCCGCCCGTAGCGGCGCAGCAGGCTCCGGCGGATGACGGGGACGATGTGGTCCTCGCTGATCATGGCCTTGTCGTCGCGCAGCGCGAGGATGTCCGGGCGCGACAGCTGCGGGTTGGAGGAGAACACGACGGCGACCTCGGCGATGCCGTCATCGAGGGCCTGGACGCCGGCGTCAGCGACCGTCCGTGGGGTGAAGACCGCGGTGGGGTCGATGCCGTAGACCCGCTTGAAGCCAGGGATGCAGTTGACGTTGCGGGCGCAGTCCGTGCCGGCCGCGAACCGGACCTGCGGCGCGTGCGCCGCGCCGGGGGCCGCGGTGAGGAGTGCTGCGAGGACTACTGCGGCTGTGGCCGCGAGCCACATCCTCATGAAGCCGACGCTACGTCATCAATGGAGCATCGTCAACCAATTCGCAGATGCCAATAATGAGGACCGTGAACTGCTGCAACTCACGCGGGTGCGACGACTTCTTCGGAGGCAAGTTCGCGCGACGGGTCGCCGCGCGCTACCGCAAGCGCGGGCTGGACAAGACGGCGTCGCGGATCGTCTCCTACCTCGAGCGCGAGGGGGTCGCGGATGCGACCGTGCTCGAGATCGGCGGCGGGGTCGGCGAGATCCAGCTCGAGCTGCTCAAGCGCGGCGCCGCCAGCGCCGTCAACCTCGAGCTGTCGCCCGCCTACGACGGCGAGGCGCGCGGCCTCCTGCGCGAGGCCGGGATCGACCCGGCGCGCGTCGACCGGCGGCTGCACGACATCGCGGAGGATCCGTCGGGCGTCGAGCCTGCCGACGTCGTCGTGCTGCACCGGGTGGTGTGCTGCTACCCCGACTACGAGCGGCTGCTCGGCGCGGCGGCGGAGCGCGCGCGGCGGCTGCTCGTGTTCAGCCATCCGCCGCGCAACCTCGCCGCTCGCGCGGTCGTCCGCGTGCAGAACCTCGCCCTCCGCCTGAACGGCAAGAAGTTCCGCACGTTCGCGCACCCGCCGGAGGCGATGCTCGGCGTCTGCCGCGAGCACGGCCTCGCCCCGGCGTACGCGCACGCCGGCGCGGTCTGGCAGGTTGAGGGCCTCAGCCGCTATCGCATGGGCCCCGACGAGTAGGAGGAAGCGAAATGGGAGCCATCCACGTCCACGAGTTCATGAGCCTCGACGGGGTGATCGAGGCGCCGTCATGGACGTTCGAGTTCGGCTTCGACCCCAAGATGGGGCTGCGGCTCGGCGAGATCACGCAGCGCGCCGAGGGCATCCTGCTCGGGCGCGCGACGTACGAGATGTTCGAGCCGGCGTGGTCGACGCGGACGGTCGAGGACGACCCGGGCGCGCCGTTCTTCAACGACACCACGAAGTACGTCGTCTCCGGCACGCTGACCGAGCCGACGTGGCGCAACTCGCAGATCATCGGCCCGTACGACCCGGCGGCGATCCGGCGCCTGAAGGAGGAGCTCGACGGCGACCTCTACGTCAGCGGCAGCGCCCGGCTGGTGCGTGCGATGCTCGCCGACGGACTGGTCGACGAGCTCGACCTGTTCGTCTATCCGCTCACGCTCGGCGCCGGCCAGCGGCTGTTCCCCGAGGGCGACCCGCCGCTCAAGTTCGGGCTGGCGCGCTCGGAGGTGTACGAGAACGGCGTCGTCCATCTCGCCTACTCAGCATGAGCCGCACCGCGAGCGGGGCGAGCAGGACCATCGCGATCACGCGCAGGGTCTGGACCGCGACGATGAACGTGGTGTTCGCGCCTGCGCCGAAGGCGACCGCCAGCACCGCGTAGAGCCCCCCGGGCGTGGTGGCGAGGTAGGCGTCGAGCAGCGTCGCCGGCGTGGTCGCGGCGAGCACGACGGCGAGCCCGAAGCTCGCCACCAGCAGGAACGCGATCATCCCCAGCACGGGGAGCGTCAGGCGCCCGAGCAGCTTCACCGTGCCGACCGTGAAGCTGAGCCCGACGCGCAGGCCGATCAGTGAGAACGCGGTCTGGTTGAGCAGCGCCGGCACCGCGAAGTCGTCGAGCCCACGCGTGAGCACGAGCACGCCGGTCAGCAGCATCGGGATGAGCAGGACGCCCGCGGTGATGCGGGCGCGCAGCCCGAGCAGCGCGCCGCCCGCGGCGAGGGCGGCGGTGAGCAGCCAGTCGAGCGGGTCGCCGAACGTACCCGTCGACGGCACCTGCGCGGCGCCGCTCTCGTGCGGGCTGCCGAACAGCACCGCGATCCCGACCGGCGTGAGCAGCACGACGACGAGCACCCGCAGGTACTGCATGAACGCGACGAGCCGGTCGTCGGCGCCGAGCTCGCCCGACATGCCGACGATCCCCGACGCGCCGCCGGCGATCATCCCGAGCGCCGCGGTCGGCGGGTCCAGCGGGGTGGTGCGGGCGAGCACCTCCCCGCACAGCAGGCTCAGGCCGAGCGTGGCGACCGAGACGAGCGCGACCGGCAGCCACGAGCTCGCCAGCGCGCGCAGCGCGTCGCTCTCCAGGTAGGCGCCGAGCGAGACGCCCGCGACCGCCTGCGCGCCGCGGAACACGTGCTGCGGCACGTCGAGCTCCCCCGGCCGGGCGAGCGCGATCGCGAGCCCGACCACCAGCGCGGCGAACAGGTAGGAGGACGGCAGCCCGCCGGCGTCGAGCAGCAGGCCGCCGGCGACCGTGCCGGCGGCGATCCCCACCCAGATGCCGAGTCGTCGCACCACGTGCTCCTGCCCGCGTCGGCGCACGCGGGAACCGTCAGCGGCGGCGCCGGCGCCACCGCGGGTGGCGAGCGGGCGCGTCGATGCCGTGTTCGCGTGCCCCCTCGCGCGCGATCCAGGCCGCGAACCCGTCGCGGTCCGCGCCCAGCGGGTCCGGGAACGCGTCCCGCAGGTCGCCGCGCCGGCTGTGGATCCCCATCCACAGCCGTGCGATCGGCGGGCGGCCGCCGTCCGCGGGGCTCGCCAGCCACGCCTGGAAGCTGCCCGGTCCGCTCGCCTGGGGGTCGGCACGGAACGCCTCGCCTTCCGGTCCGAGCGCGCTCAGCACGTCGCCCGCCATCCACGGCACCGGCGCGCCGTCGGCGAAGCGCGCCCACCCCCACGGCAGCCTGGCCGCCTCGCGCGATCCTGCCGCGAGCAGCTCGGCGGCGTAGCGCTGGAGCAGCGCTCCCACCCGCTCCGCAGCGACGTCCGCCAGCCGCGGGTCGTGCGACGTCACAGCGTTCGGCCGCTCCGGGTCGAAGCCGCTCGCGTGCAGGAGCCGCACGTCGGCGGCGTCGCGCTCGGGCAGGCTCCAGTGGCCGACGTTGAAGCGCTCGTCGCGCAGCACCTCGACGCCATCGAACAGCCCCGGTACGAGGTCGAGCCAGCGCTGGTCGTAGTACGCGCCCTCCTCGATCCGGCCGTGGTTGGCCGCGTCCATCCGCTCGCCCCACCACGCCAGCATTCGCCGCGCCTCGGCGTGGTCGGTCACGCCGAGCGCGCCCGCGTTGTGCGTACCGGCGCGCAGCAGCATCAGCTCACGCGCCGCGGCATCGCCGCCCACGGGCGGGGCGGCGAGGTGGGGGGTGAGGAGGATCGCGCTGCGCTCGAGCGCCTCCCACAGCGCCTCGAGGTCGCCGAGGACCCACTGATCGGGGTCGAGGAAGAGCGCCGACCCGTAGCCCTCGTCGAGGAGCGCCTCCAGCACGAGCGGCTTGAGCCGTACGCACAGCTCCAGCGGCGAGGCACCGAGGCCGCGCTCGGCGAGGCGTTCGAGCTCGATCTGGCGCGCGCCGGGCACGCCGTGCTCGACCGGCCCCGGCGCGTCGGCCACCAGCACGTGAAGTGTCGCCTCCGGCTGGTGCTCGCGTAACGACGCGGCGAGCACCCGCGCCGAGGGCAGCCGGTTGCGGCCGACGATGGTCACCACCGCCCTGGTGCCGCGGCGTCCCCAGCGCACGTCGAGCGTGTCGGGCAGTCCGTGCTCCCCCGCGCCGGTCTCCCGCGTCCAGCGGGCGAACGCGAAGCGGTCGGCGCCGAGCGGGTCGGGGTAGGCGGCGCGCAGGTCGGCCCGCCGCAGGTGCAGCTCCATCCACAGCCGGCTCACGGCGGGCCAGCGCGCGTCGACCGGCTCGCGCAGCCACGCCGCGAACGAACCCGGCCCGACCGCGAACGGGTCGCCGAAGCGCTCGCAGCCGAGCTCGTCGTAGAGCGCACGCGCAAGCGGTGGGATCGAGCCGCCGTCGGCGAAGCGCGCGAACGCATACGGCCACGCCAGCGCCACCTCCCAGCCGGCGTCGAGCAGCGCCTCGCGGTAGCGCTCGAAGTACTCCGACGCACCGTTGAGCGCGCCCGTCGCGAGGCGGTCGGCGTAGCGCGTCGCCCGGCCCGGCGCGTCGGGCTCGTAGCCGCTGAAGCGGAACAGCCGCCCGTCCTCGACGCTGCGCTCGGGCAGGTTCCAGTGCCCGATGTTGACGCGCTCGTCGCGCAGCACGCCGACGTCCGGGAACAGCGAGGGTGCGAGGTCCACCCAGCGCTGCTCCCAGTGCAGCCCCTCCTCGACCGCGTGCCTGCACCCGGTCGTCAGCCGCTCCTCCCACCACGTGAGGAAGGCGCGCGCGGACAGGCGGTCGGCGACCGCGAGGAAGCCGAGGTTGTAGACGCCTGACTGCAGGATCGTGAGCTCGCGCTCAGGCGCGAGCGGCCCGAGCAGGTGCGGCGTGAGGAGCACCGCGGTGTCGTCGAGCCGCCCGACCGCGTCTTCCAGCGACCCGCAGACGAGGCTCTCCTGCTTGAGGAAGAGCGCGCGCTCGAATCCGCGGTCGAGTACGCACCGCAGCAGCGTCGGCGTGAGCGCGTAGGAGAGCTGCTCGCGCTCGTAACGGAAGCAGCGCGCGCGGAGGTCCGGCAGGTCGAGCGCTTCGAGGCCGAGCAGTTCGTACGGCTCGCCGGCCGGGTCGAAGTAGCCCTCGACCTCGTCGGCCAGCAGCACGAAGAACGGGACATCCGGGTGGTGCTCGGCGAACGAGCGCGCGACGACGCGCGCCGAAGGCAGCCGCGCCTTCGCGGCGATCGTGCATGCCGCCCATGACATGCCCCGAATCTAATTGAGTGCGATGCGCGCGTGGATGCGCGTGCCGCGCCCGGGCGGGCTCGCGACGTCAAGCGTGCCCTGCAGTGCGGCGACGCGGTCGGCCAGGCCGCGCAGCCCGGAGCCCGCCGCGGGGTTGGCGCCGCCGACGCCGTCGTCGAGCACCTCGATGTCGAGCTCGTCGCCCGCCACCCGCACCGTGACCGACGCGCGCGAGGCGCGCGCGTACTTGCCGACGTTCGTCAGCGCCTCGGCGACGAGGAAGTAGGCGGTCGTCTCGACCGACATCGGCAGCCGTTCGGGCAGCTGGGTCACGAGCTCGACCGGCACCGGCGCGCGGCTGCCGAGCGTCTCGAGCGCGGCGTGCAGCCCGCGGTCGGTCAGCACCGAGGGGTGGATGCCGGCGGCCAGCTCGCGCAGGTCGCCGATCGCGGCCTGCGCGTGCTCGAGCGCGTCGTCGACCAGCTGCCGCGCGCGCCCGTGGTCGCTCCAGCGCTTCTGCGCGAGCTGCAGGCTGATGACCGCGCTGACGAGCTGCTGCTGGGCGCCGTCGTGGAGGTCGCGGCCGAGCCGCCGCCGCTCCTCGTCGCCGGCCTTGAGGATGCGCGCCCGCGAAGCGGCGAGCTGCTCGCGCGCGTCGGTGTTGGCGAGCGCGTCGGTGATCAGCTGCGCGAAGGCGGAGATGCGCTGCTCGGCGTCGGCCGGGAGGTGGTACGGCCGCGCGTCGGCGGCGATCACCGCGCCCCACAGCCGCCCGGCGACCACGATCGGCGCGCCGACCGCGGAGCGGATGCCGACCTCGCGCAGGCGCCGCGCGAGCACGTCGTCGAGCCCGCCGTAGTCGTCGATGCGCACCGTGCGGCCGCTGCGCTGCACGCGCGGGGCGACGGTCCCGCCGTCGAGCGGCAGCGGGACCGAGGCGACCGGCATCAGCGGCGCCCCCTCCTGCGCCCACGCGCCGACCACCGACGCCGTCCCGTCGTCCTCGTAGCGGACGAGGTTCGTGGTCGTGACACCGAGCACAGAGGCAACCTCCTCGCACACGCTCTCGAAGATCACGCGGGCAGCCGCGTCGCGGGCGACGAGCATCGCCACCCGCCGCAGCGCCGCCTGCTCCTTGAGCAGCCGCTCGAGCCGCTCGACGGTGGCGTCGCGCACCTTCACGGCGCCCGCAGGAAGGCGAGCACCGCCAGCACGCGCCGGTGGTCCTCGAAGTCGCGCTCCAGGCCGAGCTTCTCGAAGATCGCGGTGACGTGCTTCTCGACCGCGCTCTCGGTGATCCACAGCTTCTCGGCGATGCCCTGGTTGGAGCGGCCCTGGGCCATCAGCTCGAGCACGTCGCGCTCGCGCGGGCTCAGCTCGTCCAGGGGGTTCTGATGGCGCGGGCGGGCGAGCATGCGGGTGACGACCTCGGGGTCGAGCACGGAGCCGCCCTCGCCGACGCGGCGCACGGCGTCCGCGAACTCGTCGAGGTCGCCGACGCGGTCCTTGAGCAGGTAGCCGACGCCCTCGGCGCACTCGCCGATCAGGTCGACCGCGTAGCGCTCCTCGACGTACTGGGAGAGCACGAGCACGCGCGTGCAGGGGTGCTCGGAGCGGATGTCGATCGCCGCGCGCAGGCCGTCGTCGGTGCGCGTCGGCGGCATCTGGATGTCGACCACCGCGACGTCCGGCTTGTGGGCGCCGACCTTGCGGCGCAGGTCGACGGCATCGCCGGCCTGGCCGACGACGTCGAAGCCCGCTTCTTCCAGCAGGCGCGCGATGCCCTCACGCAGAAGGGCCTGGTCCTCGCCGATCACTATCCGCACGTGCGGAGCCTCCCGTTCAGAACGCTACTCCTCAGGTGGTGGCCTCCCAGAGCGCGCTCATCGAGGCGCGCGCCAAGGTCTCCTTCGGGACGAAGCGGAGCGCGCCGGAGCGCCGCAGGAGCGAGGCGACCTCCTCCTCCGCGTCCGTCGAGGTGAGGACGACCCGCGGCGCCGGCTCCTCCCGGGCCAGCGCCGCGGCAACCGCGAAGCCGTCCATGTCGGGGAGGTGCACGTCGAGCAGCACCGCGTCGGGATGGAGCGCGCGCGCTGCGCGCAGCGCCGATGCGCCGTCGCCCGCTTCGCCGACGACCGCGTAGCCGCCATCCTCGAGCAGCGTCCGCGCGAGCTCCCTGAACCCCGCATGATCGTCGACCACGAGCACCGTCCGAACCATCTGGACGATGGTCCCAACGGGCGCCCCGCCGCACAGTGCGGGTAGCCGCAGATCGTCGGTTCAGGCGGCCACCTCCTCCAGCTCACGCTGACCGGCCGCGCGGCCGGTCAGCGTGAGGAAGGCCTCGTCGAGCGTCGGCCGCCGCAGCGCGAGGTCGTCGACCTGCAGCCGCGCCTCGCCGAGCCGGCGCGCGACCTCGAGCAGCGCGCCGCGCTCGGCCGGCAGCCGCACCGAGCGGCCGACGATCTCGGCCGGGCCGCCGAGCGCCCACGCCGCCTCGAGCGCTTCGTCGGGGCCGGCGAGCTGGACCTCGAGGCGCTCGCCGCCGGCGCGGGCCTTGAGCTCGTCGGCGGTGCCCTCGGCGATCACGCGGCCGTGGTCGAGCACCGCGATGCGGCCGGCCAGCCGCTCGGCCTCGGCGAGATCGTGGGTGACGAGGACGACGGTCGCGCCGCTGCCGGCGGCCGCTTCGATCACCTCCCACCGCCGGATGCGGCTGCGCGGGTCGAGGCCGCGGGTCGGCTCGTCGAGGAGCAGAACCGGACGCCGCGTTACGCGGGCTGCGCCGGCATCGGGGGAGAGCGCGCCGGAGAGGATGTGGAGCAGCGTCGTCTTGCCCGCGCCGTTGGGCCCGAGCACGCCGAGCACCGTGCCGGGGCCGGCCTCGAGCTCGACGCCGTCGAGGGCGCGCACATCGCCGAACGACTTGACGAGGCCGTCGACCTCGATCGCTGGGGGGAGAGAAGGCATCGGGAGACCCTCTCAGCGGTTTAGGTCAGCTTGTGTCCTCAATATCCTGGAGACTGCGCACGTGGCCGAGACAACTTCCAGCCGCCTCCTCACGCTGCTCTCGCTGTTGCAGGGCCGCCGCGACTGGCCGGGCCAGGAGCTCGCCGACCGCCTCGAGGTGTCCGGCCGCACGGTGCGCCGCGACGTCGACCGGCTGCGCGAGCTCGGGTACCCGGTCGAGTCGCTGACCGGCCCGGCGGGCGGCTACCGGCTGGCGGCGGGCGCCGCGATGCCGCCGCTCCTGCTCGACGACGACGAGGCGATCGCGATCGCCGTCGGGCTGCGCACGGCGGCGCGCGCGTCGGTGACCGGGATCGAGGAGACGTCGGTGCGCGCGCTGGTCAAGCTCGAGCAGGTGCTGCCCGCCCACCTGCGCCGCCGCGTGCAGGCGCTCGCCGCCGTGACCACGACGCTGTCCTACGCCGGCGGGCCGACCGCCGACCCGCAGGTGCTGACGCTGCTGGCCGCCGCCTGCCGCGACCGCGAGCGCCTGCGCTTCGGCTACCAGGCGCGCGAGGGCGAGCGCTCGCGTCGCGAGGCCGAGCCGCACTCGCTCGTCAACGTCGGCCGCCGCTGGTACCTCGTGGCGTGGGACTGCGGGCGCAAGGACTGGCGCACGTTCCGCGTCGACCGCCTCACGCGCCCGCACGCGAGCGGGCGCTTCGAGCCGCGCGAGCTGCCGGCGAAGGACGCCGCGACGTACGTGTCGCAGTCGCTGTCGGCGCGGCCGAGCCGCTACGAGGCGCGGCTCACGCTCCACGCCTCGGCGGAGGAGATGGCCAAGCGGGTGCCACGCTGGGCCGGCCCGTTCGAGGCGCTCGGCGAGGACCGCTGCGAGTACCGCACCGGCGACGACAACCTCGACTGGCTGGCGGCGCGGCTCTCGATGCTCGGGGTCGAGTTCGAGGTCCACGAGCCGCCCGAGCTGATCGAGCACCTGCGGGCGCTGTCGGCGCGGCTGGCGCGGGCGGCTCAGCCGGCCTGAACGACGGCGAGCGCACCGTCGACGCAGGTGCGCACGACCTGCTCGGGCTCGACCGTGAAGAGCGCGGGGATGCCCGGCGCGACGCTGCGGACGCCGACGCCGATGCGCGCGAGGTGCATGAGCCCGAGGCCCTGCGTCCACAGCACGTTGGACATGTAGTCCGGATCCTTGACGCCGAACACGCCCGCCTCGGCGCCGTCTCGCAGCACCGCCGCCGAGACGCCCAGGCAGCGCGCCATGCCCTGCCCGAGCCGCAGCCAGATCGACTCCGAGACGATCTCGGCAAGCTCGCTCGCCGGGCGGTGCATGAGCGAGATGCACGAGTCGAGGAAGGCCGGGTACTGCAGGCAGTAGCGCGCGTATGCCTCGGTCAGCCGCTCGAGCCGGCGGACCGGGTCGGGCTCGCCGTCGGTGGCGGCCTCGAGCGCCGCGCCCAATTCATCGAGGTAGTCGATGACGGCAGCCACGAACAGCTCCTCCTTGGAGGAGAAGTGGCGGTAGATCAGCCCGCGCGCGATGCCGGCGGCGCGTGCGATCTCCTCAACCGGGGCATCTTGCATCCCACGCTCGTCGAACAGCGCGCGGGTGACCTTGACGAGGTCACGCTCGCGGGTCCTTGGCGAGGTTCGCGTCGGCATGTGAACGGGAGTGTGACAGTTGTTCTCAAAGATGGCTAGGATGCCGCGTTCGTGGCGGAGATAGGCGCACCCCCAAAGGTCCCCCGGCTTCAGCGCCGGGTGCTGAACGCGATCCGCGCGTTCACCTCGCCGCTGCTGCCCGACGACTACCTCGAGCTGATCAACCCGCTGTGGTCGACGCGCGAGCTGCGCGGCAAGATCGAGAGCATCGACGCCGAGACGCCCGACGCCGCGACGGTCACGATCCGGCCGGGCTACGAGTGGGAGGGCCACCGGGCCGGCCAGCACCTGCGCATCGGGCTCGACATCAACGGCCGCCGCCACTGGCGCGCGTACTCGCTGACGTCCGACCCGGGTCGCCCCGACGGCTTCATCACGATCACGATCAAGAACGTCGACGAGGGCACCGTCTCGCCCTACCTCGTGCGGCGCGGGCGGCCGGGCAGCATCGTGTCGCTGGGCGGCGTCGAAGGCGAGTTCGTGCTCCCCGACCCGCTGCCCGAGAAGCTCCTGTTCATCAGCGCCGGCAGCGGGATCACGCCGATCATGAGCATGCTCCGCAGCCTCGAGCACCAAGAGGCGCTCGACGACGTCCTGCTCATCAACTCCGCGCGCACCCCGGACGACGTGATCTTCGGCGAGCAGCTGCGGGCGATGGAGAAGCGGAACGAAGGATTCCGCCTGCATGAGCAGCTGACCGGCGAGATGGGGCGCTTCACGCCGGCGGACCTCGAGCAGCTGTGCCCGGACTGGAAGGAACGCGAGGCCTTCATCTCCGGCCCGGCCGAGCTGCTCGACGCGCTCGACGAGCACTGGGACGAGCACGCCGACTGCGACCGCCTCCACATGGAGCGCTTCCAGCCGATCCTCGGCGAGGCCGAGGAGGGCGAGGGCGGGACGATCAAGTTCCTCAAGAGCGACTGCGAGGCGCACTCGGACGGCTCGAAGCCGATCCTCGTGGCCGGCGAGGACGCCGGGCTGAGCCTCCCGTTCGGTTGCCGCGAGGGCATCTGCCACACCTGCGTCGGGCAGCTGAAGTCGGGCGAGATCCGCGACCTGCGCACCGGGAAGGTCACGGGCTCGCGCGGCGAGATGGTGCGCACGTGCATCAACGCGCCCGAGGGACCCGTCGAGATCGAACTCTGAAAGGACCACGCATGGCCACCGAAGTCGAGAACCCACTCCACCGCCTGACGCCCGAGCAGATCGAGGCGATCGGCAAGGAGTTCGAGCAGCTCCACGACGAGGTGTTCGACGACCTCGGGGACCGTGACGCGCGCTACATCCGCTCGATGATCGAGCTCCACCGCCGGCTCGCCCTGCTCGGGCGCGTGCTGCTGGTCGGCTCGCGCTACAAGCCGCTGTGGGCGGCCGGGACGGCGACGCTCTCGCTGGCCAAGATCCTCGAGAACATGGAGATCGGCCACAACGTCATGCACGGCCAGTGGGACTGGATGAACGACCCGGTCATCAACTCGGCGGCGTGGGACTGGGACAGCGCGTCGACGCCCGAGGCGTGGAAGCACTCGCACAACTACGTTCATCACACGTACACGAACATCCGCGGCAAGGACCGCGATCTCGGCTACGAGATCATGCGGATCGACCCGCACCAGAAGTGGCATCCCGTCTACCTGGCGCAGCCGTTCTACAACGTCCTGCTGGCGATGCTGTTCGAGTGGGGCGTCGCCACCCACGACCTCGACTTCGACGCGATCAAGGCGGGCGAGAAGTCCAAGGAGGAGGTGCGGCGCCAGCTCAAGGGCATGGCCGGCAAGGCGCGCTCCCAGATCATCAAGGACTACGTCGCGTTCCCCGCGCTGAGCGCGCTGATCATGGCGATCCCCGACGCGCGCTCGCGCGCGAAGCAGGAGGGGCGCTGGGAGAAGGCGAAGCGGCGCGCGCGGCGGCGCCCGGAGCCGCGCAAGAACCTGCTGCGGCCGACCTTCATGTCGACGCTGACCGCCGACGTCACCGCCAACGTGATCCGCAACGTGTGGGCCTACGCGATCATCTTCTGCGGGCACTTCCCGGACCAGACGTACACGTTCAGCCAGGCGGAGACGGACGACGAGACGACCGGCGGGCGCTACGTGCGCCAGCTGCTCGGCGCGGCCAACATCGAGGGCAGCGCGCTCTTCCACGTGATCAGCGGCAACCTCGGCTACCAGGTCGAGCACCACCTCTACCCCGACATGCCGAGCACCCGCTACGGCGAGATCGCGCCGCGCGTGCGGGAGATCTGCGAGCGCTACGAGCTGCCCTACAACACCGGCCCGTTCCTCAAGCAGCTGGGCATGGTGCAGCGCACGATCATCCGGCTCGCGTTCCCGGGCGGGCAGGTCCGGCCGAAGCCCGGGCCCTACAAGGGCGAGAAGATCAAGGGCTCCGGCGAGCAGACCGACCGGCTGGCCGCGGCCGTCTAGACGCCAAGCCAGGCAGCTTGCTGCCTAGCGGGGGGCTTAGGCCGCGCGCCGCTGGGGCCGGCCGGCACGGTCGCGGCGCTTGGCCGCGAGCGCGGCCTTGTCGGCCTCGGCGAGGAGGCCCTCCGGCGTCGTCCCGCCGGCGGGGAAGACGGCGACGCCGATGCTCGCGCTCAGCCCGGTGACGCCGGTGGTCACCGCCGCGAGCGACGCGCGGACGCGCTCGACCAGGTGCTCGGCGTGCGCGGCGTCGGTCTGCGGCGCGAGCACGCAGAACTCGTCGCCGCCGAGCCGCACCACCGTGTCCTGCGCGCGCACGGCGCCGACGAGCGCGCTCGCGGCGTCGCACAGCACCTCGTCGCCGGCGTCGTGGCCGAAGCGGTCGTTGACGGCCTTGAAGCCGTCGAGGTCGAGCGCGAGCACGGAGAACGACTCGCCGTGGCGCGTGTGGCGGGCGATCTCGTAGCCGAGCCGCTCGTCGAGCACGCGCCGGTTGGCGAGCCCGGTCAGCGGGTCGCGGAGGGCGAAGCCCCGCATCGCGTCGCGCTCGCGCTCGAGCCGGGCGCGCAGCGCGAGCAGCACGCCGAGGCTGGCCGGCACGACGACGAGCGCCGGCATCAGCGGCGGCGGCGCGGCGACCGCGGCCGCCAGCACGACGAGCGCGCCCGAGCCGAGCGCGGCGCGGGCGGTCGGCTCGGCGCCGGCGAGCACCAGCGCGCCGGGCAGGCAGGCCCAGAACCCCTCGGGCCCCCAGGCGAGCGCGAAGCCGGCCACCAACCCGGCGACCAGCAGCGCCCTCAGCGTCCTTGCGGCGGGAGACACGGGGCAAGCCTGACGGCCGCCCCGGACAAACCCTCAACCAGGGGTCAGACCCCTGCTTGAGGCTTGCGCGCGGTGATGTAGGTCCAGCAGGCGTCGAAGGAGGGGCGGCCGCCGAACTGCGTCTCCATCGCGTGGCGGATCAGGTGCAGGCGGTCGCGCAGGGCGCCCGGCGTCGGCTCCGGCCCGCCGACCCAGCCGAGCACCGCGTCGTGGTAGCCGCTGAGGAACTCGAACCACTCGCTCACGCGCGCCTCGATCGTCTCCTTGCGCACGTCGAGCACCTCGAAGCCGGCCGCCTCGAGCGCGCCCAGGTAGGCGTCGAGCGGCCGCGCCGGGACGAACACGCGGTTGCGGTACTCGGCGTGCGCGGCGGCGGCGTCGACCGCGTCGCGGTAGTGGAGGTAGCGCGGGTCGGAGCGCACGAGCCCCTCGGCCAGGTCGGCGATGCCCGACACGGTCTCGTCGAGGTCGCCGAAGTTGATGAACACGCCGCCGCCGGGGCGCAGCGCGCGCATCCAGGTGGCGAGCGTCGCCGGCAGGTCGGGGTAGAGGTGGATCGCGTTGGTGCACGCGAGCGCGTCGACCTCGAGCCCGAGCGTGTCGTCGAGCGTCTGCCGCAGCGCGACCGCCGGATCGCCGCGGTACTTCTCGCGCGCGATGCGGAGGAACCGCGCGGACGGATCGACGAGCACGACGCCGACCCGGCGATCCAGGATCCGCCGCCGTAGCCGGTCGAGCAGCGTGCCGGTGCCGGCGGAGTAGTCGAGCAGGAGGTCGCCGTCCTGGAGCGTGCGGGCGAGGTCCTCGACGGTGAGGTCGAGGCTGCGGTACCAGACGGGCGCGTCGACGTGGTCATAGGCGAGGGCGGTCGTCTCGTCCCAGCCGGCCTCCGGCACCGGCACGAAGCCCTCCGGCCACCGGAACCCGCTCTCGCCGGGGAGCGGCGCGCTCAGCTCGCGGTGCAGCTCGAGCAGGCCCGCGACCGCGGCGGCGCCGCCGCGGCCCCAGCCGCACTCGGTGGCGATCCCGAAGCCCTGCACGTGCTCGCGCGCCGCGGCGATCCGCCGCCGCGAGCCGTCGGCGTCGCCCGCGCGGATCAGCCCGAGGTAGAGCTCGGTCGTCTCGGGCAGCCGCAGCTCGCCGAGCGGCGCGAAGTAGCGGTCGTCCTCGCGCTCCGCGGGCACCGGCAGGTGGATCCAGTCGGGCGCGCCCAGCGCGTTGGCGACCGCGACGAGCTTCGCCGCGTCCTCCGGCTCGGCGAAGTGGCCGCTCTCGTCGTCGCCGTAACAGAGGTGGTAGCCGAGCTCGACGCCCGCCGGCACCAGGCTCCCCAGCCGCAGCAGCCGCTCGACGATGCCGGCCTGGACGTCGTCGAACCAGACCTCGATCGCGCCCTCGAGCATCGCGAACTCGTAGCGAGCGTCCCACTGGATCGCGAGCTGGTCGGCCGGGATCGCCGCGAGGATGCGCTCGACCTCGGCCTGCATCGCCGCCTCGTAGACCGGCTCGAGCTCGGCCTGGTCCTCCAGCGCCACGAACGCGCTGACCGGCGCGAGCGGCGTGGGGAGCGAGACGAGGAAGCGGCAGCCCGCGGGGATCGCGCCCTCGCGCTTGAGCCGGGCGAACGTCTCGTACGACGCGATCGCCGCGGCCGCGTAGCCGAGCTCCTCGAACGCGAGCCCGCTCGTGTCCACCCCGTTGCGCAGGCGCAGCTGCGGCAGCGCGCGATAGGAGGACTCGCCCGGCGGCCCCATCTCGAACTGCGGGCGCGAGCTGAACAGCGGGTACTGCCAGACGATCCAGTCCGAGCGCGCGCCCGTCTCGCCGTCGGGCAGGCGGCGCAGGCGGTCGCCGATCGCACCCGCGACGCTGCGGAAGACCTCCTCGGCGCTCCCGAGCGGGACGCTGCCCACCAGGTGCACGCCGACCGGCGCGCTCTCGTCCATCTGGTTCGCAGGTTATCCCGCGAGCGCCTGGGTAGGAGTCGGGGCATGGCCACGACCCAGCGCGAGCGCAACGCCGCCCAGGCGCGAGAGAAGATGAAGGCCCGTCGCGAGGACGCCGACGGGGCCGCGGGCTGGGTCGCCGAGCGCGCCGGCCAGTGGGATCTGGAGGGTGTCGACGACACCTTCATGGACCGCCAGAAGTACCTCTGGAATCCGCTGATGGACTACTGGTTCCGGATGGAGATCGAGGGCTGGGAGCACCTGCCCGACTCGCCGGTGCTGCTGATCGGGATCCACTCCGGCGCGCCGTTCGTGTGGGACGCGTGGACGGTCGGCATCCAGTGGTGGCGGCGCTTCGGCACCGACCGCCCACTGCACGGCACCGCGCACGACGCGCTGATGGCGGCGCCGCTGATCGGCTCCTACTTCCGCAAGATGGGCGTGCTGCCGGCGGCGCCGGACTCGATCGCGTCGGCGCTCGAGGCGGGGCACGACGTCGCGCTGTGGCCGGGCGGCGAGATCGACTCGCTGCGGCCGTGGGCCGACCGCGACAAGGCCGTGCTCGCCGGGCGCCAGGGCTTCATCCGGATGGCGATCCGCGCGGGCGTCCCGATCGTGCCGATCGCGACCGTGGGCGGGCCCGACTCGATGCCGGTGCTCGCGCGCGGGCAGCGGCTCGCCAAGGCGCTCCAACTCGACAAGGTCGCGCGGCTGAAGATGTTCCCGATCTCGATCCAGGCGCCGTGGGGGATCTCGCCGGCGATGCTGCCCGAGCTGCCGCTGCCGACGAAGATCCGCACCGCCTTCCAGCCGCCGGTCAAGCTCTCGCGCGACCCGGCGAAGGCGAAGGACGACGACTACGTCGAGCGCAAGTACGACGAGGTCCGGCAGTCGATCCAGGACGGCATGGACACCCTGGCCCGCCGGCGCGCGTTCCCTATCTTCGGCTAGTGCCCGCCAAGCGAGCGATCTTCGTCGCCCCGTTCGGGGAGCTGTCCGAGCCGCGCGTGCTGGCGCAGCTCGCGGCCGAGGCGGAGGCGGCCGGGTGGGACGGCTTCTTCGTCTGGGATCACATGGTCTACAGCGCGCCGGTCACCCACGTCGCCGATCCGTGGGTGGCGATGGCGGCGATCGCGGCGGCGACGTCGCGGGTGCGGATCGGCGCGCTCGTCACCCCGACCCCGCGGCGCCGGATCCACAAGCTCGCGCGCGAGACGGTCACGCTCGACCGGTTCAGCGAAGGTCGCCTGGTGTTCGGCGTGGGCGTCGGCGGCGATGCCCACGGCGAGTTCGGGCCGTTCGGCGAGGAGGACGACATGCGCGAGCGGGCGCGGCAGCTCGACGCCGACCTCGAGCGGCTGATGGCGCTGTGGGGCGGCGAGTTCCAGCCCGTGCCGGTGCAGCAGCCGCGGATCCCGGTGTGGGTGGCGGCGCGCTGGCCGAACCGGCGGCCGGTGCGGCGGGCGCTGCGGTGGGACGGCATCTTCCCGATCGACCTGCCGGGGCCGGAGGCGCTCGCCGAGCTCGTGGCCGAGGTGCGCGCGGAGCGCGACGACGCGTTCGAGGTCGTGGTCGACGAGCCGGGAGGCAGAGACTTCGCGGAGTGGGAGGCGGCGGGCGCGACGTGGTGCCTGACGGGGTTCGGCAACGACCCGCGCGAGGCCGATGTGCGGGAGGCGATCTCGGCAGGGCCACGCAGCGGCGGTTGACACCGATCGCCCGGATGGGGGAGGGTCGGCTCACCCTCAATCGGCTGAAACGGAGGGATCCGTGGCTCGCAGGCTCCCCGTCGTCGCCGACGACTCGGACAGCTTGAGCACGATCAACACGGCGCTCGACCAGTCGGCGGGGCCGAACCTGCAGGTCCAGAACCCCGCGGGCGCGACGCCCGGCAACGAGTGCCAGACGATCGGCGGCACCGGTGGCACGGTCGTGGCGTACGCGGGCACGTTCGACGCGGTCATCGTCTACGGCAACGGCGGCAACGACACCATCACGCTCGGCCTGACCGACAAGACCGGCGTGGAGCCCGCGCTGCCGGCGCTCCACGGCGAGCCTTCGGGGACGCCGGCAACGACACGCTGAAGGCGCCGCCCGACTTCCGCGACATCGCCCAGCCCGAGACCTACATGGAGGGCGGCGAGGGCAACGACACGCTGGTGAGCGGCAACGGCACCGACGAGCTGCACGGCGGCAACGGCAACGACACGATGCAGTCGTTCGAGGGCGAGGACGTCGTGCGCGGCGAGGGCGGCGACGACTCGCTCAGCGCCGGCAAGGAGGAGCCCAGCGCCAACGCCTCCGACATCGTCGACGGCGGCCCCGGCTTCGATCGCATGCCGGCTGTCGACAACGACTACAGCCGCGGCTTCGACGAGGACGTCTCGGTCACGAACGACGGTGTGGCCAACGACGGCGAGGCGGGCGAGGGCGACAACGTGATCTCCGTCGAAGGGCTCCGGGTCGAGGCCGGGCACGCGACGGTCGTGGGCACCGCCGGCAACGACGACATCTTCGTCGACGCCGACTCCAGCCTGATCCGCGGCCTCGGCGGCAACGACAAGCTCGTCGCCTACGACGGCAACGACACGATCGAGGGCGGCGACGGCGACGACTTCCTCGAGGGCGGCTTCGGCAACGACGTGCTCGACGGCGGCGCGGGCGTCGACCAGTTCAACGGCGACCGGACGGAGCAGAACGTCATCGCGATCGGCAACGACCAGATCCGCGCGCGCGACGGCAACGCCGAGCAGGTCAGCTGCGGAATCGGCTCCGACACGGCGCAGGTCGACGCGTCCGACGTCGTGGACGCCACGTGCGAGACGATCGACCGCGCCGGGGGCTCGGGTGGCGGCCTGCCGCCCGGGACGCCGGGCAAGCCGAAGCTGCTCACCAAGCTGTCGGTCAAGGCGGTCGCCAAGAAGGGGCTGGTGCTGCGGATCGCGTGCCCGGCCGCGTGCGCGGTGACCGCCGAGCTGCGGGTCGACAAGAAGACGGCGCGCAAGCTCAAGCTCGGGAAGTCGCGGGTGCTCGCGCGCGGCAAGAAGAAGCTGTCCTCGGCGGGCAACGCGCGCGTGACGCTGACGGTGGTGAGCAAGGCGCGCAAGCGCTTCAAGAAGCTGCGCAAGGCGAAGGTGACGCTGAAGACGGCCACGAAGGTGGGCGGCGTGACGACGCGCACCTCGCGGACGCTCAAGCTGAAGCGCTAGATCCGGGCGATCAGCTCGGCGGCCGGCTCGTCGTCGGCGAGGTCGTCGAAGCGATCGCCCGCGAGGGCGTGGACCTTGGCCTGGAGCTCGTCGGCAGAGAGCGGGTGCTGCGGCGAGCCGCGGGCGGCGTCGACGCGCGCGAGCTCCTCGTCGCCGGCGAGCAGCGCGAACTCTGACTCTGCGAGCGCGTCGTCGGTGCGGACGGTGATGCGCTCGGCGAGCGTCTGGGTGTCGGCGTCGAGCGCGGAGAAGTCATCCACGCGCGGGCCGCCGTGCAAGAGCGTGAAGGCGGTCGTGTAGGGGATCGAGAACTTGGCCTGGAGCGGCGTCTCGACCGCGTCATAGCTCGCCGCCTGGCGCGAGACCGGGTGGGCGAGCACCGTGATCGGGCCGTCGGGCGGGGCGTCGACGCGCTCGGCGCACTCGATCGCCCCGTGGGTCTGCAGGCAGCAGGGCCACGCCTTGATCCAGTTCTGCGACACCGCGTCGTGGGCGGCCGTGGCCCAGCGGCCGCCATAGGCGTCATGCCAGGCGGCAGCGATGCGGTCGGCGGGGACCGTCGCGCCCGCCTTCGCGAGCCGCGCCGCGGCCACGCCGGTCGCGGCCGCGAGCCCGACCTGGATCGACTTCCCGTCCGAGCCGAACGCGGCGCGGAGGCCGCCGGCGCGCAGGGCGGCGAGGGCGGCGGCGGTCTCGGGGTCGGCGCCGAGCAGCCGTGCGGCGGCGACCGCCGCGCCGACGGCGCCGCACACCGCGGTCGGGTGCCAGGCGCGGTCGTAGAGGGCGGGGTGGCCGGCGGCGGCGAGCGCGCCCATCGCCTCGAAGCCGTCGGCGTAGGCGGCGAGCACGTCGCCGACCGTCGCGTCTTCGTGCGCGCCGAGCGCCAGCGCCGCGGGCGCGACCGGCGCGCTCAGGTGCGCGATGCCGGGCAGGAAGGTGTCGTCGAAGTCGAGCACGTGGCCCGCCGTGCCGAGCGCGACGATCGGGTCGCCGGCCGCGGAGGCGGCCCGGGCCGCGGGCTCCGAGAAGCCGCGCGAGGCGCAGGCGAGCCAGTCCGTGAAGGCCGCGCGATAGCGCTCGGCGCCGGTCGGACCGGCCTCGTCGGTTGCGGCGGCGCCGCCTTCCTCAGCCGGCATGCACCGCGGCCTCGGCGGGCGGCTTGACGCCGAACGCGTCGGCGATCAGCTCGTAGGACCTCCGCCGCGCCTCGTGGTCGTAGGTGATGGTGACCACGATCACCTCCTCGGCGCCGTAGGCGGAGGCGATCGTCTCGATCCCCGCGCGCACGGTCTCGGGCGAGCCGATGACGCCGCGGCGGGCGACGCCCTCGGTCGAGGCGATGAAGCGCTGGGCCTTCTCGGGCGGCGGCACCGCGATCAGGCGGCCCTGGCGCAGGAGCGTGAACGTCATCCGGCCGCTGGCGGCGAGCCGCTCGGCCTCCTCGTCGGTCTCGGCGCAGATCGCCCACACCGCGACGGCGGTGCGCTGCGCCTGCAGGCGGCTGGACGGCTCGAAGCGCTCGCGGTAGAGCTCCGCGTTGGTCGCGCCCTCGGGGTTGATGAAGTCGGCGAGCGCGTAGGGCAGGCCGAGCTGGCCGGCCCAGATCGCGCTCTGCGCCGACGAGCCGAGCAGCCAGATCTCCGGCTGGTGCGGCGCGCCCGGCAGCGACTTGCCGAGCCGCGCGAACGGGTGGTTGTCCGGGAAGCCGCCGTCGTAGTGGGCGAGCAGCTCGGCGAGCTGCTCCGGGAAGTCGTCGGGCGCCGCGGTGCGGCGGTCGCGCTGCAGCGCGAAGGTCGTCATCGGATCGGTGCCGGCCGCGCGGCCGATGCCGAGGTCGATGCGATCGGGGAACAGGCCGGAGAGGAGCGAGAACGACTCGGCGACCTTGAACGGCGAGTAGTGCGGGAGCATCACGCCGCCGCTGCCGATCCGCATCGTCGAGGTCGCGCCCGCGACCGCGGGGATCAGCACCTCGGGCGACGGCCCCGCCAGCATCGGCCCGCCGTGGTGCTCGGCCAGCCAGTAGCGGTGATAGCCGAGCGCCTCGCAATGGCGCGCGAGGTCGATCGTGTTGGCGAGCGCGTCGGCGCCCGTGGAGCCCTCCGAGATCGGGGACTGGTCGAGCACGCTCAGCCGCATGCCCTACAGCCTAGGCGGCGTCAGACGATGGTCACGGGCACGCCGGGCCTGAGCTTGCGCGCGAGCCAGGCCGCCTCGCGGCTGTCGACGCGGATGCAGCCGTGCGAGGCGGCCGTGCCGAGCGGATCGAGCAGGCTCGCGCCGCCGCGCCCGTGGAGCGCGACGCGCCCCGGCCCGCCGCCGTAGTCGTCGAGCACGTCGCTGTGCGCGGTGAGGTGGAGCGCGACGGGGCCGAGGAAGCCGAACGGGTCCGGCTGGCGGTCGATCTCGTAGATCGCGAAGCGGCCGCGCGGGGTCGGCGTGCCCGGCGCGCCGACGACCGCGGCGAAGCGCCGCACGCGGCGGCCGTCGCGCAGCACGGTGACGCGCCGCGCGCGGACGTTGATCACGACCCGCCAGCGCGTCGGCCGCAGGACGACGCGGTCGGCGGAGATCCACGCCGCGGCCCGGTTCGGCCGGTCCGGCAGCCGGACCTTGACCCAGTCCCTGCGCACGCGCAGGACGAGCAGGCCGACCGGGCCGCCGGTCCAGCGCCCGAGCGGGTCGAGCATGTGCGGCGTCCCGGCCGGCCGCGGGTGGGGCCAGGCCGGCGTGCGGGCGACGAGCTGCGCGATCCAGGCGCGCTTCGAGGTGGGCGCGGAGACGCCCGACGCGTGTACGGCCGCCGGCGCGGCGAGGGTGGCCGCCGCGGCGAGCGCCACCGCCACGCGGCGCACTAGCCGGTGACTCCTCCGCCCGCCGCCCTGGCCGGCAGCACGCGCACGCGTGCCGTGTTGCGCCGCAGCCCGCTGTCGCGGGAGCGGACCGCCGCGACGTTGGTCACCACGCCCTTCGCCGTGCGCGCGATCCGGATGGTGATGAAGCCCTGGCGCTGGCCCTTGAGCAGCGGCACCGTCACGCACGGGCGGCCGCGGCGGTAGGTCACCTTCACCGACGCCTTGATCAGCTTGAACTGCTTCGGGAGCAGGTCGCAGACGCGCACGTTGCGCGCCGCGTCGGTGCCCAGGTTCGTGACGCGGATGCGGAACTTCACCTTGCTGCCCGCGCGCCGGTGGACGTTCTCGAGCGCGCGGCCCTTCGACATCACCTTCTTGCAGATCCGCACGTCGGCGTTCGCGCCCAGGACCGACCCGCTGTTGTTCGTCCCGGGCGGGAGCGGCTGGCTCGGCGTCTGCGGCGTCGGGGTGGGGGTCGGGGTCACGAGCGGCGCGGGCGTGCTGGTGGGCTCCGGCGTCGGCGTGCTCGTCGGCTCGGGGGTCGGCGTCGACGTCGGCTCCGGGGTCGGTGTGGTGGTCGGGGTCGGCGTCGGGGTCGGGATCGGTGGCTCCGGCGGGCAGGGCTGGGGATCGGGCAGGCAGGGATCCGGCGGATGCAGGTGCGTCTCGCCGGTCCCGTACAGCGCGCCCGACACGATCGGTCCGTTCACCTGCTGGTAGCCCAGCCGCACGACCGCTCGTGGCGCGAGGATCGTGCCCTGCCAGGCGGTGTTCGGGCCGAGGTCGACGTCGGTCGCGTCGGGCCAGTTCCACACGGTCTTCGTCCGCAACGTCGCGAGGTCCGCGTTGCTCTCGTTGTTCTGCAACTGCACGTACGCCGACCCGTTCCAATACGCGATCGCGCTGACCGTCGTGCTCGAGTAGCTCTCCCCCGTCACGTTGATCAGCGTCGTCGAGCCGAACGGCACGCGGATGCGGATCTCCTGCGCCGAGGCGAGCTTCGTCGCGGACAGCGTGAAGACGTTGCGCGTCGCGTCGGTCCCCTCGAGCGTGAGCGCGCCGTACTGCGGGCCGGAGACGGTCCCGTTCGGGTCGAGGTCCGCCCAGAACGAGGAGCGGATCGCCAGCGCCTCGAACAGCGCGCCGACGTCGAACGGCGTCGTCGCGCGCGTGATCGTCCCGTTCGGCAGCGGGTTCGTCAGCGTGCCGCTCAGGTTCCGCCCGTAGGTGGCGCTGCCATGGTTGACGCCGGTGCTGATCGCGTTCAGGTCACGGCCGACCGCCAGGTCGATCCGGTTCGCATCGTTCGGGTAACTCGACGCCACGCCGAAGTTCTGCAGCGTCGCATCGCGCCCGACCACGATCCGGCCCTCGGAGTCGGTGTTCATCAGGTTCAGGTCGCCCATCACGACGATGTTCCAGTCGGGCACGGGGCCGAGCGGGTCGGTCATGCAGTCGCTCTCGGCCTGCGCCTTCCGGGGCGCGCCGTTGCGCGCCGTCGCGCCCGTCGAGAGCGCGACGATCGTCGCCAGGACCAGCGTGAGTGCGACCGCCGCCCGCACGCCCGCAACGGTCCTCGGTGGCCGGGTGAGCGGGCCTCATCCCGAACGGGTGATCGCTAAACTTGACGTTGACGTGAAAAACAGATTGGGAATCAGCTCGGACCACCCCCAATACAAGTGGTGGGCGCTCTCCTGCACCAGCCTGGGCATGCTCCTGGCGACCGTCAACTCGGGCACGCTGATCATCGCCCTGCCCGACCTCGAGCGCGCGCTCCACACGACGCTGCTCGGCCTCGTGTGGGTGATCCTCGCCTACATGATCAGCCTCGACCGTGCTCGTGCTCACCGCGGGCCGGCTCTCCGATCTCTTCGGCCGCAAGCAGGCCTACGTCGGCGGCTTCGTCGTCTTCGCGCTCACCTCGCTGGGCGCCGGGTTCGCCGAGAACGGGACCGAGCTGATCCTGTGGCGGATCCTCCAGGGGATCGGCGCCGCGTTCCTGTTCGCCAACGCCGCCGCGCTCGTCACCGACGCGTTCCCGCGCGAGCAGCTCGGCCTCGCGATGGGGACGAACACGATGATCGCCGCGATCGGGCTCGTGCTCGGGCCGGTGCTCGGCGGCGCGCTCGTCTCGATCTCGTGGCACTGGGTGTTCTGGTTCAACGTGCCGTTCGCGCTGTTCGGCGCCGCCTGGGGCTACAGCGTGCTCCAGGAGCTCGCCCGGCGCGACGCCAACCGCGGGCTCGACATCCTCGGCACCACGACGTTCGTGGCCGGCCTCACCGGGCTCACGCTCGGCGTCTCCAAGGGCGGGATCAGCGGCTGGAACGACCCGGTCGTGATCGGCGGCCTGATCGCCGGCGCCGTGCTGCTGCCCCTGTTCGTGCTCATCGAGCGCCACGGCCGCGCGCCGATGCTCGACCTCACGATCTTCGAAAACCGCCTCTTCGCGGCCGCCACCGGCGCGGCGTTCATCAACGGGCTCAGCCGCTTCGCGCTGCTGTTCGTGTTCGTCTTCTACTTCCAGGGCGTCCACGGCGACGACCCGATCACGGCCGGGATCAAGCTCTCGCCGATGGCGATCGGGATGCTCATCTCCTCGCCGCTGGCCGGCATCTGGGCCGACCGCCACGGCTCGCGCACGCTCGCCGCGCTCGGCATGGTCGTGTCCGCGGCCGGGCTGATCGCGATGACAACGCTCGGCGTCGACTCGCCGTACTGGCAGAGCAGCCTGTGGCTGCTGCTGGTCGGCGTCGGCTCGGGCATGTTCAACTCGCCCAATACGGCGGCGATGATGGGCGTCGTGCCCGCCAACCGCCGTGGCGTGGCCGCCGGCGCGCGGATGATGCTGCAGAACACCGGCGCGGTCCTCTCGATCGCGTTCGTGATGGCGATCGTCACCGCCGCGGTGCCGAAGTCCGTGCTGCTGGCGATCTTCTCCGGCGTCACCACCGGCCTCTCGCAGGCCCAGCTGGACCCGTTCATCCACAACATGCACACCGCGCTGTGGGTGCTCGCCGCCACCTCCGTGGTCGGCGCGTTCGTGTCGCTGCTGCGGCCGACCACGGCGAAGCTGCGCGAGGCCGAAGCCGAGGCCGTGCCGGCATGACCACCGCTACGCCGCTGCGCATCGGCGAGGTGGCGGAGCGGCTCGGCACCACGCCGCGCACGATCCGCTACTACGAGGAGATCGGCCTGCTCGGGGGCGGTGAGCGCGAGGCCGGCCGCCACCGCACCTACGAGGAGGCCGACGTCGAGCGCCTCAGCGACGCCCTGCGCTTCAAGCAGCTGCTCGGCCTCAGCCTCGAGGAGCTCAAGGCGCTGCTCGAGGCCGAGGAGGCCCGCGCCGCGCTCCGCACCGAGTGGCGCGAGCACAACCCCGACGAGTCACGCCGCCGCGAGATCCTCGAGCAGGCGCTCGGGCACATCGACCGCCAGCTCGAGCTGGTCCGCCGCCGCCGGCAGGACATCGACGCGCTCGAGGGTGAGCTGGCGGACAAGCGCGCCACCGTGCGCCGCAAGCTGCGCGACCTCTAAGTCGCCACGAAGTTCCGCCGCCGCGTACCCCGGATCTTCCCGCGCTGCATCGCCGCCGCCAGCGCGCGGCGGTAGCGGCCCGGGCCCCACAGGCGGCAGTTGACGCGGCGGCCCAGCTCGTCGCGGGTGAGCTCGCCTCCGTCGCGGAGCGCGGTGACGATCGCCTCGACCTCCTCGTCGATGTCCTCGTCCGGCACGCGCGACGAGGAGGACTGGAACGCGGAATAGGAGTACGGGCGGCCCGAGAGCGGCTTGGACTCCCCCTCGCCCTCGGCCTCCTCGGCCGACAGCGGCGTCGCCACGTCCTCGAGGTTCTTCTTCGCCGCCTCGATCCCAAGGACCGCCTGGACGATCCCCGCGGCGATCATCAGCCCGGCGCCGAGGATGTAGCCCCAGAACACCTGTGACTCCTTGCCGCTCTCGACCAGCTTGCCGAACAGCAGCGGCCCGGTGATGCCGCCGATCGCGGTGCCGACGGCGTAGAAGAACGCGATCGCCAGCGCGCGCGTCTCCATCGGGAAGATCTCGCTGACGGTCAGGTAGGCGGAGCTGGCGCCCGCGGAGGCGAAGAAGAAGATCACGCTCCATGCCGCGGTCTGCGTCGTCGCCGTCCACACGTCGGCCTTGAACAGGAACGCCGTGATGATCAGCAGGACGCCGGAGATGATGTAGGTGCCGGCGATCATCGGCTTGCGGCCGACGCTGTCGAACAGCCGCCCCAGCACCAGCGGGCCGAGGAAGTTGCCGAGCGCGAACGGGATGATGTACCAGCCCACGCTGGCCGGCTTGACGTCGTAGAACGTCCCCAGCACGAGCGCGTAGGTGAAGAAGACGGCGTTGTAGAGGAACGCCTGGCCGATGAACAGCGAGAGGCCGACGACCGTCCGCCGCGGGTAGGCGCCGAACACCGTCTTGGCGATCTGGATGAAGCCGACGCTCTCCTGCTCGCGCACCTTGATCGAGCGCTTCGGCTCCTTCAGCTCGGCGACGCCGGCGGACTCCTTGACCTCCTCCTCGATCCCGTCGACCAGCTTCTCCGCGTCGTCCACCTGCCCGTGGATGAACATCCAGCGCGGGCTCTCGGGCACGTTGCGCCGCACCAACAGGATCCCGACGCCGAGCACCGCGCCGAGGCCGAACGCAAGCCGCCAGCCCACGTCGGCGGCGAAGATGTTCTCGTTCAGGAGGACGATCGAGAGCGCCGCGCCGGCCGCCGTCCCGAGCCAGAACGAGCCGTTGATGATCAGGTCGACGGTGCCGCGCACCCGCGCCGGGATCAGCTCGTCGATGGCGGAGTTGATCGCCGCGTACTCGCCGCCGATGCCGGCACCCGTGAAGAAGCGGAAGATCGCGAACATCAGGAACGACTGCGAGAACGCGGTCGCGGTGGTCGCCACGAGGTAGAGCGCGAGCGTGATCAGGAAGAGCTTCTTGCGCCCCAGCCGGTCGGCAAGCCAGCCGAAGAACAGCGCGCCGACGCACGCGCCCGCGACATAGAGCGCGGCCGCCTGGCCGATCTGCGCGTCGTTGATGGAGATCCCCGAGCCCTTCTCGGTCAGGCGCGAGGAGATCGTGCCGACGATCGTGACCTCGAGCCCGTCGAGGATCCACACCGTCCCCAGCCCGATCAGCACCATCCAGTGCCAGCGCGCCCACGGCAGCCGGTCCAGCCGCGCCGGGATCTTCGTCTCGATGATTCGGCCTTCGGCCGCAGTGTCGGTCGCCATGGGTCGGGGTGTCCCCGGAGGCCCGCAGCGGGGAAACTTGCGCAATGCGTCTTGACGTGAGCGCAGCCTTCACCGGCACGGGGATCGTGCCCGGCGACGTCGAGGTCGCCGACGGGGTCGTGACCGCGATCGGCCTCTCGCCGCGCGGCAGCGGGCTCGCCGTCCCCGGCTACGTCGACCTGCAGGTCAACGGCTGGGCGGGCGTCGACCTGCACACCGCCGGCCCGGACGACCGCGAGCGCCTCTCCGCCGCGCTCGCGGAGGCGGGCACCACGAGCTGGCGCCCGACGCTGATCAGCGCGCCGGAGGAGGAGCTCACGCGCGCACTGCAGGGCCCGTGGCCGCGCGCCTGCCTCGGCGTGCACCTCGAGGGCCCGTTCCTGTCGCCCGAGAAAGGCGGGGCGCACCCGCCCGAGTACCTCCGCGCGCCCGACCTCGCCGAGCTCCGCCGGCTGCTGGATGCCGGGCCGGTGACCCACGTGACGCTGGCGCCCGAGCTCCCTGGTGCGCTCGAGCTGGTTGATGAGCTCACCGCGCGGGGACTGCTCGTGGCCGCCGGCCACACGACCGCGAGCAGCCTCCCGCCCGGCATCCGCGCCGTCACCCACCTCCACAACGCGATGGCGCCGGAGACGGTGCGCGCCGCCCTGGCGGGCGAAGCGGTGGCGGTGCAGGTGATCGTCGACCTCCTGCACGTCCCCGGCGACACCGTGCGCGCCGACTACGAGCGGTCCCGCGGGCGCTTCTCGCTGGTCAGCGACTGCGTCGGCGACTCGCTCGGCGGCCGCCCCATCGAGGTCAGCGGCGGCGAGGTCAAGGGCGGCCACGGGCGGCTCGCCGGGAGCAAGCTGACGATGGCCGAGGCGGTGCGCAACCTGCACGCGCTCGGCGTTCCGCTCGCCGAAGCGCTCGCCGCAGCCGCGACCATCCCCGCCGCGCTCGCCGGGCGCCCCGACCTCGGCCGCCTCATCCCGGGGCAGCGCGCCGACGCCGTCGTACTCGACGACGCGCT
Organism: uncultured Solirubrobacteraceae bacterium; assembly: GCA_963805525.1. GTDB lineage: Bacteria > Actinomycetota > Thermoleophilia > Solirubrobacterales > Solirubrobacteraceae > DASQFQ01. The sequence goes on from CAWDUT010000006.1 coordinate 359,900, forward strand.
CGAGGTCAGGCGCGTGTTCGTCGCCGCCTGCGCGTGACCCGGCGCCACCACAGCACCGCGACCGCGGCCACGACGAGCAGCAGCAGCACGCCCAGCAGCGGCACCAGCACCCCGAGGATGCTGAGCACCGCCGAGGCGACGTCCTCGGCGAGCGACAGCACCGGGTTGCCCGCCCCGGCGGTGAGCGTGGTCGAGGCGGGCCGTACCGTGGCGCGCGTCGCGTGCAGCGAGCCGGCCGTCACCGCGCCGAACGCGAACAGGACGATCGAGGGGATGTCGGTCGGCGTCTCGGCCGAGCCCGCAAACAGGATCGCGCCCGAGGCCGGGTGCACGACCGAGCCGACCGCGTGCAGCAGGCTGTCGACCGCCGGCACCTTGTCGCCGACGAAGTCGAGCACGAAGAGGACGCCGAGCACGATCAGCCCCGGCGTCGTGGCGATCGCGTCGTAGGGCGCGGCGAGATGGAGCTGGCCGGCGCGGTCGAGCAGGCCCGCCGCGAGCAGCGGGATCCAGGCGTTGAGCCCGGCCGCGCCCGACAGGCTGAACGCGGCCAGGACGCTCCCGGCCGCGGTGGCGACGTCGATCACGCGTGCAGGGTCTCGGGGCCGACCTCGGCGAGCGAGTCAGAGCCCGCCAGCGTCATCGTGATGTCGAGCTCGGCGCGCAGGTTGTCGAGCACCTCGCGGACGCCCGCCGCTCCCGCGACCGCGAGCCCGTAGACGTAGGAGCGCCCGATCAGCACCGCGGTGGCCCCGAGCGCGATCGCCTTGAACGCGTCGGCGCCGCTGCGGACACCGGAGTCGAGCAGCACCGGCACCTGCCCGCCGGCCGCCTCGACCACGCCGGGGAGCGCATCCAACGTCGCGATCGCGCCGTCGACCTGGCGGCCGCCGTGGTTGGAGACGACGATGCCGTCGACGCCCGCGTCGAGCGCACGGCGCGCGTCGTCGGGGTGCAGGATGCCCTTGAGCAGGATCGGCAGCTTGGTGCGCTCGCGCAGGAACGGCAGGTCCTCCCACGACAGCTGCGGCCGCGCGAAGATCTCCGTGAAGCGCTGCACGGCCGCGCGCCCGCGCCCGCTCTGCAGGTTCTTGAGGAACGGTCCGGGATACGCGCGCGTCAGCTGCATCAGCGTGCGCAGCGCCTGCGGCGTGGGCTGCGGCGTCGGCCCCTCGCCGTTGGTCGAGCCCTGCGCCATCAGGCGGCGGAACACCGGGTCGCTCGTGTACTGCGCGATCCCCTGCCCGCGCAGGAAGGGGAGGAACGCGGGCTCGAGGTCGCGCGGGCGCCAGCCGACCATCGTCGTGTCGAGCGTGAGCACGATCGCCTCGCAGCCGCACGCCTCGGCGCGCGCGACCAGGCTCTCGACAAGCTCGTCCGAGGTGCTCCAGTAGAGCTGGAACCAGCGCGGGCTGTCGCCCAGCACCTCGGCGCACTCCTCCATCGGATGCGACGCCTGGTTGGAGAAGATCATCGGCACACCGGTCTCGCGCGCCGCCCGCGCGACCGCGAGGTCGGCCTCGCGGTGGGCGAGCTCGAGCACGCCGACGGGCGCGAGCAGGAACGGCGAGTCGAGCGTGCGGCCGAACAGCTCGACCGACGTGTCGGGCTGCGCGGCGCCGCGCAGCATCCGCGGCACGATCCGGTGGCGCGCGAAGGCGGCGCGGTTCTCGCGCACCGTGTCCTCGGTGCCGGCGCCGGCCTTGATATACGCGAAGGCGTCGGCGGGCATCGCCTTGCGCGCCGCCTCCTCGAGCCGCTCGGGATCGGGCGGCACGCGCGGGCGGCGCCCGCTCACCCCGCCGAGGTAGATGGCCGTCTGGCGCTCGCGTCCGATCATGGGGGCTGACCGTACCCGGATGACGCGAGCCAGCACCCTGTCGGCGGCCCCGCGCGATCGGCACAGTTCCGGCATGGCCTCCACCTCCTCCCATCGCGAACTGCACCACCGCTCGGGCGACGGCATCGACGTGTGGCTGATGTGGGACCCGGGCACCGACGCCGTGCACGTCCGTGTGCGCGACGCCAAGGCGGGCAACGCCTTTGAGATCCCGGTCACCGCTCCGGCCAGCGCGATGGACGTCTTCCATCACCCCTTCGCGTACGCGGTCTAGCCGCAAGTTCGTGATGCGGGCTGCGTTGCAGCCCGCATGACCTTCTCAAAGAGACTGCTCACGCTCGTCGCCGCCACCGCCGCGGCGCTCGCCCTCACCGCCGCTCCCTCGATGGCCATCGTCGGCGGCTCCGACGCCGCCCAGGGCGAGTACCCCTCGGTCGCCGAGGTGACCATCGCCCAGGCCTTCCTCTGCACCGGCACGCTGATCGCGCCGAACTACGTGCTCACCGCCGGGCACTGCGGCTCGATCACCGGCGGCAGCGGCGTCGCCTCCCCCGCCGGCTGGCCCGCGGCCGCGATCGACGTCCGCATCGGCTCCAACACGCCCGGCCAGGGCGAGAAGGTCCCGGTCTCGAGCGTCACCGTCGAGCCCGACTACCTGGCCAACTCCGGCTACGACATCACGCTCCTGAAGCTGTCGAAGAACTCGACCAAGACGCCGACCCACGTCGTCGGCGCGAGCGGCGCGAGCCTGTGGGCGCCGAGCACGCTCGAGGAGATCGTCGGCTTCGGCACCACCACCGAGGGCGGCGACACCCCCGACACGCTCCAGAAGGCGAAGGTGCCGATCACGACCGACGCCTACTGCGACGGCGCGTACGACGACTTCGACGCGACGACCATGCTCTGCGCGGGCTACCCGCAGGGCGGCACCGACACCTGCCAGGGCGACTCCGGCGGCCCGATGTTCGGCCGCGACGCCTCCGGCGCGCTCAAGGTCGTCGGCGCGACGAGCTTCGGCGAGGGCTGCGCGCAGCCCGGCAAGCCCGGTGTCTACGCCCGCGTGGGCGACCCGGTCTTGCGCGAGTGGATTCGCTCGGTGGCGCCTGCGGGCGTCGACTGACCGAGCGTGAGGATGCCGACGCCCGGGTCGCCTTGGTCATCGCCCCGGGCGCCGGCTGAATCCCGCTGCAGGAGGTCCGGCTCCAGGTCGGGCACGAGGGCGAGGAAGGCGTCGACGAGCGCGGGATCGAAGTGGCGCCCGCGCTGCGCGTCGAGCTCTGCGACGGCGTCGTCGATCGTCCAGCGGTCCTTGTAGACGCGCTGCGAGCGGAGCGCGTCGAAGACGTCGCAGATCGCGGTGATGCGGGCGGCGAGCGGGATCGCCTCGCCGGCGAGACCCTGCGGGTAGCCGGTGCCGTCGAAGCGCTCGTGGTGCGTGAGCGCGATCTCCTCGGCGATCTGCAGCAGCGCCGAGCTGGAGCCGGCCAGGATCTCCGCGCCGATCGTGGTGTGGGACTGCATCAGCGCCCACTCCTCGGCGTCGAGCCTGCCGGGCTTGAGCAGCACGCGGTCGGGGATGCCGATCTTGCCGACGTCGTGCATCGCGCTGGCGTGGCCGATCACCTCCGCCTCGTCCGCGGACACGCCGATCGCGAGCGCGAGCGTCTGGGTCATGCGCCGGATGCGCTGGATGTGCTCGCCGGTGTCGCCGTCGCGCGACTCCGCCGCCTGGCTGAGGCGCTGCACGATCTCGAGCTGTGTCTCGCGCAGCTGCGCGGTGCGCTCGCGCACGCGCTCCTCGAGCACGTCGTTGTGCTCGTCGACGCGCCGGCGCTCGCGCCGCTCGACCACGAACGCGGTGGTCATGGTGCTGAGGGTGCCGAGCGCTAGGGCGAGCAGCGGGTAGGTCGCGGTCACGATCCAGCCCCTGGCGAAGGCGGCCTGCACGACGCCCGCGAACGCCAGCGCGGCGAGCGGGGAGAGGGCGGCCGCCTTGAGCCCGCGCAGGCGCAGGTGGGCGAGCGCGGGCAGCGTGCCGAGCAGCAGCAGCGCCAGCACGCCGGTCCAGCCCGGCGCCTCGCGCAGCGGCAGGCCGCGCAGCGCGGTCGAGATCGCGTTGGCCTGGATCTCCGGCCCCGACATCAGGCGGTCGCTCGCCGTCGGGGTGGAGTGGACGTCCTGGAGCGTCGGGGCGGTGGCGCCGACGACGACGACGCGGCCGCGCAGCTTGGCGGGGTCGACGCGGCCGGCGATCAGGTCGCTGAAGTGGTAGGTCGGGACGGTGCCGCGCGGGCCGGCGTAGTCGATCCACGCGCCCTCGTCGCCGAAGTGGTTCGCCGGGAGCGAACGGCCGGCGGCCACGACCGCCACGCTGGCGAGGCCGCCCGACGTGCGCGGGAAGCGATGGATGACGCCGCCGCGGTCGGTCTCGAGGTTCGCCGCCGCGGCGTGGGCGCCGGCGGCGCGGACGTTCTCGTCGCCACCGAGCACGTTGGTGCCGCCGCGGCCGTCGGTCTCCGTGGTGGCGAGCACGACGTCGTCGGCGCGCCGGATGGCGTTGAAGAGCGCGACGTCCTCGGGCTCCTTGGTCGGCTCCGTGAACTGGACGTCGTAGACGATGCGGCGCGCGCCGGCCTTGCGCAGCGCGTCGATCGCGCGCCCGTGCAGCGAGCGCGGGAACGGCCACTGGCGCTCGAGGTCGGAGAACGTGACGTCGTCGATCGCGATCACCGCGACGTTGCTCGGCGTGTGGGCCCCGCGCGCCTCGAAGCGCATCGCGACCGTCTGGTCCTCGACGCCGTCGAAGAGATGCGCGTCCTTGGCGACGATCGCCAGCGCGAGGGCCAGCAACGTCGCTACCAGGATCGCCATGCCGTCCCTGCCCCGGACCATGGCTGCTTACCGGTGGTGGTGTCGGTGTCGTGCCAGGTAGGCGTGACCCGCGGACACGAGCACGCTGCGCTTGCGGTGGAGGTCGCGGACGGAGACCTTGCCCTGGGTCACGCGCGTGAGCGTGCCGTCGCAGCGGTCGGTGGTGACCCAGCGGGTGCCGCGGACGGTGGCCACGCTGTCGCGGCCGTGGGTGCGGAAGCGCGAGTGGTTGTCCTTGCCCCACAGGCGGCGCACGACGCGGCGCTTGCCCTTGGCCTCGCGGGCGAGCACGGAGATGCCGGCGCGGTTGCCGCAGTTGCCGAAGGCGCCGCCGCGGAGGTGGAGGTCGGTCATGCCCTTGCCGTGCTTGCGCTGGCGGATCTGGAAGACGCCGCCCCAGAACGTGCCCTTCTGCGTGCGGCCGTGGGCGTCGCGCGCGCTCTGCAGCACGATCTTGCCGCTGCGCGTGTCGACGGTCGTGCCGACCGGGAGCTGGGCGCCGGCCGCGAGCGCGCGGTAGTGCTTGGAGCCGGGCGTCTTGACCTTCACCGAGCCGCCGGCCGGGTGGACGACGACCGACTTGCCGAGCACCGGCGGCGCGATGGGCGCGTCGGCGGCGTGGACGACGTCGTCGTTGCCGTGGCCGTTGGTGTGCGCCTGCTCGGAGTTGCCCTGGGTCTTCACGGGCTCCGTGGGCACGATCGGATCGGGGAGCTCGATCTCGGGCGCGAAGTCGAGCAGGTGGCCCTCCGCGTCGGTCCACAGCTCGACGGGAGCAGAGACGTCGGTGCCGCCCGCGTTCGTCGCGACCAGGCGCGCGAAGGCGTGGGAGCTCGCCGGCAGCGAGAGCGGGATCGTCTCGGTGACCGGGCCGGAGCCGCTCGAGCCGTCGATGTCGACCGGGTCGGACTGCTTGCCGTAGCTCGTGTCGGGGCCGTACTCGACGGTCAGCGAGGTCGCCTGCGAGTTCGGCGTGACCGTCGCGTTCAGCTCGCCGTCGGTGACCGTGTGGCGGCCGATCGGGGGCGCCTTCTGGTCCAGCGCGAGGTCGGCGGCGGGCGGTGCGTAGAGGCGCGCGATGCGGCCGTCGAGCCCGCTCTCGGTGAACCACACGTTGCCGTCCGGGCCGCGCGTGATGCCGGCGGGGCCGGCGTCGGCGAGCAGGCCGAGGCCGGGCATGCCGCCGGCGAGCTCGGTGAAGGCGTGACTGGGGTTCACCATGCGCCCGACGCGCCCGGGGTTGGCGCTGCCGGTGAACCAGACGTCGTGGTCGCCGCCCTCGGCCAGTGCGACGGGGTACGCGTCGTTGGTGAGGCCGGTGCGGAACTCCTTGATCGTGCCGTCGGTCTTGATGCGGCCGATCGCGGCGGGGTCCTCGGAGATCGTGAAGTAGAGCTTGCCGTCGGAGGCGGAGATGATCTTGTTCGGGGCGCCGGTCAGGCCGTCGGAGAAGTGGCAGATATCACCGTCGGCGGGGTTGACGCGGCTGATGCTGTGGAGCACGGATGAGCGGCCCCGGCTCATGCCGCCGTCGTGCTCGACCGTGTAATAGACCCAGTCGTCGGGGCCGACCGCCACGTCCTTGAGGTGCTCGTCGCCCGACAGGTCGGCGTTGAACTCGGTGACGCTGCCGTCGGTCGCCATCCGGCCGAGCTTGCCCCGGTCGGCCTGGCCGAACCACAGGTTCCCGTCCGCGTCGACGTCGAGGCCCGCGAGGCCGGCGCCGCTCGGGGCCGGGTAGGTGACGATGTCGCCGGTCGCGGTGTCGATCCGCCCGATCTTCTCCGTGATGCCCTTCTGCGTGAACCAGACGCCGCCGTCGGTGGCCTCGCCGACGATGTCGCCGGGGACGTTCAGGAGGCCGGTGGAGTACTCGGTGATGTCACCGGTCGGCGTGATGCGGCCGATGCCGGGGAGCAGGCCCTGCTCGGTGAACCAGAGGTTGCCGTCGGGGCCGGCCGTGATGTCGGCGGGCGCGTTGGCGACGGTCAGCCGGTGGAGAACTCCGTCACCGGGGTGGCCTGGCCGGCCCCGGGCAGCGCGAGGAGCGCCGCGACGGAAGCGAGCGCGGCGACCGGACGGCAACTGACCCTGCGAGACACCGGATAGTTGTCGGCCGCCTCCGGAAACCCTTGACGATTCTGGCCACACGTACGACCGCTGCTAGCGTGTAGACCACGAGCAGCGCCGCTGCCCGTGAGGTTTGAGCCTTTGAGTGCGCTCCGCGTGGTCCGGGTCTATTCGAATCTCCCGTACCACCTTCGTTAGGAGCAGCACCAATATGTCTTCCCGAACGTTCGCCGATCTCGGCGTATCGTCAGCCGCTACGAGCGTCCTCGAGCGCCGCGGCTTCACCGCACCGTTCGCCGTCCAGTCGCTCGTCATCCCCGACGCGCTGGAGGGCCACGACGTCCTCGCCGAGTCGCCCACCGGCTCCGGCAAGACGCTCGCCTTCGTCCTGCCGATCCTCGAGCGCCTGAGCACGAACGACCCGCGGCCCGCCGCGCTCGTCCTCGCCCCGACGCGCGAGCTCGCCGGCCAGATCGTCGACGACGCCCGCGACATCGCCGAGGCCAAGGGCCTCAGCGTCGCCGCCGTCTACGGCGGCGTCGGCATCGAGCGCCAGGCCAAGCTCGCCCGCAAGGCCCACATGCTCGTCGCCACCCCAGGCCGCCTGCTCGACCTGATGAACCGCGGCGACCTCGACCTCGGCCGCATCCGCATCCTCGTCCTCGACGAGGCCGACCGGATGATGGACATGGGCTTCCGCCCCGACCTCGAGCGGATCGTCAAGCGCACCCCGCGCGAGCGCCAGACGCTGCTGTTCTCCGCTACGCTCGCCGGCGCCCCCGGCGACCTGGCCCGTGAGTACACGAGCAACGCCCGCCGCCACACGCACAAGCCGCAGGTCGACAAGTCCGCCCAGGTCGAGCACCGGTTCGTGACCGTGCTGCACGAGGCGAAGCTCGAGGCGCTCGTCAAGGAGCTCGAGGGCCAGCGCGACCTCGCGCTCGTCTTCGTCCGCACCAAGCGCGGCGCCGACCGCCTCGTCAAGCGCCTGAAGGCCCGCGGCGTCGACTCGATGGCGATCCACGGCAACAAGACGCAGAACCAGCGCGAGCGCGCGCTGGCCGCGTTCGAGCGCTGGGACGTCGACGTGCTGATCGCGACCGACGTCGCCGCACGCGGCATCGACGTCGCCGACGTCAGCCACGTCATCAACTTCGACGCCCCCGAGGACCAGGACGGCTACGTGCACCGCACGGGCCGCACCGGCCGCGCGGGCCGCGACGGCGTCGCCGTCACGTTCGTCCTGGGCGACCAGGCGCGCGAGATGGGCACGATCGCCAAGCGCCTCGGCCTCGAGTTCCCGCCGCACACCAGCGCGGACAACGGGCACGCGCCGGCGCGCCAGGGCGGGGGCGGCGGCAACCGCAACCGCGGCCGCCAGCGCAACAACCGGCGCTAGTACCCCGAGCCTCCCTGAGGGTCGTCCCTGGGGGCACCCTCAGGGAAAGATCAGGGTCGAATCAGGGATGGCGCCCGATGTGCAACGGGCGGCGACGGTGGAGACTCCCGTCGCATGAGCCAGGCCACCCTCGACCTCCCGGCCGCTCGCATCGCCGCCGCATGCGACAGCGCGCGGCGGCGGCTCGAGCGGGACCTGCACGACGGCGCCCAGCAGCGGCTCGTCTCCCTCTCGCTGCGCCTCGGCATGGTGGCGACCCGGGTCACCCCCGGCTCCGAGGTCGAGGCGCTGCTCGACAGCGTCCAGGAAGAGCTCGCCGAGGCGCTCAAGGAGCTGCGCGATCTCGCCCATGGCCTGCATCCCGCCTTGCTGACGGCCCGGGGCCTCCCGGCGGCGCTCGCGTCGCTGGCGGCACGGGCCACGCTGCCGGTCGAGCTCGACGTCGACCTCCCGCGGCGGCCCGCGGAGGCGACCGAGGTCGCCGCCTACTACGTCGTCTCGGAGGCGCTCGCCAACATCGCGAAGTACGCGCGCGCCGCGCGCGCCGGCGTCAGCGTGGCCGAGGATGACGACGAGCTGCTCGTCGAGGTGTGGGACGACGGCATCGGCGGCGCCGACATGGAGAGCGGCTCAGGGCTCCAGGGCCTCGCGGACCGCGTCGGGGCGCTCGACGGCCGGCTCGTGGTCTCGAGCGTGGGCGGCGCCGGCACGGTCGTGCAGGCGCGGATCCCGGTCTAGACGGGCGCCGCGTTGGCGCGGGCCCGGCGGCCCGCCTTGACGCGCTCGGTCTTCGGGAGCACGGCCTTGCGCAGACGCACCCGCTCCGGGGTGACCTCGACGCACTCGTCCTCGCGCAGGAACTCCAGCGCCTGGTCGAGCGACAGCTGCCGGTGGGGCACGAGGCGCACCAGCACCTCGGAGGTGGAGGAGCGGATGTTGTTGAGCTGCTTCTCCTTGGTGGCGTTGACGTCGAGGTCGTCGGCGCGGGCGTTCTCGCCCACCACCATGCCCTCGTAGACCTCCTCGCCCGGCCCGACGAACAGCGTGCCGCGCTCCTGGAGGTTCATCAGCGCGAAGGTCGCCGCGGTGCCGCGGCGGTCGGCCACGAGCGACCCGCTCGGGCGCGTGCGCAGCTCGCCGACCCAGGGCTCCCAGCCGTCGAAGACGTGGTGGAGGATCCCGGTGCCGCGCGTCTCGGTGAGGAACTCCGTGCGGAACCCGATCAGCCCACGCGCCGGGACGGTGTAGTCGAGGCGGACCCAGCCGGTGCCGTGGTTGACCATGTGCTCCATCCGCCCCTTGCGGAGCGCGAGCAGCTGCGTGACGACGCCGACGTAGTCCTCGGGCACGTCGATGGTCATGCGCTCCCGCGGCTCGTGGATCTTGCCGTCGATCTCGCGCGTGAGCACTTGGGGCTGGCCGACGGTCAGCTCGAAGCCCTCGCGGCGCATGATCTCGACGAGGATCGCGAGCTGGAGCTCGCCGCGGCCCTGAACCTCCCAGACCTCGGGGCGTTCCGTGTCGTTGACCCGCAGGGAGACGTTGCCGATCAGCTCCTGGTCGAGCCGGTTCTTGACCTGGCGGGCGGTGAGCTTGCCGCCGTCGCGGCCGGCCAGCGGCGAGGTGTTGATGCCGATCGTGACCGAGAGCGAGGGCTCGTCGACGGTGATCACCGGGAGCGGCCGCGGGTCGTCGCGGTCGGCGAGCGTCTCCCCGATCGTGACCTCGGGGATGCCCGCGACGGCGATGACCTCGCCCGGCCCGGCCTCGTCGGCCTCGACGCGGTCGAGCGCATCGGTGACGTAGAGATCTCCGACCTGAGCGTTCTCGATCGTGCCGTCGGCGCGACACCACGCGATCGGCTGGCCCTTGCGGATCGTCCCGTTCCGCACGCGGCAGAGCGCGAGGCGCCCCACGTAGAGCGAGGCGTCGAGGTTGGTGACGTGCGCCTGCAGCGGATGGTCGGGCTCGTAGATCGGCGCCGGGATGTGCTCGAGCAGCAGGTCCATCAGCGGCGTGAGGTCCTCCGCGAGCGCATCGGGGTCGGCCTCGAGCCCGGCGCGGCCCGCCCGCGCGTTGCAATACACGATCGGGAACTCGATCTGCGACTCGTCGGCGTCGAGGTCGAGGAAGAGCTCATAGACCTCGTCGACCACCTCGTTGATCCGGGCGTCCGGCCGGTCGACCTTGTTGACCACGAGGATCACCGGCAGGCGCGCTTCCAAGGCCTTGCGCAGCACGAAGCGGGTCTGGGGGAGCGGGCCCTCTGAAGCGTCGACGAGCAGCAGGATGCCGTCGACCATCGTCAGCCCGCGCTCGACCTCCCCGCCGAAGTCGGCGTGCCCCGGGGTGTCGATGATGTTCAGCTTGACGTCGCGGTAGCGGACCGACGTGTTCTTGGCGAGGATCGTGATGCCCTTCTCGCGCTCGAGATCCATCGAGTCCATGACGCGATCGGCGACGTCCTGGTTGGCGCGGAAGGCGCCGGACTGCCACAGCATGGCGTCGACGAGGGTCGTCTTGCCATGGTCGACGTGGGCGACGATGGCGACGTTGCGGAGGTCATCACGGGTGGCGGGCACGCCTCTGAGGCTAGAAGGAACCGCTGCGGAGCCCCCGGTGTAGAAGAGGCAGTGGTGGGCCGGCCACGTGATCTCGAGTCCTACGACCAGCTCGTGCGCGAGCACCAGGGGATCGCTTTCCGCACCGCATACGTCATCACTGGCTCGGCCGCCGACGCCGAGGAGGTCGTGCAGGACGCCTTCGTGAAGGCGTACCGCGCGCGCGGGCGCTTCCGCTCCGGGGCGCCGTTCCGGCCGTGGCTGCTGGCGATCGTCGCCAACGAGGCGCGCAACCGCCGGCGGGCTACGGGGCGGCGGGCGCGGCTGTCTTTGCAGCTTGCCGAGGAGCGCCCCTCCGGCGGCGCGGCCCCGTCTCCGGAGGTGGCGCTCCTCGCCCGCGAGGAGCGCGCCGAGCTGCTCGCCGCGGTCGACCGGCTGGGGGAGGAGCAGCGCGCGGCGGTCGTGTGCCGCTACTTCCTCGGGCTGTCGGAGGCGGAGACGGCGGCGGTGCTCGGTTGCCGGCCGGGGACCGTGAAGTCGCGCCTGTCGCGGGCGCTGGCGCGGCTGGAGGAGGAGCTGTGAGCGTCGAGGATCGCCTGCGCGCGCTGGAGCTGGCCTGGCCGGAAGAGCCCGACGTGGCGCCGCGTGTGCGCGCGCGGCTCGAGGCGCAGCCACGACGCCGGCGCTGGCCGCGGGTGGCGATCCCGCTGGCCGTGCTCGTCCTCGTCGCCGCCGTGCCTCCCGCCCGCAGCACCGTCCTCGACTGGCTCGGGATCGGCGGCGAGACGATCGAGCGCGTCCCCGAGGCGCCGTCGCCGGCACCGGCGCCGCTCGACCTCGGCACGCGCGTGCCGCTCCCGCGCACTGCCCTGATTCCTGCCGCGCTCGGCCGTCCCGACGCCGTCTACGAGGCCGGCGACATCATCACGCTGCGCTACCGCGCGCCGGACGCGCTGCTGGCCCAGTTCCCCGGCCGCACGCGCGCGACGTACGTGCGCAAGTTCGCAGGGCCCGGTACGCGGATCGAGCGCGTGGCGGTGAACGGCGAGCCCGGCTTCTGGATCGCCGGCGCTCTCCACGGGCTGCTCTACGAGGACCCGGGCGGCAGGATCCGCGAGCTTCCGGCACGGCTCGCGGGCAACACCCTGGTCTGGCGGCACGGCGATCGCACGCTGCGCCTCGAGGCCGACGTCACCAAGTCGCGGGCGCTCGCCATCGCCCGCTCCATCCCATGAGAAGGGAGCCCACCATGCGCTCGCTCGTGCTTGCTGTCGCGCTGCTCCTCGCCGTGGCCCCGGCCGCGGTGGCCAAGGAGATCACCAAGGCGGAGGTGTGCGGCCCGGACGGCTGCTCCGCCGTCGCGGACGTCGCGGTCGCCCCGATCCTCGGCAACGGCGGCCCGCCCCGCACGCCGCCGACAGCCGCGCCCTACTACGACGTCCGCCTCACGGTCGACGAGGGAGATCAGGACTTCACCTGGAGCTTCGCCGCCGTGCCCGCGCGGCACGCGATGCGGGCCGACGACGGCACGTGGATGCAGATGGCGCCGGACGCGGCGGCGCTGGTCACCAAGACCGCGGCCGGTCGCAAGCCCTACCCGGCGAGCGAGATGGTCGGCTGGGCGGCCGCGCCCGATCCGAAGCCCGAGCCGACCGGTGACGACAGCCCGCTCTGGCCCGTGGGCGTGATCGTCGCCCTGATCGCGGTGGCCGCCGCGTTCGTGGCCCGCGGGGCGTGGTTGAAGGCCGCCGCCCGGCGCGCGTGAGCTAGTCCGTGCCGTAGAGGCGGTCGCCGGCGTCGCCGAGGCCGGGGCGGATGTAGCCGCGCTCGTCGAGCTCGCGGTCGATCGAGGCGCAGAAGATCGGCACGTCGGGGTGGTTCGCGCGCACGGCCTGGACCCCCTCGGGGGCGGCGACCAGGCACACGAACCGCAGCCGCTTCGCGCCCCGCTCCTTCAGACGTGTGAGCGCGCTGTCGGCGCTGCCGCCGGTGGCGAGCATCGGGTCGACGAGCACGACCTCCGCCTCCGGCCCGTGCTCCGGGATCGACTCGTAGTAGCCGACCGGCGAGAGCTCCTCCTCGTCGCGGTACATGCCGAGGTGGCCGACGCGCGCCTCGGGCATGAGGCCGAGGAAGCCCTCGACCATCCCGAGCCCGGCGCGCAGGATCGCGATCACGATGATGTCGTCGCCGAGGCGGTGGCCGCGGGTGCCCTCGAGCGGGGTCTCGACGTCGATTTCCGCGAGCCGCAGGTCGCGCAGCGCCTCGAAGCCGATCAGCATCGCGGCCTCGCGCAGGCGGCGCCGGAACTCGCCGGACGGCGTGTCGCGGTCGCGCAGCACGCTGAGGTGGCGTGCGACGAGCGGGTGGTCGACGATGGTCACTGCATCCACCCGCCGCACTTTATGGGCTACGGCGCGGGCACCGCCGTTCGGTTGCTCGGCACGATCTGCCACTGGAAGGCGAAGACCTCGCGGCTGCGCGGATCGACGGTCACCTTGAGCCACTGGGCGTCGTTGTTCCCGTTCTCCTGGTGGTCGCCGAACGTCTCCACGCGCGTGAAGTTCTCGAGCCGCCGCCCCTGGCCGTCGAGGAACGGCTTGTCGACGCGCGGGTAGTGCGAGTCGCCGTGCACCATCGCCACCGGGCGGCGGAACGCGATCGTCTCCTCGCGCAGCGCCTGCAGCGTCTTGGCGAAGCCGTCCGTCAGCGGCGCGAGCGTCTTCGGGTCGCGGACGGGCGCCCGGTTCGGGTCGTCGGCGTCCCAGCCCGGGTTGGCCTGCATGACGAACATCACCGCGGCCGAGCGGTCCCGCCGCGCCTGGGCGAAGGTGTCGCGCAGCCACGCGATGGTCGCCGTCTCGCGAGCGCGGCACTCGTCGGGGTGCGGCTGGGTCGTGTCGCCCTCGCAGTCGTTGTCTGAGCCCACGACGTGGAGCGTCGCGTAGGTCACGCCGCCGATCTCCCAGCGCCGGTTCTCCACGTAGGGCGCGTGCTGGACCTGGAGGCGGATCCGGTGCTGCCCGAACGAGTACGGCGTCGTGAACATCGTTGCGCGCAGGTGAGCGAGTCGCTCGAGCGAGTCGTAGGCGCCGTTGTTCGCGCGGTCACAGTCAGTCCACTCGTTGTCGCCCGGCGTGTAGATCGCCGGCGCCTTCGACGAGTTGAAGTAGCCGAGCGCGCGCGTGTAGACCTCGTTGGTGCACTGCGCCGAGCCGCTCTTGATGTCGCCGTCATGGGCGATGAAGGCGAGGTGCTGGCGGTTCATGTCCGCGATCAGGTTCGGCACGCCGGAGGTCTGCTGGTCGGCGTTGTAGGGCATGTCGCCCCACAGGCCGATCGCGTAGGCGCTCGGGTGGTCGTGGCGGCCGTGGCCGGCCTGCTGGTCGGCGAGGGCGAAGGAGGCGGTCGCGGCCGCGGCCAGGAGCGCGGCGAGCAGCGGGACGAGGTGTTTGCGCATGGCCGCGACGCTAGGTCCGCGCCGGGGCCGGGGTGTGACGCGCCGGTGAAGTAGCCTCGAACCGCGTGAGCGTGGCGCGCCGAAACGTCGAGCTGAAGGCGGTCGACCCCGACCCCGCGCGCACGCTGGCGCTCGCGCTGGCCCTGGGCGCCTCCGACGAGGGCGTGCTCGTGCAGCGCGACACGTACTTCCGCGTGGCGTCCGGGCGACTGAAGCTGCGCGAGGAGGAGCCGGGCGAGGCGCACCTGGTCGCCTACTCGCGGCCCGACGACCCCGCCGTCCGCGTCTCGTCCTACCGCGTGCTGCCCGCGGCCGAGGGGACGCTCGCCGCGCTGAGCGAGACCCTCGGCGTCGACGTCGTGGTGGAGAAGCGCCGGCACCTGCTGCTGTGGGAGACGGTGCGGATCCACCTCGACGAGGTCACGGGCCTGGGCTCGTTCATCGAGCTGGAAGCGGTCGCCGAGCCGGAGTCCGACCTCTACCGCGAGCGGGCGCAGGTCGACCACCTGATCGCCGAGCTCTACATCGGCGCGCCGCTCGAGGGCTCCTACGCGGACGCGGTCAGGGCAAAGGGGTCAGACCCCTTGAGGCCGGTTGAGGGTTTGCCCCCCGATCCCGAGCTGCTGCGCCTCGCTCGCGAGGCCTCGGGGCGGGCGTACGCGCCGTACTCGAACTTCCCCGTCGGCGCCGCCGTGCGCACCGAGGACGGCCGCCGCTACGCCGGAGCGAACGTCGAGAACGCCGCGTACCCGCAGGGGCAGTGCGCGGAGGCCTCCGCGATCGGCGCGATGGTGGCCGGCGGGGGCGGGCGCGTGGTCGAGGTGGTCGTGGCCGCGCCGAGCGCGGAGGAGTGCGCGCCGTGCGGCGGCTGCCGCCAGCGGCTGCGCGAGTTCGCCGGACCCGACGCGCCGATCCACCTCGCCGACCTGGAGCGGGTCCGCCGCACGACGAGCCTCGCCGAGCTGCTGCCGCTGTCGTTCGGTCCGGAGAGCCTCGGATGAGCTCGCCCGCCGAGGCCGCCGCCGCGATCCAGGCCCGCGCGCCCGGCTTCACGCCGCGCGTCGGGCTCGTGCTCGGCTCCGGGCTCGGCGCGCTCGTCGACGAGCTCGCCGACCCCGTCCACATCCCCTACGCCGACATCCCCGGCTTCCGCGTCGGCACCGTCAGCGGCCACGCGGGCGCGCTCTCGCTCGGCACGCTCGACGGCACGCCGGTCGCCTGCTTCCAGGGCCGCTCGCACGTGTACGAGGGGATCGAGGCGAGCGCGGTGACGACGCCGGTGCGCACCCTGCGCCGACTCGGCGCCGAGATCCTCGTGCTCACCAACGCCGCCGGCTCGCTGCGCGCCGAGGCCGGTCCGGGCAGCCTCGTGGCGCTCTCCGACCACATCAACCTGCAGGGCTTCAACCCGCTCGTCGGCCCGAACGACGAGGCGGTCGGCCCACGCTTCCCGAGCCTCGCGACCGTCTACGACCCCGAGCTGCGCGCGGGCCTGCACGCGACCGCCGAGGAGCTCGGCACACCGCTGCACGACGGCGTCTACCTCGCGGTCAGCGGCCCGAGCTTCGAGACGCCCGCCGAGATCCGCGCGTTCAAGACGATGGGCGCCGACCTCGTCGGGATGAGCACGGTCCCCGAGGCGATCGCCGCCGCCCACTGCGGGCTGCGGGTCGCGGCGGTCAGCGTGGTCACCAACCTCGCCGAGGGCATGGGCGACGTCGCCCTCTCGCATGAGCAGACGCTCGAAGAGGGGAAGAAGGGCGCCGCCAACCTCGGCCCGCTCCTGAGGAGGTGGGTCGGGTCTTTGCCCAGGAGCTGATCCGGCGCAAGCGCGACGGTGGCGCGCTCAGCGAGGAGGAGCTGCGCTGGCTCGTGCAGGGGATCACGGACGGCTCCGTCACCGACGGCCAGGCCGCGGCGTTCGCGATGGCGGTCTTCTTCCGCGACCTCGAGCCCGCCGAGCGCGTGACGCTCACCACCGCGATGCGCGACTCCGGCAGCGTGCTCAGCTGGGACCTCGACGGCCCGGTGCTCGACAAACACTCGACCGGCGGGGTCGGCGACAAGGTCTCGCTGATCCTCGCGCCCGTGCTGGCCGCGTGCGGCGCCTACGTGCCGATGATCTCGGGCCGCGGGCTCGGCCACACCGGCGGCACGCTCGACAAGCTCGACTCGATCCCCGGCTACGACTCGGTGCCGGAGCTCGAGCGGCTGCGCGCCGCGGTCGCCGACGCCGGCTGCGCGATCGTCGGCCAGACCGCCGACCTCGCCCCCGCCGACCGGCGCCTCTACGCGCTGCGCGACGCGACCGGCACGGTCGAGTCGATCCCGCTGATCGTCGCCTCGATCCTGTCCAAGAAGCTCGCCGAGGGGCTCGACGGGCTGGTGATGGACATCAAGGCGGGCTCCGGCGCGTTCATGCCCACGCGCGAGGCGAGCGCCGAGCTGGGCCGCGCGATCGCCGAGGTCTCGATCGGCGCCGGCCTGCCCTGCACCGCGCTGCTCACGGACATGGACCAGGTGCTCGGCCGCACCGCCGGCAACGCGCTCGAGGTGCGCGAGTCGCTCGACATCCTCCGCGACGGCACGGGCGAGCCGCGGCTGGTCGAGGTCACGCTCGCGCTGGCCCGCGCCGCGCTCGAGCTCGCCGGCCTCGACGCCGACCCGGAGCAGGCGCTGACCTCCGGCGCCGCGGCCGAGCGCTTCGACCGCATGGTCCACGCGCTGGGCGGCTCGCTCGACGGCCTGCCCGAAGCGCCCGTCCGCCGCGAGGTCACCGGCAGCGGCACCGTCACCGCCATCGACGTCCGCGCGCTCGGCCTCGTCGTGATGGAGCTGGGCGGCGGCCGCCGGCGCGAGACCGCCGACATCGACCATGTCGTCGGGCTCGCCGACGTCGCCGGTCTGGGCGAGGACGCCGCCCGCCTCGCCACCGTCCACGCCCGCGACGAGCCGTCGGCCGCCCGCGCCGAGGACGCGGTCCGCGCGGCCTTCACCACCGGCGACGGCCCGGTCGAGCCGCCGCCCCTCGTCGAGCGGATAGGCTCGCCCGATGGCTGAGCTCCCGCCTGAGGTGCGCGCGCTGTTCGAGGGCGCGAACTTCGTCCACCTGGCCACCCTGACCAAGGACGGCTCGCCCAGCTCGGTCGCGATCTGGGCCGGCCACGAGGGCGACGACATCGTCTTCTTCACCGGGGTGGACAGCCTGAAGGCGCGCAACATGGAGCGCGATCCGCGCGTCGCGATCTCCGTCACCGACCACGACGATCCGTACCAGACCGCCCAGCTCCGCGGCGTCCTCAAAGAGGTCCGCGGCGTCAAGGAGGCCCACGCGCTCGCCGACGAGCTCGCGCTCCGCTACACCGGCGAGCCGTTCCCGTACAAGCCGCCGACCTCGCGCAAGTACGTCGTCGAGGTCCACTCGGTCCGCTCGACCCAGCTGCCGTTCGAGCACCGCCCGTCGGCCGCGTGACCATCCCCAAGGCCGAGCTCCACGTCCACGTCGAGGGCGCGGCGAGGCCCGACCTGGTCCAGCGCATCGCCGCCCGCAACGGCATCAAGGTCCCCGACGGCGTGATCGGGCCGGACGGGAAGTTCGTGTGGCGCGACTTCCTCGACTTCCTCAACATCTACGACGCCGCCACCAGCGTCATCCGAACCGGCGAGGACTACCGCGACATCGTCTACGAGTACCTCGTCGCCTGCGCCGCGGAGGGCACGATCTACGTCGAGCTGACCGCGAGCGCCGACCACGCCTCGCAGGTCGGCCTGTCCGACGAGGAACACCTCGCCGCGCTCGCCCAGGGCATCGACGACGCCCGCGCGGAGACCGGCATCGAGGCCCGCATCGTCATGAGCTGCGTCCGCCACTTCGGCGCCGAGAAGGCCCGCGAGGTCGCCCGCCGCACCGTCGAAGGCCCGCACCCGTACGTCACCGGCTTCGGCATGGGCGGCGACGAGGCGGGCTTCCCGCCCGAGGCCTTCGCCCCCGCGTTCGAGATCGCGCGCGAGGCCGGGCTCGGCCTCACCGTCCACGCCGGCGAGTGGGCGGGGCCGGAGAGCGTCCGCGGCGGGCTCGCGCTCGGCGTCACCCGGATCGGCCACGGCGTGCGCGCCAGCGAGGATCCCGAGCTCGTCGCCGAACTGGCCGACCGCGGGACGGTGCTGGAGGTGTGTCCCACCTCGAACGTGGCGCTCGGCCTCTACCCCAGCTACGAGGAGCACCCGCTGCCCGCCCTGCGCGCCGCCGGGGTGCCGGTGACGCTCGGCTCCGACGACCCCCCGTACTGGGACGCGACGATCGGCGGCGAGTACGCGGTGGCGGCCGAGCGCATGGGCTTCGACGAGGCGGCATTGCGCGAGGTCACCAAGACCGCGCTCCGTGCGGCTTTCGTCGAGGAGGACGTCCGCCTTCGCCTTCTCGATGTCGTCTAGGCTGCGGCGCAATTGGTACTTCTGCCCCCTGAGGAGGGAGCGTTCGTGAAGCAGAATCTGATCCGGTGGTTGCTCGTTGGCGTGCTCGTTTGCGGATCCGCGGCCTTGGTGGCCTGTGGCTCCGACGACAGCAGCTCGGACAAGTCCAGCAGCAGCAGTAGCTCCAGCAGCAGCTCGAAGAAGAAGATCCGGATCGCCATGGTCACGGATATCGGCGGCCTCAACGACCGCGGGTTCAACGCGCTCGCCTACAAGGGCCTGCAGCAGGCGAAGTCCGATCTCGGCGCCGACATCCGCGTCCTGACGTCGAAGTCCAACGCCGACTACGTGCCGAACCTGTCGACCCTCGCCCGCCAGAAGTACGACCTCGTGATCGGCGTCGGCTTCCTGATGGGTGACGCCATGGCCAAGGTCGCCAAGTCGTTCCCGCAGACGAACTTCGCGATCATCGACTTCCCCTCCGCGGCGCTGAAGGGCAAGCCCAAGAACGTCCACGGGCTGCTGTTCAAGGAGAACGAGGCCGGCTATCTCGTGGGGACCATGGCCGGGCTCTACACGAAGAAGAAGGGCGGCAAGCAGGTCGTGTCGGCCGTCGGCGGCCAGAAGGTGCCTGCCGTCGACTCGTACGCCGCGGGCTATGAGGCCGGCGCCAAGAAGGCCAACCCGGGGATCAAGGTGCTCTTCTCCTACTCGCAGGACTTCGTCGATCAGGCGAAGTGCAAGGAGATCGCGCTCAACCAGATCGGCCAGGGTTCGCAGGTCGTGTTCGCGATCGCGGGCCAGTGCGGCCTCGGCGCGCTCGACGCGGCCAAGCAGAAGAACGTCCAGGGCATCGGCGTCGACGCCGACCAGGGCTACGTCAACGGCAACGTCATGACGTCGGCCCTCAAGAAGGTCGACGTCGCGGCGTTCGACACCGCCAAGGATGTCCAGGACGGCAAGTTCAAGGCCGGCACCGACACGATCTTCGACGTCAAGTCGGGCGGCGTCGGCATCGGCACCGTCTCGGCCGCCGGCCAGCCGTTCGAGGCCGACGTCAAGAAGGTCCAGGAGCAGATCGCCTCGGGCGAGATCACCGACATCCCCACGGAGCCGGGCAAGTAACCGCAAGCGGCAGCGATACCCCGCTCGCCCTCGAGCTCCAGGGCGTCACCAAGCGATTCGGCGCGGTCGTCGCGAACGACCGCGTCGATTTCGACCTGCGCAAAGGCGAGGTCCACGCCCTGCTCGGCGAGAACGGCGCGGGCAAGTCGACGCTGATGAGCGTCCTCTACGGGCTCTACAGCCCGGACGAGGGCGAGATGCGCCTGAACGGCGAGCCGGTCGTGATCGACTCGCCGTCGCGTGCCATCGAGCTCGGGATCGGCATGGTGTTCCAGCACTTCATGCTCGTCCCGGTGATGACGGTGGCGGAGAACATCGTCCTCGCCGACGAGCCGCGCAAGCGGATGCTGCTGGACACGAAGGCGGCGGCCCGGCGCGTGCGCGAGCTCTCCGATCGCTTCGGGCTCGCGGTCGACCCCGACGCGCGGGTGGCCGACATCTCGGTCGGCACCCAGCAGCGCGTGGAGATCCTGCGCGCGCTCGACCGCGGCGCCGACGTGCTGATCCTCGACGAGCCGACCGCGGTGCTGACCGCGCAGGAGACGCAGGAGCTGTTCCGGATCCTGCGCACGCTGACCGCGGAGGGCAAGTCGATCGTCTTCATCTCCCACAAGCTCGGCGAGGTGCTCGACATCGCCGACCGCGTGAGCGTGCTGCGGCGGGGCAAGAAGGTCGAGACGGTCTCGACCGATGGCGCGACCGAGGAGTCGCTCGCGCGCATGATGGTCGGCCGCGACGTGCTCTTCCGCGTCGCCAAGGAGCCGGCCAAGCCGGGCGACGCGCTGCTCGAGGTCGCCGGCCTCGAGGTGGTCGACGACCGTGACCTGCCCGCCGTGCAAGGCGTCTCCTTCGAGGTGCGGGCCGGCGAGATCGTCGGCATCGCCGGCGTCGACGACAACGGCCAGGGCGAGCTGGTGGAGACGCTGACCGGGCTGCGCGCCGCGGTCGCGGGGACCGTGAAGGTGGACGGGCGCGACGTGACCGACGCCGACGTGCGCGGCAAGCTCGACGCCGGGATCGGCCACATCGCCGAGGACCGCCACCGCCGCGGGCTGGTGCTCGACTTCAACCTGGCCGAGAACCTGTGCCTGCGCGACTACAACCGCGCGCCGATCGCCAAGCGCGGCCTGATCTCGCCCAAGCGCATGAACGAGCGGGCGAAGCCGCTGCTCGAGGAGTACGACGTGCGCGGCGGCTCGTGCGACGCGCTCGCGCTGTCGCTCTCGGGCGGCAACCAGCAGAAGGTCGTGATCGCGCGCGAGATCGCCGAGGAGCCGAAGGTGCTGATCGCCGCGCAGCCCACGCGCGGGCTCGACGTCGGCGCGATCGAGTTCGTCCACAGCCGCCTGATCGAGCAGCGCGATGCCGGGCGCGGCGTGCTGCTCGTGTCGCTCGAGCTCGAGGAGATCCGCTCGCTGAGCGATCGCGTGCTGGTCATGTACGACGGCCGCGTCGTCGCCGAGCTGTCGCCAGAGGCGTCGGAGGAGGAGTTCGGCGTGGCGATGCTGGGCGGGAAGCGAGAGGCCGCAGCTTGAGGGCGTACCTCCGGGCCGGCGGGGTCATCACGCCCCTGCTGACGGCATTGATCGCGTTCGCGATCGGCGGGCTGGTGATCGCCATCACCGGCGCGAGCCCGTTCAGCACCTACAAGGCGATCTTCGACGGGTCGGGCCTCAACTGGTTCTTCCCCTGGATCTCCGCGGACGACCGCTCGCTCGCGGCGCTGAACCTGCAGCAGACGCTGATCCTCACGACGCCGCTGATCCTCACCGGCATGGCGGTCGCCTACGCGTTCCGCGCGGGGCTGTTCAACATCGGCGGCCAGGGCCAGTACTTCGCCGGGCTCTACCTCGGCGTGATCATCGGCTCGTCGCTGGGCGGCTTGCCGCGCGTCCTCCACGTGCTGCTCGCGCTGGTCCTGGGCGCGCTCGCGGGCGCGATCTGGGGCGGGATCGCGGGCTTCCTGAAGGCGCGCACCGGCGCCAACGAGGTGATCTCGACGATCATGCTCAACTACTGCGCGCTGTGGATCGGGGTGTGGGCGTTCGGGCTCGGCGGGCCGCTGCACTCCGACGACCCGTCGGACAAGTCGGTGCCGATCTCCAACGCGGTCCACGGCAGCGCGAAGCTGCCGGTGTTCTGGGGCGACCCCGAGCTGCAGGGTCTGCACATCGGGCTCTTCATCGCGCTCGCCGCGCTCGCGCTGTTCTGGGTGCTGCTGAACCGGTCGGTGGCGGGCTACGAGGCGCGGGCGGTCGGCTTCAACCCCGACGCCGCGGAGTACGGCGGCATCCACGCCGGGCGGACGTACACGAAGGTGATGCTGATCTGCGGCGGCTTCGCGGGGCTCGCGGGCGCGATCGACGTGCTCGGCTGGCAGTACGCGGTCGCCACCAACGACATCCAGAACGCCGGCGTCGTGGGGGCGGGCTTCATCGGCATCGCGGTCGCGCTGCTGGGGCGCAACACCACCAGCGGGGTGTTCTTCAGCGCGATCCTGTTCGGCGCGCTGATCAACGGCACGTCGGTGCGCAACCTCGACCCGACGATCTTCAAGCCCGAGCTGGCGACCAACCTGACGCTGATCATCCAGGGCCTGATCGTCCTGCTCGTGTCCGCGCCGGTGATCGTGACGACGCTCTACCGGCTGCGGCCGAAGCGCTCGCGCCCTGACCCGGAGGTCGAGGCCACATGACCGCCGCGCTGGGTCGCCGCCTCGACCTCGGGAGCGCCAACCGCGCCGTGTGGGCCGGCTGGAGCGGCGTGGCGCTCGGCGTCTTCGCCTGGTGGCTGACGCTTCCCCCGCTGCTGGTCCGCACGCCGGCACCGTCGATCGTGATCGCGGCGGCGGCGGTCGGCCTCGGGCTGTGGGCCGTGCGCGAGGGCGAGCGGCGACTCGGCTGGGGCGCGGTCGTCGCGGGCGTGATCGGAGCGGTCGGGGCGGTGGCGGCCACGAAGTCGGGCGAGGGGAACCTCGACGCCGTGGTCGTGTGGTCGGCGCTGGCCGCGGCGATGCTGCGGTTCGCGACGCCGCTGGTGTTCGGCGCGCTGGGCGGGATCGTCTCCGAGCGCTCCGGCGTCGTGAACATCGGGCTCGAGGGGATGATGCTCTGCGGCGCCTTCTTCGCGATCTATGGCGCGGACCTCGTCAACGGCTGGGTCGGTGGTCTGCTCATCGGGATGGCGGCAGGCGCCATGCTCGCGCTCGTGCACGCGGTCTTCTCGATCTCGCTGCGCGCCGACCAGATCGTCTCGGGCTTCGCGGTCAACTTCCTCGCGCTCGGGCTGACCGGCTACATCTTCCTCTACCACTACGGCGAGAAGGGCACGCCGGACAACCTCCCGCAGGTCCCCGACGTCTCGCTCCCGATCACCTCGATCCCGTTCTTCGGGCCTGCGCTGGACAACCTCAACCTGCTCATCTGGATCGCCCTCCTGCTGGTGCTGCTGGTGTGGCTGTTCGTGTTCCGCACGCCGACCGGGCTGCGGCTGCGGTCGGTGGGCGAGAACCCGCGCGCGGCGGCGACGGTGGGCATCTCGGTCTACAAGGTGCGCTACCTGTCGGTCATCGCGTCAGGCGCGCTGGCGGCAATGGGCGGCGCGTTCCTGTCGCTCGGCTTCGTCCACTCGTTCTCGCAGAACATGACCGCGGGGCGCGGGTTCATCGCGCTGGCGGTCGTGATCGTGGGCAAGTGGCGGCCGGGGCCGGCGCTCGTGGCGGCGCTGGTGTTCGGCTTCACCCAGGCGCTGGCGCAGCGCCTGCCGACGTTCTCCGAGAGCTCGGCGACGCTGCTGCAGGCGCTGCCCTACGTGGTCACGCTGATCGCGGTGGCGGGGCTGGTGGGCCGCTCGATTCCGCCGGCGGCGGACGGGGTGCCGTACTCCAAGGAGTAGGCACCCCGCGCGCTGCCTACCAGCTGTTGCTGGAGGGGCAGCCGCCCTTGGTGGTGCCGCCGGTGCGGCTGCAGGAGCGGGTGACGGTGCCGTCGGTGGCCTTGGCGATCGAGAACGTGTTGCCCGTCTTGGACTGCACGCTCAGCGTGTAAGAGGTCGCGGTCGGGCTGGTGACGGTGAACGAGTTGCCGGGCGCGGCGGCGAGCGACTGCTCGATGTCGACGAGCTGAGCCTTCGTCGCGACGTTGGTCTGGTTGTCGGTATAGAAGGCGGTCTGGCCCTGGCGGACGCTGGTCTTCGCCTCGGTGTCCTGCGCGCGGGCGCGCTGACCGAGGAAGGCGGGGAGGGCGATCGCGGCGAGGATGCCGATGATCAGAATGACCACCAGGAGCTCGATGAGGGTGAATCCCTTCTCGTCCTGGGCGCGGGTGTGCAGGCTGCTGAACATGACTCTCCTAAAGGGTCTGGACCGGTGCGCCTGGTGCACCCTCTAGATCGTCAATCGCACCCCTCGCGCCTCATGGGTGTCGTGACCCATTTGTCGAGGTTGTCGAACGCGCGGCTCCAGCCGCCGTCGTGGGAGCGCACCGCCTCCTCGTCCCACAGCCCGCTGTGGGTGAAGCGGACCGTGGTGGCGCCGTCGCTCTCCTCGAAGTCGATCTCGATCAGCATCCGCGTCGTGTTGTCGTCCCACAGCCACGTGAACGCCAGCCGGCGCGGCGGGTCGATCTCGGTGTAGCGGCCGCCGCCGCCGTACTCGGCGTCGTTGGCGGGGTCGCGCATCACGACGCGCACCTCCCCGCCGACGCGCAGGTCGACCGTGGCCTCCGAGGTCTCCCAGTCGTGCTCCGCGTGCCACCAGCGCCGCATGACCTCCTCGCTGGTCCACGCGTCGAAGACGGCCTGGGCGGGCGCCTGGAAGGTCCGCTCGATGCGGAGCGTGTGGCCGGTCGTCACGGGCGGCGTCGGAGGTGCTGGTTGATCCAGTTGCGCGCGACCAGCACGCCCATGCCGGCGCCCACCGTGACCGTGGGGAGGAGCTCCTCGACGGGAACTCCTCCGATGTGCGCGAAGGTCACGCCGCGCCCGGGTACTCGTCGTGGAGGTGCCACCACTGGTAGGGCGGGGTCTGCGGGGTGCCCTCGGGCGAGTCCTCCCACTCCTCCTGGCGGCCGTACGCCGTGATGTCGAGGTAGCTCCAGGTCGTGCCCATGCCCTCGTCGCCGCGTGAGTCGACGAAGTAGGTGCGGAAGATGCGGTCGCCGTCGCGCAGGAAGGCGTTGGTGCCGTGCCACTCGCCGACGCCGTGGTCGGCGTCGAAGTCGTCGGTGATCGTGTACCAGGGGACCTGCCAGCCCATCCGGGTCCGGTAGCGCTCGATGTCTTCCTGCGGCGCGCGCGAGGCGAGCACGAGCGTCGTGTCGCGGGCGTTGAGGTGCGCGACGTGGCCCATCTGGTCGGCCATGAACGAGCAGCCGGGGCAGCCGCTCTCGGGCCACTTGGCGACGCCGGGCTCGAAGAAGAAGCGGTAGACGATCAGCTGGCTGCGGCCGGCGAACAGGTCGCGGAGGCTGGCGGGCCCGTCGGGCCCCTCGAAGCGGTACTCCTTCTCGACCTCGTGCCGCGGCATCCGGCGCCGCTCGGCGGCCAGGGCGTCGCGGGCGCGGGTCAGCTCCTTCTCCTTCACGAGCAGGGCGTCGCGTGCGGCGGCCCACTCCTGGGGCGTGACGATCGCTGGTGCGCTCATCGTGGGTGCTCCTCCTTCAGATAGTCGTCGACGACGTCGAACAGGCGCCCCCACAGGGCGCGCTGGCGATCCATCCAGTCGGCCGCCTCGCTGAGCACGTCGGGCTCGAGCGAGAGCTGGTGCGAGCGGCCGATGACCTCGCGGCGCAGGACGCCGGTCTCCTCCAGCACCTTGAGGTGCTTCGAGATCGCGGGCTTCGAGACGCCGAAGCCCGCCGTGGCGTCGCCGACGCTCGCCGGGCCGGTGGCCAGGCGCTCGACGATCCCGCGTCGGATCGGGTGCGCGAGCGCCTTGAACGGATCGTTCACCATATGGTTAACCGTACCACGGTGGAGCCGCGGAGCCGGCAGGGCTAGCGGGATTGGTTCTGGCTGACCGCGGCCTGGATGAGGGCGACGAACTCCGGTTCGTCGATCTCCTCGTCCTCGTCGACGGCCATGCCGCGACGATACCTCGCTTAGAGCGGCTCGAGCCTCAAGCGCCGACCCTATCCCCGGCGCCAGGCCAGGATCGCCTCCAGCGGGCGGGTGTTGACGACGTCCGCGCTCGTCGCCCAGCCGCGCCGCGCGGTCTGGACCGAGAGCGTCATGTTCTCCAGTCCGAGCGTCGAGTGCGCGTCGGTGGAGCAGACGATCCGCACGCCCGCGCGCAGCGCGCGCCGCACGTGGTCGCCGCTCAGGTCGAGCCGCGGCGCGAGCCCGTTGACCTCGAGCGCCACGCCCTCCTCGAGCGCGACGCCGTAGATGTGCTCGAGGTCGAGCGCGTTCTCCGGGCGGCGGCCGATCATCCGGCCCGTGGGATGGCTGAGGCAGCTCACGTGCGGGTTGCGGATCGCGCGCTCCACCCGCTGCGTCATCTCGTCCCGCGGCATGCGCTGGCCGCCGTGGACGCTCGCCTGCACCCAGTCGAGCTCGGCCAGCACCTCGTCGGGGAGGTCGAGCCGGCCGTCGGGGAGGATGTCGCACTCGATCCCGCGCAGGACCCGGAACGGGGCGAGCTGCTCGTTGGCGGCGGCGATCTCCTCGGCCTGGCGGCGCACCTCGTCGGGCGTGAGGCCGTGGACCGCGCCGACGGCCGGCGTGTGGTCGCAGATCGCGACGTAGTCGTAGCCGCGGTGGCGCGCCGCGCTGCCCATCTCGAGCACGCTGGCGCGGCCGTCCGACCAGGTCGTGTGGCAGTGGAGGTCGCCGCGGATCTCGCGCTCCTCGACGAGCGCGGGCGGCTCGCCGGACGGCGGCTCCTCACGGAGCTCCGGCGGCCACCACGGGAGGCCGAGCGCGGCGAACACGCCCGCCTCGTCGGGCGCGTCGGGCAGCGGCTCGAGCGCCGCGACGAAGGCGGGCGCGCCGGTCGCGCGCAGCAGCGCGGTTCCATAGGAATCGGGCGCCGTGACCACGAGCTCGACCGGGATGCCCTCGACGGTCAGCCCGACCGCGCGCCGCTCCTCCTGCTCGATCATCGCGACGATCTGCGGCAGCGAGGCGAACCGCGCGATCACGGCCGGCGGATCCGCGGCCGCGCACACGACCGCGAGCCGCTCGCACGAGTCGCGCCACCGGCGCACGTCGCCCGCGGCCTCGCCGCCGAGCAGCTCGGCGATCCCGCCCACGAGCTCGCGCGCCTGGTTCAGCAGCAGCCCGCGGGGCGGCCGCGGCTCGGCCTCGCGCGCGAGCGCCTCGAGCAGCTGCGCCTCGAGCTTCGGCCCGACCCCCGGAATGTCTCGCAGCCGCCCGGCCGCCGCTGCGGCGCGGAACTCGTCGGGCGTCTGCACGCCGAGCGCGCGGGCGATGTCGACCGACCGCCTGGCCGTGAGCCCCAGATAGCGCCCGAGCCCGACCAGCCCCGGCGCGAGCTCCCGCTCCAGCTCCGCGAGCTCGGCGATGTCTCCCGTCTCGACCAGCTCGCGCAGGCGCCCCTCGATCCCGCGCCCGATCCCGCGCAGGTCGCGGACCCGGCCACGGCGCACGAGCTCGTCCACGGGCACGGGCGCCGCACGGATCGTGTCGGCGGCCCGGCGGTAGGCGCGCGGCTGGTACGGGTTGGCCTCGGCGAGCTCGAGCAGGGCGGCGAACGCCTCCAGGCGCTCGGCGATCCACGCGTTCTCCATTAGTGGGCCTTCCCGCAACGTTCCACCCGAAATCGGCGGTCGCTGATCACCGCCAGGCATCGTCCTCGACCCTCGAAATACCAGGGGTCTTCCTTCGGATCTGCGTCCTCCCCTGGCGGCGCCAGCGCCCGGTCTTTCGAGCGCAACGTCACGAGAAGACCCACTAGCCCGACAGCCGCTCGGCCTCGCGCAGCGCCGCGCGCAGGCTGCTCGGATCGGCGACGCCGGTGCCCGCGATGTCGAACGCCGTGCCGTGGTCGACGCTGGTGCGGATCACCGGCAGGCCGACGGTGACGTTGACGCCCTCGTCGAGCCCGAGCACCTTGATCGGGCCGTGGCCCTGGTCGTGGTACATCGCGACGACGAGGTCGAAGTCGCCGCGGACGGCGCGGAAGAACGCCGTGTCGGCCGGCAGCGGGCCCCGGGCGTCGGTGCCGTCCGCGACCGCGGCGGCGACGGCCGGCTCGATCTTCTCCGCCTCCTCGCCGCGCCCGAAGAGGCCGTTCTCGCCCGCGTGCGGGTTGATGCCGCAGATCGCGATCCGCGGCGCCTCGATGCCACCGTTGCGGAGCGCCTCGTCGCCGAGCCGGATCACGCGCTCGACGCGCGCGGGCTCGATCGCCTCGACCGCATCGATCAGCCCGATGTGGGTCGTGACGTGGATCACGCGCAGCTTCGGCGTGGTCAGCATCATCGCGTAGTCCGAGACGCCGGTGAGCTCGGCGAGCAGCTCGGTGTGACCGGGGTACTTGTGGCCGGCGAGGTGCAGCGCCTCCTTGTTGAGCGGTGCGGTGCAGATGGCGTCGACCTCGCCCGCGCTCGCCAGCTCGACCGCGCGCTTGATCGCCTGGTAGGCGCCCTCGCCCGCCTGCGCCGAGAGCTCTCCGAACGGGAGCTCCGGATCGATCAGGTCGAGATCGATGCAGGCGAGCGCGCCGTCGGGCACGGGGTCGTCCGGCCGCTCGACCGCGACGACCTCCACGTCGGCGCCGAGGATCGAGGCGGCGCGGCGGAGGCGCTCGGCGTCGCCGACCACCACCATGCCCGGGTGCGGATGGGCGCCGACGATGATCTCGGGGCCGATCCCGGCGGCGTCGCCCATCGTCACGGCGATGCGGCTCATGCCTCGCCCCGGATGGCGTCGACCGCGCGGCTGAGCGTGCCCGGGTCGCCGAACGCGCCGGCCTTGGTGACGATGCCGAGGTCGCCCGCCCGGCCCAGCGGCACGCCCGGCTCGACCTCCCGGATGAGCTCGATCGCGGTCACGCCGACACGGTCGCACACGGCGCGCGCGGTCTCGCCTCCGGTGAGGACGAGCCCGCCCGCGTGCTCGACCGCGCGCGCGAGGTCGGCGCCCGCCGCCGCCTCCCCGTAGAGAACCGCGTCCTCGCCGCGGGCCAGCGCCGCGCGCGCCGCCTCGCCCGCGCCCGGCCCGGCCGGGATGCCGATGACACCAGCCCGCCCGCCCCGCCCGAGCAGCACCTCGAGCTGCGCGGCGGCGGCCTGCGTGCCGACGACGACGAGCGCCGGGCCGCCCGGCGCCGCGGCCGGCGGCGCGCCGCCACCTGGCTCCAGCCGCCCGAACAGCGCGCCCGCGAGGCCCGCCGAGCCCGCCCACACCGCGCCCGCCGGACCGCCCGCTGCGATCCGCGCGAGGTCGTCGTCGTCCTCGGCGTCGCACACGAGCACGCCGGGCTTGTCGAGCGCGCCGTCGCGCACGTGGATCACCTCGCGCTCGGTCTGCGCCCGCAGCGTCTCGAGCAGGTCCGCGACCACGTCGCCGCCGACCAACTGCCGCCCGCCGACGGTCGTCCGGCCCTGACCCGGGAACGCGGGCGCCACCACCGCGGTGTCGGAGCCCGCGCCGTCGAGCGCGCCGTCGAGCGCGGCGCCGACGTGCCCGCGCAGCAGCGAGTCGAGCTTCACGTAGAGCAGCGGCGCTCCCCTGCTTGCGGCGTCGCGTGTGGCCGCGTACGCCGCCCGCGCTCCACCTCGCCGTGTGTCGAGGTCGAGCGCGAGCACGTCCGCGTCCACGCCCGCATGGGGGCGCAGCGCCACGGCCGCACTGAGGCCGTGGCGCAACGCTTGCGCGGCGCAGTCCGCCGCGCCCGTCAGGTCGTCAGCGACGATCAGTGCTCGTCGCCCTGGCACCGCTTACGGCAGGAAGTAGAACGGGTTCGGCAGCTTGAACGCGGCCGCCTCGTGCCCGCCCGAGAGGTCCGAGTACTGATCGCCGACGCTCGCCACGATCCGGTAGCCGTCGTCCTCGATCGCCTTGCGCGCGCCCGACTTGTAGTCGGTCGTCGTACCGGTGAAGCCGGTCGGCTTGAGCACGAGCCCGTTGTAGTTCGTGAAGCCCTCGCGCTGGAGGTTGTGCGCCGTGTGGTCGCGCACGGCCTCGCCGCGGCCCGTGATGAAGAACGTCGCGATGCCCTTCTTCTGGGCCAGCTTGTACAGCGCGAGCGTCGGCGGGATCGCCGTGCCGATCTCGTCCGTCGCCTCGGCCTTCGAGTTGTCGCCGTAGGTGAAGTTGTCCTTGTCGATCGCGCTGTAGTTCGACAGCGCGGTCTCGTCGACGTCGAACACGATCGCGCGCTTGCCCTTGCCCTGCTTGTGGCCGTGCCGCTTGTGCGAGACCCGCGCGAGCTTCACGCCGCGCTTGTGGGCCCCGCGACGCGCGAGCTTGTAGCGGCCGCCGGAGTGCGAGAGCCACTTCGCCGCAACCGCGTCGACCTTCGCGATCTGCTGCTCGTAGACGCTCGGGCCGGCGACCTTCGGATCGTCGGTGGCGTACGCGCGCAGCACGTTCTCCCAGTCGCCGGCGTTGTAGGACGTGCTCGAGCCGAGGTAGGGAAGACCGCCGCCGCCGTCCCACAGCTCGACCATCGGGGTGTGCCCGAGCTTCGTGAGGATGGGGCCGGGCACCGGAACCGTCTGGCCGGTGGTCTGGGCCGAGGCCGCGGTGGGCGCGATCGCCAGGGCGATCGCGGAGATGAGGATGAGCATGAATTTACGCATCCGGCACGCGTACCCCCGGGGGAGCACGTTCACCCCCTCGGGGCATGTCACCCGCACGACAACCGGTGGATAGTCGGGACATCTCAACCAGTCCCGTCCAGTGAAGGAGAAGTCCAGATGGCCGCCAAGCAGTCGCTGTTCTCCACCGACGTCGCCGCGCTGTCCCTGCGCACCCTGGGGGCGAACTCGCGGCTCAACCTCGTCGCCCGCACGCTGCTGATGGTCTTCTCGCTCACCACTGCTGCGCTCGCGGTCGTCTACGTCGTGGTGCGATCAAGCGCGATCGTCGACATCCTCCTCAAGCCGCGCATCCCCGGCGACGAGCTCGCGAGCCGGCTCATCGCGCTCGGCGCGCCCGTGGTGTTCCTCGGCGGGTTCGCGCTCCTCGGCGCGATCGCCGCCGCCGTGATCCACTCCCGCAGCCTCGACGAGTCGGTCCGCACGCTCGACTCGATCAACCGCCTGCGGCGCGAGGGCGAGGTCGCGGTGTCGGCGCGCGGGCTGGTCGTGGCCTTCGAGGAGCAGATCGCCACCATCCGCCGCTCGCACAACCTCCTGCTCTGGCTCGGCCGCACGCTCTTCGTCATCAGCCTCGGCCTGTTCAGCGTCGCGGCGATCAGCGCGCTGTGGCGGGGCGTCGACATCTGGACGCTGGGCATGGGCGTCACCTCGCTCGGCGGCGCGATGTGGACGGCGGCCAGCCGCGTGCCCGCCAACGTCGCGCACGACGCCGCGAACGTCGTGCAGATCCAGCTGATCGTGACCGCCGCGCACCGCCAGATCAGCCTGCTCGAGAGCGACGCGTTCGCCGCCCTCAACGCCAAGGAGGCCAGCGTCGAGACCCAGCATGCCGTGGCGCTCGACAACCAGGAGCGGATCGAGCGGGTCATGACGAGCGCGATCGCGCAGATCGAGACCTACACGGACCCGAAGCCGGTCCACGCGGACAACGTCGTGGCGCTGCGCCCCGCCGCCTGAGAAGCCCTGCACCGGTTGACATCCGCCGAGCGTCCCGCGACGCTTGCAACGCATTGACCGACCTACCGCTCGCGTTGCACTCGTCCTCCCCCTCCGAGCTGAAGGCCCGGCTCGAGGCGGACCGTCGCGGGACGCCGTACCTGCTCTACCGCCCGCACGAGGACGAGCAGCGGATCCTCGAGCTCGCCCCGGAGCTGGAGCGCGCGACGATCGGCCGGCAGGACGCGTGCGACGTCGCGCTGCCGGAGGACCCGTCGGTCTCCCGCGTCCACGCCGTGCTCGACCGCATCGGCGAGGAGTGGACGCTGGTCGACGACGGCTCCTCGCGCAACGGCTCGTTCGTCAACGGCCAGCGCGTGCACGGCCGCCAGCGGCTGCGCGACGGCGACCTGGTGCGGGTGGGGGACACGCTGATCGCGTTCCGCGCCGTGCGCGAGCAGGCGCAGCCCGCGTCCGCCGACACGGTGCCGGCGATGCGCTCGCCGATCGTGATCTCGACCGCCCAGCGCCGCGTGCTCGTCTCGCTGTGCCGGCCGTTCGCCGACGCCGGGTTCGCGGCGCTGCCGTCGAACGCGGACATCGCCGAGGAGCTCTTCCTCAGCGCCGAGACCGTCAAGTCGCACCTGCACGCGCTCTTCCACGCGTTCGACCTCGACGACGTGCCGCCGCAGCAGAAGCGCGCGCGGCTCGCCTCGACCGCGCTCGAGCAGGGCGTCGTGACGCTGGTCGACCTGACCGTCTAGGCCCGGTCGACCCGGAACGCGAAACAGCCCGGCCCGGCGAAGTGCACGTGCAGGAACTCGACCTCGGGGTCGGCGAGCAGCGCCTCGACGCGCTCGCGGAACTGCTCGCCCTCGAGCACGGTCGCGTCGGTCAGCATCGCGTCGGCGTCGTAGGCGCGCACCGACAGGATGCGGCGCGAGACCTGCTCTGAGACGACGCCGGCCTCGGAGGCGAACGGCTCGCAGCCGTCGGCGTGGACGAAGACCGGGCCGTCGCCCGCATACGGGCTGCGGACGAGGAACGGGTCGTAGCCGGCGAGCGCCAGCAGATCGCCGGGCGCGGCGTCGCGCAGGCAGCGCCGGCAGGGCTCGCGGTCTTCGGCCGTCTTGTGCACCGCGATGGGCGCAGCGGTATCGACCTCGCCGGCGGGGAGCGCGTGGAGGATGAAGGTGCTCATGGCCCTCCAACGGCGCGCGTGCCGGCGGTGTGAGGCTCGATTACAGTCGGGCGATGAGCACCCTCGTCACCGGCGTCGACTTCGTGTCGATCCCCACCCAGGACCTCGAGCGCGCCGTCGCGTTCTACGGCGACACGCTGGGCCTCGAGCGCTCGGTCTACATGCCCGAGCGCAACTTCGCCGAGTTCGAGAACGGCACGGTCACGTTCAACGTGCTCAACCCCGAGCGCATGGGCGTCGGCGCGTTCACGCCCAACCCGAACTTCCTCGCACTCCACGTCGACGACGTCGCGGCTGCCCGTGCCACGCTCGAGGAGCGCGGCGTCGCGTTCCACGGCGACATCTTCGACACCGGCGTGTGCCATATGGCGTTCTTCTCCGACCCGGACGGCAACGCGCTGATGCTCCACCACCGCTACGCGCCGCGAGTCCCCTAACGGCGCGGGCGACGGGCCGGCGCGAGCGTCCGCGCAGTCGGCGGCGTGGTCGTCACCGGGTCCGCCTTCCAGTCCGGATGGCCGGGCATCGGCGGGGTCTTGGTGCCGTAGACCCACGCGCGCAGGAAGCCGCGCAGGTCGCGGTGCGAGACCTGCGAGGCGAGCGCGATGAAGTCGTCCGTCGTCGCCACGCGGTCGCGGTAGCGCGCCACCCACTCGCGCTCGATGCGCTCGAACGTGCGCGCGCCCACCACCTGCCGGAGCGCGTACAGGACGAGCGCGCCGCCGTGGTAGACCTGCAGGTCGAAGAGGTGGTCGGAGTCGATCGGGGCCGCGACCGGGCCCGAGTCGTGGCGCCACTGGTCGCTGTGCCGGTAGACGGCGTGCATCAGCTCCTCGACCGTGTCGTAGCCCTCCGGATCCGGATAGTCGACGGTGTCGTCGGCGAGGAAGCCCTTCTCCTCGGAATACACGAACTCGTACCAGCTGGCGTGGCCCTCGTTGAGCCAGATGTCGCTCCAGGTGTAGGGCGCGACGCTGTCGCCGAACCACATGTGCGACAGCTCGTGCAGCAGCGTCGCGTCGCCGTAGCCGACCGGCTGGTCCTCGAACCAGTAGGTGTCGAGCAGCGAGATCCCCTGCGTCTCGAGCGCGAAGCCGAGGTCGGCGCGGATCACGAGCGAGCCCATCGCGTCGAGCGGGTAGCGCCCCACGCGCTGCTCCATCCAGTCGATCTGCGACGGGCCGATCGCGAGGCGCGGCAGGATCTCGGCCTCGAGCGAGGGCGGGACGACGTCGCGCAGCAGGATGCCGGGGCGCCGGCCCGGTGAGGAGAAGTTCAGGTTGCCGACCGCCAGCTGGGTCAGCTCGGTCGCCATCGGGTGGCGCTCCGCGTACAGCCACGTCGTGCGCCCCTTGCGCGTCCAGTGCCCGAGCGGCAGGCCGTTGGCGACCGCGGTCGTCCCGGCCGGCACGTCGAAGCGGAACGTGAACGTCGCCTTGTCGCGCGGGTGGTCGTTGGAGGGGAAGACGTAGTGCTCGCCGTCCGGCTGGCCGGCGGTGGCCGAGCCGTCGGCGTGGATGAAGAACGCGGTCGACGCCGTGTCGTCGCCCGGCTCGGTGGGGACCGCGACGAAGTGGCTGACGCGGACCACGAACAGCCCGTTCTTGCGCAGCGGGCGGCGCGGCGTGATGACCAGCTCCTGGCCGTCGCGGCGCCAGCCCGCGCGGGCGCCGTCGACGGTCACGCCGCCGAGGCTCTTGCCCGCGAAGTCGAGGTTGAAGCGCGAGAGCGACTGCGACGCGCGCGCGAAGATCGTGACCGTCCCGTCGATCGGCTGCGACGGGGCGCTCGTCGCGTAGCGCAGATCGAGGTCGTAGTGGAGGACGTCGTAGCCGCCGTTGCCGAGGCCCGGGAACAGGCGGTCCCCGATCCCGGCCGCGCCGGGCGAGGCGCCGCCGGCTGCGTGGGCGGGAGCGGCGAGGGCAAGCACGAACAGCACGATCAGCAGTCCACGGATTCGCATGCGCGTGAGCCTACGCCGCCAAGGAGTAGCGTGCCGCCGATGCGCGTACCGATCACGCTCGACCTCCACGTCACGGCCTTCAACTTCCCGGACGTGCCGCCCGAGCGCCTCTTCGAGCACCTGGCGGAGATGGCCAAGACCGCCGAGGACAGCGGCTTCGGCTCCGTCTCGGTCATGGATCACCTGCACCAGATCCCGCCAGTGGGCCCACCGGAGCTCAACATGCTCGAGGGCAACATGGCGCTGGCCGGGATCGCGGCGCGGACGAGCAAGGCCGACCTCGGCCTGCTCGTCGGCGGAGTGACCTACCGCAACCCGGCGCTGCTGGCCAAGATGTGCACGACGCTCGACGTCATCTCCAGCGGCCGCGCGTGGTTCGGGATCGGCGCCGCCTGGTTCGAGGCGGAGCACGACGCCTACGGCTTCCGCTTCCCGCCGCTCAAGGAGCGCTTCGAGCACCTCGAGGACACGCTGCGGATCGCGCGCGCGATGTTCACCGAGGAGCGCGCGACGGTGGAGGGCACGCACCACCGGGTCGACGGCGCCTACAACAACCCGAAGCCGGTGCGCGGGGACATCCCGATCCTCATCGGCGGCAGCGGCGAGCGCAAGACGCTGCGGATGGTCGCCCAGTACGGCGACGGCTGCAACGTGTTCGGCGACCCCGAGCGGTTCCGGTATCTGATGGGCGTGCTCGACCGCCATTGCGAGGACGTCGGGCGCGACCCGTCCGAGATCACGCGCACCACGATGGCGACGGTGGTGGTCACCGAGACGCAGGAGGACGCCGAGCGCAAGAAGGCGGCGGCGCTGGAGGCCGGCATGCCGCGCGAGCGGATCGAGGCGGCGTGGATCGGCGACCCCGACACGGTCGTCGAGCGCGCGCAGGCGTACCGCGACGCCGGCGTCGAGGGGATGACGATCGTCATGCCCGACGCCTACGACCTCGAGGCGGTCGCGCTGACCGGCAAGACCCTCGGCGCGATGTTCAACTGATGGCGCTCGCGGTCACGTTCTACGACCTCGTCATCTGGATCCACGTCACCGCCGTGGTGGTCGCGTTCGGTGCGCTGTTCGCGTATCCGATCTTCCTGGCCGTCAATGCTCGCGCGCCGCTCGCCGAGCGCGCCGCCTTGCACCGCGCGCAGATCGCGTTCAGCCAGCGCGTGACCGGGCCGGCGATCGGCGTGATCCTGCTCGCCGGCATCTACCTGGCGACCAAGGCGAAGCTATGGGACCAGGCGTGGGTCGGCATCTCGCTGCTGCTCCTGTTCGTGATCGCCGGCCTCGGCGCGACCCTGCTGCGGAAGGGGGAGGAGCAGCTCGAGGCGACCGCCGCCGGCGGCGACGAGCCCGGCTACGCGTCCGCGCTCGCGATCGTGCGCAAATGGACGCTGATCACGCTGGTGCTGATCGTCTTCGTGATCTTCCTGATGACGACCAAGCCGTTCTGATGGTGGTGCGGCGGGAGCTCCGCCTGGTCGACGGGCGCACGCTGTGCGCCTACGACACCGGCGGTGCGCAGGCGCCCGCGCTCGTGTGGCACCACGGCTCTCCGCAGAGCGGCGCCCCCTTGACGCCGTTGGTCGAAGCCACCGCCCGGCGCGGCATCCGGCTCGTCACCTACGGCCGCCCGAGCTACGGCGGCTCGACCCCGCAGCCGGGCCGCGACGTCGCCTCCGCGGCGGGCGACGTGGCGCAGATCGCCGACGCGCTCGGGCTCGAGCGCTTCGCGGTGATGGGCGCGTCGGGTGGCGGGCCGCCCGCGCTCGCCTGCGCCGCGCTGATGCCCGAGCGGGTCACCGGGGTGGTGTGCCTCGCCGGGCTCGCGCCGTACACGGGCGATCCCGACTGGTTCGACGGCATGATCGATCCCGGCGGCCCGAAGGCGGCGCTGGAGGGGCGCGAGGCCCGCGCCCGCTACGCCGAGACGGCCGAGTTCGACGAGCGCAGCTTCACCGCCGCGGACCACGACACCCTCGCGGGCGCCTGGAAGTCGCTCGGCGAGGACGCGGGCCACGCCGGCACCACCTGGCCCGATGGGCTCGTCGACGACGACGTCGCCTCCGTCAGGCCGTGGGGCTTCGAGCTCGAGCAGGTCGAGGCGCCCGTTCTGGTCGTGCAGGGCGGCGAGGACAGGGTCATCCCCGCCGCGCACGCGCGGCTGCTGCTCGATGGCTGCCCGCGCGCCGAGCTGTGGCTGCGACCGCGTGACGGGCACATCTCGATCCTGGCCGCGGTGCCGCTGGCGCTGGACTGGCTGCGGATCTACGCGACCTGACGAACGAGCTCGGCAAGCTCGAGGTCGAAACGGCCCGAGTCCTCCATGAACGGCATGTGGCCGGTGTTCTCGTACCAGGACGCACGCGCCGTCGGGCACACCGCCAGCACGTGCTCACCCATCGAGGGCAGCACGATCGCGTCGGCGAGCCCGTGGGTGAGCAGCACCGGGACGGACAGCCGAGAGAGGACCTCGCTGGCGTCGATCTCGCGCGCGAACAGCGCGCCCCTGACCTCGCTCGGCACGACCATGTTCCAGCACAGCGCCGTGCTCCAGTCGTGGTCGCTCAGCGGCCGGACCGTGCAGGCGCGCAGGAAGCGGAGCATCGCGGCGATGTTCCTGGGCAGGTCGGAGCCGCACGCGTCGCCGGCGTTCTCGAGCAGGCCCGGCCCGATGTGCTCGAAAGTCGATGTGCGCAGCACCGCACCGCCCACGAGGTCGACGGCGGCGATCGCCGAATCGCCGTAGGCCGCGAGGTAGTCGGTCACCACGTAGCCGCCGTAGGACCACGCGACGAGCACCGGCCGGTCGAGCTCCAGCCGGTCGATGACCGCGTGGAGGTCCTCGGCCCACAGCCGAGCGTCGACGTACGCGCCGGCGTCGAGCGGCTTCTCCGACATGCCATGGCCGCGCAGGTCGAGGGTGACGAGCCGGAACTCGTCGGCGAGCAGGCCTGCGATCTGCCGCGACCAGCACAGCTGGGACTGCGACCAGCCGTGCACGAACACGATCGGCCGGCCCTCGCGCCCGCCCCACTCCCGTACGTGCAGCCGGAGCCCGCCGCCGCCCCGCACATCGTGCGTCGCGATCGGCTCGTCCACCTGCGCGCCGTCGATGATCACCGTGCGCTCCATCTTCCGACCTCCTGTGCGGCGTTGCTGCTGCTTGCCGCGACGCTACGGGCGTGGGCCCGCCGCGGCATCGGTGCCATCACGCATCCCGCCGGGGGTCGCGTGGCGGGCTGCACGTAGCGTCTCGGAGAAGCGCACTGCGGCGGCGGCGCGCCCCGCCTTGCCGGAGACGCGCAGCTTCGCGTACACGTTGGAGAGGTGGCGCTCGACCGTGCGCACGCTGAGCGTCAGCCGCTCGGCGATCGCCTCGTTGGTGAGGCCCGCGGCCACGAGCTCCATGACCTCGAGCTCGCGCGGGCTCAGGTCGACCCGCTCTGGCGCGGCCGGCTCGGACCCGAGGAACGCGCGCAGCTCGTTCACGAACGCGTGCCAGGCCGGCTCGTCGGCGAGCAGGATGTGGTTCGCCGACTCGAGCAGCACGAAGCGGGCGCCGGGGATGCGCGCGGCGAGCAGCCGGCCCTCCTCGACCGGGACGACGCGGTCCCCGCGCGCGTGCGCGATCAGCGTCGGCGCGGTCACGCGCGACGCGACGTCGAGCACGTCGATCTCGTTGCGCGCCTCGTACAGCCGCACCGCGATCTCGCCCGAGGTCGAGCGACGCTGCTGCTCGTCGTACCACGCCATCTGCTCCGGCGTCCCCTCCGGGAGGAAGAGCATGCTGAACATCCGGCGGAAGGCCGGGTTCGCGTCCGTCCAGCCGGCGCGGATCGCCGACGCCATCGCCTCGGCATGCGCGCGCGCCTCGCCGCCGCGCAAGTTCCGGCCCCGCGCGTAGCCGCCGCAGAGCACGAGCCGGCTGACCCGCTCGGGATGCCGGGCCGCGTACACGAGCGCGATCGCCGCGCCCTGCGAGACCCCGAGGAGCGTGAACCGCTCGACGCCCGCGGCGTCGACGACCGTTTCGAGGTCGGAGACCCACGTCTCCACGGACAGCTCGCCGAGCTCGTGGTCGGAGAGCCCGCAGCCGCGCTCGTCATAGCGGACCAGCGTGTGCCCATCGCTCAGCTCGGCGAGCCAGTGCCGCCACACCGGGCTCTCCCAGTCGAAGTCCAGATGCGTCAGCCAGGTCGCGGGCCGAACGATCGGCGGCCCGCTCCCGTGAACCGCGTACGCGAGCCCGACGCCATCTCCAGCGGTGCAGAAGCGAACCTGCTGCGCCACGAGAGCGCGCTTACTCGGCCGCCTCGGGGCTGCGGCCGCGGCGCGCGGCCTCGAACAGCATCATCACGAGCGCAACGTCCTTGGTCTCTCCGGTGTGGGGATGGAGGGCGATGCGCTCCGTCGCGGCCTCCTCGATCTTGTCGAGCTGGGCGAGGATCCGCAGGCACGCCTGGGAGACATCCTCGAAGCCGCGGGCGTCGAGGTGGAGCGCGGCGCGGGTGAGGTGGGCGTCGCCGTCGTCGAACCCTCCGGCCTCGCTGGCCGCCTTCGCGTAGGCGTCGATCGTCTCCAGCGAGGCTGAGACGGCGGCCTGCTTGGCGATCGCCGGAGCGGCGGCCCACGCCTCGTCGGACACGCTCGGGCGCTCCCGCGCGCGGTAGTGGTGCTCGACGGCGCCGCGGACGCGGCTCTCGGCCACGAGCTCGATCAGGCCCAGGCGCTCGAGCGTGCGCACGTGGTACGCGGTCGTCCCCAGCGTCGAGCCGAGCCAGCCGGAAAGCTCCACGGGGCTCGCCGACCGCTCGTCGAGCAGCGCGAGGATGCGGACGCGCAGCGGATGGCTCATCGCCTTCACGTACCGCGGGTCGTCGATGTTCGTGATCGGTTTCACGAAGACCTCAACAGTAATGGCGATGCCTCCTCCGTAACAAACCGAGTGCCCGGCAGGGTCATCCCTCCATGCCCAACGCTCATGAGCGACGCGAGAGGAGGTCCCGATGATCTGGCGCCCCTAGAACCGTCCACGTTCAGAAGCGTCCCGGCCATTGCGCGGCCGGGACGATCGTCGCTCGCATCGTCTCGCCCGTCACCGACCGGCCCCGCCGGCGAGCGATCGGCGCGACCGTGACCGCCAGCGCCCGCTGAACCACGCGTGGCGGGCGCTCGAAGACGATCTCGTCGGCGAACGCCTCCGCGAGCAGCGCGGCATCCGCGAGCTTCGGCATCCCCTTGGCGTTGGTGCGCCCCAGCACGGCGAGGGCCCGCGACCGCGCCGCCGGGCACGGCCAGCAGCTCGCCCACCGCCCGCTCGGCAGTGTGCTCGACCACCCGCGCGTACTCGCCCGTCACCGGGTTGTGCACGACCGTCCCGGCGGGGAACAGCACGCGCAGCTCCGACGAGGACAGCTGAGGGGTGGTCATGGGCCGATGCTCTCACGCCGAAAGGGAGGGAGTGGGGCGGGCGCAGCATCCTTGCGTCATCCGTGCCCGCCCCACTGTCTGTATCGGCGGTTCCCGGTCGCTTCGACCGGGGGTCTGGACGTATGGCGGTCAGCCGGCCAGGAGGGCCGCGATCCCGTCCCGGGTCAGCGGCTGGTCGACGAACTCGCGGACCCAGCCCTCGTTGTCGGCGCGCTCGGCCTCGGTATCGGCCGCGAGCCAGCGCCGGCACCCCTCGACGAGGATGTGCGAGAGCTGCGCGATCACCATCCCGAAGTCGGTCGCGTCCTCGACCCGCCCCGGGCCGCCCGCCTCCGCGTAAGCGGCGCGGATGAGCGACGCCCGCCGCGGCTCCGCGCCATACTCGACGAGCACCACGGCGAGCTCCTGCGAGGGGTCGGCGAGCCCGGCGTTGTCGAAGTCGAAGACGCACAGGCCGCCGTCGTGCGCGCGCCGGACGTTGTCGGCCCAGAGGTCGCGATGGCACGTGCGCAGCTCCCGCGGCGGCCCGCCGAGGTACGCCTCGAGCGCGACCAGCTCCGGAAGCAGCGCGTCGAGCTCGTCGGCGAAGGGCGCGCGGCGTTCGCGGAGCGACCCGACCAGCTCGGCCCATCGCGCCGCCCCGACCGGCTCCGTGTACCACGGGTCGACGCCGATCGAGCCAGCGAAGCCGACACGGTGGAGGCCGGCGACGAGCTGCCCGACCGCCACCGGATCGAGGCCCGGATCCGCGTCGTGGAGGTCGACCCAGGCGTGCAGCCTGACCCGCACCCCACCGCAGTCGGCGATCACCTCGCCCGTCTGCGTCCGCCGCACCGCGGGCGTCGCGATGCCGGCGGCGAGCACGGCTTCCTGGAACGCCGCGCCCTCGAGCAGCTCGGCCACTGGGTCATCGCCGACCTGCTTGACCGCCCAGCTCCCGCGCTCCGTGTCCAGCCGCCAGATCGACCCGAGCCGGCCGCTCGCGACGGGCCCGCCCGACAGCCGCCCCCACGAGCCGAGGCCGAACGCATCGAGGATGCACGGGACGTGATCGCCGGTGAGCACGCGCGCAGTTACGCGGGCCTCACCACGGCGTCGGCCTGCAGGATCGGAGCCGAGGGCCGGAAGCCCTTGAAGGTGCAGTAGAGGCCGAGGAACAGCTCCCACAGGAACTCCGGGATGGTCAGGACGCCTTGCAGCCCGTGCAGCGTGTCGCTCGGCTGGTTGCCGCCGAGCAGGATGGCGGTCCCGGACAGGATGATCAGCGGCCCGCCGATGAGGCCGAGCCAGGCCACGCGGCGCGGCACCAGACCCGTGCGGTACATCAGGTAGCCGAGGATCAACCCGTTCCCCCATCCGACCACCCAGCCCGGGCCGAGGAGGAACGTCCAGTCCTTGATCGCCGCAAGCGTGAACGCGACCGTGCCCTCGGACGGACCGGCAACCTGGTTCCGCAGCGTGACGATCCCGAGCACCGAGACGATGCCGACGAGAATGAACGTGCATTCGAACACGCGTGCCGTCACGTAGCCGATCGCGAGCTCTTCGTTGAACCTCCTCATGATCGGGACGATCACGACCGCGGTGCCGATGTTCGCGATGATGAGCAGCAGCTCCAGCAGAGCGCCGAACAGGACCTGCTTGTCGTCCCCGGCACCCGCGACGAAGGCGACGGGGTGGTCGAGCATGGGGGCGTAGAGCAGCGCCGCCGTGATGGACGTGGCGAACGTGATGAGGTAGAGCACGCCGAAGACTCGTGCTCGCTTCTGATCGTGGGTCATCGTGGAGTCGAACCTATAGGGCCGGGCTGATCCAGCGCGCGGCGAGGAAGGCGGGCGGACGGTTCGAGATGCTCGCGACGACGTCGAACACCCACTGCGCCTCCTCGGCCCAGACGCTGTGGATGTTGAAGCGCGTGGGGCGGCCGTCCGCGCCGCGGACGATCAGGACGCGGTAGCGCGACTCGGTGTACGCGCCCGAGTACCACTCGAGCACCTCGAGGTCGGCGAGCCGCGAGGACATGTGCAGGCGATGCCGCGGGCGCCGCAGCCACGAGCGGCGGTGGAACAGCAGTCGCTGATCCGTCACGGTGATGAAGCCGCGCTTGAACATCCAGAACCCCGCGAGCCCGAGCGTGAGCACCCAGACGAGCCGTCGCCACCCGTGCGGCACGAGCAGCGCGCGGGAGCTCACCAGCCGCTGCTCGCCCGGCAGCAGGTCCGCGCTGATGGCCGCCTGCCAGCGCGCGTACTGACGCGGCTTCGTCCGCTTCCACAGCCGCTCGGCGGCCTGGCTCGCGAAGCCGAGGCCGGTGTCGGCCAGGCTGCCGCTGCCGGACAGCACGACGCCGGCACCGCCGCCCAGCGCATCGTTGCCGGTCTGCGCCCACCGCCCCGGCTCGTCGAATGACGCGTACGAGGCCGCCTGCGGCGCGCGCAGCTGCGCGTCGAGCTCGCGCGCCTCGCGGATGTGTCCCCACGTCGAGACCGCGAGAATCGCGGCGACGAGCGCGAACAGCGGCCGCTCGGACGCCGCGAGGTAGGCGAACCACACGACGGCGAGCGCTGAGCCCGCGCTCCAGGCGCGCGACCAGTTCCGGCGCCGCCGCGTGGGGAGGTTGGAGAGCTCGGCCGCCCGCAGGTCCTTGAGGCGCCACTCGGGCGCGAGCATGCTCTGCGACATGCCCGCAACGGTCGCGGCCGGCGGGCCCGCGCGCCATCCACCGATCGGTTGAAGGCGCTCACCCCGGTTAGGGTTCGGCGCGTGGTCGTAGCGGTGTTCGGCGACGCGCACGGGCATGCCGAAGCGCTTGACGCGGTGATCGCCGCGGCCGAGGCGTGCGATGCGCAGGAGCTGTGGTCGCTGGGGGACATGATCGGGCGCGGTCCCGACTTCGAGCACGTCGTGACCCGCACGCGCGAGCGCTGCGCGGTGGCGCTGATGGGCAACCACGACTACGGCGCGACGGGATCGGCCGAGCCCACCCGGTTCGGCAAACCAGGCTCGCCGGCCGTGCGGTCGATCGAGCTCGCCCGCGACCTCCTCAGCGGTCCGCACGTCGAGTGGATGCGCTCGCGCAAGCCCGCGGCGCGACGCGGCGACGTCCAGCTCTGGCACGGCGGTCCGCGCAACGCCGTGCACGAGTACGTCGGCGCCTCCAACGCGGCAGCCTGCCTCGCGGTCCAGCGCGCCGCGCTCGGGCTGGTCGGCCACACCCACGTCGCGGCCGCGTGGCGGCAGACGGCGCGCGGTGCCGAAGCGGTCAAGGTCCGGGTCGGCGAACCGCTGAATCTCACGGGCGGGAAGTGGCTGCTGAATCCGGGAGCGGTGGGCGCGCCCGCACCGTCGCGGGCCCGCTGGTGGAGCGCCCTCGACGTCCAGGCGGCCGACGGCGCGTACTGGCTGCTGCTCGACCTCGAACGGCGCACCGCGACCTGGCGGCGCGCACCGTACGACCCGGCGCCGGCGCGCCTGCGAGCCCGCGCGCTCGGCATCGACGAGGTCGGTTGATCAGAAGGAGTTCCTTCCGCCATGCGCGAACAGCGCACCTGACGAGTCCTGCCCATCGAGATGGAGGCAGCCCGCCGTGTCATTCACCGAAGCAATCAGCGACGCGTTCTCGAAATACGTCACGTTCAGCGGCCGCAGCTCGCGGTCGGCTTACTGGTGGTTCTACCTGTTCGGGATCCTCGTGGCGATCGCGGCGTTCCTCATCGACTTGGCGCTGGGCACGAACGGCATCATCTATGCCCTCTCCGGGCTCGCGCTCCTGTTGCCGAGTCTCGCGGTCTTCGTCCGGCGGCTCCACGACTCCGGTCACAGCGCTTGGTGGTGGCTGATCGCGCTCGTGCCCGTTGTCGGCGCGATCGTCCTGCTCGTCTTCACCCTCCAGGGCTCCGAGCCGCCGAACCAATGGGGCAGCGGCCCAGATGAGCGAGCTCTGAGCGCGTCCGGACTCACGTAGCGTTATACGCGTGTCGCTCGACACGCCCTGGATCCGGGACGAGCTCCGCGAGCACCTCTCGCGGCTGGCCGATCAGGCGTGGCTGCTGCACGCCACGAGCGAGCAGCTCGACGAGCTGCTGGACGCGATTGACGAGACGGGCGTCCTCGAGGACCCCGGCGACCGCATCGGCTACGTCCTGCGGGACGAGGGCGAGGCGGTCGCCATGGCCAAGGTCGGCCTGCGCCTGAACTACGCCCAGCAGGACCCGACCGAGGAAGGCTGGCGGTCGGTGGCCGAGGCGGCTCGCGCCGCGCTCGACGCGATCGACCGCAGCGAGCCGAGAGGACAGCGATGACCAGCAGCGTGTACACGGTTGCGGACCGCGTCGACGCGGTCGATTTCATGGCGGACTATCCCGAGTACGGCGAACAGCGCTGGTACACGAGCGCCGTCGCGGCCGAGGAGGTCTCGTTCAGCTGGCGCAGGATGAGTCCGGGGACCGGTGGCCGCGACAGCTACGGGCATCGCCACCCGGGCCAGGAGGAGGTGTACTTCGTGATCTCGGGGGTCGTCACGTTCAAGATCGACGGCGACGTCTTCGAGGCCGGGCCGCAGACGGCGGTGCGGGTCGCCGGCGACGCGTTCCGCTCGGTCCACAACGACACCGGCGACGAGGCCGAGCTGCTGATCTTCTCGCCCCGCCTCGACGAG
This sequence comes from uncultured Solirubrobacteraceae bacterium, assembly GCA_963805525.1. GTDB lineage: Bacteria > Actinomycetota > Thermoleophilia > Solirubrobacterales > Solirubrobacteraceae > DASQFQ01. Next base: position 404,616 of record CAWDUT010000006.1, read on the forward strand.
CCCCCGACGGAGAAGCAGGATGACTTCTGGCCATCCACCTAGCGCGGGCGTCGGATCGCTGATCGATCGCTACGACGCGGCCTGGAACGCCCAGGACGTGGACGCGATCGCGTCGATGCACGACGACGCGATCGTCTTCCACAACCACACGGCCGGCGAGCGCGTCGAGGGCGGGGCGGCGGTCCGCGCCCACATCGCCGCGATCTTCGCGCGCTGGCCGACGCTCCGCTTCGAGCGCCGCTCCCTGCGCTGCGGCGACGACTTCGCCGTGAGCGAGTGGACCGCGCGCGCCGTGCACCCCGACGACGGGCGCAAGCTCGAGTGGGACGGCGTCGACCTCTTCCCCCTCACCTCCGAGGGTCGCATCGCGCGCAAGGACGTCTACTCCAGCTCCGCCACGCCGCGGGTCGCCCCCTAGGCGAACTCGTACCGGAGAAAGACGAGGCCGTCACCGATGGTCGTGCTGTCGACGAGGCGCATGGGCTTCTTGCGCCCGGTCTCGCCGAACAGGCGCTCGCCGGCCCCGAGCACGACGGGGAACACGACCACCCGCAGTTCGTCGACGAGGTCGTGCTCGATCAGCGTGCGGCCGAGCTGATAGCTGGCGGGGACGACCATGTCGCCGTCGAGCTCCTGCTTCAGCTTCGAGATCTCGGCCACCACGTCGCCCTTGATGACGATCGAGTTGGTCCACTCGGGATCCTCGAGCGTCGCCGACACGACGTACTTGGGCATGGTGTTCAGCCGGTCCGCGAGCTCGCCGCTCCGCGGTCGCCAGCGCATCCCGAAGAACTCGTAGCTCCTGCGGCCGAGCAGCCACGCCTCGGCGCCGAGCGCGTCCTCGAGCGCGCGCTGGTTCCACCCCTCGAGGTCCGCGCCCCCGAACTCGACGAACCAGCCGCCGAGCCCGAAGCCCTCCTGGCCGTCCGGGTCCTGGACCACGCCATCGAGCGAGACGTTCTGCGGCCCACTCATCACGATCCGTCCCATCTCTGTTCTCCTTTGCGTCGGGTCTGCCAGTTGAGGCGTTCGGCACGCGCAGAATTGAGCGACGAATTTCGAGCCGCGCCGTCGTCAGTACCTGTGATGACGGATGAGAGGATGCGGAAGTGACCGAGCTGGAGCACGCGCGGGCCGGCGACGAGGCGGCGTTCCGCGAGCTGACCGATCCGTACCGGCGTGAGCTCCAGTTGCACATCTACCGGATCGTGGGGTCGGCGCAGGACGCCGAGGACCTGCTGCAGGAGACGCTGCTCGCCGCCTGGCGCGGGCTCGCGGGCTTCGAGGAACGGGCGTCGATCCGCGCCTGGCTCTACCGGATCGCGACCAACCGCGCGCTCGACGTCCTGCGCGCGAGCCGGCGCCGCCACGAGAGCCGCATGATCGAGATGCCCGAGCCAACCCGCTACGGCGAGCCGATCTGGCTCCAGCCTTACCCCGACGTGTTGCTCGAGGGCGTCTCGGACCATGCTCCGGGACCGGAGGCGCTCTATGAGGCCAAGGAGGCGGTCGCGCTCGCCTTCATCGTCGGCCTCCAGCATCTGCCGCCGCGGCAGCGCGCGGTGCTCGTGCTGCGCGACGTGCTCGGGTTCCGCGCCGCGGAGGTCGCCGAGACGCTCGACACCACCGAGGCGTCGGTCAACAGCCTGCTGCGCCGAGCGCGGGCGGCGTTCGAGTCGCGGCTGCCGGCGAGCGGCCGGGACCGGGCGCCGCTCCCGAACTCAAAGCTGGAGCGCGACATCGTCGGTCGCTTCGCCGAGGCGATCGAGACCGGCGACACCGACGGCGTCGTCGCGCTGCTGACCGACGACGCGTGGCTGACGATGCCCCCCGAGCCCTACGAGTACCAGGGGCCCAGCGGCATCGGGGCGTTCCTACGCGACCGCACGGCCCGGCGCGGGTCGCCGCGGCTCGTGCCCACCCGCGCCAACGGCCAGCCGGCCTTCGGCTGCTACTTCCCGAGCCCGCAGACGGAGATCGCTCGACCGGCCGCGATGTTCGTCCTCACGCTGGAGGGGGATTGCATTTCCGCGATCACCTGGTTCGGCGACAGCAGCGTCTTCCCGCACTTCGGCCTGCCACGGATCCTGCGATAGGGCGCGCCGGAGTAGGCTCGGTTCATGAAGCTCCGCTGGCCACGCGCGGAGGAGGCGCCGCCCACGGTGTACGTCGGCGACCACATCGACAAGCTCTCGCGCCTCCGTGCGATCGCGCACGACGAGGACGAGGCGCAGAGTCGCGAGGACAAGCTGTACGGCGAGCCGATCATCGACCGCGCGACGGTCCTGCTGCCGAGGCTGTTCCGGCGCGGCAAGCAGCGCTGATCGCGCTCAGGCGAAGCCGCCGGGATGCCGGTCGGCCCAGGGCATCGCCTGCTCGAGCTGGGCGGCCACGCGCAGGAGCACCGGCTCCTCGAGAGCCATCATCTGAACGCCCACCGGGAGTCCGTCCACCTCCCCCAGCGGCAGCGTGATCGCCGGCCAGCCCGTGGCATTGGCCACCGCGGTCGCGCCGGTGGAGGCGAACTCGACGTCGAAGAACGCATCCACGCTGCCCCGCGAGGACGACAGCGCCCCAGGCGCCGGTGGCAGGACGTTGAGCGTCGGGCAGAGGAGGACGTCGGCCGAGTCGAATACGCGCGTGGCTCGCCGCGCCTGGGCGTGCAGATCGTCGATCGCCGAGAGGTGGTCGAGCGCGGTCAGCTCGAGTCCCTCGTTGAGCATGTCCCAGGTCACCGGGTCGAGCTCGTCGGGTTCCGGCCGGCGTCCCAGCTCCTCGAGCAGCCAGGTGAAGGTGGCGGCGTTGTCCACGGCATGAATGACCGAGATCGCCCGGCGCATGACCTCGGGTTCGAAGGACAGCACCCCGGTCGCGACGTGATGCCCGAGCGCCTCGAGCGTCTCGGCCGCGCGGTCGGCCACGGCCTGGATGCGCGGGTCGGGCGTGCCCGGGAACGGTGGCCGCTCGAGGTGAAGGACGCGGAGGCGGCCGGGCTCGGCGCCGACCTCGTCAGTGAACGGGCGCGCGGGCGGCGGAGCGGGAAACGGATCCCCGGGAGCGCTGCCGGCGATCACGTCGAGCAGGAGGGCGGTGTCGCGCACGCTGCGCGTCAGCGCGTGGGTCGTGCTGAGGCCGTCGAGCGAGACGCCGCCCGAAGGCGCCTCGGAGCTCCGCGCACGGCGGGGCTTCAAGCCGACCAGACCGCAGCAGGCCGCCGGCATCCGGATCGAGCCGGTGCCGTCGCTGCCGGACGCCGCGCCGATGAGCCCCGCCGCGACCGCGGCGGCCGAGCCGCCGCTCGAGCCGCCCGGAGACAGCTCGGGCCTCCACGGGTTCAGGGTCCGGCCGAACAGCGCCGGCTCGGTGGCGCAATGGTTGCCGAACTCCGCCGTATTGGTGCGCCCGCAGATGATGAGTCCCGCGGCCAGGTAGCGCTCGACGGTCCACGACGTCTCCGAGGCCACGTGATCGCGCAGGGCACGCGAGCCCATGCGCTCGGGCACGCCGGCCTGGGACTGGCCCAGGTCCTTGAGCAGGAACGGCACCCCCGCCAGCGGCCCGTCGCCCAGCGGACGGGCCGCCGCGGCTCGCGCAGCCTCGAACTGCTCGTGCACGAGCACGTTCAGCTCGCGCTTCTCCTCCAACCGCGCGATCGCGGCGTCCACGAGCTCGAGCGCCGAGACCTCGCCGCGGCGGACCAGCGCCGCCTGCTCGGTGACGTCCTTGACCATGAGCTCCGCGGACAAGGCGCGTCACTCTAATGGGAGCGGACGCGTCGCCCGCTCAGTGAGCGAAGGCCAGTTCGGCGGGTGCGTCCGGCTCGAGCACCGGCGCGCCGCTCGGCAGCAGCAGCCACGAGACCAGGGCGCCGACGACGAAGATGCCGGCCGACCAGGTGAAGGCGGTGGTGTAGCCGTGGACGGCGGCTTGCGCGGCCAGGTCGGCGGCAGGCCGATGGGCGGCTCCGTAGCTGGCGGCCGCGCTGGCGGCCAGCGTGCTCAGCAGCGCCGTGCCGATCGAGCCGCCGATCTGCTGCCCGGTGTTGACCATCGCGGACGCGACGCCCGCGTCGCGCCGGTCGACGCCGAGGGTCGCCGTGCTCATCGCGGGCGCCATGACGAGGCCGAGGCCGAGGCCCATGACCATCAGGCCCGGGAGGACGTAGGTCGCGTAGCTGGAGTCGACGGTGACCCCGGTGAAGATCAGCATCGCGGTCGCGCCGAAGACCATGCCGAGCGTCACGAGCCGGCGGACGCCGAAGCGCGGCACGAGGACCGTCTGGCCGATCGCGGCGGTCGGCATCAGGACGGCCATCATCGGCAGGAAGGCGAGGCCCGTCTTCAGCGGCGCGAAGCCGAGGGTCTGCTGCATGTAGTAGGTGAGGAAGAGGAAGACGCCGAACATGCCGGCACCGACGATCGCGACGGCGAGGTAGGACCCGCCGCGGGCGCGGTCGGCGACGACGCGCAGCGGTAGCAGCGGGTGCTCGACGCGGCGCTCGATCGCGACGAACGCGGCGAGCAGCACGACGGAGGCGGCGAGGGCCACGATCGTCAGCGGCGCGCCCCATCCCTGCGTCTCGGCGTTGGAGAAGCCGTAGACGAGCGCGAACAGGCCGGCCGACGCGGTGATCGCGCCGGGGATGTCGATCCGCGGCCGCTCGGCGGGCGCGGTCTCAGCGCCGAGGAGCCGCAGCGCGGCGATCGCGGCCGGGACCGCGAGGATCAGGTTCACGTACATGCACCAGCGCCAGTTCAGGTACTCGGTCAGCGCACCGCCGAGGATCAGGCCGACGGCCGCGCCGGAGCCGGCGATGATCCCGAAGACGCCGAAGGCCTTGTTGCGCTCGGCCGGGATCGTGAAGGTGGTGGTCAGGAGGCTGAGGGCCGCTGGGGCGAGCAGCGCGGCGAAGCCGCCCTGGAGCGCGCGGGCGACGACGAGCACGCCGAAGCTCTCGGCGAGGCCGCCGAGCGCGGAGGCGACGGCGAAGCCGGCGAGCCCGATGACGAAGACGCGCTTGCGCCCGATGAGATCACCGATGCGCCCGCCGAGAAGGAGCAGGCTGCCGAAGGACAGCGCGTACGCCGTGACGATCCACTGCCGGGAGTCGTTGGAGAACCCCAGGTCCGTCTGGGCGGACGGAAGAGCGATGTTCACGATCGTCGCGTCGAGCACGACCATCAGCTGCGCAAGGCCGATCAACGCGAGGACGAACCAGCGGCGCCGGCTGTCGGATGAGTGGGTCGTGGTCATGTGTTCAAAGGCTCCTGGCGGCATAAGTGGAGGGCGTGTCTCAACTTCTTATCGGCAGCCTAGCACCAAACTGGAGAGCTTCTCTCCGATTGGAGAATATCTCTCCGTTTTCGGCTAGTATGTGGCTTATGCCCGAGACCGCTCCGCCCTCAGAGCGCCCGCTCCGCCGCGACGCGGAACGCAACCGCCAGCGCATCCTGGATGCGGCGCGCGTGGTCTTCGCCGATCGCGGGTTGAGCGGATCGCACGACGACATCGCGCGTGAGGCCGGCGTCGGGGTGGGCACCGTCTACCGCCGCTTCCCCGACAAGGAGCAGCTCATCGACGCGCTCTTCGAGGAGCGCGTCCAGGAGATCGCCGACGTCGCGCGAGCCGCGACCGAGCACCCTGATCCGTGGGAGGGCCTTGTCGGCTTCCTCATGCGCACGCAGGAGCTGCAAAGCCAGGATCGCGGGCTGAAGGAGCTCGTCCTCGGTGGCGCGCGCGGCGCCGAGCGAGCGGTCGCCGCCCGCTCACTGATCGCGCCGCTCGCGGCTCAGATCCTTCAGCGGGCCAAGGACGCCGGCGTGGTCCGGAGCGACGTCGAGCTCACCGATCTCCCGCTGATCCAGCTCGCGGTGGGGACGATCGCGGAGTCGAGCCGGGACATCGCGCCGGACGTCTGGCGGCGGATGATGACGCTGGTCATCGACGGGCTCCGCGCCGAGCGTGCCCGGTCCGAGCTGGAGCCTCCCGCACTCGATCAGGACCAAGCCAACGACGTCATGGCGTGCTTCGGCGCGTCGCGCCGCCGCGCCTGAGTCTCCGCCGGCCGCCGCGCACCACTACACCTCTACGTTCGAGGTAACGTTTTCTGAATACGGTTCTTCGCCGCTGGCGTCGTGTTTGCTCGGAGTCGTCGAGCGTCAGATCGAATACGTCGGACAAGGGTTGCGCATATTGAAAACGTTCTCTACAGTTCGCGGCGAGCCGTTCTGCGTCGTCCGGTGGAGCGGGGAGCGATGGGGGAGGGGCCGGTCATGAGGAAGTCACGTACGCGCTGCGCGCGCGTCTTGTCGCGTCGGTTCGGGAGCGGGGTCGCCACGGCCGCGGTTGTGGCGGTGGCGGTGCTCGCTGGAGGGGCGGGCTCCGCGGCCGCCGCGACGTCCTCGAGCTATCAGGAGCTGTTCCGGCCGCAGTTTCATTACACGCCGGCGAAGAACTGGATGAACGATCCGAACGGGCTCGTCTACTACAAGGGCGAGTACCACCTCTTCTACCAGTACAACCCGTTCGGCTCGCAGTGGGGTCACATGTCCTGGGGCCACGCGGTCAGCCGCGACCTGGTCCACTGGCGTGAGCTCCCGGTGGCGATTCCCGAGCAGGGCGATGAGCTCGTGTTCTCGGGCAGTGCGGTGGTCGACAAGCACAACACGAGTGGGCTGGGGACACGCGCGAACCCGCCGATGGTGGCGATCTACACCGCGGCGAAGCCCGGCTCGCAGGCGCAGGCCCTGGCCTACAGCACGGACCGCGGCCGCACCTTCAAGCGCTACTCCGGAAACCCCGTGCTCGACATCGGCTCGGGCGAGTTTCGCGACCCGAAGGTGTTCTGGTACGCGCCCGCGCACGAGTGGCGGATGGTCGTCTCCAAGGCGGTCGAGCGCAAGATCGCGATCTACCGCTCGCCCAACCTCAAGGACTGGACACACCTCAGCGACTTCGGCCCGGCCAACGCGACCGGCGGCGTCTGGGAGTGCCCGGACCTGTTCCCGCTCGCGGTCGACGGGAAGCGCAAGAAGACCAAGTGGGTGATGATCGTCAACCTCAACCCAGGCGGGATCGCCGGCGGCTCGGCGGCGCAGTATTTCGTCGGCGACTTCGACGGCAAGCAGTTCACGGCTGACAACGCGAAGCCGTACACACCGCCGGCCGGTGACGTCTTCGCCGACTTCGAGGGCGCCGACTACGGCAGCTGGACGACGACCGGTACGGCGTTCGGGAGCGGGCCGGCACACGGCACGCTTCCCGGGCAGCAGACAGTGTCCGGCTTCCTGGGCAACGGGCTGGTCAACAGCTTCGTCGACTTCGACAGCTCGCAGGGCACGCTCACGTCGCCGCACTTCACGATCGGCCGCAACTTCGTGAACTTCCTCGTCGGCGGCGGCGCGCACACACACGATCCGGCAGGCGGCGACGGGTCACCGCCCTCCGGCGAGGTGCTCGGCGACTTCGAGGCTCCCGACTACGGCAGCTGGACGCCGACCGGCGACTTCGCGGGAACCGCGCCGCATCGCGGCGGCGATGGCCGGATCGGCGAGCAGATCGTCGACACGTTCTTCGGCAACCCCAACGACGGCGACCAGAACATGGGCTCGATCGTCTCTCCCGAGTTCACGATCGACCGTGACTTCCTGGACTTCGAGATCGCCGGCGGCAACCATCCCGAGCCGGGCCCCGGCCAGACCGTCGCGAACCTCATCGTGGACGGCCAGGTCGTGCGCACCGCGACGGGCAACGATTCCGGGACGCTCAACTGGAGGGCCTGGGACGTCAAGGATCTCGCGGGCAAGCGGGCGCACATCGAGATCGTCGACCGGGCGACCGGCGGCTGGGGGCACGTGCTCGCCGACCACTTCGTCCTCTCCGACACGGCGGCCAAGATCCGCTCTGACGAGACGGCGGTCAACCTCCTCGTCGACGGCCAGGTCGTGCGCAGCACGGCCGGGAAGGAGAGCGAGGCGCTCGACTGGGCGAGCTGGGACGTCTCAGACCTCAAGGGCAAGGACGCGCAGATCCAGATCGTGGACCGCAATAGCGGTGGCTGGGGCCACCTCCTGGCCGACCAGTTCATGTTCGCCGACGCGCCCGCACAGACGGCCGAGCAGCGCTCGAGCTGGGTGGACTACGGCAAGGACTTCTACGCCGCGGTCACCTGGAACGACGTGCCCGACGGGCGCCGTATCGCGATCGGCTGGATGAACAACTGGAACTACGCCGGCGCCATCCCGACCGACCCGTGGCGCAGCGCGATGAGCGTGCCGCGCGAGCTCGCCCTGCAGATCGTCGACGGGCAGGCCCGACTCGTGCAACGGCCCGTCCGCGAGCTCCGCTCGCTGCGCGGTGGACGCGCCTTCACGCAGCACCACCGCGCGATCCCGCAGGGCACGACGACGCTGCCCGTCCACGGCAAGACGCTCGAGATCAAGGCCGACCTGCGCATCAGATCGTCCAAGCAGGCCGGGGTGAAGGTCCGGACCGGCAACGGAGAGGAGACGGTGATCGGCTACGACGCCCAGACGGACGAGCTCTACGTCGACCGCACACGGTCGGGTCGGGTGGACTTCAGCCGCGACTTCCCCGGCGTCCAGCGAGCCCCGCTCGCCGCCCGTCACGGGAAGGTCCACCTGCGCATCCTCGTCGACTGGTCCTCGGTCGAGGTGTTCGCCGACGGGGGCCGTCGGGTCATCACTGACCAGGTCTTCCCCAGCGCCGCCAGCGACGGGGTCGAGCTGTTCGCCGACGGTGGCAGCGCCACGCTGGACTCACTGAAGGTCCGGCACCTGCGCTCCAGCTGGACCACCGGCCACCGCAACGGCTAGGCAACCGACAGCGCCTCTCGGGGCGAGCGGCGATACCGCTCGCCCCGGGTAGGCGGCTCGGCTCAGGTCGTGGGAGGGCAGCGCACACCTAGCTGCCGCGGCGATCGACGACCGCAGGTTCAAGCGCGCGAGCGCTGAACCCTGGTCTATCCCAAGGTGCAGAGACAGCCGGCCGGTGGTCTGGTGTGCTTGATCGGCACCGCCGTGCGTGGAGAGTGAGTAAGAAGCTCCCCGTCCGGGACTGCCAACGGGTCCCGCATCCACTCGGCGGTGATTTACGCGATTTGCCGATCCGTCGCGAAGCGCTCCCTCGATCTCTCGGCCACCGCCCGTTTACGCTCTCGCCCATGAGCGTGCTTGGCTGCGATGTGCCTTTGATGCAGGCGCCGCTCGGTCGGGGGGCGGCTGCGCGGCTTGCCATCGCGGTGTCGCAGGCGGGTGGCCTCGGGACCCTTGGTGCGTCGTGGACCGAGCCGGCGGCGCTGCGCGAGCAGATCCGCTCGATCGGGCGCACGACGGACCGCCCGTTCTGCGTGAACCTCGTGCTCGACTTCGAGCAGGACGAGCGCCTTGAGGTCGCGATCGAGGAACGCGTTCCGTGGGTGTCGTTCTCCTTCGGCATGCGTCCTCGGCTCATCGCGCGAGCACACGCCGGCGGCATGCGCGCCATGGTGCAAGTCGCCTCCGCGGAGGCGGCCGGCGCGGCGGCAGACGCCGGTGCCGATGCTCTGATCGTGCAGGGCGTCGAGGCTGGCGGGCACGTCCAAAGCGTGGTCGGGCTGCTACCGCTGCTGGCGGAGGTCCGCCGCGCCGTGTCGCTGCCACTGCTGGCCGCCGGAGGCATCGCCGATCCTGTCTCGGCGCGCGCCGCGCTCGCCGCCGGCGCGACGGCGGTGGTCATGGGCACGCGATTCGTGGCCAGCGAGGAGTGCGACGCGCACCCGCGTTACAAAGCGCGCCTGCTCGAGGCGGAGGGCCGCGACACCGTGCTGACCCGACTCTTCGATGTCGGCTGGGACGCCCCGCATCGAGTGCTGCGCAACAGCACCTACCAGCGCTGGGAGGCCGCCGGCCGGCCCGAAGCCGGCCAGCGTCCGGACGAAGGCGAGGAGATCGCGCCGGGCATCGTCCGCTACGCGGTCAACCTGCCGCTGTCGGCCGGCAGAGGCGATGTTGAGGCGATGGCGATGTATGCCGGCCAAGGCGTGGGAGCCATCGATACGGTCGAGCCGGCCGCGGCAATCATCGACCGCTTCGCCGCCACGCTGCGCCCAGCCTGACGGTCTGCTGCATCTCGCGCCGCGCGCTGCCGACCGGGCGCCTCGGTTACGGCACTACGGTGAGATGCGCTGGATCGTGTCCGCCTGGAGGACGAGTTGGAAGCGGTCGTTCTGATGCGTCATCTCGGTCGGGATCCCGTGGTTGACGAAGAACTTCCGGATCGGGGTGCCGGTGCTGTCGATCACCGTGAGCGTGAAGTCCTTCCGCGCGCCGACCACGTCACCGCTCATGGCGACCGCGAACCAGGCGTCGAGCGCAGTTGAAGTGCCGTCCGCCCCGCCGACGCGGACGGTGCACGTGCTGGGCGTCTCGCAGCTCGTCCGGTACGCGGCGACCGTCGCGAGAAGGAATCCGTCGATCGTGATGGTCGCGTGCTGGCCGGCCTCGAGGTCGGTGCCGGGACACAGGAGGCCATCGCATCCGGAGGGTCCCGCGGGCCCGGTGTCGCCGCGATCCCCCTTGTCGCCCTTCTGCCCGGCGGACCCGGTATCGCCACGATCACCCTTCGGCCCGGCCGGACCGGAGGGACCGCGCTCGCCGACCGCGCCGGTGGGACCCGTCGGGCCGGCGGCGCCCCGCCGACCCGCCGGCAGCTGCCCGGCCGCGAAGTCCTTGGCAGTGAGGCTCCCGTTGGCGACCTTCACGCTCGTCACCGCATTGCGCTTGAGCTGCCGCTTGCCGACGCTGTTGGCCGGCAGCGTGACCGCGGCCCACGAGACGCCTCCAAGCGCGACGAACAAGGCGATTGATGCGATGACATTCGCGTAAGTCAGCTTCGAACGCAATCTGGCGACCACGGCGACGGTCCCTCCTCCTCGGTTGGGAGGAACGCTAGCTTCGGAGCTGTGGAAAGCAACCAGTAGCCAGCGGTCACGCGGCGGCGGGTGGCACTGCTGTCGCTGGCGCGGTCTCACTCGTGCGCGCTGCGTCCTCGGCGAGGGCCTCGCGCAGGGCCTGGGTGAACGAGCGCGGCTCGAAATCGAACAGTTCCATGCCGGATCGGTCGGTTACCGTCGTGTCCGTCGCCAGGCCCTCGATCAGCGGGCGCGCCACACCAGCATCGACCGGGGTGACAAGCCCGATCCAATGCGAGGAGAGCCAGGGCGTCAGCCACGGGACGGGGATGCGCGGACGCTTGCGCACCCCCAGCGCCTGCGCCATCTGATCGAGCATCGCGCCGTAGGTCAGGACCTCGGCGCTGCCGATTTGAATCTCGCGCCCGCGTGTCTCGGGGCGCGCAGCCGCCTCGATGAGGTAGCGCAGGACGTCCGCGATGGCGATCGCCTGCGTCGGTGTCTTGAGCCACGCGGGGGCGAGCATGACCGGGAGCCGCTCCACCAGCGACCGCAGCGTCCGAAAGCTCTCCGAGCCCGCGCCCACCACCATCCCGGCACGGAACCACGTCAGCGAAGGCCCCTCGTCACGCAGGATCTCGCCGGTCCGCAGCCTCGACCGGAGATGCGGCGAGCCCGCACGATCGCCGAGCCCACCCAGATAGATGACCTGCTCGACACCCTTCTCCTTCGCGTAGCGCGCGAAGTTGGACGCGGCCCGCGCATCGCGGTCGGCATAGTCGCCGCCGCCCCCGCGGCCCATCGAGTGGATCAGGTAGTAGGCGACCTTGTAGCGCGGTGGGATCGCGGACAGCGACCCTGGATCGAGGACGTCGGCGCGATGAACCGCGACCCCGGCGGGCATCGCCAGCCGCGAGGGGTCTCGCGCGAGGCAGCCGACCTCGGCACCAGCGCCGGCGAGCTCCCGGGCGAGTCGTCCACCGATGTAGCCCGAAGCCCCCGTCACGAGGATCGGACCGGCCGACGCGACGGACTCAGCGCTCATGCCAGTCAGCCGAGCCGCGAGGGCTCGTTCGCCGCGCGATGCATGAGACGGATCGTATGCATCGACCGCGCTGACAAGACGCCACGCCGCGCCAGCGCGCTAAGGCGTCGCGCTCCGCGCTACTTGCCGACCGTTCCGGTGAAGATCTCCCGGCCGGCATCCGGATCGTCGCTCTCGAACTTGGCCACCATCGAGCCGCCCCCGCGGAGACCTTCGTAACTGCCGGTCCCGCGCACGACCTCCCACACGCCGCCTTGGACCAGGCTCCGTTGCGTCGGCGCGTATTGGACCTTCAGCGTCCCGCGGGGACAGCGGAACATTGTCGTGATCGTCGGACCATCGCTGCCTCCGCTGGTCTTGCCTCCCCGGCAGAACGCCGACTCGCCGATGACAGAACCGCCGACGACCTCGCCCGTGTGGCGTTTGGCGTTGGTGACGCGCGTCTCGATCAGGATCGCGTCGCCGCTCACCGGAGCCGCGGTCTCCTGGGCAGACGTCTCCGCGGGGGTAACCGTGACCGTTCGGACATCGCGGCCGTTGTCATCGCCGCAGGCGGCGAGGCCACTTGTCGCGATCGTCAGGGCCATCACAAGCCTCACCTTGGTCATGCCCCATGCTGTCGCATTGGCGAATCCGGGGCAACATCACCTCGATCTATGGTCGTCTCAGGCGATGGGCTCCCAGAGCGCCCATTCCTCGGCGAGGCGACCGTCCTGCCAGCGGCTGAAGTTCATCCCGACCGCCAGCTCCTCGTCACCTCGCGCTGCGCTGAGGCGTGTGGCCACGCGGTCGCCGGCCACAACCTGCTCGGTAGCGGTGAATCGCACACCGGGGAGACTCCGGCGGAAGTCAGCGATGGAATCGACGAGCGCGTCCGCGTCGCGCTCCTCGCTGACGTTGCCGCGGATGTGGCCTGCATAGCCCGGAGCCAACAACTCGCCGGTTGGCTCGGGTGCGTTACCTGGCGGTGGCTGGGGCGCTGAGACCGTGGCCAGCGTGACCTGTTCCGGGTCCGTCAGCCCGTTGGTCGGCCATCCACTGCCATATGTGCGTTCCGTTGATGGCCGGGTCGTTGCGGGCCACATAGATCCATGACCAGTGGCCGTTGAACTGGTAGCCGTTCCAGATGACGTGGTCGTACAGGGTCATCAGGGATCCGGGAATCAGGTCGTGGGCGTGGATGGTGTTGGGCGCCGGCGGCACGGTCGGGTCGTCGCGGGAGGCGACGAGCCACGTCGGGGTGTCGATGGCCCTGAGTTGGGCGTCGGTGAGCAGCGGTGGGCCGCCCGGATCGAGGGACTCGACCACGCCGCAGATCGGCACGGCCGCGGCGAAGAGGTCGCGGTAGACCGAGGTCAGCTCCATGGTCATGTAGCCGCCGTTGCTGCAGCCGGCGAGGTAGATCCGCTCGCGGTCGATCGGGTACCGGCGGGCGAGATCGCCGATGATCTCGCGGATGAGCGGGGCGAAGCGTGGTCCGTCCTCGATCCAGAACGAGGTGCTCTGCGGGGCCACGACATACGCGCCGCCGAAGATCCGTTGTGCCTCCTGGGTGGCGAAGCCCAGCGCACCGCGGTTGGCCCGCAGCGGCGTCTCGTTGTCGTAGTAGTGATCGGGCAGCGAGCCGCCCTCGCCTCCGCCGTGCAGCCAGACGACAAGCGGGTGCTTGTGGGAGCGGTGGCCTCGACCGGGCGCGTACAGCCGGTAGTTCATGCCGGAGCGGGAGACGTGGTAGCTGAACGCGTCCACTTCGGGATCGGACAGCCTGCCCTGCACGAACCGCGCGATCGTGACCGGGCGGCCGTTGCGGAGGGTGAGCGGGGTGTTCTGGGTGATCGTGTAGACGAGATCGAGCACGACGTTGCGGCCCTTGCCCACGATGTAGCCGAGGGTGCCGCCGCCGACCTGGCCCTCGCCATATGCCAGGTCCAGCACGATGTTGCCCCGACGGTCGAGCCGGACAGCGGTCACCGGACGGTCAAGGTCGTACTCGCTGAAGATCTGGTCGTCGGCAGCGACGGGGATCGGGCTGGTGGCCTTGGCATGAACGCGGAACGTGCCGGTGGTCAGGCCGGCCGGGTCGATCGCGCCGAGGTGGGCGGTGTGGAGCGTGATCGAGACGACCTGCTCGCCGCCGTCGAGCACCTGTGCGTTGAGTCTGAATCGCACGCCGTGGGTCGGATGACGCCTCGCGTAGGCGCCGACGCCTGGCAGCAACACCCCCGCGGTGGCCGCACCGGTGGTCAGAAACGTGCGACGGGTGATGGTCGCAGTCATGTGAACTCCTTCGCTTTGCCTGCCGTCAAAGCTGCGTGCAGAACGGTGTATCGCAGATCGACTGCTCGAGGCGGCCAGCCAGCCGCGCAGCGTCCGTTTCAGAACGCCGCAGTCCTGCGCGAGGCTGGCTCGGCGACGTCGGCCGCGCGATTCTCAGCTGGATCTTCGACGCGCTGGCGCAGCCCGTGGCGGCGCTGACGGCCTCGGTTCTCTACTTCACGCTGCTGCACATGCACGGCGCGGGCGAGACTCCGCAGCCGTAGCACCGTCACCGAGCGACTACCGCTTGCGCGACGCGGCGGTGCCGGCGCGTCCCTAGTTAGGGCTGATTCTGGCCGTCTCTCCGTACAGCGTGTAGCGGCGGGCGCCGTCGGACCGGGGTGCGAAATCGCCGTGCGAGATTCCGCTCTGCCCGATGGTGACGCGTAGGCGCCGCGTGCTGCCGTCGGAGACGGTCAGCGCGACCGGCCTCTCGTCGAGTTGATCAGACGAGCCCTGGATGATGAACGCGGTCATGAACGCGTCGAGCGTGGCAATCGCCGGGGACTCACCCTCTGGCACCCGGAGGTCAAGGTCACTGACGTCGGTGTGGATCACCGGCAGGCGCTCTTCGATGTTGTCGACCACGACCTCCATGCGGAGCGCGCTGGTTTTCGCGGGCGCGAGCGGTGCGTCGTCGAGCCGGACGTCGAGCGACGACGGGTCGATTGGGTGCAACGCCAGATCGCTCCCGGCGGGCAGTTCGGGGGAAGCGATCCGAGTGACCATCTCAGGCTGCAGGTCGATTTGCAGGAACTGGGCGCCCGGAGCGGATCGCTCGAGCGCCGGCACGGTCACGGCAGCGATCGACGTGTCGGCGAGGCGGAGCGCCTGCGCGCCGGGTGCGTCGGTGCGCACGAGCGTGACCTGATGGCGAAGGAGCGAGTTGTCAAACGCGCCCGCGAGCCAGTCGGCGAGGGCCGGCTCCATCGCCAGTCCGAGCGCCAACCGGCATGAACCTGGAGAGACCCCGGCAATGTGCTTGCGCTGGATGCCGTCCGGCCCGACCTTCTCCTTGACGACCGGCGCGGCGATCCCGCATCCCTCGACGCGACGGACCGGTGCGGCGAACCCGCCGTCGATCATCAGTGCCCAGTCGCCTTTGAGCGGATCAGGGGGCGACTCTCCGCCGGGAGGCCCGGCCGGCCCGGTCTCGCCCTTTTCACCCTTGACCCCGGGCACGCCTTGAGCTCCAGTCTCCCCTCGGGGACCCGGGTCGCCCATGGGGCCGGCCGGGCCCTTCTGGTTGAGGACGAGTTGCGTTTCGAGGTTGGCTATGCAGCTCTGCGGCGGAGACTTCGCGGTGTCAATGACGCGCACGATGCCGCCGATCCTCGTGTAGCAAGCGGTGACCTTTCCGGAGCTGTCGGGGATCGCGCCGGTGGCGATACCGACGCCACCAGCAGCGAGAGCCGCAGCAGTACTAGTGACCAGCAATGTCCGCACTGACAACAGCCGTCGACTCATGGGTGCCTCCTCGTTGCTCTAGCCGCGGATCGGCCGTCCGCGAGCATTCGCAACCTCGCTAACGAGTCGCTAACGGAGCCAGCCGCACGGGCAGCGAACGTCGCTGTCGCCTGCCCCCGACCCTAAGTGCTGGCGCGCACGGACCCTGAGCCGTAACCGTTCCTCCGGTGGGTGGCAGGAAAGGGCGCTTCGGGCCGGCGAGCTTTGTTCGGCCCCTGCACACCGCACCGAAACGCGACAGCGTGGAGAAAAAGTCGACGGCGGGTTCCATTTCCTGACAGGACCCGCCGGCCACCCACGCCGATCCCTAGAACGAGCGAACGAATCCCTCAGTCCAGCTGCAACATCCGCGCACCCGAGATCCAATGGACCCGAATAGAACCGAAGCTCGTCGCCGCGAGCCCGGCAATCGGGTGCACGTGCCCGTGGACGATGTGGCGCGGGTGGTGCTCGTCGACCCAGGAACGGAGGCCGTCGAAGCCGATGTGCGCTGGGTCGTCCGGGTCGTCGTTGATGCCGCGCGGCGGGCAGTGGCAGAGCAGCACGTCGGCGGCCGGCAGGCGCCGGGCCAGCCGTGATGCCTTGCGTTGCGTGTAGTGGTAGTGGTGCGGGCCGCTGCCGTACTGCACGCAGCCCTCGAAGCCCGCGAACGTCATCCCGCCCAGAGACGTGCGGCGCATGTGCAGGTCGTCGACCTCGACCTCGCGCAGGAGGTGCTCCGTGTCGTGGTTGCCGTGCACGCCGAGCTTGGGCAAGTCCAACGCGCGCAGCGTCTCGATCCACGCCAGGTCGAGATCGCCGAGCAGCAGCACCGCCTGCGCGCCCATCTGCTGCGCCATCAGCGCAGGGTCCATCGGCGGGCGTTTGTCGGCGAGGGCGAGCACGCGCACGGACGCAATACTGAACCTCGTGAACGCTCGCAACGTTCTGGGCGGCGAACTCGAGCCCTGCGGGACCGATCCGGTGACCGGCTTCTTCCGTGACGGCTGCTGCAACACCGACGCGCGCGACGTCGGGAGCCACACGATCTGTGCGGTCGTGACCGAGGAGTTCCTCGCCCACCAGCGGTCGATCGGCAATGACCTCTCCACGCCGCGGCCCGAGTACGACTTCCCCGGGCTCAAGCCGGGCGACCGCTGGTGCGTGACCGCGCTCAACTGGATGCGCGCGTACGCCGACGGCTCGGCCGCCTTTGTCGTGCTCGCCTCGACGCACGAGCGTGCGCTGGACGCCGTGCCGCTCGAGACGCTGCGCGAGCTCGCCGTCGACGTCCCCGCCGACCCGGGCGCGCTCGACGGCTAACGCAGAACGCGGTACGACCTCCTGCAGGTCAACATGGAGTCACACGAACTTTGTACCACGCTCACGCTCGATGCTACCTTCCCGGCCATGGCCGGGTTGCGTGAGCGCAAGAAGGAGCAGACGCGGCGACTGATCGCCGAGATCGCGCGGCAACGCTTCAGCGAGCGCGGCTTCGAGCACGTGACGATCGCCGAGATCGCGGAGGCGGCGGAGGTCGCCGTCCAGACGGTCTTCAACTACTTCCCGACGAAAGAGGACCTCGTCTACTGGCGGCTGGCCTCGTTCGAGGGTGAGCTGCTCGCCGCGGTCCGCGAGCGCGAGCCGGGCCAGTCGGCGCTCGAGGCGTTCAAGACGTTCCTGCTCGCCCAGCAGGGCCTGCTGGGCCGCACCGACGAGCAGGCGCACGAGGAGCTGCTCAGCTTCACGCGCATGATCACCGAGAGCCCCGCGCTGCGCGCGCGCGAGGGCCAGATCCTCGCCGGCTACACCGACGCGCTCGCCGCCCTGCTCGCGGAGGAGACCGGCGCGAAGCCCGACGACCTGCGCCCGCGCGTCGCGGCCGGCGCGATGATCGGCCTCCACCGCTCGCTGATCGACTACTCGCGCACGCGCATCCTCGCCGGCAGCAGCGGCGCCCGCCTCACGCGCGACATCCGTGCCCAGGCGCAGCACGCGTTCGAGCTGCTCGAGGACGGGCTCGGCGACTACGACCGCAGATAGGCGGCGAAGTGCGCCGCGACGCGGCGCTCGACCACTGAGCTCCGCAGCAGATCGCCGTGCCCCGCATCCGGCACGACGAGCAGCGCGTGCGGCGTCCCCCGCGGCAACGCGCGCACGGACGCCTCGCTCAGCGCCGGCGGGTCGACCGTGTCGGCGCCGCCCGCGACCATCAGCGTCGGCGCGTGGATCTGCGCGGTGCTCGCTCGGTCGGCGCCGCCGGCCATCGTCACCAACGCGCGCACGCGCGAGTCCTGCGACGCGACCTCGGCCGCGGTCCGCCCCCCGAACGAGTGGCCGAACAGCCCGAGCGGGCCGGCGCCACGCGCCACGGCCGGCAGGTGGTCGAGCAGGAAGAGCACGTCCTCGACCCGCTCCGGCCCCTGCAGCCGCCGCGCCGTGCCGTGGTCCGCGTGGCGCACTCCGACCACGACGAAGCCCTGGCTCGCGAGCCGTGAGCACAGCCGCTCGCACGCCGCGGGCGAGCCGTAGTGCCCGTGCGAGAACACGACCAGCGGGAAGCGGCACCCGCGCGCGACCGGGTACCAAGCCACCGGATCGAGCCGCCGTCGCACGCCCGGGGTGGCGCCGTCACGGACGAGCGACGAGCGAGCGCGGTGGACCGCGTGGCTCCCCGCACAGCGGTTCGGCGGCGCCGCGGCATGCGGCGGAGCACCGCCCCCGCAGCCCGCGAGCAACACCAGCGTCACGATCCAAAGCCGCATGACCTACTAGGTTGGAGGAGATGGCTGTCCCCCGTCTCCGCGTCCCTTCATCGCAGCACCAGGCCGCCGGGCTGTCCTCCGACGAGGTCGAGCTCTACCACCGCACGTACACGACGCTGCTGCGCTCGTCGGGCGAGACGCTGGTGCGCGTTCTGGAGCCGAGCCACCGCGCGATGAACTCGAGCCTGCACACGCTGGCGGCCTCCGAGGACCTCGACCTCGGCGCCTTCCTGTACGCCACCCGCCGCCTGCCCGACGAGGTCGCCGACGCCAAGGTGATCGTGATGGGCCAGGAAGCGATCGTCTTCATGCGCAACGGCATCGGCCCGATCGAGGAGTGGGAGCCGCTCGAGGCGCCGGCCCGTCGCCGCCGCTGGTTCCACGACGGGGACGGCACGCTCGCGGTCCTGCTCGCCTCCGCCTCCGACCTCGACGACCTGATCCCCACGCTCGTCGCCTACCAGATCGAGTGGAACAAGATGCGCGTCAAGCTGCGCGCCGCGGAGCGCCTCCCCGACGCGCCCTCGCCCGCCCAGTGCGCGGCCGCGCTCGGCGGCTCGGAGGAGGACTGGTCGCGCCTGCGCAGCGCCTGGGGCGAGGGCTTCGCCGAGCGGCTGCGCGACGTCCGCGAGCGCCGGCTCAACCTGCGCGTCCGGATGCTCGGCGGCAGCGCCGTCGGCTACGCGCGCATGACCCGTCGCTGGTGGCGGCCGGTGCGCGCCGCGCTCTCCGAGCAGGGCCTCGACGACCGCCCGATCTACTTCGTCTCCTCCAACCCGCACTCGATCGTCAACCTGCTCACCGGCACCGCGCGCGAGCGCGAGCAGGAGATCGTCGAGTGGGTCGAGCGCTCCCTGGATCCCGACCTGCTGCCCGAGCTCGAGCGCTTCCGCTCCGGCGAGGCCGAGGGGTCGTGGGAGAACTTCCTCTACTTCGCCGCGCGCGAGTACTTCAGCGCGCACCCGGAGGACTCGGACATCTTCGAGCAGCGCTCGCGCGAGGAGCGCGCGGTCGGCGTCACCCACCTCTCGAGCAGGACCGCGCTGCGCGTCTCGGCCCAGGTCATCGACCTGCGCCGGCTCGACCCGGCGGCGCTCGACCCGCGGCTCGGCGCCCCCGACCTGGGCGGGACCGACGCGGTGATCGTCAACATCGAGTATCCGCTCGGGCTCGCCGCCTACAACATCCTGCGCGAGATCACCGAGGAGACCGACCGCCTGCGCGGCGTCTACGTGCTCGGCAAGGCGGCGACGCTCAACGCCGACGTCGGCGACGTGATGATCTCGTCGGTCATCCACGACGAGCACTCCAACTCGACCTACTGGCTCGACAACGCGTTCTCGGTCGACGACATCGCGCCCTTCCTCGTCTTCGGCTCCGGCCTCGACAACCAGCGCGCGGTGACGGTCAAGTCGACGTTCCTGCAGAACCGCGAGTACCTCGACTACTACTACCGCGAGGCGTTCACGGTCGTGGAGATGGAGGCGGGCCCGTTCTGCGACGCCGTCTACGAGATCGCGGACGTCGATCGCTACCCGGTCGGCGAGGCCGTCAACTTCTCGAAGCTGCCGATCGACTTCGGGATCATCCACTACGCGTCCGACACGCCCTACACTCAAGCTCGCACGCTCGGCGCGCGCGGGTTGTCGTACTACGGGATGGATTCGACGTACGCCTCGTCACTTGCGATCGTCCGGCGGGTACTTGCACTCGAGGGAGTCCTGGACGCACCGTAGGGGGTCGCGGTATTAGGGTGCCCGAAGCCATCCACCCGACTTAGGAGTCGCAGCATGAGCGCAGTGATGGAGCGGGATGACATCGAGCCCGTCGCGAACGAGACGCTCGACCGCTTCCTGACTGGAATGTTCACCGTCGTGCCGTTCCTGGCCGTGGCCGGTGGTGCTGTGCTCGCGTGGCAGAGCTTCCTCCACTGGAGCGACCTCGTCGTCTTCGCGATCCTCTATCCGATCACGGGCCTCGGCATCACCGTCGGCTTCCACCGCCTGCTCACCCACCGGGCGTTCAAGACCAAGAAGTGGGTCAAGGCGATGTTCACGATCTTCGGGTCCATGGCCATCGAGGGCCCGGTGATCGCGTGGGTCGCGGACCACCGCAAGCACCATGCCTTCGCGGACATGGAGGGCGACCCGCACTCCCCGCACGTCGACCACGGCCACGGCCTCAAGGGCGCGGTCAAGGGACTGGTGCACGCCCACGTCGGCTGGCTCTTCCTGCACACGCAGCGCGGCAAGAAGGACCGCTACGCGCCCGACCTGATCGCCGATCCGACGGTCAGCTACATCGACCGCACCTTCGTGTGGTGGGTCGTGTTCGGGCTGGCGATTCCGTTCCCCATGGGCTGGCTGCTCGGCGGCTCGGTCGTCACGGGTCTGACGGCGATGTTGTGGGGCGGGCTGGTCCGCGTCTTCCTGCTGCACCACGTGACCTACTCGATCAACTCGCTGTGCCACTTCTTCGGGCGTCGGCGGTTCGAGACCGGCGACGAGTCGCGCAACCTGCTGTGGCTCTCCCCGCTGTCGTTCGGCGAGTCGTGGCACAACAACCACCACGCGTTCCCGACCTCGTTCCGCCACGGCATGAAGCCGTGGGAGATCGACATCTCGGCCGGCGTGATCTGGCTGCTCGAGAAGACCGGTCTCGCCTGGGACGTGGTGCGGATCTCGCCCGAGCGGCAGGCCCGCAAGGCGGTCGCGCCCGCGACGCGGTAGGCGCCGCGGGCTTCTCTGACCGCCGGTCCCGCGGAAACTCGAAGGCGGGAACGCGGCGGCCGCGAAAAGCTTGCGGTGCAAGGGGTCAGACCCCTTTAGGAGGGTTGAGGGTTAGATCCCTCTTGCGAAGCGGAAGCGCCGGCCGGGGTCGTAGCGCTCGCGCACGGCCTCGAGCCGCGCGAGGTCGCGGCCGTAGTAGGCGCGGCGCGAGCCGCGCAGGTCGGGGTCCATGTAGTTGACGTACGCCCCGTTCGCGTGGGGAGCGACGATCGCGTGCAGGCGGCGCAGCCCGGCGGTGTCACCGTCGTAGGTGAGGTACTGGATCGAGTAGCGGGCGTGGGGGTGGTAGATCGCCTTCGCGGCCCCGCCGTAGGCGTCGAAGAGGACGCTGCAGCGGCTGCGGGCGAGCTCGGCGACGAGCCGCTCGCGCGTGCGCGCGGGGAGCGCGTGCGGGACGTAGTGCGACTTCGCGCTGAAGCGCGTGCGCGGGCTGGTGCGGCCGTTGGCCCAGCGCACCTGCAGCGGGCCGTAGGCCGAGGTGCCGGTGGTGAGCGAGGCGCCGGCGCGGCGCAGCGGGCCGAGCAGCCGGCTCAGCTCCGCCTCCGAGCCGAGGTACTGGCCGAGCACGTTCACGGCGCCGTCGCTGCCGAGCTGGAGCAGTGCCGTCAGCCGCGGGTCGGTCTCCGGCGCCCACGCCTGCCAGGCGGCGATCGCGTCGGCGCCGCTGGGGAGCGAGCCGCGGAAGAACGCCGCGCGCGGCGCGTGGTGGACGCGCAGCTCGAAGCGCGTGGCGATGCCGAAGTTGCCGCCGCCCGCGCCGCACAGCGCCCGGAACAGGTCGGCGTGGTGGTGGGCGTCGACACGGCGCCGCCTGCCGTCGGGCGTGACGACGGTGATCGCTTTCACGTTGTGCGCGGTCAGGCCCCAGGCGCGCGCCGCGAGCCCGTAGCCGCCGCCGAGCGCGAGCCCGCCGAACCCGACCGTCGGGCACGAGCCGAGCGGCACTGCGCCGCCGTGTCGCGCGAGCGCGTCGACGACCTCGATCGCGTGCGCGCCGGCGCCGATGGTCGCGCGCGAGGCGCCGCGGTGCACGGAGATCCCACGCAGCCGCCGCAGGTCGACCACCACGCCCTCGTCGAGCGTCGAGTAGCCGGCGTAGGAGTGGCCGCCGGAGCGCGCGGCGAGGCGCACGTCGTGGCGGTCGGCCCAGCGCAGGACGGCCTGGACGTCGTCGCCGTCGAGCGGCTGCACGACGGCATCGGGCCGCACACCGGCGTAGCGGAGGTTGTAGACCCCGCGGTCGTGGCGGAGCACGGGCCCGCGCACCCGCCGCGCGAGGTCGCGCAGCGCGCGCGGGCCGGCCCCTCCCGCGCGGCGCGTGGCCGGGACCGCCCAGTCGCGCGCGGGCTGCGCCGCCGCCTCGGGCGCGCCGACCGCGAGCGCGGCGGCCGCCAGCAAGAACCCCCTCCGACCGAAGGCAGGCGGTTCGGGGCCGATGCGCGGCGGCTCGCTCATGGCCTCAGCCGCACGAGGCCCTTCGCGGCCGCCCGCAGCGCGTCGGCGAGGCCGCGCTCGCGGTCGCAGGGGAGCTCGACGTCGATCTCGATCTGGCCCATGCCGCGCTCGTGCACCTGGACCTCGCCGACCTCCTCGAACAGCGCGAGCATGCTGTGGTTGAACGCGAACAGGCTGGCCTGGAAGCGCTCGACGCCGTGCTCGCGCGCGTGGGCGGTCAGGCGCCGCAGCAGTTCGCCGCCGAGGCCGCGGCCCTGCCACGCGTCGACCACCGAGACGGCCGCCTCGGCGACCGCAGGCTGCTCGGCCAGGCGGACGTAGCGGGCGACGCCGACGCCCGCGCCGCTCTCGGCGTCGCGCGCGCCGATCGCCTCGTGGTCGACGTGGTCGACCTCGGTGAAGTAGGCGAGGTCGCGCGCGGTCAGGTCGCCCTTGGCGCTGAGGAAGCGCCGGTAGCGCGACTCCTCGCCGAAGTGCTCCCAGCTCTCCGCGAACAGCGCCTTGTCGGCGGCCTGCACGGGCCGGATCAGCACCCGCGACCCGTCGCGCAGCGCCACTTCTTCCTCGGGGACAATGCCGGCCATGGAAGAGATCGTCCCAGGCGTGCACGTGTGGCACGCGCAGCACGACGGCATCGGCATGACCGTCCACTCCGCCTACGTCGCGCCCGCGCGGGCGCTGATCGATCCGATGCTGCCGCCCGGGGGCGTCGAGGCCATCGCCGCGCTCGGCGAGCCCGAGCGGATCCTCCTCACGATCCGCCACCACTACCGCCAGGCCGCCCCGTTCGTCGAGGCGTTCGGCTGCAGCGTGCATTGCCACGAGGACGGGCTGCACGAGTTCGAGGGCGGCCCGGCCGTCGAGGGCTTCCGCCCCGGCGACGAGGTTGCGCCCGGGATCGTCGTGCAGGAGGTCGGCGCGATCTGCCCGGACGAGTGCGCGCTGTACATCGCGGATGCCCCGGGCACGCTCGCGTGCGCCGACGGCGTCGTGCGCTGGCGCGAGGGCGAGCCGCTCGGCTTCGTGCCCGACGACCTGCTCGGCGACGACCCCGAGGACGTGAAGGCCGGGCTGCGCGCCGCCTACGCGCGGATCGCCGACGAGCTCGAGTTCGAGGCGCTGCTGCTCGCCCACGGCGGCCCGATGGCGAGCGGCGGCCGCGAGGCCCTGGCGGCCTTCGCTAGAGGCGCTTGACCGCCTCGTCCACGGGCACGTCCCCGCCGAGCAGCTCGTAGGTCCCGCGCACGGTGTTCTCGGCCTCGAGCATCGCGAGCAGCACCGAGGCGACGTCCTCGCGCGTGACCTCGCCGTAGCGGCCGAGGCGCGGCGCCAGGTCGACCTTGCCGCTGCCGGGCGCGTTGGTCAGCCGCCCGGGGCGCACGATCGTCCAGTCGAGGTCCGAGCCGGCGAGCGCCTCGTCGGCGTCGTGCTTGGCCTGCTGGTAGGGCCGCATCTCCTCGGACGCCGACGCGGGGTCGCCCGCGCCCATCGAGGAGACCATCAGGTAGCGGCGCACGCCGAGCGCCTCGGCGGCCTCGATCAGCTTGACCGCGCCGCCGTAGTCGACGGTGCGCTTGCGCTCGGCTCCGCTGCCGGGCCCGGCGCCGGCGGCGAACACGATCGCGTCGGCGGTGCCGAGGTGGGGGGCCGGGTCGTCCTGCTCGAGGTCGCACAGCACCGGCACGGCGCCGTCGGCCTCGAGGTCGGCCGCGTGGTCGGGGTTGCGGATCAGGCCGCGCGGGTGGTGGCCGGCGGCGGCGAGCTGGCGGAGGAGATGGCGGGCGATCTGACCGTGCCCGCCGGCGACGAGAACATCCATGCGCCGGAGGCTATCGGCGCGTGTCTTCACAACCGCGAGTACCGTGCCGCCGATGCCCCGCCTTCTGGCTCTCGCCATCTTCACGCTCGCCCTGCTGCCCGCCTCCGCCGCGGCCGCCCCGCCCACCCCGTTCGGCCACGCCTGCGCGCCGAAGGACGGCGTCCGCCTCTGTCCGACCACCGGGCTCGCCGACCGCGTCGCGAGCTTCGACGGCGTGCCGCTCGACGTCGACGTCACGCTGCCGCCGAGCGGCGACGGGCCCTTCCCGACGATCGTGATGCTGCACGGCTACGGCGGCAGCAAGACCGACTACGAGACCGAGAACAGCAGCACCACCTACCACTGGAACGCCGAGTACTTCGCGAAGCGCGGCTACGCCGTCGTCAACACGACCGCGCGCGGGTTCGGCCAGTCGTGTGGCGCGCCAGCGTCGCGCACGCCGGATTGCGCGCAGGGCTGGCTGCACCTCGCCGACCAGCGCTTCGAGGCGCGCGACACGCAGACGCTGCTCGGCCTGCTCGCCGACCAGGGCATCGCCAAGCCCGGCGCGCTCGGCGCCACCGGCATCTCCTACGGCGGCGGCCAAAGCCTCGAGCTCGCCTATCTGCGCGACCGCATCCGCCGCGCCGACGGCTCCTTCGCGCCGTGGAAGAGCCCGAAGGGCACGCCGCTTGCGATCGCCGCCGCCTACCCGCGCTGGCCGTGGTCGGACCTCGTCAATTCGCTGCTGCCGAACGGGCGCTTCCTCGACTACCGGGTCTCGAACCCGACCGAGAGCCGCGTGCCGATCGGCGTCTCGATCCAGTCCTACACCAGCGCGCTGTACGGGCTCGGCTCGGCGACCGGCTACTACTCGCCGCCGGGCCTCGACCCTGGCGCCGACCTGACGACGTGGAACGCGAAGATCCAGGCGGGCGAGCCCTACGGCGCCGATGCGCGCGCGATCGCCGACGAGATCCACGACCACCACCAGGGCTACGGCCTGTCCGGCACGCCGGCGCCGCTGCTGCTGCTCGGCGGCTGGACCGACGACCTCTTCCCGCCCGCGGAGACGCTGCGCGTCTACAACGCGCTGCGCGCCGCCAACCCCTCCGCGCGGGTTTCGCTGCAGCTCGGCGACCTCGGCCACGCGCGCGGCTCGAACAAGGCCAACGCCGACCACGCCTTCAACGACGCCGGTTCGGCGTTCTTCGACGCCTACCTGCGCGGCAGCGGCGCGCCGCCCGCGCCCGGCAACGTCACCGCCTTCACGCAGACCTGCCCGCAGGCCGCTCCCGCCGCCGGCCCGTTCGGCGCGTCGAGTTGGCCCGCGCTGCACCCCGGCGCCGTGCTGTTCGGCGCGGGCGCCGCGCAGACCGTCAGCTCGAGCGGCGGCAACCCGGCGACCTCGCAGGCCTACGACCCGATCAGCGGCGGCGGCGACGCCTGCCACAGCACGGCGAAGGAGACCGCGCCGGGCACGGCCTACTACGACGCCCCCGCCGCGGCCGGCTACACGCTGCTCGGCCGCCCGACGATCAGCGCCACGATCGCCACCAGCGGCGCCAACGGCCAGCTCGCCGCGCGGCTGTGGGACGTCGCGCCGGGCGGCTCGCAGGTGCTCGTCACCCGCGGCGTCTACCGCCTGCTCGACAACCAGAGCGGCAAGATCACGTTCCAGCTCAACGGCAACGGCTACCGCTTCGAGAAGGGCCACGTGCCGCGGTTCGAGCTGCTCGGCCGCGACTCGCCCTACTACCGCGCGAGCAACGGCTCGTTCAGCGTCGCGGTCTCGAAGCTCCAGGTGGTGCTGCCGGTCGCCGAGCGCCCCGGCTCCGTGCCCGGCGTCGTCTCACCGCCAGGTGCGCTGCAGGCGCTCGGCCGCAAGCGCCCGCGGCTCACGCTCACGGCCCGCTACGAGCGCAAGCGCCACACGCTGCGCGTGCGCGGGCGCCTCATCCGGCCCAAGGGCGTCTCCAGGCGCCGCGGCTGCCGCGGCCGCGTGACGATCACCGTCAAGCGCGGCAAGCACACGCTGCGCAAGCGCAAGGTCGGTATTCGCCACAAGACCTGCCGCTACCAGAAGCGCATCCGCCTCCGGACGCACGCCAAACGCGTGACCGTGCGCGCCAGGTTCGGCGGCAACGCCGCGCTCGCGCCGCGCAAGGCGAAGGCCCGGCGTGTGCGCATCCACCACTAGGGGGTAGCTTTCGAATCGATGGGAGAGTCGCACCGGCCGGAGTCGTTCGAGCGCCTGCGCAAGCTGCCGCTGGTGGGCAAGGTGGCCGACTGGGGCATGGGGTCGAGCGCCGTCTCGAAGAAGACCGCGAAGGCCGGCGCCCGCATCGCGGGGCTGAAGGCCACCGAGTCGATCTGCCCCTACTGCGCGGTCGGCTGCAGCCAGGTCGTCTACACGCGCGGCAATGAGCTGATCGACATCGAGGGCAACCCGCGCTCGCCGATCAACCAGGGCACGCTGTGCCCGAAGGGCTCGGCCTCACGCCAGCTCGTCCAGCAGCCCGGCCGCCTCACAAAGGTCAAGTACCGGCGGCCCGGCGGCACCGAGTGGGAGGAGCTCGACCTCGAGACGGCGATGGACATGATCGCCGAGCGCACGATCGCCGCCCGCGAGAACGGCTGGCAGGACACCGACGACGAGGGTCGCCGCGTCGACCGCACGATGGGCTTCGCGCACCTGGGCGGCGCCACGCTGGACAACGAGGAGAACTACCTCATCAAGAAGGCCTTCACGGCCATGGGCGCGATCCAGATCGAGAACCAGGCGCGCATATGACACTCCTCCACGGTCCCCGGTCTGGGGACCACGTTCGGGCGCGGCGGCGCCACCGGCTTCCAGCAGGACCTGCAGAACGCGGACTGCATCCTCATCCAGGGCTCGAGCCTGGCTGAGGCGCACCCGGTCGGCTTCCGCTGGGCGATGAAGGCGCGCGAGCGCGGCGCGAAGATCATCCACGTCGACCCGCGCTTCTCGCGCACGAGCGCGATGGCCGACATGCACGTGCCGATCCGTGCCGGCAGCGACATCGCGTTCCTGGGCGGGCTGATCCGCCACGTGCTCGACACGGGCTCCTACTTCAAGGAGTACGTCCTCAACTACACGAACGCGGCGACGCTGCTCAACGAGGACTTCAAGGGTCCCGAGGACCTCGGCGGCTACTTCTCCGGCTGGGACCCTGAGACCAAGACGTACGACCCGACCACGTGGACCTACGAGGGCGGCGGCATGCCCTCGGCGGCCGGCAACCGCGAGCACTCCACGCAGGCGTTCACCGAGAACATCGGCGGCGGGATGATGCAGGGCGCGCCGATGACTGACGAGACGCTCGAGCACCCGCGCACCGTCTTCCGCCAGCTGATGCGCCAGTACGCGCGCTACACGCCCGAGATGGTCGAGCAGGTGTGCGGCATCTCGCAGGACGACTTCCTGCGCGTCGCGGACACGCTGATCGAGAACTCGGGCCGGGAGCGCACCACCGCGTTCTGTTACGCGCTCGGCTGGACCCAGCACACCAGCGGCGTGCAGATGATCCGGGCGGCGGCGATCCTGCAGCTGCTGCTCGGCAACATGGGCCGCCCGGGCGGCGGGATCATGGCGATGCGCGGCCACGCCTCGATCCAGGGCTCGACCGACATCCCGACGCTGTTCGACCTGCTGCCCGGTTACCTGCCGATGCCGAAGGGGCGCGCGGAGGAGACCGCGCTGGCCGACTATGTCGCCTCCAACGGCGCCGAGCGCGGCTGGTGGGTGAACTTCGACAAGTACATCGTCTCGCTGCTGAAGGCCTACTTCGGCGACGCCGCCACGGAGGAGAACGACTACGGCTTCCCGTGGCTGCCGAAGATCACCGGCAACCACTCGCACTTCCCGACCATGCTGCGCGCGCTCGACGGCGGTCTCGACGGGCTGTACGTGATGGGGCAGAACCCGGCGGTCGGCTCGCAGCACTCGGGGTTGCAGCGGCGCGCGCTGGCGAGCCTGAAGTGGCTGGTGGTGCGCGACCTCAACGAGCTCGAGACCGCGACGTTCTGGCGCGACAGCCCCGAGGTGCGCTCGGGCGAGCTGCGCACCGAGGACATCCGGACCGAGGTCTTCCTGATGCCGGCCGCGTCCCACATCGAGAAGGACGGGCACTTCACCAACACGCAGCGGCTGCTGCAGTGGCACGACAAGGCGATGGAGCCGCCCGGCGACGCGCGCTCGGAGCTGTGGTTCATGCACCACCTGTTCAAGCGCGTGCAGACGCACTACGACGGCTCCGAGGCCGACCGCGACTGGCCGATCGTGAACCTCAAGTGGGACTACCCGGAGGTCGGCGAGATCCGCGATCCGGACGCCGAGGCCGTGCTGAAGGAGATCAGCGGCTATGACACGTCGACCGGCGAGCCGGTGCCGGGCTTCGCCGTGCTGAAGGCGGACGGCTCGACCGCGAGCGGCTGCTGGATCTACTCCGGCTGCTACGCCGACGGGGTCAACCAGACCCGGCGCCGCGAGCCGGGCGACCTCGACTCCCCCGGCGGCTGGGTCTCGCCCGAGTGGGCGTGGGCGTGGCCGGCGAACCGGCGCATGCTCTACAACCGCGCCTCCGCGGATCCGCAGGGGCAGCCGTGGTCGGAGCGCAAGCGCTACGTCTGGTGGGACGAGGACGAAGGCAAGTGGGGCGGCTACGACGTGCCCGACTTCCCGCCCGACAAGCGGCCGGACTACAAGCCGGAGAAGGACGCCAAGGGGATGGACGCGATCGCCGGCACCGACCCGTTCATCATGATGGCCGACGGGAAGGGCTGGCTGTTCTCGCCCGCCGGGCTGCTCGACGGGCCGATGCCGACGCACTACGAGCCGTTCGAGTCGCCGATGGCGAACCTGCTCTACCCGGACCTCGGCTGCAACCCGGCGACGCTGACCTGGAACCGGCCGGACAACCCGGTCAACCCGACGGGCGACCCGCGCTACCCGATCGTGGCCACCACGTTCCGGCTCACCGAGCACCACACGGCGGGCGGGATGAGCCGCAACCTGCCGTGGCTGGCCGAGCTGCAGCCCGAGATGTTCGCCGAGCTCGACCCGATCCTCGCCGCCGACCGCGGCATCGAGGACGGCGGCTGGATGGTGATCGAGACCGAGCGCGCCGAGATCGAGGCGCGCGCCCGCGTCACCGAGCGGATGCGGCCGCTGAAGGTCGACGGGCGGCGCGTGCACCAGATCGGGCTGCCGTGGCACTGGGGCTTCGGCGGCCCGTCCCCGGGCGACAGCGCGAACGACCTCGGCGTCCTGGCCTCGGATCCGAACGTCTCGATCCAGGAGGACAAGGCGTTCACCTGCAACGTCCGCGCCGGCCGCCGGACGGGTGAGTCGACCGCGAAGCTGGCGGGCGTGCATGCCAAGAGCCACACCGAACCCGACCACGACGCACCGTCGGAGGACACTGCGCACTCATGACCGAGATCGCCATCCAGCGGCCGGGCGCCGAGCGCATGGGCTTCTTCACCGACACGACCGTGTGCATCGGCTGCAAGGCGTGCGAGGTGGCCTGCAAGCAGTGGAACGACCTGCCGTCCGACGGCGGCACGTTCCGCAAGGGCGGCTCCTACGACCACACCGGGCGGCTGTCGGGCAACACGTGGCGGCACGTGCGCTTCGTCGAGCTGGCCGACGCCGGCGGCGGCGTCACCGAGGAGGAGGTCCCGGACCTCATCGCGTGGGCGGAGGAGAAGGTCGTCGAGGACGGCCCGATCGACGTCCAGGCCGCGGTCGCCGCGTTCGACAACTGGGTCTTCATGTCCGACGTCTGCAAGCACTGCACGAACGCCGGCTGCCTCGACGCGTGCCCGACCGGCGCGCTGATCCGGACCGAGTTCGAGACCGTGGTGCTGCAGCCCGACGTCTGCAACGGCTGCGGCTACTGCATCCCGTCGTGCCCGTTCGGCGTCGTCGACCGCGTGCCCGAGGACGGGCGCGCCGCCAAGTGCACGCTCTGTTACGACCGCCTCGAGGACGGGCTCGAGCCCGCGTGCGCGAAGGCGTGCCCGACCGACTCGATCCAGTTCGGACCCTACGAGGAGCTCGTCGAGGTCGCCTCGCGGCGCGTTGCGGCACTGCACGCGCGCGGCGTCGAGGGCGCCTACCTCTACGGCGCGGGCGACGAGGCCGCCGACCAGCTCGCGGGCGGACTCGGCGCCTTCTTCCTCCTCACGGAAAAGCCCGAGCGCTACGGCCTCCCCGCGCAGGCCGACTCGCCGATCCAGGAGAACGTGGTGCCGGCCTCGCTCGCCGCGATGGGCGCCGGGCTGCTGGCCGCCGCCGGCGTCGCCGCCGCGTTCCTGTGGGAGAAGACGCGGTGAGCGACGAGCGCGTCGACCCCGAGCCCGCCATCGGCAAGCCCGCCTCGCCGGCGTTCGGCGAGAAGACGGGCGAGAAGGTGCAACTGCACATCGGCGAGTGGAAGGACGGCCGCTGGTCGTACCTCTTCGGCGACGACACCGATTACAAAGACGCCGAGTTCGACCTCGAGGACGTGCGCCAGGCCGCGAAGGACGCGCGCGAGGGAGAGCTACCGAAGATCATCCAGGGCCCGATCCTCAACCCGCCGGTGTGGACCTGGGAGGTGCCGCTCTACTTCTGGTTCGGCGGGATCGCGGCGGGCTCGTCGTTCGTGGCGCTCGCCTGCGACCTCGCCGGCGACGAGCGCTCGGCGGCGGTCGCGCGCAAGGTCGCGCTCGGCGCGCTCGGGCCGTCGCCCGTGCTCCTGATCCTCGACCTCGGGCGCCCTGAGCGGTTCGTGAACATGCTGCGGATCTTCAAGCCGCGCTCGCCGATGTCGATGGGCGCGTGGGCGTTGACGCTGTTCGGCAACCTCGCCGCGGGCGCGGTCAGCGCCGACCTGCTCGGGCGCCGCCGGCTCGCGCAGCGGCTCGGCGCGGCCAACGCGATCGTCGGCGGCTACCTCGGCTCCTACACCGGCGTGCTGCTGGCCTCCACCGCGGTACCGGTGTGGGCGCGCTCGCGGCTCTTCCTCGGCCCGATCTTCGTCTGCACCGCCGCTGCCACCGGCGCCGCCGCCTGCCGGCTGGCGCTCGTCGCCGACGGGCTGCCGGTCGGGCACCCGACGCGCCGCGCCCTCGGCACCGTCGAGACGGCCGCGATGGGGGCCGAGCTGGGGCTCTCGATCATCAACGAGCGGCGGCTCGGCGAGCTCGCCTCGGGGCTCGAGCGGGGCCGGCCGGGCACGCTCTTCAAGGCCGCCAAGTGGTCGGTGCGCGTCGGGTTGTCGCTGCGCTTCGCGCGCGGCCGTGGCGGGCCGTGGGTGCACCACCTCGCGAGCGTGCTCTACCTGGCGGCAGGGCTCATGTTCCGCTACGCCTGGGTCGGCGCGGGGCGGCACTCGGCTCGCCACGACGACGTCGTGGCGAAGATGGCGCGCGAACGCCGCAGGGGGAGCTAGGCGACCGGCGCGAGCGGGCCGGTGCCGGCGACGTCGTCGACGAGCAGCAGGGCGCGCTCCTCGGTCCAGCGGCCGGTCTCGACAAGGTGGTCGGCGAGGGCGCGGATGTCGTCGAGCGCGGCGACCACGTGGTCGTCGGGTCCGCTGGCGAAGATCAGGATGTCCGCAGCGTCGCGGATGCGCTCCTGCTCGGAGGCCAGCAGCTTGACCGGCCCGATCTCCTCGAGCGTCTTCATGATGCGGCCGTAGGCCTGGGTGCGTTCGCTGGTCATGGTGCGGGACCTCACTTCCTTGCGTTACCTACTTGTCGTCAGTCTACGACGGGGACTTGAGGGTCAAAGATGGGGGATCCCTAGGGGACATTCCCAATTGGCGCGGACGCCCCCATACGACAGCCTTGCCGCATGTCCGACGCCCCAACCACTCCCCAGTCGCCTCCGCCCGCCGATCCTCCCCCGGTTCCCCGCCGGCTGACCCGCTCCTCCTCCGACAAGGTGCTGGCCGGAGTCGCCGGTGGCCTCGGCCGCTACTTCGACATCGATCCGATCATCTTCCGGATCGGCTTCGTGGTCCTGACGATCGCCGGCGGCGCCGGCGTGCTCGCCTACCTCGCCGCCTGGGTCCTCGTGCCCGAGGACCCGGTGCCGGGGCAGGAACCGATCGACCGCAGCCGCGCCGCCACGATCGCCGGTGCAGCCGTGCTCGCGCTCGCCGCGGTCGTGCTGCTCGGCCACGGGCTGTTCTTCCTCGCCCCGCCGCTGATCGCGATCGGGGTGATCGCGATCGTCGGCGTGCTGCTGTGGCGCGCGGCCGGCGGCGAGCACGGCGGCACCGCGGCCGCCAAGGTCGGGCTCACCCTGCTGCTGATCGTGGTCGCCGCCCTCGGCTTCGTGGCCGTGACGTTCGGCGCGGCGCTCGGCGGCGGCGCGGTGATCGCCGGCCTCGTGATCGCGCTCGGCGGCGCGCTCGTCATCTCCTCGTTCCTGGGCGGCCGGCGCTGGCTCGTGCTGCCCGCGCTGGTGATCGCGATCCCGCTCGGCTTCGTCGCCGCGGCCGGGCTCGACGTCAATGGCGGCGTCGGCGAGCGCGACTATCAGCCAACGACCGTGGCCGAGCTCGAGGACGGCTACCAGCTCGGCATCGGCCAGATGCGGCTCGACCTCACGCGGGTCGACCTCCCGCCGGGGCGCACGCCGCTCAAGCTCGACATGGGCATCGGCAGCGTCCGCCTGTTCGTGCCCGATGACGTCTGCGTCGCCACCGACGTCCGCGTCGGGGCCGGCTACGCCCGCGTCCTCGACCGCGACAGCGGCGGCCTCGACGTCGACTGGCGCCAGAGCCCGGTCGAGGGCGCCGGCGTGAAGCGCCTGGTCATTCACGGCGACGTCGGCATCGGCGAGCTGCAGGTGGTCAACGACCGGTCGAGCTTCACCGACTGGGAGGGCGACAAGCAGGTCGACAACGCCTTCGACCGCAGCTTCGACTTCGGCCGCAACCGGGTCGCCGACCTCAGCCCCGGCGTCGATTCCAACGCGGCGTGCAAGGAGGCGGCGTGAAGCGCTTCGACCCCGCCTCGCTCGCGGCCGGGCTCGCGATCTGCGCGCTCGGCACGCTGCTCCTGCTCGACCAGGTCGACGTGATCGACCTGCGCTTCGGCTACCTGTGGCCCGCGCTGCTCGGCACCATCGGCGCGATCCTGCTCGCGTTCGGCCTGACCGGCACGCGACGATAGGACTGCGAACATGACGGGCATGAGCGCGGCCGCCACGCCACCGCCGCTGCGCCGCGACCGCGGCGAAGCCGTGATCGGCGGCGTCTGCGCCGGGCTCGGGCGGCGGCTGGGCATCGACCCGATTTTCCTGCGCGTCGTGTTCATCGCCGCGACCGCCGCGGGCGGGCTCGGGCTCGTCGCTTACGGGCTGGCGTGGGCGCTCCTGCCGGCCGAGGGCGACTCCCGCGCGCCCGCCCTGCGCGTGCCCGGCAGCCGCGACTCGTGGAGCGTGGCGACCGGGATCGGGATGCTGATGTTCGCGGTGCTGCTGCTGTTCCGCCAGTGGGGGCTGTGGGTCGGCGACGCGCTGGTGTGGCCGTTCGTGCTCGCCGCCGCGGGCGGCGCGCTGATCTGGCGCCAGTCCGCGAGCGCCGCGCAGCCCGCGCCGGAGCCTGCCGAGGTCGAGCGGCGGCGCGCGGGCAACAGCGCGCTCGGGCGTGCGGCGCTCGGCGTCGGGCTGGTGGTCGGCGCCGCGCTGCTGTTCCTCTACTTCAACGACCAGCTGGCGCCCGCCCGCGACATGGTGCTGCCGGTGGTCGTGGTGCTGGTGGCGGCCACGTTGATCCTCGCGCCGTTCTGGATCCGGCTCGTGCGCGGGCTCGCCGACGAGCGCGCCGAGCGCGTGCGCTCCCAGGAGCGCGCCGAGCTCGCCGCGCACCTGCACGACTCCGTCCTGCAGACGCTGGCGCTGATGCAGCGCCAGGCCGACAACCCGCGCGATGTCGCCGCGCTCGCCCGCCGCCAGGAGCGCGAGCTGCGCGCGTGGCTCAACGGCGGCCGCCCGTTCGGCGAGCGCTCGACCTTCAAGGCCGCGCTCGAGCTGGCCGCCGCCGAGGCGGAGGACGCGCACGGCGTCCCGGTCGACGTCGTGGCGGTCGGCGACGCGCAGCTCGACGACCACGCCGAGGCGATCGTCGCGGCGGCGCGCGAGGCGATCGTCAACGCCGCGAAGTTCGGCGAGGGCGCCGCGGTGTCGGTGTTCGCCGAGGTGCGAGACGACGAGCTCGAGGTCTTCGTGCGCGACCGCGGGCCGGGCTTCGACCCCGGCGCGGTGCCGGCCGACCGCCGCGGCGTGCGCGAGTCGATCGTCGGCCGCATGGAGCGCCACGGCGGCACTGCGGCGATCCACTCGACGACAGGCGAGGGCACCGAGGTCGAGCTGCGGATGGCACGGACATGAGCGACGCGCCGACCGTCGTCATCGTCGACGACCACCAGCTGTTCCGCTCCGGCGTGCGCGCGGAGCTGGACGGCCTCGTCGAGGTCCTCGGTGACGCCGCCACGGTCGAGGACGCGGTGCGCTGCATCGTCGAGCTCGAGCCCGACGTGGTGCTGCTCGACGTCCAGATGCCGGGCGGCGGCGGTGTGCAGGTGATCCGCGACGTGGCGCGCAAGCGGCCGGCCCAGCGCTTCCTCGCCCTCTCGGTCTCCGACGCGGCCGAGGACGTGATCGCGGTCATCCGCGCCGGCGCGCGCGGCTACGTCACCAAGACGATCTCCGGGCCCGAGCTGGCCGATGCGGTGCGCCGAGTGGCGAGCGGCGACGCCGTCTTCTCGCCGCGGCTCGCGGGCTTCGTGCTCGACGCCTTCGCGGGCGGCGACCAGCCCGCCCCGGCCGTCGATCCCGAGCTCGACCAGCTGACCGCGCGCGAGCGCGAGGTGCTCCAGCACATCGCCCGCGGCTACCTCTACAAGGAGATCGGGGCGAGGCTCCATATCTCCGCGAAAACCGTCGAGGCGCACGTCTCGGCGGTGCTGCGAAAGCTCCAGCTCTCCAACCGGCACGAGCTCAGCCGGTGGGCCGTTGAGCGCCGTCTCGTGGACTAGCTCACAGCCCAACGAACGGCCAGACTGGACGAACGTCCTAGTTGGAAAATCAAGAGAACCGTTCCTTCCCGCCGATAGGGGGGTCGATCCCTCAGGTGTCCCCCCACTGTTCGAAAGGAACGGAACACAACATGAAGCGCGTTTCTGCCCTGTGGCAGGCTTCCCCCCGCAAGGTCGTCGGTGCTCTCTTCATCCTGATGCTGGCCGCCATGATGGCTGTCGCCTCGGGTGCGAGCTTCACCTCGACGACGCCGAACGTCGGCAACGTCGTCGCTGCCGGTGTCATGAAGATCGACACCGACAAGAACGGCGGCGCGATCCTCGACATCCACGGCCTCGTGCCGGGTCACAGCGATCACGGCACCGTGACGCTCTCCAACACCGGCGACGCCGCCGGCGTGCTGACGCTGTCCAAGAGCAACGTGTCGAACAGCGGTCCGGCGCTGTCGTCGAAGCTCGACCTCGTCATCACCGACACGTCTGACGGCTCGACCGTCTACAGCGGCAAGCTCGGCAGCATGGGCTCCCGCCCCGCCGGCACGATCGCCAAGGGTGCGTCGAAGACGTACGACTTCGCCGTCTCGTTCCCCGACGGCGGCCTCCCCGCCGGCCCGACCAGCGGTGACAACGCTTACCAGAGCGCCTCCACCTCGGTCGACTACGCCTGGGACGCTGTCAGCCAGTAATGACCCGGTCGTCCGCGACCATCGGTTCACGAGCCCGCGCGCTGGCCACCTCGGCCGGCCGCGGGCTCATGTCCGTTCTGCTCCTGGCGATCTTGGCGGCGATGGCCATCACGTTCGTCCCGGGGCTCTTCGGCTACCAGCGCTACGTCCTGGTCGGCCATTCGATGGAGCCGACGATCCACCGCGGATCGCTGGTCTTCGACGAGATCGTGAACGTGCCCGATCTCCGCAAGGGCGACGTCATCACCTACGTCCCCCCGGGCAACACCGAGCCCGTCACCCACCGCCTCATCTCCCGCAAGGACGGGAAGAAGGGCGGCCCCGTCTTCCGCACCAAGGGCGACAACAACGCCGTCGCCGACCCGCGCAAGTTCCAGCTCAACAAGCCGAGACAGGCGCGCTACGCATTCTCCGTCCCGTATCTGGGCTGGCTCTTCATCGCTCTCGGCAACGCCAAGATGCGGTTCATCCTGCTCGCGATACCGGCGCTGTTGATCGCGCTGTCGATGCTCGCCAGGCTGTGGCGCGAGGGCGGCCAGCTGGCCGCTCAGCGAGAGGCGGCATGAGATGCGCGGGCATGGGGCAGCCCTCGCAACCATCTTCCTGCTGCTCCTGATCGCCGGTGTCGCGTCGGCGCTGCCGACCGACCCGAAGCTCGGCAAGATCTCGGCCCAGGGCCCCGTGGGCCTCTCGTCCAGCAAGGCCAACGTGGCGCTCCTGCAGGGCACCGGCATCAAGCCCGGCGACAGCGTGACCGGCATCGTCACGCTCACCAACAAGGGCGACCGCACCGGCAAGCTCGGGCTCTCGATCACCGGCGTGCACGACACGCCGGGCCTCTACGGCGGCCGCCTCTCGAGCGTCCTGCAGCTGCGCATCGACGACCTCTCCACCGGCACCAGGCCCGTCCAGACGTCGCTCGCCACCGCCCGCAACATCCCGCTCGCCGACCTCAAGGGTCGCCAGTCCCGCACCTACAAGGTCACCGCCACGTTCCCGGACACCGGCATTCCGCCCGGGCCGACGCTCGGCGACAACGCCCAGCAGGGCTCGAGCGTCGAGATGGCGCTGGCCTGGAACATCAGCGAGAAGGACCCCGTCGCGCCGAAGCCGCCGATCCCCTCCGCGCCCACCCCGGCACCCCCGGTGCTGCCCCAGGGCAAGCCGCCCCGGCTGGTCGTGCTGCGCGTGCCCGCACAGAAGGTCGTCAAGCCGAAGCGGCTGAAGGTGTGGGTCGCGTGCGAGCTGCGCTGCAAGCTGAAGTTCAGCGCCGCGATCGACAACGCGCCGAAGAAGGGCCGCATGGGCCGCAAGGCCAAGCGGGCCCGCGTCCTGATTTCCAAGCACGTCTTCAAGGGCATCAAGGTGAAGGGCAAGACGAAGAAGTGGGTGACGCAGAAGAAGATCGGCGGCGGGAAGCGCTACACGCTCAAGTTCACGAAGCGCGGCCTCAAGCGGCTCAAGAAGCAGCTGCGCAAGAAGCACCGCGCGGGCATCACCGTGAGCGTGCGGATGCGCTCGGTCGCCGGCAACCGCGTCGTGATGCGCCGCATCGTCGTCACCAAGCGGAAGCACGGCTTCCGCGGCAAGCCCGCCAAGCTGCGCTAAGAGCCCTAGGCGGCGGTCACCTCCGCGGGCGCCGGCACC
Source organism: uncultured Solirubrobacteraceae bacterium (assembly GCA_963805525.1). GTDB lineage: Bacteria > Actinomycetota > Thermoleophilia > Solirubrobacterales > Solirubrobacteraceae > DASQFQ01. The sequence goes on from CAWDUT010000006.1 coordinate 442,530, forward strand.
GTGCCGCGCATGAGGTCGGCGGCCTTCTCGGCGATCATGATCGTCGGCGCGTTCGTGTTGCCGCGGGTCACGTTCGGCATCACCGATGCGTCAACCACGCGCAAGCCGTCGACGCCCTGGACGCGCAGCTCGGCGTCGACCACCGAGCCCATCGCGCACGTGGACGTCGGGTGGTAGATGTCGTGGCTCTTCGCGCGCACGTGGGCGCGGATCGCCTCGTCGCTGTCGCCGTCGGGAACCTCGTACGGCGCGCGCTCGTAGCCCTTCAGCGGCGACTGCTCGCGGATCTCCAGGCAGCGGCGGATGCCGGCGATCGTCGCCGCCCAGTCGTCCTCGGTGGTGAGGTAGTTGTGGACGATCCTCGGCTTGTCGGCCGGGTCGGCGGAGCGCAGCGTGACGCTGCCGCGCGAGGTCGGCTTGACCACGCAGACGCCGTAGGAGTAGGCGTGATCGAACGGGTCGAGCAGCCCCTCGTCGGCGAACATCACGGGCGCGAAGTGGAACTGGATGTCGGGCGCGTCGAGCCCGTCGCGCGAGCGCCAGAAGCCGCCGGCCTCGGCGATGTTGGAGGTCAGCGGGCCGCGGCCCTGCGTCTGCAGGAGCGCGACGTTCTCCTCCGTCTCGGCGGTCTCGAGCGTCGTCGGGTCGTCCGTGAACAGGATGATCCCGGCGTTCAGGTGGTCCTGCAGGTTCCCGCCGACCGCGGGTTGGTCGAGCCGCACGTCGATGCCGAGCGGGGTGAGGTCGTCGGCGGGCCCGATGCCCGACAGCATCAGCAGCTGCGGCGACTGGTACGCGCCCGCGCACAGGATCACCTCGCGCGCGGCCTGCAGCTCGGTCGGCGTGCCGTCGATCACGGCCTCGACGCCGCTCGCGCGCCTGCCGTCGAAGAGCACGCGCGTCACCAGCGCCATCGGAACGAGCGTGAGGTTTTCGCGCGGGAGCACGGGGTGGAGGTAGGCGACCGCGGTCGAGCAGCGCATGCCGTTGCGCTGCGTCATCTGGTACCGCCCGACGCCGTCCTGCTCGCCGGTGTTGAAGTCGTCGAGCCGGTCGAGCCCGGTCGCCGCGGCGGCCTCGACGAACGCGTCGGCCAGCGGGTGCATCGAGTGCGAGTCGGAGACGCTGAGCGGGCCGCCCGCGCCGTGGAACTCGGAGGCGCCGCGCTCGTTGTCCTCGGCACGCTTGAAGTAGGGGAGGACGTCGTCCCAGCCCCAGCCGGGGTTGCCGAGGTCGCGCCACTCGTCGTAGTCGCGGCGGTTGCCGCGGATGTAGATCATCGCGTTGAGCGACGACGAGCCGCCGAGCACGCGGCCGCGCGGGAGGTAGACGTTGCGGCCGTCGAGCGCGGGCTCCGGCTCGGTCGCGAAGTCCCAGTCGAACGGCGTCTTGTACAGCTGCGAGAACGCCACCGGGATGTGGAGGCCGTCCTCGCTGTCCGGCGGGCCCGCCTCGACGAGGCAGACGGAGGTGTCCGGGTCCTCGGACAGGCGGTTGGCCAGCACGCAGCCGGCTGAGCCGGCGCCCACGATCACGTAGTCGAACATGCCGCCGATCCTCGCGTGCGCGAGGGTTCAGCGCAAGCGATACACGCGCGTCACGACCTGCGCTCCGCCGCCGGGCAGCGGGAGCACGGCGCGGACGCGGCGGGCCTTGAAGCGCACCACCTTGCTCGTGCCCGCGCGGATCCGGAACGCCTTCTTGCGGTGTCCGCTGACGAGGCGGCCGATGCAGACGGCGCCGGCCGGGCCGGAGCAGCGCACGCGGATCCCTTTCGCCGTGCGCTTCCCGAGCGCGATCTTCAGCCGCTTGGAGGCCACGACCGCGAACCCGGAGCAGTCGGGCCGGAAGCTCGGGTTCGCCGCGCCGGGCGAGTCCAGCGCGTTGATCGCCCACTGCAGCGCGACCGGGTCGCCGACGATCGTGACGTGCTCGAACGGGTCGGCCGGACAGCGGTCCTGCAGGATCACGTTGGTCGCGTGGTCGCCGGCCAGCGCCTGCGAGCGGTAGGGGGTGACGACCTCGTCGTGCGTGGTCGTGACCGTCGTGTACCAGGCCGGGCCGGGCGCCTCGGGCGGCGGCTGGTTGACCTTGCGCATGAAGACGGAGCCGGCCTTCTGCTGCGCGCACGCGGTGCAGCCGAACACGCCGGCCGGGCCCGCGAGCGGGTTGGTCGTGCCGTGGCTCGAGGGAGCGAGGCCGATGACGTCGTCGACCACGCCGAGCAGCCCGCGCCGGACGGTGACGTAGCGCGCCAGCATCCCGCCCTGCGAGTGGCCGATCATCGACACCTTCGCCGCGCCGGTCTTCGCCCGCACCATCGCGATGAAGGCGACGAGCTGGTCGGCCGAGCGGTCGATATCGCCGGTGCCGCGGTTGCCGTAGTCGAGCGCCCACACGCAGTAGCCGCGCGCCTCGAGCGCGGGCGCGATCGTGTTCCACGAGACCGTCATGTCGCCGAACGTGCCGTGCACCAGGATCACCGGGTACGGGTGGGCGGCAGCCGGTTTGCAGGCGGGGTCGTTGGCGCCCGGCGGCGGGATCCCGGGCGACTGGAAGACCGGGTTCGTCTGCGCCGCGGCGGGCGCGGCGCACAGCAGGGTGATCGCGAGGGCGAGGGCGAGGGTGACGCGCATCGGAAGGGGTGATACCCGAAGATGCGGTCCGATGGCGCCGGTCAGGTGCCGGGCTCGAAGCGCGGATGCGGGTTCGAGCCTGCGGTCCGCATCGACTCCGCGGCCGCGCGCGGGCCGAGCCGGAAGTGCTCGGGCATCGGCTCCTCGCCGCGCAACGCGCCGGCCATCCGCTCGGCCATCGCCGGGCCGTGCTTGAAGCCGTGGCCGGAGCCGCCGCCGAGCAGCCACACGCTCGCGTGCGCCGGGTGCTGGGCGGCGACGAAGTGGGAGTCGGGCGACAGCTCGTAGCGGCACGTGGTGGAGGACTTCAGCGGCGCGTCGGCGAGCGCCGGGAAGCGGCGCGCGAAGTAGTCGCGGATCCAGCGCTCGTTGTCGGGGTTGCTGGGCGGGAGGTCGTCGTCGGGCGCGAGCGGCGGGCCCTCGAAGTCGGGCGCGCCCTTCACCCCGAGCCCGTCGAGGTCGCCGGTGCCGTAGACCGCGCCGTCGTAGTCGACCCAGCCCGGCGCGTGCGTCCACGGCTCGCCGCCGTCGATGAAGAACAGGTCCTGGTGCGTCGTCTTCACACTCACGAGGTCGGGGAAGAGCTGCGGCAGCCAGCCGCCGCAGGACCACACGACCGCGTCCGCCTCCAGCGCGTCGCCGTTGACGACGACGCGGTCGCCTTCGGGCGCGGCCCGGCCCTGGACGAGCTTCGCGCCGTGCCCATAGGCCTGCACCGCCAGCGTTTGGACCGCCTTCTGCGCGCGCAGCACGCCGGCCTCCGGCTCGTGGAGGAGGAACTCGAGGTCGTCGCCGTGGAAGCTCGGGAACAGCCGCGCGCCCTCCTCGGCGCCCAGCCGCTCGACCGGGATGCCCTGGGCGCGCATGGTCGCCTCGGACGCCGCCTCCCAGCCGTCGGCCTGGCGGGCGAACCACACGAGCCCGCACTCGATCAGCAGGTCGGCGCCCGACTCCGCCTCGAGCTCGCGCCACAGCGTGCGCGCACGACGGGCGGAGGCGGTGTAGTGCGGGTCGGCGCCGTGGCCGCAGCGGATCAGGCGCGTCTCGCCGCCCGAGGTGGCGCGGCGGTCGCCGGGCTCGAACTGGTCGACGAGCGTGACCTGGACGCCGTCGCGCGCCAGCCACCACGCGAGCGAGGCGCCGAACGTCCCCGCGCCGACGATGACGATCGAGTCCATGACGATCGCGGACGCTACCGTGCCGCGGGTGCTCGCCCTGGCAGCAGCCGCCGCGTCGCTCCTGTTCGGCCACTCCGCCGATCACCGGCCGCTGCGCGCCGAGCGGGTGGGGGAGGGTCCCGTGAAGGTCCTGGTCGTCGGCTCGATCCACGGCAACGAGACCGCCGGGCGCGCGGTGGTCTCGCGCCTGCGCCGCTCGACGCCGCCGGCCGGCGTCGAGCTGTGGCTCGTCGACACGGTCAACCCCGACGGCGTCCGCCGCGGCACGCGCCAGAACGCTCGCGGCGTCGACCTCAATCGCAACTTCGGCCGCCGCTGGGCGGGCGGCGGGCGCGCGTTCGACACCTACTTCCCGGGCCGGAGCGCGTTCTCCGAGCCGGAGTCGCGCGCGGTGCGGCGGCTCGTGCGCCGCCTGCATCCGGCGGTGACGGTCTGGTACCACCAGCACATGCGGCTGGTGAACCTGTCCGACGGCGTCGACCGGCGGGTGGTCCGCGCCTACGCGCGCCGCGTCGGCCTGCCCGCGCGGCAGCTCCCGCGCTACCACGGCACCGCCACCGGCTGGCAGAACCACACGTTCGGCGGCACCAACGCGTTCGTGGTCGAGCTGCCCGCCGGCCCGCTGAGCGCCGCCTCGGCCCGTCGGCACGCGCGCGCGGTGCTCGCGGCGGCGCCCACCGCGGCCGCCGCGTCCGCCACGCGGCCGCACATCGTCTGGCGGCGCATCCCCTTCGGAGCGACCCGCCGCGCCCAGACCCGCGCGTATGCCAAGCGCCACTACGGCACGAGTACCGACCGCCTCCAGCCGAAGGTGATCGTCGAGCACTACACGGTCTCCTCGACGTTCTCCTCGGCCTGGAACACGTTCGCCTCCAACGCGCCCGACATCGAGCTGCACGAGCGGCCCGGCGTGTGCTCGCACTTCATCGTCGACAAGGACGGCACGATCTACCAGCTCGTCAGCCTCAGGTACATCTGCCGCCACACGGTCGGGCTCAACGACCGCGCGATCGGCATCGAGCACGTCGGCTCCTCCGACGCCGAGATCCTCGGCCGCCCCAAGCAGCTGCGCGCGTCGCTGCGCCTGACGCGCTGGCTGCAGGCGCGCTACGGCATCAGCACGAAGAACGTCATCGGCCACTCCGAGAGCCTCTCGAGCCCCTACCACCACGAGCGCGTCGCGCGCCTGCGCACGCAGACGCACGGCGACTGGACCCACGCCGACATGCGCCGCTACCGGGGGAAGCTGTGAGCCGCGAGGTCGTCCTCGTCCGCCACGGCGAGACCGAGTGGAGCCGCTCCGGCCAGCACACCGGCACCACCGACCTGCCGCTGCTGCCCGAGGGCGAGGCGCAGGCGCGCGAGGTCGCGCCGCGGCTCGCCCGGCGCGAGTTCGCGCTCGTGCTCTGCTCGCCGATGCAGCGCGCCCGCCGCACCGCCGAGCTGGCCGGCTTCGGCGACCGCGCCGAGCTCGACGCCGACCTGAAAGAGCGCGACTACGGCATCTACGAGGGGCGGACCACGAAGGAGATCCGCGTCGAGCGCCCGGGCTGGGACGTGTGGCGCGACGACTGCCCCGGCGGCGAGACGCTCGAGCAGCTCGCCGCCCGCGCCGACCGCGTGATCGAGCGCGCGCTGGCGGCCGACGGCGACACGCTGCTCTTCGCCCACTCGCACCTCCTGCGCGAGCTCGCCGGCCGGTGGATCGGCCTCGGGCCCGACGGCGGCGGCAAGCTCAGGCTCGGCACCGCGACGCTCTCCATCCTGGGCTTCGAGCGCGAGCGGCGCGTGATCCTCTCCTGGAACGCATGACCAAGTCGACGTTCAACTCGCTCGTCGGCGAGCTCGACTACCCGATGTTCATCGTCACCGCGTGCGCGGACGGCGAGCGCTCCGGCTGCCTGATCGGCTTCGCGACCCAGGCGAGCATCGAGCCGTCGCGCTTCCTCGTCTGCCTGTCGCACGAGAACCGCACCTACCGGGTCGCGCAGGGCGCCGAACTGCTCGGCGTGCACTTCGTCCCCGAGGAGCAGGCGGAGGTGGCGGAGCTGTTCGGCGGCGAGACCGGCGACGAGGTCGACAAGTTCGCGCGCGTCGGGTGGCAGCCCGGCCCGGGCGGCACGCCGCTGCTCGACGCCTGCCCGAATCGCTTCGTCGGCCGCGTGCTGCAACGGCTCGACGCCGGCGACCACGACGCGATCCTGCTCGAGCCGATACTGGCGGAGCGCGGGACGGAGGCAGACGAGTTCAGCTTCCACCGCGCGAAGCGGATCGAGCCCGGGCACGAGGCCTGAGGTCAGAAACGGCACCGGACGTTTCCCGGGGAGACCCGGTTGGAGAGGCCTCCAATCGTCAGACCGATTTCTCCCCAGGAGGTGCCGCAGTGATCCTGCGCATCGATCGCATCCAGACCGAGCTCCCCCCGCCGTCCGATCCCGACCCCGCCGGCGCTGCCGTCGTGCAGGAGCTGATGGGCGGCAAGTTCGGCGAGATGTCGACCTTCATGAACTACACGTTCCAGTCGTTCAACTTCCGCCTCCGCCAGGGCGCGCGGCCGTTCTACGACCTCGTCGCGAACATCGCCGCCGAGGAGTTCGGCCACATCGAGCTCGTCGCCGCGACGATCAACACGATGCTGACCGGCGCCGGTGAGAAGGGCTCGCTGCCGAAGCCGGCGGACCTGCTCAATCCGCAGCAGATCATCGCCGGCGGCGCGGCCGCGCTGTGCCAGGACTCGAACGGCAAGCCGTGGAACGGCGACTACATCACCTCGACGGGCGACCTCGTCGAGGACCTCGTGCACAACTTCTTCCTCGAGACCGGCGCGCGCAACAACAAGCTCAAGGTCTACGAGATGTGCGACCACCCGGCGGCCCGCGCGCTGACCGGCTACCTGCTCGTCCGCGGCGGCGTCCACCAGGTCGCCTACGCCCGCGCGGTGGAGAACCTCACCGGCGCCGACCTGATGAAGCTGTTCCCCTCCCCGCGGATCCCGACCGACAAGATCCCCGAGTCCCAGCCGCACATCGAGAAGGGCGAGCACACCAAGCTCTACCGCTTCTCGCCGAGCGACTACAAGGAGCTCGCGGCGGTCTTCAACGGCAAGCACCCGGAGACGGGCGAGGAGCTCGTGGTCGTCGACGACGCGCCCGAGGGCTTCGCGCCGTTCGACCTCCCGGCCCAGGAGGGCGTCTTCGCGCCCGACTACGCGCCCGAGGAGATCGCGGAGATCGCGCGCAAGCTGCGCGTCGCCGCCGGCCTCCCGGACGAGCCGACCGGGATCGTCGCCAACGACAGCAAGGGCGTCATGGACAAGGTCAAGGAGGCCGTGTCCTAGTGGTCCAGAAGGCGCGCTCGGTCAAGCAGGAGGCGACCGAGAGCGAGGCCTACCTCGGCGGCGAGGTCGGCCACTGGTCGATCGTGGCGAAGATGAACGAGACGGCCGCGCATGCCGACCTGCAGACGCTGTGCGACTGGGCGCTCCCCATCCAGCAGCGCCATCTGCAGGAGGTGCTCGACGGCTCTCTGAAGCTGGCGGCCGACGAGGACCCGAACGAAGAAACCTCCTAGCGAGGACAGTCCCGTCGACTCGCCCCGGGGCGGATATGGTTCGTCCCGGGGCATCGATGGGCGAGCAGCACAGCGAGAAGGTCTCCGAGCTCGGCCGCGCGTACGCGGCGGCGCTGCTCCTCGGCGACGAGGTCTCGGCCGAGATCGCGATTCGCGAGGCGATGGAGGCGAACCTGAGCGCGGCGGAGATCGATGACGAGATCATCGCTCCCGCGTTGTGGCTCGTCGGTGACCTCTGGGAGCGCGGGGAGATCACCGTCGCGGACGAGCACATCGCCACCGAGATCACGACCCGCGTGCTCGCGCTGCAGCGCGAGGCGCGGCGGCTGGCGGGCTCCCGTGGGGCGCGCCGGGTCATGCTCGCCACGCCCGACGGGGAACTGCATGTGGTCGCGCTGCGCATGATCGAAAACCTGCTCGGCGAGGCGGGCTACGAGGTCGTCATGCTCGGCCCCGACGTCCCGGCCGCCGACCTCGCTGCCGCTGTCGGCCGCCACGAGCCGCATGTCATCTGCCTGAGCGCGACGATGCCCGGCGGCGCCGATCGCACGCTGCTCGCGATCGACGCGGTGCAGGAGATCCGGCCGCAGGTCAGCTTCGTCATCGGCGGCCGCGGGCTGAGCTCGTTGCGCTCCGAGCCCGGGATCCGGGTCTGCGCGCGCATCCCCGAGGTGACCGAAGCGGTCGACGCGATGGTCAAGCGCGCGGATCTGAACTGATCTCGCCGATCTCGCGGCGGCGCGCCGCGACCGCCTCGTCGTCGCCCTCCTCGAGCGCGCCGACCATCGTGATCAGCGACTTCCACAGCGTCCAGCCGCGGCCGCGCGACCAGGTTTCCGCGTCCACGCCGCGCTCGGCGCGGAAGCGATCGCGGGCCTCGCCCGTCAGGAACGTCCACGCGATCGCCATGTCGCACGCCGGGTCCCCGACGCCGGAGGAGCCGAAGTCGAGCACCGCGGCGAGCCGGCCGCCGCGGACCAGCAGGTTCCCGGCGGCGACGTCGCCGTGGAACCACACGGGGTCGTGCTCCCACTCGCTCGCCATCGCGTCCGCCCACGTGCGCTGCACCGCGTCACGCGGGATCTCGTCACCCAGCCGCTCGATCGCCTCCAGCGCCTCCCCCTCGTAGTACGCGAGCGGGCCGCCGCGGAAGAAGTTGTGCTGCCCGGGCTCCGGGCCGCCGGTGGCGTCGATCGCCGCGAGCGCGCGCAGGAAGCGCGCCAGGTCGGTGGCGAACGCGACCAGATCGGCGATCGGCGCGCTCGGCGCGATCGAGCCCTCGAGCCAGCGGTAGACCGACCAGCGGTACGGATAGCCCGCGTCGGGCTCCCCCTGGGCGACCGGCGTGGGGATCGGCAGCGGGAGCTGCGGCGCCAGCACCGGCAGCCAGCGCTGCTCCTTGTCGACCTGCTGCGCGTACCACTCGCCGCTCGGGAGCCGGACGCTCAGCTCGGAGCCGAGCCGGAACGTCCGGTTGTCCCATCCGTCGACCTCGACCCCGGTGATCGGAAGCTCCGACCACCGGGGGAACTGGCTGTCGACCAGGCGCCGCGCGAGCGCGGCGTCTATGCGGTCAGCGCCGGCGACTCTGGCTCACCTGGGTGGTCAGGGTGACCTGCGGCGCACCCGAGCCGATCGTGGCCGCCTTGACCTTGAACTTGAGCTTGCCCTTGACCAGGCGCTGGACCTTGATGACCGCGAAGGTCGAGCCGGTCTTCACCCTGACCTTGAGCTTCTTGGGCTTCTTGTGCTTCTTCGCGGCCTTGGCCACGACCTTGCCGCTGCGCACGACCTTGATGCCCGAGATCGTGAACTTGTCGAGCGGGCTCGTCCACGACAGCGCGAGCTGCGCCGACTTGGACTTGGAGCTGATCTTCACGCTGTGCGCCTTGCTCTTGCCCTGCGAGAGCGAGTCGTTGAACGTCTTCGGCGGCGTCTGGCACGAGAGCGTCGTCTCGATCTCGTTCATGACCGACTGGAGCGCGCTGCTGTCCGGCAGCGGGAAGTAGCGGCCGCCGGTGTCGCTGGCGATCTTCGTCAGGCGGGCCTGATCGTCGGGCCCGGAGAGACCGGCGCTGAAGCCGATCACGTAGGTGGGCGTCTGCCCCTGCGGCGGCGGGTTGAGGTGGGTGTTGTTGTACTCGCCGGAGTTGTGGCCGCCGTCGGTCAGGAAGATCCGCGCGCCGGCGCCGGGGTTGGCCGCGCGGCCGGTGTCGAACGCGGCGTTGTAGTCGGTGCCGCCGTCGTCGCCCTGGATCTGCGTGTCCAGCGCCGACTTCATGGCCGCCGCGTTGGGACCGATCGCCTCGGCGGGGAAGACGACGCTCGCGGACGGCGTCGCGGGATCGAAGCTCGAGCCGAACTGGATGGCGCCGAGTTGCGTGCCGTCGGGCAGGGCGTTGATCAGCAGGTCCATCGCCTGCACTCGCAGGCGGTTCGAGTCAGAACCGGCCATCGACCCTGAGTCGTCGATGATCGCCTCGACGTTCTTGACCGGGGCGCACGCGGCTGCGCGCGCGGTCACTGCATGTCCTGATGATGGGGCCAGGGCGGCGGCGACGATCGCGGCGCCGACGATAAGGCCTGGAGTTCGGAGCTTCGGCATGCCTCAACCTATCCGGCACTCTCGACGGACGTCAACGCTCGACCTACCTGATGATCCAGCGTTAGAGTCGCGCGGTGCCCAGACTCGCCTTCCTCATCGCCCTCACCGCGCTCGCCCTCCTGCCCGCGAGCGCCGCCGCCAAGCCGGCCGTCTGCAACCCCACCGTCATCCAGGACGCGCTGATCGCGGCCGGCAAGCTGACGCAGGACGACCTCAGGTTCGGGCCAGGCGTCGACCTCGTCCGCTGCCGCGACGTGACGAACGACGACCGGATCGACGCGGTGTTCACGGTTGGCAGCGGCGGCACCGCCGGCGACACGCACTTCGGCGTGCTGCTGGGTCGCGAGGACGGCTCGAACGGAAGGCTCGCGCTCTACCGGTGGGGCTACGCCGTGGGCGTGTCGGTCCGCAGCCGCCATGCGTTCGAGACGATCCAGCCGCACTACAAGGGCCACGACCCGAACTGCTGCCCGAGCTCGTTCCGCATCCGCCGCTTCACGTGGACCGGCGATCACTTCAAGCGCGGCAAGGCCCGGAAGGTCACGCACGCGCCGAAGCGCTTCTACAAGGCCTGAGTCAGACGCCTGAGCGCAGGTCGCTCAGGCGCTCGGGCGTGAAGTCGATCGACTCGAAGCGCGCGGTCGCGCCCTCACCGGTCGGCGACTGAGCGAGGAAGCCCGCGTGCAACCCGCTCGTGGAGCCGAGCGGGAAGTGGCGCACGAAGCGCCACGGCTCGTCCTCGTGGCGGGCGTGCAGCGCGCACGCCGGCCCGAGCCGGGAGATGCGCAGCCACGCCGCGTCGCCCGTCACGGCGAACGCGTTGGCGTCGTCGGAAAGGCCGTCGGTCACGACGGAGACGACGCCCGGCTCGTTCTGGGGCGAGACCTCGAGCGCGAGCTTCACCCAGCGCGCCTCGTCGGCCCAGAGCAGCAGCGCGCCGGCGTCGAACGCACCCTCGAAGGTGCAGCTCACGCGCGCGGAGAGTTGAAAGTCACCGTCGACCGGGCCCAACAGGCGCGGAGCGGCGGTCTGCGGCTCGCTCCCGGCGGGGTCGCGGAACAGATCGGTGCGGGGCGGCGCGGCAATGGTGAGCGCGCCGTCGAAATTCCAGGTCGCGGGTGCGACGTGCCAGCTCAGCGGAGCTGGGAGCGGTGGGACGGTGACGGAGTCACTCACCGCGGTGCTGCTCAGTGCTCGGGATCCGCCGGCGCCGTCTCGACCGTCGCCCAGCGCTCCTCAGGCGTGGCGCCTTCGGCGGCCTCTGCCTTGCGAGCGTCCTTCCGGGCCTGCTTGCGGAGCTTCTTGTCCCGCATCTTGGCCTCGCGGTTCAGCTTCGCCATCGTCGTCTTCCGCTTTGCGTTGGACGCCATGTTTCGTTCCCTTCGTTGGGTTTCGGGCCAACGACCGCAGGCCCGCCGTGAGGCGGGCCGGCGGAAGCTGTGCGACGGAGTTAGACCGTCTGGACGTTCGTGGCGCTCGGGCCCTTGGGGCCCTGCTCAGCGTCGTAGCTGACCTTGGCGCCCTCGGCGAGCGACTTGAAGCCGTTGCCTGCGATGCCGGTGTGGTGCACGAACAGGTCCTTGCCCTGATCGTCAGGCGTGATGAAGCCGAAGCCCTTCTCGTCGCTGAACCACTTCACGGTTCCTGTAGCCATCTGGATTTCCCTCCCGGGTGCTGTGTGCGGGCGATACGCGGGAGGTGCTGATGGCAACAACTACGAACGCTGGCACTGCTTTCGCCGGACGATTGCCCGGCACGATCGGATCAGTCTACCGTCTCGCCGCCCCATTGCTCCGGCGCCATGTCGGCGAGGGTCTCGGAGAAGGTCCACTGGTGGCCGGCGAGGTCCTCCGCGTGGTACTGCCGCTCGCCGTACTCGAAGTCGGTCGGCTCCATCAGGATCCTGGCTCCGTGCGCCCGCGCCCGCTCGCAGTGCGCGCGGGCGTCCTCCACCCGCACGAGCACCGAGCTCGTCGACTCGCCGGGCCGGGGAGGGCGGCGGTCGTGGCGCACGTCGGCCGCGATCACCGCCCCGTCGCCGAAGCTCAACTGCGCGCGGTGGTCCTCGCCGATCTTCACGCGCTCGCGGAAGCCGAACGCGGCCTCGAGCCACGCCACCGCAGCTCGCACGTCCGGGTAGATGAGGACCGGGACGACGGTGGCGGAGGGGATCGAGCGGTTCGGCTTCAAAACTGGGGCAGGATCTCCTTCGCCCAGGTGTCGAAGAACGCGTCCTGCTCGGGGCCGATCTGCTGCACGAACAGCTCGTCGACTCCTGCGTCAGCGTACTCCCGCAGCGTCGCCGCATGGGCGTCGAGGTCCGGCCCCATCGGCGGCGAGAGGAGGTCGGGCGTGACCAGCTCGCACGCCTGCTCGAAGTGCGAGGGCGTGGGGAGGATCTGCGCGAGCTCGCCTGGCAGCGCCTCGTTCGGCCACAGCCGGTGCACGGTCTTGCGCGCCTCGTGCTCGCTGTCCATGAAGCACACCTTGGTGCCCGCGTGAACCGGGCCCTTGCCGCCGCCCGAGCGGTACTGCTCGATCGCGTCCTTGTCCGGGGAGGTGGTCACGAAGCCGTCGCCGATCTCGGCGGCGAGCGCGACCGCCTTGGGCCCGAAGCCCGAGATGAGCACCGGAACCTGCGCTTCCGGCAGGTCGTAGACGCGCGCGTTCTCGACCGTGTAGTGCTTGCCGCGGTGCGACTGCTGCCCGCCTTGCCACAGCGTGCGCATCACCTCGACGGCCTCGCGCAGCATCTCGAGCCGCACGTCGGCCTCCGGCCAGTGGTCTCCGAGGATGTGCTCGTTGAGCGCCTCGCCGCTGCCGACCCCGAGGTTGAAGCGCCCGCCGGTCATGACGGCGCTCGTGGCCGCCGCCTGGGCGATGATCGCGGGGTGGATGCGGATGGTGGGACAGGTGACGCCGGTCGTGACCGGCAGGTCGACGGCCTCGGCGAGCGCGCCGATCACGGACCACACGAACGCGCTGTGGCCCTGCTCGTCGTTCCAGGGGTGGTAGTGGTCGGAGATCCAGAGCGCGTGGAAGCCCGCCTGCTCGGCCCGCTTGGCCTGCTCGACGAGATCCCCGGGCCCGAACTCCTCACAGGAGAGAAAGCATCCGATCTTCATGGTGCGGTGCTCTACCCATGAGGGTGGTGACGTGGAACGTCGCCGGGCGCGCGAGCCGGCAGGCCGAGCAGGCGGCCGTCGTCGTGGCGGTCGGCGCCGACCTCGTCGCGCTGCAGGAGGTCACGAAGCGCACGCTCCCGGCGTGGCTCGCGGCGCTGGAGGAGGCCGGCTACGCGCACCACGCCGACACGGTCGCGCTCGCGCCGCCGGAGCGCCGCCGGCCGCTCGGCGTCCTCACCGCCGCGAGCGAGCCGCTCACCCCGCTCGAGCCGCCTGTCGTCCCGTGGCCCGAGCGCGTCCTCGTCACCGCCCACGGCGACCTCGAGCTGGTCAACCTGCACTCGCCGATCGCGCCCGCGCCGGAGCTCGCCAAGGTCCGCACCCACGAAGCGGTCGCCGCGTACCTGGCCGAGCAGCCGCACTCGCCGCGCGTGCTCTGCGGCGACCTCAACACGCCGCGCCGCGAGCACGCCGACGGCAGCGTCCTCACGTTCGCCCACGCCTCCAGCGGCCGCCTGCGCCCCGAGCGCGGCGAGCGCTGGGACGCCGCCGAGCGCGCGCTCGTCCACACCTTGCGCGACGAGCACGGCTGGCGCGACGCCTTCCGCGCGCTGCACGGCTACGAGCACCGCGAGGCGAGCTGGACGTTCGCGCAGGATCGCGGCGGCTGGCGGCTCGACCACGTGCTCGTGCATGGCCTCACGCCGGTCGCCGCCGCCTACGCGCACGAGTGGCGCCGCGAGGGCCTGAGCGACCACTCCGCGCTGATCGTCGACCTCGTACGCTGACGCGCGATGGAGACCTTCCGCCGCCTCCTGCCCACGCCGGCGGACGGCCTCACCGCCGAGGACGTGGCGGCTGAGGTCCCCGGGCCACCGCCCGCCGGTCGCCCGTTCGTGTTCCTCAACATGATCGCCACCGCCGACGGTCGCGCGACGGTCGAGGGCCGCACCGCGCCGATCGCCAACCGCGCCGACTATGAGCTCTTCCACGCGCTGCGTGCCCGCACCGACGCGGTGATGGTCGGCGCCGAGACGATCCGCGTCGAGGGCTACGGCCCCATGGAGCAGCTCGCGGTGGTGGTGTCGCGCGCCGTCGAGCTGCCGACCGACCGCGGGCTGCTCGCCGCGCCCGAGAACCGCGTGGTGATCGTCACGCCCTCGCCCGACGCCGAGCTGCCGCAGTGCGCCGCGAGCGTCAGCTACCTGCGCGAGCCCGACCTCGCCACCGCGTTGACCCGCCTGCGCGAGGAGCACGGCGTGCGCTCGATCGACTGCGAGGGCGGCCCGGGCCTCAACGGCAGCCTCATCCCCGCCGGGCTCGTCGACGAGCTGCACCTCGTGATCGCCGCCAAGCTCGCCGGCGGCCCCGACCCGCTGACCGTCTACAGCGGCGCGGCGCCGGCCGAGCTCAGCCTGCTCTCACTGCACGAGTCGGGCGGCTACCTGTTCCTGCGCTACGGCGTCGGCTGATCAGCGGGCGGCGACGAGCGCGCGCCGGGAGGGGACCCCGAGCTTGCGGTAAACGCTGCGGGCGTGGCTCCGCACCGTCTCGACCCCGATGTCGAGCGCGAGCGCGATCTGCGCGTTGGAGCGGTCCTCGCGCAGGAGGATGAGGACCTCGCCTTCGCGCTGTGTCAGCACGCCGTGGGGGGCGTGCGCCGGACCGCGTGGCATCAGCTGGAGGCCGCGGGACACGAGGTGGACGGCGTGGCGAATGTCGCGCGCCTGTGCGCGCTTGTCGAGGCAGGCACCGGCGCCGAGGGCCAGCAGCTGCGAACCCTCGAGCGAGGACAGCCCGTCGCCGAGCAGCACCAGGCGGGTGCCGGGATGCTCGACGCTGAGCTCGCGCACCATCGCGAGGTCGACGACCTCGTCGACGTCGAGGATCAGTACGTCGGGCCGGTGCGCCTGGAGCACGACGCCGAGGCGGCTGTACTCGATGTCCGTCGCGACGACCGCCACGCTCGGGTCCTCCGCGAGCGCCGCCGCCAGGCCGAGCCCGAGCAGGTCGGAGAAGCGGGCGATGGCGAGCGTGATCGAGGGGTGTGCGTCCATGCACCTCTCCCATCGGCATCCCTTGAGGCGGGGGTGATGCCTCTGGACACCCTTTGTTCACCCCTCGCCTCCCCCCGGCCGGGCGTCGGGGGGTGAGGGTTCCCGTGGCCGTGCGCGCGAGGCTGGCGAGGTGCTTCTCCGCCGCCTCCTCGCCGCCGCCGCGCTGTCCGTGACGCTGCTCGTCCCGGCCACCGCGAGCGCCGCCTCGCGGGCGCCGGTCGACGTCGCCTCGAGGGTCGCCGCGGCCTACTGGGGCGCCATGCCGTGCGGAGGCAGGGTCGCCGTCCGCGTCCGCCGCCCGCTCCAGCGCGGGATGGATCGCAGCACCGACGCCTGGGTGATGTTCGGCACGCCGATCGGGGCGAACAACCTCGCCGCTCCCGCGAGCACGTACACGAACTGCGTGATCAGCTTCGCCCGCCGCCGCTGGCCGACCACGGCGAGCATGCGCGAGGACTGGGGCATCTTCTGCGCGACGATGACCCACGAGATGGGCCACCTACTCGGGCACCAGCACGACGACACGCCCGGCAGCGTGATGGCCCCCGTGTTCACGGACTACTCGAGCGTGCCGGCGGGCTGCCGCGCGGCGCGCGGCCGCGTCAGCGCGAGATCGTGAGCGGGACGCCGGCGCCGATGCGCCTGGCGAGCCAGGTGATCGCGCCGGTGCTGAGGCGGATGCAGCCGTGGGAGACCGCGGTGCCGAGCTCGCCCGAGAGGCCGTCCCTGCCGTGCAGGGCGATCTGGCCCGGGCCGCCCTCGAACTCCTGAAGGACGTTCGAGCGGGCGCTGGTGGCAAGCGCGAACGGCCCGCCGTGGGCGCCGGGAGATAGGGCGAGGGCCTCCTCGGTGAAGAACCGCCCGCGCGGCGTCGGCGTCGACGGGTTGCCGACCACCGCGAAGAAGTGGCGTACGGCGCGGCCGGAGCGGTAGACGTTCACGCGGCGCGCGGAGAGCTTGACGACGATGCGCCACGGGGTGGCCGTGGCCCTGGTGTGCGACGACCGCAGCCAGCCCGTGTGGGAATTGGGCCGGCCGGGAAGCCGGACGCGGGTCCATTCGCGGCCGTTCCCGCTGGTGGCGTGGCCGAGGACGGGGAGGACGGTGCGCACGCGGGTCAGCGGCCGGCGCGCGGGGATCGTCTCGATCCGATGCGAGCGGAGGCTCGGAGCGCCGCGGACGATGTGGTCCTGCATCAGCACGACGAGCGGCTGGCTGCGCGGCTCGCTCGCGGCGGCGGCTGAAGCGGGCGCGGCGAGGAGCGCCAGCGCCAGCCCCACGACACCCCGGCGGAAGCCGGGGTGCCGAAGGACGGTGAGGGCGCTGTCGTTCATCCGGTGAACTGCGAGGGGCCCTGACGCGGGCGCAGGGCCTGAGCGGCGCAGGCGCGGTAGCGGAACTTCAGGGTCCGGCTGTGCGTCGCGTCCTTGAAGCCGACGCGCGCCGAGATGACGTGACGGCCGGAGGACGCCGCCTTCACGTACTGGGTGAACGCGGACTTGGTGTCCGTGCCGAGGTACTTGCCGTCGAGACGGAAGATGACGCGGCGGATCATGCGGCCGCTCACCTTGGCGCGGAAGCCGGCGGTGCACGCCGGGCCGCCGTTGCGGCGGGACGTCGTGCTACGCGGCGGGCGAGCGAGCCGGGCGGTGCCGGCGCGGGTCGGGGTCGCCGACTGGCTGGCAGGCGCGGCCTGGTTGGCGGGCGTGGTACCGGCGGGCGTGGTGGGCGTTCCACCGGTGCCACCCGGGGCGGTCGGACCGGCCGGGATGCTGTCGTTCGTGTTGTCGTCGCTGGCGGTGCACGCCGAGTGGATGATGGTGGTGGTGTGGAGATTGACCGCGTCGGTGTTGACCATCAGGCGACCGTTGACGGTCGAGAAGCCGTTGTCGGTGATGGCGGTGCCGCCCATGACCGTGCCGACGAAGGAGGTACCGGTGTCGAGGATGGTCTCGGCTCCGACGACCCAATAGACGTTGCAGGGGTTGGCGCGGTTGATGAGCGCGACGCGGCTGGCGACGCCGGTGGTCAGCTTGGTGGGCACCTGGAAGATGAACACCGAGTTCGGGTCGTTCTCGCCGTCGAGCGTGACCACGCCCGTCAGGTTCAGCTGGGTGTTGGCAGTCCAGACGCCGGTCTTGAAGACCTGGCCGGCGAGGTCAGCGCCGGTGCCGCCGGAGCTGACGCGGTTGGCGGTCTTCACGTGAGCGTCGGTCAGTGCGTTCTTGGCGTTGAGGGCGACGTTGCCCGGGTCATTGACGTAGGTGGTGCCGCCGACAGCAGGAGCGCCGGTGACGGAGCTGCCCGGCGTCAGACCGAGGTCGCCCCACATCGAGCTGGAGCCGGTGTTGGTGACCGTCGAGTAGGCGAGCACCGAGAACGGGGTGGCCGTCCCGAGGTCGATCTGGGCGGGGCTGGCAGCCTGAGCTCCTGGTGCCACGACCGCGCAGCCGACGGCAAGAGCTGCCGCGACGCGCCCGGTGCGCTTGAGAATGCGGTTGGACACGAGGTCCTCCCTGTATGGCGAGCTGCTCCTGCGACGTTCCTCTGGACGGCCACGAATCCGCGGAGAGCGATCAGCGCGGTGGCACTCGGTCGGTAGCCCGGCGAACTCCGGAGGAGTCCCGTGGCTTTGCGGATCCGCCTCGCGACGGGGGTGCCTGGATCGGGAAGGCAGCTCTGGTGTCCGAGTGGCATCGGCATCGGCGCGCCACCCCTTGAGGGCGGGCGCTTAGGCTGGGGCCCAGACCCCATGGCCGCCCCCCGGACCCGCTACGCCCGCAACGGCGACGTCTCTCTCGCCTACGAGGTCGCGGGCGAGGGGCCGCACGACATCCTGCTGATCAACTCGTGGGTCTCGCAGATGGAGCACCTGTGGACCGAGCCCCGGCTCGCGCGGATGTTCGCCCGTCTGACGTCGTTCGCGCGCCTGATCCAGTTCGACCGCCGCGGGAGCGGCATGTCGGACCGCGTGCCGCCGGCGCCGCTCGAGGAGCAGATGGACGACGTGCTCGCCGTGCTCGACGCCGCGGGCTCCGAGCGCCCGGCGGTGCTGGCGGAGACCGAGGGCACGGCGCTCGCCTGCCTGTTCGCGGCCACCCACCCCGAGCGCGTGCGCTCGCTGGCGCTGTTCGCGCCGATCCCGCGCATCACCGCCGCGCCGGACTACCCGTGGGCGCACGATGCCGCCCGGCGCGAGCTGTTCATCGAGCGCACCGTCCGCGCCTGGGGCGAGGGCGTGACGCTCGACGCCACCGCGCCCAGCCACTCGGGTGACGCCCAGCTGCGCGCGTGGTTCGGGCGCATGGAGCGGCTCGCGGTCGGGCCGGCCGCAGTCGAGCCGGTGATGCGCGTGACCGGGGAGACCGACGTGCGCGACGTCCTGCCGCTGATCCGCGTCCCGACGCTCCTGCTGCGCCGCGAGCGCGACGAGCGGATCGACCGTCGCCACGCCGAGTACATCCGCGACCGCGTGCCCGGCGCCCGCTTCGTTGAGCTGCCGGGCAGCGAGAGCATCCTCTTCCTCGACGACGTCGAGCCGCTGGTGGACGAGCTCGAGGAGCTCGTCACCGGCACGCGCGCCACGCGCCCGCCCGAGCGGGTGCTCGCGACCGTCCTCTTCACGGACATCGTCGGCTCGACCGAGCGCGCGTCCGAGGTCGGCGACCGCGCCTGGCGCGAGCTGCTCGACGCCCACCACGCACTGGTACGCGCCGAGCTCGCCGCGCACGGCGGTGACGAGATCAAGACGATGGGCGACGGCTTCCTCGCCACCTTCGACGGGCCGGCGCGGGCGGTCCGCTGCGCGCTGCGCGTCGCCGAGCGCTCGGGCAGCGATGGCGTCCCGATCCGCGCCGGCGTCCACACCGGCGAGTGCGAGCGGGTGGGGAGCGACGTCGCCGGGATCGCCGTCCACATCGCTGCGCGCGTGATGGGCGAGGCGGGCGCGGGCGAGGTGCTCGTGTCGCGCACCGTCACCGACCTCGTGGCGGGCTCGGGCCTGGGCTTCGAGCCGCGCGGCCCGCGGGAGCTCCGCGGCGTCCCCGGCGAGTGGGAGCTGTTTCAGGCCACCTGAGCTTCGACCTCGACCTCGAGGCGCCAGCGCGGGTCGAGCAGGCCGGCGACGACCACCATCGTGGCGGCCGGCCGGACCGCCTCGAAGTAGGCGTTGTGGGCGCGGCCCACGGCCTCCCAGTCGGCCGCGTCGAGCAGGTACATGCGCGTGCGCACGACGTCGCGGAAGGCCGCGCCGAGCTCCGTCAGCGCGATCCCCGCGACCTTGAACGCGCGCATCGCCTGGTTGAAGACGTCGGGGTCGCACGAGCCGTCGGGCCACACCGGCCCGGTCCCCGACACCAGCACGCGGTCGCCCGCCCGGATCGCGCGCGAGAACCCGATCGGGCCCTCGAACGGCGAGTCGGACGTCGCCCGCCGGCGCTCATCCGCCATAGGGGTACCACCAGTCCTTCGGCGCCAGCTCGGATTCGATGTGGACGTGCTTGGTCTCCTGGAACGCCTCGAGCCCCTCCTGCCCCAGCTCGCGCCCCAGCCCCGACTGCTTGTAGCCGCCGAACGGCCCCGCGTCGTTGTCGGTCAGCGGGTCGTTGATCCAGACCGTGCCGGCCTTCAGCTCGCGCATGCAGCGGAAGATGTTCTTCAGGTCGCGCGTGTAGACGTTGGCGCCGAGCCCGAAGCGCGTCGAGTTGGCGAGCTCGATCGCCTCGTCGAGCGAGCGCACCGGCACGATCGGCGCGACCGGGCCGAACGTCTCCTCGCTCAGCAGCGCGGTCGAGGCCGCCGCGCCGGTGACCACCGTGGGCGCGAGGTAGTAGCCGCGGTCGAGCCCCGCGTGGTCGCCGCCGAACACGATCTCGGCGCCGTCGCCGACCGCCGCCTCGAGCTGGCGCTCGACCTTCGCGCGCTGGGCCGCGGAGACCATCGGGCCGAGGTCGGTCTGGTCGTCGAGCGGGTCGCCGACGCGCAGCGAGCGCGCGTGCTCGACGAAGGCGGAGAGGAAGTCGTCGTAGACGGAGTGCTCGACGTAGAAGCGCTCGGCCGACGTGCAGACCTGGCCGGCGTTGAGGTACGCCGCCCACGCGCCGCCGCGTGCGGCGACCTCGATCTCGGCCGCGACGTCGGAGCAGACGATGAACGGGTCCTTGCCCCCGAGCTCGAGGTTGATGCGCGCCACGCGGTCGATGCACACGTGCGCGATCTTCTGGCCGGTCTCGACCGAGCCGGTGAACGCCACGCAGTCGACGCGTGGGTCCTCGACGATGCGCGCCCCGACGTCGCCGCCGCCCGGCACGATGTTCACGACCCCGGGCGGGAGCGCCTCGAAGCAGTCGGCGAGCGCGAGCGTCGAGAGCGGCGTCAGCTCCGACGGCTTGCACACGCACGCGTTGCCGGCGGCGAGCGCCGGGGCGAGCTTCCACGAGAGGAGCAGCAGCGGGTAGTTCCACGGCACGATGCAGGCGACGACGCCCATCGGCTCCTTGACCACCAGCGCGAGCTGCGACGACTCGATCGGCGGGATCACGCGGCCGGCGAAGTTGCGGCCCATCTCGGCGTAGTAGTCGAACGCCGCCGCGGTCCAGCCGACCTCGTCGGCATTCTCCACCCGCGGCTTGCCGCCCTCGCGCGTCATCGTCTCGGCCAGCTCGTCGGTCTTCGCGCGGATGCGGGTGGCGACCTCGTGCAGCAGCTCGCCGCGCTCGAGCGCCGGCGTGGCCGCCCACGCGCGAGCGCCCTCCCGCGCCGCTGCGATCGCGCCGTCGACCTGCTCCTCCGAGGGGAGGGAGACGGTCTCGAACACCTCGCCGAGCGCCGGGTTCTCGATCTCCAGCGGCTCGCCCGCCCCGGCCACCAGCTCGCCGCCGATGAGCAGCTTCAGTTCAGCCACGGAATGACGGTCTTGAGGAAGCGGCTCTTCGCCGGGGCCGACGTCAACGGGTCGAGATGCGAGTTCACCGCCGACGCGTCCACCAGCTTCACCTTCCGCGCGGGGATCCGCGACGACTTCTGCAGCCGCCGCGCCCCGCGCAGCACGCGCCCCTGGGAGAGGCTGCTCTGGATCGCGTACAGCGGCACGTCGATCGCGCGCTTGTGCCACACCCGCAGGTGCAGGTACCTGGTGACCGGGTTGCGGCCGAGCGCGCTCGCGCCCTGGACGTCGAGCGAGAGGCGCAGCGGGAAGTACCACTCGCTGGCGTCGGCCGGCGAGCGGCCGAACAGCTTCGCGACGTTCTGGATCGGCGTCACCTCGCCGTTCTGCCACGGCCGCGGGTCGCCGCTCGTCGCGAGCGCGCCCGCGCGCACGTGGATCAGCGACAGCACTCCCGGCGAGGTCGACTCGTCGAACGCGTAGCCGAGCACGCCCTCGTTGGTGGCCGGGACCGGGGGCTTCAGCGCCGCCGGAATCAGCGGGTAATCGATGAACGTCGCGCGCGCGTCGGGACGCACCTTCGCGTACAGGCCCGCGAGATCGGAGAAGACGCCCGACGCCCACGGGACGCCGATGCGGAGCAGGTCGAGGAACGGGTCGCCGGTGCGCAGCGCGGCGATCCGCTGCTTCACGTCCGCCAGCTTCGGCGAGGTGCCGAGCAGCCCGCCGTCGATCAGGACGAGCCCGGAGAGGTCGCGGAAGCCCGGGCGCCCCCTGAAGTCCCACGCCGCGTAGGCGACCGCCATCGACGCGCCCAGCGAGTGCCCGCCGAGGATCACCTTGCGCCCGCCGCGGCGCGCGCGCTTCACCACCGCGCGCAGGTCCTCCAGCGCCAGCTTCAGCCCCCAGTCGCGCGCGAACGGCGCGGAGGCCGGCTTGAAGCCTCCTCCGCCCAGGTAGTACTTGAACGCCGTGTCCGGGTTGCCGCTCGCGAAGCCGCGGTGGTCCTCGAGCGCCTGCGAGCGCCGGTCGTAGGCCCACACCTGCAGCCCCTTCACGCGCTTGACGATCTCCGGCCCGACCAGAGAGAAGTCGCCGGCGCCGCCCTGCGTGCCGGGGACGAGGATCAGCACGCGCTTCGCCGACGCCGGGCCGAACCGCTCGTAGCTCACGCGGTCATAGCGCGCCGGCCCCGGCCCGGAGGCGCCGCGCACGCTCACGACCGTCCCCGCCGAAGCGAGCGCCGGCAGCAGCAGCAGCGACAGGACGGCGAGGAGGGCGGCTCTCACGGGCGGGCACGGTACTGCTTGCCCACCTGCCGCCGCCAGACCACGAAGGCGACGATCGCCACCACGGTCACGCCCGCGGCGACCGGCCCGGCGACGGAGATGACCTTCTCGGCCACGTCGCCCAGCGCGTAGACCGCGAAGCCCACCCCGGCCGCCCACACGATCCCGCCGAGCGCGTTCCAGAACAGGAACGTCGGCCAGCTCATCTTGTTCATCCCCGCCAGCCACGCCGACGCGATCCGCAGCCCCGCGACCCAGCGCCCGAGGAAGACCGCCTTCGGCCCGTGCTTCTCGAAGAACGGCTCGCCCTGCTCGATGATCCGCAGGCGGTGGTCGTGGAACGGCCCGGGGCGGAGGAACAGCCGCCGCCCGCCGTGGCGCCCGATCGCGAAGCCGACGTTGTCGCCGATGATCGCCGCCGCCGCGGCGATGACCACGAGCGCCACGATCGAGAGCTGCCCGTCGTGCGCGAGCAGCGCCGCCGCGATCAGCGCGGTCTCGCCCGGCACCGGGATGCCCATGGTCTCGACCGCGATCAGCGCGAAGACCGCGGCGTACCCGACATGCGGTGGGATGTCGACGATCGCCGCGAGCACGCCGTTCCAAGGCTACGTGCCGCGGCCCGGGATGGCTACACCGGATTCGTAGGCGAGCACCACGGCCTGCACCCGATCGCGCAGCCCGAGCTTCATCAGCATGCGCGCGACGTGCGTCTTCACGGTCGTCTCGCTGACGATCAGCTCGCTCGCGATCTCGGCGTTCGAGAGCCCGCGCGCGATCAGCTTGAAGACCTCGAGCTCGCGCGCGGTCAGCTCATCGAGGCCAGGCGGGGCCTCGGGGATCGCGGGCGCGACCTCGGCGAACTCCTCGATCAGCCGTCGCGTGATCGAGGGTGCGAGCAGCGCCTCGCCGCCCGCCACGATGCGGATGCCGTCGGCGAGCTGCTCGGGCGGGACGTCCTTGAGCAGGAAGCCGCTGGCGCCGGCGCGCAGCGCCTCGTAGACGTACTCGTTGAGGTCGAAGGTGGTCAGCATGATCACCCGCGTCGGCGAGTCGTCCTCGCGCGCGGCGACCACGCGGCGGGTCGCCTCGATGCCGTCGAGCTCCGGCATCCGGATGTCCATCAGCACGACGTCGGGCTTCAGCCTCCGCGCCATGTCCACGGCCTGCACGCCGTCGACGGCCTCGCCGACCACCTCGATGTCGTCCTCGGCGTCCAAGATCATCTTGAAGCCGGCGCGGACGAGCGCCTGGTCGTCGGCGATCATGATGCGCACGCTCATGCGGTTGCCTCCAGCGGGTCGCGCGGGGCGGCGGCGGCCAGCGCCGCTTCTGCCTCGCCTTGGAGCGGCAGCCGTGCCTCGACCTCGAAGCCGCCGCCGGGCCGCGGGCCGGCGCGCAGGTCACCACCGATCACGCGCACGCGCTCGCGCATGCCGACGAGCCCGTGGCCGCCGCTCTCGGCGCGCGGCCGCGGGGTGCCGTCCCCGTGGTCGGAGACGGTCAGCAGCAGCTCGTCGCCGGCGTGCCGCACGCGCACCTCGGCGTGGCCGCCGCCGTGCTTGAGCGCGTTGGTCAGCGCCTCCTGCACGACGCGGTAGGCGGCGAGGTCGACGCCGGCCGGCAGCTCGCCCAGCTCGCCCGTCACGTGCAGCTCGACCGGGAGCCCGGCCGCGCGGCTGCGCTCGATCAGCGCGCCGAGCTCGTGCAGCGTCGGCTGCGGCGCGAGCGCGGCGGCCTCGTCGCCGGCGTGCAGCACGCCGAGCAGGTGCCGCATCTCCGACAGCGCCTCGCGGCCGGTGCGCTCGATCAGCGCCGCGGCCTCGATCGCCCGCTGGGGATCGCGGGCGAGGATGCGGCGCGCGCCGCCGGCCTGGATGACCATCGTGGAGACCGAGTGGGCGACGACGTCGTGCATCTCGCGCGCGATCCGCCGGCGCTCCTCGGCGACCGCGCGGGCGGCGTCGGCCTCGCGCTGCTCGTGGGCGACCTGCGCGGCCTCGTGCAGCTCGGCGGTCAGCTCGGCGCGCGACCGCACGACGCGACCGGCGAGCCACATGAGCATGCCGAAGATCGTCGGGAAGATGATGTCGCCGAGTACGAAGCCGTCGGTGCTGGTGAGCGCGACCCCGGTGACGGCGACGAGCACGACCGGCGGCGCGATCAGCGCCCTCCGGCCGGCGACGCTCGCGCCGACCACGTACGGGAACAGCAGCAGCCCGAAGAACAGGCCGCCGATCGCCTCCGGCGGGGTCAGCGCCGCGGCGAGGAGCACGACGCCGGCGGCCCACACGAGCAAGCCCTCCAGCGGGCGCGAGCGGCGGATGAACGCCGCGACGCCGGAGCTGCCGCCGGCCACCACCGCGGTGAGCCATGCCGGTCCGACGAGATCGCTCGTGGTGTACGCGCTCAGCGTCGCCCAGCCGGCGAACACGAGCGCGAGCGCCCAGTCGAAGACGCGCGGGTCGATGCGGCGCAGGCGCCTCACGCCGCCGCCCCGACCGGCAGCCGCGCGGCCACGCGCCAGCCGCCGCCCTCGGGCGGGGCCGCCTTGAGCTCGCCGCCGTAGACGGCGACGCGCTCGCGCAGGCCGAGCAGGCGGCGGTCCTCGGGCCGGCCGTCGTCGACCACCTCGATCTCCACCTCGCCGGGCGCGTAGGTCACGCGCACGCTCGCGCGCACCGCGTGCCCGCCCTCGCGCGCGCGCCGCAGCGCCTCCTGCACGAGCCGGTAGGCGGTCAGGTCGACGCCGGCGGGGAGCAGCACGGGCTCGCCCTCGATCCGCAGCTCGACGTACAGCCCGGCCGCGCCCGCGCGCTGGATCAGCGAGCGCACGTGGGCGAGGCTCGGCTGCGGCGCGAGCGCCAGGTCCTCGTCCTCGCGGCGCAGGACGCCGAGCAGACGGCGCAGCTCGGTCAGCGCCTCGCGCCCGGTGTGCTCGACGACCGCGAACGACGCCTCGGCGCGCTCCGGGTCGCGCTCGGCCATCCGCCGCGCGGCGCCCGCCTGCACGGTCATCGCGCTGAGCGCGTGGGCGACGACGTCGTGGAGATCGCCGGCGATCCGCGTGCGCTCCTCGAGCGCGGCGGCGTCGGCGGCCGCCGCGCGCTCGCGCTCGGCGCGCTCGGCCCGCTGGTGCAGGGCGCGGTTGAGGCGGGTGCGGTTGCGCAGCACCTGGCCGAACAGCATCGGCGCCACCCCGATCAGGCAGACGGTGCTCAGGTAGGAGGTGAAGCCGTCCGCGTAGGCATCGACCCACGCGCCGATGACGAGCGACGCGGACGCGAAGACGGCGCCCGCCCACAGGCGCACGCCCTCGGTGTGCATGCCCCACGTGTAGCCGGCGAGCAGCATCCAGAAGAACGGGCCGGCCATGTGGTCGGTGACGGCCTTGCCCGACAGCTGGAGCAGCGGCTCGAGGCCATAGACGACGAGCAGGGCCACGACCGGCCAGCGGCGCCGCACCGCCAGCGCGGCCGCCTGGGCGGTGAGCACGCCGGCGACGAGCGCGAGCTTCGCGCCCTCCAGCGGCGCAAGCGCGACGATCTCGAAGAGCGCCTCGGCCAGCAGCACGGCCGCCACCAGCGCGTCGGCGCGCGCGGCGGGGAGGGCGCGGAGGCGGTCGAGCAGCGAGCGAAACGTCGGCACGTCGCCGACCTTAACGCGCGTACGCGGGTCCTTCGTCGTCCCGGCTGACGATCCGCGGGTCATCCCTGAGGATGAGGCGGCGTCGTCCCCACGCCCGCACAAGATCGTCATGCAGGCCGACGACACGGGGCCGCCGCGCCGGGAGAGTTCTCGACCATGAGAACCTGGACCGCGACCACGACCGTCGACGCCGCCCCCGAGGCCGTGCTCGACGTGCTGACGGACCCCGACGCGATCGCCCGCTGGGCGCCGCTGCCGTTCGACGTGGAGGACCTCGACACGCCGCGCCTGATGTCGGGCTCGACCGCCCGCGTCTCGGGCCGCCTGGCCGGCCGCCGCGTCGGCTTCGTCGTCGAGGTCCACGAGGCCGCCACCGAGCGGCTGTCGCTCGCCGCCGACGGCCCCGTCGGCCTCGACGTCAACTACGACGTCGCCGCCACCGGCCGCGGCTCCGAAGTCCACGCCTCCGTCTCCGTCCGCACCGGCAAGGGCATCACCGGCCGCCTCCTCGGCGAGGCGACCAGCGCCCTCCTCTCCGCCGGTGCGCTCACCCATGCCGTGTCGCGCCTGGCGGCGCTCGCGGCCTGCCCCGCCTGATCTCCCCAACCCAAAGGATCCAATGCTGACCCACACCTCCACGGCCGCACGGCCGGCTCTCGACATCGCGGTCTCCGCCCGGCGCGTCACGCGCCAGTACGGCGAGGGCGAGTCGGCGGTGCACGCGCTGCGCGGCGTCTCCCTCGAGGTCCCCGTCGGCCAGTTCACGGCCGTCATGGGCCCGTCGGGCTCCGGCAAGTCGACGCTCATGCACCTCCTCGCCGGGCTCGATCGGCCGACGAACGGCCGCGTGAAGATCGGCGGCGAGGACATCACCGAGATGCCCGACAAGCAGCTCACCAAGCTGCGCCGCCGGCACATCGGCTTCGTCTTCCAGCAGTTCAACCTGCTGCCGATGCTCACGGCGGAGGAGAACATCCTCCTGCCGCTCTCGATCGCCGGCCGCAAGCCCGACAAGCGCGCGGTCGCGTCGCTGATCGAGCGCGTCGGCCTCGGCGAGCGCCTCGGCCACAAGCCCTCGCAGCTCTCCGGCGGGCAGCAGCAGCGCGTCGCCATCGCCCGCGCGCTGGCCTCGCAGCCGACCGTGCTGTTCGCGGACGAGCCCACCGGCAACCTCGACTCGACCTCGGGCACCGAGGTGCTCCAGCTCCTGCGCGAGGCGGTCGAGCTCGACCGTCAGACCACGGTCATGGTCACCCACGACCCGCGCGCCGCGGCCGCCGCCGACCGCGTGCTGTTCCTGGCCGACGGCGAGATCGTCAACGACCTCGCCTCGCCCGGCGAGGAGCAGATCCTCGCCGCGATGAAGGAGGCGACCCAGCGATGACCCGCGTCGCCCTCAAGGGGCTGGCGAGCCGGCCGGTTCGCACGATCCTCACGGCGCTGGCCATCGTGCTCGGCGTCGGCATGGTCAGCGCGGCCTTCACGCTGACCGACACGATGCGGCACGCGGCCAACTCGCTGTCCTCCGCCGCGTATGACGGCACGGACGCGGTGGTGTCCGCCCACACCGCGTTCGCGGTCGACTCGAAGGACTACTCGATCCAGCGGCCCAGCATCGCCGCCTCGAAGCTCGCCGAGGTCCGCTCGGTGCCGCAGGTGCAGACCGCCGTCGGGGACATCTCCGACCAGGCGAAGATCATCGGCGACGACGGCAAGCCCGTCGGCGACGGCCCGTACTTCGGCGAGGGCTTCGACTCGACCGCTCCCGGCGCCGCGAAGCTGACGGCGTTCCGCCTCCAGTCCGGCCGCTGGGCGACCGGCCCGGGCGAGGTCGTCATCGACGCCGCCACGTCGGAGAAGCAGCACTACGGGGTCGGCGACCGCGTGCGCATCGACACGCGCGACGAGGCCGGCACGTTCCGTGTCGTCGGCGTCACTCGCTTCGGCAACGTCAAGTCGCTCGGCACCGTGACCACCGCGGTGTTCGACCTCGAGACGGCGCAGAAGCTGTTCCACAAGCAGGGCCGCTACGACTCGATCCTGGTGGCCGGCAGGGCGGGTGGGGACGGTGTCTCCGGCCCCGACGTCCGCAAGGCGCTCGCGGCCAAGCTCGGCGACAGCGCCAAGGTGCAGACCGCGGCCGCCCACGACCGCTTCACGCTCGACGGCCTGAAGCAGTTCATCGGGATCATCAAGGTCGTGCTGCTCGTGTTCGGCGGCGTGGCGATCCTCGTGGGAGCGTTCACGATCTTCAACACGCTCTCGATCACCGTCGCCCAGCGCACGCGCGAGTTCGCGATGCTGCGCATGGTCGGCGCCGCGCGCCGCCAGGTGCTCGGCTCGGTGATGCTCGAGGCGCTCGCCCTCGGGCTCGTCGCGTCGATCGTCGGCCTCGGCGCGGGCTTCGGCCTGGCCGCCGGCCTCAACGCGATCTTCGGAGCGCTCGACCTCTCGCTGCCCCAGGCGGGCACGGTGTTCGAGGCGCGCACGGCGATCGTGGCGGTGTCGGTCGGCACGCTGGTGACGCTGGTGGCCGGCATGCTGCCCGCGCGGCGGGCGACGAAGATCGCTCCCGTCAGCGCCCTGCGCGACGCCGACCCGTCGGCGCGCAAGCTGCGGCTCCCGTCGCGCGCGGTGCGCGCCGCGGCGTCGCTGCTGGGTCGCCCGGCGGCCGCCATCGGCGGCTCCGCGGGCCGGCTCGCTCGCCGCAACGCGATGCGCCACCCGGGCCGCACGGCCGGCACCGCGAGCGCGCTGATGATCGGCGTGATGCTCGTGACCGCCGTCACCGTCGTGGCCAACGGCCTCCGGCAGGAGACCAAGGGCACGCTCGACGACCGCATCGCGGCGTCGCATGTGATCACCGCGCAGGACGGGTGGTCGCCGATCGATCCCGCGATCGCCAGGACGGCGGCGCAGACCCCGGGCGTCACCGCGGTCAGCCCGCTGCGCCAGGACGGCGGCCTCGCCGAGGGCGGCAAGGAGATCGTCAACGGGATCGACCCGGCGACGATCGCCAAGGTGTTCGACTTCGAGTGGAAGAACGGCTCGAGCCGGTCGCTCACCACGCTTGGCGACAGCGGCGCGATCGTCGACAAGGGCTGGGCCAAGGAGCACGGGCTCGGCGTCGGCGACACGTTCACGCTCACCTCGGCCAAGGGCGTCGAGCTCGGGCTGACCGTGCGCGGGATCGAGGAGTCGCCGGTGCTCGACTCGCTCGGGCTGGGCCCGATCACCGTGTCGGACCACGCGTTCGACACGGCGTTCGAGAACCAGCGCGACCGCCTCGCGTTCGTCACCACCAGCGACGCGGGCGCCTTGAAGCACGCGCTCGCCGGCTACCCGGACGCGAAGGTCCTGACCAAGGACGGCTTCATCGGCGACATGACGGCCGACATCGACTCGCTGCTCGCCATCTTCATGGTGCTGCTGGCGCTGGCGGTCATCGTGTCCCTGTTCGGGATCGTCAACACGCTCGTGCTCTCGACCTTCGAGCGCACGCGCGAGCTGGGCATGCTCCGCGCGGTCGGCATGACGCGCCGCCAGGTCCGGCGGATGATCCGCCACGAGTCGATCATCACGGCGCTGCTCGGCGCCGCGATGGGCATCGTCGCCGGCCTCGGCATCGCCGCGCTGCTCGCGCAGGTGTTCGCGGACGACGGGATCACCTTCGCGGTCCCGGCCGGCTCGCTCGTCGCGTTCGTGATCGTCGCGATCGCGGCGGGCGTGCTCGCGGCCATCATGCCCGCCCGCCGGGCGGCGCGGACGGACGTGCTGACGGCGCTGGCGTACGAGTAGTGGTTGGTGGCGCCCGGCGTTCGTGCCGGGCGCCATCGAACGGCGGGCATTGGGGAGAGGGCGCCAATGCACCGGATTCAAAGTTGTTGAGTAGTGCCCCGTATGGGGGCACAATCAAGCAACCTTGGCCGCCGCGGCGGTCGAACCTGCCTCCTCAATGCCGGCAGTTGACGTTCGCCCGCGAAGCCACCAGCCAACTCCGACCCCGCTGGTAGGATTAGTGCCTCGATGATCTTCACCACCAAGGCGGAGTACGGGGTACGTCTGCTGATCCAGCTGGGGCTGCGATCGGCGTCCGGGCCGGTGTCCCTCAAGGCGGTCGCGGCGGCCGAGAACCTGCCGCTCGCGTACCTCGAGCGGATCGCGGCGCTGCTGAAGAAGGCCGAGCTGGTCGAGGCCACGCGCGGCGCCCACGGCGGCTACGTGCTCGCCCGCCCCGCCGAGGAGATCACGATGGACCAGGTGGTTCTCGCCCTCGAAGGCGCGATCGCTCCGATGGAGTGCTTCGTCACCGACAAGGACGACGCGCGCGTGCTGTGCTCGCACGGCACCGACGAGAGTCACTGTGCCACCAAGCTGATGTGGACGCGCGTGCAGATGGGGGTCATCCGCTCCCTCCAGCGCACCACGCTGGGCGAGCTCGTCGAGTTCGCGCAGTCCGACAAAGACCTTTCGCTCACTTAGGAGACCATGGCTGACCTCGAGATCCGCAACCTGCACGTCAGCGCAGGAGAGAAGTCCATCCTGCGCGGCGTGGACCTCCACGTCCGCTCGGGCGAGTTCCACGCGCTGATGGGCCCGAACGGGTCCGGCAAGTCGACCCTGGCCAACGCGATCATGGGCCACCCCAACCTGGAGGTGACCGAGGGCCAGATCCTGTTCGACGGCAACGACATCACCGAGGCCGATCCGGACGCGCGCGCCGTCGCCGGCCTGTTCATGGCCTTCCAGTATCCGGTCGCGATCCCCGGCGTGACGACCACGAAGTACCTGCGCATGGTGATCAACGCGCACCGAGAGGCGCGCGGCGAGGCGGCGATCTCGCTGAAGGAGTTCCGCAAGACGGTCGAGGCCGCGATGGAGCTCACGAACGTGCCGAAGGAGTTCTCGTCGCGCTACATCAACGACGGCTTCTCCGGCGGCGAGAAGAAGCGCATGGAGATCCTCCAGATGGCGCTCCAGAAGCCCAAGCTGGCCGTGCTCGACGAGACCGACTCGGGCCTCGACATCGACGCGCTCAACACCGTCGCCAGCGGCGTCAACACGATCTCCAAGGGCTCCGACATGGGCGTCCTGATCATCACCCACTACCAGCGCATCCTGCACCTCGTGATCCCGCAGTTCGTGCACATCATGTTCGACGGCCGGATCGTCAAGCAGGGCGGGCCGGAGCTCGTCACCGAGCTCGAGAAGCACGGCTACGGCTGGATCCGCGACGAGGTCGCCGCAGGCGCGGCATGAGCCTGACGGTCCCCGCGTCCGGCGAGTTCCCCGTGCTCGAGCGCGAGGGGATCGCCTACCTCGACTCCGCGGCGACGTCGCAGACGCCGCGGAGCGTGATCGAGGCGATGGACCGCTACTACCTCGAGTCGCGGGCGACCGTCCACCGCTCGACGTATCCACTCGCCGCCGAGGCGACGGAGCTGTTCGAGGGCGCCCGCAACCGGATCGCGGCCTTCGCCGGCTCGACGCCGAGCGAGACGATCCTCACCCGCAACGCGACCGAGGCGCTGAACCTCGTCGCGTGGTCCTACGGCCGCGCGAACCTCGCCGCCGGCGACCGCATCGTCCTGACGGAGATGGAGCACCACTCCAACATCGTCCCGTGGCAGATGGTCGCGGCCGACAAGGGCGCGGTGCTCGACTACGTCGACATCACCGACGACGGCATCCTCGACCTCGCCTCGCTCGACGCGGCGCTGGCGCGCGGGCCCAAGATCGTCGCCGTCGCCCACGTCTCCAACGTGCTCTCCACGGTCAACCCGATCGAGGAGATCGTCCGCCGCGCGCACGCCGCCGGCGCCGTGGTGGTCGTCGACGGCGCCCAGGCCGTCCCGCACCTGCCGGTCGACGTGGCCGCGCTCGGCGCCGACTTCTACGCCTGGACCGGCCACAAGGCCTACGGCCCGACCGGCATCGGCGTGCTGCACGGCCGCTCCGAGCTGCTCGAGGCGATGCCGCCGTGGCTCGGCGGCGGGCACATGATCAAGCGCGTCGGCCGCGACGAGTCGACCTACCTCGAGCCGCCCGCGCGCTTCGAGGCCGGCACGAGCAACATCGCCGAGGCGATCGGGCTCGGCGCCGCCGTCGACTTCCTCGGCGAGATCGGGATGGACGAGGTCCGCGCCCACGGGCGCGAGATCGCCGCCTACGCACTGGAGCGCGTCGGCGAGCTCGACGACGTCACCGTCTACGGCCCGGCCGACGTCGAGCAGCGCGGCGGGGCGCTCGCCTTCAACATCGACGGCGCGCACCCGCACGACGTCTCGGAGATCCTCGGCCGCGAGGGCGTCTGCATCCGCGCCGGCCACCACTGCGCGCAGCCGCTGATGCGCCGCCTCGGCGTCACGGCCACCTCGCGCGCGAGCTTCGCGGTCCACACCACGCGCGACGACGTCGACCGCCTGGTCGACGCGCTCGCCTCGGTTCGTAGCGTGTTCGGCTGATGGACGAGCTCTACCGGGAGAACATCCTCGAGCACTACAAGCAGCCGAAGAATTGGTCCCCACCCCTCCCCGAGCTGCCCGAGCCCGACCTCGAGTTCGAGGACTTCAACCCACTCTGCGGCGATGAGCTGAAGGTGCAGATCAAGGTCGACGGCGACAACCGCGTCGAGGCGCTGCGCTTCTCCGGCCACGGCTGCGCGATCTCTCAGGCGAGCGCCTCGATGGCCTCCGACGAGGTGATCGGGATGCCTGTCGACGAGCTCGTGCGGCTCGACAAGTCGTTCATCCTCGAGCTGCTCGGGATCGACATCTCCGCGACGCGCATGAAGTGCGCGCTGCTCTCGCTCAAGGTGCTCAAGAGCGCCGGCCTCGGCCAGGCCGCCGCGTGGGAGTCCGAGACGCCGCCCAGCGCGGCGGAGTCGGGCGCCTGAGCCAGTACGAGCTTCTCCGCTTCCGCACCCGCGACGGCGGGGAGACGACCGTCTACCTCGTCCGGCACCCGCTCGCGGAGACGCGCGTGTCGGTCCAGCTCTTCCCCGAGCCCGCGCGGCTCGACCACTGGTGCCGCGCCGAGGGCGTCGACGAGGCGCTGGTCGCCGGCTTCTTCGTGCGCGACCCGTATCGGCCGCTCGGCGAGGTGCGGCTCGGCGGGGCGACGGTCGAGCACGAGCCGGTCGAGGCGCCGTGGGCGGCCGTCCGCGCGTGCGTCCACGTGTCCGACCGCGTCCGGCTCGCGCCGCTCGGCGAGCTCCCGGGCGGCGGCGACCTCGTCCAGGCCGGCCCGCTGCTCGTCCGCGACGGCTCGTCGCTGATGGACGGCGAGGACACCGAAGGCTTCTCCGCGGGCTCGGGTCAGTTCGACTCCGACATCACCGCCGAGCGCCACCCGCGCTGCGCGCTCGGCGTCAGCGACGACGAGCTGCTCGCGGTCTGCTGCGACGGGCGGCGCACGGGCGTCGACGCGGGGCTCGACCTCGCCGAGCTCGCGCGGCTGCTGATCTCCTTCGGCGCGCGCGAGGCGATCAACCTCGACGGCGGCGGGTCGGCCACGCTCGTCCACCACGGGCACCTGCTCAACCGGCCCTACTCCAACGTCGACCAGCCCGCGCCCGAGTCGCGCCCCGTGGTCACGGCGCTGCTGTTCCAGCCCCGCTGAACCGGGGCAGGTGGTCGGCGTTGGCCTCGAGCAGCTCGTCCAGCAGCGCCGCGGTCTGATCGAGGTCCAGCCGCGCCGCGATCGTCGGCTCGAGCAGGAAGGCGTGCAGCGCCTCCTGCCGCTCGCCGCTCAGCGCGGCCTTCACCATCTGCTGCTGCAGCGCGTAGTAGTGGCGCAGGTGCGCGGCCAGCGGCGCGGGCAGCGGACCCGCGGCGATCGGCCGGATGCCGTACGCGTTGACGCTCGCGTTGACCTCGACGATCGCCTCGGGCGGGAGGTTCGGGATCGCGCCGCCGTTGACCGCGTTGACCACGTGGATCTCGTTGCGGTGACCCTCGATCGCCTCGATGATCTCGATCACCTCGATGCCCTCGTCCTCGCTGCCCGGCGGCAGGTCGTCGAGCGCCACCGGCGGCGCGTCCGGCGCGGTCCACTCGCGCGCCAGGTCCTCCCACTGCTGCACCCGCGCGCGCTCGTGCGCCATGTCGTGCGTGGTGATCCCGTAGCGCATCTTCACGCCCTGCGCCGACCCGTTGAGCGGCTGCTCGAGCCACTGCATCTGCGGGTGGAACTCGACCCAGTGCGACCAGCAGTAAGGCAGCACGCCGTAGGTCTCGAGCACCCACTTCGTGACCGGCTCCGTGACGTGCTCGCGGGCGAGCGGGAGCAGGTCGGTCCCGTCCTTGGCGCGCAGCTCGACCACGGCGGCGCAGTGGTTGAGGCCGGCGACCACGGGCGGCATCGCGATGTCCTCGGGCGCGACGCCGCACTGGCTCGCGAGCCACTTGGCGCTGGCCGGGTGCGCGGTGCAGGAGCACAGCCCGAGCGAGCGCACCTGCGGGACGGTGCGGAGCGCCAGCGTCTCGACCGGCGCGGGGTTCGTGTAGTTGAACACCCACGCGTCCGGGGCGACCTCGGCCACGTCCTCGGCGATGCCGGCCAGCACCGGCGCGTTGCGCAGCGCACGCATGATGCCGCCCGGGCCGACCGAGTCGGCGACGTGCATCACGATCCCGTAGCGCGCCGGGATCTCGATGTCGTTCGCCCACGCGGCCATGCCGCCGACCGAGATCGCGACCACGACGTAGTCGGCGTCCGCGAGCGCCTCGCGGCGGTCGAGCGTGCTGCTCACCCGCAGGGCGCTGCCCTCGCTCTCGATCAGCCGCCCGGCGAGGTCCTCCATCACCTTCACGCGCTCGGCGTCGACGTCCATCAGCGCCACCTCGGCGTCGCCGAGGACGTCGGAGCGGATGAAGCTGCGGATCAGCGGCGGCACGAAGCTGCTCGAGCCGCCTCCGATCATCGTGACCTTGACTGGCATGCGGGTTCCTCTCAGCCGAGCGAGTCCTCGGCCATCGGCAGCAGGGACGCCTCGAGCATCCGGTGCGTGCGGGGACGGGTGAGTGCGTGCAGGACGGCGTCGGCGACCTCCTCGGGCCGCATGAAGCCGGGGAGATCCGGGTCCTCGGGCGTGCGCCCGCGGCCCATCGCGAAGTCGGTTTCGACGCCGCCGGGGCAGAGCGTCGAGCAGCGCACGCCGCGCTTCCACAGCTCGTGGTCGAGCGCGCGCATGAAGCCGACCTGCGCGAACTTCGTCGCGGCGTAGACGGCCTCGCCCTCGGGCCCGCGCTGCCCGGCGATCGATGCGACGACCACGAGGTCGGCGGCGTCGCTCTCGAGCAGGTGCGGCAGCGTCGCGCGGACGGTGTAGAGCGTGCCCTTGACGTTGATGTCGACCATCTCCTCGAGGTGCTCCGGGTCGAGGTCGAGGAAGTCGCCGTAGGCGCCGACGCCCGCGTTGGCGACGACGATGTCGAGCCCGCCGAAGCGCTCGACCGCGGCG
Source organism: uncultured Solirubrobacteraceae bacterium (assembly GCA_963805525.1). GTDB lineage: Bacteria > Actinomycetota > Thermoleophilia > Solirubrobacterales > Solirubrobacteraceae > DASQFQ01. The sequence goes on from CAWDUT010000006.1 coordinate 477,985, forward strand.
GCGGCGAGGGCCTCGAGCTGCGCCGGGTCGCGCACGTCGCAGGGCTGGGCGAGCGCGCCCTCGATGCCGAGATCGTCACCGCGGCGCGACGCCAGGACGACGTTCGCGCCCGCCGCGGCGAGCCCGTGGGCGGTGGCGGCGCCGATGCCGCGGCTGGCGCCGGTGACGAGCGCGGTGCGACCCTCGATGGCGGTCATGAGCCTCCCTGGTGGCAATGGTCGGGGTCCGGCGGCGGGACGTCGAGCGACGGGTTGCGCTCGAAGAAGCCGACCGGCTTGAGCTGGAAGCCGATCGTCGCCACCGGCATCACGGGCCAGTCCTCGGGGCGCGGCACGTGGTGGTGGCCGAGCGTGTACCAGACGACGATGTCGCGGCCGTCGACCGGGCGATCGCGCGCCGTCCACTCCGGCAGCCCGCTGCCGCCCGCGTGCTGGTTGGGATAGTCGCCCGCGGCATAGCGCTCGCCAGGGTCGTAGGGCGTGACCCAGAGGTGGTGGTCGATGAAGGCCGCGCGGCGGCGCACCGGTGCGTCGGGCTGCGCGAACGGCGTCGTGTTCTCGCCGGGCACCAGCCGGTACGCGACCGGCTCGCCGAGCCGGTGGCGCACGGCCGGGTTGACGATCTCCCACCACCGGGCCGAGGCGGGATCGAGGCGGCGGCGCGCCTCCGTCTCGGTGGCGAGACGGCGGCGGTGGGCGGCGAACGCGTTCCCGTACGGGTTGCCCTCGCCGGGCGGCAGCGACTCTGTCCACACCTCGTCGACGGCGTTCTCCGGCCCGTCGACCTCCATGTCGAGGCGGTAGTTGAAGAAGTGCTGGTGGACCATCGCGTTGAGCCCGGGCGCCACGAGCACGCCGTGGGCCGGGCGCTCGCCGGGCGCGACGGCGCCGGTGGAGAGCACGCCGGTGAGCTTGATCTCGTGGGCGATCGTCCCGTCCTGGTGCAGGTACCAGAAGAAGCCGTAGTCGTAGTTGCCGATCGCCGCGAACGACGAGACCACGAGCCGCCGGCCGCGGCGGACCTCGCCGCGCCCGTCGCGCCAGTCCATGTGGCGCCACAGCACGCCCGCGTCCTCCTCGTGGATGCAGATCGCGTTCGGGATGTGGACGGGCGTCCCGGCGGCGTCCGAGACCGTGGCGTCGAGGTAGCGGATCTCGCCGACGCAGTCGCAGCCGAGCGTCAGGCTCGCGGCCGAGATCCCGACCCCGTTCTCGCCCGCGTCGAACGCGTTCTTGAAGTAGTGGGTCGGGCTCGGGTCGCCGTACGGGACGACCATCTCCGACAGCGACGCGCGGTGCAGGACCGGGCGCAGCCGGCCACCGTCGCGGTAGCCGACGCGGTGCAGGACGAGCCCTTCGCGCGCGCTGAAGCCGACGTGCAGCTGCCAGCGCTGCCAGCGCAGCACGCGGCCGTCGAGCGTGAAGCTCGGGCCCTCCGGCTGCGTGATGCTGATCGGCTTGAGGTCGTCGCGCAGCGGGCCGACGTCCTCGGGGGCGAAGTTGCCGGACTCGGGCGGGATCGGGACGACGCCGTGGTCGTCGACCCGCAGCACTTCGAGCCGGTTGAGGTCGACGAGCGCGATCACGCCGTCGACGGGGTGCGCCCACTCGCTGTCGCCGGGCTGGGGCCGGACGAACGCGAGGCCGCGCGCCAGCCGCCGCTCCGACTCCTCCGGGATGCCGAAGTGGCCGGCGGGCCAGGCGTCGACCTGGACCGTCTCCATGTCCTCGATGCCCCGCCGCCGCATCGCGGCCTGGAAGTCGGGGTCGGCCCGGATCAGCTCCTCGGCCTCCATCAGCTCGGCCACGACGGCCATCGGCTGGACGTCGTCGCGCCGGCGCCACTCGGTCACCCCGTCGCGGACGTCGACCGCGACCTCGTGGGTCGAGCCGTCGGCGCGGTCGAGCAGCACGACGTCGGCCTCGCGCGGCACGTCCCCGCCTTCGCCCTCATCCCACGCGCGCGCCGTCGCCTTGTCGGGCTCACGCAGCTCGATCGTGATGAACCGCTGCGCGCCGAACTCGGCGCGCGCCCTGACCGCCGCAGCGACCCGCTCGATCTCGTCCGCCGTGAGCGGATCGAGGGGATGAGAGGTGGTCGTGGGCATTTTGCGCAGAATTGCTTATTTGGGGGCGCTATAGAGCATAAGCGAGCGGCATCCCGGCGTGAACGCACCCTATGGTGCGCAAGCATGCGCGTTTCGCACCCGAGTTGCGCAGAATCCGTCATCGCACTAGGGTCGGGCCCGGATGGCCCCAGCGAGTCGGAGAGGGAGTCGGAGATGAAGCGTTCGGTCCTGGCGGCCATGATCGCCATGGCGCTGCTGGTTGTCGCCTGTGGCGGCGGCGGTGACGACAAGTCCTCGAGCGGCGGCTCGAGCGGCCCGTTCGCTCCGCGCGACAAGGCGGCCGCCGCGATCAAGGGCCAGGAGATCACCGTCCTGCTGCCCTACAAGGTGCCGAAGTCGTTCCTCGCCGCCTTCACCGCCAAGACCGGCGTGAAGGTCAACTTCACCGTCACCGGCTGGGACGCGGTGCACTCGAAGCTGATCGTGGCGAACACGGCCAAGACCTACATCGCCGACGTGACGGAGTTCGACTGGTCGTTCACCGGTCAGTTCGCCGCCGCCGGCTGGAACGAGCCGCTGGAGAAGGCGCTCGACCCGGCGCTCCTGCAGGACATGAGCAAGGCCAACGCCGCCTTCGTCGCGGACGGCCACACGTTCGCCGCGTGCTACTCGAATGACTTCCGGATGTCGCTCTACAACGACAAGCTGTTCAAGTCCGCCGGGCTGAGCTCGTACCCGGCGACGTTCTCCGACCTCGGGACGACGGTCGACAAGCTGAAGTCGTCGGGCGTCCAGTACCCGCTCTCGATCCCGATGGCCGCGACCGAGGGTGGCGTCACGCCCTGGTACCTGCTCACGCTGGCGATGGGCGGCCAGCTGTTCGACAAGGACTTCAAGCCCCAGTTCGCGGATCCCGGATCGGCCGGCTACAAGGCGCTGCAGTGGGAGCGCGACGCCGTCAAGAACGGCTGGGTCTCGCCCGGCAGCGTGACGCTCGACGACGGCCCGTCGTTCGACAAGTTCAACGCCGGCGCGGGCGCGATCCAGTTCGCCTCGAGCCCCGGCAACCTGCCGACCTCCAACGATCCGAAGGAGTCGTCGATCGCTCCGCACGCGAAGGGCGGGCTGGTCCCGGGCGACAGCGGGCCGGGAGCGACGTTCGGCCTCCCGGAAGGGCTCGCGATCCCGGTGACCGCGAAGCACAAGGACGCGGCGCGGGCGTTCATCGAGTTCTGGATGGAGCCGCAGAACCAGAAGCTGCTCTACAAGGAAGCCGGAATGCTGCCGTGCCGCAACTCCGTCGTCGAGGACATGGCCGCCAAGGGTGAGATCCAGGGCGGCAACGTCGTCAGCGAGCAGTTCAAGCACGTCCAGCCGCTGTTCCCCCAGGGCGCGCCGAAGTGGTACTCGAAGTTCTCCTCCTCGGCGCAGGGCCTGCTGAACTCGGCTGTCAAGGGCAACACCAGCGTCGGCGATGCGCTCAAGCAGCTCTCCGACAAGGCGACGGAACTCGCTGCGAACGGCTCCTAGCGTGGGTGACGACCAGGCGGCGCGGGAGTCGCGCCGCCTCGGGATCCTGATGGTGGCGCCGGCGGTGGCGCTCACCGCCGCGCTGGTCGTCTATCCGCTCGCGAAGGGGTTCAAGTCGAGCCTCGAGTCGGGCGAGGCGACCTACGGCGCGCCGCCGAAGTTCGTCGGCCTCGACAACTACCGGGAGGTCCTGAAGACCTCGACGGCCGTCGACGCCATCGGCCACACCCTGATCTACGTCGCGCTCGCGGTGACGCTCGAGCTCGTGCTGGGGATGATCGTCGCGGTCACGCTCAACAAGGTGTTCCGCGGCCGCGGGATCGTGCTCGCGATCCTGATCATCCCGTGGGCGCTGCCGTCGGTGGTCAGCGGCGTGCTGTGGCGGCGTGTGTTCGATCCCGACAGCGGGCTGCTCAACAGCGTGCTCCTGCAGCTGCACATCATCGATCACCCGCACGTGTGGATGGCCGCCAAGGGCACCGCGCTGGCGTTCATCACGATCGTGCACGTCTGGGGCGTGCTGCCGCTCGTCTCGCTCGTGCTGATCGCCGGGCTGCAGAGCATCCCCGAGGAGGTCTACAGCGCCTCGGCGGTGGACGGCGCGAACCCCGTCCGGCAGTTCCGCCACATCACGCTGCCGCTGCTGCGGCCGGCGATCGCCGTCGCGCTGACCATCGGGACCGTCTGGGGGATCGCGATCTTCGACGAGATCTACGTGTTGAACGGGACCGCGCTCAACACGCGCTCGGTGCTGATGGAGGTCTACAACACGACCTTCGTCGACGCCGACTTCGCGCACGGCACGGCGCTCGCGTTCATGCTCACGATCGTCACGGCGCTGTTCGCGATCGGGTACACGCTCGGCTTCCGGCGGGAGCCGACGTGACCGGGCGGGTGCTGCGTGCGCTGGCGATCACCCTGATCGTCGTCTGGTCGCTCGCGCCGATCGCGATCGGCCTCGTCACGAGCTTCTCGACGCAGCGCGACGTCCAGGCGGTGCCGGCGCGCTGGCTGCCCGAGAAGCCCACGCTCGACGCCTACCACTCGCTGCTCGGCGGGACCAGCAGCAAGCGGGCCGGGGGCACGGTGGCGGAGAGCGGCACCTACTCGAGGGCGCTGCTCAACAGCACGATCGTGACGCTGCTCTCGACGCTCGCGGTCCTCGCGGTCGCGATCAGCGGCGCCTACGGGTTCTCGCGGCTCGAGTTCCCGGGGCGGCGGACCCTGTTCTGGGCGATCTCGGCGCTGATCATCATCCCGGTCTTCATGGTCGTGATCGCGCTGTTCCGGCTGATGGCCGACGCGCACCTGATCGACCACAAGCTCGGCCTCGTGCTCGTGTTCGCCGCCACGCAGACGCCGCTGGCGCTGCTGCTGATGCGCAACTACATCGCCGAGCTCCCGCTCGAGCCCGAGGAGGCGGCGCTGATCGACGGCTGCACGCGCTGGCAGGCGTTCTGGCGGGTCGTGGTGCCCCAGATGTCGTCCGGCATCGCCGCGCTGGCGGCGATCGTGATGCTCGCGGTGTGGGGCGAGTTCCTGATCCCGCTGCTGCTGACCTCGACGCTGAACAGCAAGACGGTCACGGTCGTGATCCCGGAGTTCGTCGGCAAGTACACGACGAACTACCCGCTGCTCGCCGCCGCGGGCGTGCTCGCGGTGCTCCCGCCGGCGATCGTCGCGCTCGTCCTCAATCGCCACATCAGGGGGATGCTCCATGGCTCGTCCTGACGCGGGCATCGTCCTCGAGGGCGTGCGCAAGGAGTTCCCCGGCGGGGTCGTCGCCGTCGACGACGTCAGCCTCGAGGTCGCACCGGGCGAGTTCGTCGTGCTCGTCGGCCCGTCGGGCTGCGGGAAGAGCACGACGCTGCGGATGGTCGCCGGGCTGGAGCCGATGACGGCCGGCACGGTGCAGATCGGCGGGCGCGACGTGACCCGCCTCCCGCCGCGGCATCGGGACGTCGCGATGGTGTTCCAGAACTACGCGCTCTACGCGCACATGACGGTGGCCGCCAACATCGGCTTCGGGCTGAAGATGAACGACATGCCCAAGGCCGAGATCGAGCCGCGGGTGCAGCGGGCGGCAGAGATCCTCGGCATCACGGACCTGCTCCGGCGCAAGCCGCGCCAGCTGTCGGGAGGGCAGCGCCAGCGCGTGGCGATGGGGCGCGCGATCGTGCGCGAGCCCGCGGCGTTCCTGATGGACGAACCGCTGTCGAACCTCGACGCGAAGCTGCGGGTCGAGATGCGCGCGGAGATCACCACCGTCCAGCGGCGGATCGGCGCGCCGACGCTGTACGTGACGCACGACCAGACCGAGGCGATGACGATGGGCGACCGCGTCGCGATCCTCCGCGACGGCGTGCTCGAGCAGCTCGGTACGCCGCTGGAGCTCTACGACGCGCCGGTCAACGTCTTCGTCGCCGCCTTCATCGGCTCGCCGGCGATGAACCTGATCGACGCGACGATCGAGGTCGAGTCCGACACCTGGTTCGCGCGCTTCGGCGACGCGCGGGTGCCGATCCCGCACGCCCGGCGCGAGGCCCTCGGGCCGTTCGCCGGCCGGCCGGTGCGGCTCGGCCTGCGCCCCGAGGATCTCGGGCGCGACGGCGAGGGGGCGATCGAGCTGCGCGTGGAGCGGACCGAGTCGCTCGGCTCGGAGACGATCGCGTACCTCGACGCCGGCGGCGAGCGCCCGCTGCTCGCGCGCTTCGACCGCCGCGCCACACTCGCCGCGGGCCGGCACGCGCGGATCCCGGTCGACCTCGACCGCCTCTACTTCTTCGACGCCGAGACGGGCGCGGCGATCCGGTGAACCTCGTCGGGGGCGAGTGGGTCGAGGCGGTGTCGGGCGGCACGATGGAGGTGCGCAATCCCGCGACGGGCGAGGCGATCGGGACGGTCCCGCGCGGTGACGAGGCCGACGTCGACCGCGCGGTGCGCGCCGCGCAGGCGGCGCTGCCGGAGTGGCGCGGGCGCACGCCCGCCGACCGCGCCGCGGTGCTGTTCGAGATCGCGGACCGGCTCGAGGGCGAGATCGAGCGGCTGGCGCGGATGGAGTCGCAGAACGTCGGGATGCCGCTCGCGCTCGCGCGCGAGGAGGTCGAGGCCGTGCCGGACGAGCTGCGCTTCTTCGCCGGCGCCGCCCGCAGCCTCGAGGGCCGCGCCGGCGGCGAGTACGCGACCGGCTTCACCTCGTTCCTGGTCCGCGAGCCGGTCGGCGTCGTCGGCTCGATCGCGCCGTGGAACTACCCGCTCGGCATGGCGAGCTGGAAGCTCGGCCCCGCGCTCGCGACCGGCAACACGGTTGTGATCAAGCCGTCCGAGCAGACACCCTTGACGCTGCTGGCCTTTGCCGAGCTCGTCGCGGATGTCGTGCCGCCCGGCGTGCTCAACGTGATCACCGGCGACGGCGATCCGGTGGGCGCGGCGATCGCCCGCCATCCCGGCGTCGGCATGGTGTCGCTGACCGGGGACGTGGCGACGGGCGTGGAGGTCTCGCGCGCCGCGGCGGCGTCGCTGAAGCGCCTGCACCTCGAGCTCGGCGGCAAGGCGCCGGTCGTGGTGCTCGACGACGCCGACCCCGAGCAAGTGGCCGCGAGCGTGCGCGAGGCGGCGTTCATCAACTCGGGGCAGGACTGCATGGCCGCGTGCCGCATCCTCGCCGCGCCCGCCGCCTACGAGGCGGTGCTCGACGCCGTGCTGCGCGAGGTGGCGACGCTGCGCGTCGGCGACCCGGCCGACGAGGCGGTCGAGATGGGCCCGGTCATCTCTCCCGAGCACCAGGCGCGCGTTCTCGGCTTCCTCGAGCGCGCGGCGGCCGGCGGCGCCGAGGTGCTGACCGGCGGCGGCGCCGGCCCGGGCCGCGGCAGCTTCGTCGAGCCGACCGTGCTGACGGGCGTCGCGCAGGACGCGGAGATCGTCCAGCGCGAGGTGTTCGGCCCGGTCGTGACCGTGCAGCGGGTCGAGGACGACGCCCAGGCGCTCGAGTGGGCCAACGGCGTCGACTACGGCCTCGCCGCCTCGGTGTTCACGCGCGACACGGGCCGCGCGCTGCGCTTCGCGCGCGACCTGCGCTTCGGGACGGTCTGGGTCAACTGCCACAACGCGGGCGCCGTCGAGATGCCGCACGGCGGCTTCGGCCGCTCGGGCTATGGCAAGGACATGTCGGTCTACGCGGTCGAGGAGTACACGCAGATCAAGCACGTCATGGTGAGCCTGGACTAGGCAGGTAGTAGACGCGGTCCTTGAGCGCGGGCCGCAGCTCGAAGCCGAGCCGGCGGTAGAACGGGATCGACTCGGGCGTGGGGCCGAGCACGACGTGGGTGACGTCGAGCTGCAGCGCGCGGGCGAGCAGCGCGCGGCCGATGCCCTGCCGGCGGTGCTCGTCGAGCACCGCGAGCTCGAGCACGACCGCCGTCGTGCCGTGGACGAACGTGCTCGCGATCGCCACGGGCCGCCCGTCGCGCCGCGCCACGAACCGCTGCCGGGCCCCGACCGTTCCTTCGCCGAAGCCGACCGCCTCGGCCACCGCGCGGAACTCCTCCGCGCTCGCCGGCTCGCCCTCGGCGTCGCCGAGCTCGAGCGCCGCGAGCGGGGCGCCCATCACCACCGCGGTCCGCTCCGGGCGGCAGCCGGCGGCGACGAGCCGGTCGTGCAGGTCGCTCTCCGCCGAGACGAGCCACTGCGCCCACGCGCCCGCCATCCACGCGACGACCTCCTCCACATCGCCGGCATCGGCGACGACGCCGTTCTCGCGGTTCGACTCCGCGCCGCTTCGCACCGCGAAGCCGTCGCCGACCGCGATCCGGTCGCCCGGCAGCGCCGCGAGGTACGCGGCGTGCGCCGCGTGCTCGAGCTCGGCGTAGTCCGGCAGCTCCGGCTCGGCGGCCTGCACCTCCAACCACTCGGCCAGCTCGGGGGCCGCGTCGTGGATCATGCCGGGCGCGATCTCGGCGCCCGCCTGCACCAGCCGCCAGGCGATCCGCCGGTGGCCGGTGCCGCCGCCCGCCACCGGCCCGGGGGAGTGGAACGAGCCGTGGGCGGTCCAGGCGAGCGGTGTGGCGCCGCCGTCGGCCTCGCGCGCCGGGTCCGCGCCGCGGGCGAGCAGCGCCGCGACGACCTCGTCGTGGCCCCACCATGCCGCGTGGTGCAGGGGCGTGCCGCCGCGCTCGCCCGGGCGGTCGATCGGGACACCGAGGTCGAGCAGGACCTCGACCGCCGCGCGCCGGCCCTCGGCCGCCGCTTGGTGCAGCGCCTCGGCGAACTCGGCCCGCACGCGCTCGGCGCGCTCCGGGTCCTTCGCCGCGAGTCGCAGCGCCGCGTCGCGGTCGCCCGCGAACGCGAGGCCGATCAGCGCGTCGACCGGCCCGACCTCGCGCCGCGCGCCGAGCTCGGCCAGCAGCTCGCAGACGTCGGGCCGGCCCATCCGCCACGCGAGCCCGTACGGCGTGCGCTCGTTCCGCGCGTCCCACGCGTTCACGTCGGCGCCGGCCTCGACCAGCATCCGCAGCACCTCCGGCGAACGCCCGCGATAGATCGCCCACAGCAGCGAGGGCGCGACCTCGCGGCCCGGATCGTGCTCGAGCAGCAGCCGCAGCATCGCGGGCTTCTCGGCGTCGAGGCAGTGCGCGAGCGCGTTGGTGCCCTCCACGCGCGCGCCCGCCGCGAGCAGGAGCCGCAGGCAGCTGTCGTCGCCGGTCTCGGTCGCGTGGTAGACGGACTCGTCGTCGTTCGGGTTCGCGCCCGCCTCCAGCAGCAGCGCCGTCATGCGCGGCTCATGCGCGACGCCGGCGGCGCCGTAGAGCGCGCCCAGCGAGCCGAACTCGGGGTGCTCCCAGCTCGAGTCCGGGTCGGCGCCCGCCGCGAGCAGCAGCCGCGCGCACTCGACCAGCCCGTCGGTGCGCTCGCCGCCGAGGAACGCGGAGTGGCAGGGGTAGAGCAGCGGCAGCCAGTCGCGGGCGCCGCCGGGCCGCGTGGCGAGCCCGTGGTCGCGCGCCAGCGCGGCGCGCACCCGCTCCGCCTCGCCGAGCACGAGCGCGGCGTCGAGCCCCTCGCGCCCCAGCTCCGGGTCGAGCGCGAGCAGCGCCTCGGCGTGGTCGCGCCGGCCGTCGGCCGCCTCCAGGACGAGCTGCCGCGCGCGGTCCTCCCGCGCCACCGCCTCGGCCTCCACCCGCCGGACGAGCCGCGGCCAGCTCGCCTCGCCGAGCTCGCGCGCCACCGCGAGCTGGGCGTCCGAGAGCTTGCCGCCCGACTCCTTCGCGCGCCGCTTCGCCTCGCGCCGGGCGCGGTCGAGATCGATCCGTCGTTGCATCGCCGATCACCTCACGTGTCGCCCGCGGTCCGCGTGCCGGGCAGAGGTCGATCGGAACAGGACATTCCGTTCGCTCGTCGAGGTGGGCCTGAGGCCCTGCCCGCGGACCAGGGTGCGCCCTCGTGCGCGTCAGGAAAGGTACCCGCGCGCCACGGACGCCGCAAGGCTCCCGATAATGGCGCCGTGCGCACCCTCCTGCTCGTGGTCCTCGCCACGCTCGCCGCCGCCCCGGCCGCCGGCGCCGGCACCTTCAAGCCGCCGCCGGCGCCCGCCTGATGCTGCACATCTCGACGCAGGACGGCTACATCCGCTTCCTGGCCAAGATGATGAACCAGACCAACAACGGCTACTCCGCGTTCGACCGCAACGGCCGCTCGCGCGGGCCTAAGGGCGGAGCGCCCGGCCCGTTCCGGCTCGAGCAATACCCGCGCTCGCGCAAGCTGATCCGGGCCGAGCTGCGCAAGCCGCGACACCGCGGGCGGCCCTGATGCGGGTCGTGTTCGTGCACGGGGCGTGCGTGAAGGACGGCCCGTGGTGGTGGCACCCGACCGCCGAGCTGCTGGCCGAGCGCGGCGTCGCCAGCGAGGCGCCCCTCCTGCCCAGCTGCGGCGAGACGGGTGCGCGGGGAGCCGGGCTGGCCGAGGATGTCGCGTCGGTGCGGGACGTCCTGACCGCGAGCGACGAGCCGGCTGTCGTGGTGGCCCACAGCTACGGCGGCATCGTCACCGCCGAGGCGGCGGCGGGCGTCGACGCCGTGCGCCACCTGCTGCTGATCTCGAGCTACCTGCCCGAGCTCGGGCAGAGCCTCTCCTCGTTCGGCGGGGAGGAGCCCGCTCCGTTCCTCGAGATCGATCCCGAGGGCGGCACGTTCACGGTCCGCGGGGAGTCGCTCGCCGAGACGTTCCTGCAGGACTGCGAGCCGGAGATCCAGCGGCAAGCGCTGGAGAAGACGGCCTGGCAGAGCCTGGCGGTGCTGGAGGCGCCGGTCCAGTCGGCGGCGTGGCAGTACGTGCCCTCGACGTACCTCGTCTGCGCGCAGGACCGCGGCACCCCGGCCGACCGCCAGCGCGAGTTCGCCGGTCGCGCGGGCAGCGTCGTGGAGCTCGACGCCGGCCACCATCCGTTCCTGTCGCGGCCCGTCGAGGTCCGCGACCTGATCCTCTCGCTCTAGGCGACGCGCGCGACGGCCAGCATCGCGACGAAGCGGCGCGTGCGCTGGTACTCGCTCGCGTCGCGCAGCCGCTCGAGCCCGCGGTCGCGGAACTCCTCCTGGGCCGCCTCCGGCAGCGACTCGACGTAGGCACGCGCGCCGCCGGAGCGGAACCAGTCCCACCACGCGTCGGCGCTCGGGTAGGTGCGATCGACGTGCGAGCGGTCGATCTTGATGTCGTCGAAGCCCGCGTTCTTGAGCGCCGCGTGCAGCCTGGGCGCCTCGGCCACGCGCCCGCTCCGGCGGCCGACCTCCGTGAGCAGCTCGGGCGGCGCCTGGCTCGCGAACTCGCCCATCAGCTCGCCCTCCCAGTGCCACTCGTCGTCGGTCACGGGGTCCCACTGCGAGACGCCGATCGTGCCGGTCGGCCGCAGCACGCGCCGCATCTCCGCCAGCGCGGCGTCGGCGTCGGCGAACGCGCCGAGGCTGAACGCGCACAGCACGGCGTCGAAGTGCTCGTCGGGGAAGTCGAGCGCCGCCGCGTCCATCACCTCGGCCCGGACCCAGTCGAGCCCGGCCTCGGCGGCCGCCTCGCGCGTGCGCGCGACCATGCCCTCGGAGACGTCGATCCCGACCGCCTCGCCGGTCGGCCCGACCCGGAGCGCGGCGGGCAGCAGCGCGCCGCCCGCGCCGCAGCCGACGTCGAGCACCCGGCCGCCGGGGCCGAGCAGCACCATCTGCGCCAGCCGCTCGCCGAACGGCGCGTGGTGCGAGAAGGCCGCGCGGTCGTAGGTCGGGGCGGCGCTCTCGTAGGCGCCCCTGAGGTGCGCTTGGACGTCCATCACGCCTGCACCCTAGGGAAGCGGGCGCGCACCTCGTCGATCCAGCCCGCCATCTGCTCGGCCAGCGCGGCATCGGCGATCTCGAGCACGTTCTCGGCGTTCGTCTCGCCCGAGCGCGAGAGGTTGAAGGAGCCGACGAACACGGTGTCGTCGGCGACCGTCATCTTCGCGTGCATGAAGTCGTGGATCGAGCCGGGCGCGTACGGGGTCGAGTCCTTGCCGGTGAAGACGGTCAGCGCCCGCCGCAGCAGCGGCGCCTTCCACTGAGAGCGCGGGTTGCCCTCCCACTGCTGGAAGACCTGGCGGATCTGGGTCGCGTCGCAGACGCCGGCGATGTCGAGCTTCCCCTCGGCGATCCGCTCGCACAGCGTGCCCAGGATCGGCCCGGCGGTCAGGACCGGCGTGGCGATCCGGACCCGGCGCTGCGCCGCGCCGATCCGCTTGGCGATCCGGTGCGAGAGCTCGGGTCCGCGCCCGGGGCAGAACCAGGGGCGCACGCCGGCGTTGTCCGGCGTGTCGAAGTTGCCGGAGTTGCCGACGTGGCGCTTCTCCCAGAGCTGGGTGAAGTTGCGCGCGTAGGCGGCTGCCAGCGCGGGCGAGTCGACCGCCACGAGCACGTTCTCCTCGCGCTCCCAGGAGTCGAGCGTCCAGTTCGTCGAGCCGGTCCACACCGCCGCGCCGTCGCGCACGACGTACTTGTGGTGCATGAGGTCCCGCCAGCCCGGGATCGCGGCGAGCGGCACGCCGAGCTGCTCGAGCAGCGTCGGCTCGGTCCGCGGCGGCGGCGGCTCGAACGGGCGCGGCTCTGGCTCCGGCGTGTCGTCGTTGAAGGCGATCCGCACCTGGACCCCGCGGTCGCGCGCCGCCCGCAGCGCGTCGCCGACCTGATCGCCGACCGGGCCGGGCAGCCGGAGGTCGTAAAGCGCCAGGTCCAGCGACTTCCGCGCCTCGCCCAGCCAGGCCACGAGATCGCCCGCCACCTCGTCGGCGCGTTGCCCTCCCTGCACAAGTGTCCGGACCCACATGGCTAGGGGTCGTACCCACTTCGGCCGCTAGACTGCAAGTCCGACTTGAGCGGTACGAATTGACCCCTGTCATCGACATCTGCCCCGTAGAGGAACTGCCGCCCGGCGACCATCGGGTCGTCGAGTGGGAGGACCTCGAGATCGGCGTCTTCAACTGCGCCGGTGAGCTGCTGGCCATCGAGGACCGCTGCTCGCACGATGACGGGTACCTCATCGAGGGTGAGGTCGATCAGGAGACTTGTACCGTGGAGTGCCCGCGGCACGGATCGGTCTTCGATCTGCGTACCGGAAAGCCGTTGAACTTGCCCGCGTACGTCCCCATCGACACCTTCCCGGTGTTGGTGGAGGACGGCGTGATCCGACTGGAGGTCGATTGACCCATGGCGACGCCTGAGACGATCGCCGAGCAGCAGGCGCTGGTCGGCATCAACGCTGATTACAAGACCAAGTTCGGCTTCCACGATTCCGAGACCGGCTACGCGTTCAAGGCCCCGAAGGGCCTGACGCCCGAGCTGGTGCGCCAGATCTCCGAGTTCAAGAACGAGCCGCAGTGGATGCTCGACTTCCGCCTCAAGGCGTACGAGCACTTCATCTCGCGCCCCCAGCCGACGTGGGGCTCGCCGTTCCTGGCCGACGTCGACTACGACAACATCCACTACTTCGTCCGCGCCTCGGAGAAGTCCTCGAAGACGTGGGACGACGTCCCGGAGGACATCAAGAACACGTTCGACAAGCTCGGCATCCCCGAGGCTGAGCGCAAGTTCCTCTCCGGCGTCGGCGCCCAGTACGAGTCCGAGGTCGTCTACCACCAGGTGCGCGAGGACCTCGAGCAGCAGGGCGTCGTGTTCATGGACATGGACTCCGGCCTGCGCGAGCACGAGGAGCTCGTCAAGGAGCACTTCGCGTCGGTCATCCCGTCGAACGACAACAAGCTCGCGGCGCTGAACTCCGCGGTCTGGTCGGGCGGCTCGTTCGTCTACGTCCCGCCGGGCGTGCACGTCGAGATGCCGCTACAGGCCTACTTCCGCATCAACACCGAGAACATGGGCCAGTTCGAGCGGACGCTGATCATCGCCGACGAGGGCTCTTACGTGCACTACGTCGAGGGCTGCACCGCGCCGGTGTGGTCGACGGACTCGCTGCACTCCGCGGTGGTCGAGCTGATCGCCAAGCCGGGCGCGCGCATCCGCTACACGACCGTGCAGAACTGGTCGCAGAACGTCTACAACCTCGTCACCAAGCGCGCGATCGCCGAGACCGACGCGACCGTCGAGTGGGTCGACTGCAACCTCGGCTCGAAGCTGACCATGAAGTACCCGAGCATCTACCTGATGGGCGAGCGCGCGCACGGCGAGGTGCTCTCGATCGCGTTCGCCGGCAACGGCCAGCACCAGGACGCGGGCGCGAAGATCATCCACGCGGCGCCGAACACGACGTCGAACATCTTCGCCAAGTCGATCTCCAAGGACGGCGGGCGGTCCTCGTACCGCGGGCTGCTCGAGGTCGCCAAGGGCGCCCACGGCTCGAAGTCCAAGGTCGTCTGCGACGCGCTGCTGCTCGACGAGGACTCGCGCTCGGACACCTACCCGACGATCCGCATCGGCGAGGACGACGTCGACGTCGGCCACGAGGCCTCGGTCTCCAAGATCGGCGAGGAGCAGCTCTTCTACCTGATGAGCCGCGGCCTGTCCGAGGAGGAGGCGGGCAAGCTGATCGTCAACGGCTTCATCGAGCCGATCGTCAAGGAGCTCCCGATGGAGTACGCCGTCGAGATGAACCGGCTGATCGAGCTGCAGATGGAGGGCTCCATTGGCTGAGATCGTCTTGCACGAGCCGGAGTGGCTTGCGGCGCGCCGAGAGCGCGCCGCTTCCTTGAGGGACGGGCTCGGGCTCCCGCAGTTCAAGGGCACCACGGGCTGGGAGTTCACGGACCTCGGCTCATTTGACCTGTCGCGCTTCGGGGCCGCCCCCGCGGACGCGGAACTGAACGTTCCGGAGCTGCTGTTCGAGCTCGGCGAGGGTGTGTCGCTGACGCAGGTCGACGGCAACTCCGACGCCGGCTCGGTGGGTTCCGACGGCGTGATCGTGGAGGCGCTCGGCGTCGCCGCGGCGGAGCATCCTGAGCTGGTCGAGCCGTATCTCGGGACGATCGTCCCGGCCGACGACGTCTTCGTGGCCGCCAACGACGCGGGCTGGGCCTGCGGCGCGTTCGTGTACGTCCCGCGCGGCGTGCGCGTGGAGGGGCCGGTGTTGCTCAACGCCGTGTCTTCGGCCGCCGGGACCGCTCTGCAACGCCGCGTACTGGTGGTGCTGGAGGAGGGCGCCGAGGCCGAGGTGTGGGAGCAGTACCTCTCCGCGGACGCGGAGAGCGAGACGCTGTTCAACACCGTTGTCGAGCTCGTCGTCGGGCAGAACGCCAAGCTCCGCTACGTCTGCGGCCAGGACTTGAACGAGAAGTCGTGGATCTTCGGCGCCCAGCGCGCCGAGGTGCAGCGCGACGGCAAGCTCGACTGGGTCGCCGTCGGCTTCGGCTCCGCACGCGGCCGCGTGCGGATGGAGACGAAGCTCGCCGGCGAGGGCTCCGAGGCCAAGGTCACCGGCGCCTACGCGCCGCACAAGCGCCAGCACGTCGACTTCGACACCACGCAGGAGCACGCCGCGCCGAACACGGTCTCCGACCTCGCCTTCCGCGGCATCCTGAGCGACCGCTCGACGGCCGTCTGGCGCGGGATGATCAAGGTCGACCCGGGCGCGCAGCAGACCGACGCGTTCCAGGAGTGCCGCAACCTGCTGCTGTCGAAGCGAGCCCACGCGGACGCGATCCCGGGCCTCGAGATCCTCGCCAACGACGTGCGCTGCACACACGCGGCGGCGATCGCGCAGATCGACAAGGAGCAGCTCTTCTACCTCCGCTCGCGCGGGTTGCCCGAGCCCCAGGCGCAGCGCCTGGTCATCGAGGGCTTCATGGCCGAGCTGGTCGAGCGCTTCGAGGAGGGCGAGACTCGCGAGATCCTCGCGGGCGCGCTCGAGCGCCGGCTCGCCTCCGTGCTCGACTAGTACGTCACGATCTGGGGCGGTGAGCCTCGAACTCCCGCCCGAGGACATGCGCCGGCTCGGCTACCGGGTGATCGATGCGCTGGTCGAGCACTGGTCCGACCTGGATGCCTCGCCCACGGTGGCGATCGGCGAGGCCGCGGCACTGAGGGAAGCGCTCGGCGGGCCGCCGCCGGACGGGCCGGGCGATCCCGACGCGGAGCTCGAGCGGCTGCTGGGCGAGGTCGTGCCCTGGACGGCGCGCAACATCCACCCGCGCTGGTTCGCGCGCATCGGCTCGCCCTCGAACTACGTGTCGGCGCTGGCGGACGCGGTGGCGTCCGGGTTCAACCTGCTGGGGACGTCGTGGGTGGCCTCCTCGGGGCCGTCGACGGTCGAGCTGACGGTGCTGGACTGGCTCCGGGAGTGGTGCGGGATGCCTCCGGGGAGCGAGGGGTTGCTCACGAGCGGCGGCTCGATGGCATCGCTGACCGCACTGGTCGCGGCGCGGGAATCGCGTGGCGGCGGAGGTGTCGTCTACATGAGCGACCAGGCGCACGCGTCGATCCTCCGCGACCTGCGGGTGATGGGAGAGCGCGAGGCGCGGGTGCTGCGCAGCGATTCCGCGTTCCGCCTGTCGGTTGCTGCGGTCGCTGATGCCGTGGCGGCGGACCGGGCGGCCGGGCTGGTGCCGTTCGCGGTCGTGGGCACGGCGGGGACCACCAATACGGGGGCGGTCGACCCTCTGGGGGAACTCGCCGATCTGTGTACCGCGGAGGGGTTGTGGTTCCACGTCGACGGGGCGTACGGGGCGGCCGCGGTGCTGACCGAGCCGGGCCGGGCGGCGCTCGCGGGCCTCGACCGCGGCGACTCCCTTGTGATCGACCCGCACAAGTGGCTGTTCCAGCCTTACGAGGCGGGCGCCGTCCTCGTGCGCGAGCCGGGCCTGCTCGAGCGGACGTTCGCCTTGAGCGGCGAGTACCTCCGCGACACCTTCGGAGGCGAGGTCAACTTCCGCGACCGCGGGATCCAGCTCACGCGGGGCACACGGGCACTGAAACTGTGGCTCAGCGTGAACGTGTTCGGGCTCGACGCGTTCCGCTCGGGCGTGGCGCATGGGATCGCCCTGGCCGAGCACGCGGAGGCGGTGCTGCGCTCGCGGCCGGGCTGGCAGATCGTCGCGTCGGCGTCGCTCGGCATCGTCTGCTTCACGCGCGAGGGTGTCGACGACTCCATCGTCTCGGCCGAGACGGTGCGCGACGGCTACGCCGCCCCCGCCACCACCGTCCTGCGAGGCCAGACCGTGCTCCGGCTCTGCACCATCAACCCGCGCACGACGTTCGACGACATCGAGGAGACGATCCGCCGGATGGAGCAAGTCGATTGATCATTTTCGCGTCGGGTAGGGCTTGGGCATGCCGACAGAACCAGCTCCCCTCACGCTCTCCCAGGTCGTCCACCGCGCGGTCGAGGTCTGCGATCCGGCCGGCACCGACGCCGACCTAGCCGACTTCTTCGTCCGCTTCGAGGACGCCGACGAGCCCGTCTCCGCCATCGAGGACATCGAGCAGCGGATGGCCGAGGCCGCGGGCGCACTCGACCCCGAGGGCGACATCCCGTCCCTGCAGATGGCCGCCGCGGTCGCGACCTACCTCGGCTTCCGCCGCGACGAGGCCGACGAGGACCGCGAGGAGCTACTGACGCTCGCGGCGAGGGCAGAGTTCAACGGCCACCCACCCGCCCCGGTGGCTCAGTGGCTGCAGGAGCAGGGAGTCGGCTAGGTCATCTACGGGCTCACCGTGGCGCGTCGGATGCGAGACCAGCCGCGGCGGAACGGGTAGCCGCGCTCTCGCGGCACGACGGCCCGGAACTCATAGGTGGTCGCCTGGAACGTTCTGCGGAATCGGTAGGCGAAGTTGAAGTGCCCGGCCGCGTCCGTGCGCAGCAGCGTCACGGTCGTCCACGACCCCGCTCCCCGCGCTCGAGCTTGGATCACCACGCTCTTGCCCTGCTTCGGAAGCCGTACAGCCGCGACTCGGCCGCGCATATGGATCGATTGCCCGTTTCGCAGATGGCGCGGGGACGTCCGCAACCGGACGCCCGCGCGAACGGCGAGCTTCACGGGCCTGCCGCAGGCTTGCGCCAGCCCGCTCGCTGAGACCAGGATCGGTCGGACTTCGGTCGACTGACGAGGTCGCACCTTGATGCGGAATCGGCCGTGATTGCGTACTCGCACCAGCCGTGACCGAGCGCCGATCGCAGGGTTGTCTACGACCCCGACGTGCGCGCCCTTGAGTAGCGCCTTCGAACCGGCGACGCGGCCCGTGATCAGCGCGGCACGCCCGTAGTGAACGATGTGAGATTTGAGCTTGCGCCGCACCGTCGCCGCGCTTCGTGCCGGACACGCAGACGTGCCGCGGGGCGGAGGGTCGGGCAGATTGTCGACAAGGATCGCGACGGGCCCAACGGCGGCCGAGTTGACGCCGGTGGCGTCGATCACACGGACGGTGATCGTGTGTGTCCCCTCGGTCAAGCGCGTCGTGTCGATCGGGACGTCGATCGACGCCGTCAGCTTGCAGGGGACCGGTACCACGAAGGGCATCCTGCATGCGCCCTGGTTGTCGTCAATCGGGCGCGCGTCCATCCGGTCCCCATCCACCTCGACTAAGGCGCGGAACAATCCGCTTCCGACGTCGCTGAGCTTCATCGCGAGGTGTTTCTCGCCGTTGAGCGGTCCGTTTGACGCGAGGAGGGAGCCCGACGCGCTTACCACACGCGGCGAGTGAGAGTCGTCGATCCTCACGGTGGCCTGCGGAATAACGAAATACGAGTCGGTCTGCTGGCAAGGCCCACCGCTCGGTCCGTCGCCGCACTTGAGCAGGAGGTGCAGCGCGGACAGTCGCTTCCGAAACGGGTACTGATACGTCATGTCGATGGGTCCTGTACCGCTCGCCGAGGCCATCGGGAACGGTGGTGTTCCATCGGCGGGAGTTCCTGCCTCCACGTAGGTCCAGGTGAACGCGGAGGACGACACCAGCTGACCTTCGGCTCGTCGGCTCAAGCCGACCAGGGTCGTGCCGGACGGTGCCTGGAAGCTCAGGCCATGCTCGTCTCCAAAGGCGGTTGTGCCCGCGGGGACACGCACGGCCATTCTGCCGCCGGGGCAGTTGATCGAAGCGACGGAGCCCGCAATCGCTTTCCAGCCCCACGCCGGTGCCGGGTCGCCGTTCGGCAGCCGACAGGCGTGGACTTCATAGACCGCACCGGACGCTGCGGGCGCCGCCGCCGAAAGGCTCGCCAGGACCGCAATGACGATCCTGATTCGCGCTCTGCCACTCAACTGCTGCCTCCCGTCATGGTGAGAACTCGCCTCCTGTGCCGTCACTGAATTCACCACCGGCCGCCCCCGAAGAGGCACCGCTCTCGAAGCTGCGATTGGGCGAGCTCGTTCCGCCGTTCTGACTCGTCGTCTGCGCGGTCGCGCTGCCAGACCCGGTTGCTGATGTCTCGAAGGAGAACTCGTCGGTCTGCGAGGGCTGCTGCCTCGAGGGGGTGCGGCGCGTCTTCGGCTTCGGCGCCTGAGCGCGGGTGCTGGGCGTCGCCGTGCGCTGAGCACGGGCGAGTCGCACGTTCGAGCTGGGAGGTGGTGTCTTGCTCTTGCGTGTTACGGCTCGCGTCTTGACGTGTTTCGGCGGCTTCGCCTCCGCTCGGATCGCCGGCTTCGGATCCGGCAGCAGCGCTGTCGCCACGCAGTAGGTGCCCGCTCCCACGCCCGAGACGCAGACCCCGATCAGCGCGGCGATCGAGGCGACCCGGCCTCCGCCGCTGCTCGCTGCTGCGTGTACGCCGAGCACGACGTCGTTGCTCTGGAGGCGTTGCAGCGCCGCCTCGACCCATCCGCGGAGGTTGAGGCGGGCCGTGGAGGCGTGTGTGACGGATGACGGCTCGACCGCGTGCAACTGCCGGAACGCCTCGTCGAGCTGCTCCGCCCGCTGCATCGGGTGGAGCTCGCCGACGTCGTCGGCCGACGAGCCGTGCGGCCCGCGCAGGCGCTCGAACAGGCCCCGGACCGGCTCGACCACCGCGCCCAGCGGCAGCAGCGCGGTGACCCGCCCGAGCCGCGAGGCGTGCAGGTCTCGGACCGTCGCCCGGCACCCCGCGCAGTTGCGCAGGTGGGGCCGGATGTCGAGCAGCTCTTCAGCGCTCGCCTCGCCCGCGGCCAGCGAGGCCAGCACGGGCGCGAGGCGCTCGCACTCGGCGCCCGTCTCGAGCTCCTCGTAGAGCCGGAGGAAGCGCTTCCGCCCCTCCGTGATGCACCGGTTGACCTTCGTGTACGTCCAGCCCAGCCGCTCGCCGATCTCGACGTACGACAGCCCCTCCGCCTTGAGCATCAGCGCCCGCGCCTCGTCGCGCTTCAGCCGCCGCATGACCTCCGCGGAGCGCTCGACCCGCTCCGCCGACTCGAGCCGCTCCTCGACCGACCGTTGCGCGACCGCGGGGACCGAGTCGAGGTCGAGGTCCTCGCCCGCGACACCAGCTCGCCCGCGCCGGACCGCCAAGGCTTCGTGCTTCACGACCACCTTGAGCCACGCCAGCTCGGTCGCGGGGTCCAAAGACGACACCCGGCGCATGTAGATCTCCAGCGCCCGCTGGACCGCGTCCTGGGCGTCGTCGGCGCACAGCGAGTACGACCGCGCGACCCGCTTCAGCAGCTCCCCGTGGCGCGCGACGATCCCCGCGACCCGGTCACCGGGATCGCCGAGTGCTGCTGCTGGCCGTCGATCGAACATCCGTGTCGCCACGGGGCCGCGCTCCTCCCTTCACTGAGAGACGCTGACTTATCAGCGATGTGTAGTCGGAACACAACGGCGCTTCGCCCCGCGGCTGCAACAAAAAGCCGCAAATTGCGCCATCTATGGCTCGAGGAGCACCCGATCGCCGACCGCGACGACGCCCGGCGACACGCAGGAGCCGTAGACGCCGATGCACGCCGAGCGCTCCTGGGCGAGCGTCCGCAGCACCGACGGAGACCGCTCGAACGTCGTCGGGTCGATGTTCACGATCACGCAGCGCGAGTCGCGCTCGTCGACCCGCATGACCATCCCGCCGACCCGCAGTTCGCGCCCGACCCACTCGTCCTCGCGGACGTCGGACTCCACCAGCAGATTGGGCCGGAACCGCTGGGGATGCAGCTCGAAGCCGACGAGCCCGCTCAGGTCCGCGATCCCCGCCGTCGTGATCAGCGACAGCGGCATCGCGTCGAACACGCCGCGGTCCTGCTTGATCACCCGCACGCCGTCGCCCAGCGAGGCCGCCAGCTCCGGATCGATGACGTCGAGCTCCACACCGCCGGGCGTCCGCACCATCACGCGCGACTTGTCGGGCTGATCCACGTCGACCAAGCGCGGCACGTGCTCGAGCATGGCCGCGTCCTCCCGGATCGTCATCCAGGGGAAGCCGCTGCGCGGCACGTCGCCGCGCACGAACGCCCAGCGCCGATCGCCGGTGAAGCCGGCGAACCCCACCTCGACCGAGGAGAGCTCCTCCGGGGCCATCGACTTCACCGGATATCGCCACAGCCCCACGACACGGCCGACCTCTCCCACGTCCGCGACCTTATCCTCCGGACCATGTCCGAGATCAAGGAGTCGATCCTCGACACGATCGGGGACACGCCGCTCGTCCGGCTGTCCCGCATCGGCGCGGGCCTGAAGCCCCAGATCGTGGCGAAGCTCGAGCTCTTCAACCCCGGCGGCTCGATCAAGGACCGTGTCGCGATCCGAATGATCGAGGCCGCGGAGCGCGACGGCCGGCTGCGCCCGGGCGGCACGATCATCGAGCCGACCTCCGGCAACACCGGCACCGGGCTCGCGATCGCCGCCCGGCTCAAGGGGTACCGCGTGATCGCGGTGATGCCGGACAAGATGAGCAAGGAGAAGATCGACCTCCTGCGCGCCTACGGGGCGGAGGTGGTGGTGGCGCCGACCGACGTCGCGCCCGACTCGCCGCGCTCCTACTACCGCGTCGCCGACCGCCTCACGCGCGAGATCCCCGGCGCCTTCCAGCCCAACCAGTACGCGAACCCGGCCAACCCGCAGACCCACTACGAGACGACCGGGCCGGAGCTGTGGCGCCAGACCGACGGCCAGCTCACGCATCTCGTCGTCGGCGTCGGTACCGGCGGGACCATCACCGGAACGGCTCGCTACCTGAAGGAGCAGAACCCGGCCATCCAGGTCATCGGCGCCGACCCTGTCGGCTCGATCTACTCCAACGAGGAGGTCCATCCCTACCTCATCGAGGGCGTGGGTGAGGACTTCTGGCCCGCGACCTACGACCCGAGCGTCACCGACCGCTACGTCACCGTCTCCGACCAGGACAGCTTCCTCACCACCCGCCGGCTCGCGGAGACGGAGGGGATGCTGGTCGGCGGCTCGTGCGGGCTTGCGGTGCACGCGGCGCTCGAGGTCGCGCGCGATCTCGACGAGTCCGCGCTGATCGTGGTGATCCTTCCCGACGGCGGCCGCGCGTACCTCTCGAAGATCTTCAACGACGCGTGGATGGACTCGTACGGCTTCCTCGAGCGGGCGGAGGACAAGACGGTCGGCGACGTGTTGCACGCCAAGGACGCCGCCGGCGAGATGCCGCCGTTCGTGGTCGTGAGCCCCGGCCAGACCGTGCGCGAGGCGATCGCGCTCCTGCATGAGCACAGCGTCAGCCAGTTGCCGGTGGTGGAGGAGAGCGACATCGTCGGCTCGGTCGGCGAGCGCGGGCTGCTGCGTCGCACGTTCGCCAACCCGTCGACGATGGACTCGGTCATCGTCGAGGTGATGGAGGAGCCGTTCCCGGCAGTCTCGACCGAGGATTCGGTGCGGGAGGCGGTCGAGTTGTTGGCCGGAGAGCGCGGCGCGATCACGGTGATGGACGAGGGCCAGCCGCGCGGCATCCTCACGCGCGCGGACCTGCTGGAGTCGCTGGTCACATGACCGAGTTCGCGACCCGCTGCGTGCACGCTGGACTTACTCCGGATCCGTCGTTCGGGTCGATCATCCCGGCGATCCATGCGTCGTCGACGTACGTGCAGCCGGCGCCCGGAGAGTTCGTGGGCGACTTCGACTACTCGCGTTCGGCCAATCCGACGCGCGCGGCGCTCGAAACTGCGCTGGGTGAGCTGGAGGGCGGGCTGGCCTCGGCGTTCTCCTCGGGGATGGCGGCGGAGCATGCGCTGATCACGGCGGTCGGGCCGGGGCACATGGTGATCCCGAACGATCTCTACGGCGGGACCTACCGGCTCGTCGACAAGGTGCTCTCGCGCTTCGGGATCGAGTACTCGATGGTGGATCAGCGGGACCTGGACGCGGTGGCCGCGGCGGTGCGCGACGACACCCACATCGTCTGGGTGGAGACGCCCACCAATCCGACGCTCAACGTGATCGACCTCGCCGGGATCCTGGAGCGCAAGCGGGGCGCGTTGGTGATCGTGGACAACACCTTCGCCACGCCGGTGCACCAGCGCCCGCTGGAGCTCGGGGCGGACGGCGTCGTGCACTCGACGACGAAGTACCTCGGCGGGCACTCCGATGCCGTCGGCGGCGCGGCGATCGTGCGCGACCCGGCGCTGCACGAGCAGGTGCGGTTCGTGCAGAACGCGGTCGGCGCGGTGCCGGGGCCGTTCGACTGCTTCCTCGTCCACCGCGGGCTGCGGACGCTCCACCTGCGCGTGGCGGCGCACGACGCCAACGGCATGGCGGTCAGCGGCTGGCTGAAGGAGCAGGCGGGGGTGGAGGACGTGCGCTGGCCAGGCTTCGGCGGCATGGTCTCGTTCCGCCATCCGGACGCGATCCGGATCGCGTCGTCGACTTCCGTGTTCTCCCTGGCCGAGTCGCTCGGGGGTGTCGAGTCGCTGATCGAGGTGCCGCAGGCGATGACGCACCAGTCGGTCGAGGACTCCGCCGCGGCGGTGCCGGCCGACCTCGTGCGGCTGTCGTGCGGGATCGAGGCGAGCGTCGACCTCATCGCGGACCTGGCGCAAGCGCTAACGCCCTGAGCTCCGCCTCGAGCGCGTCAGGGTCATCGAGGTCGCGCCAGGTGACGCGGATGACGGTCCAGCCTGCGGCTTTGAGCTTCCGGTCCGTGCGGCGGTCGTCTTCGAAGGCCTGGCGGGTGCGGTGGTACTCCCAGCTGTCGAGCTCGATGATGAGGCGGCGGTCCGGCCAGGCGAAGTCGACCTCTTTGCCCTCGGCGAGGACGTTGGTCTGGGGCCTCGGGAAACGGCGGTCATTGAGGAAGGTGTGGAAGCGGGCCTCGAGGTCTTGTTTCGTGTGGGCTGGTGGGGCGAGCGTGCGGAGGGCTCTGGTGCCTCGCTTGGTCGGGTAGCGCTGGGTCAGGTCGTGCGGGCCGGGGAGGCGGAGGCGTTCCGCCTCGTTGATGGCCTGCTGGAGCTGATGGCGCTGGAGGATGCTGGCGAGGTCGAGGAGCGTGCGGGCGGGGGTGGTGACGGGGATGCCGTGGTGGGTGGTGATCTCGTCGGGGGCGAGAACGGCTCGGTGAAGGAGGAGGCCCGGGCGCTTGGCTCTCGTCCGTGGGGTCGTGACCTCGATCCGACCTTGCCACTGGCGGATGACCCAGAGCGCGCCGGCCGACCGGTGGCTCAGGACGCCATCGGCCGCCAGCGTTGCGGCCATCCAGCGCCCTCTCTGTGAGAGCACGCGGTGGCCCACGGCGTACACCCCGCGGTAAAGGGGGTGGAGCCTGCCCGGCCTCGATCCGGTGCACGATCGCCGCGGGAGTCGACGCCCGCCGCGAGCAGTTGCGCGCGCCCGACGACGCCGTGCTGGCGGTCGGCCAGCGGCTGCCGCAATCGACCTCGTCGACGGCAAGCGGGACGGCTTTCGGTCGCTATAGCGACAACAAACCGTCCCGCTTGGTTCATGGCGCCGATCTTCGCGCCACAAACGCAACAGAACACCCTCCCTCAATGCCGACTTAGCGCCGGAACTGCCTCAAACCGTCGCGCTCGCGCCAGGCGTCGATGAGCATGTGATCCGGCGGGTCGCCGCCCAGCCGAACCGCCACCACCTCCTCGATCTCCGCGCGGAACCGGTGCGACCCGCCCTGGCCGGCGGCCGAAGCCTCCTCCGCCCGCCCGCTCAGCTTCGCGTCCCCCGGCCACCGCGCCGGGTCCCCCTCCCACAGAGCGGAGTCGCCCGTGCCGCAGT
The DNA here is from genome assembly GCA_963805525.1 of uncultured Solirubrobacteraceae bacterium. GTDB lineage: Bacteria > Actinomycetota > Thermoleophilia > Solirubrobacterales > Solirubrobacteraceae > DASQFQ01. The sequence continues at coordinate 503,164 of CAWDUT010000006.1, forward strand.
GCAACGCGAAGCGCGGGTCGCGGCGGAGGTCGAGCGCCTTGACGGCTCCGCCCATCGAGCCGAACCACAGGTCGCCGTCCTCGAACACGCACTCGATCCCGCTGATCCGGGGTGAGCCGTCGCGGCGCAGCGTCGCGATCGTGAGGTGCTTCTGCGCCTCGAACAATCCCCGGACCCGTGCGGCCAGCTCGGGTTCGGCCACCTCGAACTCGCGCCACGTCGCCATGGCCGCAGAGCATCGCAGGGCTCAAGCCCTGCGCCCAGCCGCCGATGCACTAGTCCGTGCGCCCGTCCCGCATGGTCATGCTCGCCCTGTTCGCCTCCCTGCTCCTCGCGGCGCCGGCGCACGCCATCATCCGCCTCCCCGCCGTGCCCACCCAAGTTGCCAACAACCCCGCCGAGCGCCTCGTCGACCAGCCGATCGAGGACTCCGTCTACGACCCCGCGACGCACTGCACGCGCAAGCAGCAGCCGGGGATGGTCGCGCTCCAGCGCTGGCTCGAGACCAACGTCCGCGGCGTCAGCTGGGGCACGTACCGGTGCGAGAAGTGGGGCAAGCACCAAGCCTCCCTGCACGCCGAGGGCCGTGCGATCGACTGGCACCTCGACGCCCACAACGCCGCTGACCGCCGCGCCGCCGAGCGGCTCGCCCGCATGCTGCTGGCGCCCGACCCGCTCGGCAACCCGCAAGCGCTGGCGCGCCGGATGGGCGTGGAGGAGATGATCTTCGACTGCGGGTACTGGGGAGCGGGGATGACGCAGTTCGAGCAGTACGACCCCTGCTACAAGCACGGGAAGCGACGCAAGCGCGTCGATCCCACCGTGGGCCACATCAACCACCTACATATCGGGCTGACCAAGGCAGCCGCGGCGAGGAGGACGAGCTTCTGGTCCGTCGCGCGCTGATCCTCCTTCTGACCGTGCCGGTCCTCGCCGGCTGCGGCGCCGACGCCACGGCGGTGCACTCCGGCGTCAAGGCCGAGAAGCACGCCGAGCAGCCCCCGCTGCCCAAGTCGCATCCGAAGCTCGTCGAGCCCGTCGCCGGCCAGATCGCCAGCGGCGCGCAGGCCGAGGACAACAGCGGCGGCATCGCCAAGGAGCCCTCGACGCCCAAGCCGACCGAGGCCGCCTCCGGCACGCTCGCGCGCAGGAACGCCCCGAGCGCGATCAACGGCGGCACCCACAACGCGACCGCGCTCGACAACGGCGTCGCGCTCCCGCCGCTCGAGGCGCCGACCGAGGTCCTGAAGATCATCGAGGCCGGCAACTCGATCGCGCGCACGCCGTACAAGTGGGGCGGCGGCCACGGGCGCTTCCTCGACAGCGGCTATGACTGCTCGGGCTCGGTCTCCTTCGCCCTCTACGCCGCGGGGCTGATCGGCGGGCCCGAGGTCGCGGCCGACCTGATGCACTGGGGCAAGCCCGGCAAGGGCAAGTGGATCACCGTCTACGCCAGCACCGGCCATACCTACATGGAGGTCGCGGGCATCCGCTTCGACACCTCCGGCGCGAAGGTCACCGGCTCACGCTGGCAGAACGAGCTGCGCACCAACGTCGGCTTCGTCGCCCGCCACCCCGCCGGGCTCTAGTCACTCACGCACTTCGTCGAGGCGCCGCTCCTCCAGGTCGAGGTCGCGCTCGACCGCTCGCTTGACCTCGTCGGAGATCTCGCCGGCGCGGCGCATGCCCTCGATCGCCTCGCGCTGGGCGCCGATGATCGCGAACATGGTGCGGCCGTAGAGCGTGCTGCGGTCCTCGATCGCGCCGTCGTCGACGTCGTCGTCGAAGCGCGCGGCGAAGCGGTTGCGGCGGTAGCGGTAGAGCCCGCGCATGCGCTCGAGGGTGTCGTCGCGGGTCCAGTCCTCGTGCTCGAGCTCGTCGATCCGGTCGAGCGCCGCCTCGGCCGCCTGGAGGCGGGCGCGGGCCTCCTGCTCGAGAGCGTCGCCGTCGTCGGACTCGATCTTGAGCGCCCGGATCAGCCACGGGAGCGTGAGGCCCTGCAGCACGAGCGTCCCGAGGATCACGCAGAAGACGCTGAACAGGATCACGGGGCGCTCGGTGAACGGCTCGCCGGCGTCGGTCTTGGTCGGCAGCGCGAGCGCGGCGGCCAGCGAGACCGCGCCGCGCATCCCCATCCACGCGATGACCGCGATCACGCGCGCCTTCGCCCGGCGGTTCACGCCGTGCCTGAACATGTACGGCGAGTACTGGATGACGTAGGTCCAGACGATCCGCGTGGCGATCACGGTCGCCGTGACCGCGCCGCCGTAGCGGAGGAGGTCGGTGGTGTCGAAGTCGGCGCCGCGCAGGTCGTCGAGGATCACCGGCAGCTGCAGCCCGATCAGCAGGAACAGGATCGAGTTGAGGAGGAACGTGATGATCTGCCACACCGCGTCGCCCTGCATCCGGACCTCCGGCGTGGTCAGGCGCGAGGTCTGCGAGCCCATGTAGAGGCCGACCGCGACCGCGGCGGTGACGCCGGAGAGCCCGAGCTCCTCGGCCGGCAGGTAGGCGGCGTAGCCGGAGAACAGGGCGATCGTGATCTCCACCGGCGGATCGTTCAGCCGCTCCCGGACCTGGGCGATGATCCAGCCGACCGCGAGCCCGAACGCCGCGCCGCCGATGCCGGAGTAGAGGAACTCCGCGCCGGCCTTCCAGGCGGTGAAGCCGCCCGTGAGCACGGCGGCGACCGCGACCTTGTAGGCGACCAGCGCGGTCGCGTCGTTGATCAGCGCCTCGCCCTCGACGATCGTGACGACCCGCCGCGGGACCCCGATGCGGCCGGCGATCGCGGTGGCGGCGACGGGGTCGGTGGGGGAGACGATCGCGCCGAGGACGAAGGCGGCGGGCCACGACATGTCGTCGATCACGGCGTGGGCGACGAGCGCGACCGCCAGCGCGGTCGCCAGCACCAGCCCGATCGCGAGCATGCTGATCTGGCGCACGTTCTCGCGCAGCTCGCGCAGGCCCGTGAAGAAGCTCGCGCTGTAGAGCAGCGGCGGGAGGAAGATGAGCAGGACGAGATCCGGCTCCAGCTCGGGATTCGGGATCCCCGGGATCCAGGCGATCGCAAGGCCGCCGAGGACGAGGAAGATCGGGTACGGGACCGCGAGCACGCGCGCGGCGGTGACGAGGACCGCGACGGAGAACAGCAGTCCGGCGAGCACGATCTCCGTGTGTGCGCCCGACGATGCCATTTAGGTGCGTCTTAGCACGCTTGGGGTGAGCACCCCATGGTGGGTAGGCCGGGGCGAGCCGATGATCCTCTTGCAGCGTGCTCCGCTCCTGAAAGGATCGCCTGATGCCCCGCTTCCACGCCGATACCGACTCGTTCGCCGGACCGCCGCCTGAGGTCCTGGCTGAGATCGACGCGGCGTGGGAGCGGGCTCAGGAGCTCTTCAACGACGAAGAGCTCGAGCTGCACTTCGAAGTCGACCGCCGCTTCGGCCGGGCCTGGGCCGAGCTGCGGTACGCGGACGGCGAGGTCGCCGAGACGCTCTCGGCCTCCGAGGCCGTCGCGATCGCCTGCGGGACGCCCGCGGCCGCCGAGCTCTCGCTCGCGGCTTAGTCACCTTCCTGTCTTCAGGGCGTTTCCGGGAGGGAGCGCCGTCCTACAGTGGTGCGCATGCCATCACCCAAGGACATCATTTCCGGCGTCGTCGATCGCGGGCGCAAGGTCGCCTCTGAGGCAGCCGGCCTCCTCAAGCGCGATCACTCGGACGACGCGCCTGACACCACTCAGACCTCCGAGACCTCCGCGGGCACGCGCGCGGGCGGCAGCAAGACGGGCGCCTCGACGCCCGGCACGACGCGGACCGCGCGTGCTGCCAAGCCTGGTGCTGCGACTCGCAAGCCGGCCGCGAAGAAGCGGAAGCCGGCGCCCAAGGCGGGCGCGAAGGGCGGCCCGAAGTCGGCGACGGCGAAGCCCGCCGGCACGGCCGCTCCGAGCTCGAAGGCGAAGCCGGCCTCCGCGGCGTCGAAGGCCGCTGCCGATGCGCCGACCGTGGCGAGCCCTGCCGCGAAGCCCAAGGCCGCGGCGAAGCCGAAGGCGGCTGCGAAGCCGGCCACCTCCGCCGCCAAGCCGGCCGCGAAGGCGAGCGCTCCGGCCGCGTCGAAGCCTGCCGCCGCCAAGCCGGCCCCCGCCGCCGCCAAGCCGGCGCCCGCCGCCGCCAAGCCGGCGGCCGCCGAGGCGCCGAAGGCCGCCGCTGTGCCGGCTGCCGAGCCGGCCAAGCAGGCCGAGGCCAAGCCCGCTCCCGAGCCGGCCAAGGCCGACCCGGTGACTTCCGACAAGTAGCCCTTGCTCAGCGTGCGGCCCGCTGTAGGGCCGCACGCTGACATTCTGGACTGGACCCCGCGGCCCGTCGCCGTTTAGGTTGCCGCCATGCGTCCGATCCCTGCGCCCCGCCTTGGCGACACCCACGGCCTGCTGCGCGCCATCAACCAGCGCGACCGCGTCCGCCTCGACGAGTTCATCACCGAGTTCTCCGTCGAGGATCTGTTCCCGCCCGGGCTCGAGAACGCGCTCGGCCGCACACGCCAGTTCGTCTCCTTCGCGCGCTCCGCGGGGCTGCTCAACGAGGATCGGGGCGTCGTCGAGCTGACCGAGGTCGGCAAGCGCTACGTGCGCAGCGGCGACGAGGACGCGGTCTTCGACGTCTCCTCCGGCCAGGCCGAGTGGCTGCGCCGCCAGCTGTTCGAGCGTCACATGACGGACTCGATCTACCACGGCGCTGCGATCGGATTGTCGCTCTTCGCCTCGAACCCGCCGGACTTCCACGTCTCCCGGCTCGACTTCGGCCGCGCGCTCGCGCACCTCGGCCGGGCGGGGTGGGACAACGAGAACACGCTCGAGAGCCAGGGCGAGCGCTACACCACGTTCCTCCGCGACCTCGAGCTCCTGGACGACCAGAGCCTGCTCACCGAGACCGGGACGCAGACCAAGTCGGAGCTGACGCTGCCCGTCCACATGTCGCTGCGCGATCTCGCAGGCCAGCTCAACCCGGGCGGGATCGAGGCGGCCGAGGCGGAGGGCGAGGCGGAGTGGGCCGCCCAGAGCGCTGCGCCGGAGCCCGAGCCCGAGCCCGAGGAGCCGGTTGCGGTCGAGCCCGAGCCCGAGGAGGAGGAAGCGGACGAGCCGGTCGCCCCGCCCGCGATCGACACCGGGGAGTACGAGGACGTCGCCGGCGCGGCCGCCCAGGCCGCCGCCGCGGAGCCGAGCGGCCGCCCCATCCCGCCCTCCGACATCTGGGAGACCGCCGCGCCCGACGAGGCCACCCGCGCCTACTCCGCCATCAGCCCCGAGCAGGCCGCCGCGGCCGCCGTCGAAGGGTCGGCCCCGCCGCCGGCCGAAGCGGATGTGGCCGAGGAGGACGAGGCGGTCGAGGAGCCTGCGGCGGACGAATCCGTCCCCCCGCCCGCGATGACCTCCGGCGACCCGCTCGCGGGGGGCGTCACCTCTGGCGATCCCCTCGCCCAGCCGCAGCCGGTCGCTGCCGAGGGCCCAGGCGTCGAGTCGGCCGACCCCGAGCTCGCCGCCGACGCGCCGCCGGCCGCGGAACCGGAAGCTGAGCCGGCGGACGATGCGCCGCTGCCGGTCGTCGGGCTGCCGGCCGAGTTGGCCGAGGAGCCCGCCGACGACGAGGAGGCCGCGGTCGCGGAGGCGCCCGCCGACGAGGAGGAGGAGGCTGCGGTCGCCGAGGCCGCGCTCGCCGAGACCGACGCTGAGGAGCCGGCGGTCGATGCCGAGGACGAGGCGGACGTCGCGGACCGGGCTGCGGCGTCGGCGCTCGCCGCCGGTCTCTCCGACGCCCCCGCGGGCGCCGGTGAGGTCGGGACCGCAGGACCCGTCGCAGAGGAGGACGAGGAGCCGCCCGCCGAGGAGGTTCCGGTCGCTGATGGCGCCGCCGCGCCCGCCGAGGCAGCCGTCTCCGCCGGGGCCGAGGCGCCCGCCGAGGAGCCGGCCGTGGAGTCAGAAGACTTCGTGGAGGAAGTGCAGGCCGAAGTGCCCGCGCTGGACGCGCCCGCCGAGGAGCCGGCGGTGGAGGAGGGAGAGTTCGCGGCAGAGGTGCAGGCCGAAGTGCCCGCGCTCGAGCCCGAGGAGCCCGCGGTCGCGGCGGCCCCCGCGGCCACCTCCACGCGCGCGCCCAGTGGCTTCCTCGACATCGCGGCCGTGAGGTCCGCCGCCGACGGCGACGGGCTGAAGCTGCCCGACTCGGTCTACGCGGCCGTGGTCGCCGCGCTCGCCACCGGCAAGCACGTCGTGATCGCCGGGCCGGCCGGCTCGGGCAAGACGACGCTCGCGCTCGCCATCGCCAAGGCCGCCGTGCAGGCCGGCCGCTCCGAGGGCGCGGCGCTCGCCACCGCGAGCCCGAAGTGGACCGCGAGCGACACGGTCGGGCGCGTCGGGGAGGGCGGCTTCAGCATGGGCCACGTCCTCGCCGCGGCCGGCAAGAAGAAGTGGCTCGTGATCGACGAGATCGACCGCGCGAAGCCCGACAAGGCGTTCGGCGACCTCTCGTCGTTCCTCGCCGGCCTGCCGCTCTCCCTCCCCGACGGCTCGCGCGAGGTCGCGGCGCCGAAGGACTGGCGGATCGTGGCGACGCGCGACTCGAGCCGCGGCTCCGGCAGCGGGTCAGCCGCGCTGCGGCGGCGCTTCGTCGAGATCCGGCTGCCGCGGCCGGACGCCGCGGACCTCGAGGCCGCCGTCGACGCCGCCACCGAGGGCGACCCCGCCGCCGCCTCGGTGGTCAAGCGGCTGCTCGCCGACGACGCGCTCGACGGGCTGGGCGCCGGCGCCTTCCTCGACGCCGCCCGGCACGCCGCGGAGCGCAACGCGATCCTGCCCGCCTCGGAGGAGGAGCTCGAGGCCGAGCTCCGGACCGCGTACCTCAACCCTCATCAGGAAGACGACGACTAGCCGCCTCGCGCGCCTCGATCTCGTTGGGGTTGTTCGCGTAGCCCCGCCACAGGTACGACAGCGGCATCGCGATCGGGTGGTGCTGCATCTGCCACACGTGGCAGAGCTCGTGCACGATGAGGTCGTCGGAGACCTCCGCCAGCGGATCCCGCAGCAGGATCACCGCCGGCCACAGCGTGTAGCCGTCGAAGCGCCGGAACCACGGCAGCCGGAACACCCACGGCACGCTCAGCACGCGGACGCGCCCGATCCGCACCGGCGAGGGATAGAACCCCAGCCGGTCGAGCCGCGCCTTCGCGCGCCGCACCGTCGCGATCTCCTCGACAGACCGCCTCACGCCACGTGCGCCTGGAGCCACAGCTCGAGCAGCCCCAGCTGCCAGAGCGTGGAGCCGTCGAGGTTCGTGCGGTGCGCGTTCGGATCGCGCAGCATCTCCTCGACGACGTCGTCCCGGAACAGCCCGCGATCCCGCGCCGCGTCCGACCGCAGGGCGTCGGCCACCAGCTCGAGCACCGGCCCCTCGATGTGCGAGAGCGCCGGCACCGGGAAGTAGCCCTTCGGGCGGTCGATCACGGCGTCCGGCACGACGCCGCGCGCCGCGCGCTTCAGGACACCCTTGCCACCCTCCGCGAGCTTCAACTCGGGCGGGCACGCGGCCGCCAGCTCGACCAGCTCGTGGTCGAGGAACGGCGTCCGCGCTTCCAGCCCGTGCGCCATCGTCATGTTGTCGACGCGCTTGACCGGGTCGTCGACGAGCATCACCTCGGCGTCGAGCCGCAGCCCGCGGTCGATCGCCGTCGAGGCGCCCGCGCGCGAGAACCACTCGGCCGCGAACGCGCGCGACGGATCCTCTTCCAGCGCATCGCGGGTCAGCGAGGCGACGCCCGCGTGGTCGCGGTCGAAGAAGTTGTCCGCGTACACCTCCAGGCCGTCGCTCTCGGCCTCCAGCAGCGGCGGGTACCAGTAGTAGCCGGCAAAGACCTCGTCGGCGCCCTGGCCGGACTGCACGACCTTGCGCACCTTCGCGACCTCTTCGGAGAGCAGGTAGAAGGCCACCGCGTCGTGCGAGACCATCGGCTCGCTCATCGCCTCGATGGCCCGCGGGAGCGCCGGCATCAGCCGGTCGTTCCCGACCCGGATCTGGTGGTGGTCGGTGCCGAACTCCTGCGCCACCAGGTCGGAGAACTCGAACTCGTTGCCCACCCGCTCCCCGACGTCGTGGAAGCCGACCGAGAACGTCGCCAGCCCGCGCTGCCCCTGCTCGGCCAGCAGCGCGACGATCAGACTCGAGTCCAGCCCGCCCGACAAGAGGATCCCCACCGGCACGTCGGACACCATCCGCCGTCGCACCGCGACCCGCAGCGCATCCAGGATCGCCTCGTCCCACTCCTCCGCGGACCAGTCCTCGTGCGCGCGCTCGAAGGGCGGATCCCAGTAGCGCCGCTCGCGCCGCCGCCCGTCCGGCTCGACGACCATCACCGTCGCCGGCGGGAGCTTGCGCACGCCGCGCAGGATCGTCCGCGGCGCCGGCACGATCGAGTGGAACGAGAGGTAGTGGTGCAGCGCGACCGGATCCACCCGCGTGTCCACCCCGCCCGCGGCCACGAGCGCCGGCAGCGACGACGCCAGCCGCAGCCCGCCGTCGCCCAGCTCCTGCAGGTACAGCGGCTTCTTCCCCAGCCGGTCGCGCGCGAGCACCGCGCGCCCCGACGCGTGCTCCACCAGGCAGAACGCGAACATCCCCGCCAGCCGGTCGAGCATCCCCTCGCCCCACTCGGCCCAGCCCTTCAGCAGCACCTCGGTGTCGGCGTCCGAGAAGAACGAACGGCCCGCCCGCTCGAGCTCCGCGCGCAGCTCGCGGTGGTTGTAGATGATCCCGTTGAAGACGATCGTCAGCCCGAGCGCGTCGTCGACCATCGGCTGCGCGCCGCGCTCCGACAGGTCGATGATCGAGAGCCGCCGGTGGGCGAGCCCTGCCCGCCCGTTCACCCACAGCCCAGAGCCGTCGGGGCCGCGCGGCGCCAGCACCTCGCTCATCCGCGCCAGCGCCTCCCGGTCCGGCGGCGCGTCGCGCCGCAGCTCACCGGCGATGCCGCACATCAGAGCGCGAGCAGGGGGGACGGCTTCGCGCGCGCGGTCGTGAAGTCCGCGTGCAGCGCGCGCATCACGCGCCCCAGCTGGGGAGCCGACCCGCGGCCTGCGCGCGAGCGCTGGCGCACCGCGCCGGTGGCGGCGGCGAGGGTGCGCACCGAGTCGAGCTCCTCGCTGCAGCCGAGCTCTGCCGCGTGGGGCGCGCACGCCACGAGCAGCTCCTCGAGCCATTCGCGCGCCGGCCGCCGCTCCTCCAGCGCGGGGTCGATCAGGCTCGCCTCCATGCCGTCGCGGGCGGCGATGAAGCGGTTCTCCTCGAGCACCTCCGGGCGGTTGACGAGCGTGTGGTGGATGGCGGAGTCTTCGAGCGTCTCGAGCCTGACCAGGCACTGCACGAGCGCCACGATCGCCACGGTGTCGGCCAGGCGTGTCTGGGCGTCCATGACGCGCACCTCGAGCGTGCCGAAGCGCGGCTGCAACCGCACGTCCCACCACAGGAACGTCGGCTCGGGGAAGGCATCGCATCGCAGCAGCAGGTCGATCCCCTCGACATAGTCCGCGTACGACGGGTACTGGGCCGGGATCCCGACGCGCGGGAAGGCTTGGAAGAGCGGGGTGCGCATGGAGCTCAGACCCGTGTCGCGGCCCTGCCAGAACGGCGAGTTCCCCGACAGCGCGAGCAGCATCGGCAGGTGCGCGCGCATGCGGTTGTAGGCACGCACAGCCATCTCCTCGCTCGGCACCGCGACGTGCACGTGCAGCCCGAACGTGGGCTCGCGCCGCGCCAGCTCGCGCATGGAGGAGTAGAGGAACTGGTAACGCGCGCCCGGCGACACCTCGACGTCCTCCCAGAGGGTGAACGGGTGGGTGCCTGCGACGGCCGCGCGGATGCCGAGCGGCTCGAGCACGCGAGCGAGCTCGCTCCGCAGGTGGCGGAGCTCCGCGGCGGCACCGGCGACGTCGGCGTGCGGTTGGGTCGCGAGCTCGAGCGCCGAGCCGTGTGTCTCGGCCGCGGTGCGCTCGATCATGTCGTCCGGCAGTCCGGCGAGCACCTCCTCCGAGCGCGAGGTCAGGTTCCAGGTGTTGGGCTCGAGCAGCATCACCTCCTCCTCGACGCCCACCGTCCAGGGTGCCTCGGCACCGGCGGGATTCCAATCGGCCCAGTGTCCCGCGTGGGTCATGCCGCGCGCACGTCCCGGCCGGCGCGCCAGGCCTCCGCCTCGGCGACGAGCTCGCGGAACAGCGCGCAGTGCTCGGGGCGGTCGACGAGTGACTCGGCATGCCACTGCACGCCCAGGTAGAACGCGTCGCCGTCGCTCTCGATCCCCTCGACGAGCCCGTCCGGCGCCCAGGCGACCGCGCGCAGGCCCTGGCCGATGCGGTCCGCCGCCTGGTGGTGGAAGGAGTTGACGTCGGCCTCGGTGACGCCCATCACGCGCGCGAGCCGCGAGCCCGGCTCGATCCGCACGGAGTGCGTGGTGATGCGGCCGGCCTCGGTCTGGCGGTGGCCCTCGAGGTGCTGGTGCAGCGTGCCGCCGCGCGCGACGTTGAGCGTCTGCACGCCGCGGCAGATCCCGAGCACCGGGACCCCGCGCGCGTCGGCGAGCTGGGCGAGCGCGAGCTCGTAGCCGTCGAGCGTCGGCTCGGTCGTGCCGAGCTGCGGGTCGCGCTCCTCCTCGCCGTAGCCGTGCGGGTCGATGTCCGGGCCGCCCGAGAGGCAGATGCCGTCGAGCCGCTCGAGCGTCGGCGCGATCGTGTCGTGGCCGAGCGGCGGGAGCACGACCGGGATGCCGCCGGCGCGCTCGATCGAGCGCATGTAGACCATCCCGAGCGCCATCTCGCGCTGCGGCGGATCGCCCTCCGGGAGCGGGTCGGTGTGCTCGGCGAGCCGCACCTCGGAGGTGGTGACGCCGATCAGCGGACGGCTCACGGCAGCACCCACGTGTCCTTGGCGCCGCCGTTCTGCGACGAGTTGACGACCAGCGAGCCCTCGTCGAACGCGACGCGCGTGAGCCCGCCCGGCAGCGTGCGCACCTCGCCGTCCTCACCGAGGAAGACGTAGGGGCGGAGGTCGACGTGGCGCGGCGCGAGCCGGCCGTCGATCACCGTCGGGTGGGTCGAGATCATCACCATGCGCTGCGCCACATAGTCCTCGGGCGCCTCGCGCACGGCCTTGATGACGCGCTCGCGATCGGCGGGCTTGGCGTGGGGGAGCACCGCGACGCCCTCGCCGCCATAGCCCCCGCGGGGCTTGATCACGAGCTCGTCGAACACGTCCATCGCACGCTCGAGGATGTCAGAGCGACCGAGGTCGAACGTCTCGACCGAGGGCAGCAGCGGCTCTTCGTCCTCGTAGAACCGGATCATGTCCTCGACATACGCATGGGTGAGCTTGTCGTCCGCCACCCCGGTGCCGAACGCGTTGACGACCCCGACGCGGCCGGCGCGCATCGGCTCGAGCAGCAGCTCGCCGACGCTCGTGTCGAGGCGGTCGGCGTTCGTGCGGCGGTAGACGACGTCGACGGCGTCGAGGTCGAGCGTGTCCGGCTCCACCAGCGGGACGCCGAGCGCCTCGGCCGCCCACTGGTGCTCGTAGTAGGCCGGGTTCTGCTCGCCGTCGGTGAGCAGGACGGCGCGCGGCGAGGCGTCCGTGACGGCGGCCGCGCGCAGCGCGTGCCAGAGCATCTCCGGCAGCGCGTCGAGCTTGCGCGGCTGGTCGGACGGGGGGACCTCGAGGTGCGCGACCAGCGCGCGCCGGGCGGCGGCCGCGTAGGCGAAGCCGCTGGGCGTGCGCACGTTGTCCTCGAGTACCCGGAAGCGCCCGTCGCCGTCGCGCACGAGGTCGAGCCCGGCGATGCCGATCCACAGCCCGCCGGGCGGCTCGACGCCCTCCATGCCGGGCTCGTAGTACTCCGCGCCGTCGAGTACCCGCTGCGGCACGACGCCCTCGGCGACGATCCGGCGCTCCCCGTAGACGTCGGCCACGAACGCGTTGAGCGCGCGCACGCGCTGGGCCAGACCGGCCTCGATCCGCGCCCACTCGGCGGCCGCGATCACGCGCGGCACCGGGTCGATGACGAACACCTCGTCGCCGACCGCCGAGTGGAAGACGACGCCCTCGTCGGCGCCGTGGCGCTCGACGGCGACGGCGAGCTCCTCGAGGTCGCGACCCGCGAGCGCGCGCATGGCGCCGCCCGCGGTGGGCCGGATCGTGCCGTCGGCGTCGACGACCTCGTCGTACCAGCCGGACGGCTGGGCGTAGTTCTCGAGCGAGGGAAACGGCTCCTTGGCGAGCGTCACTGCGGTGGAGCCTCCCCGATTCGGGTCATTTCGAGCTACGTACGGGCGTCTGAAGTCGGAGTGCCGACGTTGGCCCTCATGGCACGAAGGAACTCGCCAACCATTCCATCACTCCGTGCATGCCCCGCTCGGCGGCCAGCGCGCGCTGGCGCTCCGCACCGTTGCGCGCCGCGAGCGTGCGCGCGTGCTCGAGCTCGGCGGCGCCCCCGAGGCGCTCCGCCGCGGGGCTGACGGCGTCGATCAGCGCAACGATTCGTGCACGCGTCGGCTGGGGCTCGCCGCTGTCGAGGTCGAGCAGCGACCCACCCAGGCCATGGCGCATCGCGCGCCAGCGGTTCTCGACGATGCGGCTGTGGTCGTGGACGGGCAGCGACTCGCCGGCGTCGTAGCGCTCGGCGAGCCACGCCACCAGCCCGGCGGCGAACGCGATCACGCCCGCTGCCTCCTCCGGCGTGCTCTGGCTGTCGGGCACGCGCAGCTCGATCGTCCCCACCTCGTCGTGGGGGCGCAGCTCGTACCAGGGCTCGCCGGCGCCGGGGAAGACGCCGCCGCGGCGGGCCCAGCGCTCGAAGTCGGCGCGCGCCTCCCACGAGCCCCACGCGGGCGGCACGCCCTGGCGCGGCAGCAGGTCGCAGAGCTTGGGGCGCAGCGAGGCGAGGCCGGTGTCGCGCCCGGCATGCAGCGGTGCGTTGCCGGCCAGCGCGGCGAGCTCGGGGAGATAGGAGCGCAGTGCGTCGTGGACCGCGAGCGCGCGGTCGGCGCCGCGGACGGCGACGTGCACGTGCAGCCCGAACGCGTTCTCGCGCGACAGCACCCAGCGGAACTCCTCGATCAGCGTCGCGTACTTCGGGTCGTCGATCAGCTCGACCTCGGGGTCGGCGAACGGGTGCGTGCCGGCGCTCGCCAGCCGCGCCCAGCCCTCGACGCCGGCGGCGAGCACGCGGCGGGCATCCGCCACCGCCGTGGCCGCCTCGCCGATCGTGGCGCACACCGGCGAGGCGGTCTCGACCTGTGCGGCCAGCAGCTCGGTGCGCAGCGAGACGCTGTCGCCGAGCTCGGCGCGCACGCGGGCGGCGGCCGGCAGCAGGTCGAGCGTCTCGGGGTCGAGCAGCATCAGCTCCTCCTCGACGCCGATCGTGAAATCGGTCACGCCGTCGAGCAGGGTCCGCCAGCCGTCCGCGTCGAGCATCCGGGCGCAACGCTACCCGCGGCGGGGTGGCAGGATGCCGCTCGTGAGCGACGCACTCGGACGACACGCTGTCGCGCTGGCGAGCGTGCACGAGCTCGCCGCGCGGTCGGGGGCGCAGCGCGTGGTGCTGCTCGTCGACGAGGGCGAGGACAGCGACGCGACGATGATCGAGTACGCGGGCAACGAGCTCGAGCTGACCGAGGCGGGCGTCACCCAGCCGGTCTCGCCGGGCGACATCGGCCAGGTGGCGCCGGCCGTGCTGCCCGACCTCCAGCCGGTGCCGGCCTCGGCGCTGACCGTCGATCCCGACAGCGGCGAGCTGGCCGCGCCGCTCGGCGTGCTCGCGGCGCTCGCGAGCGCGCTGGTCGCGCTGGCGGGCGCGTTCGGCGGGCGCTCGGTGGCGACCGCCGAGTTCGCCACGCGCGAGCCCGACCAGCCGTTCATGCTCGCCGCGCGCCCCGGCGAGCCGGTGATCGCGCAGGTCGGCGGCGAGACGTTCGCCTTCCCCGACGGCTGGCCCTAGAGCAGTTCCGCGATCGCACGGGCCGCACGGGCCGCGCCGTCGCGCTCGACCGCCGCCATCGCCCTCGGCTGCGCCAGCTCGCCCGCCAGCGCGGCGGCGATGCCCTCGGGCGTGGCGGTCCGGTAGTCCATCGAGCGACCGGCGCCGTAGCGCTCGAGCCGGTGGGGGACGTGGATGTTCTGCTCGAAGTGGCGGGCGAGCGGGAACGAGAGGAACGGCCGGCCGGCGGCGGCGAGCTCCATCCCGGTGGCGAGGCCGCCCTGGACGACGGCGATGTCGCACGCGGCGAGGTGGCGCGAGAGGCCGTGGACGTAGCCGTGGAGCTCGAGGCCCTCGTGCGCGGTGAACGACTCGCGGCCGATGCGCGGGCCGCACACGACGATCATCCGCAGCCCGGGGATCAGCCGGCGCGCCTCGGGGAAGGCGGCGATCACGCGCTCGAGCAGCCCGCCGCCGACGCCGGAGCCGCCGACGGTGACGACGCACACGCGCTCGTCCGGCCCGTACCCGAGCTCGGCGCGCAGCGCCTCGCGGTCCTCCGGCTCGCCGGGGCCGAGCGCGTAGCCGGTGAAGTCGAAGCGGTCGTCGACCCATGGCGCGATCCGCGGGAGGCCGGGGCCGAACGAGTGGGGCACGACGTCCTCGGGGTTGCCGACGAACAGCGCGCGGTCGCGCACGCGCGGGAAGCGCTCGACCTTCTCGATCATCTCGGCGTTGTAGTCGGCGGTCAGCCGGATCTCGTCGGCCCCGCCCTCGGCCATCGGCAGCCAGCCCACGAAGTCGGTCAGGAACGCGTAGGCGGCGGTCTTGAGCTCGGGGTTCTCGTGCAGGTAGTAGTCGAGCTCCCATGCCTCGTCGCCGATCCACAGGTCGTACGGATCCTCGGTGGCGACGTCGTGGAAGAGCATGAAGTTCGCGAGCAGGATCTCGTCCATCTGGCGCCACGCCTGGAAGACGTTGAGCTCGTGCCCGCGCGCCTCGGCGGCGATGTGGCGCGACTCGAGCGCGAGGTGGCGGCTGGCGGGGTGGATGCGCTCGCCGCAGCGCTCGAGCACCTGGGTGACCGGCTCCTGGGCGAGCCAGTCGATCTCGAGGCCGGGGTGCAGCGCGCGCAGCTCGCGCGCGATCGCGACGTCCCGCCAAGCGTGGCCGAGGCCGATCGGGGAGGAGACGTAGAGCGCGCGCTTGGGGCGGTGGACCGGGCGGCGCCAGGGCGAGCGGCGGCGCGGACGCTGCCAGGCGCGCTCGGCGAAGTCGCGCAGCAGCAGGTTGAACGGCACCGGGTGGCGGGCGTTGGGGAGGTGGCCGGCGCCGTGGAACTCGACGAGCTCGGCGCCCGTGGCTTGCGCGAAGGCCGCGCCGCGGTCGCCGGGGATCAGCAGGTCCTCGTCGCCCTGGGTGACCAGGATCGGGCAGCGGATGCGGCCCATCAGCTCGCGCGCGGTGGGCTCGTCCATGTCCGGCGCCTCGATCGTGAGCGCGAGCGTGTCCGGCGAGCCCTCCAGCGCCCAGCCGACCGCGTCCTCGATCTGCTTCGTCGAGTGCGGCTCGGGGACGCCGCGGCCGAAGAAGAACTCGAGGTAGCCGCGGAAGTCCTGCTGCCAGTAGTGGCGGTTGGACTTCGCCCAGCCCTCGTAGTGCGGGAGGACGGCCTCGAAGTCGTTGCCCGTGCGCTCGGGCCGCGGCGGCGAGATCGGCAGCGCGGGCGTCATGAAGACGGCGCCGGCGACGCGCTCCGGATGGTCGGTGGCGAGCAGCAGGGCGCCGCCGGCGATCGCGCAGTGGGCGACGAACACGCAGCGGGGAGTTCCGGTGGCGTCGAGGACGGCGATCGCGTCGGCGGCGTCCTTGTGGGGGCCGTAGCCGGCGGAAGTGTCGGGGCGGTCGGAGCGGCCGCTGCCGCGCGGGTCGAACGTGATCACGCGGAAGTGGCGGGCGAGGTAGGGGACCTGCGCCTTCCAGAACCGCGAGTGGACGATCGACCAGGGCGGAAGGAGGAGGAGCGTCTCCTCGCCCTGGCCGAACACCTCGTAGCCGATGCGGACGCCGCCCGAGTCGGCGAAGCCGGACTCGTGGGGAGAGAGGGCCCTGGAAGCGGGGTGGGCGGCGTCCGCGATCAGCGACATGGGAGCTAGGCGGGTGCTCCGGCGGCGAGCGCGTGGACGTCGGCGGTGGTCAGGCTCTGGCCGCCGATGCCCCAGTCGCCGCTCTTGACCTCTTCGAGCACGACCCACGTCACGCCGCGCATGTTCTCGCCTTCGATCTCGACCATCGTGTCGGTGAGCTTCTCGATCATCTCGCGCTTTTGCGAGTCATCGAAGACGCCTTCGATGATCTTGACGTTGAGGAAGGGCATGGGTGGGGCCTCCTGGGAGATAGTTGGTCGTTCGACCGACCAAATGTAATGCTAGGCTGTGGGGGTGTCAAGCGGAGTCGATCGACGCGCCGTCCGAGGGCAGGAGACCCGCCTGAAGATCCTCGACGCGGCGCGGCAGATGCTGGTCGAGCACGGCGCCGGCGGCACGAGCACGCGCTCGGTGGCGGAGGAGGCCGGCGTCCCGCTCTCGCTCGTCCACTACCACTTCGGCGGCAAGCAGGGCCTCTTGGTGGCGGTGCTGGAGCGCGAGAACGCGGAGCTGCTCGAGCGCCAGCGTGCGCTCTACGCCGCGCCCGGGCCGCTGGCCGACAAGTGGCGCACGGCTTGCGACTTCCTCGACGTGGACATCGGCTCCGGCTTCGTGCGCGTGCTGTGGGAGCTGTGGGCGGCGGGGCTGGCCGACGAGGAGCTCAAGGACGGCTGGCGGCGGGCGATCGGCGGCTGGCGCGACCTGCTCACGGACGTGTTCGAGGAGTGGGGGCACCAGCTGAGCCCCGACCTGCCGCTGTCGCCGCGGGCGACCGCCTCGCTGGTGGCCGACCTGTTCCACGGCATCGAGGTCGAGCTGCTGGCGGGGGTGAGCGCCGAGGAAGCTCCGCACCGCGAGGTGCTCGACGCCTTCGGCGACATGATCGAGCGGGCCGAGAAGAGCGGCTAGCCCCGGGCGCGGCGGTACGTCTGCGCCTTGGCGCGGTTGCCGCAGACGGCCATGTCGCACCACGTCCGCGAGTGGTTGCGGGAGCGGTCGTAGAACGCGAAGTGGCAGGTGTGCCACGGGCACGCCTTCAGGCGGTCCCAGGTGCCGTCCGCCTGGGCGCGGGCGACGATCCCGAGCAGCCGGCCGGCGAGGCGGTCGATGCCCTGCGCCCGCGGCGTGACGGTGGCGCGACCGTGCTCGTCGAGCGCGACGGTGAGCCGCGCGCGCTCCGCGGCGGCGCTGAGTGCGGCGGGGACCGACGGGTCGAGCTCCCCGCCGTTGTTGGCAAGCAGGAGCGCGCGCAGGTGCTCGCGCAGCGCGACCGCGCTCGCGACGTCGTCGTGGCCGAGCGGCCCGTCGGTGAGCCCGCGCTCGGACAGCCACGCGATCAGCGCCTCGGGCGACGCGAGCTGCTCCTCGCCGGTCTCGAGATCGAACGTGTTCACGAAGTCCTCGATCAGCACGAGGTCGTTGGGGGCGGGGTCTGGCATAACCGTCTATCGAGTATAGAAGGTGATACAATAACTAGCGTAAGCAGTTGAACAGTTACGAAAGGACCTCATGCATCCCCTCATAGCCTCCGCCCTGTTGACCCAGCTGATCCGCGAGCCACGTGTCTCTTCACACCGCCGGACCGACACGCGCGGGACGCCGCGACCGACGCGCAGGCAGAGCGCGTCCGCCGACGCCGGTGACGTCGTCATCCGCGCCGCCACGCCGGCCGACGCCGCGGCGCTCGTCCGCCTCGGCGCGCTCGACGGCAATCGTTCCGCCGGTGAGCTCCTCGCCGCCGCCGCGGCCGACCACGCCGTGCTCGTGGCCGAGGTCGACGGCTCGCTCGAGGCCGCGATCGCGCTCGACGGCGGGCTCGCCGTCTCCGACCCGTTCCGCGCGACGGAGCTGGATCTCCAGCTGCTCGCGATGCGCGCCCGCCAGCTCGGCGGCGACGTGCCGCGCCGCCGCGGCCATCGCCTCGGCGTGCTGCACCCGCGCACGTCGTAACGTCTCCGGGCGGTGCTGCCGCCCGGCCCGTCCGCCCCGCCCGCCCTCCAGACCTGGGAGTGGCTGGCGCGGCCGACCGTGCTCCTGCGCCGCAGCGCCGCCCGCTTCGGCGTCCCGTTCACCCTCCGCACCGCGTGGACCGACGCACCGATGGTGGTCGTCTCCGACCCCGCCGACGTCCGCACGGTGTTCACCGCCTCGCCCGACGTGCTGACGGCCGGTGAGAGCTCGAGCTTCCTCGAGCCGTTCGTCGGCCCCAACTCGATCCTCATCCTCGACGGGCCGCCGCACCTGCGCCAGCGCAAGCTGATGCTGCCGCCGTTCCACGGCGAGCGAATGCGGGCGCACCGCGACCTGATCGCGGAGCTCGCGGCAGCCGAGGTCGAGCGCTGGCCGCGCGGCACCGCGTTCGCCACCCACCCGCGCATGCAGGCGCTCACGCTCGACGTGATCATGCGCGTCGTCTTCGGCGCCGAGCTGCCCGAGCTGCGCGGCGCGATCCGGCGCACGCTGGACATGACGATGTCGCTCCCGCGCGCGCTGTTCTTCTCGCTGACGGGCAACGACCTGGGATTCCGCCGCGCGATAAGTGAAGTCGAAGGGCAACTGACCGAGGTCATCCGCGCGCGCAGGGCCGGCGCGGAGGGGCCGCCTTCGGGGCCCTACGGGTCCGGGTCGGGACCGCCGCCGGCCATCGTCGACGAGCTCATCGCCGCCGGCTCCACCGACGACGAGCTGCGCGACCAGCTCATCACCCTCCTCGCCGCCGGCCACGAGACGACCGCGGGCGCGCTCGCGTGGGCGCTCGAGCGGCTCGCCCGCCACCCGGACGTCCTCGCGCGCCTGCGCGACGACGAGCCGGGCTACGCCGACGCCGTGGTGAAGGAGGTGTTGCGCACGCGCCCGGTGCTGACCGTCGCCGCGCGCAAGCTGCGCGAGCCGCTCGCCGTCGCCGGCTGGGAGCTGCCCGCCGGCGTCCACGTCGCGCCCTGCATCTACCTCACGCACCGCCGCCCCGAGCTCTACCCCGAGCCGACCGCGTTCCGCCCCGAGCGCTTCCTCGGCGACGAGGCGCCCGACAGCTACGCATGGATCCCGTTCGGCGGCGGTGTGCGCCGCTGCGTCGGCGCCGCCTTCGCCGCGATGGAGATGAGCGAGGTGCTGCGCGCCGTCGCCGCCCGCGTCACGCTCCGCCCCGACCGGCCCGAGAGCGAGCGCATGCGCCGCCGCTCGGTGACGCTGACGCCCGAGCGGTGGTCACGTGTGATCGCGGAGCGCTAGCGTCAAAGCGCGTGTCGCTCTTCTGCCGCCACAACCGCCTGACCGCGAACTGCCCGATCTGCTCGCGGGAGCTTGCCGCCGAGCGCCAGGCGGCCGCGCCCGCCCGGCCCGCTCGGGTGCGGGGCTCGCGTGCCACCGGCACGCAGCGCCGCTCTCCCGGCGTGGTGACCAAGCGCGTCGCCCGCGCGGCCGACGACGGCTACCGCAACCCGCTCGTCCCCGGCCTGCGCGCCACCGCCGACGCCGAGCGCCTCGCGGCCGCGCTCGCCTGGGCCGACGCCCGCCTCGAGTTCCCCGGCCCGCACCCCGCGGTCGCCGAGGAGCCGGTGCAGGACGAGGCGTTCTGGCTCGCGTTCCTGCTCGCGCTCGTGCCGCCCGGCGCGCACGAGCTGCACGAGGCGATCGTCGCGTCGCGCCCGAGCTGGTCGAGCGCGGAGGCGCCCGAGATCCCTGGCGCCGACCCGCGAACGATCCCCGCCTACCGTGCCTGGGCGGAGCGCGCCGGCTCGCAGGCCGAGGCCTTCCTCGGCGAGCCGGCGTGGACGCCCGAGCGGCGCTTCGGCCGCGCCTTCGAGCGGCTCGCGCTGCCCGGCCTCACCCGCATCTCGCGCTACGAGCTGCTGCTCACCCTCGGCGCCGCCGGGACCGCCGACCTCGCCGCCGACGCGCTGCACATCGGCAAGCTCGACGACCCCACGATCCTGGCCGCCAAGCGCCTGCTCGTGTCCGGCGACGCGATGCTGCTCGAGCGCCGCGCCGCCGACCTCGCGAGGGCCGCCGGCATCCGCCTCGGCGCCCTCGATCGCGCGCTCGCGGTGTGGGGCGAGGGGGCGCGCGCCGACGGCGAGCCGACCGCAGCGATCCGCTCCGCGCTCGGGCTGTGACCCTCGAGATCGCGGAGCTCGACCTCGGCGCGCCTGGCATCGCCGAGGCTGTCGTCACGCTCCAGCGCGCCTCCTACCGGATCGAGGCCGACCTGCTCGGCGCGCGCACGCTGCCCGCGCTGAAGGAGTCGCCGCGGCGGCTGCGCAGGACGCGCGAGCATTTCCTCGGCGCCTATGAAGGCGAGCGCCTCGTCGGCGCGATCTCGTGGAAGCGCACCGGCTCGCTCGTCGACATCCACCGCCTCGTCGTGCACCCCGACCGCTTCCGCCGCGGGATCGCCGGCGCGCTCATTCGCGCGCTCGAGGCGCTCCAGCCCGACGCGCAGCGCTGGGTCGTCGCCACCGGCGAGGCCAACGGGCCGGCGCGCCGGCTCTACGAGCAGCACGGCTTCCGTCCCGTGTCGGAGCAGCTCGTCGACGGCTCGATCACGATCGTGACTTACGAGCGTCGCGCGTCATCGGCATGATGCCCGCCGTGTCCGTCGCCGCACTGCGCACGCGCCTGACGCCGGCCGCCCCTGTCCACGACACCCTCGCCACCGGCGCGGCGAACATTCGTGCGCGCCCGTGGAAGGTGCTCGTCCTCGTCTGCCTCGGGCTCGCCGCCCTGTCGCTGCTCGCCCCTTCGGTGCCGACCTACGACCCGTGGGCGTGGATCATCTGGGGCCGCCAGATCGGCCACCTCGACCTCAACACGGTCAGCGGCCCGTCGTGGAAGCCGCTGCCGGTGTTCTTCACCACGGTCTTCTCGTTCGCGGGCGACGACGCGGCGCCGAACCTGTGGCTGCTGATCTCGCGCGCCGGCGGCATGATCGCGATCGCGATGGCGTACCGCCTGGGCTCGCGGCTCGGCGGCCGCCCGGCGGGCGTGATCGCGGCGCTGGCGCTGCTGCTCGCCGACGGCTACACGCAGACGTGGTGGCGTGGCAACTCGGAGGGCGTGCTCGTCGCGGTCTGCCTGTGGGCGGTCGAGCGCCACCTCGACGGCCGCCGCACCGACGCCTTCCTGTTCGGCTTCGCGGCCGCGTTGCTGCGGCCCGAGGTGTGGCCGTTCTTCGGCCTCTACGGGCTCTGGCTGGGGTGGATCGAGCCGCGCCGGCGCGTGCTCGTCGGCGTCGTCTTCGCCGCCTGCGGCTTCCTCTGGTTCGCGCCCGAGTACTGGGGCTCGGGCGACTGGCTGCGCGCCGGCCACCGCGCGCACCAGCCGAACGCGGACTCGCCCGCGTTCGCCGACTTCCCCTTCCTCGAGGTGTTCAAGCTCTCGGCGCCGATCCTCTCGCCGCCCGTGCTGCTCGGCGGGCTGATCGCGCTCGTGCGCCCGATCCGGGAGCGGGTGTGGGACCTCCGCTGCTGGTTCGCCGCCGCCGCGACGGTGCTGATGATCGTCGTGGCGCTGATGACGCAGGCGGGCTTCGCCGGCAACCTCCGCTACGTCGCGCTGCCCGCCGCGCTCGTGTGCGTGCTGGCCGGGCTCGGCTGGTCGGACGTGATCCGCGCTGCCTCCGCGCGCTTCGGGCGCACCGGCGGGATCGCCCTCGGTGCCGTGCTCGCGCTCGCCGCGCTCCCGTTCGTGCTCTCCGACCTCGGCTCGCTGCGCGAGAACGCCAGGAGCATCCGCTCGGAGGCCGACTTCTACGGCTCGCTGCCCGCCGCGATCGCCAAGGCCGGTGGCCCGGCGAAGGTCAAGCGCTGCAAGGTCTACACGGGCAACTACCAGGTCCAGGCGGTCGCCTGGTACCTGAACATGCCCTCGGGCCAGGTCGGCATCGACCCGAAGCCGCCCGGCATCGTCTTCGCTCCGCGCTACTCGGCGATCTCGCGCGACGAGCGCTTCCCGCTCCTCACCGAGACCCGTAAGTGGGTCGTGCGGCGGAGCTGCACGCCGTAGGGCCGGTTCTATCCTGCGGCCGATGGCGACCTCCGTCTCACGCCCGGCGTGGACGCCGCGGATCCGCGCCCTCGCGCCTGCGTGGGTCGTCGTGCCCGTCGGCCTCGCGCTGCTCGTCTGGTGGAGCCTCGGGCTGCGCAACGAGGAGCTCAGCGTCGGCTACTGGGTCGACGAGGGCCTGTCGGTCGGGATCGCCGACCGGCCGCTGACCGACATCCCCGGCATCCTGCGCCAGGACGGCTCGCCGCCGCTCTACTACTGCCTGCTGCACATCTGGATCTCGCTCACGAACAGCGGCGAGCGCGCCACGCACACGCTGTCGCTGATCTTCGCGCTGGCCGTCATCCCGCTCGCGTTCTGGGGCGCGGGGCTCGTGTTCGGCCGCCGCGCCGCCTGGTTCGCGGCCGTGCTCGCCGCCTGCAACCCGTACATCTCGCAGTACGGGCAGGAGACCCGGATGTACTCGCTCGTGGTGCTGCTGAGCCTGCTCGCCACCTCGCTCTACCTGCGCGCCTACACGGTCGACGAGCGCCCCGCGCGGCGCTGGCCGGTGCTGTTCGGGCTCTCGCTGGCGGTCGCGCTGTACACCCACAACTGGGCGCTCTTCCTCGGGGTGGCGATGTTCGTCGTCTGGCTGGCGCTGCTGTTCCTGGCGCCCGCCGCCGACCGCCGGGCGCGGCTGATCGACGGCGCGCTCGGCTTCGGCACCACGGCGATCCTGTACCTGCCGTGGGTGCCGACGCTGCTGTTCCAGGCCGCCCACACCGGCGCGCCGTGGTCGCGCAAGCCCGACTACGAGCAGATCACGATGGAGGCGACGCACCGGCTGCTCGGCCACACCGCGTGGCTCGTGTTGGTGGTGGCCGCGGGCGGCGGCGTCGCCGCGCTCGTCCAGGCCGGCCGCGGCCGGGAGCTGACCGCGCAGGGCCGCGCCGTGCTCGCCGTCGGCGTGATCGCGGTCGGCACCGTGCTGCTCGCCTGGACCTCGTCGCAGTTCTCGCCCGCGTGGGCGATGCGCTACCTCGCGATCGCGGTCCCGCCGTTCCTGCTGCTCGTCGCCGCCGGGCTCGCCAACGCGCGCGGGCTCGGCATCCTCGGGCTGATCATCGTCGTGTTCCTGTGGGGCTACGACGTGTGGCCGACGACGAAGAGCAACGTCCGCCCGGTCGCCCACGCGATCGGGCCGAGCCTGTCTCCCGGCGACGTCGTCGTCTCCACCCAGCCCGAGCAGGTGCCGGTGCTGCACCACTACCTCCCACCCGGCCTGCGCTACGCGACGCTGACCGGCTATGTGAAGGACGTCGGCGTGACCGACTGGCGCGACGGCGTCGAGCGCCTGCGCCCGAGCTCCCCGCAGCACGACCTCAAGCCGATCATGGACGCGCTGCGCCCCGGTCAGCGGCTCGTGATGGTCACGCCGATCATCTTCAGCATGGACCGCTGGAACGCGCCGTGGACCAAGCTCGTCCGCCTGCGCTCCGCGGAGTTCAAGCAGTACGCGAGCAACGACCCGCGCTTCGCCCCGACGACGGTCTACCCGCCGTTCCCCCGCAAGGAGGGGCCGAACCCGGTCGAGGCGACCGTCCTGCTCAAGACGCGCTAGCGGGCTCCGGCAGCGGGGTCGCCTCGGGCCCGAGCGCCGGCCCGCGCGAGCGCGGCAGGCGGAGCGTGAAGCGCGTGCCGCCGCCGTCGCGTTCCTCGAGCGTCAGCGTCCCGCCCATGCGCTCGGCGAGCTCGCGGCCGATCGCCAGGCCGAGCCCGAAGCCGCCCTCCGAACCGCGCGCCCGGCCGCGGTAGAAGCGCTCGAAGATCCGCTCGCGCTCCTCCGCCGGGACGCCCGGGCCGCGGTCGGCGACCTCGACCGTCGCGTCCTCGCCGGTCGTCACGCGGATGTCGCGCCCGCCTCCATAGCGCAGCGCGTTGTCGATCAGGATCCGCACCACCCGGGCGGCCGCGTCCGGGTCGCCGCGGCCCCAGCACGGGCCGTTGGGCGGCACGACCTCGATCGCGGTCTCCAGCTCGCCGGCGCGCAGGCCGAACTCGGCCGCGACGGCACGCGCCAGCTCGCCGAGCTCGACCGCCTCGGAACGCAGCGCGACCGCGGCGTCGAGCCGCGAGAGGTCGAGCAGCTCCTCGGCGAGCGTGGAGAGGCGCTGCAGCTCGCGCCGCGCGGTGGCAACCTGCCGCTGGGCGTCGGGCATGTCGGGGTTGATCTCGTCGAGGTCCTCCGCCAGCAGCTCCATGGTGCCCTGGAGCATCGTCAGCGGCGTCCGCAGCTCGTGCGACGCGGTCGCCACGAACGCCCGCCGGGCCGACTCCTGGCGGCGCAGCTCCTCCTGCATGCGTGCGAGCGCGCGGGCGAGGTCGCCGACCTCGTCGTGGCCGGTGTCGCGCGGCATCGAGACGTCGGGACCCTCGGTCGAGATCCGCAGCGCCGCGGCGCGCAGGCGGCCGAGGCGGCGCAGCAGCGTGTTGGCGAGCAGGAACGCGATCGCGACCGCGAGGCCGAGGCCGGCCGCCGCCGCGGCCAGCAGCGCCTTGCGCACCTCGTTGGCGGCGTTGCCGACCTCGGTCAGCCGCCGCCGCGCGACGACCGCGCCGGTGACGACGCCGCGGCGGTAGAGCGGGACGGCGATCGCGAGGTCGTCGCCACGCACGTCGACAACGGTCTCCTGGCGGTTGAGCGCAGCGATGGCCGCGAAGTAGGCCTGGCGCGGCGGCGGCCCGCTCTCCGAGTCGGCGAGGAAGCCGGGGGGCGACTCCGTGTCGCTCGCGGGCGTGAGCGCGACGTCGGTGACGAGCACGCGCCCCGCGGTCTGGTCCGACAGCTCGAACGCCTCGGAGCTGAGCGCGATCTCCTTGTCGACCTTGCTGCGCTGACCCATCCCCGCCTCGAAGCGCGGGCGGGCGGCGAGCACGGCGGCGCGCAGGCTCTCCGTGCTCTGGTCGCGCAGCCGCTGCTGCAGCGGGCCGAGCACGACCGCCGCGGCGGCCGCAAGGGTGACGGCGCTCGTGAGCACGAGCGCGATCAGCAACCGTCCGCGCAGGCCTCCGAAGCCCATGCGCAGGTGCGGTCTCATGCCTCTCGGAAGCGATAGCCCGTGCCGGGCACGGTGAGGATCAGGGACGGCTGCTCGGGGGCGGACTCGAGCTTCTCGCGCAGATGGCGGATGTGGACGTCGATCGCGCGCGGGTCGCGATAGGCGCTGTCGCCCCAGATCGCGCGCAGCAGCTCCTGGCGGTTGAAGGCGCGGCCCGGGCGCCCCATCAGGCAGGCGAGCAGCTCGAACTCGCTGAAGGTGAGGCGGACGGCGCTGCCGTCGACCTCGACGCGGCGCAGCTCGCGGTCGAGCGACACGGGCCCGACGGCGAAGTTGCCCTCGACCACGCGACCGTGCGCGCGCCGCAGCACGGCGCGGATCCGGCTGCGCAGCTCGGCGAGCCCGAACGGCTTTGTGACGTAGTCGTCGGCGCCCGCCTCGAGGCCCTGGACGGCGTCGGCCTCGGAGTCGAGCGCGGTCAGCATGATGATCGGCACCACGTCGCGGCGGCGGCGCAGCAGGCGGGCCACGTCGTGGCCGGTGGGGCCCTCGCCGAGCGCGACGTCGAGCAGCACGACGTCGAAGGGCTGGTCGCCGGCGGCCGCCAGCGCGGCGTCGCCGTCGGCCACGGCGGTCACGCGATGACCCTCGCGCTCGAACGAGCGGGTGAGCATCTCGCGCAACGGTCCGTCGTCGTCGACGAGCAGGATGTCCAGCGCCGTGGCGGTCTGCACCCCTCCAGGGTACGGCGGATCGGGGCGATTAAGGGGTGTTAGCTGCGGTTAGCCGCGCGTGTGCGGGCGCGCGCCAGCGGACAAGGTGTCTGGCATGTCCACTGTTGAGTTCGAAGTCGTCCCGGGCCAGGACCGCACGACCCGGCGTGCGCCGGTCGCCGTCCTCGGCGGCGGCCCTGCCGGACTGACCGCCGGCTACCTGCTCGCCAAGCAGGGCGTGCCCGTGATCGTCTTCGAGGCCGAGGACCAGGTCGGCGGCCTCGCGAAGACCGAGGTCCGCGACGGCTACCGCTTCGATCTGGGTGGGCATCGCTTCTTCACCAAGTCCAAAGAGGTCGACGATCTCTGGCACGAGGTGATGAAGGAGGAGTTCCTGCTGCGCCCGCGCATGTCGCGGATCTTCTGGAACGGCAAGTTCCTCACGTATCCGCTCGACGGCATGGACGTCGTGCGCAAGCTCGGCCCGATCGAGCTGATCCGCTCGGGGCTCTCCTACCTGTGGGCGCAGATGAAGCCCAAGGGCAAGGAGGACAACGTCGAGCAGTGGGTCTCCAACCGCTTCGGCAAGCGGCTCTACCAGCACTTCTTCAAGACCTACACCGAGAAGGTGTGGGGCGTCCCGACCACGGAGCTGCGCGCGGAGTGGGCGGCCCAGCGCATCAAGGGCCTGTCCTTCACCTCCGCCGCCAAGGCCGCGTTCTTCGGCAACAAGAACGACATCAAGTCGCTGATCGGCGAGTTCCACTACCCGCGCTTCGGGCCGGGCCAGATGTGGGAGACGATGGCCGACGAGATCATCGCCAACGGCGGCGAGGTCCGCCTCAGCGCGCCGGTCGAGGAGCTCGAGATCCGTGACGGGCGGGTGGCCGCGGTGGTCGCCGGCGGCGAGCGCGTCGAGCCCGCGCACGTCATCTCCTCGCTCCCGCTGCGGGCGACCGTCGGCCTGGCCGGCGCCGCCGCCGGCGGTGAGGTTCAGGCCTCGGCCCAGGGCCTGCGCTACCGCGACTTCCTCACGGTCGCGCTGGTGATCGACGGCGAGGACCTGTTCCCGGACAACTGGATCTACATCCACGACCCGTCGGTGCACGTCGGGCGGATCCAGAACTACCGCTCCTGGAGCCCGTGGATGGTCCCGGACGACTCGAAGGCCTGCGTTGGCCTCGAGTACTTCTGCTTCTCGGGCGACGAGCTGTGGGAGATGGCCGACGACGATCTCGTCGAGCTGGCCAAGCGCGAGCTCCATCACCTCGGCCTGGTCGCTCCCGAGAAGGTCGAGCGCGGCTTCGTCACGCGCGTCCCGCTCGCCTACCCGATGTACGACCCGGACTACGGCGAGCGCGTCGACTCGATCCGCGGCTGGCTCGAGGGTGTCTCCAACCTGCAGCAGGTCGGGCGCAACGGCCTGCACCGCTACAACAACTCGGACCACTCGATGCTGACCGCGATCCGCGCTGTCGACAACATCGTCACCGGCGCCCGGCACGACATCTGGGCGGTCAACGCGGAGTCCGTGTACCACGAGGAGGACGTCAAGGAGGAGCAGCCCTACAAGCGCGCTCCCGACACTCGCGCGATGCGCGAGCCCCTCGTCTCCGAGTCCTGACACGCTGTTAACACACAGA
Organism: uncultured Solirubrobacteraceae bacterium; assembly: GCA_963805525.1. Classification (GTDB taxonomy): domain Bacteria; phylum Actinomycetota; class Thermoleophilia; order Solirubrobacterales; family Solirubrobacteraceae; genus DASQFQ01. The sequence goes on from CAWDUT010000006.1 coordinate 530,709, forward strand.
GTCCCGGTGTGACGTTAGGCTGAGCCCACGTCCTGGAGGGCGAAGCTAGTAATCGCGAATGATTCGCGGAGGCGGCGGCTCCTACCGGGCCGCCGTTTCTCTTTCCGGGCCCGGGGTATGCCTCGCCGCATGTCCGAGCAGAAGCAGGAGAACGCCGCAGACCCCGACGAGGGCGAGGAGGGCGGCGGCGCCGCCGAGTCCGCGCGCGACGAAGAAGCAGAGGTCGAGCAGGCCAAGGAGGAGATGTCCGAGCTCGAGGAGGGCGACCCGCCCAAGGACCTCGCGGACTGGCCTGGCGGCAAGGCGAAGTACCTCACTTACGGAGGCCCCGACGGCGGCGAGAGCTACGACGACGGCGCCACCTCGAAGCTCGGCCCGTCCTCACTGCGCCACCACGAGGACGGCTCGGTGACGATCGAGGGCGAGGAGGTCGACGACCCCGACGAGTACAAGGGCGAGCCGATCCCCGGCGGCCCCAGCGACCCGGACGCCCCGCCCGATCCCGCGATGGTGGGCGAGGAGGAAGAGGGCTCGGACGACGACTCGTCCGATGACGAGGACGACGCCTCCGACTCCGACGACGAGAAGAATTCCTAGGCGCGCTTGACCGTCAACCGCCGCGCGGCGTGGCCGGTGTTGCCGGCCGCGTCGACCGCGGTCACGGACACGCGCAGCGTGAGGTGCCGGTGGCGGCGGAGCGAGCGGCGGATGCGCCTGACCGCCTTCGCCTTCGGGCGGAGGCGGACGACCGTGCGGCGGCCGGAGCGGAGCGAGGTGCGGGCGCGCACCAGCGTCCAGCCGCCGAGGCGGGCGCGGATGGTGACGCGGCAGGCCTCGCTCGCGGTGAGCGCGATCTGCGGCCGCGCGCGACGGCCGACGCGGCCCTTGCCCGCGACCCGGATCCGCACCCGCGGCGGGGTGCGGTCGGAGCCGGCCGGGCCACCGCCCCCGCCGCCTCCCGTGCCGCGCAGCGCGGGCAGCGCCGGCGGCACCGGCTTGAGCACGCAGGCGCCCGGGGCGCCGTCCTGCACGCGCTGGACGGGCCCCTCGAGCGAGGCGACGTACAGGTGCCCGCAGGCGTCCTCGCCGAACGAGGCGACGGACGTCTGCGTCAGGCCCGTGGGAGCGTCGGTCGCTCGCGCGCCGGCGGGCGCGAACGATCGGATGTCCCCCGTGTAGAAGTCGACGTAGACGTAGCGGCCGAGCAGCGTCGGCAGCCCCGGGTCCCGCACCACGTAGCCGCCGGTCACCGCGTGCGTGCCGGCCTCGCTGTCGTAGTCGAAGACCGGCGGGATGTAGGACGCGCTGACCGTGCAGGCCTTGGGCCCGGGGACGGTCCCCTCCTCGCACGCCCAGCCGTAGTCGCCGCCGCGCCCCAGCCCGCCGCTCGCCGTCGCGCGGTCGATCTCCTCGCGCGCGCCCTGGCCGACGTCCCCGATCCAGAGGTCGCCCGACCCGCGGTCGAACGAGAAGCGGAACGGGTTGCGCAGGCCGTAGGCCCAGATCGCGCTGCCGAACGGGTTGTTCGCCGGGATTCCGTAGCTCCCCGCGTTGCCGGGCCGCGGGTCGATCCGCAGCACCTTGCCGAGTGGGCTCGAGAGGTCGCGTGCGTGGTTGTGAACGTCGTCGCCCCCGCCGCCGTCGCCGGTCGCGAACCACAGGTAGCCGTCCGGCCCGACCTCGACCTGGCCGCCGTTGTGGTTGGACTCCTCGTTGTGCGTCGCCCGGAACACGATCCGCCCGGTCGGGTCGGTGCGGTCGGCGTTCGCGGCCGAGCGCTTGTACTCGCGGATCTGGATCTCGCCCAGCGGCTGGCGGGCGACCATGTAGACGTAGACCAGCCCGGAGGTCGCGTAGTCGGGCGCGAAGGTCATCGAGAGCAGGCCACGCTCGCCGGCGGTGTCGATCGCGCTCGAGATGTCGAGGAACGGCGTGCCGAGCTTCGTCCCATTGCGGACCACCTGGATCGTCCCGCCGCGCTCGACCACGAACACGCGCGAGGTGTCGCGCGGCGGCGCGGTCACGGAGATCGGCTGGTCGAAGCTCCCGACCGAGACGAAGGCCGGGGCCGCCGCCGCGCCCGCCGGCACGAGCAGCATGAGCGCGCCGGCCAGCAGCAGCGCCCTAGTGATCCGCGACATGCCCGCCCTCGGGCTCGAGCGGGAGCCCGCGCCCGGCCCACTCCTCCATCCCGCCGTCCATCGAGCGAGCGTCCCAGCCCGCACGGCGGAAGGCGTTGGCGGCCATGCCGGACCGTGCGCCGAGGCGGCAGACGAAGACGACGGTCGTGTCGCGGTCGATCGTGTCGGCCTTGGACGCCAGGCGCTCCAGCTCGATGTGCCGCGCGCCGGCGATCCGGCCCGCCTCGTACTCGTACGGCTCGCGCACGTCGATCAGCTGGATCTCGCCGCGCTCGAACGCGGCGCGGACCTCGTCGGCGTCGACGTCGATGTCGTCGGCGTGGAAGGCGTGGGCCATCGCCCGCGAAGACTACGGCCGCGGGCCGCGCGCCTTCGGCCCGGCCCCCGCGTCGTGCGCCACGAGGCGGTGAGCTTGGCGCGCCCACGCGCACAAGAGCGGCCGCGTGTCGCGCGGATCGATGATCTCCTCGACCCCGAAGCGCTCGGCCGTCCGGAACGGGGAGCGCACCGCGTCGAGCCGCGCCTCGATCTCCGCCCGCAAGGCCACGGGGTCCTCGGCCGCCTCGAGCTCGCGCCGGTACGCCGCCTCGAGTCCGCCCGCGATCGGCAGCGAGCCCCAGTCGCCCGAGGGCCACGCGTAGCGCAGGTTCAGCCGCGACGCGTCACCGTGCGCGGCGCCCGCGACGCCGTAGACCTTGCGGATCAGCACCGACACCCACGGCACCGTCGCCTGGTGGACGGCGAACAGCGCCCGCGCGCCGCGCCGCATCGTGCCGGCGCGCTCGGCCTCGGAGCCGATCACGAACCCCGGCTGGTCGACGAGGTTGACCACCGGCAGGCGGAACTGGTCGCACAGCTCGGTGAAGCGCACGAGCTTGTCCGACGCGTCGCCGGTCAGCCCGCCGCCGTAGTGCTTCGGATCGCTCGCCAGCACGCCGACCGGGTGCCCGTCGAGCCGCGCCAGCGAGCAGATCAGCGAGCGGCCGTGGCGCGCGCCGAGCTCGAAGACGCTCCCGAGGTCGAACACGGCGGCGAGGATCGCGCGCATGTCGTAGGGCTTGCGCGGGTCGCGCGGCACGATCGAGACCAGCGCCTCCTCTCTTCGCTCCATGGGATCCGTCCCGGCCACGAGCGGCGGGAGCTCCCACGCGCTCGGCGGCAGGTAGGAGAGGAAGCGCTTGAGCTGATCGAGCGCGTCGTCCTCGTCGGCCGCCTCGTTGTCGACCGCGCCCGCGCGCGTCTGCATCCGCGAGCCGCCGAGCGCCTCCTTGTCGGGCGACTCGCCCATCGCGGCGGCCACGACCGGCGGCCCGGCCACGAACAGCTGCGCGGTCCCGCGCACGATCACGCTGAAGTGCGAGGCGACCACCCGCGCCGCGCCCAGCCCCGCCACCGGCCCGAGCGCCGCCGCGACCACCGGCACGCGCGCCAGGTTCGCGATCGCCAGCTCCATGCCGGGGATGAACGGCACGTACGTGTAGCCCATCTGCTCGAGCGACTTGACCGAGCCACCGCCGCCCGTGCCGTCGACGAGCCGCACCAGCGGCAGCCGCAGGTCGTGCGCGAGCCGCTCGGCGTAGACCATCTTCTGCCAGATGGCGGCGTCGGCCGCGCCGCCGCGGACCGTGAAGTCGTCGCCCTGCACCACCGCCGCGCGGCCCTCGATCTCGCCCTGCCCGCAGACCATGTTGGCCGGGGTGAAGGCACTGAGCTCGCCGTCCTCGTCGTAGGCCGCGCTGCCCGCGAGCGCGCCGGTCTCGTGGAACGTGCCCGGGTCGAACAGCCGATCGATCCGCTCCCGTACCGTCCGGCGGCCCGACGCGTGCTGGCGCGCCACGCGCTCCGCGCCGCCCATCTCGCGCGCGAGCGCCTCGCGGCGGCGCAGCTCCTCGAGCTCGGGCTCCCAGCTCATGCGGCGGTAGCCTCGCAGGCATGTGGTCGAACTGGTCGCGCGGGCAGTCGTGCGCGCCCGCCGAGCACGTGCGACCGGCGAGCAGGGCCGAGCTGAGCGAGGCCGTCGCGCGAGGCCGCGCGGTCCGCGTCGCGGGCGCGGGCCACTCGTTCTCCGGCGCCGTGCCGACGGACGGGACACTGCTGTCGCTCGACCGCCTCGACCGCGTGCTCGACGTCGACCGCGACTCCGGCCTCGTCCGCGCAGAGGCCGGCATCCGCCTGCACCGGCTCGTGCCCGAGCTGCACGCCCACGGCCTCGCGCTCCCGAACCTCGGGGACATCGACGCCCAGTCGCTCGCCGGCGCGCTCGTCACCGGCACGCACGGGACGGGCAGGAAGCTCGGCAACCTGGCCACGAGCGTCGAGGCGATGGAGCTCGTGCTCGCCGACGGCTCCGAGATGATCGTCGACGGCGGCGACGAGCTGCGCGCCGCGCGGGTCGGGCTCGGCGCGCTCGGAGTGGTTACCGCGATCACGTTGCGCTGCGTGCCGTCGTTCCACCTCCATGCCGTGGATGCACCGCAACCGCTCGACGACGTGCTCGACTCGCTCGACCAGCGCGTCGACGGCAACGACCACTTCGAGCTGTTCACGTTCCCGCATTCGCCCGTGGCGCTGACGCGCACCAACAACCGCAGCGATGCCGCGCCCACCCCGCGCCACCCGCGCCGCGAGTGGGTGCAGGACGTCGTGCTCGACAACCACGTGTTCGGGCTCCTCAACCGCATCGCGCGGCGCGCGCCGAGGACGATCCCGACGCTCAACAGGCTCGCCGGCCGCAGTGCCTCCAAGCGCGAGCGGGTGGCCGACTCCTTCGACGTCTTCGCCAGCCCGCGGCTCGTGCGCTTCGAGGAGATGGAGTACGCGCTGCCGCGCGAGCACGCCGTCGAGGCGGTGCGCGCCGCGCGCCAGATCCTCGAGCGCTACCCGGTCTCGTTCCCGATCGAGCTGCGCTTCTCGGCCGGTGACGACGCCATGCTCTCGCCCGCGCACGCGCGCGAGTCCGCCTACGTCGCGGTCCACGTCTTCGAGGGCATGAGCTTCGAGGCGCCGTTCCGCGAGGTCGAGGCCGTGATGGGCGAGTGGGGCGGGCGCCCGCACTGGGGGAAGCGATCGTTCCTCTCCGCCGCGGAGCTCGCGCCGCGTTACCCGCGCTGGGCCGACTTCGCCGCCATCCGCGAGCGGCTCGATCCCGACGGTCGGTTCGTCAACGCCTGGGCCCGGCAGACGCTGCTGTGAGCTCAGCCCAGCGCTGGACCCTGACGGTCGTCTGCGTGTCGACCGCGGTCCTGCTCATCAATGTCGCGGCTCCGAACGTCGCGCTCGAGGCGATCGCCGACGACCTCGGCGCGTCCTTCACCGACCTCCAGTGGGTGCTGAGCGGGTACTCGCTCGTGCTCGCGGTCTTCCAGCTCACGGCCGGGTCGCTCGCCGACCTGTTCGGCCGCAGGAAGCTGTTCGTGATCGGCGTGTGCCTGTTCACGGTCGCCTCGGCGCTGTGCACGATGGCCTCCTCGTCCGGGCTGCTGATCGCCGCGCGGGCGCTGCAGGGGCTGGGCGCCGCGGTCATGTTCCCGGCCTCGCTGGCGCTGCTCGCGCAGGAGTTCGAGGGGGAGGCGCGCGCCCGCGCGATCGGGATCTGGGGCGCGGTGATCGGGCTCGCCTTCGCGGCAGGGCCGCTGGTCGGCGGCGTGCTCGTCGATGCGGTCGGCTGGCAGGCGATCTTCGCGCTCGGCGTCGTGCTCGGGCTGCCGACGATCGGGCTGGCGCTGACCAAGCTCCGCGAGTCGCAGGACCCGGACCCGAGCCCGGTCGACTGGCCCGGCGTCGCGACGCTGTCGCTCGGGCTCTTCCTGATCGTCTTCGCGGTGCTGCGCGGCAACGCGCTCGGCTGGACGAGCGCGCCGGTGCTCGGCCTCGTCGCGACGGGCGCGCTCGCGCTGCTCGCGTTCGTGCGCGTCGAGCTGCGCGCGGCCGATCCGATGCTCGACCTGCGCCTGTTCCGGAACCGGACGTTCCTCGGCGCGACGGTGATCATCGCGACGCTGGCGAGCGGCTCGTTCGGCGTCTTCGTCTACCTGTCGCTGTTCCTGCTCGACGTCGGCGGCGGGAGCCCGGTCGAGGTCGGGCTGTGGCTGGCGCCGCTCGCGATCGCCGCCTTCCTGACGTCGCTCGGCGCCGGGCGGATGGCCGGCCGGGTCCCGCTGACCGGCGCGCTCGCGACGGGGATGGGGCTGTGCGCGGCGGGCCTGCTGCTGATGACCGGCGTCGACGCCGGCTCCTCGTGGCTGCATCTGCTGGCCGGGCTCGTGCTGGTCGGCGCGGGCACCGGGCTCGCCAACCCGCTCGCCACCTTCACGCACCTCGGTGTCCTGCCGCCGGCGCAGGGCGGGCTCGCGTCGGGGATCAACAACACCGCGCGCCAGCTCGGCCTGGCGGTGGGCATCGCCGTGCTCGGCGCGGTGCTGCAGAGCACGATCGCGGGGCGGGTGGAGGAGCGCACAGACGGCCTCGGCGCCGCGCGCGGCGCGGTGACCGACCGGATCGCCGACGGCGACGTCGCCGCCGCCACCCAGCTCGCGCCCGCGGCGGCGCGCGACAGCCTGCGCAGCACTTACGAGGCGGCCTTCGCGAGCGGCCTCAACGAGCTGCTGCTGATCTCCGTCGTGCTCGCGCTGATCGGCCTTGCGGCGGCGCTGGTGCTGGTGCGCACGCGGGACCTCTGGCAGCCCGGGGTTTGACGTGCCTCACAGGAAGGCCTGGCCCTCGCCCCGGTAGGTCGGCACCGTCTCCATGAGCTCTTCCCCTCGCACCAGGTGAAGCTCGTTGAAGCGCTCGCACAGCTCGCCCGCCTTCGCGTGCCGCATCCACACGCGGTCGCCGATCCGCAGCCCGGCTCCGCCGTGGATCGGGGTCTGCACCTCGCCCGCGCCCTCCTGCCGGTCCAGCCGCAATGCACCATCGAGCGGCCGCGGCAGCCGGTCGGGCCCCGGCGCGCCCGACGCCGGGTAGCCGCCGCCGAGCAGCGTCACGGTGCGGTCGTCCGGCCGCCGCACGACCGGCAGCGCGAACAGCGCCGCGGGCTCGGGGTGGAAAGCGCCGTAGGCGTCGAACAGGGTCGGGCCGTAGAGGCCCGAGCCCGCCGCGACCTCGGTCACCGCCGCCTCCGCCGCCGTGCGCTCGACCGAGCCGGTCCCGCCGCCGTTCACGAAGCGCAGCGGCGCCACCGCCCGCACCGCCTCGACCACCGCGGCGCGGCGGCCGGCCAGCTCGCGCGCCGAGCCGCGCTGCATCGCCCGGATCGCCATGCCCATCAGCGGCCGCCCCGGCGGGCGGTCGCCGAGGCCGGCGATGTGCGCCTCGTAGCTCAGCAGGCCGTCGAGCTCCAGCTCCGGCCGCGCGACGACGGCGCGGGCGAGCTCCGCCGCCTGCCCGGGCGTGTGCACCGGCGAGCGCCGGGCGCCGATCTTCAGCCGCCCGCCCAGCGGCCACCAGCCCGCGTCGACATCGAGGCAGACGCGGAGCGGACCCGCGCCGGCGTCGCGCACGGCGGCGCACGCCAGTTCGAGGTGCTCGGCGCAGTCGACCATGATCGTCACCCGGTCGCGCGGCCCGGCCGCCAGCTCCCGCAGCGCGGCCCGGTCCACGGTGGGGTAGGCGACGACCAGATCGTCGTGGCCGTGCCCCGCCAGCCACAGCGCCTCCGGCAGCGTGAACGCGAGAATCCCCTGCAAACCGGCACCCAGCGCGCGCTCGCTCAGCGCCCGGCAGCGGACCGACTTGGAGGCCAGCCGGACCGGCTTCCCACCCGCCCGCCGCAGGAGGTCGGCGGCGTTGCGGTCGAAGGCGTCGAGGTCCAAAACGGCAAAAGGCGGCTCCAGAGCGGCAGTTGCGCGGTTCAGCGCTTCCCGCCGGGGTACTCCGCTAGAGTGCCGCGCTTCGGTTAGGGACATAACGCCGAGTCTCCCAGTCCAGGGGAGAGCGGGGGAACCACATAAAGGCCAAGGATTCTTTGGCTCAGGGGCGAATCGCCGTTAGGCATGCGGCGTAGCGCGATCTTTCCGTGCGAGCCCGACAGCTAACCCCGTAGGCGATGAAAGAAAGGATTTTCGTTGTCACGCTGTCGAGTGCTCGCCGTAGGTTTGTTGGCCTGCGGGCTCGTGTCCGTCCCGGTTGCCCCTGCGGCAGCCGCGAAGAAGATCTTCGGGAAGCGTCCCCTGCATCAGGGGATGCGTGGACGTGACGTCCGCGTCCTCCAGGACTACCTGACCCGCGCGGGCTTCAAGACTTACGTCGACGGTCAGTTCGGCCGCGGCACGGCTCGCAAGGTCCGCGCCTGGGAGAGGCAGGAGGAGCGCAAGGTCGACGGGAAGGTCTCACGGCCCGACGCCAAGGCGCTCCGCGTCACCGTCGAGTCCAGCTCCCGCAAGCCGCTCGCGGCGCCCACCACCGGCAAGGCCGTCGTCGGCCCGGACGGCCTCGCGGTCGCCCCCACCGACGCGCCGCCGCAGGTCCAGGCGATCATCGAGGCCGGCAACCGCATCGCCAAGAAGCCGTACAAGTACGGCGGCGGGCACGGCAAGTGGGAGGACACCGGGTACGACTGCTCGGGCTCGATGTCCTACGCCTTCCACGGCGCCGGGATGCTCGACGAGTCGATGGACTCGACCGGCTTCGAGAGCTGGGGCGAGGCCGGCAAGGGCACCTGGGTCACGATCTACGCCAAGAGCAGCCACGCGTTCATGGTCGTCGCCGGCCTGCGCTTCGACACCAGCGGTCGCGCCAACCAGGGCACCCGCTGGCAGGCGGACATGCGCTCCTCCGCGGGGTACGTCGTCCGCCACCCCGAGAGTCTCTAACCGCCAGAACCAGCGCGCTGCGTGCGCGGCGGGCGCCAGAGGGGTACAAAATGCTCCTATGGCCGCCCGTCGCGCCGCCGTCGCCCTCGCTGCCCTCGGGCTCCTGACGGGCTGCGGCTCGAGCGGCCCGGACTACGCGCTCAAGACGCCGCCGCCGATCGTGCGCGCCGGCCCGATCGCGACCGCGGCTCCGAAGTCGAAGCCCAAGCCGGGCCAGCCGCACCCGAGCCAGCGCGACGCCGAGCGCCTGCGCCCCGTGCTCGAGGGCTGGGCCGCGGCGGTGCGCCGCGGCGATCCGGACCGGGCCGCGCGCTACTTCGCCGTGCCGGCGATCGTCGCGCAGTCGATAACCGTCCAGCTGCAGACGCGCGAGCAGGTGCGCAAATTCAACGACGAGCTTCCGTGCGGAGCCAAGCTGCTCGAGGTCCAGCACGACGGGCGCTACATCGTCGGGACGTTCCGACTCTCCCAGCGCGCGGGTCACACCTGCACGGCCGCGGGCGAACTGGCCCGCGTCGCGTTCGTGATCCGCGCGCACCACTTCACCGAGTGGCGGCAGGTGCCCGATACGCCGGGCGCTTCACCGGGGCCGGATGAGCCGGAGGACGCTCCGACCCCGGGTGGTCCAGGCGCGGCCTAGTAGACGTCGCGCTCGCGCACGACCGGCCCGTCGACGGGCTCGCCGGGGCGCCGGCGCGAGGCCTGGTTCATGAGGAAGAACGAGATGATCAGGCCGAGGATCCCCACGATCATGAGGATCAGCCCCACGGTCGACAGCTCCAGACCGGAGATGTCTACGTTGACCGCGAAATACAGGATCGCGCCGACGGCGATCAGGAAGATGCTGGTGCCGATGCCCACAGGTCAGTCTCCTTCTCAGGGGTTCAACTCGTGGGTGCCCGTTCGGTAGGTACGCGGAAACCCCTTCGGACGGGTGTTCTACGCTCCCACCATGGCCACGAGCACCCCGGCAGACACCACGTATGCGCTCTCTGACGACCATGTGGCCTTCCGCGACACGATTCGCCAGATCGTGCGCGAACGGGTCGCGCCTCGCGCAAGCGAGATTGACGCCAAGGCCGAGTACCCGTGGGACCTGCGCAAGCTGTTCTCCGAGCAGGACCTGCTCGGGCTGCCGTTCGGGGAGGAATACGGCGGGACCGGCACCGGCACGCTGATGCTCAACATCGCGATCGAGGAGGTCGCGAAGGCCTGCGCCTCGACCGCGCTGATCCTGATGGTCCAGGAGCTCGGGACGCTCCCCATCCGCCTGTTCGGCAGCGACGAGCTCAAGCAGCGCATCCTGCCGCGCTGCGCGAGCGGCGAGTGGTCGCCGGCCTTCGCGCTGTCCGAGCCCGAGGCGGGCTCCGACCCCGGCGGCATGATCACCACCGCGCGCCGCGACGGCGACGAGTGGGTGATCAACGGCACCAAGAACTGGATCACGAACCTGGGCGTCGCCGACTTCTACGTCGTGTTCGCGGTCAGCGATCGAGAGACGCGGCGGCTCTCCGCCTTCGTCGTCGAGGCCGACCGCCCGGGCTTCAGCGTCGGCAAGCTCGAGCACAAGCTCGGCATCAAGGGCTCGCCGACCGGCCAGCCGATCTTCGACGACGTGCGCGTGCCGGCCGCCAACCTCATCGGCACCGAGGGCAAGGGCCTCTCCGTCGCGCTCGGCACGCTCGACCACTCGCGCCTCGGCGTCGCCGCCCAGGCCGTCGGGATCGCCCAGGGCGCGACCGACTACGCCGCCGCGTACGCGCGCGAGCGCAAGCAGTTCGGCCAGCCGATCAACGAGTTCCAGGGCATCCAGTTCAAGCTCGCCGACATGGAGACGCGCACGGCCGCCGCCCGCGAGCTGCTCTACAAGGCGTGCGCGAAGATCGACCGCGGCGAGGCCGACCGCGGCAAGTACTCCGCGATGGCCAAGCTGTTCGCCTCCGACACCGCGATGGCGGTGACGATCGAGGCGGTGCAGGTCCTCGGCGGCTACGGATACGTCACCGAGTATCCGGTCGAGCGCTTCATGCGCGACGCGAAGATCACCCAGATCTACGAGGGCACGAACGAGATCCAGCGGCTCGTGATCGCCCGGACGCTCAAGTAATGCTCGCCGAGTGGCCCGCCTGGAAGCGGATCCTCACCTCGACGCTGTTCTGCCTCTGCATCGCGGTCCTGATCGTCACCGCGTTCCGCGGGTTGGATCCGGAGTATCCGATGCGGCTCGTGCAGGGGCTCGCTTGCGCGGTCGCCGGGCTCGGCCTGCTCGGCATGGGCATCGCGGCCATCACCACGCGGCTCGCCGACTACCAGGAGCCCGCCGACGAGGAGGAGTTCGAGCTGCTCGTGCGGCGCTCGGAGGAGCTCGCGCGCGAGAACCTCGCCGCCGAGCCCGACGAGGCGGAGTTCATGACGCTCGACCCGCGCCGGCCCGAGGACTTCGAGGAGCTCGTGCGCGAGGCGCTCGACGATCTCCCGGACCTGCTGCGCAAGGCGCTCGACCACGTCGCGGTCGTGATCTCCGACAAGGGCCGCCGTCACCGCGCCTACGGGCTTTATCAGTCCCCCCCACCCGACACGGTCGCGCGCGAGAAACCGGGCCTCATTCTCATCTTCCGCGACACGCTGCTGCGTGACTTCGGCCACGACGCCGACGAGCTGCGCGCGCAGGTCACCCGCACGGTCCGCCACGAGCTCGCGCACCACCTCGGCGCCGACGAGCTGGGAGTGAGGGAGCTGGGCCTGTGATGATCGTGATGACACCGCACGCGACCGAGGGCGAGGTCGCGGCGGTCCGCGAGCGGCTGGAGACGATGGGGCTCCACGTGCTCGTCATGCCGGGCGAGCTGACCACCGCGATCGGCGCCATCGGCGACCCCGAGGCGGTGCGCGAGGCGGGCTTCGAGGGCATGGAGGGCGTCGACCGCGTGGTCCCGATCTCGCGGCCGTACAAGCTGGCGTCGTCGGAGCTCTTCCACGACGGCCCGAGCGTGTTCGACATCGCCGGCCGCACGGTCGGCGGCAACAAGACGTTCTGCCTGATCGCCGGCCCGTGCACGGTGGAGACGCGCGAGCAGACGATGACCGTCGCGCGCACGGTCAAGGCCGCCGGCGCGTCGATGCTGCGCGGCGGCGCCTACAAGCCGCGCACGTCGCCGTTCGCGTTCAAGGGCCTCGGGCCGGCGGGCCTCGAGATCCTCGCCGAGGCGAAAGCGGAGACCGGGCTGCCGGTGGTCACCGAGCTGCTGGACTCGAACCACGCCGAGGTCATCCACGAGCACGCCGACGTCGTCCAGATCGGCGCGCGCAACATGCAGAACTACGCGCTGCTCGAGGTTGCGGGCAAGCTCGGGCTGCCGGTGCTGCTCAAGCGCGGGCTGAGCTCGTCACTGGACGAGCTGCTGATGGCCGCGGACTACATCCTCAAGGAGGGCAACGAGCGCGTGATGCTGTGCGAGCGCGGCATCCGCACGTTCGAGACCGCCACGCGCTTCACGCTCGACCTCTCCGCCGTCCCGTGGCTGAAGCTCCACACCCACCTGCCGGTGATCGTCGACCCGAGCCACGCCACCGGCGACCGCCGCCTGGTCGAGCCGCTGGCACGCGCCGCCGCCGCGGTCGGCGCCGACGGCATCATCGTCGAGGTCCACAACGACCCCGAGGCGGCGTTGTGCGACGGCGCGCATTCGCTGTACGCGCACGACTTCCCGGACTTCGCCCGCCGCGTCGCGGCCCACGCCGCGCTCGACGGCAAAGAGATCGCCTAGCGCGCGCCGCTGCGGATCGCCGAGTTGGCGAGGTTCGTGAGGAGCTTGCGTTCGGTCTTCTGGGTGCCGAGCTTCGCCTCGAGCTCGTAGAGCACGCCGCCCTGCTTCCACTCGATGCCGGGTGATGCGCACGAGGCGCCGCAGCGGGTGGGGTGGAACCAGCCGGTCCGGCCGTGGGCGAGCTTGACCTTGCGCTTGCCGCTGGCCTTGCCGCCCTGGCGGCCGCGGAACTCGGCGACGAAGCAGGCGGTCGCGGAGTGGCAGTTGCGGGCCGCGCCGATCTCGAACGTGTAGCGCGTCTTGCGGCCCCGGCCGGCCGAGTAGAGCTTCGTGAACTCGGTGGTCATCTTGCTGGGCAGGAGCACCGGGACGTCCGTGCCCTTCTTGACCGCCACGAGCGGTTTCGCGACGAGCTTGGGGATGTCGTAGGCGAAGTGGGAGGTCGCCGACGCGCTCGCGGGTGCGAGCAGCATGAGCAGGCCGGGGAGCAGTAACGCGATCCTTCGCATTGGTCCAGATGTTAGACAGCCGTCGGCTCGTCGGCGAAGAACTCCTTCGCCAGCTCGTGCCAGTCGCCGCCGGCCCGCAGCTCGCCCAGGGTCGTGAAGATCAGGCCCTCCATGCGCCGCACGAGCAGTGCTTGCGGCGGGATGGTCATGCGCCGCTGCTGCTCGAACCAGGGCGAGCGCGGGGAGGCGGTGGCGTCGAGCAGCGCGGTCACGTACTGCGGCGAGAGCCGGCGCCAGCCGGGCTGCAGGTACCACTCGCCGGCCGCCAGGAGCCACTCCAGCAGCGCCTCGGGCACGAAGTCGTCGGGATCCGGCAGGTAGCCGAGGCGGGCGAGGATGGCGTGGACGGCCTGCGCGTCCTCGGCGACCACGGCGCGCGCGAGCGCCCGCTCGTCCTCCAGGAACTCCGGCTCGAGCTTGCGCATGAGCCCGAAGTCGAAGAAGCCGACGCGGCCGTCGTCGAGCAGCAGGTAGTTGCCGGGATGCGGGTCGCCGCACACGCGCCCGGTCCGCTGCATCAGCGAGAAGTAGAAGCGGAAGACGATCTCGCCGAAGCGGTCGCGCTCGGCGTCGTCGAGCGCCTTGACCTGGTCGAAGCGCCGGCCCTGCAGCAGGTGGGTGACGAGGACGCGGCGGCTGGAGAGGTCGGTGTGGACCTTCGGCACGAGGACGTCGGGGTGGTCGCGGTAGGCGCGGGCCACCGCGCGGTGGTTCTGCGCCTCGATCTCGTAGTCGAGCTCCTCGGCGATCCGCTCGCGCAGCTCGCCGTAGAGCGCCTTGACGTCGAGCCCCGGCGCGAGCCGCTTGACCAGGGGCAGCAGCAGCGAGAGGTTGCGAAGGTCGGACTCGACCGCCTCGGCGACGCCGGGGTACTGGAGCTTGACCGCGACCTCGTCGCCGTCGAGCGTGACCGCGCGGTGGACCTGGCCGATCGACGCGGCGGCGAAGGCCTCCTCCTCGAACGTCTCGAAGTGGTCGCCGACCTTGCCGCCCAGCTCCTCCTCCAGCAGCTTGCGGACCTTCTTGAACGGCAGCGGCGGCACGTCGTCGCGCAGCGCGGCGAGCGTCGCCTTGAACTCCTCGCGCTCCGACTCCGGGATCGCGGTGAAGTCGACGGTGGAGAGGACCTGGCCGATCTTCATCGCGGCGCCGCGCAGCTGGCCGAGCTGCTTGACGAGCTCGCGGGCGAGGGCGGCGGCGCGCTCGCCGGTGGCCGCGTCGGCATCCTCGGGGGAGCGCAGGCGGTTCGCGGCGCGGGTGCCGGCCCAGCGGGCGGACTGGCCGGCGACCAGACCGCCGACCTTGGCGGAGCGGGCGACGCGGTTGCGTGGTGGGGAGTCGGCCATCCAACTGAGGGTACGGAGCCCGGCCCCTCGGGGTACCATTGACTGAGCAGTCAATCAACGGGAGATTCCATGCCTGAAGCCGTCATCGTCGACGCCGTGCGCACCCCGATCGGGCGCGCGGTCAAGGGTTCGCTCAAGGATGTTCGCGCCGACGACCTCGCCGCGGTGCCGCTCAAGGCGCTCGTGGACCGCAACCCCGAGGTCAACTTCAACGAGACCGACGACCTGATGATGGGCTGCGGCTTCCAGGCGGGCGAGCAGGGCTACAACATCGGCCGCAACGCCGGGCTGCTGTCCGGGATCGACCATCACGTCCCCGCCACGTCGGTCAACCGCTTCTGTGCCTCGTCGCTGCAGACGATCCGCATGGCCTTCCACGCGATCGTGGCCGGCGAGGGCGATCAGTACATCGCTGCCGGCGTCGAGGCCGTCTCGCGCTTCGGCGCGGACAACTTCCAGTTCCACCCGCAGCTCGACGGCTCCGAGGGCGCGCCGTACAACGTCTACATCCCGATGGGCATCACCGCCGAGAACGTCGCCGAGCGCTGCAACGTCTCGCGCGAGTCCCAGGACGAGTGGGCCGCGATCTCGCAGCAGCGCGCCGTCGCCGCCCGCGACTCGGGCCACTTCGACCGCGAGATCGTCGCCGTGCAGACGGCCGACGGCGAGGTCACCCGGGACGACGGCCCGCGCCCGGGCACGACGGTCGAGAAGCTCGCCGCGCTCAAGCCGGCGTTCAAGCCCGATGGCACCGTCACCGCCGGCAACGCCTGCCCGCTCAACGACGGCGCCGCGGCCGTGCTCGTCATGTCCGCGGAGAAGGCCGAGAAGCTCGGCCTCAAGCCGCGCGCCCGCATCATCGCCTCGGCCGTCGCCGGCCTCCGCCCCGAGATCATGGGCCTCGGCCCGATCCCCGCGGTCGAGAAGGTGCTCAAGCAGGCCGGCATGACGATCGACGACATCGACGCTCTCGAGCTCAACGAGGCGTTCGCCGCCCAGGTCGTCCCCTGCCGCGACGAGTGGGGCATCGACCACGAGAAGCTCAACCCGTTCGGCGGCGCGATCGCCCTCGGCCACCCGTTCGGGATGACCGGCGCGCGGATCATGACCACGCTGCTCAACGACCTCGACACGCTCGACGCGACGATCGGCCTGGAGACCATGTGCGCCGCCGGCGGCATGGGCCAGGCGATGATCGTCGAGCGGCTGAACTAGAAGAACGTTGCGAGCTCGGCCGCGAGGCGGCCGGGCTCGTCGAGGTCCCGCCAAGTCACTCTCAGCACGGTCCAACCGGCGGCTTTGAGTCGGCGGTCGGTCCGCCGGTCATCCTCGAACGCCGCTCGCGTGCGGTGGTACTCCCAGCTGTCGAGCTCGATGAGCAGTCGGCTCGCCGGCCAGGCGAAGTCGACCTCTTTCCCTTCGATGAGGACGTTGGTCTGGGGCGCCGGGAAACGGCGGTCATTGAGGAAGGTGGCGAAGCGAGCCTCGAGGTCCCTTCGCGTGTGGGTCGGGGGCGCGAGCGTGCGGATGGCCTGCTCCCCGGGGTGGTGTTGACAGTCTGTGATTGTTCTTTCTCTATGGGGATGGAGCCGGCGTAGCCGGCGTCTCTGTGTCCGGGAGGCATCAGAGGATCGGCCGCTCATCGAGTCAGGAGACCCGCTTGAGCGACAAGCGCAAGTACCGGAAGTACACGCCGCAGCAGAAGGCCGAGCTGGTGCTCGCGTCCTTTCGCGGCGGTAGGTCGATCGCGGAGATCTGCCGCGAGCACGACATCTCAGAGACGCTGCTGCGGCGTTGGCGCGACCAGATGGTCGACGCCGGCATGGAGCGCTTCGCTGACGGCCAGGATCGCTCGGCGGGCGCGGAACAGCGGCGCCGGATCGCGGAGCTGGAGCGGACGCTCGGGCGCAAGACCTATGAGTTGGAGATCGCGGGAAAGCTCTTGCGGGACTGGGAGTAGGCATGCGCGTCACCCGGTCCCGCGAGCTCGTCGCCGCCGGCTAGAAGCCGGCGGTCGTGGCGCGCGTCGCGCAGATCAGCCGCCAGGCGATCTACCGCGTCCCCAAGACCCGGCCGGCAGCGGCCAGCCGCTGCGCTCCGCCGGCCTGCGAGGTCGAGGCGGCGATCATCGAGGTCGCGCGCGAGAACCAGACCGACGGCTACCGGATGGTCTGCGCGCTGGTCTCGCGCAAGCTCGGGCGGGCGGTCAACCGCAAGCGCGTGCTCAGGGTGATGCGCCAGCGGCGCCTGATCCAGCCGCGCCGCAGGTTAGACCGGCGCCGCCGGCCCGGGTTCTTCCGAGTGACCCGGCCGAACGAGCTCTGGCATCTGGACATGACCTCAGTCTGGGTCGCCGAGCACGGCTGGGTCTACCTGATGGCCGCGATCGACTGCTGCACCCGCGAGATCGTCGGCTGGCACCTCGAACTCAGATGCCGCGCCAAGGAGAGCATCGCGCTCGTCGAGCGCGCCGCCGCCGCGCGGCGCATCACGCCCGGGATGCTGACGCTGGGCACCGATAACGGCTCGGCGTTCACCGCCCGCGCGTTCAAGCTCGTGCTCTCCGGGCTCGGGATTACGCACCGTCGCGGCGGCTACCGCGACCCAGAATCGCAAGCGTTCATCGAGAGCTGGTTCGGAAAGCTCAAGGAGCGCTGCGTCTGGCTGCACGAGTTCGAGACCCTCGACGAGGCACGGGAGGTGATCGGCGCTCACATTGACGGTTACCACCACCGGCCCCACTCGGGCCTGAACTACAGAACCCCAGCCGAGGTCGCCCAGACCTGGGACGATGCCCTCGGAGACCTACAAACCCCCGCGGCCTGAACTGACAACACCGCCGGGGAGCAGGCCACGGAGGTTCGCGGTGCCTCGCTTCGTCGGGTGCCTGTTTGGTTGCGGGCCGTCGAGGCGCAGGCGCTCGGCCTCGTTGATGGCCTGCTGGAGCTGGTGTTTCTGCAGGACGCCGGCGAGATCGAGCAGTGTGCGGGCGGGGGTGGTGACGGGGATGCCTTGCTCGATCGTGATCTCATCCTCGGCGAGAACGGCTCGGTGAAGGAGGAGTCCGGGCTGCGGGCGTCTGTCCCATCGAGTCGTGATATCGACCCGCCCCGCCCACGGTCGGATGGCCCAGAGCGCACCAGCGGGCCGGTGGCTCAGCACTCCGTCGGTCGCGAGGGTCGCGGCCATCCAACGCCCTTTCAGCGAGACCACACGGTGGCCCACGGCGAACACCCCGCGGTAAAGAGGGTGGGGCTTGCCCGCCGCCACGCGCCGCCCGATCGCGCTCGAGCTCACACCGAGCGCGAGCAACTGGCACCGGCTGACCACCCCGTGCTGCCGTGCGGCGAGTCCAGCGATCACCGCGTCCGGCGCAAAGTCGCTTACTTGTTCCCGCTCAGCGGGAGAAATCAAGCGACCTTGGCTCACGCCCCCGATGATGCCGACGAAACCGCAACAGAACTCACTCTCTCAATGCCGAAGTTCGAACTTCACTCACCCAACACTTTGATGACCAGGCGCTTGTCCCGCCCCCCGTCGAACTCGGCATAGAAGATCGCCTGCCACGGCCCAAGGTCCAGCGAACCCGCCGTCACTGGAACAACAACCTGGTGGTGCACCAGCAGGTTCTTCCAGTGCGCGTCCCCGTTGTCCTCGCCGCCCGCGTGGTGGCGGAAGTCGCCGGGGTCGGGGCCCAGCTCGCGAGCCACGTCGTTCGCGGGCTCCTTCCACGACGGCGGTGCGAGCTTGTCGAGCCACTCGAGCGTGTCCTCGAGGATGCCGGGCTCGTCGTCGTTGATCCATACGCCGGCGGTGATGTGCATGGCGGAGACGAGCACCATGCCCTCCTGGATGCCGGACTCCGCGACGGCCTCGGCGACGTCGTCGGTGATCCGGACGAACTCGCGGCGGCGGTCGGTGTTGAACGTCCGGTAGACGGTGTGCGCGGTCATCCCGGCATCATGCACGGATGGACCTGGGACTGACGGGCCGCGTCGCGGTCGTGACCGGTGGCAACCGCGGCATCGGCGCGGAGACCGTGCGGCTCCTGAGCGAGGAAGGCGCGACCGCGGTGGCCGTCTCGCGCTCGAACGGGATCGACGTGACCGCGCTCGACGCCGCCGACCAGATCCTCGAGCGGCTCGACGGCCGCGCGCCGGACATCCTCGTGAACAACGCCGGCACCAGCTACGCGAAGCCGCTGGGCGAGCTGAGCGAGGAGGACTGGCAGCTGCAGTGGGACCTCAACGTGATGGCCTCGATGCGGCTGATGCGCGCGTTCGTCCCTGCGATGGCCGAGCGCGGCTGGGGCCGCGTGGTCAACGTCACCTCCTCGGCCGGCAAGCGCCCGTCGCTGACCAACGCCGCCTACGCGGTGGGCAAGGCCGCCCAGATGTCGCTCTCGCGCGTGTTCGCCGACACCTACGGCGGCCAGGGCGTGCTCGTGAACTCGGTTGCGCCGGGCGCGGTGGCCAGCGAATTGTGGATCGCGGAGGGCGGACTCGCCGACCAGACCGCACAAGCGCGCGGGATCTCGCGCGAGGAGGCGATCGAGGTCCAGGAGGCCAAGGTGCCGATCGGGCGCTTCGGCACCCCGGAGGAGATCGCGAGCGTGGTCGTGTTCCTGTGCTCCGAGCGCGCGGCCGACGTCACCGGCGCCAACTGGTCGGTCGACGGCGGCACGGTTGCAACCATCGTCTGAAGCGGAGACAATCGGCCGATGCCACCCGCAGCCCGCGTCGGAGACATGCACACCTGCGCCCTGGTCACGGGGGTGGTGCCGCACGTCGGCGGCCCGATCCTGCCGCCGGGGTGCCCGACCGTCCTGATCGCCGGCATGCCGGCTGCCCGGGTCGGCGACATGTGCACCTGCGTCGGCCCGCCCGACACGATCGCCATGGGCTCGACGAAGGTGATGATCGGCGGCATGCCGGCCGCCCGCATGGGCGACCAGACCGCGCACGGCGGAGTGATCGTGCTCGGCGCGCCCACCGTGATGATCAACTGACGGGCCCTGGACCAACGTCCAGCACACGCCCTCGGCGGCCCGGCTAAGGTCGTCCTCGGGTGGGCTCGCCGCCTTCGGACCGGTCCCGGCGAGATCGCAGCAGGCCTGCCTCCCCGCTGCCGCCCTCGCGTCACCCGCCGGCGCGAGTGGCGCGGCGGGGTCTTTAGACGGCCGCTGTCTCCGGGCCCTCGAGCGCGCCTTCGTCGCGCGCCACCATCGCCGCGTACTTCCCGCCCCGGGCGAGCAGCTCCGAGTGCGTGCCGCGCTCGACGATCTCGCCCTGGTCGAGCACGACGATCTGATCGGCGCCGCGCACCGTCGAGAGGCGGTGGGCGATGACGATCGTGGTCCGGCCCTCGGCCAGGCGCACGAGCGCCTGCTCGACCGCCCGCTCGGTCTGCACGTCGAGCGCCGACGTCGCCTCGTCGAGCACCAGCACCGGCGGGTTGCGCAGCACGGTCCGCGCGATCGCGATCCGCTGCTTCTCGCCGCCGGAGAAGCGGAAGCCGCGCTCGCCGACGACCGTGTCGTAGCCGTCGGGCAGGCCGGCGATCGTGTCGTGGATCTGGGCGGCGCGGGCGGCGTCCTCGATCTCCTCGTCGGACGCGTCCGGCCGAGCGAAGCGCAGGTTCTCGCGCACGGAGGCGTGGAACAGGTAGGTCTCCTGTGAGACGACGCCGACGACGTCCGCGAGCGAGGAGAAGGTCAGGTCGCGGATGTCGATGCCGTCGATGACCACGCGACCCTCGGCCGGGTCGTACAGCCGCGCCGAAAGGTAGCCCAGGGTCGTCTTGCCTGACCCGGTCTCGCCGACGATCGCGGTGCGCGTGCCGGCGGGCACCTCCAGCGAGATGTCCCGCAGCGTCCAGGCATCCTCGTCGTAGCGGAACGAGACGTCCTCAAAGCGCAGTTCGCCACGAGGAGACTCCAACGCACGAGTCCCCGGGTGGATGTCCACGTCGAGATCCAGGTACTCGAACACCCGGTCGAACAGCGCGGTCGAGGTCTGGACGTCGACCGCCACGTTGAGCAGCGAGGAGGCCGGGAAGAACAGCCGCGTCTGCAGCGTCGTGAAGGCCACCACGGTGCCGATCGAGATCGCGCTCGGCGACAGCCCGGCGAACAGGTAGACGAGCGCGGGCATGATCGCGAAGGAGGTCTGGACCGAGGCCATCGTCCAGCGCCCCGCCATCCGCGAGCGGACCTCGAGGTCCGCCAGCCGCTCGGACTCGCCGTCGAAGCGGTCGGCGAGCTCGGCGCTGCGGCCCATCGTCTTGCCCAGCAGGATCCCCGACACGCTCAGCGACTCCTGCACCAGCGACGAGATGTCGGCCATCGCGCCCTGCTTCGTCGCGGTGATCGCCTTGCGCTTCGCGCCCACCCGCCGCGACAGGAGCACGAAGAACGGCAGCACGGCGAGGGAAAAGAGCGCGAGCCGCCAGTCCAGGAGGAACATCGCGACGACGCTCGCCACGACGGTCGTCACGTTGGAGACGATCGACGTCGCGGTCGTGGTCACCACGGTCTGCACGCCGCCGATGTCGTTGGCGATGCGCGACTGGATCTCGCCCGTCCGCGTGCGCGTGAAGAACGCAAGAGAGAGCCGCTGCAGGTGGCGGTAGACCTGCGCGCGCAGGTCGTGCATGACCCGCTGGCCGACCAGGTTCGACAGCCACGTCTGCGCGACACCCAGCGCGCCGGTGGCAATCGCGATCGCGATCATCCCGCCCACCAGCATCAGCAGCAGGTGGCGGTCCTTCTCCGGGATCGCCTCGTCGAGGATGTCCCGGAGCAGGAACGGCGACACCATCCCGAGGCCTGCCGAGACGGCGATCAACGCCAGTACCGCGGCCAGACGGCCGCGGTACGGGCGGAAGAGTCGGGCGACCCGCCGGGTCACACGACCAGCTTAGGCGCGGGCTCCAGGGCCCGCTCGAGGACCTCGTCGATCGTCATGACGGGGTGGAACGTCATCTGCTCGCGCACGTCCTCGGGTACGTCGTCCAGGTCGCCGCGGTTGCGCTCCGGCAGGATCACCTCGGTGATGCCGGCCGCGTGCGCCGCGAGCACCTTCTGCTTGAGGCCGCCGATCGGCAGCACCCGGCCCTGCAGCGTGACCTCACCGGTCATGCCGACGGTGTGCTTGACGGGCCGCCCGGAGAGCAGCGACGCCAGCGCGGTGGTCATCGTGACGCCCGCGCTCGGGCCGTCCTTGGGGATCGCGCCGGCGGGCACGTGGACGTGGAACTCGGTGTCCGTGAAGGACTCCTCGTCGATGCCCAACTCGTCGGCGTGGCCGCGCACGTAGGAGAGCGCGATCCGCGTCGACTCCTTCATGACGTCGCCCAGCTGGCCGGTGAGCACCAGGCCGTCCTTGCCCTTCATCTTCGTCGCCTCGACGAACAGCACGTCACCGCCGACGCCGGTGACCGCCAGGCCGGTGGCCACGCCCGGCACCGCCGTGCGCGCCGCCGCCTCCTGGAACACCTTCTGACGGCCGAGCGCGTCGCGGACGTGCTCGAGCTCGATGGCGACCGGGGCAATCGGGTTGCTCCGCGGGGCATCCGGCCCCGCGTCCTGATGGGGATGGTCGGCATCCTGCCGCCCAATGTTGGACGCGATCTGCGTCGCGGTCTTGCGGAGCACGGTCCCGAGCTCACGCTCGAGGTTGCGCACGCCCGCCTCGCGGGTGTACTCGGACACCACGAGCCGCAGCACGTCGTCGCTGACCGTCACCTCGTCCTCGCGCAGGCCGTTGCGCTCGCGCTGGCGCGGCCACAGGTAGTCGCGCGCGATCGCGGTCTTCTCGGCCACGGTGTAGCCGTCGAAGCGGATGACCTCCATGCGGTCCAGCAGCGGGCCGGGGATGGTCTCCGCCACGTTGGCGGTGGCGATGAACATGACCTGGGAGAGGTCGAGCTCGACGTCGAGGTAGTGGTCGCGGAACGCATGGTTCTGCGCCGGGTCCAGGACCTCGAGCAGCGCCGCCGACGGGTCGCCCCGCCAGTCCGCGCCGACCTTGTCGACCTCGTCGAGCATGATCACCGGGTTGATCGTCCCCGCGTCGCGCAGCGCGCGCACGAGGCGGCCCGGGAGCGCGCCGATGTAGGTCCGCCGGTGGCCGCGGATCTCGGCCTCGTCCCGGACGCCACCGAGCGACATGCGCACGAACTCGCGGCCGGTCGCTCGCGCGATCGACTCGCCGATCGAGGTCTTGCCGGTGCCGGGCGGGCCGATCAGGGTCAGGATCGCGCCGGACTTCTTGTCCTCCGCGATGCCCCGGTCGGTGCGCAGCTTGCGCACGGCCAGGTACTCGGTGATCCGGTCCTTGACGTCCTCGAGGCCCGCGTGGTCGCGGTCGAGGATCTCACGTGCGTGCACGGGATCGAGCTTCTCCTCGGAGTGCTTCGACCACGGCACCGCGATCAGCCAGTCGAGGTACGAGCGGATCATGCTCGCCTCGCCGGACTGCTCGCCCATGCGCTCGAGCCGGCCGAGCTCCTTGTCGGCCTGCTCGCGGACCTCGTCGGGCATGCCGGCCTCTTCGATCTTGGTCCGGTACTCCTCGACGATGTTGGCGGAGTCCTCGCCCAGCTCGCGCTGGATCGACTCCATCTGCTTGCGCAGGAAGTACTCGCGCTGCTGCTGGTCGGCCCCGGACTGGACGTCCTCGCGGATGCGGCGGCGGACCTGCAGCTCGGTCAGGCGGTCGCGCTGGAGCTTGACGGCGAGCTCGAGGCGGTCGGTGACGTCGACGGTCTCGAGGACGCGGACCTTGTCCTCGAACGTGACGTCGGGGGAGTAGCCGATGGTGTCGGCCAGTGCGCCCGGCTCGGCGATGGCGCGCAGGAACGCGCCGACGCGCTCGTCGGCGCCGCGCGCCTCGAGGATCTCCTCGACGGTGGCGCGGTACTCGCGCTCGAGATCACGGGTGCGCCCGTCGACCGGAACGGTGTCGGGAGCCTCCTCGACCTCGACGCGCAGGCGGCCGAAGGCATCGGTGCTGGCAGCGCCGGCGATGCCGCGCATCTCGCCGGAGAGGGAGACGGCGCGGCCGCCGCCGGGCAGCCGGACGCGATCAGCGACGTGCGCGATCGTCCCGACCTTCGCGAACTCCGTCTCGTGACGGGGCACCAGCAGCACGCGCTCGTCGTCGCCGACGTCCACGGGCAGCGTCACGTCCATCGTGGGGAACACGACCGTGTCGTCGAGGGGGATGAGCAGAAGAGAGGTCATGAGGTCGGCTTGTCCTTCCATAGCCACTTACGAATGGTTCGCTTAGTCTAGCGCCGAGTCGTTGCACGCACAAGCAACATCTTAGTCCGCCCGACTGAGATGTATGGAAGGGGCCGTTTACCGCGGTGCCATGCGGAGCGCGCCGTCGAGCCGGATGACCTCACCGTTGAGCATCGGGTTCTCGACGATGTGGGCGGCCAGCGACGCGTACTCCTCCGGCGTGCCGAGGCGGTGCGGGTGGGGGACCGACTCGCCCAGTGCCCGGCGCGCCTCCTCCGGCAGCGCCGCGAGCAGCGGCGTGTCGAACAGGCCCGGCGCGATCGTGCAGACGCGGACGCGCGCGCTCGCGAGGTCGCGTGCGGCCGGCAGCGTCATCCCGACCACGCCGCCCTTGGAGGCGGCGTAGGCGATCTGCCCGATCTGGCCGTCGAAGGCCGCGATCGAGGCGGTGTTGACGATCACGCCGCACTCGCCACCGTCGTCGGGCTCGTTGCCGAGCATCGCCGCCGCCGCCAGCCGCAGCACGTTGAACGTGCCGATCAGGTTGATCGTGACCGTGATGCGGAACGGCTCGAACTGGTGCGGGCCGCGCTTGCCCGCGACCTTCTCGGCCCAGCCCACGCCCGCGCAGCAGACGGAGATGCGCAGATTCTCCCCCGCCCGCGCGACCGCGGCCTCGACGTGCTCGGGCTCCGTGACGTCGCAGCGCACGAAGGTGGCGCCGAGCTCCTGGGCGAGCGCCTCGCCCTTCTCCTCGTTGAGGTCAGCAATCGTCACCGCCGCGCCCGCCTCCGCCAGCCGCCGCGCGGTCGCCGCGCCGAGCCCGGAGGCGCCGCCGGCGACGAGCGCCGTGGCTCCCTGGATCTGCATGGCGCCGGAACCTACACGCTGTAGCGCAGGTACAGGTCGCCGTCCGCGGTGGCGACCGAGCGCAGCGTCAACGGCGCGCTCGGCCCGTCCGCGACGATCGGCGGCCCCTCGCCGCTGACCACCGGGGAGAGCGTCAGGAACAGCTCGTCGAGCAATCTCGCGTCGAGCAGCGCGCGGTTGACGGTCGGACCGCCCTCGCACAGGAGGCGCTCGATCCCGCGCGCCCGCAGGTCGGCGAGCACGGCGGTGAGCTCGAGCTCCTCGACCACCTCGACCTCTGCCGGCAGCTCCGGCGGCGCCTCCGCGCCCGCGTGCGTGTAAACGAGCACGCGCTGGCCGGGCGCCGCGAACAGCCCGGCCTCCCACGGCAGCTGGAACGAGCGCGAGACGAGCACCGCCGGGCACGGCAGCGGGCCGTAGCCCTCGGCGGCCACGGTGCCGGGGCCGACGATCAGCGCGTCGGCGCGCCGCCGCAGCGCCCGCAGCATCTCCAGGTCCTGCGGGCCGCCGAGCTTGCGCGAGGTGCCGCCCAGCGTCGCGCGCCCGTCGAGCGAGGAGACCATGATCCCGCTGACCCACGGGCGACCCTCAGGCGCGGCCGCCTCGCCGACGAGGTCGTCGGCCGTCACCGGCGCGGAGTCGGGCCAGATGCGCTCGAGGCTCAAGGCGCGGCGAAGCTACCACGGCCGGTAGGGTGGCCCGGCCGATGGACCTCCGCCATATCAGCCGCTCGGAGATCATCGCGGCCGTCGGCGGGGCGCTGCTCGCGCTGGGTGTCTTCCTCCCCTGGTACGTGCCCAACACGGACAACCGCAACGCGAACGTCAACGGGGTGCGCGAGGCGGTCTCGGCCTTCGACACCTACTCGATCCTGCGCTGGCTCCTGCTGGCGGCGGCGGTCGCGCCGATCGTCCTGCTCTACATCGTCGTGCGCGACCACGAGCTGTCATGGCCGCGCGGCGAGATGACGGCGGTCATCGGCATCATCGCCTTCGGCCTGACCGCCTACGTCGGCATCATCGACCGGCCGGGCGAGCCGCCGAGCGAGATCGGCCTCGGCTTCGGCTGGTACATCTCACTGCTCGGCACGATCATGATCGCGGTCGGTGGCGCCTACCGCGCCTCGACCACCGAACGTCCGCGCAAGCCACCGGGAGTGTTCTGACCTATGCCCCCTCGCAACGTTCCTGACCGCAACCTCGCGCTCGAGCTCGTACGCGTGACCGAGGCGGCCGCGCTGGCCGCCGGCCGCTACGTCGGGCGCGGCGACAAGGAGGCCGCCGACCAGGCGGCCGTCGACGGCATGCACGCCGTGCTCCACACGATCCACATGGACGGCCTCGTCGTGATCGGCGAGGGCGAGAAGGACGAGGCGCCGATGCTCGCCAACGGGGAGGAGGTCGGCGACGGCTCCGACCCCAAGGTCGACATCGCCGTCGACCCGCTCGAGGGCACGCGGCTGTGCGCGCTGGGCATGCCGAACGCACTCGCCGTGATCGCGCTCGCCGAGCGCGGGGCGATGTTCGACCCGGGCCCGGCCGTCTACATGGAGAAGATGGCCGGCGGCGACGACATCGCCGACCTGCTCGACCTCGACCGACCGCTCGGCGAGACCATCGGGCTCGTGGCCGAGCGGAAGGGCATGGACATCGGTGACGTGATGGTCGTCGTGCTCGACCGCCCCCGCCACGAGAAGGGCATCGAGGAGATCCGCAAGGCCGGCGGGCGCGTGCGCCTGATCACCGACGGCGACGTCGCCGGCGCGCTGCTCGCCGTCTCGCCGCGCACGCCCGCGACCCTGCTGTGGGGCATCGGCGGCACGCCCGAGGGCGTCATCTCTGCGGCCGGCATCAAGTGCATGGGCGGCGCGATGGTCGGTCGGCTGTGGCCGCGCGACGACGACGAGCGCAAGGCGGCCGAGGACGCCGGCTACGACGTCGCGAAGGTCCTCACCCACGACGACCTCGTCAAGGGCGACGACGCGTTCTTCTCGGCCACCGGCGTGACCGACGGCGACGTTCTGCAGGGCGTCCGCTACCACGGGCCGCGCGGTGCCTCGACCGAGTCGCTCGTGAT
The DNA here is from genome assembly GCA_963805525.1 of uncultured Solirubrobacteraceae bacterium. Lineage (GTDB taxonomy): Bacteria > Actinomycetota > Thermoleophilia > Solirubrobacterales > Solirubrobacteraceae > DASQFQ01. The sequence continues at coordinate 557,474 of CAWDUT010000006.1, forward strand.
GCGCACGCGCTCCGGCACGGTGCGCCGGATCATGTCGGTCCACGACCGCGAGAAGCTGCGGGCGCTGACCGGCTACTCGGGTAACTAGTCCCGCATCAGCCAGAGCACGAGGCCGACCAGCGCCGCGACGCCCGCGGCGGCGAGCGCGGCAATCCAGCCCCACGGCGTCTCGCCGACGGTGATCGCGCCGTCCTTCTCGCGCCGCACGCCGCGATGATCCTCGGGGGCGAAGCGGCCGACCGCCGACTCCTCGAGCTCGAGCCGGGCGAGCGAGCGCAGGAAGCCGTGGGTGACGATCACGTGGATCTTCGACTGCGTGTGCGAGTAGACGAAGCCGGTCAGCCAGGTCGCGATCGCGGGGTAGAAGCTGGCCACCTCGACCTCGACGTGCACGGTCGACACGCCCTCCTCGGCCTGCGGCACCAGGCGCACGTCGATCTCGAGGTAGCCGCGCCCGCCGCGCCCGCGCGGTGAGACGAGCAACCCGTCCTCGATCCGCCAGCGCACGATCCCGCGGTTGCGGGAGAACTCGTACTCGGGAGCGCGGAAGCGCAGCAGCACGAGCGGGCGGAACAGCAGCACGACCGCGCGCTCGTCCTCCGTGTAGGTGACGCGGATGAGGCCGAGCGTCACCTTCGAGAGGTACTTCCAGTAGGTGCGCGCGAGGCGCTCGAGGTTAGGCGGGTTCCAGAGCGGCTCGAGCTGCTCGGTGGGGACGGTGACGTAGGCAGCCTGGATCGACCGGACCGCGCCGTCCTTGTCCATGACCGTGTGCTCCTCGGGGTCCCGGATCACCGACTCCGCGACCCTGCGCTCCCGACGGGCGTTGAGGAGGCCGGTCATCGCCCCGGATCATCCCATGGCGCCTGCGGCCCGTACTGAGGGAGGATGCGCGGCCCCAACGTTGAACACAGTGTTGAAGGTATGGTCATTACCCTGTGAAAGGCCTCGCCATCAAGGACGTGGCGGCGCGAACGGGAATCGCGGCCGGCACGATCCGGATGTGGGAGCAACGCTACGGCTTCCCGGAGCCGGAGCGGACCAGCGCCGGCTACCGCGTCTACTTGGAGGACGACGTCGAGGCGCTGCGGCGCGTGCTCGCCTACCGCGAGCGCGGCCTGACCGTCCCCGCCGCCATCGAGCGCGCGCGCTCGACCGACCTCGCCACCGACCGGCCCTCGCTCTACGGCGTGCTCGCCGCCGGCGACCCGCCGCCGCGCTCGCAGCTGCTGACCAAGCGCACGCTGATCGCCGTCTCGCGCGCGATCGAGGACGAGACGATCTCGCGCGCGGCGGCGCCCGTGGTGGTCGCCGCCTTCCAGCGCGAGCACAACTACCGCGCGGTCGAGCACCGCTACCGCGCGATGGCACGGACCGCCGACGCCGTGGTCGTGTTCGCCGACTTCGAGGCGATGGGCGGCGGCGGTGACGCGCCGGTCGAGGTGCCGCTCGAGCACGGCGACGGGCTCGGGAACGAGTGGGCGGTCGTGGTCGACGCGCCCGGCTACGGCGCGTGCCTGCTGGGCTGGGAGCAGCCGCGGGCGACCGAGGTGGCGGACCGCGAGCGGATCTTCGAGGCGATCTGGACGCTCGACGCGCGCGTCGTCCGGCGAGCGTCGCATGTCGCGGCGGCGCTCGCGCGCCGGGCCGACAGCGCGCTCGGCGACCGGATGGACGCGCTGCTCGACGAGCGGCCGCTGGCGCTCGAGCAGCCTGCGCCGGCGCTGACCGCGGTGACGAATCGGATCGTCGGTTACTTGGACGCCGGCTGAGCCGCGGGAGCGGCCGTGATCGTGCCGATGCGGTCGGTCGCGGTGAAGCCGAGCAGGTCCGCGGCGCCCTTCGTCAGGTCCCACTTCGCCTTGCCGCCGAACGGGCCGCGGTCGACGACCGGGGCGAGGATCGTCTTCGAGCCGTAGTGGACGGCGACCATGGTGCCGCAGGGCAGCGTGCGGTGCGCGACGCCGACCAGCGTCTCGGTCAGCTCGATCCCGCAGGCGGTCTTGTTGCCGTAGAAGCCGGGGCCGTACCAGGTGGCGAGCGCGGGGCGGAAGACGGTGAGCGTGAGCTCGGGCGACGCCGCCGCGGTGCGGGCGCTCCCGCCGATCAGCGCGCGGGTGCGGAACTGGCCGATCTTGCGCGCCTTCCAGCGGGCGAGGAACGTGCCGTCCGGCTTGACCGTGGTCTTGGCCTGCCTTGTCCACGCCTCGGTGGCGGGGTCGAACGACTGGACGAGGACCGGGCGGCCGGCGAGCTTCGCGGCGACGGTGCCGCGGAAGCGCACCTTCTTGCCGAGCAGGGCGCCGCCGCCACCGGAGAGCCGGAACGGCGCGGGCGCCGCGGCGGGCGCCGGGGCGCCGCCGGACGGCTCCTGCGCGAGCGCGCTCGGCGACATCACCGCGAATGCGGCGATCAGCACGGCGAAGCGAATCGTCAGCGTCCTCATGGGCTTTCTCCGTTGCCTACGAGGTGAGCTGACGGGCTCGCGCAGAGAAAGCAGCGCTACGGCCGGAACGTACTGCCGGCTGATTCGCCCCCGCGGACAACAGATCCGCATTGGGTCCCCCGCTCACCGGGGTTGGAAACCCGGCGATTCGGCGCGCGGAAATGTAGCAGTCGCTAGGGCTTCGGGAGCTTGTCGACCGCGCGCTTGAGCACCTGGCCGCCGACCGCGAGGCCGATCTGGGCCAGCTCGCCGGCCGCCTGGATGGCGGTGGTGACGAGCTCGGTGCCGCTCGGGGGCGAGGTCGTCGACTCGGGCGGCGGCTCGGCGGTGCGGGCGCGCTCCGTCGACTCGCGCAGCGCGGGCGCGCCGGCGCGGACCGGGCGGGGCTTGCGAGCCGGCGCCGGCTTGGCCGCCGCCGCCTTCGGCGCGACCTTCTTCGCCCGCGGCTTCGCCACCGTTTTCGTGGCGGTTCCGCCGCTGTCGCGCCGTTCTCGCCCGAACCTCGTGGGGCGCGTCGCGGGCAGGCTTCCGAGGACGCTTTCCTCGTCGCTCTTGTCGCTCATCCCCAGCCAGTCTACGTTTCATGACCGCGCCTCGGGGGATTCAGGTGGAAAGCGTGGACGCATGCGGATTGAGCGCCTAGACTCAGCTCCGTCCTAAGCTCCTAGGGACACAACTCATGCCCGCACCGGGCCCGAACACAGGACCTGATGTCAGTCGTTGATCTGCAGGAACTCGAAGAAGTCAAGGGCCTGCTCCTGAAGGGGCAGCAGCTCGGGGTGCTGACGTTCGCTGAGATCGCCACTGCGGTCGCGGAGATCGACCTCGACGAGTCGGACGTGGAGGAGCTCCACACCTATCTCGAGAAGTCGGAGATCGAGCTGGTCGAGGAGATCGACCCAGCCGTCGCCGCCGCGCAGGAGGACCGCGCGCCGGACAAGCGCGGCCGCCGCAAGGCGAAGACCGCGATCGACCTCAAGCCGGACATGACCACGGACAGCCTCCAGCTGTTCCTCAAGGACATCGGCAAGGTCCGTCTGCTCACCGCGCAGGAAGAGGTCGACCTCGCGCGCCGCATCGAGCGCGGCGACCTCGACGCGAAGCAGAAGATGGTCGAGTCCAACCTCCGCCTGGTCGTCTCGATTGCCAAGAACTACCGCAACCAGGGCCTGCCCTTCCTCGACCTGATCCAGGAGGGGACGCTCGGCCTGGTCCGCGCCGCCGAGAAGTTCGACTACCGCAAGGGCTTCAAGTTCTCGACCTACGCGACCTGGTGGATCCGCCAGGCGATCGCCCGCGCCCTCGCCGACAAGGCGCGCACGATCCGCATCCCGGTCCACGTCGTCGAGAAGCTCAACAAGATCGGCCGCGCCGAGCGCAAGCTCGTCACCGAGCTGGGCCGCGAGCCCACGCCGGAGGAGATCGCAGAGGTCACCGGCATCGAGCCCGACGAGGTCGACTCGATCAAGCGCTCCGCGCAGGCGCCGGTCTCGCTCGAGAAGCCGGTCGGCGACGAGGAGGAGTCCGAGTTCGGCCAGTTCATCGCCGACGAGCGGGCCGAGTCGCCGTACGAGCGCGCCGCCGAGATCCTCACCAAGGAAGCGCTGCGCGAGGCGCTCGAGAACCTGTCCTACCGGGAGCGCCGCGTACTCGAGCTGCGCTACGGCCTGGGCGGCGAGCACCCCCGCACGCTGGACGAGGTCGGGCGCACGTTCAACGTGACGCGCGAGCGGATCCGCCAGATCGAGAACCAGTCGCTGAAGAAGCTGCAGTCGCTCGCGGAGGCCCAGAAGCTCCGCGATGTCGCATAGACTCGGCCATCGCCGAGCGACAGACCGCCCAGCAGACCGCCGTCACGGATGACCCGGCTCGGGTAACCGGCGTCGGCGCGCGCCCGCCCGCGGTCGCGCGCCTCCTCGATCACGCGCTGCGACACGAGCGCCACGCCGGCGTCCCGTTCGTCCGCGGTGAGCACGAGGACGCCAGCGGCGTCGACCCGAGCGACATCCGCCAGGGCATGATCGGCGACTGCTTCTTCCTCTCGCCGCTGATGGCGACCGCGCGCATCAACCCGCGCGCGATCTCCCAGATGGTGCGCCGGATCGGGGAGTCGCCGTCGGGCGGCGACGCCTACGAGGTCAAGCTCTACAACGCCAACGGCCGGATCGTGAACCACCACCTCGACGACCGCTTCGTGAGCAACCCCGAACATGGACTTCGGGCAGGCGAGCGACGGCCTGATGGCGGTGTCGGGCGCCACCGGCACCTGGCTCCGCATCAGCGACGAGAACACCGACCAGATCCTCAACACCATCTGGCAGGCGGTCCAGGACGGCAAGCCGGTCATCCCGATGACGCCCGGCCCGATCACCACCCCCGCACTCACGTGGGCGGCCGCCGCCGGCGTTTCGCTGGTCCCGAGCCACGCCTACAACGTCGCGAGCGCCAATCGCAGCGACCGCGAGATCGACGTCGCCAACCCGCACGGCCGCAACCACCTGTACGGCCTCTCGGTCGAGAACGTCCGCATGGTCTTCGACTGGTACCTCGTCGGGAATCGGGCGCTGCGGTGAGGCTCGAGCTCCACGAGACCGGGCCGTGCCAGATCGACGGCCACTGGGTGGGCGCAGCCAACATCTTCGTGCGCGAGCCGATCGGCCGCGAGGGGCGCTCAGCGCTGCACGCGCAGATCACCGTCGACGAGGAGCCGCCGGTCGACGTGGCCGAGGGCGAGGAGGTCGAGATCGCCGGCGCGCGCTGGCGTGTCGTCGCGCTCGTCGAGGATCCCGTGCACCAACGCGGGGACGTCGTGCTCGAACGTGCTCAAGACTGACGCGCGCCCGGCCGATGAAGGCGAGGTATGCCTTTCGATCTCGACCACGCACTCCGCTACCTCATCGCGTCGGAGGGCTCCGACCTCCATCTGAAGATTCCGTCGCCCCCGCTCGTCCGTCTCCACGGCAAGCTCGAGGCGATCCCCGGCACCGAGCCGCTGGCCCCCGAGGACACCATCGGCGCGGTCCAGGAGATGCTCCACGACCCGAACAAGCTGGCCGAGTTCGAGGCCGAGAACGAGGTCGACTTCTCCTACTCGATGGAGGGTCTCGCGCGCTTCCGCGTCAACGCCTTCTTCCAGCGCGGCACCGTCTCGGTCGTCATGCGCGCCATCCCCGTGAACATCAAGTCGGTCGAGGAGCTCAACCTCCCGTCCGTCATCTCCCGGCTCGCCGAGGAGGAGCGCGGGATCATCCTGCTCACCGGCACGACGGGCTCCGGCAAGTCGACCACGCTCGCGGCGATGATCGACCACATGAACCGGACGATGCACAAGCACATCGTCACGATCGAGGACCCGATCGAGTTCCTGCACCGCGACCGCAACTCGATCATCAACCAGCGCGAGGTCGGCCAGGACACGGCGTCCTTCAAGCGCGCCCTTCGCCGCGTGCTGCGCCAGGACCCGGACGTGATCCTGGTCGGCGAGATGCGCGACGAGGAGACGGTCCACACCGCCCTGTCCGCGGCCGAGACCGGCCACCTCGTCCTCTCGACGCTCCACACCGTGGACGCGCCGGAGACGATCAACCGCATCATCGACTTCTTCCCGCCCCACCAGCAGCAGCAGGCCCGCGCGATGATCGCCGGCACCCTGAAGGGCGTCATCTCCCAGCGCCTCGTGCGGACGCCGGACGGCTCCGGCCGCGTCGCGACCTGCGAGATCATGGTCATGACCGGCCGCGTGCACGACATGATCGTCGACCCGAAGCAGACCGGCATGCTGAGCGAGGTCGTGGCCGAGGGCGGCTACTACGGCATGCAGACGTTCGACCAGCACCTGCTGGAGCACGTCAACGCCGGTCGCGTGACGATGGAGGACGCCACGCGCGCCGCCTCCTCGCCGCACGACTTCAAGCTGATGCTCGCGGCGCAGGCGCGGATCTCCCCGCGCTCGCACCCGAACAAGGGCGAGGGCCGGATCTCCGGCGCGCCCGCGGACGGCGCGCAGGTCGCGGCCAACCTGACCGCTGCTTCGCCGGCGGCTCCCGCCCCGGCTGTCCCGGCCGCCGAGCAGGCCCCGGCGGTTCCCCCGGTCGCGCCCCCGGCGGCTCCGCCGGCGGCGCCTCCGGCGGCGCCTCCGGCGGCGCCTCCGGCGGCCCCCCCGGCTGCGCCGCCCGCCGCGACGCAGCCGCCGCTTCCCCCCGCCGCCCCGCCGGCGCCCTCGGGCGCCCCGCCGACTCCGTCGGCGCCGCCCCCCGGCATCCCGTCCTGATCGCTTGACTCGACCGCGCCCGTTCCGACAAGGTTCGGGCGCTTCTCTTTCCCCTCGACGAAAGGATCTGCCCGGTGCAGACGACGCTCGCTCAGTTCAATGAGACCCAGTCGACGGACGCCTTCGCGCTCCAGAACTCCAAGCTCCTGAAGGTCTCCCTGAACCAGGTCACGGTCCAGTCGAAGATCGGGTCGATGGTGGCCTACCAGGGCGACGTGACCTTCGAGCACGCCGGCTCGGGCGGCATGGGCCGGATGCTCAAGAAGGCGGTGAGCGGCGAGGGCACCTCGCTCATGAAGATCGAGGGCACCGGTGAGGTGTTCCTGGCCGACACCGCGATGGACATCCACCTGATCTACCTCGAGAACGACACGATCACGGTCAACGGCCCGAACCTGCTCGCGTTCGACGCCGGCATCGACTGGGACATCCACCGGCTCAAGGGCGGCGCCGCGGGCGCGATGGCCGGCGGCCTCTTCAACATGGAGCTGTCCGGCACCGGCTGGGTGGCGATCCTCTCCGACGGCCCGCCCGTGCTGCTGAACGTCGCGCAGGCGCCGACGTTCGCCGACGCCCAGGCCGCGATCACGTGGTCGTCCGGCGTGACCGTCGGGCTCAAGACCGACTTCAAGATGAAGAACCTGATCGGCCGCGGCTCGGGCGAGTCGATCCAGCTCGCGTTCTCCGGTCAGGGCTGGGCGCTGATCCAGCCGTCCGAGGGCCGCGTCGTCCCCACCACCGGCGGCTCGTCCGGCGGCGGCGGGCTCGGGAACCTGCTCAACGGCTGAAAGGGGTCAGACCCCTTCAGGGAGGTTGAGGGTTATACGTGGACGACCTCGTCCTCGGCGTCGGGGTCGTCCACGGTCTGCTCGCACGCGGGGCACCACCAGCGCGCCTCGAGCGCGGTGCCGCACACGGAGTGCCGCAGCGGCTCGCCGCCCCCGGCGCTGCGGGCGCCCCAGTCGGCGAGCAGACGCAGCGCGCCGCCGAGCTCCCGGCCTGAGTCGCTGAGCTCGTAGACGAACCGCGGCGGCCGGTCGGAATAGGGCCGCGCGACGATCAGCGCATGCTCGGTGAGGGCCTTGAGCCGCGCGGAGAGCACGTTGGGGGCGATCCCGCGCAGCTCGTCCTGGAGCTCGTTGAAGCGCTTGGGGCCCTCGAGGAGCGCGGCGATGGCGAGGAGAGTCCAGCGGTCCCCGACCTGGGCGAGGGCGTCGGCGAGCGGGGAAGGTGGTGCGGGGTCGCGGGGCTTGCGCACTCGGTGAGTGTGCCACCGACCCCCGAACCCTCCCCCGCAAAGCCAGCCGGTGCCGTTTGCTACGTTGCGACTTGCAATTAGCAAGTAACTCCGGAGGAACTCAGATGTCGGTCGTCGAAGAGCTGAAGAACGTGGTCGCCGGCGCGGGCGAGGCGGTCGGGCCCTCGGTGGTCGGACTCGGCCGTGGCTGGGGGCGGGGGTCCGGGGTCGTGACGGCTCCCGGCGTGGCCCTCACCAACGCGCACGTGCTGCGGGGCGAGGAGGTCGCGGTGACGTTCGCCGACGGGCGCACCGAGCTCGGGCGGGTCGCCGGCGTCGACGCGGATCTCGACCTGGCCGCGATCGCGGTGGACACCGGCGACGCGCCGGCGGTCCCGTGGGACCCCGAGCGGCCGGGTGCGGTCGGGATCGGCGAGCCGGTGATCGCGCTCGCCAACCCCGGTGGCCGGGGTCTGCGCGCGACGTTCGGGCAGGTCAGCGCGACCGGGCGCTCGTTCCGGGGCCCGCGCGGCCGCCGGATCGGCGGCTCGCTGGAGCACACCGCGCCGCTGCCGCGGGGCTCGTCGGGCGGGCCGCTCGTCGACGGCGACCACCGGCTGCTCGGGCTCAACTCGATCCGGCTCGAGGGCGGGCTGATCCTCGCCCTCCCCGCCGACGCCGCGATGCAGCGGCGGGCCGAGGCGCTGGCCTCAGGCTCGGCGGCGGCACGGCCGCGGCTCGGGATCGCCATCGCGCCGCCGCGGGCGGCGCGGCGGATGCGCGCAGCGGTCGGGCTCCCCGAGCGGGAAGGCCTGCTGGTGCGGGGGGTCGTGGAGGGCAGTCCCGCCGCAGAGGCGGGCGTCGAGCGCGGAGACCTGCTGGTGGCAGCAAACGCCGCGACCTTGTCCTCTGTCGATCAGCTGTTCGATGCCCTGGACGCGGGCGGCGATCTGACGCTGGGTCTGGTGCGGGGCACCGACGAGCACGAGGTGGTTGTTCACTTCAGTAGTTGAAGTCTTGAGCTAGAATCACATACGTGCCCAATTCCGACTGCCCCGTCTGCCGCACCGCCGACATCGTCTGCGGCAAGTGGACGCTCCTCGTAATCCGCGACCTGGCCGACGGTCGCCAGCGCTTCGGCGAGCTCGAGCGCTCGCTGGAGGGCATCTCGCCGCGGACGCTGAGCCTGCGCCTCCGCTCGCTCGAGGAGGAGGGCATCGTCGCCCGCCAGACCTTCCCCGAGGTGCCGCCGCGCGTCGAGTACGAGCTGACCGAGAAGGGCCGCGCACTGGTTCCGATCATCGAGTCGATGCGCGAGTACGGCACCGAGTGGCTCGGCGCCACCGGCGCCTGCGTCGAGGCGCCAGAGCCGGCGACGCTCGCTCCCGCAGTGGCGTAGAGCGAAGCGGTCACCGGGGCATGGATGCCCCGGCCCAATGACGGCCGGATGAAGTCAGGGGCTATCACACCCTCCGGACTGCAAGTCCGCATTCGCGCGAGAGGAGGCCGCCTCGCCGCGCAGAACCCGCAGCGCATGCACAACCGCGCGCTGCACGACACCCTGGCCGCGTTCGTGGAGGAGGCCGCCTGGCAGCTCGCCGAGGAGGTCGCCGCGGGCGCGGAAGTCCCCTTCGAGCTGATCGAGCAGGGCCGCGCCTCGGCGCCGCTGTACTGCTACCGGCCGCTCACCGACCGCTTCATCGCCGAGCACCTCGGGATGCTCGAGCGGCTCCCGTCCTATCCCGCGGCCCGCAGGGGCCTCGAGACGCTGCCCAACCTCGGCGCCTACCTGATCGCGCGCGGCCGCCGCGCGCCCGCCGGCGACCGCCGCGCCCAGGGCGACGCCGCGCTGGAGGCGTTCATCACCGCCCTCTGGGGCGACGCGACCGACTTCGTCTACGACGTCGAGCGCTTCGACCAGGTCTACAACGAGCTCGAGGAGTCGGTCTACGACGGCTGCTCGCTCTCGGTCGTGCTCGCGCCGGTCGAGGGGCTCGTGATCGACGGCGAGGAGGTCGCGCTCGGCGACGGCCTCGCGCTCGTCCGCGGCAGCACGCTCCTCAACACGCCCACCGACCTGCACGGCGACGACTACGCGACGATCGCCGTCCTGCACCTCGAGTCCGCGCCGGGCGAGTCGACGGCGCTCGAGCAGGCCGGCCGCCGCCTGCGCCGGTTGCAGACCGCGCTGCGGCTGTGGGACGACGCGGAGCCGTCGCTCGCCCCGGTCGCCTGGGCCCGCACCGACGGCGGCCCGTGGATGTCCGTCCCGCTCGCCACCGGCCTGCGCCGCATGACCGGCGACTGCCTGCTCGCCCCCGAGGAGGAGGACCCGCTGCGCGCGTTCTGCGCCCTGATCGCCCGCCGCACCCCGCGCGCCGGCGAGCTGGCGTGGGCGCTGCGCCGGTTCGAGCTCGGCTGCGAGCGCTCGTCGCCGTGGGAGGCGATCTCGGACTGGCTGCTGTCGGCGCGCGCGCTGCTCGGCGACGACGAGCGCATGTGCGACCGGCTGGCCGCCATCTGCGCGGCGCCGGAGGACCGCGAGTCGCTCGCACGCCGCCTGCGCGACACCGTCGCCCTCGAGCGGGCCGCCGTGACCGGCCGGCTCGACACCGGGCTGGAGGACCACGTCGAGGAGCTCGGCTCGAACCTGCGGGCGATCCTCCGCGACGTCCTCTGCGGCCACCTCGACCCCGCGCTGCGCACGCTCGCCGACGGCATCCTCGCCAGCGACGAGCAGCCGGCCGAGCCGACCGCCTTCTAAGGCGGTCGCCTAGTCCTCGGCGAACAGATGGGCTCGCACCTGTGCGAGCCCATCGATGTCGTGCACGTCGTCCTCGAGCTCGGGGATGCGGATCGTCGGCGGCGAGCGCAGCTCCTTCTCGAGGTGGTCGATCGCCGCGTGGTCGCGCGCGGCCAGCGCCGCCTGGTCGTGCGCCGAGTCGGCCACCCGCTCGGCGAGCGCCTCGCCGAGCTCGTCGACCAGCTCGGCCGGGACCTTGCCGTTCGTCTCGCCCGCGGCGTGCACGCGGTTGACGACCATGCCGCCGAACGGCATCCCCGCCTCGCTCAGCTTGCGGTGGAAGAAGATCGCCTCCTCGACCGGGTCGTGCTGCGGTGAGGTGACGATCAGGAACGTCGTCGCCGGGTCCTCGAGCAGCGCGCCGACGCGCTCGGCGCGCTCGGAGAAGCCGTCGATCAGCCCGCCGAGCGAGCGGAAGAACACCGACAGGTCCTCGAGCAGGTCGACGCCCGTGACCCGCTTGAGCAGCGAGAACACCACGCCGGTGCCGCGCCCGATGATCTTGCCGCCGATCCCGGCCGGCCGCAGGAACATCCGGATCGCGCGGCCCTGGAAGAAGCCGGTCAGCCGCCCGGGCGCGTCGAGGAAGTCGAGCGCGTTGCGCGACGGCGGCGTGTCGAGCACGAGCAGGTCGTAGTCGCCCTCCTGGTCGAGCTCGAACAGCTTCGCGATCGCGGTGAACTCCTGCGAGCCGGCCACCGCGCTGGAGAGCTGCTGGTAGATCCGGTTCTCGAAGATCTCCTCGCGCGTCTCGTCGTCGGGCGCGAGCCGCTCGATCACCTCGTCGAACGTGCGCTTGGCGTCGAGCATCATCGCCCACAGCTCACCGTCGAGATCGAGCTCGACGAGGTGCGGCTCGTTGCCCAGCTCGTCCATCCCCAGCGCGTTGGCGAGCCGCTTGGCCGGGTCGATCGTGACGACCGCGACCTTCATCCCGCGCTCGGCCATCCCCAGCGCCAATGCGGCCGACGTCGTCGTCTTGCCGACCCCTCCCGACCCTGCGCAGATGACGATGCGCTTGCCCTCGAGCAGCGGAACGACCGATGTCATGGCACAGACAAACGCCGTGTCAAATAAGGCCTTCGCGCACGGCGTGCGCGACTGCCTGGGACCGGCTGCGGGCGTTGAGCTTGGTGACCACGTCGTGCAAGACGTTCTTCACGGTCCGCTCCGAATACGACAGCTCGAGGGCGACCTCGCGCGTGGGATGGCCCTGCGCGATCAGCGCCAGGACCTGCTGCTCGCGCTCGGTCAGGCGGGCGAGCGCGGGGCGGCCGTTGCTCTCGGCGCTGACGCCGCGCACGAGGTTGCCGAGCAGGTCGGGAGCGAGCACGCCGGTGCCGCCGGCGGCGGCCTGGACCGCGGAGGCCAAAGCCTCGGGCGTCAGCGTGTCCTTGCGCAGGAAGCCGACGGCGCCCGCCTGCAGAGCCGTGAGCACCGCGTCGTCGCTCGGCTCGGAGGTGCAGACGAGCACGCGCGCGCCGGTCGCCTCCGCCACCGCGCCCACGAAGTCCTGACCGCCCGGGACGGCGACCTCCAGCAGCACGAGTTCGGACGCGAACAAATCCGGGTGCTCCCACGCCTCGCGGACGGATTCCGCATCGGCGACCCCCTCAACGCCGGGCAGCACTTCGAGGCAGGCGGCGAGCCCCCGCCGGTAGATCGTGTGGGGATCGAGTACGAAGAGCTTCACGTTGACCGCGCTCAAGCGCTAGGGCGATACTAAGCCCCACGCGGACTAACGGGCAAGGAGCAGCATGCCGGATGTGATGAAGACGGTCGGGAGGTACGAGATCCTGCGGGAGGTGGGCCGCGGCGGCATGGCCATGGTCTACCTGGCCCGGCAGACCGATCTCGACCGCTTTGTCGCCCTCAAGGAGCTCGGCGCGTTCCACGCCTCCGACCCGTCGTTCGCCCAGCGCTTCCTCCGCGAGTCGCGCGTGGCCGGCTCCCTGAGCCACCCGAACATCTGCACCGTGCACGACTACTTCGAGCACGACGGCACCCCGTACATCGCGATGGAGTACATCGAGCGCGGCTCGCTCCGCCCGTACGTCGGCTCGATGAACCTGGCGCAGATCGGCGGCGTGCTCGAGGGGCTCCTCGCCGGCCTCGCCCATGGTGAGCAGCACGGCATCGTCCACCGCGACCTCAAGCCCGAGAACCTCATGGTCACCTCGGACGGGCGCGTGAAGATCGCCGACTTCGGCATCGCCAAGGCGACCAACAACATGCAGACGGGCGCCTTCCTGACCGCCACCGGCACGACGGTCGGCACCCCGACCTACATGGCGCCCGAGCAGGCGATGGCGCAGGACATCGGCCCGCCGACCGACCTCTACTCCGTCGGCTGCATGGCGTTCGAGATGTTCACCGGCCGGGTGCCGTTCCACGACACCGAGGCGCCGATGGCGATCCTGCTGCGGCACGTCAACGAGCAGATCCCGAGCGTCAAGTCGGTCGACCCGAAGATCGACCAGGACATCTCGGACTGGATCGACCGCCTGCTCGTCAAGGACCCGAAGCAGCGCACGCAGTCGGCCAACGACGCGTGGGACGAGTTCGAGGAGATCATCATCAACCTCCTCGGCCCGCGCTGGCGCCGCGAGGCGCGCCTGCGCGAGGGCTCGGCCCAGTTCGACACGCCGGCGCCGCTGACGCCCGCGCCGTTCCAGGGCACGACGTCCGACGCCGCGGTCTCCGACGAGTTCCAGTCCTTCGCCTGGGGCAACGCGGTCACGCCCGACGCGCCTCCCGGCCCGGCGACCCCGCCGCCGTCGCAGTCGCTCCCGGTCCCGCCCGATCCCGTCGTCGGCCCACCGACGCCCGAGCCGGGCCCCGCGGTCGCGTCCGACGGCACGGCGCCACCCGCCGAAGCCGCTGACGCGGGCTTCGTGACCTTCGGCGCGCCCGCCGCCGAGCCCGAGGCGCCGGAGGTGGAGGCCGGCGACCCGCTCGGCGCAGAGGCCTCCGCGCCCACGCCGGCGGAGGTCGAGCCGTCGACCGTCGAGCAGGGCGACCCGATCGCCGAGGCGCCCGCCGCCGAGGCGGCCGAGGTGGCAGAGCCCGCGACCGAGCCGCTCGAGGAAGAGCCCGCCGAGAGCTTCGAGACCTATATCGCGCCGGCGCCGCTGCGCCCGCCGACGGACGATGCTCCCGCGGACGCGCCGGCGATCCCGGAGCCCGAGCCCGAGCCGGTCCCCGAGCCCGAGCCGGTGCCGGAGCCCGCGGCGGCCGCGCCGCCGCCGCCTCCGCCGCCCCCGCCGTCGGAGGACCTCGCGGCGACGGTCATGCCGTCGTCCGTCACGCCGCCCAAGCCGGTGGAGGCGGAGCAGCCCGCGCCCGTCGAGCCGAAGCCCGAGCCCGAGCCGGTCGCCGAGGAGCCGAAGGAGCGTAAGTCCGGCAAGGGCGCGCTGATCGGCATCGGCATCGCGGTCGTCCTCGCGGCGATCATCGGCACGGTCATCGGCGGCAGCGGCGGCTCGGACAAGCCGGCCGGCGGTGGCAAGCCGACGGCGACGACGTCCAACGCCGACCTCTCGGCCAAGTTCCCGTCGGACTGGAAGAAGGCGAGCGCCGCGACGGTCCCGGGCATCACCTTCAGCTCGCCGATCTCGATGGCCTCGGGCGGCGAGAGCGTCGTCGCCGGCCAGGTCAAGCAGGGCGCGGCCAACTCGACGCTGCTGCCGGCGGCCTTCCTGCAGGCCCTCGGGCTCGACGCGGGCGAGCTTCCGCCGCGCCAGGCCGTCCGGCTGGCCGACAACAAGATCGAGGCGTACCGCTACGCGAACCTCCGCCCGAAGGGGATCGAGAAGCCGGTGACGCTGTACACCGCGCCGACCTCGGCCGGCGTCGCGACCATGGCGTGCCTCGACCCGAGCGCCGACTGCGAGTCGATCGCCAACACGCTCAAGCTCAACGGCGCCACGGCGTTCCCCGTCGGCCCGAGCAAGGAGTACGCGAGCACGCTGACCAAGGCGCTCGGCGGGCTCGACAAGAAGGTGCAGTCGGGCCGCAAGGCGCTGCAGAGCGCGAAGACGCCGAAGGCGCAGGCGGCGGCCGCGAAGCAGCTGTCGTCCGCCTACAAGGCCGCGTCGTCCACGCTCTCGAAGGCCGACGTCTCCCCGGCCGACGCCGCTGCCAACCAGGAGCTGGCGTCGGCGCTCAAGCAGACCGGCGACGCCTACGGCCAGCTCGCCTCGGCGGCCTCGTCGGGCAACAAGGGTGCCTACTCGAAGGCAAGCCGCAAGGTGCAGACGTCGGAAGCAGCGGTGGCCCGCGCACTGCAGACGATCCAGGCCGCGGGCTACAAGATCGCCGGCGGGTGAGCGGCTTCACCCCCACCGGGTCTTCCCGAACCGATGAGCGCGCGATACACATAGAGAAAGACAAGCGCGAAGCGAGAAAGTAGAGCCACAGGACCATGGAACCCCGCACAATCGCCTTCGGACTGATCGCCGTGATCGCCGCCTTCGCGGCCGCGTTCGGCATCGCCAGCTCCGGCGGCGGAGGCAAGACCGCCACGGCGGGCACCGGCACGAAGGCCGAGACGATCAAGGTGGCCGCTCCGGCTGCCGTGGCCGGCGTCGAGGTCGGCGGCACGGTGCCGGGCCTCAAGGCCCAGGCGAAGAAGCACGCCAAGAAGAAGGCGTCGAAGAAGACCACGTCGTCGTCCCCGTCGACGACGAGCACGAGCACGCCGTCGACCACCACCACGAACACACCGTCGACGACGAACACCACCACGACGACGCCCACCACGCCCTCGACTCCCAAGCCGAAGCCCAGCACGCCCAAGCCGCAGCCGACCCCGGTCTCGGGCGGCGGCGAGGACGGCTAGCCAACACCCCGAGTGAGTTCGACGAGCGGTCCGGCCCCGGCCGGGCCGCTTCGTTCAGGACCTCCTACGACTTCAGCAACCCGCGCGCTTCGCGGAGCCGCAGCTGGTAGCGGCCGCGGTACTGCTCGGCGGGGCGCTCGATGTCGGCGATCCACTCGCCCCACTTCGAGGGGTCCTTGCCGAAGTTGGCGTCGCCCGACGCGATCGCCTTCTTCTTGACCGCGAGCGCCTGGTCGATGAACCACTTGGCCTGCAGCTCGGGGTTCTGGGGGAAGCCCTGGTAGTCGCCCTGGTTCCAGATCCCGACGCGCATCTGGAAGAAGCCGACCGAGTCGGCGTCGCCGTAGTTGATGTTCTTCACGCCGGACTCGACGAGCGACGCCATGACCGGCAGCTCGGGCGGGAGGCCGTGCTTGTCGGCCTGCTTGGCGAGCCACTTGGCGAGCTCGTCCTTCGACGCGTCGTTGCCCGGGTAGTCGTTCGAGATGTCGGCCGGCAGCGTGACCGGCTCGCCGGCGTCGACCGGCGCCGCGGACGGCTGGGAGGCGTCGGGCGCGGCGGGGGCGGGCGTGGCGGCGGCCGGGTCGGCAGCGGCGGGCGCGGGCGTGGCGGCAGCGGCAGCGGCCTGCGGCTGGCCGGCGGCGGCGGCGTCGTTGGGGTCGATCGCCTTCATGAACTGGACCGTGTCGTGGCGGCGCTCCTCCATCGCCTTGACCGCCATGAACAGGCCGGACCCCTGGCGGTTGACCTCGGCGGCGTCGCGCGCGACCGCGGCCTGCGCCTGGGCGACCGCGGCGGCGGGCGGGGGCGCCGCGGACGCGGCGGCCTCGACCGGCGCGCTGTTGTCGAAGCGCTTCGCGCCGGCGTAGTTGCTCGAGAAGTAGGACTCCTTCAGGCTCGCCTCGCGGATCACGTCGCCGGTCTTCGGCGCGTGGATGAACTTGTCGCCACCCATCGAGATCGCGACGTGGTAGATGTTGCCCGGCTTGCCGAAGAAGATGAGGTCGCCGGGCCGCAGATCACCGCGGTCGACGGACGTCCCGTTCGAGGCGGCGAACTGCGCGTCGGTCACGCGCGGGATCTGGATGCCGGCCTTCGCGTAGGCCCACTGCGCGAGCCCGGAGCAGTCGAAGCCGGTCTGCGGCGTCGAGCCGCCCCATTTGTACGGCTTGCCCTTGTACTTCTCGGCCTCGGCGAGGGCCGCGAGCGCGCGGGCCCCCGCGCCGCCGCCACCCCCGCTCGGGGCGGCCGCCGCCGCGGCGTCGACCGCGGCCGCCGCCGGCGCCTGCACTACCGGCGCGGAGGGCGCTCCGTTCCCGGCCTTCGAGAGCAGCGAGTTGGCTTCGTCCAGCCGCAGCCCGTAGCGGCCGCGGTACTGCGCGGCGGGCCGCTCGATGTCCGCGATCCAGTCGCCGAACTGCTTCGGGTCGGTGACCGACTTGCCGGCGGCGATGCGCTGCTTCTTGACCGCCTCGGCCTGGTCGAGGAACCACTTGGCCTGCAGCTCGGGCTTCTCGGGGAAGCCGGCGTACTCGCCCTTGTTCCAGATCCCGACCCGCATCTGGAAGAAGCCGACCGAGTCCGCGTCGCCGTAGTTGAGGTTCTTGACGCCCGACTCGACGAGCGAGGCCATGACCGGGAGCTGCTTGGGCAGCCCGCGCTTCTCCGCCTCGCGGCCGAGCCACGCCGCGAGCTGATCCTTCGACGCGTTGTCGCCCGGGTACGGGTTGGCGCCACCTCCGCCCCCCACCGCTCCCGCGACGGCGTCGGCGACGCCGCCGGGCGCGGCGGCCTCCGGCACTGCCGCTCCTGCCGGCGGTGGAGCGTCGCCGCCGATGCGGATGAACTTGACGTTGGCCATGTTGACGTCGCGCGGGACCTTCATGACCTGGTCGTGGTTGTTGCCCTCGAGCGCGGTGAACTTGCCGTCCTGGACGTTGCTGGCGAGGAAGCCGATGTGGCCGTCGGAGCCGAAGTCCTCCTGGTGGCCCCAGTCGTAGGCGACGATGTCGCCCGGGCGGGCCTGGTCGGCGCTGACGACCTGGAGGTCGTTCTGCTTCGCCTCGGCGTTCCGCACCCACGTCTGCACGGCGGCCCAGCCGCTGCCCGGCATCTTGTGGCCGGCCTGCTGGAGCGAGTACGTCACGAAGCTCGCGCACCACGGGTTGCCGGGCCCGACGCCGGCGGCCGCGAGGTACTTGTCGACCTCCGCGCCGGTGTTGACGCCGGTCTCGTGGACGCCGAGCTGCGTCTGGGCGAAGCTGAGGGCGGACGCGCCGAGCGTGCTCGAGCCGGAGCCCGGCGCCGCCGCGGCGGCGGCGTCGACCATGCCCGGCACCGACGCCGCGGAGGCCACGGCGCTCGGCGGGCCGGCGGGCGGCTGGACGGCGAGGAACGAGCCCGAGCCGCCGTTCTTCTGGTCCACCACCTGGGCGGCCGCGGCCATGAACTGGCCCGAGTCGCCGGGCTTGGGCTCCGGCGGGAGCGCGGCGGCGGCAGCCGCCGGCGCGCCCGGGGCGGGCGCGGCCGCGGCGGCGGCGACCGCGGCGGGCGGCGGCGCTGAGCCGGCTTGCCCGAGCAGCCCGTTGGCCTCGCCGAGCCGCAGGCCGTAGCGGCCGCGGTACTGCTCGGCCGGGCGCTCGACGTCCGCGATCCAGTCGCCGTACTGGTTCGGGTCGGTGACGGACTTGCCGGCGGCGATCCGCTGCTTCTTCACGGCCTCGGCCTGGTCGAGGAACCACTTGACCTGGAGCTCGGGCTTGTCGGGGAAGCCGGCGTACTCGCCCTTGTTCCAGATCCCCACGCGCATCTGGTAGAAGCCGACGGAGTCGGCGTCGCCGAAGTGCAGGTTGCGGACGCCGGACTCCACGAGCGAGGCCATGACCGGCAGCTGCTTCGGCAGGCCGCGCTTCTCCGCCTCGCGACCCATCCAGGCCGCGATCTGGGCCTTCGTCGCGTCGTCGCCCGGGTACGGGTTGGGGCCGCCGGCGCCGACCGCGGCCGCCGCCGCGTCGGCCACGCCGCCGCTCCCGCTGCCCGCCGCCTGGTCGACCGCGGCGGGCGCCGTGGGCGTGACCGGCGGAGCCGCGGGCGGAGCGTCGCCACCCACGCGGATGAACTTGACGTTGGCCATGTTCACGTCGCGCGGGACCTTCATGACCTGGTCCTGGTTGTTGCCTTCCAGCGCGGTGAACTTGCCGTCCTGGACGTTGCTGGCGAGGAAGCCGATGTGCCCGTCGGAGCCGAAGTCCTCGCCGTGGCCCCAGTCGTAGGCGACGATGTCACCGGGGCGCGCGTCGGCGGCGTCGACGACCTGCAGGTTGTCCTGCTTCGCCTCGGCGTGCTGGACCCAGGTCTGCACCGCGGCCCAGCCGCTGCCGTTCATCTTGTGGCCCGACTGCTCGAGCGACCACGTGACGAAGCTCGCGCACCACGGGTTGCCGGGGCCGACCTTGGCGGCCGCCAGGTACTTGTCGACCTCCGCGCCGGTGTTGACGCCCTGCTCGTGCACGCCGAGCTGGGTCTGCGCGACCTTCAGTGCGGCAGCGCCGACGCTGCTCGCGCCCGAGCCCGGCGCGGCGACGGCCGCAGCGTCGACCATGCCCGGCACCGACGCTGCGGAGGCGACCGCGCTCGGTGGGCCGGCAGGCGGCTGGACGGCGAGGAACGCGCCGGAGCCCCCGCCCTTCTTGGCCTCTGCCGCCTGGACAGCCGCGGCCATGAACTGGCCCGAGTCGCCGGCCTTCGGCTCGGGCGGCGGCACCGCGGCCGCGGCGGCGACCGGGGGTGCGGCAGCCGGAGCGCCGGCCACGGCGGGTGCGGGAGCGACGGCGCCCGGGGCGGCCGGGGTCACGGCCGCGGCGGCGGCGTCGGGCGACGCGCCCTTGGCGGCGACGTCGCCGGGCGGCGACCAGCTCGGGTCGATCTCCTTCTTGAACCCGAGGTGCAGGTGGTCCTGGTGGGCGCCGTCGGTGAAGTAGCCGGGCCCGCTGATCGGCCACGGCGAGCCGATCTCGTCCGGCCGGTACTGCTCGGGCAGCTGCGACAGCTCGCTGGCCAGCTCGCGCGCGGCGCCCGAGCCGGGGTTGACGATCTCGCCGTCGACCGACCCGATGTCGAGCCCGCGGCCGTAGGCGTGGTTGGAGACCGAGCCACCCGTCGTGAACTTCGGGTGGTCCGAGCACATGCACGTGACCTTGATCTTGTGGTCCTCGGCGATCTTGGTCACCGCGGCGATCACGCGCGGGTCGATCTTGCCGGCCTTGATGTCGGCGATGCCGTCGGGGTCGAACGTGACGTTCTTGTTCTTGAGCAGCTCCGCGCCCTCCGCCGAGAGCGTGCCGCCGTGGCCGTCCTGGCCGAACTGCGAGGGGTCGACCGCGTGATGCTTGGCGCCGCCGCCGGTGGGCTGGTCGGCGAGGTCGGCCGCACTGGTGCCCGAGGAGGCGGGCTGCGGCTCGACCGGGGCCGCGGCCGGAGCAGCGGCGGGCGCGGGCGCGGCGGCGGCGGGATCCGCGGCGGCGACCGGAGCCGCAGCGGGCGCCGCGGGCGCAGGCGCCGGCGCTTGCGCACCCGCGGGCTGCGGGTCGCCGACGTCGACGGCGGCCTTCGGCACGCTCTGCTCGTTCGGGAGATCGGTGGCGCTCGGGAGGTCCTTCGCGTCCTCCTTGATGGCGGCGACGTTCTTCTGTGCCTGCTCCGCCGCCTTGGTCTCCGGCGACTCCTGCTTGGTGATCTTCTCGGCCGCCGCGTCCGCGGCCGATTTCGGCTTCGCGACGGCGGGATCGGCGGCGGCTGCGGGGCCGGCGCCCTTGGCGTCGGCCGCCGCCGCCGGGTCGGCCGCGCCGGCGGGCGCGTCGCCGGCGGCCACCGGCGCCGCGGCGGCGGCCGGCGCGGCACCGTTGCCGCCCGCGGCGGTCGGGTCGACGCCGGCGATCGCGTCGGCCCCGCCTGCGCCGGCCGGCGGAGCCGCGGCCGGAGGCGGGGGCGCCGACAGGCTGCCGCCGAGGTTGCCGATGGCCGGCAGGTTGACGCGGCTCAGGACGTCGCCGATCGCCTCCGGGATGTCATCGAGGTGCGGGGCGACGTGCTCGGCGAACTGCATGATGCCGACGCCCTCCATCGCCGCCGCCATCATCACGCCGGCGAGGCTCGACTTGGACTCCCGCATGTCCAGGGTCATCATCGCCTTGCCCGCGCCCAGCTGCATTTCCTGCGCGAGCTCCTCGAGCCCGGCCTCGCGGCACGCCTCGGCGGGGTTGCGGCGGAAGCGCGCGCGGAAGGCGGGGTCGACGAGCAGGCGCTCGATCAGCTTGGCGGCGACGTCGGCTTCAGCGGCGGCCACGGTTACCCCCTGAAGCGCTCCACCAGCGGCTTCCCGAGCACGACGAAGACCGGAATGAAGAGGGCCAGCCAGAGCGTCCCGAGCACGACGTGCACCACCCATGACGGAGCGAACTGGGACATGATCGGCTCATAGCGGAGTGACATGAAGATGGCAAAACCTGCTGCCAGTATCGACCAACCGACGCCTGCAATCGAGTACCGGGCGAGCACGGGCGAATCGGAGCTGCGGCCCTTGCCGGTCAGGCGGCGGCTGAACTGGTCCTTCGCGCGCTTGCGCAGGCCCGGTTCGCGCAGGTAGTCGACGAGGATCTGGTAGCCGTCGCGGTCGATGAACGGGTTGAGGTTGAAGAACGCGCCGACATAGCCCGCGAACGCGAGCTGGAAGAACACGTCGCGCGTCGTGCCCTCGACGAACACGCACAGGATCGAGAAGAGTCCGCCGAGCGCGAAGTCGGACACCGGGCCCGCCGCGCTGATCGCGATGCGGCGCTTGCGGGGCTCGAACCACGCCTCCGAGGTGTCCACGAACGCATAGGGGAAGATCACGACGAGCTTGAAGCCGGCGCGCTGGATCCGGCGCCCGAACGAGGCCATCGCCAGCCCGTGCGCGGTCTCGTGCACCGCCACCACGGCAAAGCGCCCGAGCAGGAAGATGAGCGCGCCGAGCCCGACGCGGTGCGAGACCACGAACGGCGTGCCATAGCGCCCGACGATCAGGTAGACGAACGCGCCGAGCCCGCCCACGATCAGCGCCGCGATCGCGTACAGCGCGGGTCGCGTGAAGAGCACCCAGCCGCCGCGGCGGTAGAGCGCCTCGAACCAGCCGCCGACCCGCTCGAAGGTCTTCTCGCGCGGCTTGAAGAGCCGCCGGAGGAAGCTCTTCGGCGCCTCGTCGGCGTCGTCGGACGCGGTGCCCTCGACGCCGGCCAGGTAGCCGCGCTCGCCGAGGTCGGCGAGGAGCCGCGCGATCCGCGGGGCGCCCGCGGAACCGAAGCGCTGCTCGGCGATCCCGATCAGGTCGATCAGCGAGTGCGTGCCGTCGAGCAGCTCGAACAGCTGCGCGTCGTTGTCGGACAGCCGCAGGAACGTGTTGCGGTTGAGGTCCTTGAGCACCCAGCGCTTGTTGCCCTCGCTGGCGTCCAGGCGCTTGAGCGCGTAGCCCGAGCGCACGCGCGGCTTCATCCCGAACTGCGTCGCCTGCGCGGTCACGCCCGGCGGGCCGATCGACGGGACCACCAGACTCGCGCCCGGCTTGACGACGATCGTGCGGCCCGCCTCGCTCATGTCGCGGCGGCGCTCCACGCGCAGCGTCTGGGCACCGAGCTGGAGGCTCGCGCCGTCGTGCAGCGCGGTCGCGCGCGAGATCGCGACGCCGTCGACGATCGTGCCCGCGCTCGAGCCCGCGTCCTCGATGCTGACCCCGCCGCCGTTGCCCCCTGGCGAGATGCGGGCGTGCTCGCGCGAGACGCTCGGGTCGTGCAGCACGACGCTGCTGCCCGGCGCCCGGCCGATCGTCATCGCGCCGACGAGCGGCACGCGCGTCTCGTCCGCGAGCACGAGCTCGAGCGGCGCGGCCGCCCCGGCGACGGGCGCTCCGCAGTTGCCGCAGTACTCGGCCCCTTGCGAGAGCTGACGACGGCAGCTCGTGCAGAGCACGGCTACTCCAGCGTCAGCGGCTGGAAGGCGGGGTTGTCGCCGCTGAAGCCCAGCAGCTGTTGGGCGGCGGGGTTCTTGACCGGCATTCGCGCGAGCTGGCCGTTGGGCTCCGCGCAGAACTGGTCCGCCTGCACCACGACGATCTCCTGGCCGTCGGAGCGCCACGCGGCCTTGCAGGCGCGCACGCCCTGCGGCTTGGCGTCGGTGAGCAGGAAGTCCTTGGGCTTGGCGAAGTAGAGCTGGAAGGCGTCGCTGTCGAAGTTGGCGACCGCCGCCACGGTCTTCCCGTCCGGGGAAACCGCCCAGTCGATGACGCCCTTGGCCGGGTTCGAGATGTCGCTCTTGAAGCTGCCCTTGCTCCAGTCGTTGATGTCGGCGGAGAACGGCTTCTTCGACGTCCAGCGGACGATGCCGAACGCCGTGGGCTGGCCGGCCGCGTCGGACTTGACCCCGAGCGCGAAGATCGACTTGCCGTCAGGAGCCCACCTGACGGTCTTCTCCACGTTGAAGTCCGGCTCCGACTTGCACTGCGGCGCCTGCGGGTCCTTGCTCACCTGCAGCAGGCAGAGGTCCTGGTCCGTGTGCTTGCCGCCCGGGCTCTTGTCGCGGAGCAGCGCGATCAGGTTGACGTTGACCGTCGGCGCCCATGCGAGGTCGCTGAACTTGTCGCCAGGGTCGGTGAGCGGCACCGCGGTGGAGTCCTTCTTCGAGAGGTCCTTGAGGAAGACCTGTCGGTTGGCGACGTAGGCGACCTGCGTCCCGTCGGCCGAGAAGGTCGGGTCGGTGTCCTCGGTCGGGCCCTTGGCGACGGCCGGGAAGCGCTTGCCGTTGGCGCCGTTGGCGAGCAGGATGTTCTTGCCGTCGTCGTAGGTCAGCTCCGGGAAGCCGCCGGACACCACGATCTTGACCTTGTCGCCCGCCTTGAGCTTGGTGCCCGCCGGCGGCTCGGTGCGGATGACCGTGCCCTTCTTCTTGGGCGAGAACTCGGTGACCTTGACCGGCACGACGCCGGCGTCGGCCGCCGCCTGCGCGGCATCGGCCACCGCGCCTCCCAGCGCGGGCAGCGTGACCGCCGCGGCCTTGGCGCCGCCGCCTCCGCCGCCGCCTCCGCCGTCCTTCTTCTTGGCCTTGTCGCCGTTCTTCTTGTCCTTGATCGTGGCCAGGAAGATGTTGATCGGCTTGCCCTCCTTGACCACCTCGTTGGCGGCGGGGATCTGGCTCTCGATCTTCGCCTTCGGGTCGGGCGGCTGCGGCTGCACCTGGCCGGTGGTCAGGTTCGCCTTCTCGAGGATCGGGTCCGCCTCGACCTGGGTCTTGCCGACGATGTTCGGAACCTGGACCTTGCCGTTGCCGACCGCGATCTCGATCGTGACGTCAGAGTCCTTCTTCGCCTTCTCGCCGGCGGTCGGGGTCTGGCCGATCACGGTGCCGGGCGCCGCCGCGGTGGAGACCTTCTCCTTCGGGGTCGGTGCGAGCTTGAGCTGCGCCTTGGTCAGCTTCTTCTCCGCCTCGAACGCCGACTTTGTGCCGGTGACGTCGGGCACGACGACGTTGCGGGGGAGGAACAGGAACAGCAGCAGCGCGAGCAGGAGCAGCAGCGGAATCAGCACCGCGACCCACCAGGGCAGCCACGCCTTGTGGCGGAAGACGACCTGGTTGGGCATCAGCGGCATCTGCGGCATCGGCGCGCCGGTGCCGGGCTTGCGCAGCTTCATCAGGTCGACGCTGCGGCCGCCGGGCACGGCGGGCCGGGTGAAGCCGGGGCCCTGCACGCGCACGCCGCTCGGGCCGACGCGCACCTTCGGGGCGCGGATGCGCTTGAACATGCGCTTGCCCTGGGACTTCCCGAGCTCGCCGGCCTTGCCGCCGGCGCCGGCCATGAGGCCGCCGCCCTCGCCGTCCTCGCCCTCCTCGAGCGCGCCCTCCGGCAGGTCCATGTCCTCCGCCGTCTTGGCCTTCTCGGCCTCGTCGCCGGTCTTGGTGAAGACCTGGATGCGCTTCTCCTCCGGACGGCCGATCCAGCGCGTGCGCGGGGGCTTGACCTGCAGCTTCGCCTTGCCGGTCTTGCCCGGCGGGATCTCGAGCGTCGTGGGGGAGAACGCGTACTTGAGCTCGTTGTCCTGGTCGGCGGCGTCGAGCGCGACGGTCAGCGGGCCGTTGGCGGTGTTGTTGACCGCGACGTCGAAGTTCGCCTTCTTCCGGCCGGACACGCGCTCCGGCGCGAGCTTCGTCTTGAACTCCTCGAACGGGAGGATCCCGAGCCGCAGCGGCGCCGCGGCGGCCTGCTTGCTGTAGGCCTTGGACACGCCGACGACCTCGAGCTCCCAGATCCGGGCCTCGGCCTCGGGCGTGCGCGGCGGGTGGAGGTGGATCTCCACCTCCTGCTCGTACGTGCCGCTGGTGCCGAACGGCACGAGGTACACGGTGTTGGGGAAGATCGACCACCAGTCGTCCGGGAGTCCGCGCACTGACAGCTCGTAGTTGTCGACGATCGCGCTCTGGTTGCGGACGAGCGCGAGCACGCGGTTGCGGCCGCCGGGCTCCACGCCCAGCGTCACGGTCTCGCCGGGCTGGCCCTCGTCGCCCTCGGGCAGGCGCAGCGAGATCGCGGCGGGATCGGGCTCCTCGGGCACGGTGCTGGCCGGCTGGGCCGGAGCGGGAGGAGGCACCACGGGCTGTTGCTCGAGCGTCTTCGGCCGCGCCGGCGCGGCCGCCGGCACCGGCGGCTGCGTGGTGCGGGCGGGCGGCTGGGCGAGCGGGTCGCCGGCGCCGTTGGCGGGGCTCGCGGGCGCCTGCGGCGCGGCCGGCCGCGCCGCCGGGTGGGCAGGCTGGGCAGGTGGCGCGGGGGCCGCCGGCGGCGGCGGGGCGGGGTCGGCGGCGGCGGGCTGGGCCGGCTGCTGCGGGGCGGCGGGCGGCTCGGCGGCCGGGGGCGGAGCCTGGTCCTGGGCGGCCTGGAGCACCTCGGGCGTGACCGCCTGGACGACGCCCGTGGGATCCCAGCGCAAGTACTCGCCGCACTCGCAGAAGTCCCGATCGTCGGGATTCTCGCGGCCGCAGCTGGAGCAGACTCTCATGATTCAGACGGTTTCTTCTTTGGTGCTTTGACGCGCAGCCGGTACGCGGTGTGTACCGGCTTGAACTGTTCAATGCAACGCGCGATGGCGGCCTGGGTCTTCTCGTCGACGGGCTTGTCGCAGTACACGACGAATTGCGGCAGCTTTGATTCCACCCGCTCGCCCTTGGTCGAGTAGACGACCCCTCCGTCGTCCTCCACGCGCAGCGGCACGTCGGGGAACGCGAGCGACAGCGCGAGCTCCATCCCGCCCTTGGTTCCGCGCCGGCGGCCGAGCTCGGCCGCCCGCCGGATCGTGTCGCGCTGGACCGTGATCGGCTGCGACTCGTCGAGGTCGACGCCCAGCCACGCGCTCAGCAGGTTGAGGATGTGGCGCGGCGCGTAGTCGGGGTCGAAGTGCTCCGGCAGCGCGTCCAGCACCGCGATGATCGGGTCGAGCACCGACTCGAGCGCGCCCACGAAGCGCATCCCGAAGTCGCTGTCGGCGTACAGCGACGGCAGCCCGTCGCGCAGGTACGCGCGGCTCGAGGCGGACGTCGGCGTCTCCGTCGTCCCGCTCGAGAGCTGGACCATGAGAGTGCCGAAGCCGGCACCCATGAAGGTCTGGTAGTCGCCGCCCGAGCCGTTGCCCGTGCCCTCCGCCATCGCGAGCTAGGTCTCCCGGTGGGTCGCCTTGACGATGTGCTGGGCCGAGGCCAGCAGCTCGTCGGGCTCCAGCACGATGTGGCTCCCCGCGGGCTTGGAGCTCTGCTCCCCGGTCTGCAGGTTCGTCTCGTAGATGCGGAGGATCTTCACGAACTCGACGCCCTCGACCGCGTGCACCACGCCGTACAGCTCGCCCTGGTTCAGCGCGCGGCCGAACGCCCAGCCCTGGCCCGGTCCGGTCGGGGTGCCGCCCACCAGCGGGTTGATGTACGTGTAGAGCGCGTGCGCGACGTCCTCTTCCACGCGCGCGGTGTCGGCGAGCGGGGAGGCCTGGAGGTTCACGACGACCGACAGGCCGCGGTAGGCGCACGGGAGCAGCTCGACGGTCGTGCCGATCAGGCGCCGCTCGTCGAGGTACTCCGAGACCTCTTGCAGGAGGTCCTCGTCCGGCACGAGCTCGTCGTAGGCGAGCTGGCGGTCGGCCGGGATCAGCCGCGGCACGAGGTGCAGCGCGACCGGGCCGCCGGTGACCTGCGGGGGGACGCAGACCGCGCGGGCGACCTTCGGCGACGCCTCGCCGGCCAGGAACTCGAAGTCCTCGGCGGTGACGGCGCGGTAGCGCGAGCGGATCTCCATCGCCGCGCGCTGGCGCGCGTGGTCGAGCGTCTCGGCGTCGACGCCGCCGTTGGCCGGGCCGGGGTTGCTCACCGTGTCGACGCCCGGGAGCCCGGAGCGCATCACGGTCAGCGCGCCGGCGGCGACGTTGCCGTTGCGCCCGCCGCCGTGGCGGTACTTGGTGAAGCGCATGACCGCGCCCTTGGGCGGCACCGAGCCGTACTGGGTCCAGCCGCCGTCGGTCTCGCGGATCGCGGGGCCGAGCTCGATCTCACCCTGCACCGGGTTGAGGACGTAGTGGCGGTCGAACGTGGTCGAGACGACGAAGTCGGGCCGCAGCTCCCACGCCGCCCAGTCGCCGGACTCCGGGTCCTGGACCTCGAGCGTCTCGCCCTGCGAGGGCTTGAGCACGGGGGAGTAGCGGAGCGCGAAGGTCTGGCCGGGGGTGCCGTCGGACACGCCGAGGATCTCGTTCTCCTCCTGCGCGGCGTGCGAGGAAGGCAGCAGCGCGCCGATCGGCGCGGCGGTGATCGAGTAGATCTCCGGCGCCTGGGTGTAGGTCGTGGCGGCGCCGCCGTGGCGGGTCTTGTCGTCGATCCGGCAGCGCACCCAGTGCATGCGGTGGCCGCCGAGCGGCTGGATCGCGGAGCGCGCCGGGCACTGGAGCTCGACCGCGCCGGCGCCGTAGTTGAAGCCGCCGGTGAGGTCCTCGAGGACGATCGCCTCGTCCCACTGGTTGTCGCCCTGGGAGACCTCCCAGCGCAGCGGCGGATCCTCCGGGCTGACGCCGGCGCCGCGCGCCGGGGAGGCGTCGACGTCGACCTGCAGCACGAGCCTGGCGATCGGCTCGTCGAAGCCGAGGTACAGCGCGTCGCCGACCGCCGGCGGGTTGCCGAACGCGACGCGGTCGGCGCCCTGGGGGCGCGCCTCGCCGTCGGCGACGCCGATGTCCTTGACCTGGCCGCCGCGCTGGAGCACGTAGGCGGCCGGCTTGGCCGCGGGGATCGTGAAGTCCTCGCGCACCTGGAAGACGACGGCGTCGTCGCGCGCCGTGCGCGGGGTGCTCACCTCGGTCTCGCCGCCGGGGATCACGAGCGGCTCGGCCGGCGGCTCGACGAGCCGGAAGCGCACGTCGGTGGCGGCCGAGCTCGGGCCGTCCAGCTGGATGCCGAGCAGCTCGAGGAGCGTGACGTGCAGCTTGTCCGGCACGCGGTTGAGCCGGTAGATCGTCATCTCCGTCATCCACGCGAACAGCTCGATCAGCGTGATGCCGGGGTCGGAGACGTTGTGCTCGGTCCACTCCGGGCACGAGCGCGTGATGCGCAGGCGCGCCTCGGACACGAGGTCCTGGAAGCGGCGGTCGTCGAGCTGGATGTCGGGGAGCCGGCTCATTCCGCCTCTTCCTCCTCCGGGATCACGTAGAAGGGATAGACGAGGTTGCGCTTGTTGTTGGTGGCGCGCAGCCGGTAGCCGATGTTGATCAGCAGCTGGCCGTCACCCATGCGCGAGAGGTCGAAGTCGACCTCCTCGACCGAGATGCGCGGCTCCCAGCGGTCGAGCGCCGAGCGCACTTCGGTCTCGAGGCGGCCGACGGTGGCCGCGTCGATGGTGTCGAACACGAAGTCGTGCACGCCGCAGCCGAACTCGGGCCGCATGGGCCGCTCGCCGGGGGCGGTGCTGAGGATGATCTCGATCGCCTGGTCGACATCTTGCTCGCCGGTGGCGAGGGCGATGCCGCCCCGTCGATCGACTGTGAGGGGGAAGGAGAGACCCGAGCCGAGGAGTTCCGTCATCGCTGATTCCGAACCTATCCGATGTTGATGAGGCCGCCCGAGATGGCGACCATCGCGGAGCCGTTGACGGAGACCTGCGCACCCTTGAGCTCGAGCTGGCTCTGGGCCTCGACCGACACCGTCGCGCCCTTGATCGCCATCGAGCCCTGCGCCTCGAGGCTGATCTGCGGCGCCTTGATGGTCACGCCCTGCTTGGACTCGAT
The DNA here is from genome assembly GCA_963805525.1 of uncultured Solirubrobacteraceae bacterium. Lineage (GTDB taxonomy): Bacteria > Actinomycetota > Thermoleophilia > Solirubrobacterales > Solirubrobacteraceae > DASQFQ01. Next base: position 586,401 of record CAWDUT010000006.1, read on the forward strand.
CGTCATGGCCCCAGTCGTGGTGAGGTCGTACTTGCCGTCGAAGGTGCCCGTGTAGTTGCCGGGCGACTTGACGGTCTCGGTGACGTCACCGCCGTTGACCTCGATGATCCACTTGCCCTTCTCGGTGCGGAGCTTGATGTCCTCTTGCGCTGCGATCAGTGCCTTGTGGTCGCTCTTCATCGCGAACGAGCCATCCTCGACCGCCATCTCCTCGCCCGGTGTGTCCTTTCCGTTGAACACGGAGCCGAGCACGTAGGGGAACGACGAGTCGCCGTTCTCGAACGCCACGACCACCTGCTCGCCGGGAACGGGGAGCATCGAGAGGCCGCGCTCCTTGCCGGCGGCCGGCAGCAGAACCGGGGCCCAGAAGCTCTCCTGCTCGGTCAGGTAGGGGAACTGGACCTTGACGCGCCCCTGCTTCTGGGGATCGCTGTTGTTGGTCACCAGGCCGATCACGATCGAGTCGACCGAGTTGCCGCCCGAGTTGCCGCCGCCGGCCTGACCGAGGATCGTGTGCTCGCCGACCGAGTTCGAGAACGACGTCGTGTAGCCGCCTCCGCCCGTGATCGCGTGCACGGCCTTGGCGACGCGGTACGTCCCGGAGAACTTGCTGCCGACGCCCGTGATCTTGAGCTTGGCGCCGGCCTTGATGCGCGGGTCGCCCTGGCAGGCGCCCTCCGCGGCGAGGTAGGCGTTGGCGAGTTGGTCGAGCATCGACTGCGCCATCTCCACCGCCTCGCTCTGGGCAGCGAACGACTGGCCGGCGATCTCGAGCGAGGCGCCGGGGAAGGCCTTCACGACGTCGCTGCGCTTGATCCCGGCCTCGGTGACCTGCGTGGCTCGGCTCGCGGTCTTCTCGACCTTCTGCTTCGCCTTGAAGTCGAAGCCGCGCACGTTGACCTTCTCCACCTGCTGCACGGCCGTGATGCGGGGGCGGAAGGTATGGAGGTCGTCGGGGTAGTTGAGCTCGACCTCCGCGGCGCCGGGGCTGGGCTTCTTGAACTCGCCCCGCGTGTCGTCGACGGTGAGCTCGAAGCCGATGCGCTTCGCCAGCCGCCAGACGAACTCCCAGTCGGTCTCGTTGTGCTGGAGCACGAAGTCGAGCGGCCCTCCGCTGCTGTCGGCGCTGATGCTGATGCCGCTGTCGTTGCCGACCTTCTTGACGATGTCCGAGATCGTCTGGTTGAGAAAGGTGCGCTGCTTGCGCGAGCGCATCATGCGGTGCGAGCGGTCATACGCGCGCACGACCATCGCGACCCCGCCGGCCTGGAAGTCCGGCTCGACCGTGACGATCTCGCCCTTGAAGAGCTGCTGCGTGGTGGTCTCCTCGACCGAGCCCAGCTTGACCACGAGCGTCTTGCCGATCTGGAACTTGGTGTCGTCGAGGTCCTGGTAGGGGTTCCCCTCGCTCTTGCGCGGATAGCCGACCGCGACGGTGCAGACGTCGGGGAGCCGCAGCCAGTCCGTGATCTTGATGTCGCGCACGAAGTTCATCTGGACCGGGTCGAGCTCCTGGCCGTCGATCTCGATCTTGAAGAGGGGAGTGTTGTGCTGCGACGACGGCATCAGGTGTCGATCGTGGGAATCGTGAGCTGGGAGCCGCGGCGGAGCGAGAACGGGTTGTCGATGCCGTTGGCCTCGGCGATCTTGCGCCAGCGCGTGGCGTCGCCGTAGTTCTGGTAGGCGACCGACTGGAGCGAGTCGCCGTCGGTGACCGTGTGGATCTTGAGGCCGGCGATCGCGCGGGTCGTCGGGTTCTGCCCGGCGGTGGCCTGCTCGGACTGGGTCAGCTCGAGGTCGACGAGCGCGCGGGCGGGCTCGCCGTTGGGGCGGAACATCACGAAGCGGATCGTCAGCGAGCTGCCGACCATCTTCGGGCTCTCGATCGAGCCCCACTTGAAGGTGACGGTGGGCGGGCCGGCGCCGCCGCCGCCCCCGCCGCCCGACTCCATCATCTTCAGCAGCTTGATCGCGTCGTCCTTGATCGACGCGTCGGTGCCCTGGAGCGAGGCGTCGAGCAGGAGCTGCACGCGGATCGTCCACGGCATGCCGCCGCCGAACTCCGGCTTCGGCGTGTCGGTGCCGGTGACGGGCTTGATCGTCCAGACGTTCGTCTTGGTGATCGAGTACTCCTGCGGGTTGAACGCGCACTGGATCGGGTCGCCGCCGTCGATGACCAGCTGCGCGCGCTCGAAGTTCTGCGGGATCGGCATGGCGTCAGCCCATCTTCAGCCCGGAGTGGGCGATCTCGATGACTTCCTCGGACATCGCGGCCGAGGCAGCGGCGATCGTGGGCCCGCTCCACTTGATCGGGAAGGCGTCGGCGAACGTCCACGAGCGGGTCTTCGAGCTGTCCTGGCTCAGGAGCTGGACGGTGATCTCCCTGAGGTCGGCCTTCTCGCGGGTCGCCCAGAACCACTTCTGCACAGCGTCGTCCTGGGTGAGGCCGGCCTCCAGGCGCAGGTAGGGGTAGCGGAGCCGCCCGGGCAGGTGGTGGATGAACTCGTTGTTGCCGCCCTCGGCCCACTCGAAGACCTCGAATTCCATCGAGAGGCCGTGGCAGACCTTGAACGTCCCGATGTCGAGCCCGGGCACGCTGAGCTTGAAGTTGTGATCGCTGATGAGGCTGGCGGGAACCATGGGCATGATCAGTAGAGGGGGTCGATTCCGTCGAGGATGCCGAGATGCTCGTTCTCCTCGCGCATGGCGCGGAGGACGGCGCTGACGACCGCGTCGCCGGACGAGCCGCCCGAGCTACTGCTACTGCTGCCAGACACGGCGCGCGCGAGGGTGGCGCCGCCGCCGAGCTGGCGGGGGGCCGCCGCGCTCTCGCGGTAGAGGCCCGTCGCCTCGGAGGCGGTGGGCATGCGGGCGATGGCGGGGCCGGTGGGTGACATGGAGGTGGACGGCTGGGTGACGCCGGCCGGGGGCGGGAACGAGATCTCCAGGAAGTCCCCGCCGGTCTGGATCTCGGCGCCGGCGGCTGCGGCCGCGGCGGCGAGGTCGGCGGTGGGGGAGGGCGCCGTGACGGGCTTGGACGCCGGCTGCGCTCCCGTGCGCGGGCGGCGGGAGAGGGTGCGGCCGTTGGCGGCGGTGGCGGCCGGCTGGCGCGCGGCGGCGGGGGCGGTGGCGGCGGGCTGCCGTGCGACGGCGGGCGCCGGGCGCATCGGCACGGGCGCGATCGCGGGGATGCGCGGGGCGGGCGCGGGCAGCTCGACGTCGACGCGGGGAGGCGCGCTCGGGTGGGGCTCCGAGCCGCGCAGCTTCGCGGCGGCGCGGGCGAGCGCGGAGCGCCGCGGCTGGGGCTGGGGCTGGGGCTGGGGCGCGGGCGCCGCCGGGCGCGGAGGGGGAGTCGCCGCGCGCGTGGACATCCGCGGCCGGGCGGGCTGCGCGCCGGGCAGCGCGGGCGGAGGGGTGGGCCGCGCGGGCGCCGGGGTGGACGCGGCGGGGGAGCGCGCGATCGCCGGCGCGCTGGGCGCGGCCGGGGCGCTCGGCGCCGGCGGTGCGGGCGGGCTCGGCGCGGGCGGGCTCGACATCGACGGCGCGGCCGGGGCGGGCGGCGGCGTGTGCACCACGGGCGCGGGCGGCGCCGGGGGATCGACGACGATCGGCGGCGGCGCGGAGGCGGCGGCCTGCGGCCCCGGCGTGCGCTGGATGGAGGCGGGTGGATCGACCGCGAGCGACTTCGGCGCCGTGGGCTCGCTCTCGGGCGCGGACGTCTCCGCCTTCGGCGCCTCGGGCGCGGCGGCCTTGCGCCGCGACAGCCGCCGGCGCTTCGGGGCCGGCGGCTCCTCGGCCGGTTGCCGCGCGACCGACGGCCGGACGGGCGCGGACGGCGCCGCGGGGGCCGGGGCCGGCGGGGTCTGCGCGATCGGGCTCGGAGCCTCGGGCACCTTCGCCTTCTCGGGGTCGACGCTGATGGAGGGCGGGCCGTCCGGCTCGCGTGCGATCGAGCGCGCGGCGGGCGGCTCCTGCGCGGGCGTGCGCGGCGCCGGATCGGTCGTGTCCGCCGCCGGCGACGGCGCGGGCGGGGTCGACGGCTCGGCCGGCTTGCGGGCAATCGACGGCCGTGCCGGGGTCGGCGTGCTCTTCGACGACGGCGCTTCGGGTGCCGGCGTACGGGCGACCGAGGGAGGCGCGGGCTCGGGCGCCGGACCGGTCGCGCTCGGGCGCGGCGGCAGCGTGGCCTTCTCAGGGTCGACGTTGATCGACGCCGGCCCTTGCGTGCGCGCGGGCGACGGCTCGGGCGCGGGCGGCGTGCCGGTCGTGCGCCGGCCGAGGCGACGCTGCTTCGGCTGGGGCGGGCTGGGCGCCGGCTCGGGGGTGGTTGCCGTGGGCGGCGCGGGCGCGGGTGCGCTCGGCGTCCGCTGCACGCTCCGAGCGGGAGGCGCGGCGGGGGCGGATGCGCCGGCGGGCGCCGGCGCGGGGGCGCCCGACGGGGCGTCGTCCTCGACGGGATCGGCGGCAGGGCGGCGGCCGGTCAGCGCGTCGAGCGCACGGCGGAGGACGCCGACCTGCTTGGCGGGCACGACGACATCCGGCGGCGCGTCCTGGCGGGCGGCTTGGGGCTTGGGAGTCGCCGCGGTGCGAGCCGCGCGCTGCAGCTTCGGGCGGGCGGGCGTGGGAGCGGGCGCCGGGGCCGGCTGCTTCTGCCGCATCTGCATCTTCACGGGGCCGGCCGGCTTGCCGGCCGCGGAGGAAGACCCCGAGGAGCCGCCGGAGGAACCTGAGGGCGAGCTCGAGGAGCCGGAAGGAGAGCGGGAGATGCCGCGGGCCGAGCCGCCCGACGCGCCGCCGGCCGAGCTCGAAGAGGACCCCCCGGTCGGGCCCGACGAGGAACCGCCGGACGCGCCGGACGAACCGCCGGACGGGCTCGAAGAGGAACCGCCGGACGAGCCCGAAGAGGAACCGCCGGACGAGCCCGAAGAGGAACCGCCGGACGAGCCCGAAGAGGCGCCGCCCGACGAGCCCGAAGAGGCGCCGCCCGACGAGCCCGATGAGGCGCCGCCCGACGAGCCCAATGAGGCGCCGCCGGACGAGCCCGAAGACGAACCGCCGGACGAGCTCGAGGTGCCGCCGGACGCGCCCGAAGAGGAGCCGGAAGGAGAGCGGGAGATGCCGCGGGCCGAGCCGCCCGACGAGCCGGAAGCACCGCCCGAGGCGCCGGCGGACGGGCTCGAAGACGAACCCCCGGTCGGACCCGAAGAGGCGCCGCCGGAGGAGCCCGAGGAAGAACCGCCGGACGCGCCGGAAGACGAACCGCCGGAGGCACCGGAAGAGGTGGGGCCGGAGGAGGAGCCGCCGCCGGAGGCCGAGGGCGAGGAGGTCGGCGGGGTGGGGGCCGGCTTCGGGGCGGGCGTGGGCGCCGAACTGCGCATGATCGACGGGGGCGCCGGTGGGGCCTTCGGGCCGTCGGGCGCGGGCGTCGCGTGGGCGGAGCCGGCGGGGGCCCGGGCGATCCGCGAGCCACCCGACGGCTTGGGCGCGGGCTCGCTCGCCGCGGTGCCGAGGCCCGGCATCGGCGGGATGCTGAGCGAGCTCGGGTCCGGCACCTCGGGCACGTTGACCTGGATCGGACCGACGGGAAGGTTCGGGATCAACTTCGGGTCCGCCGGCTCCCGTGCCACCGAGGGCGGCGCCGGCGGCGCTTCCGGAGCCGACGACTCGGGCTTCGGCAGCGGCTCGGCGTGACCGGTCGCCGGCCCCTCGAGGATCCGCGCGCCGCGGCTGCGCTGCAGCTTCGCGCGCTGGTCGACGTCCGCGTCCGGGAGCGCCGACATCTCGACCGCCTTGTCGGCGTCGCCCTCGAGGATCCAGGCCGCCTGCCAGGCGGACATGCCGGCCGGGATCGCCGCCGCCGGGGCGGGCGGGGCAGCAGGAGCGGACGGGGCGGCCGGGGCCGCCGGCGCGCGTGCCACTCGCGCGGATGAAGCTTCAGGTGCTGCCGGCGCCGGCGGCGGGCCCGCGGTCAGCCGGGTCGCCGAGCGGACCACGCGGCCCGGCGTGCGGGCCGCCGCGACCTCGCCGCCCAGCCGTCCGGCCGCGCCGAGGGGCGCCGACCGACGCGCCAGCCGGAGCGGCGGGCGATGGGGGCGGGGTGCGCCGCCTTCTGGTGTGCGCTCGTCAGCCATTCAGTCAGTCCTCGACGATCCATTCGGTGTCCTCGTCGACCCAGTCGTCGCCGACGGCTACAGCGGCCATCGCGTCGGCCTCGGCGAGGAACTGCCGACGGTCCCGGTGCTCGAGATCCAGGATCGTGTCCAGCGGCCAGTGGAAGTGAAATGCGAGCCGGGCCGTCTCCGCCAAGCATTCAGGCGAAGACGGCCGGGTCATTTCCCCAATCGACCGTCCTCGACATCCGTCAGATCGACCTCGAACTCGTGGGCGCATTCGGGGCAATGCACGACCCCGACCGACTCGCCGTCCGTGTTCACTCGCTCGTAGAGGCGCTGGAGGTGGTCGAAGTCCGCTGCGTACAGCGCCTCGATCACCTCCGGCGTGATCTCCGTGAGCTCGCCGATCCGCGTCACCGTGCGCGCGAGCAGCAGGACCGAGAGGTACGCCTCGTTGCGGCGCACCTCCGGGTCCCGAAGCGGCTCGATCTCGTCGCGTGCGGTCGCGAGGCGCATCGTGCCCTCGGTGTGCACGCCACCCGCCTCGTCGGTGAGACCGCGAGGAAGGGTGAACGGGATCTCGGTTCGCATCTCTGCTCAGCGCCCGACTCCGCCTGCCGGCCGACTAGTCGACCGGTCCGAGCAGACCGCCCTGGTCGTCCATGGTGAAGTCCGTGTACTTCAGGGTGAGCTGCTCGGTCAGGACGTCCGTCCCTGACGCGTTCATGCCGCCCGCCCCGTAGCTCACGGGGAACGCCTGCTTGAGCACGTAGGTGTGCACCGGCGAGCCTTCCGCGTCGCACGCGATGAGCGTGACGTCCTTGACGGTGTCAGGCGTCGCGCCCTTCTGAGCGATCTTCGAGATCCACTTGTACAGCGTCGCGTCGGTGTCGATGCCGCGCGAGAGCTGCACGTCGGTGAAGCTCGCCTGCACGCCCACGGGGAGCGGGTTCGGCTTGCCCTGGTCGTCCCACACCTTGAACTCCTGGGCCTGCAGGGACATGCCCGGCGTGCCGCTCTGGTGGAACATCCCGATCGAGTCGAGCCCGTCCGCCTGGATCTTCCAGTACTTGACTGGCTCGGTCTTCTGGTCAGACATATTTCGTTGCGCTCCTTGCTGTCAGCGAAGTGGGGGGATGGGCTTACTCGGCGACTTCCGCGCCGCCGCCACCCGAGAACTGGCTCAGGCGGAAGATCACGAATTCGGCCGGCTTGACCGGGGCGATGCCGATCTCGCAGACGACCTGCCCGGCCTCGATCACGTCAGGCGGGTTGGTCTCGGCGTCGCACTTGACGAAGAAGGCCTCTTGCGGTGACGTGCCGAACAGCGCGCCCGACCGCCAGGTCCTGGTCAAGAAGCTGGTCGCCGCGTTGCGCAGCTGCAGCCACAGGAACTGGTCGTTGGGCTCGAACACGCTCCACTGCGTGCCTTCCATGATCGACTCGGAGATGTAGTTGAACAGCCGGCGCACGTTGATGTAGCGCCACTCCGGGTCGCTCGAGAGCGTGCGGGCGCCCCACACGCGGATGCCGCGGCCGGGGAACGCGCGGATGCAGTTGATGCCGACCTTGTTGAGGCCGCCCTGCTCCGCGTGCGTGACCTGGAACGCGAGCCCGTTGGCGCCCATGACGACCTCGTTCGCCGGGGCCTTGTGGACGCCGCGGCTCTCGTCGACGCGGCACCAGAGGCCGGCGACGTGGCCCGACGGCGGGATCTTGATGGGCCGGCTCGTGAGCGGGTCCATCGTCTCGATCCACGGGTAGTACAGCGCCGACATCTTCGAGTCGTAGCCGGCGGTGTTCATCCGCCACTCGAGGATCTCCTGCGGGAGCAGGTCCGGCGGCGGATCCAGGATCGCCATCCGGTCGCCCATGTTCTCGCAGTGGGCGATCATCTTGCCCTGCAGGTCACGGACCTGCGTGTCGTTCGCGACCCCCCAGAGGTCGGGCATGATCACGATCGTGACCTCGTCGATCGCGCCGAGGCCGCCCATGCCGAGGCGACGGGCCTCGTCGCCCTCGAAGTGGCTGGGCTTGATGTCCGACGGGTCCGGGGACGGCGCGGACAGCGCGTACTTGCCGGTGGCGGGGACCTTCTGGGCCTCCGGCAGCGCGCCGCTCGTGTCCTCGATGCGGATCAGCTTCGAGGAGGCGTTGACCTTCGTGGCGATGTTCGCGCGGCCCTTCTTGAGGTTCAGGCCCTCGAACTCCTCGCGCTCCGAGCCCGCGGTGACCACGAGCTTGTAGGTCTGGTCGCCCTCGCCGGCCTTCGGCTCCTCGGTCAGCTCGACCTCGACGGGGCCATCGGCCGCGGCGAGCGCCTGGGCACGGAACGTCTCGACCGAGCCGTCCGCGGCGGCCGGCAGCGCGGCCTGCGGACGCGAACCCGCGCCGCTGTCCTCGCCGACGCGCACGATCCAGCAGTTGCTGCCGCCGTTGGTGAAGAACCCGTACACGGCGTGGGCCATGTAGGCGCCCTCCATGAAGGGGCCGTTGTCGGGGTTGCTCGGGTCGCCGAAGATCTTCGAGAACTGGGTCCAGTTCGAGATCCGCATCGGCGTGTTGACAGGACCGCCAGGGGTGAGCCCCACAAACGCAGCGACCGAGGTACTGACGCCCTCGATGGGCTTGTTCGCGGAGGGAATCTCCTCGACGTAGACGCCTGGCGTCAAGTACGTGGGCATATAGCTCCTTACCTCGGTGTCTTGCGATTGGTTGCCGTTGCCAACTCCATGCGGAGACCCTCGGATGCGTCAACCGCCACTCGGCGTGCGGAGGTGGCGCCCGGATCGAGCACCTCCAGCGCACCCTCGCCGCTGTCGCACAGGATCACCTGGGTCTCCGGGGAGACCGACTGCACACGCCCGCCCAGCTCGCGAGCTCCTTCGGTGGTGAGATCGAGGACCACGATGTCCGGCCGTGTCTCGCCGGCCGCGCTCACGATCTTCGCCGGGTGCCGCTCCTGGCCGATCACTTCGGCGCCCTCCTCCGCGAGGAGACGGGCCATGCCGATGACCATGATCGGAGCGAGATTTCCCAAGAGCACACGCGGCGCCTCATCGCTTTCCACGCTCCGACGATCCCCCATCACCGGCACCGCGCGATAGGGGAGCGAGGGCAACCAATTGGGCAGATTCGCGTGCCCGTCTGGTCATCCCCGTTTTGCGGCGGGCTTCTTCTTGCCCGCGCCCAGTTCGAGATCGACGCCGCCGCCCGGCACCTTGGCCACGCCGCTCGCCTCCTGGCCCGCGACGTTCCGCGCGGTCACGCGGTGATCGCCGGGGCGCACTCCGTCGAAGACGAATTGCCCTTCGCGGTTGCTGCTGGTGAAGCGCCCGAGATCGGGCAGTACGACCCACGCGTCGGCGACCGGGTTGCCGTCCGCGTCGTGCACGACGCCGCCGAAGCGCTGGAGCTCCTCCATCATGCGCCGTGGCGCGTCGGAGAGGTTCATCCGCACCGTCTGCGTCCGCACGTCGGGGCCGCGCGAGAAGCTCAGGCCGGACTCGACCTCGAGCTTGATCGCGTAGTCGATCGACGCCTTGTAGCGGCCGCCGATCGAAGTCCAGAAGTCGGCCTTCTCCTCCTTGGGGCGCCCCACCTCGGTCTCGATCGCGCGCAGCTGGCTGGCGGCGGCGAGCCTGCCCTCGAGCAGGTCGGCCGGGATCTGGACGTGGGAGAAGAGGATCGCGAGCACCTGCGAGAGCAGCCGGTGCTCGTCCTCCACCGCCTTGGTCCACGCCGTCACCGAGTACGTGACCTCGAGGCGCAGCGGCGGCGGCGCGGTGAAGGTGTTGCCGTTGACGCGGATGTCGCGCGGCGTGGTGTCGGCTTGTGCGATGTTCTCGCGCAGGTCGTAGAGGAAGAGGTTGACGGTCGGGTTCGTCAGCTTGGCCGACCAGTCCGTGGCCGGCGCGTCGAAGGCGATCTCCACGCCCTCGAAGCCGTGGCGCTCGAGCTCTCGGCGCAGCAGGGTCCGCAGCGCCTCGTCCAGGTCAGCCAGGCAGGTGTTGAGGGGTACGTCCACGACTGCCGGCATTCGGTGGCAACCCTAAACACGCTGCACAGCCGCGTGGGAAAAGATTGCGAACACATGAGCACGGTCTATGACGAGGTGCCCTACGCGAACCTCCCGTTCGCCCAGGCGCGGCCCTCCGTCTTCGCGACGGTCGCCGCGCTGCACGGGCTGACTCCGCCCGATCCGCGCAGCGCGCGGGTGCTGGAGCTCGGGTGCGGCGCGGGCGCGAACCTCGCCGGTATCGCGGCCGCCAACCCCGAGGCGACCGCGGTCGGCGTCGACCTGGCGGCCAGCGCGGTCGCGGAGGGGCGCGAGACCGCGGCCGCGGCCGGGCTCGACAACCTGCGCTTCGAGGTGGGCGACGTCCTCGCGCTGACCGCCGGCGAGCTCGGCGAATTCGACTACGTGATCGTGCACGGGCTGTACGCGTGGTCGGCGGAGCCCGTGCGCGAGGCGGCGCTCGCCGCGTGCCGCTCGCACCTCGCCGCCGACGGGATCGCCTACGTCTCCTACAACACCCACCCCGGCGGGCACCTGCGCCGGATGCTGCGCGAGGCGGGCGAGTTTCACGCGCGCGGGCTCGACGATCCGCGCGAGCGGGCGGAGCGGGCACGCGGGCTGTTCGCCCTGCTCGATCGCATCCAGCAGTCCGACGGCCCGTCGTTCTACGGCGGCGTGGTCGGCGACGACGTCCACGCGCTCGCCACCGCGCCGGAGTCGATGCTCGTCCACGACCTCCTCGGCGACGCCTACGAGCCGGTGTGGTTCGCCGACTTCGCGGCCGCGGCCGGCCGCCACGGGCTGGCCTACGTCGGCGACGCGATGCCCGCCTCGAGCCGGCGGCCGCCGTGGACCGAGGGCGTCGACGCGTTCGTCGACGACGCGGCGGGCGAGGACCGGATCGCGCGCGAGCAGTACTTCGACCTGCTGGTGCTGCGGCGCTTCCGCCACTCGCTGCTGTGCCGCGACGGGCAGCGGCCGGCGCGCGAGGTCGACCGCGCCGCGGTGCAGCGGATGCTGGTGGCCGAGGACGGCGAGGCGCCCGTCCCGTTCGAGACGCTGCGCGAGCGGCGCGACGCGGATGCCGGGGAGCTCGCCGAGGCTTTGGTCGGCGCCTTCGACAAGGGAAACGTCTCGTTCCACGTCGTGCCCTCGCCGGCCGCGCGGGTCGCCGGCGAGCGCCCGGTCGCGAGCGCGCTGGCTCGCTCGCAGGCACGCCCGGGCGCGATCGTGACCACGCTCGAAAACCACGTCGTGCGCATCAACGACGAGCCGACGGCAGCGCTGCTCGGGCTGCTCGACGGCACGCGCGATCGCGCGGCGATCCGCGAGGAGTTCCCCGGCGAGCTGACGGAGGAGTCGCTCGAGGCCGCGCTGGCGAAGCTGGCCGAGCTCGGGCTGCTGGTCTCCTAGCGGCCCGGCCCGATGACCTGGTGGAACTGCTCGAAGTCGGTCTGGAGCGTCAGGCGGCCCTGCTTGCCGAACTCCTGCGCGACCGCGCGCACGAGGTGGCGCATCGTGATCGAGGTGCCCTCGTCGGCGGCCTGGAAGGCGGCGGACATCGAGCAGTTGCGGATCGCGCCGCCCGACAGCTTGAACTGGACCGAGAGGAACTCGAGGTCGACGTCGTCGGAGAGCGGCGCCTCCTCGGGCAGCAGCAGCCGCCAGATCAGCTTGCGGTCGTCGGGCTCCGGGAACGGGAAGTCGATCACGAAGTCGAGCCGGCGCACGAACGCGTCGTCGATGTTCTGGCGGAAGTTGGTGGCGAGGATGACCGCGCCGGGATAGCCCTCCATCTTCTGCAGCAGGTAGGCGACCTCGATGTTGGCGTAGCGGTCGTGCGCGTCGGAGACGTCCGAGCGCTTGCCGAACAGCGCGTCGGCCTCGTCGAAGAACAGGATCGCGTTGGAGCCGGTGGCCGCCTCGAAGATGCGGTCGAGGTTCTTCTCGGTCTCCCCGATGTACTTGGAGACGATCGTGGCGAGGTCGACGCGGAACAGCTCGAGGCCGAGCTCGCCGCCGAGCACCTCGGCGGCCATCGTCTTGCCGGTGCCGGATTCGCCGGCGAACAGGACCTTCAGGCCCTGCGTGCGCGCGACGGTCTTCTCGTAGCCCCACTCGGTCAGCACGTGATCGCGGTGGCGCAGGTACGCCGAGATCGAGGCGAGCGTCTCGCGCTGGCGATCGGGCAGCACGAGGTCCGTCCACTTGTAGCGGGGCGTGAGCTGGGAGGCGAGCTCGCCCAGCCGTGACGAGGAGGCGTGGCGCGCGCCGAGGTCGAGGTCGGCGGGCTCGGGCGTGGTGGCGCCGCGGGTGTGCGCGGTGATGGTCGCGACCTCGGCGGCCTCGGCGATCTGCGCGAGCGAGAGCCGGAACTTGGCGGCGACGTCGCTCGTGTCGGTGGCGTCGGTGAGCGTCGACCACGCCTGCTCGCGCTCGCCCAGGTGCGGCATCGGCACCTCGACGAGCAGCACGGTGCGGTCGCCGAGCGTGGGCGCGGCGGCGCGCGTAGGGGCGAGCAGGATCAGCCGCTCGTGGTGCTCGTCGATCAGCTTCAGCAGCTGCGCGCGCTCGGCCGGCTCGAGCCGTTCGAGCCCGGAGCCGCACAGCTGGCGCCCCTCGAGCGCGCAGCACAGGGCCGCGTCGGCCATGACATCGGGCTTGGAGAGCTCGCGCACGTCGCACAGGAGCAGCGGCCGGCCCGCGGCGAGCGCGACCATGGCGTCGGCGTCGGCCCCCGCGACGACCAGCGGCAGCCGCGAGTCCGTGCCGAGCAGGCTGCGCAGCTCCTCGACCGTCTCCTCGCGCCCGGGGTGGGTCGTCGGGATCGGCTGGCGGCGCAGGCGGCCGCCGCTCGGCGGGTCGAGCGGCGCGTCGAGCCCGAGCAGGAACGCGGCGAGCGGGTCGGCGAGCTTGGCGGGGCGGTCGCCGAGCGGGACGGTGCCGTCGCCCTCGATGAAGCGGATCGCGCCGCGGCGCCTCAGCGGGGCGTCGCTGCGGAAGCAGGCGAGGATGTCGCTGTGCGAGACGCCGTCGCCGGCGAGCAGGTTGGCGACGAGCCGCGGGCTGGCGAGCCGGCGCGTGACGTCGTCGTGCAGGTAGGCGAACAGGCGGCCGTAGCGTGGGTCGAGCTCGGGCGCGGCGGCGAGGCCGAGCACGGCGGTGTCGAGCGCGTCGAGCTCGAGCCGCGCGGCGGCGTCGGCAAGGCGCGCGTCGGCGTTCTCCGCCCCGCCGTCGGCGGCGAGCGCCAGCGCCTGCTCGTCGGAGATGTAGAGGCCGCGGAGCGGGTCGCCCGGGTTGGGATCGCCGGACGCTGCCTGCTCGACATGGGCCCGGATGCGGGCGTCGAGGAAGGCGAAGCCGACGACGGGCGGTGCGTCAGGTGAGGAGCTGGCGCGCGGTGTCATCGGCTTGAACCTCGAGTGCCTCGCCCGGGTTCGAGACGACGAGCGGGCCGCTCATCGGCGCGCCGCGCTGCTGATCGGTGTGCGCGACCTCGTGGGCGATCAGCTCACGGCCGGCAGCGGACCCCGGCTGGTACTCGCCCGGGGCGAAGAAGATGTCGTTGCCGGTCGCGAACGCGCGCGCCGAGACCGCGTTGGTGAGCGCCGCGGCCGTCGAGTCCGTGTGCACGCGGACGTCGGCGACGGAGCGGCCGAGCGCGCTGCCGAACTGGGCGGCCAGCGCACCGTCGAGCGCGCTGCCTCCGCCGCGGGCGGCGGCGATGGTCGACTCCACCGCGGGGTGCGCCACGCCGCTGGCCATGATGCCCTCGCCGGAGTCCATGCGCGAGATGACCTGGCCGAACGCCTGGTTGCCTACGCTCGACGCCAGCTTCTCGGCCGGCTGCTGCTCGGGAGCGGCGGGCGCGGGCGCGGAGACCTGGGCGGTCTCGAGCTCGGCTTCGAGGTGGTCGAGGGTGCTCACTCTGGCGCGAGCATAGGCGGGCGGCTCAGGCGCTGCAAGTCACCGCGGGCCGGTGTGCCCGGTCGGCTGCCCTCCCGCTTGGAGCGGAGGTCGCCACCGCTCCGGCGGCCGGCGCGGCGAACGTCAACGGCGGGCATTGAGGAGGCGGGTTCGACCGCGGCGGCGGCCAAAGTTGCTGACTTTGGGGCGTATAGCGCCCCAAACTTGACAACTTTGAATCCGGGCATTGGCGCCCTCCCCCTCAATGCCCGCCGTTCGCCGACGCTTCGGCCGCGGCCGAAGCTTTGCGGGCCTAGCCTGGAGTCGTGAACGGTGACGCGGATCTCGCCGCCCTCGGCTCCGTTCTCGGCGAGCGGGCGCGCGCGCGGATGCTGCTCGCGCTCGGCGACGGCCGCGCGCTGCCGGCGGGCGTGCTCGCGTCGGAGGCGGGTGTCGCGGCGTCGACCGCCAGCCAGCACCTCGGGCGGCTCGTCGACGCGGGGCTGCTCGCCGTCGTCCCCCAGGGGAGGCATCGCTACTACCGGCTCGCCGGCCCGCAGGTCGCGGAGCTGATCGAGGCGCTCGCCCGCGTCGCCCCCGCCGCGCCCGTGCGTTCGCTCCGCGAAGGTACGCGCGCGCACGCGATCAGGACCGCGCGTACGTGTTACGACCATCTCGCCGGCCGGCTCGGGGTCTCGATCATGCAGGCGCTGATCGCCGAAGGCGCGGTCACCGGCGGCGACGGGCTGCACCACTTCGACGGGGCGGACCGGCTGTCGGCGCCCGGGCGCGACGTCGACTACCGGCTCTCACCCGCAGGCGCGACGCGGCTGGAGCGGCTCGGGATCGAGGCCGACGTAGACCGCCCGCTGCGCTATTGCGTCGACTGGACCGAGCAGGCGCACCACCTCTCCGGCCCGCTCGGCCGCGCGCTCGCGGACCGCCTGCTGGAGCTCGGCTGGCTCCGCCGCGCCGACCGCGGCCGGGCCGTTCACGTGACCGACGCCGGCGCCGACGGGCTGCAGCGCGAGTTCCGCCTCTCCGTGCGCTAGGAGGACAAAGCCCGCGGCACGCGAATAGCCGTCCTCGATGGGATTTCCCGACCTCGATCGGAGCACCACGTGACCGGCAGCAAGGCCAGGGTCATCGCGTTCGCCAACCAGAAGGGCGGCGTCGCGAAGACGACCACCACGCTGAATCTTGCGGCGGCCTTCGCGGAGGAGGGCCATCGCGTCCTGTGCGTCGACATGGACCCACAGGGCAACCTCACGATGTCGCAGGGCATCGACCCGGACGGGCTCGAGAAGTCGATGTACGACGTGCTCGTCCACGACCTCTCCATCCGCGAGGTCATTCGCAAGCGCGAGATCGACGTCGCGTGCGCGTCGATCGACCTCGCCGGGGCGGAGATCGCGATGTCGACGAAGATCGGCCGAGAGCGCTCGCTGGACAAGGCCCTGCGCGCCGTCAGCGAGGACTACGACTTCATCTGCATCGATACGCCGCCCTCCCTGGGACTATTGACGATCAACGCGCTGACCGCGGCCGACAAGGTGATCGTCCCCGTGCAGTGCGAGTATCTGTCGATGCGGGGGCTCATCCAGCTCCAGAACACGCTCTCGATGATCCGCGAGAACCTGAACCCAGACGTGGACATCGCCGGCATCCTGCCGACGATGGTGGACTCGCGGACCCTCCACGCCAAGGAGGCGATCTCGATCCTCGAGGAGAACTTCGGGGACCGCGTGTTCGGCGCGCGGATCCGTAAGACCATCCGATTCGCGGAGGCGCCGGTGAAGGGCATGTCGGTGCTGAAGTACGACCCGTCGGGCACGGCCGCCGACAGCTATCGCCAGCTGGCGAAGGAGGTGCTCTCGAATGGCAGGTAGCAAGCGGGCGAGCATGCGCGAGGGTCCCCTCGCCGCCCTGTTCCGCAAGACGGAGACGGAAGGCCTCGAGGACGGGCCGGAGCCCCCGGCCCGCCCGGCCGCCGAGCCGAGCGCGCACGCGCCGAAGATCCCGTCGCCCCAGGAGCGGCTGCGCCACGCCTTCTCCTCGGACCTGCCGGAGAACCTGATGGCCCCGCCGAGCCACGAGCCGGCGGCCATCGAGCACCAGTATTCGAGCTGGGACGGCTCGGGCCCGGTCGGCAAGCCGCAGCTGCGGGTCGTCGGCGTCGGCGGTGCCGGCGTCAATGCCGTCAACCGCATGATCGAGGCCGAGGTCTCGGGCGTCGAGTTCATCGCCGTCAACACCGACGCGCAGTCGCTGCAGACCGCGGACGCGCACGTGACCGTCCAGATCGGCCGCGACTCGACCCGCGGGCTGGGCTCCGGCTCCGATCCCGATCTCGGCCGCACGGCCGCGATGGAGGACTATGACCGGACGAAGGCGCTGCTCAAGGGCTCGGACATGGTCTTCATCACCGCCGGCGAGGGCGGGGGCACCGGCACGGGCGCCGCTCCTGTGGTCGCGCGGATCGCGCGTGAGCTCGGGGCGCTGACCGTCGGCGTCGTCACCAAGCCGTTCGGCTTCGAGGGCTCGCGCCGCCTGGCCGCGGCCGAGAAGGGCATCGAGGCGCTGCGCGAGGAGGTCGACACCCTCATCGTGGTGCCGAACAACCGCCTGCTCTCGGTGCTGGAGAAGAACACCTCGATGGTCGAGGCCTTCCGGGTCGCCGACGACGTGCTGCGCCAGGGCGTCCAGGGCATCTCGGACCTGATCACGCTCCCGGGCCTGATCAACCTCGACTTCGCCGACGTGCGGACGATCATGGCCGACGCCGGCAACGCGCTGCTCGGCATCGGCATGGGCACCGGCGAGTCGCGGGCGGTCGACGCCGCGAATCAGGCCGTCGCCTCGCCGCTGCTGGAGACGTCGGTCGAGGGCGCGCGCTCGATCCTGCTGTCGATCACCGGCGGCCGCGACCTCTCGCTGTGGGAGGTCAACGAGGCCGCGAAGGCCGTCCAGGAGGCGGCCCACCCCGAGGCGAACATCATCTTCGGGGCGATGCTCGACGACAAGCTCGACGACGAGGTCTGGATCACGGTCGTCGCGACCGGCTACGGCGATCGCCGGCCGCCGCGTCGCGAGGAGGAGAACCGTGGCCTGTCCGGGTTCTCCGAGCCGCGGGGCGAGCCGCGCGTGACCCGCAACCGCGAGCGGTCGTCGCGGATCGACGTCGACGTCCCTGAGTTCATCCCTCGGTTCTAGCCAGCGCTGCGGCGCCATGAAGGGCGTCGTTGCCGCGGGCCATCCGCTGACCGCTGACGCCGGTGCGCAGATCCTGCGCGCCGGCGGCAACGCGGTCGATGCCGCGCTCGCGGCCATGGCCGTCTCGTTCGTCGCCGAGCCGCAGCTGACCGGGCTCGGCGCCGGCGGGTTCATGCTCGTGGCCGAACCGGGCGAGGCGCCGGCGCTGCTCGACTTCTTCGTCTCCACGTCCGGGCTCGGGGCCGACCTCGCGCGCCGCGCGCCGCTGGTCGCCGCCGAGGTCTTGTTCGGCACGGTCGCGCAGGTCTTCCACGTCGGGCCGTCGTCGTGCGGCGTCTATGGCACGCCCGCCGGGATGTGCGAGGCGCACCGCCGCTACGCGACGATGCCGCTCGCCGAGCTCGTCGCGCGTGGCGCCCAGCTCGCGCGCGACGGCGTCGAGGTCAACGCGCAGCAGGCCTACATCTTCCACCTGCTCGCGCCGCTGTTCGAGGCCAGCGACGAAGCGCGCGAGAAATACTGGGTCGGCGACCGGGTGGCGCGCGAGGGCGACGTGCTGCGAAACGCCGACCTCGCCACCACGCTCGAGCGCCTCGCGGCGGAGGGCGCGGCGCCGTTCTACAGCGGCGACATCGCCGAGGCGGCGGTCGCGCGGGTGACCGCGGGCGGCGGCACGCTCACGCTCGAGGATCTCGCCGCCTACGAGGCGACCTCGCGTGAGCCGATCCAGGTCGCCTACCGCGGCCACGAGGTCTTCACCAACCCGCCGCCGTCGGCCGGCGGGATCCTGATCGCCTACGTGCTCGCGCTGCTCGAGCGGAAGCCCGGGCCGCCAAGCCAGGCGCAGCTCATCGCGGCGATGGAGGCGGCCCAGCGCGCGCGCACGCCTGAGTTCCTCGAAGGGCTCGTCCGCCCTGGCTTCCTCGGCGAGTTCATGGGCTCCCAGCTCGGCTCGACCACCCACATCTCGGTGCTCGACGGCGACGGGCGCGCGTGCGCGGTGACCTGCACGAACGGCGAGGGCTCGGGCGTGTTCGTGCCCGGCACCGGCATCCACCTCAACAACATGATGGGCGAGGAGGACCTCTCGCCGCTCGGCTTCTTCACCCACCCGCCGGGGCAGCGGCTGCCGTCGATGATGGCTCCCACCGTGGTCAAGCGCGACGGCGAGGTGCTGCTCGCGCTCGGCTCCGCCGGCTCCAACCGCATCCGCTCGGCGATCCTGCAGGTGATCCTCGGGGTCATCGACCGCGGGCTCGACCTGCGCGACGCGGTCGAGGCGCCGCGCGTGCACTGGGAGGACGGGGTCGTCTACGCCGAGCCCGGCGCGGAGGGCGACACCGAGGGCTGGGACATGGCGCACTTCCCCGATCTCAACGTCTTCTTCGGCGGCGCCCAGGCCGTCCGCCGCGACCCCGCCACCGGCGAGCTGGTCGGCGCCGGCGACCCCCGGCGTGGCGGCGCGGTCGTCATGGCGTAAAGGGGTCAGACCCCTTCAGGCTGGTCGAGGGTTGGTCGCCGAGTCCCGGACGACCAGCTCGGTCGGCAGCACGATGTCCGCGGGCGTGCGGCCCTCGATCGCCTCGAGCAGCATGCGCCCCGCGGTGCGGCCCTTCTCCACGAGCGGCTGGCGGACCGTGGTGAGCCGGCGCGGCGTGGCGCCGGGGACGTCGTCGAAGCCCACCACGGAGAGGTCGTGAGGCAGGTCGAGCCCCGCGGCGACCGCGCCATCGATCACCCCGAGCGCGATCTCGTCGGACATGCCGAGCACGGCGGTCGGCCCGCGCTCGAGCAGCGCCGGCACCGCCTCGCGCGCGAGCGTCCGCGCGTTGAGGTGGACCTCGTAGATCGGCATCTCGTCGAGCGAGAGGCCGGCGCCGGCGAGCGCCTCCTCGTAGCCCGCGAGGCGCTCGGCGGTCACCCGGTAGGCGGGATCGCAGCGCCGGTCGGAGTCGGCGAACCCGCGCCCTCCGTCGTCGCGCATGCGCAACGAGACGACCGCGAAGCGGCGGTGGCCGAGGTCGAGCAGGTGCTGCGCCGCCGCGCGGGCGCCGGCCCGATCGTCGATCGAGACGAACGGGACGCCGGGGATGTGCGGCGTGTCGGCTACGACCAGCGGCAGGTGGCGATCGAGCGCGGCGTGCACGCTCGGGTGGTCCGCGGGCAGCGCGTAGACGAAGCAGCCGTCGACGAGCGCGCGGCTGACGGCCGAGGGGTCTGCGGCGTCGTCGGTGAGCGGCGCCGGCAGCAGGCTGAGCGAGATGCCGACACGCTCGGCTTCCTCGGCCAGGCCGCGCAGGGTGGCGACGGCGGCGGGATCGGCGAACGCGTAGGACAGCTGCTCGGTGAGCAGCACGCCGATCGCGCCGGCCCGCCCGGAGCGCAGGGCCCGGCCGCGGGGGTCGGGCCCTGCGTAGCCCAGCTCGTGCGCGAGAGCGAGGACGCGGTCGCGCAGGGCCGGGTTGAGCTGGTCGGGGCGGTTGAACGCGTTCGACGCGGTGGTGCGGGAGATGCCGAGCCGGTCGGCGAGGGTCTGCAACGTCACCCGGTCTCCCACACCCGCGAGGCTACTTGCGGCGGCGGTCCTTTCGGATCGGCGCCGCTACTTGCGGCGGCCGCGCTCCTTGCGGATCGGCGCGTTGGGGAGCGCCGAGCGGGCGAGCGAGCGCTTGCCGGTGATGTCGAAGGCGCCGAAGGCGGTGGGAATGAGCATCGGAGATCCTTTCTGGATCGATTAAGACTGTATCGATAAAGTACCAGCGTTTTCGCGGCCTGGGGTACGGCTGACCGCACTCTTTGGCTGAGGCTTTCGCCCGGGTGCGGTCAGCCCTCAGGCCTCGGTCTTCGTAATGGAAAGACGCCACTCGCGGCCGTCTTGTTCCACCGCGAAGCCGTGCCCGCCAACGGCCGCCAGAGCCCCCACGTCGACCGGCGCCTCCGGGTCGGTCGCGAGCACCACCAGCGTCTCGCCAGGGGCGAGCGCGGCCAGCGCGCGGCGGGCCTTGAGGGCGGGGAGCGGGCAGAGGAGCCCGCGGGCATCGAGCAGCTGCGGCATACGCTCTCTCGGATGATGATCGCCGCGATCCTCGAATCGGGCCGGCCCGAGCGGCTCTACACCGGCCTGTCGCTGCTCGTCTCGGCCGCCGCCGAGGGGCGGCCGGCCCGCGGGCTCGTCTCGTTCGGCGCGCTCGGTCCGCTGCTCGACGACGCGCCGCCCGGCGACGACACCTTCTCCCGCTCGCTGCACGAGCTGCGCGAGACGGCGCGCGAGCTCGAGGACTGCCGGCTGTGGGCGTGCGCCGCCGCGGTCGAGCTGACTGGCGCGAGAACGGAGGCCGTCGAGGCGCGGCTCGACGGCGTGATGTCCACCCCGCGCTTCCTGCGCGAGGTCGAGGGCGCGCAGCTGGTGGTCGTATGAGGCGCGCGCTCGCCGGGATCCTCGCGGCGGGGCTGCTCGCCGGTTGCGGCGCGCCTTCCGCCGACCTGTTCGTGGTGACGCGCAGCGGCAAGGACCCCAACGCCAACCTGAAGCTGCTCGTCTCCGACGACGGCACCGTGACCTGCAACCAGCGCAAGCCGGTCCCGATGGGCGCGAAGCGCCTGCTCGACGCGCGCGAGCTCGCGCGCGACCTCCAGAAGCAGGCCGCGCTCGGGCTCGAGCTGCCGAAGGAGAAGGGCTCGATCCTCGCCTACAAGGTGCGCCTGGAGGCCGGCACGGTCGCGTTCGCCGACACGTCGCGCGGGCTGCCGAAGACGTTCAGCCATGTCGAGGCGTTCACCGCCGACGTGGCTCGGCGCGTCTGCAAGATCAGCCGCGACTAGGCGCCCTCAGGGCAGCGGGAAGATCGTCGGGATCGGCGGCGGGGTCGGGATCGGCCGAGGCGTGGGGGTGGGCGTCGGCTGCGGCTGCCCGCTCGAGCCGGGCACCGTGCTCGGCGGCGGCTGCGGGGGCGGCACCGGGTCAGCGCGCGTGACCGGCGGCGCCTGCGGCGGCGGGGCCGGCTTCTTGCCGTCGCCGGCGGCCTTGACGATCAGCGCGCAGATCTTCGCGTGCTGCCGGCGACTCGGGCGGTAGCGGTAGTTCGAGTAGCGCACGATCGAGACGATCCGGCTGTAGCGCGCGCAGAACGAGTAGCCCTCGGCGAACTGCTCGGCGAACGGGATCTTCCCCGCCCACCAGCGGCGCTTCTTCGCGCCGAGGACCTTGCGGAAGCGGCTGCGGTCGCCGTTGTTCATCACGCGCAGGTCGAACAGGTGGCCGAGCTCGTGCAGCAGCACCGAGCGCGGGCGGCGCAGCCCGCGGCGCAGGTAGATCGTGCGCGGTCGCGTGCGGTACACGCAGCCGGCCGCGCGCGGGAGCGCGGGGCAGCCGCTGAGGCGCACGGTGACGCGCCCTGTCACGGTCGGCATCAGCGAGGCGCGCGCCCAGCGCTCCCACGAACCGTGGAGCGACCGGCCGCCGGGCCCGGTGAGGCTGACGTCCGGGTCGCCGCTGGCGGGCGCGGCCGCGAGCATCGCGGCGGCGAGCGCCGCCGGGAGCCACACGCGTCCGTGCCACCGGCCCATCGGGACGGCCGATACCCGGATCTTCAGGCGGGGAAGCGCACGCGCCCGTTCGAGCGTGCGCGGGCCTGCGCGCGCTCGACGAAGTCCAGGCGCTTGAGCGCGGCCCGGAACAGCTTGGCCGCCAGCGCGAGGCGGGCCGCCTCGGAGCGCAGATCGAGCAGGCCCTGCTTGGCGTCGAGGCCGAAGTCGACGGTCGCCGCCATCTCGTAGGCGGTCATGCGCCCGATCTCCTCCTGGTCGGGCGTGTGGTCGGTCGCCTGCTCGACGAGCTCGGCGTAGGCGGCGTGCGCGGTGTCGGCGGCATCGGCGTCGTGCGGCTCGGGCTCGTCCTCCAGGAACTCGACCGTGCCGGCCGGGTAGGCGAGCTCGTCCTGGCGCGCCTCGATCCGGAACGGGCGCGTGCCGCGCGCGACGAGGTTGAGCCGCCCGTCGGGCAGCCGCTCGAGCACCTCGGCGATGACGCACGCGCAGCCGATCTCGCGCAGCCCGTCGTCGGCGACCCAGACGATCCCGAACTCGCCCTCCTCCTCGAGCACGCGCGCGACCATCGTCTTGTAGCGCTCCTCGAAGATGTGGAGCGGGATCAGCTCGGTCGGGAGGGCGACCAGGCCCAGGGGGAAGAGCGGGAAATCGCGCACGAGCGCCACGGGTTTGAGTCTACGTCCGTCGGTCGTGCGTACCCATGCTGTGAGTACTACGGCTCTCGTCTGGTTCCGGCGCGATCTCCGCGTCCACGACCATCCGGCGCTGACCGCCGCGCACCGCGAGTGCGACCGCGTCGTGCCGGTGTTCGTGCTCGACCAGCGGCTGCTGGGCGGGCGTTTCCCGTCCGCCAACCGCGCGTGGTTCCTGCACGGTTGCCTCGCCGAGCTGCGCGAGGCGCTGCGCGAGCGCGGCGCCGACCTCGTCATTCGCGAGGGTCTGCCGGAGGAGGAGCTGCCCAAGCTGGCGCGCGAGTGCGGCGCCGAGGCCGTGTACTTCGCCTCCGACGTCTCCCCCTTCGCCCGCGCGCGCGACGGCCGGGTCGCCGAGGTGCTCGAGGCGCGCCCGCAGCCCGGCCACTTCATCGCCGACGACCTCGGCGCGGTCAAGCCGTACTCGGTCTTCACCCCGTTCTGGCGCGCGTGGCAGCAGCTACCGCGCCGTGAGGTGCATGGCGCGCCGCGCGCCCTGGCCTTCCCGAGCGGCATCAACGTCGGCCGCCTCCGGGCCTCCCCACAGCCGGAGGCGGTCGACCCGTTCCCGCCCGGGGAGCGCGCCGCGCGCGAGCGGGCGAACCGCTGGTTCGCGGACGGCCTCGGCCGCTACGAGGAGCGCCACGACCGCTTGGCGGGCGGCACATCGGAGCTCTCGCCCTACCTGCACTTCGGCTGTATCTCGCCGCTCGAGCTCGAGGCACGCGCGCTCGAGCGCGGCGGCGAGGCGTTCGCCCGCCAGCTCGCGTGGCGCGACTTCTACGCCCACGTGCTGCTCCACAATCCGGCCAACACCCGCCACTGCCACAAGCCCGAGTACGACCGGCTCGAGTGGGACGACGACGAGGATCTGCTCGACGCCTGGCGCGAGGGCCGCACCGGCTACCCGGTCGTCGATGCCGCGATGCGCCAGCTCCTCCACACGGGCTGGATGCACAACCGCGGCCGCCTGATCACGGGCGCGTTCCTGACCAAGGACCTGCACCTCGACTGGCGGCACGGCGAGGCGCACTTCATGCGCCACCTGCTGTGCGGGGACGAGGCCTCCAACAACGGCAACTGGCAGTGGATCGCGTCGGTCGGCGTCGACCCCGCGCCCTACTTCAGGCGCATGTACAACCCGATGACGCAGCAGCGCCGCCACGACCCGGACGGCGAGTACGTTCGCCGCTGGCTGCCCGAGCTGCGCGACGTGCCGCTCGACAAGCTCGCCGAGCCGTGGGCGATGAGCGCCGGCGAGCAGGAGGCCGCGGGCTGCGTGATCGGGCGCGACTACCCGAACCCGGTGGTCGACCACGCGGCCGAGCGGCAGCGTGCGATGGCGCGCTACGGCGCCGTGTCCGGCCGCTGACAGCGGGCTCGCGCGCCCCTGCGGGGCGTGCGCGCGGCCGTTGACCGCGCAGCGCGGGCGGTCGTAAGTTCGCGCTCACGGGCGCAGGGACCGCAGGGACGGACACGGCGCCTTGTCCAGATGGAAGCCAGGAGGCGCTCATGACCCGCACCGCAACCCTCGCCGGCCTCGCCGTGCTCGTCGCGTTCGCATTCGCCGGGGCCGCGGGAGCGGCTCCCGCCTACGCGTGCACGACCCAGGACCCGAGCGACTGCCCGACCTACACGGTCGAGCATCACAACAACCTCACCGTGTCGACGACGCGCGGCACGATCACCAGCGACCCCGCGGGCATCAGCTGCCCGAGCGACTGCGCGCAGGACTACGAGTACGACGACTTCTGCACCGACCTCCCCGGCAGGGACGAGTGCGAGCTGGGGACTCCGGTCGACGTCACGCTGACCGCCTCGGGCGGTGGCACCGGCTACGGCCCGCACTGGAGCGGCTGTGACTCCGCCGCGGGGAGCACTTGCGGCATCACGATGGAGGGGGCGCAGAGCGTCTCGGTCAGCTGGACCGACGACGCGAACCCGTCCGTCGGCCTCTCGAGCCCGCCGCCGAAGGCGGGTCCGAGCACGGTCTTCAACGCGACCGCGAGCGACAACTCGGGCACGGTCAGCAAGGTCGACTTCTATGTCGATGGCGTCCTGCGAGCGACCGACACGAGCGCGCCGTTCCAGTACCAGCCGGACCTGAGCCCGTACGCCGACGGCAGCACCGGCCACGTCCTGAAGGTGATCTCCCAGGACAGCTCGGGCCGCGTGTCGAGCGACCTGGCGAGCGCGCCGTCGGCGACCTTCAGCGTCGACAAGTCGACCGGGGTGACGGGCGTCACCACGCCGCCCGCGTTCACGCAGACGGCGCCCAACATCGCCTTCACGCCGCCCGGCGACGCCGTCAGCGTCATCTGCCGCACGAAGTTCGGCGGCAGCGAGGTCGGCAGTACATCGAGCTGCACGTCGCCGTATTCGCCGCAGGGCATCGACACCGACGGTCAGTACACGATCGAGTTCGCGGTCACCGACGACGTCGGCAACGCCGCGACCGTGACGAAGACCTTCACACTCGATCGCGGCGCGCCGAATCTGACCGTCACGGCGCCGGCGAACGGTGCGGTGATCGGCGCGCCGTTCACGCCGTCGGCTTCGGGCAGCGATGGCTTCAGCGGTGTCACGTTCAGCTGCAAGATCGACAGTGGCGCGTTCGGGGGCTGCACCTCGCTGGCTCCGTCCGACGGCGGCCACACGGTGACCGTGCGCGCCAGCGACGCGGCCGGCAACACGACCGACGAGCAGCGCTCATTCACCTACGACTCGCACGCGCCGGTCGTGAGCATCACCGGCGGCCCCGGCGAGGGCACCGTCGTCTACGCGCGCTCGACGGCGTACACGTTCACGACCTCGGACCTGACGGCGGTGACCCGCACGTGTCAGCTCGACGGCGGCGCCATCGGTCCGTGCACGAGCGCGACGGGTCACAGCCTCAGCGGGCTGAGCCTCGGCATCCATACGTTCACCCTGCGCGTGACCGACGCGGCAGGGAACAGGACGACGGCGGTTCGACGCTTCACCGTGGCCGACAAGCCGGTCGGCAGCGGCGGTGGTGGCGGGGGCGGCACGGGCGGCACCGGCGGCGGCACCATCAGCTCGCCGGTCAAGCTCGCGACGGTCAGCACGTTCTGGAAGCTGTTCGGCAAGCGCACCCAGGTGGTGACGCTGACGCTCGGCCACGTTCCGAAGGGCGCGAAGGTCACCGTCACCTGCAAGGGCAAGGGGTGCGCCTTCAAGAAGCTCAAGCTCACCACGCGCGGGGCGAAGATCAAGCTCGCCAAGCGCTTCAAGAAGCGCAAGCTCGCCGCGAAGACGGTGATCACGATCACGATCTCCACTCCCGCGGGCAGCAAGCGCTTCCGCTACACGCTGCGCGCCGGCAAGTTCCCCAAGCGATCCATCAAGTAGCGCGGTTCGGTTAACCGCCTCGTCCGAAAGGACGAGGCGGAATCGTCCGGGCGGCCGTTTCCGTGACGGGCAGGCGCCCGTACCTTCGCGTCTTCCCAGATCCCTGACTGACCCGGAGACCCTCCCCGATGAAAGCCCGACTGCTCCTGGCGCTGTGCACGTGTTGCGTGTCCGCCGCCGTATCCGCCGCGCCCGCGCTGGCGGAGTTCGACAACCCGCCCGTCTCGCTCGACGTGGCCACCTCCGCCGGCGGCACCGTCGTCGGCGGCGTCAACGGCTCCGGCATCGACTGCGGCGCCGTGTGCTCGCTCGAGGACCAGCCCGGTACCGAGTCCGAGTACGTCGGCGTCGGCAACGGCAACTGCGGCGCCAACGACCGCCTCATGTGCACCGCCGTCTACCACGACGTGACCCTCACCGCCCAGCCGCAGCTCGGCTGGCAGTTCGCGGGCTGGGGCGGTCATTGCTCCGGCACCAACACGACCTGCTCGTTCGAGCTGTCGGGCGACCGCAGCGTGTCCGCCTCGTTCACCGACGTCGCTCCTCCGACGGTCGGCATCACCGGCCCGACCGGCAACGCCGGCGGCACGTTCACCCTGACCGCCGACGCGTGGGACAACAACGCGATCAACCGCGTCCAGTTCCTCGTCAACGACGTCGCCGCCGGTGCGGACTTCACCGCGCCGTACTCGGTCGAGGTCGACTCGACGAAGCTCGCGGAGGGCCCCGCGAAGCTGACCGCGATCGCCATCGACGTCGCCGGCCACACCGCCGAGACGACGAGCTCGGTCACGGTCGACAACCTCAAGCCGACGCTCCAATTCAGCGGCGGCCCCGACGGCGACACCTTCGGCCTCGGCACCACGTACACGTGGAACTTCGCGGCGGCTGATGCCGGCGCCGGCGTGCAGAAGGTCGAGTGCAAGCTCGACGGCGCGGCCTACGGCCCGTGCTCGGGCGGGAACACCTCGCACACCGTGTCCGACCTCCCCAACGGCGGCCACACGCTCGCCGTCCGGGTCACGGACAAGGCCGGGCGCTCGGACGTCTTCACCCGCACGCTGAATATCGACGGCATCGCGCCGCAGACGACGATCACGGGCGGCACCGCCGACGGCGCGGCGTCCACGGACACGTCCGCGAGCTTCACGTTCGCCGCCGACCAGGCCGGCTCGACGTTCAAGTGCCGCGTCTACCCGGCCGCGCTGACGCCGGCCTTCGGGCCCTGCAGCGGCCCCGGCTCGCACAAGGCGACGGGCTTCTCGCCGGGCACCTACGCGTTCGAGGTCGTCGCCACCGACGCGTTCGGCAACGTCGACGGTACCCCGGCCAAGCGCACGTTCACGGTCAAGGCGAAGCCGACCGAGGACAAGCCCGCGGGCGGCGGCGGCAAGCCGAGCAGCGGCGGCGGCGTGGCCACCAGCGGTGGCAGCTCGGCCCCGGCGACCGGCGGCAAGATCGACGCCAAGCTCAACACGTTCTGGAAGCTCTACGGCAAGCGCACCAAGGTGCAGACGCTGACCGTCTCCAACGCCCCCGCGGGCTCGAAGGTGACGATCAGCTGCAAGGGCAAGGGCTGCAAGTTCCGCAAGGTGTCCTCGACACTCAGCGGCACCCGGCTGAAGCTCGCCGTCCGCTTCCGCGGCAAGAAGCTCCCCGCCCGCACCGTGATCACGGTGACCGTGACCAAGCAGGGCTGGATCGGCAAGACGTTCAAGTACGTCACGCGCGCCGGCAAGTTCCCGAAGCTCACGCTGTCGTAAGCCATGGCGCGGTGGGCGCGGGCCGCTAAGGTCCGCGCCCGCCGTGCCCGAGCTCTACCTCCAGCGCGATCAGCCGCCCGGCGTCCCGCCCCTCCAGCTGACCGGGGAGCGCACGCTCCCCGACGTGCCGGAGGAGAACTACTGGTTCCGCCGCCACTTGGTGGTGTACCGCTGGATCGCCTCGCGGGTCGGCGGCCGGCGTGTGGTCGACCTCGCGTGCGGCGAGGGCTACGGCTCGGCCGAGCTGGCGCGCACCGCGGCGTCGGTCGTCGGCGTCGACGCCAACCCCGACGCCTTCGAGCACGCGCGCCTGAAGTACACCGGTCCGAAGCTCAGCTTCGAGCGCAACATGATCGAGCTGTGGGACGGTGACGTCGATTGCGTCGTGTTCCTGCAGACGATCGAGCACGTCCAGGACCCCGACGCGGTGCTGGCCCGGATCCGCGACCTCGTCGGCCGCGGCGGCGTCGCGTACGTCTCGACCCCCAACGTCCTCACGCTCGCGCCCGCGGGCGCGGAGCGCTCCGGCAACCCGTGGCACATCAAGGAGTACCGGGCCGAGGAGTTCCGCGCCCTGTGCGAGCGCCACTTCGGCTCCGTCGAGCTGCTCGGGCTGTTCCACGCGCGCAAGCTGCGCGCCCACCAGGTCGCGATCGAGCGGCTGGGGTGGGACTCGATCCACGCCGCGCTGCGGATCACCAAGCCGTTCTATGACCGCTTCACGCCCGCCATCTCGGTGCGCGACTTCGCGCTGCGGTCGACGGACCTCGACCGCGCGCTGGACTTCCTCGCGGTCCTGCGGCCGTGAGCGGCCGCCTCAGCATCGTCCTGCACACCCACATGCCCTACGTGGAGGGCTTCGGGACGTGGCCGTTCGGCGAGGAGTGGCTGTGGGAGGCGATGGCGACCTCGTACCTGCCGCTGCTCGACGTGCTCGACGCCCACCCCGGGCGCGTCACGCTCTCGCTGACCCCGGTGCTGTGCGACCAGCTCGAGGCCGGCGGCGTCCCGGAGCGCTTCCTCGCCTTCCTGCGCGAGATCCGGGCGGAGACCCACCGGCGCGACATCGCGGCGGCCGGGGACCCGGGCGTGGCGCGCGAGCTCGAGCGCTCGGCGGGTCTGTACGCGCGCGCGGCGGAGTCCTTCGAGGCGCGCGGGGGCGACCTCGTGGGCGCGTTCGCCCCGCACGTGAGCTGGACCTCGTCGGCCACCCACGCCGTGCTCCCGATGCTGGCCACCTCCGCCGGCGTGCGGCTCCAGGTGGGGGCCGGGATCGCCTCGCACCGCGAGCGCTTCGGCCACTGGGACGGCGGCTTCTGGCTGCCGGAGTGCGGGCACGCGCCGTGGCTCGACCCGCTGCTCGAGGAGGCCGGCGTCCACGCCGTCTGCCTCGACCTGACCGACGTGCTCGGCTCCGGCTCGCCGGCGCAGCTGCAGCCACTGCGCAGCGCCGCCGGCCCCCTGCTGGTGCCGATCGATCGCGCGCTGATGGACCTCGTGTGGCACAACAGCGGCTACCCCTCGGCGGCGGCCTACCGCGACACGCGCAACCACACCGAGTACCGCCACACGCCGTGGGCGGTCGACGGCACGCCCTACGACCCGGCGCGCGGGGCCGAGCAGGTCCGCGCGCACGCGCGCGACTTCGCGGAGGCGGCGGCGCGGCGGCTGGAGAGCGGCGGGCTCGCGGTCTGCGCGCTCGACACCGAGCTGCTGGGGCACTTCTGGCACGAGGGGGTCGACTGGCTGGCGGCGACGATCGAAGCGTGCGACGCGGCGGGCGTCGAGCTGGTGCCGCTCGACGCCGCGCTGGCCGGCATCGACGCCGCTCCGGCCCCTGCCGAACTGCCCGACACGAGCTGGGGGGAGCCGCGCGATCTCGCCACCTGGAGTGCACCGCCGGCCGCTGAGCTCGCGTGGCGGGCGCGCGAGGCGGAGCTGCGCGTGCTCGCCACCGGGGCCCATCCGGCGCCGCGCGCGCTGCGCGAGCTGATGGCCCTCCAGGCCTCGGACTGGGCGTTCGGCGTGACCCGCGAGACCGCCGGCCCCTACTCGCGCGAGCGAGCCCTCGGCCACGCCGCCGAGCTCGAGCGAGCGCTCGCCGATCCGGCCGGAATCGGTCCCACCCTGCGGAACCTTGCACCTTCACTCGACCTGTCTAACCGTGAACTTCAGGGTTAGCTGAATTGGCACGATCACGGCGCATTTGCAGCGTTATGTGCCTATCCTCTCCGCCTTCTTGAACTGAACACGGCCGAGTCCCCGCCAAGACCAGGCGGCGGGGAACGGGGGACCCACCGGCGCTTCGGCGCCATGGGGCGAATCGCGACTGATGTCGCGTAGCGCAGGTCTTAGCGCGAGCCCGACAGCTAACCCCGTAGGCACCGAGACCCAGGAGGTAGGCAGTGCCTTTCATCGATCCAGCGAACCCGGGCCCGTGGCTCGCGTCGCTCAGCGCCTCGCGGCGCCGCCGCGCCGAGGCCAAGCGACAGGCTCGGCGCCGTCGCGCCGGCCGCGGGGGCGGCGCCGTGCTGCTCGCGTCCATGACGCTCGTCGCCGGTGGCGCGGTCGCGGCTGACGGCCCCGCGTCGAGCGGCGCCCGGGCCGTGTCGAGCGCGTCCGGCACGGTCGCGCTCCAGCGCGCGCTGGGCGTCCCCGCCGACGGCGTGATCGGTCCGGTCACGCGCCGGGCGATCCGCAACTACCAGCGCAACCACGGCCTGGTGGTCGACGGCATCGCCGGCCCGGCCACGCTCGGCAGCCTCGGCATCGCCGCCTCGCGCGTAAAGTCGGCGCCGGCGCCCCGGACCACGAGCGGCGGCTCCGCCACGCTCGCGCGGATCGCGCAGTGCGAGTCGAGCGGCAACCCGACTGCGGTCTCGTCCTCGGGTCAGTACCGCGGCAAGTACCAGTTCTCGCGCGCCACCTGGCGTGCGATGGGCGGCACCGGCGATCCGGCCAAGGCCCCCGAGTCCGTCCAGGACGCCATGGCGGCCAAGCTGCTCGCGCAGCGCGGCACCTCGCCCTGGCCGGTCTGCGGCTAGGTCCGGCTCAGCGCCAGCGAAGCGTCTCCGGCTCGTCGCGCATCCTCAGGATGCGCGCGGGCTGGCCGGCGCTGACCGAGTTGGCGGGCATGTCCTTGGTGACGACCGAGCTCGTCCCGACCACCGAGTTGTCACCCACCGACGCGCCGCGGAGGATGCATGCGCCGTAGCCGATCCAGCAGTTGTTGCCCACGTGGACGTCGCGCTTGTAGATGCCCTGCAGCCGTATGGGCCGCTCGACTTCCACGACTCCATGATCGAAGTCGATCAGCATCACGCGGTCGGCGACGATGCATTCGCGCCCCACGCTGACGTGCTGGAAGGCGGAGATCGTGCACTCCTGGCCCATCACGGTCTTGGCCCCGATCACGACCTCGCCCTCGTGGGCGCGGATCTTCGAGCCGTGGCCGATCCAGCACCAGCGGCCGAGCTGTACGCGGGCTCCCTTGCCGATCTCGAACGTCACGCCGGGCCCGATGAAGCACAGCCCGTCGGTCTGCAGCCGCCCGCGCCAGCGCAGCTTCAGCCACGCCCAGCGGGCGATCAGCCGCGTATAGCCCCAGGTCAGCAGCCCGTTGGCGCGCATGAAGCGCACGAGCGCGACCGGACCGCCGTGCAGCGGCGCCGGAGCACCGCGCACCTCGGCTCGCCGAACCTGTTCGAGCAGGGTGTCCATCGGGGCTGATCGTATTCTTCGCCGCCCGATGGCCGATGAGAAGCCCTCCCTCGCCGAACGGCTGCTCGCCGGCGACAAGCGCGCGCTGGCGCGAGGCATCTCGCTGGTCGAGGACGACGACCCCGAGGGCTGGGCCCTCGTCCGCGAGGTCTACCCGAAGACCGGCAACGCGGCGATCGTCGGGTTCACCGGGCCGCCGGGCGCCGGCAAGTCGACGCTGATCGGCTCGCTGATCAAGCTCCGCCGGGCCGCCGACCGCGAGGTCGCGGTGCTCTCGATCGACCCGTCGTCGCCGTTCCGCGGCGGCGCGCTGCTCGGCGACCGCATCCGGCTGACCGAGCACTTCCTCGACCCCGGCGTCTTCATCCGCTCGATGGCGACCCGCGGCGCGCTCGGCGGCTTGGCGGAGGCCGCTTTGCAGACCGCGCTGCTGATGGACGCGGCGGGCAAGGACGACGTCTTCCTCGAGACGGTCGGGGTCGGGCAGGCCGAGGTCGACGTGATCGACCACGCCGACTCCGTCGTGCTCGTGCTGATCCCGGGCTCGGGCGACTCGATCCAGGCGCTGAAGGCGGGCGTCATGGAGATCCCCGACGTGATCGTGGTCAACAAGTCCGACCACCCGCTGACCGACACGATGGTGCGCGAGATCCGCGGCGTGCTCTCGCTCGCGCCCCAGGGCGCCTGGCCGGTGCCGATCGTCAAGACCGAGGCCCACCGCGGCGAGGGCGTCGAGCTGCTCCAGGAGAAGCTCGCCGAGCACCGCGCCTTCGTCGAGTCCGAGGGCCTGCTGGCCGAGCGCCGCCGGCGCAACCTCATGAACGAGGTGCTCGGCCTGGCGACCGTGCGCCTGCGGCGGGCTTTGGAAGCGTCGCTCCACGAGGACCCGGAGGTCCAGCAGCTGCTCGACGAGGTCGTCGCCCGCCGCCTGGATCCGGCGAGCGCCGCCAGCGCGATCCTCGCCCGCGGGGCGGTCGAGGCGGGGGACGCGGCGCGGCCGGACCAGCAGGCTGAAGCGGCTACGTAGGGGCCGGACGTTCAGAACCGCGGAAGGAGCTGGAGCAGCGGCCCGTAGGGCGCGTCCACGCCCGGGTGCACCCACCCAGACGCGTCGCCGAGGGCGAACGCGACCACCAGCCACAGCGAGCACCCCAGCGTGAGCGCGGCCAGCACCGCTCCTGTCCGCGGCGCGTGCCGCAGCCCCCACGCCACGAGGCCGACGGCGACCGGGAAGGCGGCGACGAGCTGGCGGGCCGGGAACCAGTCGCCGGTCAGGGTCGGCGCGGCGAACGCCGCCACCAGCAGCACCGCCCCGCACACGAGCAGCGAGAGGCCCGCGGCCGCCTCGGCGTCGGCGTGCTCCGCCACCACCCGCGCGAGGTGCTGGCTGCGGGCGCGCCACAGCAGCCAGACCGAGAAGAGCACGAGCAGCAGCACCGGCGCCCAGCGCACGAGACCGACGTCGCGGTCGAGCCACAGCGCCGCCAGCCGCGGTGTCCGGCCCGCGTAGTCGCTCAGCGAGTCCGCGCCGG
Organism: uncultured Solirubrobacteraceae bacterium; assembly: GCA_963805525.1. Taxonomy (GTDB): domain Bacteria; phylum Actinomycetota; class Thermoleophilia; order Solirubrobacterales; family Solirubrobacteraceae; genus DASQFQ01. The sequence goes on from CAWDUT010000006.1 coordinate 619,275, forward strand.
TCGGCGGCTCGCCGGAGGCCGCCACCGACGACGGCACCAGCCCGCTGTAGAGGCGGTCGTTGATCGTCGCGTAGACCACCAGCGAGGCGACCATGATCTCCGCCGCCGCGAGCGCTGCCGTGCGCCGCCCGCGCCGCGCCGTCCAGCGCACCAGCGCGATCGCCACCGGCGCCGCCGGTAGGAGGTACTTCGGCCCGAGCCACGGCAGCAGCGCGAGCAGCGTCGCCCCCGCCACGGCGCTGCCCAGGTCGGGCCGCTCCCTCACTCGCAGCGCGCACAGCACCGCGCCGGCCAGCATCGCGCCGGCCGCCAGCTCCGGGTAGACGGCGGTGGCGTGCGCCAGCACGGGCGGGGAGAGGCCGACCACCAGCGCCGCCGCGGTCGCCCACGGCTCGGGCACGATGCGGCGCGCCAACCGCGACGCCAGGACGAACGCCAGCGCCGCCACGGCGGCGAGGAAGATCGTCACGCCGGTGGCGCCGCCGATCGCATAGGCGGGCGCGATCAGCGCCGCGAAGCCGACGCCCTGCGGCTCGAGCCGGCGCCCCAGTACGACCCGGCCTTCCGGCTTCAGCGACCCGTGGTGGAACGGCGCATAGGCGCGCGTGCGGAACTCGTCGGTGAGGTCGACGTCCCAGTCGGAGACGATCGACTCGGCGGCCAGCAGGTAGCGCGGCTCGGCCCCCGCGTAATCGTCGGAGCCGGCCGCGCCGACCCCGAGCGTGGCCGAATAGGCGGCGAAGAGGACCGCCCAGACGGCAAGCGAGCGCACTTGCTCACCGTAGCCGGGCGCGTCAACGCTCAACTGCGCGTGAGAAATGCCGATGTTCTGTCAAATGGCGCGCTGGTGGAGCAGCCCGGAGCCAGACGAGTCGTTCCTGCAGTTCCGGGAGCGCTCCGTCCGTGACGGGACATGGCTGACGTACGTGGTCGCGATCGTGGTCGCCGGCTACGCGGTCGCGACCTGGGACCGCCCGCACCGCAGCGCGATCCTCGGGCTGCTCGGCGTCGCGGTGTTCGGCGGCTACGTGATCTCGCACCTGCCCGCCGCCGCGATCATCCGCTCGCGCTGGCGCGAGCCCTTCTTCCTCGTCTGGACGGCGGCCGACGTCGCGCTGATCGCGCTCGTGGTCGCCAGCGACAGCGGCGACTGGAGCACGCTGCGCGCGACGTTCTTCCTGCCGCTGTTCTTCGCCGCGCTCTCCTACCCGCCGCGCTCGGTGGTCGTGACCGGCGTGCTGTCGGTGGCCGGCTACGCCGGCGCCGCCCTCCTCGGCGGTCACGCGACGGCCGAGACGCTCCTCGTCTTCGCCGCGCTCCTCAGCACCGCGACCGTGATGGGCGTCTCCCAGGCCGTCAACCGCGAGCGCCAGCGCCGCGAGCTCCAGACGCTCTCGCGCTCCGACCCGCTGACCGGCGCGCTCAACCGCCGCGGCTTCACCGAGCGCTTCGCCGCCGAGCTGTGCGACCACGTCCGCCACGACGGCCGCCCGCTCGGCCTGATCGTGATCGACCTCGACGACTTCAAGGCCGTCAACGACACCCGCGGCCACGCCGCCGGCGACGACCTCCTGTGCGCCGTCGCCCGCACGCTCGCGACCGACCTCCGCCCCTCCGACGTGCTCGGCCGCCTCGGGGGCGACGAGTTCGCCGTCCTGCTGCCCGAGGCCGGCCCGGGCGAGCTGCGCGCCGCCGCGGCGCGGCTCGAGCAGCACCTCGGGACGGTCGCCGCGGCCTCGATCGGCCTCGCGGCGCTGCCCGTCGACGGGCTCACCGCGGAGGACCTGCACCGCGCCGCCGACGCCGACCTCTACCGCGCCAAGCAGCGGCGGGCCGAGCGCGAGGCGCCGCGCGTGCTGGCCTAGGCTGAACAGACTCCGAGTTGTGCCGACAGGTGCGGCTCATCTCGGCTCCATCTTGCGGGCACCGTGGACGAGGTCGGCCGGGCAGCGCCCGGCCGTCTTTCGTCCGTGGTGTTCGCGGTCGTGGTTGTACTCGCGGAGGTAGTGCTCGAGCTCGCGCCGCAGGCCGCTGTAGCGGACCTGCAGGAAGCGAGCGAACGCTGGCCGCCAGCACTCCTCGAGGATGGTGCGGTGCAGCCGTTCGACGTGGCCGTTGGTCTGCGGGCGGCCGGAGCGGATTTGCGTGTGCTGAACGCCGGCCGGCAGCCGTGAGCCGAACGCCTGGCGGCCGAACTCGTTGCCGTTGTCTGAGAGCACGCGCTCGAGTTGCCAGCCGGCGGCTTGGAGCTCTGCCGCGACGCGGCGGGCGAGCACGGAGGTGTGCTCGACGGTCGGACCGGCCGGCGGGCAGACGACCAGATCGGCCCAGGCGTAACTGCTGTAGGTGTCGATCGCGGTGATCTGCCAGACCGGGCCCTTGGCGCCATGCAGCCGGCCAACGAAGAAGCAGTCGATGCCGACCAGCTCGCCCGGCCGGTCAGACCCGACGTGCGGCTCGGGCGCAGGCTCGCGCGGCGGCTCAAACGGCGCGCGGTAGCCCGCGACCAGCGCCAGGCGCTTGGCGCGCGTGTTCAGCCCGTGCCTGACCAGCGTCTTGTAAACACCGTTCGGGCTGACCTGCAGGCCGCCCCATTGCGGCCTGGCCAGCCGGGACGCGACCCGCCGCGGGCCCATCCCAGGGTGCCCGAGACAGAACGCGACGATCCGCTGCTCGACCATCTCTGAGAGCTGGTTGGGCATCTGCGGACGCCGCCGCTCCCTGGGCCTGAGCATCTCCAACCCCGAGCGATCGACCTGGTCCTTCCAGCAGTAATAGGTCAAGCGGTGCACGCCCATCAACCGGCACGCCTCCGACACGCCGCGCTCAGACGCGAGCGCGAACAGCTGCAGGCGATAGCCGAACAGCACGTCATCCTGCGTCATGCGGCTCTGCTCCATTCACTTTGGCGGTGAAGGAGCCACCATGAGCCGCAACACGGACGGCCCCGACACTCTCGGGGCCGTCCCGTTCTAAAGACGCTTCGCTCTCCCCACCACCTGTCGGGAGAACATGGAGTCAGTTCAGCCTAGGCGCCGAGCGCCCGGGCGATCACCATCTGCTGGACCTCGTCGGTCCCCTCGCCGATGGTGAGGATCTTGGCGTCGCGGTACATGCGGCACACCGGGTACTCCTCGATGTAGCCGTAGCCGCCGTGGATCTGGACGGCCTCCTCGGTGCAGCGCACCGCCAGGCGGCCGGTCTTGAGCTTGGCCTGGGCCGCGGTCAGCGTGAAGTTCTTGCCCGCGTCCTTGAGCCGCGCCGCCTTGTAGGTCAGCAGCCGCCCGGCCTCGATCTCGGTCGCCATGTCGGCGAGCTTGCCCTGGATCGCCTGGAACTTCGAGATCGGCTTGCCGAATGCGCGCCGCTCCTTCGCGTACTTCAGCGCCTCGTCGAGCGCGCCCTGGGCGAGCCCGACGCCCATCGCCGCCACGCCGATGCGCCCGATGTCGAGGATGTGCAGGAACTGCTTGAAGCCGCTGCCGCGCGGGCCGAGCAGGTTCTCCTCCGGGACGCGGCAGTCGGTGAAGGTCAGCGGGCGCGTGTCCGACGCGTTCCAGCCCATCTTGCGGTACGGCTCGCCCTGCTCGTAGCCGGGCGTGCCGTTGGCGACGATCAGGTTGGAGATCTCCCTGCCCCGCGCAGAGCGCTCGTCACCGCTTCGCTCGTCACCCGTGCGGGCCGTGATGCAGACGACGCCGGAGATGTCGGTGCCCGCGTTGGTGATGAACTGCTTGGCGCCGTCGATCACCCAGTCGCCGTTGTCCCGGCGCGCGCGGGTGCGGACGTTGCCGGCGTCCGAGCCCGCCTCCGGCTCGGTCAGCCCGAACGCCCCGAGCTTGCGCCCGGCGGTCAGCTCCGGCAGCCACTCCTGCTTCTGCTCCTCGGAGCCGAACAGGTAGATCGGCTGGGTGCCGAGCGACGTGTGCGCGCACATCGTGATCGCCACGCTCGAGTCGACGCGGGTCAGCTCCTCGACCGCGAGCGCGTAGGCGAGCGTGTCGCCGCCTGCGCCGCCGTACTCCTCCGGGAACGGGATGCCCATGAGCCCGAGCTCCCCGAGCTTGGCGACGATCTCGTAGGGGAAGCGCTTCTCGCGATCCAGCGCCTCGGCCACCGGCGCCACCTCGCCCTCGGCGAAGTCGCGGACGGTGCGGCGGATCAGCTCGTGGTCGTCAGAGAGGTCGAAGTCCATGCGGCCATTCTGCATCAGCCGACCTAGAACTCGAGCTCCTCCACGGCGACCGGCTGCAGCGCGTCGAAGTAGGCGAGCACCTCGGGCTCGGGCAGCGTGTCGATCTGTTCGAGTCGCACGAGCGTTCCGTCGAGCAGCGCGACCGCCATCGTGCCGCCCTCCGTCAGCCCGAAGAAGACCGAGCGGCCGCCCGGCGTGCGCTGCTCGCGGGACCGGTCGCGGAACTCGCCCCAAGGGCCGCCCCTGAGGCCGGGCAGGGCGCACGCGCCGTCGGCCAGGCGCAGCCCTGCGTCTGGCCGCTGCTGGTACGCGGCCACCTCCCGCGCCCCCGTGTCGTAGCCGCTGACGAGGACGCGCAGCTTGCCGCCGAGTGCGTGCACGTAGCGCTGGTCGAAGGGCTCCGGGAGCTCGCCGGCTTGGTAGGGGGTGAAGTCGAGGGCCTGCGCCCGCTCCCGGTTCTCGCGCTCGACGAGTCGATCCGAACGCAGCGCGAGCCCGGCGAGGATCAGGCCGCTGCCGCCGCCCAGGACCGCGACGGCGAGCGCCACCCGCGGCAGCGCGCCGAGCGGCCGCACCCAGCGGCGCACGCCGAAGTCGACTGTGACGGCGACCGCCACCAGCGGCAGCCCGAAGAGGGCCACGAACAAGATCGCGTCCCAGTACCACTCGTCCGGGAACCAGCCGGAATCGGCGAACAGCACCATTCCGGTGCTTATCGGCGGCTACTCAGTCGGAGGCGAGGCGAGCTCGACGAGCAGGCGGACGCCGTAGCCGTTGCCGCCCTTGGGCGCGTAGGCCTTGTTCGTGTCCCACGCGGTGCCCGCGATGTCGAGGTGCGCCCACGGCACGTCGCCGACGAAGCGCTTGAGGAACTCCGCCGCGGTCACCGACGCCGCGCGCCGGTTCTCGACCGCGTTCATGATGTCGCCGTACCGGCCCTTGATGAGGTCGGCGTACTCGGGGTGCAGCGGCAGCCGCCAGAGGATCTCGCCGGCGCGCCGGCCGGCCGCGGAGACCTCCTCGCACCACTCGTCGTCGGTGCCCATCAGGCCCGCGTAGGTGGTGCCCAGCGTGGTCACGATCGCGCCCGTCAGCGTGGCGAGGTCGACGAGCCGCTCGGCGCCCTGCTCGACCGCGTGGTGCAGGCAGTCGGCGAGCACGAGCCGGCCCTCGGCGTCGGTGTTGATGATCTCGATCGTCGTGCCGTTGCGGGCGCGCAGGATGTCGCCGGGCTTCATCGAGTGGCCGGACGGGAGGTTCTCGGTCGCTCCGATGACGGAGATGAGCCGGACCGGCAGCCCGAGCCGCGCGATCGCCGCGGTGGCGCCCAGCACGGCCGCCCCGCCCGACATGTCGAACTTCATGTCGCTCATCTTGTTGCCGGGCTTGAGCGAGATGCCGCCGGAGTCGAAGGTCACGGCCTTGCCGACGAAGCCGAGCACCGGGCCGATCGCGCCCGGGGAGTGGGTGGGTTCGTATTTGAGCGTGATCAGCTGCGGCTCCTCATCGGTGCCCTGCGCGACGCCGGCGAACGCGCCCATGCCGGCCGCCTCGATCTCGACCCGGCCCATCACCTCGAGCGTGAGCGTGTCGTGGTTGGCGGCGATCTCGCGGGCGCGCTCGGCGAGCGCGGTCGGCGTGAGGTCGTTGGCGGGGCGGTTCTGGAGGTCGCGGGTGAGGTTGACCGACTCGCCGACGATGCGCCCGGTCTCGACCGGCCCGGCGACGTCGTGGTGGGCGGAAACGATCAGCTCGGCGACGCCGTCGTCATCGTCCTCTTCGGCCTTGGACTTCCACAGCGTGAAGTCGTAGGCGCCCATCACGCTGCCCTCGACGAACGCGGCGGCGTGGGCGTCGGACACGTGGTGGGGGAGCTCCCAGCACAGCGAGCGCGCGCCGAGCTCGCGGGCGCGGGCGATCACGCCGCCCGCGACGATCCGGGCGCGCTCGGGGTCGAACTCGTCGCGCTTGCCCAGCCCGGCGATCAGCCAGCGCATGCCGCCGTCGTGCGTGAGCGCGAGCTTGCGGAGCGCGGGCTTCGCCTCGCCTGACTCGACGAGTGCGGAGAGCGCGCCGTCCGGCGTGTCGTGGGCGATCCCCTCGTCCTCGAACAGCCCGACGGCGATCGTGTCGGCCCCCGTCCCTGGAGGCGCCTCTGTTGTGGCGCGAACGTCCATGCGAAGGCGCGAATACTAGAGTGCTTTCAATGCCCAACACCGTGATCCTCAGCGCTGCCCGCACCCCCGTCGGCAAGCTCGGCGGCGGCTTGTCCTCCCTCCCCGCCACGAAGCTGGGCGCGATCGCCATCGAGGCGGCGCTCGAGCGCGCGGGGGTCGAGCCGGATCAGGTGCAGCACGTCGTGATGGGTCAGGTGCTGCAGGCGGGGCAGGGCCAGATCCCCTCGCGCCAGGCGCAGATCGCCGCGGGGATCCCCAAGGAGGTCACCTCCGAGACGATCAACAAGGTCTGCGCGTCGGGCGTCCGCGCGGCCGGCATCCTCGACTCGGCGATCCGCGCCGGTGACCTCGAGCTCGCCGTGGCCGGCGGCATGGAGTCGATGTCGAACGCGCCGTACCTGCTGCCCGGTGCCCGCTTCGGCCTTCGCATGGGCGACGCCAAGGTGCTCGACGCGATGGTCCAGGACGGGCTCCGCAACCCGTTCAGCGGGAAGCAGATGTTCGAGGAGGCGACCGAGGTCGGCGACGAGCTCGAGATGACCCGCGCCGACATGGATCGCTGGGCGCTGCGCTCGCACGAGCGCACCATCGCCGCGACCGACGACGGGCGCCTGCCGGAGGAGATCGTGCCGGTGACGATCTCGTCGCGGAAGGGCGACACCGTGGTCGAGGTCGACGAGTCGCCGCGGCGCGACACCTCGCTGGAGCGGCTCGCGAAGCTCCCGGGCCTGAGCCGGCCGGAGGGCTCGCACACCGCCGGCAACTCGCCGGGCGTCAACGACGGCGGCGGGGCGCTCGTGCTCGCCTCCGAGGAGTGGGCGTCGGCGAACGGCAAGGAGGTGCTCGGCACGATCATCGCCCAGGCGGCGGTGGCCGACGACTTCCCCTACCTCGCGCGCACGCCCGCCAACGCGGCCAAGAAGGCGCTCGACAAGGCGGGGCTGCAGCCGGGCGACATCGACCTGTGGGAGATCAACGAGGCGTTCGCCTCCGTGACCCTGAACTCGATGCGGATGCTCGATCTCGACGAGGACCGCGTGAACGTCAACGGCGGCGCGGTCGCGATCGGCCACCCGATCGGCGCCTCCGGCGCGCGCATCCTCGGCACGCTGGTGCACGAGCTGCGGCGCCGCGGCGGCGGCTACGGCTGCGCGGCGATCTGCTCCGGCGGCGGTCAGGGCGACGCCGTGATCGTCAAGGTGTGACCCAGCCCCGGCTGCTCCCACCCCCGCCCGGCGGCGGGGCGGCGCGCCGCCCCGGGGAGCCGGGTGCGGCCTTCTTCGATCTCGATCGCACGCTGATGGAGGGATCGTCGGCGTTCCAGTTCGGGCGCGCCGCGTACCGGGCGGGGCTGGTGAACCGGCGCGTGCTGCTGCGCGATGCGTACGAGAACGTTCTGTTCCGCTTGCGCGGCTCGACCGACGCTGGGACCGATGCGCTGCGCGCGCGGATCGGCGAGCTGCTGAGCGGCGTGCGCGTGCGCGACCTCCAGCGGCTCGCGCCCGACGTGCTCGCGGGCGTGCTCCCGCGGCTGTACCCGAAGATGCTCACGATCGCCTACGAGCACCAGGACGCGGGGCGGCCGATCGTGATCTGCACGGCGGCGTCGCAGGAGATGGCGGAGCTGCTGGCCGTCGTGCTGACCTTCGACGGCGCGGTCGGCTCGCGGTCCGAGATCGTGGACGGCTCGTACACCGGGCGGCCGGGCGGCCCGTTCACCTACCGGGAGGGCAAGGCGGAGGCGGTGCGCCAGCTCGCGGAGGCCGAGGGCATCGACCTCTCGCGCTCGTGGGCGTACTCGGACTCGGAGTCGGACCTGCCGCTGCTGCGGGCGGTCGGGCACCCGGTGGCGGTCAACCCCGACGGCACGCTCGCGCGCGTGGCGCGTGAGGAGGGCTGGGACATCCTGCGCTTCGAGCGGCTCAACCGGCACTTGCGCTACGTGGGCGCGCTGGCGGGGGCGGTGGCGCTGGGCGGCGCCGGCTCGCTGATCGCGCGCCGGGTGGCCGCGTGAGCGAGCTGACCGCCGAGCAGGAGGAGATCCGCGCGCTGGCGCGGCGGTTCGCGGACGAGAAGATCGCGCCGCGCGCGGCGGAGTGGGACCGGAACCACACGTTCCCCACCGACGTCTTCTCCGCCCTCGGCGAGCTGGGGTTCATGGGCGTCTGCATCCCCGAGGAGCACGGCGGGGCGGGCGCGGACTTCCTCTCGTACATGCTGGTCCTGGAGGAGCTGTCGCGCGGCGACGCGGGCGTCGGCGTGACGGTGGCGGTGCACACGAGCGCGTGCACGCTGCCGCTGCTCGAGCACGGCTCGCCGTATGTGGAGGCGCTGGCGGCCGGCGAGGAGATCGGCGCGTTCGCCCTGACCGAGGCCGGGTCCGGATCGGATGCCTCCGCGATGACCACGCGCTTCGCCGACGGTCGCATCAACGGCGCCAAGCAGTGGATCACCAACGGCTCCCACGCGTCCACGGTCCTCGTCTTCGCGCGCGAGGAGGACGGCCGCATCGGGGCCTTCGTGGTGCGTGAGGGGTTCACGGTCGCCCGCGAGGAGGAGAAGCTCGGGCTCAACTCGTCCTCGACCGCCGACCTCGTGTTCCAGGACACACCGGCCGAGCGGCTCGGCGAGCCGGGCAAGGGGATGGCGATCGCGCTGCGGACGCTCGACGGCGGCCGGATCGGGATCGCCGCACAGGCGGTGGGGATCGCACAGGCCGCGTTCGAGCTCGCGACCTCCTACGCGAAGGAGCGCCACGCGTTCGGCGGCCCGATCGCGCGGCTCGGCGCGATCCAGCAGAAGCTCGCCGACATGCAGACCGAGATCGAGGCGGCGCGGGCGCTCGTGTGGCGGGCGGCGCGGCTGAAGGACGCCGGGAAGCCGCACACCGTCGAGGGCGCGCAGGCGAAGCTGTTCGCCTCGCGCGTCGCGCGCCACTGGACCGGCGAGGCGATCCAGGTCCTGGGCGGCTACGGCTACACGAAGGAGTTCCCGGCCGAGCGCTACTACCGCGACGCGAAGGTCACCGAGATCTACGAGGGGACGTCGGAGATCCAGCGGCTGGTGATCGCGCGGGCGCTGCTGGGGGAGGCCATGCGCGGTGGATGAGGAGGCGCTCGCGTTCGAGACGCCGGCGGCCTGGGAGGCGTGGCTGAGCGAGCAGCATGAGACCTCCGAGGGGATCTGGATCAAGTTCGCCAAGAAGGCCTCCGGGATCCCGAGCGTGACGTACAAGGAAGTGCTCCCGATCGCGCTCGCCCACGGGTGGATCGACGGGCAGGTCAAGCGCATCGACGACGACTGGTACCGCCAGCGCTGGACGCCGCGCCGCGCCCGCTCGGTGTGGTCGAAGATCAACCGCGCGGCCGCGGAAGCGATGATCGAGCGCGGCGAGATGAAGCCGGCGGGGCTGCGCGAGGTCGAGCGCGCGAAGGCCGACGGGCGCTGGGAGCGCGCCTACGACTCGCCGAAGACGGCGGAGGTGCCGGACGACCTGCGCGCGGCGCTGGATGCGCAGCCGGCCGCGGCGGAGTTCTTCGCGGGGCTCGACTCGATCAACCGCTACGCGATCCTGCACCGGATCCAGGGCGCCAAGAAGCCGGAGACGCGAGCGCGCCGGATCGAGCAGTTCGTGGCGATGTGCGGCCGCGGCGAGACGGTTCACCCGCGCCGCGACGCGCGGTAGCGGCGCATCTTCGTATGCACGCCGCACTCGTCCATCGAGCACCAGCGGCGTGAGCCGTTGCGGCTGCGGTCGAGGAAGAGCCAGTTGCAGTTCGCGCAGCGCTTGAGCCGGCCGAGCCTGTCCGACCGCAGCAGGTCGACGGCGGCGACCGCGATCGGCCACAGCGGCCGGTCGGGATGGCGGCCCGACCACACCCAGTCGCCGTCCTCGATCGTGCCCTCGGCGACCGCTTCGGCGTGCGCGGCCAAGAGGGTCTTCAGGGCGCGGCGCGGCGGCGTGTCGCCGGCGGCCACCGCGTTGAAGACGGCGTAGATCGCATCGCGCAGCTCGCGGGCGGTGCCGAGGTCGCCGTCCGGCCGCGCGTTCGCGGGCAGCACGCCCGCCCGCCGCGCCCAGGTCACGAGGTCCGCGTAGTCGCCCAGGTGATCGATGCGGGGTGGATCCCCCTCGACCGTGTTGGCGAAGTCGAGCGCGAGGTCGCCGCCCCAGAACTCGATCGTCTCGATCGTGCGCGTTACCACCAAACCCGAGTTTACCCGTAACGCCGCTCGGTTACCACCTAAAAAATGAACACCGGTAACCAGCGCCGAAGGGCTGCCGGCGGCGCCCATGAATACGGCGGCCTCCGCCTCGCGCTCCTCTGCATCGCGCAGTTCGTCGTCGTCCTCGACGTCACGATCGTGGCGATCGCGCTGCCGGCGATCCGGCGGGACCTCGGGTTCGAGGCGGCCGGTCTGCAGTGGGTGCTCAGCGCCTACACGCTGACCTTCGGCGGCGGCCTCCTGCTCGCCGGGCGGGTGGCGGACCTCTACGGCGCCCGGCGCGCGTTCCGGGGCGGGCTGCTGCTCTTCGCCGCCGCCTCGTTCGCCTGCGCGCTGGCGCCGACCGCCGCCGCGCTGATCGCCGCCCGCGCGGTGCAAGGAGCGGGCGCGGCGCTGGTGGCGCCGTCGGCGCTCGCGCTGCTGGTCGCCACCGAGCCCGCGGGCGCCGCCCGCTCGCGCGCGCTGGCGATCTGGACCGCGGCGGCCGCCGGCGGCGGAGCCTCCGGATGGGTGCTCGGCGGCCTCATCACCAGCGGCCCGGGCTGGGAGTGGGTGTTCGCCGTGAACGTCCCGATCGGGTTCGCCGGCGCCGCGCTCGCCGGCCGCGTGTTGCCCTCCGATGACCCCCGTGGGGAGGGAGGACTGGACCTGCCGGGTGCGCTCACGTTCACCCTCGGCCTGGGCGCGGTGCTGCTCGGGCTCAGTCGTGGATGGGTCCTGCTGGTGGGTGGTGGCCTCTTGCTGCTGGTCCTCTTCGCCCGAATCCAGCGCCGCTCGCCGAACCCGCTCCTGCCGCCCGGCGAGCTCCGCCGCCCCGGCCTCGCGCGCGGCTCACTCGTCGCGCTCGCGATCACCGGCACCACCTCGCCCGCGATGTTCCTCGCCGTCCTGCAGCAGCACACCGCCAACGGGCTCATCTTCGCCCCGCTCAACGTCGCCGTCATCGCCGGCTCGCTCGCCTCGCCGAAGGTCCCGCGCGCGATGCCGGCCGGGCTCGCCGGCATCGCCGCCGGCTGCGGGCTCCTCGCGCTCGACGCCCCGCTGCTCCCTGCGCTCGTGATCATGGGCGCCGGCCTCGGCGTCGCCAGCGTCGCCTCCACCAAGGCGGGCGTCGCCGACGAGGCTCAGGGCCTCGCGTCCGGTGTCCTCAACACCGCCGCTCAGCTGGGGACGGCGATCGGCCTGGCGGTCATCGTCGCGCCCGCCGCCGCCCTCGGCTTCCGCTGGGGCTGGCTCGGCTGCGCCGCGATCGCGCTGAGCTCGAGCGTCGCGACGCTCAGAGCGGCGGGCAGCTCGCCGACCTGCGGCAGCGCCTCCGGGTCCGCGTACACGCCGAAGCACACGCGGTCGCGCAGCGTGAAGACGCCGACCGACAGCGCATGGCCGTCCGAGAGCGGGATGGCCGGGAGCACCTCGACGCACTCGGCGCCGAGCAGGTAGACCGGCATCCGCGGCCCCGGCACGTTCGAGACCACGAGGTTGTACATCCGCGGCGACGCCGCGTAGCGCGCCACCGGCGCCTGGAGCGGCCGCGGCAGCAGCCCGAGCCCGCTCATCAGCGCCTCGCCGCCGCTCGCCCGCTCGCTCTCCTTGAACGCCGCGGTCTCGTCGCAGATGGCCCGCAGCCGCGCCAGCGGGTCGCGCAGGTGCACCGGCAGCGTGATGAACACGAACGCGATGCGGTTGCCCATGTCCGCCATCTCGTTCTCGCCCCGCCGCGACACGGGAACCATCACCTTGACCGGTGCCGGCGCCACGCGTCGCAGCAGGGCAAGCTGTCGCAGCGCGCCGGCCACCACGGCCAGCGCCACGTCGTTCAGCGAGCCGCCCCACGCCCGCTTGACGTCGAGCAACCGCTCGACCTCGACGGTGTGCCCGACCAGCGTCCGCCGCGGCCCGATCGGCGGGTTGAGAAACGACGACGGCGCCGATCGCGCCACGTCCTCCCCGACCGACAGCGCCGCCCGCCGCAGCGTCCCGCCCAGCCGAGGAGGGGAGCCCGCCGCGCGCGCCGCTCGCCCCAGCGCGCGCAGCGGCTCCGCTCCCGACCCGACCAGCGCTTCGACCGCCAGCCGAGCCGGCCCCCGCGCCCGATCCTCTGCCCACGCACCGGGAGGCGGTGCAGGCTCGGGCGCGTCCGGATCGAGGTCGAGCAGCAGCAGCGCGACGGCCAGGGCCGACTTCCCGTCGACCATCGCGTGGTGGATCTTCATCACGAGACCCACGCTGCCGTCCTCGAGCCGCGGCGCCAGGTGGATCTCCCATAGCGGATGCGAGCGGTCCAGCGGCTGAGAGAGCGCCGCGTCGGCCCGCGCGTCGAACTCCGACCGCGCGAGCACCTCGTCATCGCCGCCGAGCGCCACCACATGGCGCCACAGGTCGAACCCCTCGGCATCGACCCACACCGGCCCCGCGAACCCGCCGGCCGGATGCGCCAGCCGCATGCGGAAGCGGGGCGCGCCGCCGAGCCGCGACGCCACCTGCGCGACCACCCGCTCCAGCGTGATCGGGGGGCGCCCCGGCCCGGGCCGGAAGCGCCCCTTCCACGCCACGTGCATATGCGCGGTGGCGGTCTCGGTATGGAGAAACGAGGCGTCGAGCGGCGTCAGGCGTTCAGGCACCCGGCGGAGCATGCAGGCCTGAGGACCCGCGGACCATGGCCCGGCGGTCGGAAGTCAGGCGCTCACATCTCGCCCGGCGGGCGAGCCGCTAGGCGCGCGCCGCCCGGCGGCGGAGCCGGGCGACGCGGGGGCGGGGAGCGCGGTGCTGGGGGGAGCGCTCCGTGATGAGGGCGCGGGAGAGGGCTTCGTGGGAGTGCATGGGCAGATCGTGCTCTCACCGGGCCATAAACACAAATGATCTTTGTGCCTGATTGGTATACGCTTTGGTCATGCTTGACGTCCGTCGCCTCCGGGTCCTGCGCGAGGTCGCCCAGACGGGCTCCTTCTCCGCAGCGGCCGAATCGCTCGCCTTCACGCAGCCCGCCGTCTCCCGCCAGATCGCCACGCTCGAGGCCGAGGCCGGCACGCGCCTCGTCGAGCGCTCCGCCCGCGGCGTGCGCCTGACGCAGGCCGGTGAGCTGCTCGTCGGCCACGCCGACGCGATCCTCGACCGACTGACCGCCGCCGAGAATCAGCTCGAGGCGCTCAACTCGCTCGCGGGCGGCCGCCTCCACATCGGCGCCACCGCGACCGCCAACGCGACGCTGATCCCGCTCGCGATCCGCGCCTTCGACGCGGAGTACCCCGAGGTCCACCTGCGCCTCGACGAGGCGCTCACCTCCGAGCTGATCGACCGCGTCGCCGCCGGCGAGCTCGACCTCGCGATCGTCGCCAACCCCGAGCGCTACGAGCTGCCCGGCGAGATCGTGATCGACCACCTGATGGACGACCCGCAGCACCTGGCGCTCTCGCGCGACCACCCGCTCGCCGACGCGCCGGAGATCCGCATGGAGGACCTCGCCGACGAGGTCTGGATCGAGGGCCGCGACTCCGCCTGCGCCGAGCCGCTGCGGCTCGCGGCGGCCGCCGCCGGCTTCGAGCCCAAGATCTGCTTCGAGTCCGCCCAGTGGCTCGGCAAGCAGGGCCTCGTCGCGGCCGGCGTCGGCATCACGCTGATCCCCACGCTGGCGCTCGCCACGGTGCGCGAGGACATCGTCCTGCGCTCGCTCAAAGACGCCCCGCGGCGCACGATCTCGATCGCCACGCTGGGCTGCGGCTACGAGGCGCCGGCGGTCGATCCGATGCGCGCGGTGCTGCGCCGGGTCGCGGAGGAGCACTGCTTCTCCTGCGACGCCTGCGTGAGCTGACCCTAGAATCGACGGCATGGCGACCGAGTCGACGGAACGCAAAGGGCTCGAGGCCTGGGCGGAGCGGTACGCGGCCACGCCGGAGCGGCCGGTCTCGTTCACGACGCTGTCGAACGAGCCGATCCAGCCGCTGTACACCGAGGCTGATGTGCCGGCGCCGGAGGCGATCGGCCTGCCCGGCGAGTTCCCGTTCACGCGCGGTGTGTATCCGAGCATGTATCGCGGCCGGCTGTGGACGATGCGCCAGTTCGCGGGCTTCGGGACGGCGGAGGAGACCAACGAGCGCTTCCGCTACTTGCTCGATCATGGCCAGACCGGGCTGAGCACCGCCTTCGACATGCCGTCGCTGATGGGCTACGACTCCGACCATATGCGCTCGCTCGGCGAGGTCGGGCGCGAGGGCGTGGCGATCGACTCGCTGGATGACATGGAGACGCTGTTCGCCGGGATCGACCTCGGCGCGGTCACGGTCTCGATGACCGTCAACGCGCCGGCGGCGATCATGTTCGCCTACTACGTTGTCGCGGCGGAGGACGGTGGGGTGCCGCGCGACCGCCTCGGCGGCACGATCCAGGCCGACATCCTCAAGGAGTACATCGCCCAGAAGGAGTGGTGCTTTCCGGTCGATCCGGCGATGCGGCTGCTGGGGGACATGATCGAGTGGTCGGCGCGCGAGCTGCCGCGCTGGCACCCGGTCTCGATCTCCGGCTACCACATCCGGGAGGCGGGCTCGACCGCGGCGCAGGAGCTCGCGTTCACGCTCAAGGACGGCCTGACCTATGTCGAGCAGGCGGTCGCGCGTGGCCTGGATGTCGACGAGTTCGCGCCGCGGCTGAGCTTCTTCTTCAACGCGCACATCGACTTCTTCGAGGAGATCGCGAAGTACCGCGCGGCGCGTCGGATCTGGGCGCGTGAGCTGCGGGACACGTTCGGGGCGCGCAACCCGAAGTCGCTGTTGATGCGCACGCACGTGCAGACCGCCGGCGTGTCGTTGACGGCGCAGCAGCCGCTGAACAACATCACCCGGACCGCGATCGAGGCGCTCGCGGGCGTGCTCGGCGGCACCCAGTCGCTGCACACCAACTCCTATGACGAGGCGCTCGCGCTGCCGACCGAGGAGGCGGTGCGCGTCGCGCTGCGTACGCAGCAGGTGATCGCGCACGAGACCGGGGTGACGAACACGATCGACCCGCTCGGCGGCTCGTACTTCGTGGAGGCGCTGACCGACCAGCTCGAGGCCCGCGCCTACGAGTATTTCGCGAAGATCGACGAGCTCGGCGGGATGGTCGAGGCCGTCAAGCGCGGCTTCCCGCAGCGCGAGATCGCCGACGCGGCCTACACGCTGCAGCAGGAGTACGACTCGACGCGGCGCGGATCCTCGTCGGCGTCAACGAGTTCACCGAGGGCGGCGAGGGCGAGCTCGAGCTGCTGCACATCGACCCGGCCCTGGAGCAAAAGCAGATCGACCGCGTGCAGGGCGTGCGGGCGCGGCGCGACTCCGCCGCGGTCGAGGCCGAGCTGGCCGCGCTGCGCGAGGCGGCCGCCGGCGACGCGAACCTGATGCCGAACCTTCTCGAGTGCGCCCGCGTACACGCCACCGAAGGCGAGATCGTCGAGAGCCTTCAGCAGGTGTTCGGGACGTACACGGAAACGCCAGTCTTCTAGGAGCGGGAATGCGCAAACTGATCGTCATGGCCCTCGTGGTGGGCTGCCTCGGAGTGCTCGCCTCGGTCGCCATGGCCGCCGGCAAGTCGATCAAGGTGGGCGACAACTACTACGTGCGCCCGTCGGGCGTGCCGAAGATCACCGTCTCCAAGGGCACCAAGGTCAAGTGGCGCTTCCGTACCGGCACCCCGCACACGGTCACCGTCAAGTCGGGCCCGGTGAAGTTCAACTCCGGTGTCCACACCGACGGGACGTTCTCCAAGAAGCTCACGAAGCGCGGCACCTACGTCATCTACTGCACGATCCACGGCTTCAGCGATCAGAGGATGAAGCTCGTCGTGAAGTAGGCTGCCGCCGCTGATGTCCTCGGCCGGCTCCAATCGAAAGATCCGCGTCGTCGTGGCCAAGCCCGGCCTCGACGGGCACGACCGCGGGGCGAAGATCATCGCCCGCGCGCTCCGCGACGCCGGCATGGAGGTGATCTACACGGGCCTGCACCAGACGCCCGAGCAGATCGTCGCGACCGTCATCCAGGAGGACGCCGACGCGGTCGGCCTCTCGATCCTGTCCGGCGCGCACATGACGCTGGTGCCGAAGGTGATCGAGCTGCTGCGCGAGCAGGACGCGGGCGACGTGGTGGTCACCGTCGGCGGGACGATCCCGGCGCAGGACATCCCGGAGCTCAAGGAGCTCGGGGTGGCCGAGGTGTTCACGCCCGGCGCGCCGACGCAGGCGATCATCGACTACATCCAGGGCGCCGTCACGCCCTGACGCGCAGCCGCGCGGCTCATCCCCACGGCGCGAGGAGTGCCGCCGGCGGCCGCCCGGCGAGGCGCGTGCACTCGCGCGTCAGGTGCGACTGGTCGGCGTAGCCGGCGTCGAGCGCGGCGCGGGCGAGGTCGGGGTTGCGCGCGGCCAGGAAGCGCCGGAAGCGCAGCACGCGCTGGAGCGTCTTCGGGCCGTAGCCCGCGGCGGCGTGGCAGCGGCGGCGGAGCTGGCGCTCGCTGAGGCCGAGGTCGCCGGCGAGCGTCTCCACCCGCGCCTGCGGCTGCTCGAGCCGCCGCGCGGCCTCGGCGATCGCGGTGTCGGCGGCCGGGGCGGTCATCGCGATCTCCGCGACCCGGCGCAGCGCCTCGCGCGGGGTGAGGTCTGGCGGCAGCCGCTCGTCCAGCGCGCGGTCCAGATCGGCGAGGTCGACGCGCAGGTCGCGCAGCTCCGAGAGCGGCAGGCCGAGCGCGGCGCCGCCTGCGCCGGGGCGGAAGCGCGCGCCGACGAAGACCGCGTCGGGCCCCGTCGTCATCGGCACCGGACCGGTGTCCGGCCCGGCCACGAACGCGCCCCGGCCGGCCTGCCAGATCAGGTCTGAGCAGGCGTCGGGCAGGATCGGCCCCGAGCTCGTGCCTGTGCGCATCCAGAGGCAGGCGAGGGGCGGCGCTGAGAACTCGCGGTACACGCACACCATTGTGAAGGGGGTCAGACCCCTTGAGGGTGGTCGAGGGTGGCCGTTTCTTTCAAGACGGCGCTGGTTGGATCCAGGGCATGCCCGATCTCGATGACGCCGAGCAGTTCCTCGCGGCCCAGGGCCGCATCCTCGACCGCCGCCGCTTCGAGCGGCTCTTCCGCGGCGGCGGCGCCGCGCCCGTGCGCGACGCCGTCGCCGCCTACCGCAACGCCGACGGCGGCTTCGGCCACGGGCTCGAGCCCGACGGCCGCACGCCCGGCACGCAGCCCGCCGCCACCGAGCAGGCGCTGCGGATCCTCGACCAGGCCGACGCGTGGGACGAGGCGCTCGCCCGCGGCGCCTGCGACCAGCTCCAAGCCTCCGCGCCCCCCGAGGGCGGCGCCATCTTCGTCGACGAGAACGTCGAGGGCTGGCCGCACGCGCCGTGGTGGCAGCCCGCGCCGGGCTTCTCGCTGATCAGCACCGGCCAGATCCTCGGCTCGCTGCTGGCCCGCGGCACGCGCCACGAATGGGTGGACCGGGCGTCCGAGCTGATGTGGGAGCGCATCGCGTCGCTCGGAGCGCCCGGCCCATACGACCTCTACGGCGTGCTGCGGTTCCTCGATCACGCGCCCGACCGCGAGCGCGCCGCCGCCGCGCTCCAGCTCGTCGAGGCGCCTCTCCGGAAGGTCGTCACGCTCGACCCCGAGGCGACCGGCGAGGTCCACGGCCCGCTCGGCTTCGCGCCATGGCCCGACTCGATCGCGCGCCCGCTGTTCGACGCTGCCACCATCGCCGCCCACCTCGATCACCTCGCCGCTGGTCAGCAGCCCGACGGCGGCTGGACGTTCAACTTCCCGGCCTGGTCACCGGCCCAGGAGGCCGACTGGCGCGGCAGCTTCAGCGTCGACGCGCTCGACACCCTCCGCCGCAACGAGCGCCTCCTGTGATTGACTGACAAGTCAATCGGGCATCCATCCGGCTAGGATGCGAACGCTCGTTCCGTCACAGGAGGCACTGAACCCGTGAAGATCTGCGTCCTCGTCAAAGAGGTGCCGGACGCCGCGGTCGAGAAGCGCATCGATCCCTCGACCGGCCGTCTCAACCGCTCAGGCGAGAAGAACCTGAATCCCTTCGACACGCACGCCATCGAGGCGGCCATGCAGCTGAAGGAGGGTGGCTCGATCGACGTCGACGAGGTCATCGCCGTCACCATGGGCCCGGAGAGCGCCGTGCGCGCGCTCCACAAGGCCGTGTCGCTCGGCGCCGACCGCTCGGTGCACCTGACCGACGAGGCCCTCGCGGGCTCCGACGTCAACGGCACCGGCTACTCGCTCGCCCAGGTGCTCTCGAAGGAGAGCCCCGACCTGGTGCTGCTCGGCCAGCAGTCGGACGACGGCGAGTGCTACACGATCGGCGCCGTCGTGGCCGACCACCTGCAGATGCCCAGCCTCACGCAGGTCATCAAGATCGACGTCGAGGACGGCAAGCTCCGCTGCGAGCGCCAGGCCGAGTACGGCTACGACACGGTGCTCGTCGAGCTCCCGGCCGTGATCTCGGTCGGCGACGCCATCAACGAGCCGCGCTACCCGTCGTTGAAGGCGATCATGGGCGCGAAGAAGAAGCCGCTCGAGTCGGTCGGCGCCGCCGACGCCGGCATCGACGCCGGGCGCGTCGGCTACGACAACGCGCGCGCCCACTGCTCCGAGTTCAAGGCCCCGCCGGAGAAGCAGGCGGGCCAGATCATCGAGGACGAGGACACGAACGAGACGGTCGAGAAGATCGTCGCCTGGCTCGATGAAAGGAAGCTGCTGGCATGAGCTCTGTTCTCGTCTACGCCCTGCACTACGAGGGGCAGATCAACAAGAACTCGCTGGGCGCCGTCTCCGAGGGTGCTCGCCTCGCCTCCGAGCTCGGCGGCGAGTGTCACGCGATCGTGGTCGGCGACAAGGCCGGCCTCGGTGACGACGTGCTCGCGCCGCTCGGCGCCCACGGCGCCAGCAAGGTGTTCCGCGCCGAGGGCCCCGAAGGCCTCGCGCAGCCGGTGATCGACGCGATGGCCAAGGTCATCGGCGACGGCGGCCACGGCTACGCGCTGTTCGGCGGCGGCCTGCTCGGCTTCGAGATCGGCGCCGGCCTGGCCGCGCGCCTCGACGCCGGCGTCTGCATGGAGGTCACCAGCGTGCGCGTCGAGGACGGCAAGCTCGTCGCCGAGCGCCCGATCCTCAAGGACTCGCAGATCTCCGACGTCCACTACCGCTCGGACGTCGGCGTGATCATCGGCCGCCTCAACGCCTTCGAGGCGAACGAGAGCGGCGGGACCGCCGAGATCGAGGACGTCGACGTCGAGTACGCGGCGCACTCGCTCAAGGCCACGATGGTCCAGCGCGGCGAGCAGCGCGGCGCCGACGTGAACATCGAGGACGCCGACTACCTCGTGGCCGGTGGCCGCGGGCTGGGCAAGGCCGAGGGCTTCGAGCAGCTCGAGGAGCTCGCCGGCGCGCTCGGCGGCGCGGTCGCCGCCACCCGCGCGGTGGTCGACGCCGGCTGGTTCCCCTACGCCGCGCAGATCGGCCAGACGGGCAAGACCGTCGCGCCGAAGCTGTACCTGGCGGCCGGCATCTCCGGCGCGATCCAGCACAAGGTCGGCATGCAGTCCTCGGAGAACATCGTGGCGATCAACAAGGACTCGAACGCCCCGATCTTCGAGTTCTCCGACCTCGGCATCGTGGGCGACCTGAACAAGATCGTCCCGAAGCTCACCGAGGCCGTGAAGGCGAAGAAGGGCGCCTAGGTGTCCTACGCACCCAGCCAGTTCCCCCCGCCGGTCGACTCGGCGGGGGAGTTCCTCGGACCCCCGACGGACGCCGAGGACGAGCGGATCGAGGTCGGCGTCGCGATCGTCGGCGGCGGCCAGGCCGGCCTCGCGTGCGCGATCCGGCTGCTGCAGCTGCTCGAGGACGACCCGGAGCTGATGGAGTCGCTGGGCGAGGTGCCGGTGGCGGTGCTCGAGAAGGGCAAGGTCGCCGGCGCGCACCAGCTCTCCGGCGCGGTCATGAACCCGTCGGCGATCCGCGAGCTGTTCCCGGACGACGACTCGTGGCCGAACTACGGCGAGGTCAAGGGCGAGCGCGTGTACTTCATGCCCAACAAGAAGCGCGCGATCCCGCTCATCCCGATCCCGCCGCCGTTCCGCAACCACGGCAACTACGTCGTCTCCGTGGCCGAGCTCAACCGCTGGCTGGGCGAGAAGGCCGAGGAGGCCGGCGCGTACATCCTGTCCGAGACCGTCGGCGCGAAGCTGCTGGTGGAGGACGACAGGGTCGTCGGCGTCCGCTCCGGCGACAAGGGCCGTGACAAGGAGGGCGGGGAGAAGGGCAACTTCGAGCCCGGCTCCGACATCACCGCCAAGGCGACCGTGCTCGCCGAGGGCTGCTGGGGCCACCTGACCGGCGCCGCGCTCAAGGGCCTCGGCCTCGCGTCGAAGGACCCGCAGGTGTGGGCGCTCGGCGTCAAGGAGGTGTGGGAGGTCGAGCAGCCGCTCGACCGGGTGATCCACACGCTCGGCTGGCCGCTGCGCCCGCAGGCCAAGTACAAGGAGTTCGGCGGCTCGTGGATCTACCCCATGAACCGCGAGGGCGAGCCGAACCGCGTCTCGATCGGCTTCGTCGCCGGCCTCGACTGGGCCGACGCGCAGCTCTCTCCCCACGACCTGCTGCAGGAGTTCAAGCTGCACCCGCGGGTGCGCAAGATCCTCGAGGGCGGCAAGCGCGTGGGCTGGGGCGCGAAGGCGATCCCCGAGGGCGGCTACTGGGCGATGCCCACGCTGCACGCTCCCGGCATGGTGATCGCGGGCGACGGCGCCGGCATGGTCAACGTGCCGAAGCTCAAGGGCGTCCACCTGGCGATCAAGGCCGGGATCCTGGCGGCGGAGACGATCTACCGCCAGCTGAAGGCCGGCTCGAGCGACTTCTCGGAGTACGAGACGGCGGTCTACGAGTCGCACATCGGCAAGGACCTCTACGAGTCGCGCAACATGAAGCAGCCGTTCGCGAAGGGGCTCGTGATGGGCGGAGCGATCGTCAACGCGATGACGGTGACCAAGGGCAAGCTGCCCGGCGGCCACTGGCCGACGCACCGCGACGCCGAGCAGCCGCTGCTGATGACCGGCCGCGCCGAGCGCTATCCGAAGCCGGACGGCAAGTACACGTTCGACAAGCTGTCGGGCGTCTTCCTCACCGGCAACGCGACGCGCGACGACGCGCCGAGCCACATCCGGGTGGAGAAGAACGTCCCGCGCGAGGTCGCCGAGGCGTGGGCGTGGATGTGCCCGGCCGGCGTCTACGAGGTGCCGGAGGACGCGCCGGAGAACGGCAACGTCGACCTGATCGTCAACCCGTCGAACTGCGTGCAGTGCGGCGCGATCACCGCCAAGGGCGGGCGCCTGACGCCCCCCGAGGGCGGCGACGGGCCGCTCTACCAGATCACCTAACCCTCAACCTCCCTCAAGGGGTCTGACCCCTTTTCGTGGGCCGCCCGCAACTCGGGCGGTCCGTGCGCGTTAATTGGCGGTCCATGCGCCAACTCGTGCTGACCCTTCTCATCCTCGGCGTCCTCGCCGCGCCCGCCCACGCGGCGAGCAGCAGCGTGCGCCTGACCAGCTGCCAGTCGGCGCTCGACCCGACCGAGCGCGTGGCGAGCTTCGAGGGCCGGATGAAGGTCAAGCACCGCGCACGCCGGATGCAGATGCGCTTCACGCTGCAGACGCGCTCCGCCGACACCCCGAGGTGGCACCGCCTGCCCGCCGCAGGCTTCGGCAAGTGGCTGACGAGTAACCCCGGGATCGGCCGCTACGTCTACACCAAGCGCGTGATCGAGCTGGAGGCGCCCGCCTCGTACCGGACGGTCGTGAAGTTCCGCTGGCTCGACGCCGACGGCCACCGCGTCGCGTCGGCGAAGTCGACCTCGGGCGTCTGCCACCAGAGCGACTACCGCCCCAACCTGCGCCCGCTCGGCGTCCAGGCCAAGCCCGGCGCCGACAGCTCGCACGCCCGCTATCTGGTGCCGGTCGTCAACCGCGGCCGCACGCGGGCCGGCGCGTTCGACGTCGTCGTGTCGGTCGACGGCACCACGCTCACGCCTGCGCAGGCGCCCGAGCTCGAGCCGGGCGAGCGCGCGCTGGTCGAGGTCCAGGGCCCGCCGTGCCAGACCGGGCAGATCCTGACCGTCGACGTCGACCCCACCGGCGCGGTCGACGAGCGCAACGAGGGCGACAACCAGCTCAGCGTGCCGTGCCCGGGCGCGCCTGTTTGAGGAAGCGCACCAGCTCCTCGGCGTAGCGGTCGGGCGCGTCCTCGACAACGAAGTGCCCGGTCCCGTCGAGCACCACGACCTCCGAGCCCGGGATCTCGCCCTGGAAGCGATGCGCGCCGGCCACCGGCGCGGCGAAGTCGTCGGAGCCCCACAGCATCAGCGTCGGCACGCCGAGCTGCGCGAGCTTGCCCTCGTAGGGCTCGAGCTTCTCGAAGTCGCCCGAGCGGTAGAGCTCGAGCTGACCGTTGCGGCGGTCCTCGTCGCCGAACGCCTTGAAGTATTCGTCGACCGCGTCCGGCGTGATGCCGGTCGAGACGGCGCCGAGCATCTGGGCGAAGCCGTCGCGGTCGACGCCGTGGACGAACTGCTCGCCCTGGCTCTCGGTCCGCAGGATCTCGCCGGGCCCGCGCCACTTGCCGTCGGCGAAGAAGCCGGTGTCCGAGATGACGAGCGCGGCGACCGCGTCCGGGTGGTCGCACGCCCAGCGCAGGCCGATCAGCCCGCCCCAGTCGTGGACGACGAGCGCGACGTCTTCGAGGCCCTGCTGCGTGCGGAAGCGCTCGAGCGCGTCGACGTGGCGCTCCCACGTGCCCGGCGGGTCGGCCGGCGAGTCGCCGTAGCCCGGCAGGTCGGGGGCGAGCGCGTGGTAGCCCGCGGCCGCCAGCGCGGGCAGGATGTCGCGCCACATGTAGGACGACTCCGGATACCCGTGGACCAGCAGGACGGCGGGGTTTCCGGCCTCTCCGGCCTCGCGATGGTGAAGCTCCGGCATCGAAGTGCCGATGCTATTCGAGGGGCCTGCACCCCGGCTCTACAATTAGACCTATGAAAACCGACATCCATCCGGAGTACGTCGAGGCTCACGTCCGCTGCACCTGCGGCAACGAGTTCACGACGCGCTCGACCCAGCCTGAGATCCATGTGGAGATCTGCTCGAACTGCCACCCGTTCTACACGGGCAAGCAGAAGCTGGTCGACACGGGTGGCCGCGTGGAGCGCTTCCAGCGCCGCGCCGCACGCCGCGCTCGCGGCGACAAGAGCTAGCCACCCAGCCTCATATGCCTGAGACCCGCCTGCCAGACGGCGCCCTGATGGCGCAGAAGGATGCGCCCGTCGGCGGGCAGGCGGTGCTCGAGGGCGTGATGATGCGCGGCGTCTCGACGTGGGCCGTCGCGGTCCGCAAGCCCGCGCCCGAGGGCGCGCCGGACGACGCGCTCGGCGAGATCGGCGTCCAGTCGTTCCCGCTCGTTTCGTGGACCAAGCGCCACCGCGTCCTGCGCTGGCCGATCATCCGCGGCGTCGTCGCGCTGGTCGAGTCGATGAAGATCGGCTTCACCGCGCTCGGCATCTCCGCCAACGAGCAGCTCGAAGAGGAGGAGGAGCCGATCTCGAGCGGCATGTGGGTCGGCACCGTGGTCGCCGCCCTCGCGCTCGCCATCGGCCTGTTCTTCGTCGTGCCGGTCGGGCTCACGTCGCTGTTCAAGGACAAGCTGGGGTCGGCGCTCCTGTTCTGGGTCGTCGAGGGCGTGCTGCGCACCACGATCTTCCTCGGCTACCTGTGGCTGCTCTCGCGCCTGGAGGACCTGCGGCGCGTGTTCGAGTACCACGGCGCCGAGCACAAGACGATCTCCTGCTTCGAGGCCGGCCTGCCGCTGACGCCCGAGAACGCGCAGCGCTTCTCGCGCCTGCACCCGCGCTGCGGCACGAGCTTCCTGCTGATCGTGATGATCGTCGCCATCTTCATCTTCGCGCCGCTAGGCCTGCCGGCCTGGTACCTGCTGGTGCTCTCGCGCATCCTCGGCGTGCCGCTGATCGCGGGCCTCTCCTTCGAGGTCATCAAGTGGGCGGGCAAGAACCGCCGCAAGCGCTGGGTGCAGACGCTCATCTGGCCCGGCATGCAGCTGCAGAAGCTGACCACGCGCGAGCCCGACCTCTCGCAGCTCGCCGTCGCGATCGCCGCCATGGAGGCGGTGCTGGCGGTCGAGGATCCGCGCAACGCGTCCGCCGAGGACACGGTGGGCATGGAGGTCGTCGCCTAGACTCGCCCGGGCCATGATCGAGTCGCTCGTCGAGCAGATCGAGGCCCGTTTCCAGGATGCGCAGGCGGCCATGTCGGATCCCGAGGTGATCGGGGACCGGCAGCGCTACGCGGAGGCGGGGCGCCTCTTCAACCAGCTCTCCACCGGCGCCAAGCTCGCCGAGGAGTGGCGGCATGCGAAATCCGACGCCGAGGGCGCGGAGGAGATGCTCTCCGAGAGCGGCGACGATCCGGAGCTGCGCGCGGAGATGGAGGCGGCGCGGGCGCGGATGGAGGAGCTCGAGGAGGAGATCCGGCTCGCGATGGTCGAGCGCGACCCGAACGACGAGAAGGACGTGATCGTCGAGATCCGCGCGGGCGCGGGCGGCGACGAGGCCGGCCTGTGGGCGGGCGACCTCTACCGGATGCTCACCCGCTACGCCGAGCGGCGCGGCTTCAAGACCGAGACGCTGGGCGCGCACGACGGCTCGTACACGCTCGAGATCAAGGGCGACGGCGCCTACTCGGTGTTCAAGTTCGAGGGTGGGACGCACCGCGTGCAGCGCGTGCCGGAGACGGAGTCGCAGGGGCGCATCCACACCTCCACCGCGACCGTCGCGGTGCTGCCGGAGGCGGAGGACGTGGACGTCGAGGTCAACCAGGCCGATCTGGAGATCGACGTCTACCGGTCCTCCGGGCCGGGCGGGCAGTCGGTCAACACGACCGACTCGGCCGTGCGGATCACCCACAAGCCGACCGGGATCGTGGTCTCGATGCAGGACGAGAAGTCGCAGCTGCAGAACCGCGAGAAGGCGATGAAGGTGCTGCGCGCGCGGCTGTATGAGGCGAAGCTCGCCGAGCAGCAGGCGGAGCTCGCGGCCGAGCGCCGCGCCCAGGTCGGCACCGGCGAGCGGGCGGAGAAGATCCGTACCTACAACTTCCCCGAGCGGCGGGTCACCGACCACCGCGTGAAGCTGACCGTCCACAACCTCGAAGAGGTGCTGGGCGGCGCGCTGGACGAGCAGACGGCCGCGCTGCAGGACGCCGAGAAGCGCGCGCGGCTCGAAGCGGCGACCTGATGGCCCGGCGGCTGCTGGGCCGCACCTCGGTCCGGGACGCGCTGGACTCGGCGGTGATCGCTCTGCAAGCCGCCGGCTGCGACACGCCGCGGCTGGACGCGGAGCTGCTGATCGGGCACGTGCTCGGGGTCGGCCGCGCCGCCATCATCGCCGCGCCCGGGCGCGAGCTCGAGCCGGACGAGGCGCGCGCGTTCATGGACCTCGCCGCCCGCCGCCGCTCGCGGGAGCCCGTGGCGTACATCCTCGGTGAGAAGGGGTTCCGCCGGCTGATGCTCAGCGTCGACTCGCGCGTGCTCGTGCCGCGCCCGGAGACCGAGTTCGTGGTCGAGGCCGCCTTGTCGCTGCCGCAGGGCGCGCGGGTGGTCGACATGGGCACCGGCTCGGGCGCCATCGCGCTGGCGCTGAAGGACGAGCGGCCGGACCTGTCTGTGGTCGCCACGGACTTCTCCGCAGGCGCCCTCGACGTCGCACGCGCCAACGCCGAGCGGCTCGGCCTTGACGTCGAGTTCCTCCACACCGACCTCCTCGACGGCGTCGGCCACGTCGACGCCGTCCTCTCCAACCCGCCCTACGTCGCGGCGGGCGACCGGCTGCCGCCCGACGTCGGCTTCGAGCCGCGCGCCGCGCTGTTCGGCGGCGAGGACGGCCTCGACGTCATCCGGCGGCTCGTGAAGGAGGCCTCGGCTGTGCCGTTCCTCGCGCTCGAGGTCGGCGCCGGCCAGGCCGCCGCGGTGGCCGCGCTGATGGGCGCGTGGGACGTCGAGCTCGTCCGCGACTACGCCGGCCACGAGCGCGTCGTGGTCGGGCGCGCGCGGTAGCCTCGCCCTCGTGTCCGGGGTGAGCGTCGCGGTCATCGGAGACCGCCGCAAGGAGTACGTCGAGCAGGACTCGATCGAGACCGCGCTCGAGCACTCCTCCGCCCGGCTCGGGATCCCGTTCGAGCTCGAGTGGCTGCCCACCGACTCGCTCCCCGGCCGCGCCGCCGAGCGGCTCGACGGCGCCGACGCGGTGTGGTGCGCGCCGGGCAGCCCGTATGCGAGCCTCGAGGGCGCGCTGGAGGGCATCGCGTTCGCGCGCACGAGCGGCCGGCCGTTCCTCGGCACCTGCGCGGGCTTCCAGCATGGCGTGCTCGAGATCGCGCGCAACGTGCTCGGCGCCGAGGCCGCCGTGCATCGCGAGTACGGCGAGGGCGGCGACCTGTTCATCGACGAGCTGCTGTGCTCGCTGGTCGGGCAGACGCTGGAGGTGGCGATCACCGACCCGGACACCGAGGCGCTCTTCGGCGCCCCGCAGACGACCGAGACCTACTACTGCCGCTTCGGGCTCGACGAGCGCCACCGCGACCCGCTCGCGAGCGCCGGGCTCTACGTGGTCGGCGTCGACGCCGCCGATGGCGGCACCCGCATCATGCGCCTCGCGGGGCACCCGTTCTTCTACCTGACGCTGTTCGTCCCGCACGCGGCGTCGACGCCGGAGCGCCCGCACCCGCTCGTCAGCGGCTTCCTCGCGGCCGCCGCACACGTTGTCGGCCGCGTCTGACCTCGAGGCCTGCATCGCCGCGGGCGGTGTGGCGGTGTTCCCGTCGGACACCGTCTACGGGCTCGCGTGCGACCCCGAGAGCGCCGAGGCGGTCGAGCGGATGTACGCGCTGAAGGGGCGGGCGCCGGCCAAGCCGAGCGCGGTGATGTTCTTCGACGCCGAGCTCGCGGTCGCCGCGCTGCCCGAGCTCGGCAAGCGGACGCGGGCGCTGATGGCGCGGCTGTTGCCGGGCGGCGTGACGCTGGTGCTGCCGAACCCACGCGGGCGCTACCCGCTGGCGGGCGGCGACGCGCTCGGGCTGCGCGTCCCGGACGTGCCGCTGCTGGGCGGCGTCGGCCGGCCCGTCCTGCAGAGCTCGGCCAACGTCACGGGCGGCTCCGACGCGCGGCGGATCGAGGAGGTGCCGGCAGAGATCCGCGCCGCCGCGGACCTCGTGATCGATGCGGGAGACCTGCCCGGAACCCCCTCGACGGTGATCGATCTGCAGCGCTTCGAGGCCACCGGCGAGTGGTCGATGCTGCGTGCCGGCGCGGTCCCCGCGGAGGTCGTCGAAGTGGCCGCGCGCGCTGGTACGGTGGGCTTATGAGCGAACTCCAGCCCGACTACTTCGAGCGCCCGCTGGCCGAGGTCGACCCTGAGGTCGCCGAGGCCATCGACCTCGAGCTCGATCGCCAGCGGCGCACGCTGGAGATGATCGCGTCCGAGAACTTCGTGCCCCAGGCCATCCTCGAGTGCCAGGGCAGCGTCCTCACGAACAAGTACGCCGAGGGCTATCCCGGCAAGCGCTATTACGGCGGCTGCGAGCACGTCGACGTCATCGAGCAGCTCGCGATCGACCGCGCGAAGGAGGTGTTCGGCGGTGACCACGTGAACGTCCAGCCGCACGCCGGCGCGCAGGCGAACACCGCCGTCTACCACGCGCTGCTGCAGCCCGGCGACACGATCATGGGCCTGAGCCTGCCCCACGGCGGCCACCTCAGCCACGGGATGAAGATCAACGTCTCCGGCCGCCTCTACGACATCGTGCCGTACGAGGTCCGCCCCGAGGACTGCCTGATCGACATGGATGAGGTCGAGCGGATCGCGCACGAGCGCAAGCCGAAGCTGCTGCTGGCCGGCTGGAGCGCCTATCCGCGCATCCTCGACTTCGAGCGCTTCCGGGCGATCGCCGACGCCGTCGGCGCCTACCTGATGGTCGACATGGCCCACTTCGCGGGCCTCGTCGCCGCCGGCCTCCACCCCAACCCGGTGCCCTACGCCGACGTCGTCACCACCACGATCCACAAGACGCTCGGCGGCGCCCGCGGCGGCATGATCATCTGCACCGAGGAGCACGCCAAGAAGATCAACTCGGCCGTCTTCCCCGGGCAGCAGGGCGGCCCGCTCGAGCACGTGATCGCCGGCAAGGCCGTCGCGCTGAAGATCGCGCAGTCCGAGGCGTTCAAGGAGCGCCAGGAGCGCACCGTGGCCGGCGCCAAGGCGGTGGCCGAGGAGCTGCTGCATGCCGGCAGCGGCGTCAACGTCCTCACCGGCGGCACCGACGTCCACCTCGTGCTCGTCGACCTGCGCGAGTCGGAGCTCGACGGCAAGCAGGCCGAGGATCGCCTGCACGACATCGGGATCACCGTCAACCGCAACGCGGTGCCGTTCGACCCGCGCCCGCCCGCGGTCTCCTCCGGCCTGCGCGTCGGCGCGAGCGCGCTCGCCACCCGCGGCATCCAGGTCGAGGAGTTCCAGGAGATCGGCAAGATCATCGCCCAGGCGCTCCAGCCCGGCTTCGAGTCCGTGCGCGGCGAGCTCGCCGAGCGCGTGAGCGCGATCGCCGACGCGCATCCCCTGTACTCGCAGCTGGGCACGCCGACGGCGGTCTGATGCTCCTGCGCCGCGCGCTCGCCTGCTGGGCGGCCGCGGCGCTCCTGCTCGCCGGTTGCGGCGGGAGCGACGAGCCACGCAAAGCGCCCGCGCGGCAGCCGCTGACGGTCGCCACCGGTGGCCAGGGCGGCATCTACGCGGTGTGGGGCGCCGCCTACGCGCGCGCCATCACCACGCAGCTCGAGGGCTACCGAGGCGCCGCCGCCCTCACCACCGGCTCGGTCGAGAACCTCGAGCGCCTGCGCGACGGCCGGGCGCAGATCGCGCTCACGCTCGGCGACACCGCGCTCGACGCCGTCGAGGGCCGCGACGCGTTCGACCGCCCCGTGGCGCTCAAGGCACTGGCCCAGATCTACCCGAGCTACGTCCAGGTCGTCACGCGCGCGGACTCGGACATCGGGACGCTCGAGGATCTCAAGGGCAAGCGCGTGAGCGTCGGCTCGCCCGACTCCGGCACCCAGGTGGTCGCCGACCGCGTGCTCGACGTCGCCAAGGCCGGGAAGTTCAAGCGCCGCGAGCTCGGCGTCGCGGAGTCGGCGCGCGCGCTCGAGCGCGGGCAGATCGACGCCTTCTTCTGGTCCGGCGGTGTGCCGACCGCTGCGGTCGCCGACCTCTCGAAGCGCACCCCGATCGCGCTCGTCGACCTGCTTCGCTACGCGCCCGAGATGCGCAGGCGCTGGGGCGGCGTCTACGGCGGGGCGACGGTCCCGGCCGGCACCTACGGGCTCGACTCGCCGGTGAGCACGGTCACGATCCCCAACTACGTCGTCGTGAGCGCGCGCATGGACGCCGCGCTCGCCCACGACCTGACCTCGCTGCTGTTCTCCTCCGGGCGCGTGAAGGACCGCGAGCGCGCGCAGGACGTGATCGCGGAGGTCGGCCTGCACCCCGGCGCGCAGGCCTACTTCTCGGGGGGCTAGGCGCCCAGCGGGCTCCGCAGCGCCGCCGGGTATCTCTCGCCGTGCTCGGCCATGAGCTCGGCGACCGCAGCCTTCAGCCCCACCAGCGCCGGGCCGGCGTTGATCTCCTTCTCGGCCGCGCGGACCTCCTCCTGCAGCCGCTCGGCCTCGGCGTCGTCGCCGGCGTGCCACGCCGCCGCCAGCGCCAGCACGAGCTCCGGCCGCAGGTTGGCGAGCGCCGCGACGCCGCCGCGCGATCCGGCCCGCAGCGCGTGCAGCAGGTGCGACGGCGAGCCGACGAACACCTCCGCGCCCGGCCCGGCCGCCAGGTACGCCTCGTGCAGCGCGTCGTCGCTCGTCGAGTCCTTCATCCCGGCGAGGCCGTCGGCCACCAGCGCGCCGAACGCCTCGGGGCTGAACGCGTTGCCGGTGCGGGCGGGGAAGGTGTAGGCGTACAGCGGCGTCTCGCCCGCGGCCCGCAGCAACGCCCGGAAGTGGGCGACGATCTCGCGCTCGCCGAACGCGTAGTAGTAGGGCACGATCGCCGAGACGCCGGCGGCGCCGGCGTCGACCGCCGCCGCGATCAGCCGCGCCGTGGCGCGCGTCGAGGGCCGCCCGACGTGCGCGATCACCGGCACCCGACCGGCCGCCGCCTCGACCACCGTACGCACCACCGAGAGCGTCTCGTCCGGCTCCAGCAGTGCGGTCTCGCCGGTGGTCCCGCACGGCATGATCCCCTGCACCCCGGCCTCGATCACGAAGCCGACGTGGGCGCGCAGCGCGGCCGTGTCGACCTCGCCGTCGTTACCGAACGGTGTCAACAAGGCGGGGAGGACGGCGGGCGTGTCGAACATGATGCTCGTATTGCCCTGCGATCCTCTCCATAAGCCATGGAAGACCGCGCGCTGATCGCTTTCGTGCTCGCCTTGGCGCTGACGGCTGTCGTCACGCCGCTGGTCGCGCGCCTCGCACGCCGCGTCGGAGCGCTCGATCCGGTGCAGGAGCGCGGGCTGGCGTCGGAGCCCACGCCGCTGCTCGGCGGGCTCGCGATCCTGGCCGGCGTGCTGGTGGCGGGCTCGCTGCTGCTGCCGGCCACGACCGAGATGCGCGGGATCCTCATCGCCGCGCTGCTGATCACCATCGTCGGGCTGCTCGACGACCTGATCGACCTGCCGCCACAGCTGAAGCTGCTGGGCCAGGTCGCGGCGGGGCTGATCTGCGTGCTGTCCGGCGTCCGCGTCGACGACTTCACCTTCCCGTTCGTCGGCCGCGTCGACCTCGGCGACCTCGGCGGGCCGCTGACGCTGATCGGGCTCGTGCTGGTCATGAACGTCGTCAACTTCTCCGACGGCGTCGACGGCCTCGCCGCCGGCGTCTGCGCGATCTCGGCGGTCGGCTTCGCGGTCATCGCCTTCGACCTGGGCGAGGACGCCGCGGGCATCCTCGCGGCCTGCATCGCCGGCGCGGCGCTGGGCTTCCTCGTCCACAACTTCCATCCCGCGTCGGTCTTCATGGGCGACTCGGGGTCGAACCTCCTCGGCCTGTTGCTCGGCGCCGTGATCGTCGAAGGCTCGCTCAAGACCAACGCCCTGATCGCCCTGTTCGTGCCCCTGGTGATCCTCGCCGTGCCGTTCCTCGACACCGGCTTCGTCGTCGCCAAGCGGATCAAGTACCGCCGCCCCGTCTACCGGGCGGACTCGAACCACTTCCACCACCGCTTCCACCGCATGGGCTTCTCGCAGCGCAAGACGGTGCTCTACCTCTACGCGTGGACGACGACGATGACCGCGATCGCGGTCGCGCTGCGCTTCGTCCCGTACTCGGAGAGCAACGGCCACCTCAACGCCGGCTGGGCGATCGTGATGGGCGCGATGCTGCTGGTCGGGCTGGGCGCCTCGATCTACCTCGTGTACGTGCTGGAGATCCTCAAGCTCCGCCGGCTCCGCGCGTGGCAGCTGCGGCGCGAGGACCCGGACACCAGCGAGCACGAGATCGACGACCGGCTCGAGGAGGACCTCGAGACCGGCGAGTTCACCGCGCTGCGCTGACGCGATGTGCGGTTAACCGCACCACGATCGCGCGCCGTCTCGGGTATCGTCGCCGACCGACCCGCAGTCCGACCTCAGGAGGTGAGCAGACATATGACGAAGATCTCCTTCCCGCTCTGCGCCCTCCTGGACGCGCGCCAAGGTTGACCCCCTCGCGGGCAGCCTCTGCCGCCCGCGACCATCTGAAACGCCAGTCCTTCCTCGCGCTTCTGCGTGGTCAGTGGGCGGCTCCGTATCCAATTCCAACCGGAGTCCCACCATGCATCCAGTCATCCTCCAGGCCTACGCCAATGCCGTAGCCGCCGACCGGCGAAGCCGGCGGCGACCGCAGCCCGAGATCCGCGCCGCCGTGCGCCGGGTCCGGGCGTAAGCCATGTGATGGGCCGCGGCCCCGCCCGACCGGGCGGGGCCGCGCCTCTTAACATCTCGGCCCGTGGAGCCGGTCCGCCTCGAGCAGCGCGAGTCGTTCATCACCGCCGACGGTTCAGCGATCCGCGAGCTGGCCGGCGTGCCGAGCGGCAACGCCGCCAACCAGTCGCTCGCCGAGGCGACGGTCCCGCCGGGTGGCGAGACCGCCGAGCACTACCACCGCGTCTCCGAGGAGATCTACTTCTTCCTCTCGGGCGCGGGGACGATGCGGCTCGGCGACGAGGAGGCCGCCGTGCGCGGCGGCGACTGTGTCGTCATCCCGCCGGGCGCGGTGCACAAGCTCTTCAACCCGGGCACCGAGCCGCTCGTCCTGCTCTGCTGCTGTGCCCCCGCGTACTCGCACGAGGACACCGTCCTCACCGGCGGCTAGCTCGCCAGCGACGCGTTCAGCGTGATGTCGACGGCCTTGAGCGCCACCGACACCGGGCAGTTCTCCTTCGCCGCCTCGGCGGCCTTCACGAACGCGTCCTCCTCCATCCCGGGCACCTTGCCGACGGTGGTGAGCTCGATGCCGGTGATCGCCCAGCCCTCGCCCTGCTGCTCGAACTTGACCTTGGCGTCGGTGGTGATCGAGTCGGGCGTGTGGCCCTGGTCGCCGAGCACGACCGAGAGCGCCATCGAGAAGCAGCCCGCGTGGGCCGCGCCGATCAGCTCCTCCGGGTTGGTGCCCTCGCCGTCCTGCATCCGCGAGCGGAACGAGTACGGACCCTCGTAGCCGCCGAACTGCATCCTGCCGCTGCCTGAATCGATCGCGCCGTTCCACTCGGCGTGTGCGCTGCGTGTGGGCATGAGGTCCCTTCCTCCGGTCTCTACAGTGCGGGCCCGATGAGCCGCGCGCAGCGCCTCACCTTCCTGGGCATCGCCGCCATCTTCGCGGTCGTTGCCGTGATCCTGCTCTCCCGGGGCGGTGACGAAACCGACAAGGCGGCCGTTGCGACGGCGACGCCCACGCCGTCCGCGACGCCGTCCGGCACCACCGAGGCGATGGCAACGCCGACCCCGACGCCCAGGCCGAAGCCCAAGCCGCCGCTGTTGCAGGCCGGCAAGGAGCCGACGCTCAGCTTCGACCAGGGCGACACCGTGCGCTTCCGCGTCCGCCACGGCGACGCCGAGGAAGTGCACATCCACGGCTACGACATCAAGAAGGACCTCGCGGCGAACGAGACGGCCGACGTGTCGTTCGAGGCGTCGATCCCCGGGATCTTCGAGATCGAGCTCGAGCACTCGGGCACGCCGCTCGGGCGTCTGAAGGTCGAGCCATAGGCTTCGCAAGAGCCTGCTGTCACAAAGTTGTTACAAAGTCCAATTCTTCGCTAGGGTGCGGGAAGGCTGACCGAGAACGAACTCGGGTAGAGCCTTCCCCACTGATCCCCGTCACCACCGGCCGTCGTTTCCGCTACGACGGTTGTAGGGTGGCGCGCCTGTCCCGGAGCCCATGCCCGACGCTGCCCTCACACGCCCTACACCCGAGCCCTTGGCCCTCTTGCGGTACATCGATGTCGTGCTCGTGGTGGCAGCGCTCCCACTCGTCGTGCTCGCCGACCTGCCGCTGCTCGGCTACGTGGTCGGCGCCTGCGCCTGGATCGCGCAGCGCGTGGCGGGCGTCCTGCTCGAGCGCGCGGCCAAGCGCACCAACGATCCGCGCCGGCTCGTCGGCATCGGCCTCGCGGGTTCGCTCGGGCGCGCGTGGCTCGTGGGCGGGGCCATCCTCGCCGTCGGGCTCGCCGGCGAGCGAGAGGACGGGCTGATCGCCGCCGTGCTCGTCGCCGTCGCCTTCACCGTCTACTTCGGCACGTCCCTGCTGATCCACGTCACGGGGGGCTCCAAGTGAGCAAGGGCAGGAAGATCGGCCTCGCGATCTTCGGGATCTACCTCCTGACGATCACGGTCGTCGTCCTCATCTTCGGCTTCAAGCGGGTCGACAACAACGAGTTCAAGCCGCAGAACGAGTTCAAGCTCCACACCTGGATCGATCTCCCGGGCCCGCTCGACATCAACAAGGGCGTGGTCTACGTGATCGCCGCCGGCATCCTCTCGACGTTCACGATGGTCTACATCGCCCGCCGCATGCAGGCGCGGCCGAACCGCACGCAGACCGCCATCGAGACGATCTACGCGTTCGTCCGCGATGACATCACCGGCGGCAGCATGGACGACAAGATGGCCCGCAAGTGGTTCCCGTTCTTGTGCACGCTGTTCCTCTTCATCTGGTTCTCCAACCTGATCGGCTACATCCCGCTGCCGACGAACTCGGAGGAGACGGTCAACATCGGCGGCCTCGAGGTACCCGCGTTCGCGATCTACGCCGCGACCGCGAACATCTCGATCCCGCTCGTGCTCGCGCTCATCGTGTTCGTCTCGTACACCGTTGAGGGCATCCGCGCCAAGGGGCTCATCGGCTACTTCAAGAGCTTGGTCCCCGAGGGGGTGAGCGGCCTCGGGGCGATCCCGCTCTTCATCCTCGAGCTGGTCTCGAACCTGATGCGGTTGCTCTCGCTGTCGGTTCGACTCTTCGCCAACATCCTCGCCGGCCACCTGATCATCCTGTTCATGTCGGGCGGGCTCGCCGTGCTGCTCGGGCTGGAGGCGCTCGGCGTCTTCCTGCTCCCGGCCGGCGTCGCCCTCTTCATCTTCGAACTGGGCCTGGTGGCGAGCCTGCAGGCGTTCATCTTCGCCACGCTCAGTGCCATCTACCTCGGCGGCGCGGTCGCCGAGCACCACTAGTAAAAGGAGACCACGTGCTGTCCACCATCCTTTCGGTCCTCGCGGCGACGAGCGACGGCGCAGACGCGGGCAAGGCGATCGCCCTCGGCGTCGGCGGCGGCCTCGGTGCTGTGGGCGCCGGCGTCGGCATCGGCATCATCTTCGGCAAGGTCATCGAGTCGGTCACCCGCCAGCCGGAGATGCGCGACGAGATCACCGGCATCCAGTGGCTCGGCTTCGCGCTCACGGAGGCGTGCTTCTTCTACGGCCTGGTCGCGGGTCTGATCGCGTTCTTCCTCTAATGAGCGCGCCGGTCTTCGCAGCCGACAGCGGCGGCGGGTCCTTCCTCGTCTCGCCCGACGTCGGGCTGATGATCTGGACCCTCGTGGTCTTCCTGCTCTCGATGTACATCCTCAGCAAGGTCGCCTTCCCGCGCATCCAGGCCGCGCTGGACAAGCGCCAGCACGCGATCGAGGAGGCCATCGACACAGCCGAGCGCACCCGCATCGAAGCGGACAAGCTGCTGGCCGAGTACCGCGAGCGCCTGCATGAGGCGCGGTCACAGGCCGACGACATCGTGGCGCGGGCGCGCAAGACCGCCGAGAACAACGAAGCCGAGTCGGTCGCCGAGGCGAAGCGCAAGCGCGAGGAGATGATGGCCGCCACCCGCCGCGACATCCAGCAGGAGACGCGCCGCGCGATCCAGGAGATCCGCAACGAGGTCGCCGACCTGACCGTGCTCGCGACGGAGAAGGTCACGCGCAAGTCGCTGACCGACGCCGACCAGAAGCGGCTCGTCGAGGAGGCGCTCTCGGAGCTGGACTTCGCCGCGCTGTCCGGGGATCGGAGCGGCGAGTAACGCCATGGAGGAGATCGCCTCCGTCTACGCCCGTTCGCTCTTCGAGGTCGCGCAGGAGCACGAGAAGCTCGATGTCGTGCGCGATCAGCTCGGCGAGTTCGCCGACGCCTTGAACGAGACGCACGAGCTGCAGGTGTTCTTCTTCTCGCCCTACTTCTCCACCCCGGAGAAGAAGGACGGGCTGAAGAAGGCGGTCACCGGCACCGAGCCGATCCTCACGAACTTCCTCGAGCTGCTGATCGAGAAGCACCGCATGCCGGCCATCTTCCGCGTCCGGCGCGAGCTGGACCGGCTGTGGCAGCGCGAGAACAAGCTGCTCCCCGTCGAGGTCACCTCGGCGATCGAGCTGGACAAGAGCACCGTCAAGCAGATCGGCGACCGCATCGGCGAGCAGACAGGTCAGAAGATCGAGCTCTCCTCCAAGGTCGAGCCGGACATCCTGGGCGGCATCGTCGTCCGGGTCGGCAACTCCATCATCGACGCGTCCATCCGCGCGCGTCTTGAACAACTCCGCAAACAAGTGGCAAAGGCATAGATGCAGATCAAGCCAGACGAGATCACCTCCATCCTCAAGAGCCGCATCGAGGGGCTCGACGAGGGGCAGGCCGACCTCACCGAGGTGGGCACCGTCCTCTCGGTGGCCGACGGCATCGCCCGCGTCCACGGCCTCGAGAACTGCCAGGCGTTCGAGATGCTCGAGCTGCCGCATGACGTCACCGGCCTCGCCCTCAACCTCGAGTCCGACAACGTCGGCGCCGTGCTGTTCGGCCCCTGGGAGCACATCGTCGAGGGCGACACGGTCAAGCGCACCAACCGCCTGCTCGAGATCCCGGTCGGCGAGGGGCTGCTCGGTCGCATCGTCGACCCGCTCGGCAACCCGCTCGACGGCAAGGGCGACATCGAGACGTCGGAGACGCGCCCGGCCGAGTTCAAGGCTCCCGGCGTGGTCCAGCGCCAGCCGGTGAAGGAGCCGCTCCAGACCGGCCTGAAGGCGATCGACGGGATGATCCCGATCGGCCGCGGCCAGCGTGAGCTGATCATCGGCGACCGTCAGACCGGTAAGACGGCGATCGCGATCGACGCGATCATCAACAACAAAGACAACGACATCATCTCGGTGTACGTGGCGATCGGCCAGCGCATGTCGACGGTGGTCGGGCTCGCTCAGACGCTCGACGACGCCGGCGCGCTGGACAACACGATCATCGTCGCCGCCCCGGCCGATGAGGCCGCGCCGATCAAGTTCATGGCGCCGTACGCGGGCTGCGCGATGGCCGAGCACTTCCTGTACGCCGGCAGGCACGCGCTCTGCATCTACGACGACCTGACCAAGCACGCGTACGCGTACCGGC
Organism: uncultured Solirubrobacteraceae bacterium; assembly: GCA_963805525.1. GTDB lineage: Bacteria > Actinomycetota > Thermoleophilia > Solirubrobacterales > Solirubrobacteraceae > DASQFQ01. The sequence continues at coordinate 656,898 of CAWDUT010000006.1, forward strand.
AGATGTCGCTGCTGCTGCGCCGCCCGCCGGGCCGCGAGGCGTACCCGGGCGACGTGTTCTACCTGCACTCCCGCCTGCTCGAGCGCGCGGTCAAGCTCAACGACGACCTCGGCGGCGGCTCGCTCACCGCGCTCCCGATCATCGAGACGCAGGCCGGTGACGTGTCGGCCTACATCCCGACCAACGTCATCTCCATCACCGACGGCCAGATCTTCCTCGAGCCGAACCTCTTCTACTCGGGCGTGCGCCCGGCCATCAACGTCGGCATCTCGGTGTCGCGCGTGGGCGGCAACGCGCAGATCGCGCCGATGAAGAAGGTGGCCGGCAAGCTCAAGATCGAGCTGTCCCAGTACCGCGACCTCGAGGCGTTCGCGCAGTTCGGCTCCGACCTCGACGCCGACACCCAGCGCACGCTGGCGCGCGGCGAGCGGCTGGTCAAGGCGCTCAACCAGGGCGAGCGCCAGCCGCTGGCGGTCGAGGACCAGGTGGCCGTCCTGTACGCCGCCACCAACGGCTACCTCGACCGGATCACCCCCGATCGCGTCGGCGAGTTCAACCGCGAGCTCGTGGAGCGGCTGCACTCCTCGGCGTCGGAGACGCTCGAGACGGTCGCCGGCGGCGACTGGTCGGACGAGACGCAGAAGGCGCTCGACGAGGCGATCTCCGAGTTCGCCGCCGACTTCGGCTACGACCTCGACGAAGAGGGCCAGCCGGAGGAGTCCGGTGGCGAGGGCCGCATCGAGTCGAACGACGACAACGACGACAGCGACGACGAGGAGAGCTCCGAGAAGGAGCCGGTGGGCGCCGGCTCCAGCAACGAGTAGCCCATGGCCTCGCAGAAGGACATCAAGAACCGCATCGGGTCGGTCAAGAACATCCAGAAGATCACCCGTGCGATGGAGATGGTCGCGGCGGCGCGCCTGCGCAAGGCCGAACAGCGCATCGAGGCGCTGCGGCCCTACGCGGGCGCGATCCGGCGCATGACGCGGCAGGCCGCCGAGGCCGCGGGCGACATCCCGCAGCTGCCGATCCTCAACGAGCACGACAGCGAGGACCGGATCGGGATCCTCCTGGTCACCGGCGACCGCGGGCTGGCCGGCGCGTTCAACTCGCAGATCATCCGCGCGGGCGTGCGCGCGGGCGACGAATACAGCGGCAAGGACGTCCGCTACTACGCGTCAGGGCGCCGCGGCGTCTCCTCGCTCACGTTCCGCGGCAAGGAGCCGGTCGGCCAGTACACCGGCTTCACCGACCGCCCGTCCCACGCCGACGCGCGCGAGATCGCCTCGGACCTGATGGCGGCCTACGTCGACGGCGAGCTCGATCGCGTCGAGATCTTCTACAACGGCTACATCTCGCCGCTGACCCAGAAGGTGACGCGCGAGACGCTGCTGCCGCTGCAGCAGGCCTCGATCCTCGGCGAGGACAAAGAGGACGAGGGCGAGGAGCACCCCGGCGCCGACGACGAGGCAGCCGAGGCCCACAAGCGCGCGCTCGTCGACTACGAGCCCGACCCGGAGGAGATCCTCGGGCGGCTCATCCCCGCCTACGTCGAGATCTCGATCTACCGCGCGCTGCTCGAGTCGACCGCATCCGAGCACGGCGCGCGCATGACCGCCATGCGGAACGCGTCGGAGAACGCGACCGACATCATCGACGACCTGACTTTGCAGATGAACCGTGAGCGCCAGGCGGAGATCACCCAGGAGATCATGGAAGTGGTCGCCGGCGCGGAAAGCTTGATCTAGGGGAGAACCTATGGCTACTGAGACCGAAGAGAAGCAGGAGCAGTCCGGCGGCAACGGCCGCAACACCGGCCGCATCGAGGAGATCCAGGGCGTCGTCATCGAGGCCGTCTTCCCCGACGAGCTGCCGGAGATCAACTCGGCGATCTACATCGAGCGCGAGCACACCTCCGAGGAGGACGACAAGATCACCGGCGCGACCTCGAGCCGGCTGATCTGCGAGGTACAGCAGCACCTCGGCGACGACCGCGTGCGCGCGGTGGCCATGGACACCACCGACGGCCTGGCCCGCGGCATGGAGGTCGTCGACACCGGCGGTCCGATCACCGTGCCGGTCGGCAACATCACGCTCGGGCGCATCTTCAACCTGCTGGGCGAGACGATCGACGAGGGCGAGCCGCTCGACGACGACGTCGAGCGCTGGCCGATCCACCGTGACGCGCCGACGGTCGAGCAGCTCACGCCGACCACCGAGATGTTCGAGACCGGCATCAAGGTCATCGACCTGCTCGCGCCCTACGCCCAGGGCGGCAAGGTCGGCCTGTTCGGCGGCGCCGGCGTCGGCAAGACGGTGATCATCCAGGAGCTGATCAACAACCTCGCCCAGGAGCACGGCGGCCTGTCGGCGTTCTGCGGCGTGGGCGAGCGCTCCCGCGAGGGCAACGACCTCTGGCTCGAGATGAAGGAGTCCGGCGTCATCGACAAGACGATGCTGGTGTTCGGCCAGATGAACGAGCCGCCCGGCGCGCGCATGCGCGTCGCGCTCTCGGGTCTGACGATGGCGGAGTACTTCCGCGACGAGGAGGGGCAGGACGTGCTCCTCTTCATCGACAACATCTTCCGCTTCGTGCAGGCCGGCTCCGAGGTCTCCGCGCTGCTCGGCCGCATGCCCTCCCAGGTCGGCTACCAGCCGACGCTGGAGTCGGAGATGGGGCAGCTGCAGGAGCGGATCACGTCGACCCGCAAGGGCTCGGTCACCTCGGTGCAGGCGATCTACGTCCCCGCGGACGACCTCACCGACCCGGCGCCCGCTTCGGTGTTCGCCCACCTCAACGCCACCACGGTGCTGTCGCGAGCGATCTCCGAGAAGGGCATCTACCCGGCGGTCGACCCGCTCGACTCGACCTCGACGATCCTCAAGCCCGAGATCGTCGGCGAGGAGCACTTCAACGTCGCAAACGAGGTCAAGGAGGTGCTGCAGCGCTATCGCGAGCTGCAGGACATCATCGCGATCCTCGGCATCGACGAGCTGTCCGACGAGGACCGCGTGCTCGTCCAGCGCGCGCGCAAGATCGAGCGCTTCCTGTCCCAGCCGTTCCACGTCGCGACGCAGTTCACGGGCGTCGACGGCGCCTACGTCCCGATCGGCGAGACCGTCCGCTCGTTCCGCGAGATCCTCGACGGCAAGCACGACGACCTCCCCGAGGGCGCGTTCCTGCTCAAGGGCTCGATCGACGACGTCGTGAACGCGGCCGGCAAGGGCGACGGCAAGAAGGACGAGGACAAGGACTCGGACGACGATTCCTCCGAGGACGAGACCGAAGAGCAGCCGAAGGCCGAGTCCGATGACGATTCCTCCGACGACGAGTCGAAGGACAACTCCGACGAGGAGGAGAAGGACTCCTAGTGGCCCGCACGCCGTTCCAGGTCGAGGTCCTGACCCCCGAGGGCGAGGCCTTCAATGACGAGGTCGAGATGGTGTCGACGCGGACGTCCGTGGGCTCGATCGGCATCCTCGCCAACCACGCGCCGCTGCTCGGCATGCTCGACCCGACCGAGCTGCGGCTCTACAAGTCGGAGTCCGACGTCGTCCGCTACGCGCAGGGCGAGGGGTTCCTGCAGGTGTACGGGAACCACGTGCTGCTGCTCGTCGACGAGATCTTCGAGGTCGACGAGCTCAACTCGAGCGACCTCGAGGAGCGGCTGAGCCGCGCGGAGTCGGAGGCCGAGAAGGCCGAGGAGGGCTCCGAGGAGCGGCGCGCCGCCGAGCGCGACAAGCGCCGCTACGAGGCCTTCCTGGAGCTCGCGAAGGGGTCGTAGGACGGAACTCGTCCGCGGCCAGCCGCACGCGGGCCTGCGCGGGCATGTCCTGCGCTATTCGGGATGGGAGGAGTTCAGCGCGGAGCCGTTGCTGCGCATGGAGATGCCGTTCGCCGGCGTCCCGGTCATCGTCTGCTTCGGCGTGCCGTACCGGCTCGACGGCGAGCGCTTCGAGTCGTTCGTCGCCGGGATGACCGACCGGCCCGTGGCGACAGAGTTCACCGGCGCGGCCGGCGGCGTCCAGATCGACCTCACGCCGCTGGGGGCGCGTCGCATCCTCGGCGTCCCGATGGAGGAGCTCACGCGCCAGGTGGTCGCGGTCGAGGAGCTGCTCGGGCGCGAGCTGGTCGAGCGGCTGCGCGACGCGCCGGGGTGGCGCGAGCGCTTCGCGCTGCTCGACGCCGCGCTGCTGCGCCGCGTCGACGCCGGCCCCGCGCCGGCGCCCGAAGTGGCCTGGAGCTACGCGCGGCTGGCGGCCGCCGACGGCCGCGTGGCGGCCGCGGCGCTGGCCGAGGAGGTCGGCTGGAGCCGCCGCCACCTGGCCGCGCGGTGGCGGCGCGACGTCGGCATGGGGCCGAAGGCGGTGGCGCGCGTGCTGCGCTTCCAGCGCGCGCTGCGGCTGCTGCGTGACGGGCGCGCGCTCGCCGACGTGGCCTACGACTGCGGCTTCGCCGACCAGCCCCACCTCAACCGCGAGTTCCGCGCGCTCGGCGGCAGCACACCCGGCGAGGTCACAAAGCTTCAAGACGCGGCGGCGACCCCGGTCTAGTCTGGGCCGCATGCCCAGCTACCCCGCTCTCCGCTTCCACGACGCCCCCGCGGCGATCGCCTGGCTCGAGTCGTTCGGGTTCGAGCCGACCGAGCGCATCGACAACCCCGACGGCACGATCGCCCACGCCGAGCTGTGGCTCGGCGACGCTGTGATCATGCTCGGCAGCGGCGGCGACGACCTCGAGGGCCCGCCGCCCGAGGCCCTGCGCGCCGCCCGTTCGTCGATCTACATCGGCACGCCGGACGTCGAAGCCATCCACGCGCGCGCCCGCGAGGCCGGCACCGAGGTCTCCGACCTGTTCGACCAGGACTACGGCTCGCGCGACTTCCAGGCCCGCGACCCGGAGGGCAACCACTGGTCCTTCGGGACGTACGTCCCTCAGGCTGCCGCGGCGAGCCCGGACTCGGCGTAGACCGCGCCCGCGTCGCGCAGGCACTCGAGCATCGTCGGGATCGCGCCGCCGGTCGGCTCGCCGGCGGTGACGGCCGCGACCCGGCGGTGGGGCGGGCGGCCCTTGACCGGCCGCACGGCGACGTCGTCGCGCGTGCTGGCGAGCCCGAGCCCGGGGATCAGCGCCACGCCCATGCCGCTGGCCACGAGGCCCTGGATCGCGAAGTAGTCGTCCGACTGGTAGGCGATCCGGGGCTGGAAGCCCGCGTCGCGGCACGCGCGCAGGACGACGTTGGAGTCCGCGCAGGTGCCGCTCAGGCAGGCGAACATCCAGTCCTCGTCGCGCAGGTCGATCAGGTCGACGGTCGGGCGCGTCGCGAGCGGGTGGTCGACCGGCAGCGAGACCCACATGTGGTCGTCGAGCAGGTGCTCGATCTGGAGGCCGTCGGTGTCGACCTCGCTCTCGAAGCCGCCTTCCTCAGTGATCGCGATCTCGAGGTCGCCGCGCCGCACGGCCGGGATCGACTCGTGCGGGTCGAGCAGCGAGATCTCCACCTCGATCGCAGGCCGCAGCGGCCGGAAGGCGGCCACTGCGCGCGGCACGATCGTGCCCGCCGCGGTGGCGAACGAGCCGATCCGCAGGCGCCCGCGCGCCTGGGCGGCCACGTCCTGCAGCTCCTCGTCGGCGGCCGCCAGCTGCGCCATCACGCGCTCGGTGTGGCGCACGAGCACCTCGCCCGCCGGCGTCAGCCGGACGCCACGCGGCTCGCGCTCGATCAGCTTCACGCCGACGTGCTTCTCGAGCCGGGCGATCTGCTGCGAGATCGCGGGCTGGGTGTAGGCGAGCGACTCGGCGGCCGCGGAGAAGGAGCCGCGCAGCGCGACCTCGCGCAGCACGTTGAGGAGGCGGAGATCGTGCATAACGGCAACTTATCAGCTCAATCAAGGAGGATCATTTGTGTTTATGGCGGTCGCCAGGCATCGTCTCCTTATCGCCTCCCGCCGCCCCCATAGGAGCCCCGCCATGACCCCCGTTCTGGTCCGTCCCGCCCGCCCCGTCGACGCCGCCGACCTCCGTCGCCTGGCCGCCCTCGACTCCGCCCGCCCGCTGACCGGCGACGTCCTGATCGCCGTCTCCGGTGGCGACGTCGCCGCCGCGATCTCGCTCGACACCGGCGCCGTCATCGCCGACCCGTTCCAGCCGACCGCCCACCTGGTCGAGCTGCTCCGCACCGCCGGCCGCCCCGCCCCGCAGCCGCGGCCCCGCGCCACCCGCCGCGCGGTCCTGCGCGCCGTCCGCGCCGCTTAGACCGCCAGGGCCCTCGCGCGGGGGCCCACGACCGTGCGGTTGCGGCCGCTGTGCTTGGCCGCGTAGAGCGCCTGGTCGGCCGCCGCCAGCAGGGCGTGGCCGTCGATCGGATCGACCCCCGAGGCCACGCCGGCGCTGACCGTCAGCCGCAGTGAGTCGGCGAGCCCCATGCGCCCGCGCCCGTCGTCCGGCCCCACCGTGGCGACCGCGCGGCGCACCCGCTCGGCGAACGTGGCCGCCGCGTCCTGGTCGGCGCGCGGCAGCAGCACGACGAACTCCTCGCCGCCGACGCGTGCGGCGACGTCGACGCCGCGCGCCTGCTCCTTCAGCAGCGCGCCGAGCCAGACGAGAACCCGGTCGCCGACCTCGTGGCCGTGCGTGTCGTTGACGTCCTTGAAGTGATCGAGGTCGAACACGACCGCGCCCAGCGGCGTGTCTTCGCGCGCGGCGCGCGCGACCTCCGCCTGCATGCGCTCCTCGAGCCCGCGGCGGTTGAGCAGCCCCGTGAGCGGGTCGATCCGCGCCTCGTCGACGAGCTTGTCGACCAGCCGCTCGTTGCGAGCGGCGAGCACCCGCACGACGCAGGCGACGACGAGCACCGCCACGACGACGTCGATCCAGCGGTCCATGGTGCTCTCCGCGCCTGACAGCGAGAGCAGCACCGCGCCGTGCACCGCGCCGATCCAGCCGACGATGAAAACGGTGCCCCAGGTGCCGAAGAAGAACGCCATCCAGACGGCCGGCCACATGTAGAGCACGGCCGAGTCGGAGTAGCCCGTGGTGGTGGCGATCGCGACGCCGATCATGGCCGCCCCGAGCGGGCCGAGCACCGCGAGGGTGATCCGCGGCACGCGCGGTCCGAACAGGAGCGTGAGCGCGGAGATGATCAGCGCGCCGGCGGCGGGCAGCACCGAGAACGCTTCGCCGCCCGGCAGCAGGCTTTCCACGATGCCCACGAACGCCGCGCCCGAGTAGATCGCGGCGGCGCTGGCGGCTAGTACACGCCGGTCGTCACCGCGCTGTTCCATTGGGATCATCGTCGGCCCAGAGGACCTCCGGCTTGAGCCTCGCGGGCCGGTCCCAGCCGGAAAGTTGGGTCTCGCGGCTCTGGCGCCAGAGCGTCGTCCGCGGCACCCTCGAACCATGCTGCGACGGGAGCGCGGACAGGTCACCGCGGAGTACGTCGGCGTGCTGCTGCTCGTCGCGGTGATCGTGAGCGCGCTGGTCGTTTCTGGCCCGGCGCGGCCGATTGCGGACGAGGCCGCGCGCGCGGTCTGCCAGATCGCCGGCCAGTGCTCCGGCGGCGGCGCGGCCACGAGCGTCGATCCACAGGCGGTGCAGCGGGCCGCGAGCGACCTCCAGGGCCTGGTCGCGCGCGACCCCGATCCGGCCGCTGTGGCGGCCTTTTTCAAGCGTCTGGACCCTGACGTCGCGGAGGCGCTCGCGCGCGAGCGGCCGGAGCTGGTCGGCAACCTCGACGGCGCCCCGATCCCGCTCCGCTACGCGGCCAACGCCGAGGCGATCGACCGCGAGATCGCGCGCCTGCACGCCGACGGCGTCAGCGACGACGACCCGCGGCTGCGCAAGCTGCGCGAGCTCGACGACCCGAACCGCCACTTCCTGCTCTTCGACCCGGCCGGCGACGGCCGCGCCGCCGAGGTGTTCGGCGACCTCACGACCGCGCGCCACGTCGCGGTCGTCGTGCCGGGGATGAACAACGACCTCGACAACTTCACCGGCGGCGACGCCGAGCGAGTCCAGCACCAGGCCTCGCAGTTCGACCCCGACCAGGTCGTGACGATCCAGTGGCTCGGCTACGACACCCCGGAGGGCGCGACCGCGCTCGGCACCGGCGCCGCCGAGCCCGGCGCCGAGGCGCTGCCTCAGTTCGTGGAGGGCATCCGCGCGCAGCGCTCCGAGCGCCTGCACTGGACGGTGATCGGCCACTCCTACGGCTCGCTGGTGACCGGCATGGCAGAGTCGGGCCAGGGCCTCGACGTCGACGAGACGGTGCTGGTCGGCTCGCCCGGCGTCGGCGTCGAGCATGCGGGCGACCTCGGCGACGGCAACGTCTGGGTCGGGCTCGCCGACTGGGACCTGGTCGGCTACTCCGGCTGGTTCGGCCCCAACCCGCACGACAAGGGCTTCGGCGCCACGCGCTTCCACACCGGCGACATCTCCGGCCACTCGAGCTACTTCAACGAGGGCTCGGAGTCGCTCCGCAACATCGGCCTGATCACGGCCGGGTACCTCGACGAGGTGAACGTGAACGATGGCCTCTTCTAGGCACATGGCGCTGGGGCTCGCGTGGGTCGTCCTTGTGGCCGGCTGCGGCGGCTCGGCGGCTGGCGACGCTCCCGATTCGAAGCTCGCGCGCGCCGAGCGCTCGCTGCAGGCCGAGCTCGAGGAGGCGGCTGACCACCTCGGGCTCGCAGCGGAGCCGGGCGAGGTCGTCTCGCCGACCCGCTGCGACGCCGGCAAGCGCCAGGAGGTGACAAGCGGCTACCGGATCCGGCTGCGCCTCGCCGGGGACCAGGAGCAGGTCCTGCGCCAGGCCGCCCGCTTCTGGCGCCGGCGCGGCCACCGGGTGCGCGTTCTCGGCCGCCACGGGCGCTTCCCGGCGGTCTTCGCGACCGCCGATCCGGGCTGGACGTACGGGCTCCAGCTCTTCCCGGATCGCGGCGAGGCGCTGCTCTCCGGCGGCACCCCGTGCCTGCCCGACCCAAAGAGCTGAGTGGGCCTTCCCGCGAGGTGACACCCGGCATCGGCAGACGCCGATCACCGCTGGGCGGCGTCCTCGACCTTCGAAATACCAGAGGTATTCCTTCAGGCCTGCGTCCTTGCCCAGCGGCGCCGGCGTCTGGTCTGCCGGGCGGCACCCCACGAGAAGACCCACCCGCCGCCGCCGATACTCTGGGCCGGGTGGACGAACGCGCCCTGGCCGAGCGCCTGATCACCTATGACACGTCGAACATCGACGGATTGCGCGCGGCGGCGGGCTTCGTCAAGGGCTGGCTCGAGGCGCGCGAGATCGACGTCGAGGACCACAACTTCAACGGCCTGCCGGTGCTGACCGCCGAGATGGGCCCGCGCGACGCGCCCACGATCGTGCTGCACGGGCACCTCGACGTCGTGCCCGGCCACCCGGAGCAGTTCAAGCCGCGCGTCGAGGGCGACCGGCTGATCGGCCGCGGCGCCTACGACATGAAGGGCGCGCTCGCCGCGATGATGTGCGCCCTGCACGACGTCAACGCGGAGACGCGCGTCCGCGTGCGCTTCCTGTGCGCGCCCGACGAGGAGTCCGAGGACCTGCACGTGCGCTCGACGGACGAGATGGTGCGCCAGGGCTTCATCGGCGATTTCGCGATCACCGGCGAGCCCACCCAGCTCCACGTCGGCATTCAGGCCAAGGGCGTGCTCGCCTGCCGGATCGTCGTCAGCGGCCGCGCCGCGCACGGCTCCACGCCGTGGCTGGGCGACAACGCGGTGCTGAAGGCGATCGACGTGTTCCGCCGAATCGAGACCCTGCCGTTCTCGCGCGAGTCCTCCGAGCTGTTCGACCGCCCGTCGATCAACCTCGGCCGGATCAACGGCGGGGACGCGCTGAACAAGGTCCCGGACGAGTGCACCATGGTCGTCGACATCCGCTACCTGCCGAACCAGGATCCGGGTGACATCCTCGAGCAGATCCGGACGATCCCGGACATCGAGATCCCGCGCACGTTCATCCGCAAGCCCGCCTTCGTGTCGCGCTCGAACCCGTACGTGATGGCGCTCTGCGATGTCGCCTCGCGGCTGACCAGCGGCGAGTCGCTGAGCGTCGGCCGTGACGGCGCCTCGGACGCCGGCTCGTTCCTCGAGGCAGGGGTCCCGGCCGTCGAGTTCGGCCCCAGCGGCGCCGGCCACCACGGGCCCGATGAATGGGTCTCCGTGCAGTCGCTGTCGCGCTACCGGCAGGCGGTCGGCGACTTCATCCTCCACCTGCCCGAAGGTCTGGAGCGCCCGCCCAGCGAGCTGCGCGCCGTCGACGGGGGCATTGCGTGAACCCACAGGAGCCGGTCCCGAACGTTGGGCGCAGCCTGCTCAAGCGCGGCGCGCTGGCCGGGCTCGTGATCGTGCTACTGGCCGCGGGCAGCGTGTCGGCGGCGGGCTTCCTGCAGGCGGACTCGATCATCAACACGATCGAGAAGGAGGGCCGGGCGCCGATCGAGATCCCCGAGATCGACCGCGCGCAGGCCGGCGAGGCGCAGACGCTGATGATCCTCGGCTCCGACCAGCGCTACGGGGACAAGAAGCTCGGGCTCAAGCCGCGCTCGGACACGATCATCCTCGTCCGCCTCGACCCGGACAAGGAGGCGACCGCGGTGATGTCGGTGCCGCGCGACCTCAAGGTCAAGATCCCTGGGCACGGCACGGACAAGATCAATGCGGCCTACGAGCTGGGCGGCCCGCGCCTGACCGTCAAGACGGTCAAGAAGCTGTTCGAGAAGCCCGGCGAGCCGTTCAAGATCAACCACGTCGTCAACGTGAACTTCGGCGGCTTCCGCAAGGTCGTCAACACGATCGGCGGCGTCTACGTCGACATCGACCGCCACTACTTCAACGACAACAGCGGCGGCGAGAACTACGCGACGATCGACGTCGACCCCGGCTACCAGAAGCTCAAGGGGCGCGACGCGCTCGACTACGTCCGCTACCGCCACGGCGACAACGACCTCGTGCGCGCGGCGCGCCAGCAGGACTTCCTGCGCCAGCTGCGCAACGCGGCCGGCGCGCGGCGGCTGCTCAAGTACAACCGCCGCAGCGAGCTGGCGCGGCTGTTCGCCCGCTACACCGACACCGACAAGGGCCTGCGCCAGAAGAAGGACGTCTTCTCGCTGCTCAAGCTGGTGCTGTTCACGGGGCAGAAGCCGGTCCGCGAGGTGCGCTTCCGGGTCAACCTGGACAACGACCCGGTGTACCTCAACGCCTCCCAGGCCAACCTCGACAAGACCGCAAACGAGTTCCTGCACGCGAAGGCATCGAAGAAGCCGCGCCAGACCTCGCGCGCCTCGGCCGAGGACCGCAAATCCGCCTCGGCGCGCAAGGGCAAGCGCAACAAGCGCTCCGACGTGCCCGGGCTCGAGGTCGCGCGCCGCGAGGGCGAGGACCAGGCGATCGTCGGCGCCCGCCGCGCGCGCTTCCCCTTCTACTTCCCGACGCTGCGCTACCGCGGCTCGCGCTACGCCGGCACCGAGCCGCGGGTCTACAACATCGAGGACGAGCGTGGGAAGAAGCACCGCGCGTACCGGCTCGTCGTCTCCAAGGGCGTGATCGGCGAGTACTACGGCATCCAGGGCATGACCTGGCGCGAACCTCCGATCCTCGACGACCCGTCGGAGATCCGGAGGGTCAACGGACGCAGGCTCGAGCTGCACTACGACGGCAGCCGGCTGCGGATCGTGGCGTGGCGGACGAAGCACGCTGTGTATTGGGTCTCGAACACCCTGACCCAGTCGCTGGGCAAGGACCAGATGCTCGGGATCGCGGCCTCTCTGAGACGGCTCGGCCAGAAGTAGCGCCCGCTAGGCTCATCCGTCTCATGAGCACGAACGCACGGGAGCCGATCGGCGTCATCGGCACTGGGTACGTCGGCCTCGTCACGGCCGCCGGATTCGCCGAGCTGGGCTCGGACGTCTACTGCATCGATATCGACGAGGCGAAGATCGAGGGCCTCGAGCAGGGCCGGATCCCGATCTGGGAGCCGGGGCTTGCCGAGCTCGTCGAGAAGCACCGCGGCCGCCTCCACTTCTCGACGAACCTCGCTGACGCGCTGGAGCACGCGCGGCTGCTGTTCGTCGCCGTCGGCACGCCGCCCACGTACTCGGGCGACGCCGACCTCTCGGCCGTCCACGCGGTCGTCGACGCCATGCCGGCCTCCGACCGCCACGCGCTCGTGATGAAGTCGACCGTCCCCTGCGGCACCGGCGAGGCGATCAAGCGCGCCTTCCGCGAGCAGGACAAGGAAGGCTTCCGCTACGTCTCCTGCCCCGAGTTCCTCAAGGAGGGCTCGGCGGTGAAGGACTTCCTCGAGCCCGACCGGGTCGTGATCGGCGACGACGGCGACTGGGCGGGCGACGCGGTGGCCGAGCTGTACTCGCCGCTCGACACCGCCGTCGTGCGCACGGACATCAAGAGCGCCGAGATGGTCAAGCTCGCCTCCAACGCGTTCCTGGCCACGAAGATCTCGTTCATCAACGAGATCGCCAACGTCTGCGAGGAGACCGGCGCCGACGTCGTCGAGGTGGCGCGCGGCATGGGGCTCGACGACCGGATCGGCCCGAAGTTCCTGCAGGCGGGTATCGGCTTCGGCGGCTCGTGCTTCCCCAAGGACGTCTCCGCGCTCAAGCAGCTCGCGGGCAACTCCGGCTACCACTTCCAGCTGCTCAACGCCGTGATCGAGGTCAACGAGCTGCAGAAGCGGCGCGTAATGTCGAAGCTCCAGAAGTACCTGGGGACGTTGGTGGGCAAGGAGATCGCGCTGCTCGGTCTGGCGTTCAAGCCCAACACCGACGACATGCGCGAGGCCTCGTCGCTGGTGCTCTCCGCACGGCTGCAGGCGGCGGGCGCGAAGGTCCGCGCCTACGACCCGGTGGCGGAGGAGGAGGCGCGCAAGCTGCTGCAGGGCGTCGAGTTCTCGCCCTCGGCCGAGGCGGCCGTGAAGGGCGCCGACGCCCTCGTGCTCGTCACCGAGTGGCCCGAGTTCCGCGAGCTCGACCTGCGCGCGGTGGCCGACAGCATGCGCGGCTCGCTGCTGGTCGACGGCCGCAACTTCCTCGATCCCGACGCGGCCACGGCCGCCGGGCTCACCTACGAGGGCGTCGGGCGGCCGGCGCTGGCGGAGCGCGCCTCGGTCGACGGGGTCGCGGTCTGATGCAGGCGCTCATCCTGGCCGGGGGCGAAGGTACCCGGCTGCGCCCGCTCACGTCCACCGTCCCGAAGCCGGTCGTGCCGCTGGTCGACCGCCCGTTCATCGCCTTCATGCTCGACTGGCTGCGCACGCACGGCGTCGAGGACATCGTCATCTCGTGCGGCCACATGGCCTCCGGCGTGCGCAACGTGCTCGGCGACGGCAGCGCCTTCGGCGTGCAGCTGCGCTACGTCGAGGAGCCGACGCCGCTGGGCACCGGCGGCGCGCTGAAGTACGCCGAGTCGCTGCTCGACGACCGCTTCTTCATGCTCAACGGCGACGTCCTGACCGACATCGACCTGACGGCCCAGCTCGCCCAGCACGAGCAGACCGGCGCGGTCGCCACGCTCGCGCTGACCCCGGTCGAGGATCCGACGAACTACGGGCTCGTGCGGACCGATGGCGACGGTGCCGTCACCGAGTTCGTGGAGAAGCCCTCCTACGACCAGATCGACACGCGCAACATCTCCGCCGGCGCCTACGTGCTCGAGCACTCGGTGCTCGACCTGCTGGAGCCCGAGCAGCCCGCCTCGATCGAGCGCGACGTCTTCCCGCAGCTCGTGGGCAGCGGCCTCTACGGCTGCGTGAGCGAGAACTACTGGCTCGACATCGGGACGCCCGAGCGCTACCTCGAGGCGACCTTCGACATCCTCGAGGGCACCGTCGGGACCGCGTTCGCCGAGCGCGCCGGCGACGGCTACCTCGTGATCGAGCAGTCGGTCGAGAGCGAGGGGCGGATCATCCCGTCCGCGCTGGTGGAGAGCGGCTGCCGCATCGCCGAGGGCGCCCGCGTGGGCGGCCGCGTCGTGCTCGAGTCCGGCGTCACGGTCGGCCCGCAGACGGTGATCGAGCGCGCGGTCGTGATGCGCGGGGCCGAGATCGGCGCGAACTGCACGCTCAGCGGCTGCATCATCGGCGGCGGCGCGCGGATCGGCGACAACACGCACATCACCGGGCTGTCCGTGCTCGGCGAGGGCGTGACGGTCGGCGCCGACAACGTGCTCGCCAACGGCGCCCGGCTGTTCCCCGGCGTCGAGTTGCCGGACGGCGCGATCAGATTCTGATGGCCGCGCTCGACAGCGCTGCCGTCGCCGAGGTGGACGCGACCGGCCAGGCGGCCGACATCCTGGGGCTGCCGGACCACCTGGAGGACGCGCTGTGGCGCGTCGAGGCGGCCTCGCTCCAGCCCGCGGGCACCGCGGGCGGCCTGATCGTCGCCGGCATGGGCGGGTCGGGCATGGGCGGCGCGCTGGCGCGCGCCGCTCTGTGGCCCGAGCTCGCGCGCCCGCTGGAGCTGTCGCGCGGCGGCGAGCTGCCGGCGTGGGCCGGGCCGGAGACGCTGGTGCTGTGCTCGAGCTACTCGGGCAACACCGAGGAGACGCTGGCCGCCTACGACGCAGCCGGCGAGGCCGGCGCGCCGCGCGTGGTGAGCTCGAGCGGGGGCGAGCTGCCCGCCCGCGCGCGCCGCGACAAGGTGCCGGTGATCCCGCTGCCCGGCGGCTTCCAGCCGCGCGCCGCGGTCGGCTACTCGTTCGTGGTGGCGCTCGAGGTGGCGGCCGTCGCGGGCTGCTCGCCGTCGCTGCGGCCGGAGATCGAGGCGACCGTGCCGTTCGCGCGCGCGCTGGCCGACGAGTGGGGGCCCGGGGGCGACGAGGACGGTGAGGCCAAGCGGCTCGCCCGCGCGCTGCACGAGACCGTGCCGGTGATCGCGGGGGCGGGGCCCGCCGCCGCGGCGGCCTACCGCTGGAAGTGCCAGCTCAACGAGAACGCCAAGCTCCCGGCGTTTTCCGCCGAGCTGCCCGAGGCCGGCCACAACGAGATCGTCGGGTGGTCCCGGGCGAGCGAGCTCGCGCGCTTCGCCGCCGTCTTCCTCGAGGATCCCGACACCGGCGCGCGCATGCGGGCGCGGATCGAGCTGACCGCCGAGATCGTCGGTGGCCAGGCGGCGGTCGTCGAGCGCGTCACGCCGCGCGGCGAGACGTCCCTGCAACGGCTCGTCTCGCACGTCCTGCTCGGCGACCTCGTCTCGCTCTACCTCGCGGTGCTGAGCGGCACCGACCCGTTCGGCGTCGAGCCGATCGACCGCCTCAAGGCGGGCCTGGCGGCCCGCTGAGCGTCCCGCTGCGCAGCGTCGTCACCGCCCACGCCAGCGCCGTCGCCGCGCACGCCGCGACGATCGCCGCGCGCGGCCCGTCCGCGCTCACGAGCTGGCCGCCGAGCGCCGCGCCCGCCGCCGAGCCCGCGCCGTAGAGGATCGCCAGCCACGAGAACGCCTCGGCGGGGCGCTCGCGCGGCGCGACCTCGTCGAGCACGGCGATCTGGGTCGTCGTCACCGGCGCGAAGCAGAGGCCCGCGAGCGCCGCCAGCGCGAGCATCGCGCCGAGTCCGGGGGTGGCGATCAGCGGCAGCAGCCCGAGCGCGGCCAGCCCGCACAGCGGCGCGTAGCGCCGGCTCGCCGCGCGCCGCGGCGGGCGCAGCCCGTAGACGAAGGAGCCGGTGCCGATGCCCGCCGCCAGCGCCGACAGCAGCACGCCGGCGGCGGCCACCGACCCGTGGTCGCGGGCGAAGGCGGGGAACGCGACGTCGAGCGAGCCGAACGTGACGCCGAACGCCGCCGCGCTCATCAGCACGGTCAGCATCCCCGGCGTGGTGACGAGCCTCGAGCGCGGCTGCCGCCCCTGCGGCGCGCGCGCCCGCGCGGCGGCCGAGGTGGCGAACGCGATCCCGCCCACGAGCGTGAGCCCGGCGCTCACCGCCACCGCGGCGGTCGTCGACCACAGCCCGATGACCGCGCCGGCGACCAGCGGGCCGGCCACGAACGCGACCTCCTGGAGCATCCCGATCAGCGCGTAGCCGGCCTGGCGCGCTTCCGCGTCGGCCGCCAGCAGATCCGACCACACGCTGCGCACCGCCGCGGTCGAGGGCGCGATCACCGCGCCGGCCACCAGCGCCACCGCCACCAGCACGCCCGCGGGCGCCTTGGCGTGCCCGGCGAGGATGAAGACGACGTCGGTCGCCGCCGCCGGCACGACGAGCCGCAGGATCGCGGCGCTCGGCCCGATCCGGTCGACGAGCCGCCCGCGCAGCGGCGCCGCCAGCAGCCCGCCTGCCGTCGAGGCGGCGAGCACCACGCTGGCGGCCGCGAACGAGCCCGTCGCGTCATGGGCGAACAGCACGAGCGAGACCGGCGCCATCGTCCCCGCGATGCCCAGCACGAGCGCGGAGGAGGCCATCCGCGGCGCCCCCGGGAGCCGCAGGATGCGTCCGTAGCTCAGCGCCACTCTTCGCGCAGCACGCCGAACCAGACGACGTCGACGCGCTCCCCGCGCTCGAGGTTGCGCTTGCGCAGCACGCCCTCGTGCGTGAACCCGAGCCGCTCGGCGAGCGCGAACACCCCCGCGTTGTCGGGCGTGGTGGTCATCTCGACGCGCAGCACGTCGAGCTCCTCGAACGCCCACGAGACCACGAGCCGCACCGCGCGGGTGGCGAGCCCGTTGCCGCGCGCGGCGGGGACGAGCCAGAAGCCGACCTCGCAGCGGCGGTGGCGCTCGTCGAGCGAGTGCAGGAGGACCATGCCGGCGAAGGCGTCGTCCTCGTCGGTGATCGCGAGCTCGAAGCGCCGGTCGGCGGTCGCCCGCTGGCGCACCCGCGCCTCGTCGGGATCCTCCTCGGTGCCGATCAGCCGGCCGAGCTCGGGATCCTCCTTGAACGCCGCCGCATAGGCGCGGGCGTCGCCGGCCCGCAGGCGGCGCAGCGCCACGCCGTCGCCCTTGAGCGAGGCCGGGAGCTCGATGTGCACGGGCGCATCCTGCCGCAGATCCGCTGGACCGGCTTCGCCGACGGGCGTAGCATCGCCATGTGAGCAGTACGCCCGGGTACGTGCTGGGCAGCGACGCCCCCGAGATCGAGCGGCTCGACCGTCAGGCCGCCGCCATCTCCGCGCCGACCCGGCTGCTGGTGCAGACCGCCGGCATCGGCCCGGGGATGCGCGTGCTGGACCTCGGCACCGGGCTCGGCCACGTCGCCGAGCTGGCCGGCGAGCTGGTGGGCCCCGAGGGCTCGGTGCTCGGCGTCGACCAGGACGAGCGCCTGCTCGCGGTCGCCGAGTCGCGGCGCGCCCCGAACGTCGGGTTCGTGGCCGGCGACGCCCGCAGCTTCCGCGACCCCGAGCCGTTCGACGCGCTCGTGATGCGGCTGCTCCTGTTCCACCTCCCCGACGCGGTCGGCGTCCTGCGCCACCAGGTCGAGGCGCTGCGTCCCGGCGGCCTGATCGTGGCGATCGACTACGACATCGGCGCCATGCGCTCCGAGCCCGCCGTCGCGCTCGTCGACACCGCATGCGGCTGGATGGAGGCCGCGTTCCGCTCGGCCGGGGCCAACCCGCGGATCGGCCCGGCGCTCGCCGGCATCCTGCGCGAGGCCGGCTTCGCCGGCGTGCAGACGCTCGGGGTCCAGGTCTACTTCCAGCCCGACGACCCGCGCGGCTGCGCGATGCTGGCGGCCGTCGTGCGCAGCCTGGCGTCGCAGATCGTGGCGCACGGCATCGCCGGCGAGGCCGAGCTCGGGCTCGAGTCGCTGGAGGAGCGGCTGCGCCAGCAGGTCGCCTCCGCGAACGCGGTCGTGCTCATGCCGACGGTCGTCGGCGCCTGGGGCCGGCGGCCCTGAGCGCCCGGGCTAGGGCCGCCCCATCCGCCGCCAGAGCACGGCCATCAGGCCGGCCGCGCCGGCACCGAGCAGCAGCAGGACCACCTGCCACGCGGCCGGATCGCGCCCGCCCCGGGCTCGCGCGCCGCCGGATCGGTACGGCTCGGCCGCCGGCGCCGGCCCGAGGAACGTCACACGGTCCGCCACCCGCCGCCGCCCGCAGTGCGAGGTGGCGAGCCGCAGGCGCTGGCCCTTGCGCACGGGTTCGTAGGACGGGCGGTTGGTGAACCGCGTCGCGGCGTCGATGGAGACGAACACGGTCCGCCGCACCGTGCGCATCCGCAGCACACCGTCCTCAGCGGCCCGGCCGCGGACGGCGCTCCGGTCCGGCCGGCACCGACCGTACGAGGGCTTGCGCGGGCTCCCGAACTGCGCCGCGTGGAGCGGGTGCGTGCCGATCGCGACCAGCGAGCCGGGGTCCACGTACACGGCGCCGGAACGGCCGCGCTCGGCGACGGCGACCCGCGGCGGGAGGCCGCGCAATCGCAGGACGGTCGTCCGCTGGTCCGGCTCGTCCCCGCCCGTGTCGTTGCACGCCGGGAAGATCGCGTCGTGCTCACCGTCCCGCGGTGGCAGCCGGCGCGGGTGCTGTACGACGGCACCGAACAGCACCCGCCCATCGACGACGACCGCGGCAGCGCACGCGCCCGACGCATCCTCCGCGTGCGCGAGCGCGGCGGCGAGCAACAGGGGGACGAGGAGACGGCGCATTCCCATCCGTACTACGGCGGCGAGCGGGCGCGCGTCACAAAGTAGGTTCTCGCCCATGCGCGCGCTGGGCATCGACGCCGGTCTCGACCCCGGGCTCGCGCGCGACCTCGCGGCTCGCTGCCGGTCGCTGGGCTACCACTCGCTGTGGGCCAACGACGCGCCCGACGCGCCCGGCCTCGAGACGCTGGCGCACTTCGCCGAGGGCGCGCCGGGCCTCGACATCGGCGTCGGCGTCCTGCCGCTGCAGCGCTACGAGCCCGCGGCGATCGCGGCGGACGTCCAGCGGCTCGGGCTCGACCCGGCGCGGCTGTGGCTCGGGATCGGCTCGGGCACGCTGAGCCCGCAGATCGAGCCGCTGCGCCGCGCGGTCGCCGAGCTCCGCGACGCGCTGCCGGGCGGGACGCGGATCGTGATCGCCGCGATGCGCCCGCGCCTGTGCCGGCTCGGCGGCGAGATCGCCGACGGCGTGCTCCTGAACTGGATGCTGCCCGACGGCGCGGCGCGGGCCCGCGAGTGGGTGCGCGAGGCGGCCGCCGAGGCGGGGCGCGAGGCGCCGGCCGTCGCCTCCTACGTGCGCGTGGCGGTGGGCCCGGGCGCACAGGAGCGGCTCGACGCGATGGAGGGCCGCTACCGCACGCTGACCCCCGGCCAGGCCGCCCACTTCGCCGCGCTCGACGTGCCGCTCGGCACCGTCGGCGTCGCCGAGGCGGAGGCCGGCGCCGTCCGGGAAGGGCTCGCGGCCTACGAGCCCGCGCTCGACCTCACGATCGCGCGCGTGCTGGCCGAGCCCGAGGCGGACGCGCTCGCCGCGGTCGCCGACGCGGCCGCGCCGTGACACCCCGCTAAGTTCATCGCCCATGCCCCGCACCATCGCTTCGATCGTCGACGGCCGGCCGCGCGAGGACGCGCCCGGAGGCCGCCTGACGTCAACCAACCCCGCCCGTACCGACGAGGTGGTCGCCGAGGTCCTGCTCGGCGACGCCCAGACCTTCGAGGACGCCTGCCGCGCCGCGCGCGTCGCGCAGAAGGAGTGGGCCGCCGTGCCCGCGCCGGTCCGGGGCCGCGTGATCGCCAACGTCGGCCGCCTCGTCGAGCAGAACAAGGAGGCGCTCTCCCGCCTCGTCACCCAGGAGGTCGGCAAGCCCTACGCCGAGTCGCTCGGCGAGGTGCAGGAGATCATCGACACCTGCGACTTCTTCGTCGGCGAGGGCCGGCGGCTCTACGGCCAGACCGTGCCGTCGGAGATGCCCGACAAGCAGCTGTTCACGTTCCGCGTCCCGGTCGGCGTGGCCGCGATCATCACCGCCGGCAACTTCCCGGTCGCGGTGCCCTCGTGGTACCTCGTCCCGGCAATCCTGTGCGGCAACGCGGTCGTCTGGAAGCCGGCCGAGTACTCGCCCGCGCTGGGTGACGCGCTCGCGCAGCTGTTCCTCGCCGGTGGCGTACCCGGCGGCGTGCTCAACCTCGTGCAGGCCGAGGGCGCGGCGACGTTCGAGGGCCTCGAGCGCGCGCTCGACGCGGGCCTCGTCGACAAGGTCGGCTTCACCGGCTCGAGCGCCGTCGGCGCCAAGATCGGCGAGCTGTGCGGGCGCCACCTGCAGAACCCGTGCCTCGAGCTCGGCGGCAAGAACCCGCTGGTCGTGATGGACGACGCCGATCTCGACCTCGCGGTCGAGGGCGCGCTGTTCTCCGGCTTCGGCACCGCCGGCCAGCGCTGCACCTCGCTCGGCGTGGCGGTCGTCCACGAGGACGTGCACGACGAGTTCGTCAAGCGGCTTGACGAGCGCACCCGCGCGGCCGCGATCGGCGATCCGACCGAGGACGTCCTCTACGGCCCGATGCTGCACGAGCGCTTCGCCGATCGCTTCGAGGACTGGCTCGGCCTGATCGAGGACCACCACGAGGTGCTGGGCTCCAGCGCGACCGGCCGCGTCAGCTCCGACGCGCCGCGCGACGGCTTCGTGGGTGACCCCGACGGCGGGCTCTTCTACCACCCGACGATCGTCACCGGCGTGAAGCCGGGGGACGACCTCGCGGTCACGGAGACGTTCGGCCCGATCGTGCCGGTGGCGAAGTTCTCGACCTGGGACGAGGCGATCGGGCTCGCCAACGACCACGGCTACGGCCTGTCGTCGGCGATCTACACGAACAGCCCCAAGCACGCCCTGCGCTTCCGCCAGGCCGTCAGCGCGGGGATGCTCTCGGTCAACAACTCGACCTCCGGCGCCGAGGCGCACCTGCCGTTCGGCGGCAACGGCAAGTCCGGCAACGGCTCACGCCAGTCGGGCATGTGGGTGCTCGACCAGTTCACCCGCTGGCAGTCGATGAACTGGGACTACGCCGGCAAGCTCCAGAAGGCGCAGATGGATGTGGTGGAGATCGACGCCGACGAGGATTTCCGGCTGGATGGGTAGGACCCGTTCATGCCTCTCATGAACAAGCTCGCGAAATTCGCCACTTCCCCCCAGGGCCGACGCCTCTTCGCCAAGGCCAAGGACTACGCCCAGTCGCCGCAGGGCCGCGCCAAGATCGCGCAGGCCCAACGGCGGCTGGAGGCGCGGCGCAGCCGCGCCCGGTAGGCCTACCTCCCGCCCAGGGACTTCAGGTAGACGTCCCGGTCGGCGGCGTACACCACGAAGTTGCCGCGTGCGCTCGTCTCGACGTCGCCGAGGGCGTCGGCGTGCACGAGGTCGTCGACGTTGCCTGAGTTGTTGTTGCGGTAGAAGAGCGTCGAGCCGGACGAGTCGTGGTTGACGAACCAGATGAAGCCGGTCGCGGCCCCGAACGCCGTCAGGCCACCGTTCTCGTTGTCACCGCCGACGCTGCCCGCGCCGCGCTGGAAGGCCGAGATGAGATCGGTCTTCTTGACCCCGCCCTTCGCGCCGAGCGTCCGCAGATAGACATCGGAGCCCGAGTTGTGGTCGCGGCCGACCAGGTTCGCGTTGGTCTGGAAGCTCACGCCCCAGACGCGGGCCCCCGAGCTGAGCTTGGTGAGGTCGGAGATCGTCGGGTGGTCGCCCGGCGCGACCGTCGTCGTGTGGCCCGCGCGGCGGACCTTGACGTTCCCGCCCGAGACCCAGGTGACGCCCTTGCCGTCGAGCGCGAGGTCGATGTCGTGGCCGCTGCCGAGCGACTTCACGGAGCCGCCCACCTTGGCGAGATAGACGCTCCCGCCGGCCTCGAAGCCGACGCTCTTGCAGCTCCCGTCGATCGAGGGGTTCGTCGCGGCGGCGCCGATCCCGCGCGAGACGAGCTTGGTGCGGCCGTGCGCGAGATCGCGCACGAAGATGTCGGAGGTCTTGTCGCGGTCCGCGCTGTTGAGGTTCGAGGCCTCGGACTGGAACGCGACGCAGTGCGGGGGCCGGTTGCCGTCACCCAGCAGGACGCGGCCGTCGAGCGAGGGGTTCGTCGACGGCCCGTTGGCCTGGCCGCCGCTGTTGGTGACGCTCACACGGCGCAAGCTGCCGCCGGCGACGCCGAAGCCGCTGGGACGCTTGTAGACGAAGACGTCCGCCACGCCGTTGCTGTCCCCTCCGA
The DNA here is from genome assembly GCA_963805525.1 of uncultured Solirubrobacteraceae bacterium. GTDB lineage: Bacteria > Actinomycetota > Thermoleophilia > Solirubrobacterales > Solirubrobacteraceae > DASQFQ01. The sequence continues at coordinate 679,055 of CAWDUT010000006.1, forward strand.
CGAGGTTGCTGGCCTCGGAGTGGAACGCGGCCAACCGGCCCTTGCGGTTGTCACCGGACATCGTCGCGCCGCCTGACGGGCCGTTGGCCTGCTGGCCGCCGGGGCCGGCCGAGATCACGACGGGAGGAGGGCCGAGAGCGAGCGCCGTCGCAGGGACGGCGAGCAGGGCGAGGGCGCTGAGCGCGGCGGTTCGAAGAATCATTGCGACACACTAATCAACGCTCGCACGGCCTCGCCACCCGCCCTCGAACCTTGACACAACTGTGTTAGGGTTTCTCGTCCGGATGGACGCCCTCACGATCAACGAGGCCGCGGAGACCACGGGCTGGTCGCCGCGCATGCTGCGCTACGTCGAGCGCGTCGGGCTCGTGGAGCCCGCCCGCTCGGAGGCCGGCTATCGCCTCTACGGCCCGCCCGAGCTGCAGCGCCTGCGCACCCTGCGCGAGCTGCTCGCCGAGCACGACATCGGGCTCTCCGACCTGGCCTTCGCGCTGCGCCTGCGCAGCGACGATCGTCTCCGCTCCGCCACGGACGACTGGCTCGAGGCCCGGGCCGAGCGGCCGGAGCACGTCCCCGTTCCCAATTGGCTGCGCTGGGAGCAGGAGAAGCACCAGCGCCTGCTCTCGACAACGACACCCCTCACGGAGGTTGCATGACCCCCACCGCCACCGCGACCGACTACAAGGTCGCCGATCTCTCGCTCGCCCCGTTCGGGCGCAAGGAGATCGAGCTCGCCGAGCACGAGATGCCCGGCCTGATGTCCACCCGCGCCGAGTACGCCGACGCGCAGCCGCTCAAGGGCGCGCGCATCACCGGCTCGCTCCACATGACCGTTCAGACCGCGGTGCTGATCGAGACGCTGACTGCTCTCGGCGCCGAGGTCCGCTGGTGCTCCTGCAACATCTTCTCGACCCAGGACCACGCCGCGGCGGCCATCGCCGAGGCGGGCGTCCCGGTCTTCGCCTGGAAGGGCGAGACGCTCGAGGAGTACTGGTGGTGCTCGGAGCAGGCGCTGGCCTGGCCTGACGGCGAGGGCCCGAACATGATCCTCGACGACGGCGGCGACGTCACGCTGCTCGTCCACAAGGGCGTCGAGTACGAGAAGGCCGGCGCGGTGCCGGATCCCGCCTCCGCGGAGAATGAGGAACTGCGGATCATCCTCACCACGCTCCAGCGCTCGCTCGAGCAGGACGCGGACCGCTTCACCCGCATGGGCCGCAACATCCTCGGCGTCACCGAGGAGACCACGACCGGCGTGCACCGGCTCTACCAGTTCGCCGCCACCGGCCAGCTGCTGTTCCCGGCGATCAACGTCAACGACTCGGTCACCAAGTCGAAGTTCGACAACCTCTACGGCTGCCGGCACTCGCTGATCGACGGCATCAACCGCGCCACCGACGTGATGATCGGCGGCAAGGTCGCGGTCGTCTGCGGCTACGGCGACGTCGGCAAGGGCTGCGCGGAGTCGCTCCGGGGCCAGGGCGCGCGCGTCCTGATCACCGAGATCGACCCGATCTGCGCGCTCCAGGCCGCGATGGAGGGCTACCAGGTCGTCACGCTCGACGACGTCGTCGGCACGGCGGACATCTTCATCACCGCCACCGGCAACAAGGACATCATCACCGCGAAGCACATGGCGGCGATGAAGCACCAGGCGATCGTGGGCAACATCGGCCACTTCGACAACGAGATCGACATCGCCGGCCTGACCGCCACGAAGAACATCGAGCGGATCAACATCAAGCCGCAGGTCGACGAGTGGCGCTTCTCCGACGGCCACTCGATCATCGTCCTTTCGGAGGGCCGCCTGCTGAACCTCGGCAACGCCACCGGCCACCCGAGCTTCGTGATGTCGAACTCGTTCACCAACCAGGTGATCGCGCAGATCGAGCTGTTCACGAAGACCGACGAGTACCAGAAGCAGGTCTACGTGCTGCCGAAGCACCTCGACGAGAAGGTCGCCCGGCTCCACCTCGACGCGCTCGGCGTGCGCCTGACCGAGCTGACGCCCGACCAGGCCGCGTACCTCGAGGTCCCGGTCGAGGGCCCGTACAAGCCCGACCACTACCGCTACTAGGCAAAATGCGTCGCCCGGATGGCGACCCCCGGCATCAGACCTGCGGCACGGATGCCCGCAGGGGCTAACCCTTCCGCCGGCCTGGCCCGTATCGAGTGGGCCGACGCGCAGATGCCGGTGCTGCGCTCGATCCGCGAGCGGTTCGCCTCTGAGCGACCGCTCGCGGGCGTGCGCGTCGCCGCCTGTCTCCACATCACGGCGGAGACGGCGAATCTGGTGAGGACCCTCGTCGCGGGCGGGGCGGAGGCGGCGCTGACGGCCGCGAACCCGTTGTCGACGCAGGACGACGTGGTCGCCGCTCTCGGTGGGGACGTCGACGTGCGCGGGCGGCGCGGCGAGGACGTCGACGCCTACGTCGCCAACGTGCTCGCGCTGGTCGAGGGCCGGCCGCAGGTCACCTTGGACGACGGCGCCGACCTCCTGAGCGTCATCCACGATCGCCACCCGGACCGGCTGCCGGACATGCTGGGCGGCACCGAGGAGACCACGACCGGGCTCCTGCGCCTGCGCGCGCTGGAGGCCGAAGGGCGGCTCGGCTGCCCGGTGCTGGCGGTCAACGAGGCCGGCACCGAGCGGTTGTTCAACGACCACTACGGCACCGGCCAGTCGACGCTCGACGGCATCCTGCGGGCGACCAACCTGCTGGTCGCCGGCAAGACGTTCGTGGTCATCGGCTACGGCTGGACCGGCAAGGGCATCGCGCTGCGGGCACGCGGGGCGGGCGCGCAGGTGATCATCTGCGAGGTCGACTCGATGCGGGCGCTCGAAGCCCGGATGGAGGGCTTCGAGGTCATGCCTGCGGTCCTGGCGGCCGAGCGCGGCGACGTGTTCGTGACCGTCACCGGCTCCCGCGGCGTGCTCGGCGCGCGGCACTTCGAGCGGATGAAGGACGGCGCCGTGCTCGCCAACGCGGGCCACTTCGACATCGAGATCGACCTCGACGCGCTGCGGGCGGCGGCCGACGGCCCGCCGCGCGAGGTGCTGCCGATGGTCGAGCAGTACGCGGTCGGCGACCGCAAGCTCAACCTGCTGGCTTCCGGGCGGGTGGTGAACCTCGCCGCCGGCCAGGGGCATCCCGCGGCGGTGATGGACATGTCGTTCGCCAACCAGGCGCTCGCCGTCGAGCACCTCGTGCGCCACCCGGGCGAGCTCAGCGCCGGCGTGCATCCGGTGCCCGAGGCGGTCGATCGCGAGGTCGCGAGGCTGAAGCTCGAGTCGCTCGGCGTGGAGATCGACGAGCTCACGCCCGAGCAGCGGGACTACCTGCGCTCCTGGTCCTAGTCAGCGGGCGGGGAGCCGAGTAAGGTTCCTTGAGTGCTGAGGAAATCGGAGCAATGAGGTTCGTCCGGGCCGAGTCGCGCGAGGACGTGCTCTCGGAGGTGGCCGAGGAGCTGCGGCTCAGCGGCGTCACCAACGACATCGCCGATCAGGTGGTGGCCGACTATCTCGGCCTGAACCGGACGGACACCCGCTGCCTCGACATCATCGAGCGGCTCGACGGCGTCAGCGCCGGGCGGCTGGCGAGCGAGGCGGGCCTCAGCACCGGCGCGGTGACGACCGTGCTCGACCGGCTCGAGCGCGCGGGCTACGCGCGCCGGGTCCAGGATCCGAGCGACCGGCGGCGGGTTCTGGTCGAGCTCACGCCCGCCGCGCGGCGCGAGCTGCAGCGGCTCTACGCGCCGCTCGCCGACGCCACGATGCGACAACTCGAGGGGTACACGACCGACGAGGTCAGCCTCGTACGCGACTTCATGCGCGACAACCGGCGTCTCAACGAGGCCCACGCGGAGCGCGTGCGCGTACGCCGGAGGTTCGGTCAGGAGGGCGAGGCGGCCTCGTAGCGCTCGGCCCGCTCGTCCTCCTGATCGGCTTCCGAGAGCATGCGCACGAACAGGTAGGCGAGCGCGATCCCCATCACGATCGACTGCTCGAGGGCCATGATCAGGCCCGCCACGTGGAGGTCGTCGAGCCGGCTGAGCCCGAGGTGGGTGACGTCGGGGTAGGCCTTGTAGATGTCGTTCGGGGCGAACGCCAGGACGATGCCGAGCAGCCCGACGGCGATCTTGGTCGTCGCCATGTAGAGGACGGGGCCCATGCCGCCGAGCCGGAGGCGGGAGCGGATCGGTGACAGCAGGTGCCACCAGTAGAGGAGCCCGGCGGCCGCGAAGGTGAGGTGCTCGAGGACGTGGACGCCGCTGTGCTTCAGGGCGGCGTCGTACATGTACGGCACGTGCCAGAGCCACATCGCGCCGACGTAGGCGACGACGCCGAACGCGGGGTGCCCGAACGGCCCGGCCTTGCGCTCGAGCCAGTTGATCCGCCGGGTGAGGGGGCGGAGGATGTGCTTCGTCAGCGCGAGCGTGAGCAGGATCGGCGCGATGTCGGCGATCAGCAGGTGCTGGACCATGTGGAAGCTCGCCATCTGCTCGCCGAGGACGTCGATCGGCGAGACGAGCGCGACGAACAGGCACGCGATGCCCCCGGCCCACGCGGCCGCGCGCCACGTGCCGGCGGCGCGGGCACCGCCCTCGCGCCGGCTCGTCCGCCAGCGCAGGCTGTAGATCACGGCATAGCCGGCCAGGGCGATCAGGACGCCGGGCGCAAAGGTCCACGAAGTGTCGAGAGACACGGCACACGATTGTGACGTTCGCGTGCTGTTCCGTCGCGCGAGCGGCGAGATGGTTCCCCTCGATGTCTCTCATCCGACCATCCGCCGGCCCTCCGATCTCGTCCGCGGCGCTGCGGGCCGTGGTGGGTCTGGTGGTGCCACCTTCGTGTGCCGCGTGCCGAGCTCCGATGGGGGAGGGGATGGTGTGCGGGGCCTGCCTCCGCCGGATGCCCTGGCTCCGCGGCCACCGCTGCCCGCGCTGCGGGCTTCCGCGCCACCGCGCGGGTTGCCCCGCGGCGACCTCGGCCTTCGACCGCGCCTGGGCGCCGCTGGCCTACGAGGGCCCGGCGCGCGACCTCGTCCGCGCCCTGAAGTTCCGCGGCGCCCTTCCGGTCGCCGGCCTGATGGCCGCGCACCTGGCCGCCAACCTCCCGCTCGACCTGCGAAGGCCCCCCGAGGCTCTCCGCGCCTCTCCAGAGGGATTCGGGTCGGGGGCCACCGCCGCCTTCGGGATCGTGGCCGTACCGCCCCACAAGGGTCGCCTCCGGCGCCGCGGGTTCGACCCCGCCGCCCTGCTCGCGGCGGGCCTCGCCGCGCGCGCCGGGCTGCCCCTCTCACCCTGCCTGAGGCGGACGGATCGGGGCCGGCGGCAGGTCGGGGCGGGGCGGCGCACGCGCCGGAGCGCCGGGCGGTTCACGGCGGTCGCGACCGCGCCACCGCCGCGCGCGGCGGTGCTCGTCGACGACGTCCATACCACCGGCGCGACGCTCGACGTCTGCGCCCGCGCGCTGAAGGTGGAAGGTACGGAGTGGGTTGCGGCGATCACCTATGTGAGAACGCTGTGAAGGCCTGTAATGTCCGGCGGGAGGCCAACCGCCGGCACATACGAGAGGAGTCCCATGCGGATCGAGGTCAAGGGACGCAACCTTCCGGTCAACGAGGACCTGCGCGAGCACGTCGCGAAGCGATTCCAGAAGATCGCCAAGCAGGTATCCGACCTGGCCGTGCTCGAGATCGAGGTCAGCAAGGAGCGCAACCCCGCGAACCCCGAGAACATGGTGGCCGAGGCGACGCTGCACCTGAAGGGCGTCACCCTGCGCGCGAAGGACGCGTCGCGGGACCTCAACCACTCGGTCAACCTGGTCGCTGAGGAGCTCGGCCGCCAGGTCAAGCGGCACCGCGACAAGCGCCGCAAGCGCCGCGAGCAGCGCGCCGCCGCGGCCTCACCGCAGCTCCCGCCGGACGCTGCGGGCGGCCAGCTGCCGGCCACGTAGCCCGGGGGCGGCGGGCCCCTACACTGGAAGTCATGACGATCCTCGATCGCGCTCTCCGGCTGGGCGAGGCGAAGCAGTTCAAGCAGTACGCGAAGCGCGTGGACCGCATCAACTCGTGGGAGCCCGAGCTCGAGCTCCTCGACGACGACGAGCTGCGCCAGCAGGCCGACGGCCTGCGCGAGCGCGCCCGCAACGGGGAGAGCCTCGACGAGCTGCTGCCGGAGACGTTCGCCCTGGTGCGCGAGGTCTCGCGCCGCCAGATGGGCATGCGCCACTTCGACGTCCAGATGATCGGCGGCATGGTGCTCCACTCCGGCGCGATCGCCGAGATGAAGACCGGCGAGGGCAAGACGCTGACCGGCACGCTCGCGGTCGTCCTCAACGCGCTCGCCGGCGAGGGCGTCCACGTCGTCACGGTCAACGACTACCTCGCCCGTCGCGACGCCGAGTGGATGACCCCGATCTACAGCGCGCTCGGCCTCTCGATCGGCGTGCTGCAGAACATGCAGCCCTACGAGGAGAAGCGCGCGGCCTACGCCGCCGACATCACCTACGGCACCAACTCCGAGTTCGGCTTCGACTACCTGCGCGACAACATGGCGGTCAGCCTCGAGGAGAAGGTCCAGCACGGCGGGCGCTACACCGAGGAGGGCAAGCCGCTCTCCTCCCACCACTACGCGATCGTCGACGAGGTCGACAACATCCTCATCGACGAGGCGCGCACCCCGCTGATCATCTCCGGCGCCCCCGAGCAGGCCGCCGACTTCTACGGCCGCTTCGCCAAGCTCGCGCCCCGCCTCACCCCGGGCAAGAAGCCCGACGGCATGGACCCGAAGATGAAGAAGGGCTTCGTCGCCGAGTACGACTACGAGTTCGACGAGAAGCACAAGACGGTCTCGGTCACCGAGCGCGGCGTCGCCAAGGCCGAGAAGTTCCTCGGCATCGACCACCTCTACAAGGCCGAGAACGGCCCGCTCGTCAACCACCTGATCCAGGCCCTGCGCGCCGAGTCGCTTTACAAGCGCGACGTCGACTACGCCGTCGTCGACGGCGAGGTCAAGATCATCGACGAGTTCACCGGCCGCATCCTCGACGGCCGCCGCTGGTCGGAGGGCCTCCACCAGGCGGTCGAGGCGAAGGAGGGCGTGCGCGTCCAGGAGGAGAACCAGACCCTCGCGACGATCACGCTGCAGAACTACTTCCGCATGTACGACAAGCTCGCGGGCATGACCGGTACGGCCCTCACCGAGGCCACCGAGTTCATGAAGATCTACAAGCTGCCTGTCGTCCAGATCCCGACCAACCGCCCGATGGTCCGCAAGGACGAGAACGACCAGGTCTTCAAGACCAAGGACGGCAAGTGGCGCGCGGTCGCACGCGAGATCCAGGCCCGCCACGAGAACGGCCAGCCCGTGCTCGTCGGCACGATCTCGGTCGAGGTCTCCGAGCTGCTCGGCCAGGAGCTCACGAAGCGCGGCATCCCGCACGAGGTGCTCAACGCCAAGCCCGAGTACGCCGAGCGCGAGGGTGAGACGATCGCCGGCGCGGGTCGCCCCGGCGCCGTGACCATCGCCACCAACATGGCCGGCCGCGGCGTGGACATCAAGCTCGGCGGCAACGCCGAGCAGCTCACGCGCAACGAGCTCGCCAAGCTCGGCCTCAAGCCCGGCGACCCCGACTACGACGAGCGCTTCGCCCAGGTGCTGCCGTCGCTCGAGACGCGCGTCGAGGAGGCCCGCGAGGTGGTCCTCGCGGCCGGCGGCCTCTACATCGTCGGCACCGAGCGCCACGAGTCGCGCCGCATCGACAACCAGCTCCGCGGCCGCTCCGGCCGCCAGGGCGACCCCGGCGAGTCGCGCTTCTTCCTCTCCGCCGAGGACGACCTCGTCCGCCTGTTCGCCGGCGACCGCATCTACCGCATCCTCGACCGCCTCGGCCCCACCACCGAAGAGGGCGAGGAGGAGCCGATCGAGGCGAAGATGCTCTCGAAGCAGATCGAGAACGCCCAGCGCAAGGTCGAGGAGCAGAACTACCTGATCCGCAAGCGCGTCCTCGAGTACGACGACGTGATGAACCAGCAGCGCGAGATCGTCTACAAGTACCGCGACGAGGTGCTCGAGGGCCGCAACATGGCGACCGTCGCGCGCGAGCAGATCGCCGAGGTGATCGGCCGCACCGTCGACGAGGACACGCCCGGCGACTACATCGAGGACTGGGATCTCGAGGGCCTGTGGGCGCAGCTCGACCAGATCTTCCAGGTCGACTTCGGCTACGAGGAGCTCGACCGCGAGTCGATCGACCGCGAAGAGCTCAAGCGCCTGCTGGTCGACGACGCGCACAAGCTCTACGACGAGCGCGAGACCGAGCTCGGCGAGGAGCTCACGCGCGAGCTGGAGCGCTACCTGCTGCTCCAGATCATCGACCAGCGCTGGCGCGAGCACCTCTACGACATGGACTACCTGCGCGAGGGCATCCACCTCCGCGGCTTCGCTCAGATCGACCCGCTCATCGCCTACAAGAACGAGGGCTTCGGGCTCTTCCAGGACCTGATGAACACCATCTGGTCGGACTTCGCGCGCATGATCTTCAACGTCGAGGTCGAGGTGGAGGGCGAGAATGGCAGCGCCGCCCCCGCGGCGCCGACCCACACGGCCGGCAACGCGACGTTCTCCTATTCGGGCGGCACGCTCGACGACCAGCCGAGCGCCTACGGCGGCGACGGCTACGGGGTCGAGGAAGAGGAGGCGCAGCCCGCGTTCGTGGAGCAGCGCCGGCTCGACGAAACCGAGCAGATCGGGCGCAACGACCCGTGCTGGTGCGGGTCGGGCAAGAAGTTCAAGAAGTGCCACGGGGCCTAGAGGAGCCCGTCAACGAAGTCGGCACGCCTGTTCCTTGACGGGCTCCTAGGGCCCCGCTGACGCCCTCGCCTTCTCGTACTGCGTCTTGTCGACCGCGATCCGGTAGACGCGGTTCCAGTCCGTGATGCCGCCGCGGCGACGGAACGAGCTGCTGGTCTGGTCCATGTTGCGCCAGATCCCGTCGTCGCCGCGGACGATCGGGATGAAATGCGTCCCCTCTGTCGGCGTCGGGTTGTCGAAGTCCTGGTACGTCAGCGCCGCCCTCGCGTCGCACGCCAGGAACGTGCGCAGCTGGTCGTGGCGCGACGGGTCCCCGATCGGCTTGGCCGGGATCGCGGGGGCGGAGGGCGTCTTGTCGCGGGCGTTGGGGTCGTCGAGGCGGACGAGGTTGCGCTGCGACTCCCACGTCAGGCTGCCCTCGCCGTAGTACACCCCCGCGGGGCGCTTCGAGCTGACGTAGAAGCGGATGTGCCCCTCCTTGACCTCGGAGAGGTAGTAGTCCTTGAAGTCGGTGTCGGCCGCTATGAGCCCGATCGCCTTGGCGTAGAGGAAGTAGGAGAGGACGTTGCAGAGGGCGCCGACGGTCGGCGCGGCGCGCTCCTCGGTGGTCGCCGACGGGTCGAGGATCCAGGTGATCGTGGTGACGAACCTCTCGCGCTGGCCGACGAGCTCGGCAAGGGCCGCCGTCTGCTTGCTCACGGCGCGCTTGGCGGCCGACAGTCGTGTGGCGGCTTGCGACGACTTGGCCTGCGCGGCGGCCTGCGAGTCCTTGTAGGCCTGACGTTCCTCCTTCGGGACGTTCTTGCGCGCTTTGAGCGCCGCCAGCTCGGCCTTCGCGCCGTCGAGGTCGGTCTGAGCCGCGGCCTGCTCGGCCGTGCTCTGGTCGAGCTCGCTCTGGACCGCGGCCGCGGCCGTGAACAGCGACGGCTGCAGCTTGGCGGCGAACCAGCGGGCCCGGTCGGCCTGCGCGAAGCCGAACATCGTCAGCGGCGCGCTCCACTCCTGGAACTCGGCCCGCAGCTCGTCGAACGCTGCCGTCACCTTCTTGAGCAGCTCCGTCGGGTGCTTGTCCTTGCCGACGTAGGCGCGCTGCAGGTAGACGCCGGAGGTCACTTCGCTCGCGAACGCCCCCAGCTCCATGGGCTCGAAGTCGGGATCGCCGCTCTGGAGCCGCGTCTTGGACGCCTTGAGCTCTCCGAGGACCTGCTTCTCCTTTTCGGCCTCGGCGGCCTCCATCGCCTCGGCCAGGAAGCTGTCGCCGATCGGGCCCTTGTTCGGGTCGAGCTTGATCTTCGTGCCCTGGAGGTCGAGGAGCGCGGTGTCGTGAGTGACCTTGTCCGGCGGCGCCGGCTGACCCTTCTTCCCCTTCTGCTTGACCCGCTTGGTCTTCGTGACCTCCAGCAGACCGTCGGCGGTGACCGTGATGCGGCCGTCGGGGTCCTCGAGCTCGCCGAGCACGAAGCTCGGCGGGCCGCCTTCCGTGGCCGGGTCGCGCTTGTAGCTGGCGACGGGGCCGGCGAGGCGTGTCCCGAGGCGGCCGACGGCGTCCAGCAGCTTGCGCGTGCCGTTGCCGAGCACGATTCCCGGCCCCTGCGGCGGCGCCAGCCACTCCATCTCGCTCAGCTCGGCGAGCTCGGCCGGCAGCAGCCGCCGCGCTTCGGCCCGCCGGTGCGCGGTGAGGACGATCTCCGCCTGCTCCTCGGCGGCGGTGGCGGTGTTCTCGCCGGCGTCCGGGGTGGTCGCGCTGGGCACCAGCCGCTGGATCAGCGCGGCCATACCGCGGTTGCCGAGGCCGTGCTGGAGCGTCGCCAGCCCACCGGGCGACAACGACCCGAGCGTGCGACGTGCGGGTCCCGCTTCGTTTCCGGCGACCGGTGACGGCGCCTCGGCCTGCTCGTGTACTGCCCTGATGGCCCAGTCTCCCAGCGCCGGCCGGGCGTGGCAAGGCACGGTAGGCTCGCCGCGTGGCGAGCACCGAGTTCCGCACCTGCCCGTTCTGCGAGGCCACCTGCGGGCTCGAGCTGACCTTCGAGGGCGACGAGCTCGTCAAGGTCCGCGGCGACGAGGACGACGTCTTCTCCCACGGCTTCCTGTGCCCCAAGGGCGTCGCGATCAAGGCGCTGCACGAGGACCCGGACCGCCTGCGCACGCCGATGCTCAAGCAGCCCGACGGCTCGTTCGCGCCGGCGACGTGGGATGAGGCGTTCGCGCGCATCGACGAGCGGCTGCCGCCGCTGCTGACTGAGCGCGGCCGCGACAGCGCCGCGATCTACATCGGCAACCCGGCCGTCCACGGCATGGCGGCGCTCCTCTACGGCCGCGTGCTGACCAAGGCGCTCGGCACCCGCAACGTCTACACCGCGAGCACGGTCGACCAGCGCCCGAAGGAGATCGCCTCGGCGCTGATGTTCGGCGGCTCGCTGACGATCGCCGTGCCGGACGTCGATCGCACCGACCACCTGCTGATCCTCGGCGCCAACCCGCTCGCCTCCAACGGCAGCCTGCTCACGGCCCCCGACATGCGCGGTCGCCTGCGCGCGATCCAGGAGCGCGGCGGCAAGGTCGTGGTGGTCGACCCGCGGCGCTCGCGCACCGCCGAGGTCGCCGACGAGCACCACTTCATCCGCCCCGGCACCGACGCGCACCTGCTGTTCGCGCTCGTCCACGTGATCCTCGAGGAGGGGCTGGCGCGGCCGGGCCGGCTGGCCGAGCTGAGCGACGGCTTCGACGCGCTCGAGCCGCTCGCCCGCGACTTCACGCCCGAGGCCGCCGCGGCGGCGACCGGCATCGAGGCCGACGCGATCCGCGGCATGGCGCGCGACCTGGCGGCCGCCGAGCGCGCCGCGGTCTACGGCCGCATCGGCACCACGACGCAGGAGTTCGGCACGCTCGCCTCCTGGCTCGTCGACGTGCTCAACGTCATCACCGGGAATCTGGACCGCGAGGGTGGCGCGATGTTCCCGCGCGCCGCCGCCGGCGCCCGCAACACCCAGGGCGAGTCCGGCCGCGGGCGCGGCGTGAAGATCGGGCGCTGGACGTCACGCGTGCGCGGCCTGCCGGAGAGCCTCGGCGAGCTGCCGGTGGCCTGCCTCGCCGAGGAGATCGAGACGCCCGGCGACGGCCAGATCCGCGCCCTGATCACGCTGGCCGGCAACCCCGCGCGCTCGACGCCGAACTCGGGCCGGCTCGAGGCGGCGCTGGAGTCGCTCGACTTCTACGTCGCGTTCGACCTCTACCTGAACGAGACGACGCGCCACGCCGACGTCATCCTGCCGCCGCCGTCGCCGCTCCAGCGCTCGCACTACGACCTCGCCTTCTACCAGCTGTCCGCGCGCAACATCGCGAACTACTCGCCGGCCGTGCTCCCGCTCGAGCCCGGCCAGCAGGACGAGTGGCGCACGCTGTTGCGGCTCGCCGGCGTCGTCGCGGGCCAGGGGCCGGCCGTCGACATCGACGCCTTCGACCGGATGGTCGCGCTCGAGGTCGTCCGTCGCGAGGTCCCCGACCCCGAGGCGTTCCTGGCCGAGCTCGAACCGCGGGTCGGGCCCGAGCGCATCCTCGACGCGATGCTCCGCGTCGGGCCCTACGAGCTCACGCTCGCCGACCTCGAGGCCGCTCCGCACGGGATCGACCTCGGCCCGCTCGAGCCGCGCCTCCCCGAGATCCTGCGCACGCCGAGCGGCAAGGTCGAGCTGGCGCCGCCGGAGATCGTCGCCGACGTCGAGCGCCTGCGCGGCGCGCTCTCCCGCCGCGCCAACGGCGGGATGGTGCTCGTCGGCCGCCGCCAGCTGCGCTCGAACAACTCGTGGATGCACAACCTCGACCTGCTCGTGCGCGGCAAGGAGCAGTGCACGCTGCACGTCCACCCCGACGACGCGGCGCGGCTCGGCCTGACCGACGGCGAGCCCGCGCGGGTGAGCGGCCGCACCGGCGAGGTCGCGGTGCCGGTCGAGGTGACCGACGCGGTGATGCGCGGCGTGGTCTCGATGCCGCACGGGTGGGGCCACGACGCGGCCGGCAGCGCGATGAGCACCGCCGCCGCCCACGCGGGGACGAACACCAACGTCCTCACCGACGAGCTCGTGCTCGACGCCGTGAGCGGCAACGCGGTCTTCAACGGCATCCCCGTCGAGGTCAGCCGCTAGATTCATCTGCACCATGGCCGGCCCCGCCACCTCACAGCCCACACCGCAGCGCCTGGCCGCTATCCGTGAGCAGCTGTCCCTGCTCACGGACTACCTTTGACCCGCAAGCGCTGAAGGACCGCGTCGAGGCGCTGGAGCGCCAGATGGGTGAGCCGGGCTTCTGGGACGACCCGGACGCCGCCGGGCGCGTCGGATCGGAGCACGCGCGCGAGACGCGCCGGCTGACGACCTACGAGCAGCTCTCGAGCGACGTCGAGGATCTCGAAGGGCTCGTCGAGCTCGCCGAGGAGGACCCGGAGCTCGCCGACGAGGTCGAGCAGGCGTTCGGCTCGGTCGAGTCGCGCCTCGAGGCACTGGAGCTGGAGCGGCTGTTCTCCGGCCCCTATGACGCCGGCGACGCGCTCGTGACCGTCAACGCCGGCGCCGGCGGCACCGACGCTCAGGACTGGGCCGAGATGGTGCTGCGGATGGAGATGCGCTGGGCCGAGCGGCATGGCTTCCGGGTCGAGCTGCTCGAGGCGAGCGCGGGGGAGGAGGCCGGCATCAAGTCCGCCACCTTCCGCGTCAAGGGCGAGAACGCCTACGGCCTCTACGGCGCCGAGAAGGGCGTCCACCGGCTCGTCCGCCTCTCCCCGTTCGACGCCGCCCACCGCCGCCAGACGTCGTTCGCGGGCGTCGAGGTCGCACCCGTCGTCGAGGGCACCGGCGAGGTCGAGATCGACGACGAGGACCTCCAGATCGACACGTACCGCGCGTCGGGCGCCGGCGGCCAGCACGTCAACAAGACCGACTCGGCGGTCCGGATCACGCATAAGCCCAGCGGCATCGTCGTCCAGTGCCAGAACGAGCGCTCGCAGTCGTCCAACAAGGCGACCGCGATGGCGATGCTGCGCTCCAAGCTCGTCGAGCTCGAGGAGCGCAAGCGCCGCGAGGAGATCGCGAAGGAGCGCGGCGAGGCGCAGGACGTCAACTTCGGCTCGCAGATCCGCTCCTACGTCCTGCACCCGTACACGATGGTCAAGGACCACCGCACCGACGAGGAGATGGGCGACGCCAACCGCGCGCTCGACGGCGACCTCGACCCGTTCGTGCGCGCGTACCTCCTGCAGCAGGCGAAGGGATAGTAGTGGTCCCTCCGGCGAATCCCCACGCACCTGGACGGGCGCAGCCGGCGCCTGGCTGTGTCCTCGGTCGGGGCAAGGGTTCCGCCCTGGCGCCCTCCCTGCGTCCTTGCCAGGCATCCGCCTGCATCCCGACCAGGCACGCGCGGATCCGCCGGAGGAACCACTAGTGGCGATCCCGGCAGACCCCTACGCGCCGGTCACGATCGGGCCGGGGGAGGTCATCCCGTCCGATCAGCCGACGGCGCCCTACCTCGACGCGGTCGTCGCCTACGGCTTCCGCGGCTCCACGCGCTTCCACGTGCCCGGCCACAAGGCGGGCGCGGGCGCCGACCCCGGGCTGATCTCGGCGATCGGCGAGGACGCGCTGATGCTCGACGTCCCGCAGGACATCTACGGGATCGACCTCGGGCCGGAGCCGACCCCGTTCCAGCGCGCCGAGCAGCTCGCCGCCGAGGCGCACGGCGCCGCGCGCTCGTGGTTCCTCACCAACGGCGCGTCGCAGGGCAACCACGCGCTCTGCCTCGCGCTCGCGCCACTCGGCGCCCCGCTGGTGGTGCAGCGCAACTCGCACGCGTCGGTGATCGACGGGCTCGTGCTCTCCGGCGGCGTTCCGAGCTACGTGGCGCCCGAGTACGGCGAGGAGCTCGGCATGGCGCACGGGGTCACACCCGACGCGCTGGCCGAGGCGCTGCGCGCGACGCCCGGCGCCCGCGCCGCCTGGATCGTCTCGCCGACCTACTACGGCATGGCCGCCGACGTGGCCGGCTGCGCCGAGGTCTGCCAGGCCGCAGGCGTCCCGCTCGTGGTCGACCAGGCGTGGGGCTCGCACTTCGGCTTCCACCCCGACCTGCCGCCGAGCGCGCTGCAGCAGGGCGCCGACGCGGTGCTCACGAGCACGCACAAGATCGTCGGATCTTTGACCCAGTCGGCGATGCTGCACGTCGCGCCGACCGGGCGGATCGACCCCGATGCCGTGGCGCGGGCGGTGCGGCTGGTGCGCTCGACGTCACCGTCGTCGCTGCTGATGGCATCGCTGGATGCCGCGCGGCGCCAGCTCGTCATCCACGGCCAGGCGCTGCTGTCGCGCACGATCGCGGCCTCCAACCGCGCCCGCAAGATCATCGACGGCACGACCGCGTGCAGCGTGGTCGGGCGCGAGCTGGTCGGGCAGCCTGGCGTGGCGGGCTGGGACCCGCTGCGGATCGTCATCGACGTCCGCGCCACCGGCAACAGCGGCTACGAGGTCGCCGCCGCGCTCCGCTCCGCCTACGACGTGCACGTCGAGCTCGCCACGCACGCGACGCTGGTGCTGGTGCTCGGGCTCGGCCAGCCCGCCGACGCGCTCGATCGCTTCACCCACGACTTCGCCACCACCGTGCGGCGGATCGAGCGGCCGGGCGACGCCGAGGCGCTGGTGCGCACCTCCGCCGCGCTGGTCAACGAGGTCGTGGTACCGCCGCGCGAGGCGTTCCTCGGCGCGTCGGAGACGGTGCCGGTCGATGACGCCGTCGGCCGCGTCTCGGCCGAGTCGATCGCCGGCTACCCGCCGGGGATCCCCGCGCTGCTGCCGGGGGAGCGCATCACCGCCGAGGGCGTCGGCTACCTGCGCGAGCTGCGCGAGTCCGGCGCGCGCCTGCACGGGGCGAGCGACCCGGACTTCCGCACCATCGTCGTGCTCTGCGATTGACCGACGACGAGCTGATCGAGGCCGCGCTCGCCGAGGACGTCGGTGACGGCGACGCCACCACCGCCGCCACGGTCGACGAGGCCGCGCGCGGGCGGGCCACCATCACCCAGAAGGCGCCCGGGGTCATCTCCGGCCTCGACCTCGCCGCCGCGGTCTTCCGCCACCTGGACCCCGCCGCGGCCATCGAGCTCGGCCCGGAGGGCGTGTGGCGCGAGGCGGGCGCGGTCGTGCTCGTGGTCGAGGGCAGCGCGCGGGCGCTGCTGACGGCCGAGCGGACGGCGCTGAACTTCCTCGGCCGGCTGAGCGGGATCGCGACGCTGACCGCGCGCGTGGTGTCGTCGGTGCGGGGCGCGGGCGGCACCGCGCAACTGCTCGACACGCGCAAGACCACGCCGGGGCTGCGGCGGCAGGAGAAGGCGGCGGTCGCGCACGGCGGCGGCGTCAACCACCGCGCCGGGCTCTACGACGCGATCCTGATCAAGGAGAACCACTCGGCGCTGGCGGGCGGGGTGGCCGCGGCCGTGCAGCGGGCGCGGGCGGCGCGGCCGGACCTGCCGATCACGGTCGAGGTGCGCGACGACGCGGAGATCGACGCGGCGCTGGAGGCGGGCGCGCCGCGGCTGCTGCTGGACAACATGACGCCCGCCGAGGTGCGCGAGGCGGTGGCGCGGATCCAGGGCCGCGCGGAGATCGAGGTGTCCGGCGGCGTCACTCCTGAGACTATTTTGGTCTATGCGACCATAGAAGGAGTAGACTACGTCTCGATGGGTGCGCTGACCCATTCGGCGCCCGTCCTCGACCTCTCCCTGTCCCTGGAGTCGCTCCCCACATGACCCTGCTCTCGCTGGACAACATCCCTGCCCTCCAGGACGAGGTGCGGGCGCTCGCCGCCGAGCGCGGCGCCGTCATCCTGGCGCACAACTACCAGCTGCCCGAGGTCCAGCAGGTGGCCGACTACGTCGGCGACTCGCTCGGGCTGTCGCAGTCGGCGGCGCGCTCCGACGCCGACACGATTGCGTTCTGCGGCGTGCACTTCATGGCCGAGACGGCCTCGATCCTGGCCCCGGAGAAGACCGTGCTGCTGCCCGACCCCGACGCCGGCTGCTCGCTGGCCGACTCGATCACCGCGCCGCAGCTGCGGGCGTGGAAGGCGAAGCACCCCGGCGCCGTGGTGGTCATGTACGTCAACACCTCGGCCGAGGTGAAGGCGGAGACCGACTACTGCGTGACGTCCTCCAACGCGGTCGCGGTCGTCGAGCACATCTACCGCGAGCACGGGGAGGACACCGAGATCCTCTTCGGGCCGGACATGTTCCTCGGCGCGTTCGTGGAGAAGCGCACGGGCAAGCCGATGCGCGTGTGGGACGGCGAGTGCCACGTCCACGCCGGCATCCGCCCGCGCGACATCTCGGAGATGCGCGCTGCGCACCCGGGCGCCGACTTCCTCATCCACCCGGAGTGCGGCTGCTCGACGTCGGTCATGGAGTACGTGGCCGCGGGCGACGTCGACGCCGAGGGCGTGCACATGCTCTCGACCGCCGGGATGCTGACCTACGCCCACGGCGCCCCCGCGGGCGGGACCGCGATCGTCGCCACCGAGGTGGGGATGCTCCACGGCCTGCGCGAGGCGGCGCCGGACGTCGACTTCATCGCCGCCAACGAGGCGGCGAGCTGCCGCTACATGAAGATGATCACGCTGCCGAAGCTGCGCGACGCCCTGCGCGACGGCGAGCCCGTCGTGAAGGTGCCCGACGCGATCGCCGCGCGGGCCCGCACGGCGATCGAGCGCATGGTCGCGATCACCTAGCGGCGGACGAGCGTGACGGCGGTGACCACCGGGCGCGGCCCGGAGCGGTCGACCGTCGCCTCGTGAACGAGCGAGCCGCGCTTCAGCGAGCTCGCGTCGCACGTCTGGCCGCCGGCGAACTCCTCGTCGAACTGCTTGTCGAACTCGGCGTCGTCGAGGCCCGGGTCGTCCTCGGAGGGGTCGGCGCCGGTGGGGTCGTCCTGCGCGGCCGAGGCCGCGAAGTGATAGCCGTCCTCACCATCGGTCACCGGGTCGTCGCCGGCGGGGGCGTCGCCGGAGTCGTCGGTCTCGGGGTCCTCGGTGGGGGTCTCCGCCGGGTCGTCGCCGGTGTCGGCGGCGCCGCTGCCCGAGCAGTCGCTCGCGAGGTCGGCGTTCAGCTTGCCGCCCGCGGCGAGGCGGAGCGTGATCGACGACCCGGTGAGCGCGGTGATCTTGCCCGCGTTCTCCTTGCCGTCCTTGGTGCCGTCGTCGTCGGAGTCCCGGTCGCGCGGCTTGAAGCCGAAGCGGCGCTCGGCGCCGTCCTTGAGCCCGTCGTGGTCCGTGTCCTTCTTGCGCGGGTTCGTGTGCGAGCGGTACTCGCGGAGGTTGGAGAGGCCGTCACGGTCACGGTCCCGCTTCGCGTCGTTCTTCTTCGTGCTCAGGTGGAACTTGCGCTCCCAGCGGTCGGGGAGCTTGTCGTGATCGTGCTTGCGCGCGAGCGCCGGGGCGGCGCACAGCGCGGTGGCTGCGACCAGGAGGGCGAGCGTCGCGAGGACGCGATGAAGGCGGGCCATGGAGAGTGCATCGGCACGCTCCGGCCCGCCTCCAAGGTCCGCGTCAGTTCCCGGACGAGGGTTGCTAGACCTCGATCAGCTCCAGCTCCTCCCAGTGCTTGCCGGCCGAGGTCGCCTTGAGCTCGGCCTCGTGCACCTTCGTGCCGGCCTTCAGCGCGTCCGCGCTGCACTGGTCGTTGTCGTCGTCGCCGTGCTCGTTGACGTCGTCGCCGTCCTCGTGATCACCCTGGTCGTCGCCTTGGTCGTGGCCGGGGCCGTCGTCGCCGGACTCGTCGTCGCCGCCGCTCGACGAATGCGCCTTGAGGTCGCCCGCCGTGTGGCACTCGATCTCGGTGTCGCCGTCGACCGTGCCGGACAGCTCGCCGCCGCCGGCGAGGCTGATCGTCAGCACGCCGTCCTCGAACGACTTGATCGTGCCGGCGTTCTCCTTGCCGTCCTTGATCCCGTCGTCGTCGGAGTCCTTGTCGCGCGGGTTCGTGTGGGCGCGGAACTCACCGCGGTTGTTCAGCCCGTCGTGGTCCTGGTCGCGCTTGGCCTGCTTCACCTTGAGCGACAGATGATGCGCGTGCTCCCAGCGATCGGGCAGCTTGTCGTGGTTGCGATCACGGCTCTTGGCCGCTGCCGAGGACGCGATGCCCAGCACGGCCACGAGGGCCAGGGCGACGATGAAGAGCTTTCTCACGGACGGTCTCCTTTGGAGGTCGAGGGGTGTCCGAAGGTGGGACACCCCCAGACGCGTCCGCGTTACGGTCAGTCGTCGTCCGGCTCCGGCGTGGGCGTCGGATCGGGGGCGTCGTCCTCGCCGGACCCGGAGCCCGAAGGGTCGGAGTCACCCGACGAGCCGGAGTCGCCCGAGGAACCCGAGCCGGAGGACTCGATCGCGCTCGAATCGTCGCCCGCCTCCTCGTGGCCCGAGCGGGAGGAGCCGGAGGTGCCCGAGTCGTCCCCGCCGGAGCTCTCGCGGCCTGAGCCGGAGCGCCCGGAGGAGCCCGAGTCGTCCCCGCCGGAGCTCTCGCGGCCCGAGCCGGAG
Organism: uncultured Solirubrobacteraceae bacterium; assembly: GCA_963805525.1. Classification (GTDB taxonomy): domain Bacteria; phylum Actinomycetota; class Thermoleophilia; order Solirubrobacterales; family Solirubrobacteraceae; genus DASQFQ01. The sequence continues at coordinate 698,438 of CAWDUT010000006.1, forward strand.
CGGTCGTCGCCGGAGCCGGAGGAGCCCGAGCCGGAATGGTCGTCGCCAGGGCCGGAGGAGCCGGACCGCGAGCGGTCCTCGGCCGTGTCGTCGTCCTTGCCGCGGCGCGCGTGCCGGTCCTCGCCGCGGGCCCTTCGCCGCACGGGAGTCGGGGAGGCCGCCGCGGTGCGCACGGGCACCGCCCGGACGGGCGCGGGCGCCACCGCCGCGGCGCTCTGCTCGGCGTGCCGCGGCGTGGAGGCGGCTGCCTCCGCCACCGGGCGGCTCGACGGCCGGTCGTTCACGCGGTGCACGATCGCCGGGCCGGAGATCGCGCTGCCGGCCAGGACGGCCACGGTGCCCGCCTTCGCCAGGGTCACCGACGCGCCGCCGCCCGCCACGAGCTCGGAGACCCGCTCGACCAGCGACCCGCCGCGGGCCGAGCCGGACGCCGCGGCAGTGACGAGCGGCATCGGCGTCAGCGCGGTCGCAGCGGCTCGCATGCTCATGCGCGCTCGGTGCACGAGCTGGCGCAGCGCGTTGTCCGTCAGCCCGAGGTCGCGCGCGACGTCCTCCTGCGAGTCGCCGCTGACCGCCGTCCGGATCAGCGCCTCGCGCTGGCGGTCCGGCAGCGCGGCCAGCGACGCCAGCGTCTGGCGCACCACCGCGCGGCGCTCGAGCTCGTCTTCGCCGGCGTCCGCGATCCGCGCCGCCTCGTGCAGCTCGGCGTAGTCGTACCCGCTCACCCGCAGCGCGTTGAGCGCCGTGTGATGGACGATCCGGTACAGCCACGGCCGCAGCGCACGCACGTCGTCGCCGCGCTGCAGCGCCGTCCACGCGGCCAGCAGCGCTTGCTGCAGCGCGTCCTCCGCGCGCCCCTCCGGAAGCACGCGGCGCGCCGCCCGCAGCAGCGGCTTGCGGTAGCGCTCGACGATCGCCTCGAAGGCGCGCTCGTGGCCCGCGCGCGCGAGCTCGACGAGGCGCTCGTCGGTCTGGGTGCGGAGTAGGGCGAGCGACGGAGACGGCATCGGTGGAGCTGTGACACGCCGGGCGGCGCGTTTGTTACGCGGGCTCGGGCAACAGCTCGAGCCCGTGATCGGCGGCCTGCCGCACGACCATGAGCTGCTCGCGCTTGCGCTCGAACTCCGCCGGCGTGTAGCAGTGGATCTCGGCCGCCGCGCCCATCTCCAGCGCGTCCCACAGCGAACCCGCTTGGTAGACGCGCTCGAGCCACGGCACGCCGTCGAAGTGCTCGCTCACCAGCACGAGCACGTACTCGTGCCCGCGCTCGCGCTGGGACGGAGCGCCGTTGAGGTCGTCGACCCGCGCGCCCGCCAGCAGAGCGCGCTGAACCGGCCAGCGGTCCGTCACGCGCTCCAGGTAGCGCTCGAGCTCTCGGCGATTGAGCTCTGGCTCCATCACGCACCGCGATTCTCCCGGACCGGGCGGCGGCGGCGCAAGGGTCGCCGCCGCACGATCCGGATCGGCCCTACGGGGTCGTGGTGATGCGATCCAGCGCCGGCGGCTCCACGGCCGCGCCTGTGAGCGACGGCTTGATGTAGCGGACCAGCGAGTCGATGTCGAAGTCCGGCAGCGTCGTGCGGTTGGTCCCCGCCTTCAGCGACTGGAAGTCGTCCCCGCCGTCGGCGAGGAAGTTGTTGGTGGTGATGCGGTAGGTCGCGGCCGGATCCAGCGCCGCGCCCCCGATCGTTACCCCGCTGACGGGGTTGGCCGCCCCGGCGCACGGCTTGCCGAGGATGCTCGCCGCCACCGACTTCGAGAACGAGTAGTGGATCGAGCTCGACGGCAGCAGCACGGTCTGCGACGTGTTCGTCCCGCACCACTGGTCCTTCAGCACGTCCAGCACCTGCGCCCCCGTGAACGTCTGGGTGGCGACGATGTTGTTGAACGGCTGGACCGTGAACGCCTCCTCGTACGTGACGACCCCGTCTCCTTCGGTCCCACTCTGGGTGTAGAAGAAGTCGGAGCGCACCCCGCCGGGGTTCATCAGCGCACCCACCGCGGCGCCGCGGTCGGCGTCATCGGTGTCGGCGAGCTGGGCGTCGGCGATCAGGTTGCCGGCCGCGTTCTCACCCGAGCCGTCGGCGTCGGGATTGCGCGTGATGTCGCGCGCGATCTTGCCCACCGGCGTGCTGCGCAGCGGCGCCGACAGCTTGTCGTAGCGGTCGACGAGCGCCTGCACGTTCGCCTGCGGCGTGCGGCCCGCGGCGAACATCGGCACGTTGTCGGCGCTGACGGCCTTGATGCGGCCGTGGCGCCCCAGGGTCAGCTCGAGGTCGGTCACGAGCCGCCCGTTCGAGCTCGCGCTCGTCACCGGCCGGCCGTCGATCACGCAGTTGTACGCCGCGTGTGTGTGACCGGTGATGAACACACCGACGGCCTTCGTCGTGCGATTCACGATGTCCGTGACGTCGCCGCTGAAGCCCGTGCACGTGTTGATCGTGTCGGTGTTGAACGGGACGGACTGGAAGCCGCCCTGGTGGAGGAGCACGACGATCGCCTTCACGCCGCGGCGCTTGAGGACGCGCGCGTACTGGTTGGCGGTGTCGGCCTCGTCGAGGAACTTCAGGTGCGTGATGCCGGACGGCGAGACGATGCCCGGCGTCCCCTCGAGCGTCATGCCGATGAAGCCGACCTTCTTGCCCTGGAAGCGACGGATCGCGTAGGGCTTGAAGAACGGCCTGCCGGTGCGCGTGTCGATCACGTTGGCCGACAGGTAGTTGAACCCGGCGCCCGCGAACCCGGTGCCGTCCTGGCAGCCGTCGGTCGGGTGGCAGCCGCCGTTCTGCATCCGCTTGAGCTCGTTCTCGCCCTCGTCGAACTCGTGGTTGCCGACCGAGGTGAGGCTGAGCCCGAGCAGGTTCATCGCCTCGATCGTGGGCTCGTCGTGGTAGAGCGCCGACAGCAGCGGGCTCGCGCCGATCAGGTCGCCGGCGGCGACGGTCAGCGAGTTGCGATGGCCCTTGCGGAGCTGCTGCAGGTAGCTGCCGATGATGCCGGCGCCGCCCGTGGCGATCGGCGCCGGAGCCGGCTGGCCGGTCGGCGTCGGCGGCCGGATGCCGCCGGTCGTCGCGGTCTGCAGGGCCCCGTGGAAGTCGTTCAGCGCGAGCAGCTGAACCTTGACGTCCTTGGGCTTGTGGTGATGGTGGTGGTGGCGCTTGTGCGCCGCGGCCGGGCTGGCGAGGACGAGCAGAAGCGCGCCGGCCGCCCCCAGCAGGCGAAGGAATGACATAACCCGGAAGCCTGCCACGCGACCCCCGGGTCGCGCGTCACCGGGTGGTTACTCGAACTCGGAGACCTCGTGCGGCCCGACGCAGGCGACCGACGCTTCGACCGAGATGCCGCTCGCGACCTCGGTCACACGCTCGAGCGTGGTCTCGTCGAGCAGGCGGATCGAGCGGTCCGGGTCGATGTCCTCGCCGAAGATCACGGTCTCGCCCGCCGCGTGCCGGGCGACCGCGTTGGTGTTCTCGAACGCCAGCACGCGCCGCCCCGCCGCGTAGGCGCGGGCGCGCTCGAACTCCTCCGTGCGCGGCCCGTTCTCGCGCAGGTCGTCGACGATCCCGCGCATGCACTGGTAGGCCTCGCGGCACTTGCCGGACTCGAGCCCGGCCGACAGCTGCAGGATCGGCACGTCGGCGAACGAGTGCTCGACCGAGTAGACGGAGTAGGCGAGCCCGCGCTGCTCGCGGATCTCGTCGAACAGGCGCGAGCCCATCGAGCCGCCCAGCAGCGTCGAGTAGATCGCCAGCGCGGCGCGCTGCTCGAGGTCGCGCGGGTCGACCTGCGGGCGGTAGGAGATGCGCAGGTGCGACTGGTTGGAGTCGCGCTCCTCGACGAGCGTCTGCGGCACGAACTCCGGCGCCGGCTCGAAGCCGCCGTTCGCCTCGATGTCGGGGAAGCGCCCGAAGGCCTCCTCCAGCGCCGCGTCGTCGGGCACGTGGGAGAGGTTGCCGACCAGGAATGCGCCGCCGCGCGAGCCCGCCCACTGGCGCTCCCGGAACGCCACGATGGCGTCGCGCGTGAAGGTCTGGATGTGCTCCGGCGGGCCGAGCACGGGCCGCCCGAGCGGGTGGTCGCCGAACGCGGCGCGGTCGATCAGGTGCTCGGCGACGACCGACGGCGTGTCCTTCGCGCGCGCGATCTCCTGCACCACGACGCCGCGCTCGCGGTCGAGCTCGCCCGCGTCGATCTTCGGGCGGCCGGCGAAGTCGGTCAGCAGGTCGATCGCCTGCGGCACCACCTCGGCGCGGCAGGTGAGGTGGAACGCGACCATGTCGTGCGACGTGTACGCGTTGAGCACCGCGCCCATCTGCTCGGCGGTCTCGTTGACCTTGCGGTAGTCGTCGTACTTCTCGCCGCCCTTGAACACCAGGTGCTCGAGGAAGTGCGCCATCCCGTTCTCCTCGGGACGCTCCGTGCGGGCGCCGGCCTCGAAGGCCACGAGGACGGTCGCGGCACGCGTGCCCTCGAGCTCGACATGGTGGATGGGGAGGCCGTTATCGAGGGAGTGGGAGCGGATCGCGGGCATACCTCCAGGCTAGATGATCGACCGCACGACGGCCGCACCCGCCGCACGATCGACCATCGGGCGCTTGCAGGGCTTCTTGCTGGGCCGCCGAAAGGCCCTCGGTACCCTCCCGCTCCGCGATGGCAGCCACCGACAATCGCCCACGCCGCGCCGCTCCGGCGCCCCGCCGCAGCGTCCTCCCGCCGCCCGTCGAGGGCGCGATCGTCGACCTGCGCTCGGTCACCAAGCGCTACACGAAGGTCGACATCGGGGTCGAGGACGTCACGTTCGCCGTCCAGCCCGGCGAGTTCGTGTTCGTGGTCGGGGCTTCGGGCTCCGGCAAGTCGACGCTGATGCGGCTGCTGATCAAGGAGTCCGAGCCGACGTTCGGCTCGATCACCGTGGCCGGCCACGACCTCGGCACGATCCCGCGCTCGAAGGTCCCGTACTACCGGCGCAACGTCGGCGTGATCTTCCAGGACTTCAAGCTGCTGCCGAACCGCACCGTGCACGACAACGTCGCCTACGCGCTCCAGGTCACCGGCGGCAAGCGGCGCGAGATCCGCGAGAAGGTGCCGGACATCCTGCGCCTCACCGGGCTCTCGACGAAGCTGCACAACTTCCCCGACCAGCTCTCCGGCGGCGAACAGCAGCGCGTGGCGATCGCGCGCGCGTTCGTCAACCACCCGCAGCTGCTGCTGGCCGACGAGCCGACCGGCAACCTCGACCCCGAGACGTCGATCGGGATCATGCAGCTGCTCTACCGCATCAACCGCACCGGCACGACCGTGATCGTGGCGACCCACGACAAGGCGATGGTCGACCGCATGCGCCGCCGCGTGATCGAGCTGTCCGGCGGCCACGTGATCCGCGACGAGGCGACGGGGTCGTACTCGCAGTGAGGTTCGGCTTCTTCATCCGCGAGGCGGTGCGGGCGCTGACGCGCAACGCGGTGCCGTCGTTCGCCGCGATGGCGACCGTGCTCGTCACCGTGCTCGTGCTCGGCGTCTTCATTCCGGTCGTGCAGGCGACCACCGGCGCCGCCAACGAGGTGCGCTCGCGGGTGATGGCCGACGTCTACCTCGTCTCCGACGTCAAGCCCGCCGACATCGCGCGCGTGCGCGGGATCATCGAGAACGAGACGCCGCACGTGAAGCGCGTCGTCTACGTCTCGAAGGAGAAGGCGATCGCCGCCGAGCGCAAGGACGGCCGCGGCGCCTACTACGACCTGCTGGGCGCCAACCCTCTGCCCGACACGTTCCGGGTCTATCCCGACAAGCCGGACAACATCTCCAAGATCCGCAACGCGCTGGCGCCGCTCTCGCCGTCCGGCGGGCGCACGGTGATCGACCCCTCGATCGACGAGGTCCGCAACCGCGAGGAGGACACGAACAAGATCCTCTCCGCCACGCGGGTGGTGAAGATCACGATGGCGCTGCTGGCCGTGCTGCTGTGCGTCGCCTCGATCCTGCTGATCGCCAACACGATCCGGCTCTCGCTCTACGCGCGCCGCCGCGAGGTCGAGGTCATGAAGCTGGTGGGCGCCACCGACTGGTTCATCCGCTGGCCGTTCGTGCTCGAGGGCGTGCTGGTCGGCGCGCTGGGCGGGCTCCTGGCGATCCTGCTGCTCGGCGTCGTGAAGGTGGCGCTGGTCGATCCGCTGGCTGCCCAGTTCGCGCTGATCGCGGCGCCGGACACGATCAACTTCGGGCTGCTGATCGGCGTCCTGCTGGCGGCGTCGGTCGGCGTCTCGGCGCTCGGCTCGGGTCTGTCGCTGCGGCGCTTCCTGCGCGTCTGAGCTTCTTAGGAAGCCCAAAATCCCCCGCAGTACCGTGTTCTCCGTGTCCTCCCCAGGTCCGCGACGCCGCAGGCCGTACCTCGTGCCGCTCGGCGCGCTCGTCGTGCTGCTCCTGCTCACGGGCGGGATCTGGCTCGGCGGCCACCCGGACTACCTGCCGAACAAGGTGCGCGACACGCTGGTCGGCGACGACGACGCCCAGCTCTACGCCGAGGCGACCAACATCATCGAGAAGGACTACTACCGCAAGGTCAGCGGCAAGCAGCTCGTCAACAAGGCGCTGGGCGAGGCGGTCAAGTCGCTCAACGACCGCTTCTCCAACTACTTCGACCCGAAGGCCTACCAGTCGTTCAACGAGACGACCGAGGGCAAGTTCGAGGGCGTCGGGATGAACGTCGAGGAGGTCAAGCGCGGGCTGCGCATCCTCACCGTCTTCAAGGGCTCGCCGGCCGCCAAGGGCGGGCTCAAGCCGGGCGACGAGATCATCGCCGTGAACGGCAACACGCTGAAGGGCGCGTCGTCCGAGCAGGCGACGACGCGCATCAAGGGCCGCGCCGGCACGTCCGTCACGCTGACGGTCGTGACCGGCAAGAAGCCGCCGCGCAAGGTGAAGCTCAAGCGCGCACGCGTCGACGTGCCGGTCGTCGAGTCGAAGATGATCGACCGCGACGGCGAGAAGGTCGCCTACGTGAAGCTCGCGAGCTTCACCTCCGGGGCGCACACCCAGGTCGGCGACGCCACGCGCGCGCTGGTCCGCAAGGGCGCGAAGGCGGTCGTGCTCGACCTGCGCGACAACGGCGGCGGCCTGCTCCAGGAGGCCGTCGGCGTCTCGTCGGTCTTTATCCCCGAGGGCAAGATCGTCACCACGCGCGGGCGGTCGCGGCCCGAGGAGGTCTTCAAGGCCACCGGCGACGCGATCTCCAAGAAGATCCCGGTGGCGGTGCTGGTCAACCGCGAGTCGGCGTCGGCGTCTGAGATCGTGACCGGAGCGCTGCAGGATCGCCACCGCGCGACCGTGGTCGGCACGCACACGTTCGGCAAGGGCGTCTTCCAGGAGATCAAGGAGCTCTCCAACGGCGGCGCGCTCGACATCACGGTCGGCGAGTACTTCACGCCCAACGGCCGCAACCTCGGCGGCGGCGGGCCGAAGCGCGGCGCGGGCATCACCCCGGACGTGAAGGCGCAGGACAACGACAAGACGAAGCGCGACGAGGCGCTCGACGTCGCCGTGCGCACCGCGGTGCGCGGGCGCGAGTGAGCGACGACAAGGGGTCAGACCCCTTGAGGGTGGTCAAGGGAGCGACGACAAGGGGTCAGACCCCTTGAGGGTGGTCGAGGGTTGAACGACGTTGTCGCCGTGCTGGAGAAGCGCGGCCGGTTCTTCACGGCGACGCCGTTCTTCGCGCGCGGGCGGCGGATCAACCTCGACAAGCCGGCGCGGGACGCGCGCGCGGGCGACCTCGTGCTGGTCCACCCGACCGGCTCGCGCGGCGGCCACGGCAAGGTCGTCAGGCGGCTGGGGAGGCCGGACACCGCGCGCGACGTGCTCGAGGCGCTGATGCTCGACCGCGGGCTGCGGCGGCGCTTCGATCCCGCCGTCGAGCGATCGGCGCGCGAGGCCGCCGAGCAGCCGCCGCACGGCGACGCCGGCCCGCGCCGCGACCTGACGCGGCTCACGACCTTCACGATCGACCCGCCGACCGCGCGCGACTTCGACGACGCGATCTCCGCCGAGCGGCTCGACGACGGCGCGATCCGCGTCTGGGTCCACATCGCCGACGTCTCCGCCCACGTGCCGCCCGGCTCGCTGGTCGACCGCGAGGCGCGCCGCCGCGGCACCAGCGTCTATGTGCCCGGCAAGGTCGAGCCGATGCTGCCGGAGGCGCTCTCGAACGTCGCCTGCTCGCTGGTCCCGGGCCAGGACCGGCTCGCCGTCACCGTCGAGCTCGAGTTCGAGGGCGCGACGCTGCGCCGCAGCGCGTTCACGCGCTCGACGATCCGCTCCGACGCGCGGCTCGACTACCCGCGCGTGGATCGCATCTTCGCCGGCGAGGAGCAGGCCGAGGCGCCGTGGGCGGAGCCGCTGTACGCCGCGCGCGAGGCCGCCGGCGCGCTCGAAGCCGCCCGCCAGGCCCGCGGCGCGCTGGCGGTCGAGACCGTGGAGCCCGAGTTCGACTTCTCCCACGAGGGCCACGTGACCGGGCTGGCCGGGAGCGAGACGACCGAGTCGCACCGCCTGATCGAGCACCTGATGATCTCCGCGAACGAGGCGGTCGCGACGCTGCTGGACACCCGCAAGGTCCCGGCGCTCTACCGCATCCACGAGCGCCCGGAGCCGCTGCGGGTCAAGCGCCTGGTCGAGCAACTTGCCTCGCTCGACGTGCCGACCCCGCCGCTGCCGGAGACGATGTCGCCGCAGCAGGCCGAGGACGCGGTGGGGGAGATCTCGCGCATGGTCGACGCCCACGTGCGGCGCACCGGCCGCGGCCGCGCGGCGCTGACCTCGCTCGTCCTGCGCTCGCTCAAGCAGGCGCGCTACGACCCGGTCAACCGCGGCCACGCAGGTCTGCGCTCGCCGCGCTACTGCCACTTCACGTCGCCGATTCGCCGCTACCCCGACCTCGTGTGCCACCGCGGCCTGCTCTCGGCGGTCGGCGGTGGCGAGGCCGCGCACGAGGCCTCGTCGCTGGAAGAGCTCGCCGACTGGTGCTCCAAGCGCGAGCGCGACGCGATGTCGATCGAGCGCGCCGCGGACGACATCGCGCGCTGCTTCCTGCTCGAGACGGAGCTGTTCAAGCGCGGCTGGCAGGCCGAGTGGCCGGGCGAGGTGATCGGCGTGATCGGCGCCGGCGCGTTCGTCGCGTTCGGCGACGGCTACGAGGGGATGCTGCCGGTGCGGCGCCTGCGCGGCGATTGGTGGGAGCTCAACGAGGAGGAGACGATGCTGGTCGGCTCGCAGTCCGGCATGGCGCTGCGGCTCGGCGATCCGGTCGTCGTCCAGGTCGATCGCGTCGACGCGCCCCGCGGCCGGGTCGATCTGTCCCCCGTCGAGATAGGCCGGCCGGATGCCGGACCCCACCGTCAGAACGCGGGGCCGGATGCCCCGCGGAGGTAACCTCGCTCGATGGCTGACATCGCCCGCAACAAGCAGGCCTCCTACCGCTACGAGCTGCTCGAGCGCTGGGAGTGCGGCATCGTGCTCCAGGGCTCCGAGGTCAAGTCGCTGCGCGACGGCAAGGCCCAGCTCAAGGACGGCTACGCCGCGCTGCGGGACGGCGAGGTGTGGCTCTACAACGTCCACATCGCGCAGTATCCGCCGGCGACGACGGAGAACCACGAGCCCGAACGCCCGCGCAAGCTGCTGATGCACAAGCGCGAGATCGAGCGCCTGATCGGCAAGACGCGCGAGCGGGGCCTCACGCTCATCCCGACGCGCCTCTACTTCAAGGGCTCACACGCGAAGGTCGAGATCGCGCTCGCCAAGGGCAAGGACGTGGGGGACAAGCGGCGCGCGATCAAAGAGCGCGAGATGAAGCGCGAGATGGAGCGGGCTATACGTCGTTGAACGTGCGCGCGAGGTGCGTCAGGTCCATCCCGACGCCGAGCAGCACGAGCAGGCCCACGTAGACCGCGCCGACGATCAGGCGGTGGCTCGGCTTGACCTTGTAGTAGGCGGCGTTGCCCTCGAGGCCCGACTTGCGCTGCTTGTAGCGGCGCCACGTCTCCATCCCGCCGAACAGCAGGATGATGATCAGGATCGGGTTGGGGGCGACGATGAGCAGCGTGAGCAGCGCGGCGAAGCCCACGATCCACATCCAGGGCGCCATCGCGGCCATCGCGCGCCCGCCGTCGAGCGGCAGCACGGGCAGCAGGTTGAAGAGGTTGAGGAAGAAGCCGACGAACGCGAGCGCACGCCAGAAGTCGTTGCCGGTGGCCAGGTAGATGCCGGCCACGACGAGCGTGCCGAGCGTGCCCAGGACCGGGCCGGCGAGGCCGACGCGCGCCTCGGCGACGGCCGAGCCGCCGAGCGAGCGGGCGCCGACCGCGGCGCCCATGAACGGGATGAACACCATCCAGCTCGGCTGCACGCCCTCGCGGCGCATCTGGATGTAGTGGCCCATCTCGTGCACGAACAGGAGCGCGACGAAGCCGACCGCGAACTTCCAGCCCCAGATCAGCGAGTAGGCGGCGATCGAGACGAGCATCGAGCCCGACGTCGTCAGGAACTTCGCCTTCGTCAGCAGCAGCAGCGCGACCTTGCCGAACTTGGCGAGCACGACGCCCGCGGCCACGATCGGGCCGAGCAGGCGCTGGCCGAGCGACTTGCGCTGCTCCTCGTAGGGCGGCCGGGGCGCCTCGGGCGCCTCGTAGCTCGGCGGCGGCACGGAGGCCGGCGGGAGCCACGGGTTCGGTTCGGTGCGTTCCATTGCCCGATCCAGTGTGGCAGCGCGACTTAAGGCTGGGATTTCCTCGCACAGTGCGGGATAACTGGTCAGGCGGACTTGATCTCGGCAGGGGCCCTGTTTAGGTTGGTTCCAGACGCGAAGGTCGCAGCCGCAAAGAGCGAGGCCTGGGGACGAAAGGCCCGCCACTCTGAAGGACCGGAAGCTTCGGCGGAAGGTCTGGAGAGTTCCCCGAGCGGCTCCCTTCGCGTCGATTTCGTTTAATCCGCGGATGCGACCGGCGCTCGCCCGCTTCAGCAGTCTCCGGGCAGCCCGGGTCGCCTCGTGCGCGAGCGCGCAGGACGTCGCCGCGGCGATCGCGGAGGCGAGGGACGTGGGGCTCCCGCTCGCCGTCCGCAGCGGCGGGCACTGCTTCGGTGGCCGCTCGTCGACCGAGGGTCTGGTGATCGACGTCTCGCCGCTCGACGCGATCGAGGTCGGCGACGGCGCGGTGCGCGTGGGCGCCGGCGCGCAGCTCGGCGCGGTCTACGACGCGCTCGACGCCCACGGGCTGACGATCGCCGGCGGCTGCGGCACGACGGTGGGCGTCTCGGGGCTCGCCCTCGGCGGCGGCCTCGGCATCCTCGGCCGCACGTACGGGCTGCTGGCGGACAACGTGCGCGCCGCCGAGGTGGTGCTCGCCGACGGGAGCGTGGTCGACGCCGGCGACGACCTGCTGTGGGGGCTGCGCGGCGCGGGCGGGGCGCGCTTCGGCGTCGTCACCTCGCTCGAGATCGCGACCGTGCGCGTGCCGGTGATGACCGCCTTCGAGACGTTCTGGGACGACCCGGCCGCGGCGATCGCGGCCTGGCAGGCGTGGGCGCCGGACGCGCCCGACGCGCTCGCCGCCAGCCTCCTGATCACCACCCCGCCGTTGCAGGTCAAGGTGTTCGGCGCCTTCGCGGGGCCGATCGACGACGCGCGCGAGTTGGCGGCCGCGCTCGGAACGCCCGCCGAGTCGCTGTTCGCGCAGGGGACCGCGCGCGACGCCAAGCGCTTCCTCGCCGGGCTCGGCGGGGCCGGGGAAGACGACGACGGCCACGCCTACCTGCGCTCGGAGTTCCTCGCCGAGCCGCTCTCCGATGCGGCGATCGAGGCGCTCGTCGCCCACTTGGGCGAGGGCGGCTTCCACCGCGAGCTCGACTTCTCCCCCTGGGGCGGCGCCTACAACCGCGTCGCCGCCGACGCCACGGCGTTCCCGCACCGCGACGCCCGCTGCCTGCTCAAGCACGCGGCGGCGATCGCGCCGGGGGAGGATCCCGGGCCGGCGCGCGCGTGGATCGACCGCGCGTGGGAGATCACGCACCCGCACGGCACCGGCGGCGCGTACGTCAACTTCCCCGAGGACGGCCTCGACCTGTGGGCGCCCGAGTACCTCGGGGGCAACCGCGAGCGGCTGCTCGAGCTCAAGCGTCGCTATGACCCTGAGGGGGTGTTCGGATGATCGACGGCCTCGACCACGTGCAGGTCGCGGCGCCACCCGGCTGCGAGCGCGAGGCGCGCGGCTTCTACGGCCGCCTGCTGGGGCTGCGCGAGCTCGAGAAGTCCGAGGAGCTCCGCGCGAGCGGTGGCGTGTGGTTCGCCGCCGGCGCGCAGGAGCTGCACGTCGGCGTCGACGAGGGCTTCACGCCCGCGGGCAAGGCCCATCCCGGCCTGCGCGTCGGCTCCGACGCGGAGCTCGACGCGCTGGCCGAGGTGCTGGTGACGGCCGGCGCGGACGTCCACTGGGACGATCGCATCGCCGGCCGCCGCCGCTTCTTCACCGCCGATCCGTGGGGCAACCGGATCGAGGTACTGGCCCCCTAGGAAGCCCGTTGCAGGGCGGGCTGAACCTCGCTCACCAGCTCGTGGACGATGCCGCCGAGCTCGAGCCGCAGGTCCTCGTCGACCAGGCGGCCGTCGAGGGGGTGGAACTGCTCGTCCGCCGAGCTGACCGGCAGCTCGCGGTCGATCACGCGCGCGCCCGCGCCGGCGAGCGCCTTGCGCGTCTCCGCCTGCGCCCACACCGCGCCGAACATGCCGGTGCTCGTGCCGATCACCGCGACCGGCTTGTTCTTCAGCGCCGCGTCGGCCTTCGGGCGCGAGGCCCAGTCGATGGCGTTCTTGAGCACCCCCGGGATGGAGTGGTTGTACTCCGGCGTCGCGATCAGGATCGCGTCGGCCTCGGCGATCGCTGCGCGCAGCTCGAACACGCCGCGGGGCGGGACCGGGGAGGCCTCGTCGTCCGCGTCATACGGGGCGACGGCCTTGAGCCCGTCGAACTCGACGAGCTCGGCACCGGGCGGCAGCAGCCGCCCGGCCTCCCGGAGGAGCTTCGTGTTGTATGAGTCTCGCCGCAGCGAGCCCGAGATCCCGAGGATGCGCATGGCTGGTTAGGCCTGCTCCGCGAGCTCGAGCTCGACGATGAGCTTGACGTCGTTGGCGAGCGCGAAGCCGCCCTTGGGCAGCGGCGCGTTCCAGTTCAGGCCGAACTCGGTGCGGTCGATGATCGCCTCGAGCGTCAGGCCGACCTTGTGGACGTCGCCGAACGTGACCGCGGGGCCCTCGAGCGTGCCGCGAGCCTCGACCGGCTTGGTGATGCCCTTGATGGTGAGCTCGCCGTCGACGACGACCTCGTCGCCCTCGCCGGTCGGGCGGATCTCGCTCGACTCGAAGCGGAGCTCCGGGTGGCGCTCGGCGTCGAAGAACTCGGGCGACTGCAGGTGCGCGGCCAGGTTCTCGTCCTTGACGACGATCGAGCCGACGTCGACGGTGCCGACGAGCTTGCCGTCGGTCAGCGTGGCGTCGAACTTCTCGAAGCGGCCGCGGAAGGTCGAGACGACCATGTGCTTGACGGCGAACGAGGCGCTGGAATGAATCGGATCAAGGACGTAGGTGCCCTGAAGCTGCTCGGTGGCGGTGGCCATGTGATTTCCCCCTTGGAAACTCTTCTATCGGACCGTGGTCCGCTTATGCCGCTACACTGTAGCACAGGAAACGGACTACGGTCCGATCAAGAAGATGAGCACCCTCGTGAACTTCCAAGAGCTTCCGGTCATCGGAACCGACCCGCCAGAGCGGGCGGACGCCGCGCGCAACCGCCGGCGCATCCTCGCGGCGGCCGAGAAGCTGTTCGCCGAGAACGGCGTGAGCTGTACGTCGATGGACGCGATCGCGGCCGAGGCCGGCGTCGGCAAGGGCACGCTGTTCCGCCGCTTCGGTGACCGCGCGTCGCTCGCGCGGGCGCTCCTGTCGGAGCGCGACAGCGGCTTCCAGGAGTCGTTCATCCGCGGCGAGCCGCCGCTCGGCCCGGGCGCGCCGCCCGCCGAGCGCCTGGTCGCGTTCGGCGAGGGCATGCTCGACCTGCTCGAGGCGCACGGCGACCTGCTGCTCGTGGCCGAGGGCGGCGATCTGATGGCCCAGCAGCGCTCCGACGCGTGGGCGGCGTACCACTGGCACGTCCGCAACCTGGTCGCCGAGGCGGCGCCTGACCTCGACGAGGAGGTGTGCGCCGGGATGCTGCTCGCCGCGCTCTCCGCGCGCACGTTCTTCCACCAGCGCCGCGGGCGCGGGATGGCGCTCGAGCGGCTGAAGGCGGGCTGGGGCTCGCTCGTGCGGCGCCTGCTGTTCTAAGCGGCGCCCTTCGCCGTCTCCCACTTCTCCATCAGCTTGAGCCAGATCTCGCTGCGGGTGGGGAACGACGGCGTGGCGTGCCACAGCCGGCCCATCGGGACCTCGCCGACGATCGCGATCGTGGCGGCGTGGAGGAAGTCGGCGACCTCGGAGCCGGTGATCGTGGCGCCGATGATGAGGTCGGACTCCATGTCGACCAGCAGGCGGCTGGTGCCGGGCGCCTTGCGGCCGTAGAACGAGCCGCCGGCGTTGGCCGACGTCCCGGTCTCGAGGATGTGGAAGTCGAGCCCGGCGTCGCGCGCGGTCTGCTCGGTGTGGCCGACAGCCGCCACCTGCGGGTCGGTGAAGACGACCTGCGGCGACCGCTGGCCGTCGGCACCGTGCTCGGCGGCCGACGGGTTGCCGAGGATGTGCTCGCACGCCAGCCGCGCCTGGTACTTGCCCATGTGGGTGAGCAGGACGCGGCCGTTGATGTCGCCGACGGCGTAGAGCCAGTCGTGGCCCGGGACCTGCATGTTCTCGTCGACCTCGATTGAGTCGCCGCCCTCGAGCCCGACCGTCTCGAGCCCGAGCTCGTCGGTGCGGGGGTGGCGGCCGAGCGCGGCGATGAGCTGCTCGGCCTCGACGGTCGAGCCGTCGTCCATGTGCACGGTCAGCGTGTCGCCGTCCTGCACGACCTTGGCGGCCTTACGGCCGGTGCGGACGTCGACGCCGTGCTCGACCAGCGAGTCCGTGACCTGCTCGCAGGCGAACTCCTCGACGTTGGGGAGCAGCCGGCGCTCGCCCTCGATCAGCGTCACCTCGGCGCCGAGCGAGCGGTAGGCCTGCGCCAGCTCGGTGCCGAACACGCCGCCGCCGAGGATCACGACCGCCCCGGGGACGTGCTTGGCGGTGGTGGCCTCGCGGTTGGTCCACGGCTCGGCCTCGCGCAGGCCCTCGATCGGCGGCAGCAGGGCGCGCGAGCCGCCGGCGAGGATCACGGCCCGGCGCGCCTCGAGCTGGTCGTCGCCGACGTCGATGCGCTTCTCGCCGGCGAGCACGCCGAAGCCGCGGTAGAGCTTGATCCCCTTGTCCTCGAGCCACGGCAGCTGGCTGCTGTCGTCGAGGTCGTGGATGACCTCGTCGCGGCGGTCGAGCACGGCCTGGACGTCGAGCTTGCCGGTCACCGCCTCGGCGGCGCCGGGGACGCGATGCACCTCGCGGAGGATCTCCTCGGGACGCAGCAGCGCCTTCGACGGCATGCAGGCGTAGAAGGAGCACTCGCCGCCGACCACGTCGTCCTCCACCAGCGCGACCTCGAGGCCGGCGTCGGCGAGTCGCCCTGCCGCCACTTCGCCCGCGGGCCCGCCGCCGACCACCACCACGTCGAAGCTGTCCATCGGGACTACAATAGGTGGGGACATACCCCCCGGGGACGACAGGCTTCGACGCGGTCGGTTCGTGGGGGCGGTTGCGAGCCGAGGTGCTGGAGGCCTCGTAAAACCCCAGCAAAACCATAAGTGCGAACAAGCACACTGAGAAGGCTCACGCCTTCGCTCTCGCTGCCTAGCTGAAACTAGGTAGCGGCTTGGCCCCCGGAGCCTGCGCCGGGATCAGCGCCGAGTCAGAAGCAGGCTCACCCCTCGGAGGCCCGTCCGCGCCAAAGAGGGGGACATTTCAAGCGGGCTGGCTGATCACAACCCCGCCGGCGTGGCGAGTGAGAAGCGAGATATAGAGCGCCGGATACGCTCGTAGACGCCGCCTTTTACGCGACTGCGGACGCGGGTTCAATTCCCGCCGTCTCCACTATTTGGTCCCACGCGATCGAAGCGTCCGCGCGAGGTGAGCGCGGTCTGCTGCGCCACGTCGGGGAGGTACTCGTCGAGAAAGACGCGGGCGACGAGCTCCTGGCGCGACGCCACGCCAACCTTGTCGTAGAGGTTCTTGACGTGGTCCTCGACGGTGTGCGGCGAGAGGACGAGCGCCTCGGCGATCTCCGCCCTTGACAGCCCGCGGGCCAGCAGCGTCGCGACCTCGCGCTCCCGCGCGGTTGCGCCGAACGCCTCGAGCCGGACGGTCGCCGAGCGCGCCGCGCTGGCGCGCTCGATGACGATCGCGACGCGGCCGTCGCCCGTGGTGCCGGGCAAAGACGCGTGCAGCGTCACCCAGCCGTCATCCGCGGGAACCGTGACGACGTTGGACCCGCTCTGGGCGGCCTGGGGCGCATCGCGGACGAAGGCTGCGAGCGCGAGCACGGACGAGGGGGCCGCATTCTCGGCGTAGGCCTGGCCGCCGGCGCTGATCGCGGCGAGCAGTTCCCGTGCCGGCGGCGTGATGAGCTCGACGTCGTCCCCGGGGCCGAGGACGACGAGTCCTGGCGCCTCGATACCGGTGACGCGGCGCGCCGCGTCGAAGCGCAGCGAGGCGCGGATCCCCCGCGCGATCGCACCCGTGACGGCGGCGAGCGCGTCGACGTCATGTGGCTGGAACGGCCCGCTGGCGGCATGGCGGGCGATGTGCACCGCGCCCCACACGCGGCCGCGGATGACGAATGCCGCACGGAGTTCGTGCGGGATGTCCGCCGGCAGCAGGAGGTCGCGGTAGCGCGCGCTGCTCTCCGGGTTGCCGTGCGTTGCGTGGTCGAGGGTCCCGACCGGGACCCGCCGTGCGGCGAGGCCGGCGAAGGTGTTGACGTCCTCGATCATGTACTCGCTGCGGACCAGCAGCTCACCGGCCGCCGGCGCCTCATCCGGCGCCAAGATCCCGTGCCCGATCAGCTCGGCTGGGTCGTCGCTGGTCATCAAACGCGTGTGCGGGTCCAGGGTGTGCCAGCAGCTCGCGTCGTTGTCGATGACCGAGCGGAGCCGTGGCGAGAGCTCAGCGAAGAACTCCTTGCGAGGCAGCCCCCTGGCTGCGAGGAGATCGATGTCGTCGACGAGCCGGTCGATCGACCGCTGCATGCCGCCAGTCTCCCACCTCCTGCAAGAAAGATCCCCGTGTGCGGGGGGATGGCCATGCGGCGCCGTGGCCGCCAGGCTTCGAGGCATGACGACTCTCACACCAATCGCTTGCGCGGCGGGCGCAGGCGAGCACCTCTGGTTCTTCGGCGGGCTCATGACCATCAAGGCAGACGGCGACGCGACCGGCGGGCGGGTGACCGTAACCGAGCAGCTCGCGCCGCGCGGCAGCGGCTCGCCGCTCCACGTCCACCACAACGAGGACGAGTGGTTCTACGTCCTCGAGGGCGAGCTGACGATCTGGGTCGACGGCGAGACGGTCGTCGCTCCGGCAGGCGCGTTCGTCTTCGGCCCGCGCGACGTCCCACACACGTTCGTCGTCAGCTCCGAGGAGGCGCGCTTCCTGCTCGTGACCGAGCCCGCCGGCTTCGAGGACTTCGTCCGCGCGCTCGCCGAGCCGGCCGCCGCACCGGAGATCCCGCCGGCGCCGACCGCGCCGCCCGACATGGAGCCGGTGCTCCGTGCCGCCGCCGAGTGCGGCCTCGAGATCCTCGGCCCTCTCGGGATCCCGGCGTAACGAGCGGACACGCTTCTGGCTTCACCGGTCACGAGGCTGTTGGGCAGGCTCCGGTGATCCAGCCGGTCTAGTCACGGGATCAGGGCCAGCTTTCCACCGGGGTGCTGGCCCCCGACCCGCTCGAGCGCCTTCGCGGCGTCGCGGAGCGGATAGGTTCCCGCCATCGGCACGATGAGCGCGCCGCGCGCGGCCATCTCGATGAGGTGAGGGCGGACCTCGTCGCGGTAGGCGGCGCTCTCCGGGTTCATGCCGCCGAGCGCGGCGAAGCCCTCGCTCTGGGCGCGCCCCTGCGCCGCGATCGTGACGAGCCGGTCCGCAGTCGTGAGGGCCAGCGACGTGTCGACGGCCTCGTCGGTGCCGACGCAGTCGAACGCGCCGTCGATGCCGTCCGGGGCGAGCTCGCGCAGCCGCGCCTCGAGGCCGTCGCCGTAGGCCACCGGCTCGCCGCCGAAGCGGCGGACGCTGTCGAAGTTGTGCTCGGACGCGGTGCCGATCGCGCGCACGCCGAGCAGCGCGAGTTGCTGGAGCAGGCTGACGCCGACCGCCCCCGACGCGCCGTGGATCACGACGGTCTGGCCCGGCTCGACCGGCACGACGCGCAGCATGTCGGCGGCGGTGCAGCCGGCGAGGAGGAGGTTCGCGGCCTCGGGGAAGTCGAGCGCCTCGGGCTTGGCGAAGACGTCCTTGGCCGGCACGGTGATGGCCGAGGCGTAGCCGCCGCGGACGCGGAACGCGAGCACTTCGTCGCCGGCCGTGAACCCGGTGTCGGGCCCGGCAGCGCTGACGACCCCGGCGACCTCGAAGCCGATCGGGAGCGGCAGGTTCGCCTCGTCGCGCCCGCGGTTGCCGGCGACGGCCTTGTAATCGGCCGGGTTGACCCCCGCCGCGCGCACCTCGATCGTCACCTCGCCCGGGCCGGGCTCCGGCACGTCGACCTCGTAGGCGCGCACCTGGTCGGGCTCGCCGTAGGCGGCGGCCATCATCTTCGTAGCCTTCGCCATGTGCGACATTCTCGCGCTCCGGGTATCTGACTGCGTGTCGATGGCACGGATCGCCCTCCTGACTGCGTTGCTGGCCCTCGTGTTCCCCGCGGCGGCCTCCGCGTTCGACGCGCACGGGAGTGCGCGGCAGGTCTACGTCACCGGGCTCACGCCCGGAGCGCCGACCGTCCTCATCAAGCCCGGCGGCAAGACCGTCACCCGCGCCGCCGACCCGCAGGGCGGCCTGCTGTTCCGCAACCTCAAGCCGAGCAGCGGCTACCAGGTGCGCTCCGGGGGAGCGGCCTCGCCGCCGCTGACGGTGATCTCGGACCAGGCCGCGCCGCCGGACACCGGCGTCTACGGCCAGTCGATCCCGTCGGACGGCTACGGCTACCTGACCACGCGCGACGGCACGAAGCTGGCCATCAACGTGCATCCGCCGCAGGACGTCAAGGACGCGGTCCCCGTCGACGTGCCGCTCCCGCCGCTGCCGAAGCTGCCTGACGGCGTGGGCGCGACCCCGACGCTGATCGAGTACTCGGGCTACGGCTACGCCGACCCCGCCGGGCCGCAGAGCGGGATCGCGGTGATCGCGAACCTCATGGGCTTCACGGTCGTCGACGTCAACATGCGCGGCACCGGCTGCTCGGGCGGGGCGTTCGACTTCTTCGAGCCGCTGCAGGGCCTCGACGGCTACGACGTCGTCGAGACGATCGCGCGTCAGCCGTGGGTCGCGCACCACAAGGTCGGGATGATGGGCATCTCCTACGGCGGCATCAGCCAGCTCTTCACCGCGCAACTGCGCCCGCCCAGCCTTGCCGCGATCTCGCCGCTGTCGGTGATCGACAACACGCAGACGACGCTCTATCCCGGCGGCATCCTCAACACCGGCTTCGCGGTCAACTGGGCCAAGGAGCGCGTGCACGACGCGCTGCCGGCCTCGGCGAGCGGCGGCCAGCCGTGGGCGAACAAGCGGATCCAGGAGGGCGACGCGACCTGCAAGGCCAACCAGGCGCTGCACGGCCAGGCGGTCGACCTGCTGGCGAAGGTCCGCGCCAACAATCACTACGTCCCGAAGGTGGCCGACCCGCTCGCGCCGGTCACGTTCGTCAACAAGATCAACGTGCCGACCTACATGGCCTGCCAGTGGACCGACGAGCAGACCGGCGGCCACTGCCCGACGCTGGCCGAGCACTTCAGCGGCACGGCGCGCAAGTGGTTCACCTTCACCAACGGCACGCACGTCGACTCGCTCGACCCGGAGACGTTCAACCGCTGGTTCGACTTCCTCCAGCTGTATGTCGCGCAGGAGGCGCCGAGCACGAAGGCGGCGACGATCCGCGCGGGCGCGCCCGTCATCTACAAGGAGGCGATGGGGATCGACGGTGTGACGCTGCCGCCTGACCCGATCCAGGAGCAGCCCACCTACGCGGGCGCGCGGGCCGCGTTCGAGCAGCTGCCGCCGATCCGGATCCTGTTCGACAACGGCGCCGGCGGCTCGTCGCCCGGCCATCCGCTGCCCGGCTTCGAGCGGTCGTACAGCCGCTTCCCGATCCCCGGGACGCGCGGGCAGAAGTGGTACCTGCGCAAGAGCGGCGGGCTCGGGAAGAAGCCGAAGGCCAAGCGCGGCGCCGACGCCTTCCGCTGGAACCCGCACGCACGGCCGCTGACCGACTTCAGCGGCGACACCGCGGCCGGCGAGAACGGGCTGTGGACGGCGACGCCGCCCTACCGCTGGGCGCAGAACCCGGCCGGCACCGCGGCGTCCTACGTGACGGCGCCGCTGCGCGCCACCACTACCGTGATCGGCGCCGGCGCGGTGCACGCGTGGATCCGCTCCTCGACGCGCAACGTCGATCTTCAGGCCACGATCAGCGAGGTCCGGCCCGACGGCAAGGAGACGTTCGTGCAGGGCGGCTGGCTGCGGGCCAACGAGCGCAAGCTCGACCGCCGCAAGAGCCGCAAGTTCGAGCCCGTCCTGAGCTTGCGCAAGCGCGACGTCAAGCCGCTGCCGCGCAAGCGCTTCGTGAAGGTGACGATCCCGCTCTACTACCAGGGCCACGCCTACCGCTCCGGCTCCCGGATCCGGGTCACGCTGAGCGCTCCCAACGGCGACCAGCCGATCTGGGCGTTCGCGGAGACGTCGCCGGCCAAGCGGGCGAAGATCGAGATCGCGCGTTCGAAGAAGAAGGCCTCGAACCTGCTGCTGCCCGTCGTCGCCGTGCCCGTCTCCACCGGCCTGCCGCCGTGCCCGGGCCTCCGCGGCGAGCCGTGCCGCGACTACAAGCGGTACAAGAACCGCGCCGTCAAGAAGACGACCAAGCGGCGGCGGCGCTAGCTCGCGAAGTCCGGCTGCGCGGCGCGCGCGCTCTCGGCGCGGCCCTTCGGCTCCTCCCATTCCTCCTGGCGCCCGAGCGCGGTCAGGTCGAGGAAGTAGTACGAGCCGCCCGTCGACTCGAGCCCGCGCGCGTACTGCGAGTAGGTGTGGAAGATCCGGTCGCCGACGCGCAGGAACGTGCTGCGCCCGGGCATCTCGTACGGCGGATCGGGCCAGTCGGGGTCGTCGCCGACGTCGCGGTAGTTGTAGGCGCGCGCGCCCTGCGCGGGCTCGACCGTGACGGCGAAGTCGTGATTGAAGCTGCTGTCGCCGGAGGAGTACCAGGGGATGTGGTCCCAGCGCTTCTGCGCCTTCCACGCCTCGAGCTTCTCGAGCGGCGCGCGCGAGACCATCGCGTAGGTGGTGTCGCGGACGTGGAGGTGCTCGAGGAAGCCGGGGGAGAGCTCGTCGGTCCCCGCCGTGCAGCTCGGGCAGCCCTCCTCCCAGTCGGGGCCGAACATGAAGTGATAGACGATCAGCTGCTGCCGGCCCTCGAACAGGTCGGCCAGCCCGACCTCGCCCTGCGGGCCGGTGAAGCGATAGTCCTCGGTCACCTCGACCATCGGCAGCCGGCGGCGCTCGGCGCTGAGCGCGTCGCGGCGGCGGGTCAGCTCTTTCTCCTGCTCGAGTAGCGCCCTGCGTGCGGCGAGCCACGCGTCGCGTGTGACGATCTCTGGAAGGCTCATGGGACTAGGGTGCCACGCGTGGTGCTCTCGCAATCGCCGACCCTGGCGGCCAACGAGCGGGTGCAGGCCAAGCTCGCGGCCGGCGAGGACGTGCTCCACCTCGCGTTCGGGGAAGCGGGGCTGCCGGTGTTGCCCGCCGTCGCCGAGCGGCTGGCCGAGGGCGCGGGCCGCAACAGCTACGGCTCGGTCGCCGGGTCGGCCGAGGCGCGCGAGGCGGCGGCCGGCTACTTCGAGCGCCGCGGGCTCCCGACCGACCCAGGCCGGATCGTCTTCGCGCCCGGCAGCAAGCCGCTGCTGTTCGCGCTCCTGCAGGTGCTGCCCGGCGACGTCGTGCTCCCCGCGCCGTCCTGGGTCAGCTACGCCGCGCACGCCGCGCTGGGCGGCAAGCGCGTGATCCGCGTGCCGATCGGAGCGGAGGCCGGCGGCGTGCCCGACCCGGCCGCGTTGCGGGCGGCGCTCGCGGAGGCCAGCGGCCTCGGCGCCCGGCCCGGCGTGCTCGTGCTCACGCTGCCCGACAACCCGACCGGAACGGTTGCTTCCGCTGAGCTCGTGCGCGAGGTCTGCGAGGTCGCCGACGCGGCCGGCCTGCTGATCGTGTCTGACGAGATCTACCGCGACCTCGCGCACGATCCCGGCGCGTTCGTGAGCCCCGCCGAGGTGCTGCCTGAGCGCACGTTCGTCACCACCGGGCTGAGCAAGCACATGGCGCTCGGCGGCTGGCGCGTCGGGCTCGTGCGGCTGGCCGACGGCGGGGCGGGAGACGAGGCGGGCGCGGCGATCGGCGGCCTGGCGAGCGAGATCTGGTCGGCGCTGGCGGCGCCGATGCAGCACGCCGCCGCCTACGTGCTCTCCGAGCCGCCGGAGGTGGTCGAGCGCGTCGACGCGAGCCGGCGCCTGCACAGCGCGGTCACGACCGCCGCCTACGACGTGGTGGTGGGAGCGGGCGCGGAGTGCCGGCCGCCGAGCGGCGCGTTCTACCTCTACCCCGAGTTCGCCGGACTGCCGTTCGGTGGCGGCGCCGCGCTCGCCGACCACCTGCTCGAGGAGCACGGGATCGCGGTGCTGGCCGGCGAGGCGTTCGGCGACGATCCTGCCGCGCTGCGCGTCCGCATGGCCACGAGCCTGCTCTACGGCGACACCGATGAACGCAAGCTCGACGCGTTGGGCAGCGACGATCCGGCGGCGCTACCGTGGATCGTGTCAGCGCTCGAGCGGCTGGCTCAGGGCCTGACCTCGCTCGGCTCCCACGAGACCTCGACGACGTAGCCGTCGGGGTCTCGGAGCAGCATCAGCCCTCGCTCGCCACCAGCAGCGCGATGTCCCACGGATCGCGGACGAGCAGGCCGGCCGGCGTGTCCTCGTACGGTGCGCCGACGGCGATCACGCGCTCGCGGAGAGCGGCGGCGTCTGGCGCGGGAAGCACGATCGTCCAATGCCGCAGGCCGACGACGCCGGCCGGCACCGGCGGCGCGCCGCGACCGCGCCAGATGTTGAATCCGAGGTGGTGGTGATAGCCGCCTGCGGCCACGAACGCGGCCGAGTCGAGCAGCGTCATCGCCTCGAAGCCGATCACGTCGCGGTAGAAGGCGAGGCCGCGGTCGATGTCGCCGACGTGCAGGTGTACGTGGCCGACGGTCGTCGCCGGGTCGACGTGCGCGTGCGGCTCCTCGCTCTCGACCAGGCTCATGAGGCCCGCGAGGTCGAGCGGCTCGGGGCCGCCGAGCGTGGTCGGGTCGCGCAGGTCACCCCAGTGCTCGCGGCCGCGGTCGGCGGCGAGCTCGATCCCGTTGTCGTCGGGGTCGGGCAGGTAGATCGCCTCGGAGATGCCGTGGTCGGAGGCGCCGCTGATGCGCGTGCGGGTGATCGCGAGGCGGGCGGCGGCGCGGGCGAGCTCGAGCCGCGAAGGCATGAGGAGCGCGAAGTGGTAGAGGCCGGAGTGGCGCCCGGCGCGGCGGGCGTCGGGCTCCTCGACGAGGACGAGCAGGTCCGCGTCGTCGGTGCCGAGCGTGGCGCGGTCACCGTCGCGGCCGCGGAGCACGAGGCCGATCGCGGTCTCGTAGAAGTGGACCGACCGGTCGAGGTCGGTGACCGTCAGCTCGACCGCGCCCATGCGCAGGGCGGCGGGGAGGACGGGGGTGGAGGTCTGGGTCTCGGTGGTCATGGCAACAGGATCGCTCGCGCGCGGCGGCTCTCCAATGGCAGGACGTCACCGATCCATGGACTTCCCGCGCACGGAGTCGCGATAGGCCTGCGGCGACTGCTCGTGGCGGCGCTTGAAGGCACGCGAGAAATACAGCGGATCGTCGTAGCCGACGCGGTGGGCGACCGCGCCGACGCTGAGGTCGGTGAAGCGCAGCAGGCGCGCCGCCTCGAGCATCACCCGGTCGACGATCAGGTCCTTGGTGGCGCGGCCGGTGACGTGCGCGAGCGCGCGGCTGAGCGCGGCGGCGGGGACGGCGAGCGCGTCGGCGTAGTGGGCGGCGTCGTGGTGGGCGGCGTAGTCCTCCTCCAGCCGGCGGGCGAAGCGGCGGTGGAGCTGCACCTCGGCGTCGTCGTCGGCGCGGCGCTCGGTGCGGCTCGCGTCGTACCAGCGCTCGATCCACAGCAGGATCACGGTCAGCAGGTGGCGCTGGAGCTCGGCGCTGTGCTCGTCCGGCGGCCGCGCGAGCTCGGCGCCGAGCGCGTCGATCAGCGCGTCGAGCCCGTCCTGCTCGCCGCTCGGCACGACGACCGCGCGGCCGCCCTGGCCGGCCAGCAGCCACGACTCCGCGAGCGCCTCCCCGGTGAAGCGCACGACCGCGCCGTCGAGGTGCTCGCCCTGCTCGAAGACGTGCACCTGCCCGCGGCCGATCACCGTGATCGTGCCGGGACGGACGGGCACCGTGGCGCCGTCGATCGAGTGCTGCCCCGCGCCGGCGCGGATCCAGATCAGCTCGTGGTAGTCGTGGCGGTGCGGCTCGCGTGCGGCCGCCCCGCCGAAGCGCGCGTCGCGCAGCCGCACGACCTGGGCGGGGCCGCCGTCGAGGCGGTCGAGCGTGAGGCCGCTCATCGCCACATCCTCCCCAACCGGCGGTGGCACACGACCGAGGACACTCGGAAGGACCGCATCGTCGCCTAGTCTCGCGGACCGTGATCCGGCTGAGCGAGCTCACCACCCTGCGCCTGGGCGGGCCCGCCGGCGCGGTCGTCGAGGCGCGCGGCGAGGACGAGCTCGTCGAGGCGGCCCGTGGCGAGGACGTGCTGCTCGTCGCCGGCGGCTCGAACCTCGTGATCGCCGACGCGGGCTGGCCCGGCACGGTCGTGCGCGTGCTCACCCGCGGTGTGACCGAGCGGGAGGCCGGCGGGCGCGTCGAGCTGACGGTCGCCGCCGGTGAGGCGTGGGAGCCGTTCGTGGCGCGCTGCGTGGCGGAGGGCCTGGCGGGCGTCGAGAGCCTGTCGGGCATCCCGGGCTCGATCGGCGCGACGCCGATCCAGAACGTCGGCGCGTATGGCCAGGAGGTGGCCGAGACGATTGTGTCCGTTCGCGCGCTCGAGCGCGCGACGGGGGATGTCCGCGACCTCGCGCCGGAGGAGTGCGGCTTCGCCTACCGGTCGAGCGCGTTCAAGCGCGACCCCGGGCGCTGGGTCGTGCTGGCGGTGACGTTCGCGCTCGAGCGCCGCGAGCTGAGCGGGCCGCTGGCCTACGCGGAGCTGGCGCGCACGCTCGACGTGCGGCCGGGCGAGGGCGCTCCGCTCGCCGAGGTGCGCGAGGCGGTGCTGGGCCTCCGCCGCGGCAAGGGGATGGTGCTCGACCCGGCCGACCCCGACTCGGTGTCCGCCGGCTCGTTCTTCACCAACCCGATCCTCGGCCCCGACGAGTTCTCCGCCCTCGAGCAGCGCGCGGAGCGCCCGCCGCGCTTCCCGGAGCCCGACGGGCGCGTCAAGACCTCGGCGGCGTGGCTGATCGAGCGCGCGGGCTTCCAGCGCGGCTACGGCGATCCGGAGGGGATCGCGATCTCCTCGAAGCACACGCTCGCGCTCACCAACCGCGGCGCCGGCACGACCGCCGAGCTGCTCGCGCTGGCGCGCGAGATCGCCGCCGGCGTCGAGGCGCGCTTCGGCGTCATGCTGCAGCCGGAGCCGACGCTGGTGGGCGTCGAGTGGCCCTAGCGAGCACGATGCCCTCGTAGCCGAGTCGCGCGTGCTCGGGCAGCTCGCGGACCTCGATCGCGCAGTCGAACTCCGGCTCCAGCACCGCCCGCAGGTCGTGCTCGTCGACGTCCGCGCTCGGGAAGCGCTTGCCGCCGACGAGGTAGCTGCGCGAGCCGCGCAGCGCCGCGGTGATGAAGACGCCGCCCGGGCGAACCAAGCCCGAGATGTGGCGCATGTAGGTCTCCCACGTCGCGTGATCGGCGGTGGCGGAGTCGGCGCAATAGGCGCTGACGACCGTGTCGTAGCGCTCGGCGACCGGCTCGCGGTCGCCGGCGTCGGCCTCCAGCAGCCGGGTGACCTTCGCGCGCGTGAGCTCCTCGCGCTCCGCGAGCTGCGCGTCGGTCGGCGCCGCCTGGCCCTCGCACTCGAGCGTGTAGCGCACGAACGGGCGCCAGTCATGCGCGCGAGGGTCGCGCCGCAGCCAGCGCTCGATGGCCGCGAGGTTCTGCGGCAGGTAGTCGGCGAGATGGATCTCCGACGCGCGGCCGGCCGACAGGAATACGTGATGGAGCGTCGGGCCGGTGCCGAAGAAGAGGACCGGCTCGCCCGGCGTGGTCGTGCGCATCGCGTCGGTGAAGAACGCGATCGTCTCCACCTCGTCCGGCTCCAGGTCCGTGTAGTAGTCCGCGAGGTACTCCTCCGGCACCCAGTCGGCGTCGAACGACGCGTGGCCGCGGCGCAGGAACGCCCGCGTCAGCCCAGCGAGCCCGTACTCGTAGGCGGCGGCGCCGAGGTTCGCTCCGCCGAGGAACACGATCGCGTCGCCCGACACGATCGAGTCGCTGACGACAGCCGCGCCGAACGCGCCCGCGTAGTACGGCGCCTCCTTGGCGACCTCGGTGGCGACGTAGCCGGCCGCGCCCGCCACGCGCTGCGCCTGCGGACGCCAGCCGCGGAGCGCCGCGAGGTCGTGCGCCGCCTTCGACAGCGCGTTGGTGCTCGTACCGGTGCGCTGTAGGAGCGCCCAGTTGGCGCTCAGGTTGCGGCCCAGGCCTGCGCCCCAGGCGACGTACGTGAGCGCGAGAAACCCCAGCAGGACCAGCTGCGGCGCGCCGCGCAGCAGGCCGGTGGTCGCGAGCGCCACGCCGGCCGCGGTGGCGACCGCGTCCAGCGCGTAGGTCGAGAGTGCGGTGGCGCCAAGGGTGGCGAGCCAGCGCCGGACGGGGGCGGGGTGGAGAGCGGGAGCGAGCACGTTCAAGACCGGGTCCTTTCAATAAGAGGCGGACCGGCTGCTGGTGATACGTACGTACCGTACGTACGGACCTACGTACCGTACGTACGCACCGCCGCGCTGTCAACTAGGCTTCGCGGTGCAATGGCTCCGAAGCAACCAGCCGGCCGCTCGACGCTGCCCAGGGACGAGGCGCGGGACCGCTACGTCGAGATGGGGCAGGTCGCCGCGCTGGAGCAGATCAGGCGCGACTCCGAGGCGCTCGACCGGCGCTCGATCGCCGTCGGCCCGTTCGCGCGGCTCGACGCCGGCGCGGTCGCCGAGCGCGACGGCAAGACCCGCGGCGTGATCTCGCACCTGTTCGGGAGCCAGGCCGCCTTCCAGGTCGAGACCATGGCGCGGGCGCTCGACGCTGGCGACTGGATCGAGCAGCTCGCGCTCCCCGCGCCGGCCGACCATCCGGACGCGGGCGCGTGGGTCGAGGCGCTGTTCGCGGCGGAGTCGGCGCGCGGCCCGCAGCGAGGCACGCAGCCGCAGCTCGACTACGCGGCGCTGTGGGCACTGTGGCTGAGCGCGGTGCCCTACGGGCTGTGGAGCGAGCGCGTCAGCGCGCCGAGCATGGAAGAGAACCGGCAGTGGGTCGCGAAGCTCGCGACCGCGTTCGGCGAGGCGATCGAGCACTTCGGCCTGCAGCTGCGGGAGGACGTGACGCTCGAAGATCTCGCCGGTGCGGCAACCAGCCTGATCGAGGGCGCGTGGCTGAACCAGTGTCTGACGGCGCCGGACGACGCGTTCCTGCGCCGCTCCGGCCGCCTGCTGTGGAACGGCGCGACTACGGCGCCGTCGTAGCCGGCGGCAGGGTGCCCCAGGCGCGGGTCGCTGTGATCGCGCGACAACGACAGCGCGCGGCGCTCAACACCGCCGCGCGCGATCACGTCCACGCGCAGGGCCAGCTCGGCGATGATGTCGACTACGGGCCGGTGACCGTGGCCGTCGGCGACCGGATCATCCGCCGGTGCGACGAGCTAGCCAGTAGACCAGGCCGAGCGCGGACAACCCTTGTGGCATGGTGTCCGCGGCCTCGGCTTTCAGTGGATGGCGACCGCCTCGCGGATGCGTCCGTTGCGGCCGTGGATGACCAGTTCCCAGTCGCCGTGCGCCCGGCCATGTTCCCTGGCGGCCTCGATCGCCTGTTTCTGGGTGCGGAACGTGCCTTCCGGCTCGCTGTGTTCGTGCTTGAACGTCCATGCGCCGTCGTACGGGACGACATGGATCCAATGTGCGCGCGCGTTGAGGGCCTCCACGGCCTTCTCAGCGACCTCGCCGCTGGAGGCTGGGTTCTGTCCGGTCACGACGTTGTCGTCGACGACGGAGAACGGCTGCCAGGCCGGCCCGCCCTCCAACTCGCCCCCGGCTTCGCGCATCCGGTCTTCGAGCAGCCACGGCGCCTTGTCGGCGAGCCCCGCCTGGGTCTCCTCGTCGTTGGTGAATCCCGCCAGCTTGCGCCCGGCGAACGCCCAGGTCCCGTCCGGCCGCATCGCGGACAACAGCCCGGCCGGTCCGTGGCAGACGGCCGCGACGACCTTGTCGTCGTCGAGCACTGTCAGTACCAGCCGGCCGAGCTCGTCTGAGCTGGCCAGATCCTCCATCGGGCCGTGGCCGCCGGGCACGAAGACGCCGTCGTAGTCGTCGGCCGAGAGCGCTTCGAGCGCCGCCGGCGAGGCGAGCTGATCGGCGAGCGCGTCAAGGTCGCCGCGCAATGCTGCGGCCCGCTCCTCGCCGCCGGCGCCCTCTGCGCTGAGGCTGGCCTCATCGACGGTCGGGCGCACGCCACCCGGCGTGGCGATCGTCACGTCGACGCCTGCATCGCGAAAGACCCGCATCGGCTCGGTCAACTCCTCGGCCCAGAAGCCGGTCGGCTGACGGGTGCCGTCGTCGAGCGTCCAATGGTCGGCGCCGGTCAGGACAAGCAGCAACGAAGGCATCGATCGCTCCTCCCTTGGGGACATACTCGACGAGCTAGGCCGCCATCACCCGAACACCAGCCTCGGCGGCGTCCGCGCGCCTCGCGGCTGGCGCCTAGGGCGCGGTCGTAGCCGGCAGCCGCGCGTCGAGCTCATTCTGGAGCTCGCGCTTGAGGTTGCGCTGCAGCCGGCGGACGTCACCGTCGAAGTCGCGCTGGACGGTCGTGACCTGCGTATCGAGCTCCGAGTCGAGCTCGTCGCCGAACTGGGTGAGCATGTAGTAGACGCCGCCGAGGATTACGGCGGCGAACACGATCAGCATCACCGCCACGCCGGCGAGGACCCGAGAGGTCGACACGCGCCGCAGGCTAGAGACGGCATCGGATCGCTCCGCCCCCTCGGCTTCATGGACTACACCGACGACGTCTGACCCGTGGTGCGCTCGAGCGTCACGAGGAACTCGTGGTGGTTCGTGCGGTGTGAGGCGACCCGCCCGGGCAGATCGAAGCGCTCGATGAGCGCCTCGAGCTGCCGGCGGAACTCGTCGCCGGTCCAGCAGTGGAAGTGGATGCTGTAGCTGCGCTCCTGCAACGCCGCCGCGTGCGCCTCGACGTCGCCGGCGCCGATGTTGCCGAGCGGGAGGTCGACGAGCCGCGCCCAGTCGCGGTAGTGGCCTGCTCGCGACGCCTCGGGACCCTGCTCGTGGTCGGCGACCAGGTGCTCCAGCGTGGTCGCGTCCCGGTGGCGGTCGACGCTGTGGCGGCGGTCGGGCAGCGCGAGCAGGAGGACGCCGCCGGGCCGGAGCACGCGCAGGTGCGCCGCGAGCGTCCCCACCGGGTCCTCGCAGTGCTCGAGGAAGTGCGAGGCGATCACGAAGTCCTGACTTCGATCGGGGATGGTCGCGAGGCGCTCGCCGTCGTCGACGCGATCCACCTCGACGAGCGGCTGGCCGGCGAGCTCCGGGTACTCGGCGTGCAGCTGTGCGGTGCTGAACCGGTCGACGTACTCGACGTGGGCCGCATCCGGGACCGGGAACGGGCTGTGCAGCGCGCCGAGCTCGATCCCGTGCCCGGCGATCGAGTCCTCGGCGACGCTGCGTCTGATCCGTTCGTACCGCCACAGCCGGGGGTGACGGACAAGGCTTGCGAGCCGCATGGCGCGCAAGCCTAGGGTCCTAGCCCGGCGCGACGTTCTGGTTCAGGCGGAACACGTTGTCGGGGTCGTACTCGGCCTTGACCGCGGCGAGCCGCTCGTAGGCGCCGCGCGGGTAAGCGGCGCGCACCCGCGCCTCGCCCTCGTCGCGGAGGAAGCCGGCGTACGCGCCGTCACCGTCATAGATCCGCTTGCCGAGCGCGGCGACCTCCGCCTCGGCGTCCGGGCCGTCGGCGGCGTCGGTGTACATCGCGACGACGTTGCCGATCATCCGCGTGTCGCGGTGGGCGAACGCGGTCGCGTCCGCCGGCACGCGCGCCATCGCGCCGCCGAGCACGCGCAGCTGCACGACCCGCCCGGGCGCGGCAGAGATCCAGTCGACCACGGTCGCCGCGTCGACGTCCGACGCGAGCCCCGTGCGCGCGGCCGCGACCGGGTGGTAGTCCGGATCCGCGGGCTGGTACATGCCGGCGTAGGGCATCGCCCGCACCATGTCGGCCAGCGGCTCGGCGATCGCGCGGAACGGCGCGAGCGCCCGCTCGCCGGCGGTGGCGGCGCCGGTCCAGGCGAGCATCGCCAGCAGGATCGGCCGGCCGTGGACCTCGGCGGGCAGGAACGGCATCGGCGGGGCGCCCATCACGTTGGCGATGGTGGAGAGCGCGTCCGGCGCGGCCTCGGCCTCGGCGAGGAAGCGATCGAGGACGTCGGCGGAGGCCGGCAGGACGAGGATGCCGCCGGTGAACTCCGAGACGTCGTGCAGCTGGAAGCGCAGCCGCGTGACGACGCCGAAGTTGCCGCCGCCGCCGCGGATCGCCCAGAACAGGTCGGGGTGCCGCTGGGCGTCGACCTCCAGCACCCGGCCGTCGGCGGTCACGACCTCGGCCGCCAGCAGCTGATCGATGGTCATGCCGTGCTCGCGGACGAGGAAGCCGACCCCGCCGCTGAGCGTGATGCCGCCGATGCCGACCGAGCCGGCGTCGCCGAACCCGGTGGCGAGCCCGTGCTCGCCGGCGGCGGCGGTGTACTCGCCGGCGGTGAGGCCGCCGCCGGCCCACGCGGTGCGCGCCGCGAGATCGAGGTCGAGCTCGCGCAGGCCGCGCAGGTCGAGCACGACGCCGCCCTCGCTGGCGGAGTGGCCGGCGGGGCTGTGGCCGCCGCCGCGGACAGCCAGCTCGGCGCCGCTGTCGCGGGCGAGCGCGATGACGCGGGCCACGTCGGCCGCGTCGGTGGGGCGGGCGATCAGCGCGGGGCGCCGGTCGACGTCGCCGAGGAAGACGGTGCGCGCGGTGTCGTAGCCAGGGTCATCGGGCGTGAGGATGGGGCCCCGGATTTCGCGCGCGTCAGGGGAGATGGAGAGCATCGTCCGAGGCTCCCATACAAAGCGGAACCACGCTTCCGGATACCACCAGGCCGGAGGTGCGGGTAGCCGCACCCTCGCCGGCGCCGCGCGGCTAGGGATCGGCCTGGGTGGCCGGCGCGTCCTGTCAGGAAATGGAGCCCGCCGTCGACTTTTTCTCCACGCTGTCGGCGCTCCGATGTGTCGTGCAGGGGCCGAACTCCGTCATGCTTGGCAAGTGTCCGAACCGGCGACCTTTGAGGTCCGGTCCAACGAGGCGGGAGCGTTTCTCAGGGTCGCGAGGGATCCGAAGCGTGGGCCTCATGCCGATGATCTCGAGGACGGCTACTGGAACGCGACCCTCTCGTGCGGAGCGCTTGAAGCGTCGCTGCGGTTCTACGAGATCAGACTGGGCGGGCTTGCTGAGTACTTCGAGACGCTCGCGAAGGATTGGCGCGGATGGAGCGGCGATCGCAGGTGGGAATCGTTGGAAGGCGACGTAGCGTTGGTCGCCGAGCACGACGGACACGGGACAGTCACGCTACGTGCGAGCCTCCGAACGGAGGCGTTCGCGCAGCACCGATGGAACGCCAGCGGCGAACTGCTGCTCGACGCAGGCGGCCTCGATCAGCTGGCCCGGCAGTCGCGGCTGCTGCGGCATTGAGGCACATGCGATAGCGGGCGGGTGAAGAGGTCCTGGGCCGATCCCGGCGACCAATTGGGCCTCGGGACTCTTTCGAAGCGGGGCGTCCGGCCGTACTGTCGCGTGCCCCGGTTGGAGCCGAGTCCGTCGCTCCGATCGCCCGCCCCGTCCGACGAAAGGGAGTTCCCCGTGCGCGGCACCCGCCCATACCGGCAACGCTCTCAAGAGGAATCTGCGGTCACGATGCGTGCGCGGATTACGGGAGCCGGAGTGCTTATCGCTGTCGCGTTGAGCCTGGGCATGGCGATCCCGCAGGCGGCGCGGGCGAACCACTACTGCGCGGAGAACGCGCGCAGCCAGGGCGCGCTTGTCCAGCTGTGGCGCGGCACGAAGTGCAGGGGCGCGTCGGTTGTCGCCGACGGCTGGCGGCCGAGCTTCAAGGCGTTCAATGACGCCGCGACCGGCCAGGTCGTCGACGTCAACAACGACATCTCGTCGGTTGCGATCAAGCCGGGGCACTGCGTGCGGTTCTGGGGCCGGTCGAACTACCAAGGCGATCCGTCGACGATCCTCTGCACACCGCCTAATCCCGAGGACAACGCGATGTCCTCGATCTCGTTCGACGACCGCGCCGCGTCGCTGAAGGTCTGCGCCGACGACCGGAAGGCCGAGTGCAACGCCGACGGGCCGCCGTCGACGCTGGGCGGTGGCGGTGGCGGTGGCGGTGGCGGTGGCGGTGGCGGTGGCGGTGGCGGGACGCCCACCCCGCGCCCCGACCCCCCGAACCTGGACGACGAAGCGAACGACTTTCCGTTCCCGGGCGCCGACACGATCGCGCTATACGACGGCTCGAATCAGTACGGGACGTTCGGCGCCAGCACGGGCGGCTGGAAGGTGCCCTGGGCCCGGCACGGCAGCGGTAACGACGTCGGCAGCACATCGAACGTGGGCGGCGACGCGCTGCCGAACGGCGGCGGGGCCTGGGCCGAGCGCGGCTCGAACATCTGGACGCCGGGCGCCTTCTACAAGGTCAAGAGAGGCGTCGGCCGCTACTACCTGTTCTACACGGCGACGGCGCGCAAGTCCGGCGGCCGCAAGTGCATCGGCGTCGCGCACTCGACGCAGCCGTTCACCGGCTACGTGGCCGAGCCGAAGCCGCTCGTGTGCCCGACGAAGGGCGACCGCTGGGCACTCGACGCCGACGTCACGCAGGGAGCCGGGAGCGCGGTCTGGATGACCTGGCGCGACGGCCAGCGGGCGCAAGGGCCGGAGTCCGCGCTGTCGGCGATGCGCCTGAAGTTCCGCAAGAACGGCAACGTCGACCGCGGCTCCAGGCCCACGGTCATCATGCGCAGCAACGGCCTCGCCTGGGCGCACTACAAGCAGGGCAAAAAAGGCGTGACCGTCATCGAGAACCCGAGCGCGTTCTTCAATGAAGGCTCCTGGTACCTCTTCTACTCCGGCAACAAATGGCAGCAGAACTACTACGCGACCGGGATCGCCCATTGCGGCCCGAAGCTCGACGACGGACTCTGCCGGCAGATGCCCAACAACAAAGTCGCGTGGTTCGCCTATGCCGCACCGAGCAATGCGCTGCCGCCCGATATGCGCAAGTACTCGCTGCCGGGCAATAAGCGCGGCCCCGGCGCGATGGATGTCTATCGGGCACGCGACGGCCAGCCGTGGGTGACCTGGAACTACCTGTCCGACGCGGGCGGGCGCAAGAGCCGCACCGCTCGGCTCCGCGTCAAGGGCAAAGGCTCGACTGCCAACTTCAAGGTCGGCTAGACACTCAGCGTCCGATCCGGCGCGGCGATCCGGCGCGGCGGTTCGACGTTGCCGAAGACGTCGACGCTTAGGCCAGACCCAGCGCACCCTCGCCGGCGTCCCCCGGCCCGACCCGGACCAGGGGACGCCGAACCCGACCCACTGCTAACTAGGCCGCGGCGGGCGCGAGCTCCCGGGTCACCGGGGCGTAGCGCGCGTCGTGGCCCTTGCGCGTCGCCAGGTAGGCGAGCGGCGCAAGCATCGCGCGGACGATCGGCGACGGCGGGAACGGCGCCTTGACCTCGCGGCGGTACTGGCGGACGAAGAGCGCCAGGTCCAGCGGCTTCGGCATGCCCTTGGAGGTCGTCCGGCCGTCCTCGGCGAGGGCGACGGTCGTCTCGAAGAGCTGCTCCATCTGAAGCGCCGGGCGGACCTGGACGCGGACCTTGGCGGTCTCGTCACCCGCGTTCTTGAAGGCGTGGATCTTGCCGGCGGGCACGGTGACGACGTCGCCGGGGCCGGCGACGATCCTCTTCAGGCCCATGCGGAAGGCCATCTTGCCCTCGACGATCTCGAAGCGCTCCTCCTGCTCGGGGTGGATGTGCGCACCGGGCACGGCGCCGTCGGGGGAGAGCTCGAGCTCGATCTCGAGCAGCTCGCCGTCGGTGTCGGCAGCAGTCTGGATGAAGGTGATCTTCTCGCCGCTGACGGGGTTCTCGAGGGTCTGTCCTGCGTAAGCCATTTGGGGTCTCCTGGGGAGTTCTGGGGGGAGGGTCAAGCGATGAGGTGAAGCTACGGTCCAGGAGCCCTCGCGTCGTCAGCCTGGCTGACGGTCTTGCGTCCACCTTGAGGATGACCCTAGGGTGGCCTTGTGCTGCACGTCACCAACGGCGACTCGACGACCGCGACCATGGAGCTGGCCGGCCTCGCGGGCGACCTGCTGCCGTGGCGGGACGTCCTCCACGAGGGGCCGGTGCCCGACCTCCCGCAGGACGAGCTGCGCCGCGTGCGCGCCGATTACCTGGCCACGCTCGGGCCCGTCGAGACGGCCGAGGTCGAGGCGGAGCTGCTCGTGCGCGACGAGCGCCTGGCCGCCGCGGTGGAAAGCTGTGAGCCGGTCGTCCTGTGGTTCGAGCACGACCTCTACGACCAGCTCCAGCTGATCCAGATCCTGGCCGGGCTGCCCGACTTCCCCACCCGCGTCGAGCTGATCTGCATCGGGACGTTCCCCGGCCGGCCGGACTTCCACGGCCTCGGGGAGCTCGAGCCGGGCGAGCTGGCGAGCCTGTGGCCCGTCCGCACCGCTGTCACGCCCGAGCACGTCCACCTCGCCCGCGACGCGTGGGCCGCGCTGCGCGGCCGCGACCCGCGCGCCCTCGCCCGCGCCGCCGTCACGCCCGACGAGCGCCTGCCCTACCTCGCCCCGGCGCTCAAGCGCCTGCTGGAGGAGCTGCCGGACACGCGCGACGGCCTCGGCCGGACCGAGCGCCAGCTGCTCGAGGCAGTGGCCGCCGGCGCACGCAACCGCGGGGCCGCGTTCCTCGCCGCGATGGGCGCGGAGGAGGCGCCGTTCATGGGCGACACGGTCGCCTTCGACCGGCTCGCCGGCCTCGAAGGCCTCGTGCAGGAGAACGGCGAGCTCAAGCTCACGCCCGTGGGCGAGGCCGTGCTGGCCGGGGAGGCCGACCGGGTCGCGCTGATCGGCATCGACCGCTGGCTCGGCGGCCTGCACGTGACCTCGCACGGCCGCGTCTGGCGCTGGGACCACGCGCGAGGCGTCCTCAGCGAATCCTGACCCGCTAGCGTCGAAGGCATGCCTGGTACCGCCTCGTTCCGTACGGCGCTCGAGGATGCTCTCCCCGAGCGGCCGTTCCGCGTCGTCCTCTGGGACGGCTCCGAAGTCCCGCCCACGCAGCCCAACGGTGGGCCCACCTTCACCGCCACCTCGCCGCAGGCCCTCGCGCACGTCCTGCGCGCGCCTGGCGAGCTCGGCCTCGGTCGCGCCTACGTGACCGGCGCCCTCGACGTCGACGACCTCGACGCCGTCGTCAAGGTCGTCGACACCTGGGAGCCCCCGGCGATCGACCGCCGCACCAAGGCCAAGCTGGCGCTCGCCGCACTGCGCGCCACCGGCGTGGTCCGCCCGCCGGGGCCGCCGTCCTCCGAGCTCCCGCCCAAGGGGCGCTTCCACTCGATCGCGCGCGACTCGCGTGCGGTTCGCCACCACTACGACGTCCCGCCCGAGTTCTTCCGCCTCTTCCTCGGCCCGACGATGACCTACTCGTGCGCGATCTTCTCGCGCGGCGCCGAGACGCTCGAGGAGGCGCAGGAGACCAAGCTCGAGCTCGTGTGCCAGAAGCTGGCGCTGACGCGTGGCCAGCGCGTGCTCGACGTCGGCTGCGGCTGGGGCTCGTTCGCGATCCACGCCGCCCAGCGCCACGGGGTGCACGTCACCGGCATCACGCTCTCGCCGCCGCAGGTGGAGACCGCGAGGCGCCGCGCCGAGGAGGCGGGCGTCGCCGATCGCACCGACTTCCGCGTCGTCGACTACCGCCAGCTCGCGGGCGAGTCGTTCGACGCGGTGTCCTCGATCGGCATGGTCGAGCACGTCGGCGCCGAGCAGATGGACGAGTACGCGCGGCGGCTGCGCGGCGCGCTGCGCCCGGGCGGGCGGCTGCTCAACCACGGCATCGCCAATCTCCGCCAGGAGGATCCGAAGCCCGGCGACTTCTCCGCCCGCTACGTCTTCCCCGACGGGGCGCCGCAGCCGCTCTCGCGCGTGCTGCTCGCGCTCGAGCGCGCGGGGCTGGAGACCCACCACATCGAGGACTTCCGCGAGGACTACGCCGAGACGCTGCGCCACTGGGCGCGCCGGCTCGACGAAAACCTCGACGAGGCGACGCGGCTGGCCGGGCCCGAGCGCGTGCGCGTGTGGCGGCTCTATCTGCGCGCGGCGCGCAACGGCTTCGAGACCGGCTTCACCTCGATCTACCAGGTCCGCGCGTCGTGATCGGCGAGGCGCTGGTGCGCGTGCGGCGCGGCACCGGCGTCGAGAGCGAGCACCGCGTCGCCTGGGCGACGACCGACCGCGGCCGCGGCGGTCGCGCCCACGCCGCCGGGGGTGGCTCGGCCGCCTATCCCGGCCCGACGATCTACGCGCGCTCGGCGGCCAAGCCGTTCCAGGCGCTGGCGGGGGTGCGCGCGGGCGTGCCCGAGCGCTTCGGGCTGAGCACCGAGCACCTCGCGATGGCGTGCGCCTCGCACGGCGGCAGCGACGCGCACGTGGAGCGGGTGCGCGAGGTCCTCGCCGCCGCCGGGCGCTCCGAGGACGACCTGGAGTGCGGCGTGGCCGAGCCGCGCGACCCGGCCGCGGCGATCGCGCTGCGCGCGGCCGGCGGGGAGCCGGCCCGGATCCGGCACAACTGCTCGGGCAAGCACGCCTTCGGGCTCGCGTTCGCCGCCGCCGAGGGCTGGCCGACCGCGGGCTACATCGACAAAGGCCACCCGCTGCAGGACGCGATGGAGGGCGGGATGGCGGAGGCGACGCGCGTCCGGCCCGGTGAGATGACGCGCGCCACCGACGGCTGTGGCATGCGCACCTTCTCGGTGCCGATCGCAAGGCTGGCGGCGGCGTTCGGCCGGCTCGCTTCGGGCGGCCTCGGGCCGGAGGGCGAGCGGCTGGCGGCGGCGATGACCGCCCACCCCCAGCTCGTCGCCTACGACGGGGCGATCGACACCGAGCTGATGCGCGCCCACCCGCGGCTGGTCAGCAAGATCGGCGCCGAGGGCGTGCTGGGGATCGGCCTGCCCGACGGTCGTGGCGCAGCTTTGAAGGTGCTCGACGGCGCCACCCGGGCGCTCGACGTCGTCGCGCCGCTGCTGCTCGAGGAGCACTGGGAGATCGAGGTCGGCGGCGACGTGCTCGACGAGCTGCGGGCGGGGCCGGTGCACAACTCGCGCGGAGAGCGCGTCGGCGGCGCCGAGGCGACGCTCGCCGCGTGATCGACCCCGCCGCGATCGCCCGCGACACCGCCGCGCTGGTCCAGGCGCCCAGCCTCACCGGCCACGAGCGCCCGGCACTGGAACGGCTCGGCGAGCTGGCCGCCGCGCTCGGGCTCGACGCCGATCTGCACGAGCACGACCTCACTGCCCTGCGCGCCCACCCGGACCACCCCGGCGAGGAGGCGCCGCGCGAGGAGCTGCTCGGGCTCAGCGTCACGCTGCCCGGCACGCGCCCGGGGCGGATCGCGCTGAACGGGCACATCGACGTCGTCGGCGTGGGGAGCCGGCCGTGGGCGCATGAGCCGTTCGCGGGGACGATCGCGGACGGGCTCGTGCACGGCCGCGGCTCGGTCGACATGAAGGGCGGCGTCGTCGCGGCGCTGCACGCGCTGGCCGAGCTGCGCGAGGGCGAGCGCCCCGAGGTCGTGCTGCAGGCGGTCGCCTCCGAGGAGGACGGCGGCCTCGGCACGTTCGCGGCGCTCGAGCGCGACGCCGCCTTCGACGCGGTGTTCATCCCCGAGCCGACCGGCTTCGAGGTCGTGTGTGCGCAGGCGGGCGCCCTGACCTTCCACGTCACCGTCCGCGGCCGCGCCGCCCACGCCGCGATGCGCCTCGCCGGCCGCTCCGCGCTCGACCGCTACGTCGGCCTCCATCTCGCGATCCAGGCGCACGAGCGGGAGATCAACCGCGCCGTCGAGCACCCTGCGATGCAGTCGCTCGCGCTGCCCTATCCGATCAACGTCGGGCTGATCGAGGGCGGCGAGTGGTCGAGCTCGGTCCCCGACCGCGTCGTGTGCGAGGGCCGGCTCGGCGTCCCGCTCGGCGCCGATCTGAGGGAGGCGCGGGCGGCGTTCGAGTCCGTGCTCGACGACGGCGAGTCACCACCGCCCGAGGTCGAGTGGACCGGCGGCCAGTTCGCCCCCGGCGCCACGCCGCCCGACGACCCGTGGGTGGCGACGGTCGCCGCCGCCGTCCAGGCCGAGCGAGGCGCTCCCGCCCGGCTCACCGGCGTGCCCTACGGCGCCGACATGCGCCTCTACTGCGCCCGCGGGATCCCGGCGGTCATGGTGGGGACGCCCGGGCTCGAGCTCGCGCACGCGGTCGACGAGCGGGTGCGCGTCGAGGACCTGGCGTCGCTGGCGCGGATCATCGTGCGGGCGGTGCGAGCGAACGGCGGGCATTGAGGAGGAGGGTGCGGGGTGCCGCGGCGACAAGGTTGCATGGTTTCTCCCGGTATGCGGGCAAAAGTAAGCAACCTTGGCCGCCCCGGCGGCCGAAATCCCGTTCCTACCCGGCCAGCCGTTGACGTTCGCCGAAACTGCCGCGAACGCTCAGAGCCGACCGGCGTCCCGAGCCGCCTGCTCGGCCGCGTCGAGCTGACGCTCGACCAAAACGAGGCCCTTGTCCCAGAAGCCCGGGTCGGCGAGGTCGATGCCGACGATCTCGCCGAGCTCCTCGGGTGACTTGGAGCCGCCCGCGCTGAGCAGGTCGATGTAGGCGGGGACGAACGACTCGCCCTCCTCCTCGTAGCGGCCGTAGACCGCCAGCGCCAGCAGCTGCCCGTAGGCGTAGGCGTAGACGTAGCCCGGCACGCTCACGAAGTGGTGCACGTAGGACCACCAGGTGCGGTAGCCCTCCGTGACCTCGACCGCGTCGCCGAGCAGCTCCTCCTGCGAGTGCGCCCACAGCTCGCCGATGCGGTCGAGCGCGAGCTCGCCGGTCTCGCGGCGCTCGGTGTGGATGCGGTCCTCGAACTGGTTCATGGCGATCTGGCGGAAGACGGTGGCGATCGAGCCCTCGATCGACTCGGCCAGAAGCGACAACTTCGACTCCGGTGTCGCGGCCTGCTCGAGCAGGCGGCCGAAGACGATCGTCTCGCCGAACACGCTCGCGGTCTCCGCCAGCGTCAGCGGGGTCGCGAAGTGGTAGATGCCCTGCTGGCCGCCGAGCGAGGCGTGGACGCCGTGCCCGAGCTCGTGGGCGAGCGTCAGCACGTCGCGGCGGCGCGAGGTCCAGTTGAGCATCACGTACGGGTGCACGGACGGGACCGTGTAGGCGCAGAACGCTCCCGCGCGCTTGCCGGGGCGGACCGGCGCGTCGATCCAGCGCTCGGTCAGGAAGCGGTGGACGAGGTCGCCGAGCACGGGGGAGAAGCTCGAGTACGAGTCCTGCACGAGGTCGCGCGCCTCGCCCCAGGCGACGGTCGGGTTCTCGTCCGTCACCGCGGCCATGCGGTCGTAGTCCTTGAGGCGGTCGAGCCCGAGCAGCTGCGCCTTCAGGCGGTACCAGCGGCGCGGCAGCTCGTAGCGGTTGCGGACCGCCGTCACGAGCGCCTGCACCGACTCGTCGGACGCCTCATTGGCGAGGTTGCGGCTCTGCAGCCAGTGGCTGTAGCCGCGCAGCCGGTCGTCGACCATCTTGTCGGCCAGCAGCGTGTTGAAGACGAACCCGCGGGTGCGCAGGCCGGGCTCGAGCGCGGCGCTCACGCGCTCGGCGGCGTGCGCGCGCTCGGGGCGGTCGCCGGAGTGCAGGTGCGAGAGCGCGACCTCGAGGGAGACCGGCTCGGCGCCGTCCTCCATGTCGACCTGCAGCGCCGCGATCTGCTCCTCGAACAGCCGGCCCCAGGCGTTGCGGGCGGTCAGCGCCTTCTCGGCGAGGATCTTCTCCTCGGGCTCGCTCAGCAGGTAGGGGCGGTAGCGGCGCGCCGTGTACAGGTGGTGGCGGCAGAAGTCGAGCCCGTCGGTGGCGAGCAGCTCGTCGGCGCGCTCGTCGTCGATCGCGGCCCATTCGAGCTCGAAGAACAGGAGCTTGGTCTCGATCGGCGTCGCCTTCTCCTGCACGCGCTGGAAGAGCGCGCCGCGCTCCGGGTCGGCGGTGTCGGTCGAGAAGTGCAGCCCGCTGAAGGAGCCGGCGCGGCCGACGATCTCCTGCATGTCGCCGAGCTCGTGCATCGCCTCGGCGAGGCCGGGGCCGTCGAGCTCCGCCACGTGGCCGGCGTAGCGCTCGGCGAACGCGTCGGCGCGGCGCTGCGCCTCGGCCAGCATCGCGTCGACTGCCGCGACGGGATCGCTCGGATCGCCCTCGAGAAGGGGATCGAGGTCCCAGGCGACCTCCTCGACTTCCTGGTCGGCGATCTCGGCTGCGCTCATGCGCAGAGAGGCTACCCAGCGCGCATGCCGTCGAGCATGACGGTCAGATAGCGGCGCCAGCCGTCGCCGCTCATCTGCATCACGCTGCCGAGGCCGCACATCATCAGGCGGATGTCCTCGCCGGTGGCGTCGGCGCGGATGTGGCCCGTCGCCTGCGCCCGCGTCAGCAGCGTCTCCATGCAGGCGTGCAGCT
Organism: uncultured Solirubrobacteraceae bacterium; assembly: GCA_963805525.1. Taxonomy (GTDB): domain Bacteria; phylum Actinomycetota; class Thermoleophilia; order Solirubrobacterales; family Solirubrobacteraceae; genus DASQFQ01. The sequence goes on from CAWDUT010000006.1 coordinate 739,924, forward strand.
CGGAGGACTGCTCGGCGACGCCGGGCTTGAACTCGGCGACCGCCTCCATCAGCGCGCGGTCCTTGGCCTGCAGCTCGGCGCCGCGCCACAGCAGCGCCTCGAGCGACGGGCCGGGATCGGGGGCCTCCAGCGCCTCGCGCGCCCACACCGTGAGCAGCTCGAACTGCTCGCGGGCGAGCGCTTCGAGCAGCGCGTCCTTGTCCGGGAAGTGGCGGTAGACCGTGCCCATCCCGACCTTGGCGCGCCGCGCCACGTCACCGAGATGGGCCTCGCGACCGCGGGCCGAGAAGACCGCGCGGGCGGCCTTCAGGATCGCTTCGCGGTTACGGCGCGCGTCGGCGCGCAGGGGGCGCTGTGAGGACTCTGTGTCAAGGGCCACATTCACAAATGTAGGGGTTGACAAGCGGAACGTCAATTCCGTATCGTGAGAAAGCGTAACCGGAACTCAGCTTCCACATCGCTCTCTGGAGGAGCTTCCCCCCGTGTCTGAATCCGCTCCCATCTCCCGCAAGGGCCTCGCGCTGGCGCTGCTGGCCGCGGCGCAGTTCATCGTCGTCCTCGACGCCTCGATCGTGAACGTCGCGCTGCCCTCGATGGGCCGCGACCTCGACTTCGCCACCGAGGACCTGTCCTGGGTGGTCAACGCCTACACGCTCGTGTTCGGCGGCTTCCTGCTGCTCGGCGGGCGCATGGCCGACCTGCTCGGCCGCCGCCGCGTCTTCGTCGCCGGCCTGATCCTCTTCTCCATCGCCTCGCTGGCCGGTGGTCTCGCCCAGAGCCCGGGTTGGCTCGTCGCCGCCCGCGCCGTCCAGGGCCTCGGTGCCGCGATCCTCTCCCCGGCCGCGCTGTCGATCGTCACCACCACCTTCGCCGAGGGCGCCGAGCGCAACCGGGCGCTGGGCGTGTGGGGCGCGGTCGCGGGTTCCGGCGGCGCGGCGGGCGTGCTGTTCGGCGGCCTCCTGACCGAGTACGCCGGCTGGGAGTGGGTGCTGTTCGTCAATGTGCCGATCGGCCTCGCGGTCGCGTTCTTCGCGACGCGCATCCTGCCCGAGAGCAAGATCGAGGGCCCGCGCCACTTCGACGCCGCCGGCGCGGTCACGGTGACCGCAGGCCTGTCACTGCTCGTGTACGCGCTCGTCGACACGGTGAACGCCGGCTGGGGCTCGACCCAGACGATCGTCCTGATCGCGATCTCGCTGCTGCTGCTCGCGGGGTTCCTCGTGATCGAGAGCCGCTCGACGAGCCCGCTCGTCTCGTTCGGGATCTTCCGCAACCGGACGCTGACGGGCGCCAACGTGGTCGGCCTGTTGGTGGCGATGTCGCTGTTCTCGATGTTCTTCTTCGTGTCGCTCTACATGCAGAACGTGCTCGGCTACGACGCGCTGAAGGCCGGCCTCGCCTACCTGCCGCTGGCCTTCGGGATCATCGTGTCGGCCGGTCTCGCCTCGGTGCTCGTGACCCGCATCGGCTTCAAGCCGACGCTGATCGCCGGCCTGCTGCTGACCGCCGGCGGCCTGATCTGGTTCTCCCAGGTCTCGGTCGACGGCACGTACGTCTCCGACATCCTCCCCGCCTCGCTGCTCGCTGCGGTCGGCCTCGGCTTCGCGTTCGTGCCGATGACGATCGCCGCGGTGAGCGGCGTGTCAGGTCGCGAGGCCGGGCTGGCGAGCGGCCTGATCAACACCTCGCAGCAGATCGGCGGCGCGCTCGGGCTGGCGATCCTCGCCACGATCGCGAACTCCCGCACCGACGACGTCATGGCGAGCGCGGGCGGCGCCAAGGAGGCGCTCCCGACGGCGCTGACCGAAGGCTTCCAGGACGCCTTCATGGTCGGCGCGGGCTTCGCCATCGTCGGAGCGCTGCTGGCGCTGGTCCTGATCTCCAGCAAGGACAGCCGCGAGCACGCCGAGGCGGCGCGCCGCGGCGACGTGGAGGCCGTGCCGGTCGCGGCCTAGCCGTCCCGCAACGCCGCCCACCACACCCAGGCGACGGCGAGCGGCTGCAGCGGCAGTCGCAGCCACAGGAGCGCTTCCGGCACTGCCCGGAAGCGCTCTGCGTCGACGGCCATGTTCACGTTGGCGGGGAAGACCGCCACGAGCAGCGCGATCAGCCACCACGCGCCCCACGGGGCGGTGCGGCGGTCGAGCAGGGCCAGCGCGCCGGCGATCTCCGCCACGCCGCTGACGTAGACGATCTCGGTGTGCAGCGGCAGCGCGCCCGGCACGGTCGCCTCGTACGCGCGCGGCTTGACGAAGTGCGTGATCCCGGCGCCGAGGAAGAACAGCGCCAGCGGCAGGCGGCGGCGCATCAGTCGCCCACGTACTGGCGGACGAACTCCTGCTGGGCGCTCCACAGCTCGGCCATCGGCGTCGGCGTCTTGGTGGACTCGGCGATCAGGCGCCCCTCGCGCGTGAACGGCGGCGGGTGGACCGTGAGCCCGGTGTCGGCCGGGAGCGGCGCGCTGTCGTCCTCCCACCCGGGCCAGCGCAGGGCCTCGTAGAACGCTCCGATCTCGCCGGTGAGCGTCCAGTGCACCCAGGCGGCGTGCCCCATCTCGGTCCCCTCCCACTCCAGCGTGTCCGGGGCGAGATAGCGCACCTCGCCGTCCTGCCGGTCGACGGCGTAGAAGCCGGCCACCACGTCATGCCCGACGATAAGCCCGCCTTCGACCTGGGTGCGCCAGTCGAGGAGCGCGGGGCCGCCAAGTACCCGCAGCCAGCCGTGGTCGATCGAGAGCCCGCCGGTCTGCACGGCGAGCGCGCCCAGCACCGAGCGCTCGGTCAGCTCGAGCACCTCGAGCGCACGCGCGCCCCCGGCGGGATCGGCCGGGAGGACCGTGACGTCGTTGGTGGCCTGGTCGATCCAGCGCTTCACGAGCGGCCACGCCCGGCTCGGGCTCTCCATGACGGCACACAATGCCACGCGGGCCGTACGATCGGCACCATGCCCGAGCCGCACACGTTCGTCCTCTTCGCCGCGGCCAGCCTCGCGTTCATCGCGGTGCCGGGCCCGTCGGTGATCTACATCGTGTCGCGCTCGCTCGCTGAGGGGCGCCGCGCGGGGATCGTCTCGGCGCTCGGGATCCAGACCGGCGGCCTGGTCCACGTGCTCGCGGCGACGATCGGCGTCTCGGCGCTGCTGGCCTCGTCGGCGGTGGCGTTCAGCGTCGTCAAGTACGCGGGTGCGGCGTACCTGATCTACCTCGGGCTGCGCAAGCTGCTCGCGGGCGAGGCGCCGGAGGAGCGCGCGGCTGGGCCGGTCGGCCGCCGGCGGCTGTACTGGCAGGGCGTGGTGGTCAACAGCCTGAACCCGAAGACGGCGCTCTTCTTCCTCGCCTTCCTGCCGCAGTTCATCGACCCCGAGCGCGGCGCGGTCGCGCCGCAGGTGCTCGCGCTCGGCGTGATCTTCCTGCTGCTCGCGATGGCGAGCGACTCGACCTACGCGCTGGTGGCCGGCAGCGTGCGCGGCTGGCTGGGCGAGCGCCGGAAGGCACTCGCCCGGATCAGCGGTTGCTGTTACGTCGGGTTGGGTGTGCTCGCGGCGCTGTCGCCCGGATCGAGCTCGAGCGCGCACGAGTTGATGCAGTAGCGGAGGCCGCCCGCGTCACGCGGGCCGTCCTCGAACACGTGCCCGAGGTGCCCGCCGCAGTTGCGGCACACGACCTCGGTGCGCTTCATGAACAGCGAGTTGTCCGCGCGGGTCTCGACCGCGGCGGCGACGGCCGGCTCGGTGAAGCTCGGCCAGCCGGTGCCGGAGTCGAACTTGGTCGCGGACGAGAACAGCTCCGCGCCGCAGCCCGCACAGCGGTACACGCCGTCCTGCTTGACGTTCCAGTACTGGCCGGTGAACGCGCGCTCAGTACCGCCCTTGCGCAGCACGTCGTACTGCTCGGGCGTGAGCTCCTCGCGCCACTGGTCATCGGTCTTGTGGATCTGCTCGGTAGCCATGCCTAGAGGGTATGACGCTCACCCATCGAATCTCTCGCGCGTCGTGACGATCGCTCGGATGGAACCGGGTCTGCAGGCCCACGCACGGGAGGTGGCCGATCTTGCCGGCGTCGTCGCGCGCGCGCTCGGCCTCGACCGCCGCGGCCGCCACAACGTCGCCCGCGCCGCCGAGCTGCACGACATCGGCAAGCTGGCGATTCCCGCCGAGATCCTCGCCAAGCGCGGTCCGCTCGAGCCAGCCGAGCGCCGGTTGCTGCGCCGCCACACGCTGGTCGGCGAGGCGATGATCGGGGCCGTGCCGACGCTGCGCCCGGTCGCGCTGCTCGTGCGCGCGAGCCATGAGCGCTGGGACGGCCGCGGCTACCCCGACGGCCTCGAAGGCGAGGAGATCCCGCTCGGCGCGCGCATCGTCGCGGTCTGCGACGCGTTCAGCGCGATGTGCGAGCCGCGCCCCTACGGCCGTGTGCGGTCCGAGGCCGAGGCGCTGACCGAGTTGCGGCGCTGCTCGGGCACGCAGTTCGACCCGCGCGTGGTCGAGGCGTTCTGCCGGATGCGGGGAGCGCTACCGGTCGCGGTTTGACGCGGGCTTTGCGCTAGCTTCCGGCTCACGTCCGAAATGGGGAAGGGAGCGCAGGCCATGAGCGTCCAACAGGTCAACGAGCGCCTTGCCGCGCTGACCTCGGCCGGGACCAGCGTCTGGCTCGATCAGATCCGGCGAAGCACGATCGAATCCGGCGAGCTCCAGCGGATGGTCGAGGAGGACTCGCTCCGCGGCGTGACCTCGAATCCGGCGATCTTCGAGAAGGCGATTCTGGGCTCGTCCGACTACGACGAAGAGCTCGCCTCGCTCGCCCGCGAGGGCTTGAGCGCGCGCGAGGTCTACCGCCGGATGGCGGTCAAAGACGTCCAGCTCGCCTGCGACGTGCTGCGCCCTGTCTACGACGAGAGCGGCGGCAAGGACGGCTACGTGTCGCTCGAGGTCGCGCCGCGACTCGCCCACGACACCGAGGGCACGCTCGAGCAGGCGCGCCAGTACTGGGCCCTGGTCGACCGGCCCAACGTGATGATCAAGATCCCGGCCACCGACGCCGGGGTCCCCGCGATCGAGCAGGCGCTCTACGAGGGCCTCAACATCAACGTCACGCTGCTGTTCGCGGTCTCGTACTACGAGCGCGTGATGGAGGCGTTCCTCAGCGCGATGGAGCGCCGCCACGCGGAGGGCAAGCCGCTCGACCGCCACTCCGTCGCCTCGTTCTTCGTCTCGCGGGTCGACACCGAGGTCGACAAGCGGCTCGAGGCCGCCGGCCGCAGCGACATCGCCGGCCGCGCCGGGCTCGCCAACGCCCGCGCCGCCTACCGCCGGTTCCAGGAGATCTTCGGGAGCGAGCGCTTCGCGAAGCTGCGCGAGGCGGGCTGCCCCGTCCAGCGCCCGCTGTGGGCGTCGACCGGCGTCAAGAACCCGCAGTACCCCGAGACGCTCTACGTCTACGGCCTCGTCGGCCCCGACACCGTCAACACGATGCCGCTGCCGACGCTGATGGCCGCCCGCCAGTCCGGCGAGATCACCGGGGCCACCGCCGCCGAGGACCCGACCGCCGACCTCGACGCGCTGCGTGAGGCCGGCATCGATCTCGACGACGTCACCGACAAGCTGCTGCACGACGCCATCGACGCCTTCCTGGTCCCGATGGCCAAGCTGCTCGACGGCATCGAGCGCAAGAGGGAGGCGATCGTGACGAACCGACCGGCCGCGATCGAGGCGGACCTTCCGCCGGAGCTCGAGCAGCCGCTCGCCGAGCGCGTCAAGCGCGCGCACGACGAAGACGTCGCGCGCCGCATCTGGCAGCACGACGGGACGCTGTGGGCGCCGGAGGGCACGCCCGAGGTGACCGACCGCCTCGGCTGGCTGACGATCGCCGACAAGCTGCTCGAGGAGGCCGACACGCTCGACGCGTTCCGCGAGGAGTGCGTGGCCGACGGGCTGACCGACGTCGTGCTGCTCGGCATGGGCGGCTCGAGCCTCGCGCCCGAGGTCTTCCGCCTCTCCTACGGGCCGCCCCGCCCGCCCGGGCTGCGCCTGCACGTGCTCGACTCGACCGAGCCGCTGCAGATCGAGGCCGTAGAGCGCGAGATCGACCTCGCCAAGACGCTGTTCCTCGTCTCCACCAAGTCCGGCGGGACGATCGAGACGATCTCGCTGTTCAAGCACTTCCACGCCCTCCAGGGCGACGGCTCGCACTACGTGCTGATCACCGACCCGGGCTCGAGCCTGCTCGAGTTGGCCGAGGAGAACAGCTTCCGCCGCGCGTTCCAGAACGACCCGGAGATCGGCGGGCGCTACTCGGCGCTGTCGTACTTCGGGCTCGTGCCGGCCGCGCTGGCGGGCATCGACATCCGCCCGCTGCTCGAGGGCGCGCAGGTGGCCGAGCAGGCGTGCTCGGACTTCGAGAACCCGGAGGACAACGCCGGCCTGTGGCTGGGCCTGGCGCTCGGCGAGCTCGCGCGCGCCGGCCGCGACAAGCTCACGTTCGTGGTCGACGACCCGATCGCGTCGTTCGGCGTCTGGGTCGAGCAGCTGATCGCGGAGAGCACCGGCAAGAAGGGCCGCGGGATCCTCCCGGTGGCCGACGAGCCGCTCGCCGACCCCGGCGCCTACGGCGGCGACCGCGTGTTTCTCCATCTCCGCAACACCGACGAGCCGGACGCCGGGCACGATGAGGCGATCGCCGCACTCGCCACGGCCGGCCACCCGACGATCACCATGCAGGCGCGCGGGCCCGACGACCTCGGGCGCGTGTTCTTCCTGTTCGAGTTCGCGGTCGCCGTCGTCGGCTGGGTGCTGGAGATCAACCCGTTCGACCAGCCCAACGTGCAGCAGGCCAAGGACGCCACGAAGAAGGTGCTCGCCGAGGGCGCGCCCGAGGAGGTCGAGGGCGACCTCGCCACGCTCTACGCCGGCCTCGAGCCTCCGGCCTACCTGGCGATCATGGGTTACCTGCCGTACTCCGACGAGATCGAGGCGGCGATCGCGCGGCTGCGCGAGAAGGCCATCGCGTCGAAGCACGTCGCCACCACCTTCGGCTACGGCCCGCGCTTCCTGCACTCGACGGGCCAGTTCCACAAGGGCGGCCCCGCCGTCGGGCGGTTCCTCCAGCTCGTGCACGACTCGGACGCCGACGCCGACATCCCCGGCGAGGAGTTCGGCTTCCGGACGCTGATCTCGGCGCAGGCCGACGGCGACCTCCAGACCTTGCGCGACCACGGCCTGGAAGCCGTGCGCGTGCGCTTGAACTCCGGGGACCTCCCCGGGGCCATCGACGCCCTCGGGGAGGGACTCTGATGCAGATCGGCTTCGTGGGGCTCGGGAAGATGGGCGGGAACATGGTTCACCGCATCCACCGGGACTCCGACAACCAGGTCGTCGCGTTCGACCTCAACGCGGAGCACGTGCAGGAGGCCGAGGGCAACGGCGCGACCGGCGCGTCCTCGCTCGAGGATCTCGTGAGCAAGCTCGAGAAGCCGCGGATGGTCTGGATCATGGTCCCGGCCGGCAACCCGACGCAGGCCACGATCGGCCAGCTTGCGGAGCTGCTCGAAGAGGGCGACACGATCATCGACGGCGGCAACACCAGGTGGCATGACGACGTCGCCCGCGCCGCGGCGCTCGACAAGCAGGGGATCCGCTACGTCGACGTGGGGACCTCCGGCGGCGTCTGGGGCCTCGAGGTCGGCTACTGCATGATGGTCGGCGGACACGAGGACTCGGTCAAGCAGCTCGCGCCGATCCTCGACGTGCTCGCTCCGCCCGACGGCTGGCGCCACTTCGGCGACGCGGGCGCCGGGCACTTCGTGAAGATGGTCCACAACGGGATCGAGTATGGGCTCATGCAGGCCTACGCCGAGGGCTTCGAGGTCCTGCACAAGTCGCGCTTCCCGATCGCGCTCGAGGAGGTCTGCGGGCTCTGGAATCGCGGCTCGGTCGTCCGCTCGTGGCTGCTCGAGCTGGCCGAGAAGGCGTTCCACGAGGAGGGCAACGACCTCGAGGCGCTGGGCGGCAGCGTCTCCGACTCCGGCGAGGGCCGCTGGACGCTGGCCGACGCGATCGACCTCGACGTCCCGACGCCGGTGATCGCGGCGGCGCTCTACGCGCGCTTCTACTCCCGCAAGGAAGGCGAGTACACGCACAAGGTGCTGGCCGCGCTGCGCAACCAGTTCGGCGGCCACGCGGTCGAGCGTGCCGCGGGGGCAGGCTTCTAAGTGGCGCCCGCGTCCATCCCCACCGACGCCCCGAGCGAGCAGGTCGGTGACAACCCGCTCGTCGAGGGGCTGGAGCGGCTCCCGGTCGCGCCGACGACGATGGTCATCTTCGGCGCCTCCGGCGACCTCGCCGCGCGCAAGCTCCTGCCCGCGCTCTACAACCTCGCGCACGAGGGCGCGCTGCCGGAGCGCTTCAACCTGATCGGCGCCTCGCGCCGCGAGCAGACCGACGAAGAGTTCCGCGAGGTCGCGCGCGAGTCGATCACCAGCAACTCGCGGCGCGAGCCCGACGGGCAGGTCCTCGAGGGCCTGCTCGAGCGCATGTACTACGTGTCCGTCCCGTTCGACGACGCCGAGGCCTACGGCAAGCTCGGCGAGAAGATCGACGAGCTCGACGAGGACGCCGGCCAGCCGCTGGCGCGCATGTACTACCTGTCGACCGCGCCCGAGTTCTTCTCGGTCATCTCCGAGAAGCTCAAGGAGGCCGGGCTCCACCACCACAAGGAGGCGGACGTCCGGATCGTGATCGAGAAGCCGTTCGGCACCGACCTCGCGTCCGCGCGCAAGCTCCAGGAGGTCGTCTCGAGCGTCTTCCGCGAGCGCCAGGTCTTCCGCATCGACCACTACCTCGGCAAGGAGACGGTCCAGAACCTGCTGGCGTTCCGGTTCGCGAACCTGATGTTCGAGCCGGTCTGGAACCGCAACTACATCGACCACGTCCAGATCACCGCGGCCGAGGACATCGGCATCGGCACGCGCGCGGGCTACTACGACACGTCGGGCGCGCTGCGCGACCTCGTCCAGAACCACATGCTGCAGCTGCTGACGCTGCTGTGCATGGAGCCGCCGTCGTCGTTCGACGCCGACAAGGTGCGCGACGAGAAGGTCAAGGTGCTCGACGCGATCCAGCCGCCGACGCCCGAGCAGGTGGCGGAGATGACCGTGCGGGCGCAGTACGTGGCCGGCTCTCCGGGCGGCGAGGACGTGCCGGGCTACCTCGACGAGGACGGCGTCCCCGACGACTCGCAGACCGAGACCTACGCGGCGCTGCGCCTGGAGGTCCACAACTGGCGCTGGGAGGGCGTGCCGTTCTTCCTCCGCACCGGCAAGCGGCTGTCGCGTAAGACGACGGAGATCGCGGTCCAGCTCAAGCCGGTCCCGCACCTCGCGTTCGCCTCCGACGGCTCGGTCGGCGTGCAGCCGAACCTGCTCATCCTCGCCGTGCAGCCGAACGAGGGCGTGTCGCTCTCGCTGGGCGCGAAGATCCCCGGCTCGCGCATGCGCATCCGGCCGGTGAACATGGAGTTCCTCTACGGCTCGTCGTTCATGTCGCAGTCGCCCGAGGCCTACGAGCGCCTGATCCAGGACGCGATGCGCGGCGAGGCGACGCTCTTCACCCGCGACGACGAGGTGATCGCGCAGTGGTCGATCATCGATCCGATCCTGAAGGCCTGGAAGGAGGGCAAGCCGCCCAAGGCCGAGTACGCGGCCGGCTCGCCCGGGCCGCCGGAGGCGGACGAGCTGATCGCGCCGCGGAAGTGGCGCGGGCTCTGACATGAGCGAGGAGGTCTGGCGCGAGCGCGACACCACGCCGAGCAAGATCGAGGCGGCGCTCCGGAACCTCCTGATCGAGCGCTACCGCGACGAGGACGCGTTCGTGCCCGCGCGCGTGCTCAACCTCGTGGTCGTGGTCGACGGCGAGTTCCGCGGCGAGATCGAGAACCGGCTCGAGCGGATCGGGCGCTACCACCCCTCGCGGCTCGTGATCTGCGCCGTGCACCCGGGCCGCAAGACGATCGACGCCTGGTGCAGCGTCGCGGCAGAAGCGACCGACGGACGCTTCTCGCTCGGCCGCGAGCAGGTCGAGATCGACATGGGCGAGCGCCATCTGAAGGCGCTCGACACGATCGTCGACCCGCTGCTGGTCCCCGACCTCGCGACCGTGGTGTGGGCGCCGCACCAGCACGCCGACGCGGTCGACTCGATGCGGCGGCTGATGCAGGTGGTGCTGGTCGACTCGCAGGACGAGCCCGACGTCCGGGCCGCGCTCGAGCGCGCGGTCGAGCTGTGCGACAGCGCCTACGTCGTCGACCTCGCCTGGCTGCGCTCGACGCCCTGGCGCGAGCGCGTCGCGGCCGCCTTCAACCAGCCGCCGCTGCGGCGCGGGCTCGGCGAGATCTCGAAGGTGACGGTGCGCCACCGGGCCGACTCGCTCGCCGCGGCGCTGCTGTTCTGCGGCTGGCTGTGCTCGCGCCTGGGCTGGCGCCCCGCCGCGTTCTCCGAGGGCGGCGGGAAGCGCCGCGAAGCGCACGTGCGCGGCCGTCGCGGTGAGATCGCGCTGCGCCTCGACGAGGTCGAGCAGCCAGGCGCGCCGGGGCTCGCGGGCGTCACGATCGAGATGGCCTCAGGCCGCTCGGTGTCGCTCGACCGCGGCCCGGGCGGGCTCAAGTCGGTGCGCCGCGACCCCGAGGGCACGGAGCACGAGTGGACCGTGCTGGGCGCCTCGCGCGGCGAGGCGGGGATCCTGGGCGAGGGCGTGCGGCAGGCGCTGCTGCGCGATCCGACGTACAAGCCAGCGCTGTCGGCGGCGCGCGAGCTGCTCTAACCGAGCACGAACGGGTCGCGCGTCGCGCCCGACAGCTCGACCCAGACCGACTTCGTCTCGAGGTACTCGCGCAGCACCTCGGAGCCGTTCTCGCGGCCGATCCCGCTCGCCTTGTAGCCCCCGAACGGCACGTTCGGGGCCACCACGCGGTAGGCGTTGATCCACACCGAGCCGGCGCGCAGGCGGGCGGCGACGCGGTGGGCGCGGCGGACGTCGAGCGTCCACACGCCGGCCGCGAGCCCGTAGGGGTGATCGTTGGCCTTGCGGATCGCGTCGTCCTCGTCGGAGAAGGCCATCACGCTCAGCACCGGCCCGAAGATCTCCTCGCGCACCGGGGTCGACTCGGCGTCGACGCCGGTGAGGATCGTGGGCTGGATGAAGAAGCCGCCGCGCTCGGCGTCGGGGCCGCCGCCGCACACCACGGTGGCCCCCTCGCGCTTGGCGGCGTCGAGGATCCCGTTGACCTTCTCGAACTGCGCCGCGTTGGCGAGCGGCCCCATCTCGGTATCGGGGTCGAGCGGGTTGCCGAGCACGATCGTGCGGGCGCGCTCGGCGATCCGCTCGACCAGCTCGTCGTGGACGTCCTCGTGCACCACGAGGCGCGAGCCGGCCATGCACGTCTGCCCGGTGGCCGCGAAGACGCCCGCGATGACGCCGTTGGCCGCCGCCTCGAGGTCGGCGTCGGGGAAGACGACCTGCGCCGACTTGCCGCCGAGCTCGAGCGTGACGCGCGCGAGGTGGCTGGTGGCACCGGCGGCGACGTCGACGCCGGTCTTCGTCGAGCCGGTGAACGCGACCTTGTCGACTCCCGGATGGCGCACGAGCGCGCGCCCGACGTCCGGCCCGTCGCCGGTGACGACGTTGAACACGCCGGCGGGGAAGCCCGCCTCGGTCACGAGCTTGGCGAGCTCGAGCGCGGTGACGGGCGTGTGGTCGCTCGGCTTGGTCACGACCGTGCAGCCGGCCGCCAGCGCGGGCGCGAGCTTCCAGGTCAGGAGCAGGAGCGGCGAGTTCCAGGGGACGATCGCGGCCACCACGCCGACCGGCTCGTGGCGCGTGTAGACGAAGTAGTTGGGCCGGTCCGAGGGCAGGCTCTCGCCGCCGATCTTGTCCGCCCAGCCCGCGAAGTACCGGTACCACTCCGGGAGATAGCCGAGCTGGCCGGTCATCTCGCGCAGCAGCTTCCCGTTGTCGCGCGTCTCAAGCTCGGCCAGGCGCTGCGCGTCGCGCTCGATCAGGTCGGCGAGCCGGTGCATCAGCTTCGCGCGCTGGAAGCCGGTGAGCTCGCCCCACTCGCCCTCGAACGCCGCGCGCGCCGCGGCGACGGCGCGGTCGACGTCCTGCTCGTCGGCGTCGGGAACGCGGGCCCAGGGCTCTCCCGAGTACGGGTCGACGGTGTCGTAGAAGCGGCCGCCAGCGGACGGAACGGGGCTGCCGGCGATGGAGAGGTCGTAGTGCGGAAGCTCGACGGTCGCCATCGTGCGTCTCCAGGATAGGCTCATCGCCGCATGAGGGAGATCACGGTGCTCGAGGACCCCGGAGCCGCGGTGGCCGACCGGCTCACCGAGGCGGCAGAGCGCGGTGGCCACATCGTGCTCACCGGCGGCTCGACGCCGCGCGGCGCCTACGCTCGCGCCGCCGCGCACGACGGCGACTGGAGCGGCGCCACCGTGTGGTTCTCCGACGAGCGGATGGTGCCGCCGGACCATCCGGACTCGAACTTCGCGATGGCCGACCAGGCGCTGCTGAGCCGGCTCACGAACCCGCCGCGGGTGATGCGCATGCAGGGCGAGCTCGGCGCTGACGCCGCCGCCGGCGCCTACGAGGCGGCACTGCGCGAGCAGCTGGGGGGGAGCCCGCGCTTCGACCTCGTGCTGCTCGGGGTCGGGCCCGACAGCCACACCGCCTCGCTGTTCCCGGGCAAGCCGGCGCTCGACGAGGAGCGGCGCTTCGCGGTCGCTGTCCCGATCGCCGGGATGGAGCCGCAGGTCCCGCGCGTGACGCTCACGTTCCCGGTGCTCAACGCCGCCCGCGAGGTCGACTTCCTCGTCGCCGGGGCTGACAAGGCCGACGCTGTCGCGCGCGCCTTCACCGAGCCACCCGACCCCGACGCGCCCGCCGGGCGCGTGCGGCCGCCCGCCGGCTCGCTGTTCGTCTTCCTCGACGAAGCCGCGGCGAGCAAGCTCTAGTGGCCGAACCTGTGAAAGGCCGGTTCATCGGGCTCGACGTCGGCGGGACCAAGATCGCCTCGGCGACGCTCCAGGACAGCAAGCTCGAGACGCGCGAGCTGATCAAGACCGACGTGTCGGACTCCGACAAGCTGATCGCGCAGCTGGTCGAGCTGATCGGCCACCTGCGCACCGACGACACCGTCGCCGCCGGGGTCGGGCTGCCGTCGATCATCGAGTTCGAGACCGGGCGGATCGCCCACAGCGTCAACATCCCGCTCGCCGACCTGCCGCTGCGCGAGTTGCTGTCCGACAAGGCCGGGATCCCCGTCTACATCGAGAACGACGCGTCGTGCGCGGCGCTCGCGGAGGCGTTCGACACGGAGGGCAACCTCGTCGCCCCGAACCTCGTCATGCTCACCGTCGGCACAGGGGTGGGTGGCGGCCTCGTCTTCAACGGCCGCCTCTACCGCGGCGCGACGAGCGCCGGCGAGCTCGGCCATACCGTCATCGGGCTCGACCTCGAGGACGGCGCGCCCAAGCCGGAGGGCAAGCACCCGCTGCCGGGAACGCTCGAGTACCTGGCGGCCGGCCGCGCGCTCGACCGCCTCGCCGAGCGCGAGGCGCGAGAGGAGGAGGACTCGTTCCTCGGCAAGCGCCTCGAGCAGGATGGCGAGGTGACCGGCCACGACGTGGTCGACGGCGCGAAGGCCGGCGACGCCGACGCGCTGCGCGTGCTCGACATCCTCGGCCAGCGGCTGGGGATCGGGATCGCCAACGCCATCAACACGTTCGATCCCCTGGAGATCGTCATCGGTGGCGGCGTATCGACCGCCGGCGACCTGCTGCTCGACCCCGCGATCCGCGTGGCGAAGGAGTACACCGTCCCCGGCCTCGGCCGCCACACCACGATCCGGCTCGCACGGCACGGCGCGCAGGCCGGCGTGCTGGGCGCGGCCCTCGTCGCCGTCCACGAGGAAGAAGGGAAGTAGGCCGCGTGGCGACGGCGAGGGAGCTCGAGACCGAGTACCTCCCGATCGCCGAGCACGGCCTGGTGGGTGATCTGCACACGATCGCGCTCGTCGGCACCAACGGGACGATCGACTGGTACTGCTGCCCGTCCTTCGACGCGCCGAGCGTGTTCGGGGCGATCCTCGACAAGGACAACGGCGGCTTCTACGCGCTCCGCCCGAGCGCCGAGGACTGGGACGCGAAGCAGCTCTACTTCCCGGAGACGAACGTCCTCATCACCCGCTTCTTCACCGAGGACGGCGTCGGCGAGGTGCAGGACTTCATGCCGATCGACCGCGCCGAGCTCGCGGCGCACCGCCACCGCCTGATCCGGCGCGTGGTCATCGTGCGGGGCCACATGGACTTCCAGCTCGAGGTGCAGCCGCGCTTCGACTACGGCCGCGTGGCGCACGAGGTCGAGATGCACCCGCACGGGGTGCTGTTCCGCTCGCCCGATCTGACGCTCGCGCTCGAGGGCGCGATCGCCCGCGCGATGGGCCACGAGCGGCGGCTCGAGCGCCGCGGCGGCGGCGTCTTCGCGCGCATCTCGCTGGCCGCGGGCGAGTCGCAGACGTTCCTGCTCGAGCGCGTCGCCCAGGACCACATCTGCCGCCCGCACTCCGAGCGCGAGGCGGACCGGTCGTTCGAGGCGACCGTCGGCTACTGGCGCAACTGGGTCGGCCAGTCGCGCTATCGCGGCCGCTGGCGCGAGATGGTGATGCGCTCGGCGCTGACGCTGAAGCTGCTGACCTACGCGCCCACCGGCGCGCTGGTGGCGGCTCCCACCACCTCGCTGCCCGAGCAGCTCGGCGGCCACCGCAACTGGGATTACCGCTACACGTGGATTCGCGACGCGGCGTTCTCGCTCTACGGGCTGCTGCGGCTCGGCTTCACCGAGGAGGCGGCGGCGTTCATGACCTGGCTGACCGACCGCACGCGCGAGTGGAAGATCGGGCCGAGCGGGCCGCTCCAGATCATGTACGGGATCGACGGCCGCTCCGACCTGCCCGAATACGAGCACGAGACCTGGGAGGGCTACCGCGGCTCGCACCCGGTGCGGATCGGCAACGCCGCCGCCGAGCAGCGCCAGCTCGACATCTACGGCGAGCTGATCGACTCGGTCTACCTGTTCAACAAGTACGGCTCGCCGATCTTCTCCGAGACCTGGGACAACGTCCGCCGCATCGTCGACTGGCTGTGCGAGAACTGGGACCAGGCCGACGAGGGCATCTGGGAGACGCGCGGCGGCCAGAAGGACTTCACGTACTCGCGGCTGATGTGCTGGGTCGCGCTCGAGCGCTCGATCCGGATGAACCGCGCGCGCGGCCTGCCGGGCGACATCGTCCGCTGGCTCGCCGAGCGCGACCGGATCTACAACCAGATCATGCAGAAGGGCTGGAGCAACGAGCGCCAGGCGTTCGTGCAGCACTACGGCTCCGACGTGCTCGACGCCTCGGTGCTGCTGATGCCGCTGACGCTGTTCATCGCGCCCAAGGACCCGAAGTGGCTGTCGACGCTCGACGCCATCGGCGACGAGCTCGTCTCCGACTCGCTGGTCTACCGCTACAACGTCGAGGCGTCACCGGACGGCCTGCGCGGCGACGAGGGCACGTTCTCGATCTGCTCGTTCTGGTACGTCGAGGCGCTCACGCGCGCCGGGCGGCTGGACGAGGCGCGGCTGGCGTTCGAGAAGATGCTCACCTACGCCAACCACCTCGGGCTCTACTCGGAGGAGATCGGCCCGACCGGCGAGGCGCTCGGCAACTTCCCCCAGGCGTTCACCCACCTGGCGCTGATCAGCGCCGCCTACAACCTGGACCGCACGCTGGGGTGAGCGCCGGCCAGCGCCGGTGCCTGGACCTGCACGGGCTGCGCGTCGGCGACGACGTCGAGTGACGCCAGCACGTTGCGAAGGTTGACCAGCAGCGCGCCGGCCACCGGCCAGAAGCGCTCGGGCAGCTCGTCCAGCGCGAGCTCGCCGGCGAAGGCGTCGAGGTCGGCGCGCAGCGCGTCGATCGCGGCGCGGTCGGCGTCGGTGACCGCCCGGCCGGCGCGACCGAGCAGCACGAGCCAGCGCGCGCGGAAGGTGGGCGGCCAGGCCGCCGGCGGCATGTCCGCGAGATGGATCGTGCGCGCCATGCTGCGCGTCTCGGCGTTCGCCTGCTCGATGCGGTGCAGGAGCGACTCGAAGTGCTCCGCGGCCTGCATCCGGCCGCGGGCCGCGCGGCGCGGGTTGAGCCGGCCGCTCTCGCGCGCCTGCCGGACGACGCCCCAGGCGCTGTCGATGTCGGCGTCGAGCTCGCGCGTGCGCGCGATCCACACCTCCGGGTCGCCGCCCTCGGCCATCTCGGACAGCAGCTCGCCGATGCGATCGTCGAGGGCGTCGATCTGGTGCGCGGCGCTGCGGTCGCGCAGCGGCGGCCACACGAGCAGGTTCACGAGCAGGCCGACGGCGATGCCGATGCCGGTGTCGAGCAGCCGCGACAGGAGCATGCCCGGGTCGTCGCTCGCGCCGGTGGTCAGCACCACCAGCGCGGTGGCCGCCGCGGTGGTGGTCTCTGCGCGCAGCCCGCGCACCGAGCCGGCGATCAGCCCGATCAGGATCGCGAGCCCGAGCGACAGCGCGTTGAGGCCGAAGACGCTCCCGAGCGCGAACGCCACCAGGACGCCGAGGACGGTCGCGCCGACCTGCTGGACGCCGCGGCGCAGCGTTCGGTAGACGGTGGCGTGGACGGTGAGCAGCGCGGCCCACGGGGCGAGGAACGCCTGCTCGATGTCGAACACGTAGACCGCGAGCACCCACGCGACGACGGCCGCGAGGACCGTCTTCACGATCTGCAGCGCGTTCGTCCACCAGACCGGATCCCGGAGCCGAGCCCGCATGCGGACGCATCGTACGCGGCGAGCCGCTCCCTCGAATGACCTGTCACAGCGTGCGGGCGCGGCGCGAGTTCGTCGATGAACCCCCCACCGAAGGATGAGCACATGCGTGTCCTCGCCGTGTCCGTTCTTGTCTTCCTCGCCGCGTTGTTCGCTGCGCTCCCTGCCGATGCCACCGCGCCCGGCGACAACGGGAGGATCGCGTTCCGTCGCTTCGCCGGGCCCGATCTGGTGGCGACGATCTTCAGCATCCGCCCCGACGGCACCGGCGAGCGGCAGCTGGCCCCAGCCGCCGGAGGGCGCAGCCGACGACCACCCCGACTACGCGGCCGACGGAAGCCTGATCGCGTTCGACCGCTGCGGCGACATCGGCTGCCAAGTCATGGTCGCGCGGCCCGACGGCAGCGGCCTCCGGCAGATCACCCCCGACCCCGTGTGTACGGAGGGTCCGGGCGGAACGGAATGCAGTGACAACACCACTCCCGCGCTGTCGCCTGATGGCCGGCTCGTCGCCTTCGCGCACGCGTTCGGCAGGGTCGTCGACGACCAGATCGACGATGTCGGCATCTCCACGGCACGGCTCCACGGCGGCGGGCTGCGGCAGGTGACCCCGCCGCCGACGCGGACGGCCGAGGACAACCAGCCGCAGTGGTCGCCGGACGGCAGCCGGCTCGTCTTCGTCCGGGTGTTCCTCGACGGCCACAACCAGTTCGTCAAACAGGCCGTCTACACGGTCAGGGCCGACGGCGGCGGGCTGCGACGGCTCACGCCGTTCTCGCTCGCCGCGGGCGATGAGCCGGACTGGTCGCCCGACGGCTCGAGGATCCTCTTCCGCAGTCCGGAGAACGAGGACTTCCTGCATTCCCAGCTGTACACGGTCCGCCCCGACGGGCGGCACCTGAAGCAGGTCACGCACGTCCCTGACGGGACCCACCTCTACTCGGCGTCGTTCTCACCCGATGGCAGGCGCATCACGCTCGGCCTCGAGGGCACGGGTGGCGCCGCGGACGTGTACACGATGCGCACCCACAGCAGCGACCTGCGGCCGGTCACCCGCACGCCGGAGCGCGACAGCGCGCCGGACTGGGGCGGGAGGCGCTAATACGCTCTGGGCGTGCGCGCCTGCCTTGCTGTCGTTCTCCTCACCGCCGCAGCCCTACTGGCCGGCTGCGGCGGCCCGCCCGTGCCCGACGACGCGACGAGCCGCGCCCAGATCACCCGCGCCGTGCTCGCCTGGCACCGCTATCAGGCGGACGCCAACGGCAAGGCGGGCTGCGCGCTGCTCACCAAGCGGGCGCGCTACGCCCAGGGCGGCGACGACTGCGCCCGCTCGATCGACCGCTACTCGTCGCTCGCCGCGCCGATCCGTCAGGCGCTGCGCGACACCAAGGTGGACAAGGTGACGATCACCGGCGACAAGGCGACGGTCGTCACCCACACGACCGCGACCAAGGGCGGCGTGACCCGCAAGACGCCCCCCGCCACGATCCCGCTGCGGTGGGAGAAGGGGCGTTGGCGCGTGGACTGAGTCGCCGGAGGCCCGCTTAGAGTCGCCGCACGCGAATGGCCCGGCCCGACGCCGGGCCCTGGAGGGTGCTCGATGCCTGAACAAGGCTTCCTCGCGTCGCTGTTCGACGTCGAGTTCAAGTCGCTGATCACCACGAAGGTGATCAAGGTGCTCTACATCCTGAGCATGATCGGGATCGGGCTCGTCGCGCTGCAGCGCGGGCACGGCGGCGGTGGCCCCGGCCCGGGCGCCGCCGCTCCGCCTCCGCCGCCCCCGCCGCCGGCCACCCCGCCGCAGCCACAGGCAGGCCCGCCGGAGACCCAGCCGCCTCCGCCCCCTCCGCCGGCCGACCTCGTCTACGGTGCCCACAAGATGGAGCCGAGATGAGCCGCACCTGTCGGCACAACTCGGAGTCTGTTCAGCCTAGTCGGTGGCCATCCGCCGCCGCGCCGCGCGCAGCAGGCGGAGCTCGCCGATGTCGTGTGGGACCGCGCCGGGCGGCAGATGCTCGCGCCCCGCCAGCACGCGGGGCTCGAGCTCGTGCTCGCGCGCGGCGCCCTCGACGGCGTCGACGCGGAAGGCGCGCAGGCCGGGGCGGGCGGCGACGACCTCGGCGAGGCGGGTGCCGCGGAACAGCAGGCCGACGCCGTCGTCGATGCCGTAGCCGGCCGGCAGCGCACCCGCCGCCACCGCATCCAGGTACGCGGGCCGGCGGTCGGGCTCGCCGTTGTAGTGGACGGAGGCGGAGCCGGGCAGGAAGCCGAGCCCGGCGACCGGCCGCGGGAGCGCCATCCCCTTGGTGATGCCGCCCTCGAACCAGCACATCGCGCCGGCGCTGAGCCCGGCCAGGACGATCCCGGCCTGCCACGCCTCGCGCAGGATCGAGTCGATCCCGTGGGCGCGCCACAGCGCGAGCAGGTTGATCATCGAACCGCCGCCGACGTAGATCACGTGCTGGGCCAGGAGGTGCTCGCGAAGCGTCAGCGGCTCGAGCTCGAGCCGGAACAGCGAGACCACGCTCGGCTCGCAGAGGCGGTCGCCGAACGCGATCCGGAAGCGCCGGATCTGCTCCTCCGAGTCGCCGCCCGCGGTCGGCAGCAGGCAGATGCGCGGCTCGCGCGAGGGCGACAGGGAGAGCACATAGTCGTCCAGCACCGACGCCTCAGCCTCCATGCTGAACCCCCCGCCCCCCATGGCGAAGATCGTCGGCTTAGGCGACAAGCGACACCGGCGCCCCCAGGTACTCGGTGGCCAGCGGCGACTCCACCGCCTCGCCGCCCACCGCCTCCACGCGGTAGGCGCCCGCGTGCGGCCGCGAGCTGACCACGCGCGCGAGCCGCGGGCCGACGAAGTGCAGCGCGGCCCCGTCGTCGGCGCCCCAGCCCGGCGCCATCCCCGCCGCGATCGCGGCCTGGAAGTCCGGGCGCCGCCGCGCCTCCTTGTCGTAGTGCACGGCGTTGGAGCCCATCAGCAGCCCCAGCCCCGCCACCGGCAACCCCTGCTCGCCGTGGAAGGCGGTCAGCCCCTGCTCGAACCAGCACAGCGAGCCGGCGCTCAGCCCGCACATGACCACCCCGCGCGCCCACGCCAGCCGCAGCGCGTCGTCGAGCCCGTGGGCGCGCCACGCGCCGAGCATCGAGCGCACGCAGCCGCCGCCGACGTAGATCAAGTCCTGCTCGAGCAGGTGCGTGGCCGGATCGGGCGCGCCGCAGTCGCGGCGGAACAGCGACACGTGCGACGGCTCGCAGCGCGAGGCCGGGAAGTGGCGATAGAAGCGGACGATGTAGTGGTCCGCGTCACCCGACGCGGTCGGGAGGAAGCACACCTTCGGGCGCTCGACCCCCGTGGCGGCCAGCACGTAGTCGTCCAGCAGCGCGTTGCCGGATTCCATTGAGAACCCGCCGCCACCGAACGCCACGACCTGAGGGACGCGCGACATGGCTGGAGTATCGGCTCGAAACGGAGCTTCCGAGCGGATTTCCTCCTCTGGTCGAACGCCTATGGACCACGTGTCGAGTCAAGCGTCCCGCGGGATCCGCCGATGCCGAAGCGTGGACATCCGGCTTTCAGAGGTCATCTCCGCGCTGTCGTATGCCCTCGACGTCACCGAGGGTCAGCCGATGGGGCACGCGGTGCGCTCGTGCGCGATCGGCATGCGGGTCGGCGAGGAGATCGGGCTCGACGACGATCAGCGCTCGTCCCTCTTCTACGCGCTGCTGCTCAAGGACGCCGGCTGCTCGAGCAACGCGGCCAAGCTGTCGGCGCTGTTCGGCGCCGACGACTTCGAGCTCAAGCGCGCCCGCAAGCTGACCAACCACCTGCGCCCGTTCGAGGCGCTCAAGTACACGGTCCGCTATGCCCGCACCCGCCGCCTGGCCGCGATCGTCCGCAGCGGCGCCGAGGGCGCCCGCGACATGACCGAGCTGCGCTGCGAGCGCGGCGCCGAGATCGCGCGCATGATCGAGCTGACCGAGTCGACCGCCGAGGCGATCAAGACGCTCGACGAGCACTGGGACGGCCACGGCTACCCCTACGGCCTCGCCGGCGACGCGATCCCGCTGCTCGGCCGCATCGTCTGCCTCGCCCAGACCGTCGAGGTGTTCTTCGCCGCCGCCGGCCCGCGCGCCGTGTTCGACGTCGCGGCGGACCGCAGCGGCACCTGGTTCGACCCCGCGCTGGTCGACGCGCTGCGCGCCACGCGCCGCGACGGCGCGTTCTGGAGCTCGCTCGGCGGCCACGAGCCGCACGCCGTGATCGGCGCCTTCGAGCCCGCGGACCGCGTCCAGCACGCCGACGGCGAGCGGCTCGACCGCGTTGCTGAGGCCTTCGCGCTGATCATCGACGCCAAGTCGCCCTACACCGGCACGCACTCGGTCGGCGTCGCCCGCATCGCGGTCTCCGTCGGCGACGTGCTCGGCTTGAGCTCGCGCGAGCTGCGCGACCTCCGCCGGATGGCGCTCCTCCACGACATCGGCAAGCTCGGCGTCTCCAACCTGATCCTCGACAAGCCCGGCAAGCTCGACGACGACGAGTGGAAGCAGATGCGCCGCCACCCGGAGCTGACCGTGCGCATCCTCGAGCGCGTCAGCGCCTTCAGGGACCTCGCCGCCACCGCCGGCGCGCACCACGAGCGGCTCGACGGACGCGGCTACCACCTTGGCCTCCGGGACGAGCAGCTCAACCGCGACGCGCGCATCCTCGCCGTCGCCGACGTCTGCGAGGCGCTGACCGCCGACCGCCCCTACCGCAAGGCGATGGAGCCCGACCAGGTGCGCGCGATCATGCGCGGCGACGTCGGCAAGGCGTTCTGCCACGACGCGCTCGGCGCGCTCGAGGAGACGCGCGAGCTCGCTCCGGTGGGGATCGCTACGCCGATGCCTGCAGCGCCGCGCGCGGCTCGCTGACCATCTCGAGCCGCATGTCGAGCGCGCTCAGCGCGAACAGCCGCTCGACCGCGCGGCAGCCCCGCACGACGACGAGCCGGCGCCCGGCGCGGGTGGCCCGGCGCTGGACCGCGAGCACGCGCCCGAGCCCCGCCGAGTCGATGAAGTTCAGCTTGCGCAGGTCGAGGACGATCTGGTCCGGCTTCTGCGACTCGAGCCGGCGGATCTCCTCGTCGAAGGTGTACGCGCGAGAGAAGTCGAGCTCGCCGCTCAGCGAGACGCACACGGTGTCGGGAGCCAAGCTCTCGATGGTGATCCCCAGCGGTTGATCCACGTCGGTCACTCCTTGTCCCCGTTCCTGACCCCGCCCTTCCCGAGTGGTCGAGTACCCCTAAAGCATCAGACCGAACCTGGCGCTTGAGCGTTTGTTCAGGGAGTGGACGAAAGATACCCGTCGCCGACCCGGGGCTGCCCCTCGTCCCCGATGCAGACGGCCGGGATCGGCACCTTGGTCAGCGGCCTGCCGTTCTCGCTCGGGACCTTGTTGTCCTTGCACCAGACGTAGGTGAAGCGCTTGAAGTCGGCGGTCCCGACGAACGGGAGGCCGAAGAGGCCGACCACCTTGCCGTGCTTGACCACGTCTCGCTCGACCGCCACGCAGTCGTAGCGGCCGCGGGTCTTGCTCAGGTCGTCGGCTTCGTCGCGGTTGCCGGGCGTGCGGATCAGCGGCCCGCAACTCACGCGCTTGACCGAGCCGTGGAGCTCGCCGCTCTTCACACGGGCGCGGGCGTCGGCCAGGATCGCGCCCTCGAGCGCCGTGACGAGCATGTGGCGGGCGGCGATCTGCTCGCTCGCGCTCGCCGTCGAGGCGGGCGCGCGCAGATGCGCGGGGCGCCCGCGCATCGGGCGCTGCTCGTGGATGAGGCGGCGACGCTCGGCTGCGACGAGCGCCTTGCGCTCGCGCGCCGCGCGGGCGTCGCTGTCGCGCTTGGCGCTGAACACGCCGGGCAGGATCAGCACCGCGGCCGCGATCACGCCCGCGAGCGCGAGCCCGGCCAGGATCCAGCGCTGGGTGTCGCTCACGCGTGCGAAGCGGCGGTCGTAGCGCTTGCCGCACGAGGGGCACTCGGCACGGTTGGTGGCGTGCTCGGCGCCGCAGCTCGGGCACACCCGCGGCGGCGGGCCCGTGGGCGCACGCGAGAAGATCTCGCGAACGTCGTCGATCGCCTTGGTGCGCGGATCCATGCACAGATCGTACAATGTATGAGTGGCTCATACGAATTCCCGTGACGCCAACCTCCTCGGCACGCTCTCGCTCGCCGTGGCGGGCCGGATCGAGACCGCGACCGAGTCACCGCTCGGCCCGTCCGCGCCCGCCGCGCTGTCGGCGCTCGACGGCTTCCTCGGCGGCGAGCCGATCGACGCGCTGCGCGAGACGCTTGGCCTCACCCACTCCGGCGCCGTCCGGCTGGTCGACCGGCTGGCGGAGGCCGGGCTGGCGGAGCGCCGCCCGGGGCCGGACGCGCGGACGGTGGCGGTCGAGCTGACGCCGGTCGGGCACGCGGCGGCGGAGGCGGTGCGGAACGCGCGCGAGGCGGCGCTCGAGCAGGCGCTGGCCGTGCTGTCGCCAGACGAGCGCGCGACGCTCAGCCGGCTGCACGAGCGGATGCTGGCCGGGCTGACGAGCGACCGCGCGTCGGCGCGGCGGCTCTGCCGGCTGTGCGACGTCGACGCCTGCGGCCACCACCGGGGCACCTGCCCCGTGACCAACGCTAGGGCTGCTGCGTCTCCAGCCGCCTAGGAGGGGTCAGCCGCCTAGGAGGGGTCAGACCCCTTGAGGCAGGTTGATGGTTGTGGCGATGAGTTCGGCGTGGCGCCGGCGAGGGTCGCCTCCGTTCGCCGCCAGGTACTGCAGGAGCCGCGCGTGATCGAGCCACGGGGGCACCTGTCCACCGCAGCTGCCCCAACGCCATTGGTCGGCGGACGTGCAAAGGCCTGCCGCGACAGGGTTGAGTGCCACGTAACGCACTGTTGCCCAGAGCTGTCGGTCGGTCCGAATGATCTTCGCGCCGTACCGGCCCTGGAAGAGATGGCCCGAGCAATCGTGGCGGTCGTTGAACACGCGCGCATATGCCCCGTGGAAGCGCTGCATGCCCACGCCCAGGTTCGGATCGGGGGTCTCGATTACCAGGTGCACGTGGTTCTCCATCAGGCAGTACGCAAGGCATCGCCACGTGTGCTGGCACACGGCGACACCGAGCATCCGCAGGTACGTCAGCCGATCGCTGTCGTCGAGGAAGATCCGCTGCTGCCGATTCCCCCGCGCGTACACGTGGTGGATCGCTCCGGCCACTTCTTGGCGTGGGCTCCGCGGCACGTCTGCCCAGAGGCGAAGCTGGCCACGACCTCGCCCCCAAGGAGGGGTCAGACCCCTTGAGGGTTAGTCGAGGTTTCGCGGCGGCCGAGGCTAGGGCTGCTGCGTCTCCAGCCGCCTGAGGATCGTCGGCGCCCACTCGCGCTCGCCGTATGTGTCGCGCAGTCTGGAGATCGTGGCGGCGGTGTCGTACTCGACGCGGCGCAGCTCGAGCTCGCGCGTGTCGGGCTCGATCAGCGCGTAGGCGGCGCGCGGGTCGCGGTCGAGCGGCATGCCGACGGAGCCCGGGTTGACGAGCTCGACGTCGCCGGCCGCGGCCGGGCGGCGGAACTGGACGTGGATGTGGCCGAACACGAGGCGGGGGTGGATGGTGCCGGCGAGCAGCTCCTCCTCCTCGTCGTTCGGCTCGGGCGCGAAGGCGCGCACGTCGGAGACCGGCGAGGCGTGCACGAAGCGCGCGCCGGCCACCTCGGCCTCGGCGGGTAGGCGCCCGAGCTCGTCGGCGAGCGGATCGCCGAGCGCGGCGCGCACGTCGGCGATCGCCGCCTGCAAGCCGCTGTCGTCCGGCGCGGCGGCGGGGTCGCCGGCCCAGCGGTCGACGTTGCCGCGGATCCAGGTCGCCGGCTCGAGCTCGCGCAGGCGGGCGACGGTCTCCGCCGGCCAGGCGCCGAACAACGCGTAGTCGCCGCCGAGCACCCAGTGGCTCGCGCCTGCCTGGCGGGCGTCCGCGAGCACCGCGTCGAGGCCGCCGAGATTGCCGTGGACGTCGTACAGAACGGCGATCACGAGCGCCTGTATACCAGCGGAACAGCCCTCGAGCCCGGCGGGGTGCGTACTTCAGTTTTCTAGTCGTGGGGGGTGGACAAAAGTCTGATCGGTTAACCCCGCCTTGGGGTACCAGGGTGCTTGTTCAAAAAGAGACGGCGAAGACAGGGGTGTCCGCCGATCTCGATTCACAAGCTCGGACCCAAGGGGAGTCGGATGCTTCTTCGTGCTCGGAAGCGGCATATCGCCGCGCGCGCCGTCACGTGCCTGGTCGTGGGGGCCTCTCTCGTCGTGCCCGCCACCGCGGCCGCCCAGATCGCCGCTCCCGTCGCGCTGCCCGGGGTGGCGGGCACCGCGCCGGCCCTGCCCTCGCCGCAGGCGCTGGCCTCGTCCGTCCGCTGCCGCCACGCCGGCGCGCGCCGCGCCTCGGCCGCCACGTTGCGGCGCGCGATGCTGTGCCTCGTCAACCGCACGCGCATCGCCGCCGGCCTCCAGCCCTTCCGCGGCGAGCGCCACCTGGCCCGCGCCGCGTCGCGCCACGCCGCCGACATGGGCCGCCGCCACTACTTCGCCCACGTCTCACCGAGCGGTAAGGGCCCGATGTCGCGCGCCCGCTCCGCCGGCTGGCGCGGCGGTGTCGGCGAGGTCATCGCCTGGGGTTGCGGGACGCTCTCGACCCCGGCCGCGACGCTCCGCGCCTGGCTCAACAGCCCACCGCACCGCGCGATCCTCCTCGGAAACGCGCACCGCGCCGGCGTCGGGGTCAAGCGCTTCAGCGGCTGTGGCGGCCGCGCCTACTGGGTGATCGACGTCGGGTAAGGCCCCTAGGTCGAGCGCGACTCCCAGGAGAAGCCGCGGATCGCCAGGGTCAGACCGGCCACTGCCCAAACGCCCAGCACGAGCAGCGCGACGAGGTGGTGGCCGGCGCCCTGACCGGTCACGATCGACCCCTGGAGCCCGTCGATCAGGTGCTTGAGCGGTAGCGCCTGGGCGACGTCGCCGATGACGACCGGCGCGACGTTCTCGTCATAGAAGACGCCGGAGATGAAGATCATCGGCAGGAAGGCCGCGTTGACGTACGCGGGCGCGGCGTCGAAGTTCGGGATCGCGTGGGAGAGCGCCACGCCCAGCGAGGCGAAGCAGATCACGCCGACGACCACGAACAGCCACAGCGAGAACCAGTCCTGCGGCCAGTCGAGGCCGAACAGCAGGTGGCCGGAGAAGGTGATGATCAGGATCTGCAGGACGGTGTTGGTGACCGCGCTGCCGGCGATCCCGGCCAGGTAGGCGGAGGTCGGTAGCGGCGTCCCGCGCACGCGCTTGAGGATCCCCTGCTCGCGCAGCGCGGTGATGTTGAACGCGAGCGCGTTGAAGGTGGTCGACATCACCGCCATGCCGGCGATGCCCGGGACGAGGATCTGGAGCTGCGCCTTGTTGCCGGAGAGGATCGCGCCGAACAGGCCGAGGAACAGCAGCGGCAGCAGGAAGTTGAAGAACGCCGCGCTCGGGTTGCGCCAGAACATCTTGCGCTCGAGCCGGTACTGGCGCCAGGCGAGCCCGCGCCAGCCGCCCGCCGCGGTGGGGTGGGACCCGACGTCGCCGCGCGAGCGGCCGCGATCGATCGCTTCGCCCGTCATTCGGAGTCCGCCTCGGCGGTCAGCTCGAGATAGATCTCCTCGAGGCTGGGCCGGGTCACGCTCAGGCCCTCGAGCCGCTCCCCGCGCGCCAACGCGTCGCCGGTCAGCTCGTGCAGCAGCGTCGTCGGGTCGTCGGTCTCGCGCGAGTGCTCCCGCCCGTCGGCGCTTCGCCACGACACGAACGAGCGCTCGGCCCCGGCGCCCAGCGACGACGGCGGCCCCTCGGCGAGGATGAGGCCGTCCTTGATGATCGCCACGCGGTCGGCCAGCGCCTGCGCCTCGTCGAGGTAGTGCGTGGTCAGCAGCACGGTCTTGCCGAGCTCCTTGAGCGACCGCACCGTGCCCCACGCGGCGCGCCGCGCGGCGGGGTCGAAGCCGGTGGTCGGCTCGTCGAGGAAGACGAGCTCGGGGTCGCCGACCAGCGCCAATGCCAGGTCGAGCCGGCGCTGCTGGCCGCCCGACAGCTTGTTCGCCCGCTGCTCGGAGGACTCCTCGAGCCCGACGATCGAGATGACCTCCTCGACGTCGCGCGGGCGCGGGTAGAAGCCCGCCCAGTGCGCGACTGACTCGCGCACCGTGAGGTACCGGTAGACACCCGAGCTCTGCAGCACGATCCCCACCCGGGCGCGCAGGTCGGGGTCGCGGCTGGCGGGGTCGTGACCGAGCACGGACACGCTGCCGGAGGTGCGCGACCGGTAGCCCTCGAGGATCTCGACGGTGGTCGTCTTCCCCGCCCCGTTGGGGCCGAGCAGCCCGAACACCTCGCCGCGACGGACCTCGAAGTCGATGCCCCGCACGGCCTCGCGCTCCTCGTAGGTCTTGCGCAGCCCGTGTACCTCGATCGCGGTCACGGATCCATCATGGCAACATCGCGTTCGCCGAAATGCTCTGCGCCTGCATCGACATCGGCTCCAACACGACGCGCGTGCTGGTCGCCGACGTCGTGGACGGCCGGCTCCGCGAGGTCCTGCAGCAGCGCGCCTTCACCCGCATCGGCAAGGGCCTGAAGGGCGGAGAGATCCCGCGCGAGAAGATCGCCGAGGTCGCGCGCGTCGTCGCCGACCAGCGCGCGATCGTCGACCAGCTCGGCTGCGTCGCGTTGCGCGTGGTGGCCACGGCCGCGATCCGCAACGCCGACAACGCCGCCGAGTTCTCCGCCACGCTGCGGAGCGAGGGCGGGGTCGACGTCGAGGTGCTCGACGGGGCGGAGGAGGCGCGGCTGGCCTTCGCGGGCGCGACGCGCACGCTCGGGGAGCCGCTGGAGGGCAGCGTCGGCGTGGTCGACGTCGGCGGCGGCTCGACCGAGCTCGCGATCGGCACGCTTGCCGGCGGCGCCACCTGGAGCGCGTCCTTCCGGGTCGGCTCCGGCCTCCTGACCGACCACTATCGCCGCGCCGACCCGCCCTCGGCCGCTGAGTTGCACGCGATGCGCGAGTACGCACACGGGGTGTTCGAGGGCCTCTACCTCCCGCCGGTCGACGCCGCCGTGGCGGTGGGCGGCAGCGCCGCCTCGCTGCGCCGCCTGGTCGGCGCCACGCTCGACGGCGACTCGCTGCAACGCGCCATGCAGGTCCTGGCCGCCGAGCCGGCGGACGCCGTGGCGCAGCGCTTCTCGATCGACCGGGAACGGGTGCTGCTCATGCCTGCGGGGCTGACGGTGCTCGACGCGGCAGCCGCCGCGTTCGGCCGACCGTTGAAGATCGGGCGCGGCGGTTTACGAGAAGGTGTGATCTTCGAGCTGGCCGGGAGTAGCATCGACCGCTCGTGAGTGCCCTCGAAGAGCCCAAGGTCGCCCCGGCCGGCGAGATCGATCTCGACGATCCCGGCCTCTACTTCAACCGCGAGCTGTCCTGGCTCGAGTTCAACCAGCGCGTGCTCGAGCTCGCCGAGGACCAGAACATCCCGCTCCTGGAGCGGCTGAAGTTCGTCGCCATTACGGCCAACAACCTCGACGAGTTCTTCATGGTGAGGGTCGCCGGCCTGCACGACCAGGTCGATGCCGGCATCGCCACGCCGCTGCAGGACGGCCGTACGCCGAGCGAGACGCTCGCAGCGATCCGCACCAAGGTCGCGGAGCACATGGAGCGGATGGCACACGTGCTGGAGGACGACCTCCGTCCCGCCCTGGCTGAGAACGGCATCAGCATCGTCCACCTCGACGACATCTCCGCCGGGGAGCGCGAGCGCCTCGACGAGCAGTTCCGGCGCCAGATCTTCCCGGTCCTGACGCCGCTCGCGGTCGGGCTCGGGCGGCCGT
This sequence comes from uncultured Solirubrobacteraceae bacterium, assembly GCA_963805525.1. Taxonomy (GTDB): domain Bacteria; phylum Actinomycetota; class Thermoleophilia; order Solirubrobacterales; family Solirubrobacteraceae; genus DASQFQ01. Next base: position 768,715 of record CAWDUT010000006.1, read on the forward strand.
TCCCCTACATCTCGAACCTCTCGCTCTCGCTCGGCGTCGTCGTCCACGACCCGGTCAGCCACTCGCAGGTGTTCGCGCGCGTCAAGGTCCCGACCGAGATGCTCCCGCGCTTCGTGGCGCTCGCCGACGGGCGCACGTTCGTGCCGCTCGAGGAGCTGATCGAGAAGCACCTCGACCAGCTCTTCCCGGGCATGGAGATCGTCGACACCGCGGTCTTCCGCGTCACCCGCGACGCCGACTTCACGGTCTCCGACGAGGCCGACGACCTGCTGCAGGCGGTCGAGGACGAGCTGCGCCGCCGGCGCTTCGGCGAGGTCGTGCGCGTCGAGGTCCAGTCGAGCATGAGCCGGGAGATGCGCGAGCAGCTCGAGCGCGCGCTCGAGGCCGAGCACGACGACGTGGTCGCGATCGACGGGCTGCTCGACCTCAACGACCTGATGGAGATCGGGAAGATCCAGGGCTTCAAGGAGCTGCGCGACCCGCCGTGGACGCCGCTCACGCAGCCGGCGCTGCTGGCGCGCGAATCCGAGGAGCCGGACGTGATGGCGGCGATGCGCGAGGGCGACATCCTCCTGCACCACCCCTACGACTCGTTCTCGAGCTCGGTCGAGCGGCTCGTCGAGGAGGCCGTCAACGACCCCGACGTGCTCGCGATCAAGCAGACCGTGTACCGCACGAGCGACGACTCGCCGCTCGTCCCTGCGCTGATCCGCGCCGCCGAGCGCGGCAAGCAGGCGGTCTGCCTGGTGGAGCTCAAGGCCCGCTTCGACGAGCGCGCCAACATCACGTGGGCGAGGGCGATGGAGGAGGCCGGCGTCCACGTCGTCTACGGCCTGCCGTCGCTCAAGACGCACGCCAAGTGCATCCTGATCGTCCGCCGCGAGGGCGACGGCGTCCGCAACTACGTGCACGTCGGCACCGGCAACTACCACCCGAAGACGGCGCGCCTGTACACGGACTTCGGGCTGCTGACCTGCGACGACCGCATCGGCGCCGACGTCGCCGACATGTTCAACTTCCTCACCGGCTTCGCGCGCCCGCGCCGCTATCGCCAGGTGCTGGTCGCGCCCGCGCACCTGCGCGACGGGATCCTCGCCGAGATCGAGCGCACGATCGAGGCGAAGAAGGAGGGCAAGCACGCCCGCATCGCGCTGAAGATGAACTCGCTGGTCGACCGCCGCTGCATCCGCGCGCTCTACGCCGCCTCGCAGGCCGGCGTGCCGGTCGACCTCAACATCCGCGGCATCTGCTGCCTGCGGCCGGGCGTCCCGGGCGTGTCGGAGAACATCCGCGTGGTCTCGATCGTCGGGCGCTTCCTCGAGCACTCGCGGATCTACGCCTTCGAGCGCGACAAGGCCCGGCAGGTCTACATCGGCTCGGCGGACCTGATGCCGCGCAACCTCGACACGCGGGTGGAGCTGCTCGCCCCGGTGCGCGACCGCGACCTGCGCGGCGACCTCCTCGACACGCTCGAGCGCTGCTTCGCCGACGACACCAACTCGTGGGAGCTGGGCGAGGACGGCAGCTGGACGCGCCGCACGCCGCAGGGCCCGGAGCCCCGCAGCGTGCAGCGCGAGCTGATGCAGGGGCACGCGGCGCGTGCCCCTGAGCCGGCTAGCGGACCAGCTTGATCGCGAGCCGCGAGGAGCGCTGGGCGAGGTTGCCCGCCGCGTCGCGGTTCGTGGTGATCGCGTTGAGCCTGAGCGTGCCGCGGCGGCTGAGCGCGCGGGCGCCCTTGGGCAGCTTGACCTTGAGGGTCTGGGCCTGCCCGCTCTTCAGCGTGAAGCGCTTGCTCGCCACGATGGCGTGGAAGCGCGTCCCGCCGAGCGACACCGTGCGGGCGGTCTGCAGCACGAGGGTGCCCGTGCAGCCGCCGGGCTCGGAGGCCGGGCAGCTCACGCGGACCTTCGCGGTGTAGACGCCGCGCTTGAGCTTCGAGGTGACGCGCTTGGTCGTCACGCGCGCCGCCGTGCCCGTGGTGTCGGCCGCCGGGGGCGCCGGCGGGACGTCGGCGGTCTCGACGTCGACGAGCACGTCCTCGCGGTCGGCCGTCGCGTTGTCGGTCCCCTCGCCGCCGCGGGCGAGGTCGGCGAAGCCGTCGCGCACCTTCAGCGTGTCGTTGCCGGCCTGGCCGTCGACGGCGTCGCCGATGCCGGCCCCCGGGTCGAGCCAGTCGTCGCCGAGGCCGCCGAAGTACGTGTCGGACTCGTCGCCGCCGGTGAACGCGTCGTTGCCGGAGCCGCCGTCGGCCACCACCGAGATCAGGGCGCCGAGGCCAGGGGAGGTGGCCAGCGTGTCATCGCCGCCGAGCCCGTTGAGCTCGAACACCTCGGACGAGGCGATGTTGAGGCCGAACGGAACCAGGTTCGTGCGGTCGAAGCGGACCTTGGCGCCCGCGGGCTTGAGCGTCATCGCGTCGCCCTGCCCGCTCATGTTGGTCTCGATGCGGTCGAGGCCGTCGTCGCCGTTGAGGTCGTCGGTGGCGTCGCCGTTGTTCCACACCAGCGTGTCGTCGCCGGCGCCTCCGTTGTCGGTGTCGTTGCCCTGGTTGCCCGCGATGCGGTCGGCACCGGCGCCGCCGCTGAGCGTGTCCACGCCCGTGCCGCCGTTGATCGTGTCGGTGCCGTCACCGGTGGTGATGGTGTCGTTGCCGGGGCCCGCGTCGACGGTCGTCGCGACCGTGGTGCCGGGGGCGCTGACGAGCGAGTCGTTGCCCGAGAACGCGTTGATGTTCAGGCGCTCGGTGTCGGCGGACATGTCGATGTCGATGCCGGCGCCGACGCGGTGGAAATGATGCGCGCCGCCGCCGACCGGGGCCACGTCCATGACGTCGTCCGCGGTGCCGTTGTTGAACTGGGTCTCGTCGATGCCCGCGCCGCCGACGTCGCTGTCGTCGCCGTCGCCGTTGTTCCAGATCATCACGTCGTTGCCGGCGCCGCCCTCGATCGACTCGATGCCGGTCGAGTTGGGGCCGCCGGCGAGGCGGTCGTCGCCCTCGCCGCCCTTGATCGTGTCGAGGTTGGGGCCGCCGACGATGATGTCGTCGCCGCCGCCACCGTCGATCGTCAGCGTGGCTGTATCGGGCAGCGTCTGCACGCCGGGGTCGGAGTCGAAGTCGGTCGCGGACTCGAGCCCGGCGATCGCGTTGTGGGTCAGCAGGCCGCCGTCCTTCCCGATCAGGATCGTGTCGTTGGCGGCATCGCCGACGAGCGTGCCGTTGCCGGCGTCGACGGTGCCCGTGACGGCGGCGTTGGCCGCGGCGGGGATGGCGAGCGCGGCGGCCGCCGTGGCTGCCACGAGGGCGGCCGTACGGCGCACGCCGAGGGTGCGGTGTGTGCGTGTCATGCCGCTATCGACGCCCGTGGCTGGTGGTTATTCCTGAGCTGTTTCTGAGAGGGTCCCAGCGACGTGACCCCAGACCTCGAGCCGGAAGCCCTCGGCGACCACCTCGATCGGCTGTACCGCGCGGCCTGGGCGCTGTGCGGCTCGCGCGAGGACGCCGAGGACCTCGTGCAGGAGACCTACACGCGCGTGCTGGCCAAGCGCCGGACGATCGGTCGCAAAGAAGACACGCTGCCGTACCTGCTCGCCGTGCTGCGCAACACCTACGTGTCCTCGCTGCGCAAGCGCGACCGGCGGCCGCGCACGGCGCCGCTCGAGGACTCCGAGGATCGCCTGGCGGCCTCCGCGTCGGCCTCGCCGACGACGCAGCTGGCGGCCCGCGAGGTGTTCAGCGCGATCGCGGCGCTGCCGGAGGACCAGCGCGACGCGCTCGCCGCGGTCGACGTCGCCGGCCTCAGCTACCAGGAGGCCGCCGACACACTCGAGGTGCCGGTGGGCACGATCATGAGCCGCCTCTATCGCGGGCGCAATCGCGTCGCTCAGGTCGTCGGCGACTGATGGACCTCGGCCTCGCGGGCAAGCGGGCGCTCGTCACGGGCGCGTCGGGCGGCATCGGCCAGGCGGTCGCGCGCGAGCTGGCGGCGGAGGGCGTCGAGGTCGTCGCCCACTACCACCGCAACCGCGAGGCGGCCGAGGCGCTCGGCGGGCTGGCGCTCGGGGCCGACCTGCGCGACGAGGCGCAGGTGGAGGCGCTGTTCGCCGCCGCCGGCCCGCTCGACCTCTGCGTCGCCAACGCCGGCGTGTGGCCGAGCGAGGACGTCCCGGTGGCCGAGCTGCCGCTGGAGCGCTGGCGGGCCACGCTCGACGGCAACCTGACCGCCACGTTCCTGACCTGCCGAGGCTTCACACGCCAGAGCGGGAGCGCGCTCGTTCTCATCGGCTCGACCGCCGGCCGCTTCGGCGAGGCCGGCCACGCCGACTACGCGGCCGCCAAGGCGGCGATCGGCCAGGGCCTGCTGCTGTCGCTCAAGAACGAGATGGCGCCCGGGCGCGTCAATGTCGTCGCGCCCGGGTGGACCGTCTCGCCGATGACCGAGTCGTCGCTGACCGACGAGCTCGTCGATCACGTCACCGCCACGATGCCGCTGCGCAAGGTGGCACGCACGGAGGACATCGCGCGCGCGGTCGCGTTCCTGCTCTCCGACCGCGCGGCCGGGCACATCACCGGCGAGGTCGTCACGGTCGCGGGCGGCATGGAAGGCCGCCTGCTTCGTTAGAACTTGACGGCGCCCTTCGCCTTCCAGCCCGCCAGCGCGAGCAGCTCCGCGCGCGGGACGTCCTTGGAGGAGAGGACGCAGGTGTGGCCGCCGCGCTTCCAGGTCACCACGTCCCGGCCTTCGTACTCGAGCGCCCGCACCACGGTGCCCTCGACGTCCGTCTTGCTCGCCTCGTCCGGCCACTTGAGCGGGTCACCGGCGACGATCGTGTAGGCGATCCGCTTGCCGTCCTTCTCGTAGAAGACCGTGCGCGTGTCGCGCCCTCCGATCTCGTCCGTGCGGGTGCCGACCGCCTTCCACCCGAACTTCGCGAAGTAGTTGGGGAAGATGACGTTCTCGACCCTCTCCTTCAGGAGCGGGGAGGTCGCCGGGACCGCGCCGACTTTGGCGGTCGGCGCGCGCACGGCGGCGGCCGCGACGTCCTCGACGCCGGGGGCGCCGCCACCGAGTACCACGAGCGCGGCGATCACCGCGGCGACCGCGCCGGCCACCAGCCCCGCACCCGGCCACCGGATCCCCCCGAGCCGGGTGCGTGCGGACGGCCGGCGGTCCCCGTGGCGGCGACCCTTTGCCGCAAGTCCTTCCACCCGCGATCGCAGCGCGAGCGGGGCGCCGGTGCTCTCGGCCGCGGTCGCGATCGCGTCGCGGCCCTCCTGCTGCAGCGCGAGCGCCGCCGCGAAGCTGGGATCGGCGGCGGCGCGGGTCTCGACCGAGGAGCGCTCCTCGGGGTCGAGACGGCCGTCGACGTACGCGACGAGCGCCGCCTCGTCGTCAGCCGACAGGTCGTGAGGCTGATCAATCACGATCATCAAGAAAGCAGACGCCCGATCCGCCCTCTCTATTCCCTACCAGTGCACGCCCTTCATGAGATGCGCGAGGGCCATCGCCTCGCCACTCGGGCGGTCGCCGGGGCCGTCCTCCTCGCCCTCCTTCTTCTTGGTCGATTCCGGGAACACCTTGTAAGCCATGTGAAGGATCTGGTCGACCGCCTTCGGAGCCAGTGCGTAGAGCACCTCGCCGAAGGTACCGAGCCGCGTGTTGATCTGCTTGGGCTTGGCGCGGATGGCCTCGCAGATCAGGTCGGCGGCCTCGTCGGGCGAGATCGTCGGGAACGAGTCGTAGATCTTCGTCGGGGCGATCATCGGCGTCCGCACCAGCGGCATGTGGATCGTCGTGAAGGTGACGTTGTCGCCGATCGTCTCGCTCGAGACCACGCGCGTGAACGCATCCAGCGCCGCCTTCGAGGCCACGTAGGCCGAGAAGCGCGGCGGGTTCGTCTGCACGCCGATCGAGGAGACGTTGACGATGTGGCCGGCCTTCTTCTCGCGCATGTGCGGGAGCACGCCGAGGATCAGCTTGATCGTGCCGAGGTAGTTGAGCTTGACCGTCCGCTCGTAGTCGTGGAAGCGGTCGTAGGACGCCTCCACCGAGCGCCGGATCGAGCGCCCGGCGTTGTTGACGAGGATGTCGATCGAGGCGTGCTCGGCGAAGACCTTCTCGGCCAGCGCGTCGATCGAGTCGTAGTCGGAGAGGTCGGCCGTGTAGGCGTAGGCGGTGCCGCCGTTGCGCTCGATCTCCGCCTTGGCCGCGAGCAGCTTGTCCTCCGAGCGCGCGACCAGCAGCGGGATGCCGCCCGCGGCGGCGATCTTGTGCGCGGCGGCGAGGCCGATGCCGCTCGAGGCGCCCGTGATGATCACCGCCTTGCCGTTGACGGCGCCCTCGAACGAGCGGTCCTTGAACAGGTCGGGGTCGAGGTTGCGCTCCCAGTAGTCCCACAGCTTCTCGGCGTAGCTCTCGAGCGGCGGGATCTCGATGCCCGAGCCCTCGAGCGCGCGCTTGGTGTCGCGCGCGTCGAACTTGGGCTTCAGCGCGACGTAGTCGAGCACCTCGTCCGGGACGCCCATGTCGGCCAGCACCGAGCTCCGGATGTCCTTGAGCGCCGGGAGCTTCATCGCGTACGACAGGACGCCCTTCGGGAGCATGTCCGTCATCCGCTTGTCGACCCGCACGACCATGTGCGGCGCGTGGCCGGCGCCGGCGAACGTGTTCATGACGTCGCCGACCTTCTGCATCCTCGGGTTGACGAGGTGGAAGGCCTGGCCGTCGACCCCGTCGAGGTGGGCGATGTGGTCCATCGCGGCGGCGACGTAGTCGACCGGGACGATGTTGGTCCGGCCGACCTCGAGCCCGACGAGCGGGAACCATTCCGGCAGCGCGTGGCGGACCTTCTGGATCGCCTTGAAGAAGTAGTAGGGCCCGTCGATCTTGTCCATCTCGCCGGTGCGCGAGTCGCCCACCACGATCGCGGGGCGGTAGACGCGCCACGGCACCTTGGCCTGCTGGCGGACAAGCTTCTCGGCCTCGAACTTGGTCTGGTGGTACGGGTGCGTGAGCTTCTGGCCGACGTCGAAGTCGTCCTCGGTGAAGATGTCGTCGTGCTCGCCCGCGACCGCGATCGAGGACGCGTAGTGCAGGTGCTTGGCCCCGAGCTCGTTCGCGAGGTCGACCGCGTTCTGGGTGCCGAGCACGTTGAGGCGGCGGTTGCGCTCCTCGTCCGAGGCGGTCATGTCGTAGATCGCCGCGAGGTGGAAGAAGTGCTCGACGCCCTCGAGCGCCTTCTTGTCCTCGTCCGAGAGGCCCAGCGACGGCTCGGAGATGTCGCCCTTGACGGGCTTGATCCGGTCGGCCCGGTCGCCCGCGGCGGCGCGGAGCCGCTCCAGCTTGTCCTCGGAGCCCTCGCGCACGAGCACGAAGATGTCCCCCTCGCGGTCGAGGAGGCGCTCGACGAGATGCCGGCCGATGAAGCCGGTGGCCCCGGTGACGAAGTAGCTCATACCGGGACCCTATCTGGACTTCAGCGCACTCGGACCCGCACTCGTTTGGAGTAGCCGAGGGCGTAGGGGAAGCGCGCGTCGCCGCGCAGCTTCACGCGGAACGTGAAGGTCCGCCCGTGCGATGCGGCGGAGCGGAAGCGGTAGCGAACGGTGAAGCGTCCCTTGCCGTTCGCGCGGCCGTCGGCGAACGTCTCGAAGCGCCCGCCCCCGCTTCGGCCCTGGAAGATCACCGGCACGCCGCGGCGTGGGACCGCGCCGCGCACCTTGCCGCGCAGCCGCAGCGTCTGGCCGACCCGGACCGCCCGGGGCGTCGCGCGCAGCGACGATGAGGCGCGGGCGTTGAGGGTGAGGTAGGCGCTCTCCTGCGGGCTGGGGTCGCGGGTGTGCGATGCCCAGGCCACCTGTACGAGGCGCGAGGCGCCTGCGCGGACCTTGAGCTTGTAGCTGCCATCGGACTTCGTGGTCGTCGCCCAGCGCTGGACGAAGTGCGCGCCGGAGCGGCGGTCGCGCGTGAGGACCTTGAGCAGCGCGCCCGAGATCGGCTTGCCCGCGGAGTTGAGCAGCCGGCCGCTGACCCGCACCCGCTTGCGGTAGCCGACGGTCTTGTGGCGCTTGCGCTTGCCGCTGAAGCGCGCGGTCAGGGTGCCGCCGTCGGTGGCGCCGCTGCCGTTGAGCGGGCCGCGGTCCGACGGCGTGACGACGTCGACCACGTACGGGCCCGTCTCGGTGATGTTGCCGGCGGCGTCGGTGACGCGGACCTTCAGCGTCCGCCGGCCGGCGGCCAGCTTGGTCGGGCGGATGGTCTCGTTGCTGAGGTTCGGGCAGGCCTTCTTGATGCGCGGCGAGCAGGTCGCCCCTGTGCGCGTGCGCGCGCCCGCGCCATAGTCCTCGCCGCCGACGATGCCGCCCCCGCTGAGGTCGAGGATCTCGACCCGGCGGATGCCGCCGTTGTCGCCGGCGTCGAGCGTGACGGCGTCGGAGCCGTTGCGGCGTCCGCCGGCGAGCAGCCCGGAGGCCTCGACGGAGGCGGCCGGCTTCGTCGGGTCGTTGAGCACCACGCGCGCGCCCGAGATCAGGTTCCCGATCGCGCCGCCGCCGGCGGTGGTGCAGGCGGTGTTCTTCGAGCCGTTGAAGCAGCCGACCACGATCTGCAGCGACGTCGCGTTGCCGGTGTAGCCGGCGAGCGCCGGGAAGCTCGCGCGCGAGACCGTGCTGCGCGGAACCACGACGTTGTTCTCCGGATAGCCGTACCAGCTGCTCTGGGCGTGCAGGCGATCGCGGGTCGCGAGCTGGTAGTGCCCGGCGCCGGCGAAGACCGTGCCACCGAGCTTGTAGATCGCGTACAGCCGGCGCGTGCCGCTGGCGGGCGCGCCGTTGCGGTAGGTCAGCTGGCGCGTGAGCGTGAAGTCGGCGATCGTCATCCCGGACGGCGCGGTGAACGTCTCGGTCGCGGTCGCGCCGTCCGCCACGCGCACGCCGGAGCCGACCCGCAGGCCCATCGGGTCGCTGCCCTGGCAGGCCGTGTCTGCGGAGATGCCGGCCGCGCCTGCGGCGGTCCAGGAGTGGTTGCCGTAGGAGCCGCACGCGTAGACCGCGTACTGGCCGGCGCTGGCGGGCGCCGCGAGGGCGGCGAAGGCGAGCACGGTGAGGAGGGTCAGTCTGCGAGTCACGGGACCCGGATACCCGCGAAAAGGGGGAAGTTGCGCTAGATCCCGGTGCCTGCTCCGCCGCGGCCCTCGCCGGCGGCGAACCGCCGGGCTCCCGCGAGCCCGGTCTCGAGGCGGCCGCGGCCGAGCTGCGCCTCGAGCGCGAGGCCCTGGACGAGCGGCAGCCCGGCGCCCTCCAGCACCGCCCGGCGGTCGGAGAGCATGGTGTCCTGCGGGAAGGCGGCGATCGCCTCGGCCATCGCCAGCGCGCGCTCGACGGGCCGCTCCGCGATCTCGGTGACCAGCCCGAAGCGCTCGGCCTCCTCGACGTCGATCACCCGGCCGGAGATCACGAGGTCGAGCGCGCGGCCGCTGCCGACGATGCGCGGCAGCCGCTGGGTGCCGCCGTCGATCAGCGGCACGCCGAAGCGCCGCTCGGTGAAGCCGAAGCGGGCGCTCGGCGCGGCGACCCGCAGGTCGCACCACAGCGCGAGCTCGAAGCCGCCGGCCAGGCACCAGCCGGAGACGGCGGCGATCGTCGGCTTCGGCGAGGAGAGGCGGGTGAAGCCGAGCGGGCCGCCGGGGGCGTCGCCCTCGAGCGTCTCGAGCGCCTTGAGGTCGGCGCCGGCGCAGAACGCCTCGTCGCCCGCGCCCGTGACGATCAGCGCGCGAGCGCCGTCGTCGTCCACGAACGCGCGGAAGCCGTCGTGCAGCGCCTGCGCTGTGGCCCCGTCGATGGCGTTGCGCCGCTCCGGCCGGTCGATCGTGAGGAGGGCGGCGGCGCCGGAGCGCTCGTACCGGATCGGCCGGCTACCAGCCGCCACGCGCGTCCGCGCGAGCGGTGCGCGCCTTGGCGGCCTTCTTGCGGCGGTCCTTCCGCTTGTCCAGCACCCACATGATCATGCTGAAGACGAAGATCATGAACGGGAACGCGGCGATGATGATGAAGCCCGCGTTGGTGACGACCTTGTCGTTCGTCTCGCCGTAGAGGCCCTCGCCTCCGTCGTGCGCCAGCGCCATTGGGGCGCTCAACGCGAGCAGGAAAGCGGTCAGCAGCAGCGTGTGGAGGGCGCGGCGCATCTCGGCCAAGTCTATAGGCCGCCGTACCCTGATCGCATGGCCGTCGTCATCGCCTCCGATCTCGCCAAGGACATGGTGGGGGAGCCGCTCCTCCGCGGCGTCTCGTTCCGGCTCGAGCGCCGGGAGCGGATGACGCTGTCCGGCCGCAACGGCTCGGGCAAGACGACGCTGCTGCGGATGCTGGCGGGGGAGACGTCGATCGACGGCGGCGAGCTCTCGTTCGCCAAGGGCACGCGCGTCGCGCTGCACGACCAGCGCCCGCCCCGCGAGCGCGCGCTCTCGCTGCGCGACTACGTGCTCTCCGGCGCCAAGGAGCTGCTCGCGATCGAGGAGCGCCTCGCCGAGCTCGAGGTCGCGATGGCCGAGGGGGCCACCGACTCCGCCACGCTCGACGCCTACGCGGCTGCCCAGGCGCGGCTCGAGCACGCCGGCGGCTACGGCTGGCGCGAGGGCATCAACGCGACGCTGCACGGCCTCGGCTTCCGCGACGGCGACCTCGACCGCTCGCTCGCCACCTTCTCCGGCGGCGAGCTGACGCGCGCCTCGCTGGCGCGCGCGCTGGCCGGCGACCCCGACCTGCTGCTGCTCGACGAGCCGACCAACCACCTCGACATCGAGTCGCTCGAGTGGCTCGAAACGCACCTGCAGACGCTCGACGCGGCCGTCGTGCTCGTCGCCCACGACCGCTGGTTCCTGGAGGCGGTCGGCACGTCAGTGCTCGAGCTCGAGGCGGGCCGCGCGAAGTTCTTCAAGGGCACCTGGCACGCCTGGCGCAAGGAGAAGGCGGCGCGCGAGCTCGCCCTCGGCCGGGCGATCGAGCGCCAGCAGGAGGAGATCGAGCGGCTCGAGCGCTTCGTGACGCGCTTCCGCGCCGGCACCCGCGCGCGCCAGGCGCAGTCGCGGGCCAAGAAGCTCGACAAGATGGAGCGCGTCACCCGCGACCCGCGCGACGGCAAGGCGCTCGGCTTCGCGTTCAAGCCGCCCGAGCGCTCCGGCCGGGTCGTGTTCGAGATGGAGGACGCGGAGCTCCGGATCGGCGAGCGCGAGCTGCTGCACGACGCCGAGCTGTGGCTGGAGCGCGGCGAGCACGTGTCGCTGATCGGCCCCAACGGGTCGGGCAAGACGACGCTGATCTCGGCGCTGGTCGGTGCGCGCGAGCTCGACGCCGGCAAGCTGCGCCGCGGCCACAACGTCAAGCTGGGCGTGCTCTCCCAGCACGCCGAGGAGCTCGACTCGACGGCGACCGTGCTCGAGGCCGCCCAGCGCGCCACCAAGCTCACCCCGCCGAAGGCACGCGCGCTGCTCGGCCAGTTCATGTTCTCCGGCGAGGCGGCCGAGAAGCCGGTCGAGGGGTTGAGCGGCGGCGAGCGCCGGCGGCTGTCGCTGGCGATCCTCGTGCACTCGGGCGCCAACGTCCTGATCCTCGACGAGCCGACCAACCACCTGGACCTCGAGTCACGCGAGGCGCTCGAGGCCGCGCTCCAGAGCTTCCAGGGCGCGGTGCTGCTGATTTCCCACGACCGCGCGCTGCTCGACGCCGTCGGCTCGCGCACGGTCGCGGTCGAGGACAAGGCGCTGCGCTCCTACGTCGGCGGCTGGGCCGAGTACCTGCGAGTGCGCGAGGAGCGGGTGCAGGACGAGCGCACGGCCAAGCGCGCCAAGCCGAAGCCGGCAGCCGCGCCGGCGGCGCGCGCCTCCTCCGGCCCGTCGAAGAACCAGCGCCGCCAGGCCGAGCGGCTCGAGCGCGAGATCGAGGAGGCCGAGGCCGGGCTCAAGGCGCTCGAGGAGGAGCTCGCCGACCCGGCCGCCTGGAGCTCGCCCGACCGCACCGCGAAGTCCACCCGCCGCCACGACGCCGCCAAGCGCCGGCTGAAAGATCTCTACGAGCAGTGGGAGGCAGTGGCAAGCGCTGGACCGGAACGCATCGTTCCGTAGCGTCGGCCGTTCACCGAACCGTCACCCGATCTCGCAGTTTGCGGGGAAGATCGTGCGTATGACGACAAAGAGCGAGACGAAGACGGCCACCCGGGCCGACCTGCACTGCCATTCGACCGCCTCGGCGGTCTCCAAGCTCGGCGTCCAGCGCGCGCTGGGCCTGCCGGAGTGCGCCACGCCTCCCGAGGAGGTCTACGCGCTGGCCAAGCGCCGCGGGATGGACTTCGTGACGATCACCGACCACGACACGATCGACGGCGCGCTGGAGATCGCCGACCGCCCCGACGTGTTCGTCTCCGAGGAGCTGACCGCGCGCTTCGCCGGCGAGCCGCAGGCGGTGCACATCCTCTGCCTCGGGATCACGCCCGGCGACCACGAGTGGCTGCAGGCGCACGCCGGCGACGTCGAGCAGGTTGCCGAGTACCTGCGCGAGCAGGAGATCGCCAGCGCGCTCGCGCACCCCTTCTACGCGGTGGAGGCGCCGCTCACAGCGCGGCACCGGCGGCGCCTCGCCGAGCTGTTCGGCGTCTGGGAGGTCCGCAATGGCGCCCGCGCGCCCGAGCTCAACGCGCCCGCCGCCGTCTACGTCGACACCCACGGCGGGACCGGCGTCGGCGGCTCCGACGACCACGCCGGGGTCGACATCGGCCGCACCTGGACCGAGGCGCCCGCGGCGAGCACGCCGGGCGAGTTCCTCGACCACCTGCGCGCCGGCCGGGTCGACGCCCACGGCAAGGAGGGCTCGGCGGCCAAGTGGGCGCACGCCGCGATGGCGATCGCCCTGCGCACCTACGGCCGCAGCGAGGGCGCGCCGCCCGACCCCGCGGTCGTCCTGCGGATGATCGAGCGGGTCATGTCGGAGGGCGACGCCCGCGGCGGCGCGCTCGCCGCCGACATCGGCCCCGACGACTGCCGCGCGCTGCTGCGCGCGTGGCTGGCGGCGATCGACCTCGACCTGCCGCCGCGCGAGCTGCTGGAGCTGATGCAGGCCGACGACTTCAGCCACACCCAGCTGTTCCGCCGCGCCCGCCACTTCCACGAGCGCAAGCTGCAGGCGGCGGTCGGCCGGGTGCTGGCGATCGCGTCGGAGGGCGCCGGCGGCGACTGGGGCGCGGCCGCCACGGAGGTCTTCGAGGCGTGCATCCCCGCGGTGCCGTACGCGCCCGCGACGGCCTTCCTCGGTCAGGAGAAGCGCAAGCTCGCCGGCTCCGCCGACGACCCGCCGCGCGTCGCGCTCGTGGCCGACGGCATCGGCGCCACCCACGGGGTCACCCGCACGCTCGAGGAGCTGCGGGAGCGCGGCGTTCCGGGCTTCGAAGTGGACGTCATCGGCACCGACGGCCACGTCGACCGGCGGCTCCCCTCGGTGACCGAGGCGGCGGTGCCGTACGCCGGCGACGTCACGGTCGGCGTGCCCGGCCTGCCGGGCGTCGTCGAGGCGCTCTCCGACGGCCGTTACGACCTCATCCACCTGTGCTCGCCCGGCCCGGCCGGCATCGCCGCCGCGCTCACCGGGCGGCTGCTCGGGCTGCCGACGGTGGGCTCATACCACACGGAGCTCGCCGCCTACGCGCGGGCGCGCTCCGGCGACGAGGCGCTCGAGCTGCGCACCCAGCTCGCGCTGGCGGCGTTCTACGGCAGCTGTGACGTGGTGCTGTCGCCCTCCGGCAGCGTCGACGACGGGCTCGCCGGGCTCGGCATCCCGCCCGAGCGGATCGCGCGCTGGGACCGCGGCGTCGACGTCTCGCGCTTCTCGCCCGCGCGCCGCGACCCGGAGCTCTACGGCAGCGGCCGCATCAACGTCCTCTACTCGGGGCGCCTGACGCGCGAGAAGGGCGTCGAGCTGCTCGCCGACGCGTTCCTGGAGGGCCAGCGCCAGCGGCCGGCCCTGCACCTCGTGATCGCGGGCGGCGGGCCCGAGGAGGCGGCGCTGCGCGAGCGCCTGGGCGACCGCGTCACGTTCCTCGGCTGGCTCGAGGGCGACGCGCTTGCGACCGCTTACGCGTCCGCCGACCTGTTCCTGTTCTGCTCGCAGACCGACACCTACGGCCAGGTGCTGCTCGAGGCCCAGGCGTCCGGCTTGCCGGTCGTCGCGGTCGCCGCGGGCGGCCCCGCGGAGCTCGTCCGCCACGGCCGCAGCGGGCTGCTGTGCCCGCCGGACGCCGCGGTGCTCGGGCTCACGCTCGCCGGCCTGGCCGGCTCCCCCTCGGCGCGCCGGCGGCTCACCGGCGGTGGCCTGCGGGCGGTCGAGGAGCGCACCTGGGAGGCCGCGCTCGGCCGCCTGGCGGAGGGCTGGCGGCTCGCCCTCGAGGGCGAGGCCACGCGACGGCCGCGGGCGGGGAGCACCACGGCCGCCGCGTGAGGAGAGGAGGGACCTCGCGAGCGGAAGGATCGCTTCCGCGCGCGATCCGGATGTAAAGAACCGGCTACCGCGCCTTGATGGCGATGCCCTCGAGCACGTTGGCCGCCGTCTCACACGCGTCGACGGCGGCCTCCAGCGACTCGAAGATGTCCTTCCAGCGGATGACGACCATCGGGTCGATCCCGTTGGCGAACAGCGCCGCCACCGCCTCGCGGACGATCCGGTCGGCCTCGTTCTCGAGCCGGTGTATCTCGACCCGGTGGACGGCGGCGTCGATGCCCTCGGACAGCTCGCGCAGCGCCTCGACGATCTCGTCCGTGCAGCTGACGAGCACGTCGGCGATCTGCTGAGCGGCCTCCATCGACGCCTCGACGCCGTAGCGGCCGAGCTGGTCGGCGGCCTCCTCGGAGAAGTCGACGATGTCGTCCAGCGCGCCGGTGAGCGCATGCACGTCGGCCGGCTCGGGCACCGAGCGCTTCGTGTTCTGGTGCTGGGCGCGGAGGAGGATCTCGTGGGCGATGCGGTCGCCCTCGTGCTCGCACTCGACGATCTCCTGGCCGACGCCGTTGGAGTCCGGGTAGTCCGCGAACAGATCGCGCAGCAGGGTCGCCGTGCGCTGCACGTTGTGCCCCGACTCTGTGAACAGATCGAGGAGGACGGGATCGGGCTTCGGCCGCACCAGCCGCATGTGAGGCCACGCTAGCGCCGCGCACCGCCGATTCCTGTGCCTTCACAGTCTTTTCACAGGCGGTTCACGGGGCGATAACCGGATTTGGCCCGCGCGCCGCGAGAGTCGCCGCCATGGAAGCAGAGGCAGAAGTCCTGGCGGTGGGGGAGCTGGAGATCCGCCCCGCCGAGCACTGCGCCTGGGCGGGCGGGACGATGCTCGCGCTGTCGCTCCGGGAGCTCGCGCTCCTGGCGGCGCTGGCGCGACGCGCGGGCCGCATCGTTCCGCGCGCGGAGCTCTACGAGACGGTCTGGGGCAGGAGCCTGAGGCCGGACGACCGCTCGGTCGACGTCTACGTCCACAAGCTCCGCGTGAAGCTGGGCGAGGCGCTCCCCGGGTGGCAGTACATCCACACGCACTTCGGCTTCGGCTACCGGCTGGAGCCGACGCTTTCACGTTCTTTTCACACCACGGCCACCCGGCCCTGACAGAAGTGCAACCGATACGAATGGGGAGATCGATGAATACCAAGCGAATCGTGGCGGCCGCCTTGCTGGCGGCGTCACTGGCAGTGCTCGTTGCGGCCTGCGGGAGCGACGACAGCTCCAGCGGCGGCAGCGGCTCAAGCTCCAAGTCCGGCGGCAGCATCAACGGCGCCGGCGCCACATTCCCGCTGCCCGTCTACCAGGAGTGGGCCGCGCGGCTGAAGGACAAGGGCCTGACCGTCAACTACCAGGGCATCGGCTCGGGCGGCGGCATCGCCCAGTTCACGGCCGGCACCGTCGACTTCGGCGCCACTGATTCGGCGATGACCGACGAGGAGCAGGCCGCGGCCAAGAAGAAGGGCGAGCCGGTCCACGTTCCGAGCGTGTTCGGCGCCGTCACGGTCTCCTACAACGTCCAAGGCGTCGACAAGGGCCTCAAGCTCGACGGCGCGACGACGGCCGACATCTTCCTCGGCAAGATCAAGAAGTGGAACGACCCGGCGATCGCCAAGGAGAACTCCGGCGTGAAGCTGCCGGACGCCGACATCACGGTCTGCCACCGTTCCGACGAGTCCGGCACCACGAAGCTGTTCACGACGTTCCTCGCCGCGTACTCCCCCGAGTGGGAGAACGGTCCCGGCGTCGACAAGACGGTCAAGTGGCCGACGGGCACCGGCGCCAAGGGCAACGACGGCGTGGCGGCGTGCGTGAAGCAGAACGACGGCTCGGTCGGCTATGTCGAGCAGGCCTATGCGCTCGCGAACAACTTCACGTTCGCGGACCTGAAGAACAAGGCCGGCAACTTCGTCGCGCCGACGCTCGAGTCGACCTCGGCGGCCGGCGACGGCCTCAAGATCCCCGAGGACCTGCGCTTCAGCGCCATCGACGCACCGGGCGACCAGGCGTACCCGATCGCCTCGGGCACGTTCCTGCTCGTCTACCAGGACATGTGCAAGGCGGGCCTGTCCAAGGAGAAGGCCCAGGGCGTGAAGCAGTGGCTCGACTACGCGCTCGGCGAAGGCCAGAGCGTCGCGAAGGAGCTGCAGTACGCAGAGCTCCCCGCCGCGGTCAAGACCAAGGCCCAGGCGAAGGTCGACGGGCTGGTCTGCAACGGCGCGAAGATCGCAGCGAGCTGACCAAATGGCAGCCGGAACCGCAACCACAGACGACCGCTCGTTCCGCGAGCGGCCGTCGGCCGCCCGGCTGCCGGACGTATTCCTGCGCTGGACGCTCACCGCAATCGCGGTGGGCGTCCTCGCGCTGATCGCGTTCTTCTTCATCCGCCTCTACGGCGAGTCGCGACCGCTGTTCAACGAGGTCGGCATCATCGACTTCGTCTTCAGCGACCAGTGGGTGCCGAACAAGAACCAGTTCGGGGCCCTGCCGCTCGTCGTCGGCACCCTGATCACCTCGGTGATCGCGCTCGGCATCGGCGTGCCGATCGCGGTCGCGGCCGCGGTCTACGTCACCGAGCTGTGCCCGGGCCGGCTCAGGAACCCGCTGACGATCCTGATCGAGCTGCTCGCCGCGGTGCCGTCGGTCGTCTACGGCCTGTGGGGCGTCTTCGTGCTGATCCCGAAGCTCAAGCCGGCCGAGCAGTGGTTCAGCGACACGTTCGCGTTCCTGCCCTTCGTGGGCGGCACGGTGGCCGGGCCCAACTACTTCATCGCCGGGTTGATCCTGGCGATCATGATCCTGCCGATCGTCTCCGCGATCTCGCGCGAGGTGATCTCCACGGTGCCGGTCGAGCACAAGGAGGCCGCGCTCGCGCTCGGCGCCACCCGCTGGGAGATGCTGCGGATCGCGGTGCTCCCGTACTCGCGGGCGGGCATCACGGGCGCCGCCATGCTCGGCCTCGGCCGCGCGATCGGCGAGACGATCGCGGCGACACTGGTGATCGGCAACGCGCCCGTGATCGGCGACAGCATCTTCTCCCAGGGCTACACCCTGGCCGCGGTGGTCGCCAATGAGTTCGGCGAGGCGGCGTCGGATCCGCTGCACCGCGCGGCGCTGATCGCCGCCGGGCTCGTCCTGTTCGTGCTGACCCTCGTGGTCAACGGACTGGCCCGCTACTTCGTCTTGCGCTCCGAGCGCAAGCTGTCCGCAGGTGTCCCGAAGGGAATGGCCGGATGAGCGCGCACGTCGGACCGATCATCGCGCCCGTCTCGGCGCGTCGCAGGCGCACCGACTCGATCGGGCGCGGGGTGCTGCTGACGGCGACGCTGATCGCGCTCGTCCCGCTGTTCCTCGTCGTCTACTACCTGCTGCAGAAGGGCCTCGGGGCGATCAGCTGGAGCTTCTTCACGACCGACCCGACGGGGCGCTTCCTCGGCGATCCCGGTGGCATCAAGTCCGCGATCATCGGCACGATCCTGATCGTCCTGCTCGCGACCGTGATCGCGATCCCGCTGGGCGTCGGCGTCGCGCTCTACCTCGTCGAGTACGGCAAGAAGTCGGTGTTCGCCAACACCGTCCGCTACTTCATCGACGTCATGACCGGCGTGCCGTCGATCGTCTTCGGCCTCTTCATCTACATCGTGCTGGTGCTCAGCGGCTTCGGCGGCAGCTTCGCCGGCTGGAAGGGCTCGATCGCGCTCGCGCTGCTGATGCTCCCGGTGGTCACCCGCTCGGCCGAGGTCGTGCTCAACCTCGTGCCGGGCAGCCTGCGCGAGGCCGCGCTCGCGCTCGGCGCGCCGCGCTGGCGGGTCATCCTCAACGTGGTGCTGCCCACGGCGCTGCCCGGCATCCTCACCGGCTCCCTGCTCGCCGTGGCGCGCGGCGCGGGCGAGACGGCGCCGCTGCTGTTCACCGCGTTCGCGGTCAACGCCACGACGTGGAACCTCGGCGAGCAGATGAACTCGCTCCCGATCCAGATCTTCAACGACGTCCGGCAGCCCCAGGCGAACATCGTCGAGCGCGCGTGGGGCTCCGCCCTTACGCTCGTGCTGATGATCCTGCTGCTGACGCTCGTCGCCCGCACCGTCCAGCGAAGGAGCCGACTCGCACCATGAACCAGGAGACCCGCGTGGAGGAAGAGGTCGTTCCGTCTCTCCAGACTCCCCAAGTGGAGCACAAGGCCGCGCCGCCGGCTGAGGGCGAGGCCGCTCGCGGTCACAGCGTCGGCCTCGACGACGTGCACGCCTACTACGGCGAGACGCATGCCGTGCGGGGCGTGTCGCTGAACTTCGAGGCCAATCGCGTGACCGCCATGATCGGCCCGTCGGGCTGCGGCAAGTCGACGCTGGTGCGCTGCATCAACCGCATGCACGAGGAGATCCCGGGGGCGCGCGCGACGGGGAAGATCACGCTCGACGAGCTCGACCTCTACGACGACTCGATCGATGTGGTGTCGGTGCGCCGCTCGGTCGGCATGGTGTTCCAGAAGCCGAACCCGTTCCCGACGATGTCGATCTTCGACAACGTCGCTGCGGGCCTGCGGCTGACCGGCCGGCGCGGCGAGATCCGCGAGCGGGTCGAGAAGTCGCTGCGCGGCGCGGGGCTGTGGGACGAGGTGAAGGACCGCCTCGGCGCGCCCGGCATCGGGCTCTCCGGCGGCCAGCAGCAGCGGCTCTGCATCGCGCGCACGATCGCGGTCGAGCCCGAGGTGATCCTCATGGACGAGCCGTGCTCCGCCCTGGACCCGCTCGCCACGCTGCGGATCGAGGAGCTGATCGAGGAACTCAAGCTCCGCTACACGATCGTCATCGTCACCCACAACATGCAGCAGGCCGCGCGCGTGGCAGACGAGACGGCGTTCATGCTCAACGGGGAGCTCATCGAGTTCGGGCCGACCGAGCGGATCTTCACCTCGCCGCATGACTCGCGGACCGAGGAGTACGTCACGGGCAAGTTCGGTTGACGGGCACACGCCAGCACTTCCAGCACGAGCTGCAGGCGCTCGAGGGCCAGGCCCTCGGCGCGCTCGACCTCGTGATCAGTGCGCTCGACCGCACGATGGAGGCCCTGCACCACCAGGACATCGAGCTCGCGGCGATCGTGATCCTCGACGACGACCGGCTCGACGGGCGCTATCTCGAGGTCCACCAGGGCATCCTCTCGCTGCTCGCACTGCAGGCGCCGGTGGCCTCCGACCTGCGCACCGTCGCCGCTCTCCTGCACGTGATCAAGCACGCGGAGCGGATGGGCGACCAGTGCGTGAACATCGCCAAGATGCTCCCGCTGTCGGGGCACGAGCCGACGACGGACGCCGAGACGCTCGAGAAGATCGAGCAGATGGGCCGGCTCGTGCGCTCCGAGGTCGAGCAGGCCAAGCAGGCGTTCTCGCTGCGCGACGTCGACCTGGCCGAGGATCTCGTGCGCCAGGACGAGCAGGTCAACTGCCTCAACCGCGAGTGCTTCCGGCGCGCGGTGGAGATCGGAGGGGACGCCGACCTGCGCGAGTGGGCGATGACGATGATGCTCGTATCCCGCGCGCTGGAGCGGATCGGCGACAACGCGGTGGACATCGGCGAGCAGGTCGCGTTCGTCGTCACGGGGCTGTTCCGGGAGTTCTCGGACGCCTCACATCCCGACAAGTAGATCGCCGCTGTTTGCGGCGAAGGACCTACTTAGTTGTAACCAGGGTGTTATGCGCCCCCTGCACGAAGTAACCGCATCGCCCGGGCCGACTATTCTCCGTTGAACGATGGCTTCCACCACCGGCCAGTCCCCCGTGCGTCTCGGAGTGCTCGATTCCGACACGGGCTTCCTGCAGGTCCTCGCCAACCGACTCGACGCCGCGGGCTGGCAGCACCGCGTGCTGGCCAGCCCGGTGCCGACCGACGCGCTCGTCTCGATGCGGCTGAACGTGCTGGTGATCGACCTCGCGGTGCTCGGCCCCGCGGGCTGGTCGTACCTCGAGAAGGTCTGCGAGCGGCTGCCGAGCCTGGGCGTGATCGTCTGCACCGGCCGCTCCTCGGTGTCGCAGCGCGTGCGCGGGCTGCGGCTCGGCGCCGATGACTGGATCACCAAGCCCTGCCACCCGGAGGAGCTGATCGCGCGCGCCGAGGCCGTCGCGCGGCGCCGCCGGCGGGCCGAGGCGGCACGGGTCGAGGCCGGCCCGGTGCGCGCCGGTGAGCTCGAGATCCGCGCCAACCAGTTCCAGGCCTTCGTCTCCGGCAGCTCGGTCGACCTCACGCGCCGCGAGTTCGAGCTGATCCAGCTGTTGGCGGACGTCGCGGGCCAGGTGCTGCCGCGCGAGGAGATCTACCAGCGGGTATGGGGCTACGCGATGGTCCACGGCGACCGCTCGGTCGACGTGTTCGTGCGCAAGCTGCGCCAGAAGCTGGAGAAGGCGTCGCCGCGCTGGCGCTACATCCACACGCACTTCGGGATCGGCTACCGGTTCGCGGCGGAGTCGCTGGATCCGCTGCCCGAGCCGGTGGGCGACAGCGCGGTGGTCGCCGAGGCCTCCGAGCGCATCGCCGCGCCGGACGCCATCGCTGTCTGAGCCGCGTATCGTGTGACGCGTGGGACCTGACCGCGCGAAGCACATCCGCAACATCCTCATCATCATCGCCCTGGCGCTGGTGGTGTGGCTCGTCCCGGGCGGCGGCACCGGCTCGTCGACGATCTACAACGTCCTGACGCTCATCCTCACGGCGGGGCTGCTGTTCTTCGGCTACCGGCTGTACATGGAGAACCGGGCGACGATCTTCGGGCTCGGCGACAACCAGCGGGCGATGCTGTACGGGTCGGTGACGGTGGCGACCGTGGCGCTGCTGGCCACCAACCGGCTGTGGAACAACGGCGGGTTGGGCGCGCTGCTGTGGTTCGCGCTCCTGTCGGTCGCGGGGTGGGGGATCTACCGCGTGTGGAAGACGTACTCCGAGTACTGAGTCCCGCGCGCCTTTCGGCACACTCGCGTCTAGTTTCGTAGCGCCGTCCGGCGGAGGCTGGCGCGATGCCCCTCCGCCTCGCTCCCGAACGATCCCGCTGCCGCGCTCCGGCCAAAGGATCCCTCAGCGCCCCACGATTCTTCGCGGCCGGCGGCCAGGCGGCGGTCGAGCTTGTCGCGCTCCTCCCCTTGGTCGTCGCCCTCCTCGCGGGGCTGTGGCAGGCGGCGGTGTTCGCCCACACGGCGTGGAGCGCGTCCTCCGCCGCGCATGCGGCCGCGCGCGCCCAGGCGATCGGGCTGTCGCCCGGCCGGGCGGCGCGGGCACACCTCCCGGCCCGGCTCGAGCGAGGCCTCCGCCTGCACGCGTCCGCGGACGGCCGGGTGAAGGTCACCGTGCGCGTGCCGTCCTCGTTCGGGCTGCGCCTCGGCACGACGTCCGCCGCCGCCCGCTTCACGCCGCAGCGATGAGACGCGACGCCGGCCAGTCCACGGTCGAGGTCATCGGCCTCCTCCCGCTCCTCCTGGCGGTCGGCCTCGGCGTCTTCGCCTTCCTCAGCGCGGGAGCGGCGCGCGAGGCCGCGAGCGGCGCCGCGGAGGCGGGAGCGGTCGCGCTCCTCCAGGGGCGCGACGCGCGCGCCGCCGCCCGGGCCGCCCTGCCCGGCTGGCCCCGCCGCCGCACCCGCATCCGCGTGGCCGGTCGCCGCGTGAGCGTCTCGGTGACGCCGAGTGGACCCTTCGGAGCTCGCCTGCGCGCCACCGCGAGCGCGGACGCCGGAGGTGGCCGATGAGCGGGCTGCTTGACCGGGCTGCGTCGGTCTTTGTCGAGCCGCGGCCTCGCGCCGGGGCGCCGGCGCGGGCCGAGGCACCGCCGCGTTTCGCGTCGCGGGCGCTGGTGCTGGGCGCCGCGGCTGACGCGGTGCCGGTCGCCGCGGCGCTCGCAGGGGGTCTGCGCGAGCGCGAGCGGGCTGCCGGGGCGGTGCTCATCGTGTGGCCGGCGGCCGAGCCGTCACGGCAGGCGCTGGGGACGCCGGCGGCGGCGCGGCTCGCGGCCGGGCTCCAGCTGCGCGGGCTCGAGGCGGTCGCGCGCGGTCGGCTCGCCTGGCTCGGGCTGGGCCGCGCCGAACTCGCGCTGGCGCGGCGTGCGCTCGCCGCGGTCGACGTCCCCGTGGTCGTCGCGATCACCGGCCCTCGCTCCGCCGCGACCGACGCCCTGCTCCCCGAGCAGGACCAGATCGTCCTCGTCGTCCCCACCGACGAGGACCAGCGGCTCACCGACCTGGCCAGGTCCGGGCTTGCGGAATACAACGTTCCGCTCACGATCCGCGGCCCGCTCACGGCGCCGGGGGCGCGGACGACCGCGCTCGCGGGGTGGGGCCGGCTGAGGTTGCCGGCATGAGGTCCGAGCGCGGGCAGGCCTCGATCGTGCTCGTGGGCGGGCTCGTGGCCGTCGTCCTCGGCGCGCTAGTGCTCGGGCTCGTCGCGCGCGGGGGTGGGAAGGAGGCTCGGGCGCAGCGGGCCGCGGACCTCGGTGCGCTCGCGGCGGCGCGGGCGATGCACGACGCGTACTCGCGGCTGTTCGAGCCGGTCTTCGCCGACCGCGAGCCGCCGGGCGCGCACCACCTGGGGAAGGCCGAGTACCTCGCGCTGGGACGGAACGCCGGCGCGCGCGTGGCGCGCGCCAACGGCGCGGGCAGCGTCCGCGTGGGCTTCCCCGACGCCGGCTCGTTCGCGCCGGTGCGGGTTCGCGTGACGGTCCGCGCCGTGTTCACCGTCGGCCGCAACGACACCCCCGTCGAAGCCGCCGCCGAGGCGGAGCTCGCGCCACCGGGGGAGTTCGCGCCGGCCGCCGGCGGCTACGAGGGCCCGCTCGCCACCCGCCAAGGCCAGCGGATGCGGCCCGACGTCGCGACCGCCTTCGACCGGATGGAGCGCGCCGCCCGCGCCGGCGGCGTCTCCTTGATCATCACGAGCGCATACCGCTCGGACGCCGAGCAGGCCATCCTGTTCGCCCGCCACCCCGATCCGCGCTGGGTCGCGCCGCCCGGCCGCTCGCTCCACCGCCTCGGCACCGAGCTCGACCTCGGCCCGCCCGCGGCCTACGGCTGGCTGGCGCGCAACGCCAGGCGCTTCCACTTCACGCAACGCTACAGCTGGGAAGCGTGGCATTACGGCTACACGCTCAATGCCCATTCATCGCCGGTGACGGCGGGGAGTGGGGGCGTGGCGACCGCCGCAGGAGGCGGCGCCGATGGCGCGGCCGGCACGGCACTGCCGAGCTTCGTGCCGGCGGCCTTTGCGCCCGCGCTCTCCCGTGCCGCGCAGCGCTGGAACGTGTCCGCCACCCTGCTCGCCGCCCAGCTCTACGCCGAGTCCAACTTCAACCCGCTGGCCATCAGCCGTGCCGGTGCGCAGGGCATCGCCCAGTTCATGCCCGGGACGGCCGCCGCGATCGGCTTGGCCGACCCGTTCGACGCCGAGCGGGCGATCGACGCCCAGGCGCACCTGATGCGTGATCTTCTGCGCCGGTTCCCTGCGATCCCGCTCGCGCTGGCGGCCTACAACGCCGGCCCGGCCCCCGTCGCCGCCTGCGGCTGCGTGCCCGCCAACGGCGAGTCACCCGGCTACGTCGCGCGTGTCCTCGGCCTGATGGCCGGGGCCGGCGCGAGCGGCGCCGAAGCGCCGCTCGAGGTCCGGCTTGTCGGCTGACCGCTCACGGGTAGTCGACGACGTAGACCGGCACGCCGACCTTGGTCGTGTCGGCCGCGTCGCCCACGCCGTTGACCACGTGATCGATCGTCCCCGCGTCGAGGTTCACGGTCATGATGTGGTGCAGCCGGACGCCGGGGCGCTGCGGCACCTCGAACCCGTTCTCGGAGTGGATCGACGGATCGTTGCGGTTGAAGACGTAGACGCCGCCGCCGAACAGCCGGTGCGTCCGCACCGGGTCCGCGACCTTGTAGCCGGCCCAGCCCTCGACGCCGTCGTGCATCCAGTCGGCCTGGCTCGGCGGGTCGTAGGGCAGCTCGTTCTGGTACAGGATCGTGGTACCGCCGTCGCCCTTCCAGACCGTGTTGTAGCGCTGGAAGTGCTCGACGAAGAGGCCCGTCGCGGTGACGGCCTCGCCGTTGATGACCGCGCCGTAGCGCCCCGTGTTCGTCTGCCACCGCTCGGTGTCGGTGAGGCCGTCGACGCCGTGGTCGGCGCGCCAGACCCAGGTGTGGTCGATCAGCACGTCGTCGCTGTTGACCTCGAGCGCCGTGCCGACCCGCCCGATGTGCGGGCCGCCGACGCGGAAGAACACGTCGGACAGCGTGGTCGGATCCAGCGGGCCGGCGTGCCGGCCGTGGCCGCGCCCGTGGTGGCCGTGCCCGTGACCGTGGCGACGCTTGCCCACCTGCAGCAGCACCGGCGACCGCTCCGGGCCCGCGTCGAGCGTGAGCCCCGCGATCACCACGCCCGGCACGTCGGCGACGGTCAGCGGAACGGCGCCGCGATCGGCGGTGAGCGTGGCGAGCCCGAGGCCGAGCACGACCGTGTCCCGGCGCTTGACCGACAGGCTGCGCCCGATGTCGTAGATGCCCGGCGTGAGCAGCAGGTGCTGGCCGCGGTCGAGCGCGCGATCGAGGCCCTTCGCCGAGTCCGACGGCCGCGCGACGAAGAAGTCGCGCAGCGGGATCGTCCGCCCCGGCGCCAGGCCGTTCGCCCACGTGGTGCCGCGCGTGTCGCGCTGCGCCGACGGCACCCGGACCATGTACCGGCCCGCCGCGTCGACGAACAGGTACGGCTTCTCGCGGCTGACCGGCGTCGTGTCGAGGGTGGTGTACGGCGGGTTCGGGAAGCCCGTCTCGGGCGGCGCGCCGGCCACGCCCGCGAAGACCTGGTTCCAGACGCCGTTCGACCAGCTCCCGATCTCGCTGTTGCGCGTCAGCCACTGCTGCTGCGACCCGTTGACCACGGTCCCGGCCTTCGAGTCGGCGATGAAGCCGCCGCTGGCGAATTGCGGCCCGGCGGTGCAGTAGTCCATCAGCGACAGCGTCCCGCCCTCGATCGCCACCCGGCGCATCGGCGCCGCCTGCGAGACCGCCCAGAAGTTGGCGGACGAGCGGCAGCCGTCCTGCCCTGCCGCGTTGACGTTCACCGTGAGGTTGGAGAGCGAGCGCCAGAAGTTCACGAGCGCGAGGCAGTTGCTCGTGCCCCCGTCGTCGAGGCAGCGGTTGTAGACCTCGACCTTGCCGTTGATCGTCACGTCGGAAGGCGACGCCCCGAGGCCGGCGACCTCGGTGTAGTAGCCCACCTTCAGCTGCAGCGGCTGGGTCGCGGTGCCGTACGTCCCCGGCTTGAACAGGAGCGCGTAGCGGTCGGTGCCCATCTCGGCGTCCCCGCGAGCGACAGCACGACCACGAGTAGTGCAAGACGACGCAACATGAAGCTCCTCCTCGCCCCGGCGTGAAGGCCGAAGACTAGGTGACAGCTTCGGGCGCGGTGCGCTCGAGTGCTACCCATCCGACGTCGGCCGCCCGCTCGCGCTCCTCCGCCGCCACGCCGCCGCGCAACCCGAACAGGCGCTTCGCGAGCAGCAGGTACGCGACCACCGCCACGTTGATCACGAGCGCGAGGACCTTGAACGGCGTGAGGCGGTGCGCGAGCTCGTAGAGCTCGAGCGGCAGCAGCGACGTCGTGACGATGAACGTCAGGTACTCGGCCCAGCGCCGCTGGTACCAGAGCCCGACGGCCTCGATCCCCTCGATCAGCGCGTAGACGGCGAACACCAGGCCGACGAGCTTGATCGTCCCGCTCTGCAGCGAGAAGCTGCGCTCGATCTCGTGCAGGAGCCCGTGCGTCGGCGCGCGCGAGCCGTCGGCTCCGGTCTGCAGGTCGACAATGAGCCGGTACGCCTTGCTGCGCAGGGCGTCGCGGTGCGAGGCGAACACGAAGATCGCGATCGCGATCGCGCCGAGGACGACGAAGTGCAGCGCGCGGTTGATCGCGATCAGCCGCAGGACG
This sequence comes from uncultured Solirubrobacteraceae bacterium, assembly GCA_963805525.1. Lineage (GTDB taxonomy): Bacteria > Actinomycetota > Thermoleophilia > Solirubrobacterales > Solirubrobacteraceae > DASQFQ01. Next base: position 795,183 of record CAWDUT010000006.1, read on the forward strand.
ATCTTGTCGCGCAGCGGCTTGCCGCGCGGCGGCAGCTCGATCTCGGCCCGCTCGGGCGGGACGTCGCGCGCCGGCGTGCGCGGCGGCGGGACCGGCAGCCACGAGTCGCAGCGCAGGCAGCGATGCCAGCGCACCCCGTCGACCACGCGCGCGACCGCGCGGTCCTCCTCCCGCAGCTCGCGCGCGTCGACGCCGATCAGCTCGTGCCCCCGCAGCCCGCACACGATGAGCTCGTAGTGGAACCGCGGCCGGAACCGGCTCGGCTCGACGAGCTCGACGCCGGGCAGGGGCGAGTGCGACTTCACCGCCAGCAGAGTGGCAGGTCAGCGCGAGAGGATCTCCGCGATCAGCGGGCCCTTCGCGTCGGCGTAGTCGTTGATGTCGGCCCACTCGCGCTCGGCGAGCCGGTGCTTCAGCTCGCTGTACGCGCGCCGGTCCGCCTCGGACGCGCGCAGCCGGTCGCGGAACTCGAGGTGCCGCGTGATCTCGTCGGTGCCGGCGACCCACAGGTGCACGTGGACGTCGCGCTCCGGGGTGCGGAACATGCGATGCCGCTCCTCGTCGACGCGGAGCACGTAGCCGGCCGCCTCGAGCGCTGAGCCGACGCCCGGGTCGGCCGGATCGGCGACCGCGACGAGGATGTCGACGATCGGCTTCGCGTCGAGGCCGGGGACCGAGGTCGAGCCGACGTGCTCGATGCGCTGCGCGGACGGCCCCAGCGCGGCGGCGATCCGCTCGCGCTCGGCCGCGAACCGCTCCGCCCACTCGGGGCGGTACGGCGAGAGCCGCACCCGCCCGCCCTCCGGGCCGCCGATGAGCCGCAAGCCCATCGGCGGCACGTTAACGAGGCGCGCCGCGCCCTGGAGGACGCGGCGCACCCCGGTCATTGCCTCAGGCGGCGCGGCCCGGGCGCACCGAGCGCTGGTGCACGAGGGCGGTGCCGGCGATGCCCAGCGCCACGAGGAGCGCCAGGGAGGCAAGGATCAGCGGCAGCACGGAGTCGCTGCCGCGCACGATCGTGCGCTCCGGGCGGACGACGGTGATGGCGGTCGGCGGCGTGGCCTGCGCCTGGCTCGCGCCCGGGAAGTCGGACGGCGTGTCGCCGACCTTGGCGGCGAGGCCGACGGCGACGGGGTGGCCGAAGTCGGCCGGGGTGTCGCCGACCTTGGACGCGAAGTGCGACGGCGTCAGGTGCTGCGTCTGCGGGACCGGGCGGGGGTACTGCGTGTCGGCCGGGACGGCGAGCGCGGCGGTGGGGCCGGCTATCGCCGCGGCCAGCGCGGCCAGGACGGACGCGGCGTAGGCACGGCTACGGATACGGCGGCGGCGGGTCCTCATCGGGAACCTCTCCTCGGTGGTGGGGGGACCGGACGAGAGGCACCGTCGCGGACCGCGGTAGCGCGCCGGTAGAGCTGCGGTAGATCGCGGTAGAGCGGGCCGGGCGCTAGTCCAGCGCGGCCGCGAGCGACGCGTGCGTCGGCACCGCGCGCTCGAGCCCGCTGAGCGACGCCATGCGGGCGATCGGCGAGCCCTCGGCCAGCACGAGCCGGAGCTCCTGCTGGTGCTGGCGCAGCTCGGCGGCGAGGCGGAACAGCATCGCGATCCCGGCGCTGTCGAGGTAGGTCGTGCCCGTGAGGTCGACGGCCAGCCCGTCGCAGCGGTTGGTCAGCGGCATCCGGATCCGCTCTTCCACCCAGACGACGTTGGAGGCGTCGATCTCGCCGACCACATGCGCGATCGCCATGCTCCCGCGCAGCTCGCCGGTGATGTTCGCGAGGACGGTCACTGCAGGGTGCTGATCAGCGTTACCGACGTGCCCTCATCGGTGTGGCGCACGTCCACCTCGTCCATCAGCGAGTGCATGAGCGGGAGGCCGCGGCCGCGGTTCTCGCCCCGCGGCGGCCGCCACTGGCCGTGGTCGGTCACCGTGATCGCCACCCGGCCGTCCTCAAAGAGCAGGTCGACCTCGAACTCCGCGACGCCAGGGCCGTAGGCGTGCTCGACGGCGTTCGCGCACGCCTCCTGGGCGGCGACGATGATGTCGTAGGCGTGCTGCTCGCTCGCCCCGCGGTTCATCAGCCAGCGGCGGAGCAGGTAACGGATCGGCGCGAGGCTGTCGGGCGTCACGCGCCACGAAGTGATCACGTGATCGCCCAGGGGCGGCATGCGGGTGGCGATGAACGCCACGTCGTCCTCGGGCTCCTCGGGCACGAGCCGCTCGCAGACCGTCACGCACAGGGTCTCGGGATCGTGGACGCCCGCCGCGATCTCGCGCAGCCGCTCGAGCCCGACCTCGATCGACTCGCCGCGGCGCTCGACGAGGCCGTCGGTGTAGATCAGGACGGTCGCGCCGGTGGGGAAGGGGAAGCGCTCGGCCGTGTACATCGCGGCCGCGGTCGCGCCGAGCGGGACCCCGCCCTTCGCCCACAGGAAGTGGGCCTCGCCGGAGGGATCGACGACCAGCGCGGGCGGGTGCCCGGCGTTGACGAGCTCGAGCGACTCCGTCGCGGGGTCGATCACGAGGAGGACCATCGTCGTCATCGCCAGCGGCCCGAGGTTGAGCATCAGGTTGTTGACGCGGTCGACCACGTCAGCCGGCGCGTGCCCTTCGGCCGCGTAGGCGCGCACCGCGGTGCGCAGCTGGGCCATCACCGCGGCGGCCTCGACGCCGTGGCCGACGACGTCGCCGACCGCGACCGCCACCCGGCCGCCGACGAGCGGGAAGACGTCGTACCAGTCGCCGCCGAGGCTGGCGCCGGCGGCGGGCAGGTAGCGCGCCGCGCCCTCGAGCCCGGAGCGGTCGGAGATCTCCGGCGGCAGCAGCCGCTGCTGGACCGCCTCCGCCACCCGCCGCTGCGCGTAGAGGCGCGCCTGCTCGATACCGAGCGCGGCGCGGTCGGCGGCGAGCTGCAGCAGGTCGCGCTCGTCGCCGTTGAAGACGCGCGGGGTGAGGCTGCCGACGTGCAGGACGCCGATGACGCGGCCCTGGACGAGGAGCGGCACACCGAGCAGGGATTTGATGCCCTTCTCGCGCAGGATCGGGTTGAGGATGTCGGCGTGGTCGACGTCGTAGATCGTGATCGCGCGCTTCTCGGCGGCGATGCGGCCCGCGAAGCCGCGGCCGAGCGGGATCTGGACGCCCTGCTCGACCTCCTCCTCGATCCCCTTGGCCGCTCGCGCATGCAGCCGGTCGCCCTCGAGCAGCAGGATCGCCACGGTGTCGACCGCGAGGATGTCGGACACCCGCTGCAGCAGCTCCTGGAGGAGCTCGTCCTCCGGGAGGTAGGCGAGCGTCGCGTCGGTGACCTTCTGGACCGCGCGCAGCTGGCGGGTGATCAGCTCCGCCGCCTCGCGCGCGTCGCGCTCGCGTGTGTAGAGCTCCGCCTGCGCGATCGCGAGCGCAGCGCGGTCGCCGGCCAGCTGCAGGAGGTCGCGGTCGTCGTCGGAGAACTCGCGCGGGGTGAGGCTGCCGACGTGCAGGACGCCGATGACGCGGCCCTGGACGAGGAGCGGGACGCCGAGCAGGGACTTGATGCCCTTCTCGCGCAGGATCGGGTTGTAGATGTCGGCGTGGTCGACGTCGTAGATCGTGACCGCCCGCCGCTCGGCGGCGACGCGGCCGGCGAAGCCGGCGCCGAGCGGGATCGTCACGCCTTGCTCGACCTCTTCCTCGATCCCCTTGGCCGCTCGCGCGTGCAGCCGGTCGCCCTCGAGCAGCAGGATCGCCACGGTGTCGACCTCGAGGATCTGCGCGACCCGCAGCAGCAGCTCGTCGAGAAGCTCGTCCTCGGTGAGATAGGCGAGCGCCGCGTCCGTCACGCGCTGCAGCGATTCGAGGACCTGCAAAGGCAGCGACTGCGGCACGACGCTGAATGGTAGGCCGATTTAGGCGCGGGCGGTGCGGCTGCGGCGGGTGAAGACGTTGTCCAGCGCCGAGCGGAGCCCGAACGCCAGCGCGCCAGTCAGCACCGCCGCGTCGCCCAGGCTGGAGACCTCGACGCGCGGCGGGTAGGGGCAGCGCTGCGCGAGCAGCTCGCGGATGGGGGCGAGCAACAGGTCACCGTTCACACCGATGCCGCCCCCGAGCACGACCAGCTCGACGTCGGCGACCGCCGCGATCGGCACGACGTGACGGGCGATCCGGCGCGCCTCCTCGGCCACCACGGCCAGCGCGAGCTCGTCGCCCGCGCGCGCGGCGCCGAAGATCACGCGCGCGTCGTAGGGCGGCGCGAGCCGGGTCGCGAGCCGGCCCTCGGCCGCCAGCGCCTCCGCGTAGGCGGAGACGCCGGTGGCGGCCGGGTCGTCGGCGCGCTCCTCGTAGTGCCCTTCACCCAACGCGTAGTCGACCTCGCCCGCCGCGCCGTGGTGACCGCGGTGCAGCTCGCCGCGCAGCATCAGCCCGGCGCCGAGGCCGGTGCCGACCGAGAGGAAGACGAAGTCCTCGACGCCCTGGGCGACGCCGCGCGACTGCTCGCCGATCGCCGCGAGGTTGACGTCGTTCTCGAGCGTGACCGGGACGCCCAGGCTCAGCTCCAGCTCGGGGCCGATCACGCGGCCCTGGAGGCCGGGGATGTTGGTGGCCAGCTCGATCCGCCCCTCCGGCGACTCGACCACGCCGGGAACGCCCGCGACGGCGCCGTCGAGGGCGTCGGCCGGCAGCCCGGCCACCGCGGCGAGGCGGTCGCGCAGCTCCGCCGCGGCGGCGGTGACGGCGTGGACGTCGGCGCCCGGCATCTCGATGTCCTGCCGCGCGCGCACCTCGCCGCGCAGGTCGCAGATCGCGCCGCGCAGGAAGCGCGCGCCGAGGTCGAGCCCGAGCACGAGCGCGGCCTCGTGCACCGGCTCGAAGAACGTGGCCCCGTAGCTCGGGCCGTGGGTGTCGCCTTCGGCCTCGCGTACGAGCCCGGACGCGAGCAGCGACTCGAGCGTCCCGGACACCGTCGGCTTGGAGATGCCGACGCGGCGCGAGATCTCCGCGCGCGAGATCGGCGCGCCCGAGCGGATCGCGTCGAGGACGGTGCGCTCGTTGAGGTCGCGCAGGAGGGTCGGCGTCGCGCTACGCGCCAATGCGCTCGCCCGTGTCGGCGTCGAACACGTGCGGCGCGTACTCCGCGCTCGGCCGCAGCCGAACCCGCTCACCGCGCTCGGGCGCGTGCCGCGCCGGCACGCGCGCGACGAGCCGGGTCGCGCCCCCGGGCAGCTCGGCGCTGCAGAAGACGAACGCGTCGGAGCCGAGCTCCTCGATCACCTCCACCGCGGCGTCGAGCCCCTCGCCGGCGAGCTCCATCGCCTCCGGCCGGACGCCGACGATCGCCTCGGCGCGGCCGTTCGCGCGCAGGCCCGGGAGCTCGAGCGGCAGCCCGCCGAACGCGGCGTTGCCGTCGGCGTTCAGCGGCACGCGGCAGAGGTTCATCGCCGGCGACCCTACGAAGCCGGCCACGAACGTGTTGACCGGGTGGTCGAACAGCGCGCGCGGCGTGTCGCACTGCTGCAGCTTCGCGTCACGCAACACGGCGACCCGGTGGCCGAGCGTCATCGCCTCCGCCTGGTCGTGCGTGACGTAGACGGTGGTGACGCCGAGCCGGCTCTGCAGCTCGGCGATGTCGGCGCGCATCTGCACGCGCAGCTTGGCGTCGAGGTTGGAGAGCGGCTCGTCCATCAGGAAGACCTGGGGTTGGCGGATGATCGCGCGCCCCATCGCCACGCGCTGGCGCTGACCGCCGGAGAGCTGGCCGGGCTTGCGCTCGAGCAGCTGGGTCAGCTCGAGCTGCTCGGCGACCTTGCGCACGCGCTCCTCGCGCTCGGCCTTCGGCACCCGCGCCATCCGCAGGGGGAAGCCGATGTTGGCGGCGACCGTGAGGTACGGGTAGAGCGCGTAGTTCTGGAACACCATCGCGACGTCGCGGCGCTTCGGCGGGTCGTCGCTGACGTCCCGCTCGCCGATGTGGATGGCGCCCGCGTCGACCTCCTCGAGCCCGGCGAGCATCCGCAGCGCGGTCGTCTTGCCGGAGCCCGACGGCCCGACCAGCACCATCAGCTCGCCGTCGGCGATCTCGAGGTCGAGCGCGTCGACCGCCGGCTCGTCGTTGCCGGGATAGGTCCGCGTCGCCTGCACGTAGCGCACCTCAGCCATGCACCGCCACCTCCCCGAGTTCGCTCCGTGCCCGCGCGAGCGCCTCCGGCCCGGCGCCGAGGTCGTCGAGCCCCAGCAGCGCCGCGCCCACGATCGGCTCCGAGGCCGCCACGCGGACCTGCACCTCCGGTCCGACGCCGGCCTCGATCGCGCCCATCAGGCGCCCGTCGCCGGCCCGGAACATCCCGCCCCCGAGCAGCACCTCGACGGCCGCGCCGCCGAGCTCGAGCCGCTCGACCGAGGCGCGCACGAGCGCCAGCACCTCGGCGGCGAGCCGGTCGACGATCGCGGCCGCGACCGGGTCGGCCGCGGCGGCGTCGAACACCGCAGGCGGCAGCTCGATGATCCGCCGCTGCGCCACGCGGCCGAGGTGGATCGCCTCGACGAGCTCGCCGGGCGTGGCGAGCCCGAAGTGCTCCGGCACCGCGCGCTCGAGCGTGGTGCGCGGGCCGCGACCGTCCTCGCTGCGGACCGCCGCCGCCAGCGCGGCGAGGCCGACGTCGTAGCCGCCGCCCCAGTCGCCGCTGATCGCGCCGAGCGCGGGGAAGCGCACGTGGCGGCCGTCGGGGCCGACGCCGACGCAGTTGATGCCGGCACCGCACACCACCGCGACGCCCCAGCCGCGCTCGGTGCCGGCGCGCAGCACGGCGAACGTGTCGTTGCCGACGCTCAGGCGGTCGGCCCAGCGGCCGTCGACCGCGGCGTGCAGCCGCTCCTCCTCGACCGGCAGGTCGAGCCCGGCCAGCAGCAGGTGGCCGACCGTGGCGCGCCCGTCGCCGGCCAGCCCCGCGCGGGCGCGCGCGTCCGCGTGCAGCTCCTCGAGCACCGCGATCGTGCCGTCGAGCCCGATGTGGTGGGGCGAGCTGACGCCGCCGCGCACGAGCGCGAGGACCTCGCCGTCCTCGCGCAGCAGCGCCAGGTCGGTCTTCGAGTTGCCGCCGTCGACGGCGAGCACGAGCCGCCCGCTCATCGCACCGGCTCCCCGGCGAGCAGCCGCTCGACCAGCTCGCCCGCCATCTCGTCCTGGCCGATCAGCGGGTGGGCGAGCAGCGCCTTGCGGACGTCGAGCGGGCTGCCCGACAGCGCGGCGCGCACGGCGAGCCGCTCGTAGGCGGCGACGTGCTGGGTGAGGCCGAGCAGCTCCGGCGCCATCGGCGCCTGCCTCAGCGCGACCGGCCCGTCCGGCCCGACGCGCGCCGGCACCTCGACGACGTCGTCGTCGGCGAGCCCGGCGAGGGTGCCGCCGTTGCGCATGTCGACCACGTGGACAGCGTCGCCCGCGCCCGAGAGCGAGGCGACGATCCCGGTGGCGGCCTCGCTGTAGAACGCGCCGCCGCGCCGCTCCAGCAGCGCGGGCTTCTCGTTCAGCGACGGGTCCTTGTACATCTCGAGCAGCTCGCGCTCGATCTCGGCGACCTCGGCCGCGCGCGGCACGCCCTCGCGCTGCTCGGCCAGCACGCGGTCGTGCTCGTAGAAGTAGTGCAGGTAGTAGGACGGCACGGCGCCGAGCTCCTCGAGCAGCCGCCGCGGCAGCCCGGCGCCCTGCGCGAGTGCGTCGCCGTGGTCGGCCATCAGCATGCCGAGGACGTCCTCGCCGTCGACGCGGACCGCGCGCACCCACGTGAGGTGGTTGAGCCCGACCTGGTCGACCTCGATGCGTGCCGGCGCGATGCCGAGGAGCTGCGCCACGTGCCGCTGGAAGGTGATCGACACGTTGCAGAGGCCGACCGCGCGGTGGCCGTGGTCGAGCAGCGCGCGGGTGACGATCCCGACCGGGTTCGTGAAGTCGACGATCCACGCGCCCGGCGCCGCGCGGCGGCGCACCTCGTCGGCGATCTCGAGCACGACCGGCACCGTGCGCAGCGCCTTGGCCAGCCCGCCGGCGCCGGTCGTCTCCTGCCCGATGCAGCCGCACGGCAGCGGGATCGTCTCGTCGCGCAGCCGCGCCTGCTGCCCGCCGACGCGGATCTGGATGAGCACGAAGTCGGCGCCGTCGAGCGCCTGCCCGAGCTCGCCGGTCGTCTCCAGCCGGCCGCGGTAGCCGACCCGGTCGAGCATCCGGCGCGCGAGCCCGGCGACGATCTCGCGCCGTTCCTCGGCGATGTCGTGCAGCGCCAGCTCGCCGACGTCGAGCGCCGACAGGCCGGACACGAGCTCGGGCGTGTAGGTCGAGCCGGCGCCGATGACCGCGAGCTTCACTCCTTCACCCCCGTGAGCGTGACGCCCTCGACGAACGCCCGCTGGGCGAGGAAGAACAGGACCACGACCGGCGCCAGCACCATGATCGTCGCCGCCATCGTCAGGTTCCACTGCACCTGATGCAGCGTCCGGAACTGCGCGAGGCCGACCGACAGCGTCCAGTGCGCCTCGTCGTCGCCCGCGTACAGCAGCGGGCCGAAGAAGTCGCTGAACGTGAACAGGAACATGAACAGCCCGACCGCGGCGAGCGCGGGCTTGGCCAGCCGGCACACGACCGAGACCAGGATGCGGAACTCACCGCAGCCGTCGACGCGCGCGGCGTCGAGGTACGACTCCGGGATCGTCAGGAAGAACTGGCGCAGGAGGAAGATCGAGAACGCGTCGCCGAACAGGTTGGGGAGGATCAGCGGCCACAGCGTGCCGACCAGGTTGAGCTTGGCCCACATGACGTAGAGCGGCACGATCGTGACCTGCGGCGGCAGCATCATCGCGACCAGCACGAGCAGGAAGACGGCATCGCGCCCCTTCCAGCGCAGGCGGGCGAGCGCGTAGGCGACCGGCACGCTCGAGATCAGCATGAACAGCGTCGCCAGCCCCGAGTAGATCAGCGTGTTGAGGCCGTAGCGGAGCATCGGCGCCTTGTCGAAGACCTCGCTGTAGTTGCTCCACTGGAACGGCTCCGGCCACAGCTTCGTGGAGAGCGCCTGATCGTTCGTCATCAGCGACGTCAGCAGCATGAAGACGATCGGGAACACGAACGCGATCGCGGCGGCGATCAGCAGGCTGTGGTCGGCGACGGCCACGAGGAAGCGCTTGCGGCGGACGGAGCGCGGCACCTCGCGGCGGGCCGGCGCCGAGGGGGCGGCGACGGGGACGGCGGGGGCGGAGGTCGTGCTCATCTCAACGGCCCGCCGCGTAGTGGACCCAGCGCCGCGAGTTGCGCACGATCGCCAGCGTGATCGCGAGCGAGACGACGAGCAGCAGCACCGCCATCGCCGCCGCGTAGCCCATGTTGAAGAAACGGAACCCCTGCTGGAAGAGCAATACGGGGTAGAAGAGCGTCGAGTCCTCGGGGTAGCCGAGGTTGTGCGCGGGGTCGGCGGCGCTCGACGCGCCACTCGACGCGATCGTCGCGCCGACGTAGGCCTGGTCGAAGATCTGCAGCGCCTCGATCGTCCCGATCACGACCGCGAACAGCAGCACCGGGCTGATCGTCGGGAGCGTCACCCAGCGCAGCCGCTGCCACGCGCCGGCGCCGTCCAGCTCCGCCGACTCGTAGAGGTGCCGCGGCACGTCGATGAGCGCGGCGAGGAAGATGATCATCAGGTTGCCGACGCTCCACATCAGCAGCAGCGTCAGCGCCGGCTTCGACCAGTGCGGGTCGTTGAACCACAGCGGGCCGTCGATGCCGACCGCGCTCAGCACCTGGTTGACCGGGCCGGTGGCCGGGTTGAGCAGGTAGACGAAGCCGAGGGTGGCCGCCACCGGCGGCGCCAGCGCGGGCAGGTAGAAGATCGTCCGGAAGATGCCGATCCCGCTCCGCGCGCGCGTGAGCATCGTCGCGATCCCGAACGCGAACATCACCTTGAGCGGTACCGCGAAGACGACCAGCCACAGGGTGTTGCGGATCGCCGGGCCGATCTGCTTGTCCTCCGTGAACATGTAGCGGTAGTTGGCCAGGCCGATCCAGCGCGCCGGCTTGAGCAGGTCGTAGTGAGTGAACGACAGGTAGACGGTCGAGACCAGCGGATAGCCGAAGAAGACCGTGAAGCCGACGAGCCAGGGGCTCATGAACGCCAGGACCGTGAGACGGCGGCGCCACTTCGCGCGGTTCCTGGCTCGCCGTCGCTCCTCGGTCACGGCACGTCTTTGCCCTCGGCGTTCGCCAGTTGGGAGTCGATCTGCTTGTCGACACCCTGCAGCCCCGCCTCGAGGTCGGACACACGCCCGGCCTGCCACTTGTTGGTGAAGCTGTTGAACGCCTCCTGGTTGGCGCTGCCCGCGGCGGTGACCGGGGTGGTCGTCGTGTGCGGGCTGCCGTAGATCTTCAGGAACGTCGCGAACTTCGGATCGGGCTTGAGGTCCGGCGACTTCGCCGACGAGACCGTGGTCGGCACGTTCCGGAGCCCGTTGGAGAGCAGCACCATCGCCTTGTCGTCGGTGGCGAGGTACTTCAGCAGCGCCCATCCCTGCTCGGGGTGCTGGGCGCGCTTCGGGATGCCGGCGATGTTGCCGGTCGTGTAGCCGCCGCCGTAGAGGTCGGGGTTGGCGTCGTCGACCGGGAGGGGCGCGGTGCCGTAGTTGAGCTTCGGCGCCTCGTCGGCGATGAAGGCGGTGCGCCACTCACCGTCCATGTTCATCGCCACCTTGCCCTTCTCGAACGCGTTCTGCGCCGAGAACTCGTCGCCCAGGCCGGCCTGGAACTTGACGAGCTTGTCGTAGCCGTACCAGTCGATCAGATCCTTCTGCCACTTCAGCAGCTTCTGCCAGGCCGGATCGGTGGACAGGCTCGACTTGCCGGAGTCGTCGACCCACTTGGCCCCGAACATCGGCCCGAAGCCGGCCGGCGTGTTCTCGTACCAGTTCATGACCGGGTTGAAGCCGACCACCTTCAGGGATCCATCGGGGTTCTTCACGGTCAGCTTCTTCGCGTACGCCGTGAGCTGCGAGATGGTCTTCGGCGGGCTGCTCAGCCCTGCCTTCTTGAACAGTTCCTTGTTGTAGTAGAGGCCCTGGGCGTCGGCGAGCATCGGCAACGCACAGCGCGTGCCCTTGAACTGGGTGTAGGAGCGCGGGGCGGGCGGGAAGATCGTGTCGCTGATCTTGTCGCGCTCGAGGTAGGGCTTGAGGTCGACCCAGGCGCCGGAGCCGCAGAACGCGCCGGAGTTGTCGGCCGTGAACGACTGCGCGACGTCGGGCGCCTTGCCGCCGCGGCTCGCCGCGATGATCTTGTCGTCGCTGATACCGCCGACGACCTTGACCTTCACCCCGGGATGGAGCGCCTCGAAGTCCTTCACGGCGTTCTTGAACACGCCGAGCTCGCGATCCGTGAAGCCGACCCACAGCGTGATGTTGGCCGGCTCGAGCTTGGCCGGCGCCTTCTTCGCCGGCGTGCTCGCGTCTCCGGAGCCGCCGCCGTCACTGGTGCCGCCACACCCCACGACCCCCAGCGACACAAACAGCGCCGTCGCCGCGGCCGTCGCGATCCGCTTCATCCTCTCCCCCTTACCTGGTAAGGAACCTTTCCTAGATGCGACAGTAGTGCGCGGGGTGGTCGGGAGTCAAGCGGTAGAAGCGGACCACCTGGTAAGGAGCCAAAACTCCTAGGTGGTGGGCGTGACCTTGGTGAGGCCGCGCGGCTTGTCGGGGTCGAGGCCGAGCGCGAGCGTCGCGTGGAGCGCGAGCTGCTGCGCCCGGACGACGTGGACCAGCGGCGCCAGCGCCTCTGGCACGCCGGCCGGCATGGGGAGGCTGATGTCACCGTCCTCACCAACGCCGATCAGCGTCGCGCCGGCCTTCCGGGCACGCTGCGCGGCTTCGCGCACGTCGTTCGCCACCGGGCCGGGAGCGGTGTACGCGACGACGCTCGTTCGCTCGTGCGCGATGGCGATGGGACCGTGGAGGAAGTCGGCCACCGAGAACCCCTGCGACGCGAGCCCCGTGGTCTCGGCCACCTTCAGCGCGCCCTCGAGCGCGACGGCGAACAAGAACCCTCGCGCGAGCTGCACGTGATTGCCCGACCGCGCGATCACCTCTCCGGCCGCGCTCACATCGCCCGCGAGCACCTCGGCCTGGGCGCGCGGCACCGCCGCCCACGCCTCCTCGGGCCACAGCGGCTCGCCGAGCGCGTAGGCGAGGATCGCGAACGCCGCGAGCTGGGCGGTCACGGTCTTGGTTGCCGGAACGGCATCTTCCGGTCCGACGCCGAGGTCGATCGCCTCGTCAGCGATCTCGGCCAGCGGCGAGCCGCCGTCGTTGGTGACCGCGACCGCCGCGGCGCCGGCGGCCTTCACGCGCTCGAGCGTGTCGGTGATCTCCGGCGTCTTGCCCGACTGGCTGACGCCGACCGCGAGGTAGCCGCGCAGCTCCTCCTCGAGCCCGTAGCGCGTCCACAGGCTCGGCGCGGCGAGCGACACCGGCCGCCGCAGCGCCGCCTCGAGCACGTAGCGGCCGTAGATCGCGGCGTTGTCGGACGAGCCGCGCGCGATCAGGATCACGCCGGTGAGCGGCTCGGGCGCGATCGCGCGCAGGCGCGCCGCGAATTCCTCCCGGCGGTCGAGCAGCGCGCCGATCACCTCGGGCTGCTCGGCCATCTCGCGCGCCATCGCCGTCATCGCGGCGGACTGTACTTTCGTCGCGTAGGAGTGCGAAATCTATATAGGTAGATTTCGCCGCATGAAGCGACGTCACTCACGGCAGACGGTGGCCGTCCTGGCCGCGATGGCGACCGATCCGGCCGAGTGGCGCTACGGCTACGAGCTCGGCCGCGAGGTCGGTCTGAAGGCGGGCTCGCTGTATCCGATCCTGATGCGGCTGGGCGACCGCGGGCTGCTGGAGTGCACGTGGGAGGCCGACCCGCCGCCGGGCCGCCCGCCGCGCCATCTCTACCGCCTCACGGCCGGCGGCATCGCCGCCGCGCGCGAGGCTGCCACCCCGCTGGGTGCGTTGCGCCCGGTGCGGAGCGCCGGATGACGCCCGCCGCGCTGCTGCGCTGGGTGGTGCGGCTGCTGCCGGCGCGGCGGCGCGAGTGGGGGCTCGCCATGCAGGCCGAGCTCGCGGGTCTGGAGCGCGGTCGCTGGGGGTTCGCGCTGAGCTGCGCGCGCGGCGTGCTGGGGCGCCCCGAGACGCTGCTCTGGCTCGTGCCGCGGCTGCTCGCGGCGGGCGCGCTCATCGCGGCCGTCTGGCTGCTCGCCGACATCCGGGCCGGCGTCGTCCGGCTCGAGGCGATCGCCATGGTCACCGCCTTCGTGGCCGTGATCTGGGTGGCCCGGCCGGCGCGGATCGTGGGTGCGGCCGGCGCCGCCATCCTCGCCGCGGAGGCGCTCGTCTTCCTCCGCGGCCTGCGCCTCGAGGATGGCGCGACCACCGGGATCGTCGTCTGGACGGTGATGCTCACGATCTACGCGGTCGCGCTGACGCGCGCACCCGCGCGGGGGGCGGCGATCGGCGCCGCCGCCGCGGCGGCCTGGCTCGCGGCGACACTCTTCGACCCCGCCGTGCCGACCTCCAACGCCCCGGCGCTCCTGGTGATCGCGCTCGCCGCGATCTGCGCGGGCGGACGGGTCTCCGGGCTCTGCGCCGCCGCCACCGCCGCACTGCTGATCGCCGTGTTGATCGATGGCCCCCTGAGCCTGTTCTCCCCGTGGGTGGCGAACAGCGCGCCGCCGGTGTACCCGCCCGAGTCGGTCGACCGGCTCGTCGACTCGATCGGCGTGTGGCTCGTGGGCTGCCTGCTCGCCACGGCGCTGAGCCTGGCCGTCCGCTCAGGTGGTCACGCGAACGTCACATCTCCGGGCTGACCCGCCGTCACCCTCCAGGCCATGAGGAAGCCCGGCATCCTCGCGCCCGTGGTCCTGGGCGCCGTGGCGGGGCTCGCTGCCGCCGCCCTCGGCGGTGACATCACCTTCGCCGCGCTCAGCGTGGTCGGCCTGTCGGTCGTGGTGACCGGCCCTTCATCGCCAGCGCCTGGTTCGCGTAGTCGCCGTCGCCGGTAACCTCGCGGCCGAGCCAGGCCGGTGGCTCGAACGCCTCGCTCGCCTCGGCCGACGGGAACTCGATCTCGGCGGTGAGCAGCCCGTCGTGGGCGCCAGAGTACACGTCGAGCTCGACCGCGATGTCGTCGTCGAGCGGGATGACGTGGCGCGTCTTGGTGACCCGCCGCCCCTCGGTCAGCGGCCACAGGGACCAGAAGCGCCGCCCGTCGATCGCCAGCTCCTCCTCCGTGCGCATCATCCCCGGCCCCGACTTGATCGTCAGCGTCGTGTCGTCGCCTCGCCGTCGCACGCGGACCTCGACGCCGTCGTCGCCGATCGCCAGGTAGCCCTGCTCGATGGGGTCCCCCTTGCCCAGCCCGTCGGGGAGGCGATCCACCAGGAACTTGCGCTCGATCTCGACGCCGGAAGGCGGGGTCTCGTCCATCGGGGTGGAAGACTACGCGGCCGTGGAGCTCCTCCTCCCTGACTCGGGCGAGGTCGTGCTCGCGACGCTGCGCGAGCGGCTCGCGCTCGACGTCGGCCGTTCCCGCATCGCCGATCGCGTGCTGCTCGACAGCTTCGACGGGCGGCTGCGCGCGGCCGGCCTGCGCGCCGAGGCCCCGGTACGCGGCGCGACGCTGACCTTGTACGAGGCGGGGGCGCCGGCGCGGCGGGAGAAGGTCGGGCGCGCCCTTCGCTACCTCGTCCAGGAGCTGCCGCGCGGCCCGCTGCGCGAGCGCCTCGCCGGCGTGCTCGAGGAGCGCGCGCTGCTGCCCGCCGTGCGCGTGCGCGGCACGGTGCGGCCGCTGGCAGTGCTCAACGGCGACGCCAAGACGGTCGTGCGGCTCGAGCTCGAGGACGCCGAGGCGGTGCTCGAGCGCGGGCGGCGCGTCCCGCTCGCCTCGCGCCTCAGCGTCGAGCCGGTGCTCGGCTATGACGCCGAGCTCAGGCGCACGCTGCGCGTGCTGCGCGGGCTCGGCTTCGCACCCGCCGAGCGCCCGCTGTTCGACGAGGCGGTGCTCGCCGCCGGCGGGTTGCCGGAGGGCATCTCGACCAAGCCCAAGATCGACCTCGCGCGCGGCACCCGCACCGACCGGGCCGCCGGGGTCGTGCTGGCGCGGCTGCTGGAGATCGCCGAGACGAACCTGCCGGGCACGATCGACGACCTCGACACCGAGTTCCTGCACGACCTGCGCGTCTCCATCCGGCGCGCGCGCTCGGTGCTGCGCGAGCTCAAGGACGTGCACGACCCGCAGCAGCGCACGCGCCTGCGCGACGAGCTCAAGTGGGCGCAGAACCTCACCGGCCCGGTCCGCGACCTCGACGTCGAGCTGCTCGAGTGGGAGGAGCTCGTCGGGCTGCTGGCGCCCGAGCGGCAACCGGAGCTCGAGCCGCTGCGGGAGCTGCTCGCGCAGCGCCGCGCGCGCGAGCTGACGAAGCTCCGGCGCGGGTTGCGGAGCGCACGATTCCGCAACGTGTTCGCCGCGTGGCGGGAGCTCGCCGAGGGGCCGCCCGCGGAGGACCAGCCGAACGCCGCGCGGCCGATCGAAGAGGTCGCCGCCGAGCGGATCCGCAAGGTCTACCGCCGCATGGTGCGCGACGGGAACCGCATCGACGACGGCTCGCCGGACGAGGACCTCCACGAGCTGCGCAAGCGCGGCAAGGAGCTGCGCTACCTGCTCGAGCTGTTCGGCAGCCCGTTCCCCAAGGCGGTGGTCAAGCCGCTCGTCTCGACCCTCAAGGACCTGCAGGAGGTGCTCGGGCGCTTCCAGGACCGCGCGGTGCAGATCGAGCTGCTGCACGAGGTCCGCGACGAGCTGCGCGACGAGCCCGCGACGCTGATGGCGCTCGGCTCGCTGCTCGACGCGCTGGTCGCCGACCAGCACGCGGCGCGCGACGAGTTCGCCGCGACCTTCGACCACTTCAAGGGCCACGCGGTGCCGAAGCCGTGAAGGTCGTCGCCACCTACTCGATCAAGGGCGGCGTCGGCAAGACGTCGGCGGCGGTCAACGTCGCCGCGCTCGCCGCGCGCGAGGGGCTGCGGACCGTGCTGTGGGACCTCGACCCGCAGGGCGCCGCATCGTTCCTGTTCCGCGTCGAGCCGAAGGTGAAGGGCGGGAGCAAGCAGCTGCTCAAGGGCAAGCGCGAGCCGCTGGCGGTGATGAAGGGCACCGACGTCGAGGGCCTCGACCTCCTCCCGGCCGACTTCTCCTACCGCCACCTCGACATCCAGCTCGACAAGCGCAAGAAGCCGCTGGAGGGGCTGGCGCGGGTGCTCGCCCAGCTGGAGGACGACTACGACCTCGCGATCCTCGACTGCGCGCCGTCGATCTCGCTCGTCTCCGAGAGCGTCTTCAGCGCGGCCGACCTGCTGCTCGTGCCGCTCGTCCCCTCGACGCTGGCCGTGCGCACGCTCGATCAGCTGCGCGAGTTCCTGGCCGGCGTCCCCGACCGGGTGCCCGAGGTGCTCCCGTTCTTCTCGATGGTCGACCGCCGCAAGAAGCTGCACAAGGAGCTCGTCGCGACGCTGCCCGGCGTCGCCGCCGCGGCGATCCCGAACGCCAGCCAGGTCGAGCTGATGGGGGTCCGCCGCGCGCCGCTCGTCGTCACCGCCCCACGCAACCCGGCGGCGCTCGCCTACGCGGCGCTGTGGGAAGAGCTGCGCGCCGCCATCTGAGGACTGACGACGAGGCGGCGGCCGAACGCGCGCCGGAAGGCGCCCTCGGAGATCCGGCGCTCGAGGCTCCAGACCGCGAGCCGGTCGTCGCCGCGCAGGCGCAGGTGCAGCGAGCGGCGCTGCTTGACCAGCCGCGCCTCGATCACCGACTGGTCCTGCCCGCGGTCGAGCTGCTCGGCGAGCTGCAGCAGCAGCGCGCAGCGGGCGACGCGGCCGTCCTCCGGCGATCCCTTGCGGTGGTGGCGGACGATCTGGGCGATCAGCGCGACCTCGCGCGGGCCGTAGCCGGGGAGGCCGGACTCGAGGATCAGGTAGTGCGCGTGCTCCGGGTGGCTGTCGTAGCCGATGGACATCCCGATGTCGTGCAGCAGCGCGGCCGCCCACAGCAGCTCGCGCTCGTCCGGCTCCGGCTCGATCACGCTCGCGGCGACCAGCGAGTCGTGGAGCTGCAGCGCGAGCCGCGCGACGTGGTCGGCGTGGCCGATGTCGGCGTCGAACTGCAGCGCGAGGTTGCGGATCGAGGCGACGCGGACGTCGGCCAGCAGCGGCGCCGAGCCGCGCAGCAATCGCCGGCTGAAGAAGACGCCCTCCCGGAGGCCGGCGCGGGTGAGCTCGATGCCGTCGAAGTCGCCGTGCTCGAGCACGGTCTCCAGCACCACGGCGGCGCCGAGGACGATGTCGGCGCGGCTCGCCTTGATGCCCGGCAGCGCGCGGCGGGAGGCGGGGCGCTTGGCGAGCTCGGCCACCAGCTCGGCGAGCGCGTCGCGCTCGAGCACGGAGCCCTGGATCGGGCCGCTGCCGCCCTGGGCGGCGGACGCGAGGTTGCGGACCGCGCCGCCCATGCCGACGAGCCGGCCGCCCGTGCCCGCGAGCCACGGCGCGGCGGTGAGCTGCTCGCGCACGGCGGCGCGCGCGGCCTTGAGCTGCTTGCGCGTGATGGCGCGCGAGCCGGGGAGGAGCTGCTCGGTCACCCGCACCGCGCCGAGCGGCCACGACGCCGACGCCTCCCCCTGCCGGCCCGCCACCTGCGTCAGCTGAAGGCTGCCACCGCCGAGGTCGAGCATGACGCCGTCGGTCAGCGTCGTCGAGTTGACCGCGGCGACGTAGCCCAGCCGCGCCTCCTCATCCGCCGACAGCACGGAGATCGAGAGGCCGGTGCGCTCCTGTGCCAGCGCGAGCAGGTCGGCACCGTTGTCGGCGTCGCGGATCGCGCTGGTCGCCACCACGTCGACGGCCTCGTTCGGCACGCCGCGGGCGTGCAGGTAGCGCCCGAACATCTCGAGCGCCTCCAGCCCGCGCGCCATCGCGCCGGGCTCGAGCGAGCCGGAGCGGCTGAGGCCTTCCGCGATCCGCACCGGCTCCTGCAGCTCCCCGACGCGGCGCCAGGACGCGCCGGGGAGGTAGGCGTAGACGACGAGCCGCCAGGAGTTCGAGCCGAGGTCGATCACCGCGGCCATCCGCTCGCCCGCCGGCTGCCCACCGGGCAGCACGGACAGGCGCGGGTAGGCGACGCGGTGCGCGACCTGCGGCATCAGGCGGCGATGCTAGGAGCGGGCCCGGACGCCGTAGTCCGCGTTGTCGGTGAAGAACCCGTCCACCCCGAGCCGGATGAACTGGCGGATCTCCGAGACGAGGTCGCCGATCCCGGCGGGATCCGCCGACGAGTCCAGCTCGCATGGCGTGAACGCGTTCTCGCGCCGGAACGTGTACGGGTGGACGACGAGCCCGGCCTTGTGGGCGTCCTTGATGAAGCTCGTCGGCTTGCCCGTGCAGTCGTCGGCGGTGCGGGGAATGATGTAGTTCTTCCACGGCCCGACGCCGTCGGCGTAGGTCGCGATCTTGCGCAGGCCGGCGGGCGTCGCCATCTCGCCGTAGCTGGGCTGGCTCGGGTCGCCCGCGGGATGCAGGTCCGCCTCGTCGAGCAGCTGCACGAGCGGCACCGTCAGGACGTGGTCGAGCGCCCGCAGGTTGCCGATCTCGAACGACTGCACGAACACCGGCGCGCCCCTGCGGTTGAGGCCGTTGCGGTTGAGCGTGCTGACGAGCTTCGGCTCCAGCGGGAGGCCGATCGAGCGGAAGTAGGTCGGGTGCTTGGTCTCGGGGTAGACCCCGATCTGGCGGTGGAGCTTGCGCGACAGCTGCGCGCGCAGGTCGAGCACCTCCTGGAAGGTCGGGATCTCGAACTTGCCGTCGAAGCGCGTGTTGGCCGGGCGGATGTCCGGGATGCGCTCCTTGGCGCGCAGCGTCTTGAGCTCCTTGAGCGTGAAGTCCTCGGTGAACCAGCCGGTGAACGTGATGCCGTCGATCACCTTGGTGGTCTTGCGGGAGGCGAACTCGGGGTGGTCGGCGACGTTGGTGGTGCCGCCGATCTCCGGCTCGTGGCGGGCGACGAGCACGCCGTCCTTGGTGCTCACGAGGTCGGGCTCGATGTAGTCGGCGCCGAGCTCGGCGGCGACGCGGTAGGACGCGAGGGTGTGCTCGGGGCGATAGCCGGCGGCGCCGCGATGACCGATGACGAGCGGCCGGGCGTGGTGGTCGCCGTGCGGGTGGGCGGGCGCCGCGGCCGGCAGCGCGAGCAGGAGGAGGAGGGTGGGGAGGAGCAGGCGGACGATTCGCATGAGCCGGATCACAGCAGCCGTTGCGCCGAGACGCGTTGCGAAGTCACAGGACGCTCACAAGCGGAGCGCGACGATCCGGCAGCCTGCGGCGCATGTTCAACTCCAAGCAGCTCATCGTTCTCCTCGGCGGACTCGGCGCGATCGCGGTGCTCGCCGCCGGGGCGCAATTCGCGGTCGGCGGCCAGCCCGACAAGACCCGCGACACCCGCTCCGCCCTCCACGGCGGCAAGCCCAAGAACGTCATCTTCTTCCTCGGCGACGGCATGGGCGACCAGGAGGTCACCGCCGCTCGCTACTACCAGTACGGCGCGGCGGGGCATCTGAACCTCGACCGGCTGCCGTTCACCGGCTTCCAGACCACGTGGTCGGTCAAGCCGGACGGCAAGCCCGACTACGACCCCGACTCGGCCTCCACCGGCACGATGTGGGCGACCGGCACCAAGACGCTCGACGAGCGCATCTCGCAGGGTCCGAGCAGCGCGATCGACGTGCCGGGCAAGAACCTGCCGACCGTGCTCGAGCGGGCGCAGAAGCAGGGCAAGAAGGTCGGGAATGTGACGACCGCGGAGCTCACCGACGCGACGCCGGCGGTGCTCGACTCGCACATCTCGCTGCGTGGTTGCCAGGGCCCGGCGGACGCCGACAAGTCGTGCAAGCTGGAGACGAAGTCGGCCGGCGGCCTCGGCTCGATCGCCGAGCAGACCGTCGAGCATCGCGTGGACGTCGCGCTCGGCGGCGGGCGCAACCGCTTCGCCCAGATGATCACGGGCGGCAAGGACGCCGGCAAGACGGTGGAGCAGTCCGCCGCGCGCCAGGGCATCACGGAGGTCACCGACGCAGCCGGCCTCGCCGCCGCGAAGCGCTCCGACCGGCCGCTGCTCGGCCTCTTCGCTCCCGTCAACATGACGACGGAGTGGAACGGCCCGACCGCGATCCGCGGTGACGGGACGCCGGCGCAGCGCTGCAAGACCGACAACCGCCCGGCGAACGAACCGAGCCTGCCGGCGATGACGAAGAAGGCGATCGACCTGCTCCAGGGCGATCGCGACGGCTTCTTCCTCCAGGTCGAGGGCGCCTCGATCGACAAGCAGGACCACGCGGCGAACGCGTGCGCGCAGATCGGCGAGACGATCGCGTTCGACAACGCGATCAAGGTCGCGCAGGACTACGCGCGGTCGCACCCCGACACGCTGATCGTGGTCACGGCCGACCACGCGCACACGTCGCAGATCGTGGGCGAGGACACGAGCGGCACCGGCAACCCGACGGGCTACTCGAACAACCTCACCACTGCCGACGACCAGACGCTCCGCGTCACGTACGGCACGGCCGGCGGCGAGACGCCGCCCGCGGCCCCGCCGAGCCAGCAGCACACCGGCTCCGTGGTGCCCGCGTTCGCCTCGGGCCCCGGCGCAGCCGCGGTGCTCGGGACGACGGACCACACGGACCTGTTCAAGGTCCTCGGCGGCGAGCGCGGCCACCGCTAGCCCGAATCGGTGCGAGAGGCCGGCCCACGGACGGGCCGGCCTCGCGCCGAACCACTCGCGGGTCGGCTGCGTAGCTCCCCCTGTGGCGGGAGATGAGTTGAAGGGTCGTCCGGCACGCGGTCGACGGCGAGAGCCACGAGCGGATCGCGAACGACCTCGGCATGACCGCCGGCTCGATCCGCCAGCTCGCGCACCGCGCGCGCCGCACCGTGCGCGAGGCAGCCGCGACCCTGCTACGGAAGGCCGGGTAGGTCGACGCCGGGCACGTTGATCGGCGGCGTCTTGATCGGCGGGGTGTTGATCGGCGGCGTCTTGACCCCGGGCAGGTTGACGCCGGGCAGCTTGACTGCGGGGACCTCGACCGACGGGACCTTGACGGAGGGGACCTCGACGGACGGTACGCGCACCGGCGGGATCTTGACCGGCGGGACCTTGACGTCGGGCAGCTTCGGCCCGTCGTTGCCGGGCGTGGGAGCAGTCGAGGGCGGGTTCGTCGCGCCGCCGCCGTTGCTCACCGGCGTCCCGGCCGCGGGCGACCCGCCGCCGGCCGCCGGCGCCTGGGTGCCACCGGGCGTGCGGGTGGGCGTGCGATCGCCGCGCGTGGCGCCTCGCTCGCGCCGCGCCGCCCGGCGCCGCTCGTCCGTCGTGCTCGTGCGCTCACGCGTCGCCGACGCGGCAACGGCGCTCGCGCGCTTCGGCGCGGCGGCGGCGGTCGTGATCGCGGGCGGGGAGTCGAGGCTCGTGGGGGAGTAGACGGCCGGCTGCGCGCTGCCGACGCCCATCAGCAGCGCGGTCGCGCCCGCCGCGCCCGCGCCGATCACCGGGGAGGCGCCGCCGAGCCAGGTCAGCAGCCGCTGCGGCGCGGAGGCCACCAGCGCCGACAGCGCGACCGTGCGATGCCCGCGGTAGTAGCCGCGGAACGCCGCCACCGCGTCGCCGTCGAGTTGCTTGCCGGCCTCGGCCGCGAGCACGTCGAGCGCGCGCTTGTGGTGCGAGGCGCGCCGGTACGTGCGGTTGGAGGTGATCGCGTCGAACGTGTCGGCGACGGAGATGATGCGGGCGCCGACCGGGATGTCCTCGCCCGACAGGCCGTCCGGGTAGCCGCGCCCGTCGAGCCGCTCGTGGTGGTGGCGGATCATGGCGGAGATCTCAGGGTCGCCGATCCCGCTCGTCATCACCGCGCCGTCGACCGGGTGACGCTTGATCAGCGCGAACTCGCTGTCGGTCAGGCGCCCGGGCTTGTTGAGGATGTTGCGCGGCGTGTGCAGCTTGCCGATGTCGTGCAACGCGGCGGCGGTGCGGACCTTGGCGACCTCGGCGGCGGGCAGCCCCATCACGGTGGCGATCCGCTCCGCGTGGCGCGTCACGCGCTGCGAGTGCCCGTAGGTGCGGGCGTCACGCGCCTCGAGCAGATCGCTGAGGTCGATCAGCGCCTCGAGGCTCGCGCCCTGCGGATCGGCGCCGAGCAGCTTCTCGGCCTGGGCCAGCCGGCGCTCGGCGACCGAGCGGCGCAGCCAGCCCCACAGCATCAGGTCGGCGAAGACGCGGTCCTCCGACCCCGGCAGGCGGCTCCAGATCGCGCCGCCGACGCTCGCCGCGGCCAGCGACAGCGTCACGCCGAGCACCAGCGAGAGCCCCAGCAGGGCGAGGCTGCCCGAGGGCACCAGCAGCGAGACGAGCACGGCCGGCAGCACCACCACGAACGTGGTCGCGATCACCGCGTGGGGCAACCATCGCTCCGAGCCCGGAGCCCGGCGGGTTGTGGCTACACGAACCGCCATTGGTTCCTGCATCGGGAAATACGCGGCAGAACTTAATCGCCCTGCCACACACGGACAGAAAGTTGACTAAGCGGGAACTTCCTCCCGTGCCCGCATCGGCAGCAGGAACACCAGCGCGGCGGTGGCGACCAGCACGGCCGACTCCACCCACAGCGTCCGCTCGAACGCGACCAGGAAGCCGTGGGCCGCCGCGGCGGAGAAGAACAGGGTGCCCAGCACGGCCACGCCGAGCGCGCCGCCGAGCTGCTGGACCGCGTTCAGCGTGCCCGACGCCGAGCCGACCTCGTCGTCGTCGACGCCGGCCAGGATGATGTCGAACAGCGGCGCCAGCACCATGCCCATCCCGGCGCCGCCGAGCAGCTCCGGGAACACGAGGTCCCACGTCGTCAGGCCGCTGCCGGCCGAGTGCACGACCCACAGCATCGAGAGCACGCCCGCGAGCATCAGCGCGACGCCCGCGTGCAGCGTCCGCCGCCCGAACTTCGGCGCCAGCACCGCCGCGCCGCTGCCCGCGCCGATCGCGGTGCCCAGCGACCACGCGATCAGGCTCGCGCCGGAGTGGACCGCCGAGTAGTGCAGCCCGATCTGCAGGCACAGCGTGAGCGAGAAGACCATGCCGATCATCCCCGCGAAGAACACGAGCGCGGTCGCGAGCCCGCCCGTGAACGCCTGCTTGCGGAACAGGCTCGGCGTGACGAGCGGGGAGACGCCCTCGCGCTCGCGTCGCCGCGCCAGCGCCGCGAAGGCGAAGAACACGACGAAGCTGGCGGCGATCGAGGCGAACGTCCACCACGGCCAGTCGAGCTCGCGGCCCTGGATCAGCGGGTAGATCAGCAACGCGGCGCCGAGGCTGACCAGCGCGGCGCCCAGGAGGTCGAGCGTGGGCGGCCGCTCGGCGCGCGACTCGGGGAGCAGGCGGGCGGCGCCCACCAGGGCCGCGAGGCCGAGCGGCACGTTGATGAGGAAGATCGTGCGCCAGCCGGCGCCGAGGATGTCGAGGTCGACCAGCGCGCCGCCGAGCACCGGCCCGAGCACCGCGCTGAGCCCGATCACGGGGCCGAACAGGCCGAACGCCTTGCCGATCTCGTCGGGCGGGAAGACCTGGCGGATGATCCCGAAGCCCTGCGGGATCAGGATCGCGGCGAACAGGCCCTGGATCAGGCGCGCGGTGATCAGCGCCCCGGTCGTCGGCGCGAGCCCGCACAGGACCGACGAGGCGGTGAAGCCGGCGACGCCGAGCAGGAACAGCCGCCGGCGGCCGAAGATGTCGCCGAGTCTCGCGCCGGTGATGAGGCCGATCGCGAACGTCAGCGCGTAGCCGCCGACCATCCACTGCAGGCCGGTCGAGCTGGCGTGCAGGTCGCGGCTGATGGCGGGCGCGGCGACGTTGACGATCATGCCGTCGAGCAGGTCCATGCACTCGGCGGCGAGCACCACGGCAAGGATCAGCCAGCGCTTGGGGTGGGCGGTCGGAGAGGGGAGGAGATCAGACATCGAACATCGTTCGTGGTTTACGAACGGCGTTCTAGCACTAGAATGGTGTTCGTGTCAAGCGCGCTGCCCGATCCCCCCTGGGCCAAGCGCCGGCCGCGCCCCGAGCGCGTGCGGCTGTCGCGCGACCGCATCGTCGACACGGCGCTCGCGCTGCTCGACGAGTCGGGCTACGACGCGCTGAGCATGCGCAAGGTCGCCGAGGCGCTCGGCACCGGCGCGGCCTCGCTGTACGCGCACGTCACGGGGCGCGAGGACCTGCTGGACCAGATGGTCGACCGCCTCTCCGGCACGATCGTGGTCCCGGATCCCGATCCCGAGCGCTGGCAGGAGCAGCTCACGGCGGTGATGACCGACATCTACCGCGCCTACCGCGAGCACCCCGGGCTCGCCCGCGCGACGATGGGCAAGGTGCCGACTGGGCCGCGGACGCTCGTGGTGATCGATCGCATGCTCGGGATCCTGCGCGCCGGCAACCTGCCCGAGCGCGTGATCGCCTACGCCGCCGACATCCTCCCGCTCTACGCGACCGCCTACGCGTTCGAGGAGGGCATCCAGGCCGAGCAGATGAGCGAGGAGGAGATCGCCCGCTACTACGACCAGGTCGGCGAGTACTTCCGCTCGCTGCCGGCCGATCGCTTCCCCCACATCCACGCGCTGTCGGGCGTGCTGGCGGGGGCCGAGGAGGCCGATCCCGAGGCGCGCTTCGCCTTCGGGCTCGACATGCTCGTCACGGGGATCGCGGCTCAGGGCTAGGCGGCTGGCACCGCGTGGAGCAGCGGGTCCTCCTCGGCGGAGGGCAGGGCCGGCGCGGACCCCTCCGGATCGGGCCGCAGCACCAGGACCTCGTGCGGCGCGTTGCGCAGCAGCCAGGCGACGTCGTCGACGCTGAAGCCGTCGTGCGCGCCGTTGCTCGCCGCCGCCACCACGATCCGTGTCGCGCCCGGGATCTCACGCATCAGCGTCCGGAGCGCGTGGCGCACGTTGCGGCCGCGCGCGATCCGGCCGTCGACCGGGACGCCGATGCGCGACGCGCGCTGCTCGATCGCCTCGAACACGTCGAACGCCTCCTCGCACGACTTCCCGACTGGCACGTCGAGCGCGAGCTGCATCGGCACGGTCGCGAGGTATGCGGGCACGATCGTCGCCTGCTCGGCCCACGCGAGCCGCAGCGTCGCCTGGAGCGCACGCTCGCTCAGCTCGCGGCCGACGAACGGGAACAGGATCTTCGCGCGCGCCGCGCGCGGTTCGGCCTCCGCCCGGCGCCGGCGCCACACGTAGTGGCCCACGACGGCGCCGATCGCGAGCGCGAACAGAGGCGCGGCGACGTCCCACAGGCTCATCGGGGCGTCCACTCCCGCTTCGAGCGATCGGCGACGATGCGGAGGTCGACCCCGGGCAGCCGCCGCAGCAGCTGCTCGGCGAGCGGCTCGGAGAATCGCTTGAGGCCGCTGCGCGACGCCGGCGACCCCATCAGCACGTAGGTGCTGCCGCGCTCGCGGGCTACGCGCGCGACCACCTCGGGGACGTCGTCGCCCTCCTCGATCAGCACGTGCGCGCCGAGCAGCGAGCCGAGCCGGCGCAGCGACTCGAGCTGCTCGGCCTCGTCGCCGTTCGGCGCGCGTCCGGGCGACAGCACGGTCAGGATGTCCATGCCCGCGCCGAGCCGCTGCGCCGAGCGCCACGCGCGGCGCACCACACGCTGCGAGGATGCCTGCGGAGTCACGAGCGCGAGCAGGCGCTCGCCGACCGCCTGCGGCACCGTCTGGCCCAACACGCGGTGCTCGTTGCGGACCGGCGGCGGCAGCTTGACCAGCCGCTTCGCCTCGACGTCCTCCGCCACCTGTCGCAGCGCGACCTCCCGCAGCGCTTCCAGGTTCTCGACGCGGAAGAAGCCGTTGAGCGCGGCCTCGACCCGCTCGGGCTTGTAGACCTTGCCCGCGCGCAGCCGCTCGATCAGCGCCGGCGGCGTGACGTCGACGAGCACGACCTCGTCGGCGCCGGAGAGCACGGAGTCGGGGAACGTCTCGCGCACGCGCACGCCGGTGAGCTCGGCGACCTGGTCGTTGAGCGACTCGAGGTGCTGGACGTTGACGGTGGAGAACACGTCGATGCCGGCGTCGAGCACGTCGGCGATGTCCTCGTAGCGCTTGCGGTGCTCGGCGCCCGCGGCGTTCGTGTGGGCGAGCTCGTCGATCAGCGCCAGCTCCGGCGCGCGCTCGAGGACCCCCGGCAGGTCCATCTCCCACAGCGTGTGGCCTCTGTGGGCGAGCCGGCGGCGCGCGACCTGCGCCAGCCCGTCGGCGAGCTGCTCGGTCTCCACCCGGCCGTGGGGCTCGAGGTAGCCGATCACGACGTCCCGTCCCGCCTCGAGCTCCGCGTGGCCCTCCTGGAGCATGCGGTAGGTCTTGCCGACGCCTGCGGCCATGCCCAGGAACACCTTGTGGCGCCCACGGCTCATGCCCCCAACAGGTTATGCACCACCAGGTCGACGAGCTTGATGCCGATGAACGGGGCGATCAGGCCGCCGACGCCGTAGATCAGCAGGTTGCGCCGCAGCAGCGCCGTGGCGCCCACCGGCGTGTAATGCACCCCCCGGAGCGCCAGCGGGACGAGCATGGGGATGATCAGCGCGTTGAACACGATCGCCGAGACGATCGCGGAGAACGGCGTACCCAGCGCCATGACGTTCAGCTTGTCGAGCGGCCCGTCCGAGCCCGCCGCGGCGTACGTTGAGGCGAAGATCGCGGGCAGGATCGCGAAGTACTTCGCGATGTCGTTGGCGATCGAGAACGTCGTCAGCGCGCCGCGCGTGATCAGCAGCTGCTTGCCGACCTCGACGATCTCGATGAGCTTCGTCGGGTTGGAGTCGAGGTCGACCATGTTGCCGGCCTCGCGTGCCGCCTGGGTGCCGGTGTTCATCGCCACGCCGACGTCGGCCTGCGCGAGCGCGGGCGCGTCGTTGGTGCCGTCGCCGGTCATCGCCACGAGCCGGCCGCCCTGCTGCTGGTCGCGGATCAGCTCGAGCTTCGCCTCGGGGGTCGCCTCGGCGAGGAAGTCGTCGACGCCGGACTCCTCCGCGATCTTGGCCGCGGTCAGCGGGTTGTCACCGGTCACCATGATCGTGCGGATGCCCATGCGCCGGAGGCGCATGAAGCGCTCGGCCATGCCCTCCTTGACGACGTCCTTGAGCTCGATGACGCCGAGCACCTGCGCGTCGCGGGCCACGGCCAGCGGCGTCGAGCCCTGGCTCGCGACGCGGTCGAGCTCGGATTGCAGCTCGGGCGGCACGCGGCCCCCCTCCTCGCCCACCCAGCGCAGGATCGCGTCGCCCGCGCCCTTGCGCAGACGGGACCCGTTCAGGTCGACGCCGCTCATGCGCGTCTGCGCCGTGAACGGCACGAAGTGCGCGTGCTGGGCCTCGAGCTCGTGCTCGCGGATCCCGTACTGCTTGGCCAGCACGACGATCGAGCGGCCCTCCGGAGTCTCGTCGGCGAGCGAGGCGTACTGCGCCGCCTCGGCCAGTTCGGCCTCCTGCACGCCCGGCATCGGGACGAACGCGGCGGCCTGGCGGTTGCCGAGCGTGATCGTGCCGGTCTTGTCGAGCAGAAGCACGTCGACGTCGCCCGAGGCCTCGACGGCGCGTCCGGACAGCGCGAGGACGTTGCGTCGCACCAGCCGGTCCATGCCGGCGATCCCGATCGCGCTCAACAGCGCGCCGATCGTCGTGGGGATCAGCGCGACGAGCAACGCGATCAGGACGGTGATCGAGATGTCGGTGCCGCCGAACAGCGCGAACGGGCGCAGCGTCACGACGACGACCAGGAACATGATCGTGAGGCCGGCGAGCAGGATCGAGAGGGCGATCTCGTTCGGGGTCTTGCGCCGCTCGGCGCCCTCGACGAGCGCGATCATGCGGTCGATGAAGGACTGGCCCGGCTCCTGGGTGATCTCGACCACGATGTGGTCGCTGAGGACGCGCGTGCCGCCGGTGACGGCGCTCCGGTCGCCGCCCGCCTCGCGGATGACGGGGGCTGACTCGCCGGTGATCGCCGACTCGTCGACCGAGGCGATGCCCTCGATAACGGTGCCGTCGCCGGGGATGACCTCGCCGGTCTCGACCACCACGACATCGCCCTTGTGCAGCTCGTTGGCCGGCCGCGTGCTGCCGTCCCGCAGCCGCGCGACGGTCTGGGTCCGCATCGCGCGCAGCGTGTCGGCTTGCGCCTTGCCGCGGCCTTCCGCGATCGCCTCGGCGAGGTTGCCGAACACGACGGTCAGCCACAGCCACGCCGCGACCGTGACCGTGAACCACGCGGGGTCGTTGCCGCCGCCCGGCGGCGCGCTGCCGAACGCCTGCACGATCCAGATCAGCGTGCAGAGCAGCGCGCCGACCTCGACCACGAACATGACCGGGTTGCGCAGCATGTGCCGCGGAGCGAGCTTCGTGAGCGACGCGACCAGCGCCCCGCGCATCATGTCGCGCGAGAAGAGCGAGCGCTCAAGACGGTCGGACATCTACTTCGCCTCCCGGTCGAGCGCGAGGTTGGCCTCGAGCACGTTCACGGACTTCGGGCCGGCGAGGCCGAACAGCGGGCGGCTGGAGTGCGCGTCGACGATTTCGAGCACGCGCTTGAGCGGCAGGTTGCGCTTGCGCGCGACGCGGTTCGCCTGGATGCGGGCGTTGTCGGCTGAGATCTGCGGGTCGACGCCCGAGGCCGAGGTGGTGACCGCGTCGGCCGGGATCTTGGCAGCGGTGAGGCCCGGGGTGAAGGGCCGCTCGCGCTTCAGGTAGTCGCGCACGTAGCCCTTGAGCTGGTCGGCGAGGTCCTGCTGGTTCGGGCCCTGGTTGTTGAAGAACGTCCCGGACGGGTTGTACGCCGTGACCGACGGCCGGCTCTGGAAGGAGTCGGCGCGCTTCGAGAAGTCCTGCCCGATCAGCCGTGAGCCGACCGCCTTGCCGTTGCGCTCGATCACCGAGCCGTCTGCCTTGTTCGGGAACACGACCTGCGACACGCCGGTCATGGCGAGCGGATAGGCCAGGCCGAGCAGGACCGTGAAGGCGATGGCGGCGACGATGGCGATTCTCAGTTCACGCATGTCAGAAGAGTTGGTCGGTCATGCCCTGGACCACGGGTCCGAGCAGCAGGGCGGGGACGAAGGTGAGCAGCGCCACGATCAGGACGACCGCAACGAGGACGACGACGAACGTGCCCGAGT
Source organism: uncultured Solirubrobacteraceae bacterium (assembly GCA_963805525.1). Classification (GTDB taxonomy): domain Bacteria; phylum Actinomycetota; class Thermoleophilia; order Solirubrobacterales; family Solirubrobacteraceae; genus DASQFQ01. The sequence continues at coordinate 824,482 of CAWDUT010000006.1, forward strand.
CGGTCCGGAACGTGCCGGCGCCGGCGGGGGCGACGCGCTTGCCGACCAGCGATCCGGCGACGGCCAGCACGGCCAGCAGCGGCAGGAAGCGGACGCCGATCATGACGAGGCCGCCGAGCAGGTCGGCGAACGAGATGCCGAACGGCTCGCCCTTCGGCGGCTGCACGAAGCCGGTGTAGCCCGCAAACGCGGAGCCGTTGTTGTTGCCCTGCGACGTGTAGGCGTAGAGCGTCTCCGAGAAGCCCTGCGGACCGGAGTTGTAGATCGACGCCTTCCCCCACTTCGTCATGGCAAGGGCGGTCCCGGCGAGCACGGCCATCGGCACGCCGATCGTGGCGATCACAGTGAGCTTGACCTCGCGCGCCTCGATCTTCTTGCCCAGGAACTCGGGCGTGCGGCCGACCATCAGGCCGGAGATGAAGACGCCGAGGATGGCGAACAACAGCATCCCGTAGAGGCCGGAGCCGACGCCGCCGAAGATCACCTCGCCCATCTGCATGTTCGCCATCGGGATCGCGCTGCCGATGCCGGACAGCGACTCCATCGCGCCGTTGACCGAGCCGTTGGACGCAACGGTCGTGGACACCGCCCACAGGGCCGTCGAGGCGATGCCGAACCGGGACTCCTTGCCCTCCAGGTTCGCGCCGTGGATGCCCGCGGCGTGCATGGCCGGCGTCGGGTCGTTCTCGGCGATCGCGACGATGATCACACCGGCCAGCCAGACGACGAACATCGCGCTGAAGATCGCCCAGCCCTGGCGGCGGTTGCCGACCATGCGGCCGTAGGTCGCGGTCAGCGCGGCCGGGATCAGCAGGATCGAGAACATCTCGACGAAGTTGGAGAACCAGGTCGGGTTCTCGAACGGCATCGAGGAGTTGACGTTGAAGAAGCCACCGCCGTTCGTGCCGAGCTGCTTGATCGCGACCTGCGAGGCCGCGGGACCGAGCGCGAGCGTCTGCGACCCGCCCGCCAGCGTCTGCAGCTCGGGCCCGCCGGACAGCGTTTGGATCACGCCCTGCGAAGCGATCAGCAGGCCGACGATCACCGACAGCGGCACGAGGATGTACAGCGTCGTGCGGATCAGGTCGGGGTAGAAGCTGCCGAGCTCGCGGCCGGAGCGTGCGGCGAGGCCGCGGATGAAGGCGATGAGCACGGCCATGCCGGCCGCCGCTGAGACGAAGTTCTGGACGGCGAGCCCGGCCATTTGCGAGAAGTAGGTGAGCGTCGTCTCGCCGCCGTAGAACTGCCAGTTCGTGTTGGTGACGAACGACGACGTCGTGTTGAACGACAGGTCCCAGGGACCGGACGAGAGCCCGGCCGGGTTCCACGGGTGGATCCCTTGTGTGCGCAGGATCAGGTAGAGCAGGCCCCAGAACACGGCGCTGAACACGAGCACCGAGCGCGCATAGGCCTTCCAGTCCTGGCCGCGCTGCGGGTCGACGCCCAGCACGCGGTAGAGGCCACGCTCCACCGGACCGGCGAGGCGGTCGAGGAATACCGGCTCGAACCGGTACACGCGCGCCATGTAGGCCCCGAGCGGGGGCGTGAGGACGATGAGGAGCGCTGCGTAGAGCGCGATCTCGATCCAGCCGGCGGCGGTCATGTCAGAACCGCTCCGGGCGCAGGAGCGCGATGAGCAGGTAGGCCAAAAGGGCCAGCGCGACGAGCAGCGCGACGACGTCGGCGAGGCTCATACGCGATCGAGGCCTTCCAGCAGCAGGAACATCGCCGCGAACGCGAGGAGCGCGAACACCAGCGAGGAGACATCCGACAGGGAGTCGAACACGGACGCGAAGACGACGGCGGCCATGGCTAGAGCGCCTCCGCGGCGGCGCGGGCGGCGCGCCGGATGCAGTCGTCGCCGCTGTCGAAGTAGAGCGGCCCTGCGCCGTCGACGAGCAGCAGCCAGGCCTGGGCGACGCCGCACGGAGCGGTGGCCTCGACCTCGCGCAGCAGCGTCGCGAGCATCTCGAGCTCGGCGGCGGCCGCCAGGACGGCCTCCCGCCGGAGCGGCGCGGCGGGGGCGAGGACCGCGGGCGGCTCGGCGGCCGCCTCGACGATGCGGTCGAACCCGATCGCGATGCCCTTGCGGGAGCGCGGCGAGACGAGCCGCTCGGCGCGGGCGGCCAACGCGGGGGAGCGCCGGGGATCGGCGCCCGCGGCCAGTTGGCGGTCGAGCGCGCCGGGCATCAGGCGTGCGCGCAGGCGCGCGCCGAGCGGTGCGGGACGGCGGCCGGAGCGCGGGGCGGAGATGGAGATCGATGCCATGGCGGGCACGCTAGGCCCGCGCTCGTCAAGCCCCCGTGCAGATCCGGTGCGGCGGCGTCAAGATCGTGTCAAGACGCCGCGAAGCGATAGCCGACGCCGGGATCCGTGCGGATGTAGCGCGGCCCGTCGCCGCCCTGCGGCTCGATCTTGCGCCGCAGGTTGGACATATGGGTGCGCAGCACGTGGGTGTCGTTCGCGTACTCCGGCCCCCACACCTCGACGAGCAGCGAGCGGTGCGTCAGCAGCTTGCCGCGGGCGCGCACGAGCGCGCGCAGGAGATCGAACTCGATCGGGGTGAGGTGCACCTCCTCGCCCTCGACCCGGACGACGCGCGCCGCGAGGTCGACCTCGAGGCCGTCCACGGTGACGCCCGGCTCGTCTGGGCCCGCCCCGGCGCGGCGAAGCGCGGCCTCGAGGCGCGCGACGAGCTCGCGCGGGCCGAACGGCTTGGTCACGTAGTCGTCCGCGCCGGCCTCGAGCGCGCGCACCTTCTCGTCCTCGTCACCGATCGCGGACAGCAGGACGATCGGCATCTGCGTCCACTCGCGCAGCCGCCGGCACAGCTCGATGCCGTCGCCGTCGGGGAGTACGAGGTCGAGGATCGCGGCGTCGGGCGGGCGGATCGACGCCTTGTCGAGCGCCTCCTCCATCGTCTCGGCCTGGATCGCCTCGAAGCCGGCCTCGCGGAGCACGATCCTCAGGGCACGCAAGATCTGCGGCTCGTCGTCGCAGACGAGGACGCGGCGACCGCTCACGCGGTCACCTCCGGCCGCGGCGCGGGCTTGGAAATCGGGAGCTGCACGACGAAGCTCGTGCCCTGACCTGGCAGCGACTCGACGGCGACGGTCCCTCCGTTGGCTTCCACAAAGCCGCGGACGATGGCGAGGCCCAGCCCCGAACCGGGCCCGCTGCCGTGCGCGCCTGGGGCGCGGTAGAACGGCTCGAAGATTCGCGCCTGCTCGGAGACCGGGATGCCCGGGCCTCGGTCGACGACACGCACGAGGATGCGGCTCCCGCTCGCCCGCGCGCGTACCGAGACCGGGTGGCCGGCGCCGTGGCGCAGCGCGTTCTCGAACAGGTTGGCGAACGCCCGCTCGAGCTGAGCGGCGTCGGCGTCGATCAGCGGCAGATCCGGCGCGATCGTGAGCTTGAGCCGCTCGGGGTCCGCGCGGATGCCCTCTACCGCGGCGCGCAGCACCTCCTCGACCGACGTCCAGTCGCGCCGCGGCTCGGCGGCGCCCGCCTCGAGCCGCGAGAGGTCGAGCAGCTTGTCGACCAGCAGCGCCAGCCGCTCGCCCTCGGAGTGGATGCTGGCCGCGAGCTCGCGCCGGTCGTCCTCGTCGAGCGACGGTGAGGCGAGCGCCTCGCCGGCCGCGAGGATGGCGGTCAGCGGGGAGCGCAGGTCGTGGGAGACCGCGCGCAGCACGGCGGTCTTGATCTCGTCGGAGCGCCGCAGCGCGCTGGTCTCCACCACCTCGTGCGTGAGCTCCTCCCGGTGCAGCGCGGCGACCAGCAGCGTCTCGAGCGCCGGCACGATGCGCCCGGTGAGCGCCGCCCGGGTGGCGGGTGACGTGTCGCGGGGCGCCACGAGCGCGCCGATCTCGCGGTCGCCGTCGTGGAGCGCGAACGCCATCCGGCGCTCATCCGCCTCGGCGTGCTCGCCCAGCAGGATCGCGACGGACGGCAGCCCGAACGCGTGGGCGATCCGCTGCGCCGCGGTGCCGAGCGCGGGCCGCGGGTCCGGCGCACCCAGCAGCAGGCGGGCGAGCTCGGCGCCGAGGTCGGCCTCGCGGCGCCGCTGCTCGGCCTCGAGCGCGCGGCTGCGCGCCAGGTCGGCGACGCTCGACGTCACGACCGCGGCGATCAGCAGCACGAACAGCGCGACCCAGTTCTCCCCTTCGGCGATCGTGAAGCGCCCGGTCGGCGGGATGTGGAAGAAGTTGAACGCGAGCGCCGCGAGGACGCCGGTCGCGAGCCCGAGCCAGACGCCCCACAGCGTCGAGACCAGCAGCACCGCCAGCAGGTAGACGACGCCGAGCGAGACCTTCGGGGCGACCTCGCCGAGCGGATACAGGAGCGCGGTCGTGAGCGCGACGGTCGAGAGCGCCGTCGCGATGCCGAGGCCGATGCGCGGCCGGGTGGGCGGGAGCAGCAGGGCCCAGCGACGCGCAGCCATGGATCTGAGGCTACTCGCGCGCATGCAGCTCGATCGAGGGCGCCGGGGCGAGCAGCATCGTCACGCCGGTACGCGGGTCGCGCGGCGACGCGCGCTGCTCGCGCAGCACCACCGCCGACCACGGTTGCTGGTCGTCGAGCTCCGGCGCGAGCTCGGCGGCGAGCTCGCGCGGGACGAAGCCGATGTGCGCGCCGCCCGCGTGGACGGCGATCGCGTTCGGGTCGTGCGGGTTGTCCGGCTCGCGCACCAGCGTCAGCGGGCGCCCCGGCGCGGCGGCGCCGGACGCGAGCGCGTCGGCGTGGTGGCGCGCTCCCGCCACGCCGCTGACATAGAGCCCGCGCTCGGCGAGCAGCGGCGCGTCACGGGCGAGGTAGGACCCCGACACCGGGTCGACGAGCTGGTAGCCCGACAGCCACACCTCACCGCCGTCGTCGGGGTACCAGTAGCGCTCCGCGAACTCGACAGCCACCACAACCGGCATCAATGGCTGACCTTACGGCCCTGGACTCGGTCCGGACGTGCATGGGAGACTCGCGCGGCGTGCCCAGCTCCCGAACCGAGGGACGTACCGAAGCCCCCGCCGAGCGTGAGAGCGCGGCGCGGCCGGCCGCCGTGGGCGAGCCGACCGTGGCGCGGCGCGTGCTGGCGTTGCAACGCAGCGCCGGCAACCAGGCGGTGACCGCGCTGATCCAGCGCGCGCCGGCGCCAACGCCGGCGGCGCTGACCAAGCTCCAGCAGCTCCTCGACGACGACAAGGAGGAGGCGGCGATCGCGCAGATGGGCACGCTGACCGAGGACGAGGCCAAGGCCGCGCTCGACACGCCGCAGCTGCGCAAGCTCGCCGTCAAGTCGTTCAACGACGCGGAGATGACGCGCGGCATCGCGTCGCTCAAGGGCGGCACGCTGCTGCAGAAGCTGCGCTGGATGATCGCCGAGGACGTCACCGATCTCGCGCGTGTGTGGCCGCTGCTGGTCGACAAGTCGGTGCCGGCGAACGAGAAGACCGCGCTCTACCCGCAGAACGACGTGCGGTCGTACTTCATCGAGATCTGCAACGACGACGAGATGGCCTCCGTCGTCGATGTGCTGGGCGGGACGCTCGTGCAGAAGCTCCACTGGATGCTGCTCGAGGGCACCTCCTGGAAGGCCGTGATCGAGAAGCTCAACAAGCACACGAGCAAGGAGGAGCGCGAGAAGGTCTACGAGTTCGCGCCGATGCGCGGGTTGTTCGTCGACCTGCTCGGCGACGCGGAGATGGCGGCGCTCGTGCAGGCGCTCGGCGGCACGCTCGACCAGCAGCTGTCGTGGATGGCGGCCGAGGGGACGAACGGCGCGTTCGTGTTCGCGAAGGTCCGGCAGGCGCCCGACGACCAGCTCGCCAAGGTCACCGACGTCACCCGCAAGGCGATCAAGAAGGAGATCGGCAAGGACGACTACAAGCGCTTCATCGAGATGCTCGACGAGCAGCTCGTCACGTGGGAGCAGAAGAACTTCAAGACCAAGGAGCAGCACTACGAGCTCGCTGACGAGAACGACCCGTCGAAGGGCTGGGAGCTCAAGAAGGACTTCGAGTGGCGGACGAAGTACGAGATCCTCTACCGGCGAGGAGAGCTGCGCGTCCGCGTGCGCATCAAGCTCAAGGGCGAGTCGGCGGGCGAGGCGCACAAGAAGATCTGGCGCGACGGCATCGCCAACCGCTGGAACAACAAGTTCCACATCGAGAACGACCACCGCCTCGCGCTCGTGTTCGAGCCGATCTTCACCGACAGCAACCCGCACTGCGAGATCGAGCTGCACAAGCCGCCGATCGTGCGCGAGAACTCGAGCAACTGGTACGTGGGGCCGACCGCCAACGGCGATCCCTCGAAGCCGCCGGACACCACCACGGGCGACACCGCGGCGCACGAGTTCGGCCACCTCGTCGGGCTGGAGGACGAGTACCGCCTGACCAGGAGCGAGTTCAAGCGCCTCGTCGGCCGCGACCCGACCGTCGCCGACCAGGACCCGGACATCGGCTATACGGTCCCGAAGTTGATGTCCGCGGGCCAGGCCGACGTCGAGGAACGCCACCTGAAGCCGTTCATCGACTGGCTGAACGCGAACAAGCGCGGCGGCGAGAAGCCGTACAAGCTGGTCGCCGGGCCGTGACCGACCTGCTCGTGTCGTTCGCCGCGGCGGGCGGGGCGCCGCCCGCCTCGCAGCAGCTGGTGCGCGTGTTCCGCGACGGGCGCGTGCGCGCGCTGGCGGGCACCGCGTGGCCAGGGCTGGGGCCGGTCGACGAGGCAGGCGTGTACGCGTTCGAGCTGGACGCCGGCGCGCTCGGCGAGCTGGAGCGGCTGGCGGAGGCCACCGCGGGCGAGGAGCTCGACGGCCCGCGCGCGCCGGGTTCGGGACGGTTCGCGCTCGACGTCGGCGACGCCGCGCGGCTGCGCTGGGATCCGTTCACGACGCCGCCGGAGCCCGTCGCGGCGCTGGCCGACCGCCTGCGGACGCTGCTGGTCGAGGCGCGCGGGCACCCGCTCGCAGCCGTGCGGCTGGAGCTGGAGGCGGCGGGGCGTGACCCGCTCGGCCTGACCTACCGCTTCATGGCGCGCGGGAGTGAGCCGCTCGTCCTCACGGTCGCGTCGCTGCGCGCACGGGTCGTCGAGGTCGAGTCCGAGCCGTCGGAGCCGCCCCCACTCGCGTGGGTGCGTGAATCAGTGCCGCTCGACACGCAGCCCGCCGGGCCGGCCGAGCTTGCGCCTGGCGAGACGCTGACGCTGGAGGGCGCGACGAGCGCGCCCGCGGGGCGCCTGCGCGTCGACGGCTTCGCCCGCGTCGCGCTCGGCCTCGCCGCGGTGGGCGAGGCCGAGCTGGAGGCGACGCTGGGCGCGGGCCCTAGCGGAACGTCTTGATCTTGATCTTCTTGCCGACGTTCGACGCGTACTGACCGGCCGACGAGCCGGTCCAGACGCGGAAGGTGCCGCCGCGGCGGATCCGGACGTTCTTGGAGAACTTGCCGCCGGACAGCTTGGTGTCGCCGCCGACCGTGACCCACTGGCCGTTGTGCTTCTTCTGGAAGGCGACCTGCTGATCAGCCGCGCGCGGCGTGATCTTGCCGGAGAAGCGGACCAGGTGGCCGCGCTGCACGCGGTGCTTGCTGACCTTCGACTTCACGTACGGCTTGACGCCGAACAGCACGAGCGGGCTGATGATGTCCGGGCGCTGCGGCATGACGACGCGGAACTGGGTGTTCTGCGTCACCGCGCCGTTGAGCAGCGGGAACCCGAAGTTGCCGTTGACGTCCGTGACCTGCTCGTTCGAGATGTTCTGGAACGGGAGCGCGTACGGCCACACGCTGGACTGCAGGACGACCCTGCGGCCCGCGTTGCCGGTGCCGGACAGGTTGCCCTTGACCAGCGTCGCCGTGTTCTTGGCGGGCACCGGGTTCGGCGTCGCGACCAGCGACAGGCCGAGCGGCTGCTTCTTGGTCGTGAACGAGCGCCGCTTGCCGAGCGCCGTGCCCGAGTTGTTGTGGGCGACGAGCCGGTAGAAGTACTTCGTCGCCGGCGCGAGGCCCGTGACGTCGGTGCGGGCGGGCACGGCCTTGTCGCCGTTACCGGCCGGGAACGGCGCGGTCTGCGACCCGAACGCGATCGTCGTCCCGTACTGGAAGTAGTAAGTCGTGGTCTGCTTGTTCGGATCGACCGAACCCCGGAGCCGCACGCTCTGGTACGTGAGCTTCGCGGGCGTGCCGGTGGTGGCGGCGGGCTTCGCGGCGAGCGCGGCAGCCGGCATCACCATCCCCACTGCGACGGCGCTGAGCAGCGCTCCCAACCATTTGCTTCGCATTTGCATGGTCCTCCCGGACGTTGACGTGCTGACCCCTACTTCGTTCGCAACACGCCAATTCCCCCGATGACGCGGTCCTAGGCGCTCGTGCGCTTGCCGCAGACCGCGGTCTCCAACTCGTCGAGCGCGGCCGCGGTGCGGTCCATCAGCGCCCACGCGTCGTCGACCTGGTCGCGGTCGGTGATGATCCCGAAGTCGACGTGGTCGCGGTAGCTCATGACCGTCATGTTGAGGCCGACGCCGTCGATCACGACCGAGACCGGGAAGTTCGCCTGCAGCAGGGCGCCCGCGCAGTAGAGCGGCTCGCGCGGCCCCGGGACGTTGGAGATGACGAGGTTGAGCGGCGGCCGGGTGCGGCCGAGGATGTCCATCGTCGTGCGCGCCGCGCGCGCCGCCACCGCGGGCGGGATGAAGCTCGTCGCGTCGGTGAGCAGGTCGGCCGGCAGCGCGCTGTGGCGGTCCTTGGCGCTGAGCAGGTACTCGTGGGCCTGCATCAGCCGCTCGCGCGGATCCGCGACGTTGGTGGGGATCGGGACGATCATGGTCGAGATCCGGTTGCCGTAGGTGCCGGCCTCCTCCTCGGTGCGGACCGACACGGGGATCATCGCCACCAGCGGCTCGTCGGGCAGCTCGTCGCGCTCGAGCAGCCAGCCGCGCACGGCGGTGGCGCACAGCGCGACCACGACGTCGTTGACGGTGATGCCCATCTCGTTCTTGAGCCGCTTGACCGTGTCGAGCGAGAGCGAGCCGAACGCGAAGCGGCGGTGCGGGCCGACGCGGCCGTTGAAGCTCGTCTTCGGCGGGCGGGCGGTGGTCACCTCGAGCACCGACGGGTCGTCACCGCGGGCGCGCGAGAGCAGGCTGGCCAGTTGTGGCACGGCCGGGAAGGCATTCGCGCCGGGGAGGTCGGTCAGGTTCGGCAGCGCGGAGGGCAGCGAGCGCAGCGCCCGCAGCGGCTGGCGCGGCACGCCGAGCAGCCCGCGGCCGAGCATCTCGAGGTCGCCGGGGACACGCTCGCCGTGCGTCTCATCGGGCCTCGGCGGCAGCTCCTTGCCCTCGGGGCTCGGATCGAGCAGCACGCCGAGGATCTCGTTGCCCGACACGCCGTCGACCATCGAGTGGTGCAGCTTGGTCAGCATCGCCACGCGGCCACTGCCTCGGCCAGAGGCCTCGTCACCGCTTGCGCTCGCGAGCCCCTGGATCAGGTACAGCTCCCACAGCGGCCGCGAGCGGTCCAGCGGGCGCGCGAAGATCCGCGCGACGGTCTCGGCCAGCCGGCGGTCGTCGCCCGGCGGCGGCACCGCGCTCTCGCGGATGTGGAAGTCGAGGTCGAAGGCCGGATCCTCGACCCAGTACGGCAGGTCGATCCCGAACGGCACCTCGACCAGCCGCCACCGGAACGGCGGCAGCATGTGCAGCCGCTCCGACACCATCCGGCAGACGTCGCCGATCTCGAGCGTGCCGCCCGGCGCGGTCGACGGGTCGTAGACGGCGAGGCCGCCGACGTGCCCGTACGTGCGGGAAGTCTCCACGCCCAGGAACTGCGCGTCGAGGCTGGTCAGCTGCCGCATGTGTCCTGTCCTGCCCGGTCGGCCGGGCGGCGGAACGTCAGGCTGTCGCCAGCGTGGCGCCGACGACGTCGAGCGCGGTCGCGATGTCCTCGGCGCCGACGTCGACGTGGGTGACCGCGCGCACCGTGCGCGCGTCGAGCGCGCCCATGACCACGCCGTTGGCGGCGAGCTGGGTGCACAGCGCGCGGGCGTCGGAGACCTGGAAGATCACGATGTTGGTGGCGACCGACGCCGGGTCGATGTCGATGCCGGGGATGTCCGCGAGGCCGCGGGCCAGCGTGCGGGCGTTGTCATGGTCCATCGCCAGCCGCTCGACGTGGTGGTCGAGCGCCCATAGCGCGCCGGCGGCGACGATCCCCGCCTGGCGCAGCGCGCCGCCCATCATCTGCTTGTAGCGCCAGGCCTCGTCGATCAGCTCGCGCGAGCCGGCCATGACGGCGCCCATCGGCGCGCCGAGGCCCTTCGAGAAGTCGATCCATGCGGTGTCGAAGCCCGCGGTCCACTCGGTGGTGGGGATGCCGGAGGCCACGACCGCGTTCATCAGCCGCGCGCCGTCCATGTGCAGGCGCAGCCGGTTGGCCTTGGCCACCTCGACGACCTCGCGCAGCTGGGCGAGCGGCCACACGTGCCCGCCGGCGAGGTTCGTGGTCTGCTCGACCGACACGAGCCGGGAGCGCGGGCTGTAGCGGTCGTCCGGGGGTCGCATGGCCGCCGCGAGCGTGGCGGCGTCGAACATCCCGCGATCGCCCTCCAGCGGGCACAGCACCGCGCCGGAGATCGCCGCCGGGCCGCCGGCCTCGGCCTTGATCGGGTGGGAGGTGCGGTGGAGGTAGACCTCGTCGCCGCCGGCCCGGATGTGGATCCGGAAGCCGATCGCGTTGCACATCGTCCCCGAGGGCATGAACACCGCGGCCTCGAAGCCGAGCAGCTCCGCCACCCGCTCGCAGAGCGCGTTGACGGTCGGGTCGCCGAAGTGCTGCTCGTCGCCGACCTCGGCCTCCGCCATCGCCCTGCGCATCTCCGGCGTCGGCCGGGTCTGGGTGTCGGAGTAGAGATTGACCCTCGGCATGCCCGGGGCACGCTAGCGCGCGTACCCCGGGCAACCAAGAGAAAGGGGCGCTACCGGGGCAGACCCCGGATGCTCTTCTTGAACTGCTTCAGACCCGGGCGCGTCTCCCCGTTGGGGCCGACCAGGCCGGAGTCGAAGCGGTCGGTCTTCGGCGCGCCGAACCAGCGGTACACGTAGACCCGCTTGATCCGCTTGTACTTCTTGGCGAGCTTGAACAGGTACTTCGTCGCCTTGGCGGCGCGCGACGGCGAGTACTTGAAGCCCGACGTCTTGAACTGCACCAGGCCACCCGTCTCGGTCAGCCACAGCTGGCCCCTGGTGACGCGCAGGACACGCTGGATGCCCTTGCTCTTGTGGCGGTTGACGTCGTTGTAGTTGTGCAGGCCCCAGATCCGGCCCTTGCGCTTCGAGGCCCTCTGGAACTTGCGCAGGTAGCTGTCGATGTTGCGCTGGTCGAGCAGGTCGGCCGCGAGGACCGTGCACTTCTTGCACGAGCTCTTCATGGCCTTCCAGTACTTGACCGCCAGCTTCGGGCTCTTGTACGTGGGCTGCGAGACGTGGTTGACCTCGTTCCAAGGCGCGAAGGTCTTCGCGTAGGGGAACTCCTTGCGGAAGGCCTTGACCGACTTCTTGTAGGCCCTGATGCTCGGCGCCTTGCAGGCCTTCGTCCTCTTGTACCTGTTGTTGACGAAGCAGCCGCGACGAGCGCTGAACTCGACGAGCACGTCCTGCTTGGCAGCGTGCGCGCGGTTCATGAACGCCTTCACCTCGTCGTGCTGGAACGCGACCTTCGCGTAGTCCCAGGGGACGATGTAGCGGGAGCGCTTGAGCTTCAGCGGCTTCCAGCTGGCGCTGTCAAAAACGGCCGGGTTCTGCTCCGAGAGGCCAACCTTGGGCTTGGCCTGGGCCGCGGGGACCGCCAGCAGGGCGGCCACGAGCGCGGCGATGGGGAGGATGAGTCGATATCGCATAGGGCTCCTAACCTAGCCACCCCCCTCAGAGTTGCGGCAACTCCCGATTCGTACCCTTGGTTGCAGGGATGACGAAACTCGCGGAGCAGCGCGCCGGGCTGCCGGATCAGCCGGGGGTCTACCTGTTCCACGACGCCCGCGGCCGCGTGATCTACGTCGGCAAGGCGAAGTCGATCCGCAAGCGCGTCGCCTCGCACTTCTCGGCGCGCGGCACGCTGATCGACTTCATCGACCACATCGAGTACCTCGTGGTCGAGACCGAGGCCGAGGCGCTGCTGGCGGAGCAGAACTTCATCCGCCAGTACAAGCCGCGCTTCAACATCCGGCTGCGGGACGACAAGTCGTATCCGTACATCGCGATCTCGCTCGACGAGGACTTCCCCCGCGTCTACTTCACCCGCGAGCGCCACCGCAAGGAGCGCGCCTACTTCGGCCCCTACTCCTCGGCCAAGCGCGTGCGCGGCACGCTCGACCTGCTCGGCAAGATCTTCCTGTTCCGCTCCTGCGAGGGGCCGGAGCCGGGGCGGCGCTCGGGCTCGCCCTGCCTCGACTACTACATCAAGCGCTGCGGGGCGCCCTGCGTGGGCTACGTCTCGAAGGAGGAGTACCGCGCGGGCATCGACGGCGTGATCGCGTTCCTGTCCGGGCGCTTCCGCCAGATCGAGCGCGAGCTCGACGACCGCATGCACTTCGCCTCCGGCCAGCGCGACTACGAGCAGGCGACGATCGAGCGCAACCGGCTGCAGGCGGTGCGCGCGCTGCTCGAGCGCCAGCGGGTCGCCGACGACCGCGCCGGCACCTACGACGCGGTCGCGATCGCGGTCGACGCCACCGAGGCGAACGCGCAGGTCTTCCAGGTCCGCGACGGCGTGCTGTCCGACCGCCAGAGCTTCTACCTCGACAACGAGGGCGAGTACGACGTCGCGCGCGCGGCCGAGGAGTTCCTGCTCCAGTACTACGCGAGCGCGATGTCGATCCCGGCGCTGATCGTGGTCCAGGGCGAGCTGGCCGACGGCTCCGAATTGCAGATCCTGGCCGAGATGCTCGCCGAGCGCCGCGGCGGGCCGGTCGAGATCCGCGCCGCCGAGCGCGGCGGCAAGCGCCGCATCCTCGACCTCGCCGAGCGCAACGCGCGGCTCGCGCTCGACCAGGAGAAGCTGCGCTCCGAGCGCCGGCGCCAGCAGCGCGTGGAGGCGCTCGACGCCCTCCAGAACGCGCTCCAGCTCGACACCCTGCCGGTGCGGATCGAGTGCTTCGACATCTCCAACATCGGCGGCACCCACACGGTGGCGTCGATGGTGGTGTTCGAGGGCGGCGCGCCGAAGAAGTCCGATTACCGTCGCTTCACGATCCGGACCGTGGAAGGCAGCGACGATTTCGCCTCGATGGCCGAGGTGCTCTCCCGCCGCTACGCGCAGTTCGAGAAGCAGGCGGAGAAGTCGCCCTACGACGCCGACCGCGACGCGTCGTTCGCTGCGCTCCCGAACCTCGTGGTGATCGACGGAGGCCCGGGTCAGCTGTCGGCCGGGCTCGAGCCGCTGCAGGGCTTCATCGATCGCGGCGTGGCGGTCGTCTCGCTCGCCAAGCGGATCGAGGAGGTCTTCTTCCCCGGCCGCTCCGAGCCGCTCCGGCTCGCGCACGACACGCCCGAGCTGCAGCTGCTCCAGCGCGTGCGCGACGAGGCCCACCGCTTCGCGATCACGCACCACCGGAGCCGCCGCGACAAGGCGATGACCGAGTCGGTCATGGACGAGCTGCCGGGCATCGGGCCGGCGCGCAAGCGCGCGCTGCTGAAGCACTTCGGCTCGCCCGAGGCGGTGCTCGCCGCGCCGCGCGACGCGCTCGAGGCGGTCCCCGGCGTGCCCCAGAAGGTGGCGCGCGAGCTCTACGCGCACCTCAATCGGACCGGCCGATGAGCGATGATCCGGCCATGAGCGGCAACGGCGCCGCGCCGCCGGAGACGAACCTCGTCGACCTCGTGATCATCTCGGGCCAGTCCGGGGCCGGGAAGTCGTCGGCGATGAACGTGTTCGAGGACGCCGGCTACTTCTGCGTCGACAACCTCCCGGCGGAGATGATCCGCTCGCTGGCCGGGCTGTTCATGCACGACGGCTCGAAGGTCGAGCGCGCCGCCGTGGTCTGCGACCTGCGCGGCGGCGAGTACTTCGCCCAGCTCGCGCGGGTGATCGAGACGCTGCGCTCGGACAACGTCGCCCACCGGCTGATCTTCCTGTGCGCGGGCGACGAGACGCTGCTCTCGCGCTACAAGGAAACGCGCCGGCGCCACCCGCTGGCGCCCGAGGGCAACATCATCGACGGCATCCGCCGCGAGGCCGAAGCGCTGCTGCCGATCCGCGAGCTCGCCGACACGCTGATCGATACCTCGGGGCTGAGCGCGTCCGCGCTGCGGCGGAAGGTCGCCAACGAGATGCTGGAGGAGAAGTCGCCGCGCCGGCTCGCGGTGACGTTCGGCTCGTTCGGCCACAAGCACGGCCCGCCGCGCGACGCCGACCTGGCGTTCGACGTGCGCTTCCTCCCCAACCCGCACTGGGAGCCGGAGCTCCGCCCGCTCACCGGCTTCGACACCCGGATCGTCGACTACGTCGCGCGCGACGGGCGCCTGCAGGAGTTCTACGACCGCGTCGTGCCGCTGCTCGAGTACCTGCTGCCGCAGTACGTCGCCGAGGGCAAGGCGCACCTCGTGGTGGCGATCGGCTGCACCGGCGGGCGCCACCGCTCGGTCGTGATCGCGGAGCACCTCGCATCGCACTTCCGTTCCGACGATCGGTACTTCATCGAGGTCCAGCACCGGGACGTCGATCGCGCGCCGACGCGGGCCTGAGCCCGCCCGCTAGCCTCCTCGCCTCCAGAGGCGAATTCGGAGGGTTCCAGGGTCATGGGCGTACGCGTGGGCATCAACGGCTTCGGCCGCATCGGACGCAACGTCTTCCGCGCCGCTCACGAGCGCAACGCGGACATCGAGTGGGTCGGGGTCAACGACCTCGTCGATTCCAAGACGCTTGCGCACCTCCTGAAGTACGACTCGGTCTACGGCCCCTACCCCGGGACCGTCGAGCACACCGACGACGCGATCATCGTCGACGGCAAGGAGATCAAGGTGACGGCCGAGCGCGACCCGGCCGCGCTGCCGTGGGGCGACCTCGGCGCCGACGTCGTGATCGAGTCGACGGGCCTGTTCACCAAGCGCGAGGACGCGCAAAAGCACCTCGACGCGGGCGCGCAGAAGGTGATCATCTCCGCCCCGGCCACCGACCCCGACGTGACGGTCGCGCTCGGCGTCAACTTCGACGACGCTTACGACGCCGACCAGCACCACATCATCTCCAACGCGTCGTGCACGACGAACTGCCTCGCGCCGGTCGCGAAGGTGCTGCACGAGACGTTCGGGATCGAGAACGGCCTGATGACGACGATCCATGCGTACACGGCCGACCAGCGGCTGCAGGACATGCCGCACAAGGACCTGCGCCGCGCCCGCGCCGCCGCCATCAACCTGATCCCGGCCTCGACCGGCGCCGCCAAGGCGGTCGGGCTCGTGCTGCCCGACCTCCAGGGCAAGCTGACCGGCTTCGCGGTCCGCGCCCCCGTGCCCACCGGCTCGGTCGTCGACCTCACCGCCGTGCTCGCGCGCGAGACGACGAAGGAGGAGATCAACGAGGCGTTCAAGGCGCAGGCCGACACCGGCGCCTTCGAGGGGATCCTGCGCTACTCGGACGACCCGATCGTGTCCTCGGACATCGTCAAGTCGACGCACTCGTCGATCTTCGACGCGCCGCTGACCCTCGTGCTGGACGGGACGCTCGTCAAGGTCGTCTCCTGGTACGACAACGAGTGGGGCTACTCGAACCGCTGCGTCGAGCTCGCGCAGCGTGTGCTGGTGCATGCGCACGCTTGACGATCTCGACGTCGAGGGCAAGCGCGTCCTCGTCCGCGTGGACTTCAACGTCCCGCTGGACCACGGCCGCATCACCGACGACGCCCGCATCCGGGGCGCGCTCCCCACGCTCCGCGAGCTGCGCGAGAAGGGCGCCGCGCAGCTCGTGCTGCTCGCGCACCTCGGCCGCCCCAAGGACCGCGAGCCGGAGTTCTCTTTGAAGCCCGCTGCCGAGCGGCTCTCCGAGCTGCTGGAGACCGAGGTGGCGCTGGCGCCCAACCTCGACGAGGTCCCGGACGCTGACGTCGTGATGATGGAGAACGTCCGCTACGAGCCGGGGGAGACCAAGAACGATCCCGAGCTGGCCGAGCGCTATGCGGCGCTCGGCGACGTGTACGTCAACGACGCGTTCGGCGCCGCGCACCGCGCGCACGCCTCCACCGAGGCCGTCGCGCACCTGCTGCCGTCGGCCGCGGGGCGGCTCCTGGAGCGCGAGGTGTCGACGCTCACGGGGATCCTCGAGGAGCCGAAGCGCCCGCTCGTCGCGGTCGTCGGCGGCGCCAAGGTGACCGACAAGATCGGCGTGCTCGACGCGTTCCTGGAGCGCGCCGACACGGTGCTGATCGGCGGCGCCATGTGCTTCCCGTTCTTCGCCGCCCAGGGCCACGACGTCGGCGACTCGAAGTGCGAGGACGAGGGCATCGAGCCCGCGCGGCGCACGCTCGAGGGCGGTGGCGACAAGCTCAGGCTGCCGACCGACCTCGTCGCCGGCCGCGCGTTCGAGGCGGACACCGACGTGCAGGAGCTCGACGGCGTCGACGTCCCCGACGGCTGGATGGGGCTCGACATCGGGCGCGACTCCGCCGAGGCGTATGCGGAAGTGATCGCCGGGGCCGGCACCGTGTTCTGGAACGGGCCGATGGGCGCGTTCGAGCTCGAACCGTTCGCGGCCGGGACGCGCCGGGTGGCGGAGGCCATGGCCGATTGCGAGGGCACGACGGTGGTGGGCGGCGGCGACTCCGCCGCGGCGCTCGCCGAGTTCGGGCTCGCCGACCGCGTCGACCACCTCTCGACCGGCGGCGGCGCGTCGCTCGAGCTGATCGAGGGCAAGCCGCTGCCCGGGGTGGAGGCGCTGTCATGAGCCGCACGCCCTTCATCGCCGGCAACTGGAAGATGTACAAGACGATCGCCGAGGCCGAGGAGTTCATCCAGGCGCTGCTCCCGAAGGTCTCGACCGCCGACGGCGTCGAGATCGCGATCTGCGCTCCTTTCCTCGCGCTGCAGGCGCTGGTCGACTCGGCGCGCGGCTCGCGGGTGGAGATCTTCGCCCAGACCATGCACGAGGCCGCCGAGGGCGCCTTCACCGGCGAGGTGTCGCCCGCGATGCTGGCCGAGATCGACGTCCAGGGCGTCGTGCTGGGGCACTCCGAGCGGCGCCAGTTGTTCGGCGAGACCGACAAGGCGCTGGCGCTCAAGGTGCCGGCCGCGCTCGAGGCGGGGCTGACCCCGATCCTCTGCGTCGGCGAGACCGAGGAGGAGCGCGAGCGCGGCGACACCGAGCGCAAGCTGCGCCACCAGGTCCAGGAGGGGCTCGAGAAGGTGCCGGTCGACCGGCTGCCGGAGGTCGTCGTGGCCTATGAGCCGATTTGGGCGATCGGCTCCGGCCGCAGCGCCACGCCCGAGCAGGCGCAGGAGGCGGTCGCCTTCGTGCGCGCGCTGGTCGAGGGCATCGACAAGGAGGCCGGCCAGGCGGTGCGGATCCTCTACGGCGGCTCGCTCAAGCCCGAGAACGCCGAGGAGCTGCTGGCGTTGCCCGACGTCGACGGCGCGCTGGTCGGCGGCGCCTCGCTGGACCCTGACTCGTTCGCGCAGATCGTCGAGATCGCGCGCGCCGAGGTCGCCGCCTCGTGACCACGGTCCCGGGTGTCTGCCTCGTCATCCTCGACGGCTGGGGGCTGGCGCCGGACGGGCCCGGAAACGCGATCTCGCTCGCCGATACGCCGGTGTTCGACGCGCTGTGGGAGAAGTACGACCACACGCAGCTGATCGCCTGCGGCGAGGCGGTCGGGCTGCCGCCGGGCCAGATGGGCAACTCGGAGGTCGGCCACCTCAACCTCGGCGCCGGCGCGGTGGTCAAGCAGGACCTGATGCGGATCAACGAGGCGGTCGAGGACGGCTCGCTGGCCGAGAACGAGGTGATCCTCGAGGCGCTGCGCGCCGCGCCGCGCGTGCACCTGATCGGGCTCGTCTCCGAGGGTGGCGTGCACTCCTCGCACCGGCACCTGAAGGCGCTGATCGAACTGGCCGCACAGGAGGGCGTCGAGGACCTCGTGATCCACGCGTTCACCGACGGTCGCGACACGGCGCCGAAGTCGGGGGCGAAGATGCTCGCGACGGTGGACGAGTGGTGCGAGGAGGCCGGCGTCGGCCGCATCGGCTCGGTCATCGGGCGTTACCTGGCGATGGACCGCGACACGCGCTGGGACCGCACCGAGAAGGCCGTGAACCTGCTGCGGCGCGGCGAGGCGGAGCACGAGGCCGCGACCGGCGAGGAGGCCTGCAAGGCGGCCTACGAGCGCGACGAGACCGACGAGTTCATCCACGCGACGAAGGTGGGCGACGAAGACGCGACGATCCGCGACGGCGACTCGGTGCTCGCGTTCAACTTCCGCCCCGACCGCATGCGCCAGATCACGCAGAAGCTCGACGAGGACGGCGTCGAGCACTACGCCTGCCTGACGGAGTACGAGGAGGGCTGGCCGTATCCGGTCGCGTTCCCGCCCGACCGGCCTGACGTCACGCTCGCGAAGGTGATCTCCGAGCGCGGCGAAGGGCAGCTGCACGTGGCGGAGACCGAGAAGTACCCGCACGTGACCTACTTCTTCAACGGCGGCGAGGAAGAGCCGTACGAGGGCGAGGTGCGCGAGCTCGTCGACTCGCCGCGCGACGTTGCGACGTACGACGAGAAGCCCGAGATGAGCGCCCAGGAGGCGGCCGACGCGTTCACCCGCCACTGGAAGGACGAGCAGCCGACGTTCGGGATCATCAACTTCGCCAACCCCGACATGGTCGGCCACACCGGCGTGATCCCGGCGGCCGTGAAGGCGGTCGAGACCGTCGACGGGTGCCTCGGCCAGGTCGTCGAGGCGGTGCACGGCACGGGCGGCGCCTGCATCATCGTGGCCGACCACGGCAACTGCGACGAGATGCTCGAGGAGGACGGCTCGCCCGACACGGCGCACTCGCTGAACCCGGTGCCGTGCATCGTCACACTCGACGGCGCGAAGCTCGACGGCGAGGGCGTCCTCGCCGACGTGGCGCCCACGGCGCTCGCCCTCCTGGGGATCGAGCAGCCGGAAGAGATGACCGGACGGTCGCTGCTCGCGGCCGGCGACTGAAGAGGAGCACGCACCATGGGTGACCGCACGAGCCACGAGGCCGGGACGATCTCCTGGAGCGACCTCGCGACGACCGACCAGGACGCGGCGAAGGAGTTCTACGCCGGCCTGTTCGGCTGGGAGTACGACGAGCAGCCGATCGACGACGACACCACGTACTCGATGGCCAAGCTCGGCGACCGGATCGCGGCCGCGATCTCGCCGCAGCAGGCGAGCGAGGCAGAGCAGGGCATTCCGCCGCACTGGAACGTCTACGTGACGGTCGACGACGTCGCCGAGACCACCGGCAAGGTCGACGAGGCCGGCGGCACGGTGCTGGCGGGCCCGTTCGACGTCTTCAACGCCGGGAAGATGTCCGTGATCGCCGACCCGACCGGCGCTGTCCTGTGCCTGTGGCAGGCCGGCGACAGCATCGGCGCCGAGGTCGTCAACGCGCCGGGCGCGCTGGCGTGGGCCGACACCGCGACACCGGACGCCGAGGCCGCCCAGAAGTTCTACGGCGCGCTGCTCGGCTGGGAGTTCGACCAGATGAGCGAGCAGCCGCCCTACTGGGTGATCCGCAACGGCGACCGCTCACAGGGCGGCATGACGGTCCCGCCCGAGGGCGTGCCCGCCAACTGGTTCCCGTACTTCGCGGTCGAGGAGGTCGACGCGACGGTGAAGCAGGTCGCCGAGGCCGGCGGCAAGCCCTTCATGGGCCCGATCGACGTCCCCAGCGGCCGCTTCGCGCTGATCCAGGATCCGCAGGGCGCCTACTTCGCGATCCTCCAGAGCGACCAGTTCGACGACTGACGCGCCTGCCTCAGGCCGGCGTCCCTCCGTCTGGCGCCGGCTTGCGAGGCCGGAGGCACTCCGGGGTGTAGGTGTTGATGACCGGATAGTCGCGCGGGTGGGTGAGCGCGTAGCGGACTGCCGGATCTTTGAACGACGGGAGCCCTGGACCGACCCGGCCGCGGCGGGCGAGTTCGAGCCGGTCGAGGCATCGGCAGTAGTTGGCGGAGCCGCCCTGGCGGAAGCAGGTGACGCCGTCCGTCTGGGCCGCCGGGACAGGCGGGGGCGGGATGATGTCCGGCTCGCGACTCCACATGGAGACGGCGACGATCAGCACCACTCCGGCGAGGGAGATCAGTAGGAGTCGGCGGGCCACCTCATGGGCATCGGGCGCTCGCCTCCGCCGCTTGAGTCCCTGTCGCGCGACCAGTTCGACGACTAGGCGGGCTCAGCCGGCGAGGAACGCGAGCAGCGCCTCGTTGAGCTCCTCGTAGTGGATCTTGCTGTCGGCGCTGTTCTCGGTCCCGACCTTGACGTATGGCATTCGGAGTTGAAGTTGAGTGCTGCAGCGCGCTGACGCGGCGAGCCGGGAAGTTGCAGCTGGTGGTCGGGCTAAGCTAAGCGGTGTGAACGTCGCCGTGCCAGCCGGGGAGGCCGAGCTCGACGAGGTCGAGCTGTCCGCGTTGCGCGGGCTCGTCCGGGTCCACGCGACGCTGGTGAAGGAGCTCGACGCCGAGCTCGAGGCGCGTCACGGGCTGCCCCTGACGTCGTACGAGGTGCTGCGCAGCCTGCGCAAGTCACCGGACGGCAAGCTGCGGATGGCCGAGCTCGCCGAGCACGCGCTGCTCAGCCGCTCCGGCATGACGCGCCTGATCGACCGCCTCGAGCGCGAGGGCATGGTCGGCCGCTCGACCTGCGACAAGGACGGCCGCGGCTGTTACGCCGTGCTCACCGACCGGGGCCGTACCGTCGTCGACGAGGCGCGCGCGAGCTACCTGTCGGTCGTCCGCGCCAGCTTCCTGCGCCACTACGGCGTCGACGAGCTGCGGGAGCTCGCCGGGCTTCTCCAGAGAGCGCTGTAGAAAACTTGATACGCGACGACTGAGATCGTAGAATTTTGATCTCAGTCCACAGTCGACCTGTTCCGAGAAGGGAGGAACGTTCGATGACCATCGTCCGCTGGGAGCCGCTCCGCGAGATCAACTCTCTGCAGAGCGAGATGAACCGCCTCTTCAACACGGTGTTCGACACCCCGTCGAACGGCTCCGGGAACGTCCTGCGCCGGTGGATGCCGGCGATGGACCTCGTCGAGTCCGGCGACCACTTCGTCCTCCGCGCCGATCTCCCCGGCATGGGCGAGGACGACGTCAACATCGAGTTCGAGGACGGCACGCTCACCGTCTCCGGCGAGCGCATCGCGGAGCACGAGGACAGCCACGAGGGCTTCCACCGCGTGGAGCGCTCGTTCGGCAGCTTCTCGCGCTCGCTCACGCTGCCGCAGGGGATCGACCCCGAGGCGGTGACCGCCAGCTTCGACCGCGGCGTGCTCGAGATCCGGATCCCGAAGCCCGAGCAGCGCAAGCCGCGCAAGATCGCCATCGGTGGCCAGGGCGCCATCGAGGGCGAGAGCCGCGACGCCTAAGGGCCCTTCCGGGAGTGCGGGCGGCCGCTAGCCTGCCGCCCGCATTGCCCGGCTTCGACATCCACCATCGCGACGCGGCGTCGCGTGCCCGCAGCGGCACGCTGCGGCTGGCCCACGGCGAGGTCCGCACGCCCGCTTTCGTCCCGCTGGCCACCAAGGCCGTGGTCAAGACGCTCGAGGTCTCCGAGGCCGCCGAGCTCGGCTACGACATGGTGCTCGGCAACACGTTCCACCTCTTCCTCGCGCCCGGCCACGAGCTGATCCGCAAGCTCGGCGGCCTCAACGAGTTCATGCGCTGGGAGCGGCCGATCATCACCGACTCCGGCGGCTTCCAGGTCTTCTCGATGGGCCACGGCACGGTCGCCGACGAGATCAAGGGCCGCCAGGCGCACGGCGAGCGCACCGGCTCGATCCTCTCGATCGCCGAGGAGGGCGTGCGCTTCCGGTCGTATCTGGACGGCTCCGAGCAGTTCATGGCGCCCGAGACCTCGATGGAGATCCAGGCCGCGCTGCACTCCGACATCGCGCTGGTGTTCGACGAGTGCACCCCGTTCAACGTCACCCGCGACTACACCGCCCGCTCGACGGAGCGCACCCACCGCTGGCTCGACCGCTGCCTCGCCTGGCACGCCGAGCACGGCCCGGACGACCAGCTCGTCTACGGGATCGTCCAGGGCGGGGTGGAGGAGGACCTGCGGCGCGGCTCCGCGCAGGAGGTCGCCGCCCGCGGCCCGGGCGGGATCGCGATCGGCGGCTCGCTGGGCGAAGACAAGCCGCAGATGTACGAGGTCGTGGAGTGGGCGGTCTCCGAGCTGCCGGACGCCCGGCCCCGCCACCTGCTCGGGATCGGCGAGATCGACGACCTGCTGCGCGGCGTCGAGCTCGGCATCGACACCTTCGACTGCGCGATGCCGACCCGCATCGGCCGCCACGGGATGGCGGTGATCCCCGACCCGGCGGCCCGCTGGCGGGTCGACCTCGCCAAGGGCCGCTACCGCGAGGCCGACGAGCCGATCCTCGAGGGCTGCCCGTGCCCGGCCTGCGCCCGCGGCTACTCCCGCGCCTACCTCCACCACCTGCTCAAGGGCCGCGAGTCGACCGCCTCACGCCTCCTGACGATCCACAACCTCGCCTACCTGCAGATGCTCATGGCGGCCCTCCGCGACGCGATCGCGGCCGGCCGCCTGGCCGAGGTCACCGCGGCGGCCCGCGCCGGCACGCCGCCCTGGGCGCTCATCTAGCGCGTGTTGTCGTCGATGAGGCTCTTGACCTCGTCGACGGCGTCCTGCACGTTGCCGCGGACGTTCTCCTTCAGCTGGACCGCCTGCTTCGAGCCGTCCTGCAGCGCCTGGTAGGCGAGCACGCCGGCGACGATCACCGCGAGCAACATCACGAGCGCGACCATCCCGCGCAGCGGGTTGCGGCGCTTCTTGGGCGGCCGCGCGCGCTGCCGTGGGGCGACCTCGCGCGGGGGCGGCGCGGAGGGGCGCCGGCGCGGCGGCTCGTCGATCGGCTCGAGCCCGCGGCGGGTGCGCTGGGCCGGGCGGGATGAGGTGCCGGTGGGCATCGGCTCGCCCAGCATCCGGGTCGCCGAGGTGGGGTCCAGCGCCATCGTGGCGTCGGTCGGCTCCGGGGCGATCCCGCGTAGGCCCTGCTGGAGCGCGTCGCCCATCTCGAGCGCGCCCTCGTAGCGGCCCTCGGGCAGCGGGTGCAGCGCGCGCATGACGGCGTCGCCGAGCGCGCGCGGGATGTCCGGGTCGACGTCGCTGGGGCTCAGCGGCGGGCCCGACTCCTGCATCCGCGCGAGATCGGTCAGCGAGGCCGCCTCGTAGGGCAGGCGCCCGGTCAGCAGTTGGTAGGAGACGACGCCGAGCGCGTAGAGGTCGGCGGGCGGGCCGGCCTGCTCGCCGCGCGCCTGCTCGGGCGACAGGTAGGCGGCGGTGCCGAGCACGGAGCCGGCCTTGGTGATCTCCGAGTCCTCGGCGGCCTTGGCGATGCCGAAGTCGGCGAGCTTGACCACGCCCTCGTGGCTGCGAAGCAGGTTGCCGGGCTTGACGTCGCGGTGCACGACGCCGTTGCGGTGCGCGTAGTCGAGCCCGCGGGTCGCCTGCTCGAGGATGTCGACGGCGTCGCGCGGGTCGAGCGCGCCGTGCTCCTTGAGGATCTCAGCGCACGACTGCCCGTCGACGTGCTCCATGACGATGAAGTTGCGGTTCGTCTCGTCGTCCAGGCCGAAGTCGAACACCTGCACCACGTTGGGGTGCACGAGCCGCGCCGCGGCCAGGGCCTCACGCTTGAAGCGCTGGACGAAGCTTGCGTCCTCGGCCAGGTGCTCGGCCAGCAGCTTGACCGCGACGTAGCGCTCCAGCCGCGTGTCGAACGCCAGCTGGACGGTCGACATGCCGCCGACGCCCAGCCGGTTCTCGAGCCGGTAGCGGTCCGCGAAGAGATCGTCAGCCATCGCCATCCCCCGGAAGGACACCGCCGGTGTCTGGCGGTTGCACCGTCGGGGTGTCCGTGGGGGAGGGCGACGGGCTGGGCGTGGGCGTGTCGGTCGGGGTCTCGGTGGGCGTCTTCGTGGGGGTCTCGGTCGGCGTCTCGGTCGGCGTCTCGGTCGCCGACGGGGTGGGTGTCGGGGTCGACTTCGGCTTGCAGTCCTTGGGGATCTCGTCCGCGATGTGGTTGAGCCACTTGGTGATGTTGCGCTTGAGCGCCCTGTCGACCTCGGCCGGCAGCTCGTTGACCTGGTTGCGCGCCTCCTGCAGCGCCTGGTCGGCGCCGTCGCAGTCCTCGTCGGCGGTGCGCGACGCGACGTCGTCCAGGGCCTGATTGAGGCTGTCGGCGCGGTCCTGCGGGATCAGCTTGGGGTTGGAGCTGCCGCAGGCGGTCAGGAGCAGGGCGGCGGCGAGCGCCAGCCCGAGGAGGAGCAGTCGATGCATAAGGGGGCTATTGACCGTACTGAAGGCGTTCGGCGAGAGAGTCCGGCAGGTTGGCAGCCCGGATCGCCGCCTGTGCCCCGGCGATGTCGTACTCGGCTCGCCGCCACTCCGCCGTCCACCGCTGTGTGTCGAGCATCAGCCAGGCGGCGCGGGGGTCGCCGTCGCGCGGCTGGCCGGTGCTGCCCGGGTTGATCAGCCACTCGCCGGTCGAGATGTCCAGGTGGTCGCCCGCGCGGCGGGTCGAGCCGGTCGCCGACTCGCCCTCGTTGCGATGGAAGGAGAGCGCGACGTGGGAGTGGCCGATGAACGACACGCGGTAGTCCGTCGTGTCGAGGCACAGCTCGGCGGTCAGCCCGGACAGGACGTACTCCCAGATCGGGTCGCGCGGCGAGGCGTGGTAGAGCCCGACGCCCTCCGCGCCGCCCTCGGGCGACAGCGAGAGCAGGAACTCGCGCGTCTCGGGCTTGATCGTCTCCTTGGTCCACTGGGCGGCGAGCGCGGCGCCGCGCGAGAAGTCCTCGAGCGAGAGCACGTCGACGACCGCCAGATCGTGGTTGCCGGCCAGGCAGATCGCGCAGTGCTCGATCGCCAGCTCGACCGAGCGGTCAGGGTCCCCGCCGTAGCCGACGAGGTCCCCCAGGCACCACAACTCGTCGGCCTCCGCGGCCTCGGCGGCGGCGATCACGGCCTCGAAGGCGTGCTTGTTGCCATGGATGTCCGAGGCGATGGCGATGCGCATGCGTACAGTCTTTTCGGTGCGGAGGACGCTTGGCCTTCCGATCGCGCTGGTGGCCGCGTTGGTGGTGGCAGAAGGAGCTGTGCTCCTCCTCCGGCCGCGCGATCTGGGGCCCGAGCCCGTCCCTGTGGAGGCGCGAGCCTATTTCAGCTCCGCGCAGCTTGAAAGGGCGCAGGACTTCCGTACAGGGCAGCTCTGGCTGTTCGGCGCGTCGCTGCTGATCGAGGCCGGCGTGCTGGTGCTGCTGGTCCGCAAGGCGCCCCCGCGGTTGCGCGGCGTGGGCGGCCGGCATCCGGTGCTGGCCGGGGCCGCCGTGACGGCCGCCATCTCCGTCGCGCTGGGCCTTGCGACGCTGCCGGTGAGCGCGGTGGCGCGCGAGCGGGCCAAGGACGTCGGGCTGGTGACCCAGTCGTGGCTGGGCTGGGCGGAGGACGTCGCCAAGTCGCAGGCCATCGGCGCGGTGCTGTGGGGCGCCGGCGGGGCGCTGCTGATCCTCGGGATGCGGCGCTTCGGGCGCCGCTGGTGGATCCCGGGCACGGTCGTGGTGGTCGTGTTCGGCGTGGCCATCACCTATGCCTCGCCGATCGTGCTCGACCCGCTGTTCAACAAGTTCACGGTGCTCACCCAGGGCCGCACGCGCTCGGACGTCCTCGAGCTGGCCCAGCGGGCGAAGGTCAACGTCGGCAAGGTCTACGAGGTCGACGCCTCGCGCCGCACGACGGCCTCCAACGCCTACGTGACCGGCATCGGCCACACGAAACGGGTCGTGCTCTACGACAACCTGCTGAAGGACTTCACGCCGGGCGAGGTGCGCTTCGTCGTCGCCCACGAGCTCGGCCACGTACGCCACCGCGACGTGCCGCGTGGGCTGCTCTACCTCGCGCTCATCGCCCCGTTCGGGATGTTCGCGGTCGCCCGCCTGGGGGAGCGGCTGGCCGGCGACGAGGAGCCCGGCAGCCCCGCCGCGCTGCCCGCGATGCTCCTGGCGATCGCGCTGATCGCGCCCGCCATCACCGTGATCTCGAACCAGCTCTCACGCCAGGTCGAGCGCAGCGCCGACGCGTTCGGGCTCGAGACCACCCACGAGCCGCAGAGCCAGATCGACTTCCAGCGCCGGATCGCGATCAAGAACGTCTCCGACCCGGACCCACCCGGGTGGGTGACGTTCCTGCTCGGCACCCACCCGACGACGATGCAGCGGATCGGTCAGGCCGAGGCGGCCGCCAGGGCCTCGTCGCGCGACGGGTAGACGCGGAAGCGCCCCGTCAGGTTCGTGATCTCCAGCAGGCGCCGGACGGGGCCGTCGAGCGCGACGACCAGCATCCGCTTGCCCGACGCCTCGGCCTCGGTCGACGCGTGCATGATCGCCCCGAGCGCCGTCGAGTCGATGAAGTCGACCTCGGCGAGGTCGAGCACCACGCAGGGCTCGGCGCTCTGGGTCGCCATCGAGAGGACGGTCGCCAGCCGTGGCGCCGCCGCCAGGTCCAGCTCGCCCGAGGCCATCACGAGCAGCGCCCCCTCCACGGGGTCGTGCTCGACGCTGTAGTTGGGCTCGTCAGGAGGGGTCGTGTCCATGCCGCTCCTCATCGATCTCCGGCAGGCTCTTGATGCCCTCGCGGGTTCTCCACTTGCCGTAGTTGTCCTCCAGCGCGTCGATCAGCTCGCGCATGAGGCGGGCGGAGAGGTTGACCCGCGTGACGACCACGCCGGGGACCTCCTGCTCCTCGACCTCGTGATCCACGCGGGCGAACGTGATGCTGAACTCGTAGTCGGAGTGCGAGACGTTCGCGAAGTTCGCGTAGTGCCCGGCCATGATCTCCGGGGTCGTCTGCAGGTTGATGTGGCGCTCTTGATCCTCGTCAGCCATGTGACGCCTAGTATCGCCTAGTGCGGCTCATCGTGCTTGCGGTCGGGCGGCTGCGCCCGCCCTTCGTCGACGACGTCGACCACTACGAGAAGCTGCTGCGCCGCCAGGCGCGGGTGGAGATCGTCGAGGTCCGCGAGGACGAGGCGCTGGAGCGCCGGATCCCTGAGCGGGCCTACGTCGTGCTGCTCGACGCGGGCGGCCGCGAGCTCTCCTCGGAAGCGTTCGCCTCGTTTCTGGAGCAGCGGCGGCAGGCAGGGCTCGACGTCGTCTTCGTGCTCGGCGGGCCGTTCGGGACCGATCTGACCCGCCACGACACGAAGCTCTCGCTCGGCCCGATGACGCTCCCGCACCAGCTGGCGCGTGTGGTGCTGCTCGAGCAGGTGTTCCGGGCCCACAAGATCCTGGCCGGCGAGCCCTACCATCACTGATCCCATGGGTCCGCTCGAAGAGCTCCGCACCGCCGTCGAGGCCGCTGCCGCCGCGTTGCGCAACGGCGCTCCCTCGACCACCGTGCGCCCGACCCTCGAGCGCCCGAAGAAGCAGGGCTTCGGCGATTACTCGACCAACGCGGCGATGCTGCTGGCGCCCGCGCTCGGCGCGCCGCCGCGCCAGATCGCCGAGCGGCTGGCCGGGGAGCTGTCCGGGCGGCTGGGCGAGCGGGTGGAGCGCGTGGAGGTGGCGGGGCCGGGCTTTCTCAACGTCTTCCTGGCCCAGGACTGGTTCGTCGACGCGCTGGAGGCGCTGCTCGAGGCCGGCGACGCGTTCGGCGCCGGGTCGCCCGAGGTGCCCGAGAAGGTGGTGCTCGAGTTCGTCTCCGCCAACCCGACCGGTCCGCTGACCGCCGCCTCCGGCCGCCACGCCGCGTTCGGCGACGCGCTGGCCCGGATCCTTGAGCAGGCCGGCCACAGCGTCTCCCGCGAGTACTACTTCAACGACGCCGGCTCCCAGATCGACCGCCTCGGCGAGTCGATCCGCGCCCGCGCCCGCGGCGAGGCGCTGCCTGAGGACGGCTACGAGGGCGACTACGTGGTCGAGCTGGCGCAGCAGATCCCCGGCGCCGCCGACGAGGACGTCCGCATCCTGGCCACCAAGGGCGTCGAGGCGATCATGGCCGGCATCCGGGCCACGCTGGAGGCCTACCGGGTCCACTTCGACTCCTGGTTCCTCGAGCGCAGCCTCCACGAGGGCTCGCCCAGCGCCGTCGAGCGCACGCTGGCGCTGCTGGAGGAGCAGGGGCACACCTACCGCTCCGAGGGCGCCCTGTGGCTCCGCACGACGCAGTTCGGAGACGACAAGGATCGCGTGCTGATCCGCTCGAGCGGCGAGACGACCTACTTCGCCAACGACGTCGCCTACCACGAGAACAAGCTCGAGCGCGGCTACGACCGCATGATCAACCTGCTCGGCTCCGACCACCACGGCTACATCGCCCGGATGAAGGCGTCGATGGCCGCGCTGGGCATCGACCCGGACCGGCTCGAGATCCCGATCCTCCAGTTCGTGCACATCGTCGAGGGCGCCCGCCGCGCCTCGATGTCCAAGCGCCGCGGCGACTTCGTGACGCTCGACGACCTGATCGCGGAGATCGGGGTCGACGCGACGCGCTTCTACATGCTCAGCCGCTCGCACGACTCGACCGTCGACCTCGACGTTGAGCTGGCCAAGTCGCAGGAGAAGGACAACCCGGTCTACTACGTGCAGTACCACCACGCGCGCTGCGCCTCGATCCTGCGCCAGGTCGAGGATCCCGGCGTGCCGTGGACCGGCGTCGAGCTGCACTCCTCCGAGCGCGAGCTGATCAAGAAGCTGCTGGCCTTCCCCGGCGAGGTCGCCGAGGCGGCCGAGCGGCGCGCCCCGCACCGCGTGGCGGCGTACTCGCTCGAGCTGTCGCAGGCGTTCGCGGCGTTCTACCGCGACTGCCCGGTGCGCGACGCGGGCTCCGACGCCCTGCGCTCGCTGCGGCTCGGCGAGGTGCGGGCGACCAAGGCGGTCATCGCCCGGTCGCTGGGTCTCCTGGGGGTCGAGGCGCCGGACTCGATGTGAGCGCCCGCTCGTAGAGCGCCTGCTGGCGCTCGAGCGCGGCGCGGTAGGTCTCGGTCGCCTCCGGGTCGGGCTCGAAGGTCTCGCCTACAGGCGCCTCGCCCGGCTGCTCTCCCAGCGCCTCCAGCGCCATCACGGCGGCGCCGCGGCTCGAGCCCTCGGCGACGCCTGAGTGCGCCACCGGCCGCCCGAGCGCGTCGGCGACGATCTGCGTCCACGCGGGTGAGTTCGCCAGCCCGCCGCCGGTGGCGACGATCGTGTGGTCGCCCGGCAGGTCGGCGTCGAGCAGCGCGAAGCGCAGCGCCACCGCCTCCAGCCCGGCTCGCAGGAGGTCCAGCGGCGTGGTGGCGGCGGTGAGGCCCTCGATCGCGGCGCCGGCGCGGTCGCTCCAGCCCGGGCCGCGCTCGCCGGAGAGCAGCGGCAGCATCGTCAGCCCGTGGCTGTCGGGCGCCATCTTCGCGATCTCGCGCTCGGCCTCCTCCGGCTCCGGCAGCCGCGTGAGCCGCCGCAGCCAGGCGACGACGCTGCCGCCGTCGGAGAGGCTGCCGCCCAGCAGCGGCCGCTCCGCGTCGGCGCGGTAGCACCACAGCGACGGCGGCGGCTCGGGCGGGTCGGCGCGGTCGAGCACGCGAAGCGCGCCGCTGGTGCCGATCATCAGCGCGGCGCGGTTCTTCGTGACGCAGCCGGCGCCGACGTTGGAGGTCGCGCCGTCGCCCCAGGCCGGGAACCACGGGACGTTCGCCAGCGCCGGCCAGCGCTTGGCCCAGTCGCCGGTCAGGCCCTCGCGGGGCGTGTCGTCGACCGGCGGCAGCTTGTCCTCCACCGCCAGCTCGGCGGCCAGCTCCTCGTCCCACTGGCAGGTGTGCTGGTCGAACAGGCCGGTGCCGGAAGCCATCGAGACGCTGACGGCGGCATCCCCGAGCAGGCGGCGGTGGACGTACTCGCCGGGGGAGACCCAGACGGTCACGCGCTCGAACGTGTCGGGCTGCGTGTCGCGCAGCCACGCGAGCTTGGCCGGCCAGTAGCTCGAGTGCAGACGGCAGCCGGTGCGGGCGTGGATCGCACGCTCGTCGAGGCGCTCGCGCAGTTCGGCGGCGTAGGGGGCGGAGCGGGCGTCGGCCCACGAGTAGACGGGCGTGATGGGCCGGCCGCGGTCGTCGAGGCCGAGCAGGCAGTGCCAGAACGTGGAGGTCGCCACCGCGGTGACGTCGCGGCCGTCGGCGGCGGCGCGGTCGAGCACGCGGGCGACGCGGCCCAGCAGCGGGTCGGCCTCGAGCTCGCCGGTCCCGGCCTGCTCGATCCGCGCCTTCTCCCCGAGCGACGAGCCGTCGCGATCCCACAGCGATGAGCGCAGCGACGACGAGCCGACGTCGAGGACGACGATCACAGGTCTTTGAAGACGTTCAGCCCGATCGAGTCCAGCGCCTGCTGGGCCTCGACGTTGAGGCGGGTCAGCTCGCCGGTCAGCAGCAGCAGGCCCATCGCGATCAGCACGACGCCGGAGATTGCGGTCACGAGCGTCCAGCGGTCGCGCAGCCAGCGGAAGGTCGTGGTGGCGCGGTTGAAGGCCACGGCGGTGAGCATGAACGGCACCGCGAGCCCGGCCGAGTAGAACGCGAGCAGCAGCGCGCCCTGGCCGACCGTGCCCTTGACGCTGGCGGCGGTGAGGACCGCGCCCAGCGTCGGGCCGACGCACGGCGTCCAGGCGACCGCGAACGCCGCGCCGGCCACCAGCGGGCCGCCGCTGCCGGCGCGGCTGATCAGCGCGTCCGGGCGCCACTCGCGGTTCAGCCTCGGCATGAACGGCGTGATCACGAGCAGCAGGCCCAGCAGCACGATGACCGTGCCGGCCACCTTGTCGAGCGTGTCGCGGTGGTCCTGCAGCGTCGAGCCGAGGCCGGTGGCGGTCATCCCCAGCGCGACGAAGACGACCGTGAACGAGAGGCAGAACGTGAGCGCGGGGAGCAGGACGTTGGCGCGCTCGCCGCGCTGGAGCTCGGCCAGCGTGACGCCGGACACGGCCGACAGGTAGCCGGGCACGAGCGGCAGCACGCAGGGGGAGATGAACGAGACGAAGCCGACCGCGAAGGCGGCGACGACCGTCGTGTCGACGCCGCCGGTCATCGGCGGTCGAAGGCGGCGAGCTCGGCGTCCAGGCGGCGAGCGTCCTCGTCGGCCAGCGGCTCCCCGGCGGCGGGCTCGGGAGTGGCCCCGCGGCGCCAGCGGCGCGCGGCGAACGCGACCCCGCCGATCCCCAGCACCGCCAGCAGGATCGGGACCAGCCAGGCGGCGAGGTCGAAGCCGCTGGAGGGCGGGTCGGCCAGCACCCCCGGCCCGTACTCGGCCACCAGCGCGTCCTTGACCTGCTGCTTGTCCTTGCCCAGCGCGATCTGGCGGCGGATGAAGGCGCGCTCCTGGTCGGCCACGGTGGAGGTGGAGACGTTGAGCGCGGTGTTGCATTCCACGCACATCACCTCGTCCTCGATGTCCGGCAGCGTCGCCCGCGGCGCGGCGCCCGTGGCGAACACGAGCAGCACCAGCGCAAGCAGGACGCGCCTCACGCCTTCTCCCCCAGCAGCGGCGGCAGCGTGCGGTCCAGCCACGCCTGGTCGACCGGCCCGCGCCGCTGGGCGGCGATCTTGCCGCGGCGGTCGATCACGAACGTCTCGGGGAAGGCGCGCGAGCCGTACTTGTCGGCGAACTGCCCGTCCCGGTCACGGAGGCTCGGGTACGTGAGCTTGAACCGGTGGACGAACTTCAGCGCCGAGTCCGACAGGTCCTGGTAGTTGGCGCCCAGCACCGTCGCGTTCTTGCCGGTCAGCGATTGCTGCGTCTTCTCCAGCAGCGGCAGCTCCTCGGTGCACGGCTTGCACCACGAGGCCCAGAAGTTCAAGACGACGACCTTGCCCTTGTAGTCGGCGAGCGACGAGTCCCCCTGGCCGCCCAGGACCGGAAGCTGCCGCACCGGGGCCTCCACGCGCTGGCCCTTGGAGATGGCGGCGTCGATCGAGCGGTCGGCGCGCTTGGAGGCCACCCCGTAGGCGAGCAGCCCGACCAGCAGGGCGGCGGCGAGGATCACGGCCCAGGAGGCCCGGAAGCGCATGCCCTCAAGGGTAGTGGCGGGCCGGTATCCTGGCGGCCCGTCGCGGGCGTTGTCCAATGGTTAAGACGCGGGCTTCCCAAGCCTGAAATGGGGGTTCGATTCCCCTCGCCCGCTCTCGCGGCGGCTGGAAAGGGTGCGCTGGGCGGGGAGGACTACCAGGCCTGGCTGGTGCCGCAGTGGGGACAGCCGACGGAGGTGGTGACCTCCGCCTTGAAGCTGTATCCGCACTGGCACCGGTACAGGGCCTGATCCTCCGGTGCCGGGGTGCGCTGCGCGCGGAGGCGCTCCGAGGCTCTGAGGTCCTCGGGGGCTGGGCGCGCGTCACCCCTGCGGGCGCGTCGGGAGATCTGTGTGGCGAGATGCATTAGGACAGTCTTCGACAGAACTAACGCAGAACTTGCGTAAAGGTTTCTCGGACGACCTGGCCGGGACGCGGTCCTCAACGTCGCCATAATGAAGCCGTGGACCCCGCCCGGAAGCGCAAGCTCCGTTTCGTGATCGCCCTGACCTGCGCCGTGCTGCTGGCTTCGGCGCTGATTTACACGAGCTTCTCGGCCTCCAGCGAGGCCCGCTCCCCGAGCCAGCTGGCGACCTCCGCGCGGGCTGGACAGGTGTACCAACTGACAGGGAAGGTGCAGCCGGGCTCGATCCAGAGCCACGGGACGACCCACACGTTCCGGGTCCGCGACCGTGAGGGGCACGCCAGCGTGCCCGTCACCTACACCGGCGCGCTGCCCGACCCGTTCCGCGACGGGCGCGAGATCATCGTCGACGTCCGCAAGCGCGGCGACACGTTCGTCGGGCAGCGGGACTCGCTGGTGACCAAGTGCCCGTCGAAGTTCTCGGCCGAGAAGAAGAACACCTGAGCCGATGCTGAGCCTCGGCTCAGGCTGCCTTGCCCTGGCGCTCTGCACGGCGCTGTACGGCATCGGCGCCTCGCTCTACGGCGCCCGCGGCGGCGGCCGCGCCTGGGTCGACTCCGGCCGCCGGGCGGTCTATGCCACCGCCGGCGTGTTGCTCGTCGCCTTCGCGGTGCTGGAGGGCGCGTTCCTGCGCTCGGACTTCGCGCTCTCGGTGGTGCGCGACCATTCTTCGACCACCACGCCCACCTTCTACCGCGCGACCGCGGTGTGGTCGAGCCAGGAGGGCTCGCTGCTGCTGTGGGTCGTGCTCCTGAGCACCTGGAGCAGCCTGATCCTGTTCCTGACCCGCAAGCGCGCGCGCGAGGTCGCGCCCTACGCGACCGCCGTGCTGCTCGGCTTCGCCGTCTTCTTCTGCACGCTTCTCGTGTTCCTGGAGAACCCGTTCGACCGCGCGGCGACCGTGGTGGCCGAGGGGGCGGGGCTCAACCCGCTGCTGCGGCACCCGAGCATGATGATCCATCCCCCGATGCTGTACTCGGGCTACACGCTGTTCGCGGTGCCGTTCGCGTTCGCGATCGGGGCGCTGGTCACGCGCCGGCTCGACGCCGAGTGGATCCGGCTGACGCGCCCGTTCACGCTCGCCGCCTGGTTCTTCCTCGGCATCGGGATCCTGCTGGGCGCGCGCTGGTCCTACACCGAGCTCGGCTGGGGCGGCTACTGGGCCTGGGACCCGGTCGAGAACGCCTCGCTGATGCCGTGGCTGATCGGCACCGCGTTCCTGCACTCGGTGATGATCCAGGAGAAGCGCGGGATGCTGAAGGTGTGGAACGTCTCGCTCGTGCTGGCCACGGGCGTGCTTGCGATCCTCGGCACGTTCCTGGTGCGCTCGGGGATCCTCAACTCGATTCACGCATTCGGCGCCTCGACGCTCGGGATCCCGTTCCTGGTCCTGATCGGCGTGATGATCGCCGGCTCGATCGCGCTCGTGGTCTCGCGCGCGCCCGACCTGCGCTCGGAGCACAAGCTCGACTCGCTGCTCTCCCGCGAGGCGATCTTCTTGCTGAACAACCTCGTGCTGGTGGGCCTCTGCTTCGTGATCTTCTGGGGGACGTTCTTCCCGCTGATCTCCGAGGCCGTGACCGGCAACGAGGCATCGGTCGGCCCGCCGTGGTTCGACAAGTACATCGTCCCCCTGGCGCTCGTGCTCGTGCTGCTGTCCGGCATCGGCCCGGTGATCGCCTGGCGCCACGCGACGGCCGCGAACCTGCGCCGCAACCTGCTGCGCCCCGCCGCGGTCGGTGTGGCCGTGGTCGTGCTGCTGCTGGTGGCAGGCGTGAGCGGCTCGATCCCGGCGCTGCTGATGTTCGGCCTCGCGGCGTTCGTGATCGCCGCGGTCGGCCAGGAGCTGTGGCGCGGCGTGCGCGCGCGGCGGGCGATGTCCGACGACTCCGTGCCGCGGGCGCTGGTGCAGCTCGTGCGGCGCAACCGGCGGCGCTACGGCGGCTACATCGTCCACGTCGGCGTCTCCGTGCTGTTCGCCGGCGTGGCGGCCTCCTCGGCGTTCCAGGCCGCCCACGACGTCCAGCTCGGCGTCGGCCAGACGACGAAGGTCGGCGGCTACGACATCACCTACGTGAAGCCCACGGGCAACCTGGTGGCGGCCAACAACGGCCGGCTGGAGAAGATCGACCTCGGCGCGGTGATGCGGGTCTCCCGCCACGGCAAGACCGTCGGGACGCTGCACACGGAGAAGTCGTACTTCCCGACCGAGGACCCGTCGCTCGGCCCGATCTCGCGCTTCTTCGAGGGTGAGGCGACCAGCGAGGTCGGCCTGCGCGCGGGCCTGCGCCGCGACGTCTGGAGCGCGATCTCGCCCAACGTGCGCGACCTGCGCAAGCAGATCGCGGAGGGCGACAAGGTCTTCACCGCGGCCAAGGAGCTGTCCGCGGCGCAGAAAGGCGTCGCGCTCGCGAAGGTGCTCGACCTCCTGACCCGCTCGTACACCAAGAGCCCGCCCCCGGCGACGTTCCGGCTGATCGTCTCGCCGCTGGTGAGCTGGATCTGGATCGGCGCGCTGATCGTGTTCTCCGGCGGCCTGATCGCCCTCTGGCCGGCGCCGCGCCGCGCGCCGCGGCCGGTCGCCGCCCGCTACGCCGCGCGCGTGGCGCAAGAGCTCGGCCGCGCCTGATGGCCGGTCCCGCGATCTAGCCTCCCCGGAGTGGACGTGCTGCTGGTCGTGGTGGTCTTCGCTGTCGTCGTGCTCGTCGTGAGCGCGCCGCTGCGGCGCGGGCGCGCGGCCGCCGCCGAGGCGTCGGAGGCGGCGGAACGCGACGCGCTCGAGGCCGCCAAGGAGGCCAAGTACGCCGAGATCCGCGACGCCGAGCT
Source organism: uncultured Solirubrobacteraceae bacterium (assembly GCA_963805525.1). Classification (GTDB taxonomy): domain Bacteria; phylum Actinomycetota; class Thermoleophilia; order Solirubrobacterales; family Solirubrobacteraceae; genus DASQFQ01. The sequence goes on from CAWDUT010000006.1 coordinate 860,007, forward strand.
CGACTACCGCACCGGCAAGCTCTCCGAGGCCGACTGGCGGGCGCAGGACCGCGCCCTGCGCGCCGAGGCGATCGAGCTCCTGCGCCGGCTCGACGCGCTCTAGCGAACCTTCCAACCGCCGCGCGGCTCGCGCGTTTCAGCTCCCCGGGAAAGGGTTGGGCCGGTAACAGACCTGCGGCTGGGGAGCCGCACGCAAAGCGGGAGGGGCGGCAACGGGTTGCCGCCCCTCTCGTGTTCCACGGCTATCCTGGGGGCCGCATGCACTCTGTCCTCGCCGTCCTCCAGGTCTTCATCTCCGTCGGCCTGATCTTCCTGATCCTCCTCCACTCGGGGAAGGACGCAGGGATGTCCGGCGCCTTCGGCGTCGGCACCTCGGGCGGCAGCACCGGCGGTTCGCTGATGGAGCGCAACCTCGATCGCTGGACGATCGTGTTCGCGATCCTGTTCGTGGCGAACACGATCGCGCTGCTGAAGATCTAGCACCCCGTGCGGGCAGCCGCGGCGCTTGCGGCCCTGCTCGTCATCACCGGCTGTTCGACGGCCGGCGCTTCACGGGCGGCCCGCGCCTCGTCACCGCGCGCGACAGCCACACCGCGACGCGGCTACCGGACGGCACCGTCCTGCTGGCCGGGGGCTTCGAGCGCGAGGGCGCGCCGCCGCTGGCCTCCGCCGAGCTGGTCACGGCCGGCGGATCGCGCGCGACCGGGCCGATGATCACCGGCCGCGGTGGCCACGTCGCGGTCGGTCTGATCACCGGCGCCGGCGGCCGCGGCGGGCTGACCGACACCGACCTCCGCCAGGCGGTGCTCGTCGCGGGCGGCAGCGGCCCGGACGGGCCGCTGCGCTCCGCGGAGGTCTACGACGCAGGCCGCGGCGTCTGGCGCCGTGTCGCGCCGATGTACCACGCCCGCGTCGCCGCGGCGGCGGCCGTGCTCCCGCTCCGCCGGGTGATCGTCACCGGCGGGATCGGGGCGGACGGCAAGGCGCTGGCGAGCACGGAGATCTTCGACCTCAACACCGAGACGTGGACCGAGGGGCCGCCGATGCACGACGCCCTCGGCAAGCACGCGGCGATCGACCTGGGCGACGGCCGCGTGCCGACGTCAGCCGCCGAGATCGTCGGCTAGCGAGGGGCTGGGCGCTAGCCCTCCAGCACCGCGCCGTCGTCGACGACGAGCTGCTCGTCGCTGTCGTTGCTGACCGACGCCTCGCCGCGCACGACCACGTCGCGGCCGAACTTCACGTCGCCCTCGACCGCCAGCTTCTTCGCGCCCACCAGCGACGGCGGCCCGGCCGGGAAGCGCGCGTCGAAGTCACGCAGGAGCTTGAAGTGGTCGGAGTCGAGCTCGACCAGCGGCAGGCCGTTCGGGAGGTCGGGTGACGGCTCGACGCGGAAGTCGTCGGTCAACACGTAGGCGTCGGAGCGCAGCACGAGCAGATCGCTCGTCGTCTTGACCGGCGCGAACCGCCGCCGCGGGACGTTCAGCGTCTTGGCGCCCTCGAAGACGCCGACCGCCGCGCCCATGGCGGTCTCGAGCTGGAAGACCTCGGGCGTCGCCTTGTCGCCCGGGTCGACGGTCTTCTTATTGACGATCATCGGCAGCCCGAGCACGCCGTCGTTGTCGTCCAGCACCTTCGCCAGCGCGCGCAGGTTGACCCACAGGTTGTTGGTGTTGAAGTACTTCCAGGTGTCGATGTCGCCGAACTTCTCGAGGTCCTCCTCGGGCGTCTGCGCGGTCTCGCGCAGCACGAGCAGGCCGGTCTCCTTCAGCACCGCCGGGTGGCCGCCCTTGCGGTCGGCGGGGGTCTTCTCGCACACCTCCATCACGAACGGGAGCCCTTCGGCCGCGAACCAGGTGAGCACCCGCGGGTCGAGCACCGCGCCGAGGTTGTCGGAGTTCGAGAGGAACGCGTACTCGTAGCCGGCGTCGAGCAGCGCCTCGAGCGTGCCGGAGGTCCGCAGCGCGGTGTAGACGTCGCCGTGCCCCGGCGGGCACCACTCGAGCTGCGGGTCGTCGGGCCACTCGACCGGGAAGCGGTCCTCGACCGTGATCTTCGGCTCTTTGTTCTGGAGGAAGTCGGGTGGCACGTCGGACTCCAGCTCCGGGTGCTGCTCGAGTGCCTTCAGCGTGTCGTCGCGCGTGGCGAACGAGTTCATGAGCACGAGCGGGAGCCGCGCGCCGTGCTGCTTGCGTAGCTCAAGCACCTGCCCGGCGATGATGTCGAGGAAGGTCTTGCCCTGCTTGACCTCGAGCAGCGACTTGGCCTGCTCCATGCCCATGCTGGTGCCGAGCCCGCCGTTGAGCTTGATCACGACGGTCTTGTCGAGCGCCTCGGCGTCGGCCTCGTCGGGCAGGTCGTCGTAGGAGGGGACGTCGGAGAGCTGGTCGAGGTCGTCGTCGGGGAGCATCCCCGTCTCGCCCGACTCGAGCTGCTCGTAGTAGTGGGCGAAGGTGGCGATCGCGGCGTCGGGCACGCCCGCGTCGCGCATCTTCTCCTCGCAGGCCTTCAGTCCGTCGTTCACCATGCCCCCTCGTAGAGTGCCAGCAGCTCGGCCCGGTCGGCGCGCGGCGGTGTGAGGTCGAGCTCGGGCCGCTCGGACGCCGCCGCGGCGCACTCCGCCAGGGCTTCCCGCTCGATACCGATGTCACGCAGCCGCGTGGCCCCCACGAGCCGGCACATACGCGCGGCGACGTCGGCGGGGTCGTCCTCGAGCGCCACTCCGAGCGCGTCGATCCGCGCCGGGAAGCGCCAGGCCAGCGCGCCGATCGTGTGGCAGAGCAGGATCGCGTTGGCCTGGCCGTGCGACGCGCCCGCGAGCCGCACCAGCGTCTGGGAGAGCACGTGGTGCAGGCCGTAGCCGGTCGAGTCGATCACATAGCCGGCCAGCAGCGCGCCGAGCGCCAGCCCCTCACGGTCGGGCGGCGAACCCTCAACCACCCTCAAGGGGTCTGACCCCATCAATGAGCGCGCCAGCAGCCGCGCGCCGTCGTGGGCGGCGAGGGTCGCCACCGGGTTGGCGAGCGGCGTGCACGGTCCCTCGACCGCGTGGCTCAGTGCGTTCAGCGCGCTCGCGGCCAGGTCGGGGAGGGGCTGCGAGGCGGAGAGGTCCGGGTCGTTGACCACGACCCGCGCACGCACGGTCGGCGCGCGCTGGTCGGAGCCCGCGGCGCGGCGGTGGATGCGGGTCATCTCGGCGCCGGACAGCGTCGTCGGGACCGCCATCGCGACCTGCGTGCCGCCGCTGGCGGCCGCCAGCGACTTCGCCGTGTCGACCACGCGGCCGCCGCCGAGCGCCACGATCCGCTCGCGCGCCACCGCGCCCAGCAGCTCGCCGGCCAGTTCGTCGACGTAGCCCTCGCCGAGCATGTGCACGCCCGCCGCGCCCTCGACCACGCCCGGCGCCATCGCCGCGGCGCGCTCGGTGGTCAGCAGCGCGTAGCCCTCGCCGCCGAGCGTCTCGACCGCGTCGGCGATCGTCCCGCGCCCGAAGCGGATCGTCCGCTCTCCGTCCCGCCAGGTGAAGCCGTGCGTCACGGCACCCTCATATCACGCTGCAGCCAGGCGGCGAGGAACGGCTCGACGATCCGGACGAGCCCGCGCTCGCGCGCGACGAGCTCCTGGCGCTCCAGCGTCTCGACCGCGCGCTGCACCGTCGAGGGCCCCGGCAGGTTGTGGCGGTTCCGGTAGTCGGCCGACAGCGGCCGCCCCGGCTCGCGCGCCAGCTCGGTCAGCAGCACCCGCTGCACGCTCGAGGCGCGCTCCCACAGCAGCGAGAAGTGCGCGTGCTCGGAGCTCAGGACCCGCGCCAGGGCGGCGTCGACGTCGACCGCCTCCGCGCGCTGCTCCGCGCCGACCTCCTGCCAGGCGAAGTAGCACAGCTCCTGGGTCGCGTAGGGGTGGCCGGCGGTGATCGCGAGGATGGCGTCGATCGCCTCGGAGGAGATGAAGCGCCCGGTGCGCTCGAACTGGCGCTCGATGAACGGGGCGAACTCCGCCGCCTCGATCACCCCGAGCTCCATCTGCTTGGCGCTGCGCCAGAACGGCTCGTTCTCGTCGCTGAACAGCCGCCGCAGCATGTGGCGCTTGGAGCCGAGGTAGACGTGCGCGACCTCCGGCTGCTGCTGGAAGACCGCGCGCATCAGCCGCGGCAGTCGCGGGTCGATGTCGATCACCTCCTGGAACTCGTCGAGCACGAGCGCCACCTGGCGCTTGCGCTCGGCGCCCAGCTCGCCCGGCAGCTCGAGCAGCCGCTCGAGCGTGGCGTCGATGTCCTCCGGCCGCTCGGTGACCGAGAACGAGAACGACGGCGCGCCCGTGTTGGCGTCGACGGTGATGGTGGGGGTGACCTTCAGGTCGCCGAAGATCCGCAGCCGCTCGCGGGCGCGCAGCAGCGGGGAGGCGATGTCGTCGTGGATCGCGCGCGCGAGCTTCTCGGCCAGCTTCGCCGGCGTCGGCGTCGTCATGAGATCGACGCTGGCGACCAGCACCTTGTCGCGCGCCAGCTCCTGCGCAGCGCGCCAGACGAGCGAGGACTTGCCGTAGCGCCGCGGGGCGAAGACCACCACATCCTGCCCGTTGCGGACGTCGGAGCGCAGCTCGGCGATCTCCGCCTCGCGGTCGGTGAACGACTCGTCCAGCGCGAGGGCGCCGAACTGGAACGGGTTGATGTCTGTCACGCAGATAAGCGTAACGCAAACCTGCGTAACGCGGTAGTGCGTCCGCGCGTTCAAGCAACGCCGCGGTCACGCCGACGTATGTGGCATGAGTCACATGGATCCAGGCGACCTGCTCGAGACCTTCCTCGAGAACACGCCCGACCATGTGTACTTCAAGGACGTGGACGGCCGGTTCACGCTGATCAGCGCGGCCCTGGGGCGCTGGCTCGGTCTCGACGACGCGCAGGACGCCCTCGGGCGCACCGATGTCGACTTCTTCGCCGCCTCGCACGCGGAGCCCGCGCGGGCAGCCGAGCTCGAGGTCATGCGCACGGGCGAGCCGGTCGTCGGGCTCGAAGAGCGCGAGATCAGCGCCGCCGGGCGCGTGACCTGGGTCTCGACCACCAAGGTGCCGCTCCGCACACGCGAAGGCCAGGTGATCGGGATCTTCGGCATCTCACGCGACATCACCGAGCGCAAGCTGGCCGAGCAGCACACCCAGCAGCAAGCGGCCGAGCTCGAGCGCCTCGCCGCCCGGCTCGAGCAGCTGACGCTGCACGACGAGCTCACCGGCCTGTACAACCGCCGCGGCCTCGAGCTCCTCGGCGGCAGCGCCCTGGAGCGGGCCAAGCGCGACGGCTCGGCGGTCTGTGTGCTGTTCATGGACCTTGACGGGCTGAAGGCGATCAACGACGGCTTCGGCCACGCGGCGGGCGACCGCGCGCTCATCGCGGCGGCGAGCGGCCTCTGCGATGTGCTGCGCCGCACCGACGTCGTCGCGCGGATCGGCGGCGACGAGTTCGCCGCCGTGCTGGTCGGGACGTCGGCCGTCGAGGCCGGCAACCTGTGCGAGCGCGTGCGCCGCGGCACCCGGGCGCTCCCGCCCGGAGAGCACTCGGTGTCGGTCAGCATCGGCCTCGCGGCGGTGGACCCCTGCGAGGCCGAGACGCTGGAGGACCTCATCGCGGCCGCCGACGACGCCATGTACGAGCGGCGCCGCCTACGCCGGCGATCCTCCGCGACGCACCGCGCCGGCTGACCGCTCAGAGGCTCAGGGGATGGTCGTAGCCGTGCGGTCCGCGTCCTCCTCGTACCAGGAGAGCGCGTAGCTGGGATCGTCGAGGTCGCGTGACAGCGCGGACAGCTTGAGCGGGCGGAACGTGTCGCACATGACGGCGAGCTCGTCGGTGCGCGTCATGCCGAGCGACTTCTCCACCGTCCCCGGCTGGGGGCCGTGCGGCAGCCCGGAGGGGTGCAGCGTGATCGATCCGACGTCCACGCCCTTGCGCGCGGCGTAGTCGCCGTCGACGTAGTACATGACCTCCTCCGACTGCACGTTGGAGTGGTGGTACGGCAGCGCGATCGCGTTCTCGTCCCAGTCGAGCATGCGCGGGCAGAACGAGCAGATGACGAAGTTCGGGCCCTGGAAGGTCTGGTGTGCCGGCGGCGGCTGGTGCAGGCGGCCGGCCTTGGGCTCGAAGTCGTCGATGTTGAACGTGTAGGGGTAGACGTAGCCGTCCCAGCCCACGACGTCGAACGGGTGGTAGTCGAGGACGTAGTCCTGGTAGCCGCCGCGGACGCGCACCTTGAGGTCGTACTCGCCGCGCTCGCGGTGGGTCTCGAGCGTGGCCGGCGGGTAGAAGTCGCGGTGCGAGAACGGCGCGTGCTCGAGCAGCTGGCCGTAGCGGTTGCGGTAGCGGTTCGGCGTCTCGATCTCGCCCGGCGTGTAGAAGGTCAGCCAGCGCTGCGGGCCGTCGAAGCGGAAGCGATAGGTGGTGCCGCGCGGGATCACGACGTAGTCGTGCTTGCGGAACGGCAGCGAGCCGAAGATCGTCTCCAGCACCCCGCCGCCCTCGTGGACGAACACGACCTCGTCGCCCTCGCCGTCGCGGTAGAAGTAGTCCGCCTCGGCCTCCGGGATGCAGATCCCGATCTCGACGTCGGCGTTGTACTGGAGCAGCTGCCGGCCTTGGACCGGGTCGCCGAACGGCTCGAGGTCGAGCGTGTTGGTGAGCCGGTGGACGTGGGTGTCCGGCACCCACTCCTCGCGCACGATCGGCTCGAACTCGCCGACCTCCTTGACCCGGCACGGGCTCCACAGGTGGTAGAGGATCGACTCGTTGCCCGAGAAGCCCTCGAAGCCCAGCACCTCCTCGACGAGCAGGGCGCCGTTCTCGCGGAACTGGACGTGCCGCTTGGCCGGGATGTCGCCCAGGCTGGCGTAGCGCATTTAGAGGTTCCCCCTTCGCTCCTGCTCGCGCTCGATCGCCTCGAAGAGCGCCTTGAAGTTGCCCTCGCCGAAGCCGCGTGCGCCGTGGCGCTCGATCACCTCGAAGAACATCGTCGGGCGGTCGCCGACCGGCTTCGTGAAGATCTGCAGCATGTAGCCCTCGTCGTCGCGGTCGACCAAGATGCCGAGGCGCCGCAGGTCGTCGAGCGACTCCTCGATCTCGCCGATCCGCTCGGGGACCTCGTCGTAGTAGGAGTCCGGGATGTTGAGGAACTCGACGCCGCGCGCCTGCAGCTCGGTGACGGTGCGCACGATGTCGCGCGTGGCGACCGCGAGGTGCTGGGCGCCGGGGCCGCCGTAGAACTCGAGGAACTCGTCGATCTGCGACTTGCGCTTGCCCTCGGCGGGCTCGTTGATCGGGAACTTCACGCGGCCGTTGCCGTCGGTGACGACCTTCGACATCAGCGCGGAGTACTCGGTCGAGATCGCCTCGTCGGAGAAGTGCAGCATCTCCGTCATCCCGAACACGTCCTCGTAGAACTTGACCCACGTGTTCATGTGGCCGAGCTCGACGTTGCCGACGATGTGGTCGAGCGTGAGCAGGCCGGCGTCGGGCGTGCTGTCCTCGCGCGGCTCGTAGCCGGGGAGGAACGGGCCGGTGTAGTCCTTGCGCTCGACGAAGGTGTGCAGCGTCTCGCCGTAGGCGGCGATCGTCGACATGCGGACGGTGCCGTGCTCGTCGGTCTCGTCCCACGGCTCGCGCACGCCGGTCGCGCCGCGCTCGACGGCGGCGTGGTAGGCGTAGGCGGCGTCGGGGACGGACAGCGCGATCACCTTGGCGCCGTCGCCGTGGCGCGCATGATGCAGCGCGATCTCGTGGTTCGGCGTCAGCGCGCCGGTGAGGACGAGCCGGATGCGGCCCTGCTGGAGGACGTGCGACGTGCGGTCGCGCAGGCCGGTCTCGAGGCCGGCGTAGGCGATCTCGCGGAAGCCGAAGGCGCGCGTGTAGAAGTGCGCGGCCTGCCTGGCGTTGCCGACCCACAGCTCGACGTGGTCGATGCCGTGGAGCGGCATGAAGTCCTGGGTGGACTGGGGTGCGACGACGGGTTGCGTGCTCATGGGAGCAATGATCCGCCTCTCTGGCGCCGCTCTCAATAGCGAATCGTTGCGCGGACGGCTATTTTTGCGCCCGGTATGGACGACATCGACCGGCAGATCGTTGCGCTGCTCCGGCAGGATGCGCGGCGCTCGTTCCAGAGCATCGGGCTGCGGGTGGCGCTGAGCGCGCCGGCGGTCAAGCGGCGCGTCGACCGGCTCGAGGCCGACGGCGTGATCCGCGGCTACACCGCCCAGGTCGACCCGGGCCGCTACGGCTGGGGCACGCACGCGATCGTGGCGCTCTACTGCGAGGGCCGCATGGCGGCCGCCGAGGTGCGCGACGCCGTCGAGCACCACCCCGAGGTCGCCGCCGCCTACACGGTGGCGGGCGAGGCGAGCGCGGTCGTCCACGTCCGCGCCCGCGACACCGCGCACCTCGAGGAGACGCTCGAGCGCCTGCGCGACCGGCCCGGGATCACCCGGACGCAGACGCAGGTCGTGCTCTCGACGCTGTTCGAGCGGCCGTTCCCGGCTTAGCCGGCTAGGCGCCAAGCCAGGCAGCTTGCTGCCTAGCGCGGGCTAAGCCGGGCACTTGCCCGGCTTGCCGCTGGCCCGGATGCAGAGGCGCTTCGGCCGCTTCGGCGCCTTGTTCTTGCGCGTCTTGTAGATGAAGCGCTTGCCGGTGAACTCGGTCGCCGTCATCGTGATGGTGAGCTTGGTCCCGATCGGGAGCTTCTTCTTCTTGAACCGCTTGTCAGGTTGAGCTTCCTCTTCGCCTTCGACGTACTTGAAGGTCTTGCGTCTTGAAGGGGCAGCCCTTCTTCTGCTGCTTCTTCTTCCTCGTCTTGCACTCGACCTTGACGCGCGCGCCGGCCGGGAGGTCGTTGATCGCGAGCGTCGACACCTTCGTGTACTTCTTGAACGGGATCCAGAAGTTGGTGATCGTCGAGCCGAGCACAGGGGGCGGGGGCGGCGGCGGCGGCGGCGGAGGCGGCGGGGGCGGCGACGAGACGTGGAACGCTCCGCTGGTCTGGGAGCTCGAGCCGGCGAAGTTCGACGCCGTGACCGTGCAGCGGTAGTCGCCGGGTGTACCCGCCCCGATGGTGGCCGCGTTGCCGCCGACCGGCGCGCCGTTGAGCGTCCAGGAGTAGCTGAAGCTCGCCGGTGCGCGGTAGAGCAGCTCACCGACCAGGTCGGGCGCCCAGTTGCCCTGCGTACAGGAGAGCGTGCTGGGGGTCGTCCCGCCCCCTAAGATCCCGGGCCCACCCGTGCCCGTCGGGTGCTTGAACACGATCGGGATCGCCGTCTGCGCGTCGCCCGGGGTCGGGTACAGCGTGCCGCCGTGGCCGCTCCCGTCGACGTTGGCGAACATGATCCCGCGCGGGGTGTTCCAGTTCGCCCAGTAGATCTTGCCGCTCTCGGTGTCGATCGTGCCCGGCATCGGGCCCAGCTGCGCCGCGCCGGCCGTGGCGAGAACAGCGCCGCCGGTGCCGTCGACGCCGGCGAAATCGAGCGCGTTGGTCTGGTAGTTGCCCCAGAACACCCGGCCTCGTTGAGAGTCGACCGTGACGCCCCACGGCTGGTTCACCGTGGTGCCGATGATGTTCAGATCGCCGCCACCGCTGTTGTCCAGCTTGGCGAACGAGATCTTGTTACCGGAGTAGTTCGCCCAGTAGATCTTGCGGGCTGCGGCGTCGATCGCGACCCCGATCGGGACGCTCACGGTCGCGGTCCCGGTGTTCAGGTTGCCGCCGCCGCTGCCGTCCAGCTTGGCCCAGCCGATCGCAGGGCCGGTCGTGTTGGCCCAGTAGATCTTGCCCGCGGCGCTGTCCACCACCACTCCGCTCGGTGAGCTCACCGTCGCCGCACCGGTGGCGAGATCCCCGCCGCCGCTGCCGTCGAGCTTCGCGTACGAGATCTTCGTGCCCTGGTAGTTCGCCCAGTAGAGCCGGCTGGCCTTGACGTCGACGCCCAAACCCCACGCGGAGTTGAGCGACGCGCCGGTGGTGTTGATCGGTGTGGGCGCCGCGCTCGTCCCGTCGAGCTTGGCGCCGAAGATCTTGGGCGCGGCCGAGTAGGGCGTGGTCCAGTAGATGGTGTCCGACGCCACCGCCCCCGGCGCGAGGCACGCGGAGGCGAGGATCAGGAGCGAGAGGGTGAGGAGTGTGGTGGGGCGGCCGAGTCGTCGCATGTGATGCCGACCGTAACCGCGGGGGCGCCGAGATCGCAAGAGCGGGCGATTGCGGCGCCGTAGCGCCGCAATCGCCCGTGTCAGTGCGAAGACGCGGGGGTGCGTGTCAGCCGCAGCGACCGACCCGACCGGCGGCGGTCAGGCACTGCACCTTCGACTTGGGCAGCTTGCCCGCCCGTGTCGTGTAGGTGACGCGCTTGCCGAGGAAGCCCGTGGCCGTGATCGTGATGCCGATCTTGGTCCCGACCGGGAGCTTCTTCTTCTTGAACGGCTTGCGCAGATCGAGCTTCGCCTTCTTCTTCGCGGACTTGAAGGTCTTCTTCTTGTAGGGGCAGCCCTTCTTCTGCTGCTTCTTCTTCTTGGTCTTGCAGGTCACGACGACCTTGGAGCCGGGCTGCAGGTTCTTGGCCGCGAGCGCCACGAGCTTGGTGAAGCTCGGGAACGCCAGCGAGTTGATGCTCGTCGTCGACGGCACGACCACCGACGGCGGCGGCGGCGGCGGCGGCGGCGGGGGCGGCGGCGGGGGCGGCGGGGTCACCGTGATGGAGACCGTCGCGTCCTTGCTGCTGCCGTCGCCGTCGTTGACGTGGTAGGTGAACGAGTCGCTCCCGGAGAAGCCGCTGGCCGGGGTGTAGGTGAAGCCGCCGTCGGGGCGGACGCTGACGCTGCCGTGCCCGGCCCCGTTGGTGATCGCCGCGGTCAGCGGGTCGTTGTCGGCGTCGCCGTCGTTCCCCAGCAGGTTGCCGTTGAGTGTGCCGCCCGCGCCGACGCTGAACGAGTCGCCGCCCGCGGTCGGCTCGGTGTTCCAGCGCAGGTCGTCGAACACGATCGCACTGCCGGTGAAGCTCAGCGTCAGCTTCGTGATGTGCTCGCCGCTGACGGTCAGCGGCGCGAGCCTCGGGCCGGAGAGATCGTGGAAGGAGCCCACGACCCGGGTGCCGCTGAAGGCGGTCAGCGTTGCCGTGCCGCCGCTGCCCTGGCCAACGTTGATCGTGGCCGTGCTGATCGGCTTGTCGAACGTGATCGTCTCCGGGCCGGACGCCGCTTTGCCGGTGTTCAACGTTGCGCCGGTGTTGAACGCGAGGAAGTTGGGCTGGCTGTGGCCGTTGACGCCGAAGTTCCCGCTTTGGTTGAGGATTGCGCCGCCGCCGCCCGCGACCGGGCCGGCGAAGTGCACTCCGAGGGGCGCGTAGCGCTCGGTCAGCGGGCTCGTGGCGGAGAAGGAGCCGGGCGCCGTGGTCGCGTCGTCGAAGTTGATCGACCGGGTGCCGACGGTCTGGGTCACGACACCGGTGCCGCCCTTGGCGTCCGGGCTCAGACTGCCGTGGCCGCAGCATCCACCAGAGGTCCGCACGCCCGAGGCGCCGCCGTCGACGTTCGGCGTGCCCGCGGCGCGGAGAGCGGTGTACCGCAATGCGACACGGCCGCCGCCGCCACCGCCGCCATCCCCAGCGATGCCACCGGCACCTCCATCGCCGCCCCTCGCGCTGAGCAGGCCGCGGTTCTCGACGACGTTGCCCTGCACGTAGATGCCGCCGCCCGAGCCGCCAGCCGAGGCGCCGAAGTTGCCGACGGCGCCGCCACCGCCGTCCACGTGAAGCTTCCCGGAGGTGGTGATCGTCACCACTCGGCCCACGAGAGCGATGGCGCCGCCGCCACCACCGCCGCCGGTGCCGTCGCCGCCCCCACCGCCGCTGCCGCCCTGGAGCGTCACGTCGAGATTCCCGTAAGCGCCGCCGGCCGCGCCGCCGGTGCCTCCGCTCGCGCCGCCGCGCGCGCCCGACGCGCCGAATCCGCCGCCGCCGGCACCGTCCCTGTTCGTTGACCCAGCGCCGCCGCCGCCAGGACCTGAGCCGCCCGCATTGAACTGGGTCGCGCCCGCGGCGCCGCCCGGCCCGCCGGCGCTCGCTCCAGCGATGAAGTCGGTTGCGTTCGTGCCGTTGCCGTTCATGACGCCCGCGAGTGTGAAGCTGCCGGAGCGCGGCGAGCTTGAGCGGCCGCGACCCGGACGCGTTGAGCGTCACACCGCTCTTGATGTTCACGGTGCCGAAGTTGAACACGGCGATCCCGCCCTGGTCGACGCCCGTGATGTTGGTGCCACCGGGTCCGGTGATCTTCATCGTCGTCGTGTTGACCGTGTAGGTGCCGGCGCCGGGGTTGAAGTCGGCCGCCGACGCCGTGGCCGGCACGGCGAGGAGTGACAGGCAGCAGAGGCTGAGGGCGAGTCGTCGCATATGAGGGCGACGGTAACCGCGGCGCGATTCGCGCCGCAAGTGCTCACAACGTCAAGTCAACGAGCGTTCGAGCGCCGCGACTCGATCCGCACCACCGCCGCGACCGAGGCGACGATCACCGCGGCGCCCGCGAAGGTGGTCGCGGTGACGGCCTCGTCGAGGATCGCCCAGCCGAGCGCGATCGCCACGACTGGGTTGACGTACGCGTATGTGGCGACTCGGGAGACCGGCGCGTTCTGCAGCAGCCACGCGTACGCGGTGAACGCGAGCCAGGACCCGAACACCACGAGATAGGCGAACGCGACGAGCGATCGAGAGCTGAATTCGGCGGGCTGGAAATCGCCCAACTCGCCCACCAGCGCGCCTGTCAGCAGACAGACTCCGCCTCCGAGGAGCATCTGCCAGCCGCCCGACACGAACGGGTCGCCGGGCAGCGCGAGGCGCGTCGAGGCGACCGAGCCGCCCGCCCACATCGCCGCTGCCGCGACGCAGGTGAGCAGCGCGAGCAGCGGCGCGCCGCCGGTCTGCTTGCCGGGGAGGAGCAGGATCGCCATGCCGACGAAGCCGATCAGCACCGCGCCGACGCTGACCGCCGCGACGCGGTCGCCGAGCAGACGCCGGTAGAGGATCACCCACAGCGGCACCGATCCGATCAGCAGCGCGGCCATGCTCGAAGGGACGTCGACCTCGGCGACGCTGACGACCGCGTTGGCGCCCATTAGGAGCACTCCGACCGCAAGGCTGGAGAGCAGCTGCCGGCGCGACGGGCGCAGCACCGACGGTCCGCGCCGCCAGGCCAGGAACGCGAGCATCGCCGCGCCGGCGAGGACGAAACGCCCGCCGGCGGACAGGAACGGCGGGACGGTCTCGACCACCACGCGGATGGCGAGATAGGTCGAGCCCCACACCAGGTAGACGATCCAGAGCCCGGTCCAGATCTGCCATTCGCTGGCCTGCGGCCGCGCGGCGACGGGGTGAGGGGAAGAGAGTGTGGTGGCCATCGCTGCTGGAACGGACGAGCGGGGGGAGCTGTGAATTCCAATCTGATGGTCGAATGCCCTCAGTTCAAATGAAGGTTCGAATGCGCCGCCATAAGCTCCGTTGATGCGTGATGTCCGCTTCCCCCCGGCGAGCCGGCTCGCCGGCTTCGGGACGACGATCTTCACGGAGATGTCGGCGCTGGCCGAGCGCACGGGGTCGATCAACCTCGGCCAGGGGTTTCCCGACGAGGACGGCCCGTCGGCCGTGCTCGAGGCCGCCGTCCAGGCGATCCGCGACGGCCACAACCAGTACGCGCCGCTGCCGGGCGTGCCCGCGCTCCTCGACGCCGTCGCCGCGCACCAGCGCGCCCGCTACGGGCTCGAGCACGAGGCGATCCAGGTCACGTTCGGCGCCACCGAGGCGATCACGGCGGCGCTGCTCGGGCTGTGCGAGCCGGGCGACGAGGTCGTCGCGCTCGACCCGTTCTACGACTCCTATCGCGCCGGCGCGGCGCTGGCCGGGGCGCGGCTCGTCGGCGTCCCGCTCACCCCGCCGGAGTGGCGCTTCGACCCGGAGCAGCTGGTGGCCGCGATCACCCCGAGCACGCGCGTGCTGCTGCTCAACTCGCCCCACAACCCGACCGGCCGCGTGCTCGACCGCGCGGAGCTGGAGCAGATCGCCGCGGCCTGCGTCGAGCACGACCTGATCGCGATCTCCGACGAGGTCTACGAGCACCTCGTGTTCGATGGCGAGCACGTCCCGCTCGCCACGCTGCCGGGAATGGGCGAGCGCACGCTGACCGTGTCCTCGGTCGGCAAGACCTTCTCCGTCACCGGCTGGAAGACCGGCTGGGCGTGCGGGCCGGCCGAGCTGGTGGCGGCCACGCGCGGCGCCAAGCAGTTCATGACCTTCGCCGGCGGCACCCCGTTCCAGCACGCCGCCGCGCACGCGCTCGCGGGAGCCGAGGCGCACGGCGCGCGCCTCGCCTCCGAGTTGAAGGCCAAGCGTGATCGCATCTGCGCCGGCCTCGAGCGCGCGGGCGCGACCGTCCTGCGCCCGGCAGGGACCTACTTCGTCAACGCCGACGTGCGCCCGCTCGGCTACGACGACGGCGTCGCGTTCTGCCGCGAGCTCCCGGAGCGCGCCGGCGTCGTCGCGATCCCCACCTCGGTGTTCTCGGCAGATCCCGCACGCGTCAGCTCGCTCGTGCGCTTCGCGTTCTGCAAGCGCGAAGCGGTCATCGACGAGGCCGCGACGCGGTTGGGACGGCTGCGATCCGGCTGAAGGACTTCATCCGCAAGGTCATGGACGGGATGGAGGAGCACGACCTCCTCACCTACGCGAGCGCGATCGCGTTCCAGGTGATGACCTCGCTGATCCCGCTCGCGCTGCTCGTGCTCGCGACCATGGGCTCGCTCCACCTGGAGACCATCTGGACCCACGACCTCGGCCCGCAGTTCAGGGCCCAGGTGTCGAAGGAGGTCTACGCGGTCGGCGACGACGTCGCGCGCCGCACGCTGAGCCAGGAGCAGCTGTGGTGGCTCACGGCCGGCCTGGTGGTCACGGTCTGGCAGGTGTCAGGCGCCGCGCGGGCGATCATGGGCGTGCTGTCGGAGGTCTACAACGACGGCGAGGACCGCGCGTTCAAGCGCCGCTACGTGACCTCGATCGCGCTCGGCATCGGCGTGACCGTGCTCGTCCTGGCCGCCTTTGCGTCCGCGCGCTTCGGGGGCGAGGCGGTCGGCGGGCCGGTGGGGTTCGTCCTGCGGTGGGGCGTGGCGCTCGGGCTCCTGTTCACCGCCGTGTGGCTGTTGCTGCGCTTCGCGCCGGCGCATCCGGGCCCGCACCGCTGGATCTCCTTCGGCTCGGCCCTCTGCGTGATCGCCTGGGTCGGCACCTCGCTGGTGTTCGGGCTGTACGTCACCCAGGTGGCCGACTACAACTCGATCTTCGGTTCCCTGGCTACGGTCTTCGTCCTGTTCAGCTACCTCTACGTGTCGTCGGTCTCGTTCCTGATCGGGGCGGAGGTCGACGCGATCGCGCGAGACGCATGGCAGACGTGAAGCTCAGCCATCCGGAGAAGGTTCTGTTCCCGGCCGACGGGATCACCAAGGCCGACCTCGCGGGCTACTACGAGGCGGTCGCGCCGGCGATGGTCCGGCACACGCGCGACCGGCCGATGAACCTGTGGCGCTGGAACGCCGGCATCGAGCGGCCGGTGGTCGTCCAGCAGGCGATCCCCAAGGGCGCACCGGAGTGGGTCGCGACCGTCGAGGTACCGCGCCGGCGCGGCGGCTCGGTCACCCATGCGATGGCGAACGACGCCGCCACGCTGCGCTGGCTCGCGCAGGTCAACTGCATCACGCCGCACGTATGGACGAGCCGCGCCGACCGCCTCGACCGGCCGGACCGCATGATCTTCGACCTCGACCCGCCCGACGAGGGCACCGACTTCGACCACATCCGCGAGGGCGCGCTGGCGATGGGGGAGCTGCTGCGCGAGCTCGGCCGCGAGCCGTACGCGATGACGAGCGGCTCGCGCGGCATCCACGTCGTCGCGCCGCTGCGGCGCACGCAGGTCCACGACGTCGTGCGCGAGCAGACGCGCGAGATCGCCGAGGAGCTCGCCGCGCGCCACCCCGACCGGCTGACCACCGAGTGGCGCAAGAACAAGCGCGAGGGCCGCATCCTCATCGACACCGCGCGCAACACTTACGCGCAGACCACCGTGGCGCCCTACGCGGTGCGTGCCAAACCGGGCGCGCCGGTCGCGACGCCGCTGCGCTGGGAGGAGCTCGAGGACCGGAAGCTGCGCGCGAACAGCCACACGCTGGCGTCGATCCCGGCGCGTCTGGACTCGCTCGGGGACCCGTGGGAGGCGCTCGGCCGGGGATAAAATCGGGGGCGTGCTCTGGCGACGGCGCGCCCGCTCTGAAGGACCGCCCGACGGCGCGGCGGCGGACGTCCGCGTGCTGTCCGTCGCGCGCGACGACGAGCCGGGCCCGCCGACCTCCGAGGAGGCGTGGGGCGAGCTGCGCCGGATCGTCGCCGAGGCCGTGATCTGGCAGGACAAGGCCGAGGAGCTGCTGGTCGACATCCGCCACCGCGAGCCGCTTGCCGAGCTGGCCCCGCGCGGCGGACCGCTGATCCGCCGCTTCTGCGCGCTCAAGCAGCGCCTGCCGGAGTCCAGCGACCCCGCGATCCGGCGCTATACCGACGTGCTCGGCCCGGTGTTCGACCACCACGCGCTGATGCTCAACGCCTCGCTCGACATGCTGGCGGTCGACTGGCGCTCGGAGCGCATCGTCGCGGAGCTCGAGCGGATCGAGGGGCTCGGCGCCCCCGCCCAGCGGCTCGACCGCATTCGCGCCGAGATAGCTGGCTGATTCCACGACCCCCGTACCCGTCTGCACGCGTCCCGCGGCGCAGGGCCGCACCCGCTGGAAGGGGGAGGTGGCGCTGCCACGATCCCCCTTCGGCGTGCACGCCCCTGCATCCACGGGCCACGCACATCCGGGCACGCGGGCCGCGAAATCAACCAGCTAGTCGATCAGGGCCTGGTGCACGAGCTGGTGTAGCTGCGACCGGATCGGGTGCGTGCTGGAGGGCAGCAGCTGCGTGAAGAACTGCACCTCCATCCGCTCCTCGCGGTCGACCCAGAACGCGGTGCTGGCGGCGCCGCCCCAGCCGAACTCGCCGCGCGAGCTCGTGTAGCGCGCGGCGATCGGGTCCTCGACGACCGAGAAGCCGAGGCCGAAGCCGACGCCGTCGAACGTCGTCTCGGAGAAGAGCGGGCGGCCGAACGCCTCGAGGTCGGCGTGGCCGGGGAGCTGGTTGGCGGTCATCAGCCGCAGCGTGCGCGGGCCGAGCAGGCGCACGCCGTCCAGCTCGCCGCCGTTCAGCAGCATGCCCATGAAGCGCCCGTAGTCGCGCGCGGTCGAGACGAGCCCGCCGCCGCCCGAGAGGTACGCGGGCGGTTGCTTCGCGGCCTCGGAGGCGGGGCTGCGGGTGGCGCGGCCGGTCTCGGGATCGGGGACGTAGAGCGCGGCGAGGCGCCCATGGTCGGCCTCCTCGGCGTGGAAGCCGGTCTCCGCCATCCCCAGCGGCCCGAGCACGCGGGCGGCGAGGAACTCGTCGAGCGGCTGGCCGGAGATGACCTCGACGACGCGCCCGAGCACGTCGGTCGAGTGCCCGTAGTTCCACTCCGTGCCGGGCTCGAACAGCAGCGGCAGCTCGGCCCACGCGCGGCAGCAGCCGGCGAGGTCGAGGCCCGGCGGCGAGCCCCACTCGAAGCCCGCGGCGCGGTACAGCTCGTCGACCGCGCCGTGATGGTGGAAGCCGTAGGTCAGCCCCGAGGTGTGGGTCAGCAGGTGCCACATCCGGATCGGCTCCGCGGCCGGGGTGGTCGCGACCTTCGCCATCGCGCCGCCCGCGAACACGCGCGGCTCGGCGAACTCGGGCAGCCAGCGCGCGATCGGGTCCTTGAGCTCGAAGGCGCCCTCCTCCCACAGCAGCATCGCCGCCACAGAGGTGATCGGCTTGGTCATCGAGTAGATCCGCCACAGCGTGTCCCGCTCGACCGGGAGGTCGGCCTCGAGGTCGCGGCGGCCGCCCGCCGCCTCGTAGGCGAGCTCGCCGTCGCGCGCGATCTGGACGAGGTAGCCGGGGAGCCGGCCGTCCTCGACGTAGCGGTCGAAGTGGGTGCGGATGCGCTCGAGCCGAGCGGCGTCGAGGCCGCTCACGGCGCGAGCTCCCGCATCAGCCAGCCGGCGAAGGTGATGATCCGCTCGACGGGGTAGCGCTCGGGATCGGTCAGCAGCAGGCGCGCGCCCTCGTCGGAGATCGCCGACAGGACGTGGGCGAACAGCTCGGGGTCGGGGGACTCGAGGCCGGGGCCGACGGCTTGCGCGAGCTGCTCGAGGATGGCGGCGCGACCCTGCGCGATCAGGTCGTGGAGGATCGGCGGGGCGCCCTCGGGCGGCATCAGCACGAGCCGCCAGGTGGCCGGGTCGGCGCGCACGGCCTCGAGGTAGGTGCGCAGGCTCGCGAGGAGCGCCTCACGGGGGTCGCCCGAGAGATCGGCGGGGATGCTGAGCTGGCCGAGAGCGCGGGCGGTCTCGCGCGCGACCAGCGCCTCGAGCAGGCCCGGCAGGTCGTTGAAATGGCCGTAGACGATCGGCCGCGTGATGCCCGCCTCGCGCGCCACCGCCTCGATCGAGACCGCGTGGAAGCCGCGTGCTGCGACGATGGCCTTGGTGGCGTCGAGCAGCTGCTCGCGCCGCTCCCCGGCTTGCATGCGGGTGGCCATCGGCGCTATGTTACACCTCTGTAGGTTACGGGTACGTAACTGATCATGGACAGCTTCGACGTCGGCACAGCGATCATCGGCAGCGGCTTCTCCGGCCTCGGCATGGCCATCCGCCTCAAGCAGGAGGGGATCGAGGACTTCATCGTGCTGGAGCGGGGTGACGACATCGGCGGCACGTGGAAATACAACACCTACCCAGGCTGCGCGTGCGATGTGCCTTCGCATCTCTATTCGTTCTCGTTCGCGCCGAATCCGAAGTGGAGCGAGACCTACTCGCGCCAGCCCGAGATCCACGACTACCTGCGCCGCGTGGCCGACGAGTACGGCGTGCGCGAGAAGGTGCGGCTGAACTGCGCCGTCGAGAGCATCGAGTGGGCTGACGGCGGCTGGACGATCGCCACCTCCGGCGGGCCGCTGCGTGCCTGCGTCGTGGTCGCCGGCATGGGCCCGCTGGCCGAGCCGAAGATCCCGGCGATCGAGGGGCTCGACGACTTCGAGGGCGAGACGTTCCACTCCGCCCGCTGGAACCACGACTACGACCTGACCGGCAAGCGCGTGGCGGCCATCGGCACCGGCGCGTCGGCGATCCAGTTCGTGCCCGAGATCCAGAAGCAGGCCGCGCATGTGACCGTCGTGCAGCGCACCGCGCCGTGGGTCATGCCGCACCCGAGCCGCCCGATCCGCCGGTGGGAGAAGCGCCTCTACAAGCGCTTCCCGGCGCTGCAGAAGCTCGTGCGCGGCGGCATCTACGCGGGGCGCGAGCTGCTCGTGCTCGGCTTCGTCAAGAACCCGCGGCTGATGAAGGTGCCCGAGCGGATCGCCCGCAAGCACATGCAGAGCCAGATCTCCGACCCGGCGCTGCTGGCGAAGGTCACGCCCGGCTACACGATCGGCTGCAAGCGGATCCTCCCGTCCAACCGCTGGTACCGGGCGCTCTCGCAGCCGAACGTCGAGCTGCTCACCGGGGGCGTCGAGAAGGTCACCCGCAACTCGGTGATCACCGGCGAGGGCGAGGAGCGCGAGGTCGACGCGATCATCTTCGGCACCGGCTTCCAGGTCACCGACATGCCGGTGGGCCGGATGGTGCGCGGGCCGGGCGGCAGGACGCTCGACGACGTCTGGCAGGGCAGCCCGAAGGCGCACCTCGGCGCCGCGATGCCGGGCTTCCCGAACCTGTTCGTCCTGCTCGGGCCGAACACCGGCCTCGGCCACTCCTCGATGGTCTACATGATCGAGTCGCAGGTGGCGTACGTGCTCGACGCGCTGAAGTACATGGACGCGCACCGCGCCGAGACCGTCGAGGTGAGCGCCGAGGCGACCGCCCGCTACAACGCCGACATCGACGAGCGCATGCAGGGCACGGTGTGGAACACCGGCTGCGCGAGCTGGTACCTCGACGAGACCGGGCGCAACGCGACGCTGTGGCCGGACTGGACGTTCGCCTTCCGCCGCCGGACGGCGCAGTTCGATCCCGCCGACTTCGAGCTGGGCAAGACCACGGCGCGAGAGCCGGTGACGGCATGAGGATCCTCATCACCGGCGCCAACGGCGGCATCGGCACGGCCGCAATGGCTGAGCTGCGCACGCGTGGCGCGACCGTCCTCGGGCTCGACCTCGAGGCGCGCGGCGCCGACGTGCTCGCCTGCGACCTGCGCGACCCCGACGCGGTCACGCGCGCGGTCGAGGAGGCCGTCGAGCGGCTCGGCGGGCTCGACGTGCTGATCAACAACGCCGGCCTCGGCGTACCGCAGAGCGCGGGCAAGGCGCCCGACGTCGACGCGCTGGCCGTGCTCGAGGTCAACCTGATCGCGCCCTGGCGCGTGACCGCCGCCGCGCTCCCGCACCTGCGCGCGACGCGCGGCCGCGTGGTCAACGTCTCCTCCGGGCTCGCCCACCTCGCGGTCCCGTTCGCGACCGCCTACTGCATGAGCAAGCGCGGGCTCGTCGCCTACTCCGACGCGCTGCGGCTCGAGCACGGCGACGAGATCACGGTCACCACCGTCTACCCGGGCTACATCCGCACCGGCATCCACGACTCGGCGAAGGCCAAGGGCGTGGGGCTCGAGGGCGCGGTCCCGGCCGAGCGCGTCGAGCAGGCGGCGAAGGCGCTCGCGCGCGCCGCGCTCGGGCGCCCGGTGCGCGATCTCGCGACCACTCGCGCGGGCACGATCCAGTACTTCCTCGCGCGCCGCTCGCCGCGCCGGCTGCTCGACGCGCTCACCAACCGCGCCGTGCGCCGGCTGGTCAAGCGCGGCCGTTTCTCCGAGCAGGGGCTCGCGGGCGAGCTGTCCGCGCGCTTGTCGGGGCGCTGAGGCCAGCGTAGGCTCGCGCCCCATGGCGCGGGATGGCTGGTCGGGGCTCTTCACGAGCGCGTTCAAGCAGTCGAAGAATCCGATGGCGCTGGTGGACGACGGGCGGCGGCACGTCGATGCCAACGCCCCCTACCTACGGCTGCTCGGTCGCGGGCGCGACGAGGTCATCGGTCGGCCCGTGTGGGACTTCGTCGCCGGCGGCCCTATCTTCACTCCCGCGCAGTGGCAGGCCGCGCTGGCGTCCCATCGCTTCCAGGGCGAGGCGGAGATGGTGCGCGCCGACGGGAGCCAGGTCGCGGTGCAGTGGGCGGGCGCCACCGAGGTGGCGACCGGTCAGCGGCTCGTCCTGTTCGTGGCGCTGAGCACGTCGCGCTGGGGCGGCAACTTCCGCCGCATGGTCGAGGTCGACCGCGAGCCCGGCGAGCTGTCGCCGCGCGAGCTCGAGATCGTGCGGATGATCGCGCGCGGCGAGTCGGGGCCGGAGATCGCCGCCGAGCTCCACATCGCCCACGACACCGTGCGGACGCACGTGCGCAACGCGATGAAGAAGGTCGGCGCCCGCTCACGCGCGCACCTGGTCGCGAAGGTGCTCGGCGAGGGCCACGCGCTCGCCTGAGATCACGCATTTGCGGTATCGACTCCGAGCGCGAAGGCGCCGAATATCTCCGGAGCCGGGTGGGGGAACCCGAGGAGGAACGGGCGTGCGCGAGTGGCCCCGCAGTCGCTCGCGCGCGCCTGCTCCGGCTACCGCGTCAGCCGCGCGGGAACACTCGGCGGTCCGGGATCGACCTCGGCCATCTCCGGGACGTCTCGGCCTTCTCCGACTCGGAGGTCCTGGGAGCGCCGCGCGGGTAGCGGCGGTGGTTGGGCGGCGCGGTGGTCTTCGGTTTCTCCATGAGCGCGCATGCAACCGCGCGCGCCCCGGGGTTCCTACTGGCCGCCGGGCCGAACTTCGCCCGCCGTGTGCGGACCGGCTGTACAGGCGGCGACGTAGTGCGGCACCAGCCCGCCCCACCCGCGCTCGTTGCGCTCGCGCTGGCCGAGGCGCTGCCAGTCCGAGTGGACGATCGTGACCGCGGTGCCCTCGGCGGCCGGCGCGAAGCTGATCTCGACGCGCGTGGCGTCCTCGCGATCCTGGCGCAGGTGCCAGCGATAGGCGAGCCGGCGGGGCGGATCCCACTCGAGCACCTCGCCCCAGTCGTGCTCCTCGCCGGCCGGCGTGCGCTCGAAGATGCGGCCGCCGGCGCGCGGCTCGAAGGTCACGGTGAGGCCGGGGTCGGCGGAGACGGAGTGGCTCTTCGGCCACCACAGCGAGGTGCGCTCGGCCCAGACCGAGAACGCGTGCTCCGGCGGGCACGCGACGGTGAACGCGAGCTCGAGCGGAGGCTCAGTCATCCCGGGGCGTGTTCTCGGCGGCGATCGTGAAGCGCGCGGCGGCCTCGCCCCAGACGCCCTCGAGGTAGGTGCGCACCGCCTCGACGCCCTCGTCGTGCAGCCGGTAGAGCCGGCGCGTCCCCTCCGCGCGGTCCACGACCAGGCCGGCGTCCTTGAGCAGCCGCAGGTGCCGGGAGACCGCCGGGCGGCTGATCGGGAGCGCCTCGGCGAGCTCGCGCACCGACCGGTCGCCGGCGCGCAGCTGCTCGACGATCGCGCGCCGGTTCGGATCGCCCAGCGCGTCGAACGGGTCGCCCTTGCTCGGTAACATTTTTGCTACGTTAGCGCGCATGAAGTCCTACGACGCCGCCGCGACGATCGACGCGCCGCCGGAGGCGGTGTGGGCGATCCTCACCGACGCGCCCGCGTACGCGCAGTGGGACTCGGGCGTGCAGCAGGTCGAGGGCCGGATCGCACCCGGCGAGAGGATCAAGGTCGTCTCGGAGGCCAACCCGGGCCGCGCGTTCCCGGTCAAGGTCACCGAGTTCGAGCCGGGGCGCTCGATGGTGTGGTCCGGCGGGATGCCGCTCGGCCTGTTCAAGGGCGTCCGCACCTTCACGCTCGCGCCCGAGGGCGCTGCGACGCGCTTCATCATGCGCGAGGAGTACAGCGGCCCGCTGCTGCCGATGATCTGGCGCTCGATGCCTGACCTCGGCCCGTCGTTCCAGCAGTTCGCGCGCGGGCTGAAGGCGCGCGCCGAGGCGGGCTAGCTTTCCGCTGGTGAGTCAAGGCCGCGTTGGCTGCGGGGGCGGTCGCCGCGGTCTGTGATCGCGGTGTTTGCGTGGATCGGCGGTGCGGGCGCTCGGGAGGGTGCCGGTCAGCTCGGCAGGCTGATTAGGCGCCGTCGTGCGGCAGGCTTTCGTGTGCGCCGTGAGGACCGGCGAGCGCGGGCGGGCGGCAAGCTAGGTTGCGCCGTCGTGCGGCATAGCTCAGACGCCGTCACCGCCCGCGGTCTCGCCTGGCGCGATCGTAACGTCGATCGTCGTAGGGCTCTTGGGTGTGAAGCATTCGCCAGCAGAGCCGGCAGGCGTGGCGGGCGAGCGCGACGCGCGCCTCCAGCGGCGTCTTGCCGCGGGCGCGCAGCTCGCTGCGGCGCTGCTGGAAGGCGGGCGCGAATTGGCCCAGGCCCCAGGCGATGCCGATCAGCGCGTCGCGGTGCTCTGCCAGCCCGGTGCGTGAGATCCGGCCGCGGCGGTGGACAGTGGAGGATTCATAGCTGGCGGGCGCCAGGCCGGTGGCGGAGTAGAGGTGTTCGGGCGTCGCGAAGCGCTCAACGGGGAGCGTGTGCGCGGCGAACGCCGCGGCCCGACTGGTCGCCACGCCCGGCAGGGTGGTGAGGATCTGTCCGGCGCTGTCGGCCAGCAGCGGCTCGATCTGGCCGTCGACGAAGGCGATATCGGCGCGCAACGCGTCAAAGCGCGCGAGATCGCGGCCCATCCTTGCGGCGCGCAGTTCGGCGTCTGGCGGCGGCGCCAAGCAGTCCTTCCAGCGCGTCGACCAGAACATGGCGGTCGCGTCGCTCAGGCGCCCGTCGGCGCGTGCCTTCAATGACCGGATCCCCGGCGCGCGTCCGGCAAAGTCAACAGCGCAGGTGAGGACGGCCCGGCCGGTTGGCGTCTCCAGCGCGAGCGCCCGACCGTGGCCCTTGGGCGCCGAGAGGCCGGGCGCCAGCGCGTTGAGCTGGTCATGCAGCCGCTGGCGCAACGGCTTGAGCGCCAGGATGAGCTGCCGGCGGTGCGAGACCGCCGCCCGCAGCGCGTCGACCGCCGAGCCACCCGCCGGCTGCCCGGCGCCCTGACGAGCGAGCCAGACCAGCGCCGCGCAGTCACGATCGTCGGTCTTGAACCGGCGCGTCCCGAGCTGTGTTCGCGCGGCCTGCGTCTGAGACGGCGCGAACAACCGCAACGACCCCGGCCAGCGCCGCTCGAGCTCGCCCGCCCACGCCCGATGCAGAGCACCCGTCGCCTCCAGCGCGAACACCGGGTCGCTCTCCGCAGCGACCACAGAAGCGAGGCGATCCACGCCAGAACGCGACGTCGGCAACGACAACGGCTCGCCGACCATCCCCTCGCCAGTCGTCACCCAGACCCGGTTAAGCACCTTCCCCGGATCGATCGCCACGATCACACGATCGACCGGCACTCTCTCCAAGAGCCCTTCCATGAACGACTCCCTCCACCTAGACAGGAGAAAGAAGAAGACCCTCCCGGCCAGCGCCGAGGAGGGCCTCCCACAACACCGCTCTAAGCAGCTATCAGCTCAGTCGTCCCAGCCGGCGTCGTCGAGCTCCGGCGGTCCGGCGTCCTCGGGCAGCGCCGCTGCCGCCTCGTCCATCCGCACATGCTCCAGCTCCGCGACGCGGGCGAGCACGTCGGCCACCACCGACAGCGCGTCCGGTCCCGCGGTGAGCAGGAACGGGTGGAAGATCAGCGCCAGGTGGCCCTCGCTGTGCGCGTCGAGCGCCGCCAGCACGCGCTCGCGCACGACCGCCGGCTCCATCGGCGCCTCGGGGTCGCCGTTGCGCTCCCGCAGCGGCCCGAAGTGGGGGAGGTAGAAGTACGCGTCGATCAGCTCCCAGCGGAACGGCAGCACCGCGAGGCCGCCGAGCCGCCCCGCCCGCGAGCCGGCCGGCGAGCAGTAGCGGTAGCCGAGTTCGCTCAGCAGCTCCGGCGTCTCCGGGTTCAGCCGCCCGCCGGGAGGGCGGAAGCCGATCGGGCCGCCGAGCGCGTCGCGCGCCCGCTCGAGCCGCCCGCGCTCGCCGGAGACGCCATGCCACGGCTCGTGCCGCCAGCCGTGGCAGGCGACCTCGTGCCCGGCCGCGCGCAGGCCCGCCACCGCGTCGGGGTACAGCTCGCCGTTGAGCCCCTCGAGGAAGAACGTCGCCCGCAGGTCCTCGCGCGCGAGGAGGCCGAGCAGCTCCGGCAGGCACTCGCGGACGGTGAAGTGCTCGCCCAGCGGCCGACCCTCAGGCCACGTCCCGCGCTCCAGCTCGGCGGCCTCGCCGAGGTTGTCGAACGTGACGGAGACCGTGGCCACCGCCGTAGTGTCGCGAACGGTCAGCCGCCGGCGTAGGCCATGACCACCTCGGCGGTCACGACGCGGTCGCGCCCGCCGCGCTTGGCGCGGTAGAGCGCGAGGTCGGCGCTGTGGAGCATCCCGCGCACGGTGCGGCCCGCGGTGTACGCGTCGGTGACGCCGAAGCTCACCGTCACGTCGCCCATCGTCTCGGCGAGCGTCTTGCGCAGCTTCTCGGCGAACGACGCCGCGCCCGCCAGCCCGGTGTCGGGCAGCACGACCGCGAACTCCTCGCCGCCAATGCGGCCGAACACGTCGGAGCGGCGCTTCGCTGCCGCGACCGAGTGGGCGAGCAGGCGCAGCGCGCTGTCGCCCGCGGCGTGGCCCAGCGTGTCGTTGATCCGCTTGAAGTGGTCGACGTCGAGCACGACCAGCGCGCACGGCGCCGCGATCCGGTCGGTGCGCGCGAGCTCGGCCTCGAGCCGCTGCTCGAAGGCGCCGCGGTTGAGGGCGCCGGTCAGCGAGTCCTGGGTGGCGAGGTCGCGCAGCTGCGAGACGAGGCGATGCACGCCCTCGCGCAGCACGAGCACCACGGCGGTCACGACGCCGCAGACCAGCCCGACGGCCATGAACATCGCCAGCCGCAACCCCGGATCGACCCACATCGCCAGCGCGATCCCGCAGCACAGCAGCGCGAACGCGAAGTTCGCGGCGAGCTCGGGGCGTGGCAGGAAGTAACCCGCCAGCAGCATCGGCAGCAGGAAGAAGATCGGGGTCAGCCCGACCGGCTCGGCGATCCCGGTGGCGACCGCGGTCGCGACCGTCCCGAGCGGGCAGATCAGGTGCAGCACGGCGTCGGGCGCGCTCCGCCACAGCGCCAGCACCGCCGCCACCACGGCGAACGCGCCCGCGCACAGCAGCAGCGAGTGGTGGTCGGAGGGATCCGGGTCCGGCGCGGTCAGCACCGCCGCCAGCGTCACGGCGCCGGCCCCGAACAGCAGCGCTCCGAACCGGCGCAGGCGCGCCCGTGCGCGCCGGCCGCCGTCGGGGGACGTCCCGCTCAGGGGATCCGAGATGCCCGGGCTCATCCGGGCCTGCATCGGCGCACGCGGCGTTCGGCTGTAGCGTGATGGGTCGTGTTGAAGGTGAGCGTCATCGTGCCCGTTTACAACCCGGGCCCCAACATCGACGAATGCATCGAGTCCCTGCTCGGCCAGACGCTGCCGCCGGAGGAGTACGAGGTGATTTTCGTCGACGACGGATCCAGCGACGGGACCGAGACGCGGCTCGACGCGCTGGCCGCCGAGCACGACCACGTGCGCGTGAAGCACATCCCCAACTCCGGCTGGCCCGGCAGGCCGCGCAACCTCGGCATCGAGATGGCCCGCGGCGAGTACGTCTACTTCGTCGACAACGACGACTGGCTCGGCAAGGGCGCGCTCAATCGCCTCTACAACCGCGCGAAGCGCGACGAGGCCGACATCGTGATCGGCAAGGTCGTCGGCGAGGGCAAGTTCGTCGCGCGCTCGGTGTTCAAGCGCGACCGCAAGGACGTCACGCTCGAGTGGGCGCCGCTCGTGCGGCTGCTCACCCCGCACAAGCTGTTCCGCAAGGCGCTGCTCGACGAGCACGGCATCCGCTTCCCCGAGGGCCGCCGCCGGCTCGAGGACCACGTCTTCACGATGCACGCCTACTTCCACGCGCAGCACATCTCGGTGCTGGCCGGCTACCCCTGTTACCACTGGGTGATGAGGGAGACGGAGGACAACGCGTCCTACGAGGAGCTCGAGCCGGTCGGCTACTACCAGAACGTCCGCGAGGTGCTCGACCTGATCGACGAGCACATGGAGCCCGGCCCGCTGCGCGACCGCGTGAAGTCGCACTGGTACCGCGGCAAGATGCTCGGGCGGGTCGGCGGGAACAACTTCCTCACGCGCGCTCCCGCCGCCAAGCGCCCGCTCTACGAGGAGATCCGCACGCTCGCACTCGAGCGCTACGGAGACGAGGTCGACGACTACCTGGCCTTCAACGCGCGCGTGCGCTCGCACCTGCTGCGCGCCGGCGACTACGAGGGGCTGGAGGCGCTCGCGCGCTTCGAGGCGGGCCTCGAGACCCAGGCGACGGTGCTCGAGATCGAGCCGGAGGAGGACGAGGCGGTCGGCATGGTGCTCGAGGCGCGCATCCCCGGCGTGGTCTTCGAGGCGGACGGTGACGTGGTGCGCTGGGTGCCGCCGGAGGAGCTGGCCGGCCGGCTCGAGCCGGCGCAGCTCGAGGCCGATCTCGACCGCTCCTACGCCGACGTGCTCATCTCCTCGGACCGGGAGAGCACCGAGTACCTCCTGCGCTCGAGCACCGAGACGCGGTTGGACGGCGGCACCGCGGTGTTGACCACGCGGGCCCGCTTGCAGCCGCGGGTGGTGGTGGCCAAGGCCGACCTAAGGCGCGGTGAGTGGACCGTTGGGATTACCGCGGCGGCCGCCGGCTTCGCGCCGCCCGAGGTGCCGGCGATGCACGGCCCGCGGGCATTTCGCGTGCCGCTCGTGGTGACCATCACCAAGGACGGGCGGCTGATCCCGCCCAGCCTGCGCGGCGACGTCGCCCGGCGCTTCCCGCGCGTGGCGAGCGCGTTCAGGCGCGTGAAGACCGGCTGAGCTCGCCGAACAGGTCTTCCCAGAGCGGGCCGATCGCCTCGATCGTGTACTCCTGCGCAGTGTCGACCGCGGCTCCCGCCATCCGCCGGCGCAGCTCCTCGTCCTCGACGATCTCGCGGATCGCGCGGCCCAGCCCCTCGACGTTCTCGTGCGGGACGAGCAAGCCGTTGCGGTGGTCGTCGACGATGTCGGCCGGGCCGGTCGGGCAGTCGAACGACACGACGCCCATGCCCTTGCTCATCGCCTCCAGCAGGATCAGCGGGAAGCCCTCGAAGCGCGAGGAGAGGACGAACACCGCCGAGTCGGCCATGTCGGCGCCGATGTCCTCGGCCGGGCCCTCGATCGTCACGGAGTCCTCGAGCCCGTGCTCCTCGATCAGGCCCCGGTAGCGGCTCTCCAGGTGGCCGCGCCCGCGCAGGCGCAGCTTCCAGTCGGGATGCGCCTTCGCGGTCTCGGCCCACGCCGGGATCAGCAGCTCGAAGCCCTTCTGGTAGCGGAAGCGCCCGGCGGCATAGACGGTCTTGGCCTCGAGGTCGGCCTTGTCGCCGGGCAGCGGGCGCACGGTGTTCGGGATGCGGTGGAGCGGGACGCCACCGTTGAGCAGGCGCCGGTAGGCGTCGCGATCCTGCTCGGTCAGCACGACGAGCGCGTCGAGGCGCGGGTAGAGGCGCTTCATCCAGCGGCGCAGCCCCTTGTTGTGCTTGCTCAAGTTCATCTGCTCGAGCCCGACCGTGCGGAGCCCTGGGGGCTGCAGCTGCGCGATCATCAGGTTCACGCCCGGGCGGGTGCCGACGAGGATCCCGGCGCGGCCGCGCAGCCGGCGAACGAGCTGGATGTCGGTCCACAGGTTGAAGCTCGATCCCGCGCGGTCGGCGTGGGTCATGAAGACGCTCGCGCGCGAGCGCAGCAGCCGGCGCAGCGGCCCGCGCTTGCGGCGGTCGTCGAGGTCGAACACCTCGACGCCGGCGGGGAAGGCGCCGAAGAACGGCTCGTCGCGGTCGCGGTAGCCGCTGATGATGTCCACCTCCCAGCCGCGCTCCTGCATGTACTCGGCGAGGTTGAACGCCGCGCGGATCGTTCCGCCCATGTTCCAGGCCGTCCAGAGGAAGATCGTCAGCCGCCGCTCGCCGTCCTCGCGCGGCGGGACGCGGACGGCGCGCACCAGCGCGCTGCGCGTGACGCGCACGAGGAAGTTCTTGACCCGGTCCACGATGGGCGGCGAGGGTAGCTGACCCCCCCGCTATCGTCACCGCGCGTGAGCTGGAAGGACACGGTGAACGGGGTGCTGACGCGCGCGACGGGCTATCAGCTGCAGCGCGCCGGCGGCCGAGCGGCGGCCAGGCGGCGGCTGCGCGGCGGCGATCGCCTGGTCGAGGCGCCCGTGTTCGTGATCTGCACGCTCCGCTCGGGCTCGACGCTGCTGCGCGTGTTGCTCGACAGCCACTCGCAGATCCGCTCGCCGCACGAGCTGCACCTGCGCTACGTCTCGGTCAACTTCGACCAGAAGTGGGCGGAGCGCTCGATGAAGGAGCTGGGGCTCGACGAGCGCGGCGCCGAGTACCTGCTGTGGGACCGGCTGCTGCACCGCGAGCTCAGCGCCAGCCGCAAGTCGATCATCGCGGACAAGACGCCCAACAACGTCTTCATCGTCGACCGCCTGCGCGAGGCCTGGCCCGACGCGCGCTTCATCTTCCTGCTCCGCCACCCGGGCGCGATCGCGCGCTCGCGCCAGAAGTACAAGGGCGAAGGGGCCGACGAGCTGATCATCAAGTACGTCGAGGCGCTCGAGGCCGCGCGCCAGACCTACGACGGCCACACCGTCCGCTACGAGGACCTGACCGCGAACCCCGAGCGCGAGCTGCGCAAGATCTGCGACTTCCTCGGCGTCGCGTACGAGCCGACGATGCTCGAGTACGGCCAGTACGACCACGGCCGCTACAAGTCCGGCCTCGGAGACTGGAACGAGAAGATCAAGTCCGGCGCGATCCAGCCGCCGGAGCCGCCTCCGCCGCTCGACGAGATCGACCCCGCGCTGCGCGAGATGTGCGCGAAGTGGGGCTACCTAGACGACGCCAAGGTCCCGGTCGACCGCGGCGCGTAGGGCCGGCAGACCGTCCTCGCGGCTCACGCCGAGCTCGCGTAGGTCGCGCAGGACCTCCCAGAACGAGGCGGTGAGCACGGTGTCGGGCGTGACCGCGCCGCGGCGCTCGAGTACCGCCTCCGGCACCGGCTGCGGGTCGGGCTGGACGATCTCCTCTGTGATCGCGTCGAGCCCGTCGGCCAGCACGGTGCTGTCGGGGTCGAGCCCGAGCACGAGGCCGAGGCCGGTCGGCTCGGTGCTCACGCGCACGACGATCAGGTCGGGCCGGTGCTCCTCGAGCACCTCGAGCACTTTGTAGACGTCGCCCGTCCACTGGTGCGTGGTGCGGTCGCGATTGGCCTCCGGGATGTCGCGGGGGAGGATGTCGTCGAACACGATCGCGGCCGTCCAGTCGGCGTGGCGCTCGACGTTGACGAAGTCGCGCAGCGCGAACTCGGACAGGTGCATGCCGTCGATGAACGAGAAGCCGACGCGGCGGCCCTCGAACGTCATCAGCGGCTCGTCTCGCTCGAAGAAGTCGTCGCTCGTGACCGGGAACAGCTTGGCCCGCGGCGGCGGCGCGACCTTGAGGTTGTAGGCGGGGTCGATGCCGATCGACGGCGAGCGGGCGAGCGCGAGGCTGTCGCCGTTGCGGACGCCGATCTCGAGATAGGTGGGGGGCGCGAGCAGCTCGTGGATGCGGCCCAGGAAGTCTCGGTAGTACACGGTGCCCGAGTACCCTAGTCGCGTGGCCAGCCGCGTCGAGATCATCGAGCGGCGGCGGCTCGTCGTCGGCGAACGGGAGATCGATCTCGCCGCGCTGGTGCCCGAGGGAGGCGGACCTGCCACGCAGGAGCTCGATGCCTCCCCCGGTGGATCGAAGGTCGACGAGGCCGTCGTGCTCGGCACCCCGGAGGGCGTCTATCGCTTCACCGTCGCGCGCCCGAAGGGCGGTGCGCTGACCGTCGAGGCCAAGCCGCTGGCGCCGCACGCCGAGGTCACCCGCCTCCGCGTCCACGACGCGACGCTGCACGTCGAGGGCACGGTCGCGACCGAGGCGGAGGAGCCGGCCTTCCTGTTCGCCCGCCGCCGCGGCGATCCGATGGAGATCGTGGCGCCCGCGCACGTCAGCGCCGGCCACTTCCGCGCCGATCTCGATCTCGCCGACCTCGCGCTGCCGGGCGACCAGCGCGACATCTGGAACCTGCGGCTCGAGGTCGCGCGCAAGGGCTACCGCCTCGGCACGCACTTCGACGGCATCCCCAACCGCAACGAGGCGAGCGAGTACCCCGCCGCCCAGGTCGGCGGGCGCCGCATCCGGCCCTACTACACGCTCGAGAACAACGTCTCGGTGCGCTCGGAGACCGGCGCCGAGGACGCGCCCGCCGCCGAGGAGGCCGGCGAGGCCGAGCCGACGCTGGCGCGGCGCCTGCTCGGGCCGCCCGCGATCCTCGTGCACCGGCTGGCGCTGCGGCTCGCGAGCGTGCGCCGCGGGAGCGCGAAGCCCGACGGGCGCGACGTCCGCATCCTCATCCTGCACGCGTGGGGGATGGGCGGCACCGTGCGCGCGGCGATGAGCCTGGCGGAGTCGCTGGCCGCGAGCGGCCGCTCGGTCGAGGTCGTGAGCGTCGTGCGGCGCAAGGGGCGGCCGTTCTTCCCGTTCCCCGACGGCGTCGCGGTTACTGCCGTCGACGATCAGCGCAAGGGCGGCGGGCTGCTCTCGAAGCTCCCCAGCCTGCTCGTCCACCCCGACGACTTCGCCTATCCGTGGTGCAGCCTGCGCACCGACCTGCTGCTGCTGCGCCGCCTGCGCACGATGCGCGGCGGGGTCGTGATCGGCACCCGCCCGAGCTTCAACCTGCTCGCCTCCGCGCTCGCGCCCGAGGGCACGGTCACCGTCGCCCAGGAGCACCAGAACTTCAACCGCCACCGCAAGGGGCTCGCTCGCGACGTCCGCCGCCGCTATCGCGGCCTCGCCGCGCTCGCGGTGCTGACCGAGGACGACCGGCGCGACTACGAGGGCGCGCTGGGCGGCGCGACGCGCGTCGTCCGCCTCCCCAACGCGGTGCCCCCGCTCGGCGGCGAGCGCGCGCGGCCGGAGAGCAAGGTGGTCGTCGCCGCGGGCCGGCTCAACTCCCCGCAGAAGGGCTTCGACCTGCTGATCGAGGCGTGGAAGCCGGTGGCCGCCGCGCACCCTGACTGGCAGCTGCGGATCTACGGCCGCGGGCACCTGCGCGCGGCGCTCAAGCGCCAGGTCCGCGACGCCGGGCTGGCCGACGACGTGTTCCTGATGGGCGCCACGCGCGACCTCGGCAGCGCGCTCGCGGAGGGCTCGGCGTTCGTGCTCTCCTCGCGCTACGAGGGCTTCGGGATCGTCGTGGTCGAGGCGATGAGCAAGGGCATGGCGGTCGTCTCCTTCGACTGCCCGCGCGGTCCGGGCGAGATCATCGACGACGGCCGCGACGGCGTGCTGGTGCCGGACGGCGACGTCGCGGGGCTCTCACGGGCGCTGCTCGACGTGGTCGGCGACGAGGAGCGCCGGCGCGCGCTCGGCGCCGCCGCGATCGAGTCCGCGCGCCGCTACGACCCGGCGGTGGTCGGCAAGGATTGGGTCAGCCTTATCGACGCGCTGGCCCCGCGGGTACCCTGACGCGCCGTGAGCGCTGTGAAAGAGATGTCATCGGGCCGCGGCGTGCGGACCCGCCGGGCGGTCCCGCCCGTGCCGGGCTCGTCGGCGGTGCTGGTGGCGACCGCGGCGCTCGCCGATGGCCACCCCGCGGCGCTCCAGGAGTGGGAGGGCGAGACGCTGCTCGCGCGGCTCGCCGCCCAGTTCTCCAGCCTCGGCATCGCCCAGCTGCACGTGCTGACGCGGCCCGCCTGGGCCGACGCGGTGCGCGCCGCCGCCGACGGCGCCGAGCTGCACGCGGGCGAGTCGGCCGCTGACGACCTGCGCGCGATCGGCCGCATCGCCGAGGGGGCGGCGGGGCCGCTCGTCGTCGCGTACGCCGACGTCGTCACCCAGCGCGAGGTACTGGCCGGCCTGCTCCAGGAGCCGCGGATCCGCACCGGCGTCCTCACCACCGGCGGCATGGTCGCGCGCCCCTACGGCTTCAAGACCCGCGCGCGGCGCGGGCGCATCGTCTCGGCCGGCTCGCCGTACCACACGGTACGCAAGCCGACCGGCACGTTCCTCGGCGTGCTCAAGGTGGCGCCGGCCGACCGCGTCGGCGTCGCGCCGCTCGCCCAGCGGCTGGCCGAGCTCGTCGACCCGCCGCCGGCGGAGTGGCAGGAGGAGTTCGTCTACAAGACCGGCCACTGGCGGCGGATGCTCGCGCTGTTCTCGATGCCGCGCGAGCCCGGCGCGCCGGTGCCGCCGCGCGAGGCGCTCGACGCCGCCCCGCTCGCGCCCGAGGACGCCGCCGAGCTCGAGCGCCGGCGCGCGATCGCGCCGGACGACGTGACCGCGCTGCTGCTGGTCGGGCTCGTGCGCTCGGGCGCGCACGTCACCGCCTCCCATCTGCGCTCGCTGTTCTGGGCCCGCCCCGGCTCGCCGGTCGCGCTCCAGCGCGCCGCCGACGACATCCTCGAGCACGACGAGGACCGCGAGCTGCTCAACTCGGCGGTCAAGGGCTCCGACGGGTTCTTCACCACGTTCTTCGTCTCGACGTACTCGCGCTACATCGCGCGCTGGGCGGCGCGGCGCGGGCTGACGCCGAACCAGGTGACGCTGTTCTCGATCGGGCTCGGCGTCGTCGCCGCCGCCCTCTTCGCCGACGCCGAGCGCTGGGCCATGGTCCTGGGCGCGGTGCTCGTCTACTTCGCGTTCGTGTTCGACTGCGTGGACGGCCAGCTCGCCCGCTACTCGCGGCAGTTCTCCAAGCTGGGCGCCTGGCTCGACTCGATCTTCGACCGCTCGAAGGAGTACGTCGTGTTCGCGGGCCTGGCGATCGGCGCGAGCCGTACCGGCGACCCGGTGTGGCTGCTGGCCGGCTCGGCGCTGGCGCTGCAGACCACGCGCCACGCGATCGACTTCTCGTATCCCGCCGCTCAGCACCAGGCCATCGCCGAGGCGCCGCAGCCGCCGCTGGAGCACCCGTTCGACGGCCCGCGGCCGGCGTCGCGGATGACCGAGCCGGTGGAGGCCGAGGAGATCGTGGATGAGGACGGCGAGGCGCCGCCGCCCGTGCCCGCGCGCCCGACGCTGAAGCAGCGCGCCGCGCGGCTGTGGCGAGCGACCGACCGCGGGCCCACGCGCTGGGTCAAGAAGATCATCCAGTTCCCGATCGGCGAGCGCTTCGCCGCGATCGCGATCACCGCCGCGTTCTTCGACGCGCGCACCGTCTTCATCGTCCTGCTCGCCTGGGGCGGCTTCGCGATGCTCTACGTCCTGGCCGGCCGCACGGCGCGGTCGCTGGTGTCATGAGCGCCACCGCGATCCCCTCCGCCGCGCCGGCGCCCGTCGACCGCGGCAGCGTGCTCGACGCGTACCGCGACGACGGCCCGCTCGCGACCGCGATCGGGCGAGCGCTCGGCCGCGGCATCCCGCTCCCGCCGATCGCGCTGCTGGTCGTCGCCGGGCTGCCGCTGCTGCTGGCGATCGTGATCAAGGGCGACGGCGCCTCGGACGGCCTCGTGGCCGGCGTGGTGGCGTGGGCGGTGCTGTTCGGCGGGCTCGCCAGCGCGCGCACGCTGACCGACCGGCTGCGCTGGATGGTGCCGCCCGCGCTGCGCGCGATCGAGTACGCGGCGCTGCTCTGGATCGGCGCGGTGGCCGGCGGCGACGCCGAGCCCGCGGCGTTCGCGCTGCTGTGCGCGATCACCTATCACCACTACGAGAACGTCTACGGCTTCCGCCACCGCGGCGTGCGGCCGCCGGCCTGGGTGACCGCCGCCGGCCTGGGCTGGGACGGGCGGCTCGTGCTCGGCGCCGTGCTGCTCATCGCCGGCGCGCTGCCGGCGGCGTTCTACGTGCTGGCCGTGCTGCTGGCGGCGCTGTTCGTGACGGAGACGGTCGCCGAGTGGAGGCGCTTCCGGCTCGGGCAGGCGCCGGTCTACGACGACGAGGAGGATGAGGCCGACTGATCGGCATGGTGCTGGCGGCGGGGGCCGGGCGAAGGCTCGAGTCGCTGACGGAGGACCTCCCCAAGACGCTGCTGCCGGTCGACGGCGACCGCACGATCCTCGACATCGCGCTCGGCAACCTCCGCCGCGCGGGGATGGAGACGGTGGTGGTGGTCACCGGCTACGCGGCCGACCGGATCGAGGAGCGCCGCGAGGCGCTCGAGCAGCGTCACGAGGTGTCCATCGAGACCGTCTTCAACCCGAAGGCGGAGGAGTGGAACAACTGCTACTCGCTGTGGAGCGCGCGCGAGCACTTCGCGCGCGGCGTGCTGCTGTGCAACGGCGACACCGTGCACCCGCCCGAGATCGAGGAGCGGCTGCTGGCCGGCCGCGGCCACGCGGAGGTCGTGCTCGCGCTCGACGACGCCAAGATGCTCGGCGAGGAGGAGATGAAGGTCCTCCTGAACGGCGACCGGCTGCTGCGCGGGATCAACAAGGCACACGACCCGGCCGAGGCGGCCGGCGAGTACATCGGGCTGACGCTGATCGAGCCGGAGGCCTCCGAGAAGCTGGCCGAGGCGCTGCAGGCGACCTGGGAGCGCGACCCCCAGCTCTACTACGAGGACGGCTTCCAGGAGTACGCCGACCGCGGCGGCCGCGTCGGGGTCGCGTCGGTGGGCGGGCTCGAGTGGGTCGAGGTCGACGACCAGCGCGACCTGGACAAGGCGCGGGAGGTGGCGTGGCGCTGCTGAGCCGGATGGTCGGGGCGCCCCTGACCATCGACATCGGCCCCGGCGCGGTCGCCGGGCTCGCGCCGCTGCTCGCCGACCGCCGCATCTCCAGCGGCGGCCATGTGGCGATCGCGGTCGGGCCAGGGCAGGGCGAGGAGATCGCCGAGGTGCTGCGGCCGCAGCTCGCCAACGCCGACATCTGGATGGTCGAGGGCGGCACCGTCGAGGCCGCCACCGAGCTGCGCGGGCGCCTGCGCTCTGGCTTCTTCGACGCCGTGGTGGGGATCGGCGGGGGCAAGACGCTCGACACCGCCAAGCACGCCGCCGCGCTCTCCGGGCTGCCGATGGTGGCCGTCGCCACGTCGCTCGCCCACGACGGGATCGCCTCGCCCGTGTCGTCGCTGGAGGAGGGCGGGCGCAAGGCCAGCTTTGGCGTGCAGATGCCGATCGCGGTGGTGATCGACCTCGACTACGTGCGCGCCAGCGACCCCTCGATGCGGCGCTCCGGGATCGGCGACGTGGTCTCCAACCTCGGCGCGATCGCCGACTGGTGGCTGGCCGCGCGCGAGCGCGGCGAGCCGGTCGACGGCCTCGCGGTGACGTTCGCCCGCACCGCCGCCACCTCCGTTCTCCACCGCGAGGACGGGATCGACGACGACGACTTCCTGATCGCGCTGGCCGAGGCGCTCGTGCTCTCCGGTCTGGCGATGGTCGCCGCGGGCTCCTCGCGCCCCTGCTCGGGCGCCGACCACGAGATCCTCCACGCGATCGACCACCTGTACCCCGGCACCGCGCAGCACGGTGAGCTGGCGGGCGTCGGCAGCCTGTTCACATCCTGGCTGCGGGGCGACGACAAGATGGCGCGCGACATCGACGCATGCCTGACGCGCCATGAGCTCCCCCGCACCCCCGCCGACCTCGGCCTCTCGCTCGAGCAGTTCACCGCCGCGGTGGTCGACGCGCCGGCGACGCGGCCCGACCGCTACACGATCCTGGAGCACCTCGACCTCTCGGAGGGGGAGGTGGGGGACCGCGTCCGCGCGTACGCAGAGGCCTTCGGTCGCTGAGCTGCGCGCCGTCTCGCAGCCGGCGCGGATCTTCGAGCGCAACTCGGGCGAGCACTGGGCGGGCAAGCTCTACGTCCGCCGCTACTCGATCTACCTGACGCGGCTGGTGCTGCCCACGCGCGTGACCCCGAACGCGCTGACGTGGGGCATGATCGTGGCCGGCGTGCTGGCCGCGGGGGCGCTGACCGTGCCCGGGCTGTGGGGCGCGATCGCGGCCTTCCTGCTGATCCAGTGCCAGATCCTGCTCGACTGCTCCGACGGCGAGCTCGCGCGCTGGCGGAAGCAATCGTCGGTCGCGGGGGTCTACCTCGACCGCTTCGCGCACTACTTCACCGAGTCGCT
This sequence comes from uncultured Solirubrobacteraceae bacterium, assembly GCA_963805525.1. Classification (GTDB taxonomy): domain Bacteria; phylum Actinomycetota; class Thermoleophilia; order Solirubrobacterales; family Solirubrobacteraceae; genus DASQFQ01. Next base: position 897,400 of record CAWDUT010000006.1, read on the forward strand.
GCTGCCGATCGCGCTGGGCATCCGCGCCGACGGCGGCTGGGACTCGATCGGCGGTTACACGACCCTCGGGTGCGTGGCGGCGGTGCTGGCCCTGCTGGTGCGGGTGGAGACGGCGCTGGTGATCGTCGCGCGCGCGGAGGCCGGGCTGCCGGTCGCGGAGGACACCGCGGCGGTGGCGGCGCCGCGCGCCTCCGGGCTCGCGCGGGTGCGGCGGATGGTCGCGTTCTTCCCGTTCTTCCGCGCCTTCGTGGCGATCGAGGCGACGATCCTGGCGCTGCTGGCGGCGATCGCCGACTCGTTCGTCGCCGGCGTCCCGTTCACCCGCGGCCTCGTGATCGTCCTGGTCCCGATCGCGGCCATCACCGTCGTGGGGCATCTTGCGGCGATCCTCAGCTCGAGCCGCCTGCGGTGAGACCCTTCCAGATGGTCGATTGCGCGGCCGCCGTGCCTGGATGTGCGTGGCCCGTGGATGCAGGGGCGTGCACGCCGAAGGGGGATCGTGGCAGCGCCACCTCCCCCTTCCGGCGGGTGCGGCCCTGCGCCGCGGGACGCGTGCAGACTGGTGCGGGGGTCGTGGAATCGATCATCTAGCCTGAGTGCGCCGATGAGCACCCCTACCGCGTCCAGGTCGCACCGCCGTGAAGACGAGTTCACGGGCGAGCGTCACGTCTTCGTGCCCCACAACGTGGGGCTGCCGCCGCTGCACTCCTACGTGCACGAGGTTTGGCGGCGGCGCGAGTTCGCCTACGAGCTCGCCCGCACGAAGCTGCGCGAGCAGAACTTCGACACGGTCTTCGGGCAGCTGTGGCTGGTGCTCAACCCACTGCTGATGGCGCTCGTCTACTTCCTGCTGGTCGACATCATCCGCGCCGGCGGGCACCGCCACCCGGACTTCTTCGCGCACCTGGTCGCGGGCATCTTCGTCTTCCAGATCATCCAGAACGCGATGACGGTCGGCGTGCGGTCGGTGACCAAGGGCGGCCGGCTGATCCTCAACTCGGCCTTCCCGCGCGCGCTGCTGCCGCTGTCGGCCGTGATCACGGCGTTCATGCGCTTCATACCGACGATCATCGTTTACATCCCGATCCACATCGCGTCGGGGCTGCCGGTCAACCAGAACACGCTATGGGTGATCCCGATCCTGGCGCTGATCCTGTTCATGGCGTGCGGCCTCGCGATGCTGGTCGCCGCCGCGCAGGTGTACTTCCGCGACCTCTCCAACTTCCTGCCCTACATGCTGCGGATCTGGCTCTACATCTCGCCGGTCCTCTACTTCGCCGCGAACGTGCCGCACGGCTACACGTGGCTGCTCAAGGTCAACCCGCTCGCGGGGCTGCTGACGGCGTGGAGCGACGCGCTGTTCGGGATCCGGCCCGACGCGAGCTCGGTGGCGCTGGGGCTCGCCTGGGGTCTGGGCATCTTCCTCTTCGCCGGCCTGTTCTTCCTCTCCCGGGAGCGTGAGTTCGCTGTCCGTCTCTGAGCGCACCGCGATCTCGGTCGAGGACGTCTCGGTCACCTACCGCACGAGCCTCGAGAAGGCGCCGACGCTGCGCTCGACGGTGACCCGGCTGGGCCGCCGCGAGAAGATCGTGCGCGAGATCGAGGCCGTGCGCAACGTCAGCTTCGACGTCCCCCACGGCGAGGTGCTCGGCATCGTCGGCGCCAACGGCGCGGGCAAGTCGACGCTGGTGCGGACGATCGCGGGCATCCTGCCGCCGAGCGAGGGGCGGGTCGAGATCCACGGGCGCGTGAGCACGCTGCTCGCTCTGGGCGTCGGCTTCAACAAGAAGCTGTCGGGGCGCGACAACGTCGTGCTCGGCGGCCTGGCGGCAGGGCTCAAGCGCGGCCAGTTGGCGGAGAAGTACGACGACATCGTCGCCTTCGCCGAGCTCGAGGACTTCATGGACATGCCGATGCGGACCTACTCGTCCGGCATGTACGGGCGGCTCGCGTTCGCGGTCGCCGTAATGATGGAGCCGGACATCCTCCTGATCGACGAGGCGCTGTCGGTCGGCGACGCGAAGTTCCGCCGCAAGTGCGCGCGCAAGATGCGCGAGCTGTGCTCGGAGGACCGCACGGTCGTGCTCGTCTCGCACGCGCTCGGGACGATCCAGGAGCTCGCCGATCACGCGATCTGGATGGACAAGGGCCAGATGCGGATGTGGGACGACCCCGACACCGTGGTCAACGCCTACACGGAGTTCCTCGAGGTCGGGCAGGACGCCGTCGCGATGGAGGACATCTAGCGGTCTGGGTTGCTGACGGCCGAGGGATCGGCCTGGGTGGCCGGCGGGTCCTGTCAGGAAATGGAACCCGCCGTCGACTTTTTCTCCACGCCATGGCGCTGCGCTGTGCCGTTCAGGGGCCGAACAAAGCTCGCCGGCCCGAAGCGCCCTTTCCTGCCACCCACCGGAGGATCGTTAGAGCTCAGGGATGAGGCGTCGCGCGGACAGCGCTCGCTGGTCTCAGCGTGGCCTTGCCAAACGCGTAACATGGTGGTTACGCTTTCCTGGTGGACGAGCTAGCGGCGGCGATCGCCGACCCGGTGCGGCGGGACATCCTGGTGATGCTGCGCCATCAGCGCCTCGCCGCAGGGCAGATCGCCGATCGGTTCGCGATCAGCCGGCCCGCCGTCAGCCGGCATCTGCGGGTGCTGCGGGAAAGCGGCCTGGTCCACCAGAGCCTCGTCGGCCGTCAGCGCTTCTACGAGCTGGACGCTTCGCGGCTCGCCGGCCTGATCGAGTGGCTGGACCAGTTCACGCTGGCCGCCGGCTGGGAGCGGCGCCTCGACGCACTGGCGACCGAGGTCTATCGGGCCCGGCGCGAGCGCCGCACGGAAGATCAACGACAGGAGAACGCGGGATGACCAATCCACCCCGCGGCCGGCTCGTCCAGACCGCCGACGGCAACGGACTCGTCGTCAGCCGGACGTTCCGGGCGCCCATCGAGGACGTGTGGGCCAGCGTCACCGAGCCCGACCGCACCGCCCGCTGGTTCGGGACCTGGAAGGGCGAGGCCGCTCCCGGGCGCATGATCAAGGTGCAGATGGGCTTCGAGGATGGGTCGCCGTGGCTCGACAAGCGGATCGACGCCTGCGAGCCGCCACGGAGGCTGGTCCTGTCGGACGAGTCCGGCGGCACGCGGATCGAGCTGCTGCTGTCACACACCGAAGGTGAGACGGAACTCCGGCTCGTCCACCACCTCGAGCCAGCCGACGACGCCGGCTCGTACGGTCCCGGCTGGGAGTACTACCTGGACATGCTCGTGGCGGCGCGGGACGACCTGCCGACACCGAGCTTCGACGACTACTACCCGGCGATGGAGGGCTACTACGAGGCGCTGCCGAGCTCAGGTGAAGACTAGGGACCGGACGCTGCCGGGCGGTGGGCGCTGACCCCCCGTGCGACACGGAACTCGGCGGCGACCTCGCGTGTCGCCGCCTCGGCTCCCAGGGGAAATACGTGGAGCGCGTCCACGCGCGAGATCCCTGCCAGGCCGGCCGCCAGCTCGCGCGCCAGGTCAATGCCGCCGCCCCGACTGATCTGCGCCAGGGCTCGCTGAGGAATCGCGACCCCGGGTAGCGCGCAGGCGCGCTCTGCCATGTGCGCGCTGCGGAGCAGCGCGACGCTTGCGTAGAACCGTACGTCGGCGAGGGCATCCTCGGCCGCCGACAGGAACGCTTCGAGGCGCTCGAGGTCGAAGATCATCTGCGACTGAAGGAAGGTCGCTCCAGAGGCGATCTTGCGCCGCAGGAGCCGCACCTCCCGGTCGACATCCTCGGCGAAAGGATTGACGACCGCCCCGACGGCCAGCGGCTCCGGGGCGCTCCATGCGGACGCGCTCGCAATGAGCTGTGTGGCGGTCATGTCGGCCACATGTTCGATGCCGCGCACCGGATCGCCCTGCATGCAGAGGACCGCCTCAGCGCCGAGCGCCGCCGCGCCCACGACCTGGGACTGCAGGGCAAGCCGATTGCGATCACGACAGGAAACGTGGACGATCGTCCCCACGCCCTGCTCCCGCGCGAGCGCTACCGCAGCCAGGGGCGACATCCGCGGCTGGCCCGCGTGGTTGTCGGTCAATCCGACGACATCGACGGTGTCGGCCAGAACGGCGATCCGGTCGCTGACGCGCGCGCCATCGGCCTGGGCCGGCAGCGAGATCTCGGCGGACGTCAGGGCAGTGAGTGACACGACGGCTGAAGCCTAGTCCCGTCGGTCCGTCAGAGCCTCGCGCGTCAGGCGAAAGCCGAGCGAGCGGCTCGCGCCGAGGCGCTCGTAGTAACCCTCGGTCCGAGTGCGGATGTCGAGCCATAGGCCGCCTGCGCGCTCGAGTCCCTCACGCAGCAGCCGAGAGCCGAGCTGGTGTCCGCGCCATTGCCGGTCGATCAACAGCATCGACACGTGGGCCTGGATGACGCCGTCGGATTGCACCTGGATCGCGCCGACGACCCGCTCGTCGGCGAGCGCCACCAGCGTCGTCACGCCTTGCCCACTCAGCGCCCGGTAGGTCCGCTCCGCGTCCGCCGTGTACTCGGTCCAGCCCTCCGCGGCCACCAGGGCGATCAACCCATCGAGGTGGGCCCGGGCGAACGGCTCGATCGACGGCTCGGTCATGTCACCTGGTGAGCGGAGCCGGTCAGAGCTTCTCGACCTGGTCCAAAGGATTGCCGCACGAGGTCTGAGACGCTTCGCGGTCATGGCTGGGGCTCGATTGATCGTCATCTGCGGCTTGCCAGGCGCGGGCAAGACGACGCTCGCGAAGGAGCTTGCGCCGAAGGTGCCGGCCGTGCGCCTCTCCCCCGATGAGTGGAAGCACGACCTCGGCATCGACTACTACGACGACCAGCGGCGCGTGCAACTGGAGGATCGGCTCTGGCGGCTCGGCCAAGAGCTGCTGACGCTGGGCCAAAGTGTGATCTTGGAGAACGGCTTCTGGGCGCGCGAGGAGCGGGACGAGCTCCGACTCACCGCGCGAGCGCTCGGTGTCGCTGTGGAACTGCATTACCTGGAAGCGACGGTCGAGGAGTTGTGGCGGCGGATTCAGCTTCGCAACGCCGAGGCCCGGCCCGGCGTCGTGCCGATCGAGAGAGAAGACCTGCAGACATGGGCGCTCCAGTTCGAACCCCCCGATGCGGCGGAGCTTGCACTTTTCGATGCAGCCGCCCACGCGGCCTGAGCGATCAGGCCTGCTGAGGCACCGGCTCGGGCTGCCGCGCGCCCATGCGCGCCAGCCCGAAGCCGGCCGCGACCGCGCCGAGCGCGGCGAACCCGGCACCGACCCAGAACGCGACGGAGAACCCGCCGGTCAGCGCGTCCGCGGCGGTGTGGCCGCCGTCGGCCAGCGCCGACGTGCGCGACGACGCGATCGTGGCCAGCACGGCGAGGCCGAGCGAGCCGCCGAACTGGCGTGACGTGTTGATCAGCCCCGAGGCCAGGCCGGCCTCCTCGCGGCGGACGCCCGCCATCCCGGCGATCGTGACCGGCACGAACGAGAAGCCGAGGCCCGTCGCGGTGACGACGGACGGCACGAAGATGTCGGTCCAGTAGCCGCCGCCCGCGTCGATGAACGAGAAGCCCGCCATCCCGAGCGCGACGAGCGTCATCCCGCCGGTCAGCACGATGCCCGGACCGACGCGGCTCGACAGGCGGCCCGCGAACGTCGAGGCCAGGGCGATCGCCGCCGTCATCGGGAGGAACGCCACGCCGGTCTTGATCGGCGAGTAGCCGAGCACCTGCTGGAGGTAGAGCGACACGAAGTACCACATCGCGAACACTGCGCACCCGAGGAAGAACACGACGATGTTGGCGGCCGAGAGGCTGCGCACGCCGAACACGCGGAGCGGCATCAGCGGGCGCGGCGAGAAGCGGCCCTCGATCGCCAGGAACACGCCTAGCAGCGCCAGTCCGATCGCCATCGGCAGGAGCGCCTGCAGCGAGCCCCAGCCGTGGTCGTCGGTGCTCACGATGCCGAACGTCAGCAGCATCAGGCCCGCGGTGACGGTGACCGCGCCGAGCGCGTCGTAGTGGCGCTCGCCGGCCTCGGAGCGCGCGTGCTCGACGATGAAGCGGCGCCCCGCGAGCACGGCGGCGAGCCCGATCGGGACGTTGATGAAGAGGATCCACTGCCAGCCGAGCACATCGGTCAGGATGCCGCCGACGAGCGCGCCCGCGGCGCCGCCGGCTGCGCCCATCGCGCCCCAGACTGACAGCGCGCGGTTGCGCTCAGAGCCCTCGCTGAAGGTCGTGGTGAGAACGGACAGCGTCGCCGGCGCCACGACCGCGCCGCCCAGCCCCTGGAACGCGCGGGCGACGATCAGCTGGCCCTGGCCCTGGGACAGGCCACCGGCCAGGGAGGCCGCGGCGAACAGCAGGAGCCCGAACAGCAGCACCTTCTTGTGCCCGAGCAGGTCCGCCGCGCGTCCGCCGAGCAGGAGGAAGCCGGCGAACGTGATCGTGTAGGCGTTGACGACCCACTGCAGGTCGACGACCGAGAAGCCGAGGTCGTTGCGGATCGAAGGCAGCGCGACGTTCACGACCGACACGTCGAGGATGACCATGAACTGCGCGAGGCAGCAGAGGATGAGGGTCCAGCGCTTGGTGGCATCGTCCGGCGGTGATTGCACGGGCAACCACAGTAGCGATGCCATCATCCCGCGGCATGCTGATCTTCTCGATGAGCGTCTCAGTGGACGGCTTCATCGCCGACCGCCAGGGCGGGTTCAACTGGGGCGTCCCCAGCGACGAGCTCTTCCGCTTCCACCTCGAGCAGGTCGGCGGGCTCGGCGCCTATCTGCTGGGCCGCAGGCTGTACGAGCTCATGGCGGTGTGGGAGTCGGAGCCGCTGCCGCGCCCCGACGCGGCCGGCGCCGAGTTCGCCGACGTCTGGCGCGCGCTCCCAAAGGTCGTCTTCAGCCGCTCGCTCGACAGCGTCGACGGCAACGCCCGGCTCGCCACCGCGTCACTGGCGGAGGAGGTCGCCGCGGCGCTCGACGCGACCGACAAGGACGTCTCGATCGGCGGCGCCGGACTGGCCGCGCAGGCGATCGAGCTCGGCCTCGTCGACGAGCTGCGGATGTTCCGCCACCCGGTCGTCGTCGGTGGCGGCACGCCCTTCCTGCCGCCCGTGACCAAGGACATCGAACTCGACCTGGTCGAGACCAGGACGTTGGGCGGGCGCGTGGTCTTCGAGCGGTACGTGCGGGCTTAGCGGGAGACGTGCTCGATGGCCTGCTCGCGGGTCTCGACGAGGTCGAGGATCTGCGGCAGCCCACCGCTCTCGAAGACGAGCATCACGTATGAAGACGGGTCGACGGCCAGCGCCAGCTTCCCGTGCTCGGGCAGCCGCTGCTTGGTGTGCACGATCGCCGCGAGCGCGACGGAGTCGAGGAAGGTGAGCGCCGACAGGTCGATCACGAGCCGGTGGCGGCCGGCGTCGATCGCGGCCGAGAGCTGGTCGCGCAGGGAGGGAGCCGTCGCGATGTCAAGCTCGCCGCTCACCGTGAGGACGAGCCCGGCGGGCTCGAAGGTCTCCTCGGTCATCTGAAGCCCGCGCGGCTCGCCATGCGGCGACAGCACGTGGACATCCTGGTGTTCGGTGGTCATACACAGTCCTTCGGCGCGGACGCCGGATGTCTTTACCCCCGGTAGCGATTCCAATTGCTAGAGCCGTTGCAGCGCCTCGCTCATGTGCCGGTGCCCGAGCGTCTCGTAGCCCACGACGGTGACCGCCGGAGCCAGCGCCAGTACCAGCAGCGAGAACGCCACGCTCGCGCCCGCGGCGGCCAGCACGACCGACAGGGCGACCAGCGCGGCGGTGCCCGCCAGCAGGCCGAGGTGGAACGGATCGAACGTGTGGATGAGCAGCGAGTAGAGCGCGTAGAAGACCGCCGTGTAGATCGCGAACGGGAGCGCGGCGCTGAGGACGATCGCGACCGCGCCGATCTCGGCCTTGCCCTCGAGGGCGATCGCCGCGACGTGCAAGCCCGCGCCCATCGCCGCGAGCGCGGCGTAGCCGAACAGGTGCCCGTAGCCGAAGATCCACGCCCGCTCGCGGTGGCGGACCAGCGGCTCCGCCCACGGCACCGCGAAGTACATCCACCAGCAGCCGAACGCGAGGCCGACGCCGGCGACGAGCAGCAGCGCCGCGTCGAGGCTCCAGCCCGCCTCGCCGTTGACGACCGCCTCGACCGAGGCGACGGCGCCGAGGATGACCTCACCGAGCGTGATGATCACCAGCAGCCCGTAGCGCTCGGCGATGTGGTGCGGATGCCACGGTGTGCCGCCCTTGCTCTCCGCCACCCGCGGGCCGGCCATCTCGAGCCCGACGAGGAGGGCAACCGCCACGAGCGTCGGCCCGATGTCGAGCCCGACGACCGCCAGCGCGACCCAGCCGGCCTGTGCCACGGCGACAAAGGCCAGGTACGACCGCGCTGTGCGGCGGCGCGGCGGGTCGTGGAGCGAGACCTGCCACCACAGGAGCAGCAGCGGCACGCGCATGACGACGTAGCCGGCCACCATCACGCGGTTGTCGACCGTCCCGCCGCGGTCGAGCGACTCGAACATCGGCGCCAGCCCGAGCGTGAGCACGATCACGCCGGCCATCTGCACGAACGTCGCGAGCCGGAAGACCCAGTCGTCGGTGTCGTAGGCGGAGGCGAACCACGAGTAGTTCAGCCACGCCCACGTGACGGCGAAGCAGGCGAAGACGAACCCGAAGACGCCGGCCGAGACATGGTCCTCGGCCACGAAGTGCGCCATCTCGTTCGCCGCGGCGCCGAACGCGACGACGATCGTGAGGTCGTAGAGGAGCTCGAGCGGCGTCGACGCGCGGTGCGGCTCGGCGGGATCGCGCCCGCTGAAGCGGCGACGGTGGTGGGCGCGGTCGTCGGTCGCGGTGGTGGCCATGGGCGAGGTCCGTCACGATGCCAGAGTGACGCTCGCGACCGATCCCGTGGAGGCGGCCCGCCGCCTCGCCTCGACCGCCGCAGAGCTCGCGCCGGCCGCCGAGCGCGACCGGCGACTGGCCGAGCCGCTCGTCGCCGCGCTCGCCGACGCCGGCCTCTTCCGGTTGTGCGTGCCCACCGCCGCGGGCGGCCTCGAGGCGCATCCGGGCACGCTCGTCGCCGCCGTCCGGGCGCTGGCGGCGGGCGACGCCGCCGCCGGCTGGTGCGTCGCGATCGCCGCCACCAGCGGGCTCGTCGCCGGCTACCTGCCCGAGGCAGCCGCGCGTGAGATCTACGCCGACCCGGCGACGGTGGTCGCGGGCGTGTTCGCGCCCAAGGGCCGCGCGACCGCGGAGCCGGGCGGCTACCGCGTGAGCGGCCGCTGGCCGTTCGCCAGCGGCTGCCGGCACGCCGACTGGCTGATGGGAGGCTGCGTCGTCGACGGCGGCATGCGGCTGATGCTGGCGCCGGCCGAGTCGTTCACGATCCACGACACCTGGCACGTGATGGGCCTGCGCGGCACCGGCAGCCACGACATCGGGCTCGACGGCGTCCATATCCCGGCGGAGCGCACCGCCAACGTGCTCGGCGGCCCGCCTCTCCAGCCCGGCCCGCTCTACGCCTTCCCGCTGTTCGGGCTGCTCGCGCTGGCGATCGCGGCGGTCAGCCTGGGGATCGCCCGCGGCGCGCTCGACGACCTGATCGCGCTGGCCGGCGGCAAGGTGCCGACCGGGGGGAAGCGCACGCTGGCGGAGCGCGGCACCGTGCAGGCGGATGTCGCGCGTGCCGAGGCCGCGGTGCGCGCGGCCTCGGCGCTGCTCGACGAGACGATCGGCGCGGCCTGGGAGCGCGCCGTCGCCGGCGCGGGCGTCGACGTCGACCAGCGGGCGGCGCTGCGGCTCGCCGCCACGCACGCGACCGCGGTCTCCACCCACGCCACCGACACCGCCTACACGCTGGCCGGCGGCAGCGCACTGTACGAGTCGAGCCCGCTGCAGCGCCGCGTGCGCGACGCCCACGCGGCCACGCAGCACATGCTCGTCGCGCCCGCCACGTGGGAGCTCGCCGGCCGCGTGCTGCTCGGGATGCCGACCGACGCCACCCAGCTCTGAGCATGGACCTCGGGCTCGCGATCTTCGCCACGGACGAGTCGGTCACCCCGGCGTGGCTGGCGACCCGCGCGGAGGCGCTCGGGTTCGAGTCCGTGTTCTTCCCCGAGCACACCCACATCCCCGCGAGCCGCGCGACGCCGTACCCGGCCGGCGGCGAGCTGCCGCGCGAGTACAGCCGCCTGTTCGACCCGTTCGTGGCCGCGACCCACGCCGCCGCGGCCACCGAGACGATCCGGGTCGGGCTCGGGATCATCCTCGTGCCCCAGCACGAGCCGATCGCCTGCGCGAAGGCGGCTGCCAGCGTCGACCACCTGTCGGGCGGGCGGCTGCTGTTCGGCGTCGGCGCAGGCTGGAACGTGGAGGAGATGCGCAACCACGGCGTCGACCCGGGCCGGCGCATCGGGCAGATGCGCGAGCACGTCGAGGCGATGCAGGCGCTCTGGCGCGACGACGAGGCGAGCTACGCGGGGCGCCACGTGAACTTCGAGCGCATCTGGTCGTGGCCCAAGCCCGTCCAGCGCCCCGGCCCGCCGATCCTCGTCGGCGGCAACGGCGCCAGAGTGCTCGACCGCGTGCTGGCCTACGGCGACCACTGGATGCCCAACGTGGTCGGCGGCGACGACGTCCTGCTCGCGCGCATCGAGGAGCTGCGCGCCCGCGCCGACCGCCCGATCGGCGTCACGGTCAACGCCGCGCCGTCGCGCCCGGAGCGGCTGGAGCGCTACGCGCAGGCCGGCGTCGAGCGCTGCGTGTTCTACGTTCCCTCGGCCGGCGCGGACGCCGTCGAGGCGAAGATCGAGCGCGTGCTCGACTCCGCCGCGCAGGTCGGGCTCAGATAGCGGCGAGCTCCTCGGGGGAGAGCCCGTCAAGGCCGAGCGTGGTGAGCGTCCTCGCCCCCTCGGCGCGGAAGTCGCGCGCCAGCACGACCGAGGCGATCGTGATGACCGCCTCCATCGCCGGCGTCGGCACGCCGAGGCGGGCGGCGAGGCCGGTGAACAACACCAGCCCGTAGCCGACGTCCTCGGTGAGGTAGCGGTGGTCGAGCTCACGCTGCGCCGTGATCCCGAGGAAGCCGGGGGCGGTGCTGTAACCGGTCGAGTAGTTGTCCTCGACCATGTAGCCCTGGCGCATCCCGATCGCCGGCTCGGACAGGACGGTGACGCCGAGCGCCGCGGCGATCGCCAGCCGCTCGCGGTCGACCGCCTCGATCAGCCGCCCGACGCCCTCGGTCACGCCCTCCTCGTAGAACAGGAAGTCGCCGCCGGTGCGCTCGAGCAGCCCGGCGTTGAGGAGCGTCACCGCGGGGTGGATCACCGGGTTGCCGTTCTGGAGCGTGGTCTGGAAGACGCTCTCGGCCTTCTCGACCGCCGGCCACACGTCGTGCACGAGGTCGTAGAGCCGGTCGGTGCCGGCGCGCGGCATCGCCGCGAGGTACACGTCGGTCGTGAGCTTGAGGAAGACGTTGATCACGCCCGGCTCGGTCACCCGCACCGCGTAGGGCAGCGTGTGCGTCTCCCCGATCACGATGCGGTCGTCGTCGAGCGCGAGCCCGGCGGCGCGCTTGAACGCGATGGCGCCCGCGCCCGAGCCGGGGCAGACCAGCACGGCCATGTCCTGGGTCAGGTGCGGCGCGGCGTCGACGGCCTGCGACTCGGTTGCGTAGGCGGGGCCGACGACCACCACGAGCTCGGCGCCGGCCATCGCCTCGCCCGCGTCGTGGCCGGCGTAGCGGATCGGCGCAAAGCCCTCGAGGTCGCCGCTGGCCCGGATGCCGCCGGCTTCCGCGACCGCGACGACGTTGTCGCCGTAGTGCGGCGGCGCGAAGAGCGCGACGTCGTGGCCGTGCTGGGCGAAGTCGAACGCGGAGGCCATGCCCCCGTTGCCGGCTCCGATGATGGTCACGTGCATTCGGGGCACCCTAGCCGCAGCCCGGCGCTGCGAGCACGCGCCAGGAGGCGTTGCGGTACACGCGCTTGAAGCCCGCGGGCGCGGTCACGTTCGGGAACTTCGTCGTGTAGAAGCGCTTCATCGCGCGCGTGCGGCGCGGGAGGAGCAGCACGCGCGCGCCGCGCGCCTCCGGCGTCCCGACCGGCGCCACGCTGCCCGGGTCGCCCTCGATCCACCAGCGGAGATGCGGCATCGGGCGGTGGTCGGCGGTGGCGATCTTGCCGCAGCGGTCGAACGCGGAGCGGACGGTCTTGGCCTCCGCCGCGGTGCGCAGGTCGCGGTAGTAGGCGCCCTGGAGGTCGATCCGGTTCTCGACCCCGTGCAGGAGCTTCACGTGCCAGGGGAGGTAGGCGACCGACAGCAGCGCCGCGACGGCGCCCGCGATCGCCCAGCCGCGGCGGTGCCCCGGGGGCAGCATCTGCCAGCCCATCACCGCGAGGCCGTAGAAGACCGCCAGCAGCACCGCCGGGGCGCGCACGTAGCGGGCGATCAGCGGCAGCCCGAACAGCGGGCCGGCGAGGAAGACGACGAGCATCGCGACCGCGGTCACGAACGGGAGCCACGCGCGCGCCCGCGCGTGGCGCCACGCGAACGCGAGGCCGATCGGGACGCCGATGACCAGCGGCTCGCGCAGCGCGTAGCCGAGGTACTTGGCCGCCCAGTAGGGGCCGGTGAGCGGGTCGCGGCGGCGGTCGGCGGTCTCGGCGAGGTCGGCGGTACCGTGCAGCGAATGCAGCGCGTCGCCGGTCACCGCCAGGTCCGCGAGCGCCCACAGCACCGGGGCGAGCGCGGTCAGCCCGGCGTAGGTCAACCGCTCGCGGTTGCTCGCGCCGCGCCACAGGTAGAGCGTGTAGAGGCCGGCCAGCGCCCACGCCTCCGGCCGCATGAGTCCGGCCAGCGCGAGCAGGAGCAGGACCGGGACGCCGCGCCGGGCCTGCCGCGCCTCGAGCAGCACCGCCCACACGATCACGACCGCGAAGGCGGTGTCCTGGTAGCCGATCAGCGCGTCGCGCTCGAGCGCCGGCCGCGTCAGCACGACCAGCGCGGTGACCACGCCGACCCAGGGCGAGAACAGCTCTGCGCCGAGCCGGTAGGCGAGCCAGACCAGCAGCCCGAAGCACAGCAGCGTGGCCCACAGCAGGATCGCGTCGCCGCCCGTCCCGAACGGCACCGCGACCAGCGAGACGAGCGTCTCCAGCGGGTGCGGCGTGGGCGCGAACGGCGCCTCGTAGTCAGGGGTCAGACCGCGCGCGACGTCTCTTGCCCACAAGAGTGCGTATCGCGCGTCGTAGTTCAGGAACCACGGTGCGTAAACGATCTTGAGCAGAACGGCGATGCCGACGACCGTCCCCAACGCGGGCAGGAACCGGAGCCGGGCGCGCATCCGCGGCGACGATAGCGGCCGGGTCGCTTCCGTCCGCCCGACCGCGTCATATGTCGTGATCTCCCGAGCCGTCTCCCTCCTCCTGCTCGCCGTGGGCCTCGCGGCGCTGCCCGCGAGCGCCGTTGCGGCGCGCAAGGACCGCGTCACGCCCGCCGGCTGGGCGGTCCGGCCGGCGGGCGCCGAGATCTCGGTGGCGAAGTCGACCCAGGGCTTCCAGGGCCCGCTCGGCTCCGCGCTCTCCCCGTCCGGCCGCAAGCTGCTCTCGGTCTCGAGCGCGGCGACCCGCATCAACTCGACCGACCTGTTCGACCTGCGCAAGCGCGTCCGCACCGGCACCGTCCCCTACGACTCGCGCAAGGGCATCGGCGAGGCGGTGTTCTACGGCGTGGTCTTCAGCCCGGGCGGCAAGCGCGCGTGGGCGTCGGGCGGCGGCCAGAACGTCGTCCACGTCTACGACGTCGGCAAGACGCTGAAGGAGACCGGCCAGATCCCGACGCCCTACTTCCCGGCCGGCCTCGCCTACAGCCATACGCCGCGGGGCGACCGCATCTACGTCGCCAACAACCTCTCCGGCGTGGCCGGGACGACCAACCCGCCCGGCCGCACGGTCACGGTGATCGACCCCAAGACCAACCACGTGATCAAGACGATCGACCTCGGGGCTGCGCTCCAGCCCTACGGCGTCGCCTTCGGCCACAACGGGCGCAAGGCGTTCGTGACGAACTGGATGGGCCGCTCGGTGTCGGTGATCGACACGCGGACCGAGACGGTGAAGCGGCGCATCCTGCTCTCGCCGGCCAGCCGCCCGCAGCTCGCCGACCACCCCAACGCGATCGCCGCCAACCCGCGCCGCAACGAGGTCTACACCGCCAACGGCAACTCCGACTCGGTGTCGATCATCAACACGAAGCACGAGCGGATGGTCCGCACGATGGCGGTCGGGCTCGCCCACGGCGTGCGCACCGGCTCGATGCCCAACGCGCTCGCGGTCTCGCCCGACGGCAAGCGGCTCTACGTCGCGCTGGGCGGGGAGAACGCGCTCGCCGTGCTCGACCTCGTCCACCGCAAGCGGATCGGCTTCATCCCGACGGCGTGGAACCCGACCGACGTCGACATCACCCGCAACGGCAAGCTGCTCGCGATCACGAGCGCCAACGCCGCCGGGCGCTTCCCCCGCCGCTGCGCCGGGCCGTACGCGGTCGGCGACTGCTCGACGGGCGACTACGCCTACGCCTCGGCGGCGCAGCGGCCGAGCACGAAGGGGGGCATCAGCGTGGTGAAGACGCCGAGGAAGCGCAAGACGCTGCGCAAGCTCACGCGCCAGGTGCTGCGCAACAACCGCGTGCGGGCGCGGATCGCGGCCAAGCCGAAGGCGGTCGGGGCGATCCGCCACGTCATCTACGTGATCAAGGAGAACCGCACCTACGACCAGGTGCTCGGCAACCTCGGCAAGGGCGACGGCGACCCGGCCCTGACGCTGTTCGACGAGGAGTCCGCACCCAACCACCGCGCGCTGGCCCGCCGCTTCACGCTGTTCGACAACTTCTACTCCGACGCCCAGGTCTCGGCCGACGGCATCAGCTGGACGATGTCCGCGGGGGTCAGCGACTACATCGACAAGACGTGGCCGATCACCTACTCGCCGGGCGCGCGCAAGCGCCACCGGGCTCGCGACTTCGAGCAGGTCTCCTACGCCGAGCAGTTCCTGACCGAGCCGCTCGCGTTCGACCGCACGATCTTCCGCGGCGCGGCGGCGCTGTCGCGCGGCTACCTGTGGGACAACGCGTACCGCGACGGCGTGTCGTACCGCGACTACGGCATGTACACGACGATCCCGGCCGACTGCGACGGGCCGGGGAACACGTCGCAGGTCACGCACCTCGACGACGGCCGCTTCGGTGACCACGTCGACGAGCGCTACCCGGGCTTCAACCTCGACTGCTCCGACCACCGCGACCGCGAGCCGGAGTGGGAGCGCGAGTTCAGCCAGTACGTGAGCGCGTTCCGGGCCGACCCGTCGCACGACCCGCTGCCCGCGCTCTCGATCGTGCGGCTGCCGAACGACCACACCTACGGCACCACGCCGGGCAAGGCGCTCCCGGAGTCGTACTTCGCCGACAACGACCTCGCGCTGGGGCGGATGGTGCAGGCGGTCTCACACAGCCCGTTCTGGCCCAACACTGCGATCCTGGTCACCGAGGACGACGCCCAGAACGGGCCGGACCACGTCGACGCGCACCGCACGCTCGCGTACGTGATCAGCCCGTACACGCAGACCGCGAAGGTCGACCACACCCATTACGACACGGCGGGCATGGTGGCGACGGTCGAGTCGCTGTTGAACCTGCCGCCGATGACGATCGTCGACCAGCGCGCGACGCGGATGTGGAAGGGCTTCTCATCGACGCCGGACTTCACCCCGTACGACGCGCAGATGCCGAAGGTGATCCCGCACGGGGACCCGGCGGCGCCGACCAACGCGCCGACCGCGCCGCTGGCGACGGCGTCCGCGCGCTGGAACTTCAAGGTCGAGGACGCGACACCGGAGATCGGGCTCAACGAGGCGATCTGGAAGTCCGTCAACGGGCGGCGGTCGACCATGCCGGCGCCGCGGCACGACTACATCATCGGCTCGCAGCCCGCCGACCCCAGCGGCTAGCCTGCCGCCGGTGATCATGGCCGCCGCCAGCTTCGTGGAGGGGACGGCGGCGCTCGCGGCGGCGTTGGCCGCGGCGGCGGTGCTGGTGCTGCGCGAGCCGCGCCCGCGCGCGCTGGCGATGCCGGTGGCGCTGCTCCTGGCGCTCGGCGCGGTGGCGCTGATCTCGAGCTCCTCGATCAGCGACGGCGTGTCCGGCCGCCTCGGGCTGATCGGCGCGGCGGGCCTGGTCGGGCTCGTGCTGCTGGTGGTGCTGACCGTCGCGTTCGTGCGGCGGCCGCGGTGGTTCGTGATCGCCGTCGTGCTGACGCTGCCGTTCCGCATCCCGGTCCCGACCGGCGCGGACGACACCGCCAACCTGCTGCTGCCGCTCTACGGGGTGCTGGCCGCGGGCGTGCTCGCCCACCTGTGGCGGGTCTTCCGGACCGATGAGGAGTGGCCGCGCGAGGACCCGCGCGCGCGGCGGGTGTTCGTCGCGCTGGCGATCGTCGTGGTGCTCTACGCGCTGCAGTCGCTCTACTCGCCCGACCTCGAGCACGCGGTCAAGACGCTGGGCTTCTTCTACGTGCCGTTCGCGGTGGCGATGGTGCTGCTGGTCGAGCTGCGGTGGTCGCGGCAGCTGGTGCTCCAGGTGCTGGCCGTGACGGTGGGGCTCGCGCTGCTGTTCGCGGCGGTCGGCTTCGTCGAGTGGGCGACCGGGCGGCTGCTGATCTCGAACGAGAAGGTCCTGGCCGCCAACGACCTCAAGCCCTACTTCAGGGTCAACTCGCTGTTCTTCGACCCCAACGTCTATGGCCGCTTCCTGGCGATCGTGATGGTGACGCTCGCCGGCGTGCTGCTGTGGGCGCCGGCGCGGCGCGACGTCGCGCGCGTGGCGGTCGGGCTGGCGCTGCTGTGGGCGGCGCTGGTGCTGACGCTCTCGGAGTCGAGCTTCGCGGCGCTGCTGGTCGGGCTCGCGGTGCTGGCGGCGCTGCGGTGGCGCAGCCTCCCGGTGCTGGCCGTGTGCGGCGCCGGGATCCTGATCGGGGTCGTGCTGCTCGTGGCCGCTCCGGGGCAGCTCGGCCTCCACACCAGCTCGTTCTCCGACGTGGACTCGGCCTCGAGCGGCCGCGCGAAGCTGATCCGCGGCGGCCTGGGGATGGCGGCGGACCGGCCGATCGCCGGCTACGGCTCAGGCTCGTTCTCCGAGAAGTACCGCAAGCGCGAGCACCTGCTCTCGTCCTCGCGCACGTCGGCCGAGTCGCACACGATCCCGGTCACGATCGCCGCGGAGCAGGGGGTGATCGGCCTCGCCGCCTACGCGTGGCTGCTGTGGAGCGCCTTCGAGCTCGTGTTCGGCGGGCTGCGAAGGACGCTGCGGCGGCGGCCCGCGGGGGTGGTGCTGGTGGCGCGCTGCGTGGTGGCGGCGGCGTTCTGCGCGCTGCTGCTGCACACGCTGGTCTACGCCGCCTTCCTCGAGGATCCGCTGACCTGGACCCTGCTGGCGATGGCCGCGGCGCTGCGGCGCGTGGACCCCGAGGGAGAAGCGCGGATTTCGCGCTCCGATCCCGGCGCGCAGACCGTTCCGACCTAGTCGCTTCCTACCCTGTTCTTCTGTGCGTCGCCTGTCCTTCGTGATCGCGGCGGCCGCCGTGATCGTCCTCCTGGGCGCAGGAGGCGCGGCGGCTGCGTACTTCGCCTTCCTCCAGCCGGAGCCAAAGGCGCTGGCGCCCCGTGCGCTGAACGCGCCCGATCCGCCCGACGCCGCGGGCCCGAAGCCCAAGCCGAAGCCGAAGCCCGACACGTTCGAGTGGCGCCAGTACGGCTACACGCTCGACCACCGGCGCTGGTTCAACCCGCCGACCTCGCTGCGCGGGCCGTTCGTGCGGATCTGGCGGCGCAAGGCCCCGGCGCTGCTCGAGTTCCCGCCCGTGATGTCGAACGGGTCGCTGTTCCAGCTCGCCGACAACGGCCAGCTGCGCTCGATGCACAAGAAGAACGGCAAGACGCGCTGGCAGAAGAAGCTCGGGCGGCTGGCGGCCTCGTCGCCCGCGCTCGACAAGGACCGGATCTACGTGACGCTGCTCGACGGCGGCGCGTCGGGCCGCGGGCGGATCGTCGCGATGCTGCAGCGCAACGGGCACCGGCGCTGGTCGAAGATGCTGCCGAGTCGCACCGAGTCCTCGCCGCTGGTGCGCGACGGGCGGCTGTACTTCGGCTCCGAGGACGGGACGCTCTACTGCCTCAGCGCGCGCACCGGCAAGGTCAAGTGGACCTACCACGCCGGCGGAGCGATCAAGGGCAGCCCGACCTACGCCCACGGGAAGCTGTTCTTCGGCGACTACGGCGGCCATGTGCAGGCCGTGCGCGCCTCCAACGGCCACCGTGTGTGGCTGGCCGGCGGGATGGGCCGCGTGTACGCGACCGCCGCCGTCGCCCACGGGCGCGTGTTCATCGGCAGCCTCGACGGCCGCGTCTTCGCGTTCTCGACCCGCAACGGGCACCAGCGCTGGTCGCACACCACCGGCAGCTACGTCTACGCCTCGGCGGCCGTCAGCCGCGGGAAGGTGTTCGTCGGCTCCTACGACGGGCGCTTCTACGCGCTGAGCGCGAAGAGCGGGCGGGTGATCTGGAGCCACAACACGGGCGGCCGGATCTCCGGCTCGGCGACCGTGATCGGGAACATCGTCTACTTCTCCGACCTCGGCCACCGCATGACGATCGGGCTGTGGACCAAGAGCGGGCGCCGGGCGTTCCATCGCGGCTCGGGCGCCTACGACCCGGTGATCTCCGACGGCAAGCACCTCTACCTCACCGCGCACCACACGCTGACCGCGCTCCGGCCGCGGAAGCACACGCGCCGCTGAACGTCAACGGCGGCATCGAGGGGGTGGGTCCGAGCGGTCGCGGCGGCAAGGTTGCTCGCTTTTGCCCGCTGAGCGGGAAGAATCAAGCGAGCTTGGCGCCGGGCGGCCGACCGTGCATCCCTACCCAGCCGCCGTTGATGCTCGCTCGCGCAGCCGGCGACGCTGCGCAGCCCACCTGAACACCCAGGTGCGCAGCGCGACGTACCGCGTCACGGTCGCGGCCGTGCTCGCCACGATCAGGACCGCGAGCTCGAGCGGGCGCGACGGCGCAGAGTCGAGCCCGTGCAGCACGGCGAGCGCGCCGCTGGTGAGCCCGAGCGTCAGGAAGAACACGATCGCGCCCATCGCGTGCTGGCGCACGAGCCCCGCGCGGCCGCGCACGCCGAAGGTGAAGCGCCGGTTCGCCGCGGTGTTGCCGACCGCGGTCAGCGCCAGCGCGCTCGCGTTGGCCCCGTCGGCGCCCAGCTCCGGCCGCAGCAGCAGGAAGAGCAGCGCGTAGGCGAGCGTCGAGAGCACGCCGACGCCCATGAAGCGCGCGATCGGCCCGGAGGCCATCAGCCGCGCGACGCCGCGCAGGTCGTCGACCGCCGTGCGTACGATCGCGACGCGCGAGTCCGGGTCGTCGACCCAGTCGACCGGCACCTCGTGGATCCGCAGCCCGCGCCGCTGGGCGAGCACGAGCAGCTCCGTGTCGAAGAACCAGGCGTTGTCGCGCACCTCGTCGAGCAGGCCGGGGAGCGCCGCGCGCCGCACGGCCTTGAAGCCGCACTGGGCGTCGGAGAAGCGCGCGCGCAGCGCGGCGCGCAGGAGCACGTTGTAGGAGCGCGAGATCAGCTCGCGCTTGGGCCCGCGCACCACCCGCGCGCCGCCGGCCAGGCGGGTGCCGATGGCGAGGTCGGAGTGGCCGGAGAGCAGCGGCGCGACGAGCGGCATCAGCGCGCGCAGGTCGGTGCTGAGGTCGACGTCCATGTACGCGACGACGTCGGCCCGGCTCGCCGACCAGGCGGCGCGCAGCGCGCGGCCGCGGCCCTTCTCGTCGAGCCGCAGGTGCGAGACGCCGCGCAGCTCGCGCCCGAGCGCGCGGGCGATCGCGGGCGTCCCGTCGGTGCTCGCATTGTCGGCGATCACGATCCGCCAGGTGAACGGGAAGGAGGCGCAGAGGAAGTCGTGCAGCCGCCGGATGCTCCCGCCGAGCGCGAGCTCCTCGTTGAAGACGGGGACGACGATCTCGACTTGCGGGTTCATGCGAGCCAGCATCGGGCCGGCCCGTGTGATCCGGCCCTGAGCTCCCTGAGAGCTGCCTGAGCGGTCAGCGTCCGCGGCCGACGGCGAGGCAGCGGACGAGCACCGCGCCGGTGACGGACCGCAGGTGCACGCTGCGGACCGGCGTGCCGTTCGGGGTGCACATGCCGGCGGGGACCGGCACCGCGCGCGGCGGGGCATCCGGTTCGTTGAGCAGCACGAATCCGCGCGCGAAGTCCCGGCGCCACAGACCACTGCTGTCGCGGCGGCGCGGTCCGGCGGCCGCACCCAGACGCACCTGATAGCCGGCCCACCAGCGCCGCGGGGTGCTGACCGCGTCCGAGAGCGCGTCCGCACCGTTGCTCACCAACAGCGACCCCGCGAGCTGGTAGGCCTGCTGGGCGCGTGTGGTCGCGTACGAGTCCATGGTGACGCTGCGGTGCAGCCCGTGCACGACGTCCACGTAGTCGAGCAACGCGGCGAGTGACCACGGGCCCGTGCCTCCGCTCAGGCCGGGGTCGACGATCCCGCGCTCGAGGTTGACCGTGTCGGCGGCGACGATCTCCGCCCGGACGTACGGATCCTGGCCGGCCGCGACGCCGTTCTCGCGGCCTGCGAACCAGGCCGCGTTGTGGTGGATCTCCGCTCTGGGCAGGGCGCGCCGGATCTGCTCGAGGAAGCCGGCCATCTCCCGCCGCCACCGGGTCGCGGTCAGGGGTGCTCCGGTGCGCCGGTCGACCGCGTCCACGTGGGTGCCGTGGCCGTTGGAGACGGCGTAGTGCAGGTTCACGTCGTCGATGTAGAGGCCGCGATAGCCGCGGGCCAGACGGCGGCGGGCGTCCGCGATCCACGCGCGCCGGAACGCGGGGTTGGTGATGTCGGCCGCGTATTGCGGGCAGCGGCGCCCGTTGCAAGCCCAAGGGATGTACAGGCGTCGTCCGGACGGGCCGCGCAGCAACCAGCGTGGGTGCCTTGCCGCGCGCCGCGAACCGACGTGGATCGCGTAGAGGTCCTTGTACACGAGCGCCCCCGGATGCCAGGCGGTCCGCGCGTCGAAGTACGGAGCGTAGCCGACGATCCGCCAGAAGCGCTCGCGCATCAGGCGCGCCTGACCAGCGGTCGGAGCGTCGGTGAAGCGGTCGAACGCCGGCGAGGTGATCTTCACGTAGCGCACCTGGCCGGCCTCGGTGGCGGGCGATGACGCCGCGGCGGGGAAGAGCCCGACGGCGAGCAGGCTGAGCAGGACGGCTTGTCGCATGCGTGAACGCTTGCCGCGCCCGCCGTGTCGTTGCGGTTCAGGGGGTGCGGAGCGGCGCGACCGAGCTTACGCGCCGGGCAGCGTGACCACGAATGCCGCGCCGCCACCGGGCGCGTTCGACGCCGTCACCCGCCCACCGTGCGCGCCGACGATGCCGGCCACGATCGCCAGCCCGAGCCCGGCGCCGGATTTGCCGCGCTCGCGCCCGCCCTCGGCGCGCCAGAAGCGCTCGAAGAGCGCGTTCGGGTCGTCGCCGGGGAGGCCGGGGCCGTGGTCGCGGACCTCGAGCCGCACCTCGCCGCCCTCGCGGCCGACGTTGACCTCGATGGGGCTGTCGGCGGGGGTGTGGACGAGCGCGTTGCGGACGAGGTTGCCGAGCACCTGGCGCAGCTGGTGGGCGTCGCCGAGCACGAGCGCGGGGCCGTCGGCGTGGACCGCGATCGGGCGGCCGGGAGTGGTCGCGTGGGCGTCGGCGACGGTGTCGCGCGCGAGCGGGGCGAGGTCGACCTTCGTGTGCGGTGCGTCGGCGACCTCGTCCAGCCGCGCCAGCGTCAGCAGGTCCTCGACCAGCACGCCCATGCGCGCCGCCTCGTCCTCGATCCGCCGCATCGCCTTCTCGACGTCCTCGTCGGAGCGCGCGGCGCCCATCCGGTGCAGCTCGGCGTAGCCGCGGATCGAGGCGAGCGGCGTGCGCAGCTCGTGCGAGGCGTCGGCGATGAACTGGCGCAGCCGGTCCTCGCTCGCGCGGCGTTCCGTGAACGCGTCCTCGAGCCGGTCGAGCATGCGGTTCAGCGCCGCTCCTACGCGGCCGACCTCGGTGCGCTCGTCGGTCACCTCGACGCGGTGGGAGAGGTCGCCGCCCGCGATCCGCCCGGCGGTGTGGCCGATGCGGTCGAGCGGGAGCAGGCTGTTGCGCACCACTATCCAGCCGACCGCGGCGAGCACGACTAGCACGCCGACGATCACGAGGCCTTCGACGAGGACGAGCTGGTGGAGCGTGCGGTCGACCTCGGTGAGCGGGACCGCCACCACGGCGAGGTCGCCGTGGCCGAGCGAGGAGGCGACGAGCCGGTAGCGCGGCGCGCCCTTGCCGGTCCCCGAGACCGTCTTCGGCTTGCCGACCTCGACCTCGGCGGGGATCTTCGGCGAGGCGGAGATGTTCTGGCCGTAGTCGAACAGGATCGGGTGGCGGACGCCGTTGGTCCGGAGCTCCCCGTAGGTGCCGGCCGGCAGGCCGACGCCGGGGCCGCCGCCGCGCGGCGGGCCGCCGTCGTGGTCGCCGTCGTGGTCCGGGATCTCGTGCTGCCCGATGCCCTGCTCCGCGAGCGCACCGGCGACCGCGCCCGCGCCCTGGCGGGCGGTCTGGTCGATCCGGTCGTACTGGAAGTTGCGCTGCTCGTAGTAGGTGATGGCCGCGAGCGTCAGCAGCCCCACCGCCGTGATCGCGAGCACGGCGGCCAGCAGCCGCGCGCGCAGGGAGCTCATCACGCTCGCGGCGTCCGCAGGGCGTAGCCGACGCCGCGCACCGTGTGGATCAGCGGCGGGCCGTGGACGTCGAGCTTGCGGCGCAGGTAGGAGACGTAGGTCTCGAGCACGCGGGCGTCGCCGCCGAAGTCGTAGTCCCACACGTGCTCGAGCAGCTGCGCGCGGGTCAGCACGCGGCGCGGGTTGAGCATCAGGTAGCGCAGGAGCCGGTACTCGGTGGCGGTCAGCTCGACGTGCGAGCCACCGCGCATAACCTCGTGCGCGTCCTCGTCGAGCTCGAGGTCCTCGAACACGAGCCGGCTCGACTCCGGCTCGGCGAGCCCGGAGCGGCGCAGGATGCTGCGGATGCGCGCGACGAGCTCCTCGAGGCTGAACGGCTTCGTCACGTAGTCGTCGCCGCCGAGCGTGAGGCCGCGGATCTTGTCGTCCGTGGCGTCGCGCGCGGTGAGGAAGATGATCGGGACGCGCGAGCGGGCGGCCCCGAGCCGCTTGGCGACGTCGAAGCCCTCCATGTCGGGCAGCATCACGTCGAGCAGGATCAGGTCGGGCTTGAACTCCGCGACCTGCGCGATCGCCTCCTGACCGGTCCCCGCCGACTCGACCGCGAAGCCCTGGAACTTCAGGGCCATCGAGATCACGTCGACGATGTTGGGCTCGTCGTCGACGACGAGGACGCGGTGGTGCGTGCCGTTCCCGTTGTCCATGCCGTTGAGTATCACGACGAACCCTGTGAGGTTCCTGAGAGGTCGTAGAGCCCTGCGGAGGTCACTTTCTTGCCGTGGCTCTGGACCCAGTCCATGACCGTTGTGGCGCCGGTGCGGCCGTCCTGGGGGCCCATGCCGGTGTTGCCGTCGACCAGCACCCAGCGGATCTTGCCCTCGGCGACCGCCTGCTTCAGCCATGCGACGGTCACGTCCGACTCGCGGCCGGAGAAGCCGCCGAGGCCGGCCACGTTCGCGCCCGACTCGATGATCGAGGAGGCCGCGCCCTGCTGGCTGGAGACGCCGGTGGTGCCGCCGCCGTGGGTCTTGACGTAGGCGAGGGAGGAGGTGAGTGATGCCGAGTTGCCGCCGAACATGCCGCCGCCCGTGCGGGTGCCGCCGCCCGGAGGCGCGGCGCCGCCGTTCGGCGGGGCGAAGGTGCCGTTGCCGCCGCCGGGCGGTCCGCCCATCCGGCCACCGCCGGGCCCGCCGCCGCCGAACCCGGCGCTCGTGGGGCCGCCGGCGGGGAACGTCCCGTTGGTGGCGTGGCCGAGCGTCTGGGCGGACCAGCTCGCCGGCGCGGCGAGCAGGCCCGCGAGGGCGACGCCGAGCGCGACCATCCGCACCCGCGGCGACGTGGCCGCGACCATGGCGGCCACCGCCACGATGCCGGTGACGATGATCACCGTCTTCGCCCACGCGGGCGCGCCGGAGGTGTTGTTGATCACGACGAGCTCGACGAAGCCGCCGAGCACGACCGCGGCGGGCGCGAGCCACAGCGTCGAGCGCTCGGCACGCAGGAACTGGCCGACGCCGCCGCCGACCAGCGCGGCCGTGAACGGCGCGAGCAGCGAGACGTAGTAGGGGTGGAAAATCCCCGAGGCGTACGAGAACGTGACCGCGCAGCCGAGGAAGGCGCCGCCGGTCGCGACCAGCCAGCCGGTGCGCGCGTCCCCGCGCCGCAGCCGCGAGCCGATCGCCACCGCGACGCCGCTCACGAGCGCGAAGCCGAGCAACCAGCCCGCCTGCGCTCCGAGGCTCGAGTCGAGCAGCCGGAAGATCCCGGTGTCGCCGCCGAACACGCGGCCGGCGCCACCTCCGCCGCCCGGCCCGCCGGCTCCGCCACCGGGGCCGCCGGCCTGGCCGGTCACGCGCCCGGCGCCGTTGTAGTTGACGATCAGCGACCAGATCGAGTTGTCGCTCGTGCCCGAGACCCACGGCCGCGAGCTCGCCGGCGTCAGCCACACGAGCACGGGCCACGCGAGGCTCAC
Source organism: uncultured Solirubrobacteraceae bacterium (assembly GCA_963805525.1). Classification (GTDB taxonomy): domain Bacteria; phylum Actinomycetota; class Thermoleophilia; order Solirubrobacterales; family Solirubrobacteraceae; genus DASQFQ01. The sequence continues at coordinate 922,246 of CAWDUT010000006.1, forward strand.
GACCGCCATCGCCAGCCCACCGGCCAGCAGCTGCCGGACGCGCGTGAGGCCGCCGCCCGGCCCGGCCCACAGCCACGCCGCCGCGAGCCCCGGCACGATGATCAGCGCCGCGGCCATCTTCGTCTCGAACCCGAGCCCGATCGCGACGCCCGCGAGCACCATCCAGCGCGTGCGCCCGTCGGCCAGCCCGCGCACGACGCACCACAGCGCCGCCACGCAGCACAGCACGAGCAGCGCGTCCGGGTTGTTGTGGCGCGAGATCGCGACGCTGATCGGCGTCAGCGCGAGCACGAGCCCGGCGACGAAACCGGCCGGCCGCCCGAACACGCGCCGCGTCAGGTCATAGGTCAGCCCGACCGCCGCCACGCCCATCAGCGCCTGCGGCACGAGCATGCTCAGCGACGAGAAGCCGAACGCCTTCGCCGACAGCGCCTGCACCCACAGCGCGAGCGGCGGCTTGTCCACCGTCATCACGCCGGCTTGATCGAACGCGCCGAACAGGAAGTTGTGCCAGCTCGTCGTCATCGAGCGCACGGCGGCGCCGTAGTACTCGTTCGCCCAGCCGTTGCGGCTCAGCGCCCACAGGTTCAGCACCGCCGCGAGCACCAGCAGCCCCACGAGCTCGGGACGCACGCGGGGGGAGAAGCGCGTCAGCGCCCGCGGGGCCGTGGTGGGGACGGAAGCGGAGGTGGCGGTCCCGGCGGGCGCGACGGCCAGGCGGCGGCGAGGTGAGGTCAGCATGGGGATCAACGTCGGCGCTACCGCTGTGGGGCGCCTCCGAGGAAGCTGAGAGACGCCTGAGAGGCGTCCGCCCGCGCTCCTTCACACTGATCCTCAGAGCCATGCCGGCGATGGACGACTACCTCGACGGGCTCGCGCCCGAGCAGAAGGCGGCGCTCAGCCGCGTGCGCGAGATCGTCGCCGAGCTCGTGCCTGACGCTGAGGAGGGGACGAGCTACGGGATGCCGGCGTTCATCTACGCCGGACGTCCGCTCCTGGGCTTCAGGGCTGCGAAGAAGCACCTCAGCATCTTTCCGTTCAGCCCCGCGGCGATCGAAGCGGTCGCCGATCGGCTCGCCGGGTTCGATCTCGCCAAGGGAACGATCCGCTTCACCCCCGACCATCCGGTTCCGCAGGCGGTCCTCGCCGACGTGGTCCGCCATCGCGAGCGAGAGATCGCCGCGTCGTCCTGAGCGCCTCAGTTTCGCCGCTGGCCGGCGAGCCGCAGGCGCTCCGCGGCGGAGATGGCGTCGGCGCGTGAGTGGACGTCGAGCTTGCGCATGATGTTCTTGATGTGCGTGCGCACGGTCTCGGTGGAGAGGACGAGCGTGTCCGCGACGTACTCCGGCGAGCGGTCGGGCTGCAGGAGCTCGATCACCTCCCACTCGCGCGGGGTCAGCGGGCTCCTGATCGGCCGCAGGCCCGTGGTGCCGTCGGCGGTGCCGCGGTAGCGGTCGATGAGACGGCGCGTCATTTCGCGCGAGATGGCCGCTTCGCCCTGCAGCACCCCCTCGAGCGCTCGGGGCAGCGCGTTGATGTCGGCCTCCTTGGAGAGGAAGCCGACCGCGCCCGCCTGGAGGGCCGGCAGCCCGAATTCGTGCTCGTCGTCGCCGGTGAGCACCACGATGAGCTGGTCGGGCCGCGTCTTGAGGATCTGGCGCGTGGCGAGGATGCCGTCGAGCTCGGGCATGACGACGTCCATGACCACCACGTCGGGGCGGTAGTGCAAAGAGAGCTGGACTGCTTCGCGGCCGTTCTTGGCCTCCGCGATGACGGTCATGCCCGCGGCCTGGAGCGCGCTCTTGATGACGCGCCGCGCGAACGGGTCGTCATCTGCAGTGATCACGCGCGTCGGCGCGTCCGTCATCCGTGAACTCCTCCTCGCGCCATTCGTGGCCTTGTGCGCGGCTTGCCGCGCTCCTCTGGATACGAGATGTATCGGCATCCGGCTCAAGCCGTGTAACGATCCGTGGACAAATGTCGAGGGGGTTCGGCTTCGCTTGGGCGACGTATCAGCCGGGCCGCTCGTGGGTCTGTCAGGACATGGAATCCAGGAAATCCAACTGGCCGCGGATTTTCCGGCCCCTGCCGAAGAACCTCTGGGGCGACGTTCTCGGGGCGCTGAGCGTCCTGGCCGGCGCGGCGCTGGGCGCATGGGTGTTCGACGCATGGGATGGCTTCCTCGGCGCGGTCATCGGGGCGTCCCTCGTGGTCATCTACCGCGCCGTCCGTCGTGCTGTGAAGCGCCGTCGAGCACCTGGTCCGCTGGCATAGTCCGAGCCGGGATGGGCGACGACTTCCACCGCGCTCGCTGGTACGCCGTGCGCGCGGCGACGAACCACAAGCCGAGCACCTACCGCTGCCCGCTGTGCGGCGAGTTCCTCCCCGCGCTGAGCGCGCACATGCTGGTCGTGCCCGAGGGCGAGTCATCCCGCCGCCGCCACGCCCACACCAACTGCGTGGTGAAGGCGCGGCGGTCGGGGCGGTTGCCTCTACGCGAGGACGTGGAGCCGCCTCAGAAGCGGGGCTGGAGGTCGTGGTTGTGGAGGTAGCGCGCGACCTTCTTGCCGAGCGCGACGCCGGCGAGGTCGGCCTGCCGGAAGTGGATCCCGGCCCACACGCGCGCATTGATGTTCTCCTGCAACGCCTCGGAGAGGCTGCGCCAGCTGCGCGTCGTCGCGTTCTTGTTGCTGGTCGCGCTGAACGCGACGCGGTCGGTGTGGAAGAGGTACCGGAGCGAGGTCAGGATCGCGCCGGCGGCGCAGTTGTGGCCTGAGGGGTACTCGGGGAACGGCGGGGTGACGAGCGCCGGCGGCGCGGCGACCGGCGTGGACGGATCGAACAGCGGCAACCAGTCCGGATCGCCTTGCGTTGCCGCGTTCCCGTCCGTCGCGCCCTCGCGGATCGCCGTGATCGGGCGCCACGTGTTCCAGCGGTACTTGTTGTTCCAGCAGCCGATCGCGGCGTCGGCGGCGGCCAGGTTCTCGGTCGCGAACAGCCGCGCGCTGTCGACGATGTCCAGGTGCCGACTGGCGGCCAGGGTGCGGAACGTGCGGTTCCAGAGCGCGAAGGCGTGGTCCTGCCAGAAGATCGCCGCCGAGGTCTGGTCCGGGGTCCGGGTCGTGCTGTGCAGCGCGCCGACGTCCTTGATCTCGTTGAACTCGCGGGCGTAGGCGCGGCTCGTCAGCGCGTGCGGTGGCCGCGTGCGCAGCATCTCGACGCTCGGGACCACGAACGGCCGGACGTTCCCGACCCACGGGGCCGGGTCCGGCGCGAACGCCGGCAGCGTCGGCCGGTAGATCCCCGGCGTCGTGCCGTACACGGGCGTGAACGGGCCGAAGCGGCCGTCGTCCTTGCGCGCGGCGAGCATCGTGCTCGCTGCCGCGGCGCCGGCGGCGATCCCGTCCGCCTTCGCGCCGGGCGGGCTGTCGGCGACTCCCGCGAGCGACGTCTCGTTCAGAGACTGGAGCGCCGGCTGCTGGGCCGGGAAGAGCCCGGCGAGGACCTGGTACGCCGCCGTCGCGGCCGCGGCGTCCTTCGAGGCCGACCGGGGCGCGCGCGGCTGGGGGAGGTACGCGCGATGGCCCTGATCGATGGCATTCACCGCGTCGTAGACCGCGCCCTGGACCATCGCGAAGCTCAGCACCGCCGAGGGCGGCGGCTGGCCGGCGGTCACGACGATCGCGTTCGACGCGTAGCCGTTCCAGTCGGTGACGGTGTCGCCGCGCGCCATCGCGGGCGCGAGCAGGGCAAGGGCCGTCAGAGCGACGGCGGAGCTGATGAGTGTGGTGCGCATGGCGCCACCCTCCGCCCGGCCGGTAGACCCGCGGTAGATCGGCGGTAGATCAGCGAGAGCGCGCGCCGTTGAGCTGCACCCACACCGAGCTCAGCCCGCTCGGCCCATGCTCGTCCTTCACCTTGACGTACGGCTGCGCGCGGACGAGCTCGCCGAGCTTGCTGTGGCCGTAGTCCCGCGCGTCGAAGGCAGCGTTGTTCTTGACCAGGAACGAGCCGACTTCACCGAGGCTGGACCAGCCGTCGTCCTTCGACGTGCTGCTGATCGCCGTCGACAGGAGCTTCTTGAGGTTGGGCCGCTTCGGCGCCGGCTCCGCGTCGTCCTGCTGCTCGCCACCCAGGAGGTCGAGGTAGATGAAGCGGTCGCACGCCGCGACGAACGCGGTCGGGGTGTTGCGCCGCCCGAGCCCGTAGACGGTCATCCCCGCCTCCCGCAGCCGCGTCGCCAGGCGCGTGAAGTCGCTGTCGCTCGAGACGATGACGAAGCCCTCCACGTTGCCCGCGTACAGCAGATCCATCGCGTCGATGATCAGCGCTGAGTCGGTGGAGTTCTTGCCGCGCGTGTAGGCGAACTGCTGCATCGGCTGGATCGCGTGGCGCAGCAGCTCCTCCTTCCAGCCGGCGAGTTGCGGCGTGGTCCAGTCGCCGTACGCGCGCTTCACCGTCGGGGTGCCGAACTTGGCGATCTCCTCGAGCAGCTCGGTCGTGAGGCTCGCGGTCGTGTTGTCGGAGTCGATGAGCACGGCGAGGCGATCGGCGTCGGGCATGGGTGGATCCTCTCACCTGGGAGTTGCGGAGCGCCGCCGCGTCCGTCAACGCTACGGCGTCGGGCGGCAGCCCCGATCCGAGCACGCCGCGCGCGTCTCGAACAGGCCGATCGCCCAGCACGTCGGGCAGCCGCGCCAGGAGGCAACCGTCACGAGCAGGAGGGCGAGCGCCGCCGGCGCGCCGACGGCCGTGCCCACCACGGCGCCGATCAGCGCGAGCAGCCCGAGCGCACCTCGGACGTAGTGCCGTGTCACCGACCGGCTGGCAAGGGGCGAACGCATCGTTCCTTCTAACGCGGCCGCCGCCCGGCCGGATCAGTGTCCGCGGCTATCTTCCTCGCGAATGGCCAAGGGCGATGGAAACGGGTCGGGCGTGGAGGTCGGCGAGGGGCCCCACGGGCGCGGGGTGTTCGCGACGCGCGCGTTCGCCAAGGGCGAGGTCGTCGAGTCCTCCCCGACCGTCGAGCTCGCGGACGCCGACGTCACCGGGCGCCTCAACGACTACGTCTTCTCGTCCGTCAACGAGGGCGACGTCCTGCTCGTGCTCGGCCTCGGCATGCTCTTCAACCACTCGGCGAAGCCGAACCTGGAGTACGTCCAGGACGACGCCACCACGATCGTCTTCCGCACCGTCCGCAAGGTGAAGCGCGGCGACGAGTTGACGATCGACTACGGCGACGAGTGGTGGGAGACGCGCGGGCTCGAGCCTGACTAGACGCCCGCGGCCTCGAGCGCCGGCCCCATGCGCTCGGCGAGCGCGATCAGCCCAGACGCCGGCCGGACCATCACCGTGAACTCCGCGATCCGGCCGTCCGCCGCCGGCCGCAGCAGGTCGAGGCCCTGGAGCGAGCGCTCGCCCACCCGCGCCTCGAAGATCAGGCCGTGGACGCCCTCGCCCTCGAGTTCGTCCGTGTAGCGGAAGTCCTCGAACACGCCGAAGACCGTCCGGAGGATCGTCGCGACGGTCTCGCGGCCCTCGTACGGCTTGAACACGGCGGGGCTGCGGAACACGACGTCATCCGCCAGCAGCGCGACGGCGGCGTCGAGGTCAGCGCGCTCGACCGCCTCTCGGAACGGATGCGCCACTACCCGGCCCTCCGCGCCCAGACGACGGCGAGGTTGGCGAGCCAGAACCCGTGCGGCACCCGAGCCATGGCGGGAAGGATACGCCCGCCCGGCGCCAGGACCGGAGCGGTCCTGGCGCCTGCGGGGAGGGACTAGCGCGACAGCGTCGCGCGCGGGAGCACGTGCTTCGCGCCCGCGACGGTGATGACCGTCTTGCCTTTGATGTTGGTGCGCGTGTGCGCGGCGATCCAGCGCCGCGACGCCACGCTCGACGACCGCACGGAGTCGCCCGTGAGGCTGTTGATCACGACGTTGTCGCCGGTGCCGCCGTCGAGGATGTCCGCGCCGGGGCCACCGATCAGGACGTCGTCGCCCGCGCCGCCCAGCAGCGTGTCCGCGCCGGCGCCGCCGATCAGGACGTCGGCGCCTTCGCCGCCGTCTGCGGTGAGCTGGATCGCGTCGGCGGCGAGGCCGCTGGCGTCGACCACGTCGTCACCGGCCAGCGCGTTGACCGTCAGGCGGTCGTTGGCGCTGCTCGCTCCGGTCACGGAGACCACGGCGGGGAGGCCGTTGACCTGCGCGCTCGGGCCGGTGCCGCTGACCGTCACCACGTCGTCGCCGTTTGTGGCGTTGGTGATGACGTTGTCGGCTGCGCCGTCGTCGCCGCCGCCGCCCGTCGCATTGAGATCCTCCGACACGTTGGTCACATCGGTGCCGGAGAGGTCGTTCACGGTGAGGGTGTCGGCGCCGCCGAGGGCCTTGACGGCGATCGACTCGACGTCGTTGAGGTCCATGGTGATGGCCGCCACGTCGCGGGTGAAGCGCACGCGGCCACCGTTGGCGGAGACGTCCATCCGCTCGTTGATGTTCGCGCCGTTGAACAGCATCTTGTCGGCGCCGTCCTGGCCCTCGATGGTGTCGCTGCCGTCACCGGGATCCCACTGGAACGTATCGTCGCCGGCGCCCATGAACGCGGTGTCGTTGCCCTGCTGGCCGTCGACGAAGTCGTTGCCGTCGCCGCCGAGCAGGATGTCGTTGCCGTTGCTGCCGGACAGGTTGTCGTTGCCCGTGCCGCCGTCGACCGTGATGCCGATCAGCGCGGCCAGGTTGCCGGTGGCGGAATAGCTGTCGTCGCCGCCGTTGGCGTTGACGGTGAGCTTCTCGGACGTCCCGATGTCGATCGAGAACGGCGCGGGGTTGATGCGGTCGAAGCGCACGCGCGTGCCGTTGGCGGTGGTGGTGAACTGCTCGGCGCCGTTGCCGCCGTTGACCTCGACGGTGTCGGTGTCGGCGCCGCCCTCGTTGAGGTCGGTGTCGTCGCCGGGGTTCCAGATCATGCGGTCGTTGCCGCTCTGGCCGAAGACCTGGTCGTCGGCGTCGCCGCCGGTCAGCGTGTCGTTCTCGTCGCCGCCGAACAGGAAGTCGGACCCGCCCTTGCCGAGCAGGGTGTCGTTGCCGGTCTGGCCGAACAGCTGGTCGTTGCCCGAGCCGCCGGTGAGGACGTCGTTGCCGGCGCCGCCGAACAGGTTGGCCTTCGGCAGCGCGCCGTTGACCTCGCTGAGCGTGACGGTGTCGTTGCCGGCCTGGCCGAAGACCTGGATGAGGGCGGTGTTGGCAACCGTCGGGGTCCCGCCCACGACGGCGATGGCACCGCCGTTGACAAGGAGTCGGCCGGCGGCATCACGGCTGACCGTGATGTTGTTGCTGAGGCTGTCGCCGAACACGCTCAGGGTGCCGTTGCTGAACGTCGCGGTCGTGGCAGCGCTCGCGCTCATGGCGGTGCCCGCGAGGGCGGCGACCGCGAGCACGGCACTGGTCATCAGCCGGCGCGCAGCGCGTCGCCGGCCGTGGGTACGGCTGGATCCCATCTTGGCTCCTTGGGAGGGGGTGGGGGAGGGGTAGGGGTGGGGGCCTTGGTGAGTAGAACGCCCGATTCCGGACGTCTATTCCGCCCCTAGTTCGCGAGGCCGCGCGAGTACGCGTAGACCACGGCCTGCGCGCGGTCGCGCACCCCGGCCTTGGCGAAGATGTGGTTGACGTGCGTCTTCACCGTCGCCGCGCTCACCACCAGCCGCTCGGCGATCTGCGCGTTGCTGAGCCCCTCCGCGATCAAAGCGAGCACCTCCGCCTCGCGCGGGGTGAGCTCGTCGGGGAGCTCGGCGGGCGCGGCGCTCAGCGCCGCCACCACGTGGTGCTGCACGCTCGGGTCGAGCGCCGCCTCGCCGCGCGCGACGGCCTGAACCGCCGCGAGGATCTCCTCCGCGCCCGCGTCCTTGGTCAGGAAGCCGCGCGCGCCGGCGCGCAGCGCGCCGAGGACGGAGGCGTCGTCGGCGTACGTGGTCAGCGCGATCGCGCGCGGGCGCTCGCCGCGCGCCGCCAGCCGCCGGATCGCCTCGATGCCGTCGAGCCGCGGCATCCGCAGGTCCATCAGCACGACGTCGGGGTCGTGCGTCGCCGCGAGCGCCACCGCCTCCTCGCCATCCGCGGCGGTCGCCACGAGCTCGATCCCGTCGAGCAGCCCGAGCAGCGTCCCGAGGCCCTCGCGGACCACGCGCTGGTCGTCGGCGAGCATGACGCGGATCACTCCGGCAGCCACAGCTCCACCCGGAAGCCGTCGCCGGCCGGGCCGGCGCGCAGTTGCCCGCCGAGCAGCTCGGCGCGCTCTCGCATGCCCGTGAGGCCGTAGCCGCCGCCCACCGAGCCGTTCCCGTTCAGCGCCGGGCCGCCGTCCTCGACCACGAGCCGGGTGCCGTCGTCCTCATAGGCGAGCGCGACTGAGACGTGCTCCGCGGCGCTGTGCCGCGACACGTTCGTCAACGCCTCCTGGGCCGTGCGGTAGACCGCGAGCCGCGCCTCGGATGCGAGCTCGCGCGGCTCGCCCTGCACGGTCAGCTCGACCTGGTCGCCGAAGCGCTCGGCGAGCGCGTCGAGCGCCGGCAGCTCGTCGCCGCGCAGCGCGGAGATCGCCGAGCGCGCCTCGCTCAGCCCGGTGCCGGCCAGATGGTGCGCGCGCTCGATCGCCTCCACCACCTCCGGGTCGGTGCCGCGGTCGCGGGCGAGCAGCCGCGCGCCCTCGAGCTGCAGCGCGAGCGCCGACAGCGAGTGCGCGAGCACGTCGTGCATGTCGCGCGCGAGGCGGCTGCGCTCGGCCTCGGCGGCGGCCTCGGCGGTCTCTTCGCGCGACTCGCGCAGCTCGTCCACCAGCGCTTCGGCCTCGTCGCGGCCGAGTCGCAGCTCCCGCATCAGCCGGATCACGAGGAACCAGGGGATGACGGAGAAGAGGAGCCCGCTGACCTTGGCGGCGGCGTCGTCGATGAACAGCGCGGTGACGAGGACCTCGCCGCCGAGCGCGAGGCCACTCACGATCGCCGCGGTCACGAGCGGCAGGCGCATCGCCGAGATGACGACGACGATGTAGACGGCGGCCGAGCCCGCGCCGTCCGGCTGCAGCCCGGTGAGCGCGATGCCCGAGGCGGCGATCAGCGCGAGCCCGGCGAACCGCCGCGCCTGCGGCATCGGCCGCCACGGCAGCGCGACGGCGGCGCCCGCGACCAAGGCGGCCAGCGAGAGCGTGACCCACAGCCCGTCGCCGGAGAGCGCGGGCCGCGGCTCGGTCGCGAAGATCGAGGCCACGATCGTCGCCAGCGCGACGAGGCCGATGGTGCGGAGGGCGTACGGGATTCCCACGCGCCAAACGGTACGGCGCGCACTCCGCGGTGTCATCGGATCCCGGGTGGATCCGTCTCCACCCGTGGGTGGAGGCGCAGGTTCGACCCTCGCGCCGATGACAGACGCCGCCGCGATGCCCATGCTGTCGGGCATGACATCCACCCTTGTCCACACCGAGACCGCCATCGAGGTCAGCGGCGTCCGCCGCGCTTACGGCCCCGTGCAGGCGCTCGACGGCGTCGACCTCACGGTCCGCCGTGGCGAGCTGCTCGCCCTGCTGGGTCCCAACGGGGCCGGCAAGACGACGCTCGTCGAGATCCTCGAGGGCCACCGCGTGGCCGACTCCGGCCACGTCGACGTGCTCGGCCACGACCCCGCGAAGCGCCAGCGCGCGTTCCTCGAGCGCATCGGCATAGTGCTGCAGGAGGAGGGACTCGATCCCAACCTCAACGTCGGCGAGGCGGTCGCGCTCTACTCCGCCGCCTACCCGAACCCGCGGCCGGTCGACGAGGTGCTCGAGCTGGTCGGGCTGGGCGGCCGCGCGGGCGACCGCGCCGCGACGATGTCCGGCGGCCAGCGCCGCCGGCTCGACCTTGCCCTCGGCATCGCCGGCGACCCCGAGATCCTGTTCCTCGACGAGCCGACCACCGGCTTTGACCCGTCCGCCCGCCGCCATGCGTGGGACGTGATCAACGGCCTGCGCGCGCTCGGGAAGACGATCCTCCTCACCACGCACTACATGGAGGAGGCGCAGGTGCTCGCCGACCGCGTCGTCGTGCTCAACGGCGGCCGCGTGATCGCCGAGGGCACGCCGGACACGCTCGGCGGAGGCGGCGAGTCGATCGTCACCTACCGCGAGCACGGCCGCATCGTCCGCTTCACGACCGCTACGCCCACACAGGACCTGGCCCCGATCCTGAGCGCCGCCGCCGAGCGCGGCGAGGAGCTCGAGGGCCTCACCGTCACCCGACCCAGCCTCGAGGACGTCTACCTCGAGCTCACCGAGGACCGCTCATGACCCCCCGAGACCTGCCCCTGCTGGGCCGCTGGATCGCGGCGCGCGTGCGCATGATGCTGCGCTCGCCGCGCGCGCTCGGCTTCACCTTCGCCTTTCCGCTCGTGCTGGTGACGCTGTTCGGCTCGCTCAACGCCGACCAGAAGGTCACGGCACCCTCGGGCGCGACCGTCAAGTTCACGCAGTACTACACGCCGTCGATCGGCGTCTTCGCGCTCACGCTGGCGTGCTACACGAGCCTGATCATCGGCGTCGCGACCGCGCGCGAGACCGGGCTGCTCAAGCGCGTGCGCGGCACGCCGCTGCCGCTGCCGGTCTACCTCGGCGCGTGGCTGATCGGCGCCGGGGTGGTCGGGATCCTCTCCGTCGTGCTGCTGTTCGTCGTCGCCGTGCCGGCCTTCGGCGTGCACGTCTATGCCGACATGCTGCCGCAGGCGCTGCTGGTGCTCGTGCTCGGCGCCGCGTGCCTCGGCTCGATCGGGCTCGCGCTCGGCACGATGGCGAAGACCGCCGACCAGGCGACGCCGCTCGCGCAGCTGACGATGCTGCCGATCTCGTTCATCTCGGGCGTGTGGTTCCCGATCACCGATGCGCCGTCATGGCTGGTGCACCTGGCCGGCTTCTTCCCGCTCAAGCATCTGGTCGACGCGTTCTCGGCCTGCTTCGTGCCGGGCGGGAGCGTTGACGGCGCCGACCTCGGCTCGCTGGCGATCTGGGGCGCGGTCGCGATGTTGGTCGCGGTCCGGCGCCTGCGGGTGGTGGACGGCACGCGCTCTCGGCTGATTCCCAGCTTCCGCTAAGGGAGCGCGAAGGTGCCGGACCCATCCTGCCCGGCATGGACCCGCACCTCTTCTGGATCGCCTCCCGCGCCGCCGGTACCGCCGCGCTGCTGCTCTCGAGCGCGGCGGTCGGCGTCGGTCTGACGATGGGCGGGCGCCTCGTCAAGGGCCGCGGGATCGACCTTCGGGCCGCCCACGAGGCGCTCTCGCTGGCGACGCTGATCGCGATCGTCGTGCACGCCGCGGCGCTGCTCGGTGACTCCTACCTGAACTCCAGCGCGCTCGACATCACCGTCCCGTTCGCGTCCGGCTACAAGGAGCCGTGGATGTCGATCGGGATCGTGTCGGGCTGGGGCCTGGTCGCGCTCGGCGTCTCCTACTACTTCCGCGCGAAGATCGGCGTCGCGCGCTGGAAGCGCCTGCACCGCTGGACCGCGCTCGCGTGGCTGGCGGGGATCGTGCACTCGCTCGGCGAGGGCACCGACGCCGGCACGACCTGGTTCCTCGCCCTCACCACGATCGCCGTGGTGCCCGCCCTCGGGCTCCTCGTCGTCCGCCATCTCCCGTCCCCGTCCGCCCCGACCCCCTCCCGCACATGAGCCCAACCATGCAGGCCCGCCGAGCGCGGGTACGCCAGATCCGCCGGACCGTCACCGCCGTCGCGGTCACCGTCTTCATCGCCCTGTTCGCGACCATCTACATCCAGATGGCGGTGGGCAAGGATCCCGCGCTGGGGTCGTCCACGAGCACCGCGCAGGTGAGTGAGTCGAGCACGTCCTCGTCGGACGACTCATCCTCGTCCTCCGACAACTCCTCGTCGGGGACCGTGACGACCGCCCAGTCGTAAGCTCGGAAGCATGAAGACGCTTTACACCGCGGTCGCCACCGCCAACGATCACGGGCGCGCCGGGCACACGCGCACGGATGACGGCAAGGTCGACTTCGACCTCAGCGTGCCGAAGGAGCTGGGCGGCGACGGCGGCCCCGGAACCAACCCGGAGCAGCTGTTCGCGGCCGGCTACGCGGCGTGCTTCGCCAACGCGATGGTCTCGTCGGCCCGCCGCGAGGGATCGCTCGAGGACGTGCAGGGCATGACCGTCACCGCGCACGTCCACTTCGGCGCGCTCGGCAAGGGCCGCTTCGGCCTCGGTGTCACGCTCGAGTGCGACGTGCCGGCGCTCGACCAGGCCGCGGCCGAGGACCTCGTCGCCCGCGCGCACGAGCGCTGCCCCTACTCCAACGCCACGCGCGGCAACATCGACCATCAGTTCGAGATCAAGGGCGGCGCCTAGCCCATCATCCGATCCATCGATCCCGCGCCGGGGATCGTCAGCGCCGGCACGGCGTCCGGCGCGACCAGCACGAGCACGCCGAGCACGAGCAGGACCGCCGCGGTCCCGTAGGTCGCCACGCGCCGCCACGGCAGCGTCTTCTCGACCGCGATCAGCACCGCGACGACCACCATCCAGAACACGCTCATGACGCCGAGCGCGAACAGCGACGCCATCAGCGCCCAGCAGCAGCCGACGCACCACGCGCCGTGCTTCGCGCCCATCTGCAGCGCGCCCCGCGGCCCCTCGCGCCACGTCCCCAGCAGGAAGCCGAGCGGGCTGCGGCACTTGCCGAGGCACACGTCCTTGAGCGGCGTCAGCTCGTAGGCGGCCGCGACGAGGAGCGTCGCCCCGGCGACCCAGCGGCCGGCGCCATCCCACATCAGCAGGTCGCCGTCGAGCGCCCGGCCGGCGCGGGCGAGCGCGTACGCCGCCGCGCCCACGGCGCCCCACACGAGCAGGTAGCCGGCGGTGAAGAGCAGCGGCAGGATCCGAGCACGCTGCTCGGTCATCCTCGAATACAGCGCGACCGTCGGCGCGACCGACGGGAACATCATCGCTCCCATCATCACGACCCACGCGCCGACGAACCAGCCGAAGCCGCCGAGCGCCGTCCACGGCCCCGCGTCCATGCCCCGCATCCGCTCGGCGGTCCACCACCAGCCGACCGCGGCCACCGCGACCAGCAGCGCGACGAGCCCGAGCCGCGTCCGCGCGGCCGCGTAGGCCGGAGCCAGCCCGGTGCCGCTGGCCTGAGCGGTCGCGATCACGGCTCAGGCTGCCCAGGAGAAGCCTGACTTCGAGAGCCCCGTCTTGCCCTCGTACTGGATCCCGAACGCGTTGATCTGCGTGCGCTTCGCCTCGGCCATGGTCAGGTCGGACCCGACCGGGTGGAACATGCCATCGAACCGCACCGGTCGTCCGTCCTGGACGCCGAACGGCACGATGTCCTCGATCTCGAAATCGATCGCGTCGCCGACGCGCACGCTGTGGCGCAGCCCGTCGTGCCGCACCTCGATCGGCGCCCGCTCGACGCCGAGCATCTCGCCAATGAGCGGCGCGAGCGCCGCCATCGGGCCACCGAGCTGCCCGCCGAACACCTGGACGAGCTTGTCGGCCTGCTCGTCGCTCGCCTGGTCGTCGACGAACACGCCGAGCTTCCAGTTGCCCTCGGTCATCACCTTGGGCGTGTCGGCGATCGCCGCCACGGTGAGGCCGCCGACGTCGGTGCCCTCGATCTCGCCCTCGCGGATGTCGAAGACGAGCGTCACGCGGCAGAAGTCGTACGTGGCGCCGTGGTCGAGCGACAGGTTGCACGGGCACATCAGCTCGCACGAACAGGTCTCGACGTACTCGCCGGTCAGGCTCCACGACATGGGCCACCTCCGTGCTCGGGAAGGGAGGCTTCGATTGTCTGCCTCTCCCGCGCGCACGTCAACCGCCCGAAAGGGCACCGTGTCGCCGTAACATCCGCGGCTGATGTCGCGCATCTTCCGGCTCTCGATCGACGAGGAGACGCTCACCGACGAGCTGTTCGCGTTCGTCGTCGATCCGCGCTCCACGCGCTACCAGCGCCGCGTGGTCACGGAGCTGAAGGTGATCGCGCCGGGCATGATCCCGGTGATGGAGATGATGATCATGGACGGCGTGGACGAGCGGCGCTACGTGCGCGAGTACGTCAGCGCCGTGCTGGGCGATGGTGCCGACCAAGACGTCTACTACGCCACCTGATGGTCGCGCCCACGACCCCCGCACCCGTCTGCACGCGTCCCGCGGCGCAGGACGGCACCCGCCGGGAGGGGTCTGTGGCGCTGCCACTATCCGCCTCCGGCGTGCACCGCCCTGCATCCACGGGTCACGCACATCCAGGCACGGCGGCCGCCGGCTCGACCATCCGATGACCGACGACGACGACGACGCACGCCGCCGCGCGCGGGCCGCGCTGCGGTCAGGGGCCGAGCGCGCCGGCGCGCGCTCGCACTTCCGCGCGATGGGGATCGACCCCGACCGGCTCGACGGCCCGATCGTCGGCATCGCCTCGACGTGGACGCAGACGATGCCGTGCAACCTCAACCACCGGCGGCTGGCCGAGCGCGCGGCCGCGGCGGTGGAGGAGGCGGGCGGGGTCGCGCTGACGTTCAACACGATCGCGGTGTCGGACAACCAGTCGCAGGCCACCCCCGGCATGCGCGCGTCGCTGGTCTCGCGCGAGGTGATCGCGGACTCGATCGAGCTCATGGTCCACGCGCACGACTTCGACGCGCTGATCTGCCTCGTCGGCTGCGACAAGACCGTGCCGGCCGCGCTGATGGCGCTGGCGCGGGTCGACCGGCCGGCGGTCGTGCTCTCCGGCGGGCCGATGCTGGCCGGCCGTCAAGGCGAGCGGCGGCTGACGATCCAGGACGTGTGGGAGGCGGTCGGGGCGCACGAGCGCGGGCGGCTCCCGCGCGCGGAGCTCGACACGATCGAGCGCGAGGCGTGCCCGGGCGCCGGCTACTGCGCCGGCAACTTCACCGCCAACACGATGGCGATCGTGGTCGACATGCTCGGCCTCGGCATCGTCGGCGACGGCATGATCCCCGCCGCCCACGTCGAGGAGAAGGACGCGGCGGCGGCGCGAGCCGGCGCGCTCGCTGTCGAGCTGGCGGGGGCGGGGAGGACGTCGAAGCGCTTCCTCGACCGCCGCGCGCTCGAGAACGCGATGGCCGGGGCGGTGGCGAGCGGTGGCTCGACCAACGGCTTCCTGCACCTGCTGGCGATCGCCCGCGAGGCGGGCGTGCCGCTCGAGCTCGACGAGCTCGCCGCGATCAGCGCGCGCACGCCGGTGCTGGCCGACCTCGTGCCGGGCGGGCGCTTCGTCGCCTCCGACCTGTGGGAGGCGGGCGGCACCGCCACGCTGATCCGCGAGCTGATCCGGGGCGGCCACGTCGACGGCGCGGCACCGACCGTCGACGGCCGCACGCTCGCCGAGGCGACCGCCGACGCGCCCGAGCCCGATGGCGAGGTGATCGGCGAGCTCAAGCCGCGCGGCTCGCTCTACGCGCTGCGCGGCAACCTCGCGCCCGAGGGCGCCGTGCTCAAGCTCGCCGGCACCGAGCGCCGCGCGCACAGCGGGCCGGCGCGGGTGTTCGACGACGAAGCCTCGTGCACCGAGGCCGTGCACGCCGGCGAGATCGCCGAGGGCAGCGTGCTCGTCGTCCGCTACGAAGGGCCGGCCGGCGGCCCCGGCATGCGCGAGATGCTCGGCCTCACGTCGTCCGTGGTCGGCGCGGGGCTGGGGGAGTCGGTCGCGCTCGTGACCGACGGGCGCTTCTCCGGCGCCACGCGCGGGCTGATGGTCGGCCACGTCGCGCCCGAGGCGGCGCGCGGCGGCCCGCTCGCCGCGGTCCGCGACGGCGACGTGGTGACGATCGACGTCGACGCCGGCCGGCTCGACGTCGACGTGCCAGCGGACGAGCTCGAGCGGCGGCTTGCGGAATGGAGCGTTCCGCAACCGCGCTATGCCAACGGCGTGTTCGCCCGCTACGCGGCGTCAGTAGGGTCCGCCTCCGATGGCGCCGTACTGAGCCCGGGAGGAGATTGAGAATGCCGCTGCGCACCACCGTCGTCGGATCCTGGTGGAAGCTCGACGAGCACGAGGACGCCCTGCGCCGCTACCACGCCGGCGAGCTCGGCGACGAGGAGGGGGAGCAGCTCCTGAACGCCGCCGCCGCGGCGGCGATCAAGGAGCAACAGGACCTCGGGCTCGACGAGTGGACCGGCGGCGAGTATTTCACCGACAACTTCATCGACCACATGCAGCGGGTGCTGCACGGGATCGAGATCGACAAGCCCGACGAGCCCGACCCGTTCGACTACGACGACCTCGCGCACGCCGTGATCCGAGGCGAGATCACCGCACCCGGCGGCCTCGGCTACGCGCGCAACTACGAGCGCGAGAGCAAGCTGCCCGGCGGCGTACGGAAGGCCACGGTCGTGGGCCCGCTCGAGATCGCGGTTCACGCCGCCGACCAGCAGGAAGAGCTGCAGCGCCAGATGCCGAACCTGATCGGCATCGTCAACCGCGAGCTGCGCGACCTGGCCGCGCTCGGGTGCCCGCACGTCCAGCTCGACGTTCCGATCTTCGGCGGGCTCGTGACCAACGGGCTGATGACCGCCGACCAGGCGGCGGGCGTGATCGCGGGCTGCCTCGAGGGCGTCGAGGGCAGCACGCGCGGGGTGCACATCTGCAACGGCAACTTCAAGGGCCGCCCGATCTCGCCGACCGTCAGCAACGCCGCGTGGGTGGAGATCTTCCAGCACCTCGACGGCGTGGTCGACGTCGCCGCCATGGAGTGCAGCTACTTCGCCGAGTGGCAGGGGCGCGACGCGTGGGCCGCGCTGCCACAGAGCATGGCCCTGGCCGCGGGCATCGTCGACGAGGCGAGCTACGGCATCGAGACGGTCAAGAAGGTCCGCGACCGCGCCGCCGACTGGGCGCGCGTGGTCGGCGAGGAACGGCTGTGGATCTCGCCCTCGTGCGGGTTCGGGCGCCACCCCGCCCGCACCCGCCCGGTCCTGCAGGCCAAGCTGGAGCACATGGCCGAGGCCGCGAGGACGTTCTAGGCGCTCACGCCTCCCTGAACCGCTCGATCGCCTCGGCCACGCCCTCCGTCAGCGGGCGCGCGGTCGGGCCACCGATCAGGTCGGTGAACGAGCTCGAGTCCACCTCGGGCGGGAACGGGAGCGGGTCCGCGCCGTAGGTGATCTGCGCGCCCGGCTCGGCCGCCTCGATCGCGGCGACGATCTCCTCCACGGAGGCCACCGGCCCATCGAGGTTGTGCACCGAAGCGCCCTCCGCCCGCACCTCGCTGGCGCGCACGAACGCCTCGCCGGCGTCCGCGACGTACTGGAGCTGCAGCGAGCCGCCGAACGGGATCTCGTACGCCTCGCCGCGGGCGGCGGCGACCATCGCGGCGGTCGGCGCCGAGGTCAGCCCCTGGTCGCGGCCGGGGCCGTAGATCGTGTGCGGGCGCAGACCCACGGACGGCACCCCGAAGTCGGCGAAGTAGCCCGCCGCGGTGCCCTCGTTGGCGAGCTTGAAGACGCCGTAGAGCGTGCTCGGGTACTCGGCGTCGGCCTTCATCGCCGCGATCGAGGAGGCGTAGACGACCGGGCCCATGGCGTCGCCGCGCCGCCGCACCGCCTCGAGCACGTTGACCGTCCCGGTCACGTTCACCCGCGAGCCGAGCACCGGGTCGTCGCGCACGAACGGGACCTGCAGCGCCGCCAGGTGGATCACGTTGGTGACGTCGTGCTCGTGCATCACCCGCTCCAGCGCGGCGAGGTCGGTGACGTCGCCGTCGATCCGCCGCAGCGCGTCCAGCTCATCGCCGGTCAGCGAGAGGCGCAGCCGGTGATCGCTGCCCCCGAGGTCGTAGGTCACGACCTCGTGCTCGCGGTCGAGCAGCGCGCGCACGACCCATGCGCCGAGGGCGCCGTAGGCGCCGGTCACCAGGTACGTCATGAATCAGATCTCCTTCGGCGAGTAATACGTGGACTTGGTGTACAGGACCGGGTCGTCCTCGTACTCCGGGCGGTTCTTCTGCGTGTAGATGTTGGCGACGTGGAGGAAGAGCGGCTTGCCGTCGTCGCCCTTCTGCTCCGTGACCGTCGCCTTGCGCGAGAGCTCGAGCCACATCTCGGCTTCGGTCTTCATCGCGTCGCCCTTGTGGTGCTCGCCGGTGTCCTCCAGATAGCTGCTGAGGTCGAGCTTCACCGACTTGCCGTACTTGGCCTGCAGCGCCGTGGAGAGCGCCTCGGGCGAGAGCTTCTCGGGGGCCCACACCCACCAGCCCGAGATCCCCTCGCTGTGCCAGGTGTCGTTGGAGTAGGCGACCTCTTCGGTCGGCGCGATCACCGTGCCGGCGCCGTCGCCGAACGCGCGGTCGAGCAGGTTCACCATCGTCCCGGCGTGGCCGGCGAAGCACGCCTGGAGCCGGATCCGGGTCTTCGGGGTGATCTGCCCGTCGCCCAAAGGCCTGAGCACGCCGTCGTGCAGCGCCTGCTGCAGTTCGTCGGTGGTGACCTTCTCGTTCTTGTCGGCGCTGTTGAGGGGGAACGACAGCTCACCCGTGCCGCTGCCGTGCGTGACGAGCGAGATCTCGTCGATCGGATAGCGGATCGTGTTCAGGTAGTCGAACACGCCGGACAGCGTCGGGTCGCTCATGTCCTTGCGCGTGATGACCTTCATGAACGGGCTGCTCATCAGCGCCGACGTGTAGTACGCCTCCGCGCTCTTGAGCGCGGCGTCGTCCTTCGGGCCGAGGATGAAGACGAAGCGCGTGGGCGCGAAGTCGGGCGCCTTGTCGGCGACCGGCTCGCGCGCGAGCATCCGCGTCACCGCCCGGTTGCCAGCGCCGCGCTGAAGCGCGAGCATGCGCACCACCACAGGCGAACCGTGCGCGACCGGCGCCGCCGGCGGCTTCGCCGCCACGGAGGTCTCGGCCGTCGCGCGCTCCCGCATGGCGCGACGTTAGTCGATCGAAGGAGGTCGCAGATGGCTGGAAAGGTGCTCGTCAACCTCACCACCGGGATGGAGGACGGCGAGAAGGTCACGGTCGCCTTCCTCGTCGCGGGCGCGGCGCTGGGCCGCGGCAGCGAGGTCGCGATGTTCCTCACCCAGGAGGCGGTCCGGCTGGCCGAGCCCGGCACCGCCGAGGGCACGTTCTGCGAGGGCTGCCCGCCACTGGAGCGGCTCTTCGCGCAGTTCGCGGAGGGCGGCGGCGAGCTGCTCGCCTGCCCGTTCTGCGTCGACTCGCGCGGGCTCGACAAGGAGGGCTTCGTGGCCAACGCGCGCGTCGCGGGCGCGACGCCGATGTTCGAATGGCTGGGGGACGAGCCGGGGCAGATCTTCAGCTACTGACCTTGACGCGGCGTGCTTGGTCTGATGTCTTAGTCATATGACTAAGACAGACGCCGAGGCGATCACGGATACGATCCTCGACTACTTCGAGGGCTGGTTCCACGGCGACACGGCGCGGATGGAGCGCGCGCTGCACCCGGAGCTCGTCAAGCGCCGGGCCGGCGGGGAGCTCGGCATGACGACCAAGCCGCGGATGGTCGAGCTCACCGGCCAGATGGCCGGCATCGAGGACCGGGCCGACGGCCGCGTCGACATCGAGATCCACGACATCTACAAGGACGCGGCGGCCGCCACCGTCCACACCGTCACCTACCACGAGTACGTCCACCTCGCCCGCACCGCCGAGGGCTGGCGGATCGCCAACGCCCTGTGGCAGCGCTCGTGACCAAGACGGCGGCCCGCTCGGCCGCCGAGGAGGCGCTCCTCGACGGCGCCGAGCGGCTGCTCCTCGAGCAGGGGCACGCCGGCATCACCACCCGCCGGCTCGCCGAGGCGGCCGGGGTCAACCACGGCCTCGTCCACTACTACTTCGGCTCCAACGAGAACCTGCTGGCGCGCGCGCTCGAGCGCTTCACCGAGCGCCTGATCGAGCGCCAGCGCGCGCTGTACGCCGCCGACGTCCCGTTCCTCGAGAAGTGGCGAACCGCGATGCGCCACCTGATCGCCGATGACGCGACCTACGAGAAGATCTGGATGGAGCTGCAGGCGCTGGCCTGGAACGAGCCGGAGCTGCGCGCACGGCTCGCCGACGTCAACGCGCAGTGGCGCGCGGTGCTGACCGAGGCGCTCGCCGAGCCGCACCGCGAGCTCGGCATCGCGATGCCGCTCGACGCGCTCGTTTCCCTCGTCATCACGTTCAACCTCGGGATCATGGTCGAGCGGCTCGGCGGCATCGACGCCGGCCACGACGCGCTGCTCGCATGGATCGACGGCTACCTCGCGGAGCGCTCCTGATGCGCGCCCGCGAACCGGACGAGTCGGGCTACGTCGAGCGCGACGGCGTCCGCAGCTACTACGAGATCCACGGCTCCGGCGAGCCGACCGTGCTGCTGCTCCCGACGTGGTCGATCGTCCACTCGCGCCACTGGAAGATGCAGGTCCCGTACCTCGCGCGCCACTGCCGCGTGCTGCTGTTCGACGGCCGCGGCAACGGGCGCTCCGACCGCCCGGAGAGCGGCTACAGCGCCGCCGACTACGTCGCCGACGCGCTCGCGGTGATGGACGCGACCGGCACCGAGCGGGCGCACCTCGTCTCGCTCTCGCTCGGCGCCCAGCGCGCGCTGCTGCTGGCGGCCGAGCACCCCGAGCGTGTCGAGAGCTCGGTCTTCATCTGCCCCGCGGTGCCGCTCGGCGAGGCGGTCGACCGCAGCGATCTGCCGTGGGACGAGGAGCGCGACACCTACGAGGGCTGGGAGAAGTACAACCGCCACTACTGGCTGAAGGACTACCGCGGCTTCCTCGAGTTCTTCTTCTCGCAGATGTTCAACGAGCCGCACTCGTCCAAGGCAATCGAGGACTGCGTGGGTTGGGGGCTCGACACGACGCCGCAGACCTTGATCGACATGGAGGTCGAGGACTGGATCCCGCCCGACACGGTGCGCGACCTCGCCCGGCGCATGCGGTGCCCCTCGCTCGTGATCCAGGGCTCGCGCGACGCGATCACCGGTAAGGCGCGCGGGATCGCGCTGGCGGAGGAGAGCGGGGCGGAGCTGGTGATGCTGAGCGGCTCCGGGCACGGCCCGCACGCCCGCGACCCCGTCAAGGTCAACCTGCTGCTGCGGGACTTCATCGTGCCGCCGCGCCCGGCGGCGCGCTGGGCCCGCGGGGCCGCGCGGCGCCGCAAGCGCGCGCTCTACGTCTCCTCGCCGATCGGGCTCGGCCACGCTCAGCGCGATACCGCCATCGCGGACGAGCTGCGCAAGCTGCACCCCGAGCTCGAGATCGACTGGCTCGCGCAGCACCCGGTCACGAGGGTGCTGGAGGCGCGCGGCGAGCGCATCCACCCGGCGAGCGCGCTGCTGGCCGGCGAGTCGCGGCACATCGAGTCGGAGTCGGCCGAGCACGACCTGCACGCGTTCCAGGCGATCCGCCGGATGGACGAGATCCTGCTCGCGAACTTCATGGTGTTCCACGACGTCATCCGCGACGACGCCTACGACCTGTGGATCGGCGACGAGGCGTGGGAGCTCGACTACTACCTGCACGAGAACCCGGAGCAGAAGCGCGCGGCGTACGCGTGGCTGACCGACTTCGTCGGCTGGCTGCCGATGGCGGACGGCGGCGAGCGCGAGGCGTTCCTGACCGCCGACTACAACGCCGAGATGATCGAGCACATCGCGCGCTACCCGCGGATCCGCGACCGCGCGGTGTTCGTGGGCGACGCCGACGACGTCGTGCCGGATCGCTTCGGCCCCGAGCTGCCGGCGATCCGCGACTGGACCGCGCAGCACTACGACTTCGCGGGATACGTCACCGGCTTCGATGCGGCCGAGTTCGCCGACCGCGAGCGGCTGCGGGCGTCGCTCGGGTACGGCCAGGGCGAGCAGGTCTGCCTCGTCACGGTCGGCGGCTCGGGCGTCGGCGGCGCGCTGCTGCGGCGGGTGATCGAGGCGTACCCGGCCGCGCGCGACCGGGTGCCGGACCTGCGGATGATCGTGGTGGCGGGGCCGCGCATCGACCCGGCCTCGCTGCCCTCGCACCCTGGGCTCGAGGTCCGCGCCTACGTGCCGGACCTGTACCGCCACCTCGCTGCCTGCGACCTCGCGGTCGTCCAGGGCGGGCTGACGACCTCGATGGAGCTGACCGCCAACCGGCGGCCGTTCTTGTACTTCCCGCTGCGCCACCACTTCGAGCAGTGCCACCACGTCGCGCACCGGCTCGAGCGCCACGAGGCCGGCCGGCGGATGGACTTCGAGACCGCCACGCCCGAGGTGATCGCCGACGCGATCGCGGCGGAGATCGGGCGCGAGGTGTCGTACCGCCCGGTCGACGGCGGCGGCGCCGCCCGGGCCGCCGCGATGCTCGCCGAGCTCCTGTGAGCGTCGGGAAACTGACACCGCGTCTCAGGCGGGTGGGAGCGCTGCCGATGCCAGGAACGAGCGCGCTCGCGCCGCGGCCCTTGACTCCCTCCTCCTCACGGGTCGCGGCGTTGAGCCGCCGTTGCATAGGGGCCACTACGAGGACGGCTCGGGGGTTAGCACGGATGCCGCTTGCGCGGCCGCGGCGTACGGTCCCCGGCATGAGCCGCTCCGCCGCCGTCGCCCTCTTGTTCGAGACCGTCATGCCGGCGCTCGGGCTCGCGCTGGTGCTCGGAGCTGCGCTGCTCCCCGCCGTCGCGATCGCGGTGGTCGTCGGCGTCGCGATCTTCGCGGTGGCGCGCGCGGTTTCGCCGTAGCATCCCGCAGCCGTGCCGCCCGAGACCGAGGTCAGCCGCTCCGCGGCGCAGACGTACTACGAGGACTTCGCGCTCGCCGTCGGGCGGCGCGACTGGCTGCGCCCGAACCTCCGCCACGTCCAACTCAAGGGCATGGTCGACGAGCTCCTGGCCGGGCGCTCCGGGTTGCGGATCCTCGACGTCGGCTGCGGCGCCGGCGTGCTCACGCACCACCTGAGCCGCTACGGGAGCGCGCTCGGGATCGACTTCAGCGGGCCGGCGATCGAGCTCGCGCGGCGGCTCGCGCCGGAGGCGTCGTTCCGCGTCGCCTCGCTCGAGGATCTGGGCGAGGAGCGCTTCGACCTGATCACGGTCTTCGACGTGATGGAGCACATCCCGCAGGCCGAGCGGCCCGCGTTCGTGGCCGGTCTGGCGGCGCGGCTGGACGGCGACGGGCTCGTGATCGCGTCGACGCCGCACCCGGCGTTCACGCTCCACAAGCGCGCCACCGACGAGGGCCACCTGCAGATCATCGACGAGGCCGTGGAGATCGCCGACGTGGTGGGGGAGGCCGGGAGCGCCGGGCTGCAGCTGCTGCGCTACGAGGCCTACGACGTGTTCGCCGGCAGCCCCGAGTACCAGCTGATGGTGTTCACGCGGCGGCGGGCGCCGGGCGGCCCGGCGGAGCTGCGCGGCCGCCACGGGGCGCGCCTCACCCACCCGGCGCGCAAGGCCCTGCGGCGGGGCACGCGCTTCGCGCACGCCGCGCGGCTGCTGCGGGCGGGCGACCGCGCGAGCGCCTGGTGGTTCCTCACCGCGCGTACGCCGAAGGCCGAGAGCTAGGGCTTCGGCGCTTCGCGGACGACCTGGCGCGCGGCCTTGTCGTCGCGGACGCCGAGGAAGCGCGGGTGGCGCAGGCGGTGGTCGGGCGTCCACTCGCTGAAGCCGACCTGGGCGACGAGCTCCGGCTCGACCCACGTCGCCGTGCGCTCGCGGACCTCGTCGGCGAACGGCGAGCGGTCGCGCTTCAGGGGCGCGAGCCTGGCGGCCAGGTCGTGCAGCGTCTCGCGGGTGAAGCCGGTGCCGACCTTGCCGGCGTAGCGGAGCTCGCCGTCGTCGTAGTAGCCGAGGAGCAGCGCGCCGAGGTCGGTGCGGCTGCCGCGCGGAGCGGTGAAGCCGCCGATCACCAGCTCCTGCTCGGCCGAGCACTTGAACTTCAGCCAGTCGCGCGAGCGGCCGTGGGTGTAGGGCGCGTCGGCCCGCTTGGCGATCAGGCCCTCCCAGCCCTTGCGGCAGGCCTCCCTATAGAACGCCTCGCCGTCGCCGTTGCGGTGGGTCGTGAAGCGGATCGGGTCGCCGAAGGCGAGCGCTCTGCGCAGCCGGGCCTTGCGTTCGCGCAGCGGCTCCTGGGTGACGTCCTCGCCGCCGTCACGCAGGATGTCGAAGACGTAGAAGAAGACCGGCGTGGGGTGCTCCCCGCGCTGCTGGAGACGGGAGAAGCTGGTCTGGGCGCCGTCGAAGGCGACGACCTCGCCGTCGATGACGAGGTTCGTGGCCGGGTCTGCCTCCAGCGCCGCGGCGATCTCCGGGAAGCGCCCGTTGAGGCTGAGGTCGTTGCGGGAGCGGAGGTCGACCCGCTTGTCGCCCTTGCTGGCGAGGCAGCGGATGCCGTCGAGCTTGCGCTCGTAGATCCAGGCCGGGTCGGAGAAGCGCTCGTCGGTCAGGACCGCCTTCATGACCTCCATGGTCAGCCTCCCACCTGGTCGATCGTGAGGCCGCTCCGGATCGACTCCGGCTGGGTGGAGACGGGGTTGCGCCGCGCGTCGGCCTCCTCGTCGCGGCGC
Organism: uncultured Solirubrobacteraceae bacterium; assembly: GCA_963805525.1. Taxonomy (GTDB): domain Bacteria; phylum Actinomycetota; class Thermoleophilia; order Solirubrobacterales; family Solirubrobacteraceae; genus DASQFQ01. Next base: position 946,788 of record CAWDUT010000006.1, read on the forward strand.
TTGATCAGCAGCCACTGGGGCTTGGCGCCGCCGCTCGTGCGCTGCAGCGTCCAGCCGCCGCGCAGCTTCTCACCCTCGAGCCAGAACGAGAGGTGGCCGTTCGCGAGCGAGTCCGTGACCGGGCCGTCGGTCAGCGGCCGCCACGTCCCCGCGTCCCAGATGATCACGCGTGGGCCCTCGTAGTCGGCATGCTCGAGCGAGTGGTCGTCGACCTGGACCGCGAGGCGCTTCACGCGCGGGTCGGTCGACGGGCCCTTCGGCACCGCCCACGACTTCAGGACCCCGTCAGCCTCGAGCCGGAAGTCGTAGTGGAGCGCGGTCGCGGCGTGCTGCTGGATGACGAAGCGCGGCTCGGCCACTCAGCGCCGGCGGCCGAACTTGAAGTACGCGAGCGGGCCGAACGTGTTGATGAACGAGACCGCGACCCAGGTCGCCTTGCGCCCCTTGATCTGCTCGGCGGGCCGGCGCCGGATGTCGACGAGCGCGGCGATCTGCAGCGACACCTGGAAGGTGCCCAGGGCGACGACGCCGATGCGCTGCTCGGTCGAGAGGTCGCTCCAGCGTTTTTTCTTCGCGTTCCGGCTCACGGCAGGCGGACGTCGAAGCACAGCATTCCGTACGGGTCGGAGTTGGCGAGCTGGCGGATCGTCGACGCGTCCGCGTAGCCCTCCTCCCACTCGTACCCCACGTCGAGCTTGCAGGCGTAGCGGTGCATCCACTCGTGGATCAGCGTCGAGGCGCGCTCGTCGAGCGTGTGCGTGCCCGCCTTGTTGGCGTACCAGAGCGGGAAGACCTTGATGTCGGACCACGGGATGCACCACAGCGCCTCTGCCTCCGCGGCTCCCTCCTGCTTCTCGTGGCACTCGTACTGCGTGTCGTCGACCTGTGGCACCACGTGTTCGAGGTTGTTCGCCACGATCTTCGCGACCCACTTGCTTTCGGAATTGAAGTGCTTCTTCAGCGCGGTTTTGACCTCGCTCGGGCTCGAGCCGTCGTAGTCGCGCAGCTTCTTGATGGCGATCTTGGCCATGTCCTTGCCGCGCGTGTGGGCGTCGCCGATCTGGCTCTGCTGCGAGCTGTTGCACTCGTCGTAGGTGACCTTGCGGGCGATCATCGCCGCGACCGCGCGGTTGCCGGCGGTCTGCTGCAGCCGCTGGATCATCTGGACCTGCGAGGCGCCGCGCAGCGCCACAACGGGCGTGGGCGCCGCGGTCGTCTCGGGCGCGGCTTCGGCGTGGGCGTGCTCGGCCACGACGCGACTTTACCCAGAATCGGCTTAGGCTCCGAGTGATGAGCATCGCACTCAACGAGGAGATCCGAAGGCTGCTCGACGGCCGCCACTACGCCGTCCTCGCGACGATCAATCCTGACGGCGGACCGCAGACGTCGGCCATGTGGGTGGGGCGCGACGGCGACGACGTGCTGTTCTCGACCGTGGCTGGGCGGCGCAAGCACCGCAACCTGGAGCGAGACCCGCGGGCCAGCGTCAGCGTGCTCGACTCGGACGACCCCGAGAACTACGTCGAGCTGCGCGGTCGCGTGACGATCGAGGACGACGTCGGCCGCGCCTTCGACACCAAGCTGTCGTGGAAGTACGATGGGCGGGACCCCGATCCGGACCAGCCCGGCGCGGTCCGGGTCGTCCTGCGGATGTCGGTTGACAAGGCCACGGGATACGCCGCGTGAATCTTCGAGTCCCCATCCTGCTGGTGGCCGTCGCGGCCCTGCTCGCCGCCGCTTCTCCCGCACACGGCGCGACGACCCGCACCTGCAAGGCCGGCGACCTCCACTACCCCTTCCAGCCCGGCGGCCCGAAGACGTTCGGTGTGTTCAAGCTGACGGTCGAGGGCGGGACATGCGCCAAGGCGCACCGCGTGGCCCGTTCCTGGATGGCGGAGTTCGAGCTGAACCTCCTCCTCGGCAAGGTCAAGCTCCCGCGCAAGGTGGCGGGCTTCAGCTTCAAGAGCCTGCCGCCGGACGCCGCCCAGACGTATCGCGAGCGCGGCCGCCGGGGCGCCACGACGATCCGCTTCGACTACCGCGTCCCGAACGGCTGACGCGGAGCGTCCGTGGGTAGCACCACGGCAATGTTCCGACTCCTGAAGAAGATGCCGTTGTTCCGGTTGATCGCCGTCGGCAAGACCGCCCTGCTCGCCCGCCGGCACCTCCGCCGCCTCGACGCGGACGACCGCCACCGCCTCTTGGAGCTGGTGCGCAAGGGCCGTCGCATGCGCCCGCGGGAGCGCGACGAGCTCCGTACGATCCTCGCGAAGCTGGGCCCGCGCGAGTTCGCCTACGCGACCGCCGACGCGTTCTCGCCGGTCAAGCTGCCGCGCCGCGGCTAGGCGAGGTCACCACCCGAGCGTGCCTGGCGCGCCCTTGAAGGGCCCGACCAGGTCGCTCGTGATCCACCCCCCGTAGAAGTCGCCCTCCTGCGCGTGCACCCGCTCGTCGCCCATCCACGCGGCGTCGACCCGGCCGGGATAGAACGCGACGTGGTCGCGGATGCCCTCGTAGCCGGCGGTCGGCTCGGCGAACGTCCACGCGACCGCTCGCACGGTGCGCCCGTTCACCGTCGCATCGAGGTAGCGCGCGGCGCCCTTGAACTCGCACCACGTCGAGCGCGCGCGGCTCTCGGTGAGGAGGTCGCCCCGGACGTCGGCCGGCGGCAGGTAGATCGTGGGCGGATGGCTCGTCTCGAGCACGCGCAGCGCCTCCGTCGAGTCGGCGAGCACCTCACCATCGAGCTCGATCCGCACGCGCCGGAGGCACGGCCGCACAGCCGGCGGGCGAGGGTAGTCCCAGACACGTTCCACTGGTTCTCGTACGCCGCCGGGCTCGTGAGGGATCAGCGCAGCGCGAACACCCGCCGGATCACCCGATCGGCGTTGGTGTGGAGGATGTCCTCGGCGGCCTCGGGGAAGTCCTCGCGGATCCAGGTCTCTAGGAGCTGGAGATCGGAGGCGCGCTCGAGCCCGTGGAGCGTCGGCTTGATGAAGCCGTCGAGATCCGTGCCGATCGCCGTGTGTGCGTGCGTCCCGAGTGCGTCGTGGATCGCCTGGACGTGCCGGGCGATGATCGCGCGTGACCCTGCCTCGCTGGAGCTCGCCCCGATCAGGTGCTCCGAGAGGATCAGCCCGATCACGCCGTCGCGGTCCTTGATCCGCCGCAGCGTGTCCGGCGTCAGGTTGTATTCGAGCCCATCCGGAGCGGCGCTGCGGACCGCGGTGTGCGAGGCGATCGCCGGCAGAGCTCCGCCGGGGTCGAGTGCGTCGAGCAGCGCGAACGTCTCGTCGATCGCGTCCTGGCGCATGTGGCTGACGTCGACGGCGACGTGATGTTCGACCATCGCCCGCAGCGCGGCCTCGCCGAGCGGGGGGAGCGCCAGATCGGGCGCCTGATGGAACACGCGGTGGTACTCGTCATCGCTCAGCACCGGGATGGCGGGCGCATTCGCCGCCACGCCCCGCGGCACCAGGTGGGCAAGCGTGATGTAGAGGATCCCGCGCGACGCCAGCTCGGCGATGTGCCCGTCGATCGCATCGGGGTCCGGCCCGAGGTGAAAGCCGCCCTCCACGCAGTGGACGAAGCGACGGTCTCCCCGGTCAAGGTCCTCAACGGCCTTGACGACCACCTCTCCCTCCAGGCTGGTCTCGACCGCGTCGATTTGCGCGACCAGGTGCTCGAACGAGCCGGGCTTGGGATGCGCGCCCCCGCCGGGGACGAGCTCGTCTCCTGGCCAGTAGAGAACCGAGCACACGGTGCCCACGCCGCCCACGCGGAGGCCGTCGAGGTCGACGCGCCAGCGATCGCCCCAGCCCGGATTGTTGATGAAGCGCGCGGCGAGATCGAAGACCTCCTGCTCGAGCTCCCCTCGGAGCGAGTCCCACCAGTCGAGCAGCCGAGCGTGGGGCTCGAGCTCCTCGTGCACGAGGTGCATGGGATAGTGACAGTGAAGATCAGTGATCATCGATGTCGGCTCCTGCCCTGATCGCGACCATCCCACTTCGGAGTGCGCCCGTCAATCGTGCGTCACAACGCACAGCCTGCGGCCTTGACATACAGTCGATGAGAGTGTTGGCTCACTCGGTGTGACCGCTGCGCTGATCGCGCTGGCGATGGGCCTCGGATTCGTCTACGTGCGCTTCTCGTGGGCACGGGCCACCGTGGCGCCGCTGACTAACCTGCTCGTATCCCTCCGGCCGCTGCTGGTCGTGGTGTTTGTGATAGCGGCGAGCTTCACGGTTAATCTCGGATTGCCGGCCGAGCTCGCCGTTGCTTTCTTGCTGGTCGTCGTGGTCTACGCGGCGGTCGTGCGGCCTGAGCTTGCACGCGCCTCGCCCGTGCTCGGTCAATGGTGGCACGCAATCGAGAACGGGTTACTGAACGCCGCCAAGAAGCTCTCTGGGATCGGCGTCGCCGGCCTCATCCTGGCATGGCTCGTGGTCCAGGCCGCGGAGTCGGGGAGCGGCATCTTGGCTGGACAAGGCGGGGGTCCGGCGGTCGTGCTCGTCGCTGCGTTGCTGGTCCTCGGCTCGGCGCTGATCACGCGGCTCGTCGGCTACGCGAGGACACCGCTCCGGTCGACCGTCGCTGTCCTGCTTGGTATCGCCGTGGTGTTGGCGCTGTTGGATGCCGGTGTGGCGTGGTCGTTCCCCACTGCCGGCCAGATTGCGGTGTGGGTCGCAGGAGCAGCGGCCGCGGCGCTCGTGGTCACGATCGTCGTCGAGCGCATCGGGGTCTGGCAACCAAGCGCCGCAGCCGTCGTCGCGGGCGAGAAGTGGCTCGGCCTCGGCCTGTCCCTCGGCGTGCTGTCGGGTGTGCTCTTCGCCGTCGCGACCGGAGCCAGCCTCTGGGCGCTCGACCATCCGCATGTCAAGGCGCTCCACATCGACCGCGGCGCGCACGGCACGCTCTACACGCGAGCGGACGCGAGCAACGAGTACCGCCACGCGCCGGTCCTCGCGTTCACCCGGAACCAGAAGTGGTCGCCGGTGCGCGTAGACGACTACGTGAAGCGGGCCACGGTCTTGCGACTCGACGGCAGCGTCGCCGGCTCCCGAGGCGAGTACGTGTGCCCGTCCTTCGGCCCCGCGGCGTGCCTCCAGCTGCGCGTGTTCTGTCCCTCCGCCGACAAGCCCTGCGCCAAAGCGCTCCCACTGCACGAGACCTCCGCGCCGGTAAGCGACGGGGCGGTGTACGTGCGCACGCTCCGGCGGCCCGAGCCCGGGGACGACACCGACACGGCGGTCGCTCTTCGCGGGATCTTCCGGCCGGTCTCGAAGGTCGCGGCGAAGACCAACACGCTCCTGCAGTACTGGATGTTCTACCCCTACGACGAGTGGAACACGAAGATCCTCGGAGCCAAGCTGACGCAGCGCCACGAGGGTGACTGGGAGGCCGTGACGGTCGGCCTCGGCGCCCTCGATATGCCGCTGTTCGTCGCGTATTCCGCCCACTGTGGCGGGACTTGGGAGCTCTGGGGGCGGACCGAGCGATTCGGCTCGCATCCGCTTGTAGCCGTCGCGCGGGGCTCGCAGGCCAACTACGCGGAGGCCGGCTCGACCCGGCCGCCCGACTTCACGAGCTGTCAGCGCCTCCCGCGCGGGGTGGGCGCTCTGCTCAGCTTCGCCGCGAACGTGCGCGACGTCACCTCGGACGACTGGGAATGGGGCGCGGCTGAGGTGGTGCCGGTGAACGAGAAGCAATGGCCGATGAGCTTCCCCGGCAGCTGGGGCGGCAACGACGTGACGGAGTTCGAGAACGCGCGGACGCGATCGACCAAGTCGGGCTTCGGCCCGCTGTCCCCGCCGTTGCAGGCGTTGTGGGAGCGGCCGATGACGACCATCTTCTGCGACCGCTATTGGGAGGGGCCGCAAGCGTGCTCGAAGGCGTAGCGGGCGACAAGCGGGTCACGATCGACGCGGCGGCGCTCGTCGCACTCGTGGGCTGTCTCGCGGTTGCCGAGCGTCTCGACGTCGCGCGCCGCACCGGCCGCGCGATCGAAGCAGCCGGCGGGAGCGGCCAAGCTGCGAAACCGGGATGGCTTCCGTGGGTGCTCGTCGGCGTAATCGGGTGCGCCCTGTGGCTTTACGTCGTCCGCCGAGCGCGCGCGGTTGCAGTGGCCGAAGCGGATCCGTCGCAGAGCCAGCACTTCGCCAACCTCGCCACGCTCTCGCTCCTGCTTTGGCTGCTCTGGCTCGCGATCGGAGGCACTGCGGTTCACCTCGTCGTCGTGGCCATCGCCTTCGCCGCGATCGCCGGGCCGGGCAGGGCGTTGGTCGGAGATCCCGGCCAGGGTTGGCGGCGCGCGTCGGCGATACGGGTGCAGGTCATCGTGCTGTTGGGCTTGCTGGCCGTCGTCCTGCTCGTCCCGCTCACGGCCGCGCAGATGCTCGATGTGCTGCGAGCGTGGGGCGACGAAAGCGCGCTCCGCGCGATCTACGGGCTTGCCGCCGCGCTGCTGCTCGGAGCGGTGTGTCGCGCGAGCGCGCAGCGCCTGCTGCTCCCGGAACATCCGGAAGCCGAGAGCGAGCACGAGCGCTCGCGTTTGGCGGCCGCCGGGGCGCTCGCGCTCGCCCTGGTCGCCATGCTTGCCCTGGTGCAAGCGTGGCTCGGCCTGGCCGCCATGGGTGCCGGGGCGCTCGTATGGGCGAGCACGAAGGGCGAAGTGCCTCTCGTGCTGGCAGCCCCCGACCCGGCGGAGCACGCGGTGCGCTCCATGCGCCTGGCGGCAGTGCTCGGCACCGTCCCGCTGCTGATCGTCTTTGCGGCGTTGGCCGAGGCGACGGTCGACTCCTGGCTCCTGCCCGCGACGAATGCATCCGACGTCAAGCTGCTCGTCCTGACCATCGTCGCGGGTGTGCTCCTCGCCTTCTTGGCGGCCCAGGCCTCGTTGAGCGATGTCGTGGACGTGCTCCCGGACGACCGGCCGCGGCTCGTCGGCTTGGTTGGCGGTCTTCTGGCGGTTGGCGGCACCCTGCTCGCGTGGCGCCACCCGGGCGAGCTGGACGTTCTCTGGGCGCTGCCACTGGCCGTCCTCTGTGGCTTGCTCGCCCTCCGCCTGATCGGCTCGAACGGCCTGCCGGAGCTGTGGGGAGGAGGCGGCGTTGCGCTCGGGACCGCGGTGGCGGTCTACCTCCACCCGATCGGCAACACCCGCGTCATCGGCAGCATCGGCCTGGTCTTCATCGGGGTCGCCGGGATGCTCGTGGCGCTCTATGCGGCCGCTGCGGAGGCGGCGCGCCGAACGCCGAAACTCGAGCGCTGGTGGCTCCCGCGACGCGTACCGGTCGTCACGCTGCTCGTGGTGTGGGTTGCCGTGGCGGCGCTGACCCAGCGCGACGACGCCCACCAGGCCCGGACCATCGGCGCATCACTCGAGAGCCGCACGTTGGACGACGCGGCGAGGACCTGGCTCGACCGGCAGGGAGCCGGTAACCCGGACTACCTCCCGGTGGTCCTGGTCGCGGCGAGCGGCGGTGGCTCGAAGGCGGCGTATTGGACTGACCTCGTGCTCGACTGCATCGCAGGCGAGGCGAACCCGGGCGCCTCGGGTGACGGATGCGAGGAAGGCGCTGAGGCAGCGGCGCGGCGAAAGTCGGTGCTCCTGACGAGCAGCGTGAGCGGCGGCTCGGTAGGCGTCTACCACTACCTGCGCAACGCTGCCGTGGCCGGGACGGGATCGGGCTGGGTCGACGCCGCGGCCGGGCGCGAGGTCCTGTCGCCCGTGACCGGGTGGGGCACGTTCCATGACGCGCCGTCGTTCCTCCTCGGCGTGGACGCGAACCCGCGTCGCTGTACGACCGCCTCGAGTTGCGCGGTCAATGCCGACCGCACGCTCGTCCAGGAAGCCGCGATCGAGCGCTTCCCCGACAACGGGATCGTTCCGCCGCGCGACGAGCGCTCGCTCCAGGCGACGGGCGATGACGACCCGATCACGATCTTCAACGGCGCGGTCAGCGGTGGCGACGGTCGGGTGCTCCTCTCGCCGCTGCAGCTCGCGCCGCCGCGGTCGACGGATGCCGCATGCCAGACGCCGCCGACCGGAGAACCCGCCGCCGGCTCCGTCGACGCCTACGACCTGTTCGACACCGAGCACGACCTGCCGCTGATCACCGCTGTGATGCTGAGCGCCCGGTTCCCGGTGATCGCGCCTCCCGGGCGGCTGGGCATCGGTCATACGGGCGGGAGCTGCCACCAGCCTCCGTTGCCGCCGATCGAGGTCCGCGACGGAGGCTACGTCGAGAACACCGGGCTGCTCACGATCACGGATCTCTTGCCGGCGCTTCGCAGCGCCGTCGGCGAATGGAAGTCGCGCATCTCTGCGCGCAAGGACACCCACGTCCAGTTTGTCGTCGTCTCGATCGACGACGACCCGACCGTGCTCGATGGGACCCCCGCGCTCGGCGGACCGCCGCCCAGCCGGCTCAGCATCGCCCAGCGAGCCGGACCGGCCTATCTGTCGCGCATGACCCGTGACCGCATCACGTCGTGCCAGTACCCGGACGTCAGCTACTTCCGGATCAGCCCTCCGCTGCGGCCCGGCGCGCATGCCGCCACGGGTTGGGAGATCTCAACCACCTCGCGCCGCAAGGATCTCGCCAAGGGGTTGAGCGACCACGCGGTCGCCACTCGGCTGCAGAAGATCCGCGACATCGTCGATGGTGAGAGCAAGCCGACGGATTGCGGCTAGCGAGACTGAGTCGGCGTGGTGCTCGGGTTGATGATCGCTCTGGCACCGACCGCCGCGAGACCCACGCCGATGAGCGTGATCAGGCTGCGGACGGGTCCCGCCTCGCCCCACGCGGGGTTTGCTTCCCACAAGGCATAGAGCGCCACGAACGTCGCGCCGAGCGTCAACCAAGACCTGACCTCGAAGCCGAGGTCGGAGAGGTTCGAGGAGACTGCCGGTAGCCACTTGGCGGCTTGCTGCTTTTCGTTCTTGGTGCCGGCTTTTGCGCCTTCGATATTGAGTGTGCGGGTCTCGGCCGCCGCCTTGTACAGGAGCACCAGGAAAGCCAACGCGAGCGTCAGGACGGTGCCGATCAAGAAGAGCATTCCGTCCTTGGCGTTCGCCGTGAGCGTCATCGTGGCTGCCTCCACGCCCGCAGGACCGTCCAGGCTGACCGCTCCGGAGTAGCGGCCGGCCGGAAGATGCTTGGACGGGTTGAGGCAGACGCGGAAGGAGATGCGTTGACGGTTCGGGCTCACGTCCAGGGTGGTGAACTGCAAGTCCGGGAAATCGACGGTTTCCGCGTTGGGGTTGCCGCTGTTGGCCAACTGGTCGGTTTCCACCCGCAGCGATCGCTCCGCGTTCGGCGGCAACGCGGGGTCGACCTTCACGTGGAGCAGCGCGGTCTTGCCGTCGCGGCCCGCGTCGAAGTTCACCACTTTCGCCGTGGAGTTCGATTCGGGGCTGAGGACGACGGGCGGGGTCACCTTGCGGTTGGAGGGTGTCGTTGTCGAGGGGTCGACGCACTTCGGCGCCGCGACGGCGGGCTGTGTCACGGCAACGAGCACCGCTGTGCTGAGCAACAGCACTGAACCGACCTTCATGGCAGCCTCCCTCAAACGATGCCCGATACGGTGAACCTACGCCGAGGTGTTTCTGAAAGTCAAGCGGCGGTGGTAGATAATGCTGCGCTACACCTCATGCAGCCCCACGTAGTTCTCTGCCAGCGACTTCGCGGCGGCCTCTGAGCGGCAGACGTACTCGAGCTGGGCGAGCTGGAGCTTTGCCTCGAACGGGTCCTGGCCGTCGGGGCGGTGGAGCATCGACGTCATGAAGTAGGAGAAGTGCTGCACGCGCCAGACGCGGCGCAGGCACCGCTCGGAGTAGGACTCGAGCCCGCTCGAGTCGCCTGACCCGTAGAAGGACTCGAGCGCGGACGCCAGGATCTCCACGTCGGCGATCGCGAGGTTCATCCCCTTGGCTCCGGTCGGCGGCACGATGTGGGCGGCGTCGCCGGCGAGGAAGAGCTTCTCGTGCTGCATCGGCTCGACGACGAAGGAGCGCATCGGCGTAACGCCCTTCTCGAAGATCTCGCCCTCGTTGAGCGCGAAGCCGCCGTCGAGCTCGAAGCGCGCGTTGAGCTCCTCCCAGATGCGCGAGTCGGGCCAGTCGTCGAGGTCCTCGTCGGGCGAGCACTGCAGGTAGGACCGCGTCACGGAGGGCGAACGCATCGAGTGCAGCGCGAAGCCGCGCGCGTGGTTGGCGTAGATCAGCTCCTCCGACGACGGCTTGGAGCGCGCGAGGATCCCGAGCCACGCGAACGGATAGACGCGCTCGTAGACGGTCAGCACGTCGGCGATCGCGTCGCGGCAGACGCCGTGGAAGCCGTCGCAGCCGGCGATCACGTCGCAGGTCAGCTCGACTGCGGACCCCCCGTGCGTGAACGACACCGACGGCCGCGCCACGTCGACCGCCACGTCGGAGACCTCGAACAGCAGCGGCAGATCGGACGCCAACCGCGCCGCGATCAGGTCCTTGACCACCTCCTGCTGCCCGTAGACGGTGATCGACTTGCCGCCGGTCAGCGCGTTGAAGTCGATCCGGTGCCCGACGCCGCCGAACCGCAGCTCGATCCCGTGGTGGACCATGCCCTCCGCGTGCAGCCGCTCTGACACACCCGCGTCGTCGAGGCAGTCGACGGTCCGCTGCTCCAAGACCCCGGCCCGCACGCGCTTCTCCACGTACTCGCGCGACCGCGCCTCGAGCACGACCGAGCTGATGCCCCGGAGCTCGAGCAACCGCGCCAGCACCAGCCCCGCCGGCCCGGCTCCCACGATCGCGACCTGCGTCTCCATCGCTACGTTCCCCCCTCGATGTTCCGGGCGCGCGAGGCGGGCAGCCCCGGCGCCAGCTCCAGCAGGCACATCGCCGCGAACACGGCCAGCGCCACGGTCCAGCCTCCGAACGCATCATGCACGGCGCCGAGCAGCCACGGCCCGGCGGCCGCGACGATGTAGCCCACGCACAGGGACATGGCGGTCAGCGCGGCAACGGACGCGGCATCGCCGCCGCGCAGGACGGGCAGGATCAGGCCGAGCCCCAGCGCGCCGCCCTGGCCGATGCCGAGCACGACGATCCACAGCGGCGCGACGTCGATCGCCAGCAGCAGCCCGAGCGCGCCCGCGAGCTGCAGCAGCACGATCCACCACAGCAGCCCGACCTGGTCGCGGCGGCGCACCGCCAGCACGGGCACCGCGAAGGCCGGCGCGAGCTGGACCAGCGCGCTCAGCGCCTGCAGCGCGCCTGCCGACCCCGCCGAGTACCCGTGGTCCTCGAGCACGGTCGGGATCCACGTCAGCCCCGCGTAGAACGCCATCGACTGCATGCCCATGTAGAGGCTCACCATCCACGCCAGCCGGTTGCCCCACAGCCCGGGCGGTGCGTCGCCCTCGACCACGGCGCTCGAGCGCCACGCCATCGACGTCCACACCGCTGCGGCCACGAGCGCCGGCACCGACCACGCCGCCAGCGACGCCTCCCACGAGCCGAGCCACTCCTCGAGCGGCACCGCCAGCGCCGCCGCCAGCGCCGCGCCCAACGTCAGCGACATCGAGTACGCGCCGGTCAGCGTCCCCGTCGCCTCGGGGTGTCGCGTGCGGATGAACACCGGCAGCAGCGCCTGCGCCACCGCCACCCCGACCCCCGCCAGCGCGCAGCCGAGGAACAGCGGCGCCACCCCGCCGGCGCCCCGCAAGGCCGCGGCGCACGCCGTGACCAGCGCGCACCCGACCAGCACCCACTCGATCGGCACCCGCCGCGACAGTCGCGGCGCAAGCGGCGCGAACGCGCCGAAGCCGAGCACCGGCAGCGTCGTCAGCAACCCGCCCGCCAGCCCGGAGAGCCCGAGGTCGCCGCGGATGTTGTCCAGCAGCGGCGGCAGCCCCGCCACGAGCGTCCGCAGGTTCAGCGCGAGCAGCACGATCGCCGCCATCACGCCGAGCACGGGCGCGCGCCTCGCGCGCGTGGTCATTCGCCGACGGACCGCCGCCGCGCGCCGGTCGACGCGAGGTCGGCCTCGATCCGCGCCGCGGTCACGAGCAGAGGGGGGACGAGCGTCCGCCGCGCAGCATCGATCGTCATCCGGCTGGCGTGGGCAGAGAGGTTCATCGCCGCCACCACGGTGCCAGAGCGGTCGCGGATCGGCGCCGCCACCGATCGCAGCCCCTCCTCGAGCTCCTGGTCGACGAGCGCCCAGCCCTGCCGCCGCACCTTGGCCAGCTCGGCGCGCAGCGCGTCGGCGGACGTCACCGTGCGCGGCGAGAGCGAGCGCAGCTCGACCCGCTCCAGGTAGCCGTCCAGGTCCGGGTGCTCGGCCAGCAGCACGCGCCCCATCGAGGTCGCGTAGGCGGGGAAGCGCGTGCCGACGTTGATCGACACGGTCATGATCCGCGAGGTCGGGACGCGCGCGACGTAGACGATGTCCTCGCCGTCGAGCACCGACACGGAGGAGGACTCGTGGACCTCCGCCACCAGCCGCTCCATGTGCGGCTCGGCCACCTCCGGCAGCGACAGCGACGACAGGTACGCGTAGCCCAGCTCCAGCACCCGCGGGCTCAGCGAGAACCAGCGCCCGTCGGTGCGCACGTAGCCGAGGTCGGCGAGCGTGAGCAGGAAGCGCCGCGCGGCCGCGCGCGTCAGCCCCGTCGAGCGCGCCACGTCCGACAGCGTGAGCTCGACGTTGTGCTCGTCGAACGCGCGGATGACCGCCAGCCCGCGCTCGAGCGACTGGACGAAGTGCGGCGCCCGCGCGTCCTCCGGACCGTCAGAGGTCGAAGAAGACGGTCTCATCGGGACCCTGGAGGCGCACGTCGAAACGGTATCCGTCCTCCTCCCGGACCGCGATCAGCGTCTGCCGCTCGGCCTCGCCCAGCCCGCTCAGCACCGGATCGCTCTCGTGCGCGTCCTCCGGGAAGTAGATGCGCGTCGCCACCCAGTGCAGCAGCCCGCGGGCGAACAGCGCGACCGCGATGTGCGGCGCCTGGTCGCCGACCGCGCCGGGCTTGACGGTCCGGATCGCGTACTCGCCGCGCTCGTTGGTCGGCGCGCGCCCGAAGCCGCGGAAGCCGTCGGCGCCGTACACACCCGACGGATCGGCCTGCCAGGTCTCGATCAGCGCGTCGGGGATCGGCTCGCGCTTACCGTCGAGGATCACGCCGCGGATCCAGACGTCACCGTCCGGCACCACGGTCGGCCCGTCGTCCCACGGGAGCCCGATCGAGAAGTACGGCCCGACGGTCTGGGCAGGCGTGATGCTCATTCGAACGGGGTCGCGCCGGCGCCGCGCAGGACGATGTCGAAGCGATAGGCGAGCGCCCAGTCGGGCACCGTGCTCGAGAGGTCGAACGAGCAGATCATCGCCGCCCGCGCGCGCTCGTCCCGCACCGAATTGAAGATCGGGTCGTACTCGAACAGCGGGTCGCCCGGGAAGTACATCTGCGTCACGAGCCGCTGCGTGAACGCGCGCCCGAAGACGGAGAAGTGGATGTGCTGCGGCCGCCACGCGTTCTCGTGGTTGCCCCACGGATAGGCGCCCGGCTTGATGGTGATGAACTTGAAGCGGCCTTCGGCGTCGGTCACGCAGCGGCCCATGCCCTCGAAGTTCGGATCGAGCGGCGCGGGGTGCTGGTCGCCGGCGTGGCGGTAGCGCCCGCAGGCGTTGGCCTGCCAGATCTCGACGAGCGTCTCGGGCACCGCGCGGCCGTCCTCCTCGACGACCTTGCCGTAGACGATGATCCGCTCGCCGAGCGGCTCGCCGTCGCCGTGCACGGTCAGGTCGTGGTCATGCTCGCCGAGCGGGCGGTCGCCGAGCCGCGGCGCGGTCAGCTCGGTCTCGGTGAGGTTCAGAGGCCGGATGTGGTGCGGATGACGCAGGCGCGTCGACTTGTAGTCGGCCCAGTCCAGCGGCGGGTGCACGCTCATGCCTCGACCACCACCGCGAGCCCCTGCCCGACGCCGATGCAGATCGCCGCAATCCCCCAGCCCCCGCCGCGGCGGCGCAGCTCGTGGACGAGCGTGCCGAGGATGCGCACGCCCGACGCGCCGAGCGGATGCCCGATCGCGATCGCGCCGCCGTTCACGTTCAGCCGCTCCGGATCCAGATCCCATTCGCCCAGGCACGCCAGCGACTGCGCCGCGAACGCCTCGTTCAGCTCCGCCACCTCGATGTCCCCCCATCCGATGCCCGCCCGCTCAAGCGCGCGGTTGGCCGCCTCGACCGGCGCGATCCCGAACACGTCGGGGTCGACCGCGAACGTCCCGCGCCCCGCGATCCGCCCCAGCGGCTCGAGCCCGGCCGCCTCCGCCCCTTTCGAGGAGCCCAGCAGGACCGCGCCCGCGCCGTCGTTCAGCGGCGACGCGTTCCCGGCGGTGATGGTGCCCCCGAACGCGAGCTTCAGCTTGCCCAGCTTCTCGACGCTCGTATCCGGGCGGATGCCCTCGTCGCGCTCGTGCGTCCCGTCGCCGACCTCGACCGGAATCACCCAGTCCGCATAGAACCCGTCGTCCCACGCCTTCGCCGCCCGCTGGTGGCTGAGCACCGCGAACTCGTCCGACGCCTCGCGCGAGATGCCGTACAGCTTGGCCACCTTCTCGGTGCTCTCCCCGAGCGAGATCGTCCACTCCTCCGGCATCTCGGGGTTGACCATCCGCCACCCCAGCGTCGTCGAATGCAGCGTCTCGTGCCCGCGCGGGTACGGCCGCTCGGGCTTGAGCAGGACCCACGGCGCGCGGCTCATCGACTCGACGCCGCCGACGAGCATCAGGTCGGCGTCGCCGGTCTCGATCGCGCGGCTCGCCTGCATCGCCGCATCCAGCGAGGAGCCGCACAGCCGGTTGACGGTGTTGGCGGGCACGCTCGTCGGCAGCCCGGCCAGCAGCACCGCCATCCGCCCGACGTTGCGGTTGTCCTCGCCCGCGCCGTTGGCGTCGCCGAACGTCACGTCGTCGATCCGCGCCGGGTCGAGGTCCGGCGCGCGCCCCAGCAGCGAGCGCACCGCGTGCGCCGCCAGGTCGTCCGGCCGCACGCCGGCGAGCGCGCCCCCCGCGCGCCCGAACGGCGTGCGTACCGCGTCGAGGATCAGCGCCTCGCTCACGCGGGCTGCCCCGATCGCTGGAGCTCGCGCAGGGCGTCGAGCTCCTCCGCGGTCGGCTCCTCGGACACCTGCAGGTCATCGGCCACCGCGAGCTCCCAGCCGGTCGCCTCGCGCGCCTGGTCGGCATCGACACCGGGGTGGACGGTGGTCAGCGTCAGCTCCAGGGACTCGGGGTCGGGCTCGAGCACGCCGAGGTCGGTGATCACGCGGACCGGCCCGCGACCGCGCAGCCCCAGCCGCTCGCGGTCGCCCGGGCCGTGCCCGTACCCCACCGAGGTCACGAAGTCGACCTCCTCCACGAACGAGCGCGTCGACTGCCGCACGATCACGACGACCTCGCCGCACGAGGCGGCGATCTCCGGCGCGCCGCCCGCGCCGGGCAGCCGCACCTTCGGGTGGTCGTAGTCGTCACCGATGACCGTCGTGTTGATGTTCGCGTAGCGGTCGATCTGCGCCGCGCCGAGGAAGCCGATCTCGATCCGCCCCGGCTGCAGCCAGTAGTTGAAGACCTCGGGCACGCTGATGACGGCGTCCGCCGTCTCGGCCAGGATGCCGTCGCCGATCGAGGCGGGCAGCCGCGTCGGCTTGGCGCCGATCGCGCCCGCCTCGTAGATCAGGACGAGGTCGGGCGCGTGTGTGCGGCGAGCCAGGTTGGCGGCGGTCGACGGGAGCCCGATGCCGACGAAGCACGCGGCGCCGTCGGGCAGCGCCCGCGCCGCGGCCAGGACCATCATCTCGTCGGTCGTGTAGTCGCTCACAGCGTCTCCAGCCATTGCTCGAAGCCCTCGCGCTCCTTCGAGATGCCGTCCCACTCGCGGTAGTAGGCGTTGTCGCGCTCGTAGTAGTCGTGCGCGTAGGAGGGATGGGCGCCGTTCGGCACCTCGGCGACGTGGGTGACGACCCACTTCGGGAGCACGACCGCGTTGGGCATCGGCTCGAGCTCGTCGACGATCTCCTCGACCGTCACGAGCGAGCGCTTGGCGGCCAGCACCGCCTCCTTCTGCACGCCGGTCAGCCCCCACATCTGCACATTGCCCTCGCGGTCGGCGCGCTGCGCGTGGACGATCGCCACGTCGAGCTCGAGCGCCGGCACCGCGGTCAGCTCCTCGCCGCTGAACGGACAGGTGATCGGCTTGATGTTGGCGGTGTGCTTGGGCAGGTCGGTGCCGCGGTAGCCGCGCATGACCGCGAACGGGAGGCCGGAGGCGGCGGCGACGTAGCGGTTGGCGAGCCCGGCGTGCGAGTGCTCCTCGATCTCCAGCGGCTGCGGCCAGCCGTTCTGGATCGCGTCGCGGAAGCGATGCAGCGAGCCGACGCCCGGGTTGCCGCCCCACGAGAACACGAGCTTGCGCGCGCAGCCGGCGCCGATCAGCTGGTCGTAGACGATGTCGGGCGTCATCCGCACCAGCGTGAGATCGCGCCGCTTCTGACGGATGAGCTCCTGCCCCGCCACCATGGGTATGAGGTGGGTGAAGCCCTCGAGCGCCACCGTGTCGCCGTCGTGGACGAGCTCCGAGACGGCGGTGCCGAGGGAGACAATGGTGTGCGCATTGTGTGCCATTGTTCTCATCCCGCACACTAGAGGACCGGGAGTCTCTATGTCGCTACGAACCAGCCCGCCGTTCCGCGCCGACCACGTCGGGAGCCTGCTGCGCCCGCCCGAGCTGCACGAGGCGCGCGAGGCGCACGCCGCCGGCAAGCTCGACGACGAGGGCCTGAAGGCCGCCGAGGACGCCGCGATCGACGAGATCGTCCGGATGCAGGAGGAGGTCGGGCTCCAGTCGGTGACCGACGGGGAGTTCCGCCGCGCCACCTGGCACATGGACTTCATCTACTCGATCGACGGCATCTCCAGGGCGCCGGGCAACCTCGCGGTCAAGTTCCACAACGCCGAGGGCGACATCGAGTGGACGCCCGCGGCCATCCACATCGACGGCAAGCTCGGCGTCTCCGAGCCGATCTTCGGCGAGGCGTTCGAGTATCTGCAGTCGCGAGCGAGCGAGAACCAGACGCCGAAGCTGACGATCCCGTCGCCGAGCATGGTCCACTATCGCGGCGGCCGGGCGGCGATCGACGAGGACGTCTACCCCGAGATGGACGAGTTCTGGGCCGACCTGACCTCCGCCTACGCCGAGCAGGTCCGGCGGGTCCACGAGCTCGGCTGCACGTACCTGCAGTTCGACGACACCAGCCTCGCCTACCTCAACGACCCCAAGCAGCGCGAGATGATCGCCCAGCAGGGCTCGAGCGACGTCGACCACCTGCACGAGGCCTACATCGCCCACATCAACGAGGCGCTCGCGGACAAGCCGGACGGCATGGCCGTCACCACCCACATGTGCCGCGGCAACTTCCGCTCCTCGTGGGTCGCCGAGGGCGGCTACGACTTCGTCGCCGAGGCGCTGTTCAACAACCTCGACGTCGACGGCTTCTTCATGGAGTGGGACGACGCCCGCTCCGGTGGCTTCGAGCCGCTGCGCTTCGTGCCCAAGGGCAAGACCGTCGTGCTCGGCCTCGTCACCACCAAGCGCGGCGAGCTCGAGTCCAAGGACGAGCTCAAGCGCCGGATCGAGGAGGCGACGCAGTACGTCGACCTCGACCAGCTGTGCCTCTCACCGCAGTGCGGCTTCTCCTCCACCGTCGAGGGCAACGCGCTCTCGCGCGAGCAGCAGGCCGACAAGCTGCGGCTGATCGTGGAGACGGCTCAGGAGGTCTGGGGCTGAGCCGGCTCCCCATCACGGCTCCACCAGCCCGCGGCGGATGGCGTGCCCGCGCGCGTCGTCGCCTCGAGCGAGCGCAGCTCCGCGCGCAGATCCTCCGGTGCCCGACGCTGGAGCGCCTCGAGATGAGCACCACACCGGTCAGCGTCTGCCCGATCTCGTCGTGCAGCTCGCGCGCCATCCGGCGCCGCTCCTCCTCCTGCGCGTCCAGCGCGCGGCGGCCGCTGTCGCGGCGCTCGCGCTCGAGCCGGTCGAGCATGTCGTTGAAGGCGTAGCTGAGCTTGGCGACCTCCGCAGCTTGGCGCTCGACTTCGATCCGGCGCCCGGGCGCGAGCGGGTCGACGCGGCCCATCAGCGCCGTCAGCTGCTCGAGCGGGCGGAACACGCGCCGCAGTGCCAGCAGGTTGACGACCAGCACGAGCGCGACGCCGACTCCGAGCACCCCCACCTCGCTGCCCTGGATCCGCGGGCTGACCGTGGCCGGCGACAGCACGAGCACCGCGACGGCGGCGACCAGCACGGCGGCGTTGATGGCGAAGACCCGCCAGAACAAGGACACGACGTCACGATGGCGAGGCGCCCGTGAGCGCTCCATGGGCTGATCTCCCCAACTGTCAGAGTTCTGCGCGATGACCGACCTCGTCTTCCGCGAGCGCCCCGCCGACGGCGAGCCGGCCGGCCTGCTCGTCCTCCACCACGGCCGCGGCGCCGACGAGCACGACCTGCTCGGCCTCGCCGACGTGCTCGACCCGGGGCGGCGGCTCCACGTCGCCACGCCGCGCGCGCCGCTCCAGCTCCCCGGCTGGCCGGGCAACCACTGGTACGTGGTGCCGCGCGTCGGCTACCCGGACCCTGACACCTGGCGCGCCGCCTACTCCGCGCTCGCCGGCTTCCACGACGAGCTATGGGAGCGCACCGGCACCACCCCCGAGACGACCGTGTTCGGCGGCTTCTCGATGGGCTCGGTGATGTCCTACTCGCTCGGGCTCGGCGCCGACAGGCCTGCGCCGGCGGGCATCCTCGCGTTCTCGGGCTTCATCCCGGTCGTCGAGGGCTGGCAGCCGTCGCTCGAGGATCGCCGCGATCTCCGCGTCTTCATCGCCCACGGCCGGCGCGACCCGGTGATGGAGGTCGGCTTCGCCCGCCGCGCGCGCGAGCTGCTCGAGGCGGGCGGGCTGGAGGTCGAGTACCACGAGTCCGACGCCGCCCACCACATCGACCCGGCGCACGTCGAGCCCGCGGTCGCGTGGCTCGGCACGACGCTCGGGTGATAGGACTCGTGACCTGTCCGCATCTTTCGAGGAGGGGGTCCGCATGGCCGACAGCGTCTATCGCGTCACCGAGGTGATCGGGGTCAGCACCGAATCATGGGAGGCCGCCGCGCGCAACGCGGTCGAGACGGCGGCGAAGTCGGTCCGCGACCTGCGGATCGCCGAGGTCGTGCGCCAGGACGTCACGATCGGCGACGGCGGCGTCGTGAACTTCCGCGTCCGCCTCGCGATCTCGTTCAAGTACGAGGGCAGCGAGTAGCCCCTAGCGTGACCGAGGCCCTCGCGTGGGCGAGGGCCTCGGGTGTCGGTTCAGCTCAGCACCAGGTGGAGCGCGAACAGGAAGAAGAACACGCTCTGGATGCTGTGCACCGCGATCGAGAACAGCGCGCTGCGGAAGCGCTTGGCGGGATAGGCGACGAGGAACGCGTCGGCGAACGTCGCCGGGATCACCCACGGCACGTGCACGTGGTAGAGCGCGAACAGCGCGCCATTGGCCAGCCAGTCCCGGCGGCCGAACACACCGTTCATGCGCGGCAGCAGCAGCCCGCGGAACAGGAGCTCTTCGCCCAGCACGGTGTTGAACACGAACATCGTCGTGAGGATGGCCAGCCAGCCCCACGAGCCGGACATGAACACATGACCGGCGTGCGAGTCGAAGAAGGAGCTGAGCTCGCGGGTCGCGGCATGGTGGATCTGGGGCACGAACTCCTCGATGGCGAGCGCGACGGCGAGCACCGGCACCAGCAGCCACTGGCGCTTGCGGGGCGGGCCGTTGAGCCACAGCGCCTTGCGGTAGCCCGGCCAGTTCGGTGAGCGGCGCTCGGGGCGGAGCATGATCAGCACGAGCACGAACTGCCAGACCATGCCGGCGGTGAGGCAGAGGATCAGCGAGCGGGTGAGCGGGCTCGGGCCGCTGAGTGAATCGGCGAGCCAGGGCGCGACGACCCAGGCGAGCAGGCCCATCGGGACCATGGCCGACGCCCAGACGCCGAGGATCTTGCGGAGCGAGTACTGCGGGATCGCGTCGGCGGCGGGGGCGGCCGCGGCGCGGACGGGAGTGGGGTGGGGGGGAGCGGTGATTGCCATGCCGCGAAGGTACGGTCGCGGCGCCGCCCTGTCGTCGGCGGAAGGTGCCGGATCGATCTCCGACCTGAGGAGGAGGCGAGCCTTCCTGGGGTGGGGTAGCGTCGGCGCGTGAAGCAGCGCTGGTTGGACGTCCTGATCGTGCTTGCGGCGGTCGAGAGCGCGGTCGAGATCCTGCTGCGGCAGGACTCGCCGAACGCGCCGGAGACTCCGGCCGGCCTCGCGGCGGTGCTGGCCGCGCTGATGGTCCTGCCGCTGCTGGCCCGCCACCGGCACGCGTTCGCGGCGCCCGCGGCGGTCTGGCTGCTTGCGGCAGCGGTGTCGCTCGCCGACGGGCGCCTGGTCCCGTTCGCGGCGGGCATCAACGCCGCCGGGCTGGCGGCCGCGTTCCTGCTCGGCCAGGTCGCGGACGTCGTCCAGCGCCGGGTCGGCCTCGCGATCGTGCTTGGAGGCGCCGCGATCGTGGCGCTCAACGACCCGACCCACTCCAGCGCCGAGCTGGTCTCGCTCCCGGTCGTGTTCGGGCTCGCCTGGCTGGCGGGCTTCGCCCTGCGCGAGCGCGCCGCCGAGGCCGAGGCGGCGGAGGAGCGCGCCGCCCAGGCCGCGCGGCTGGCCGCCGCCGAGGAGCGCACACGGATCGCGCGCGAGCTGCACGACATCGTCGCCCACGCGGTGAGCGTGATGGTGCTCCAGGCCGGCGCCGTGCGCCACCGGCTCCACGACGGCGACGACGCGGAGGCGCTGCGCGACGTCGAGGCGACCGGCCGCACCGCGCTCGCCGAGATGCGCCGCCTGCTCGGCGCCATGCGCCGCGACGACGAGGACGCCGAGCTTGGGCCCCAGCCCGGCCTCGCCACGCTCGAGCCGCTGCTCGACGCGTTCGGCCGCGCCGGCCTGCCGGTGCGGCTGCAGGTCGACGGCGACTCCGCACCGCTGCCGCGCGGGCTCGACCTCTCCGCCTACCGGATCATCCAGGAGGGCCTGACCAACGCGCTCAAGCACGCGCACGCGAGCCACGCGGACGTGCGCGTCCGCTACGAGCCCGACGAGCTGCTGATCGACGTCCGCGACGACGGCGACGGCCCGAGTGCGAGCGACGGGCTCGGCCACGGCCTCGTCGGCGTGCGCGAGCGGGTGAAGCTGTACGGGGGCGAGATGAGCGCGGGCGCGCTCAGCGACGGCGGCTTCGCGCTGACCACGCGCCTGCCGCTGGAGAGCGGACGATGACGGTCAGCGTGCTCGTCGCCGACGACCAGTCGATGGTCCGCGCCGGGTTCCGCCTGCTGCTGTCGGGCGAGCCGGACATCACGGTCGTCGCGGAGGCGCGCGACGGCCTCGAGGCGGTCGAGAAGGCCGGGCGCTTCCACCCCGCCGTCGTGCTGATGGACATCCGCATGCCCGAGCTCGACGGCCTCGAGGCGACGCGGCGCATCCTCGCCGCGGACAAGAACGCGCGCGTCCTCATCCTGACGACGTTCGACCTCGACGAGTACATCTACGAGGCGCTCAGCGCGGGTGCCAGCGGCTTCGTGCTCAAGGACGACCCGCCGGAGCAGCTGATCTCCGCGATCCATACCGTCGCGGCCGGCAACGCGCTGCTGTCGCCCGCGGTGACGAAGCGCGTGATCGGCCAGTTCGCGCGCGCCCGGCGGCCCGCCGCGCCGGCGGCGCTCGAGGAGCTGACCGCGCGCGAGCACGAGGTCTTCCGCCTGATCGCGGGCGGCCTCTCGAACGCCGAGATCGGCGAGGCGCTCTTCATCACCGACACCACTGTGAAGACGCACGTCACCCACGTGCTGCAGAAGCTCGGGCTGCGCGACCGCGTGCAGGCGGTCGTGCTCGCCTACCGCGCCGGGCTGTTCGAGTAGCGGGTCAGGGCGACCCGAACGTCGAGCCGAGCGAGCGCGCGAGCCGGCGCGCTCGGTCGGTGCCGCGGCGGCCGGCCCACGGGTGCGGGCCCTTCGCCCACGGGTGGCGCCCGACGGTGCCGTAGTTCTCGCGCAGGTCGGCCTTGAGCTCGCCGCGGTGCTCGCCACAGGCGTAGCGGGTGCGGCCGTAGATGCCGCGGCCGCTCCAGGTCAGCCAGTGGCCGGGCTCGGCGTCGACATACTCGCCGAAGCGCAGGTCGAGCATCTGGCGCTGGAGCTCGTGGTGCGTCTCGTGGTCGGCGCGGGTGCCGCAGAACTCGCAGCGGAAGACGGGGCGGACGGGCATGGTCGTCAAAAGGATTACACTCGGAGGCACGCCCGTCGGGTCCTCATGGATTCCCTCTGCCTCGCGCGCGGCCATCGTTGAGGGGTTCGGAAACGGGAACCCCATGGCGTACGACGAACGCATCGATCCGCCGACCCTGCGGCTCGCTGTCTGCGACGTCCCGCCCGAAGCCCTGGTGACGGTCGCCGGCGAGCTCGACCTCGCTAGCGCGCCCGCGCTCGGCGACACGCTGCGCCGGCTCGACCCCGGCTGCGAAGTGGTCACGCTCGACCTGCGGGCGCTCATGTTCATGGACGTCGCGGGCCTGCACGCCGTGGTCGACGCGCGGAGCCTGGCGCGCGCGACCGGCCGGCGGTTGCACGTCCTCGGCCCCCATTGCGACGTCGCGCGGGTGCTCGAGCTGACCGGAACGCGCGGCCTCTTCAGTTGAGGGGCACGAGCACGAACGCCTCGAGGATGAGGCCGTGCTCCGGGCTCATCGAGGCCTGGAAGGCGAGCACGCTGCGACCGGTGGCGCGCTCGATCGCCGCCCGCAGCGAGGGCTCGAGGCTCAGCTCCGTCGCGTCATAGAGCCGGCTCACGGCGGCGCCGTCGCCGGCCTCGATCACCGCATGCTCGGCCCGCGTGACCTCGAAGCGCAGCACGCAGGCAACGCAGCCGTCGCCGACGACCGTCTCGACGCTGCTCAGGTTCTGGCCGTAGGCGGTCCGGTGGATCGCGATGACGGCGGCGGAGATGTCGCTCGCCGCATCCATGTTTTCTATCCGCCGCACCGGAGCAGAGAACCACTATGGAAGAAGGAACAGGCACAACCCGAGAGGCGGCCGCAGCGATCTCGCGCGAGCTGGTCAGCCTGCACAAGCAGTTCTACGGTCGCGGGCCCGTACGGGCTCGCACGTACCTCGTCAACGACACCGTGCTGTGCGTGCTCGAAGGCGGGTTCACGGTGGTCGAGCGGACGCTGATCGAGGTCGGGCGGGCGGCGGCGGTGCACGACATGCGCTCGAGCTTCCAGGCGGCGATGCGTGACCAGTTCACCGCCGTCGTCGAATCGTCGCTGGGGCGGAGCGTGCGCGCCTACCTGAGCCAGGTGCACACGGATCCCGACGTCGCGGTGGAGCTGTTCCTGCTCGAGCCGGCGGCGGGAACCGGCGCGGAGCAGGGCATCACCTACGAGCTCGACGACTCGGCCTGACGGCCGGACGATCGCGCGGGGCCCTGCGCCGCCAGCGACGCGAAGGCGAACCACATCCGCACCTGGAGGCCCCTGGACCGCTCCGGCGGGCCCACGAGCATCAGCGTGTCGGCCAGCGTGCTGAGCAGCGGCAGGCCCATGCCGAGGCCGGGATTCGATGAGCCGGCGCCGAGCCCGACGCCCTCATCCGTCACCACGACCTGCAGTCGATCGTCGCTGATCACGGCGTCGAGTTGGAAGGCGGCGTCCTCCTTGCCGCCGGGGTACGCGTGCCGGATCACGTTGGTGGCGGCCTCGGAGATCGCCAGCAGGAGATCGCTGCGCTCCGGCCCGGTGGGCTTCAGGTTCTGGGCCCAGAGCTCCAGCGCGTGGCGCGCGTCGCCGGCGCTCTCGGGCAGCACGGACAGCGCAAGCCGCAGGGCGGTGCGGCGCGGCGCGGCGGCCCCGGGCGCCGCGCGCGCGGCTCGCACCGCACCCTCGTCCGACACCAGCGTCCCGTGCGTGATCCGGCCGTCGCGGAGGCGCCAGATCCACAGGGCGGGCATCGTGTCGCCCGCGGCGCCGGCTGCCAGATCGCCGAACGCCACCACCGTGTCCTCGGCCCCGCGCACCCGCGTTGCGACGAACCCTCGCTCGACGTCCACCGCGTCCGCGTCCTCGAGATAGGCACGTATCCCATCGAGTCCGCGGTATGCGTCAGGCACCAGGCCGGCGGCCACCGCCAGCGGGACCAGTTCGACCGCGGGATCCACGAGCCCGAGCACCGTGGCGTCGTCGCCGGCACTGAGCGCGCTCATGAGCCGTTCGACCTGCTCCACGTTGGATCGGACCGGAACCAGGGTCACGCCGGTACCTCGCTGTCGATGTCTCGATCAGCCTGAGGTGCCGGGCGGGTACTTCTCCGTCCCCTCGAGCGGTGCTCCTCGAACTCGGGCGTCGCGATGAGGCCCAGGCCCTTCGCAACCCAAGATACCACCGTCAGGCCGGTGGGACCCAGCCTCCGAAACGTCGCTCGAGCGCGAGCGCGGTGGCGATCGTGAGGTGGTCGTTCCCGTCGGCGGCGGCGACCTGGACGCCGAGCGGGAGCCCCTTCGGGTTGAGGCCGAGCGGGACCTCGGTGACCGGCAGGCCGAGCAGGTTGAAGACCGCTGCGGGGGTGAGCACCCAGGCGCGGCCGACCGTGCCGCCGTGGCGCGGGGCGACCCGCGGGTGCGGCGGGTGGAGCAGGATGCCGTCGTCGCCGAGGATGCCCTTCATCTCCTCGCGCAGCGCGCGGGCGGCCTCGACCGCCTTGCGGATGCGGGCCTCCGGCATGTGGCGGTTGAGCCGCTCGAGCGCGGCGGTGATGAGGACCGGGAGCGTGTGGTCGCCGCGGCCGCGGGCGGCGTCGACCCAGTGGCGCGAGCCGTGGAGCTCCACGCCGGCGTCGGTGAGCAGCTCACTGAGCGAGACGGAGGCGCCGTCCCCGAGCGCGGCGAGGTAGATCTCGAGCGCGCGGCGGAGCTGTTTGAGCGAGACCGGCTCGGTGCGGGCGCCCAGCTGCCGCAGCGCGTCGGCGGCGCGGTCGCGGGCGTCGCGCAGCTCCTTGCGGGCGGGGATGAGCGAGGCGTCGTCGACGACGAGCACGCGCAGCGCTGAGAAGTCGGTGTCGGCGGGATCCTTCAGCTCGCGCGGGACGCAGTACTCGTCGATGCCATCGGGACCGGCGATGATCCGCGTGACCGGCATCAGGTCCTCGGCGTGGCGGGTCAGCGGGCCGAGCGTGAGCATGTACGCGGCTTCGCCCTCGGTGCTGGGAAACTGGCCGGTGTTGGGGACGAGGCCGGGGGAGGGCTTGTGCCCGAAGACGCCGTTGAAGAACGCGGGCACGCGGATGCTGCCGCCGATATCCGAGCCGAGGCCGACCGGCGAGCCGCCCGACCCGACCGCCGCGCCCTCCCCTCCGGACGAGCCGCCGGCGGTCCGATGCGGGTCGTAGGCGTTGCGGGTACGGCCGTAGACGCGGTTGACCGACTCGATCCACATCGTCATCTCCGACGTGTTGGTCACGCCGAGCGGGATGAAGCCCGCCTGCCTGAGGCGCGCGACCGCGGTGGCGTCGGCTTCGGCGCGGCGGTCCTTGAGCGCGACGAGTCCGGCGCAGTTCGGCATCCCTTTGACCCCGATCGACTCCTTGATCGTGCAGGGGACGCCCAGGAACGGGGGCGGGTCGGGGTCGCTCTTGATCCGCTCGTCCGCCCGGTCGGCCTCTGCGAGCGCGTCAGCGAAGCGGTCGCAGGCGAGCGCGTTGGTGCGTGGCTGGCGGGCGTGCAGGCGGTCGACATGCGCCTGCACGACCTCGCGCGCGGTCAGCTGCTTCCTGCGGATCGCGGCCGCGAGGTCGGTCGCGCTGCGCTGGGTGAGCTGCGGGGAGGGCGCGGTGATGGCCACGGGCCGGCGAACCTAGCGCGCTGTGGTCCCGCCGTGCCGCGGCCGAACGACCGTCGCGATCTCGGCCGCTCCGTGCGCCGTATCAATGCCGACTTCAACGATGGGAGCCGACATGGCGAGAGTGCGCACGACCGAGCGGTGGTCTTCAGCGAAGGCCGAGGCGTCATGACCCGGGAGCGCTTGGGTGTGACGCTGTTCCTGGTGGCCGCTGCCGCCTCCTTCCTGCTCTCGATCGGGCTTTGGTTCACCGATCACCAGGATGAGGGCGTTTTCGTAGGGCTGTGGGTGCCCTCGATCCTCGCGGCGGGTGGCTTCTGGATGGCCGCGGTGCGCACACGATGACCGGGCTCGATCTCCTACTCGCCGTCGCGGGATTCACGGCGACGCTGCTCGTCGTGGCCGGGATGATCCTCCTCACACCGCGAGGGGCGATCGACGCCGCCAACCATGCGACAGATGGGCCTGGCGAGGAGTTGAGCCAAGCGGACGCGATCGAGCCCACCGATCTCGTCGCGCAGCGCTCGAGTAGGAACTGAGCGGCGCGCCTGCCGAACGTTCGCTCGGGGTACCAGGCGGGGAACCAATCGAAAGGCACGGTCCGCCGCTCATGCTCACCATCCTGCTCATCGTGGTCCTGGTGCTCCTCCTCGTCGGCGGCTTCGGCTTCAGCCGTCGCGGGCGCGGGGTCTAAGCCGCAGCGCGGTCCCCGGCGGCGTGCTCCACGCCGCCGGGTCGCGCGTCGCGTGGCTAGCGGATGCCGCTGATCTTCAGGACCTTGCCGGTGAGCGTCACCACGTAGGCGTTCCGGCGGCTGAACGCGACCGAGGTCGGGCGGTCGAGCGGTCCGGCGACCGGCGTCAGCCCGCCGTGGCGATTCACGCGCGTGAGGCTGCCGCTGTTCGGCGACGCCGGCGCGCCCGCGTTCGCGGGGTCGTCAGGCAACGTGAAGATGCCCTGCGAGAGCGCGTAGAGGCGGCGATCGAAGCCGAGCTCGACGTCGGTCACGAGCGGGGCGCCGGACGCGATCTCGAACGGAGCCGAGTGCGGCAGGAGCGCGAGCACCTTCCCGTCCGCGGGACGATGCGGCACCGGGCCCGCCAGGCCCACGAAGAGCACGCGGCCCCAGGCCGCCAGCCCGGTTGGCACGACGTTGCCGAACGCCTGCAGCTCGCTCACCTCGCCGTTGCCCCGGACGCGGATGACGCGGTTGTGGTGCCCGTCGGTGACCGCGAACCCACCTCGGTACGGTTCCAGGGCGTACTGGACCCCGCCCTTGAGGACGAAGGCCGTCGCCGGGGGATGGTCGACCGCCCAGGCGCCGATGTCGGCGACCGGCGTGCCGGTCCCGTCCCGGTTGATGCGGTAGATGCCCTGGACCACGTCGGGCTCCCCGAACGTCGGGCCGACGTTGGCGACGAGGACGTAGGCCGTCCGGCCGACGAACGCGATGTCGATCGGCCCGCCGATGCCCGGCGGCGTGTGGAGCTGCGGGAGCCCCGCGGCGAACGTGCTCACCGCGCCGCTGTGCCGGTCGATGCGCATGACCCGGCCGAGCTGGCCGTCGGTCGCGTACAGCGCCCCGTCTGGTCCGATCGTGCTGCCCGAGCCGCAGGTGCCGGTGCATCCGGCAGCGGCGAACGTAGCCAGCTCCGTCACGTGCGCACCTCGGTGCGCGGCTGCCACCGAGGGCAGCGCCATCAGTACGACACCAGCGACCAGCAACGCCGTCATCGAAGCTCGCGTGGAGCTCATGACCGCCTCCTTCGCAGTGGTGTGCAAGGTGCCGGCCGGCGAATTCACCCTCCCCGACCCCCGGCCCGGGGTCAACGCTCCGGGTCAGAAGGTCGACCTCACCAGAGCCCCGGGATGAGCCGCGTCGTCCTGGCTCGATACGCGCTGTAGGCGGGCCCCAGCACGAGCTCGAGCTCGGCCTCCTCGACGCGGATGCGCCACAGGATCCCCGGCAGCGGCAGCAGGAGACCGACCGCGAGCGCGAGCCAGTTGCCGACGGCCAGCCCGAAGCCGGTCGTGATCAGCAGCAGGCCGGTGTAGGAGGGATGGCGGATCCATCGGTACGGACCGCTCGACACGACGGTCTGATCGGGGTCGACCTCGACCGTGGTGCGGAAGGCGGCGCCGAGCGCGGCGATCGCCCACACCCGCGTCGCCAGCCCGAGCCACAGCATGATCACGCCGAGCACGCGTGCGGCGCCCGGCATCCGCAGCGACGGCGCGATCGAGGGGGCGGCGGCCGCCAGCGCGATCGCGGCGCCGAGCGTGAGCGCGATCAGCACGCGCGTGCCGCGGTCGCGCTCGCGGCCGCCCCGGCCCTGGACGGCCTCGCGCACCCGCACGCCCAGCTCGAGCACGACCCAGGCGACGAGCGCGAGGGCGGCGGGAACGGACAGCTCAGCAGGCGGCGAGCGCGTCGGCGTAGAAACGCAGGTAGCGCTTGTAGTGGCTCTGCCAGTACGTGCCATCGTGCCCGCCCGTCCAGTGGCGCATGCGGATGTGCAGCGCCGCCGCGAGCCGCTCGTCGGCCGTCCGGAACGGGTCGGCGGTGCCGCCGTCGAGCCACAGGCGGGCGTCGCCCCACGGCTTGCGGCCGCGCGAGCGGGCGAGGCCGATGAGGTCGTTGCGGGCGAAGTCCGCGGCGTTGTCGAACGCACCCGGCGCGGTCTCGCCGCTGGACTGCCAGAACGCCGCCGAGTGGCCGCCGACCGCGCAGAACCGCGCGGGCCGCTTGCGGGCGATCGCGAACGCCCCGAAGCCGCCCATCGAGATCCCGCCGATCGCGACCCGCCGGGCGTCGGCGCCGAAGCGCTTGACCGCCCGCGGGATCACCTCGTCGAGCACGTAGCGCGCCCAGTCGCCGGAGCGGCGCTTGTGGAAGTAGGAGTGGTCGCCGCCGTTCGGGAACACGACGACGGGTGCGCGCGATCCCTGCGCGCGCAGCGCGGCGTAGAACGCGGCGTTGGCGTTCGACTCGTTGCCGGCCTGCCCCCGGCCGTGCAGGAACACCAGCAGGGGCCGCCGCTCGCCGCCGCCGGGCGGGAGCACTGCGGTCTGCGCCAGGGTGCGGTGGACGAAGCGGGAGCGCACGTCGTAGCGCACGACCTTGACCCCGGCGCGCGCCGGCGCGCTGCTGCACGCCGCCAGCACGGCCACGCTCCCCGCGAGCGCTGCGACGACCAGCTTCCTCACCCGCGGAACCCTAGCCATCGCGTCAGCTCGCTAGCGTCACGCACCGTGCGCGCCGCGATCGGATCGGATGCAGCCTGGGAGCTGCCTGCCGTGCCGCCCAGCGTCGCCGCGATGCGCCATCACGTGGCCTCCTTCGCCGCCGCGGCGGGAGCGCCCGAGACCATGGCCTATGCGGCCGAGCTCGCGGTGTCCGAGTTGGTCACCAACGTGGTCCTCCACGCGTACGTCGGCCGCGAGCCGGGGCGGGTGAGCGTGCGCTGTCAGTGCGACGGCGGGCGGATCACCATGGAGGTCGCCGACGACGGCGTCGGCGTCGGCGTCGTACCGCGCGACGACTCGCCCGGTGTCGGGCACGGCCTGGCGCTCGTCGGCGGGCTGGCGGACACGCTCGAGATCGCGCCCGGCTCCGGCGGCCGCGGCGCGGTCGTCACGCTGTCCTTCGCCGGCGAGGAGCGCTCCGCGGAGCTGTCCGGGCTCGAGCCGCTGTGCGCGCTCGCGCTCGAGCACCTGGCCGATGCCTCGTGCCTGGACGTCGTCCGCGGCGGCGTCCTGCGCCGCGTGACGGCCGAGGTGGCCGGCGACGCGCCGCTCACCGAGTGGCTGCGCCAGGCCCTGCCGCCGGCCAAGCCCGGGACGGCCACCTGGGGCGCGCTGCGCGAGGGCGGCCCCCAGCTCGTGATCCACGATCCGACCGTCCCCCGCTCGCCCGGAGGCAGCGGCGAGAAGCTCGGGCTCACGTGGTGGGTCTCCATCCCGCTCGAGGGGAGCGACGGCGAGCTGATGGGGCTGTGGGGCCTCGGCGGGCGCGAGGGCGGGCACCCGATCCCAGCCGCCGAGATCCTGCGGGCGCTCGCCGAGGCGGGCCGCACCGATCTCGCCGAGGAGAGCCGGCGCGACGCGCTGCGCGCTCGCCTCGCCTGACTACCGCTGTAGCGCGATCGCCTCGATCGAGACGAGCAGCCCGCGCGGGAGCCGGATGTGGGCGGGGGCCGAGCGCGCCGGCGGCGGGTCGGGCATGTGCCGCGCGTACACCTCGTTGAGCCGCCCGAAGTCCTCCACGTCGTCGTAGAAGATCGTCGTCTTGACGATGTCGTCCATCGACGCGCCGGCCTCGGCGAGCACGGCGGCGAGGTTGACCAGCGCCTGCTCCGTCTGCGCCTCGATGCCCTCGGGGATCGTCCCCGTCGCGGGATCGATCCCCGCCATGCCCGAGCAGAAGATGAGGCCGCCCGCGACGATCGCCTGGCTGTACGGGCCGAGCGCGGCGGGTGCCTGGTCGGTGGATACCGCCTGTCGTGTCATCGGCCGACTCTAGCTTCGTACGCTGGCTCGATGGCCCTGACCGCCACCCGCGAGCAGACCGCCGCGCCGCCGCCGTATCGCCGCGACGCGATGACGTGGGCCGTGTACTCCGGCCTGCTGGCCTTCGGGTTCCTCAACGCCGTGCTGGGTCCCGCGCTGCCCTACCTCCGCGCCACGGAGCACATCTCCTACCTGGTGAGCGCGTTCCACCAGGTCGCGTTCGCGATCGGCGGCGGCCTCGCGGGGCTGATCGCCGTCCGGACCGAGGGCTGGTTCGGCCGCGGCACGACGATCCGCGTCGGCCTGGTGCTCGCGGCGATCGCCGCGCTCGGCATCGGCTACGGCGGCAGCGTCGAGGTGACCGTCTTCTCGGCGTTCCTGGTCAGCCTGTTCGGCACCTCGGCGCTGGTGCGGATGTGGGCCGCGCTGGCCGACGCGCACGGGGAGCGGCGGACGGTGGCGATGACCGAGGGCGAGGTGTCGGTCAGCCTCGGCGGGATCGTCACGCCGCTGCTCGTCGGGGCGCTGGCGGCGACGGCGCTGACGTGGCGCTTCTCGTTCGTGGCGGGCGGCCTGCTCGTGGTCGCCGCGGCGGCGGCGATGGGCACCGTGCGCATTCCGCCGCCCACGACCCGGCCGCGCGCCGACGGCGCGCCCTGGCGGCGCTTCGTGCTCATGCCCACGCTGGTGATCGTGCTGGCGATCGTGGCGCTCGAGTTCTCGCTCACGTTCTGGCTGGCCAGCTACCTCGACGACACGGTCGGCCTCGGCCGGGGGACGGCCGTCGTCATGGTCAGCGGCCTGTACGCCGCCAACCTCGTCGGCCGCCTGCTCGCCAGCCACTTCGCGCGCAGGGTCAGCACCGAGCGTCTGCTGGCGGCCGCGCTGGCCGTCGCGCTGGCCGGCGTCGCGCTCCTGCTCGCGGCGGGCAGCGCCGCGGTCGCGGCCGCGGGCATCGCCGTCGCCGGCATGGGCGTCGGCGCCATGTTCCCGCTCGCTTCGTCGCTGCACGTCGGCGCGAGCTCGCGCAACGCCGACGGTGCGATCGGGCAGGTGCTCTCGATCGCCGCGCTCGGGCAGATCAGCGGCCCGCTGCTCGTGGGCGCGATCGCGCAGGGCGCCGGCCTGCGCGCCGGCCTCTGCATCATCCCGGCGCTGATCTTGGTCACCGGCGCCGCGCTCGCCGCCCAGGTCCGCTCGTCGGCGGGCTAGCGCTGGACGTCGTACATGCTGTTGGCGTGCGGTGCGCCGCCGAGATAGAGGTCGCGGTCCGCCGAGTAGAGCGCCATCCCCTTGCTGAGCTCCAGCCCCAGCGCCTGCGTGACCGTCTGCACCTCAGCCGGGAAGACGCGCGCCTGGAAGGCCGCCATCTTCTCCTCGTCCCCGGGCGGCGGGCCATGCTGGATCGTGTTCCACAGCCGCGTGATCGCGACGTAGTCGTCGCCGGAGAGCTGGGCGTCGGGGTCGTCGAGCGCCGCGAGGTAGCGGTCGAGCTGGGAGTCGAACTCGGCCAGCGTGATGGGGACGCCGTCGCTCATATGTACTTGTAGCCCGGGTAGTCGTTCTTGAGGATCTGCTTGAAGGTGGCGGACGGCGTCGACGACGACACGATGTGCGAGTCCTTCGTGTCGATCTTGTCGCCCTTGTCGTGCAGCTGCTTCGTCCCCTGCTTGCTCGAGCCCCAGGTGAAGACCTGCAGGATCTCGTCCGTGCCCTTGCCGTCGACGTCGACGGCGACGATCGCGGTCTCGAAGAACATCTCCTCGAACAGGGCGGACGCGGACGGCAGGTCGTAGATCCGGATCGAGCCCTTCTCGCCGTCCCACTTCACCTGCGACTTCACCTCGTCGGCGGTCAGGTAGTACGGCTGGCTCGGGTGCGCCGGCTTCTCGCCGCTGAGCGTGACCCAGGGTGAGAACTGGCCGCCGTCGATGAACGCCTCGTACGCCTTCTTGTTGATCTCGATGCCGGTCTTGCCGACCTTCTTGCCGAGCGTGCTGCCGCTGCCCCACCACGCCTGCACGGCCTGGATGCCCGCCGCCTTCTTCCCGGACACGTTGAAGGAGATGTCCAGCTCGAGCCCGGTGAGGCCGCCCTTGATCGCCTCGATCTTCGTCTTGAAGTCGCCGTCGCGCTCCTGCACCAGCGAGTTGACGGCGCGGTTGCCGGCGGTCTGCTGGAGGTCGAGGACGGTGTCGGCATCGAGCCGCTCCGCCGTACGGGCGGCGCGGCGTCGCTTCGGCGGCGCGATGGCCTCCTGGACCGCCGGGTCTTCGAGCGTGGGGAGCGATGACCTCATCAGGCGTCTTCGCCATGGTCCTCGATCCTCGCGCGAGTCGCAATGCCTGTTTGGGTCGCCATTCGGGCGTAGGCTTGGCCCGGATGCCGGAGCCCGCCCGCCAGACCCGATCCGTCCCCGGCGCGGCGCCGGAGGAGAAGCGGCCGGAAGCCGCTCGCGGCGCGGTGGCCAACGCGTGGGTGCATCAGCTCGCCGGCGGCAAGCCGGCGGTCTCCAACCGCGGCCTCGCACGCGCGCTGCTGGCCCGGCAGGACCTGCTGGCCGGCACCCACACGCCGACGCAGCGCCAGCACGCCGACGTCGAGGCGGTGCTCCACCCCGGCTCGCGCGTCGTCGTCACGGCGCCGTCGAGCAGCAGCGCGGCGCCGACCGTCACCGTCGTCGGCCCACCCGCGATGACCGGAGGCGGCCCCGGTGGTGCGTTCGAGGTCGCGATGCTCGCCGCGCTGCGCACCAACGTGCAGGGATGGGCCAACGTCCTCCGCACGCGCCGGGCGGCCGGGCCGCCGGTGTTCCCGATGGCGCAGGCCAACGACATCGCCCTCGCCGCGCAGGAGGTGGTCGAGCAGCACTTCGACTCGTGGATCCAGGGCGCGACGCGGCAGGCGGCGGACCTCTACCACCCCGGCGCCTTCCGCCTCGCGAGCGTGCTCGGCGACCAGTCGGGGCGCGCGCTCGACAACGCCCAGCGCATGGGATGGACCTCCTACTGGATGACGCTCGACGGCGTCGGGCAGCAGGTGCTGGACACGCACCACGTGCTCGAGGATCGCGACGGCGCCGAGTTCAACCGCGTGCTCCAGCTCTACGCGCTCGACGCGGCCAACCGCAGCGACATCGACGACGCGATTCACTCCTGGCCGGCCGAGGCGGGCACGGGGACCGTCTTCATCCAGCCGTTCGCCGATCCGGCCGCCGACACGCGCACGATCCGGTGGGACCTGTTCACGACGCTGATCCACGAGATGATGCACAAGGTCGCGCACCCGAACTTCGAGCGCACCGCGCAGGCGATCGGCGGCAGCGCCCAGAAGTACATGACCGAGGGCTTCGCCGACCTGATGCGCCACGACCTCTGGGACGGAGCGGCCGGCCTGCGCGCGCGGCTGGGCACGCGCGCGGGAGCGGCGCTGCGGCGGCGCGTCGAGGGCGCGACCTACCCCTACGATGCGTCGAAGATCGTCTACCACCCGGACTACACCGAGATCGCGCAGGCCCGCCAGATCCGGCGCCACGTCGGGATGGACAACTGCAAGGCCGCGTTCTTCCTCGGCCACACCGAGCTGCTCGGCATCGGCGCGGGCACGGGGGCGACGACCTCGCTCGCCGGGCTGGCGGAGTGGCAGACCAGCGACGCCACGGACGAGCAGATCTACACGTCGCAGGCGGGGGACACGGTCGCGTCGATCTCGGGCCGCACCGGCGTCCCGGAGCGCTCGCTGCGGCGCGAGAACCCGCGCGACATGCCGGGCGGTGCCGACCCCCCGACCGGGTCGCGCATCGCCGCGCTCGGCATCCGCTACGTGCGGGCGATCCAGGGCGATACGCTCGGCACCGTCGCGCGCCAGAACGGCGTGACCGTGGCGGCGCTCGCCGCCGCCAACGGCTTCCCGGCGGCGGCACCGGACTCGACGGCGCTGGCGGCCGGGCGCCGGCTGATGATCCCGCGGCGCCCATGAGCTCGCTCGCGCAGGCGATCTCCGGCGACCTCGCCGGCTGGAGCGGGCTGAGCGGGGACCTCGAGCCGCTGGCGCTGGAGGCGGAGCTCGGCGTGCACTGGACGCCCGACCCGGCGCCGCATGCGCGGGCCGGGAGCGCGTTCACGGTGCTGCACGGCGAGGGTGTCGACGCGTGGCTGCGGGTCGCCGAGACCGAGGTCACGTCGCTCGAGTTCCGGCCGCCGGAGTCGCTCGACCACGCCGCCGTGCTCGAGGGCCTCGGCGAGCCGGAGACGGTGCTGCGCTCCAACCACTTCGAGGTCGGCGCGGTGGTGCAGGAGCACGTCCACGCCGAGCGCGGCATCACCGTCTCGGTCGCCGAGCCGTTCGCCGAGGACCGCGACGAGCCGTGGATCGTCTACGTCCAGCTCTATCGGCCGATGACGGCGCAGGCGTACGTGACCACCGTCGGGCAGAGCGGCGACGAGCTGCGGCCGTACCCGCGCCCGCCCGCCGCATGACGACCGGCGTGTTCCGCGAGGCCGAGATCCGCTATCTCGC
This sequence comes from uncultured Solirubrobacteraceae bacterium, assembly GCA_963805525.1. Taxonomy (GTDB): domain Bacteria; phylum Actinomycetota; class Thermoleophilia; order Solirubrobacterales; family Solirubrobacteraceae; genus DASQFQ01. The sequence goes on from CAWDUT010000006.1 coordinate 981,830, forward strand.
CGGCGGGAAGCAGCTCGGGCGGCTCGCGACGGTCGGGGCGGACGGCACGCCGCATGTGGTCCCGGTGTCGTATATCTACAACGCGGTGCGGGACACGATCGACGTCGGCGGCCACGAGCTCGAGCGGACCAAGAAGTTCCGCGATGTCGCCCTGACCGCGCGGGCCGCGATCGTGATCGACGACCTCGCGAGCACGGACCCGTGGACCCCTCGCGGGATCGAGATCCGCGGGCGCGGCGAGGCGATCGCGCTGCCCACCCCGCTGATCCGGATCCACCCCGAGCGGATCGTGACCTGGGGCCTGGAGCGCGGCCGCAGCGCGAGGACGGTGGGGGCGTGAGCGGCGCGTTCATCGGCACCACCGACGGCGTGTTCGCGCTCCGTGACGGGACGCTGGAGCGGCTCGGCCTGGAGGGGCGCGAGGTGAGCGCGCTGCACGCCGGCGCGGACGGGCTGCTGGCCGGGACGTACGGCGACGGGCTCTTCCGCAGCGCCGACGAGGGCCGGAGCTGGGAGCCGGTCACGGCGGGGCTCACCGCCTCGACGTTCCGCTTCGTGACCGACGAGATCGCGGGCACCGAGCCGGCGCGGCTGTATCGCAGCCCGGACGGCGGCCAGAGCTGGGACGAGTACGAGGCGATCGCGCGGATCCCCGGCCACGAGGACTGGTACCTGCCCTACTCGCCGCGCGCCGGAGCGGCGCGCAACGCGAACGTTCACGGCGATCGCCTGCTCGTCGCGGCCGAGGTGGCGGGCCTGCTGCGCAGCGACGACGGCGGCCGCAGCTGGGTCTGCGAGCCCGTGGCCGGCGACGAGGACATCCACCACGTCACCGCCCACCCGGACGACCCCGACCTGCTCTACGTCTCGCTCGGCACCGCGTCGCTGCTGCACCGGGACGGCGAGCACGGCGGCATCGCCCGCTCGCGCGACGGCGGCCGGACGTGGGAGAAGGTCGAGACCGACTACACACGCGCGTCGCTCGTCCCGGCCGCGCGGCCGGACCTGCTGGTCGCGGGACCAGCGCCGCGCGTCGGCGCCGAGGGGCGCATCGTCGTCTCCGCCGACGGCGGCGACAGCTGGGAGCCGGCCGGCGACGGCATCGACGTGCCGATGCCCGACATGGTCGAACTGTTCGTCGATGCCCCGGACGGCGAGGTGTGGGCGATCTGCTCGCGCGGGCGGCTGCTGCGCTCCACGCCCGGCGAGTGGTCGTGGAGCTCGGCGCTGCCGGCGGACGCCGACGTCACGGTGAAGTCGGTGGCGTTCGCATGACCACGTTCCGGCTCGCCGGCGTCGACGTGCCCCGGATCGGCCTGGGCACGAACCGCCTCCGCACCGAGCACGTCGGCTTCGTTCGTGAGGCGGTGGCGGCCGGTGTGCGCCACATCGACACCGCGCACCTCTACACCGGCGGCGAGAGCGAGCGCACGATCGGCGAGGCGCTCGAGGGAGTCGGCGAGGAGGTGCTCGTCGCGACCAAGGGCGGCTTCCGCGGCGCCCGGCCGGAGGTGCTGCACGCCGAGATCGAGCAGAGCCTGCGCTCGCTGCGCACCGAGGCGATCGACCTCTACTACCTGCACCGCGTCGACCCCGAGACGCCGCTGGAGGAGAGCCTCGGCGCGATCAAGGAGCACGTCGACCGCGGGGCGATCCGCCACGTCGGCGTCTCCGCGGTGAGCGTCGAGCAGATCGAGCGGGCCTGCCGCGTCGTGCCGATCGCCGCGGTCCAGAACGAGTACAACCTCGCCGACCGGTCCCACGACGACGTCGTGGACCACTGCGAGCGCGAGGGGATCGCGTTCGTGCCGTACTACCCGCTGGAGGGCCCCGGCTCGAACGCCGAGAAGCTCGCCTGGCTGCTGCGGCGCTCGCCGGTCATCCTGCCGATCCCGGGCACGCTCTCGATCGAGCACCTGCGCGAGAACCTCGCGGTGCTCACGGACTCCGGCTGACCACCAGCGCGCACGCGAAGGCCGTGATGGCGACGGTCGCGGCGGCGGTCATGAGCATGAGCAGCCGCCCGCCGCCGGCCGAGCCGCCCGTGCGCCGATAGTGGTGCAGCGCGGCGAGGCTCACCAGCACGCCGAGCCCCAGGAACCACGGCTCGTAGAACAGGAGGTCCCACAGGAACTGCGCGGTCTGGTCGCGCCGCTCCCAGCCGCGGAACTGCAGCTCGACGACGCCGAGCGCGTCGAGCGGCTTCGTCACGTAGGCCGTCAGCGCGTGTGCTGCCGCGTACGCCGAGCCGGTGAGCGCGGGCACGATCACGAGCCAGCGCGGGAGCCGCAGGCCCCACGGGCGGACCGTCGCGAGCGCGCCGATGCCGACGAGCAGGATGCCGGCGCCCGCGGCGAGGCTGGCGCGCCGCATGCCCTCCGGGTCCTCGAACGTCCCCGCGATGCCGACCGTCCCGCCGAGGCCCTGATAGCCGCGCACGCCGATCGCATACGCCGCCGCCCATGCGAACGCGGCGTAGCCTGCCCAGGCCGGCGATCGGTCGCGGACGGCGGGCATGCGCGGAAGGTGCCGCGCCGGCAGCGCCCGGCGAAGCGGGTCAGCCGCAGTTCGGAGGTTCGGAAAGCCGGAGGCCCGCCGTCACGCCTCGCGGATCTTCCAGAACGAGTCCTTCCGGGTGATCGTGTCGTCGTCTCCGAACGTCCACAGATCGCAGCCCCGCACCTCGAGCCGCTCGCCGTCGACGGTCGTACCGGTGATCGTCCATTCCGACAGCCCGCGGTCGCCGGAGACGAAGTGGCCGCTGCCTTCGTAGTGGACGTCCGGGATGCCCTCGAAGCGCGCGGCCAGCCCTCGGCGCACCTCGCTCTTGCCGACGAACCGCCGGCCCCATGGGTCGGGGCCGCGCGGGGTCTCGAGCACGCAGTCCTCGGCGAAGTGGGCCATGATCGCGTCGAGGTCGTGGCGGTTGAAGGCCTCGAGCACCTCCGTCAGGACGTCCAGCCTGCGCTGGGTCATGGGCGAACGCTACCGGTTGCGTCTTCGGTCCTAGGTCCAATTGCGCCTGGGAACTCCGACCGGGCCACGCCTACCGTTGCGCCATGACTACGAATGGGGACCGCCCGCGCCCGGTGGGCATCAACCACGTCGCGCTCGAGGTCGACGATGTCGACCGCGCGGTCGCGTTCTACGGCCGGCTGTTCGACCTCCGGGGCGTGGAGCGCGCGTACGGCGGCGCGTTCCTCGACCTGGGCGATCAGTTCATCGCGCTGTTCCCGCCCGGCGCCGGCGAGGATCGGCACTTCGGGCTCGTCGTCGACGACAAGGAGCGCGCGCGGCGCGTGCTCGCCGCCGAGGGCGTCGAGGTATTGCCGGGCCCCCGCCTCGACTTCCACGATCCGTTCGGCAATCGCGTGCAGGTCGTGCAGTACGACCAGATCCAGTTCCTGAAGACGCCGCAGGTGCTGCAGGCGCTGGGCCTCCCGGCGCTCGGCAAGACCGACACGGCGCTGGCGGAGCTGCGGTCGAACGGGCTCGCATGAACGCACAGCGGCCCGCCGAGGGCGGGCCGCTGTGATCGTGGGTGGATAGGAAGGGGGACTACCCGGTGGCGGGAACCACCTCGCCCTCGTGCTCCAGCTTCGGCAGCCAGCCGAGCTTGCTCGGCAGGTACCAGTTGCGGTCGCCGAGGAGCTTCATGGTCGCGGGCAGGAGCACCGCGCGGACGAGCGTGGCGTCGATGAAGATCGCCACGGCCAGGCCGATGCCGAGCATCTTGAAGTCGATGATCGACAGCGTCCCGAAGATGGCGAACACGCCGACCATCACGAACGCGGCGCTGGTCACGACGCCGGCCGTCTGCTTGATGCCGTACTCCACCGCGTCCTCCGTCTTCATGCCCTTGTCGTAGGCCTCGCGGACCCGGCTGAGGATGTAGACGTGGTAGTCCATCGACAGCCCGAACAGGATCACGAACAGGAACAGCGGGAGCCAGGCGACAACGAACCCGGGGGTCTCGAAGCCGAGCTGCTTGTGCAGCCAGCCGTGCTGGAACACGAGCGTCAGCACGCCGTAGGACGCGCCCACGGAGAGCAGGTTCAGGACGATCGCCTTGATCGGGACGACGATCGAGCGGAACGTGACCATGAGCAGCAGGAAGGCGAGCGTGAGGACGAACGCGAACACGATCGGGGCGGAGCCCTTCACGAGGTCGTTGTAGTCCTTCGACTGCGCGGCGTTGCCGCCGACCACGACCTCGGCGTCCTTGAGCTTGCCGACGGTCGCGGGGACGAGGTCCTCGCGGATGTTCTCGAGCGCGGCGTACGACTTCGCGTCGTTGCCCTTGCCCTCGATCGGCAGCTCGACCACGGCGACGCGGTGGTTCTGGCTGTACTCGACGCTGATGCCGTCGTTGATGCCGTCCGTGTGGGCCGCGCGGGCCTTCAGGTCCGCGATCGCGCCCTTGACCTCGGGCGTGGTCACGTCCTTGGCCGCGATGACGACCTGCTCGGGGGCCTCGCCACCGGGGAACGCCTGCTGCATCTTCGACAGCGTCTTCATGATCGGCGTCTGGGGCAGCTGCTCGATGCCCGACGACGCGGTGTGCATGCCGAGCGCCGGGATCGCCAGCGCGACCAGGAGGCCGGTGGCGAGCACGGCGGCGACCAGCGGGCGCCGCATCACGGGGCGCAGGATGGCGGACCACACGCGGGACTCCGTGCGGCGCTGCATGCGCTTGCCGAGGAACGGGATCCGGCCGCGGTCGACGCCGTCGCCGACCTTGGAGAGCATGGCGGGCAGCACGGTGATCGACCCGAGCATCGCCATGGCGACGACGATGATCGAACCCGTGGCGAGCCCGGCGAACTCCGCATCACCGGCGAAGTAGAGGCCGGCCATGGCGGCCATCACCGTCACGCCCGAGATGAGCACGGTGCGGCCCGACGTGGCGGCTGCGGCGTTCAGCGCGGCTTCCTTGCTCCGCCCGGCCTTGCGCTCTTCACGCTCGCGCCGGATGTAGAACAGCGAGTAGTCCACGCCGACGGCAAGACCGACGAGCAGGACGACGTTGGCGGTCGAGTCGCTGACCGGGACGAGCTGGCTCACGACAGCCACGAGGCCCATCGCGCCGGCGACGGCGGTGAGGCCGAGCAGCAGCGGCAGGCCGGCGGCGACGAGCGCGCCGAAGGCGAGCAGCAGGATGCCGAGCGTGATCGGCAGCGACAGCGTCTCCGCCTTCTGCATGTCCTTCTCGAAGACGCCGCCGAGCTCGTTCTCGATGCTGGCATCGCCGAACTGGGAGATGCTGAACTCGGGGTGGGCCTTCTGCAGGCTCTTCGTGGCGGCCAGGACGGGCTTGACCCGCTCCTTGGTCACGATGAGCTTGCCCGGGATCTCGAACATGACCTTCGCGCTGTGCCGGTCGGGCGAGATCAGGAAGTCCTTGTAGCCCTTGGCGTAGGGCGACTTGATCTTGCGTACGTGCGCCTCGGCGCCGATCTGCTTCTGGACGTCCGCGACGACGGCCTTGTACTCAGGATCAGAGGTCTTGAGCGACTTGCTCTGGATGAGGATGGTCTCCTCGGAGGCGGTCTTCTTGGCGTGCGGGAAGTTGTCCTCCTGGATCTTCTGCGCGCGGCCGGACTCGCCGGGCAGGGTCTGCTCGACCTTCTTCGTGCCGAGCTGGTTGCCGATCATGAACGCGACGATCACGAAGGCAAGCCAGCCGAAGATGGCGGTCTTCCGGTGCTGGGCGCTCCAGCGCCCGGCCCGGGCCGCCAGGCCCTTGGGCTTGGTACTCATTGCAACTCCTTCTCGGGGGGTGAGGAACACGGGAGCCACTGTCCCGATTTCCGGATGGGCTTTCGGCAGGGCCACCCTGCGTCTCGGGGGACCTCCCGTGACCTCCCGTTGGTGCGGTTGACCGCACACCGTGATCGGTACAGACTCGTCTCGTGACGGTCCTCGGCGTGAGCCATTCCGACGATCGCCGGATGGCGTGGCGGCGCTTCTCGACACCCGAGCTCAGCCACGGCCTGTGGGTCGGCCTGTGGGCCGCGCTGCTGGCGGCGGTGACGATCGTCGTCGTCCAGACGCTCACCGCCGACGAGACGCCCGCGGGCTACCGGATCCTGTTCCGGCTCGTCGGCACCGCGTACGTGGCGTGCGGGCTGATCGCCTGGCGACGGCGGCCGGACAGCTACAGCGGGCTGCTGATGACGACGACCGGCTTCCTGCTCTTCTGCGAGCCGCTGCTCGACGGGTTCGGCCGGCTCGGCGACCTCACCGAGGACGTGTGGAGCATCACGATCATCTGGCTGCTGCTGACGATGCTCAGCGGCGGGCGCCTGACCTCGCGGGTGGACAAGACGCTGGTCGGGCTGTTCGTGCTCGAGTTCGTCATCGAAGCCCTGCGCCTCGCGACCGGCGGCGCCGACGACGGGGCGCTCGCCCAGCTCGAAGCGCTGACGGTCGCCGTCGGCTGCCTGGGCACCGCGGTCGTGATCGGTCTGCGGTACGCCCGCGCCAGCGGGCCGCGGCGGCGCGCGCTGCTGCCGAGCGTCGCGGGCATCGGCGCGCTGCTCCTGTTCGCGGTCGCCCAGGGCGGCGAGCCGCCGATCTGGTTCCGCTGGGTCGCCGTGCTCTCGCTGCTGGCCGTCCCGGCGGGCTTCCTGATCGGGTTGCTGCGCTCGCGGCTGGCGCGCGGCGGCCTGGCCGACCTCTTCCGGCGCCTGCCCACGATGCGCAGCGAGGAGCTCCAGCCCGCGCTCGCCCAGGTGCTCGGAGACCCGACCGCCGAGATCGTGCGCGGGCACCCGTACCCGGAGGACGGGCGGGGCGCCGCGGTGATCAACGAGGCGGCGACGCTCGTCTACGACGCCTCGCTCGACGACGACCCCGAGCTGATCGAGGCGGTCGTCTCGGCGGCGGCGATCGCGCTGGAGTCGCGCGCGCGGCTGGAGCGGATCGTCACGGCCGGCGACGAGGAGCGGCGGCGGCTCGAGCGCAACCTGCACGACGGCGCGCAGCAGCGGCTCGTCGCGCTGGCCATGCAGCTGCGGCTCGTGCAGCACGAGATCCACACCGACCCGGCCGCGGCCCAGGCGCTCGTCGACACGGCGAGCCGCGAGCTCGCGCTGTCGCTCGAGGAGCTCCGCGAGCTCGCGCGCGGGATCCACCCGGCGGTGCTCGACCACGGCCTCGAGCCGGCGCTGCACTCGCTGGCCGGCCAGGCGACGGTGCCGACCGATGTCGCCTACGACGCGGAGGGCAGGCTGCCCGAGCCGATCGAGCTGGCCGCCTACTTCGTCACGTCGGAGGCGCTCGCGAACGTCGGCAAGTACGCGCGGGCCAACCGCGCGAGCGTGCGTGTGGCGCACGGCGACGGCGCGCTGGTGGTCGAGATCGCCGACGACGGGATCGGCGGCGCCGACGCCGCGCGTGGCTCGGGCCTGCGCGGGCTCGCCGACCGCGTCGAGGCGCTCGACGGCCGGCTGCGGGTCGTCAGCCCGCCAGGGGCGGGGACCGTGGTGCGGGCGGAGCTGCCGTGCGGGTCGTGATCGCGGACGACAGCCTGCTCGTGCGCGAGGGGATCGCCTCGCTGCTGCGGCGCGCGGGCGTCGAGGTGGTGGCCGAGGCCGACGACGGCGAGCAGCTCCAGCGCCTCGTCGACGAGCACGAGCCGGACGTCGCGATCGTCGACGTGCGGATGCCGCCGACGCACACCGAGGAGGGGCTGGCCGCCGCGCGCGAGATCCGCGCTCGCCACCCCGGGATGGGGATCCTGATCCTCTCCCAGCACGTCGAGGTCGGGATCGCGATGCGCGCGCTGGTCGAGAGCCCGGAGGGTCTCGGCTACCTGCTCAAGGAGCGCGTCACCGACCTCGACGACTTCGCCGGCACGCTGCGCCGCGTCGCCGCCGGCGGCTCGGCGCTCGACCCGCAGGTGGTCGCGCGCCTGCTCGCCGACCCGCGCGGTGAGGGCCCGCTGAGCACCCTCACCGACCGCGAGCGCCAGGTGCTCGAGCTCGTGGCCGAAGGGCGCACGAACAAGGCGATCGCCGACCGGCTCGAGGTCAGCCAGCGCGCTGTGACGAAGCACGTCACGTCGATCTTCGCCAAGCTCGAGTTGCCGCCCGGCGAGGATGACCACAGGCGCATCCTCGCCGTGCTGACGTACCTCCGTCGCTAGTTAGTGCGCGACCAGCACCGGCGCGGCCTCGGCCGCCTCCGGCGCGTCCGGGTCGTCGATCGGCTCCGGCTTCTGCTTCGGCAGCAGCACGATCGCCACCACGAACGCGACGACGATCAGCGCCAGCGCGTACCAGAACGTCGCGCCGAAGGCGGCGGCCAGATCGGGAGCGACCCGCTCGCGGACGGCCGGCGGGAGGGTCCTGCCGATCCCGCCGCCACCACCGCCGCCCACGTGGCTGACGATCTCGTGGGTCAGCAGCACCGAGAGCACGGCGGTGCCGATCGAGGCGCCGACCTGCTGCTCGATGTTGAGCGTCGTGCTGGCGCGGGCGATCGCCGCGCGGCGGAGCGTCTGCATCGCGCCGGAGAACGTCGGCATCATCGTGAAGCCCATCCCGACGCCCATCACGAACAGCGCGGCGCCGAACACCCAGTAGGACGTGTCGGCCGCAAGCTGCGTGAGCGCGAGGAAGGACAGCCCGACGACGACCAGGCCGAAGGGCACGATCCGCCCGACGCCGGTCTTGTCGGTCAGGCGCCCGGCGATCGGCATCGCGATCATCGCGCCTACGCCCTGCGGCGCCAGCAGCAGGCCGGTGTCCATGGCGCTCTCGCCGCGGACGACCTGCAGGTAGAGCGGCAGCAGCAGCATGCCGCCGAAGACCGAGATGATCACGAGGACCAGCGTCACCGAGCTGGCGGCGAACACGCGGTTGGTGAACAGCCGCAGATCGATCAGCGCGTCGGACGTGCGCAGGCCGTGGAACACGAAGCCGGTCACCATGGCGATCCCGATCAGGCCCGGCACGATGACCTGCCAGCGGCCGAAGCCGCCGGCGCCGCTCGTCTGGGCGAGGCCGTAGATGAACAGCGCGAGGCCGGGGGAGAGCAGCGCGAGCCCCTGCCAGTCGAGGCGGTGAGCCGGCTGCGGCACGTCGCGGGCGAGGATCCGCTGCGAGGCGATCAGCGCGGCGATGCCGATCGGCAGGTTGATGAAGAAGATCCAGCGCCACGAGGCGGCATCGACCAGGTAGCCGCCGAGGATCGGGCCGATGATCGGCCCCAGCAGCATCGGGACGCCGATGATCGCCATCACGCGGCCCACCCGCTGCGGGCCCGCGGCGCGGGTCAGGATCGTCATGCCCAGCGGCATGATCATGCCGCCGCCGAAGCCCTGCAGGACGCGGAAGAAGATCAGCGACTCGGAGCTCCAGGCCAGTCCGGACAGCATCGAGCCGATCACGAACAGGAAGATCGACGTCATGTACAGGCGCTTGGTGCCGAAGCGGTCGGCGGCCCAGCCTGTGAGCGGGATGACCGTGGCGAGCGCCAGCGTGTAGCCGGTCGCGACCCACTGGATGGTCGACAGCGGCGCGTCGAACTCCTTCGCCAGCGTCTGGATGGCGACGTTGACGACGGTGACGTCGAGGATCGACATGATCGCGCCGAGCACGACCACGGAAGCGATGAGGAGGACGCCGCGGTCGAGCTTGTCGTCGTTGGTTGCGGCGGACGTGGGTGAGGGAGTGGGTGAGGAAGCCATCGCGCGCCAGTGTAGCGAGAAGTGGAGGTCGTACCTCCGCTTAGTCGGTACCATGTTCTTCATGGCCATCGTCCAGCGCCCCCTCCGCGCCGACGCCGCGCGTAACCGCGCCCGGCTGCTGGTCGCGGCGAAGGAGGTCTTCGCCGCGCGCGGGCTGGACGCGACGATGGACGAGGTCGCTCGCCGGGCGGGCGTCGGGGTGGGCACCGCCTACCGCCGCTTCCGCAACCGCGACGACCTGATCGCCGCGCTGTTCGAGGAGCGCCTCGACGAGTTCATGGACCTGATCGACGAGTCGCTCGCCGACGACGACCCATGGCACGGGCTGCGCTCCTTCCTCGAGCGCTCGATGGAGATGCAGGCGGCCGACCGCGGCTTCAAGGACCTGCTGATGCAGAGCACCGAGGGCCGCGAGCGGATGCTCCTGTTCCGCGCCACCATCCGCCCGCTGGTCGCCGAGCTGGTCCGCCGCGCGCGCGACGCCGGCGAGCTCCGCGCCGACGTCGTCGAGGACGACGTCCTGCTCGTGAGCCTGATGACCGGCGCGGTCGCCGACTTCACCTACGAGGTCGAGCCGGAGCTGTGGCGCCGCTCGCTCGGCCTGCTGCTCGACGGGCTGCGCGCCGCCGGCGCGTCGCCGCTGCCCGTCGGCCCGCTCGATGCCGAGCAGGCGGACCGCGCTATGGCTTGCTGGCGACCAGGGAGACGCTGAACATGTCCCGCTGCACCCACCTCGACCAAGTCGAGATCCTGGAGGTCCCCGAGACGATCGCCGGCTGCGAGGAATGCCTCGTCGAGGGCACCAAGTGGGTGCACCTCCGCATGTGCCAGACCTGCGGCCACATCGGCTGCTGCGACAACTCGCCCGGGCGCCACGCGACCCTCCACAACGGCCAGAGCGGCCATCCGATCATCCGCTCCGCGGAGCCCAACGAGGACTGGAGCTTCTGCTACGAGGACGAGCTGATGTTCATTCTGCGCTCGTCGTGACCGGCACGCCGTGCCGCACCTTGCCGCGGCCCAGCACCTCGACGGTCTCACCGGGAGCGCAGGCGGCGATGTCGTGCGCCTCGCTCTGGAGCCGCTTGCGCAGCACGGCGAGCGCGGGCAGGCCGAGCAGCGCCGGGATCGTCAGCAGCAGCCCGCGATAGGCGATCACGGCGACCGCCGCGTCGCCCGGGTCGACGCCGTAGAGCACGAGCGTGCCGATCAGCCCGCCGTCGACGCCGCCGATCCCGCCGGGGATCGGGATCAGGCCGCCGAGCTGGCCGACGATGTAGGCGACGAGCAGCACGCCGGCGGGCGGGACGTCGTGGCCGAAGGCGGTGAAGCAGACACCGAGCATCGCGACGTCGAACAGCATGTAGCCGGCGGCGCCGAGGTAGATCATCGGGTCGCCGGTCTTCAGCAGCCGCATCGCCTCGCCGACGCCCTCGCCGACCGCTCCGGCGGCGGCCGCGAGCTTCGCGCGGATCGAGCGGCGCTGGAGCGCGCCGGCGGCCTGGCCGGCCCCGAGGGCGAGGACGATGATCAGCACGGCGGCGATCGCGGGCAGCAGCCCGAGCAGGACGTTGTGCTCGCCGTGCAGGATGCCGGTGGCCAGCCCGATGCCGCCGATCGCGAGGAAGGTCACGTTGGCGAGGCTCGTGATGAGGAAGAACGCGACCGTGCGCTGCGCGATGTAGTCACGCGGGAGCCCACCGCGGCGCAGGATCCAGGCGCCGAGCGCCAGGCCGCCGGCGCCGCCGACCGAGAAGAGCGAGTTGGCGGCCAGCTCGGCGAGCCCGATCTCCGTGCTCGTGCGCCAGCTCATGCGGTCGCAGAAGACGCCGCGGAAGACCATCACGTATGAGACGCAGGAGAGGATCTCCAGCAGCGCGGCGAACGCGAGCCAGCCCGGCTGGGCGCCGTTGAAGCGGTCGCGCAGCGAGTCGAGCCCGGGGGCGAGGAGGATCGCCGCGACGATCACGGCGACGATGCCGCCGAGGATCAGCAGCGCGCGCTTGAGCCGCGGGGCGGAGAACTCCTCCGGGAGCGGCTCGGCGTCGATCGGCGCGGGCGGCTCGAGGTACTCGACGCTGAAGCTCGGCCGCTCGCTCATCGAAAGAGGTCATAGCAGCGGCGCGCGGGGGCGGCCAGGGAGCTAGCCGCCCCCATCCGCTTCACGTCAGGACCGGGACGCTGCGCGCTCGGGGCTGAGCTCTTCGCGGTCGCCGCGCTCGAGCGCGCGCAGCAGCATCGCGAACGCGATCCCGCCCGCGATCAGCGGCAGCCAGAACAGGATGATCCGGTAGGCGAGCACGGCCGCCGCCGCGTCCGCCGCTTTCGCGCCGTAGACGACCAGCGAGCCGACGAGCCCGCCGTCGATCCCGCCGATGCCGCCGGGCAGCGGCAGCGCGCCGCCGAGCTGGCCGATCAGGTAGCCCATCGCGATCACGGTCAGCGGGACCTCGGCGCCGAACGCCTTGAACGTCGCCCACAACACCGCGTTGTCGAACGCCCAGTAGCCGATCGCGCCGACCGCGAGCCGCCAGTCGGGGTGGCGGATGAGCTCGATGGCCTCCTGGGTGCCGGTGCCGACCGCGGAGCGCACGGTGTGGGCCGCGCGCCGCAGCCGCGAGGCGCCCTTCCCGGGATGCTCGCCCGGGCCGAGGTGGGAGAGCGTGGCCACTGCGGCGATGAACGCGGCCGACAGCGCGGCCGGGAGCGCGGTCAGCCACAGCGACTGGTGCGGCCCGAGCAGCCCGACCGCCATCAGCGTGCCGATGACCGCGACGGCGACGAAGTTGACCGAGCTCTTGATCTCCAGGAACGCGACCGAGCGGCGCGCGATCTGCTCGTCGGGCATCCCTTCGCGGTGCAGGATCCAGCCGCCGAACGCGAGCCCGCTGGCCCCGCTCGTCGGGATCAGCGAGCCGACGGCCAGCTCGGCGAGCGCGATCTCGGTCGTCGTCCGCCGCGACAGCCGCGGGCAGAAGACGGGGCGGAACATCAGGACGTAGGAGACGCACGAGAGCGCCTCGAGCACGACCCCGAGCGCGAGCCAGGCGGGGTCGGCCTCGCCGAGCCGCTTCTGCACCTCCTCGAGCCCCGGCGTCAGCAGCGCCGCGAGCACGAGCACCGCCAGCAGCGCGACGATCAGGGCCAGACGCCGGACGAGGCGCCGGGGGGCGAACTCGTCCGGCAGGCCATGCATGCCTACGAGGCTAGGACAGGTGCCTCCGCTACCCCAGTGGTTGGCGCGGTCGCGACGCGGAGGGCGCGCCGCCGGGCGCGCTCGCGCGGCCGTGCGAGCACGTCGATGCCGACCCAGAGGGCGAAGCACAGCGCGCCCGCGATCCCCGTCGCCGTCAGCAGCACGCCAGCGGCCGCGGTCAGCGCCACGCCGCCCGTGCCGAGGATCATCACCACGGCCGCCGCGCCGACGCTCGGCCCGATCGGCAGCTGGCTCAGCAGGACCATCGCGATCAGCACGGCGGTCGCGTCGAGGATCGAGGCGTCGACGCCCAGCGCCCACAGGACGAGCCAGTTGCGCGCGATCTGGCAGAACACCGCGAGCAGCACGAACGCGGTCACGCGCGCGCGGCCGTCGGCGTCGCGCAGCACGGCCAGGCCCGCCCACACGCCGTGGCCGCGGCCGGCGAGCTTGCGCAGGCCGTACACGATGGCGACCGCGAGCGCGAAGCCGGCCAGCGGCGCCCACCACGGCAGCCCCAGCGGCCCGACGAGCGTGTACGAGGCGAGCACCGCGAGCGCCGCCTCGATCGCGAGGATCGGCACCTCGGCGGCGATCAGCGCGGGGACGTGCGGGACCTCGTCGCGGCCCGAGCGCCGCAGCACCGCGATGCGCGTGGCGGCGCCGACCTGCGCGTTGACGAGGCTGCCGAGGTTGCCGAGGCCGCCCGCGTGGAACAGGCGGCGGCGGGAGATCACGCCGCCCGCGGCGGCGACGCACGTGCGCCACGCCTCGCAGCGGCTGAGCAGCGCGATGAGCTGCAGCGCGGTCACGACGACCAGCACCCAGACCGGCGCCTGGCGCAGCGCCTGGGCGAAGTCGTCGCGGTGCCCCGCGAGCACGAAGGCCAGCACGACCGCGACCGCGAGGGCTCCCGCGGCGGTCGCCGCGGTGCTACCGCGCAGCCTCTGGGTCATCCCCGACTCCTCGTGCTAGGAACGCGTGGAAGGGTCAGGTCGCCAGGCTGAACCTCGCTTCTCCTACGAGGCTACCCGTTTTTCCTGAGCGCACCCTGAGGAGTAGTCTCGATGAGCCGGATCCTTCGACAGGACAGGAGCCAGGGATGAGCCAGGAGAGCAGCGAGCCGCTTCGCGGCGAAGCGGCCTACCGCGCTGAGAAGCAGCGGATCGAGAAGGCCAACGAGGCTGCTTACGCCCGGGGCCGCGAGGAGCGCGCCGCCGACGCCGCCGAGGCTGCCATGCGCCGCCGCCTGACCGAGCGCCAGGGGATGAAGAACCTGCCCACGCAACCGCCCGGTCACTGACGACCGCCCCGGATCGCAACGAGCTGGAGCGGCTGGAGGCCGAGGCCAGGCACAGCCGCGAGCGGCTGGAGCTCTACCGCCAGCGCAGCTACAGCGGCAAGGCCGACAGCTCGCGGATGCGCGAGCTGCAGCGGGCGGCCGACGCCGCCGCGGCGCGCCTGAAGGCCGCGCGCGCCCGTTAGACGCCAAGCCAGGCAGCTTGCTGCCTAGCGGGGGGCTAGCCCATCAGGCCGACGAAGCGCTCGAGCCCGACGTTGCCGCCGGAGATGAGCACGCCGACGCGTGCGCCGTCCTCCGGCCGCACGTGGCCGGCCAGCAGCGCGGCCGTGGCGATCGCGCCGCTCGGCTCGGTGACGAGCTTGAGGCGGTCGAACAGGAACGCCATCGCGGCCAGGATCTCGTCGTCGCTGCAGAGCACGACCTCGTCGACCAGCTCGCGCATGACCTCGAACGTCCATTCGCCCGGCTGGGTCAGCATCTGACCGTCGGCGATGTGGCGCGGGACCGGGATCTGGATCCGCTCGCCGGCCTCCAGCGAGCGCTTGACGACGCCCGACGCCTCGACGCCGATCACGCGCGCGCCCGGGTGCAGCGCCTTGATCACGGTCGCGCACCCGCTGAGCAACCCGCCGCCGCCGACCGGGGCGAGGAGGAGGTCGAGCTCGCCCGCGTCCTCGAGCAGCTCGAGCGCGGCGGTGCCGGCGCCGGCGGCGATCCGCGGGTCGTCGTAGGCGGGCACGAACGTCATCTGCCGCCGCTCGGCGAACTCGCGGCCGGCCTGGACCTGCGGCATCGAGTAGCGGTCGTAGGTCTCGATCTCCGCGCCGTAGCCGTCGACCGCGGCGAGCTTCGCGGGCGGCGCGTCCTCGGGCATGAGGATCGCGGCGCGGATGCCCAGCTCGCGCGCCGACAGCGCTACGGCCTGGGCGTGGTTGCCGGAGCTGATCGCGCAGACGCCGCGCGCCCGCTCCTCGTCGGTCAGCGACGAGAGGAAGTTGTAGGCGCCGCGGAACTTGAACGCGCCGGTGCGCTGGAAGCTCTCGCACTTGAGGAAGACGCCGGCGCCGAGCGTGCGCGAGGTCATGACCGGGGTGCGGTGCGCGACGCCGTCGAGGACGCGCGCCGCCGCGCGGACGTCGTCGAGGTTCACGTCGCGAAGCGCGCTTCCAGCGCGCGCATCTCCGGCAGGCCGATCATGTCGGTGAAGGCGTCGAACGGCGGCACGTCGTGGTCTCCGAGGCGGTCGAGCACGCCGGCCACGGCAGCGGCCGCCGCGAACAGCGTCGCGACGGGGTAGATCACGAGCGCGAAGCCGAGCTCGCGGATGCGCTCGAGCGGGAGCTGCGGCGTCTTGCCGCCGTCGACCCAGTTGAACACGAGCGGCACGTCGGGGAAGGCGGCGGCGACCGCCTCGATCTCCGCCTCCGTCTCCGGCGCCTCGACGAACAGCGCGTCGGCGCCCGCCTCGCGGTAGCGCCGCGCGCGCTCGAGCGCGGCGTCGAGGCCCTCGACGGCGCGCGCGTCGGTGCGGGCGATGATGAGCGGTCCGTGCTCGCCGCGCGCCTCGAGCGCGGCGCGCACCTTCTCGACCATCTCGGCCGCCTCGATGACGTCCTTGCCCTCCATGTGGCCGCACCGCTTGGGCGCGACCTGGTCCTCGATGTGCAGGGCGGCGACGCCGGCCGCGGCGTACTCGCGCACCGTGCGCATGACGTTGAGTGGGTTGCCGTAGCCGTCGTCGGCGTCGGCGATCAGCGGCACGTCGACCGCCTGCGCGAGCCGCCGCGCGTGGCCGGCCATCTCGTCGAACGAGAGCAGGCCGACGTCGGGCCGGCCGAGCAGCGAGGCGGACGCGCCGAAGCCGGTCATATAGACCGCGGGGAAGCCGGCGCGCTCGACCAGCCGCGCCGACAGCGCGTCGTACGCGCCCGGGGCCAGCACCGGCTCCGGGCCGGCGAGCAGCTCGCGGAGGGTCGCCATCGCGGGCATGGTTACATGGCGGGCATGAGTCCCGTCCGCCAAGACGTCACCGTCGTCGGGCGGCGGCTCGAGCCGGAGGACCATCGCCTGCGCGACTTCCTCACCCGCGTCGACCAGGTCTACGCGTGGGTCGAGGCCGGCACGCCGGAGGCGGACGCGCTGCTTGCCGCGCACGGGCTCGCCAACGCCGACCTGCCGATTGTCGTCGCGCCCGACGGGGTCGTGAGCGCCGCCACGGTGGAGCGCGTGGCAGACGCCTGGCACGAGAGCGACCCGCCGCGGCGCGCGCACTACGACCTCGCGATCGTCGGCGCCGGCCCTGCCGGGCTCGCGGCCGCGGTCTACGCCGCCTCGGACGGGCTCTCGACGCTACTGGTCGAGCGCGACGTCCCGGGCGGCCAGGCCTCGCACACCTCCAAGATCGAGAACTTCTTCGGCTTCCCGGGCGGCATCGAGGGCGCGCACCTCGCGCGCCTCGCGGGGCGCCAGGCCGAGGGCTTCGGCGCCGAGCTGGTGCTGCTGCGCGGCGTGACCGGGAGCCGGGTGACGCCCGAGGGCGCGCAGCTCGACATCGCCGGTGGCTATGAGGTGACCGCGGACGTCGTGATCGCCGCGCCGGGGATGGACTGGCGCACGCTCGACGTCGACGGGATCGAGGCCGGGCTCGGCCGCGGCATCTACTACGGCGCCGGGCGGAGCGAGGCCGCGCGCTGCGGCGGCGACCCGGTGGTCGTCGTCGGCGCGGGCAACTCGGCCGGCCAGGCGGTCATGAACCTTGCGGACGCGGGCGCGCGCGTGACGATGCTGGTGCGCGGCGACTCGCTGGCGAAGTCGATGTCGGCGTACCTCGTCGAGCGCATCCACGCGCACCCGCTGATCGAGGTGCGGCTCCGTACCGAAGTCGAGGCGGTCGACTGCGCGGGCGATCTCCGCAGCGTCACCGCGGGCGGGGACGAGCTGCCGGCCCGCGCGCTCTTCCTCTGCCTCGGCGGCGTGCCGCGGACCGGCTGGGCCGGCGCCGCGGGCGTGGCGCTCGACAAGCGCGGCTTCATTCTCACCGGCCCGGACCTGCGGGTCGGCGGCGCGCTGCCCGAGAGCTGGCCGCTGGAGCGCGACCCGCTGGCGCTGGAGACGAGCGTGCCGGGCGTGTTCGCGGCGGGCGACGTGCGCTCCGGCTCGGTCAAGCGCGTGGCCGGCGCGGTCGGCGACGGCGCCATGGCTGTCGCCCTCGCGCATCGGCGACTTGAAGAACTGAAACGATCCCTCGCTTGATGCCGGGCCTCATCGACCGCCTCCTCGCCATCGAGGTCTCCGCGCTCTGCGACGCGGACAAGACGCTCCCGGTCGCCGACCCGGCGATCCGCGCGATGGTGCCGGACGTCCGCTTCGCCGGCCCCGCCTTCACCGTGCAGGCGCTCAACGACCACCTGCCGGTGCTCTCCGCGCTCGCCGAGGCGCAAGCGGGCGACGTGCTGGTGATCGCCGGCGGCGGCGGGACGGTCGCCGTGTTCGGCGAGCTGTTCGCGACCGAGGCGAAGCGCCGCGGGCTCGCGGGCATCGTCACCGACGGCTTCTGCCGCGACGTCGCCGGCCTGCGCACCCTCGGCCTGCCCGCCTACGCGCGCGGCACGCTGCCGCGGTCCGGCACGACGGTCTCGCGCTCGCCGCTCAACGCGCCGGTGCGCTTCGGCGGGCTCGACGTCGCGCCGGGCGACATCGTGTTCGGCGACGACGACGGGCTCGTCATCGCGCCGCCGACGCAAATCGAGGCCGCGCTCGAGCTCGGCGAGGCGATCGGGCGCGCCGAGGGCGCGATCCTCCGCCACACGCGCTCCGGCCAGCGCTCGCTGCACGAGCTGACCAACTGGGAGACGCACATCGCGGCGCTCGACCGCGGGGAGGAGAGCAGCCTTGGCTTCGACGTTTGAGTTCGCCCGCCGCGCGCAGAACCGGGGCGCCGCGGAGCTGGCGACGATCCTCGCCGGGCCGCCGCCGGGCGCGCTCTCGATGTCCGGCGGCTTCCCGAACCCCGAGACGTTCCCGACCAGCGACCTCGACGAGATCGTCGCGCGGCTGCTGCGCGACGAGCCGGGCGTCGCGCTCCAGTACGCGCCGAGCGAGGGCATCCCGAGCGTGCGCGAGTACCTGCTCGACCGCCAGGAGCACCTGCAGGGCCGGCGGCCCGCGCCAGAGGAGCTCACGGTCACCAGCGGCGGCATGGAGTGCATCGCGCTGCTCTGCCAGGCGCTGCTCGACCCGGGCGACAGCGTCGCCGTCGAGGCGCCGACCTACCTCGGCGCGCTGATGGCGTTCGCGCAGGCCGAGGCCGACGTGATCGGGATCGAGATGGACGCCGGCGGGCTCGTCGTCGAGGCGCTCGAGGAACGGCTCGAGGCGGGCGCGCGCCCGAAGCTCCTCTACGTGATCCCGGAGTACCAGAACCCGTCGGGGTGGACGCTGGCGCTCGAGCGGCGCGAGCCGCTGATCGAGCTGTGCCGCCGCCACGGCGTGCTGATCGTCGAGGACGTCGCGTACCGCGAGATGGCGTTCGACACGGACACGGTGCTGCCGTCGCTGTGGTCGCTGGGGCCGGACATCGTGCTCCAGGCCGGCACCTTCTCGAAGATCTTCTGCCCCGGCGTGCGGCTCGGCTGGGCGGCCGGGCCCTCCGAGGTCGTCGAGCAGCTCGCGGCCGCCAAGCAGCTGACCGACCAGTGCGCCGGCGGGCTCGGCCAGCGGATGGTCGAGGAGTACGGCCGCGCCGGCCATTTCGGCCGCCGGCTCCCGCAGGCCCGCGAGCTCTACGCGGCGCACTGGCGCGCGCTGTCGGCGGCGCTGCAGCGCGAGCTCGGCGACGTCTGCACGTGGAGCGAGCCCACCGGCGGCTTCTTCACCTGGCTGACGCTGCCCGAGGGGCTCGACTCGGTCGAGCTGCGCGAGGCCGCCGTCGAGGCGGGCGTCACCTACGTCCCCGGCCCGCCGTTCTACTCCGGCGACGACGGGCACAGCGAGCTGCGCCTCACGTTCAGCCACCTCGGCGCGGGCGAGTACGACGAAGCGGTCCGCCGCCTCGCGAGCGTCATCCGCTAGGCGCCAAGCCAGGCCGCTTGCTGTCTAGCGGGTGACCGGTTCACCCGAACGGTGGCTGGCGCGGCTGCCGGTCACCCGAGACGCTGCCGTCTCCCCCCAACCGAAAGGACGGTCGAAGTGCTCTCCCAGTCTCGCTCCCTGCGGCGTCGCGCCGCCGTCGCAGTGCCCATGGCCGCCGTCACCGCCGCGCTCATGGTCCCCTCGCTCGCAGGCGCCGCGACCCCCGCGCCGTCGCCGATCCCGGTGCCGACCACGACCTCCGTGCCCTCCGGCACGACGCAGATCATCATGCGCGACGGCGGGATCTGCGACCCGATCCGCCACATGGGCTGCTGACCCGAGTCTTGGCGCCGCCGCCCGACGCGGCGGCGCCGGCCCTCCGGAGCGTGGGTGAGTGCCGCGCTCACCGGCCCTCCGCGCCCAGCTGCCGCAGCCGGCTGCGGTTGTCCGTCTGCACCCACTCCTCCGCGAGTCGGCCCTGCTCGTCGTAGCGGAAGGTGTTCATCAGCTCGAGCACGACCCGCTCTCCGTTCGGCGGCAGCGGGCCGGCGGGGGAGTGGGTGAACTCGCGCGCGAAGGTCCCGGCGATCGTGGTCTGGCACGCGATGTAGTCGCCCTCGACGACCATGATCCCGCGGCTGATCGTGAGGTCGTCGAACGCGGCCCGCAGCGACGCGAAGAACCCCTTGAGCCCCGCGTAGTCCGACTCCGCGCCGTCGGGCCCGTGGAAGCGGAAGCCGGGGGCGAAGTAGGCGTCGACCCCGGCCTCGTCCTCGCCCGTGAGCTCCTGCTCGCCGACCTCGATCAGGCGCTGGACGCGTTCGTCTCGGCTGGGCATCTCGATGGTCTCCTCAGAAGTCGCGCTTGATGGTCGCCAGCAGCTCGTGGCCGGAGAGCTCCGGCACGATGATCCGCCGCAGCGTCCACAGCGGGTGGCGGCGGTCGAGCTTGTCCGCGAGCTGGAAGGCCGCCACGTAGCCGGCGTCGTCGAGGTGGGTGAAGGCTTTTGGGCTCCAGAGCCCGAACGGATAGGCGAACAGCCGCACTGGATGGCCGACGAGCTTCGCCAGCTTCGCGGCCGGTGCGACCAGCTGCGTGCTCCAGTCGTCGCCCCGGTACTCCGGCACCGCGTGGTGGTCGTAGGTGTGGGGGGCGATCGTCATGCCGTCGCGGTCGAGCCGCTGGACCTGGCGGTTCGTCAGCCACCCGGGCTTGTCGAGCACGACCGTCATGACGAAGAACGTGGCGACGAAGTGGTGGCGCCGGAGCAACGGCAGCGCGTGCGTGTATTGGCCGGCGGAGGCGTCGTCGAAGGTCAGCAGCACCGGCTTGCGCGGGAGCCGCTTGCCCAGCGCCACGTGCGCGACGAGCGCCGGGCCGGTGACCGGGTGGTAGCCGGCGCGGTCGAGCGCGCTGAGCTGGGCGGCGAGCGTCTTCGGGCTCACGATGTACGTGCGGTCGCTCGCGCTGTCGCGCGCCGTGGCGGCCCGGATCTGATGCCAGCACAAGACGGGCACGTTCGCCCGCGCGGCCATCGCCGCAGGGTCCGTCCGCGGCGCCGGCGTGCGCTGCGGTGACGGCGTCGCCGCCGGCTTGCGCGCGCTCCCGCCGCAGCCCACGAGCGCGAGCAGCGTCGCGAGCAGCCAGCTCAGCCGGATGCCGGAGCCTCGATCTCGCGCTTGAGCACCTTGCCGGTCGGGCCCTTGGGCAGCTCCTCGACGAACCAGATCTGGCGCGGGTACTTGTAGGCCGCCACGCGCTCCTTGGCGAACGCGCGGATCTCGTCCTCGCTCGCCTCCGCGCCGTCCTTCAGCGAGATCGCGGCACCGACCTCCTCGCCCAGCGCGTCGTGCGGGACGCCGACGACCGCGGCCTCGCGGACCGCCGGGTGCTCGTAGAGGACCTCCTCGATCTCGCGCGGGTAGACGTTGTAGCCGCCGCGGATGATCAGCTCCTTCTTGCGGTCGACGATGAAGAAATAGCCGTCGTCGTCGACCGTCGCCATGTCGCCCGTGTGGAACCAGCCGTCGCGGATCGTCTCGGCCGTGGCGTCGTCGCGCTCCCAGTAGCCGCGCATCACGAACGGCCCGCGCATGGCGATCTCGCCCGGCTCGCCGGCGGGCACGTCGTTGCCGTCGTCGTCCACCAACCTGAACTCGGTGCCGCCGATCGGCACCCCGATCGAGCCCGGCTTGCGCTCCTGCGAGGGGAGGTTGAACGAGCCCATCCCGGTCGTCTCCGACAGCCCGTAGCCCTCGAGCACCTTGGTGCCGAACGCCTCGTCGAACCCGCGCAGCACCTCAACCGGCATGGCGGAGCCGCCGGAGACGCTGAGGTCGAGCGACGCCGTGTCGTAGTCGCCGCGCTCGGGGTAGTGGAGCAGCGCCGTGTACATCGTCGGCACGCCGGCGAACGTCGTGACCTTGTCGCGCTGGATGATCTCGAGCGCCTTGGCCGGCTCGAAGCGCGGCAGCAGCGTCATCAGCCCGCGCGCCCGCACCGAGACGTTCATCACCGAGTTCATCCCGAACACGTGGAAGAGCGGGAGCGTCGCGAGCGTGACCGTGTCCGGCCCGGCGTCGACCAGGTCGCGCGCCGTCTCCGCGCCGGCCGCGAGGTTGGAGTGCGTGAGCGTCGCGCCCTTCGGCGTCCCGGTCGTGCCCGACGTGTAGATGATCACCGCCGGGTCGTCATCCGCGCGGTCGGCGATCTCCTCGACCGGCTCGGCGCCGCCCAGCGCCTGCTCGAACTCACCGGGGGTGACAAGGATGAGCTCGGCGCCCGCGTCCTCGGCGCCGGCCTGCGCGGGCTCCGCGAAGCCGTGCCAGGCGACGAGCACCTTGGCGCCGGAGTCCTTCAGGTGGTAGCCGACCTCGCGCCCCTTGAGCAGCGGGTTCATCGGCACCACGACCGCGCCGAGCCGCAGTGCGCCGAAGTAGACGACGGGGAAGTAGGGCACGTTGGGGAGCTGCATCCCGACGCGGTCGCCGGCCTCGATGCCGTGCGCACGCAGCAGCCCGGCGGCGCGCTGGGCGCCCGCGTCGAGCAGCCCGTAGTTCAGGACCAGGTCGTCGAGCTTGACCGCCGGGCGCTCCGCGCCGTCGGCGACGGCGGAGGCCAGTTCCTGCGCAAAGTTCGTCATCCGTTCTCCTCATGTGATGCTCCCGCGTCCACGACCTCGGGAGGTCCCAGATGCGGACTCTGAAGTTGGCCGCCGTCGGCGCGGTTGTATCGCTCCTCTTCATCTTGCCGGGCTCCGCCCTTGCGGCGAAGGGCACCGGCCTGTGGAAGGTCTACAACCAAACGCTCAGCAAGGCCAGGTACATCGACCTGACGCACGACATCACGCCGAACATGCCGGTGTGGAAGGGCTTCGGCCCCGCGACGTTCAAGCCCTCCGTCGACCCGACCACGGGCACCGCGTACACCTACGCGAAGGACGGCTTCGAGGCCACCGCCTACGAGATCGCGACCGACCAGTTCGGCACCCAGCTCGACCCGCCGGCGCACTGGGCGCCCGAGTACGCGGGCATCGACGAGCTGCCGCCGACCTACGCGGTGCGGCCGCTCGTGGTGATCTCGATCGTCAAGCAGGTGAAGTCGGATCCGAAGTACGCGCTCCAGGTGTCCGACATCAAGACGTTCGAGAAGAAGAACGGGAAGATCCCGAGGGGCTCCGTCGTCATGGTCCGCTCGGACTGGTCGAAGAAGTGGACGGACGACCCGACCGCCGCCAAGGCGCTGGCCGCCGACCCGGTCTTCCCGGGCGTCTCGCTCAAGGCGCTGAAGTTCCTCCACATCAAGCGCCACATCCTGTTCCACGGCCACGAGCCGCTCGACACCGACACGACGCCGACGCTCGAGGGCGAGGCGTGGCTGATGCACCACGGCTACACGCAGGCCGAGGGCGTCGCCAACCTCGAGGGCGTGCCGGCCACCGGCTGCCTCGTCGACATCGGCTACCCGAAGTTCCGGGGCGGCCTCGGCGGCTACGCCCGCTACGTCGCGATCTGCCCGCCCAAGACCAAGAAGGGCGTGAAGATCTCCGGCAAGGACGCGCCGCTGCCCAAGTACAGCTCGCCGCTGCACTGGAACGACGCGCTCGGTTACCGCGTGCGCTAGTAACGTCGCCGAAGGCGCTCGCCTCGTTGGACCGGCACCCACGCCGGCGCCCACGGGCGAGCGCCTGGCAGGCGAAATCCCTATCCACTGCCCTAGTACCGCCAGTCCACCGCGCGCTGGACCGGCGGGTGACCCGCCGGAATGCGGTTGTAGCTTCGTGCTAAATACGCGCCTCGCGACCTGTGCCCGATCGATGCTTCTGGGCCGCGCTTTGGTGTGATCTTCTAGGCATGACCACGACACGCGCAGCGCGCCTTGAGCGCCAGATCACTGTGGTGGCCGTTGTGCTGCCCTTCCTCGGATTCATCGCGGCCCTCTGGCTGCTGTGGGGTGGCGCCGTCAGCGGCCTCGACCTCGCGATCCTCGCCGTCATGTACGCCGCCGTCGGCTTCGGCGTGACGATCGGCTTCCACCGCCTCTTCACGCACCGCTCGTTCGAGGCCAAGCCGTGGCTCCGCGGCACGCTCGCCATCCTCGGCTCGATGTCGGTCCAGGGCGCGGTCATCCACTGGGTCGCCGACCACCGCAAGCACCACACCTTCACCGATGAGGAGGGCGATCCGCACAGCCCCCACACGCACGACGCCCAGGGCTGGCGCGGCGTCCTCACCGGCCTCTGGCACTCGCACATGGGCTGGCTGTTCGACGGCGAGCGCAGCTCCGCGCGCCGCTTCGCGCCGGACCTGCGCAAGGACCCGCTGATCCGCAAGATCGACAGCCTGTTCCCCGTCTGGGCGCTGCTCGGCCTCGCGATCCCGGCGGTCGCCGGCTTCATCCTCTCCGGCTTCAACCCGGTGGCCGCGCTGACCGCGTTCGTGTGGGCCGGCCTCGTGCGCGTGTTCCTGCTGCACCACGCGACGTGGAGCGTCAACTCGATCTGCCACATGTACGGCAAGCGCCCGTTCGAGACCGAGGACGAGAGCCGCAACAACTGGGCCGTCGCGCTCGTCTCGCTCGGCGAGGGCTGGCACCACACGCACCACGCGTTCCCGACGTCGGCGAAGCACGGCCTCCAGCCGCGCCAGTTCGACCCGTCCTACGCGCTGATCAAGCTGTTCGAGCGCCTCGGCTGGGCGACCAACGTCAAGCACCCGAAGCCCGAGCAGATCGAGGCGAAGCGCCGCGGCGCCGCGGCCCCCGAGCGGGAGACCGCGCCGCCCATCGCCGCTTAGACGAACCGCTGCACGAACTTCAGCGCGGTGTCGGCGACCTCCCGCCACCCGCTGTCGATCGTCAGCGCGTGGCCGCGGTTGGGGATCTCGACGATCTCCGTCACGCCCTCGTTGTGCGCCTGCTTCTTGTAGGCCGCGTTGGCGAGGGCCCACGGGATCGTGTGGTCCTTCTCGCCGTTGATGATCAGCAGCGGCCCGCGCTCGGGGTTCTTGGTGTCGACCGCCGCCTCGGTGCGCGGGTTGAGGTTGGCGGTCGCGGCCTGGAACAGCGGCTTGCCGGGCGCCGGCACCGCGAAGGTCTCGTACAGCTCCTTCGCCTCCTCCTCGCTGACCGCGTTGGCGAACGAGTAGCGAAACTGCTCGTAGGTCAGCGGCACCGCGCGGTTGCGGTTGCGGGGGTTGCCGAGCACCGGGCTGCCGGCCTTCAGCGCCGAGAGCGGAAGCGGGAGCACGCCGCGGAACGGGGCCGGGTCGATCGCGACCGAGACCGCGGAGCAGCCGCGCCCCGCGAGGATCTGCGTCAGCAGGCCGCCGAAGGAGTGCCCGACCACGGCCGGCTTGCGGTCGAGCGTGCGGATCACCGCCTCGAAGTGGTCGGCGACCTCGCCGACACTCTTGCCCGCGAACACGTCCGGGTCGGCGTTGGCCTCCTCGACGGTCTCGGGGTCGTCGGGCCAGCCGGGCGTCAGCGGCGTCAACCCGGCCGCCTGGAAGACCTCGGCCCAGCGGTCCCAGCTGCTGGGGAGCAGCCAGAGGCCGTGGATGAAGACGACCGGCTGCAGGCCGGATTCGTTGGCTCGCGTGACCTCAGCGGCTTCGTGCTCGGTGACGGTGCTGGACATGCTTGGAGCGTAAACGGGGCGGGTACGCGAGCGACATGCGGGCGGGGCGGATGGTCGTGGTGGGGGCGGTGCTGATGGTGCTGGCGGTCGCTCCGGCGGCGGCGCGCGCGCAGGACGAGGGGCCGGACGGCGAGGTCGTCGGCCTGCTCCAGCAGCTGATCCAGACCAACACGTCGAACCCGCCGGGCAACGAGCAGCAGGTCGCCGAGCTGCTGCAGAAGCGGCTCGCGCCGCTCGGCTTCGAGACCGAGATCGTGCCCACGCCGACGCCCGGCAAGGCGCACTTCATCGCCCGCCTGCGCGCCGCCAACCCGACCGCCAAGCCCTTGCTGCTGGCCGGTCACGAGGACGTCGTCGGCGTCGAGCCCGACCTGTGGTCGGTCGACCCGTTCGCCGGGCTCGTCCGCGGCGGCGACATCTGGGGCCGCGGCTCGATGGACTTCAAGGGCGGGCTCGCCGCGTTCACGGTCGCCGCCTCGCGGATCGCGCGCGCCAAGCCGGCGCTGAAGCGGGACATCGTCCTGCTCGCCGAGGCCGACGAGGAGGGCGGCGACTACGGCACGAGCTGGCTCGCCAAGAACGACTACGCCAAGATCGACGCCGGCGTCTCGCTCAACGAGGGCGGCTGGGTGCTCGAGGACGGCAAGGGCGCCCCGCGCCTGATGTCGGTCACGACGATCGACAAGAACTCGCTGTCGGTGACGCTGAAGACGCGCGGCACGTCGACGCACTCGTCGCGGCCGCTGCCCGACTCGGCGCTGGCGCGGCTCACGCGCGCGCTGAACCGGATCGAGCGCTACGAGCCGCCGACGCCGAAGCTCTCCAAGACCCAGAAGGGCTATCTGCGCGCCTGGCGCCGCGGCTTCGGCGGGCCCAGCGGGCGCGCCGCCGGCCGGCTGCTGAAGGCGCGCACCGCGAAGCAGCGCCGGCTTGCCACGCGCCTGCTCGCCCGCGGCACCTATGGCGAGCTGTTCAACGGGCTGCTGCGCAACATCTACGTGCCGACCATCGTGTCGGGCGGCTTCCGCGCCAACGTGCTGCCCGGCAGCGCCGAGGCGACGGTCAACATGCGGCTGCTCCCCGGCCGCCGTCCCGGCCCGGCGATCAAGGAGCTCAAGCGCGTCATCCGCGACAAGCGCGTGAAGGTGGCGCCGATCGGCACGACCGGCGAGTCGGCCAAGGAGACGCTGAAGCGCTTCGACGAGCGCGCCCAGCAGCCGCCGTCGTCGACCAACACCGATCTCTACCGCGCGCTCGCCCGCGAGGGCAGGCGCGAGTGGCCGACCGCCGCCGTCACCCCGGCGCTGTTCGAGGCCGGCACCGACGCGACGCCGTGGCGCCAGCGCGGCGTCCCGGTCTACGGCATCTACCCGTACCCGATCTCGCGCGCCGAGCTGGCCGACATGCACGGCAACGACGAGCACATCTCCGTGCGCCAGCTCGAAGAGGGCACGGACATGCTCACCCGCGTCATCCGCGCCGCGACGACGTAGCCTCCGGGAATGGCTCGGGGCGTTCTCGCCGCGCTGCTGCTCGCCGGACTCGTCGGCGGCTGCGGCAACGGCGGCGCGCCCGCCGCGCCGAAGCCGTCCTCGCCGGCCGTCGCCCAGCATCAGGTCGCGCCGCGCCAGCTCGACCTCACGGTCCGCTCCAAGGCGCTCGGACAGACCGCGAAGGTGCGGCTCCTCACCCCGGTGGGCTGGAGCCGGTCGTCATCGAAGCGCTGGCCGGTCCTGTACCTCCTGCACGGCTGCTGCGACACGTACGAGAGCTGGACGCGCTCGACCGACGTCGCCGACCTGCCGCAGCTCCGCGACGTGCTCGTCGTCATGCCCGAGGGCGGCGACATCGGCTTCTACTCCAACTGGCAGGACGGGCCGCGCTGGCAGGACTTCCACCTGCGCGAGCTGCCGCGGATCCTCGAGCCCTACGGCGCCGGCCCGCGGCGGGCGATCGCGGGGCTTTCGATGGGCGGGCTCGGCGCGATGGACTACGCGGCGCGGCGGCCGCGGATGTTCCGGGCGGCGGCGTCGTTCTCGGGCGTCCTGCACCCGCTCGGCGTCCCGCGCTTCTGGCTCGGGCTGTTCTCGAGCTACACCTCCGACCCGCGCGAGGTCTGGGGCGATCCCGACACCGATCGCGCCAACTGGCGCCGGCACGACCCGACCTCCTTGCTGCCGGCGCTGAAGGGGCTGCCGCTGTTCGTCTCCGCCGGCGACGGCCGCGGCGCGAAGCGCGACGCGATCGAGGCCGAGGTGGGGGCGGAGTCACGCGCGTTCGCGCGCCGCGCGCGGGCGCTGCACGTCCCGCTCCATGCCGACCTCTATCCCGGCGGCACCCACGACTGGCCGTACTGGCAGCGCGAGCTGCACCGCGCGCTGCCGCTGCTGCTCGGCCCGCTGCGCTAGCTCCGCGCGGGCGCGCAGACGGCCCGCAGCAGCTCGGCGCACTCGCTCGCGTAGCGCTCCATGTCGTGGTGCTCGACCACGTGGGCGCGCGCCGCGGCGGCGACCGCGCGCAACTCGGCCTCGGGCGTCCCGAACGCGGCGTCGAGCGCCCCGGCCAGCGCGCCGACGTCGCGCGGCTCGCAGAGCCAGCCGGTGCGCCCGTGCTCGATCAGCTCGGGCAGGCCGAAGATCGCCGTCGCGACCACCGGCGTCTCCCACCACATCGCCTCGAGCACGCTGCGCGGGAGCGATTCGAGGTCGGACGCGCAGACCATGAGGTCGGCGAGCGCGTACCAGGGCGTCGTATCGCGGGTGACCGGGAGGACGCGCACCTGGTTCGCATAGGGGAAGCCCTGCGCATACGCGTGCAGGCCGTCCGAGTAGCCGTCGTCCAGCCCCTTGGCGCCCGGCTCCCGAGCGCCGATGATCACGAGCAGCGCGTCGGGGTGGCGCTCGGCGATCAGCCCGAAGGCCTGGACGAGCGGGACCTGCGCCTTGCGCGGCTCGGCCGTGCCGATCGCGACCATCACCTTGGCCGACGGCGGGATCCCGCGCTCGGCGCGGGCGGCGGCGACGTCGATCGTCGCGCGCTCGGCCTCGAGCGCCGTGAGGTCGAGCCCGTAGGGGCGCGTCAGGCACTCGCCGCCGACCGCGTCGAGGAAGAGCCGGCGCGTCGCCTCGGCCTCGAAGAGCGCCACCGCCGCGGCGTCGAGCGCGCCCTCGGCCCGGCGCCGGATGTCCGGATGCAGCGCGCCGAACGCGACGCGCCACAGCATCGACGGCGTGTAGCTCTCGCGGATCGCCCACACGGCGGGGACGCCCGCGAGGCGCGCCGCGTCGGCGCCGGGGAAGGCGAGCGCGGTGTTGACGAAGGCGGCGTCGAAGTCGCCGGCGGCGGTCCACGCCGCGAGCTCGTCGATCCGCGACGCGTAGTGCTCGTAGTCGTCGGCGGGGAGATCGCCCGTGATGTGCACCTGGAAGCCGGCGGCCTCGAGCGGAGCGCGCAGCTCGCCGTCGGTCGGTGAGACGACGACGCACTCGAAGGGCGACTGCCGGTGCATCTCGAGCAGCGTGTCCTGCAGGATCAGTTGGGCGCCGCCGAGGTTGAGGCGGTGGGTGTGCACGAGCAGCCGCAGCCCGTCGCCGCCGCGCACGACGGGCGCGCGGGGCGGGGCGGGCACCCGCTCGATAGCGGGCGCGACGAACGTCACCACGCCCGGCAGTTCGAACGTCTCGCCGCCGCGGCCGGTGGCGACCACGCGCAGCGTCGCCTCGCCCTCGACGCCGAGCGCTTCGACGTCGATGACGTGCTCGAAGTGCGTGATCATGCCCTCGAAGCCGTAGGCGGCGGCGACATCGGGCCGGTAGCCGCCGAGCCGCGCGGGGCCGAGCGCGACGTCGCCCAGCCACATGTCGACACGCACCGGCGCGCCCGACTCGAACAGCGCCCACCCCGTGATCACCGCCGGGCCGTGCGGCAGGACCCCGCCGGCAGGCGGCGTGTCGATGCCGCCCCACGGCAGCGGGAACTCGTCGGCCAGCGCGGTCGGCGAGCGCGGGATCAGCGCCATGTAGTCGTCGTTGCGGCGCCAGACCCGGCGGGTCGCCTGGAGTCGCCGGGTGAGACCGTCCCGCATCGATCCACCCTAACCCGGCGCCCCGGGCTGGGCTACGGTGGCGCGCGATGCTCGTGCGCGAGTGGCCGCCGGGCCGGCCCCGGATCCTCGTCTCCGACGCGTGGCTGGCCAACGCGGGCGACGGCGCGATCGCGCTGGCCACGCAGGCGCGGATCGCCCGGCTCGCGCCCGGCGCCGCGGTCCTCCACGCCGCCTACCAGGGCGACCTGCTGGCCGATGCCTACCCGGAGCTCGCGCTCGTGCCGCCGCTCGCCGCGCTGGCGGGCGTGACGCCGGGGATCCCCGAGTACCGGGGCTGGAGCGAGGCGGAGGGCACGCATCTCCTCGCCGGCGCCGACGTCGTCCTGTGCCAGGGCGGCGGCTACGCGATGGAGCACTACGACCCGTGGGAGCGCCTGCGCGCGTGGGAGGTCGTGGTCGAGCGCGGCATCCCGATCGGCTTCGGCGCGCAGACGATCGGCCCGTTCCGGCGCGAGCGCGAGCGGGCGATCCTCCGCAACGTGTTCGCCGCGGCCGAGGTGATCGCGCTGCGCGAGCGCGACTCCGTGGCCAACGTGCTCGAGCTCGGCGCGCGCCCGGAGCAGCTGCTCGTCACCGCCGACGAGGCGTTCGGCCACTTCGAGCGCCCGCGCTTCGCGCGCCGGCGCGGGATCGCGTGCGTGCTCTCGCGCGATCCGCAGCTGCGCGCCGACGGCGCGCTCGCCGGCGCCGACCGCTCGGTCGCGACCTTGGCCACGCTCGTCGCCGACCTCGTGCGCCTCAGCGACGGCGACGGGGTGACGCTGCTCTCGACCTTCCAGGGGCTCGGCGGGCTCGGCCGCGGCTTCGAGGACGACCGCGACGTGGCGCTCGAGGCCGTCGCCGCGTTGCCGGCCGCGGCCGCGGCGAAGGTGCGGCTGCCGGAGGGCTACCTGGCTCCGGGCCCCTGCGCCAAGCTCGTCGGGCGCCACCGAGCGCTCGTCACCACGCGCATGCATCCCGCGATCTTCGGCGTCGCGCTCGGCGTCCCGACCGTGATCGTCAGCGAGGCCTACAAGGCGACGACGATGTTCGCGACGCTCGGCCTCGCCGACCTCGTCGTGGGCGAGCACGCCGCCGTCGCGGCGCGCCTCGCCGATCCGCCCGTGCCCGACGGCACGCTCGCGCGCGAGCGCTGCCGCCTCAACGACGGGGTCGTCGCGCGCCTGCTCGGGCGCGCGCGCCGTCGATAGCCCGCGCGGCGACGAGCGCGCCGCGGACCAGCTTGCGGTCGCCGCGGCCGGCCAGCCGGGCGTCGGCCTCGGCGGCGTGCGCCTCGAGCGCGGCCAGGCCCGACGGCACCGGGAGCTCATGGCGGATCGCGCCGGGCGGCTCGGCGAAGGTCCGGACCTCGCCGTCGGCGTCCTCGTACCACGTCGGGCTCTCGGAGCCGGGATGGAACCAGGTGATGATCAGGCTGCGGCGAGGGACCGGCGCCGAGGCCGCCACGGGCGTGACGGTGTGCCACGAGCGCTCCGAGCGCACGAGGATCGAGGCGTTGCCGAGCCGCGGCTCGATCTCGGCCGTCAGGTCCTCCTCGTCCTTCGAGCGCAGCACGCGCAGGCAGCCGCCCCACCACGAGTTCCAGCCCGCGTTGAGGTAGTAGATGTGCGTCACCAGCTTGTGGCGCATGTCGAGGTGCGGCCCGAGGTGCGCGGAGTTCGGCCAGCGCCAGACGTTCGCCTCCATCACGGCGCCGTCGAGCGACATGCCGAGCATCTGGCCGAGCGCCTCCCGGTAGCGCGGCGAGAGCAGGTCGGCGACGGTCTCCTCCCATGCGTCGGACATCGGCGAGAGGCGCGGCGCGCGGTCGGCGCCGGCGATCACCAGCGGCCGCGCGTCGTACGTGTAGCTCTTCTCTCCGTCGTGACCGGCGATCTGCCAGAAGTCGTGCGTCGGGAAGGTGTCGATGAGCGCGCTCGCGCGCGCGGGGTCGAGGGCCTGCTGGGTGAGCCCCCACTCGTACGGGTCGTGCCGCAGCGGCGTCGCGGCCAGCGCCTCGAAGTCGAGCATGGGGCCGAGCCTAACCCGCTACGGGCCGACGCGGTTGAGCGTGTCGGCGACCCGGAAGACGTCGCCCTCCTTGTAGAAGTTGACCGCCAGCAGGTTCGGGACGCGCTTCCGGATCCGCTCGCACGCCTGCGCGCGGGCAAGCAGCGGCGCGTATGCGTTGACCTTCGCGGCGTCGCTGGGCCGCTGCACCGGCGCGGTGGTGACCCAGTGGTTGAGCAGGAACAGCGGGGCGTTCGCGGGGCCGCGGTTGGGCGGGCAGACGTTGCCGGCGGCGAGCAGTTGCGCCGCGCTGTCGAAATGGAACGGCGTCTCCTGCAGCAGGCTCTCGTACGCGAGCTGGTACCAGGACGCGGCGCCCGCGTGGTTCTCGGCCAGCAGCACGAGCCGGCGGCCGGAGTCGACCATCGACCGCAGCGTCGGCAGCGGCCCGGGACCGAGCGTCGCCGCGTAGCGCGTGAGGCCCGCGTCGCCGATCGCCTTCACGAAGTCCGCGGGCGTCACGTAGTCCTGGTTGACGACCAAGACGACCTCGCCCGGGTGGGTGACGAGGAACTGGTGGATGTCGTCGAGGCCGTCGGCGAGCGGCGTGGCTCCGAGCTCGCAGAAGCTGTGGCAGAGGTACATCCCGCGCTTGCCCTCGCCGCGAAAGCCGATCCGGGCGCGCAGCCGCAGCGCCGAGGCGACCGCCTCCGGGCTCACGCCGTCCTGGCCGATCACCTCGCGCCGCTCCTCCGCGCTTCCGAAGTAGGTGCGGACACGGCCGCTGGCGAGCCGGTCGCCGTAGTGGGTGTCCAGGAGGAGGCCGCGGATGCCGTCGTCGAGCTGGCCGCCGATCGGGCGCTCCTGTTCGGCCGAGTACCAGCCGGGCAGCGGCGCCGACATCGAGTTGTGGGTGGCCGGCAGCACCACCTCGTTGAGCCGGCGGGCGCACAGCGCGGCGTGGCCGTTGCACGCCGTCGCGCGCGGCTGCGCCGGGGCCTCGGTCCCGCCACCGGCGGCGAAGGCGAAGACCCCGGCCGCGATCACCACCGCCGCCAGCACCGGCACCGCGATGCGGCGGCCGCGCCGCGGCTGCGGCCGCGCGCTGCGCTGCTCGCCCGGGACGTGGACGATGCGCAGCACGATCTCGAGCCCCTGGAAGAGCAGGTAGACGCCGGCGAGCGTGACCGCGATCTGCAGCGCCGCCAGGGGCTTGATGATCAGCAGCAGCCCGGCGGCCACCAGCGCGGCGGCGCGGAGGAGGCGCAGCGGCGTCGTGTGCGGCTCCGTGGTCGCCAGCCGCCACGCCGCGCGCAGCGGGCGCTCGATATCGACCGGCGCGATCAGCGACGCCGCCGCCGCGGCGACGACCGCGCCCACGCCCGCGAGCAGCCAGCCCAGCGCCCGCAGGTCGCCGAGGTACGCGTCCCAGACGCCGGCCGTCGCGCCGTCGACCAGCAGCGCGCGCGCCACCGTGTAGGCGACGACGATGAAGAGGCCGGCGGAGGCGACGCCGACGCCGAGCTGCGAACACGTGCGCCGGCGGTCGCGGGAGACGAAGAGCGCGGCGCCTCCGGCCAGCAGCGTCAGCGCTCCCAGCACCCACGCGAGCAGCTTCAGCCGCTCGCCGGTGCGCACGACGTCGCCGGTGAGGCTGCCGATGTCGCGCTTGAGCAGCACGACGCGCGTGCCGGCGTCGAGGTCTTTGGCGAGCTGCGGGTTGAGCTTCTCCAGCGCCGCCGCCACCACCGTCCCCACGTCGGCCAGCGTCAGCGTCAGCGTGTCGCGGTCGCCGGTGAAGATCGCGCGGTGGGCGTCGAGGACCGCGCCGCGAAAGAGGCTGCGGAACGCGCTCCCGCCCACGACCCCGGAGACCGTGGAGGCGATCAGCGGCCGCGCCGCGATCAGGTCGGCGTCGTTGCGCAGCACGATCTCGTCGGTGACGCGCTCGCCGATCGCGGTGCGGACCGCCGGCTGCGTCAGCGCCGCCGACGCTCGGTCCGCGAACTGCCCGGAGTCGAAGAACGCGAGCCGCGCGTAGCCCGTGATGGTCGCGCCCACGAGCAGCACCGACGCGAGCACCACCAACGCACGGCTCATCGCGCGGACCCTATCTGCGTGACGCGGGCGTCGGTGAGGTTCGGCGCATGAACCCGACCGAGCTGGCCGCCCACCCGGCGCTTCAACCCGTGGCGCTACTTCAGCTCGTGCCGGCGTAGCCGCAGCATCCCGGCCACCAGCGGCACCACGACCCAGACGCCGAAGGTGACGGCGAAGTGCGCCCAGCCGCTGCCGTGGATCGTGCCCTCCGCGAGCGGCGTCGTGACCTGGTTGGGCTCGAACCACTTGGCCGGGCCGTGCAGCGCCGAGACGACCTCGACGACGATCCCGACCACCGTCGGCAGCACGAAGTAGGTCACGATCGCGGCCGCCGAGTGCATGATCAGCAGGCCGAGCGCCAGCGCGCCGAGCATGCCGAACAGCTCGTAGAGCGCGGCCTCGTACAGGTGCGAGAGCTGGAAGTCCCAGCTCCCGCCGGCGCTCACGTTGCCGGCGGCGGCGAAGGCCAGGCACAGCACGACGGCGGCGAGCGCGAGGGCGCAGCCGGCCAGCAGCTTCGCCACGATCACGCGGCTGCGCTCAGGTACGAGCGTGAACGTCGTCAGCGCGGTGCGCTGCGACCACTCGCTGGTCACCACGAGCAGGCCGACGATCGGCAGCAGCACCGAGACGATCCCGACGCAGGCGCCGAACATCGAGTCGAACGTCTGATCGTCGGCCTTGCCGACCGCGAGGATCAGCGTGACCACGGCGAGCGCGCTCAGGACGACCAGCAGCAGCAGCCAGAACCCTGCGCGCGTGTCGGTCATCTTGCGCAGCTCGACCGTGGTCAGGCGGCGCATCGGGGGAGCGGTGATGGCAGCGGCGGTCATGCCGCCACCTCCTCTCGGGCGGTGAGGGTCAGGAAGAGCTGCTCGAGCCCGCCGCCGTCGGCGGGCCGGAGCTCGATCAGCGCGCAGCCGAGCTCGGCGGCGATCAGGCCGACCGCCTCAGGCTCCGCGTCGGCGACGAGCGTGCCGTCGGGCGCCTGGGTGGCGCCGATACCGGCGGCCACCAGGCCGTCGTAGAGCGTCTCGGGGTCGCGCGTGCGGATGAACGTCCCGCTCGTCGCCAGCAGCTCGGCCTTGCTGCCCTGGGCGACGATCTTGCCGTCGCCGATGACGATCAGCTGGTCGGCGATCACCTCGACCTCGCGCAGCAGGTGGGAGGACAGCAGGACGGTGCCGGCGCGGTCGGCGAAGTCGCGCAGCAGCTCGCGCATCCAGAAGATGCCCTCGGGGTCGAGCCCGTTGGCGGGCTCGTCGAGGATCAGCACGCGCGGCTCGCCCATCAGCGCCTGGGCGATACCGAGCCGCTGGCGCATGCCGAGCGAGTAGTTGCCGACGCGCTTCTTCGCCGCGCTGGCCGGCAGCCCGACGCGCGCGAGCATCTCCGGCACGCGGGCGCGGTCGACGCCGAGGACGTCGGCGGTGAGGCGCAGCACCTCGCGGCCGGTGCGGCCGGCGTGCTGCGCGGAGGCGTCGAGCAGCACGCCGACCTCGCGGCCCGGGTTGGGGAGCTTGCGGTAGCTCGTGTCGAGCACGCTGGTGGTGCCCGTGGTCGGCGGCGTGAGGCCGCAGATCATCCGCAGGGTGGTGGACTTGCCCGCGCCATTCGGGCCCAGGAATCCGGTGATGGTCCCGGGCTCGCAGCGGAACGACACGCCGTCCACCGCGAGCTGGGAGCCGTATCGCTTGCTCAGGTCGGTGACTTCGATCATGGCCACAGCGTGCCGTGCGCCGGGGATGGCGTCTATCCGCCGCCGGGCCAGGCGGGGCAGACCTTGGTCGGTGCCGGCATCGACCGAGGTCGCTGGTGGGTCGCCCCGCGCGACCCTACGCTTGGACCCATGCTGCCCGAGGTGCTCGTCCCGGCGGAGGGCTCCCGTCACCGGCGCTCGCGCCGCGACTGGTTCGTCGACACCGCCTTCTTCCTGCTCGCGCTCGGCGGCGGTGCGCTCCTGCTCGCCGGCGTCGCGAGCACGGAGGACATGCCGGAATGGCTGACCCTGCTCGACCTCGGCGCCGGGCTGATCGGCTGCGTGCTCCTGTGGTGGCGCCGCCGCTGGCCGGTCCACGTGGCGGTCGCGCTGGCGCTGATCGGCGGCTTCTCCGCGTTCTCGGGCGCGGCGGGGGCGCTCGCGCTGTTCACCGTCGCGGTACACCGGCGCTTCGCCGTCGTGGTGGCGGTCGCGGCGGTCGGGATCGCCACCGTGCCGGTCTACATCCTCCTGCACCCCAAGGAGAACGACCCCGCGTGGGCGTCGGTCGCGTTCATCGTGATCATCACCGCCGGCACGATCGCCTGGGGCATGTACGTGCGTGCTCGCCGCCAGCTCGTGTTGTCGCTGCGCGATCGCGCGGAGCGGGCCGAGGCCGAGCAGCAGATGCGCGTCGAGCAGGCGCAGGCCCACGAGCGCGCGCGCATCGCGCGCGAGATGCACGACGTGCTCGCCCACCGGATCTCGCTGCTCAGCATGCACGCGGGCGCGCTGGAGTTCCGTCCCGACGCCCCGCCGGAGGAGATCGCGCGCGCCGCCGGGGTGGTCCGCGCGAGCGCCCACCAGGCCCTCGAGGACCTGCGCGAGGTGATCGGCGTGCTGCGCGAGGAGTCGCTCGACGGCGATCCCGAGCGCCCGCAGCCGACGCTCGCCAACCTCCCGGGCCTGCTCGACGAGTCGCGCCAGGCCGGCATGCACGTCAGCTCCGAGTGCCTGGTGGAGGACCTCACGGCGGTGCCCGAGGGCGTCGGGCGCAACGCCTACCGGATCGTGCAGGAGGCGCTGACGAACGCGCGCAAGCACGCGAACGGCGCCACCGTCGACGTGACGCTCGACGGCGCCGCCGGCACCGGGCTGACCGTCGAGGTCCGCAACCGGCTGCCGGTCGGGAGCGCCCCGGCTCCGATCCCGGGCGCCGGCACCGGGCTGATCGGCCTGTCGGAGCGCACGTCGCTGGCGGGCGGCCGGCTCGAGCACGGCCGCACGCCGGGCGGCGACTTCGAGCTGCGGGCGTGGCTGCCGTGGCCGGCATGAGCAGCTCGCCGATCCGCGTCCTGCTCGCCGACGACGACGCGCTCGTCCGCTCCGCGCTGTCGATGATGCTGGCCGGCACCGACGACATCCGCGTGGTGGCCGAGGTCGCCGACGGGGCGGAGGTGGCGGCGGCGGTCGACTCCTACAAGCCCGACCTCGTGCTGATGGACATCCGCATGCCGCGCATGGACGGCCTCGCGGCGACCGAGCAGCTGCGTACCCGCGCGGACGCGCCTGCGGTGATCGTGCTCACCACCTTCGACGCCGACGACATGGTGCTGCGCGCGCTGCGCGCCGGGGCCGGCGGCTTCCTGCTCAAGGACACGCCGCCGCCGGAGATCCTCAAGGCGGTGCGGCTGGTCGCGGCGGGCGAGGCGATGCTCTCCCCGACCGTCACGCGGCAGCTGCTGACCCACTTCGCCGACGGCGGCGCCGACGCGCGCCGCGCCGAGGCGGCGCTGCTGCTCGAGCGCCTCACCGACCGCGAGCGCGAGGTCGCGCTGGCCGTGGCCGAGGGCATGTCGAACGCCGAGATCGCCGCGGCGCTCTATATGAGCGTCGCGACGGTCAAGGCCCACGTCTCACGACTACTGACGAAGCTCGAGCTCAACAACCGCGTCCAGATCGCGCTGCTCGCGCACGACGCGGGGCTGGCCTGAGCCTCAGCTCGGCTGCGGGACGATCCGGATGTACGGCTTGGGGGACTCCCAGCCGTCCGGGTACTGCTCCTTCGCCTGGTCGTTGCTGACCGACCCGGCGATGATCACGTCGTCGCCGTCCTTCCACTGCGCCGGCGTCGCGACCTTGTGCTGCGCGGTCAGCCGCAGCGAGTCGACCACGCGCAGGACCTCGTCGAAGTTGCGGCCGGTCGTCATCGGATAGATGAGGATCAGCTTGACCTTCTTGTCCGGGCCGATCACGAAGACGTTGCGGACGGTCTGGTTGTCGGCCGGGGTGCGGTCCCCCGGGTCGCCCTCGACGTCGTCGGGCAGCATCCCGTAGAGCTTCGAGACCTTGAAGTCAGCGTCGCTGATGATCGGGTAGTTCGGCGCGGTGCCCTGGGTCTCTTCGATGTCCTTCGCCCAGTCCTCGTGCTTGCCGAGCGGATCGACGGACAGCCCGATGATCTTGGTGTCGCGCTTGTCGAACTCCGGCTTGATGCTCGCCATGTAGCCGAGCTCGGTGGTGCAGACCGGCGTGAAGTCCTTCGGGTGCGAGAACAGCACCCCCCAGCTGTCGCCCAGCCAGTCGTGGAAGTTGATCGTGCCCTCGGTCGTCTCGGCCTCGAAATCGGGGGCCGTGTCGCCGAGCTTGAGGGATGCCATCTGTGTCCTCCTTGGGTCGTGCAGCGCTATCCGTTCCCAAATAGCTTATTCACGACGAGGTTTGAGGGGAATGGCTATGCGGACGGCACCACGCAGGTGGAGTCGGCCGCCGGGCAACTGTAGATCTTCACGTCCCCCTGGCGGAGCCAGATCTCGGGCGTGGCGAGCGGGATGAAGAACCGGTCGGGGGCGCCCGCCGGGTCCTTCGTGTCCGGGTTCCCGCCCGTGTCGCCGTTGCCGTGGAGGATGAAGCCCACACGCTTGGTGTCGTCGGCGATGCCGATCTCGTGCAGGACGCCGAAGCCGTCGGTGCCCTCGAACGGCGTGGCATGCGGCCACGCGGCCGTCGCCTCACCGGCGGCGAGGCCGTCGCCGAACAAATGCAGCCCCCACGGGCCGTAGTCCGCGCTCGGCCGGTTGTAGTGGATCACCGCCTGGGTGACCGGCGTCTGCACGATCGTGACGGTCTTCGTCCCGCTCGTCGTGGTGCGGCCGGACGCGTAGCGGAGCACCGCGCGATAGGTCACCCGGTCGCCATCGCCCAGGCTCGACGTGTCGTCGAACGCGGTGTAGACCGGCGAGGAGTCGTCGCTCCCGACCGTCGTGAAGGCACCGCCGTTGACGGAGCGCTCGAAGCGGACGGAGTAGTCGGCATGCTCCGGCACGGTCGTCGCTCGCACCGTCACGGTGCCGCGCACCCGCTGGCCCTCGTTGGGTGCCTCGAGGGTGATGGCCGGCTTCGCGATCCGCGCCGTGCGCGCGGCGCTCTCGGCCGAGTGCCCGGCGTTGTCGAGCACCACGGCCTTGTACTGCACGCGCGCGCCGGGCACCGCGTCCGAGATGTCGTGGAACGCGCGGTAGGGCGCGTTGTCATCGGTCCCGATGTCCTGCCACGGGCCGTCGCCCATCCGTGCGTAGAACGTGACCTCGTAGAACGAGTCGCCGCCGAGGTCGGCGGTCACCTCCATGCGGTCCCGGCCCTCCGCGCCGTGCGCCGGCGTGACGATCGCCACCGACGGCGCCTCGTCGGAGCGGGGCAGCGCCTTCGCCGCCTCGTAGACGACGGCCGAGAGCGGCGGCACCGTCACCGTGATCTGCCGGTCGGCGTCGGTGGTGAGCGACCCCGCGCCGCTCCCCCACAGCCTGTCGAAGCGCGTCGACGCCATCCAGGTCGGGAACGTCGCGGTCTTCGCCGTCTCGGCGTTGTTGAGCGCCACGACGTACTCGCGCTGCTCCTTGCGGTCGAGCCGCGAGAACGCGTACATGCCCGCGTCGCCGCTGGAGTAGCGGTGCTGCTGGGCGCCGTTGCGGAGCGCCGGGTGCGCCTTGGTCAGGTCGGCGAGGCTCTTGATCTCCTGGTACAGCGGGTGGCCGGGGTCGAAGTTGTCGTCGGCCGGCGTCGCGTCCGAGCCGATGTCGTCGTTCTTGCCGGCGTCGTCGCCGAGGTTGTCGTACTCCGGGTCCTGGCTGGCGAACATGTCCTGCCTGGCCGCCTGGTCGTTGCCCGCGCCCGTGAAGCCCTGCTCGTCGCCGAAGTAGACGACCGGGTTGCCGCGCGAGAGGTACATCAGCTCGTGGGCCAGCTCGTCGCGTGCGAGCAGTTCGGGCTCGGGTGTCCCCGACGGGTTGTCGTCGCGGATGAACATCCCGATGTGACCCATGTCGTGGTTGCCCAGGAACGTGGGGAGCTGGTACGCGTTCGAGTCCGCGTCGGTGTAGTAGTCGTCGTCGCGGAAGAACGTGCGCAGCTGGTCGGTCGGCTGCGACTTCGACGCGAAGCCGCGCGCCGCCTCCTGGAACGGGAAGTCGAGCACCGACTGGACGCCGTTGTGCGTCGTGTAGTGCGAGGTCAGCTGCCGCGTGGAGTCGGCCACCTCGCCGAACATGAAGAAGTTCGGCTTGCCCTGGCTCTTCGCGTAGCGGACCACCGCGGGCGAGA
This sequence comes from uncultured Solirubrobacteraceae bacterium, assembly GCA_963805525.1. Taxonomy (GTDB): domain Bacteria; phylum Actinomycetota; class Thermoleophilia; order Solirubrobacterales; family Solirubrobacteraceae; genus DASQFQ01. The sequence continues at coordinate 1,021,721 of CAWDUT010000006.1, forward strand.
ACTTCTGCCAGAACTCGTCGTTGACGTGCTTCATCGTGTCGATGCGGAAGCCGTCGATGTGCGCGTTCCGCACCCACGTGTCGTAGATGTCGATCATGCCGTTGACGACCTTCGGGTTCTCCGTGAAGAGGTCATCGAGGCCGAAGAAGTCGCCGTACTGCGAGTCCTCGCCGGTGAACGTGGTGTCGCCGCGGTTGTGGTAGAGCGTCAGGTCGTTGAGCCACGACGGGACCTTCGGGATGGAGGGGTCGCCGACCGGCGTGTAGGGGAAGCTCGTCGCCGGGTCCAGCGCCGGGAAGTGATCGGTCCCGGCGAAGTCGCGGTCGTCGAAGGGCGTGCCCGCGGCGGTCTTGTACGGCCGCGCGTCCTTCGAGACGTAGGTCTGCGTGTCGCCCTCGTAGGAGATGACGTCCGCGGTGTGGTTGGTGATGATGTCGAAGAAGACCTTCATCCCCCGCGCGTGCGCGTCCTGGATCAGCGCGTTCAGCTCCGCGTTGGTCCCGAAGTGCGGGTCGATCTGTGTGAAGTCCGTGACCCAGTAGCCGTGGTAACCGGCGGAGGGGAAGCCGTTGTTGTCCTGCACCGCGCGGTTCTTGAAGCTCGGGGTGAGCCAGATCGCAGTCGTGCCGAGGCCCTTGATGTAGCCGAGCTTCTGACGCACGCCGGCGAGGTCGCCGCCGTGGAAGTAGCCCTTGCTGGTCGGGTCGAAGCCGTTCTCGCTCTTCCCGCCCGAGATGCCGCCGGTGTCGTTGCTCGTGTCGCCGTTGAAGAAGCGATCGGCCATCACGAAGTAGAAGCTCTCGCCGGTGAGCGGCGCCCGCAGGCTGTGGTTGGCGGCGAGTGGCGCGGGCCCGTGCGGGGGCTGCGGCACCGGGCTGGGGCCGGGCACGGGCTTGTCGGTCACCCTGAGGCGCTTCGAGCGGCAGCTCTTGCGCACGCAGGCACGGAACCGGTAGGCGCCGGCACGCACGAACGCGGGGACCCTGATTCGCGCGCTGAAGCGGCGCGAGCTGCTGTGCTTGGTGCGCTTGACCTTGACCGTGCGCAGTGCGATCGCACGCCCGCTCTTGCGCAGCGTGAACGTCACGCGCACGGCCTTGTGCTTCGGCAGGTGGGTCACGCGTCCGCGCACACGGAAGCGCTTGCCGGCCTCGACCTTGGCGGGCACCGAGCGCAGGCTCGCGAGCCGCGGCTTCTTGGTCGCCGCCTGCGCCTCCGCGGCGGGTGCCGCGACCAGCGCCAGCAGCACGCATCCGGTGACTACGCACGAACGATGGGACAGCATCGCGGGACCCCCTGCCGGTGACCGAGGCGCGGCACAATACGCCTCACCGACGCACCGCGCGGAGGCAGCGGGAAACGCTTCCAGCAGGCTCGCCGCACGGCCTCAGCCGAAGTGCTGTCATGCGTTCATGAGCACCGACACCGTGCCCGGCACCGGGCGCCCCGCGGCCGAGCTGGACGCGTCCATCGATGAGCTCGCGGTCACCACCATCCGCACGCTGGCCATGGACGCCGTCCAGGCCGCCAACTCCGGCCATCCCGGCACGCCGATGGCGATGGCGCCGGTCGCCTACACGCTGTGGCAGGACTTCCTCCGCTTCGACCCGGAGGACCCGATCTGGCCCGGCCGCGATCGCTTCGTGCTCTCGATCGGGCACGCCTCGACGCTGCTCTACGCGCTCCTCCACCTGGCCGGCGTGAAGGCCGTCAACCCGGCCTATGAGCGCCTCGGCGAGCTCGCCGTCCCGCTCGAGGACATCAAGCGCTTCCGCCAGATCGACTCGCGCTGCCCGGGCCACCCGGAGTACCGCTGGACGTCGGGTGTCGAGACCACGACCGGCCCGCTCGGCCAGGGCGTCGCGACGAGCGTCGGCATGGCGATCGCCGGCTACTGGCAGGCCGCGCACTTCAACCGCCCCGGCTACGAGCTCTTCGACTACGACGTCTACGCGATGTGCGGCGACGGCGACATGATGGAGGGCATCACGTCGGAGGCCGCGTCGCTGGCCGGGCACCTCGGGCTCGCGAACCTCTGCTGGATCTACGACAACAACCACATCTCGATCGAGGGCAGCACGAGCCTCGCGTTCTCCGACGACGTCGCCACGCGCTTCATCGGCAACGGCTGGAACGTCACCCGCGTCGGCGACGCCAACGACCGCGAGATGCTCGCCCGCGCGTTCGAGACGTTCAAGAGCGAGTCCGAGCGGCCGACGCTGATCATCGTCGACAGCCACATCGCCTACGGCGCGCCGACCAAGCAGGGCACGGCGGCCGCGCACGGCGAGCCGCTCGGGGTCGAGGAGGTCAAGCTCACCAAGAAGGCCTACGGCTGGCCGGAGGACGCGCAGTTCCTCGTCCCCGACGGCGTGCGCGAGCACTTCGCGGCCCACCTCGGCGAGCGCGGCCGGACGCTGCGCGAGGCGTGGATGGAGCACTTCGAGCGCTACCAGGAGGAGCACGCAGACCTCGCCGACCAGCTCCTGCGCATGCAGCGCCGCGAGCTGCCCGATGGCTGGGACTCCGAGATCCCCGAGTTCCCGCCCGACGAGAAGGGGCTGGCGTCGCGCGAGTCCTCGGGCCAGGTCCTGAACGCGATCGCCAAGCACCACCCGTGGCTGCTCGGCGGCGCCGCCGACCTCGCTCCGTCGACCAAGTCGAACCTGAAGTTCGAGGGCGCCGGATCGTTCGAGCGCGACAACCGCCACGGCCGCAACTTCCACTTCGGCGTGCGCGAGCACGCGATGAGCGCGGCGGTCAACGGGCTCGCGCTGTCGAAGCTGCGCGCGTTCGGCTCGGGCTTCCTGATCTTCTCGGACTACGGCCGGGCGCCGATCAGGTTGTCGGCGCTGATGGAGATCCCGACCATCCACCTCTTCACCCACGACTCGATCGGAGTGGGGGAGGACGGCCCGACCCACCAGCCGATCGAGCACATCGCGTCGCTGCGAGCGATGCCGGCGCTGATCACGATCCGCCCGGGCGACGCCAACGAGGTCGCCGAGGCGTGGCGGCTGACCATGGAGCTCAAGCACGACCCCGTGGTGTTCGTGCTCTCGCGGCAGGCGATGCGGACGCTCGACCGCTCGGTGTACGCGCCGGCGTCGGGGGTGCGGCGGGGCGCCTACGTGCTCGCCGACCCGCCGGACGGCGACCCCGAGGTGATCATCATGGCCACGGGCACCGAGGTGCAGCTGGCGGTCGCCGCGTTCGAGCAGCTGTCCGAGGAGGGCGTGCGCGCGCGCGTCGTCTCGATGCCCTCGTGGAACCTGTTCGAGCGCCAGGACGAGGACTACCGGGCATCCGTGCTGCCACCTGGCATTACGGCCCGGGTCGGCGTCGAGCAGGCGTCCGACTTCGGCTGGGACCGCTACGTCGGCCCGACGGGGACGACGATCGCGATGCGGTCGTTCGGCATGTCGGCGCCGTTGAAGGACCTCCAGCAGCGCTTCGGGTTCACGCCCGAGGCGGTCGCGGACGCCGCGCGGGCGCAGCTGGGGAGGTGATCTGACGGGGCGGCTCGTCGCCATCTCCGTCGGCTGCCTGCTCCTCGCCGCAGCGCCGGCTCAGGCCGCCTCGGCGCGGCGCCTGTCCGACGAACGCGCCTACACCCGCTCGGCCGAGGCCCGTCGCGCGGCCCCGATCCGCGTCGCGCCGCGCGGCAGCGCCCGGGCCATCGGACGCCTGCGGTACTGGACCGAGGACCGCTTCCCCGAGGTCTACCTGCTGCTGCGGCAGCGTGTGGACAAAGCGGGGACGCTGTGGGTGCGGCTGCGCGTTCCGGGCCGGCCGAACGGCCGCACGGGCTGGGTGCCGGCGGGCGCGCTCGGCTACCGGCGCTTCACCCGCTGGTCGCTGGTCGTCGACCGCGCGAGGGAGCGCGCACTGCTCAAGCGCCGCGGGAAGACCGTGTGGACCGCGCCGGTCGGCGTCGGGCGTCCTGGCATGGCGACCCCCGCAGGGCACTTCTGGATCCGCGAGAAGCTGAAGACCCCATTCGGGGGCGGCATCTACGGGCCTTGGGCGTTCGGCACCGCGGCCTACTCGGCGCTCTCCGAATGGCCGGGCGGAGGTGTTGTGGGGATCCACGGGACCGATCAGCCGGCGCTCGTGCCCGGCCGCCCCTCGCACGGCTGCATCCGGATGCGCAACGCCGACATCCGCCACCTGGCCCACAAGCTTCCGATCGGGGCCCCTTTATTGGTGCGTTGACGTTCACCCTGCGCGGGTGATTCAGCCTCACCCTCCGCGTCCACAGCATTGCGACATGAGCGGAAGCAGGACGCTCGTAACGGCGGTCGCTGCGACCGCGCTGATGATCGGGATGGCGGCGCCACCCGAGGCGCTCGCGACGCACGAGAAGCTGCTGACGCTCGCCGCCCGCGTTTGCCCGTCGTTCGACTCCATCACCGCGAACACGGCGCGCAACAACATCATGGAGAGCCTCGAGGACCTCGGGGCCGACAGCCCGTATCAGCCCGTCGGCGACATCCCGAAGGTGATGGACCCCAAGGTGGAGGCGGACTTCCAGCCCCGTTGCCAGCCGCTCGCCAACTGGAAGTTCACGCTCGGGAAGGACTACACGACGCGCGCGATCTCCGGCAGCTTCGGCTCGCTCAGCACGGTCGACGAGCCGATCTTCCGCACGGTCACGACCGAGGACTCGGTCCCGCTCCTCAGCGATCTTTCGGTCGACACGGGCGACACGATCCAGGGAGCGACGACGATCCAGCTGAGCAGCGCAGAGCTCGCCCAAGCCAACGCCAGCGATCTGTGGATCCAGGGCGGCACACGGACCGAGCCGGTCGCCGATCCGGACACCTACGCCTTCGGAGCGCTGCGCTGCGCGACCGACAACGTCAACGGCGACAACGTCGAGTACGTCGCGTATCCGACCGGCAAGAGCCACGTCTTCTGCTTCGCCTATTACGTGAGCCCGGCGCCGACGGCGGGCACGATCAAGATCGTCAAGACCGTGGCACCCGACACCGTCCCCGCCCAGGACTTCCCGTTCCAGGGCGACATCTCCTACGCGGAGGGCGGTGCGTTCAGCATCAACGCCAGCGGCAAGAAGAACGGCAGCATCAGCTTCATCCGCGCCGGCGGCCGATCCTGGAGCTTCAGGGAGATCGTCCCACCGGGGTTCGTCCTCACCGGCCTCACCTGCAGTTCGAAGAACGGTACGAGCACCTCGACGATCACCGCGCCGGCAGCCTCCGTCGCGCTCGCGGCGGAAGACACGGTGACGTGTACGTTCGCCAACGGCCCCGCGCCGCCGGAGCCGCCGCCGGGGGGCCTGATCGTCCGCAAGATCACCAACGGAGGCCTCGGAACGTTCCCATTCCACGTCACCGGCGGAGCGGAGGCGCACCTGAAGGCAACGACAACGGAGGAGGGCGTCGCCGCGGAGGCGGAGCCGGATGGCTCGCCGTCCTTCCCGCCGGGCCGCTACCGCATCGAGGAGGATCTGCCGGCGACCGCGAAGGGCGACTGGAAGCTGTCGAGCGTGTTCTGCGATGACTCCGAGACGGAGATCGTCGACGGCACCGCGGTCCATTTCACGGTGCCCGCGGAGGGTGGCGTGTGCACGTTCACCAACAAGTTCACGCCGGCGGGCTCGATCGCGCTTCGCAAGTCCACGGTCGGAGGGACGGGCACGTTCCAGTTCGCGGTCCGGCCGGAGTTCGGCGATGTCACGGAGCTCATCCAGCGCGTGACCACGACGTCTGAGCACGCCGCGGACTCCAAGCTGGCGACCGGCGACTCCACGGACCCCCTCCCGCTCGGGCTTTACACGATCCAGGAGACGACCGTGTCGTCCAAGGGCCACAACGGCCTATGGCGGGTCGACTCGGTGATCTGCGACGGCCTCCCGGTGCAGTCGTTCGAGGGTGCCATCCGGCTCGAGCTCACGCGGGCGGATCCGGATCGCCACTGCACCTGGACGAACGAGCTGATCAAGTCGCCGCACCCGCCCGAGCCGATCGAGCCGCCGACTCCGCCGACCACAACACTGCCGCCGACCCCCGTGCCCGGGCCGCCGGTCGGCGGCGTGGCCGGCGCGAGCGAGGTGAGCCCGGCCGCCGAGCTGCGGATCACCAAGGTCGTCAAGCCGCGCCGGATCACGCTCGGACACGCCGCGCGCTGGAAGGTAACCGTCCGCAACCTCGGGCCGGCGGACGCCCGGGCAGTCACGCTCGCCGAACGCTCGCGCGTCGGGAAGGCCGCCTTGAAGCTGCACCCGAGCCAGGGCCACTGTCGCAGCACGCCGCCGCGGTTCTGCGTCATCGGGCGACTGCGGCCAGGGCAGCGGGAGACGGTCACCGTAACGGCTCGGCCGAAGCGGCTGGGGCGGCTCCGCAACGTCGTCGCCGTCAACTCGATCACCCGCCAGCGCACCCGGCGTGCGAAGCGGGCGAGCGCTGCGGTCGTGGTCGTGCCGGCGGCGGCCCCACGGTTCACCGGCTGACCGGACGGGCATGCTGGGGACCATGACCAAGGTCCCCACCATTTCACTGAACGACGGCAACACGATCCCGCAGCTCGGCTTCGGGGTCTTCCAGATCGACCCGGGCGAGACTGCTTCGGCGGTCGAGCAGGCCCTGTCGATCGGCTACCGCCACATCGACACCGCCGAGGGCTACCAGAACGAGGCCGGCGTCGGCGAGGGCTTCCGCGCCTCCGGCCTGTCGCGCGACGAGGTGTTCATCACGTCGAAGCTCGACAACTCCAAGCACGAGCCCGACGACGCCCGGGCGGCGATGGACGAGACGCTCTCGCAGCTCGGCCTCGACCACGTCGACCTCTTCCTCATCCACTGGCCGCTGCCGACGCTGTACAACGGCGACTACGTCTCGACATGGAAGGTGATGGAGGAGTTCAAGGCCGACGGCCGCGCGCGCTCGATCGGCGTGTCGAACTTCCAGGTCGACCACCTCAAGAAGCTCGCCGCTGAGACCGACACGGTCCCGGCCGTCAACCAGATCGAGCTGCACCCGTACCTGTTGAACGACGAGGTCCGGTCGTACGGCGAGTCTCAGCGGATCGCGACCGAGGCGTGGTCGCCGATCGCCCAGGGCGGGGTGCTCGACGATCCGGTGATCGTCGAGATCGCTTCGGCTGTGGGGCGGACCCCGGCGCAGGTCGTGCTGCGCTGGCACATCCAGCGCGACTCGATCGTGTTCCCGAAGTCGAAGACGCCGGAGCGGATCAAGGAGAACTTCGAGCTGTTCGACTTCGAGCTCGACGACGACGCGATGTCGCAGATCTCGGGGCTCGACCGGGGTGAGGACGGCCGCACGGGGCCGAACCCGGACACGTTCGACCAGGCGTAGTCGCTCTTATTGGCCTAGGGATTGGCCTGGGTGGCCGGCGGGTCCTGTCAGGAAATGGGACCCGCCGTCGACTTTGTTCTCCTCGGCGCGGCGCTGCGGTGTGTCGTGCTAGGGGCCGAAACAGTGCTCGCCGGCCCGGAGCGCCCTTTCCTGCCACCCACCGGAGGATCGTTTACGGCTCAGGGTCATACCGAGTCGCGCTGCTGCTTTGCAGCGATTGGGGCACTCGTACCCGGCGCCCACCGTGCACGCGAGGGAACTGGGGCGATCACGTGTTGCCCGATGTGCATCGGTTTCCAGTAGGACGGAGCGGGCGGGTAAGGTCGCGACCGAGTGAGACAGCACTCCGAGGCCTCTCGGGAGGTGTCATCGCAGAACGACTCCACGGTCAGTGCGATGCCAGGGTCGCTGAGCCTTTCACCGGGCGTGCCGCTGTCGGCCGCGGGCGTGCTGAGGCTTCAGCGCACGGCGGGCAATCGTGCCGTGTCTCGCCTCCTCGCGCCGCCTCGGCGTATCCAGCGGCGAACCGTGGAGCCGGAGCGTTCGGACAGCAGCAAGACCTTCACCTATTCGATGAAGCTGTACACCGTCGACGACAAGAGCTATCAAGAGGCTCTCGAGGTCGCGGCGATCTGCAACGCCTTCACGCCAACGATCTTCGACGTCCAGACACAGGCCGATTACACCGTCCGATTTCGCATCGACGTCGTCAAGCCTCCCACGGCCGAGACGATCGAGCGGGAATTCGGCATCGACCTTCACTACGGGGCCGGACGCCACCGAGTCAAGCGAAAGCGGTATCGAGAGGCAGTCGAGCGATGGTGGCTCGAATCCCTCCGGGCGCCGGGGAACTACGGCAATCTCTACTTGGGCAACAACCACCCATCGGAAGAGACGAAGGAGTTCATCCTCGGGATGGCGCGCCGCCAGCGTGTCGAAAAAGAGCAAGCGATCAAGGCAGAGTTCAACAGCCGTCTCGCCGCGGTGCGCCAGCAGAACTCCTCGAGCACCGTCGAGGGCGCGAAGGACTACTGGCGTGATGCGATGCACGATCTCGACAAGAACGACCCGGTGAAGAAGACGAAAGCCCGATTCGACGCTCCGCCTGGGCAGAGCAAGGGCACGACGTTCTTCCAGGTGGTCACCCAGATGCGGGGGCCGAAGGGCGCCCAGTACAGCCGCAACGTCCGGCTCCACGAGACGATGCACCTGTTCGGGCTGAACGCCGACCACGACGACCCGCGCCCGTCGGTCATGTCCTATCCCTATCTCTCACACCACAAGGAGCAGCGTGTGATGCCGGACCCAGACGACATCGAACAGCTCGTGTACGTGGACAACCCACCCTCGATGACCTCAGCCGACTAAGCGGCCGCGTCCGCGACAGTCATCGGCATTTGCTGCTGGCGGCCATGAGAGTGCTGGTTTGCGCGAGAAGGGTGCTCTCTGCACACCGGACAACCGCATCCCGCTGGAAGTGCAGCGCGTCGGGCGAGAGCGGCGTGAACGTCCGGAGGCCGAGTCCACGATGTGGAGCGGCGACGCCGGTCAGGGGCCGAGTGGCAGGCGCCGCTCGAAGACCAGCTCCAACCCGTCGATCTCGTCGATCTGCTCGCCGACATGCCGGAACCCGAACGAGTGGATGAGGGCAAGCGAGGGCGCGTTGTGCGGACTGACGGAGGCGACGCAGGTCCGAACGCGACCGGTCGCCCATGCCCAGTCGAGCAGCGCCCGGATCCCCTCGCGGGCGTAGCCCTTTCGGCGCTCGGACGCGACGATGTCGTAGCCGATCTCCACGCGGCCATCGTCATCTGGTGGCGCGTGGAAGCCGACGCATCCGACCACCCGCGGAGGCGTCGAGGCGATCATCGCGCGAACTAGCCATGGCTGCTCCGATGCGTCGGCTGCAAGCTGTTCGAGTCGGAGCTTTGCCGGCACGCCCTGCTCCCACCCCTTCCCCACACGAGCGCGGAGTTGCCGCTCGACCTGAGCCAGATCGCCGCTGGCCACCGCGCGCAGCAATGACGGTGTCAGTGGGAGGAGTCTGAGGCGAGACGTGGCGATCGAGTCAGCCACAGGTCATCCATACCACGCTCGATCACGGCGAGCCAAGCGACCACGCGCGCCGCGCGGCACCTATCGCTAAGGACGCGAGCGAAGAGCCGACCGGGCGGGCTAAGTGCTGCTTATCTGTGCCGGTCCGTGGCGTCAACGTCGGTGGTGACTGTCGTTGAACGGGGTGGGTCGTGGGCGTGGTGGTCGGGGCGGGTGTGGTGCGTGCGGGCGCCCGGGCTTATCTCGGTCCGCGACCCTTCATTCGGGGTCGGTGACGTGATGGTTGATGGGGTGTTCCTTGCGGGGTGTGGCCTGCTCCCCGGGGTGGTGTTGACAGTCTCTGATTGTTCTTTCTCTATGGGGATGGAGCCGGCGTAGCCGGCGTCTCTGTGTCCGGGAGGCTTCAGAGGATCGGCCGCTCATCGAGTCAGGAGACCCGCTTGAGCGACAAGCGCAAGTACCGGAAGTACACGCCGCAGCAGAAGGCCGAGCTGGTGCTCGCGTCCTTTCGCGGCGATAGGTCGATCGCGGAGATCTGCCGCGAGCACGACATCTCAGAGACGCTGCTGCGGCGTTGGCGCGACCAGATGGTCGACGCCGGCATGGAGCGCTTCGCTGACGGCCAGGATCGCTCGGCGGGCGCGGAACAGCGGCGCCGGATCGCGGAGCTGGAGCGGACGCTCGGGCGCAAGACCTATGAGTTGGAGATCGCGGGAAAGCTCTTGCGGGACTGGGAGTAGGCATGCGCGTCACCCGGTCCCGCGAGCTCGTCGCCGCCGGCTAGAAGCCGGCGGTCGTGGCGCGCGTCGCGCAGATCAGCCGCCAGGCGATCTACCGCGTCCCCAAGACCCGGCCGGCAGCGGCCAGCCGCTGCGCTCCGCCGGCCTGCGAGGTCGAGGCGGCGATCATCGAGGTCGCGCGCGAGAACCAGACCGACGGCTACCGGATGGTCTGCGCGCTGGTCTCGCGCAAGCTCGGGCGGGCGGTCAACCGCAAGCGCGTGCTCAGGGTGATGCGCCAGCGGCGCCTGATCCAGCCGCGCCGCAGGTTAGACCGGCGCCGCCGGCCCGGGTTCTTCCGAGTGACCCGGCCGAACGAGCTCTGGCATCTGGACATGACCTCAGTCTGGGTCGCCGAGCACGGCTGGGTCTACCTGATGGCCGCGATCGACTGCTGCACCCGCGAGATCGTCGGCTGGCACCTCGAACTCAGATGCCGCGCCAAGGAGAGCATCGCGCTCGTCGAGCGCGCCGCCGCCGCGCGGCGCATCACGCCCGGGATGCTGACGCTGGGCACCGATAACGGCTCGGCGTTCACCGCCCGCGCGTTCAAGCTCGTGCTCTCCGGGCTCGGGATTACGCACCGTCGCGGCGGCTACCGCGACCCAGAATCGCAAGCGTTCATCGAGAGCTGGTTCGGAAAGCTCAAGGAGCGCTGCGTCTGGCTGCACGAGTTCGAGACCCTCGACGAGGCACGGGAGGTGATCGGCGCTCACATTGACGGCTACCACCACCGGCCCCACTCGGGCCTGAACTACAGAACCCCAGCCGAGGTCGCCCAGACCTGGGACGATGCCCTCGGAGACCTACAAACCCCCGCGGCCTGAACTGACAACACCGCCGGGGAGCAGGCCAGGTGACGCGTTGCGGCCGCTCGGTGTTTGGAGGCCGTCCACGCGAACGTGGCGGCAGCAGCGTGCGGGGAGCGGGCCGCGGGGCATCGGTGTGAAGCAGGGCTGCGCGCGCACCGACCGCCGTGGTCAGGCGGGCTGGAGGGCCTGGTCTGCGAGCTCGCGCAGGATGTGGAAGCTGCGCTTGAGCTGTTTGCGCGCGAGGGCGAGGCAGGCGCGGTTGCCGCCGAGGCGCTGCGCGGCCTGGTCGTCGTAGGCGCGGTCGGGGCTGCCGGGCCGGCGTGCGGCTTGGGCGGCTTCATAAAGCGCCCAGCGCAGGGCGGGCGGTCCTTGGCGGGAGAGATGTCCGGGCGAGCGGCGCTGGTCGGACTGGTGGACGGTGATGTCCAGGCCGGCGTAGCGGACCGCCTGTCGGCTGGAGCTGAAGCGGCGGGTGTCGCCGAGCTCGGCGAGGATCGCGACCGCGGTCAGCTCACCGACGCCGTAGAGGCTCATCAACGCGCGACAACCGGCCTGGCGGCGCGCGTAGCGACGCAGCTCGTCCGTGATCGCCGGCGGACTGGCGGTCGAGCGCGTCGATCATCGCCAGCGCGACGGTCACCTGCTCGCGTGCCGCCTCCGGCAACGCCAGGCCCTGAAGCCACTCGCGGTTCGCGACGGTCAAGAGCCCGGCCGTCTGCGGGTGGCCGTGGTGATAGAGCACCGCGTGAATGCGCTGCTGCCACTCGCCGCGCTGATCGACCAGCGCGTGGCGCAACCTGACCCTGGCGCGCAGATCGAGCAGGTGCTCGGGCGCGATGTAGGACTCCGGCAACCGCCCGGCCATCAACAGCTCGCGCAAATGGCGCGCGTCGCCGCGGTCGGTCTTCGCGCGTTTCTTGTTGCCCTTCAACGCGCTCGCCTCCGCCGGCTCGGCCAGATGCGGCTCAGCGCCGACCGCCAAGAGCTCCTCGACCACGAACCGCCACCCGGTCGTGGCCTCCAACGCCACCTCGAGTCGCTGACCCGCGAACCGCGCCAAGAAGCGCCTGACGCCGGCACGGTCGGCCGGCGTCACCCGCGCGCGCGACACCTCACCCGTCTCGGTGTCCAGCCACTCCGCGGTGATCTGCGCGCGGTGCTGATCCAACCCCATCACGATCGACACGGCAGCCTCCTCGAACCCGCGACGCGGACAATCCCGCGCCAGGGCACGTGGCCTACACACCGGTCAGGACGACACCCGGCTCATGCCATCTTTGCGCGAGAAGCGACCGTCAAGACGGACTGGGCGAGTCGTCAGCTCGACCGCGGCCAATGCCGGAAAGGGGCGGCCGCGGAATACGTGTCAGTCGGCCGTTCAGCTGGTGCCGAAGGCCTGCGCGGCGGCGGCGACGATCTCGTCGTGAGGGACCTCGCGGAGCCGTTGAGCGACGTTCCAGCGATGCCCGAAGGGTCGGTCAGTTGGCCGTGGCGCTCGCCCCAGAATGCGTCGGCGAGCTCGTGTCGAGCGACGGCCCCAACCGCGGTAGCGCGGGTCCAGAGCGCGCGCGCGTCGTCGGTGTTGATCTGCATGACCGTGGCGGTCTCGCCGATCGTCATCGGCGAGACGATTCCCATGTCGGGGAACTCGCTGCCGACGTGTACGACGGATTCGCCGAAGGCCAACTCGACGGTCATCACCCTGTCGCCAGGAAGCGGGATGCGGACGAGTTCGCGCGCCCCAAACGCGCTCGCGTACCAGCGAGCCGCCTCGTCGGCGTCCGGGACGACAAGGTGCGCATCGACGTGCATCAGTGGCAACGATCCGCCGGCGTCGGCTCGCCACATCCGGAGGTCCATTCAAGCCGCGCGTGGGCGGTTACGATCGGAGACATGGCTGCGACTGTACGCTCGCCCGGGTTGGAGTTCACAGGGACAATTGGTCCTAGACCAGGACACAACCCACAGCTCCATGCGGCTGATCGTGGCACTCTCGATTGCTTTGCAACTGACGCTCGAGAACGACGAGGAGCGAGCATCATCGGGCTCTTTCTACGGCGCGGCCAACAGCGCGTAGCGCCCGATGTCGTCGCTCGTCCAGCGGTAGAGACTGTACGTCGCGAGTTTGGCGTCGCGTGCGGCTCGCTGCGCTGCGCGTCGGTGTCCGAGATGCTGCGCGTCGTCGAACACGATCACGCCGTGCGGAGAGAGGCGGCGCACCGCCACCGACATCGCGGACTCTCGCAGGTCACCACTCGCGAGATCGTGGAATACGACATCGAACGGTTCCCCCGACGCTTCACTGAACTCGCGCCACAGCCGGAGCTCTCCCCCGGAGTAACCGTGCTCTTCGAGGTAATCGCGCGTAGTGTCGAGCCATCGCGGATTGTCGTCCACGGACACGACAGACACCGCGTGGCCGGCGGAGGCCGCGTAGTCCCTGAAAGCCAAGGAGCTGAACCCGGAGCCGAGATCGAGTACACGCGCGGGTGCCAGGACGCGGCAGATGTGCACGAGATAGCGGATGGACTCCCAGGAAACCGCCCATGCGCTCGACGAGACCTCAGCGACATAGCGATCGTGGAGCGCCTTCAGCGTGTGAAGCGGAAAATCGTCCGGGAGCATGCGCGGATGCTCTCGCTTGAGCCGCCGTGCGTCGCGGAGCGCCTCGACCGGCTCCGCCAACGACAGCGTGACAGCAACGGCAGCGCTGACAGGGCGCGGGAGGTTTGTGATCGCTCGAACGGTAGGAACCCGGCTCTTCGCAACGGCGATTCTGGATGGCCCCATGTTTGGGCAGGCTAGCCGCCCGCACCCGGTGACCTCTTCCGCCTCCGCGCAACCAGCGGCACTGCAGGGGGAGGTCCTGCGGAGGGGAACCGCCGAGTGCTCCTTGGCGGGACGAGCAGCACCAGGCGGTCTGTCCGGCGCCCCCGCAGTAATGCCGCGCGGCTTGGCTCGGCTCGGCCGCCGTACCGGCCTCAAGGAGCGAAGCCGTTCGCCAGATAACGGCAGAGAAGTGTGCCCGGGGATTCCCGCTCTACTGACCGCCGGCGCTCGTAACGGCTCCACGTCCTGCGCGCCCACGGTGGTGCTCTATGCCGTCCGAGCGCCACGCGAGCAGCTCGTCGATCACCCTGGAGAGCGCCCCATCTCGCTGCTCCGCACTCATCTTGTCAATGAGACGCTCGGCCGTCAGGACATAGCTACTGACGAGCGGCTGTTCGAAATAGTGTTGGGCTGGAGAAGCGTTCGCTCATAGATGCGAAGATAAGTACGCGCTATGAACCCAGAAATTGTGGCGGCTACCGTTGCAAGCGCCGCTGCTGCGATCTTGCTCGCCACCTCGTCAGCGATCAGCGCGGTGATCGCTCCGGTGATGACTACGGCGAACCCCGCGGCGAGCGCTACATGACTTAGTCGATAAGAGCTCTCCGATCGTGACAGACGCGCCCGCTCGCACACCAATACCTAGCCTCGACGCGGAGAACCCACCCGTCGCGGCGGCCAGAATAGCCCCATAGGCCTGGACTCAGCGACACACCACTAACGCCCTCTCCGCGTCCGGCTGGCAGCGCCAACGCGGCGCGTCTGTGCTGCTTATCTGAACTCGAGCCCGCGTCAGGGGCGGCGGCGAGTGGTTGTGGTGGGTGGTCTGGCGCTTCGCTCCGTGGATGCCCGGGCTTATCTGGGTCCGCGACCCGGTCAGGGTCGGTGACGTGATGGTCGATGGGTCATTCCGGGTGGAGTGACTCCGGCCGCTCGGTCTTTGTTGGGCCGCCGCCCGGGGGCGGGAGCCGCAGCACTTGCGGGAGCTGGCCGGAAGCGTGTGCATCGGGGAGTGGCGGGCGTGGACGGAGCGGCCTTGGTCAGCGGGTCGGGACGGGTTCGAGGGCGGCGGGGCCGAGTTCGCGGGGCACGTGGTAGGAGCGCCGCGCGAGCTTGCGCGCGATCGTCAGCGACGCGCGCGTGTGGCTGAGCCCGCGCGCCTTCAGCGCGAGGTAGTCGGCGTGGTCGGGGCTGCTGGGCCGACACGCGGACAGCGCGGCCTCATAGAGCGCCCAGCGCAGTTGCGGGAGCCTTGGCGGGTGAGTTTGCCGGCCCGGGCGCGGCGGTCGGAGCGGTGCACGCCGATGTCGATCCCCGCCATCCGGACCGCCTTCCGTGACGCGCTGAGGCGTCCGACGTCGCCGAGCTCGCAGAGGGTGACCAGCGAGGTCAGCTCGCCCATTCCGTAGAGGCCCATCAGCGCTTGCAGCCGGCCTGGCGGCGCGCGAGCTGGCGCAGCTCGCGCTCCAGCGGAGCGATCTGCGCTTCGAGAGCCTCGACCATCGCCAACGCGATCTCGATCCGCTCGCGCGCGTCGGCAGGCAGCTCGAGCGCGTCGAGGAACGCGCGTCCGTCACGGGTGCGCAGCTTCTCCGGCGTGCCGCTCACGCCGTGGTGATAGAGGGTCGCCTGGATGCGCTGCATCCACTGCGTGCGCTCGTCGATCAGCGTGTGCCGCATCCGCGCCCGCGAGCGCCATTGCCGGACGTGCTCGGGCGGGATCCACGCCTCCGGCAGCCGCCCGTCGGCGAGCAGCTCACGCAGCCAGCGCGCGTCCTCGCGATCGGTCTTGGCGCGCCGCTTGCGGCCGCGCAACGCGCGCGTCTCCACCGGCTCGGCCAGATGCGCCACCGCACCCGCCGTCGCGAGCGCGTCACAGACGAACAACCAGCCCGTGCACGCCTCCACCGCGACATGCATCTCACGGCCCCTGAAGCGTCTCGCCCAGCGCGTCACGGCCGCAGGCGTCGCGTCGATCCGGCCACGCATCACCTCACCCGAGTCGGTGTCCAGCGCGTCGAAGGTGATCTGCGCTCGATGCACATCAAACCCGGCTACGATCGCCATCAGGGCCTCCTCTACAGCTCCGGCATTGCCACCACGCGCGAGTCTCTCGCGCCGAGCGGAGGGGGCCCGAGTTCATGCCATCTTTGCGCGATGAGCGGCACTGCACATAGAGACCCATCAACGCGGTGATCCCGACGCAGTCGGCGATCGGGAGAATGACCCGATGTCCGAGTCGATGCCCCAGAACGAAACACCGCTGGACGTGATCGGCCCCTATCTCGATGTCATGCGCAGCGGCGACCGCGAGACCGGTTACACGTTCTTCGCGGAGGACGTCCGT
This sequence comes from uncultured Solirubrobacteraceae bacterium, assembly GCA_963805525.1. Lineage (GTDB taxonomy): Bacteria > Actinomycetota > Thermoleophilia > Solirubrobacterales > Solirubrobacteraceae > DASQFQ01. Next base: position 1,037,880 of record CAWDUT010000006.1, read on the forward strand.
TTCCACATCCCCGGCCGCTCGCCGTTCGCGGGCGACCATCGCGGCCGCGATGCCGCGGTGCACTACATCGAGAGCGCGATCGCGCTCGCCGAGGAGGGCGAGGTGGAGCTCGAACTGATCGACACGCTCGCCAGCCGCGAGCGCGTGGCGCTGCTCTTGCATGAGCGGTGCAAGCGGCCCGGCGGGGTCGTCGACATCCGCCGTGCGAACGTCTACCGGATCGCCGGCGGGAAGATCGTGGAGGTCTGGATCTTCGAGGCGGATCAACACGCGGTCGACGCCCTGTTCGGCGCATAGCGAGCTCACCGAGCGCGGTTCAGTCGGGCCTCCCTGGGGCGCCCGCGTGGCTGAGCTCGCGTCGAACCCTGGACGGACGGGCGGGGCCAGGTTCCGCTGGGCACTGTTCAATTGGTAAATGTCTTTTCCCGGCACGGATGCCGGAGGGGATCGGCCGCTCGATCCCAATCTCGCCAAAGCGCTGTCACACCCGCTGCGGCAGCGCATCCTCGAGCGACTGAGCGTCGACGGCGAGGCCACCACCCCGAACCAGATCGCGCGCCTGCTCGACGCGCCGCTGGCCAACGTTGCCTACCACGTCCGCGTGCTGCTCGAGCTCGATTGCGTCGAGCTGGTGGGCACACGCCAGGTCCGCGGCGCGCTCGAGCACCACTATCGCGCCACCGCGCACCCTTGGCTCGACGCTGAGCAATGGGCGCGGCTGCCGGCCTCGTTCCGGCGCCAGGCGCTCGCCCGCACGCTGCGCGAGATCGTCTCCGACGCGTCCGCTGCGGCGGTCGCGGGCGGATTTGATCAGCCCGCTGCCCTCGTCCGGCGCGTCGGCCTGACGCTCGACGAGCAGGGCTGGGAGGACATCGCGGTGTTGCTCGAGGACATGCTTGCGTCGGCGCAACGGATCCATCACGACAGCGCCGTCCGCGCTGGTAAGGGCGAAACAGACCGACCGCCCCTCGAAGCCGAGATCGGTCTGCTCCTCTTCCACCGGCCGCAATCCGCCTGACCACGGGCGGGTGCGCGAGAACAGACGAGATTGCTCAAATCTGTTGATCGTTAACGACATTCTGCGTATGCTCGCGCCCGGGAGTTTGCCTTTGGCTCGGGCCGTCGCCGGGACGGCCATCACGATCGGTCGGCGGCGCGTGACTGCCGTTCCTGAGAGGTCAGTCTTGGTTTCGATCAACCAGCAAGTCGCTCGTCGTCGGCGCGCAGCACAACGTGAAGCAGACACGCGCCTCGCAGACAGGCTGGGCGGGACGTGGACGCTGCTCTCGCAGGTGCTCACCGCCGCATCGCTCCGTCCGCCAGCGGACGGCGATCAACCCACGACGCCCGAGCTCACTCCCACGCCGGGCGAGTTCGCGGCGACCGCTTCAGGACCGTGACGTCTCGGAGCGTTCGGTCGGCAGCGCTGCATTGCGCATCTCGTCGGCTACGGCGACGGCCTCCTGGCGGGAGCGGACCTTCAGTTTGCGCAGAATGTTCTTGACGTGAGAGCGGATGGTCTCGGGCGAAAGCACGAGCTCGTCGGCGATCTGGTCGGTGGACTTCGTCTGCTTGAGGAGGTCGATGACTTCCCACTCGCGCGCGGTCAGCGGGCTCTTGACCGGGCGCATGCCCGACGAGCCGTTCGGCGAAGCGCGGAGGCGCTCGACCAGCGCCAGCGTCATCGTGCGCGAGATCGCGGCCTGACCCTGGCGTAGTCCCTCCAGTGCTCGCGGGAGCGCCTCGATCTCGACTTCCTTGGACAGGAAGCCGCTGGCGCCGGCGCGCAGCGCCAGCAGGCCGAACTCCGCGTCGTCTGCGCCCGCGCCCGTGAGCACGATCACGAGCTGCTCGGGGAGCTGGCGGCGGATCTGGCGCGTCGCCATGATGCCGTCGAGCCCGGGCATCACGACATCCATCACCACCACGTCGGGGCGATGGCGCAGCGTCAGCTCGACCGCCTCGCGTCCGTCGCGCGCCTCCGCGAGCACGACCACCTTCGCCCGCTCCAAGACGTCCTTGATCACCCTTCGAGCGAAGGGGTCGTCGTCAGCGATTATCGCCCGCAGCGGTACGTCTATCCGCTTCGCATCCGACTTGAATTCGTTGCCCATCCGTAGCTCCTGATCCATCAGAACGCGCTTCCGCGTCGAGCACCCGGCAAGCGCCGCGCCCACACGAGGTTCGACCCGCGCGCTCAGCGAAGGTTGGTCGTCGAGTCACGACACACCTGCCATTCAGGCTCGGAGGGTCCGTTCCAAGACCTGATCATCGGGCTTGCGGCTCACGGCGTCTAAATCCGGAGCGCCTGGGATCAGATCGGCCGGGCACACTGCTCGTCTCGCCTGGCGCCTAACCGTGCTGATCGGAGCGGGCGCGGGCGATGAAGTCGCGATACCAGTGCGCGCTGCGCTTCGGCGCGCGCTCCTGCGTAGCCGGATCGACGTGGATGAGGCCGAACGGCGCGCCGTAGCCGAGCTCCCACTCGAAGCTGTCAAGCAGCGACCAGACGAAGTACCGGCGGACGTCGACGCCGTCGGCGAGTGCGGTACCGAGCGCCTCGAGGTGGGCGTCGAGGTAGGCCACGCGTCCGTCGTCCTCGAGCCGCTGCTCGACCGGGGCCAGGGCGTCGGAGATGCCGTTCTCGGTGATCCAGATGGGCGGCGCCTCGTACTCGGACGCAAGGCGGCCGAGGATGTCGCGCAGGTTCTGCGGGTCGATCTGCCAACCGAGCGGGCTGTGCGGTGGCGGCGCGGGGGCAGGCTCGAGCCGCAGCGGCGTGGGCCCGCCGGCGCGGACCCAGTCGGGGTGATAGACGTTGATCCCGAGGAAGTCGATCGGCGTCGCAATCGTCGCCATGTCCTCGTCGAGGATCGCGCAGCAGCCGACATGGCGCGCGAACCACTCCAGCATGTCGTCCGGGTAGCGGCCGAGCAGCAGCGGGTCGAGGAACAAGCGATTGACGAAACCGTCCTGACGCTGCGCGGCGGCGACGTCGGCGGGCGACGCGGACGCGGGCCTGCTGCTCGCGAGGTTGAGCGCGATGCCGACGCTCGCGGCCGGGCGGGCGGCCCGAAGCGCTTCGACGGCGAGCCCGTGGGAGACCAGCAAGTGGTGGGCGACCTGGAGCGCCGTTGGCCAGTCGCGCAGGCCGGGCGCCTTGACTCCGTCGGCGTGGCCACTGAACGCGACGCCCCATGGCTCGTTGTGGGTGATCCAGTGCGCGACGATGTCGCCCAGAGCGTCGGCCATCGCGCGGGCGTAGACGGCGAACCGCTCGGCCGTGTCGCGCGCCGCCCAGCCGCCGCGGTCCTGCAGCGCCGCGGGAAGGTCCGCGTGATACAGCGTGACCACCGGCTCGATACCACGCTCGCCGAGTCCGGTCGCCAGTCGACGGTAGAAGTCGACGCCCTTGCGGTTGAGCCGACCGCGGCCATCAGGCTGCACGCGCGGCCAGGCGATCGAGAACCGGTACGACTCGAGCCCAAGCGTGGCCATGAGCTCGAGGTCCTCTTCCCAGCGGTGGTAGTGGTCACACGCCACGGCGGCGGTGGCGCCGCCCGCGACCGCGCCCGGCTGGCGGCAGAAGCGGTCCCAGATCGACTCGTCGCGCCCGTCCTCCGAGGCGGCGCCCTCGATCTGGTAGGCGGCTGACGAGGCGCCGAAGCGAAACCCCGCTGGAAACGATCGCGCAGGAGGTCGGTTCATCGAGATACACCGTGCTTTTCCGGGTCGATCGTCGTGCATGCCTCTGCGCAGCTGGGCCCGATTCGCCCACGGGACGGTATGCAGGTTGTCGACTTCGCGCTGGGGTAGTGCAGGTGTGACCCCATGAGCACGAATGGCACCAACCCGCACGCCCCGGACCACTGCGTCCGCGTCCGTGGCGCGCGCGAGAACAACCTGCGCGACGTTGAAGTGGCCATCCCGCGCAACGCGCTCGCGGTGTTCACGGGCGTGTCGGGGTCGGGCAAGTCCTCGCTGGCCTTCGGGACGATCTACGCCGAGGCGCAGCGGCGGTACTTCGAGTCCGTCGCGCCGTACGCGCGGCGCCTGCTGCAGCAGACCGGCGCGCCGAAGGTCGACGACGTCGAGGGGCTTCCGCCCGCCGTTGCGCTGCAGCAGCGCCGCGGCGGGACGAGCTCGCGCTCCTCGGTCGGCACGGTCACGACGCTCTCCAACCTCCTGCGCATGCTGTTCTCGCGCGCCGGCCGCTACCCGCCCGGAGCGACCGAGGTCATGGACTCGGACTGGTTCTCGCCGAACACGGCGATCGGCGCGTGCCCGGAGTGCCACGGGCTTGGGAAGATCCACCGGGTCACCGAGGCGACGCTCGTGCCCGACCCGTCGCTCAGCATTCGCGAGCGCGCGGTCGCCGCCTGGCCGGGCGCGTGGCAGGGTCAGAACCTGCGCGACATCCTCGTCGTGCTCGGATTCGACATCGACAAGCCATGGCGCCGCCTTTCGAAGCGCGACCGCGATTGGATCCTCTTCACCGACGAGCAGCCCACGGTGTTCATCGACCCCGACGAGCACCCGACAGACGCCGACTACACGTACAACGGCACGTTCTCGAGCGCCGAGCGGCACGTCATGCACACGCTCGCCAACTCGCAGAGCGCCGCTATGCGCCAGCGCGCGCTGCGGTTCGTCGAGACCGTCGACTGCCCGGTCTGCGGCGGGACCGGCTTGCGGCCCGAGGCGCTAGCGGTGACGTTCGCGGGGCGCACGATCGCCGAGCTGGTCGCGCTGCCGCTGACCGAGCTCGCGGAGGTGCTGCGGCCGACCGCCGAGCTGGAGGAGCCCGGCGCCGCGTATCTGTCGCCGGAGTCGGGTGAGGCCACCGAGGTCGCGAAGATGATCGCCGCGGACCTGTGCGCGCGGATCGCGGTGCTCGCTGACCTGGGGCTCGGCTACCTGAGCCTCGACCGGACGACGACCACGCTTTCTCCGGGCGAGCTGCAGCGCCTGCGCCTCGCGACCCAGCTGCGCTCGGGGCTCTTCGGCGTCGTCTACGTGCTCGACGAGCCGTCGGCCGGCCTGCACCCAGCTGACGCCGAGCCGCTCATGACGGTGCTCGACCAGCTCAAGGCCGCGGGCAACTCGCTCTTCGTCGTCGAGCACGACATGGACGTGGTCCGGCGCGCGGATTGGATCGTCGACGTCGGACCCGGGGCGGGGGAGCAGGGCGGTTGCGTGCTCTACAGCGGAACGGTCGATGGCCTCGAGGACGTCGAGGAATCGGTCACCGCGCGGTACCTGTTCGGACCGGGCATCGCGCTCGACCGCGGGCGGCGCGAGCCATCGTCGTGGCTGTGCCTGCATCACGTCACGCGGCACAACCTCGACGACGTCGAAGCCGAATTCCCCCTCGGGGTCCTGACGGCGGTCACCGGCGTGTCCGGGTCGGGCAAGTCGACGCTCGTCACGCAGGTGCTCGCGGGCGTCGTGGGGGACTGGCTCAACCACGAGCCGGTCGCCGCGGACGACGCCGACCTCGAGATCGAGGACCGTGCCGAAGGGGCGGGCGCGGGCGTGCACGCGCTCGGCCTCGAGGCGTTCGACCGGCTGGTCAGCGTCGACCAGAAGCCGATCGGCCGCACCCCGCGGTCGAACCTCGCCACCTACACCGGGATGTTCGACGCGGTACGCAAGCTGTTCGCCTCGACCGACCAGGCGCACCGCCGCGGCTACACACCCGGGCGGTTCTCGTTCAACGTCCCCGGCGGCCGCTGCGAGACGTGCAAGGGCGAGGGGTTTGTCGCGGTCGAGCTGCTGTTCCTGCCCGGCACGTACGCGCCGTGTCCGACGTGCCACGGCGCGCGATACGCGCCCGAGACGCTCGAGGTCCGCGTGCGTGGCAAGTCGATCGCCGACGTGCTCTGCATGACCGTCGATGAGGCGGCAGGGTTCCTCGCGGACGTGCCGGCGGCGATGCGCAGCCTCGAGACGCTGCGCGAGGTCGGGCTCGGCTACCTGCGACTCGGCCAGCCGGCAACCGAGCTGTCCGGCGGCGAGGCGCAGCGCATCAAGCTCGCGACCGAGCTCCAACGCGGCCGTCGCGGTCACGCGCTCTACCTGCTCGACGAGCCGACGACCGGGCTTCACCCGAGCGATGTCGAGCTGCTGCTGCGCCAGCTGCACCGGCTCGTCGACGCGGGGAACACGGTCGTGGTGGTCGAGCACCACCTCGACGTCATTGCCGGCGCCGACTGGATCATCGACCTCGGCCCCGGCGCCGGGGCCGAGGGCGGGACGATCGTCGCGACCGGGCCGCCCGAGGAGGTCGCGCGGTCCGAGCGCAGCCGGACGGCGCCGTATCTGGCCGAGCGGCTGCCAGCTTCCTCCGTGCCCTGAACTACGAGACCGGGTCGTGCGACGACGCTCGCCCGTGGCACGGCATCCTGTCTGCCATGCGCCGCGCCGTCCTCGCTTTCCCGCTGGTTGCACTGGCGGCGTGTGGCGGTGGCGGCGGCGGATCGGACCCTGGGCGCCCGGGCGATCTGGTGTCCGCAGCGGCTCGTGGCGACGTGGGGGAGGTGCGGCGCCTGCTCGCCGACGGCGCGCCCGTCGACGCGCGCGATCGCGACGGGCGCACTGCCGTGACGGCGGCCGCGCTGGGCGACCATGTCGCGGTCGTGCGCGTGCTCATCGACGCCGGCGCCGACGTCGACCTGCAGGACGCGGAGCGCAACAACCCGTTGCTCGTCTGCGGTGTGACCGGCAGCGTCGCGATGCTTCGAGAGGTGCTGCGCGCCCGGCCGGACGTCCGGATCACCAACCGCTTCGGCGGGATTGCCCTGATTCCGGCGAGCGAGCGCGGGCACGTCGAGATGGTGCGTGCCCTGCTGCGGACCGACATCGACGTCGACCACGTCAACCGGCTCGGATGGACGGCGCTGCTCGAGGCGGTCATCCTCGGCGACGGCGGTCCGGCGCACCGGGAGATCGTGCAGCTGCTCGTCGACGCCGGCGCTGACTTGGGCATCGCCGACGGCGACGGCGTCACCGCTCTCGAGCACGCGCGCGAGCGCGGCTATGACGAGATCGCGCAGACGCTCGCGGCTGCCGGCGATCATCGGTGAGCGCGCGCCGTCGCGCCGGTAGCGTGACGGCGATGGCGAACCTGCTTTCCCTCGATGACATCCGCGCTGCCGCGAGGACCATCAGCGGTCACGTCGAGCGCACGCCGACGGTGGCAAGCCCTGGGATGAGCGCGCTCCTCGGTGTTCCGGTCACGCTCAAGCTCGAGCTGCTCCAGCGGTCCGGGTCGTTCAAGCCCCGGGGTGTCGCGCTGAAGTTGCTCGGATTGACTCCCGCCGAGCGCGACGCGGGCGTGGTTGCTGTGAGCGGTGGCAATCACGGCATCGCCGTCGCGGAGGTCGCCGGCGGAATGGGCGTGCGCGCGACGGTGGTGATGGCGAAGACCGCTCCGGCGCGGTCGATCGATCGCATCCGCGCCGCGGGCGCCGAGCTGCGGCTCACCGAGGACATGGCCGGCGCGTTTGCGCTGCTCGAGGAGTTGGTGGCGGACGGGATGACGCTGGTGCACCCGTTCGACGATCTGACGGTCCTCGCCGGCCAGGGAACGGTGGGTCTCGAGCTCGCCGAGGATGCGCCGCCGTTGACCGACGTCCTGGTGAGCATCGGTGGCGGCGGGCTCATCTCCGGCGTGGCGGTCGCGATGAAGGCGCTGATGCCGGACGTGCGGATCTGGGGCGTGGAGACGGAGGGCGCCGACGCGATGGCCCGCGCGCTCGCCGCCGGCGAGCCGGTGAACATCGCACCGTCCTCCATCGCGAGCACGCTCAGCGCGCCGTACGTGTCACAGCTCACGCTCGACCACGTCCGCGCGCTGATCGAGGAGGTCTTCGTCGTGCCCGACGCCGAGGCCGCAGCCGGAATGGTGGCCTTCGCCGAGGAGGCCAAGCTCTGGGTCGAACCGGCGACCGGCTGCCTCGTCCCGGCCGCGACGCAGGTCATCGAGCGCAGCGGGACCGACGTTTCACTGGGCTTCGTCGTCTGCGGCGGCAACGTCACCCAGCGCGACGTCCGTGGCTGGTTCGACCGCCTGCTCTGATGCCGCGAAGCGTCGGATCGGGCACACTCCCGGCATCGCACCGGACGTGTGGGGGGAGGCTTCGTGAGGAACACCAAGCGCGTATGCGCGGTGATCGCAGTGACGGCGGCTGGGATTCTGGGCGCCGCCGGGAGTGCACCCGCCGCCACCAAGTGGCTGTGCGGCCCGGGTGTTGCGCACGATCCCTGCCGGCCGAGCTTGAGCACGACCTTCTACCGCGGGTGGGACACGCGCACGGGAAGCTCCACGCCGAGCCGCGACCGTGATCGGGGCGTCGCCTGCTTCTACGTCTACCCGACCGTCTCCAACCAGCCGAGCCGGCTGGCGACCAAGAGCGTCGACCCGGAGATCCGCTCGATCGCGCTCTACCAGGCCGCGCGCTTCTCGCAGGTCTGCCGCGTCTACGCGCCCGTCTACCGGCAGGCGACGGTCCCGGCGCTGCAAGCCGGCAGGACGACTCGACGCGACTACCTCACGGCCTACGGCGACGTCGAGAGGGCCTTCGACGCGTTCCTTCGCCGCATCGGCCGGCATCGCGGCTTCGTCCTGCTCGGCCACTCGCAGGGGAGCTTCCACCTGGAACGGCTCATCCGCCGGCGCATCGACACGCACCGCGCACTGCGCCGCCGGATGGTGTCAGCGGTGCTCCTCGGGGGCGACGTCACCGTCCGCGAGAAGTCGGACCGCGGGGGCACCTTCCGCCGGGTGCCCACCTGCAGGCGCGCGACGCAGCTCTCCTGTGTGCTCGCGTTCAGCACGTTCAATGAGACGCCGCCGGACCCGTCGGTGTTCGGCCGGGGCGCGAGCCGCGTCGCCGGCTTCCTCGGGTTGCCCGACGGCTCCAAGCTCGAGACGGCCTGTACCAACCCGGCCGACCTCGGGGGCAGCCGATCGGCGCGGTTGACCTCGGTCGTCCCGGCGCAGCCGTTCGCGCCAGGGACCTTGATCGCCGCGGGCATCTCGCTGCTCGGGCTCCGGTGGCCGGCTGCTTCGACGACGTTCGTGCAGAGCGACGGGGCCTTCACCGGCCACTGCTCCCGGGCGGGCGGCGCACACGTGCTGCGGATCGCCTCCGCGCCTGGAACGCCGGTTCCGAGGGCATCTCCGACGCCGGGCTGGGGCCTGCATCTCGTCGACGTCAACATCGCCCAGGGCGACCTCGTCAAGGTCCTGCGGAAGCAGATGCGCGCATACGCTCGCCGGTGACCGGGGCGTGCGCTCAGTCGGGCGTGGCTTGCAGGGCTGAGGATCCGACGATCTGGCGGAGCGCGGCGACGTGGCCCTCGAAGGCGGTTCGGCCGGCGGGGGTGAGGCGGGCGCGGACGCGCCTGCGGTGCCCGCTGACGTGGCGATCGATTCGGACGTAGCCGGCGTCCACGAGCGTCGAGAGCTGCTTGGACAGCGCGGAGTCCGAGAGCTCGAGCTGGTCGCGCAGGAAGGCGAACTCGACCCAATCAGCGGCCGCGAGCAGCGCGACCGTCGACAGTCGCGTGCTCGGGTGGATCAGCTCGTCGAAGCGCGGTGTCGTCATGCGGCGCGCGCGGCGCGGCGTCGGGCGATCGTGAGCAGCCGGGGGCCTCCGAGCAGGATGATCACCGCGACGAGCACGCTGGCGATCGTGGTGGGATGCCGAGCGCCGTCGGCTTGCGCGGCCAGCGACACCGCGATGGTCACGCCCACCATCGCCACCAGGCCGCCGATCACCAGCCGCGGCGCCAGGCGGCCGGCGACGTCGGCGCGGACCGTGAGCCGGCCACTGCGGTGGCGGCCGTCCAGGACGCGCCCGGCGACCGTCGCGTGGATCGCGCCGTAGAGGAAGGTGGCGACGGTCGTGACCCACGGCGGCGCGACATCGGCGATCACGCCGAGCGCGATCCACCCGAGCGCGACGCCCCACCAGTACCAGCCCGGCAGGTCGATCTCGTCGATGACGCGCTGCCGGCCTCGCTCGACGCTGTCGAGGGCCGCTCGCGCCTCCTGGAGGCTGACATTGCTTTCCATCCCGGCCCGCCTTTCCTAGTAGGAAAGTCAGCGTAGACTTTCCTATCGGGAAAGTCAAGCGGCTCAGCGCACGCCGAGGAGGCGCTGCGCGTTGCCCGCGTAGACCGCGGCCAACTCCGCCGCTGACCGCCCGGCAGCGTCGAGGTCGGCGATGGTGTCGTCGATGGCGCTGGGCGGGCCTAGCGGCGTGTCGGTGCCGAACAGCACGTGCTCCGGGCCGAAGAACTCGAGGACGCAGCGCACCGCGTGTGGAGCGCCGAAGAGTGCCGTGTCCGCGTAGAAGCGGTGGAAGTAGTCCAGCGGCGGCAGGGGGAGGCTCCCTTCCACCTGCCGGTAGCCCGGCCCCATGCCGAGCCGCGCCGAGAAGTGCGGCACCATGCCGCCGCCGTGGTGGGCGATCACGCGGAGCCGCGGGTGCCGGTCCATCGCTCCGGAGTAGACGAGCCGCGAGAGCGCGGCCGCCGTCTCGTACGGCCAGCCGAGCGACCACCAGATCCCGAAGTCGGACTCGCGCTCGGTCGGGTAGTCGGGCCACGCGGCGTCGCGGGTCGGGTGCAGCCAGATCATCCGCTCGAGCGCCTCGATCCGCGTCAGGATCGGGTCGAAGCGGGGGTCGTCCAGTGGCACGCCGCGGACGTTGCTGAAGAACTGGACGCCGAGCGCCCCCAGCTCGCCGACGGCGTACTCGATCTCGCCGAGCGACGCCTCGACGTCACCCAGCGGCAGCGCGGCCGCGAAGCCCGCGAACCGGTCGGGGAAGCGCCGCACCAGGTCGGCCATCTCCTCGTTGGCGCGCCGCGCCAGCTCGGCGGCGGCCTTCGGCGGGTCCACCTCCTCGAGCGGAGGGACGCCGAGCACGAGGATCTGCGCGTAGTCGCCGTGCCGGTCCATGACGCGGAAGCGGGCGTCGAGGTCGCTGATGACCGGGTCGAAGCGGAAGACGCCCTCCTGGTAGTAGCGCAGCCGGTCCGGCCGCATCGTCGCGGCGAGGTGGCGCTCCAGGTGCTCCAGATAGCCGGCCGGGAGGATGTGGGCGAAGGCGTCGATCTTCCGCATGGGCTACGCCGGCCCGGCGTACGCGATCCGCTCGAACGGCCACACCTCGGCGAGCCAGCGCGAGACGAGCTCGCGGAGCGCGGCGTCTCGTTCGGCGTGAGTCGCGCGTACCCACGACTGGACGACGGCGTCGTGCTCGCCCTGCTTGTCGGGATAGATGTAGACGCAGCCGATCACGCCGCGGTCCGACGGGTCGAGGACCGTGTAGGTGAAGCCGGAGCGCGCCGCGAAGTCGCGGGCGTGGCGCTCGAGGTCCCCGCGGTTCTCCTCCAGGGTCATCGGGTGCGGCCAGCGACTCTCTGCATAGCCCGGCGTCGCCCGGATGTGCTCGATCGAGGACGACCATGCGTCGTAGTCGTCCTCGTTGTGCTGGGGGCCGAGCGGCTCGAGCAGGAAGCCGTCGGCGGCGAGCTCGAGTGGCGGTTGGAAGTCGTCAGGAACGAAGGGCACCTCGACATCGTGCCAGCACGGCGCTGGGGAGTAGGTGCGCGCTCGAGATTGACGTCGGTGCTAGGAGACCTACCCCGACCGGCATGGCGCCCTGCCTCTCCACCATCCAGGCCGCGACCCCGAAGTGCCCCGGGTCGCATACGAACATGAACACCCTCGCCGGGCTGGCGATGTACATCCCGTGTGGCCGTCCGATGCGCTGGGACAGCGCGGCCGAGCGGTGGCGATGCGCCTCCCACGGGGAGCAACGCATCGGGGTGGATCACAGGGAAGCCGCCTAGAGCGTCTCCGGGGCCGTCAGCCCGCTGCGCGCGCGATCGCCCACTCCCCGCGGCCCGCTCCTTCGACCGCGCGACCCAGCGCTTCGACGTCCGCGTCGTCGGGAACCACGGCGATGGCGCCGGCCCGGAGCGCCTGGATCCCAAGCGCGTCCTCGCCGGCGCCGGTCAGCACGACCACGCGCAGGTGAGGCTCTGCGTCGAGGATCTCGCGCGTCGCGAGGATCCCATCGAGCCCTGGCATCACGACGTCGAGGACGACCAGATCGGGCTGGTGGATCAGGGCGGACCTGACCGCCTCGCGCCCGTCCTTCGCCTCCGCGACCACCGTCATCCCCCGGGCCTGGAGCGCGAGGGTGATGACGCGCCGGGCGACCGCGTCGTCATCCGCGATGACCACGCGCAACGGCGTATCGGCTGGCGTCCGTGAACCCATTCCTTGTCCTCATCCGCCACGCTAGCGGCAATTGGATGTCGAAACCCATGGCTGTCGAGAAAGTGACGGCGGCTCCGCTCTCGATACAGAGTGGCCGCGACCAAGGAGCAGAACCAGATGACGATCAAGCGGATGGACCACGTGGGCGTGGTCGTCGAGGACCTCGCGGCTGCGGTTGCGTTCTTCGTCGAACTGGGCCTGGTGCTGGAGGGCGAGACGACCGTCGAGGGCGAATGGGCGGACCAGCTGATCGGGCTCGAAGGTGTCCGAGCGGACATCGCCTTCTTGAAGACCCCGGACGGCGTCAGCCGAGTCGAGGTGTCGACGTTCCAGCGGCCCGTGGCCACCGCTGGTCCGCCGCGGGCGCCGGTGAACGTCCCGGGCATCCCTCGCATCACGTTCGTCGTCGACTCCGTCGACGAGGTCTTCGAGCAGCTGCGCCCCCACGGCGCCGAGCTCGAGGGCGTGGTGGCGCAGTACGAGGACATCTATCGCTACGCCTACGTCCGCGGCCCCGCCGGCGTGATCATCGGGCTGGTCCAGGAGCTCCGCTGAGGGCGGCGCGGGGCGACGTTGCCGCCCCGCGCGGTCCGATCAGCCGTTGAGGTGGAACTTGAAGGCGAACTTGGTGCCGCCCGCCAGCGAGTGCAGCTTCATGACGCCGCGTGCGTGGCGATAGCGGCCGGTCCCGCCGGTGATCGCCAGCGTGCTGTCGCCGGCGTCGAGGAACGGGCCCTCGACCGTGATCTGGCCGCCGGCGAGGATCGTCGTCCAATTGCACTCGTACGACTTGCCGACCACGGTGCGGATGCAGTAGCCCTGGTCCGTGCCGACCGCGTGGGCGTCGGAGCGGTCGAAGACCTGGTTGGAGAACGTGAGGATGTCGCCCGCGCTGTCGCCCGGAGCGCCGGTGTCCGTGGTGGCATCGGTGGTCGCGTGCTCGATCACCGTGCGTCCTCGGCCCGACCCGTTCCCGTGATGTCCGCCGCTCGCCCATGCGGCGATCGCGCCCACCATCGCGACGGCGAGAGCCAGCAGGACAACCTTCATCGCGACCCGTCTCATCGGATCCCTCCTCGGTTGGCTACCGCGCTTTTCTACCGGTTGCGGGCGCTCAGCGGGCGCTGAGACGCACGACCGGGATGACGCGATCGGCCCTCTCAGCCCTCGTTGTGGTTGACGACCTCGACGTTGTGCCCGTCGGGGTCGAGCACGAAAGCGCCGTAGTAGCCCGGGTGGTAGACCGCGCGCTCGCCCGGCGCGCCGTTGTCCTCGTAGCCCGCCGCGAGCGCCGCGGCGTGGAACGCGCGCACGGTGGCGTCCTCGCGCGCGGGGAACGCGAGGTGGAGGTGCTCGGTGAGTGGCCGCTCGTCCCGGACGAGCGAGAAGCTGTAGTCGCTACCGGAGAGCTGCACGCGGCTGGGCTCGTCGTGGGTCAGGCGGAGCCCGGCGTGCGGCGCGATCGTCGTGTAGAAGCGCTTGGAGGCCTGCGGGTCGCGGACGCGGATCCACAGGTGGTCGACGCGGCCGTCGGGCACGGCGTTCTCGCGGTCACCGTGGACCGCCTCGACGCTGTTGCCGTCCGGGTCGAGCAGAAACCCGCCGTAGTACGTCGGGCCGTACTGCGTGCGCGGGCCCGGCGCGCCGTCGTCGGCGTAGCCCGCGTCGACGCCGGCCTGCCAGAACGCGTCGACCTGCGCGCGGTCGCGGGCGCGGAAGCCGACGTGGAGCCCGCGGGTCACCGGGTGCTCGCGGTCCGTCGGCCCGATGGCCCAGTCCTCCCACTCGACCAGCCCCTCGTCCGCATAGCCGGGCTCGACGCCCAGGGCGCTCAGGACGGTGCGGTAGAAGCGCTCGGACGCCGCGAGGTCTGAGACAGCGACGCCGATGTGGTCGAACACCCGCCCGAGGCTACCGCTGAGCGGTGTAGATTCGCGTCATGCAACGTCCACAGGCTGTGGACCGTGCGCCTGCCGGGCCTCACGCGAGCTCGGGCAGAACGAGATCCGCGCCAGCCGTTCCCGGGAGTCTCGCGTCCCCAGCCTCCGTCCTGCAGCTGCAACGCACGGCCGGGAACCGCGCCGTCACCGCACTCGTGCAGCGGTGGCCGAGCTGGGAGGACGTCGTGGACGCCGTGGAGTGGACGAATCCGATCACGTTCAGCGGCAAGGTGCTGCACAAGGTCACCGGCATAGAGCCGAACCTGTGGATGCTCGCTGAACAGGCGGTGCGCGCGTCGGCAACCAAGATCACGATTCCCCAGGGCCACATCGATGCGCTGAAGAAGTACGCGCGGTCAAATCCGGACGACGGTCGGCTGCTGCTCAACGCGCTGGACCAGGACCCCTCGTTCTACAAGGGCGGCTGGTTGCTCGGTGTGCAAGGCGACGCTGAAGCCATCACCTTCGGCAACTCGATCTTCTTCAACGCGTCGCCACCCACGGTCCGCACCTTCATCCATGAAATGGTGCACATCGATCAGTACGACAGGCTCGGCCGTTCAGCATTCCTCGCGTCGTATTTCGGCCTGAGCCTCGCCACCATCATCAAGCGGGCCATCGCTGGTGAGCCGATCGAGGTGATGCAGAGCAGCCCCCACGAGAAGGAGGCGTACGCGCTGGAGAAGCGCTACGTCGCGCACCCCGGATAGCTCCGCCTAGCGGAGGATCTCGTGGTGCAGGTCGAGCAGCCGCGGGATGTCCTCGGCGTTCGCGCGGCCCATCCCGCACTCAGTGCAGATGCCCCACTCGCGGCCGGCGAGCGCGGCGTCGACGTGCTCGATCTGGGTGTCCGTGGTGCCCTCGGTCTGATCGTCGGGGTGGTAGGGGACGAGCGCGAAGTAGAGCTCGGTCTCCGGGCCGGCGGTCAGGCTGCTCAGCGGTGCGAAGTACGCGGCGTCGTCGCGCGCCTGGGGCACGGTGAACGAAGCCCAGTTGAGCGGTCGTGACGCGCCCGCGACGACCGCGTTGACGACGTCGACCTGCATCTGCAGCGACGCGGGCTCCGTGAAGTGCTGGTGGCCGTAGTCGCCGTAGCAGAGGTGCATCCCGGCCGGGACGTCCGCGGGCACCTGCTCGAGCGCGCGGATCAGGCCGGGCGCGACGTGCTCGAGCGGCAACGTGAGCCCGAACGCGCCTTCGAGGACGCCGAACTCGACGGCCACGTCCCACTGCACGGCGACCCGGTCGTGCGGGAGCCGGCCCAGCAGGTCGTCGAGGTCGGCGAACAGCGCGCGCTCGTACGAGGCGGCGACGGCCTGCATGTCCTCGGGCACGATCGTGCCCGCCATCGACGCCAGCGGCGTCGGGTACTGGACCTGCATCCGCACGCCGGCCGGGATCGTGCCCTCCTGCTGGAGGCGGTCGAAGATCTCGAACGACGCGGCGTAGGCGTCGGCGTAGCCGAGGTTGGGCCAGTCGATCGTGTTCGCCGACGCGCCCTCGGCCAGGCGCAGCTGCGGCATCTCCGGCGCGTCCGACTCGGTCTCGTAGGCCCGGCCGACGGCCACGCTCTCGAGCTCGGGCATGGTGAGGAACTTCGCGATCTGGAAGTGGATCCAGTAGCCGCGCTCGCCGGTCTCGCCGTCGGTCATCCGGCGCACGCCCGACGGGATGCGAGTGCTGATCTCACGCATCACGGTCTCGCCGTCGGGCAGGTTGACGGAGCCGTTGAAGTGGACGCTGGTAGGTGGCATCGGAGAGCGAGCATACGCCGCCGATGCGTAGGCTGGCGGCTCGATGCGCCTCGCCCTCACGCTCGTCTGCCTGGCCCTTCTCGTGGCGCCGGCGACCGCGGCCGCCGCGGTGCCCGTGCCGAAGGAGGCGGGCGCCGTGAACACCTCGCACCCCGACCGCTGGGTCGGTCACGGCACGGCGCGGAGCTGCACCTCCCGCGCGGTCGTAAGGGCGGTCGCCAAGGGCGGGGTCATTCGCTTCCGCTGCGGGCCCGGCAAGGTCACGATCGTGATGAAGGAGACCGCCAAGGTGGTCAACACGAGCCGCCGCGTCGTCCTCGACGGCCGGGGCAAGGTGACGCTCAGCGGCGGCGGGAAGCGCCGCATCCTCTACCAGGACACCTGCGACAAGCGGCAGATCTGGACCACCTCGCACTGCGACGACCAGGCTACGCCTCGCCTGACGGTGCAGAACCTCACCTTCGCCAAGGGCAACTCGACGGGGGAGACGTACGAGGGCGGCGGTGGCGGCGCGATCTTCGTCCGGGGCGGGCGACTGAAGATCGTGCGCTCGCGCTTCGCAGGCAACCGCTGCGACCCGACCGGTCCGGACCTCGGCGGCGCCGCCGTGCGCGCGCTCTCGCAGTACCACGACCAGCCGGTCTACGTGACCCGCAGTACGTTCACCCGCGGCGTCTGCAGCAACGGCGCCGGGCTCAGCAGCATCGGCGTGTCGTGGTCGATCTTCAACAGCACCTTCACGCGCAACTCCGCGATCGGCCGCGGCGCCAACCCGCAGCGAGGAGGCACGCCCGGTGGCGGCTCCGGCGGGGCCATCTACACGGACGGCAACGACTTCCGCGTGCTGATCGCCGGCACGCGCATGACCCGCAACCACGCGCGCGAGGGCGGCGGCGCGATCTTCTTCGTCAGCAACGACCGCACCGGCACGCTCGACATCCGGTCCTCGACGCTGAAGAACAACCCGAGCGACGGCTTCGAGAACTCCCCCGGCATCTTCTTCCTCGGCCAGGAGAAGAGCGTGAGGTGAGCATCGACTGGGGAGTCGGCCGCTACGAGCACACGGCCGTCCAGCTGGCGCCTGTGGCGGGCGTCGTGGTGCAGGCGGCCGCGCCGCGGCCCGGCGAGCGGGTGCTCGACCTCGGCACCGGCACGGGCAACGCGGCGCTGCTGGCGGCGGCGCGGCACGCGAGCGTGATCGGCGTCGACCCGGCGGGCGCCCCTGCTCGAGGTGGCGCGCGCTCGCGCGGCGGATGCCGGCCTCGACGCCCCGCGCGGCCCGCCGCCGTTCGCGTGGCACGACCAGCAGAAGCTCTCCGAACTCCTCGGCCCCCACGGCTTCGACGTGAGCGTGGAGCGGCACGACCACACCTTCACGGCGCCCTCGCTCGACGCGTACCTCGAGGTCCAGATGGTCGATCACCCGCTCAGCAGCGCCTCGCGGGCGATGCTCGAGGCGCAGGGGAAGGCCGACGTCCAGGCCGGCATCGTCGGGCGCGCCCGCGAGATCCTCACCGAGGCCAACGAGACGAGCGACGGGTTCGCCGTCACCAGCTCCTACGTCGTGGCTACCGCGCGTAGGCCGCCGGAACGCCGCCGTCCACGTTGAGCAGGTTCCCCGTGCTCTTGCCCGAGCGCGCGGGGGAGGCGAAGTGCAGGACCGCGCTGGCGATGTCGTCCGGGAAGATGTTGACCCGCAGCGTGGTCCGCTGGCGATAGTGCTCCTCGAGCTCGTCGGGCTCGATCCCGTAGGAGGCAGCGCGCTCCTCGCGCCACGAGGAGTCCCAGATCCGGGAGCCCTGGAGGACCGCGTCGGGGTTGACGGTGTTGACGCGGATGCCGGCGCCGCCGCCCTCCTCGGCGAGGCAGCGCGCGAGGTGCAGCTCGGCGGCCTTGGCCGACGAGTACGCCGCGGCGTTCTTGCCCGCCACGACCGCGTTCTTGGACGCGATGAAGACGATCGAGCCGCCGATGGCCTGCTGCCGCAGGATCCGGAACGCCTCGCGCGCGACGAGGAAGTAGCCGGTGACGAGGATGTCGTGGTTGCGGTGCCACTCGTCGAGCGTCGTGTCCTCGAGCGCCGCGCTGGACGCGACGCCGGCGTTGGAGACGAGGATGTCGACGCCGCCGTAGCGCGCGACCGCCTCGGCGAACGCCCCGGCCACGGCCTCCTCGCTGGTGACGTCGCCGCTGACCGCGAGCCCGTCGTCGCCGTAGGCCTCGATGGCGTCCTCCGCGCCCTCCTGGTCGAGGTCGAACGCGACCACGCACGCGCCCGCCTCGGCGAGCGCGTCGCCGATCGCGCGGCCGATCCCGCCCGCGCCGCCGGTCACCAGCGCGACGCGCCCCTGCAGCTCGCCGGGCGGCGGCGCCTGCGCGAGCTTGTAGAGCTCGAGCGGCCAGTACTCGATCGCGAAGCTCTCGGCGGCGTCGAGCGAGACGAATTCGTCGAGCGCGTGCGCGCCGGCCATCACCTCGATCGCGCGGTGGTAGAGGTCGCGCGAGAGCTTCGAGGCCTTGGTCGTGGGCGCCGCCGCGACCAACCCGAGGTGCTGCACCAGCACGACCCGCGGGTCGGGGTCGGCCGGCTCGGTCGACTCGTCACCGTAACTTTCCAAGTAATCCCTGTAGTCCTCGCGGAACGCCTCGGCGCCCGCGACGATCCGCTCGCGCAGCGCGTCGGCGTCGTCGGTCTCGGGGTCGTACGGGATCCACAGCGGCAGGCGCTTGGTGTGCACGAGGTGGTCTGGGCACGGCGCGCCCACCCGTACCAGCTTCTCGGCGTCGGCCGAGGACACGAACTCGAGCGCCCGCTCCGAGGTGTCGACCGTCAGCAGCTTGTGCCTCTTGCTCGAGACCGCGCCGCGGATCGCCGGCAGCAGCTCTTGCAGCAGCTCCGGCCGCGCGCGGTCGGCGGCAGCGTGGCGGCCGCCGAAGCGCGCCGCGTCACCGGTGCGCTCGTTCACGAACGCGACCGCCTGATTGATGACCTCGATCGTGCGCCGGTAGGCCGCCTCGGCGCTGTCGCCCCACACCACCAGCCCGTGCTTGGCGAGCACGACGAGCTTCAGGTCCGGCTTGGCGCGCGCCGCCTCGCCGACCTGCTTCGACAGAGTGAAGCCGGGCCGGATGTAGGGGATCCACGCGGCGGCGTCGCCGAAGCACTCCGCCACCAGCCGTTCGCCGTCGGCGCTGCCGGCGAGCACGTTGATCCCGTCGGGGTGCGTGTGGTGGACGTGCGACGCGGGGACGAACGCGTGCAGCAGGGTCTCGATCGAGCAGCGCGGCGCCGCGGGGTCGAGCTGGCAGCGCGACAGGTAGGCGACCATGTCCTCGTCGCTCATCGCGTCGCGCTCGATCAACGGCAGCACCTCGTCGAGCTTGAGCGCGGTGAAGTGCTCCGGCCCCATGGTGGCGAGGTCGGAGCCCGAGCCCTTGACCCACATGACGTCGATCTCGCGCCCGGTGTGGTCGCTCGCGCGGCCCTTCGCGGATGTGTTCCCGCCGCCGAAGTTGGAGACAGCGCGGTTCGCGCCCAGCAGGTGCGAGGCGTGCACGAGCTGGTCGAGCACGGCGTCTGGCGCCTCGCCGCTCCAGAGGTCCTCGACGCGATCGATCATGCCCGCTCCTCCGCCTTCAGGGTGGTATAGCCCGACCGCCGGTGCGCGGCGATCGGATCCTCCTCGGCGCCGAGCGACGCTCGCACGCCGGCGCACAAGTCGCGCACGTCGGTGCGGTACGCGTCCAGCAGCACCTCATGGCCTCCGAGCACGTCGCCCGCCTCCTGGGCGGCGCGTAGCGCGTCGCGGTCCACGAGCAGCGCCTTCGCGTAGGCCTCCTGCAGGTTGATGATCGACAGCACCATCGCCTCGACCTTCGCCTCGACGTTGTGTGACTGGTCGATCGTGAGCCGCGGAAGGCCGCCCTCGGCGAGCTCGAAGAAGATCAGGAACAGCTCGAACGGGTTGACCGAGCCGACGATCAGGTCGTCGTCGGCGTACTTGCGGTTGTTGAAGTGGAAGCCGCCGAGCCGGCCCTCGGCATCGAGCAGGGCCACGATCTGCTCGATGTTCACGCCCTGGGCGTGGTGGCCGAGGTCGATCAGCACCCGCGCGCGGTCGCCCAGCTTCTGGCAGGTCAGCAGCGCGGAGCCCCAGTCGGCGAGGTCGGTGGCGTAGAACGCCGGCTCGAAGAGCTTGTACTCGACCAGCAGCTCCTGGTCGTCGGGCAGCTGCGCGTAGACCTGCGAGAGCGAGTCGTGCAGCCGAGCGCGGCGGGCGCGGAGGTCGTCCTGGCCGGGGTAGTTGGTGCCGTCGGCGAGCCACAGCGACTGCGCGGTCGAGCCGAGCTCGGCCGCGATCCCGAGGCACTCGACGAGATGCCCGACGGCCTTCTCGCGCACGCGCGCGTCCGGGTGGGTCACCGAGCCGAGCTTGTAGTCGTCGTCCTGGAACAGGTTCGGGTTGACCGCGCCGACGCGAAGCCCGCGCGCCTCGATGTGCTCACGCAGCGCGCCGTAGTCGTCGACCTTGTCCCACGGGATGTGCAGCGCCACCGCGCCGG
Organism: uncultured Solirubrobacteraceae bacterium; assembly: GCA_963805525.1. GTDB lineage: Bacteria > Actinomycetota > Thermoleophilia > Solirubrobacterales > Solirubrobacteraceae > DASQFQ01. Next base: position 1,058,438 of record CAWDUT010000006.1, read on the forward strand.
CGGTGCCGGTCAGGCGCTGGACCTCGGCGGCGTCGTCGATGCGCTCGAAGACGTCGCGCGGGCGGCCGGGCTGGGGGAACGTCCCGAAGCGGGTGCCGGAGTCGCCATAGCCCCACGACGGGGTTTCGATCACGAGCTCGCGCAGGCGGGCCTCGACGTCGGTCACGATGCTCTCTCCTCGAGTCGGAGGCCGGTGACGGCCAGGAAGCGTTCGTAGGTCTCGCCGTCGCCCGACGGCTCATGCAGCTTCGGCTCGGCCGAGGCGGCAGCTGCCTCGCGCAGCTCGGCGAGCGAGGCGAGCTCGCCGGCGCCCCGCGCCTGCACGAGCACGTTTCCGAGCGCGGTCGCCTCGACCGGGCCGGCGAGCACCTCGCGGCCGCACAGGTCGGCGGTCAGCCGGCACAGCAGGTCGTTGCGCGCGCCGCCGCCGATCACGTGGATGCGGCGCACCTCGCGGCCGCTGACCGCCTCGAGCCGCTCCAGCGTCCAGCGGTACTTGCAGGCGAGCGAGGCGAGGATGCTGCGAACGGTTGCGCCGACGCCGTCCGGCGCGGGCTGACCGGTGCGCTCGCAGGCGGCGGCGATGCGGGCGGGGATGTCGCCGGGGCGGAGGAACTCGTCGGCGTCGGGGTCGAACAGCGGAACGTCCGGTTCCGCTGCCTTCGCGAGCGCGTGCAGCTCGTCGTAGGAGGTGTCGCCCCAGCAGCGGCGCGACTCCTCCAGCAGCCACAGCCCCATCACGTTCTTGAGCAGTCGCGTGGTGCCGTCGATCCCGCGCTCGTTGGTGAGGGTGGCGTCGCGTGCGGCGTCGCTCAGGACCGGCTCCGGCAGCTCGAGCCCGAGCAGCGACCACGTGCCGCTGGAGAGCACCGCCGCGTGCTCGTCGACCGGCACGGCCGCGAACGCCGACGCGGTGTCGTGGCCGGCGACCGCGTAGACGGGCGTGTCGCCGAGCTCGTGATGGCCGAGCAGCGGGCCGAGCTGGGTGCCGGGCTCCGCGAGCGGCCCGAACAGGCGCTCCGGCAGCCCCAGCTCGCCGATCAGCTCGCTCGCCCACTCGCCGCTGCGGGCGTCGAGCAGGCCGGTGGTCGAGGCGTTCGTGCGCTCGTTGGCGAGCTCGCCGCACAACCACAGCGCGAGCAGGTCGGGCACGAGCGCGATCCGCTGCGCGGCCTGCAAAGCGGGCGAGCCCTCGTCGGCGAGCAGCTGGAAGACGGTGTTGATCGGCATCGTCTGGATGCCGGCGGTGGCGTAGAGCCGCTCGGCCGGCACGCGCTCGAACGCGCGCTCGATCATCCCGTCGGTGCGGTCGTCGCGATAGTGGAAGGGGAGGCCGAGGACGCGGTGCTCGCCGTCGAGCAGCGCGTAGTCGACGCCCCACGTGTCGACCCCGACGCCGGCCAGCTCGCCTGCGCGGCGCAGCCCGGTGAGCGTCTCGGTGAACAGGTGCAGCAGGTTCCAGCGCAGGCCGTCGGGCAGGCGCACCGGCCGGTTCTCGAAGCGGTGCACCTCCTCGAGCTCGACCCGCCCGCCGTCCAGCGAGCCGCGCACCACGCGGCCGCTGGTCGCGCCGAGATCGACGGCGGCGTAGTCAGTCAAGGTGGAAGACCTCCTCGAGGCGCACGAGCCCCTCGTCGGCGCGCTCGCCGAAGAACGCCGCCATCTCCGACTGCCAGCGGTCGTTGACGTCGGTCGCCGCCATCGCCCGCTGGGCCGCCTCGAAGTCCTCCGTCTCGACGTAGCCGACCAGCAGCCCATCCTCGTGCAGGAACAGCGAATAGTTGCCCCAGCCCGCCTCGCGTAGTGCGTCCCGCATCTCGGGCCACACGTTGCGGTGGCGCTCCTTGTACTCGTCGAGCCGCTCGGGGTCGACGCGCAGCAGGAAGCAGACGCGCTCCATCAGCCGACCTCCGCGTACTCGAGGTCGAGCATGCGGGCGACGGCGCGCACGTCACGCGCGACGTGGCCGACGCCGAGCGCGACGTGGTGGGTCGGGCCCTGCTCGCACCAGCGCTCGAGGAACTCGGCGGGCCGGTGGCCGAAGCGCAGGCGGCTGTTGGTGTTGCCGATCCGGAACGTCTCGCCGGGGATCGACTCGCCCTCGGCGGCGAGCAGCTTCAGCCGCCCGTCCGCGGTCTGCGTGCAGCCGACGATCGTCACCGGCCCGTAGCGGACCTTGAACTCGACGCTCAGCCCGGCGCCGCTCTTGCCGTGGTAGAGCTGGAGCGCGCGCAGCGTCGGCTGCTCCTGCGCGATCGCGACGTGGCCCGGGCCGTCGTGGCCCATCAGCACGAAGTCCTCGTCGAAGTCGAGCGCGTAGTACTCGGTGTAGGAGCCGCCCGCGCCGAGCCGGTCGAGGATCAGCTGCGCGAGGTTGGTCTTGAGGTCGGCCTCGCCCGCGGTCGGGATGCCACGCGCGGTCAGCAGCGAGTTGCCGACGATCAGGCCGGCCCCGAGCCGCTCGGCCTCGTTGTCGCCCACACCGCGGTAGTAGTAGGTCAGCGCGTCGAGCTCGAAGTCCTCGACCAGCGCGTCGAGCCCGACCGCCACGCGCGCCGACCAGTCGAGCGCATCGTGCTCGATCGGGCCGGCGATCGGGTCGTCACTCGGATCCGCGAACGCGAACATCTCGCGGATCTCCGCGACCTTCGCGTCGACCTCGGCGTCATCGGCCGCCGCCACCCGCGCCCCGAGGTCGTCGATCTCGAGCACCTCGACGTGCGCGCCGACCTGCGAGTGGACCATCGTGAAGTCGGTGTACATGTCGAGCATTCCCGGATACACGTGGCCGAGGAAGCCGATGCGCGAGCGCCGCAGCGATCGAGCCACGCCGGCCGCGCGCACCCAGGCGCCGATCTTCGCCCACGCGCGCTCGTCGTCCTCGATCGTCCCCGCGACGGTGTCGTAGGGGATGCCCGCGCGCGTGAACGCGCCCGCGAGCTCCGGCACGCAGCAGGCCGCGCAGTTGGCCAGCCACTCGCCGGTGCCGGTGTTCGCGTAGTCGAGGCTCGTCGTCGGCTGCAACCCGAGCAGCAGCACCGGCGCCTTGGCGGCCTGCGCGACCGGGAGCACCGTGCTCGAGGTCGCGTAGGTCACCGCGTGGCAGATCACGAGGTCGACCTGGGCGGCCGCGAAGCGGTCGCCCGCCTCGCGGCCGGCCTGCTCGCTGTCGACCAGGCCGGCCGAGATCACGTCGCCGCCGAGCTCGGCGACGCGCTCTTCGACGCGCCGCTGGTAGCCCTCGACGCGCTCCTTGAGCCCGTCGAACTGCGGCCAGTAGGCCGCCAGGCCGATCCCGAAGACGCCGACGCTCATCCGATTCGACTCAGAAGTCGAACTTGTCGATGTTGCCCTTGTTGAACGTCGTCAGCGGGCCGAGCACGATCTCGCCGTTGGCGCCGATCGTGTACTCGCCGAGACGCCCGGCCTTGAACTTCTCGCCCTGCTTGCCGCTGATGCGCCCGGCGACGAGCGCCGCGGCGGCCTGGCCGGCGAGATAGCCCACGTCCTTCGGAACCCACAGCTGGAACTCGTCCACCGTTCCGTCCTTCACGTACTTGCGCATCTGATTCGGGAAGCCGAGCCCGGTCAGCTTGATCTTGCCCTTCTGCGGCGAGGTTGACAGGTAGCGCGCGGCGGCGGCGACGCCAACCGTGGTGGGGGAGATGACGCCCTTGAGGTTGGGGTAGGCCTGGATCAGGCCCTGCATCTGCTGGAAGGACTTCTGGTCGTCGTCATCGCCGTAGGCGACCTTCACGAGTTTCATGTCCTTGTACTTCGGGTCCTTGAGCGTGTCCTTCATGACCTTGATCCACGCGTTCTGGTTGGTCGCGTTGGCGGTCGCCGAGAGGATCGCGATCTGGCCCTTGTTCCCGATCTGCTTGGCGATCGACTCGACCTGGTTCTTGCCGACGAGCTCGGTCGTGACCTGGTTGATGAACACGCTGCGCGCGTCGGGCGCGACGTCGGAGTCCATCCCGACGATCTTCACGCCCTTCTGAGCGGCCTGCTTGAGCGCCGGGGCGACCGCGTTGGGGTCGTTGCCGGCGATGATGATCGCGTCCGGCTTCTTCTGGACCGCCGCGTTGATGATCGGGATCTGCGTCGACGCGCCGGCGTCGGTCGGGCCCGAGATCGTGTTCGTCCCGCCGAGCTCCTTCAGCGCCTCGTCGACGCCGGAGTGCTCGAACTCCTCGTAGGGGTTGCCGAGCTGCTTCGGGATCGAGACCGTCTTCATGCCCTGCTTGAGCGGGGCGTTCGGATCGACCTTGCCGCTGTCCGACGAGGACGACGACGAGCTGCTGGACGAGCTCTTGTCGTTCTTGGTCTCGCCGCAGGCGGCGAGCATCAGCGTCGTCGCCAGCACGGCGAGTGCGGCGATGAGTGCGCGGGGCATGGCTATTGACCCTCCTCAGGGCGTTGGGATGACCGGCGGCGCCGCGCCTCCCTGACGCGGCGGACGACATTCGGGCCCAGCACCGAGACGACCAGGAGCGTCCCGGTCACGATCTGGATCCAGTACGACGAGATGGAGTCGCTGAGCAGCAGCGCCTTCTGGATGGCGCCGAGCAGGAAGAGCGCGAGCGCGACGCCGATCAGCGTGCCGCGCCCGCCGAAGATCGAGACGCCGCCGAGCAGCACCGCGGTGATCGTGGTGAGCTCGAAGCCCTGGCCGACGTTGGCGGCGGCCGTCGAGTTGCGGAGCGAGATGACGATGCCGGCGAGCGCGGCGATCGTCCCCGACAGCACGAACAGGATCAGCTTGATCCGCTTGACCCGCAGGCCGGCGAAGTAGGCCGCCTCCTCGTTCGCCCCGATCGCGTAGACGGAGCGCCCGAACGGCGTGGCATGCAGCAGCACGCCGAACGCGACGGCGAGGATCGCGAACAGCACGATCGTGTCGGGGACGAACGTGCCGGCGAAGTTGCCGAACGCGCGGTCGGTCCAGACGCCGGGGAAGTCGGTGACCGACTCGTCGCCGATGACCACGAACGCCAGGCCGCGGAACAGCGCGAGCGTGCCGATCGTGACCGCGAGCGACGGCAGGCCGAAGCGGGTGACCAGGACGCCGTTGAAGGCGCCGCACAGCGCGCCCGCGACGAGGCAGAGCGGGATGATCAGCTCGACCGGCAGGCCGTGGTTCCACAGTGACGCCGCGATCGCGCTCGACAGCGCGAGCACGGAGGCGACCGAGAGGTCGATCTCGGCGGCGATGATCACCAGCGCGAGCGGGAGCGCCATCAGCGCCACCTCGGAGAAGTCGAGCGACCCGGTGGTGAAGGAGTCCGTGGTGAGGAACTCCGACGACAGGCTCTGGCCGGCGACGACCGTGACGAGGATGAGCCCGATCAGCAGCGCCTCCCAGCGCCCGGCGAACGCGCGCAGGCGGGCGCCGGACGCGGCGCGCGCAGGAGCGGGAGCGGTCGCCTCAGCTTGCACGGCGCGCGCTCCTCCGGCGCAGGGCGGCCTCGACGCGCAGGCCGAGGAAGCGGTCGAAGGCGATCGCGATCAGCAGCAGTGCGCCGATCGCGGCCTGCTGCCAGAACGCCTCGACGCGCAGGACGATCAGCGACGAGGTGATCGTGCCGAGCAGCAGCGCGCCGAGCGCCGCGCCGTAGACGCTGCCGGTGCCGCCGAAGATCGCGACGCCGCCGACCACCGCGCCGGCGATCACGGTCAGCTCGTAGCCGGTGCCGGCGGTCGCGTCGACGGTCGCGAAGCGCGCCGTGAAGAGCGCGCCGCCGAGGCCGGCCAGGGCGCCGGCGAGCACGAACGCGGTGAGCACGCGGCGGTCCGATCGCACGCCGGCCAGCCGCGCGCCCTCGGGGTTCGAGCCGATCGCGTATAGCTCGCGACCGGCGCGGAAGTCGCGCAGCCACTGCCCGACGACGACCACCACGATGAGCGCGATGACCACGAGATAGGGGACGCCGAGGACCGTGCCGGTGCCGAGGTTCAGGAAGTCGTTGGGCAGCGCCTCGGCGTTGACCTGGCGCCCGTTGGTCCACAGGAACGCGAGGCCGCGGAACGCGTAGAGCGTCCCCAGCGTCACCACCAGCGCCGGCACCTGGCCCCAGGTGGTGAGGAAGCCGTTGAGCAGCCCGCACGCCGCGCCCATCAGGATCGCCAGCAGGAACACCAGCGGCAGCGCCATCCCCGGATGCTTGGAAAGCAGGTCGCCGGCCAGGAACGCGGTGAGCCCAACGACCGAGCCGACCGACAGGTCGACGTTGCGCGTGATGATCACGAGCGTCTGGCCGACCGCGAGGATCGCGAAGATCGACGCGTTGAGCGCGAGGTTGCGCAGCGAGGCGGTCTCGAGGAAGCGCGGCTCGAGGATGCCGGTGACGGCGATCAGCAGCGCGAGCGCGACGACGATGCCGAGCTCGCGGATGCGGAAGACGCGCTCGACGAGGCGGCGGGCGCGCTCGCCCTCGACGCCTGTGGTGGCCGCGCTCAAGCTGCGGCCTCCTCGACCTGGCCGGTCGCGAGCCGGATCACGCTCTCCTCGTCGGCCTGCGCGCGCGACAGCTCGCCGGTGAGGCGGCCCTCGTGCATGACGAGCACGCGGTCGGCCATGCCGAGCACCTCGGGCAGCTCGCTGGAGATCATCAAGACGGCGACGCCGTGGCCGGCGAGCTCGCTCAGCAGACGGTGGACCTCGGACTTCGTGCCGACGTCGATGCCGCGCGTGGGCTCGTCGACGATCAGCACCTTCGGGCTCGTGGCCAGCCACTTGCCGAGCACGACCTTCTGCTGGTTGCCGCCGGAGAGCGTGCCCACGCTGTCGCCGAGGCGGTGGTACTTGAGCTGCAGCCGCGCGGCCCACTCCTCGGCGAGCGAGTTCTCGGCGCCGCTGCGGATCAGCCCGGTGCGGGCCAGCGCGCGCAGGCGCGTGAGCGACACGTTGCGGGCGATCGAGAGGTCCATCACCAGCCCCTGCTGCCGGCGATCCTCGGGGACGAAGCCGAGCCCGGCGCGCATGGCGGCGAGCGGGCGGCCGCCGGGGAGCTGCTTGCCGGCGACCTCGACGCGGCCGGCGTCGGCCTTGTCGATGCCGAAGATCGCGCGCGCCACCTCGCTGCGGCCGGCGCCGACGAGCCCCGCCAGCGCGACGATCTCGCCGGCGCGGACCTCGAAGGAGACGTCGAAGAACACGCCCTCGCGCGTGAGGCGCTCGACCTTCAGCAGCGCCTCGCCGACCTCCGCGTCCTGCTTCGGGAAGAGCGCGCTGAGATCGCGCCCGACCATGCGGCGGACCATCTCGTCGGTCGTCATGTCGGCGGTCTTGGCGTCGTGGACGACGGCGCCGTCGCGCATGACCGTGACGGTGTCGGAGATCGTGAGCACCTCGTCGAGGCGGTGCGAGATGAACAGCACCGCGGCGCCGTGCTCCTGCAGCGCGCGCACGACGGTGAACAGCCGCTCAACCTCGGGGCCGGAGAGCGCGGCGGTCGGCTCGTCCATGATCAGCACGCGCGCGTCGAGGCTCAGCGCCTTGGCGATCTCGACGATCTGCTGGTCGGCGATCGAGAGGCCGCGGACGGGGCGCTCGGGGTCGAGCCGGACGCCGAGGCGGTCGAGCAGGCCCTTGACCTGGCCGTGCATGGCGCCGCGGTCGATGCGCTTGAGGCCCTTCAGCGGGTGGAAGCCCATGACGACGTTCTCCGCGACGCTGAGGTCGGGGAACAGCGTGGGCTCCTGGTAGATGACCGCGATGCCGGCGTCGCGCGCCGCGTGGGGAGAGTGGAAGTCGACCGGCACGCCGTCGACGAGCATCTCGCCCGCGTCGCGGCGGACCACACCGCCGAGCACCTTGACGAGCGTCGACTTGCCGGCGCCGTTCTCGCCGATCAGCGCGCGCACTTCACCGGGGCGGAGGCAGAGGTTGCCGTCGCGCAGCGCGCGGACGGCGCCGTAGGACTTCGTGGCATCGCGTAGCTCGACGATCGGCGCTGCCGACGACGCCTTCTGGTCGTTCACCTCGGTCTCCTCCTCCATTCCGACCAATATCAATCAAAACAACTCATGTGAAAAGTGTCAAGCGGCGGCCGATCCTTGACAATCACCAAGGTGCGTGGTTACTTCGGCGCATCGCACAAAAGCGCTCAACCGGTCGGAAGGTGCTCGCGGAGACGCGGCGGCGCGAGATCACCGAGGCGCTGCGCAGCAACGGCGCGGTGACGGTCGCCGAGCTCGAGTCGCGCTTCGGCGTGTCGCCCATGACGGCGCGCCGCGACCTCGACGAGCTCGAGCGCCGCGGGCTCGTACGCCGCACCCACGGCGGCGCCGTGCTGCCGACCACGTCCGCGCACGAGGACTCGTTCGCCCGCCGCATGAAGGTGGAGACGGAGGCCAAGCGCCGGCTCGCCGAGGAGGCGGTGGCGATGCTCGCGCCGCGCGAGACCGTCTTCCTCGACTCCTCGACGACGAGCTACTTCGTGGCGCGCAGGATGATCGAGCGCGGGATCGCCGCCACCGTGCTCACCAACTCGCTGCCGGTGATGGAGCTGATCTTCAACGAGGGCGGGCCGGACGTCGAGCTGATCGGCATCGGCGGCACGCTGCGGCGGCTGACGCGCTCGTTCGTCGGCCCGTTCGCGGTCCGCACGGTGCAGGGGCACTTCGCCGACCGCCTCTTCCTGAGCATCAAGGGGCTGACCGAGACCGGGACGATGACCGACGCCGACTCGCTCGAGGCCGAGGTCAAGCGGGCGATGATCCCCCAGGCCGGCGAGTCGACTCTGCTCGTCGATCACACCAAGCTGGTGGTGCGCGGCCTCAGCGTCGTCGCCTCGGTCTCCGAGGTCTCGAACGTGCTCGTGCACGGGGTCTCGACCGCCGAGACGGCGCCGCTGCTCGCCGCCGGCGCGTCGGTGGTCGCGATCGACTGACCGCTTTTGTGCGTTGATGGTCGGGTAACGCGCCTAGGGCGTCGCGGCCGCGGTCGCGGCGGGCGTCGCCGTGGTGGTCGGCGTGGCCGTCGGGGTCGCGGCCGGTGTCGCGGTCTGCTCCGGCGCCGGGGTCGTCGTCGGTGCGGCGTCCGGCGTCTCGGTCGCGTCCGGGGTCGCCGTCGCGTCGGGTGTCTGCGTGGCGTCGGGCGTGCTGGTCGCCTCCGGCGTCGCGGTCGCCTTCGGGTAGGTGATCCCGCTGTCGTCCAGCGCCTTGTTGATCGCGTCGGACACCGCGTTGACCTTGGCGAGGACCTCCGCCGGCGAGTCGTTGAGGTCGATCGCGTCGAGCTTCTTGAGCTCCTCGGTGAGGCGCTTCAGCAGCTCCGCCGACGGCGTCGACTGGACCGAGATCACGATCTGCTTCGCGATCGCGGTCGTGATGCAGCTCGGGCACTTGAGGTTGAGCGCCTCGGCGACGTTGATCGGGGTGATCCGGTCGCTCTGGCCGACGACGAGCACGAGCTGGAAGGAGACCGCGAGCGTCGTGCAGGCCTTGCAGCTCGCCAGGGCGTAGGCGGAGTTCTCGTTGTCGACCGGCTCGCCGCCGGAGACGGTGACGAGCGAGTAGGCGACGTCGTAGACGATGCCGCCGTCCTTGGTGTTGGTGGCGAGCGCCTGGGAGTCGCCCTCCCTCGGCGCGTCGGGCAGCTTGAAGGGGAGCTGGGCGGCGGGCGCCGTGGGCGTCGCGGGGGGCTTGGTCGTGGAGGCCGGCGAGGATCCCTTGGGATCGTCGGACTGGGGCGCCTTGGCGGCGTCGGGCGCCTGCGGGCTGACGAGGATCGTGGGCTTGTCGCGGTCGCGGCCGCCGTTGACCACGAACAGCGCCGGGTGCTCCTTGGTCGGCCCGCCGCGCGGGATCAGCGCGATCGCGAGGTGGCGGCCCGGGGCGAGGCGGGGCGTCGCGGCGGCCACGCCGTTCGGGCGGGCCACGGCGGCCGGGGCGCTGACCGTCCTGAACGCGCCGACCAGCGTGCCGTCGTCGGTCGGGCGGATCGGCTGGTACTGGCCCGACGGCCACCACGCCCACGTGGCCAGGGCGATCAGCCCGGCGGCGCCGGCGAGCACCAGCGCCTGGCGAGGCGGCCGGCCGCCGCTCCAGCTCCACGCCTTGCTCCCCGCGGAGCGGACCAGGCGGACGACGAAGAAGGCCGCGCCGGCCACCGGGAGCGCGAGCGCGAACAGGCGCAGGACCGACGCGAGCAGGCCGAGGACGCCCTGGTCGGGGATCGCCGAGACGATGTGGTCCGCGCTGTGCCACGACGAGGCGGCGAGCTTGGGGAACAGCAGGATGGCGCTGAGCGCCATGCTGAGCAGGATCGGCACGATCACCAGCACCCACACGGTGACCCAGATACGCGCCTTGCCCGTGAGCGCCGAGGGCTCGTGGCGCTTCCAGGGGAGCAGGCGCTTCAAGGTCGGCCCCATGTGGGCGTAGAGGTCCGGGACCCCGGTCGCGTCCGAGAGGATGTGGTAGCCGTCGGCGCGGATCACGGGCGAGAGGTTCTTGAGCATCTCCAGCATCTGGAGGCCGATCAGCAGCAGCAGCACGTCCAGGCCGGTGGCGAGCCAGACGGCGAGCGCGAGCACGGCGACGACGGCGTTGAAGTAGATGCCGCCGAGATCCGTGCGCAGCCGGGCGCGGCGCGACAGCCGGTAGGCGTCGGTCACGTCCGTGTAGAAGGCGGGCCAGACGACGTAGATGCCGGCGCCCATGCCGCCGGGCTTGCCGCCGCCGTAGCGGCAGGCGGCCGCGTGCCCGATCTCGTGGAAGGCCGCCGAGGCGACCGTGAGGCCGAGGATCAGCAGCAGTAGCTCGGGCTTGTCGAACGCCTGCGCGGTCGCGGGCGCGACGCCCTCGTGGATCAGCACGAACCAGAGGACGACGGCGAACCCGGCGAGCGCCGGGAACACGATCCACGGGCGGAACAGCCACTTGAACGGCGCGGTGATGCGGCCGGTCACCTTCGGATCGGTGAACAGGACCTTCCAGCGCAGCGCGAGCAGCGGGTTGGGGCGCTCGGGCGCGTTCTCCTCGGTGCCGGCGAGCAGGCCCAGCTCGGCGAGCTTCTCGGCGATCTTCACGACGTGCTCGACCTGGAGCGCGCGACCGAGCTGCTCCGACGCCGCGGCGGCGAGCGCCGGGAGGTCACGCTCCCCGTCGATCGCGTCGAGCAGCGCGTACTGCAACGGCCCGAGCTGCACCATCTGCCCGTCGGCGCGACGGACGAGGGCGACGTTGTCCTTGTAACCCGAGCCGCTGACGTCGCCGAGCAGCTCGAGGCCCTCGGCCCGGGCGAGCGCGCGCGGCGGCTCGCCCGGGGTGGGCTCGACGGGCCGATCGACGGTCAGGCTCATGCGATCGGCCCGCTGCTGCTACTGCTGGTCGATCGTGGCGTCCTGCTCCGCCGTGGCGTTCGCCGACACGTCGTCCAGGTCCTGGTGGATGTCGACCTGCTGGTCGGCCAGCGACTGCGCGACCGCGTCGGGGGAGCCGATGTTGGCCGCCACCGAGGCGTCGATCGGGGCCGCGACGTTGGCGTTCGCCGCGACCGCGCCGTCGATCGGGGCCGCGACGTTCGCGTTCGCGTGAATGTTCACGTTGGCGTCGAGCAGGCTGCCGCCGTTCAGCAGGTCGCCGACACCGCCGCCGACGTCGCCGACCGCACCGCCGGCCGCGTCGCCGACGCCACCGACCGCGCCGCCGACATCGCCGACCGCGCCACCTGCCGCGCCGCCGACATCGCCGACCGCACCGCCGACGTCGCCGACCGCGCCACCCGCGGCGCCGCCCACATCGCCGACCGCGCCACCGGCTGCTCCGCCGACGTCGCCAACCGCGCCGCCTGCCGCGCCGCCGACCGCTCCGCCGACATCGCCGACCGCGCCGCCGGCCGCGTCACCGACGCCGCCCACTGTGCCACCGGCCGCGTCACCGACGCCTCCGACTGCGCCGCCGACCTCGCCGGCCGCGCCACCGGGCGTGCCGGCGATCCCGCCGCCGGTCTGATCGCCGTGGTCGACGACCGCGCCGCCGACGTCGCCAACCGCGCCGCCGAGAGTGCCGCCGGCGCCGTCGCCCACCGCGCCGGTGCTGTCGGCCGCTGCCATCGGGGTCGCGGCCGTGGCGTCGGTACCCGCCGCCGTGCCGTTTTCATCCGGGTTCGCGTTCTGGGTGAGCTCCGCGTGCTGCGGCGCCGTCGCGTCGGCGCTGCCGCTGAGGTGCTGGTCGATCGACCCGTGCTGCTGGGCGATGCCGACGGCCTGGGCGCCCTCGCTGAGGAGGTTGGCGCTCGCGGCGGCCTCGATCGGGGCGGCGACGTTGAGGTTCGCGGCAGCCGCGAGATCCACGGGGGCCGCGAGGTCGAGCCCGAGGTCGACGTTCGCGTTGACGTCGAGCAGCGACATGACTTCCTTGTTCGGCAGCGCGGAGGCGCCCTCGGCCTCGATCTCGTCCATCGACACCGACTCGAGATCCTGGTCTATGCGGTCAATCTCTTCGCCCACGGGTTCAGCTCCTGTATCGCTCGACTTTCCCGGGCGTTATCCCCACGGAACGTGGCAGATCAAACTGTGAGCAAGTCAGATTGACGCCCCGGGGAAGGATTCGGCGGCCGCTGACGTCCGTAGGGGGAACCTCCCCCGGACAAGGACGCCAATGACGCAACTCACCCCCATCGCCGGAGACGCCAGATCGGTCTCCAACCAGCTCACCGTGGCGGTCGCCGCCGACGCGCACGCGACGCTGCGCGCCGTCCAGGCGGTCGACCCGTTCGGCCCTGCGATCCGCGCCATGCGAGCCCTCGGCCTCGCCGAGCGCATCGCGCTGACCCCCGACGGCATGAGCTGGCAGCCCGAGGGCGCGAGCGGCCGCATCGACGTCCGCGTCGACGTCCGCGTGAGCGGCCAGGCCGAGGACGGCTCGACGCTCACCGTGGTCATCCGCTTCCGCGCCACCGACGACGCCACCCACGAGCGCCTGCTCGAGGCCTGGCCGGTCGTCGGCCCGCTCGCCGCGACGATCTCGAAGCGCGCCGCGCGCACGGTCAAGCACCACGCGGAGAGCGACGATTACGCGGACGGCGAGACGACCACGGAGGTCGCGCGCGCCGCCTAGGAAGACCCGCCTCAGGCTCGGCGTGGTGGCCGGCGGGTCCTGTCAGGAAATGGGACCCGCCGACTTTTCTCCGCGCGCTGTCCCTCGGAGCCGTGGCTCAGCCGGCGCGGAGTTCGTAGTTCAGCACGACGGCGCCGCCGGTCGCGTAGTTCGGGACGTCCGCGCGCACTGCCTGACCTTCGGGGGATTGCTGCGCCGCACTCAGGGCCGCCGCATCGTCGAAGTCCGCCTCGAACACGCAGTAGTACGGCGACTCGCCCTGAGCGGCGGCGACGTCGAAGCTGTACCGATAGCCGCGCAGGCCGGGAAACTTCGCCACCAATGGCAGGTGCGTGTCCTCGTAGTAGCTTCGGAAATGGTCCGGGTCCGACGGCGGGGGATAGAGAACGAGGAGCCTGTGCATGGCGCGAACTGTAATCGCCCCCAGACAGCGAACACGAGCGATCGTCGGCCTGTCGCAGCGAGGCAAACGCCATAGCGCGCCGGTGTCTCCGCCACTGCCCCCTCTGCCTCGAAGGAGCAGCGGGCGCTTGCCGATCTCGCGCCCGCGGGCATAGGCTTGCCTCGTCCACGCAGGAGGCCTGATGTCCCGCACGAGACGGACGGACGGATCCCGAGAGGGCAAGTCGCGGTTGCGCGATCGGTTGCGTCAGCGTCGCGAGGCCCGGAAGCTGCGCAGGGCGGAGCGCGCACGCCTCGCGAGGGAGAATCCGGTTCCGCCGACCATTCCCGGGAGCTAGCGCATCTCCTTGAGGAACTGGTGGACCATCGTGTCCAGGTCGGCGCTCGGGTTGCGCGCCTCGCCGAGCAGCCGCTCGAGGATCTCGTCGGTCCACTCGTGCGTGTGCAGCAGCAGGTAGCGCAGCATCGCCAGCCGCATGTACTTCTCGGTCTCGCTGCCCTCGCCGCCGGCGTCGGCGTCGGCCAGCGCCTGCGCGATCGGCTCGTACTCCTCGTTGAACCAGCGCTGGGCCATCTCGTGGCGTGAGAGCAGCTCGCCGCGCTCGTGGCTGGCGCGGAAGGCCCAGGCCTCGACGAGCATGCCGAGCTGCGCGTAGCGCCACTCGTCCTCGAGCTGGATCCGCGCGCGCTGCTCCGGCGCGAGCGGGACGCGCTCGTGGAACATGCGCTCGTGCTGCTTGAGCGGGAGGTCGCGCAGCCGCAGCGCCTGCTCGGCGCCGAGCTTGGTCCGGACCTCGCGCACGCGCGCCTCGATGTCCACGTCGCCGTGGGCGCGGGCGACGGAGACGCGGTGGTGGCCGTCCTTGACGAAGTGCAGCTCGCCCACGCGGTAGACGTCGATCGGCGGCATCGACTCGCCGCGGCGGCGCGCCGCGGCGATCCGCTCCCAGCGGGCGCGGACGTCGGCGGAGGGGCGGAAGTCGCGGTCGAACTGGCTGGTGGCGCGGTCGACGGTGCCGACGACGGACTCGAGCGGGATCAACTGGATGCCGAGGTCGTGCTCGCTCGTCCGGCCCAGGGCGGCGACCACCTCCTCGAACGGGAGCATGTAGGAGACGTCGTCGGGCTCGGAGCGCAGCCTCGACACGATCCGCGCCAGCGCGCGGCGCCGCCGCTCGCGGGCGAAGACCGCCTTGGCGTCGTCACGCGGCATCCCCGTGCTCATCGCACAGGGATGGTCGCATCACCCGCGGCCGATGAAGGGCATCCCCGTGGCCATGATGGTCATGAACAGGACGTTGGCGTCGAGCGGGAGGCTCGCCATCCGCACCACCGCGTCGGCCGCGTGGCGCACGTCCATGGTCGGCTCGGGGATCTGCGCGACCATGTCGGTCTGCGCGTTGCCGATGTCGATCTGCCCGCACGCGATGTGGTGGTCGCGGCCCTCGAGCGCGATCTGCTTGGTCAGCCCGGTGATCGCGTGCTTGGTCGCGGTGTAGGCGACGGCGTTCGGCCGCGGCACGTGGGCGGAGATCGAGCCGTTGTTGATGATCCGCCCGCCGCGCGGCTCCTGCGCCTTCATGATCCGCACGGCCGCCTGCGCGCACAGGAAGGCGCCGGTCAGGTTGGTGTCGACCACCTGGCGCCAGGCGTCGAGCGGCAGCTCCTCGAGCGGGCCTCCCGGTCCGAACAGGCCGGCGTTGTTGAACAGCACGTCGAGCCGGTCGAGGCCGGCGAACAGCGCCTCGACCGACGCGGGGTCGGTCACGTCGGCCGGCACGACGGACGCCCGCGGGTCGCCGCCCGCCGTCTCCTCCAGCGGCTCACGGCGGCGGCCGGCGAGCACGACGCGCCAGTCCTCGTCCAGCAGCGCCCGCGCGACCGCCCGGCCGATGCCCGATCCGGCGCCGGTGACGAGCGCTACGCGCGTGCCGCCACCGCCGAGGTGTCGCGCTCCCTCCGGGTCCTGAAGAAGTACGCCGCCACCACCACGAACAGCGAGATGAAGCTCGGGATGAGCTGGGCGCGCACGTCCTCGACCAGCGCCATGGAGGCGATCACCGCGACCATCGCCGCGATCGAGAAGTACGTCAGCCACGGGTAGAACCACATCCGCACCTTCAACCGCTCCGGCGCCTCGCGCTCGAGCGTGCGCCGCATCCGCAGCTCGGAGACCGCGATCAGCAGGTAGACGAACAAGGCGATCGCGCCCGACGAGTTGACCAGGAACAGGAAGACGGTGTCCGGCGACAAGTAGGAGATGATCGTCGATGCGAACCCGATTGACGAGGTCAGCAGGATCGCCTTGACCGGGACCCCGCGGCGATTGACCTCGAGCAGGCCCTCAGGCGCGTCGCCGCGGCGCGCGAGCGCGAACAGCATCCGCGAGCCGGTGTACATGCCGGAGTTCAGGCACGAGAGCACTGCGGTCACCACGACCGCGTTCATCACGTCCGCCGCGCCCGGGATCCCGATCTTCTCCAGCGCGGCGATGAACGGCGACTCGCCGGCCTTCACCTCGGTCCACGGCACGACGCAGACGATCAGGAAGATCGCGGCGACGTAGAAGGTCAGCACCCGCATGACGACCTGGTTGGTCGCCCGCGTCACGTTTTGCTCCGGCTCATCCGATTCCGCGGCCGCGATCGTCACGATCTCCGCGCCCACGAAGGCGAAGATCACGATCACGACCCCGGACAGGATCGTGATCACGCCGGCGGGCGCGAAGCCCTCGTGGCTCGTGAGGTTCGAGAGGCCGGGCGAGTCGCCGCCGCCGATCCCGAACAGGTAGCCGACCGCGATCACGATGAAGGCGACGATCGCGACGACCTTGATCCCGGCGAACCAGAACTCGAACTCACCGAACGACTTCACCGACGTCAGGTTGATCCCGGTCAGCAGCACCATCAGCGCGAGCGCCATCAGCCACAGCGGCAGGTCGATCCAGCGCTGGAGGATCTCCGCGCCGGCCACCGCCTCGATGGCGAGCACGATCGACCAGAAGTACCAGTAGAGCCAGCCGGTGGTGAAGCCCGCCCAGCCACCCAGCGCGCGCCGCGCGTACTCGGCGAACGAGCCGACCTGCGGGTTGGCGACCGCCATCTCGCCGAGCATCCGCATGATCAGCACGACGAGCACGCCCGCCATCAGATACGAGAGCACTGACGCCGGGCCCGTCGTGTGGATGACCGCGCTCGAGCCGACGAACAACCCGGCGCCGATCACCCCGCCGAGGGAGATCATCGTCATGTGCCTGGACTTGAGGGACTTCTGGAGCTCTGGTGCGCTGTCTTCGGCCATGCGGGGAGGCGTACCCGCGAGCGGCGCGGCTCAGGCCGCCTCGTAGGGTGGATGTCTTGCCCAGCCTCACCCGGCTCATCGTCGTGCTCGGGTCGGTCAACGCGATCGGCCCGCTGTCGATCGACATGTACCTGCCGGCGTTCCCGGAGATCGCCCGCGCGCTGGACACGAGCGCGTCGGCCGTCCAGCTGACGCTGACCGCCTGCGTCGCCGGGCTCGCGCTCGGTCAGCTGCTGTTCGGGCCGCTCAGCGACCGGCTCGGCCGGCGCCTGCCGCTGATCGTGGCGATGCTGACCTACGCGGTCGCGTCGCTCCTGTGCGCGAGCGCCTCGAGCGTGAACATGCTGATCGGGCTGCGCTTCGTGCAGGGGCTGGCCGGCGCCGGCGGGATCGTGATCGCGCGCGCGGTGGTGCGGGACATGCGCTCCGGCGCGGCGGCCTCGCGCCTGTTCTCGTCGCTGATGCTCGTGACCGGCCTCGGCCCGATCCTCGCTCCGCTGATCGGCGGGCAGCTGCTGGCGCTGACCTCGTGGAAGGGCATCTTCCTGCTCCTCACGGTGCTGTCCGGGCTGCTCGCGCTGCTGGTGGTCGTCGCCCTGCCGGAGACGCTGCCCGCCGAGCGCCGCAGTACGCACGGCCTGGCGCGTACCGTGCAGATCATGGGCGGGCTCCTGCGCGACCGCGCGTTCCTCGGGTACGCCCTCGCCGGCGGCCTGACGTTCGGCGCGCTGTTCGCCTACATCTCGGGCTCGCCGTTCGTGCTCCAGCGGATCTACGGCCTGTCGCCACAGCTCTTCAGCCTCGCGTTCGCGATGAACGGGCTCGGGCTGATCGCCGCGAGCCAGGTCAACGCGCATATCGTCGAGCGCTACGGGCCGAAGCGGCTGCTGCGCGGCGCGCTGATCTGCGTCGTCACGAGCTCGCTGGTGCTGCTCACCGTCGTGCTGATCGGCGGGCTGCCGGTGTGGGCGCTGCTCGCCCCGATGTTCGCGATCGTCTCGAGCATTCCGTTCGTGCTCCCGAACACGACGGCGCTCGCGCTCGCCGACCACGCGAGCGTGGCCGGGTCGGCCTCGGCCCTGCTCGGCGTTACCCAGTTCATGATCGGCGCGCTCGCCGCGCCGCTGGTCGGCGTGGCGGGGCCGGACTCGGCCGTGCCGATGGGGATCATCATGGTCACGCTCGCGTTCGGGGCGCTCGTGGCCTTCCAATCCGCCGGCCGGCGGCACCCGTGGAGGCTCGCGCGATGACGCTGGTGACGATCTCCGCCCCCTACGGCTGCGGCGGCAGCCGGATCGCCCCGGCGCTGGCCGAGCGGCTGGGCGTCCCGTTCCTCGGCCGCCCCCCGGCGCCCGACCTCGACCCCGAGGTCGAGGAGCCCAGCGGCCGCCTGCTCTCTCGGCTCGCGTCGCTGGGGCTGGCGTGGGGGACGCCCGGGGGCATGGAGCTCGACGAGCTGCTGCCCGACCAGAAGGGGCGCGAGCAGATCGAGCGTGAGATCCGCGAGCTCGCCGCGGGCGGCGAAGGCGTGATCCTCGGCCGCGGCGCCGTGGTGATCCTGCACGACGACGAGCGGGCGTTCCACGTCCTGCTCGACGGCACGAAGGAGGCGCGCGTGCGACAGGCGATGGAGATCGAGAACCTCGACCAGGAGGCGGCCGAGCGCCGGCTCGCGCGCGTCGACCGCTTCCGCTACGCCTACGTCGAGACGGTCTACGGCGTCGACCTGCGTGAGCCCGGCATGTGCCACCTCGTCATCGACTCGACCGCGATCCCGCTCGACGATTGCGTCGAGCTGATCGCGGCCGCAGCGATGAGCCGGTCTAGCCGTCGGCGGTGATCGTCGCCACCAGCTCGCCCAGGACGCGCTCGGCGTCCTCGTTGGCGATCTGGCAGGTGCCGGCGGCGTTGTGGCCGCCTCCGCCGTACCCGAGCATGAGGCTGCCGATGTCGGTGTGCGAGGAGCGGTTGATGATCGACTTGCCGGTCGCAAACACGGTGTTCTGCTGCTTGAGGCCCCACATCACGTGGATCGAGATGTTGGTCTTGGGGAACAGCGCGTAAACCATGAAGCGGTTGGTGGGGTGGATGACCTCCTCCTCACGCAGGTCGAGGACCACGAGGTTGCCGTGCACCTCGGCGCAGCGGCAGATCTGCTCCATCGCGCGCTCGTTGTGCGCCTCGTAGAGCTCCACGCGCTCGGCGACGTCCGGCGTCTGCAGGATCTCGCCGACCGTCAGCTGCGTGCAGTCGTCGATCAGCTGCATCATCAGCTGGTAGTTGGAGATCCGGAAGTCGCGGAAGCGACCGAGGCCGGTCCGCGGGTCCATCAGGAACGACATCAGGATCCAGCCCTGCGGGAACAGGATCTCGTTCTCGGAGAACTGCGCCGCGTCGGCCTTGTCGACCGCGTCCATCATCTCCTGCGAGATGTTCGGGAAGCGCATGGCGCCGCCGTAGTAGTCGTAGACCACCCGCGCGGCGCTCAGGGCGCCGGGCACGATGATGTGGTTCTCGGGCGAGTCCTCGACCCGGATCGCCTCGGAGGCGTGATGGTCGAAGGCGAGGCCGACGCCGGGGACGTACGGCAGGTTCGTCGTGATGTCGCCGGGACCGACCTCGATCTTGCCGTCCTGCATGTCCTTGGGATGGACGAACAGGATGTCGTCCAGCATGCCGAGCTCCTTCAGGAGGGCGGCGCAGACGAGGCCGTCGAAGTCGGAGCGGGTGACGAGGCGGTGGCGTTGGGCGGTCGTTGTGTCAAGAGCCATGCGACTCCTATCGGCAGCCACCGCAGGGTGTTGAGCGGGGTCTTCACCCCATCGGCGGGAGATCCCCCTCGGCCGCGGCGGCGAGCGTGGCCGCGACGGTCTTGCCATAGACCTCGATCGCGACCTTGAGATCCGCCTCCGGCGTGTCCTCCTCGGGCGTGTGGGAGACCGGGGGAGAGGACTTCGAGAACACCATCACCGTCGGGATCAGGCGCGCCATCTCGGCCGCGTCATGGAGCGGACCGGACGGGATCGCGGTGTCGCGGCCGAGCGCCTCCTTGGCGAAGCCGATCAGCCGGTCGTCGAACGGGATCGGCGGGATCGACCACAGGTGCTTCACCTCGACCGTGCAGCCGAACTCCTCGGCCGCCTTGTGGCACGCCTCGTCGGCCTCTTTCAGCATCGCGGCGAGCTCGTCGGCGTCGAGGTGGCGCTGGTCGAGCAGGAGCTCGGTGCGGCCCGCGACCGCGGTCACCACGCCCGGGTCGCTGGAGGCGCCGCCGGTGGTGCAGTAGCCGCCCTCGTGCGCGAGCCCGACCTCCTGGATCAGCAGCGCGGCGCGCGCAGCGGCCAGGAACGAGTCCTGCCGCATGTCCATCGGCGTCGCGCCCGCGTGGGCCGCGCGGCCGGTGAACACTGCGGCGCGGCGCTCCACGCCCACGGTCCCCAGCACGACCGCGGCCGGCTCGTCGCGGGCCTCGAGCACCGGGCCCTGCTCGATGTGGAGCTCAAGGTAGGCGCGGGCGCCCTTCAGGTGCGCGCCGGACTCGCCGACCTTCGCGAGATCGACGTCGTGGCGGGCGACGACGTCCTCGAGCCGCTCGCCCTCGCGGTCCTTGAGGTCGCGGACCTCGTCGACGTCGAGCGTGCCGGCGCAGGCCGAGGAGCCGAACAGGCTGCGGCCGAAGCGCGCGCCCTCCTCGTCGGCCCAGTCGACGAAGCGCAGCCCGACCGGGCGGTCGCCGTCGGCGTGCTGGCGCAGGACCTCGAGTGCGGCGAACAGCCCCAGCGCGCCGTCGAGCCAGCCGCCGGCGGGCACGGAGTCGACGTGCGAGCCGACGATCACGAAGCCGTCCTGCTCGCCGGGGAGGTCGGCCCAGACGTTGCCGGCCTCGTCGGTCTCGATCTCGACCGGCAGCTCCTCGAGCTTCGACCGCACGAGCTCGCGCGCCTTGACCCACTCGTCCGTCCAGCACACGCGGCGGGCGCCTTGGGGCCCGCCCGTCAGCTCGGCGAGCTCCTTCAGATCGGCGATGACCCGGTCGGCATTCACGATGCGACGGCGGCCGGCGCCCCCAGCGAGCGCGGCACGAAGCGCCCGTGGCCCGGGGCGGTGCGGATCTCGCCGCGGTCGTAGACCAGCGTCCCGCGGCAGTACGTCTGGCGCACGCTGCCGGTCGAGGACTCGCCCTCGAACAGGTCGTAGTCGACGTTCATGTGCGAGGTGCGGGTCGAGAACTCGAACGGCGTGGCCGGGTCGAAGATCACCAGGTCGGCGTCCATCCCCGGCGCGATCGTGCCCTTCTTGGCGAGGCCGAAGCGGCGCGCGATCGTCGTCGAGGTCAGGTCAACGAGCTGCGACGGCGTGATCCGCCCGCCGGCCACGCCGAGGTCCCACAGCTTCACGAGCCGGTGCTGGATCATCGCCAGGCCGTTCGGGATCTTCGAGAAGTCGTCGCGGCCGAGCGCCTTCTGCTCGCTGTTGAACGGGCAGTGGTCGGTCGAGACGCTCTCCAGCGTGCCGTTCTGCATCGCGAGCCACAGCAGCTCCCAGTTGCGCTCCTCGCGCAGCGGCGGCGAGCAGACGTAGCGCGCGCCCTCGAAGTCGGGCCGCTCGAGGTCGTGGATCGTGTTGGTCAGGTACTGCAGGCAGGTCTCGCCGGACACCTGCACGCCGCGCGCCTTCCCGCGCGCGATCTCGTCGGCCGCCAGGCCGCAGGTGACGTGGACGATGAAGACGCTCGCGTTCGCCAGCTCGGCGAGCCGCACGGAGCGGTGGGTCGCCTCCGCCTCGAGGATCTCCGGCCGCGTGTAGGCGTGGTAGATCGGGTCGGTCTGGCCCGCCGCCAGCGCGCGCTCGACCAGCACGTCGATCGCCCACCCGTTCTCGCAGTGCACCATCGTCAGCGCGTTGAGGTCGCGCGTGGTCTCGAGCACCCGGAAGAACAGGTCGTCGTCGATCATCAGCACGCCCTTGTAGGCGAGGAAGACCTTGAAGCTCGCGATGCCCTGCTCGACCATCCGCGGCATGTCGGCGAACGTGCCCTCGTCGGCCTGCGTGATCGCGACGTGGAAGCCGTAGTCGACGTGCGCGGCGCCCACCGCGCGCTCCTGCCACTCGTCGAGCGAGGACTGCAGGCCGCCGCCCTCCTGCTGGATCACGAAGTCGACGATGCACGTGGTGCCGCCGGCGGCGGCCGCGCGAGTGCCGGTGTCGTAGTCGTCGATCGAGCGCGTGCCGCCGAACGGCATCGCCATGTGGGTGTGGTTGTCGATCAGGCCCGGGAGGACGAAGCAGCCGGTCGCGTCGACGACCTCGGCTCCGGTGTCGCCCACGTCCCCGACCGCGACGATCTCCTCGCCGTCGATCAGGACGTCGGCGACCGACGCGTGGCTGGCGGACACGACCGTGCCGCCGCGGATGAGCGTGCTCATGAAGTACCTCCGGTGAAGCGCGGGATGATCTCCCGGCCGTAGCTCTCGAGGGTGTGCTCCTGGCCCTCGGTCATCAGGTAGACGTTGAACTGGTCGACGCCGATCGACTCGAGCTCGGCGAGCTTCTCCGCCGCCTGGTCCGGCGTGCCCAGCACGCAGAAGCGGTCGCAGATCTCGTCGCTCACGAACGCGCCGTGCTTGGCGCCGGTGCGCGAGTGCTCGTCGTAGTCGTAGCCGGTCTCGTCGGGGACGTAGTCGGTCAGCGCGCGCGGGACGACCTCGCCGC
The DNA here is from genome assembly GCA_963805525.1 of uncultured Solirubrobacteraceae bacterium. Classification (GTDB taxonomy): domain Bacteria; phylum Actinomycetota; class Thermoleophilia; order Solirubrobacterales; family Solirubrobacteraceae; genus DASQFQ01. Next base: position 1,080,920 of record CAWDUT010000006.1, read on the forward strand.
CGGCGCCGTAGCGGGCGATCAGGTCCTTGACGTGGTTGGAGACCATCGCCGGGAACCAGCGCACCTGATCGCGGGCGAACGCGAGGTCGTTGCCGATGTGGCTCGGGGCGCAGACGATGCACTTGAGCGCGGCGGGGTCGCGCCCCGCCTCCTCGGCCGCCTTGCGGGCGGTGCTCATCGTCCACTGGATGATGTCCGGGTCGGCGAGCTGGATGATCACGCCGTCGCCGTGGCGGCCTGCGATCGCGAGCACCTTCGGCCCGTAGCCGGCGACGTGCATCTCGATCTCCGGCAGGTCGCGCCGCGCCCACCCGAGCTTCAGGTCCGTGTCGTTCCAGTGCACCTGCTCGCCGTTCATGAACGGCTTGATGAGCTTCAAGGTCTCCTCGAAGCGGCCGACCGGCACGGGCTTCTGGCCGATCACGCGGCGGGCCGAGTCGCCGCGGCCGATGCCCATGATCATGCGGCCCTCGGAGATGTCCTGGAGCGTCGCGTACGCGCTCGCGACGACGGTGGGGTCGCGCGTGCCGGGGTTGGTGACCATGTGGCCGAGCTTCATCCGCTCGGTCGCCTGCGCGGCGAGCGCGAGCGTCGGGAACGAGTCCTGCCACAGGACGTGCGAGTCGTACGTCCAGCCGTATTCGAAGCCGTGGCGCTCCGCGAGCTGCAGCAGCTCGAGGAAGCGCCCGTAGGGCGGATCCGGGAGGACGGTGACGCCGAAGCTCAGGCCCACCCCGGCATCACATCACGTTGCCACTCGGGGTGCCGGGACGACCGGCACCCCGAGTGCGCTGCTACGTGGCGACGTGCGTACGCAGCCGGGCTCGGCGTGCGACCAGCACCGCGATCACGAGGAGGCAGGCGCCCCCCAGGCCGAGCGCGATCATCGTCCACGGTGCGCCGTCGTCGGTGCTGACCGGCGGACCCGCCTGCTGGGCCGCCGAAGGCGTGGGGTACGAGATGTCGCCCGAGTAGTAGGCGTCGCGTCCGCGGATCTCGCCGGGCGTGTACCCGGGCGTGAACTGCGACTCGGTCGTCGTTGGGATGCGACGTGACTGCGACGCGCGGAGCCGGCGCAGGTCCTGTAGGCGGTCCGACTTCGCCGCCGCCGTTGCCGCTGCGTTACGGGCTTGCGGCGAGAGCGTGTCGGCGGGTCGGGCGTTCGCCGCCGGTGCGGCGAGCGCGCTGACCGCGAGCGCGGCGACCAGCGTGAGGGTGAGGCTGTGACGGGGCATGCGGGCCCTCCTGGAGCCGGGAGGTCGCGGGGCGCGATCTCGTTGACGCCACGGTGGCCCTGCCCGCTTGCAATGCGCGTGCGTTCCGCTTACAGACCGGCGCGCGCCGCCACGAACCCGAGCTCGATGCGCTCCGGCGGCGTGAGGCGCAGACCGGCATGGAAGGCCCGCTCCCACGTCACCGGATCGCAGCGCTCCCGCGCCATCGCCCGCGCACCCGCCTCGAGGTGCTGCTCGAGCTGGTCCGCCATCGCTCTCCGCGAGCGCACCGCGCTCGCGGCGCCCACCAGACGCCCGGCCCGCGTGTCCTGCCCGTCGCGTGCGGCGAGCATGGCGAGTGCGAGCAGAACCCACGACAGTCCGGGGGTGATTCCGCGGGTCCGGTAGGCGGCGAGCGCGGTGCGGAACTGGCGGCGGGCCGTCTCGTGATCCCCGCTTTCGAGTGCCACAACGCCGGAGATGGCGACCGCGGTCACGGACTCCGCGCGGTGGTCGTCCACCAGGCTGCGTCCGATCATGTCTCGCGCCTCGTCGAGATCACCGCGCAACAGCGCGTGGTAGCCATGTTGCTCCCACAGCCGAGCGAGGCTACGCAGATCGCCGCCACGCTCCAGATGGTCCGCGGCCTGCTCGGCGATCCGGCTCGCTTCCGCCGGGTTGGGCTCGGTCCCGAACAGGAGGTGCAGCGCGAGGCCGAGCGTCCTGTCACGCGTTTCGTCGTCGATTGACTCAGCGATGCGGACGGCCTCGAGGGCCGCCCTACGCGCCGCGTCGACGTCCTGCCGATCGAGGTGCGTGAAGCCGCTCAGAATGTGGAAGTGCGCCTTCCTCTCCGTGTCGTCGGTCGTTCGCAGGACGTTCCAGGCGCGTTCTTGGATGTCGAGGATGCGGTCGAAGTCCTCCTCGGGCCACAGCAGGTAGCCCAGGGCTTGCCAGCCCATCGCGCGAATCTCGGGCGCTATCCGCTCGTCGTCCTGATCGAGCGCCCATTCCAGCCAGCCGCGAGCCTCGCTCCATAGGCCGCGGTCGAACCACCACTCGTCGATTGCACCGACGATCCGCAACACCGGCTCGGGCTCGCCTGCCGCCTGCGCTCGCGCGAGCGCGCGCCGGAGGTTCGCGGCCTCGGCGTCGATGCGCAGCCCCCAGCCGATCTGGTCGGCCCCCATGAGCTCGGGTCCCACCGTTTCGGAGAACTCGACGAAATAGCGCTCGTGGCGGCGCTCGACGGCCTGCGCGTCCGGGAGTGCGGCGAGCCGCTCGGCCGCGTACTGGCGAATCGGCTCGAGCATCACCAGCCGCGTCTCGCCGTCGCGACCGCGCCGTCGGGTCAGCATGCTCTTCGCGAGCAGGCCCTCGATGACGTCGAGCGTGACGCCGGTGACCTGCTCGGCGGCGTCCGGGCTGCAGCCTCCGGCGAAGACTGCGAAACGTGCGAAGGCCGCCGCCTCCTCGTCCTCGAGGAGCGCATGGCTCCAGTCGAGCGTTGCCCGCAACGTCTGGTGGCGTGCCGGGGCGTCACGCGGACCCGAGCCCAGGCTGGAGAGGATGCCCTCGAGCCGGCTGGCGATCTCCTCCGGCGACAGCACGCTCGTCCGGGCGGCCGCGAGCTCGATGGCGAGCGGCAGCGCGCCGACGCGCTCACACACCGTCGCGATCGCCGCGGCGCTGGAGGCTGTGAGCGGGAACCCCGGATCGCGTGCCGTCGCGTGCGTGATGAACAGCGCGGTCGCAGGTGCGGCGGCGACCGCGGCGGGCTCCTGGGACTCGGGCAGCTCCAGCGGATCGACGACGCAGCGCTGCTCTCGCTGCAGGTCGAGCGCGGCGCGGCTGGTCGCCAGCAGCTTGAGCCGCGGGGCGGCGTTCAACAACTCGGACACGAGCGGCGCTGCCGCCAGCAGGTGCTCGAAGTTGTCGAGCACGATCAGTTGCTCGCGCGGCGCGACCAGCTGCATCAGCGTCCGTAAGGTCGGCGTTCCCGGCTCCTCCCGACCGCCCAGCGCCTCGAGAATCGCGTCGGGGACGCGGCGAGGGTCCGGCACCGCGGCGAGGTCCACGAACGCCGCACCGTGGGAGAGCCGCTCCCCCAGCCGATGGGCTGCCTCGATCGCGAGGCTCGTCTTACCCACGCCCCCGACGCCGATGAGCGTCACGAGTTGCGCGCCGTCGCGCTGCAGGAGCCCCACGACTTGCCCGGCGGCCTCACCGCGACCGAGCAGGGTGGCGCGTCGCGCCGGCAGATGGGCCGTGCGCGAGGCGCGGTCGAGCGACGGGGACTGCGCGAGGATCTCGGCCTGCAGCACTTTCAGCGCCGAGCTCGGCTCGAGCCCGAGCTCGTCGGCGAGATGCGCCCGCAGCCGGGCGTAGGCGTCCAAGGCGTCGGCTTGCCGACCGCTGCGGTACAGGGCGAGCATGAGGAGCGCGTGCAGCCGCTCCCGCACCGGATCGGCGGCCACGAGCTGCTGGAGCTCGCCCACCACCTCCGCCTGGTGCCCGGCTGCCAGATCGGCTTCCACGCGCGTCTCGATGGCGGCGAGCCGCTTTTCCTCCAAGCGCGCGATCTCTGCGCCGGCGAACGGGGCGGCGGCGACATCGACCAACGCCGGCCCGCGCCAGAGCGCGAGCGCCTCGCGGAGGACCTCCGCCGCCCGCGCGGCATCGCCGCTCTGCATCCGCTCGTGACCTTGGGCGACCAGCCGCTCGAAGCAGTCGGCGTCGAGCTCACCCTGCCCGACGTGTAGGCGGTACCCGCCGCCGGTCGTCGACAGAACCTCGGCGTTGCCGAGCGTCTTGCGCAGACGCGACACGTGGACGTGGAGCGCCTTGACCGCGTCGGCGCCCGCGTCGTCACCCCACAAGCCCATCGCCAGACGCTCGGCGCTCACGGTCTCGTTCGCGTGCAGCAGCAGCACGGCCAACAGGGCCCGGGGCTTCGGGCCGCCCAGCACCACCACGTCGCCGCCGGCGCGGACCTCGAGCGGGCCAAGGATCCCGAACTCCATCTCGTCCGTACACGACCCTACTCCGCGTGCAGCGAGGGTGAAAGCGGAACGCAAGCCTCCTGCAATCAGCGGCCGCGACCGTGGCCGGCATGATCACTCAACTCACACCCGCTCTGGCCCGCACGCTGATCGGCGAGCGCGTGGCCCCGTCGCCGAGATCAGATTCGCTGCGCGCTGAGGTAGCAGAGCCCCGGCGACCAGCCCGCGGCTTTCGACTTCTGCGCGAGCGCGGCGCGCTGCGTCGCCTGCTCGGGCGTCGGGGCTAGAGGCGGCGTCTCGCCGTTCGTCCCCGGGATGCGGCCGGACTCCGGCGGCGCGCCCGGCACGTAGTGCTCGCCGCGGTAGCGCAGGATGTCGATCCCGCGCTGGTAGTCGATCGAGTAGAGGACGTCGTCCTTGCCCGCCCACTTCGCCGATGACGACGAGCTGCCGAGCGACAGGAAGTAGCCCTGCTCCTTGATGCTGCCGTCTGAGCCGATCTGCATGAAGCGCACGCCGTCCTCGTACTCCGAGAGCGCCACGAGGCCGCCGTCGTGGAACGAGGGGTGCTCCTGGAACCAGTGCACGGAGCAGCCGAGCGCCCCGGCCACCGGCTTGCCGTCGGCGTAGACGCCGTTGCGCGGCCAGCGCGCCGAGTGCACGAACTTGGCGGCGGCGCCGGTGTAGAGGACCTTCGGGTGCGCGGGCGAGCCGCCGTCCTCCGCGTTGACGGAGATCGCGGCGAACGGCTGGCAGGCGGTCAGCAGCACGCCGGGCCGGATCTCGCGGATGTGGTGGCAGCTCTTCTCGTGGACGCCCTGCGCGCGCAGCTCGTCGATCCAGTTGCCGATCACCTTCGGCGCCTGGCCGTCGAGGATGTTGCGGGCGTCGATGATCGTGCCGGCCTTGCCGTAGAAGTACTGGCAGTCGAGCGTGCAGGCGGCCGTGTGGTTGGCGATCGGGATCGTCCCGACCTGCTTGATGTTGGCCGGGTCGCGCACGTCGAAGAACTGCACGCAGCCGTCGGGCGCCATCGCCGCCACGCACTCGGGCACGCCGAAGGAGTAGAAGTCGCTCGCGACCGCCAGCACCTTGCCGTTGGTCGGCACCTCCTCGTTCTCCCACGCGACGTTGACTTTCATGCCGCCGAGCGGCTTCGGCGTCGTGGGGTCGGAGATGTCGTAGATCGAGATGTTCTTGCCCGAGGTGACGAACAGGCGGTCGCCGACCACCTTCGCGCCGGTGGTGAGGCCGACGTCCTGCTGGATCGAGCCCAGGTACTCGACGTTCTTCGACATCACCGCGTCCTGGACCGTGACGGCGGACGCAGGGGCGGCGAAGGCAAGCGCCGCGATGCAGGCAGGCAGGAGCGCGCGAAGTGACCTCATGGCGGCTCCAACGCGGGTACCCGCTAGGACTTGCCGCATGCCGTGCGCTCCGCGCGGGTGACCCGCTGCGAGGTCCGCGTGCGCTCCCGGGCCGCGACCGCGGCCCGGGAGCAAGCGTCCGGTGGTTAGCCGGTCGCGGCGGTGTACTTCGTCATGGGCATCGTGGCGCGCCACGCGGTGCCGTCGGTGTCCAAGCCGCGGACCCACAGCCTGAACGTGCCGGTGACGGATTTGGACCCGATCCGGCCGGCGAGGTTCCAGTCGTACATCGTGGTGCCGTCTGGCTCGCTCCAGTTCTCACCGAAGCGCCCGCTCTTGATCGGGAAGTTCATCAGCCACTCATTCGAGGCCCAGTAGCCCGGCGGCGCCGTGTCATCCGTGTAGCAGGAGAGTCCGAGCTCGGTGACCTTCCGGTGCGCGCGGTCCACGGTGATGACGATCGGCAGCCGCGCGGCGGTGGAGCCGCCGTAGATGCGGCCCGCCGCCCGACGCGCGGTCCACTTGATGCGCGTGCCGGATGCGACGGCGCTGTGTGTCTGGCTGTCGACCACGGACGCCTTCAGCGTGCCCGTGGCCTTGCGCGGCTTGAGCGAACCGGCCAGGTTCACGCTGACGAGCATCGTGGGGTCCCCGCTGGCTTGGACCGCGACCAGGCCGGCGAAGCGCCCGTGGCCATTCTGCGTGGTGAAGAGCGTGCCCAGCGGGATCCGGTCCGGGTCGATGGCCGTGGCGCGGACCTTCGCGCTGGTGCCCGCGGCCCACCAGTCATCCGTGCTGTCGACCCGGACCCGGAAGACCGCGCCGGTGATCTTCTTGCCTCTGGCGTCGGTGGTGATCACGATGGGGTCGCCCGCCTTTGTCGATCCGGCGTAGACGCCCTGACGTGCCAGTGCGGTGCCGCTGGGGACCAGCGCCACGAGGGCGGTGAGGAGCGCCGCCGCGATTGCGCGCGTGGCGTGGTTGCCGATGGTGCGAGATGGCATGGCTGCCTCCTCTCAGTCGCGACGCCGGATGGGCGGTCGCCACAGGGACAGATCTCTCTATTGGTAATGGTGCGCCGAACATTGAGGCGGGGCATCGGGGAGCCGGTCCCCTCTTCGGCGTAGTCGCCCGCACGCGTTGCGGGTAGCTTGCCGGTCTTGCAGATCAACGTCGAAGGCATCCGGCTGCACGTCGAGGAGTTCGGCGACGGGCCGCCGCTGCTGCTCATCAACGGGATCGGGGCCCACGCGGGGATGTGGAAGCCGCTGCGCGAGGCGCTGCTCGGCCCGCGGCTGATCGCGTTCGACGCGCCCGGCACCGGGCAGTCGGCGACGCCGCCGATCCCGCTCAGCCTCGAGGCGCTCGCGCGGGTCGCCGAGGGCGTGCTCGACGAACTCGGGGTGGAGCAGGCGGACGTGCTCGGTTACTCGTTCGGCGGCGCGGTCGCGCAGCGCCTCGCGCGGCGCTCGCCGGAGCGCGTGCGGCGGCTCGTGCTGGCGGCCACGACGCCGGGCTGGGGCGGCGTGCCGGGCTCGCTGCTCACGCTGGCGCGGATGTCGACGCCGCTGCGCTACTACTGGCGCTCGTACTACGAGTCGATCGCCGGCGACCTGATGGGCGGGCGCCTGCGCCGCGACGAGGCGTTCGTCCGCCGGCTCGGCGAGGACCGGCTCGCCAACCCGCCCGACCCGCGCGGCTACGCCTGGCAGCTGGCGGCGCTGAGCACCGACTTCGGCTCGCTGCCGTGGCTGCACCGCGTCACACCGCCGACGCTGGTGGTGACCGGCGACGACGACCCGGTGATGCCGCTCGCCAACGCGCTCCTGCTCGCCCACAAGCTGCCCGACGCGCGGCTGCTGGTCGCCCCCGGGGAGGGGCACCTGTTGCTGCTCGACCCCGACAGCCGGGCGCTGCCGGCGATCCACGACTTTGTCTGCGACGGCGACCGGGGCGAGGCGGTCGAGGTCACCAAGGCGATGCTCGATACCGAGCTGCGCGCCGCAGACGAGGCGAACCCGCTGGCGCTGATGAGCGCGGGCGTGCGCGCGTTCTGGTCGTGAGGTTCGGCGTCACGTCGATGACGGCGCCGCTGCGGCGCGTGCTCGTGCGCCGGCCAGCGACCGCGGGCGACTGGGTCGGCGCGGGCTGGCGCGTGCCCGACGCGGTCGTGCTCGCCGCGCAGCACGAGGCGTTCTGCTCGCTGCTGGAGCGGCTCGGCGCCGCGGTCGAGATCGCGCCCGCGCTCGAGGGCCAGGTCGACGCCGTCTACATGCACGACCCGCTGCTGATGACCGCGCGGGGCGGCATCCCGCTGCGGATGCGCAAGCCGGCGCGGGCGGCCGAGCCGGGGCATGCGCGCGAGGAGCTCGAGCGGCTCGGCGTGCCGGTGCTGGGCGAGCTCCCCGAGGGCGCGTTCGCCGACGGCGGCGACCGCTTCTGGCTCGACGACGACACCATGGCGATCGGCCTCGGCTACCGGACCAACCGCGCGGGCGCCGCCGCCGCGGCGGCGATCGCCGACGAGTCGGTCGAGACCTACGACCTCCCGCACGACCAGGGCCCAGCGCACGTGCTGCACCTGCAGTCACTGATCTCGGCGGTCACCGACGAGCTGTGCGTGGTCTACGAGCCGCTCGCGCCGGTGCGGCTGCTCGAGGACCTGCGCGAGCGCGGGTGGCGCTGGATCGCGATCGACCGCGAGGCGTACGACGCGATGGGCTGCAACATCCTCGCGATCCGTCCCGGCGTGGTCGTGATGGTCGACGGCGTCCCCGACGTGCGCCGAGCGCTCGAGCGCGAGGGCGTCGAGGTCCACGTCTACGACGGCTCGGAGCTGTCGCTCAAGGGCGACGGCGGCCCGACCTGCCTGACCGCGCCGCTGCTGCGCGGATAGCCGCCCAGCGATTAGCGATTCGTTACCGGCTCCATGGACGGTCCGTCCGTCAGGTCGGCACGAGCAAGGAGCGCCTCATGGGCCGTTTGGTTTCTGTTCTCGTCATCGCCGTCGCCGTGCTGCTCGGGGGCTCTGTGGCGCTCGGCGCCATACCGGGTGCCGGGGGCAAGATCGACGCGTGTTACACGAAGGTGGGCGGCATCGTCCGCGTCATCGACAAGGCGAAGGGCGAGACGTGCGGCAGCAAGCTCGAAACCCCGCTGAGCTGGAACCAGACCGGCCCCGCCGGCCCGGCCGGACCGAAGGGCGACACCGGCCCTGCCGGCGCGCCGGGCGAGAAGGGCGACGCCGGCCCCGCGGGCCTCGCGGGCACTACCGGCCAGACGGGCGGCACCACGTTCGGCGGCGCTCCGATCGACCTCACCGGCCCGGGAACGCCCACCCCTGTCTTGAGCCGCATCATCCTGTCGTCGGCGGACACCGTGCTCTACATCTCCACCGACGGCGGCATCTTCAACAACGATCCTTCGTCCGGGGGATACGTTGAGATCGCGGTGCGAGTGGATGGCGTCGCGATTCGAGAGGAGCGCGTGTACGTCGACAACGTCGGCGGGGTCGAGAGGTGGTCGATGTCGACCACGCGCACGCTGCCGCCAGGCTTTCACGAGGTCGACGTAGTCGCGCGTCTCTTCGCACCAGGGAACATGGCCGTAAGCGGAAGCAACGGCAGCGCGAATGCGGGGCAGCTGACAGTGCTGACGCTGAAGACCTAGCGGCCTTCGATCGGGACCTCCAGCGCGTCGAGCACCCGCGGCACCATCGAGTAGAACGCCGCGGTCACCGTCAGCTCGACGCGCTGGCCCTCGTCGAAGTGCCGGCACAGCTCCTCCGTCACCGCGGGCGGCACGTCGCCGGCCACGATCGCGTCGGTGAACGCGAGCGCGGCGCGGTCGGCGGGGCTGAACGCCTCGGAGGTCCGCCACATCTCGAGCTCGGCGACCTCGTAGTCGGTCGCGCCGGCCTCGGCCGCCATGCGCCGGTGCTGGTGCCACTCGTAGGGCGAGTGGTGGAGCGTCGCCGTGCGCAGGATCATCAGCTCGCGCAGCCGGCGCTCGGTCGTCTCGTGGCCGCGCAGCGCCCACGCGAAGTTGATCCACGCGCGTAGGAGCTCCGGGGCGTGCGCGAGCGCCTTGTAGAGGTTGACCTGCTTCGCGCCGAGCTGCTCGACGTTCTCCGCGATGTCAGGCGGCAGCGGCGCGAGCGGTATGGCGGTCACCGTTCTCCTTTGCTTTGCGATTGGTGCTGTGGCGCCGGATCCAGTCGGCGATCGCCGGGCGGGCGACCTCCTCCGCGTACCGGCCGGCGACGAGCCCGACGTGGCCGACCTCGAGCTTCAGCTCGGTCGCGTCGCGCGAGCCGACAAGCCCGGTCAGCGGCGCGGCCGACGGCGCGGGCACGATCGTGTCCTGCTCGCAGTAGATGTTCAGGAACGGGCGCTTGATGTCCTTGAGGCGCACGGTGTCGCCGGCGAACGGCAGCTCGCCGCCGGCCAGGCGGTTGTCGCGGACGAGCAGCTCGACGGTCTGGCGGAACGTCGCGCCCGGGAACGGCACCTGGTCGCGCGTCCACCCGTTGAGGGCGAGGAAGTTCTCGGCCCGCTCCGCGCTCCACAGCTGCTCCCAGAGGTTGAGCGGCTGCACGAGCTGGTCGGTCGGCTTGATCGACTGGAACGCGGCGTCCATGACCGCGGCGGGGACGAGGCCGGTGTCATCGATGACGTCGTCGGCGTCGAGCCGGCCGGGGCGGAACATGTCGGCGAGGAAGCCGATCGCGTGGAAGTCGCACGGCGTCGTGAGCGCGACGAGGTTGCGGATCGGGAGGTCGTCGGCGCCGGCGGCCGCGGTGAGGAGCGCGAGGTCGCCGCCGAGGCAGTAGCCCATCAGCGTCAGCTCGTCGGCGCCGGTGGCCTGGATGGCACCGGGGATCAGGCCCAGCGCGTAGGTCTCGAGCGTGTTCTCGGCGTCGGCGGGGCCGGCGGGCTCCCAGTCGAGCAGGTAGACGTCGAAGCCCTCGCCGACCAGGTACCGGATCATGCTGTTCTCGGGCTGCAGGTCGAGGATGTAGCTCTTGCTGACCAGGCTGTGCACGATCAGCAGCGGGGCGTGGATGCTGCGGTCGTCGGAGCGGTAGCGCCACAACCGCGCGGTCTCGCGCTGCCAGACGAGGTCGCGCGGCGTCCGGGCGACCACGGGGTGCTCGAGTCCGGCGAGGTGGGCGAGCCCGTTGCGGGTGCGGAGCGCCTGGCGCTTGATGAAGCTCGGGGCCATCAGCGCGCCTCGATCTCGCGGCGCAGCTCGCGCACCTCGCGCTGGAGGCCCCCGATCTGGTTGACGAGCTCGGTGAGGTCGGCGCGGCTGGGCACGCCGAACATGCGCATCCCGGCCGCGGTGGTGCGCTCGACGCGCCGCAGCGCGCGCCGCTGGAGCTTCCACGTGGCCGCGAGCGCGTCCATGAACGTGTCGGTCTCCATGATCGACTCGGCGGTGTCGGAGACCGGACGCTCGACGGCGTCGAAGGCTTTGCGGGGGAGGCTGCTGATATTCATCTGACCTATCTGTGCCCACTCCGTCGCCTGAGGACACAATCGACCTCCCTCCGTTGCTGGACTGCGAGGCGGTCGAGGGGTTCTTGGACGAGCAGGGCATCGGCAGCGGGCCGGTAGACGCGACCGAGATCGGCGAGGGCCACTCGAACGTCACCTACCGCGTCCGCCGCGAGGGCGCGTGCGTGGTCTTGCGCCGCCCGCCGCGCCCGCCGTTGCCGCCGTCGGCCCACGACGTGCTGCGCGAGGCGCGCGTGCTGCGCGGGCTCGAGGGCTCCGGCGTACCGGTGCCGCGCGTGCTCGCCACCTGCTCGGACGAGGCGCTGCTCGGTGTGCCGTTCTACGTCATGGAGTTCCTCGACGGCGCGCCCATGACCACGACCACCCCGCCCGGGCTGCGCGACCCCGCTCACCGCGCCGCGATGGCGCAGCGGATGATCACCGCGCTGGCGACGCTGCACGGCGTCGACTTCGAGGGCTGCGGCCTCGGCGACCTCGGCCGGCCCGACGGATATCTGGAGCGCCAGGTCCGGCGGTTCACTGACCTGTGGGAGCGAGGGAGGACGCGCGACCTCCCTGAGCTCGACGAGGTCACCGAGTGGCTGCGGGCGCACCTGCCGGAGAGCGGCGCGCCCTCGCTCGTCCACGGCGACTTCCGCATCGGCAACCTCCTGTTCCGCACCACGCCGCCGGTGCGGCTGCTGGGGATCGTCGACTGGGAGATGGCGACGCTCGGCGACCCGCTCGCCGACGTCGGCTACCTCTGCGCCCACCTCGCCGAGCGCGGCGACCCGGGCACGGTCATGACCGAGCTCCAGCCGGTCACGCGCGAGGACGGCTTCCCGGACGGCGCGGCGCTGGCGGAACGGTACGCGGAGCTGACGGGCCGCTCGCTCGAGAACCTCGGCTGGTACCGCGTGCTGGCCGTGTGGAAGTCGGCGATCTTCCTCGAGCAGAGCTACGCGCGGTACCTCGCCGGTAACGACACGGATCCGTGGTTCGCCGACATGGCGGACGGCGTGCCGGGCCTGGTGGCTCGGGCGCGACGTGAAGCGGGCCTCGACCGCTAGCTGCGCGAACGCCGATTCACGGCAATGAAAGCGTCGTAGACCTCCAGCAACGCCCGCCGCTGGCGGCCGGTGAGCCGGTCGTCGGCCTCGATCGCCTCGCGGGTCGCGACCTCGCCCTCCTCGTCCGGCTCCGGCTTGATGCCGGCCTGCTCGTACAGGGCGTCGGTCGAGGTCTCCAGCGACCGCGCGATCGCGTCCAGCACGCGCTCCGACGGCTCGCGCAGCCCGCGCTCGATCTGCGACAGGTAGGGGTTCGAGATGCCTGCCATGGAGGCGAACTGGCGCATCGAGACCTTGCTCAGCTCGCGCTGGCGGCGAATCGCCTCGCCGAGCGAGGAGACGGGTCCGGAACCTTCCATGGTGAGGAGGATACGAGTGCTTGCAAATCGAGTGCTTGCAATTAGCTCAGCACGCGCTAGCCTGCTAGCAGCACCCGTTGAAAGGAACCTTCGCATGGCCACCGCCACCTCCAACACCAAGACCGCGAACCAGACCGATGCCGCCGCCGACAGCCTGCGCGACGTCAACGAGCAGGTCCTCGACTTCGGCCGCAAGGCGAGCGCCTCGGTGCTCGACGCCTACGAGTCGACGCTCAAGACGTTCGCCGACTACCAGGACAAGGTCGCCGACTCGAGCCAGGTCGAGTGGGTCTCGAGCCTCGCGCACGCGCAGGCCGAGCTCACCCGCGGCGTCGCCAAGGTCTACGCGTCCACCGCGCGCGGCCTCATCAAGTAACACCGCTTTGCAGTAGGCCATCGACGGGCCGCCTCAGGGCGGCCCGTCGTCGTTTCCGGGTAGGACTTGCGGATGCCCGCCCCCGAAACCGTCTGCGCCGCCTTCCAGGAGACCGCCGCCGAGCGCCGCGATGAAGTGGCGCTGCGGACCAAGGCCGGCGAGACCGAGATTACGTGGGGCGACTACGCCGACCGCGTCCGCCGCATCGCCGCCCGCCTCCACCGCCTCGGGCTGCGCCGCGGCGACACGCTCGCGCTGATGCTCACCAACCGGCCCGAGTTCCACCTCGCCGACGCGGCTGCCATGCACCTCGGCGCGATCCCGTTCTCGATGTACAACACCTCCTCGCCCGAGCAGGTCGACTTCCTGCTGCGCGACTCGGGCGCGAAGGTCGCCGTCGTCGAGGAGCAGTTCCGCGACCGCGTCGACGCCGAGACCGTGATCGATGCCGAGCGCCTCGACGAGCTCGAGCCGGACGACGACTTCGACTTCGACGCCGCCTGGCGGGCCGTCGAGCCCGGCGACCCGTTGACGCTGATCTACACCTCGGGCACCACCGGCGACCCCAAGGGCGTCGTGCTCACGCACAAGAGCATGCTGTTCACGATGCGCGGCTACGACGCGGTGCTGCAGTACGAGCGCGGTGGCCGCGTCATCTCCTACCTGCCGATGGCGCACATCGCGGAGCGCAACTGCTCGCACTACTTCCCGATGCAGTTCGGCTTCACGGTCACCTGCTGCCCGAACGCGCGCGAGGTCATGAGCTACTTCCCAGAGGTGCGGCCGTCGTGGTTCTTCGCCGTGCCGCGGATCTTCGAGAAGCTCAAGGCGGCGATCGAGTCCGGCCCCGAGAAGGACCCCACCGTGCTCCGCGAGGAGCTCGGGATGGACCAGCTCTCAGCGCTCAACGTCGGCGCCGCCCCGTGCCCGCCCGAGGTGATCGAGTTCTTCCACGGCATCGGGCTCCCGCTCGGCGAGCTGTGGGGGATGAGCGAGACCAACGCGATCGGCGCCTGCAACCCGCCGGACAACATCAAGATCGGCACGGTCGGCCCGGCCGTCCCTGGCGTCGAGATCCGGCTCGCCGAGGACGGCGAGATCGAGCTGCGCGGCGACTGCGTGTTCGCGGGCTACTTCGGCCAGGAGGAGAAGACGCGCGAGACGTTCACCGACGACGGCTGGCTGATGACCGGCGACGTCGGCGAGCTCGACGACGACGGCTACCTCAAGATCGTCGACCGCAAGAAGGAGCTCATCATCAACGCCGCCGGCAAGAACATGTCGCCGGCCAACATCGAGAGCACGCTCAAGGCCGAAGGACCGCTGATCGGCTCGGTCGTCGTGATCGGCGACCGCCGGCCCTACAACGTCGCGCTGATCGTGCCCGACCCCGACGCCGCGGCGGCCTTCGACGGCTCGGTCGAGGACGCGATCGCGGAGTCGGTGGAGAAGGCCAACCAGCGCCTCTCGAACGTCGAGCAGATCAAGCGCCACACTGTGCTGGACACGGACTGGGAGCCCGGCGGCGATGAGCTGACGCCGACCATGAAGATCAAGCGCAAGCCGATCGCCGAGAAGTACGCGGCCGAGATCGAGGAGCTGTATGAGCGGTAAGCCGCTGTGGCGGAAGGCGTTCGACGAGGTGGACAAGCGCGTCTCCGGTCCCGTCGAGGCGGGCGCGCACAGCGACCTGTTCGGCGACCTCGTCGCGGTGCAGTGGAAGCTCGCGCGCCGCGCGCAGCGCGAGGTCGAGAAGCGCACCCGCCGCGTCCTGCACGCCGTCAACCTCCCGACCGCCACCGACGTCCGGCGGCTCTCGGAGCAGGTCGCCTCGCTGCAGCGCCAGCTCCGCGACCTCGAGGACCAGCGCCGCCGATGAGCCCGTCGCTCGCCCCCGGCGACCTCCTCAACCGCGTCGAGCGCGACGTCCAGCGCGCCCTTCAGCGCAGCCGCAACGGGCTGCGCTACGCCGCCGGCACCCAGCGGCCGAAGGTCGGCCGCACGCCCAAGGACGTCGTCTGGACCCGCCACAAGTCCGAGCTGTGGCGCTACCGCTCGGACACGCGCCGCTACCGCCCGCCGCTCGTGATCGTCCACAGCCTGGTGAGCCGCAGCTACGTGCTCGACCTCTATCCCGGCAACAGCGCCGTCGAGCACTTCCTGCGCGAAGGGCTCGACGTCTTCCTGCTCGACTGGGGCGTGCCGGACGAGACCGACGCCGGCAACACGCTCGAGTACTACGTCGACGACGGCATCCCGGCGGCGGTCGCCGCCGCCTGCGAGACCGCCGGGACCGACGACGTCAACCTGCTCGGCTACTGCTTCGGCGGCGTCCTGAGCCTGCTCTCCGCGGCGCGGCACCCCGAGATGCCGATCCGCAACCTGGCGGCGATGGCGACGCCGGTCGACTTCTCCCAGATGGAGACGATCACCGCGCTCGTGCGCGACGGCCGGCTCGACCCGGAGGACGTGATCGAGCCGACCGGCAACGTCGCGCCCGACGTGATCGAGAACGGCTTCAAGCTGCTCAAGCCGACCGCTGAGGTCACCCAGTACGCGACGCTGTGGGAGAACCTCTGGAACGACGAGTTCATGGACGGCTACCAGGCGATGGGTCAGTGGGCGCGCGACCACATCCCGTTCCCGGGCGCCGCCTTCGAGCAGACCGTCGAGGGGCTCGTGCGCCCCAACGGCCTCGTCAACGGCACGTTCGCGCTCGGCGGCGAGGTGGTCGACCTGAAGTCGATCACGCGCCCGGTGCTGAACATCATGGCCGAGCGCGACCACATCGTCCCGCTGGCCGCCGCCGAGCCGCTGCTCGGGCTCGTCGGCTCGGAGGAGAAGGAGGAGCTGCGGCTGGCCGCCGGCCACGCCGGGCTGGTGGCGGGGCGCAAGGCCGCGAAGGTGACGCTGCCGGGCATTGCCGGCTGGTTCAAAGAGCACTCGGAGGAAATCGATGCAGATTCGTGAGCCCTCCGAGGCAGACCTCGACGCCCTCATCGCGTTCTTCGGGCGGGTGCCGGAGTCCGAGCGCACGTTCTTCAAGGAGCCGGTCCTCGACCGCCCGACCGTCCAGGGCTGGCTGACCGGCGGGCGCGGCCGCCGCGGGCTCGCGTTCTCCGACGACGGGCGCGTCGTCGGCTACGTCGCGGTCATCCGCCTCACCGGCTGGTCCGACCACGTCGGCGAGGTCCGGCTCGTGGTCGATCCGGAGGCGCGCGGGCAGGGCCTCGGCCGCGGGCTCGCGCGCTGGGCGCTGCTGCAGGCGCTCGAATGCGACATGAAGAAGCTCACCGTCGAGGTCGTGGCGGAGCAGGAGGGTGCGGTCTCGATGTTCGGCGGCCTCGGCTTCACGGCTGAGGGGCTGCTGCGCGACCACGTGCGCGACCGCGACGGGGAGCTGCGCGACCTCATCCTGCTGTCGCACTCCGTCGAGGATGCGTGGTCCGCGATGGAGACGGCGGGCATCGACGACGCGCTCGCGTGAGCTGTCAGGCGATTCGGGTAGGGAACGGAACATGGGGACCAAAGAGGAACTGAGCATCGAGGAGCTGGGCGCCGAGGTCTCATCCTCCGCGCTGACGCCGCTGCGCTTCCTGGAGCGCAGCGCACGCGTGTGGCGAGACCGGCCGGCCGTCGTCGACGGCAAGCAGACCTGGACCTATGCCGAGCACGACGAGCGCGTGCGCCGCGCCGCGGCCGCCGTGCGTGACGAGCTGGACATCGGCGAGGGCGACCGCGTCGCGGTCCTGCTGCCCAACGTCCACTCGATGCTCGAGCTGCACTACGCCGTCCCCGGCGTCGGCGGCGTGCTGGTGCCGCTCAACACCCGCCTCGCGGACAAGGAGTACGGCTACATCCTCGAGCACTGCGGCGCGAAGGTGCTCGTCGCCGACCGCGAGCTCGACACCGACCTGCGCGTCGTCTCGCTCGAGGAGTACGAGGAGCTGGTCGAGAAGACCGACCCGGTCGAAGCGCTCGAGCGCCCCGAGGACGAGCGCACGATGATCTCGATCAACTACACGTCCGGCACCACCGGCAAGCCCAAGGGCGTGATGACCAACCACCGCGGCGCCTACCTGCACGCGCTGGGCGTCATCGCCGAGGCGCGCCTCACCCCGCGCAGCAGCTACCTGTGGACGCTCCCCATGTTCCACTGCAACGGCTGGGCGTATCCGTGGGCCGTCACCGCGATGGGCGCCAAGCACGTCTGCCTCCCCAAGGTGGAGGCCAAGCCGATCTGGAACGCGCTCACCAAGGAGGGCATCACACACCTCTGCGCCGCGCCCACGGTGCTCACCACGATCGTCGGCGCCGACGAGGCCGAGAAGCTCGACGAGCCCGCGCAGGTCTTCGTCGGCGGCGCGCCGCCGTCGCCCGCGCTGCTGGGCAAGGGCGCCAAGCTCAACCTCGACATCACCCACCTCTACGGGCTGACCGAGACCTACGGCCCGCTCGCGGTGTGCGCGTGGAACCCCGACTGGGACGAGCTCGACGACGACGAGCAGCAGAAGCTGCGCGCCCGCCAGGGCGTCGGCACCGTCGTCTCCGAGCGCCTGCGCGTGGTCGATGAGGACATGAATGACGTCGCCGCCGACGGCGACACGCTCGGCGAGGTCGTGATGCGCGGCGACAACGTCATGATGGGCTACCTCGATGACGAGGAGTCGACCCGCGAGGCGTTCAAGGGCGGCTGGTTCCACTCCGGCGACCTCGGCGTCGTCCACGAGGACGGCTACGTCGAGCTGCGCGACCGCCTCAAGGACGTGATCATCTCCGGCGGCGAGAACATCGCCACGATCGAGGTCGAGCAGGCGCTGGCCGCCCACGACTCGGTCGTCGAGGCGGCGGTCGTCGCGGCCCCGCACGAGCGCTGGGGCGAGGTGCCGGTGGCGTTCGTCACCGTCTCCGGCGACGAGCCCGACGTCGAGGAGCTGCAGGAGTTCGCCCGCGAGCGGCTCGCGAAGTTCAAGGTGCCGAAGCGCATCATCTTCGTCGACGAGCTGCCCAAGACCGGCACCGGCAAGATCCAGAAGTTCGTCCTGCGCGAGCAGGCCGAGGAGGACGCCGAGAAGTCGTAGCCGCCCGCGGCGGCATAGGATCGCCGCGGCCATGATCGATCCCGAGGCGCGCTGGCCCCGATACGGGAAGCCCGACTACGCGGGCCTGCTGACGTTCGGCGGTGTCGTCTACACCGAGGACGCCGCCGAGCTCGCGGGCTTCGATGTCGCCGTCGTCGGCGCGCCGATGGACGACCTCGTGTCTGACCGGCCGGGGACGCGGCTCGCGCCGCGCGCGATCCGGGGGGCGAGCTCGGTGGCCGGGCCGCACCTCGAGGTCGGGGTCGACGCGTTCGCCGATCTCCGCATCGTCGACTTCGGCGATGCGCCCGTGATCCCCGCGGATCCGCGCGCCTCGCACGCCGCGATCGAGGCGACCGTCGGCGAGGTGCTCGCGGCCGGCGTGCTGCCGGTCGTCCTCGGCGGCGACCACTCGATCACCGAGCCGTCGGTGCGCGCGTGCGCGCTGGCCCACGGCGGCCCGGTCGGCATGGTGCACTTCGACACCCACACGGACACCGGGGCGGAGGTGTTCGGCGCCGAGTTCTCGCACGGCACGTTCATCCGCCGGCTCGTCGACCAGAGTCACCTCGACGGCAGCCGCTACGCGCAGATCGGCCTGCGCGGCTACTGGCCGGGGCCGGAGGAGTTCGGCTGGCAGGCCGAGCACGGCATCACCAGCTTCTTCATGCACGACGTCCGTGACCTCGGCATCCGCGAGGTCGTGGCGCGCGCGATCGCCGCGGTCGGGCCGGGCCCCGTCTACCTGACCGTCGACGTCGACGTGCTCGACCCAGCGTTCGTCCCCGGCACCGGAACGCCCGAGCCGGGTGGGATGACCGCGGTCGACCTGCTGCTGGCCGTCCGTACGGTCGCGGCCGAGCTCGAGCTGGTCGGCACCGACGTCGTCGAGGTCATCCCCACGCGCATCGGTACCGACGACTACGCGGCGCTCGTCGCCGACCGCGTGGTGCGCGAGGCGCTCACGGGGATCGCGCTACGCCGCAGGCGATAGGTTTTCCGCGGTGTACGCCGCGGTCCTGCACGAGTACAACGAGGCACCGCGGTACGAGGAGGTCGCCGACCCGTCGCCCGAGGCCGGCCAGGTCGTCGTCGAGGTCGGCGCCGCCGCGCTCCACCACCTCGACCTGTTCAAGGCGAGCGGCAACTTCTACCTCGAGCAGCCGCTGCCGTCGGTGGTCGGGACCGACGGCGTCGGGCTCGCCGGAGGCCGCCGCGTGTACTTCGACTCGATCACGCCCCACGGCTCGTTCGCGGAGCGGTCGGTCGCGGTCGAGGAAGAGCTGTTCGACGTCCCCGACGCGCTCGACGACCCCACGGCCGCCGCGATCGCCAACTCCGGGCTCGCCGGCTGGCTGGCGCTCTCGTGGCGCGCGGGGCTGCAGCCCGGCGAGACCGTGGCCGTCCTCGGCGCGACCGGCCAGGTCGGCAGCGTCGCCGTGCAGGCCGCGAAGCTCTTGGGCGCCGGCCGCGTGATCGCGGTCTCGCGAGCGGGGGAGCGCCTCGACCGGATGCTCGAGCGCGGCGCCGACGCGGTCGTCGACGTCGAGGGCGACAACCTCACCGAGCGCCTCCGCGAGGCTGCGGGCGGCGACATCGACGTGACGATCGACAGCCTCTGGGGCGAGCCCGCGGTCGCCGCGATGGCCGCCGCCGCGCGCTTCGGCCGCCACGTCCAGGTCGGCCAGCTCGCCGGCCCCAGCCTCGACCTCTCGGCACCCGCGATCCGCTCGAAGTCGCTCGACGTGCGCGGCTTCATGGGCCTGCACCCGGCGCACGAGATCCGCGCCGACGCCTACAGGCAGCTCGGCGAGCACGTCGCCGGCGGCGACATCGTCATCGACTTCGAGCGCATCCCGCTCGCCGACGTCGCGAGCGCCTGGGAGCGCCAGCGCAGCGGCGCGGGCGCGAAGCTGGTCCTCATCCCGAAAGGAGACACATGAGCAGCGTCGTCCTCCGCGGAGGCACCGTTCTGACCATGAACGACGCCCACGACATCCTGCACGGGGCGGACGTCCTCGTCGTCGACGACAAGATCGCCGGCGTCGGCCCCGGGCTCGAGGCGCCGGAGGGCGCGGAGGAGATCGACGCCTCCGACGGCATTGTCATGCCGGGCATGATCGACACCCACCGGCACATGTGGCAGACCGCCCTGCGCGGCTACGGCGCCGACTGGACGCTCGCCCAGTACTTCGTCTTCTTCTACCTCGAGTGGGGCAAGATCTTCCGTCCGCAGGACATCGCGGCGGGCAATCTGCTGTCGGCGCTCGAGGCTCTGGAGGCCGGCGTCACCACCACCGTCGACTGGTCGCACGGGCTGCAGACCGTCGACCACGCCGACGCCGCCGTCGACGCGCTGCAGTCGGTCCCGGGCCGCTTCGTGCTCGCCTACGGGAACATCCAGCAGGGCCCGTGGGAGTGGTCGGCGTCGAAGGACTTCCGGTCGTTCGTGGAGCGGCGCTTCGGGAGCGGCGACGACATGCTCGGCTTCCAGATGGCCTTCGACGTCACCGGCGACCCCGAGTTCCCGGAGAAGGCGGCGTTCGAGGTCGCGCGCGAGCTCGGCGTGCCGGTGACCACGCACGCCGGCGTGTGGGGCGCGACCAACGACGACGGCATCAGGCTCATGCACGACCACGGCTTCATGGAGCCGGGCCACATCTACGTCCACGCGGCGACGCTGACCGAGGACTCCTACAACCGCATCGCCGCGAGCGGCGGCTCGGTGTCGGTCTCGACCGAGAGCGAGCAGAGCGCCGGGCAGGGGTATCCGCCGACGTTCCAGCTGCGCAAGCACGACATCCCCGTGTCGCTGTCGATGGACACGAGCGTGTGGTGGAGCGGCGACCTGTTCTGCGCGATGCGCTCGACGCTGGGCGCCGACCGCTCGCGCGAGCACCTCGAGGCGCACGCCAAGCAGGAGACGGTGACCAACCACCACCTGCGCGCCGAGCAGGTCGTCGACTGGGCGACCCGCGGCGGCTCGAAGGCGCTCGGCATGGACGACAAGCTCGGGTCTTTGGAGGAGGGCAAGAAGGCCGACGTTGTGCTCGTCAAGAACGAGCACTCCCCGGTCATGTTCCCGGTGCTGCACCCGTACGGTCACGTCGCCTTCCAGGCGCAGCGCGCCGACGTCCACACCGTGATCGTCAACGGCCGCGTCGTGAAGCGCGACGGCCGGCTCGTCGACGTGGATCTCGCGGCGGCGCGGCGGGCGATCGACGAGACCGTCGAGTTCGCCCAGCGCGAGATCGGCGACAGGTGGCTCGAGGGCATGCACCCCGAGATCCCCGAGACCCGGATCCTCCACAACCCGTACCAGTACACGCGATGAGCGAGCGCCTCGACGCGATCGTGGCCGACGCGGTGGCCGCGCTGCACGGGGTGCTGGAGAAGCATCGGGTGACCGAGGCCGAGTGGCACGCGGCGCTGCGCTTCCTCACCGACATCGGGCGCGCGGACGAGTTCGTCCTGCTGTCGGATGTCACGAAGACGTCGGTGCTGATCGACGCGCTCTCCCACGACGACGAGAACGGCGCGACGGCGACCGATGTCGAGGGCCCGCTCTACGTCGACGACCCGCCGTGGCGGGAGAAGCCGGTCCGCGTCTACGAGGACTACGAGGGGATGGGCGACGCCGACGTGCTGCTCGTGCGCGGGTCGGTGCGGTCGGTCGACGCGACGCCGCTGCCCGACGCGGTCATCGACATCTGGCAGACGGGGCCCTCCGGCGGCTACGACATCTGGGACGAGCGCCAGCCGGAGTTCAACTTCCGCGGGCGCTGGAAGGTCGAGTCGGACGACGGCAGCTACGAGTTCCAGACCATGCTGCCGAAGCCCTACACGGTGCCGACGGAGGGGCCGGTGGGGCGGTATCTGGAGGCGGTCGGCCAGCACCCGTGGCGGCCGGCGCACATCCACTTCAAGGTCGACGCGCCCGGGCATGAGCCGCTGGTGACGCAGGTGTTCTTCCCCGATGACCCGTACCTCGAGAACGACACCATCGGCGCGGTCAAGCCGGCTCTGGTCCGGCCGGTCGAGCGCGAGGGCGACCACCTGGTCTGCCCGTTCGACATCGTGCTGCGGCCGGCGGCGTGAGCCGCTTCGCGAGCTGCGTGGTGGGCGAGCGCCGCTTTGCGGCGCTGATCGAGGGCGACGTGGTCCGGCCGCTGGCCGGCATCGAGGAGCTCGGCGCGACCACGCCGCTCGAGGTCCTGGCCTCGCCGCCGGTGGGCGACGAGACGATCCCGCTCGCCGACGTGACGTTGCGGCCGGTCGTGCCTCGGCCCGGCAAGATCCTCTGCGTCGGGCTCAACTACCGCGCGCACGTCGAGGAGGGCGTCTACGAGGTGCCCGACTACCCGGTCCTGTTCCCGAAGTTCGCCGACGCGCTGGTCGGTCCGGGCGAGCCGGTGCTCGTGCCCCCGGAGTCGGAGGCGGTCGACTACGAGGGCGAGATGGCGCTGGTCATCGGCCGCACGGTGCGGCGCGTCTCGGGCGACGAGGCGCTGGCCGCCGTCGCCGGCTACACGGTCGCCAACGACGTGACGATGCGCGACTACCAGTACAAGACGCACCAGTGGCTGGTCGGGAAGACGTGGGCGAACTCGACCCCGCTCGGCCCGTACCTCGTGACGCCCGACGAGGTCGGCGACCCCCACGCGCTCGACATCTCGCTCGCGCTCAACGGCGAGACGCTGCAGGCCTCCAACACGTCGCGCTTCATCTTCGACATCCCGACGCTGATCGGGACGATCTCGGAGTTCATCCCGCTCAACCCGGGCGACGTCATCCTCACCGGGACGCCCGAGGGCGTCGGCTACCGCCGCGACCCGAAGGTCCTCTTGGGCGACGGCGACTCGATGGTGGTCGAGGTCGAGAACGTCGGGCGGCTGGAGAGCCCGGTCATTGCGGAGCCTCACGGCGTGCCCGGCGCAGCCGGGGAACGCGACCGGCCACGATGAGCAGCAGCAGGAGCCACGGCGCCTGATCCTGCAGTACGAAGGCGCCGGGGATACACAGCAGCAGGACGACGATGTTCGCCCACAGGCGCTCCCGCTGCTCGACGCCGGCGGGGTCCAGCGGCCGGGTCTCCAGATCGCTGAGGAGCCGGAGCAGCGCGAGGTTCGCCACGACGTTGAACGCGCTGTAGAACGCGAGCGCGGTTGGCAGGTCGCCGTGGGTGGCCAGCACGGAGGCTGGGAACGGCAGCGCGGCGACCAGCAGGAGCAGCGGCAGCGTGTGGCTGATCAGGCGGCCGTCGATCGTCGTCGTGGCGCGCATCGCCCGGCGGTGCACGCCCCAGTAGTTGGCCGCCACGTAGAACGAGATGACGAACGCCAGATAGCTGCGCCAGTCGTCGGTCAGGGCGTGGCGCAGCTGCGCGTCGGTCGGGTCCCTTCCGAGATCCGGGAGGCGCAGGTCGAGCGCCAGCAACGTCATCGCGATGGCGAAGATGCCATCCGAGAGTGCCAGCAGGCGGCCGAGCGAGTTGTCGGCTCTCGGCTCTGCCGGCTCGTCGCCTTCCGTGATCGTCGCGCCCGGCTCGGCCACCGAGGCAGTACACCAGCCGTACCCGACGTGCCTCATGCTCTGGCCATGATCGAGCTCCCGCGGGACCTGCCGATCCTCGAGCGCGACGCGGTGCGGCTCGTCGTCCGCGACAGCGACGATCGGATCCTGCTGTTCCACACGCACGAGATCAGCCTCCCCGAGCTCGGCGTGTGGTGGGAGCTGCCCGGCGGCGGCATCGACGAGGGGGAGACGTACCTCGACGCCGCGGTGCGGGAGCTGCGGGAGGAGACCGGCATCAGGGTCTCCGCAGCCCAGGTCGGCGAGCCGCTGTGGCGGCGGACGGCGTCGTTCCGCCATCGCGAGCTCCGGCACCTCCAGCACGAGGTGGTCGTCGAGGTGCGCCTCGACGGGCCGGGCGCCGCGGTCGACGAGGGCGAGCGGCTCGACTACGAGAAGGAGGACTACTTCGGCTTCCGCTGGTGGAGCATCGGCGAGATCCTGGCCAGCGCGGAGGCCTTCTACCCCGGACGCCTGCCGGCGCTCTTGGAGCGGTTCCTCGACGGCGAGGAGATCGACGAGCCGTTCGAGCTCTTCTCCTGACGTAGGAGCTTCTCGACGGCGTCGGGGAGGGGCATGGGCGCGCGCACGCCGCGCGTGACCGCCGGCACGGGTGCGAGGCAGGTCGGGCAGTGCTCGGCGGGAGCGTCGAAGACGGTGCCGCAGAAACAGGCGACGGTCCAGCTCATGGGGAGTCCTATCGGTCGGGTCCCCAACAGAGGACGCGAGCCGCGCTTTGATACGTCGGTCAGGCGCGTGGCCCGAGGAGATCCCAGCGGTTGCCGGAGACGTCGAGGAACACGGCGACCTGCCCGTACGGCTCCTCGCGCGGCTTGCTGACGAACTCGACGCCCGCCTCGCGCATCCGGTCGTACTGCGCGCGGAAGTCGTCGACCCGCAGGAACAGGCCGACGCGACCCGCGAACTGATCGCCCACCGCCCGCGCCTGGCGCTCGCCGTCGGCGCGCGCGAGCAGCAGACCCGTGGCGGCGCCGGGCGGGCGCACGACGACCCAGCGCTTCGGGCGCCCGTCGTTGGTCAGCGCGGGCGAGTCCTCGACCAGCTCGAAGCCGAGCACATCGACGAAGAAGCCGATGGCCTCGTCGTAGTCCTCGACGATCAGCGCGAGTTGCTCGAGGTGCACGGCGGGAAGGCTAGTGTCGCCCCGTGCTCCTCCTGCTGACCGGCGCGAGCGGCGTGGGCAAGTCGACCTGCCGCGTCGCCATCCAAGCGGCGCTCGGTGACGAGCTCGACTGCGTCGAGCTCCGCGACGTCGTCGCGATCCCCGCGGCCCCGGACGTCGCGTGGCGCCAGCGCAGCGTCGAGGCCATCGTCCAGCGCGCGCTCGCCGGCGACCGCGACCTGTTGCTGGCCGGCGACCCGGTCGCACCGGGCGAGCTGATCGCCGCGCCCTCCGCCGACCGGCTCGACCGCATCGCCGTCTGCCTGCTGGACTGCGACGCGGCCTCGCAGACCGTGCGACTGCGCCGCCGCGGCGAGCCCGAGGAGCTGCTGCCGCGCCACGTCGCGTTCGCGGACTGGATGCGCGCGCACGTCCGCGATCCGGGCCACATGCCCGAGGTGATCGTGGAAGGAGGTTGGGACGCGATGCGCTGGGAGCGCCTGGCGAGCGCGGACTGGTCGTTCGACGTGATCGACACCCGCGGGCGAGCCGCCGCCGACGTGGCGGCGGACTCGCTCGCGTGGGTCCGGGCCGCCCGGGCTTGAGAGCGACACACCGACGGGTCGTGAGGAGTACTTTCCAGTGCTCAAGGGAGCTGGCGCTGGTGGGAGCGCCACCGGCGCCTGGGAGCGGGGGGTAGGTCATGAGGTGGGGTCGAGCGAAGCGTACGGGCGCGCTGGCACTGATCTGCGCGCTGTTGCCCGCGGCGGGCGCCGCGGCGCACGGGCGTGATCCGGCAGGGCGGGCGCAGGCGCTGGTCGGGCAGATGACGCTCGACCAGAAGATCAGCCAGGTCCACGGCACGGGATTCATCACGGGTGGCGGCTACACCGGGTTCACGCCGGCGATCCCGAGCCTGGGGATCCCGGCCTTCTATCTGGCAGACGGGCCGAACGGCGTCGGCAACGGCGCCACCGGTGTGACCGCGTTCCCGGCGGCGATCAATAACGCTTCGACGTGGGACACGCGGCTGCTGGGCCGCTACGGCGGCGTGCTCGGCGCGGAGCACGCGGGCAAGGGCAACGACGTCGCGCTGGCGCCGACGATGAACATCCTGCGCGTGCCCGGCTGGGGCCGGGCGTTCGAGACGTTCAGCGAGGACCCGGAGCTCGCCGGCGACGTCGGGGCGGCCGAGATCCGCGGCATCCAGAGCCAGGGCGTTATCGCCGACGCCAAGCACTTCGCGGCCAACAACCAGGAGACCGACCGCTTGACGGTCAACGCGGTGGTGGACGAGCGGACGCTGCGAGAGATCTACACCGCGCAGTTCGAGAAGGCGATCAAGGACGGCGGCGCGCGCTCGGTGATGTGCGCCTACAACCAGGTCAACGGCGCGTACGCGTGCCAGAACCCGCATCTGCTCACCGACATCCTGAAGCGGGACTGGGGCTTCCGCGGCTTCGTCCTCTCGGACTGGTTCGCGAACCACAGCACGGTCGAGTCGGCCAACGCGGGCCTCGACCTCGAGATGCCGGGCGGCGACACGATCTTCGGATCCCCCGCGCCGGTCCCGGAGAGCTTCGGCGAGAAGCTGAAGGCCGCCGTGCAGAGCGGCCAGGTACCTGAGGCAAGGCTCGACGACATGGTCCGCCGGATCCTCGCCGCGCGCATCGCCGAGGGCCAGCTGGACCGCACCTCGACCGGCTCGCACGACGCCGTGGTCACCAGCGCGCAGCATCAGGACTTCGCCAAGCAGCTCTCCGAGCAGGGCACCGTCGTGCTCAAGAACCATCGCGGCGCGCTGCCGATCGACGACCACAAGGTCGGCTCGCTCGCCGTCATCGGCGCCGCCGCGCAGACCAACCCGATCTACACCGGCGGCGGGTCGGCGACGGTCGTGCCGTCGAAGACCGTCACGCCACTGCAGGGGATCACGTCCCGCGCCGGCAGCGACGTCGACGTCACCTACGCGGCCGGGACCGCGGGCACGGTGGAGCCGCCGCTGATCGACACGGCCACGCTGACCCCGGCGACGGGCGCCGGCAACGGGCTCACCGCCGAGTACTTCGCCTCGCCGGATCTCAGCGGCGCGCCGGCGATCACGCGGGTCGACCCGACGGTTCAGGTGACGGGCACGCCTCCGGGGCTCTCCGGCGTCTGGTCGGCGCGCTGGACCGGCACCTTCACGCCGACGGTCTCCGGGCTCCAGCGCTTCTCGTTCAGCGGCGGAGGCATCTCCCGCCTGTACGTCAACGACCGGCTGGTGCTGAGCAGCAACAACGCGCTCAACATTGCGGCTGTCGACCTGCCCGCAGGCAAGCCGGTGCCGATCCGCGTCGAGTTCGTCGCCAAGTCCGCGTTCGGTGGGCTGTTCCCGATCAGCATGCGGCTCGGGTGGTCGCCGCCTGACCCCGCGCGGTGGCAGGCGGCGATCGACGCGGCGCACGCCGCGGACGAGGCCGTGGTCTTCGTCAACGACATCCGCACCGAGGGCGCCGACCTGCCGAGCCTCCAGCTGCCCGGCGACCAGGACGCGTTGGTCGACGCGATCGCGGCGGCCAATCCGCGCACCGTCGTCGTGCTCAACACCGGCGGCCCGGTGCTCACGCCGTGGCGCGACAAGGTCGCCGGGATCATGGAGGCCTGGTATCCGGGACAGGAGAACGGCAACGCGGTCGCGTCCGTGCTCTTCGGCGACGTCAACCCCTCCGGCCGACTGCCGGCGACGTTCCCGAAGAGCGACGACCAAGGCCCGCTCACGAGCCCGGAGCGCTTCCCCGGCGTCGACGACACCGTGCGCTACAGCGAGGGCCTGCAAGTCGGCTACCGCTACTACGACGCACACGGCCAGCAACCCGCGTTCGCGTTCGGGCACGGACTGTCCTACACGACGTTCTCCTATGGCCGGCTGCGGGTCCACCGGTCGTCACATCGTGGCGGCGTGACCGCCAAGGTCCGCGTGCGCAACAGCGGCCGGCGCGAGGGCGCCGAGGTCGTGCAGCTGTACGTCGGCTTCCCCGACAGCGCGGGTGAGCCGCCGAAGGTCCTCAAGGCCTTCCGCAAGGTGCAGCTCGAGGCCGGCCGGCGCACGACCGTCACGCTCAAGCTCGACCGGCGCGACCTGTCGGTGTGGAGCGAGCAACGCCACGGCTGGGTCAGCCCTGGCGGGCGCTACCGGCTCATGGTCGGCAGCTCGTCGCGTGACATCCGCTCGACCGCCTCGCTCCGGCACCGGGGCTCGTAGCGCCCCGCCTGACGGGGGCGAGCGCCGTGGCTCGCCCCCGTCCCGCGGGCTAGCGCCCCTCTCGGATCTGGAGCAGGTTGCCGTCGGGGTCCTGGAACTGCGCGACGGAGCCCCAC
This sequence comes from uncultured Solirubrobacteraceae bacterium, assembly GCA_963805525.1. Classification (GTDB taxonomy): domain Bacteria; phylum Actinomycetota; class Thermoleophilia; order Solirubrobacterales; family Solirubrobacteraceae; genus DASQFQ01. The sequence continues at coordinate 1,108,941 of CAWDUT010000006.1, forward strand.
GGGAACTCGAGCACGTCGGAGACGAACTCGACGCCGCGCGACTTGAAGTCCTCGACCGTCTTGCGGACGTCGTCGGTCTCGATCGTCACCGAGGCCGGCGGGCGCCCCATCACCGGCTGCGCCTGCCCCGGTGTCCCGGGCCAGAGCACGAGCTGGAACTCGTCCCCCTCGACGCCCACGGTCAGAAACCGCGGGCCGTCGGGCGTCGGGTTCTCGACCCGGTGCTCGAGGCCGAGCGCGTTGGTGTAGAAGTCGAGCGCCCGGTCCTGGTCGCTGACGAGCACGCTCGTATAGAAGACGTTCTTCAGCATTGGGTTCCTCCGCTGGTCGTGGTCACTACGCCTATGACCCGCGACCCGCAGGAGATGTGACCTCCACCGACTATCTCCGGCGAGACCAGGCGCGGGCAGCGTCTCTGACCGCCGCGACGTGTGCGCCCTTCGCGTCCGAGTACGAGAGGAGGTCGACATGGCCCTGCTCGACCGAGCGCCGCTTGACCCGTTCGTACTCGCGTGCGGCGGTCGGATTCGCGCGCAGGTAGTCGCGAATCATCTGGTTGTCGGCGAGCAACGGGTTGCCGGCCGCGAAGACATGCACGTTGAAGGCCGGGCCTCGCGCTGGGCGCTTGGTCAGATACTCGCGGCCGGAAACTGCGCCTTGTCCGTGATGCTCGTAGGCGAGCGTCCGAAGCGCGTCAACGGCCGCCGGCAGATCGGGCTCACGGACTGCGACCTGGATGTCGATGATCGGCTTCGCTCGGAGCGGCACCGCCGTGCTGCCGATGTGCTCGATCACTGGATCGAACGCTGCGAGCTCGCGCTCGATCAGCACCGCTTCGGCCGCGTACTGACGTGGCCAGTCGGGATCCGGGTCGGCCAGCGAGACCGGCTCATGAAACACACTCACCGTCGCCGAGCCTGCCAGATCGGTCGGAATTTCCACGGACTCCCGGCGTCCTGCCCTGCCGAAGGCCACCAGCCATCCCACGAAGGGAGTCCCCCATGCAGTACGTCACGCTCCGCCGCCGCACCGCGGCGACGATCGCCGCGACCGCCCTCGCCGCGATCTCGATCGCCGGCTCGGCCTCCGCGGCGGTCGGGCCGGGCAGCAACGCGCCGTCGCCCTACATCCCCACGGCGTCGAGCCCCACCACGCAGAACATCATCATGCGCGACGGGGGCATTTGCGACCCGATCCGCCACATGGGCTGCTGAAGCCATAGCGGGGCGCCCGGCTCACGTCACCGCCGCGTACTTGAGGTGCGTGACGCCGGGCGCCTCGATCGCGCGGACCTGCTCGAGCCGCACGGCGGGTCCGACGCCGTCGAAGAGGCGAGCGCCGCCGCCGAGAACCAACGGGACGACGTGGAGCTCGAGCACGTCCAGCAGGCCCGCGGCCAGGTACTCGTTGACGACCTGGCCGCCGCCCCACAGCATCACGTCTTTGCCGCCGGCGGCCTCCTTCGCCCGCTCCAGCGCGGCCTCGATGCCGTCGGTGGCGAAGTGGTAGGTCGTCCCGCCCTGCATCTCCAACGGATCACGCGGGTGGTGGGTGATGACGAAGACGGGATAGCGGTAGGGCGGCTCGTCGCCCCACCAGCCCTTCCACGCATCGTCGCGCCAGGGGCCGCCGCCGATCGGCCGAACATGTTGCGGCCCATCACTCCGGCGCCGACGTTCTCGCGCGACTCCTCGAGGATCCGCGCGCTCTCGTCGACCGAGCCGCCCTCGTGGCCGTGGGCCTCGCGCCACGCGGCCAGCGGAACCACCCAGGCCGGCTGTGGTCCAGCACCTCCAGGTGCTCGAGACCAGCGGGCTCGTCCGTTCAGAGAAGGTCGGCCGCGTGCGCGCGTGCCGGCTCGAGCCGGCGGCGCTGCAGCCGGTGGAGCAGTGGGTCAGCGCCCGGCGCTCGACCTGGGAGCGCCGGCTCGATCGCCGGGGCGACTATCTCGCCGATGAGTGAGCGATCCGCGGAGCACGCCACGTTCAGCGTGGAGCGCGTCTACGACGCCTCGCCCGGGCGGACGTTCGCCGCCTGGTCCGACCCGGAGGCCAAGTCGCGCTGGTACAGCGACCCGGAGCAGGAGCTGGAGCTCGAGTTCCGCGTCGGCGGCTGGGAGCGGCACGGCGGGAGGCTGCCGGACGGCCAGTACGAGATGCGGCTGGACGGGGTGCGCATCTCGGTCTCGCTCGCGACGGCGGAGTTCCAGCCGGACGGCGACGGCACCCGGCTGGTCTACACCGAGCAGGGCGCGTACTTCGACGGCCACGAGGCGCCCGGCCTGCGCGAGCACGGCATGGGCAGCCTGCTGGACCTGCTCGGGAAGTGGCTCGCTAGGCCGCGCTGAGCTGGTCGCGCAGGCTCTCGCGCACGACGCAGCTCTCGAACGCCCACGAGTCCGCGAGCGCGGTCAGCTCGTCCTCGCCGAGCCCGCGGAAGAGCTCGGCGTACTCGCCGGCCAGCGGTTGGGCGAGCGTGATGTTGAGCACCAGCGTCCGCACGAAGTCGAACCGCCCCCACGGGTAGGGGTCGAAGTCCGGCGCCTCGCGCTCGACGAGATCCTGGATCGGCTGTGTGACCTCGGGGTTCTCCCGGCCGGTGCTCCCCCACTGGTCGATGCCGAGCCGCCGCTTCTTGGCGACGAAGTCGGCGACCAGCTCGCCGTAGGGCGAGTCGGGCCGGACGGAGGTCAGCCCCTGGCGGCCGAGGTCCTTGTACATCCACGTGGCGAAGCCGGCGCCGTAGCGCTTGTAGATCGCGAGCTGGTCGTCGAGGATCCGCCGGCGCTCGGCGTCGACGGTCTCGTCGCCCGTGTAGATCGGGGAGAACTCGCCGACGTAGATCGGCGTGCCGGTGCGGCGCGCGTACTCCGAGCGCTCGAGGAACTTCGCCTCCGCCGACTCGGGCCCTGGGTACTCGTCGGCGCGGCCGAGACCGGCGGGCACGTAGTCGTGCAGCGTGTAGACGGCGTTCTCCAGCGGCTCGCCGAAGAAGCCGAACTCGGTCGAGTAGGTGTTGCCGTCGAAGAAGAGGATGTGCTCCGGGTCGATCTCGCGGATGGCCGTGGAGAGGCGCTCGTAGAACGGGCCGACGACGGCGCGCGACTCGTCGGCGGGCTCGTTCATCAGGTTGTAGCCCACGACCCAGGGGTTGCCCTTGTAGCGGTCGGCGATCGCCTCCCAGATGCCGACGACACGGTCCTGGAAGTGCCGGTGCTCCCAAAACAGCGCGCGGTGCGTCGGGTTGTCCGAGTGCCAGTGCTGGTTCTGCGAGCCGGGCAGCGCGTGCAGGTCGATCAGCGTGTAGACGCCGTGCTCGCCCCCCGCCGCGATCGCGCGGTCGAGGTGGCGGAAGCCGTCCTCGATGATCTCGAACGGCTTGGCGTCGGACTCGAGGTGGCGGTAGTTGACCGGGATGCGCACGCAGTTCAGCCCGCTCTCGGCGAGGAAGGCGGCGTCGGCGTCCGCGTAGAACGCCGACAGCAGCCGCTCGAAGAAGAGCTCGTAGTGATCGTCGCCGAGCACCTTGCGCATCTCCGAGCGCATCATCGTCTCGTTGGCCGCGTAGCCGGTGATGAAGTTCTCCATGTTCAGCCAGCCGCCGATGTTCACGCCCTTCAGGCGGATCGCGGCGCCGGTGCTGTCGACGATGTCGCTTCCTCGTGTCTGCAGCGTCATGAGAGCGCCGCAGACTAGACGCTGATCGGCTCCAGCACCACGACGGGGATCTCGTGGTCGGCCTTGGCCTGGAAATCGTCGTAGGGCGTCCCGGTCGCGGTCATGATGCGCCACAGCTCGGGCCTCTCCTCGGGCGTGGCGACCCGCGCTCGAGCGGTGTGGCGGCCGGCCTTGACCTGCACGGTCACGGTCGGGTCCGCCTCGAGGTTGTGGAACCAGCCCGGCGGGTTGCCGCCGCCGTTGGAGGCGACGACCACGAGGTCGTCTCCGTGCCGTTGGTAGATCAGCGGCGTGACGCGCTCGGCGCCCGAGCGGCGCCCGGTGGTGGTGAGCAGCAGCACGGTGGTGCCGGCCCAGTCGTGACCTTCCTCGCCGTCGGTCTCGCGGTATCGGTCGGCGTGCTCCTGACCGAACAGTGGATCGCTCATGCCTGGTGAGCGGAGCCGCTCACCGGTTCTCGACACACGACCTCAGCCGGTGGCCAGCCGGGCGCCCTCGACGAGGGCGCGCAGCTTCCCGAACGCGACGTCGCGCCGGAGGTACTTCATGCCGCAGTCCGGGCCGACCTGCAGCCGCTCCTCGGGGATGACCGTGAGCGCGGCCTCGATCCGGCGGGCGACCTCGTCGGGCGTTTCCACGGGAGCGTCGTCGTCGAGATCGAGCACGCCGACGACCACGATCTTGCCCGCGATCGGCTCGAGCACGCGCGGGTCGAGCTTCGATTGGGCAGCCTCGATGGCGAGGATGTCGGCGGCGCAGTCGGCCAGCTCGGCCAGGAACGGGTAGCCGTCGGGCCGGTCGTGGACGACGTGGGCGTAGCCGAAGCAGGTGTGCAGCGCGGTGGTGCCCGCGGCGCCGGCGAGCGCGCGGTCGATGGCGGGGAGCGCGAACTCGCGCGCCTTGTCGGCGCGCGACTGCAGCCACGGCTCGTCGAGTTGGACGATGTCGGCGCCCGCCTCGAACAGGTCGCGGACCTCCTCGCTGACCGCCACCGCGAGGTCCATCGCGAGCTCGGCCTCGTCGTCGTAGAACTCGTTCGACGCCTGCTGGCTCATGGTGAACGGGCCGGGCAGGGTGATCTTGATCGTGCGGTCGGTGTGGCTGCGCAGGAAGCGCAGGTCGTCGACCTCGACCGGCCCCGTGCGGCGGACCTTGCCGACCACGCGCGGCACCGCGTTGGTGCCGCCGGCGCGGCCGGGGACCATCGCGGGGTTGTCGATGTCGAAGCCCTCGAGCGCGGTCGCGAAGCGGTTGGAGTAGCTCTCGCGGCGGATCTCGCCGTCGGTGACGATGTCCACGCCGGCGCGCTCCTGATCGAGGATCGCGAGCGCGGTCGCGTCGTCCTGCGCCTGGGCGAGGTAGGGCTCCTCGAGACGCCACAGCTCGCGCGCCCGCACGCGCGGCGGGAACGAGCCGCGGAGCTTCTCGCGGTCGATCAGCCAGTCGGGCTGCGGGTAGCTGCCGATGACGGTTGTGAGCACGGCCGGGGGAGGGTATTAGGCACCCGTCCCATGGCGACCGGCACCCTGATCGGCGAGAGCATCCGGCCCGGCACGACCCTCGACGGCGTGCCGATCACCGTCAACCGGATCGAGCGCGTCGAGCCGGACAACCTCTCCGACGAGCAGCTCGCGGCCGGCCTTCCGCCGCGCTGGACGCTGCTGTTCTTCGAGGTCGCCGACGACGCCGCGCCGGCGCTCGCCGACGCGCTCGCGGCGATCCTCGGCGAGCCGGGCTGGTACGTCGACTTCCACACCGCGGAGGAGAGCTTCGTGGTCTTCCGCGAGGCGGTGTTCCGCTACGCGAAGGGCGACGCCGACGGGCGCGCGGAGGCCGAGGCGCACGCCCGCGCCCACGGCGTGCCGGACGCCCAGATCGACTGGCCCTAGATCCGCGCGCCGACGCCCTGGGCCAGCTCGCGCAGGCGCGAGCCGCCGGCGTGCAGCGGCGGCGTCGCAAGGCCGGCGCCGTCGGCCATGCCGCGCAGCAGCTCGAGCAGCGCCTCGCCGCCGTCGTGGCGCGGCTCCCAGCCGAGCTCCTCGCGGGCGCGCGTGGTGTCCATGATCGGGACGCCGAGCGCCATGTCGACCCAGCCCTCGGGCGTCGGCTGCAGGCGGGCGCGCCAGGTCAGCGCCGCCGCGGCGCGCAGGACGCGCGCGGGCACCGGCACCCGGCGCGCGCCGAGCAGCGAGGCCAGCCGCTCCGGGTCGAGCACCGGCTCGGCGGCGACGTTGTAGGCGCCGCGCGCGGCCTCATCCACGACGGCGCGCCGGTAGGCGTCGGCGACGTCGAGCGAGTGCACGGCCTGGAAGCGCAGGCGCGGCGTGTCGGGCACGACCGGGATGTGGCCCGGCCGCACCAGCGCGCTGGGGAGCAGCGGGCCGGCGAAGTAGCGCCGGATCTCGCTCGCGGCCTCGCGCTTGAAGATCAGCCCCGGCCGCAGCCGCACCACGCGCACCTCGGCGTGCTGGGCCTCGAAGACGTCGAGCAGCCGCTCGACCTCGGCCTTGTGGCGCGAGTAGAACGAGGTCTTGATGCCGTCGGTCGGCCAGCTCTCGTCGACCGCGCGGTCCTTCGGCCCCGGCGAGTAGGCGCCGACCGAGGACGCGTAGACGAGCGCCGGCACGCCCGCCGCGGCGACCGCCTCGAAGACCCGGCGGCTGCCGTCCACGTTCGTCGCCCGCAGAACCTGCCCGTCACGCGACGGCTGGATCAGCCAGGCCAGGTGCACGACGGCGTCGGCGCCGCGGAACAACGGCTCGAGCACGTCACGCGTGACGTCCGCCCGCGTCCACTCGACCTTCGGCACCGACAGTGAGGGCACCCGCCGCGCGACGCCGAGCACGGAGTCGACCGCCGGCTCGTCCGCCAGCGCGCTCAGCACGCTCGTGCCCGCGTTGCCACTGGCCCCGACGACGACGACTCTCATGGCCCCAGCCCTTCCCAGCCGCCCGTCGCGGGCAAACGCCTAGCAGCCGACGAAGCCGATCACGAGGATCAGGACGAGCACCACGAAGACGGCGATCACGTACCAGCGGGAGAGCACGCGTGCATCTTGACATATACCGATAACGGCATATGATCCGACGCATGGCCCGGGCGGCGACCACTGCAGATGCGTTCAACGCCGTCGCGGAACCGCGGCGGCGCGCGATCCTCGACGTCCTCGCGGGCGGCGAGCGCCCCGTCAACGACCTCGTGCGCGAGCTCGGGGTCACGCAGCCACAGGTGTCCAAGCACCTGCGCGTCCTGCGCGAGGTGGGCGCGGTCGAGGTGCGCGGCGCGGGCCGTCAGCGCCTGTACTCGCTGAACGGCCCCGCGCTGAAGCCGATCCACGACTGGGTCAAGACCTACGAGCGCACGTGGTCCGAGCGGTTCGAGCTGCTGGACGACGTGCTCGACGAGCTGAAGGAGACGGAATGACGGCAACGGTGACGCTGCCCACCGAGGAGCAGATCCTGATCACGCGCGAGTTCGACGCCCCGCGCCACCTGGTGTACCGGGCGTGGACGACGCCCGAGCTCGTGCGGCGCTGGTGGAGCGGGCGGCGCGGCGAGATGCAGGTAGCCGAGATCGACCTCCGGGTCGGCGGGATGTGGCGCTACGTGATGACCGCCGAGGGTGGCTTCGAGGTCGCCTTCCACGGCGAGTACCGCGAGATCGTCGAGAACGAGCGGATCGTGACCACCGAGGTCTTCGAGACGATGCCCGGCGACGGGGTGCTCGACATCGTGACGTTCCGCGAGGAGGACGGCCGCACCACGCTCGAGCTGCTCGTCGAGTGCGGCAGCCGCGAGATCCGCGACGTCATCCTCGAGTCCGGGATGGAAGCCGGCATGCAGGAGCAGATGGACAAGCTCGAGGAGCTGGTCACCGGACCGCTTGAATAGGGCCGGTGCGCCTGCGGCTCGACCACCTGATCATCCGCACCGGCGAGCCGCACAAGACGCTGGCCGAGCTCGCCCGGCGCTCGGGCGCGCCGGTGCTGGCCGAGGTCGAGGAGCTGATCGGAGGCATCGAGAGCGGGATCGCGCGCGGCGGGCCGGTCGACCTCGAGGTGCTCAAGATCGGCGTCATCCCGCCGGCCCGGCCGCTCGGCTACGGGCTCGGCTTCGTCGCCGACGTGCCGCTGAGGCAGGCGGTGGGCGAGCTGCGGGCGCTCGGCTTCCCGGTCTCGCCGCCGGCGCCCGGCGTCGCGGGCGACCGCCGCTGGCACGCCGCCCAGATCCACGGGCTGCTCCCCAACCCGTTCCCGGTGCCGGTGAGCACGCGCCGGCCGGGCGTGCGCGACCGCGTCGCCGGCGCGGCGGCGGGCACGCTGGGGCGGATCCCGGTGCTCGCGCGCGCGGGCGTGAACGAGGCAGGCGACTCGATGGTCGTGCTGACCGAGTACGGCTTCGACGCGGGCGCCTGGCGCGCGACCGCCGAGGGCGGGCCGGCGGTGGCGGGCGTGGAGCTCGGCGCGGCCGGCGACCGCGCCGCCTGGGAGCGGCTCCCGCTCGGCGACGAGGTGCCGGTGACCGTCCGCGACGACGGGCCGCCGGGGATCACCCGTGTGCTGTTCAGCGGCGCGCGCCGCAAGCCGTTCTCGCTCGGCGCCGTGCGCTTCGAGTGGGTCAGCGGCTAGCGCGCTGCCACACTGCCGCCCGTGTCCGCCGTCGACGTGCTCCTGCTCGTGTGCGCGGGGGTGGGCGCCGGGCTGACCGGGAGCATCGCCGGGCTCGCCTCGCTGATCAGCTATCCCGCGCTGCTGGCGATCGGCCTCGGGCCGATCGCCGCGAACGTGACGAACACGACGGCGCTGGTGTTCAGCACGCTCGGCTCGACGCTCGGCTCGCGGCCGGAGCTGGCCGGACAGGCCAGGCGGCTGCGGCCGCTCGTCATCGCCGGCGTGCTCGGCGGCGCCGTGGGGGCGACGCTGCTGCTGCTCACGCCGTCCGACACGTTCGAGCGGATCGCGCCGTGGCTGATCGGCGTCGCCTCGCTGACCATCCTCGTCCGGCCGCGCGTGCACCCGGAGCACGCCCATCCCAAAGCCGGCCCCGGGCTGATCGCCGGCGTGTTCGCGATCGCCATCTACGGCGGCTACTTCGGTGCCGCCGCGGGCGTGTTGGTGCTGGCGCTGATGCTCGTCGCCACCGGCGAGTCGCTCGCCCGCAGCAACGCGTTCAAGAACGTCGTGCTCGGCGTCGCCAACGCGACCGCCGCGGTCGCGTTCGCGCTGCTCGGCGACGTCCACTGGGATGCCGCCGCGCCGCTCGCGCTCGGCCTGTTCGCCGGCGGCCGGCTCGGGCCGATCGTGGTGCGGCGCTCCAACGCCACCGTGCTGCGCACGCTGATCGGCCTCGCGGGCCTCGCCTTGGCCGTGAAGCTGGCGTTTGACGCGTACGGCTGAGGGTGTACGGTCGAACGGTCATGGCCCAACGCCGTTTCGGGCGTACCGCAGCCCCTGCTCCGACGCGATCGAGCGCGCTCGACGGGCTCGTCAGCGACGGTGACGCGGTGCTGCTGGTCGGTCTCGAGGAGGTCGGCGACGCGACCTGGGAGGTGCTGCTCGCGGCCGGGCTCCGGGTCCTGCGCGCCGGCGATCCCCGCGCGGCCATTCGGATCGTCGAGGAGGGCGCGGCGCAGGTCGTGTTCGTCGACGCCCAGTACGGGCCGGACCTGATCCGCGCCGTGCGGGCGCGGCCCGAGCTGGCGGCCGTCCACGTCGTCGCGTGCGTCGACCTCGACTCGCCCCACGAGCTGCGCGACGCCCTCGACGCGGGGGCGGACGACATCATGCGCGTCGCGTTCGAGCCGGACGTCCTGATCCTGCGCGTCGCGACCGGCCTGCGCGCGGCCCGGTTGCGGGCCAACGACGCGATGCTGCGCTCGCTCATCGACAGCATCCCTGGCGCGATCTACCGCTGCGCCTGCGACCGCGACTGGACGATGGAGTGGCTGAGCGACGAGATCGAGACGATGACCGGCTACCCGGCGTCCGACTTCATCGGCAACGCGGTCCGCACGTTCGCGAGCATCGAGCACCCCGACGACCACGACTACGTCGCCGACCGCGTCATGGAGTCGGTGCGGACCGGCCGGCCGTTCTCGCTCGAGTACCGGCTCGTGCGCCGCGACGGCTCGATCTGCTGGGTGCTCGAGCGCGGGCTCGCCCAGGAGGCGGGCGACGGCCGCTGGTGGCTCGACGGCGCGATCTTCGATATCACCCAGCGGCGCGCGGCCGAGCACGCGATGCGCGAGCACGCCGTCACGGAGGCGCAGCTCTCCGAGGTGCGCGCCTCGCGCGCCCGGATCCTCGAGGCCGCCGATCGCGCCCGCCGCGACATCGAGCGCAACCTCCACGACGGCGCGCAGCAGCGGCTCGTCTCCGTCGCGCTCAGTCTGCGCATCTGGCTCACCACCCACAAGGACCTCCCGGAGGACTGCCGCGCGCCCGTGCTGCAGGCGCTCGACGAGCTCGGAAGCGGCCTCGGCGAGCTGCGCGCCCTCGCCCGCGGCCTCCATCCCGCCGTGCTCAGCGACCACGGGCTCGAGCACGCGCTGCGCGCGCTCGCCCAGCGCTCCACCGTGCCGGTCGAGCTCGCCACCGAGCTGCCGGGCGAACGGCTGCCGATGGCGGTCGAGGCGGCGGCCTACTTCGTCGCCTCGGAGGCGCTCACCAACGTCGCCCGTTACGCGGACGCGAGTCAGGCCTGGGTCGGCGTCGAGGAGCGCGCCGGCGAGCTCGAGGTGACGATCCGCGACGACGGCTGCGGCGGCGCTGAGCTCGGCGCGGGGTCGGGGCTGCAGGGCCTGCGCGACCGCGTCTCGGCGATGAACGGAACGCTGGAGATCGAGAGCCCGCCGGGCGCCGGCACGACGGTGTGCGCGCGCCTCCCGTCGCGCTGAACCGGTAAGAAGGGGCGCGCATGGGTGAAGCCCCGCGCCGCCACGCCGGTCTGGCCGTGCTCTCGCTCGGAGCGCTCGGCATCGTCTTCGGCGACATCGGGACGAGCCCGCTGTACGCGCTGCAGACCGTGTTCGCAGCCGACGAGCACGCGGTGCGGCCGACGCAGAGCGGCGTCTACGGCGTGATCTCGCTCGTGTTCTGGGCGATCACCCTGATCGTCTCGATCAAGTACGTGGCGCTGATCATGCGCGCCGACAACGAAGGCGAGGGCGGGATCATGGCGCTGATCGCGCTGATCCGCGAGAAGGGGCTGCAGCGGCGCTTCGCGCAGGTCACGCTGGTCGCGCTGGGCATCTTCGGCGCGTCGCTGTTCTACGGCGACGGCATGATCACGCCGGCGATCTCGGTGCTCTCCGCCGTGGAGGGGATCGAGGTGGTCGAGCCGAGCCTGCACGAGCTGGTGGTGCCGATCACGCTCGTGATCCTGGCCGTGCTGTTCACGATCCAGCGCTTCGGGACCGGGGCGGTCGGCCGGTGGTTCGGGCCGATCATGGCGCTGTGGTTCACGCTGCTGGCGGTCGCGGGCCTGCACGAGGTCGTCAAGGAGCCCGGGATCCTGCGCGCGATCTCGCCCACCTACGCGGTCTCGTTCATGTTCGAGCACGGTCACGTCGCGTTCATCGCGCTCGGCTCCGTCGTGCTGACCGTCACCGGCGCCGAGGCGCTCTATGCCGATATGGGCCACTTCGGCCGCCACCCGATCCGGCTGTCGTGGTTCTCCGCCGTCTTCCCCGCCCTGATCCTCAACTACATGGGCCAGGGCGCGCTGATCCTGCACACGCCGACGGCGATCGAAAACCCGTTCTACCTGCTGATTCCCCACTGGGGGCGGATCCCGATGATCGGGCTGGCCACCATCGCGACGGTGATCGCCTCGCAGGCGGTGATCTCGGGCGCGTTCTCGGTCACCCGCCAGGCGGTGCAGCTCGGCTTCCTCCCGCGCCTGACGATCCGCCACACCTCGCGCGAGGCCGGCCAGGTCTACGTGCCGGCTGTCAACTGGGGGATCTTCGTGGCGGTCGTCGCGCTCGTGGTCGGCTTCGGCTCCTCCCAGCACCTCGCGGCCGCGTACGGGATCGCGGTCACCGGCACGCTGGCGATCGACACGGTGCTGTTCTTCGTCGTCGTCCACATCGTGTGGGGCAAGCCGAAGCGGCTGGCGGTCACCGGCGCGATCGCGTTCCTGATCGTCGACCTCACGTTCTTCACCGCCAACCTGCCGAAGATCGTCCACGGCGGCTGGTTCCCGCTCGCGATCGCCGCGGTCGTGTTCATCGTGCTCACCACGTGGCAGCGCGGGCGCGAGATCATCACCAAGAAGCGGACCGAGCTCGAGGGCCCGCTGCGCGACTTCGTCGAGGAGATCCGCGACCCAGAGCAGCCGATCTCCCGCTCCCCGCGCACGGGCATCTTCCTCGACGCCAACCCGGAGACCACGCCGCTCGCGCTGCGCGCCAACGTCGAGCACAACTGCGTCCTGCACGACAGCGTGGTGATCGTGACGGTGGTGACGCTCAACGTCCCGCACGTCGACGAGGACGAGCGCGTGACGATCGACGACCTCGGCTACCGCGACGACGGCATCACCCACCTGACCGCGCGCTTCGGCTTCCAGGACGACCTCGACGTCCCGCGCACGCTGCGGCGCGCCGCGAAGCGGCTGGAGCGCGACGCCGACTTCGAGCACGTCTCCTACTTCCTCTCGCGCATCACGATCATCCCCGGCAAGACGCCGGGAATGGCGCGGTGGCGCAAGCGGCTGTTCATCGCGATCGCCCGCAACGCGGCCAGCCCGGTGCCCTACTTCCACCTCCCGGACGACCGCACGATCGTGATGTCCGCGCACATCGAGCTCTGACGGAGGTCCGCTTCAGGACCTCCGCGGTTTGGCATCGCTTCCAGCCCGGAGAAACCTCGGGTATGGATGAACAGCGAACGCAACTCGAGGACCGGCCGATCGGTGACCTGGTGCGCCAGCTCTCGGATCAGACGACCACGCTGGTCCGGCAGGAGATCGAGCTGGCCAAGGCGGAGATGACCGCCAAGGGCAAGCAGGTCGGGATGGGCGCCGGTGCGTTCGGCGGCGCCGGGCTTTTCGGCCTGTACGCCGTCGGCGCGATCACCGCCTGCCTGATCCTCGCGCTCAGCACCGTGGTCGCGGGCTGGCTGGCCGCGCTGATCGTCGGGGTCGTCTACGCGGCGATCGCCGGCGTCCTCGCGCTGAGCGGCAAGAAGAAGATGCAGGCCGGCGCCCCGCCGGTCCCGGAGCGCGCCATCTCGAGCACGAAGGAGGACGTCGAATGGGCGAAGACCCGCGCGAAGACGGCCAGGCAGTAGAGACCGAGCAGCGCACCCCGGCGGAGATCGAGGCGGACATCGAGCGCACCCGGCGCGACATGGGCGACACCGTCGCCGCGGTCGCCGAGAAGGCCGACGTCAAGGGCCAAGCGAAGGCCAAGGTGGAGGACGTGAAGGCGCGTCTGAAGGCGTCGGCCCCGGACTCGGCCGGCGACGGCGCGGGCACCGTCGGGCGGGTGGCGAGCGAGAACCGTCGCCCGCTGATCATCGGCGGCGCGGTGCTGGTCGCCTTCCTCCTGGGCCGCGCGGCGGCGGGGCGCGAGTAGCCATGCAATACGCCTTCCGCCCGATCGGGATCGTCCTCGGCATCGTCTCCGGCCTGGGGGCGAAGAAGCTCTTCGACTTCATCTGGGGCAAGTTCGACGAGGAAGAGGCCCCGAACCCCGAGCACCGCGAGATCAACTGGACCAAGTTCATCGCCGCGATGCTCGTCGAGGGCGCGATCTTCCGCCTCATCCGCGGCTTCGTCGACCACCACTCGCGGCGCGCGTTCGCGGGCCTGACCGGCGCCTGGCCCGGTCAGGAGGAACCGGAGCCCGAGTGATGCCGGCCGCCGACTACGTCAACCGCCTGTTCGACGACGATTACGTGCGCGACCAGCTCGGGGACGCGCTGGTGCGCGGCCGCCGGGCCTACCGGCGGGCGCGCGACCAGAAGGCCGCCGACGCCGTGCAGGACAAGCGGCTGATGGACCACGTGACCGGCGCCGCCGCGTCACTGCAGGCCGCGGTGCGCGCGCTCGCCGACCAGCCGCCGCCGAAGCCCAAGCGCCGCCCGCTCAAGACCGCCGCGCTGCTCTCCGCCGCGCTCGCGGTGGGCGCGGCCGCGGCGTGGGCCGACAGCCGCGAGGGCCGTCCCGCCTAGAGCTCGACCTCCGACGCGCCGTCGATGTCGCGCGGATCGAAGAAGAAGACCTCCATCACGATGTGGGGGTCGAAGAGGATCTGGCTCTGGTAGGTGAGGACCTTGCGGCCCGTCAGGGCCTCGACCTTGGCGCAGAGCACGTCGCCCATCTCGTTCTGGTAGGTCTGGCGGAACTGGCGCACCAGGTCCGAGTGCCCCCGCTCGAGCATCGTCTCCTCGGCGACCGTGACCCCGCCGCGCATGACCACGAGCAAGAAGTCGTCGAGCAGGTAGGACTTGGCCTTCACCGGCCCCTTCCCGAACGACTCCTTGAGCGTGCGGACGATCTCGGTCGAGATCCTGGCCGTGACGCTCTGGCCGTGTTCCTGGTTCTCAGTGCTGGTCTCGCTCATCCCCTCGGAATCGTACTGTGAGGGCGATGACGATCCGACCGGCAACCGCGGGCGACGCTGCCGCGATCGCAGCCATCTACAACGAGGGCATCGAGGATCGGGTGGCCACGTTCGAGACGCGCCCGCGCGACGCGGGCGAGGTCGCCGAGTGGGTCGCCGGCGGGCTGCCGTTCGTGGTCGTCGAGGACGGCGGGATCGCCGGCTTCGCGCGCGTGTCGCCCTACTCCGACCGCTGCGTCTACGCCGGGATCGGGGAGCACGGCGTCTACGTCGCCCGCGCCGCCCGCGGCCGCCGGCTCGGCGTGGCGCTGCTCGACGCGCTGGCCGAGGCGTGCGAGGCCGCCGGTTACCACAAGCTGACCTCGCGCGTGTTCGCGGACAACGGCGCCAGCCGCGCCGTCCACCGCGCCGCCGGCTTCGACGAGGTCGGCATCCAGCGCCGCCACGGGCGGCTCGACGGCGAGTGGAGGGACTGCGTGCTCGTCGAGCGGCTGCTCGGCGAGGCGGCGGCGTGATCGAGCACGCGCCCCACAACGTCCTCACCGACGCGGACGAGATCGCGCGCTTCCACGACCGCTGCAGCGACCTCATGCGGGAGCTGCTGGGTGGGCTCGCCGCCGCGCCCGGCCGCCCGCGCCCGTTCCCGGAGATCGAGGACGCGATCGGCTGGCCGCGCCGCCGCATCGCGTCGGTGCTGGGCGGCGTCTTCCACCTGCGGATGACCGAGTTCGGCGGCCGCCGGCCCTATCGCTTCCTCGACGAGCGCAACTCCGCGTCGGGGCGCTGGGAGCTGTGGATGGACGCTGCGCAGGCCCGGGCCGTCCGGGACGCCTCAGTACCCTCAGGTGGTGGGATCCACTGATTTGAGAGCAGCGGTCGTGGGCGCCGGTCCGGCCGGCTTCTACACGGCTGACCAGCTGCTCGGAGCCGGCTTCGAGGTCGACCTGTTCGACGCCCTCCCGACGCCGTTCGGGCTCGTGCGCTCCGGCGTCGCCCCCGACCACCCGAAGATCAAGTCCGTCACGCGCGTCTATGAGAAGACCGCCAAGAAGCCGGGCTTCCGCTTCTTCGGCGGGGTGAAGCTGGGCGAGGACATCTCACGCGCCGAGCTGCTCGAGCGCTACCACGCGGTCGTCTACGCGTTCGGCACGATGGACGACAACCGGCTCGGGATCCCGGGTGAGGATCGCCCCGGCTCCTACGCCGCCACCCGCTTCGTGGCCTGGTACAACGGCCACCCGGAGGCGGTCGACGAGGCGTTCGACCTCTCCGCCCAGCGCGCGGTCGTGATCGGCAACGGCAACGTGGCGATCGACCTCGCGCGCATGCTGCTGCTCGACCCCGAGGAGCTCGCCGCCACGGACTGCGCAGACCACGCCGTGCGCGAGCTGGCCGAGGCGCAGGTGCAGGAAGTGATCGTCCTCGGCCGCCGCGGGCCCGCCCAGGCCGCCTTCACCAACCCGGAGCTGCGCGAGCTGGGGGAAATGACCGGCGTCGACGTGCAGGTCGATCCCGCCGAGGTCGAGGGCGTCGAGCCCGAGGGCGAGCCGACCCAGATCCGCAACGTCGAGATCCTCAAGGGCTACGCGGCGCGGCCGGTGGGCAGCGCCGGGCGGCGGATCTCGCTCAAGTTCCTGCGCTCGCCGATCGAGATCCTGGGCGACGGCGAGGACGGCCCGGTGACCGGCATCCGGCTGGCGATCAACCGGCTCGAGAACGGCCGCGCCGTACCGACCGGCGACGAGGAGGTGATCGGCTGCGGCCTGGTGCTGCGGTCGATCGGCTACCGCGGCCGCCCGATCGACGACATCCCGTTCGACGAGCGGCGCGCACTGATTCGCAACGAGGGCGGGCGCGTCCACAACGAGGACGGCTCGCCGTGCGTCGGCGAGTACGCGGTCGGCTGGATCAAGCGCGGGCCGAGCGGCGTGATCGGGACGAACAAGAAGGACGCCGCCGACACCGTGAGCAAGATCGTCGAGGACCGCGACGCCGGCCGCCTGGACGGCGAGCGGCCCGACGCCGAGGACACCGCCGAGTGGCTCTCCTCCGCCGCGTCAGACGCGGTGACGTGGGAGGGCTGGCAGGCGATCGACGAGCACGAGCGCTCCGCCGGCGAGCCCCACGGCCGCCCGCGGGTCAAGCTGGTCCGGCTGACGGACCTCATGGCCGCCGGGCGCGGCTCGCGCGTCAGCTGATTTCGCGCAGCTTGTCGAGACCGGCCAGGATGAGGTCGAGCCCGAACAGGAACTCGGTCTCGTAGTCGTAGCCCGCCGTGGCGACGTGGCCGCCGACGACCTCGACGAGGTGGGGGTAGTCGGCCAGGACGTCCTTGTACGTCTCCATCTGCTGCTCGGCGGTCGCGGCGAAGTCCTCCGAGGTCTCGGGCGTCATATCGGCCTGCTGGAGCGCGAAGCCGTAGATGTAGGCGTCCTGGACCGAGTAGGCGTGGACGGTCATCTCGAGCGAGAAGCCCGCCCCGCGCAGGCATCCGAGCACCGCGTTGTGGAGGCGGAGGTTCGCCGGCCCGTGGACGCTGCGGCCCTCCATCAGGCCGACCGCCCAGCGGTGGCGGTTGAGCGCCGAGAGGGTCGAGACGGCGCGCTTGCGCATGGCCGTCTGCCACTCGTCGTCGGTCGACGGCAGCTCGATCTCGCTGAAGACGACGTCGATCATCGCGTCGAGCCACTGGACCTTGTTGGGGACGTGGTGGTAGAGCGACATCGCGGCGACGCCGAGCCGGTCGGCGAGCCTGCGCATCGAGAACGCCTCAAGGCCCTGCTCGTCGGCGAGCGCGATCGCGGTCGCCAGGACGCGTTCGCGGCTGAGCGGTGCTCGGATCTCGGATGGTTCGGTTTGCCCCACTAGCGCCATCTTACAGCGTAAGGCTAGGCTCCCTTACACCGTAAGATTCACTACCGAGGAGAGCTCGATGCAGCCTCGCAATCCCGCAGCCCGCGCCGGTCGATGGAGTGCCCAGCACCGCAAGACGGCCATCTTCGGATGGATCCTGTTCGTCGTCCTCGCCACCGTCGTCGGCGGCAAGATCGGCCAGAACAGCGTCGACGATTCAGCTCGCGGGAGCGGTGAGTCCAAGCGCGGCGACATGATCGTCAAGGCCGCCGACTTCCCCGAGCAGGCCGACGAGCGGGTGCTCGTGCAGGGTGCTGACGGGACGGAGCGGGACGCGGCCGTGCAGGACGTCGTGGCGCGGCTGGGGCGGATCGAGGGCGTCAGCGGCATCGAGCGCCCGGTCGCCTCCAAGGACGGCCGCTCGGTCGTCGTCGACTTCAAGCTCGCCGGCACGGACGAGCAGGCCAAGACGCGCGTCTCCAAGCCGCTCGCGGCCGTCGCCGCCGCCCAGGCCGCCCATCCCGGCGTGCAGGTCGAGGAGTTCGGCGAGGCGTCCGCCGCCAAGGAGATCGCGGCGCGGGACACGCAGGACGGCAAGAAGGCCGAGGGCGTCTCCTACGCGCTGCTGCTGATCATCCTGCTGGCCGCGTTCGGCGCGGTCGTCGCCGCCGGCGTGCCGCTGGTGCTCGGCGCCACCTCCGTGGCTGCGACGGTCGGCCTGCTCGGCCCGGTCAGCCGGCTCTACGCGCTCCCGCCGGACGTCGCCGAGCTCGCGGCGATCATCGGCCTCGCGGTCGGCGTCGACTACGCGATGTTCTATTCGCGGCGCATGACCGAGGAGCGCGACCGCGGCCACTCGGCCGAGGCCGCGATCGAGATCGCCGCCGCCACGTCGGGCCGCGCGGTGCTCATCTCCGGCCTGACCGTCATGACGGCGATGGCCGGGCTGCTGCTCGCCGGCAACCCGATCTTCGTCGGCTTCGGCATCGGCACGATGCTGGTCGTCGCCGTCGCGCTGCTCGGCTCGATGACCTTCCTGCCCGCGATGCTCGCGTTCCTCAGCCGCAAGAACTGGCTGGAGAAGGGGCGCGTGCCGTGGGTCACCAAGCGCCGCCACCAGGCCAAGGGCGAGTCGCGCGTGTGGGGCGCGATCATCACCCGCGTCCTCAAGCGCCCCGTGCTGTCGACGGTGCTGGCGGGCGGCCTGCTCGTCGCGCTCGCCATCCCGGCGCTCGGGATCCAGTTCAAGGAGGCCGGCTATGACGGCTACTCGCGCAGCCAGCCGGTCATCCAGACCTACGACCGGCTCCAGGCCGCCTTCCCCGGTGGCGCCATCCCGGCCATGACGGTGATCAAGGCCGCGGACGTCACGGCCCCGCCGGTCCAGGCCGCGATCAAGCAGCTGCACGATCGCGCGCTCGCGTCCGGCCGCCTCTCCGAGCCCTCGACGGTCGAGATCAGCCCCGACAAGACCGTCGCGGTCGTGGGCCTCTCGGTCCAGGGCAACGGGACCGACGCGGCGTCCGAGCGCTCGCTCGCGACGCTGCGCTCCGAGGTCGTGCCCGCCACCGCCGGCCGCCTGGCCGGCGCGGAGGTCGCGGTGACCGGCCCGACCGCCGCGTCGCGCGACTTCTCCGACAACCTCACCTCACACGCCCCGATCGTGTTCCTGTTCGTGCTCGGCCTCGCGTTCATCCTGCTGCTGGTCACGTTCCGCTCGATCGTGGTGCCGATCAAGGCGATCGTGCTGAACCTGCTGTCGGTCGGCGCGGCCTACGGCGTGCTCGTGCTCGTCTTCCAGGACGGCCACGGCGAGACGCTGCTCGACTTCCAGTCGGTCGGCGGCATCGCGCCCTGGATCCCGCTCTTCCTGTTCGTGATCCTGTTCGGCCTGTCGATGGACTACCACGTGTTCATCCTCAGCCGGATCCGCGAGGCGGTCGACGGCGGCATGAGCAACGACGACGCGGTTGCGCACGGCATCAAGAGCAGCGCCGGCGTGGTCACCAGCGCGGCGCTCGTGATGGTCGCGGTGTTCGGCTCCTTCGCGCTCGGCAGCGATCAGCTGGCGAAGCAGATCGGCATCGGCCTCGCGGTCTCGATCCTGATCGACGCGACGATCATCCGCGCGGTCCTGCTCCCGGCCACGATGAAGCTGCTCGGCGAGCGCAACTGGTACCTGCCGAAGCGCCTCGGCTGGCTGCCGAAGCTGGAGCCGGTCGCCGCCTAGATCCCGAGGCGGGTCTGGAAGTCGCCGCGCTCGCTGTGGTGCCGCCACAGCAGCGCGGCGATCTCGTCCGGCTCGAACTCCCCGCCCGGCGCGATCCGCCCGTGGATGGCGGTGTGGGCGACGTGGATGCCCTCCTCGGCGAGGACGTCGTGGAGCATGCGGGCGTAGGCGACCTCGCCCGAGAACGAGACGCCGACCCCGGCGCGCTCGGGGTTGAGGGTGATGAAGGCGGTGCCGGTGGTGAAGAGGATCGTGCCGCGGCCGGCCTCGCGCATGGGGCGGAGCACGGCCTGGACCGCGGTGACGGCGCCGACGATGCTGAACTCGAGCGGGCCGCGGATGTCGTCGGCGGTGGTCTCGAGGATCGGCTTCATGAACTCGCGGGCGGGGAGGGGCGAGTACTCGAGCACCTCGATCTCGCCGAGCCGGCCCGCCAGGGTCTGGATCGCCTGGGAGAGCGCGTCGGGCTCCCGGATGTCGGCGGCCTCGCCCGAGGCCCGGATGCCGTCCTCCTCGAGCCGCTCGACGAGGCCGTCGAGCTTGGCCTGGTCGCGCGACACGAGCCCCACGGGCATGCCCTCGCTCCCGAAGCGACGGCCGATGGCAAGGCCGAGGTTGGGCCCGGCTCCCACGATGACGATGGACATGACCCGACCATACCCACCGCCGGTCCGCGGTCAGCGGCCCGTCGCTATTGCTTGCCGGCCCAGAGCCAGATCGCTCCGGCCAGCAAGAGGGGCGGCGCGATGCAGGCGGCGATCAGCACCGGGACGAGCGCGACCGGCCCGAGCGCGAAGGCGACCAGCAGCAGCACCGGCAGCGCCAGCAGCGCGAGCAGTGCGCCGGAGATCACGCGTGCAACGGTCATCGAGGTTCACCTCCCTCACGTGTCATGGGAGCAACCTAGGTCCTGGCTTGGTGCACGTCATCCGTACGGTCGCGTCGATGGGCCGCGGGCGAATACGGACCCCACAACGCCGAGAGCCCGCTCGGTAGAGCAGGCTCTCGGTGGATCTGCGGCCGGTGCCTCTCCAGCTGGAAGCCCTCCGTCTCCGGAGGACCTCTCCTTCTGAGGACGAGCCGTTGCGTGCATATTCGGCCATGCCCGTGGTTGCCGCAAGCGTCGAAATCACGGATCTCGAGCCGTAGTCACCCGCGGGCGGCACATGTCACGATCGAGCGAGGAGCGTCGTCAGTAGGGCATGAACGAGATCGTGATCACCGGCTCCACGGGAGTCATCGGGCGGCGCGCCGTCCGCGAACTGATCGCCGCCGGCCACCGCGTCACGGGCGTCACCCGCTCCGCGAGCGGCCGCGAGCGGCTGGAGAGCCTCGGCGCGAGCGCCGTCGAGGCCGACGTGTTCGACGAGACCTCCCTCCGTCGCGCCTTCGACGGAGCGGACATCGTCATCAACCTGCTCACCCACGTCCCGACCGCCGATCGCATGGCCGATCCGGCCGCCTGGGCGGAGAACGACCGCGTGCGCACCGACGCGTCGGCGGCGATCGCCCGCGCCGCGGATGCCGCCGGCGTGCAGCGGCTCGTCCAGGAGTCGATCGCGTTCGTCTACGCCGACGGCGGCGACGCGTGGCTCGACGAGGATGCGCCGGTCGCCGGCGGCGGCGTGACGACCACCGCGCTGACCGCCGAGCGCAACGCTCGCGAGCTGTTCGGCGGCGACACCGTCGTACTGCGCTTCGGGCTCTTCATGGGGCCCGACAGCGGGTCGGCCCAGGCTGCGCTGGAGGCTGCTCACGGGGGCGCCTCCGTCGCGGCCGGGCCGCCCGGCGCCTACCGCCCGACGCTGTGGCTGGACGACGCGGCCGCGGCCATCGCGGCGGCCGTGCAGGTCCCGGCCGGGACCTACAACGTCGCCGACGCCGACCCGCCGACCAACGCCGAGATCGACGCCGCGCTGGCGGCGGTGGCCGGCGTCGAGGCGCTGCTCACGCGGCCGCCGCAAGACAGCCCGCTCGCGCGCTCTCAGCGCGTCTCCAGCCGCCGGCTGCGGGAGGCGAGCGGCTGGGCGCCGCGCATGCGCGCCGGCACCGAGGCGTGGGCCAGGATCGCCGCATGACCGTCGCCGAGCGCTTCGCCGACGCCCGCCCACGGCTGCTGCGGCTCGCCTACAGCGAGCTCGGCGACCTGGGCGAGGCGGAGGACGTGGTGCAGGAGGCGTGGCTGCGGCTGGAGCGGGTGGACGCGGACGCGATCGAGAACCTCGACGGCTGGCTGACGACCGTCATCGCCCGGCTCGCGCTCGATCGCCTGCGCTCCGCCCGCGTGCGCCGCGAGACCTACGTCGGCCCGTGGCTCCCAGAGCCGCTCGTGTCCGAAGACCCGGCGGACCGCGTCACGCTCGACGAGTCGGTCAGCTACGCGCTGCTGACCGTGCTCGAGCAGCTCTCGCCCGCGGAGCGCACCGCGTTCGTGCTGCATGACGTGTTCGACGTGCCGTTCGGCGAGGTCGCCGAGGTGGTCGGCCGCACGCCCGAGGCGGTGCGGCAGCTCGCGTCGCGCGCCCGCCGCCACGTCGACCGCGAGCGCCCGCGCTTCACCGCGTCGCGCGATGAGCACGAGCGCGCCGTACGGGCGTTCGCGGAGGCGGTGGGCGACGGCGACCTCGAGGGCCTGGTCGAGGTGCTCGACCCGGACGCGGTGTGGACGTCCGACGGCGGCGGGCTCGCGACCGCCGCGCGCAAGCCGCTGCGCGGCGGCGCCCGGGTGGCGCGCGCGTGGGCGGCGCTCAGCCGCAAGGCGGTCCATGCGCCGGTCGAGGTCGAGCTGAACGGCCGGCTCGGGCTGCTCGTCCCGGCGGCCGACGGCCATCGCGCGGCGCTCTCGTTCGTCGTCAGCGGCGGCCGCATCACGCGGATCGACGCGGTCCGCAACCCCGAGAAGCTCCGGCGCCTCTGAGCTTGCGCGACGCAGCGGCGTCGGAGACGATCGACAGGATGCGACGCCTTCCAGTACGAGCAGTGTTCGCCGTCCTGGTGTTCTGCCTGCTCGCGCCGGTGGCGCATGCGGACGGGTTCGACGCGCTGCAACGTCTGGCGCAGCGGCACCTGCGGCCCGCGCCGCTGGTCCCGACCGCGGCACCGCGGCCGCTGTCGAACCTCGGCGTGTCACTCACCACGAGCCCCGTCCCGGGCAAGCGCGGCTACGGGCTGCGGCTCGTCCACTACACGTCCACTGGGCCGGACGCGATCATCGTGGTCGAGCGGGGAACGTTCGGGTCGGTCCCGAAAGCGGTCCGCGCCTACCGCCGAGACGGCTATCGCCTGCGGCGGACGCGCGTGCGCGGCCGTCGCGCCTTCCTGCTCACGCGCAAGCTCGACGGTCGCCGCACCTCGGTCATCTTCTGGCGCGAGGACAAGAGCGTCTACTCGATCGGGACGGGAACGCCGAAGAAGGTGTCGCTGCGAGGCCTGCAGGCCACGGCGAAGGGGCTCGACCATCTCGGCTCCAACTACCTCGGGAGCTACTGGGCCCCCGGCACCAACAACACCTCGTTCGACGCGACGCTCGTCACCACGCAGCACTTCGTCAGCGGGATCGTGGAGTGGGGCACCGACAACTGCACGTTCAACGGCTTCCCTTCCGCCGCCCACGGCGGGTCGGCGACGCTCATCATGCTGCCGCTCCGCAGCGGCGCCTTCTCGATCCCGTTGAACGGCCCGCTCGCCTCGCCCGCGGGCTGGAACGGCAGCATCTCGGGCCGGGCGTCGGAGCCCGCGGTGGATCTCGCCATCCAGGGGAGCGGCACGTTCGACGACGTTGCGTGCGACACCGGCCCGATGTCCGTGTCGGCAAGACGGCGCGACCCCATCTGAACGGGGCGCGCCCGCTACCTCAGCCGCACGACCCCCAGCCTGAGCGCGCGGCGGAGGCAGAGCTCGCGCGCCCGCGGGCCCTCCGCGCGGTAGGCGACCTTCCCGGCCGCCGTGACGAGCGCGAAGCCGCTCGTGGTGGCGCGCAGCGAGAGCTCGGGGGTCGGCGCGGCCTGCGCCGCGCCCGGCAGGCCGGCGGCGATCGCGGCCGAGGTGAGGATGGCGGGGAGGAGGCGGCGGAAGCGCCGGTCGGGGCGCGGCTCCTGCGCCGCTCGGGCTCGTTTCGAGAAGCTCATGACCACAGTGCAGCCCACGCGGCTATCCGCCGCCTCAACGGCAGCTGAGGACTTCATGAGAACGCGTGCCACGATGCCGCGATGCTGCGGCTCGAGGACGCCTGGATCTGGGACAGCTGGATCGCCGACGACGGCGAGCGCTACCACCTGTTCTTCCTCAAGGCGCCGCGCGCGCTCGAGGACGCCGGGCTGCGGCACACCGCGGCGACGATCGGGCACGCGAGCTCGCTCGACCTCGTCGACTGGACCGTGCACGCGGACGCGCTGCTGCCCGACGCCAAGGGCTGGGACGACGTCGCGCTCTGGACCGGCTCCGCCGTCCACGGTCCCGACGGCATGTGGCGGATGTACTACACCGCGCTCTCCAGCGACCCGGGCCACGGCGTCAAGGACCAGCGCATCGGCCTCGCGGAGTCAGACGACCTGGCGACGTGGCGGCGCGTCGGCGACCGGCCGCTCGTCCCGCCCGACCCGCGCTGGTACCGCACGATCGACGGCACGCACAGCGAGACCTGGCGCGACCCGTTCGTGTTCGCCGACCCCGATGGCGACGGCTGGCACATGCTGATCACCGCTCGCCACCCGGACGCGCCGCGCCTCTCCGACGGCGTGCTCGCCCACGCGCGCAGCGCCGACCTCACTAGCTGGGAGCTCCAGCCGCCGGTGACCGAGCCGGCCGGCTTCGGCCAGATCGAGGTGCCGCAGGTCCGCGTCGTCGACGGCCGCCACGTGCTCGTCTTCACCTGCCACCCGGAGGAGCAGAGCGCGGCGCAGATCGAGCGCTTCGGCCCTCACAGCACCTGGTACGTGCTGGGCGACCACCCGCTCGGCCGCTGGGACATCGACAGCGCGCAACCGTTCGAGGCGGCGCCGAAGCTGTTCGCCGCCCCGCTCGTCCAGCAGCGCGACGGCACATGGGCGTTCGTCGGCTTCCTCAACCAGGAGCCGGAGGGCATCCTGTCGTTCGAGATCCTCGACCCGATCCCGGTCGGGATCCGCGACGGCGCGCTTCAGGCCCTGTAGCCGGACGGGCTCGGACGGCGCTGTAGATTGTGGAGCGGATGGGGCGGACCAAGGACAGGCCCGCCTCGCGCGCAGCGACGATCGCAGATGTCGCGCAGCGCGCGGGCGTGGGTGTGAGCACCGTGTCGCGGGTCCTCAACGACGGTCAGGTCAGTGCGCCCGCCCGCGAGCGCGTGCTCTCCGCCATGAGCGACCTCGGCTACCGGCCGCGCGCCAGCGCCCGGGCGCTGGCCTCGGGCTCGACCCAGACGCTCGGGATGGTGATCCCGTTCTTCACGCACCCGTCCGCCGTCGAGCGCGTGCGCGGGGTGCTCGCCGCCGTCGACGAGGCGCCGTTCGACCTCGTCGTCTGCAACGTCTCCGACCCCGCCCAGCGCGACGAGTACCTCGGCCGCCTGGCGCCGCTGGACCGCGCCGACGGGCTGCTGGTCGTGTCGCTGTGCCCGAGCGACGCCGAGGCCGACGCCTTCCTGGCCGCCGGGGCCCCGATCGTGCTGGTCGACGCGCACCATCCGCGCCTGCCCAGCATCGTCGTCGACGACGTCCGCGGCGGCCGCCTCGCGACTGAGCACCTGATCGAGCTCGGGCACGAGCGGATCGCGTTCGTCGGCGACACCGCCGACCGCGGCTTCGGCTTCGTGGCGAGCGAGCAGCGGCTCCAGGGCTACCGCGAGGCGCTCGAGGCGGCGGGGCTCCCGCTCCGCGACGAGCTGGAGTGCTTCGGGCCGCATGGCCGCCGCGTCGCGCACCGGCTGACGCGCGAGCTCGTCTCGCTGCCCGAGCCGCCGACGGCGATCTTCGCCGCCTCCGACACGCAGGCGCTCGGGGTGCTCGAAGCCGCCCGCGCCGAGGGCTTCGACGTGCCCGGCGACCTGTCGCTGGTGGGCTTCGACGACCTCGAGGTCGCGCCGTACGTCGGCCTCACTACGGTCGCCCAGCCGCTCTACGAGAGCGGCCGCCGCGGCCTCGAGCGGCTGCTGGACGTCGTCGCCGGCGACGACCACGGGCCGCTCACCGAGCAGCTCGAGCTGCGCCTCGTAGTGCGTCGGACCACCGCCTCGCCAAACTGACGGGCCATGGTGGGCCTCCCCAGTGGCCGGACGGCGTGGGCGCGCAACCTCGCCGCGCCCGTTCGCGACTTCCTCAGCACCGAGAGCGCGGGCGCCGTCGCGCTGCTCATGGCGACCGTCGCCGCGCTCGTGTGGGCGAACTCGCCGTGGTCGGACTCGTACGAGTCGGTGTGGACCACCGAGCTCTCGATCCGGCTCGGCGGCTCGGCCATCTCGCACGACCTGCGCCAGTGGATCAACGAGGGCCTGATGACGTTCTACTTCCTCGTCGTCGGGCTCGAGGCCAAGCGCGAGCTCGACCTCGGACAGCTGCGCGAGCGGCGCCGGATCTGGCTCTCCGTGGCCGCCGCGCTGGGCGGCATGTCGCTGCCGATCCTCATCTTCCTCGCGTTCAACGCGGGCGGCTCCGGCGCCAAGGGCTGGGGGGTGGCGATGTCGACCGACACGGCGTTCGCGCTCGGCGCGCTCGGCCTCCTCGCCGCGCGCGCGACGCGCCTGCGCGTGCGGCTTCTGACCTGGGCCGTGATCGACGACTTCGTGGCGCTGATCGTGATCGCCACCGCGTATACCGAGCACATCAACGCCGTGCCACTCGCGGTGGCGGCCGGGCTGTTCCTGACGCTGTTCGCGCTGCGCTTCGCCCCGCCCGAGTGGCGCCTGCGGGTGGCGGCGGTGGTCGGCGTGGCGGTGTGGGTGGCGCTGCTGAAGTCCGGCATCGACCCCGTGATCGCCGGCCTCGCAGTGGGGCTGATCACGGGCGCCTATCCACCGGCGCGCGTGGACCTCGAGCGCGTCACCGAGCAGGCGCGGTCGTTCCGCGAGCAGCCCACGCCCGCGCTCGCCCGCTCGGCCCAGCTCGCGGTGGCCTCCGCGATCTCGCCCAACGACCGCCTCCAGCATCGCCTGCACCCGTGGACGAGCCTCGTGATCGTGCCGCTGTTCGCGCTGGCCAACGCGGGCATCCACATCGACGGCTCGCTGCTCTCCGACGCGCTGAGCTCGCCGATCACGTGGGGGATCGTGGTCGGCTACGTGATCGGCAAGCCACTCGGGATCCTGAGCGGCGCGTACGTCGCCTATCGCGCGCTCGGCCGCCGCATCAAGCTGGCGGTGAGCTGGCCGGTGCTCGCGGGCGGCGGCACCGTCGCGGGGATCGGCTTCACGGTCGCGCTGCTGATCGCCAACATCGCCTTCCAGGGGCGGCAGCTGGAGGAGGCCAAGCTCGGCATCCTGGGCTCGGCCGTGCTCGCCACGCTCACCGCCTGGGCGGCCTTCCGGGTGATCGCGCTGATCCCCGCGCGCGTGCGCGCGCGTCAGCTGTCGGGCACCGCGGACGATCTGGTCGACCTGGCCGAGGACGTCGACCCCGAGCGCGACCATATTCGCGGCGTGCCCGACGCCCCGGTGACGCTGGTGGAATACGGCGACTACCAGTGCCCGTACTGCGGGCAGGCGGAGGTCGCGATCCGCGAGCTGCTCGAGTCCTTCGGCGACGAGCTGCGCTACGTCTGGCGCCATCTCCCGCTCAATGACGTGCACGCGAACGCGCAGCTGGCAGCCGAGGCCGCCGAGGCGGCGTCCGCCCAGGGCGAGTTCTGGGCGTACCACGACCGCCTGCTCGCCGACCAGGAGGACCTCTCGCCGCGCGAGCTGGGGCGCCACGCGGAGGAGCTCGGGCTGGACACCGCGCGCTTCTGGTCGGAGCTCAAGAGCCACGAGCACGCGGAGCGGATCGGCGACGACGTCGCGACCGCGGACGCCAGCGGCGTCGCCGGCACGCCGTCGTTCTTCATCAACGGCCAGCGCTACGACGGGGAGTACGACGTGGCGACGCTGACACGGGCGGTCAGGACCGCGCGGCAGCGCGCGCGGATACGGGCCGAGGCCGAGCCCGCCGGAGCGGCGCCCTAGCCCTCGGCGGTCAGGAGCTCGGAGAGCGCGCCGATCAGCTCGCGCGGGAGCCCCTGGGCGTGCAGCTCCGCGAGCTTGGCCGTGGGCGACAGATCCGCGCTGAGCGTTCGCCATGCCGTCTGCTTGGCCCCGTTGGAGTACTGCGCGGCGTCGAGGACCGCGAACAGCGCGTCCTCGCGGTGCGGCGTATGCGGGCGCGGGTCGGCGCCGGCCTCCACGCGCAGCGCCTCGCCGGTCGGCCCGGAGGCCGCCAACGGCGCGTGCTCGGCGCCGAGCACCGTGACGGCCCACTCGCGCTCGGCCGGCAGCACGCCGTGCGGGTCGTCGGCGGCGGCGATGGTGAGGACGCCGGCCGCCTGGTCCCAGCTGAGCGTGGTGCGCGCGACGTTGGTCTCGTCGTCCTCGATCAGCGTGAACTCACCGTCCGCGCCCGCCGCCACGACCACTTCCAGCCGTTCCGGGTTGCTCGTGGCGTCGAGCTCGTCCTCCGCCGCCAGCGGGAGGATGCCGCCGGCGCGCAGCAGCGCGGGGATCGAGCCGAGCTCGCGGTGCAGCTCGATCTCGCGGTCGCCCTCGTAGACGGTCGAGGTGAAGATGTCGATCCACGTGCCGGGCGGCAGCCAGGCGCGCACCGACCCGCGCAGCGTCACCTTGTCGCGCGGCGTGGTGATCGGCGCGACCAGCAGCTCGGAGCCGAACGCGAACTGGTTGGGCACGTCGTAGGCGCGATCCTCCTCGGGCGCGAGGTAGTACATCGGCCGCACGAGCGGGACGCCCTCGGCGGACGCGCGGTGGTTCATGGTGTGCAGGTAGGGCACGAGCCGGTGGCGGAAGCGGAGCGCGTCGCCCATCGCGGCGCGCGCCTCGAGCGGGTACAGCCACGGCTCCTTGACCAGGAACGGGTTGTTGGTCGAGTGCAGCCGCAGGATCGGCGAGAACAGGCCGAGCTGGACCCAGCGGGTGGCGAGCTCGTCGTCGCGGATGCCGTGGATGTGGCCGCCGACGTCGTGGCTCCACCAGCCGTAGCCGACGTTCGACGCGGTGGCGGTGAACTCCGGCTGGAAGTCGAGCGACGCCCACGAGATGTGCGTGTCGCCCGAGAAGCCGATCGGGTAGCGGTGGCTGCCCGGGCCGGCGTAGCGCGAGAAGGTCAGCGGGCGGTGGCCGTCGCGGCCGGAGTCGAGGTAGTGGAAGTGGTTGAGCATCCACAGCGGGTCGATGCCCTGGATGCGCGAGTAGGTGCCCTGCTGCCAGTCGAGCCACCAGAAGTTGACGCCCTGCTCCTCGAGCGGGTGGTGGAGGACCTCGAGGTAGGCGTCGAGGAACGCGCGGTCGGTGATGTCGAACGCGATCGGCTCGTCGGTGGAGGCGTCGCGGCCGAGTGCCTCGGCCATGTCCTTGTAGGCGTCCTCGTAGCCGCGCACGCCGTCGGCGGGGTGGACGTTGAGCGTGACCCGCAGGTTGCGGCGGTGCAGCTCGTCGAGGAAGGCCTTGGGGTCCGGGAACAGCTCCGGCTCCCAGCTGTAGCCGGTCCAGCCCGAGCCGTAGTGCTCCGGGACCGACTCGACGCGGTGCCAGTCCATGTCGAGCACGGCGACGGAGAACGGCAGGTGCTCCTCCTCGAAGCGGTCGAGCAGCTCGAGGTAGCTGTCCGCGCTGTAACGGTGGTAGCGGCTCCACCAGTTGCCGAGCACCCAGCGCGGCAGCACGGGCGGGCGGCCGGAGACGGCGAAGAACGCGTCGAGCGCGGCCTGGTAGTCGTGGCCGTAGGCGAAGACGTAGACGTCGATGCCGCCGTCGGGGCGAGGGCTGACCCAGCCGTCGTCGTCGAACAGGAACGAGCGCGAGTCGTCGAGCGCGGTCACGCCGCCGGCCGAGACGATGCCGGGATCGAGCTCGATCCGGCCGTCGACGTCGTCGAGCGTGCGCGTGGTGCCGCCGAGGGTGCTCACCGGCTCGCCGTAGCGCCAGACGCTGTGGTGGTTGCTGATGTTGCCGCGCGCCTGGACGCTGAGCCCGGCGGGCGTGAAGGGCCCGCGGTCGTAGGTCAGCCGCAGCCGGTCGGTGACGATCTCCAGCGTCCCCTCGCCGTCGATGACCTCGAAGTCCGGCACCGGGAGGTCGCGGTGGAGCGCAAAGGTCGAGGCGCGGTCCTCGAAGGCGCCGTGCTCGGACCACTCGAGGCGGACGAGGCCGTCGGCGAGCACGCTGACGCGCCAGCGGTCGCCCTGGAGGATGGCTTCAGGGCGCGCGACAGGGGAGGTGGCGAGGCGGAGGTGGGAGCGCATGAAGCGCGACAGGCTAGAGGGTCTAGAGCCAGGCGCCGTCGCGCATCAGCCGGCGGCCGGCCAGCTCGTCCGCCTCGCGCCACGCCTGGATCTCGCGCGGCGTGATGCGCAGGTAGACGTAGCCCGCGGGCGGCTCGAA
The DNA here is from genome assembly GCA_963805525.1 of uncultured Solirubrobacteraceae bacterium. GTDB lineage: Bacteria > Actinomycetota > Thermoleophilia > Solirubrobacterales > Solirubrobacteraceae > DASQFQ01. Next base: position 1,138,828 of record CAWDUT010000006.1, read on the forward strand.
CCCAGCCGCGGCGGCGAACGCCGCCTCGAGCTCCGGGTCGGTGCCGCTCGGCAGTGCGGCGACGTCGCCCTCGATGATCACCACGTCGCGCGTGGGCCCGAGCGCGAGCCGCGCCCGGCCCGCGCGAAGGAGGTTCACGGCCGTGCGGCTGGTGCGGGGCGTGGCGAGCGTCAGCGCGGCGCCGTCCCAATGGAACGAGAGCGGGACGAGGTAGGCGTCGCCGGACTCGTCGGCGGACGCGACCCAGAGGTCGACGTCGTCGCGCAGCTTGGCCCGCACGTCGGCCTGGCGCTGGGATCGGCTCCGGGGCGGCATGCGCCCGGGAGGCTAGCCCTCGCCGAGGGCGGCGCGCAGGGCGGCGAGGTCGGGCGCGCCGAACACCACGCGGTCGCGCGTGGCGATGTACACGAGGTCGAGGTCGACCCCGGCCTTAGCGATCTTGCGGGTGAGGTCGGCGAGCACGCCGGGGCGGTCCTCGACGTCGACCACCACGACCTCGCGCTCGCGCGAGATCCCGAGGTGCGAGATCGCCAGCGAGTGCTTCGCGGCCTCGGCGTGAGGGACCAGAATGTGGAGCTCCGCGCGGTCGCCCGCCCCGACGCAGGTCGCGGCGGAGATGTTCACTCCGGCGTCGCTGATCAGGGCCGCGACCTCGGCCAGCGCGCCCGGTGTGTTGTCGATGTCGATAGCGAGGTCGACTGGCATCGGTCCCAGCCGCAGCAGCCTACTTCGGCGTGCAAATCGGGAGGTTGCGGGCCTCCCGTTGGGGGTAGCGACGCCGCATGTCCTTGGCAGGCTCGGTGCCATGACAGACCCGTCCGTCTCCCTGCGCCTGCCGCGCGGGCCGGAGGCCCCTGGAATCGCTCGCGCGGAGGTGATCGCGCGCTTTCGCGACCAGCTGGAGGACGCGACCGTCTACGACGTTGCGCTCGTGGTCAGCGAGCTCGTCACCAACAGCGTCAACCACCCTGGGCCTGAGCACGAGCCGGAGCTCGGCGTCGAGGTCGGCGTCGTCGGCGACCACGTGCTGATCGCGGTCAGCGACCGCGGCGCGCAGATCATCCCGCGGCGCGACAAGCGCACCACAGGGCAGCGGCTCGGCCTCCAGCTCGTCGACCGGCTGGCGGGCTCGTGGGGCGTGGCGCGCGACGGCGTCGGGCGCACCAGGGTGTGGTGCGAGCTGCCGCTCGAGCGGCGCTACGGGTAGACGTCGACCCGGTCGCCGATACGCAGCCAGTCGTAGATCGACCGCGCGTTCGGGACCGGCACCCGCAGGCAGCCGTGGCTGGCGGGAAAGGTCGGGACGTCGTGGTAGCCGTGGATCGCGTAGCCGCCGATGAAGTAGCTGGAGTCGACCATGCCGAGCGCGTTGGTGCCGATCTGCCTCGAGTAGACCTTGAAGCGCCCGAGCACGGTCGGGGTCGACGCCTTGCCGGAGGAGACCGTGTAGATGCGGTACGGCTTGCTGCCGTTGAGGAGCACGAGCACCTGGCGTGAGAGGTCGGCCTCGACGTGCTTCCCGTGCGACGGGAAGCGGGCCTTGAACGTGCCCTTGCCGGCCAGGAGGCTGCGCACGACGTCGCTCGAGGCGTAGCCGACCCGGGCCCAGCCGCGCATCTTGCGGTAGGCGGTGACGGCGCGCGAGGTCGAGGCGTCGAACACCCCGGAGCGCGCGACCGCGTAGTGCAGGGATTTGAGGCGGGTCTGGACGATGCGCACCGTGGCGCCGCGGGAGCCGAGCCCGGCGTGCGGCACGATCGCGAGCAGGCGCTGCTTCTTGGCGTTCGCGGCGGCCTGCTGGGGGGTGGCCGCATGGCTGGCGCGGACGTTCAGCTTGCCCTCGGGCGCTTTCAGTGAGGCCGAGAACGCGCCGCCGGCGCGGACCGCCACGGTCTTCTGGCGGACCCGGTGGCTGCCGCGGAAGAGGCGGACGCTGACGCGCTGGCCGGCGACGAACGGGGCGAGCGTGCCGCGCACGAGCACCTTCTTGCCGCGCACGATCACGCGGTCGCGGCCGACGCGCTGCGTGCGCTCGAGCTTGATCGAGAGCGCCGCGGGGGCGGGCGCCGGCGCGGGGGTCGGCGTCGGCGTGGGGGCCGGCGGGGTGGGCGTCGGCGTCGGCAGCGGCGTCTGCGCGCCGGCTGCGGCGGGGATGAGCAGCACTGCCAGCAGGCTGCCGAGGATGATTGAGGCGACCCGTGGCATCGGCGGCGGGCATAGTACATGCGCGCGCGGCGGGTCGGCGCCGCAGCCCCAAGATCTGGCGCGTCGGCGGGGTGCATAGATGTAACCCCATCGGGTAAGTCGGGATTGATGGGCAAGTTCCTCTTGATCGGCCTCATCGGCTTCGGCGCGCAGCTGATCGACGGCGCGCTGGGCATGGCGTACGGCGTGTCGTCGACGACGCTGCTGCTCGCGATCGGCTCGGCGCCCGCGGTCGCCTCGGCGACCGTGCACCTCGCCGAGGTCGGCACCGTGGCCGTGTCGGCGGCGTCGCACACGCGCTTCGGCAACGTCGAATGGCGCACCGGGCGGCTCATGAGCCTGCCGGGCTTCGTCGGCGCCTTCCTCGGCGCCGTGGCGCTCTCCTCGCTGTCGGCGGAGAAGGCCGAGCCGTTCATGGCCGGCTTCCTGTTCCTGCTCGGGGTCTATGTCGTGGGTCGGCGCCAAGCCGCTGCCGTGGTACGCGCTCGCCCCGCTCGGCGGCTTCGCGGGGTTCATGGACGCCGCGGGCGGAGGCGGCTGGGGCCCGATCGGCACGCCGGCGCTGCTGGGCTCGGGGCGGATGGAGCCCCGCAAGGTCGTCGGCTCGGTCGACACCGGCGAGTTCCTCGTCTCGCTCGGGCCTCGCTGGGCTTCCTCGTCTCGCTCGGCTCGAAGCAGATCGAGTTCGCCTGGGTGGCCGCGCTGCTGGCCGGCGGCGTGATCGCGGCGCCGATCGCGGCCTGGCTGGTGCGCAAGCTCCCGGCTCGCATCCTCGGCTCGGCGGTGGGCAGCATCATCCTCGTCACCAACGCCAAGGCGATCGTCGACGCGGCCGGCCTGGCCGAGACCGTCGCGGTCCTCGCGTATGTGGCGATCGGGCTCGTCTCCGCCTTCCTGCTCGCCCGCGCGGTCGTGACGCTCCGCCGCGACGCCCAGCCGGCGACGGCCTAGGATCGACGGGGATGGCCGAGACCGCCGAGAGCGCTCTGCACCTTGCCTTCGACGCCGGCACGTTCCGCTGGGATGGCGTCGAGACGCGCGACTACAAGGAGAGCGAGGGCAAGCAGCGCGGGATGGGCTGGCGCGGCCTGACGCGCCACACGCTCGTGCCCGGCGGCAGCGTGGCCGCGGGCTTCGAGCAGCGGTACTTCGAGATCGAGCCGGGCGGCTACTCCAGCCTGGAGAAGCACGAGCACATCCACGTCGTGATCACCCTGCGAGGCCGCGGACGCGTGCTGGTCGGCGACCGCGTGGTGGAGCTCGGCCCGATGGAGGTGCTCGAGATCCCGCCCTCGGCGGCGCACCGGTGGGTCAACGCGGGCGACGAGCCCTGGGGCTTCCTCTGCACGGTCGAGGCGGAGCGCGACCGGCCGCAGCCCGTGGGCGACGCGGAGTGGGAGGCCTTGAAGGCCGACCCCGCGACCGCCCCGTTCATCTTCTAGACGCACGGGCGGTCGCGGCACCACGGGGCGAACGTCAACGGCGGCTGGGTAGGGGAGCGAGGGGTGAACCGCCCGGCGCGCAAGTGGGACGGTTTGACCCCCTAGAGCGTGGTCAAAGCGTCCCGCTTGATCAAGCGGGACGCTTTGTGGACGCTATAGGGCCAAAAAGCGTCCCAATTGACTGCCGCGGCACCCCGAACCCCCTCCTCAATGCCGCCGTTGATTTTCACCATCTAGGGAAGCACCGTGTACTTCGCCGGCGGCGGCCGGTCGAGCCTTCCCGCCAGGGCGTCCGGGAGCTTCTCGAGCGGGATCTCCGGGCCGAGCAGCTCCTCCCACGGCCACTCGCCCGCGGCGAGGGTCTCGAGCGCGCGTGCGAGGTAGCGGGGCGCGTGGTGGTAGGTGGCCGTGAGCGTGACCTCGTCGTAGTGCACCCGCGCGGTCGGGACCGTGAAGGTGCTGTCGCGGGCGCAGCCGCCGAACAGGCTCACCGTGCCGCCGGGCGCCGCCATCGCGACCGCGAGCTCCCACGCCTCCGGGCGGCCGACCGCCTCGACGACGAGGTCGGCGCCGCCGGGCACACGCTCGACGTCCGCCGGGCCGCGCTCGGCGCGGACCGTGCCCGCGGCGCCGAAACGCATCGCCGTCGACAGCCGCTCCGGGTGGGGGTCGAGCATGGTCACCTGTGCGCCCGCGGAGGCGAGCAGCGCGCAGTGCATCAGCCCGAGCGAGCCGGCGCCGAGGACGACCGCGCGGTCGCCCGCCGCCACGTCGACGCGATCGAGCGCGTGGACGACGCAGCCCAGCGGCTCGGCCAGGGCGGCGACGCGGAGCTCGAGCCCGTCCGGCACGCGGTGGAGGTTCTTGGCCGCGATCCGTTCCGGCACGAGGACCTGCTCCGCGAATCCGCCGAGCAGGTACTCGAGGTCCTCGCACAGGCTCTCGCGCCCGCGCCGGCACGGCCGGCAGACCCCGCACGGCGCCGAGTTGCCGCAGAACACGCGGTCGCCGGGCGCGACGTGTGCGGTGCCCTCGCCGACCGCGCGCACCACGCCCGCGAACTCGTGCCCGAGCCGCGACGGATAGCCCGCGATCGAGGGATGGCCGCGCGCGACGGACTTCACGTCGGTCCCGCAGCTCAGCGCCGCGCCGATCTCGAGCACGACCTCACCCGGCCCTGGCGCCGGCTCGGGCACGGCCTCGACCCGCAGGTCCCCCGGCGCGTGCAGGACCGCGGCCTTCACGCCGCGGCGGCGGTGCCCAGGGCGCGGGCGATCGACGCCTCGAACGGCGGCCGCAGCACGCCGGCGTCGCTCACGATCGCGGTCACCAGCGACGCGGGCGTGACGTCGAAGGCCGGGTTCCACACCGCCACGTCGTCCGGCAGCCCCGCGGCGGCGCGTACCTCGGCGCCGGCGCGCTGCTCGATCTCGATCGCGGTACCGCTCGGCGTGGTGGGGTCGAGCGTCGAGCGCGGCACGGCGACGTAGAACGGCACGCCGTGGTGGTGGGCGGCGATCGCCAGCGCGTAGGTGCCGATCTTGTTGGCCGTATCGCCGTTGGCGGCCACGCGGTCGGCACCGACGATCACCGCGTCGACGTCGCCGCGCGCGAGCCGCGACGCTGCGGCGCCCTCGGTCAACACCGTCACCGGGATGCCGGCCTGCTGGAGCTCCCAGGCCGTCAGCCGCGCCCCTTGCAGCAGCGGGCGCGTCTCGCACGCGAGCACCTCGACCGTCTCTCCGGCGGCCGCCTTGGCGTAGACAACGCCAAGCGCCGTGCCCCAGCCGCCGCCGGACACGAGCCAGCCGGTGTTGCAGATCGTCAGCAGGCGCCGCGCGTGGGGGAGCTCGGCGCGGCCGTGCTCGCCGATGGACCGGCACGCCTCGCGGTCCTCGACGAGGATCGCCAGCGCTTCGGCCTCCGCGTCGGCGGCGGCGAGCACGCGGTCGACGGCCCAAGCGAGGTTGACCGCCGTCGGACGCGCGGCGCGGACCATCGCGGCGCCCTCCTCTCGACGGCCGGCACGCACCGCCAGTACCACGCCGAACGCACCGCATATCCCGATCGCCGGCGCGCCGCGCACTGCGAGCCGCCGGATCGCGCCGACGACCTCCTCTGGCGTTGTCAGCCGCAGAATCCGCTCCTCGCCGGGGAGCAGCGTCTGGTCGATGATCTCGACCGCTTCGCCCGTCCACCGCACCGCCGCGCGCATGTGGAGAACCTACGCCAGGAACTCCGCGACGAGCTCCTGGTAGCCCGGAACCGCCATCAGGAACGAGTCGTGGCCCCAGGGCGAGGCGATCTCCACGTGGCGGGCGTCGGCGCCCAGTGCCTCCAGCTCCCGCACGATCTCGCGCGCGTGCCCGGAGCCGAAACGCCAGTCGCTGCTGAACGAGATCGCCAGGAATCGCGTGTGAATACGGTCCCCACCCACCCGCTCCGCGAACGGGTCGAAGTAGTCCATGACCCGCGACAGGTAGAGGTACGTCAGCGGGTCGAAGCGCTCGAGAAAGATGGCCGCCTGGTGGTCGAGGTAGTGCTCGACCTCGAAGTCGGAGGCCATCGTCATCGGGCCTTCGGCGCGGCGCTCGCGGCCGAACTTCAGCTCCATCCCCTGCTCGGAGAGGTAGGTGATGTGGGCCATCATGCGCGCGAAGGCCATGCCGTCGTGACCGTCGGCCGAGATCGCGGCGCGCGCGGCCTTGGAGAAGCCGATGTTCTGCGCGCTCAGCTTCGCGCTGGCGCAGATCATCACCGCGCGCTCGACCTCGTGCGGCTGGTCGAGCGCCCACTGCAGCGCCTGCATCCCGCCCAGCGAGCCGCCGATCGCCGCGTGCAGGCGCTCGACGCCGAGCTCTCGCAGCAGCGCGCGGTGGACGCTGACGAGGTCGCGGACGCTGAAGAGCGGGAAGCCGAGGCCGTAGGGCTCGCCGGTCTCCGGGTTGATCGAAGACGGCCCGGTCGTCCCGCGGCAGCCGCCGAGCAGGTTCGGGCAGATGACGAGGAAGCGCTCGGTGTCGACCGGCTTGCCGGGCCCGACGAGCGTGTCCCACCACACCGCGGCCTGCGCGTCGCCGGTCAGCGCGTGGCAGACCAAGACCGCCGGCGCGCCGGGCTCGCCGTAGGTCTCGTAGGCCACCTCGACCGGCGCGAGCCGCGCTCCGGATTCGAGGACGACCTCGCTCAGTCGCGCGTGCGCTTCGATGAGATCACGCCCGTATCGAAGCCAGCGAGGTGCAGCCCGCCGTGGAAGCGGGCGTGCTCGATCTTCACGCAGCGGTTGGTGACCACGTCCAGGTCGCCCTCGTGCGCGATCCGCACCGCCTCGTCGCTGTGCAGCCCGAGCTGGATCCACAGCGCGCCGGCGCCGGCCTCGATCGCCTCCTCGGCCACACCGGGCAGGTCGTCGGGCCGGCGGAAGACGTCGACGATGTCGGGCTCGCCGGGCAGGTCCGCCAGCGCCGGATAGGTCTTCAGCCCGAGGATCTCGTCGTCGTTGGGCGTGACGGGCCAGACCTCGTAGTCGGTCGAGTTGGAGCGCAGGTAGGTGAGGACGAAGTGGCTGGCGCGGTTGGGCTTGCTCGACGCCCCGACCACCGCGATCGTCTTGGCGCGGCGGAGGATCGCGCGGCGCTCGAGCGCGCCCGGCGGCGTCCAGGTGCCGCGCGCCGTCTCGACCTCGGAGCGGCTCACCCGAGCGCCCGGTCGAGGTCGAAGAGGATGTCGTCCGGGTCCTCGATCCCGACGCTGATGCGCACGAGCTCGGGCAGCACCCCGGCGGCCTCGAGCGCCTCCTCCGAGAGCTGGCGGTGCGTCGTCGAGGCGGGGTGGATCACGAGCGTGCGCGTGTCGCCGACGTTGGCGAGGTGCGAGCACAGCTCGACCGCGCCGATGAAGCGCTCGCCCGCCTCGCGGCCCTCGGCGAGCCCGAACGAGAAGACGGCGCCCGGCCCCTGCGGCAGGTACTTCTGCGCCAGCGCGTGGTTGACGTCATTCGGCAGGCCGCCGTAGCGGACCCAGCTCACGCGCTCGTCGGCCTCCAGGAACTCGGCCACGATCTGCGCGTTGGCGACGTGCGCGTCCATCCGCAGCGGCAGCGTCTCCATCCCGTGCAGGAGCAGGAAGGCGTTGAACGGCGACAGCACGCCGCCGAGGTTGCGCAGACCCTCGACGCGCAGCTTGGTGGCGAAGCCGTACTCGCCGAAGTTGTCCCAGAAGCGCAGGTTGCCGTAGGTGGCGACCGGCTCGGTCATGACCGGGAAGTTGCCGTTGTCCCAGGGAAATTCGCCGGAGTCGACCACCACGCCGCCCATCGAGGTCCCGTGCCCGCCGAGGAACTTCGTCGCCGAGTGGATGACGATGTCGGCTCCGTGCTCGAGCGGGCGGCACAGATGCGGGCTGGCGAGCGTCGAGTCGACCACCAGCGGGATGCCGGCGTCGTGGGCGATCTTTGCGAGCGCCTCGAGGTCGGCGACCGTGCCCGCGGGGTTGGCGATGATCTCGGTGTAGAGCAGCTTCGTGCGGCCGGGCTCGATCGCGGCGGCGAACGCGTCGGGGCTGTCGGCGGGCACGAACGTCGTCTCGATCCCGAGCCGCCGCAGCGTCACGTCGAGCAGCGTGTAGGTGCCGCCGTAGAGCGCGGAGCTGGCGACGACGTGCTCGCCGGCCTGGGCGAGCTGGGTGATCAGCAGCGTCTCGGCGGCCTGACCGCTGGCGGTGGCGACCGCGCCGATCCCGCCCTCGAGGCTGGCGACGCGCTCCTCGAACGCCGCCACCGTCGGGTTCCCGAGCCGCGAGTAGATGTTCCCGTACTTCTGCAGCGCGAACAGGTCGGCGGCGTCCTCGACGTCCTCGAACACGAACGAGGTCGTCTGGTAGATCGGGACCTGGCGCGCGCCGGTGGTCGGATCGGGGCGGCCGCCCGCGTGGATCGCGCGCGTCCGCTCGCCCCAGACGTGGTCCTCGAGCGACGTCACGCGGGCGAAGGTAGCAAGCTCATACGGCGCCGCCGAAACGCTCGGTCCGCACGAGGTCGGTGTCGTGGCCGGCGCGCAGGAGGTGCGTGGCGGCGGCCTCGACGAACGCGGTGGGGCCGCACACGAACACGTGCGGGCGGGCCTCCGGCGGCGGGCCGGCCTCGGCCAGCATGGCGGCGTCGACGCGGCGCCCGCCGGCGCGGGTGAGCGTGACCGTGGTCTGCACCTCCGCGGCGCGCCACGCCTCGAGCTCCGCCGCGTAGAGCTGGTCCTCCTCGGTTCGCACCGAGAGCACCAGCCGCGTGTCGAGCTCCGCGCCGAGGGCGAGGCGGTGGCGGAGCATCGCCCGTAGCGGCACCAGCCCCGAGCCGCCCGCGACCAGCAGCAGCGGCCCGCCGTCCTCGACGTGCCAGGAGAACGAGCGGCCGCCGGGGCCGCGGATCTCGAGCTGGTCACCGGCCCGCGCCTCCCGCGCCAGCCAGGGGGAGACCTCGCCGTCGCCCATCCGCTGCACGCTCAGCTCCAGCCGCGGGTCCTCGGGCGCGCTGGCGAGCGAGTACGGGCGCTGGGTGGCGTAGCCGCTCTCGGCGGTGAGGCGGACGTCGACGCTCTGGCCCGCGCGGTGGCCGGGCCAACCGGGGACGTCGAGCACGAGCGTGCGGATCGCGCTCGTCTCGTCGCGGACCTCGACCACCTCGGCGGGGGTCCACGGGCTGCGCCGGCCGATCTCCGTCAATCGCCGTCGTAGCGCTGCTCGCGCCACGGGTCGCCGCGCAGGTGGTAGCCGTTGACCTCCCAGTAGCCCGGGTGGTCCTCGGTCAGCAGCTCGAGCTCGCGGACCCACTTGGCGCTCTTCCAGAAGTAGAGGTGGGGGACGAGCAGGCGCGCCGGGCCGCCGTGGGGCGGGCTCAGCGGGTCGCCCTCGTACTCGTAGGCGATCCACGCCTTGCCGCCGGTGACATCGTCAAGCGGGAGGTTGGTCGTGTAGCCGCCGGCGCAGTGCGCGACCAGGTGGGTGGCGCCCTCGGGAGCGACCTCGGCGAGCAGCGCGTCGACCGGCACGCCGGTCCACGTCGTGTCGAGCTTCGTCCACTGCGTGACGCAGTGGATGTCGACGGTGAAGGTCTCCGACGGGAGCGCTAGCAGCTCATCCCATGACCACGTCCGCGGCGCTTCCACCGCGCCGCGAATGCCCAGGCTCCAGTCCGTGGCGGCGTCGATCGGGGTCGGCCCCGTGGCGAGTACGGGGAAGTCGCGCGTGAGGTACTGCCCCGGCGGGAGCCGCTCGGGCTCGGCCGGCGGCCGGCCCTGGAAGCCGCGTGAGACGACCATCTCTCCAGGGTTGCAGACAGGCGTCTAGGTCTTCTTCTTGGGCTTCGGCTTCGGCTTCCGCTCGGGGTGGATCGCCCAGTAGCGCTCCTGGAGCGACTGCGGCCACGCGGGGCAGGCGCCGGCGGACGTGTGCCGGGTGTGGAGCGCCTGGATCGCGCCGAGGATCGTGCCGGTCCCCGCGGCGCGCGGGCCGGCGGCGTCGGAGCCGCGCATCAGCTCCTCGTGGTGGACGTCGAGGTACTCGAAGTGGAAGTTCGCGCGCAGGCAACCGGCCCACTGGCCGAGCGCGGCCTTGTTCTTGGCGAACCACGCCTCGATCGCCTGGTCCAGCAGGATGTACTGGTCGATGTAGGAGTCGGTCGTGTACCCGAGCAGCTTCGGCGCGGTGTTGAGGTGGACGAGCTTGGCCTTGTCGTCGATCGTGGGGTCGGTGAGGATCGCGAGGTCCTCGTCCAGCCGCCGCTTCGCCCACTCCTCGAACGCGTTGCGCTGCCCCCAGCCGTTGATCGAGTCGTAGATCACGAGGTCGTTGGGGAGCGCCGAGCTCCCCCCGGGCTTGACGCCCGGCTTGTCCGCGTTCGCCATGTGCGAGAGCGCCGCCCCGGCGCCGCTGTGGCCGGCCATGACGATGCGCGTCACGCTCGGTGCGGAGGCCGCGACCCCGCCCTTGTCGTCGTTCCACTTCTTCTCGGTCTGCAGGCGCGTCACGATCTCGTTGACGTAGGGCGTGGCGTCGAAGTCCTTGCCGCCAGTCTTGCTGAACTGCGAGTACAGCCCGCCCTGCGGCAGCACGATCACCAGCTGCTTCTCCTTGCTGTCCTCGAGCTGCTGGGCGGACTGGTCGAGCGCGACGTCGCGGACCGGCGCGGTGTCGGTGGGGTCGATCCCCCGGCGCAGATCCTGCATCTTCTTGCCGGCGCCCTTCACCGTCTGGTCGAGCGTCCGATAGCCGCCGAACGGGCGGTGCGTGCCCTCGGTGTGGCCGTGCAGGAAGACGACCACCTCGATCGACTTCCCCGCGTCGAGGTCGTCCGGCACGAGCACGATCGCCTTGCCGATGGCCTTCTCCGAGGTGAGCTCCGGGATGTCCTGCCAGCCCTTCTGATCCTTGGCGCTCATGCCCGCGCCCGTGCCCTCCTTCAGCCCCTCGAGCGGGATCCTCCGGACCTTGCCGACCGGATGCTCGTCGTCGTTCCACTTCCGGGCTCCCGGGACCTTCGTCGAGGCGTCGGTCCAGCCGACCGCGCGCTGGAGGACGAGCCCGGTGACCGCGCGGTTGCCGGCCAGCCGGTGCAGCTGGAGGATCGGGGCCGCGACCGACGGCCCTCGCGGTGCGGGGGCGGCCCGGCCCGGCTGGGGGGTTGGCACCCGCCTGAGGGGATGCGACACGCTGCCGCCCACGTTAGTTTTGGGCGGCCTCCTGTGTCAACGCTCCGCACATCCGTCGCCGCGCTCGTCCTCTTCGCGGTCCTCGCCGCCCCGGCCGCTGCGCGCACGGCTTACTGCTCGGGGAGCGGCGACCTCTGTTACCGGGCGAAGGACACCGGTGCGGCCACCCAGCTGCGGATCACGCTCGCGGCGTACTACTTCACCCGCTACCGGCTGTGCGTGACCGCGCCGGCCGGCGCGCGCACCTGCAAGAAGTTCCGCGTCCACCGCACCTCGCACGGCCTCTACGACTCGACGGTCCGCTGGGCGAAGCAGTTCCCGGACGCCGGCCCCGGCACCTACCACGCGAGCTGGCGCCAGGGCGGGAGCGCGCTCGGGCCGTCGGTGAGCTTCAAGGCCGGTCCGTCGATCGACGTGAAGCCGAAGCGCGTCCGGGCGGGCCGCGTGGTGCGCGTCTCCGGCCTCGCGGGTGGCTGCCCGAAGGGCGATGAGGTGACGCTGCTGTCGCACGCGTTCCCCGACGCCAAGCAGTTCGCCGGCGTCCCCTCCGTCTTCGCGACGGTCGACGCGCACGACAGCTACAGCGTCAGGGTCCGCATCCCGGCCGGGCGCGCGCCGGCCCGCTACACGATCGGCGCGCGCTGCGGCGGCGGCAGCCTCGGCGTCGAGCAGATGCTGACTGTCCTCGACCCCTAACGCCTGACCGCGCGCACCGCGGTGCCGTAGGCGCAGATCTCCGTCCACGTCGAGCCCAGCTCCGACGTGTCGAAGCGGAACGCGACGATCGCGTTGCCGCCCTTCGCCTCGGCCTCCTCGACCAGCCGCGACTGCGCCTCAATCCGGCTTGCGGCGAGCTGCTTGGTCATGCCCTTGAGCTCGCCGCCGACCAGCGACTTGAAGGACGCGCCGATCTGGGAGCCGACGTTGCGGGAGCGGACCGTGAGGCCGAAGACCTCGCCGAGGACCTCCTCGATCTCGTAGCCGGGGAGGTCGTTCATGGTGGAGATGAGCATCCCGTCAGACTGCCACGGATGACAGAGCCCGGTCCCTACCTGCAGACCGTCTCCGGGCGGCGCGTGAACCCGTTCGACCCGGACCCCGACCAGCTCGACATCGGCGACATCGCCCGCGCGCTCGGCAACCTCTGCCGCTTCGGCGGGCACAGCCGCGTCTTCTACTCGGTCGCCCAGCACTCGGTGATCGTGTCCGAGCTCGTCGAGGAGCGGGGCGGGGACGTCGAGGACGTGTTCGCCGCGCTGATGCACGACGCGGCGGAGGCTTACCTCGGCGACATGCCGCACCCGATCAAGCACCGCAGCGAGCTCGGCGCGGCGTTCAAGGCCGCCGAGGAGCACCTCGAGCAGGCGATCCGCGCGCGCTTCGGGATCAAGGACGGCGTGCCCGAGATCAAGCGCGCCGACCGCGCCCTGCTCGCCACCGAGCGGCGCGTGTTCAGCGCCGAGCAGTGGCACTGGCCGGAGCTGGACGGCGTCGAGCCGCTCGCGATCGAGCTCAGCGCGTGGGCGCCGGACGAGGCGAGCGCGGCGTTCGAGCGCCGCTACGCCGAGCTGGCCGCGCGCAGGTAGCGCCGCAGCAGCGCGCGCCGGTTGATCGTGCGCGAGCTCGCGATCGAGACCACGCGGACCTTGCCGTGCCGCACGGTGAACAGCCGGTGCGAGCCGCGGAACGGGCGCACCACGCCGTGGCCGAGCGAGCGCGGATGCCGGAAGGCGCGCAGCCGGGCGCGCTTGAGCGGCACCCGCGCGGTCGTGCTCACGAGCGCCACGCGCCCGCGCTTGCCGAACGCCGCGGCGACCTTGCCGCCGCCGCGCACGCACCAGCGCCACGCGCGCTTCTTCTTGTGCCGCGGCGCCGGCAGCCGGCGGAGCAGCGCCTTGCGCGTCATGCCCAGCCGGACCTTGCCGATGCCCTGGTGGCGGATGCGCCGCCCGACCGACAGGCAGCCCTTCTTGCCGGCCCCGCCGGCGCCCGCGTCCACGCCGGGCCAGGCGCTCTCCGCCACGCGCAGGGCGTAGAAGCCGGTCGCGCCGTCCGTGTACCAGACCTCGCGCCGCGACGGCACGATCACCGGCTTGGACATCGCGAAGTCGCTGGCCATGAACTCGTTCTCCGCGCGCGGCTGGGTCGGCGCGACGTAGTACGCGATCTCCTTCGGGTGCAGGAGGTCGCTGATGTCGAACACGCGCAGCCCGGAGGCGATGAACGAGCACGCCACGACCGTCGGGTCGACCTGGCTCGAGAGGCTGCAGTAGTGCGCGGCGTAGCCCTGCACCGGGCTGCCGGCGCCGGGGTCGCTGCTCGCCGCCTTGTGGTCCGCCGGCTGGTTGACCTGCAGCCGCAGGTTGGCGACCACGCGCGGCGCCTTCTCGTCCGCGATGTCGATGATGCGGGCCGCGCCGACCATGTTCGAGTCGCCCACGCCCGTCGTGCCCTGCGTGTACTCGTCGAACTCGAGCACGTAGGGGTGGCCGTGGTCGGTGAACGGGATCGCGTTCTGCGGGATCGACGCCGCGTGCCACGTCAGTCGGCTGATCTCGCGCGCCTGCGGGTTCGGCTTGCGGTTCTGGATCTGGCTGACGTCGAGGATCAGCATGTTGCCGCTGACGTCGGCAATGTAGGCGCGGTTGCCGTCGTCGCTGAGCGTCATGCCGTGGGAGACGACGTTGCCCTGCCAGACCGCGTGCGGCTCCTTCGGGTTGGTGACGTCGACAGCGGTGATCGACTCGCGCGCGGTGCCGGTCGCGTAGAACGTCCTGCCGTCGGGCGAGAAACCGCTCTCGTGGCCTAGCCGCGCCACCGCGCTCGTCGACTGCAGGACCGGGTGGCGGCAGTCCTTGCCGGCGTCGTAGATCGAGACCAGGCCGGGGTAGGTCGACGGGTTGCCGGTAACGGCCGCCAGCAGCCCGCGCTTCGGGTTGAGGTTGAGCGACTCGTGCGGCGAGAGCATCGGGATCTCGGTCAGCGTGTCGGTCTGCACCGGCTTCGCCGGGTTCGACATGTCGAGCACCGCGACGCCCTGCGAGCTGGTGTCGAGCTTGAGCGCGTTGACGGGGTACAGGAGCGCGGTGTCGTAGAACGCGCACTCGTGGCCGGCCGGGTCGACGTAGCGCAGCGTCTTGAAGCCCCCGGAGGTGCCCTGGTGCGCGATCAGCGAGACGTTGCAGTGCAGGCTGTTGGTGGCGGAGCCGGCGGGCACGCGCCCCTGGATCCCCGGCTCGGGCTTCGAGCCCGGCCCGCACTGGGCGCGTGGGGTGGCCACGAAGGGCGGCTCGGCTCGCGTCGCGATCGCGACCTTGGCGGGCTTCTGGCCGGTCCCCTGCCCGAGCGCGAGCAGGTCGTTGAGCGGCGTGAGCGCGCCGACGGCGTTGAGCGCCGGCAGCGCGAGGATCAGCGCGATCACGAGGAAGGGAGCGGCACGGCGCATGCGAGCGCGGACCCTAACGACGTGCCGGCCCCGATGCGCCGGTTATCTGGGCTGCCATCATCGAAGCGGATGCGCGCGTTCACGTGCCCGGTGTGCCGGCACCTGGTCACCTTCGAGAGCACGGAATGCCTGCACTGCGGGACCGCGCTCGCGTTCGACTGGGACGCGCGCGAGATCGTGCGGCTCGACGGCGCCTGCGCCAACCGCGGGCTGATCGCCTGCAACGGCGAGGGTGAGGGGCTGTGCGCGGCGTGCCGGCTCACTCGCATGCGGCCGACCGACGACGCCATCACGGAGTGGGCCACGGCCGAGGCGGCCAAGCGGCGGCTCGTGTTCGAGCTGCTCGAGCTCGGCCTGCCGGTGGATGGCGGGCTCGCGTTCGACATGCTCTCCAGCGCCGCCGAGCCGGTCACCACCGGCCACGCCGACGGCGTCATCACGCTCGACCTCGCCGAGTCCGACCCGGTCGCCCGCGAGCAGCGGCGCACGCAGCTCCGCGAGCCGTACCGCACGCTGCTCGGCCACATGCGCCACGAGGTCGGCCACTACTTCCAGCCGATCCTCGCGCCCGAGGGATCGCAGGCGCTCGAGCGCTGCCGCGCGCTGATGGGCGACGAGCGCGCCGACTACGCGGCCGCGATGGAGCGCCACTACGCGGGGGGGCCGCCGCCCGACTGGGCCGAGCGCTTCGTCTCCGCCTACGCGACGATGCACCCGTGGGAGGACTGGGCCGAGACGTTCGCCCACTACCTGCACATCCGCGACGTGCTGCAGACCGCCGTCGCGTACGGCATCACCGTCTCCGGCCCGGCGGTGGCGGCGGCCGACGCGGCGCCGCTGTACTCCTATCCCGGCGCCGCGGGCGGCGACATGCGCGCGCTGCTGGAGGCCTGGCTCCCGCTCACCTACGCGCTCAACGCGATCAGCCGGAGCATCGGCGACGACGACCTGTACCCGTTCGTGCTCGCGCCCGGGGCGATCGAGAAGCTGGCGCTCATCGATGAGCTCGTCCGGGTAGGGCAAGCGGCATGAGCGAAGCCACCGTGCCGGTCGACGGCGAATTCGAGATGGCCAGGACCTTCACGGTCGAGCCGGAGCTCGAGCGCGCGCTCGAGCAGCCAGGGCTCGAACGGCTGACGCTCGACCTCTCCGGCACCACCTTCATCGACTCGACCGGGATCGGCGTGGTGCTCCGGCTCGCGAACGACGCCGAGAACCGCGGGGTCGAGCTCGCGATCGTGCCCGGCCCGCCCGAGGTGCAGCGCGTGTTCGCCACGGCCGGCCTCACCGAGGTCCTGCCCTTCCAGCGTTAGGCGGGCACCGGCGCGATCGCGTCGCGCTCGGCGTCGAACGACGCGAGCTCCGGGAACGCGAGCATCGTGATCCCGACGCAGACGATGCACGCGAGGCCGCCGGAGACGACCGACGCGCGCACGCCGGACAGCGCCGCGACGCTGCCGGACTCGACGTCGCCGAGCCGCGGCCCGCTCGTGACCACGAGCGAGAAGACCGACGACATGCGCCCGCGCATCGCGTCGGGCGTGACCATCTGGTTGATCGAGGAGCGGCAGACGGCGCTGACGGAGTCGGCGGCGCCCGCGATCGCCAGCAGCGCGCACGCGACGTAGATCGAGCCGGCCAGCCCGGTGGCGGCGATCGCCGCGCCCCAGACGACGACGGCGACGATCACGATCCGGCCCAGGCGGCGGACGCGCGGCAGCCAGCCGGCGGTCAGCGCCGCGATCGCGGCGCCGGCCGAGACGGCGGCGAACATCGCACCCGTGCCGCTCGCGCCCGCGTGGAAGACGCTCACGGCGAGCACCGGGAAGAGCGCGCGCGGCATCCCGAACGTCATCGCGCCGAGGTCGATGAAGAACGAGCCGGTCAGCGCGCGGTTGGCGCGGACGAAGCGGAGCCCCTCGGCGATCGAGGCGAACACGCCGGGTTCGACCTCGTGGGCGGCGCGCTCGGCTCGCTTCGGGAGCTGGGACGAGAGCAGGAAGGCGGCGCCGATCATCGCCAGGCAGCTGGCCGCGTCGACCACGTAGGCGGCGCCGATCCCGAGGGCGCCGATGAGGATGCCGCCGAAGGCCGGCCCGATCACCATCGTCAGGTTGTGCAGGCCGAAGCTCAGCGCGAGCGCGCCGCGCAGCTGATCGGTCGCGATCAGGTTCGGCACGATCGCTGAGGCGATCACGTTCTGGAACGCGCCGAAGCCCGCCATCACGCCCGCGAGCACGAACAGCACCGGGACCGGTGGCGGCCCGGTGAGCGTCACGACCGCGAGCGCGGTCGCTCCCGCCACGAGCCCGGCCTGGACGACCAGCAGCAGGTGGCGGCGGTCGTAGCGGTCGGCGAGCGCGCCGCCCCACAGCGCCATCGCCATCAGCGGGACGAGCTCGACCGCGCCCAGCAGGCCGGTGAGGAAGGCCGAATGCGTGAGCGAGTAGACCTGGAACGGCAGCGCCACGAGCGCGGCCTGGGTGCCGATCGCGGTGACGAAGTCGCCCAGCATCAGCAGCCGCAGGTCGCGGGAGCGGCGGAGGGGCGTGAGGTCGAGGGCGAGGCGCGGCATTCGCACCCACGTTCTAGCTGCCGCCGAGCTGCCTCAATCGCTCGAGCTGGTCCCAGTGCCGCGTGACGCGCCGCTTGCCGTCGGCGGTCAGCTTCACCCGCGTGTTCGGCTTCTTGCGCACGAAGCGCTTCTCGATCGTGACGAGCCCGCCGTCCTCGAGCTTGGCCAGGTGGCTCGAGAGGTTGCCCTTGGTCAGCCCGGTCGTGCGCTGGAGGAACAGGAAGTCCGCGTCGCTGACCGACGAGAGGACGGTCAGGATCGCCAGCCGCCCGGGCTCGTGCACGAGCCGGTCGAGGGCGAGCTGCTCGTCAGCCATCGGTGCGCAACGTGGCGGGGCCCAGCGTGCGGACGATCGTGAGGTGGTCGAAGACGCCGTTGACGATCACCGCCACGCCGCACATCACGAGCCCGACGTTGCTCGGGTCGTCCCCGCTCCACACGGGCAGGAGGCCCGCGACGGCCAGCGAGCCCCAGATGACGATGTGGTGCGGGCGCAGCGTCACCACGCTGGCGGAGTAGGCGAGCATGGTCAGGCCGAACACGCCCGGGATGGGGTTGACCGGCAGGTCGAGCGACCAGTCGGCGCGGCTGCGGAGCAGCAGCGCCAGGCCGAACAGGAGCGCCGCGCCGAGCAGCGCCAGCCCGATCGCCTTCGCCTCCCGGTCCGCGGCCGGGGTCACACGGCCGTAGTGCTCGTCGTAGAAGCGGTTGATCGCCAGGGCGGCGCCGGCGAGCAGGAGGAGCACCGCGACGAAGACCCAGTCGTTGTCCAGCGGGCCCCAGTGCTCGTTGCCGAGCGCGGCGACGATGAACAGCAGCCCGACCGGGACCTGGATCAGGCCGCGGAGATAGCGGTGCTCGGCCGCCGCCCGCTGGATGTGCGTGGGGTCCATGTCGTGCTCCTTGCAGACTGGTTTGTGACGCAAACCTTAGGGCGCGGGTGGGGTCGGTGTCAATGGCCGGCGTTCGCGGCTTGACCGGCGGACGTCCACGGCTGGCTGGGTAGGGGTGGGTTCGAGTGCCGAGTTTCTGCGGTCTCGAGCCCCGGATCAGCGCTCAGGTCGCAGAAACTCGGCTCTGAGCCGAGTTTCTGCGCCCTCGACCTCGAAACGGGCCTCGAGGGTGCAGAAACTCGTGGCCTCGCCACCGCCGCCCGAACCCAACCCCTACCCAGCCGCAGTTGACGTTCAGCGACGAATTCGCGTCAAAGACCGCGCCATCCCGAGCATCTGGCGGTTGGTGACGTCGCGGCTGAGCGTGTTCGACACCCAGTAGACGCCGCGCGCGGTGTGCCAGGAGATCAGCCGGATGTGCGAGCCGTCCAGATACACGTGGAAGCTGCGCCCGTTGATTCGCTGCGTCGAGTGCTTGCCGTCGAGGATCGGCGGCGTCTGCCAGGTCGTGCCCTGGATGCCGTAGTACTGGCCCTCGATCTGGTTCTCCTCGACCACGAGCCGGTACGCGCGGTGGCGGCGGCCGTGGCGGTCGCGGATCGTGTAGAGCCGCGGCGAGGGCGCCACGCCGGTGCTGGCCGGATAGCGCCCCTTCGTCGTCAGCCAGGCCGGGGCGTAGACCGGGAAGTTGAAGCCGCTGCCGGCGAGCGCCGGGCGGACGATCTCCTTCGCCGCCGACAACTTGGGCACGAGGCGGTAGGTCGCGGCGCTCACGCGGGCGCGCTTCTTCTTCCCGTGCTTCTTCTTCGCCGACTCCTTCACCTGGCGGTGCTTGGCTGCCCGCGGGTGCATGAACTCGCGAACCGCCGCCTGGATCTTCTCGGGCGAGGCGGTGACGTAGTCGCCGAGCCCGGTCGGCGCCGGCGCGAACCCGCCCGTGGTGGTGGCCGGCGCCGCGACCTCCGTGTGCACGAACTCGTGGGGGAAGCTGATCTGGCGCACCGGGCGGCTCGCGGACGAAGCCGCCAGCCGCAGCAGGCGCAGGATGCCGCGGCTCGTCTGCAGGTTCGAGTCCGACGACGTCGCCTTCGCGAACGCCCGCACCAGGGGGTGGAGGTTGCGGATCAGGCGCCCCGTGCTCATCTGCGCGCTCGCGGAGCGCAGGAAGTCCTGCTGGCGCGCGGCGCGCACGATGTCGTTGTCGAGGTGGCGGAAGCGCACGTAGTCGAGCGCCTTCTGGCCGCACAGCTTCTGGTAGCCGGGCTGCACGTCGATCTCCGCGTAGCGCTGGCCGATCGGCACGCCGAGGTTCGAGTGGTAGTAGCGCCGGTCGACATCGACGTAGACGCAGTTGATGACGTCGACCGCGTCGCGGAAGCCGCGGAAGCTGACCGCGATCGCGTGGTTGACGCGGAAGCGCTTCTCCGGCGTGCTGAGCAGGTCCGCCACCGTCCGCGTGGTCAGGTCCAGCCCTCCGAGGCCGTAGGCGGCGTTGATCTTGTCGACGCCGTGGCCCGGGATCGTCACGCGCAGGTCGCGCGGGATCGAGAGCACGGTCGTGGCGTTGGACTTCGGGTCCAGCCGGACCAGCATCATCGTGTCCGACCGCGCGTCGCCGCGCGCGTCGCCGAAGCGGCGGTCGGAGCCGACCAGCAGCAGCGTCTGCGGCTTACCGGCCGGCGGCGCGGTGATCGTGCCGCGCTGGAACTGCTCGACGTGCCCGTACTGCTTCAGGTCGTTGGCGATGTGCTTGACCTGCATCATCCCGATACCGACCGTGGCACCGGCCGTCGAGAGCACGATCAGCGCACCCGCCACGACGAACCCGAGCCGCATGCGTCCGGACGCGCGTTGCGCTCCCTCGGGTGCCGCTTCCATTCACAAACAGGCTAGTCACTCCGCCAGCGCAGCCGCCGTCGATTCCTGCGGGACAGCCTGGGCCATGGCGAAGTAGGAGACCGCCGCGAGGCCGAAGGCGACGAACACGCCGTAGCGGTAGAGCTGGTCGAGGAACGTCGGCTCCGCCACCACGCCGCCCTTCGTCGTGGCGGCGTTCAGGAAGCCGGGGACGACCGGGATCACGCCGATCGCCACCGCCAGCAGAGCGCGCACATTGAACCCGTTCGTGAACCAGTAGCGCCCACCGGCGCCAGGCCGGTAGAGATCGGGGACGTCGAGCTTCGTCTTCCGCAGGATCCAGTAGTCGACGATCATCACGCCCGCGAAGGCCGCCAGCAGGCTGCCGTAGCCGACCAGCCAGGTGAAGATGTACGCGCCGACGTCCTCGTACAGCTTCCACGGCAGCGAGATGATCCCGATCACCGCGGTGATCACGCCGCCGGCGCGGAACGAGATCTGGCGCGGCGAGAGGTTCGAGAAGTCGTTGGACGGCGAGACGACGTTGGCCGCCATGTTCGTCGACAGCTGCGCGATGACGATCACGATCATCGCCAGGACGAGCAGCACGGGCAGGTCGCCAAGCAGCCGCGCGACGAGCGCGACCGGGTCCCAGATCGCCTCGCCGTAGACCACGATCGTCGCCGCGGTGACCGTGATGCCGAGGAACGAGAACGCGGTCATGGTCAGCGGCATCGCGATCGACTGGCCGGCGATCTGCGACTTCTGGTCCTTCGCGTAGCGCGTGAAGTCGGGGATGTTGAGCGAGAGCGTGATCCAGTAGCCGATGTTCGCCGCCAGGCCGGGCGCGAACAGCGACCAGAAGCTCTGGTGATCGGTGACCAGCTTCGACGACTCGGTGAAGACGTTGCTGATCCCGCCGCCGGCGTCGAAGCCCCAGATCAGCAGCGCGAGGCTGCCGCCGATCAGCAGTGGCGCGGCGGTGCGCTCGAGCCAGCGGATGCCCTCGATGCCGCGCAGGATGATCCCCAGCTGGATCAGCCAGAAGCACCCGAACGCGAACGCCTTGTGGAGGCCGACGTCAGCCCAACCGCTCCATAGCGTGGTCATCAGCGCGTCGATCGCGAGCGCGGCGATCCAGGTCTGGATGCCGAACCAGCCGCACGCCACCAGCGCTCGAGCCATCGCCGCGACGTTGGCGCCGCGGATCCCGAAGCTCGAGCGCACCAGCACCGGGAACGGGATCCCGTACTTCGTCCCCGGATGCGCGTTGAGCAGCATCGGGATCAGCACGATCACGTTGCCGAGCGAGACCGTCAGCAGGCCCTGCCACCACGTCATCCCCGCCGCGATCAGACCGGACGCGAGCGTGTACGTCGTGGTCACGATCGAGAGGCCGACCCACAGTGCGGCGAAGTCGTAGGTGCCCCAGGTACGCCGGTCCGCCTCCGTCGGCGCGAGGTCACCGTTCGACAGCGGCGACTCCGCGATCGATCGATCGGAATGGATCGTGCTCATGAACTCCCGCCTCCCGCTTCGATTGACCCGCTTAGGAATCGTTAGACGTTCCTCCGGAAGCTCTTACCCGGCGCTGTCTTCCTAGCGTCCATGACTTCACGAAAACTCCGCCTGCTGGCGGCACCACCACTGCTGCTGCTGTTGGTCGGCGGCGCTTTTCTCTCCCTCGGTTCGGGCAAGGCCGAGGCGTTCAAGGACAACGACCGCTCCGAGACCATGGAGCAGTACCTGACGTCCGTGACCAAGGACGTCGATGCCTACTGGACGCAGGAGTTCAAGGACTCCGGGCTCCCCGAGCCGCGGGTCAGCTACGACTGGATCCCCGCGGGGCAGACCTCCCCGAGCGCCTGCGGCGAGCTCGGCGATGATGCTGCGGCCTACTGCCCGGAGGACGACACGATCCACATCTCCCAGGCGTTCGCCACCGAGATCTACGACGGCGCGCTCAACCAGGCGCTCCCCGGTAGCTCGCAGGGCTACGGCCAGGCCGTCGGCGACTTCGCCGTCGCCTACATCGTCGCCCACGAGTACGGCCACCAGGTCCAGGCCGAGCTCGGCGAGTTCGACAAGTACGGCGACTCGGTCCCGACGATGGCGTTCGAGCTCCAGGCCGACTGCTACGCCGGCACCTGGGCCAAGCACGCCCAGGACGAGAACAAGCTCGAGGACGGCGACGTCCAGGAGGCGCTCGACGCCGCGCTCGCGGTCGGCGACTTCAGCACCGACAGCCCCGGTCACCACGGCACGCCCGAGCAGCGCGAGGCGGCCTGGAAGCAGGGCTTCGACTCCGGCGACCCGTCCGCCTGCACCCTGCAGTCCAGCTAGCCCCGATCACCCGGCGGGAGTGAGGCGCCCTCACCCCGCCGGGCAGCAGCGTGCGGCGCCATGGCTGACAAACCGAACATCCTGGTGATCTGGGGCGACGACATCGGGATCACCAACCTGAGTTGCTACAGCGACGGCCTGATGGGCTACCGCACCCCCAACATCGACCGCATCGCCGACGAGGGGATGCGCTTCACCGATTCCTACGGCGAGCAGAGCTGCACCGCCGGCCGCGCGTCGTTCATCACCGGCCAGAGCGTCTACCGGACCGGCCTCAGCAAGGTCGGGATGCCGGGCGCCGACGTGGGCCTGCAGGCCGAGGACGTCACGATCGCCGAGCTGCTCAAGCCGCTGGGCTACGCCACCGGGCAGTTCGGCAAGAACCACCTCGGCGACCTCAACAAGTTCCTGCCGACCGTCCACGGCTTCGACGAGTTCTTCGGCAACCTGTACCACCTCAACGCCGAAGAGGAGCCGGAGACGGCCAACTGGCCGCCGGAAGAGGACTTCCCCGGCTTCAACGACCGCTTCCGGCCCCGCGGTGTCCTGCACTGCTGGGCCACCGACACCGACGACGACACCGAGGACCCGCGCTACGGCCGCGTCGGCCGCCAGCGGATCGAGGACACGGGACCGCTGACCAAGAAGCGGATGGAGACCATCGACGACGAGGTGCTCGAGCACGCGCTCGACTTCTTCGACCGCCAGGCCGCCGCGGACACCCCGTTCTTCTGCTGGTTCAACACGACGCACATGCACCTGCGCACGCACCCGAAGCCGGAGAGCATCGGGCAGGCGGGCCGCTGGCAGTCGACCTACCACGACACGATGATCGACCACGACCTGGTCGTCGGCGCGGTGCTGGACAAGCTCGACGAGCTCGGGATCGCCGACAACACGATCGTGATCTACAGCACCGACAACGGGCCGCACATGAACACCTGGCCCGACGGCGGCATGACGCCGTTCCGCAGCGAGAAGAACACGAACTGGGAGGGCGCCTTCCGCGTCCCGGAGATGATCCGCTGGCCCGGCAAGATCGCCCCGGGCGTGGTCTCGAACGAGATCGTCCAGCACCACGACTGGCTGCCGACGTTCCTCGCCGCCGCCGGCGAGCCGGACATCGTCGAGAAGCTCAAGGCCGGTCACACGATCGGCGACACCACCTACAAGGTCCACATCGACGGCTACGACCTGGTGCCGTACCTGACCGGCGAGGTCGACAAGTCGCCGCGCAAGGGCCTCATCTACTTCTCCGACGACGGCGACGTGCTCGCGCTCCGCTTCGACAACTGGAAGGTCGTCTTCATGGAGCAGCGGGTGCAGGGCACGCTGCAGATCTGGGCCGAGCCGTTCGTGACCCTGCGCGTGCCCAAGCTCTTCAACCTGCGGACCGACCCGTTCGAGCGCGCCGACGTGACCTCGAACACGTACTACGACTGGCTGCTCGAATCCGACTACCTCATCCTGGCCGCCACGTTCGTCACCGCGCAGTTCCTCCAGACGTTCGTCGAGTTCCCGCCGCGCCAGGAGGCCGCGAGCTTCACGATCGACCAGGTGGTGGCCAAGCTCGAGAGCGTCATCACCTCGGGCCACTGATGCTCGCGTCCTGGAACGACGGGGCCGCGCGGACGGCGATCCTCGAGTTCGTCGACCGCGTGAGCGAGGAGGGCGGCGCGGACTACGTGCCGCCCGCCGAGCGCGTCGCCGTGCTCGACAACGACGGCACGCTGTGGTGCGAGAAGCCGACGTACTTCCAGGCGCTGTTCGTGCTCGCCCGCCTGGGCGAGGCGGTGGCGGCGCGACCAGAGCTGGGTGAGCAGCCGGTCGTCAAGGCGCTGCTCGCGGGCGACATCGCCGGCGCGCAGCAGTACGGCCTCGAGGCGATCGCCGGCGTCCTGCTCCAGCTCGACGCGGGGCGGACGACGGAGGAGTTCACGCGCGACGCCGCGGCCTGGTTCGCCGCGGCGAAGCACCCGCGGTTCGGCGTGCCGTTCCGGGAGCTGACGTACGCGCCGATGGTCGAGCTGCTCGAGCTGCTGCGCGAGCGCGGGTTCCGCGTCTTCATCGTCACCGGCGGCGGCGTCGAGTTCGTCCGCGCGATCGGCGAGGAGCTCTACGGCGTGACGCCCGACGACGTCGTCGGCTCGGCCGTGCAGGTCAGCTTCGAGCGCCGCGACGGGCGCATCGTGCTGGTGCGCCAGGCGGCGATGCTCGGCTCGCCCAACGAAGGCCCGCCGAAGGCGGTCAACATCCAGGCCCACATCGGCGTCCGGCCGATCTTCGCCGCCGGCAACAGCGCCGGCGACACGGAGATGCTCGAGTACGCGCACACGGGCGACCACCCGTCGCTGTGCCTGGTCGTCGACCACGACGACGGGGAGCGCGAGTACGCCTACGCGGGCGCCTCCGTGACGAACCCCGACGCGGAGTCGATCGTCGACACCGCGAACCGCCTGAGCTGGACGGTCGTGAGCATGCGCGACGACTGGAGCCGTATCTTCGCCGGATGAGCGAGCCGGTCTGGATCCCGGGCGCCACGTTCCGGATGGGGTCCGACGACCACTATCCCGAGGAGGCGCCCGCGCGCGAGGTGACGCTCGACGGCTTCCACATCGACCGCCACCAGGTCACGAACCGCGAGTTCGCGCGCTTCGCGCGTCAGGCCGACTACGTGACGGTCGCCGAGCGGCGGCCCGACCCCGCCGCGTTCCCGGGCGCGCCGCCCGAGAACCTCGTGCCGGGCTCGCTCGTGTTCACGGGCACGCGCGAGCCGGTCGACCTGCGCCACATCAGCCAGTGGTGGCGGTGGACGCCGGGCGCGTCCTGGCGCCACCCCGAGGGTCCGGGCTCGGCGCTCGGAGGGCGGCTCGACCATCCCGTCGTCCACATCGCCTACGAGGACGCCGCCGCCTTCGCCGACTGGGCGGGCAAGACGCTGCCGACCGAGGCGCAGTGGGAGCTCGCCGCCCGCGGCGGGCTCGACGGCGCCGCCTACGCGTGGGGCGACGAGCCCGAGGCGGAGGGCGAGCGGCTCGCCAACTACTGGCACGGCGACTTCCCGTGGCGGGCCGAGCCCGGCTACGGGACGACCGCGCCGGTCGGCTCCTTCGTGCCCAACGGCCACGGGTTGTTCGACATGGCCGGCAACGTCTGGGAGTGGACGACCGACTGGTACTCGCCGAAGCTCGACCCGGCGCAGCCGCAGTTCAAGGTCCCCCGCAAGGTGGTGAAGGGCGGCTCGTTCCTGTGCGCCGACAGCTACTGCCTGCGCTACCGGCCCGCGGCGCGGCGCCCGCAGATGGTCGACACGGGCATGAGCCACGTCGGCTTCCGCTGCGTCAGCGGCGGGTGAGCGGCGGCAGCTCGTAACCGCCGTCGAAGACGGCCTCGGCGGGCTCGTACATGCGCAGTATCGGCCGGAAGACGCTGGCCGGGGCCGGCAGCCAGTTGGCCGTCGCGGCCGGCTCGTCACGCTGGATGACGATCGTCAGCGAGCCGTCCTCGGCGTACTCCAGCCCCGGCGTCCGGTCGCCGATCGAGTAGCGGTCGATCGGGTTGTCGACGAGGAAGAAGCCGGGGGTGTCGTACATCGTCACCGACCAGAACGCCTCGCACGGCGGCGGGCTGGCGAAGCGCAGCTCGTAGCGGTTCGACCCGTCGAGCGGCTCGCCGTCGCCGTCGACGTAGACCATCGCGTACGCGGCCTCGTAGGCGTGGTTGCCCCACAGGCCGCCGCGCGCCGCGGCCGCTCGCTCCAGGTAGCGGGCCGGACCGTCGGGGAGCTTCCAGCGCTCGTCGTCGAGCGCGCCGACCTCGAAGAAGTCGAGGTTGTAGTCGAACGCGTGGTAGGTCAGATTCCAGCCGTTCTGCTTCGATCCGCCGCTCTGGGTGAGCGCGGCCTCGAGCTGTTCGCGGCCGGCCGCCTGGCCGTCGCGCAGCGCGGCGGCGAGCTCCGGGTCGGGGTCGATGTAGGGCGAGTCGGCGGCGAGCAGGCCGAGCGGCTCGAAGCGCTGCTGGTGGGCACGATCGCGCTCGGCGGGCGGGTACGCCCGCATCCACACCCGCAGCTGCTCGAAGAAGCGCAGCTCATCGCCGACGGCCGGGTCGGGCTCGGGCAGGCCGGCCGCCGCGCCGGCCGGCGTGAGCGCCAGGCCGTCCTGGAGCGCCCGGACCGCGGACAGGTCGTCCTCGCCCGCGACCGCCCAGCGGCCGACGATCGCGGCGACCGCGGTCGGGAAGCGGATCACGGTGGCGTCGCCGGGCGCCTCGCCGTCCCAGTCCGGCGGCACGAGCAGGAACGATCCCGCCCCGGTGCCCGTGGCGCGGTGACCGACGTAGGCGAAGTTGTTGGTCCACGCGTCGACGAACTGCATGACGTAGTAGCGGCCGCCGGAGTCCGGGACGTCGAAGCGCACTGGGCCGCCGCTCGTGTCGACGCAGGCGAGCGAGTAGATCGTGTCGTTGTTGATCGACACGAACCTGTCGTCCGGCCCCGCGAGCTTGGTCGCGTGGCCGAACGTGTTGAACGGCGAGGCGGGGACGCTCGCCATGCCCGTGGAGGTGAAGTGGTCGACCTCCTGCAGGTTGAAGATCAGCGGGAATCCGTAGAGAAACGCCTCGGCGGCCAGTGCGGTCATGCCGCAAGGCTGGGGTCCGCCCGGGTGAGGGAGCCTCACCCGGGCGGGATGACTAGACGGCGGAGCCGCTCAGCGCGCGCTGCGGCGCGGCGGCCGCAGCCGTGCTCGCCGGCTCCTTCCCGTCGATGACCCGCAGCGGGATGTTGTAGGTCTCGCGCGCGGTCATCACCGCGATGGCGGCGATCAGGCTGGAGACCAGCACGTAGGCGGCGACCGGGACCCAGTTGGTGCCGTCGCCGTCGATCGCGGCCGCCGCGGTCGGGGCGAACCCGCCGATCGCGAAACCGACCTGGGTGCCGATGGCCATGCCCGACAGGCGCACGCGGGTCGGGAGCATCTCGCCGTAGAGCGACGGCTGGATGCCGTTCATGGCGCTGTAGACGAGGCCGGACATGCAGGCCGCGGCCACGAAGATCAACGGGTAACTCCCGTTGTCGATCGCGCCCAGGTAGGCGAACATCAGCGCGCCGCTGCCGATGGCGCCGAAGATGAACACCGGCTTGCGGCCGATCCGGTCCGACAGCGTGGCCCACGCCGGGATGGCGGCCAGCGCGACGACGTTGGTCACGATCGCGACCCACAGCATCGTGGTCTGGTCCAGACCCTTGGTGTCGACGGCGAAGTTGAGCGCGTAGACGGCGAAGATGGTGCTGACCGTCGAGGCGAGGGCGGCCAGCGCGATGCGCAGCACGGCGGGCCAGTGGTCGCGGAAGAGCGCGGCGGTCGGGATCTTCTCGGTCGCGGCCTCGGCGGCCTCCTCGCGGAACGCCGGCGCGTCCTCCAGCTTGCGCCGGATCACCAGGGCGGCCACGACGACGATCGCGCTCAGCCAGAACGGGATCCGCCAGCCCCAGCTGAGCAGCTGGTCCTCGGGCATCGCGCCGATCGGCAGGAAGATCGCGGTGGCGATGATCAGGCCGGCCTGCGTGCCGCCGAGCGTGAAGGAGGTGAAGTACCCGCGCCGATGCTCGGGGGCGTGCTCGAGGCTGAGCGAGTTCGCGCCCGACTGCTCGCCGGAGGCGGAGAAGCCCTGCAGCAGCCGCAGGCAGACGAGCAGGATCGGCGCCCAGATGCCGATCGAGTCGTAGCTCGGCAGGCAGCCGACGAGGAACGTCGCCGTGCCCATCATCGAGACGGTGAGGACCAGGACGCGCTTGCGGCCGTACTTGTCCCCGATGTGGCCCATGAAGAACGCCCCGATCGGCCGGGCGACGTAGCCGACGCCGTAGGTGGCGAACGACAGCAGCGTGCCGGTGGCGGGGTCGGACTCGGGGAAGAAGACCTTGCCGAAGACAAGCGCGGCGGCGGTCCCGTAGATGAAGAAGTCGTAGTACTCGAGGACGCTGCCGATCCAGCTGGCGAGCGCCGCCTTGCCGGGCGTCTTCCCTGCGTCGTGCCCGTTCTGCCCCTGCGCCGTCGTATTCACAGCGTCGTCTCCTCCCAGCCGACGTAATGTACGGACTAGTACGTTATGTCCGTCGGAGGCGACGCGTAAACGGCTTGAAGGGGTCAGACCCCTTCAGGAAGGTTGAGGGTTGAGATACGCCACGACCATGTCCCCGAGCATCTGCCGGTAGCGCTCGCGGAGCCCGGGATCGGCCAGGTCGCGGCCGAAGATCGCGCCGAACGTGTGGCGGTTGGCGACTCGGAAGACGCAGAACGCGCTGATCATCATGTGGAGGTCGACGGCGTCGATGTCGCGCGTGAAGCTGCCGTCGGCGCGGCCGCGCTCGAGGATCGCCTCGATCAGCTCGATCGCCCGGCTGTTCTCGCCCGCGAAGTCCTCGCGGCCGGCGATGTGCTCGGCGCGGTGGATGTTCTCGATGCTGACCAGGCGGATGAACTCGGGGTGCGACTCGTGGTGGTCGAAGGTCAGCTCGGCGAGCCGGCGGATGGCCGCGACGGGCTCGAGGTGGTCGACCTCGATCGTCTGCTCGGCGGCGCGGATGCCCGCGTAGGCACGCTCCAGGACGGCCACGAACAGCCGCTCCTTGCTGCCGAAGTAGTAGTAGATCATCCGCTTCGTGGTGCGGGTGCGGGCGGCGATCTCGTCGACGCGCGCGCCGGCGAACCCCTGCTCGGCGAACTCCTTGGTCGCGACCTCGAGGATCTCGCGCTGGGTGCGGTCGGCGTCGCGGGTGAGCGTGCTGTCGACCACCCCGGCATCGTACGTCGGCGTTTCCGGCGCGGGCCTCATGGGCAGATAACGTACTGGTTCGTACATTGGAGGCCCGGTGGGATCGAGTGGTGACAACACGGTGGTGGTCGGCCTGATCGGGGCCGGCATCGGCACGTCGTTCAGCCCCGCGCTGCACGAGCGTGAGGCCGCGCTGCTCGGCTTCGACTACGAGTACCGGCGGCTCGACCTCGACGAGCTCGACCGGCCCGCGAGTGACGTCGGCGCGATGGTGCGGGAGGCCCAGCGCGCCGGCCTCCGCGGGCTCAACATCACGCACCCGTGCAAGCAGCTCGTGGTCGACGAGCTCGACGAGCTGTCGCCCGAGGCGGCCGCGCTCGGCGCGGTCAACACGGTCGTGTTGCGCGACGGCCGCAAGGTCGGCCACAACACCGACGCCAGCGGCTTCCGCGAGGCGTTCGAGCGCCGCCTGCCGGGCGCGCGCACCGAGCACGTCGTGCTGCTGGGCGCGGGCGGGGCGGGCGCCGCGGTCGGCCACGCGATCCTCGTGCTCGGGGCGGAGCGGCTGAGCGTGGTCGACGTCGAGGACGACCGCGCGGCGAGGCTCGCCGAGGCCCTCGGGTCGCGGGCGGAGGTCGCCGACCTGGGCGCGCTGGCCGAGGCCGGCGGGCTCATCCACGCGACCCCGACCGGGATGGACTCGCATCCCGGGAGCGCGGTGCCGCCTGAGCTGCTCGACCCGCGCCACTGGGTCGCCGAGGTCGTCTACATGCCGCTGCGCACGCAGCTGCTCCAGGACGCCGAGGAGCGCGGCTGCCGCACGCTCGACGGCGGCGCGATGGTCGCGCTGCAGGCGGCGGGCTCGCTCGAGCTGTTCACGGGCGCGCGACCCGACCGCGACCGCATGCTGGCCCACGTCGACGAGCTGTGCGCCGCTCGATCGCCACTGTCTGCCTGAGCGGCACGCTCGAGGAGAAGCTGGCGGCCGCAGCGGCGGCGGGCTTCGACGCGGTCGAGCTGTTCGAGCCGGACCTGATCGCCTCGCCGCACACGCCGGCGGAGGTGCGCGCGCGCTGCGAGGCGCTCGGGCTGGAGATCGCGCTCTACCAGCCGCTGCGCGACTTCGAGGCGGTGCCGGACGAGCGCTTCGCGGCCAACCTGCGCCGCGCCGAGGCGAAGTTCGCGGTCATGGAGGCGCTCGGCGCCGACACGGTGCTGGTCTGCTCCAACGTCTCGCCGCACGCGATCGACGACGACGCGCTCGCCGCCGCGCAGCTGCGCGAGCTGGCGGAGCGCGCCTCGGAGCGCGGGATCCGGATCGCCTACGAGGCGCTCGCGTGGGGGCGCCACGTGCGCGACTACGACCACGCATGGCGGATCGCCGAGGCCGGCGACCACCCCAACCTCGGCACCTGCCTGGACTCGTTCCACATCTTCTCGCGCGGCGGCGATCCGAGCGGCATCCGCGCCATCCCGGCCGAGAAGATCTTCTTCCTCCAGCTCGCCGACGCGCCGGAGCTGGTGATGGACGTGCTCCAGTGGAGCCGCCACTACCGCTGCTTCCCGGGCCAGGGCGGCTTCGACCTCGCGGGCTTCCTCGGCCACGTGCTGGCGGCGGGCTACGACGGCCCGCTCTCGCTCGAGGTCTTCAACGACGTCTTCCGCCAGGCCGACCCGGGGCGGATGGCGGTCGACGCGATGCGCTCGCTGCTGCTGCTCGAGGACGAGCTGCCGCCGGCCGCCGCGCTGCGCGGCTACGCGTTCGCCGAGCTGGCGGTCGCGCCGGAGCGGGCGGCCGGGCTCGAGCGGCTGCTGATCGCAATGGGCTTCCGCCACGCCGGCCAGCACCGCTCCAAGCCGGTGCAGCTGTGGCGCCACGGCGAGACGCGCGTGCTCGTCAACCACGAGCCTCCAGCCGAGGAACCGCGGATCGCCGCCATCGCGGTCGAGAGTGCCGACCCGATCCGCTCGGCGGACCGGGCCGAGGCGCTGCTCGCGCCCAGCCTGCCGCGCGACCGCGCGCCCGGCGAGGCCGACCTCACCTCGGTCGCCGCCCCCGACGGCACCGCCCTGTTCTTCTGTGGCACCGACGACTGGGCGCGCGACTTCATGACGGCCGGCGCGCCGGGCGCCGGCGACGAGCTCACCGGCATCGACCACGTCGCGCTCTCGCAGCCGTTCGACTTCTTCGACGAGGCGGCCCTCTTCTACCGCTCCGTGCTCGGGCTCGAGCTCGAGGCGGGCGCCGAGCTCGCCGCGCCCGACGGGCTCGTGCGCAGCCGCGCCGCGCGCAACGCCGACGGCAGCGTGCGCTTCGCGCTCAGCGTCCCGGTCGTCGGCGGCGCGAGCGCTGAGCTCCAGCACGTGGCATTCGCGACGCGCGACGTGTTCGCCGCCGCGGAAGCGATGCGCGAGCGCGGCGTGCCGTTGCTCACGATCCCCGGCAACTACTACGACGACCTCGTGGCGCGCACGGAGCTCGCCCCGGACGCGATCGAGCGGATGCGCGAGCTCGGCGTCCTCTACGAGGCGGGCGGGCGCGGCGAGCTGCTGCACTTCTACACGGCGATGGCGAGCCCGAGCCTGTTCTTCGAGGTGCTCGAGCGCCGCGGCGGCTATGACGGCTACGGCGCGTCGAACTCGCCGGTCCGGATGGCCGCTCAGATCCGGTAGACGGTCAGCAGGCGCTTCTCGTGCTCGGCCTCGATGCTGGCGATCACCTCGATGTGCTCCTCGAGGCCGGAGCCGCGCAGCTTGGCGGCGAGCAGGTCGTCGACCTGGAAGACGCCGGCCGAGTTGTTCATCTCGACCTCGATGCGGATCGTGCGCTCCTCGCCGGGGACGATGCGGACCTCGTCGATCGCCGCCGCCGACAGCGAGTGGATGTTCGGCAGGTGCGTCTCCAGCGACACGCGTGAGCGGCCGTGCTCCATGTCGAGCGCGTCGGCGACGCGCAGCACGCCCGCCTCGAGCGTGAGCGGCCGGCCGCCCTTGCGGTGGCCGATGATCGCGTGCAGCACCTCGGCGGACACGATCGTCCGCTGCGGCTCCTCGTAGACGTCGGCGAGCAGGTCGTCGAGCAGGTCGGCGGCGAGGAAGAGGCTGAACGACTCGTGGTCGACACGGTGGATGGCCATGCCGAGGTCGTGCAGCAGGCAGCCGCCGGCGATCACCACCTCGGCGTCGTTGGGCTTCATGCCGTAGTCGCGCTCGATCGTCGACTCCACGCCGGCGCGGCGCAGCAGCCGGTAGATCCGCAGCGCGCTGTTGAGCACGATCTGGAGGTGGACCCACGAGTGGTCGCTCATGCCGAGCCGCTGGGCGGTCACCTGCTGGGCGTGCCAGTAGGCCTTCAGCTTCAGGTTCGCGTTGGCGGCGGCGAGCAGGCGCGTCAGGCTGCGGTTGCGCTCGCTCGGCGCGCGGATGCGCATGCCCGCGATGGCATCGTCGAGCTCGCTCATAGGCGTTGCAGGAGGCGGCCGACCAGCTCGTGGTCGAGCCCCAGGCCCGGGAAGGCGGCGAGCGTGCTGATCGGCATGTTGCCGATGACGGGGAGCAGCTCCTCGTTGCCGAGGATGCCGTTCGGGCGGCCGTCGGCGTCGGTGCCGACCGCCTCGCGCAGGAGCGGGCCGCCCTCGGGGTCGGCGAGCCACTCCTCGAGCGTGGCCATGTCGTTCAGCGGGACGCGCAGGGGTGGGCCGTCGATCTCGACCGTGGTCGTCAGGCGCAGGTCGCGCGAGGAGGCGCCGACGGCGAGCGTGAACTCGCCGGGCTCGAGCACCCAGCCGCCGTTCCAGTAGGAGAGGTCGCGGGCGCCGAGCTGGAAGGTGACCGTCGTGCTCTCGCCGGGCCCGAGGTCGACCTTGGTGAAGCCCTTGAGCTCGCGCGGTGGGCGCAGGACGGCCGCGGCGGGATCGCCGACGTAGAGCTGGGCGACCTCCTTGCCGCGGCGCTCGCCGGTGTTGGTGACGCGGCAGGTGACCTCGACGCTGTCGCCGTCGGCGGTCGCCTGCAGGTCGTCGTAGTCGAACTGTGTGTAGGAGAGGCCGTGGCCGAACTCGTAGCTGACGTCGCGCGCCATGGCGTCGTAGCCGCGGTAGCCGACGAAGACGCCCTCGCCGTAGAGCGAGTGGCCGGCCTCGCCCGGGAAGCTGAGATGCGAGGGGTTGTCCTCGAGCCGCAGCGGCAGCGTCTCCGCCAGCCGGCCCGACGGGTTGGCCGTGCCGAGCAGGAGGTCGGCGGCGGCGCCACCGGCGGCCTGCCCGGAGAGCCAGCACTCGAGGATGGCGCCGGCGTGCAGCTCCCAGTCGGAGAGCCGCACGGCCGAGCCGTTGGCGAGCACGACGACGAGCCGCGGGTTCGCCGCGGCGAGCTGCGGGATCAGCGCGCGCTGGTCGGCGGGCAGGTCCATGTGGGTGCGGTCGAAACCCTCGGACTCGTCGGCGGCGGGGAGGCCGAGGAAGGCGACGACGGTGGTCGCGCGGGTCGCGAGCGCGACGGCCTCGTCCCCGCCGGCGGCGAAGGCGACCTCGACGCCCTCCGGCACCGCCGCGCGCAGCTCGTCGAGCGCGACGTCGACGCGGGTCGGGTTGACCTGTGAGCTGCCGGCGCCCTGGTAGCGCGGGGTGCGGGCGAACTCGCCGATGACGGCGATCGTGTCGCCGGCCGTGGGCTGGAGAGGGAGCAGCGCGTCGTGGTTCTTGAGCAGCACCGCGCACTCCGTGGCGATGGCGCGGGCGAGCGCGTGGTGGGCGTCGGCGTCGAAATCGGGGCCCTTGTCGGTGGGTGCCCGGTCGACGAGCTGGAGCACGCGCGCGACCGCCTGGTCGAGCACGGCCTCGTCGAGCTCGCCGGCGCGCACGGCGGCGACGATCGCGGCCTCGCTGACGCCGAGGTTGGGCGGCATCTCGAGGTCGAGCCCGGCGGCGACCGCCGCGACGCGGTCGTGGACCGCGCCCCAGTCGGACACCACGAGCCCGTCGAAGCCCCACTCGTCGCGCAGCACCTCCGTCAGCAGCCAGTGGTGCTCCGACGCGTACGTGCCGTTGACCTTGTTGTAAGCGCACATGACCGTCCACGGCCGCGCCTCCTTGACGACGCGCTCGAAGCCGGGGAGGTAGATCTCGCGCAGCGCGCGCTCGTCGACGTCGGCCGAGACGCGCAGCCGGTCGGTCTCCTGGTTGTTGGCCGCGTAGTGCTTGACCGACGCGCCGACGCCCTGGCTCTGCAGGCCATCGACGAGCGCCGCGCCGAGCACGCCGGAGACGAGCGGGTCCTCGGAGAGGTACTCGAAGTTGCGCCCGCACAGGGGGGAGCGCTTGATGTTGATGCCAGGGCCGAGGACCACGTCGACGCCCTGCGCGCGCGCCTCCTCGCCGACCGCCGCCCCGACCCGCCGCACGAGCTCGGGGTCGAACGACGAGCCGAGCGCGCACGCGGTCGGGAAGCAGGTGGCGGGCAGGCTGCCGGAGATGCCGACGTGGTCACCCTCGTCGGGCTGCTTGCGCAGGCCGTGCGGGCCGTCGGAGACCGTGATGGCCCGGATGCCGGCGCGGGGCACCGGCGCGGTGTGCCAGAAGTCCGACCCGAGGCACAGCGAAGCCTTCTCTTCCAGCGTGAGGTCCATACACCTGATCGTGTCACGATCGGCCGCCGGCCAGCGCTAACCTAAGGTAAGTAGATGCACGGCAAGGTCTGGGTTCTCGATACCGAAACGAAGGGCACCGGCGCGCAGATGGTGCCGCTCGAGAGCACGCTCAAGACGCCGCAGCCCAAGGAGCACTTCCTCCCGCCGACCGCGCGCCGGCACAAGCCCGCGCCCGCGCCTGTCGAGCGCGCCCCGCGGCGCTTCCGGGTCTCCGACGTCGTCAGCCGCCGGACCCTCGGCGACGACCTCGACGCACGAGCCACGCTCGCGCTGCTGGCCGGGCAGCGCAGCAGCGTCGACGTCAACGTCTCGGTCTGGGAGCCGGGCGAGGACCGCTGGCGCCTGCTCACGCTCGCGGAGAAGCAGCTCCTCTGGGAGCGCCGGCCAACGTCAACGGCGGCTGGGTAGGGGCGTCGACTTCAGGCGGCGCGAACGTCGAGCCGAGCCGGGGTGAGGGCCTCGCGCAGGCGCTCGTGGATGGCGCCCGGCTCGCCGAGCGCATCGATCGCGGCGAGCTGGTCGCGGTCGCGGAAGCAGGTGGCGACCGGCTCGGTCTCGCGGCGGTAGACGTCGAGGCGGTGGAGGATCGTCTCCGGGCGGTCGTCGTCGCGGCGGATCAGCGGCTCGCCGTCGGTGTCGCAGCGGTCGTTTTCGCGCGGCGGGTCGAACTCGACGTGGTAGGCGCGGCCGCAGCCCTGGCAGCTGCGGCGGCCCGCGAGCCGCCGCACGACCTCCTCGTCGGCGACCTCGAACAGCACCGCGAGGCTGAGTGGCCGCTCGGCCGTCTCGAGGGCGACGTCGAGCGCCCGGACCTGCGCGACCGTGCGCGGGTAGCCGTCGAGGATGAAGCCGCGCGCCGCGTCGCTCTGGGTCAGGCGGTCGGCCATCATGTCGTCGATCAGCTGGTCCGGCACGAGCTCGCCGGCGCGCATGAAGTCCTGGGCCTGACGCCCCAGCGGCGTCCCTTCTCTGACCGCTCCGCGCAGGATGTCGCCGGTCGACAGCAGCGGGATCCCCTCGGCCTCCGCGAGCAGGCGCCCCTGCGTGCCCTTGCCCACGCCGGGCGGGCCGAGCAGCACGAGCACGAGCGGGTCCTGGGGCTGGAAGCGGCGGGTCATGGCGAGGTGTCCTTGTCAGAGGGGCCCGGCGGGAAGGCGGGCACCTTACTGACGATCGAAGCGGACGTGGCGCGGAACTACCCACCGGAGTAGGGTCGGTCACAAGTCAGCGCCTCCTTCGTAGTAGGCGAGTAGATGACCGTCACGGATGTCTGCGACGACGAGCTTCTCGCAGGTCACGACGTCGAGTCGTTCGCCCTGTTCTACCGACGTCACGTGGACGCGATGCTCGGCTTCTTCTCCCGCCGAACGCGCGACGCCGAGCTCGCCGCGGACCTGACGGCGGAGACGTTCGCGGCCGCGCTGGCCGCCCGGGCGAAGTACAAGCCGGAGCTGGGCTCGGCCGCCAGCTGGTTGTTCGCGATCGGCATGAACAAGCTGGTCGACGTCCAGCGCCGAGGCCGGGCGGAGCGCCGCGCTCAGCGCCGCCTGGGCATGGAGCGGATCGAGCTCGACGACAGGGACATCGCCCGTATCGACGCGCTCGGCGACGACCCCGGCGTGCTCGCGTGGCTGGAGACGCTCGATCCCGTCCAACGCGAGGCGATCAGCGCGCACGTGGTCGACGAGCAGAGCTACGGCGAGATCGCCGAGCGGCAGCACGTCTCGCAGGCGGCGGTGCGCAAGCGCGTCAGCCGCGGGCTGGCGGCGGCGCGCGAGCGGATGGGGAGACGGCGATGAGGCAGGACTTCGTGGACAGGCTCGAGCTCGAGCTGCGGACGGCGGGCGAGCGGCGGGCGCGGCCGTGGCGGATCGCGCGGCGGCAGCTGCTGGCGCCGGCGCTGGCGGCGCTCGGCGTGGTCGCGATCGCGATCGTGGTCGCCGCGGCGGCGCTGCGATCCGACGACAGCGTTCCGGCGCAGGCCCCGCCGCGGCTGATCGCCAACACCGCGCTCGTGAGCCAGGGCGGTTCGATGGCGTCAGTGTTCGGCTCCGTCTGGGTCGCGGACATCGCCTCCGGGCGGGTGCTCCGCCTCGATCCCCGTACGCGTGCCGTCGAGGCGCGCATCCCGCTCGGCGGGGCCGCGTGGATCAATGCCGCCGCCGGCTCGGTCTGGGCGCTCGGTCGCGACCGGCTGCTGCGCATCGATCCGGCGACCAACCGCGTCGTCGCGTCGATCCCGTCCGGAGGCGACGCGCCGGGCATGGTGCTCGACGGCGCGGGCGTCGTGTGGATGGCATACCCGCAGGCGCTGCTGCGCGTCGACCTGCGCCGGAACGCGGTCACGCGCACGGTGCCGACCTCGCCTTCGGGCTTCAAGGCGCTCGGAGCCGTCTCGGACGGACGGGTCCTCTACCTCACGCGCGGCGACGGCCGGCTCCTGCGCGTCGACGCGCGCACGGGGAAGAGGCTCTCGGCGGTGCGCGCGTCGTTCGGCGGCTGGCTTATGGGCGTCGCCGGCGGCACCGTCTTCGTGGCCGGCGACTCCGGCGTCACGGCCGTCGACGCGGCCACCGGGCGCCCGCGCTGGACCCGCGACCTTCGCGCACAGTCGGTCAACAACGGCGTCCTCGACGGTACGACGATGTGGGTTCAGGCAACCGACCGCGCGACCCCGCGCGACCGGCTCTGGCGCATCGACGCGCGGACCGGCCACGTCACGGGCTCGCTCACGCTGCCCGAGTTCGGCGCCGCGAGCGTCGTGACGGTCGGCAAGCAGGTGTGGACCATGAGCACCGGCGGCGACCTCCAGGTCGCGCTGGGGAAAGGCTGAGATGACACGCATCCTCGTCGTTGCCAACCGGACGGCGGCCGCGCCGCAGCTGCTGGACGAGATCAGGCGCCGCCGTGACGGCGGCCCGTGCGAGTTCGCGCTCCTGATCCCCGACGTCCGCGACCGCAAGGCGGCCGACTGGACGCTGGAGTCGGCGCTGCCGCTGTTGCGGAAGAAGGCCGGCGGGGCGGTGCAGGGGCTGGTCGGCGGGCCGGACCCGTTCGCGTCGGTGCAGGACGCGGTGCGCGACGGCGGCTACGACGAGATCATCGTCTCGACGCTGCCGCGCAAGACGTCGAAGTGGCTCCGGCGCGACCTCATCAGCCGCGTCGAGAGCCTCGGTCTGCCGGTCACCGTCATCACCCCCGGCGGGGGCATGACCAACCGGAAGGCCGCGCAGAAGCTGTTGGAGTTCGGCTCGGGCGCCGGCCTCGGCGGCTGAGCGGTTATCGCTGGAGGACCGCCGCGAGCACGTCGCGCGCGGACCGCGGCGGCCGGCCGGTGAGCCGCTCGACGGTGTCGCTCACCGGGGCGCTGTATCCGCGGCGGGTACCGGTCCCGAACGACGCGTAGACCGCGGCGACCTCCTGCGGGAGCCCGGCGTGCTCGACGAGCCCGGCGGTGTACGCCGCGTCGTCGACGTGCACGACCTCGACCGGCCGGCCGCCGAGCTCCGCGAACAGCGCCGCGACGTCCGCCGCGGTCAGCGACTCCGGGCCGGTGATGTCGTAGATCTTCCCGTCGTGGCCGTCGGTGGCGAGCACGGCCGCCGCCGCCGCCGCGCAGTCCTCGCGGGAGACGTAGCCGACGCGCCCGTCGCCGTCGTTGGTGACGTGCGAGCCCGAGGCGAGCGCGGCCTGGGCGGCGCCGGCCAGCATCTCGGTATAGACGTTGTTGCGCAGCAGCGTCCAGCCGGGCGCGGTCGCGCGCAGGTGGTCCTCGGTCTGCCGGTGCTCCCACATCACGCCGATCGGGTTCGAGTCGGACGGGTTGATCCCGGACGTGTAGGCGATCGACCGCGCGCCCGCCGCGACCGCGGCGTCGACCGCCGCCGTGTGGCCGGGCACGCGCGTGCCGACGCGGTCGGTGCTGACGATCAGCGCCTTGTCCGCGCCCTCGAAGGCGGTGGGGTGCGAGCCCGGCTCCCCGAAGTCGCCTTGGCGGACCTGCGCGCCCTGCTCGGCGAGCGGGGCGAGCGCATCCGGGGAGCGGGTGACGAGGATGAGGTCGGCGGCGGCGACGCCGTGCTCGCCGAGGAGCAGCTCGGTGACGCGGCGGCCGAGCTGACCGGCCGCGCCGGTGACGAGGATGGTCATGGGAGGGAATCTATTCCGGCGCCCCCGTCGCGGAAGCGCTCGGGTATCACCGCGGCCGAGGGGCGCTCTAACCGGGGTCCGCAAACCCCACACGAGGAGCCATCCGTGGCCAACATCGTCCGCCTGCTGGCAGTGCTCGGCAGGGTCAACCCCGCCGTCTTCGACGCGATCTTCCCCCACGGTCCCGTCGGGCCGGGCGCGCGTGTCGCGCTCAACCCTCAGCCGCTCCCGCCCAAGGACGCGCTGCTGCACGCCTCCGCGGAGGTGGCACGTGACATCGCGACCGCCGCCGTCTACGCCGAGGCGGCGGGCGGCGAGCCCGCCCGCCTCGTCTCCGAGGTGATCGACGACTGGTGCGGCACCAAGCCGCGCCCGTTCCCGTGGCCCTACCCGTTCCCGTTCCCGTGGCCGCCCGAGCCCGAGCCGCACCCGGACTGGGACATCGGGGCCTCGCGGGTCGTCGGCGCGCTCAGCCTGGCCCAGGTCGCCTCGCGCATGCAGGAGGGCCCGGCGCGCGACGCGCTGGCCAAGGGCGCCGAGCAGCTGCTCGACGCCGGCCTCGAGGCTTGAAGCGACGCGGGGCCCGGCGCCGCCCGGGCCCCGCGCTCATCGCTTCAGGAACGAGACCCGCCCGTTGGTCTCCAGCACCGCGTACTCGACCGCGTCGAGGCCGCCGATCGACTGCTGCCGCGCCTCGGCCAGCAGCTCCTCGACGGTCATGCGCTGGCGCCGGAGGTTGCTCTCGATGAGGCGGCCGCCGGCCACGAGCACGACCGGCTCGCCCTCCAGCAGCGGCCGGAGCCGCCGGAAGCGATAGCTGAGATAGGCGGTCCCGACCGTGAGCGCCGCCATCGTGACGATCACGATCGTCGAGCCGGTCAGCGAGTAGTCGCTCTGCGTTACGCCTTGCTGGATCAGGTCGCCCATCACCACGAGCAGGATCAGATCGAAGGGCTCCATCGAGCTCAGCTCCCGCCGCCCGACGGCGCGCGTGATCACGACCATCAGGCAGAACACGACGATCGAGCGCAGGACGAGATCCATCAGGGGAGGATCCGGATCGTGGGGGAGAGGCGGACCAGGCGAGCCGCCGCGTCGTCGAGCTCGATGCCGTAGGGGCGGCGGCCCACGTTGGTCGGGTTGACCTCGAACTGCAGCCAGATCCGTAGGTCGTCGCCGGGAGCGAGCTTGTCGTAGGTGAGCACGACGCGGCCGTCGCGGCTCAGCTCGCTCGCCGGGTTGGGCTCGATCGAGTTCACCTGCATGCCCTCGACCCAGCCGTCGTCGAGCACGAGGTGGGGCGACGTGATCTCGCGCAGCGCGTGGATCTCGACCTTCGACTGGAAGAACAGGCCCCCGCGCACGGTCTCCGGTGCCGTCAGCGTCATGCGCGCGGCCGGGGCCGCGGCGTGCGACTCGGTCGGATGCTGGCCGAAGCGGTCGGCGAGCGCGAGCACCGCGATGACGCAGAACAGCGTGATCACGGCCCGCCGGGCCCACAGCCCGCGGTCCTGACCGGCCCGGTCGATCTCCAGCTCGGTGAAGGCGCTTGCCACCACCCTCGGGATTCAGCCGCGGCGGCGCCGATCCTGCCCGGCGAAGAAGCCGAGGATGTGCCGCCACAGGTCCGCCTGGGCGGCAGCGTCGGCGCGCGGGGTGCCGCCGGAGCCGAGCAGGGTCGTCGGCGTCGGGAGGTACGGCACGGCGGTGCCGACCAGGTGGCCGGCACGCTCGTAGATGAGCCCGTGGTGCCGGTAGCGGAAGTGGCGGGCGGTGAGCCGGTGTTCGATCGACTCGACGCTCGCGCGGGAGGCCCACACCCGGTCGTCGCCGGCGCCCACCGTCAGCACCGGGCCGGCGATCCGCTCGACGCGGATCCGCTGGAGCGGGACGGGCCGGCCGTGCAGCGTCCACGCGCGCAGCTCTGCGGCCGGCGCGGGGTAGACGGTGGCGCTCGGGACGAGCCCGATCGCGCCGTGGATGAGGTGCGGGAAGGTCGAAGCGAGCAGCAGCGCGGCCTCGCCGCCGCGCGACGTGCCCATCACCGCGATGCGCTCGGGGTCAACGCCGGGCGAGCGCCGCAGCACGCGGACGGCGCGCGCGAAGTACTCGAGCGGGATGTTCACGAGCTCCTTCGGCAGGGTGGGCCGGCCGAAGTAGGTGAGCGAGAGGGTGGGGTAGCCGTGTGCGGCGAGCAGCCCGGCGGCGTCGAACATCGAGTTGCCGCCCTCGGAGCCACCGAACAGCACCGCGGCCGGGCGCCGGGTCCGGGTCTTCGGGGTGAAGAGCAGGCCGACGACGCCGTCTCGCTTCTTGGTCAGCTCGCGCACGCGCACGGACGACGGCGTGATGCGGCGCGAGAGCGTCGCGCGCGCCACCGTCTTCCCGCCCACGCTGACGCTGAGGGCCGCGCTGCTCGGCCCCTCGACCGGCACGCCGAAGTACGGGTGCTTGAACGCCGCGCCGGCCGGGCGCATGGCCCACAGGAACTTCATGCCGTCGATCCCGCGCAGCGTCGTCGCGCCGTCCAGCGGGATGCTCGAAGACCACTCGTGGCCGCCGAAGGCGCGCCAGTTCGCGTGCAGCGTGGCGCGGCCGTCGAGCCCCCGCACGGTGACCTCGGCGGGCGCGTCGGCGAGTGCTGACGGCGCCGTGACCTTCAGCGTCACCGGCTGCGAGCTACCGCATCCGGCGATCGCCAGCGTCAGGAGCAGGACGATCGAGCGCACCATCCTCGCTCCGAGGATGCCCGCGCGCGGGTGCTTCGAGTCAGGACTCGACGGGCGCCGGCTCGGCCACGGCCGCGCGGACGCGCTTGCTCGAGGAAGTCGCGGACGCCGGTCACCGCGTAGGGT
Organism: uncultured Solirubrobacteraceae bacterium; assembly: GCA_963805525.1. GTDB lineage: Bacteria > Actinomycetota > Thermoleophilia > Solirubrobacterales > Solirubrobacteraceae > DASQFQ01. The sequence continues at coordinate 1,180,716 of CAWDUT010000006.1, forward strand.
GCCGCCGATGCGGGCGGTGCAGATCAGCGAGCTGACGGGGCCGCAGGGGCTGAAGCTGGTCGACGTTCCGGAGCCCGAGGCGGTGCATCCGCTGGCCGGCGACGGCCGGGTCGTGGTGATCGACGTCGACGCCGCGGGGGTGTCGTTCCCGGAGGTCCTGCAGAGCCGCGGCGAGTACCAGCTCAAGCCCGACCTGCCGTTCATCCCCGGCGCCGAGGTGGCCGGCACGGTCCGCAGCGCCCCGGAGGGGAGCCATCTCCGGCCGGGCGACCGGGTCGCGGCGATGTCCATGCTCGGCGGGTTCGCGGAGGTCGCCGCCGCGCCCGAGTTCCTCACCTTCCCGCTCGCCGACGAGCTCGACGCGGCCCAGGGCGCCGGGCTGATCCTCAACTACCACACGGCCTACTTCTCGCTGGTCACGCGCGGCCGGCTGCAGGAGGGCGAGACCGTGCTCGTCCACGGCGCCGCGGGTGGCGTCGGCACCGCGACGCTACAGGTGGCCAAGGGACTTGGCGCGCGCACGTTCGCGGTCGTCTCCGACGACGAGAAGGAGGAGGTCGCGCGCCGCGCCGGCGCCGACGAGGTCTTCCGCTCAGGCGGCCCGTGGAAGGACGAGGTGCGCGAGGCGGGCCGCGCGGACCTGGTCATCGACCCGGTCGGCGGCGACCGCATGACCGACTCGCTGCGGTCCTTGAAGGAGGAGGGGCGGCTCGTGGTGGTCGGCTTCACCGGCGGCTCGATCCCGGAGGTCAAGGTCAACCGCCTGCTGCTCAACAACGTGTCGGTGGTCGGCGCCGGCTGGGGCGCCTACGTGCTCTCCAAGCCCGCGACGTGCGCCGAGATCCAGGGCAAGATCGACGAGCTGATCGCGGCCGGCCACGTGCGGCCGATCGTCGGCGCCCGCCTGCCGCTCGAGCGCGCGGCCGAGGCGCTCGAGCTGATCGACGGCCGGCGCGCGCTCGGCAAGGTCGTGCTCGAGGTCTGAGCCGGGCGCTCAGCCCTTCGCGTAGTCCTCCGCCGACTTCGACTCGAACTCGAAGCCCACGAAGCGCTCCTCGCCGACGACCCAGGCGTCGTGGCCGGGCTCGATGACGTATGCGTCGCCGGAGGCGATCTCGAGCTCGGTGCCGTCCTCGTGCCGGACGGCCATCCGGCCGGCGTGGACGACGCCGACGTGGCGGAGCTGGCAGCTCTCGGTCCCGGCGACCGGCTTGACGCACTCGGACCAGCGCCAGCCCGGATCGAGGGTGAGGCGCGCTGCGGCCGTCGATCCCATCCGCACGACGTCGACCTGCGTCTTGTCGGGCGTTCGGGTCTCGTCGGGGGAGTCGAAGTCGCGTGATTGCACACCAGCCACGGCGGTCTCCTCTCGTTGCGGACCTCGAGCGATCCTTTCAGGCCGGCTGCGGCAGGTCCAGTGCTTCGGCAGCCGCTGCGACCTCCGCCGCCAGCGCGTCGTCGGGCGCGAGGTCGAGCAGGCGGCGCTGGCCGTGCAGGCGCCAGACCGTGCAGCCGAGCGTGGCGTTGTGGTCGTTGGCCGCGCGGAGGTGGGCGATCGCCTCGTCGCGGCGGCTGAGCACCGCGGCGAGCGTGCCGAGGTAGCGGTCGACCGAGCCGTAGCTGACGACCGCGCGGCCGGCGGTCGCGGGGCGGCCGGAGTAGGGAAGGAGGCGGTCGTAGACGAGCTGCGCGTGGGTCGGGTCGCCGAGCATGCCGATCCCCTCCGCGACCTCGACGTGCGCCGACATCCAGTTGGCGTCGAACGCGAGCCCGCCCCGCACCCACTCGTCGAGCTGGGCGCGCGCCTCGCCGGTGCGGCCGAGGCCGGCGTAGATCCAGACCAGGGCTGACCGGTAGGCCGGCCCGGCCGCCGAGTTCGCGATCTTGTCCTCGATGAAGGCGAGGTCGGTCTGCTCGACCTCGCCCCGCTGGGCCTGCATGATCTGCTCGACCATCGCCGAGAACAGCCACGCGTTGCGGTCGCCGGCGCGCTCGCCGGCCTCCTGGGCCTCCAGCCGCAGCCGCTCCGCCTCCGCCCAGCGGCCCGCGGCCGCCGCCTCCGTGGCCGCCCACAGCGGCGTGTACCACTGGAAGGAGGGCAGCCGCAGCTCGTCGGCCATCCGCGCGTGGCGGGCGATCTCCTTGCGGCAGGCGGGCATGTCGCCGCGCTCGTAGAGGTCCATCACGCGCCAGTTGCGCGCCTGCAGCTCCTGGTGCGGCTCGCGCGCCTCGCGGGCCGCGGCGATCATGTCGGTGGCCGCCTCGAGCCGTTCCTCGATGCGGTCGGGGCGCCACAGCGCGACGTGGCGCGCGTTGAGCGCCGCGGCGAGCGCGCTCGGGTCGCCGGAGCCGCGCGCGGTGGCGACCGCCTCGGCGCTGAGGGCCTCCGAGCGGGTGCGGTCCGGCGCGTAGTAGAGCTCGACCGCCAGCCGCGCCTGCAGGCGGGCGCGCACGAGGGGGGAGAGCGGCGCGTCGAGCGCCTCCTCCAGGCGCGCGATCGCCTCGGCGTCGAGGTCGACGATCGCGACGCCGAGGCCGGTGAAGCCGAGCGCGGCCTCCGCCAGCAGCGCGGGATCGCCGCGCCGGCGGGCGAGCCGGGCGGCGGCGTCGAAGGCGCCGCGCGCGCTCGTGGTGTCCCCGGCGCGCAGCAACGCGTCGCCGCGGGCCAGCAGGATCGGGCCGGCCTCGTCTTCCGCGTCGGCGAGCGCGAGCGCCTCGAGCGCACGCTCGAAGCGCTCGGCGGCGTCCTCGTAGGCGAGCCGCTGGAGCGCGCGGCGCCCGGCGCGGACGAGCAGGTCGGCGACCTCGCGCGCGTCCCCGGGCGACGCGGCCTGGAGCAGCTGTGCGGCGATCTCCTCCAGGTGCCGGTCTTCGCCCAGCGCCCGCAGCGCCTCCGCCGCGCGGCGGTGCAGCCGCGCGCGGCGCAGCACGTTGACCTCGTCGCAGACCGCCTCGCGCACGAGCGCGTGCGCGAACTCGAAGCGCTCCCCGGCCGCGGCGCGCCGCAGCAGCCGGGCCTGCAGCACCTCGTCGAGCGCCGCCTCGGCCGCGGCCGGTTCGAGCGCCGCGGTGCCGGCCAGCGCGCGCGGGTCGAGCTCGAGCCCGAGCACCGCGGCGGCGGCCAGCAGCTCGTTGGCGGCCTCGCTCAGCCGCGACAGCCGGACGCCGACCGCATGGCGCACGCTCTCCGGCACCTCGGGGCTGTCGGCGAGGCCGCGCAGGACCTGTTCCGCGAAGAACGCGTTGCCGTCGGTGCGCGCGTGCACCTGCGTGGCGATGAACGACGGCTCGCGCTCGATGCGGCCCTCGCCGGGCAGCAACTCCCGCGCCAGGGCGGCAATGTCTTCCTCTTCGAGACCTCTCAGCCCGACGCGGTCGAGCGTGCCGTCGCGCTGCAGCTCGGCGAGCGCGCCGGTCAGCGGGCTGTGGCGGCCGAGCTCGGTGTCGCGGTAGGTGCCGAGCACGAGCAGCGGCGCCGGGCGGCCCGAGCGCAGCAGGAAGCTCGTGAGCAGCAGCGTCGCGTGGTCGGCCCAATGGAGGTCGTCGATCACCAGCAGCAGCCCGCGCTCGGCGGCGAGCCCCGCGAGCGTGGCGTCGACCGCGTCGAACAGCCGGCGGCGGGCGCCCGCGCCCGGGTCCTGCCCGGGCTGCAGCACCTCGGCGGCGCCGACCTGGCGCAGCGCCTCCGCGTACGGCTCGAAGGGCGCGAGCGGCTCCTCCCAGCAGCGACCCAGCAGCACCGGCGCGCCCTCCTCCAGCACCTCGCGCGCGAAGCGGTCGGCGAGCCGCGTCTTGCCGACGCCGGGCTCGCCCGCGAGCAGCACGATCCGGTGCCGCCGGTGCGTGGTCACGCCCGCCCATGCCGCCCGCAGCCGCTCGAGCTCGGCGGCGCGGCCGACGAACGCGGTGTCGTAGGCGGGGAGCGGGACGGGGGCCGGCGTGCCGGGCGCGCGCTGGAGCGACTCGATCAGCTCGCGGGTCTCGCGCGACGGCGGGATCGCGAGCTGCGCGCGCAGCCGCTCGGCGAAGCGCTTGCCCGCGCTGATCGCGGCCGCGCGGTCGCCGGCCGCGGCGAGCCGCTCGATCAGCCGCCGGTTCGGCTCCTCGGCGAGCGGGTCGAGCGCGACCTGCTCGCGCGTGAGGCGCAGCGCGTCGGCAGGTTCCGCGGCCGCCGCCACCGCCTCGAGCGCCTCCGCCAGCCGCTCGGCGTGGGCGCGGCGCGCCTCCTGCGCCCAGTCGTCCTCGAAGCCGTCGAGGATCGGCGCCCGGCACGCGGCCAGCGCCGCCGTGGCGTCCCCGCGCGCCAGCGCCGCGTCGAACGCGCGGGCGTCGACCGCCAGCCCCTCGCCGTCGAGCGCGACCGTGTCGCGGGTCGCGACGACGTGCTCGGCCGCCGGCCCGAGCGCGCGCCGTAGCTCGCTCAAAGCGGCGCGCAGGCTGGTCCGGGCCGACTCGTCGAGGACGTCGGGCCAGAACGCCGCCGCGAGGCGGGCGCGCGGGTGCGGCCCGGGGTGGAGCGCCAGGTAGGCGAGGATCGCGCGCGCCCGGCGCGACGCCGGCGGCGCGAGCTCGGCGCCATCGCTCTCGAGCCGCAGTCCGCCTGCCAGATCCACCCGCAACACACACCGACTTTCGTGGATCGCGGGACGTTCACGCAAGCCGAGCGGTGGGCGAGCGGCGGCCCGGCACTGTCGCCTCCATGAACCGCGACCTCAAGCTGCTGGCCGGCGCCGCCGGCGTCTCCGCGCTCGGCGACTTCCTCGCCGTGCTCCCGCTCGTCGTGCACGTGCAGGCCAAGACCGGCTCGGCGTTCGCGGTCTCGGCCGTGTTCTTCGCGCTGTGGGGGCCGCTGGTGCTCGCCGCCGGGGTCGCGGGCTCGATCGTCGATCGCTTCGAGAACCGCGCGCTGCTCGCCGGCGTCTCCTTCGCGCAGGCGGCCTGCGTGGCCGCGATCGCGCTCACCGTCGACCACCTGTGGATCGCGCTGCCGCTGCTCGCGCTGACCGGGTTCGGCGCGGCGGTCGGGCAGCCGGCGGAGTTCGCGCTCGTCCCCGCCGCGGCCGGCGAGGGCGAGCTCGCCCGCGCCAACGGGCTGATGGAGACACTGCGCGCGCTCGGCTTCACCGCCGGCCCGCTGCTCGGCGGCCTGCTCGGCGCCGCGGGGCTGCTGCAGCTCGCGCTGGTGGTCGACGCGCTGTCGTTCGCCGCGGTCGGCCTCGCCGCGCTCGCGCTGCGGGCGCGCCGGCGGCCGGAGCAGACGCACGCGCGCGTGCCGGCGCGCGAGGGCTTCGCGTTCCTCGCCCGCGACCGCGCGCTCGCGATCACGCTCGGCGGCGCGGTCGCCGCGCTCACCGTCTTCACCATGTCCGCGACCGCGGAGCCGTTCTTCGTGATGGACGTACTCGGCGCCGGCAGCGCCGGCTACGGCCTGCTGATCACGGCGTGGACGCTCGGCATGACCTTCGGCGCGGCCGGGCTCGCGCACCGCGTGCCCCGCTCCGCGCTGTCGGTCGTCGCGCTGGCGGCGATCGTCGCCCAGGGCGTCGGGATCGTCGGCGCGGCCGCGTCGCCGGTGCTGTGGACCGCGCTGCTCGGCTTCGCGTTCGGCGGCGTCGCGCACGGGCTGAAGAACGTCCTGCTGCGCACGCTGATCCACGAGCGCGTGCCCGAGGCGCTGCGCGGCCGCGCGTTCGCCGCCTACAACGGCGCCCGCAACGGCGCCGAGCTGGGCGCGCTCGCCCTCGGCGGCCTCGTCGTCGGGGCGTTCGGCGCGCGGGTCGCGCTGCTCGCCTCCGGCCTCGGCCCGGCGCTGATCGGCCTCGCCTGCCTGCTGTTCCTGGCCACCCCCACCCTCCAGAGGAGGACCATCGATGCACGCATCCAAGGCTGACCTGCCCGCCATGGTGATCGGCGAGTACGAGGGCCGCACGGTCGACTGGGGCGATTTCCGGGTCGCCTTCGAGGCCATGCCGGAGCAGTTCCCGCCCGACGAGTCGCCGTTCGCCGGCCTGCCCGACGACCGCTGCCAGTGCCCGCACTGGGGCTACCTCATCAAGGGCTCGTTCCGGGTCACGTACCGGGGCGAGCCGGACGAGATCGTCCGCGCCGGCGAGGCCTACCACCTGCGCCCGGGCCACTTCGTCCAGACGCTCGAGCCGGTCGAGCTGGTCGAGCTCAGCCCGGTCCACCAGCACGACGAGACGATGTCGGTCGTCGCGCGCAACATGGGGCTGGTGGCGACGTAGGTGTAACGCGAGGGCATGGGGCGTGACTACGCGCCATGCCCTCGTTCACGAACCTGCTCATCGTCATGGCGGTCGCCTTCACGGCGCCGCTGCTGCTCGGCCTCTTCCCGCGCCTGCTGCTGCCCTCCGTCGTGCTCGAGATCGTGGCCGGGATCGTCGTCGGCCCGTCCGTGCTCGGCTGGGTCCACGTCGACGAGGCGGTCGAGGTGATCGCGCTGCTCGGCCTCGCGTTCGTGCTCTTCCTCGCCGGCCTCGAGATCGAGTTAGGGAAGCTGCGCGGGCGCGTGCTCCGCCTCACGCTGCTCGGCTTCGCGATCTCGTTCGCGGTCGCGCTGGTCGTCTCGCTCGGGCTGAGCGCGGCGGACCTGGTCGACACCCCGCTGCTGGTGGCGATCATCCTCTGCTCGACCTCGCTCGGCGTGCTCGTGCCGGTGCTCAAGGACTCCGGGCAGCTCGCCACCACGTTCGGGCAGCTGATCATCGCGGCGGCCTCGATCGCCGACTTCGGCGCGATTATCCTGCTCTCGATCTTCTTCTCCGGGGAGGGTGGCACCGGCTCGACGCTGCTGCTGCTGGGCGGGCTGTTCGCGCTCGCCGGCGCCGTGTTCTTCGCCGTCAAGGGCGCCGAGCGCTCGCGCCGCCTGCGCGAGGACCTCGTGCGGCTGCAGGACACGACGGCGCAGATCCGCGTGCGCGCCTCGCTCGTGCTGCTCGTCGGCTTCGCCGCTCTGGCCGAGACGCTCGGGCTCGAGGTCATCCTCGGCGCGTTCATCGCGGGCGCGATCGTCTCGCTCGTCGACCGCGACCAGGCGATGACGCATCCCGACTTCCGGCACAAGCTCGAGGCGGTCGGCTTCGGCTTCTTCATCCCCGCCTTCTTCGTGACCAGCGGCGTGCGCTTCGACCTCGACGCGCTCACCGCCTCGGCCTCCAACCTGCTGATGGTCCCGGTCTTCCTCGCCGCGCTGCTGGCCGCGCGCGGGGTGCCGGCGATCGTCTACCGCGGCGCGCTCGACGCGCGCCAGACCGCGATCGCGGGGCTGATGCAGGCGACCTCGCTCCCGTTCATCGTCGCCGCGACCGCGATCGGCCGCGAGCTCGACCTGATCGACGCGGCCGCGAGCGCGGCGCTGATCGGCGCCGGGCTGCTGTCGGTGCTGCTGTTCCCGCTCGGCGGCCTGTTGCTGCTGCGGCGGGAGCGCGTGCCGGCCGACGCGGAGCCGGCGCCGCTGATGGCGATGTGATGGTGACTTTTGCGCGCTGTTGGGCGAGGATCGACATCGTGATCACCAGCGATGAGGAGATCCTCGCTGCGCTCAAGCGCGGTGACGAGCGCGCGTTCATCGAGCTCGTCGAGCTTCACCAGACCTTGATGCTGCGCGTCGCGCGCCGCTACGTGCGCAGCTCCGCGCTCGCGGAGGAGGTCGTGCAGGAGACGTGGCTCGGCGTGCTCAACGGGCTCGAGCGCTTCGAGGGCCGCGCCTCGCTCAAGACGTGGATCTTCCGCATCCTCACCAACCGCGCGCTCAGCCGCGCCGAGCGCGAGGGGCGCACGATCCCGATGTCCTCCTTCGAGCCCGCCGTCGACCCCGATCGCTTCCGCCCCGCGGACGACCTCTATCCCGGCGGCTGGAAGTCGTTCCCGGTGAGCTGGGACGGGCTGCCCGAAGAACGCCTGCTGGCGCGCGAGACGCTCGCGCTCGTCGGCGAGGCGATCGCGGAACTGCCCGAGCGCCAGCACCTCGTGATCCTGATGCGCGACATCGAGGGCTGGAGCGCCGGCGAGGTGTGCGAGGCGCTCGAGATCAGCGAGGCCAACCAGCGGGTACTGCTGCACCGTGCGCGCTCGAAGGTGCGCCGCGTGCTGGAGTCCTACCTCGAGCCGGAGCTCGCGCTGACATGACCTGCCAGGAGCTGACCGAAGTCCTCACCGACTACCTCGAGGGCGTGATGCCGCCCGAGGACGTCGCGCGTCTCGAGGCCCACCTCGAGCTGTGCGAGGGCTGCGTCACCTACGTCGACCAGATGCGGGAGACGATCCGCGCCGTGCGCGCGCTGCACCCCGAGCACGTCGAGGCGACCGTGCCCGACGACGTGCTGGTCGCCTTCCGCGCCTGGAAGCGCGGCGAGCCGCTGCCGCGCACGTGAGGTCGCTCCCCGACTTCGAGCTCCCCGACCACGCCGGCAACCCGCGCCGGCTGTCCGAGCTCGTCGCCGGCGACCCGGCCGTCCTGCATTTCTACCGCGGCTGGTGGTGCCCGAAGGAACAGCGCTACTTCCGCCGCCTGCTCGAGCTGCAGGACGAGCTGGAGGTCTCCTACGCCCGGCTGATCAGCGTGAGCGTCGACGCACCGGAGGTGACGGCGGCGTTCCGCGCCGGGCTCGGCGCGCGCTGGACGTTCCTGTCCGACGTCGACCGGACGGTGCAGGCACAGCTCGGGCTGCGCGAGACGACCGACACGCGCCACCACCCGTACGTGCCGCGCGTCTTCACGCTCTCGCCCGAGGGCCTGCGCGTGCACGCCTCCTACGACGGCTACTGGTACTCCGGGCGGGCGACGCTCGAGGAGCTGCGCCAGGACCTGCGCGCGATCCAGCGCACGGTGCGGGCCGACTACGACGCGCCCGCCGCGTGAGCTGGGCCTGGCTGGCGATCGTCGACGAGCGCCCGGCGGACGCGGACGCCGCGGCGAGCCTGCGCACGCTCGCGGGCGAGCGGGCCGGCGTGCTCGCGGCGTGGCTCCGGCATGCGAAGCCGGTGCGCCACGCGCGCCGGGCGGACGCGCGGATCGTCGACCCCGGCGGCGCGGCGGCGCGGATCTCGCTCGTGCTCCCGCCCGCGGGGGCGAAGCTCGCCTTCGATGACCTCGCGGTCCAGCAGGCGCGCCGCGAGCTGCTCCAGGGCGAGCCGTTCGACGCGGTCACCACGCTCCTGACCGACGACTCGCACTTCGAGGGCTCGCTGCTGGTCGGGCGCGGCGAGGATGCCGCCCGCCTCGGCGAGGACCCGTTCGCGCAGGTGTTCCCCGCGCGCGTGCTGCACGTCGGCGCGGGCGTGCTCGGGCGCGTGCCGTGGCCGGCCGGGCCGGTCATCGAGCGCTACGGTAGCGCGCAGCCGTGGCCGGCGGACCGGTTCGCGTAACGCGCGGGCGCCTCACCGGACTACCTCCGCGTTCCCTTCCTCCCGACCCCCCTTGGAGGTCCACATGTCGGTTCCGCTCCCTCGCTCCCGCGCGCTCTGGCTGGTGCTCGCCCTCGTCTTCGCGGTGCTCGGCGCCGTCGTGCCGAGCGCGATGGCGCACGAGCGCGGCGTCCTCTACACGCAGACCAACGACGCCGCCGGCAACGCCGTGCAGCGGTTCGACCGCGCCGCCGACGGCACGCTGTCGCCCGCCGGCACGTTCAGCACCGGCGGCGCCGGCCTGGCCGCCCTCGGCGGCCGCCAGGGCGCCGTGACGCTCAGCGGCGACGGCCGCAACCTCTACGCCGTCAACGCCGGCTCCGGCAGCGTGTCGGCGTTCCGCGTCGGCCGCCACCGGACCGTCCTGCTCGGCTCGGTGCCCTCGGGCGGCGTCGCGCCCGACAGCGTCGACGAGGACCGCGGCCGCGTCTACGTCCTCAACTCCGGCGGCACCCCGAGCGTGTCGGCGTTCTGGCGCCGCTTCGACGGCTCGCTGAAGGCGATCCCCGGCGGCACGCGCGCGCTCACGCCCGGCGCCGACGGCGCCGCGCAGGTCTCCGTCACGCCCGACGGGCGCTCGCTGGTCGTCACCGAGCGGCTGGCCAACCGGCTCGAGACGCTGCCGCTCGACCGTCTCGGGCGCCCCGGCGCGCCGGTCGTCACGCCCTCGAGCGGCGCGGTGCCGTTCGGCTTCGCGATCACCCGGCGCGGCGATCTCGTCGTCTCCGAGGCCGGCGCCAGCACCGTCTCCTCGTACCGCGAGGGCGCGGCCGGCTCGCTCCGCACCGTCACGGCCTCGCTGCCGGTCGGCTTCGGCGCGGCGTGCTGGGTCGCGGTCTCGCCCGACGGGCGTCTCGCCTACACCGGCAACGCCAGCGGCAGCATCAGCGGCTTCGCGATCGCGCGTGACGGCTCGCTGACGGCGATCGGCACCACGGTGACGCCGTCGCCGCGCGACCTCGCCTTCGACGCGAGCGGCCGGCACCTGCTGGCCGTCAGCCCGACCGGTCAGGTGACGAGCTACCGCGTCGGCCGCGACGGCTCGCTCTCGCTCGTGGGCAGCGCGCCCGCCGCCGCCGGCATCACGGGCGCGGCGGCCGCCTAGGTGTGTAACGGCGCGGCAGGTCGGAGGACAGATCGCCCATGACCCCGCTCACCCCCAAGATGGAGGAGCTCTGCGCGACGTCGCAATGGGACTTCTCCGACCTCCGCGCCGTCTACATCAACTGCACGCTGAAGCGCTCCCCTGAGCAGTCCCACACCCAGGGGCTCGCCGACCGCTCGATCGCGATCATGGAGCGCAACGGCGTCACCGTCGAGCAGTTCCGCGCCGTCGACGAGGACATCGCGACCGGCGTGTGGCCGGACATGACCGAGCACGGCTGGGAGCGCGACGGCTGGCCCGCGATCTTCGAGCGCGTGATCGCCGCCGACATCCTCGTCCTGTTCACCCCGATCTGGCTGGGCGAGAAGTCCTCGGTCTGCACGCAGGTGATCGAGCGGCTGTACGGCAACTCGCACCTGCTCAACGACGCCGGCCAGTACGCCTACTACGGACGCGTCGGCGGTTGCCTGGTCACCGGCAACGAGGACGGCATCAAGCACTGCGCGATGAACATCCTCTACTCGCTGCAGCACCTCGGCTACACGATCCCGCCGCAGGCCGACGCCGGCTGGATCGGCGAGGCCGGACCGGGGCCGAGCTATCTCGACCCAGAGGCCAACGCGCTCGACAACGACTTCACGAACCGCAACACCGCGTTCATGACGTGGAACCTGCTGCACGCCGCGCGCATGCTCAAGGACGCCGGCGGCATCCCCGCGCACGGCAACCAGCGCTCGGCGTGGGACGCGGGCGCGCGCTTCGACTACCCCAACCCGGAGCACCGATGAAGCCGCTGCCCGAGGGCTTCGCCGCCGCGGTCGGCGCGCTGCACCGCGTCGCCGAGGACGTCGTCGCGCCGGCGCGCAAGCCCGACAACGAGATCGCGCTGGCCGCGACGCCGGGCGGCTTCGGCACGCCGGTGTTCGAGTGGGAGGGCTCGCTCCAGCAGGTGCGGGTCGAGGGCGCCTCGCTCGTCTATGAGCGCCGCGAGCCGCTCGACGTCGACCCCGAGGCGGCCGCCGTGCTGGCCGACTGGTACGCGTTCGGCGACGACGTCCTGCGCGCGCTCGGCGGCGAGCCGGTCCTGTGGCCCGAGCACTTCGACATCGCGATCGTCGTCGGCGAGGCCAACTACGGCTTCTCGCCCGGTGACGAGCAGCACGCTGAGCCGTACGCCTACGTCGGGCCGTTCAGCCCGGTCGAGGGCGAGCTGTGGAACGCGACCGGCTTCCCCGGCGCGGAGCTGACCTACGCCGAGCTGCTGGCCGCGCCCGACCCGCGCGCGGCCGCGCTCGAGTTCTTCACGACCCGCAAGGAGGCGCTGGCATGAAGTGGCACCGCGTCCTGGCCGCCGACGAGCTGCCGGAGGGCCGCGTCACCACCGTCGCGGCCGGCCACAAGAGCGTCGCGCTCGTCCACTACGACGGCCAGTTCTCCGCGCTCGACAACCACTGCCCGCACCAGGGCGGCCCGCTCGGCGAGGGCTCGATCGAGAACGGGCTGCTGCGCTGCCCGTGGCACGGCTTCGACTACTGCCCGCTCGACGGCAAGTCACCCGGCTTCGACGACGAGGCGATCACCTACCCGCTCGAGATCCGCGACGGGGAGGTGTTCATCGGCGTCCAGGAGGACACGCACGTCGCCACCGTCACCGACCTGATGGCGGAGACGATGGTCAACTGGGGCGTCGAGCACGTCTTCGGCATGGTCGGCCACTCCAACCTCGGCCTCGCCGACGCGCTGCGCCGTCAGGAGGAGGCCGGGAAGCTCACCTACATCGGTATCCGCCACGAGGGCGCCGCGGCGTTCGCCGCCTCCGCCTACGGCAAGCTCACCGGCCGCCCCGCCGCGTGCCTGACGATCGCCGGCCCGGGCGCCACCAACCTGCTCACCGGCCTGTGGGACGCGAAGGTCGACCGCGCGCCGGTGCTCGCGCTCACCGGCCAGGTCGACACCCAGGTGCTCGGCCCCGGCGCGTTCCAGGAGGTCGACCTCAGCGGCGCGTTCGGCAAGGTCGCGTGCTGGAGCCAGCCGGTGCTGCACGACTCCAACCCGGTCGAGCTGATGAACCTCGCGTGCAAGAACGCACTGCTGCGGCGCGACGTCGCGCACCTGATCTTCCCCGACGAGGTGCAGACGCTCCCGGCGCCCGAGGGCGCGGAGGCGGGCGGGCCGCGGGGGCGCGTCTCGCCCTCCACGATCTCACCGCCGGAGGAGTCGATCGCCGACGCGCTGGAGCTGCTGCGCGGCTCGCAGCGGCCGGTGATCATCGTCGGCCACGGCGCGCGCTTCCACATGCCGGAGGTGACCGCGCTCGCCGAGCAGCTCGGCGCGCCGGTGATCACCACGTTCAAGGCCAAGGGCCAGATCGGCGACGACCACCCGCTGGCCGCGGGCGTGCTCGGTCGCAGCGGCACGCCGGTCGCGAGCTGGGTCATGAACGAGGCCGACCTGCTGCTCGTGCTCGGCGCGTCGTTCTCCAACCACACCGGCATCTACGCCGGCCACCCGATCATCCAAGTCGACTTCGACCAGATGCAGCTCGGCAAGTTCCACGCCGTCGACGTTCCCGTGTGGGGGGAAGTCGGCGTGGTCGTCGAGCGGCTGCGGGGGGAGTTGCCGGCGCGGCTCGACACCGCCGACCAGGCGGCCCAGCTCGCGGAGCGCTGGGCGATCTGGCGCGCGGAGAAGGCGAGCCGCGCCGGCGACGACCGCGGGCACGGGGTCAACTCAGCCTCGGTGTTCGCGGCGATGGAGCGCCAGATCCCCGACGACGCGGTGATCGCGGTCGACGTCGGCAACCACGCGTACTCGTTCGGCCGCTACTTCGAGTGCAAGCGCCACACGGTCCTCATGTCTGGCTACCTCGGCTCGATCGGCTTCGGCTACCCGGCGGCGATGGGTGCGTGGGCGGCCGCGCCCGAGCGGCCCACTGTCGCGGTCACCGGCGACGGCGGCTTCGCCCAGTACATGGCCGAGGTCACGACCGCGGTCAAGCACAAGATGAACATCACCCACGTCCTGCTCAACAACGGCCAGCTCGGCAAGATCGCCAAGGAGCAGCGCGCGGGGGAGTGGGACGTGTGGCAGACGACGCTGCACAACCCGGACTTCTCGGCGTTCGCGCGCAACTGCGGCGCGCTCGGGATCCGCGTCACCGACCGCTCGCAGCTCGACGCCGCCCTTGCGGAGGCCGTCGCGTACGACGGCCCGGCGATGGTCGAGGTGATGGCCGACCCGGACCTGGTCTAACGCGGCACGAACTCGAGGATGCCGCCGAGGTCGCGGAAGCCGAGCGCGGCGTAGAGGCGCTCGGCCATCGCGGTCGCCTGGAGGGTGGCGGTGCGGCGGCCGCGCGCCCGCGCGTCGTGCAGCAGGCGCGCCGTCAGCGCGGTGCCGAGCCCGCGGCGGCGGGCGGGCTCGAGCGTGCCGACGTTGTAGATCCCGCAGTCGTCGCCGAAGTCGAAGGCGAGCGCAGTGGCGAGCGCGCCGCGCGCGATCAGCAGCTGGAACTCGCGCGGGTCGGCGCCGGCCAGCAGCCCCGGCGGCACGCCGACGCTCTCGAGCCACGCGACGTAGGCGGGCCACTCCGGCGGGTCGAGCTCGAGCTCCGGCGGCGCGACCCGGAGGTCGTCGAGCGCCATCCCCATCGCGCGGGTGGTGGTGTCGAGCGTGTAGCCGCGCGCCTCGAGGTCGGCGCGCAACGCGCCGTCCGTCTCGTGCACCCAGGCGGCGAAGCGGTCGACGCCCGCCGCCGCGTAGGCGGCCTCCATCGCCTCGAGATCCGCGCCCGGTTCGAGCAGCGCGTTGTTGTAGACGGCGCGCTCCGGCAGGTGCGGGAAGACGGCGGCCGTGACGCCGGGCATCGGGATCACCGAAGCGTCGCGGGCGCCGCGCGCGTACGCCTCGAACGAGGCGAGCAGCGTCTCGGATCCGATCCGGTAGAGGTCAGCGGGCATCGATCCGGAGGTCGAGCCAGACCCGGTCGCGCAGCTCGATCCCGTCGACGACGATGCCGGGCGGGTAACCGGTCGCGGGCGTGAACGCGTCGCGCTCGATCGAGCGCATCCGGAAGCCGAGCCGCTGGTAGAAGCGCAGGTTGCCGGTGTCCGCGGCGCCGGTGGCGACGCGCAACACCTCGATGCGCTCGTCGCGAGCGCGGTCGATCGCGGCGGTGACGAGCGCACGGCCGACGCCGCGGCCGCGCTGAGCCTCGACGACCGCCATGTTCTTGATCTCGTCGCCCACGAGCTGGAGGTGCCCGACACGCTCGCCGCCCTCGACGGCGACCAGCACCTCGCCCGCGCCGATGTACGCGTCGAGCTCCGCCCGCGAGTCCTCGGCCAGCTCGAACAGCGGGCGCAAGGCCTCGCGGTCGCCGGTGTGGAGCTCGATCCGCATCCCCAGTGGTCCCCCGGGCGTGCGCGGCGTTACGGCCGGGCGGCCAGGATGCGGCTGAGGCGCTCGAGGTCCTGGCTCATCGCGCGCTTCATCGCGCGCGCCATCACGGGCGCGCCGACCTTCGCGAAGCCGGAGGGCTCGCCGCGGTTGCGCATCGTCATCCGCGTCGCGCCGTCGCCGGCGTCCTCCCACGTGTAGGTCGTCTCCATGGGGAAGGGGCCCTGGGCGGTGCTCATCACAAGCCGCTCGCCCGGTAGGAGCTCGCGGATCTCGTACGTGTAGCTGAGCCGGCGGCCGAGGAAGCTCGCGATGAAGGCGAGCCGCGAGCCGACGGCCAACGGTCGCGGCGTCTCCCACTCGACCGCCTTGATGTTCGCGTACCACTCGGTGGTGTGGTCCGGGTCGGCGGCGTAGGCGGCGACCTCCTCGCGCGGGCGCGAGATCTCTCGCTCGCAGATGACGTCGACGGCCACGGTCCCTTTCTACCGCAGCGGCAGCGTCAGCCGGGCGTTGCGGTCCGCTCGGCGGCCGGCGAAGCCCTGCGGTCGCCCGCCCTGCGCGTCGAGGTACGCGAGCTCGCGTGACACGCCGGCCAGGCCCGCGCCGTCCTGGTCGACCATCCACGTCTCGAGCGCGACCCCACCCGTCGTCCGCACGAGGCGGAACATGCGCGCCTGCTGCGGGTAGTCCACCAGCGACGCGGTCTCGATCAGCCAGTAGGGGCCCGACGCGCGCGGGGCGATCGCGTTGAAGTGCCGATGCCCGGCGATCGCGGCGACCACGTTCGGCGCGGCGTCGAGGGCGCGGAGCGCGGCCGCGCCGCCCTGGGACGTCCTCAGCGGCTGATGCGAGAAGACGACCACGTAGCGGCCGCCTGCGCGGCGCAGTTCCTCGCGCAGCCACGCGAGCTGTGCCGGCGTCACGACACCGCGCGCTCCTCCGGCGCGGTTGACGACGTCGAGCACGATGCCGCGGACCGACTCGCCGATGTCGAACGTGTAGTCGAGCCGCCCGCCGTCGCGGCCGCGGCGGCCGAGTCGCTGCAGGACCTCGGTCGGGCTGAGCAGGCGGCGGGCGCGGTCGGCGGGGATACGGCGGGTGCGGCCGGGGACCCCGCCGGCCAGCAGCGCGGCGACCGCCGCCTTCGAGTCCGTGCCCGCGCGCGGTCGCACGCGCGGGTCGAGCGACTCGACCGCCCGCTCGCCGGTGGCAAGCGCCTCGATCGCCGGTGTGGGCGGCACCTCGCCCTGGGCCAGCAGGTCGTGGTTGCCGAGCACCGGGTACCAGGGCGCGTCGAGGCCGTGGGCGGGGAAGGCGCGCTGCGCCGCGTCGAGCAGCCCCGGGTGGCGAGGCGGGTCGCTGTCCGGCCGGTAGTAGAACGGGTCGGGGTTGTCCGCGTCCTGCACGCCCGAGTAGCCGGCCGCCCCGGAGTCCGGCTGCACGCGCCCGCCGTCGAGCACCGCCCGTGCGGCGTCGAGCTCGTTGGCCTGCGCGTTGTCGGCAAGGTCGCCGGTGACGACGACGGCCTGCGGACGCTCGCGGTCGACCGACCGCACCGCCGCGTCGAGCACCTGCGCCGTCAGCGCCTCCTGGGGGCGGAAGGTCGGGCTGAAGACACCGCCGAGCCGGTCGAGGAACGGCACCCGGGCCGGCGACTCCTCGTCGCGGACGTGGGCGTCGGTGATCTGCGCGAACGTGGCGAGCGTCGCGACGCGCCGGCCGCCGCCGCCGAGCTCGTCGCGCTCACGCAGTGGCTCTCCCGGGCCGCGCTCGAGCGCGCCGTCGCCGTTGCGGTCGACCAGCGTGGCGGCGAGCGTCGAGCCCGGCGGCGGGCCGGCCGGCCGGTCTCCGCAGCCGCCGGCGAGCAGCGCGGCGGCGAGCGCGGGCAGCAGGGCGCGGCGCATCATTCCTCCCGCAGCCCCGCGACGATCGGCTCGCGCATCACGCGCCGCGCGACGAGGGCCGTCGCGATCGCGGACAGCGCCAGCACGCCGGCGACGACCAGCAGCACCTGGGCGAGCGTGGGCACGAGCTCGAGCGAGGCGAACCCGGCGGCGAGCGAGGCGACGAGGGGTCCCAGCGCCACCCGCTCGAGCACGGCTGCGGCGAGCGCGGCGGGCACCGCGACCGCGAGCGCCGCGCCCGCCAGCACGAGCGCCACCGTCGTCTGGTCGGCGCCCGATGCCCGCAGCACCGCGACGGCGCCACGGCGCTCACGAGCGGTGATCGCGAGCGCCTGGACCAGGGCGTAGAGGCACACGAGCCCGATCGCCAGCCCGACGCCGCGCAGCACCGCGGCGAGGATGCCGAGGAACCCGGCGTTGCTCGTGGTCGCGCCGCGCACGGGCGTCGGCGCCGCGCCCAGCGCGCGCAGGGCGGCGGCGACGCGCGCCGAGTCCGCGCCGCTGGTGAGGCGGATCGCGATCGCCGGCCGGAGCACCGGATCAGCCGTCCGCAGCGGCGTGTCGCGCGTGTACGCCACGCGCCCCTGGTTCTCGAGCGCCCGCACCACGCCGACCACGCGCAGCCGGATCTCGTCGCCACCGGTGGCCTGGACGGCGAGCGTCGAGCCCGGCCGCAGGCCGAGCGCGTCGGCGAGCCCGAGCCCCACCTCGGCCTCGTCGTCCGCGCGCAGCCGCCGGCCGGAAGCCAGCGGCGGCGCCTCGAAGCGCGTGTGATCGCCGGGGTAGCCGATCAGCCGCACCGGCTGGCCGAGCCGGAAGGCGTCGGCCCCCGAGAGCTGGTACCGCGGCGCGGCGGCGCGCACCCCGGGCAGCCGTCGCACCGCCGGCAGCCTGTCGGGGTCGAGGCGCGCGCTGAGCTCGTAGCGCTTCCCGACCGTGCCGGGATCGTCGCGCAGCCGCACCAGCAGCGAGGCCAGCGCGAGCATCAGGATCACCACGCCTGCACAGATCCCGACGGTCAGCACGGAGGCGGCCCAGCGACCGCGGGCGGCGAGCGAGAAGCGCGCCCCGAGCGCGAGCAGCCCGCCGCCTCCGCCGCCCGGTGACCGCCGGCCGGCGAGGTCTCCGCCGCGCAGGATGGCTGCCGGCGAGCGGCGCGCGGCACGCCATGCGGGCCACGTCGCCGCGGCGGTCACGAGCGCCACGACGGCGAAGAGGCCCGCCGCCAGCGGTACCGCGAGCGCCCAGCCGGGCGGCTGCTCGTTGAGCGCGCCCAGCAGCGCCGCCGAGGGTCCGGCGACCACGAGCGCGCCGAGGGCGATCCCGACCGCCGCGGCGGGCAGCGCCACCACCGCCGCCTCCCGCCCCGCGCGCGCCGCGATCGCCGCGGGCGTGAAGCCGAGCGCGCGCTGGACCCCGATCGCGCCGAGCCGGCGCTGGACGTCGGCATGCGCGCTCGCCGCGAGCATCGTCCCCGCGCCCAGCAACGCGACGAGCGAGAACGCGACGAGCAGCGAGATCACGATGCCGGCGGCCTGCGAGAGCAGCACGCGCACGCCGTCGCGCGTCACGAACGACAGCGACCCGAGCCCGAACGACGTGACACGCGCCTGCGCGAGCGTGATGTCCGCGCGCGCGGGATCGTTCAGCCAGAGCAGCGCGATGTCGGGCCGGATCTCCTGGGTGAAGTGGAACGCGTCGCGCACCTCCTGCTCGCCGACGTACACCCGCGCGGCGCGCGCCAGCGGGTAGGCGACGTTGTCGGGGGAGAGCGCGACGCCCGCGATGCGCAGGTCGCCGAAGCCCTCGAGCGCAAGGCGGTCGCCGGGGATCAGGTCCCACTCCTTCGCGAGGCCGCGCTCGATCACGACCTCCCCCGGCCGCGGCGAGAGGTCGTGGCCGCGGGTGATCGCATAGCCACGGCGCCCGCCGAGCACGATCTGGACCGTCCCGCCGCGCAGGAAGTGCCCGGCGTTGTCAGCCATTCGGAAGCCGGTCAGCTCGCGCCGGTACGAACGCGCCGCCAGGTTGGGGAGCGCACGGACGCGCGCATCGAGCGTGGCGGGGCGCTCGCGGTCGAAGCGCGCCACCACGTCGGGCAGGTCGGCGTCGCGCGCCGCGCGGTCGAAGCCGGTCGAGAGCCCGAAGCCCACGGTCGTCGCGGTCCCGACCACGACCGACGCGGCCGCGATGCCCGCCGCGGCCAGCCACCGGCGCCGCCTCACGCGACGACCAGCTGCCCCGCGTCGAGGCGCAGCACCCGGTCGGCGATCGCGGCGGCGGCCCGCTCATGAGTCACCAGCACCACCGCGCGCCCCTCGTCGGCACCGGAGCGCAACAGCTCCAGCACCCCGGCGCCGGCCTCGACGTCGAGGTTGCCGGTCGGCTCGTCGGCCAGCAGGACCGCGGGGTCGTTGACGAGCGCTCGCGCGATCGCGAACCGCTGCTGCTCGCCACCCGACAGCTGGTGCGGGAGCGAGCCGGCGACCGCCCGCAACCCCAGCCCGTCGACGAGCTCCTGCGCGCGCCGCGCGGCGTCCGGATGGGCCCCGCGCACGCGCGCCGCCAGCAGCACGTTCGCCTCGCCGCTGAGCTCCGGCAGCAAGTGGAAGAACTGGAAGACGAACCCGATGCGGCGGCGGCGCAGCGCGCTCAGCGCGCGCTCGGAGGCGCCGGTCACAGGCTCGCCGGCGAGCTCGATCACGCCCGCCTCCGCGCGGTCGAGCCCGCCGAGCAGGTGCAGCAGCGTCGACTTGCCCGAGCCCGAGCGCCCGAGGATCGCCACCACCTCGCCGGCGGCCACCTCGAGGTCGACGGCGTCGAGCACGCGCCGCGCCGCTCGGCCCTCGCCGAACGTCTTGACCAGCCCGCGCGCGCTGACCGCAGCCATCCCCTGAAGGTACGCACGCGCGCCGCTCTCCCCCTTACGAGTCGATGAACGTGGCGCCCGCGGCCTTGTCATCGGCGCTGCGGCCGCGACAATCGGCGGGTGGACGCCAACGGTCACCATCGCGGCTCGCTGCTCGTGGTCGACGACGAGCCGACGATCACGGAGGTGCTCTCGCGGTACCTGGAGCGCGCGGGCTATGAGACGCGCGTGGCCGGCGACGGCCCGCAGGCGCTCGAGCTCGCCGGCGACCGCCGCCCCGACCTGGTGATCCTGGACCTGATGCTGCCCGGGCTCGACGGCCTGGAGGTGATGCGGCGGCTGCGGGCGCTCGACGGCGCGGGCGCGCGCTCCCGGCTCCCGATCATCCTGCTGACCGCGCGCGGCGAGGAGTCCGATCGCGTCGTCGGGCTTCGCCTCGGCGCCGACGACTACGTCGTGAAGCCGTTCTCGCCCAACGAGCTGGTCGCGCGCGTCGACGCCGTGCTGCGTCGCGCCGACCCGGGGACCCACACGGACGAGGCCGAGGCGCCGCTCGAGCTGGGCACGGTGCGGATCGACCCTGCGATGCGGCGGGCGTACGTGCGCGGCGAGGAGGCGACGCTCACCCAGCGCGAGTTCGACCTCCTGCTGTTCCTCGCGCGCCACCCGGGCCGCGTGTTCTCGCGCGGGCAGCTGATGGACGCCGTGTGGCAGTACTCGTTCTACACCGACACCTCGACGGTGACGGTCCACATCCGCCGGCTGCGCGCCAAGATCGAGGCCGACCCAGCGCAGCCGCGTCACCTCCAGACCGTGTGGGGCGTCGGCTACCGGTTCCAGCCATGAGGCGCTCGCTGCTGCTCCTGCTCGTGCCGGCGACCGCGCTGGCGGGGATCGTCGCGATCGCCTACGGCGCCGGCGACGGCGCCCTCGTCTGGCTCGGGCTCGTGGCGCTCGGCGCCGCCGTGCTCGGCCTGGCGCATGCGCTGGCGCGCCGGCGCCCGCGGCTGGGGTCGCTGCGACGCCAGTTCACGATCGGCGTCGCGGTCGCGGTGGGCCAGCTCGTCGTGATCGCCGCGATCGCCGCGCAGCTGATGTTCGTGTCGGCCCACGACGCGCTGCTGCTGATGGTGATCGTCGTGTTCGCGGGCGTCGTCGCGGTACGCGCGGCCCAGCTGTTCGCGACCGACGCGATGGAGGACGTGGAGCGGTTGCGGGACACGCTCGTCGCGGTCGGCGAGGGCTCGCGCGCGCCCGCCGCGATCAGCGGGAGCGCCGACGAGCTGGCCGAGCTGGCGCGCGCGGCGAACACCGCGATCGTGAAGCTGGACCGCGCGGAGCACGCGCGCCGGGACCTGATCGCGGCAGTCTCGCACGATCTGCGCACGCCGATCACGTCGCTGCGGCTGCTCAGCGAAGCGGTCGGCGACGAGATCGTCGACGCGGAGACGCGGCGCGGCTACCACGCGCAGATGCGCACGCACATCGAGATCCTGTCGGCGCTGATCGACGACCTGTTCGAGCTGTCACGGCTCGAGGCCGGCGACATCCAGTGGACGATCCAGCAGGTCTCGCTCGGTCAGCTCGTGGAGGAGACGGCCGAGGCGCTGCGGCCCGAGGCAGAGGCCAAGGGGGTCAGCGTTCGCACGGACGTGCGGGCGCACGCGCCGGCGCGCGCCAACCCCGAGAAGGTCCAGCGCGTGCTCTTCAACCTGATCCAGAACTCGATCCGCCACACGCCGGCGGACGGCTCGGTGACCGTGCTCGCCGAGGCGAACGACGGGCGGGTGGAGATCGAGGTGGCCGACACCGGGGAAGGCATCGGCGAGGACGACCGCGCGCGCGTGTTCGAGGCGTTCTACCGCGGCGGCAGCCAGTCGGCGCGGACGCGCGCCGGCGCCGGGCTCGGCCTCGCCATCTCGCGCGCGATCGTCGAGGCGCACGGCGGGCGCATCTGGCTCGCCGACTCGCCGAGCGGCACGCGCGTGCGCTTCTCGCTGCCGCGCAGTTAAGACCCGCGTTCGATCTCGCTCGTAGCGTCCTGCGGGGATGGACGAGGCGACGATCGAGCTGTACGGGCGGCTGCTCGAGCACGCCGTGGGCGGCGAGCACGACGCCCGCGTGTGCAGCACCGCGGGGCCGTCCGCGCCGCTGCCGCTGCGGCGCTGGCTCGCTCCCGCCGACGCCGCCGACCTGCTCGCGCTCGAGTCCGCCGTCGCGCCGGTGCTCGACGTGGGCTGCGGCCCCGGCCGGCTGCTCGCGGCGCTCGCGGCGGAGGGGCGCGCGGCGACCGGCATCGACGTCTCGCCCGTCGCGGTGCGGCTGGCGCGCAGGCGTGGCGCGCATGCGCTGTGCGCGAGCGTGTTCTCGCCGCTGCTCACCGCGGGGGCGTGGCGGAGCGTGCTGCTGTTCGACGGCAACGTCGGGATCGGGGGCGACCCCGAGCGGCTGCTCGCGCGCATTGCCGAGCTGCTGGCGCCCGGCGGGGAGGCGATCGTCGAGGTCGAGCCGCCGGGCGGCGGCACGAGCGTGCTCGGCGTCCGGCTCGAAGGCGCGGGCGCGGTCGGGCCGTGGTTCGACTGGGCACGCGTCGACGCCGAGGCGATCGCCGTGGTGGCGCGCGGCGCGGGGTTGCACGTGGCGGGCCGCATCGTCGCCGGCGAGCGGCGCTTCGCGCGCCTGCGGAGGCCGGCGACGTGAAGGCGCCGCCCGGCCCGTTCCAGCCCGGCTTCTGGCGCAGCCCGCTGCGTGGGCCGTGGCTGACCACGCTGCTCGGCACGCTGCTGCTGTGCGGCGTCACGGTCGTCGCGCTCACCGGCTTCCTCTCCCACGCCGCCTACGAGCCGGGCATCGGGCAGAACGGCATCGTCGACCCGGGCCGCGACCTGCCGCTCGGGATCGGCTGGCCCTCCGCGCCCGCGTGGCTCTACGGCCTCACCCAGGGCCTGCACGTCAACGTCGGCCTCGTCACGGTGCCGTTGCTGCTGGCGAAGCTGTGGTCGGTGATCCCGCGGCTGTTCGCCTGGCCGCCGGTCGAGTCGCCGGCCCAGGCGATCGAGCGCGGCTCGATCGCGCTGCTGGTCTCGAGCGCGGTGTTCGAGTTCGCCACCGGGATCATCAACGCGCAGAACTACTACGCGTTCGACTTCCGCTTCGTCCCGGCGCACTATTACGGCGCGCTCGTGTTCGTCGCCTCGATGGCCGTCCACATCGTCGTCAAGCTGCCGGTCATGGTCCGCGCCTACCGCGAGCGCGGGCTCCTCCGGCCGCTGCGCGAGGACCTCGCCGCCACGCGCCCGGAGCCGCCCGATCCCGACGGCCTCGTGGCGAGCGAACCGGCGCCGCCCACGATCACGCGCCGCGGGCTCATCGGCTTCGTCGGCGCGGGCTCGGCGCTGCTCCTGCTCGCCAACGTCGGCGAGACGATCGGCGGCCCGCTGCGGAAGCTCTCGCTGCTCGCGCCGCGCAGCGGCGACCCGGGACCGGGACCCAACGGCTTCCAGGTCAACAAGACCGCCGCGGGTGCGGGCATCGAGCGCGGGATGACCGAGGACGGCTACCGCTTCGTCCTGCGCGCGGGGGCTCGCGAGCTGCGCCTCACCCGTGCCGACCTGCTCGCGATGGAGCAGCGCACCGAGACGCTGCCGATCGCCTGCGTCGAGGGGTGGACGACGACCCAGCGCTGGACCGGCGTGCCGCTCGCGAGCCTCGCGAAGCTGGCCGGCGCCGCCGGAGCGAGCGAGCTGTACGTCGAGTCGCTGCAGAAGACCGGCACGTTCCGGCAGGTCACGCTGACGCGCACCCAGTTCGCGAACGAGCGCGCGCTGCTGGCGCTGAAGGTCAACGGAGCCGACCTGTCGCTGGACCACGGCTATCCGGCTCGCCTGATCGTGCCGGCGCTGCCCGGCGTGCACAACACGAAGTGGGTGACGGCGATGACCTTCAAAGGCGCGGCGTGAAGCGCTTCCCGGATCACTACGGCGCGTCGCCCGTGCACGCGGTCGCTCACGTGGCCGCGTTCGCGCTGGCCGGCTTCGTCGTGCTCCAGTTCTTCGACCTGCGCGCCACCGGCAACGTGCTGATCTGGTTCGTCGCGGCGGTCGTGCTCCACGACTTCGTCCTGCTCCCGTTCTACTCCGCGCTCGACCGGGCGGCGCAGTCCGCCGGCCC
Organism: uncultured Solirubrobacteraceae bacterium; assembly: GCA_963805525.1. Lineage (GTDB taxonomy): Bacteria > Actinomycetota > Thermoleophilia > Solirubrobacterales > Solirubrobacteraceae > DASQFQ01. The sequence continues at coordinate 1,204,591 of CAWDUT010000006.1, forward strand.
CGCGGTGAACTACCTGCGGATCCCCGCGGGGCTGTCGGCGCTGCTGCTGCTCGTCTACTTCCCGCTCATCCTCGGCCGCAGCACCGCCAAGCTCGAGCAGGTCAGCGGGGCGCCGGCGCCGGACTACCTCGCGCGCTGGCTGCTGATCACCGGGGTCCTGTTCGCGGCATCGGCTGCGCTGTACGTGCGCAAGGCGGCCGCGAAGCGGCCCTCGGGGGCGAGCAGCGCGACCGACCGCGCGTCCTCGAACGTGTCGACGTCGCGCAAGGGCGGCAGGTGACGGGTCACGAGCCCCAGCTCCGCGAGCCTGGCGAGCTGCGCCGCGCCTGTCGTGCGCGAGCTCATCGGGACGCCGGCGAACACGCGCGCATCGGCTTGCGCGAGCCCGATCGTCCAGTAGCCGCCGTCCGGCGCGGGCCCGAACACGGCGCCGGCGCCGAGGGCCAGCCACGCCAGGCCGGCGTCGAGCAGGTCGGGCGTGACCTGGGGCGTGTCCATGGCGACCAGGAGCGCCGGGCCGCCGACGTCCTCGAACGCCGCGGCGAGGCGCTCGGCCTGCCCTTCGCCGCGCTGGGCGATCAGCTCGAACCCCGCGGGCAGCCAGCTGCCCGGCTCACCGTCGAGTGCGACCACGAGCCGCTTCGCCAGGATCGAGCCGGCCATCGCGGCGAGCGTGTCCTCGAGTGCGGCGCACGCCAGCGCGGCCGCCTCCTCGGGGGACAGCGGCGGCGTCAGGCGGGTCTTCACGCGGCCGGGCTCGGGCGCCTTGGCCAGCACGATCAGGGCGGCGCTCACGCCAGCGCCGCCACCATGTCGCGCACCGTGCGCAGCGTGCCCCGGACCGTCCCCGTCACCTTCGAGCGGCCCTCGCGGGGGAGGTAGGTCACATCCACCTCGTCGATGCGCCAGCCCTCCGCGGCGGCGCGCACCACCATCTCCAGTGGCCAGCCGAAGCGGCGATCGAGCAGGCCGAGACCGAGCAGCGCGTCGCGGCGCGCGGCCCGCATCGGGCCGAGGTCGCGCAGCGCGACGCCGGTGCGCCGCCGCAGCTCCACCGTCAGCGCGCGGTTGGCCACGCGCGCGTGCAGTGGCCAGGCGCCGGGCTGCGCGTTGCGGGCGCCGAGCAGCAGCTCCGCCGCGCCCGAGGCGACGGGCTCGGCCACCCGCGGCAGCTCCCGCGGGTCGAACGACGCGTCGCAGTCCATGAAGCAGACGACCTCGGCGCGCGCCGCGGCCAGCCCCGCGAAGCAGGCGGCGCCGAAGCCCGGTCGCGGCTCGTGGACGACACGGGCGCCGAGCGCGGCGGCGAGCTCGCCGGAGCCGTCGGTCGAACCGTTGTCGACGACGATCGGCTCGTAGCCCGCGGGCATGCGCTCCAGCACCCACGGCAGCGCCGCGCGCTCGTCGAGGACCGGCAGGACGACCTGGTGCACCCGGGCGACGGTAGACCCCGCTTCTTGCCAGAGGCTTACGGCGCATGATCCTCGTCACCGGCGGCGCCGGGTTCATCGGGTCGCACATCGTCGACGCGCTGGTCGAGCAGGGCCACGCCGTGCGGGCGGTTGACGCGCTGCTGCCGGTCGCGCACGCGGCGCCGCCGCCGTACCTCAACCCGGCGGCGGAGTGGGTCGAGGGCGACCTGCGCGATCCCGCCGTGGCCGAGCGGGCGGTCGCCGGGATCAGCGCCGTCTGCCACCAGGCATCGATGGTCGGCCTCGGCACCGACATCGGCGACATCGCCGACTACGTCGGCCACAACGACCTCGCCACCGCGCAGCTCCTGCGCGCGCTCGCCGGCTCCGGGTTCGCCGGCCGCCTCGTGCTCGCGTCGAGCATGGTCGTCTACGGCGAGGGCAGCTACCGCTGCGCCCGCCACGGCGAGGTGCGCCCGGGGCCGCGCTGCGCCGACGCGCTCGACGGCGGCGACTTCGAGCCCCCGTGCCCCGCGTGCGGCGAGCCGCTCGCGCCGGGGACCGTCGACGAGGACGCGCCGCTCGATCCGCGCAGCGTCTACGCCGCGACGAAGGTGGCCCAGGAGCATCTGTGCGCGGCGTTCTCGCGTGAGACCGGGGTGCCGGTCACGGCGCTGCGCTACCACAACGTCTACGGGCCGCGGATGCCGCGCGACACGCCCTACGCGGGCGTGGCGAGCATCTTCCGCAGCGCGCTCGAGGCCGGCCGCGCGCCGCGGGTGTTCGAGGACGGCGGCCAGCGGCGCGACTTCGTGCATGTGCGCGACGTCGCCCGCGCGAACCTGCGCGCGCTGCTCGCCGACGAGCCGGTCGCCGGCGCGTTCAACGTCGCGAGCGGCACGCCGCACAGCGTGCTCGAGATGGCGGCGGCGCTCGCCGCCGCGTTCGACGGCGCGGAGCGGCCGGTCGTGACCGGCGAGTGGCGCGGCGGCGACGTGCGCCACATCGTGGCGTCGGCCGAACGCGCCGCCGCGCTCCTCGGCTTCCGCGCGCGCGAGGAGTTCGAGGCCGGGATGCTCGAGTTCGCGCGCGCCCCGCTGCGCTGATGGCCACCACGCGCGCCCGGCCCAGGCAGAGGGTGTCGGCTCCGGCCGTCGGCCTCGCGGCGGCCATCGCGTTGATGGCGGTGGCCATGATCGTGCCGACCACCGCCGGGTGGGACGTGCACGTCATGTCGTTCCCTCCGCTCCACGCGGCGTGGGATCCGCGCGTGGGGCCGGGCACGCTGCCGGCGGTCGTGCTCGCGGTCCTCGCCGCGCAGGGCGCGGTCGACGTCGCGCAGCGGCTGCCGTGGCGGTGGCTGCTCGCCGCGGTGTTCGCGGCCGGGCTCGCGTGGATGCTCAGCCTGGCGCTGGTCGACGGCGCCGGCGGCATCGGCCACATCCTCGAGACGCCGCAGGAGTACCTGCGCACCGCGCGCCGGATCGACGACATCCCCCAGATGCTGCGCGAGTACGTCAGCCGCATCCCCTACGACTCGGCGCCGAAGCGCAACTGGGCCGTCCACGTCGCGGGTCATCCGCCCCTGGCCGTGCTGTTCTTCATCGGCCTCGTCCGGCTCGGGCTCGGCGGCGCCCTCGCCGCGGGCCTGATCGTGACGGCGATCGCGGCGACGACCGCGCCGGCGGTCATGGCCACCGTCCGCGTCCTCGGCGACGAGGGCAGCGCGCGACGAGCCGCGCCGTTCCTCGTCTTCGCTCCCGCGGCCGTGTGGCAGGCGGTGTCGGCCGACGCGATGTTCGCCGCGGTCGCGGCGTGGGGGCTCGCCGCCCTCGCGGTGGCGGCGACGCGGCGGAGCTCCGGCTGGGCGGTCCTCGCCGGCCTGCTGCTCGGTGCGTGCGTGATGCTGTCCTACGGCCTGCCGCTGCTGGGGATCCTCGCGCTGACCGTGCTCGCCCTCGCGCGGTCCTGGCGGCCACTGCCGATCGCGGCCGCCGCGGCGCTGGCCGTCGTCGGGCTGTTCGCGGCGCTCGGCTTCAACTACCTCGACGCGCTGTCCGCGCTGCACCAGCGCTACTTCGACGGGGTCGGAGGCACGCGCCCGGCGGCCTACTGGACGTGGGGCGGCCTCGCGGCGCTCGCGTTCAGCGCCGGCCCGCTCGCCGGCGCCGGGCTCGCGCAGGTCCGCACCTTGCGGCTGCCGGGCGCGCTCGCCCTCGCCGCCGCCGGCTCCGTCCTGCTCGCCGACGCGACGCAGATGAGCAAGGCCGAGGTCGAGCGGATCTGGCTCCCGTTCGTGCCCTGGATCCTGCTCAGCTGCGCGCTGCTGTCCGAGCGCTGGCGCCGCGCCGGGCTCGTGCTCCAGCTTGCCGTTGCGCTCGCCGTCGAGCACCTGCTGAGCACCGGCTGGTGAGCCGCGAGCGCGACTCTCAGCAAGCGCCCAGCCGCCCTTGAACCCGCGCTTCCCTTCGGGGCGCAGGATCGGCGCATGTCCACAAGACCGCACCGGCTCACCGCCCTCCTCCTGGCCTGCGCGCTGCTCAGCAGCGGCGCCAGCGCCGGCATCCTCGCCGCGACGGGCGCGTTCGCCCGCGGCGGCTCGCCGACCACCACCGTGGTCCAGGCGTCCAGCTCCACCAGCGGCCTCAGCGCGGGCGCGCTGTACGCCGCCGCCGCGCCCGGCGTGGTCGACATCACCGCCGAGGGCTCGTCCTCCGGCGGCAAGGCGACCGGCACCGGCTTCGTCGCCGATCGCGCGGGCCACATCGTCACCGCCTCGCACGTGGTCGACGGCGCCTCGAAGGTCACCGTCAAGTTCGCGAGCGGCGCGACGCGCACCGCGACGGTCACCGGGAAGGACGACGCCACCGACGTCGCGGTCCTGAAGATCGATCCCTCCGGCCTCACCCTGCGCCCGCTCAAGCTGGCGAGTTCGTCCTCGCTCGCGGTCGGCTCCGCGGTCGCGGCGATCGGCGATCCGTTCGGCTACGCGCGCAGCATCAGCACCGGCATCGTGTCCGGCCTGGACCGCACGATCCAGGCACCGAACGGCTTCACGGTCGCGCACGCGATCCAGACCGACGCGGCGCTCAACCCCGGCAACTCCGGCGGCCCGCTGCTCAACGCCTCGGGCGAGGTGGTCGGCATCGTCGACCAGATCGCGACCGACGGCAACGCGGACCAGAGCTCCGGCGTCGGCTTCGCGGTCCCGATCGACCTCGTGAAGTCGCAGCTGTCGGCGCTCGAGGCCGGCCGGCAGGCCAGCCACGCCTACCTCGGCGTCGCCACCTCGGACGCGACGTCCGGCGGTGCGACGCTCGGCCAGGTGAGCTCGGGCGGGCCCGCCGCGAAGGCCGGCCTGCAGGCCGGCGACGTCGTCACGCAGCTCGGCGGCACCACGGTCAACAGCTCCAGCGACCTCGTCGCCGCGATCGCCGACCACGCGCCCGGCGACCAGGTCAAGGTCACCCTGCGGCGCGGCTCGAGAACGCTCGAGCGCACCGTCACCCTCGGCACCCAGCCGGCGCAGACCGCCTCCGCGGGCTAGCGCCGCGGCCCCAGCTTCCTCCCAGGCTGCTCTCGCGGAGCACGCAGCAGCCGGGGGAAGCTGGCGGCATATCTACCACCACCTCCCTCGCCTCACCCATCCTCTCGGCGCCGGCCGCGTCCGCACGCTCGTCCGCGGCCGCACGGAGGACCCCGCGTGGGTCCGGCCCGCGCTGCTCGGCCTGCTGGCCGCCGCGGCGTTCATGTACCTCTACAAGCTGACCGCCAGCGGCTACTCGAACCCGTACTACGCCTCGGCGGTCAAGTCGGCGAGCGTGAGCCTGAAGGCGTGGTTCTTCGGCTCGCTCGATCCCGGCAGCTTCATCACGGTCGACAAGCCTCCGCTCTCGATCTGGCTCATGGGGTTGTCGGCGCGGGCGTTCGGCTTTTCCTCCTTCAGCCTGCTGCTCCCGCAGGCGCTGTGCACGCTTGCGACCGTCGGGTTGCTGAGCGGGCAGCTCAAGTACGTGCTGCTCGGGGAGGGCGGCGGCCGCGGCGGGCCGGGCGGCGGCAGCAACGACATCGCCACCTGGGTCAAGGCCCACGGCAAGGCGGTGTCCGGCGTCTCGACCTCGGGTGGGACGCTGTACGCCGTCAGTGCCTGACGTCCGTCACATCATGGGGATCCCGATCGGCATCGACGTTCGGGATCCCCAGCCGGTCGACACCGAGCCGGCCTTCGCGTGGCTGCGCGAGGTCGACGCGATCTTCAGCACCTACCGCGAGGACAGCGAGATCAGCCGCCTCGACCGCGGCGAGCTGCTGCTCGCCGACTGCCGCCCGGAGGTCGACGAGGTGCTGAGCGAGTGCATGCGGCTCGAGCGGCTCACCGGGGGCGCCTTTTCCGCCCGGTCCGCCAGCCGCCTCGACCCGTCGGGCTACGTCAAGGGCTGGGCGGTCGCGGGCGCGGCGCGGCTCGTCGCGGCCGAGCGCTTCTGCATCAACGCCGGCGGCGACATCGTCGCGCGCGGCGGCCCATGGCGGATCGGCATCCGCCATCCCGAGGCGCTCGAGCAGCTCGCCGCGGTGCTCGAGGTCGAGGACCTGGCGGTCGCCACCTCCGGCGAGTACGAGCAGGGCGCCCACATCGTCGACCCGCGCACCGGCCGCCCGCCGACCGGGCTGCTGTCGGTCACGATCGTCGGGCCGGACCTCGCGCTCGCCGACGCCTACGCGACCGCGGCGTTCGCGATGGGCGCGGACGGGCCGGAGTGGACCGCGACGCTGGACGGCTACGACGCGCTCTGCATCACCAGCGACCACCGGGTCCTGGAGACGCCGGGGTTCGCCCGCCACCGCGTCGGCTGACGCGGGGCGGGCGGAACGCCGAGTGGGCTAGCGGTGCCCCATCGTGTTGACGGCGGCGACCGAGTAGTCCTTGCTGACCTGGACCTCGACCTCGGTGCCGTCGGCCTTGCGGATGTGCGCCTCGTAGGGCGCGCTGGAGTCCACGTTGGTCTCCACCCGCTCGACGCTGCCGGACACCTTGGCCAGCGCCGCGGCCTTCACCTTCGCGGCGACGTCGCCGGTCAGGAGCTTCTCCGTCTTGCCGTTGGCGGTGTGCCCGCCCTTGGACGGGTCGTGCCGCGCCGGCGGCTTGCCCGACGGCGTCGGCGATGACGATGTGGCGGCGTTGGCGATCGCCCCGCCGCTCACCGCGGCCGCTGCCACAGCGGCAGCGGTCACGAGCTTGGATCTCATGCCCTGCATCCAGTCCTCCTTGGTCGGTTGCGGATGCCGGTCGAGCCTCCCGGCCGCCGCTGAGGCGACCGGGAGGGTTCGCTGAGAATCAGCCGAGGATCAGGGCAGGCGGCCGCGCCGGCGCAGGCCGGTGCCGAGCCCGCCGAGCAGCAGGAGCAGACCGGCGGCGGCGAAGTCGGAGCTGACCTCCTGCTTCACGCGCTTGGTGCCGACCTTGGAGCCGAGCCGCTTGTAGACCTTGTCGAGCTCGCCGGCGTCGGCGGTCTCGGTGAAGGTGCCGCCGGTGATGCGGCTGATCTCCCGCAGCGTCCCGGGATCGGGCGGCACGGGGACGGGTTGGCCCTGCGGCCCGTAGACGACGCCGCCCTCGGTGCCGAGCGCGACGGTCGAGACCGGGATGCCGAGCTGCTTGGCGCGCTGCGCGGCCGCGAGCGGGTCGCCGCCCTCGGTGCGTTTGCCGTCGGAGAGCAGGATGATCGCGGCGGGCGCGCGCTTGCCGTCCTTGCCGCGGCGCGCGGCCAGCCGGTCGAGCGCCGCGTCGAGCGCGTCGCCGGTCGCGGTCGCGCCGTCGGCCCGCAGGGCGTCGAGCGCGGACTTGACCGGGGTGCGGTCGAGCGTCGGCTCGATCACCGCGTTGGTCTGCGTCGAGAAGCCGACGAAGCCGACCAGCAGCTTGTCCGGCGCGTGGTCGAGGAAGCTCTTGGCGGCCGAGCGCGCGGCCTCGAGCCGCGACGGGTCGACATCCGTGGCCGACATCGAGCCCGACTCGTCGGTGACGAGCATCACCGAGGCCTTCTCGACCGGCACGTGCATCGTGGCCTGCGGCCGGGCGGTGGCGACCGCGAGCGAGGCCGCCGCGGCGGCGAGCAGCGCGGCCGGGAGCACGCGCCGCAGCCGTGGCTGGCGGATCGAGGCGAAGGTCGCCGCGGCCGGGAAGCGGACGGCGAACCGGCGCCGCCGGCGCCGCGCCACCGCGTAGGCGAGCGCCACCAGCGGCAGCACGAGCAGCCCGAGCAGATAGACGGGGGAGGCGAGGCTCATCGCAGCACCCGCGCGAGCTCGCGCAGCCAGTCGCCGTCGGTGGAGAGCGTCACGTGGTGCGCGCGGGCGCGGCGGATCGCCCAGGCGACGCCGGCGCGGCGCTCGGCCTCGGCCGCCGCGAAGGCGGCGCGGGTGCGCGCCGAGCCGGTGTCGGCCTCGACGGTCTGGCCGGTCTCAGGGTCGACGAGCATGAGCTGGCCGACGTCGGGCAGCTCGGCCTCGCGCGGGTCGGTGACCTCGATCGCGGTGACGGTGTGGCGCTGGGCGAGCGTGCGCAGCGGCGTCTGCCAGCCGTCGTCGCGGAAGTCGGAGACGACGACGACCAGACCGCGCGTGCGCGCGAGGCGGTGCGCGCGCGCGAGCGCGGCGGCCAGCGGCAGCCCGGCGGAGGCGGCGTCGGGCGCGACACCGGAGCCCACCAGCCGCCGCAGCGCGGCGAACGCGCGGCGGCCGGAGCGCGGGGGCAGCACCGCCGCGTCGGGCGCGCCGGCGGTGATGGCCGCCACCCGGCCGCCGCGGCGCACCGCGAGCCGGCCGACGGTCGCGGCGACGCCCTCCGCGACGTCCGACTTCAGGCGTTGCCCGGTCCCGAACGCCATCGAGGCGCTGACGTCGACGATCACCCACGTGGTCAGCGCGCGCTCGGGCACGTGCTGGCGGACGTGCGGGACGCCGGTCCGCGCGCTCGCGGCGGGATCGAGGTGGCGCGGGTCGTCCCCCGGCTCGTACGGCCGCAGCTGCGCGAGCTCGGTGCCGGAGCCGACCCCGGGCGCGCGCCGCTCGCCCGGGAGCGGGCCGGCCGCGCGGCGCGCGATCCCGAGGTCGATCCGGGCCACGATGTCCGCCGCCACCGGCCCGGGGCCCTGCCGCCCGGGTGGATCGACGAGCGTCACGCCGCCTCCGCCAGCCGCAGGCTCGGCGCGGCGTCGACCGTGTCGAGCAGGCGGCCGATCAGCGCGTCGGGCTCGACGCCGTCGGCGAGCGCGTCGTAGGAGAGCACGAGCCGGTGGCGCAGCACGTCGGCGGCGAGGTCGCGGACGTCTTGCTCCGTCGCGTGCGTGCGGCCGCGCAGGAGCGCGAGCGCGCGGGCCGACTGCACCAGGCCCAGCGACGCGCGCGGGCTGGCGCCGAACTGGATCAGCGGCTCGAGGTCGGCGAGGCCGTGGCGGCCCGGGTGGCGGGTCGCGTCGACGAGCGCGACCGCATAGGCGATCGTCGAGCGGTCGGCGTAGACCTCGCGCGCGACCTGCTGGTACTTCGGCAGCTCGCCGATGTCGATGCTCTGGTGCGCGCGCGGCTCCGTCACCGAGATGCGGTCGACGACCGCGATCTCGTCCTCGACCGCCGGGTAGTCGACGACGAGCTTGAACAGGAAGCGATCGACCTGTGCCTCGGGCAGGTCGTACGTGCCCTCGGACTCGATCGGGTTCTGGGTGGCGAGGACGAGGAACGGCTCGGGCACTCGGTGCGTCTCGCCGCCGATCGTCACCTGGTGCTCCTGCATGACCTCGAGCAGCGCGGACTGCACCTTCGCGGGCGCGCGGTTGATCTCGTCGGCGAGCAGGAGGTTGGCGAACACGGGGCCGAGGTCGGTCCGGAACGTGCCGTCGCCGGGCTGCCAGATGCGGGTGCCGACGAGGTCGGCCGGCACGAGGTCGGGGGTGAACTGGATGCGGCCGAAGCTGCCGCCCAGCACGGTGGCGAGCGTGCGCACGGTCAGGGTCTTGGCGAGGCCGGGCACGCCCTCGAGCAGCACGTGGCCGCCGGTCAGCAGCGCGACGAGCAGGCGCTCGAGCATCGCGTCCTGGCCGACGACGACGCGCTTGCACTCGTACAGCGACGCCTCGAGCGCGCGGCGCACCTCGGCGGCGGGATCGATGTCGGTGGGCTGGGTCATGGAGGGTCCTTTCAGAGCAGGCGTCCGAACATGCGGATGGAGGAGAGGGCGGACATGGCCATCAGCGCCAGCGCGCCGCCGGCGAAGAGGTTCGTGACCTCGAGCTTGCGCTTCTCGGTGGCGACCTGGGAGCCCAGGCGCTTGTAGACCTGGTCGAGCGACTTGAGGTCGCCGGCGCTGAACGAGCGGCCGCCGGTGGCCTTCGCGATCTTCGACAGCGTCTGCGGGTCGGGCGGGACGGGGACGCCGTCGTCGATCGTGCCGCTCGCGGTGCCGAGCGCGACCGTGTAGATCGGAATCTTCCGTTCCCTGGCCGCCTGCGCGGCTTCGAGCGGGTCGCTGCCGCGGACCGACTTGCCGTCGGAGAGCAGCACGATGGCGGCGGGCGCCTTGCCCTTGAGGCTCTTCAGCGCGGCGGTGATCGCGTCGCCGGTGGCGGTGCTGCCGGCGGCCTTGACCGACTGCAGCGCCTCGCGCACGGCGTCGTGGTCGCGGGTGGGCGACTGCAGCACCTCGGCGTTCTGATTGAAGGCGACGGCGCCGACCTTGACCTTGTCCGGGATCGCGTCGAGGAACGTGGCGGCGGCCTTCTTGGCGGCCGCGAGCCGGTTCGGCGACACGTCGCTGGAGAGCATCGAGCCGGAGCGGTCGGTGACGATCATCACGCGCGCCTGCTCGGTCGGGACGGCGATCGTGGCCTGCGGCTTGGCGAGCGAGACGAGCAGCGCCGCGACCGCGACGCCGTAGCCGACGATCGCGACGTGGCGCCGCCAGCCGGCGCGCCGCGGGGCGACCGAGGGGAGCAGATTCGCGGGGGCGAACGCCTGGGGCCGCCGCTCGGAGCGCACGTAGAGGACGAGCGCGACCGGGATCAGCGCGAGGCCGACCAGGTACAGGGGGCTGGCGAAGCTCATCGGCTCCAGAGGCTCCCTTCGCGGGCCGGCCCGTCATCGGCGCGCTTGACCCACAGGGAGGCGGGCGCAGGCGCGGAGGGGACCGGCTTGGAGGGGACCGGCTTGGAGGGCGCGGGCGCGGAGGGCGGAGTCGGCGGGGCGGGGGCCGCCGCGCGCTTCCTCGGCACGGCGGTGGGCGCTGGGGCCGCGGCCTCCTCCGACGGCCGCAGCAGCGCGGCGGCGGCGCCCATGGCGATCGGGAGGAGCAGCGAGAGCGCTCCGGCGTCCCCCGCCGCGACCACCGCGAACAGCTGGACGCCGACGGCGCCGAGGCACCAGATGCTCAGCGGCTCGAGGTACTGCCGGCCGACGCGCACCACGGCCGGGTCGTCGGCCCACAGCGCGGCCCGCGCGAGGGCGGTGAAGGCGAGCAGCGCGATCGCGACGGGCAGCGAGGCGCGCGCGACGTCGTGCATGAAGGCGCTCATGTCTGGCTCCCGCCGCTCGTGCTCGGCGCGGGCACGGTGGAGCCACTGCCGCCGCCGTCCGGAGCGACAGCGCCGAAGCCGCCGCCGTCCCCGTCGTCGTCGTCGTCACCACCGCCGCGACCGAAGCCGGGGCCGTCGTGGTCGTGGTCGTGCTCGCGGCCGAAGCCAGGGTCGGGCTCGGTGTACGGATCGGGGTCGGCCGGCAGCGACCGGGAGGGCTCGACCGTCGGCGCGGCCGTCGCGGCGGGCGCAGCGGGCACGGTGGTGTCGGCCTGCGCGGGCCCGCGCGTGGCGCCGAACAGCAGCAGGACGAGGAAGGCGGCGATGGTCGCGGCGCCCACTCGGCGGTGCGCGCTGCGGCGGTCTGTTTGGTCCATGCGCTCAGGCTGGGCGACGGTCCTAAGACCGCCGACAGAATCTTCTGAGAAAACGCTGAGGGACTCAGGCTTCTCTCAGGTGACGCCGAGCTGTCTCTTACCGAGGCGGCCGAAGCTGCTCGCATGCCCGAGATGCTCGAGACCGCCCGGCCCGCGTTCTGGGCCGACCGGCGGCCCGCCGTCGCCCGGCTGCGCCCGCCCCGCCAGCGCCCGGTGATCGTCGACCTCCTGGCCGCCGCGGCCGGCGTCGGTCTGGGTGTGACGATCGGGCTCGAGGTGACCGCCGAGAGTGCCGGCTCGCTGAGCGCGCCGGGCGGCATCGCGATCGCGCTCGGCCGCCTGGCCGGCCTGCTCGCCGCCTACGCGATGGTGGTCGTCGTGCTGCTCGTCGCGCGTGTGCCGCCGCTCGAGCGCGCGATCGGGCAGGACCGGCTCGTCGGCTGGCACCGCAAGCTCGGCCCGTGGCCCCTGTACCTGCTGCTCGCCCACGCGGTGCTCATCACCGTCGGTTACGCGCGCCAGGCGAGCGACGGTGTGCTGCACCAGTTCGGCCAGCTCCTGTGGACCTATCCGGGCGTGCTCGCCGCAACGGCCGGTTCGATCTTCCTGTTCGCCGCGGGCATCAGCTCGTACCGGCTTGCACGGAAGCGGATGGCCTATGAGACCTGGTGGTCCGTGCACCTCTACACCTACCTCGCGCTGTTCCTGTCCTTCTCGCACCAGATCGGCACGGGCGCCTCGTTCGTCGGGCACCCGACCGCGCGAGCGTGGTGGACGATGCTGTGGCTCGGCACGCTGGGCGTCGTCGTCGCCGCGCGGATCGGCCTGCCGCTCTGGCGCTCGCTGCGCCACCAGGTGCGGGTCGTCGCCGTGCGCCCGGAGGGGCCGGGCGTCGCCTCGATCGTCCTGCGCGGCCGCCGGCTCGACCGGCTGCCGGTGACGGGCGGCCAGTTCTTCCAGTGGCGCTTCCTGCGCCGCGGGCTGTGGTGGCAGGCCCACCCGTACTCGCTGTCGGCGGCGCCGGACGGCGACCTGCTCCGCATCACGGTCAAGGACCTCGGCGATCACAGCGCCGGCCTGGCGCGCCTCGCGCCCGGCACGCGCGTGGCGATCGAGGGCCCCTACGGCGCGTTCACGGCCGACACCGCCACCACGGACCGGCTGCTGCTGATCGGCGCCGGCGTCGGTACCGCGCCGATCCTCTCGCTGCTCCAGGAGCTGCCGCCGGAGACCGACGCCACGGTGCTGCTGCGCGCCTCGAAGACCGCCGATCTCGTGCTGCGCGCCGAGGTCGCCGCCGAGGTGCAGCGGCGCGGCGGGCGGCTGCTCGAGCTCGTCGGCTCGCGCGACACGGTGCGCCTGGATGCCGCCGCGTTCCGCAGCCTCGTGCCGGACGTGCGCGAGCGCGAGATCTACCTGTGCGGCCCCGAGCCGCTCGCCCACCGGCTCTCCTGCGAGCTCCGGCGCGCGGGCGTGCCCGAGCCGCGGATCCACTTCGAGGCGTTCGCGTTCTGATGCGCCGCTCTCCGATCGTCCTCGCCGCCACCGTCGTCGGCACCGCCGGCGTCATGGCCTTCCACCCGCACACGCCCGCGGTCCAGCCGGCCACGGCCATCACGGCCACGACAACCACCACCCCGGCGAAGACGTCGAGCGGCGCCCGCACCGCCACCGGCGCCGCCGTCGACACCCAGTACGGCGCCGCCCAGGTCCGCGTCACCGTCAAGGGCGGCAAGATCACCGACATCGAGGCGCTGCAGCTGCAGGGCAACGACCCGCGCTCGCTGCAGATCTCCTCCTCCGCCGAGCCGATCCTCAAGCAGGAGGCGCTCGCCAAGCAGAGCGCCGACATCGACGCCGTGAGCGGGGCGAGCTTCACGAGCGCGAGCTACACGCAGTCGCTGCAGTCCGCGCTCGACAAGCTCGGCTTCAAGAGCTCCTAGCCAACTCCCAGCCGTGGCTCGCAGGGGCCTCAGCCACGGGCGCTGAGATGTCGCCATGACCACCTCCTCACACACCTCCAGCAAGATCGCCAAGGTCGTCGCCGCGGCCGCCGCCATCGTCGCGCTCGCGTTCGGAGCGAACGCGATCGCCAACGGTGGTTCGTCCTCGGCGACCACCAACGGCGCTCAGACCGCCGCCGGCCGCCCCGGCAACGGCGGGCCTCCGGGCGGCATGGGCACCGCCGTCACCGGCGCGACCCTGACCAAGCTCAAGGCGGTCGCGACCGCCAAGTACCCCGGCACCGTCGAGCGCGCGATGAAGCTCGCCGACGGCTCCTACGAGGTGCACGTGATCCAGTCCGGCGGCAAGGGCGAGGTGCACGTGCTCGCCAGCAAGGCCTTCAAGGTCACCGGCACCCAGAAGGGGGGCCCGCCCGGCGGCGGCGCACCCCCGTCAGGCTCGGCCCCGCCGAGCGGGACGAGCCCCTCCTCGTCCCAGTCGTAGTTCCCGGAGGCCCCGCGCGAGCGGGCCTCCGGCCGGTTTAGACTCGCGCCGTGGCGCGATACATCGGGTCGCTCGTGCTGGTCGCCGCCCTGTACTACGGCGCCGGGCGGATCGGCCTCGAGCTGGCGTATCTCGATGGCGCGGTGGCGGCGCTGTGGCCGCCGGCCGGGTTCGGCCTGGCGGTGCTGTTCCTCTACGGCGTCCGCCTGTGGCCCGCGATCGTGGTCGGCGACCTGCTCCTCGGCGACTACTCGACGCCGCTCGGGACGGTGCTGGCGCAGACGGTCGGCAACACCGTCGCGCTCGTGGTCGCCGCGCTGCTGCTGCGCCGGCTCACCGGCGGCCGCACCGGGCTCAAGCGCGTAGCCGACGTCGTCGCCTTCGTCGCGTGCGCACTGGTCGCGGCGCTGATCAGCGCCGCGTTCGGGCCGCTGGCGCTGCGCCTCGGCGACGTGATCGCCGCGGGCGAGCTCGGGGAGGTCTTCCGCACCTGGACGCTCGGCGACGCCGCCGGCGTGCTCGTGGTCGCGCCGGTGATCCTCACCTGGGCGTCGGCCGGCCTCACGGGCATCGGCCGGCGCGAGCAGATCGAGGGCGGCGTCGTGCTCGTGCTGCTCGTCCTGCTCGCCGAGCTCCCGCCGCAGCGCGACGTCCCCTACATCGTCTTCCCCGTGCTGCTGTGGGCGGCGGTGCGCTTCGGCCCGCGCGGCGCCGCCACCGCGGTCTTCGTCGTCTGCTCGATCACGGTCTGGAACACGGCGCAGAACGACGGGCCGTTCGTGCGCGACTCGATCACCGACAGCCTGCTGGCGACGCAGCTGTTCATCGCCATCTCGGCGCTGACGTCGCTGGTGCTCGCCGCGGTCACCGCCGAGCGGAGGCGGGCGGCCGCCCAGCTGGCGGCGCTCGCGGGCGAGCAGGCGGCGCTGCGGCGCGTGGCGACGCTCGTGGCCGGCGGCGCGCCACCCCGGCGCGTGTTCGAGCAGGTCACCGAGGAGGTCGCGCGGCTGCTCGGCATGCCGGGCGCGAGCGTCATGCGCTACGACGGCGCGCGCACCGCGACGGTCGTCGGCGGCTGGAGCGACGACGGCGTGCTGAGCCTCCCGCTCGGCAGCACGTTCGACCTCGACGGCGACACCGTGGTCGCCCGGGTCCTGCGCAGCGGCGGCCCGCAGCGGGTCGACCGCTACGCGGATACCAGCGGGAACCTCGCCGAGACGTTGCAACGCTCCGGCTACCGCGCGGCCGTCGCCGCGCCGGTTGCGGTCGGCGGCGAGCTGTGGGGAGCGCTCGCCGCCGGCACGCGCTCCGACGAGCCGCTGCCCGCGGGCGTCGAGAAGCGGCTGTGCGACTTCGCCGACCTGGTCGCGCAGGCGCTCGCGAACGCCGACGCGCACGAGCAGCTGGCCGCCTCGCGCGCACGCATCGTGGAGGCCGGCGACGCCGAGCGCCGGCGGCTGGAGCGCAACCTCCACGACGGCGCGCAGCAGCGGCTCGTGTCGCTCGCGCTCGACCTGCGCATGATCGACGCGACGCTCGAGAAGGACCCGCCGAAGGCGCGCACGATCCTCGAGGGCGCGCAGGAACAGCTCGCGCAGGGGCTCGACGAGCTGCGCGAGCTGGCCCGCGGGATCCATCCCGCTGTGCTGACCGACCGTGGCCTCGGCCCGGCGCTCGAGGCGCTGGTCAACCGCGCGCCGGTGCCGGTCGAGCTCACCGAGCTGCCCGACGAGCGGCTCTCCGGCCCGGTCGAGGCGGCGGCGTACTACGTCGTCGCCGAGGCGGTCACCAACGTGGCCAAGTACGCGCGCGCCTCGCACGTCACCGTCAGCGTCCGCCGCTCCAACGGCAGCGCCACCATCGAGGTCGCCGACGACGGCATCGGCGGGGCGGACGCCAGCCGCGGCACCGGGCTGCGCGGCCTGGCGGACCGGCTCGAGGCGCTCGACGGCCGGCTCGAGGTCGACAGCCCGGTCGAGCGCGGCACCCGCATCAGCGCCGAGATCCCGTACCCGGAGTGACGGCTACGCCGCGTCCGGCGGCGGCCCGCTGAGCAGCCACTCGCCGCCGTCGCGCCGAAGCACCCCGCGCTTCGCGAGCCGCGTCAGCGCGGCGGAGACCGACGGGCGGCGCGCGGCGACCAGGTGGCTGATCACCTCGTGCGTGAGCCGCAGCCGCAGGTGGACGCCGTCGGGGTGGACCGTGCCGTGGCGGTCGGCGAGCTCCCAGAACAGCAGCCAGACCCGCCGGTCGAGCCGCGGCTGCTGGGAGATCGCCATCAGCGTCGCGAGCCGGAGCGAGCGGTCGAGCGCGCGGCCGGTGAGCTCGCCGGCGACCTCCGGGAACGGCGCCATCCGGGCGGCCCAGCGGGGGTCGAGCACCGCCAGTCGGATCGGCGCGACGACCCGCCACGCCGTCTCGAACGGCAGCGCCCCGGCCGCGCCGTCGTGCTGCCACGGTCGCAGCAGGTCACCGGCCGCCAGCAGCTCGGCGCCGAAGCGCCCGCCGACGCCGACGCGGCGCACGAGCACGCCGTCGAGCAGGAGCAGGCCGAACCCGCCGCGGGCGACCTCCGAGTCGCGGCTGGCCGCCCAGGAGCCGGCCGGGCGGGTCAGCACCGCGGCGACCGACGCGCGGCGCGCGCGCTCCAGCGCCTCGGGCGCGACCAGCTCGCCGAGCGAGCGGTCCTCGTCGAGCACCAGGACCCTCTCCTGGCTGGGGGCCTCCATCGCTCCCGAACCTACCCGCCCGGGTGTATCCTCGCGAGGTCCGACCGACCCGAACCTCCGGGATCGAAGGGCAGGTGAGCGATTCCATGATTGCCGCCACGGGACATACCTCACACCGCCGCCAGGGCTGAGCCCTCGGCCGCCGCGGGGCGCCCAGCGCCCCGCCGGTCCCTGCCCGAACCTTCACCGGAGGTCTGTTTGTCGCATCGCCGTACCCGTGCCCGCAGCTTCCGCTGCCGCCGCTGTCACCTCGACGTCCCGATGTCGGCGCCCGGCACGCAACATCGCAATCACTGCCCCAACTGCCTGTGGAGCCGCCACGTCGACGACGACGTCCCGGGCGACCGCGACGCCGACTGCTCCGGCTCGATGGAGCCGATCGGCGTGTCGGCGCGCGAGGACGGCGAGTGGGCGCTCGTGCACCGCTGCACGGCGTGCTCGACCGTGCACGTGAACCGCATCGCGGGCGACGACAACCCGCTGATGCTCATGCGCCTCGCCGTCCGGCCGCTGGCGCGCCCGCCGTTCCCGCTCGAGTGGCTGGCGCGGGTGTGAGCTACCGGAGCTCGAGCGGTACCGGCGGCGCGCTCGCGCGCACGGCGGGCCGCTCGCCGCGCCGGCCGGGGCGCGTGACCTTGAGGTACTCGGCCAGGTAGTAGGAGCCGATCACGAACCCGGCGGCGAGGATCTGGGCCGCGATCGTCTCGTAGTACGGATAGATCTCGAACCACGAGCCGAGCCACCCCGGCAGGCTGAACGGCAGCTCGTGCTGCGGGATCCAGCCGAGGTCCATGAAGGTCAGCGCGGTGCCGCCGATCATCACGACGAGCACGACGCCCACCAGCACCCCCGTGAGGACGAGCATCCTGCGATAGGGGAGTCGGCGGTGGAGATGGAAGACGGCGACGCCGACCACCGCCGTGGCGGCCAGGCCGATCGCGACGCCCTCGAGCACGGTGCTGGTGCCGCTCTGGAGCTGCAGCGTCTGCAGGAACAGCACGACCTCGACGCCCTCGCGGAACACGCTCGTGAAGCCGAGCGCGACGAGCCCGAGCGTGGCGGCGGCGCCGGTCTTGGCCAGCAGCTTGCGGCGCTGGCGGTGATGCCGCCCGATCCACTGGCTCCAGTAGACCTTGTGCACGAACCAGTTGAGGACGATCAGCAGCACGACGATCGCGAGGAAGCCGGTGATGCCCTCGAGCTTCGCGCCGAGCGGGCTCGCGGCGTCGAGCAGCGCCTGGGCGACGAACCAGGCGAGCACCGACGCGCCGAACGCGAACCCGGCGCCGAGCACGACCGGCCGGCGGCGCGCGGAGTTGCCGCCGATCAGCGACGCGGTGACCGCGGCGAAGATGAGCACCGCCTCGAGCCCTTCGCGGAAGACGATGATCGACGAGTTGAACACCGCCGTGCCATGGCTCTGGTGCACCTCGGTAGGGTCGGCGGGGCCGGTCTGCGCCGTCGCCATCAGGTAGACGACGCCCGCGACGGCGGCCACGACGAGCACCCACAGCGAGCCGCGCGGCACGATACGGCCATGGGCCGAGGGGTGCGAGCTGAGCGTGCGGGTCGCCACGGTTAGGCGACCCTAACAGCCTTCGGCCGCCGACGCATCGCCCAGCTACGCTCCTGCCATGCCGGACATCGAGCGGCGGCGAGCGGCGGCGGCGGCCGCGTGGGACGTGGGCGACGCGATCGTGCTCGTGGCGGCGGGCGACGAGATCCCGGTGCCCGGCCGCGGCGACCGCACCTATCCGTACCGCGCGCACTCTGAGTACCTCTACCTGACCGACCGCGAGCGGCCCGGCGGCGTGCTCGCGTTCGATCCCGGCGAGGGCTGGATCGAGTTCGTCGTGCCGGTCACCACCGACGAACTGCTCTGGACGGGCTTGGAAGGCGACCGCGAGGGCGTGCCCGAGGGCACACGGTCGCGCGACGAGCTCGACACGTGGCTGGCCGGGCGGCCGGTGCGCCGCCTGGGCGCGACGACCGAGCCCGACGACGCGTTGCGGAACGAGCTGATCCGCGTCCGGCGCCCCAAGGACGACGACGAGCTGGAGCGCATGCGGATCGCAGAGGAGGCGACGCGCGCGGGCTTCGCCGAGCTGGCCGGGATGGTCGAGGCGGGCCGCACCGAACGCGAGCTGCAGGTCGCGCTCGAGGCGGCGTTCCTGCGCTCGGGCGGCGACTTCCTGGCCTTCGAGTCGATCGTCGCCGCCGGCGACCACAGCGCCGTCCTGCACTTCGCCCCGACGCAACGCGAGCTGGAGGCCGGCCAGCTGCTGCTCGTCGACGCGGGCGCCGAGTACCGCGGCTACGCGAGCGACGTCACCCGCACCTACGTCGTGGGCGGCGAGCTCGATGCTCGGCAACGGATCGTCTGGGAGACCGTCCGCCGCGCCGTCGAGGCGGCCATCGCCGCCTGCCGGCCCGGCGTGGAGTGGCGCGAGGTGCACCGGACCGCGGCGCTCGTGACGGCCGAGGGCCTGGTCGAGCTCGGCGTCCTCCGCGGCGCGCCCGAGACGCTCGTCGAGAGCGGCGCGGTCACGCTCTTCTTCCCCCACGGGGTCGGGCACATGGTCGGCCTCGGCGTGCGCGACGCCGGCTTCGCGTCCGACGAGGCACGCGAGCCGGCGCCGGGCCTGCCGCGGCTGCGGCTCGACATCCCGCTGCAGCCGCGCCACGCCTGGACGGTCGAGCCGGGCCTCTACTTCGTCGCGCCGCTCCTCGCCCGCCACCGCGACCGCCGCGACGTCGACTGGGATCGCGTCGACGACCTGCTCGGCTTCGGCGGCGTCCGGATCGAGCACAACGTGCTGATCACCGAGGACGGCTGCGACGTCCTCACCGCCGCGATCCCGCTCTGACCGATCGCCCATACTCAGGGTGTCGATTTCCGGGAGTCCCGTTCGTCTTTAGCCCGAACGTGACAACCGGGTCGTCTGACCCACGAGCTTCAGGAGTGACCATGAGCGGGATCAAAGTCGTGTTGCACCCCGTGTCCGACCTCGCGGCGGCCAAGCCCGTGTACACCGCGCTGCTCGGCGCCCCGCCGCAGCACGACGCCGAGTACTACGTCGGCTACGACGTCGAGGGCGGCCAGCACGTCGGGCTCGTCCCCGGCGGCGAGGGCGCGCCGGTGGCCTACTGGGAGGTCGACGACATCGAGGCCAAGCTGGCCGAGGTGACCGCCGCGGGCGGCTCCGTCGCCGAGGCGGCGCACACGGTGGGCGGCACCCGGCAGGTCGCCACCTTCACCGACCCTGACGGCAACGTCATCGGGCTCGTGCAGGATCGATGAACGAGCCGACCGCCGCCGACAGCCACGGCCTCATCCGCGTGCACGGCGCGCGGGTGAACAACCTCAAGGACGTCAGCGTCGAGCTCCCGAAGCGCCGGTTGACCGTGTTCACCGGCGTTTCGGGCTCGGGCAAGAGCTCGCTCGTGTTCGGGACGATCGCCGCGGAGTCGCAGCGGCTGATCAACGAGACCTACAGCGCGTTCGTGCAGGGCTTCATGCCGACGCTGGCGCGGCCGGACGTCGACGTCCTCGACGGGCTGACGACGGCCATCCTCGTCGACCAGGAGCGCCTGGGATCCAACCCGCGCTCCACGGTCGGCACCGTCACGGACGCCGACGCGATGCTCCGCATCCTGTTCAGCCGGCTCGGCAAGCCGCACATCGGCGGGCCGGGCGCGTACTCCTTCAACGTCGCCTCGGTCCACGGGAGCGGCGGGCTCACGGTCGAGCGCGGCGACAAGACGATCACGAAGAGCGCGAGCTTCAGCCGCACGGGCGGGATGTGCCCGCGCTGCGAGGGCCGCGGCTCGGTCAGCGACTTCGACCTGACGGCGCTCTACGACGACAGCAAGTCGCTCAACGAGGGCGCGCTCACGATCCCCGGCTACAGCATGGAGGGCTGGTACGGGCGCATCTTCCGCGGCTGCGGCTTCTTCGACCCGGACAAGCCGATCAAGAAGTTCAACAAGCGCGAGCGCAACGACCTCCTCTACAAGGAGGCGACCAAGATCAAGGTCGACGGCATCAACCTGACCTACGCCGGGCTGATCCCGTCGATCCAGCGGTCGATGCTCTCCAAGGACGTCGACGCGATGCAGCCGCACGTCCGCGCCTTCGTCGAGCGGGCGGTGGTGTTCACCACCTGCCCCGACTGCGAGGGCACGCGGCTCGCCGAGGCCGCGCGGTCGTCGAAGCTCGCGGGCGTCAGCATCGCCGACGTCTCCGCGATGCAGATCACCGACCTGGCCGAGTGGGTGCGCGGGCTCGACGAGCCGTCGGTGGCGCCGCTGCTCGAGGGGCTGGGGCGGACGCTCGACTCGTTCGTGGAGATCGGGCTCGGCTACCTGTCGCTGAACCGGCCGTCGGGCACGCTGTCGGGCGGCGAGGCGCAGCGGACCAAGATGATCCGCCAGCTCGGCTCCTCGCTCACGGACGTCACGTACGTGTTCGACGAGCCCACGGTCGGGCTGCACCCGCACGACATCGAGCGGATGAACGACCTGCTCCTGGAGCTGCGCGACAAGGGCAACACGGTGCTCGTCGTCGAGCACAAGCCGGAGACGATCGCGATCGGCGACCACGTCGTCGACCTCGGGCCGCGGGCCGGGACCGAGGGCGGCGAGGTCGTGTTCCAGGGCTCGGTCGAGGGGCTCCGCGGCAGCGACACGCTGACCGGGCGGCACCTCGACGACCGGGCGGAGCTGAAGGAGTCGGTGCGCGAGCCCTCGGGGGCTTTGGAGGTGCGCGGGGCCGATCTGCACAACCTGCAGGACGTCGACGTCGACATCCCGCTCGGCGTGCTGGTGGTGGTCACCGGCGTGGCAGGGTCGGGTAAGAGCTCGCTGATCGACGGCTCGGTGGCGGGCCGCGACGGCGTGATCTCGGTCGACCAGGCTCCGATCCGCGGGTCGCGGCGGAGCAACCCGGCGACCTACTCCGGGCTGCTCGACCCGATCCGCAAGGCGTTTGCGAAGGCCAACCGGGTCAAGCCGGCGCTGTTCAGCGCCAACTCCGAGGGCGCGTGTCCGAACTGCAACGGCGCGGGGGTCGTCTACACCGACCTGGGGATCATGGCCGGGGTCGCCAGCACCTGCGACGAGTGCGAGGGCAAGCGCTTCGACGCGTCGGTGCTCGAGTACACGTTCGGCGGCCGCGACATCAGCGAAGTGCTCGCGATGCCGGTGGCCGAGGCCGAGGCGTTCTTCGCCGACGGCGAGGCAAAGGTGCCGGCCGCGCACAAGGTCTTGGCGCGGCTCGCCGACGTCGGGCTCGGCTACCTCACGCTCGGCCAGCCGCTGACGACGCTGTCCGGCGGCGAGCGCCAGCGGCTCAAGCTGGCCACCCACCTGGGCGAGAAGGGCGACGTGTTCGTGCTGGACGAGCCGACCACCGGGCTGCACCTCGCCGATGTCGAGCAGCTGCTCGGCCTGCTCGACCGGCTGGTGGAGTCAGGCAAGTCGATCATCGTCATCGCCCACCACCAGGCGGTCATGGCCCACGCCGACTGGATCATCGACCTCGGCCCGGGTCCCGGGTACGACGGCGGCCGCGTGGTGTTCGAGGGCACGCCGGCCGACCTCGTCGCCGCCCGGCCGACGCTGACCGGCGAGCACCTCGCGGAGTACGTGGGGTGATGGCCTAGCCCCCCGCTATTCGTCTGAGCGTCCCCGGCTCGCCTCGGGTCTCACGAGCTCGAGGCGGTTCGGGTCGAGCTCTGTCGCGTACGGCGATGAGGAAGTCAGCAGACGCTGCTCGGTCAGCCCGACCGAACTTCGGCGGATGCCCTCCAATGGCGACGCTATCCGGCAATCGCACGGAAAAGTCCCGGGCGCGCACCCGCCAGGCTCGGCGGGTCAGCGATCGCACCCCGGCGGCGCCGGCGCGCTGCTCTCCCGCATGATCAGCTCCGGCGTGATCGTCGCGCGCATGACCTCCTCGCCCGCGCCGTCGATCGCGTCGAGCACCATGTGCACGCTGCGGCGGCCGATCTCCTCGAAGTCCTGGCGGACGGTGGTGAGCGGCGGCGTCAGGTAGCGCGCGTACGGGACGTCGTCGAAGCCGACGACGCTGACGTCCCGCGGGACGGCGCGCCCCGCCTCGAACATCGCGCGCATGACGCCGAGCGCCATCTCGTCGTTGGCCGCGAACACGGCGGTCAGGTCGCGGTCGCGGGCGAGGCGGTGGCCGAGCACGTGGCCGGAGCGCACGCTCCAGTCGCCCGACAGCGGTGGCGCCGGCGCGATTCCGGCCGACTCGAGCGCGGTCTGCCAGCCCTCGATGCGCCGCCGCGCCGACGACCAGTCCTCCGGCCCGGCGACGTGCGCGACGTTGCGGTGGCCGAGCTCGAGCAGCAGGCGCGTGGCCGCCGCGGCGCCGGCCACCTGGTCGAGCGCGACGACCGGCACGTTGACGTCGAGCGTGTCCTCGACCGCGACGAGCGGCACGTCGATCAGCTGACGGTCGAGCTCCTGCGCGATCCCGTCCTGCCCGGCGTTGAGGAGGATCCCCTCGACGCTCTGGCGTTGCAGGTTGTCGAGCGCCTGCAGCACGGAGCCGCGGTCGAGCGAGCTGATCCGCGCGACGCTGACGAAGTATCCGCGCGCGTGCGCGGCGCTCTCGAGCCCGCGCAGGACGGAGACCGGCCCGAACGCGACCGAGTCGATGCTGATGACGCCCAGGGTCTTCGAGCGGCCGGTCACCAGTGCCTGCGCGGCAGTGTTCGGCCGGTAGTTGAGCTCCCGCATCGCCGTCAGCACGCGTTCGCGGGTGACGCCGCCCACGTAGCCGCGGGCGTTGACGACGCGCGAGACGGTTTGCTGCGAGACACCGGCCAGCGTCGCCACGTCGCCCATCGTGGCCGCCCGGCGCCTCGTGCTCATCGCGGATCGCGCCTCAGGACATGCCGCGCGAAATTCGGCTTGACCAGCCGCATGTTGGCGCTAACATACAGCCTTCGGGGCTCCCTTGAGGGTGGGTGGTCCTGGATCGGAGGGGGAACGGGAATGCTGAGTACGCTTGGCCGCGCCGCGCGGGTCCTCGACCTGTACAGCGTCGACAATCCGGAGTGGGGCGCGACCGCGGTCGCTCGGGAGCTGAAGATCGCGAAGTCGCAGGCCCACGAGCTGCTGGTCAGCCTCTGCGTCGGAGGGCTGCTGCAGCGCGTCGGCAGCGGGCGCTACCGGCTCGGCTGGCGCATCGTCGCCCTCAACGCCGTGCTCGTGGAGACCTCGGACCTGCTCCGGCTCGTCGCCCCTGAGTTGCGCGCGCTCGTCGGCCGCTACGGCGAGACGGTCCACGTCGCGGTCTGGGACGGGCGGCCGGTCTGCGTCGATGCGCGCTCGGGCCGGCTCAGCACCTCGATCCCGCCGTTCACGGTCGGCGCCGACGTCCCCGCGCACTCGACCGCGCTCGGCAAGGTCCTGCTCGCCGGCCGCCCTCGCGACGAGATCACGCGCTTCCTCTCGGAGGCGCCGGACGCCGACGACATCCAGGCCGGTCTCGGTCACGTCGCGGCCCAGGGCTTCGCGTACGAGGAGCAGGAGTACCGGCCGGGGACCTGCTCGGTCGCCGCGCCGATCGTCAATCGGGACGCGGGCGTCTTCGCGTCGATCGGCATGTCCGTCCCGGTCGATCGCTGGCGGCGCGGCCGGGTCGGCTACCGCAGCGCCGTGGTCTCGGTGGCGTCCCATCTCGCGCGCGACAGCGGTCTGCTGCGACCCGCCGCGCGGCTGGTGTCCGCGTGAGGTTTCGGATAGCCGAACGGCCGTTGACAGTGGTCTGGGCGTATGGGGTGATCAGCGCGTGACCGCGCCTGCGGCGTCACGGCCGCGTCCCCGCTTGTCGAGGCTCCCCGACCAGGTGCTCTACGGGGTGGCCTACTACGCGGAGTACCAGCCGTACGACCGCCTGGACCGTGACCTCGATCTGATGGTCGAGGCGGGCCTCAACGTGATCCGCGTCGGCGAGTCGGTCTGGTCGACGTGGGAGCCCGAGGACGGGCGCTTCGACCTCGACTGGCTGCAGCCGGTGCTCGACGGCGCCCACCGGCGTGGCATCAACGTCATCCTCGGCACCCCCACCTACGCGATGCCGCCGTGGCTCGCCCGCAAGTACCCGGAGGTGCGTGCCGAACGCCGGACGGGGGAAAGGATCCCCTACGGCCACCGGCAGGACGCGGACTACTCCCACCCGGCCTTCCGCTTCCACGCCGACCGGCTCGTGCGCGAGGTCGTCGGCCGCTACGTCGACCACCCGGCGATCATCGGCTACCAGGTCGACAACGAGCCGGGGATGGAGCTCTTTCACAACCGGGGCGCGTTCGAGACGTTCGTCGACCGGCTGCGCGAGCGCTACGGCGACGCCGCGACGCTCAGCGATCGCTGGGGCCTCGTGTACTGGTCGCACCGGCTCAGCCGCTGGGACGACCTGTGGGTGCCGGACGGCAACACCGTCCCGTCCTACGACCTCGCGTGGCGACGCTTCCAATCGGAGTTGACGACGGAGTTCATCTCCGCGCAAGCTGCGCTCGTGAGGGGGATCGCGCGGGAGGATCAGTTCGTGACGACGTGCATGGCGCTGTCGCGCCCGGCCTTCGACCCCGCCGACCTCAACCGCGAGCTCGACATCGCGGCGGTCAATCCCTACTACGCGATGCAGGGCGCGCTGACGATGCCGGCACCGCCGCCCGAGGCGGCGCTGGGCACCCCGCGCTGGACGCGGCAGACCGGCGCCTGGACGATCTACCTGCAGGCCGATCAGACGCGCGCCGCGCGCGACGAGCCGTTTCTCGTGACCGAGACGAACGCGACGTCGATCGGCGAGCCGCACTCGAACTTCCCGGCCTATGACGGCCAGTGGCGCCAGGCGGCGTGGGCGCTCGTGGCCCGCGGCGCGCGCATGGTCGAGTACTGGCACTGGCACTCGAACCACTTCGGCCACGAGGCGTACTGGCTCGGCGTCCTCAACCACGACGGCGAGCCCGGGCGCTGCTACGACGAGGTCAAGCGGATCGCCGGCGAGTTCAACCGGGCCGGCGCAGCGGTGACGGACCTCGTCCCCGACGCCGATGTCGGCCTCCTCTACTCGCGCGAGAGCAAGTGGGCGATGGAGTTCCATCCCCCGCTCGCCGTCGAGGGCAGCCTCGAGCCGGACCCGGGCTCCTACGACCGGATCTTCTCCCGCTTCTACGAGGGCCTGTTCGGCGCCGGCCTGCAGGCCGACGTGGTCTACGCGCAGGATCTCGGCAGCGACGCCGGCGCGCTCGTGGCGCGCTGGCCGGTGCTCGTCGTCCCCACGCTCTATGTCGCCGACGACATGCTGCTGGACCTGCTCGACGCCTACGCGCGGGCGGGCGGGCACCTGGTGCTCGGCTTCCGCAGCGGCTACGCCGACGACGAGGCGCGACCGCGCGCGGAGGTCATGCCGGGCCGGCTGCGCGAGGCCGTGGGCGCGAGCTACGGCGAGTACACGAACCTCGCCGTCCCGGTGCCGCTGCGGTCGGACGCGGGCTTCGACCTGCCCGGCGGTGCGGCCGCGACGGCATGGGCGGATGCGCTCGTGCCCGAGGGCGCCGAGACGCTCGTGGGCTACGACGACCCGCACCTCGGGCGCTGGGCGGCGGTGACCACGCACGAGCACGGCGGCGGCCGCGTGACCTACGTCGGCACGCTGCCGGATCGCTCCCTGGCCGTCGCCCTGGCCCGCTGGCTGCGGCCGGCGCCCGACGCCTGGGAGGACGGCCGGCCCGAGACCGTCACGGTCACGAGCGCGCGCAACCCCGCGGGTGGTCGGCTGCGCTTCGTGTCGAACTGGTCATGGGAGGCGACGAGCTTTGCGCTGCCGGTGGCGGCGCGGGACCTGCTGTCCGCGACAGATCTCGCGAGGGGCGAGCATTTAGAGCTGACAGCATGGGATGTCCGGGTGCTACTGGAGAGTTCCCGGGGGGGAAACAACGAGGAGGAGAGGTCACCGTGAAGGACGCTCGGAAGGGCCGCAGCCGTCCCTGGCTGCTCGTAGTGATTGTGTGTTGTTGCGTGCTGGGCGCGGTCGTGCAGGCCTGCGGCGGCGGCGACAGCGGTGGTGGTGGCGGCGGATCGAAGAAGCAGGTCGACATGGCCGCCGAGCTCAAGAAGCCGGCGAACATCACGGTCTGGGCCTGGACGCCTGGCACTCAAGAGGCAGTGAACATGTTCGAGAAGGCCTACCCGAACATCAAGGTCAAGCTGCAGAACGTCGGCCAGGGCCCGCCGCACTACCGCAAGGTGCGCACCGTGCTGAAGTCGGGCAAGGGCCTGCCGGACGTGATCCAGATGGAGTTCCAGTACATCCCGAGCTTCACGATCACGAAGAGCCTGCTCGACATGACGCCGTACCTGCCGAAGGACTTCCTCTCGAAGTACCCCGAGTGGATCCAGAAGCAGATCAACCTCCAGAACGCCATCTACGGCGTGCCGTGGGACTCGGGCCCGCTCGGCCTCATCTATC
Source organism: uncultured Solirubrobacteraceae bacterium (assembly GCA_963805525.1). Classification (GTDB taxonomy): domain Bacteria; phylum Actinomycetota; class Thermoleophilia; order Solirubrobacterales; family Solirubrobacteraceae; genus DASQFQ01. The sequence continues at coordinate 1,231,627 of CAWDUT010000006.1, forward strand.
GCCAGGACCTGCTGGACAAGGCCGGGGTCAAGACGCCGATCAAGACCTGGGACGACTTCGCCGCGGCCGCGATCAAGTACCACAAGGCCAACCCGAAGTCGTACCTCGTGAACCTGCCGGGCGGCCAGACCGGGCAGTGGCTCGGGCTGTACTGGCAGAACGGCGCGCAGCCGTTCTCCTCGGACCCGAACAACGTCAAGCTCGATCTCACCGACCCGAAGATCAAGGAGGTCACCGACTACTGGGACAAGCTGTACAACGCCGGCGCCATCTCGCATGACGCCGACTTCAACAGCGCCTGGTACGAGGGCTTCACCAAGGGCAAGTACGCGGGCTGGATCTCCGCGGCCTGGGGGCCGATCTTCCTCCAGGACTACACGAAGAACTCCAAGGGCAAGTGGCGCGCCCAGGAGCTGCCGCAGTGGAAGGAGGGAGACACCGTGTCCGGCAACTGGGGCGGCTCGACCCTCGCGGTCCTGCAGGCGAGCAAGAACAAGGCCGCCGCGACGGAGTTCGCGCGCTGGATCCTCCAGGAGCAGGCGCCGGTCGAGATGTTCTCGTACGAGCGGTTCCTGTTCCCGACGCTCAACTCGATGCTGAACAACCCGAAGTGGGCGGACCAGAAGTACCCGTTCTACGGCGGGCAGCAGGTCAACAAGGTCTACGCCCAGATGTCGAACGCCGTCAACAAGGGCTGGGAGTGGGATCCGATCCACGAGTACGTAAACACCACGGGCGACGCCATCAAGGGCAAGTCCGTCGACCAGGGGAAGGGAGCCACGGCGGCCTTGCAACCGTGGCAGGACGCCTCCGTCAAGTACGCCAAGCAGCAAGGCCTGACGGTCGCCGGTCAGTGATAATCCGAGGGGGCCGGCCGCCGGCCGGCCCCCTCCGACCACTTCTTTGACATGAGTGACGCAACCGCAACCATCTCCTCGCCCGTCACGCGGGTGCCGGGCGGGCGCGCGAAGAGGAGGGGCGGGGCCCGGCACGGGACCGCCGGCTTCCTCTTCACGATGCCCTTCATCACGCTGTTCCTGCTCGTCTTCATCGCGCCGCTCGCCTACGCGCTGTACCTGAGCCTCTTCCGCGAGCAGCTCATCGGCGGCAACTCGTTCGTGGGCATCGACAACTACGTCGACGGGCTCAAGGACCAGGCGTTCATCGACGGCATCAAGCGCGTGGCCCTCTACATGCTGATCCAGGTGCCGATCATGCTGATCCTGGCGCTCATCTTCGCCCTGATCCTCGACTCGGGGAGGGTCTGGCTCGCCAAGTTCCTCCGCGTCGGCATCTTCGTGCCCTACGCCGTGCCGGTGGTCATCGCCGCGCTGATGTGGGGCTACCTGTACGGCAAGGACTTCGGCCCGTTCGCGGATATAGCCGACAAGCTCGGGAAGTCGCCGCCGAACTTCCTGAGCGATCAGGCGATGCTGTTCTCGCTCGCCAACGTCGCGACCTGGACGTACACGGGTTACAACATGATCATCCTCTACGCGGCGCTGCGGTCGATCCCCACTGAGCTCTATGAGGCGGCGGCGGTCGACGGGGCGGGCCCGGTCAGCACGGCGTGGCACATCAAACTTCCGCTGCTGCGCCCGGCGCTGCTGCTGTGCACGATCTTCTCGGTCATCGGCTCGTTCCAGCTGTTCGGGGAGCCGCGCATCTTCTACGCGCTCGCCCCCGACGTGATCGGCAAGGACTACACGCCGAACCTCTACGTCTACAACCTGGCGTTCGCCGATCAGCGCCTCAACTACGCGGCCGCCCTGTCGTTCCTGCTCGGGGCAGTCGTCTTCGTGATCTCGTACGTCGTCATGTACACGTCCCGGCGGCAGGAGGCAAGACGATGAGCGCGGTTCCAGCCGTAACGGCCGACACGCCGCTCGTCACGGACGATGCGAAGGCCCGCACCGTGACCCACAAGGCTCCCGGCACGGAGAAGGGCTTCGTGTTCCCGACGCTGTTCATGCTGGCGTTCATCGTCTACTTCCTGATGCCGCTCTGGTGGCTGTTCGTCTCGTCGACGAAGTCGATCGAGGACCTCTTCAATTCGTTCGGGCTGTGGTTCTCGCACTTCAATCTGTCCGACAACATCAGCGCGACGTTCTCGAAGGACGGCGGCATCTACTGGGAGTGGTTGCGCAACACGCTCGTGTACTCGTTCGTGAGCGCGATCGGCGCGGCGCTGCTGGCCGCCATGGGGGGCTACGGGTTCGCGAAGTTCGCGTTCCGCGGCAAGGAGGTGCTGTTCTGGATCGTGCTGGGAGCGGTGATGGTCCCCACCACCGCGCTCGCGATCCCGCTTTACCTCATGTTCAGCAAGATCGGCCTCACGAACAGCCCGCTGGCGATCATCCTGCCGTCGCTGGTGAGCCCGTTCGGGATCTACCTGATGCGCATCTACGCCGAGGCGTCGGTGCCCTCCGAGCTGATCGAGGCGGCGCGGATCGACGGCGCGGGTGAGTTCCACATCTTCCGCAGCATCGCCTTCCGGCTGCTCGGGCCGGGCTTCGTGACCGTCCTGCTGTTCACGTTCGTGGCGACGTGGAACAACTACTTCCTCCCGCTGGTGATGCTGTCGGAGCCGAAGTGGTACCCGCTCACCGTGGGGCTCGCGCAGTGGAACGATCAGGCCAACGCCAGCGGCGGCGCCACCTCGGCGTTCAACCTGGTGATCACCGGCGCGCTGATCTCGGTCGTGCCGCTGATCATCGCGTTCGTCTTCCTGCAGCGGTTCTGGCAGAGCGGCCTGGGCGCCGGCGGGGTGAAGGGCTGAGCCGCGCCGCGCGCGCGTTCCTGAGATCGGACGCCCCGTCGCTGTCGCTGGACGGCGACTGGGCGTTCCGGTTCTCCGCCACGGCGGAGGCGCCGCTGGACCTCGTCGCCGAGGCGTTCGACGACGCGGGCTGGGACCGGCTGCCGGTGCCGTCGCACTGGCAGCTGCACGGCTACGGCGCTCCGGCGTACACGAACGTCGTCTACCCGTTCCCGGTCGAGCCGCCGAACGTCCCCGACGAGAACCCGACGGGCGACTACCTGCGCCGCTTCACGGTGCCGGCCGAGTGGGCGGGGATGGCCGCGGTGCTGCGCTTCGAGGGCGTCGACTCGTGCCTGCGAGCGTGGCTCAACGGCGTCGAGCTCGGCGAGGCGATGGGGAGCCGGCTCCCGACCGAGTTCGACGTCGGGCAGCTGTTGCGCCCGGGCGAGGAGAACGTGCTCGCGGTCCGCGTCCACCAGTGGTCGGAGGGCTCCTACCTCGAGGACCAGGACATGTGGTGGATGTCGGGGATCTTCCGCAGCGTCACCCTGCTCGCGCGGCCGGAAGCGGCGCTCGACGACGTGTTCGTCCACGCGGGCTACGACCACACGAGCGGCATGGGGACGCTGCGCGTCGACACGGACGTGCCCGCGCGCGTGACGGTCCCCGAGCTCGGCATCGACGTCGCCGCCGGGGAGACGGTGGAGCTACCGGTCGAGCCGTGGAGCGCCGAGCTCCCGCGCCTGTACGACGCCGAGGTCGCGAGCGCGGGCGAGCGCGTGCAGCTGCGGATCGGCTTCCGCACGGTCGTGATCGAGGACGCGCTGCTGAAGGTCAACGGCCGGCGGATCCTGTTCCGCGGCGTCAACCGCCACGAGTTCGATCCCGACCACGGGCGCGCGGTGTCGGAGGAGGTCATGCGCCGCGACGTGCTGCTGATGAAGGCGCACAACCTCAACGCGGTCCGCACGGCCCACTACCCGCCGCACCCGCGCTTCCTCGAGCTGTGCGACGAGCTGGGGCTGTACGTGATCGACGAGTGCGACCTCGAGACGCACGGCTTCTTCCTGCTCGAGTGGCGCGGCAACCCGAGCGACGACCCGCGCTGGGAGGACGCCTTCATCGACCGCATGCGCCGCACGGTCGAGCGCGACAAGAACCACGCGAGCATCGTCATGTGGTCGCTGGGCAACGAGAGCGGCAGCGGCACCAACCTCAGCGCGATGGCGGCGTGGGCGCGCGAGCGCGACCCGTCGCGGCCGCTGCACTACGAGCACGACTGGTCGTGCCGCGACGTCGACGTCTACAGCCGCATGTACGCGCCGCACGAGGAGGTCGATGCCATCGGCCGCGGCGAGCAGCACCCCGACCTCCCCTTCATCCTCTGCGAGTACGCGCACGCGATGGGCAACGGCCCGGGCGGGCTGACCGAGTATCAGGAGCTGTTCGAGCGCCACCCGCGCTGCCAGGGCGGCTTCGTGTGGGAGTGGATCGACCACGGGCTGCGCCAGGGCGACCGCTACGCCTACGGCGGCGACTTCGGCGAGCCGCTGCACGACAGCAACTTCGTCGCCGACGGCCTGCTCTTCCCCGACCGCACGCCGTCGCCCGGGCTGCTCGAGTTCAAGAAGGTGATCGAGCCCGTGCGGATCACCGGCGACGCGGGGCGGGTGCGGATCGCGAACCTGCACGACTTCCGCGACCTGTCGCATCTCACGTTCCCGTGGACGCTCGAGGAGGAGGGCGTGGCCGTCGCCGAGGGCGTGCTCGAGTTCGATCCGCCCGCCGCCGGCGAGACCGCCGAGGTCGCACTGCCGGAGCTGCCGTCGCCGCGCGGCGAGAGCTGGCTCACGGTGCGGGCGGTGCTCGCCGCCGACGAGCCGTGGGCGCCGGCCGGCCACGAGGTCGCCTGGGGCCAGCTCCAGCTCACCCCGGCGCCCGAGCCGGGCGCGCAGGACGGCGGTGAGGCCGTCGCCGCCGAGGGCACCGTGTCGCTGGGCCCCGGGCGCTTCGACGCCGCCACGGGCGTGCTGACCGCGCTCGGCGACCTCGCGCTCGACGGGCCGCGGCTCGACGTCTGGCGAGCGCCGACCGACAACGACATCGGCACGCACGGCCCGGACAAGCTCGAGGCGGCCTGGCGCGCGCTCGGGCTGCACCGCGTGCGGCACCGCGTGATCGCGGTCGAGCCCGGGCCGGACGGGCTCGTGGTCCGCACGCGCGTCGGCATGGCCGGCGCGGACGCGGGCCTGCTCACGACCTACGCGTGGGCGGTCGACGGGGATGGGCTCCGGCTCACGGTCGACGTGGTGCCCGAAGGGGAATGGACCGTTCCGCTGCCCCGGATCGGCCTTCGGCTCGCGCTGCCCGAGGCGCTCGATCGCGTCGAGTGGTTCGGGCGCGGCCCGGGGGAGGCCTACCCCGACACGCGCCGAGCGGCGCGCGTCGGGCGCTTCGCCGCCTCGGTCGACGAGCTCCAGACGCCGTACGTGCGGCCGCAGGAGAACGGCAACCGCACCGAGGTGCGGTGGGCGATGCTCACCGGCTCATCCGGCGCCGGGCTGCGCGTGGAGGGCCGCCCGCACATCGAGCTGACCGCGCGCCGCTGGACGAGCGAGGACCTCGACGCCGCCACGCACACGCCCGAGCTCGTCGCGCGCGACCGGATCTGGGTCAACCTCGACCATGCCCAGCAGGGCATCGGCACGGCCTCCTGCGGGCCGGGCGTGCTCCCCCAGCACCGCCTCGCGGCCGAGCCGACGACCTTCTCGCTGCGCCTCAGTCCTCTATCCCGTTCGCGCGCGTGACCTGCGCGTACCAGCGCGCGCTGTCCTTCGGCGTGCGCTCGAGCGTCTCGAAGTCGACGTAGATCAGCCCGAAGCGCTTCGAGAAGCCGAAGGCCCACTCGAAGTTGTCCATCAGCGACCACACGAAGTAGCCGCGCAGGTCGACGCCGTCGGCGATCGCCCGGTGCGCCGCGCGGAAGTACCCGTCGAGGTAGTCGATGCGGACGGGGTCGTGGACCTCGCCGTCGTCGCTCTTCTCGTCGGCGATGGCCGCACCGTTCTCGGTGATGTAGAGCGGGAAGCCGGGGTAGTCGCGGCCGACGCGGGTGAGGAACTCGTGGAGCCCGTCCGGGTCGATCTCCCAGCCCATCTCCGTCTGCGGCAGGCCGGTCAGGACCGGCTCGATGTCGCTCTGGCCGGGCCAGATCGGCTCCGAGTCGTGCGCGCCGTCGTTGGCCCGCACCGTGGTCCGGAAGTAGTAGTTGATGCCGAGGAAGTCGAGCGGGACGTGGATCAGCTCGAGGTCGCCGTCCTGGATGTGCGACCCGTCCGTCACCGACTGCACGTCCTCGAGCGTGTCCGCCGGGTAGCTCCCGCGCAGCAGCGGATCGAAGAACAGGCGGTTGGTGAGTCCGTCGACCCGGCGCGCCGCGTCGACGTCGGCGGGATCGTCGCTCGCCGGGCTGGCCTGGGTCACGTTGAGCGTGATCCCGAACACCGAGTCCGCGTCGGCCTGAGCGCGCATCGCGGTCGTCGCGAGCCCGTGGCCGAGCATCAGGTGGTGGGCCGCGCGCAGCGCCGCCTCGCCGTCCTGGATCCCAGGCGCGTGGCGCCCGCTCGCGTAGCCGATGAAGGCGGAGACCCACGGCTCGTTGAGCGTCGTCCAGTGCGTGACGCGGTCGTGCAGGCGCTCGTAGACCGCGACGGCGTAGTCGGCGAAGCGCTCCGCGGTGTCGCGCTCCGGCCAGCCGCCGGCGTCCTGGAGGACCTGCGGCAGGTCCCAGTGGTAGAGCGTGACCCAGGGCATGATGTCCTTCGCCAGCAGCGCGTCGATGAGCCGCGCGTAGAAGTCGATGCCGGCCTCGTTGATCGCCCCGCGCCCGTCGGGCTGCACGCGCGGCCAGGCGATCGAGAAGCGGTACCAGCCGACGCCGAGGTCGGCCATCAGCTCGACGTCCTCCTGGTAGCGGTGGTAGTGGTCGTCGGCGACGTCGCCGGTGTCGCCGTCCTGGATCTTGCCGGGGGTGTGCGCGAACGTGTCCCAGATCGACGGAGAGCGCCCGTCCTCGTCGACGGCGCCCTCGATCTGGTAGCTCGCGGTGGCGGTGCCCCAGGCGAAGCCGTCGGGGAACTGGATGCTCATGTGCTGCCCTCTCGTGTCGGGGGGTTGAGTTCGTCCCACAGCTCCGGCGGGATCGGCGTCCGCGCGAGCTCGACCAGCCGGTCGACGCGCTCGGGCTTCGAGACGCCGACGACCGTCGAGACGATCCGCGGGTCGCGGGTGGAGAACTGGACGGCGGCCGCGGCGAGCGGGACGCCGTGGCGCGCGCAGGCGGCGTGGAGCGCCTCGATCCGCGCGAGGATCTCCGGGCCGGCCTCCTGATAGCCGTAGTAGCCCTGCGTGTGCGGCGCGCCCGCGAGCACGCCGCCGCCGAACGGCGCCGCGTTGAGCACGGCGACGCGGAGCTCCGCCGCGTCCTCGAAGAGCGGCTCGGCCGACTGGTCGATCAGCGAGTAGCGGTTGTGCGTGAGCACGACGGAGAACGCGCCGGTGCGGATGTAGCGCTGCAGCAGGTCGATCGGGCCGCCGGCGACGCCGAGGTGGGCGATCACGCCCTCCTCCTTGAGCGCCTGCAGCGCCGCGAGCGGGCCGCCGGGCGCGACGCCCTCCTCGAACGTGATGTTCTCGGGATCGTGGAAGTGGACGAGCCCGAGCCGGTCGAGCCCAAGCCGCTCCAGGCTCTCCTCGACCGACCGCCGGACGCGGTCGCCGGAGAAGTCGCCGCTGGTCATGTCGCGGTCGACCTTCGTCGCGAGCACGAAGCCCCCGGGCACGCCGCCGTGGTCGCGCAGGACGATCCCGATGCGGCGCTCGGCGTCGCCGTAGTTGTTGCCGGTGTCGAGGAAGTTGATCGGGCTCGCCAGCGCCCGCCGCACGGTCGCGACCGCGTCCTCCTCCGGCACGTCGCGCGCGTAGGGGAGGGGGGTGTTGCCGAGCGGCGAGGTGCCGACGCACAGCGGCGTGACCTCGAGGCCGGTGCTGCCGAGCACGCGCAGGCCGAGCCCGTCGCTCATGATCTGCCCTCGTGCGACTCGGCTCTCCACTTCCGCGGACCTGGGACGACCCCGCCGGCTGGATCGCCGCGGTGCAGGGCGGCGGCTTCCGCGCCGCCTACTGGCCGCTGGATGACGACGCCGACGGAGACACCATCGACGCGTACGCGGCCGCCGCGGCGGCGGCCGACGTCGTGATCGCCGAGATCGGCGCGTGGAGCAACCCGATCAGCCCCGACGAGCGCACGCGCGCCGCTGCGCTCGAGCTCTGCAAGCGCCGGCTCGCGCTCGCCGACCGCGTCGGGGCACGCTGCTGCGTCACCCTCGCCGGCTCCCGCGGCGACACCTGGGACGGCCCGCATCCCGACAACCTCAGCCGCGAGACGTTCGCGCTGATCGTCGACACGGTGCGGGAGATCGTCGACGCGGTCGAGCCGCGGCGGACGTTCTTCACGCTCGAGCCGATGCCGTGGACGCTCCCCGATTCGCCCGACAGCTATCTGGAGCTCATGAGCGCGATCGACCGGCGGCAGTTCGCCGTCCACCTCGACCCGACGAACCTCATCAACAGCCCCGCCCGGTTCTACGACAACGCCGGGCTGCTGCGGGAGTGCTTCGCGAAGCTCGGGCCGCACATCAAGTGCTGTCACGCCAAGGACATCACGCTCGGCGCCGCGTTGACCGTCCATCTCGCCGAGGCGATCCCCGGCCGGGGCGCGCTCGACTACCGCGTCCTGCTCACCGAGATGGACCGGCTCGACCCCGACACGCCGATCCTGGTCGAGCACCTGACGGAGGAGTGGGAGTACGCGGAGGCCGTCGCCCACATCCGCACCGTGGCCGAGGAACTGGGCGTGACGGTGTGATCCTCGCCCCGGTGCCGCGGGCGCTCCCGCCACGCCTGGTGGCGAGAGCCGAGGAGGAACCCGACCCGCAGCCCGGAGCGCCGTCACGTCGCGCCGCGTGTCGTGACCCCGGACCGAGAAGGGTTGCCCATGGGCCCTGCACACGAACGACTTCGACGCACTCCGACCTTCATATTGCAGTCCTCGTCTTGGCACAATGCCTGTACTGATAATCCGAACGACATGACGACGACGACTCCCATCACCCTCGCCGCGCACGGGCGCCCGCTCGATCGCGCGGAGCACGCCCTCGGCTGGCTGCGCCCTTCCGGCGACGTCGTCGGCGACCCGGAGGCGCTGCGGGCGCGGATGGCCGAGGACGGCTACCTGTACGTGCCGGGCGCGCTCGACCGCGAGGCGGTGCGCGCCGGCCGGCTGGAGCTGCTCCGCCGCGTGGAGGCGGCGGGCGCGCTCGACCCCGCGTACCCGCTCGAGGACGGCATCATGCGACCGGACGCCGAGGAGCTCGGGCTGACGCAGGAGTACCCCATGTCGAGCGACGTGCTGCGGTCCGTGCTGTACGGCGAGCGGATGACGGCGCTGTTCGCCGGCCTCCTCGGCGGCGAGGTCCGCGGCTACGACTTCATCTGGCTGCGCCACCAGGCTCCCAGCCACGGCGTGGCGCCGCACTGCGACCTGGTGTTCATGGGCCGCGGCACGCCCGACGTCCTCACGTGCTGGACGCCGTTCGGGGACATCCCGCTCGGCGGCGGCGGGCTGATGCTGCTCGAGGACTCCCACCGCAAGTCCGCCACGCGGCTGGCCGACTACCTGCAGCAGGACGTCGACACCTACTGCGTCAACGGCCCGAACGCGGACGCCGTGCGCGAGGGCGCGCTGCGGTGGGAGCACTGGGACGAGCCCGCTCCCGGCCGCGGCTGGGACGGCGAGATCACCGAGAACGCCGTTGCGCTGCGCGAGGACTGGGGCGGCCGCTGGCTGACCGCGGAGCAGTTCCGGATGGGCGACGTGCTGATCTTCAGCATGCGCACGGTCCACGCCGGCACCGACAACGACACGAACGCGCTGCGGCTGTCGACCGACAGCCGCTACCAGCGCGCCGACGCGCCCGTCGACGAGCGCTGGGTGGCCGGGCCGAACGGCGAGCCGCCGGTCGGTCACGGCACCGCCGCCAAGCGCGGCAAGATCTGCTGACTACACGAACAGCGGCGCGAGGTCGGCCCGCCGGGTGAGCGCTTCCATCTCCTCGTCCGACGGGCGCTTCTCGTAGCGCTCCGCCGCGTCGAGCAGCAGCGGCAGGATCTCGACGTCGCCGGTGGTGAGCAGGAAGACCTCGGGCCGGCCGAGCACCCAGTGCGTCGCCAGGTCGATGTCGGGCTGCTCGCGGAGCGGCTCGTACCACGTGGAGGCGGTCGCGGCGCGGCCGTCCCAGCGGCGCGACGCGAGGCTCTTGATCGTCTGCAGGGCGACGTTGCGCTCCTGGCAGAGCTTCGCGAGCGCCTCGAACGTCTCCGCGTAGCGCGCGTCCTGCATCTGGACGTAGTTGTACGGGCACAGCACGGAGTCGAACGGGAAGCGCTCGAGGCTGCGCCGGTGCATCTCCGGGATCGAGAGGCCGTGGCCGGTGACGCCGATGAACCGCACGAGCCCTTCCTCGCGCGCCTCGATCGCGGCCTCGAGCGCGCCGTCGGCGCCGAGCGCCGTCTCCCACTCGATCACGTCGACGAGGTTGTGCAGCTGGATCGAGTCGACGTGGTCGACGCCGAGGCGGTCGAGCGAGCGGCGGATCTCCTCGCGCGCGCCGCGGTAGGTCCGCTCGCCGGTCTTCGTGGCCAGGAAGAACTCGCCCTCGTGGCGCTGCAGCCACGAGGCGATGCGCAGCTCGGCGTCGCCGTAGCTCGCCGCGACGTCGATGTGGTTGATGCCGTGCTCGAGCAGGGTCTCGAGCGTGCGGTCGGCGTCCTGCTTGGAGACGCTCCCCAGCGCGGCGGCGCCGAAGATGGTGCGGGACGACTCGTGGCCAGTGGCTCCGAAGGGGGCGCGTTCGATCATGGCCGGGAGGTTACGCCCGCTGCCGCAGCACCGCGTTGAGGCGGCCGGAGCGGAACGGCTCGCGGTCGATCACGCCGTGGACGTAGCCCGCGGCGCGGATCGCGGCGACGATCTCCCGCTCGTGCTCGAAGGCACGGTCGAGGTCCTCGGCGGCGACCTCGAGCCGGCCGAGGATGCCGTGGTGGCGGACGCGCAGGACGGGGAAGCCGAGCGCGCGCACGGCCTGCTCGGCGCGATCGATGCGGGCGAGCGTCTCGGGGTCGACCGCGGTGCCGTAGGGGATGCGCGAGGCGAGGCACGGCGTGGCCGGCTTGTCGGCGCTCGGCACGCCCAGCTCGCGGGCGAGCGCGCGCACGTCGGCCTTGCCGGCTCGGGCGTCGAGCAGCGGATGGCGGACGCCGTGCTCCGCGGCCGCCCGCAGGCCGGGGCGCCAGTCGCCGGCGTCATCGGCGTTGGCGCCGGAGAGCAGCACGTGGAAGCCGCGCCGGGCGGCGAGCTCGGCGAGCGTGTCGTAGAGCTCGGACTTGCAGAAGTAGCAGCGGTCGGAGCCGTTGCGGCGGTAGCCGTCGCGGGCGAGCTCGTCGGTCGCGATCGTCTCGTGCGCGATGCCGACGGCGGCGGCCACGCGGCGCGCGCCCTCGAGCTCCCCGGCGGCCACGGCGGGCGAGACGGCGGTCACCGCCAGCGCGCGCGGCCCGAGCGCCCGCGCCGCGACTGCGGCAACGAGCGACGAGTCCACGCCGCCCGAGAACGCGACGACCGCGCTCGCGTGGCGCCCGACGCTGCGCTCGAGCTCGGCGAGCAGCGTCACGCGCCCACCTCGTGCGCGGCCGCGAGCGCCTGCGCCCACACGGTCTTGACCGGCGCTCCGCTGATCCGCGCGGCGCGCTCGCAGTCGGCGTGCTCGGGCGCCAGGTTGACGACCTTGCCATCGAGCCGGCCGACCTTGACGCGCACCGGCTCGCCGCCCACCTCGACGGTACGGCTCTCGCGCTCCAGCTCGATCCGGTCGAGCCGCGCGATGCGGACGCCGAGCGTGCTCGTCTCGCGCAGCATCGCGGTCGCCACGGCCTCCTCGTCGTGGGGGCGGGTGAGCGCCGACAGGACGAAGCCGGGGCGTCCGTGCTTCATCTGCGCCGGCGCGGTCCAGACATCCAGCGCGCCGGCGGCGAAGCACGCGGCGGCGGCGTCCGGCGCCAGCTCGGGGATGAGGTCGTCGAGGTTGGCCTCGATCAGCGAGACCGGCCGCGAGGCGGCGCCGGTCTCGGCGCCGACGATCGCGCGGACGACGTTGGGGAGCTCGGCGCCGTCGCGCGTGCCGGCGCCGTAGCCGACGGTCTCGAGCGTCAGCCGCGGCAGCGGGCCATAGCCGGACGCGAGCGCGGCGACGAGCGCCGCGCCGGTCGGCGTGACGAGCTCGGTCTCGACCTCGACGCCGTAGATCGGCGCGCCCTCGAGCAGCGTGAGCGTCGCGGGCGCGGGCAGCGGCAGGCGGCCGTGGGCGGCCTTGACGAACCCGCGGCCGACCGGCAGCGGCGAGCAGACGACGCGGTCGATGGCCAGATCCTCCAGGGCGAGCGCCACGCCGCACACCTCGCCGATCGCGTCGACGGCGCCGACCTCGTGGAAGTGCACCTGCTCGGGATCGACGTCGTGGATCCGTGCCTCGGCGTGGGCGAGCCGCCGGAACGCCTCCTGCGCGCGCTCGCGCGCCCGGTCCGGCAGGCCCGCCGCGTCGATCATGGGGCGGATCGAGCGCCAGTCGCGCTGCGGCTGCCCCGGCGCGGCGTGGATCGTCGCGTGCGTGGCGCTGATCGCGTGGCGCGTCACCGGCTCGGTGCGCAACTCCAGCCCGTCGATGCCGAGCCCGGCCAGCCCGGCGCGGACGCGCTCGGGGTCGGCCCCGGCGTGCAGGAGCGCGCCGAGCAGCATGTCGCCGGCGACGCCGGCCACGCAGTCGAGGTAGAGGACCCGGCTCACGCGGCGCTCCCCGCCGCGCGGGCGATGCGCGCCGCGATCGTGCCCGCCCCGAAGCCGTCGTCGATGTTGACGACCGCCACCCCGGCCGCGCACGAGATCAGCATCGAGTGCAGCGCGGTCATGCCGTTGAGCGCGGCGCCGTAGCCGGTGCTGGTCGGCACGCCGATCACGGGCGAGGCGACGAGCCCGCCGACCACCGACGCGAGCGCGGCGTCCTGGCCGGCGACCACGACGACGCAGTCCGCGCGCCGCAGATCCTCGAGCGCCGGCGCCAGCCGGTGGATGCCCGCCACCCCGGCGTCCGCGTGCACGACGACCCGCGTGCCCAGCAGCTCGGCGCGCACGCGCGCCTCGGTGACGACCGGCCCGTCCGACGTCCCGCCCGACACGATCGTCACCAACCCGCGCGCCGCCGGCACGTCCTTCGCCACCCACGCGAGCCGCGCCCGCGCGTCCTCCTCGGCGTCCGGCGCGGCGCGGCGGAACGCCTCGCGCGCGGCGTCGTCGGCGCGCGTCACCAGCACGCTGCCGGCGTCGCTCTCGAGCAGGGCGCGGGCGATCGCCTCGATCTCGTCCGGCGTCTTGCCCTCCGCGAGGATCGCCTCCGGGGCGCCCTGGCGCTGCTCGCGGTGGGTGTCCACGCGCGCGAAGCCGAGATCGCGGAAGGGCTGCATGGGGTCCGCCTCTGCCACGACCGGGAGCGTACGGTGTCGGCATGCTGCGACCGCAGGACACCGCGACGCGTGAGCGCAAGCGGCTCGACGGGCTGTGGCGCTTCGCCCTCGACCCCGGCGGGGCCGGCCGGCGCGAGCGCTGGTGGGTGGGACCGCTGGCGGGCGCTCGCGAGATGCCGGTGCCGGCGAGCTACAACGACATCTATCCCGACGCCGCGCTGCGCGACCACGTCGGCGACGCCTGGTACCAGACGCTCGCGCGTGTGCCCGCGGGCTGGGCCGGTGAGCGGATCGTGCTGCGCTTCGACGCCGCCACGCACCGCGCGGTCGTGTGGCTCGACGACACCCAGGTGGCCGAGCACGAGGGCGGCTACACGCCGTTCGAGGCCGACGTCACCGACCTCGTGCGCCCGGGCGGCGAGCACCGCATCACCGTCGTCGTGAACAACGTCCTGAGCTGGCAGTCGATCCCGCCCGGGGTCGTCGAGGACACGCCCGACGGCCCGCGCCAGCGCTACTTCCACGACTTCTTCAACTACGCCGGGCTGCACCGCTCGGTGTGGCTGTACGCGACGCCTCGGTCCCATGTCAGAGACGTGACGGTCGTGACCGGCCTCGACGGCTCGGGCGGCACCGTCGCCTACGAGGTCGAGGCCGCGGGAGACGCGGAGGTCCGCGTGGCATTACGCGACGCCGAGGGCGCCGAGGTCGCGGGCGCGACCGGCGCGGCAGGCGAGCTGACGGTCGCGGACGTCCATCCGTGGCGGCCCGGCGAGGGCTATCTGTACGCGCTCGACGTCGAGCTGTGGGACGACGCCCTGGTCGACGCCTACACGCTCGCCGTCGGCATCCGGACGGTCGCGGTCGACGGCACGCGCTTCCTGATCAACGGTGAGCCGTTCCACTTCCACGGCTTCGGCAAGCACGAGGACAGCGCGGTGCGCGGCAAGGGGCACGACGACGCGTACATGGTCCACGACTTCGCGCTGATGGAGTGGATCGGCGCCAACTCGTTCCGTACCTCGCACTACCCCTACGCCGAGGAGGTCCTCGACTACGCCGACCGGCACGGCATCGTCGTGATCGACGAGACCGCCGCGGTCGGCATGAACATGGGCATCTCGATCTTCGGCACCCCGGACGCGCCGACCTACTCAGCCGAGACCGTCAACGACGCCACGCAGGCCGTGCACCGCCAGGCGATCCGCGAGCTCGTCGCGCGCGACAAGAACCACCCGTGCGTCGTGCTGTGGAGCATCGCCAACGAGCCCGAGTCCAACACGCCGGAGGCGCGCGCCTACTTCGAGCCGCTGGCCGCCGAGACGCGGCGGCTCGACCCGACCCGGCCCGTCAGCTTCACCAACATGATGCAGGCGCCGCCCGACCGCGACGTGGTGGCCGACCTGTTCGACGTCGTGATGCTCAACCGCTACTACGGCTGGTACGAGCACCCCGGCGACCTGGCCGCCGCCGAGCGCGGGCTGGAGGCCGAGCTCAACGCGTGGGCGGCCAAGCTCGGCAAGCCGATCATCATCACCGAGTACGGCGCCGACGTCGTGGTCGGCATCCACGGCCTCCCCTCGGCGCCGTGGACGGAGGAGTACCAGTCCGAGCTGCTCGAGATGACCCACCGCGTCTTCGACCGCGTCGAGGCCGTCGTCGGCGAGCACGTCTGGAACTTCGCCGACTTCGCCGTCGCGCCCGGCGTCTTCCGCGCCGACGGCAACAAGAAGGGTGTCTTCACGCGCGACCGCCGGCCCAAGAGCGCCGCCCACGTGCTGCGGCGGCGCTGGCGGGCTCTGACATCCTGACGCGGATGAACCTGCGAACCCTTGGCAAGACCGGCCGTGACGTGTCGGAGATCGGCTTCGGCGCCTGGCAGATCGGCGCCGACTGGGGCGAGGTCGACGAGGCCGCCGCGATGGAGACGCTGCACGCCGCGGCCGACGCCGGCGTGACGTTCTTCGACACCGCCGACGTCTACGGCGACGGCCGCTCCGAGCGGCTCGTCGGGCGCCTGCTGCGCGAGCGCGAGGGCATCACCGTCGCGACCAAGATGGGCCGGCGGATGGACCAGACGGTCGAGAACTACTCGCCCGAGCACTTCCGCGAGTGGAACGACCGCTCGCGCGAGAACCTCGGCGTGGAGACGCTCGACCTCGTCCAGCTGCACTGCCCGCCGACCGACCTCTACTACCACCCAGAGGTCTTCGAGGACCTCGAGGCGATGGTCGGCGAGGGCCGGATCGCGGCCTACGGCGTCAGCGTCGAGCGCGTCGAGGAGGCGCTGAAGGCGATCGAGTACCCGAACGTCGCGACCGTGCAGATCATCTTCAACGCGTTCCGCCGCCGGCCGGCGGACCTGTTCTTCGCCGAGGCCGCGCGCCGCGGGGTCGGGATCATCGTGCGCGTGCCGCTCGCGTCCGGCCTGCTGTCGGGCAAGTACACCCGCGAGACGGCGTTCGGTGAGGACGACCACCGCAACTACAACCGCCAGGGCGAGGCGTTCGACGTGGGGGAGACGTTCTCGGGCGTGCCGTTCGAGGTCGGGCTCGACGCGGTCGAGGAGCTGCGCCCGCTGGTGCCGGAGGGCGCGACGCTCGCCCAGCTGGCGTTGCGCTGGATCCTCATGCACGACGCCGTCTCGACGGTCATCCCCGGCGCGCGCTCGCCTGAGCAGGCGCGGGGCAACGCCGAGGCGGCCGCGCTGCCGGCGCTCGACGACGCCGCCATGGCGCGCATCGCGTCGGTCTACGACGAGCGGATCGCGCCGCACGTCCATCAGCGCTGGTAGGGCCGCTCAGAGCTCGCCGACGAGGCGCTCGCCGACCCGGTGCGCGAGGGCGAGGATCGTCAGCACCGGGTTGACGCCGCCGTTGGTGACGTGCAGCGAGCCGTCGGCGATCGTGACGCCGTCGTGCCCCCACACGCGGCCCCAGGGATCGGTCACGGACGTGCGGGGGTCGGTGCCCATGCGGCAGCTGCCGGCCTGGTGCTGGCCCGCGCTCGGACCGATCGGCTGCGCCCAGAACAGCCGCTCGGTCGTCCGGGCGCCGCTGGCTCGCAGCCACTCCTGCGCGCGCTCGCCCAGGAATACGGCGCTCGCGACGTCGTTGGGCTCGCGGGCGGCGGACAGCAGGCGCGCGGCGGGCATGCCGTTGGCGTCGGTGACGGAGGGCGCGAGCGTGACGCGCGAGCCGGCGGCGGGCACCTCCTGGATCGGCCCGACGACGAACTGGGCGCGGGTGTAGGTCTCGCGCATGGCGGCGGCGCCCGCCTCGCCCCAGGCCGGGATCACGCCTGCGGCGCTCAGCTTCAGGTACGCCTCGATCGGGATCGGCACGAACTCGTTGGCGAGGATGCCGCCCCCGAGGATCCCGTCGTTGTGGTGCCGGTGGTCGGTGGTGGAGATCGAGGGCCCCGGCCCGACGCAGTCCTGCACCGGCTCGTCGAAGACGCCGACGGCGCCCGCGTAGACGTGACCCTGGAGGTAGCGGCCGACCTGGTCGTGGGCGGTCCCGACCTCGCTGGCCAGCAACAGCCGTGCGGTCTCGATCGCGCCGGCGGCGACCACGACCTGACCCGCGTGCACCGCGTGGTGGCGGCCGGCCCGCGCGAGCTCCGCTCCCACGACGCGGGCGCCCCGCGTGATCAGCCGCGTGGCGGCGGCGCCCGTGAGGAGATCGCAGCGACCCGTGGCGACCGCCCGCGCGATCGTCGTGTTGTGGCTGCCGTTCTTGGCGCCCGCGTGGCACGCGAAGCCCGCGCAGGTGCCGCAGCGGATGCACGCGGGGCGCCCGCCGTAGGGCACCGAGTTGATCAGCAGCGGCACCGGGCCGGTGGCCAGCCCGAGCGCCTCGGCGCCGCGCGCGAGCACGGGCTCCGCGGCGTTCGGCGCGAACGGCGGCATCGGGTAGCCGCGGCTCCGCGCGCCGTCGTACGGGCGCAGCGCGTCACCGCCGCAGACGCCGAGCTCCCACTCGACGCGGTCGTAGTGGGGCGCGAGGTCCTCGTAGCCGATCGGCCAGTCGACGAACGGCTCGCCATAGGTCGAGCGCATGCGGAAGTCCTCGGGGCAGAACCGCCATGCCATCGCGCCGTACACGCGCGTGCCGCCGCCGACGGTCGTCGCGTTGTTGTTCCAGGCCGGCTCGGTGGGGGAGAGGATCGTGTCGGTGACGAGCCGCGGGTTGCCGGCCGCGGGCGGATCGACCTGGCGCTCGAGCCCGGTGAACACGCGCGCGTTGCGCAGGTGATCGCGCGGTAGATCGGCGCGCCCGAGCGCTTCGCCGCGCTCGACGAGCAGGACCCGCTTGCCGGCCTCGGCGAGCACGCACGCGGCCATGCCACCGCCGGCGCCCGCGCCGATCACGATCACGTCGTACTCGTCCGCCAGGTCGTCGGGCGCGATCGGCGCCGGCGGCGTGTCCGGCGCTTCGGGCCAGCTCGTCCCGGGCTGCATGGGGAGGTAGCCGAGCTCGTCCCAGGAGGCCGGATCGCCGTAGTGGGTCCGGGCCGCGACCTGCAGCACCTCGGCCAGCGCGGCCGCTGCGGGCGTGTCCGGATCGGCGAGCAGCTCGCTCACGAGCGCCTCGCGATCGGCCCGGCTCCAGGCGCCGAAGCCGGCCGGGATGACCGGCGCCAGCGCCGCCCTCAGCGCGCCGTCGTCCTCGATCGAGACGCCCGGGATGAGGGCGTCGGCGACCGCGCCCAGCAGGCGTGCCTCGTGCTCCGCGATCGACGCAGCTTGCCCGAGCCCTCAGGCCGGCGCAAGCCGGCGCCGCAGCAGCACCGCGCTCACGACGGCGGACGCGGCGATCAGGCTCGCGCCGCCGCCCTCGACGACGCGGAACGCCAGCGTGAACGCGTCACGCGCGGAGTCGCTCGTCAGGGCCTCGCCGAGCGCGCCGTGGCCGTAGATGGCACCGCCGAGGCTGCCGAGACACGCGATCCCGAGCGCTCCCCCGAGGTTCGCCGTGGTCGTCAGCAGGCCGGACGCGGTCCCCGATCGTGCGGGCGGCACGGACGCGACCGTCAGCTCGGTCGTGAGCACGTACACGGGCGCGAGCCCGACCGCCGCGATCACCGAGCCGGCCACTACGAACGGGAGGCCCGACTGCGGCCCGACCTGCGTCAGGAGCCCGAAGCCGATGGCCGTGACCGCCAGGCTCGCGCTCAGCGTCAGCACGGGCCGGAGGCGGTTTGCCGCCACCGGGGCGAGCGCGGAGCCGGCCAGGTAGCCGAGCGCCGACGGGATCGTCCACAGCCCGGCCTGCAGCGCCGGGAGCCCGAGCACGAGCTGGAGGTACTGCGCGGTGAAGAACTGCGTGCCGTAGAGGACGAAGAAGCACAGCGCGTTCGCCGCCAGCGGCAGCGAGAAGTCGCGGCGCCGGAACAGCGCGAGGTCGATCCACGGGTCGGCCTGCCGCTGCTGGCGGCGCAGGAACGCCGCCACGAGGCAGAGCCCGATCGCGAGCGAGACGCCGGCGACCGGATCGAGGCCGCCCTGGACGGCTCGCTTGAGCCCGAAGACCGCGCTGAGCACGCCGGCCAGGGACAGCGCGGCGCCGACGGTGTCGAGGCGCGCGGCGTCGCGCTCGCGGAGCTCGGGCAGTAGCACGGGCCCGAGCGCCAGCAGCACGGCGATCAGCGGCACGCCGAAGAGGAAGACCGAGCCCCACCAGAAGTGGCGCAGGAGGACGCCCGCCACCACGGGAGCGAGCACGCCACCGAGCGCGAAGCTCGCCGTCCAGACGCCGAACGCGGTCGTGCGCTGGCGCGGGTCGGTGAACATGCCGCGGATCAGGGCGAGGGTCGACGGCATCAGCGTCGCTCCCGTCACGCCCAGCAGGAGCCGCGCCGCGATCAGCATCGCCGGGCTGGTCGCGAAGGCGGCCAGCAGCGAGGCGGCGCCGAACCCGGCGGCGCCGATCAGCAGCAGGCGGCGGCGCCCGACCCGGTCTCCGAGCGCGCCCATGGTCATCAGGCAGCCGGCGACGAGGAACGCGTAGCTGTCGACGATCCACAGCAGCTGGGCGTTGGTCGGGCGCAGATCCGCGCTCAGCGCCGGGATCGCGAGGTTGAGCACGTGCGCGTCCATCGAGACGAGCAGGCACGGCACCGCCAGCACGGCGAGCCCGGCCCACTCGCGGGCGCCGGCTCGTCGCTGTAACGTCTGAGTAGCAGTCATGGCGTTACGCCTACCCCGAGCTGATGAAACGCAAAACACGCCTTCAGAGCGTTACACTGCGGTCATGCCGACGGAGGTCCAGCCGATGCCCATGCCGATGCTGGTCGAGCTCGTCAACGGCTGGGGGACCGTCCCGCGCGCGAAGGCCGGCGACCGCGATCGCCCGCCGATCGCCGAGCAGCACGTCGCAATGGGGCTGACCGACGCGGAGCTGGAGCGGGTGGCCGACCGGCTCTACCCCGTCTTCGCGGCCGACGGGGCGGCCGAGCGCGCGCAGCTCGTCAGCGATCTGCTGATGAGCTGCGGCGTCCAGCCCGCGCTGGGTGTGGCCGGCGACCGGATCCGGGCCGAGTGGCTCGTCCCGCGCCGGCGCGACGCGATCCTGGCGGCGGCCGCCGTCGCGCTGCACGGCCAGCTCGTCGAGCACGAGCCCGAGCGGCTGGGGACCTGCGCCTCCACCAGCTGCGGCGACGCCTTCGCCGATGCCTCGCCGGGCGCGCACCGGCGCTTCTGCTCGGTCACCTGCCAGAACCGCGAGCGGGTCGCCGCCTTCCGCCGCCGCCGGCAGGCGGGAACCACGTAGCTAGGTCCAGCCGCCGTCCACGACCCAGCGCTGCGCCGTGCACGAGCGGCTGTCCTCGGCGGCGAGCCACAGCACCAGCCGCGCCACGTCGGCCGGGTAGAGCTTCTGCGGCAGGCACTGGTTCTCCTCGATGCTGGCCTCGGCCTCGGGGTTGATCCAGTGGGTCAGCTGGCGCTCGGTCATCACCCAGCCCGGGAGCACGCAGTTGACCCGGATGCCGTCCGGGCCCAGCTCGCGTGCCATCGCCTTGGTCAGGCCCTCGATCCCGGCCTTCGCCGTGTTGTAGACCGGCAGGTCCAGGAGCTTGATGTGCGGGCTGATCGAGGCCATGTTCACCACCGAGCCGTGGCCCGCCGCGCGCATCATCGGCACGACCGCCTGGATGGCGAAGAAGTGGTGCCGGACGTTGATCTCGATGAACTCGTCCCAGCGCGCGGCGCCCAGCGTCTCGATGGGCATGCGCTCGTCGTTCGCCGCGTTGTTGACGAGCACGGTCACCGGCCCGAGCCGCTCGCCGGTGGTGGCGATCGCGTGCTGCAGGGCCTCGATGTCGCGCACATCGCAGTGCTGGTAGAGCCCGCCGACCTGCTCGGCCAGCGCCTGCCCCGCCTCGTCCTGGATGTCGACGAAGCCGACCTTCACGCCCTGGGCCGCGAGCTGGGCGACGAACTCGGCGCCGAGCCCGGTCGCGCCGCCGCTCACGAACGCCACCTGGCCGCGCAGGCTCGGGTACGTCGCGAACTCGGTCACCGCAGCGCGTCGGCGAGCAGGTCGACCTGCGCCGGGTCCGGATCGCAGGGGAAGAAGATCAGCTCATCGCAGCCCGCTGCCGCGAACGCCTCGACGTTCTCGCGCACGGTCTCGGCGTCGGTCGCCGCCCGCGCCACGATCTCGTCCGTGTATGCGTTGTCCCCGTAGTAGTCGCGCAGCGTGTGATCGACGGCCTGCTCCGCGCCGTCGCCGAGCGCGTAGTACGGCTGCACCACGATCCGGGGCACGCCGTCGCGGCCCTCGGCCTCCCACGCGGCGCGCAGCCGCTCGGTCCCGCCGGCCAGCTCCTCGAGCGTGCAGTTGCCGCCGGTCCAGCCGTCGGCGTGGCGGGCGGCGCGGGTGAACGCCGCGTCGGCCCACCCGCCGAGGAGCACCGACGGGCGGCCGGGGGGACCGATCTCGTCACCGTTCCAGATGCCGTCCCACAGCTCGAGCATCTCGTCGAGGACCCGTCCGCGGGCACGGAAGTCGGCGCCGGCGGCGCTGAAGTCGTCCTCGCGCCGGCCGACGGCCACGCCGAGCACCAGGCGACCCCCGGAGAGCAGGTCGAGGGTCGCCGCCTGCTTGGCGAGCACGGCGCCGTTGGGCCGCGTGGGCGCGAGCAGGATCGCGGTCATGAGCCGGATCCGCTCGGTCGCGCCGGCCGCGACGGCGAGCGCGATCAGCGGCTCCTGGCACGGATAGACGATGCGGTCGATCGTGCCCAGCGACGAGAAGCCGCGCGCCTCGGCGCGGCGCGCCCACTCCAGCGTCTGCTCGCTCCCGGCGCCCGGGATCGTCGACGGCAGACCGATGCCAACGTCCATGGCGCCGAACCGTACCGGCGGCGGCGATAGTCTCGCGGTCCCGATGTCAGGTCGCCAGGACACCAGCGCCGAGCCGTACCTCGGAGCGCAGCCGGAGGACATGCGCCCCGACCTCGTCGTTCCCGACGTGATGCCGGCCGACGAGCGCCTGTGGGTGCCGCTGAGCGACGGCGTGTGGTCGCGGCCGCTGCACTTCAACGTGACCGCCGGCCAGTACACGCACGTCATGCGCGTCACGCGCTCGGGGATCATCGCCCGCCACCGCCACACCGGCCCGGTGTTCGCGCACATCTTCAAGGGCCGCTGGCACTACCTCGAGCACGACTGGGTCGCCGAGGAGGGCGGCTTCGCGTTCGAGCCGCCGGGCGAGACGCACACGCTCGTCGTCCCCGAGGGCTGCGACGAGATGGTGACCCTGTTCCAGGTCAACGGCGCGCTCGTGTACGTCGAGCAGGACGGCACGGCGATCGGCTACGACGACGTCTTCACCCGGCTGGAGGGGACGCGGCGGCACTACGAGTCCGCCGGCGTCGACCCGCAGTACCTCGAGTCGCTGATCCGATGAGCGAAGGGGTCCTCGACCTCTTCTCGCTGCGCGGCAAGGGTGCGCTCGTCACGGGAGCCGGGCGCGGCCTGGGTCGTGCGATGGCGCTGGCGCTCGCCGAGGCCGGCGCGGACGTCGCGGCGGTCGACGTCGAGCCGCTCGACGGGGTCGGCTCTGCGACCCGGGAGCTCGATCTCCGCGCGCTGACGCCGGACGCGGCGGCGGAGCTCGTCGGGTGGGCGCGGAGCGAGCTCGGCGACCTCAGCGTGCTCGTCAACAACGCGGGCATGATCCGGCGCGCGCCGGCGGCGGAGACCACGGCCGAGGACTGGCACGAGGTGATCGCCCTGAACCTGACGGCGCCGTTCTTCCTCGCCCAGGCCTTCGCGCGCGCCCTCCTCGGCGAGGGAGGGCGCGGGAGCATCGTCAACGTCGTCTCGATGAACTCGTTCCACGGCGGCATGGAGGTGCCGGCCTACACCGCGTCCAAGCACGGCCTGCTCGGGATCACGCGCGCGCTGGCCAACGAGTGGACCGGGCGCGGCATCCGGGTCAACGGCATCGCGCCGGGCTGGATGGCGACCGAGCTGACCGCCGCCCTGCGGGAGGACCCGGCGCGCGACGAGGCGCTCCTCGCCCGGCTGCCGATCGGGCGCTGGGGCGAGCCGGCCGACCTCGTGGGCGCCGTCGTCTACCTGGCGTCGGACGCGTCGAGCTACGTCTCGGGCAGCTTCGTCGCCGTGGACGGCGGATACCTGGCCCGTTGAGCGTCCACCGCCCGTCGACGCTCGAGCAGCTCCAGGAGATCGTCGCCGCGGCACGCCAGGTGCGGGCGGTCGGGTCACACCACTCCTTCAACGACATCGCGGACGCCGAGGAGCAGGTGTCGCTCGCCGCGCTCCCGGCGGACGTGGTGATCGACCACGACGCGGCGACCGTCTCGTTCGGCGCGGGCCTCACCTACGGCGAGCTCGCCGGCGCGCTCGAGCGCGAGGGCGTGGCGCTGCACAACCTGGCCTCGCTGCCGCACATCTCGGTGGCGGGCGCGGTCGCCACCGCAACCCACGGCTCCGGCGACGCCAACCGCAACCTCGCGACGGCGGTCGCGGCGCTCGAGCTGGTGACGTCGAGCGGGGAGCTCGTGACCGCCGCGCGCGGCGACACGGACTTCGAGGGCATGGTGGTCGGCCTGGGCGCGCTCGGCGTCGTCACGCGCCTCACGCTCGACGTCGAGCCCGCCTACGAGGTGCGGCAGCGCGTCTTCGAGGCGCTCTCGTGGGACGCGCTGTTCGAGCACTTCGACGCGATCACCGGCAGCGGCTACAGCGTCAGCGTCTTGTCGTACCTGGGCGACAGGGTCGATCAGGTCTGGGTCAGGAGCCGCGTGACCGATGCTCCCGAGGTCGTGCGGGACGACCTCTTCGGCGCGCGCCCCGCCACCGTCGACCGGCACCCGATCCTCGGCCTCGACCCGGTCAACTGCACGCCCCAGCTCGGCCGGCCCGGGCCGTGGTCGGCCCGCCTGCCGTACTTCCGCATGGGCTTCACCCCGAGCGCCGGCGAGGAGCTGCAGAGCGAGTACCTGGTGGCGCGCGACCAGGCCGGGGCCGCGATCGAGGCGGTGCGCGCCCTGGCCGACCGGATCCGCCCGGTCCTCCACGTCTGCGAGATCCGCACCATCGCCGCCGACCGGCTGTGGATGAGCCCGCAGTACGAGCGCGACAGCGTCGGTATCCACTTCACCTGGGCGCTCGAGCCCGAGGCTGTCACGGACGTGCTTGCCGACCTCGAGCCGGCGCTCGAGCCGTCCGACCCGCGCCCGCACTGGGGCAAGCTCTTCCTGCATGCGCCGCGCTACGAGCGCGTGGCCGACTTCGCGCGCCTCGCCGAGACGCTCGACCCGCGCGGCGCGTTCAGGAACGCGTGGCTCGAGTCCCGGGTACTGGGAACCGCATGACCGTCACGACCTTCGGCATCATCGGCAGCGGCTGGCGCTCGGAGTTCTTCCTCCGCCTCGCTCGCGCGGCGCCCGATCGCTTCCGCGCGACCGGCGTGGTCAGCCGCTCCGCCGAGCGCGGCGCCGAGATCACCACGCGCTGGGGCCCGCCCGCGTTCGAGTCGGTCAGCGCGCTGCTGCGCGCGGACGCGCCCGACTTCGTCATCCCGTGCGTCCCCTGGGCGGCGATGCCCGACGCCACGCGCGAGCTCGTCGGCCTCGGCGCCCGCGTCCTCGCCGAGACCCCGCCGGCGCCGGACCTGGACGGCCTGCGGGCGCTCTGGGCCGACGTCGGCGACAGCGGCCTCGTCCAGGTCGCCGAGCAGTACCTGCTGATGCCGGGCCACGCCGCCCGGCTGTCGATCGTCGAGGAGGGCGTGATCGGGGAGCCGACGTCGGTGCAGGTCAGCTCGACGCACCTCTACCACGCCGTCTCGATGATCCGCGGGCTGCTCGGGGTGAGCTTCGAGCCGGCGGTCGTGTCGGCGCGGGCGTTCACCGCGCCGCTGGCCGACCCGCTCAGCCCCGACGGCTGGAGCGGCGACAGCACGCCCAAGGACGCCGCGACGACGCTCGCGACGCTCGACTTCGGCGGTCGCATGGGCCTCTACGACTTCACCGACAACCAGTGGTGGAACCCGCTGCGGACCCGGCGCATCGTGATCCGCGGGTCGAACGGCGAGATCGTCGACGACCGCGTCGTCCGCCTCGCCGACCCGACGTCGCCGGTCGAGTCCCGGCTCGTGCGCCGCCAGGCCGGCATCGACCTCAACCTGGAGGGCGTCGACCTCGACCACATCAGCTTCGACGGGCGCGTCGTCTACCGCAACCCGTTCAAGGGCGCGCGGCTGTCCGAGGACGACATCGCCGTCGCGGCGCTGCTGGAGCAGACCGGCGCCTGGGCGCGCGGCGAGGGGCCCGAGCCCTATCCGCTGGCGGAGGGCATGCAGGACCACCTGATCAGCCTCGCGATCGAGGCATCGGTCGCGACCGGCCGCGACGTGACCACCACCGCCGAGGCCTGGGCCGGCTGACGCCTCACCACCAGGGATCCTCGTTCGACCGGTCGGTGCCGCCGGTCTCGTCGAGCGCGTCCAGCGCGGCCATGTCCTCGTCGGAGAGCTCGAAGTCGAAGATCTGCGCGTTCTCCTCGATCCGCTCGCGGTGCGTCGACTTCGGGATGACGATGAGCTCGCGCTGCACGCACCAGCGCAGCAGGACCTGCGCGGGCGTGCGCCCAGTGCGCTCGGCGATCTCCCCGACGCGCTCGTCGGACAGGTGCCGGCCGGTGCCGAGCGGGCTGTAGGCCTCGAGCGCGACGCCGCGCTCCTCGCACGCGTCGAGCAGCGCGCGCCGGTACTTGAACGGGCTGAACTGGACCTGGTTGACCACCGGCCGGTCCTCGGCGATCGCGAGCAGATCGTCGAGCTGCGCCACGCTGAAGTTCGAGACGCCGATCGAGCGCGCGTAGCCGGCGGCGCGGGCGCGCTCCATGCCCGGCCAGGCCCAGGTCGGGCCGCCCTGGGGCCAGTGGATGATGTAGAGGTCGACGTGGTCGAGGCCCATGCGCTCGAGGCTCCGTTGCGCCTCGGCCTCGGGGTCCTCCCGCGCCGGATAGAACTTGGTGGTGATGAAGACGTCGTCGCGCGGCACGCCGCTGTCGCGCAGCGCGCGGCCGACGCTCGCCTCGTTGCCGTAGGCCTGCGCCGTGTCGATGTGGCGGTAGCCCAGCTCGAGCGCCCAGCGGACCGCCTGCTCGCACTCCGGGCCGTCCGGCACCTGCCAGACCCCGAGGCCGAGCAGCGGGATCTCGTTCTCGTCGGCGAGTACGCGTGTCTTCATGTCCGGCTCCTTCGTGGTTTCAGGCGGCGAAGATCTCGTCCAGCAACGCTGGTTCCGCGCCCGACTCGGCGAGGAACTCGCGGCCGGCGCGGAACGCGGCGGCCAGCGGGGTGATGTCGTGCTCGTCGGCCGCCGCGAGCGTGCGCTCGACCACCTCGCCGATCAGCGCCTCGATCTGCGCGATGGCCTCCGGCGGGGAGGAGTCCTGGGCCACCCGCGTATAGAGGTGGATGCCGCCGGCGTTGGCGATGAAGTCGGGGACGGCGGCGATCCCGCGGCGGTGGAGCTCCTCCACCGCGCCGGGCCCGTAGGGGACGTTCGCGCCCGGCGCGACGACCGCGCAGCGCAGGCGCGCGGCGACGTCGCGCGTGATCGAGTCCGGCCGCGCGCCGGGCACGAGCACGTCGCAGTCGAGGTCGAACAGCTCCTCGCGCGGGCGGACGGGGACGGAGCCGTGTGCGACGAGCGCGTCGCCGTGTTGCTCGCGCAGGGCGAACAGCTCGCCGACGTCGAGCCCGTCCGGGTCGGCGAGCAGCCCGTCGACCGTGCTCACGCCGACGACACGGGCGCCCGCGCGCGCGGAGGCGAGCGCCATCCCGGCGCCGACCTTGCCGAAGCCCTCGATCGCGATCGCGGCGCCGTCGAGCGCGCGGCCGCGGTGGGCGAGCGCGGCCTCGGCGGCGGCCTTCACGCCGTGGCCGGTGGCGAGGTCGTCCATGTCGACGCCCTCGTGGCTCTGCGCCCACAGCGGCGGCGGGCCCTCCAGCGCGTGCGCGAAGTCGGCGGGCGAGGTGCCCATGTCCGGCCCGGTGAGGAAGACGTCGCTGTAGGGCTCGAGCGCGCGCCGGTAGGCAGCCATGACGTCCTCGCGGGCGCCGCCCGAGAACCGCACGCCCGCCTTCGCGCCCGCGTACGGCACGCGCCAGACCGCGAACTTCCAGGTCATCGCGCGCGCGAGCCGCGCGACCTCGCCGACGTCGACGTCCGGCAGCATCCGCGTCCCGCCCGCCGCGACCGGGAACTGGTCGTGGTCGACGACCACGAAGGCCTCGAGGCCGTGGTGGTCGTCCCGGAGCTCGATCACGCGCACGCCGTGAGCCTACTTCCGGAGTAGCCTCTGACCATGCCCAAATGGCCCGAGAACCCCGACGAGCCCGTCGACCCCGCAGTCGCGCCGCTGATCGAGGCCGGCGAGGGCGAGGCCGAGGGCTTCGACGTCGCCGAGTCCGACCTGATCGAGCACGCCGAGCACGGCGACATGCACGGCACCGGCGTGATCGGGCGCGACGCCGCCGGCTTCGACACGCCCGAGGACCCGGACCTCGAGGACGGTATCTACGGCGAAGCGGACGACGAGGATCCCGAGACCTGATCCAGGCCGTTCCGCTCGACGACGGCCGTCGCGAGCGTCGAGAGACGTGAGCGCTCGGCCGGTGAGAGCGCGTCGAGCAGCCTGAGCAGCGCCGCGTCCGCCTCGGCGGTGAGCTGCTGCCGAGATCCCCGCGCTCACCGTCGACGCGCACGCCGTTCCCCTGAGCGAGGTCGAGCGCGCCTGGAGCGCGTCCGGGGAGCCCGTCGTGTTCACCCCGTGACGGGGGTCAGGTAGAGGCGGGCGATGACCGGGAGCTCGCGCATGATCTCCGCGCGGACGCCGGAGAGGATGGCGGCGACGGCCTCGCCGGCGAGCCCGTCGGTGAGCTGGACGTCGGCGGCGACCAGCACCTCGGTGGGGCTGAGGTAGACCGCCTCGACGGTGGTGACGGCGTGGATCTCCGGCACGGTCTCGAGCCGCTCCCGGAGCCGGTCGACGTAGCGCGCCGGCACGGCCTGGTTGGTCAGCAGCGCGCGGTTGCGGCGCGTCAGCGCGGAGGCGAGGTAGCAGAGCAGCAGGCCGATCAGGATCGAGGCGAGCGCGTCGGGGAGCCCTGAGCCGGTCCACTTGTGCAGGAGCAGGGCGATCAGCGCGAGCAGCGCGCCGAGCACGTCGATCGTGTCCTCGAAGTAGACGGTCACGACCGTCGGGTCGGCGCTCTCGCGCAACAGCGCGCGCACGGAAAGCTCGCGGCGCGCCGCCTGGACGCGGAGCTGGCGGAGCGCGACGGTCCGGCTCAGCCCGTCGAGCACGAGCGCGATGACGAGCACGGCGACGCCGACCCAGAACGCCTCGAGCTCGGGCGGGTGGATGAGCGCGCGGATGCCGTTCCAGATCGAGACGGCGCCGCCGACGACGAAGATGCCGATGGCGGCCAGCAGCGCCCAGTAGTACCGCTCGGGCCCGTAGCCCAAGGGGTGCGTGGCGTCGGCCGGCCGGCGGCTGCGCCGGATCGCGATGTAGAGCAGCACCTCGTTGCCGGCGTCGGCGACGGTGTGCAGCGTCTCGGCCAGCAGCGCGGGCGACCCGGTGAATGCCGCGGCGACCCCCTTCGCCACGGCGATCGCGGCGTTCGCCGCGAACGCGGCGGCCACGCTCTTGATGCTCTCGTCGGGAGCGACCTCTGGGTCCGGTGCGGCGACGCTCATCGGCGCCGGCGACGCTACCGCGATGCGTCACAATGAGAGGGACACAGAACTTCTGAAAAGGACACCGCGATGAGCGACAACACCGAGACCGCCATTCTCGCGGGCGGCTGCTTCTGGGGCGTCCAGGAGCTGCTGCGCCACCGCGATGGGGTCATCTCCACCCGGGTCGGCTATACCGGCGGGGAGAACGACCACCCGACCTACCGCAACCACCCGGGCCACGCCGAGGCGGTCGAGATCGTCTTCGATCCGGAGCGGATCTCGTACCGGGACATCCTGGAGTTCTTCTTTCAGATCCACGATCCGTCGACCAAGGATCGCCAGGGCAACGACATCGGCAGCAGCTACCGCTCCGAGATCTTCGCCACGAGCGACGAGCAGCGCCGGGTCGCGGAGGACACGATCGCCGACGTCGAGGCCTCGGGCCTGTGGCCCGGCAAGGTCGTGACCGAGATCAGCGACGCCGTGCCGTTCTGGGAGGCCGAGCCCGAGCACCAGGACTACCTGCAGCACTACCCCAACGGCTACACCTGCCACTACCCGCGGCCGGGCTGGAAGCTGCCGCACCGCGAGGTCGCGTAGCACGATCCGGGAGGCACGGCGGCCCACGGCCGCCGTGCTGATCGCCGCGTAGCCCCTGCGGCGGTGATAGCTTGCCCCGCCAATTGGAGTGAGGGTCGATCGTAGGGGGAGCTTTTGCGCAGTTCACTTGGCGTCCGAGTCATCGCGACGGTGGCGGCGCTTGCGCCTGTCGCCGGTGCAGCCGTCGCGTCCGCTGATGTCGCGTCCAACAAACCGTTGTGGCAGGCATCGCAGAACTACTACGTCAACCGGGTAGCGCCGGCTGACTCGCCGGCCACGCCGGATCTCAAGGCGTCGGATCTGAAGGAGTACGCCCGCAAGAACGCCGAGGCCGCCAAGGGGCAGCTCGGCTACCCGCCCGCCGCACGCACGCTCGCGCGCCGCGAGGCGCTCGCGAACAAGACCGGTGAGAGCCCGCGGACGATCGCCCGGACGAAGCAGGGCATGCCCTCGGTGCAGCACGCGCGGATGCTCGTCATCCCTGTCGAGTTCAACCCGCACGCCAACGACGACTTCTCGGGCTTCGCGCGCTATGACGCCAACGATCCGTCCGGCTGCGTGACCGAGCCGGCCGGCACGGTCTTCAACGGGCCGGTGCACAACCAGATCCCGAACCCCGCGCTGACCAAGCGCGACAACAACACGCTGTGGGTGCCGGACTTCAGCCCGGACTACTACAGCAAGCTGATCTTCTCGAAGGACGGCATCACCAAGAAGGTGCGGCCTGACCTCAACGGCGGCGTGAGCATCAAGGGCCTGACCGTTCACAACTACTACCAGGAGATCTCCAAGGGCCGGTACGACCTGTCCGGTGGCGTGACCAACTGGATCCAGGTGCCGCACTCCGAGGCGTGGTACTCGGCCGACACCTGCGAGGCCGGCTTCCAGAGCGACCAAGGCGCCGCGGACAACCCGCGCGGCGACAACCAGATCACCGTCGACGCGCTCGAGGCGCTCGCCAAGGCGCAGCCGAAGTTCGACTGGAAGTCCTACGACGTCGAGGACCAGCAGGACGTCGACCATGACGGCAACCTGTTCGAGCCCAACGGCATCCTCGACCACGTCGTCGTCGTCCACGCGGGCGTCGACCAGTCCGACGGCGGCGGCGCGCAGGGCACCTACGCGCTGTGGGCGAACTCCAACGTCGTCGATCCGGGCAAGGGCGGCTACGCCTTCGGCAACACCGGCTACAAGGTGTCCAACGTCACCTACCAGCCGGAGAGCGCCGAGACCGGCGTCATCGCCCACGAGTTCGGCCACGACCTCGGCCTTCCGGACCTGTACGACTCCATCAGCGGGACCGACCCGGACACCGGCTTCTGGGACATCATGAGCAGCGGGTCCCGCTCCGGCCGGCTCAACGGCATCGAGCCCACGAACATGGGCGCCTGGAGCAAGTACGTCCTCGGCTGGCTGAACCCGACCGTCCTTGACTACGGCAGCCGCAAGGCCTCCGTCACGCTCGGGCAGGCGAGCTCGCCGCCGAAGGGCACCCAGGAGGGGGTGCGCGTGAACCTTCCCGTCAAGAAGGTCACGCTCGGCTCGACGCACAGCGGCGCCAACGCCTGGTGGTCGAACAACGACCAGGACTACGGCGACCAGCGCCTGACGCGGACGGTCGACGTGCCGACGGGCAGTGACGTCCGCTTCTGGTCGTGGGACGACTACACGATCGAGGACCATTGGGACTACGGCTTCATCGAGGTCTCCACGGACGGCGGCTCGAACTGGACGCAGCTCGTGGTCAAGGACGAGGCCGGCAACGTCGTGTCGACGAACGAGGACCCGAACGGGAGGCTGGGCAGCTTCGGCAACCTCAAGAACGGCCTCACGGGTGCGACCGACGGCTACCGCCATGACTGGGTCGACCTCACGCCCTATGCGGGCAAGTCGGTCCAGCTACGCCTGCACTACTTCACGGACGCCGCGTTCCAGGAGCGCGGCTGGTTCGCCGACGACTTCTCGGTGACGAACGGCGGCGCCACGGTGTGGTCCGACGACGTGGAGAACGGCGACAACGGCTGGACGGCCGTGGCGGGGACCCAGACCGGCACGAAGGGCGGCGGCTGGAAGCGCACGTCCGGGACGCTCGAGTTCGAGCAGTACTACCTCGCCGAGTGGCGCAACTTCAGCGGGTTCGACGACGGACTCCGCTACGCGTACGCCACGCGCTGGGCCGGCGCCGACGGAGCGAGGACGGTGGACTTCACGCCGTACAACGCTCCCGGCATGCTCCTGTGGTACCGGGACTCGACCTACTCGAACAACGACGTGGCCGACCACCTGTCCGAGCCGCCGAGCATCGGGTCCAAGGGCACCGTCCTGCTCGTCGACGCGCACCCGGACCCGGACCACTACTACGGCGCCGCCGCGGCGGCGAACCCGAGCCTGATCGACGCCCTGCCGGGGCGCCAGCAGGCGAACGACGCCGCGTTCGGGCCGGTCGGCCGGTACCCGTTCCAGGCGTGCTTCCGCACCAACGCGGATCCGACGAAGTACTACGAGGTCGCGTGCAACCGCTTCGGCCGGCGCGATGCCGTCCGGCGGTTCACGGACGCGATCGGCTGGTACCCGGGCTTCGAGTACCGGCCCGACCTCGACCCGGACGATCCGTTGTTCTTCCGGGACGTCGACGCTTCGGTCGTCGTGCCGTCGAAGGGCCAGCAGATCTACTCGACGCGGGTCACCGACAAGAACGGCCGCCTCGTGCGCAGCCTGTTCGGCACCGCGATCGGTGACGGTCACGTCGCCGGCACCGGCAACCCGCGCGACGGGCTGCCGGCGGGCGACGACGGCACGCCCGCGAACCACGCGGACCTGTCGCTCGGCGTGAAGTTCCGCGTCAAGCGCGCCAGCAGTAAGGCCGCACAGGTCGTCGTGCGGCCCGGCCACCGGGTCCGCTAGCAGCCACGTGAGCGGAGGGCCCCGGCGTTTGCCGGGGCCCTCACTCGCTCACGCCGCCGCGGCCTCGGCGACGAGCGCCGCGTCGGGCGTGATGTGCGGCGCGCGGATCGCGCCGATCAGCAGGTTCGCGACGGCGATGGCGGCCACGACGAGCATCCCGCGCTGGAAGCCCGCCGCGAGCGCATCCGGCTGCGCGGCGCCGGCGGCGACCGCCTCGCTGACGCGCGAGGTCGCGGCGCTCGTGACGAGCGCGAGCCCGGCGGCGCCGCCGATCTGGAACGCGCTGGTGACGATGCCCGACGCGGCGCCGGCCTGCTCGTGCGGGACCTCGGCGACCGCGGCGATCTGGTTGCTGACGCCGACGAGCGGCAGGCCGAGCCCGAACACGACGAAGCCGGGGAGGAGGTCGGCGCCGTAGCCGGCGCTCGCGCCCGCGCGGCCGAGCAGCAGCAGCCCGGCGACGCCGATCGCCGACCCCGCGACGTAGACGGCGCGGGTGCCGACGCGCGTGACGAGTTGCGCTCCCACGACGGCGGACGCGATCGCGGCGACGCCCATCGGCAGGAAGTGCACGCCGGCGTCGAGCGCGCTGTCCCCGTGCACCTGCTGCAGGTACAGCGCGGTGATGAAGAACATGCCGAGGAAGGCGGCGCCGTTGAGCCCGAGCGCGATCGTCGAGACGCTCAGGCCGCGGGTGCGAAACAGCTCCAGCGGCACGAGCGGGTCGGAGGCGCGCGACTCGACCGCGACGAAGGCCGCGAGCAGCACGACGGCGGCGCCGAGCAGGCCGAGCACCTCGGCGGAGCCCCAGCCGGCCGCGTCGGTGCGGATGATCGCGTAGACGAGCGCGAACAGACCCGTGCTGGCGAGCACGGCGCCGGCGAGGTCGAAGCCCTGGCCGCCGGCGCGCCGGCTCTCGGCCACGATGCGCGGCGTCGCGACCAGCCCGAGCAGCGCGAACGGGACGTTGACGAAGAAGATCCACTGCCAGCCGGCCGCGTCGACGAGCACGCCGCCGGCGACGACGCCCAGCGTGCCGCCGATGGCGGCCAGGGCGCCCCAGACGCCGAGCGCGATGTTGCGGTCGCGGCCGGCGGGGAAGGTGACCGTCAGCAGCGCGAGCGCCGCGGGCGACAGGAGCGCGGCGCCGACGCCCTGGACGGCGCGGACCGCGACGAGCATCCCGGGGGAGGTCGCGAGCCCGCCCGCCAGCGAGGCGGTCGCGAACAGGCCGAGGCCGGCGAGGAAGACGCGGCGGCGGCCGAGGAGGTCGCTCGCCCGGCCGCCCAGCAGCAGCAGGCTGCCGAACGCGAGCGTGTAGGCGTTGACGACCCACTGGAGGCCGTCGACGGAGAACCCGAGATCGGTCTGGATCGCGGGAAGGGCGACGTTCACGATCGTGACGTCGAGGACCACCATGAACTGCGCGACGGCGAGGACGGCGAGGACGAGCCACCGCGAATTTGAGTGTTGGGATGAATGATTCATCATGTGAACGAAGGTACAGGAACTCGATGAATGATTCAAGGCTTGAATGATATTTCTTTGTGGCCTATCATTCTGCTCGCGATGGCTGAACTTCCGCGCGGCATCACGGACCGCCCTGCGCTGGTGATGGTCAAGCTCGGCAACGAGATCCTGGCCCGCGCCGAGGATCCGCTGGCCGCGCTCGGGCTGAGCGGGCGCCAGTACCTGATCCTCGCCGTGCTCGGCACCGACGCGCCGCCGTCCCAGCTCGAGCTTGCCGGGCTCTGCGGCCTGCTCCCGGCTCAGGTCGTGCCGGTGCTCGACGAGCTCGAACGGCGCGGGCTCGTCGCCCGCCAGCGCTCGGAGGAGGACCGCCGGCGCTCGGTGGTCCGGCTCACGCCCGCCGGCGAGGAGAGCCTGGCGAAGGCGGACGAGCTTGCCCGCTCGATCGAGGACACGCTGTTCGGCGAGCTCGACGCGGGTGCGCGCGAGCAGCTGCACGGCACGCTCCGCGCCGCGCTGACGCGCACCACGGCCGACTAGGTCACCACACCGGCCGCGCGTGCGAGCCGCCGCCGAACGTTGTCATGACGCGGCGGAAGGCATCGACGTCGGCGTCGCCGAGCGCAGCGCGCAGCTCGGCTTCCATGCGGTGGCTCTCGGCCAGTGCGGCGGCGCGGACGGCGTGGCCGCGGTCGGTCAGGGTGAGCCGCTTGGCCCGCCGGTCGGTCGGGTGGGGCTCGCGGGTGAGGAAGCCGCGCGCCTCCATCTCGTCGACCACCTTGATCGCCGCCTGCTTGGTCACCCCGAGCCGCTCGGCAAGCGCGGTCAGCTCGGTCGGCGCGTCGGCAAGGGCCCGGATCACGAAGCCGAACGGCGCGCGCATGTCCTCGATACCGGCGCGTCGGACGGCGGCGTCGAGGCGGTCGGCGACCTCGCGGGTGGCTCCGACGACGAGGATCGCGAAGTCGGGTTGCACGATAGTTCGCTGTAGTTTACGATCAGCCATAGCGAACGAAAGGTTACTCCCCATGCCGGTCATTCACCCCGAGCAGGCGCCGACCTTCGATGCGGGCGGCGCGACGATCACCGGGCTCGCGGCGCCCTCGCGCGGCGCCACCGACACCGCCGCCTGGCGCGTCCGCTTCTCAGGTGGCCACGCGTCGCCGCCGCACTCGCTGGACCGCGAGGAGGTGTTCGTGGTGCTCTCGGGCGCGGTGACGGCGCGCTACGCGGATCACAGCGAGACCGCGCACGCGGGCGGCGCGCTGATCGTGCCGGCGGGCGTGGAGTTCTCGGTCGGCGCGGATGGCGGGCCCGCGGAAGCGGTGTGCACGCTTCCCGTCGGCGGCACGGCGCTGCTCGCCGGCGACCGCATCGTCCCGCCCTGGGCCGTCTAGCCGGTCACGTCCGCGAAGAACGCCCGCACGTCGCCGACGAGCCGGTCCGGCTCCTCGAGCGCCGCGAAGTGGCCGCCGCGCGGCATCTCGGTCCAGCGCGCGATCGCGTAGTGGGCCTCGACCCACTCGCGCGGCGGCGAGATGATCTCGTGCGGGAACGCGGCGTAAGCGACCGGCACCTCGACGCGGCCGCGCTGGTCTCGCCCGGCCGGGTCGCGCGCGCTCTCGTAGTAGATGCGCGCGGCGCTGTCGGCGCTGCCGGGGGTGGGTGGGGCCCAGTAGAACATGAGGTTGGTCAGCAGCGTGTCGCGCCCGAAGTAGCCGATGACGTCGCCGTCGCAGTCGCTCCAGGTGCGGAACTTCTCGAGGATCCAGGCGGCGAGGCCGGCGGGTGAGTCGGACTGGCCGACCGTGAGCGAGTCGGGCTTCGTGCGCTGCAGCCGCGAGTAGGCGTCCTCGTAGGTGCGCCAGAGGCGGTACTGCTCGATCGCGTCGGCGTGCTCCGGGCCGGCGTCGGGCGGTGGCGGCGCGATCACGTAGTTGACGTGGATCCCGGCCACGCGCTCGGGATAGGCGGCGCCGAGCTTGGCGGCGAGGATCCCGCCCCAGTCGCCGCCCTGCACGCCGTAGCGCTCGTAGCCGAGCACCGACATCAGGGAGTCGAACGCGGCGGCGATCCGCGTCACGCCCCAGCCGCGCTCGCGCGGCCTGCCGCCGAAGCCGAACCCGGGCAGCGCGGGCACGACGAGGTCGAACTGCTCGCTCAGCGGCCCGAGCAGCCGGCGGAACTCGTAGATCGAGCCCGGCCAGCCGTGGATCAGCAGCAGCGGGAAGGCGTCGGGCGCGCTCCCGCGCACGTGCCAGTAGTGGAGGTCGACGCCGTCGACCTCGCACAGGAAGCCGGGTACCGCGTTGAGGTCCGCCTCCGCCGCGCGCCAGTCGTAGCCGTCGCGCCAGTACTCGCACAGCTCGCGGACGGTCTCGACCTTCGCGCCGTAGTCCCACTCCGCGCCGGGGATCGGCTCGGGCCAGCGCGTGCGCGCCAGCCGCTCGCGCAGGTCGGTCAGGACGGCGTCGGGGACATCGATCTGGAAGGGGCGCGGGTCAGTCATCGGCCCCATCATTCCGTGCGCGGATCAACGCGTCGACGCCGGTGCCCGCCGACGCCCGCGGACGCTCCTCGGCGACGAGGATCTCCCAGCCATCGGGATCGAGCGCGGCAGCGTCCGCGACGGCGACCTGCACCTGGTTGCCGGCGGGGTGGTGGCCGACCATGAGCAGCGTCCCGCCCGGCGCGACGCCCGACGCCATCCGCCGCACCATCTCTTCGACCGAGCCGGCGACGTGGACGTAGAGGCAGACCACGAGGTCGTAGTGCCCCGGCTGCGGGGTCCAGGTCGCGAGGTCGCCCTCGATCCACTCGATCTCCGCCCCGGCGGCCTCGGCCGCGGCGCGGGCGTGGGAGAGGGCGGTCGCGGAGAAGTCGACGCCGGTGACCTGCCATCCCTGCGCCGCGAGCCAGAGCGCGTCGGAGCCTTGGCCGCAGCCGGCGTCGAGGGCGCGGCCGCGCGGCAGGTCCGCGAGCCCCGCGCGGAGGTGCGCGTTCGGCGGGCGCTCCGTGGCCCGGCTGGGAGGGACCTCCGACCACCGCTCCTCCCAGAAGTCCCGGTCGTAGGTCATCGCTCCGGCACCTCCACGCGGTCCTCGTCCCCGATCTCGCGCAGGATGCGCGCGGGCACGCCCACGGCGACGACGCCCGCCGGCAGATCCTTCGTGACGACCGCGCCCGCACCCACCACGGTGTCCTGCCCGATGCTCACGCCGGGGCAGACGATGGCGCCGCCGCCGAGCCAGACGTTGTCGGCGATCGCGATCGGCTCGGCCGACTCCCAGCCGATCCGGCGCGGTCCGGGATCGATGGGATGCGTGGCGGTCAGCAGCTGCACCCGCGTGGCGAGCTGGCACGCGGCGCCGATCGTGATCGGCGCGACGTCGAGCATCACGGCGCCGACGTTGACGAACGTGTCGTCGCCGATGCTGACCTCGCCGTACTCGCAGTAGAAGGGCGGGCGCACCATGACGTTCTCGCCGACGTGCCGCAGCAGCCGGCGCAACAGCTCCCGGCGCTCGTCCCAGGCGCCCGCCGGCGCGCCGTTGAACTCCGCAAGCAGCTCCTGCGCGCGCCCGAACTCGGCCGCGCTGTCGGCGTCGCTGCCGATGTACAGCTCGCCCCGCAGCATCCGCTCTCGCATCTCGCCCATCGCTGATGCCTACACGATGTCCAAACGCCGCGGCGAGCGGCGACGTACTGGTGAGGCTCGCCTTAGGGTGCGGGCGACCGACGTTGGAGGAGCGATGGCTCAGTACATGCTGCTGGTGTATGAGGAGGAGGTCGACGAGGCCGGTCAGGTCGAGCGCGACCAGGCGGTGCCGTGGTTCCTGGAGCTGCACCGCGGCCTGCGCGAGGCCGGCGTGCTCGTGAACGTGAAGGCGCTGCGGCCGCCCGAGAGCGCGACCACGCGTTCCTGGTCGCCGAGCCGACGATGGGCAAGCGGATCGTGCGCGCGAAGCGCAAGATCGCGGAGGCGCACATCCCCTACCGGGTGCCGGCCCACGAGGAGCTGCCCGACCGCATGCGCGGCGTGCTGCAGGTCGTCTACCTGATCTTCAACGAGGGCTACGCGGCGACCGAGGGCGATCGGCTCGTGCGCGAGGAGCTGTGCGACGAGGCGATCCGGCTCGGCGAGCTGCTGTGCCGGCTGATGCCCGACGACGCCGAGGTGCGGGGGCTGCTGGCGCTGATGCTGCTGCACGACGCGCGCCGCGCCGCGCGCGTGGACGCGAGCGGGCGCTATGTCGCGCTCGACGACCAGGACCGGTCGCTGTGGGATCAGGAGCGGATCCGCGCCGGACTGGCGGTGCTCGAGCGCGCGGTGCGCCTGCGGCGGCCGGGCA
The DNA here is from genome assembly GCA_963805525.1 of uncultured Solirubrobacteraceae bacterium. Classification (GTDB taxonomy): domain Bacteria; phylum Actinomycetota; class Thermoleophilia; order Solirubrobacterales; family Solirubrobacteraceae; genus DASQFQ01. The sequence continues at coordinate 1,269,580 of CAWDUT010000006.1, forward strand.
ACTACCAGCTCGAGGCCGCGATCACGGCGCTGCAGATCCAGGCCGCGGACGCCGACGCGACCGACTGGGCGCAGATCGCCGAGCTGTACGGCGCGCTCGCGCATCTCAACCCGTCGGCGGTGGTCGAGCTCAACCGCGCCGTCGTCGTCGGCCTGGCCGACGGGCCGGCCGCGGGCCTCGAGCTGATCGAGCCGCTGCTCTTCGATCCCGCGCTCGAGCGCTACCAGCCGCTGCACGCGGCGCACGCCGAGCTGCTCAGCCGAGCGGGCGACGCCGATGGGGCCGCGCGCGCGTACGAGCGCGCGATCGAGCTGACCGCCAACGCGGTCGAGCGCGAGGAGCTCGAGCGGCGTCTCGGCAATCTGCGCTGAGGTGTGTCCAAATCGCGGTCCGGGCTGCGATGTCCTGGTGAGAGCCAAACACGAAAGGAGCCTCACCATGCTCGATCTCGCCGTCATCACCGCAGCACTCGCGCACCAGCGCGTCACCCGCCAGTTCCCCGGCCGCCGGACCACCCGATGAACCTGCCGCCGATCGTCTCCGCGCAGGAGTGGCAGGCCACCTGGGAGCAGATGCTCGTCAAGGAGAAGGCGCACACGCGCGCCCGCGACGCGCTGGCCGCCGAGCGCCGGCGCATGCCGCGGATGGTCGTGGAGCAGGACTACCGCTTCGAGGGCCCGGACGGCCCGGTCGGCCTCCTCGAGCTGTTCGAGGGGCGCCGGCAGTTGATCGTCTACCGCCACTTCTTCGAGCCGGGCGTCTGCGGCTGGCCGGGGCGGGGCTGCCGCGGCTGCTCGATGATGGCCGCCCAGGACGCGCACCCGGCGCACCTGAACGCCCGCGACACGACGCTTGCGTACGTCTCCCGCGCGCCGCAGCCCGACATCGAGCGCTGGAAGCGGCGCACGGGCTTCGACGTCCCGTGGTACACGCTCACCGACGACTTCGACACGGACTTCGGCGTCGGCGAGTGGCACGGCACCAACGCGTTCCTCCGCGACGGCGACCGCGTGTTCCGGACCTACTTCATCAACGGCCGCGGCGACGAGGCGCTGGGGACCACGTTCAGCTACCTCGACATGACCGCGCTGGGGCGGCAGGAGGACTGGGAGGACTCACCCGAGGGCTACCCGCAGACCGGGACGCACCCCGAGTGGTGGCGGCTGCGCGGCGAGTACGAGGGGGCCTAGCGCGCGACGGGCGGCGTGACGTCGGCGAGGAACATCAGGGTCGCCTTGACGCGCTTGCTGACGTCGTCCGCGTACGCCAGCCCGAGCTTGAGGAAGATCGAGTTGATGTGCTTCTCGACGGCGCGCTTGGTCAGGAACAGCTCCTCGGCGATCGCGCTGTTGCTCTTGCCGCGGGCGATCTCCGCGAGCACGTCGCGCTCGCGGACGGTCAGGTCGTTGAGCGGGGAGCTGTCCGCGCGGCTGCGGGCGTTGACGAGCCCCTCGACGATCTTGGGGTCGATCATCGAGCCGCCGTCGACGACGGCCCGGATCGCGGTCATCAGCTCGGCACGGTTGTGGACGCGCTCCTTGAGCAGGTACGCCCGCCGGTCGCAGCCGCGCTCGAACAGCGCGAGCGCGTACGTCGGGTCCGCAAACTGACTGAGGATCACCACGCCGATGGCGGGGTGGCTGTCGCGCAGGTCGGTGGCGAACCGGATGCCCTCGTCCGTGTTGGTGGGCGGCATGCGGATGTCGGCGAGCACGACGTCGGGCTGCAGCTCCTCGCAGCTCTGGCGCAGCGATCCCTCGTCGGCCGCGGCGCCCACCACCTCCACGTCGGGGTCGAGGGCGAGGAGCCGCTGCACGCCTTCGCGCACGAGCAGGCTGTCCTCGCCGAGAAGGATCCGGATCGGCATTCGAGCGACCTTAACCGGTCCGGCTACTGCCTTGCCATAGCCACCCGCAGCAGTTCGTCGGAGCCGAGCACGTGGTCGGCGTCGTCGGCGGCCGCGCCGACGTCGATCTCGACCCACCGCACCTCGCCCGTGAAGTCGTTCGGCACGGGGTAGTCGTCGGCGACCAGGGCGCCGCCCTCCTTGCCGACGTCGCAGGTGTCGTCGGCCGAGAAGATCATCGCCGCGGTGGCGCCGACCGCGCCGTCGCCGACCGGCTCGCCATCCACGAACAGACTGGCCGTGCCGCCCTTGCCGAGCCCAGGTCCGTCGTAGGCGAACTCCATCCGCACCTGGTGCACGCCGGCCGGGACCTCCCGCTCGGAGCCGACGTAGAAGCGCTGGACGCCGAGCAGGTTGTAGCAATAGCGCAGCCGGCCGTCCTTGAGGTACAGCGCCCAGCCGCCGATGCTGCCGCCCTGGGCGATGACCACGCCCTGCGCGCCGCCCTCCGGCACGTCGATCTCCGCCGTCACGGCGTGCGACTTGTTCTTGATCGACACGACCGCGTGCTCTGACAGCCGGCTCATGCCGCCGAACAGCCGCTGTCGGTCGCCCTTGACCAGCACCGGGCGACCCGCGATCTCGGGCATCAGGCGCTCGGCCACGCGGTCGTCGAGCGGCAGCACGCTGTTCTTGGTCGCCTCGATCACGAACAGCCGCTGGAGGTGGTGCAGCCGCTCCGGCTCGCGCGCCGCCACGTCCTCGGCCTGCGTCCAGTCGGCGCTGGTGTCGTAGAGCTCCCAGACGTCGTCGTCGAACGCGGGCACCTCCTCGCCCTGGAGCAGCCACGGCGTCGTGTGCCGGGTCACCGCGGTCCACCCCTTGTGGTAGATCGCGCGGTTGCCGAACATCTCGAAGTACTGCGTCTCGTGGCGCTCGGCCGCGCCGGAGTCGTCGAACGAGTAGCGCATGCTCGTGCCCTGGATCGGCGTCTGCTGGATGCCGTTCACGAACGTCGGCTCGGGCAGCCCGGCCGCCTCGAGCACGGTCGGTGCCAGATCGATCACATGCGCGAACTGCGTTCGCACCTCGCCGCGGGCAGCGAAGCCGTCGGGCCAGCTGACGATCGTGCCGTTGCGGGTCCCGCCGAAGTGCGACGCGACCTGCTTCGTCCACTGGTACGGCGTGTCCATCGCGTGCGCCCAGCCGACCGCGTAGTGGTTGTAGCTGTCCGGGCCGCCGAACTCGTCGAGCCGCTCGATCATGAACTCCGGCGTCTCGATCGCCGCGGCGCCGTTGAAGTTGATCATCTCGTTGAACGTGCCGTTCAACGTGCCCTCTGCCGAGGCCCCGTTGTCGCCGACGATGTAGTAGACGAGCGTGTTGTCGAGCACCTCGAGTTCCTCGAGCGCGTCCAGCAGCCGGCCCACGTGATGGTCGGTGAACTCGAGGAAGCCCGCGTAGACCTCCATCTGCCGGCGCAGGACGGGCTTGAGATCCTCCGGCATGTCGTCCCAGGCCGGGATCTCCTTGTGGCGCGCGGTCAGCTCCGCGTCCGGCGGGATCACGCCGAGCTCCTTCTGGCGCGCGAAGATCTCCTCGCGCAGCGCGTCCCAGCCGGCGTCGAAGCGACCGCTGTACTTGTCCGCCCACTCCTTCGGCACGTGGTGCGGGGCGTGCGTCGCGCCCGGCGCGAAGTAGGCGAAGAACGGCTTGTCGGCCATCAGCGACTTCTGCTGGCGCACCCAGCCGATCGCCTTGTCGGTCATGTCGCCCATGAGGTGGTAGCCCTCCTCGGGCGTGCCCCACGGCTCGACCGGCGTGGTCCCCTCGTAGAGCGCGGGGTAGTACTGGTGCGCCTCGCCGCCGATGAAGCCGTAGAAGTACTCGAAGCCGCTGCCGGTGGGCCAGTTCTCGAACGGCCCCATCGGGCTCGTCTCCCACACCGGGACCTCGTGGCATTTGCCGAACTGCGCCGTCGAGTAGCCGTTGAGCTTGAGGATCTCCGCGAGCGGCGCGCAGTGGTTCGGGCGCCGCGACGAGTACCCCGGAGCGGCCGTCGCGATCTCGGTGATGCCGCCCATGCCGACGGTGTGGTGGTTGCGGCCGCTGAGCAGCGCCGCGCGCGTCGGTGAGCACAGGGCGGTCGTGTGGAAGCGGTTGTACTTCAGCCCGCCGGCGGCCAGCCGCTCGGCGTTCGGCGTGGCGATCGCGCCGCCGAACGCGCTCGACGCGCCGAAGCCGACGTCGTCGAGCAGGACGACCAGCACGTTCGGCGCGCCGGCCGGCGGCCGCACGGGCTCGATCGGCGGGAACGTCGTGTCCGGGTCCTTCGCGTCGTAGGTCGTCAGCCCGGTGGGATGCCGGTCGGGGACCGGCAGGACGTCTCGCTTCATCTTCACTCCTCGTCGGGATCCGCCGGTGGCCAGTAGCGCCCGAGCTCGGCCCGGGCCAGGTGGGTCTTGCGCACGAACCCGCGGGCGCCGCAGGCGGCGATCTGCTCGTCCATGTGCTCGTAGTCGCCGTCGGAGGCGAGCAGGACGGCGAGTCCGGGATGGCTGCGCGTCAGCACCCCGCACACGCCGAAGCCGTCGTCGTCGCCGAGGCGGACGTCGAGCAGCAGCGCGCTCGGGTCGTGATGCTCGACGGCGTCGATCGCCGTGGCGCCGCTGGCCGCCTCGGCCACGACCTCGTAGCCCCGCGCCTCGAGCAGCCGCCGCGCGACGCGGCGGAATCCGGCTTGGTCGTCCACGATCACAACCCGCGGGCGCGTGGCGCAGCTCCTCTCGACGATGATCGTCTCAGGGTGCGCGGCCAGCGGCTCGGCGACAAGGGTGCGTACATGCGTCCCCCGAGATGGGCGCACGCACCCTTGAGCAGCGCCCGGGCGGGCTGCGAGGCTGCGCCGGATGAGGGCTATCCCGGCCGGCTCGTTCCTGATGGGCAGCGACGACTTCTACCCGGAGGAGGCGCCCGCCCGTCGCGTGGAGGTCGAGGCGTTCTCGATCGACGAGCGGCCGGTCACCGTCGCGGAGTTCCGCCGCTTCGTGAAGGCTACGGGCCATGTCACGGTCGCCGAGCGCGCACCCGACGCGGCCGACTTCCCGGACGCCGACCCGGCGCTGCTCGTGCCGGGCTCGCTGGTGTTCCACCCCACCCGCGGGCCCGTCGACCTCTCCGACGCCCTCAGCTGGTGGAGCTACGTCCCGGGCGCCAGCTGGTCGCGGCCCGAAGGCCCGGCCAGCGACGTGTACACCCGCGCGGGGCACCCCGTCACCCACATCGCGCACGAGGACGCGCTCGCGTACGCGGCGTGGGTGGGCAAGGCGCTCCCCACCGAGGCCGAGTGGGAGTACGCCGCCCGCGGCGGGCTCGAGGGCGCCGTCTACGCGTGGGGGAGCGAACCGTTCCCCGACGGGCGCGCGATGGCGAACACCTGGCACGGCGAGTTCCCGTGGCAGCACCTCGGCGTCGACGGCTTCACCCGGACCTCGCCCGTCGCCACCTATCCCGCCAACGGCTACGGCCTCTACGACATGACCGGCAACGTCTGGGAGTGGACCGTCGACGCCTTCGAGCACGCGCCGTCCGTCTCGCCCTGCTGCGGCGGTGGCGCCGCGGCCGCCGCCGGCGAGCGGCGGCTCGTGATCAAGGGCGGCTCCCACCTGTGCGCGCCGAACTACTGCCTGCGCTACCGCCCGGCGGCACGTCAGAGTGAGACACCTGACACCTCGACTGGCCACCTGGGCTTCCGCTGTGTCACGCGCGACTAGCGCCACCGCCGTCGCGGGCGCCGTGCTGGTCTGCCTGACGGCGGTGCTCGTCGCGTCGTGGACGAACTGGGTCGAAGGGCTGGCGCGCGCGCTGATGGTCGGCGCGCCGATCGCGGTCGGGCTCTACGCGCGCCGCCGCGTGCCGTTCGCCCGCTTCGGAGGGCTGCTCGTCGGGGTCGGCGTCGTCTGGTTCGTGGCGACGCTCTCGAACTCCCCGAACGAGGTCGTCTACAGCGTCGGCCGGATCGGCGGCTGGTTGGCGGAGGCCGCGATCGTCTATGCGGTCCTCTCCTTCCCGACCGGGCGGCTTCCCGAGCGGGTGGACCGCGTTCTCGCCGCGGCCACCGGCGCCCTCGTGGTCGTCCTCTACCTGCCGACCGCCCTGCTGGTCGACGCGTATCCCGTTCCCACGCTGTTCATGAGTTGCAGCGAGGGCTGCCCGCCCAACGCCTTCGATGTGGTCAGCCCGGAGCCGGGGTTCGTCAGCGACGTCGTGTACCCGCTGCGGGAGGTGATCCTGGTCGCGATCACGATCGCGGTGGTGCTGCGGCTCGGCGCCCGGCTGCGTGCGGCGACCCCCGTGATGCGCCGTACACTCGAGCCGGTCCTCCTCGCCGCGATCTTCCGCGTCGCGGCGCTCGGCGGGGCGATCCTGATGCGACGGCTCGACCTCAACGAGCGCGTGGTCAACGCGGGTGTGTGGGTCGTCGCGCTGGCGCTGCCGGTCCTCGCGTTCGCGTTTCTCGCCGGCCTCGTGCGCTGGCGGCTGTTCGTGGCGGGCGCGATGCAGCGCCTCGCCACGCGGCTGCCGGGCCATGCCGAGCCGGAGCAGCTGCAGGCCGCGCTCGCCGACGCGTTCGACGACCCGTCGATCGAGATCGTCTACTGCCTCGACGACGGCTGGGTCGACGCGGACGGCCGCCCGTTCGTGGCGCCGCCCGTCGCGTCGGGTCGCTGGCTGACCGTGGTCGAGGACGACGGCGAGCGCGTGGCGGCGATCGTGCACGACGCCGGGCTGCGCAACGACGACGCGTTCGTCGCCACTGCCACCTCGTACGCGCTGATGACGCTGGACAACCAGCGGCTGACCGCGCAGGCCCGCGGCCTGCTGCACGAGGTGAGCGAGTCGCGCGCGCGGATCCAGGCGACCGCCGACGAGGAGCGCCGCCGGATCGAGCGCGACCTGCACGACGGCGCGCAGCAGCGCCTCGTCGCGCTGCGCATCCAGCTCGAGCTCGAGGCGGAGGAGGCGGAGCCCGCCGACGCCGAGCGCGCCGCCACGCTGCGCCGGCTCGGCGCGGACGTCGAGGAGGCGATCGACGAGGTGCGCTCGCTCGCGCGCGGCATCTACCCGGCGGCGCTCGCCGATCGCGGGCTCGCCGACGCGCTGCGGGCGGCCGCGTTGCGCTCGCCGCTGCCGGCGACCGTGCTCGTCACCGGGGTCGGCCGCTACTCGCGCGAGATCGAGACGACCGCGTACTTCTGCTGCCTCGAGGCGCTGCAGAACGCGGCCAAGCACGCCCATGGCGCGAGCGCCGCCGTGATCGAGCTGTCGGACAACGGCACGCTGCGCGTCGAGGTCCGCGACGATGGGGCGGGCTTCGACGTCGCGACCGTCGACCACGGCTCCGGCCTGGTGAACATGCGCGACCGTCTCTCCGCCGTGGGGGGCGAGCTGGCGACCGATTCGAGCCCGGGCCGGGGCGCGCGCATCGTCATCACGATCCCGCTCGACACTTCGTAGTCCCACGAGAGGAGCAAGACGATGCCGACCTACCGGGTGCGCGAGAAGATGCTCTCGATCGGCGACGACATGTGGATCGAGAACGACGCGGGCGAACGGGTCTTCAAGGTGAACGGCAAGGCGCTGCGGGTGCGCAAGACGATGGTCTTCGAGGACACCGAGGGCCGCGAGCTGTGCAAGATCCAGGGCCGGGTGCTGCGCGTGCGCGACAGCATGGAGATCGAGGACCCCGACGGCGAGCGCATCGCAATGATCAAGAAGGCCGTGATCTCGCCGCTGCGCGAGCGCTGGGTCGTCGACCGGCCGGACGCGCCCGACCTGAAGGTCCAGGGCAAGATCCTCGACCACGAGTACAAGATCGAAGAGGACGGCCACAAGATCGCCGAGGTGTCCAAGCGCTGGTTCCGCGTGCGCGACACCTACGGCGTGGAGGTCGCGCCCGGCCAGAACGACATCCTCGTCCTCGCCGTGACGGCCGCGATCGACGCGATGACGTCCGACCGCGCCGGCTGAGTCAAGCGATGGTTCATCAACCCCCACACCGCGGAGGTCGTCCATGAGCAGTTCGCAAGCCGGTCGCAACGGAGCGTCCGGCGCCCCGCCTGTCCCACTCCGGTTCGAGGTCACGCTCCTCGCCGTCACCGACGTCGATCGCGCGAAGGCGTTCTACGAGCGGCTCGGCTGGCGGCTCGACGCCGACTTCCCGCTCGGGGAGCACGACCGGATCATCCAGTTCACACCTCCGGGTGCGCCCGCGTCGATCCAGTTCGGCTCGGGGCTGACGGACATGGCGCCCGGCTCGGCCGAGGGCCTCTACCTGATCGTCGAGGACATCGAGGCGGCCCGCAACGACCTGCTCGGCCGCGGGGCGGACGTCAGCGAGATCTGGCACGGCCGCGGGCTCGGCAACGAGGGGATGGAGCCCGGCCCTGACCCGGAGCGCGCCTCCTACGCCAGCTTCGCGTCGTTCGCCGACCCCGACGGCAACCGCTACCTGATGCAGGAGATCAAGACGCGGCTCCCGGGCCGGGTCGGGCTGGGGGACTCCGAGGCGCTCGCCGCGCTCCTGCACGAGACGTCGATCCGCCACGGCACGTTCGAGGCGGCCGCCCCCGAGCACGACTGGTGGGACTGGTACGCGGCGTACATGGATGCCCGCGAGCGCGGGAACTCCGAGGACGAGGCCGCGGACGCCGCCGGGCGCTACATGGCGGAGGTGAAGCACGTAGAAGCACGTGGGTAGCGGGCGCTAGCATCGTCGGGCGGGACGGGTTCGTGTCTTCCGACGTCCACATCGACCGTCCCGGGGCGCGGTTCGGCCGCCGGGACTTGCTCCGCACCGTTGCCGAGGGAACCGCGGGCGCGGTTGGCGACGAGTTCCTGCGCTGCCTGGTCCGTCACGTCGCGCTGGCGTTCGACGCGAAGTTCGCGTTCGTCGCCGAGGCGTCGGACCCGACCGGGGCGCACGTGCAGGTCATCAGCGGCTGGTTCGAGGGCGATTGGATGGGCGAGCCGTTCGAGTACGACACGGAGGGCAAGCCGTGCGCGCTGGTGGTGGAGCGGGACGTCGTCGCCTTCCCGGACGCGCTGACCAAGCGCTTCCCCGGGGCCAAGCCGGCGATCGACATGGGGCTGGAGAGCTACCTCGCGGTCTGCCTGCGGGCGTCGGACGGCACGCACCTCGGCCACATGGCGGTGATGGACGCGGGGCCGTTGACGGCCGGCGAGGACGACGTCGCGGCGATGCGGATCTTCGCCTCGCGCACCGCGGCCGAGCTCGAGCGCCGCCGGCAGGCGGCCGCGTTGCGGCGCTCGCGCGCGCGTGTGATCGAGGCCGGTGACACCGAGCGCCGGCGGGTGGGGCGCGACCTGCACGACGGCGCGCAGCAGCGGCTCGCGGTGGTGTCGAACCTGCTGACGGTGGCGCAGCGGCGGCTGGAGCGCGGAGAGCAGCCGGGCGACGTGCTGGACCGGGCCAGCGAGGAGCTCGGCGCGGCGCAGGTCGAGATGCGCGACCTCGCGCGCGGGCTCCATCCGGTGGCGCTCTCCGAGCGCGGGCTGCGCAACGCGCTCGAGTCGCTGACGGTCGGGGCCGACACGGTGGTGACCGTCGACGTCACGGAGGAGGATCTGCCACCCGAGCTCGAGCTCGCCGCCTACTTCGTCGTCTCCGAGTCTCTGACCAACGCGCGCAAGTACGCCGGTGCGCGGGCCGTCGGGGTGCGGGTCGCCCGCGAGGCCGGCGCGCTCCTCGTCGAGGTCGTGGACGACGGCTGCGGCGGTGCCGACCCGGGCGGCGGGACGGGGCTGCTCGGGCTCGCCGACCGGATCGACGCGCTCGGCGGCAGCCTCGAGGTCGAGAGCCCGTTCGGCGGCGGGACGCGTGTCAGCGCGCGCCTGCCGCTGCCCGCATCCGGGAGCTAGCCACAGTTCCGACCGATGGCATGCCGTAGCCGCCGCGCGGCCGGCATAAGGCAGCCTTCTCGAACCACCAGACAACCGAGAAGGAGTTCGAGATGCACGCTCCCCTGCACTCGACGACCGAGAGCCAGCCCGACCGGCGGCGCTGGCTCGCGCTTGCGGTGATCGTCGCCGCGCAGTTCATGGTCGTGCTCGACGTGGCGATCGTCAACGTCGCGCTCCCCACGATCAAGACCGACCTCGGCTTCAGCCAGGAGAACCTGCAGTGGGTGGTGACCGCCTACTCGATCATGTTCGGCGGCGTGCTCCTGCTGGGCGGCCGCATGGCCGACCTGCTCGGCCGGCGGCGCCTGTTCATGGCCGGGCTCATGCTCTTCAGCGTCAGCTCGCTGCTCGACGGGCTCGCCTGGTCGGAAGGCTCGCTGATCGCCTTCCGCGCCCTCCAGGGCCTCGGCGCCGCGATGCTCTCCCCGGCCGCGCTGTCGATCCTCACCACCACGTTCCCCGAGGGCAAGGAGCGGAACTTCGCGCTCGGGATCTGGGGCGCGGTCTCCGGCAGCGGCGGCGCGGCGGGCGTGCTGCTCGGCGGTGCGCTCACCAGCTCGCTCGACTGGTCCTGGATCTTCTTCATCAACGTCCCGGTCGGCGCGCTCGTGCTGGCGCTGACGCCGCGGCTGGTGCGCGAGAGCGTGGCCGGCGTGACCCACCGGCACTTCGACGTGCCGGGCGCGATCTCGATCACCGGCGGGCTGATGCTGCTCGTGTACGCCATGACCCGCGCCGTCCAGCACGGCTGGGGGACGACCGAGACGATCGCGCTGCTGGCGGCCTCGGCCGCGCTGATCGTGGCCTTCGTCGCCATCGAGCTGCGCTCGCAGGCGCCGCTGCTGCCGATGCGCATGTTCCGCTCGCGCACGCTGTCCGGCTCCAATCTCGCCGGGCTGCTGATGGGCGCCGCCGTGTTCTCGCAGTTCTTCCTGCTCACGCTGTACATGCAGCAGGTGCTGCACTACTCGGCGCTGGAGACCGGCGTGGCCTACATCGCGCTGACGCTGACGATCATCGTCTTCGCGAACGTCTCGCAGAAGCTCGCCCTCAGGATCGGGATCCGGCCCGTGCTGGCGCTGGGGCTGGTGCTCGTGAGCGGCGGCCTGCTCCTCTACGCGCGCCTCCCGGTCGACGGGCACTACTTCTGGGATCTCTTCCCGGCGTTCCTGATCAGCGGGCTCGGGATGTCCTTCGGGTTCATCCCGATGACGATCGGCGCGCTCGCGGGCGTCCGGCACTCCGACGCCGGCATCGCTGCTGGGCTGATCAACACCTCCCAGCAGATCGGCGGGGCGATCGGCGTGGCCGCGGCCACCACGATCGCGGCGACCTCGACGAGCCACTACCTGGCCGCGCACCCGGGCGCCGCGCCGGCGGGAGGCCACGCGCTGACCCACGGCTTCAACGTCGCGTTCCTCGTGCTCGCGGCGGTGGCCGCCGCGGCCGCGATCGGCTCGGCGCTGCTGGTGGAGTCGAAGGCGCGGCTCGCGGCGGCGGGGATCGGCGCGGAGGTCGTGCCCCAGGCGGCCTAGGTCGTGTCCGAACCCGCCGGCGCGCGTCGCCGGCGGGTTCGGGCGCTACAACGCGGTCCGGCGTGGGTAGGCACTGGACGTGGGCGACGAATCACTGGAAGTCGGACCGGGGGAGAGCGCGTTATGGGAGCTGCTGAGTCTCGGGCGGCTCCTGGCTCCGGAGCGCCTCCCCGAGGTCGCCGCCACCGCGGTGGAGCGCTTCGGCGGGCGTGACGTCGAGCTGCTGCTCGTCGACCACGGCCAGGAGCTGCTGGTGCAGCTGGGCGGATCCGAGCCGCCCGTGCGCATCGACGGGAGCGTCGCGGGGCGGGCGTTCCGGCAGGTCGGGGTGCAGGAGATCCCGGTCCCGGACGGCCGGCGGCTGTGGCTGCCGCTGCTGGATGGGGTGGATCGCCTCGGGGTGCTCGGCCTGACGTTCAGCGAGCCCGATGAGCTCACGCGCACCCGCGCCCTGAAGTTCGCCGCGCTGCTCGCCGAGATCCTGGTCAGCAAGTCCACGTACGGCGACTCGCTGGTGCGGACGGCGCGGCTGCGGCCGATGACGCTGGCCGCGGAGATGCAGTGGTCGCTGATGCCGCCGCTCACGGTCGGCAGCGAGCGTGTGGTCGTGAGCGGTGTCGTCCAGCCGTCCTACGAGGTCGGCGGCGACATCTTCGACTACGCGCTGGCCGAGGGTGTGGCGCACGTCGCGCTCTTCGATGCGATGGGGCACGGCCTCGAGGCCGCGATGCTGGCGGCGCTCGCCGTGGGGGCGTATCGCAACGCGCGCCGGCGCCCCGTGCCGCTCGCCGAGACCGTGACCGCGATCGAGGAGGCGCTCGCGGCCCAGTTCGGCCAGGGGCGCTTCGTCACCGCGCTGGTCACGCAGCTCGACCTCGACTCCGGGCACTTTCGATGGGTCTGCGCGGGCCATCGTCCGCCGCTCCTGCTCCGCGAGGGGCGGGTCGTGAAGGAGCTCTCGCGACCGCCGAACGCGCCGCTCGGGCTCCGACTCAACGGCGACGTGCACGAGGAGGCGCTCGAGCCGGGCGACCGGCTGGCGCTCTACTCGGACGGCGTGGTCGAGGCGATGCACAGCGAGAGCGGCGAGCGCTTCGGCATCGAGCGGCTCGTCGACTTCATCGCTCGGGCTGAGGCCGCGGGCGAGCCGGTGCCCGAGACGATGCGCCTGCTCGGGCACGCGGTGGTCAAGCACCAGGGGGACGAGTTGCAGGACGACGCCACACAGGTCCTGATCGAGTGGCGGGGCGGCGAGATGGAGAGCCTGCTCGAATAACGGCAAAGAGCCGCTGGAGGAAGGTGACGCGAACGGATCGGGCGCGCGCGCTCGCACGGCCTCGGCCGCATCCGCGTACGCCTCCGCCGCCCAGGAGGTGGTCGCCGCGACGCTCGCCCCGTGCCGGGCGGGGAGTGCAGGAAGTCCCACCGCCGCATCCGCCGCTCCTCGCCCTCGACGATCGCGACGCACTCGCCGCTGAGCACGACGAACCCCTCCGTCGCGTCCTCCGCGTGGTAGTAGCCGCCCGCCTCACCGGGCTGCAGCACGTGGATGTGCAGCCCGGCGCCGAGGTCGCGCCCCGTGCCTCCTCATTTCTATACCTAGACTGTCGATGTATAGTCGCCACGTGCGCGGCGACCTGCTCCGAGGCCACCTTGACGGGCTGTTACTGGTGGTGCTGGCTGATGCTCCCGGCCATGGCTACGAGCTCAGCCGGCGGTTGACGGACCGCAGCGGCGGCGAGCTCGACGTGCACGAGGGCTCGCTCTATCCCGCGCTGCACCGGCTCGAGCGGGGCGGGCTCGTCGAGAGCGCGTGGTCCAGCGGCGAGGCCCGGCGCCGGCGCGTCTACCGGCTGACCTCGGCGGGCCGCCGTGCGGCAGGGGAGTCGCGCAAGGAGTGGAGGACGTTCTCCAGCGCGGTCGACCGGGTGCTGGGCGGGACGGCGTGAGCCCGGTCGAGCGGTACCTCACGGAGCTGGGCGCCGCCCTCCGGGTGCGCGGCCGCGTGCGGCGGCGCTTCCTGCGCGAGTGCCGCGACCATCTCGCCGACGCCGCGGCCGAGCGCGGGGAGGAGGGGGCCGTGCGCGCCTTCGGGCCCGCGCCGGCGATCGCGGCCGCACTCGACGCCGAGGTGGCGGCGCGGCGCGGCGTGCGCTCGACGTTCGCCACCGCGGCGGGCGTGCTCGCGACCGGCGGCTCGACGCTCGCGCTGATCCACGCCTCCTCGCCGGACGCGACCGCGCCCGTGTGGTGGGCGGTCGCCTTCTTCGTCGCCGCGCAGCTGGCCGCGGTCAGCGCCGGCCTCGCTCTGCTGCAGGCGCTTGTCCTGCGTCGTGAGGCGATATCCCCCGCCGACGCGATGCTGCTCGCCCGCCGCAACGGCTGCGCGCTCGTGGCCGCCGGCGTGACGATGTTCTCCGCCGGCGCGGCGGTCCCGGGCCAGGGCTCCGCGGCCCTGCTCCTCGCGGGCCCGGCGCTCGTCTGCGTCGCGCTGGTCGCCGTGCTGCGCGCGCGGTCGCTCGCTCACCGGCTCGCCGGTGCGAACCGTCCCGCCGTCCGGCCGCCGCTCGAGGACCTCGGGCGCCTCACGCGCCTGCCGATCCCCTCGGTCGGTGATCACACGCTGCTGTCGGTCACCACGGCCGTCGCAGCCGCGGCGGCGTTCGCCCGCGACCTCGGCGAGCACGCGACCGCCGGCGGCGCGGTCGTCACCGCCGGCGTCGAGGCGATGGCCGTCGTCGGCTGCTTCGCCGTCTTCGGTGTGGCGCTCGGCCTCCGGCGCCGCTGACCGGAGCGCTCATCCGACGGCGAGCACGATGGTGAAGATCGCGCCCGCCACGCAGCAGTAGATCGCGAACGGCGTCAGCCGGTTGGTCTCGAAGAAGCGCACGAGGAAGCGCACCGAGACATAGGCGGCCGCCGCGGCGCACAGCGCGCCCACCAGAGCGGGACCGCGCAGCCCGTTGCCCTGCGGCCCAAGCAGGTCCGGGAGCTTGAGGACGGCGGCCGCCCCGATGATCGGCGTGGCGAGCAGGAACGAGAAGCGCGCGGCGTCCTCGTTCGAGAGGCCCGCGAGCAGGCCGCCCGCCATCGTCGCGCCCGAGCGCGAGAACCCCGGCAGGAGCGCGATCGTCTGGGCGGTGCCGATCGCGATCGCGCGCCGCGGCGTCAGCTCGCGCGCCACGCGCTCGTCGCTGAGGTGCTCGTCCTGGCGGACGGGTGCGCTGCGGCGCAGCCGCTCCGCCCCGAACAGCATCAGCCCGTTGCAGAACAGGAAGATCGCGGCCGTGGTCGGCGACGCGAACACCTTCCGCAGCGAGTGCTCGAGCAGCAGACCCAGCAGCCCCGCCGGGATCGTGCCGAGGACCAGGTACCAGCCGAGCCGCGCGTCGGTGTCGCCGGGCGCGATCCCGCGCCGCCGGACCGATCGCAGCAGCCCGCGCACGATCCGCGCCCAGTCGCGCCGGAAGAAGCCCAGCAGGACCAGCGCGGTGGCGAGGTGGGTGGCGACGAGGAACGTCAGGAACGCGTCGTCGTTCTGCTGGATGTCCCATCCGAGCAGCTTCGGCGCGATCACGCTGTGGCCGAGGCTGGAGACCGGGAACAGCTCCGCCGCGCCCTGGATCAACCCGAGCACGACGGCCTGGAAGTAGGAGATCACGCGAGCACCCGCCGGCGGCGGATGAGCAGCGTCACGGCGCCCGCGGCCAGCAGCGCCACGGCGGCGTAGTCGGCGTAGCGGAACGCGTGGTGGACGCTGTCCCAGTGGACGCCGAGGGCGTACCCGGCGATCCCGAACGCCGCGCACCACAGCAGCGACGCGACCGCGGTCAGCGCCGTGTACGGGCCGAGCGGGTACTCGAGCGCGCCGGCCGGGACGGAGACGAACGAGCGCACGAGCGGCGTGAGCCGGCCGAACAGCACGAACGCCGAGCCGTAGCGGCCGAACCAGCGCTCGGCGCGCCGGAAGCGCTCCGGCCCGAGGTGCAGCCAGCGCCCGTGGCGCGCGATGAACGGCCGGCCGCCGGCGCGCCCGAGCGCCCAGCCGGCCAGCGAGCCCGCCAGGTAGCCGAGCGTGCCGGCAGCGATGGCCGCCGCCAGCGAGGACGACGGGTGCCCGGCGACCGCGCCCGCGGCGAGCGCGCCGGCGAACAGCATGATCAGCTCGCCGCCGGCGGGCAGCAGCGCGTCGACCGCCATCAGCGCGAACACGCCGGCGAGGCCGAGGTCGGCGATCCAGCTCGTGAGCTGCGCCGTCATCGCGCCGCCCGCGGGGTGGCGTGATCGCCGGCGCGCTCGACCGTGCCCATGCGCATGAGCGGGACCCGCCACATCGCCTCGAGCGCGATCGCGGGGGACATCTTCGAGATCCCGTGCTCGCGCTCGCGGAACACGATCGGGATCTCCGCGATCTCGAGCCCCGCCCGCGCCGCGTGGTACGTCAGCTCGATCTGGAACGCGTAGCCGCGGCTGTGGACGAGGTCGCCGTCGAGCGCCCGCAGCGCGCCCGCCCGGAAGCACTTGAAGCCGCCGGTCAGATCGGTGAACGGGAGCCCGAGCACGGCCGCCGCGTAGCGGCCTCCGGCGCGGGAGAGCAGGCGCCGGTGCAGCGACCACCCCTCGACGCCGCCGCCCGCCAGGTAACGCGAGCCGAGCACCAGGTCGGCGCCGTGGCGCGCCGCCTCGATCAGCCGCGGGAGGTCGGCCGGGTCATGGGAGAGGTCGGCGTCCATCTCGATGATGAGGTCGGCGCCGCCCGCGAGCGCGAGCTCGAAGCCGGCGAGGTAGGCGCCGCCGAGGCCGCCCTTCCCCGGCCGGTGGTGGACGCGGACGTCGTCGTGCTCGCGGGCCAGCTCGTCGGCGAGCTCGCCGGTGCCGTCCGGCGACGCGTCGTCGACGACGAGCACGGTGCCGGCGACCGGCGGGTCGCAGCTCGCGAGCGCGGCCCGGGTGAGGGCGACGACGGTCGGGAGGTTCTCCCGTTCGTCGTAGGTGGGGAGGAC
Organism: uncultured Solirubrobacteraceae bacterium; assembly: GCA_963805525.1. Taxonomy (GTDB): domain Bacteria; phylum Actinomycetota; class Thermoleophilia; order Solirubrobacterales; family Solirubrobacteraceae; genus DASQFQ01. The sequence continues at coordinate 1,285,947 of CAWDUT010000006.1, forward strand.
GACCCAGACGCTGGTCATGGCTGACTCCTTGGGGAGGACGTGCGGTGATAGATCGGATGGCCGTGCACGTGGGCGACCACCCGGTAGTGGGCGTGGAGCGCGCGGGCGGTGGCGCCGCCGGGGTCGAGTCCCCAGTGGCTGGGGCGCTGCCAGCCGACGACCCACGTCGGCCGCCGCGGCGAGTCCAGGAGCTGACGCAGTCGCGCCGTCGCGCCGGGGTGGGCGCGGACGAGCAGGCTCCAGGCGTACGGGTACGGGCTGGGGAGGCCGGTGTAGTAGCCGACGTTCGCGCGGGCGTACATGACGTACTGCGTGTCGCCGGGCCGCGCGTGGTCGCGCACGTAGCTCGCCACCGCGACGACGCCGTGGCGCTGCTGGAGCTTGTGCACCGGCCCGACGCCGCCGACCGTCCCGATCACCGCGAGCGCGGCGAGCCAGGCGGCGACGAGCCCGCCGGCACGCACCCGCGACAGGGCGGCGGCGCTGAGCAGGCTCGCCGGCGCGACCAGCTCGATCAGGTAGTGCGGCCAGTAGCTGCCGCCGCCGAGGACGCCGACGGCGCCGGCGCCGAGCCAGGCCGCGAGCGTGACGGCCAGCACGCGGTCGCCGCGCAGCACCGCGAGCCCCCGCAGCGCGATCACGAGCAGCGCGAGCAGGCCGGAGCCGGTGATCGGCAGCCACAGGCTCTTCAGGCGAACCTGGAGCGGGAGGTTCGACGCCGCGAGCACGTTCAGCGCGTGGATCCGGAAGCCGAACAGGGCGTAGACGAGGCTGCCGGGGGAGAGGTGGGCCGCGGCCAGCCAGACGCCGACGCCCGCGATCGGGATGAGCGCGCCGGCCGCGTACGCGGCGGCCTGGCGCAGGCGCGGGCCCCGGCTCGCCAGCAGGAACACCGCGCCCGCGAAGCCCGCGTCGAGGAACGACTGCTTGATCAGCGCCGCCGCCACCGCGAGCAGCCCGGCGCCGACCAGCCAGCGGGCCTGGCCGCGGCGATGCGTGGCCACGAGGCAGCCGATCGATCCGGCGGCCGGGACGGCGGCGAGCAGCTCGGACGGCGTGTAGACGGCCGCGAGCGCGATCGAGCTCGCCAGCCCGGCGCTCAGCACGGCCGCGATCCGCGCCGCGCGCTCGCCGGCGACCGCGCGGGTGACGACAGTCGTGACGGCGACGAGCGCCAGCGCGGCGACGATGCCGAGGACGCGGATCCCGGTCGGTCCGCCGGCGATCGCGAGCTTGTAGAGCGCCACGAGCAGCGGCGGACGGTCGAGCCAGTACGCGCCGTAGAGCGAGCCGTGCCCGCTGCCCCAGGCCTTGGCGATGAACGCGACGCCGCCCTCGTCGATGCCGAGCGGGAAGTGGAGGTAGAGCAGCCGGAGGGCGACGGTGGCGAGCAGCGCGACGGCGAGCACGACGTGCGTGCGGAGGCGCTCGCGTGTGCGGGCGGGCGCGGCCACGGGACGATCGAGCAGGAGCATCAGCCGAGCCCCGGGAGCTCGTGACGCGCGCCGCTGGGCCCGCGCCGCGACCGCAGCACCGCGACCAGCGCGGCGACGACGGCACCGGCCAGCGCGGCGACCCACAGCCCGGCGGCCACCGCGGGCCCGACCAGCGAGGCGAGGCTCGCCACCGTCGCGGCCCAGACGAACGCGCCGGCCAGGTTGTAGAGCGCGAACCGGGGCCACGGCATCGCACCGGCGCCGGCGAGCACCGCGGCGACGATGCGGACGCCGGGGACGAAGCGGCCGAGGAAGACGGTCTTCGCGCCGTGGCGGTCGAAGAAGCGCTCGCCGCGCTCGAGCGCGTGCGCCCGGAAGGCCGCGAGCGGGCCGCCGTGGCGCGTCAGGACCGCGCGCCCGCCGCGCCGCCCGAGCCAGTAGCCGAGCGTGTCGCCCATGACCGCCGCGGCGACCGCGATGCCGATCACGAACGCGAGCGAGAGCCGGCCGGCGCCGGCGAGCACGCCGGCGGTGAGCAGCGCGGTCTCACCCGGGAGAGGGACGCCCGCGGACTCCCCGAAGATCAGCGCGAACAGGACCGGATAGCCCAGGTGGGCAGGGACGTGGAGCATCGCGACCGATCGTGCCGGGGGGCGATCGGGCCGTAGTGAGCATCATGTTGGGACCGTGTTGGGACGGTCCCGCGCGGTTCGTCAGACGTCCTCGGCGGCGGGGAAGGTGGCGCGGAACGTCGCGCTCCCGACGAGCCGCAGCTCGCCGCCCATCTGTTCCGCGAGCTCGCGGCCGATCGCGAGGCCGAGCCCGAAGCCGCCGTCCTCGCCCGCCTCCGGGCCGCGGCGGAAGCGCTCGAAGATCCGCTCCTCCTGCCCGGGCGGGACGCCCGGTCCCTCGTCCGACACCTCGATCGCCCTTGGCTCCACCCGCAGGACGACACGGCCTTCGCCGTGGCGATGAGCGTTGTTGAGCAGGATGCGCGCGATCCGCGCCACCGCGCCCGGGTCCGCGAGCACCCACGCCGGCCCGTCCTCCACGAGCTCGGCCCGCGAGCTGCCGACGGCGAACTCGGCGAGCACCGAGCGGGCGAGCTCGACCAGCTCGACCGGCTCGGAGCGCAGCTCGACGCCCGCGTCGAGGCGGCTGAGGTCGAGCAGCTCGGCGGCGAGCTTGCCCAGCCGGTCGGTCTGCCCGAGCGCGCGGCGCAGCTGGTCGCGCGCCTCGGGCAGATCGGGCTGCTCGTGGGCGAGCTCCTCGGTGGCGCCGTGCAGCATCAGCCCGAGCGAGGTCAGCGGGGTGCGCAGCTCGTGCGAGGCGGTGCTCACGAACGTGCGGCGCGACTGCTCCTGCGCCGCCAGCCGCCGTTGCATCGTCGCGAACGCGCGGGCAAGGTCGCCGACCTCGTCGCGGTGCCCGTCCTCGACCGGCCGCGTGTCGTCCGGTCCGCGCTCGGCCACGTCGAGCGCGGTGGTGCGCAGCGCGCTCAGGCGCCGCACGAGCCGCGTCGCGAGCGCGATGCCCGCGACGAGCGCGACCGCGAGCGCCACGAACGCAGCAGCCACGAGCGAGCGCCGGACCACCGCCTCGACCCCACCGAGGCTCGCGAGCGAGCGGCGCAGATCGAGCACGCCGGACGTGCCTCCGGTCTTGAACGGAACGGCGACCTGCGCCTCCGATCGGCCCGCTTCCCGCCCCACCCGCGAGATCAGGCGATTCTCCCGCACGGCGCGCGGCACCTCCGGGAAGTGGTCGTGGCCGTCGAGGTCGGTCCCGGCCAGCATCTGCGAGGCGCCGTCGAACACGAACACCTCGCCGCCGCTCTGGCGCCTCAGGGTCGTGATCGCGCGCTGGAGCTGCGGCGAGCCCGCCTTCAGCTGCTCGCGCCCGAGGCGCTCGAACGTCGGCCGGGCCGCGCGCGTCGTCTGCTCGAGCGACGCCAGCGCGTCCTGCTCGAGCTTGCGGTCCAGCGGGACCAGCACCAGCAGCGCCGTGACGGCCAGCGTCAGCGCGCTCACGGCGACGAGCGCCGCGGCGAAGCGCCCGCGCAGGCCGAGCAGCTCGCTCACGGCGCGTGCAGCCGGTAGCCGACGCCGCGGACCGTGAGCAGGAGCTCGGGCCGCTCGGGCACCCGTTCGAGCTTCTCCCGCAGGTGGCGGATGTGGACGTCGATGCCGCGCGGGTCGCGGTAGGCGCTGTCGCCCCAGATCGCGCGCAGCAGCTCCTGGCGGTTGAACAGCACGCCGGGCCGGCTCATCATCGTCTGCAGGAGCTCGAACTCGGAGAACGTCAGCTCCACGGGCTGGCCGCCGGCGGTCACCTCGCGCGAGCTGCGGTCGAGCACGAGCGGCCCGACCCGCAGCATCTCGTCGCCGAGCGCGCGCGGCCCGGCGCGGCGGAGTACGGCGCGGATGCGGCTGCGCAGCTCGGCCGGGCCGAACGGCTTGGTGACGTAGTCGTCGGCGCCCGCCTCGAGCCCGAGCACCGCGTCGGCCTCGGAGTCCAGCGCGGTGAGCATGATGATCGGGACGACGTTGCGGCGCTCGCGCAGCGTGCGGCAGACCTCGTAGCCGTCCGGCCCGTCGCCGAGCGCCACGTCGAGCAGCACGACGTCGAAGCGCCCGGTCGTCGCGCGGTCGATCGCCGCACGCCCGTCCGCGACCGCCATCACGCGATGCCCGTCGCGCTCGAAGAGCCGGCGGATCTGCTCGCGCAACTCGGACTCGTCGTCGACGACGAGGATGTCGAGCGGGTCGACGGCCATGCCGCCAACGCTAGCGCCGCTCCGGCGCGGTCGGCTGGACTAACAGCATCCCAACGTGGCGCCAACGCCGGTCAGGCGACCGCTGAGCACCATCGCTGCGTGCTCCTCCTCGGCTTCGGACTCGCGGTCGCCTCGTCGCTGGCGCTCAACGCCGGCTACCTGCTGCAGCACCTGGGCGGCGCCTCGGCGCCCGCGGTCGACGTCCGGGCGCCGGTCGCGACCGTGCGCGGGCTGCTGCGCTCGCGGCTGTGGGTGCTCGGCATCGGCACCAACCTGTTCGGCTCCGTGCTCCACATCGGCGCCCTGGCCGTCGCGCCGCTCGCGCTCGTCCAGGCCTTCTCGGCGGCCGGGCTGGCGCTCGTCGTGCCCGCGTCGGCGCGGCTGGCGCGCAGCCCGCTGCACCGCGGCGAGCGCGCCGCCGTGGCGGTCATCGTCGCCGCGCTCGTGATCCTGGCGATCAGGCCCGTCGCTACGTCGATCGCGCCGGTGTCGGCCGGCATGCCGCTGCTGTTCCTCGGCGTCGCGCTGGTGGCGGCCGCGGCGCTCGCGGTGACGCGCGGGCCGCGCCGCGGCGCCGGGCTGGCGCTGGCCGCCGGCGTGCTCTACGGGCTCTCCGACGCGGCGACCAAGGGCTTCACCGACGCGGCGGGGCACGGGCTCTTCGCCGCGGTGCTCACGCCCTGGCCGGCGATCATCGTCGCGCTCTGCGCGGCCGCCTTCTTCGCGCTCCAGCGCGGGCTCCAGCTCGGCACCGCCGCCACCGTGATCGTGCTGATGACGGCCGCGACGAACGTGGTCGCGGTCGCCGCGGGCGTCGCCGTGTTCTCCGAGTCGTTCGGGACGGCGCCGGGCATCGCGCTGCTGCACCTCGGCGCGATGGCCGCGATCGCCGGCGCGTCGTGGCGGCTCGCGGCAGTTCAGGCCCGGATCGCCGAGCAGCCGATCGCGCCGCCGCGCCGCGCCGCCGGGGCGCTGGTGCCGGCGTCGTGATCACATCCGCCGGGGTGTGCGAGGACGACGACGCCCTCCGTGGGGTGGTGCGCGACGCGCTCGCCCGCGAAGGCTTCGCGGTGCGCGCCACCGCGTCCGGGACCGAGGCCGTGCGGGCGTTCGCCGAGGCTCCGCCGGACGTGCTCGTGCTCGATGTCGGGCTGCCGGACGCCGACGGTCGCGACGTCTGCCAGGCGCTGCGCGCCCGCGGCGTGCGCTCGCCGGTGCTGTTCCTGAGCGCCCGCGACGCATTGACCGACCGGATCAGCGGCTTCCACGCCGGCGGCGACGACTACCTGACCAAGCCGTTCGCGCTCGCCGAGCTGCTCGTCCGCGTACAGGCGCTGCTGCGCCGCGCGGAGCCAACGGCGAGCCCGGAGGGGCTGGTGCTCGACCCGGCCGACCACGCGATCGTCGGACTCGACGCACCCGTGCCGCTCACGCCGACCGAGTTCCGCCTGCTGGCGGCGCTCGCGGGCCGGTCTGGGCGGCTGGTCACCCGGGGCTCGCTGATCGCCGCCGGGTGGCCCGACGGCGCGATCGTGCACGACAACACGCTCGACTCCTACATCGCGCGCGTGCGCCGCAAGCTGCGGGAGGCCGGAGCCGGCCAGACGGTCACCGCGACCCGCGGCGTCGGATACCGGCTGCAGTGAGCGTCCGGCTCCGGCTGCTCCTGACGGCGCTCGCCACGCTCGCCATCGGGCTCGGCTCGCTGCTCGTGGCCGGCAACGTCCTGCTGCAGCGGGGTGTGGCGGGCGAGGCCTCCGCGCTGCTGCGCGCCCGCGCCGACGCGCAGCTGGCGGCGCTGAGCGTGCGGCCGGGCGCCGTCTCGGTGCGTGAGACGGCCAACGACGAGGAGCTCGACCGGCAGTCCTGGGTGCTCGACGGCAGGCGCGTGGTGGAGCGGCCGAGCGGGGTGTCGCCGGCGCTCGACCGCATGGCGGTCGCGCTCGGGCGCCGCGGCGTCGTCGGCGAGCGGCTCGGGCCAGGACACGTGCGCCTGCACGCGCGCCCGGTCTACGCGCCCGGCAGCCGAACGCCGTCCGGGGCGGTCATCGTCTCGCTGCCGATGGCGCCGCTGCAGCGGCTGCAGGAGGAAATCCTGCTCGGGTCGCTCGTCGTGGCCGTGCTGATGCTGTTCGCCGGCGGGCTGGCGGTCCGCAGCGCGGTCGACGGCGCTCTGCGGCGCGTGGCGCACATGACCGCGAGCGCGGAGGACTGGGGCGCACACGACCTCGACCGCCGCTTCGGGCTCGGCCCGCCGCGCGACGAGCTCACCGGCCTCGCCGCGACGCTCGACGGCCTGCTCGCCCGCATCGCCGCGTCGCGCCGGCACGAGCAGCGCTTCGCGAGCGAGGTCGCGCACGAGCTCCGCACGCCGATCGCCGGCCTGCGCGGGCGCGCCGAGCTCGCCCTCGCCTCGGGCGCCGGCGCCGGCGCCGAGCGCGAGGAGGCGCTGCGCGCGGTCGTCGCGGGCGCGGAGCGGCTCGACGGGACGATCACCACGCTGCTCGCGATCGCCCGCCAGGAGCTCGACCCGGCCGCCGGGGCGGTGGATCTCGGCGCGCTCGCGCGGGAATACGACGACCTGCCGGTGAGCGCGCCGCGCGACCTGCCCGAAGCGGAGGGCGCGCCCGAGGTCGTGCGGCGGGCCCTGTCGGCGCTCGTCGACAACGCGCGCAGGCACGCCCGGCAGCACGTCTCACTGCACCTCTCCGCCTCGGGCGACCGGGTGCGGCTCGCGGTGCGCGACGACGGCCCCGGCCTCGATCCCGCGCTCGGCGACCGGGCCTTCGAGCCCGGCGTGCGGGGCGACGGCGACGCCGCGGGCGGCGCCGGCCTCGGCCTGCCGCTGTCGCGGCGGCTGGCGCGCTCCTGCGGCGGTGAGGTCGCCGGCGGCACGGGCGCCGGCGGGTGCTTCGTGCTCGAGCTCCCCGCAGTCAGGTAGCCGCCAGGTCCGCTCACCAGCCTGGCCCGCATGAGCTCCCACACCCATGCGGCACCGGCCCCCTCAATCGGCCGGACGATGCTGAACAAGGTGCCGGAAGTCACCCTGTTCTTCTGGATCATCAAGATCATGTGCACCACGGTCGGCGAGACCGCGGCGGACTACCTCAACGTGAACCTCGGCTTCGGCCTGACGAACACGACCTACTTCACCGGAGCGCTGCTCGCCGTCCTGCTCCTCGTGCAGTTCCGTCTTCGGCGTTACGTGCCGGCGGTCTACTGGGCGGTCGTGGTGGTCATCAGCGTGTTCGGCACGTTGATCACCGACAACATGACCGACGCCTACAACGTGCCGCTCACCACGAGCACGGCGCTTTTCAGCGTCATCCTCGCCGCGGTCTTCGCGGCCTGGTACGCGGTCGAGCGCACGCTGTCGATCCACTCGATCGTCACGACCCGTCGTGAAGGCTTCTACTGGCTCGCGATCCTCTTCACGTTCGCGCTCGGCACCGCCGCGGGCGACCTGAGCGCCGAGAAGCTCAGCCTCGGCTACGGCCCGTCGATCCTGATCTTCGGCGCGCTGATCGCGGCCGTCGCAGTCGCGCACTACGCGTTCAAGCTCAACGCCGTCCTGGCGTTCTGGCTCGCGTACATCCTCACCCGCCCGCTGGGCGCGTCGATCGGCGACTGGATGTCGCAGAACAACCCGAAGTACGGCGGCCTCGGCCTAGGGACGACGGGGACGAGCTACATCTTCCTCGGCTGCATCCTCGCGCTCGTGAGCTACCTGTCGATCACCAAGCGCGATCGCACCGACGTCCGCGGCGGCGGGCGCCGGCTCGAGGTCGCGTCGCAGGAGGCCTGACCCACCCGCCGGGTCGTCGGGGAGCCAGACGCGCAGGGTCGCGCCCGCGCCCCCGGCGACCTCGGCGTGGCCGCCGTGCGCCTCCGCGATCGCGCGCACGATCGAGAGGCCGAGGCCGGCCCCCTCGCGCGTGCGGCTGAGGTCGTCGCGCGCGAAGCGCTCGAACGCGCGATCGGCGAACCCGGCGCTGAAGCCTTCGCCCTCGTCGGCGACCTCGAGCGCCAGGCCGGCCCCGGCCCGGCGCGCTCGCAGCACGATCTCGCCCTGGCCGTAGCGCAGGGCGTTGTCGACCAGGTTGCCGAGCGCCTGGCGTAGCCGCAGCTCATCGGCGTAGACGGTCGGCTCGTCGCCTGCGTCGACGGTGATGCCGCGGCCGCGCTCCGCGGCCCGGTCGCCGAAGCGGCGCGCGACCCCCTCGAGCTGCTCGCGAAGTGCGAGCGGCTCGGGCTGGACGGGCAGCTGACCCTCGCTCGAGCGTGCGAGGATCAGGAGGTCCTCGGCCAGTTGGGCGAGGTGGTCGCACTCCTCGACCGAGGCGACGAGCGCCTCTCGCACCTGGGGAGCGTGGCCGCCGGCGCGCAGTGCTCCCTCCAGCTCCGCCTTGATGATGGCCACCGGGGTGCGCAGCTCGTGGCTGGCGTCCGCCACGAAGTGGCGCTCGCGCTCGAACGAGCGGCTCAGGCGGTCGAGCATCTCGTTGAGCGTCTCGCCCAGGCGGCGGATCTCGTCGCGGGCGGCGGGCAGCGGGAGCCGCTCGTCCGCGCGGCTGAGCGAGACCTCGCGGGCGCGCCGGCGCATCGCCTCGACGGGCCGCAGGCCCGCGGCGGCGAGCGCGTAGCCGAGCAGCGAGGCGAGGAGGATCGCGATCGGACCGCCGATCGCGAACGAGCGCACGAGGCTGCCGAGCGTGTCGTCGCGATCCTGGAGCGACTGGCCGACGACCACGATCTGGTCGCCGCGGCCGGCTCTCGCCAGCACGCGAGTGGTGCCCTCGACGCCCGGAATGCGCCGTTCCGCGAGCGCGCGCTCGCCGCTCCGGGCCCGCCGCAGCCCGGCCGCGCTCAGCACGTTGTCGCGGACGCGCCCCACGGCGGCGACGACCCGTCCGTCGGCTGCCAGCACCTGCGCGAAGCCCTCTTCGGGCTCCCCGGCCGCGCCCGCCGCCGGCGCGCCCGCCGCGACGACGGCGTTGGCGCGCACCACGAGCCCGGCGGTCACGCTCTCGTCGAGGTCGTGGCGCAGCCGCTCGTAGACGAACGCCCCGGCGCCCACCAGCACGAGCGCCATCGCGACCGCGAACGCGGCGGTCAGCCGCACGCGGACGGGCACGCGGCTCACGACCCGCCGTCCCTCCGCAGCCGGTAGCCCGCGCCGCGCACCGTCTCGATCGAGCGGACGCCGAACGGGCGGTCGAGCTTCTCCCGCAGGCCGCGGATGTAGACCTCGACGATGTTCGAGCGCTGCTCGTAGCCGAGGTCCCAGGCCGCCTCCAGCAGCTGCGCGCGGCTGAGCACGTGGCCGGGCCGCCGCATGAACGCCTCGAGCAGCGTGAACTCCTTGGCGCTGAGGCTGATCGCGACGTCGCCGCGCCGGACGTCGCGCGTGGCGGGGTCGAGGCGCAGGTCGCCGACCTTGACGACCGACGGGCGCTCGACCGGCCCGCGGCGGACGAGCGCGCGCAGCCGCGCGGTCAGCTCCGCGAGCGAGAACGGCTTGGTGAGGTAGTCGTCGGCGCCACCGTCGAGGCCGTGGACGCGATCCTCCACCGAGTCCCGCGCCGTGAGCATGAGGACCGGCATCCAGCGCCCTCGGTCACGCAGCCGCCGGCAGGTCTCGAAGCCGTCGAGCCCCGGCATCAGCACGTCGAGCACGACCACGTCGTACTCGGTCGTGCCGGCGACGCGCAGCGCCTCCTCGCCGCCGGCCGCGACGTCGACGACGAGGCCTTCGTACTGCAGGCCGCGCCGGATGGCGCCGGCCATCCGCGCATCGTCGTCGACGACGAGAACCCTCATACAGCCATCATCGCCCCCCGGCGAGGGCGGCGGTCATTCGTTGCCCGGGTCCTCGCGGTCGCTCTCGACGGCGATCACGTCGAACGTGTCGCCGAGCCGGACGTCGACGGTGCTGCCGTCGGGCTTCGTGACCTCGACCTCGTAGGTCGCGCCGTTCTCGTTGTCGAGTTCGGTCTGGTTGACCTCGCCGCCGCCGGTCGTGGCCAGCGCGGCGTGCTCGGCCTTGGCCTTCGCGTCGCCGGTGATCGCCTTCGACGTGTCTGGCGTGTCGACAGGGTCGGACCCGCCGGAGGATGCGCCCGCGAGGGCGGCTCCGCCGAGCGCGAGTGCTGCCAGCGCTGCGACGGTGATGAGGAGCTTCTTGAGCTTGGTAGCCATGCCGGCAAGCTAGGTCGGCAAGATGAGCCTTACCTGAGTGACGGTTGCGTTCCGCGGATGGGTGGACACTTACCCGCCGTGGACTTCGAAGAGCTCTACCGGGCGACGTACCCGAGAGTGCTCGCGTATTCGCGATCGATGGCGTCGCGCGAGGACGCCGACGACGCGGTCGCCGAGGCGTACGCGATCGCGTGGCGCCGGCAGCGCGACATCCCTCGCCACGCGGAGCTCGGCTGGCTGATCGGCGTCACCCGCCGCGTGCTCGCCAACACGCGGCGCACCCACCGGCGGGCGGGGGCGCTGCACGCCCTGCTCGATCTCCAGCCCCGCTTCCCCGGCCCGGATCCGGCCGACCGCGTCGAGAGCGCCGACCTGCGCGCCGCGCTGATGACGCTCTCGCCGCTCGACCGGGAGGCGGTCGTGCTGACGGCCTGGTTCGACCTCTCGAGCGAGGACGCCGCGCAGGCGCTCGGCATCACCCCGGCGGCGTTCCGGATGCGTTCGGCGCGTGCGCGCCGCCGCCTGGGCGCCGCGCTCAACCCCACCACGACCCAGGAGCGTCCCCGATGGAACACGACGTGACCCATGACCTCGACCAGCGCCTGCGGGCGGCCCGTCCCGCCGCTGCCCGGGTCGACGAGACAGCGTTCGACGCCGACCTGCTGAGCCGCGTGCGCGACCAGCCGATCGCCCACCGCCGGCGGGTGTCCCGGGCCGTTTCGGTACCGGTGGCGGCGGGCGTCACGCTCACCGCGACCGCGGTGGTGATGCTCGGCGGAGGCCCCGGCGAGGTCGGAGGGCCGTCCTCGGCCGCGGCGATCACACAGGCCCTGCACTGGCTCAGCCCGCCGGCGGGGACGATCCTCCACGTGCGCAGCGTGGAGACCCAGGGCGGGCGCACCACGACGCGCGAGTTCTGGCAGTCGGCCGACGATCCGACGGCGGCACGGCTCCGGGTCGGAGGATCCGAGAGCTACGAGACGGCGGGCGAGAATCGCTACGACCCGGCCACCGACACGATCCACGTCGGCGGTGCTGCGGAGGCGATCGGCAAGCCGGGCGGCGGCCGGCCCATGCCCACCGGCGATCCGATCGTCGCGAAGGTCAAGTTCCTGCTCCAGGACCGCCGCCTCGAGGTCACCGGTCGCACGGTCCACAACGGCACCGAGGCGTGGGAGATCGCGCTGCCGCCCGACGCCGGGCGGCCGGTCTGGAAGCTCTGGGTCGCGACCGCCGACGGCAAGCCGCTGGAGCTGCGCGACCCCGGGCGAGACGCCAACGAGGCGCCGCAGGTCATCCGCTGGCCGACCTACGAGGTGCTGCCTGTGGCCGGCGCGCGCAAGCTGCTCACACTGAAGGGCGCGCACCCGACCGCCGACGTCGTGCGCGACGGCGGCTAGTCCAGGGCGTCGGCGGGAAGCACGAAGCGCAGCGGCGTTCCCGTCGCTGCGCCGCGGGGGCTGTGCAGCCCCGCCTGCGTGCGGGGTGCTGCCGCCATCTCCGGCGCTCCGCCGTGCCCCTCGATCCACGCCACGGCGCCGTCGAACGCGATGCCGCCGGCGAGCAGCGTGGCGCGCTCGATGACCCAGCCTCCCGAGCGATCGCGACGCGCCAGGCGCTTGAGCCGGGTGCGCATCGCGTCGTCTCCTTCGGTGGTCTCGACTTCAGCGGGTTCGAGGAGCCCGTCGGAGACGGGCGGGCGGGCGGATTTCATCGTGAGCGCGATGATACTTGATAGACGAATCTAGAAATTCTATTCTAGTGTTCGTGGCCGAACGCGAACACCCACCTTGGTCGTTCCTGACCAACCACGCCCAGGTCCTGGCGTGCATCGCAGGCGATCCCGGCATCCGCCTGCGGGACATCGGCGACACCGTCGGGCTCACCGAGCGAGCCGTGCACCGCATCGTCGTCGAGCTGTCCTCCGCGGGCTACCTCGCCCGCGAGCGCCGCGGCCGCCGCAACCACTACACGATCCAGTCGCAGCTGCCGCTACCGGACCCGCTCGCCCGCGGCCAGAAGGTGAGCGACCTGCTGCGCATCCTTGCCGAGTGAGAGGTTCGAACCAATGCCCGAAACGATCATCGCCACGCTGAGCGGCGGCCCGCTGTCCAAACGCAAGGTCGACGCGGAGATCGTCCAGGGCCGCCCGCCCATGACCCTCGACCTCGAGGCCGACGACGGCGGCCAGTGCCGCTACTGCCTCGAGGGACTGGTGCAGGGCGGCGAGTCGGCCGCCTACACGTTCCTGTACCGGATCTAGCGGCGCCGGTCAGGCGACCTGGCGCTCGCCGGCGCCGGCCCCCGCGCCCAGCGCCCGCCGCCAGCCGTCGCCGAGGCGGCCCAGCGCGGCGTCCCAGGTGCGGGTGCGGACCGCGGCGAGGCCGCCCCGGGCGAGCCGCTCGCGCGCGGCGCGGCTCGCGGCCAGGCCGGCCACGGCGGCGCCGATCTCGTCGGCGTCGGGCGAGCACAGGAGCCCGGAGCGGCCGGACTCGATCAGCTCGGCCGGGCCGCCCGCGCGCACCGCGACGACCGGCAGGCCCGACGCCTGTGCCTCCAGCAGCACCTGTCCGAAGGTGTCGGTCTGGGAGCAGAACAGGAGCACGTCGGCGCTCGCGTAGGTCGCCGCGAGCTCGTCGCCGTCGAGCCAGCCGAGGAAGGTGGCGGCGTCGCCGAGACGCTCGCGCAGCCGCTCCTCCTCCGGACCGCCGCCGGCCAGCAGCAGGTGGAGCCGCGGGTCGCGGGCGCGCGCGGCGAGGAACGCGTCGGCGAGCAGGTCGACGCCCTTCTCGATCGTCTGGCGGCCGGCGTAGAGCACGTGCACGCGGCCGGGCGGGCCGCCGAAGCGGCCGGGCTCGCGCTTCGCCGGGTCGAAGCGCTCGATGTCGACCCCGCGGTCGAAGTGCCCGATCCGCTCGGCGCCGATGCCGAGCGCGGCGAGCCGGGCGTCGGACGCGGCGGAGGGGGAGAGGACGACGTCGCAGCCGCCGTAGAAGGCGCCGAGCGCGGCGCCGACCGCCAGCTCGAGCGTGCCGTCGCCGGACCGCATCCCCGCGTAGGCGGCGAGCTCGGTGTGGTACGAGCCGCTCAGCGGCAGCTCGAGGATGCGCGCCGTCATGGCGGCGGCCACGCCCGCCGGGCCGGGCGAGCAGAGGTGGACGAGCCCGTAGCGGCCCTCGGCGATCGCCTCGACGACCGCGAGCGGGCTCGGCACGCCGACCTTGAGCCCGGCGTAGAACGGGATGTCGACCTCCGCCACCGCGCTGAGCCGGCGGTCGACCCGCATGTCGGTGCCGATGACCTCGACCTCGAAGCCGGGCACGCCGCGCTCGCGGATCTCGTCGAGCGTGTGCGTGACCCCGTGCATGCCGCCGATCGCGTCGGCCACCAGCGCGACCCGCACCGGCTCCCGCCCGCGGCGCGACAGCTTCTGCTTCTCGCGGCCGAGGAAGGCGGCGGCCGGCGTGTAGGGGATGACGGGCACGCAGGCGTCGAAGAGCCCGAGCAGCGCAGGGCCCCAGCCGTCGGCCGAGCCCGCGGCGGCGGCGAGCACCTGCCCGACCGCGCGCTCGAGCTTGGCCTCGTGGCGGCGGCGGGCGCGGCGGCGCAGGTCGGCGTGCGTGAAGCCGTCCGACTGCATCCACGCCAGCAGCTCCGCGTCGGTCATGCCGAGGCCGATGGACGCGATCCAGGCGCGCAGCAGCGCCCGCGCGTCCTCGGGGCCGAGGTCGGAGGCGAGCGCGCCGCTGCGCGCGTCGCCCTGCGTCATCACCTGCTCGACCATGCGCAGGATCGCCGCCGGCTCCGGCGGCGCGTCGCTGTCGCCGCGCCCGAGCGCCCGCACGGCGAGCGCCATCGCGGCGTGCGCCCACTTCTCGGCCGAGCCCTGGTCGCCGTGGTCCTCGACGCGGCCGGCGCGCAGGTGGGCGAGGTACTCCGCGGGCGTCGCGGCGGCGGGCGCCTCGGTCCACGTCCGCCCGATGTCAACCCCCGCGTGGTCGTCGCTGCCGCCGATGCCGGTGCCGCCGTGGGTGTCGATGTAGACCGCCGCCGGCAGGTTCAGCTCCGGCGCGCGCGAGCCGTTGCGCACCTCCCAGACGGGGAACAGCTGCGCCAGGCGGCGCCGGTGCCGCGCGGCCAGCGGGGCGGCGACGGCGTAGAAGGGGTGGGCCAGCGCGCACGCGATCTCCTGCTCGTGGAGGGACTCGGCGACCGCCTCGACGTCGCCCGCCAGTTCCTGCAGGCGGTCGTGGTCGTCCGGCGTGATGCCGTAGCAGAGGACATGGACCTGCTGGGGCTCGCCGCGGAACGACGCGGTCAGCTCCTCGGAGACGAACACGTCGGGCCGGTCGGCGATCTGCATGGCGCCGGCGATCGTGTCGTGGTCGGAGATGGTCACGAAGTCCATCCCCCGCCGCTTCGCCAGCTCGTAGACCTCCTCTGGCGGAGTGGCACATTCCGGTAGGCCCAAGGCCCGCTGCACGCCGAGCTTCGAGATCTGCGAAGCCGTCGAGTGGACGTGCAGGTCCGCGCGCGTGGTCTTTGTCATGGGTCTACAGGATCAGGCGGATTTGCAGGAGGTTCGTGACCATCGCGTCAACGAGGCGTGTCCGTCCTGTGAACGGGAACAGGGGATTCCGGCGCCAGGGCCAATCCTTGCGCGATGCTGCGGAACGACGTCGTCCTCGAGCGCGGCCGGTTGCGCGTCGAGATCGCGACCGCGCCGCTGCAGGTGACCGTCCGGCGCGACGGCCGGCGCGTCACCGGGCCGATCGAGCCGCGTGTGCGCGACGGCGAGATCCACGATCACTTCGTGCAGTGGACGGAGGGCGTGATCGCGGGCGAGACGCTCGGCGACCCGCTCGCGCTCACCGCCGGCGGTCCGGAGGGCGCGCGGCTCGCGCTCTCGCTGGTGGACGGGACGCTGGGGACGCTCGAGGTCGCGCTGCCCGCGGACGATCACGTCGTGCTCCAGTTGAGCTCCGGGCCCGGCGACGGCGCCGACTTGGACCGCCCCGTACGCCGCCTCGGGCTGGCGTGGCCGGGGCACCCCGAACAGCGCGTGAGCGGGCTCGGCGCCCGCCACGGGCTGCACGTCGACCAGGCGGGCCGCTCGGTCGTGCTCGGCGCGGATCGGCGCTACACCGGCCCGGACTGCCCCGCCGACATGCTCGACCAGGGCGGGATTCCCCAGGGCGATTACGCGCCGGTGCCGTGGGCGCTCTCCTCGCGCGGCTGGGCGGCGTGGCTGGAGACCTACGGGCACGGCGCGCGCTTCGACCTCGGCGACGAGGTCGACGTCTCCGCGCGGCAGGCCGCCGGGCCGCTGCGCTTGCACCTGTTCTGCGCGAGCACGCCCGCGGCACGGCTGCGCGCGTTCCTCCGCGCCTCGGGCTCACTCCCGGCGCTGCTGCCGGAGTGGGCCTACGGGCACTGGAAGAGCCGCGACATCTACGAGCACCAGCGCGACGCCGAGGCCGACTTCGACGGCTACCGCGAGCACGCCATCCCGCTCGACGCGATCGTGATCGACTCGCCGTGGGCGACGCAGTACAACACCTGGGAGTTCAACCCCCACCAGTTCCCCGACGCGCCTGGCCTGATCGAGCGCATGCGGGCCCAGGGGGTGCGGACCGTGGTGTGGGTCACGCCGTGGGTGAACCTCGACTCCTCCGAGGGCCAGATCCCGCCGGATCCCGAGTCCGCGCGCCTGCACCGCATGCCGTCGCCCAACTACGAGGCGGGCCGCGAGCACTTCGTCAAAGGCCCTGACGGCGAGCCGTGGGTCTCGAAGTGGTGGATGGGGACGGGCTCGCCGATCGACTTCACCTCCGAGGCCGCGGAGGCGTGGTGGCGCGAGCAGGCCGCGCGCGTGCTCGCGCTCGGCGTCCAGGGGATCAAGGCCGACGACGGCGAGGGCTTCTACTACCCGGACGAGGTGCGCTTCGCCGACGGCCGCGGCGGCGCCGAGGCGGGCTGGGCGCAGGGCCTGCTCTACCGCCGCTCGATGCAGCGCGCGCTCGACGAGGCGCATCCGGGCGAGGGCGTCCTGTTCGGCCGCCCCGGCTGGACGGGCCAGCAGGCGGTCGGCATCACCTGGGGCGGCGACCAGCCGTCGGACTTCTGGTCGCTGCGGACGCTGGTCGCCGCCACGCTCACGGCGGCGGCCTCGGGTTTCTCGAACTGGTCGCACGACGTCGGCGGCTACCTCGGCGAGCGGCTGGTCTCGCGCTGCCCGAAGGAGCTTCTGCTGCGCTGGGTGCAGTTCGGCTGCTTCACGCCGCTGATGCACGCGCACGGGCGCTTCGAGCAGGAGGCGTGGACGTACGACGGCGAGCTGCTCGAGCGCTACCGCGAGTACGTGCTGCTGCACGAGCAATTGGTGCCGTACGTACGCGCGGCCGCGGTCACCGCGGCGCGCAGCGGCCTGCCGATCATCCGCCCGCTGCTGCTCTCGGATCCCGCGGATCCGCGCGGCTGGGCGATGGCCGACGCCTACGGCTACGGCCCGTCGCTGTGGGTCGCGCCCGTGCTCGAGACGGGCGCGCGCGAGCGCGAGGTCGAGCTGCCGGCCGGCGAGTGGATCGACTTCTGGACCGGCGAGGCGGTCAGCGGCGGCGGCACGATCGTCGCCCTGGCGCCGCTCGGCCGCATCCCGGTCTGGGTCCGCCGCGGCGCGCTGATCGTCACCTACCCCGCCGAGCACGTCGCGGCCGGGCTCGGCGACACCCCCGAGCCCGAGCGGCCGCTCGAGGCGACGCTGTGGGGCGAGCCGCGCTGCGGCCGCGCGGTCGCCCGCCTCGCCGGCGGCGGCGCGATCCGCTGGGCGCGCGGCGAGTGGAGCGCGCCCGCGGACCCCGACGTGACCTTCACCGTCCGCGGGTGAGCCGCGGCGCCCGGTGGTCACAGGAAGGTCTCAGGAACGCAACGGCTCGCCAACATCACGCCGCGCCCCGCGCCCGACCATGCGGGCATGCCGCGGATCAGCGTGGTCGTGCCCGTCTACAACGTCGAGCGGTACCTGGCCGAGTGCCTGCGCTCGCTGCGCGCGCAGACCGTGCGCGACTACGAGGTGGTGATGGTCGAGGACGGCTCGACCGACGGGAGCGCGGCGATCGCCGAGGAGTTCGCCGACCGCGACCCGCGCTTCCGGCTGGTCGTGCAGGAGAACGGCGGCCTCGGCCACGCGCGGAACACCGGCGTCCGCCACGCCCGCGGCGAGCTGGTCGCGTTCGCCGACTCGGACGACGTCGTCCCGCCCGACGCCTACGAGCGCCTGGCCGAGTCGCTGGACGCCAGCGGGTCGGACTTCGCGAGCGGCAACGTGCTGCGGCTCGAGGACGGCCGCACGAAGCAGGCGGCGTTCCTCGCCCAGACGTTCGCGCGGACGCGCACGAAGACGCATGTGAGCCGCTTCGCGCCGCTGCTCGCGGACCGCACGGCGTGGAACAAGCTGTGGCGCCGCGAGTTCTGGGACTCGAACGAGCTGCGCTTCCCCGAGGGCGTGCGCTACGAGGACACGCCTGTCACGCTCCCCGCGCACGTGATGGCGCGCTCGGTGGACGTGATCGCGGAGCCCGTCTACCACTGGCGGGTGCGCGGCGCCGGCGACCACTCGATCACGCAGAAGCGCCTCGAGCTGCGCTCGCTGGTCGACCGCCTCGCGGCCGTCGAGCACGTGCGCGGCTACCTGGTCGAGCACGGCACCCGGAGGCTGCGCCGGGGGTACGACCAGCGGCTCGTGCGCGACGACCTGCGCGTGCACCTCGACGTGCTCGCCGACGCCGATCCGCGCTACCGCACGCTCTTCCTCGACCACGTGAACGAGATGTTCGACGGCGGCCGCGCGTCGCTGTTCCGCGAGCTGCCCGCCATCGACCGCCTCAAGTGGCACCTCGCGCTGCACGGGCAGACCGCCGAGCTGCTCGAGGTCCTGCGCTTCACGCGCGAGCGCAAGGAGGCGACGCCCCCGCTGCGGCGCCGCGGCCGCTGGTACGGGGACTATCCGTTCCGCGACGACCGCACGGCCGCGATCCCGGCCTCCACCTTCCGGCTCGGCAAGCGCGACGGCGAGCTGGCGCTGCGCGCGGCGGTCGACGAGTTGGTGTGCGAGGACGGCCGGCTCGTCGTCCGCGGCCACGCGCACCTGGCGGGCCTCGCGGTGGAGCGGCCCGCCGACCAGCGTGTGCAGCTGATCGCGGTGCGCCGGGGCCGGTTGCTGCGGCTCCGGATGCGGGTCGGGGCTGTGCGGGTGCGCGCCCGCGCCGTTCCTCGGCCGGACCTCGCAGGCGGCCCGCTCGACCGCACCTGGTCGGGGTTCGAGGCGACCCTCTCGCCGCGCGCGCTCGACAGCGCCGGCACGTGGCAGCTCATCCTCTTCGTGCGTGCCCAGGGGCTGCGCCGGCGCTACCTGCGCTTCGCCCACGAGGAGCTGCGCGCCGCCGAGCTGCCGGCGCCGGAGGGGCTGGCCGCTCGCGCCGTCGCATGTACGTCCGGGCGCATCGAGGTGCGGGTGCGGGATCGCTGGGCGGCGATTCACGACGCCCGGCTCGTCGACGGCGACGTGCTCGAGCTGGCGGGCAAGCAGCGGCTGGGGCCGGTCAGCGAGATCGAGGTCCGCCGCGCCGGCGACGGCTGGTGTACGCGGATCCCGCTCGTCGGGGAGGTCGCTTTCAACGCGCGGCTGCCGCTCTCGCAGCTGCACCTCGCGCCGCGCGACCGCAGCGGCGAGGCCGGGACCTGGCAGCTCTCCGCGCTCGACGGCGACCGCCGCGTGCCGCTGGCGCTCCCCGGCGCCTCGCCCGCGCTGATCCACTGCAGCTCCGGGCGCGAGCTCACGCTCGCCCGCACGCCGGCGGGCGACGCCGCCCTCACCGATCGCGACGCGCGCCCGACCGTCATCGCCGCGCGCTGGCGCGCCGCCGACGTGCTCGAGGTCGAGCTCGACATGGCCGCCGGGCTCGCCGAGCGCGAGCTGGTCCTGCGCGACTGGCACCGCGAGCGCACCCACGTCGTGCCGCTGCTGCCCGCCGGCGACGACCACTGGCGCGTGCTGATCCCTGCGGCCGCGCTGCTCTCCGTCCCCGCCGGGCCGACGCCGCGCCGCGGCGAGTGGGGCTTCTACGGGCGGCCGGCCGGCAGCGAGGAGATCGCCGCCCTGGCGCGCGTGCGCCTGGCCGAGGAGGCAGCCGCCGCGCTGCCGCTCGCCACGACCGTCGACGAGCGGCGCTTCGACCTCCGGCCTGCGCCCGGCGGCAGCCTGCTGCTCACCGTGCCGGCGCGGACCGCAGCGCCCGCACCAGCCCGTGGCGAACGCGAGTGGGAACCGCGCGGCGCCAGCGCACGGGCACGCGCCGAATGAGCTTCAGCACCGGGCGCGGCAGGCGGCCCGCGGCCGCGCCGCCACGCGCCGCCGGGCGCCGCGCCGCGGCGATCGAGGACTGTGCGACCGCCTCCGCCTCGGCGTAGAAGCCGACGTACGCGGCGCGCACGGCGTCGAGCCGCTCGGCGATCGCGGCGCCGTCGGGGGTCTCGTCCGTGAGCTGCGACACGAGCTCCCACACCTCGTCGGCCTGAGCGCGCAGCGGCTCCGGAATCGGCCGGACGCCCCACTCCGGTGACGAGCGGCTCAGCGAGCGGTCGATGAAGCCGTGCACATCGCGGATCGCGGCGGCGGGCGCGTCGCGCACCAGCCGCAGGTCGAGCTCGCGCCCGGCGCGCGCGACGGTGTGCGTCCAGTCGTCGAGCAGCTCCTCGTAGGGCACGAAGGCGCGCGGCGAGTCGCGCGTGGCCCGCTCGGTGAACAGCGTCTGGTTGACCCAGCCGGCGCAGCGCCCGGCCTCGCGGAGCTTGCCGCCGTACCAGCGCGTCTTCGAGTCGATCACCGCCGCCGGGTGGCGCAGCATCGTCACGAACACCGGCCGCGCCCCGGCCTCCGCCGCGCAGCTGCGCCACAGGGGGAGGAACCACGACAGCCGCGGGTCCTTGACGATCAGGTCGTCGCTGAGCGCGAACTGGGCGGCGAGCCACGTCCGCAGCTCACCGCGGACGGCCTCGTCGAGCCCCACGCGCGCCATGTCGGCCCACGCGGCGGGGCGGGCGTCGGCGGTCTGCACGTGCGCGCCGTCGAGCAGCCGCGTGTGGAAGTCGACCACCCACTGCGACTCGGCGAACCCGCGCGGGTTGCTGGCGTCGGCGGGAACCTCGGGCTCGGGCACCTTGTAGCCCAGGCGCTGCAGGATGCCCGTGAACAGGCTCGTGCCGCTGCGCCCGGAGCCGGCGACCAGGACGATCGTTCTGGCGTCGGTCGTCATCCGGGCGCCACTCTAGGAGCGCTCGGGCCGGAGTTCACGGCGCGGCAACAGGATGGTCACGCCGAGCCGCTGGAATGCGGGCGATGGCCGCCACCGCACCCGCGCCCAGCCGGCCGTTCCCGTTCGCCCGCCACGTGCTCGAGCGGACCGTCGTGCTGCCGGAGCAGCGCGTGCTCTTCCTGCCGGTCCCGAAGGCTGCCTGCACCAACGTGCTGTGGACGCTGGCCGGGCTGGCAGGGCTCCCGCCCGATCGCTTCGACCGCTCGCCGATGCCCGAGGTGTCTCCCGCGCTGACCGTCCACGACATGAACCTGTGGCCCGACGAGCTGCGCCTGGTCCGCTACGAGGAGCCCGAGCACGAGCGGCTGCTGACCGAGCCCGGCTGGCTGCGCTTCGCCCTCGTCCGCGATCCCGCCTCGCGGCTGTGGTCGGGCTGGCAGTCGAAGCTGCTGCTGCGCGAGCCGCGCTTCGCCGACGACTTCGGCGACGCCCCGTGGTTCCCGCGCGTGCCGTGGATCGCCGGGGAGATCGTCGAGGACTTCCGCGCGTTCGTGGCGGCGCTCGGCGACGGGGAGGGGGCGGACGTGCACTGGGCCGTCCAGCACGAGCTCGTGCGCCAGTTGCCGCTCAACCACGTCGGCCGCGTCGAGCGGATCGAGGAGACGCTCGCGCTCCTGCAGGCCCACATCGGGGCCGAGCCGCCTGCCGGCCGGCACGAGAACCGCACGCCGCTGGCGCCGCCGCCGGGGCTCTACGACGCGCGCTCGGCCGCGATCGTGCGCGAGCGCCACGCCGCCGACTACGCCGCCTTCGACTACGAGCCGCCGACCGGCGACCCGCGGCCCAACGGCGCGTGGGAGGCCGAGGTCGAGCCGCTGCTCCCGCTGCTGCGGTCGGCGATCGACGAGCACGCGCGGCTCGGCCAGCTCCACCGCGTCGTCCAGAAGCGCGGGCGGCGCGCGCAGCGCAGCGAGCGCCCGCCGGCGATCGCGAATCGCGAGGGCCATACCGACTTCGACGTCCGCTGGGCGTGGGCGGAGGCGCCGCCGCGCCCCGGCTTCACCGCCGTCGTGCGCGTGCGCGACGAGGCCGGCAACCTGCCATGGGTGCTGCCGCCGCTGCTGGCAGCGGTCGACCACGTCGTGCTGGTCGACAACGGCTCGACCGACGGGAGCGCGGAGGTCGCGCGCCGCATCGCCGGCGCCGCGCTCGAGGTCCACGACTACCCGTTCGCGATCGCGCGCTGCGGCGACGAGCACCTCGCCACGCCGCCCGACTCCGTGCACAGCCTGACCTACTTCTACAACTGGTCGTTCGCGCACGTGCGGACCGGCTACGCGCTGAAGTGGGACGGCGACATGGTGCTGACCGACGCCGCCGTCGCCGCGCTGCGCGACCTCGCGTGGCAGCTCGAGGCGGCGGAGGCGATCGTGCGCGTGCCGCGCCGCTCGCTCTACCTGGTCGACGACCGGCGCGCGTTCGTCGATCTCGAGCTCCGCAACACCGAGCCGTGGGGCTGGCCCAACGGGCCCGGCTCCAGCTTCGCCAAGGCGCTCGACTGGGAGCTCCCGCTGTGGGCGGCCGGGGCGCCTGCGCTCACGCTCCCCGATTGGGGCTGCGTCGAGCTCAAGCGGCTCAGCGCCGACGAGTTCGGCCACTGGTCGCACACCGACTTCGGCGCCTCCGCGCGCACGCGGCGCAAGCACCGCGAGTGGGAGGTGTTCCGCGCGCTGGCCGACGGCGGCGAGCCGCCCGAGGGCGTCGTCGCGGTCGAGGCGCCCGTCGGCGTGCACATCATCGAGCACGTGCGCACGAGCTGGCTACCGGCGGCGGCACGCCGCGCCGGCGCAGTGACGTAGCCGCGCGAGGCGGGCCGCCAGCTCGCGCTGCAGCGGGGCGACCGCCGCGTCGCCGGCGAGGTTGTGCAGCTCGTACGGGTCGCGGCGCAGGTCGTAGAGCTCGAGCTCGCCGTCGGCGTACTCGACGTAGAGGTGCGACGGCGTCCGCAGCCCGGTGAAGCGCGGGGCGCGGCTCTTCACGCCCTGCGGCGGGCCCTCGAGCAGGACCGCGCGGCCGCTGCGCGCGCGCGGGTCGCGCGCGAAGTCCAGCAGCGACATGCCGTCGGCCGGCGTCGCCGCGGTGGCGCCGGTGGCCTGCACGATCGTCGGCGCGAGGTCGCCGTTCCACACCAGCTGGGAGCGCGTCGCGCCGCGCGGGATGCCCGGCCCGCGCATCAACAGCGGCACGCGGATCGACGGCTCGTAGGGGAGGACCTTGCTCTCGCGGACGCGGTGCTCGCCGATCAGGTAGCCGTTGTCGGAGGTGAAGATCAGCAGCGTGTTCCTCAGCGCGTGCTTGCGCTCGAGCGCGCGCACGATCCGCCGCACGCCCTGGTCGACCGACAGCAGCGACTGCTGGCGCTTGTGCCAGGTCGCGGTCAGCAGCTCGATCCCGCGCGGCCCGAAGCGGGGGTGCTTCCGGATCGCGACGGGCTTGTCCGAGACGTCGGCCTCGTTGAACGCGGGCGTCCGCGGCATCGGCCCGAGGAACGCGTTCTCGAACAGCGGCGACGGCGAGGTGGTGAGGAAGCGCCGCGGGACGAGCATGTCCGGCGGGACGCCCTCGTGCGGCGCGACGTAGGTGGTCCACAGGAAGAACGGCCTCTTCGCCTGCCGCACGAACTGCTCGGAGCGGGCGGTCAGCACGTCGGTCTTGTACTGCTGCTCGAAGTGCACCGGGTGCCCGTTGTCGCTGGCGTCGAAGACCCGGAAGCTGTAGGCCGACGGCCCGAGCAGGCCGAACCAGTCGCTCCACCCGGGCGGGACGTAGGTCGGGTCGGTCTTGCCGTACTGGTTCATGTACTTGCCGACGAGCGCGGTCTCGTAGCCCGTGCGCCGCAGCCACACGGCGAGCGTCTCGGAGTCGTGGAAGGCGGTGAAGCCGCCGAACGGCGGCTGCGTGGTGAGCACCTGGTGGTTGTGCGCGTACTGGCCGGTGAGGAACGTCGCGCGCGACGGGCAGCACTGCGAGAGCGACACGAACGAGTTGTCGAAGCTGACGCCCTCGTCTCCGATCAGCCGCTGTGTCTTGGGCATCGAGGCGAGGTCGGCCATCGTCTGGTCGTCGGTCTCGATCACCACGACGTTCGGGCGCGCGGCGGCCGCGGCCGGCAGCAGGAGCCCCAGCAGCAGCGCGATCAGCAGCGCGCGCCTCACAGGCACCGCAGGTCGTAGATCGCCTGCTCGCCGGAGTGCCAGCGGCGGCAGCGCGCCGGGAGGTGCAGCACCGCCGGCTTGCCGTTGCGGAGGAGGCTGTGGACGAGCGCGCCGTACGGCTCGCGGGCGCTCGTCCAGATCCGGTGCTGCCCGGCCCGTTCGCGCCGCAGCGTGCCCCCGTAGACGAGCAGGTGCGTGGCGCCGTAGCGCGCGGCGAGGTCGCGCAGCGCCGCGCGCGACGGGCCGTAGTACGCGCGCAGCGAGTCGAACATGCGCGCCCGCGCGTCGAGCAGGTAGCCGCGCTCGTAGGAGAACGCGAGCTGGGTGGAGATCACCACCGGGCGGTTGGCGGAGACCGGCACGCACTTGATCTCCTGCGGGTCGCCGGCGATCACCGCGGTCTTGGGTAGCGTTGAGAGGTACTCCATCGCCGGCGTGGCCGGGCAGATCTGGCCGGGCGGTACGCGACCGGGGAGCGCGACCAGCGCGGCGAGCAGCACGAGCCCGGCGACGGCCGGGCCGCGCAGCACGACGGCGGGGATCGTGAGCGCGGCGAGCCACAGCGGCACCGGCCCGAGCGGCCCGAGCGGGAAGACCGCCTGGGCGAAGATCGCGAGCGGCACCGGCGCCACCGCGAGCGCGATCCGGCCCCACTTCGGCAGCGCCTCCCAGGACGGCCGCAGCAGCACGGCCACCACGATCGCGAAGAACGCCAGCAGCGGATACGTGTAGCGGTGGGGGAGGTAGAGCTCGAAGAGCGTCGCCTGCGCGAGCCCGAAGGCGGCCAGCGACGCCACCGGCATCGCCAGCACCTCGGGGCGCAGCAGCCGCCAGTTGGCGCGGCGGACGAGCAGCAGCCCGACGGCCGCGAGCAGCAGCAGGCTGCCGGTCGCGCGCAGGTCGAAGCCGCTGCGGTTCTGGCGCAGGTACTCCAGGAGGGACGAGGTGAAGAAGTGCAGGTCGCCGTGCTCCCCGAACTCGGGGTAGCGCCGCGCCTCACTCGCCGACAGCACGTCGAGCGAGCCGCCGGCCGGGATCAGGATCGCCGCCGCGCCGAGCACGGCCGCCACCGCCGCCGTGCGCGCGCGCCGCGGGTCGACGCCGCGCCGGCGCAGCGCCGACACGCAAAGCACGCCGACCGCGAGCAGCGCCGCCGGCGGGTAGAAGAAGGCGCCTCCGGCCGCCACCAGCGCGGCCGGCCCCTCGCGCCCGCGGAGCGCGAGCAGCACGGTGGCGAGCACCACGACGTGGAGGAAGCCGCGCGGGAAGCCGCCGAAGAAGCGATGGCCCTGCAGCGCGAGGAAGAGGCCCGCACCGAGCCACGCCGCCGGGCGCCAGTCGGTGTGCTCGCGCACGATTTCGAAGATGAGCCAGCCCGCGAGCGCCATCAGCCCGATCCCGAGCCACTCGCCGAAGTGGATCGGGTCGGCGACGTGGCTCGCCAGCCAGAACAGCGCCTGGTAGCCGTCCGGATAGCGCTCCGAGCCCCGCAGCCGCGCGGTCAGCGCGTCGGTGAAGAGCGCCGGATCGACCCACCGGCGCATCCAGAACTGGTGCACGAGCGCGTCGCCCTCGACCACGTCGCGGGGCAGCAGATGCGCGCTGGAGACGAGCGCGACCGCGAACGCCGCGACGAGGGCGGCGGCGCTCTCGAGCCGTCGGGCGCTCAGCCACGCGGGCGCGGCGACACTGCGGACGGCGATCGGCCCCGCGCTCATCCCTTGAGCGAACCGGGCCGCCGCCCGCGCAACGTCAACGACCGGTTATCGCCCGGTGATCATCGTGTGAAAGGCTCGATCAGCGTCGTGCCGCACTGCCAGCAGTACGCCGCGCCGCGCGAGTGCGGCGCCGAGCAGTTGGGACAGGCGCCGGTCTCCGCCGTCTCCTCGGCGCGCAGCAGCCGGTCGAGCTCGCCCAGCTCGGCGTCGACCTGCTGGAGCTCGGCCGCCCGCCGCAGCAGGACGTCGAGCCGGAAGTGATCGCGGATGGCCATCTCGTAGGCCAGGCCGCCGAGGTCGAACTGCAGCTCGGTGACCTGGCTCGCGAGCTCGGCCCGGCGGCGCTCGAGCGAGCTGGGCGCCTTCGCCTTGGTCGCGGCGTCGCTCGAGCCGCCGCCGGTCGACGCCTTCTGCGCCGCCGTGCCGACCTCGATCACCTTCGCGCCGGGGAAGCTCTTGCGCGCGCCGCCGAGCGCCGCGCCGGCGGCCTTCTTCGTGGCGTACTGGCCGGAGAAGACGACGTACTTGCCGCCGTCAGGGGTGCTGAAGGCGTTCGAGTCCAGCGCCCCGACGCCGGTGGCGCGCTTGCCGGTGGCGGCCTGCTTGGCGGCCGCGACGGCGGCGGCGTCGGTGCCGTCCTTCGGCAGCGTCTGGAGCTGCACGGTGAAGCCGCGCTTGCCCTCCGGCCAGTCGGACTTGAAGCTGACCGGCGTGGCCGCGGTCGCGCCGGGGGCGGTTCCACCGGCAGCCGGCTGCGCGACGGTCACGACCTGCGGCGCCGCGGCCTTCCCGTCGCCGCCGACGCCGTTGTGGCCGATCAGCACGCCGACCAGCAGCGCCAGCAGGAGGCAGCCGACGCCGGCCAGCAGCCCGGCGTCGAGCCGCCACGGCGACTCGGAGGGGGCGAGCGGAACGGTGCGTTCCGTCATCACCGGCGCGGCGGGCCGCCGCGGGTCGGGCACGTCGGCGAGCAGCGCCCCCATCCCCGCGCGGCGCGTGCCGCACTCCAGGCAGTAGCGCTGGTCGCGCGCCAGCAGCGAGCCGCAGTGCGCGCACGGCTCGCCCTGCGGGCCGACGGTCGGACGGTCCATCGGTGTCGTGGCGTCGCTCACGGCGCCTCCTTGGTGAGCACGGTCGGCGGGGCGAAGATGCGGAGCTGCGCGCCCTTCGGGTTGCCGATCCAGAAGATCCGGAACGGCGACGCGGCGAGGCCCGGCAGGTCGTTGGCGTACGCCTTCTTCCCGGCCGCGTCGCGCAGCTCGAATGAGATCGGCATTGCCGCCTGCGGCTTCTTGCCGCTGAAGCCCAGCTGCACGGCGGCCGCCGCGCCGTACTGGTCCTCGACCACGGCGGTCTTGAGCACCTTCACGTCGGGGCTACTGGCGGTGACGACGATGCCCTTCTCGTGCTTGCCCGCCACCGCGGACTTGGCCAGCCGCGCCGACTTGTCCTGGGAGGACTCGCAGCCGGCCAGCAGCAGCGTCGCGAGCGCGAGCAGCGCCCAACTCATCCGAACGCCCCCGACACGTAGTCGCGCGTGCGCGGGGAGAGGGGGTTCAGGAACATCTCCTCAGCCGTCGTGCACTCGACCATCTCGCCGAGGTACATGAAGGCGACCCGGTCGGCGATCCGCCGCGCCTGCTGCAGGTTGTGCGTGACGATGACGACCGCCAGCTCGTCGGCGAACGAGACGATCAGGTCCTCGATCACCGCGGTCGAGCGCGGGTCGAGCGCCGAGCACGGCTCGTCCAGCAGCAGCACCTCGGGCCCGGCGGCGAGCGCGCGGGCGATGCACAGACGCTGCTGCTGGCCGCCGGAGAGCCGCAGCGCGGGCCGGTCGAGCTGCCCGAAGGCCAAGAAGGCCAAGAAGGCTTGAAGCACGCCAAGAAGTAGGCCTGAGACGTCGCAGAACCGGCCGGCAGGCATGACCTGCCGGCCGGCGACGCACCCGGGAAAGCCCTGGCGCGAGCGCGGGCGATCCAGGTAGCCTCGACCCGTGGTCACGACCTCGCGTGATCTGCTCGGCCGGAACACCGAGTGCGCGGCGCTGGATGAGCTGCTGGTGAGCGTGCGCTCCGGCCTGAGCCGGGCGCTCGTGCTCCGCGGGGAGGCGGGCGCGGGCAAGAGCGCGCTGCTCGAGTACCTGGTGGGGCGCGCCTCCGGGTGCCACGTCGTCCGGGCAGCGGGCGTCGAGTCCGAGATGGAGCTTGCGTTCGCCGGGCTGCAGCTGCTCTGCGCGCCGCTGCGGGATCGGCTCGAGCGACTCCCCCGCCCGCAGCGCGAGGCGCTCGCCACCGCGTTCGGGCTCGGCGACGGCGACGCCCCGGACCGCTTCCTGGTCGGGCTGGCGGTCCTGAGCCTGCTGTCTGACGCGGCGGAGGAGCGGCCGCTGGTGTGCGTGGTGGACGACGCGCAGTGGCTCGACGCGGCGTCGGCCCAGGCGCTGGCGTTCGTGGCGCGGCGCCTGCAGGCGGAGTCGGCCGGGCTCGTCCTCGCGGTGCGCGAGACCGCCGGCGAGCGGCGCTTCGCCGAGCTGGACGAGCTCGTCGTCGCCGGGCTGGAGGCCGGCGATGCGCGGGCGCTGCTCGAGGCCGTCCTGACCGGCCCGCTCGACGAGCGCGTGCGCGATCGCATCGTCGCCGAGACCCGCGGCAACCCGCTCGCGCTGCTCGAGCTGCCGCGCGGCCGGACGCCCGCCGAGCTGGCGGGCGGCTTCGGTCTCAACGGCGAGCCGGCGCTCGCCGGCCGCATCGAGGCGCGCTACCAGGAGCGGCTCGAGACGCTGCCGGAGGCCTCCCGGCTGCTGCTGCTCGTCGCGGCGGCCGAGCCGCTCGGCGACCCGCTCCTGCTCTGGAGCGCCGCCGCCGCGCTCGGGATCGACGCCGGGGCAGGAGCGCCGGCCGCCGACGCGGGTCTGATCGAGCTCGGCACGCAGGTGCGCTTCCACCATCCGCTCGTGCGATCGGCCGTGTACGGCGCCGCAGCGCCGGAGGACCGCCGGCGCATCCACGCGGCGCTCGCCGAGGCCACCGACGCTGAGGCGGAGCCCGACCGCCGCGCCTGGCACCGCGCGCAGGCGACGGCCGGGCTCGACGAGGCCGTCGCCGCCGAGCTCGAGCGCTCGGCCGCGCGCGCCGGGGCGCGCGGTGGCGTGGCGGCGGGCGCGGCCTTCCACGAGCGCGCCGCCGAGCTGACCCCCGATCCGGCGCGCCGGGCGCGGCGCGCGCTGGTGGCCGCGCAGTGCAAGCAGCGGGCGGGCGCGGCCGAGTCGGCGCTGAGCCTGCTCGCGGTCGCGCAGGCCGGGCCGCTCGACGAGCTCGACAGCGCGCGGGCGCAGCTGCTGCGGGCGCAGATCATCTTCGCCACGACGCGCGGCCGCGACGCGCCCCCGCTGCTGCTCGAGGCGGCGCGCCGGCTCGAGCCGCTCGACGCAACGCTCGCGCGTGAGACCTACCTCGACGCGTTCGCCGCGGCCCTCTCGGCCGACCGGCTGGTGCGCGGCGGCGACGTGCGCGAGATCGCCGCCGCCGTGCTCGCCGCGGAGTGGGAGCCGTCTGCCCGCGCGTGCGACCTGCTCCTCGACGGGCTCGCGCGCCTCGCCAGCGATGGCTACGCCGCCGGCGCGCCGGCGTTGAAGGAGGCGCTGCGCGCGTTCCGGCAGGAGCGCTTGTCCGAGGACGAGGAGCTGCGCTGGCTGTGGCTGGCCTGCCACGTCGCGCGGGCGCTGGGCGACGACGTGGCCTGGGACGAGCTCACCGCCCGCCAGGTCGAGCTCGCCCGCCGGACCGGCGCGCTGTCGGTGCTGCCGATCGCCCTGGACGACCGCATCCACGCCGAGCTCTTCTGCGGCCGGCTCGCCCCGGCGATCGCGCTGGCCGCGGAGGCGGACGCCGTGGTCGAGGCGACCGGCAGCCACGTCACCCTGCGCGGCGCGATCGCGCTGGCCAACTGGCGCGGGCAGGAGAGCGAGGCGCAGGCGCTGGTCGAGGCGCGCCGGCAGGCGGCGGTGGAGCACGGCGAGGGGCTGTGGCTCGTCGCCACCGACTGGGGCAACGCCGTCCGCTACAACGGCCTCGGACGCTACGACGAGGCCCTGGTCGCCGCCGAGCGGGGCGCCGAGGACCCGCGCGGGCTCGGCACCCCGATGTGGCTGCTGGCCGACCTCGTCGAGGCGGCGGCCCGGGCCGGCAAGCCGGAGCGCGCGGCCGGCGCGATGGAGCGGCTGACGGAGATCGCCGAGGCCAACGGCAGCGACTGGTCGCTCGCCTTCCTCCTCCGATCGCGCGCGCTGCTCAGCGAGGGCGAGGCGGCCGAGCGGCTCTACCGCGAGGCGATCGAGCGCCTCGCCCGTACCCGCATCCGCGTCGCGTACGGCCGCACGCTGCTGGTCTACGGCGAGTGGCTGCGGCGCGAGAACCGCCGCGTCGATGCTCGCGAGCAGCTCCGCGCCGCGCACGAGCTGCTCTCCGAGATCGGCATGGAGGTCTACGCCGAGCGCGCGCGGCGGGAGCTGCTCGCCACGGGCGAGACCGTGCGCAAGCGCACCGTCGAGACGCTCGACGACCTCACGCCGCAGGAGCTGCAGATCGCGCAGCGCGCGGCGGGCGGGCAGACCAACCCGGAGATCGGCGCGCAGCTGTTCCTCAGCCCCCGCACGGTCGAGTGGCATCTGCGCAAGGTGTTCGGCAAGCTCGGCATCAGCTCCCGCAAGGAGCTTGGGTCCGCGCTCCCGGACGGCCCCGCGATCGCCCTGATGGCGTGAAGAGGGCCCCGCCGCTGGCGGGGCCCTCGGTCCTGCATGTCAGTGCCAGCGCACGCCGGCGAGGCCTGCGACCTCAGCGGGACACCACCACATGGAATGCCTCCTTCATGTACGCGTCGGCGGCCTTGTCGGCCTGCGCGGGGGTGTCGCCGTCCTGGCGCGCGGCGAAGTAGGCCGCGTACCAGTCCCACCAGTTGTGCGGAGCCGCGATCGCCTCGAAGGCGCCGTGGTGCTGCGCGGTCTCGGCCAGCAACTCGGCGATCGGCGCGGGGTCGGTGCGCTCGACACGGCCGGGCAACCGGTCGGTGACCTCCTGGAGCTGCCACTGGTTGCCGTCGGGGTCCGCGAAGACCGCGCGGCTGAAGTACGTCTTGCGCTCGGGGTCGAGCCCGGGGACCGGGCCCTTGCCGGGCACGAGGTGGAAGATCTCGCCGACGTCGGCGCCGCGGGAGATCAGGTCCGCACGCGCGGCCTCGATGTCGTCGACGACGAGGATCAGGCCCTGGTGCGGCTCCTTCATGGCGGTCGAGCCGCTGCCGAACTGGATCGACGCGGGCGAGCCGGGCGGGGTGAACTGCACGCCGCGCATGCCCGGCGCGGGCTCGAAGTCGATGTCCAGGCGCCAGCCGAGGCCCAGGTAGAAGGCCTTGGCGCGGTCGACGTCGGCGACCGGGAGGGTCACGACCTCGAGCTTCTCGGCGGTGGTGGGGGGAGCGATCTTCTCGGTGAGCTGCGTGCTGGTCATGGTGTCCTCCGTGGGGGTTTGTGGGTGGGTTGTCAGGCGGCCTGCGGGAGCTGGTTCCAGCGCGGGTCGTTGTCGTTCCAGTGGTTGAGCAGGGCGTCGACGGTGAGCTCGTGGATGTTGGTGTCGAGGAGGCCGTGCTCGGTGGCGAGGTCGAGGACTTGCAGGTAGGTGGCGACGGACTGCGTCGGGAGTGCGGCGGCGACGGGGTTGATCGAGTCGGCGACGTCGCGCATGTCGACGAGGACGAAGACGCCGATGACGTTGGCGCCCTGTCCGATGAGGGAGGTGGTGAAGCGTTCGACGGAGGAGCCGCTGGAGACGGCGTCGTCGACGAACAGCGCTCGCTTGCCGGTGACGTCGGCGCCGCGGACCGGCGGTTCGTCTGGTTCGTGGCCGCGGTAGCCGGGTTTGCGGACGAACGCGAAGGGCAGCCCGGCGGCGAGCGCGATTGACGCGGCGAGCGGTACGCCGGCCGTCTCTGCTCCGACGATGACGTCGGCGCCGAGCTCGCGGGCGAAGCGCGCGCCCCGGGCGCCGAGGTCGCCGGAGCAGCCGCGGATCGGCGTACGCGCTCTCCATCGAGAGCGGGTGGATCGGCGTGCGGGCGTCGTCCCAGAGGGCGGCGCCGGGGCGGACCAGCCCGGGGGCGGTGGCCAGCCGGGCGGCGAGCTCGTCGGCGGTCTCCGGCTGCGTGAAGAGCGAGAGCTGCGGGGTTGAGGTGGTCATCGTCTTGGCTCCTGGGCGGCGTTCGTAGGGCGCTCCGAGAGCATCGCCTCCGCGTGCCCTGGTCGCGCCCGTCGGAGTCCCTGGTCACGTCCCCCAGGGACCCGTGGGCGCTTGCCCGCGCCGGCACGGCTTGATTGGGTTGGCGCGCCATGACACGTCCCTACGCCGTGCGCCCGCAGCGCCTGTACACGCGCGAGGACCTGATGCAGGGCTGGCGCCCCGGAGCCGACCACTCGCTGACGCTGGACGGGCGGATCTACGACTACGTCAAGGCGCACGGCGGGCGCGCTCCCGACGTGGACGAGGGCCTCGCGCAGCGCACGCACGACCACTACATCGACGTCGCGCTGGCCGACTACCTGATGCGGACGGGGCGGCCGGTGGTCGGGATCATGGGCGGCTCGACCACCCTCGCGGCCGACGCCAACTACCGCCGGGTCGTCCACCTGACGGCCGCGCTCGCCCAGCGCGGCTACCTGGTCGTCTGCGGCGGCGGTCTCGGCATCATGGAGGCCGCGAACCTCGGCGCCTACCTCGTCGGCGTCTCGGACGCGGAGCGCGAGCACGCCGTGGACGAACTGGCCGCCGCGCCGGCCTGGCCGGAGGATCCGGCCGGCTATATGCGCGTCGCGGACAACCTCCGCGAGCGCTTCGCGCCCGGCGGCGACAGCCTGGCGATCCCCACGTGGGTGACGGCGGGCGAGCCGATCAGCCTGTTCGCCTCACACATCGCGAAGTACTTCTCGAACAGCATCCGCGAGGACGGGCTGCTGGCCGTGGCGACCGCGGGCATCGTGTTCGCGCCGGGCGGCGCCGGCACGATGCAGGAGATCTTCCAGGACGGCGCGCAGAACGCCTACCGCGTCTTCGGCCGCAGCCCGATGGCGTTCCTCGACAGCGAGCACTACTGCGCGGAGACGGGCCTATACCCGGCGCTGCAGCGGCAGGCGGAGCGGCTGGGCTTCGCCGACCTCCTCAGCGTCGCCGACGAGCCCGAGGAGATCCTGGAGCGCTTCCCCGCCGTCGCGAGCGCGCCACGTATGGACGGCTCGCCGGAGATGCTCGTCAGGCGCATGCGGAACGCGCGCTGACGCGGCCGCCGCGCTGCGGTGATCGCCGAACCCCAGGTCTACGCGCCCGCCACCACCCGGTGAAGGCTCCATGCGGCCACGAGCGCCCAGATGCCCTCCAGCAGCAGGAATCCCCATTGCCGCTCGTGCAGTGCGAGGACGGCGAGCAGCCCGGATCCCAGGAAGTTGAGGCCGAGATAGAGCCTTGACGTCGTCCCGAGGCGACCCAGCTGGGACCACGCGAACGGGATGAGGATCAGCACGGCGCCCACGACCTGAGCGAGCTGCGCCATGGCGGCTCCTACGCCACCGACTCCGGGTCGCGGCCGACGATCTCGCGGTACCCGGCGGGGTCGGTCGCGCCCTCGGTGAGGAAGACGAGCACGGACGCGCCGGGCGAGATCCCGAGCGTCTTGCGAGACCCGGGGTCGGCGAGGAGCGCGGTCGCGGCCCCGAGCGCCCCGCCCGCGCACTCACCGCCGACGATCCCGAGTGCGGCCAGACGGCGCATTCCCTCGCGCGCGACGTCGTCGTCGATCGAGACCGCGGCGTCGACGCGGCCGGCCAGCAAGGGCCAGGCGAGCGGCGACGGCACGGCGCAATTGAGCCCGGCCATGATCGACGTCTGCTCACCCTCGAGGGTGACCACGCCGCCGGCCTCTATCGATGCCTGCAGGCAGTTCGCGCTGTCCGGCTCGACCGTGACGAGCCGGGGGTCGGCCGCGGCCCACGAGTGGGCGACGTGGCCGGCGACGGCGGCGGCGAATGCGCCGACGCCGACCGGCACGAACACGACGTCCGGCGGCGAGGCCCCCGCGAGCTGGTCGTCGACCTCCCAGAGGATGGTCGAGTAGCCCGCGATCACCGCGCGCGGGATGTCCTCGTAGCCATCCCAGGCGGTGTCGGACACGACGAGGGTCCGCTCGTCCGCGAGCCGCGCCGACGCCGCCACGGCCTCGTCGTAGCTGCCGTCGACGACCGTGACCTCAGCGCCCTCGGAGGCGATCGCGTCGATCCGCGCCGCCACCATGTCGCGCGGCACCAGGATGTGGCTGCGCAAGCCGAGCAGGGCGGCCATGCGGGCGACCGCGCGCCCGTGGTTGCCGTCGGTCGCCGCGACGAGCGTGAGGTCGCCGTCCACCTGCCGGCCGAGCTCCGCGAGCGTCTTCCAGTCGGCGAACGGCGCGCCGCGGTGCGCGGCGAGCGCCTCGTGCACCGCCCACGCCGCGCCCATGATCTTGAAGGCCGGGAGCCCGCAGCGCTCGCTCTCGTCTTTCAGCAGGACCCGCGCGACGCCGAGCTCGGCTGCGAGCTCTGGCACGTCGTGCAGCGGCGTCGGCGCGTAGCCGGGCAGCCGTTCGTGGATGGTCTGCGGCTCGCGCGTCGCCGCCGGCGCCGGGAACTCGCCACGGTCGTTGGCGACGAGGCGCAAGTGGCTACCAGCGGCCCGTCGCCGGGCCGACGATGCGGCCGGACACGAGAACCGCACGGATCGCAGAGAGCCGGCCGGGCTCCGTCACGACGAGGTCGGCGACCAGGCCGGGCTCCACCCGGCCGCGCAGCGGCGCGAGCTTGGGGATCGCCGCGGCGGGCGCGCTCGTGACCATCCGGACCGCGTCGGGCAGCGACACCACGCCGGCCTCGTGCGCGCGCTCGAGCATGTACAGCATCGGATCCCAGAAGCCGCCGGCATAGTCGGTCGAGACGAGGTCGACGAGGCCGTCGCGCAAGAGCCGGAACGTCACGGCGGGCGTGGGGTGGAAGCGCTGCGCGCTGAACGCGTCGCCCGACATGATGTCGATCCACGCGCCGTGCTCGCGCAGCGTGCGCGCCCGCTCGGCCGCCTCGTCGGGATCGTCGGTCTGGAAGTTCGAATGGCCCGCGATGACGCGATCGCCGAGCGCCTTCGCCGCCTCGAGCACGACGTCGTAGCTGCCGGGGGTGTGATGCAGGACGAGCGGCGCCTCGCGCGTGCGGGCGGCGTCGACCGCCTCCTCCATCGCCTGCCGGGCCATCCCGTGCCACTCGCGCGTGCGCTCGAAGACACCGTCGAACCAGTCCGCGTCCGCGGCGCCGAGGCCGACGGCCTCCAACGCCGCGACGACGCCGGGCCGGTCGGCGGCCTCGGCGGCGCGCCGCAGCGCCCGCCCCTGGTCCGCGTCCGCGCGGCCGCCGCGACTCGCGACGGCGTCGGGCAGCAGCGTGTAGTCCGACCAGTGCGTGTCGACGCCCGGCCCGGCCTCGCCGATCGCGGGCGCGCCGCGCTCGAGCATCTCGTCGACCGTCCAGCGGTGCTGCGGGCCGACGCCGCCGAACGGGAACGGCCCGTGCTCGGCCCAGGAGAGGTGCGTGGGGGTGTGCAGCGTGGCGACCTTGACCGTGATCGGCTGTGCCTTCGACGCGGCGACCGCATCCTCGGTAGTGGCGAAGCCGTCGACGTTGAGCGCCGTGGTCACGCCCTGGGCGAGCAGCCGGTCGAGGTTGGCAGCGACGCGCGCGTCGCTGAGCGGCGGCTCGCCGACGATCATCAGCGGCCCACGCGTGAGGCCGTGGACGTGGTGGTTGATGACGCCGGGCAGCAGGAAGCCGCCGCGCGCGTCGATGACCTGGTCGGCGACGTCGTAGTACGGCGCGTAGGCGTCGAGCACTTCCGTGATCAGGTGGTCCTCGATCAGGACGGAGGCGCGCTCGCGCAGCGGTGCGCCGGTTCCGTCGATCACGGTGGCGTTGAAGATCAGCGTCCGCATCGGTGGCGGAGGTGTATCAGATTGGATACAGTCCGCCGCCTGAGTCGCGTGGTTTTGGATACAACTTTCCGATGACCCCTACGATTAACGTGCGCCACGAAGTCGGGCTCGAGCTCGCGCAGCAGCTGCTTGCCGGCGTCTACGAGGAGGCGCAGAAGCGCGGCGTGGCGATGGGCGCGGCAGTCGTCGATCCCGGCGGCGCGCTGGTCGCCGCCCAGCGCATGGACGGGGCGCAGCTCGTGGCTGTCGACCTCGCGACCGACAAGGCCTTCACCGCCGTCGCGTTCGGCGCGCCGACCGAGGCATGGGCCGAGAGCACCCGCCCTGGCGAGGGGGACTGGGGGCTGTCGACCGTGCTCGGCGGGCGCATCGTCGTTTTCGCCGGCGGCCTGCCGATCGTCGTCGAGGGCGAGGTGGTCGGCGGGCTCGGCGTCTCCGGCTCCGCCGCGGCCGTCGACCGTGCCTGCGCCGAGGCCGGGCTCCGAGCGGCCGGGCTGGAGCCGCCCGCGTGAACGCGGTGGCGCCGGCGGCACTCGCCGGCCGGCCGCGCCCGATGGTGCGCGGCTCCCGAGGCGTCGTGGCGTGCGGCCACCCGCTCGCGGCCGGCGCCGCGGTCGGCGTGTTCGCCGACGGCGGCAACGCGGTCGACGCGGCGCTCGCCGCGGCCGCCGTGCTGAGCGTCGTGCTGCCCGATGCCTGCGGGCTCGGCGGCGACAGCCTCGCGCTCGTTCGACAGGGCAACGAGACGGTCGCCTACAACGGCACCGGGGTCGCGCCCGCGGCCGTCCACGGCCCGGTCCCCGGCGACGGCGGCGGCACGGTCGCCGTCCCCGGCGCGGTGCACGCGTGGGAGACCATGCACGCCGCGCACGCGACGCTGCCGCTCGAGTGGCTCTTCGCCGATGCCGTCCGGCTCGCGCGCGACGGCTTCCCCGCCGGCGCCGACCTCGTGCGGGCGCGGGCGGCACAGCTCGCCCGGCTGGAGCGCACGGCACCCGCATGGGAGGTCACCGCCGCTGACCTCGCGCCCGGTGAGCGGCTGCGCCTGCCGCGGCTGGCGGACACGCTGGAGCGGATCGCCACCGAGGGCAGCCCCGCGCTGTACACGGGTGCGCTCGCCGACGCGATCGCGCGCGCCTGCGCGGAGGACGGCGGCGCCCTCTCGGCCGACGACCTGGCGGCGCACGACACGGTGGTGCGGCCGCCGGTCACCGCGGCGCTCGCCCGCGCGACGCTGACCCTGCAGCCGCCGGTCTCGCAGGCGGTGCTCGCAGCGATGGCGCTACGGGCGGTCGAGGCGTACGCGCCGGCCGACGCCGCCACCCGCGCGCACCTCACGGTGGAGGCGATCGAGGCGGCCTTCGGCCACCGCGACGCCGTCGCCCTCGACGACCCAGGAGCGCTACTGGCCACCGAGCTGGCGCTCGACCCGGAGCGCGCCCAGCGCCGCGGCGGTCCCGTGGGCTCGGCCCACACCACGGCGATCGCCACCGCCGACGCGGATGGCCGCGTCGTCTCGATGCTGATCTCGGTGTTCGACGACTTCGGCTCCGCGGTCCATGTTCCGGCCGGCGGCTTCCTCCTCAACGACCGGCTCATCGGTTGCGCGCGCGATCCCGCGTCCCCGAATGCGCCGGCCCCAGGCCGCCGGCCGGTTCATACGCTCGCGCCGATCCTGGTCGAGCAGGACGAGCGCTGCTTCGCGCTGGCGACGCCCGGCGCCGACGGCCAGGTGCAGACGCTCGCCCAGCTCGTCCAGTCGATCGTCGACGACGACACCGACATCGCCGACGCGCTCGGCCGCCCACGCTGGCGCTCCAACGCCGGCGAGCTGCTGGTCGAGGCCGGGCTGGATCCGGCGCAGTCGGCGGCGCTCGCCGAGCGCGGCCACGCGCTGGTCGAGCTGCCGTATGCCGACCTGCGCTTCGGGGCCGCCGTCGCCGCCGGCATCGATCAGCGGCAGGGCACGCTCTTCGCGGCCGCGGACCCGCGCCGCGAGACGTGGGCGGGGGCGCTGTGATGACGCGCGTTGCACTGGTCACCGGAGGCGCATCGGGCATCGGGCGGGCGACGGCTCTGGCGCTCGCGGCCGACGGCGCCCACGTGACCATCGGCGACATCGACCTCGACGGCGCGCAGGGCACCGTGGCCGAGGTGGAGGCCGCCGGCGGCGAGGCGACGACGCTGGCCTGCGACGTCCGCGACGCGGACCAGGTCCGCGCGCTGGTGGCCGCGGCGTCGGCCGCCGGGCAGCTCGACACGGTCGTCGGCGTCGCCGGCCTGCTCCGTACGGCGCCGCTCGCCGAGCTCTCCGTCGACGCGTTCGAGGCGCACCTCGCGATCAACCTCACCGCCAACCTCGTGCTCGCCCAGGCCGCGGCGCCCGCCCTGGCCGAGGCGGGCGGCGGCTCGATCGTCCTCATGGCCTCGCTCGGTGGCTTGCGCGGAACGGCCGGTTCCGCTGCCTACAACGCGTCCAAGGGCGGTCTCGTGAACCTGACGCGGTCGCTCGCCGACGAGCTCGGGCCCGCCGGCACGCGCGTGAACTGCGTGTGTCCGGGCTGGATCGACACGCCGTTCAACGCCCCGTTCTGGGAGCACGCCCCCGAAGGTGAGCGAGAGCGGATCGAGGCCGCCATCCCGCTGCGGCGGCAGGGGACGCCGGCCGAGGTCGCGCCGGCCGTCGTCTTCCTGGCTTCGCCCGGGGCCGCCTACATCACCGGCCAGCTGCTCATCGTCGACGGCGGGCTGTTCGCGACATGA
This sequence comes from uncultured Solirubrobacteraceae bacterium, assembly GCA_963805525.1. Classification (GTDB taxonomy): domain Bacteria; phylum Actinomycetota; class Thermoleophilia; order Solirubrobacterales; family Solirubrobacteraceae; genus DASQFQ01. The sequence continues at coordinate 1,324,416 of CAWDUT010000006.1, forward strand.
ACGTCGACGAGCTCGCCGAGACGCTGCAGGGCCGCATCGTGGCCGGCCATATCCCAGTCGGCACATGGCTGCGCCAGGAGCAGATCGCCGACGAGTTCGCGGTCAGCCGGACGCCCGTGCGCGAGGCCTTCCGCAAGCTGCAGCAGGCGCGCATGCTCGAGCTGGTGCCGAACCGCGGCGCCCTCGTGCGCGGCCCGACGGTGCGCGACATCGAGGAGGCCTACATCGTCCGCGCCGAGCTCGAGGGGCTGGCGGCGGCGACGGCGGCGACGCGCATCACCCCCGCGCAGCTGGCGCGGCTGCGGGTGAGCGAGCAGCGGTTCCGCGAGGTCAGCGAGGCCATGCACCGCACTTCCCGCGGTAACGGCCGCGCTCCGATGGCTGCCTGGTCGCGCGCGAACGACGCGTTCCATACCGTCATCCAGCGCGCTGCCGGCAACGAGCGGTTGCAGGAGACCGTGACCGCTCTGCACCGCACCTTCCCGCGCAGCCTCACGAGCCTGCCGCTCGTGACCGACAGCGACCTGCTCGACGCCAACTGCGCCGAGCACCGGGAGATCCGGCTTGCGCTCGAGCAGGGCGATGTGGACGCGAGCCGAGAGGCGATGCGCCGGCACATCCTGCACTCCGGCGAGCTGGTGGCGGCGTGGTACGCGGAAAGGAGCGACTGATGTTCACGCACGAGGAGATCGACGAGGCCGCCGAGGGACTGGCGCGCGGATGGTCGCTGCCCTACCGCTGGATGGGCGACCCCGAGCTGACGCGCTTCGACAAGGACGCGCTGTTCGCGCGCAGCTGGCAGGCGATCGGGCTCGAGCGCGACGTGACCGAGCCGGGCGCGCGCCTGGTCGACATGGTCGGTCGCGTGCCCGTCCTCGTCATCCGGGGCGGCGACGGCGAGTTGCGGGCGTTCGCGAACGTGTGCCGGCACCGTGGCTATCCCGTGGCGCCGAGCAGCGGCTGCGAGAAGGTCCTCCAGTGCCGGTACCACGCGTGGACCTACAACTTCGACGGCACGCTGCGCAAGGCGCCCGGCGCGGAGAACGAGCCGGGCTTTGAGACCGAGGAGCTCGGGCTCAAGCCATTGGCCTGCCACGTCTGGCGCGGCGTCGTGTTCGTCAACGGAGACCGTGACTGTGAGCCGTTCGAGACGGTCTTCCCTCGCATCGAGGAGGAGGCCGCGGCGGTCGATCTGGACCTGCGCCGCTACGCCTTCCACTCGCGGATCACGGCGACGCCCGGGTGCGACTGGAAGCTGTTCTACGACAACATCGTCGAGTGCTACCACTGCCCGACGATGCACGGGCAGTCGCTCAACTCGCGCTACGACTCGCAGGCGTTCGCGGCGGTCGAGTGGGAGGGCCCGATGCGCGTGGGCCACACCAGCATCAAGAAGGTGGACCCGGCGGGCGCGCCGTCGCACCACACGATGCAGCTGTTCCCGGGCATCGTCATCCTCCAGGACCGCTTCATCGCCCAGATCTGCCGCTTCGCCCCCGGCGACGCGGGGACCACGCGGTTCGTGTGCGACTACCTCGTCAACCCCGACGAGGACCCCGAGATCACGGACGAGTACGTCGATCTGTGGAACGTGACGTTCGCCGAGGACCGCGAGATCGTCGCCCAGCAGCAGGAGGCGATCGCCTCCGGGGTGCTCGAGCGCGGCCGCCTCATGACCATGCGCGAGGACTCCGTCCCCGGCGTGCAGGCGCTGATCCTGCAGGCGTACCGGCGCGCGGTCGCTAACGGAAGCCGTCAGCCTGCGCCGCAAGCGGCGGCCAGGTGACCGGGCAGTGACCGGCGACCAGCCGGGCGCCCTGATCCGCGGCGAGCGCGACGAGCCGGTCATGTGAGGCACGGCGCGCGGGGGCGTCGGCCGGATCCGCCGACCAGCCGATCTCGACGTTGTCGTCGATGCCCTGCTGCAGGTCGATGGCGTCGACCGCGAAGAGCCACGGGCCGGAGTCGGCCATGTTCACGCGGTAGGACATGTGCCCGGGGGTGTGGCCCGGGGTGGTGAGGACATCGATGCCCGGAGTCAGCTCGGCGTCTCCGTCGAGCTCGCGCCACTCGATGTCCGGCAGGTCGTAGTCGCCGCGCACGTATGCCTCGGGGATGCCGGCCTCCTCGGTCGCGAACTGCAGCTCGCGCCGCTGGACGGCGATGGGCACGTGCCCGGCGAGGTGCCGCAGCCCGCCGGCGTGGTCGATGTGGAGGTGGCTGACCGCGGCCAGCGCGAGGTCCTCGACGCCGAGCCCGTGCGCGCGCAGGGCGTCGGGTACCGGGTCGGCCGTCTCGAACTCCGGCGCGCCGAACGTGTAGATGGCGCCGCCGGTCTCCGGGTCCGCGCAGGTGCCGGGGTCCATGCCCGTCTCGAGCAGCACCCAGCCGGCGGGGGCGTGGACCAGGATCCCGATGACCGGGAGCCGGAGGACCTTCTCCTCGCTCCCGCCCTCCAGCGAGATCGACTCCGGGCTGTGCTCCCAGCCGAGCAGCAGGCAGTGCAGGCGGTCGCAGGTCGCGGTCATGCGTCGTCGCCCTGCTGGCTCTCGAACCAGTCGGCGACCATGTCGCCCGACCGCCGGACGTGGGTGCGCATCGCGGCGCGCGCGGCGGCCGCGTCGCTCGTCTCGATCGCGTCGAGCACGCGCTTGTGCTGCTCGACGTTGTCTTCCAGCATGCGGCGCGTCCGGATGGCCGACCAGGTCAGGTTGCGAGGGACGAGCCGGTGCAGGCTGTGGATCGAGTCGGTGAGCACGCGGACCCCGGCCGCCGAGAGGATGCCCTCGTGGAACTGGTCGTTGGCGCGCGACCAGTGCTCGCGTTCCTGGGCCCACACCTCGGGGTCGTCCGTCAGCCGGCTCGTCGCCTCCGAGAAGGCCGCGGCCGCCTCGCGCAGCTGGTCGAGCGTCTCCAGCGAGGGCTGGGCGGCCGCGAGCTCCGCGGCCAGGCCCTCGAGCTCGGCGCGCACGAGGTAGGCCTCGCGGATCTCCTGCGGGGACGGCCCGCGGACCAGCGCGCCGCGGTGCGGGATGACCTCGACGAGGCCGGACGCCTGCACCTGGCGCAGCGCCTCGCGCACCGGCTGTCGGCTGACGCCGAAGCGCTCGGCGAGCCACTCCTGGCGCAGGCGCGTCCCGACCGGGAACTCGCCGGTCATGATCGAGGCCGAGATGCGGTCGGCGAGCGTGTCCGGATGCGTGACCACGCTCTCCCGATCATCCACGTCCGTCACCCGACCATCCACCCGCCGTCGACGAGCTGGGTCGTGCCGGTCACGTAGCGCCCGAGCGGCGAGGCGAGGTAGACGAACGCGTCGGCGATCTCGTCGATGCTCGCCATCCGGCCGAGCGGGATGCGCGCGTTGATCTCGTCCTGGATCTGCTGCGGCTCGACGCCACGCAGGCGCGCCTTGTCGGCGACGAGCTGCTCGCCCATCGGCGTGACGACCTGCCCCGGGGCGACGGCGTTGACGGTGATCCCGTGCGGCGCGAGGTCGGCCGCCGCGCATTGGACGAGCCCGACGACGCCGAACTTCGTCGCCGCGTAGGCGACGTTCTCGCGGCCGCCACGGATCCCGAACAGCGACGACGTCGCGATCAGGCATCCGCCGTCGGCCTGCTCGAGCAGCTGCGTGGCGAACGCTCGCAGCGTCAGGAACACGCCCGTGAGGTTGACGTCGATGACGCGCTGCCACGCGTCGGGCTCCGTCTCGGTGAGCGGCGCGAGGTGGAGGATGCCCGCGTTGGCCACCGCGATGTCGACGCGCCCGTAGACCGCGAGCGACGCCTGCACGGCGGCGTCGACGCTGGCCGGGTCGGTGACGTCGACGTGCACGGCGGTCGCCTGCAGGCCGGCGTCGCTGAGCTCGGCGGCCGCCGCCTCGGCGCCCGCCGTGTCGATGTCGGCGAGCACCACGGAGGCGCCCTCCTCGGCGTAGCGGCGGGCGACGGCGAGCCCGATGCTCCGCGACGCCCCGGTGATAGCGGCGACCTTGCCCTCCAGCAACCCGTGGCCGGCCATGGCTAGCCGGGCCCCACGAGGTGGAGGGGCTCGCGGTTGCGGTCGGTCGCCGCGGTGATCGCCACGGCGCGGTCGGCCTCGCCCCAGAACTCGCGATCGCCTCCAGTCCACCAGCCGGCTTCGAGGCGGCTGAGCGCACGCGTCGTCACGGCGGTTATGCCGGCTGGGTCGAGCCCGTAGTAGGCGTAGCAGTGGTTCGGCGGGCCGATGATGCAGTACTCGTCCGGGACGCCGTGCTTGACGATCGGCGCCCGCTCGCCGGCGGCCGCGACCGCCTCGAGCACCATCGTGCCGAGGCCGCCCTCGGTGTTGTGCTCCTCGACCACGATCGTCAGCGGGTGCGACGTCACGTGCTCGACGACCTCGCGCCCGGCGAACGGCTTGAGCGTGTGGACGTCGAGGACCGTCGCCGACACGCCCGACTTGGCGAGATGCTCGGCCGCCTCGACGGCGTTCGGCACCATGATCCCGGTCGCCGCGATGAGCACGTCCTCGCCGCTGCGCACCACGTGCGGCGCGCCCGGCCGGTAGTCGGCCGGCGCCGTCTCGTAGACCGTCTGCTCGCGGCCGCGCCCGAGCCGGAAGTAGATCGGGCCCGGGTGGTCGACGGTCGCGCGCACGAGCTCCGCCGCGCTCTCGCCGTCCGCGGGGGAGAGGACCATCAGGTCCGCGATCGAGCGCAGCGCCGAGATGTCCTCGGTCGCGTGGTGCGAGGTCGAGAAGAAGCCCATCGAGATCCCCGCGTGCGTCGCGAGGACGCGGACGGGGACGTAGGGATAGGCGAGGTCGGTGCGGATCGCCTCGTAGCCGAGCAGGCCCGCGAAGCTCGCGAACGTGGCCACGTAGGGGATCAGGCCGGTCGTCGCCATGCCCGCGGCCGCGCCGAACATGTTGCGCTCGGCGATCCCGAACTGGAAGAAGCGGTCAGGGTGCTGGTCCTCGAACTCCGCGATCAGCGTGGCGTACTTCAGGTCGGCGCTGCCCGCGACGATGCGCGGGTCGTCGTCGGCCAGCGCGGCGAGCGCGCGACCCAGCTTGACGAGCTGGACGGCCTGGCGGCGGGTGCCCCAGGAATCGACGGACTGCTCGCTGAGCAGGCTCATGACGGCACCTCTTGGAGCAGGTCGGCGTGGACGGCTCGGATCGTCTCGACGGCCGCGGCGACGTCCGGCCCGTGCAGGTAGCCGACGTGCCAGGCGGCGTCGCCCTCGATCGCCGGGATGCCCTTGCCGGCGACTGTGTGCGCGAGCACGAACGTCGGCGTCCCGGTCGACGACCGCCGGGCGTCGAGGCGCTCCCAGGTGTCGGTCAGCTCGGTGAGGTCGTGCCCGTCGACCTCGATGACGTCCCACCCGAAGGCGCGCCACTTGTCGGCGATCGGCTCCATGTCGAGCGTCTCGCCCGTGGTGCCGTCGACCTGCACGTTGTTGCGGTCGCAGACGACCAGCAGGTTGCCCAGCTGCTTCCAGGACGCGGCGGCCGCGCCCTCCCACATCTGGCCCTCGTTCTGCTCGCCGTCGCCGATGAGCACGCACACGCGCGAGTCGTGCTGGCCCTGGTGACGCAGGCCGAGCGCCATCCCTACGCCGACCGACAGTCCGTGGCCGAGGGAGCCCGACGAGAAGTCCACGCCCGGCACCTTCCGCCGGTCCGGGTGGTCGCCGAGGATGCTGCCGAGGCGGGTGAACGTGCCGAGCACGTCGAGGTCGAAGAAGCCCAGGTCGGCGAGGACGGCATACAGCGTCGAGCACCCGTGGCCCTTGCTCAGGATGAAGCGATCGTGCCCCGGCCATTCGGGGTCGTCCGGGCGCACCCGCAGGGAGGTGTGGAACAGCGAGACCACCAGCTCGACGAGCGAGAGGCTGGAGCCGTAGTGGCCGCCCCCGGCGACCTCGACCTGCTCGAGCACGCGCAGGCGCGTGTCGGTGCAGCGCTGGGCAAGGCTGCGGAGTTCGTCGTGCGTCACTGCGCTCCTATCCGTCAGATGGGCCACTTGGATCCAAAGTATGTTCAATTGGCGAATCTCGCGCAAACCTGGATCCAATTCGGCAAGCTACCACGTTGACAGAGAAGTCTTGGATCCAATACTGTCCGCGCCGCTGATGAAGCGCCGCGCCCACCACATCGGGATCACGGTCTCCGACATCGAGGCAGGGATCGACTTCTTCCGGCTCCTGTTGCAGCTCGAGCCGGAGCTGCGCATCCACCGCAAGGACACCCCGTTCCTCGACGAGATCGTGGGCTATCCGGACGTCGAGCAGAAGATCGCGTTCTTCACCGTGCCCGACAACTTCATCGTCGAGCTGATCGAGTACGTGAACCCCGCGCCGTCGCGCGTGGATATGGAGACATCGGTGATCGGCAGCTCCCATCTCTGTATCGAGGTGGACGACATCGAGAGCGAGTTCGCGCGTCTGAGTGACGCCGGCGTGCCGTTCCGCGCGACGCGCCCCGTCGCGACGCCCGACGGCGACCTTGCGGGCCAGAAGTGGGCCTACCTCCGTTCCCCCGACGGCATCACTGTCGAGCTCGTCCAGACGACCCCGAGCTGAGAAGGCGGGCCGAGGGTCGCGACAGGTGGTCGGAGGACAGGCGCAGGCTGATAAGCGCGACGACGCCGGTGCGCCGCCGCTGGTCATCCGCGACCTCGAGGTGCGCCTCCACCAGCGCCACCAGGTGGTCCACGCGCTGCGGGGCGTCGACTTCGACGTCGCCCGCGGCGAGATCGTCGCGCTCGTAGGGGAGAGCGGGTCGGGGAAGTCCACCCTGAGCCTCGCGGTGCAAGGCCTGCTCTCCGCGGGCGCGCGCCCTGACGTGACGGGCTCGGTCCTCGTCGATGGCACCGAGATCGTCGGCGCGCCGGACTCGACGCTGCGCCGCGTCCGGCGCGAGCGGGTGCGCTCGATCTTCCAGGACCCGATGACCTCGCTCAACCCGACCATGCGGGTGGGCCGGCAGCTCGCCGAGGCGGCACGCGACGACCGGCCGCCCGAGGCGTGGCTCGAGCGGGTGGGTATCGGCCAGCCGGCGCGCCGGGTCCACGCGTACCCTCACGAGCTGTCCGGCGGGGAGCGCCAGCGGGTGATGATCGCGATGGCGATGTCCGGCCAGCCGGTGCTGGTGCTCGCCGACGAGCCGACGACGGCGCTCGACGTCACGGTCCAGGCCCAGATCCTCGAGCTGATCCGCGAGCTGCGCCGCGACAGCGGCACCGCCTTCGTCTTCGTCACCCACGATCTCGCGGTGGCGACGACCGTGGCCGACCGGATCGCCGTGATCTACGGCGGCCGGATCGTCGAATCCGGCTCCGTCGAGCAGGTCATCGCCAACCCCGCGCACCCGTACAGCGCGGCGCTGCTCGAGGCGCGCTTCGGCCTCGACGCCGACAAGGGCCACCAGCTCCCGACGCTGCGCGGCGATCCCGCGTCGGCGACCCTGATCGAGGATGCCTGCTCGTTCGCCCCGCGCTGCCTGCTCGCCCGCGACGACTGCCGGTCGACCCGCCCGCCGCTCGCACCCGTGCGCCAGCACGACGGGCGGGCGGCGTGCCTCCACTCCGACGAGGTCACCCCGGAGCTCTGGGAGCGGACCGCCGAGGCCTGGTCGCGCGCGCCCGCCGAGCCGCCGGACCCGATCGTCGTCATCGAGCAACTTCGCAAGACGTACACGCTCCGTGGCCGCGACAAGTCGGGCGAGGTCGTGGCGCTCGACGACGTCAACCTCACGATGCGCAAGGGCGAGGCCGTGGCGATCGTCGGCGAGAGCGGCTCGGGGAAGTCGTCGCTCCTGAAGGTCATCGCCGGGCTCGCGACGGCCGACTCCGGGGTGTGCAGGCACGAGAGCACGGTCCGGCCGCAGATGGTCTTCCAGGACGCGGCCGCCTCGCTCACGCCGTGGATGAAAATCGGCGACCTTGCTCGCGAGCGCCTGAAGCCGCTCGGTCTGCCGGCGGCGGAGCAGGAGCAGCGCATCGCGGCCGCGCTCGAGCGCGTGGGGCTGTCGCCGTCGCTGTCGAGCCGGCTGCCGGCGCAGCTCTCCGGCGGTCAGCAGCAGCGGGCGGCGATCGCGCGCGCGATCATCGTCCCGCCCGACCTCCTGCTCTGCGACGAGCCGGTCAGCGGCATGGACGTCTCGCTGGCGGCGGCGATCCTCAACCTCCTCGGCGAGCTGCGACGCGAGCTCGGCATGGCCCTGCTCTTCGTCACGCACGACCTCTCCGCCGCGCGGTTCATCGCCGACCGGATGCTGGTGATGCAGCGCGGGCGACTCGTCGAGGACGGGACGTCCGAGCAGATCGTCTCGGCGCCGACCAACGACTACACGCGCGAGCTGCTGGCGAGCATGCCGGGCGCCGAGATCGCCGGATGAGCGTCCCGGTTCCCGCCGCTGTCGAACCCCGCTGGTCGTGGCAGCGCGGTGGCGCGCTGCGCCGGCGCGTGCCGAGCCTCGGGCTGCTCGAGCGCGCCGGGCTGCTCCTCCTCGTCGTGTTCACGCTGCTGGCGATCGTCGGGCCGCTGATCGTTCCCTACGACCCCGAGCAGCGCGTCGCCCAGTCGTTCCTCGCGCCGTCGGCCGCGCATCCGTTCGGGACCGACGACATCGGGCGCGACGAGTTCTCGCGTGTGATCGTCGGCATCCGGCTGACCTGGATCCCGGGCCTCGCCATCATCTCCTCGGGCGTCGTGTTCGGCGGACTGCTCGGGCTCCTCGCCGGCGCCTACGGTGGCTGGACCGACCGCATCATCTCGCGCTTCACGGACCTGTTCCTCGTCCTGCCGTCGACGCTGATCGCGATCGCCGTCGTCGCCGCGCTCGGGCCCAGCCTGCTCAACACCGCGATCGCGATCTCGATCTTCTGGTGGCCTTGGTACTCGCGCATCGTGCGAGGCGAGGTCAGGGCGATCGCCGCGCGGCCGCACGTCGACGCCGCGAGGCTCGCGGGTGTATCCGAGACCCGGCTCCTGCTCCGGCACATGCTGCCGGGCGCGGTGCCGACGATCCTCGTCGCGGCCACGCTCGACGTGGCCAACGTGATCCTGATCCTGTCGATGTTCTCGTTCCTCGGCCTCGGGGCGCCGGCCCCGGCTCCGGAGCTCGGCGCGATGACAGCCCGCTCGCTGGACAGCCTCACGACCGCGTGGTGGCTGCCGCTCGCCCCGGCGCTGGTGGTCTTCCTGCTCGCGCTCGCGGCCAACCTGTCCGGGGACGGGATCCGCGACGCCATGGAGGGGCGCTAGCCCGTGCGCAAGTTCGTCCTGATGCGGCTCCTCGGCCTGGTCCTGGTCCTGCTCGCGATGACGCTGGCGATCTTCCTGCTGCGCCAGGTGGTGCCGAGCGATCCGGCGCGCGCGGCCGTGGGCCCGAACGCGCCGGAGTCGGTGGTGAAGCTGAAGCGGGAGGAGCTCGGGCTCGACAAGCCGGTGTACACGCAGTACTTCGACTACCTCGGCAACGTCGTCCACGGTGACTTCGGGACCTCGACGCGCACCCTCGCGCCGGTGAGCGACGACATCCGCACGTACTTCCCCGCGTCGCTCGAGCTCATGATCGCGGCGATCCTCGTCGCTACCGTGCTCGCCGCGATCCTCGCGCTGGGGCAGACGCTGTTCAAGCGCTCGGGCTTCCTTCGTGTCGTTCTGCTGGGCGGTGCTTCCGCTCCCATCTTCCTGGTCGCCGAGCTGCTGCTGCTCTTCTGCTGGTTCAAGCTCGCCTGGCTGCCCGGCGGCGGGCGCACCAGCCTGTCGGACGCGCCGACCGGCCCGACCGGTCTGCTCACCGTCGACTCCGTCCTCGCGGGCCGGCCCGACGCGTTCTGGGACGCCTGCCAGCACCTGTTGCTGCCGGCGTTCACGCTCGCGCTGCCGATGGGCGTCGCGGTCGGGCGCACCCTGCGCTCCTCGCTCGTGGGCACCCTCCGTCAGGACTACATCCGCACCGCGCGCTCGAAGGGGCTCACCGAGGGCGGCGTGCTGCGCCGCCACGCGCTGCGCAACTCCGCGACGGGGGCGCTGTCGATGGCCGGTCTGCAGGTCGGGCTGCTGCTCGCCAACCTGCTCGTCGTCGAGCGCATCTTCGGGTGGCCGGGGCTCGGCTCCTACACCGTCGAATCGCTCGGCCGGTCGGACCTGTCGGCCGTCCTCGGCGTCGCGCTCGTGTTCGGCGTGATCTTCATCGTCACGAACACGATCGTCGACCTCTTGCAGGCGCTCGCGGACCCGCGCGTCGCGCTCGAGTAGCCCGGCTCCGCGCGGGAGGTACACACTGCACGACATTTCGTATCCAACTTGATTGCAATCGGATCCAATCCGGGATAGGCTCGCGCCGAGTCGGTCCATCTCTCGCGCCGCGGAGCGGCACGAGCCATCGAGGGGGAGAGGGTCTATGCACGCCGGATCGCGTCAGCCGTCAGCAGCAGGTCGGGGACGCCGCGTCGGGGCGGCCGTGGCCATCGCCCTCCTCGCGATCAGCGCGAGCGCATGTGGCTCGTCCTCGGGCAACCAGAAGGCCGCGTCGAAGACGCTGCGGGTGGGCTTCGAGCGGGACGTCCTCACGTGGGACCCCGACAACAGCTTCGAGACGGCGGGCCTCGGGGCGATCCGCTCGGTGTACCAGGGCCTCGTCCAGTACGCGCCCGGGACCACGAAGGTCGTCGGGCTGCTCGCCACGGACTGGAAGATCTCGCCCGATGGCAAGACCTACACGTTCACGCTTCGCAAGGGCGTCAAGTTCGACGACGGCTCGCCGCTGACCTCCGACGCGGCGAAGGCCTCGCTGACGCGGCGCTGGAAGGACCCGAAGCTGACGCTCAGCTACTTCCTCTACAGCGTGAAGCAGATCGAGACGCCGGATCCACAGACGCTCGTCCTCAAGCTGTCGGCGCCGCAGACGTCCCTGATCGACAACCTGGCGAGCCCGTGGGGGCCGAAGATCATCGGGCCTGACGCGCTCACCAAGCACAAGGGCAGCGACAACTCGCGCGCCTGGCTCAATGGCCACGCCGACGGCACGGGCCCGTTTCGCCTGACCAGCGCCAAGACCGGGCAGGGCTACACGCTCGAGCGCAACCCGGCCTACTGGGGCACGCCGGCGAAGCTGGAGAAGGTCGAGATCAGCATCGTCCCCGACAACGGCCAGCGGATCCTGAAGCTCCGCAGCGGGAACCTCGACGCGATCCTCAACGGCTATCCGTTCGAGCAGCTGAAGAACCTCCCGTCGGGCCTCACGGTGCACAGCTACCGCAACACCTCGCTCGAGGTGGCGGCGATCAACGTGTCCGGCAAGCTCAAGGACATCAACGTCCGGCATGCCGTCGCGGCGGCGATCAAGCCGGAGGAGTGGCGCAAGGACGCGTTCGGGGAGTACTCGAACGCGGCGACCTCGCTGTTCCCGGCGTCCATGATCAAGACGGACCAGCCGTTCGAGGTGCCGCCGGCCAGCGGCGGCCCCAAGGTCCCGCCGGTGCGGATCGCCTACATCTCCGACGACGTCGCGACCCAGTCACGCGTCGCCGACCTGATGATCGCCCAGTTCCACCAGGCGGGCATCGACGCCTCGGCCAACGCCATCCCGATCGACCAGGCCCTCGCGTACCAGAAGAAGCCGGACAAGGCGCCATGGGACATCCTCGTGTTCAGCGGCATCCCGGACAGCGCGCATCCGGGGAGCGCGGCGACGCTGTTCTACGGCACCGGCGGCGGCATCAACTGGAACGGCTACTCGAACCCGAAGGTCGACAAGCTGTTCGCGGAGGCCGACGCCGAGAAGGACGTGCCCAAGCGCGATGCGCTCTACCTCCAGGGGGCGAAGGTCGCGTTCGACGACTTCGCCTTCGTGCCGATCGCCGAGGTCTACGACGTCCAGGTCTTCCACGGCAAGTACTGCGACACCAACAGCACCCCCGCGGTGCCGTGGCAGGTCGACCTCGGGACCGTCCGTCCGTGCTGACCTCGAAGGGGAGTGACCGGTGAAGTACCGCCATCTCGGCAACACAGGGCTGCGACTGTCCACCGTCGGGCTGGGCTCGTGGCTGACCTACGGCGACCAGGTCGAGGTCGACGCCGCGCGCCAGTGCATCCACCGTGCCTTCGAGCTCGGCGTCAACTTCTTCGACACCGCGAATGAGTACGGCCAGGGCGGCGCCGAGGAGGCGGTCGGAGCCGCGATCGCGGACCTGCCCCGCCACGAGCTCGTGCTCGCGACGAAGGTCTACTGGCCGATGGGCGACGGGCCCAACGACTGGGGCCTCTCGCGCAAGCACATCACGCATCAGATCGACGAGTCGCTGCGCCGGCTCGAGGTCGACTACGTCGACCTGTACCAGTGCCACCGCTACGACATGCACACGCCGGTGCGCGAGACGTGCGAGGTCATGGACGACCTCGTCCGGCGGGGCAAGATCCTGTACTGGGGCGTGTCGGAGTGGACGGTGGCCGAGCTGCGCGAAGCCGTCGCGGTCTGCAAGGAGCACGGCTACACAGGGCTGGTCAGCAACCAGCCGCAGTACAACGCCTTGTGGCGGACGATCGAGCGGGAGATCCTGCCCGAGTCCAAGCTGCTCGGCCTCGGCACGATCTGCTGGTCGCCGCTGGCGATGGGCATCCTCACCGGCAAGTACACGACCGTCGACAGCGTGCCCGAGGGCAGTCGCGGCGCCGGCCCGTCGTTCGCCTTCATCAGCGAGGACGACACGTGGAACGACATGCCGTACTTCAATCAGCCGACGCTCGACGCGGTGCAGGCGCTCAAGCCGGTGGCTGAGGAGGCCGGCTGCACGCTGAGCCAGCTGGCGCTCGCCTGGTGCCTGCGCGATGAGGGCGTCACGGCGGTCATCACCGGGGCCAAGCGCCCCGCCCAGATCGAGGAGACCGTCGTCGCCGCCGATCTCGAGCTCGGGGAGGACGTGCTCGCCGCCGTCACCGAAGGCCTGCGTGACGTCGCCGACCACACCGCGGCCCCGGCCGCCAACATGGACTCATGACGAGGCCGGTCGCCACGGCGGACTCCGACCACGCGCGCGACCCAGAGGCGCTCGTCGACGAGCTGGCGATCAAGATCCAGTCGCGCATCCTCTCGGGCGACTACGTGGGCGACGAGTGGCTCCGCCAGGACGCGCTCGCAACCGAGTTCGGGGTCAGCCGCACGCCCGTGCGGGAGGCGCTGCGCAAGCTCGAGGCGTCGGGCTCGCTCACTCTCGTTCCGCACCGCGGCGCGCGCGTGCGCTGGCCGACGCCGCGCGAGACCCGTGAGGCCTACCAGGTCCGCGCGGAGCTCGAGGGCCTCGCCGCCGAGCTCGCCGCGGACGCGATCGTGGACCACGAGCTCGACAAGCTCCGGGAGGCACAGGGGGTGTTCCGCGAGGCGGCGGACGCGTTCCTTGCGACGCCCGAGGCCGCCGGCGCCCGCGAGCGCTGGCAGACCGCGAACGACCTCTTCCACAGTGTCATCCATGCGGCGTCACGCAACCGCCGGCTGGCCAAGACCGTCGAGGAGCTGCACCTGCGCTTCCCGCGCAACCTGACGTGGGCGGCGCTGCAGGGGGACTCACGACTCATGTGGGAGAACGTCTCGACGCACGAGGCCGTGCTCGAGGCGATCGCGTCCCGCGACGGCGTGCTCGCGCGCCGGCTGATGAAGGAGCACGTCCTGCGCTCGGGCGAGCTGCTGGCGGACTGGTTCGAGCGCGACGAGCACAGGAACATTCGGTGAGCGGGACGGAGCGCGCGCAGGACGGCGACCTCGACGTCGTCATCGTCGGCGCAGGCTTCGCCGGGCTGTACGCCGTGCATCGGTTGCGCGGGCTGGGCCTGCGCGTCCGCGCCTACGAGCGCGGCGGCGGGGTCGGCGGCGTCTGGTACTGGAACCGGTATCCGGGCTGCCGGTGCGACGTGGAGAGCGTTCTCTACTCGTACTCGTTCTCCGAGGCGCTCCAGCAGGAATGGAGCTGGTCGCACCGCTACGCAGCCCAGCCGGAGATCCTGGCCTACCTGGAGCACGTGGCGGACCGCTTCGACCTCCGTCGCGACATCCAGCTCGAGACCACCGTCACCGGGATGGCGCTCGACGAGGACACACAGCGCTGGACCGTGGAGCTGGACGAGGCGACCACCGTGTCGGCAACGTTCGTCGTGATGGCGGGCGGCGTGCTCGCCAACGGCATCGTCCCCGCCATTCCCGGGCTCGAGGACTTCGCCGGCGAGATCGTCCACACCGGGTCCTGGCCCGCCGACGGCGTCGAGCTGGCCGGCAAGCGCGTCGGGATCATCGGCACCGGCTCGTCGGGCATCCAGTCGACGCCGCTGATCGCCGAGCAGGCCGGGCACCTCTCCGTCTTCCAGCGCACGCCCCAGTTCGCGATCCCGGCGTGGAACCGCCCGATCCCGCCCGAGGAGATGGAGGAGATCAAGGCCGGGTACCCCGAGCTGCGGCGCCGTGCGTGGGAGACCGTCGGCGGCGTGCCGAACGAGGCGGCGCCGCACGAGGCGACCAGCGTCGGCGCGGAGGAGCGCGAGCCGTGGCTGCGCAAGACGTGGGCGCGCGGCGGCTACGGCATGACCGCGGCGTATCCCAACCTGCTGTTCGACGACGAGACCAACGCCATCGTCGGGGAGTGGGTGAAGGACCGGCTCCGGGAGCGGATCGAGGATCCGGAGCTCGCCGAGAAGCTCATGCCGACCTACCCGTTCGCCGCCAAGCGGCTGTGCGTCGACACCGGCTACTTCGAGACGTTCAACCGCGACAACGTCACGCTCGTCGACCTCAACGAGCGAGCGATCGAGGCCATCAGCGCGGACGGGGTCCGGCTGGCTGACGGCGAGGTCATCGAGCTCGATCTGCTGGTCTTCGCGACCGGCTTCGATGCCGTGACCGGCGCGCTCATGCGGATCGATCCCACCGGCCGCGGCGGGCTGAGCCTGCGCGAGAAGTGGGGCGAGCGCGTCCATGCCTACGTCGGCCTGATGGTCGCCGGCTTCCCGAACCTGTTCCTCGTCAACGGCCCGGGCAGCCCGTCGGCGCTCTACAACATGGTCCCCGCGATCGAGCATCACGTCGACTGGATCGCGGACGCGATCACCTACCTGCGCGAGCACGGCCGGCGCTCGATCGAGGCGGAGCCCGATGCAGAGCGGAGCTGGAGCGAGCTGGTCGACGAGGTGGCGGCCGAGACCGTCTTCCCGAAGGTCGACTCCTGGTACATGGGCAGCAACGTGCCGGGCAAGGTGCGGACCTTCCTGGCCTGGGCGGGCGGAGGGCCGCGGTACTTCGCCCGTGTCGAGGAGATCGTCGAGAATGGCTACGAGGGCTTCCGCTTCGACGCCGCAAGTCGCGAGGCCGTCGCGCAGATGGAGGGAACATGAGCGACGAGACGCTCGCGGCGCTGCTCCGCGGCGGCCCGGACGCGGCGCCGGCGCTGCACGTCCCCGACGGGCTGCAACTCGACTTCGGTGGCCTGGCCGGCGCCGTGGGGGAGCTGGCCGGCATCCTGCGCGCCGCGGGCGTGACCCGGGGCGACCGCGTGGTGCTCGTCGTTCCCGACGGGCCGGTGCTGCTTCAGACCTTGCTGGCCGTCGTCACGCTCGGAGCGGCGGCGGCCCCGCTGAACCCGGCCTACACGCACGACGAGTACGTCTTCTTCATGGAGGATCTGCGCCCGCGGCTCGCGCTGCTTGCGCCCGGCGAAGAGACCGCGGCGCGCGCGGCGAGCAGCGTTGGCGTCGGCGTCGGCGAGCTCGTGGTCGAGGACGGGCGCCCGGCCGGCGTGGAGATCGACGGCCGGGTCGTGCGGACGGCGCAGGACTTCGAGCCCGCGCAGCCGGACGACATCGCCCTGCTCCTCCACACCAGCGGCACCACGAGCCGCCCCAAGCAGGTCCCGCTCTCGCACCGCAACCTGATGGCCTCCGCGCGGGCGATCGCGGCGCACTACCGCCTCGGCGCCGACGACGCGTCGTTCGTAGCGATGCCGCTGTTCCACGTGCACGGTCTCGTGGCCTCCGCCTTCGCGGCGCTGATCGGCGGCGGCCAGGTGATCGTGCCTCCGCGCTTCTCGCCGCAGCGCATGCTCGATCAGCTCGAGCCCGCCGGCGTCACCTGGCTCTCGGCGGGCCCGACGCTGCACCAGATGGTCGTCGAGCGGATCGAGCGCGCCGGCCGTACGGCGCCGCGCGGGCTGCGCTTCCTGCGGTCCTGCAGCTCCGCGCTCTCCCCCGAGCTGATGGCCCGGGTCGAGGCGCACTTCGAGGCGCCGCTGCTCGAGGCCTACGGCATGACCGAGGCGAGCCATCAGATCGCCTCGAACCCGCTCCCGCCGCCGGCGCCGCGGGCGGCGACGGTCGGCGTCTCCGCCGGAGCGGAGATCCGCGTCGCCGACGCCACCGGCGCCGAGCTCCCGCTCGGCTCGCCCGGCGAGGTGCTGATCCGGGGTCCGGGTCTTACGAGCGGCTACCTCGGCAACCCGGAGGCGAACCGCGACGCGTTCGTGGACGGCTGGTTCCGCACCGGCGACCTGGGCTCGCTGGACGGCGACGGCTACCTCCAGCTCGTCGGCCGCCTCAAGGAGATGATTCTCCGCGGTGGAGAGAACATCGCGCCCGCGGAGGTGGAGGACGTGCTGCGTGCGCACCCGGCGGTGGTCGACGTCGCGTGCTTCGGGCTCCCCGACGCCAAGTACGGCGAGCTGGTCGCGGCCGCGGTCTCGCTCAACGGCGCGGCCGACGAGGGCGAGCTTGCCGCCCACTGCCTAGAGCGCCTCGCGGCGTTCAAGGTTCCGAGCGTGATCCACATTCTCGACGAGGTGCCGCGGACGGCCACCGGCAAGCTCCAGCGCCGGCGCATCGCGGCCCTCTTCGTCGAGCCCTGATGCGCTTCGCGGTCGTCGGTGCGGGCGCGATCGGCGCGTACGTGGGCGCCGCGCTCGCCCACGGCGGCGCCGACGTGACCCTGATCGCGAGAGGACCTCACCTCCGCGCCATGCAGGAGCACGGCGTGCGCGTGGAGAGCCCCCGCGGTGACTTCCGCGTGCACCCCCCGGCGACAGACGACTTCGACGCGATCGGTGACGCCGACGTCGTCTTCCTCGCCCTGAAGGCCCACAGCCTGCCCGATGTCGCCGACCGAATTGGCGCCGCGCTGGCGCCGGGCGCGGCGATCATCGCCGCGCAGAACGGCATCCCCTGGTGGTACTTCGAGCCGGACCTCCGGCTGGAGAGCGTGGACCCCGGCGGCCGGATAGCGGCCGCGATCGCTGTCGAGCACGTCATCGGGTGCGTCATCTACTGCTCGACGGAGATCGTCGAGCCGGGCGTCATCCGCCACATCGAAGGGCGGCGCTTCGCCCTCGGCGAGCCGGACGGCGCACACAGCGAGCGCTGCGTGCGGATCTCCGAGGCGTTCAAGTCCGGCGGCCTGCGTGCCCCCGTCGAGACGGACCTGCGGGATCAGATCTGGCTGAAGCTGATCGGGAACGTCGCGTTCAACGCGGCCAGCGCGCTCACCGGCGCGACGCTCGGCGAGCTCGGCAGCCGGCCGGAGATGGTCGGCGTCCTCCGCGCGGTGCTCGAGGAGTGCGCCCAGGTCGCCGAAGCCCTGGGCGTCACGCTGCCGGTCACGGTGGATCGGCGCCTCGAAGCGGGCTTCGCGGTGGGCGACCACAAGACGTCGATGCTGCAGGACCTGGAGGCCGGCCGGAGGCTCGAGATCGGCTGTCTGAGCGGCGCGGTGGTCGAGCTCGCCGACCGCCTCGCGATCGCCGTTCCGACCACGGGGGCGCTGCACGCGTGCACGGTGCTGCTCGACGAGCTTCGGTTCAGCCGGTCGACGGGCGCGTGACGAGCACCGGCGCGACGACCTCCCGGAGCGTGTCCTGGGGGCCGTCGGCGGCCATCGCCTCGAGCAGGAAGCTGGTCGCCCGCTGCGCGACCTGCTCGACGTCCCAGATCGTCGAGGTGAGCGGAGGGGAGAGCAGCCCCGACATCGGGTGATCCCCGAACCCGGCGACCGCCACGTCGCCCGGGATCGAGAGCTTCAGCTCGGTGCACGCGGCGTACACGCCGTAGGCGATCGAGTCGGACATGCACAGGAGCGCGGTCGGTCGGTCGTCACCCGTGAGCAGCTCGAGCGCGAGCGGCCGTGAGCCGTTGAGCGAGTACGCGCAGGGCACGATCCGGCACTCGAGCCCGAGCGCCTCGGCGCTGCCGGCGACGGCGCGCTCGGCCTCGCGCTCCGGCGAGGTCCCGACCGCCCAGGAGAGCACGGTGATGCGCCGGTGGCCGAGCTCGCGGAAATGCTGCAGGCTCTGCTTGACGCCGAGGTCGTAGTCGAAGACGACCTCGCCCGCCGGCGAGACGCCCGGTAGGGCGTCGCCGATCGTGACCGTCGCGACCTGCCGCGCGATCGCGGCCCAGCCGCCGCTGGCGGGCCCGATCGGCACGACGACGAGGCCGTCGACGCGCTGGGCGACGAGCCGCTCGGCGAGCTCGAGCTCGCGGGCGGGCTCGCCGTCGGCGTCGGCCACCAGCGTGCTGCGCGCGGCGCCGTAGAGCTCGCGCTGGACCGCGCGGACGAGCTCTTGGTTCCAGAAGTCGCCGAGGCTGCCGACCAGGAGCCCGACCATCGCGGTCGAGCCGCCGGCGAGGGCGCGCGCGATCGGGTCGGCCTCGTAGCCGAGCTTCTCCGCCGCCTCGCGGACGCGGCGCTCGGTCTCGGCCGACACCTGCATGCCGCGCAGCGCGTAGCTCACTGCCGCCGGGGAGAGGCCCGTGTAATCCGCGAGCTCGCGGATCGTGGTTCGGTGCTTCTCCACCGGACGAGCCTACCCGTGCCCCGTTGACAAGCAGTCCATACTGGGTGAAGCGGTTCAGTGAACCGCATCACTTCTGGCACGTGGCCACTTCGATCGACATCCACCAGCACCTCTGGCCCGAGCCGCTCCTGCGCGCGCTGGAGCGGCGTCGCGAGCCGCCGATGCTGCTGCGCAGCGGCGACGGCTGGGCGCTGCGAGTGGCCGGCGAGGCCGAGTCGCCCCTCGACCTCGAGGATCACGACCCCGACCGCCGCGCGGCGCTCGCCGCCGCCGACGGCTTCGACCGCGTGCTGATCGCCCCGTCGGTCCCGCTCGGCATCGAGGACCTGCCCGCGGGCGAGGCGGAGCCGCTGCTCGCCGCCTACCACGAGGGAGTCGCCGCCCTGCCCGCGCCGTTCGGCGCATGGGCCGCCGTCGGGCTCGACCCGCCGGACCCTGCCGCGCTCGCCCCGCTGCTCGACGACGGGTTCGCGGGCGCGTGCGTGTCGGCCGGCGCGCTCGGCGACCAGGCCGGCTACGAGCGCCTCGGCCCGGTGCTCGAGCTGCTCGAGCGCCGCGACCGGCCGCTGCTCGTCCATCCCGGCCCCGCCACGACGCCGGCCGGCGCGCCGCCGTGGTGGTCCGCGCTCACGGGCTACGTCGCGAGCATGCAGACGGCCTGGTACGCGTTCCTCGCCTGGGGGCGGCGCGCGCACCCGCGCCTGCGCGCGTGCTTCGCGATGCTCGCCGGCCTCGCGCCGCTGCACCGCGAGCGGCTGACGGCCCGCGGCGGCCGCGCCGACTCCGACGCCGGCATCTTCCTCGACGTCTCCTCCTACGGCGATCGCGCCGTCGACGCGATGGTGCGCGAGATCGGCGTCGACCAGCTCGTGCTGGGCTCCGACCGGCCCGTCGTCGCGCACCGCGAGCTGTCGCTCGGCGCCGCGGTCCGCGCCGCGATCCACGAGCGCAACCCGCAGCGGCTGCTGAGCGGCGCGGGCGTGGAGGTCGCGGCGTGAGCGTGCTCGACCGCGCCGAGCTGCGCGCCCTGGTCACCCGGATCGCCGCGGAGCCGGACTCGTGGCGCGCGCTCGTGCGCCACGGCACGCCGGAGCGCCACTTCGAGCAGCTGTCGCGCGACGACGACGTCGACGTCTGGGTGATCACCTGGACCAACGGCAACGACACCGGCTTCCACGACCACGACGTCTCGGGCGGCGCGGTCGCGGTGGTCGAGGGCGAGATCGTCGAGGAGCGCCTCGTGGTCGGCGGCCCCGCGCGCCGGCTCCACCACCGGGCGGGGGAGACGTTCGACTTCGACGCCTCGCACGTGCACCGGATGCACCAGGACATGGCCGCGCCGGCGGTCTCCATCCACGCCTACTCGCCGCCGCTGTGGCGGATGGGCGCCTACTCGGTGGAGCCGGACGGCACGCTGCGCCGCGAGTCGATCTCCTACGCCGAGGAGCTGCGTCCCGTTGCCTCCGTCTAACGATCTCGTCGTCCTCGGCGGCGGCGTCATGGGGCGCTTCACCGCCTACCGCGCGGCCGAGCGGGGCGCGCGCGTGGTGCTCCTCGAGCGCGGGCGGGTCGGCGATCCGATGACCGCGTCGTACGGGCGGACTCGATCGTTCCGCAACGACTACCTCGACACCGGCTACGCCCGGCTCGCCCACGAGGCGTTCCGGCTGTGGGGCGAGTTCGAGGCCGAGACCGGCACCGAGGTGCTCGTGCGCTGCGGCGGCATGAACATCGCCAAGCGCTCCGTGACGCCGGACTTCGCCAGCACGTACGCGGAGATGAGCTACGCGGTGCTGCAGGAGGCCCGGCTCGAGACGCAGGCGCTCGAGGGTGACGAGCTGCGCCGACGCTTCCCGTTCCTCGACGCGGACCTCGGGCGGCTCGACGTCGACGCCGGCGTCGTGAACCTGCCCGCCGTGACGGAGACGCTGACGCGCGTGCTCGGGGAGCGCGGCGTGCAGACGCTCGAGGGCGTCGAGACGACCGCGGTCGAGCGCGACGGCGACCTCCTGCGCGTGATCACCGATGGCGGAGAGTTCGTGACGCGCTCGCTCGTGGTGACCGCGGGCCACGGCACCAACGCGCTGCTGGCCCGCCTGCCGGGCTGCGAGCTCCAGGTCCCGCTGACAAAGGACCGGCCGAGCGAGGCCAAGTACGTCACGCCGCCCGCGGAGGCGCGCGAGCGCTTCACGGCCGGCGCGATGCCGGTGATCGCCTATCTCGACACCGGGATCTACTGCCACCCGATCATCGAGGGGCTCACCGACGCCGTGAAGATCGGCTACTACAACCCGCCCGACATGCCGCGCGGGACGACGAGCGTCGACAGCGTGGCCGCCTTCATCGAGCAGTGCATGCCCGGGCTGGCCGGCGCGGAGATGCGCGACGTCGAGGACGTCGACCAGTGCGACTACGACCTCGTCGCCGACGACGACTTCGTGCTCGGCGCCGTGCCGGGCGTGGCGAACGCGTTCGTCGGCGTCGGCTGGCGGGGCACCGGCTACAAGTTCGCGCCGTGGGTCGGGAGCGTGCTCGCCGGCCTCGCGCTCGGTTATGGCGCCGGCAACGACATCGAGCGCTTCGACCCGGCGAGATTCCTGGAAGGGGGGAGTTCGGATGGACCGTCCGTCACAGCGGACCCTGCAGCAGCGCCTCGCTGACGGCGTCGTCGTCGGCGCCGAGGGCTACGTCTTCGAGCTCGAGCGCCGCGGCTACATCAAGGCGGGCCCGTTCGTGCCCGAGGTGATCCTCGACGAGCCCGACGCGCTGCGGCAGCTGCACCGCGAGTTCCTCCGCGCCGGCTCGGACGTGATGGTCGCGCTGACCTACTACGCGCACCGCGACAAGCTCAAGGCGATCGGCCGCGGGGACGACCTCGAGGAGCTCAACCGCCAGGCGGTGCGGATCGCGAACGAGGTCGCCGCCGAGGGTGGCGCGCTCGTCGCCGGCAACATCTGCAACACCTGGTCCTACGACCCGGCCGAGCCCGAGCGGTCGGGTGCCGTGGTCCGCGCGCAGTACGAGGAGCAGCTCGGCTGGGCGGCCGAGGAGGGCGTGGACTTCGTGATCGCGGAGACCAACGACTACGTCGGCGAGGCCCTGATCGGGCTCGAGGTGTGCCAGGAGCTCGGCCTGCCCGCGATGGTCACCTTCGCCAGCGTGCAGCCCTCCACGACCTACGACGGCTACGAGTACGTCGAGGCGTGCCGCCGGCTCGCCGACGCCGGCGCGGCGCTCGTCGGCCTCAACTGCTCGCGCGGCCCCGCGACGATGCTGCCGCTGCTCGCGGCGATCCGCGCGGCGGTCGACATCCCCGTCGCGGCCCAGCCGGTGCCGTACCGGACCACCCACGAGACGCCCGCCTTCGAGGCGCTCGAGGCCGACGGCCGGCACCTGTTCCCGCTCGAGCTCGAGCCCCACCTGTGCACGCGCTTCGAGATGGCGGACTTCGCCCGCCAGGCCGAGGCCACCGGCGTCAACTACATCGGCATCTGCTGCGGCGGCGCGCCCCACCACGTACGGGCGATGGCTGAGGCCCTCGGCCGCGAGACGCCCGCCAGCCGGTACTCCCCGGACATCGCCCTCCATCCGGTGCTCGGGATCGCGGGGATCGAGAGCCAGGTCATGGGCGGCTGGAGCACGGGGGCCTAGCTCCGAGCGCTGGCTAAGCTCGCGGCGATGACCTATCTGACAAGCGGCGAGCAGCTCGCCACCGTCGGCGAGCTGGAGCTCTGCTACGAGACGTTCGGCGACCGCTCGGATCCGGCGCTCGTCCTGATCATGGGGCTCGGGACGCAGATGATCGCGTGGCGCGACGCGTTCTGCGAGGGCCTCGCCGAGCGCGGCTTCTTCGTCGTGCGGTTCGACAACCGCGACGTCGGCCGTTCGACGTGGCTGGACCAGTTCCCCGTCCCGTCCGTCTGGCAGCTGCTGCGCCGCGACAAGGGCGCCGCGAGCTACACGCTCGACGACATGGCCGACGACGTCGCCGGGCTGCTCGACCATCTCGGCATCGAACGCGCGCACGTGGTGGGCGCCTCGATGGGGTCGATGATCGCCCAGACGCTCGCGGTGACCCATCCCGACCGCGTCAGCTCGCTCGTCTCGATCATGGGCAACACCGGGTCGCGGATCTCCGGGCAGCCGACCCTGCGCGCCTCGAAGGCGCTCCTCGGCGTCCCGCCGAAGGATCGCGACGGCTACATCGAGCACACGGTCAAGACGTTCACGCTGATCGGCTCGCCCGGCTTCGAGCGCGACGAGTCCGACCTGCGGGAGCTCGCACGGACCGCGTTCGATCGCGGCCGCAACCCGGCCGCCGGCGGCCGCCAGCTTGCCGCGATCATCGCCTCCGGCGACCGCACGAAGCGCCTGCACGCGATCACGGCGCCGACGCTCGTCATCCACGGCAAGGCGGACAAGCTCGTCCGGCCGTCCGGCGGCCGCGCGACCGCCAAGGCGATCGACGGCGCGGAGCTGCTCGAGATCCCAGGCATGGGCCACGACCTCCCGCGGGGAGCCTGGCCGCAGATCATCGACGCGATCGTCGCGAACGCGGCCCGCGCGTAGACGCGAAGCTGATCCGAGCCTGATCAGGCGGGCCGGTCGAGCGGGTTGCGCGCCATGCGTCCGGCGATCCCGGACGCGACCGCGGCGGCGGCCGCGCAACCCGGCTTGCGGCCGGCCTGGTCCTCGAACGCCGCCACGAACTCCTCGGGCAGGTTCAGGCGCGGGTGGGCGTGCAGCACCTCGGCCCGGAACTCGGCGCTCCACGCCTCGGCCCGCCGACCGCTGATGTCGAGGCTGGTCGCGGCGTGGAGCAGGTACCCCTCGGGGTCGGCGGCGGCGTCGACCTCGTCCCACATGTGGCGCACGACGATCTCCTTCACCCGCTGCCGGCGCGGCTCCGGCCAGCCGGCGCCCGCGGCGAGCACCCAGCCGACGTCGCCGCCGGCCTCCTCGAACGCGGTCCGGTGCGTGTCGAACGCCTCGACGAGGCCGAGGTCGTGCAGCAGCGCCGCGACGTAGAGCAGCTCGGCGTCGAACTCCAGCCCCTCGCTGCGCCCGAGGCTCGCCGCCCACAGGTAGGAGCGCGCGCAGTGGTTGAAGAGCGAGGGCGACGAGTAGTGGAGCGCGGCCTCGCGCGCGCCGCGGACCGGCGCGGTGTCCTCCGGCAGGAGGTCGTCGATGCTCATCAGCGGGGATCGAACCACAGCCAGACGGTGAGCGTGAAGCCGATCAGCACGATCAGCAGCCGGAGGACGCGGACCGGCACGCGCCGCGCGACCCGCGGGCCGAGGCTGCTCCCGGCGAGCATGCCGGCGCCCAGCGGCACGGCGGCGGCCCACGTGACCGTGCCGGCGAGCACGAAAGCGATCGCGCACACGATCTGCGAGGCGCCGATGAGCATGTTCTTGAGCGCGTTGGCGCTGACGAGCTGCTGGTCGACGAGCACCAGCATCAGCGTCAGCACCATGATCCCGGAGCCGCCGCCGAAGTAGCCGTTGTAGACCGAGATCACGAAGAGGCTGCCGGCGAGCACGACGGTCGAGCGGCCGTGGTCACGACCTCGCCGCCACGCCGTCAGGCGCGGCTCGAGCAGCAGCGCGAGCGATCCGGAGAGGATCAGGAACGGCGCGATCCGTGAGAAGGCATGGTCGGAGGTGATCAGCAGCAGCCCGGCGCCGGCGGCACCCCCGGCGACGGCGACGAGGCTCCAGCGCCGGAGCCAGCTTGCGCGGCCGCTCAGCTCCGGCTGGGACGCGAACGCGGAGCCCGGCCAGCAGGCGACCAGGGCGACGTTGTTGGCGATGTTGGCCGGGAGCGCGGGCAGCCCGACCGCGAGCAGGACGGGATACGACACCGAGGAGGTGATCCCGCCGGCGGTGCCGACCACGCCGGCGGCCACCCCGGCCGCGATCAGCGCCGTGGTATCGAGCGCGGAGAGCATCCCTACTGGGGGAGGCGCACGACGTACTCCGCGCGGTCGCCCCGGATGCGGTGCGCGAACGTCGCGACGACGCGCCCCTCCTGATCGGTGTTGAAGCCGCGGACCTCGAGCAGCGCGCTGCCCACCGGCACCTCGAGCCACCCGGCCTCCTCCGGGCCGGCGAGCGCCGCGCCGAACGCGGTCTCCGCCCGCTTGATCGTGATCGCGTGCTCGGCGCTCATCGCCGCGAACACGCTGTTGCTGCCGTCCCAGCCGGCCGGCGCGAGCGCGGCGGGGACCTGGACCTCTCCGATCGACCACGGCTCGTCCTCCAGGTAGCGGACGAAGCGGAACTCGACGTTCCCGGGCTCGACCTCGGCGACCGCGAGCACGTGATGGCGGACCGAGATCCCCCGGCGCGCCATCGACTCAGACAGGCTCGCCTCGCCGTCGTCGATGCGGTGTCGGACGGCCGGCTCGGCGACGAAGCTGCCGACCCCGTGCTCGGTGCGCACGATCCCGGCGCGGGCGAGCTCCTCGAGGGCTCGCCGGACGGTGAGCCGGTTGACGCCGTAGCGCTCGGCGAGCCGCGCCTCCGGCTCCAGCCGCTCGCCCGGCGCGAGCTCCGACCGGTCGACGCGGGCGATGAGGTCCTGCGCGACCTGGCGGTAGAGCGCGACCCCCGGCTCCTTCCGCTGACTCATCTAGATATCTATAACAGCCCCTACATCGGCCCGAGCGCGGACAGCAGCAGGTGGTATGCCTCGCGCACTTCCGCGTCCTCGTGCAGGCGCAGCGATGCCTCGTACAGCGGGCGCGCCTGGCGGTACTCCTGGCGGTCGAGGAGCTCGCGTGCCTGTGCCGCGAGCTCGGCCGCGCGCTCTCGATCCGCGTCCGAGGCCGTCACGACACCCACGCCTTCTTGATGTCGTCCTTCTGCTTGCGCAACTCCAGGTCGGCCCGGTTGTGCGGGATCCCTGCGGCGTTGAGCCGCGTCTCCAGGGCCGTGCGGTGGGCGTCGCCCATGCCGACGAGGAGATAGCCCTTCGCGCCCTGGATCTTCTGCCACATCATCGTCTCGCGGACCGGGCTGAGGTCGTCCAGCTTGGCCCCGAGGTTCGACCGCAGGTCCTCGCCCTGCTTCTCGAGGTCCGCGCTCCCGCTCTCGGTCCCGAGCTGCTTGATGTAGAGCGAGCCGTACTCGTGGAAGGCGAGCGTGAAGGCCTTGATGGCGGCCTCGTTCGCGAAGCCGCCGGCCTCCGTCAGCTCGTAGATGCCGATCAGCTGGCTGGCGTCCTTGGCCTTCATGAACGCGTCGAGCTCCGCCTGGTACTTCAGGTACGTGTCCTTCAACTGGCGGCCCGCCTTCACATACGGCGACTCGACGAAGTTGACCGGGCCGAAGTCGTGCTTGGAGAGGTCGGCCGCGATGTGGATGCCGAACGAGAGGTACAGCGCGACCCGCTCACCCATGGAGTAGTCGCTCGTGCTCGCGCGGGCCTTCCAGTTCGCGTCGTCGCGGGCCTTCGCGGAGAGGGAGAAGAACTCGTTGCGGGCGATCGAGGCCCCGGTCAACGCCTTGATCGTGATGTTCTCGAGGTCGGGGTCGAACTTCGTGCGGTCCGCGAACTTCGAGATCCCGATGTCCTTGTTGGCCTGCTCGAGCCGCGTCTGCGTGCCCGTGAACGGGACGGGCAGCGCCTTCGTATCGGTCATCTCGTTGAACGGCTCGTACATGAAGCGCGACGTGCGGAGCCCGCGGATGACGTCCTGGACGTTGCCGTCCTTGTAATCGTGGTACTCGCCCAGCACCGTGAGCTTGTCCTTCGGGAGCCGGAACCAGAACAGATCGCCCGCCTGGGTCACGACCTCGCCGATGTGGTCGGTGAACCCGTTCGCGAAGTCCTCGAGCTCCGAGACGTCCTCGAACACGCGGCGCATGGGGTCGTCGATGAGGCTCGAGATCGGGCGCTTCAGCCCCAGCGACTTGCCCTTGCCCGTCTTGTAGTACGCCTCGTCGACCCGCTTCTTTCCGCCGTCCACCCGCACCTTCCGCTGCAGCAACTGCCCGACCGCGTGGTTCCCGATCGAACGCTGCAGTGCGAGCAGGTGCGCGGGGCCGAGGCCGGGCGCGCCGACGGCAGCGGTCATGCCTCTGCTGACCGGTGTCCCGACGTCGGCAGCGGGCTGCTGCCGCTCCTGCGCGTGCGCTGCGGGCACCTGCCGGTTCTACCAGCACGCCCGCCGAGAAGCCAGCGTGGATGATGCGAGGGCCAACGAGGGGAGGGAAGCGTGTTCGAGGATCTGGCGGGGCGGGTCGCGGTGGTCACGGGGGGCGCGCGCGGCCTCGGCCTGTCGATGGGGCGGGCGCTGGCGCGTCACGGCGTCGATGTCGGGCTCGTCGACCTGCTCGACGACGTGGAAACCACTGCGGCGGCGCTCGCGGACGACCTCGGCGTGGAGAGCGTCGGCACGACCGCCGACGTGACCTCGGCGGATGACGTGGCAGCGGCCTTCGCGCACATCTCCGCGACCCTCGGCAGCCCGGCGCTGCTGGTCAACGCCGCCGGCATCACGGTCTGGGAGGACAGCCTGGACGTGACCGCGCAGTCGTGGCGCCGCGTGATCGACATCAACCTCACCGGCACGTTCCTCTGCTGCCAGGCGTTCGGCCGCGCCTGCCGCGACGGCGGCCACGGCGGCGCGATCGTCAACGTCTCGTCGATGTCGGGCCGGGTCGTCAACGTGCCCCAGCACCAGACCTCCTACAACGCCTCCAAGGCAGCGGTCGACCAGCTGACCAAGTCGCTCGCCGTCGAGTGGGCCGAGCTCGGGGTGCGCGTCAACGCGGTCGCTCCCGGCTACTTCCTGTCCGACATGACCCGCCAGTTCACCGAGGCCAACCCGGAGCTGGCCGAGCAGTGGCGCGGGATGATCCCGGCCGGCCGGATGGGCGAGCCGCCCGACCTCGACGGCCTCGTCGTCTTCCTGTGCTCCGACGCCTCGTCGTACATCATCGGCCAGAGCATCGTCATCGACGGCGGCTACACGGCAGTGTGAGTGGCCGCTGAGCTCGAGCAGATCGTGGCGCTCTCCCGGGCGCTCGGGGATCCCGCCCTCGATCTCGCGATCCTGGGGGAGGGCAACACGTCGCTGCGCACCGGCGAGGGGACGATGCTCGTGAAGGCCAGCGGCGCGTCGCTGGCGTCCGTGACGGACGCCGACTTCGTCGAGCTGGAGACGGCGCCGCTGACGGCGCTGCTGGACGACCCCGCGGCCGACGACGCCGCCGTGGCGAAGGCGTTCGCGCCGGTCGAGGCGCGCACCGGCCGGCGCCCGTCGGTGGAGGCGATGCTGCACGCGGTCTGCCTCGAGCTCGGCGGCGCGCAGGCCGTCGGCCACACCCATCCCGTGCCCGTCCTCGCGCTCCTGTGCTCCGAGCACGCCGAGAAGCTGGCCACCGAGCCGCTCTTCCCGGACCAGATCGTGGTCCTGGGGCGGCGGCCGCTGTTCGTGCCCTACGTCGACCCGGGCCTGGCGCTGGCGCGCCGCGTCCGCGACGAGCTCGCGACGCACGTGGCCCGGCACGGCGAGCCGCCGAAGGTCATCTACCTCGGCAACCACGGCCTGTTCGCGCTGGGCGCGACGCCCGAGCACGTGCTGCAGATCACGGCGATGGCCGTGAAGGCGAGCCGGGTGCTCGCCGGGGCGTTCGCGGTGGGCGGCGTCAGCGCGCTGGCGGACGCAGAGGCGGACCGGATCGACGCGCGGCCTGACGAGCACTACCGGCGCGCGGCGCTCGCCCGCGCCAGAACGGGGGAGTCGGGCGATGCCTGAGCTGGACGGGAAGGTCGCGGTCGTCACCGGCGCGAGCACCGGGATCGGGCGCGCGGTGGCGCACGAGCTGCTGCGGCGCGGCGCGGCGGTGGTGATCGCCGCGCGCTCGCGCGAGGGCGTCGAGGAGACCGCGACGGCGCTCGGCTGCACCGGCGTGGTCGCGGACGTGACCAGCGCCGAGGACGTCGCGCACCTGATCGACGGGACGATCGAGACGCACGGCGGCATCGACATCCTGGTGGCGAACGCGGGCGTCTACGTCGGCGGCGACCTGTGGGAGAGCGACCCCGAGGCGCTCGACCGCCTGCTCACCACGAACGTGAACGGCGTCGTCCGCACGGTCCGGGCCGTCCTGCCGCACCTGATCGAGCGCGGCGAGGGCGACATCCTCGTGACGAGCTCCGTGGCGGGCCACCAGGCGATCCACTGGGAGCCCGTCTACTCGGCCTCCAAGCACGCGCTCCAGGCGTTCGTCCACACGATGCGCCGGCAGCTGATCGGCACCGGCGTCCGCATCGGCGCGATCGCCCCGGGCATCGTGCTCAACGACCTCTGGGGCGTCTCCGATCCTGCCGAGATCGAGGCCAAGGTCGCGCGCGGGGAGGGGATCCGCTCCGAGGACGTGGCAGATGCCGCGGCCTACATGCTCACGCGCCCGCGGCACGTGACGATCCGCGACCTCGTGATCCTGCCGCGCGAGCAGCCGATCTAGCCGCCCGCGTAGGCGGCGCTGGTGCCGGTCAGCTGGAGGTCGTCGGCCAGGGGGCGGCGCGGCGTGATCCCCAGCTTGGCCAGGTCGTCGTGATAGCCGCGGCAGGCCTCGCCGGCATCGACCTGGCCGTCCGCGATCGCGCGCAGCCAGCGCACGAAGCTCAGCTGATGCTCGCTGTTGTTGATCTTGCGCCCGAACAGCGCCGCCCGT
This sequence comes from uncultured Solirubrobacteraceae bacterium, assembly GCA_963805525.1. GTDB lineage: Bacteria > Actinomycetota > Thermoleophilia > Solirubrobacterales > Solirubrobacteraceae > DASQFQ01. The sequence continues at coordinate 1,353,924 of CAWDUT010000006.1, forward strand.
GCCCCGTGCCGGCGGGCGTCCTCGAGCAGGAAGAACGCGTCGTAGGTGGTGCCGGAGGAGCCGCCGAGGATGCCCGCCACGAGGTGCGGGTCGTAGGCGACCAGCTCCTCCATCACCTCCGGCCCGTGGTACGGGACCTTGAGGAAGATCGGGCGCCCCGCCAGCGGCACGCCGGCGAGCGTGCGGACGATCACGTCGTTGATGAAGCGCCCGATGTCCTCCGGCCGCTGGGGCCCCGGGACGTTCGGGTCGAACACCTCGAGGAAGTGGCGGAAGCCCTTGCGCTCGGCCTCGAGCCGGAAGTCCTTGTACGCCTCGAGCGTGGCGACGTCGAACGCGATGTCGTTGTTGAGCGTGATCGAGTAGAGCCCGAGCTCGGCGCCGCGCCTGAGCTCGCCGCCGTTCGGCTCGGCGAGGCCGCTCATGATCTGTTCGAGCGTCGGCGTCCGGAAGGGCCGCGACGGCGCCTGCGTGTAGGCCTCGCCCGCGACGACGTGGATGTCGGTCGTGTCGTTGGCGCGGACGGCGGGCGTGACCGCCGACTCGTCGAAGAGCCGCTCCTGGATCGTCAGGACGTCGCTCGTGCTCGCGCTCATGAGCATGATGTCGACGAGCCCCTGGCGGACGATCTCGCGCATCTGGTCGCGGTAGTCGGCCAGCGATCGCGGCTGGCCGGTGACCGGATCGGCGCCGGTCGCGGCGAGGCCCGCGGCCATGTCGGCGTCCTTGGCGTCGGCGAGGATGAAGTCGGGCGCGCTGCCCGGTGCAGCGTGGATGCTGGCGAGCTTCGCGTCGAGCGATTTCATGCCGGTTCCTTGTCGGGTCGGGTGAGGGTGAGGGGATGACGCTCCCAGCCGGCGCGGATCCGGGCGGCGAGCTCGGGCCACGGCGGGACGCCGCTGGTCGCGTCGGGCGCCTCGACGCTCGCGGCGCCGACCGCCGTGGCGCTGGTCGCCGCCGGCACCGGGCCTTCGCCGCGCAGGAGCGCGGCGAGGAGGCCCGCGATCGTGCAGTCGCCCGCGCCGGTCGTGCCGGCGACGCGCCGCGCGCGGAAGCACGGCGACACGACCTCGCGATCGCGCCACTCCTCGGCGCTCAGCGACAGGCGATCGCAGAGCTCCTGCACCGCGTCCGAGGTCCGGACGTAGAGGCCCTGCTCTCCGAGCTTGATGACGACGACCGCGGTCCCCATGCCGAGCAGTTGGTCGCCGAGCCGCCGCAGCAGGGCCAGGTCGACGACGTCGGCGCCGCTCTCGAGCCGCCCGTACACATCGCGGTCGAGCATGAAGAGCAGCTCCCCGAGGCTCGGCACGAAGAGGTCCACCAGCGGGAGCGTGTCCTTCAGCAGCTGCGGCCAGTCGACCCGCCCGGCCTCGCCGTCCGGATCCGGGCGGCACATGTCGAGCGAGATCGCCGGGCCGGCGTTGCGCGCCCGCGCGAGCATCCGCCGCAGCTCGCTCCCGCCGTCCGCGTACATCGCCCGCATGATCGGCGGATAGCCGAAGTGGAACACGCGCGCCGACTTGAGCTCGTCGTAGCGGACGTCGTCCGCGGTGAAGGTGTCGTTGGCGCCGGAGCAGTGGAGGAAGGAGCGGTCCACGCCGGGCGGGCTGATGACGATCGAGTAGCTGGTGATCTCGTCCGCGCCGACGACCATGCCGGCCGCGAGCTCGGGATCCCTCGCGCGCAGCGCCTCGAGCACGGCGCTGCCGAACAGGTCGTCGCCCACCTTGCCCATGAGCCGCACCGGGACGCCCAACCGGTGCAGGGCCAGCCCGATGTTCGGCACGGCTCCGCCGGTCGACATCTCGGCCGGTCCGATCTCCATCAGACGGCCGGGCTCGAGGCTCGCCGGCCCGGACAGGACCGGGATCACGTCGAGGCAGACGTGGCCAGCCACGACAACTTCGGCCGGTGAAGCGATCGACGCGGCCATCAGGTTCCGAGCGTAGCGAGGCGGCTCAGCAGTGAGCCGCGTCTGTCGCTAAGCGTCCGCGGCGCGCACGATCGCGGCGGCGAACGCGTCGACGTCCGCCTCCGTCGTGTCCCACGCGAACATCCAGCGGACCTCGCCGGTGTGCTCGTTCCAGACGTAGAAGGGGAAGTCCGCTTGGAGCGCGGCGGTCGCCTCGGGCGGGAGGATCGCGAACACGGAGTTCGCCTGCACGGCCCGGGTGATGTTCACGTGATCGCCGACGGCGTCCGCCAGCCGCCGCGCCATCGCGTTGGCATGGCTCGCGGCGCGCCGCCACAGGTCGTCCGCCAGCAGCACTTCGAGCTGCGCCGACACGAAGCGCATCTTCGACGCGAGCTGCATCGACTGCTTGCGGAGGTAGGGCAGCGCGTCCGGCAGCGACGGGTCGAGGACGACGATCAGCTCGGCCGCGAGCAGCCCGACCTTCGTCCCGCCGAAGCTGACGACGTCCGCCCCGACGCCCGCCGTGATGTCGCCCAGGCCGACGTCGAGCGCCGCGGCGGCGTTGGCGAGGCGCGCGCCGTCGACGTGCAGCAGCATCCCGTGCGCGTGCGCGTAGTCGGCGAGGGCGGCCATCTCCTCGACCGTGTACAGCGTGCCGAGCTCGGTCGACTGCGTGATCGAGACGACCCCGGGCTGCACGACGTGCTCGTCCCCGATCCGCGTCATCCACCGCGCCACGAGCTCGGTCGTGAGCTTCCCGTCTGGCGTGGGCGTCGTCAGGAGCTTGATGCCGGCCATCGCCTCGGGCGCGCCGCCCTCGTCGACGTTGAGGTGCGCGCTCTCCGCGCAGACCACGCCCTGCCACGGCCGCAGCATCGCCCGCAGCCCGACGACGTTCGCCGCCGTCCCATTGAAGACCGGGAAGCCGAGCGCGTTGGCGCCGAAGTGCTCGCGCACCCGCTCCGCGAGCCGCGCCGTCACGGGATCGGCGCCGTACGAGACGACGTGCCCGGTGTTCGCGGCGGCGATCGCTTCCAGCGCCTCGGGGAGCGCGGGCGCGTAGTTGTCGGAGGCGAAGGCGCGCATCGGGCCGATCAGCCTACGACCCGCGATACTGCGCGCATGGAACCTGACCGCGCACGGCAACTCCTCGCAGACGAGCGGGAACGCATCGAGCAGTCGATCGCGAACCTCAGTGGCTCCGATCCAGACGGCGAGGGCGAGCGCACCGAGCCCGGCGACACAGGGTCGGAGGACCTCTACCAGGACGAGTTCGACGCCGGCCGCGCCCAGGCCTTCCAGGAGCAGCTCGCGGCGCTCGAGCGTGCCGAGGAGCGGCTCGCAGCGGGCACGTACGGCCTCTCCGTCGAGAGCGGCAAGCCGATCCCCGACGCGCGGCTCGAGGTCGTCCCGACCGCGGAGCGCACGGTCGAGGAGGAGGAAGCGGCCGGCTGAGCACTCAGCTGCGCCGTAGCTGCGCGCGGGCGCCGATGAGTTTTCGGCGCTTCCGCCGTCACACGCATCATGAGCTCCATCACCGATGACCTCCGGCCGCTCGACGAGCAGGCCTTCGGCGCCCGCGTCGAGCTGCACCGCCGCGAGCTGCACGTCCACTGCTACCGCCTCCTCGGCTCGTTCGAGGAGGCCGAAGACCTCGTCCAGGAGGCGTTCCTGCGCGCGTGGCGCCGGCGCGAGACCTACGAGGGCCGCGCGTCGGTTCGCGCGTGGCTGTACCGCATCGCCACGAACGCCTGCCTCGACGCGCTCGACAAGCGCCCGCGGCGGCCGAGCGCGGACGGCGAGGTCGCGTGGCTGCAGCCGTATCCCGACGAGCTCCTCGAGCAGCTGCCCGACTGGCGCGAGGGCCCGGAGGACGTGGCGCTCGCCAAGGAGACCGTCGAGCTGGCGTTCATCGCCGCGATCCAGCACCTCGCGCCGCTGCCGCGCGCCGTGCTCGTGCTGCGCGACGTCCTCGGCTGCTCGGCGAAGGAGACCGCGCGCCTGCTCGAGACGACGGAAGCGTCGGTGAACTCCGCGCTGCAGCGCGCGCGGGCCGGGTTGCGGGAGCGCCTGCCCGAGGACCGCGAGGCGTGGCACTCCGGCGCCGAGCCGACCGCCGCCGAGCGGGAGTTGCTCGCCCGCTACGTCGAGTGCGGCGAGCGCGCCGACGCCGACGGCCTGGCCGCGCTCATGCACGAGGACGTCCGCTTCTCGATGCCGCCGGTGCCCGGAGTCTGGACCGGCCGCAGCACGGTCGTCCAGGGCTGGGTCGACGGCGGGTTCGGATCGGAGGCCTTCGGCAGCATGCGCTGCGTGGTCACCCACGCCAACGGGCAGCCCGCGGTCGCGGGCTACGTGCGCAAGCCGGGCGACGCCGCGTACGAGCCGCTCGCGCTCGACGTCCTGCGGGTGCGGGACGGGGTCGTCACCGAGATCGTCACCTTCGGCGAGGCGGTGTTCGAGCACTTCGACCTGCCGGCCACGCTGTGAGCGCCACCACCTCGATCACACCGGTCCTCGTCGCCGAGGGCCAGCTGTGGATCCGCGCGCTCGACCCCGAGCTGGTCTGGCTCGCGCACGAGCACGAGCCATGGCGGGGTGTCCGCACCGCGCGAAGGTAGTGGGCGCGCCCTTGGGCGCGCCGGGCGATGCGGGGAGACTCGCACGCGTGACCCAGACACCGGGCAGCTCGCGGCTGTCGCTCGTGCTGGCGGCGGCGATGTTCGTGCTGGTCGTCGACACGTCGCTGATGAACGTGTCGATCGCGGCGGTGGTCAAGGACCTCGACACGACCGTCAGCTCGGTCCAGAGCGCGATCGCCCTCGAGGCGCTGGTCTCCGCCGCGTTCATCCTGATCAGCAGCAAGGTTGGCGATCTGTTCGGCCGCAAGCGGGCGTTCGTGCTCGGTCTGCTGGGCTACGCGACCGGCGCGATCGCGATGACCGTCGCCCAGGACCTGACGGCGATCATCATCTTCTGGGCGATCATCGGCGGGCTCGGCGCCTCGCTGCTGCTGCCCGCGATGCAGTCGCTCATCCACGGCAACTTCGAGGGACCCGCGCAGAAGAAGACCTATGCGCTGGTCGGCGCGGCGGCGGCGATCGCCGCCGCCGTCGGGCCGCTGCTGGGCGGCTTCGTCACGACCTATCTGTCCTGGCGCGTCGGCTTCCTGCTGGAGGCCGTCGTGATCGCGGTGGTGCTGTCCCAGATCGGGCTCCTCAAGGACGTGCCCTACACCGGGGACCGGCACGCTGACGTCGTCGGCGCTGGCCTGTCCGTGGTGGGGATGGGCGGCGTGGTGCTGGGCATCCTCGTCTGGCAGGAGGGCGGTGAGTACGTCGGGCTGCTGATCGCGATCGGGGCCGTCGCGCTGTGGGCGCTCGCCCGCTGGCTCGTCCGGCGCCATCGCGAGGGCAAGGTGACCCTGCTCGATCCGGACCTGTTCCAGCTCCCGGCCTTCAAGGTCGGGATCTCCGGGCAGCTGCTGCAGAACGTCACGCTCGGCGGGGCGATGATCGCGCTGCCGATCTTCCTGCAGGTCAAGCTCGAGTACGACGCCCTGGAGACGGGCCTCTCGATCGCACCGCTCTCGCTGACGATGTTCGCGGTCGCGATCCTCGCGGGACGCAAGGCAGGGAACCGCCGCCCGGCCAAGATCATCCGGGCCGGGTTCGTCCTCAGCGCGGTGGGCATCGGGCTGATCGTGCCGATCGTGCCCGACGCCGACTCCGGCTGGACCCTCTTCGTCCCGCTGGTGATCGCGGGAGCCGGCCTCGGACTGCTGGTGTCGCAGCTCAACAACTACACGCTCGCCCCGATCGACGACGACCGCATCAGCGAGGCCGCCGGGGTCAACTCGGCGGCGGGGTCGTTCGGGCTGTCGTTCGGCCTGGCGGTGGCCGGCGGCGTCCTGCTCGCGACGCTCTCGCTGGCGTTCACCAACATGTCGAACGCGAGCCCCGTGATTCCCTCCGACCAGCAGCAGCAGATCGCGCAGACGTTGGAGGATGATGCGCAGGTGGTGAGCAACACGCAGCTCGAGGAACTTCTCGTCGACGAGCCCCCGGCCGTCCAGGACGCGGTCCTGAAGATCAACGACGACGCGAGCGACCTCGCACTTCAGATCGCACTGCTCGTGCCGCTCCTCGCGGCGCTCCTCGGGCTCTTCAACGCGTTCCGCATGATCCGCCTCCCGGACATCGAACCCTCCGCCGCCGTCGAAGCGGCGGCGCTCGGCTGAGCGCTATGCCGGCGTCGAAGAACAAGAAAGCCGGGCGCGGCGTGCTCGACCTCCCGAAGGGGATCGAGGAGCGCATGGCCGAAGGGCGCGCCGAGCGCGAGTCGGTCCCGCTCGAGGCGCACGGCGAGTGGGCCGCGCCCGACAGCCGGCCGGACCCGGTCGGCATCATCGAGAAGCAGGACGCGTCGCGCGTGCCCGAGCTCGTACCGATCCGGCACGGGCGGATGATCGTCTCGCCGTTCACCTTCTATCGCGGGACCGCGGCGATCATGGCGTCCGACCTGTCGCGCAGTCCGGCAACGGGGCTGCGCGTGCAGTGCTGCGGCGACGCCCACCTGTCGAACTTCGGCCTCTTCGCGGCGCCCGATCGCCGGCCCGTCTTCGATCTCAACGACTTCGACGAGACGCTGCCGGCGCCGTTCGAGTGGGACGTCAAGCGGCTCGTGGCGAGCTTCGTCGTCGCCGCCCGCGACAACGGCCACCGCCGCAGGGAGCAGCGGGCGGCGGCGCGCACCACCGCCGCCACCTACCGGACGACGATCGCCACGGCAGCCACGATGCGCTTCCTCGATGTCTGGTACGCGCGCTTCGACGCCGACACGCTGCTCACCGAGTTCGGCCCCAAGGTCAAGAAGGCCGACCGCAAGTCCGCTCGCAAGCTCCTGGCCAAGGCGCAGACGCGGACCAGCCTCGGCTCGTTGTCGAAGTTCGCCGAGCGCGTCGACGGCACCTACCGGATCAAGCAGCAGCCGCCGCTCATCGTGCGCCCGCCCGAGGCGCAGGGCCCCGCCTTCGAGCAGGTCATCCGGCAGGGGCTGATCGACTACTCGCGCTCGCTGGACCCCGATCGGCGCCTCGTGCTCGACCACTACCACTACGTGGATTTCGCGCGCAAGGTCGTCGGCGTCGGCTCGGTCGGCACCGAGGCGTTGATGGTCCTCCTGATGGGCGACCGCGAGGACGACCCGCTGTTCCTGCAGCTCAAGCAGGCCGGCACGTCGGTGCTCGCCCCGTATGCCGGCGCCAGCGAGTACAAGCACCAAGGCGAGCGCGTCGTGCACGGCCAGCGGCTCATGCAGTCCGCGAGCGACGCGTTCCTCGGATGGATCACCGGCGCCGGTGAGCGCAAGCACGAGTTCTACGTCCGCCAGCTGCGCGACATGAAGGGCTCCGCCGCCGTCGAGACGATGACGCCGGAGCGCCTGGCGAACTACGGCCGGCTCTGCGGGGCGACCCTGGCGCGCGCTCACGCGCGCACCGGCAACGCCGCGAAGATCCTCGGCTACCTCGGCGACGACGACACCTTCGACGGGGCGCTCGAGCGCTTCGCCGTCGCCTACGCCGACCAGAACGACGCCGACTACGCGGCGTTCACCGCCGCCGCGGACGACCACCACATCGAGGTCGAGCGCGGCGTCTGACGCGCTCACGGTGCGCGCAGCACGACCACCGTCGATCCGAGGTACTGCTCGGTCTGGGGCACGAACCGCTCGGGCTCCTCGAGGAAGCCGGCCTCGCGCCCTTCTGCCGCGACATCCTGCGCTGAGACCCGGTCGAGTCGCACCACGACGTCCTGCGCCTGGTGCTCGTCACCGGGCCCGGCGATCTCGCGGCGACGGTGGAGCGCGGCGCGGTCGCCCTCGTCCACCACCGCGAGCAGCTGGCTGGCGTAGCGCACGCCACCGAACTCGAGAGCGTCGGCGGGCGGCGGCGCGTCGTGCTCCTCGTCGAAGCAGTCCAGCGCGTCGGCCAGCGCCGCCGCCAGCAACCCGCCGGGCTCGAGGTGCCCCAGCGCACGGCGCAGGAACGCCGCGCGGCCGCCCGCTCCGCCGAGCAGCTGCAGGGTCTGCATCGGCACGAGCACGAGCGAGAAGCGGCGGCCCAGGGCGAACTCGCGCGCATCGGCGACGACGGTCTCGACCGGCAACCCCGCGGCGCGATGCTCCAGCGCCCGCAGCAACGCCGCGTCAGCGTCCAGCGCGACGACCTCCGTCCCACCGGCGGCGAGATCGAGTGTGACGCGACCGGTCCCCGCGCCGACGTCGAGGACCGCCCCGCCGGCCTCGCCGGCCAGCGCCCGCCACAGCGGCAGGTCCTCGCTGTACGCGCCGCACTCCAGGTCGTGCCACAGCGCCTCGAGGTTCATGCGCGCCGGGGGAGCTCGACCGTGACGACGAGCCCGCCGCCGTCCCGGGCCGCCAGGGTGAGGCTGCCGTCGTGCGCCTGGGCGATGCTGCTGACGATCGCCAGGCCGAGCCCGACGCCGGCGTGCTCGGTGCGGATCCGCTGCGTGCCGCGCTGGAACGGCTCGCCGAGCGTGGCGACCAGCTGCGGGCTGAGCTTCTCGCCCGTGTTCTCGACGCTGAGCCGCACACGCTCCGGCTGAGCGCTGGCCGTGACCCACACCGTGCCCTGGCCGGGCAGGTTGTGGACGATCGCGTTGTGCACGAGGTTCGTCGCCATCTGCAGCAGCAGCGCGGGCGAGCCGATCGCGGGGGTCGCGTCGCCGGAGGTCTCGATCGTGATGTCGCGTTCCTCCGCGAAGGGGAGGAGCGTCTCGGTCGCCTCCTCCGCGATCAGCGACAGGTCGACGGGTTCCCGGACGAAGGACCGCTGGTCGGCGCGGCTGAGCAGGAGCAGCGCCTCGGTGAGGTCGATCGCCCGGGTGTTGACGAAATGGAGGCGCTCGATGAGCTCGCCGTTGTCGCGCTCCGGATCCTCGGCGGCCACGTCGAGCAGCGTCTGCGTGATCGCCAGCGGGGTGCGCAGCTCGTGGGAGGCGTTCGCCGCGAAGCGCTCCTGTTCGGCGACGTGGGCTTCGAGTTGCGCGAGCATGGTGTCGAACGCGTCGGCGAGCTCGCGGAATTCATCGTTCCGCCCCTTGAGCTCGATCCGGTGGGAGAGCGATCCGCGTGCCGCCGTGCGGGTGGCGGCGGTGATGCGCGTCAGCGGCGCGAGCATGCGGCCCGCGAGGATCCAGCCGCCCACGAGGCCGAACAGCAACAGGCACGCCAGCGAGAGGACCGCCGCCGCGCCGAAGGCGGTGGGGCCGAAGTTGTGCGGGTCGAGCGCGAGCGGGAAGTCGGAGAGCCTGGGAACGAGCCTGCTGGCGGGCACGCCTCGCAGCAGGAACACCCACACCGCGGTGAGCAGCAGGACGCCGGCGACCATGAGGAAGCCGGCGTAGCTGAGCGTGAGCTTGAGGCGAGCGCTCATGCGTCGATGCGGTAGCCGGCGCCGGCCACGGTGGCGATGATCCACGGCTCGCCGAGCCGTTTGCGCAGTGCCGAGACCGTGATGCGGACGGCGTTGGTGAACGGGTCCGCGTTCTCGTCCCACGCGCGCTTGAGGAGCTCCTCGGCGCTGACGACTCCGCCCTCGGCGGACACGAGCACCTCGAGCACGGCGAACTGCTTGCGGGTGAGCGCGACGTAGCGGCCGTCGCGGTAGACCTCGCGCCGGAACGGATCGAGCCGCAGCCCCGCGATCTCGAGCACCGGCGGCCGGCTGTGGGCGCGGCGGCGGTCGAGCGCCCTGAGGCGGAGCACGAGCTCCTGGAGCTCGAACGGCTTGGTGAGGTAGTCGTCGGCGCCGAGCCCGAACCCGGTGGCCTTGTCGTCGAGCCGGTCGGCGGCGGTGAGCATGAGGATCGGCATGCCGCTGCCGGAGGCGACGATGCTCCGGGCGATCTCGTCGCCGGTGGGCCCGGGGATGTCGCGGTCGAGGACGGCGATGTCGTAGGCGTTGACGCTCAGCAGCTCCAGGGCGGCGTCACCGTCACCGGCGATGTCTGCCGCGATCGCCTCCAGGCGGAGGCCGTCACGGATCGCGTCCGCCATCAGGGGCTCGTCCTCAACGAGCAGCACGCGCACGCTTCGATGCTACGAGCCGGCGGATATCGCCCGCGTATCGAAAGCCGCATACGCGCCGGCAACAGGGCGCTGCCTTCAATGGCGCCATGCGCGTCGCCGTCCTGCTCATCGTCTTCGGGGTGATCGCCGCTCTCAGCTGTGAGCGGCCGGCCTCCTCGTCCTCCACGGACACCGCAGCCCCGACGGCGACCCCGGCGGGTCGCCTCGGCATCGCCGGCGGTGCGGTCCCCAGCGGCACGACGGTCTTCGACAACGAGATCCCGGGCGTCGCCCGGCTCGACGCCGATCTGCGCGCCGCGCTGCGGCGGGCGGCGACCGAGGCCGCGGGCGCCGGCGTCCGGTTCACCGTCGACAGCGGCTGGCGCTCCCCGGTGTACCAGGAGCAGCTGCTCCAGCAGGCGGTCTCCAAGTACGGCTCGGAAGCGGAGGCTGCCCGCTGGGTCGCCACCCCGCGGATCTCCGCGCACGTGGAGGGGAAGGCGATCGACCTCGGCTCGTCCGGAGCGAGGTGGCTGTCCGAGCACGGCGCCGCGTACGGCCTCTGCCGGGTCTACGGCAACGAGCCCTGGCACTACGAGCTGCGCCCGGACGCCGCCCAGCGCGGCTGCCCTCCCGTCTACGCCGACCCCACCCACGATCCAAGGATGCAGCAGTGAAAAAGCTGACCGCCCTCGCCTTCGTCGCACTGATCGCCGCGGGCTGCGGCTCGAACGACACGGCCCACACCTCCGCCACCGCCAGTCCCAAGAACGCCAGCGCGCGCGACAAGGCGGTGAAGTTCTCCGAGTGCATCCGGGCGCACGGCGTCGCCGACTTCCCCGACCCGGACGCGAAGGGCGATTACCAATACGGGGTCAGCGTGAGCCCCGCGGTGTGGCAGCGGGCGACCACGGCCTGCAAGGACCTGCAGCCGCCGGGCACGCTGAGCTCGAAGCGGACCCCCAAGCAGCAGTCGACGGCGCTCGAGTTCGCCCAGTGCATGCGCGACCACGGCGTCAAGGACTTCCCCGATCCCGCCAACGGTGAGCCGCTCGTCGACACCACGAAGATCCCGTCCCTGGGCAATCGGTCCCCTCGGACCGACCCGGTGTTCGCCCCGGCGATGGACAAGTGCCGCGTCGCCCTGCAAGCGGCGTTGAGGGATAAGAAGTGAGGCGGATGATCGCGGTGCTGGTCGCCCTGGCCGCGACGGCCGGCTGCGGCGGGACCAAGGCGAGCCCGGCGGCGACGGGGCCGGCGAGCACGGCGACGGTGGAGCAAGGACCGCTCTCGGCGGTCGTGTCCCTGAACGGGACGCTGAGCTACCGGGCACGACCGGATGGCTCGCCGTACTCCGTCATCAACCAGGCCCGCGGGACGTACACGGCGCTGCCCGAGGTCGGCGCCAAGGTCGGCTGCCGCGGCGTGCTCTACCGGGTGGACGACCGCCCGGTGCTGCTGCTGTGCGGCGCGATGCCGGCCTATCGCGACCTGCACGAAGGCGATGCGGGGCGCGACGTCCGGCAGCTCAACCACAACCTCCGCCTGGCCGGCAGGAGCTTCACCGGCCGGACGAAGGCCGCGCTCGAGCGGCTCCAGCGCCGCAGGGGGCTCGACGCGACCGGCAGGCTCGAGCTGGGCGACGCCGTGTTCCTCCCGCGGCCGGTGCGGATCGCCAAGCTGGCCGGCGAGCTCGGAGGAGCCGCCCGGCCGGGTGCCCAGCTCGCGCAGGCCACCGCCGACGCGCTGCACGTGCGGGTGGACCTCGACGCATCGCAGCAGGGCGAGGTGAAGGAGGGCGACCGGACCGAGGTCACGCTCCCCGGGAACACGTCCGTGGAGGGGAGGGTGGCGCGGCTCGGGCGGGTCGCCCAGGCCCCGCAGGGCAAGGACGCCGACGCCCCCGCGGCGGCGACCGTCCCCGCGTTCGTCAGCCTCGACGACCCGCGCGCGGTCCGCGGGCTCGAGAGCGCGCCGGTCCAGGTGGACGTCATGACCGAGGGCGTGGATCACGCCCTGAGCGTCCCGGTGACCGCGCTGGTCGGGAAGGCCGGCGGCGGGCTCGCGGTCGAGCTGGTCCGGGCCGGCGGACGACGCGAGCTGGTGGCGGTGCGGGCGGGCCTCTTCGACGACGCGCACGGGCGCGTCGAGGTCGAGGGCGCGCTGCGTCCGGGCGAGCACGTGGTGGTGCCGTCGTCGTGAGCGGCGAACCGGTCCTGGAGCTGGACGGCGTGACGAAGGTCTACGGCGAGCAGCCGCCGGTGGTGGCCCTCGACGGCGTGTCGTTCTCGGTCCGGCGGGGCGAGCTGGTGGCGATCGTCGGGCCGTCCGGGTCGGGCAAGTCCACGCTGCTGCACGTCATGGGGACGCTGGAGCGGCCCAGCGGCGGCGTGCTCCGGATCGACGGGGTCGACGCGGCGCAGCTGGACGACCGCGAGCTGTCGCGGCTGCGCGCTCGCGGGATCGGGTTCGTGTTCCAGCAGTTCTTCCTCGCCGAGCACGCCACGGTACGGGAGAACGTCGCCGACGGGATGCTCTACGCCGGGGTCGCGGCCGCCGAGCGGCGCCGCCGCGCGGACGATGCGCTCGAGCGGGTCGGCCTCGCGCACCGCGCGACCTTCAAGCCCACCAACCTCTCCGGCGGTGAGCGGCAGCGGGTCGCGATCGCGCGCGCCCTCGTCGGGCGCCCGGCGATCGTGCTCGCGGACGAGCCGACCGGCAACCTCGACAGCACCAACGGCGCATCGATCATGCAGCTGATCCACGAGCTCAACGCCGACGGCGCGACGATCGTCCTGATCACCCACGACGCCGGCCTCGCCGATCAGCTGCCGCGGCAGATCCGGATGCTCGACGGACGGGTGGTCTCAGATTGCGCCTGAACGACTCGCTGCGGGTGGCGAGCGTCGGCCTGCGCGCCCGGCCGCTGCGCGCCGCGCTGTCCGCGCTCGGGATCGCGATCGGGACCGCGGCGATCGTGGCGATCCTCGGGCTGTCCTCCTCCTCGCAGGCCGGGCTGCTGGCGGAGATCGACCGGCTCGGCACGAATCTGCTGACCGTCGAGGCCGGCCAGAGCATCACCGGGGAGGACGCGAGCCTGCCGCTCGAGGCGCCGGCGCGGATGACGCTCCTGGACCACGTCCAGCGGCCGGCGGATACGGCGCTGATCAAGCACGAGTACGTCTACCGGAACCCGATGATCCCGGCGGGCAACACGGGCGGCCTCCAGGTGCGGGCCACCAGCCTGAACCTCCTGCCCGTGCTGAGCACCGGCGTGGCACGCGGCACCTGGCTCAACGCCGGCACCGCCCGCGAGCCCGTCGTGGTGCTCGGCTCGGCGGCCGCCGAGCAGCTGGGGATCGACCGCGTCGACCCGGAGCGACGGGTCTGGCTGGGGGACCAGTGGTTCGACGTCGCGGGGATCCTGCAGCCCTCGCCGCTCGCGCCCGACGTCGACACCAGCGTCCTGATCGGCTACCCGGCCGCCCAGCGCTACCTCGGCTACGTCGCCCTGGTGGGCGGGGAGCGGAAGGCCGGCCCGGCGAGCTCGATCTACGTGCGCGCCGCCACAGGGCGCGAGGCGGCGGTGCAGTCGCTGCTCGCGCGGAGCGCCAACCCGCAGGCGCCCAACGAGGTGAACGTCAGCCAGCCCTCGGACGTGCTCACCGCGCGCGCCGCCGCGGCGGGAGCGTTCGACAGCCTCTTCCTCGGGCTCGGGGTGGTCGCGCTGATCGTGGGCGCCGTCGGCGTCGCGAACATCATGATCATCTCGGTGCTCGAGCGCCGCTCGGAGATCGGCCTCCGTCGCGCCTTGGGCGCGACCAAGAGCCAGATCCGAACCCAGTTCCTCGCCGAGTCGATCCTGCTCGCCGTCCTCGGCGGCGTGGTGGGCGTGCTGGCCGGGATCGCGGCGACGGCCGTCTACGCAAGCTCGAAGCACTGGGCAATCGTGATCCCCGCCGAGGCCTGGTCGGGCGGCATCGCCTCGGCAATCCTGATCGGCGCGCTCGCCGGCCTGATGCCGGCGATCCGAGCGTCCCGGATGCCGCCGGCCGTGGCGTTGCGAACCGTGTGAGGGGTTCGCGGCGCCCACCGAAAGTCGGAGACCGGATAGACCGACGGCGGATTGCCGCGGCCGCGGGCAACGTCGATGGTGGGCGCATGGCAGCTCGCACCATCGGCGCCGGCTTCTTCGGCGCAGTCGCCGGCGCGTGGCTGGCGCGCGCCCTCTTCAAGTGGATCCTCGACCTCGAGGGCACGCTGTTGATCGTGCTGATCGTCGCCACCGCTGTCGTCGGCGCGGTCGTCTGCGTCGCGAGCGAGCTCGGAGACGAGAACGAGAACGAGAAGCACTGACGCGGCCCGAACCAACTCGCGGATCGTCGGATCCCATGGTGGTGGGCTGACTGAGGAAGTGTGCTTGATGGCGAGGCTCGCCGGGATGTACGGTCTGCCGATGCGCCGCGCGCTGCTCGTCCTGCTCGTCGCCTCGGGCGTTGGGGTGCTCGCTGCGCCTGCCGACGCCTATCACGCCCAGATCAGCAGGACCGGCTACGGCATCCCGCACGTGCGTGCGCACAGCTGGGGCGATCTCGGCTTTGGGGCCGGCTACGCCTATGCGGAGGACAACCTCTGCACGCTCGCGAACGAGATGGTGACCGTGCGCGCCCAGCGCTCGCGTTTCTTCGGGCCTGACGGGGTGACCGTGGCGTCGGCCAAGGTGTCCGACCGCAACATCGACTCCGACTTCTTCTGGCAGCAGATCCACGACCGGCGCGTGGTCGAGCGGTTGGTCGCGCAGCGCGCGCCACGCGGGCCGAAGCCGCAGGTGCGAAAGCTCGTACGTGGCTATGCGGCCGGCTACAACGCCTACCTGCGCTCGCGCGGCGTGGCGCGGCTGCCCGATCCGCGCTGCCGCGGAAAGGCCTGGGTGCGACCGATCACGGCGCTCGACCTCTGGCGCCGCTACTACCAGCTGGGGTTGATCGCGAGCGGTGGGCAGTTCGTCGGCGACATGGTCGCGACCCAGCCGCCCGAGGGCGCAGCGCCCGCGCGCGCCGCGTCCGTCTCGCCCGCTGCTGCGGCTCGCTACTGGCGTGAGCTGCGTCAACAGCCGATCGGCTCGAATGCGGTCGGGCTCGGGAGTCGGTCAACCGTGAGCGGCAACGGCATGCTGCTCGCCAATCCGCACTTCCCGTGGATCGGCTCCGAGCGCTTCTATCAGTTCCAGCTGACCCTGCCCGGCAAGCTCAACGTGCAGGGCGCGAGCCTGCATGGGATCCCGGTCGTCAACATCGGCTTCAACGACCACGTCGCCTGGTCGCACACGGTGTCCACCGCCTGGCGCTTCACCCCGTTCCGGCTCCAGCTCGCGTCCGGCAACCCGCGCGCGTACGTCTACGGCGGCAAGACGGAGGCCATGACTAGCCGGACGGTGCGGGTCCGGGCGCGCAAGCCGGGCGGCGGCCTCGAGACTCGCAGCCACACCTTCTGGTACTCGCGCTTCGGCCCGATCGTGAACGTGTCGGACGCCGGCTACGCCTGGGACTCGTCGACCGCCTACGCGCTCGGCGACGTCAACGCCCGCAACATTCGTCTCGTCAACGTCTGGTTCGACATCGACCGCGCCCGGTCGGTCGACGACCTCGTGCGCGCGCAGTCGCGCGATCAGGGCGTCCCGTGGGTCAACACGATCGCCGCCGACTCACGCGGCCGGGCCCTCTACCAGGACAACTCCGCGGTGCCGGCCGTCTCGCGCCAGAAGATCAACAGCTGCATCCCGGCAGGGCTGCCGCAGATCATCTACCAGGCCGCCGGCGTCGTGACGCTCGACGGGTCGCGGCCCGAGTGCGGCTGGGCGAACGAGCGCGGCGCCGTCGAGCGCGGCATCCTCGCGCCCCGCCACCTGCCGATCCTCAAGCGCCGCGACTACGTCCAGAACTCCAACGACTCCTACTGGCTGACGAACCCGAAGCACCCGCTCACCGGCTTCTCGCCGATCATCGGTACCGAGGGCACCCAGCTCGGCCTGCGCACCCGCTACGGGCTGCGGACCATCGCGAACCGGCTGGCGGGCAAGGACGGCCTGCCGGGCCGCAAGTACACGCTCTCCCGCCTGCGCACGCTCTGGCAGCGCGACGACAGCGAAGCAGGCCGGTTGCTCGCCGACCAGCTCGCCGCCCTCTGCGACGCGCACCCGACCGTCACCGTGGACGGGCAACCGGTCGACGTCCGCGCAGCCTGCCCGGTGTTCCGCAACTGGGATGCCACCGCACGTCTGGACAGCAAAGGCGCGTGGCTGTTCGGCGTCTGGTGGCAACTGTCCGGCACCGCCTTCTCCGATCCGTTCGACCCCAAGCAACCGCTGACCACCCCGAACCGGCTGGCCACCAGCGACGACAACGTCACCGCGATCGGCGCGGCGGTGAAGAGCCTGCGCGACCACAACCTGCCGCTCGACGCGACGATGCGGCAGGCCCAGTACGCGCTCCGGCACGGCCGCAAGGTGCCGATTCACGGCTGCTCGAGCGGCTGCTACCAGGACATCGAGGCGGTCGTCGATCCCAAGGCCGCGAGCACGACCCAGGGGCTGCCGGTGCGCTACGGCCAGGTCGTCGAGGGATCGAGCATCGTCATGCAGGTCGAGCTCACCCGTCGCGGTCCCAAAGGCACGACGATCCTGACGTACTCGCAGTCCGAGAATCCGCGTTCGCGCCACTCCGGTGACCAGACCAGCCTTTTCTCGAGGCGCAAGTGGGTCCCGATCGTCTTCACCCGCCGTCAAGTCGCACGCGACCCGAACCTCCGGCGCTACACCGTCCGAGCGCGCCGCTGAGCTCCGTCAGGCCTTGCGGCGGCTGCGGGCGCGGTACGCCGCGACCGCGTTGCGGTTCGCGCACGTCGTCGTGCAGAAGCGTCGCGACCGGTTGCGGGACAGGTCGAGCACGAGGCCGTTGCAGCGGTCGTCGGCGCACACGGACAGGCGGGAGAGCTCGTCGGCGCGGATGACGTCGACCATCGCCATCGCGGTCTCGACGACGACGCGGCGATCGAGCGGCGCGTCCGCGGGCGTGGCGTGGATGTGCCAGTCGAGCCCGTCGTGGCGCACGAGCCGCGGGAGCGCATCGGCCTCGGCGAGCATCGCGTTGACCAGCTCGGCAGCTCGGTCCCGATCCGTGGTGAGCAGCTCGCGCAGGGCGGGCCGCAGGGCGCGCAGCGCCGCGAGCTCCGCCTCGTCGCCGTCGTGCCTGCCGGTATAGCCGTGCTCGGTGTACCAGGCGTCGAGCTGCGCGACGGTCGTGAGCGTGTCGGGCTCCTCGCCGCTGTTGACCAGGTCGACGGCTGACCGCAGCGACGCGACGGTGTCATGGGCAAACAGCACGTTCACAGCTTACCGCGCTATCGTCATCGCCCATGGCGCCTATGACCAATGACAACCGCGTGGCCATGCGAGCCGGACTGCTCCTCGCGGTCGTCTCGGCGGTGTCGTTCGCGCTGTCGGGCTCTTTGGCCCGCGGGCTGATCGATGTCGGCTGGAGCCCCGGCGCCGTCGTGCTCGCCCGGATCGCCATCGGTGCGCTCGCCGTCGCCCCGCTCACGGTGCGGGCACTGCGCGGACGATGGGGTCTCCTGCGGAGCAACCTGCGCACGCTCCTGCTGTACGGCGCGGTGCCGGTGGCCGGCACGCAGTTCGCGTTCTTCTCGGCCGTCGCGGCGATGGACGTCGCCCCGGCGCTGCTGATCGAGTACACCGCGCCCGCCGCGGTCGTCGTGTGGCTGTGGCTGCGCCACCGGGAGCGTCCCCGTCCGCTCACGCTCGTGGGCGCGGGCATCGCCACCGTCGGGCTCGTGCTCGTCCTCGATCTGCTGTCGGGCGCCGACCTGGCGCTGGGCGGCGTGCTCTGGGCGCTCGCGGCGATGCTCGGAGCCGCGACGTACTTCGTCATGTCCGCCGACACCCGCAGCGGCGTGCCGCCGCTCGCCCTGGCCGGCGGCGGCCTCGCGGTGGGCGCGATCGGCTTGGGCGTACTCGGCGCCGTCAGCGTCCTGCCGATGCGCGCGACGACCGCCGCGCCGACGTACGCCGGGGAGGCGGTTCCCTGGTGGCTGCCGTTCGTCGGCCTCGGCGTGATCACCGCGGCACTCGCCTACACGACCGGCATCGCGGCGAGCCGGCGGCTCGGCTCGCGGCTGGCTTCCTTCGTGGCGCTGCTCGAGGTCGTCGCCGCGGTCGGGTTCGCGTGGCTGCTGCTCGACCAGCTCCCGGGCACGCTGCAGCTCGTCGGCGGCGCGTTCGTCCTCGCCGGCGTGGTGGTGGTCAAGCTCGGCGAGCGGCCGCCACGCCGCGACGCGCGACCGGTGCGCGCGACCGGGATCCCCGTCGCGGCCGAGTAGCGCTCCCGCCCTGATCGGCCCGCTTGACAGAGCCCCCGAGTCGGGTTATCGTCAAATAGCTAGGTAACTAGATAAACAGGGAAATGATCGACTTCCACTTAGAGACACGCTCGGGCATCCCGACCTACAAGCAGATCGTCCAGCAGGTCACCCAGGCCGTCCGCCTCGGCATCCTTCTCCCGGGCGACCAGTTGCCGACGGTCAAGGAGGTGGTCGCCAGCCTCGCGATCAACCCGAACACCGTGCTGCGGGCCTACCGCGAGCTCGACATCGAGGGCGTCACCGAGGGCAAGCGTGGCGTTGGCACGTTCGTCGCCGAGCAGGCCGCTCCCGTCCCGCCGGCGGACGTCAAGGAGCTGCGTGCATCGCTCAAGCGCTGGGTCGAGAGCGCGCGGAAGGCGGGCCTGGACGACGAGAGCATCACCGCGCTGTTCGCCAACACGCTGCGGCCGACCATCTCGAGGGTCGCATGAGCGTCGCGCTGCAGGCTTCCGGGCTCGGTAAGCGCTACGGCCACGACTGGGCGCTGTCCGACTGCACGCTCGAAGTGCCGGCCGGGACCGTGACCGCGCTCGTCGGCCCGAACGGAGCGGGCAAGACGACGCTCCTACAGCTCGCGATCGGCTTGATCGCGCCGACCGCCGGCGGCCTGGAAGTGCTCGGGCGCCCTCCCACGACGGACGCGGGCGAGCTGCTCCCGCGAGTCGGCTTCGTCGCGCAGGACCATCCCCTGCACCGCGGCTTCACGATCGCGGAGATGCTGACGCTCGGCAGGAAGTTGAATCCGACCTGGGACGACGAGCTCGCGAGCCGCCGGATCGACGCGCTCGGCCTCGCGTTCGACCACAAGGTCGGCAAGCTGTCCGGCGGGCAGCAGGCGCAGGTGGCGCTGACGCTCGCGCTTGCGAAGCGGCCCGAGCTGCTCCTGCTCGACGAACCAGTCGCGGCGCTCGACCCGCTCGCGCGGCGCGACTTCCTCGCCACCGTGATGGAGGCCGTCAGCGAGACCGGCGTCACGGTGATCCTGTCGTCGCACATCGTGGCCGACCTCGAGCGCGTCTGCGACCACCTGATCATCCTGTCCCGCGCGCGCACCGTCCTGGCCGGCGCGATCGAGGACATCGTCGCGAGCCACCGGCTGCTCACCGGGCCGCGCAGCGACGCCGCCACGGTCGCCCGGGTGCACGACGTGATCCACGAGTCGCACACACCGCGACAGACGTCGCTGCTCGTGCGGGCGAACGGGCACGTGTACGACTCCGCGTGGGAGATCCACGGCGTCGACCTGGAGGAGATCGTGCTCGCCTATCTCGGCTACGACAGCCTGCGGGTCGCCGACGACTACGAGGCGGTGGCACGATGATCTGGCTCGGTTGGCGCCAGCAGCGCACCGAGACCCTGATCGCCGCCGCGATGCTCGCCGTGCTCGCGGCCCTGTTGATCCCGACAGGGCTCACGATCGCTTCCGCGTACCACGACGGCGGGCTCGCGGCCTGCACGAGCCCCGAGGTCGCCGGCTGCGACAACGCGATCGCCGCGTTCATCGGGCGCTTCAACGCCATCGGCGGGCTGATCGACTGGGTGACGCTGCTGCCCGGCGTCGTCGGCGTGCTGATCGCGGCGTCGTTCGTCTCCCAGTTCGAGAACGGGACCTATCGGCTCGACTGGACGCAGTCGATCACGCGCACGCGCTGGGTCGCCGGCAAGCTCGGGCTGGCCGTCGGGACCGCCCTGCTGATCGCGATCGCGCTCACGCTGCTGGTCACGTGGTGGCGCGCCCCGTTCGTGCACCTCCAGGGGCGCGTCCAGAACAGCAACTTCGACTCCGAGGGCACCGTCGTCGCCGCCTACACCCTGTTCGCGCTCGGCCTGGGTCTGGCGATCGGCGCGATCTGGCGGCGAGCCGTGCCGAGCCTCGTCGTCGGCTTCGGGGGCTACTTCGCCGTGCGGATCTTCGTCGACACCTGGCTGCGCCAGCGGCTTGTCGACCCGGTCAGCACGACCTGGAAGATGCCGAGCCGCGGGCCCGACCTGAGCAAGGCGTGGGTGATCGACCAGTATCCAACCGACCCGCAGGGACACCGCCTGACGGACCTGTGCAAGCCGAACGGCGGCGGGGGCACCACGTGTCACGTCGAGAAGGGCAGCGCGGACGCCGCCCCGGGCTTCATGCACGCGGTCTACCACCCGAATGACCACTTCTGGGCGCTGCAGGGCATCGAGACCGCGATCTTCGGAGTCACCGCGATCGTGCTGATCGCGTTTGCCGTTGCGTGGACGCTGCGCCGCACGCGTTAGGTCCGCTCCTCCTTGCCCTTTTCGGGTGCATTGTGGTTGAGTTGGGCGGATGGCCGAGCACGAGAACGTCAAGGAGTACGCGGCGCAACTGGAGAACGCGAAGGCACAAGACGGTCTCGAGGCCGGCAAGAACCCCGAGCTGCTCGTACGAGGTCCGGCCGGATGGCGGTGGCTGTGACGTCACGTCACGAACTGCGCAAGTGGCGAAGCGCATCGGTCGATTTCGCCCGACGGGCTCGAGAAGTGCGTCACGCTGGTGCGGCCGTTCGCCCCCAAGGACAAGCGGCTCTACATCGACTACGCGGGCCGCGTCGGGACCCAGGAGGATCTGGCCGAGCGCGAGCAGGCCGACAAGCTCAAGGCGATCTCTGAGGCCGACACCACGCTCGGCAGCCTGCTGATGTCCTACGTGGCGGCGCGGGGCGGCAACGCGGCTGAGATGCGGGCGGCCAACGAGTTCGGCTCGAACCTGCAGGCGTTCGCCAGCACGATGCCGGTCGCCGGTTCGAACAGCCCCGCGCACTCCTCCGTGGAGGAGCCGAACCGAACGGGGGCGGAGGTCAGGCCCAAGGATCCGGCACCCGAGCCGCAGGGGCCCCCTCCGAGTCCGCCCGCGGGCGGCGGCGGCGGCGCCGGCGGCGGGCCGCCGCCGAGCAGTCCGGGCCCGGCGCCGGTGAACGAGCCTCCGGCTCCGGCCAAGCCGAAGGCCAAGCCGTTCGACCCCGTTCCCCGACCGCTCGCGGGCGGCGGTGGCGGGAACAAGACGGCCTCGGCGCAGGCCGCGGGCGAGAAGTCGGATGAGGTCAAAGGCTTCGCGGGCGGGCCGGTCGGAGAGCGGAAGCCCGAGATCGAATCGGCCCAGAATCGTGCGCCACAGGCCAACAAGGGCGAGAACCGGACCGCGGCGGCGCTCAACAAGTCGATGGGTCCCACCATTCAGTCGCCGGAGAACGTCAAGGAGTACGCGGCGCAGCTGGAGAACGCGAAGGCACGCGACGGTCTCGAGGCCGGCAAGAACCCCGACCTGCTCGTCCGCGGTCCCGCCGGATGGCAGTGCTGGGACGTGCGCACGATGGAAGGGGGGACCGCGTCGGTCGATTCCGCCACACGAGCAGGAGTCGTCGAAGCTCAAGGCGGTCGTTCTCATCAAGAACGGTCGCGTCATCCCCGTGTTGTCGGACTAGACCCGTGCCGGCACTCAGCCGTTCACGGCGCCGGCGCTGAGACCGGTCTCCCAGTAGCGCTGCAGGAGCACGAACGCAAGGATCATCGGCCCGAGCGCCAGCAGCGAGCCGATGATGGTGCCGGTCGGGCCGAGCTCGGTGATGCCGACGGTGAGCGGGTACCACTTCGGCTCGGACAGCATGGTCAGCGGCAGGAAGTAGTTGTTCCAGGTCGCCACGAACGCGAACATCATCACCGTCACGGCTCCGGGCGCGAGCAACCGCACGACGATCGAGCGGAAGATCCGCAGCTCGCTGGCGCCGTCGAGGCGAGCGGCCTCGATCACCTCGGAGGGGACGGCCGCCTCCGCGTAGATGCGCATGAGGTAGACGCCGAACGGGCTCACCGCGCACGGCAGGATGATCGATAGCGGGCTGTTGGTCAGCCCGATCCTGCTGAACAGAAGGAAGAGCGGGACCGCGAGCGCGGTGTTGGGGACCATCACCGAGCCGAGCACGAACCAGAACAGCGCCTCGCGCCCCCGGAAGCTGAACTTGGCGAAGCCATAGCCCGCCGCGGTGGCAAGGAGCGCGGCCGCGACCGCGCTCGTGACCGAGTACAGCGCCGAGTTGCGGATCCACACGAGGTACGTCCCCCCGTCGAGCGTGCGCGTGGCGAACAGGTCTTGGACGTTCTGGAGCAGGCGAAAGTCGTGGGCGAACCAGAGCCCGAACGTGCCGAAGAGGTCGCCGATCGACTTCGTCGACGAGATGAACAACCACAACAGCGGAAGCAGGAAATACGCGAGGAACGCGAGCATGCACAGCGTCGGCACCACGGAGGGCCGGCGACTGGCCGGCCGACGTTCGAACCGCGAAGCCGTCAGCTGACCCGCTCCATGTCGTCAAGATAGGGCGAAGGTCCACAGAACGACGAAAGCCCCGCGAACGCAGGGCTTTCGATGATGCGCCGAAGAGGACTCGAACCTAGGCGGCCGCGCGGGCGTCAGCGTGATGGAGCTTCGACTTCAGCTCCTCGACCTTGGCGTGTGCCTCTTCCTCGTGCGCCTCGCGCTCGGCCTTGCGCTGCGCCTCCTGCACCGCTGCGATCTCCTGCTCGACCTCGACGACGGGCCGGCGCGTGACCTCGCCGCCGAGCCGTTCCATCGCCGCGTCGATCACCTCGGGGCTCCCCTCGGTGACCTGGGCCAGGACCGCCGTGCGCGTCGCGTGAACCTCGTTCGAGATCTCGCGCAGGACCGACTCGGTCGTCTCGATGTCATCGATGTCGAAGAGCGATCCGACGAGCATGCCGTACGTGCCGCCGAGCAGCACGCCGAGCGGGCCGCCGATGATCCCGACGAGCAGGCCGATGATGCTGCCGCTCGCGGTGCCGACGTAGGGGTCGTTCGCGACCTCGGACTTGACCTCGACGCGATCGTCGGGGTTGCGCGTGACGACGGCAGCGCCCGCGATCGTGATCTGGTCCTGCGAATCGAGCTGCTTGAGGGCGGTGAGCGCCTGGTAGGCGTTCGTGTCGTTCTGCGGGTCTTCGCCGAAGCTGACCACCAGCACGTTGTCGCGCGAGAGATAGTCGGGGCTCATGATGTGATCCTTCCGTTGGGTGGGTTTGGGGAACGGGGCCAAGGTCCCACCCACGTGGATGAGCGGTCATCACAAACTTCTTGTGATTGAGGCGGATCGTGTGGGAGTCTGCGTCCGGGATTCGCCAGCAGCCTCGCGCCCCAGCCGATCGGTTCCTCGCTCGGCCCGCTCTCTTCGAGCGGTTGTCAGCGGCGGCTCCGGGCACCGTGACGCTCGTGTGTGCGCCCGCGGGCAGCGGAAAGACCGTGCTCCTGCGCTCGTGGGCGGCCGAGGCGGATGAGGCCGTCGCCTGGGTCACGGTCGAGCGCGGCGAGCGGGACGCGCAGCAGTTCTGGCTCTCCCTGATCGACGCCCTCGCCGATGCGGCGGGCGACGAGGTCGTCGAGCGGGTCAGTCCGGCACCGAGCTTCGCCGGCGTGGCGGTCGTCGAGCGTCTGCAGGCCCAGCTCGAGCGGCTCGAGGAGCCGCTCGAGCTGGTGATCGACGATCTCCACGAGCTCGGCAGTGGCGAAGCGCTGGCCTGGCTGGAGCTGCTGCTCGCGCGAGTGCCGGCGCAGCTGCGGGTCCTGCTCGCGACTCGCGAGGAGGCGGCCCTCGGCTTGCATCGCCTGAGGGTCGCGGGCGAGTTGACGGAGCTCCGGGGGCCCGACCTGCGCTTCTCGCTCGAGGAGACGCGGAGCCTGCTCCGTGCGAGCGGGATCCGCCTGTCGGACATGGCCGTTGCGGCGCTGCAGGAACGCACGGAGGGATGGCCGGCCGGTGTCCGTCTGGCGGCGATCTCGCTGAGCTCGCACCCGGACCCAGCCCGGTTCGTGTCCGAGTTCTCGGGCAGCGAGCGCACCGTTGCGGGCTACCTCCTCGCCGAGGTACTCGAGCGCCAGCCGCCGGAGGTGCGCGACCTGCTCCTGCGCACCGCGATCCTGGAGCGCGTCAGCGGGCCGCTGGCCGACGCGCTCACCGGCGGCACCGGATCGGAGGCGAGCCTCCAACAGCTCGAGGACCAGAACGCCTTCGTCACCGCACTCGACGGCGCCCGGACCTGGTTCCGCTACCACCGCCTGTTCGCCGATCTGCTGCGCCTGGAGCTGCGGCGCGCGGCGCCGGCGACCATTCCGTCGCTGCATCGCGCGGCGGCTGCGTGGCACGAGGCGCACGGGGACGTGACCGAGGCCGTCCGGCACTACCAAGCAGCAGGGGATTGGGCACCGGCCGGGCGCCTGCTCGCGGACGGCTACCTGACGCTGACGATGGCCGGCCGAGGCGACACGCTCCACGCGCTGCTCGGGCTGTTCCCGTCCGATGCCCATCTGCGCAACGGCGATCTCGCGGCTGCGCTCGCGATCGACGACATCCTCCACGGCCTGCTCTACGAGGCCGCCGCCCATCTGCGCGTCGCTCGGCGTCTCGCAGCGGCAGCTCCAGCGGACCGGGGGCGCGTCCTCCACGTACACCTGGCGGTGGTCGAAGCCGAGCTCGCCCGCCGGCGCAGCGACCTGCCCAAGGCCCAGGAAGCCGTCCGCGAACTCGAGGCAGCGCTCGCCGCGGAGGGGACAGATGAGCTGCCGGTGCGCCCCGAGTACTTGGCGCTGGCGCTGATGAACGTGGGGATCGCTGAACTGTGGGCCGGCCGCCCCGAGGCGGCACGGCAGCATCTCGAGGACGCGCTCGGCATGACGCGCCGGATCGCACGGCCGTTCATCGAGGTCGGTTGCCTTGCGCACCTGGCGATCGCGGCGCCGCTAACGGGGCAGCCGCTGCCGCTCGCGCTCGAGCTGAGCGAGCGGGCACTCGCGATTGCCGAGGAACACGGCTGGACGAGCCAGTCGATGACGACCGGCGCGTTCGTGATGGCCGGCATGGCGCTGGTACGGATGGGGCGCTCGGCCGACGCCGAGCGCCATCTCGATCGCGCGGACGAAGCGCTGCGCGAGGGAGCCGACCCGGGGACCGAGGTGCTGCTCCACCACGCCCGCGGCATGCTGCGCTTCGGCGCGGGTCGCTTCGACGAAGCCCTCCTCGAGTTCGCCCACGCGCAGCGCGTGGAACGGCTGCTCGCCGGCGAGCACGTCCTCACGGTCGACGTGCGCAGCCGGACGCTCCAGGTACGGGCGCGGATGGGCGACACGGAACCCGTGCGAGCTGCGCTCGACAGTTCGAGCTCGGAGCTGCGACACCGCGCCGGGATGCGCATCGCGCTCGGAGCTCTGGAGCTCGCAGAGGGCAACCCGGAACGGGCGGTCGAGGCGTTGGCGCCCGTGATCGGCGGTTCGGCCCCGGCGCTGTACGAACGATGGGCGCGCGTGGAGGCCCTGATGCTCGACGCGACGGCTCGCGATCAGCTCGGCGACCGGGGCGCGGCGGAAGCGTCACTCGAGGCGGCGCTCGAGCTCGCCGAGCCCGAAGCGCTGATCCTGCCCTTCCTGCTCTGGCCAAACGACGAGCTGCTCGAGCGCCATCCTGGCCATCGCACCGCCCATGCCGCGCTGATTTCGACGATCCGCGACGTGCTGGCCGGGCGCGCCGCTCAGCGTCGCGGATCGGCACCGTTGCTGGAGGAGCTGAGCGACGCGGAGCTGCGCGTCCTGGGGTACCTGCCGAGCAACCTCACCGCGGCGGCAATCGCGTCCGAGCTGGTCGTCTCCACCAATACCGTGCGCACGCACATGCGCCACATCTACGCCAAACTCGACGCGCACTCGCGCAGCGAGGCCGTCGCTCGCGCGCGCGAGCTCGGTCTGGTCGCACCCGGAGGCGCGCGCGGCTGACTCGTCGCCAGCCGCGCGACCCCGCTTACAGCTGCTCGCGCAGGGCGCGAACCTCGAACGCACGCACGATGTTCGTGACGCCTTGCATCAGCGCCCAGATCCCGGCGAAGACCAGGAGCAGATACGCCTTGTGGATGAAGAACTGGCCCGAGGTCCAGAAGGCGAGCGTCGTCATCAGGATCCCTGAGATCAGCCCAGTCCACCAGAGCGGGTTGATCGGACGCTCGAGGAACGCGCGCATCATCCACCACACGCCGACGAGCAGAAACAGAAATCCGAGGACATCGGCCAGGCCGGCGAAGGTGTCCGTGGGGTAGGCGAAGCAGACGACGGCGGCGACGAGGAACGCGCCGCCGAAGAGCGCCCACGCCCAGCGCATCGGCACGTCAAGCGTCGCCAGGGCGATGTTCTCGATGCCCGCGCCGAGGAACATGACCCCGACGAGGATGCCGACCGTGGTCACGGACGCGTGATCGAACTGGAGGACGACCAGCGAGATGGCCACCCACGCGATCCCGGCGACGAGCAGCACCCACCAGTAGCTGGTGAGCCTGCGCGCGCCGTCGCGCAAGGACCGAATGCCGGGCACTTCGAGCTGCGATGTAGCGGTATGTCCGCTCATGAGGACCTCCGAGGAGTTGTGGTTGTCGCGACCGATCCTCGGGGCTACGTGGGTGAGCTGTCTTCACGCGTTTTGCGTGATCCGGTAATGCGCCGTCAGCGCACGATCACTGAGTCCGGTGCGCTCGTCAGCTCGAACTCGGCCGAGTCGAACCGCGCGAGCCGGCGCTTGTACTCGTTGGCGAACGCGGGCCAGATCGTGAAGTTCCGCCCGTCGGGGCCGACGTACCACGAGTGACAGCCGCCGCTGTTCCAGACGGTCGGGGCGAGCCGCCGCTGGATCTCGTCGTCGAAGCGCTCCATGACGTCGCGGCGCACGTCGACCGCCGTCGCGCCGCGCGCGTCCATCGCGCGCAGCGCGTCGATCACAAACCCGATCCCCGCCTCGATCGGCTGCAGAGCGGAGTTGTTGCCGCTCGCGGTGTTCGGGCCCAGCAGGACGAAGTGGTTGGGGAACCCGGGGATCACGGTCCCGAAGTAGGCGCGGATGCCGTCCTCGTCCCAGACCTCTCGGATGCTCCGCCCGCCGCGTCCGACCACGTGGCGGAAGTGCGGCGGGTTCATCACGTCGAACCCGGTGGCGAACACGATCGTGTCCAACTCGATCTTGCGGCCGTCCTGCGTGACGATGCCATCCGGCACGACCTCCCGGATCCCCTCGGTCACGAGCTCGACGTTGGGCTGCATGAACGTCCCGAGGAAGTCGCTGCTGATGATGATCCGCTTGCAGCCGATCCGGTACTCGGGGGTCAGCTTCGAGCGGATCTCCGTGTCCGGAACCTGCCGCTTCAGGTAGCCGAGCGCGAAACGCTCAAGCCCGGCCAGTAGCCGCGGGCGCCGGACGAGGCCGAGGATGAGGAGCTCGTTGTTGTAGTAGATCGCGGACCGGATCGCGCGCTGCAGCACCGGGAACCGGCGCAGCAGCCGCTTCTGGAGGTCGCTGTGCGGATGGTCCAGGCGGGGGAGCACCCACCCCGGGCTGCGCTGGAAGACCGTCAGCCGCGCGACGTGCTTGTGAACCTCCGGGACGATCTGCGACGCCGTCGACCCGGTCCCGATCACGCCCACGCGCTCGCCGCTCAGGTCGTGCTCGTGATCCCACCGCGCAGAGTGGAACATCGTCCCGGCGAAGCTGTCCAGACCGGGCACTGCGGGCAGCTTCGGCTCGGTGAGTCCGCCGGCGGCGGACACCAGCACCTGCGCCGAGAAGGCCCCGCGATCGGTCTCCACGCGCCAGCGGCTTGCGTGCTCGTCCCACCTCGCGCCTCTGACCTCCGTGCCGAACCTGATCAGGGGCTCGATCCCGCGGTCGCGGGCAACGTGCCGGAGGTAGTCGAGGATCTCGGCCTGCGGAGCGAAGAAGCGGCTCCAATCCGGGTTCGGCGCGAACGAGAACGAGTACAGGTGCGCCGCGACGTCGCACGCACAGCCCGGGTATGTGTTCGCCCACCACGTCCCGCCGAGCCCGTCTTCGCGCTCGAGGATCACCAGGTCCTCGTATCCAGCCTCGCGCAGCCTGATCGCGGTGCCGATGCCGCCGAATCCCGCGCCGACGATCGCGACGCGAACGTCCCGGAGCCCGCTGTCGGCACGCGGCTCGAGCACCACACTCGCGATCGTAATCCACCCGGCGCCGGCGGGCGAGGCTCTCGTGCCACGCCGGGAATACGCGGCGGCACGACGGCGTCGGAAAGAGGTGACCGTCAATCCCTTCCCGACTTGGAGTCCACGCATGCGAAGGTCAGCACTGCTCGTCTGCACCGCCGCCGCGGTCGCCGCCCTCGGCCTGCCGTCCGCCGGTGATGCGAGCGCGGCGAAGTCGGTGACGGTGAAGAACTTCGCGTTCTCGCCGTCCACCGTCACCGCCCGGCACGGCACGAAGGTCACGTGGAAGTTCCGCGACTCGACCACGCACAACGTGACCGTCAAGCGCGGCCCGCGCAAGTTCCACTCACGCGACATACGGCGCGGGAACTACAGCAAGGTCGTCACCGCCAAGGGCACCTACAAGCTCATCTGCACGATCCACCCGGACATGCACATGACGCTGAAAGTCACCTGACGAATGGAGTCTCGCCGCTGCGAGGACGTCCCGCCCCGCTGACGCCGAAAGCCCGGCGAACGCCGGGCTTTCGAAAGTGCTCCGAAGAGGACTCGAACCTCCACTCGGTTGTCCCGGACCAGACCCTCGACGTTGTCAGGCGCTCTCAGGCCGCCGCGTGCGCGAACGTGTCGCCGTGCGGATCGCCGCTGAGCTTGCGCAGTTGCCAGCCGGCGACGACGAACAGGGCGCCGCGCATGATCAGGACGATGCCGATGATCACGGCGACCGTCGCCAGGCCGAGATCAGGCCAGGCCAGGATCAGGGTGCCAGCGATGAGGTCGAGAATCGCCGTGAGGATGTTGCCGTCGCGCCCCTCGGGCGATCCCAGTGCGACCACGAAGCGGACGATGCCGGCGACGACGAACCAGACGCCGACGATCAGGGTGAACGCCACCAGCGTGTCGAACGGCTTCTTGATCAGCACCAGGCCGGCGATCGCGCTGAGCACTCCGATGAGCGCGAGCAGGCCGCGACCTTCGCCCTTGCCGAAGATCGAGCCCAAGAGCGCCAGGACGCCGTCGAAGAGCAGGAAGATGCCGGCGATGACCGTGAACGTGCTGAGCGTCTCATGGGGCGAGACGACGAAGAACACGCCCACACCAAAGGTCACGACACCGAACAGCGTGGGCAGCCACCACAAACTCGTGATGGGCCGCAGGTTGTCAGCAGCGTTCGTGGACATGTGCGTGCCTCCGAGAGCGGAAACGACAGGGTTCCCGTGGTTCGCTCCGCTCGTGCTGATTCCTGCCTGTCGACGGATCCGTTAACAACGAAAGCCCCGCGAACGCGGGGCTTTCGACAGTGCACCGAAGAGGACTCGAACCTCCGCCCGGTTGTCCCGGACGAGGCCCTCAACCTTGTCACCAGGGTGCTAGAGCGTGGCGGGCTCCTCTCGACCTTTCGTCTGACGCTCCATGGCTCAGTCGGGCGCGGCGAGGAAGCGCGCCACCGCTTGGGCGCGGTTGGAGACGCGGAGCGCGCGGAGGATCTTCGCGACGTGCCACTTGACGGTGCTCTCGCCGATGAAGAGGCGACCCGCGATCTCCGCGTTGCTGAGGCCTTCGCTGACCAGGCCCAGGATCTCGAGCTGGCGGGCCGTCAGAACCTGCGCGACCTCGTCCCTGGTCCGACCGGCGGGACGTGAGGGGCGGTCGAGCTCCATCGCCCGGCGAGTGAGCTCCGTGGCGGCCTGGTGGAGCGCCTCGGCGGTGGCGCGCACCTCCGTGACGTCCTGGGCGGTGCCGGTCATGCGCACGGGATGCCCGTCGTCGTCGGCGATCGCCTCGGCGCGGCCGTGGAGGTGACGGATGCGCCCGTCGGGACGCACGATGCGGTAGTCGACGTCGATCGGCGCGCCGGTCTCCAACGAGCGGCGCACCGCGGCGTCGACGCGCGCACGGTCCGCGGCGAACACGCGCTCGGAGGCCGGCTGATAGCGCGGGTCGAAGTCGTCTGGACCGATGCCGTAGATCTCGAAGAGGCCTTCCGACCACGCAACCCGGTTCGTGGCGATGTCCCACTCCCAGCTGCCGAGCCGGGCGACGTGCTCGGCCTGGGCCAGCCGGGCGCGACTGCGCTCGACCTCCTCCTCGGCGTGCTTGCGGTCGGTGATGTCCGTGACGAGCACGAAGAAGCCGTGGACCTCGTCGCCGACCTTGTCGGGGATGTAGGACGCCTGCGTCCACCGGATTCCCTCGTGCGGCGTCGGGATCGCGCGGTCGAACAGCTGGGCCTCGCCCGCGAGGGCACGCTCGATGTGCGGCAGGTTCAACACGTACAGGTCCGGACCGAGGACCTCGCTGATGTGCATGCCGAGCATCTGGTCGGGCGTGAGCCCGAAGAACTCGACGTAGGCGTCGTTCGCCATGCGGTTGCGCAGGTCGGCGTCCCAGTACCCGACCATCGCCGGAAGGGCGTTCAGCACCGCACGTACGTCGGCCCGCTTCGGGTCGGCAGGATCGCCGGCGGCCCTGTCCGCCGCGGGGCGCCACGTACGCTCGAACCGCGAATGCGCCCGGCCGGGCTCTTGATCGTGCGTCACGCGAGGCACCGCTCCCGCGGCGTCCAGCGGACCGCCGCGTAGCCGCGTCGGACTACGGCACGAGCAGTCGTCATGCCGGGAGTACTCCGAATAGCGGCATAGATCATCATCAGAACTAGCCTCACGGGGTGTATGACCAGTCTAACGGCGGGGTGTCGGCCTCGTAGGGTTCCGTGAGTGCTCAATCAGTTGGAGCGGCCCGTGCCCCCGAGTCCACACGAGTCGCTCTATCGCGAGCAGCGGGCGGCGCGCCGCCCGCTGCTCGCCGAGCTCGACCGCCTGCGCACACCGATCTACATCACGTCGGCGCGCAACATGACCTGCAAGGCGGCCAGGCGCGCCCAGAGGACGTTCAAGTGGACGGGCGAGAACACGTTCAGGACGCCCAGCGGGTTCAGGTGCAGGCCGTCCGGGCGTGGTGTCGCGTGACTCACTCGTCGCCTGCGATGCAGCCAACCGGGCCGCCGGCTGACCCACCGGTCGTCGACAACGTGCCGTCCGGCGACCGGGCACCGGCGGCTCCGGAGGGCTGGGTTCCCGCCGACCGGCGCTGGCTGGGCTTCGACACCCGGACGAAGACGCCTGCGCTGATCACCGTGGGCGTCGCGATCCTCTTCGTGGTGCTCATCCCGCTGCTGACGGGCTTGAAGGACTGGGACAACCCGGTCCGCGCCGGCGACCTCGTGCGCCTCGGCTCCTCGATCACGGTGGCCCCGCCGGTCGGCTGGAACCTGGAGGGCGGCGCGCGCACGACCGAGACGCCCGCCGGCAAGGCGACGAACGAGCCGGTCACGGTCGCCGGCCCGGGAAGCTCGGCGGCCTTCCAGCTGGTCACCGGCATCGGCGACAGCACCGCGCAGGACCTGGTCGAGCGGGCCGCCCGCGCGAAGGACCTCCAGTTGCGCATCGACGAGTACGCGCTCCACGGGAGCGCCGGCACCGTTCGCACCGCGTCCGGCCTCACCGGCGTCCGCCGCTCGTTCGTCACGCCGAGCGCCTCGGGTGAGATCGTCGCCTTCCGCGTGCCGGCCACGACGGGGGGTCCCGTCGGGCTGATCGTGGAGATCGACTCGGCCGGTGGGCTCGACTCGGACCAGCAGGAGATCGACGCCATGCTCGACAGCCTCAGCCTCGTGGGGGCGACGTCATGACGGCGATCAGCGATACGGCGGTGGCCGTGGAGGAGTCCGGCTGGGGGCACGAGTTCCGGTTCTTCCAGCCCCGCAACCTGAGCTTCTGGGTGTACGTCTGGGGCGTCGTCGCCGGCAGCCTGAACCTGCTGCGGATGTTCGGCCCGACGACGACGTCGTACATGGAGGGGGCGACGTCGGCCGTCACGGTCTTCGTCCTCTACACCATCCCGTGGCTCCTCATCATCCGCTGGTTCAACCGCTACACGCGCTTGCCCGCGGGCGTGCTCGCCGCCGCCGGCGTCTGGGGTGGCCTCGCCGCCACAGGGTGGCTGGCGATCAACGTCAACGGCGCGCTGCTGTCGTTCTGGCCGAAGGTGCTCGGCGCGCAGGATTCGCGGCTCTGGCACGCCGGCTTCACCGCGCCCTACACCGAGGAGATCTCCAAGGCGCTGGCGGTCGTGTTGCTGATCGGGATCGCCGGCCGCCTCGTCCGCTCCGCCTACGACGGCCTGCTGATCGGGGCGATGTCCGGGCTCGGCTTCCAGATCGTGGAGGACATCATCTACTCCTTCAACGGCAGCTCGTCCGGCCTGGGCATGGGCCAGGTCGACCGCGCGCTCGACATCGCCGTGCTGCGCATCGGCGTGGGCCTCACGTCGCACGTCGTCTACAGCGCGATCTTCTGCGCCGGGCTGATGTGGCTGCTCGGCCGGGACGGGAACCGGCGCATCCTGCTCGGTTCGTTCCTCGTCCTCTACGGGATGTTCGCGCACTTCGTCTGGGACGCGCCCGCCGGGCTCGCGGGCGACGACGGCGCGCTGCAACTGCTGTTCCTCGGGGGCATCGTCGTGCTCGACCTGGTGGTGCTGTTCTTCGCGGTGCGCACCGCCGCCCGACCGGAGCGCGCCTGGATCCGCTGCATCCTCGCGCCCGAGGTCGAACGCGGCGGGATCACCGAGGCCGAGCTTGCGGCCGTCTCCGGCACGCGGCACGACCGCCGCCGCTTCCTGCATCGCGTCGACGGCGGTCGCCGGGTGGGCCGCCACGTCCTCGCCGCAGCCGACGACCTCGCCCATTCGATCGCCAGGGACCGCGCCCAGGGCACGAACGACGCCGCCTTCGCGCGGAGCGAGCTCGCGCGCGTGCGCGCTGCCTCGTGATGGCCTCCGATCGCCCCGGATCCGTCGTCGTTCCTCACCCGGCGGAGGTGGCGCACACCAATGGGCTCCGAGCCGGGACCGACGAACCGCACCGCGGGATCCGGAAGATCTCCGTCTGGGCCTTCGTCGCGATCGCCGCGGTCTACCTCGTGCTCGTCCAGACCATCGGCTACCTCGCCACGCGTGGCGAGGACACCGAGTACGCGACGTTCCGCACCACGGGCGAGATCTGGTCGAACCTGATCATCGCGGTGGGCGCGGGCTTCGTCTTCGTCTACGGCGTCATCGCATGGCTCGGCTGGTGGCGTCCGGTGTTCGTCGATCGCAAGCCGGTGCAGCGCTGGGTGCGGATCGTGCCGACCGTGATGGTGCTCGCCATCCTGGGCGGGACCTACTACACCGGGTTGGCCGACGAAGGGCTTGGATTCACGCTCTCGTTGTTGTTCGGCGCGTTGCTCGTCGGCCTCGGCGAGGAGGGCATGTTCCGCGGGATCGGCGTGACGGCGTTCCGGAGCAACGGCTACTCCGAGACCCAGGTCGCGCTGTGGACGTCGCTCCTGTTCGGCATCGCGCACAGCACGAACATCTTCACCGAGGGCTCATCCGCGATCCTGCAGGTCCTCGTCACCGTGGCGGCGGGGTACTTCTTCTACCTCACGCGACGCGTCGGCGGCGGCCTGTGGCTCGCAGTGATCATGCACGCCCTCTGGGACTTCGGGCTCCTGTCGAGCAGCATCAAAGCTGACTCGATCTACCCCGGTGCCGCCCTGTTCGTCCTGGCCGACATCGTGCTGCTCATCCTGCTCCTCGTGCGCCGGAAGCGGATCGAGCCGCGACCGGCACACAGCTGAGGACGCGAACGGCCCCGCCGCCCGTCGATCAACCCAGCTCGCGCGCGTCCGTGGGCGAGCGTACCGAAGCGTGGTTTCGCGCGCAGCAGCGCGGTGGTTGATACGGATGGCCGTAGTCCCAGGGAGGCGTAACGTCGGCTATGCGGCGAGCATTCCGTCCGTCGCGGCCGCCGAAGGAGGCCTCAATGCCCTCCTCTTCGATCTCACCCGCGATCCGGCTTCCGGAGACGGAGGTGCTGCGCGTTGAGCATGTCGCGAAGCGATTTGGCCCCGTAGTCGCGTTGCGGGACATCAATCTGCACCTCCGCAAGGGCGAGGTGCTCGGACTGCTCGGCGACAATGGCAGCGGCAAGTCGACGTTGATCAAGATCATCGCCGGCTTCCAGAAGCCCGACTCCGGACAGCTCTACGTGGATGGCCGGCGCGTCGAGCTGCGCAGCGTCGACCAGGCACGCGCGCTCGGGATCGAATGCGTCTACCAGGACCTCGCGCTGATCGACCAGCTCAGCGTCTACGCCAACCTGTTCCTCCGCCGCGAGCAGGTCCACCGCGGCCTGCCATTGCTCAAGCGCCGGCAGATGCGCGAGCAGGCCCGCGTGGCGCTCGACGAGATCGGCATCCACATCCCGTCGCTCGACGCGCGCGTCGGCCGCCTGTCGGGCGGTCAGCGTCAGGCGATCGCGGTCGCGCGAACGATCGCGACCAGCACCGCCGACATCCTGCTGCTCGACGAGCCGCTGGCCGCGATGGGCGCCAAGGAGGGCGCGATGATCCTCGACGTGATCGCGCGCGTGCGCGAGCAGCGGCGCGTCTCGATGATCATGATCGCCCACAATTACGCGCACGTCATGGAGATCTGCGATCGAATCAATTTGATCCAGGACGGCCGCATCGCGCTCGACACGGCGACCGCCGACACCTCGGTGAAAGACCTCACCGACATCGTGGTCGCAGAGTACGAGCGTGCGCGCGCCACGGCACACGCAGGATGAGCGCACAGCTTGCTGAGGCGGAGTCCTTGAACGACGAAAGCCCCGCGAACGCGGGGCTTTCGAGAGTGCGCCGAAGAGGACTCGAACCTCCACCCGGTTATCCCGGACCAGGCCCTCAACCTTGTCACCCGGGTGTCAGATCCGTCCAATGCGTCCATAGCGTCCAGAACGTCCGGGTGTCTGGACGGATTGGACGATCTGGACGTTGCCGCGGATGTTGCCACGGCGCACGAGGCGCGTGCCGGTTGGACTGCTTGGTCTACCGCAGCGCGGTCGGGGGCGGTCGCGTCCCCAACCGGCCACAACGCCGGTCATCCACGCCTCGCCGAGCAGCCTGCCCCCGCCGAGCACGAGGACCGTGGGCGGCGTGCCGTCGAAGGGAGCCGTCAAGCCGAAGATCGGGCACCCTGCGGCGTCTTCGACCGGCGCGGTCCCTGGGGGAGCAGTTCCGCGATCCCGGCCTCGATCCCGTCGCACAGCACCTGGATGTCCGGCGCCGTCTCGTAATCGCCGGTGACGCCGAAGTTCAGTTCGCCGTCATAGGAGACGATCGCAACCCCGATGCGCACGTGGCCGCCGAGCGGCACGAACGGGAAGTACTCAAGCATCCGCTGCCCGGCGAAGTAGATCGCGTGCTGGGGGCCCGGCACGTTGGTGGTGACGGTGTTGACCGAGTGCTGCGGCGTGCGAGTCGCAACTCGGCCGGCCAGCGCCAGCAGCATCGCGGGCGCGAACCCGCCCAGCGACGTCAGCGTCGAGCCCGCCACCGCCTGGTGGCTCTCCTTGAGATCCTGCATCTGCACGCGGACCGTCGCGAGACGCTCGACCGGATCCGCGATCCGCACGGGGAGGTCGGCGAACATCGCAGACACCTTGTTGTTGTACGTGCCGCGCTCGTCCGGCGTGCGCACCGACACGGGCACCATCGTGCGGACGACGCGGCCGTCGACGGGCTCGCCGCGCCCGAGCAGCAGATCGCGCAGGCCGCGCGTGATCACAGCCAGCACGACGTCGTTGACGGTGCCGCCGTGTTCCGTGCGGATCGTCTTGACGTCCGCCAGCCGCCCGCGCGCCCACGCCCAGCGGCGGTGCGGCCCGATCGGCCCGTTGAGCGAGGTCCCCGCCGGCGGGCGCAGGAGCGTGCGCAGGCTCGTGAGCGCCCGGGCGATCTCGGCCGCGTGGCCCGCCGCTCGGCCCGGATCGCGCGCCGTCGCCCACAGGCCGCGTACGGCCTCGTACGGGGTCTTCGCCCGGTGGGCCAGCGCCGAGCTGACGATGTGCGCGGTGCTCGGCTCCGGCGCCGGCGACCACGGCTCGATCTGGACCGGCGGCAGTTGACGCTCGTCGTCGAAGATCACGCTCAGAAGGTCCGTGCCGGAGACGCCGTCGACCATGCAGTGGTGCAGCTTGTTGACCAGCGCCCAGCGGCCGTCGCCGAGGCCCTCGGCGATCCACATCTCCCACAGCGGCTTCGAGCGGTCGAGCTTCTGCGCCATCACCCGGCCGACCAGGTTGCGCAGCTCCTCGTCACCACCCGGCGCCGGCAGCGCCGTGCGCCGCACGTGGTACTCAAGATGGAAGTGGCGGTCGTCCACCCAGATCGGCCGGGCGAGCGCCAGCGGTGGGAAGCGCACATGCTGCCGGTAGCGCGGGACGAGGTGGAGCTTGGCCGCAACGGCAGCGAGGACCGCATCGTGCCGGGGCGCGGGGCCTTCGAAGATGCCCACGGACCCGATGTGCATATGACTCACCGCGTCCTCCACGTGCAGGAACGAGGCGTCAAGCGCACTCATCGTCTCCATGCCTGAAGCATGGCGCATCGAGCGAGGGCGCTCACCTGCGGTGCCATGATCGACGCGACCGCTGAGGCTGGGGGAGTGGAGAGGGCCGTGACGTGACCAAGACAGAATCCGACC
The DNA here is from genome assembly GCA_963805525.1 of uncultured Solirubrobacteraceae bacterium. Classification (GTDB taxonomy): domain Bacteria; phylum Actinomycetota; class Thermoleophilia; order Solirubrobacterales; family Solirubrobacteraceae; genus DASQFQ01. The sequence continues at coordinate 1,390,976 of CAWDUT010000006.1, forward strand.
TGACCGTCGCCATAACGGGTCCCACCGGCACGTTCGGCTACGGGCTCATGCCGCTCCTGCAGGCCGACGGCCGGATCGCGCGCATCGTGGGCATCGCCCGCCGCCCGTTCGACCCCTCCCGTGAGGGCTGGACGAAGATGGAGTACCGGCGCGGCGACGTCCGCGACCCCGGGGCCCTCGAGGACGCGTTCGCGGACGCCGACGTCGTCGTGCACCTCGCGTTCATGATCACCGGCAACGCGTCACGCGAGACGATCCGCGCGATCAACGTCGAGGGCACGCGCAACGCGTTCCGGGCGGCGGCCGCGTCGGGAGCCAGGCGCTTCGTCTACGCGTCGTCGGTCGCCGCGTACGGGTTCCACCGAGACAACCCGGTCGGCATGCGCGAGGACTGGCCCGTCCGCCCCGCCGACCACCTCTTCTACGCGCAGGAGAAGGCGGAGATCGAGCGCCTCTTGCAGGAGCAGTCCGCCGGCCATCCGCAGCTCGAGCTTTACGTCCTGCGCCCGCCGATCGTCCTCGGGCCGCACACGCTGGGAGCCAAGCAGGTGCTTCCGGGCGCCCTCTTGCCGATCGGCCGCCGGCTCGGCGGCCTGCTCGGTCGCATGCCGCTGCCGCTGCCGGTGCTCGCACCGCGGCTGCTCGTGCAGTTCATCCACGAGGAGGACGTCGGCCAGGCGCTCCTGCTCTGCATCGTGGCCGCGGGGCCGCCCGGCGCGTACAACATCACGGGCGAGGGCGTGCTGACCGGGCCCGAGGTCGCCCGCGAGCTCGGCTTCACCGCCGTCCCGGTGCCGGCCGCGATCGTCCAGCCGTGGGCGCGCGCCGTGGCCGGCCTCCCTTTCGCCCCGCCCGCCGTCGCGTGGGTCGAGGTGGCCGGTCATCCCGCGATCATGGACGCCACCCACGCCAGGGAGCAGCTCGGCTGGACGCCGCGCTACACCAGCCTCGAGGCGCTGCGCGGAGCCCTTCCTCATGGGGGCTCCGCCGGGGGATCGTGATGGGACGTCTGGGTGGCAGCGCCAGCGCGGAGATCGACGCGCCGGTCGAGGAGGTCTGGGCGGTACTCCAGGACGTGAGCGCGGCACCCGAGTGGCAGGGCGGGCTCGACAAGGTGACCGCGCTCGAGCATGACGCAGACGGCCGGCCGACGCTCGTCGACAGTGAGAGTGACATCAAGGTCAGGCGGGTCAAGTCGCGCGTCCGCATCCGATACGAGGCGCCGACGCGTCTTTCGTGGACGCAGGAGCAAGGCGACATGAAGTCGGTCGAGGCGGTCTGGGAGCTCGAGGACCTCGGCGACGAGCGCACGCGCGTGCGCTACACGCTCGACGCGGATCCCGGCCGGGTGCTGGGACTGGTCATCCGCGGACCGGTGCTGGCGACGACGCGAGCGATCTTCGTCAACGGACGCCCTGGTGACCTCAAGCGGCGTGTCGAAGGCGGCTGAGCGCTCCGCCGCTAGCGTGCCGCCGCGGTCGCGTTCGCCACCGCCGCCAGCTCGAGCAGGGAGGTGCGTAGGCCGTCCCTGAGCACGTCGAGGTCGGGAACGGTCGCGCGATCGGCGCACAACCCGAACGTCATCTCCCCGGCGTAGGAGACGACGGCGATCCCGAGTGCGTGCTCGGCCGCCAGCGGCACGATCGGCACGATGTCGACCATCGGCGCCCCGAGCGCATAGAGGCGACGCGGTGAGGCGGGGACGTTGGTGATCGTGACGTTGAACAGTCGCTTTGCGTACAGCGAGCGCGCGAGGCCCGCGTGCAGCACTGGCGGCGCGAGTCCGGTCAGCCCGGTCACGGCGCTGGCCGCGAACGCCTGCCCGCCGGCCTTGCGATTCTCGGCCGCGGCGCGCACGAGCTCGTAGCGGCGCAGCGGGTCGGCCTCGGCCACCGGCAGATCGACGAACAGCGAGGAGACCTTGTTGCCGAGCTCGCCGTCGTCTTCCTCGCGGCGGATGTTCACAGGCACCATCGCGCGCAACCCCTGGCGAGGCGGGTCTTCGCCGCGAGCGAGCAGCAGTGCGCGGAGCGCGCCGGTGGCGGCACACAGCACGACATCGTTGACCTTGCCGCCAAGGGCGGAACGGAGCTGCTGCACCTCCTCGAGCCCGACGTGGACGGTTGCGAGTCGTCGTGTCGCGCCGATCGGCACGTTCAGGCTCGAGCGCGGCGCCGCGATCAGCTCGTCACGGACGAGCAGGTCGATCACGGCCCGCGAGCGCTCCAATGCCTCCCGCGGATGCATCAGCGCGTGGGCGCCAAGGCGAGCGGCCGCGAAGCCCGCGCCGGCCGACCGGCGAACGGCCTCAGGGGGATGCGGAAGCCGTGCGTGCCTGGCCACGGAGGCCGTCACGCGCCCGCCGTCGGGCGGGGACGGCGCGCGCGGCACCGGCTCCGCGTCGAGCAACAAATCGATGATGTCGACCGAGCCGACGCCGTCGACCAGGCAGTGGTGGGTCTTCCACACCAGCGCCCAGCGGCCGTCCGCCAGACCGTCGAGCAGGATCATCTCCCACAGCGGGCGGCTGCGGTCCAGGCGGTGGGAGTAGAAGTCCGAGACCCAGTCCAGGAACTCGTGCTCGTCACCCGGCGACGGGAGCGTCGCGTGACGGACGTGCGCTTCGATCTCAAAGTCCTGATCCCGCTCCCAGGAGGGCCAGGAAAGCCCTCCCGTGCGAGGCACGTCCAGCTTCTGCCGGTAGCGCGGCAACCTGTCCAGGCGGTGTTCGAGGTGCTTGCGGACGTTGCCGATCGCCGGCGTCCCGCCACCGGGGAGCGGGTCGAACACGAGCGCCACGCCGATGTGCATCAGCGCGCTGTCATCGGCCTGCTCGAGCTCCAGGAACGTGGCGTCGAGCGCCGTCAGCTGGTCGGTGGTGGGCATAGCGGCTCCTCCATGCGGCGGGTCAAAGCTCTCGATAGCTCTGCCGGCCGGGGACGTGTTCGATTTGGATTCCGAGCCCGCCGATCGCCGACGCGAGGCCCTGGTAGTGCCCGATCAGCAGGCACAGTTCGATTGCCTCGCGGTCCCGGAGCGTCGCCTGGACGGCGGTCCAGGTCGCGTCCGCGAGCGCGCGCTCGGCGAGCAGCTCGTCGCTGACTGCCAGCAGCGCCCGCTGACGCGGTGTGAAGCCGGCGGCGGGAGGACCGTCGGCCACGCCGGCGACCTCGTCCGCCGATAGCCCCACGCGCAGGGCGATCGGCACGTGTTGGTGCCACTCGTAAGCCGAGCGACACCGCCACGCGACGCGCAGGATCACCAGCTCGGTGTCGCGTCGCGGCAGCCGGCCGAAGGGCATCAGGTGCGCCGAGTAGCGCAGCCAGGCGCGGAACAGGCGCGGGTGCCGACCGAGCGTCGTGAAGATGTTCGCGGGGCCGCTGCCGGTGACGCGCCCCGCGGCCTCGGCCACGATCCTCGCCAGCGGTCGCAGCTCCTGCGGGCGGGCCGGAGCAACGCGGGGCTCGCCGCCCTGCGCGGCGGGGAGCAGCGCTTGCAGCCTGGCGACCTCCGCGTCTGGAGCGCGCCGGCGGCTCACGCCGGTTCAGCCCCGATAGATCGCGGCCGCGACCGTGATCCCCGCGCCTGCGGAGACGAACAGCGCCGCGTGCGACGGCGCAAGGCGCGCGGACTCGAGCGCCACCGCGGGGGCCGCGGTGTGCGCGCCGGCGAGGCCGTCCGGAAGCGACGCGACCCGCTCGGCTGACACGCCGAGGCGCGCGGCCAATCCGTCGGCAAAGCCCGGGACCGACGCGGTGGCGACGAGCAGGTCGACCTCGCTGAGGTCGAGCGCCTGCGCCGCCGTCAATTCGCGGGCGGTCGACTCGGCGCAATCGAGCGCCCGGGCGGCGTAGGTCTCGGCGATCTCGACCGTGAGGATGTTCCGGCCGTGATGCACGAGCCCACGCCGGGCGTGGTCCCGCCAGTCCACGTCGCTGTGGAACAGGTCCGCGAACTGAGGGAACGTGGCGAACTGGAAGGCCGTGAAGCCCGCGCGCGAGTCGTCCGCGCTCAACAGGATCGCCCCGCCGACGCCTGGAAAGCCGAAGCCCTCGGAGACGCCCGGTTCCGGGTCCATGTCGCTCGCGACCACCATCCCGAGCTCGACCGTCCCCGATGCGAGCATGCCGTCGACCAGGTGAATGCCGGTCAGTAGGCCACAGGCCCCGTTGGAGATGTCGAACGAGAACGTCCCGTGACCCGCGTCCGGCGGGTGGAGCGGGTTCGCGCCGATGTCCTCCTGGATCAAGGACGCCAACGCCGGCTCGTTCATGGACTTGTCGTGGTACACGCCCGCATTGATCAGCAGGTCCAGCTCGTCCGCGGTCCGGTCCGCACGCTCGAGGCACGAGCGGGCGGCGTCGTCTGCGAGCTTCAGCGCACCCGGGCCGAACGGCCTGTGGTGGCCCGTCGCCGTGGCCGTCGCCTCAATGATCGTGCCCATAGCGCCCCACCAGATGATCGATTTTGAAGATGACGATCCCCACCTCGAGGCCCGAGGCAAGGGCAAGCAGCAGGACTCTGTCCTCCCCGACGAAGCGGCCCTCACCGAGGTACTTCCGCAGAGCGACGAAATGCGATGTCGACGCCGTGTTGCCGAACTCGTCGACGGTCACGACCGAGTGCTTCGGCTCCACGCCCCAGCGCTCGGAGAGGTCCTTCATCCCCTTCTTGATCGCCCGGGCGGAGGTCTGGTGGGGGATCAGATAGTCGATCTCGTCGAGCTCGAGCCCGGCCTGGTCGAGCACCTCGCGCAGCAGGGACGGCGTGGCCTCGATCGCGACCTTGTGGATCGCCCGGGCATCGGTGTACATGGTGGACCCGGGACCGATCTTCGCCGGAAACGCCAGACACAGGCGGCTGTGCGACGACAATGTCGTGAACCCAGCCACCTCGATACCGGGAGCTCCCTCGGGCGCGCGCTCGAGGATGGCCGCGGCGCCCGCGTCGCCGAGCGTCAGCGAGGCGAGCTGCTTGCTCATGATCGTGCGGACCTGTTGTGCGGCATTGGTACCCAGATGCGAGATGTACTCGCCGCTGACGACCATGCCGCGCCGGATCCGGCCTTGTCGGATCAGGTCGTTGAGGATGAATACCCCCGTCAGCATCCCCGCGCAGGCATTCGAGAGGTCGAAGCTGATCGCGCGGTGGGCGCCGATCGCTTCCTTGAGCGACACGCTCACGGGCGGCTCGAGTTGCATCCGCAGACCGCCGACGTGGCGTGTGATGCTCGACACGATCAGCATGTCGAGGTCCTCCGCAGCACAGTCCGCGTGCGCCAAGGCGTCGTGCGCCGCGCCGAGCGCGAGCGTGAAGGAATCCTCGCCCTCGCCAACGACATGGTGCTCATGGATGCCCGTCAGCCGCTCGAGCTCGATGTGCGTGCGGTGCTTCGTGCTCGCCATGAGCTCATCGGTCGACACCCGCCGTGCGGGAACCGAGGAGCCGATCGCTGCGAAACGGCTCGTGTACGACCCGCCACTGGGCGCGCTGTCAGCACCGCCCTCCAAGGCCATCCAGTGCTCGCCGCCGTTGACCGACCCGCCCCTGTTCTCCATGCGCGCATGTTCATCGATCGCGCGGGCCCTGCAAACCGTGCGGACTACCCGCAGCGCTGCGTATACGAGTGCTGACCTCCGACGACTTCACGCGACGGATTGGGGCACGTCGACCTCGCGCTTGAGGATCTTGCCGGTGGGGCCTTTGGGAAGCCGGTCCACGAACCAGATCACGCGTGGGTACTTGTACGCCGCCACCCGCTCCTTGACGAACGCGCGGATCTCGTCGGCGGACGCGTCGAACCCTGGCCTGATGGCGATCGCCGCGCCGACCTCCTCGCCCAGCGCCTCGTCTGCGACGCCGACCACAGCGGCTTCGAGGACGGCGGGATGCTCATAGAGCACTTCTTCGATCTCGCGCGGGTACACGTTGAAGCCGCCGCGGATGATCATGTCCTTCTTGCGGTCGACGATGAAGAAGTAGCCGTCGTCGTCCACTCGCGCCAGGTCGCCCGTCAGTAGCCAGCCGTCCGTGAACGCCTTGTCGGTCGCGTCCGGGAGGTTCCAGTAGCCCTTCATGACGTTGTGGCCGCGGATCGCGATCTCGCCGATCTCACCCTGCGGCAGGTCGTTGCCGTCGTCGTCGACGATCTTCATCTCGACGCCCTGGATGGGCGTGCCGATCGAGCCAGGCTTGCGCTCGCGCTCGGGGTGGTTGAACGATGCGACCGGCGACGTCTCCGACAGGCCGTAGCCCTCGAGGATGATGCAGCCGAACGCGGCCTCGAAGCCGCGCATGACCTCCACCGGCATCGCCGACCCACCGGAGACGCACCGTTTCAGGCCCGACACGTCGTAGCGCTCACGCTCGGGGTGGTTGAGCATGGCGTGGTACATCGTCGGCACGCCGTCGAAGAGCGTCACTCCGTCGCGCTGGATGATCTCCAGCGCCTTGCCGGGCTCGAAGCGCGGGATCAACGTTAGGCAAGCGCCGGCCCGGACCGCGGTGTTCAAGCAGCAGGTCTGCCCGAACGAGTGGAACAGCGGGAGCGCGCCGAGGATCACGTCATCGTGCGAGACGTGCACGAGCTCCGTGCCGCCGATGAGGCAGTTCACCAGGAGGTTCGCATGCGTGAGCTCGGCGCCCTTGGGCGTGCCGCTGGTGCCGGAGGTGTAGAGGATGACGGCGGTGTCCGAGCCGTCGCGCTCCACGTCCTCGGGCGCGGGCGACGCGTCGGCGAGCAGCTGCTCGAAGTCCCCAGGCGTGACGATGATCGTTTCAGCTCCGGCAGCTTGGGCGCCCTCCATGGCGGCGTCCGCGAATCCGTGCCACGCGAGGAGGAACTTGGCTCCAGAATCGGCGAGGTAGAAGGCCACCTCGCGAGCGCTCAGCAGAACGTTGACCGGCACCACGACACTGCCCGCGCGCAGGACGCCGTAGTAGGCGGGCCCGAAATAGGGAACGTTCGGCAACATGATGCCGACGCGGTCACCCGGCTCCAGACCCCGCTCCTTCAAGAGGCCTGCCACGCGCGTCGCGCCCTCGTTGAGCATGTCGTAGGTGACGACGGTGTCGTCGAGCTTGAGGGCCGGCCGCTCGCCGTACTTGGCGGCGGTCTCGGTCAGAAGCTGAGCCAGGTTCTGCATTGTGTCCTCCCCAGGGGATGCCTGGCTCCGACGGTCGCAGGTCGCGGCTATCGCCACATCGGTACTTCTCTGCGCGCAAACGTGCTTTTGCCGTCAAGACGCGCGACGGCCGGCCTGAGTGCCCGTCGATCAGATGGCCGGACGCCCGGCCGATTCCCAGCGCTCCCTCGTACCGAGGCAGTGTGCAAGCTGTCGTGCCGGCTGCCCGTCCACGCGTGCGAGCGGCACGGCACCCAAGCTCGGCAGCAGCCGCTTGCGGCCATGTGCTTGGAAGTCCTCAGCCGAGCCTTCGGTCATGTATGGCCGCTTCTAAGCGCCGGACTCGCCGACGCCCGTCCTGCTTCCAGCGCACGACGAACACTCGCGGCTTGCGTCGAAGTGGATGCTCATGGCGCGGCGTCCTCCGGCTTCTGTGTGGGCACGAATGGGGCACCTCGCACCCCCCGGGGCGTTGCCGGAGAAATCGACCCACCCGAGAGGCGCAGTCCGTAAACGACGAAAGCCCCGCATACGCAGGGCTTTCGAGAGTGCGCCGAAGAGGACTCGAACCTCCACCCGGTTATCCCGGACCAGGCCCTCAACCTTGTCACCCGGGTGTCAGACCCGTCCTATGCGTCCATTTCGTCCAGATCGTCCGCGTTTCTGGACGCAATTGACGATCTGGATGTTGCCGCAGATGTTGTCGCGGGGAGCGACGACCTCGGGCATCCGCGAGGTGCCGGGCCGCGGCCCGCCCACCGCGTCTCGCCGCGGGGTAGATTCGGGCAACCGGCGGCACACGGCAAAGTCTGACCGCTCGGCTCCGATGCGAATTCTGCTCGTCGACGATCACTCGATGGTCCGCAGCGGCCTGCGGCTCCTGCTGGAACAGCAGGACGACTTCGATGTCGTGGGCGAGGCGGGGGACGTCGAGGCCGCGCTCGAGCGGGCGCGGGCGCTCGAGCCGAACGTGATCCTCCTGGACCTCAACATGCCCGGCAGGCCGAGCTTGCCCGCGATCCCGGAGCTGCTCGAGGCGGCGCCCGGCAGCGCGGTGGTCGTCATGACCCAGCACGACGACCCGGAGTTCGCGCGGGTGGCGCTGGCGGGCGGCGCGAGCGGTTTCGTGCTCAAGGAGGCGGCGGACTCTGAGCTCGTGGACTCGGTGCGCGCAGCCGCCGCCGGCCGCACATATGTCGATCCCAGCCTGGGTGCGCGGCTGGCGGCGGGTCCCGCCTCGCCGCCGGCCGAGGCGGACGGGGAGGACGAGCTGCGCGTCGGCTCGACGTTCGCGGGCCACCGCGTTGACGCAGTGGCCGGGAGGGGAGGGATGGGCGTCGTCTACCGCGCGACGGACATGACGCTCGATCGGCCGGTCGCGCTGAAGGTGCTCGCGCCCAACCTCGCCCGTGACCGTGTGTTCCGCGCGCGCTTCGAGCGCGAGTGCCGCCTCGCCGCGGCGCTGGATCATCCGAACGTCGTCCCGATCTTCCACGCGGGCGCCGAGCGGGGTGCGCTCTACCTCACGATGCGCTTCGTCGAGGGGACCGATCTCCGGGCGCTGCTCGTGGAGGAGCAGCGACTCGAGCCACGTCGCGCGGCGAGCATCGTGGCCCAGGTCGCCGCGGCGCTGACCGCAGCGCACGCGCGCGGGCTCGTGCATCGGGACGTCAAGCCGGCGAACATCCTGATTGCCACGCGTGAGGGGAGCGAGCAGGCCTTCCTCACCGACTTCGGGATCACGATGGAGCGCAGGGACGCGTCGAGTCTCACGAAGACCGGCTTCGCGGTCGGCACGGCCGACTACATGTCGCCGGAACAGGCCCGCGGGGCGGAAGTCGACGCCCGCGCCGACATCTATGCACTCGGCTGCGTGCTCTACCGGGCGCTCACCGGGGCCGTTCTCTACGACAAGGACAGCGACGTGGAGAAGATGTGGGCGCATATCCACGAACCGCCGCCCGATCTGCTCGACGTGCGCCCCGAGCTGCCCGCGTCGCTCGGCGACGTCGTCGAACGAGCGCTCGCGAAGGTCCCAGCCGACCGCCAGCAGACCGCCGGCGAGCTCGCACGCGAGCTGCTCGCCGCCGTCGTTGCGGCGTAATCCATCGCCAACTAGCCCTGAGCCAGTCCGCGCGGCGCGGTCGACGCCTGAAAACGTCGTGCCCTGGGCGGCGGGTCAAACCGGTGGGCGATCGCGGCTGCCTCGAGCCGGTTCGGCACGCCGAGCTTGCGCAGGATGTGCGAGACGTGCACGCTGGCGGTCTTGACGCTGATGACGAGCGCGGCGGCGATCTCGCGGTTGGTGAGGCCGCGCGCGACGAGTGTCAGCACTTCCGCCTCACGAGGCGTCAGTCCGAAGGCGTCTTGCAGGCTGTGCTTCGCTTCGGCGGGGGTGGCGTCTTGGGGTGTCGGATCGAGCCGCGCTCGCTCGGCCAGCAGCTCGAGTTCGTGCAGCAGCGGGTCGGCTCCGATTTGCGCCGCAACGGCATGGGCATCCCTGAGAGGCACGCTCGCTGCAGCGCGTGATGCGCCGGCGGCGACCAGCGCCTCGGCTTGGCGCCAGCGACAGTAGGAGGCGAGGGGGGAACGCTCGAGCAAGTCCCAGGTCGCGGCTGCGTCCGACCAACTCGTTGGCCGAGCGTCGCCGCGGACGCGCTCATGCTCGGCCTCGGCCAACGCGAGCCAGCCGGCGACGTCGGGCGTGATCGCCGAGGCGCTCGCCGCGGCGCGGCGAGCGCCGGCGAGCAGCTGCTCGGCGCAGCCCTCCCGGTCGCGGACGGCATCGGCGTCCCGGCGGGCGCGGGCGAGCGCTACCAGCTCTGCCTGTGCGCGGAGTCCCTTGGCGCAGAGTTGGATGCGGATCTGCGCAGTCTCGCGCTGGTGCGCCCGAGCCAGCCCTGCTTGAACAGCCGAGTCGGCGTCCGTCCAGCGGCGCTCCCAGAGGGCGAGCTCTGCCAGATGGGCGTCGTAGAGGCCGAGCACGCCGTCCTCGCGCAGCGTGGCGCCCGCGGCCTCGAGGTGCGCGTGCGCCGCGTCGAACTCCCCGCGGCCGATCTCGACGGCGGCGCGGATGATGAGCAGCCAGGACGGGAAGCTCGACGTGATGCTGCGGAGCGCGGCGGCGCTGAGCCGTTCCGCCTCGTGCCAGTCGCCGATCGCGAGCAGCGCTTCGACCTGGTTCGAGATGAGCAGGGCGCTCGCGATCCCGTAGCGGCGCATCGCGTCGAGCCCCGACCGGCCGAGTCGTGCCGACTCACGGAGCCGTCCCAGCATGGTCAGCGCATCGGTGCAATTGACGTACGCCCGCTCCAGGCCGACGCGGTCGCCGATCTCCTCGGCAAGCACCAGTGCCTCACGAAAGTGGGCGAGGCCCTCCTCGGCGCGGCCGAGGTAGGCGAGGTCGCCGCCGAGCACGGTGAGGGCTCGGACCTCTGCCTTGCCTGCGCCGACGTCTCGGGCGAGCGCGAGCGCCTGCTCGCCGATCGGCAGCGATTCCGCATGGCGCCAGGCCACCATCAACCCTCCCGCGAGCGAGCCGAGCGCATACGCGCGCTCCGGCGACGGCGGCTCCGGCGGCACGAGTGCGACCGCGCGCTCGAATGCGGCGAGGAGAGCGTCGGTACTGCCGGCCGCGTAGAGGTATTCACCGAGCCGCACATGGAGGAGCGCCGCACGGTGCGGGTCTTCGGCGCCGACGAGTGCGATCGCGCGCTGCCCGAGCTCGACCGCGCGCGGGGCAGCGCCGACTTCGGCGGCGAGCTCGGCCGTCCAGGTGCAGAGCTCGGCGAGGTCGAGCCCGGCCAGCTCGGCCGCGTCCGGGACATCGGGCCAGAGTGCGAGCGCCCGCTCGAGGTGCGCCTGGGCCTCGGCGAGGCCGAAGACGGCCTCGGCCTGGCGCGCCGCTTCGACCGATGCGGCGAGCGCCTCCGTGCTGCGGCCCGCCGCCTCCCAGTGCGGTGCGAGCTCCGCCGGCGATGCAGCGCCACTGCGCGCGAGCTCTTGGGCGAGGCGCGCATGCAGTTCCTCCCGCTCGCCAGGCAGGATCGTCGTATAGATCGCTTCGGCGAGCAGCGCGTGCCGGAAGCGGAAGCTGCCCTTCGCCTGCTCGGCGACAAGGATGCGGTGGTCGACCGCCCGACGAAGCGACTCGCGCACGTCGGGCTCCGGGAGCGCCGCGGCCGCGCAGAGCAGCGGGTAGCGCACGTCGCGTCCGGCGGCCGCGGCCAAGCGCAAGAGGCTCTGGGTCGAGGGGTCGAGCTGCGCGACCCGCCGCAGCAGAAGGTCGCGCAGGCCATGCGGGAGCTCACCGCCCTGGCTGTCCGCTGCGGCGAGGAGTTCCTCGGCGAAGAAGGGATTGCCCTCTGCACGCGCGGCGATCGCGTTCGTCAGCACTGCCGGCAGCGGGGCGCCGGCGTGGGTCATGAGCAACGTCGTCAGCTCCTCGTGCTCAAGCGGCCCGAGGTCGAGCGCGAGCGCCGAGCCGGAGCGCAGGACGCCGTCGGCGAGTCTGCGGACACGCTCGACCGACTCGAGCTCGTCCGCACGGTACGTCGCAAGGAGCAGAATCCGCTGGTCGCCGAGGTTATGCGCAAGGAAGACGACGAGATCGAGCGTCGACGCATCCGCCCAATGAAGATCCTCGAGCACGAGCAGCAGGGGCACCGACGCCGCGCGCTCGGCGAGCAGCGCGAGGGTCTCCTCGAACACCCGCAGCTGTGAGGCCGCCATCCCCGCTTCGACCCGTCGCAGGTCTCCGAGCGGGCGCAACGCTTCGGCGAACGGCTGGTAGGGAAGCTCTGTGCCGACGAGATCGAGGGAGCGCCCAAGGAGGACCTCGAATCCGGCGCCCCGGGCGCGCGTTGCGAGCTCTGACGCGAGCGCGGTCTTGCCGATCCCCGCCTCTCCAGCGACGAGCACCGTCGTGCCGCTCGCGGCCTGTGTCGCAGCGAGCGCGCGTTCGAGTTTCGCGAGCTCGATGACGCGTCCGACGAACGCCGCTCTCGCGGGGACCTCCATGCGGCCAGTATCTCGCCACTACTGAGGACTCGCCACCCGAAGATACGGCGGCCGGAGACCGAAGATAAGGCTCTGTGCCCGATGCGCGCCGGCTTCTACACGGCGACGATGCGCTGCACCTACGAGCACGAGGAGGCGGAGATGGCACCGGTCGCAGAGCGCGCGCAGATCCACACGGTGACGGGCGGCGGTGGCGTGCGGTTGCACGTCCGTGAGTGGGGCGACCCGGAGGGGCCGCCGATCTTGCTCATCCACGGCTGGTCGCAGAACCATCTCTGCTGGGCCAAGCAGTACGAGAGCGCATTGCGCGACGAGTTCCGGATCGTGGCGTACGACCTACGCGGACATGGCATGTCAGACGCACCGCTCGAGCCCGAGCACTACACCGACGGCAGGCTCTGGGCCGATGACGTGGCGGCGATCATCGACCAGCTGCGTCTGGACCGGCCGGTGCTGGTCGGCTGGTCCTACGGCTCCATCGTCATCTGCGACTACCTGCGCACGCACGGCGCAGATCTGGTCACCGGGATCGAGTTCGTCGAGGGTGTCGTCAAGCTCGGCGAGGCGGCGTTCGGAACACTGATCGGGCCGGGCTTCCTCGAGAACTTCACGGACGCGACGGCGGACGACCTGCCCACCAACATCGGGGCGATGCGCGCGTTCCTGCGGGCGTGCCTGGCGAAGCCGATATCGGCAGCGGAGTTCGAGACCGCGTTGTGCTGGAGCATGGTCGTACCCGCGCGCGTTCGCGCCGCGCTCGCGGCGCGGGAGATCGACGACGACGACGTGCTGCGAGCGCTCGACGTGCCGCTGCTGGTCACGCACGGTCGTGCGGACTCGGTGGTCCTGCCGGCCATGGCCGAGCACGTCCTCGCGACATGCCCGACCGCCGAGGCCTCCTGGTACGACGGCGTCGGGCATGTGCCGTTCCTGGAGGAGCCCGAACGCTTCAACCGCGAGCTGGCCGCGCTGACCCGGCGCGTCAGGGCCTGATCTCCCGGCTACCGCCGGACCATCGCCGTAGTCGCTGCACCACCCAGCCTCAATCCCAAAGCAGCGCCCATGCGCACCACTCGCCGCCGGCGGAGTCGGAGCAGTCGCGATTGCGCTCGCCGGTACCACGGGCATGCGCCGCCGACGACTCGCGCGGCTCCGGACCGTTCCCACCCGCTAGTCACGACCAGCGCGTCCCGGCGCGGCTCATGCGCCGGGACGGCTCACCCGATCTGCGAGGGAGCGAGCGTCCCGCAGCCGTGTCGACGAGACGCGGGGCCGTTGAACGACGAAAGCCGAGCATAGGCAGAGGGCTTTCGAGAGTGCGCCGAAGAGGACTCGACACCTCCACCCGGTTATCCCGGACCAGGCCCTCAAACTGGTCATCCGCGTGTCGGGATGCGCCCTATGCGTCCATAGCGTCCAGAACGCCGGGAATTTGACGCATCGGACGCAATGGACGATCTGGACGTTGCCACGGATGTTGCCACGGACGGTCTCGCTGCTCAGGTCGCGTGGCGCCGGCGCCCACTGCCGGTTCTCGCACATCGCGAGCTCGTGCCAAGCGGGAGTTCACGGCCAGAGAGCGGAGACGCACGCTTGGCCCCGGAAACCCAGACAGCGCCTGGCGCCTGAACAAAGCCTACGGAGGGTCCACGTAGCGAAGTGCGGCCGGTCAGCCATAGCGTCGCCGTCATGCGAACACCAACTCCGAGTCCGCGGCGCGCGGTGACTGCCGACAGAGACTTCCCGGGCACGCGATCAGCGCCCCCCGACGCCCCGGCGCGCGCGCGGGCAGGCGTAATCGCGGCTTGCGGCGCGAGGACGTTGTATTTCCGCCACGGCGCACGCGCTCTGACTAGACACCAACAGCCCGAGTTGGAACGGCAGAAGGACCATGCGTGCAAGCCGTGAGCCCGACTGCTGATCTCGACCGTCAAGGAGTGCCCATGCGCGGGGTCCATTCGATCACACCCTCCCGGAGAGCGACGGAGAGGTTCAATGCTCATGACCTCGACGGGCTCGAGGACCTGCTCGCGGACGATGTCATCTGCCGCGCGCCGGGTGGGGTGGAGGAGCAGGGAAAGGCGGCGTGCATCGAATTCCACCGCCGTTGGCTGGCGGACTTTCCCGACGCTCGGATGGAGGTGCGCGCACGGCACACGATCGATCACGTCGTTGTCGAGGAGGGCACGTTCCGCGGGACGCACGACGGCGTCGCGCCCACCGGCCGGTCGGTCTGCTTCGACTTTGTGCGGGTGGTCGAGGTCCGTGACGGCAAGCAGGTCTCGCTCGACTTGACGTTCGACCGGCTCGTGATGCTCGAGCAGCTTGGTCTGGTGTAACCGTGGCGACGGCCCGCAGCATGGTGCATGGGGAGGGTGCGACCGATCGTCGCGGCCCGGACCCGCGGTCGGATGGGTCGGAGAGATCGTTGCGGGTCCTGTTCCTGGTGTCGGCGCACAACAGCCTCAGTCAGCGCGCCTGGATCGCGCTGACAGAGCTCGGCAACGAGGTCACGGTCGCGGTGGTCGACTCGGCCGCCGCGATGGAGGTGGCTGTCAGCCAGCACCGGCCGCAGCTGATCGTGTGCCCGATGCTCAAGAAGATGATCCCGGAGTCGATCTGGGCGAAGCATCGCTGCTTGGTGGTGCACCCCGGCCCGAGGGGCGACCGCGGGCCATCGTCGCTGGACTGGGCGATAGAGCTCGCGATGCCGGAGTGGGGCGTGACGGTGCTCGAGGCCAACGGCGACGTCGATGCCGGCGAGGTGTGGGCCACGCGCAACTTCCGTCCGCGCGAGGTCGGAAAGAGCAGCCTGTATCGCCACGAGGTCCGCCGCGCCGCGATCGAGGCGCTACTGGAGGCGACGGGCAGGATCATCGCCGGCGGCGACGCGCCCGACCTCGGTGACGCCGCGGCGACCGGCCGCGCTCGCGCACTGATGCGCCAGGACGTCCGCGCGATCGACTGGCACTCGGACGGCGCGGACAGTGTCGTCCGCAAGATCCGCGCCGCGGAGGGCCAGCCGGGCGTGCTCGACAGGATCGAGGGCACGGAGTTCCATCTCTTCGGTGTCCACCACGAGCGGGCGCTGCGCGGCCGCGCGGGAGAGATCATCGCCCAGCGCACTGGCGCGATCTGCCGGGCGACCGTAGACGGCGCCGTCTGGATCACGCACCTCAAGCGCCGCGACACGGCAACGGAGACGTTCTTCAAGCTCCCGGCCACGCAGGCGCTCGCCCTCGCCCGCCCCGAATTCGACGCACCGGAGATCCCGGTGCCCGTCGACGCGCGACCGCCCGCGGAGCACACGTTCCGTGAGATCGCCTACGAGGAGCACGCGGGCGTCGGCTACCTGCATTTCGACTTCTACAACGGCGCGATGAGCACCGAGCAGTGCCGACGCCTGCACGACGCCTACCTGTTCGCCCGCTCCCGGCGGCAGACGAAGCTCATCGCGCTCATGGGCGGCAGCGACTTCTTCTCGAACGGCATCCACCTCAACGTCATCGAGGCCGCCGACGACCCGGCCTCGGAATCGTGGAGCAACCTGCGCGCGATCGACGACCTCGTCCGCGAGATCATCGAGACCGACTCGCACGTCGTGCTGTCCGCGCTCGGCGGCGACGCCGCCGCGGGCGGCGTGCCGTTCGCACTCGCGGCCGATCACGTCGTCGCCCGCGAGGACGTCGTGCTCAACCCCTACTACCAGCACATGGGCGGCCTGTACGGCTCTGAGTACTGGACCTACCTGTTCCCACGCCGCGTCGGCGCCGCGCTCACCGCTCGGCTCACCGGCCCACCGTTCACGCCGGTGGGATCTCGCCAGGCCGTCGAGATCGGTCTGCTCGACGAAGCCTTCGGCGACACCCTGGACAGCTTCCACTCGCAGGTTCGCGCCACGGCCGAGCGCCTGGCGCACGACCCCGACCTTGGCCACTGGCTGGAGGGCAAGCGGCGCCGGCGCGCGCGTGACGAGGAGTTCAAGCCACTCAACGCGTACCGCAAGGAGGAGCTGGCCCGCTCGTACCGGTGCTTCTTTGGCGAAGACCGCAGCTACCACGAGGCGCGCCGGCGCTTCGTCTACAAGTTCGGGGCACCGTGCGCCGTCACACTGCCGGCGCGCCGGCGGCTTAGGTGACGGCGTGAGTACGCGGAGCGCCGGGGTCTGACCCCTCGTCCGGGAGGGGGAACCAGCGGAGCCGGTCGAATCGTCGCCGGCTCGATGCGTGCGGCGGCGGCAGGATCTCGGCCGCCCCCATGATCCGCCGGGCTTCGGCGAGCTGGGCGGCGAGCGCGCCCTCGGACGCGGTCGGAAGGGGGTCGGCGAATTCCAGGCTGGCGAGCGAGGGCTCCGTCGCCTGTGGCGCCTTCGCGTGCTCCCACAGACCGGTGGTCACATCGAAGCGGTACTGCGGCAGCAGCTTCCACCCCTCGTTCGCGATCATGTGGACCGCCTCGAGGATGTAGTCGAAGACCGTCTCGCTGATGAAGTAGTTGAAGCTGATGCGCGCGAACGCGAGCTTCATGCCCGGGCGGCCGCGCACCGCGTCGGCGCGCATCGCCGCCGACCACGCGGGGTCGATCGGGTACATGCGGTGGATGTACGGGCCGGCGCAGAAGCAGCCGCTGCGCGCCTGGATCCCGAACAGGTCGTTGAGCAGCGCGACCACGAAGTTGGCGTGGAGCATTCCGACGGGGTGACGCACGCCGAGCGAAACGATCGCGAGCCGCTCGACCTCCGGGTTGCCGAGGATCCGGAGGTTCGGGTTCTCACCCCACGATGCGAGCGCGCGCCTCGCGAACGCGTCCTCACGACGGTGGATCTCGTCCGCGCCGACTGCTTCTTTGAGCGCGAACACCAGCCCGGCGCGGATCGACTCCACGATCGCCGGCGTGCCCGCCTCCTCCCGCACCGCCGGCTGAGGGTGGTAGCTCTGTGCCGTGGGGCCGACCCACACGATCGTTCCGCCGCCGGGCACCGACGGCACCCGCCGGTGCAGGAGCCGACGCTTGGCGACCAGCACCCCGGGCGTCCCCGGGCCGCCCGCGAACTTGTGCGGCGAGAGGAAGACGGCGTCCTTGGACGCCATGTCGATCGGGAGGTAGGGGCCGGCCGCGGCGTAGTCGAAGCAGGCGAGCGCGTCGTGCTGGTGCAGCAGCTGCGCGATCGCGTCGACGTCCGACACGATCCCGGTCACATTCGAGGCGGCGGAGAAGCTGCCCAGCTTCAGCGTGCGGCGGGTGTGGCGGCGGAGCTCGGCAGCGAGGTGCGCGAGGTCGATCCGCCCGTCGTCGCGCTCGCCGATGGTGACGACGTCGACCCCGGACTCGCGCCAGGGCAGCTCGTTCGAGTGGTGCTCGTAGGGCCCGATGAAGACCACGGGCCGCTCCTCGCGTGGGCGATCGAGGTCGAGCAGCCGGATGAGCTTGTCGATGGCGGCGGTGCTGCCCGACCCGCAGAACACGACGACGTCGTCTGCGGTCCCATTGACCGCCCGGTGGATGGTGCGGCGGGCGTCCTCGCGCAGCGCCGTGGTGTGCCGGCCGGTGGCCGATGCCTCGGTGTGCGTGTTGGCGTACAGGGGCAGGACGCGGGAGCGGATCGTGTCCTCGATGAACGACAGCGAGCGACCGGAGGCCGTGGCGTCGGCGTAGACCATCCGGCGCGGGCCGAACGGCCCGTCGATGACCGCGTCGTCGCCGATCACCGAGCGGCGGACCCGCTCGATCAGCGGTTGCGACTGCTCAGCGTGCCGGAGCACCGCGGGCGAACCGGCGTGTCGCGCGGCGCCGGCGGCTGGGCTCGCGGGCTGCCAGGGTCTCCGGCTCGGGCCGCCTGCGGTCACGCACGACCTCGGGCTCGGAGGCGCGCGCGGCCTTGGCGGCATCGTGCGCGCGTGTGGCGAGGACTGCGAAGAGTGCGCTCATGGCGCGACGCTATGGCGGCCCCGCCGGCCTTCGCTACGTGGAGCCACCGTAGGTTTTTCTCGCCGGCGGCCGACCGCTGAGGATAGGCTGAGCGATGGCGGATGGCGCACCTCACCACGCGGACTGACCTGCTGGAGCGCGAAGCCGAGACGGCGCAGATCGGCCGCGGGCTCGACGCGGCGGCGGCCGGGGCCGGCGGACTCATCGTGATCGACGGCGCGGCCGGGATCGGCAAGACCACGCTGATGGACGAGGCCGCGGCGCTCGCGGAGGGCCGAGGCATGGTCGTACTCCGTGCGCGCGGCAGCATCATGGAGACAGAGTTCGCTTTCGGCGTGGTGATACAGCTGCTGGCGCCGAGCATCGAGTCGCTGGGCCCCACGGTGCGCGAGCAGCTGTTTGCCGGCGCGGCCGGGCTCGCGCGACCGCTGTTCGAGGACGTCCCCGACCGCGCGCCGTCCGACGAGCGCCTCTTCGCGCGCTTTCACGGCCTGCACTGGCTGTGTGCGCGGCTCGCCGAGGCCATCCCGCTCGCCCTGCTCGTCGATGACGCGCACTGGGCCGATGAGCCCTCGCTGCGGTTCCTCGCCTACCTGGAGGCGAGGCTCGACGAGCTGCCCGCCTGCGCGATCCTCGCAGTACGGACCGGCGAGCCGGCCCCGGAGCCCCTGACCGGGATGGTCGAGCGCGAGCCGCGCACCGCGGTCCGGCCGCCGCCGCTCAGCCCGGCCGCCGTTGCGACGCTCGTCCGCAGCGGCCTCGGCGATGACATGGGCGACGAGATCTGCGCCGCCTGCGCCCAGGCCACGGCCGGCAACCCGCTGCTCGCCCGCCAGCTCATCACCGCCCTGGGTGAGCGCGGTGTCGAGCCCACGAGCCTCGGCGTCGGCGCGGTGGCAGCGATGGGCCCGCCGTCGGTGGCCCGCTTCGTGTCCGGGCGGCTGCGGCAACGACCGCCGGCGGTCGCGGCAGTCGCGCGAGCGCTCGCGATCCTCGGCGACGATGCGTCGCTCGCCGATACCGCGTCGGTCGCGGGTCTCGACCGCGACGCGACAGCGCGCGCGGTCGACCAGCTGATCGACGCCGAGCTGCTGCACCGTGCGCTGCCGCCGCGGTTTCTGCACCCGATCATCCAGCAGGCGCTCGCGGACTCGATCCCCCCGGCCGAGCAGGCGCAGCTGCATCTCTCCGCTGCCCGCGAGCTCGCGCGCGACCCGGCGCGATGCGAGCGAGCGGCCGTCCACCTCCTCGGCACCCCGCCGGCGGGCGAGCGCTGGGCGTTCGACGCGCTGACGGAAGCGGCGCGCCGCGCCGGCGACCGTGGCGCCGCAGACCACGCGGTGCGCTTCCTACGGCGGGCGCTCGAGGAGGAGGCGCCGGCCGAGCTGACACGGGCGGCTCTGTTCGAGCTCGGCGCCGCCGAGGCGACGGCGCGCATGCCCGAGGCAACCGGCCACATGGAGCAGGCGCTGCGCCTGTCGCGCGATCCGGCGGAGCGCGCGCAGGCCGCCCTCGGCGTCTCGCTCGCGCGTTTCCTGGCGGCCGAGCTGCCGGAGGCGGTGGCCGCCTGTGAGGCGGTGCTCGCGGCCGACGGCGAGCTCGACCGCGAGCTGCGTCTGGCGCTCGAGTTCCAAGCGGCCGCCACTCGGCTGGTCGGCGGGCTCCCCGACGTCGCGACGTTCGGGCGCTTGCTCGCGCTGGAGCCGGAAGTCAAGCGCGGAGAGACGGCGGCCGAGCGCAGCGTGCTCGCCCTGATCGCGCTGGTCTACGCGGCGACGACCGCCCACCCCGCCATCGAGGTGGCGGCGCTCGGCGAGGCGGCGTGGGGCGACGGCCGCCTGCTCACCGCGGTCAGGGCCCAGAACGCGGCGCTGGCGGCGCCGGCGACCATGGTCGCGCTGACCGCGGCCCCGACCGCCATCGCGCTCGCGGGCCGGCTGAATCGCGCGATCGAGGTGTGGAGCGCGGGCGTCGAAGAGGGCCGGGCGCGGAGCTCGCTGCTGCTCTACTCGATGTGCCTCGGTACGCGGGCGTCCGCCCGCGAATGGATCGGCGACCTGGGCGGCGCCGAGGCGGATGCGGTCGAGGCGCTCCCGCTCCTGCCGGCCGACGATCCGATCGTCCGGCCGAGCGCGCTGTCCGCCCTTGTCGACGTCTACATCGAGCGCGGCGCTCTGGATCAGGCCACGGCGCTGGTGCGCGACGCCTGGCCGACCGGGGACCTGCCGCTCTCGCTGAGCGTCAGTCAGGCGCTGGCTTCGCGCGGTCGGCTCGCGCTCCGCCTCGGCGATCCGGCGGCCGCGCTGGCCGATTTCGAGGAGGCGGGCCGGCGCGCGCAGGCGCTCTTCTACGTAAACCCGTGCGCGCTCATGTGGCGCAGCTACGCGGCGCTGGCGTGCGCCCGCCTCGGCGAGCACGAGCGCGCGCGGGCGCTCGTCGATGAGGAGGTCGAGATCGGGCGGCGGTTCGGCGCGCCCGAGCCGCTCGGCGAGGCGCTGCGGGTGCGCGCGCTGCTCGTGCCGGGAGGGGAGATGGTCGAGGCGGCCCGCGAGGCAGTCGAGGTCCTCGCCGCGTCCGATCTCCGGCTGGCGCACGCGCGGGCACTGATCGACCTTGGCGCGGCGCTCCGGCGCGGCGGCCATCGCCGTGACGCCCGCGAGCCGCTGCGCGAGGGGCTGGACCTCGCGAACCGGTGCGGCTCGGTGGTCGAAACCGACCGGGCGATGCACGAGTTGCACGCGTGCGGCGCGCGCCCAAGGCGCCCCGCGATGCGGGGCGCCGACGCGCTCTCGGCCCAGGAGCGCCGCATCGCGACCATGGCGACAGAGGGCTTGGGCAACCGCGAGATCGCGGAGGCGCTGTTCCTTACCCGCCGGACAGTCGAGATGCATCTGACGGGCGCGTACCGGAAGCTCGGGGTCTCAGGTCGCGGGGAGCTTGCAGCAAGCCTCCGAGCGGACTCGAGCCGCTGACTTCCCCAACGGCTCGCCGATGCCGAAGAGGACTCGAACCTCCACCCACTAAGTGTGGACCAGGCCCCTCCGGCTCCGTGCGGCACGAATGAGGGCACGTCGTGCCCCCATTTGCCAGAGGGCGTTGCCGGAGAATCTCGCCGTGGATGAGCACCGGGCGGCCACGCAGACCCTCCGCCAGGTCGGCCAGCGCGGGGGACTGATTGCAGCACGCCCAGCCAGGTCGTGACCGCGGGCACCTAGGCGCCGTCGCCGGCAACCGCAGCTGGGCGCGCGCCGTCTCCACTTGAGCTCTGCACACCCACCGCCCGCGCTGATCGGCCGCCAGCAGCCTGGGACGCAGCAGCATCGGCGCCAGGAACCGGGGGAGGGCTTCGTTGTCGCGAGACCGTTGTCGCTGGGGCGTATCCCGGCCGACCTGGCACGCGACTTGAACCTCCAGGACCTTCTGTGTGCCGCGATTCGTGGACGACTCGATCAGCGCGGCTGGCTCGCACCCGGCCACCTGAACCACTTGGTGAGCCGGTGCTCAACGAACGTTCGATTGGTTACAGCAGCCCTTTGCGGATATGAAGCGCTATCGGACCGGGCGCGGTGCCGACAAGGAGGGTCGCGCCGCGCTCATGGACAAGCGCTCGGACCCGAGGGGAGTCCTGCATGCTTTCTTGCGCTCGGACGCGGCATCTTGCCGCGTGTACCTCCACGTCGCTGCTCGCGGGGGTGGTCATGGCTGGTGCAGCTCCGGCGGTCGTCGGCGCGACGGTCCGCCCGCGCGGGGCGCCGGTGCGCGCTGACGCCGCTGCGTCGGTGTCGGCGCTGACCGCGAGCCGCTGCCACGGCGGTGGCGCCCGCCACGCCCCGCCCGCGGTCCTGCGTCGCGCGCTGCTGTGCCTCGTCAACCGCGCGCGCATGCGCGCGGGCCTGTGGCCGTTTCGCGCCGAGCGCCACCTCGCCCGCGCCGCCTCGCGCCATGCCGTCGACATGGGCCGCCGCCACTACTTCGCCCACGTCTCGCCGAGCGGCGAGAGCGCGCGTTCGCGCGCCCGCGCTGCCGGCTGGCATCGCGGAGTCGGCGAGGTCATCGCATGGGGCTGCGGCCTGCTTTCGACCCCGCGCGCGACGGTCCGCGCGTGGCTCACCAGCCCGCCGCACCGGTCGATCATCCTGGGGTCCGCCCGCGCGGCCGGCGTCGGTGTCAAGCGGCTCGCTGGCTGCGGCGGCCGCGCCTACTGGGTGATGGACGTCGGCTAGTGGCGGTTGGCTGGGGAATATGGCTGCTCCCCAGTTGCCATAGGCCGTTGCCGGGAAAGTTGCCCCCTCGAGGCGGAGCGCTCTAGAACGACGAAAGCCCCGCAGATGCGGGGCTTTCGAATGCGCCGAAGAGGACTCGAACCTCCACCCACTAAGTGTGGACCAGGCCCTCAACCTTGTCACCCGGGTGTCAGATACGTCCATAGCGTCCAGGACGTCCGGGTTTGCGGACGGAATGGACGGAATGGACGATCTGGATGTTGCCGCGGATGTTGCCACCGGTCAGGGAGGCTGGCCATCGGCGCCGCTCGCCACGTCGGATCCATCGAGTCCACTTCAGCGGCCGAACTCCCGTGCGCGTCTACGCGCGGCGGAGGCCGAAGTCGGCCAGCGCGACGGCGTGATCGGCGCCTCCGTACCGAAGTGGATCGCCGGCACCGGCTCGACGCCAAACGCCTGGCCGGCGCGCTCGCCAACCTCGGCGGACCTACGGCTCCCGGCCGACCTAGCCGAGCTATGCGATGGCGGCGGTCGACTGGACGCCGAGAAGGTCAAGGCGAGGGTGGACAGCGCTCCCGACCCTGCTAGGAGCGCGACCGGATCGGGGGTGGCGACACGCCACCGCCGGCGCGGGCCGCGACCGCGGCGTCGTGCTTGCGCTCGGCTTGCTCGGCTGGAGCGCCGAACCGCAGCAGTCGCCCGCCGCAGGCGATCGCGCAGACGCAGAACCACGCCGAGCCCACGGCGAGTCCGGCGATCACGTCGCTGAGCCAGTGCACGTCGAGCAGCACGCGCGTCCCGGCGATGCTCACCGCTGCCGCGGCACATGCGCCGGCGATGAGTGCTCGCGCGCGCCGGTTGCGCCCGCGGGTGGCCAGGAGCGCCGTGGCGGCGAGGAACGCCGCCGACCAGGAGGAATGGCCGCTCGGGAACGATGGCCCGAGCGACTCCGCGATCGGGTTGAGAGGCGGCCGGGCGCGGTCGGCGAGCTGCTTGATCGTCGTCGTGATCAGCCCGTTGCCGGCCACGACCAGCGCCATGAAGGGGAGCACCCAGCGGTTGCGCGTGCGGATCGTTTCCGCGATCGCGACCAGCGCCGCGAGCGCGATCACGACCGTCGGCTCGCCGACGTGGGTGATCGCGGTGAGCACGTCGGTGGTGAAGCCGGAGGCGTTGCGGGCGCCCCACTCGGCGACGCCGCTGTCGATCCGCACCACCTCGGTGCTGCCGCGCACCAGGTAGGCGAGCACGGCCACCACCAGCCCGCCGAGCACGATCACCGCGAACGCCAGGGTCAGCGCCAGACCTGTCGCCGCCTGCGGGTCCAGGCGCCGCGCCCAACCGGAACGCGCGATCACCGCCTCCGTCCTCGGCGCGCCGGCACGCCCGGCCCAGCGCCAGGCGATCGCGCCGGCGGCGAGCCCGGCGAGCATTGCCACGATGACTAGTGCGATGAGCGTCATGGGTAATGGCCGTGCGGGGAAGGCGTTCATGGCCCCGGGTGAGGGCTACCCGGGAGATCGGAGGGGGAAGCGATGGCAGCGCACGAGCGCGCGGCGACGAATGGCCGGACACGGGACGACGGAGTCGTCCCCGTCTTGGAGGCGCGTCCGGGAGGGCCGGCACAGCGGTTCGCGGGATCCATGGAGGGCAGACACCCAGCTGCGGTGTTCTTCGCCGCTGTGCTCGCGGGCTTCGTGGTACTCGCGGGCCTGGCGATCCTGCTCGGGCTGTTGGTCACCGACGTGCTCGTCCACACGGGCGGCATCGGCCGCGCCGACGAGAGCGCGGTCGAGTCGATCGTGCGCGACCGCACCGGCGTACTCACCGATGTCTCGTCGGTCGGCTCCGTGGTGGGTGGCGCGCCGGTGCTGCCGATCCTGGTCGGTCTGATCGGGATCGTCTGCGCGATCAAGCGCAGGTGGCGGATCGCCGCGTTCGCCGTGTTCGTGCTCGTGGTCGAGTCCGCGACCTACCGCACGGCTTCGCTCGTCGTGCCGCGTGACCGGCCGCACGTCGCGCGGCTGGAAGACCTTCCGGCCGACGCGAGCTACCCATCCGGTCACACCGCCGCGTCGATCGCCGTCTACTGCGGCCTCGTGCTGTTGCTCACGTCGGCGTTCCCGAAGGGCCGTTGGCGCGTCGCGGCCTGGATGGTCGCGCTGCTGCTTCCGGTGTTCGTCGCCGGCTCGCGCATGTACCGCGGCATGCACCACCCGCTCGACCTCGGCGCGGGCGCGCTGATCGGCATCGGCGCGGTGGTGGTGCTGCTGTTCGCGTGCCGCGCCGCCGGCGTGGCCGCGCGCCCCCAGGCCCCGGCCCGGACCGGCGCCCGATCTTCGTCGCGCCAACCCCAGCCGGTGTCATGAAGGTCGCGGTCGTCGCACACGCGGCGAAGACGCTCGGCGACGGTTTGCCGGCGCTGCGACGCGCGCTCGCTCGAGCGGGCGTCGAGGAGCCGCTCTGGTATGAGGTGCCCAAGGCCAAGAAGGCGCCGGGGCAGGTCGAGCGGGCGCTCGACGCCGGCGCCGATCTTGTCTTCGCCTGGGGCGGCGATGGGACGGTGCGCCGCTGCCTGAGCGTGCTCGCCGGCACGAAGGTCCCGCTCGCTGTGCTCCCGGCCGGGACGGCGAACCTGTTCGCGACCAATCTGGGCATCCCGTCCGAGCTCGAGCGAGCGGTCCAGATCGGGCTGCACGGGCGGACGCGCAGGATCGACGTCGGGCGCTTCAAGCAGGAGCGCTTCGCCGTCATGGCCGGCGCCGGCTTCGACGCGGAGATGATCCGCGACGCCGATGACCTCAAGGAGCGTGTCGGCCGCGTCGCCTATCTCCTCAGCGGCTCGCGCCACCTGCGCCTGTCCGGCTTCGACGCGCAGATCAAGGTGGACGGCGCGGACTGGTACGAGGGGCGCGCCACCTGCGTGCTGCTCGGCAACCTGGGCGACATCTTCGGCGGCGTCGAGGTGTTCCCCGACGCGCGGCCGGACGACGGGATGCTCGAGCTCGGCGTCTGCACGGCCGAGGGCGTCGCCCAATGGACGCGGACGCTCGCCCGCACCGCGGTGAGCGACCCCGGCAAGTCGCCGTTCATCCGCGTCACGAAGGCGCGCAAGGTCAAGGTCGAGCTCGACCGCAAGGTGCGCTACGAGCTCGACGGCGGCGACCGCAGCAAGGTGCAGGACTTCAAGGTGAAGGTGGAGGAGGGCGCGCTGCGCGTCCGCGTGCCCCGACAAGAACCCGAGGAGTGATGACCATGGGCCATCCGAACACGAGTGCCGCGCAGGCTCCCCTGCGCGAGGCCAAGTCGACCGGAGATGCGATCGCGAACGCGCGCTGGTTCGAGTGGCTGGCCCGAGCCGGCCTTGTCGCCCGCGGCGCGATCTACGGGATCATCGGCGTCCTCGCCCTCGAGATGGCGTTCGGCACCAGCGGCAAGACGACCAACCAGAAGGGTGCGCTGGCCGAGATCGCTCAGCAGCCCGGCGGGAAGATCCTCCTCACCCTCATGGCGATCGGCCTGTTCGGCTACGCGTTCTGGCGTCTGCTGCGCGCGGCCGTCGGCCATGGGCCGGAGGAGACCGACGACGGCAAGGAGCGGCTGAAGGGCCTCGTCAGCGGGATCGCGTACGCGTCGCTGTTCGTCACCTGCCTCGCGATCCTGTTCGGCTCGAGCGGCAGCGGCGGCTCGGGCAGCCCGGACAAGGCGACCGGCGGCGTGCTCGGGTGGCCCGGCGGCCAGGTCATCGTCGTGATCGCCGGGCTCGTCCTGATCGGCGTCGGCTTCTACCAGGGCTACGAGGGCGTGAAGAAGAAGTTCCTCGAGAAGTCCAAGACCGAGCAGATGAGCGAGAAGACCGAAAAGGCGTTCACCGCGCTGGGGGTCGCCGGCCATCTCGCGCGCATGGTCGTCTTCGCGCTGATCGGCTATTTCCTGCTGAAGGCGGCGATCGACTTCGACCCCGACAAGGCGGTCAGCGTCGACGGCGCACTCGCGGCCGTGGCCAAGGCGTCCTACGGGAAGGTCCTGCTGGGGATCGTGGCGGCGGGCATGGTCGCCTTCGGGGCCTATTCGGTCGCTGACGCCCGCTATCGCCGCGTCTGACCGCGGCCGAGCTCCGGCGCCTCGCTGTCGAAGCAGCAGTACCGACGGTCGAGCCGGTCGCTTCAGCTGTCAGGCTTGGCTGTCGCGAAAGTCTTGCGGGGTGCGCGACGTCAGTCGGCGAGCGGTGAGATTTCGATCGGCGTCGGCGAGCCGCCGGCCGGCGGCCGCGGTCAAGCCGTGGCGAGGGTGTGGCGGTGGAGCTTGAGGACGGATGTTGCTTCTTATCTGTGCTGAGTCGTGGCCGTCAAGGTGAGGCGCGGGGCTGGAGAGAGTTGCGGGTCGGGTGCGCGCGGACGCCCAGCCTTATCTCGGTGCTCGATCCGGGGTGGCTCCGGGTCGGCGACATGATGGTTGATGGGGTGTTCCGTGACGCGGTGCGGCCGCTCGATCTATGAAGGCCGTCCAGCGTGTGCTGGCGGCAGGAGCATTTCGGGAACGGGCCGCGGTGCATCGGCGTGATCGAGGGCTGCGCGCGCTCCGACGGAGATGTCAGGCGGGCGCGATCGCCTCGTCGCCGAGGTCTCTGAGCGTGTGAAAGCTGCGCTTGAGCAGCTTGCGGGCGACGGCGAGGCAGGCGCGGTTGCCGCCGAGCCGCTGCGCTGCTTGGAGGTAGTAGTCGTGGTCGGGCGAGGAGGGCCGGCGCGCGCATTGCGCGGCCTCGAACAGCGCCCAGCGCAGCGCGGATGGTCCTTGGCGCGACAGTCGTCCGGGTGAGCGGCGGGCGTCGGATTGGTGGACGGTGATGTCGAGGCCGGCGAAGCGAACGGCCTGGCCGGAGTTGTTAAAGCGGCGGGCGTCACCGAGTTCGGCGAGAATCGTGACCGACGTCAGCGGCCCGATCCCGAAGTGGCGCATCAGGGCGCGGCAGCCGGGCTGGCGCTTGGCATAGTCGCGCAGCCTGGTGTCGAGCGGGACGAGTTGCGTCTCGATCGCATCGACGAGCGCGAGCGCGGTGGTGATCTGCTCGCGCGCGTCGCTGGCCAGTTGTAATTCGGCGAGCCACTTGCGCGACTCGACGCCGAGCAGCCATGCCCGGGCCGGGACGCCGTGGTGGTAGAGCACCGACTGCATCCGCTGCTGCCACTCGCGACGCTCGTCGACGAGCGTGTGCCGCAACCGGACCCGGGCGCGGAGCTCGAGCAGGTGCTCGGGCGGGATCCAGGACTCCGGCAACCGGCCCGCGGCCAGCAGCTCGCGAAGATGCTTGGCGTCAGCGCGGTCGGTCTTGGCGCGCCGCTTAGTTCCGCGCAGCGCGGCGGACTCAGCTGGCTCGGCCAAGTGCACCCTGGCGCCGACCGCGGCGAGTTCCTGCGCTGCGAACCGCCAGCCCGTGGTCGCCTCCAGCGCGACGTCCAGGTCTTGCTCGGCAAAGCGCGCTGCGAAAGCTCGAACGCCGGCGCGGTCAGCCGGGCTCACCCGGCGGCGACTGAGCTCGCCGGTGTCGGTGTCCAGCCACTCCGCGGTGATCTGCGCCCGATGCTGATCGAGTCCCATCACGATCGACAACGCCAACCTCCGATACTCGATGAGGCGCGGCCCAACGCTGCGCCTCGCCAAGCCGGTCTAGCGCCGCCGCAGGACAGACCACGACGCCCGGCACATGCCATCTATGTCAATTCGAGGCTGCCCGTCGGCGTGTTGCAGTGGATCGTGACGGTCCGCGGGCGGGGCGTTCGAGTGCTGGTGGGGATGGGGGTTGCGGGGTCGGGCTGGAGGAGGTGCTAGACGCGGCGAGCGAGGTGGCGCTTGAGGCAGCGGATGGCGTCGCGGCGGGTCTTGCCCTCGGCTTGCTTGCGCGCGAGGTAGGCGGCGGTCTCGGGGTCGAGACGACCCTTGGTGACGGCCAGGCGGTGCAGGGCGCAGTTGAGCTGGCGGTTGCCGCCGCGGTCGAGGCGGTGGCGTTGGGTTCGTCCGGAGGAGGCGGGGATCGGTGCCGAGCCGGCGGTTCGGGCGAGCTTGGCGTCGGTCGCGAAGCGCTTGACGCCAGCGGTCTCGCCGAGCAGCTTGGCGGCCATCAGTGTGCCGCAGCCCCGTTCGGCGAGCAGTCTCGGCGCGAGCGCGGAGACGAGTGCGGCGAGCTCGTGCTCGAGCTCGTTGATCGTCCGCGTGAGCTCTCGGATGCGCCGCAGTTCATCGCGCGCGATCCGGACGCGCGCGCTCTGCTCGGCGCGGGTCAGCCGGCTGCCGAGGCGTGTCGGCCAGTGGATGGTGCTCAGCGCGCGCGGTGGGATCTCGGTCTCGGGCCAGAGGTCGTGCAGGTGCCGGCGCAGGTCGTTGCTCAGCGCGGTGCGCTGCGCGACGAGCCGTTCGCGGTGATCGACGAGCAGCCGGACGTCGAGCTCCGGTCCGGCCAGCTGCGCGACTGGCAGCGTCTCGAGACCTTCGCGCAGCGCGGCGCGCGCGATCGCGACGGCATCGATCGCATCAGACTTGCCCGACTCCGCGCGGCCTTGCGCGCGTTGCCGGTCAGCTTTGGCGCGATCCGGACGACGGCCTCGCCGCGGGCGAGCAGGAACCGCTCAAGCGCGCCCGAGACGTGCCGGCAGTCCTCGATCGCCCACACGCGTTCGGCGCCGTGACTGCGCGCCCACGAGAGCAGGACATCGAAGGACCGCTGGCGAGCCGACACCGTGCGCTCGCCGAGCACGCGCCCGGTTGCCGCCTCGACCGCGGCGACGGTGTGCGAACGCTTATGCGTGTCCGCCCCGATCACGATCATCGCCCTGCTCCCTCGGTTGGTTGGAGTGCTGAAAAGGCGGATCGCCGGCGGACACTTCTCAGTCGAGACCAGAGTCACGCATCTATCAAGTCACGCCGGAGATCCTCGGACGGCGGCGAGCGACACAACATCCGCCGGTCAGACCAGGCCGGTCGACAGAAAGTCAATGAGTCAGCCCGTCACCGGCCCGAGGACCTACCGGCCGCGCCGGACGCCACCGCCCGACCACCGGGACTCTGGCACTGAGAAAGTCAAGTCGTGGCGGTCGTCTTTGTCGGGGTTGCATTCCAGTCGGCGACGAGCCGGCGGTATGCGACCTCGGCTTGTTCGGAGAGCTCGCGCTCGCGCTCGCGGTGGACGCGCTGGCTGTAGCTGTTGTTGGTCGCGAGGTCTCGTCGCCCGGGGTGACGCTCGGCGCCGGCGCGGAGTTCGAGTGCGCGCAGCTTCTTGCGAGTCAGGGAGGGGCGCTGGAATGCGTAGTCCTGTTCGCGGGTGAGCAGGTGCCAGAACAACACGGCGAGCTTGCGCGCGACGGCGACGATGGCGATCTGGCTGCCGCGGCGCGCTCGGACGCGCTCGTAGAACGCGCGCATCGGGCCGGCGGTGCTGACGGCGACGAAGGCCGCCTCGGCGAGCATCTGGCGGACCTGCGCGGCGCCCTGCTTGGAGATCCGGCCGTGACGCGCAGCGCCGATCCCAGACTGACGGACCTTTGGGTCCAGGCCGAGGTAGCTGACTAGCTTGCGCGGCTCGTGAAAGCGGCGAATGTCGCCGACGGCTGCGATGAACGTGCTCGCGGTCATCAGACTCACCCCGGGCACGGTCATCAGGCGCTTGATCGCGTCAGAGTGCAGCGCGTGCTCGGCGACGCCGCGTTCAAGGATTGCGATCTCGGCGTCGAGGAAGTCGATCTGGCGCAGGCACCCATCGACGGTTTCGCGCTCGTCGGCTGGCAGCTCGAGCTCGGCCAGCCAGACGCGGCCGGCGCGGCCGAATGCGTCGCTCATCGGTGGCCGCCCCTTGAGCGTGCGCATCAGGACCGCGTGGACCTCGTTCTTGGCGCGGGTCCGCTGGCGCACCAGTTGCGCGCGGCGCGCCAGACGCCGGCGCAGCGCCCGCGTCTGCTCATCCGGCAGCCAACATCCGCCCAGCAGGCCGGCGGCCAGCAGCCGCGCGAGCGTGCGCGCGTCGCGATGGTCGGTCTTGACCTTCGCCTCGGTGATCGCCCGCAGCTCCGTCCGAGTCGCCACCACAACCCGGGTCACGTGCGGCTCAAGCGCCCGGGCGATCGCCAGGCGTTGCCGGTCGCCTCCAGCGCCACCTGATCGTCGGGGCAGGCTGTTGGCGAGGATCGCAAGGCCCTGCGGGCTGGTGGGCACGCGGCCCCCGGACCGCACCCTCCCGGCCTCGCAGATCGCGATCTCGCAGAAATCGAGATGGACGTCTAGCCCGATGAACCGCACCGCGTGTCTCCCTTCGCTCGCAACGTCACGACGGGAGACCAGGCGGGCTAACGACAAGAACGGATTCGTGCTCGCGGCACAACCGGGCGAGTCGCAGGGGCGGCCACAGAGGTTATGTCGGGCTCACAGCCCATCTCAAGCACGGCCTGCCCAGCCGACGTTCTCCCACAGAGCCCCTGACCCGGTGCACCGACGCTAACCCCGCGCCAGGACACCACCGCCAGAACCCTCACCCGGCAGTTTCATCCCCGGAGGTTGTGGGTGGCGGTGATCAGTCGCCATTCGGTGCGGACCGCTGCGCGGCCGCGTCGTTTGAAGCGGTCCAGGCCGCGGTTGAACTTCACTTGGGCGAAGACGGGTTCGATCATCGGCTGGCGTTTGCGGTAGAGCTCGTTGCCGCGGTCGCTGGCCAGCAGTTGGCGCATCTCGTCGTAGCGGCCGCCGTCCCAGTTGCGCCGCGTGGTCCGCTTGCGGCTGGTGTCGGGCGGGATCAGCAACTCGATGCCGCGGTCGCTGATGCGTTGCATCTGCTCGCCGTGCCAGTAGCCGGCGTCGGCCAGCAACACCCCTGGCGTCTCCTGGACGCCGGCTGCGGCGAGCTCGTGTTCGGTGGCGTCGAGCATCGGCTCGAGGTGGCCGAAGTCGCCGCCGACAGTCTCGATCTCAGCAGCGAGGACGACTTGGTGCTCGTGGGTGACGGCCTGCGCGTTGTAGCCCTGCAAGAAACCCCGCAGGCCCTTGACGACGCGTGAGTCGGGGTCGGTGAGGTTGATCCGGCCCTCCGGGATCTCCGGCGGCTGGTAGGGATCCGGCGGCCGGCCGAAGCGCCGGCCGTTCTTCATCCGCCCGCGTGCTCGGTAGGCCTCATAGGCCCGGTGGGCGCGCACCTCGGTGAACAGCTCCTCCTCGAGCCGGCGCTTGGCCTCCTTGACGCGCTTCGGGCGGCTGCGCGGCACCGGCTGCGGGTCCTTCGCGCGCTCGGCCTCCAGGCGCTTCTTGGCCTCGCGCAGCCAACCGCGCCGGCCCTGCTCGGTCGAGAACTCCTCCGGCAGCTCGTCCCCGCGCGCCTGCCCGTAGAGCTCATCCTCGGCCGCGTCGGTCGCGATCGCTTGCTCGACGATCTCGCGCGCGAGCTGTTCGTGGTCGAGGTTCTCGTTGCGCGACGCGTTGGCCTGAACCTTCGTGCCGTCGACGGCGATCACGCCGACCTTCGCCAGCCGCTGCGCGCGCAGAGCATGAGCACCTCGCCAAACAGGCCGGCGATCGCTCGCTGATGGCGCACCACCAACCGCGCGATCGTCGCGTGATCGGGCCGCTGCTGCGCGGCGATCACCCGGAACGCGACGTCCTCCACGCATGCCCGCTCGATCACGCGCGATGACGGGATCCCGCGCGCGTAGGCGTAGAGCAACAACGCGACCATCATCGCCGGGTCAGAGGGCGGGCGGCTGCGCCCGCCGAGGCGATGAGCGGCGTAGAACGAGTCGAGGTCCATCTCCTCAACCGCGCTGATCACAAACCACGCCAGGTGATTCTCCGGCAGCCACTCCCGCACATCGGGCGGCATCAGAAACGACTGCCCGCGATCACACGCGACAAAACGCTGAGCCATGCCCGGAATCGTCATAAACCCGCCGGACGCCACCCGACTTACGCGACAACCTCAGGCGAAAGCGAACGTCGGTCGCGCCGCGCTGGGTGTCAGCCGGCCGGCACCTTGTCGAGGAACCCGAGCACGGTCTGCAGACGGCCGTTGCCATCGGTGACGGCCACGTCGAAACCGGCGATCAGCGCTCCGGCGTCAGCCGGGCCGAGCTCCCACGAGAAGCGGCCCTGGTCGTGGTGGGAGTCGACCGGGCCGGCCAGGCGGAAGCTGAAGCCGGGGAAGCGGTGCTGGACCGCCGCGATCGTCGCGTCGATGGCCTCGCGGCCGTTCGCCTCGGCGAGCGGGTCGACGTAGCGGGCGTCGTCGGTCCAGAGTTGCTCGAGCATCGCCCGGCGCTTCGCGGAGTCGGTCTCGTTCCAACTGTCGATGTAGCGTTCTGCCAGTTGTGTGAAGTCGCTCATGCCGCGCATCGTGCGCTACTGACGGCGGCGCGTCGATTACGTCCGGGGTAATCGCCGGGCTCACACCCGGCTCGCGCCGCCCGCCCGTCTTCGACCACGTGCGTGGCTTCGACGTGGGTGCGGCGGTCGGGGCGCTGGACGTTGGCGGCGACGAACTCGGGCGCCTGCGGTGCTGAGTCGCGGTCGAAGAACGACGAAAGCCCCGCATACGCAGGGCCTTCGATGATGCGCCGAAGAGGACTCGAACCTCCACCCGGTTATCCCGGACCAGGCCCTCAACCTGGCGCGTCTACCAATTCCGCCATCGGCGCGAGAGCGACCGCGAGTATAGACCGGCTCCGCGGCTCAGCCGGTGTTGCGCATGCCCGCGGCGATGCCGTTGATGGCGAGGAAGCTCGCCCGGGCCAGCTCCTCGCCGTCGCCGTTGCCCGCTGCCCGCGAGCGGCGCAGGAGCTCGACCTGGAGCAGTGAGATGGGGTCGACCAGGGGGTTGCGGCGGTCGATCGAGGCGCGCAGGAGCCGCTCGCGCTCGAGCAGCCGGCCCTGGCGGGTGACCGCCAGCAGCAGGCGGCAGGTCAGCTCGAACTCGGCCTCGATCCGGCCCCAGATCCGTGACCGCACGGCGCGGTCCTCGACCAGCTCCGCGTAGCGCCGGCCGACGGTCAGGTCCGCCTTCGCGCACGCCATCTCCGCGTTCGAGAGCAGGGCCGAGAAGAACGGCCAGTCGCGCTCCATCTCCTGGACGAACTCGAGCCCGTGCTCGTCGACCGCCGCCTCCAACGCGCTGCCGAGCCCGTACCACGCGGGCAGCACGATCCGGGCCTGGGTCCAGGAGAACACCCACGGGATCGCGCGGAAGTCGGCGATGTCCTGCGTCGCCTTGCGCCGCGCCGGGCGTGAGCCCAGCTGCAGGCGGGAGATCTCGCCGACCGGCGTCGCGGCGTGGAAGAACGCCTGTAGACCCGGATCGCCGTAGACGAGCGACCGGTACTCCGCCGCGGATCGCCTCGCCATCTCGGTCATGAGCGCGCTCCACCGGGGGAGCCGGGAGGAGTCGGGCGGCGGCTCGAGGGTCGAGACCAGCACCGCGCTGCCGGTCAGCTCGAGCTCGCGGTGGGCGATCTCCGGCAGGGAGAACTTCGCGGACAGGACCTCGCCCTGCTCGGTCATCTTCATCCGGCCCGCGACCGTCCCGGGCGGCTGGGCGTGGATGGCGCGGTTGGCCGGCCCGCCGCCGCGTCCCAGCGCTCCGCCGCGGCCGTGGAAGAACACCCAGCGCAGGCCGAAGCGCTCGAGCTCCTCGGCGAGCGCGACCTGCGCGCGGTACGTCGCCCAGCCCGACGCCACGTACCCGGCATCCTTGTTGGAGTCGGAGTAGCCGATCATCACCTCCTGCTCGTCGCCGACGGCGCGCAGGGCGGCGCGGTAGACGGGCAGCTCCAACAGCGTCCGCATCGTCGCAACCGCGTCCGACAACGACTCCTCGGCCTCGAACAGCGGCACGATCCGCAACATCGCGCCCTCGCCGCCGGCTGACGCGAGCCCGCTCTCCTTCATCAGCAGCAGCACTTCCAGAAGGTGCGCCGGGTCCTCGGTGCCCGACACGACGTAGGACTGCACCGCGCCCGCGTGGCGGCCCCGTAGCTGCGAGCCGAGCATCCGGAACGTCCCGATGACCTCCTGCGTCGCGGCGGAGAACGCGCCGAGGTCCGACGGGATCAGCGGCCGCCGCTCGGCGATCTCGCGGGCGAGCAGGGCGCAGCGCTCCGCCGAGCCCAGCGACGCGTACGCCTCGTGCACCCCCAGCGCCGACAAGACCTCCGCGAGCGCGTCGCCGTGCCGCGCCGCGTGCTCGCGCACGTCGAGCCGCGCGAAGTGGAAGCCGAACACCTCGACCTGCCGGATCGTGTCGTGGAGCTGCGTGGCGGCGACGAACTCCGCGCCCGCGTCGCGCAGAAGCCGCTGGGCGAGCCGGAGATCGGCAAGCAGCTCGGCCGGCGCTCCGTATCCACCGCCGTCGCCGGAACGCGTCGCGCGCACGCGCTCCGCCACCAGCGAGAAGTAGCGCCGGAACGGCTCTTCCGGGTTGCGCGCCAGCGCCCGCGCCGCCTCCTCCGGGAACAGCTCGCCCAGCGCCGCGATAGCGTCGCCCAGATCGTTGCCGACGCCCACGAGCCGCTCCGACAGCGACACGCGCTGGGCCAGCACCTCGATCCGCGCCTCCAGCAGGTGGAGGCAGGCGACGCGCATCATCTCCAGCGCGGACGCGGTCACCTCGGCCGTGACGTTCGGGTTCCCGTCGCGATCGCCGCCCATCCACGACCCGAACGTGATCAGCGGCGGCACCGCGATCCCTTCGCCGGGATAGCACGCCTCGACCGCCGCCTCGAGCTCGCGGTAGAGCTCCGGCACCACGCGGTGCAGCGTCGAGGCGAAGTAGACGAGCCCGCCGTGGACCTCGTCGGCGGGGGTGGGGGAGGCGGCGCGGACCTCGTCGGAGCCCCACAGCTCCTGGATCGTGCCGGCGATCGCGCGGCGGGCCTCGGCCTCGTCGTCGGGCACCGGCGGGCGCTCGTCCAGATCCCGCAGGCGCGCGAAGATGCGCGCGAGCTTCTCGACCGTGGTCCGGCGCCGCGCCTCGGTCGGGTGCGCAGTCATGACGAGCCGCAGCTCGGCGCCCTCGAGCATCTCGCGCAGCTCGGCTGCCGAGACGCCCCGCTCGGCGAGGTGCGTCACCGCGGCGCGCAGGGAGCCGGCGCGGGGCGCGTCGCCGAGCCCGCGCTCGCGCCGGCGCAGGCGCCGCACGCGCTCGTTGTCCTCCGCCAGGTTCATGAGCTGGAACCAGCGCGACAGCGATCGCATCAGCACCTGGGCGTCCTCGAGCGAGAGCGCGGTGACCAGCTCCTCGAGCTCGCGCGCGGCGGCGAGATCGCCCGTGCGGCCGCGCTTGCCCAGCGCCGCTGCGCGCTCGTGCAGCGCGACGGCCTCCTCGCCCTCGCTGGCGGCGAGCACGGCGGTGAACAGCTCGCGCAGAAGCGCCTGATCGTCCACGAACGTCCGCCCGCCGAGGTAGCTGAGCGGCGCGGGAGCAGCTTGCGTCGACACGCCCTGGAGAGTAGGCGCCGCGCGCCCGCATGCACTGGCCCGCGGGCGAGAATGTGAGGCGCTTAATTGGCCCGGTCACAATGAATGGCGTGACACCGCTCGCTCCTGGTGACGTCTTCGGTGATTTCCGCATCGAATCGGTCGCGGGGCGCGGCGGCATGGGCGTCGTCTACCGGGCGGTCCAGCTCGACCTCGGGCGCCCGGTCGCGCTGAAGCTGATCGCCTCCGACCGCGCCGCCGACCCGGCCTTCCGCGAGCGTTTTCAGCGCGAGTCGCGGCTGGCCGCGCTGATCGACCACCCGAACGTCGTGCCGGTGCACGGGGCGGGGGAGGAGGACGGGCAGCTCTACCTCGTCATGCGCTACGTGCCGGGCACCGACCTGCACCGGCTGCTCAAGCACGAGGGGCCGCTGCCGCCGGAGCGCGCGGCGGCGATCGTGGCGCAGGTGGCGTCGGCGCTCGACGCCGCCCACGCAGCCGGGCTCGTGCACCGCGACGTCAAGCCCGCCAACGTCCTGATCGCGGGCGACCACGCCTACCTCGGCGACTTCGGCCTCACCCGCATGCTGAGCTCGGAGGAGCAGCTGACCGAGACCGGCCAGTGGCTCGGCACCACCGACTTCTCGTCACCCGAGCAGCTGCAGGGCGAGCGGGTCGACGCGCGCGCGGACATCTACTCGCTGGGCTGCGTGCTGCACGCGGCGCTGATGGGCGCCCCGCCGTTCCCGCGCTCGACCATCCCCGCGACCCTGCTCGCCCACCTCAACGACCCGCCGCCGCGGCCGTCGGAGCACGGCGCGCCGCAGGGCTTCGACCGCGTGATGGCCCGCGCGCTGGCCAAGGACCCCGGGGACCGCTACCCGTCGGCCGGCGACCTCGGGCGCGCGGCGCTCGCGGCGGCGCAAGGCGAGCCGGTCACGGAGTCCGAGCGCAGCGTCGCGATCGGCCCCGCCGCGCCCTCCACCAACGGCCACGTCGCGCCGCCGACCGCGCTGACCGTCGCCGAGCCGACCGCATTGACGCGCGCCCAGACCCGAGTGCGGCGCGAGGACGAGACGACCGTGCTCCCGCCGCGGCGCCGCCGTCGCCGGGCGTTCGCCGGCCTGGTCCTCGGGATCGCCGCCGCCGGCACCGCCGTCGCGCTGATCGGCAACCCCAGCGCCGGCGACGGCGCCGACCGGGCCCGCGCTCCGCTGTCCGAGGACGAGGTGCGCGACGTCGCCCAGGACTTCGCGCAGGCCTACCAGGACGAGGACGGGACGGCGCTGCGGCGGCTGCTCACGCCGGGCGTGACGCGCGTGCTGCCGAGCGGGGTCGCGCGCGGGCGCGCGCGCGTGGTGCGCGAATACGAGTCGCAGTTCCGCGCGCAGGAGACCAAGGGCTACTCGCTCGACGACCTGGCGATCCAGGGCGGCCGCGCGGGCCGGGCGAGCGGCAGCTACACGGTCGACCGCAAGGACAAGCAGGCGATCGAGGGCCGGATCGTGCTCGGCATGGTCCGCGACCGCGGGCAGCCGCGGATCGGGCTGATCGCGGTCACGCCGAACAGCTGACTCAGCAGGAGCGGGCGACCAGCAGCTTGACCGTCGTGCCGCGCCGGACCTGCTTGCCGGGGGCGGGCGACTGGTCGCAGACGTGGATGCCGCGCGGGACGAGCGGGTCGAGGAAGCCGCCGCCGCGCTCGGCGGAGACCTTCAGGTCGCGCTGCTCGGCCTGCTTGGTCGCGTCGTCGAGCGAGAGGGCGACCAGCTCGGGCACGGCGACGCGCTCGTCGCGCGTGACCCGGAACGCGGTCAGCGCGGTGGCGCGGCCGCGGGCGGTGGCGGCGACGTCGATCACGTTGGGGCCCTGGGCGAGGTTGACCGTGCTGGTGAAGCTGTTGCCGCTGACCTGCGCGAGGTGGCCCTGGACCTTGACCCGCGCGCCGGGCGGGCTGACCGTGCCGCTGACCTGCGCGGTGGAGCTCTGGACGATGGCGGTGTCCGAGGGCGCGGAGACGCTCAGCTGCACCGGCTTCTGCGGCTTCGGCGGGGGCGTGTCGGCGCCGCATCCCGCAATGAGGATGCCGGCGATGAGGAAGAGTCCGAGCCGCATCGTCGCATCCAGGCTACCGCCCGCCTTGAGTCCGTCCCCGGGGATCGCTACTGTGTCGAACACATGTTCGTACGACTGATCAGCAACTGACCGAGAGAGGCCCCGCGATGGACATCGGCAAGGACCTCACGAAGCGCCAGCAAGAGATCTTCGACTTCATCAAGAAGTACTCGGCCAAGTACGGCTATCCGCCGACGGTGCGGGACATTGGGAAGGCCGTCGGGCTTGCCTCCTCCTCGACGGTGCACGCGCACCTCGCGAACCTCGAGAAGGCGGGGCTGCTGCGCCGCGATCCATCCAAGCCGCGCGCGATCGAGATGCTCGATCGCGCGACGACCGGCGTGGTCGACGCGGTGAAGTCCGTCGTCGGGCAGGGCGGCCTACCGCTGGTGGGCCAGGTCGCCGCCGGTCAGCCGATCCTGGCGGAGGAGAACATCGAGGAGTACGTCTCGGTACCGGAGCTCGCGGGCGGGGACGAGGGCGAGTACGTCCTGCGGATCCGCGGCGAGTCGATGAAGAACGCCGGCATCCTCGAAGGCGACTACGTGGTCGTGCGCCGGCAGGACACGGCGGTGGACGGCGAGATCGTGGTCGCGCTCGTGGGTGAGGACGCGACGGTCAAGCGCTTCTTCCGCGAGGAGGATCACGTGCGCCTGCAGCCGGAGAACGAGAGCTTCGAGCCGATCCGCTCGCGCGAGGTGCGCGTGCTCGGCCGGGTGGTCGGTGTGCTGAGGACGGTCGCGTGAGCGCCGCGCTCGCCCCCCCGCCCCTGCACGCTCACGCGCGCGCGGCCGCCGAGCCGACGCTCGCCGACGTGCTCGGCACGGCCTGGTCCGCGGTCAGCAGCGGCGCCGCCACCGAGTGCCCGGTGTGCGCCGGCTCGCTCCAGCCGCGCTGGTCGGCCGGCGCCGGCGTCGTCGGCGCCCGCTGTGGCGACTGCGGCACGACGCTCGAGTAGCTAGCCTCCGGCTGCATGTCGGAGGAAGAGGATCGCGCGGAGCTCGCCAAGCTCGAAGAGGGCTGGATGCAGGCGATGCAGGACCGCGACGAGGCGCGGCTCGAGGAGCTGGTCGCCCCCGGCTTCCGCTTCACCGCCCTGCACCTTGCGCCGGAGCCGATGTCGCGCGAGCAGTGGATGGGCGCCGCGCTGGGCGGCTACCACATCATCTCGTTCGCCTACCAGTCGATGGACATCGACGTGTTCGGCGACACCGCAGTGATCCACGCGCGCTACTCGCAGATCGCGAACTTCGACGCGGTGAACCTCTCCCACGGCTACCGGCTGACGGACATCTGGTCGCGACGCGACGGCAAGTGGCAGGTCGTCGCCCGCCACTCGTCGATCCTCAGCTGAACCCTCAACTCTGAATACGGCCCACCCGCCTGACCCCTTTCAGCTCGAGTAGTCGTAGAAGCCGCGGCCGGTCTTGCGGCCGAGCAGGCCCGCTTCGACCATGCGGTTGAGCAGCGCGGGGGCGACGGAGCTCGGGTCGCGGAACTCCTCGTAGAGCGACTGGCTGACGGCGAGCAGCGTGTCGAGCCCGATCAGGTCGGCGAGCGCGAGCGGGCCCATCGGGTGGGCGCAGCCCTTGACCATGCCGCGGTCGATGTCTTCCTTGGCGGCGAAGCCCGACTCGTACATGCGCACGGCGCTGAGGATGTACGGGATCAGCAGCGCGTTGACGACGAAGCCGGCGCGGTCCTGCGAGTCGATCGTCGTCTTGCCGAGCGTGCCCTCGGCGAACTGGTGGGCGCGGTCGATGGTCTGCTCGGAGGTCATGATCGAGCGCACGATCTCGACGAGCGGGAGCACCGGGACCGGGTTGAAGAAGTGCATGCCGAGCACGCGGTCGGGCTTCGAGGTGTCGGCGGCCAGCTTCATGATCGGGACCGACGACGTATTGGAGGCGAGGAAGTCGGCGTCGGGCAGGATCTCGTCGAGCTTGAGGAACAGTTCGCGCTTGGTCTGCTCGTCCTCGATCACGGCCTCGATGGCGGCGTCGGCGCCCTCGAGGTCCTCGACCCGGGTGGTGTAGGCGAGGCGCTCGCCGGCGGCGGCGCGGTCGTCCTCGGCGAGCCTGCCGGAGCGGGTGGCGCGGTCGAGCGACTTGTCGATCTTCACGCGCGTCTGGTCGGCGCGTGCGTCGTCGACCTCGACGACGGTGACGTCGACGCCCGAGCGGGCGCAGACCTCAGCGATACCCGAGCCCATGAGGCCGCCACCGATAACCCCGACGCGCATGGGCGGGGACCCTAATGGGTGTGGCTATGCGGCGGCGGGGAAGTGCGACGTGGGGACGACGCAGACGCAGTCGCGCAGGTTCGTCGAGCCGGGGAGGACCGCCCGCCCCGAGCCGCGCTCGGCGGCCGCCTCGCGAGCGAGCGTGCAGGCCTCGCCGCGATCGCCGACATCCTGCGCGAGGGGCGTCTCCGTGCCCTGCGCGTCGATGTAGATGACGTTGTACATGTGAGCTACCTTCTTCCTTGCAGGCCAAGCAGCCGCGGAGGTATCGCCTTCGAGGAAAGTCCGGACATCAAAGGGCAGGGTGGTCGGTAACGCCGACCCGGGGAAACCCGCGGGAAAGTGCCACAGAAATACACCGCCGACGCTCCGCGACTCGCAGCTGCAGTCGCGGGCGGGCAAGGTTGAAATGGTGCGGTAAGAGCGCACCGGCGCCGCGGTGACGCGGCGGCCAGGCAAACCCCACCCGATGCAAGGCCAAGCCGGACCGTTTGCAGGTTGCCCGCCAAGGTCCAGGTCGGCCGCAGAGATGGATGGTTGCTCAAGACAGAATCCGGCTTACCGGCTTGCTAAGGGAAGGGGCTCCGAGAGGGGCCTCTACCTATTTGCCCGTTGACCATACCTTTGTCACCGGAGGTTGCCATCACGCAAATGGGCGGTCTTGTGGGCACCCATATGGGCGCGCCTGAACGGTTGCCACCCGGGTAGCAACATGCGAACATGTGTTCGATGGTCGTCTGCGTCCTCCTTCCCCGCTTCGAGCTCTCCGTGGCGGCCGGCGGGCGGGCGGAGCTGGCGCGCGGGCCGGTCGCGCTCGCGCCAGAGCCGGGCCGTGAGCCGCTGATCGGCGAGGCCTCCGCGGCCGCTGAAGCCCAGGGTGTGAAGGCCGGCCTGCGGCTGGGGGAGGCGCTCGCGCGCTGCCCGACGCTGCGCCTGGTCGCGCCGGACCCGGCCGGCGTGGCCGACGAGTGGGACCGCATGCTCGCCGCCCTCGAGGGCATCGGGGCCGAGGTCGAGTCCGAGCGCCCGGGCGTCGCGTGCTTCGACGCGAGCGGGCTGCTCAACCTCCACGGCGGCCTCGACGGAGTCCTCACCGTCACCCGCCGCGCACTCCGCGGTGCGCCGGCCCGGCTCGGCGTCGCCCCCTCGCGCTTCGCCGCGGTCGCCGCCGCCTCCAAGGCGCGCCCGCGGCGGGCGGAGGTGACCCCCGGCGCGAAGCGAAGGGGATTCGGCACCCTCGCCGCGTACCTCGCGCCGCTCCCGATCGCGCTGCTCGGCTCCCGCACCGAGACAGCGGCGCTGCCTGAGCCGCTGGAGCGGTTCGGGATCCGGACGCTCGGGGAGCTCGCCGCGCTGCCGCGGGCCGCGCTGGCCGATCGCTTCGGGGCGGCCGGGCCGCTGGCGCGCGACCTGGCCCGCGGCCGCGACACCCCGCTGCGCCCGCGGGCGGCGGCGGAGCGGCTGGAGGAGGCGCTCGAGCTCCCCGAGGCCGGCTCCGGGGCACAGCTCGAGCACGCGCTCGGGCTGCTGATCGACCGCCTCGTCGCCCGGCGGGAGCGGCGAGGGCGGACGTTCCGTGCCGTCGTGCTGTCGGCCTCGCTCGTCGAGGGCGGGACGTGGCGGCTGCGCATGACGTTCCGCGAGGCGCATGCCGACCCGAGGCGGATGCGGCTCGCGCTCGCCCCCCGGCTCGCGGAGCTGCCGGCGCCCGCCGACGTGCTGCGCCTGCGCGTCGAGGGGCTCGGCCCGCCTGCCGGCCTCCAGCGCTCGCTGATCTCCGAGCCCGCCGCGATCCGCGCCGCCCGGCTGCGCGAGGCGGTCCGGCAGACCCGCGCGGTCGCCGGCCCGGACGCCGCGCTGCGGATCGTCCCCGTCGACCCCGACTCCAGAGTGCCCGAACGACGGCACACCCTTGCCCCATGGGACCCGTGACGCCCGGAGAAAGATCCCCTCTGGGCGCGGCCACGGCGCCAAAGTCGCGCGGCCCTCGCCGGCTCGCCACGCCGCGCAAGGTGGAGGTCCACACCGGCGAAGAGGGGCGGCCGCAGCGAATCAGCGGGAGGGGCGTCGAGGCGGTCAGGGAGTCCTGGCTCGTGGAGGACCGCTGGTGGTCGGACGGCCCGCTGCGGCGCCGCTACTGGGAGGTCGTGACCGACGACGGGCGCAACCTCGTCGTGTTCCGCGACCTCCTCACGCAAGCCTGGTACGCGCAGCGATAGAACTCGGCGCATGACCTACGTCCCCGCCTCCGATCGCTACGACGCGATGACCTACCGCCGCAGCGGTCGCTCTGGGCTCCAGCTGCCCGTGATCTCGCTCGGCCTGTGGAACAACTTCGGCGACAACGCCCACCTCGAGACGCAGCGCGCGATCCTCCGCCGCGCGTTCGACCTCGGCGTCACGCACTTCGACCTGGCCAACAACTACGGCCCGCCGCCCGGCTCCGCCGAGTCCAACTTCGGCCGCGTCCTCGCCAGCGACCTCAAGCCCTACCGCGACGAGCTGATCATCTCCACGAAGGCCGGCTACGACATGTGGCCCGGCCCGTACGGCGAGTGGGGCAGCCGCAAGTACCTGCTCGCCTCGCTCGACCAGAGCCTCCAGCGCATGGGGCTCGACTACGTCGACATCTTCTACTCGCACCGGCTCGACCCCGACACCCCGCTCGAGGAGACGCTCGGCGCCGTCGACACCGCCGTCAAGCAGGGCAAGGCGCTGTACGCCGGCATCTCCTCGTACTCCGGCCCGCGCACGGCCGAGGCGGTCCGGATCTTCCAGGAGCTCGGCACGCCGCTGCTGATCCACCAGCCGAGCTACTCCCTGCTCAACCGCTGGATCGAGGAGGACCTGCTCGAGGTGCTGGGGGAGGAAGGCATCGGCTGCATCGTCTTCTCGCCGCTCGGCCAGGGGATGCTGACCACCAAGTACCTCGACGGCGTGCCCGAGAACTCGCGCGCGGCTGAGGGCACCTTCCTGAAAGAGAGCTTCCTCACCGAGGAGAACCTCAACCGCGTGCGCGCGCTGAACGAGATCGCGCAGCGACGCGGCCAGACGCTCGCGCAGATGGCGATCGCCTGGGTGCTCCGCGACCCCCGCATCACCTCCGCGCTGATCGGCGCCCGCACGGTCGAGCAGCTCGAGGACAGCCTCGGCGCGCTCGACAACCTCGACTTCGCCCCCGACGAGCTGCAGGAGATCGACAAGTACGCGGTCGAGGCGGGCATCAACCTGTGGGCGGCGTCGAGCGAGAACTGAGCGACGTCCGCATCGAGCCCTGGGGCGAGGGCGACCTCGACCTCCTGCGCGGGCTCGTCGGCGACCCGGCGATGATGGTGCACCTCGGCGGCCCGGAGACGGAGGCGAAGGTCGCCGAGCGCCACGGGCGCTACGCCGTGCCGGGCTCGAACCAGTTCAAGATCGTGGCCGGCGAGGAGGGCGCCGGCTGGGTCGGCTACTGGGAGCGCGAC
The DNA here is from genome assembly GCA_963805525.1 of uncultured Solirubrobacteraceae bacterium. Taxonomy (GTDB): domain Bacteria; phylum Actinomycetota; class Thermoleophilia; order Solirubrobacterales; family Solirubrobacteraceae; genus DASQFQ01. Next base: position 1,434,531 of record CAWDUT010000006.1, read on the forward strand.
GACTTCTACGAGATCGGCTGGGCCGTGCTCCCGGCGTTCCAGGGCCGCGGCCTCGCGAGCGCCGCGACCACCCTGGCGCTCGACCGCGCGCGGTCGGAGCACACACGCCGGTTCGTCCACGCGTATCCGTCCGTCGACAACCCGGCCTCGAACGCGCTCTGCCGCCGGCTCGGCTTCGAGCTCCTGGGGGAGGACGAGTTCGAGTTCCCTCCCGGGCATCTCATGCGCTGCAACGACTGGTGCTTCGATCTGGGCTGAGTATGCGAACATACGTTCGTGTACGTCGAGCTCCATGCCCACTCCGCCTTCTCCTTCCTCGACGGCGCCTCGCTGCCCGACGAGCTGGCGGCCGCGGCGGTGCAGCACGGGTATGACGCCTTCGCGCTGACCGACCACGACGCCCTGTCCGGCTCGATGGAGTTCGCGCAGGCCGCGGCCGGGCTCGGCCTGCGGGCCATCCACGGCGCCGAGATGGCGCTGGAGGACGATCGCCACGTCACGCTGCTGGTCGAGGACGCGGTCGGCTGGCGCAATCTCTGCCACATCGTCACGGCCGCCCACGCGCACGGCCGCGACAAGGACGAGCCGCCGCCGCGCGTGCCGTGGGCCACGCTGGAGGAGAACGCGCAGGGGCTCGTGTGCCTGAGCGGCTGCGCGCGCCAGGGCGTGCACGACGAGGCCGGCCTGCGGAGGCTGAAGGGCCTCTTCGGTGCCGAGAACCTGCGCGTGGAGCTGCAGCGCCCGTTCCACCGCGACGACCGGGCGCGCAACCGCGCCCTGGCCGAGCGAGCGGAGAAGATCGGCGTGCCCACCGTGGCGACAGGCAACGTCCACGCGCACGCCCGGGGCAGAGCCGTGCTCCAGGACGCCTTCGTCGCCCTCCGCAACCACACGACGCTCGACGCCTCGGAGCCCCTCCGGCGCGGCAACTTCTCCCACGTCCTTGCCTCGCCCAAGGCGATGGAGGCGCGCTTCGCCGACGACCACCCCAGGGCCCTCCTGCAGACCCGCGAGCTCGCCGACCGCCTGACCTTCGACCTCACCCACGACCTCGGCTATCGCTACCCCGGCTCGGAGGACCCGGAGGCCTCACGCACGCTCGCCGGGATCTGCGCCCACAAGTTCGAGGAGCGCTATCCGCCCGGCTCTCCCCATCGCACAGCCGCCCAGCCCCGGCTGGAGGAGGAGCTGCGCGTGATCGACGCGCTCGGCCTCCCCGGCTTCTTCCTCCTGCATCGCGACATGCTCGAGCTCGCGCGCGAGGTCGCCGCCGAGGTCAGAGGCCCGGACACGGCGCGCGCCCTGCTCCCGCCCGGCCGCGGCCGCGGCTCCTCGGTGTCGTCGATCGTCTGTTACCTCACCGGCCTCTCGCACATCGACCCGATCGCCAACGAGCTCTTCCTCGGGCGCTTCCTCAACGAGGAGCTCACCGCGCTGCCGGACATCGACCTCGACTTCCCGCGCGACATCCGCGAGGTCCTGATCCCGCGCGTGCACGACCGCTACGGGCGCGAGCACTCGGCGCTCGTCGCCGCCTTCCCGACCTTCAAGTCGCGCGGAAGCATCCGCGAGCTCGGCAAGGTCCTCGGCCTACCGGCCGCCGAGCTCGAGCGCGTCGCCCGCGGGGCCGAGCCGTTCGCGATCCGCGGCGTGGCGGCCGACGTAGAGAGCGCGCTCGGGCTCGAGCCCGGCGGCCCGCCTGCGCCCTGGCTCGACCCCGACAGCCGCGGACCATTCGCCATGACCGCCGCCGAATGGGAGGCGATGGTGCAGGGGCAGGACCCGGCGGTGCTGGCCAAGGACAGGCCGCCCGACGAGGAGCGCGCCATGCGGCTGCCGGGCCGCTGGGCCTGGCTCGCCCGCCTGTGCGACGAGGCGTACGGCCTCCCGCGCCATCTCTCCCAGCACTCCGGCGGCATGATCGTCTCCACCCGCCCGCTGGTCGACTGCTGCCCGGTCCTGCCCGCCGCCATGGAGGGCCGCCAGCTCTGCCAGTGGGACAAGGACTCCTGCGCCGACGCCGGCTTCCTCAAGATCGACCTGCTCGGCCTTGGGATGCTCTCCGCCGTCGAGCGCTGCGTGGAGGACATCGCGCGCACCCGCAACGAGCGGATCGACCTCTCGCGCATCCCGTTCGACGACAAGCCCACCTACGACGCGATCCAGAGCGCCGAGACGATGGGCGTCTTCCAGATCGAGAGCCGCGCGCAGATGGCGTCGCTGCGCCGCACGTGCCCCGAGAACCTCGACGACCTCACGATCCAGGTCGCGATCGTGCGCCCCGGGCCGATCCTCGGCGGCGCCGTCAACCCCTACATCGCCCGCCGCCAGCACATGCGGGAGGACCCGGACTACGTCGTGCCCTACGACCACCCCGCGCTCGAGCCGGTGCTCAAGGACACGCTCGGCACGATCATCTTCCAGGACCAGGTGCTGGAGGTCGCGATTGCGTTCGCGGGCTTCTCGCCCGGTGAGGCAGAGGGCCTGAGACGAGCGATGAGCCGCAAGCGCTCGGAGGCGGCGATGGCGGCGTACCACCGGCGTTTCGTCGAGGGCGCGATCAAGACCCATGGCACCGACGAGGCGACCGCCGAGCGGGTCTACGAGATGATCATGGGGTTCTCGGGCTTCGGCTTCCCCAAAGCCCACGGCGCCGCCTTCGGGCTGCTCGCCTACCAGTCGACCTGGCTGCGCGTGCACTACGGCCCAGAGTTCCTCACCGCGCTGCTCAACGAGCAGCCGATGGGCTTCTACGCGTCGGACACGCTCGTCCACGAGGCGCAGCGGCGCGGGATCCCGCTGCACGCCGCCGACGTCAACGCCAGCGCCGTCACCTGCACGACCGACGGCGAGGGCGTCCGCATCGGGCTCGGCTACGTCAGCGGCGTGCGCTCCGACGAGGTCGCCGCGCTCGTGGCCGAGCGTGAGGAGGGCGGCCCGTTCCGCTCGCTCGGGGAGCTCGCCTCGCGCGCCGGCGCCGGGCGGCCCGCGCTCGCCCAGCTCGCGTGGGCGGGTGCGTGCGACTCGCTCCGCGCCACCGACCGCGTCACCCGCCGCGAGGTGCTGTGGGAGCTGGGGATCGCCGCCCCCGGCGAGCAGGTGCCCGAGGGCACGCAGCTCGCGCTGCCGCTCGAGGTCCCCGCGGCGCCCAAGCTGCGCGAGCTCGAGCCGTGGGAGTCGATGATCGCCGACTACGCCACCACCGGGCTGACGCTCGGCAGCCACCCGATGGCGCTGTTGCGCGGGGAGCTCGCGGCCGGTGTCGTGTCCTGCCGCGACCTCGAGACCATGCGCCACGAGGAGCGCGTGAAGATCGGCGGGCTCGTCGTCGCCCGCCAGCGCCCCGGCACCGCCAAGGGCATCGTCTTCCTCCTGATCGAGGACGAGTTCGGCACCGTCAACCTGATCGTGCCGCCGCCGGTCTACGAGCGCCACCGCCTGCTGGTGCGTTCTGAGCCGCTGCTGATCGCCTCCGGCCGGCTCGAGAAGCTGCCGATCGCGGGCGGCGCCATCAACGTCTTCGTCGACGACCTCGAGCCGCTCAAGGCGCCCCAGGCCGACGGCGCGGTCGTCTCGCTCGAGGAGCGCGCGCGGCAGGAAGCGGAGGCGGCGGAGATGGCCGACTTCCGCACCGTGGCGCCCGCCGTCCAGTCCTTCGCGTCAGGCCGACGGCGCTAACAAGTAATCTGCCGCTCCGTGTGGACCACGCTCGTCTTCGTGCTCGTCTTCGTGGGCCTCGCGCTGGGCGTCCTGTTCGTCGCCATGAGCGGCGGCACCAGCGGCGCGCGGGCGCGGCTGGCGTCGCAGAGCCGCGGCACCCGCCGGCTCGCGCTGGTCAACTTCGTGCTCGCCGTGCTGATCCTCGGGCTCGCCATCCCGGCCGCGGTGATCGCCACGGACGAGGACCGCAACGACATCCCGACGGCCAACGTCTCCAACCTCACGAAGGCGGAGGAGCACGGGCGTGAGCTGTTCGGCGAGCGCTGCCGCAACTGCCACACGCTGAAGGCCGCCAACGCGGTCGCCCAGGTCGGGCCGAACCTCGACAACCTGCGGCCGCCCAAGAACCTCGTGCTGGACGCGATCCACAACGGGCGCGCCCGCGGCAACGGCCAGATGGCGGCCGATCTGGTCGAGGGGCAGAACGCCGATGACGTCGCCGCATTCGTGGCGAAGGCCGTCGGCCAGTCCACCTCATCGTCCAAGTAGCACACCGCACAAAAAGTTCCGTCCGTGCGGGATGACATAAGTCTGTGCGCTTGCAGGGTTTTCCCGCGTTGTTACGATGCGGCGCGGCAGAACCGCTGAGTCCCTGGAGGAGCCGGGGAGCGGGGGAACCAGGCAGGTGGGGCGAATCGCCTTCGCGTAGCGCTGCAGTCCGGCGCGAGCCCGTCAGCTAACCCCGTAAGCGGACGGACGAGGACACCAGAACCGATGCCAGAGCACGTTCTGTACGACCATGAAACGCCTGAAGCCCCGCGCCGGCGCGTTGCCGACGACTGGGGGATCGACGAGAGCTTCCCGCGCGTGCGTGGGCGGCGATTCGCGCGTACCCATGAGGGCCCGCCGCGCGCACGGCGCCGGCCGGTCGAGGACTGGGGCGCCGACGAGGCGTTCGAGCCGCCCGTGGAGCGCGATCCGGAGGACCTCGTCGCGGCCGCCGAGTCCGCGCGGGCACAAACCGAGGAGTTCGTGAGTGTCGACGCGCCCGAGCCCGAGGTCGTGCACGAGGGCCGGCGCACGATCCGCATCAACGGTCGTCCCGGTGAGGTGTCGGAGATCGCGCCGTTCACGTCCGCCGCTCGCCGCCGCCGGCCGCCGCGCACGGTCGAGGAGCGCCTGGCGGGCGACCCGACTCGCATCATCGCCTGGGCGTTCGCGCTCGGGATCCTCCTGATCCTCATCGCGCTTCTCACGTCGTAGGGAAAGGTTGCGGAGTCAAGCTCCGCCGCCTACACTTATCAAGGGTAAGGACGCCGACGAGCGCTCCCCTTTGCTCCCCTCCCCACGGCGGTTTTCGCATGAAGACTCAGATGTCCCGCTTCCAGATCCACGACGATCTCACCGCGCCCGAGGCGTCGCTGCCCGTGATCAAGGGCGCCCTGGCCGGTGCCGGGCAGCTCCCGAACTTCCTCGGGGTCCTGGCGGGCTCGCCCGCCGCGCTGCGCGGCTATGCGCGCTTCCGGTCGGAGCTCCGCAACGGCACGCTGACGCTGCAGACGCTCGAGCGAATCGCGCTCGCCGTCTCGGCCCAGCACCGCTGCGAGCCCGGTCAGGCGCTGCACAACCGCACCGGCCGCCAGGCCGGCCTCGGCCTCGACGAGCTCTCACTCGCCCGCGAGTGGGACTCGCGCGACGACCGCGAGGCCGCGCTCCTGCGCTATCTGCGCCCGCTCGCCGAGCAGCGCACCTGCCCGAGCCACCTGCTCGAGGAGGCGCGCGAGGCGGGCTGGAGCGACGAGCAGCTGCTGGAGGCGATCGCCGTGGTGGCGCTCGAGACGTTCACGGCGATGGTCCACGTGGCCGGTGACGTGCCGGCCGACGGCTCGGTGGAGGACGCGCGCGTTCTGCGCGCTGCCTGAGCCATGGCCTCGGCGCCCCGCCGCAGGGTCGCGATCGCGACGCTGGCACCTCCCGGGGAGTGCTGCCCTTACCTCCACGAGGCGGTCGAGCTCGTCGGCAAGCGCTGGACGGGCGCGATCGTCTACGTGCTGCTCGAGGGCGGCAACATGCGCTTCTCGGAGATCGGCAGCGCCGTCCCGAACCTGTCCGACCGGCTCTTGTCCGAGCGGATGAAGGAGCTCGAGGCGCGCGGCATCGTCGAGCGCGAGGTCCGCGAGGGCTCGCCCGCGCGCGTCGAGTACTCCCTCACCGAGATGGGCCGCGAGCTCGCGCCCGCGCTGCGCGAGCTGCGCGAGTGGGCGCTCCGCTACCTGTAATTTCGGCCGCCGGGCCAAAGACGGCTGGACCAGCCGTCCTCTAGGCTGCGCCGCCATGACGCAGCCCGACACGAAACAGGACGTCCTGACCTACGTCCAGGAGAACGGCATCCGGTTCATCCGGCTGTGGTTCACGGACATCCTCGGCCAGCTGAAGTCGTTCTCGATCAACTCGGCCGACCTCGAGGACGCGTTCGAGGGCGGCATGGGCTTCGACGGCTCGTCGATCACCGGCTTCAACGCGATCGAGGAGTCGGACATGATCGCCATGCCCGACCCGGCGACGTTCCGGACGCTGCCGTGGCGGCCGGAGAACGACGGCGGCGGCGTCGCGCGCATGTTCGCCGACGTGCTGACGCCCGAGCGCGAGCCCTATGAGGGCGACCCGCGGCACGTCCTGCGCCGCGCCGAGGAGCGCGCGAAGGCGATGGGCTTCGAGAACTTCTTCGTCGGGCCGGAGCTCGAGTACTTCCTGTTCCGTGACAACCAGAGCACCGAGGTGCTGGACGAGGGCGGCTACTTCGACCTCACCACGCTCGACGCCGGCTCCGACGTGCGGCGCGAGACCGTGCTGGCGCTCGAGAAGCTCGGGATCGGGGTCGAGTACTCCCACCACGAGGTCGGGCCGTCCCAGCACGAGATCGACATGCGCTACGCGCCGGCGCTGAAGATGGCCGACGACTGCATGACGTACCGCATCACGGTCAAGGAGTACGCGATGAAGTACGGCTGGCATGCGACGTTCATGCCGAAGCCGCTGTTCGGCGAGAACGGCTCGGGCATGCACACGCACCAGTCGCTCTTCAAGGACGGGCGCAACGCGTTCTACGACGCCGACGACCAGTACTTCCTCTCCGACGTCGGCAAGGCCTTCATCGCCGGCCAGCTGCGCCACGCGCGCGAGATCTGCTCGATCTTCGCCCAGTGGGTGAACTCCTACAAGCGGCTGGTGCCGGGCTACGAGGCGCCGGTCTACGTCGCCTGGTCGCGCCGCAACCGCTCAGCGTTGGTGCGGGTGCCGCTCTACCACCCCGGCAAGGAGCAGGCCACGCGGATGGAGCTGCGCTGCCCCGACCCCGCCTGCAACCCGTACCTGACGTTCGCGGTGCTGCTGCAGGCCGGGCTGGAGGGGATCGAGAAGGGATACGAGCTGCCCGAGCCGATGGAGAAGAACCTCTACCACCTGTCGCCGGACGACCGGAAGCGCCTGGGCATCGAGCAGCTGCCGGAGACGCTGGGCGAGGCGATCGAGATCACCGCCGAGTCCGAGCTCGTCCTGCGCACGTTCGGCGAGCACATCTTCAACCGCTACGTCGAGATCAAGCGCCAGGAGTGGGAGGACTACCGAGTCCAGGTCACGCCCTGGGAGCTTGAGCGGTACCTGTCGATCCTCTAGCGGATCGTCAGGCGCTTCGTGCGCAGGATCGTGCGGCCGACCCGGACCCGCACGCGGACCTTCAGGCGGTGATGTGACGAGCGGCTGAGCGCCCGGCGACCGCTGCGCATCAGCTTCACGCGCACGCGCCTGGTCGCGCCGCGCTTGACCTTGGTGCGCGCGATGCCGATCCGGCGACCGCCGCGGTACACCTCGATCACGGCGGTGCCCTTCGGCGCCGTCTTGGCGAAGCGGACGCGGATGGGGAAGTGGCCGCGCTTCACCTTCGGGCGCTTGGCGGCGAGGATCGTGGCGAGCGGGGCGGCCTTGGCCGGCGGCTTGGTGGCGGGCACGACCGGGGTGGTGGTCGTCGTAGTGCCGCCGCCCGGGGCGGGCTCGACGTCGAACGCGTAGTAGATCGACGCCTTGTCGCCGCCGGGCTTGGAGGCCTCGAGGCCGGCGACGGCCTCGCCCGCGGTCGGGAAGGCGTGCGAGATCGAGCGGCCGTTGGCGTCGTCGAACGAGCCGTCGTTGTCGAGGTCCCACCGGAACGTCGTGAAGTAGGCGGCGCCCTCGGGGTGGCGGGAGGTCGAGGTCAGCGTGACCGGCTCACCGGCGCGCGGCTGGTGGCTGAGGTCGAAGTCGGCCTCCGGGGTCTTGCTGTGGATCCAGCGGTTGAGCGCGCCGTCGGTGAGCTGCGTGTAGACGCCCGGGTGCGTCGGGTCCGCGCACGCCGTCGTGCCGTGCCAGGAGGCGATGCCGCCCAGCGCGCCGGTCGAGCTGCCGTCGGGGACGAGCAGCGGGCCGCCCTCGTCGCCCTCGCAGAAGTCGCGGGCGGTCGCGGTCGAGGTGCCGAGCGGATCGGCGGCGCACATCATCACGTCCGGCTTGTAGGCGGCCCCGTAGGCGGTGGTGCAGCGGCTGTCCGCGACGATCGGGATGTCGACCTTGCGCAGGTTCTGCGCGAAGTTCTCCGCAGTGCCGATCCGGCCCCACCCGAGGACGGTGGCGAGCGTACCGGGGCTCGAGAGGGCGGTCTCGGTGGGGTCGACGACCCGCACCGGCTCGTAGTTCGCGACGCGGGCGAGCGTGAGGACGGCGGCGTCGTTCGTCGGCGGCGAGTCGGCGTAGGCGGGCGCCGTGACGTAGCTCGCCACCATGTAGTCGTCGGGCTCCGCGGGCGCGCGGTTGATGTCGCCCAGCCTGACGAGCAGCTTCGCGGGCGAGACCTCTGCGCCGAAGGGGTCGGTCACGCAGCTGGCGGCGGTGACGAACTGCCGGCTGCCGATCAGCGTGCCGCCGCAGAAGCGATCGAAGCCCGGGTTCTCGTCGGTGTCGGCGCGCAGGACGCCCTGGGCCGGGAACTCGCCCTGCTCGGCGGGGCTGCCGTTGACGATCGCCGACGCCGGGGTGGGCGCGAGGAGCATTGCCGCCGCGGCGAGCGGCAGGAGCAGGCGCCGCATCAGCGGCGGATGGTGAGCGTGCGGGTCTGCAGCACTTGGCGCTTCACCCTCACCCTCACAGTTACCTTGAGCCTCTTGCTCTTGCTTCGGCGCAGCAGCCTCCGGCCGGCCTTGGACAACTTCACGGTCACCCGCTTCGAGCCGTTCTGGCGCACGGTGGTCTTGGCGGTCCCGATCTTCTTCTTGCCGCGGAACACCTCGATGAGCGCGGCGCCCTTGGGCGCGTCGGCGGTGAAGTTCACGCGAATGTGGAAGCGCCCGTGCGTGACCAGCGGCCTGCCGGAGGCGAGGATCCGCGCGCTCCCCTTGGCGGGCGGCTGGGGCGCGATCGGCGCCGGCTGCACCACCGGCGGCGGGGGCGGAGGCGGCGAGGCGACGTTGACGCGGACCTTGGCGACCACGACGTCGGGGCCGCTCGTGCCGGCGGTCAGGCGCGCGGTGTACGAGCCCGCCGCCGCGTAGGCGTGCGAGGGGCTGGCGCCGCTCGCCGTCGTTCCGTCACCGAAGTTCCACGCCAGGTCCGTGAAGGCCACCGGATGCAGCGCCGCGTTCTGGGTGCTGCCGGTGAAGGTCACGGCCTGGTTGGGCTGTGGCGACGTGTTCGAGACGGTGGCGCGAGCCATGGGCACGCGCTCGCGGACCCACTTGTTGATCGTCGGCGCTCCGAGGCGGGTGTAGACGCCCGGGTGCGCGGCCTCCGCGCAGCCGATCCCCCACGAGGTGACCCCCGCGAGGATGAGGAACGAGCCGTCACTGACCATCAGCGGGCCGCCGGAGTCGCCCTGGCAGGTGTCGCTGCTGCCGTCGCCGGCGCACGTCATCGTGGTCGAGTGGAAGCCGTCGGCGCCGGTCCCGTAGGCGTTGCCGCAGTCCAGGTCCGAGCGCATCGGGGCGGTCGTCTCGAGCAGCGTCTGGGAGACCCCGGACCCGGTCTCGCCCCAGCCGATGATCGTCGCCTGCCTGCCGTCCGACCAGAGCGGGTTCTCGCCGGTGGTCACGAGCCGGATCGGCTCATCCGCGGCCGGCGCAGGCGAGGCGAGCGTGAACAGCGCGGTGTCGTTGTCGAGCGTGTTCGGGTTGAACGCGCTGTTGCGGTCGAGAGCTGAGAAGCTGAACAGCTGGCCGGCGTCGCGGTCGGTGCTGCCGAGCCGGACGCTGAACTGGCTCGCCGGGAGCACCGCGCCCGTGTTCTCATCGGTGACGCAGTGCGCAGCGGTCAGGAAGTAGCGGTTGCTGACCAGCGTCCCGCCGCAGATGAAGCCGAAGGGGTTCTGCTCGAGCACGCCCTGCGCGGGGTACTCGTTGGCGGTGGCCGGGTGCCCGTTGATGATCCGCGGCTGCGCTTTCGGCCTCGCCTGGGCGGTCGCGCACAGCAGCAGGGTGAGGAGCGCGCTGAGGCACGCGAGTCTGGCCGAGCCTCGACGCATCACAAAGGTTGTAGCGGCGGCGGCGGGCAAGCGCAACCCGGCCGTTCGTCCAGCTCAGGCCTCAGAACTCGCGCGCTCTTCCTCGTGTTGCAGGCGCGACGGCCACCAGATGCGGGGACCGATGTCGAAGGCGAGCGCGGGCACGAGTACGGAACGCACCAGGAAGGTGTCCAGCAGCACGCCGAAGGCGATGATGAAGCCGATCTCGGTCAGGAACACCAGCGGCAGCACGGCGAGCGCGCTGAACGTGCCGGCCAGCACGATGCCGGCGGAGGTGATGACCCCGCCGGTCACGGCGAGCCCTCGCAGCATGCCCTGGCGCGTGCCGTGCGTGAGCGTCTCCTCGCGCACGCGCGCCATCAGGAAGATGTTGTAGTCGATCCCCAGCGCGACCAGGAAGACGAACGTGAGCAGCGGCAGCGACGGGTCGACGCCCTGGAAGTCGAAGACGTGCTCGAAGAAGAAGATCCCGGTGCCGAGCGCGGCGAAGAAGGACAGGATCACGGACAGGACGAGCAGCAGCGGCGCCAGCAGCGAGCGCAGCAGGATCGCCAGGATCACGAACACGACCAGGAGCGCGAGCGGGAGCACGACGAAGTTGTCGCGGGTCGCGGACTTGCGGTAGTCGTAGGCCTCGGCGGTGGGTCCGCCGACGAGCACGCTCGCGCCGCCCGCGGCCTTGACCGCGCGCCGCAGGGCGGGCACCTGGTCGAACGTCGCCGTCGCGAACGGATCGCTGCGCAAGACCACGTCGAGCCGGGTGCCGGGCGGGCCCTGCTGGGCAGGCAGCACCTGGGCCACGAGCTCGCGACGCTGCTCCAGCGCCGCCCGCACCGCGTCCGCCTTCCCGCGGTCGGGCACGATCACGTTCGTGAGCCCGCCGAGCCCGCCCGGGAACGAACGCGCGAGGATGTCGGCGCCCTGCACCGACTCCACCTCGCCCCGGAAGGAGTTGGTGTTGGTCAGCCCCGTGTCGATCTGCGTCACGTTGAGCGCGAGCAGGACGAGCACCAGCGTCCCGCCGACCCAGACTCGCCTCGAGCGCGCCGCCACCCATTCGCCGATGGCCCGCCAGCGGCCGTGGGTCTCGTCGGTGCCCTGCTGCCCGACGTGCGGGATCGTGTCGAAGAACGGCGACCAGAACGCCTTGCGCCCGAAGATCGCGAGCAGCGCGGGCAGCATGGTCAGCATCGAGATCATCGCGAGCCCGACGCCCATCGCGCCGATCGGGCCGAGGCCGGCCGTGCCGTTGACCTCGGCGAGGCTCAGCGTGAGCAGCGCGACGATCACCGTCAGGCCGGAGGCCAGAATCGCGGGCCCGGCCGTCTGGAGTGCGACCCGGATCGCGTCGTGCTTGTCCTCGTGGCGGCGTAACTCCTCGCGGTAGCGGCTCACGAGCAGCAGCGCGTAGTCCGTGCCGGCGCCAAACACGAGCACCGGCAGGATGCCGCCGGACTGCCCATTGATCGTCACCCCCGCCTCGGCGAGCAGGTAGCCGATGCCGCGGGCGGTGGACTCGGCGAGCAGCACCGTGAAGAACGGGATCGCCCAGAAGATCGGCGAGCGGTAGATGATGACCAGGAGGATCAGGACGATCAACGCGGTCACGCCGAGCAGCGTGCCGTTGATGTTGCCGAAGACCTTGACCGCGTCGAGCTGGTAGCCGGCCCCGCCCGTCACCTTCGTCGTCAGCCCACCGTGCTCGCCGCTGACGCGCGCGCGGATCGCGTCCATGCCCGTCTCGAAGCGGTTCGCGTCCCCCGTGACCCGGATCGGGATCGAGAACAGCGCCGCGTCGCCGTTGCGCGAGAACACCGGCTTCTGCGGCGCGAGGGCGATCGACGGCCGGTCTGTGGCGAAGGACTGCTGGTCCTTCGCCACGCGGCTGCGGTCGGCGGCGGTCAGCCCGCCCTTGCGCTCATAGACGACGACGGCGGGCGCCAGCTCGCCGCCGGGATAGCGCTTGACGGCCTCGAGCGACTTGACCGACTCGGCCTTGCCGGGGAGGAAGGAGACCGTCTCGTTCTTCTGCGCATCCTCGAACTTGCTGGAGAACAGCCCGCTGACGATCGCCGTGAAGAGGATGAAGACGGCCGCGACAACGAACTTTGCCCGCCGGCCGGCGGGAAGGGTGAGGATCCGGACCACTTAGCGAGCGTACGGGCGCCGGCGGCGCTTAGCTCAGTAGCGCCTCGAGCTCGTCCGGCTCGGTCACCGGCCGTTGGCACACGAAGCGCTCGCAGACGTAGGCGGCGGCGCGGCCGTCGACCGGCTCGCGGCCCTCGAGCAGCGGCACGCCGTCGGCGTCGCCGCCCGCCAGCACGACGTGGGGGCGGAAGCTCGCGCGCACCACGCGCTCGAGCGCGCCGCGGTCGGGACCCACCAGCGCGACCTCGCGCACGGGGGAGACGTGGAAGTCGATCGCCTGCAGCAGGTGGCCGAAGGCGGCGGGGTGCTGCGGGGCGAGCGCGTGCAGGAGCCGGATGGCGCCGAGCGCGGCCTCCTCGTAGCGGTACTCGCCGGTGAGCGCGGCGAGCCGCAGCAGCCCGAGCGTGGCCGACGACTGGCCGGCTGGGATCGGGTTGTCCTCGATGTCCTTGCGGCGGGTGATCAGCTGCTCGTGGTCGGCGGCGGTGGAGAAGAAGCCGCCGTTTTCGGGGTCGGAGAAGCGCTCGATGATCGTGTCTGCGAGCGCGCGCGCCTCGGCGAACCAGCGCGGGTCGAACGTCGCCTGGTAGAGCGCGATCAGCGCCTCGAGCAGGAACGCGTGGTCCTCGAGCACGGCGCGCAGCCGCGCCTGGCCGCGGTTGTAGGTGCGCAGGAGGCGGCCGTCCTCGTCGCGCATGCGGGTGACGAGGAAGTCCGCGCACTGCACCGCCGCGTCGCGGTAGGTGGCGTCGTCGAACGCGGAGGCGGCGTCGGCGAGCGCCGAGATCATCAGCCCGTTCCAGCCCGTGAGGCGCTTGTCGTCGAGCCCCGGCCAGACGCGCCGGGCCCGCGCCTCGTAGAGCCGGGCGCGCAGCTCGTCGCGGTGCGGCGGGTCGGGTGTGGCCCGGACCGGGATGTTCGCGCCCTCGAAGTTGCCCTGCTCGCTCATCCCGAAGTGCTCGATCGCCTCGTCGGCGAGCTCTCCCAGCACCTCGCGGACCTGCGGCAGCGTCCAGACGTAGAACTTGCCCTCGACGCCCTCGGAGTCGGCGTCCAGCGCGGAGGCGAACGCGCCCTCCTCCTGGCGCAGCTCGGCCAGCGCCCAGTCGAGCGTCTCGCGGGCGACGCGCTCGAACAGCGCGTCACCGGTGACCTGCCAGGCGTGGACGTACGCGCGAGCCAGCAGCGCGTTGTCGTAGAGCATCTTCTCGAAGTGCGGGACGAGCCAGGTTCGGTCGACCGAGTAGCGCGCGAAGCCGCCGCCGACCTGGTCGTACATGCCGCCGCTCGCCATCCGCCGCAGCGTGTGCAGCGCCATCTCGCGCTCGCCGCGTCCGAGCAGGAACTCGATCGTGGAGGAGGGCGGGAACTTGGGCGCGCCGCCGAAGCCGCCGTACTCGGGGTCGTAGAGCTTGCGCAGCCCGGCGACCGCGGCATCCAGCGAGGCGGGGTCGACCTCCTCCTCCGGCGGCTTCAGCGCCGCCGCGCCGCGCAGGCGCTCGACGATCGCGCCGGCCTGCCCGCGGATCTCCTCGCGCTGCTCGTCCCACGCCGCGCCGATCGCGGTCAGCACGTTGCGCCAGCTCGGCATGCCCTGGCGCGGCTCGGGCGGGAAGTAGGTCCCGCACCAGAACGGCACGCCGTCGGGGGTGAGGAACGCGTTGAGCGGCCAGCCGCCGGCGCCGGTCATCGCCTGCGTCGCGTCCATGTAGACGGCGTCGACGTCGGGGTGCTCCTCGCGGTCGACCTTGATGCAGACGAAGCGCTCGTTCATCAGCTGCGCGGTCGCCTCGTCCTCGAAGCTCTCGCGCTCCATCACGTGGCACCAGTGGCAGGCGGAGTAGCCGATCGAGACGAGCACGGCGCGGTCTTCCTCGCGGGCGCGGGCGAACGCCTCCTCGCCCCACGGGTACCAATCCACGGGGTTCTCGGAGTGCTGGAGGAGGTAGGGGGAGGTCTCGCCGGCCAGGCGGTTGGCCACGTATAGGGTCCTTTCCATGTCCCATCATCGCGAAACGGTGACCGCGCTCGGTGCCCCCGACGCGGTCGGTCCCTATTCCCACGCCGTCAAGGCCGGCGGCCTGCTGTTCATCTCCGGCCAGATCCCGCTCGACCCCGAGTCCGGCGAGCTGGTCGGCGAGACGCCGCCGGACCAGGCCCGGCGCTGCCTCGAGAACCTGTCGGTGATCGCGGCGGCCGGGGGCTGCTCGCTCGCCGACGACGCCGTGAAGCTGACGGTGTACCTGACCGACATCGCGGCGTTCGGCGACGTCAACGAGGTCTACGGCTCGTTCTTCCCCAGCGATCCGCCGGCGCGCGTGGCCTACGCCGTCGCGGCGCTCCCCAAGGGCGCGCAGGTGGAGATCGACGCGATTCTGGCCCTCCCCGACTGAGATGGCTGATTCCGCGACCCCCGTACCCGTCTGCACGCGTCCCGCGGCGCAGGGCCGCACCCGCCGGAAGGGGGAGGTGGCGCTGCCACGATCCCCCTTCGGCGTGCACGCCCCTGCATCCGCGGGCCACGCACATCCGAGCACGGCGGCCGCGCAATCAACCATCTGAGGTGTCCTCAACGGGCCCATCCCGTTCGTCGTAGGGATGAAACCCACCAACAGGAGGCAGTCATGGAGTACGCGCTGACGATCTACGACGACCAGAGCCGGTGGTCCGAGATGTCCGAGGAGGACGGCCGGGCCCAGAGCGAGGCCTACGGCAAGCTGACGGAGGAGATGCACTCCGCCGGCGTGTTCCGCGCCGGCCAGGGGCTCCAGCCCGTGACCACGGCGACGACCGTGCGCGTCCCGAACGGCGAGCGCCTCGTCACCGACGGCCCGTTCGCGGAGACCAAGGAGCAGCTCGGCGGCTTCTACGTCGTCGACTGCAAGGACCTCGACGAGGCGATCGAATGGGCGTCGAAGATCCCCACGGCCAAGAGCGGATGCGTCGAGGTTCGCCCGGTCATCCAGTACGACTAGACCGCCTGTTCCGGCAGGAGTCGGGCCGGGCCGTCGCCACGCTGATCCGTCTCCTCGGCGACTTCGACCTCGCCGAGGAGGCGGTGCAGGACGCGTGGCTGGTCGCGCTCGAGCGCTGGCCGGTGGACGGCATCCCGCGCAACCCGGGTGCGTGGATCACCACCACCGCGCGCAACCGCGCCATCGACCGGATCCGGCGCGCGCGCGTGCTGGAGACCAAGCTCGCCGAGCTCGAGGCGCTGACGACGGAGGAGGGCGAGGTGCCGGACGACCGGCTGCGGCTGATGTTCACCTGCTGCCATCCCGCGCTGGCGGCCGAGGCGCGCGTGGCGCTCACGCTGCGCACGCTCGGCGGCCTGTCGGTGCCGGAGGTCGCGCGTGCCTTCCTCGTCGCCGAGCCGGCGATGGCCAAGCGCCTGGTGCGCGCCAAGCGCAAGATCGCCGACGCCGGCATCGCCTACCGCGTGCCGGAGGACGAGGAGCTGCCGTACCGGCTGCCGTCGGTGCTCGCCTCCGTCTACCTGATCTTCAACGAGGGCTACGCGGCGACCGCCGGCGACGCGCTGGTGCGGCGCGAGCTGTGCGACGAGGCGATCCGGCTCGGCCGCCTGCTGGTCGAGCTGATGCCCGGCCGCGGGGAGCCGCGCGGGCTGCTGGCGCTGATGCTGCTCCACCACGCGCGCCGCGACGCGCGCGTCGACGCCGAGGGCCGGCTCGTGCTGCTCGCAGACCAGGACCGCTCCCTGTGGCACATGGACGAGATCGACGAGGGCCGCGCGTTCGCCGCCACCGCGGCGGATGACGAGTACGGCGTGCAGGCCGCGATCGCGGCCGAGCACGTCGCGACGGTCACCGACTGGGCCCGGATCGCCGAGCTCTACGGCGCGCTCGAGCCGAGCCCGGTGATCGACCTCAACCGCGCGGTGGCCGTCGCGATGGCGGACGGGCCGGAGCGCGGGCTGGCGCTGATGGACACGATCGAGGGCCTCGACGCCTACCACCTCCTGCACGCCGCGCGAGCGGACCTGCTGCGGCGGCTGGGCCGGGGTGATGACGCGCGGGCGGCCTACGAGCGTGCGCTGGAGCTCGCGGGCAACCCCGTCGAGCGCGAGTTCCTCGAGCGGCGGCTGCGGGAGAGCTGAACCTCAACGGCGGGCATTGAAGGAGGGGGTGCGGGTCGCCGCGGCGGCTCGCACCCCCTCCTCGATGCAAGCCGTTAATCAGGTCGGCGGCACAGCGACGCCGAGCTCTTCGCTGAGCTCAGTGAGGGTGGTGACGAGCGTCGGTGGGAGCGGGATGCCGTCGCGCTCGCGCTCCGCCTGCCTGCGCTGCTCGGGCTCACCGGGGAGGAGGACCTCGTCGAAGCCGGGCGCGGGCGGGATCGCCTTGAGGTCGCCGAGCAGGCGCGCCAGCAGCTGCGCCGCGTGCTCGCGGCCGGCCAGGCGCTCGACGTCGATGGCGAGGTGGAAGTGCCCGACGTCCTGCGGCTGGCCCTCGTAGATGCGCCCGATGCCGTGGCCGACGCCGGAGCCCGACAGCACGCCGGAGAGCACCTCGACCAGGAGCGCGAGCGCGTAGCCCTTGTAGCCGCCGAGCGGCACGCCCGCGAAGACCTTGGCGGGGTCGGTGGTGGTGCGACCCTCCTCGTCGACGCCCCAGCCCTCGGGGATCGTCCGGCCCTCGTCGCGCGCGTTGAAGATCTTGTTGACCGCGACCTGGCTGGTGGCCATGTCCGTGTCCCAGATCCCGTCCGGCGTCGGCGCGGCGATCGCGATCGGGTTGGTGCCGAGCGCGTGGTCGACGCCGCCGTAGGGGACGACGAACGGCTCGGAGTTCGTGGTCGAGACGCCGACCATCCCAGCCTCGGCGGCGCGGATCGCGTAGTAGCCGGCCGCGCCGTAGTGGCTCGAGCGGTGGACGGCGACGACGCCGGCGCCGTGGCGGCGCGCGAGCTGGATCGAGAGGTCGGTGGCGAACACGCCGGCGACCTGCCCCGGGCCGCGGTCGGCGTCGACGAGCGCGACCGCGCCGTGCTCGCGCTCGATCCTCGGCGTGGCGTCGCGGTTCATGGTCCCCCCGCGCAGGGCGGAGGAGTAGACCGGCAGGCGGGCGACGCCGTGCGAGTCGGTGCCGCGGCGGTTGGCGTGGACGAGCGAGACGGCGACGGTCTCGGCGTGCGCGGCGCCGAGGCCCGAGGCCTCGAGCAGCGCCTGCGACCAGCGCTCGAGCTCGTCCGGGGCGATCGCGGTCAATAGAGCACCTCGGGATCGAGCGCGTTGCGCAGCGGCTCGCCCGCGCGGCGGCGGCGCAGGTTGTCGATGAAGAGGTCGACGATGCGCGGCTCCTCGGCCGGCACCAGCGCGATGTCGTGCGGCGTGACGATCACGTTCTCGAGCCCCCACAGCGGGCTGTCCTGGGGCAGCGGCTCCTCGGCGAACACGTCGAGCGCGGCGCCCTTGAGCGTGCCGTCCTGCAGCCGCCCGGCCAGCGCCTCCTCGTCGATCACCGTGCCGCGGCCGACGTTGACGAGCACCGCGCCGGGCTTGACCGCCGCCAGCGTCTCCGCGTCGAGCAGCCCGCGGGTGGCGTCGGTGCCGGGGAGCGTGACGACGATCGCGTCGGCGCGCGCGACGAGCGTCCGCAGCTCGCTCACGGGGTGCAGCTCGTCGACGTGCGGCACGCCGTCCTCGAGGGTGCGCTTGACGGCCAGCACGTGCATGCCGAACGCGCTCGCAAGCCGCGCGGTCTCGGTGCCGATGGCGCCGACGCCGACGAGCAGCAGCGTCTGGCCGCGCAGCTCGCCGACGGGCGTCTGGCCCTCCGGCCAGTGGCGCTCGTGCTGCCAGCGCCGGCGCAGCGGCAGGTCCTTCGCGAACGCGAGCAGCCCGAGGATCGCGAACTCCGCCAGCGGCCCGGCGTGGACGCCGGAGGAGGTGGTGACCGTGATCCGGTCGAGCTCGCCGGGCTCGGCGAGCGCGAGAGCAGCGCCGAACGCCTGGCCGGCGCCGGCGTTGCGGGCCTGCACCCACTCGAGCCGCGGCGCACGCCGGACGAGGTCGACGAGGTTCTCGGCCGAGCTCCCGGGGATCCCGAACACGACCTCGGCGCGCTCGAGCGCGTCCTGCCAGCGCTCGTCGTCGAGCGGCACGCCGCCCTCGCCGTTGATGTCGCCGACCCACTTCCGCGTCGGCAGCAGCTCCGGCCGGTAGGTGAGCTCCACGCCCTCCTCGGCCGCGATCCGCTCGGCGTCCTCCGGCGTCATCGGCGTGGCGATCACGACCTCCATGCGGCGCCCCCGGGGAACTCGAACTCGTCCAGCGACTCGGCCTTGATCTGCGCCGAGTAGCCCGGCTGCTCGGGCGCGAGGTAGTGGCCGCCGCGCATCCGCACGGGATCGACGAAGTGCTCGTGCAGGTGGTCGACGTACTCGAGCAGGCGGCCGTCGAGGCTGGCGCCGACGCAGAGGTAGTCGACGATCGAGAGGTGCTGGGTCAGCTCGCAGAGGCCGACGCCGCCCGAGTGCGGGCACACCGGCACGCCGAAGTGCGCGGCGAGCAACAGCACGGCGAGGACCTCGTTGACGCCGCCGAGCCGGCACGCGTCGACCTGGCAGACGCCGATCGCGTTCGCCTGCATGAGCTGCTTGAACAGCACGCGGTTCATGCAGTGCTCGCCGGTGGCGACCTTGATCGGGGCGATCGCCTCGGCGATGGCGGCGTGACCGAGCGCGTCGTCGGGAGAGGTCGGCTCCTCCATCCAGTACGGCTCGAACGCCTTGAGGGCGAGCGTGCGCTCGATCGCCTCGGGGACGTCCCAGACCTGGTTGGCGTCCATCATCAGGCGCCGCTCCATGCCGATCTCCTCGCGGATGATCTGCGCGCGGCGGGCGTCCTCGTCCGGCGGGCCGCCGACCTTCATCTTCACGTCGTTCCAGCCCTCGGCGACCGCCTCGCGGGCGAGCCGGCGGATCTCCTCCTCGGTGTAGCCGAGCCAGCCGGCGGAGGTCGTGTAGGCGGGGAAGCCGTCGCGCTCCATCTCGGCGCGGCGCTCGTCCTTGCCGGCGGCGCGCTCCTCGAGCAGCTCGCGCGCCGAGCCGGGGTCGATCGCGTCGGTCAGATACTGGAACGGCACGGCGGCGACGAACTGCTCGGGCGTGAAGTCGGCCACGAGCTGCCACAGCGGCTTGCCCTCGGCACGCGCCCACATGTCCCACACCGCGTTGACGACCGCGGCGGTGGCGAGGTGGATGACGCCCTTCTCCGGGCCGAGCCAGCGCAGCTGCGGGTCGCCGGTGACGCGGCGGAAGATCTCGCCGGGGTCGGCGCGGACCTCGTCGAGGTCGAGGCCCTGCACGCGCGGCGCGAGCGCCTCGATGGCGGCCACGCACAGCTCGTTGCCGCGGCCCTCGGTGAACGTGAAGCCGTGGCCCTCGAGCCCGTCGTCGCTGGTGAGCGTGACGTAGGCCGCCGAGTAGTCGGGGTCGGGCGTCATCGCGTCGGAGCCGTGGAGGCCCTGCGAGGTGGGGAAGCGGATGTCGCGGGCGGTCGCGCCGGTGATCATGTTCCGGCGTATGCCCGCGCAGGCGGTCCTGACACTCCCGGCTCCGCGACGAACAGGCTCCCGCCCAGCGCCTGCGGCGACGCGGCGGTGGTGATGAACAAGCGGCTGCCGGCGAACCAGCAGGCGGTGACGTTGTCGGCGGGGACGACGAGCTGCGCGTCGACGACGCCGTCGGGCGTGTAGCGCCGGACCTGCCCGCCACCCCACAGCGCCAGCCAGAGCCCGCCCTCGTCGTCGAGCACGAGCCCGTCGGGGGATCCGTCGGTCTCGTCGATCGTCACGAACGGACGGCGGTTCGCGACCTCGCCCGTGGCCTCGTCGTAATCGAGGACGTCGACGCGCTGGGTCGGGGTGTCGGCGTAGTACATCGTCGAGCCGGTCCAGTCGAGCCCGTTGGAGAGGTCGATCGGCTCGAGCACGGTCGTGAGCGTGTCGCCGTCGAGGCGGTAGAGCGCGCCCTTGCCCGGCGACTCGTCGTCGGCCATCGTGCCGATCCAGAAGCGCCCGGCGGGGTCGACGGCGCCGTCGTTGGCGCGCAGGGACGGGTAGCCGTGCGGAATGTCGAGCATCGGCTCGAGCTCGCCGCTGCGGACGTGGGCGATCGCCAGCCGGTCGGCCAGCGCGACGAGGATCCGGTCCGGATCGGAGGTCGGCGCGGCGGAGCCGACCTTGGCCGGCATCGGGGTGGCTTCGTCCTCGCCGGTGGCGGGATCGAAGCGGTGGAGCGCCTTGCCGTCGATGTCGACCCAGATCAGGCGCTCGATGCGTGCGTCCCAGCGCGGGCCCTCGGCGAGGGCGGCGTGGGCCTCAAGCGCGAGCTCGACCATCCCGGGGGTATACCGGTCGGTAGCCTGACCGCGTGGCCACCGTCGAGTCCTCGCCGGTCACCGGGCGTGACGTCGAAGCCGCGCGGGCGGCCGTCGAGACGATCGCCCGGCGTACCCCCGTCCTCTCCACGCGCACGATCTCCGAGCGCGCGGGCGGCGTCGTCGCGCTGAAGGCCGAGAACCTCCAGAGCACCGGCTCGTTCAAGGTGCGCGGCACCGCGGCGAAGCTCGCGGCGCTGGGGGAGGAAGGCTGCAGGACGGGTGTGGTGGCGGCCTCGGCCGGCAACCACGCGCAGGCGGTCGCCCTGGCGGCGCGCTCGATGGGCGTGGCGTGCGAGGTCTTCGTGCCCGGCGACGCGCCGATCGCCAAGACCGAGGCGGCGCGCGGGCTGGGCGCGATCGTCCACCTCGGCGGCGCGTCGGTCGACGAGTGCCTCGTCTCCGCCCGCGAGCGCTCGCGCGAGGGCGGGCTCGCGTTCATCCACCCGTTCGACGACCCGGACGTCGTGGCCGGCCAGGGCTCGCTCGGGCTCGAGCTGCTCGAGGACGTGCCCGACCTGGCCAAGGTCGTGGTGCCGGTCGGCGGCGGCGGGCTGTGCAGCGGGGTCGCGATCGCGATCAAGTCGGCGCGGCCCGACGTCGAGGTCGTCGGCGTGCAGGTGGCGGCGTGCGCGCCCTACATCGAGTCGCTCAAGCGCGGCGTGGCGGTCGAGGCCAAGGAGTCGATCACGATCGCCGACGGCATCGCGGTCAAGAAGCCGGGGGAGCTGACCATGCGGCTGCTCTCCCAGTGGGTCGACGAGGTCGTCGCGGTGGGGGAGGACGAGACCGCCGAGGCGATGGTGCTGCTGATGGAGCGCTGCAAGCTCGTGGTCGAGGGTGCTGGCGCGGTCGGCGTGGCCGCGCTGCTCGGCGGGCACATCGCGCCCGCGGAGAGCGGCACGACCGTGGCGGTGCTGTCGGGCGGCAACGTCGACCCGGGGCTGCTCGCCTCGATCGCCCGCCGGCACGAGACCGAGGCCGGCCGCCGGCTCGTGCTCCTCACGCGCGTGCCCGACCGCCCGGGCGCGCTCGCCAGCCTGCTCGCGTGCGTCGCCGACACCGGCGCGAACCTCGTCGACGTCTCGCACCGGCGCGAGGGCGTGTACCTGCACGTGCGCGAGACCGCGGTCGAGATGGTGCTCGAGACCCGCGGGCACGAGCACGCCCAGCGGGTCATGGCCGCGCTCGCCGACGCCGGCTACGAGGCGCGGGGGCTGCGCTGATCGAGACGGAGCGACTCCTGCTCCGGCCGCTGCGCCCGGACGACCACGCTGCGCTGCACGCCATGCGCTCGCGCGAGGACGTCGTGCGCTGGCTGTATTGGGATCCGCCCACGGCGGAGCAGACGCGGGCGTGGATCGAGGGGATCCTCGCGCGGCCGGCGGAGACCGGCACGACCTTCGCGGTCGAGCTGCGCGACTCCGGTGAGCTCGTCGGCAACGTCAACATCATGGTCGACCCCCCGAACCGCCAGGGCGAGATCGGCTTCATCTTCGAGCCCGCCCACCAGGGCCACGGCTACGCGACCGAGGCGGCGCGGGCGCTGCTCGACGATGCCTTCGAGCGCTACGACCTGCACCGCGTCTGCGGCCGCCTCGAGCCGCGCAACGTCGCCTCGGCGCGCGTGCTCGAGAAGCTCGGCATGCGCCGCGAGGCGCTCCTGATCGAGAACGAGTGGGTCAAGGGCGAGTGGCAGAGCGAGGCCGTCTACGCGCTGCTCGCGCGCGAGTGGGCCGCCGCTAACGCTGCGCGCGGCTGAGCGGGTTCGGCACGCGCAGCCAGCGCTCGAGCTCGTGCGCCGGCATCGGGCGGGCGAGGTAGTGGCCCTGGATCTCGTCGCAGCCCCACAGGCTCAGCAGCGTGCAGCACTCCGCGCTGTCGACGCCCTCGGCGATCACGCGCACGCCGAGCCGGCGACCGAGGTCCATCAGCGAGTGGACGATCGCGGCGTCGCGCTCGTCGTGGGCGATGCGCATCACGAACGAGCGGTCGATCTTGAGGACGTCGACGTGCAGCTCCTTGAGGTGGGCGAGGCCGGCGCGGCCGGCGCCGAAGTCGTCGAGCGCGGTGGCGACGCCGATCGCGCGCAGGCCGACGAGGACGTCGACGGTGCGCTCGACGTCGGCCATCACGATGTCCTCCGACACCTCGATCTCGAGCCGGTCGGGCGGGAAGCGATGGTGCTCGAGCAGGCGCTCGACCTCCGAGGGCAGGCCGAGGTCGAGCAGGTCGGCCGGGCCGAGATTGACGGCGACGGCGAGGTCGCTGCCACGCAGGCGCAGGCGCCCGATCTCGTCGAGCGCGCGGTCGAGCACGAACGCGGTCAGCGCGCGCGTGAGCCCGCTCTGCTCGACCAGCGGCAGGAAGTGCGTGGGCCCGAGCAATCCGCGCTTGGGGTGCTCCCAGCGCACCAGCGCCTCGACGCCGCGCACGCGCCCGGTGCGCAGCTCGGCCTTGGGCTGGTAGTGGAGGACGAGCTCGCCGGCCTCGAGCGCGGCGCCGAGCTCCCCGACCAGCGCGAGCCGCTGGCGGCTGTGGCGGTCGCGGCCGGCGAGGTAGACCTCGTGGCCGGTGCGCATGCGCTTCGCCTGGTACATCGCGACGTCGGCGCGCTGGAGCAGCCCCATCGCGTCCTCCGCGTGGTTCGGGAAGAGCGCGATGCCGACGCTGGCGTCGATGTGGACGTGGATGCCGCCGACCGCGAACGACTCCTCGAGCGCGGCGCGCAGCCGTAGGCCCGCGGTGCTGGCGGTCGCCTCGTCGCCGGGCTGGAGGATGACCGCGAACTCGTCGCCGCCCAGCCGCGCCAGCGTGTCGTCCTCGCGCAGCAGCTCCTTCAGCCGCGGGCCGATCTGGCGCAGCACCTCGTCGCCGGCGTGGTGGCCGAGCGTGTCGTTGAGTTCCTTGAAGCCGTCGAGGTCGATCAGGAGCAACGCGAGCTCGTCGCCGCTCGCGCCGCTCGACTCGATCGCCGCGTGCAGCGTGTCGACCAGGTGGCGGCGGTTGCCGAGGCCGGTGAGGTCGTCGGTCATCGCCTGCTCCTCCGAGTCGCGGAGGCGCTCGATCACGGTCCGGCCGGCGCGGGCCATGCCGACGAGCACTGTGGCGATGGCGAGCGCGATCGCGACCGGCTCGATGTCCATGAACTGCCCGACGCCGAGCAGCGTGAGCGCGATCGACGCGTAGGCCAGCAGCGCGGCGAGCACGACGGGGCTGAAGTCGGGGGCGGGCTCGACGGGCCGCTCGGGCAGCCAGGCGGCAAGGCCGAGGAGGGCCGCCGCGGGCAGCGCGCCCCACGGGTCGGCGGCCAGCGCGACCAGCCCGAGGAACACGAGCGCGACCGTGCGCCCCGGGCGCCAGCGCGAGAGTCCGAGCCCGGCGGCGACGCCGCCGATCGCCACGGCCGCGGTGGCGCCGGCGCCGAGCGCCACGGCGAGCGCGGCGGTTGCGGCGGCGCCCATCGCGGCGTCGAGCCAGGACAGCCGGCTGACCGGCCCGCAGCGAACCAGGACGAGCGTCGCGGCGGCGACGGTGGCCAGCGCGCAGCCGGCGACCGCGCCCGGCTCCGCCTCGCCCGCCAGCGCGCCCGCGGCGGCGGCTGCCAGCGCGAGCGCGAGCACGACTCGCGCGCCGGGCACGGGCCGCCGGGCGATGACCGCGCCCGCGCACGTGACGGACCCCGCCACGAGGAAGGCGCCCGCGATCGAGTCCACGAGCATTCAGGGATCCTCGCGTACCGGCATAGCTGGATCCACTCACCTGGACGGGAATAGGGTCTTGCGATGACCTTCATCAGGACGATTCCCGAGGCGGAGGCGACCGGCGCCGTCGCCGAGTTCTACGCGCAGGACCGCGAGAACAGCGGCTACGTGTGGAATCTGAGCCGGATGTTCTCGCCGCGCCCCGAGGTCTACGGGGCGTGGAAGCAGTTGATCGCGACGATCCGCGACAACATGGATCGCCGGCGTTACGAGCTCGCGACGCTCGCCGCCGCGCGTCACCTCCGGTCGAGCTACTGCATGCTCCAGCACAGCTCCGTGCTGCTGGACCTGTTCATGTCGGCCGAGGAGCTGGACGCGGTGGCCGCCGATCACCGCGACGCCGGGCTCGAGCCGGTCGACGTGGCGGTCATGGACTTCGCCGAGAAGGTCGCCGTGGATGCCACCAGCATCACCCAAGAGGACGTCGACGGGCTGCGTGCGCACGGGCTGACCGATGCCGACGTGCTCGACGTCGTGCTCGCCGCCGCGGCGCGCTCGTTCCTCTGCAAGGCGATGGACGGGGTCGGGACCCAGCCCGACCCGCAGAGCGGCGCGGCGATCCCGCCCGACTTGCGCGAGGCGCTGACGATCGGGCGCCCGATCAGCCCTCGGTGACGGGGAGCGTCGGGCGGGTCGCCGCGACCGTCGCGGGGACGACGGCGGCGAGCACCAGCGCGCCGCCCAGCAGCTGGAGCGCGCCGAGCCGCTCACCCAGCACGACGAGCGCGAGGAGCACGGTGACGAGCGGCTCGACGGTGGAGAGGATCGCCGCCATCGTCGGCCCGACGCGCTCGAGCCCGGCGAAGAAGAGGCTGATCGCGGTGACCGTGGAGACGGCGGCGAGGCACAGCAGCCAGCCCCAGCCGGCGGCGGTCAGGTCGCCGGGGCGGAACTCGCCGAGCACGATTGAGCCCGCCAGCAGCGTGACGGCCGCGCCGGTGCACACGAGCGTCGCCAGCAGCTGCGGCCGGATGCGCTTCGTGATCGGGTCGCTGACGAGGATGTAGGCGCTGTAGACGACGGCCGCGCCGATCCCGAGCGCGACGCCGAGCGGATCCAGCGCGCCGTCGCTCGCGCCGGCCAGCGCGAGCATGAGCCCGCCACCGGCGAGGCAGACGGCGATCACGTGGCGGCTGCCGAAGCGCTCGCGCCCGAGTGCGACCGCGGCGACCGCCACGATCGCGGGGAACGTGTAGAGCAGCAGCCCCAGCAGCGGCGCCTCGATGCGGCCGAGCGCGACGAAGTAGCAGCCGGCCTGGAGCGCGTAGCCACCGGCGCCGAGCGCGAGGCCGGCGCCGACGTCGCGCCGCGGCAGCGCGCGGATCTCGCGCAGCGGGACGAGGACCCAGAACATCGCGGCGGCGAGCGTGAAGCGGACGCCGAGCAGGGTGCCGACCGTCGCGCCCGCGTCGTAGGCGAGCTTGCCGAACACCGCCATGGCGCCGAAGGCCGCGCCCGAGGCGATGCAGAAGAGGGCTCCGGCCGCCGGGCGTGACACCGCCGTGCGAGGCCGTCGGCGGGCAGTGGCGGCGGAACTCATCGCGCGGCATGCTGCCAGCCGGAGCCGTGAGGATCGATTCGGTTTCGTGCGTTGTATTCATTAGTGTTCCTTCCGAATGCTTGACCTCCGCCGCGTCCGCCTGCTGCGCGAGCTCGCCGCCCGCGGGACGATCGCCGCGGTCGCCGACGCGCTCCAGTTCACGCCCTCCGCGGTCTCCCAGCAGCTGGCGATCCTCGAGCGCGAGGCGGGCGTGCCGCTGCTCGAGCGGGCCGGGCGCGGGGTGCGCCTGACCGACGCGGCGCTGACCCTGGTCGAGCACGCCGACGCGCTGCTGGAGCGCGCCGCGCTCGCCGAGGCCGACCTCGCTGCCGCCGCCGGCACCGTCACCGGGCGGGCGCGGGTGGCGGGCTTCCAGTCGGTGCTGCTGAAGCTCGCGATCCCGGCGATCGAGGCGCTCGCCAGAGACGCCCCCCGCCTGCGCTGCGAGCTCGTCGAGGCCGAGCCGGAGCAGGCGATCCCCGCGCTCGCGCTCGGCGACGTCGACGTCGTGCTCGCCGACGAGTGGCAGCACCAGCCGCGCGCCCTCCCGCCGAGCCTGGAGCGCCACGAGCTGCTGAGCGACCCGGTCAACGTCGTCCTGCCCGAGGACCACCCTGCGCTCAAGCGCCACGTGGGCGCCGTACCGCTGGCCGAGCTCGCGGACGAGCCGTGGGCGACCGGCCACCCGGCGATGGGGTGGGAGGAGATGACGCAGCGGATCTGCCGCGAGCTCGGCGGCTTCGAGCCCGACATCCGCTTCCGCGCCAACGACGCCAACGTCAGCCTCGCGCTGGTCGCGCGCGGGCTCGCGCTGGCGCTGATCCCCGACCTGCCGCTGGTCGGCGGCCGGCCGGGTGTCGCGATCCGCCCGATCGCCGAGAGCGAGGTGACCCGCGCGATCTTCGCGGTAACCCGCGCCGCCGACGCCGCGCGCCCCTCCACGCAGGCGCTGCTGGCCGCGATCCGCACCGCCGTACGGCAGCTGTGAGAGAGAAATACGGTGGTTTCACGGTGGCGCGGCAGTAGCCGGCCGGGTTAGGTTCGCCCTGCACGTCAACCACCCCAGGAGACCCCCCAAATGCAGCTCTACGGAATTCTTCGCCGCAACGGCTGGGCCACGGCCGCCGATCTCGAGGCCGCCGCCGGCCGCTCGTCCGAGGAGGGCGACAAGGACGGCTCCGGCGTCCGCTGGATCCGCAGCTACGTCCTCGCCGAGGAGAGCGGTGAGCTCGGCACGTTCTGCGTCTACGAGGCCGACAGCCCCGAGGCGATCCGCGCCCACGCGGCCGCGTCCGACCTGCCGGTCGACGAGGTCATCCCGATCGCCGACACCGTGATCGTGCGGCCTGACCTGGCCCCGGTCGCGAGCTAGACCCGAGTGGCTGCCGCGCTCCTCGGCCGCGACGCCCAGCTCGCCGAGCTGGGCCGGGCCGTCGAGCGCGCGCGCCGCGGCACGGGCACGCTGCTGCTCCTCTCGGGCGAGGCCGGCGTCGGGAAGACGCGCCTCGCCGACGAGGCCGGCGCCGCCTCCGGCGTGCTCGTGCTGCGCGGCGCGGCGAGCCCCAGCGCCGTCTCCCCCTACGGCCCTGTCGTCGCCGCCCTGCGCGCGTACCTGCGTCTCCGGCCCCGCGCCTTCCCGGGGCTGGGGGCGCTCCGCGCGCACCTCGCGCTGCTGCTCCCCGAGCTGGGCGAGCAGGCCCCGGCGGGCGACCGCGCGACGATCTTCGAGGCGATCCGCGCGGCATTGGCCGAGATCGGCGAGCCCGCGCTCGTCGTCCTCGACGACCTCCAGTGGTCCGACGAGGCGACGCTCGAGCTGCTCGCGGGCCTCGCGCCCTGCCTCGACGACCTGCCGCTGGTGCTGCTGTGCGCGTACCGCTCCGACGGCCTCCCGCGCGATCACAAGCTGCGCTGGCTGCGCAACGAGCTGCGCCGCGGCAGCGGGCTGCACGAGCTGGCGCTGGCGCCGCTCGACCTCGGCGAGACCGCCGAGCTGCTCGCCGGCCTGCTGCCCGAGCGGCCCTCGCCGGCGCTGTCCCTCGCGATCCACGATCGCACGCAGGGGCTGCCGTTCTTCATCGAGGAGCTCGCCCGCGCGCTCGTGGTGAGCGGCCGCCTCCAGGCCGGCCCGCGCGGGCTCGACCTCGGCGGCGACGAGGACGTCCCCGCCCCCGACACCGTGCGCGACGCGGTGCTGATGAGCGCGTCGCCGCTCTCCGACGAGGCGCGCGCCGCGGTCGAGGCCGCCGCCGTCGCCGGCCAGCGCTTCGACCTCCACCTCGCCGAGCGGCTGGCGAGCGAGGACGGGCTCGCCGAGCTCCAGCGCTACGGCATCCTGTGCGAGTGCGGCGACGGCCGCGCCGCCTTCCGCCACGCGCTGAGCTGGGAGGCGTTCTACGCCGACGTCCCGTGGCTGCGGCGGCGCACGCTGCACCGCCAGCTCGCCGAGGCGCTCGAGGCGGGCGGCGGCCAGGCGATGGAGGTCGCGACCCACTGGCTCGGCGCCCGCGATCCCGCCCGCGCCCGCGCGGCCCTCGTGCGCGCGGTCGAGGAGTCCGAGGCCGTCTACGCCTACCGCGACGCGACCGCCGCCGGCCGCCAGGCGCTCGAGTTGTGGCCCGGCGACGAGGATGCCGCCGGCCGGCTCGAGGTGCTCGAGCGCTATGCGCGCTGCGCCGAGCGGGCGGGCGAGCTGCCCGAGGCGGTCAAGGCGTGGCGCGAGCTCGCGGCCGTCCGCAGCGCGCGTGGCGAGCGGCTGGCGTTCGCGGACGCCCAGCGCCGGCTCGCGGCCGCCCACGAGCTCCGGGGCGAGCTCGAGGTCGCGTTCGCCGCCCGGCGTGTGGCCGCGGACACGTTCGCCGCCGGCGGGCTGCCCGCCGACGCCGCGCTCGAGCGGCTCGCGATGGCCAACCACCGGCGCATCGCCGCCGACTTCTCCGAGGCGATGGAGCTCGCGCGCGTCGCCGTCGGCGAGGCCGAGGCCGCCGGGCGCGGGGATCTGCGGGCGCGGGCGCTCGGGCTCGAGGGCGTCGCTCGCGCCAAACGCGGCGAGTTCGCGGCCGGGCTCGAGATCGTGCGGGAGGGGCTCGCGCTCGCGCTGGCGGAGGACCGGACGGCGGTCGCCGCCGAGCTCTACCAGCGGCTCGCGCTGGTGCTCTACGACTCGGCCGACTATCGCCGCGCCGAGGAGGCGCTCGACACCGCGCTCGGGCTCTGCCGCGTCGACGGCGACCCCGGCACCAAGTCGGCCTGCGTCAGCTGCCTCATCTACGTGCTGCGCGAGCGCGGCGAGTGGGGGAGGGCGGGCGAGCTCAGCCGCGACGTGATCGACGCCGGCGAGGCCGCCTGGGTCGCTCAGGGCCTGCTCGGCACGATCCACGGCTTCCAGGGCAAGCTCGCGTCCGCACGGCGGATGCTGGTCGCCTCGCTGGCGACCTCGGAGCGGATCGGGCACTACCACATGCGGATCGACTCGATCGCCAGCCTCGCCTACGTCGCGGCCGTCGAGGGCGCGTACGACGAGGCGGCCGAGCACGTGCGCAAGCTGCTCGAGCGCTGGGACGCCTCCGAGGATCACCACTTCGTGATCTCGGGCCTGCAGTGGGCCGCAGGCTTCCTCGCCGGCCGCGGCGACCGCGCAGGCGCGCACGTGTGCGCCGAGGCGCTGAGCAGGATCGCCGCCACCTCCGGTCACCCCTACGCGCTCGCCGCGCTGGCGCGCGCGATCGGCGAGTGCGCGCTGCTCGACGACGACGCGGCCACCGCCGCCGAGCAGCTCGCGCGCGCGGCCGAGATCCACCGCGGCCTCGACGTCCCGTTCGAGCGCGCGCAGATGGAGCTGCGCGCGGCGATCGCGATCGCCGCCGCCGGCGACCGCGAGACCGCGCTCGAGCGCCTCGGCGGCGCCTACCGCACCGCCCGCAAGCTCGGCGCCCGCCCGCTGGCGGCCGAGGCGGCGACCGAGGTCGCGAAGCTCGGCGGCTCGGTCTCGCGGCGGGTGAGCGAGGAGACCGGCCTGACCCGGCGCGAGCTCGAGGTCGTGCGGCTGATCGCGGTCGGCCGCACCAACCGCGACGTCGCCCAGGAGCTGTTCCTCAGCCCGCGCACCGTCGACATGCACGTCCGCCACATCCTGCGCAAGCTCGACTGCCACTCGCGCGTGGAGGCCGCCCACCGCGCGCACGAGCTCGGGCTGCTGGCCTAAGCCGGCACGGGCATCGGCCCGGCCTCCAGCCCGCGCGCTTCGAGCCGGTCGAGCAGGCCCGCCAGCAGCTCCGCGGTGCGGGGGATCGGGTCGTGCATCAGCACCACGGAGTCGGGCTCCAGTTGCGCGTCGACCTCGTCGAGGCTCAGCGCGCTGCCGTCGGGATCCCAGTCGAGCGTGTCGAGCGTCCAGGTCACGACCTCGAGCCCGTGGCGCGCCGCGACCGTGCGCGTCTCCGGCTCGCGGATGTCGCCGTAGGGCGGGCGCCACAGCGTCGGCGGCGGGCACCCGAGGTGCGTGAGCGTCTTGACCGTGCGCTCGATCTCGACCTCGATCTCGGCCTTCGACATCCGCAGGTGCGAGTCGTGGTCCGCCCAGCAGTGCGGCTGCACCTCGTGGCCCGCCTCGAGCGCGCGGGCGATCAGTTCGCGGTTGCGGCGCGCCTTGACGCCGAACACGAAGAACGTCGCGCGGATCCCGCGCTCGCCCAGCAGGTCGAGGATCCGCGGCGTGCGCTCGGGGTCCGGCCCGTCGTCGAAGGTGAGCGCCAGCGTCACGCGTCCATCCGTGCCCGGCGACGAGCCGTCAGAAACCGGGTAGGTGGCGGGGATGGTCCACCTGGGTGCGGGAGAGCTGGTGCTGCTCGGCGGCGCCGGGCTGCTCGCCGGCGGCGTCAACGCGGTCGCCGGCGGCGGCTCGCTGATCTCGTTCCCGGCGCTGCTTGCGGTCGGCTATCCGAGCGTCCCCGCCAACGTCACCAACAACGTCGCGCTGCTGCCCGGCTACATCGGCGGCACGCTCGCCTACCGCGAGGAGCTGTCCGGGCAGGGCCGGCGCGCGCGCAGGCTGAGCGCGACCGGAGCGGTCGGCGGCCTGATCGGCGCGATCCTGCTCGACGTCAGCCCGCCGGGCGTCTTCGAGGCGATCGTGCCGTTCCTGATCCTGCTCTCGTGCGGGCTGCTCGTCGCGCAGCCGGCGGCGTCACGCGCGGTCGAGCGCGGCGGCCACCAGGGACGGCCGGCCCTGGTGCATACCGGCGTGTTCCTCTCCGCGGTCTACGGCGGCTACTTCGGCGCCGGGCTCGGGATCATGCTGCTGGCCGCGCTCGGCGCCTTCCTGCCCGACGACATGCAGCGGCTCAACGCGCTCAAGGGGCTGCTGTCGCTGGTCATCTCGGCCGCCGCGGTCGTCTACTTCGCGTTCTTCGCGCCGGTCGTCTGGGCGGCGGCCGCGGTCATGGCCGTGACGAGCCTCGTCGGCGGCCAACTCGGCGTGCGATTGGCGCGGCGGCTGAGCGCGACGGCGCTGCGCTGGGTGGTCGTCGCGTTCGGAACCGGCGTCGCGATCGTCCTGCTCGTGACATAAGTTTCGGCCGCTGCGGGAATCTCGCCTTACGGGAGGAGGAGAGATGAAGAAGCGTGAGACGGGCCGGGGGCTCTACTGGCTGCTGCTGGTGCCGTTCCTGGGTGTGCTGTTCCCATGGATCTACAACACGGAGAGCCCGGAGCTGTTCGGGATCCCGTTCTTCTGGTGGTACCAGATGGCCTGGGTGCCCATCAGCGCGGTGCTGACCATCCTCGTGTACCGCGGGACGACCAAGCGGGAGCGCTGACATGGACGTCAAGTGGGTCGAGCTGGTCATCTTCATCGTGCTGTTCGCGATCGTCTCCGGGCTGGGCTTCGTCGCCTCCCGGTGGCGCAAGGCGAAGTCGCTCGAGCACCTCGACGAGTGGGGGCTCGGCGGGCGCAACTTCGGGCCCTGGGTCACCTGGTTCCTGCTCGGCGGTGACCTCTACACGGCGTACACGTTCGTCGCCGTGCCGGGGCTCGTGTTCGCGGTCGGCGCGCTCGGCTTCTTCGCGGTCCCGTACACGATCCTGATCTTCCCGATGGCGTTCATCGTCGCCCCGCGGCTGTGGTCGGTGGCGCACAAGCACGGCTACGTGACGCCGGCCGACTTCGTGCGCGGGCGCCACGGCTCGTCCTCGCTCGCGCTGATGATCGCGATCACCGGCATCGTGGCGACGATGCCGTACATCGCCCTGCAGCTGGTGGGCATCGGCGCCGTGCTGCGGACGATGGGCGTCGAGGGCGAGTGGCCGCTGATCATCGCCTTCGTGATCCTCGCCGCCTACACGTACCAGTCCGGCCTGCGCGCGCCGGCGCTGATCGCGTTCGTCAAGGACTTCCTGATCTACCTCGTCGTGCTGGTCGCGGTGATCTACATCCCGATCAAGCTGCACGGCTTCGGCGCGATCTTCGACGCCGCCGGGAAGAAGTTCGACTCGACCAAGCCGCCGGTGGCGGACGGGCTCACGCTCGCCGACCCGCAGATCCTCGGCTACACGTCGCTGGCCTTCGGCTCCGCGCTCGCGCTGTTCCTCTACCCGCACTCGGTCACCGGTCTGCTGGCGAGTCGTAGCCGCGACACGATCCGCCGCAACATGGCGGCGCTGCCGGCCTACAGCTTCATGCTCGGCCTGCTCGCGCTGCTCGGCCTGATGGCGATCGCAGCCGGCGTGAAGCCGCTGACCGCGAACGGCAAGCCGGACGCCAACACGGTCGTCCCGCTGCTGTTCGACAAGATGTTCCCCGACTGGTTCACGGGCGTCGCGTTCGCCGCCATCGGCATCGGCGCGCTCGTGCCGGCGGCGATCATGTCGATCGCGGCCGCCAACCTGTTCACGCGCAACATCTACCGCGAGTACCTCAAGCCCGACGCCACGCACGCGCAGGAGGCGCGGGTGAGCAAGCTCGCGTCGCTGGTCGTCAAGGCGGGCGCCGTGGCGGTCATCCTGCTGCTCGACACGCAGTTCTCGATCGACCTGCAGCTGATCGGCGGCGTGATCATCGTGCAGACGCTGCCTGCGATCGTGATCGGTTTGTACTCGCGGGCAGCGCACGCGTACGGTCTGCTGGCCGGCCTGATCGCCGGCCTCGCGAGCGGCTTGTGGATGCTCTACAAGACGCCGAACCTGGTGACCGGCAAGGAGCACTTCGGCGGCGCGCAGTACGCGCTCTCGCACTTCGGGCTCGACACCAAGGTGACGCTGTACACCGGCGTCATCGCGCTCGTGATCAACCTGATCGTCACGTTCGTCGTGACCGCGTTCGTCCGCGGCCGGCTGCTGCCGGACCAGACCGAGCCGCGCGACTACGAGCTCGAGGCGGGCGACCCCGGTATCGAGCCGCTGGAGCTCGAGGAGGAGGAGGCGGCAGGGACGGCGGCACCCTCGGGCGCGCGCTAGCTCTTTGCGAAGAAGGCGACCTCGCTCACCGCGAGGTCGTCGAAGCGCGCCCCGGGATAGCCGGAGAGGATGCGAATCACGACCTTGCGCGTCTCGCCGAACGGCACGCGGATGGTCTGCGGGCGCCTACTGCGCGTGAGCGTGTACCGCACCGTCCTCGCGCCGCCCTGGATCTCGATCGTCTTCGCGGCGGCGTTGTCGAGCAGGTGAGCGGTGTCCTTGGCATAGCCGTCGACGATCCTGATCCGCTGCAGGTCGACGCGGTCGGGGAGGGCGAAGGTCAGCCGCGCGGGGAGCCCGAGCCCGGGCTCGCCCTCCACCCATGCGGTGTGCGGATCGCCATCGAGGAGGTTGTCGGCGATGTAGTCGTTGGCGTCTTGCGCACCTCCCTGCGGTGCCAGTGAGCGAGGTCTGGATGTGACACGGATCGCCGACGGGTCGACGCGGACCTCGCGCGCGGCGCTCGACGTGGCTGTCGCCGTGGGGTTTGGCGTGGGTGTCGGGGTTGCGTCGCCGGACTTTGTGGCGTGCACGACGCCCAGGGCGATGAGGACGGCGATGACGGCGCTGGCGGCTCCTGCCAGGGCGGTGGTGGCGCCCGACCACTCCTTGATGATGTCGACGATCCGCCGCCGCGGTGCCGGCGAGGACGCCTGGCTCGGAGGGGGATCCCTCACGGTCGAAGCATCTTCAGTCCCGCGGTGCCACGTCAAGTGCGGAAGAAATCTCCCGCGGCGGCGCGGGAGCGAAGATGATGGGCCGCGATGGCGGAGCGGTATGACGTCGTCGTGATCGGGTCGGGCTTCGGCGGTGGCATCACCGCCTGCCGGCTGGCTGAAGCAGGGCATCGTGTCTGCGTCCTGGAGCGCGGCCGGCGCTTCGCGGGCGAGGACTTCATCGACCACCCGGACGACGCGCCGAAGCTGCTGTGGCACGAGTCCGTCAACCCCGGCGGGATGTTCGACGTGCGGTTGCTGCGCGACGTCTCCGTGATCTGCGCGGCCGGCGTCGGTGGCGGCTCGCTGGTCTACGCCAGCGTGCAGCTGCGGGCGCCGGCCGAGGTGTTCGAGGCCGGCTGGCCGGCGGCGATCACGCGCGCCGGGCTCGACCCGTGGTACGACATGACCGAGGCGGCGCTCGAGCCGGTCACCACGCCCGACCAGCCCGACCTGCCGAAGCTGCGCGCCTTCGCCGCCGCCGGGGCACGCGCCGGCCGCACCGCCGATCGCCTGCCGATCGCGGTCCACTTCGGGGAGGAGCGCGAGCACCCGTTCAGCGGCGTCCGCCAGAGCGGCTGCGAGAACCTCGGGCGCTGCGACCTCGGCTGCCCGATCCACGCCAAGAACACGGTCGACATCACGTACCTCGCGCGCGCCGAGCAGCTCGGCGCGGAGGTGCGGCCGCTGCACCTGGTGACCAAGCTCGAGCGGGGCTGGAAGGTCACGTTCAAGCGGCTGGGCGGGGGCGGGGAGGGAACGGTCGAGGCCGAACGGGTCGTGCTCGCGGCCGGGACGCTCGGCTCGACGCGGCTGCTGCTGCAGAACCGCAAGGCGCTCCCGGGGCTGTCGCCTGCGCTCGGTACGCGCTTCTCCGGCAACGGCGACGCGCTGGCGGTCGCCTTCGATCCCGGAGCGCCGGACCTGCAGGGCGCGCGCAACGGCTACGGGCCGGTGATGACGAGCCGGCTCGACTACATCGCCGAGCGCGGGCTGATGGCCGCCGACGGCGGGCTACCGCTCGGCTTCGACGCGCTCCTCGACGTCGCCCGCGACGTCGACGTGATCCGCGGCTGGCGGCGCTGGCTGCTGCGGCTGCGTAACTGGCTCGTGAACCTCGGCTGGGGTGACCGCTCGGTGAAGCCGCGCGAGCTGCGGCTGCGCGAGCGCCGCAGCGAGCAGGACGCGCTGATCTACCTGCTGATCGGGCGTGACGCCGCCGACGGGCGGATGCAGCTGTCGCCGCTGTTCCGCAAGTTCGAGATCCGCTGGAGCAAGGCCGCCAGCGCGCAGCTGTTCGCCGACCTCGAGAAGACCGCGCGCGAGCTCGCCGAGGCCGCCGACGCGACGCCGTTCTACGCGCTCGAGGGCGGGCCGCTGAGCACGTTCACCACCGTCCACCCGCTCGGCGGCTGCCCGATGGCCGACGACCCGGCGGACGGCGTCGTCGACGACCTCGGGCGCGTGTACGGCCAGCCGGGCCTGTACGTGCTCGACGGCTCGATCGTGCCGACCTCGCTCGGCGTCAACCCGTCGAAGACGATCGCCGCGCTCGCCGAGCGCGGCGCGGCGGCGCTGGTGGAGGAGCTGGCCTGAGCCCGGAGTGGCACAACCACACCGGCAACCAGCGCTGTGCGCCGCGCGGGATCGAGCGCCCGTCGTCGCTCGAGGAGCTGGTCGCTTTGGTGCGCCGCGCGGAGGCGGAGGGCACGACCGTGCGCGCGGTCGGCGCCGGCCACTCGTGGTCGGACGCCGCGCTGACCGACGGCTACCTCGTCCTGCCGGACCGGCTCGGCGGGATCGTCGACGTCGACGGCCGGCTCGTGCGGGTGCGGGGCGGCGCGCACCTGCGCGACCTCAACGCGGCGCTCGACGCGCGCGGGCTCGCGCTGCCGCAGATGGGCGGCTACGACGAGCAGACGATCGCCGGCGTGGTGTCGACCTCGACCCACGGCTCGGGCCTGAACTGGGGCCCGTTCCCGGACTTCGTGCGCTCGCTCGAGCTCGTCGTGGCGGGCGGCGAGGTCGTGCACATCGACCGGGACGATCCTCGGTTCGACGCCGCCGTGTGCGGCATGGGCACGCTCGGCCTGATCCACTCGCTCGTGATCGAGGTGCGCGAGAAGTTCTGGCTCCACGAGGTGCGCACCGTCGACACCTGGGAGAGGGTGCGCGAGACCGTCACGCCCGCCGGCGTGCTCGGTGAGGGCGACCACTACGAGCTGTTCGTCAACCCGTACGCGGGCAAGGACGGCGAGCACCGGCTGGTGGTCACGCGCCGCAGCGACTGCCCCGAGCCGGCGGGCGAGCCGCAGGACCGGCTCGAGCGCCACCCGCTCACCGAGCTCCAGTCGAAGCTCCCGATCACCGGGGTGCTGCTGCGCTTCGCCGCGCGCCACTGGCCCGCGCTGCTGGCCTGGCGCTTCGACGCGGTCCTGGCGGACATGGCCGACGATGCCTACGACAACGTCTCCTACAAGGTGTTCAACATCGGCGAGGCGAACAAGCTGCCGGCGGTCTCGATGGAGCTGGGCGTGACGCTCGAGGGCGACCGCCACCTCGAGACGGTCGACCGCATCCTCGCCATCGCCGCGCGCCGGCGGAAAGAGGAGAAGCTGGTCCACACGTCGCCGATCGCGCTGCGCTTCGTGGCTCCCTCGCGGGCGTGCGCGTCGATGATGCAGGGGCAGCCGACGATGATGATCGAGCTGATCCTGGTCGACGGCACGCGCGGCGGCGACGCGCTCCTGGCCGGCTACGAGGAGGAGCTCGCCGACCTCGGCGTGCGGCCGCACTGGGGCCAGATCAACGCGCTGACGCCGGGGCGGGTCCGCCAGCTCTACCCGCGCTGGGACGAGTGGCTGGCCGTCGAGCGCGAGCTCAACGCCAGCGGGGTGTTCGACTCGCCGTTCACGCGCCGTGTAGACATCTGAGCCGTGTACGGCACGCTCGCCGCGGTCTACGACTTCCTCGTGCCCGAGCCGTTGCTCTCGCCCGAGGGCAGCGCCGCGGTGTTCGACGAGGTGCTGGCAGGGCTGGAGCCGGGCGCGCGCGTGCTGGACTGCGCGTGCGGGACCGGGACGCTCGCGGTCGGCCTCGCCCTGCGCGGGTTCGAGGTCGCGGCCTCCGACGCGAGCCCGGAGATGGTCGCGCGCGCACAGGCGCTGGCGGCCGAGCGCGGCGTGGCGCTGCAGACCGCGACGCGCACGTGGGCGGAGCTCGACGGCGAGCGCTTCGACGCCGTGCTGTGCGTCGGCAACTCGCTCACCCACGCCGGCGGGCGCGCCGGGCGCCGGACCGCGCTCGACGGCATGCGCCGGGTGTCGCGCGACGGCGCGCTGCTGGTCATCACCTCGCGCAACTGGGAGCGGCCGCAGGCCGGCGGCGACGAGACCGTCGAGCGCGGCGGCCGCCGCGCGGCGGTGCGGCGCGTCTGGCACGGCGGCGAGCCACCCCGGCTGCAGATCTTCGTCACGCTCGACGACGGCTCGACCCACGGCGAGGAGCTCTCCTACTGGCCGTTCACGTACGCCGAGCTCGACGAGGACCTGCGCGCCACCGGCTTTGCGCCGGAGACGAGCACGTGGACGGCTGACGCGGAGCGCTACGCGGTCACGTCGCGCGCGAAGGCCTCGAACGCGTCGAGGTAGCGCGCCAGGTGCTCGTCGGTGTGGGCCACCGACAGGGTCCACTCCTCGTCCTGGCCCGGGGTCATGAAGATCCCGTGGTTCATGTGGTAGAGCCACGCCAGGTCGGACAGGTCGTGGTGGATCTTCGTGACGTAGTCGCGGTACTCGCGGATCGGCTCGGGTGAGAACGTCACGCAGCCCTTCGAGCCCATGCCGACCGTGTGGGCGGGGAGGCCGTACTCGGCGATGATCCGGTCGCAGCCCTCCATCAGGCGCTCGTTGATGCCGTGCAGGTGCGCGTAGGCGTCAGGCGTCAGGACCTCGAGCAGCGTCGCCTGGGCGGCGGCCATCACGAGCGGGTTGCCGTTGAACGTGCCCTGCTGGCGGACGGCGTTGGACTCCACGAGCTCCGCAATGTCATCCGACATGCCGACCGCGCCGCCGGGGAGCCCGCCGCAGATCGCCTTGGCGAGGCAGACGATGTCCGGCGTGACTCCGAACAGCTCGGTCGCGCCGCCGGCGGCGACCGCCGCGCCCGTCTTGACCTCGTCGAAGATCAGCGGCACGTCGTGCTGGGTGCACAGCTCGCGCAGCCGCTCGAGGTAGCCGTCGACCGGGCGGACGATGTTGATGTTCATCATCGCCGGCTCGACGATGAGGCCCGCGACGTCGCCGTGCGCGAGCGCGCGCTCGGCCGCTTCGGCGTCGTTGAAGGGGATGACCCGGGTCGCCTCGGCGGTCCCGGGCGCGTAGCCCAGGCCGTAGGGGATCGCGGCGGGGTTGTCGCGGTCGCCCATCTGGTCGGCGGGCGGCTTCACTGACACCATCACGGCGTCGTGGTGGCCGTGGTACGTGCCCTCGATCTTCACGATCACGTCGCGCCCGGTGTAGCCGCGCACGAGGTGGACGGCGTCCATCGTCGACTCGGTGCCGGAGTTGGTGAAGCGCCAGTGGGGGAGGCCCCAGCGCCGATTGAGCTCCTCGGCGACGACGATCGAACCCTCGGTGGGGGCGGCGAAGTGCGTCCCCTCGTCCATCCGCGCCTTGACGGCGGCGGCGATGGTGGGGTTGGCGTGGCCGACGCACATGACGCCGAAGCCGTTGTGGAAGTCGAGGTACTCGTTGCCGTCCACGTCCCACACCTGGGCGCCGCGGCCGCGCTCGATGTAGGTCGGCCACGGGTTGTTGCGCTGGAACGAGGACGGCACGCCGCCCGGCATGACGCGGTGCGCCCGCTCGAAGTACTCGCCCGACCGCCGCGTGCGATCGACGAGCCGCGCCTTCTCGCGCTCGGTGAGGGTGGTGACGTTGGGGAAGGCGGCGGTAGTGACGGACATGGCCAGCGATTGTACGTGGTGGCGGGGCGGGTTATCCAGTGCGGAGTACCGCGCGCTTCACCTTTCCACTCGCTGTCTTGGGCAGCTCGTCGGCGAAGTCGACGACACGCGGGTACTTGTACGGCGCCGTCTGGCTCTTGACGTGGTCCTGGAGCTCGGCGGCCAGCGCCTCGGAGGGCGCGATGCCGTCGCGCAGCACGACGACCGCGCGCACGACGCTGCCGCGCTCCTCGTCGGGGGCGGCGACGACCGCCGCCTCCGCGACCGCGGCGTGGGCGACGAGCGCGGACTCGACCTCGAACGGGCCGATGCGGTAGCCGGCGGAGATGATCACGTCGTCGAGGCGGCCCTCGAAGTAGAGGTAGCCGTCGTCGTCGCGGCGGACGCGGTCGCCCGTCCGCCACGGCCCGGCGGGCGCGGCCTCGCCGCCGAGGTAGCGGACGAAGAAGGTCGGCACGGTGGCCGGGTCGGCGACGAGCTCGCCGTCGACGATGTCCAGCGACACCCCGGGCAGCGCGAGGCCCATCGAGCCCGGCCGCGCCTCCTCCCCAAGCGGCATGCCGGTGAGCTGGCCGGTCTCGGTCTGGCCGTAGCCGTCGCGGATCCAGAGGCCGGTCGCCTCGTGCCAGGCGCGCAGCACCTCGGGGTTCAGCGCCTCGCCGGCCGCGACCAGGCCACGCAGCGCGGGGAACGGGCGCAGCTGCGCGCGCTTGGCGATCACGCGGTACTCGGTCGGGGCCATGCAGAGCGTGTCGACCTCCTCGCGCGCGAGCACCTCGAGCCGCTCGTTCGGGTCGAAGCGCGCATCGTGCAGCAGCGCGGCGGCGCCTCGGAGCCAGGGGGCGATGAACACGTTGCGGGCGGACTTCGACCACCCGCTCGCGGCGGTGCACCACGACAGGCGGTCGGGCGCGGGCGCGAGCCAGTGCTCGGCCTGCACGTGCTGGCCGGCCAGGTAGCGCTGGCCGTGCAACACGGCCTTCGGCTCGCCCGCCGTGCCGCTCGTGAAGGTGACGAGGCACGGGTCCTCGTCGCCGAGCTCGACGGCAGGGACGGGCTCGGCCGCGGTCAGCTCATCACCGGGGACGACGAGCACGTCGGCGTCCGGCGCCGCCTCCCCGAGCACGGAGAGGTTGCGCTCGTCGCACACGATCAGCCGCGGCTGGGCGATCGCGAGCCGGGCGCGCAGGTCGGCCGGCCGCAGCTGCTCGGTGCAGGGCAGCACGACCGCGCCGAGCCGGAAGCAGGCGAGCATCGCGAGCACCCACTCCGGCCGGTTGCCGACGAGCGTCATCACCACGTCCTCGCGCCGGACCCCGCGGGCCGCGAGCGCTCCCGCGGCACGGGCCGAGGCCTCCGCGACCTCGCCGAAGCTCCACTCCGTCCGCGAGCCGTCGCGCCCCAGCGCGACGAGCGCACGCCGCTCGGGCGGGGCGGCGTCGACCACGTCGCGGGCGAAGTTCATCCGGCTTGGAGCGTAGACAGGTTTGTTTCTGACCAAACCGCACGTTCGTCCAATGGGGTGAGAACCCCGTAGTCGGGCTACTGCTCCGTGTCTATCCTGACGATAGTCCAATGGTGAAGACTTTCCCCGCATTATCGGTGCAATGAGGACGCGCGAGCTTCTCCCCGGCGCGACCCTCGCGGCGCTGCTCACCGCGAGCGCGCTGCTGGCGCTGCTGGTCGGCCTCGGCATGCGTGGCAACGGCCCGCTGGCGCTCGGGCTCGGCGACGCGGGCGGCTCGGCGATGCTGCGCGGGGGCGAGGGTCAGGACGCGGCTGCGACCGGGGTGGGCGGTCGCAAGTCCGTGTCGCTGACCCTGCCCTCTGCAGCGTCCGGCCGCGGCGTCGCACCCTCCGCCCCCCGCTCCGCGGCCCGGCAGCGCACCGCGGCCCTGCAGGGCGCGGCCGGCCGCGAGCGCGCCGCCGCCCGCCGCCAGGCCACGACGCCCGCACTACGCACGCCCAGCGCCACGTCGGCCCCGGTGTCGGCGACCACCCGCCCGGCGGCGACCTCGACGCCCAACCCGGTGGCGGTCAAGGTCCGCGGCCGTGGCGCCCCGGCGCCCAAGCAGACCGTCAGCAAGACGCGCGTGCCCACGCCTCCCAGCGGCACCGCCGCGCCCCGCTCCGCCACACCGGCCCCGAGCGCCCCCGCGCCCGCGGTCCCCGTCGTGCGGGTCGCGCCCCCCGCCACGCCGACGCCGAACCCGGTCGTCGTCGTGCGGGTTCCTCGCTCCACCAGTCCATAGCGCCGGTATCCTCCGCGCCTCCCCGGAAGCGCTTGAGAGGTAACGACACCGCATGGCACTGGCCACCCCGCAGTATTCGGAGAAGACCGACGACCAGAAGGCCATCACGGAGATGGTCCGGCAGTTCGTCGACGAGCAGATCATCCCCAAGGCCGAGCACTACGACCACGAGGACGAGTTCCCGGAGCCGATCGTCGAGCAGATGAAGGAGCTCGGGCTGTTCGGGGTCACGATCCCCGAGGAGTACGGCGGGATGGGGCTGGACCTGACGACCTACGCGATGATCGTCGAGGAGCTCTCGCGCGGGTGGATCTCGATCTCGGGGGTGGTCAATACCCACTTCATCGGCAGCTACCTGCTGATGAAGTTCGGGACCGATGAGCAGAAGGAGAAGCTCCTGCCAAAGATGGCGACCGGCGAGATCCGCGCCGCCTTCAGCCTCTCCGAGCCCGAGCTGGGCTCGGACGTCCAGGCCATCAAGTCGACCGGCAAGAAGACCGACGACGGCGACTACGAGCTCAACGGCCAGAAGATGTGGGTCACCAACGGCCTGCGCTCCGGCCTCGTGTTCGTCCTGATGAAGACCGACAAGGACGCCGATCCGCCGCACCGCGGAATGACCTGCTTCGTGTGCGAGAAGGAGCCGGGGGCGAGCGAGAACCCCGGCCTCAACGTCCCGCCCCAGATCAAGAAGATGGGCTACAAGGGCGTCGAGTCGACCGAGCTGGTGTTCGACGGCTACCGCTGCCCGGCCGAGATGATCCTCGGCGGCGAGGAGGCGGGCCTCAACAAGGGCTTCGCGCAGATGATGGACGCGCTCGAGGTCGGCCGGGTCAACGTCGCGGCCCGCGGCGTCGGCATCGCCCAGCGGGCGCTCGAGCTGGGGCTCCGCTACTCGCAGGAGCGCAAGACGTTCGGCAAGCAGATCGCCCAGCACCAGGCGATCCAGTTCAAGCTCGCCGACATGGCCACCAAGGTCGAGGCCGCGCGGCTGCTGACGCTGAAGGCCGCGCGCATGAAGGACGCGGGCGAGCGCTCCGACCTCGAGGCCGGCATGGCGAAGCTGTTCGCCTCCGAGACCGGCAAGGAGGTGGTGGAGGACTCGTTCCGCATCCACGGTGGCTACGGCTACTCGAAGGAGTACGAGATCGAGCGCCTCTACCGCGACGCGCCGCTGCTGCTGATCGGCGAGGGCACGTCGGAGATCCAGCGGATGGTCATCGGCAAGAAGCTGCTTCAGCGCCACAAGATCTGAGCGCGAGCTGACAGGCCACGACGGTCAGCTCATCCTCGTCGCGGGCGCGCTGCTCGCGGCGGGCCTGCTGGCCTCGCTGGCAGCGGGGAAGCTGCGGGTCCCCGGCCTGCTGCTGTTCCTCGGGCTGGGGATGGCGATCGGCTCCGACGGGACCGGCTGGATCGAGTTCAGCGACTACGAGCTCGCGCGCACGATCGGGATCGTCGCGCTGGCGCTGATCCTGTTCGAAGGCGGCCTCACCTCCGGCCTCGTGGAGATCCGCCCGGTGCTCGGCACGGCGGTCTCGCTGGCGCTGATCGCGACGCCGATCACGGCCGCGATCGCCGGGCTCGCCGCGGCGTGGCTGTTCGACATCGACACCAAGCAGGGGCTCTTGATCGGCGCCGTCCTGGCGAGCACCGACGGCGCGGCGATCTTCGCGCTGCTGCGCAACTCGACCCTGCGCCGGAAGCTGGCGCGGGCGCTGGAGGGCGAGTCGGGCCTCAACGACCCGGTCGCCGTCCTGCTCGTGCTCGCGCTGATCGAGTTCATCAAGACGCCGGGCTACGACTTCGGCGACGCCACGCTGCTGCTCGTCCGCCAGCTCGGGATCGGGCTCGCAGTGGGGGTGGCGGTCGGCTGGCTCGGCGTGCAGGCGTTCCGCCGCGCGCAGCTCGCGACCGCCGGGCTGTATCCCGTGGCGTCGCTGGCGATCGCGGCGCTCGCGTTCGGCGGCGCCGACACGCTGCACGGCTCGGGCTTCCTCGCCGTCTACCTCGCCGGGCTCGCGCTGGGCTCGGCCGCGATCCCCGCCCAGCAGACGATCACCGCGTTCCACCAGGGGCTCGCGTGGGTCGCCCAGGTCGGGATGTTCCTCACGCTCGGCCTGCTCGTGTTCCCGCACGAGCTGGACAACATCTGGCTCCAGGGGACCGTGCTGGCGCTGATCGCCGCGGCGGTGGCGCGGCCGCTGGCCGTGTTCCCCGCCACCGCGTTCGCGAAGATCGGCAAGCGCGAGCGGATCGTGCTCGGCTGGGCGGGGCTGCGCGGCGCGGTGCCGGTGGTGCTGGCGACCTTCCCGGTGCTCGCCGAGGTGCCGGGGAGCCGCGAGCTGTTCAACATCGTGTTCTTCGCCGTGCTCGTCTCGACGCTGCTGCAGGGCACGACGTTCGAGCCGCTGGCCGCGCGCCTCGGCGTCACCACCAGCGAGCCGGCGCTGCCGCGGCCGCTGGCCGAGGGCGGCACGATCCGGCGGCTCGGCGCGGAGATCCTCGAGTACCCGATCGCGCCCGACGACGCGATCGTCGGCTACCGCGTGCGTGACCTCGGCCTGCCGCGCGACGCCGTCGTCAACGTGATCGTCCGCGACGACCAGGCGATCCCGCCCCGTGGCACGACCCGATTGCGCGCCGGCGACCGCATCCACGTCCTGATCCGCCAGGAGAGCGCGCGCGATCTGTACGAGATCCGCGACCGCTGGCACGCCGGCCCGATCGGCCGCCCGCCGCGGCCCCG
Source organism: uncultured Solirubrobacteraceae bacterium (assembly GCA_963805525.1). GTDB lineage: Bacteria > Actinomycetota > Thermoleophilia > Solirubrobacterales > Solirubrobacteraceae > DASQFQ01. The sequence goes on from CAWDUT010000006.1 coordinate 1,478,723, forward strand.
GCCCGCCCCGCTCGGGCGGGAGGCGGTGTTCTCCACCGGCGCCTGGCGCGAGCAGGACGGCGACTGCGCGCGCCCGACGGTGGTCGGCGGCCGCGAGGTGATCGAGCAATTGCGCATCCGCCGCGACGAGCCGGGCGGCCTGTTCGTGCTCGAGGACGGCCGCTACGCGGTCACCGGCCCCTTGTACGCGATGGGGACCCGGCTCGCGGTCTCCGACTGGGCGCGGCGGAGGATGCGCAGCGCGGAGGCGGACGAGCGGGCGTGGCTGCAGACGGTCATCGGCGCGCTCGCGGCCGATCTCCCGGAGTAGGCGGAGGCGCCGTCGGACGTCAACGGCGGCTGGGTAGGGAAGCGAGGGGGTGAGCCGCCCGCCGGGCGGGCCGAACCCTTCCCCTCAATGCCGCCGTTGACTTACGCCGGCTGTGCCGTCGGCGCCGGCCGGAGCGCCACCAACGCGGCCAAGATCAGCAGCACGAGCCCGGCCGCGGCCTGGCCGAAGCCCGTGTAGTCGCTGCCCGCGGCGCCGTGCTGGAGGGCGGGCACGACGTGCATGTCGAGCCCGGTCAGGAGCCCGGCCAACCCGAAGAGGGCGGCCAACACCGCGCGCGCCGGGCGTGCGAGACGGCCGTACATGACGACGACCACGAGAGCGATCGCGACCGAGATCAGCGTCGAGGGCACGTCGGTGGCGCCGTCGTGCGGACTCAGCAGCCCGTCGTCGACCAGATGCGCGGTCTCCACCGCCATGGCGGCAGCGAAGATGCGGAGTTCTGTCGACGGCATGGAGGAAGTGTCGGGCAGCGAGCAGCCGCCCAGAAGTGGGGCAACCTGGCGGTCTGCAGGTGTGGCTACCGCTACAGAGGTGTTACGTAAGCGCCGGAGAGGCCGCCGTCGACCAGGAACGTCGACGCCGTGATGTACGACGCTTCGTCCGAAGCCAGGAACAAGGCGGCGTTGGCGAGCTCGACCGCCTCGGCGAAGCGCCCCATCGGCACGTGCACCATCCGCCGCGCCGCCTCCTCCGGATCGTCGGCGTAGAGCTCGCGCAGCAGCGGCGTGTCGACCGGGCCGGGGCAGAGCGCGTTGACGCGCACGCCGCGCCTCGCGAACTCCACCCCGAGCTCGCGCGACAAGGCCAGCACGCCGCCCTTCGACGCCGTGTAGGAGATCTGCGACGTCGCCGCGCCCATGACCGCCACGAACGAGGCGGTGTTGATCACCGAGCCGCCGCCGGTCTCCAGCAGGTGCGGGATCCCGTGCTTGCAGCAGAGGAAGACCGACTTCAGGTTGACGTCCTGAACCCGCTGCCATGCCTCGAGCGATGTGTCGAGGACCGACGCATCGTCGGTGGGGGAGATGCCCGCGTTATTGAAGAGGACGTCGACGGTCCCGTACTCGGCCCGGACGTGCGCGAAGAGCTCGGCCACGGCGTCCTCATCGGTGATGTCGACCCTCAGCGCGAGGTCGCCCGGGATCTCGTCGACCAGGTCGACGCCGACCACGGTGGCGCCCTCCTCCTGGAAGCGCCGCACGCTCGTCGAGCCGATCCCGCCCGCGGCGCCGGTGATGACGCAGACCTTGCGCGCGAGGCGGTTCATGCGCCCGTCGCGTAGTAGACGGTCTTGACCTCGGAGTAGTGCTCGAGCGCGTGCGGCCCGAGCTCGCGGCCCACGCCCGACTGCTTGAAGCCGCCGAACGGCGTCGACACGCGCACCGACGTGTTCGAGTTGACCGAGATCACGCCGGTCTCCAGCCCGCGCGCCACCCGCAGCGCCTTGGCGCCGTCGCGGGTCCACACCGAGCCCGAGAGCCCATAGATCGTGTCGTTGGCGAGCGCCACCGCTTCCTCCTCGTCACGGAACGGCAAGACCACCGCGACCGGCCCGAAGATCTCTTCGCGCACGGCGCGGTCGCCGGGATCGACCGGGCACAGCACGGTCGGCGGATACCAGTAGCCCGGCCCGTCGGGGGCCGAGCCGCGGATCGCCACCGGCGCGCCGTCCGGCACGAACGAGGCCACCGTCTCGCGCTGGCCGGCCGAGATCAGCGGCCCCATCTCGGTCGCCTCGTCCAAGGGGTCGCCGACCTTGATCGCCTCGACGGCCTCCTCGAAGGCTTCCATGAACGCATCCAGCGCCGACCGCTCGACGAGGATGCGGGAGCGCGCGCAGCAGTCCTGCCCCGCGTTGCCGAACACCGCGCCCGGCGCCGCCGCCGCGGCGGCCTGGATGTCGGCGTCGGCGAACACGACGTTGGCCGACTTGCCGCCGAGCTCCAGCGTCACCCGCTTGATCGTCTGCGCGGCGCCCGCGGCGATCGAGCGGCCGACCTCGGTCGAGCCGGTGAACGCCACCTTGGCCACGTCGGGGTGCTCGACCAGCTTCTGGCCGCAGGTGCGCCCCGGGCCGGCCACCACGTTGACGACGCCCTCCGGCAGCCCCGCCCCGACCGCGATCCGCTCGAACTCCAGCGCGGTCAGCGGCGTCAGCTCCGCCGGCTTCAAGACGACCGTGTTGCCCGCCGCCAGCGCCGGCGCGAGCTTCCACGAGGCGATGACGAGCGGGAAGTTCCACGGCGTGATCAGCGCGACCACGCCGAGCGGCTCGCGGAACGTCATGCCGACCCCGCCGGCCACCGGGATCGTGTCGCCCAGCAGCCGCTCCGGCCCGCCCGCGTAGTAGCGGAACGTCTCGACGACCATCCCCATCTCGCCGCGCGCGTCGCCGATCGGCTTGCCGGCGTTGCGCGCCTCCAGCTGTGCGAGCGCCTCGCGCTCGCCATCGAGCGCGTCGGCGAGCCGGTGCAGGAGCGCGGAGCGGTCGGCTGGCCCCATCGCCCGCCAGGATGGGTACGCCGCCCTTGCCTTCGCGACGGCGGCGTCCGCCTCCTCCACGCCCGCGCGCGGGATCTCCGCCAGGACCTCCTCGGTCGCAGGCTCGATGACGGTCAGCGCCACCTAGCTCTCGGCGGGCTTGATCTCCTCGACCCCCGCGCCGTCGTCGAAGGAGATCTGCCGCACCGGCCCGGTGAAGTGGTGCTTCGCCGACAGCGTCCACCAGAGACCGACGACGATCAGGACGAAGCCCACGGTGATCGGGGCGTAGTTGACGTACTTCCAGTCGAACTCCTCGCGCCCGGGCACCCCCGCGGGCGTGAACGGCAGCGAGAAGATGATCACGCAGATGATCACCCAGATGATCGCCGCCGGATTGATCCACTTGTACTTCTTGCCCAGCGTCCACGGCCCGGGCTCGAACGCGTCGCCCATCCGCCAGCGCAGGAAGGTCGGCATCACGTAGGCGATGTAGAGGCCGATGACCGTGATCGAGACGACGGCGAAGAACGCATATGGGAAGGCGTTCGAGTCACCCTCGAGCGCGGGAAGCGTCACGATCAGCGCCGCCGTGCACGAGCCGAGCACGGCGTAGGCGGGCACGCGGTGGTGGTTGAGTCGCGTCCACAGCCGGTGGCCGGGCACCGCACGATCACGCGAGAACGCGTACATCATCCGCGAGCAGCTCGTCACGCACGCCATCCCGCAGAACAGCTGCCCGATCGTCGCGATCACGACCACAGCCCGGTTCGCCCACGATGGCAGCGCAGTGTCGAACACCGCCAGCGACGAGCCCAGCCCCTTGTTGATCGCGTCGACGTCGGTGGCAGCGAACGTGATCGCCAGCAGCACGATCCAGCCGCCGACACCCGACCAGAACACCGAGCGCCAGACGCCCTGGGCCGCACCCAGCGCCGCCCCGCGCGTCTCCTCCGAAAGGTGGGCCGACGCGTCGTAGCCCGTCTGCGTGTACATCGTCAGCAGGAAGCCGAGCGGAAGCACGTAGTACCAGAACATGCCGTGGCTGAAGCCGGAGTTGTTGATCGTGTCCGTGAACACGAAGTCGACCGACTGGTGCTTGTCGGGGACGAAGACGAGGATCGCGACGATCACCGCGACGCCGATCACGTGCCAGCCGACGGAGATGTTGTTGAACAGCGCGACCAGCGGCGACGAGAAGATGTTGATCAGCGCGTGCGCGACCAGGATCAGCGCGAACAGCACGAACGTCTCGGCGAGGATCCCGTTGGTGCCGTCGGAGAAGTCGAGGATGAAGTTGACGTCGTACAGCGACAGGCTCGCGTTGAGGAACGTCGCCGCCGCGTAGTCCACCGATGCCACCACGCCGACCAGCCCGATGAGGTTGAACCAGCCGGTGAACCAGCCCCAGCGCGGACCGCCGAGTGTCGACGCCCAGTAGTAGATGCCGCCTGCCGTCGGGTAGCGCGATGCCAGCTCGGACATCGAGAACGCCACGAGCAGCACCAGCCCGCAGATGATCGGCCAGCCCCAGGAGATCGCGATCGGGCCGCCGTTGTTCCAGGCCTGCCCGTACGTCGTGAAGCAGCCGGCGAGGACCGAGATGATCGTGAACGAGATCGCGAAGTTGGAGAACGAGCTCCACCCGCGCTTGAGGTCCTGCTTGTAGCCAAGCTCGGCGAGCGTGCGCTCGTCGTCGTTCAGCTCCTGCGCGCGTGGCTCCGGCTCGGCCGTGGTGCTCATCGGCGTCCCTCTCCCCTGGTTGAAAAGGTGTGTCCTACCTACCTCAACGCGCCGCGAGAGTATGTGCAGAGCCGGATGGAAGTCAAGGCAGCAGGCCCGCGAGCACGTGCTCCGTGCCGCGCAGGTGGTCGGTGATCGTGCTCGTCGCGCGCGCGACGTCGCGATCCCGGACCGCGGCCACCAGCCGCCGGTGCTGGGCGTTCGACCAGCTCAGGACCTCGGCGGGGTGGGGGATGAACGCGATCAGGTCGCTCATCTGCCCCTGCACCTCGGTGACCGAGGTCATGAGCGGCGCGCTGGCGGTCGTCTCGGCGAGGCCGATGTGGAAGCGCACGTCGGCCTGGCGGAAGGCGGGGAAGTCCTCGAGCAGCCCGTCCATGGCGTCGACCAGCTCCTCGAGCGGGTCGAGCATGGCCGGCTCCGCCCGGTCGCAGGCGAGCACCGCGACGCCCAGCTCGGTCGCGAGCCGCCGGTCGCAGACGTCCCGCCAGCCCGCGAGCAGCTCCGGCGTCGGCGCGGCAGCGGGCGGCGGATGGTCCGCGACGAACGTGCCGCCGCGGCGGCCGCGCAGCGCGTGCAGGTGGCCGCTCTGCACCAGCGCGGTCAGCGCCTGGCGCAGCGTCGAGCGCGAGATCCCGAGCTGGCCGCACAGCTCACGCTCGGCGGGCAGCCGCTCGCCGGGCTCCAGCAGGCCGAGCTTGATCGCGGTCCCGAGCCGCTCGAGCGTCTCCTCGAACGCGGTCTGCGAGTGGACCGGGGCGAAGACCGGATCCGGGGCGTTGCCGATCACAGCCGCTCGAAGCCGCGGAACCGTTCCCAGTCGGTCACCGCCGCCTCGAACGCGCGCAGCTCGACGTCGGCATTGTTGACGTAGTGCGCGACGACGTCCTCGCCGAACGCCTCGCGCGCCATCGCGCTCTCCGCGAACAGGTCGCGCGCGCTCTGCAGCGTGGAGGGCACCTGCGGCTTACCGGCGGTGTACGCGTTGCCCTCGACCGGGTCCTCGAGCGCGAGCTCGTTGTCGACGCCGTGGAGCCCGGCCGCGATCATCGCCGCGATCGCGAGGTACGGGTTGACGTCGCCACCCGCGAGCCGGCTCTCGAGGCGCTTGGCGGGTCCCTCGCCGACCACCCGCAGCGAGCACGTGCGGTTGTCGCGGCCCCACGCGACCGCGGTGGGCGCGAAGGAGCCCTCGGCGAAGCGCTTGTAGGAGTTGATGTTCGGCGCCATGCACAGCGTCAGCTCGCGCAGGCCCGCGAGCTGCCCGGCCAAGAAGCGATCGAACAGCTCGGGCTGCTCGGCGAACACGGGCGTGCCGTCCTTGCCGCGCAGCGACAGGTGGATGTGGCACGAGTTGCCCTCGCGCTCGTTGAACTTCGCCATGAACGTGATCGCGTAGCCCTCCTGGGACGCGAGCTCCTTGGCGCCGTTCTTGTAGATCGTGTGCGTGTCGGCGGCCGACAGCGCGTCCTCGTAGGTGAAGTTGATCTCATGCTGGCCGAGGTTGCACTCGCCCTTGGAGTTCTCCACCGTGAGCCCCGCCGCGGCCATCTCGCGGCGGATCCGGCCGAGCAGCGGCTCGAGTCGCGAGGTCCCGAGGATCGAGTAGTCGACGTTGTACTGGTTGCCGGGCTCGAGGTCGCGGTAGGACTTGTCCCACGCGTCCTCGTAGGTGTCTCGGAAGACGATGAACTCGAGCTCCGTCGCGGCCAGCGCGTCCCAGCCGCGCTCGGCGAGCCGGTCGAGCTGGCGACGCAGGATCTGCCGCGGCGAGGCGACGACCGGCGCCTCGTCGTGCCAGACGAGGTCCGCCATGCACATCGCCGTGCCCTCGTGCCACGGCACGGGCCGCAGCGTCGAGAGGTCCGGCTTCATCACGAAGTCGCCGTAGCCCTGCTCCCATGACGCCATCTCGTAGCCGTCGACGGTGTTCATGTCGACGTCGACGGCGAGCAGGTAGTTGCAGGCTTCTGCGTCGTGCTCGAGGATGTCCTCGACGAAGTGCTTCCCGACGAGGCGCTTGCCCTGGAGGCGGCCCTGCATGTCGGCGAAGACGAGCAGGACCGTGTCGATGGAGCCGTCGTCGACGGCGCGGCGGAGCTGATCGGGGTTCATGAGCCGCGGAGCTCCGACTCGGCCGACGTGATCGCCTCGAACTCCTCCTCCGGCGCCGTGGACACCAGGTGGTGGCGCGAGTGGAGGAGGAAGTAGAGGGCCGCGGTCCCGTAGACCCCGACGGTGATCAGCGCCGCCTGGATGTCGACCATGAACGTCGCCACCACCGCCAGCGACGCGAGCACGAGCGCGACCCCGGAGGTCGCGACGCCGCCCGGCGTCCGGTAGCCGCGCTCGAGGTCCGGCTCCCGCCGGCGGAGCACGATGTGGGCGAGCATCATCAGCACGTACGAAACGGTCGCGCCGAAGACCGCGATGTTGAGCATCGTCGCCCCGTCCTGTGTGATCGCCGCCAGCAAGAAGCCGATAATCGCAGGAACGATCAAGGCGATGCTCGGCACCTTGCGGCTCGAGGTCACGGACAGCGCGCGCGGCAGGTAGCCCGAGCGCGAGAGCGCGAACAGCTGGCGCGAGTAGGCGAAGATGATCGAGAAGAAGCTCGCCACCAGGCCGGCGAGCCCGACGGCATTGACGAAGCCGCCGACCGCGCTGCCCTTGCCCTTGGCTTCGGCGATCGCGGCCGGGAGCGGGTTGTCGGAGCCCTTGATCGCGTCGGCGCCCCCGCCGCCGGGCGCGAAGGTCAGCATCAGCGCGGCGAACACGAGCAGGATCAGCATCGCCGTGATCAGGCCGCGCGGCATGTCCTTCTTCGGGTCGCGCGTCTCCTCGGCGGCGAGCGACACGCCCTCCACCGCGAGGAAGAACCAGATCGCGAACGGGAACGCGGCCCAGATGCCCTGCCAGCCGAAGGGGAGGAAGTCGGAGGCGCCCGCCTTCGCCATGTCCGGCTTGATGCTGGTCAGGTTCGAGGTGCTGAACTCGGGGACCATCGCGACGACGAACACGAGCAGCGCCACGACCGCGATCGCGGTGATCACGAACGTGACCTTGAGCGCCTCGCCGACGCCGAGCAGCTGGATGCCGACGAACACGACATAGAAGGCGAGGTAGACCGGCCACCCGGAGGTGATGCCGAAGATGCCGAGCGACTCGACGTAGCCGCCGATGAAGACGACGATCGCGGCGGGCGCCATCGCGTACTCGATCAGGATCGCCGTGCCGGTGAGGAAGCCGCCCCAGATCCCGAGGGCCCGGCGGCCGAAGCCGTACCCGCCGCCGGCCGTCGAGATCGTCGACGACAGCTCGGCGAGCGAGAAGATCATGCAGGTGTACATCGTCGCCATCAGGACGGTGGCGATCAGCATCCCGCCCCAGCCGCCCTCGGCGAGGCCGAAGTTCCAGCCGGCGAAGTCGCCCGAGATCACATACGCCACGCCCAGCCCGGCGAGCAGGACCCAGCCGGCGGCCCCCTGCTGGAGCTGTCGCTTCTCGTGATAGTCGCTCTCCGCCGCGTCTCCGCCGACGCTGCGCTCTGCAGTTCCCGCCTCCGCCATTTCCCGCCCCTCTCCAGAAGATCTGCCCGCCCCTGCCTCTGCGGCCCGAATAGGTATGTCCGGCACACCTTCGAGGCAAACGCCGGCTTGACTCCTTTGTCACGAGCGGGTTAGCGTCGCGCCATGGCCGCTCGGACGGACGACGCCGCGGACCTTGCCTCCTTCGGCTACGAGCAGTCGCTCCACCGGCGCCTGCACTTCTTCAGCTCGTTCGCCGCGGCGTTCAGCTACATCTCGCCGGCGACCGGCATCTTCACGCTGTTCATCCTCGGCGTCGGCACGCTGGGCGGCGCGTTCATCTGGACGTTCCCGGTCGTCGCGCTCGGCCAGTTCATCGTGGCGCTGAACTTCGCCGAGGTCTCCTCCCACTTCCCGATCGCGGGCTCGGTGTTCCAGTGGACGAAGCTGCTGAGCAACTCCAAGCCGTACGCGTGGTTCTCGGGCTGGATCTACCTGTGGGCGGGCGCGCTGACGATCGCGGCCGTCGTCGCGACGCTGCCGCTGACGCTGATCCCGGTCATCAATGACATCGGCCTCAGCGACATGGCGCCCGACAGCCTGACCAACCAGAAGTGGATCGCGATCATCACGCTGGTCGTCATCACGCTGCTGAACATCTTCGGCGTGCGCGTGGTGGCGATCATCAACAACACCGGCGTGCTGTTCGAGCTGCTCGGTCTGTTCGTCTTCGCGATCATCCTCGCGCTGTTCCACAACAACCAGGGCGCCGGCGTCGTCTTCGACACCGGCGGCGCGACCTTCAACGCCTCGAACTTCCTGGTCGCGATGTTCATGGGCCTGTTCGTGATCTACGGCTTCGACACGGCGTCGACCCTGGCCGAGGAGACGAACGACCCACGGAGGGTGGCGCCGCGCGCCGTGCTCGGCTCGATCGCGTCCGCCTTCGTGATCGGCTTCGTGTTCCTGTGGGCGATGCTGATGGCGATCCCCGGCTCGCTCGACAAGGTGGTGAAGGCGGGCGGCATCTCGCCGCCGGAGATCATCCAGGCCAACCTCTCCAAGGCGCTCGCCACCGGCTACCTGCTGGTCGTCTCGTTCGCCATCTTCGTCTGCTGCCTGGCCATCCAGGCCTCGACGATCCGGCTCGCGTACTCGATGGCGCGCGATCGCCAGCTGCCGCTCTCGAAGCCGCTCAGCAGCGTGCACCCGACCACCGGCACGCCGGTCGGCGCCTGCATCGCCGTCGCGGTGCTGGCCGCGATCTTCTTCCTCAAGTACGGCGGCGTCGCGTACATCGCGATCGCGGCCAGCGGGATGATCTACCTGTCCTACATCCTCGCCAACCTGGCGATCCTCGGAGCCCGCCGGCGCGGCTACTTCGCGCAGCGCCCGGTGCCGTTCTCGCTCGGCGGCGCGGGGATGCTCGTCAACATCCTCGCGCTCGTGTGGGGCGGCGCGATGATGATCAACTTCCTGTGGCACCGGGTGGCGACGAACCCGAAGCCGAACGAGACCGCCGGGGTGCTCGACTTCAACGTCGACTTCCTGAACAAGATCCCGATCCTGTGGTCGGTGCTCGGTGCGGTGCTGATCCTCGGCGCCATCTACTACGGGGCGCGCCGCTCGAAGATCCCCTCGCCCGTGCGCTCCGCCGACCAGGCGGAGGCCGCCGTCGGCTAAGTCCGGGCGATGACCCCTCGGGGCCCTTCCTGCCGCCACGCGGCGCGGGGCCTGGCCAGGGCCTCCCTCCCCGTGGTACGGATGCGCACGTGAGCACGACCGCGAAGCCCCCCGCCGCGACCCTGCCCCCTGGCCTCGAGGAGCTCCTCGGCCGGCCGGAGTCGGCCCCGGAGCCGCTCGGCGGCGGCATCACCAACCACAACCTGCGCGTGCGCTTCGGCGGCCGCGACGTCGTCGTGCGGCTGGCGGGGAAGGACACGGGCCTGCTCGGGATCGACCGCGCGTGCGAGCGCGAGGCGACCGCCGCCGCGGGCGCGGTCGGCGTCGGGCCCGAGGTCGTCGCCTTCCTCGACGACCCGCCCACGCTCGTCACCGAGTTCCTGCCCGGGCGGGTGATGACCGCCGACGACCTCGGCAAGCCGGACATGATCGCCGAGGTGGCGGTGACGCTGTGGGAGATCCACGGCATGCGGCCGCTGCGCAACCGCTTCTCGGCTTGGGACGTGGTCGACCTCTACGCCCGCAACGCGGCCGAGCGCGGCGGCGGCTCGCTCGGGACGTTCGGCGACCTGCTGATCGGCGCCCGGCGGATCCAGGCTGCGATCGACCCGGCATACCCGGAGCACGCGGTCGTCCCGTGCCACAACGACCTGCTCCCGGCCAACCTGATCCACGACGACACGGCGATGCGGATCGTCGACTGGGAGTACGCGGGGATGGGCAACCGCTACTTCGACCTCGGCAACCTGTCGGTCAACAACGGCTTCAACGAGGCCGGCGACGAGTGGCTGCTCGAGTGCTACTGGGGCGAGCCGTGTACCCGCCGGCGGCTCGCGACGCTGCGGCTGATGCGGATCATGTCGGACCTGCGCGAGGCGATGTGGGGCGTCGTGCAGCAGGTGATCTCGGAGCTCGACTTCGACTTCGCCGAGTACGCCCAGGAGCACTTCGAGCGCGTGCGCGCGGGCTTCACCGACCCGCGCTTCGGCGTCTGGCTCGAGGACGCTCGGCGTGGCGCGTGACCTTCCGGGGTCTGCCCGCTGCGTAATCGTCGGCGGGGGCGTCGGCGGCTGCTCGATCGCCTACCACCTCGCGCAGCTGGGTTGGAAGGACGTCGTGCTGGTCGACCGCAACCAACTCACATCGGGCTCGACGTTCCACTCGGCCGGGCTGGTCGGCCAGCTGCGCGGCTCGGTCTCGCTGACGCGGATGATGATGGACTCGGTCGAGCTGTACCGGACGCTCGACTGCGGCTGGGTCGAGTGCGGCGGCCTGCGGCTCGCGTCGTCTGAGGCGCGCTGGGAGGAGACACGGCGCCAGGCCGGGTGGGCGAAGACGTTCGGGCTCCCGCTCGAGCTGCTGTCCGCCGACGAGGCGCAGGAGCGCTTCCCGCTCATGGTCACTGACGGCGTGCTCGGCGCGTCGTGGCTGCCGACCGACGGCTACCTCGATCCGAGCCTGCTCACCTACGCGCTGGCCGAGGGCGCGCGCGAGGGCGGCTGCGGCATCCACACGAACACGCGCGTGACCGGGATCGACGTGCGCGGCGGCCGGGTGCGCGGTGTGCAGACCGACCGCGGCGACATCGAGGCCGACGTGGTCGTCAACGCCGGCGGCATGTACGCGGCCGAGATCGGGCGGCTCGCGGGCGTGCGCGTGCCGCTCGTCCCGATGGCGCACGAGTACCTGGTCACCCAGCCCTTCCGCGAGCGCGGGGGCGAGCACCTCCCGACCATGCGCGACCCCGACCTCCTCATCTACTTCCGAGAGGACGCCGGCGGGCTCGTGATGGGCGGCTACGAGCGCCACCCCGCGCCGTGGTCGCTCGACGCGGCCGGCGTCGACGCCATCCCCGCCGACTTCAACGGCCGCCTGCTCGAGGAGGACTGGGAGCGCTTCGAGGAGATCACCGTCAACGCCCGCAAGCGCGTCCCAGTGATGGACGAGGTCACGATCACGCGGCTCATCAACGGGCCCGAGGCGTTCACGCCCGACGGCGAGTTCCTGCTCGGCGAGTCTGCGGTTGGCGGCTTCTTCGTCGCCGCCGGCTTCTGCGCGCACGGCCTCGCGGGCGCGGGCGGGATGGGCAAGCTGATGGCGGAGTGGATCGCCGAGGGCGAGCCGTCGCTCGACGTCTGGGAGATGGACACGCGGCGCTTCGGCGAGCACTACCGCTCGCCCGCCTACACGCTGAAGCGCACGCGCGAGGTCTACGAGACCTACTACGACATCAAGTACCCGGGCCACGAGCGCCAGGCGGGGCGGCCGCTCCGCGTCTCCCCGGTCTATGACTGGCACCGGGGGCACGGCGCCGCCTTCGGCGAGAAGTCCGGCTGGGAGCGGGTCAACTGGTACGAGGCGAACGCCGCGGACGGCGACGAGGCGCTGCGGCCGCGCGGCTGGGCCGGGCAGCACTGGTCGCCCGCCATCGGCGCCGAGCACGCCGCCACCCGCGAGGCCGCCGCGCTGTTCGACGAGACCTCGTTCGCAAAGCTGGAGATCAGCGGGCCGGGCGCTGCGGCGCTGCTCGAGCGCCTGTGCGACAACGTCGTCGTCCGCGGCCCGGGCAAGGTCACCTACACGCAGATGCTCAACCGCCGCGGCGGGATCGAATGCGACTTCACGGTCACCCAGCTCGAGGAGGATCGCTTCTGGATCGTCACCGGCACGGCGTTCGGCACCCACGACCGCGCCTGGATCAGCTCTCACGCGGGCGACGACGTGCTGGTGGAGGACGCCACCTCGCGCTGGGGGTGCCTCGGCCTGTGGGGCCCGCGGGCGCGGGACATCCTCGCCCCCTGCACGCCGGACCCGCTCGACTTCAAGTACATGAACTACCGGGCGATCACGGTCGACGACGTCCCGGCGCGCGCGCTGCGGGTGACCTACGTCGGGGAGCTGGGCTGGGAGCTCTACTGCCCGATGGAGTTCGGCGCGGCGCTGTGGCGGACGCTGTGGGAGGCGGGCGAGCCGCACGGCCTGGTGGCCGGCGGCTACCGGGCGATCGACTCGCTGCGGCTCGAGAAGGGCTACCGCGTCTGGGGCGCCGACATCACCCCCGACGACACGCCGTACGAGGGCGCGCTCGGCTTCGCGGTCAAGCTCGACCACGACTTCATCGGCCGCGACGCGCTGGAGGGCGCGGCCGAGCCGGACCGGCGGCTGTGCTGCGTCGTGCTCGCCGATCCCCGCTCGGTCGCGCTCGGTAACGAGCCGGTGCGCGCGGGCGGCGAGATCTGCGGGCGTGTCACGAGCGGCGGCTACGGGTACACCGTCGGCGCCTCGATCGCTTACGCCTACCTGCCCGCGGAGCACGCCGCGCCGGGCACTCAGGTGGCGGTGGAGGTGTTCGGGGAATGGATCGACGGAGAGGTGCGAGCCGAGCCGCTGTTCGATCCAGAAGGCACACGAGTGCGCGGCTAGAGTCAGTAGCAAATGTCTACCGCAGATACCAAGGCCCTGATCGAAGAGGCCGTCCACAACTTCCAGGCCGAGGTGCCGGCGCTCACGAAGCTGCGGCTCGTGATCGAGCTCGAGCTGCGCGGCCGCGGTGACATCCAGCTCTTCCGCGTCGAGGTGCCCGGCCCGCGGATCACGCGCGACATCGCCTCCGACGCCAAGGTCCGCCTCTCCGTGCCGCGCTCGCACTTCAACGAGCTGGCCCGCGAAGGCAAGGTCCGCCACTGGCGCGAGGCCTTCCAGTCCGGCACCGTCAAGGCCACCGGCCCCGCCGAGATCCTCAAGCTGATCCAGAACGTCGTGGAGAAGCAGGAGGAGCGCGGCCGGACCCGCAAGCTGCGCGCCAAATGAGCTGGCGCATGCCGGCTGAGTGGGCGGCGCACGACCGCACGCTCATGGCATGGCCGGCGCGCGAGGACATGTGGGAGGACCTGTGGGACGACGCCCAGGCCGCCTACGCCGAGGTCGCCAACGCGATCGCCGCCTTCGAGCCGGTGACGATGGTCGCGCGCCCGCAGGACCGGCGGCGCGCCCGCGCGGCGTGCGGCGAGGGCGTGACGGTCTCCGAGCTCCCGATCGACGACTCATGGATGCGCGACGCCGGCCCGGTCTTCGTGCTCGACGGCGCGGGGCGGCGCGCGGGCATCGACTTCGGCTTCAACGCCTGGGGCGAGAAGTTCGAGCCGTTCGCCGACGACGCCGAGGTCGCGGCGCGGCTGCTCGAGCGGCTGGGGGAGGAGCGCATCGATGCGCGCGACCTCATCCTCGAGGGCGGCTCGATCGCCGTCGACGGCGACGGCACGCTGATCACCACCGAGCAGTGCCTGCTGCATCCGCGGCGCAACCCGTCGCTCTCCAAGGACGAGATCGCGCGCCGGCTGCAGGACGAGCTCGGCGTCCACGCCGTGGTGTGGCTCGGGCAGGGCCTGGTCGAGGACCACGACACCGACGGCCACGTCGACAACATCTGCGCCCCGATCGCGCCCGGGCGCGTGCTGCTCCAGACCGTCGCCGAGGAGAGCAACCCGAACCGGAGCGCCACGCGCGAGAACGCCGAGCGGCTGCGGGCGGCGGGCCTGGAGGTCGTGGAGCTGCCGCTGCTGCCGTACGTCGACCACGACGGGCCGCCGACCGTCGTGCCCTACACCAACTTCTACATCTGCAACGGCGCCCTGATCGTCCCGGTGGCGGGCCAGGAGACCGACGACGAGGCGCTGGCGCTGCTGGGCGGGCTCTACCCGGGTCGCGAGGTCGTGCCGATCGACGGCACGACGCTCGCACTGGGCGGCGGGGGGATCCACTGCATCACGCAGCAGGTCCCCGCCGTGGCGTGAGGGCTAGTAGCGCCGCATCGGGTCGACGTAGAGGTCGTCGACCTGCCAGGCGCCGGTGAGGGCGCGGATGCGGAAGCGCATCATCGTGGTGTCGCCGAGCTCGAGCACGGCGCCCGTGGTGATGAACGGCAGCTGCAGCGACCAGGAGTTGCCGGCCAGCGGCACGCCGACCATCGGCAGCGACGCGGTCGTCCCCGCCTTGGTGGTGAAGACACCCTCGACGGTGAGCAGCGGCAGCAGCGAGAAGCTGGGGCGCTTGGCGAAGAAGCGGACGGTCGGCTTGTCGAGGCCGACGCAGATCGGGCCGGTGGTGACGGTGCCGCCCTGCGGGATCAGCACGGAGCTCTTGTCGCCCGTGCCGTGCACGTAGGAGGACTCGTTGCCGGAGACGATCTTGGCGCCGCCGGTGAACGTGAGGCCGGAGGCCGACTCGAACGAGCCGCCGGGGGCGAGCGTGTAGCTCATGGGATCGAGCCACTTCGAGAACGTCTTGCTCATCGCGTAGCTCGGGCACGGGCCCGCCGACTGGGAGAGGAGGCCGGCGTTCGCCGTCCCCGCGGGCGCCAGCGCGGCAACAGCGGCCACCGCGGTGGCGAAAAGGATCCGGCAGGTACGTCGCTTCATTCCGTGTGACCTCCTGTCACATCTACTCGTGCCTGGACCGATCTTTGGTCCATACATCTCAAGTCGGCTCGGCGGAGGGCCGACGAGATATGTGGTCAACGCATGTCCTAGTTTCGATGCCAGCCCACACCGAGATCAGCCCCGGGGCCCAGCGGCTCCTCGAAGGCGCCTTCACGCGGCGGCCCGAGCGGCTGCTCGCGCGCGAGCAACTCGCCGACGGCGCGTTCGCGCTCGGCTTCCTGGTCTGCGCGATCGCGCTCGCCTGGTTCGCGCCGGCCGATCGCCAGCTCGACGCGGGCCTCGCCGTCGCGCTGGTCGCCGCCTACGCGCTCGTCGCGCGGGCGGAGTTCCCGGCGGGCGCGGGGTTCGCGGTCCCGACCCAGGTGATCCTGGTGCCGATGTTGCTGCTGCTTCCCACGCCGACCGTGCCGCTGCTGGTCGCGCTCTCCCTGATCATCACCACGCTGATCGACGCGCTCCGCGGTCGCGTGGCCAGCGAGCGCGCCGTGCTCTCGGTCGCCGACGCCTGGTTCGCGCTCGCCCCCGCGGCCGTGCTCATCGCGTGCGGGGCCCAGACGCCGGAATGGAGCGACTGGCCCGCCTACGTGGCCGCGCTGATCGCCATGGTCGCGCTCGACAGCGTGATCTACGTCGCGCGCGTGTGGGCGTGCCTGGGCGAGGACCCCCGCAGCGTGCTGTCCGAGCTCAAGATGGCCCACCGCGTCGACGCCCTGCTCTTCCCGGTCGGCCTGCTGGCGGCCTTCGCCGCCGCCGACCAGCCGTACGCGGTGCTCCTCGTCGTCCCGCTCGCCGGGCTGTTCACGATCTTCGCCGGCGAGCGCACCGCGCGCGTCGAGCAGGCGATCGAGCTCTCCGGCGCCTACCGCGGCACCGCGCTGCTGCTCGGCGACGTGATCGAGGCCGACGACGCCTACACCGGCCAGCACACCCAGGACGTGGTCGAGCTCACCGTCGCGGTCGCCGACCAGCTCGGCGTCGACCACGAGACGCGCCGCGCCGCGGAGTTCGGCGCGCTGCTCCACGACGTCGGCAAGGTCGCGATCCCGAACGAGATCATCAACAAGCCCGGGCCGCTGGACGACGACGAGTGGGCGATCATGAAGACCCACACGATCGAGGGCCAGCGCATGCTCGAGACCGTCGGCGGGCTGCTCGCGAAGGTCGGCGTGGTCGTGCGCGCCTCGCACGAGCGCTACGACGGCGGCGGCTACCCGGACGGGCTGGCGGGCGAGCAGATCCCGCTCGCCGCGCGGATCGTCTCCGCCTGCGACGCTTTCAACGCCATGACCACCGATCGCTCCTACCGCAAGGCGATGAGCCACGAGGTCGCCGTGGCGGAGCTGCGCAACAACGCCGGCACGCAGTTCGACCCTGACGTGGTCGAGGCGCTGGTCGCGGTCGCCGTCGCCTGAGTGGCGCCGCTGCCAGGCACCGGGCGCGTGAGCGTGGCCGTGCCCGCTCCGGGCGCGGGCTTCGGCTGCTGGGCCGGTGCGCCGTCGGCGGCGTTCGGCGCGGATGGCGAGATCGTGCTGGCGTACCGGCTGCGGGACGCGGAGCGGCGCGGGGGCGAGGTGGTCGTCGGGGCGTCACGCTGGGGAAGGAGCGGTTCGGAGCGGAGTCGCTGGAGCGGCCCGCGCTGGTGCGGGTCGGCGGAGGCTGGCGGCTCTACCTGAGCTGTGCGACGCCGGGCTCGAAGCACTGGTGGATCTGGCTGGCGCGCCGGCCGGGGGCGTGGGACGCGCGCGGGGGGCGCGTGACGGCGGTGCTCCCCGACGGGACCGTGTACTACGACGGGCGCGCGACGAAGGACGAGAACTTCAACGAGCGGACGAGCATCGTCGGCGGCACCGCGCCGGTCGCGGACGTCCGCTACCTCGACGTCCTGCCGTTGCCGGGCGGCGGCTGGCGCCTGTTCTACGAGGCGCCGCTCCCCGACGGCAGCCACGAGCTGCGCACCGAGCTCATAGACTCGGCGGCGTGGCCGAGCCGCGCCTGATCACCGCCGTCGGAGACGTCCCGCCCTCGCTGGCGCGCGTCGAGGAGCCGACCCGCGCCCCGTTCCGGATCGGCGTGGTACAGGAGGCGTGGCACCCCGACGCCGAGGAGCACGTGGCCGCGCTGGAGCGCGGGATCGCGATGGCGGCGGGGGAGGGCGCGCGGCTCGTGTGCCTGCAAGAGCTCACGCTCTCGCCCTACTTCGCGATCGTGCCCGACGCGCTGGAGACGGCGGCCTCGATGGCCGAGCCGCTCCCGGGCGGGCCGACGACCGAGCTCGCGGCGCGGGCGGCGCGGCAGCACGGCGTGTACGTCCACGCCTCGCTGTACGAGCAGGCCGAGGACGGCGGGCTGGGCTACAACACCGCGATCGTCGTCGGACCGGACGGCGAGGTGGTGGCCAAGACCCGCAAGCTCCACATCCCGGTCACCGCCGGCTACTACGAGGACAAGTACTTCCGCCCCGGCGACGACGAGAAGGGCTACCCGGTGGTCGAGCTCGGCGACGGGCGCTTCGGCTTCCCGACCTGCTGGGACCAGTGGTTCCCGGAGCTCGCGCGCGCGTACTCGCTCGGCGGCGCGGAGGTCATCGTCTACCCGACCGCGATCGGCTCGGAGCCCGACCATCCGGAGTTCGACACCCAGCCGCTGTGGGAGCGCGTGATCGTCGGCAACGGGATCGCCAACGGCACCTTCATGGTCGCGGTCAACCGCATCGGCACCGAGGAGCCCCTGACGTTCTACGGGTCCTCGTTCATCTCGGACCCCTACGGCCGGGTGCTCGTGCAGGCGCCGCGCGACGAGCCGGCCGTGCTCGTCGCGGACCTCGACCTCGACCAGCGCCGCGACTGGCTCGAGCTGTTCCCGTTCCTGCGCACGCGGCGGCCCGAGACGTACGCGGCGCTGCTCGACGCGGTCGAGTAGCCCGCGCGGTCAGCCCGCGGCGGCGGGTGCCTCGCTCAGCGGGGTCTCGGGCGCCGGGCGGTCCTGCGCGTACTGGAGGACCACGGAGACGATGCCCGCGACGGGCACCGCGAGGAACACGCCGACGATGCCGGCCAGGATGCCGCCCGCGCCGAGGGAGACCACGATGACGGCGGGGTGGAGGTGCACCGCGCGCGACATCAGCAGCGGGTAGAGCAGGTGGCCCTCGACCTGCTGGACGAGGATGATCGCGCCGAGCACGAGCGCTGCGTCGAGCAGTCCGCCCGAGACCAGCGCGATCAGCACGGCGAGCAGGCCGGCGATGAACGCGCCGATGAGCGGCACGAAGGCGGCGAAGAACGTGATGACCGCCAGCGGCACGACCAGCGGGACGCCGATGAGGACCAGCGCGATGGCGATCAGGACGGCGTCGACGAAGCCCACCATCGCGATCCCGCGGACGTAGCCGGCGAGCGCGGCGTACACGCGGTTGCCCACCTCGTCGGCGTCGGCGCGGCTGCGCTTGCCGACCAGGCGGAGCACCCACGCCCACATCTCCGCGCCGTCCTTGAGGAGGAAGAAGCACAGCAGGGTGGCCACGATCAGGCCCGTCAGCACCTCGCCGAGCAGCACCGCGCCCGAACCCAGGCCGCGCGCGAGCGGGCCGCTGTTCTCGCGCAGTCGCTTCAGGCCCTGGTCCACGCGGTCGCGAAGCTCGCGCTCGCTGAGGTTGAACGGCGGCTTGGCGAGCTGATCCGTGGCCTGGCGCACGCCGTCCTCCGCCTGCGTGCGGAGGTCGCCGAGCTGGCTGCCCAGCGACGGCGCGACCGCGGTGGCCACCGCGACGAGCGTGAGCACCGCCGCGAGCATGGCGAGCGCCGCGGCGAGCGCGTCGGGAACGCGGTGCCGCTTCAGCCAGCTGACGATGGGGAGGAGCAGCGTGCTGGCGAGGACGGCGACGATGATCGGGATCACGATCACCCGGAGGTGGACGAGCGCGTAGACCACGACGGCCACCGCCCCGGCGATCGCCAGGAAGCGCCAGCTCGCGGCCCCTGCCGTCCGGTACCACCCGGGCATCGCGGCGTCGCCGTGCGGATGCGCGTGGGCGGACGCTGCCCGCGCGCCGACCACCGAACGATCATCTCCCGCGGAGGGCATCAGCCCGTGCTACCCACTGCCGGGCGGTCGCAAAGTGTCCCGCCGGCGACTCGATCAGCGCTCAGCCGCCGACCTCGGCGGCGGCGAGGATCGCGTCGATCGTGACCTGAGGGTGCGAGACCATCGAAACGTGCGAGCCCGGGGCCTCGGTGATGGTCGCGCCCGCGCGCTCGGCCATGCTGCGCTGCGCGGCCGGCGGGATCACGAGGTCCTCGGTGCCGATCACGGCCCAGCTCGGCAGGTTCTTCCACGCTCCGGGGCCGGAGGGCGTGGTGTTGGCGGCCAGGGTGATCGGCCGCTGGCCCGCCACGATCAGCGAGCGGTCGGCCTCCGGGAGGTCCTGGGCGAAGGAGTTGTGCACGGTGTCGGGCTTCAGGAACGCTTCGACGTCGCCATCAGGCGCGCCCGGGTAGCCGACGAGGTCGAGGACCTGGGTCGGATCGGGAACGTCGAGGGCCGACCCGGACCCGCCGAGGATCTGGAAGACGAGCTCGCCCTCGTCGGGGATGAACGCGTCGACGAAGACGAGCGCCTTGACGTTCTCGGCGCCGGCCGCGGCATTGGTGATGACGAAGCCGCCGTAGGAGTGGCCGACGAGCACGACCGGCCCGCCTGTTCGCTGGTTGATGAACGAGGTGATGTACGGCGCGTCGATCGGCACCGCGCGGAGCAGGTTCGGCGGGGCCAGAACCGTGAAGCCCTGGCTCTGGAGCTCGGTCGCCACCGGGTTCCAGCTCGACGCGTCGGCCCACGCGCCGTGGACGAGGACGATGGTGGGCTGCGGCATGGATTCTCCCGGTGATGGTTGCGGGTGCAAGTAGTCCCGGCCGAGACTACACGCGGGCGGCGCGAGGGATGTGTCCGACTCGCTACCGCGGCCCGGATCCTCAGGGTGTGCGGACCAGCGGAGGCGGTGCGACGCGCCGCGGCAGCGGGACGACGAACCGCGCGTCGCGCTCGGGACGGTTCTCGGCCTGGACGCTGCCGCCGTGGGCGGCGGTCAGTCGTTGCACGATCGCCAGGCCGAGCCCGGCTCCGCCGGTGGCGCTGTTGCGGGTGCGGTCGGCGCGGAAGAGCGGCTCGAACAGCTGCGGCAGGTCGTGGTCGGCGATCCCCGGCCCGTCGTCGAGCACCTCGAACAGCACGTCGTCGCCCTCCGCGGTCACCCGCAGCTCAACCTCCGCGTCCGCATGGCGCACGGCGTTGGCGAGCAGGTTGACGAGCACGCGCAGGAGCGCCCCGTGGTCGCCGTCGAGCGCCGGCGGCGTGGCCGGCGCGACGACGACGATCCCCCGATCGACGGTGTCGGCCGCCTCCTGCGCGAGCGCCACCGGGTCGAGGGCGTCGTGCGCCAGCTCGGGTCCCGAGTACTCCAGCCGGCTGAACGTGAACAGGTCGCCGACGAGGCGGTCCAGCAGCGTCGCCTTGTCGCGCGCGCGGCGCAGGTGGTCGGCGTCGCCGATGCCGTGCTCGATCGCCTCGAGCGAGCCGCGGAGGGTGAAGAGCGGCGTCCGCAGGTCGTGGGCGATCGCGCTGAGGAGGAAGCGCCGCTGCTGCTCGGCGGCGTGCTGCTCGGCCAGCGCGTCGCGCAGCCCGTCGGCCATTCCGCGGAGGGCCGCGCCGACCTCGGCCACTTCCCGCGTGCGCGAGCTGACGGGCGCGACGTCGAGCTCCCCGCCGGCGATGCGCTCGGCGTCGCGCGCCAGGCGGGCGAGCGGGGCGACGACCCAGCGGCGCAGCAGGATCACGCCCGCGACCACCGCGAGCACGAGCGCCAGCAGCCCCGCGCCGGACGCCGCCGCCAGACGCACCGCGCGGCTGGGGCGCTCGACCCACAGCATGCCGCCCACCGGCCCGGTGCCCAGATTGTGCGACTCCCAGCGGGTCGTGAGCTCGCGCTTGCCCTCGGGCCGCTCGAGCGTGGCGGCCAGCGCGTCGGTGACGAAGCCTCGGCCGCGGTCCACTACCACCACCCGCTTCGTGGCCGCGCCGGCGGGCGCGAGCTCGCTGACCCCGGGCTCCCCGGCCACGACCTCCTTGGGAGGGCTCAGCTGCAGGTCGGCCTCGACCTTCAGGTCGGCGAGCTTCCCGGCGACGGATTTCCACACGCCGGTGTCGGCGAGGCCCGTACCGGCCTGCTCGATGAGCGCGGTCGCCTGGCGGAGCCGGGCGTCGGCGTCGGCCTGCTGACGGGTGCCGACCGCCCACCAGGCGGCTCCGGCGCTGAGCGTCGGCGCGGCGACGGCCAGGGCGAACCCGAGCGCCAGCCAGACGCCGAGGGGCAGGCGACGCGTCATCGCGCCGCCGGTGGATCGAAGCGGTAGCCAACGCCCCAGACCGTGACCAGCAGCCGCGGGTGCGCGGGGTCGGCCTCGAGTTTCTCCCGCAGCTTGCGCACGTAGACCGAGACCGCGCTGCGATCCCCCCACGAGCCCCACAGCAGCTCGAAGAGCTGGTCGCGCCCGAGCACCTGGCGCGGGTGCTCGGCGAAGACCTGGAGGAGCTCGAGCTCGCGCGCCGTCAGCGGGATCAGGCGGTCGCCGAGCGCAACCTCGTGCGCCGCCGGGTCGATCGTCAGCTCGCCGAAGCGCAGCGCGCCCGGCGCGGTGCCGTTGCCGTTGCGCGGCGCGCGCCGGAGCACGGCTTCGACGCGGGCGACGACCTCGGCGGGCGTCGCCGACTTGACGATGTAGTCGTCGGCGCCAAGCCCCAATCCGCGCAGCTTGTCGCTGTCGTCGCCGCGTGCGCTGAGGAAGAGGAGCGGCACGTCGGAGGAGTCGCGGATGCGGCGGCAGAGCTCGAAGCCCGAGCTGCCGGGGAGCATCACGTCGAGCAGGACGCAGTCGACCTGCTGCTCGTCGAGCAGCTCGACCGCCGCCGCCGCGTCGCCGGCGGAGAGGACGTCGAAGCCGGCGACGCCGAGGAAGTCGCGCAGCAGGGCGACGATGTCGGGCTCGTCCTCGACCACCAGAACCGTCGGTTCCATCGAAGGGGGAGTCTGGCGCACTCGCCGCCCCCGGGTGCGCGGTTTTCGCAGACTCTTCGGCGCGCGTGCGCCGCCTGCTCGCCTGGCGCTGGTGACATCGAGGTCACTGTCGAACGACGAGAGGAACTTCGGTATGCGAAGGCTTCCCACGATGTTGGCGTCCGCGTCCGCCGCTGCGCTCACCACGCTCGCGATCACCGTCGCCGTGCCGGCGATCGCCGACGACGCCGGCGGCGCCAGAGGCGGCGACGGGCCGAGGAAGGCCACTGACGTGGTCATCGAGCAGCGCGGGCCGTCCGAGCAGGAGCTGCGCTCGTGCCTCACCAAGCACGGCGTCACGCTCCCGACCGGTGATGGCCGGGTGCTGAAGAACTGGCTCACCGACTGACTCCCCGAGCTCGGGCCCGGCGGGCAGCGTGGC
Source organism: uncultured Solirubrobacteraceae bacterium (assembly GCA_963805525.1). Classification (GTDB taxonomy): domain Bacteria; phylum Actinomycetota; class Thermoleophilia; order Solirubrobacterales; family Solirubrobacteraceae; genus DASQFQ01. The sequence goes on from CAWDUT010000006.1 coordinate 1,501,413, forward strand.
GGCCGGGCCCGGTTGTGTTTGTCACGGAGCGAGCCGCTCGCGGACCAGCAGGAAGTCGTGGTCGGTGTGGTCGGCCGGGAGCACCTCCGCGGTGGGTGAGCGGAGCTTGCGGCTGCCGTAGACGTGCTGGAGCCCCGGGGCCTGGCGCGCGGCGTGGTCGGTGCGGGTCCAGGCGCCGCGCGGCGCGCACGAGCGGCGGCGGTTGACGTCGCCGCCGAAGACGACGGGCCGCGCGGCCGCGTGGCGGGCGAGGACCACCTTGAGCTCGGCGCACTGGGCTTCGTTGCCGGCCACCTCGTTCGCCGCGCGGGTGTTCAGGTGCGCGGTGCAGACGTCGACGTCGCGAGCGGTCGTCACGCACAGCCAGCGCCGCCGTTCGAGGCCGGCCTGGGCTTTGAAGGCCTTGTTGCTCGCTCGCTCGATCGCCGCCTTGGTGAGCACGGCGTCGCCGAAGAGACCGCGGCCGCCCGGGCGCACGCACTGGAGGGGCTCGCCGCGGTAGGGGACCTTCGAGAAGCGCGCGTGGTAGCCGGTCCGGCGGGCGATCAGGGCGACGTCGCCCTGGCACGCCTCGTTGATCGTCACCGCGTCGGGGCGGGCCTGCCGGATCCGGGCCGTCGCCTCATCGACCACGGCCGGGTACGCCGTCTTGCCGTAGCACCCGGCCAGGCCGGAGAGGCACAGGTTCATCTGCATCAGCGCGTAGCCCGGTTCACGCTCGGGCGACCCGCCGCAGCCCGCCAGGGCGAGCACGAGCAGGCAACCCACCCTCGCGACCCGGCCCATCGTCCGGGAGCATAGTTGCGGCGCCACCCCTGAACCGCCGCTCTCGACGCGGCTCGCCGATCCGGATAGCGTCGCGCGATGCGACGCTCACGCCGAACCACCTTCCTCGTGCTGATCAGCGTGGCGGCGCTGCTCTGCGCCTCCATGCTTGCGCCGGCCTTCGGCGCTCCCCAGGCCACCAGCGCGGCCAGCCTCGCCAAGAAGCTCGCCTCCACGCTGAAGATCGCCAAGCGCGCCGACCGCAACGCCAAGCGCGCGATCAAGGGCCTGCAGGTGGAGGGCAAGCGGGGTCCGGCCGGCCCGCCCGGCGCCACCGGCGCTCAGGGCGCGACCGGTGCGAAGGGCGACCAGGGCGCGCCGGCGACCCGTCTGTGGGCCATCATCAACGCCAGCGGCACGAGCTCGCGCGGCGCGGGTCTCACCGGGAGCGCGAAGCTCGCCACCGGCCAGTACGAGATCGTCTTCGACCGCGACGTCACCGCCTGCAGCTACCAGGCGACGATGTCCATCACCCAGGGCGAGGCGATCGTCCAGCCGCGCACCGGCGTGCCCAACGGTGTCTTCGTCGGGACCTACACGAGCGCGGGCGCGGCGGCCGACCGGGCCTTCCACCTGGCGGTGTTCTGCTGAGCTGGGCTACTCGCCCGTGTGCGCGTCGGACGCGCGGCGCGTGACCTTCACGGAGTACTTCGACGGCTGCAGGCTGACCGTCGGGTTGTCGATCTCCTTGAGGCGGCCGATCAGCTTGATCCACTGCTTGGGCTTGAGTACGGCGTTGACCTGCTTGGCGGCCTTCGAGTTCGTGCCGTAGAGCGGCTTCCAGCCGACGTGGATGTGGTCGTAGTGGTCGGCCATGGCCAGCGTGTTGTCGGCGCCCTCGAACGTCATCAGGGAGATGATCTGGTCGGGCTTCATGGTGCCCTGGAGGGTCAGCAGGCGCTGGATCGTGAGGTCGGTGATCGAGCCCTTGCCCTGGTGGCCGACGATCGGGATGCCGTTGACCTTGGCGATGTCGACCGCGTTGCCGGACGAGTGCTGGGAGACGTTGCCCGAGACCGTCATCAGGCCGTGGCCGCACTTGAGCGACGTGACCGTGGGCTTCAGGCCTGAGGCGGCGAGGAACTCGAGCGTCGCGAGCACGCGGCGGTCGATCGCGCCGGAGCGGATGTCGCGGGCGCCGCAGGAGTAGATCTCGATGCGCGGGTTGGCGAGCACGTGGCGGGCCAGCGCGTCCTTGCCCATCAGCAGGATCTGGCCGAGCGTGGGCTTCTCGGCGTCGTCGCCGAAGAACGGGTTCTTGCCCTTGGCGCGGTAGATCGCGGTCGACTCGAGCAGCTTCCAGCCGTCGAGGATCGGCTTCGGATCGACGCGCGGGGCGCCGCGGCCGGCGGGGCGGAGCTCGAAGAGGACGTGCGGGGCGACCAGCGGGTCGGTCTTGCCGATGCGGCCGAGGATCGTGCCGGCCACGACGCGCGAGCCCTTCTTGAGCGGCTTCTTCACGAAGTCCTTGGCGTCGAGGCCGATCGGGGCGGAGTCGGCGGGCTGGTAGTCGTCGCCGAGCTGCGCGGCGCCACCGGCGGCCTTGGAGTTCGGGCGCGTCGGGTGGGCGAACAGGCGCTGCTTGGCGGGCACGGCGGCGGGCAGCACATCGGCGGCGGGGGTGCGCTCCTTCTGCGGGGCGATCTCGCGCTTGGGGCTCGTCGCCTTGGCGACCGTGCTGGAGGCGGCCTCGGTCGGCTTGGCGTCGGCCGTCGGCAGCTCGAGCTCCTTGGCGATCTTCGCCTTGGTCGTCTTGCGCGGCTTCGGCGCCGGGTAGGTCGCGCTCACGGTGGCGAGGTGCCCGTACGTGTAGGTGTTGCCGTAGGAGTCCTGCAGCACGATGAACTTGCCGAGCCGCTCGTTCTCGCCCTTGCGCACGATCCTGCCGTCGTTGACGGCGATGACCGGGGAGCCCTTGCGGGCGAAGATGTTGATCCCGCGGCGCTCCTGGTGGGACTCGACGACGAGCGCGGCGTTCTCGCCGGCCTTCGTCTTCTCCTTGGGCGTCTTGACCTGGCCGGCGTAGGTGGCCTTGGCGTGGACCGGGAAACGCCCCTGCGTGAGGCCGGTGAGCGAGCCGACGAAGTTGGAGGGCAGGCCACCGATCAGGCGCGCGCGCATGAGCACCGAGTCGACGTACCAGTCGGCGTGGTTGTAGGCGAAGATCGCGCGGCGGACGTCGGTGTCGGCGCCCGCGGCGCGCAGGTAGCGCGCGGCCGCGAAGATCGCGTCGACCGGGTTGAAGGGGTCCTTAACGCCGTCGCGGTTGGCGTCGACGCCGTACTGCTGCCAGGTGGCGGGCATGAACTGCATCCAGCCGAGCGCGCCGGCGGAGGAGACGTTGAGGTTGCGGCCGTAGTCGGTCTCGATCTCGTTGATCGCGGCGAGCACCTCCCAGCGCACGCCGTACTCGATGCCGGCGGCCTGGTAGATGGGGAGGAGGAAGGGCGGGATGCGGAACTTGTCGATGAAGAAGTTCGGGACGCCGATCGGGGCCGCGCCGGGGGTCGCGACCGAGTAACCGGGGTTCGCCGGGGTCGGGGTGCCGTCCGCGCGCTCGGTCGCGCGGGGGGTGTCGCCGCCGAGGACGTCGTCGGGTGCGTTCGAGTCGAGAAGGTCGCACTCTGAAGCTGTGGTCGAGGTCGAGTCCACGACCGAGCCGACGAGTTCCCCGCGGTTCTTCTTCTTCGACTTCTTGTACGCGGCGCCGTCGAGGCAGCCCTCGTCGAGGATCGAGCCGTTGCCGCTGTGTCCATTGCGGCGCTTGTTCTTCTTGCCCTTGCGCGAGAGATCCAGGCCCAGCGAGCCGGGCGTGGCCGTGGCGCCCGGCGTGGGGCTGCCGACGACGGTCTGCACGGGCGACGGGTAGGGGGTCGCGGTCGCGAGCGGAGTGAAGGGCGTGGAGCTGACCGTCGGCGTGGCGGTCTGGGTCGCCGTCTGCGTCGGGGTCGCCGTCGAGGTGGAGGTCGGCGTGGGCGTCTGCGCCGAGGGCGTCGGGGTGGGCGTGAACGCCTGCTCCGCCGGGGTTTGCGTGGCCTCCGGGGTCGCCGTGGAGGTGGCCGCCGGGTCCTGCGCGATGGCCATGCCGCCGAGCACCGCGGCGTACAGGCCGGCGCAGCAGAGGGCAATGGCGAAGATCTTCTTTGGCGACAGGCTCACAGGGCTCAATTCACACGCGCGTGGGCCGCTTCCGGGAGGCAGCGACTCAGCTCAACTTCGGCATCGCGTGGCCCGCGCTTGAGCATGCGGGCCGGTCTTGCGGCGCCAAGGGGTTAGTCTAACCGTCAAGTCCACAGTGAGCTGCACTCCCGCCGCCGCTCCGTGGCACCATCGCAGCATGCCCGAGGCCCCCTCCCGAATCGCCGAGCGGGGCGGGGCGCTGATCGAGGGCGCGGCCGACCGGTCGCGCACCTCGATGCGCACCCGCTTCGATCGCCTGCGTGTCGCCTGGCGCTCGATCGTGCAGGCGGCGGTCGCCGCGACCGCCGCCTACCTGATCGCCACCGAGGTGGCCGGGCACAGCCAGGCGTTCTTCGCGCCGGTGTCGGCGATCATCACGCTCGGGATCACCGTCGGCCAGCGCGGGCGCCGTGCGGTCGAGCTCGCGCTCGGCGTGGCGGTGGGGATCGGGGTCGCCGACGGCCTCGTCCTGCTGCTCGGCCCCGGCGCCGTGCCGCTTGCGGTCGTGGTGCTGCTGGCGATGAGCGCCGCGGTCTTCCTCGGCAGCGGCCAGATCCTGGCCACCCAGGCGGCGGTCTCCGGGGTGCTGGTGGCGACGCTCCAGCCCGCCAGCCAGAGCTTCTCGGGCGCGCGCTTCATCGACGCGCTGATCGGCGGCGGCATCGCGCTGCTCACCAACGCGCTGCTGCTGCCGGCCGACCCGGTGAAGATGGTCCGGCGCGCCGCCGAGCCGGTGCTCGACGAGCTCGCGGCCACGCTCCGGGAGATCGCCGACGCGATCGACGCCCGCGAGCAGGAGGCTGCCGAGAACGTCCTGCTGCGGGCGCGCGAGCTCGACCGGCTGGAGGCCGAGCTGGAGGATGCGGTCGCCGTCAGCCGCGAGACCGCCCGCTATGCGCCGACCCGCCGCCGCACGCGCGGCACGGTCGACTTCTACGCCGAGGCCTCCGCGCAGATCGACCTCGCGATCCGCAACGTCCGCGTGCTCGCGCGGGGCGTCGTGCGCGCCGCGCGCCTGGGGGAGAACCTGCCGCCCGAGATCGCCGACGCGGTACGCGACCTCGCCGCCGCCGTGCTCGCCCTGCGCGAGGCGCTCGCCGACCCGGACCGCGCGGACGAGGTGCGCGCCCCCGCGCTCCACGCCGCCGCGAAGGCCACCAAGGTGCTGGAGCAGACCGGCAACCTGTCGGTCACGGTCGTGGTCGGCCAGGTGCGCTCGACCGCCGTCGACCTGCTGCGGGGCTCGGGCCTGACCTACGACGAGGCGGCCGCGCTCGTGCGCGAGGCCGCCCGCGAGGTGGAGGGACCGGTGGGGTGAGCTGGACGCTGCGCGCGGCCGGGCCCGAGGACGCGGAGGCGTTCGCCGAGACGCTCCAGACCGGCATGGAGGGCTATCGCGAGTTCGCCCCGCCCGGCTGGCGGCCGCCGGACGCCCGCTCCGCCCCCGAGCTGGCCCGCGTGCGGGCGCGGCTCGGCGAGTCCAGCACGTGGGCGATGCTCGCCGAGGACGGCGGCCTCGTCGCCGGCCACGCCGGCTACGTCCCGCAGCCGGGCTTCCCGGGCTCGGCGCACCTGTGGCAGCTGTTCCTGCGCCCGCCGTGGTGGGGCACCGGCGTCGCCCGGGTGCTGCTGCACGAGGCGGTCACCACCGCCGCCCGCGAGGACTACCGGCGGATGCGCCTCTTCACGCCGCGCGACCAGGCGCGCGCCCGGGCCTTCTACGAGCGCGAGGGCTTCGAGCACACCGGCTGGGAGGCGTTCGAGGAGGCGATCGGCCTGGTACTGGTCGAATATGCGCGCGAGCCGCTCGAGCGGCGCTAACCTGCGCCGCGTGCGGGGGAGAACGACACGGAGCGTCGTCGCGGCTGTGCTCGCCCTGCTCTGCTGCGCGCCGGCGGCCAGCGCCGACTGGAGCGGCGACGGCAAGGGCGACGTCCTCGCGGTCAACGGCAACGGCGGCCTGATCCTGTACCGCGGCAACGGCGCCGGGCGCTTCCTCTCGCCCTACCCGCAGATCGGCTCGGGCTGGGGCTCGTTCACGGCCCTGCTCGCGACCGACTGGAGCGGTGACGGCAAGCCCGACCTGCTCGCGCGCAAGTCCGACGGCGGGCTGCTCATGTACCGCGGCAACGCCCGCGGCGGCTTCACCACCGGCACGGGGGAGACGATCGGCAGCGGCTGGGGCGGCTTCACGGCGCTGCTGGCGCCCGGCGACTTCAGCGGCGACGGCAAGAAGGACATCCTCGCCCGCCAGTCCGACGGCTCGCTCCTGCTCTACCACGGCAACGGCGACAGCGGCTTCATCGGCGGCGGGGTCAAGATCGGCTCCGGCTGGGGCGGCTTCACCGCGCTGCTCGCCCCCGGGGACTGGAACGGCGACCGCAGGCCCGACGTGATCGCCCGCACGTCCGACGGGAAGCTGCTGCTCTACCGCGGCAACGGCGCGGGCGGCTGGGTAACCGGCCGGGGCGAGCAGATCGGCTCCGGCTGGGGCGGCTTCACGGCGCTGACCTCCGGCGGCGACTTCAGCGGCGACGGCAACGCCGACATCGTCGCCCGCAAGTCCGACGGCTCGCTGCTGCTCTACCGCGGCAACGGCGCCGGCGGGTTCATCTCGCCCTACCCGAAGGTCGGATCCGGCTGGCAGTCGCTCTCGTTCCTCACGCTCGTGGGCCAGCCCCACCGGCCGCCACCGCCGCCGGCGGTGCCCGTGCCGATCCGCGACGGGCGCGTGACGATCAAGGCCGGCGACCGCTGCACGCCGCCCGGCGGGCGCGTGCACGTCACGCTCAAGATCCGCACGCGCAAGGGCCACAAGCGGCCGCGCATCGTGAAGATCGTCTTCTTCATGCGCCACGGGCCGCGCAAGGTGGACCGCAAGAAGCCGTATTCGGCACGGCTGCGGCCGCGCACCAAGGCCGGCAAGAAGGGCCGCGTCTACGCGCGCGTGTTCTACAAGCGGAGTGGATCGAAGAAGGTGCGCCGCAAGACGGTGAGCCGCCGCTACGTCATGTGCGGTTGAGCCTGCCTCCTGGCAGGATCCCGCAGGTGCCGTACTACGACGAGGTGTACGACGGCGGCGGTGCGCCGCGCGCCCACGCGGCCGCGCTGGCCGCCGCGCTCGAGTCGCTCGGGCACCAGGGGCTGGTCGAGGCCGGCCATCGGCGCGACACGATCTTCATGCGCCAGGGGATCACCTTCGAGGTCGGCGGCGCCGACGGTGACGCGGCGGTCGACCGCCCGTTCCCGCTCGACCTCGTGCCGCGGATCCTCCCGGTCGACGAGTGGCGCACGATCAAGCGCGGCCTCGCGCAGCGGATCCGGGCGCTCAACCGCTTCGTCGACGACGTCTACCACGGGCGCGAGATCGTCCATGACGGCGTCGTGCCGTGGCCGCTGGTCGTCTCGCGGCCGGAGTTCGCGCGCGCCGCCCACGGCATCCGGCCGCCCGGCGGCGTCTACTGCCACGTCTCCGGCTGCGACCTCGTGCGCGACGCGGACGGCTCCTGGAAGGTGCTGGAGGACAACGTCCGCACGCCGAGCGGGATCTCCTACATGCTCGAGAACCGGCGCGCGATGACGCGCCTGCTGCCCGGGCTCTTCTCCTCCTACCGCGTGCGGCCGGTCGACCACTACCCGATGCTGCTGCTCAACGCGCTGCGCGAGGTCGCGCCCGCCGGCGACGGCGAGCCGACCGTCGTGGTGTGGACGCCGGGGCCGCTCAACTCGGCCTACTTCGAGCACACGTTCCTGGCGCGGCAGATGGGCGTCGAGCTCGTCGAGGCCTCGGACCTCGTGGTCCGCGACGAGCTCTGCTTCATCCGCACCACCAACGGGCTCGAGCGCGTCCACGCCGTGTACCGCCGGCTCGACGACTCGTTCATCGACCCGCTCGAGTTCCGGCCCGACTCGATGCTCGGCGTGCCGGGGCTGATGCGCGCGTACCGAGCCGGCACGGTGGCGATCGTCAACGCGGTCGGCACCGGCGTCGCCGACGACAAGGCGATCTACCACTACGTGCCGGAGATGATCCGCTACTACCTGGCCGAGGAGCCGATCCTCGACAACGTGCGCACCTACATGCTCGACGACCGCGAGCAACGCGAGCACGTGCTGTCGCGGCTCTCCGAGCTGGTGGTCAAGCCGACGAGCGAGTCCGGCGGCAAGGGCGTCTTCATCGGGCCGACCGCGAGCGAGCAGGAGATCGAGCGCCAGCGGCGCCTGGTCGAGGCGCAGCCCTCGCGCTGGATCGCGCAGGAGCTCGTGCAGCTCTCGACCTGCCCGACCGCGATGGAGGACGGCAAGCTGGCGCCGCGGCACGTCGACCTGCGGCCGTTCGCGGTGTTCGGCGACGACATCCACATTGTCCCGGGCGGGCTCACGCGCGTGGCGCTGCGGGAGGGCTCGATGATCGTCAACTCTTCCCAGGGCGGCGGCTCGAAGGACACGTGGGTGCTCGAGGACGACGCGCCGCCGGCCGAGGCCGGGCTGGACGCGGGCGAGGCGTGGTCGCCGCCGCCGCTGCCGGACCTGCTCGGGCGCGGCGGCTGGTCTGCGCAGCAGCAGGTCCAGCAGCAGTAACGGGCATGCTCGCCCGGATCGCCCACGAGCTGTACTGGATCGGCCGCTCGCTGGCGCGCGCGGAGCACACCGCGCGCATGCTCGACGGGCTCTTCCACGAGGACGTCCAGGGCCGCCGCGCCGACGGCAGCGGGGTGCGGCTGACGTGGGACTCGATGCTGGTGATCATGGGGCTCGAGCTCGGCGCCTCCTCGACCGACCGCGACGAGGTCGTGCGCCGGCTCACGCTCGACCGCGGCAACCCCGCCTCGGTCGTCTCCTGCGTCGCGCAGGCGCGCGAGGGCGCGCGCACCGTGCGCGACGTGTTCTCCGGCGAGATGTGGGAGGCGATCAACACGATGCAGCTCGGGCTCGTGTCCGACGCCTCCGACGCGTTCCGCACCGGGCCCTACTCCGTCTACGCCTACATCCGCGAGCGCTGCGGCCAGTTCTGGGGCGTGACCGACCGGACGATGCTGCGCGACGACGCCTACGCGTTCCTGCAGGCGGGCGCGCGGATCGAGGCCGCCGACATGACGCTGCGGATGCTGCGCGTCGCGCTCCCGGCGGCGGAGTCGGCGACGCGCGAGGACGCGGAGGCGCTCGCGCTCCTGCAGGCCGTCGGCGGGCTCCAGGCCTACCGCCGCTCGGTGCCGCTGCCGCCGAACGCGCGGCCGGTCATGCGCTTCCTGCTCTATGCGCGCGAGTACCCGGGGTCGGTGGCCGCCTCGGTCGACACGCTGCTGGGCGCGCTGACCTCGGTCGACGAGCGCGCCCGCACGGCCGCGCCGGTGCTGCGGCTGCGGCGGCTGACTGCCGACCTCGAGTTCCGCTCGCGCGAGACCGACGGGGAGCGCGACGTCGGCGCCACGCTCGCCACCGTGCAGCTCGAGCTCGCGCGCGTCGACTCGGACATCGCCGACCGCTACTTCGGCAAGAGCGTGGCGCCGCCGCTGCACGTAGCCTGACGCGCTCGCTCATGCGCTTCGCGATCCATTACCGGACCGAGTACCGCTACGACGGGCCGGTCTCCGACAACCTCAACGTGCTGCGGGTGACGCCCGCCAACGCGTCGACGCAGGAGCTCGAGGACTTCCGCGTCACCGTCGATCCCGAGGCGCGGCTGCACCGGCACACCGACTACTTCGGCACCCAGGTGGTCGAGTTCGGCATCACGCGCCCTCACGAGCACCTGACGATCGACGTCCGCGCGCGCGTGGCGACCCAGGAGCCGGCGGAGCCGCTCGGCGGACCGTGGTCGGCGCTCGGCGACCCGGGCTACCGCGGCGTGGCCGCCGAGTACCTGCTGCCCCAGCCGATCGAGCCGCGCTGGCACGAGGCGCTCGCCGAGCTGGAGACGGAGATCCGGGGCGACACCCCCGCGGCCACCCTGCGCGCGCTGTGCGAGGTGATCCCGGACCGCTTCGAGTACCGCGCCGGGGTGACCTACGTCGGCTCGACGGTCGAGGACCTGCTGGAGGGCGGGCAGGGCGTGTGCCAGGACTTCGCGCACCTCTCGCTGGCGCTGTTGCGGGACCTCGGGATCGCGGCGCGCTACGTGTCGGGCTACTTCTACGCGACGTCGGGCGACGAGGTCGACGCCGCCTCGGCCGAGGTGCAGACGCACGCGTGGATCGAGGCGCTGCTGCCGGCGGAGGGCGGCGGCGAGCCGCGCTGGAGCGGCGCCGACCCGACCAACCGCCGGCTGGCCGGGCCCGAGCACGTAAAGATCGGCCACGGCCGCCGCTACGGCGACATCCCGCCGATCAAGGGCGTCTTCCGCGGCGTCGCGGGCTCGCGCATGGAGTCCTCGGTGCGGATGACCCGCGCCGTGCCCGCCTAGCGAGTCGGCGTGGGCGTGGGCGCTGGCGCGCTCTTCGACTTGACGATGAAGGTCTTGCCCTGCGCGGTGCCGATGGCCGCGCCGATCGACTGGCCGTGGCGCAGCTTGGCCTCCGCCCTGTCCTTGCCCTCGGCGTAGTAGTTGCCCATGATCGAGTGGTCGGTGAAGACGCCGGGCGCCGTCGCGTCCTTGCGCGCGTCGACGCGCGGGTCGATGTACTCGTCGAGCAGCCCGAGCTGGTGGCCGAGCTCGTGCGCGCGCGTGGTCGACTTGCCGAGGTCCGTCGACCAGCTCTCGAGGTTGTTGCGCGCGCTGCCCTTGTGGAGCTTGATGTTCAGGTGCTCGCCCGTGTCGACGTACTCGAGCTTGACGCGGAGCGTGTAGTCGGTCGTGCCCTCGGTGAGCACGAACTTCGAGTCCCAGATGCGCGTGAACTCGCTCTGCGTCTGGGTCTTGACCGCGGCCAGCTCGTCGGTGGTGACGTCGGCGTCGGGGACGATCTTGGCCTTGATCGTGGCCACGACCTCGCTGCCGACGATGTCGGTCGTGAACTTGGCCGTCCACTCGTACGGACCGTCCTTGCGCGCGAGGCTGACCTCCTTCGGAGTGCGCTGCAGCCGCAGCGCGCGCACCGTCGCGCGGTTGCCGGCGGTGCGCTGGAGGCGCAGCAGCTGCTCGGCCGGCTGCTGGCGCGCGGCGGCCCGCTGCGGCGCGGGGGTGGCGGCCGGCGTGGCCGGGGCATGCTCCCGGCCGCTCACGCCTTCACCTGCTCGACGAGGGCGTCGAAGCGCCGCACGACGCCGTCGAGCCGAGGGTCGTCCCAGCGGTCGCCGTACCAGAGCTCGGCGGTGTGCAGCGGGCGGCCGTCGCGCGCGACGAGCACCTCGATCGGCGCGTCGTCGGGCGGGCGGCCGCCCGGCCGGGCTTGCAGCGAGGTGAGCCCGAGCGCGTTGAGCTCCTCACCGAGCCGCCGCAGCTCGTCCGGCTCGAGCCGGCGCTCGTAGCGCTGCTCCTCGCCGGCGCTGCGCACCACGACCGTCGCGCGCCCGTCGCCGTGCACGGTCAGCGTCACGAGACCGTCTTCGAAGTGCTCGATCCCGATCGCGATCTGGACGGTCAGGTCCGGATCGTCGGCGAGCCGGGAGAGGTCGTCGTCCGCCACCGCAAGCGATGCTCCCACGCCGCTCGAGGGCGGGTCAACCGGCGCGCGGGCGGAGGCCGAGGACGAGCCGCTCGACGGCGGCTGCCACGGTGGCGTCGTCCGGCTCGAGCATGCCGGCGTTGGCGAGCGAGGCGAGGCCCTGGAACGCGGCGAAGGCGACGGTCCCGACGTCCTGGGGGTCGCCGCCGACGACCTCGCCGGCGGCCTGGCCCTCGGCGATCAGGGCGAGCGGCGCGTCGAACGCGCGGTCGGCGGCCTGGCGCAGGCTGTCGGCGGCGCCGGGGCGGTGCTTGCCGGCGAACATCAGCTCGAGCAGCGCGGCGTGCTGGGTGGCGAAGCGGACGTAGGCGCGGCCGAACGCGAGGAGGCGGGCGTCGAAGCTCGGATCCGCGGCGGCGAGCGCGCCCCGCAGGTCGTCGCCGAGGCGCTCGAAGCCGTCCTCGGCGAGCGCGTCGAGCAGCGCCTGCTTGCCGGCGAAGTGGCGACGCGGTGCCGCGTGGCTGACGCCGACCTGGCGCGCGAGCTCGCGCAGCGACAGCTCGCCGCCCTCGTTGAGCGTCTGCTCGGCGGACTCGAGCAGGGCGGCGCGGAGGTTGCCGTGGTGGTAGGGGCGGGGTGTGACGGCCACGCGGGGATCCTAGCGGTTCATGTTGGCGTTGACAGCATTGTTGTCAACAGATACATTGTTGCTCATGACAACTTCCAAGTGGACTCCGAAGGACCTTCCCAGCCAGAGCGGCCGGACCGTCGTCGTCACCGGCGCCAACAGCGGCATCGGGCTCGCCGCCGCGCGCGAGCTGGCCCGGGCGGGTGCTCATGTCGTGCTCGCGGTGCGCGACGAGGCACGCGGCGCGGCCGCCGCGAAGACGATCGCGGGCTCGACCGAGGTGCGCCGGCTCGACCTCGCCGACCTCAGCTCCGTGCACGCGTTCGCCGACGGCTTCGAGGGCGACATCGACATCCTGATCAACAACGCCGGCGTGATGGCGATCCCCGAGCGGCGGACCGCCGACGGCTTCGAGATGCAGCTCGGGACGAACCACCTCGGGCACTTCGCGCTCGCGAACCTGCTGCTGCCGCGGATCCGCGACCGCATCGTCGTGGTCGCCTCCGGCGCGCACCGCATGGGCCAGATCCGGCTCGACGACCTCAACTGGGAGCAGGGCGGCTACAAGTCGTGGCGCGCCTACGGCCAGTCCAAGCTCGCCAACCTCCTGTTCACGAGCGAGCTCCAGCGGCGCCTGGGCGAGGCGGGCTCGGACGTGCGCGCGGTCGCGGCGCACCCCGGCTACGCGGCGACGAACCTGCAGAGCCACACCGGCAGCAGGCTCCAACACGTCGGCATGTGGATCGGCAACAAGCTGATCGCCCAGAGCGACGAGCAGGGCGCGTGGCCGACGCTCTACGCGGCGAGCCAGGACATCCCCGGCAACTCCTACGTCGGCCCCGACGGCTTCCAGGAGGGCCGCGGCCACCCGACGCTCGTCGGCCGCAGCGACGCGGCGCAGGACGGCGAGACCGCGCGCCGGCTGTGGGAGCGCTCCGAGGAGCTGACCGGCGTGAGCTTCCCGCTCACGCCCGCCGCCGCCTGACCGGCTGGACTTCCGCGCGGCGCGGCGGTATTGAGTGCGGATGCGACCCATCCTCATCTCGACCGCCGCGCTCGCGCTGGCCGGCCTGGGCTGCGGGGGCGGCGACGACAAGGCCTCATCGTCCTCGTCCGCCACCGCCACGCCGCAGGCCGCCGCGCCGCCGCCGGCCGAGCTGCTGGGCACCTACACGACGACGCTGAAGCGGAGCGACGTCCCGGACCCGGCTCCCCCGGAGCTGGACGGGCAGTACCGCTGGACGCTGCGGATCACCAAGGACGGCGGGCCGGACGACAAGCCGGCGCTCACGATCGTCAAGCCCCCGGACGACGTCCTCGAGTCGTCGGCGATGGCGGTCACGGGCGACAAGCTCGAGCTCACGGGGGAGGAGTGCGCGCAGACGATGGGCGACTCGATCGTGTCGAGCTCGTACACGTGGAAGGCCGAGGGCGACAGCCTGCGGCTGACCGCCGTCAAGCACGGATGTGCCGACAAGGTCGCCGAGACGATCCTCAGCGCCGAGCCATGGAAGCGGTCTGGCTAAATTTGAGGGCGTGACGGACGAGTCGCCGACCGAGCGGGTCCTGCGCCGCAGCATGATCGACGAGGACGGTGGAGGCCGTCCCTTCTCCGAGCGCGTCCGGCACCACCGGCGCACGCTCGAGGCGTACTTCAAGGCCGGCTCGGTCCCGCGCTGGATGGAGCGGGTCAGCGAGGTCGACCAGGGCATCGCGCGCGAGCGGCGGCGGTTCGCCGAGCGCTACCGGGCGCTGAAGGGCGAGTACGGCCACGACCACGAGGCGTTCGCGCGCCGCTGGGAGGCGATCGCGGCGGAGGCGAAGTTCGACGATCTCAACGAGCTGATCCGCCAGCACAACGACTGGTATCCGATCGAGCGCGACCTCCCGATGGACATGCGGACGCGCGACTACGTGAAGGTCAACGGCAAGTCGTACCGCCGCCCCGAGCTCGGGCCGGCGTGGGTGCTCGAGCACTTCCCGGCGCGATGATCTCGGTCCGGGTCGCGCACACCGCGCAGCTCGACCCGGGAACGCTGTCCGCGGCACGCGCGCTGCTCTACGCCGTGTTCGACGACATGACCGAGGCGGACTGGGAGCACTCGCTCGGCGGGATCCACGCGCTCGCCTACGAGGGCGGGGAGCTCGTCGGCCACGCCGCGGTGATCCAGCGGCGGCTCCTGCACGGCGGGCGGGCGCTGCGGACGGGCTACGTCGAGGGTGTCGGCGTGCGGGCCGACCACCGGCGGCGCGGGCACGCCTCGGAGATGATGGAGGCGCTCGAGCGGGTGATCCGCGACGCCTACGAGCTCGGCGCGCTGGGCGCGACCGACGAGGCGACGCTGTTCTACTCCGGCCGCGGGTGGCGGCTGTGGGGCGGGCCGCTGTCGGCGCTGACGCCCGACGGCGTGGCGCGCACGCCCGACGAGCAGGGCGCGGTCTACGTGCTGCCGGTCGACGGCGTGCCGGTGGACTTGTCGGGCGCGCTGACGGTCGACTGGCGCGACGGCGACGTCTGGTGAGGCGGTAGGCCGAGCATCAGTTTGCGCAGGAGGTCCGAGAGCTGCTCGCGCTCCTCGGGCGAGAGCGCCTCGAGCAGCCGCCGCTCGTTGGCGAGGTGGGCCTCGGTGACGCCGTCGATCAGCTTGCGGCCCGCGGCCGTGAGGCCGATCAGCGTGCCGCGGCGGTCCTGCGGGTCCGGGCTGCGCTCGATCAGGCCGGCCTGCTCGAGCCGGTCGAGGCGCTTCGTCACGCCGCTCGAGTTGATCATCAGGGTGCGGGTGAACTCGGCCGCGCGTAGCCGGTAGGGCGGGCCGGAGCGGCGGAGGGTGGCGAGCACGTCGTGCCAGCCGTGCTCGAGGCCGTGCTCGCGGTAGACCGGCTCGAGCCGTGCCTCGAGCTCGCGCGAGAGCCTGGAGATGCGGCCGATGACGCCGATGGGGGAGACGTCCAGCCCCGGCCACTCGACGCTCCACTGCTCGATCATGCGATCCACGCCGTCGCGCTCGGGCATGCACGGGAGGTTACCTTCCCAGCAAATTGTTTCCTAAGACGATACTTGCTAGGATGCGATCATGTTCAAGATCAACCTCAAGCCCGCACCGCGGGTCACGCGCGGCGACACCGTGCCGCGCCTTCGCTGGTACTAGTCCGGTTGGCACACGGGGCACCAGTACGTGGTGCGCCCGCCGATCGTGTCCCGCGCGAGCAACGTCTTGCAGCGCGGGCACGAGCCGCCCTTCTCACGCGCGGGCATGAAGCGCCCGGTGTGCACGCCGCCGTTGCGGATCGCGTCCCGGACCGCCGCCCGCAGCTCGCGCCGCAGGTGATCGAGCTCGTCCACCGACAGCTCGCCGACCGGCCGCCGCGGGCTCAGCTTCGCGCGCCATAGCGTCTCGTCGGCGAGCAGGTTGCCGACGCCGGCGATCACGCCCTGGTCGAGCAGCTTCGCCTTCAGCGGCAGGATGCCGCGGCCGACGCGCTCGCGGAAGACGTCGCGGCTGACCTCGGCCGCGTCCGGCCCGACGTGGGAGAAGTCCGGCTCGATCAGCGCGCGGCCGAGCCGGCGCTTGTCGCGCAGCGCCATCCGCCCGCCGCCGGCGAACTCGAGCGCGAAGCGGTCCCACTGCCGCGGGGCGGGCTCCTCGTCGACCGCGATCCGGCCCGCCATGCCGAGGTGCAGGCCGAGGTCCGGGCCGCCGTCATCGGTCTCGACCCAGAGGAACTTCCCGCGCCGGTGCGCCTTGGTCAGCCGCCTGCCGATGAGCGCCTCGGCGATCTCGCCAGGGGCATGGGGGCGGCAGACGTAGGTGTCCCGGTCGTCGACCGCGATGATCTCGCGATCCAGGACGCGCTCGATCTGCTGCCTGGCGCGCTCGGCTTCGGGGAGCTCTGGCATCTCTCCAGCCTACGATCGGCGAGCGCCGCGAGGACCACGCCGAGCGTCACGGCGGCCGCGGCGGCGAGCAGCAGCCGCGGGCCGGCGGCGCCGATGAGCGAGCCCGTCACGCCCGCGCCCACCGACGCGGCCGCGACCTTCAGCCCGGCCATCGAGACGAACACCTGCGCCCGCGCCTCCGGCGGGGCGTAGCGCCCGCGGGCGGCGAACGTGGCGGTGATGAACGCGGCGTTCGCGAGCCCGGCGAGCGCGAAGCCGGCGAGCGTCAGGGGATAGGTCGGCGCGAGGGCGGTGAGGCCGAGGGCGATAGCCTGCGCGGCGGCGCCGTACGCGGTCATCCGCTCGGGCTCGCCCGGCAGGGGCAAGGCGGTGAGGAGCAGCGAGCCGGCCAGCAGGCCCAGGCCGAACGCGGCCATCAGCGTCGCGCTGCCGAGCACGGCGGCGATCACCGCCAGCCCGCCCGCGGCGAACGCGGTCAGCATGGTGATGAGGTTCACGCGCCGCAGCCGCCCGTCGCTGACGAGCAGGCGGAGCGCCTCGCGGGCCGGCGGCGGTGGTTGGTCGCCAGTGGCGCGCTCGACGAACGGCAGCGTGCGGGTCAGCACCGCGGCGAGCCCGGTCGCGACGGAGAGCGCGAGCACGGCGGTCAGCGGCGTGGTGACGGCGGTGGCGAGCGCGACGAGCGCCGGCCCGCCGGTGCCGCCCATGCCGTAGCTCAGCGCGTCCCAGCCTTCGCGCCCCTCGCCGGCCGTGGCGGCGAGCCGGCTGCTCATCCCGCCCGTGAGCAGCGGCCCGCAGGCGCCCGCGAGCACGACCGCCGCGGCCGCCAGCGCCAGCGGCGCGCGACCGAGCAGCAGCGCCCCGGCGGCGAGGGCGAGCCCATAGCCCGCGAACGCTGCGGCGAGAACCCAGCGGCCGTCGCGCGCGGCGTCGAGCCGTCGTGCGACCCACGGCCCCAGCAGGTGCGGCGCGGTCAGCGCCGCCGCGAGCAGTCCGCCGGCGCCGCGGCGGCCCGGCGGCCGACCGGCGCCGTCGCCACGGTCGCCGAGCGAGGGACCACGTACAACGAGCACCTCGTCGCGCCGGAGGCCCTCGCCGACTGGATCGCGCAGGCCGGGATCGTCGACAGCCCCGTCGCGGTGACGCCGGAGGGGCTGGAGCGGGCGAAAGTGGTCCGGGAGGCGCTGTTCGCGCTCGTCGAGGCGACGATCGACGGCGAGGCCTCGCCGGCCGAGGCATTGCGCGTCGTCAACGAGGCCGCCGCCGCGCCCCCGCCGACGCCCGCGCTGGAGGGCGCCGAGCTCCGTAGAGAGGGCGACCTCGACGCCGTCGTCTCCGCGCTCGCCCGGACCGCGCTCGAGCTGCTCGGCGGCCCCGAGCGGGCGCGCGTCAAGTGGTGCGCCGGCGAGGGCTGCACGCGCCCGTTCGTCGACCGCTCACGCGGCGGCCGGCGGCGCTGGTGCGGGATGGCCGGCTGCGGCGACCGCGCCAAGGCCGCCGCCTACCGCTCGCGCCAGCGCGAGCGCTCGGGCTAGTCGGTCGGGCCGTCGAAGATGATCGGCCGCCGTTGGACGTCGACGGCGACGTGGTCGCGGCGGCAGCGGCTCCGGCTCGCCGGGCCGTGGGGCCGGCCGCAGCGCCAGCCCGCAGCGGTGCACGAATGCGCGGCGCAGCGCGAGCTGTTGGCCCAGGCGCGCGCGACGCCCGCGGCCTCGCTGCAGGTGGTGTTGATCGCTCGCACGTCCAGGCTGGACCCACCGCCGCCCCCCGGACCACCGCCGCCGCAGCCCTTGCTCACCACGAGCTCGATCCGCCCGCGTGGGCAGCCCACGCTCGCGAGCCCGCTGAGCCGCCCGCCGAGCAATGGAGTGCAGCTGCGCCCGCCGGCCCGGCACGCCAGCAGCGCACGGCAGCCGCGCTTGGCGCTCCACGCGTCGACCACGCGCGTCGCCTTCGTGCAGCCGCGCGCGTACACCTGGATCTCGAGCCCGTGCGTGTCGGTCGACTCGCAGCGCCCGTTCGGCTTCACGTGGCGCTTGAGCGGCGCGGTGAACGTGAACGTCGCGGCCGAGCAGTCGCCGCGCGCGCGGCCGAGGAAGCGCGTCGTGCCGCTCACCGACTGCCCGTCGGCCGCGAACCTGCCCTCCACGACCTGGTAGCGCGTCTTCCAGCGGAACGATCCGTTCCGCCGCACCGGCGTGCCGCGCGGCGCCGGCTTGCTGTCGGCGGTCGTCGTCTCGGCGAAGTCGCACGGCGCGCCCACGAACGACCGCGTCGTGAGCGAGCGGCCGTCATCGACGACGACCAGCCGCGCGATGCACGAGGAGTCACACGGGGAGTCGACCTTGCCCTGGTAGGTGCCGCCGCCCAGGGTGGCGGCGACGGCGGCGAGGGTGACGGTCAGCAGTCCCACGCGCCGACGCTATCCGGGCCGGCCGACGATCGCCACCCCCGATCGCTCAGCGCTCGAGCTTGTGCGCGCCCCGCCGGTGGGTCAGGCCGTCGAGCAGGACCTCGACCGGCGAGCGCCGGTTGGTCTGCTCGAGCTGCTCGCGGATCGCGCGGATGTCGTCCGCGGTGTTCGACGCCTGGTTCGCCAGCACCGCGAGGCGCTTGGCGCCCCCGGCGAGCGCGCGGGTCCGGCTCCGGCGGGG
Organism: uncultured Solirubrobacteraceae bacterium; assembly: GCA_963805525.1. GTDB lineage: Bacteria > Actinomycetota > Thermoleophilia > Solirubrobacterales > Solirubrobacteraceae > DASQFQ01. The sequence goes on from CAWDUT010000006.1 coordinate 1,520,142, forward strand.
CAGCGGCAGCAGCTGCCGCAGCGCGCGCCGTGAGCCGAGGCGCGTGCCGAGCGCCAATCCGCCGGCGATGCCCGCCGCGGCCGCGCCGGCCGCCAGGGCCGGCGCCGGGGTGCGGCGGGCGGTCGAGACGACCGCCTCGCTCGCGTTCTTCGTGAGAGCCAGCGCGCCGTCCGCTGCGTCGGCGGCCGGTCGCGGGGTGGTCTGCGGCATCTCCGCCCCCTAGTCGAGGATCTTGCCGAGGCGCTCGGCCTGATCGGCCGCGCGATCGAGGTCCTTGGAGACGTTCTTGCTCGTCTTGGCGAAGTGCTTGCTCGCCTGCCCGACCGACTTGGCGATCGTCTTCGCATCCAGGCCGGACACCGATTTCGGCACCCGCACGCCGAGCACCTTCTTGGGCTGCATACGGGCCTTGAGGGCCACGCCTCCGAGGATTCCGGCGGCCGCCGCGCCGGCGGCGAGCGCCGGGCGCCCGGCCTTGCCGGCGACGTCCTTGATCGTCCCCGTGATGCCGCTGCTGTCGCCGCGACCGTTGCTGCTCGCCGGCTTCGCGCGGCTCGAGCTGCTGCTCGCCGGCTTCGCGCGGGCGCGGCTGCTGCTCGCCGGCTTCGCGCGGGCACGGCTGCTGGAGCTCTTCGCCCGCGGCTTGCCGTTGGAGCTCGAGCTGCGCTTCTGCGCGGAGCTGGATCGCTTGGCCGCGGCCGCGGATCCCTTGCGAGCGGTGCTCGACGGCTTGCGGGCAGTGCCGGACGTCGTCCGGGTGCCGGAGGTCTTGGACTGGGCCATTCGCGCCTTCCCCTTTGTTCGCGAACCCTCGTCCGGGGTGATACCCAACGGGCGCGGCAGAAACGCAGTGGCAAGAACGCGCCCGTTCAGGCCTAGAGAACCGCCCCACCGTCGTAGAGCTTGCGCACGCTCACGCTGCCCGCGGGGGCCGCGTCGATGCACAGCCGGCACAGCACGCACTCGTCGAGATTCGCCTCGACGATCTCCAGCGCACCGCCCTCGCCGACCGCGAAGATGTCGACCGGGCAGACCTCGGCGAGCTTGGCGGCGAACTCCGCGTCGGAGGCGACCTCGGGCGTGACCTCGACCTCGATGAACAAGGCCATCAGTGGTTCCTCCGTCGGGTCCGCGCGTGCTTGGGCGGCCCGCAGGCGGATGCCTGGCGAGGACGCAGGGAGGGTGCCAGGGCGGAGCCCTTGCCCCGACCGAGGACATGGCCAGGCGCCGGCTGGTGCCGTCCAAGTGCGTGGGGGCTCGTCGGAGGGACCACTAGACCGCCGCCCCGATCTTGTCCCGCACGAGCCCGGGGATGTCCTCGATCCGCTCGGCGACGACGATCCCCGCTGCCGCGAGCCGCGCGATCTTCTCGGTCGCGGTGTCCTCCTTGCCCTCGACGATCGTGCCGGCGTGGCCGAACGACATGCCCGGCATCTCGTCCATGAAGCGGCCGGCCATGAACGCCACCACCGGCAGCCGCGAGTTGTGCTCCGTCACCCACTCCGACAGCTGGGCCTCCATCCGGCCGCCCGGCTCGGTGTAGATGACGATCGCCTGGGTCTCGCGGTCGGCCTCGAACAGCGGCATCAGCTCCGCGTAGGTCTGGCCGATGATCGCGTCGCCACCGATCGAGACCGCGGTCGACTGGCCGAGCCCGGCCGCGCTCAGCGTCGAGGACATCTCGGTCGTCATGCCGCCCGAGCGTGAGATCACGCCGACCGGGCCGGGGGAGTAGGACTTCGCGGCGTCCTTGGCAGGGCCGCCGATCCCGCCCATCTTGATCACGTCGGGGACGATGATCCCGAGGCAGTTCGGCCCGATGATGCGCGCGCCGTGCTCGTCGGCGAACTCGACCATCTGGGCGACGTCGCCGCGCGGGATCCGCTCGGTGACGATCACCACGAGCTTGACGCCGTTGGCGATCGCCTCGATCACCGCGTCCTTGGTGAACGCGGGCGGGACCGTCACGACCGAGCCGTCGATCGGGCCGCCGTGGTGCTCGACCGCCTGGGCGACGGTGTCGAACACCGGCACGCCATGGACCTCGCGGCCCAGCCGGCCCGGCGTCACGCCGCCGACGATCTTGGCGCCCGCGCCGTAGTCGAGGCACTCGCGCGTCAGGTTGACGGCCTCGCGGCCGGTGATGCCCTGGACGATGAAGGTGGTCGAGGCGTCGACGAGGATGCTCATCCCGCCACCGCCATCCGCGCCGCCTCGTTCAGGGACACGCTGCGGTCCGCGTACCTCACGCCGTACTTCTCGAGGATCTTGAAGCCTTCTTCTTCCCACGCCCCGGGGATGCGGAAGATCGAGATCTTCTCCGCCGGGTCGTAGCCGAGCTCGACGCACGCCTTGATCACGCCGCGGGCGACGATGTCGACCCGGGTGTTGGAGACGATCGACATCATCACCGCGATCTTGTCCACGCCCGGCTTCTGCAGCACGAGCTTGGCCAGACCGCAGGCCTTCGAGACCGACGGGTTGCCGCCGATCTCGCAGTAGTTCGCCGGCTTGCCGCCGTGGGCGCGCACCGCGTCGAACAGCGTCAGCGAGCCGCCGCCGGCGCCGATCACGAGCCCGAGGTCGCCGTCGAACTCGGTCACGTTGCCGGCCACACCACGGTGGTCCTGCTGGTCGACGGCCTCGCCGGCGAGCTCGAACGGCGTCGCCTCGCGGGCCTGGCGCGTCTCCTCGTCGCCGACGCCGAGCTCCTTCAGGATCGCCTTCTGCCGCGGCCGCGCCTCGTTCTCCATGTCCATGTGGGCGTCGACGGCGACGAAGGTGCCGTCCGCGAGCTGCGCCAGCGGGTTGATCTCGGCGAGCGTCATGTCGTACTCGGTGAACAGCCGCGCGAGCCGCGCCAGGATCGGCGTCAGGCGCACCAGCGCGCGGCCGGTCACGCCGACCGAAGCGATCACCTGCTTGGCCTCGTAGTCCGAGAACGGCCGCAGCGTCGAGAAGTGGGCGCGCCCGACGTGGTCGGGGTGGGCCTCGGCGACCTCCTCGATGTCGATCCCGCCCATGTCGCTGAAGATCAGGACCGGCCGCTTGCGCGTGCCGTCCCAGGTCACGCCGGCGTAGTACTCCTGGGCGACCTCGACGCGGGAGTCGACGAGCACGCCGCGCGGCATGTGGCCGTTGATCTCGAGCTCGAGGATGTCCGCCGCGTGACGCTCCGCCTCGTCAGGTGTGTCGGCGAACTTGACGCCTCCGGCCTTCATCCGCCCGCCGGTCAGGACCTGCGACTTGATGACCGTCGGCGCGCCGAGATCCTCGGCGATCTTCCGCGCATCTGCAGGGGTTTTGGCGAAGCCGTGGCCCGACACCGGAATTCCGGCTTTCGCGACGATCTGTCTGGATTCGAACTCAAAGAACCGCATGGGGCGCGCAACCCTAGCGGCCGGGTGGTGTCTACGCTCCGGACCGTGTTGCGACCACTCCTCATCGCCCTGCTCGCGCTTGCGCTCGCCCCCGCGGCGGCGTCGGCGGCCGCCATCGGCATCGCCGTCACCCCCAAGGGCGGCGACGTGCTCGGCGAATCCACGACCGTCACCGGCAAGATCACCGGCCCCTACGGCGCGCCGCTGGTGGGCCGCACGGTCGTGCTCGAGGCGCGCGCCTACCCGTACAAGAGCCGCCAGTACAAGGCGGTCGAGACCGCCAAGAGCGGGCTCGACGGCCGCTTCGCCCTCGAGCACGTCTTCGACCGCAACCAGCGGGTGCGCGTGACCGCGCCCGAGTTCCCGGGCGACCGCAGCACGCTCAAGCCGGTCTTCGTCTTCCCCCGCTCCGCGCTGACCTTCGGCCTCGTCCGCCGCAACGTCATCCGGCTGGTCCAGACCTACCGGACGCCGAAGGACATCAAGCTCACGGCCCCGACGCGGTTCTACGTCGGGAAGAAGGGCAAGAAGCGCATCCCGCTGGTCGCCAAGGTCGACACCAAGCCGGTCCGCGCCAAGGCCAAGAAGGGCAAGAAGGGCAAGATCAAGAAGGGGCGCTTCCGCGCCACCGCGGTCGTGCGCATCCCGCGCGCCTGGAAGGGCCAGTTCCGCTACGGGAGCTGCTTCCCGTACAACGCGGGCATGGGCAACCCGAAGCTGGGCTGCCCGAAGAAGAAGTACCGCTTCTGAGGGCCCGTCGGAGAAGTCGGCACGTCCGGATGCACCCGATCCGCAGCGCCGGATCGCCACCCGACGGCTCGCCCATAACCCCACTATGGGCTTCATCATCGTGCGGCGCCCGGCATCCACGGCTCGGGCGCCCCGGACGCACCGCCTGTTCTCCGACGAGCCCTAGATCGGCCGCGAGAAGAGGTCGGCGAGTGCCGACGTGAGCGTCGGCGCGATCTGCCAGCCGTCGCCGTGTGAGAGCCGCCGCAGCTCGAGCACCACGCCCGGGTCGTGGGCGGCGACGATGACCTCGCAGCCGTAGGAGGTCAGCCGCCGGCACAGCGCCGACAGCTCGACCAGCGCCTCGGTCTCGTAGCGGCGCACGCCGCCGAGGTCGAAGACGAACTCGCGCGCGCCGCCGACGGCCGCGTGGGCGGCCAGGTCATCGACCTGGCGGGCGGCGGTGAACTGGCCGCCGGCATCGACCACACAGGCGCGCTCGCCGAGGCGCCGTGCCGAGGCGACGTCAGGCGGGGCGACGGGCAGCGACATGCCCTAAGCGGTTACCCGGGATTCCAGCCCGTATGCCTCGGCCAGCTCCGGATCCTTTGCCGCCAGCATCTCCGCGAGGTCGACCATGACCCGGCACTGCTTCCAGGTCGCGTCGTCCTGCATCTTGCCGTCGATCATGTGCACCCCGCGGCCGTCGGGGATCGCCTCGATCACCTTGCGGGCGAAGATCACCTCGTCCGGGTCGGGGGAGAAGACCTTCTTGGCGACGTCGATCTGCGCCGGGTGCAGCGACCAGGCGCCGACGCAGCCCATCAGGAACGCGGCGCGGAACTGGGCCTCGCAGCCGGCCAGGTCGCGGATGTCGCCGAACGGCCCGTAGTAGGGGAGGATCCCCGTCGCGGTGCAGGCGTCGACCATGCGCCCGATCGAATAGTGCCAGAGGTCCTGCTGGGCGCTCGCCCGCGGCGCCTCGGGATCCGAGGGATCGGGGTCGGAGAGCACGCGGTAGCCGGGGTGGCCGCCGCCGACCCGCGTCGTCTTCATCCGCCGCGAGGCGGCGAGGTCGGCCGGCCCGAAGCTCATGCCCTGCATGCGCGGCGAGGCCTGCGCGATCTCCTCGAGGTTCGCGACACCGAGCGAGGTCTCGAGGATCGCGTGGACGAGGATCGGCCGCTCCAGCCCGGCGCGCGCCTCGAGCTGGGCCAGCAGGCGGTCGACGTAGTGGATGTCCCACGGCCCCTCGACCTTGGGGACCATGATCACGTCGAGCCGGTGGCCGATCTCGGTGACCAAAGTGGTGATGTCGTCCAGCACCCACGGGCTCTCGAGCGAGTTGACCCGCGTCCACAAGGCCGTCTCGCCGAGGTCGAGCTCCTTGCCGACCCGCACCAGCCCGGCGCGCGCGGCCTCCTTGTTATCGACCGCGATCGCGTCCTCGAGGTTGCCGAGCAGCACGTCGGCCTTGGTCGCGAGATCCGGCAGCTTGCCGACGATCTTCTCGTTCGAGGGGTCGAAGAAATGGATCATCCGCGACGGCGTCACCGGGATCTCGAGCACGGGATCGGGAGCGCCGACGGCGAGGGGCTTGGCGAAGTCACGTGGGTTGCGCATAGGTGATCTCGAATCTAGCGGTGCGCCATGATCTGGGCCATGAGCACCGAAACCCATGCCGTTGAAACCGACCAGGCCGCCCGCGAGGCGACCGGAGCCCACCCTTATGGGCGCTACCTCGAGGAGTTCGAGGTCGGCGCCGTCTACAAGCACTGGCCCGCCAAGACCGTGACCGAGGCCGACGACCACCTGTTCTGCCTCATCACCATGAACCACCACCCGCTGCACATCAACGACGTCTACGCGGGCCAGAGCCAGCAGGGCCGCAACGTGGTCGTCGGGCCGCTGGTCTACTCGCTGGCCCTCGGAATGAGCGTCTCCGACGTCTCCGGCAAGGCGATCGCCAACCTCGCCACCGAGGAGCTCAAGCACCCCGCGCCGGTCTTCCACGGCGACACGCTGTTCTGCGAGTCCGAGGTGCTCGAGGTCAAGGAGTCGCGTTCCAAGACGGACCGCGGGACCGTCCGCGTGCATACCCGGGTCCTGAACCAAGACGGGGTCTTGGTCGCCGAGTTCAAGCGCCTCGTGCTCGTTCCCCGCAAGGAGGCGGGCGCCACCAAGGCCGAGGGCGACGTGGAGTGAGCGCCGAGCGGCTGGAACCGCTACCGGCGCCGAGCAGTTTCGCGTTCCGCTCCCACGATCGAATAAGTTCGGTGCGAAACAATGTCTCACCCTCTCGAATCTGGAGCTGAACCCACCCGTGAGCAAAACCACTGTCCCGACCCGCAACAGAGCCCTGATCGAGTGGGTCGAGGAGGTGGCGAGCCGCACCCAGCCGGATGACGTCCACTGGTGCGACGGCAGCGCCGAGGAGTACGACGCGCTGGCACGCGTGCTCGTCGATGCGGGGGCGTTCGAGCGGCTGAGCGACGCCAAGCGCCCGAACTCCTACCTCGCGCTCAGCGACCCCTCCGACGTGGCGCGGGTGGAGGACCGGACCTTCATCTGCTCCGAGCGGGAGGACGACGCCGGCCCGACCAACAACTGGGCCGACCCGAGCGAGATGCGGGAAACGCTCGAAGACCTGTTCGAGGGCAGCATGCGCGGCCGCACGATGTACGTCGTGCCGTTCTCGATGGGCCCGCTGGGCTCGCCGATCTCCGAGATCGGCGTCCAGCTCACGGACTCCGCCTACGTCGCCTGCAGCATGCGGATCATGACCCGCATGGGCGCCGGCGCGCTCGAGCAACTGGGGGAGGACGGCAGCTGGGTGCCCTGCCTGCACACGCTCGGCGCCCCGCTGGAGGAGGGCGACGACGACGTGCCGTGGCCCTGTAGCGACACGAAGTACATCGCGCATTTCCCCGAGACGCGCGAGATCTGGTCCTACGGCTCGGGCTACGGCGGCAACGCGCTGCTGGGCAAGAAGTGCTTCGCGCTGCGGATCGCCAGCGTCATGGCCCGCGACGAGGGCTGGCTGGCCGAGCACATGCTGATCCTCAAGCTGACCTCGCCGGAAGGTGAGTCCAAGTACGTCACGGGCGCCTTCCCGTCAGCCTGCGGCAAGACCAACCTGGCGATGCTGATCCCGACGCTCGAGGGCTGGACGGTCGAGACGATCGGCGACGACATCGCCTGGATGAAGTTCGGCGACGACGGCCGCCTGTGGGCGGTCAATCCCGAGGCCGGCTTCTTCGGCGTCGCCCCGGGCACGGGGTACAAGACCAATCCGAACGCGATGGCGACGGTCGAGAAGAACACGATCTTCACCAACTGCGCGCTCACCGACGACGGCGACGTCTGGTGGGAGGGGATGACGAAGGAGCCCCCGGCGCACGCGATCGACTGGAAGCGCAACGACTGGTCGCCACAGTGCGACGACCCCGCCGCCCACCCGAACGCGCGCTTCACCACGCCGGCGGCCCAGGACCCGGCGATCGCGCCCGACTGGGAGGACCCCAAGGGCGTCCCCATCGACGCGATGCTGTTCGGCGGCCGCCGCTCGACCGTCGTGCCGCTGATCCACGAGGCGTTCGACTGGGACCACGGCGTCTACCTCGGCGCCCAGATGTCCTCGGAGACGACCGCCGCGGCGGCCGGCGAGGTCGGCAAGCTGCGCCGCGACCCGTTCGCGATGCTGCCGTTCTGCGGCTACCACATGGCCGACTACTGGGCCCACTGGCTGAAGATCGGCCGCCGCGAGGGCGCCGTGGTGCCGAAGATCTTCTACGTCAACTGGTTCCGCAAGTCGCTGGAGACGGGCAGCTTCCTGTGGCCCGGCTTCGGCGAGAACTCGCGCGTCCTGGAGTGGATCTTCCGGCGCTGCGACGACGCCGCCGAGGCGCGGGACACCCCGATCGGCCGCGTGCCGACGCCGGATTCGCTCAACACCGAGGGCCTGGACATCCCGGACGACCAGCTCGAGGCGATCCTCGCCGTCGACATCGAGCAGTGGAAGGCGGAGATCCCGCCGATCCGCGAGTTCTTCGACGAGTTCGGCGACCGCCTGCCCTCCGAGATCTCAGCGCAGCTCGACGCGCTGGAGGAGCGCCTGAACAAGGCGTGACATGACAGCCGGGGCGTCCCTGCTCGACCTGATCGGCGAGCGCACCTCCTCGGAGCGCGCCCCGGCCGTCCGCGCCTTCGCGGAGGCCTTCCTGCGCCGGCTCTCCGCCGACGGCGCGGACGGGACGCTGGCGCCGGACGCGCTGTGCGGCGAGATCGTCGGCGCCTTCGAGTTCGCCTCCGCGCGCGGCGCCGAGCCGATCGCCGTGCGCGCCTTCACGCCGACGCTCGCGGAGCACGGCTACGAGACGCCCGGCTCGGTGGTGGAGACCAACACCGAGGACTGGCCGTTCCTCGTCGACTCGGTGAGCGCCGCGCTGCGCGGCCGCGGGATCGGGATCCACCGCGCGCTGCACCCGATCGTCGGCGTCGAGCGCGACGCTGACGGCGAGATCGAGGCGGTCCTGCACCCGCGCGAGGCCACGCGGCGCGAGTCGGTCATGCACTTCGACCTCGACCGGAGGCTCACGCCCGGGCAGCTCGCGGGGCTCGAGGAGGCGCTGCGCAAGGTGCTCTCCGACGTCCGCGCCACGGTCAAGGACTTCCCGGCGATGGCGGACCGGGCGCGGCGGATGGTCCAGCTGGCGGGCGCGGGCGCGGCGCGCTACAGCGACGAGGAGGTCGACGAGACGGTCGCGTTCCTCGAGTGGCTGCTGCGCGACAACTTCATCTTCCTCGGCTACCGCGAGTACCGCTTCCGCGACGAAGCGATCTCGGTCGTGCCCGACTCGGGGCTCGGGATCCTCTCCGACGTCTCGGGCTCGACCTACGCGAAGCCGGTGCCGGTCGACTCGCTGTCGGCCGGCGTGCGCGCGCGGGCGCTCGAGGGCGACCTGCTGATCGTCTCCAAGACCAACCGGCTCTCGCGCGTGCACCGGCCGGTGCGGATGGACTACGTCGGCGTGCGGCGGATCTCGCCCGACGGCGAGATCGTCGGCGAGGCGCGGATGCTCGGCCTGTTCACGACCAAGGCCTACAGCGAGCCCGCGAGCCAGACGCCGCTGCTGCACCGCAAGCTGCGCCAGATCCTGCGCTCCGAGGACCTGATCGAGGGCTCGCACGATTACAAGGCCTCGGTCTCGCTGTTCGACTCGTTCCCGAAGGACGAGCTGTTCGCCGCCTCGACCGACGACCTGCGCGGCGCCGTCGTGGCGCTGCTCGCGCTGCAGGGCGAGCAGGTGCGGCTGCTCGGCCGCCGCGACCCGGACACGCGGAGCGCCTCGCTGATCGTTGCGCTGCCGCGCTCGCGCTACGACGGCGACCTGCTGAAGCGCCTGCTGGTGCTGTTCCGCGAGCGCTTCAAGACCGACGCGGTCGACCACCACCTCGTGCTCGGCGAGGGCGACCGCGTGCAGGTGCACTTCCGCGTCCACGCCGCCGACGGCCTGGTCGACCTCGACTTCCGCGAGCTCGAACGCGAGGTCGTGGCTGCCACGCGCACGTGGGACGACGAGCTGCGGGCCGCGCTGGTGGCGCGCCACGGCGAGCTGCAGGGCCGCGCGCTCGCGACCGAGTGGAGCGCGCGCTTCCCGCGCTACTACAAGGCCTCGACCACCGCTTCGCTCGCCGTCCACGACATCGGCTGCTTCGCCCGCCTGCAGGCGCTCGGAGAGCCGTTCGTGGTCGGGCTCCAGAACGAGAGCGACGAGCGCGGCGAGCGCACGCGCGTCGGGCTCTACAAGTCCGGCGGCAAGGTCGAGCTCTCCGCGGCGATGCCGATGCTCGAGGACCTCGGGCTGCGCGTCCTCGAGGAGGTCCCGACGCGCCTGGCGGGCGGCGACGGCGACACCTGGGTGCAGGACTTCGGGGTGCTCGGTCCCGGCGACAAGCCGATCGACCTCGACGCCCACGGCGCGCGCATGGCCGATTGCATCTCGGCGGTCTGGCGCGGCGACGCGGAGTCCGACCCGCTCAACCGGCTCGTGCTCGCCGCGGGGCTGGACTGGCGCCAGATCGAGATCCTGCGCGCGTACCGCAAGTACCGCCAGCGCATCGGCTCGCGCTTCACCGAGAGCTACCAGAACGACACGCTGGTCGAGAACGCGGCGCTGACGGCCGACCTCGTGAAGCTGTTCGAGCTGCGCTTCGACCCCGAGCACGAGCGCGACGAGGCAGCCGAGAAGGCCATGCGCGGAGGGATCCTGGCCGCGCTGGACAAGGTCGAATCGCTCGACCACGACCGCATCCTGCGCAACCAGCTCGGCCTGATCGAGGCGACGCTGCGCACCAACGCCTACCGGCGCGGGCGCGGCGCGATGAGCTTCAAGCTCCGCTCCGCCGACGTGCCGGCCATCCCCGAGCCCGCGCCGCTCGTGGAGATCTACGTCTACTCGGCCGACATGGAGGGGATCCACCTGCGCGGCGGGCGGATCGCGCGCGGCGGCATCCGCTGGTCGGACCGCATGGACTACCGCACCGAGGTCTACGGCCTGATGCGGGCGCAGCTGACCAAGAACGCCCAGATCGTCCCGGACGGGGCGAAGGGCGGCTTCTACCTGAAGCACCGGCCGGCGGATCCGAGCGAGCTGCGCGAGGAGGTCCAGCGGCAGTACGTCGCCTACGTGCGCGCGCTGCTCGACGTCACCGACAACCTCGTCGACGGCGAGGTCGTCCACCCGCCGGACACGCGGGTGCTCGACGACGACGACACCTACCTCGTGGTCGCCGCCGACAAGGGCACGGCGACGTTCTCGGACACCGCGAACTCGGTCTCCGAGGACTACGGCTTCTGGCTCGGCGACGCGTTCGCCTCCGGCGGCTCGTCGGGCTACGACCACAAGAAGCTCGGCATCACGGCGCGCGGCGCGTGGGAGTCGGTCAAGCGGCACTTCCTCGAGCTCGAGCTCGACGTCGCGAAGGACCCGTTCACGGTCGTCGGGATCGGCGACATGTCGGGCGACGTGTTCGGCAACGGGATGCTGCTCTCCGACCGCATCCGGCTGGTCGCGGCCTACGACCACCGCCACATCTTCATCGACCCCGACCCGGATCCGGACGTCAGCTTCGAGGAGCGCAAGCGGCTGTTCGGCCTCGCCGGCTCGTCCTGGAACGACTACGACCGGGCCAAGATCTCGGAGGGCGGAGGCGTCTGGCCGCGCACCGCCAAGTGGATCCCGCTGTCGGAGTCGGTGCAGCGCGCGCTGGGGGTCGAGGACGACTCGATCGCGCCCAACGACCTGATCCGGGACATCCTGCGGGCGCCGGTCGACCTGCTGTGGAACGGCGGCATCGGCACCGTCGTGAAGGCGAGCGACGAGACCGACGCCGAGGCCCAGGACCGGTCGAGCGATGCGATCCGCGTCGACGCGAGCGAGCTGCGCTGCCGCGTGGTGGGGGAGGGCGGCAACCTCGGGCTGACGCGCCGCGCCCGGGTCGAGTTCGCACGCGGCGGCGGCCGCATCAACGCCGACTTCATCGACAACTCGGCGGGCGTCGACTGCTCCGACCACGAGGTCAACCTGAAGGTCCTGCTCGGGCTGGCGGAGGCCGCGGGCGAGCTGACGCGCCCGGACCGCGACGCGCTGCTGCGCGACGTCGAGGAGGACGTCGTCGAGCACGTCCTCTACGACTCGTTCCTGCAGGCGCAGATCATCGCCCAGGAGACGCGGCGCTCCGGCTCGCGGCTCGACGCCTACGAGGACCTGATGGTGGGGCTGGAGGAGGACGGGCTGCTCGACCGCGCCTCCGAGGCGCTGCCCTCGGGCGAGGAACTGGCCGAGCGGCGGCGCGCGGGGCGGGGGATGGAGCGGCCGGAGCTGTCGCTGCTGCTGACGTACGCGAAGCGGCGAGTGAAGCTGTCGCTGCTCGAGTCCTCGCTGCTCGACGATCCGTGGCTCCAGCGCGACCTGCACGGCTACTTCCCGCAGCCGGTGGTCGAGCGCTTCGGCGCGCTGCTGGCGGAGCATCCGCTGCGGCGCGAGTTGCTCGCCACCATCAACGCCAACCTCGCCGTCAACGCGCTCGGGCCGGTGTTCGTCTCCCAGATCATGGCCGAACGCGGGGTCCGGCCGGCGGAGGTCGTGAAGGCGTACCGGATCGCGCGCGAGGTCGTCGGCGCCGAGGCGGACTGGGAGGCGATCGAGGCGCTCGAGGGCAAGGTCGAGCCCGAAGTGCAGGCGGAGCTGATGGGCCGCGTCGACATGCTCGTCGACGCGATCACCCGCTGGTATCTCGTCGAGGGCGCCCCGGGCGACCTCGCGTCCACGATCGAGGCGGGGCGCGAGGGCTTCCTCGAGCTCGCGGAGGCAGCGCCCGGGATCGGCGGCGAGGAGCTGCAGGAGGCGCGCCGCGAGGTCGCCGAGCGCGCGATCGCGGCGGGGGTGCCCGAGGACATGGCGAACACGCACTCGCTGCGGCTCGGGCTCGTCCACGCGCCGGCGGTCGCGGCGGTGGCCCGCGCGACGGACCGCTCGGTGGCCGACGTGGCGCGCGTGTTCGTGGCGATCGGCGAGCGGCTGCCGCTGAACGAGCTCGAGGAGGCGCTCGGCGCGCTGCCCGCCTCCCGCCGGATGGAGCGCTGGGCGCTCCAGGCCGCGCGCGAGGACGCCCGCCACGCACGCTGGGACATCGCCGAGCGCGCGCTCGAGGGCCCGCAAGGCGGCGACCCCGAGGAGGCGCTCGACGCATTCCTGGCCGCCCACAGCGAGGAGTGCCGGCGCCTCGGTGCGTTCATGCGCACGCTCTCACGCGAGGGCGAGACCGACCTGGCGGGGTTGGCGCTGGCGGTCCGGCAGCTGCGCGAACTAGCGGAGTAAGCGCGGCGGGCTACTCGTCGTCGTCGCCGCCGTCGCGGATGTCCTCCGCGACGCGCTGCTTGAACGGCTCGAGCTTCTCGTACAGCTCGTCGGGCGCGAGCGCCTCCTCGGGCTCGGAGGAGCCGAGCAGCCATGGAGCGGCCTCGACCGCGGTATTCCAGGCCACTTCGTCGGGGTCGGAGTCGTCCTGCGCCGCCGCGGCGGCGGGCTCCGGCTCGGCCGCGGGCTTGACGGCGTCGAGGTAGACGTTCTGGAAGCCGTTGCGCTCCTGCTCGTGGTACTCGAGCGTCGCGCGCTTGCCCTGGTTGCGCTCGGCCTGCTCGCCGATGCTGGGGCGGAACGTCGTGTACTCGCGGCCGTCGGCGTCGCGGACGACGAAGCGCGTGTTGCCGTTGCGGGTCTCGGACCGCTCGACCGCTGCGATGGTCGTCTGGGTCTCCACGACCCCGTGTTACCCGCTAGAGCGGCTCCACACGATCCCCGATGGCGATCGCGCCGTCGCTGAGGACGTCGGCGCGCAGCCCGCCGCGGTGGACGAGGTCGGGCAGGATGCCCGGGTGGGTGAGGCGCTGGAGGTGGGCGCACGGCTCGCAGAGGCGGCGGCCGACGCACTCGGCCTCGCCGACGCGGAAGCGCCGGCCGACGAGCGCGTTGAGGTCGATGCCGCGGGTGACGACGTTGCGGCGGGCCTCGGCGGGCGGGAGGCCGAGCTCGTCGACGACCTCGCCCTCGATCAGCGTCAGGTCGTGGCCGTCGGAGTAGGGGTTGGAGAACGTGCCCTCGTGTGTGAAGTAGCGGTCGCCCTCGAGGCCTCGGCCGGCGTGGGCCTGCGCGCTGTCGACGAGCTCCATCGGCGCCTCGGCGGCGGCCGCGATCGCGAGCGCCTCGATCGTGCCGTCGGCGCCTCGCTCGCTGGGAGCGGCCGTGAGGTGGTGGCGGGCGACCACGTACCCGGCCTCAACGTCCGCGAACTCGCCGCCCAGCGGCGTCCAGGCGAGCCCACCCGGCGGCGAGCCGTAAGCGACCGCGGCCCGGTCGCCTTTGAGGAGGGCGAGCCACGGCCCGGGCCACGCGAACTCCTTCGGCCGCTCGATCGGCACGAGCCCGAGCCCGCGCGTGGCGAGCCAGACACGCCACGCGGTCCACGGCTCGGGATGGTCGGCCGGGGGCGCAGGGACCTGAGAGGTCTCGATCTCGAGGATCGCGGCCAGGCACGCGGCGACCGAGCGGCTCAGCGGCGGCAGATCCTCGGGCGGGAGAGCGGCGGTGCGCATGCCGGGACTCTAAGCCGAGGGATCGGCGTGGGTGGCCGGCGGGTCCTGTCAGGAAATGGGACCCGCCGTCGACTTTTCTCCTCGCCTCCGCGGGTCGGCGCGCCTCGCCGAGGCCGAAAAGCTCGCCGGCCCGAAGCGCCCTTTCCTGCCACCCACCGGAAGAACGTTTACGGCTCAGGGTCCGTGCGCCTCAGGGGGGCCTTGCCGGCGAGTGCTGCATCTACGGTCCCGCCGCTCGAGGTCAAGGTCGGGCGGGTCGGGATCAACCGCCCCACCGGCCAACGTGTCGGCTGGCGTCGCGATCTATGCCGCGGCTAAATCCTTCCGCTCGCGTGTTACCTCCACGACGCGCCCGTGTTGGAACTGTCAGACGCGCGCATCACGGCCGATTCGCGCACTGCATTCTGAGTGAAGGTCACGGCCCGGCTCCTTGCCTGCGCTGCGGCTCAAACCGGCCTGCGCCCACCACCTCCAAACCAGAAAGACACATGCTCAAGTACCTCGCCGTCTACGCCCGCACCTGCGGCGTGGAAGTCCGTGGGGTCGGTGCTCGTTGACCTGCCGCCTGTGCGGGAAGCCCAGCCAGACCACCCTCTGTCCCGACTGCCGCGACGAGGTGTCGCGCAAGGTCATCGACGCCGTGCGCGATGCCACCACGATCCGCAAGCGCTACGACCTGCCGCCACCGGCATGACCTGCCGGCTCTGCGGCGCGCGCAGCCTGGGCCACGACCCGTTCTACGTCGAGCCGAAGCCACCGAAGTCCATCAGCAAGGGCGACAAGCCCAAGTAGTCATCACCGAGCCCTCCCATGGGGCGTTGCCATGCCGGCTCGGCCGAGTCGGCGCGTCGGCATCAACCGGCCCAGGCGCACGCCGGTCCCCGCGCCCGAGGGTGGCTGACGCACCCTGCAGGGCGGTCTCGGCCTAGAGGTCGCGATAACTCCAAGCGCGGCCCCACAACCCGCAGTTGAGTTTGGTCTACGTCTAGCCTCCCGCCGCTGCGAGTGCCGCTTTCGGGTGTTGCTTCTATGTCAATTCGAGGCTGCCCGTCGGCGTGTTGCAGTGGATCGTGACGGTCCGCGGGCGGGGCGTTCGAGTGCTGGTGGGGATGGGGGTTGCGGGGTCGGGCTGGAGGAGGTGCCAGACGCGGCGAGCGAGGTGGCGCTTGAGGCAGCGGATGGCGTCGCGGCGGGTCTTGCCCTCGGCTTGCTTGCGCGCGAGGTAGGCGGCGGTCTCGGGGTCGAGACGACCCTTGGTGACGGCCAGGCGGTGCAGGGCGCAGTTGAGCTGGCGGTTGCCGCCGCGGTCGAGGCGGTGGCGTTGGGTTCGTCCGGAGGAGGCGGGGATCGGTGCCGAGCCGGCGGTTCGGGCGAGCTTGGCGTCGGTCGCGAAGCGCTTGACGCCAGCGGTCTCGCCGAGCAGCTTGGCGGCCATCAGTGTGCCGCAGCCCCGTTCGGCGAGCAGTCTCGGCGCGAGCGCGGAGACGAGTGCGGCGAGCTCGTGCTCGAGCTCGTTGATCGTCCGCGTGAGCTCTCGGATGCGCCGCAGTTCATCGCGCGCGATCCGGACGCGCGCGCTCTGCTCGGCGCGGGTCAGCCGGCTGCCGAGGCGTGTCGGCCAGTGGATGGTGCTCAGCGCGCGCGGTGGGATCTCGGTCTCGGGCCAGAGGTCGTGCAGGTGCCGGCGCAGGTCGTTGCTCAGCGCGGTGCGCTGCGCGACGAGCCGTTCGCGGTGATCGACGAGCAGCCGGACGTCGAGCTCCGGTCCGGCCAGCTGCGCGACTGGCAGCGTCTCGAGACCTTCGCGCAGCGCGGCGCGCGCGATCGCGACGGCATCGATCGCATCAGACTTGCCCGACTCCGCGCGGCCTTGCGCGCGTTGCCGGTCAGCTTTGGCGCGATCCGGACGACGGCCTCGCCGCGGGGTCTGTCCGATGAAGTGTGTGTGGTCGTGGTGATCGACCACGTGGCTGGGCTCGCCGGCCCGGTCGTGACGGGAGCCGCGTAGCGGCGAGCGGCGCGATCGGGCCGGCGGCGCATCACCCTGACGCGCTCATCGGGTGCCCAGACCCCGTCGAGCTCGCCCGCCCAGAGCAGCTTGGCCAAGGTGCGGGCGTCGAGCCGGTCGGTCTTGGCGCGGGCCTGCCGGATCCCGGTGTCGTTCGGTGAGACGACGATCACCCGCGCCACGTGCGCCTCGAGGATCCGCGCGATCGCCCACGCGTTGCCGGTCACCTCCAACGCGACCCAGTCGCCACGGTCCAGGCTCTGCGCGAACAGCTCCAACGTCTCCGGGCGCGTCTCGATCCGACCCGCCGAACGCAGCCGACCCTCCTCGACGATCGCCACCTCACAGAAGTCGCGATGCACATCCAGCGCTACCGCTCGCACCCGTCCCCCTCGCTCGACGTCGACATGGGGGAGAACTGGTGGGCAAACGACATCGACGGATCCGCGCTCGCAGCGCAACCAGGCAAGTCGCAGGGGCGGCCACTGAAAAGCCCGGGCTCGAAGCCCATCGCGCAAAGCGGCCTGCCCAACCTGCGTTCTCCCAAAAGGCCCCTGTCCCAGTCAGCCGAACCTAAGCCGCCGACCGGATGACACCGGCGCCTTCACCGAGCAGTTTCATGCCGCGAGAAGCAGGATCGGCCGCACCAACAGCCTGGCGAATGGGTCTTCCTGCGGGGGGTGCCCACGCGCTCAGCATTGGAACACCGACCAGCAGATGTCGTTCCGCAACCGTTGGTCGTCGACGACGAGGTCGTGGATCGCGTCCGGAAGCTGCTCGCGTTGCCACCGGCACTCAAGTCGCCCTGCTCGCTCACCCTCGTCTTCAGGTGCGGCAGCGCGAGCCGCCTTGATCGCATAGGCGGCCGCTCCGAGCTCGTGCGCGGCGACGTGCGGGACGACCGCGGCCTGGCCGGCGGCGTACGCGGCATGCCGCGCTGCCCCGCGCAGATCTCTCGCCGCAGCCTGTGCACGGCCGGCCGCCTTGCGGGCCTGGGTCATCTTGACCTCACCATGCACCCAGGCGCGAGCATGCTCGATCGCCTGACGCGGCCGTGGATCCTCGGGGCGATCCGACTCGAAGCAGTCGAGAACATGCTCCGCGCACGCTGCCGCCCACAGAGCCAGGAGCTGGTGGTCGGCATCGGTGAGCGTCCCGCCGCGGCGGATCGTCACGAGGCGAGGATCGCGGACCTTCGGGAGGATCACGCGCCCACACCTATCACCCCGCATCCGGTCGATTCGCGATCAGCCGCCAGGGCGGAGAGCGACGTCCGCCGCGCGACTTGCGCGCGGACTCGGGAGCAGCGACGGTTACGCTGTCGCCGGGCGCCGAACGGGCGCCGCCGCCAACAAGGGGGTTGACCATGCCCATCGTCACCGTCGAGCAGTCGCCGCGTGACATCGAACGCAAGCGCCGGCTCGTCGCCGGCATCACCCAAGCGTTCGTCGACGCCTATGAGGTGAGTCCCGAGCACGTTCAGGTGTTCATCCACGAGGTCGAGCACCAGAACTGGGCGAAGGGCGGCAAGCTCGCGGCGGACCAGTAGCCCGTAGAGGAAGCTGCTGCTTGCGCGAGAAGCGCGACCATCCCCGGGACGTGTGACCGGACCCGGCGACCACGATCGGGGCTGCGGCCTCGTCCCGAGCGTTGGACCACCATCTCGCGCGGCGTTTCCCACAACTTGTGCGCCCGTCACCGGTTGATGTTGGGCCGTGGCCATCGGCCGCGGTGGACAAGAACCGGCAAGCACAGTGCACTCGACCGTGGCTCCCAAGACAACCGGCCTATCCGTCTCGAGGCGGCACGTCGCCTTGGTCCTTCTTGCGATGGCGCTCTCGGTGGCGGGCGCGTCCGATGCCGGCGCGGCGACGCGTGCCGGCCCCCTCGTCGGCGTTGGCGAGCAGAAGCCCGCCATGTTCCAGAGCACGTCGTGGAAAGCGTTGGACCTGCGGCGTGCGCGTTACATCGCGCCGTGGGATGCGCTCGAGGATCCCGAGCAACTCGCGTTGCTCGACGCCTGGATGGCGTCGGCCAGGCGAGCGCACGTGAGGGTCCTGCTGGGTTTCGCGCACTCACTTCGCACGCAGCAACTCGCGAAGGTGGTGCCCACACCGCGACGTTTCGAGCGGCAGTTCAAGCGCTTTCGCGCGCGCTACCCGTGGGTCCGGGACTGGCTGGTGTGGAACGAGGCGAATCATCCGGCCTCGCCGACCGCGCGACGGCCTCGGCGCGCGGCGCAACTCTTTGATGCGGTCGCCCGGAACTGCCGTGGGTGCCAGGTCGTCGCCGCGGACGTGCTCGACATCTCGAACATGGGCTGGTGGGTCGAGCGATTCCGCAGGTTCGCTCGTCATGCGCCGCGGATCTGGGGTCTGCACAACTACGGCGACGCGAACGGCCTAAAGACGAGGAGCACGCCCAAGCTGCTCTCCATGACCCGCGGCAAGATCTGGTTCACGGAGACGGGCGGTGTCGTCCTGCGCCGGGTCTATCGCGGCCGCCGAGTCCTTCACACGTACCGCTACTCGTTGCGTCACGCGGCACGGAGCACCGCCCACGCCCTCGAGCTCAGCTGTCTGAGCGCGCGGATCACCCGTGTGTACCTGTACCACTGGCAGCCGCCCGCGAAGGTGACCAACTGGGACTCGGGGCTCGTCGACCGTCGCGGCCATCCTCGGCCCGCCTACAGGGCGCTCCGACGGTGGCTGTCGCGCAGCGCGATCGCCGCCCGCCGCGGTGGACGCCGCGCGCTCTGCGGCTGACGCTCACCGATCAGCCACGCCCTATTCGGACAGGGCTCAGAAGACACTCGGTCAAGTTGAAGTGGCTGGGTCGCGGCACACCATTTCGGCTGATCGATCAGGCAGCACTTCGCGATGGGACGGCGCGCGTCGCTCGTCAGGCTCCTGGGGCGCGGTACTCGACGGAGCGCTCCGCCGCCGCATCGACTTCCTCGGGTGTCACGAGCACTGTCGTGCGGACCTTCACGGCGCCCGAGGCGTTGACGGTCAGGGCGACGGCCGTGGCGCTCTCATTGTCGGGGAGGTCGACGACCGTGTAGACGTCGCGCTCGCCGAACGCGAAGTAGAAGCTCTCGAGCTGACCGCCCACGCTCTCGGCCAGCGCCGCGATCGCGTCGCGCCGGCTGCTGCCGCCGGCGCTCTGGATCCCTTTGACGCCTTCCACGGTGTAGCTCGCCTCGACCAGGTACTTCGGCATGAGCAGCCTCCTGAGGATCGGTAGACCGCCACCCTCTCACCCGCGACCGCCACTCTGCAAGGCGTCTCCCCGCGGGCGATCAAAGATGCTCTAGACGCTGGGCATGCCCACCCAGTCGTGTCGGGCGAAGCGGGTCCGGCTGACGTGCGCCGCCGAGAGCCTGGTCCAGCGGGTGTCCATTGCGTCGTTCTCGTTCGTCGTCTTCCCGAAGGACGCAATCGACCCCCGACAAGGAGAGATGATCGAATGTCCGATCTGTCCCCGCTCCCGCTCGTTCTCAGCGCCACCGACAGGCTGCACCGGTCCGCCATGCCCGGCGCCCCCGTCGTCCCCGCCCGGGCCCGGCGCCGGCGCCTGCGCGGATTCGCCGGGCGCCTGCGGGCCGCCCAACTCGAGAAGGAGTAGCCGTGCGATACCTGATGCTGGTCTGCGTGGACGAGTCGGTCGAGGTGAGCGAGGCCGAAGGGATGCCCACGGCGTGGGTCGAGGAGATGGAGGCCCGCGGCGTGCGGCAGTTCGGCTCCCGGCTCCGCCCCGTCAGCGATGCCACGACCGTCCAGGTCCGTGCCGGCGAGGTGGTCCTGTCGGACGGGCCGTTCGCCGAGACCAAGGAGCAGGTGGGCGGCTTCGACCTGATCGAGTGCCGGGATCTCGACGAGGCGATCGAGGTTGCCTCCAAGCACCCCGCCGCGAAGTTCGGGACGCTCGAGGTGAGGCCGCTCTGGGAGGAGTGAGCTCCGGCGTCGTCGAGGCGGCGGTCGCCGACGCGTTCCGCGACGAGTGGGGGAGCGTGCTCGCGACCCTGATCCGGATGACGGGCGACTGGGACCTCGCCGAGGAGTGTGCGCAGGACGCCTTCGCGGCGGCGCTGGAGCGCTGGCCCCGCGATGGCGTCCCGCGCCGTCCCGGCGCGTGGCTCACCACGACGGCGCGCAACCGCGCGCTTGACCGGCTGCGCCGCGGAGCGACCGAGAGCGCCAAGGTGCAGGAGCTCCCGATGCCGTCGCAGAGCGACGACCCGGACGACCCGGAGGACGACGACCGCAGCGTGCACGACGACCGGCTGCGGCTGATCTTCACCTGCTGCCACCCCGCGCTGCCGCTCGAGGCGCGGGTCGCGCTCACCCTGCGGACCCTCGCCGGGCTGACCACAACCGAGATCGCTCGCGCCTTCCTCGTCCCGGAGCCGACGATGGCCAAGCGCATCGTCCGCGCCAAGGCCAAGATTCGCCACGCCGGCATCCCGTACCGCGTCCCGCCGGCGCACCTGCTGCCCGAGCGCATCGGCGGAGTCCTGGCCGTGCTGTACCTGCTCTTCAACGAGGGCTACGCCGCCACGGCGGGCGCGGACCTCGTGCGCCAGGACCTGTGCGCGGAGGCCATCCGCCTGGCCCGCACCCTGGCCATGCTGATGCCCGACGAGCCCGAGGCGCTCGGCCTGCTCTCGCTCATGCTGCTGCACCACGCGCGGCGGGCGGCCCGGACGGACGGCGCGGACCTGATCACGCTCGAGGACCAGGACCGCACCCGCTGGGACGCGAGCGAGATCGACGAAGGCCTCGCCCACCTCGACGCGGCGCTGCGGCACGACCGTGCCGGCGCGTACCAGCTCCAGGCCGCGATCGCGGCCTGCCACGCCACCGCGGCCGACGCGAAGGACACCGACTGGCGGCAGATCGCGCTGCTGTACGAGCGCCTCGCGCAGCTGGTGCCCTCCGCCGTCGTCAAGCTCAACCGCGCGGTGGCGGTCGCGATGGCCGACGGCCCGGCGGCGGGGCTGGAGCTTGTGGACGCGCTCGAGAACTCAGGGGCGCTGGCCGGCTACCACCTGCTGCCGGCGACGCGCGCCGATCTGCTGCGCCGCCTCGAGCGAGACGCCGAGGCGGCCGCGGCCTACCGCCGGGCGCTCGAGCTCGCGACGGCCGACACCGACCGCCGCTACCTCACCCGGCGGCTGGCCGAGGTCACTGGCCAGGGCTGAGCGCGGCGATCTGGATCAGGTTGCCGCAGGTGTCGTCGAGCACGGCGGTCGTCACCGGGCCGGTGACCCGCGGCGCCTGGGTGAAGACGACGCCCAGCGCCGACAGGCGCTCGTACTCGCGCTCCACGTCCGCGACGGCGAACGACGTGAACGGGATGCCGTCCTCGACGAGCGCGTCCTTGAACGGCTTGGCCGCCGGGTGCTCGTCGGGCTCGAGCACGAGCTCGACGCCGTCCGGCTCCTCGGGGGAGACGACGGTCAGCCAGCGGTGCGCGCCGAGCGGCACCTCGGTCTTCTTCTCGAAGCCGAGCACCTCGGTGTAGAAGCGCAGCGCCTTCTCCTGGTCGTCGACCAGGACGCTGGCGAGGTTGATCCTCATGCCTGCTCCTTTCGCCGGCGCTTGACCCAAGGGTCCGTCAGGGTCTCGAGCGGTCCGGTGTTCAGATCGTGGAACTTGTAGCGGCCCTCGCGCCGGGTGCTCACGAGCCCCGCGTCCTCCAGCACCTCGAGGTGCTGTGAGATCGCTTGGCGCGTCATGGCGAGCTGGTGGACGGCGGCCAGCCGCGAGCACAGCCCGAACAGGGTCTGCCCGTCCTGCTCGGCGAGCTCGTCGAGGATCGTCCGTCGCGTGGGATCCGCCAGGGCCTTGAAGACGTCGCCCACGGGCCTCAGGATAGGCAAGTAACGGCTTGCCTGTCAATGCCGCATAGGCTTGCGCGGAGATGCTCGGCAAGCTGCTATCGGTCAACGTCGGCATGCCGAAGGACGTGTCGTGGCGCGGCAGGACCGTATTCACGGGCGTCTACAAGGACCCGGTGAGCGGCCCCCGGCGCGTGCGCAAGCTGAACGTGGACGGCGACGGCCAGGGCGACCTCGGCGGTCACGGCGGCGAGCAGCGGGCCGTGTTCGTCTACCAGACCGACTCGTATCGCCACTGGGAGCGCGAGCTGGGCCGCGACGACTTCGTCTACGGGCAGTTCGGCGAGAACTTCACGGTCGAGGGGTTGACCGACGACGAGGTCTGCATCGGCGACCGCTACCGGATCGGCGGCGCGCTGTTCGAGGTCAGCCAGCCGCGCGTCACCTGTTACCGGGTCGGGCTGCGCATGGACGATCCGAGGATCCCCGCGCTGCTGGTCTCCCACCACCGCCCCGGCTTCTACTTCCGCGTGCTCGAAGAGGGCGACGTGCAGGCGGGCGACGAGATCACGAAGGTCGCCGCCGGAGACGAGCAGATGACGGTCGCGGAGATCGACGCGCTGCTCTACCTGCCAGGGCACCCGCGGCAGCAGGTGCTGCGAGCACTGCGGATCCCCGCCCTCAGCCCCGGCTGGCAGGGCTCGTTCCGCGCGCTGCTCGACGGCGGGCCCGGCAACACGGGGCTGGCGGTCACGAGCCCGCCCCCGGCGTGGCCGGGATTCCGGCGGCTCAAAGTCGCCGCGATCGAGCGCGAGACCGACGACATGCTCTCCATCCGCTTCCAGGACCCGGACGGCGCCGCGCTCCCGGCCGCGCTCCCCGGCCAGTACCTCACGCTGCGGGTCCGGCCGTCGGTGCTGCGCAACTACTCGATGTCGGGCCCGCCCGGCGCCGGCTACTACCGCGTGACCGTCAAGCGCGAGCCGGAGGGCGTCGCCAGCGGATATCTCCACACCGAGCTCGCGGTCGGCGACGAGCTCGACGTCGCGGCCCCGCGCGGCACCTTCATCCTCGGGGAGACGGACGCGCCGGTGCTGCTGATCAGCGCCGGCATCGGGGCGACGCCGGTCGTCGCGATGCTCCACGCGCTCGCGCACGAGCACGCCGAGCGCGAGATCTGGTGGCTGCACGGCGCGCGCAGCCGGCACGACCACGCGTTCGCGAGCGAGGCCGCCGGGCTGCTCGAATCACTCCCGAACGTGCGGACGCACATCTTCTACAGCCGCGAGGACGGCCGGCTCACCGGGGCGCGGCTCGCGGAGCTCGAGCCGCCGCGCGACGCCGAGGCCTACCTGTGCGGGCCGCTCCCGTTCATGGACGAGATCAGCGCTGCCCTGGTCGCGATCGGGCTCGAGGCCTCCCACGTCCATACCGAGCCGTTCGGGCCGGCGCCCGGCTCGACGCCCGGGATCGCGGCGAAGCCCGCGCGCGATCCCCACCCGCCGCCCGGCGCGCCCGGCGGCGGCCCGGCGATCGAGTTCGCGCGCAGCGGCCTCTCGATCCCGTGGAGCGAGGACTACGCGAGCCTGCTCGAGCTCGCCGAGGCCTGCGACGTGCCGGTCCGCTGGTCGTGCCGCACCGGTGTCTGCCACAGCTGCGAGACCACGCTCATCGCCGGCGGCGTCGACTACGACCCCGACCCGGTCGAGCCGCCGGCCGCCGGCAGCACGCTGATCTGCTGCTCGCGCCCCCACGACGCCGTCGTGCTCGATCTGTGATGTGACTAGCATCGGGTCAATGAGCGCCAATGACCCCTTCGCGGGCCTCCCCGAGGTCCCGAGCTTCACCGTCACGAGCACGACCCTGACCGAGGGCGGCGGCACGCCCGACGCGCAGATGTCCGGCCTCTTCGGCGTCCCCGGCGGCGAGGACGTCTCCCCGCAGCTCTCGTGGAGCGGCGCTCCCGAGGGCACCAAGAGCTACGCCGTCACGGTCTACGACCCCGACGCGCCGACCCAGTCCGGCTTCTGGCACTGGGCGATCGCCGACATCCCCGCGAGCGTCACCGAGCTGCCCGAGAACGCGGGCGACGACGCCGGCTCCGGTCTCCCCGACGGCGTCCTCAAGATTCGCACCGACGCGGGCTCGACCCGCTTCATCGGCGCCGCGCCGCCGGCCGGGCACGGCGTCCACCGCTACTTCTTCGTGGTCCACGCCCTGGACGTCGAGAAGATCGGCGTCCCGGAGGACGCGACCGCCGCGTTCCTCAACTTCAACTTCCTCAGCCACATCCTCGGCCGCGCGGTGCTGACGGTGACCGCCGAGATCAAGGAGTGATCTGCTCGACCAGGTGCGCGTGGAACGGGGTGCCCCACACCTCGGCGATCCGGCCTGCCTCGACGCGATAGAAGGCGAACTCCTCGGTGCTGACCGAACGGCCGGTCGCCTCGACGCCGAAGTAGGTGCCGCGGTGCGTGCCCGTGTCGGTCAGGTGCGCGGCGATCCAGGGCTCGGCGACCATGAGGCGGCGGAGCTGCCAGCGGTAGTCGGGGAAGCCGCGCACGACGGCGCGCAGCCCGGCGGTGTACGCGTCGAGCCCGCGGCCGGTGTCGTTGATGGTGACCTCCGGCGAGACGAACTCGGCGAAGTCGTCGAAGCGGTGCTCGTTGCAGGCGGCGTTGTAGCGGCGGTAGAACTCGGCGAGGTCGTCGGTCATGGGCGGGAACCTACGAGGGTCTCGCCCTTCTCCGACCGCACGTAGAGCACCGAGCGGCCGACGCGGTGGCCGTGGACCAGGCCGGCGTCGCGCAGCACGGACAGGTGCTGGGAGACGCTGCCGGGGGAGAGCTCGAGCGCGCGCGCCAGCTCGGTGGTCGAGCGCGGCGCGCCGACCGCGGCCAGCACGCTGGCGCGGCGCGCGCCGAGCAGCGCGGCGAGCGCCTCCGGCGGCGCGGAGCGGCCCGGCTCCCACAGCCCGCCGACGCCGCGCGCGGGGTAGACCAAGAACGGCTGCCAGGGCGGCTCGACCGACGCGGCCGGCCGCGGCCAGGTGAACGCGCTGGGGACGAACAGGAGGCCACGGCCGCCGAGGTCGGCGGTCACGTCGTAGGGCATGTCGATCCGCAGCGTGTCCTCGGCGAACGAGACCTCGGGATGGATGTCAGCGAACAGCCGGTTCGCCCCGCCGTCGGCGAGCTGCCGCGCGCGGTAGAGGACGTCGCCCTCGAGCAGCGCGCGGACGCGCGGCCAGACCGGGGCGAGCGCGCGCTCCCAATAGGCGCGGAACAGGTCGGCGAGCGCGGGCAGCTCGTCCTCCAGCCCCTCGAGGATCGGCGGCAGGGCGCGGCCTTCGTACGCGCGCCGGAGCTCGAAACGCACGCGCTCGGGCGGCGTTGCGAGCATCTCCTCGAGCTCGTCCTCCAGCTCGCCGAGCGGGCTGCGAGGCGGCGGGTCGATGAAGTCCGGCGTGTACGACCCGCGCGGATGCAGCGCGTGGAGCAGCGCCATGTCGAGGTCGCGCACCCGCTCGCGCGTCGCCGCCACCCACGGCAGGTGGAGCGCCTTGGCTTCCGGGTGCTCCAGCGCCCGCACGCTGTTGTGGAGCTCCATCAGCGGGGAGATGGCGAAGCGCAGGTTCGCGACGTCCTCGGGCCCGAGCCGCAGCGTGACCATTCAGCTCAGTCTAAATCTGTTGGCGCGCGCGAGACGGCGCCGGGAGCCTTCTCGCGATGGAACGACACCTCGCCTGGGACGGCTGCAGCAACGTCCGCGACCTCGGCGGCCTCGGCCGCATCCGGCACGGCGCGCTCGTCCGCGCCGACGCCCTCCAGCACCTCAGCGCGGAGGGATGGCGCGCGCTGGAGCGCCACGGCGTCTGCACCGTCATCGACCTCCGCAACCCCGACGAGATCGGCGAGGACGCCGCGCCCCGCCCGCCGCGCGTGACCACGATCCGGATCCCGCTCGACGGCATGGAGGACACCGAGTTCTGGTCGCAATGGCTGGAGCGCCCCGAGTTCGGTACGCCGCACTACTACCGCCCGTGGCTCGAGCGCTTCCCCGACCGCGCCGCCCGCACGCTGGCCGCGATCGCCCGCGCGCAGCCGGGCGGCGTCGCCTACCACTGCGGCATCGGCCGCGACCGCACCGGCCTGGTCACGGGGCTCATCTGCGCCGCGCTGGGCGTGCCCGGCCAGGAGGCGGCGGAGGACTACGCGCTGAGCGAGCCGATCGAGGACTTCTGGGAGGCGCAGCCCGAGACGCCGGCGGAGGTCTTCGCACGGGTGATGGCGGGCGTGGACCCGCACGACTACCTCGACCGGGGCGACCTCGCGGCCCTGCGAGCGCGCGCGCTCTAGTGCTGCTGGTCGCCGGTGGCGGCCGGCGGGCGCGATTCCTCGGCCAGCGACGTGATCGTCAGCTGGCCGCGAGCGGCGTCCTCGAGCACACCGGTGGCCTCCTCGGCCGAGCGCGCGTAGAGCTCGACGAGCAGGTGGACCACGATCTGGTCGTCGTCGTGCTTGTGGAAGCGGACGTGGGTGAAGAACTCGCGCGTGCCGTGGTCGCCGAACGCGGCGTAGGCCAGCGCGTCGGCCGCCTCCGGGCCGGAGCACGTCTCGACCGCGTCGGCGTCGACCGTCACGGTGCACGAGGCGACCCACGGCGTGCCGGCCACCATGCGCTCCCAGCGGTCCTCCACCGGCTCGATGCGGCCGTTGTGGAACGCCAGGTGCGGCTGGTCGTGCATGCAGTCGAGGCACTGCACGACCGCCTCTTGGAGCTCGTCGACGACCTCCGCCCGCTCGCCCGTCACAGGGTCGATGCGGTGGATGCCCTCGTAGTGGACCTGGACCTCGAGCTCCTGCGACCAGCAGCGGTAGCAGCGCAGCCAGGACCCCACCATCTGTGGCTGCGGGGAACCTTCCATTGCGCCCATTCTATGCTGCGGCCGTGGGCGGCACGGTGCTCTACGAGCGTGACGGTGCGATCGCGACCCTCACGCTCAACCGTCCGGAGCGCCTGAACGCGATCGTCCCGGAGCTGATCGACGACCTCGAGGCCGCGCTGGACCGGGCCGAAGGAGACGCCGAGGTGCGTGTCATCCGGCTCGCCGGAGCCGGCCGCGCGTTCTGCGCCGGCTACGACATCGAGTGGGGCGCGCGGGCGATGGAGGAGGCCGGCGAGCCGTGGGATCCGATCGCCGACCACCGGATGATGAGCCGCTACGTGCGCGCCTACATGCGGCTGTGGCGCTCGCCCTGCCCGGTGATCGCCCAGGTCCACGGCTTCTGCGTCGGCGGCGGCACCGACCTCGCGCTGTGCTCCGACCTGATCGTGATCGCCGAGGACGCGCGCCTCGGTTATCCGCCGGCGCGCGTGTGGGGCTCGCCGACGACCGCGATGTGGATCTACCGCCTCGGCGCCGAGCGGGCGAAGCGGCTGCTGCTGACCGGCGACGCGCTCGACGGCCGCCGCGCGGTCGAGTGGGGTCTCGCGTCCGAGTGCGCGCCGGAGGCCGAGATCGATGCCGCGGGCCGACAGCTCGCCGCCCGCGTCGCCCAGCTCCCCGCCAACCAGCTGACGATGATGAAGCTGCTCGTGAACCAGGCCTACGACCAGATGGGCCTGCCGGTCACCCAGCTCGTCGGCACGCTGCTCGACGGCGCCGCCCGCCACACGCCCGAGGGCGAGGCGTTCACGCGCGCCGCCATGGAGGACGTCCGCGCCGCGGTGGCGGAGCGCGACGCCCCGTTCGGCGACTACGGCCAGGAGCCCCGGTGAGGCGGCTCGCGGCCGGGCTGGTCCTGGCGCTGGTGCTCGCCGGCTGCGGCGACCAGGGGCCGACCGACGAGGAGCAGGTCCGCACCACACTGAGCGACTTCAGCAAGGCCACGGCGGCCAAGGACTACCAGCGGCTGTGCGACAAGATCCTCGCCCCGAGTCTGATTGCGGACTTAAAGAAGATCGGGCTGCCATGCGAGATCGCGCTGCAGCAGGGGCTGGGTGACGTCAAGCAACCGCGGCTGATCGTCGGCGACGTGAAGGTCAAGGGGAAGACCGCCACGGCGCAGGTGAAATCCTCGGCGGAAGGCGAACCGCCGTCGAGCGACACGATCGAGCTCGAGCACACCGACGCGGGCTGGCAGATCGCCTCGCTGGCAAGCCCGTCGGAGACCGGCCCGGCTCCCTAGCGTCGGATTTCCGTCGACCTGGGTTGCCTTGCGCTGCAGCTCCCGGCAGGGTTGACCCCGTGAGGAGGATGGTCAGATCGGCGGGCCTGACGCTGATCGCGCTGTTGCTGATGGCCCCTGCCGCCGGAGCGTCGACGTTCGGCATGAGCGGGAGCCTTCCGGTGTTCTCGGGCGACGCGTCCGCCGACCGCGTGCAGCTGATGCGCTACGACGACACGCAGAACGGCGTCTCCTGGTACATCGTCACCGACGACGGCGGCACCACCCCGCAGTCGCCCTGCGTCCGCGTCAGCTCCACGATGGCCGCCTGCCGGCTCACCGCGGGCCGCGGCTACCAGCTCAACGCCGGCGGCGGCGCCGACACGGTGACGATCGCGAGCGGCGTGCCGAGCGGGAGCACCGACCTCGGCCCGGGCGACGACACCTTCACCGGGCAGTCGGCCGCCGACATCGTGCACGGCGGCGACGGCAACGACACCCTGCGCGGCGCGGGCGGCAACGATCAGCTGTTCGGGGACGGTGGCAACGACCTCGTGGCCGGCCAGACCGGCAACGACCTCGTCGACGGCGGTGCGGGCGACGACCAGCTCGAGTTCGGCGGCGCGGGCATGCCGGCCGACGCGGGCGCCGGCGCCGACGACATCCGCGGCGGCCCCGGCACCGACCGCCTGAGCTATCTCGACCACAGCGCCGGCGTAACCGTCTCCCTCGACGACAAGCCCGGCGACGGCACGACCGGCGAGAACGACAACGCCCACGGCGAGATCGAGACGCTCGTCGGCTCCACCCTCGACGACGTGCTGACCGGCAACGACGGCTCTCAGTCGCTGTTCGGCAACGCGGGCATCGACCGCGTCGACGGCCTCGGTGGCGACGACCTCGTGAACGGCGGGACCGACGACGACGAGCTCTACGGCGGCGCCGGCGACGACCGCGTCGAGGGCTCGGCCGGCGGCGACTACCTCGAGGGCGGCTCAGGCGAGGACGTCTTCGAGGGCGACAACGTCTGCGAGACCGAGCCCTGCACCGGCGACTCCGACTTCATCCAGGCCCGCGACGGCCAGGCCGACACCGTCAACTGCGGCGTCGGCGCCGACACCGCGATCGTCGACTCGCTCGACGTCGTCGCCCAGGACACCCAGCACGGCTGCGAGCGCATCGACCGGTCCGCCGCCGAGGCCGTCACGCCCCCGTCCGGCGCCGTGCTCGGCGTCACCACCACCGGGTTCGGCGTGCCCAGGCTGTCGGTGCTCGGCGCGCGCAAGCTCGGCAGGCTGAAGCGCGGGAAGCTGAGCATCAAGGTCACCTGCCCCGGCTCCTGCCGCGTCAAGGCGCGCCTGATCAGCGGCCGCACGGTGGTGGCGAGCCGCTCGCGCACCCGGCTCGGGGCCGGGACCATGATCGTGCGGCCGAAGACGAGCAAGAAGGGGCGCAAGCTCCTCTCCCGCCGCAAGAAGGTCACGATGACGCTCGCCGTCGACGTGACCGACGACCAGGGCCGCACCACGACCCTGGCCCGGGTCCTGCGCTTCCGCCGCTAAGAACCCCTCCCGCCGGCAACCTCTGGTTGCCCCAGAGGGGCTACATCGGATGGTGCATGTGCGGCGGCGCCATCGGGCGGCGCGGGGGGTGCTTCTTCGCATACCCGCCGATATGGCGGGTCGGCCCGACGCTCGCGCCGTAGCCGGCCTTGCCGCGCAGGATCACGACCCGCGCGGCGTAGCGGCCCGGCGGGCGGAACTTGAAGGTCACGCGCGAGTCGCGCCCGATCCGCGAGTGCTCGACCTGGCGCCAGCGGAAGCGCTCGCGCGAGTAAAGCTGCAACGCCGCGAGCGCGCCCGGCTGGGCCGGCTGGGCGGTGGCGCGGATCGCGTAGCGCCCGCTTTTCAGCCGCTTCACGGTGGTGTCGAGCCGGGCGCCGACCTTCAGCGGCAGCGGGAGGCTCGGGCCGGCGTCCGTGACGGCCCGGTAGACGGTCGGCGCGGCCGGCCGGACCTCCGCGCGGAACGAGCCGTCGGGTGCCGGGGCGACGGCGGTGACCGGCGCCCACGTTGTGCCCGTGGGGGCTCGCGACTCGATCCGCACCACGGCGGTCCCGGCCGGCGCGATGCCGTGCAGGATCGCCGGGCGGCCGATAGAGACCGGGTGGTCGGGGCCGAACAGCTGGAACGAGTAGACGTCGACCGTGCCCGCCATGAAGGCGTGGATCGTGCAGCGGTAGGCGTAGTGGCCGGGCTGGGAGAACGTCTGCGAGAAGCGGCCGCCGGGGCCGATGATCCCGGAGTCGAAGCCGACGCCGACCGACGCGACGTCGTGCTCGATCGTGTCGCTGTTGGTCCACGTCACGGTGTCGCCCGCGAGCGTGGTGATGTTCGGCGGCACGAAGTACTTGGCGGGCATGTCGACCACGCGCTCGGCGGCCTGCGCGCCGGCCGGGGCGGCGGCGAGCGCGAGCGCGGCGAGCGGCAGCGCCCGCCTCACTTCTTGACCCGGTAGATGCCGATCATCCCGCGCATCATGTGCTGCTCGACATGGCAGTGGTAGAGCCATGTCCCGGGCCGGTCCTCCTTGATGCGGAAGGAGAAGGACTCGGACGGCCCGACGGTCTTGCTGTCGATCGAGGTGCCGTCGGGGTCGCGCCAGCGATGGCCGTGGACGTGGAACACGTGCTCCTCGTCGCCGAGCGCGAGCACGTCCCACTGCACGCTGTCGCCGACCCGCGACTTCAGCACCGGCGTGTTGCCGACGAACGCGTGACCGTTGATCGTCTCGAAGCCGAGGTGGGACTCGAAG
Source organism: uncultured Solirubrobacteraceae bacterium (assembly GCA_963805525.1). Lineage (GTDB taxonomy): Bacteria > Actinomycetota > Thermoleophilia > Solirubrobacterales > Solirubrobacteraceae > DASQFQ01. The sequence goes on from CAWDUT010000006.1 coordinate 1,551,241, forward strand.
AACGTGACGAACTCGTGCTTCGCGCGCGGAACGCCCTGCGGGAGGATCGATACCGCGCCGTACATGCCGCCTGCGATCGAGTCCATCATCGACGGCGAGTGGTCGTGGTAGGGCCAGACGCCCGCCGAGTCCGCGCCGGCGTGCAGCTGGTAGGTGAAGGTCTTGCCGGGCATCACCTCGCCGCCGGCGCCCGAGAAGCCGGGGATGAACGAGCCGTCGGATCCGAACGGGTAGTGCACGCCATGGAAGTGCATGGAGTGCGGCCGCTTGAACCGCGTGTCCTTGTTCTTGAAGTGGATGAAGATGTCGTCGCCGACGCGCGCCTTGATCAGCGGGCCGGGGATGCGCGTCTGGGCGGGCAGCTTGCGCTTCCAGTTGCGCGTGAACTGCTCGTAGACGACCGTGCGCATCGTCGTCTTGTCGACCGTGTAGCGCTCGCCCTCGATGGCGTTGCGCTCGTTCGGGACCACGTTCCAGATCGTGGGGACGGCGGCGATCCAGACATGCCGGGTCGCCGCCGCTGCCGGCGCCGGGAACGCCACGAGGGCGAGCATCCCGGCGCCGGCCGCGACCAGCTTCCTCATCCGACGACGATCGACCCTTTCATGTCGGGGTGGATCAGGCAGATGTAGTTGTAGGTGCCTGCCTTGCTGAACGTGACCTGGGCCGAGGTCGCCTGCGGCGACGCCGAGTCGCCGTCGATGACCCCGGTGTTGACGAAGCCGTTGCCGTGGTTCGCCCCGTCGGCCGGCGCGCCGGGCGGCGGGTCGCTGGGGTAGGCGGCAAGCGAGCTCACCACCGGCAGGCCTGCCGGGTTCGCCGGATCCGGCCCGATGAAGCCGTCGGCCGTCGCCTGCAGGTAGTCCGCGGGACCGAACGAGATCGTGTGCGCCTCGGTGGTCTTCGGCGACATCGAGAACGTCACGGTCGTGCCGACCGGCACGGACTTCGTGGTCGGGAAGAACCCGAGGATCGTCGAGGTCAGCGTGTCGTTGCCGGCGCGCACTGCATTACCGGCCGGCCCGGCGAACTTGCCGTCCTTCTTCAGCTGCTTGACGACCTTCGCGTACTCCTTCTTGGCGGCCTTCGCGTTCGCCTTGTTCGAGGGGATCGCCTTGGCCTTGCCGACCACCTTGACCTTGCCCTTCTGGCCCGCGTGGATCGTGCAGTAGTAGCTGTAGACGCCCTTCTTGGTGAACTTCACCGAGAAGGGCTTGGGCGCGCCCGCGCCGAGCGGGGCGCCGGAGGAGACCAGCTTCTTGCCGTTGTAGCTCTTGCCGCCCGCGGGCAGCGCGCCGTCGGGCTGGAGCGTCAGCTTCGGAAGGCCGTTGAACCAGAACGGGTTGCCGGCGGCGTCGTTGACGCCGGCCGTCTTGCCGCCCGCCGGATCGAGGCCGATGAAGGCCGGTGGCTTCTTCCCCTTCGGCGGGATCGTCACCGTGTGGAAGCCGGCGAACTTCCACTTCACCTTGTCGCCGACGTGGACGGTGATGGTCTTGCGGAAGAAGGCGTTCGAGTCGGCGCCCGGCGGCAGCCCTTTCACCTTCTGCGGCGGCCCTGCGGAGACGGTGCGCGTCGCTGCTTGCGCTGCCGTGGGGACGAGTACGGTGAGCCCAACGGCCACCGCTGCGATCTTGCGTGTCCTGCTCAAGTCCTGCACCTCCTGTGTTGGACGGGCGGCCGTCCCGGCGGCCCGGCCGACTCTAACCAGGATCTTTCGATGCGTGGGATATTTCGCGGTGTGTTGACCGCGCTCGTCGCCGCCGCCCTGCTTCGCGCCTGCTGCTCGTCTCCTACCTGCGCCAGCCGGAGGTGCGCTCGCGGGACCTGACCAGCGAGGAGCGGCACATCCTCAGCCCGATGATCCGCCGCTCGAGCACCGTGCCGCCTCGACCGTGGTGGTGCGCCTGGGGGCGGCGAAGATCGACCGCACCCCCCATCGCGCCGGGATGCGGCGCTTCCACCTCGACCGCGCGATCTGGGGCCGCTCGCTGAGCACCGCACGCGAGGAGTCGCGCTTCTTCCTCCACATCGACGCGCGGCTCCCGCCGCGCCACCGCGCGTGGGGGATGGAGCTGCTGCGCACGGTGGTGCCGAAGCAGCGCTGGGGGATCGGCGAGGTGATCCCGGCGGGGTGGACGGCCTACTTCAAGGGCGGCTGGGGGAGCGGCATCGGGCTCGTCGACCACCAGGTCGCGCTGCTCACCCGCGGGCAGGAGCGCGTGTCGGTGGCGGTGCTGACGGTCACCAACGGCACCCACAAGGTGGGCAAGGCGACGTTGCGCGGGGTGTTCGCGCGCCTCCTGCGCGGGCTAGCCGGGGCGCCGTAGGGCTTCGAGCGCGGCCACGAGCGCGGGTTCGTCGGCCACCGGCGGCTGCTGAGCCAGGAAGCGCTCGGCCTCGCGCCGGCCGCCGAGCTCGCGCAGGCCGCGGGCGCCGTGCTCGGCGACGAAGTCGGCCAGCGCGCCCAGGCGGCGGGTGCGGACCCGCGTGGCGTGGAGGTCGAGCCCCTCGCGGTGGGCGTCGAGCGCGGCGATCAGCGCGCCGACGCCGCTCACCGGGTGCACGCTCGAGACGGCGAGCACCGGCGTCTTGCTGCCGAGCGACCGCATCGCGGCGCGCAGGTCACGGACCGCGCGGGTGGCGACCGTGCCGAGGTCGGCCTTCGTCACCACCAGCGCGTCCGGGACCTCCATGATCCCCGCCTTCAGGAACTGCAGCGCGTCGCCGGAGCCCGGCTGGACGATCACGGCGACGGTGTCGGCCGCCTCGGCGATCTCGGTCTCCGACTGCCCGACCCCGACGGTCTCGATCACCACCACGTCGAACGCCGCGGCCAGCGCCTGCGCGGCGGCGCGGGTGGCGGGGGCGAGGCCGCCGAGCCGCTCGCCGGCGGCCATCGAGCGGATGAAGATGCCGCGGTCGGCGGGGTCGGCGTCGATCCGCGCGCGGTCGCCGAGCAGCGCTCCGCCGCTGCGCTTGGAGGAGGGATCGACGGCGAGCACCGCGACGCTGCGGCCCGCGCCGCGCCAGCCGGCCACGAGCACGCTCAGCAGCGTCGACTTGCCGGCGCCCGGCGGGCCCGTGACGCCGACGATGTGCGCGGGCGCCTCGCCGCCGAGCGCGGCGGGGGAGACGGCGCCGAGCAGCGCGGCGATCTCCGGCCGCGCCGCGGCGGAGCGGTTCTCGACCAGGTTCAGTGCCGCGGGGGCGGCGGTCAGGTCCCGCTCGGCGAGCCGGCGGCCGAGCTCGGCCCCGGATGGAAAACCCCCGGAGGGTCCCTGCGGGCCGGCACCGGCCGCGGACCCTCCGCTCGCCTTCACGCCGCGGCGGAGGCGATGCCGTTTCGCTCCGCGACGATCGCGACGACGTCGCGGAGGATGCGGGTGAGCTCGAAGTCCTTCGGCGTGTAGACCGCCGCGACGCCCGCGGCCCGCAGGGGCGCGGCGTCGGCGTCGGGGATGATGCCGCCGACGACGAGCGGGATGTCGCCGCCGCCTGCCTCGCGCAGCGCCTCGATCACGTCGGGGATCAGCTCGCGGTGGGAGCCGGAGAGGATCGAGAGGCCGATCACGTGGACGCCCTCGTCGACGGCGCTGCGGGCGATCTGCGACGGCGTCAGCCGGATCCCCTCGTAGACGACCTCCATGCCGGCGTCGCGCGCTCGCACCGCGATCTGCTCGGCGCCGTTGGAGTGGCCGTCGAGCCCCGGCTTGCCGACGAGGATCTTGAGCGTGCGGCCGAGCTGCTCGGACACGGCCGCGACGTCGTCGCGCAGGTCGGCGATCTCCTCGCCCGGCGCCGGCGCGGCGGCCTCGCCGACCCCGGTCGGGGCGCGGTAGGAGCCGAACGCGTCGCGCAGCGTGGCGGCCCACTCGCCGGTGGTCGCGCCCGCCCGGGCGGCCGCGATCGTCGCGGGCATGATGTTCTCGTCCGAGTCCGCGACCCGCGCGAGCTCGGCCAGGGCCGCGTCCACGGCTGCGCTGTCGCGGGAGCCGCGCCACGCGCCGAGGGCCTCGATCGCCTCGGCCTCGACCGCGGGGTCGACGACCATGATCCCGCCCTCGACGCCCTCGGTCAGCGGCGACGGCTCGGTCTCCTCGTAGCGGTTGACGCCGACGAGGACCTGCTCGCCGCGCTCGATCCGCCCGATCCGCTCGCGGTGGGACTCGACCAGCGCCGACTTCATGTACGGCACCGCCTCGACCGCGCCGCCCTGCTCCTCGACCCGCGCGATCTCCTCGCGCGCGCCCTCCAGCAGCTCGGCCACGAGCCCGTCCATCACCACGGAGCCCTCGAAGATGTCGGGGTACTCGAGCAGGTCGGTCTCGTAGGCCAGCACCTGCTGGATCCGCAGCGACCACTGCTGGTCCCACGGCCGCGGCAGGCCGAGCGCCTCGTTCCAGGCCGGGAGCTGGATCGCCCGCGCCCGCGCGTTGCGGCCCATCGATACCGCCAGCGCCTCGAGCACGATCCGCTGGACGTTGTTCTCGGGCTGTGACTCGGTCAGCCCCAGCGAGTTGACCTGCACGCCGTAGCGGAAGCGCAGCTGCTTCTCGTCCGTCACCCCGTAGCGGGAGCGGCCCAGCTCCTCCCACAGGATCCCCATCGCCCGCAGCTTCGCGTGCTCCTCGACGAACCGGACGCCCGCGTTGACGAAGAACGAGATGCGCCCGAAGACCGCGCCCATCTTGTCGTCGCCCACCCGCGGCCGCACCTCGTCGAGCACCGCCTGGGCGGTCGAGAGCGCGAACGCGATCTCCTGCACCGGCGTCGCCCCCGCCTCCTGCAGGTGGTAGGAGCAGACGTTGATCGGGTTCCACTTCGGGACCTCGTCGATCGTGTAGGCGACCATGTCGCCGATCAGCCGCATCGACGGCGCGGGCGGGAAGGCGTAGGTCCCGCGCGAGAGGTACTCCTTGATGATGTCGTTCTGCGTGGTCCCCGCGAGCACGGGCGGGTCGATCCCGTTCTCCTCCGCCACGACGATGTAGAGCGCCAGCAGCCACGCCGCGGTCGCGTTGATCGTCATCGACGTGTTCATGCGGTCGAGCGGGATCCCGTCCATGAGCGCGTGCATGTCGCCCTTGTGCGCCACCGGCACGCCGACCTTGCCGACCTCGCCGCGCGCGAGCTCGTGATCGGCGTCGTAGCCGGTCTGGGTCGGGAGGTCGAAGGCGACGGAGAGCCCCGTCTGGCCCTTGGCCAGGTTGCCCCGGTAGAGCTCGTTGGACCGTTTCGCGGTCGAGTGGCCGGCGTAGGTCCGCATCATCCAGGGACGATCCGGGTGTTCGAGACGGTGCTCCATGTGGGTATCTTCGCAGCGCGTGCGCCCCATAGACGTCATGCACCTCGGAAAACCGCACGTGATCTGCTGCTGGGAGGTCGACGGCTGGCTGGTCGATCCCGGCCCGCAATCCTGCGAGGAGACGCTGCTCGCCGCGATCGGGGGCGAGCGCCCCAAGGGCCTGCTCCTGACGCACATCCACTTCGACCACGCGGGGGCCGCGGGCGCGCTGGTGCGTCGCTGGCCGGACCTCCCGGTCTACGTCCACGAGCGCGGCGCGCCGCATCTGGCCGACCCGGCGAAGCTCGTCGCCTCCGCCGCACGCCTGTACGGCGGCATCGAGGGCCTCAACCACCTGTGGGGCGAGGTCGTGCCGGTCCCCGAGGAGAACCTGAAGATCCTCGAGGGGGGCGAGAAAGGGCTCGAGGGCGCCTTCACCGTCGAATACACCCCGGGCCACGCCTCCCACCACGTGTGTTACCTGCACGAGTCGAGCGGCATGGCGTTCGTCGGCGACATGGCCGGGGTGCGCGTCCCGCCCGAGGAGTTCACGCTCGCGCCCACGCCGCCGCCCGACATCAACGTCGAGCAGTGGGAGGCCTCGCTCGACACGATCGCCGGCTGGGAGCCGAGGGCGCTCGGCCTCACCCACTGGGGCCAGGTCGACGACCCGCCCGAGCAGCTCGAGCGCGTGCGCGAGAGCCTCAACGCGCAGGCCGATTTCGCCGAGCAGCACGACGAGGACGGCTTCGTCCAGGCCTACTCCGCGCGCGTCCACGAGAACGCCGGCGAGGCCGCCGACGCGATCCTCCAGGCGGCGCCGCCCGATCAGCTTTTCCTGGGCCTTCGGCGGTATCTGAAGAAGGCGGGCCGGGTACCCTCCGATTGATGGCCGAAACGGTCGAGCTTCCACGGACGCGCGGTCCCGGCTCCGGGCTGGACGACAACTGGCGCGTGATCGTCCGCAACGACGACCACAACACGTTCGACGGGGTCGCCGCCGCGCTCGCGCGAACGCTGCCCGGCGTGAGCATCCAGCAGGGCTACGCCTATGCCGACGCGATCCACAACGCCGGCCAGGCGATGGTGTGGGCGGGGATGAAGGAGCCGGCCGAGCTCTACTGGGAGCAGCTCAACGATGCGGGGCTGACGATGGCACCGCTCGAGCAGGGCTGACCAGCTCGAAGATGACCTCCGCCGCCGCCGGGCGCGCCAGCGCGTAGCCCTGGGCGCGCTCGCAGCCGAGCTCGCGCAGCGCGTCCGCCTGCTCCTCCGTCTCGATCCCCTCGGCCACTACGACCATGCCGAGCGCGTGCGCCATGTCGAGGATCGCGCGCACCAGCACGGGGTCGTCGTCGCCGCTCGCGAGCCGGGCGATGAAGCCGCGGTCGAGCTTGAGCTCGTCGATCGGGAAGCGCTCGAGGTAGCTCAGCGACGAGTAGCCGGTGCCGAAGTCGTCGAGCGCGATCCGCACGCCGGTCTCCTTGATCGCCCGCAGCACCGAGACCGGGCGCTGCGTGCGCTCGAGCAGACCGCTCTCGGTGATCTCGAGCACGAGGTCGGCGGGGTCGAGGCCGGCGTCGGCGAGCGCGCGCGCGACCACGCCGGGGAGGTCGGGCTGCTCGAGCTCGCGCGAGGAGACGTTGACGTGGATCGGCAGCGGCGCGGCCGCGCCGAGCTCCTCGCGCCACGCGGCCGCCTGGCGGCAGGCCTCGCGCAGCACCCACTCGCCGAGCTGCTGCATCAGCCCGACCTCCTCGGCGACGGGGATGAAGGCGCCCGGCGGGACGAGCCCGTGGCGGGGCCGCTCCCAGCGCGCGAGCGCCTCGACCGCCACCATCTCGCGGCTCTCGAGCGACCAGATCGGCTGGTAGTGCAGGCGCAGCTCGTCGCGCAGCAGCCCGCGGCGCAGTGCGCGCTCGGTGCGCAGGCGCTCGACCGCCGCGTCGCGCATCGCGAAGTCGAACAGCTCGGCATCGGCGCCGCCGGCGGCCTTGGCGCGGTACATGGCGGCGTCGGCGTCGCGCACGAGGTCGACGGCGCGGGTGGCCGGGCCGGACAGCGCCACCCCGAGGCTGACGGTGGCGTAGAAGTCCTCGTCGCCCTCGAGCGAGAACGGGCGCTCCAGCTCACGCCGCACGCGGTCGGTGAGCAGCATCGCGGTGCGCTCGTCGGCGACCTGGTCGAACAGGATCACGAACTCGTCGCCGCCGAAGCGCGCGACGGAGTCCGACGCGCGGATCGCCTGCGCCAGCCGCGATCCCATCTGCTGCAGCAGCCAGTCGCCGCTCTCGTGGCCGAGGCTGTCGTTCACGACCTTGAAGCGGTCGACGTCGATGAAGACGACCGCCAGCCGGCCGCCGGTGCGACGCGCCCGGGCGAGCGCGTGCTCGAGGCGGTCGCCGAACAGGGTGCGGTTCGGCAGCCCGGTCAGCGGATCGTGCAGCGCCTGGTGGGCGAGCGCGTCGGCGGCCGCCTTCTGGGCGCTGATGTCCTGGATCTGGGTGATGAAGTGCAGCGGCTCGCCGTCGTCCCGGCGCACGAGCCGCGTCGACATCGACGCCCAGACCGGGTGCCCGTCGGCGTGCAGGTAGCGCTTCTCGCCCTGCCCGCGGTCGTCGCCGCCGTTGAGCATGCCCTCGAGCAGCGCGCGGCTGTCGCGCAGGTCCTCAGGCGCGGTGATCTGCGCCCAGGTCATGCCCTCCAGCTCCTCGCGGGTGCGCCCGAGCATGTGGCAGAAGGCGGGGTTGACGCGCGAGAGGCGGCCGTCGGGGTTGGAGAGGCACATGCCGATCACGGCGTCGTCGAAGCTCGAGCGGAAGCGCTCCTCGCTCTCGCGCGCGGCCTCGAGCGCCTCCGCCTGGCTCTCGCGCACGCGCTCGTTGAGCCGCCACGACACGATCGAGGCCAGCCCGGCGGCGGCGACGAATCCGGCGTGGATGCCGGCCCACTTCCACGGATGCGCGATGTGGTCCTCGTCGCGGAACACCAGGTGGCCGCTGCCGACCGAGCTGCCGATGCCGTGGTGCAGGACGACGTAGAACGTCGCCAGCAGGAACGGGATCCAGTCCTCGTAGAGCGTCAGCACGACGATCATCACGAAGAAGTGGAAGTGCGCTTCGACGTAGCCGCCGGAGATGTGGACGACGAGCGCCGAGGCGGTCAGCAGGCCGGTGGCGACGATCGCCGAGCGGAGCTTGCGCCCGTCGGCGAAGCGTTCGACGATCGCGGCGGCCGCGACCGGCGCGGCGTCGAGCGCCGAGTGCCAGACCGGGAAGCCCTCGAGCAGACTGAACGCGAACAGCCCGGCGACGTGGAACCAGAGCAGGCTGACCATCCACCGGTGCCGCTGCTCCCAGCTCTCGTCGGGAAGGGTCTGGCCCTTGGGCAGGAGGTCGCGCAGACGGCGCATGACCCCCCATCGGCAGATGTTCTACTGGAGTTGACTCTCTGTCAGCCCGCGCGAGCCTGACCCGGTGAGGGTCATCGGGTAGTACAGGACCGGCACCTGGTACCAGCCCGAGTAGTCCGCCCGGAACGCCTGGAACTCGGGCCCGTTCCAGTACAGCGTGTACTGCAGCGAGTCCTCGAAGGTGGCGATCTGCTGGAACTTGTAGAGGTCGTCCTTCCAGCGGTAGACCGCCCAGTCGCTGGCGCCGTAGCGCAGCGCGACGGGCCCGATCTCGTTCAGCGCGGCCTCGAAGCCGTCGGCGCGGAACCCCGTCGCGTACCAGGGGACGTTGAAGACGACGGACACTAGGCACCCACCTCCGCTCGGATCGCGCCGGGGCCTTCGGCGGTCTTGCCCTGGCCCTCGGCGTCTGCCCCGACAAGGATGGCGATCTTGCCGAGGTGCTTGTTGTCACGCAGCAGCTGATGCGCCTCCGCGACGCCGTCGAACGGCAGCGTCCGCCACAGCACAGGGCGGATCTTGCCCTGCTCGATCAGCGCGTTGGCCTGGTTGCACTCCCACGCGTTGGCGAAGTGCGAGCCGATGATCTGCTTCTGGCGCATCCACAGGTAGCGGACGTCGAAGTCGAGCTGGTAGCCGGACGTGGCGCCGCAGATGACGACCTTGCCGAACGGCTTCACGGCCAGGACGGAGGTCGGGAACGTGGCCTGGCCGACGTGCTCGAAGACGATGTCGGGCTGGCCGCCGAGCAGCTCGGCGACGTGCTTGCAGAAGCGGCGCGACTCCTTGAAGCGCGCCTTCTCCTCCTCCGGCGTCTCGCCGCCGCGGCGCATCATGCCGCTGAACTCGTTGCGGTCGACGTAGGCGGCCGCGCCGAGCTTGACGCACAGCTCGCCCTTCTCGGCCGAGGAGACGACGCCGACCGCGTCGGCGCCGGCCAGCTTGGCGAGCTGGATGGCGAACACGCCAAGGCCGCCGGCCGCGCCCCACACCAGCACCTTGTGGCCGGGCTGCAGGGCGACCTGGTCCATCAGCATCCGGTAGGCGGTGAAGTAGGTGAGGCCGTAGGAGGCGGCCTCCTCCCAGGTGAGGTGCTGGGGCTTGGGGAGGAGCTGCTGGGCCTGGACCTTGCAGAACTGGGCGAACGAGCCCCAGGTCGTCTCGTAGCCCCAGATCTTCTGGCTCGGCGCGGCGAGCGGGTCGAGGCCGTGGACCTCGGGATCCTCGTAAGACGCCTGGTTGCAGTGGATGACGACCTCATCGCCGGGCTGCCAGCGGGTGACGCCGTCGCCGACCTTCCAGACGATGCCGGAGGCGTCGGAGCCGCCGATGTGGTGGTCCTCGGCGTGGGAGCGGAAGACGGAGACGGGCTGGCCCAGCGCGGCCCACACGTTGTTGAAGTTGACGCCGGCGGCCATCACGCGGACGGTGACCTCGAAGGCGCCGGGCTCCGGCACCTCGATCTCCTCGAGCTGGAACGCGTCGAGCGGCTCGCCCTGACGTTCCTCGCGGATGACCCATGCGGCCATGGTGGGCGGGAGCGCTCCTGGCTCCACGCCCAGCTGCGCCACATTCTTCGTATCGATCGCCACGTTCTCGTTGTCTCCTGAATCGGGGGCGCCGAGGATAAGGCGTCAGAACCAGTCTTTGCGCTTCACCCAGAACAGCGTGCCGACGATCACGGTGGGGATCACGAGGGAGCTCACGCCGTACAGGTAGAAGTCGTGCCGCGTGTCGATGTTCCTCACCAGCCAGCCGAAGTTCTGGCCGAAGAAGCCGGTCACCAGCGTCCAGATGAGGAAGAACGTGCCGCCGATCGTCAGCCGGGTGGCGACCGCGTTGAGGCGGTTCGCGTTGGCGTTGAAGTAGGTCGCCGTGAGCGCGGTGAGGTCCTCCTGCTGGCGGTGCAGCTCGCTCGCGATTTGGATGAGGTGGTCGCCGACGTCGCGCAGGTACTCGCGCGTGCCGTGGGCGAGGCCGGGGAGGTCCAGGATCGCCTCCGAGCCGGTGGTGAAGCGGTCGCGCTGGGGCACGACGCGGCGTGACACGTCGTGCACGCGCTGCTTGAGACGGTAGATCTCGGCGAGCTGCTCGCGGCTCGGGCGCGAGAGCAGGATGTGGCTCTCGAGCGCGTCGATGCGCTCCTCCAGCGCGTCGATGATCGGGTAGAAGGCGTCGGTCAGGACGTCGAAGACCTTGTAGACGATGTACTCCTCGGCCTTGCTGTCGGTCTCGTCGAGCTCGTGGTGCAGGCTGTCGAGCTGGATGCATTCGGCGCGCCGGACGGTGACGACGAAGTGGCCGGAGATGTAGATGTGCACCTCGACGGGCTCGAACAGCCCCTCGCCCGTGTTGCGCCCCTTGCGGACCGTGTAGAAGACGAACAGGACGTGATCGCCGTAGGAGTCGAGCTTCGGCCGCTGGTTGAACTCGATCGTGTCCTCGATCGCGACCGGGTGCAGGCCGAGCAGCTCGCCGAGCATCTTGATCTCGTCCGCGCTCGGACTGGTGACGTCGAGCCAGAAGAACTCGTCGCGCTCCCGCAGCTCGGCGATGCGGTCGCGATCGACACGCTCCAGAACCTCCATCGGCCCCGAGCCTACTCGCGGGGCGATAGCGTCCAGGGTGTGACGCTCCCAGTCAGCGCCTACAAGCTGGAAGGCATCTCGCCGCGTGCCTACCAGCATCCGGCGGACCGCGCGGCGACGGCGGCGCTGGGGCAGGTTCCCTACCTCGACCAGGTCGTCCGCAAGCTGATCGAGCTCGGCTACGAGAGGGCGCTGCGGGCGGTCTCGCTCGGCTCGTCGGTGCGGCTCGGGCAGGAGCAGCTCCCGCACATCTGGGTGCTGCACCGCCAAGTCGTCAACTCGCTCGACCTCGCCGCGGTGCCGGACCTGTACCTGACGCAGTTCCCGATGGCGAACGCGATGACGATCGGCGTGGGCAAGCCGATCGTGGTGCTGAACTCGGAGCTGGTCACGCTGCTCGACGCCGACGGGCAGCGAGCGGTGCTCGCCCACGAGGCGGCGCACGTGCACTCCGACCACGTGCTCTACCAGACCGCGCTGCTGATCCTGCTGCGGCTGTCGGCGAACCTGCCGATCCTGGCCGGCCTGCCGCTGATCCCGATCCGCTACGCGCTGCTCGAGTGGTTCCGCGCCGCGGAGCTGTCCTGCGACCGCGCCGCGGCGCTGCTGACGCGCGACCCCCAGGCGGTGTGCCGGACGCTGATGGTGCTCGCGGGGGGCGCGGCGGCCGAGCAGCTCAACCTCGACGCGTTCATCAAGCAGGGCATGGACTACTCGGAGTCGGGCACCGGGGTCGAGCGGCTCTCGCGCCTCTTCCAGGACCTCCAGGTCACCCACCCGCTGCCGGTCAAGCGCGTGCGCGAGCTGCTCGACTGGGTGCGCGAGGGCGACTACGACCGGATCGTCGGCGGCGACTACATGAAGCGCGGCGAGGAGCCGCCGCTGCGCGAGGAGGGCGAAGGCGCGGCCGCCCACTACGGCGACCGGGTCAAGGGCGCGTTCGAGAAGGCCGGGACGTCGGTCTCGGAGGCTGGTGAGCAGCTCTCGGGGTGGCTGGACCGGTTGAAGAAGGACCCCGGATCCTCGTAGCGCCGGGGCGGCGCGGGTTGAACGGCTGCATTGAGGGGTTGATCGGGGTGGGTGGCGAGCCCACGCGTTTCTGCGGTCTGGAGCGGCTTTCTCGCGTCGAGAGTGCAGAAACTCGTGCTGGAGACGAGTTTCTGCGACCGCAACGAGTTTTCAGGCGTCGAGACCGCAGAAACTCGTGCTTTCTGCCACCCCCACCCGGACCCACCTCCTCAATGCCGCAGTTGACTTTCGCCGGACCATGCGAGTCGCTAGCATTCTGCAAGTGACTCTCGCTCACGAGCCTGCCGCGCCCGGTTCGCTGCCCAGCGACTCCGAAGCGCTGGACGCCTACTCGCGGGTCGTCACGCACGTCGCCGGGCAGCTCGCGCCCTCCGTCGCCAACCTGCGCGTCAACCGCCGCGGCGGTGGCTCCGGCGTGGTGATCACGCCCGACGGCTTCATGCTCACGTCCGCCCACGTGGTCGAGAGCCGGCGTGGGAGGCCGCGCATCCGCGTCGCGTTCACCGACGGGCGCGAGGTCGAGGCGCGCGTGGTTGGCGCCGACCCGCTCTCGGACCTCGCGGTCCTGCGCGCCGACGGTGAGGCGCACACGCCCGCCGAGCTCGGCGACGCCGCGGCGCTGCGCGTCGGCCAGCTCGTGGTCGCGATCGGGAACCCGCACGGCTTCGCCGGCTCGGTGACCGCCGGCGTGGTCTCCGCGCTGGGCCGCTCGCTGCCGACCCGCTCGGGCGACACGACCCGGATCGTCGACGACGTCATCCAGACCGACGCCGCGCTCAACCCCGGCAACTCCGGCGGCGCGCTGGTGGACGGTCGTGGCCGCGTGGTCGGCGTCAACACCGCGGTCGCCGGTGTCGGCCTCGGGCTGGCGATCCCGATCAACGCGACCACCCGCGCGGTGATCTCGGCACTGATGCGGGACGGCCGCGTGCGCCGGGCGTGGATCGGCATCGCCGGCGGCACCCGGCCGCTGCCGCCGCGGGTCGCCGCCTCCGTCGGCCGCGACCGCGGGGTGGAGGTCGTCGAGGTCGCGCCCGCCTCGCCCGCCGCCGCCGCGGGCCTGCGCGCCGAGGACCTCGTGGTCGCGATCGACGACATCCCCGTCCGCGGGGTCGACGACATGCACCGGCTCCTCACCGCCGACCACATCGGCCGGCGCACCGCGCTGACCGTGATGCGCGAGGGGCGAGAGAGCCTCCTCGAGATCACGCCGCGCGAGCTGGTCTAGTTCGGATCCACCGGCGGCGCCGGCGCGGCGGGCGCCTGGGCCTCCGGCGGGGGCACGAAGGTCTCGCGCTTGACGACCTTCATGCGGCGCGTGGCCTTGTCCCAGCCCAGCGTCGACTCGGTGACGTGCGACGGGCAGCACAGCTCGTCGCCCGGCTCGTAGCGCGCGGTCTGGTAGGTCACGACGCCCTTGCGCACGCGGGTCGACGCCCGCATCAGCTTCTGCGAGCGGAAGATCGCCTTGAGCTTGCCGCCCTTCTTGTTGGCGGTCGAGAAGACGTAGACCGCGACCGCGCCGTCGGCGCCGCCGCTGTTGACGCGCACGATCGCGTCGTCGCGCTTGTCGCCGGTGACGTCCTTGAAGGCGACGCTCCGGTCGACGAAGCCGCCGCCGCTCTGCAGCAGCTCCTTGATCGCCTTGTTCGTCTTCTTGTCCGCCAGCAGACGCTGCTCGAAGAACTGCTGCGTCTGGTCCTTCGCCACCGCGATCGCCGGCGCGAGGAGCGCAGCCGCCACCAAGGCGGCGAGGATGAAGCGCGCGCGGGTCACGGCTGGAGCAGGTCGTTCTGGGCCGAGTCGCGCTTCCTGCCGACCAGCACGGCCGCCGGGCGGACGCCGCCGTCCTTGGTGCCGAGCTTCCAGTTGCCCTGCCGGACGACGACCTTCAGCGACGCCGTCCCGCGCGGGTTGATCGGCGTGGTCGAGAACGTGCGCCCGGGCTGGGAGCCGCCGAGCTCGTCGGTCTCGAACGTCACCTCCTGCGCGCGTGAGGACTGGTTGCTGACGATCAGCACGATCGGGCCGGCGCCGAAGCGCTGCGGCGAGACGCTGACCTTCGAGTTGGTGATCGCCGCGGTCACGTTGATCGGGGCCGGGGGCCGGGGGTTGTTGGCGTAGTCGCCGCCGCCGCCGCAGCCCGCCACCAGCGCAAGGGTCGTGGCGATCCCTCCATAGACCTTCCTCCCCCTCAACACGCAAATGAACATACCCGTACGCACAAGACCATGCACCGCGTCCGACCCGGGGCGTAGGAAGAGGGGTTCATGCCCGGGCTCGCCGATCTTCCCCTGCTCACCGCGGAGTTCCTCGCGGTCGACACGGAGACGAACGGGCTGGCGCGCGACGCGTGCGAGCTGACCGAGGTCGGCGCCGTGCTCGTCGGCGGCGGCGAGCTCCACCAGCGCTGGGGGTCGCTGGTCGGCGTCGAGCGGCCGCTCGGCCGCGGCATCCAGCGCTTCACCGGCATCTCGCAGGCGATGGTCGACGCCGCGCCGCCGCCCACCCAGGTCCTCCCGGCGTTCGCCGAGCAGCTGAAGGGCCGCGTGCTCGTCGCGCACAACGCGCGCTTCGACACCCGCGTGCTGCAGCAGGCGTTCGAGCGCGCCGGGCTGGAGTGGCCGGAGCCGCCGGTGCTGTGCACGGTCGCGCTCGCGCGCCGGCTCGCGCCGCTGCAGCGCCGCCGCGGGCTGGCCGCGCTGGCCGACGCGCTCGGGATCGAGGTCGCCGCCGTGCACCGCGCTCTGCCCGACGCGGAGACGTGCGCGCGCGTGTTCTGCGCGCTGTTCCCGAAGCTGTGCGCGCACGCGGGGACGATCGGCGACGCGCTCGCGCTGCTGCGGCCGAAGCGCGCGGCGCGCAAGCCGAAGGTCAAGCCCGAGCGCCGCCCCGTCCACCTCCGCCCCGACATGTCGCAGCTCCCGAAGGACCCGGGCGTCTACGTGTTCCGCGACGCCGACGGGCGCCCGCTGTACGTCGGCAAATCGGTGTGCCTTCGCACGCGCGCGCGATCGCACTTCACGACACCGGGGGAGTGGACGGGCGACGCCGAGCACGTGGACTACCAACCCACGCACTCGGAGCTCGGAGCGCTCGTGCTCGAGAATCGGCTCATCAAGGCGCTCAAGCCGCCGGGCAACAAGAAGCTCAAGAAGACGCCCGACGGCTACGTCTACCTACGCTGCCGGCTCGACATCCCGTTCCCGATCCTCGAGGTCGCGCGCGAGCCGGCCCCCGGCCACAGCGTCACGATCGGGCCGCTGCGCGGGCAGGCCGCGGCGGCGGAGCTCGTCGAGCAGCTCAACTCGCTGTTCTCCCTGCGCCACTGCGGGCGCAAGCTGCCGCGGCGCGACCATCCGTCGGCCTACGGGCAGATGGGCCGCTGCCTCTCGCCGTGCCTGCGCGACCTCGACCCGAACCTCTACCGCGAGCGGCTCGACGCCGCGCTCGGGCTCTTCCAGGGCGAGGATGGCGGCGCCTCGCTGCTCGCCCACATCGACGGCCAGATGCGCACGGCGGCGGCCGAGCAGCGCTTCGAGCGCGCCGCCTGGCTGCGGCGCCGCCACGCCCGGCTGCGGAAGCTGATCGAGCGGCTCGGCGGCGTCATGCGCGCGATCCACGCCGGCTCGCGGCTCGTGCTCGCGGCGCACCCGACCGACGCGACCCGGCGCGACGCGTTCTGGATCGTCGGCGGCCGCGTCGTCGACTGGGGCGCGCTGCCGGAGGATCCCGACGAGCTCGCCGCCCGCACCGCCGATGCCCTGCGCGCCGCCCCGCGGCCGGAGCTCGGCGGCTGGCTGCGGCCGGACGAGATCGCCGAGGCGCGGATCGTCGGCCTGTGGCTCGCGGCGCACGAGGCGCGCGTGCACGAGCTGACGCCCGGGACGGACCCGGGCGTCGTCGCGGAGCGGCTCAGCGGTCCTTCTGTGCGTGCAGCCTGAACAGCCCGAGCGCGTCGCGGTCGGGCTTCTCGGGCACCGGGCCGTAGTTCGGCTCGCGCTTCCTGCCCGCCTCGACGTGCTGCACGACGCAGCCGGTGATCTGCTGGACGCGGTGGGGGAGATCGGACTGCAGCCACTTCGACGTGCTGCCGGATAGCGTCGAGACGACCACCTCGTCGAAGTTGCGCGGGTCCCACGTCTCCTGCACCGCGACCGCGGGGTCCGGGTCGCCGACGACGCCTTCGGCGGGGAGCCCCGCCTCGCGCCACTGCGCGACGACGCGCTCGAGCCGCTCGCGCGTCTCCTCCTTGCCGGCGAAGCCGTTCCGGACCGCCGGCATCAATAGCGTCGGGGCCACGGGCCCCTTCTGCTGGCGCGCCTGCAGCGCGGCCACGAGCTCGGGAGAGCCGGCCGTCTGGTTGGCGATCACCAGCACACGTGCCTGGTAAGTAGCCATCGTCGCGAGGCTACTCCTCGGCTTAGAGTTGCGCTATGGCGTACGACGAGCGACTGGCGGGGCGCGTGCGAGAGCTGATGGCAGCGCGCCCGGATGTGGTCGAACGAAAGATGTTCGGCGGCGTGGGATGGATGGTGGGCGGCAACATGGCGGTCGGCGTGATGAGCACCGATGCGCTCATGGTCCGGATGGAGCCCGACGAGGTCGCCGCGGCCATCCGCGAGCCGCACGTGCACGAGTTCGGCCGCCCGGGCCGCAAGCCGATGAAGGGGTTCGTGGTCATCGAGCCGGAGGGCGTGGAGGACGACGACGCCCTCGCGCGGTGGGTCGACGTCGGCGCGGCACGCGCGGCCTCGCTGCCGCCGAAATAGGCAACCCTCAACCGCCCTCAAGGGGTCTGACCCCTAGAAGGCTCAACCGCCCTCAAGGGGTCTGACCCCTAGAAGGGGAGCTCGACGATGGCGGCGGTCGCCTCGCCGGCGGCCACGGTGTCGCCGGGCGCGGCCTCGCGCCGCACCAGCGCCAGCGCGATCGGGCCGTGGGCGGGGGAGACCACGGAGGTCCCGACGCGGCCGACCTCGCGCTCGCCGAGCCGCAGCGGCTCGCCGGTGGCCACCGGCTCGGTGAGCCGCAGACCGCGCAGGTGGCGGTTGGGCTTGCCGCGGTAGTGGAGGCGCGCGACCGTCTCCTGCCCGACGTAGCAGCCCTTGGTGAACGAGACGGCGCGCTCGTTGAGGCCGGCCTCCTGGGGGATCACGGAGTCGTCGAGCTCGATGCCGAAGCGCGGCCGCCCATGCTCGACGCGCACGATCTCCGCCACGGCCTCGCCGACCTCCGGCACGCCGAGCGCCGCCTTGACCTCGTCGGTGCGCTCCGCGTCGCAGATCAGGTCGACGCCCACGTCGGTGGCGACGGCGATGCCCAGCTCCGTCCGCGCGTTGTCGTGCTCGGCCTGGCCGACCTGCAGCACGTCGCGCGCGCCGGGCCCGACCAGCGACAGCAGCGAGCGCTCCAGCGTCCGCTTGTGCAGCTCGACGTCGCGGCCCAGCTTGTAGCGCCGGATCATGTTGAACAGCTCCTGGAGCGCCACCCGCTCGGTGTCGAGCCACAGCTCGTCGCCGAGGTCGAGCACGCGCAGGTCGCCGAGCATCTTGCCCTTGTGGGTGAGGAAGGCCGCGTAGGCGCCGTGCCCCGGCGTCAGCGACTCGATGTCCTGCGAGACCTGGCCGTGCAGGAACTCCTTCGCCTCACCGCCGGTCAGCGCGAGCTTGCCGCGTTCGGAGCGGTCGACCAGGCCGACCTGCTCGGTCAGCGTCCGGTAGTCGGCCGCGAGGCTGTCGGTGACCGTGCTCACGTCCATTCATCGTAGAACTGCCGCGTGCGCATCAGCCGCCGCTCGACCTCGCGCTGCAGCTCGTCGAGCACCATCGCCTCCGGCACGCCGGCGGCCAGCGCGGAGCGGGTTACCGCCGCCTCCTCCGCGCCCTCGAGCTGCTCGAGCAGCTCCAGCAGCCCGTCCAGGCTCTGCCCGCGGGCAGGAGCGAGGGGATCGTCGCCCGATTTGCCAGACTCCACGCTCGAATCATGCCGCTCGCCGACGAGTTCCAGGAGATCGTGGATGCATTGCCGTCCGATTGGACGGACATGGAGCTCGACCTGCGCGTCGAGGAGGACCGCTACGTCGACGCCGCGACGACGATCGCCCAGGTCAACGGCCAGCCGTACTCCAACCACGACTGGCACTGGCGCCTGCTCGTCGCCCACCAGTTCGGTCACGCCGCCGCCGCGCCCGCGGTCCACGGCACGCTCAGGCTGCTCGACGAGATGGGCATCCGCGGCGAGCTGAAGCTCCGCGACTACCGCACCGGCCGCGTCGAGACGACGCAGATGTGGGGGCGGCCGGAGTCGGTACGCCAGGAGTTCCGGCGCATCCGCCAGCAGTAGTGGGCCCTCCGGCGGATCCCCACGCACGCGGACGGGCGCAGCCGGCGCCTGGCCATGTCCTCGGTCGGTGCAAGGGCTCCGCCCTGGCACCCTCCCTGCGTCCTCGCCAGGCATCCGCCTGCATCCCGCCCGAGCACGTGCGGACCCACCGGAGGACCCACTGACCACGGTCGTCGCCCTGTTCGACGACCTGCTGCTGGGCTCGAACGTCCTCGGCATGCTCCGCGCGGCGGGCCACGAGGCGCGGCTGACCGGCGACGCCGCCGCCGTCAACCCCGACGGCGCCGCGGTGCTGATCGTCGACCTCGCCAGCCCGGGCTTCGACGGCGTCGCGGTGGTCGAGGCGCTGCGCTCCGGCGGCGAGCTGGGCGACACGCGCACGCTCGGCGTCTACTCGCACGTCGACGCCGACACCAAGCGCCGCGCCGACGCCGCCGGCTTCGACCTCGTCGTCCCGCGCTCGCGCATGGCGCGCGAGGGCCCGCAGCTCGTGGAGCGGCTGGCCGGTGCCTGACGCCCTGCGCCCGCTCTTCGACCAGGTGGTCATCAAGGAGCTCGAGCCCGACCGCATGCGCCGCTCCGGCCTGCTCGTGCCCGAGGGGACGAGCGACGTCCCGCCCAACGAGGGCATCGTCCTTGCCGCCGGCGGCGGCCCGCCCGAGCTGCCCGATTTCAAGATGCCGGTCAAGCCCGGCGACCACGTCGTCTTCCCGCGCTCGGCCGGCGTGTGGGTCGAGATCGAGGACGAGCGCCTGCTCGTGTGCCGCGTGCGCGAGATCCTCGGCGTCATCGAGTCCGGCGACTAGCGGCGACCCCGCCGGCGAATCGCGGCGTCGTCGCCGACCCCGCACAGCAGCGCCGAGCGGCGCCACCGCAGGAAGTGCACGCCGGCGAACCACAGCCCGGGCGCGGCGGTCGACTGGCCGGCCTCGTGAAGCGGAAGCCGAAAGCGTCGAACGCGCCCCGCACGTCGACCCAGCGGGCGTAGTCGGGGCGGGCACGCCTCGAGGTGGCCGAGCAGCCGCGCGCCCATCGCGTGCAGCGTGCGCAGGGTCAGGTCGTGGTCGGCGCCGTGGCGGCCCGTGGCGCTGATGTTGGCGGCGAAGCGGGCGGCCGGGCTCGGCAACGACTCCACAGGGGCGTCGAGGAAGCCGGTCTCCAGCGCCCACCAGAGGAGGTCGCGGCCGCCCATCTGCCGTGCCAGCCATATCGCGCGCCCGCACGCGAGGAAGACCTCGCGCCCGGCCCCGCGGAGCTCCTCCGCGAGCTGGCAGCCGGTCTGGCCGCTGCCGATCACCAGCACCCGCCCCGGCGGGAGGTCGCCCGGGGCGGTGTAGCCGTCGGCGTCGAGCACCGTCACCCGCCGCGGCAGCGCGTCCGCGAGCGGCGTGCGGTGCGGCCGCTGGTACGCGCCGCTGCAGATCACCACGGTGCGGGCCGACAGCTCGCCATCCGACGTGTCGAGGCGGAAGCCGCCGTGCGGCTCGCGGGCGAGCCCATGCACGTCGACGCCCACGTGGATCGGTGCGCCGAGGCGCTCCGACCAGCGCTCGAGGTGGTCGACCACGTCGTCGCGCGGCATGTAGCCGTCGGGGTCGTCGCCGTCGTAGGGCGCGCCCGGCAGCCGCACGGTCCAGTTCGGCGTCACGAGGCAGAACGACTCCCAGCGCGCGCGCCAGCGCTGGCCGACCTTGCCGCGCTCGAGCACGACGTGCTCCACACCCCGCTGCTCGAGCTCGTGGCTCACCGCGAGCCCGGCCGGGCCTGCCCCGATCACGACCGTCTCGGGCACCGCCCGACACTAACCGGAATGACGGCCGCTTGACGGAGCATTGACGGCGGGCCGGCAGCCTCGCCGCGTCAACCACGAAGGGGGCTCTCATGGCGGCGACGCCAACGATCGACGAGCAGAAGCTCGAGCAGTTCATGGGGCAGTTCGTGCAGGACATGGGCGCGGCGGCGACGGCGCCGCTCGTGGTCATCGGCGACAAGCTGGGCCTCTACAAGGCGATGGCCGGCGGCGATCCGCTCACGCCGGCCGAGCTCGCCGAGCGCACCGGCTGCCGCGAGCGCTACCTGCGCGAATGGCTGTGCCAGCAGGCGGCGAGCGGGTACGTCGAGTACGACGCGGGGAGCGGCACGTTCCGGCTCCCGCCCGAGCAGGAGCTCGCGCTCGCGCACGACGACAGCCCGGCCTTCATCCCGGGCGCGTTCCAGCTGATCGCGGCGATCGTCAAGGACGAGCCGCACATCACCGAGCGCTTCCGCAGCGGCGAGGGCTTCGGCTGGCACGAGCATGACCACGACCTGTTCGAGGGCACCGAGCGCTTCTTCCGCCCGGGCTACCTCGCCAACCTGGTCGAGTCGTGGCTGCCGTCACTCGACGGCGTGGTCGAGAAGCTGGAGGCCGGCGCGCACGTGGCCGACATCGGCTGCGGGCACGGCGCCTCGACGATCCTGATGGCGCAGGCGTACCCGAACTCGACCTTCGTCGGCACCGACTACCACGAGGGCTCGATCGAGGCCGCCCGCCGCGCCGCCGAGCGCGCCGGGGTGGCCGACCGGGTCACGTTCGAGGCGTCGGCGGCGAAGGCGCTGAGCGGCGGCCCGTACGACCTCGTGTGCGTGTTCGACGCGCTGCACGACATGGGCGACCCGGTCGGCGCCGCGCGCCACGTCCGCTCCCAGCTCGCCGACGACGGCACCTGGCTCGTGGTCGAGCCGATGGCCGGCGACGCGATCGAGGACAACCTCAACCCGGTCGGGCGCGTGTTCTACGCGGGCTCGACGATGCTCTGCACGCCCGCCTCGCTGAGCCAGGAGGTCGGGCTCGCGCTCGGCGCCCAGGCCGGCGAGCAGCGCCTCACCGAGGTGCTGCGCGAGGGCGGCTTCAGCCGCGTGTGGCGGGCGGCGGAGACGCCGTTCAACCTGATCCTCGAGGTCAGGCCGTAGCGGCGGCCAGCGCGGCGAGTGAGCGCAGGGACGCGCCCACCCCCGCGCGCTGCGCCTCGAGGCGGTGCGCCTCCTCCTCGGGGATCTCGACGTGCACGCTGATGCGGGTGCCGTCCTCGAGCGGCTCGAGCCGCCACTCGAAGACGAGGTAGCTGACGAGGCACGAGATGGTCAGGCCGCGGCCGTCGGACGCGGTCCGCAGCTCCTGCGGCATCGGGAAGTCCGGGTAGCCCTTGGGATAGATCGTGATCTCGCCGTCCCCGGTCGGGTCGACGCGCTCGATGCCCTCCCACCACTCGACCATGCGGGCGGGGTCGTAGAGCAGCTTCCAGACCTCCTCGACCGGCGCCGCGGCCGTCGCGCTGTCATCGAACGCGGGCATGCGCCTCCTCCGCCACGCGCTCGAGCTCGGCGGCGGGGTCCACGACGCCCGTGACCGGCGGGCGCCCGAGGTCGACGAGCGAGGCCAGGTGCTCGCGCGACGCGTCGTCCTCGCCGGCGAGCCGACGCCACTGCGCCTCGGCCTCGGCCAGACGACGCTCGGCCAGCGCGTCGTCGCCCCTCGCCCGCGCGCTCAGCGCCTGCGCGAACGCCATCCGGGCGACGAGCACGCCGGGGCGATGCGCCGCGCGGATCGGCTCGAGCGCGGCGGTGCGGATCTCGGCGTCGGCCTCATCGGGGCGGCCCAGCCGGGCGAGCGCCTCGGCGCGCCGCAGCCGCGCCTCGGCCCGCTGCACCGGCGGATCGCCCTCGAGCGCGCGGCCGAGCAGCTCGGCGGCGCGCTCGTAGTCGCCGGCCATCAGCGCGAACAGGCCGCCGTCGTGGGCGGCGACGAGCGCGAGCGACGGCGAGGCGAGCCGCTCGGCCGCCTCGGCCTGGCGATCGGCGGCGGCGCGCGCCTCGTCGTGGCGACCGAGCCGCGCGAGCGTGTAGGCCAGCATCCCGGCCATCTGGAACTCGACGGTGGGGATGCCGCGCGCGCTCGCCGCGCCCCGCCGCGCGAGCTCCAGCGCGCGCTCGTGGCGGCCCGCGGCCGATGCGACGCAGGCAGCGTTGGACCAGCCGCCGTAGGCGAGGTCGGCGCGCTGGGCGCGCTCGCCCGCCTCGCCGGAGGCGGCGAGCATCGCCTCGGCCTCCTCCATGTGCCCCTCGGCGAGCGCGTTGAACCCGATCACCGTGTCCAGGTAATGGCGGCGCAGCGACGGCGCTTGATCGTCGAGATCGAGCGCGTCGAGCTCGGCGAGGGTGGCGTCGGCGGCACCGGCGCCGTCGATCACGACCTCGCTCCAGGCGCGGATCAGCAGCATCTCGCCGCGCAGCTCGGAGTCGTCGAGACGGCCGGCGTCGTAGGCGTCGAGCCCGGCCTGGGCGGAGCGCAGGGCGCGCGTCGGGTCGCAGAGCGCGCTGCGGAACCACAGGGAGGCGCTGAGGTGTGTCTGCACGCGGGTCTCGACGTCCTCGGGGCGCAGCAGCCGCAGCGCCGCGTCGATCTCCGCCATCGCGGGATCGCGGCGGCCGAGCTGGGCGAGCGTGCCGGCGAGCTCGACGTGGATCCGCGGGTCGTCCGGCCGCAGCTCGATCGCTTCCTCCAGGTACGCGACCGCCTCGACCAGCGCCGTCGCCTGCGCGGCGTCGGCCGCGGCCTGGATCAGGCGCTCGACCGCGAGGTCGTCGCGGCCCGCGAGCCGCAGATGGCGGGCGGCCTCGGCGGCGCGCACGCCGGGGGCGGCGGCGAGCGCCTCGTGGAGGAGCGCGCGGCGGGTGTCGTCGAGGTCGGCGAGCGCGGCCTCGCGGAGCAGGTCGTGGCGGAAGCCGAAGCGCCCCTCCGCGCTGCGGAAGAGGCCGCAGTCGAGGGCGGCGAGCACGGCTTCGGGCGGGGCCAGCGCGGCGAGCTCGACGCGGTCGAGCGGCCGGCCGGCGACGGCGGCGAGCTCGGCGGCACGGCGCGCGGGCTCGTCAAGCGTGGCGATCGAGGCGCGCACGAGGCCGCGAAGTGAGGCCGGCGGCGTGTGCTCCCCGCGCCCGGCGGCGCGCGCGCTCTCGAGCGCGAGCAGCGGGTTGCCGTCGGCGGCGGCGACGACGCGCTCGCGCTGCGGCGCCGCGAGCGCCGCGACCTCGCCGACGAGCGCCTCGAGCTCCCGGCGGCCGAGCGGCTCGAGCGCGATCTCCCGCACCGCCACGCCGCGGCCGCGGGCGGCGTGGGCGAGCGCGTCGACCGCGTCGCGCCGCGGGGTCATGCGGCGCGTCAGGACGAGCAACAGCGGCAGCCGCTCGATCCGCCGCGCGAGGTAGGCGATCAGCTCGAGCGTCGGCGCGTCCGCGAGGTGGACGTCGTCGAACAGCAGCACGAGCGGCCGGTCGGCGGTCGCGTGCTCGGCGAGCTCGACCGCCGCCTCGAACAGCCGCGCGCGGGCGAGCTCGGGTGGCACCTCCGGCGGCGCGACCCGCGCCCGCCCGAGCCGCAACGGCAGCGAAGGCGCCAGCCGCGCGAGCTCCTCCGGCCAGCCGGCCTCGGCGGGCGGAGGGTCGAGCTCACGCGCCAGCCCGGCCAGCAGCTCCACCCACGGCCCGAACGGCGGCCCGCCGCCGAGGTCGGCGGCGGTGCAGCGGGCCGAGCGCGCCCGGTCCGCACGGGCACGGCCGACCAGCTCGAGCGCCAGCCGCGTCTTCCCGATGCCGGCCTCACCGCCGATGATCGCGACCCCGCCCGATCCGCCCCGGACCGCGCCCCACAGCTCGATGAGGGCCGCGAGGTCATGGTCCCGGCCGATGAGAAGCGGGCCCTCGGCCGCGGGAGGTCTTTCGGCCGCGGCCGGGCCGGCGGCCCCCTCCGCGCGCACCTCCGCGGCCAGCGCGCGGGTCTCCGCCGACGGCGCCAGGCCGAGCGCGCTCCGGAGGCGGTCGGAGAGGCGGTCGTAGGCGGCGAGCGCTCCCGGGCGGTCGCCGGCGTCGGCGAGCCGGCGCATGAGGTCGCGGGCGGCGTCCTCGTCGAGCGGGTCGAGCGCGAGCCGGCGGCGGGCCCAGCCGACGGCGTCCGCCGGCCGGTCGGCCGCCGCGGCGAGCCGCGCGAGCGCCGCCCCGAGCCGCTCGGCGTGCTCGTCGCGCGCCTCCAGCACCCAGTCGTCGTCGAGGTCGGCCAGCAGCGGCCCGCGGTGCAGCGCGACCGCCTCCTCTAGCCGACCCGCCGCCACGAACGCGTCGAACGCGGCCAGATCCGTCTCGGAGCGCAGCGCGATCCGGTCGCGGCCGGCGACCAATGCCTCGTCGCCGCCCAGCGCGCGCCGCAGCTCCCACAGCGCGCTGCGCAGCGAGGCGCGGGCGCTCGAGTCGAGCACGTCGGGCCAGAAGCGCGCGGCCACCGACCCGCGCGCGTGCTCGCCCGGGTGCAGCGCGAGCCACGCCAGCAGCGCCCACGCGCGGCGACCGGGAGGCATGGCGACCGGCTCGCCGTCGGCCTCGGCCTGCAACTCGCCGAGGAGTCGCACGCGCAGCATGGGCGGCAAGCCTATGAGATGGCCGATTCCACGACCACCGCACCCGCCTGCACGCGCCCCTCGGCGCAGGGCCGCACCCACCAGAAGGGGCCCGTGGCTCTGCCACTGCGCCCCTTCGGCGTGCACGACCCTGCATCCACGGGGCACGCACATCCGGGCACGGAGGCCGCGGAATCGACCATCAGCCGGGATTGACGCTCGGTTGACGGGGCGGTGACGGGCCGCTGCGACGGTCCGCCCATGACCTCACTCCACACCCACACGCTGGACGGCGCGGCCCTGCGGCGCGCCTTCTCCGACCGCGACGCCGAGACCCTGACGTCGCTGTACGCCGACGACGCGACCATCGAGGTCGCGGACGCGCAGACCACCCCGAGCCGGCCGCTGAAGGTCGAGGGCCGCGAGGCGATCCGCGCCTACTTCGACGACGTCTTCGCCCGCGACATGACCCACGAGGTCGACACCGTCGCGATCAGCGGGGACAACGCGGGCTTCTCGGTCCGCTGCGCCTACCCGGACGGGACGCTCGTCGTCTGCGTCGCCACCGCGCAGCTGCGCGACGGCGCGATCGTGCGCCAGCTCACCGCGCAGGCCTGGGACTCCGCGGCCTAGTCGTTGCGCTTCGGCTTCTCGACGAGCGTCGTGTCGAAGGCATGGCGCACGTCGAGCGGCTTGTGCAGGATCCCGAACTTCAGGTCCCACGCCGCCCACGCCCGCAGCACCGCCGGCCGCAGCTGGCCGAACTCGTCGGCGCCGGCGGTGAACTCCGGGGCGACCGCGTCGAGCTGGGCTGACAGAGCGGCGCGGTCGAGGTCCGGCTCGCGCTCCGTCATCGTCGACACGGCGCTCTCCGGGTCGTCCTGGACCTCGCTGTAGCCGCGCTGCAGCGCGCGGATCGTCGCCTTCACCACCTCCGGCTTCTCGTCGAGCGTCTTGCGCGTGACGGTGAGGACGAGCTCCGGGTAGGAGGGCGAGCCGTAGTCGTCGACGCGGAACTCGCGCATCCCCGGCCGCGCTGCCTTCAGCGCCACGCCCTCGACGTTCCAGAACGCGGTCGCGCCCGCGACCCGCTTGGCCAGCAGCGCCTTGACCGCCTGGAAGCCGATCGTCACCTGCTTGACCCGCGCGGGGTCGCCGCCCGCGCCCCGCACCACCGAACGCAGCACCGCCACGTCGGAGGGCAGCCCGCTCACGCCCGCGCGCTGGCCCTCGAGATCGCGGGGCGTGCGGATGCCGGGCTGCGCGAGCACGGCCGCCAGCGGCGACTGCACGAACGCCATGACGCCGACGAGGTCGCGCCCCTTCTCGCGCGCCAGCCCGAGGTCGTGGATGTCGAGGATCGCCATGTCGGCCGCCCCGCTCTGCAGCAGCTTCAGCGCGTCGGTCGAGGCGCCCGGCTTGCGGATCTCGAGCTGGACGCCCTCGGCGGTGTCGAAGCCGCGGTCGATGGCGACGTAGATCCCCGCGTGGACCGCGTTGGGCGTGAAGTCGAGCAGCAGCGTGGCCGCCTCGTTGGGTCGCTCGTTCTCCCCGCCGCCGCCGCAGCCGCCGAGGAAGAGGGCCAGCGCGAGGAGCAGGAGCCACGAGCGCACCCGCGCAGCGTACGATGGGGCCGGATGCGCCGACGGGTCACTTTCTCGCGCAACCTCACGCTGTCGCTCTCCAGGACCTGCCGGTGCTACTGCAAGTACTGCGCGTTCGCGACGCACCAGCCGCACCTGCACGAGCCCGACGAGGTCGAGCGGATCCTCGACGGCGCGGCGCGCCGCAACGTCAAGGAGCTGCTGGTCCTGACCGGCGAGGCGCCCGACCACCACCCGAAGGTCGCCGCCAAGCTCGCCGAGCTCGGCCACGCCGACTTCACGGCCTACGTCGCCTGGGTCTGCGAGCGGGCGCTCGAGCGCGGGTTGCTCCCGCATACCAACCTCGGCGTCCTGTCGAAGGAGGACCTGGCGCGCCTGCGCGAGGTGACCGCCTCGCAGGGGCTGATGCTGGAGTCGATCAACCCCGACCTGGTCGCCCACCAGGGCTCCCCGACCAAGCACCCGGAGAAGCGCCTGGAGACGATCCGCGCCGCCGGTGAGCTGAAGATCCCGTTCACGAGCGGGATCCTGGTGGGGATCGGCGAGACCGAGGAGGAGCGGATCGCCGCGCTCGAGGCGCTCGCGGGGTTCGACCACATCCAGGAGGTCATCCTCCAGAACTTCGTCCCGCACCAGAGCTACTACGGGCAGGAGCCGGCCGAGATCGCCGAGGAGGCGTCGAAGGAGTACTGGCGCACCGGGATCGGCCACGGGCCGCAGCTCGAGCTCCCGAAGTGGGCGTCGCCGGTGAGCCTCGACGACATGGAGCGCCTGATCGCCGAGGCGAAGCGGATCCTGCCCGGCGTCGGCATCCAGGTGCCGCCCAACCTCGCCGACTGGTGGCCGGAGCTCGTCGCGGCGGGAGCGACCGACCTCGGCGGGCTGTCCGCCAACGGCGACCACATCTCGCCCGAGCACCCGTTCCCGTCACCGCACAAGGTCCGCAAGCGGCTCGCGCAGGACGGCGTCGCGCTGACCGAGCGGCTGTGCGTCTACGGCGAGTACATCGACCCCGGGTGGATCGCCCAGGGCGTGCTCGACGTGATCAAGACGAAGTACTGGAGCTTCATCCCGCGCCGTGGCTCCGGTCGCCGCGCCGGTCCGCGGCCCGATCTCCACCCGGCCACGATCGAGCGCGCCCGCGCCGGCATGCTGCTCAGCCGCGACGAGATGACCGCGATGTTCGCCGAGACGCGGCCGGAGGCGATCGAGGACATGCGCGCCGCCGCCGACGAGCTGCGGGCCGAGCTGGCGGGCGACACGGTGACGTTCGTCGTCAACCGCAACATCAACGTCTCCAACGTCTGCGTGGTCGGCTGCGCGTTCTGCGGCTTCGGGCAGGGCAAGCGCTCGCCCGACGCGTACGAGCACAGCCGCGAGGAGTTCGCCACGCGGGTCCAGGACGCGCTCGACTTCGGCGCCACCGAGATCTGCATGCAGTCGGGCATCCACCCGGACTGGGGGCTGGAGGACTACGAGGGCTGGCTCCGCTACGCCAAGGAGCTCGCGCCCGACATCCACATGCACGCCTACAGCCCGATGGAGATCTCGCACATGTGCGACGTCTCCGGGCTCTCCCCGCGCGCGGTGTTCGCCCGGCTGCGCGAGGCCGGGCTCGACTCGACACCCGGCACCGCCGCCGAGGTGCTCCACGACGGCGTGCGCGAGCGCATCAGCCCCAACAAGCTGCCGGTCGCGCGCTGGGTCGAGATCATCGAGGCGAGCCACCTCGAAGGGCTGCGCTCCACCGTGACCGTCATGTTCGGCCACATCGAGGAGCCCGACGAGCTCGCCGAGCACATGCGCGTGGTGCGCGAGCTGCAGGCGCGGACCGGCGGCTTCACCGAGTTCGTGCCGCTCTCCTTCATCCCGTTCCACACGCTGCTCGGCCGCACGCACGGGATCGAGGAGATCTCGCGCGAGGAGAACCTCAAGCACACCGCGGCCTTCCGGCTCGCGCTGGGCCGCAGCGTCCCGAGCCTGCAGGCCAGCTGGGTGAAGATGGGCCTCGACGCCGCCACCGAGGCGCTCCGCTGGGGCGTCAACGACCTCGGCGGAACGCTGATGGAGGAGTCGATCTCGCGCATGGCCGGCTCGTACCACGGGGTTCGCCTCGAACCGTCGGACCTGATCGGGGCGGCGCACGCGGCGGGGCGCCCCGCGGCCGAGCGCACCACGCTCTACGACATCCGCGCGCGCTACGAGCTCGCGGCTGCCGCGTGACAGAGCTCATCCTCGGTCCCGCTCTCCGCTACGCCGGGGAGACACAGGCGCTCATCTGGGTCGAGACCGACGGGCCGTGCACGGTCTCGGTCCTCAACTGCGAGTCGAAGACGTTCTGCGTCGAGGGGCACCACTACGCGCTCGTCGTCTGCGAGGGGCTCGAGCCCGGCACGATCACGCCCTACGAGGTGGCGCTCGACGGCAAGACGGTGTGGCCGCTGCCGGACAGCGAGTATCCGCCCAGCGTCGTCCGCACCCACGACCCCGACCAGCCGACGCGGATCGTGTTCGGCTCCTGCCGCGTGTGCGCGCCGCACGAGCCGCCGCACTCGCTGCCGAAGGACGAGCACCCCGACGGGCGCGAGGTCGACGCGCTGCGAGCGCTCGCCCAGCGGATGGCCAAGCAGCACCCGACCGAGTGGCCGGAGGCGCTGATCCTGCTCGGCGACCAGGTCTACGCCGACGAGGTCTCGCCCGGCGTGCGCGACTTCATCCGCTCGCGGCGCGACCCCGAGGTGCCGCCGGGGGAGACGGTCGCCGACTTCGAGGAGTACACGCGCCTGTACTGGGAGTCGTGGGGCGAGCCCTACATGCGCTGGCTGCTCTCCACGGTGCCGAGCTCGATGATCTTCGACGACCACGACGTCCACGACGACTGGAACACGTCGAAGACCTGGGTCACCGACATCCGCTCTCAGGGCTGGTGGGACGAGCGGATCGTCGGCGGCTTCATGAGCTACTGGCTCTACCAGCACCTCGGCAACCTGTCGCCGAGCGAGCTGGCCGACATGGATCTCTACGCGCGCGTGCGTGAAGCCGACGACGCCGGCGACATCCTGCGCGACTACGTCTTCAAGGCCGACCGCGAGGTCGAGGGCACGCGCTGGAGCTACTGCCGCGACATCGGCCCGGCGCGGCTGGTGATGGTCGACTCGCGCGCCGGGCGGGTGCTCGACCCGGGCGAGCGCAGCATGGTCGACGAGGACGAGTGGCGCTGGATCGAGGAGCACGCGGTCGGCGACTGCGACCACCTCCTGATCGGCACGTCGTTGCCGCTGCTGCTCGCGCCCGGGATGCACTACCTCGAGGCGTGGAACGAGGCGGTCTGCGAGGGCGCCTGGGGGCCGGCGGCCGCCGTGTTCGGCGAGAAGCTGCGGCAGGCGCTCGACCTCGAGCACTGGGCGGCGTTCGGCGAGTCGCTCGAGCGGATGATGGGGATCGTGCGCGCGGTCGGCACCGGCGAGCGCGGCGAGGCGCCCGCCACGATCGTGGCGCTGTCGGGCGACGTGCACCACGCCTACCTCGCCGAGGTCGGCTTCCCGCCCGGCACCGGCATGAGCGCTTCCGCGTGGCAGGCGACGTGCTCGCCGTTCCGGAACCCACTCGACAACAAGGAGCGCACCGTCATGCGCTTCATGGCCTCCGAGGTGGCCTCACGGCTGATGCGGGCGCTGGCGGACTCGGCGGGTGTCGAGGCCCCGAGCGTGCGCTGGCGCTACGCCCACGACGAGCCCTGGTTCGACAACCAGGTGGCGATGCTCGAGCTCGAGGGGCGGAAGGCGCGGATGGTGCTCGAGAAGACCGTCGGGCCCGATCGCGACGACTCGGAGCCCGAGCTGAAGCTCGAGCGCGTGTTCGAACGCGAACTCAACTGACACACCCGCCGACGCAGCGTCATTAAGTCGGAAAGAGCGGGCGAACGCGCCTGGTCCTGACTTTCTTAGACATGTTTTTGTCGCTGAGATCATCATTGGGTGAGCGCACCTTCTGGAAAGAAGCCCACCTTCGTGCCACAAACCGACGCCGAGCTGCTAGCCGCAGCCAGGACGGACCCGCAGGCGTTTCGCGAGTTCTACGACCGCTACGCCGTGTGGATGCGATCCTGGTTCCAACGCCAAACGCGGTCCGAGACCGCCGCCCTCGACCTGACCGCCGAGACGTTCGCGCAGGCCTGGCGGTCGTTGAAGCGCTTCCGCGACGAGGCGGACGGCTCGGGTGCTCCCTGGCTGTTCGGGATCGCCCGCAACCTGCTGCGGCAGTACCACAAGCACAACCGCATCGAGACGCAGGCGCGCGAGCGGCTCGGCCTGCCGCTGGCCTTCGCGGAGAGCGAGGAGTACGAGCGGGTCGACGACCGCATCGCGGCGTCCTCGCTGGGCCCGGCGCTGCACACCGCGGTCTCCGGCCTGCCCTTCGAGCAGCGCGCGGCGCTGGAGCTGCGGGTCGTCCAGCAGCTCTCCTACGACGAGGTGTCGGCGAAGCTCGGCTGCTCCCAGAACGCGGCGCGGCTGCGGGTCTCGCGGGCGCTGCGCACCCTGACCATGGAGCTGGGTGGCAATGAAGCGTGAGCTGCCCGACGACCTCGCCCGCCTCGGCCTCTACCTCGAGGCGGCGGCGGGGGAGACCCTGCGCCGCCGCCAGCGCCGGCAGGCGATGGCGAACTTCATCGGCGCCGTGACGCTGGCCGTGCCGTTCGCGCTGGCCGTCGCCGCCGCGGACCTCTCTCCCTCCGACGGACTCTTCCCGCCGCCACCCCAACCGATCTCGCTGGAGGTCCAGCCTCCGACCAACAAATTCATGGTTCGCCATATCCCTGATGAACCGCTGCCTCCGACGAAGAAGGAACCCTGCCTCGATGCACAAGACTGCCGCGCCCCCGTCACTCCCTCCCTCACACCGGCTCCGCCCGGGAAGCACTGAGATGGCGGTCACGGCGGTCAGAGACAGGATCCCGCGGCGCGGCGCCGAGCGCGCCCGCACGGCACGCCTGATCCACGAGTCGCTCGGGCTCCTCTCGTCCAAGTGGGCCGTCGACGTCCTGCTCGCGCTGGGCGACGGCACCCGCCGCTACCACCAGCTCCTCGCCGACCTCGAGCCGATCTCGGAGAAGGTGCTGACCCAGACGCTGCGCGCGATGGAGCGCGACGGCCTGGTCGGGCGCCGCGTGCACCCGGAGGTCCCGCCGCGGGTCGAGTACGCGCTGACGCCGCTCGGCGCCACGCTGGCCGGCCCGCTGCGCGCGCTGGGCGCGTGGTCGGTGGCGCACGGGAAGCACGTCGAGGAAGCACGCGGCCGCTTCGAGGAGCGGGCGCGGGCGAAGGCCGCGGCCTAGCGGAACAGGTCGTCTTCCGGCGGGCGGACCAGCGGGGCGGCCCCTTCCTGGTCTTCCTCACTGAGCAGTTCCTCGAGCCCCCGCACCCGCACCGCGGGCTCGCCCGAGCTCTTCCCCCGCACCAGATCCGCCGCCGCGGCCACCTCGTCCGCGATCGCGATGATGCTCGCCGTCATCTCGCGGCCGTCGCGGTCCGGGCGGCCGCGGTGATCGACCAGCGCGTGCAGGCCCGCGCTGCCGATCGCGACCTCGACCTGGCCCTGGCGCCACGGGCGGCCCCATGAGTCGGTGATGACGACCGCGCCGACGCCCAGCGCGGCGCGGAGCGCGCGGGCCGAGGCGTCGGGGTCCTCCGGCAGCAGGACGACCGTGTCGGGCTCGCCGGTGTTCGACTGGTCGACGCCCGCGTTCGCGCACACGAACCCGTGCCGGGTGCGGCAGATCAGGCGGCCGCGGTCGGCGCGCAGGAGCTCGGCGGTCTCGTCGAGGATGGCCTGGACGTGGCGCGGGTCCTTCTCGTGCTCGGCGGCCAGCTCGACCGCGCGCTCCGACGGCTCGATGTCGGCCAGCCGGCGCACGCGGCCCTCGGCCTTCGAGACGACCTTGTGCGCGATCACGAGGATGTCATGCGGCCCGAGCTCCAGGCGGTCGCGCAGCAGGGCGCCCAGGTCGTCCCCGGGCCGCACCTCGGGGATGCCGGGGAGCGGGTCGAGCCTCACGCGGCGTGCACGAGCCGCTCGAGCAGCGCCCGTGTCCGCGGCGCGGCGCCGCGGCCGGCCGCGAGCGCCGCGCGCAGGGCGGCGAGGTCGCCGGGTGTGTCGACGTCGAGCTCGAGCGACGGCAGCCGGCCGACCCGGACGGTCGCGCCCGCTGCCCGGGCGAGCGCGGCGTGCCGCGCGAACGAGCCGGGGCCGAAGGCGGGTGTCAGCAGCGTCGGAGGATCGATCAGGAGCGCGTTGGTGCCGGAGCCGTGGCGGTCGGGCACGATGACGACGCCCGGCGTGGCAGAGGCCAGCAGGCCGTCGACCTCCGCCGGATCCAGCGCGGGGCAGTCCCCGGGCACGAGCAGGACCCGCTGCGCCCCGCGCGCCACCGCGGCCCGCACGCCGCGCAACGCCGCCGCGGACTGGCCCGCCTCGACGGGATCGTGCACCCAGTCGACGCCGGCCGTGTCAACGCGCTCGGCCGACACCACGACCACACCGTCCAGGCCCCGCACCGCGCCCAGCGCCTCGAGCACGTCCCCGACCATCGCGGCCGCCAGCTCAGCGCGATCCAGCCCGGCGGGCCGCAGGCGCTGCTTCGCGCGCCCGAACGACTTGACGGGAAGGACGGCCACCGTACGCATGGCGCGCGAGACTACCCACGCAGGGCGGCCGCGAACACCAGCGTCTCGAGCGCGACCCGGCGGCGGGCGTCGGCGTCGCCCATCTCCACGTCGGTCTCGAGCGTCGGCACCCCGGTCGCCCGCTCGTCGCTGACGAGCCCGTCGATCAGGCCCTCGTAGTGGGCGACGATCCCGTCCGCGCTCAGCGGATGCCCGGCCCACTCCATGAAGAGATCGGTGGGGCCCTTCAAGACGGCGCCCCGCACGAGCGGCGAGACCGCGACCACCGGCGCCGGCGTGGCTCGCAGCGCGTCGGCGATCCCGCCCACCGCGAGGATCGGCCCGATCGAGATGACCGGGTTCGACGGCCCGATCACCACCGTGCTCGCCGAGGCGATCGCATCCAAGGCCTCCAGCGTCGGGACCGCGGGGGCGGCGCCGAGCACCTCGACCCCCTCGACCGGCCCGGGCGCGCCCTGGCGGATCATGTAGTCCTGGAAGCCGTACCACTCGCCGCGCGCGCGGATGTGGGTGCGGACCGGCTCGTCGGTCGGCGGCAGCACGCGCGCCGGGACGCCGAGCGACTCGCGCAGCTCGTCGAGCGTCTCGGTCAGCCGCGCCCCCTCGGCCAGCCGCCGCGCCCGTCGCAGGCAGACCGCGAGGTCGTGGTCGCCGAGGTTGAACCAGACGTCGTCGCCGAGCTCCCGCAGCGCGTCCATGACCGCGAACGTGTCGCCCTTGATGCCCCAGCCGCGCGGGTCGATGCGGTCGGCCAGCCAGTAGAGGACGAGGTCGGGGTCGGGCGAGACGTAGCCGCCGTGGGCTTCCACGTCGTCGCCCGTGTTGGCGATCACCACCAGGTCCGAGCCGACCTCGTCGAGCATCCCGCGTGCGAGCTTGGCGCCGCCCGTGCCTCCGGCCAGCAGGACAACGGGGGAGCTCACCGGGGCAGCGTAATAAGTTGAGCGCCCACATGGTGGCTCCCACGCGCGTGCGCATCCGCGAGGTCGGTCCTCGCGACGGTTTCCAGAACGAGCCGGAGACGATCCCCACCGACGAGAAGGTGCGGCTCATCGACCAGCTCGCCCGCACCGGCCTCAAGCGCCTCGAGGTCACGAGCTTCGTGCGCGCCGACGTGATCCCCCAGCTCGCCGACGCCGAGCAGGTGCTCGACCGCATCGACCCGCCGGACGACGTGGCGATCTCCGTCCTGATCCCGAACGAGAAGGGGCTCGAGAACGCGCTCCGGCGGCGCGAGCGCTTCCAGGAGATCAACGTCTTCCTCAGCGCGTCGGAGACCCACAACCGCAAGAACGTCAACCGGTCGATCGAGAAGTCACTGGCCGGGCTCGAGGCGGTGCTCGCCCGCGCCCGCGGCGAGGGCCTGCGCTGCGAGGGCGTCATCTCGACCTCGTTCGGCTGCCCCTACGAGGGCCACGTCCCGCCCGAGCGCGTGTTCGAGATCGCCGGCCGGCTGCAGGCCGCGGGTGCCCAGGAGATCGGGTTCGGGGACACCACCGGCATGGCCAACCCGGCCCAGGTGCGCGACTTCTTTCCGGCCGCCCGCGAGGCCCTCGGCGAGCAGGTCGAGCTCACCGCGCACTTCCACAACACCCGCGGCCAGGGCCTCGCCAACGTGCTGGCGGCGCTGGAGGCCGCCGTCGACTCCTTCGAGTCCAGCTTCGGCGAGCTCGGGGGCTGCCCGGTCCCGCCCGGCGCCACAGGCAACATCGCGACCGAGGACCTCGTCTCGATGCTGCACGAGATGGGGATCGAGACCGGCATCGACCTGCAGCACCTGGTCGCCGCCGCGCGCGCCGCCCAGGAAGTGCTCGGCCGGCCGCTCGGCTCGCACGTGCTGACGGCCGGGCCGGTCGAATGGCACTAGATGGCTGATTCCACGACCCCCGCACCCGTCTGCACGCGCCCCGCGGCGCAGGATCGGCACCCGCCGAAGGGGCCCGTGGCACCACCACTGTTCCCCTCCGGCGGGCACCGCCCTGCATCCACGGGACACGCACATCCGAGCACGAGGGCCGCGGAATCAGCCATCTAGGCGTCTTCTCGCTCCCGGGCGGGGAGCGCAGGATCGGACGGCGCGAAGGGGACCGGGTCGTCGACCTCGGCCCCGGCGTCTCGGTGTTCGATGCGGGCGGTGACGACGGGCCGGACCACGCGCTTGCCGACGTCCAGCTCCACCTGCCGTTCGCCGTCGCCGACTACGCCGACTTCTACTCGTCGCTGCACCACGCCGGCAACGTCGGCCGCATGTTCCGCCCCGACGACGACCCGCTGCCGCCCAACTGGCACCACCTCCCGATCGGCTACCACGGCCGCGCCGGCACCGTGGTCCCGAGCGGCACCCCGATCGCGCGCCCTCACGGCCAGCGCGGCCCGGGCGACTTCGGCCCCACGCAGCGGCTCGACGTCGAGCTCGAGCTCGGCTTCGTGATCGGCGCCCCGAGCGACGGGCCGGTCCCGGTCGACGAGGCGCTCGACCACGTCTTCGGCGTCGTGCTGCTCAACGACTGGAGCGCGCGCGACCTCCAAGCCTGGGAGTACCGCCCGCTCGGCCCGTTCCTCGCCAAGTCGTTCGCGACCTCGATCAGCCACTGGGTCACGCCGCTCGCCGAGCTGCCGCGTACCGCCCGCGAGCCGCAGGACCCGCCGCCGCTGCCCTACCTGCGCGAGGAGCCGTGGGCGTTCGACATCGAGCTCGAGCTGGAGCTCAACGGCACGACGATCGCCCGCACCAACGCCGACCAGCTCTACTGGAGCGTCGCCCAGCAGATCGCCCACCTGACGTCGAACGGCGCCACCCTCCGCGCCGGCGACCTGCTCGGCTCCGGCACGATCTCCGGCCCCGAGAAGCACCAGCGCGGCTGCCTGCTCGAGCTGAGCTGGAACGGCGAGGAGCCGATCGAGCTCGAGGACGGCAGCACCCGCACGTTCCTCGAGGACGGCGACGAGGCCGTCCTGCGCGGCGCGGGCCTCGGCGAGGTCCGCGGCCGCGTCAGCGGCCGCTGAACTCGGGCTGGCGCTTCTCCTGGAAGGCCTTGGCGCCCTCGGCGTAGTCCGCCGAGCGCGCGCAGATCTCCTGCATCGCCACCTCGAGCTCCAAGGTCGCGGCCAGCGCCGGCCGCGCCGAGGCGTCCATCACCCGCTTCGCCAGCCCGACCGCCACCGGGGCGCAGGCGAGCAGCTCGTCGATCAGCGTCTGCGTGACCGGGCCGAGGTTCGCGATCGGCGCGACGCGGTTGACCAGCCCGATCCGCTCGGCCTCGTCGCCGTTGATCATCTTGCCGGTCATCACCATCTCCTTGGCGCGGCCGAGCCCGACCACCTGCGGCAGCCGCGAGGAGCCGCCGACGTCCGGGATCAAGCCGATCCGCGTCTCCGGCATGCCGATCACCGCGTCCTTGGCCATCACGCGCAGGTCGCAGGCCAGCGCGAGCTCCATCGCGCCGCCGATGCAGGCGCCGTGGATCACGCAGATCGTGGGCTTGGCCATCTCCTCGGCGACGTTCCAGGCGTCGAGGATGGTCTTGCGGAAGGTGCGCAGGTTGTCGGGGTTCTCGGCCAGCGCGCCGAGCGCGGCGAGGTCCATCCCGGAGGAGAACATGGGGCCGGCGCCGCGGATGACGACGCAGTGGGAGGCGGAGTCGGCCGCGGCGGCGCGCAAGGCATCGCCGACCTCGGAGATCAACTCGCCGTTGAAGGCGTTGCGCTTCTCCGGGCGGTTGAGCACGAGGTGGCGGACCGGGCCGTGCTGCTCGGTGATGACGAGAGGCATTGCCGGGAGCGTACCCGGGGTAGTGCTCCGACCATGTCGCCGCGTACCCCCATCGGGCACGACCTCATCGAGCAGCTCGGCGCACTCGAGGCGGTCGACGCCCCCGCCAAAGCCGTCGCCAAGTTCGTCCGCAGCGCCAAGGCGCCCGCGAAGGTCAACGAGGCCCTCTCGGGCACCTGGCTCGGCCATCCGGTCCATCCGCTGCTGATCGTCGTCCCCATGGGCTCGTGGATCAGCGCCGTCGTGCTCGACTGGCTCGGCGGGAAGGACGCGGAGACGGCCGCCGACCTGCTGCTCGGCGCCGGCCTCGCCGGCGCGATCCCGACGGTCGCCACCGGATACGCCGACTGGGCCGACACCGAGCCGGCCAACGATCGCGTGCGGCGCATCGGCATCGTCCACGCCGCCTCCAACGGAACCGCCGCCGTCCTGTTCGCCGCCTCGTTGGCCGCCCGCACCGGCGGCGCCCGCGGCAAGGGCAAGCTGCTCGCGCTGCTGGGCCTCGGAGCGATGGGCGCCGGCGGCTATCTCGGCGGCCACCTGACCTACGCGGAGGGCGTCGGCGTCGACACCACGGTGTTCGAGGACTACCCGGAGACCTGGACGCAGGCGCTCGCCGACGCGGCGCTGGGCGAGGGCGAGATGAAGGCGGTCGAGGTCGGCGGCGCCGCCGTCCTGATCGCCCGCCGCGGCGGCCGCGTGTACGCGCTGGCCGACACCTGCGTGCACCGCGAGGGCTCGCTGGCCGAGGGAGAGCTCGTCGGCGACTGCGTCAAGTGCCCGCTCCACGGCAGCGTCTTCCAGCTCTCCGACGGCTCCGTCGAGCAGGGCCCGGCCGCCTATCCGCAGCCGGTGTTGGAGGCGCGCGTGCGCGACGGCTCGATCGAGGTGCGCGCCCCGCAGTAGGTAGCCTCCGGGCGCTTGTCCGGGCTCCTCGACCTGCTGCGACCCCCGCCGCACCGCGGGCCGCTGATCGCGGCAGGCGCGGTGCTGGTCACGCTCGGGATCGCGCTCGAGGAGGTCCGGCTCGACCTCAAGCTCCCGACCGGCGTCCACCTGGTGATCCTCGCGGTGGCGTCGGGCGTGATCTACGCGCTCGGCGTCCAGGTCGTGCAGGAAGGGCGGCCGTACGCGTTCCAG
Organism: uncultured Solirubrobacteraceae bacterium; assembly: GCA_963805525.1. GTDB lineage: Bacteria > Actinomycetota > Thermoleophilia > Solirubrobacterales > Solirubrobacteraceae > DASQFQ01. Next base: position 1,589,526 of record CAWDUT010000006.1, read on the forward strand.
TCCGTGCTGCTGGTGTGCGGGCTGCTGCTGCTGTTCCCGGCGCTGCTCACGCTCTCCGACGTTCTCGGCGCCGACTTCGACGAGTTCCCGGCCGGCGCGATCGTGTGGACGTCGCTGCTGTACGCGGGCGCGGCGCTCTACCCGGCGGTCGCGCGCGGCTCGTCGATCTGCGCGCTGATCGGCGCGCTCGCGCTGGGCCTCGCGGCGATGGCGTTCGCCAACTGGGTGTTCGGCGCCAACTCGCCGGAGACGTACCGCTGGCTGCTCGCGCTGGCGGCGATCGCCTACGTGATCGTGTCGCTGGCGCTGCGCGGGGCGGCGCCGCGCCACTCCGAGCAGATGGTCAACGCCGCCGGGCTGGCGGTGTTCATCCTGGGCCTGACCGCGATCGTGCCGGTGCTCACTGCCTTCCTGTTCCCGTTCGGGGCCGCGGCGGCCGGGCCGCTGCCCAACGGCTGGGAGCTGGTCGTGTTCGCCGCCGGCTGTGGGCTCGTCGCCTATGGCGCGGTCGACCGCGCGCCCGGCCCGGCCTACCTGGGGGTCGCGAACCTCGCCGTCTTCCTCGTCTCCGCCGGCATCAGCGACGAGGACACGCTGCTCTACTGGCCGGCCCTGATCCTCGCCCTCGGGCTCGGCACGATGTTCGCCGGCCTGCGCCCGCGCGAGCCGCTCCCGCCCGAGCCCAGCGCCTACACGACCGGCGACGTCCCGCTCGCCTCGCGCACCGAGGACGAGCCGGTCCTGCGCGTGCGCGATGATTCGCCACCGTCATGACCGACGCCAAGCACGTCAGCGACGCCTTCGACCGCGCCTACGCCGGTGGTCCCGGGCGCCATCACGAGAAGTCCAAGGAGCAGGGCAAACTGCCGGTGCGGGAGCGGGTCGAGCGCCTGCTCGACGAGGGCTCGTTCACCGAGGACGCGCTGCTCGCCAACTGGGAGGCCGACGGCCTCGGCGCCGACGGCGTCGTCACCGGCATGGGCACGATCGGCGGCCGCACGGTCGCGCTGATGGCCAACGACCCGACCGTCAAGGCCGGCTCGTGGGGCCCGAAGACGGTCGAGAAGATCCTCCGCATCCAGGAGGCGGCGCTCAGCCACCGCGTGCCGATGGTCTACCTCGTCGACTCCGCCGGCGCGCGCATCACCGACCAGGTCCAGATGTTCCCCGGCCGCCGCCACGCCGGCCGGATCTTCTTCAACGAGGTCCGGCTCTCCGGCGCGGTGCCGCAGATCTGCGTGCTGTTCGGCCCGAGCGCGGCCGGCGGCGCCTACATCCCGGCGTTCTGCGACGTCGTGATCATGCGCGACGGCAACGCCTCGATGTACCTCGGCTCGCCGCGGATGGCGGAGATGGTGATCGGCGAGAAGGTCTCGCTGGAGGAGATGGGCGGGGCGAAGATGCACACGGGCACGTCCGGCTGCGGGCACTTCCTCGTCAAGTCCGATGAGGAGGGCATCGACCTCGCCAAGCGCTACCTCTCCTACTTCCCGACCAACTGCGACGACGAGCCGCCGATGGCCGCGCCGGCCGAGCCCGCCGCGGAGCCGCCGCAGATCCCGCTCGACGAGAACAAGCCGTGGGACATGCGCGAGCTGCTCGACGCGCTGGTCGACGAGGACTCGTTCCTCGAGGTCCACAAGCGCTGGGCGAAGGAGCTGATCGTCGGCTACGCGCGGCTCGAGGGGCGCGTGGTCGGGATCGTCGCCAACCAGCCGAAATTCAAGGGCGGCGTGCTGTTCGTGGACTCCGCCGACAAGGCGGCGCGCTTCATCTGGACCTGCGACGCGTTCGGCATCCCGCTGCTGTTCCTCGCCGACGTGCCGGGCTTCATGATCGGCACCGCGGTCGAGAAGCAGGGGATCATCCGGCACGGCGCCAAGATGATCTCGGCGGTCAGCGAGGCCACGGTGCCGAAGCTGTCGGTGATCGTGCGCAAGGCCTACGGCGCCGGCCTCTACGCGATGGCGGGCCCGGCCTTCGACCCCGACGCGACGCTCGCGCTGCCGACCGCGAAGATCGCGGTCATGGGGCCGAGCGCGGCGGTCAACGCGGTCTTCTACAACCAGCTGCAGGCGATCGAGGACGAGGACGAGCGGGCGAAGAAGCGCGCCGAGCTGATGGAGACCTACGCCGAGGGCGTCGACCTCCTGCACCTCGCGTCGGAGATGGTGATCGACGCCGTGATCCAGCCCGAGGACCTACGGGCCGAGCTCGTGCGGCGGTTCGCGCGCTACGCGGGCAAGCACCGCGAGTGGCCGTCGAAGCGCCACGGCGTCACGCCGGTCTAGGTAAACAAAGGCGCCAGGTCGATGAAGACGCGGTAGTCGACGATGCCGCCGTCGCCCTCGCGGTAGATCGTCACCACCGGGACGGTGACCTTGTCGCCGTCCGTCTTCGTGTAGGTCACGTCCGCCTCCGCGACGGTGCCGTCATCGGACTCCCAGCGCCGCAGTCCGGAATGCGACACACCGTCGACGCCCTCGCAGAAGCCGGCCCACACGTCGTAGACGGCGTCGCGGCCGTGGACCTCGTCGGCGTTGCCGAAGCGCATGGTCACGTCCTCCGCCAGATGCTGGGTGAAGCGCTGGGGCTCCAGCGAGTCGATATCTGAGAACAGCTGTGATCGGTCGGCCATGGTGGTTGTGTATACAAGAACCATGTTCGAGCCAGGCATGATCCGCGGCACCCACCATCTGACGTTCTGCGTCGGCCCCGCGCAGGAGGACTACGACTTCCACGTCCGCCTGCTGGGCCTCCGCAGCATCAAGAAGACCGTCCTCTTCGACGGCGAGATCCCGATCTACCACCTCTACTACGGGAACCGGATCGGCAACCTGTCGACGATCCTCACGAGCTTCCCGTACCGCCAGGCGGGCTGGATGGGCCGGCGCGGCACCAACCAGCTGCGCACGATCAACGTCGCGGTGCCCGCCGACTCGCTCGGCTACTGGGCCGACCGGCTGCGCGGCGGGGGCATCGAGGTCGAGGAGGCCGAGCGCCTCGGCACCCAGCGGCTCGACTTCGCCCATCCCTGCGGCATCCCGTACTCGATCGTGGGCGAGAGCCGGGAGCGACGACCGCGAGCCGTGGGACGGCAGCGACGTCCCGCTCGAGCACGCGATCCGCGGCGCCTACGGGACCACCACCTCGGTGCGCGAGCCCGAGCCGATGGACGACTTCCTCCGCCGCGCGTTCGGCGCCGAGCACGTCGCCTCCGAGGGCCCGCACCACCAGTACCGGATCGGCACCGACGAGGGCGGCGGCCGCCAGATCGAGCTCGTCGAGGAGCCCGACCTCCCGCAGGGGACGTGGTCGTTCGGCGAGGGCACGATCCACCACCACGCGTTCGACGTCGACACGCCCGAGGCGCAGGCCGCGGTCAAGGACTGGATCGTCGGCCTCGGCTACACCGACGTCTCGGACGTCAAGGACCGCGGCTACTTCCACTCCGTGTACCTGCGCACGCCGGGCGGCGCGCTGTTCGAGCTCGCCTCCAACACGGAGCAGGGCTTCTTCATCGACGAGCCCGAGGAGGAGCTCGGCACGCACATGTGCATCCCGCCGCACTGGGAGGACCGGCGCAGCGAGATCGACCAGCTCGAGCCACTCGACACCCTCGAGAAGGTCGTCTGAACCCGCACCTCGCGGCACCGCCGGTGGTCGTCGGCCGCGCCCTCGCGAGGGCGCGGCGCGTCGCCGTCCTCGTGCACGGCCGCGCGCAGGACCCGACGTACATGCTCGAGAACCTCGTGCTGCCGATCGATGATCCCGACGTCGCCTACGTCCTGCCGGCCGCGTCGGGCGGCTCGTGGTATCCCGGCCGCTACTACGACCCGCGGATCGTCAACGAGCCGTCGCTCGGGCACGCGCTGGAGGCCGCCGAGGCGGCGATCGCCGCGGTGCTCGACGCCGGCGTGCCGCCGCAGCGGATCGTCATCGCCGGCTTCTCGCAGGGCGGGTGCGTCGTCGCCGACGCGGTCGCGCGGAACCCACGCCCGTACGCCGGCGTGGCGGTGCTGACCGGGGCGCTCATCGGGGCCGAGGACGATGTGACGAAGCCGGCCCCGCTCGAGGGGCTGCCGGTGTTCATGGAGTCGAGCCGCTCCGACGAGTGGGTGGCGCTCGAGCACGTGGAGGCGACGGCTCGTGCGCTGGAGGCGGCGGGCGCGCGCGTCGAGCTGCAGGTGTCGGACGACCGCGAGCACCGCATCCGCGACGCGGCGGTGGCGGGCGTGCGAGCGCTGCTCTAGCCGCGGGTGATCAGGCTGGCGCGCACGAGGTCGCGCTGGCGCTGATGCTCGTCGCAGCCCTTCTTGAGGGCGGCGGCGATGAGCTCGGCGGGGCGGGGGAGGGGCGTGGAGGCCATATGCGCATCTTCGGCTGTGGCGACGCCTCTGCCCATGGGAGTGGACGCGAGTTCTAGTAGGTGCCTCCGCGACACCCGTGGTGCGGCTGGCCCTCAGCGGACGGGCGGGTACTCCATGAACTCGACGAGGTGGCCGCCGGGGGTGTGGACGAAGGCGCGGGCGGCTCCCCACGCGCGCCGGTGCTCCTCGGGTGCGAAGCCGGCGTTGCGGAGGCGGTCGAAGGTCGCCTGCCACTCCTCGGCCACGACCGCGACGTGCCCGCCCCGCGGCACGACCGGCTCCTCGGTGAAGAGGAAGTGGATCTGCGTGCCGCCGCGCTGCACCCAGACCGCGATCTCGTTGATCGGCGGCGGCGGCTCGACGCGCTCGAAGCCGAGCAGCGCCCAGAACTCGAGCTCCGCCGGCACGCCGGCCTCGGGCAGCTCGACGGAGACGTGCTGGAGGCTCATGGCTGCCGCCGCGCCCGCCGCAGCCAGTCGATCTGGTTCTGCTTGCGCATGATGATGTGCTCCATCAGGTGCTCCAGCGCCTCGGAGGCGGCCTCCTGGCCGGAGTGGGGGATCACCGCGTGGAGCGCCTCGGTGACCTCGTCCTCGGTCTCGATCAGGCGGTCGAGGGTTTCCGCCGGGTCGGGCGTCCAGCTCAGCTCGCCGATCTTCGTCGTCGGGTCGCCGCCCAGCGCGGTGATCTTCTCGACCAGCAACCGCGTGTCCTCGTGCTCGTGCTGCGCGAACTCCCACAGCCGGCCGCTCACGCCCTGGACCTCGAGCCCGAACATGGAGCCCGACGCCTGTGTGAACTGGAGCAGCGAACGCAGCTGCAGCTCGAGCGCCACGTTTAGCTGCTCGAGCACCTTCTCGGTGTCCATGGGCTCCGGTTCGTCCGCCATGCGGCGGCAGGCTAGCTGCCGTGCTCGGCGCCGTGCGTTGCCGCGCGACCGCGCGCGGGGGCCGGCGCCGCGGGCGGCCGGAACGGCCGCGCCACGACGAGCTCGAAGTGCATCGAGTCCTGGCTCGCGCCGCCCCAGACGTAGCCGCCCTCGAAGCCGTGGCGCGCCATCGCCAGCGCGAAGTCGGCGCCCCAGCGCTCGCCGCCGGTGCCGGGCGTGAACCAGCCGCGCTCGAAGAGCTGAGCGAGCGAGGGCGCCGACACCGTGTGCGCCGTCGTGGGGCGAGGCGCGGGCGCGGGTCGCGTCTCGGGCTCACCGCGCCGGCGGCGGGGAGCGCGCGGTGCGGCCGGGCGGCTGGCGCTGCCGAACAGGAACTGCGGGTTCGCCAGCTTGCCGCGCAGGGAGGCCAGCAGCCGGCTGCGCGCCGGGGTCACGCCGGCGGCGGTCTCCGCGGCGCCGATCGCGGTGAAGAACGGCGCGAGCAGCGGCGCCACCTGCGCGAGCACCGCCGCGCGGTCCGCGGGCGCGGCCTCGAAGTAGCGCGTGCGCAGCTCGAGGAACTGGGCGCGGGCGTCGGCGCCGAGGATGGTCTGGAACGACGCCGACGCCGCGGTGATGCGCGTGAGCTCCGAGCTGATCCCGGTGACCACGGCGGTCGCGCCGGCGTCGCGCGCGGTTGGATCCGTGACCGCGGCGGTGCGGTCGCCCATGCGGCGGATCGCGTCCCGCCGGGGCGAGTAGTCGAGGATCCGGGCGTTGGCCGGGCCGCCGGTCATGAGCTCGATCAGCAGCGACATCTCGTCGCTGGCCATCTGCGGCATGCCGTACGCGTCATAGTCGAGCGCGTACCCGAGCGTGTGCATCGACATCGGGCTCGGGTGCGCGCCGCGGAAGTCGCCGCGGAACGCGAAGGCGGTCGACGTCGACGGCATCGCCGCGCCGAGCTCGGCGGCCACGGCCTCGAGGCGTTCCTTGACGTCGTGGTGGACCTGCGGATGACCGGGTACCGACGCGGGCTCGATCGCCGAGAAGTGCGCGATCGCGTCCCGGTAGGTGCCGAACCACTCCCGTGCCCAGCGCATGAACTCGCGGCGCCGGCAGTCGGTGGTGAGCCGGTGCCGGCCGCCGTTGCCCGACTGGACCGCCGCGGGCAGCGTCCGCGTGGCCTCGAGCGCTTCGTCGGCGGAGAGGTCGCCGGGCGCGTCCGGCGCCGTGGTCTCGGTCAGCACGCACGGCTCGGCGGGCGGCGGCGTGGCCACCGCGGCGCCGCTCCCGGGAACCTGGCGAAGCAGCGCGATCGCTGTCGCGTCGCCCGCTCGCGCTCGTGTCACCGCCGCGCGGACCACCGCCATCGAACGCGGCGGCGCGGGCGCCGCCGGGCGCTGGGAGCTCCGCTCCGGAGTGGGCGCCTCCGTCTGCCGGATGTGCACCACGTCATCGTCGTGCGCCATCGCGGCCCGGTCAACGTAGTCTTCTGACGATGGGGACGGACAAGCAGGGGGACCTCCTCTGGGAGCCTTCAGAGGAGCGGATCGAGCGCGCGACGATGACGCGCTACATGGGCTGGCTCAAGGACGAGCGCGGCTTGGAGTTCGACGGCTACGCCGCGCTGTGGGAATGGTCGACCGATGACCTCGAGGCGTTCTGGGGCTCGCTGTGGGAGTTCTTCGACGTGCAGTCCTCCTACGACGAGGTGCTGCCCGACCGCTCGATGCCGGGCGCCAAGTGGTTCAGCGGCGCCGAGCTCTCCTATCCCGAGCACATCTTCCGCGACCGCCCGGGCGACCGCGTGGCGCTCCGCCACGCCTCCGAGCTGCGCGACCCCGGCGAGTGGACGTGGGACGAGCTGCGCTCCCAGACCGCGCGGGTGCGGGCCGGGCTGCAGAAGATGGGCATCGAGCGCGGCGACCGCGTCGTCGCCTACATGCCGAACATCCCCGAGACGATGGCCGCGTTCTTCGCGACGGCCTCGCTCGGCGCGGTGTGGTCGAGCTGCTCGCCCGACTTCGGCGCGCGCTCGGTGGTGGATCGCTTCGCGCAGATCGAGCCGAAGGTGCTCCTGTGCGTCGACGGCTACCGCTACGGCGGCAAGGACCACGACCGCCGCGAGCTGATCGAGAAGGTCCAGGGCGAGATGCCCTCGCTCGAGCACACGGTCACGCTCGGCTACCTCGACCCGGACAAGAGCGACTGGGACGACGCGTTCCCGGAGACCGATCAGGAGCTCGAGTTCGACCGCGTCCCGTTCGAGCACCCGCTGTGGGTCCTCTACTCGTCGGGCACCACCGGCCTGCCCAAGGCGATCGTGCACTCGCAGGGCGGGATCCTGCTCGAGCACCTCAAAAAGCACCACCTCCACCTCGACGCCCAGGACGGCGACCGCCTCTTCTGGTTCACCACGACGGGCTGGATGATGTGGAACTTCCTCGCCGGCGCGCTGCTCACCGACGCGTCGATCGTGCTCTACGACGGCAACCCGGGCTCGCCGGACATGGGCGTGCTGTGGGATCTGGCCGAGACCACCGGCATGACCACGTTCGGCACCAGCGCCGCCTACATCGCGGGCTGCATGAAGGCCGAGATCGAGCCGGGCGACGGCCGCGACCTCTCGAAGCTGCGCAACGTCGGCTCGACCGGCTCGCCGCTCGCACCCGAGGGCTTCGAGTGGATCTACGAGCACGTCGGTGAGGACACGTGGCTGTTCTCCACCAGCGGCGGCACCGACATGTGCACGGCGTTCGTCGGCGGCGTGCCGCTGCTGCCGGTCTACCGCGGCGAGCTGCAGGGCCGCGCGCTCGGCGCCAAGGTCGAGGCGTGGGATGAGGACGGCAACGCCGTGGTCGACGAGGTCGGCGAGCTCGTGATCACCGAGCCGATGCCCTCGATGCCGATCTACTTCTGGGACGACGACGACGGCGAGAAGCTGCGCGAGTCGTACTTCGAGATGTTCCCCGGCGTCTGGCGCCACGGCGACTGGATCCGCATCACCGAGCGCGGCACCGCGGTGATCTCCGGCCGCTCGGACTCGACGATCAACCGCGGCGGCATTCGCATGGGCACGGCCGAGATCTACCGCGCGGTGCTGGCGCTCGACGAGATCACGGACGCGCTCGTGGTCGACATCGCCGAGGGCGACGATGCGTGGATGCCGCTGTTCGTCGTGCTGCGCGACGGCGCAGAGCTGAACGAGGACCTCGAGAAGGCGATCGCCAAGCGCGTGCGCGAGGACTGCTCGCCGCGGCACGTGCCGAGCGACGTCTACGCGGTCAAGGAGGTTCCGCGCACGCTGTCGGGCAAGGTGCTCGAGGTGCCGGTCAAGAAGATCCTCACCGGCACCGCGCCGGAGAAGGCCGCCAGCCGCGATTCGCTGCAGAACCCGGAGGCACTCGACTGGTTTGTGGAGCTTGCCGGGGAGCGCGCAGCGAACCACTGAGACAGACCTGTCCAATCGCGCTTGTGCGATTCGGCACCGAGGAGTAGGTTCACGCGGGTGTGTTTGGCCATCCCCGGCCGCGTCATCGAGGTCGTTGACGAGGCAAACCGGCTCGCCAAAGTCGACGTTGCCGGGGTTCAGCGCAACGTGAACATCGGCCTGCTGGACGCCGATCCGGGTGGTGGCGTCGGGCCCGGGGACTGGGTCCTCATCCACGTCGGCTTCGCGCTCTCGCAGGTCGACGAGGAGGAGGCGCAGGCCACGCTCGAGCTGCTCAAGGGGATGGGCGCCGAGTACGAGCAGGAGCTCGAGGAGTTGAAGGGGTCACTGATCGAGTGACCCGCTGCGACTCCGACACGTGCATCACCTGTGGCGACGTCGCCATCCCGATGCGCGTGATCGTGGTCGACGAGGAGCGTTGCCTGGCGCTGTGCGAGACCGCCGAGGGCGGGCGCGAGACGGTCGAGATCGCCCTGGTGGACGCGGGCCCGGGGGACGAGGTGCTCGTGCACGCCGGGACGGCGATCGCGTGAAGTACGTCGACGAGTTCCGCGACGCCGAGCTGGGCCGGGCGCTGGCCGGCGAGATCCTCTCGATCGTCGAGCCGGGCCGCCACTACAAGGTGATGGAGGTGTGCGGCGGGCACACGCACTCGATCTACAAGTACGGCCTCGACGACCTGTTGCCGGCGAACGTCGAGCTCGTCCACGGCCCCGGCTGCCCGGTCTGCGTGATTCCGATGGGGCGCGTCGACGACGGCATCGCGCTCGCCCACCAGCCCGGCGTGATCTTCACCTGCTTCGGCGACATGATGCGCGTGCCGGGGAGCGACGGCTCGCTGCTCGACGCCAAGGCGGCCGGCGCCGACATCCGCATGGTCTACTCGCCGCTCGACGCGTTGCGGATCGCGAAGTCCAACCCCGACCGCCAGGTCGTCTTCTTCGCGATCGGCTTCGAGACCACCGCGCCGTCGACCGCGCTGACGCTCAAGCGCGCGAAGGCCGAGGGCATCGAGAACTTCTCGTGCATGTGCAACCACGTGACGATCGTGCCGCCGCTGCGCGCGCTGCTCGACTCGCCCGACCTGCGGCTCGACGGCTTCGTCGGCCCCGGCCACGTCTCGACCGTCGTCGGCGCGCGCCCGTTCGAGTTCATCCCCGCCGACTACGGCAAGCCGATCGTCGTCTCGGGCTTCGAGCCGCTGGACATCCTCCAGGGCGTCCACATGATCCTCAAGCAGCTCGCCGAGGGCCGCTGCGAGGTCGAGAACCAGTACAAGCGCGTCGTCCCATACGACGGCAACCAGCGCGCGCTCGAGGTGATGGCCGAGGTCTTCGAGCTGCGCCCGCACTTCGAGTGGCGCGGGCTCGGCTTCATCTCCCACTCGGGGCTGAAGCTGAGCGAGGCCTACGCCGACCTCGACGCCGAGCGCCGCTGGACGGTGCCGGGCGTGCGCGTCGCCGACCCCAAGGCCTGCCAGTGCGGCGAGGTGCTCAAGGGCGTCATCAAGCCGTTCGAGTGCAAGGTGTTCGGCTCCGCCTGCACGCCCGAGCGCCCGATCGGGACGTGCATGGTGTCCTCCGAAGGCGCCTGCGCCGCGTATTACAACTTCGGGCGGTTCGCTCGTGAGAGAGAGGTCGTGTGAGCGACGCCGTCTCCGAGAGGGAGCGCAAGGTCCTCGACATCATCGAGACCGTCCGCTCCAAGCGGCCGAAGTTCAAGGACGCCGCGATCACGATGGCCCACGGCGCGGGCGGCAAGGCGACGCAGACGCTGATCGAGGGCCTGTTCGTCCCCGCCTTCGGCTCCGAGGCCGGCGCGGCGATGGCGGACGCCGGCGCGGTCGGCGACGACCTCGCGATCACCACCGACTCGTTCGTCGTGTCGCCGCTGCGCTTCCCCGGCGGCTCGATCGGCGACCTCGCGGTCAACGGAACCGTCAACGACCTCGCAGTCTCCGGCGCCCGCCCGCTCGCGCTCTCGCTGGCGATGATCCTCGAGGAGGGCCTGAGCGCCGAGACGCTGCGCGCCGAGGTGGAGGCGATCGCCGCGGCCGCCGAGTCCGCGGGCGTCGAGATCGTCGCCGGCGACACCAAGGTCGTCGAGCGCGGCCACGCCGACGGCATGTTCCTCTGCACGACCGGCGTCGGCCGGCGCGACCCGCGCGCGACGCTCTCGCCGGCCGCCCTCCGTCCAGGTGACCGCATCCTCGTCTCCGGCTCGATCGGCGAGCATGGCACGGCGATCATGCTCGCCCGCGGCGAGTTCGACCTGGCGGCGGAGATCGAGTCGGACACGCGGTCCCTGTGGCCCGCGGTGGACGCCCTGCTCGACGCCGCGGGGCCTGACCTTCGGTGCCTGCGCGACGCCACCCGCGGTGGCGTCGCCTCGGTGCTCAACGAGCTCGCGCGCGCCTCCGGCGTGGCGATGATCGTCAACGAGGCCGCGGTTCCGGTGCACCCCGCGGTCGCAGGCGCCGCCGAGATCCTGGGGATCGACCCGATGTACGTGGCGAACGAGGGCAAGCTCGTGGCCTTCGTCGCGCCGGGGGGAGCCGACGCGGCGCTGGCGGCGCTGCGCTCGGTGGAGGGCTGTGAGGACGCCGCGGAGATCGGCGAGGTGAAGACGGAGCCGCCTGGGATGGTCCTGGTCCAGACGGCGTTCGGTGGAAAGCGCGTGATGGACCAGCTGGTCGGAGATCCGCTGCCGCGCATCTGTTGAGGAGCGAAGAGGAGAGGACGGCATGGCCGCAACCGAGTTCATCCCGAAGCAGAACGAGACCGAGGCGATCACCGCGCACGTGATCTGGATGACGACGGGTCTCAGTTGCGACGGCGACTCGGTGGGCATGACCTCCGCCACCAACCCCTCGCTGGAGGACATCATCACCGGCGCGATCCCGGGCATGCCGCGCGTGGTCGTCCACAACCCGGTGCTCGCGTTCGAGCAGGGCGCCGAGTTCATGCAGGCCTGGTACGACGCCGAGGCCGGCCGGATCGACCCGTTCGTGCTGATCCTCGAGGGCTCGCTGCCGAACGAGAAGCTCTCCGGCACCGGCTACTTCGCCGCCATGGGCGACAACCCCGACACGGGCCAGCCGATCACCACGACGGAGTGGATCGACCGGCTCGCCCCGAAGGCGGCGGCGGTCGTCGCGGTCGGGACGTGCGCCACCTACGGCGGCATCCCGGCGATGAAGAACAACCCGACCGGCGCCATGGGCCTCGCCGATCACCTCGGCCACAAATGGAAGTCGAAGGCCGGCATCCCGATCGTCAACATCCCCGGCTGCCCGGCGCAGCCGGACAACATCACCGAGACGCTGATGTACCTCGTGTTCGCGCTCGCGGGGATGGCGCCGGTGCCGGAGCTCGACGACGTCGGCAGGCCGAAGTGGCTGTTCGAGCGCACGGTGCACGAGAGCTGCAACCGCGCCGCGTTCTACGAGGAGGGCGACTTCGCCAAGGAGCTCGGCAACAGCAACCGCTGCCTGGTCAAGCTCGGCTGCAAGGGGCCGGTGGTCAAGTGCAACGTGCCGCTGCGCGGCTGGGTCAACGGCATCGGCGGCTGCCCCAACGTCGGCGGCATCTGCATGGCGTGCACGATGCCGGGCTTCCCCGACAAGTACATGCCGTTCATGGAGCCCGACCCGATGGGCGGGATCTCCTCGACCGCGGCCCGCTTCACCTACGGCCCGCTCCTGCGCTGGGGCCGGCACATGAACATCAAGCGCAAGTACGACAAGGAGCCGGAGTGGCGTCACAACCGGGCCGAGCTCACCACCGGCTACCAGAAGCGCTGGTAGGAGGAGACACGCATGTCAACGGTTGAGACGACTCCCGAGCCCGGCAAGAAGGTCGACGTCAAGCGGATGTCCTGGGACCCGATCACCCGCATCGTCGGGTCGCTCGGGATCCACGCGGACATCGACTTCGAGAACCGCACGGTCCAGAAGTGCTACTCGACCTCGATGATCTTCCGCGGGTTCGACATCTTCATGAAGGGGATCGACCCGCGGGATACGCATTTCCTGACCAGCCGCATCTGCGGCATCTGCGGTGACAACCACTGCACGACGTCGGTGCTGTGCCAGAACATGGCCTACGGCATCTATCCGCCGAAGCTCGGCAACTGCGCCTACAACCTGGCGGAGCAGGCCGACTACATGTTCGACCATGCGATCTACAACGACTGCATGTGCAACGTGGACTTCTGCGAGCAGATGGTCAAGGACACCAACCCGTCCCTGCTCGCGAAGGCGGAGAAGACGGCGTCGCCGCACGGCGACATCCACGGCTACAAGACGATCGCCGACATCATGCGGGCGCTCAACCCGTTCACGGGCGAGTTCTACCTGGAGACGCTTCAGGTGGCCCGCTACACGCGCGAGATGTACTGCCTCTTCGGAGGCCGCCACACGCACCCGTCGACGATCATGCCGGGCGGCGTCAGCGCGGACATCACGCACCAGACGTGCACGGACTACTACGTGCGGCTCATGCGCTACATGGACTACTGCAAGCGCACCGTGCCGATGCACGACGACATCTACGACTTCTTCCTCCAGGAGTTGCCGGGCTACGACATGGTCGGCTACCGGAGGACGGACCTCGTGTGCTGGGGCGCGTTCGACGACCCGGACGTCCTGAGCTACGACTACAAGGACATGACGGAGTGGGGCCGGACCCGGCAGATCACCCCGGGCCTGGTGTTCGACGGCGAGTTGATCACGACCGACCTGGTCGAGATCAACCTCGCGATCCGGATCCTGCTCGGGTCGTCGTACTTCGACGACTGGACCAACGAGGAGACGTTCGTCACGCACGACCCGCTCGGCAACCCGGTCGACAAGCGCCACCCGTGGAACAAGGTGACGCTGCCGAAGCCGCAGGCGCGCGACTTCGCCGACAAGTACTCGTGGGTAGTGTCGCCGCGCATGTACGACAAGCGCAACGACACGTACGTGGCGACGGACACCGGCGGCGGCCCGTTCGCCCGCCAGTGGGTGACCGCGAAGGCCGGCCTCGTCGACATCGGCTACCTGAAGGCGACCGGCGAGTCGATCCTCATGACGCTCCCGAAGACGGGCTTCATGCCGGAGATGGACCTCGAGTGGAAGGTCCCCGAGAAGTCCAACGCGATCGAGCGCGACCGCGCGCGGACCTACCACCAGGCGTACTCGGCGCTGCTCGCGCTGTACACGATCGAGGAGGCGCTGAAGGAGGTGCGGGCCGGCCGCACGCGCAGCGCCAACCCGGTCACGGTGCCGGACAACGCGGTCAGCGTCGGCTTCCACGAGGCGGCCCGCGGCGTGCTCTCGCACCACATGGTCATCCGCGACGGGAAGGTGGCGAACTACCAGCCGTACCCGCCGACGCCGTGGAACGCCAACCCGCGCGACACCTACGGGACGCCGGGGCCCTACGAGGACGCCGTGGAGAACACGCCGATCTTTGAGGAGAACGGCCCCGACAACTTCAAGGGGGTCGACATCATGCGCGCGGTCCACTCGTTCGACCCGTGCCTGCCGTGCGGGGTGCACATGTACACCGGCAAGGGCAAGGTGCGGAAGGTGGTGCACACACCGACGGGGCTGTGTTGAGCACCGAGCCTGAAGCCCTCGTCGCCCGCGTCGAGGAGCTGACCGCGCAGCTGGAGCCGGGCGGCCCCGCCGAGGAGCTGGCGGGCGCGCTGATGGACCTCTACGGCGAGGGCCTCGTGCGCATCTTCGACGCGATCGCCGAGGACGGCTCGGAGGCGCTGCGCTCGCGCCTGGTCCAGGACGGGGTGGTGGCCAGCCTGCTGCTGATCCACGACCTCTATCCGGTGCCGCTGGAGGAGCGGGTGCAGGAGGCGCTCGACAGCGTGCGGCCCTACATGGAGTCGCACGGGGGGAACGTCGAGCTGCTGGGGATCGACGACGGGGTCGCGCGGTTGCGGCTCGAGGGGTCATGCCACGGGTGCGCGGCGTCGGCGTCGACGCTGGAGCTCGCGGTCGAGGAGGCGCTGCGCGCGACGGCGCCGGACCTCGAGGGGATCGACGTCGAGGGGGTCGTCGAGCCGCCCGCGCCGCCGGCGATCGGCACGTTCGAGTTGCCGATGGCCGGCGGCGGCCGCGGCGGGGCGGTGAGCGGCTGGCAGGCGCTCGACGTCGACGTGGCACCCGGACGGGTCGCGTCCGCGGGGGCGCTGCTGATCGCCAACGTCGCCGGGGACCTGCTCGCGTATCGCAACCGCTGCGCGGGGTGCGGCGGCGCGCTCGACCACGGTGACCTCAGCGGCGGCACGCTGATCTGCCCCACGTGCGCGCGGAGGTTCGATCTCCCGCGCGCCGGGCGGGGCGACGACGGCCTGCAGCTCAGCCCGGTGCCGCTGCTGCGGGACGGCGACACCGTGCGGGTCGCGGTGGCATGAGGGAGGTCCGGCCGAACCTCGTCACCAACCTCCGCCGGCTCCGCCCGGCCGAGCCTCCGCCGCCACCGGTGACGGCGCCCCGGGCGGACGAGGAGCGCTGCGAGCTGTGCACGCTGGGGATCCGCCCGTCGCACCGGCACCTGCTGCACCTCGAGGAGCGGCGGATCCTGTGCGTGTGCGAGACGTGCTGGGCGGTGCGCTCGGGGGAGGCCGCGTTCCGGCCGGTCGGCAACCGGACGGTCTGGCTCGACGAGTTCGTGCTCTCCGACGAGCGCTGGGCGTCGTTCCAGATCCCGATCGGGCTGGCGTTCTTCATGGAGTCGACGGTGTCGGGCGGCGTCGTGGGGCTGTATCCCTCGCCGGCGGGCGCGACCGAGTGCGAGCTCGACCTCGAGGCGTGGGCGGCGCTCGTCGCCGGCAACCCGGTGCTCGAGACGCTGGAGGCCGACGCCGAGGCGCTGGTCATCAACCGGATGGCGGATCCGCCGCAGCACGCGATCGTGCCAATCGACGTCGCCTACCAGCTCGTCGGCGTGGTGAAGGCGAGTTGGGAGGGGATCTCGGGCGGGCGGGCGACCGAGGAGGCCGTCGCGGGCTACTTCGCGGCGTTGCGATGAGCCTGCCGGATCCCGCCTTCGAGGTCCTCGGGGCCGAGCCGGTCGCGCACGCGGCGGCGCCGACGCTGAAGTTCTGGCTGCGCGTGAGCGACGCGCGGCCGCTGCACGCGATCGCGCTGTCGGCGCAGATCAACATCGACCCGGCGCGGCGCAGCTACGACGACGCGACGCGCGAGCGGCTGGTCGAGCTGTTCGGGCCGCCCGAGCGCTGGGCGTCGACGACGCGCTCGTTCGTGTGGACGCAGGTCGGCGCGCTGGTGCCGGGCTTCGAGGGGTCGGCCGACTTCGCGCTGACCGTGCCGTGCACGTACGACCTCGAGCTGTCGGCGGCCAAGTACTTCTACTCGCTGCCCGACGGGGAGATCCCGTTGACGTTCCACTTCTCGGGGACGATCCTGTTCTCCGAGGAGGGCAACGTGCAGATCGCGATGGTCCCGTGGAGTTGCTCCGCGCGGTTCAAGCTCCCGGTCGAGGACTGGAAGCGAATGATGGCTCTGTATTACCCGGGTGGCGGCTGGGTGCGGTTGCAGACGTCGACCCTGGACCGGCTGCAGGAGCGCAAGGCGTCGGCGGGGCTGCCGTCGTTCGACGCCTGCGTGGCGGAGCTGCTCGATGCTTGACGCGCTGGTCGACACGCTCCTGTACGAGGGCTACGCGCTCTATCCGTACACGCCGGGGGCGACCAAGAACGCGACGCCGACGCCGTTCGGGATCGTCTATCCGCCGGCGTATGCCGCGGGGAGCGGCGCGACCTTCGACGTGCTCCAGATCCAGTGCCTGTGCTCCGGCTCCGCGGTCGCCGGAGAGGTGCAATTCCTGCAGGCGAGCGGGGTGCGGCACGAGGGGACCGCCCGCCGGGTGGAGTTGCCGGCCCCGGGCACGGTCGAGTTCGACTTCGACGGCCTGCGCGGGACGGCCTCGCTCTCCTTCGCCGAGGGTCGTATGACGATCCGCGTGGAGAACCGCACCGAGGTGCCGGTTGGCCTGGACCGGGGCGAGGCCCTGCGGCACTCGTTGCTCTCCACGCACGTGGTGGGGCGGGTGTCCGGGGGCCGCTTCGTGTCGCCGCTCGAGGCCAAGGGCTGCGAGCAGATCAACTCGTGGCCGGTGCTCGCCACGCCGGAGGACGACGCCGTGCTCGGCGCCGCGATCATGCTCCCCGACCACCCGCAGATCGCGCCCGAGAGCAAGGGCAGCCTGTTCGACTCGACGGAGATCGAGGAGGCGCTGCTGATCCACGTGCTCGCGCTGTCCGACGAGGAGCGGGAGTCGGCCGCGTCACAGGACCCGGCGGTGCGGCAGATGCTCGAGCGCGCGGCGCGGACGACGCCGCAGGAGCTGATGGACCTGCACGGGCGCGTGACGGTCGCCGATCCGCGCGAGGGCGAGGCGTCGGCCGAGGTGGAGGGTGTCGTGTACCGCCGCGGCGACACGGTCGTGCTCCGGCCGGCCGATAACGCGACGCCGCAAGATCACTTGGTGGCAGGGCGCCGTGCCACGGTCGAACGGATCTACCACGACTACGACGGCACCGTGCACCTGGCGGTCACCGTCGACGACGTCCCCGGCCAGGACGTCATGCGCGACATCGGCCGCTACCTGTACTTCAAGACGAGCGAGGTCGAGGTTGCCTGAGTTCGAGAAGCAGATCCTCGTGGCGGGCGTGGGCAACGCGTGGATGCTCGACGACGGCTTCGGCTCGGTCGTCGCGCAGCGGCTCGAAGGGCGGGAGATGCCGAGCGGCGTGAAGGTGATGGACGCCGGCTCGGGCGGGCTCGACCTCGCCTACGAGATCATGCGCGGCTACCACGCGCTCGTGCTCGTCGACGTATCGCGCCAGGGTGGCGAGCCGGGCACCTTGTATCTGATCGAGCCCGACCTCGAGGAGATCGCGCCGACGATCGAGGACGGCGAGGCGATCAACCCGCACGGGATGGACCCGGCGACGGTGCTGCGGTTCGTCCGCGCGGTCGGCGGCTGGTCGGGCAAGGTCGTGATCGTGGCGTGCGAGCCGGGCGAGGTCGAGGATCTCGGGCTCGGCCTCTCGCCCGCGCTGGAGGCGGCGGTCGACCAGGCGATCGCGCTGATCGACGAGACGATCGGCGATCTGCGCGCGGACAAGGCGTTGTAGTGCACGAGCTGTCGGTGGCGAGCGCGGTGGTGGACACGGCCCTGCGGCACGCCGAGGGCAGGCGGCTGCTCGTGGTCAACCTGCGCGTGGGAGAGTTGCGGCAGGTGATCCCGGATTCGCTGGCGTTCTACTGGGATGTCGTGACGCGCGAGACGCCCGCCGAGGGCGCGCGGCTGGAGCAGGTGGTGGTGCCGGTGCGGATGCGCTGCGAGGCGTGCGCGCACGAGTTCGAGCCGGAGCTGATGTTCCGCTGCCCGGAGTGCGGCGGCGCGGGCGAGGTGCTGGCCGGCGACGAGCTGGAGGTCGATTCGATCGAGGTCGAGGAGGACAAGGAATGCATCGGGTCAAGGTGAGGGTCGTCGAGGACGCCCTCGACGCCAACAACACGATCGCGTCGGCCAACCGCGCCGACTTCGACCGCGAGGGCGTCACGGTGCTGAACCTGATGAGCGCGCCGGGGGCGGGCAAGACGACGCTGCTCGAGGCCGCGCTGCCGGGCCTCTCGGTGCGGCCGGGGGTGCTGGAGGGCGACGTGGCGGGCTCCTTGGACGCCGACCGACTGGCCGACAAGCACATCCCGGTCACGCAGCTGAACACGGATCAGGGCTTCGGCGGCGAGTGCCACCTCGACGCGAACATGGTCCGCTCGGCGCTGCCATCGCTGCCGCTGGCCGACATCGATCTCCTGATCATCGAGAACGTCGGCAACCTCGTGTGCCCGGCCGAGTTCCGCGTCGGCGAGGACGCGCGGGTGATGGTCTCCTCGGTCACCGAGGGCGAAGACAAGCCGCTGAAGTACCCGCTGATGTTCCGCGCCTGCGAGCTCGTGATCGTCAACAAGATCGACCTGCTCGAGCACCTCGACTTCGACATGGAGAAGTTCGACTACCACCTCGACGGCGTCCACCCCGGCGTGCCGCGGATGCTCGTCAGCGCTCGCACGGGCGAGGGCATCGACGAGGTCCGCGACTGGCTCGTCGCGCTCACGACCCGGGCGGGCGCTCCGGCGTGACGCCGGCGCAACCCTCAACCAGGGGTCAGACCCCTTTAGGAGGGTTGAGGGTTGAGGCCAATCGCGCGTTCTTCGCCGCGGAGGCGGACAACATCGCACGCCTCTGCCACCAGATGTCCGAGCGCTTCCTCCGGGGCGGCCGGCTACTCGCGGTCGGGGAATCGCCGGCGGCGCGGTCGGACGCTCGGCACGTCGCGGTCGAGTTCGTCCATCCGGTGATCGTCGGCAAGCGCGCGCTGCCGGCGCTCGCGTTCGAGCGAGCGGACGAGGTCGCGCTGATGGCGCGGCCGGAGGACATGGTGCTCGCGTTCGACGGCGAGACGCCGCCGGGCTGCTTCGAGGTCGCGATCCCTGCGCCGCCGAGCGACGACCCGTTCATCCGCCAGGAGCTGACCGAGACCTACTACCACCTGCTGTGGGAGCTCGTGCACGTGTTCTTCGAGCACGGCGGGCGCCAGAGCGCGGGCGGTGGCGCGGCGAGCTTCCTCTATCCGTTCCTCGACGACAAGGCGACGGACGTGGACGCGCTGCTCGCCGACGTCGCGCGCTCGGTGGCGATGAAGGCCGACGAGATCGGCGCGCTGCGCGAGCAGACGCTGACCGAGGGGGCGGAGGCGCTGCACGCGGCGGCGGAGGAGCTGCGCGCGCGGATCGGCGCCGGCGGGACATTGCTCGCGCTCGGCAACGGCGGCTCGGCCACCGACGCGATGGACGTGGTCGCCGACTTCCGCGCCGCCGGCCGGCGCGCGCTCGACCTCACCGAGGACCCGGCGATCATCACCGCGCTCGCCAACGACATCGGCACCGACGCGATCTTCTCGCGGCAGGTGATCGCCTACGGCGGGCCGGGCGACGCGCTGATCGCCTTGTCGACCAGCGGCAACTCCGAGTCGGTGATCACCGCGCTCGTCGAGGCGCGCAAGCGGGGGCTGATGACGATCGCGTGCGTGGGCTACGGCGGCGGCCGGGTGGCGGCGGAGGGGCTCGCCGACCACGTGATCATCACCCGCTCCGAGCACATCCCGCGGATCCAGGAGGCGCAGGCGAGCGCGTACCACGTCCTCTGCCAGCTCGTGGGATGAGGCGCGTCCGCGCCAGGGTGGAGGGGACGGTACAGGGGGTCGGTTTCCGCCCGTTCGTGTACCGCCTGGCGTCCGAACTCGACCTCGCGGGCTTCGTGCTCAACGACGAGCGCGGCGTGCTGGTCGAGGTCGAGGGCGGTGACCGCGCGGTCGACGGGTTCCTGCGCCGGCTGGCCGAGGAGGCGCCGCCGCTGGCGTCGGTCGAAGCGGTGCGGCCGCGCGACCTCGCCCCCGCCGGCGAGCGCGGCTTCCGCATCCTCGCCAGCCCGCACGGCGGCGAGCCGGAAGCGCTCGTCTCGCCCGACACCGCGACGTGCCGCGACTGCCTCCGCGAGCTCTTCGATCCCCGCGACCGCCGCTACCGCTATCCGTTCGTCAACTGCACCAACTGCGGCCCGCGCTTCACGATCGTGCGCGGCGTTCCGTACGACCGGCCGCGCACGACGATGGCCGGCTTCGACCTGTGCCCGCGCTGCGCCGCCGAGTACCACGACCCGGCCGACCGGCGCTTCCACGCGCAGCCCAACGCGTGCCCCGAGTGCGGGCCGACGCTGGCGCTCGGCGACCTCCGCGGCGACGCGGCGCTGCGCGCAGCGGTGGCGGCGCTGCGGGATGGCGCGGTCGTCGCCGTCAAGGGCATCGGCGGCTACCACCTCGCCTGCCTGGCGGCGAGCGAGCCGGCGGTCGCGGCGCTGCGGGCGCGCAAGCACCGGGAGGACAAGCCGTTCGCCGTGATGGTGCGCGACGTTGCCGAGGCGCGCGAGCTCGTCTCGCTCACCGACGAGGAGGCCGCGCTGCTGGCCGGGCGCGACCGCCCGATCGTGCTCGCTCCGCGGTGCTCCGGCGCGCCGGTCGCCGCCTCGGTCGCCCCGCGCAGCGCCGACCTCGGCGTCCTGCTGCCCTACTCGCCGCTGCACCACCTGCTGCTCGCTGACGCCGGCGAGCCGCTGGTGATGACGAGCGGCAACGTCTCCGACGAGCCGATCGCGCACGAGGACGAGGACGCGCTCGCGCGGCTCGCGGGCATCGCCGACCTGGTGCTCCGCCACGACCGCCCGATCCACACGCGCACGGACGACTCGGTGCTGCGCGCGGTCCCGCGCCGGCGCCCGCTGTTGCTGCGCCGCTCGCGCGGGTTCGTGCCCGCCTCGCTGCCGCTGCCGGGGCACGGCCGGCCGCTGCTCGCGTGCGGCGCGGAGCTCAAGAGCACGTTCTGCGTCGCCAAGGGCGCGCGGGCGTGGGTCGGTCACCACATCGGCGACCTCAGGTCCTACGAGGTGCTGCAGGCCTACGAGGCGGGGATCGAGCACTTCGAGCGCCTGTTCGCGGTCGTGCCCGAGGTCGTCGCCCACGATGAGCACCCCGACTACCTGTCGACCCGCTGCGCGCTCGCACGCGAGGGCGTCGAGATCGTCGCGGTCCAGCACCACCACGCCCACCTCGCGGCGTGCCTGGCCGAGCACTGCCACGCCGGCCGCGCGGCCGGCGCGATCTACGACGGGTCGGGGTACGGGCGCGACGGCAGCGTCTGGGGCGGAGAGATCCTCGTCGGCGACCTGCGCGACTTCGAGCGAGCCGCGCACCTCCGGCCGGTGCGGCTGCCCGGGGGCGACAAGGCGGTCGAGCAGCCGTGGCGGATGGCGGTCTCGTGGCTGCTGGCCGCGGGCTGGGAGGGCCGGCTGTCCGGTCCGGACCCGCGGCGCACCGAGCAGGTCGCGGAGCTCGTGCGGACCGGGGTGTCGTCGCCGTGGACGACGAGCATGGGCCGGCTGTTCGACGCCGTCGCCGCCCTGTGTGGGCTGCGTGACGAGGTGACCTATGAGGGACAGGCGGCGGTCGAGCTCGAAACGGTCGCGGACCCGGCCGAGCGCGGCGCCTACGAGATGCCGGGGCTCGATGCCCGGCCCACGATCCTCGCCGTCGCGCAGGACCTCGAGCGGGGCTTCGACGCAGCCGCCATCTCCGCGCGCTTCCACACCACGGTCGCCCGGGCGACGGCGGAGGCGCTGACCGCGGCGGGTGAGGAGGTCGTGGTGCTGAGCGGTGGGGTCTTCCAGAACCGCCTGCTGCTCACCCGGACGCGTGACGCGCTCGAGGCTCTCGGCCACCGTGTCCACGTCCCCGAGCGCCTGCCGCCCAACGACGGCGGGATCTCCTACGGCCAGGCGGCCGTCGCGAGCGCGCGGGTCTAGGGGGTCAATCGGGGAGCTCGGCGTCGATCGCGTCGACGCAGGCGAGCGCGCGGTCCAGGGTGGCCTCGTCAGCGGATCCGACGCCGAGCCACAGGGTCGGCACGCGCCTGATCCCCGGCCGCCTCACCCGCTTGCCGGCGCCCGCCGCCTCGGCCGCCGCCCGCAGCTTCGGGTGCGACGACGCGTAGCCGCTGCCGGGACCGAGCTCGAGCAGGACGGTCGCGCGGCGGTCGGGCTTCTCGCGCCGCAGGTGCGCCCGCAGGGCGCCGTGGAGCAGCAGGGCGGGCGAGAGGCGGTCCGGCGGGTTGCGGCGCAGCGCGTCGTGCAGCGCGACCGCCACCGCCGGCGGCGCCCCGCCGCCGGCGCCGTAGCCGGCGACCGCCGCGTCGCCCGCCGCCGCGAGCACGAGCAGCAGCGCGATCGTCGGCACGAACTGCACCAGCCCGAGCCACAGCCCGTCGAGGTCGAGCGCCCGCAGCCCCGCGCACACGGCGACGAGGAGGAGAGCGGCCGCAACCCACAGCTGCCGCCCCTCGATCAACCTCCGGCCGAGGCCACCCCGGGGCGCCGCATAGGGCGCGGCGATGAGGAGCGTGACCCCCGCACCCTCTTCCGGCACCGTCAGCACGTTCTGGGTCGCCCGCCGCGGGAACGCCAGCCGCAGCAGCCCCGGAAGTCCGAAGCCTTCCAGCGCCATCGACACCGCCGCCAGCGCCGCCGCGATCAGGCCCGGCAGCGGTGCGCTGATCGCCGCCAGCGACGCCACGACGCCGATCGTCGCGTGCAGCGCGATCGAGAGCGCCCACTGGGGCCGCACCCAGTGCGTCTCCACCCACGCCTCGTGGCCCGCGTCGCGCAGCTCGTCGTGCAGCCACGCCGCCGCCCGGCGCTCGGCGTCGGTGCACGGGCCCCGGGCCTCGAAGCGGGCGAGGCCCTCGGCGATGGGGGCGACGGCGGTCACGTGCAGCGGGCGATCATCCCACGAGCGGTAGCCTGCGCCGCCGTGACCGTGGCCACCGACCCCATCTACGCCGGGCTCGCGCGCCAGGCGGAGCTGATCGCCGGCGGCGAGCTCTCCTCGCGCGAGCTGACCGAGACCTACCTCGAGCGCATCGCGCGGCTCGACCCCACGCTCAACGCCTTCCGCGT
The DNA here is from genome assembly GCA_963805525.1 of uncultured Solirubrobacteraceae bacterium. Lineage (GTDB taxonomy): Bacteria > Actinomycetota > Thermoleophilia > Solirubrobacterales > Solirubrobacteraceae > DASQFQ01. Next base: position 1,612,815 of record CAWDUT010000006.1, read on the forward strand.
CGTCTTCGCGGAGCGCGCGCTGATCGAGGCCGACCAGGCCGACGGCCGCCGCCGCGGCGGCGACGACCGCCCGCTGCTCGGCGTCCCGGTCGCGATCAAGGACGACACCGACGTCGCCGGCGAGATCACCGCCCACGGCAGCAACGCCTACGGCGACCCCGCGCGCGAGGACGCCGAGGTGGTGCGCCGCCTCCGCGCCGCCGGCGCCGTGATCATCGGCAAGACCAACGTCCCGGAGCTGGAGATCGTCCCGTTCACGGAGACGCCGACCTTCGGCGCGACCCGCAACCCGTGGGATCTCAACCGCACCCCCGGCGGGTCGAGCGGCGGCTCGGCCGCCGCGGTCGCGGCCGGCCTGGTCGGCGGCGCGCTCGCCTCCGACGGCGGCGGCTCGATCCGCATCCCCGCCGGCTGCTGCGGCCTCTTCGGCCTCAAGCCGCAGCGCGACCGCATCCCGATGGCGCCGCTGCAGGAGCCGTGGCACGGCCTGTCGGTCTACGGCGCGGTCACCCGCCACGTCGCCGACACGGCGCTCTTCCTCGACGTCACCGGCGAGGGCGAGCCGCTCGCCCCTGCCGTCGGCCGCGACCCCGGCAAGCTCCGGATCGCCACCTCGACGACCGTCATCCCGCCGATCCTCGCCTCGCCCGACGCCGAGCAGCGGGGCGCGCTCGACGACATGTGCGAGCTGCTCACCGGCCTCGGCCACGACGTCGGCGGCGCCGAGATCCCCTACGGCACGACCGGCATCGCCTTCACCGCGCGCTACTTCGCCGGTGTCGCCACCGAGGCCGCCAAGCTGCCCCACCCGGAGCGCCTCTCGCGCCGCACCAAGGGCTTCCGCCGCATGGGCAGCGCGATCCCGCGCGCCGCGCTCGCAAGGGCGCGGCGGGAGGAGGCGGCCAACGCCCGCGCGATCGCGACCGTCTTCGAGCGCGCCGACGTCCTGATGACGCCGATGTTCACCAGGCGCCCGATCCCGATCGGCACCTACGAGGGCCGTGGCGCCCTGTGGTCGTTCAACGGCTACTCGCGCTGGGTGCCGTACTGCGCGCCGTTCAACCACACCGGCCAGCCGGCTGCCTCGGTGCCCGCCGGCTTCACCGACGACGGCTTCCCGCTCGCCGTGCAGCTCGTCGCCCGCCCCGGCGACGAGGCGACGCTCGTCTCGCTCGCCTCCCAGATCGAGACCGCGCGGCCGTGGGCGGATCGCGTGCCGCCGCTTTGATCGAGCTCGCCGAGGAGATCGCCCGCGCCGCGGGCACGCAGCTGCGCGCGGCGTTCGAGACCGAGCTGCGGATCGAGACGAAGAGCAGCCCGACCGATCTCGTCTCCGAGGCCGACGTCGCCGCCGAGAAGCTGATCCGCGAGCGCCTGCTCGCCGCGCGGCCGGATGACGGGATGCTCGGCGAGGAGGGCTCGGACACGCGCGGCAGCAGCGGGCTGCGCTGGATCGTCGACCCGCTCGACGGCACCACGAACTTCCTGTTCGGGATCCCGCAGTGGGGCGTCTCGATCGCGGTCGAGGACGAGGACGGCATGCTCGCCGGCGTCGTCTACGACCCGATGCGCGACGAGCTGTGGGCCGCCCGCCGCGGCGAGCCGCCGACGCTCGACGGCCGCCCGTTCGACGGCCGCGAGCACGCGAGCGAGCTTGCCCAGGCGCTCATCGCCACCGGCTACGGCTACGAGGCCGACGTGCGCGCCGCCCAGGCCGAGATCAGCGGCCGCGTGCTCCCGCTCGTGCGCGACATCCGCCGCATGGGCTCGGCTGCGATCGACCTCGCCTGGACCGCCGCGGGCCGCTACGACGCCTACTTCGAGCGCGGCATCAAGACGTGGGATTTCGCGGCCGGCGCGCTGATCTGCGAGGCCGCCGGGCTCGAGCTGAGGCGCCTGGATCCGGCGCCGCCCATGGACGCGGGGATCCTCGTCGCGCCGCGCGCGCTCATGGACGAGCTCGCGGCGCTCGTCGACTGATCCGCGCCCGCCCTGGGTATCCGCCGAGGCAGGCGTACGCAGGGGTGATCGGGGCGCGGCGCCGCTCGGCGGGGCGGCGCCGCACAGCCCTCAGTTGGCGACCGGCTGCCCCGTCGGATCGAGCCCGGCGCGCAGCTCGCGCAGCTTCTCGCGGTACGCGGCCTCGTCGCCGCCGAGCAGGTAGGTGCCCCAGCGCTTTCCGTTGTGCACGTGCGGGACCTCGTCGGCGAGCAGGTAGTCGAACACGCGCGCAACCTTCGCCTGGCCGATCTCGACCAGCACCTTGCGGCGGTGGGAGTGCCGCCACATCGCCTTCTGCTCGCTGGTCCCGTTGAACAGGACGAGCCGGCCGAGCAGGTCGTAGGCATAGACCGACTTGAAGTAGCCGAAGCCGATCGGGTAGTCGCCCCAGTGGCAGTCGAGCTCGGTCGCCATCAGCGCGTCGTGCACCTCGGCGTGGCGGATCTCGTCCCAGCACTGGCGCGCCATGTCGACGTGGAAGTCCCACGGCATCTCGGGGTGCTCGTGCGAGTTGCGCGCCATCAGCTCGGCGGCGCACAGCTCCGCGTCCATCAGCCCGTGGAAGAAGTGCTTCTGCTCCTCGGGGTCGGTGGGGACGTGGTTCTCGTCGCCGTTCACGTACAGCTCGTCGGTCAGGTACGGGTCGCCGTCCTCGGTGACCTCGACGTAGCCGTCGCGCGCAGGCTGGTCGAGCGGCGGCATGACGGTGAGCTCGCGAACCTCGCGCAGGCGGATGGGGAGCGCGCCGAGGTCCTCGAACGGCGGCGGGGCGGTGGGAGCGGGCAGCTCCGCGACGTGCCGCTCCTGGCGGTGCAGCAGCTGGGTGAGCTGGCGCAGCGACGGCTCGTCGAGCATCGGGTCGAGCTGGTCGAGGTGGATGCGCACGGCGGCGATCAGCGCCGGCTTGAGCTCGCCGTAGGCGGTCGCGATGTAATCAGCGGAGCTCTGCGCGGAGCTCGCGCGGTCGAGCAGCGTGGCGAGGTCGTCGCAGGGGGCGCCGGGGTAGTCGCTCGGCGTGCGCAGCTCGTACAGGCGGCGCTTGATCTTCGTCACCGCGCGCGCGTCGTCGTGCAGGTGGTCGCCGAGCAGGTACTTCGTCTCCAGCCGCGGCTCGAGCGGCAGCCAGCCGCAGCTCAGGTGGACGAGCTCGCGCAGGACGTGGAAGTAGTTCGAGAAGCGCACGGCGTTCTCGTCGACGTCGTAGCCCCCTTTGAGCGGCTCATGGCTTCTGGCCATCGAGCACCTCGCTTTCGTCTTCGTCCTCGGCGAGGAGCCGGCGCTTGTGGCGCCCGATCACGCTCGGCAGCAGTCCGCCGCCCGCGCTCACGTTGATGACGGCTCGGTCCGAGATACGGGTGATCGAGCCGGCATAACGGCCTCCGATGCCGAAGGGGTTGATGTTGAAGCGCTTCAAGCGCATCTGGACGTGCCCGTCCTCGACCGTCGGGAACATCTCCTCGGGCACCGGGACGTACTCCTGCACGATGTAGTCCGCGCGGTCGGCGTGCGCGGCGATGATCTTCTCCCACGCGTCCTGCTTCGTCTCCATGCCGAGGGAGACGCCGTGGCCGCCGAAGTCGGAGGCCGGCTTGAGCACCAGCTTCTCGCGGTTGTCGGCGACGAACGAGAGGAGGTCGATGGTCCAGTCGCCGTAGTTGACGCGGCCGGGGCGGAGGATCCGCGTCCACGGGATCGTGGCCTTGATGACGTCGGCCTCGTCGCCGTCGATCAGGTGCGCGAAGCGCGGGTCCTGGAAGAGCGCGAACAGCTTCTTGTTGTTGGCGACGCGCGAGCGGAACGGGTTGACGAGGCAGACGCGGCCGTCGCGCGCGGCGGCGACGAGGTCGGACTGGTCGAGGTCCTCCAGCAACGCGCGGCGGTAGACGAGCTGCACCGGCTCGCCCTTGACGTGAAGCGTGCTGCCGTCGTAGGTGACGTCGTCGAGCGTGGCGTGGTCCGCCTGGATGCCGGCGGCCTTGGCGGCGGCGCAGATGATGCGGAACTCGGGGACCGACGGCGAGCCCTCGGCGTCGACGAGCGCAAGCCGCGGCGTCTCCGGCAGGCTGGTGTGGGTGGCGCGCACGTGCGCGTACGCCTCGCGCAGCGTCGTGATCAGCTCGGGCAGGATCGGCGTGTAGGCGGTGTCGAACTCCTGGCGCACGCGCGGGAGGTCGATCGTGGTACGCAGGCCCTGGAAGAGGATGTCGGTGTAGCCGACCCCGGCGGGGGAGTCGGCGTTGAACTCGAGGAACTTGACGTCGTAGCCCTGCAGGAAGGCGTCGAGCCGGCAGATGCGCATCGGGCGCGGGAAGCCCGGGTCGATGCGGATCAGCGAGTCCTCGGAGTCGGAGAGCTGCAGCTCGTCGCGGAGCGCCGGATCGGTGGGGTAGGCGTCGCAGAAGCGGTCGAGGACCTTGCAGAGGACCGTGACCGCGTGCTTGACGCGGCGCACCTGGCCGGGGGAGACGAAGTGCGGCATCAGCACGAACGGGATCGTCTGCCCGGCGAACACCACGTCGTGCTCTCGCAGCCAGCGCGATACCTCGGTCTCGAGGTCGGCGCAGGTGTCGCCGAGCTTGGAGAGCTCGACGAGGTACTGGAGCTTGAGGTTGTTGACGTGGTCGATCAGTGCGGCTTCGACCTTATCGCCGCACCGCCATGGCCACGCCGTCTCCGACCGCGAGGAAGGTCGCTCGCAGCTCGGGGTGATCCTTGATGCGCTGGTTGAAGGCGCGGATCAGGTCGACCGACTCCTGGCCCCACTGGTTGGCGGGCTCGCCGGTCGCCGCGCCGCCGCCCATCAGGACGTTGTCGACGAGGAGGAGTCCGTTGCTTCGCAGCAGCCGCACCGCTTCGTCGAGGTGCGTCTCGTAGCCGGCCTTGGGGCCGTCGATGAAGGCGAGGTCGAAGCGGCCTGTTTCCAGCTCGGCGAGGCCGGCGGTCGCGTCCTGCAGGCGCAGGTCGGGCTCGAAGCCGCCGCGCTTCAGGTACTCGCGCGCGGCGGCGTGGCGCTCGGGGTCGACCTCGAAGGAGGTGACGTGCGCGCCGCCGCGGGAGAGGTGCAGCGTCGACACCCCGATCGCGGTGCCGACCTCGACCGCGCGCGTCGCCTTGGTCGCGGCGGCCAGCACCTCGAGCAGGCCGCCGGTGACGTCGTGCACGATCGGGATGTGATCGCGCTCGCCGTGCTTGTGCATCTCGAGCAGGAGCGGGTCAGGCTCCGGCTCGAGAGCCGACAGGTAGGCGGTTACGGCTGGGTTGTTGATCAACGCGGGTAGTCGTGGGGCACCGGGCGCCGCCGGCCGGCGGCGTAGGCGGTGCAGGCCACGGTACCGGCGACGACCATCACGAGCCAGCCTGCGAACCCGAACAGGTTCACGGCGACGGGGCCGCCCATGATCGCCCCGGCGATCGTCCATAGGACGACAGGAGCGGTGGGCTGGTAACCGCCGAGGCCGAAGACGACCAGGCTGAGCGCGCAGAGGGTGGGAACGAAGGAGATGAATTCGGCCATGCGCCGGGCATTCGACGCATCACACGGGGCTCCCTGCGCGTGCAACTTTCCATGCCCGGGGCGGGATTCGAACCCGCACGCCCTTTCGAGCAGCGGCTTTTGAGACCGCAGTGTCTGCCTAGTTCCACCACCCGGGCTCTCGCGGGAAGGGTACGGCGCGAGCTTCAGGCCGCCGCGGGAGCGGGCTGGCCGCCGCCGCGGTCGTAGTCGTCGCGTTCGTCGCGCGTGCGCTCGACCTCGACGTTCCAAGCCTGCTGGAAGCCGCGCATCGAGAAGGCGATCAAGAGGATCTGGATTGGGACGAGGATCAGCGTGAGCAGGCCGAGGATGTCCTCGTCCAGCGGCGGATCCGCGAGCCCGGCCTTGTCGCGGTCGAACCAGGCGGGGCCGGACACGGCGGCGAAGATCAGCAGCACGATCGCCAGCGCGGCGGCCAGCGGCAGGACGCCGCGGTTCCAGCGCATGACCAGGAACGCCATCACCAGGTACAGCAGGATGTAGGCGATCTGGAGCGGCTTGGCGCCCTCCAGCGTGTTCCACCCGCCGAGCGAGATGATCAGGACGATCACGGCGGAGACGACCAGCAGGAACGCGACGATCGCCTTCGTGGCCTTCGACGATGCCTTGCGGCGGTTCGGGCGATCGAGGTAGGTGTCGTCGTTGTCGTCGTCGGCCATGGGGCGACCTTACATTTCCGCCGCGGTCCGAGTACCCGTTCACCGCGGAGCGTACGCTGTGCCCGATGTCCGGGACGATGGTGTTCATCCCTGCCTGGAACGAGGAGGCCTCGCTGCCGGCCGTGCTCGAGGACGCCCGCGCCGAGATCCCCGACGCCGACGTGCTCGTGATCGACGACGGCTCGACCGACGCGACGGCAGCGGTCGCGCGCGAGCACGGCGCGGACGTCGTGTCGTTCCCGCACAACCGCGGCTTGCGAGCAGGCATCGCTGAGGGCTACCGGCAGGCGCTGCAGCGCGACTACGACTACTGCGGGCGGCTCGACGCCGACGGCCAGCACCTGGCGTCGGAGCTGCGCAAGATGCTGGAGCTCGTCCGCTCGGGCGAGTGCGACGTCGCGGTTGGATCGCGCTTCCTCCCCGGGTCGGGCGAGGACGGGGTCCGCTACAAGCCCGCCCCCGAGCGGGTGGTCGGCACGTCGCTGCTGCGGCTGCTGATGCGGCTCCGGCTCGGGCAGCCGATCTCCGACGGCACGAGCGGCCTCTACGCCGTCGACCGCTCCGCTCTGGCGCTGTTGGCCGACGACTACATCTGCGAGGCGCCGGAGGTCGAAGCGCTGGTGCGGATCACCGACGCCAAGCTGCGGCTGGTCGAGGTGCCGGTGCACATGCGCCAGCGCGAGCACGGCGAGTCCTCGTTCCACGGCAAGCGCGCTGTGGAGCTGGTGGTCACGATCGGGCTGACGCTGTTCGCGGCGAAGCTGCTGCGTCAGCGCCATGCGAGCCGGCAGCGGCGCGCGACCGCGCGCGTGCTGCGGCGGAGCCGGCCAAAGCCGAAGCTGTGGTGAGCGCGATCGTGCCTGCGATCTGCGCGCGGCGCCCCAGCTGACGCGCGGGCCGCCACGGCCACAGCACGGGGGTCGGCGCGGCGTCGTCGCCCGCGTCGTGCAGCAGGTGCGAGCCGAGCGCCGCGAACGCCGCCCACCCGTGCTCGGGGCCGGCGGCGGCGGAGATGAGGGTGCCGACGCCCGCGGCGGCGAGCAGGCTGTGGCTCGGCGGTCGTCGGTCCAGGTCGGTCGTGTGGCGCGGCCGGAACGAGCGCGCGGCGATCACATGGTCCACGTCGATCACGAGCGCCGCGGCGACCGCGGTCGCGAGCACCCGCCGGTCCGTCCGCGCGGCCAGCGGCGCGACGACCACGGCCGCAATCGCCGCGTGCTGCAGCGGGTCGCTGTACACGCGCACATGCCAGGCCAGGTCGCGTCGCGTCAAGTGCGGGCGGAGGGACTCGAACCCCCAAGCCGTTTCCGGCACCGGCACCTAAAACCGGCGCGTCTGCCAGTTCCGCCACGCCCGCGCACGGCGATCTTAGGCCGTCCGCTGATGATGGCAGCATACGAACATATGTTCGCACCAGCCTGCGCGTCGTGAGGAGCTTCGATGAGTACCTAGCTGTTGTCGCCCTCATCGAGTCTGGACTGAACGACTGTGAGATCGAACGGTCGCTGGGCGTGCCTCGTCGGACGGTGCTCGATTGGCGCCACGGGTGGCGGAAGTCGACCGCAAGGCCGCGCCCCTGCTCAGGCGATCACGACTACGCCGTGTACGCGACGAGCTCGTACGCGTATCTCCTGGGTGCCTACCTCGGCGACGGCTACATCAGCCGCTCGAAGCGGAGCTTCGTGCTTCGGATCACGCTTGACACCGCCTATCCCGAGGTCATCGGCGAGGTCGCCGATGCGATGGAGGCCGTTTGCGCGACTGCTCGACTGTTCCGGGTGTTGCGCCCAGGCGGCGGGTGCGTGGATCTCGGTATGCGATCGCGGCACTGGCCGTGCTTGTTCCCGCAGCACGGCGCCGGGCGCAAGCCGAGCGCACGATCGAACTCTCCGGCTGGCAGCGGCGGACGGTGAATGCATATCCGGAAGCCTTCCTTCGCGGTCTGGTTCACACCGACGGCTGCCGGTTCGTCGCTCGTGATCGGAGCGGCGGCGTCATTCGCGAGTACGTGCGGTACTCGTTTAGCAACCGGAGCGAGCACATCAAGGCTCTGTTCGCGGAGACCTGCGACGCGCTAGGCATTCATTGGACGCGCGCGGGGTCCCGGGAGATCGCGATCGCTCGTCGAGCCGACGTCCGGCGACTCGACGAGTTCATCGGCCCGAAGCGCTAGCCGTAGCGGTGGACCATCGAGCCGTGGGCGACGACCTCGCCCGCGGCGCCCGTGATCGTGACCTCGCAGGAGCACAGCGTCCGCCGGCGCCGGACCACGCGCGCGTGCGCGGTCAGGTCGCTCGCCACCGCCCGCCGGCGTAGGCGACGTTCATGGACACGGTCGCGCCCGCCGCCTGGTCGACCAGCGCGTCATCCGACCACGCCGCGGCCATCCCCGCGGTGTCGAGCAGCGCCGCGATTGCGCCGCCATGCACGACGTCGCCGAGCGTCGCGAGCCGCGGCTCGTACGGCAGCCGCAGCTCGGCCTCGTCGGGGCGCAGGTCGACCAGCTCGATCCCGAGCTCACGCGCGAACGGCGACGCGGGAATGAAGGCACGGATGACGTCGGCACGGGTCTGCTCGGGCATCGGAGGCACCGTATCGCTGCCTCTGCGGGCTAAGATCGCCCGTCCGGGGGGACTGGTCCAACGGCTAGGATGGCGGTCTCCAAAACCGCAGGTCGGGGTTCGATTCCCTGGTCCCCCGCTTGATCGACGCCGTCATCTTCGACCTCGACGGCGTCCTGCTCGACTCCGAGGCGGCGTGGCGGGATGCCAAGCGCGACATCGTGGACGAGTGGGGCGGCGTGTGGAAGGAAGAAGCCTCTCGCGCGATGCTCGGCATGAGCGCGCCGGAGTGGTCCGTGTACATGCGCGACGAGCTGCAGGTCGACCGCGACCCCGGCGAGATCGACGCCGAGGTGGTGCGGCGCCTGCTCGAGGGCTACCGCGAGCGGCTGCCGCTGCTGCCGGGCGCGCGCGAGGCGGTCGAGCGGCTCGCGGCGCGGTGGCCGCTCGGGCTCGCGTCGTCCTCGAACCTCGAGGTGATCGAGGTGGTGATGGAGAGCGGCGGCTTCGCGCCCTACTTCAAGACGTGGGTGTCATCCGAGGAGGTCGCCGGCGGCAAGCCCGCGCCCGATGTCTTCCTCGAGGCCGCCCGCCGCATCGGCGCCGACCCGGCGACGACGGCCGCGATCGAGGACTCGCACAACGGCATCCTCGCCGCCGAGGCCGCGGGGATGGCCGTGATCGCGCTGCCGAACCACGAGTTCCCGCCCGGCGATGACGCGCTCGAGCACGCCGATCTGGTGCTCGACCGCCTCGACGAGCTCACCGTCGAGGCGGTCGAACGCCTCCCGGCCGCCGACCGCTAGCGCCTCGGAGCTTCCGCCAGGATCAGCTTGCCGCGCCCCAGCGCGGCGGCGATCTTGCAGGCCTGCTCGATCTGCGCGTACGTGTAGCGGATCGGGTTGTGGACCGTCTCGATGTGCACCCCTGGAATGCCCATGGATGGGTTATGCCCCCTCCAGGCACTCCGTATGTCGGGCCGGGGCTTAGTCTCCGCGAATGTCCGAGATCTTCGCGCCCGGTCTACTGGAGGGCCGGGTCGTGCTCGTCACCGGCGGTGGCACCGGCCTGGGCCGCGCGGCGGCGGCCGAGCTGCGGGCGTGCGGGGCCGAGGTGGTGATCTGCGGGCGGCGCGCCGACGTGCTCGAGCGCACCGCGGGCGAGTTGGGCGCGCACGCCGTTGCGGGCGACGTCCGCGAACCGGCGGACGCGGAGCGGATCGTGCAGTTCGCCCTCGACCGATGCGGGCGGCTCGACGTGGTCGTCAACAACGCCGGCGGCCAGTACTTCGTGCCCGCCGAGGCGATCGAGCCGAAGGGCTGGCGCGCGGTGACGCGCCTGAACGTGGGGGGGACCGAGCTGATGGCGCGGGTCGCCGCCGACCTCGCGTTCCGGCCGGCGGGCGGCGGGACGGTGATCAACGTGACGCTGTCTCCGCATCACGGGCTGGCGGGAATGACGCACTCGAGCGCGGCGCGGGCGGCGGTCGAAGGGCTCACTCGCGCGCTCGCGCGCGAGTGGCGAGCCGACGGGATCGCGGTGCTCGCGGTGGCCGCCGGGCACTTCGACACCGAGTCGCTGCGCAAGTACCCCGAGCCGGTGTGGAAGGCCGCGGCGCGCACCGTCCCGCTGCAGCGGCTGGGGCGCGAGGAGGAGCACGCGTGGCTGATCGCGCTGGCGTGCTCGCCGCTCGGGCACGCGTTGTCGGGCTCGGTGATCACCCTGGACGGCGCGCGCGACAACTGGTTCGGGCCGTGGCCGCCCGAGTCCCTCACCGCCGACGGCGGCGAGGTGCCGACGGAGGCCCGACGGTCGCGTTGAGCGTCGCCGCCCGCGCCTCGGCCTCCGACATCCCTTCCGCGAGCTCCTCGCCCAGCTGCTCCCAGTTCAGGTCGCCGCTGATGCGGCGAACCTCCTGCACCGGCTGACCCGGCCGGTAGATCTCGACCACATGGCCGCCGCCCTCGAGCGCGCGGGTGCGCGCCTGCCAGCGGGCGGTCTCCGTCGAGCGGCGCTGCTGGCGGATGACGTAGGCGACGCTGAGCGCCAGCCAGACGAGCGCGAAGACGATCAGCAGGTCGAGGAACGCCAACTACTTCTTGGAGCCGCTCAGCGCGATCGACCCACCGTCACCCAGCGAGATCGCGGTGACGTTGGCCGGGATCGACTTCAGCGCGTCGATCTGCGCGCAGGCCGGGCAGGCGCGGTAGGAGGCGCCGAGCGTGGCGTTGACCTGCTTGCGGATCTTCGCCCGCTGCAGGTCGGCGCGCGACTGGTTGACGTCGGCGAACCTCGCCTGCGCCTCGTCGACCGACTTCTGGACCTCGTCGGGGAGGCGGACGGCGCTCACGATCACCTGCACGCTCTTGAAGTAGTTGCCGCCGAGGTTCCCGGAGAGATCGTCGCTGAGCGCCTTGGCGATCGCCTGCTGGACCTGGATGAGGTTGGCGTTCGTCTTGTCGCCCGAGCCCTTGCCCAGCGCGTTGATGTTCTGCTGCTGGAGCAGGGCGCACGAGGAGATCAGCTCGCTGCACTTGAAGCGCCCGATCGTCTCGCGCAGCGCGTTGTCGAGCACGGGGCGGAACTCGGTGTCGAGGAACGCGCCGAATCCCTCGTCGCCGTCCCACGGATGCAGCCGCGTGCCGCCGGCGGGGATGGGATACGTGCGGTTGCCGAAGCGGGCGTCGAACTCCTTCATCAGCTTGTCGTCGCCGGTGCCCGTGAAGGCGGTGGTGAAGCTGATCTTCGCCTCGAGGCCGACGTCGACGCCGTCCTCGGTCGGCACGCGCACGTTGTCGACGCCGACGCGATCGCCGCCTGATGGGGCGCTCGTGATGATGTAGCGCCGCGGTGAGCCCTCGGACGGGTACAGCCGCGGATCCTGGCTCAGCCAGCCGGTCCACGTGAGGCCGGACGACGGCGCGATCAGCTGCCGCTGCGTCTTCTTGTCGAGCGGGCCGCCGTTGTAGACGACGCCGACCTCGTTCGGCCCGGTCCGCGCGAAGCCCGAGAGCGCGACGAGCCCGACGATCACCAGCAGCAGCGCGATGCCGATCGACGCGACCGCGAACCCGACCCCACGCTCTCCACGCGGCTTGCCCGGCCCGCCGCGCCGGCGGGTCAGCTTCGCCAGCTCGTCCTCGAGGGCCATAGGGGCAATGTACAGGCCGCGATGAACGGGCCGACTAGGATCGGGTCAGCAACACGCGCGTGTAGCTCAACTGGTAGAGCGCGAGCCTTCCAAGCTCGAGGTTGCGGGTTCGAGACCCGTCGCGCGCTTGTTCTAGTCCGGCGACTGCTCGCGGGCCAACACCGTGCGCAAAGCACGGCGGCGAAGCGCGGTTCGGCGCCGATGGCGGTTCGCGCAGACAACCTCGCACTTGGCCATCTCGTCGAGGATCGACTGCCAGTTGCGCCGGGAGAGTGCCGCTCCGACGTTGAACGACTTGTCGCGCAGGTGATCGAACTCCAGGACAACGGGATCTTTCTCGCCGCAGTCGATGCACGGGTGTGTGACGAAGAAGTCGAGGAGAAAGCGCGTGCGCTCGAGTTGAAGGCGCGCCTTCTGTACGCGCGCCTGGTCGATGTAGCGCTCGCGGTTTGCAAGGTAGTGCTCGCGCCCGTAGGCCTTGCGGCGGGGCTTGCAGAACGAGTCCCGTTGTCCGATGTGCCGGCGGCGCCAGGCGAACTCCTCCGCGGGCTTGGTCTCTCCGCACCGGTAGCACTTCCCTCCGCTCCTCCGTATCGCCCGACACGAACGTATGTTCGCACAAGATCAGGACGGGATCGGCGTTAGACTCGATGAGTCACGGGGAGTGGCGCAGTCTGGTAGCGCACCCGGCTGGGGGCCGGGCGGTCGCAGGTTCAAATCCTGTCTCCCCGATCGCGCGAAAGCCTGGTAATGGGGCTGTTGCGCAAAGCCCGCGTGGACGGGCTTTGTCGTGTCCGGCCGGGTCAAGCCAGTTCGGCCATGCCGCCGAACCTCGGGACCAGAGCGGTGCTCCGGGGTCAGCCGTCGACCGGCCGGTCGACCTCGTCGAACACCAGGCCGGGCGCTCGCAGCGGGCGCCCGGCGCTCTTGCGGCGGCCCATCCACAGGACGTGGCCGCCGGACACGGTCCGGGCCATCTGCCAGGTGCGCGTGATGCGGGCCCCCGTCGCGGGCACCTCGCCGTCCTCGATGGCGAGCGGCCCGTCCGGCTCGAGGATACGTCCGAGGGCGCCGCGCGCCTGCACCTCCCCGGCGGCGGACACGGCGAGCCGACCGCGCTGGAGGAACAGGCCGCCGTCGTCGTCGCGGACCGGGACGAGCGGGACGAAATGCTCGAGGACCGGGGTCGTCAGCCGGTAGCGCCAGGCGTCCTCGGGGACGGGCGGCACTGGCGGTCGCGCGGCGCGGGCCAGCGCGGCGCGGTCGATGGGGCGGGCCGCCGCCCCTTCGATGCGCAGCTCGGCGGCCCAGGCCAGGTTGGCCACCTCGTCGCGCAGGAGCGCGACCTCCTCGACAGGCCGGCTCTCGGTGCGGCCGGCGAGGGCCGGTGGCAGCAGCAGCCACGGGCACGCGGTGCGCGGCTCGGTCTCCCCGGGGGGTTGCACGATGAAGGACACGTCGGCGGAGCGGTCGCCGGTGAGCTCGAAGAAACGCCAGTGGCGGCCGGCGCCGTCGCGCTGCGCGCACGAGCTGATGACGTGGACGTCGCCGAAGGTGTCGAGGACGGTGACCTGCGGACAGCGGACGAGGACGCCCGCCGGCAGCCGGCACGGGATCAGGCTCCAGTCGTCGCCGTAGGCCATGCTGTAGGAGGCGACGGTCACGCGGGCCAGGTCCTCGGGCCCCGCGCTGACGTCGCCGAACCACACGTCGGCGTTCTCGACCTGCCAGAAGCGCGACGCGGCCTGGCCGGCGAAGCGCGCCGGCGTCGGTACGACGCGCAGATCGTGCTCGGTCAGCGCCCCGCGCGCGAAGAGCGGGGGCCCCTCGCTCGTCACGTCGAAGCTGTACCAGTCGAGGCTCCCGCCCGTGTACTCCGGGGCGGCCAGGCGGACCTCACTCTCGAAGCTCACGCCGGCTGCTGCCTCGAACGCGTACTCCATGCGCTCCGGCCGCCACGCCGCGGCGCCCGCGTCGGGCTCGCTAAAGAGCTGCCCGTACCAGCTCGCCCAGTCGGTGAGCGCGTCGCGCACCCGCTTGACGGCGAGCCCGGGGGCGTCTTCGAGCGCGTCCAGCCCGTCTCGCTCCAGCTCCGCCGCCAGCGCGTCGGCCGCGATGCTGCGGCGGGCGAGGAGGGCGAGCTGGGCGCGCCCCACCGGGTCGAGGCCGTCGTCGGGCGGCAGCGCCAGGGGGAAGCGCCTCCGCAAGGCCGGGATGAGGCCCGCCGGCGCGCCCGCGGCCGCCAGCGCGCGCCAGAGCTGCAAGCCGGCCTCGGCCGCGATGCGCACCGCGGCAGGCCCGTCGCGGACCGACTCGCGCTCGACCGCGGTCTCGAGCGGGAGCCCGGCGCCATCGCGCTCGATGATCGGCCCGCCGTCCGCCGGGCCTCCCGGCCGCAGGCGGGTGATCGGCGCGTGCTCGAGCCGCGCCTCGACGAGCACCGGGCTGGCAGCGTCCTCGCCGGTGAGCTCGCCGACCTGCCACTGCTTGCCGACCAGCCAGAGCGGGTCGGCGATGCGCGCCTCGAGGCCTTCGTCGAGGTCGGCGCCCACCGAGGCCGATTCCAGGCGCTGCCAGGTCATGCCGGCGCTCCCGGGTTCGTGTCGGGATCGAGGTAGGCAGCGGGCAGGTACTGGCCCATCGACGTCAGCGTTTCGGGTCCGACCATGCGCATCCGGGCCAGCTCGAAGGTCTGCGTGACGACGTCGCGCACCAGCTCGAAGTCGAATCCGCGCTGCGGCTCGGCGCTGCACAGGAGGATGGCCTGCGGCGCGCGCGCCGCCGGGGCATCGAAGTGCACGGCCAGGCCCGCGGTCTGGCGGGCGCGCGGGACGGCCTCGGTCCACGTCGAGAGCACGAGTCCAGCGACCCCGCCGTCGGCGAAGCGCGGCAGCGAGCCGGTGGCGAGCAGGCAGGTCCGGCCCCGCTCGTCGTCACCCGGCCGCGCCACCGCGGCCCACGGCTCGTCGCCGTCGGGAAGCTGAGCGAGCTCGAAGCCGAAGAGGACGTCGTCGCGGACGGCTTCGGCGAGGTCGACGGCGACCCGCAGGCGCTGGGCGCCCCGGTCGACGCGCCCGGCGGCCGCCAGCCAGCCGGTCGCATCGTCGCGCCCGCGCAGGCGCGGGCGGGCGAAGCTCGCGTCGAGCTCGGCTCCGTTGCCCGGGGCGAAGCGCGGGGCGAGCGGCAGCGCCTGCCCGACGAGGAGCCCGAAGCGGTCGCGCAGGGCGGCGACGCGGGCGAGGTCGTCGAGTCCGCTCCACGCTTCGTCCTGCTCGTCGACCAGCGCGGCGGCCGCGTCCAGGCGGGCGTCGACCTCGGTGAGCAGGGCCGCGCCCTCGGCGGCGAGGTCGTCGCCGACCGGCACGCCGGCGGCGAGCTCGAAGCCGGCCAGGGCCAGCATGGCCGCACCCACATCGCCGGCGGCGCCAAGCGCCGCCTCGAGCCGCGCCCGCCCCGCCTGGAGCGCGTCGCGGACCGCAGTCGCCCGCCCCTCCAGCTCGCCCACGTCGACACCGGCGACGACGTCGGTCGCGCCTGGGCTCCCCAAGTCGCGCCCGTCGAGGTCGCGCGCCTCGCCGACGAGCCTCCGCAGTGAACGGCAGGCCACGGCCAGCTCGTCGATCGACGGGTCGCCGGGGTCGGTGTCGACGACGGCGTCGGGGTGCCGGTCCTGTGCCCAGGCGGTCAGCACCGCGCCGAGCCGGCCGAGCCCGGGGTCCTCCCCGGCCGGGCCCAGGAAGACGACGTCGAGGGCCGACAGCCCGACGTCCGCCAGCGTCGCCCCGGCCACCGCGCCGTCGCCGGAGTGCACGGCGAAGCGGTACGCGCTCAGCGGCCCGAGGAGGCCGGCCAGCCACGCATCAAGGGCCGGCGAGGCGAGGGCGCGCCCGCTGGCCGGCGGGGGCGCCTCGGCCTCGCGCGCCGGGAGCAGCGCGAGCAGGCGGTGCGTGATCGCGATGGCCGGGCGCGGCGTGTCGGCGAAGCGCAGCTCGGGGAACGTGACCTCGCCGGTGGCGGCCGCGGTCAGGGCCGTCGCCGCCTCGGGGACGTTGCCCTGCACGAGCGAGAAGACGCTCTGCGTGACCGCCGCGTCGGCGACCGCGTCGAGGTCTGCGGCCAGCGAGTCGAGCACGCCCTCAAGGCCGTCGCGGTCGTCCTCGGCGCCGGCCAGGAGCACCGTCAGGGCAGCGCCGGCGTCGCGCTCCTCCTCCAGGTCGTCGGCGCCCAGGCGAGCGCGGGCCAGCAGCAGCCCGTCGACGATCGCGTTCGGCGCGGCCGGGTCGCCGCGGGCGTCGAGGGCCAGCTGCCGGAAGTCGGTGACCCAGCTGTCGAGCTCCGCGTCGTGCAGGCCGCGCTCGAAGCGGGCACCGAGGAGACGGGCGAGATCCTGGCCTTCGCGGACGCCGTCGACGATCCAGCGCGCGCGCCGCACGCGGTCCGACGAGAGGTCGACCGCGAGGCCCGCGCCCTCGCCCGACTCGCCGAGCGCGGCCCACCCGCTGCGCAGCACCGCCGCGGTGGTGGCGTGGGTCAGGGAGGGAGCGAGGACGAAGCCCTGCGAGGGATCGTCGGCCGCGCCGGGCTTGACGTCGGCCAGCAGCCCGTAGGCGCCGGCCTGGATGCCGCTCGGGCGCTCGGTGCGCTTGTTGTCGAGCCGCCAGGCAGCCACTGCCGTGTACCACGCGTCGAGGCGGTGGCCGTGCAATCCGAGCGTCTCACGCATGAGCCGCTCGAGCTCGCCGACCGGGTCGGCTGCCGCCCGGGCGATCTGGGGCAGCCCAACGAGCCCGAGGCCGGGATCGCCGCTGAGCCCGTCGCGCACGATGGCCTGGTCGCCCGCCTCGCCGGCCTGCTGGATGCTCCAGCGCAGGAGCATGCGCAGGAGCGGATGCGCCGCCGTGAACGAGTGGTCCTGCCCAAGGTGGTCGTCGAGCCCTGCGGCCAGCTGGTCGAGCCAGTCGCGCAGATCCGCCAGCGCCGCCTCGGAGCGGTCGGGCGCCACGAGCGGCAACTCCCAGGTGGCGGCGCCGTCGCCCGGATGCAGGTTGTAGAAGGCGTTGGGCTCGGCGAGCTCGCCCATCTTGCCCGTCAGCCCGCCGAGGGCGACGAGCGAGAGCAGCGGAGCGGTGCGCGCCATGTGCGCCTCCACGAAGTCCACGAGCGACTCGCGGGTGTAGGCGGCCCACGTCTCGTCGTAGTCCAGCTGGGCCTGCGAGGGTGCGCCGACGTGCGTATCGAGCGCGCGGGCGAGCTCGTCGAGCGCGACCTTCTGACCGAGCGGGCTCTGCGCCGCCGCGAGCGCGTCCTGCATGCGCGCGTAGTCCGGCCAGTGCAGGCCGTCGGTGTACTCGTCGTAGGGCGGCTGGCCCGGCGGCGGCGAGCCGCAGGCGAGGCCGACATTGATCAGCCGCCCCTGCCATTCGTAGAAGTAGCTCGAGCGCATGGGCTCAACCCGCTGCACCCGGAAGCCCGTCGGGTGGGGCACCGCGCCGAGGACCTTCGAGACGCGCGCGGCGAGCTCACCCTCGGACTCCGTGCCGTCCTCCGCGACGTCCGGCGCGTCCGGATCGAGCCGTGGCACGAGCTGGGCGTCGGCCACCCATGGGATCCGCAGTTGCGCCAGCACGTCCTCGACCGTCTCGATCTCGGTCCGCGACCCGCGCCCCGGCGCGGTGACGAGGCTGACCGGGAGGAGGCCGTAGGGCTGTGAGCCGACGAGGAGCGTCGGGAGCGTGGCGCCGCCGCGCACGAAGGTCACAGCCCAGTTGCGCAGCCAGGCGCGGCCGGCGTCGCTCACGACGCCGTCCAGCACGTGGGCGAGGTAGTGGCCGGCGAGGCCGGGCCAGAGCGCGCGGTTCATGGCCTCGGCCCAGCGCAGCTCGTCGAGGGCCGCGTGGGCGCAGCGGTGTAGCGGGTTCTCGGGGCCCAGGCCCAGGGCGTCGCTCGCGACGCGGGCCGCCGTGCCGCGATAGAGATCGCCCTCGCGTGCGGGGGGCGGGCGCGGCGGCCCTGCGGGCGGGCGCGGCGGCGCGGCCCCGGCCGCTGTGCTGCGATACAGATCGCGTTCGCGTGGGGGCGGCGGCGCGAGCCCGGCGGCGCGCGGGCGCGGACGCGGCGGAGCGAGCTCGGCGGCGCGCAGCGCAGCCAGGTCGGGCGCCTCCAGGCTCAGCCCGGGCGCCGACGTCTCGGTGGTGTTCGTCGGCGTGCCCTGGGGGCCGAAGTCGAGGCCGTGGGTGTAGCGGTGCGCGGTGAGGAGGGCGTCGAGACCGCCGCTGACGTCGCCGCCGCGCACGCCGCACACGACGAGGTAGGCGAAGCCTTCCGTCCGCTGCTTCTCGCTGAACCCGCTGAGATCGATGCGGATGCCGAGCCCGGCCTCCTCGGCCGCCTCGAAGTCGAAGGCCCAGTCCAGGCCCTGCCCGGCGAGCCAGTCGCGCCCGTCGGCGGGGTCGCCGGAGTCGACCGTGCCGGGCGCCATCGCGACGTCGCCGTCGATCGGCGCCCCCCACCAGGTGCCGAGCAGCCCGGGTTCGCTGAGGACCGGTCCCAGGAGCGTGGCGGAGAAGCGCTCGGGAAGCAGGCGCGCCCAGGTCGGCGCGCCGGCGGTCGTCGTCTCGACGTGCGGGAAGTGCAGCGGGTCACCCTCGGCGGGTGTCAGTGTGCGAGCCACCCAGGCGGCGCGCCACGGCCCGAGCTGACCCGCCAGCCAGGCAAAGGCGGCGTCCTTGGCGGCGACGTCGTTGCGCGCGGCCAGGCTGCGACGCCAGAAGGCGCGGCCGAGCTGCTGCTCAGAGGCCGAGAGCGATTGCGTGTGTCCGTCGGCGTGCACGACGTCGGGGAAGATCCGCACGTGCAGCTCGGGTGGATGGTGCTCGAGGCGCCAGCGGGTCTCGACGCGCACGGGCAGCAGCGCCAGCGGCAGCTCGGCGTCGAGCGTGGTGAAGACGTGCGTGGGGTCCGGTGACCCGGGCGGCGGCATCACACGAGGAGGTCGGCGTGGATGTAGGCGCGGAACGGGCGCTGCCAGCAGGCGCGGGCGAGGTGGGCGGCGTTGCGTCCCCAGGTCACGCCGTCGAGCTCGACCCCGGACAACCGCGCGTTGTCGGCGCGCGCGTGGGTCAGCCCCGCGAGCTGCTCCTCGCTGGTCGCGAGATGCCCCCACGAGAGGTCGTCCCAGCTCGTCGGCGGCTCGTCGAAGTCCTTGGGGCGGGGCTCGTCCAGGCCGAGCCGCGGCGCCCCGGCCTGCTCCTCGATGGCCACGAAGAAGCCGGCAACGCCGCTCGGCCGATCGCCGCGCACCGTCTTGTCGTCCGGCTCGAAGCCGAAGAAGACCGTGTCGCGGTCGAGCGTGCCGAGGAAGATCGGCTCGTAGACGAGGCCGCCGTCGACGGGGACCGCGTCGTCGCCGCGGAGCGCCGCCTGCTGGAGGAAGACGTGGGCGCTCGGGAAGCGGCGCACGAGGTCGCCGCGGATGACGATGACCGTGGAGGCCGTGCTGGCAGCGCCCATGTTCGCGTCGATCCCGGCGTGCTTGCGCCAGCCGGAGAGCTCGCCGATGTCGTTCGGCGGGGGATCGGCGGCGTAGCTCCAGAAGCGGTGGAAGAACGTCGCGCGCAGGTCGACGGGGTAGCCGCGCCACAGCAGCTCGCGGCCGAGCTTCTCGTTGGCGCCGACGAGGAAGGCGCCGACGAAACGGTCGTTGACTTCGACGAGGCGGACGCGGTTGCGGCGTAGCCGCTCCACGCCGGGCAGCATCCAGCTCGTCGACAGCGCCGCGAGGTTCTCGGAGAGCGCGTCCTCGAACACCGGCCCGAGCGCAAGCGTCGTGGGAAGCGCGCCGGCGGCGAGCGTGTCGCCCAGCGAGGGGATGCGCTCCACCACGCTCGCCCGAACCGCGGCGGCAGGATCGAGCACGGCGCGCACCGTGCCGGCGATCCCGCTGACGTCAGGTGCCGGCGGCGGCGTCCACGGTGGCGTGACGATGACGGGCCGACGCGCCGCCATGGGCCCTGCCGCCCGCGCGCCGACGAGCCGGTCGAGCTCGGCCACGAGCGCCGGGTCAGGGGCTTGGGGGACTGACGGGTCGGCCACGTCCGTGAGCGTGGCGTCGGTGACCTGCGCGCCGGCGGGCAGGGCGAGGGACGCGAAGCGCAGCGCCGGCTTGAGGTCCGCGCTCGCGCTCGCGCTCGTCGCGGCCAGCGTCGTGCGCACCTGATCGGCGCCCAGGCGCGCCGCGGGCGCCGCGCTCAGTGCGCGCCAGCTGCGGGCCAGCGGCGTCCCCGGGCGCGTCTGGCGGACGAACGCGCCCGAGAGCATTCCGGCGGGGAGCGCGCTCGCGGCCAGACGCCCACGCACGGTCGTCGCTCCGGTCGGCAGGAAGGCGTGGATGCGGGCGGTCAGCTGGAGCAGGTCGGCGTCCTCGAGGCCGCCGGCGCGCCGCGTCAGGCTGCGCCCTGCCTCGGCGCCCAGCCGCGCGGCGTTGAGCGCCGTCACCGTGGCCCGGAGCTCCCCCGCCTGGTCCCAGGCGGCCGACACGAACGCCTCCTGCCCGGCGTCGACGACGGCGGCACCCAGGCCGGCCGCGGCGCGGCGCACCGGGTCGACGTTGACCTCGTTGACCCAGCCGTCCGTGGGCACCGCGCGCGCGCCCGCCGGGCGGCCGCCGTAGAGCGGCGGCGCGACGATCGGGTCGGGCGCCTCGGGGCGGTAGCGCACGCGCTCCATGCCGGCGTCGACGAGCCGGGTGAGCTCGCGCTGGAAGGGCTTGCGGTGCGCGTCGGGCCAGGGCCTGGACGCAACCCCGGGCGTCTGCAGCGCGCCGTCCATGCTCACGCGAACGCTCCCGGGCGCGGGGGGAAGCAGCCCGGGATCGCCGATCTCGAGCGGATAGCGCCCGAGGGCGGCGGCGTCGCCGTCGGGCTGCAGGCGCCGGCAGAGCGCCTCGAAGTCGCCGGAGGCGCCCGTCTGGAAGCGCCACGAGTGATAGACCGGCAGCTCGACGGCCTCCCCGAGCTGCCCCTGGACCCAGGCCGGCGCGAGCTCGGCGTCGGGTGCCACCGGCTCGCCCAGCCCGCGCGCGCAGCCGGGCGCGAAGGCCGGTACCACGCACGCCAGCCACGCGCTCCTCGGCAGCAGGCGCCGGGGGCAGGCCAGCCGTGCCAGGACCCGGCCGTCGGCCGCCGTCACCGCCGTCTCGACGTCCTCGAGCGGCGCGCGCGACTGGACGTGGGCCCAGGCCCACGACTCGGCGAGATCGGGCAGTTCGTCGCCGGGTGCGGCCGGGGCACCGATGCGCAGGACCGGGAGCGGCGCGGGCGGCCGCGGGCCGAGGCTTACGCCCTCCTGCTCGCGCACGACCACGAGCACGAGCCACGGCCGCAGGCGCCCGTGGTCGCCCGCCGCCGCGGGCGTCAGCAGCCATGGCAGGTCGGGCGCCGCGAGCTCGACGAAGGGGAAGAAGTTGGGCGCGCACTCGGCGCTGTCGGCGCGCGGCTCCTCGCGCACGATCTGGGACGCGGCCAGTCCGAGGGCCGCCTCGGGACCGCGCAGGCGGATCGTGCGCGACGCCGGCGCGTCCTCCACCGCGACCGTGGCCGTGATGGCGGCGCCGGCGGCCAGGGGCGCGGCGGGGTCGTCATCGCGTGCGGCGAGCGCCTGCGCCAGCCCGCGCCGCAGGCTCGGCAGGAAGGTCAGCTCGTCGCTCATGACCGCACCAGGACGTCGTGGCTGGCAACGACGCGCAGCGCGCCGCGCGCGCCGGCGCTGCGCGACTGCGCGAGCGCCTCGCGGTAGGTCCCGGGCGCGCCGACCGCGGCGCCGGTCACGGGATCGGCGGTCTGCCACGTAGCCGTGCCGACCGCGAACGCCGGCGAGCTCACCGTGCGCGCGCCCGCGCGGCGGTCCGGCTCGAGGACGAGGGCCGCCGTTGCCTCTGCCAGCGTGCCCACGAGCGGTCGTTGCTTCGCCGGCCGGCGCCGCTCGTCGACGATCCGCGTCTCGAAGTCGGGCACCACGGTCGTCGCCTCGCCCTGGTCGAAGCTCACGGCCGCGGCCGCCAAGCGCACGCCG
Organism: uncultured Solirubrobacteraceae bacterium; assembly: GCA_963805525.1. Taxonomy (GTDB): domain Bacteria; phylum Actinomycetota; class Thermoleophilia; order Solirubrobacterales; family Solirubrobacteraceae; genus DASQFQ01. Next base: position 1,634,787 of record CAWDUT010000006.1, read on the forward strand.
GCCGCCATCGCCTCGTACGACGGGGCCGCGAGCCGCTCCGTGCGCGTCATGACGTCGTACTGCGCCGGCGCGAACCACTCCTCGACGGTCTCGTAGCTCGTCGTGCCGGCGCCGCCCGACAGCGAGATCGCGGTGACGTCGAGGGTGGCCGGGCCGTCGATGTCGTAGACGCCGAAGCAGTCCATCGCGCGCGCCAGCGGCGCGACCGACTGGCGCGCCTCGAGCTCGGCGTCCGGGCGTACCCAGACGTCGTCCTCCGCCTCGGGCGCGTCGGCGAAGAGCACCGTCGCGTCGTCCGCGCCGGCCGGCAGGACGCCGCGCCACGCCGCGACGTCGCGCAGCGCCGTCAGCACGAGCTCGAGGACGTCGGCGCGCGGCGGGACCTCGGCGCCGGCGGCACCGCCGACCTCGAGCTCGAACGCCACGTCGAGGCCGAAGAAGTCGAAGCTCGCGCGGCCGGTCGCATACCAGGGCTGCGGCCCCTCGAGGTGCGCGGCGAGCGAGACGGCGAGCAGCTCGCGGTCCGAGTCACCGGCCGTCACGCTCACGCCGGCGTGGAAGTCGGCCACGAAGGCGAAGGGCGAGAAGACGAGCAGGACGTCGAAGCCGGCGTCGCCGCGGGCCGTGTACGTGGTCGTCAAGACCTTCGCGCTGACCTCGAGCGTGGCCTGGGCCCCGAACTGCAGCGTGTTCGAGGTGATCGCGACGTACGACTCGAGTGCGAACCAGGCGTCCTCGCCGATCGTGATCTCGGCCCGCATGCGGCTCACGTCCACGACCGACGGCGGCAGCCCGGCCGGCGGGTGGAAGCTCGGGTTGTAGCCGCCGACCGAGAGCAGGAAGTACGGGTCGGCGCCCAGGCGGACGTAGAGCGCCATGTCGCCGGAGAGGTGGATCGTGTCCAGCAGCGCGGAGTCGTAAAGGCTGGCGGCGACCGTCACCGTGCCGCCCGTGACATCGATGACGCCGACGGCGTCCATGTGCAGATCCAGGAGCGCCTCGGCCTCGTCGGGCAGCGCCATCGCCACGCTGCCGAGGACGGCTATCTCGAGCTCGGGCACGCAGACCATGACGCCGAGTTGGCCCGTGACCAGCGTCTTCGGCGTCCCCCAGGTGATGGTCGCCGCGACGCCGAAGACGCTGCTGCCCTCGGCGAGCGGGAACCAGGCGTCGAGTCCGGCGACGATCGAGCCGGTCGCGGCGAGGACGTCGTCGGGGAAGAGGATGGCGTCGACGGCACCGCTCTTGAGCCCTGCGGCGATCGCGTCGCCGTCCATCGTGCGGTTCAGGCACACGAGGCCGCCGACGCCCGAGAGGAAGAAGCCGAAGCCGAGGGGCAGGCTCGGGAAGGTCGCGAAGAGGCTCGCGAACAGCGCCCACCCGTCCGGGTCGCCTGGCAGCTGCGTGTCGACGACGACGACCGCGTCCAGGCCGACGGCCGGGAAGTCGAGCGAGAGCGCGCCGGCGTAGCGGCCCGTCGCCGGATCATGGTCGACGAAGCCGCCGCCCGTGACGACGCCCTCGGCGTCGACCGCGAGCCCGATGCGTGCCGGCGGCACGAAAGCGAGCTCCGCCGAGAGGCCGCCCGGCGCGGCGGCAGCGGGATCCGAGGCGAGCTCGAGCGCCGCGCCGATGCCGCCCAGCGACCCGGTGAAGGGCCCGAAAGTCAGGCCGGCGACCGCGGTCGCGGCCAGCCGCGCGCCCGATTTCCCCCGGCCGAGCGCGACCGTGAGCGAGTCCACGTGCAGCGGCCCGGCGTCCTTGTCGATCGCCAGTGTGACCGCGAGGCCGAGGCCGCCGGAGAACTGCAGGCCGGAGCGCGTCCCCCAGCGCAGCTCACCGCCGAAGGCGACGGCAGGCACGGCGCCTCCAATGACCCCGCGCAGGAAGGCGTCGGCGGCGCCGAGGTCGACCCCCAGGCGGAGGGCCTCGTCCTCGATGCGCAGGAGCCCGTAGGCCTCGGGCTCGGACGCCGTGCCTTCGATTCCGAGCTCGAGCGCAGCCTGGGCAAGGGTCAAGCTCGGCCCGCTCGTGCCGCCAATCAGCGTCCACGGCTGCGACGGTGCGCCCGCGAGGGTCAGACTCGCGTCGAGTGCGGCCTCGCCGCCGATCAGCGTCACGCCTGACGTCGCGATCCGGACGCCGACCGTTCCGGTGCCGTCGATGCTGCCGGACGCCCGCACGCTCCAGCTGTCGCTCAGCGTGAGTGTCTCGCCGAGCGCGCCGTAGGCCTGGTTGGCGATCACGAGCGCGGGCTCCTCCCCCGGCGGCGTGGTCAGCGTGAGGCCGAGCTCAACAGGCTCGCCGCCCGGCGTGACACCGCCGAACAGCACCACGTCGGTCTGCACCCCGCCGCCGGCCGCTGAGCGCAGGCGCGCCGGCACGCCCAGCCGGGCCAGCGCGAGCGCGAGCTCCTGCTGCAGGCCGATCAGGTTTGGCTCGGCGTCCCAGCCGAGCGTCGCGCGCACGGCGGCAGCGGGATCCGCCAGCGTCTCGCCCAGCAGGTCCCACTGCAGCCGCTCGCGCGTCGCCGCCCCGATGCGCTCGCTCGCACCCAGCCCGAGCAGCCGCAGGAGGCCGTGCAGCGCGGGGGCGCGGCGCGCCAGCTCGCGTGCGAGCAGCGCGTGCGGCAGCGCCGTCGCGAGGTCCGCCCACGTCTCGGGACGCGACAGCGTCGCCGGCAAGCGCTCGAGGTCGGCGGGGTCGAGGGCGGCCAGCGCGTTGAGCCTGGCGACAACGTCGGCCGTGTCGTCGAGCAGCTCGGCCAGCGCGATTGGATCGCCGCCCTCGAGCCGCTCGATCGTCGCCGGCAGTCCCTCCAGTGTGTCCAGCACGGGCAGCAGGCCGCGGATCTCCGCAAGCGTTGCGTCGGACACGGGGACGATCCAGCCGAGCTGGCGCAGCAGCCGCTCGCAGGCCCGCGGGCCGTGCAGCGCCTCCGTGAGCGGCGCCAGCGCCTCGGCTGCGGTGCGGGCCAGCGCCTCAAAGGCGCTCACAGCAACACCATCACCCGGTCGGCGATGGTGATCAGGCAACGCTGCCAGTCGGCGTCGGGGAGCGAGAGGTTCGAGTGGCGATCCCGCGTTTCGCCGTTCCCGAGCAGCTCGACGCTCATGTCACCGACCGCCAACGCGTTTGACGCCGCCCAGTAGCCGTCGCTGGAGGCGGGCACGCTGAGCAGGCTCAGGATGTACGCGTAGACGCTGAGCGCCCGCTCCCAGGAAAGGCGATCGTTGTACGGATCGTCGCCGGGCGGGCTCGCTCCACCCTCGATCTCGACGATCGATCGCGGGTGCTCGAGCAGCTGGCGATAGTGCCCGACGATCCGCGCGAGGTCGGTCCTGGCCTGTTCAGAGAGCGTGGCCGAGTCGAACGCGAAGCCGACGGAGCGCTCGATCTTGATCTCGCGCTCCAAGGGCGCTGGCGGCGCTGGCGGCGAGGCGGGCGGCGGGGGTTTGGCGAGGCCCAGCCGGCCCACGAGGATGCCGGCTTTGACGCCGAACGGCGTGAAGCCGACACCCAACGGACCGAGCACCACGGCCAAGTGCGGCTCCGCGAGACCCAGGGCCGCTCCCAAGGTGGCGAAGTTGCCCGTGCTCATGCCGCTCGCCCACCCCTTCGTCGGGGAGAGGAACAGGTACTCCTCGAGTTCGCCGCCGCCGGCGATGCCGAGGCCGGCGCGCACTCCCCAGCCCCAGTAGATGAATCCTTCGGCGGTGTGTTCGCCGACGAGAAACAACGTCCGGACGAAGTCGTCGGGGAACCACTCCTCCGCCGTGTCGAGATCGTTGTCCGTGCTGATCGTCACGAGGCTTACGCGCAGCCGAACGTCGGTGGAGAGGCCCGCGCCCGCCAGCCCCATGATCCCGGCGTACCAGTCGCTCCAGCCATGTGGTCGCGGGGCGTCCGGCGGCGCGCAGCCTTCCTCGTGCGTGATCTCCGTTGGCACCACGTTTGCGCCCACATAGCCACCCGCAAGTGCCTCGATCTCGCCCACCGGCCCAATCTCCGCGGCGGCCCAGATCTTGTAGCGGTGCGGGTTGGGCGCCACGCCGAGGAGGTCTGACAGCAGCGCGTTGCTGGGCAGCGCATCGGGGTCCTCGGCAACCGTAGTGATGACCGTCCGGACCTCGGTCAGCGCGTCGGAGTCGCCGACCGGCGTGCCGCGCAACTGCCGCTGAACCGTCGCCCGGAAGCGCTCCAGCATGCGCGTCTTGCGGAGGATCTTGACCGGCCGATCGTGCTCGTCGAAGGTCTCGTCGATCTGGATGACACCGCCGGCCTCGAGCTGGTCTTCGAGCGTGTCCATAAGCGCGTTGACCTGCATCTCCCAGCCAGCGGTGTCGAACTCGGATGCCATGTCGGCGACGGTCGCCGCGATGAGCCGCGTGGCGGAGGCGATCGCCTGCTGCGGCCGCGAGTGAAGCGGCAGGATCTGCGTCTCGAAGTCCGCCGGGACGCTGCCGAGACTCGCCGCGACGTCTGCGGGCGGGATCAGCGCGAAGCGATGGCGGCGGGTCAGCAGGTGCGAGGGCCCGCCCTCCAGCGTGACGCGCAGGACGAGCTCGCTCGGGTCCGCGCGCGGGACCAAGTCGATCACGCTGACCTGCCCCCGGGTGGCTCCAGATACGGCGTAGGCGAGCGGTTGGTCGCCGGCGGGGTCGTTGGCCACAAGCTCGGCATCGATGTCGAGGCGGCCGAGGTCCGCGTCCTGCAGCCAGCCGATCACCCGGGGGCCGGCCTGGTTGAGCTGCACCGCGGTGTTGTCGGGCGCGTTGAGGGCGTCGAAGCCGCCTTCATACCAGCCGGTCAGGTCGGCGAACGCGATCGCGGGTGGGGCCGCGAGCGGCAGCGGCAGGATGCGGATCAGCCCTGCCTCGTGCAGCGCGAACAACGTCAGGATCCAGTGCCGCTCCCTGGCTGCCCCCGCCAGCGACGCGAGCAGACCGTCGACGTCGGCGTCGTCGAGGCCGAGCACGGTGCCGCGATCCTTGAGCGCGGCCACGCCGGCGGCGCGCGAGTCGAGCTCGAGCTCCTCGTCGAGCGCCGTCGCCACCGCCTGCGCCTTGGCCTTGAACGTCAGCGCACCGTCGCTCAGCGGCTTGCGTAACTCCGTGCGCAGGCCGGCGGTGCCGGTCGCCGCCCACATCGCGCCGATCAGCACGTCGAAGGGCCACACCCACGCCGAGCGGTCGAGCGCGGACGTCCAGGTGGCCGGGTCCAGCGCGCTCAGGATGCCGGCCTGGCCGGCGTCGCATAGTGCGTCGAGCACGGCGTCACGGGGGGCGACGGCCTCGGCGGCAAGCAACTTCGGGATGGCCATCTCAGTGGTCAGCCCTCCAGCGTGCGGGAACACCACCCAGCCGTCGCTCGGGTCCGTAAACGGATCGGCCGGGTCGCTGTGCCTGGCGTAGCGTGGCCAGGCGGCCGTAGCTGCGGCGGTGATCTCCGGCAGCGGCCCGGCCAGGGGGAGGGGCGTGAACAGCGGTGGCGTGCGGTGTGCGCGGCGCACCGGCGTGTCTAGGGTGCGGCGGACCGTGACGCGCAGCAGCGTGGCCGCCCACGCGGTTGCGCCGAGCTGCGCGGCCGTCACGCCGCTGGCCGTTGCCCACTCGGCGTCGTCGAGAACGATCAGCCCCTCCCCATAGTCCAGGTCCTCCCACGCGAACAGCCGCAGGTATGCGCTCGGCTCGTCGACCTTGACGATCGCTATCTCCGGGCACTCGTATCCCGCAAGCGTCAGGACGAGGATCAGGCTTTCCAGCGACGTCCACCACTCCTTCGCTGCGGCGGACGTGCGCACGACTTCGTCGAGCCCCGTATCGGAACGGGTGGGGAAGTCCAGCGGTGAGGCTCCGCCGAGCCACTCGAGCGTCCGTCGCAGCAGAAACGTCGGCCGCGGTGGGTAGCTGATCGGCATCGGCCCGCGTCACGCTCCCTCGTGGCCGACTCCACTGCACAGCGGTGGAACCTCGAGCTCCGGGGGGACCCGACCGCGGGCCGAAAGCATCCGGAGAATGTGGAACGTCGGCCGCGGAGCGTCGTTCTGCAGCACTGCGGTCGACGCTACCGCAGCGTGTCGTCGCCGTGGCAATAATCAGGACCCCGTCACCGGACAGCACGCACGTGGTCGCCGCCGCCAGGGTCGCGGCGGCCGGCCCGCTGGGGCGGTCAGCCCTGTGGCGGCGGGCTTCTCGGTCACCGGTTCGATGCCCGCACGAGAGCATCCAGCTCTCGGCAGGCTCCTTTCCCGAGTCGCCCGCTCCGGCTCGCAGAATCGTGCATGGATGACGCTGGCACACGTTGCCACGGGGTCCAATACGGGGTCCAAACTGAGCGCAACCGAGCCCAACTCAGAGCAACTCAATCCCGCTCTGGACCGCCGAACCCGCTCCAGTACAACCAGAACCTTCCGGCTGGGGGCCGGGCGGTCGCAGGTTCAAATCCTGTCTCCCCCGACTCGGAAGCTCCTGCTAATCGCATTGTTCTTGTTAGAGGGGTAATAGCCTCACGGGGTCCAATTTGGACCCCGGGGTCCAATTCCTGCAATGGAGCGGGAACCGGTGTATGGCGCCACGACGGCGCTCGCGGGCGTTTGCTCGCACCCGGTCCCGATCGCACAGGATCGATCGTCTTGCGCTCGCTCACCGCAGCCGCGCGAGAGTGAAGCTCCGCGTGACGCTCACGCCTCGGAGCGGCCCCAAGCAGACCGCCACGCTCTCGGTGACCCTCAAGCGCCGCTGAGCCTGAGCTCAAGGTCGCCGGCGCCCTCCGGAGCGCCGGCGTGCGTCCTTCTCCACGGTCGCCCGTCTACAGAAAGGACACCGATCCAAGGGGCAGCGATGCAAGACGGACTTGAGCGTGCGCTCGACGAGCTGGTGCAGTTGAGACCAGATTTCGGCCACCTGGCGATTGCGGGGCGCGACGCGATCGTGGTGGAAGACCTGCGGAAGACCTACCCGGACGGAACCGAGGCGGTCCGGGGCGTGACGCTCCGGGTCGCACGAGGTGAGTGCTACGGGCTGCTGGGGCCAAACGGAGCGGGCAAATCCACCACGGTGGGCATGCTCGGCACGCTCGTGCGTCCCACGTCCGGCCGCGCAGTCGTGGCCGGCTTTGATGTTGTTGAGCAGCCCCGCGAGGCGCGCCGTCGCATCGGCTTCGCGATGCAGGAGGTCGGCGTCGATGCCTTCGCGACAGCACGCGAGCTGCTCGTCCTGCAGGGCCGCCTACACGGGCTCCGGCGTGCCGAGGCGGACCACCGGGCGCGCCTCCTGCTGATGGTGGTCGATCTCGCTGCAGCGGCGGGTCCACCTGGCAGCGTCGCTCATGCACCTGCCCGCCGTGGTGTTCTTGGACGAGCCGACCGAGGGGCTTGACCCTCGCGCTCGCGCGGCGATCTGGGACGCGCTGGACCAGTTGCGAGCGCACCTGGGCGTCACGGTGGTGTTGACGACGCACTACATGGAGGAGGCGGACCGGTTGTGCGATCGGCTGGGGATCATCGACCGCGGCAGCATCGTGGTCGAGGACACACCGGCGGCCCTCAAGGCGTCAGTCGGTGGCGGTTCGCTCGAGGACGTGTATCTGCACTGTGCCTCTCGTTGTAGACAACCATCTCACACGGAGACGATGCAGCCCCGAAGGACGCAAGCCGACGACGACCCGGCCGTGTGCTCCGGCGACGACTGTCAGACGGCGGGCTCGGGCTTGACGGCCACCACCTCGCCGGACACCATTGACACGCGTGACTTCTATCGGTATTTGTAGATGGATGGCGATTGATATGGAGCTCACCCCGAAGACGAAGCGCGCCGCCGGCGAGCGTTGCTGCGAGCCGGTGGTCTATCCCGACGTGGAGCGCCAGCAGGCTGAGCGCATGGCTTCGATCGCCAAGGCACTAGGCGACCCGGTCCGGCTGCAGCTCGTCGACGTCCTGCGCAAGCACGCCGGCAAGGTCTGTGTCTGCGAGCTCGTCCCGCTGTTCGACATCTCCCAGCCCACCCTCTCCCATCACCTCAAGAAGCTGCGCGAGGCGGGCATCGTGGACTCCGAGCGCCAAGGCCTGTGGGCCTACTACTACGTCCTCCCCGACGCCCTCCAGGAGCTCTCCGCATGGCTGACGTGACCTCGTCTGAGATCCGGGAGGCCGTGCGCGAGCGCTACGCCGCAGCCGCGCGGCAGGCGACGGAGAGCGGCGGCTGCTGCGGCTCGGATGCCGAGGCGTCCTGCTGCGGCCCCGCCGAGGTCGCGACCGAGCCGTTCGGCGCCGCCCTGTACGGCGACGAGGCCGCCGACGCGCCCGCGGCGGCGGTCACGGCGTCGCTTGGCTGCGGCGTCCCGACCGCGGTGGCGGCGCTGAGCCCCGGCGAGACCGTGCTCGATCTCGGCTCGGGCGCCGGTGCCGATGTCCTCATCAGCGCCCGGCGCGTCGCGCCGGGCGGGCGGGCGATCGGCCTCGACATGACAGACGAGATGCTCGCGCTCGCGCGTGCCAACGCCGCCGCGGCCGACGTCGAGAACGTCGAGTTTGTCCAGGGGTATCTCGAGGACATCCCGCTGCCCGACGACGCGGTCGACGTCGTGATCTCCAACTGCGTGATCAACCTCGCGGGCGACAAGCAGCGGGTGCTGCGCGAGGCCGCCCGGGTGCTCAAGCCCGGCGGGCGCCTCGCGATCTCCGACGTCATCGCCGACGAGGACATGGACGACGCCACCCGGAGCGACATGCAGCAGTGGACCGGCTGCATCGCCGGCGCCCTCACCCGCGCCGAGTTCGACCAAGCGCTGGTAGAGGCCGGGCTCGTTGACGTCGAGATCACCGAAACGCACCGCGTCCACGCGCACGCGGGCTCGGCGATCATCCGCGCGCGCAAGCCAGGTGCCTAGCGCCAGGCTTGGCTGCTAGGCCGGCGTCCGTTCCTCCTGGCCGTGCTCAGCCGCCGCGCAGCGGGCGCACCTCAGCTTCCGTGCCGGCGGAGCGGAGCGCATCGGGCGGTTTATGACCATGACGAACGTGAGCCAGTCGTCGGACTCGATGACGTGCCCGGCGCACAGGCCAGCGCCGCAGCGCCCGCACACGGCGACGGCGGGCCGTTCCCGGGGATGGCATTCCAGACAGTTCATGGCACCCGCGTCGCCTCGCCGGCCGGTACACCCACGCGCTCAGGCGGCGCGCTCGCCGGGGCGGGGTCGGCGGGCCACCAGCGCGGGCGGAGCCAGAGGGCGACGTAGACGAGGGCGACGAGGACGGGAACCTCGATAAGTGGCCCGACCACGCCGGCGAGCGCCTGCCCGGAGGTTGCGCCCCAGACCCCGACGGCGACGGCGATGGCCAGTTCGAAGTCGTTGGAGGCGACGGTGAACGCGAGCGTGGCGGTCTTGGGGTAGCCGAGGTCCATCGCGCGGCCGACGAGGAAGCCGAGCGCCCACATGCCGGCGAAGTAGACGAGCAGCGGGAGGGCGATGCGGGCGACGGTCAGCGGTGCGGCGGTGATGGCGTCGCCCTGGATGGCGAACAGGAGCACGATGGTGAACAGCAGGCCGTACAGCGTGATCGGCGCGATGCGCGGGATGACGGTGGACTCGAACCAGTCGCGGCCATGCGCCCGGAGCCCCCAGCGTCGGGTGAGGTAGCCGGCGGTCAGGGGGATGCCGAGGAAGATCAGCACGGTGCGGCCGACCTCCCAGATGCCGACCTCGAAGCCCTGGGTGTCGAGCCCGAGCAGGTTGGGCAGGGCGTTGAGGTAGAACCAGCCCAGCAGCGCGTAGGCGACGACCTGGAAGATGGCGTTGAAGACGACGAGGATGGCGGCGCGCTCGCGGTCGCCGCCGGCGAGGTCGTTCCAGATCAGCACCATCGCGATGCAGCGCGCGAGGCCGACGACGATGACGCCGGTGCGGTACTCGGGCTGGTCGGCGAGGAACAGCCAGGCGAGCGCGAACATGAACGCCGGCGCGACGACCCACGAGAGGAACAGCGCGACACCGAACATGCGGCCGTCGCCACGCAGCTTGCCCATGTCCTCGTAGCGGACCTTCGTCAGGACCGGGTACATCATCAGCAGCAGGCCGAGCGCGATCGGCAGGCTGACGGTGCCGACCTTGAGCTTGTCGAGGAAGTCGTTGAGGCCCGGGACCAGCGACCCGAGCGCCAGGCCACCGGCCATCGCGAGCGCGATCCACAGCGGCAGGAACCGGTCGAGCGTCGAGAGGCGGCGCAGCACGGCGGCCTCGGACGGATGGGTTGCGGTGGCGGGCACGTCCATTACATCAACGATACTCAATAGAACGGCAGGAGACAGGAGGCTCCAGGCAAGTCTGCGGAGTCTCCGACCGACCCTTCGGGAAGCCCGCACGCTGTCCGAGCGCGACGCCTGTCAGGACGCGGTGATGCGAGCAGTGCCAGCTCCTCGGGTCTCTCGCGCCTTGCCCGGCGCGCTGGGGAGGGCCGCTGGCAGGAGGCGCGACAGGAGGCCGGCCGCCAGGGCGAAGACGACCGACGCCCAGAGGCACGCCTCGAGGCCCTGCCATTGGTACAGCGCGCCCGAGAGCACGGTGCCGGTGAGGCGGCCGGCGGCGTTGGCCATGTAGTAGAAGCCGACGTTCATCGCGACCTTGTCGCCCTCGGCGTAGGCGAGGATCAGGTAGGAGTGCACGGCGGAGTTGGCGGCGAAGATCACGCCGAAGGCGATCAGTCCGCCGACCAGGACGAGGGTGGGGTCGACGCCGGCGGTGAGGGCGACGGCGATGCCGGCCGGGAAGGCGGCGAGCACGAAGGCCAGCCAGGTGGCGGTCTTGCCGTCGGGATCGGCTCCGTGTCCGCCGCGCCCGCGGATGAAGCGTGGCGCGGAAGCTTGGACGATGCCGTAGCCGATCACCCAGACGGCGAGGAACGTCCCGACCTGCCAGAAGGTCCAGTCCAGCTCGGTGCGCAAGTAGACGGGGACGCCGACGACGAACCAGACGTCGCGGGAGGCGAACAGGAAGATGCGCGCGGCGGCCAGGACGTTGACCGCGTGGCTGTTGGAGAACATCTGCGTGAACTTGGCCTTCTTGTTCGGCTTCCCGAGCCCGCCGCGCATCAGCGCGAGCGTGCCGAGCAGCGCGGAGGTGACGAGCCCAGCCAGGATCAGCAGCGCAGTCTGGAAGCCGACGACGCTGAGCAGCAGGCCGCCGAGGAAGAAGCCCACGCCCTTCAGCGCGTTCTTGGAGCCGGTGAGGACGGCCACCCACTTGTACAGCGCGCCCGGGGCGTCCTCCGGGACGACGAGCTTGACCGCGCTCTTCGAGCTCATCTTGGTGAGGTCCTTGGCGATCCCCGACAGCGCCTGGGCGACCATCACGTAGGCCACCACCAGCCACGACTCGGGCACGACCGCGAGCATGATCAGCGCCAGGATCTGCGTGCTGAGCCCCATCAGCAGCGTCACCTTGAGCCCGAACCGGGCGGCGAGGTAGCCGCCGCCAAGGTTGGTGATGATGCCGAACAGCTCGTAGAACAGGAACAGCGAGGCAACCGCGAACGGGCTGTAACCGAGCTCGTAGAAGTAGAAGAGCACGAGCACGCGGATCGCGCCGTCGGCGATGGTGTCGGCCCAGTAGGCGCCGGTGACGATCGCGTAGTTGCGCAGGTCGCCGGTGCGGCGGGCGGGGGCGTCGGCGACGCTCATCAGGCGGCGGATGCGGCGTTGGCGGCGGGCAGCGTAAGCGCCACCGTCCGCGCGAGCTCCGCGAGGCGGTTGGCGTAGCCCCATTCATTGTCGTACCAGGCGAGGATCTTGACCTGGGTGCCGTCGGTGACCATGGTCGAAGGGGCGTCGACGATGCCCGAGCGGGGGTCGTCCTTGAAGTCGACCGAGACGAGGGGCCGTGTCTCGTAGCCGAGGATCCCCGCGAGCGGCCCCGCAGCAGCGGCCGCGAGCAGGCTGTTGACCTCTTCGACGGTCGTCGTGCGCGAGACGTCGAAGACGCAGTCGGTCAGCGAGGCGTTCAGGAGCGGCACGCGGACGGCCAGGCCGTCGAGCTTGCCTTGCAGCTCGGGGAAGATCAGCCCGATCGCCGTCGCCGAGCCGGTGGTGGTCGGGATCAGCGACATGCCGGCCGCGCGGGCCCGGCGCAGATCCTTGTGCGGCGCGTCGACGACCGTCTGCGTGTTGGTGAGGTCGTGCAGCGTGGTGATCGAGCCGCGCTCGATCCCGAGGCCCTCGTGGACGACCTTGACGACCGGCGCCAGGCAGTTGGTCGTGCACGAGGCCGCGGTGACGATGTCGTGGCGCTCAGGGTCGTAGAGGTGGTCATTGACGCCGAGCACCAGGTTGAGCGCGCGATCGTCTTTGACCGGCGCGGCGACGACGACCTTGCGCACGCCGCGCTCGAAGTAGGACGCGAGCGCCTCCGGCGTGCGAAACCTGCCGGTGCACTCGAGCACGACCTCGATGCCGAGCTCGTCCCACGGCACGTCGCCCGGCGCCGCCTGGCGCGTGTAGCTGAGCCGCCGGCCGTCGATGCTCAGCCCCTCTTCGTCACCGCGCACGTCACGCGGCCAGCGGCCGTGCACGGAGTCGAAGGTCAGCAGGTGCGCGGCGGTGGAAGCGTCGCCGTTGAGCTCGTTGACGTGGGCGAGCTCGAAGTCAGGCCATCCCCAGGCCGCGCGGACCGCGAGGCGGCCCATCCGTCCGAAGCCGTTGATGCCGATCCGTGTCGTGGCCATCGTGGGTGTCCCGAGGTCAGCCTATTGCGCGGCTCGGGGGCCCCGGAGCGCTCAGGCGGGGACCGCACACGCGTCGCGTGCGAGGCAGTCGCGGGCCTGACGTGCGGCGATGGTCAGGACGAAGGAGCGCACGGGGGCGTCGATGTACTCCGAGAGCACGGCGTCGGCGCAGGTGCGGATCTCGTGCTCGGGCTTCTGCGGGAAGCGGGCGAGAAGGTCGGGAAGGAGGCGAGCGAGCCGCAGCTGGTGGGCGGTGCGGTCGGTCCGTATGGCCTCGAGCCGATGTTCGAGGAGGTCCTCGACGCGCAGCTCGATCTGGTCGCGGATGAGGCGGACCTCGTCGAGCGTCGTGCCGGCCGGGTCGGGGATGTCCCAGTCCTCGACGACCGTGGGAACGAACGGGCACCGGGCGCCGCACGCGAGGGTGATGGCCCAGTCGGCGTGCAGCTGCATCTCGGGCAGCAGCTTCCGCGGGTGCTTGTCAGAGAGGTCGATGCCGACCTCCCGCATGGCGGTGATCACCTCGGGCCAGATCTGCTTGCGAGGCGCGTCGCCGGCGGACTCGGCGCGGACGTCTTCAGGCGCCGAGCGGTTGAAGAACGCCTCGGCCATCTGGGAGCGGCCAGCGTTGTGGGTGCAGACGAAGAGCACGTGCTTCATGGCGCCGGACGGTAGCCGGTTCCATTGATAAACGCTAATCGATCTGCGTCTATCCAGGATCGGCCGCGGTAGGTGGCTGCGGCGACCGGTCCGGCGGCGCGGGCGCCGGTGGTGAACGAGGCCACGACGCCGGCGATCGTGCCGTAGGCGCTGGCGCCATAGCGGTCGGCGACTAGCGTCGCCCGGGCGAGTGTGCTCATGCCGTTGCCCATGCCGAGTACGACGAGCCCGGTGATCGTCGCCGCGGTGCCGTGGACCCCGACGAGCAGCGCGATGCCGGCGGCGATGAGCGCGAACACGCCGGCGGTCTCCCACGCTGCGGGGATACGCCGTCCGGCGGCGGCAAAGAGGATGCGGCCGGGGATCTGCGAGAAGCCGATCAGCCCGACGGCGAAGGCGGCGAACGGCGCGCTGTAGCCGCGCTCGACCAGATAGGGCACGGCGAGGACGGTCATCGCGATGCCGGTGAAGGTGGCCCAGAAAGAACGCGGTCGAGAGCAGCCAGAACGGCGCCGACCGCAGCGCGTCGCTAGCCGAACTCGACGGCGACGAGCCTCTCTTCTCGGCGGGCACCTCCGGCGCGGGGCGCAGCACGAGGGCGTGGGTCGGGATGGTGATGGCGGCGAGGCTGAGCGCGAGGATCACCAGCGCATCGCGCCAGCCATGGGCGTCGATCAGCGCCTGGGAGAGCGGCAGGAAGATGAAGCTCGCCAAGGCGGCGACGAGCGTGAGGGCGGTCAGTGCCTGACGTCGCTGCCCGGCCGCGGGGAACTACTTGGCGAGCACCACGAAGGCGGGCTCGTAGAGCACGGTCGCCATCACGAGCCCGATGCCGGCCCACAGCGCATAGAACGCGGCGAGCCCGTCGAGGCGTGACCAGGCGAGCACGAGCAGTGCCCCGGCGATCGAGCCGGCGGTCATGAGCGCGCGTGGGCTGCGCCCGTCGAGGTAGCGGCCGACCGCGATGCCGGCGATGCCGGAGATCAGCAGGGCGAGTGAGAAGGCGCCGGTGAGCTGGGCGGTGGAGAAGCCGAGCTCGCGCTGCATCGGCAGCAGGAAGACCGCAAAGGCGTAGTAGAGGATGCCCCAGGAGACGGTCTCGGTGATCGACAGCGCACCGACGATCGCCCACGCCCGCGAAAGGGGCGGGTGGCAAACGCCGGCGCGCTGCTCGAGCGTGTGCGGGGGTGCGCTCACGCGGTGGCGGCCACCTCTTCGTGCGGGGAGTCGCTGCCGCAGCACGCCGCGTGCTGCGCACCGGCTACGAGCAGGTCCGCTCCGTCGTCGCCGCCCTGGACGGCGACTGGCAGGCCGCCCGCAAGGTCGAACCGCACGATCGTCGCAGGCCCGCCGCCGCGCGATGCTCCGTGCTCACCCCCACGACCGACTCGAGGACGCCATGCTCAGCCCCGCCACCATCCACATCAGCGACTCCGCGACCCACGGCAACCCTGGCCGGACCGCGCCGGTTCCCACGCCCGTGCGAGTGCTCGTCGCCGACGACCACCCGCTCTTCCGGCAGGGAATCGTCCGCGCCCTCACGCTCTCCGACGGATTCGAGGTCGTCGCGGAAGCCGGCGACGGAGCAACCGCGCTCGCGCTCATCCGCCGGCACGAACCCGACGTCGCCATTCTCGACGTGCGCATGCCCAGCATGGACGGCATCGACGTCATCGCCGCTCTCGCCCGCTACGGGCCGCTCGTCCCCGTCGTCCTGCTCTCCGCCTTCGACGACGAGCCGCTCGTCACGGCCGGCCTCGAAGCCGGCGCCGCCGCCTACATCACCAAGAGCACAGACCGCGACACGATCCTCCGCCAGCTCGCCGACGCCGCGGGCGCGCGCGAGGCCCGCTCGCCGAGCGCGATCCACGGCGCCGCGGACCTCGGCCGCGCCCGCACCCCGGGCTGGACCCCGCGTCTCACCTCACGCGAGCACCGGTTGCTCCAGCTCGCGCATGCCGGCTGGGACAAGCCCGAACTGGCGCGCCTCTGCGGAATCGACGAGCCGACCCTCCGGCGCCAGCTGTCCAGCGCCCTCGCCAAGCTGGGCGCCGACGATCTCACCGAAGCGCTCAGCATCGCCCTCGCCCACGGCATCGTCCGCTGAGCCCGTTCATCTCTGGGCGGCGATCCGCGGGCCGGGCGGTGTGGAACGGCCGGACTGCGTCGGCTTGGGGAGCATCCGGTACGTGAACGCGAAGACGATCGGAGCGGTGAGGATGGTCAGCAGGGCGATCATCCAGGGCGAGCGCCCGTCCGTGCCTGCCCCGACGACGTGTGCGAGGGCGAGGAGGTAGGCGGCGATGATCCAGCGGTGCAGCCAGCGCCAGGTCTTGACGCCGATCCACTTGCGGGCGTAGAAGCTGGGGCCGAGGATCGCGGTGAGCCAGGCGGCGACGATGCCGACGCCGGTCCACAGCGGCCGGTAGCTCATCTGGAAGGGGAGGATGATGCCGGCGATGCCGGGTCTCAGGTAGCCGTCGGCGAGCAGGATGCCCCCGTGGGCGATGATCAGCCCGAGGGTGACCAGCGTGGAGGCCTCGTGGTAGCGCTTGAGCTTGGCGGGCAGACCGGGCCGGCGGATGATGCGACCTGACATCGCCAGTCCGAGGCCGACGCTGACCGCGAGCATGATGATCGCGACGATGCCGAACGCGCGGCTGGCCAGCCAGAAGACCTGCTGGGTGGGGTCGGCGGTCATCGCGTGAGCGCGGGTGCGCGTCTGGCGTCGTGTTGGAGGTCGCCGGCGAGCACGACCTCGCCATCGTCCAGAACCAGCGCTCCGCCGCGGCGGGCGAGGAGGGCGTGGCCGCGCTCGGGCCCGAGCAGCAGTGCGGCTTTGGCAACGGTCTCGGCCTCGAGCGCGGTCGGGGCGAGGGCGGTGGCTTGGATCACGCCGGTCCACGCGGGGGTTCCGCGCGCGGGGTCGATGAGGTGGTGCGCATAGCCCTCGGCGGTGCGCCAGACGCGCGTGCGCAGGCCGCTGGTGGCGATGGCTGCGCTGGTTCGGACGAACTCGTGGGCGGTCTCACCGGTGAGCGGGTGCTCGATGCGCACGGTGCGTGGCGCGGGATCCGTGCCGCCCAGGCGGATGTCGCCGCCGGCGTCGACAGCGAACGCGGGGCAGTGGGCGAGCATGCGCGCTGCGATGTCGACCGCCATCCCCTTGGCGCTCCCGCCGAGGTCGAGCCGCACGCCCGCGGGGACCCGGAGCATGCCGGCGGCCGCGTCCAGGTCGATGGCCCGCCACGTGCCCGCCGGGTGGGCGCACGCGCTGCGGCGCTCAGGCGCGGCGGCGATCGCCCTGGCTAGGTCGGCCGGCGCAATCCCCACGCGCGAGTGGGCATAGCCTGCCTGCTCGAGCTGGGGGAGCAGTGTGGGGTCGACCAGGCCGTCGCTGATCTGCGCGGCATAGAGCGCCGCGGCGATCGCCTCGCACATGGTCGGCGAGATCGCGACGGTCGCGCCGGCGCGCCGGTTGAGTCGGGAGAGCTCGCTCTCGGGCTCGAAACGCGTCAGCGTCCGGTGGAGACGTGTGAGACGCGCCTGGACCCGCAGCGCCGCGACTCGGGCATCGAGCGGCGCCGCGGCCGGGGCGGCGACGAGCAACCGCACACGGGTACCGAAGAGATCGAAGCTGTGCTCGTGCTCGATCGCGGTGCTCATGACGTGCGGGTGGTGACGGGAGCGGGCGCGTGCGCGGGCTGCGAGGTTCCGGTGCTCGGGGCCGCCTGCGTGGCGGGCACTGGGGCGGCAGCGACCGTGTTGGGGTGCTGGTTGCTGGCGTTGTAGAACAGCGCCGACCAGATCACGGCGGCCGAGGTTGTCGCGGCGGCCGCGATGGTCAGCACGCTCTGGCCCAGGGAGCCGCGTCGGGGTGCCGGTGAGGTGCGCGGGGTCTGTTCAGCCATCGTCAGTCGCTCTCCTCGTGGGACGGGTTCCCGTCTCCCTCGTGCTCCTCGTCGCCGGAGAGTTGAGGGCCGGGGACGGTGGCGGGTTGCTGGACGGCGACCGCGGGTGTCGCGGCGCCGGCCGTCACGGGCGCGTGCTTGTGCAGCACCGCGCCGGCGGTCGAGATGCCGGCGAGGAACAGCGCGGTGACGATCGTGGCGATCTTGATGCGTGCCTTGTCGGTCATGCGCTCATCCTGGGCGGCGGCGGTGAGACGGCTGTAAGGCGCGAGTCAGAACACTCTTACCTGCTGTTCGGCGCGCTTGGCGGCGCTTAGCATGGCCTTGAAATGCGCATCCTGGTCGTCGAAGACGAGCGAACGTTGGCCGGCTTCATCGAGCAGAGCCTGCAGGCCGACGGATACGCCGTGACCGTCGCCCACGACGGTGAGCGCGGCGAGCTGGAAGCGCTGACGGGCGACTACGGGCTGGTTCTGCTCGACGTGATGTTGCCCGGCAAGAACGGCCTCCAGGTGCTCGATGCGATTCGCGCGCGCAAGCCAGAGTTGCCGGTGATCGTCTTGACCGCGCGTGGCGCGATCGAACAGAAGGTCGAAGGGCTAGACCGTGGCGCGAACGACTATGTGACCAAGCCGTTCTCCTTCGAGGAGCTGCTGGCGCGCGTGCGTGCGCAGCTGCGCATGCCGACTCAGCGCGAGGCATCTGTGCTCGAGGCCGGTGACGTTCGCCTCGATCTGCGCACGCGCCGCGTCGAGCGCGACGGCCGCGAGGTCAAGCTCACCGCACGCGAGTTCGAGCTGCTCGCCTACCTCGCTCGCCACCCGGACCAGGTGCTCTCGCGCGAGCAGATCCTCAACGCTGTCTGGGGCTTCGACTTCGACCCCGGGACCAAGGTGCTGGAGGTCTACATCG
Source organism: uncultured Solirubrobacteraceae bacterium (assembly GCA_963805525.1). Lineage (GTDB taxonomy): Bacteria > Actinomycetota > Thermoleophilia > Solirubrobacterales > Solirubrobacteraceae > DASQFQ01. Next base: position 1,652,982 of record CAWDUT010000006.1, read on the forward strand.
GCTACCTGCGCCGCAAGCTGGGCGGCGACGACGGAGCGAGCCCGATCGAGACCGTGCGCAACGTGGGCTACCGTCTGCGCGTGCCGCGTGGCTAGGCGGTTGCTGCCCGCGGGCCTGCGCTCGCAGCTGGCGCTGGCAATCGCGGTCATCACCGCGCTGGCGCTCGGTTTGACCTTCGTCGCGGTCTACCGTGGCACCGGCAGCCGGCTGCAGGGTCGCATCGACCAGGATCTGGCTACACAAGCGTCCGAGTGGAATCAGATGCGCGCGGGTCGCCACCTCTCGACACCGGAAGCGGTGGAGCAGGCGGCGCGTGGCTTCATCGCCGCGCAGCGCTATCACCCGGCGTCGCGGGTCTTCGTCATCGACGTGGCCGGTGGGGCGCCGGTGAGCAACCAGCCGCGGATCCTCGAGCGCGAGGTCGAGCGCGAGCGCGATGAGGAACACGAGACCGTGGCGCAGGCCAGTCGGGGAGACGGGGTCATCGACGCCGCCCGAGGCGTCGCGACGGCCGATGTGCACGAGGCGGGAAGGATGCGGGTCCTCACGCGCCCGATCACCGAGCAGGGCCGGCGCGTGGGAACGCTGCAGATCGCCGACCCGCTCAGTCCGGTCGAGGACGCGCAGGCCAGCTTGCTGCGCACCTTCGCGCTCGTAGGATCGCTGGCGCTGGCGCTGGCAGTCGTTGCCGGTCTGCTGCTCGCCGGCGTGATCGCCGCTCCGCTGCGGCGCATGGCGAGTGTTGCGGTGGCCGTCGACGCGGGCGAGCTTTCACTGCGGGCCGGCCCCGCGGCGGGCGGCCGCGGCGAAGTGGGCGTGCTGGCGGGGGCGTTCGATCACATGCTGGCCAGGCTCGAGCGGGCGTTCGCGCGCCAGCGCGACTTCGTCTCCGACGCTTCGCACGAGCTCCGCACCCCTCTCGCAGTCGTACGCGCGCAGGTTGAGCTGCTCGACCGCGAGACCGACGAGCAGCGCCGCAGCGAGGGCACCGCCACGCTGCTTCGCCGCCTCGACGAGATGGACCGACTCGTCAACGACATGCTCACGCTCGCAAGCGCCGAGGCGGGCCGGCTCGTCGAGCCGCAACCGATCGATCTCGCCGACTTCTTCGAGGACCTGCGCCGCGACCTGCCGTTGTTCGGCGAGCGCGACTTTCACCTGGCGGGTGTGGGGGGCACGTTGCACGCCGACGCCGACCGTCTCACACAGGTGCTGCGAAACCTGGTGCGAAACGCCGTGTCACACACCGAGCCGGATGACCGCATCGACGTCGTCGCGCGCGCGAACGAAGAGCGGCTGACGATCTCCGTTTCGGACTCCGGTTCCGGCATCCCACCCGAACATCTCGAGCATGTCTTCGAGCGCTTCTACCGCGCCGAGGAGAGCCGCTCACGCGACAGCGGCGGCAGCGGTCTGGGCCTCGCGATCGCCCGCGCGATCGTCGAGGCACACGGCGGCCGGATCTGGGCCGAGTCGCCGCCCGCGAGCGGCACGACGATCATCCTTGAGTTGCCGGGCTACGAGGCCGGAGACCGCTCAGGGAGCTGACGGTACCGGCTCGGGCAGCGGGGAAGGTAAGACCGGTCTGACCCCTCGCTTACCGGCGACTCAACGGGGTCTCCGATGCTGACGCCATGACCCATTACGAGCGTCGCCTCCGCGGTGTCGGCATCGTGATCGCCGGCGGCGGCCTCGCGGCCCAGCGCGCTGTCGAGGCACTTCGTCGCAACGGCCACGACGGCACCATCCATCTCGTCAGCGACGAAGCCGTCGCCCCCTACGACCGCCCCCCGTTGTCGAAGGAGTATCTCGCGGGAGAGATCGACGAGGCCGCGCTGCGATTCCGTGCCGACGACTGGTACCGCGAGCGCGACGTCGAGATGCTCCTGGGCGAGCGAGCAGCGCGACTGGACGTCGCCGCGCGCGAGCTGACGCTCGCCTCCGGCTCGCGGCTGCCGTTCTCGCAGCTACTGATCGCCACCGGAAGCGGCCCGCGCCGGCTACCGGGCACCGAGCACTTCTCGAACGTTCACGAGCTACGAAGCCTCGCCGACGCCCGCCGGCTGCGAGAGGCGCTTCACGCAAACGCGCGAGTCGTCGTGATCGGGGCCGGCTTCATCGGCCAGGAAGTCGCCTCCACCGCGCGCGCGGCCGGCGCGCAGGTCACGGTCATCGAGGCGGCACCCGCGCCGCTGGCAGCCGTCCTCGGCGTCGAGCTCGGCGGTTGGTTCGCGCGGCTGCACCGGGACGAGGGCATCGACGTCCACCTCTCCGCTCGGATCACCAAGCTCCACGGTCGCGACGGCATCGAGGCGATCGAACTCGACGATGGTCGCCGCATCGACTGCGACCTCGTCGTCGTCGGGATCGGCACGGTTCCGGCGACAGCGTGGCTCGCGGGCAGCGGTCTGGACGACGGCGGCGTGCCGGTCGACGCGGCAGGGCGCACGCGAGTTCCCGGCGTCTACGCCGCGGGCGATGCCGCCAAGCACTTCGACGCGCGGCTCGGCGCCCACACTCGCACCGAGCACTGGGAGGCAGCCGCCCGCCAGGGCGCCACGGCCGCACGCGCGATGCTCGGCCTCGACGTTCCGCCGGCGGCCACACCGAGCTTCTGGAGTGACCAGCACGGCATCCGCATCCAATACATCGGCCATGCGCACGGCGCCGACGACGTCCGGATCGACGGCGATCCCGACGCACGCGACTTCACGGCCACGTTCGCCGACAACGGCCGCACGATCGGAGCGCTGCTGGTCGGGCGCCCCCACGCTCTGGCCGAAATCCGCCGCCAGATCGAGCACAGCGCAAGTCCACCCGAAAGAGAGGCAGCATGACCTACATCCCCCTCGTCGACGAGTTCGCCTGCGCCGCCCACGGGGACTGCGCACTCGCTGCACCCGGCGTCTTCACCGTCGACGACATCGCGTTCGTCACCGGCGAAGGCTGCGACGAGGAGATCCTCGCCGCCGCCCGCGCCTGCCCCGCCGGCGCGATCGCCGTCATCGACAAGGACACGGGCGCGAGGATCTACCCGTGAGCAGCCGCGCGGCCCCGGCGCGCGTCGGGGCCGCATGTGCTGGTCATGACGTGATCGTGCGCCGCACTTCACCGCCGAGCACCATCGCGAGGTCAGCGCGACGATACGCATTGACTGGGCGACCGCCCTGTTCGACCCAGCCATATCGCCCAGTTGACGATCGCATCCCGAGAAGTGGATGTCGTCTCGAGTCCGAGTCCCCGGAGCGGACGCCAGCGGGCGGGCACCGCCAAACGACAAGCTACACGGCGGCCGACGGCGCCCTGCGCGCTGCTGGCGTTAGCAGATCGTCCTCGCGGCCACGGGGTCCAATCCGGGGTCCAAATCGAGCGCAACCGAGGCCAACTCAGAGCAACTCCAACCCGCTCTAGACGGTTGAATCCGCTCCCGCGCAACCAGATCCTTCCGGCTGGGGGCCGGGCGGTCGCAGGTTCAAATCTTGTCTCCCGACTTACATTCCCTGCAAATTGCGCAATCCCATATCACGGTAAATCATCGCGGGGGGCCCGGTTCGGGGTCCAAATCCTGCAGCGAACCTGTGTCACGGAGATTGCGTCGTAGAGCCGTTTCGGCGCACCAGCGACCACCCGGTTCCTTGGACCCTGTCGTTCGATGGACCCCGTGTAGGAGGTGTAGCCGGCGTTGGCGTCGATCCTGGTGTCAACGTGGGAAACGACGCTACACGCATCACGAGCACGTCAACGACACGGCCTATTTATGAGCGGCGCATGCGGGTGAGTAGGAGATTTCGTGGAGTGAGTCCCGCCACTCCTGCACGGTAAGCCGACGTCCTGCGATGGCACATGCACGTCGTGCCCACGAGCGCGGGCGAACGTCCCACACGAATCCGGTTCCATCCGGACGCAGCGTGACGAGCGCGCTGCCGTTGGCGGTGAATGCGAGGCGCGCCGGCCCGCCTCCGATCCCGGGCAGGGGCCCGCCGAGGCGCCGGCCCGAGCGGACGTCCCAGAGTTGCACCGCCCCCGCGGCCGACGACGTGGCCAGGAGGCGGTTCGCGGGATCGATGGCGAATCGGTTCGCGTTTGCCAACAGCGGCGCGCCGATCGGTCTCAGCGTCCCTGCGTTGAGGAGCCAGACGCGCCCGGCCCGGTCGGCGCCGAAGATCATCTTGCCGGTGCGAGATGCGGCCAGCTGGACGAGCGACGGAGAGACGGCCTGTCGTATCAGCGCAAGCCGCGGGATGGTGAGCAGGTCCAAAGCCCCGGAGCCATCCGGCCGGCCGTCGGCGACGATCAGCATCCGGCTGTCGCGGCTGAAGCTCATGCTCGTCGCTTTGCCGGTCACCCCCTGAAACGCCGCGGTGTGGCGCCTGGCGCGCGCGTCCCACAGGAACACGACGGTTCCGTCGGTCGTCGCCACCCACCGGCCGTCAGGGCTGAAGGCGATCTCCCGGACGGCGTTGACGTGGCTGAGCTCCGGCATGCCCAGCAGCCGGCCCGTCCGCAGGTCGGCGAAGCCGACCGAGCCGTCGTGCCCTCCCAGTGCCGCAGTGCGCCCGTCGGGCGCGACGGCGACAGTGTCAGCGCCGCCGGGAACGGGGATCTGGCGGACCGGGGCACGGCTTCCCAGGTCGAGGAGCTGGAGACCCGAGTCGGCGTCGGCGACGGCGACGGCGCTGGCTGGTGGCGCCGACACGGCGATGGCGACGGGCCGGTGTCCGGGGACCCGGAGCGGCTGGCCGGGCGCACGTCGACCGGTTAGGTCCCAGGCGATCACTGCGCCGTTCTCGTCGGCCCCGTATGCGGTCCGGCCGTCTTTGCTGATCCCGAGCGCGCCCACCACGGCCGGGAGCGGCCCGATGATCTGCATACTTCTGCCGCTCTGGGCGTCCCAGATGGTGAGCGTGGCATCGCTGTTTGCCGTCACCAGACTCGAGGAGTCGGGCGTGAAGGTGGCCGCGCTGATTGCTCGGCCGGCCCGACTACCCAGCGGGCGAAGCCTGCCGGTGCGGAGATCCAACAACCGCACCCGGGAGGTCGCATCGGTGACTGCGAAGAAGCGGCCGTCAGCGCTGAGAGCGACTGGGCTGCCGCCGCCGTGGAGATCGCGCACCGTGCGCAGGCTGCGAGCGTCACGGATGACGGTGGTGTCGTTCCCAGCGTTCGAGCTGACCAAGCGCTCGCCGCCGTCGATGAACCCCCCGAGGGCCAAGGCTTTGGCATCCGGTGACGCCTGCGTCGCGGGCGACGTGAACGGAAGCGGACCTCCCAGTTGTTGACCCGTGTGCGCGTTCCATCGCAGCAGGTCGCGCCGGTCGAATGTGCTCGTGACCTCCTCGTCGACATCCGCGGCCAGCACGCGCGAATCCGGCGAGAACACCGGGCTGGTGATGTCCACGAGAGGCAGCTGGACCTCCGGCTGGGTTGGTGCGACCAGGGCGAACGTCCGCGCGTCGAACAGGCCGAGCGACCCTGTCCCCGTGTCGTCCACGTGCGTGACCGCAAGGCGGGAGCCGTCAGGGCTGAGCCGAACCGCGGTCACCGGGCCAGCGACGTGGAGCCGGCGGATCACGCGCCGCGTCGTCACGTCCAGGCGCTCGACGTTGCCCTGCGTGTCGCCGATCACCAGAGTCCGGCCACGCCGGTCGATGTCGAGCGCGAAAACGGGGTTGCCCTCGCCGCGGATGACGGAGGTGGCAGCCGGGCTGCGGAGGATCGCGCGCAGGAGGTTGCCGCGGGTGAACGCGGAGTCGGCGACGGCCACACCCTGTCGGGCCAGCAGCAGCGAGCGGTCGAGGTCCGGCTCGTTCAGCGCCTGCAGGCTCACCCGCTGCGCGACCGCGGTTTCGGTCTGGTGTCGTGCCGCGCTGCGCTGATGGACGGCCACGACGGCGCCTACCACGGCCACCGCGAGGAGCGCGGCGGCGCCGGCGAGCGCCAGGCGCAGGCGTCGTTGTTGGCGCTCGGCGGCTGTCCGGCTTGTGTCGAGGAACGCGCGCTGGGTCGTGTCGAGCTCGCTTCCGTGGGTAGAGAGCCACTCGCGTGCGACGGCCAGGCGGGCGCCGCGGTAGAGGTCCGCGGGATCCCGTCCGCGCTCCTCCCAATCGGTCGCAGCTTGCGCTAGGTGGTGGTGCACGCGGCGACTCTGCGCGTCGGCTTCCAGCCACCCGCGCAGTCGCGGCCATTCCCGCAGCAGCGCCTCGTGTGCCACCTCGACCGAGCTCGCGCTCAGCGTCAACAGCCGGGCGTCGGCAAGCAGCTCGATCACCGCCCGAACCTGTCCCTCAGCTTCAGCGTCGAGCTCGTCGAGCTCGATGCGCCGGCGCACGACCTCACCCCGGGGACCATCGGCGGCGAGTCGCAAGAGCAGCCGGCGGGCGATCCGCTGCTGCGTGGGGTCGAGCTCCGCGAACGCGGACTCTGCCAACCGTGCGACCGCACCGCGAACGCCGCCCGTGGCCTCGTAGGTCTCGTGGCGCAGACGCCGGCCGTCGCGTCGCTGCCAGAGCTCGAGCAAGGCGCTGGAGACGAGCGGCAGGGCACCCGGCTCGCCCTCGACATCGGCCACGATCGCGTCAGCCAGGTCGCGGTCGACCTCGAGGCCGGCGCGCGCGGCTGGCCGCTCGATCGCGCGTCGCAGCTCGTGCCCATCCATCGGCCCGACCAGCACGTGGTTCGCGCCCACGAGCCTGGACAACGCCGGGTAGGCGGCGCAGCGGCCGTAGTAGTCAGCCCGGAGGGCGACGACGACGAGACCCGCGCGATCCTGACGGTCGGCGGTTCGGACGAGCGCCTCTACGAAGGCCAGCCGCTCCGACTCGTCCTGGCACGCCGTGAACAGCTCCTCGAATTGGTCGACGGCCAGCACGATCGCGTCGGCGCCGGAAAGGTCCAGACGCGCGATCTCGCGCATCGGATGCTCCCCCGGACGGATGACCGTCCTCCGCCACGCCGCGCTGCTCGGCAGCACGCCCGACGCGAGTGCCGGCAGCAATCCGGCCTTGACGAGCGACGACTTGCCGCTGCCCGATGGCCCGACCACTCCGAGCAGCGGCGCGCCGACCGCCCGGGCGACCAGGGCGGCGATCAGCCGCTCACGACCCGAGAAGTAGCGCGCGTCGGCGAACTCGAATGAGGCGAGACCCTTGAACGGGCAGACGACGATCGCGTCGTCATAGTCAGAGCGGTCGAGGCGCTCGCGTGCCTCCTGCAGCTCGACCACGCGGCCGGCGACTTGCTCTTCAGCCAGGCGCAGCTGGCTGCGGTCGGCGGCGGCGCTCGGCGCGATGTCGACCACGCGGCGCGCCGCTTCTTCAGCCGCCCACGTGCTCGCGAGCTCATGGACACGGCCGGGCACGCCACGGCTGGCCGCGAGCAGTGCCTCGGCGGGCATGGCTGCCGTCGCCCCGTCCGGCGTGTACGCCGACACGATGGCGCCCACGGCATCACGTCCGAGGCCCGCCAGGTCCATCGACGCCGCCACCGGTAGGCCGGCCAGACGCTCGGGAGCGTCAGCCGTGACGAGAACGAGCAGCGCTCCGGCGGCGGTTGGGCCGGCCGCCGGCCAGGTGCCATCCGCGGACTCCGCATCCTCGACCACGACGAGCGCCGGCTGGGCGGCGCGTGCCGCCCGGTCGATCGTGTCAGCCACCGACGCCGGCGGCCCGGCGCCCACGTAAAACACCAGTCCGCCTGCCCGCTGCACCTCTCGGGCGAGCTCGGCCGCCAAGCGCGTCTTGCCCATCCCGGGCTCGCCGGTCAGCGCGATCACGGCGCCGTCCCCGTCGAGTGCGCGATGCCACCACGCGAGCAGCCATTGCATCTCGCGCGTGCGGCCCACCAGGGTCGGGGCGTCGCCGGCGTCCAGCTCGCGCGGCAGCTCGACGCGCTGCAGCTCCAGGCGCGAGTCGTGGCGGAGGATCGCCTCGTGTAGGTCCCGCAGCTCCGGACCCGGCTCGACGCCGACCTCATCGATCAGCACCCGGCGACCCTGGCGGAACACCTCCAAGGCGTCGGCCTGGCGCCCGCACCGGTACAGCGCCAGCATCTGCTGAGCCCGCAGGTGCTCGCGCAGCGGATGCTGGGCAACCAACCCCTCGAGCTCGGCGATCAGATCGGCGTGGGCGCCGAGGGCCATGTCCGCCTCGACGCGCCGCTCGGACGCCGTCGCGAACAGCTCCTCCAGCCGCGCGATCTCCCCCTGCGCAAACGCCTCGTAGGTCACGTCGGCCAGCGGAGGTCCGCGCCACAGCGCGAGTGCCTCCCTCAACCAGGCCGCCGCATTGGCCGGTCGATCGTCCGCGAGCGCCATCCCGCCGTCGCGAACGAGGTCCTCGAAGCGGTCGATATCGAGCTCGTCCGCGGCAATCCGAAGGACATAGCCGTGCCCGTGCGTCTGCAGACGCCGCCCCTCACGGTCATCAAGCGCCCGCCGCAGTTGGCCCACGGCGTTCTGCAGCACCTTCGCGGCCGACGCCGGGGGCTCCTCGCCCCACAGCTCGTCGACGAGCCGCTCGCTCGCCACCAGCTCGTTGCGGTGCAGCAGCAGCATCAGGAGAACACCCCGTTGCCGGCCCGCGCCGATCCGGACCGGATGGTCTCCGTTGGTGACCTCGAGCGGTCCGAGCAGGCGGAAGAGCATGCATCGACCTCCTGCCAACCGTAGACGGCCGCAGGGGAAGAGTGCAACGTTCGGGGCGGCCCGACCAATGGGCGGACAGTGGGCGGTCGTGGGCGATCGATTACCGCGCGGCGCAAGCGTTCGATACCTCGACCGCACCGGGCGGTCATCCACCTCCAAGGAGCGTCATGCGCAAGTTCCGTCTCATCTCCCTCCCGCTCGCCGCCGCCCTGAGCGCCGCCGCCTTCGCCGGGCCTGCCGACGCTGTGACCTCGCCCAACGGCGCGCGACCTGACGTGGCTGGCAACGCGAACGTCTCGCACCGCATCACCTCGTCCGCGTCGACGCTGCCGGCGGCACCTACGTGGCCGACGGACCCGAAGCCGATCTCGTCGTACGCCTCGCAGCTGCCCGTCCCGCCCACGTGGCCGACCAACCCGCAGCCCATCACGGAGTACCGAGGCAGCGTCCAGGCGACCGACGACGGCTTCGACTGGGATTCGGCCGCCATCGGCGCCGCGGCAAGCGTCGCCATCCTGGTCGCCGGCCTGGCGGCCTTCGCCGCGGTGCGCCGCAGGCGTCACCCGCCCCAGACCCTGACGAGCGCCTAACACCCGCCGATGGGCCCGGCGCCGACGCGCGCCGGGCCCATCGCGCCAACGGGGTCCAATCCGGGGTCCAAATTGAGCGCAACCGAGGCCAACTCAGAGCAACTCAAACCCGCTCTAGCCAGCTGAATCCGCTCCCGCGCAACCAGATCCTTCCGGCTGGGGGCCGGGCGGTCGCAGGTTCAAATCCTGTCTCCCCGACTCGAAGCAGCTGCTAATCGCATTATTCTTGTTGTCGGGGTAATAGCTTTGCGGGGTCCAATTAGACGCCCTGGGGTCCCGATTTCTGCGATCGAGCGGGGAACCGGTGTATGGCGCCACGACGTCGCTTGCGGCCGCTTGTTCGCACCCGGTTCCGATCGCACAGGATCGACCACGTTCGAACCTGATTCGAGTTGCCGGTCAGGCGCGCTCTGCCGAGAGCACTACGACAACGTTGGCATCGGCGCGGCCTACGTGGACACGCCGATCCGTTCGCCGTAGGTCTGCGCAAGTTGCTCGGCGGGTGTGGCTCGCCACGGCTGAGCCCGCGGTGATCTCGGGCGCCGGTCACGTCGAGCAGCCCGGCGCCTTCCCGAGGCAGTCCGCGCGTTCTGCCGCGATCACCCGCCAAGTGGACGGCCGGCTGGCGACGACCGCCTTCGGGTCACGCTCTACGAGCGGAGCAGCACTCCATGCAGCACGCGGAGCGTCATGCTGCGGACGGGATGGTCGGATGTGCTCGCGGCTGGCAGCCCGCGGGGGTAGATTGCCGGGTGCGCAACGGTGGCGCGGCGATGAGGGTTCGCCTCGCACGGAAGCTGAGAACCCGGAGAGGGCGAGGTTCCAGCATGAGGTCATTTCCACGCGGGTGCACCGTCCTCCTGGCGTTGGCCGCGGCATTGGCGGCCTGCGCGGCGATCATATGCGCCGCGACTGCCTCGAGTGCCGCAGCACAAACCGAGCCGGTGAGCTACCGCGAGTTGTACCGGCCGCAGTTCCACTTCACTCCGGAGCGGAACTGGATGAACGACCCGAACGGGCTTGTCTACTACAAGGGCGAGTACCACCTCTTCTACCAGTACAACCCGCTCGGCACGACGTGGGGCAACATCTCCTGGGGCCACGCGGTCAGCCGTGACCTCGTGCATTGGCGGCACCTGCCCGTGGCGATCCCCGACGCGCCGGACGGCTACATCTTCTCGGGCAGCGCCGTCGTCGACTACCGCAATACGAGCGGCTTCGGTAAGCCGGGCCGCCCGGCGATGGTTGCCATCTACACACAGGCCGCGCATCAGTGCTGCAGCCAGGCCCAGTCGATCGCCTACAGCCTCGACCGCGGCCGGACCTGGACGAAGTATGCGGGCAATCCGGTGCTCGACATCGGCTCTGGCGAGTTCCGCGACCCGAAGGTGTTCTGGTACGCGCCGGCCAAGCGCTGGGTCATGGCTGTCGTCTTGGCGACCGAGCACAAGGTTTCCTTCTACGGCTCCGAGAACCTGAAGAGCTGGACGCATCTGAGCGACTTCGGGCCCGCGAATGCGACGGGAGGCGTCTGGGAAGTCCCGGACCTGTTCCCGCTCGCGGTTGACGGGAAGGGGAAGCAGCGCAAGTGGGTGCTAATCGTCAACCTCAACCCCGGCGGCATCGCCGGCGGCTCGGGCGCCCAGTACTTCGTCGGCGACTTCGATGGCACGACGTTCCGCGCCGATAACGTCGTCGGCGACTACACACCACCGGACGGCGAGCTTTATGAGGGATTCGAGGGCGCCACCTTCGGCGGCTGGACGACGACCGGCACCGCGTTCGGGTCGGGGCCGGCGGCGGGCAACGTCCCGCCGCAGGGCGGCGTCGAGGGCTACCTCGGCAATGGCTTGGCCAACAGCTTCCATGACGAGGACCGGGGCACTGGCACACTGACCTCGCCGGCCTTCGCGATCACGCGCCCGTACCTGAACTTCCTCGTCGGCGGAGGCAACCACCCGCATGACCCGGCGACCGTCGACGCCCCGCCGCCGCCCGGCACGGTGTTCGCCGGCTTCGAGGGCGACACCTACGGCGAGGGCTGGACGGCGACCGGCACGTTCGCGGGCACCCGCCCGCCGGCCGGGACCATCGGCGACCAGCAGCCCGTGAGCGGCTACGAGGGCAGCCAGCTGGTCAACACGTTCATGGACCACGACAACGGCACCGGCCACGTCACGTCGCCCGAGTTCACCATCACCACCGACTACATCAACTTCCTGATCGGCGGCGGCAACCACCCGTACCCGGGCGACGCCACGAATCGACCGACGTCGGTCAACCTGATCGTCGGCGGCCGGGTCGTGCGAACCAGCACCGGCCAGGACGGCGAGGCGCTGAACTGGACGAACTGGAACGTCGCCGAGCTCGAGGGCCAGACCGCCCGGATCGACATCGTCGACGAGAACACCGGCGGCTGGGGGCACATCCTCGCCGACCAGTTCACGTTCGCCGACGAGCCGGCGTTGCCGCGCTCGGTCGAGACGACGGTCAATCTGCTCGTCGACGGCGAGGTCGTCCGCACCACCACCGGCCCCAACAGCGAGCGGCTCGACTGGAGCGCGTGGAACCTGCGAGACCTCGTCGGCGAGACGGCCCAGATCCAGCTGGTCGACCGCAACACCGGCGGTTGGGGTCACCTCCTCGCCGACCACTTCACGTTCGCCGACGAGCCCGCTCTGTCGGTGCTGCAGCGCAGCAGCTGGATGGACTACGGCAAGGATTTCTATGCCGCGGTCACCTGGAACGACGTGCCCGACCGACGACGGATCGCGATCGCCTGGATGAGCAACTGGAACTACGCAGGCGCGATCCCCACCTCGCCTTGGCGCAGCGCCATGACCGTGCCGCGCGAGCTCGCGCTCCGTACGATCGACGGCCGCCCGCAGCTCGTGCAGCGCCCGGTGCGCGAGCTGCGATCGCTGCGTGCCTGGCGCTCCTACCGGCGGCACCACCGGAAGATCATGGAGGGCAGCGCGACGCTTCCGGTGCGCGGCAAGACGCTCGAGATCAAGGCCACACTGCGGCCCGATGACGCCGAGCGGGCCGGGCTGAAGGTTCGCACCGGCGGCGGCGAGGAGACCGTGATCGGCTACGACGCGGAAGCCAGCGAGCTCTACGTCGACCGCACCCGCTCGGGCAGGTCGGACTTCAGTCGCGACTTCCCGGGTGTCCAGCGCGCCCCGCTCGCCGCCCGCCACGGCAAGGTAAGCCTGCGCATCCTGGTCGACTGGTCCTCAGTCGAGGTCTTTGCCGACCGCGGCCAAACCGTCATCACCGACCAGATCTTCCCCGCCGCCACCAGCGACGGGGTCGAGCTGTTCGCTGACGGCGGCAGCGCCACCGTCGACTCACTCACGATCCGGCGGTTGCGCTCCAGCTGGCGGACCGGCCACGATCACGACGATCGGTAGCAGCGCAGACCAGCTGCTCTCTGCGGCGGGCGGAATGAGCCGCCCGCCGCGACGAAGGCCGGCGGGAGCACCGCGGCGATCGGGGGTGCTCCTGCGGGTGCAAGGGCACTCCCGTGCTCAGCCTTGCCGATGCACAGCGATATGGCGCTCGTCTTGGCCTGCTCCCCGGGGTGGTGTTGACAGTCTGTGATTGTTCTTTCTCTATGGGGATGGAGCCGGCGTAGCCGGCGTCTCTGTGTCCGGGAGGCATCAGAGGATCGGCCGCTCATCGAGTCAGGAGACCCGCTTGAGCGACAAGCGCAAGTACCGGAAGTACACGCCGCAGCAGAAGGCCGAGCTGGTGCTCGCGTCCTTTCGCGGCGATAGGTCGATCGCGGAGATCTGCCGCGAGCACGACATCTCAGAGACGCTGCTGCGGCGTTGGCGCGACCAGATGGTCGACGCCGGCATGGAGCGCTTCGCTGACGGCCAGGATCGCTCGGCGGGCGCGGAACAGCGGCGCCGGATCGCGGAGCTGGAGCGGACGCTCGGGCGCAAGACCTATGAGTTGGAGATCGCGGGAAAGCTCTTGCGGGACTGGGAGTAGGCATGCGCGTCACCCGGTCCCGCGAGCTCGTCGCCGCCGGCTAGAAGCCGGCGGTCGTGGCGCGCGTCGCGCAGATCAGCCGCCAGGCGATCTACCGCGTCCCCAAGACCCGGCCGGCAGCGGCCAGCCGCTGCGCTCCGCCGGCCTGCGAGGTCGAGGCGGCGATCATCGAGGTCGCGCGCGAGAACCAGACCGACGGCTACCGGATGGTCTGCGCGCTGGTCTCGCGCAAGCTCGGGCGGGCGGTCAACCGCAAGCGCGTGCTCAGGGTGATGCGCCAGCGGCGCCTGATCCAGCCGCGCCGCAGGTTAGACCGGCGCCGCCGGCCCGGGTTCTTCCGAGTGACCCGGCCGAACGAGCTCTGGCATCTGGACATGACCTCAGTCTGGGTCGCCGAGCACGGCTGGGTCTACCTGATGGCCGCGATCGACTGCTGCACCCGCGAGATCGTCGGCTGGCACCTCGAACTCAGATGCCGCGCCAAGGAGAGCATCGCGCTCGTCGAGCGCGCCGCCGCCGCGCGGCGCATCACGCCCGGGATGCTGACGCTGGGCACCGATAACGGCTCGGCGTTCACCGCCCGCGCGTTCAAGCTTGGCAGGGCGCTACGAGCTTGTGCCGCTCCTACGGTGAGTTACCACAGCGATTGCGCGCCGACTGGATGTGGAGGCTGCGGAGGAAGCTCGCGAACCACCGGCACGGTGTAAGCGTGCTCCGTGATCGGACGGATCCGACGATCTGCAAGCGGGCTGCTGGTGATGGTCATCGGCGTCGCTCCTAAGTGGCGCTGAGTCGGTAACTGAACTGAAGTCAGATCATATTGTCACCTCGTGGATCTGTCAAGGGCCACATCGCAGCGACCGCGAGGACCTGGTCGTCCTCAGCGAATCACTAGGGCTCGCGCTGGCTGGCGACGCATCCGCGGCGCTCCGGGGCGGCGGTGGTTTGCGCTGTGGACACCTCCGCTGGTCGCGCGAACCAGTCCCGGTCTCCTAGAGTCCCGTCGCATGCCGCAGCTCGCCGCCATCGTCACGGGAGCCTCCCGCGGCATCGGCCTCACTCTCGCCACGACTCTGGCGGAGGAGGGCTATCGGGTCACTATGACCGCTCGAAAGCCCGACCAGCTCGAGCGGGCGGCCGACACTCTGCGCGGCGAAGGCGCGCGGGTCGAGCACGTCGCCGCCAACCTCGCGGACGAGGAGGCCGTGCGCGCGGTTGTGGCGCGCCACCGCGAGGCCTTCGGCCGCCTCGACGTGCTCGTCAACAACGCGGGGGTGGGCATCGGCGCCGCGGCCGACGAACACCAGACCAAGTACGTCGACATGCAGATCGACGTGAACATCCGCGCCATCGTGCTCTTCTACCGGGAGTGCACCGAGCTGCTGCGGGTGGCAGGCGGCGAGCACGGGAACGCGCTCGTGGTCAACATGGCGTCCATGGCGGGCAAGTCGCCGCAGCCGTGGCTATCGGTGTATTCAGCCACCAAGGCCGCGGTCGTGGCCTACACGACTGCGATGAACAAGGAACTCAACGGCGCGGGCGTGAAGTCGGTTGCCTTCTGCCCCGGGTTCGTCGACACCGACATGAGCGACTTCGTGAAGGACTCGATCCCGGCGGACCAGATGCTGTCGACAAGCGATATCGCCGAGGCTCTGCGGTTCATGCTCCGTCTGTCGCCGAACTGCGTGATCCCCGAGATCGTCTTCCAGCGTCCCGACGAGACCATCTAGCCCGGTCGCGCGGGCTCACTTTGAGTCCATCTCATGCAGCGTCTCGTAGGCAAGGCGCACGCCGGTCGCCCAGCCTCCGAGTTGGACCAGCGCCTGGGTGAGCCGTGCCGCGGTTCCGCGCGGGAGTGGGCCCTCCGGTCGCGACACTTTCCCAAGTGCACGATCGAGCGACTCGATCTCGACGAGCGCGTCGACGGTGGGGAACTGCACGTCGAACTCGTCCGCGGTCGCCCAACCATGCCGGTCGTTGAGGCCCATGGCCTGTGCTCGCAGCGCCGTGTAGCGCTGCGCCAGATCGGCCGGTGACGATGCTGCGTCCTGGCAAGACTGTGCGAGGCGGTCGAGCACGATGATGACGTCAGCGTCGCTCATGCAGCTTGCAGCGTGACACGCAGGGCCGGTTCGTGGGGTATCGTTCCCAAGACGATGTCAGTTCAGTCACAACCGGGCAGGAATGCGCGGCTCGAGGCCTGGGCGGAGCGGTACGCGGCCACGCCGGAGCGGCCGGTCTCGTTCACGACGCTGTCGAACGAGCCGATCCAGCCGCTGTACACCGAGGCTGATGTGCCGGCGCCGGAGGCGATCGGCCTGCCCGGCGAGTTCCCGTTCACGCGCGGTGTGTATCCGAGCATGTATCGCGGCCGGCTGTGGACGATGCGCCAGTTCGCGGGCTTCGGGACGGCGGAGGAGACCAACGAGCGCTTCCGCTACTTGCTCGATCATGGCCAGACCGGGCTGAGCGCCGCCTTCGACATGCCGTCGCTGATGGGCTACGACTCCGACCATATGCGCTCGCTCGGCGAGGTCGGGCGCGAGGGCGTGGCGATCGACTCGCTGGATGACATGGAGACGCTGTTCGCCGGGATCGACCTCGGCGCGGTCACGGTCTCGATGACCGTCAACGCGCCGGCGGCGATCATGTTCGCCTACTACGTTGTCGCGGCGGAGGACGGTGGGGTGCCGCGCGACCGCCTCGGCGGCACGATCCAGGCCGACATCCTCAAGGAGTACATCGCCCAGAAGGAGTGGTGCTTTCCGGTCGATCCGGCGATGCGGCTGCTGGGGGACATGATCGAGTGGTCGGCGCGCGAGCTGCCGCGCTGGCACCCGGTCTCGATCTCCGGCTACCACATCCGGGAGGCGGGCTCGACCGCGGCGCAGGAGCTCGCGTTCACGCTCAAGGACGGCCTGACCTATGTCGAGCAGGCGGTCGCGCGTGGCCTGGATGTCGACGAGTTCGCGCCGCGGCTGAGCTTCTTCTTCAACGCGCACATCGACTTCTTCGAGGAGATCGCGAAGTACCGCGCGGCGCGTCGGATCTGGGCGCGTGAGCTGCGGGACACGTTCGGGGCGCGCAACCCGAAGTCGCTGTTGATGCGCACGCACGTGCAGACCGCCGGCGTGTCGTTGACGGCGCAGCAGCCGCTGAACAACATCACCCGGACCGCGATCGAGGCGCTCGCGGGCGTGCTCGGCGGCACCCAGTCGCTGCACACCAACTCCTATGACGAGGCGCTCGCGCTGCCGACCGAGGAGGCGGTGCGCGTCGCGCTGCGTACGCAGCAGGTGATCGCGCACGAGACCGGGGTGACGAACACGATCGACCCGCTCGGCGGCTCGTACTTCGTGGAGGCGCTGACCGACCAGCTCGAGGCCCGCGCCTACGAGTATTTCGCGAAGATCGACGAGCTCGGCGGCATGGTCGAGGCCGTCAAGCGCGGCTTCCCGCAGCGCGAGATCGCCGACGCGGCCTACACGCTGCAGCAGGAGTACGACCGCCGCGACCGCATCCTCGTCGGCGTCAACGAGTTCACCGAGGGCGGCGAGGGCGAGCTCGAGCTGCTGCACATCGACCCGGCCCTGGAGCAAAAGCAGATCGACCGCGTGCAGGGCGTGCGGGCGCGGCGCGACTCCGCCGCGGTCGAGGCCGAGCTGGCCGCGCTGCGCGAGGCGGCCGCCGGCGACGCGAACCTGATGCCGAACCTTCTCGAGTGCGCGCGCGTACATGCCACCGAAGGCGAGATCGTCGCCGCGCTGCAGGATCTGTGGGGCACCTACACCGAGAGCCCGGTGTTCTGACCCGCCACGGCGAGCATGTCCGGCACCCGCACGAGCTTGACCCGCGGGCGACCGGCCGGCGCGCCGAGACCGCGCTCGTGTTCGTCGATCGCCTCCCAGCCCCGCCAGGTCACGAGCCCGGGCACGCGCGTCCGTAGCCAGGCTTCGATTGCGTCGCCACTAGGCGCCGCCGGCGCGGTGAGCCGACCCCGTTGCACGTCTTCGACCAATCCCGCGACGGTGTCGGCGGCGCACTTCTTGTTCGTGCCGATGACGCCGGACGGCCCGCGCTTGATCCAGCCGACGGCGTACTCGCCCACGCGCGGCGTGCCGTCTTCCTCGCACACCCGGCCGCCCTCGTTGCGGATCAGGCCGCGGCGTTCGTCAAATGGGACGCCCGGCAGCGGACGTCCGCGGTAGCCGATCGAGCGGATCACGAGCCCGCAGGGGATGACCTCCTGCTCGCCGGTGGCCACCGCCCGGATGCCGCCGCGCGGATCCGGCTCGAGCCGGTTGCGGACCACGCGCAGACCGGTCACGGGCCCGTCCCTATCGCCGAGGACCTCGACCGGCGAGCGAGAGAAGCGCAACGCGACGCGGTGCGACTTCCCCGCGGGTCGCCTGGACGCGAACTCGCGCAGCATTGCGACGTTCCGCCGCACGGTGGGGGAGGCGTCCTCGGACTCGAGCCAGGCGGCGCTGGCCGGATCGAGCTCGAGCTCGGCCGCGTCGACGACGACATCGGCGCGCGCCAGATCGCCGAGCTCGCGCAGCTCAGGGTTTGTGAAGGCGGCCTGCGCCGGTCCGCGCCGGCCGAGGATCACCACGTCGGTGACCGAAGCGCGGGCGAACGCCTCGATCGCGTGGTCGGCGGTGTCGGTGCCCGCGAGCTCGTCGGGGTCGAGCACCAGCATCCGGGCGACGTCGATCGCGACGTTCCCGTTGCCGATCACCACCGCGCGCTCACACGACAGGTCGAACGCCGCGTCGGCGTACGAGGGGTGGCCGTTGTACCAGGCGACGAACTCGGTGGCCGCGACCGATCCGGGGCGATCCTCGCCGGGGATTCCGATCGCGTTGTCGGTCGGCGTGCCCACGGCGTAGACGATCGCGTGGTAGCGCTCGAGCAGGTCCTCTGGCGTCACGTCGGCGCCAAGCTCGACGCCGCCGAAGAAGCGGAAGTCCGGATGCTGGGCCGTCTTGTCGTACATCCGCGTGACCGACTTGATCTTCGGGTGGTCGGGCGCGACACCGGCGCGCACGAGCCCGTACGGCGTCGGCAGCGCGTCGTACAGGTCGACCGCGATGCCCTCCTTGAGCAACTGGTCGGCGGCGTAGAAGCCGGACGGGCCGGCCCCGATCACGGCTGCCCGGGCCGTCATGGGATCAGCCGGATCGCCTGCTCGGGGCAGGTGCCCTCGGCGTCCTCGGCCGCCTCGACCTGGTCGGCGGGCACGTCGATCGTGCGATCCCTGATCGTGACGAAGCCCTCGTCGTCGTAGGTGAGCAGGTCGGGAGCCATCTGGTAGCAGCGGCCGTGCCCCATGCAGTTCGCGCCGTCGACCGTGAGCTTCACGACGTCACCTCCCACGCGAGCGGCAGGCTCGTGAGCGTCATCATCGCGCCGCCGCCGCGCTCGCTGAGCTCCGCATCGGTGGCGATGTGGAAGTCCGGGATCACTCGCAGCCACTCCTGGACTGCGAGCACCAGTTCGCGGCGCGCGAGGTGCATGCCCAGGCAGCGGTGCGGCCCGTTGGCGAAGCCCATGTGGTTGTTGCGCTTGCGGTCCACCAGGAACTCGTCCGCCTGCTCGTAAGCACGCGGATCGCGGTTGGCTCCCGAGACGAGCGCGTAGACCATGTCGCCCTGCTTGAGCTGGACGCCGTGGAACTCGGTGTCACGCGTCACCTTGCGGCCGTCGCCGAAGATGATCGTGTAGAAGCGCAGCGCCTCCTCGACCGCGGAGGGGATCAGCTCCGGGTTCTCGATGAGCCGGCGGCGGTCCTCGGGATGGGTGGCCAGGTGCTGGAACAGGTAGCCGAGCGTCGCCCGCGTGGTGTCGAGGCCGGCCAGTACCAGAACGGTCAGCATGTCGAGCATCTCGGCGTCGGTGAGCGGGCGGCCGTCGAAGGTGGAGTGGAGCAGGTGCGAGGCGAGGTCGCCCTCGCGCGGCACCGCGTCCTCGCGGCGTTCGGCCAGCGCGGCGACCCAGTATTCGCGGATGCCGTCAAGCGCCTTGCCCATCGCCTCCAAGCCGGCGGGGTCGCCGCCGAAGCCGCTGAAGAAGTCCTCGACCCACGCGACGAACAGGTCGGCGTCGGAGGTGTCGATGCCGGTCACGCTGAGGAACGCCTCGGTGGGGAAGCGCAGCGCGAACTCCGTGACGAAGTCGCATCCGCCGGTCGGGGCCACGTCCTCGACGAGTCGCCGGCACAGGGCGCGCATCTGCGGCTCGGCGGCTTCCATCGCGCTGGGCGAGAACCATGGGTTCACGATCCGGCGGTACTTGATGTGGTCGGGCGCGTCGATCTGCGTCGGCACGAAGCGGTAGATCGGCTCGGGCTGCCACGGCGTGATCGACTCGCTCGAGAACAGATCCGGCGTCTTGTAGATCTCGCGCACCGCGTCGTGGCGCGTGAAGACCCAGTAGCCCTGCGCGAACGTGTTGAAGAAGACGGGGCTCGTCTCGCGCAGCTCGTCCGCCAGCTCCCAGTGGCAGCCGGCCGCCTGCTCGGGAGCGAAGTCGCGGTGCATGACCGGGCAGCCGCCCAGGTCGCGCCCGACCGTCTCGGGGTGGCTTGCCATGTCGGTCACGTCGACCTCCTGAACTTGGGGATGGTGACTTCCTCGGAGACCTGCTCGAAAGTGACGACGAGCGGCATCCCGATCCGCAGCTCCTCGTTCGCGCAGCCGACGACGTTCGCCGTCATGCGCACGCCCTCGTCGAGCTCGACGACGGCGATGTTGTACGGGACCTCGGCCGCGAAGGCCGGGTCGTACACCTGGTGCATCAGCGCGAAGCTGTAGAGCGTGCCGCGCCCGCCGGCGGGTGCCCACTCGAGATCGGCGGAGAAGCAGCCGATGCAGCGGGGACGCAGCGGCGTGCCGAGCCCGCCGGTCGGCGACATGAACGTGCCGCAGGCGCCGCAACGACGCAGGAGCAGCACGCCCCGGCGTGCGCCGTCGAAGAACGGCCGGCTTGCCTCGTCCGGGATTGGGATGGGCTTGGACAGCGTCTCGGCGAGCCCGGGCATCACGCCGCCGCCAGGACCGTGGTCGAGTGCCAGTTCAGCGTGCCGCCGTTGCCGCTGACCAGCACGAGGTCGTGCTCGGGCACCTGGCGCTCCCCGCCTTGGCCGCGCGCCTGGATCACGCCCTCAGAGAGCGGCGTGAACCCCCACATGTAGAACGAGGACAGCTGGCCGCCGCCCGTGTTGGCCGGAAGGGAGCCGCCGGGGCCGAGCTTGCCGTCCTCGACGAACGCGCCGCCTTCGCCCTTGTCGCAGAAGCCGTAGTCCTCGAGGGTGACGAGGACGGTGTACGTGTAGCAGTCGTACAGCTGCAGCATGTCGATGTCCTCGAGCGCGACGCCCGCCATCCCCAGTGCGAGCTCACCCGAGCGCTTGGCGCCAGTGTGCACGGCAGGCTCGCGACCGGCGCGCTGGTTGTCGCCGGGCGCGGCCTGACCGAAGCCGAGTAGATGGACGGGTGGCTGCCGCAGGTCGCGCGCGCGCTCGGCCGACGTGACGATCACGGCGACGGCGCCGTTGGAGACCAGGCAGCAGTCGAGTAGGTGCAGCGGCTCGACGATCCAGCGCGACTCGTGGTAATCGTCGAGCGTGATCGGCTTGCCGTACATCTGGGCCTGCGGGTTCAGCTGCGCCCATGCACGCTGGCCGACGGCGATCGCGCCGAGCTGGTCGTGTGTCGTCCCGTACAGGTGCATGTGCCGGCGGCACGCGAGCGCGTAGCTCGTGTTCGCCGGCCCGAAGTCGCCGTAGGAGAAGCGGAGGCTCGCGAACCCGGTCCCGGCGCCGATGCCGCGGCCGTTGTAGGCCGACTGCGAGATCGAGCCACCCGGCGACAGCGGCGCGTCGGCGTACAGGCAGGCGACGACGTTCGCCTGCCCCGTCGTGATCGCGTGCGCGGCGTACTGCAGCATCGTCCCCGCACTTGAGCCGTAGGCGCTCATCGCATTGACGAGCGTCAGGTCCTCCAGGCCCAGGGACATCTGCAGCATCGGCGCCATCTCGGCGGAGTGGTTGGCGTTCATCAGCAGACCGTCTACGTCGTCCTTCGCCAATCCCGCGTCGTCGAGCGCGAGTGCGAGCGCCTCGGCTGCGAAGTCCGTGGCCGTCCGGCCGTAGACCTTGCCCATCTCCGTCATTCCGAGGCCGGCGATCGCCGTCTGTCCCTTCATGCCGCCAGCGCTCCCGCCGGCGTGGGCAGCGGCTCCTCGAGGACGCCGGCCGCGAAGAGCGCCTCGATCTCCGGCTCCGGCAGGCCGAGCACTTTGGCGCAGATCTCGCGCGTATGCTCGCCGTGCTGCGGCGCCGGGCTGACACGGATCGGCGGTACGCGCCGCGAGCGGAACGGGCCGTTCTCCAGGCGGACGGCCCCCAGGCCGGGCTGGTGCATCTCGCGGTGGAGGCCGCGCGACACCAGGTGCCGGTCGTGCTCGTGGTCGTCCGGTCGCATCATCATCGCCGCGGGCACGCCAGCGACCTGAAGGCGTTCCATCACGGTGCGGGGGGCGAGCTTGCGCGTCCACTCGGTTAGGTGGCGGTCGAGGAGCTCCGCGTTGGCGATGCGCTGCGCTGCGGTGCCGAACGACCCGGCGGCGGCCCATTCCGGGTCGCCGAGGACGCGGCGGAGCGCGAGCCATTGCTCGTCATCGCGGACCGTGATGACGCACCACTCGTCGTCGCCGTCGCACGGGTAGACGCCCCAGGGTGCGCCGGGCTCGCCACATCCGGCGTCGAGCGAGGCAGCGAGGAAGACGTCGGCGAGCTGGTTGACGATCATCTCGGCCTGTGCGCTCTCGAGGTACGCGCCTGCCTCCGTCCGGCGCCTGCGGATGAGCGCTGCGAGCACCGTCGCCGCGCACACACGAGCGCCGTAGTGGTCCGGGTAGATCGTGGTCGGCTCGCCGAACGCGAGCTCGTCATCCGGATAGCGCCACAGGCTCGCGATCCCCGAGACGCAGCGCACGATCGGGCCGTAGCCGAGCCATCGGCTCCACGGGCCGGTCGAGCCGAGGGCGTTGGTGCTGAGCATGACGACGTCGGGCTTGACGGCGCGCAGCGACTCGTAGCCGAGCCCGAGCTTCTCGAGGGTCCCCGGCTTGAAGTTCTCGAGCACGACGTCGGCCCCGGCGACGAGCCGCTTGAGGAGTGCGGCACCCTCCGGTGTCCGCAGGTTCACGCCGAAGCTGCGCTTGTTGCGGCTGCCGGACACGAAGCTGTGCGACAGCTTGCCGCCGTAGCCAACGCGCGCCGCGTCGGGGAAGGCGCGGTTCTCGATCTTGATGACGTCGGCGCCCTGGTCGGCGAGCAGGCGCCCGATCTCGTTGCCGATGACGATGATCCCGAAGTCGATGACGCGCAGACCGGCGAGCGGCCGCCCCGACGCGACGCCTGCGGTCCTGGCTCGCGCCGCCGGCCGCTTGCCGGGTGCGCGGGCCAGGTCGTCATTGTGCTCGCCCGGCTCGGGCGCGCGATGACGAAAGCCGGCACGCCTCCCGTCGACCTCACAGAACCCGCTCGGCAGCCGGCCGTGCAGTCCCGGCGCGACCTCGGCGTCGACGAACGCGCTGCGGGACTCGAAGTGCTCGCTTGCGAGCACCTCGGACACGTCGAGGACCGGCGCGACCGGCACACCGCGCGCCTGACCCTCCGCCGCGATCGCGCCCTTCGTCGTGCCGGCGAAGAGCGTGGCGTACAGGTCGTGGAGCTCGGCGGACGCCTCGAGCCGCTCCGTGATCGTGTCGTACCGCTCGTCCTGGAACGCTGCGGGCTCGCCGAGCCACGCCCGCATCGCGCGCCACTGGCGCGGCGCCAGCACCACGACCCGCACGAACCCGTCCGCGCACGGGAAGATCGGATACAGGCCGGCCTCGGGCCGCCCGCGGGTCGACGGGAAGGCCGAGGCGCGGCTCACCGAGGCGGCGCCGTAGGCGGGATCGACGATCTGTGCGGCCGCCTCGAGGATCGAGAAGTCCACGTGATCCCCGCGTCCGGTCTGGAGGCGATGCCAGTAGGCGACGAGTGTCGCCCACGCCGCCTGGATCGCGGTCGTCTCGTAGGCCATGCCCGCCGGCGTGTGCATGGGGTCGCGCCCGGCCAGGCCGGACCGGCTGAGCATTCCGCTCATGGCCATGTGGACCGAGTCGTTGCCCTCCCAGTCGCGGTAGTCGCCGGTCTGGCCGAAGTCGGTGATCGACGTGATCACGAGCTCGGGGTTGCGCGCGAGCGCGACGTCAGGGCCGAGCCCGAGCGCCGCCAGCGAGCCGGGCCGCGTCGTCTCGATCCAGATGTCCGCCGACTCGAGCAGCGCCAGCAGGCGCTCGCGCTCGGCCGGCGCCGCGAGGTCGAGGGTGACGCCGCGCTTGTTCGCGTTGCGGACGGCGAAGGAGAGGCTGGTGGCGCCGTGGAACGGCGCCAGGCGGCGCGAGCCGGCGCCGCCGGGCGGCTCGACGCGGATCACGTCGGCACCGAGGTCGGCGAGGAACCGTCCGCACGTCTCGCCCTTCTCGTCGGCCATGTCGACCACTCGAACGCCGGCGAGCAGCGCGTGCGGGGTCGCATCGACCGTTCTCCAGAGCGTGTCCTCGCGCGATCGTGACATGGTAATGTCAGCGTGACATGAGCATGTCATCAAGTCAAGCCCTTGTCAGAAATGCATAATGGGCGCGATGAGTGAACCCGCTCGAAGCGAGCCCCGGCGCCGGTCGTCGCTCCGGGACCAGCAGGCGGACCTGACCCGCGAGCTGATCATGCGGGCGTTCCAGGGCCTGCTCCAGAACGACCATCCGGACGCGATCACCTTCCCGCAGGTCGCCGAGGCGGCCGGGGTCTCGCTGCGGACCGTGTACCGCTACTTCCCGACGCGGGTCGACCTGCTCCAGAGCGCCGCGGCCTGGCTCGCGGAGTTCACCGGCGGCGCGCGCTGGGACGACCCGCGGACGGTGGACAACCTGGCCGGCACGGTCCCTGAGATGGGCCGTGTGTTCGACGAGCACACCAACGTCTTCCGGGCGCTGGCGGGCGATGAGCTGCAAGAGCAGCGTCGCGTCGCGGTGGCGGCGGCCGTGGCCGAGGTGTCGGGCACCTTGCCGGCCGATGAGGCGCGGCGCGCCGAGGCGGTGCTCGGTTGCCTCCGTTCCGGGCGTGCATGGCTCGCGCTTCACGATCACTACGGCCTCGACGGGGACGAGATCGTGGCGGCGCTGGACTGGGCCGCACGCACGCTGCTCGGGGATGTCCGGCGCCGCAACGAGGCGGCCGGCTGAGGCCACGGGGCGGTCAGCTGCTGCAGCTCGACGTATTCGTCGATGCCCTCCAGCCCGTACTCTCGGCCGAGGCCAGACCGCTTGAAGCCACCGAACGGGCCGCCGATGTCGAGCATCGAGATGTTGACCCCGATGCTGCCCGTGCGGATCCGCGCGGCGATGCGCCGTCCGTGCTCCTCGTCGCCGCTCCAGACGCTGCCGGAGAGGCCGTAAACGGAGTCGTTGGCGATGGCGATCGCCTCCGCCTCGTCGGCGTAGGGGATCACGGCGACGACGGGGCCGAAGATCTCCTCCTGGGCGATCGTCATGCCGTTGTCCACGTCCGCAAAGACGGTCGGCTCGACGAAGTAGCCGCGCTCGTGCTCCTGCGGGCGACCGCCTCCGAGCACGACCCGCGCGCCCTCGCGCGTTCCCGAGGCGACGTAGCCCTCGACGCGCTCGCGCTGCGCCTCGCTGATCAGCGGACCCACCGTGGTCTCTGGGTCGGCGGGGTCGCCGACCAGGAACGTGCCGATCGTCGCGGTCAGTGCCTCGACGACCGCGTCGTAACGGCTGCGCGGCGCAAGCACTCGCGTCTGGTTGATGCAGGCCTGCCCGCTGTTGCGCATCGTCGCCGGCGCGAGCGCCGGGATCACCGCGTCGAGGTCGGCGTCGTCGAGGATGATCGCCGCCGACTTGCCCCCCAGCTCGAGCGAGCAGCGCTTGATCTGCTCACCGCAGATCGCGCCGATCCGGCTGCCCGCGCGCGTGCTGCCGGTGAAGCTGATCTTGTCGACCAGCGGGTGGCTGACGAGCTCCTCGCTCACCTTGCGATCGGCGGGGACGACGTTCAGGACGCCGTGGGGCAGCCCCGCCGCTTCGAAGATCTCGGCGAGCAGGAACGCGTAGAGCGGCGTCTCCTCCGCCGGCTTGAGCACGACGGTGCAGCCGGTGAGCAGCGCGGGGCAGAGCTTCGGCATCGTGAGCCCCAGCGGGAAGTTCCAGGGGACGATCGCGCCGACGACGCCGACCGGCTCGCGGCGCACGAGCAGGCTCGAGAAGACGCCAGGGCGCTCCTCCGCCCACGGGTACGCCTCCGCTTGGTCGGCGTGCCAGTCGAGGAAGAGCTTCGCCACGTCGACCTGGAGGCCGACGCCTTCGATCGGGGATCCGACCTCGAGCGTCGTCAGCTGCGCGAGCTCGTCCGCACGGGCCTCGATCTGTTCGCCCGCCCGGCGCAGGACCGCCGCTCGCTCGGCCGCGGTCGCGCGCGGCCACGGGCCGTCGTCGAACGCCGCGCGCGCCGCGCGCACGGCGCGGTCGACGTCGGCGGATCCGGCAAGCGCCGCGCGGCCGATGGGCTCTTCCGTGAACGGATAGATGACCTCCGTGGTCTGACCGCTCGCCGGCTCGATCCACTCGCCGCCCACGTAGAGGAAGTCGCGCTCGATCATATGGTTCTCCTGTGATCGTCCAAGCCGCCGTCGCCGAGGCCGCCGACCGTCCGTTCACGCTCCAGGAGGTCGAGCTCGACGAGCCGCGCGCGGACGAGATCCTGGTCAGGCTCGTCGCATGCGGCATCTGTCACACGGACATGAGCATGCGGCAGCTCTGGCCGCGCCTTGCGGGGAACGCCGGGCGCTATCCCGTCGTGTTCGGGCACGAGGGCGCCGGCGTCGTCGAGCGGGTCGGCGACTCCGTCGAGCGGGTCCGGCCGGGCGACGCGGTCGTCATGAGCTACCGGAGCTGCCGCGCATGTCCCGAGTGCGCCGCCGGCCGGCCGTACTACTGCGCGCGGTTCGCCGCGCTCAACGCGAGCGGCGTCCGACTCGACGGGTCGACGACGCTGAGCGCGAACGGGCGTCCCGTGTACGGGTCGTTCTTCGGGCAGTCGAGCTTCGCGAGCTACGCACTGGCGTACGAGGACAACGTGGTCGTGGTGGGGGGAGACGTCGACCTCAGCGTGGCGGCGCCGTTCGGCTGCGGCGTGCAGACCGGCGCCGGCACGGTCATGAACGTCCTCGAGCTCGACGAGGGCTCGTCGCTCGTCGTGTTCGGCGCGGGCGGCGTGGGCCTCCCGGCGGTCATGGCGGCGCGGGCGCTCGGCGTCGCCACCATCGTCGTGGTCGATCCCGCCCTTGCTCGCCGGCAGCTCGCCGCCGAGGTGGGTGCCACCGTGACCCTCGACCCAGAGGTCGACGACGTGGTCGAGGCGGTGCGGGACCACACGCGCGGCGGGGCGACCAGCGCGATCGAGACGACGGCGATCGCCGACGTTCTCCTGCAGGCTCTGGACTGCCTCGGCGCTCGCGGCACGTGCGTCGCGCTGGGCGTCGGCATGCCGGAATTCGCCTTCGGTATGGAGCGGCTCGGGCGCGGCAAGTCGTTGCGGACGACGATCGAGGGCGACTCGGATCCGCACGAGTTCATTCCGAGGCTCCTGCAGTTGCACGCCCGCGGCGAGCTTCCCGTCGAGAAGCTCATCCGGACCTACCGCTTCTCCGACTTCGGCCGGGCGCTGCGCGATGCCGAGTCCGGCGCGACGATCAAGCCGGTGCTGGTCCACTAGCGCCCCGTCCACTGCGGCCTGCGCTTCTCTGAGAACGCCTTCGGGCCCTCGACGAAGTCCGCCGACGCCAGCAGCCGCAGCAGCCGATCATGGTCGCGGGCGAGCGCGTCGTCGACGCTGTGCAGCAGGCCGTCGAACGCGGCTTCCTTCGTCAGCTGAACGGAGAGGGGTGAGCACTCGAGGATCGCCTCCGCCCACCGTTCCGCCGCCGGCATCAGGTCCGCGATCGGCACCACCTCGTTGACCAGCCCGATCCGCTGCGCCTCCTCGGCGCCGAAGAGGCGGCCGGTCAGCAGGAGTCCCATCGCGACCTTGAACGGCAGTTGGCGTGCCAGCCGGTGCACCCCGCCGGCGCCGGCGAAGAGGCCGACGCGCGGCTCGGGCAGCCCGAACCGGGCGTGGTCGGCGGCGATGATGATGTCGCAGGCGAGCGCCATCTCCAGTCCGCCGCCGACGGCGACCCCGTTGACCGCCGCGATCATCGGCTTCGGGCACTGGAAGTCGCGCGTGATCCGCCCGAACGGAGGCCGAGCGTCGCCTTGGACGTCACCGCCGTTGGCCGTCCGCTCGGCGGTGACCTTGAGATCATTGCCGGCCGAGAACGCTCGCTCGCCGGACCCGGTGAGGATCGCGACCCAGACGTCGGGATCGTCGCGGAAGTCCTCCCAGATCTCGGCGAGCTCGAGGTGCGCCTCGAGGTGCAGCGCGTTCATCACCTCGGGTCGGTTCAGCGTGATGTAGGCGATCCGCCCCCGCTTCTCGTATGTCGCGAACCGGTAGCTCATCCGAGCACCAGCTCCGCGGCTTGGCGCAGCGTCTCGGGGGGACCGGCGATCAGCAGCGAGGTGACGCTCGACTCGCGCCAGGCCTCCAGGTCGTGGCGGATCTTGTCGGCGGGCCCGATGAGCGCGAGCTCCTCGACGAGCTTCGTCGGGACGGCCGCGGCGGCCTCGTCCTTCTTCCCGTCGAGGTAGAGCGCCTGGATCTTGGCGGCCTCGGCCTCATAGCCCATCCGCACCGCCACGTCGTGGTGGAAGTTCGCGCCGCGGGCCCCCATCCCGCCGAAGTAGAGGGCGAACCGGGGGCGAACCAGGTCCGCGGCCTCCTCCACATCGTC
Source organism: uncultured Solirubrobacteraceae bacterium (assembly GCA_963805525.1). Classification (GTDB taxonomy): domain Bacteria; phylum Actinomycetota; class Thermoleophilia; order Solirubrobacterales; family Solirubrobacteraceae; genus DASQFQ01. The sequence goes on from CAWDUT010000006.1 coordinate 1,681,175, forward strand.
GTGGACGATGAACGGGATCGACGCGAGGACCTCGAAGTCGGGCCGCGGCTCCCCACGCCGCGCGAAGCCCTCCTCCAGCCGCGGGCGGTAGAGCTCGGCATCGTGGTGTGGCGAGTAGAACAGCGCGAGCCAGCCGTCCGCGATCTCGGCGGTCAGCGCGATGTTCTTGGGTCCCTCGGTGGCCAGGTAGACCGGCAGGTGCTCGCGCAGTGGGTGCAGCGTGGACTTCAGCGGCTTGCCGAGCCCGGTGACGCCGTCGCGCCCGTTCGCCGGCAGGGGGTAGTGGGGCCCGCCGGAGGCGACACGCTCGCGCCGGGCGACGACGTCGCGGACGATCCCGACGTACTCGCGCGTGCGGGCCAGGGGCCTCGCGAACGGCTCGCCGTACCAACCCTCGACGACCTGCGGACCGGAAACCCCGAGGCCGAGGACGAAGCGCCCGCCGCTGAGGTGGTCCATGGTCATCGCCGCCATCGCCGCCGCGGTGGGGCGGCGGGCGCTCATCTGCATGATCGCCGTCCCGAGCCGGATCTTCTCGGTGTGTGAGCCCCACCACGCCAGCGGCGTGAGCACGTCACAGCCGTACGCCTCCGACGTCCAGACGGAGTCGAAGCCCAAGCGCTCCGCCTCCGTGACGGACTCCAGCGCACTGGGCGGCGGTGGCCCCGCCGCCCAGTAGCCGGTGTTCAGGCCGAGCTTGAGGTTCACTTACCCCAGAGCTTCTTGAACTCGTCGCGGTAGGTCGGGACGACCGGGAACAGCCCCTTCGTGGCCTCCGCCGGCATGTTCTCCGGCGTCACGAGCCACAGCGGCGGGTTCGCCGGCTGCGGCGGGGCGCCCGCGAAGTGACGCGCCAGCGCGTCGAGCATCAGGTAGTCGACCGTGTAGTAGTCGTATGCGGCGACGGAGTTGATGTTCTTCGCCTGCAGGTCCTGGAAGGTCTGCGAGTCGCCGCTCTGGCCGACGATCTTGACCTTGTCGGCGAGGCCGGCGGCGCGCAGGGCGGCCGGGAGACCCGCACCCAGCGCGTTGCTCACGGACAGCACGACGTAGTTGACCTGCGGGTGACTGCGCAGGTAGGACACGATCCGATCGGGAGCGTCCTTGCCCAGCGACGTCACCGGGATGTCGAGCGCGTCGTACTTGCAGTCGGGGCAGTACTTCTTGTACGAGCTCGAGAGCTGGTCTCCGAGCGCCTTGAGGATCTGGAAGGCGGAGATGTTGACGAAGAGCGTGTTGGCCTTGCCGTTGCTGTCGGCGACGATCTGGGCCGCGAGGTGCTCCCCGATATTCCCGCTGTTCCGCTTGTCCGCGATGTTGGCGAGGATCCCGTCGCCCGGCTCGTCCACGCTGGCGGACGTCACGAACGCCACGCCCTGCTTCTTGGCCTGCTCGATCTGCTTGGCGACGCTGGCGCGGTTGACGGCGTTGATGATCACTCCGTCGGCGCCCTGGCGCAGAGCCGTCTTGAACGCGTTCTGGAGCTGCTCGGGAGAGCCGTCGGTGCCGATCGTCTCGGCGGTCCAGCCCAGGTCGGCGGCGCCCTGCTTGATGATGTTGCCCTGGATCTCGCACGCCTCGACGCCGCAGCTGATGAAGACGACCTTCTTGCCTGTGGGGACCGGCTTGCCGATCGGCTTCGTGAGCCCGATGCTCGTCGGCCGCGTGGTCGCCTGCTTGGTCAGCGTCTGCGCCTCGGCGACGCTGGCGCCTCCACCGCTCTGAGCGGCCGAGCCGCCCGAGTTGCTGCCGCATCCGGTCGCCCCGACGAGCGCGAGGCCGAGAACGAGAAGCGCCGCGCCTTTGTGCGCGCCGTTCCTCAAGCTGAGTGTTGACATGCCCGTCTCCTCCTGTTGCTGGGTTGACTGTTGGACGTTTCCGCTCAGCCGGCGCGGCGCCGGCCGGCAGTGGTGCGGCGCTGGAGCCCCGTCAGCGCCAGGGCCGCGATCAGGACGACGCCGACGAACATGTCGCCGGCCCACTGGGGCGCGCTGGCCAGCGCAAGGCCGGTGACGCCGGTGCCCAGCAGCAGGACGGCGATGATCGTCCCGCCGGCGTTGAAGCGCCCGTGCTTCAGCTGGGTGGCGCCCAGGAACGCCGCGGCGAATGCCGGCAGCAGATAGGGGGTGCCGGCGCTCGGCGACCCGCTCCCGAGCGTCGACGCGAGGACGATGCCGGTGGCACCCGCCAGCCCGCCCGACGCGACCAGCGACATGAACCGCAGGCGGTCGATGCGCACGCCGGCGAGCCGCGCCGCGTCCGGATTGAAGCCGGTCGCGTACAGGCGTCGCCCGGTCGCGGTGTGCTCGAGCAGGTACCAGATGGCGACCGCCACGACGGCGCAGTAGACGACCGCGAGCGTGACGCCGCCGATGTTCGTCTGGCCGATCTCGGCGAACGCCCCGCCGAGCTTCGCGTCGGTGATCGGCACCTCGTTGGTGACCATCGTGATGAGGGCCGCGATGAGCGAGCCCGTCGCGAGCGTGGCGATGAACGAGTCGATCCGCATGACGACGACCACGACCGCGTTGATCACCCCGATTCCCAGACCGAGGGCCAGCGCCAGCGCGATCGCCGGGACGAGCGGGACGCCGTCCTTCGCGATCAGATGCGCGACCGCCACGCCGGTGAGCGTGATGACGCCCGCAAACGAGAGGTCGAACACACGCGCCGCGAGCGGGATCGTGATCGACAGCGCGGCCAGCGCGGTGATCGCGTTGGCGTTGAGGATCTGCTTCGCCGTGGCCAGGTTCGGGAACGTCTCCGGGACCCAGACCGAGAACAGCACGATGATGCCCAGCCAGACGTAGACCGCGCCGATGCGCTCGAAGGCGAGGCCGTGGGCGACGTGCTGTGCCCGAGGTCGCTCCGTGCGTGCCGGCACGGCCTGCTCGGGCGCGGCCGGCTCGGTGACGGGCTCGGGGACTGAGGTCAGGGTCATCGATCTTCTCCCTCCATGGCGCTTACAAGCGCGTGTTCAGTGAGTCCGTCGCCGCCCAGCTCAGCGGCGACTTGGCCGCCCCGCAGTACGACGACGCGCGTGCACATGGCGAGCACGTCGCCGGCGTCGGACGACGAGAGGACGACGGTGAGGCCGTTGCGGGAAAGCTCGGCGATCAAGTCGTAGATGGCCACGCGGGTCCCGATGTCGACGCCCGCGGTCGGCTCGCAGAGGACGAGCAACGCCGGCTCGCGCACCAGGCAGCGCGCGACGACGACCTTCTGCTGGTTCCCCCCGCTCAGCGTGGCGATCGGCGCCCCGGGGCCGGCGGCGACGACGCCGAGGCGCTCCGTCCACCGCTCGACGAGCTCCGCCTCCGCCTGCTTGTCGAGTCGTCCGCGGCGGCCTAGGCGTCCCAGGATCGACAGCGAGAGGTTCTCGCTCACGGCGAACTCGGCGACGATCCCCTCGCGCCCGCGGTCGGCCGGGACCAGCGGGATGTCGAGTTCCCGGGCGTCGGAGGCGTCGCTCCACTCCTCCGACCGCTCCGGCAGGCGGATGCGCCCGGTGACGGCGTGCGGTGCGCAGCCGGCGATCGCGTACGGCAGCTCGAGCACGCCCGCGCCCGCGAGGCCGGCGATGCCGAGGATCTCGCCGCGATGGACGTCGAGGTCGACGCCGCGCAGCCAGCGCCCGTGGACGTCGCGGGCCTCCAGGACGACCGGCGCGTCCGGCCGCGCTGCCACCGGCGCGCGATAGTCCGGATCAATCTCCTCGCCGACCATCTCGCTCGCAAGTCCGCCCGCGTCGATGTCGGTGACGGCGTGGGTGGCGATCACGCGGCCGCCGCGCAGAACGGTCACGCGGTCGGCCAGCTCGAAGATCTCGTCGAGACGGTGCGAGACGTAGAGCACGCTGGTGCCCGCGCTCCGCACTTCGCGGACCATCGCGAAGAGCCGCTCCACTTCGTCGTGGGGCAGGACCGCCGTCGGCTCGTCCAGAACCAGCACGCCGTGGCCGCCGTGCCAGCCCTGCAGCGCCGCGGCGATCGCCACCACGGTTCGCTCGACCGGCGTTGCTGCGGCCAACGGGCGGTGGATGTCCAGATCGATGCCGAAGCGGGCGAGGATGCGGTGGGTCTCCTCCTCCTGCTCGCGCCAGCGCACGCGGCCCATCGCCCCGTGGGCGAAGCCGCCGTGCAGCGCCAGGTTGTCCATCGCGTTGAGCTCGAGGACGAGGCCGAGGTCCTGGTGCACGAAGCGCAGCCCGTCAGGGACGGTCTGCCCGAGGTCGAACGGGCCGCCGTCGAGCTCGGCACGGCTGCCGGGATCGGGGGTGTGGTAGCCGGCAAGCGTCTTGATCAACGTCGACTTGCCGGAGCCGTTCTGACCCACGAGCGCATGGATCTCGCCAGGCTGGATGTCGAGCGACGCGTCGATCAGCGCGCGCGTGGCTCCGAAGGTCTTCGAGAGCCCTCCGATGTGCAGCACCGGCGGCGTCGGCGTGGCTCCGTTGCGGTGGGGCGCGTATTGCATGGCAGCTTGTGTCATGTGACCCATGGCCGCCGCAGCGGCCTCGTTCCCTCTCCTGTTGAACTGAACTGACTTTAGGTCGAGCGGCATTAGAGCACGCCTGGGTAATACCTGTCAAGTGATCCGCCAACTGAAGTCACGTCATTGCGCTTGACAGCAGCTCACCGGCGGCATAGTCTGAACCGAAGTAAGGTCAGATTCAGACGGGCTGACCGTGACGAGAGACAAGGAGAACGAGAGCCTCGCTATGAGCGTCCTGACCGACCCCTCCACGTATCCGATCTCGACTGCCGCTGCCCGGCAGCTCGACCGGCCGCTGTTCGGCCACGTCGTCGACGGCGAGATCGTTCCGTCGCTCGACGGCGGCACCATGCCCGTGATCGATCCCGCCACCGGCGAGCAGGTCGCGACGGCGGCGGCCGGGTCCGCCGCAGACGTTGAGCGCGCCGTCCGGTCCGCGCGCGCGGCGTTCGACGACGGCCGCTGGCGCTACCTGGCACCGCTCGAGCAGGAGCGGCGGCTGCGCAGGCTCGCCGCGCTGATCGTCGAGCACGGCGACGAGCTCGCCGAGCTCGATGTCATCGACTCGGGTCTGCTCCGGTTCTACGCGGGGTTCATCGTCCAGTTCGCGGCCGACGGCATCGAGTACTACTCCGGCTGGCCTTCGAAGCTGCACGGGAGCATCCCCGCCGTGCCGCACGAGTTCGCGGTCTACCAGGTGCGCGAGCCGCTCGGCGTGGTCGGGGCGATCATGCCGTGGAACGGGCCTGCGGCCGCGGCTGCGATGGCCACGTTCCCGCTCTGCACCGGCAACAGCGTGGTGCTCAAGCCGGCCGAGCAGACGCCCATGACCGCCGTCCTCATCGCCGAGCTCGCGCTCGAGGCGGGCATCCCGCCTGGCGTCTTCAACGTCGTCCAGGGCACGGGGGAGACGGTGGGCCAGGCTCTGGTCGTCCATCCCGAGGTCGACGCCATCACGTTCACGGGCTCGAACGCGACCGGCCGGGCGATCCAGGCCGCCGCCGCGGCGCGCGTGAAGCGCGTCAGCCTTGAGCTCGGCGGCAAGAGCCCGTCGATCATCTTCCCGGACGCCGACCTCGACGCTGCGTCAGCGGCGGCCATGGCCGGCGTGTGGGGCGCATCGGGGCAGGTCTGCACATGCGGCACGCGCGTGCTGGTTCACGAGAGCGTGCACGACCGGGTCGTCGAGACGATCGTCGAGCAGTCGCGCGGGCTTCGCATCGGCGGCGGGTTCGACCCGGATGTCGAGATGGGCCCGGTCGTCTCCGCGGCGCAGCTCGAGCGGATCCAGCGCTATGTGCGGATCGGCCAGGACGAGGGGGCCGAGCTGGCGCTCGGCGGAGCGCGCCACGGCGACCGCGGCTACTTCCATGAGCCGACGGTGTTCACCGGCGTTCGCAACGACATGACGATCGCCCAGGAGGAGATCTTCGGGCCCGTGATGTCGGTCCTGAGCTTCGCCTCGGAGGACGAGGCGTATCGCATCGCCAACGACGTCGAGTACGGGCTCGCCGCGGGCGTCTGGACGAACGACCTCGCGCGTGCGCACCGCGCGAGCCGCGCGCTGCGCGTCGGCACCGTCTGGGTCAACACGTACCAGATGGTCTACCCGTCGGTCCCGTACGGCGGCGTCAAGCAGTCCGGCCACGGCCGCAACCTCGGCGAGGCCTCGCTCGACGAGTTCACGCAGACCAAGAGCGTCTGGATGAAGGTCGGCTGACATGGCGACCACGACGCTCAGCCCGGATGCCGCGATCCGCGCCCTGCAGGACCGCATGGACATCACCGACGTGCTCTACCGCTACGCGTCGACGATCGACCGCTTCGACCTGGACGGTATGCGGCGCGTGCTCGCCGACGACCTGTGGGCGCAGTACGGGAACGCCGATCCGGTCGTCGGCGGCGACGCGGTCGCCGCCTGGATCGGCGAGGCGATCGCGAGCGTCGTCTGGCAGCACCACCTGCTCAGCGTCTACCACGTGGAGGTCGACGGCGACCGCGCCAGCGCGCTCGTCTACCACACGTCGCACCAGGTGTTCGAGGACGACCCGGACACCGCCAAGCTGCTCGTCGGCCGCTACCACAACGAGCTGCGGCGCGAGCACGACGGCTGGAAGATCAGCAGGCTCGTGCTCGAGATCCTGTGGGGCGAGGAGAAGGCGGACGCCGCCGGCTATCTCGCGCTCATCGGAGGCCGCGGGCCTCAGGCCTGACGCGACGATGCGCGCGGCCGAGCCGTTCGAACTCGGGGACCTCAGGCTGCGCAACCGGCTCGTGGGCACCGCCCACGGGCGCGGGATCCTCGAGGACGGGCTGCCGCTGCCCGAAGACGCCGAGTACTGGCGCCGCCGGGCGGCCGGCGGTGCGGCGATGCTGACGGTCGGCGGCACGGTCGTGGCCCCCGAGTCCACGTGGCGGCGGAGGATCACGACCGAGGCGTGGCGGCCCGAGGCGGTGCCGGGAATGGCAGCTCGGGCGGAGGCGATCCGCGCCGAGGGCGCCGTCGCGGCGTGCCAGCTCGTGCACCTCGGGCGCGAGACGACCGGCGCCGAGCAGTGGTTCCACCCGGTGGCGCCGTCGGCGTTGCGCTCCCCGCGCGAGCCCACGCGGCCGCGGCCGCTGAGCGCCGGCGAGCTCGACGCGGTCGTCGACGGCTTCGTCCGCTCGGCGGTCAACGCCGCCGAGGCGGGGTTCCAGGTCGTCGAGCTGCATGCCGCACACGGCTACCTGCTCGCGCAGTTCCTGGCGGCGGCGACGAACCCGGGGGTGGACGCCGACGAACGACTGGCGATCGTCGCCCGAATCGTTCGCGAGATCCGGTCGTCGGCGCCCGGCGTCGTCGTGGGGATCAGGCTGTCGATCGGGGAAGAGGGAGGTCTGGCGCCCGAGCTGCTCCCGCATCTCGGCGCGCTCGCCGACTACGTGAACCTCACCGTCGGCGTGCGCACGACCTACGTGCGCGACATGGCAACGGAAGCACCGCCGCTGCTGGGCGACATCGGCCAACTCCGGCAGCTGGTCGACGGGCCCCTCCTGATCTCGCACGCCTTCCGCACGCCGGACACGATCGACGCAGCGCTCGCCGCGGGGGCGGACCTCGTCGGCGTGGCACGCGCGCTGATCGCCGATCCCGACATGCCGCGCAAGCTGCTCGGCGGGCGGGCGGCGGACATCCGGCCGTGCGTCGCCTGCAACGAAGACTGCCGCGCCTTCGACCCAGTGCTCCTGTGCTCCGTCAACCCGGAGCTCGGGCCGCCCGGCGCCGATCGCCGGCCGGCCGCACCGCTCGTCGTGCGCCGCGCCGCGGAGTCCGCCGGTGGGCGAGTCGCGATCGTGGGGGCGGGGCCGGCCGGACTCGAATGCGCGCTTGCGCTCGCCGGCCGCAGAAACGTCGTGCTGTTCGACGCGCGCGAGGCGATCGGTGGGCAGCTCGCCGTCGCGGCCGCGGCGCCCAACCGCCACGGGTGGCGTGCGCTCCTGGAGTTCTACTCGCGTGCGGTCGAGGGGGTGGAGCTCCGCCTCGGCTCGCCGGTGGGCCCAGACGAGCTCGCCGGCTTCGACGAGGTGGTGCTCGCGGTCGGCAGCACCGAGCTGCTGCCGCTCCTGCCGGGCATCGAGCGCGCGCTGCCGTCGTCGGCTGCGATCGGTCAGCGCCTGAGTGGGCGCAGCCTGCTGGTGGTGGACGACGGGTTCGGCTGGTGGCCGTGCGCGAGCGCCGTCGAGCTCGGCGTCCAAGCCGGCTTCGGGAGCATCATCGTCGCGACGCCCGGTGCCGCCTTCGGCGGCTCGCTGCCCCCGGAGGGTCGGGTGCAGCTGCTCGCACGCCTGCGCGGCGCCCCGCTGCAGGTGCGTCCGTTCACGGCGCTCGACAGCCTCGCCGAGGACAGCGCGGTGCTGAGGAACACGATGTCCGGGACCGCCGAGAGCGTTCCCGCCGACACCGTCATCGTGGTCGGCGAGCGCATCGCGCGCGACTGGAGCGCCCTCGTGCCCGGCTCGGGCACCGTTCGCGTCATCGGCGATGCGCTCGTGCCGCGCAAGGCATCGCACGCGATCGCCGAGGGGCGCGCGGCCGCCGAGTCGATCGCCGGTGCGCGACTGCGCACGGCCGCCGCCGTCGGCGCCTGATCAGGCGATCCGCACGAGCGTCTTGCCGATCGTGTCGCCGGCCAGCGTCCGCACGAGCGCCTCCGGCGCGTGCTCGAGCCCATCCACGATCGTCTCGCGGCAGCGGAGCCGCCCGTCGGCGAGCCAGCGGCTCACGTCCCGCACCATGTCGGGGATCCGGTGCAGGTGGCTGCTGCCCCGGAACCCGCGCAGCGTCAGATCGTTGGCAGTCGCCTGGAACAGGTTGCCCGGCCCTCGCGCGGGGCTGCCGTACTGCGATACGGCACCGCACAGCGCGACCCGTCCCCGCCGGCGCAACGACCCGAGGGCGGCTTCGAGGTGGTCTCCGCCAACGCAGTCGAAGTAGACGTCGATCCCCTCCGGCGCGCTCTCCCGCAGGAGCCCAGCCGCGGGTCCGGAGCGGTGGTTGAACGCGGCGTCGAGTCCGAGCTCGTCGAGCAGGTAGGCGACCTTCTCGTCCGACCCGGCGCTGCCGATGACCCGGTGCCCGCGCAGCTTGGCGAACTGCGCCGCGAGACTTCCGACCGCGCCGGCCGCGGCCGACACCCAGACGATGTCGCCCTCGCGCAACCCTGCGACGTCGAAGAGCCCGGCGTACGCGGTCAGGCCCATGCCGCCGAGCGGACCCAGATACCGCTGCGGAGGCGCAAGGTCGACGTCGATCCGAGTCAGCGTGCCGAGCCCGCCGAGTGCCGGCGCTCCGGCCGTGACGATGGCGTAGTCACGCCACCCGGCCGCATGCGACACGGTGTCGCCCGCAGAGAACTCGTCGCTGCGGGACTCGATGACCTCGCCGACGGTCATGATCCCGTCCATCGCCGACCGCAGGGGAAACGCTGCGAAGTAGCCCGCCGGCCCGCTCTCGGCGAGCCGCAGCCTCAGGCCGGGATCGACCGACGTCCACGCGTTGCGGACCAGCACCTCTCCCGGCCGGGGCTCGCGCACCGGAACCTCGGTGATCCGGAAGTCACTCGCTCGCAACTCGCCGTCGGGGTACGCGACGGGCTGGACCTCGCGGGCCGCGCTCAGCGACTGAGCACCGTGCACGCGCTGACCCCGGGCGCACCGTAGACCTGCGTGAACCCGACGCGGGCCGGCCCGGCGATCTGGCGGTCACCCGCCTCGCCGCGCAGCTGCAGCACGACCTCGTGGACCTGTCGCAGGCCGGAGGCTCCGATGGGCTCGCCGTTGGCGAGGCAGCCGCCGTCGGTGTTGACCGGCAGCCGTCCGTCCCACTGCGTCGCCCCGCTCTGGATCAGCGACTCCTGCTCGCCGTGCTCGCAGAGGCCGGTCTCGGCGAGGTGCATGATCTCGGCGCCGGACTCGGTGTCCTGCAGCTGCACGACGTCGACGTCCTCGGGGCCGACGCCCGCCTGCTCGAACGCGGCCGCAGCCGCCTCGGTCGTCGGCGACGGCGCCGTCGTGATCGGGATCGACGGGCTGAACACCTCGAAGGATCCGAAGCGACGGGTCCGGAAGGTCACCGATCGCAGGTACACGGGCGCGCGCGCGAGCGTCTGGGCGCGCTCGCCGCGCGCCAGCACGAGCGCGACCGCGCCCTCGCCCGGCGAGCAGAACATGTACTGCGTGAGCGGGTGGTTGACCATCTTGGAGGCGAGCACCTCCTGCTCTGAGAGCGGCCGCCGGCGCCAGGCGTTGGGATTGCGCGCGCCGTTGTCGAACGCCTTCGACGCCACCTTGGCGAGCGTCGACTCGCTGATGCCGTGCTCGGCCATGTAGCGCTGGATCTTCATCGCGAAGAACTGCGTGGTGAGCATGAGGCCGGTCTCGCCGTACCAGGAGCCGAGGCCCCAGTCCTCCGGTCGCGGGTTGAACGCGCCCGGTGGGTGCTTGTCGAAGCCGACGACGAGCGCGAGCTCCGCCGCGCCGGACTCGAGCATGGCGTGTGCCGTCGCAAGCGCGGACCCGCCGGTCGCGCAGCCGTTGCGCACGTTGATGAACGGCACGCCGGTGAGCCCGAGTACCGACACGGTCGTATCGGCGTTGCCGGCGGCGTCGGAGCCACCGGCCGCGAACTCCACGTCCTGCCAGCCGACGCCCGCGTCGTGGAGCGCGGCGCGGGCCGCGACTGCCGCCATCTCGAGGCCCGACACGCCTTGGTGCCGCCCGAACGGGTGGATGCCGACGCCGACGACCGCGATGCTCACGAGTCCTCCACGGGCGTGAACGCATACGTCACGGCACCATCGCCGCCGGGCGCGGGGATCAGTACGAGCTCCATCGACATGCCGATGCGCAGGCGCTCCGGATCGGCCTCTGTGAGCCGCGCCTCGACGCGCAGCTCACCCGGGAGCTCGACGTAGCCGACACCGTAAGGCTCGAACGCGTCCGGGTCGCCGGCGTAGGGCGGGGACTTCGGCGGGAAGCACTGGATCGTCCAGGTCCACAACGTCCCCCGGCGGCCGAGCCGGCGCTCCGCGACATCGCTCGACGTGCAGGCGGCGCACGAGCGCTGGCGCGGGAACGCGACGACGCCGCAGCGGCGGCACTCGGAGCCGATCAGCAGGGGCGCCTCCGGCGTGCCGCCGATCAGGCCGTCAACCGGCATCGACTCGTGCCGGCTCGAACCCGATCGCGGGCGACCGCGCGACCATGTACCGCACCATCCGCCCCTCGGCATCCAGCTGCGCGACGGCGAGGAAGGTCCCGATCCGCTCGCCGTTGTCGTAGCGCGTCTCGCCGAGCGCGAACTCGACGTCGCCAGCGCGGCCGCCGTGCAGCACGTAGTGCGCCCAGTCGCTCATATCGCCGGCGTCGATGAAGGCACGCAGCTCCGCGCGGCCGCCGAGGAGCTGCCGGCTGGCGCGATCGGTCCCGCGGGCCCATTGGATCGAGAACTCGACGTTCTCGGCGACGAGCTCGAGCGAGGAGTGCGGGTCGGGACCGTCGAGCGCAGCGAAGTACCGCTCGAAGAAGCTCATGCCGCGGCCCTGGGGCGCCCGAGCGCTTCGGGCGCGACGCCGATCAGCGCCAGGCTGCGGTCGGTGAAGAACTCGGCGATGCGGTTGAGGGCGACGATCCCATTGGGGCGGTACCAGTGCCAGACGCTGTTGTAGAGCCCAAGGATCGCTCGCGTGAGGAGCCGTGGGTCGTTCTTCGGGATCGCGCCCTGCTGCATCGCATGCGAGAGGAAGCTGGCCCAGGCGAACTCGAGGTCACGCGCGCGCGCCCGCGCGGCCTGGCGGGCCTGCTCTTCGCGCGGCGAGTCGCTGGGGGCGGACAGCAGCCCCTGCTCGGCCACCAGCACGCGGTTGCGCTGAATGTCGCGCTCGGAGAGGTCGAAGCAATCCTCGATGACGGCCATGAGGTGCTCCAGCGGGCCGGCGCCGTCAGTCGTCAGCTCCTCGAAGCGCGAGCGGAAGCCCTCGATCGCCTGGTCCATGATCACGTACAGGCAGTGCTGCTTTGACTCGAAGTAGTGGTACAGCGCGGTCGGCCCGACGCCGACGTCGGCCGCGATGTCCGCCCACTTCGTGTCCTCGTAGCCGTCGCGGCCGAACCGCTCGGTGGCCGCGGCGAGGATCTCGTCGCGTTTCGTACCGCGTGACTGAGCTGAACTCATCTTAGTTTAAGCGTATCAGGCCTGGGAGTCGGCGAAACGGCGTCTTGGACCCACTTCAGACAGGCGTCGGAACGCCGCTGCGGGAGACGATCTGCTGCACGACCTCGCGCTTGACGACCTTGAGCGACGGGGTGCGCGGAAACTCGTCGAAGACCTCGATCGACTCCGGCCACATGTACTTGGCGACGCCCTCGCGCTCGAGGAACTGCTGCAGCTCGGTGAGCGTCGGCGCCCGCTCGCCGCTCCTGAGGATGAGCGCGGCGCACGCCCGCTCTCCGAGGCGCTCGTCGGGCAGCGGGACGACCGCGGCCTCGTGGATCGCAGGGTGGCGCGTCAGCACCGGCTCGAGCTCGGCCGGCACCACCGTCACGCCACCGCGCCGGATGATGTCCTTGCTTCGGCCCACGTAGACGAGGTGGCCGTCGTCGTCGAGATAGCCGAGGTCACCTGTGTGGTAGCCGCCCCAGCTCGTGAGCGAGTTGCGGGTCAGCTCGTCGTTGCCCAGGAAGAACAGGAACCGGCTCGGCCCGTTGACGACGACGTCGCCGACCTGGCCGGCGGGGAGCGGCGCGCCGTTGCGGTCGACGATGCGGATCTCGGTGCCGTCATAGGGGCGGCCCTCGGTCGTGAGCATCTTCGCCTCCGGCTCCTGCAGCGCGTGCGCCGCGTGGCCCGGCACCTCGGAGAGGCCGTAGTCCGCCAGCGGTGGAATTCCGAACGCATCCTGCATCGCGAGCCGCCGCTCGGGCGTGAGGCCCGGCGCCGCGAGCACGCGCATCGAGGAGAGGTCGCGTGTCGTCGCCTGCGCGGCCACCAGGGTGTCGGCGGCGTGCGTCGGCATCAGCAGCACGTACGAGCAGCGGTGCTCCTCGATGAGGCGCAGCGCCTCGTCGGGCTTCCACCGGCTCATCAGCACGCCCGTGCCGCCGGTGAGCAGCACGGGCAGGTACCCGAACACCATGCCGCCCACGAACCCGAACTCGGTCGCCACGAGGTAGACGTCGTCGCCGCCGAGCCGCCAGCGCCCGCAGATGCCCTCGGTCGCGTAGCGCAGCGTATTGCTCGAATGCACGATGCCCTTTGGCGCCGACGTGGTGCCGGAGGAATGCATGACCATCGCGATGTCGTCGGCGCCGCGCTCGCCGCGCTCGTCGCTCGCGTCCTGGGCGATCAGCTCGTCCAGCGTCGCCGGCAGCAGTGAGATCAGGTGCTCGACGTTCGGCGCGGCCTGCTCGCACTTCGCGAGCTCCTTCTCGCCGCCGAAGCCCACGATCGCCCGCGCGCCGGTCTGCCGCGCGAGCGCCTCGAGCTGTGTGACGTTGAACATCGGCGGCAGGGGAGCGAGCACGACGCCGCGGTGCAGGCAGCCGAGCATCGCGACCGCCGCCTCGATCGAGTGCCGGCCGAGCAGCACGACCACGTCGCCCGGCTGCACCGAGCGGGCGGCCAGGCGGGCTGAGAGCGCGACGGCAGCGCGGCGTAGCTCGTCGTAGGTGACCTGGCGATCGTCCAGCACCAGTGCGAGCTTGTCCGGCTGCGCGTGTGCGCGGGCGGCGAAGTCATCCCACAGGTCGCCGGGTCGCCAGTGCCCCTCGGCGTAGTAGCGATCCGCGTCTGGCTGGTAGCTGAGCGTGGTCATCCTCGAACTCTCGATCTCCCATTGTCCTCGATCAGAGCGCAGAGAGTAGCTGAAGTCAACTCAAATACAAGTGCGAGCTAGATATAGCCTGTGCAGCCGAAGAGTTAAACTGATACGATCTCAATTCATGAGGCTGACAGCCACCGATTCGGAGCGCCGGCTCCAGGAGGAGATCCGCGCCTTCCTCGCCGCCGAGCGCCCCGACGCAGCGCGCCTGCCGCGCTCCCTCGAGGCCCGGATGGACGCCCTCCGAGCCTGGCAGGCACGTTGCCACGAGGCAGGCTACGTCGGGCGAGCCTGGCCGCTGGAGTTCGGCGGCCGCGGACGCCCCGCGGCCGAGCAGATCGTGATCGACCAGGAGCTGGCGGCAGCCGGAGCCCCCGAGTTCGCCAACATCGTCGGCCTCGACGTGCTCGGGCCCTCGGTGCTGCGCTTCGGCACCGACGAGCAACGCCGCCGCTACATCCCGCCCATCCTCGCGGCCGAGGAGATCTGGTGCCAGGGCTTCTCCGAGCCCGACGCGGGGTCGGACCTCGCGTCGCTGCGAACCCGGGCGGAGGAGCGAGGCGACGAGTTCGTGGTCAGCGGGCAGAAGACCTGGGTCTCGTGGGGACAGTTCGCCCGCTGGTGCGGCGTGCTGGCCCGCACGCACGAGGCCGGGCCCAAGCACCGCGGGATCTCCATGCTGATCATCGACATGCGCTCGCCGGGCGTCGAGCTGCGGCCAATGACCCAGATCACCGGCCACGCCGAGTTCTGTGAGCTGTTCCTCGACGACGTCGTCGTGCCCAGGGCGAACCTCCTCGGCGAGCTCGGCGACGGCTGGAAGATCGCGATGCACACGCTCGGTCATGAGCGCGGCACCGCCGCGCTGCCGCGACAGGTCAAGCTCCGCACCTGGCTCGACCGTGCCGTGCGGGTGGCAGCCGAGCGCACCGTCGACGGCGCGCCGCTGATCGACGATCCCGGGGCGCAGGCCTCCCTGGCCCGGGCGCTGATCGGCGTCGAGGTCCTCCGCCATCACGCGTACCGCACCGTCGGCGAGTTCCTGAACGGGGGCGCCGTCGGGAGCGATAGCTCGAGCGTCAAGCTGCTCATGGCCGAGGCCGAGCAGCGGCTGGCGGCGACCGCGCTCGAGGTTCTGGGCACCACGCTCGAGCACGCGGAGCCGGAGGCGGCCGCCGAGAGCGACTTCTGGCACGAGACGTACCTGTACTCGCGCGCCGCGAGCGTGTACGGCGGCACGCAGCAGATCCAGCGCAACATCATCGCCGACCGCGTCCTCGCCCTGCCACAGGAGTGACTCGAATGGACCTGGAGCTCAGCGACGAGCAGAGGTGGCTCAGCGAATCCCTCGAGACGCTGCTCGCGCGCGAAGCGGAGCCCGCGCGGCTGTGGGCACGCCTCGTCGACTTCGGCGCGCTCTCCGTGGGCGGGGATGACGGGCTCGGTGCGGTCGAGCTGTGCCTGATCGGGCGCGCGCTCGGGGCACACCTGGCGCCCGTCCCGTACCTTGGCAGCGCCGCGGTGCGCTTCGCGGCGGACCTCGGCGAGGAAGCCGTGGCGCTCGCGCTGCTCGAGCCGGGAGCGAGCTGGGGCGCGGCGCCTTCGCAGACGACCGTGGCGGGCGACCGGCTTGTCACCGGCCGCAAGACCGCGGTCGAGCACGCCGGCGCGGTTGCGCGCCTCGCGGTGGTCGCGTCCGCGCCGCAAGGCCCGGTGCTTGTAATCGTCGACGCCGCCGGGCCCGGGGTCGCTCTCGTGCCGCAACCCGCGTTCGACCCCACGGCGCCGATGTACGCGGTCGAGCTCGCCGACGCTCCGGTGCTCGCGGAGCCGCTGGGCGGCGCAGCGATCGGCCGGCTGACGACGATCGGGACGCTGCTCGCGGCCGCGGAGGCCGTTGGAGCGGCGGGCCGCATGCTCGACGACGCCTGCAGCTACGCAGCCGAGCGCCGCCAGTTCGGCCGCACGATCGGCAGCTTCCAGGCGCTGCGCCATCTGCTGGCTGACATGTACGTGCGCCAGGCCAGCTCGTGGTCGTCGGTCCTGTACGCGGCGGCGGCGCTCGACGAGGAGGCCGAGGACGCCCAGCGGACCGTGTCGATCGCCAAGGCATACGTGTCGCGCGCGGCCCGCGAGGTGGCGCACGGCGCGATGCAGGTGTTCGGCGGCATCGCCGTGACGGCGGAGCATCCCGCCCACCGGTACCTGCGCCGGATCGTCGTGCGTGAGCGGCAGTTCGGCGATGCGGCCCACCACGAGCGGGCGCTCGGGCGGGCGCTTGCGTCCGCCGCCGTCCCGGAGCTCGTGGGCTGATGGCGGCGGCCACCGCAAGCGGGTTCAACGACCCCACCGCGCAGCGCCTGGAGCGAATCACCACCGGCGCCGAGCCGGATGTCGTCGGTCCGCTGCTCGGCGAGGCGCTGCACGACCCGCGCTGGCTGCAGTGCGACGTCGCGCTGATCTCGGGCGGCAAGTCCAACCTCACGTACCGGGTGGCCTGCGACGCCGGCGAGGTGGTGCTCCGTCGCCCGCCGCTCGGGCACGTCCTGCCCACCGCGCACGACATGGTCCGCGAGCACCGCGTCCTGCACGCGCTCGAGGGCACCGCCGTGCCGGTGCCGCGCGTCCTGCATCGCGGTCGCGCGGACGGGCCGCTTGGCGTCGATTTCTACGTGATGGAGCGCGTGCTCGGTCATGTATGTCGCAACGCGCTGCCGCCAGGGTACGCGGACGGTCCCGAGCCGCGGGCGGCGATCGGAGAAGCGCTCGTCGACGTACTCGCCGACCTCCACACCGTCGACCCGGCCGCCGTTGGCCTCGACGACTTCGGCCGACCGGCCGGCTTCGTCGAGCGCCAGCTGCGCCGCTGGTCCAAGCAGTGGGACGCCTCGAAGACCGGCGAGCTCCGGGCCCTCGACGAACTGCGTGACGAACTCGTGCGGACGCTGCCGCCCCAACGCGCCGCCGCGATCGTCCACGGCGACTACCGGCTCGACAACACCGTGCTGCACCCGGCGTCGCCGGGCCGCATCGTTGCCGTGCTCGACTGGGAGATGAGCACGCTGGGGGACCCCATGTCCGATCTCGGCACGCTGCTCGCTTATTGGAGCGAGGAGTCAGACGATGCCGTCCTCGCCGCGGCGCGCGTGATGGCGCCCGTGACCGCGGCCGACGGGTTCCCCACGCGCGCAGAGATCGTTCGCCGCTACGCGGCGCGCACGGGATTCGACGTCTCGGACGTCGAGTGGTACCAGGCGTTCGCCTTCTTCAAGCTCGCCGTCGTCTGTCAGGGCATCGCGGCGCGCGCCGCGGGCGGCGCGATGCTCGGCTCCGGCTTCGACGACGCCCAGCGGCTGGTCGCGCCGCTCGTCGCGGCCGGCCGGCGGCGGCTCGGCATCGGCTGAGTACGTCAGCGCGTCAGGCGCCAGATCGCGACCGGCCGGTTCAGCAGCCGGATCCGCGGTGGGCGATGCGGGGTCATCCCACCGCCATCCCACCGTCGACGCTCAGGACGTGACCGGTCACGAAGCTGCTGCCGGGACCGAGCAGGAAGAGCACCGCTTCGTCCAGCTCGCCGGTCTTGCCGCCGCGGCCGAGCGGCGTGCGCTCGAGGAGGAACTGGGGGAACGCCTCCGGGTCGTCGCCGAGCTCGGCCGTCATCTCCGAGGGGAAGAACCCCGGGGCGACGGCGTTGACGCGGATGCCGTAGCGGCCCCACTGCGAGGCCAGTTCGCGCGTGAGGCCGATGATGCCGGCCTTCGATGCGACGTACGCGGCATCGGGGATCTGCCCGATCGAGCGCAGCCCCATCACCGACGCCACGTTCACGATCGAACCGCCGCCGTTCGCCCGCATCCGGTTCGCGGCGAGGCAGGAGAGCGCGAACGGCGCCGTCAGGTTGACGTCGAGCACGCGCGCGAACGCCTCGGCGCTGGTCCTCAGAGCGGGCGCGGTCGCGCCGACGCCGGCATTGTTGATGAGGCCGTCCAGGCGCCCGTGGCGGTCCATGACGGTCTCGACCAGCCGGTCGCGCTCGCCCGCGTCGGTCACGTCACAGGCCACAGCGTCCACACCGGGGAGCTCGCTCTGCAGGCGCGCGAGCCGGTCGGCCCGCCGCGCGGCGAGCACGGGGATCGCGCGGGCAGCCGCCAACGCCCGCGCGAGCTGCTCGCCGAGCCCGGAGCTGGCGCCGGTGATGATGATGACCTGTCTCTCAAGTAAATTCATATGACTTCAGTTCAGTTGTATCAGACCGATTGTCAGCTTGCAACCGCATTCGCGGGCACCGCCGCGGCCGCTGGTATCGTTCATCCGACTTCAACTTCAAGAAGGACGCCGTGCCTCAACCACGCCAAGCGCGCAACGGACGATCGAACAACCGCGGGGCACCGTCATCGCGGAGCAAGCGAGCGGCGATCCTGGAGACCGCCACCGAGCTGTTCGGCCGAGAGGGCTACGAGGACAGCAAGTGGGCCGACGTCGCCAAGTCCGTCGGCATCGGCTCGACGGCGCTCTACCACTACTTCGAGTCCAAGCTCCACTGCCTCTACGAGATCATGGCCGAGGCGCTCGAGGCCGAGGTCGAGCGGTTCGACCGCATCACCGGCGAGCACGAGGAGTTCGAGGACGGGCTCGTGGCGGTGCTGACGGAGGCGTTCGACCTCTCGGAGCGCGAGATCCTCCGCAATCGCCTGCTCGTCTCCGAGCAGGTGCTGGTGGGCGTGCACCGGACATCCGCACGCGAGGAGGAGGCGCGCCAGCTGGCGCGGGAGCGCACCCGCGACCTCGAGTTCAAGTGGGCCGCCTTCCTCACCCGAGGCATGGAGCAGGGCACGATCCCCGAGGCGGACCCGCGCCTGCTCGCGCGCGCGATCCTCGGGCTCTACAACAGCGTCTTCCACTGGTACCGCCCGCGGGCCGGGCTCGCGCTGTCGGAGGTCGCGGAGTTCTACGTTCCGCGGTGTCTGGCGGTGGCGGGCGTGCCGCTCGAGGGCGCGACCGGCAAGCGCACGCGCGCGTCCCGCTCGCGAGCGGCGAAGCGCTGACTCGTCAGGCCGCGACCGCTTCGCGGTAGCGCCGCGTCTCGCGCCGGGCGATCGCCATGTGATGGACCTCGTCCGGCCCGTCGGCGATCTGCAGGATGCGCGCGACCGCGTAGAGCTCGGCGAGCAGATGGTCCTGTGACACGCCGGCGCCGCCGTGCGCCTGGATCGCGCGATCGATCACCCAGGTCGCGACCTCGGGCGCGGCGACCTTGATCGCCGACACCTCGACGCGGGCGCCGCGGTTGCCGACCGTGTCCATCAGCCACGCCGTCTTGAGCACAAGCAGGCGCACCTGCTCGATCTTCACGCGCGCCTCGGAGATCCAGCGCTGGACGACGCCGTGGTCGATGATGGCGCTCCCGAACGTCGACCGCGACGCCGTGCGCCGGCACATCATCTCCAACGCGCGCTCGGCCATGCCGATCGCCCGCATGGCGTGATGGATGCGCCCCGGCCCCAGGCGCTCCTGCGCGAGTCGAAAGCCCTCGCCCTCCTCGCCGAGCAGGTTCGCGGCCGGCACGCGGACGTCGTCGTAGACGATCTCGGCGTGGCCGCCGTGTGGCCCGTCGTCGTACCCGAACAGGCTCGTCGAGCGAACGACGTGCACGCCCGGCGTGTCCCTGGGCACCAGGATCATGCTCTGGCGCCGGTGCCGCTCGGCGTCAGGATCGGTCACACCCATGACGATCAGCAGCTCGCAGCGCGGCGACATCGCCCCCGACGTCCACCACTTGCGCCCGTTGATCACGTAGTGGTCGCCGTCGCGCTCGATGCGGGTGGCAATGTTCGTCGCGTCCGAGGACGCGACGTCGGGCTCCGTCATCGAGAACGCCGACCGGATCCGCCCCTCGAGCAGCGGATCCAGCCAGCGCGCGTTCTGCTCCGGCGTGCCGAACAGCGAGAGCAGCTCCATGTTCCCCGTGTCGGGCGCCGAGGAGTTGAGCGCCTCCGGAGCCATCCACGGGTTGTGGCCGGTGATCTCGGCCAGCGGCGCGTACTGCAGGTTGGTCAGGCCCGCCCCCTGATCGTGGATCGGCGGAAGGAACAGGTTCCACAGCCCCCGCTCGCGCGCCTGGACCTTGAGCTCCTCGATCACCGGCGGCGTGCCCCACGGCTCCTCGGCACGCTCGACCTCCTCGCGGAAGCGCGGCTCAGCCGGGTACACGCACTCGTCCATGAACGCGAGCAGCCGCTCGCGCAGCTCCAGCGTGGTGGCGTCGAACGCGAAGTCCATGGCTCAGCGGTGCGACCAGACGGGGTCGCGCTTCTCGAGGAATGCCTGCACGCCCTCGCGCGCGTCCTCCGACTGGTGCGCGACGTTGCAGGTCATGCTCTCGAGCGCGATCAGCGTCTCCGTGTCGCCATCCAGGCCGCGGTTGGCCGCGAGCTTCGTGATCCGCATCGTGAAGGCGCTCTTGTCCTTCATCGGCGCAACGAATTCGGCGATGGCCTGCTCGAGATTCTCCGCCGATGCCGAGACGTTGGCCAGGCCCCAGTTCTCGCACTCCTTGCCGGACAGCAGCTTGCCGGTGAACAGCAGCTCCTTGGTCTTGCGCAGGCCGATGTAGCGGGGAAGGCGATAGATCGGCCCGGCGCCGCCGAACAGCGCGCGGCGGATGTGGAAGTCGCCGATCTTGGCGTCGTCGGAGACGACGGCGAAGTCGCACGAGATCATCAGCTCGAAGCCGCCGGCGACGGCATAGCCCTCCACGACCGCGACGGTTGGCTTGGCGAGGTTGAACGCGCGGTCGAACGTGCGCGCCGAGACCTGAGCGATCTTTACGGAGTTGTTGGTCGTGCCGAGGAACTCGGCGTCGAGCATGTTCAGGTCGGCGCCGGCGCAGAAGGTGCCGCCGCGGCCGCGGATGAGGACGACGCGGACGGCGTCGTCGTCCTCAGCCCGCTCCAGCGCCGCGCCGAGCTGCGTGAGCAGACCCCAGTTGACGCAGTTCATGACCTCCGGCCGGTTGAGCCAGATCGTGCAGACGCCGTCGGCGACCTCGTACTGCACGAACTCCTCCGTCGCGGTGGCGCCGTTCATCTGAGCTTCCAGGGTCATTCCTCGCTCCGTTTCGTAAGTTCCCGAACTGACTTCAATTGATGATACACGTGTTGGCCAATATGGCAAGTCCTGTCGTCATTCGCGCACAACTCGACGAGATGTGCCATACTGAAGTCAGTTCATGGAAGCTCCCGTTGCCATCCCCCTTCCACTCGCGCACGTCGGGTCGGTGAACGCGTGGCTCCTGCGCGGGGATCCGGTCACCCTGATCGATACCGGGCCGCGCGACGACGAAGCCCTCGCGGCGCTCGAGGCCGGCCTGGGCTGCCACGGGCTGCGCGTCGAAGACATCGAGTTGCTGCTCGCGACGCATCACCATCTCGACCACGTCGGCCTCGCCGCCACCATCCAGCGTCGCTCGGGCGCGACCGTGGCCGTGCTCGACGCAGTGGCCGACTATGCCGCGCGCTACTCCGCCCAGGTCGAAGAGGACCGGCAGTTCGCCCGCGCGCTCATGCGCCACCACGGCGTTCCCGAGTCGCTGGTCGCCGACACCGACGAGCTGTGGGACTACATCCGGGCCACGACCGAGGACTTCCGCGCCGACGTGCGCCTCGCCGACGACGCTCGCGTCCAGGCGGGCGGGCGCAGCCTCCGGGTCATCGCGCGACCGGGCCACAGCACGACGGACACGCTATTCGTCGACGACGCCGCCGGGTTCGCGTTCGCCGGCGATCACCTGCTGGCGGCGATCTCCTCCAACACGGAGATCTGCGCGCCCGACCGGGCGCGCGATGGGCGAGCGCGCTCGCGCGTGCGGTACCTGGACAACCTGGAGCTCACGGCCAAGATGCCGCTCGCGCGGCTCCTCACCGGACACGGCGAGCCGGTCACCGAGCACAGGCGGCTGGTCAATGCGCGCCTGCGCGACCATCGCCGCCGCTGCGAGCGCATCCTGGCCATCCTCGACGACGGTCCGCGCACGGCGTTCGAGATCGCCTGCGGCCTGTGGCCCGTGCGGACGGTGATGGAGCAGTCGCTCCTCGTCGTCTGGGAGGTGGTCGGCAACCTCGAGCTGCTGTTGGGCGCCGGCGTCGTGGACGAGCAGGTGGACAGCGAGGGCTCGGTCTTCGAGCTGACCCCTGCGGGCCGGACCGCGCCGGGTCCGATCGCACTGCGGCGGCGACCCCGCCGCCGCCCGGTCCCCGACTGCGCTGGTCGCTGGTGAGCCGCACGCCGCCCAGCCCGAGGGAGCTCGACGACGCGCGCGACCTATTCGACCTCTCGGGCCGCGTGGCGCTCGTCACCGGTGGTACGCGCGGTCTCGGCCTCGCCATCGCCCGGGGCTTCTCGGCCGCCGGAGCGGACGTCATCGTCGCGAGCCGCAAGGCGGACGCGTGCCAGGAGGTCGCGGCCGAGCTGCGCTTGGCCGGCGGGCGGGCGCTCGGGCACCCGTGCCACGTCGGGCGCTGGGACGATCTCTCGCGGCTCGTGGAGGCGGCCTACGGCGAGTTCGGCCGGGTCGACGTCCTCGTCAACAACGCCGGGGTCTCTCCGCTCTACGCGACGCTTGCGGACGTGACCGAGGAGCTGTTCGACAAGGTGGTCGCGGTCAATCTCAAGGGGCCGTTCCGGCTGTCCGCGCTCGTCGGCGAACGCATGGCGGCCGGCGACGGCGGCTCGATCATCAACGTTTCGAGCACGGGGGCGGTCCGCCCGACCGGCGACATCGTGCCTTACTCCGCCGCGAAGGCGGGGGTGAACGCGATGACGGTCGGCTTCGCCCACGCACTGGGCCCGAAGGTGCGCGTCAACGCGATCATGCCGGGCCCGTTCCTGACGACGATCTCCGAGGCGTGGGACATGGACGCCCTCGCCCAGCGGACGCGCACGTTCCCGTTGCGGCGGGCCGGGCTCGCGGAGGAGATCACCGGCGCGGCCCTGTACCTCGCGAGCCACGCGTCGAGCTACACGACGGGCTCGATCCTCACCGTCGACGGCGGCGCGCAATGGAGCATGCCGGGCGACTGATCAGACGGCCGTGACGAGGCCGCCGTTGGGGCCGAGCGTGGCTCCGACGTAGTAGGCGGCGTCGTCGGAGGCCAGGAATGCCACGGTCGCCGCGATCTCGGGTGGCCGCGCCAGCCGGCCGGCGGGGGTGTGGTTGGCGATCTGCTGCCGGCTTGCGTCCAGCTGCCCCTTGAGCGTGCTGGTGTCCACGTGCCCCGGCGCGACGGCGTTGACGCGGATCCCCTGCACGATCAGCTCCTTGGCGACGGCGCGGGTGAAGCCGAGGATCCCGGCCTTGGCGGCCGAGTAGTGGGGATGGCCGGCGCACCCCTCGAGCCCGCAGACGGAGGCCATGTTCACGATCACGCCGGTACCGCGCGGTGCCATCAGCCGCGCGGCGCCGCGGGTGCAGAAGAACGTGCCGTCGAGATGCACGGCCAGCAGACGTCGCCACTCGTCGTCGCTCAGGCGCACGAGCGCGTCCAACGGCGTCTCCACTCCGCCGGACAGCGCTTCCACGCGCTGGGTCTCGAGCAGCGGCATCACGCGCTCGAGGTGGGCGGCGCCCACCGCGCCCGCGTTGTTGACGAGGATGTCAATCGGCCCGAGGTCGCGCTCGACCTGCGCGAGCGCGTCGTCGACCCCGGCGCTGTCGCTGACGTCGGCGTGCAGCGCCAGGCCCCCGCCGATCTCCGCGATCGTCTGCCGGGCGGCGTCCAGCCGCACGTCGAGCGCCGCGACGCGCGCGCCGTCGGCGGCGAGGCGGTGACAGATCGCCTCGCCGATGCCCGAGCCGCCGCCTGTGACCACAGCGATCCTGCCGTCGAGGTTCACGCTGGCTCCGGGACGGCCACCAGGCGCCCGTGGCCGCCGCCCGCTGCCAGCCGCTCGTAGGCGGCCGGGACGTCGGCGAGCGCGACGCGCTCGATCTCGAGGTCGATGGCGCCGTCGCGCGCGAGCGCGACGACCTCCGCGAGCTCGGCGCGCGTGCCCCAGTTCGAGAAGATCACCGAGGTCTCGAGCGGCACCGCGCCGAAGCGCATCGGGAACGTCCCGCCGGCCAGCCCGAGCAGCGACACGTGGCCGCCGGGCGCGACTGCGCCGGCGGCCAGCGCCAGCGTGTCGTCGCTGCCGACGCAATCGACGACCAGCGCAGCGCCTCGGCCGCCCGCCGCGCGCCGCAGCTCGCGGCTAGGCAGGCCCGAGGCGTGCAGCACGATGTCGGCCCCGCTGCGCGCTGCCACCTCGAGTGCCTCGTCGCGACGGTCGACAGCGACGACCCGCGCCGGGCTGAGCGCCTTCAGGAGCTGGACGGCGACGTGCCCCAGGCCGCCGACACCGATCACGATCGCGCTCGTCCCAGGACCCAAGATCCCCAGCGCGCGCCGGATGGCGTGGTAGGGCGTCAGCCCCGCGTCGGCCAGCGGCGCTGCGGCGACCGGGTCGAGCCCGTCGAGCGGAACCGTCAGGCGGGGGGAGGGCACGACCACGAACTCGGCGAGTCCGCCGTCGCGCCCGAGCCCCGCTCCGCGCCCCTGCCGCTCCTGCTCGCAGAGATGTTCGGCCCCGACGCTGCACGCGGGGCAGCGGCCGCAGCCCCACGGCCCGTAGACGAGGACGGGCGCGCCCGCCTCGAGGCCGTCGGCTCCCGGGCCGAGCGCGGCCACGGTGCCCGCGACCTCGTGACCGAGCGTGAAGGGCAGCGCGTACGGGAGCGCCCCAGCGCGCCAGTGCATGAGGTGCAGGTCGGAATGACAGAGGCCGGCGCCGCCGACGCGCACTAGCACCTCACCTGGACCCGGTTCAGGACACGGAATGTCGACCAGCTGGGCGGGTTGCTCCCAAGCGGTGAGCCGGATCGCCTGCATGCGAGGAGCGTAACACATGAACTGAAGTCATATCAATTGCTGTGCTAGACTCCCCGTCATGCCGGCCGACCTGCCCCTCTGGCTCAAGCTCGTCCTCCGCCTCGAGCGCGCGGTCGGCGGGCCCGTCGAGGCCGCGGTGCACAGCGACACGTACTTCGACCTCGTGACGGAGCTGAACCGCGGGACGCGGCGGCTCACGGATGCCGTCGAGAGCGTGTCGAAGCGGGGCCTCCACCTGCTCAACCTCCCGGCGGGCACCGACATCCGGCGAGTGCGCGAGCAACTCGCGCGCATGGATCGGCGCCTGCTGCAGATCACGAAGGAGCTCGAGCAACTCGAGCTCGAGCGGGCGCGGGACGCGGAGCGAGTCTGAGCCGTGCCGCTGCAGCTGAGCCCCGCGGACCTGCTCGGACGCGTCAACCGTGACGTGGAGCGGTCGTACCTGCGCGCGCGCAACGGGCTTCGGTACGTGCGGGGGAGCAACCGCCCGGGGCTCGGCACGACCCCCAAAGACGTGGTCTGGCAGCGCGACAAGGCGCAGCTGTGGCGCTACCGCGGCGGCCCGGTCCGCTTCGCCCAGCCGCTGCTGATCGTCACCAGCCTCGTCAGCCGGAGCTACATCCTCGACCTGCTGCCCGGGAGCAGTGCGGTGGAGTTTCTGCGCGGTCGCGGCTTCGACGTCTTCCTGCTCGACTGGGGGATCCCCGACGAGCTCGACGCCGAGAACAGCCTGTCGACGTACGTCGACGAGTACCTCCCGCGCGCCGTGTCCGCGGTGCGGGAGCAGACCGGTTGCACCGAGCTCACGCTGGCCGGCTACTGCCTCGGCGGCGTGCTCTCCGTGCTCTACGCCAACGGTCACGACGAGCCGGGCGTGCGCAATCTCGTACTGATGGCGACGCCGGTCGACTTCGAGGAGATGGGACCGATGGTCGCCGCGCTGCGCGAGGGGCGACTTGATCCCGAGGACCTGGTCGACGAGAGCGGGAACGTGCCGGCCGACGTGCTCTACAGCGGGTTCTTCATGCTCGCGCCGACGACCGTCGTCGCCCAGCGGGCGACGCTGCTGGAGAACCTCTGGAACGACGAGTTCGTGCGCGGCTTCCAGGCGATGGCGCAGTGGACGCGCGACCAGGTCCCGTTCCCCGGCGCAGTCTTCCGCGAGGTGGTCGATCTGTTCGTCCGGCGCAACGCGCTGATGGACGGATCGCTGCACGTCGGCGGGCGCGCGATCGACTTCGCGACGACGGGGGCGGCGGTGCTCAACGCGATGGCAGAGAAGGACACCGTCGTGCCGAGAGCGGCGGCCGAGCCGGCCGGTGCGCTGGTCGGCCGGCCGGACCGCCGGCACGAGCTCGTGCTCCCGGGAGGCCACGTCACGTTCGGGACCGGCCGCTCGGCGTTCCGGCACACCCTGCCCAGCCTCGCCGGCTGGATCGCCGCGCACAGCGACGAGCTACCCCAGGAAAGGGGATCGTGATGGAGATCAGGGAGCTGCAGGCCACCGACCGGGACGCCGTCGAGCGCTTTGTGGAGCGCGTCCCCGAGGGAGACCGGACCTTCTTCAAGGAGGACGTCGAGGCCCCGGGGGTGCTCGACGCGTGGACACGCCCGGGCACGGCCCGGGCCGTCGCCGTCGAGGACGGCGAGGTCATCGGCTACGTGGCCGTCGTGCCGCTGCACGGCTGGTCGAGCCACGTGGGGGAGGTCAGGGTCATCGTCGATCCCGACCGGCGGGGCCGCGGGATCGGGCGCGCGCTCGCACGCCGCGCCGTCCTCGATGCCGTCGAGCTCGATCTGCGCAAGATGGTCGTCGAGGTCGTCGCCGATCAGGAGCCGACGATCGCGATGTTCCGGTCGCTCGGGTTCGATCCCGAGGCGCTGCTCACCAACCAGGTTCGCGACCAGTCGGGCGCGCTGCGCGATCTCATGATCCTCGCCCACTCCGTCGAGGAGCAGTGGTCGTCGATGGCCGTCGCCGGGATCGCGGACGAGCTGTGAGCCCGCGGGTCGACGAGCTCCTCGAGGCCGCCGTCAACGCCTACGAGGACATGATCGGCAGGGCCTGCGACCTGCAGCGGACGCTCGCCCACGCGCTGCCCGGTCCGGCGCGCTCGCTCCTGAACACGACCGCGGACCTGACCCGGGACATCGGCGCCGTCCAGCTCTCGGGCGCGCGCTGGCTGCTCGACTCATGACGACGCTGCACTGGGAAAGCGTCGGCTCGGGTGAGCCCGTGCTGATGATCATGGGCCTGGGGCTCAGCGGGGGCGCCTGGTGGCGCACCGTCCCGGTGCTGTCGCGGTCGCTTCGCGTCATCACCTTCGACAACCGCGGCGTCGGCCGGTCGCCCGCGCGCTCGCACAGCTACACGATGGAGGCGATGGCCGACGACGCCGTCTCGGTCCTCGACGCGGCCGGCGTCGAGCGGGCGCACGTGTACGGCTTCTCGCTGGGTGGCATGGTGGCGCAGCAGCTCGCGCTCCGGCACGCCGACCGGGTGCGCTCGCTCGTGCTGGGAGCGACGCACCCCGGCGGCCCGCGCGCGGCGCGGCCGAGCGCCGACGTGCTCGCCTTCTTCCGCCGCCGGGCGAGCATGACGGCCAAGGACGCGGCGCGCGCGTCGGTGCCGTTCAACTACGGGCCGCGCTGCCGGCGCGAGCACAAGGACCGCATCGCGGAGGACATCCGGCGCCGGCTCGCACACCCGTTCCCCGAGCAGGCCTATCGCGCGCAGATGGTTGCCGCCGCGCTGCACAACTGCTATCGCCGGGTGCAGCGCATCGAGGCGCCGACGCTCGTCGTGCACGGTCGTCACGACCGCATGGTCCCGGTCGCCAACGCCCAGATCCTCGCCGAGCGGATCCCCCGCGCCGAGCTGCGGGTCCTGGACGAGGCCGGTCATCTGTACTCGACCGAGCAGCCCGAGGTCGACGAGGAGATCGCGCGGTTCTTCGAGGGGGCGGCATGAAGGACCTCCGCGTTGCCGACGTCATCCGCCGCCACGCGAGCGAGCGCCCGCAGGCGGTGGCGCTCCGGCACGGCGCGCGCGAGCTCAGCTACGCGGAGCTCGACGAGCGCTCGAACCGGCTCGCCCAGGCGCTGCTGGCGCAGGGGGTGGGGGCGGGGACCCGTGTCGCCTATCTCGACCGCTCGTCTCCGGAGGTGGTCGAGCTGCTGTTCGCCGCGAGCAAGGTCGGCGCGGTGCTCGTCCCGCTCAACTGGCGGCTGGCGGTGCCGGAGCTCGCCGCCGTTCTGGCGGACTCCGAGGCGCCCGTGCTGATCGCGGGGCCCGCCTTCCGCGAGGTCGCCGAGCACGTGCGCCCGCCGGCGCTGATCGTGGTGGGGGAGGAGTACGAGCGCTGGATCGAGGCGCACGAGCCGCGCGACCCGGGCGGCCGCGGCGAGGCCGCCGACGTGATCGTGCAGATGTACACGTCCGGGACGACGGGCGTCCCCAAGGGCGTGCTCACCACGCACGGCAACCTTGCCGTCACTGCGCAGACCTCTCTGCGATGGGCGTTCGACGAACGCTCCGTGAGCCTGACGCCGCTCCCGATGTTCCACATCGGCGGGATCGGCTGGGCGTATTGCGGGCTCTGGCATGGTGCGACGACTGTCCTGGTCAGCGACTTCGATGCCGCGAAGGTCCTCGACGTCATCGAGCACCAGCGCGTGACCAACGCCGTGCTCGTCCCGACGATGCTCCAGCTGCTCACGGCCGTGCCGGGAGCGGCTGAGCGCGACTACTCGGCCCTGCGCTCGATCGCCTACGGCGCGGCGCCGATCACGACGCCGGTCCTCAAGGCGTCGCTGCGGACGTTCGGCTGCGCGCTGTTCGGGCTCTACGGGTTGACGGAGACCACCGGCGGCGTGATCGCGCTCGAACCCGAGGACCACGATCCCGGCGGCCCGCGCGAACACCTGCTCCGGTCCGCCGGCCGGCCGTACCCGTGGGTGGAGCTCAAGATCGTCGATCCGGTGAGCGCGGAGGCGCTGCCGCCGCGCTCGGTCGGCGAGGTCTGGCTCCGTGGGCCGAACGTCACGCCCGGCTACTTCAACCGGCCCGCCGAGACCGCCGCGGCGCTCGCGCCCGACGGCTGGCTGCGCACCGGCGACGGAGGCTACGTCGACGAAGAGGGCTACCTGTTCCTCACCGACCGGATCAAGGACATGATCGTCAGCGGCGGCGAGAACGTCTATCCCGTCGAGGTGGAGGAGGCGCTCGCTCAGCACGCCGACGTCGCCGACGTGGCGGTCATCGGGGTGCCCGACGGGCACTGGGGCGAGGCGGTCAAGGCACTGGTCGTCCCGCGGCCCGGCGCGCAGCCGGCCGCGGAGGACCTGATCGCGTTCGCGCGCGAGCGGCTCGCCGGCTACAAGCTGCCGCGGTCGGTCGAGTTCGTCGACGAGTTCCCGCGCACGCCCAGCGGCAAGGTGCTGAAGCGCGAGCTCCGCCGGCTTCACGCTGTTGCATGAACTGAAGTCAGATTGACATTAGCTGGAGCGCTTGCTAACTTGCTAACGCAGTCGCTACCAACCCAGTCCCGAAAGGCAGCCGCAATGCCCACGCAGACCAGGACCACCCCCGTCACCGAGAGCATCGACGCCGCTGCCGAGCGCGTCACCGAGCTCAACGAGAAGGCCGTCGCGAACGGCAAGAAGGCCAGCGCGGCCATCCTCGAAACCTACGAGAAGGCCGTCGTGTCGTTCACCGAGTCCTACGAGAAGGCGGCGGGCACGACCAAGGTCGACTGGATCGCCAGCACGGCTGCGGCGCAGGCCGATTTCACGCGCGAGATCGCGAAGGCGTACACCGGCGCCGCGCGCGAGCTCGTCTCCTGAGTCCTCTCCCCGAGCCGGCGGTCGCGGCGCTCCGGCGCCGCGACCGTCAGCGCCCGGTACGCCCCCGGTCGACGAGCACGTTGTAGACCCCGATCAGCGCCTGGCGCTGCCGCGCCGTAAGCTTCGGGTCCGCCCGGATCGCGGCCACGACCGCGGGCTCGCCGCCCTCATCCGCGGCGCCGTCAGGCCGGCGGCCGCCGTGCTCCTGCAGCGCGTCCGCCGACAGCTGCAGGTTCTGCGCGATCGCGTCGAGCACCTTCTCCGACGGGTCCCGAAGCCCGCGCTCGATCTGCGACAGGTACGGATTGGAGATGCCGACGAGGTCGGCCAGCTGACGCATGGAGAGCTCCTGGAGTTCGCGCTGGCGGCGGATGAACTCACCGAGGGGCGAGGTCATGCGCGCGAGGGGACGAGGTCCATGCCTGGACCCTAGTACCGACGTGGGGCCGTCGCACGCTCACGTTGCCGCAAATTGAACTCGGTTCAGGTAGAATTGAGTGATGCGCGCCTACCGCTTGATCGGTGCAGGTCGTGCCGAGGTCGTCGCCGTGCCGCGCCCGGAACCGGGGCCGGGGGAGGTCCTGCTGCGCGTGCTGGCGGCGGGCGTGTGCCGGACGGACCTCGCCCTCCTGCGCAGCGGAGGCAACGGGCTCGAGCTGCCCGTGACGCTGGGGCACGAGGTCGTGGGCGAGGTGATGGCGCTCGGCGACGGCGTAGCCGGTCTAGCGTCCGGGACCGTGGTGGCGGTCTACGAACTCCTCGGCTGTGGCCGCTGCTCCGCGTGCGCGCGGGGGCAGGACAACGTCTGCCGGGACGTCATCCCCGGGGCGATCGGCATCACGCGCGACGGCGGCATGGCCGAGCACGTCGTCGCGCCGGCGCGCAATCTCGTGGCGCTCGGCGACGTCGATCCCGTCCACGCCGCGCCGCTGACGGATGCCGGCATGACCGCGCTGCACGCTGTCGAGCGCGGACGGTCGGAGCTCGAACCGGGGGCGACGGCCGTGGTCGTCGGCATCGGCGGCCTGGGCCACCTCGCCGTGCAGTTCGTGCGCGCCACGTCCAGGGTTCGCGTCATCGCCGTCGACGTCGATCGCGCACGGCTGGACTTCGCCGCTGGAATCGGCGCCGACGACGGCGTCCTCACGGGGCCAGGCGCTGCGGAGGGCATCCTCGAGGCGAACGGCGGTCGCAAGGTCGACGTCGTCTTCGACTTCGTCGGCGCGCAGGCGAGCCTTGACCTAGCCGCGCAGGTCACCGGACGCGGGGGCGCGATCGTCGTGACCGGTGGGGGCGGCGGCCGGCTGTCGATCACCGCGCAGATGGGAGCCGGCGGATCGCCAGACCGCGAGATCGCGATCGTGCACACGTTCGGTGGCACCCGCGAGGATCTGATGCAGGCGCTCGCGCTCGCCGAGGCCGGCCGGGTCCAGACCCACGTCGAGGCCTACGACCTCGAGGAGGCGGGCCGGGTGCTGGCCGACCTCGACGCCGGCAACGTGCTCGGGCGCGCCGTGCTGGTGCCGTGACCACGGACCTCCGCGGGGTCTCGAGTGGATCGCGCTCACGGGGATCAATCCGGGGAACAAATTGAGCGCAACCCATCCCAACTCGGAGCAACTCAAGCCGCTCTAACGCTGCCGAAATACAGTCGGTAGCCAGAACCTTCCGGCTGGGGGCCGGGCGGTCGCAGGTTCAAATCCTGTCTCCCCGACTCGAAGTTCCTGCTAATCGCATTATTCTTGTCAGCGGGGCATTGGCCGTACGGGGGTTCAATTGGGACCCCCTAGGTCCAAGTTCTGCAATCGGGCGAGAAACGGTGGATGGCGCGGTAGCGTCGAATCTGCGCGATTGTGCGCACCCGGTCCATTCGCGCACGAACGCGCACATTCAATCGCGGCGATTCCTCGGCTCGCGTTGGTCTGCATGACGCCCACGGCGGCTCAGCGAAACCCGGGGAAGGCGGTCGACGAGCGGCACGATGAAGGATGAAGTCGGGCCCGCGGGCGCCATCCGTGACGCATCCCAAGCGGGCTCCACTCCGCGCTCGTAGGTAGTTGAGGATCCGGACGCCGGCCGCCGCGCCCGCTATCTCGGGCGGGCGGGCTTGCGGCCCACTGTGCGCCATGCCGTCAAGGCTCGACCAGCGGGAGAATTCGGCTGGTCGGCACTGCGGCCGCGCGCCATGATCTCGAGGACGCGTTGGTTCACGCGCCGCTGAGCATGGTGCGAGACGGTGCCGAGCTTCTGCTTCGAACGAGCGTGCTTCCTGCGTTCCGGCCTTGAAGGCATCGTGTGTCCTTTCTTGGTCCGTGACCAGCCGCCGGGGCGGTCGGAGCGGAGTGCCGGCGAGGTACTGGCTCCACAGTCGCCCCCGTCGCCGTTAGTGCGTGACCTCGTCGCGTGGGTTCGCTCGTCGGTGTACTGCGCGCTTCGGCCGGGAGTGTTGGCCGCGGAGCCAGCCTCCCGTGCACACTACTCCCCGGCACGCCCAGTTACGAGCGGAGGTGCGAACGCGGGCATCGCGCACGAAATCCCGCAGTTTGGGCGACCGCCGGCCTCGCGCTCCTGGCGGCGGGGGGCGCGGGTCTGCCAGTGTTGAGTTCCTCGACCGTCGGCGCCGGCGCGGACCCTCCGGGTACGTGGCGCGACGAGCAGGAGGTGGCGGATGACCACCCTCAACAGCCTCGGCAGTGCAGAGCCGGAGCCGTCCGAAGTCGCTCACGCGTCGCTGGCGATGGCCGACTATGACGCGAAGGGCGGCAATTACGCAGCGGCGCTTGACTGGCTGGCGGTCGCCGCGCAGTTTCGCGTGCTGACTCAGGAATATCGCCACAAGAAGGTCGCTTGGGAGGGTGCGCTGGAGCCGCCCGACTGCGCCTCGCCGTCGGCGCTCGCGTGCGCTGGCGTGGTCAGGCGACGGGCGGGGCGCCGCTAGGGCGTCGCGAGAACCTGCGCATGGCGTCGCGGGCCCGGCCGGCCGGGGCAGACAAGCCGGCGGCGTCTTCGCTGAGCTCGTCTGACATGGCCTGGGCGCGCAGGTCGCTTCGCGTTTGCTTCAGCCCAGCGAGCGGAAAGGCGCCTTGACCGGCGACGGTGGCCGGCCGTTCGCAAAGACCCGTCTCGGCGGGTCGCACACCGCGGCTGGTGTCAGATAATCGGTCGAGGCGCTTACTGAGGCGTGGGCGCGGGCGCGAGGGGTAAGGTTATTGCCGAGAGGGAGCCTTGCCATCACGCGGCCCTGGGCAGGCAGGTCAGTTCCGGTCGGGGACGCGGGCGGTGATCCTCCGCACATACGCTGAACACTTCTCGTGGTACGGCTGTTGAGCCGGACGACGGAGAGGGGTTCTGGAGGCGGCCCCGATGCAGCCAGACCAGGCAGGACCGACGAACGGCCGACGAGCGTCGACCGCCCCAAGGGTTCGCGAGGTCACGGGGAATGAGGGGTTGCAGGCGACCTGCCGGCGCCAAGCGCGCGTGATCGAGGCGCTGAGTGAGGCGGTGTCGGTCTTGCGCTGCGGAGCGGCGGCGCTGAAGGCCGAGAATGCCGACCTGCGCGCCGCAAACGACCGGGTCCGCAATCGCGTCGGCGGTTCTGCGCGTGCGAGGGGCCGCAGCGGCGTCTCGGAAGCCGTCGAGGTGCCGCTGGCGCTGGATGTGGCGGCACCCGCGGCGGCGCGCGTCGTGGTCGCCGACTGTCTGCGCGGCCGGGTCGCTGCATCCGTGCTCGCCGACGCGCAGTTGGTCATGTCGGAGCTGGTCTCCAACAGCGTGGCTCATAGCGGCGTGTCCGCCGCCGGCGTCGTGGCAGTGCGGGTCCGCCTCACGAGCACCATGGTCCGCCTCGAGGTCGAGGATCCCGGGCGCGGTGGCGAGATCGCTCCGCGGTCCCCAGATCCGAAGCGCGGCGGCGGCTTCGGTCTGGGCATCGTGCGCGCGCTCAGTGAACGCTGGGGGCTCGAGCGCGTGGTCGCGGGCGGAACTCGTGTCTGGGCGCAGCTGCCACGCGCACCGCAGACCGCAGCGCCATCCCCAGAGCCATCCGGCCTCGCGGTGACTGCCGATACTCGAAGCCGCAAGCCAAGCAGCGGGCGAACGGCCACGCGCCGGCGGGCGCCCGCGGAAGGAACCGCATGACCGAGGTGCACGTCATTCCCGACGACCGGAGCACGTGGCGGGTCTATGACGCCGACACGGCCGCGCCACTGTCAGAGCACACGAACGCCACCGAAGCCGAGCTCGCCGCGCGGGCGCACGCGCAAGAGCGAGACCTCGAGCGGGTCGTGGTCCACGACCGCTACAACCGCATGCACGACGCCGCCCGTCCGCCGGCGGGGGTCTCGGCGCGCGACCACCGCGCCCGCGCGCGACAGCTGGCGCTCGCCCTCGAACGCAC
Organism: uncultured Solirubrobacteraceae bacterium; assembly: GCA_963805525.1. Classification (GTDB taxonomy): domain Bacteria; phylum Actinomycetota; class Thermoleophilia; order Solirubrobacterales; family Solirubrobacteraceae; genus DASQFQ01. Next base: position 1,715,191 of record CAWDUT010000006.1, read on the forward strand.
GCGCTAGCGGCGGGTCTGTTGCGCGGCGGGCGGCAGCGGTTCGAGCACGAAGACCTCGACGGCGAGGTCGGGGTCGATGTGGTTGTCGCTCATGAAACCGATCACCTTGCGTCCGGTCAGCTCCTCGATCTCGCGGCTGACGTCGGCTTGCATGACGCTCTGCCAGCGTCGGCGCAGATCGAGCACCGCGTGGCCCTCGCCGGCGTCGGCGAGCGTCTGCTCGCCGCGCGTGAGGCTGTCCTGCAGCACCACGAAGATCCCGTTGTCGCCGATCGTGGTCCGGGCCTTGGTCGGGCCGCGGCCGGTCGTGCGCGCGAGCGCCCCGACGACGGTCGTCGAGATCCTCGCCGCGAGCTCTCCGTCATACCACGCAGTGGGGCCGCTCACGGCCGTCCTCCGCGGCGCTTGGCGAGGGCCGAGTTCTTCATGGCTGCGACGCTACCGCCATGTTCGACGTGAGCCATCGGCGGCAACTGCTGCGCCCTGGGGCGTAGTTCTCCACATCTCGGGTCGCACGGGCTCAGCCGTAGCTGCGCGCAACGACAGCGGCCATGGACGCGAGCCGGTGCTGGCTGTACCAGGCCGGAGTGAAGCCGTGAACGCGCGCGCCGTGCTCGCGCGCGATCTCGACCAGGTCGCTGGGGCGCCGGGCTTCCAGCATCTCCGCACACCCCTGCGGATGCACGTCAGCGCAGCACAGCTCGAAGCTTTGCGTCGCGACAATGAGGTCTCGCGACGCATCTGCGTTATCCGGCGAGGACGCAGACGAGAACCTGCGGGCGGGGGGCACGAAAGCCAGCCCCTTTCTCGGGCGTCTCGCCGGCCGGTCCGACCGCGAGACTCCCATATCGAGTACAGCTGACTCTCCTCGCTTTCGCGCCAATGTCAAGGCGCAGTGTTCCCGCCCGCCCGCCGTGCGGTTGCGGTGCGCCGGACGGGGATCAATCGAGTCGATCACGTTCGAACGTCTAGCGATCACCACGTCCGCACAAGGGCTGAGTCAACGGGCCGCTGCAACGACGAGAGCCCGCCGGAGCGGGCTCCCGGTTTTGCCGGGTGACCCGTGTGCTCAGGTGTGCAGCGCGCGACGCCGGCCGATGCGCCCCACGCCCTGCCCCCGCGGCCGTTCATGAAGCCGACGAGCAGGAGGATCAGGCCGCCGACGGCCACGGCGCCGATCGCGGCCGAGACCCAGTCGAAGCCTCGCCGGAGCCCGAGGACTCGGGGACGGCGACCGCGACCGCTCGGGTCGTACCCGATCGCGACGTCGCGCGTGTCGGGCGAGCGGAGGTCCTGGGTGGTCCCGACCGGGACCGGGTTCGGGTCGTAGCCGGTTGCGCCGCGGCCGGTTCTTAAGGGCCTAGTCGGAATGGCGCCGGGTCGGCGCAACTGAAGCCCGGACGACGATCGCGGCTTGACGTCTGGCGACTGGGTCCGCGGCCTCTCGATCGCTCGTGGCTGGCCGAGGCGTTCCTTCCGTTCGCCACCTCCGTCGTCGCCGAGTCGGTGTAGTGGACATGGCCAGTGAACTGCCGTCGGCTTCTACGGCATGGCGTTCGACGTGATGGCGCTGACATTCAACACCTTTGGCGGTACGCGTCCCGCCACGGCCTGGTCCGCGAAGCCCTCTGCCCTGAGGGAGCGACAGCCATCAGCAGCGCTTTGACTCGCCCTGGCCTGGCTCGCGACCGGCGCCCTGCTTGGCACCTTGCTACCCGTCCTAGGCGTGGCCGTGATCGTCGCGTTCAACGCCGTTCACTGGTTACCGATCCGAGGCGAGAGCCCGCACGCGCGAACCTGATCGAAGACCGGGTCACGGCGCCGCCGGCAGCGCGCGCTTGTGCGCGGTGCGGCGGTAGGCGGAGACGATGATCTCGTGCACCTCCGGCGCCACTTCGCGACCCTCGAGGAAGTCGTCGAGCCGCTCGTAGGTGACGCCAAAGACGTCCTCGTCCGGGAGTCCGGGACGCTCGCTTTCCAGGTCGGCCGTGGGCACCTTGGCGAGGATCGCGTCCTCGGCGCCGAGCGCCTGCGCTACCGCCCGGACGCGCCGCTTGGTCAGCCCCGCGAGCGGCGCCAGGTCGCAGGCGCCGTCCCCGTACTTCGTGAAAAAGCCCATGAGGGCCTCCGCGGCGTGGTCGGTACCCACCACGAGCAGCCCGTGCGCGCCGGCGACCGCGTACTGCGCCGCCATCCGCATCCGCGCCTTCAGGTTGCCCCGCACAAGGTCGCGGGCGGCGACCCTTTCAGCGGGCTCGCCGGCCGCATCCACGGCGGCGGACAGCGCATCGCTCGCCGGGCCGACGTCGATGGTGAGCGTCGCGTCCGGGCGGACGAACGCGAGCGCGCGCTGGGCATCCTCCTCGTCGGCCTGAGCGTGATACGGCAGGCGCATGGCGACGAACGTGGCGCTGCCGCCGTCCGCGCGCACGCGCTCGGCGGCGAGCTGGCACAGCCGCCCGGCGGTGGCCGAGTCGACGCCACCACTGACCCCCAGCACCCAACCGCGCAGCCCGCTGCCGGCCAGCTGCTCCACGAGAAACGTGACACGACGCTCGACCTCAACGGCGGCGTCGAACTCCGCCGGCACCATGAGCTCCGCGCTGATGGCGGCCTGCACCGATGTCCGGTTGGCGCGCGCCACGCGCGCGACGATACCCCGCGCCAAAACGGACGACAGCCGTCGTCCCACAGTGCCAGCGATCATGTCTCGGGATCCTCGTCGACGCCCGCGCCGTAGCGGTCGTCGTCGAGTCTCGGGATCTCTGGCTCATCGAAGCCGGCGACGTCCCGCCGGAGGGGCTGGGTGTGTGCTCGGCGCCGGGGAATGAGGTCTGCCTCGCTCAGTTCGAAGCCCTCCGCCTCACCTCGCCGGACCCGATCAGTACCTGGTCGAGGACGTCGGCGGGGCGCTCAGCGTCGACAGCCGGGTCGGGCAGGGCACACGCCGCGTCGTCGAGCTTCCGCTCGACCCCCTCACGGGGTTCGTGAGCGCGAGCTGCCGTCAGATTCGTTGTCGAGCAGGGCGGGCGTAGCCGCCGCGAGGCCGAGCGCGATCGCCGCGAGCAGCATGGTCACGCCGATCGCGTGCGCCCACCCGACCTCGGCAACGGTGAGGAAGCCTGAGCCGCCGATGAGGCAGGCGGTGGCGAGGCGCCCGGCGCGGGCCGGATGGAGACCCGGGGTCCGGACGGGACCGTCGCGCGGGTCGACGGAGCCGCCGTCGGCGCCGTAGTCGCCCAGGCGGCCGGCGACGGACAGCCGCAGCAGCACGAGCAGCGAAGGGATCACGACGATGCCACCGCCTACGACGGCGATGATGACGGCGATCAGCGTGTCGCGCGGGGCGGCAGCCTGGTCGACCGTCAGGCCGGGCAGGAGCTGGGGCTGTTGGGCGCGCGCCCACCCGGCCACGATCGCCGCGACGGCGAGGGCCGCGGCGAAGCGTGCGAGCTGAAATCGCCGGCGGAGCACGAGCCCGAGCGCCGAGACGCCCGCCGCACCCGACACGATCACGGCGGGGAGCCCCGGGCCGGCGATCAGCTCGCGGTACAGCGGGTGGGCGTCGCGATGCAGGACGACGAGCCCGGCGACGGCGAGCAGGCCTGCGACAGTGCCGGCGCCGAGGGCGCGACGGCGATAGGGAGCCACGAGGTCATGCTCTCCGCGACGCTGCGCGTCGTCGCACAGGTAGACGGCGGCCAGGTAGGCGGAGATCGCGATCGCCAACGCGCCGATGACGGCCGAGGTCGGGTTGAGCCAGCTCGAGACCAGGTCGCCCTCGGCGTTGCCGTACGGCACTCGTCCCGACGCGATGCCGCCGAGGCACGCGCCGAGGGCGAACGGCGTCACGATCGACGACACGGCGGAGACGACGTCGAGGTCGCGGACCTGCCGCGGACCCGATGTGCCTGCGGACACGGCGTACGCTGCGCCGCGGATGACGATCCCCAGCGCCGCCAGGATGAGCGCGACCGAGAGCGTCGACGCGATCGAGCCGAAGGCAGCGGGGTAGGCCGTCCACATCACGGTGAGTACGAAGATCAACCACACGTGGTTGGCCTCCCACACCGGCGCGATGACGTTGTGGGCGAAGTCGCGGATGCGCCGCCCCTCCCGGGTCTGTGGGGCGGTGATCTGCCAGATGGCGGCGCCGAAGTCGGCGCCGGCCAGCACGATGTAGCACGTCAGGCCGACGAGGACCAAGACCAGCGGCACGGTCGTCAACGTCACGCGATCACGTCCGGCGCGGGCCGCCCGCGGTAGCGGGGATCCTCGACCGGCACTCGGGCGAGGCGGCGGAGGATCCACATGGTGCCGGCGCCCACTGAGAGGTACAGGGCCCACAGCACCGCGTAGCTGATGGGGATGACGCCCGCGCCGGTCACGGCGTCGCTCGTGCGCATCACGCCGTAGACGACCCAAGGCTGGCGACCGACCTCGGTCGTCACCCAGCCGGCCACGAGCGCGACCACGGACAGCGGACCCGCGGCCGCCACGGCCGCGTAGTACGCCCGCCGCGTGGGCAGCCGCCGTCGGCGTACGCGTACGAGCAGGGTCAGGACGCCAAGGGCGGCGAGCAGCGTGCCGATGCCGACCATGGTCTGAAAGGCGACGCGGACGACATTGACGGGCGGGCGGTCGCCAGGCGGAACGGCATCCAGCCCCTGCACCCGGGCACTCGGATCATGTGAGGCCAGCGTGGAGAGCAGTTTCGGGATGCGCAGGCCATCGCGGATCTTCCCGTCGTCGTACCAGCCGAGGACGTGCAGCGGCGCGCCGTCGGTGGTCTTGGCCAGGCCTTCGATCGCTGCGAGCTTGGTCGGCTGGGCCTTGTGGACCGTGCGCGCCGCCCAGTCGCCGATGAGGATCTGGGTCGGGGCGGCGAGCGCGGCGATCATCAGCGGCACGACGATCGCCGTGCGCTCGTATCGGGTCCAGCGCCCGCGCAGCCGCGCGACCGCGTAGGCGCCGGCCATGACGAACCCGGTGACGAGGTAGGCGGCGACGTACATGTGGATGAGCTCGTGCCACAGGAAGTCGTTTCCAAAGAGCGCCTTCCAGGGGTGGACGTCGACGACGCGGCCGGCGACCAGCCGGAAGCCGCTCGGGTGGTTCATCCACGCGTTGACCGAGATGACCATCCACGACCCCAGGAATCCGGTGACGGCGATGGGGATCCCGCTGAGCAGGTGCATGCGCGGCGAGAGCCGGTCCCAGCCGTAGACGTAGATGCCCAGGAAGATCGCCTCGAGGAAGAACGAGAACCCCTCAATGGCGAAGCCGAGTCCGAAGACTCCGCCGAACGTCGCGGTGAAGTTCGGCCACAGCACGCCCATCTCGAAGCTCAACACCGTGCCGGTGATCGCGCCGATCGCGAACAGGGCGATCATCACCCGGCTCCACCGGCGTGCGATCGTCCGACACAGCGGGTCGCCGGTGCGCTGCCCCCACCACTCCATGAGCAGCACCATCACCGGGAAGGCGATGCCGAAGCACACCAGCGGGATGTGGGCGGTGAACGACAGCGCCTGCATCTGCCGCGCCTGGAGTAGGTGATCCTGCGCGACCGGACCGAGCGCCGGCGCGCTGTGGAGTGAGGCGAGGAGGACGCCCACGCCGGCTCGCCTACGCGGCGTCCCGAGTCGCGTCCTCGAGCATCCCGCTCGCCTCGTCCGGTTCGCCTTGAGCGAACGCGGTCACGTGTGCTCGGCCGAGGAGCCGCAGGCGGTCCGGCGGCCGATCGGCTCCGGGATCCCGCTCGGCGAGGGGATCCATCGTGTTCTTCGTTGAGCTCAGACGGCGGCGAACGCTGCGCACGAGCAGGTACGGGCTCGCGAACGCCGCCGCGGCGAGTGCCACGAACCCGACGAGGGCTGCGAGCGCGACGACGAGGACGGCGATCGTGGCGACGACGACGGCGATCGCGGCGAACTCCGGGACGATCAGGAGGAGGAGCACCATCCCGGAGACGACGGGGCCCCAAATCCATTCGACTGAGTAGCTCATGCGGTCGAGCGTCCCGCGGCGCGCGCGTTGTCGCTCGGACTGACGACGTCAGGGACTCTCCGCGAAATCATCGGGAGGTTCCTGTCGGTGTGAGCGAAGACGCGTTGAAGTCGACCACCGTCGCGGCATCTACTTACGTTCGAGGACTCAAGGCAGGGGAACATGAGCTCAGGTTGACCGGCGCCCTGCGACCCTTCGACAACGATTCGCGATCACCCAAGAGGGCGCGCGCTCGGGGCCCGCGCTCGGCCCAACAGCAGATCGCGGCAGGATCGGGACGTACGGCCACTCGACGAGCGCGTGCACGGAGGCTCGCCGCAACCCGCTCGCGCTTCTCGCGCGCGGGTTCAACCTCCCGCTTTGAGGTTTCACCGACCGCGTCGAGGCGGTCGGCGGGACGTTCAGGATCCAGAGCCGGGCCGGCCGGCGCACCGGCCATCTCGTCGAGCTTTCGCTCGTGGCGCCTCGGAGCTGATGATGCGCGCCCCGCGACCGCGTGTCACGAAGCTGAACGCCCAGCTGATGAGCACGAACAGACGGTTCTGGAAGCCGACGAGGTAGAAGAGATGGACGACGAGCCACGTGATCCACGCCGGGAAGCCGCTGAGGCGGACCACGTGCAGGTCCGCCACCGCGCGGGCGCGACCGATGGTTGCGACGTTGCCCTTGTCGCGGTAGCGGAACGGCCGACTCGGCCGGTCGCGCAGCCGTGCGCGGACGAGCGCGGCGGCGTACCGGCCCTGCTGCATGGCGACGGGCGCCACGCCGGGGAGGACCTGCGCCTCTCCCCGCGCGTCGCGGACGCGCACCATGTCGCCGAGCGCGAGCACCTCCGGGTGCCCGGGCAGCGTAAGGTCGGGCTCGACGGCGATGCGGCCCGCCCGGTCGAGCTCGGCGCCGGTCAGCTCGGCGAGGCGGCGCGCCAGTCCCGACGCGGTGACCCCCGCCGCCCAGATCACGGTGCGCGCCTCGAAGCGCTCCTGCTCGCCGCCGGCGGCCGCGACGGTGACGCCCTGCTCGTCGACGCCGACGACCGTGCGCTCGAGCGCCGGCGTGACGCCCAGGTGCTCGAGCTGGAGGGCGGCGCGCCGTGACAACGACGGAGGGAACGCCGTGAGCACGCGGTCGGCCGCTTCGACGAGCAGCACGCGCGCGTGGCGCGGGTCGATCGAGCGGAAGTCGCGCCGAAGCGTGTCGCGGGCCAGCTCGGCGATCTGGCCGGCCAGTTCGACCCCGGTCGGCCCCGCACCGACCACGACGAACGTCAGCCAGGCACGGCGGCGCGCCTCGTCGTCGTCGAGCTCGGCCGCCTCGAAGGCAGCGAGGAGCCGCGCTCGCACGGCGACCGCGCTCTCGAGCGACTTGACCTCCGGGGCCGCGGCGCGCCACTCGTCGTGGCCGAAGTAGGAGTATTGCGAGCCGCCGGCGACGATCAGCGTGTCGTACTCCAGCGAGCGGGTGACGCCCTGGCCGACGACCGGGCGGACGTCCAGCCGGCGCCGGTCGACGTCGAAGCCGGCGACCTCGCCGAGCACCACCTGGACATTCTGGTGGCGTCGGAAGATTGCGCGGAGTGGGTAGCAGACCTCTCCGGGCGAGAGTGCCCCCGTGGCCACCTGGTAGGTGAGCGGCTGGAACAGGTGGAAGTTGCGCCGGTCCACCAGCGTGAGCTCGACCGGCGCGGTGGTCAGGTGCGTGGCGGCCTGCAGGCCGCCGAAGCCGCCGCCGACGACGATCACCCGATGCGGCCCCGCCGACACGATGGTCAGTAGATGCTCCCGCCACCGGGCTTGGATGCGGGATGCGAGACGACCTGTCCGGCGCCGGAGACGGCGAACCACGCGGCGCCGAAGGCCGTCACGCGCTGCCCGTTCGTATCACCGGGCTTCGCGTCGCCCGCATAGCGGTAGAGCGGGTGGCCGTTGTAGAGCACCTGCGGCGCGCCGTCGGACCGCGCCGTCGTCGTGAGCTTGGCGGCGCTGAGCCCCGGCCCCGGCACGGGCATGCCCTGCGCCCGTACGGGTGGCCACGCGGCGGCGCAGGCGGCGTCGCAGGAGCTCTTGCCGCGGGAATTCTCGCGGAACAGGTACACGGTGCGCCCGCGCGAGTCGACGAGTACCTTGCCGAGGCCGCCGGCGGGCTCGAGCCCGATGGTCGCGGGCCGGCCGCTCACGGCCACGATGCGTCGGGACGTCCAGAGAGAGTTCATCGGCTCGATGCTGACGCGGCCGCGGCCGCGATCGAGACAACACCCCGATCGGCCGAAACGGGAGCCCGATCGCCACCCGTCGCCGGGGCGCGATCGCCGCCCGTCACCCGCGTGCACCCGTGGTCCGGGTGGCGCCGCGTGCTCCTCCCCGATGGCGCTCAGGCCTTAGCGATCTTCGGCTTCTCCACATCGTCGACGGTGAGCTCGCGCGCGAGGACCTCGTCGGCGATCCGGTCCTGGTAGGCCAGCAGGTCCTCCTCGCTGCGCGGGAGCGTGACCACGATCCGGTCGGTCAGCTCCAGCCCGGCGCTCTTGCGCATGCCGTTGAGCGCGTGGACGAGGTCGAGCACGCGGCCCTCGCGGCGCAGCTCGTCGTCGAGCGTGGTGTCGAAGGCGACGCTGATGCCGTCGTGCTCGGCGATCGCCCAGCCCTCGAGCGCCACGCGCTCACCGCGGATCACCTCGTCGGGCTCGAGCACCTCGCCGGCTGCGCGCAGCCGGCCGTCGTCGAGCTGGTCGACGTCGCTGTGCTCGAGCGCGGCCCGCACCTGGGGCAGCTTGGAGCCGAGCCGCGGCCCGAGCAGCCGCAGGTTCGGCAGCAGCTGCACGCGGGCGACGGGCCCCTGGTCGAAGCCGACCTCCTTGACGCGCAGCTCCTCCGCGATCTCCTCGGCGTGCCCCGCAGCCGCGCTCGCGCCACGCACATAGATCCGGCGCAGCGGCTGGCGGAGCTTGAGGTTCGCCTCGCCGCGCGCGCGCCGCCCGAGCTGGACGACGTCGCGCACCGCGGCGATCTCCGCGAGCAGCTCCTCGTCCCCCGGGCGCTCGCTGCGGGTGGGCCAGCCGGCGAGGTGCACGGACGCGGGCGCGTCCGGACAGGCGCCGGTGACCAGCGCCTGCCACAGGCGCTCGCCCAGGAACGGCAGCACGGGCGCGACCACGCGCAGCGCCTGCACCAGCGCCGTCCACAGGGTGCGGAATGCCGCCTCGTCGAACGAGTAGAACCGCCGGCGCGAGCGACGGATGTACCAGTTCGACAGGTCCTCCAGGAACGTCTCGAATGCGTCGACCGCGTCAACGGTCAGGTACGCCTCGTAGGCCGCCTCGGTGTCGGCGATCAGCTGGTTCGCGCGGGCGAGCAGCCACGCGTCCAGCGGCTTGAGCTCGACGCCGGTGACGCCCTCGGTCAGATCCTCGTAACGCGGCCGGAAGCCTTCGATCGACGCGTAATCGGCGAAGAAACGCGCCGAGTTCCACAGCGTGAGTAGCCGCCGCTTGACCTCGTCGGCGCGCCCGTAGCCGAAGCGGATGTTCTGCGTCGGCGGCTGCCGGCAGTACAGCCAGCGCATGACGTCAGCGCCCATGCGGTCGAACGCCTCGTCGGCCGCGATGAGGTTGCCCCACGAGCCGTGCATCTCGCGCCCCTTGGCGTCGAGCAGCTTCTCGTAGGTCAGCACCTTGCGGAACGGCGAGCGGCCGGTCAGCACCACCGACATGAACAGCAGCGAGTAGAACCACAGCCGGGTCTGCTCGCGCATCTCCGTCACCCAGTCGGCGGGGAACCACTGCTCCCAGTAGGCGTGGTCGGGCAGGTCGGCCTTGGTCAGGCCCTTCGCCGCGCCGGTCGCGTAGCCCTCCGGCACAAACGCGTCGTTCTGCCAGCCGAGGGTGGAGAATGGGACGATGCCGGCGTCCAGCCAGACGTCGCCCACCTCGGGGATGCGCCGCAGATGGTGGCCGCAGTGCTCGCACGTGACGACCACGTCGTCGATCCACGGGCGGTGCAGCTCCTTGAGCTGGTCGAGCCCGCTGACCGCCCGCGCCTCGAGCTCCGCCCGCGAGCCGATCACGTTCAGGTGGCCGCAGGTGCACGGGTAGAACGGCAGCGGCAGCCCGTAGTAGCGGCGGCGCGAGATGTTCCAGTCCTCCATGTTGCGCAGCCAGTCGTCCATGCGCTTGCCGTACTGCACGGGGGTCCACTCGACCTTGGCGTTCTCGTCGAGCAGCTGCTGGCGGACGCCGTCGACGGTGATCAACCAGTCGTCGGCGACGCGAAAGATCAGCGGCGTGTCGCAGCGCCAGCAGTGCGGATAGTCGTGCACGATGGTGCCGGCCTCGACCAGTAGGCCGCGCTTGTCCAGGTCGTCGATGATCGGCTGGCGCGCGTCGTCTGTCGACATGCCGGCGAGCCAGCCATAGTCTGGGTAGAAGCGGCCGGACTCGTCGACGGGCGTGAGCACGGGCAGGTCGTGCACGGTGGACAGCACGTAGTCCTCGGGGCCGGCGCCCGGCGCGATGTGCACGACGCCTGTGCCGGCGTCCAGCGCGACGTCCTCCCACGGGATGACCCGGTGCTCCACCGCCGCGCCCGGCCCGAGCGCGTCGAACGGCCCCTCGTAGCGCAGGCCGACCAGCTCGCGGCCCTTGCGGATCGCGCTGAACTCGACGTCCTCGGGCTGCGACTCCACCGACACCCAGTCGCCCGACGGGAGGCGGCCGTAGGTGATGCCGGGCCGAACCGCGGCGGCGACGTTGGCTGGCAGCGTCCACGGCGTCGTCGTCCAGATCAGCAGCGCCTCTCCGGGGTGGTCGAGCAGCGGCAGCCGCACGGTCAGCGCCGAATCCTCGTGGTCCTGACGCACGCCGGCCTGGCTGAGCTCGTGCTGGGAGAGCGACGTGCCGCAGCGTGGGCACCACGGCGTCGAGCGGTGGCCGAGGACGAGCCACCCGCGGTCATGGACGACCTTCAGGAACCGCCAGATGTACTCGATGTTGGTGTCGCTGAACGTGTAGTAGTCGCGCTCCCAGTCCATCCACTGTCCGAGCCGCTCGGACGCCCGCCTGAGTTCCCCCGAGGACCGGGCGACGATGTCGCGGCATTTGGCGGCGAACTTGTCGAGGCCGTACTCCTCGATCTCCTTCTTGGAGTTCATGCCCAGCGACTTCTCGACGCCGACCTCGATCCACAGGCCCTGGCAGTCCCAGCCGTTCTGGTAGCGCTGGTGGTATCCGCGCAGGGCCTTGTAACGCAGGAATACGTCCTTGAGCGTCCGCCCCCAGGCCGTGTGTACGCCCATCGTCTTGTTCGCCGTTACGGGGCCGTCGAAGAAGCTGAACCGCGGCCCTTCGGCGTTCTGCTCGCGCAGCCGGTCGAACACGCGCTCGCGCTGCCAGAACTCGAGGATCTCCTGCTCGAGGGCGGAGAGCTCAGGCACCGAGGGGAGTCGCGTGAAGGGCTGCGCTATGGCCGCGATGGTACGAAGCGGCCGCGGCATACTGGGCTGGGCTCAGACAGCGGGCTGTTGCGAAGCGATGCGCGCGGCCGGCATCAGATCGGACTCGAAGCGGGTCAGCAGCGTTGCGCTCAATCCGCCGGCACCGATCACGATGTAGAGCACGGTCGCGCTCGTGTGTTCGGTGAAGCCGAGCACGAACGGTGCGATGATCAGGACGATCGTCGCCGCGATGTCCGCGACGCCGTGCAGGACCGGCGGCAGGATCCGAATGATGCCGGTTGACCAGTTCGTGCCGATCGCCAGCAGGGTTGCGGCGCCGCCCAGGACGAGCATCAACACGGTCGCGGTGTCGTCGTGGAAGTCAACCGTGAGCGGCACCGCGATCAGGGCTGCCGCGAGGAAGTAGTCGAGGATCCCGTGCACACGCGGCGAGATCGGGCCGTGGCGCATGAAGCGGAGCAGATATTGCATGCGTGTCCTTTCCAGATGGTCGGTACGAATGAAGTGAACCGCGCGCTCGGGAGGCATCAAGACGCGCCGGCGATCGCGTGATCGCCGGCGCCGGATCGAGGCTCACGGCCTAGACCGCGTGGGCGGCGCGGGTGAGCACCAGGAGCGGGCAACGGGCGGTATGCGCAAGCTGCTGGGAGGTGCTTCCATGGATCAGGCGTCCGATCGGGCCATAGCCGCGCGCGCCTACGAGCAGCAGATCGAGCGATGCGCTGTAGAGCGCTAGCTCCTCGGCAGGCTGACCGTAGGCCGCGTGGGGTTCGACGCCGCCCAGGCCTGCGATTCGCTCAAGGGCATCCTCGACGAGGCACTGAGGCGCGTTCTCGGCCGCTCCTGACCCCACAAAGGCATATGACGGAACCGACACCGCTTCGAGCGCTGAGAGCTTGGCTGCCCACGCGACGGCGAGCGTCCGGGCCACCGAGAGTGCGTGTTCGCTCTCGGGTGATCCGTCGTAACCGACCCCAATCTCGCGCGTCATGCCCGGCTGCTCTGAGTAATTGCTCGGCGCGATCGCGATCGGACACGGCGCGCCGTTCAGCGCGGCGCCGGTGTCATCCCCGATCAGCACCCGCCCGAGTAGTCCGCGACGGGATGAACCCACGACCAGTAGGTCGGCGCCGGTCGCTTCGCACAGCTCATGCAGGCCGCGTCCCACAGACGAGGATCCGTACCAGCGGAGGTGCGCTTCGACACCCGTTTCCCCGCGCACAGCTTCTAGCAGCGCCTCCGCACGCCCTCCGTCGGAAGCCTCGGGCGCGCCGATGGTGCCGCGGTAGGTGTGCGCAGCGCGCGCAACGACATAGGCGAGCGTAAGCTTGCCGCCCACCCCGACCAGCAGCCTGGCGAGCGCTACCGCGTCGCGGCCACCCTCGCGTCCGTCCACGCCGACAACGATGTGCTTGAACATCCAGGCTCCCCCTACGTTGACGTTTCCCTATCGGGTGACGGGCCCACCGTGCGCCGGAGTCGCTCGCCGATCTCACTCCCATCCCTGATCGCGTCAAGGCAGTGGATGGCTCGTCTGGCTGGGCTCACTGCCATTTGCCCGACGCTCATGCTTTCGCTTGGCGGGGGCGCAGCCTGAGTGGCGCGCACGGTGGCACCGTGCCCGGCCCGGGAGGCGCGTCGGCATGCCGGTTTGCATGCTCCGCCCGTCCGGGAGCCGTCTGACGGGCCAGGAGGCGGCTCACTGCGACCGCGGCCAGGACCGCGACCGCAACCGAATAGACAAGTGCGGTGTTGCGCAGACCGTAGTGCGATGTAGCAATGCCAGCGAGCACGGCCGGAATGCCAGTTGCCAGGTAACTGACGATGTAGATCGCCGTGATCAACCTCGTCCGGTCGTCGGACGCGGCCGCCGCGACCGTGGCGCGATAGGCGCCCATGAACGCGGGTCCGAAGCCGAGCCCTGCGATCGCCGTGCCGACGAACAGGACGGCTGCGGTGCCGGTCTCGATCGAGGCGGACGTCACCAAGGCTCCGACGATCAGAACCAGGCAGCCGCCCAGCATCACCGCTGAGGGATTCTTCCTGGCGAGCAAGGCTGAGGCTGCGGCCCCGAGGCCGCTGAGCAGGAATATCAAGATCCCGCCCCAGAGCAAGTTCTTCGAGTGCAGCAGCCGCGCGGCAAGTGACGGTCCCAGCGACAGGTAGAAGCCGGCGAGTGCCCAGATTCCCACAAGGGCCGGCACGGCCGTAGCGAAGGCGCTTCTCGCCGCCTGCGGCACACTGACATGCGGCCGCAGCGAGCTCACAACGCCGGGGCGCACCGTTCCAGGCTCTGGCATCGCCAGTACGGCGACGACGCCGGTGATGAACGCCCCGAGTAACAGCCACCAAACCAGGTGGGTCGGTGCGGGAGCGTACTGGGCCAGCACGCTCGCGCCGATTGCGCCGAGGGCCTGGCCGCCCGTGGGCGCCGCGCTCGAAACGACCGGTGCAGCGCCACCGTTTGGTTGCAAGTCGAACAGCGCCGCGCCGGCCGCTCCGGAGATAAGGCCAACCGCGACACCCTGCAGCGCACGGGCCGCAAACAGTAGCCCAACCCCGTGGGCGATGAGGAACATGCCGCAGCCGGCCGCACCCAAAGCCAGACCCGCCAGCATCACCATCCGACGGCCTGTGTAGTCAGACACCGAGCCGAACAACACCAGCGTGCACAGCAGGACGACGATGTAGACCGCGAACAGCAAGGTGAGCGTTGTCGGGGCGAAGCTGAACTTGTCCTCATAGACGCGGTAAAGGGGTGATGCCGCGGTGCTCGCGGCGAACGCCAGGAACGCGAACGCGGCCGCCGCCCAAAACGACGCACGTCGTGACAGAGTTACTCGCCGTGACGACTTCTCGCTCGCCACCGTGGCCGGGGCAGACATGGTCGAACCTTTCGTCTGACGATCGGAAGCCCTCGCGGGGTCAGCCTCATGCCGGGGGCCGCGCGGCAATCAACTCTTTTTGGCTCCCTGGCGGGCAAAGGTAAGGCCGAGTTTCGCCCCGTAAATACCTCCTGGCTATGCGTCGATAGTCATCCGCTCGCTCGCAGTCACCAGTGACGACCTTTGACGAGGTACCCGTGTTCAGACGAACCCGAGATCGGCAGCAGCAGCCGGCCCCGTGAACTATCAGGCGATCGGGCTCAGCAGCATCGGCACCAACCCGACAGCCTCAGCCGCACCCTGCTCGATGATGAGCCCCTCGACGCGCCAGTCGATGCGCAGCCCCGGAGTGGCGACGCCTTCCACGGGGTCGAACGAACCGTAACCCGAGCAGGGCGCTGATGACACCGCTTCCGCCTCCCGTTGAGTTCCGGTGTCGGGACCGTCGAGGACCTCTGCCGTCGTCTCGCTCCATGGCCCCGGACCGTCTCGGTTACTTGCACGACAGATTGGCATGTGTCGATACGGGCTCGAGGGGCAAGACAGGTGTAGCGATCAGGGGTTCTAGAGCGTGAGCGCGACCGCCCCGCCGGCACGCCCGCTGACGACTGTCGCAAGCGCATCCGCAGCGTCAAGAAGCTCGTAGCTCGTCGCGACTGAGATCTCGAGCTGTCCGGCCGCGAGGAGCCGCGCGAGGCCGCCCAGCTGGCCGCCGTCCGGTCTCACGTAGACGCTCGAGACCGTGATCCCTCGGTCCTGTTCGGGCGGATCCGAGGTGATGGTCGCGAAACGACCGCCGTCGCGAACCGCGCGGATCGCGTCGCCCGCACCATTGGGTGTGGCGTTTACGGCAGCGGAAACACCGGTGCCGTCGGTAATCGCCAGAACCTGATCCGGCCAGTCCTGCTCGTGGTAGTCGATGACATCGCGCGCTCCCAGCGCGGCGACCGGTGCGCGATTGTGAGGGCCTGCGGTCGCGATTACCTCCGCCCCGCGGAGCGACCCGAGAGACACCAGCAGGCGACCGGTCACGCCGCCGGCGCCGTTCACCAGAAGGCGATCGCCGGGACCGACCCCCAGCGCCTCATCGAGAACCTGCGCGGCCGTAAGCGCAGGCACCGGAAACACCGCCGCAGCCTCCCAAGAGACACCCGCCGGCTTGCGGGCGATCGACGCAGAAGGGGCAATGAGCGTCGGCGCCCAAGTTCCCTGGTCGCGCAACGGAAGCGGATGGGTCAGCACCTCATCGCCTGATGCCCAATCGGTGACCATGCTCCCCACCGCCGTAACCAGACCGGCGGCCTCAACCCCGAGCGCCATCGGCGGCCGGCGCCCAACATCCCAGCCGCCGGTCCGAACGAACTCATCCCAGTTGCCCACGCCCGCCGCCCTGACCTGAATCAGCACCTCGTCCCCAGCGAGCGGACGCGGCCCAGGTACGTCGAGCATTCCAACATCGCCACCGGCGCGGCGAATTCCCGCTACAAGCATCTGGTACCTCCGCGTCGATCGTGATCGCTGCCCGACTTTCGATCGCCTCGGGGATTTCGCGGTCGGGCGCTTCTCATAATTCGTCGATCAACGCGGCGGCTGCCGATGCGATGTGCGTGGCGTCAATGCCGGCGGCGGCCAGTAGCTCGGCGGTCGTGCCCGAGCCAGGCAGCTCGGACACGCTCAGGTGCGCGAGGCGGAGCTGCTGGACTCCCGCCTTGAGCAGCGCGGCTACGACGGCCGAGCCGAGACCGCCCTCGGGATGATGGTCCTCGGCGACGACGACCCGGCCGCCGGCGGCATCCGCGGCCTCGACCAGCGTGTCGGCGTCGATCGGCTTGATCGAGTAGAGGTCGATAACGCGTGCGTGGATGCCGTCGAGCGCGAGTTGATCGGCTGCACGCAGGCATTCGTGCAGCGTGACGCCCGCACCGATCAGCGTGACGGCATCCGATGGACCGGAGCGCAGGACCTTCGAGCCGCCGGCTGGAAAGGACTCGCCGTTGTCGTACAGCACCGGATACGCGCCGCGCGTGGTGCGCAGATAGCTGATCCCCTCGGTCTGGGCCATCACGTCGACAAGCGCGGCGGCGCTGACCGCGTCGCTCGGGTAGAAGACCGAGGAGCCTTGGACCGCGCGCATCATCGCGAGATCCTCGAGCCCCATCTGGGACGGACCGTCCGCGCCGATCTCAACGCCGGCGTGAGAACCGACGAGACGGACGCTTGCGTGCGAGATCGCGGCCATGCGGATGAAGTCGTGGGCGCGCGTGAGGAACGCCGCAAAGGTCGAGGCAAACGGTTTGTAGCCACGGACGCTCAGGCCGACCGCCGATGCCACCATCTGTTGCTCGGCGATGAACATCTCGAAGTAGCGGCCCGGATGGGCCTCGGCGAACGCGTCGGCGTAAGTGGAGTTGCTGACCTCGCCGTCGAGGGCGACGACGCGACGGTCACGGGCGCCGAGAGCCGTCACGGCGTCGCCGTAGGCTCGGCGGGTGGCGGCCTTGTCACCTCGTGCATGGCTCGGACGCGAGATCGCTGGGCTTGCCTCGGGCGCCGACCCGGCGTCGTTCGGGTTCTCGTACTCGGGGAGCGGTCCGCGCACGATCAGTTTGCTCTCCCCGCCGAGCTCGGCGATCGCTCGCGCCGCCATGTCGCCGGGGAACGCCTTCCCGTGCCAGCCCTCGCGATCTTCGACCTCGGAGAACCCCCGGCCCTTGATGGTCCGGGCGAGAATCACAGTCGGTCTCTCCGCCTCTCCCGTCGCGGCCGACAACGCCTCATCGACAGCGGTGAGATCGTGTCCATTGACCTGAACTGCGTGCGCCCCGAACGCCTCCACGCGCCGCGCGTAAGCGTCGAGATCCCAGCCCAGTTCGGTCGGCCCGCGCTGACCGAGCCGGTTGACGTCGACGATCGCGATGAGGTTGGACAGCTCGTAATGCCCTGCCTTGTCCAGCGCCTCCCAAATCGAGCCCTCCGCCAGCTCGCTGTCGCCGCAGAGCACCCACACTCGAAACGGCACCCGGTCGAGGTACTTGCCGGCCAGCGCGACGCCTACTCCGTAGGGCAGCCCCTGTCCCAGCGATCCGGTGGCGACGTCGACCCACGGCAACACCGGGGTCGGGTGGCCCTGCAGACGGGACCCGAAGCGCCGGTAGCCGCTCATCAACTCCTCGTCCGACACGACCCCGACGGCCTTGTAGACGGAGTAGAGCAGCGGTGATGCGTGCCCCTTTGAGAGGATCAGGTGGTCGTTCGCCTCGGCCTTGGGCTGCTCCCAGTCGTAGCGCAGGTGGCGAGCGACGAGCACCGCAAGGAGATCGGCCGCCGACATGCTCGATGTCGGGTGACCGGAGCCGGCGCTGGTGCTGGCCCGGATCGAATCGACTCGCAGCTGCCGGGCGAGCTGCGTCACCGTGGCGAGGTCGGCGGTCGTGAGCGGCGAGCTGGTGGCGGTCATGGGCTGGTCCTCGGAGGTCGGTGTGCAGGTCGACTTTGCGCCCGGTGGGCTCGAGGAAACCGCACGCCCGGGGGGCGGCAACACGCCCGGACGCTCAGTCGATCTGCGTTTCGGATCGACGGCTTGGTCGATCGACCCAGCGACCCGCGGTCCGGAGGTTGAGCTCGTTGCCCGCGCCCCAGCGGCCCGCATCGCCGGCCCGCCTAGCGCGAGCCGCCGGAGCCCCAGTCGCCGGCTTGCCGAAATCGAGCCGGGAAAGCTGCCACTCGCGTCGGCAGGAACGTTCGCTGTCTGGTCCGCAAGTGCTGGGGGGACGATCGCCAGGAAGGCCGCGACGATGAGGCCGAACAGGCACAGCACCCCAATTGCGTGTGCCCACGTAGCGTCGGCGAAGGTGAGGAGCCCAATTCCGGCGATGAAGCAGGCGACCGCCCAGCGCTCGCCACGACGATCGCTGTCAGGGCGCTCACGCCACCACCGCGAGCTGATTGTCGATACGCGTCAACAGGTCATCCCACGATTTGACGAAGTTCCGGGCTCCTTCAGACTGGAGCGTCGCGGCCAGCGCGTCGACATCGACGCCGGCGGATTCGAACTGCGCCAACGTGGCCTCCGCATCGCCGCCATCGACCGCGATCGGCTCGCCTACCCGACCATGGTCGTCGAAGGCCCGCAGCGTCGACTCGGGCATCGTGTTGATCGTGTGCGGCGCGCGCAGACCGTCGATGTACATCGTGTCGGGGGAGTCGGGGTCCTTGGTGCCGGTGCTGGCCCACAACAGCCGTTGCACACGCGCGCCGGCGTTCGCGAGACGCTGCCAGCGAGCTGAATCCATCAGCCGTCGATACGCCTGATACGTCTTCAGACCTACCGCCAGCCCGAGCCGGGCGCGCAGCTGCTCGGAAACACGACCGATAACCGCCGCGTCCCACCGGGAGATGAACACCGACGCGACCGAGGAAACCTTCGGATCGAGACCGGCTTCGATCCGGCGCTCGATCCCGCGCATGTACGCATCCGCGCTGGCCAGGTACTGCTCGGGCGAGAACAGGAGCGTGACGTTTACCGGCACCCCGGCGAACGTCGCCTCTTCGATCGCCGGCAGGCCTTGCGAGGTCCCCGGGATCTTGATGAACAGGTTCTCTCGCCCGGCTCGTGCGTGCAGGTCGGCCGCGGCGCGCACGCTGCGGGCGGCGTCATACGCGAGCAGCGGCGAGACCTCCAGCGACACCCAGCCGTCGACCCCGGCCGTCCGCTGATGGATCGGTGCGAACAAGTCCGCCGCTCGCCGGAGGTCCTCGATCGCCAGCTCGAAGAAAAGCGTCTCGAGGTCGGCCGCTTCGACTGCCTTGTCGCGGATCTCCTCGTCGTAGGCGCCCGATTTGATCGCCTTATCGAAGATGGATGGATTGGAGGTCAGGCCGGTGATCGAGAACTCCTCGACGTAGCGCTGCAGCTGACCCGAGTCGAGCATCTCTCGAGTGATGTTGTCCAGCCACAGGCTCTGACCAAGCTCCTGTAACTTCGCCGTCGCTTTCATGCCGTCTCCTGGTGGGCGTGTTTGACCAACGGTCAGGCTTGGGTCGCTCGCTCACAACACGAAAAGACGATCGATCGATACGCGGCCGGTCGCTTTCCCGATTCGGGCGCCCGCCGGGAACGACGGGAGCGGCCAGCTTGCGGGCAGTCGTCGCGCGACGGCCAGCCACGCCTAGCCGATGAGCGGGCGATCATCCTCGTCGAGAGAGCGCGAAGGGCGATCGTCAGCCTTCGAACTGCGGACGGCCGCGTAGCACCTTGGGAGCCGGCGGAACCGTGACCTGTTCGGACATCGCCTCGAGCTCGCGGCCGTTCGTCTCCGTGACCACCCAGCGAACGAACACAAATGACAGGACCGCAAAACCGGCGTAGATACCGTAAGCCAAGCCGAGGCCGGCGCCCTTGAGCGAAGGAAAACTGGTGGTGATCGCCCAGTTGGCGATCCATTGCGCCGAGGCTGCGACGGACAGCGCCGCAGCTCGAATCCGGTTGGGGAACTTCTCGCCTAGCATCACCCATACGACGGGACCCCAGGACATCCCAAAAAAGAACACGAATGCGTTGGCCGACACCAAGGCGATTGGCCCGAGGGCTCCGTGCAGGGCAGGTGCGCCGTGGGCGTTCACTGGTGCGGTCCCGAAAATCACGGCCATGATCCCGAGCGTCACGGACATTCCGGCAGAGCCGACCAGCAGCAGGGGCTTGCGGCCCACCCTGTCGATCAGGGAGATTGCGACGAGCGTCGTGACGATATTGACCACGCTCGTTATCAGTGTGATCACCAATGAGCTGTTCTCGCTGAAGCCCACCGCCTGCCACAGGACGCTCGAGTAATAGAAGATGACATTGATCCCGACGAACTGCTGGAAGACGGACAGCCCGATCCCGACCCACACGATCGGCATCAACCCCAGTGCCGAGCCGCGCAGGTCCGAGAGCCTCGGAGGCCGCTCGCTGCTGAGGGTCTGCCGGATCTCCTCCACCTTGGCGTCGACGTCGATAGTGCCGAGGACCCGCCGCAACACGTCCTTCGCTGCGTCCAGGCGCATCCGCGAGACCAGGTATCGCGGCGACTCCGGGATCGTCATCGCCAGCCCGCCGTAGAGCACGGCCGGCACCGACATCGACAGGAACATCCATCGCCACGCCTCCAGGCCGAGTGCAAGATCATGTTCGGAGCCTCCCGCCACTTTCGCGAGCACGTAGTCGGCCAGGAGCGCGACGAAGATGCCCAGCACGATCGCCAGCTGCTGTACCGATCCCAGTCGACCACGAATGCTCGCCGGTGCGATCTCTGCGATATAGGCGGGGGCGATCACTGAGGCCATGCCGACACCGATGCCACCAATCACCCGGAACACGATCAGCGACCCGAGTGTGTCCACGAGCCCTGCGCCCAGAGCGCTGATCAAGAACAGCACCGCGGCGAGCAACATGGCCCTCAACCGTCCAAACCGATCCGCCACGCGGCCAGCGAGGATCGCACCGACGGCTGCGCCGAGCAGTGCGGAGGAAACCGTGAACCCCAGGCCGCTGGCGCTGACGTGATAGTGATCGCGGATCGCCTTGACCGCCCCGTTGATCACGGCACTGTCATAGCCGAACAGGAAACCGCCGAGCGAAGCTGTGAAGGCGAGACGTGTCGCGGTGACAAGTGACCGAGTCGGTTCTGCCTTCTCCATGTGGACAGTCTGCGGGTCGGTCTCGCCCAACCAAGCACTTGCGGCGATCGCCTGAGAGGGGCGCGCGATAGACGGCCGAGACAACGTCACCGGCGGGTTCTGGCCGGCTCGCACGGTTTCACCGAGCGATTACGCAACCGAGATCGAGCCAACGCCACGGCTTGTTGTACGCCGCCGTGCGCGTGGTTTGCTCGACCCATGACGATTGGTCTGTTCCCGGATCGGCGATCGCGCCAGCGGGAATCACTCGGGTGCGGACGCGGTGGCGTATGCCGCCAACGTGGCCGCCGCGCGGTGGGAGGTAGTCCTGGATGCCCAGGCAGAGGTCCGTTTGCCTTCGCTTCTTACGTTGCCGCGCTGGACGCCGAAGAGGCCGCCGCGACGGAGCTGGCTGCACGTCGCGCGATCGCGTTCATCGCAGGTGCCTCGATTCTGGCGCCGAGGAGCGACCGCGAGGAGCGCCGGCCCGGCACTCGTTGGGGAACTCATGCTTCATGTCGATTGCCCCCAGCAGGCCGCACTCGACGCCCATGTGCAGCGGCACCATGGGTGAGCAGTAGATCCAGTTCGGTACGCATCTGCTTCTCCTCCGCGTCGGAAACGCGGTTGAGGCTTACGTACTCGCCGCAGCCCGGACACGTACCGAGGTCCCCCGCGCACGAGAAAAGACAGCCGCAGAAACAGGCCACGTCCATCAGTAATTGCCTCCCCCGACCGGCGGTCGTCCCGGCGGACGCCTCATTTGGTCTCTGGCTTCCACGCTAATAAGTGTGCGGCCCGGGTCAGCGCTCGCAAGCGGCGGGCATGACCTTCCGATAGCTGGCGCTGATCAGTCTGTGATTCGCCGGGCGCGCGTCCCATCGTCTCCGGGCGGTTGAGCCCGACGCGGTGCTTGGAAGGCCGGCATCAAGCCGATATCGAGCAAGGTCACCCGCGCCTCCGTTTCAGAGACTGCGGCTCGCCTCATGCGGAGGTCGAAGCTCGCGGCATGAGGTAGTTCACGACGATCGACCACAGCGCCGAGGCGAGAGCCGCGGGCCTCGAGCTGCGAAACCCACCTGGGGGCCTTCCCGAACCTGTATGCAGGCACGCCGATCATGCACGCCGCGCTGAGGTCGACGATGTACTCCGGCCCGCGCTGCGCCTGCGATCGCCCACGAGCCTTCGCCCGATTCAACGATGATGTCTCCAGTGTGCAGCCTGCGCCGCAATGGGTCGCGCGAGATGAAGGGTCCGCGCCACCTGGCGGTGCCCGGCTTGGCAGGCCTTGATCGCTAATGCGATGCCCAAGTGGGTCTTGCCGGTCCCGGGCGGGCCGAAGAAGCAGACGTTCATGTGCTCCTGGGCCCAGGCAAGCTGGGCCAGGTGGTAGATCAGCGGCTTCTCGGCGGCGGGCTGGGCGGTGAAGTCGAAGTCCTCCAAGGTCTTGTGAGCCGGGAACGCGGCATGGCGGATGCGGTTGCGGGCGCCGGAGGCGTCGCGCGCGAAGACCTCGGCCTCGAGCAGGACCTCGAGGAACTGCTCATAGGGCCAGCCCTCCTCGCGCGCCGTCGCGGCGGTCTGCTCGAGGCGCTCGAGCACGCGCGGCGTCTTGAGCTTGGAGAGCAGATAGGGCAGCCGGTCCCCGACCGCCAGCGTCTTCTCGGGGCTCATGCGCAGAGCTCGGCGTAGTCGCTCAGCGGCGGCGGGACGACCTGCGGGCCCGCCAACGGGATCAGCTCGGCGACCGGCGGCGGCTCCGGGCGCATCCTCGGCGCCGGCTGCCAGATCCCGTGCTCGTAGCTGCGCCGGTAGTCGGCGACGGTGTGGCCGTGGTGGTCGATCCAGACCCGGTCGCGGTTCCAGCGCAGCTCGACGCGCTGCTGGATCAGGCTCTCGGGCGCCCGGTAGAAGCAGCGGCCGAACTTCAGATAGCCGTCGGCCGGGACCCGCGACCAGCGACGTCCGGCGGCGTCAAAGCCGACCGGCGGCAGCGGCCGCAGTTGCTCGCGCTCGTGCGCGAGCCGCTCGGCGACGACATGCCGGCCGCTCGCGTGCCGGCGCGGCAGCGCGACCCGGTCACGCCAGTCCGCGTAGACGCGATCGAGCTCGCCCAGCTCCGCGAAGCGCCTGGCCGGCCAGAAACCGGTCTTCAGATAGCGGACCGCGCCCTCGACCGAGCCCTTCTCGCGCGGCGTTTCCGGCGTGCAGGCGTGCGCGTGGAAGGCGTAATGGCCGCGCAGCTGCGAGAACCGCGGGTTCCAGTGGATGACCTCGCGATCCCCGACGCGCTCGCGCCGCGCGACCGCGGATCTGAGGTTGTCGTAGACGCACTCGCGCGGGACGCCGCCCAGCCACTCAAACGCCCGGACGTGCCCTTCCAGGAAGGACTCGATCGTCATATCGAAGGAGAAGTGCGCGCTCGCCGCCCCCGAGAACGGCAACGAGAACACCAGCGCATAGACCCGACGCTCGCGGCCCGCGATCCTCGGCCGAGTCGGCATCTCGCCCCAATCGACCTGCAGCACCTGCCCCGGCCGATAACCCGTGCGCTGCGCCGCCCGTTCCGTCCTCGGCCGCAGCAGCGCGAGGCGCTTGCGGACCAGATCGACCGACCCGGTGTAGCCATAATCGTCGCGCAAGATCTCCGTGACCCGCGGCGCCTTGATGTCCTCCCACTCCGTGATCAACTGTCGCAGCACCGGTTCCAGCGGGTCGAGCATCGATCCCGCCGCCGCCCGCGAGTAGCTCGGCGGCTCGATCGCTTCGACCATCCGCTCTTGAGGCTGTCTGCGCTGTGCTGCAGTCACGAGCCGTACCGGGCCAGGCGGGCATGGATAAACCAGCGGAGCGGCCCGGAGTAGCGCGCGGTGATTGGCCACACCGCCTCCATGTCACGAACCGGCTGGCGCCGCCCCCCGCGCGTAGATGTCGTAGAGGATCACGGCTGCGGAACCAGACGCGCTGCGATCGAGTGGCATGCAAGGATCGTCAGCCAGCCTGGCGGCATGGGATGTTCGCTTCGGTCGTCGGCAGAGCCCAGGCCGGATGGCGCTCAGCTCACCAGCCGGAGGTGTGCGCGGCCGGTTGATCGCTGGAGCGCCTTCCGGGCGGCCGCGCGCGCGTCCGTGATGAGCCGGTGGGAGTGCTCGAAGCTCGTGGGCTGCACGCACCTGGTGTTTGGCGCGGGGAGCATGATCAGCTCGGCCTCTGCCGAGTATCTGGCGACGTCGGCCTGAACCCGACAGCCCACGAGCAGATGGACTCCCTGAATGGCCGCGTCGAGCGCGCAGGTCGGGATGCGCGTGGGTCGGTCGTGCGGCGCTTGCGTCGGCAGGATGTAGATGCGCTCGGCGCCGAGCTCGACCGCGTGGGAGATCGGCGTGTTGTTGATGACGCCGCCGTCGATCAGCCGCCGCTCGCCGATCGCGACCGGGGGGAAGATCCCCGGAATCGACGCAGACGCAGCGATGGCCTCCACCGCCGGACCTTCGGAGAGGAGCAGCTCGCGTCCTTCGACCAGGTCGAACGCGACCAGATGGAGCGGGATAGCCGCATCGGCGAGGTCCTCAAACTGGATGTACCTCTGGATCAGTCGCCGCAGCTCGCGATCCGACACGAGGTGATCGCGCCGACCGCACACGCCGCCGACGAGCGCACTCATCCTGAGCGGAAAGACGTCCTGCCGCTGAAGGTCGCGCCACACTCGGCCGAGTTCCGTCGCTGTCTGCGGGGACTGGAGCCGCGATGCGACGAAAGCGGCGTTGAGCGCGCCCACAGAGGTGCCGACCAGAAAGTCAGGCGTCACGCCCTGCTCGTACAGCGCCTCGAGCATCCCAACCTGCAACGCCCCGAGGCCCGCGCCGCCCGAAAGAACGAACGCCGTACGCGGGCTCGAAGCACCGCCCGTCGCAAGCCTCTGCGGTCGATCCAGCGTCGTGGTCGTCATCGCGCTACCACGCTCCCGGGACCGCCTGCATGCGCGCCAACTGGTGCATGAGACCGGTCTCCGCCAGGTGCCCGACCCGGCTCATCAGGTTGGCGTACGTCGTTGCTGCGCGCTCCTCACGGTCGAGCGCCGACTGATATCTCTCGAACGCCAGCGGCTCGTCCAACGCGCCCGCGGCGCTCCAGGCGCGATACGCGGCGCGGACTGCATCGCGCTCGGAACGCCACTCCGTGTAAGCGGCGACAGCTGCGTCGACGCGCGCGCGTCTGCGGGCGGCGCCCCAGATCATGGGGCGTACCTGAACGGGTGGCGAAACGCGTCGGCTGCCCTGACAGGTGGAACGACGATTGCCATCAGTTCGTCGGACCGCATGTCGTGGACGACGATCTGGGTGTGCCCGGTGTCGCGATCCCATTCAAGCGTGACCGTGAGGCCGTCGCCGTGTCGCGTATCGAGCTCAACGAACATCGAGCGACCCCACGTCCTCCCAACGGAAAGGCGAGAGTTCCTCGGGAGCGGTGCGTGCGAGCATTTCCCGACCCTTGCGCTGGAGCGCGCGTAGATAGTCGAGGTGGGCTGCCCAGGACGGGTCGTATGGGAGGCCGTCGATCAATTGCGCGGTGTCGGTGTGGGCGTCCAGCAACTCGTACGCGAGCTCGGCCAGGCCCGCGCCCGCCTCCGCGTCAGGTCGGTGATCGCCGCCACCGCTCGTGCCGGTGGCGCCTGGGTGCACGGCCTGGGCCGCGGCATGCGCGCGACGACCGACTGCGCCGAGCCGCAGCCAGACCACGGCCACGCCGGCGCACGCCGCGGCCTGAAGCTTGATCCCGGTTGACGCGGGTACGCTCATGCGGCGACCAAGGATCTGTCCGATGCGATCTGCGGGCGCTGGTCAAGCGTGCGCGACGCGGCTCGGAGAAGGGCGACGGTCGGCAGGTGTTCGGTGTGCCGAGGGGAGACGATGCCGGTCATCAGGGCCGGGCTCTCACCTTCCAGTGGGACGAAACGAACGCCTGCACCCGCGCAGCGCTCCGCAACGCATTCGGGGAGCATCGTCATCCCGGCTCCCGACGCGACCGCCAGCAAGATCCGATCGACCTGACCGTCTGGCATCTCGATCAGCGTCGGCGAAATGCCGGCGGCGCAACACGCCGCCAACACGGCGTCATAGAGCGGCCTGTCGGCATCGCGGGGGAGCACGACGATGCGTTCCGGAGCGATCCGCTCCAGGGCGACGTGAGGCTTGACGGCGTGATCGTGACCAACGGGGAACACCGCAACGGCTCGCTGCTCACCGAGTGGTGTCACGCGAACTCCAGCCGTTGGGACCGGCAGCGACACGACTGCGACATCCAGCTCGTCGGCTCGCACCGCGTCGACCAGCTCGAGACCGGACCCCGGCTCGATCGTCATCTGAAGGTTGGGCATGGCTGCGACAAGGCGCCGCAAGGTTCGCGGGATGCTGGCCCGCATGGCGGTCGGGACATAGCCGATCCGCAGGCTCGGCCGGTCGCTTGCGCTGCGTGCCGCCACCCGCGCCGCCTCTGCTTGACGGAGCACCCGGCGTGCCTCCGTGAGCAGGGCGGCCCCCCCGTCCGTCAGCGCAACCTTTCGCTGCGCGCGGTCAAACAGCCGCACCCCGAGCTCGCCCTCGAGCTTGCGTATCTGCTCTGAGACCGCGGGCTGAGCGACGTGCAGTCGCTCAGCCGCCCGGCGGAAGTGCAGCTCCTCGGCGACGGCTACGAAATACCTGAGATGACGAAGCTCCACGATCTCCTCCGGCCTTCACGATTCGGGACACGGTGGAGCCTGGCCGACACAAGCGTCGGTGTCTTCAAGGTCAACGCACAAATCGCCACTCAGGCAAGCCCACATTGGGGGTATGCAGGCTGGCCCGCGTGGGCTAGCGCACATGCGCGGCTTGCTGGTTAGCGCACACATGCGGCTTGTGGGCTAGCGCACATGTGCGGCACGGCGATTCCTGCGATCGTCAAGCTGCCATGCCGATTCGATGCCTGATCGTCGATGACAACTCGGGCTTCCGGCGGGAAATGGGCGGCTTGCTCAAGGAGCAGGGGCTCGAGGTGGTTGGAGGCGCGGCGTCCGCCGCTGAGGCGCTCCAGCAGATCGCCGAGCTCCGACCCGACGTAGCCCTCATCGACATCGACCTCGGCCGAGACAGCGGCCTGACCCTGGCGACCCGGCTCAGGGAGACCCCAGGGCCTGCGATCCCGAGCGTGATCCTGATTTCCACCCATGACGAGCTGGCATTCGCCGAGCTGATCGAGCGGAGCTCGGTCCTCGGATTCCTTCCGAAGACGGAGCTCTCAGGGGCGGCAATTCACCGGATGCTCGCCTCCGCTACGAGTGAGACAAGCCGGTCTGATGAGCGTCGAGGAACCTGATCGCGGCGAGCACACGGCGGTGATCGTCATTGCTCTCGGGCAACGCGAGCTTCATCATGATGCTGTGCACGTGTCGCTCGACCGTGCCCTCTGTGATCCAGAGTCGTCGTGCGACGCCGGCGTTCGAGCGTCCCTCCGCCATCAGCGCGAGCACCTCGCGCTCGCGAGGCGTCAGCTCTTCGAGCGGATCACCCACTTCCCGCGCCGTAACGAGCTCCTGAACAAGCAGTGGGTCAACGACCGATCCACCACGGCTTACGCGTCCAACGGCGTCGAGAAACTCGTCGATCTCGGTGACCCGACTCTTGAGCAAATAGCCGCTCCCGCGGCCGCTTGCCAGCAGCGTCATCGCCTGCGACACCTCCACGTGCGCAGACAGGAGCAGGATCGCCGTCTGCGGAAACTCCTTGCGGATCAGGTGCGCGGCCTGGAGGCCTTCCGTCCGATGATCTGGAGGCATGCGGATGTCGATGACGGCCAGATTAGGTCGGCACTCGCGAACGAGCCGGATCAGCTCAGATCCGTCGCCTGCTCGGCCGACGACCTCGTAGCCGCCCCGTTCGAGCAGGCTCGCGAGGCCCTCGCGCATCAACACGTCATCGTCGGCGATGATGACTTGCGTGCCGCGCGGTTCGACTTCGGTCACGGCGAGAGTATTCCGCAGCACGATCGCCGAAACTAGGCTAAGGCCGCGGGGAAGGCGAACTGCCCACCACCGATCAGAACGCCGACAGGGTCGCCGGCCGGAAGGTGGGCCGCAGGAGTATGGTGGTCCGGGCTATGCCGTCGCCGTGGGTGGCTGTCGAAGCGGGGACCGACCTGCTCGCGCGTGCTCGGCAGATTCAGAGGAGCTGGGACCGTCTACTCGGCGAGGGCGCGCTCGGCCCTGAGCTTCCACCCCAGGCGACGGCAGGAATACGGCCGATGATCGTCGAGTCGTGGCGGCGAGTGGTTGCCACGGGCCTCGAGCCGATCGACGTGCTGCCCTCGATCGAGGCGGACCCGTCCGAGACTCGGGAGCGCTGGCTCGAGCATCCGCTTGGTTTGCTCAGCCACGTGCTCGTGGAGCCACTCCAGACGCTGGCCGAGGAGTCCAACAGCGTGGTCCAGGTGACCGATCCGTCTGGGCTCACCCTTTACCTGGGTGGCCCGGAGTGGCTGAAGGCGCGCGCTGCCGAAATGAACCTCGTCGAGGGCGCGCGGTGCAGCGAGACGGTCAACGGCACCAACGGCGTCGGTACAGCCTTGGCCACCGATCACCCCGTGCAGGTGTTCGCCTTCGAGCACTTCAGCCACCACCACCGCGAATGGGTCTGCTCCGGCGCACCTATACACGACCCGGTCTCTGGCCGACTCGTCGGGGTCATTGACCTCACAAGCCCCTGGAAGATCGCGCATCCTCGAAGCCTGGAGCTCGTGACGACTGCGGCCAGGACGACCGAGCGATGCTTATTGGAGGAGCGGCGCGACCAGGACGCCCGGCTGAGGCGTCGCTACGGCGATCTCGCGGCGAAAAGCACCGATCTGCTCGTCAACCGAGAGGGCTACGCGCTTTTCGGCGACGACTCGGCGCACCTACGGCCACTAGACGTTCCCGAGGGCGGCGGCGAGATCGCCATGGACGACGGGTCGATCGTCCTGGCCGAGCCGCTCGGTCAGGGCGAGGCCTATATCGTCCGCCGAGGAGCACCACGCCGCGCCGGCGCAGCACGAGGCCAGGCGCTCGAACGGGCCGAAGGACACGCGCGCGCCGGGGAAGTCGAGAGCGGCTCGCCTGGCCCAGGGGCGGGGGGGCGCCTGAGCGCATATCTGGAGGCGGCAACCGATTGCGTCATCGTGGCGGACGCGTCAGGCCGGATCGTCGAATTCAACCCGGCTGCCGAACGGACGTTTGGCTATTCCCGCAACGAGGCGCTGGGGCGGACGATGGCCGAGCTGATCGTGCCGCCCTCGCTTCGCGAGCGCCACACCGCCGCCTTCGCTCGCTTCGTGAAGACCCGCGCAGGGAGCATCTTCGGACGACGGGTGGAGCTGACCGGCATGCGCGCGGACGGCACCGAATTTCCTGTCGAGTTGGCGCTGAGCCAGGTCGAGACCGAGCCGCTCCTCATCTGCGGCGCGCTGCGCGACATCTCTGCGACGAAACAGACCGAGAGCCGGCTGCGCGAACTCGCAGAAGAGCAGGCCGCCCTTCGGCGGGTCGCCACGCTCGTCGCGTACGAGGCGTCTTCTGATCGCCTCGCCGCTCTCGTGGCCGAGAAGGTCGCACGCGTCTTCGACGTCCCACTGGTCAGGCTGATCCGCTACGAGCCGAATGGCTCAGTCGTGATCGGCGGCTTCAGTGAGAGTGACGACGAGCCATTCTCGATCGGTTCGCGCTGGCCGCTCGACACCCCGGGATTACTGACGACGATCCGCCAGAGCGGCCGTGCCGCCCGCGTCGAGGACTACGCCCAGCCGCCCGGCGACGGCGCTCCCGTCCTTCCAGCCGCGGGAATGCGCTCTGCGGTCGGCAGTCCGATCGTCGTCGAAGGACGTGTGTGGGGCGCGATCGTGCTTCTCTCGCCGCGACGCGCATCCCTTCCGGAGGACGCGGAGGCACGGCTCGCGGACTTCACGGAACTCGTCGCGACCGCGCTCGCGAACGCCGAGTCGCGCGCCGCGCTCAGCCGGCTCGCTGACGTGCAGGCGGCACTGCGGCGCGTGGCGACGCTCGTAGCCGGCGAAGCCTCGCCGGTCGAGCTCTTGGAAACGGTCGCGGAAGAGGTGGCGCGAGTCGTGGACGTGGAGGCCGTCGGGATGCTTCGCTTTGAGCCCGACGGGACGGCCACGCTCGTCGCGCAGTCAGACACCCCGTGGGACCCGCCTCCGCTCGGCACGCGCTTCGCGCTGGAGGGCGAGAACGTGGTCACTGCGGTGTTTCGAACGAGCGAGGCCGCCCGCCTCGACGATTGGGCTGAGGCCACGGGCCCGGTCGCCGCAATGGCGAGCGCCCTGGGCATTCGGTCGAGCGTCGCCACTCCGATCGTCGTCGAAGGGCGGCTCTGGGGCACGCTGATCGCGGTCACGAGTCAGAGCACGCCTCTTCCGCGAGAGACCGACTCGCGGATCGGTGAGTTCACCGAGTTGGTCGCGACAGCGATTGCCAACGCGGAAGCGCGTGACGAGCGGTCAAGGCTCGTGGAGGAGCAGGCGGCGCTACGGCGAGTCGCGACGCTCGTCGCCGAGGGAGCCGCGCCCGCTGAGGTATTCGACGCCGTCATCGCCGAGGTGGGCCAGCTGCTCGGAGCCGCCCAGACCGGCTTGGCCCGCTACGAGAATGAGCAGGAGATCTCGGTCCTCGCGATTCGCGGCCAAAGCCCTGAGGTCCTCCGCACCGAAGTGCGTCTGCCGCTCGACGGCGACAGCGTGAATGCGCGCATCCTGCGCACGGGACGCTCGGCGCGACTCAATTTCGCGGAGGCGGGGAGCGGCAGCATCGCCGAGGTACTCCGTCGCGACAACGTCAACGCCACGGTCGGGGCGCCGATCGTCGTCGACGGCGCGCTTTGGGGCATGATCGGCGCAAGCTGGAGAGGGGATGACCAACCGCCCGCGAACGCGGAGACGCGGGTTGAGAAGTTCACCGAGCTGGTGGCCACCGCGATCGCGAATACCCAGAGCCGCGCCGAACTCGCCGCCTCCGAGGCGCGTGCTCGCGCCCTCGCCGAAGAGCAAGCCGCCCTGCGCCGAGTCGCGACACTTGTCGCCACGGGCACGAGCTCCAACGAACTGTTCGCCGCCGTCACCAGGGAGGCCACTGAAGTCCTCGATGTACCTGTCGTGGCCCTGCAGCGTTACGAGCCTGACCGGATGTTCACGAT
Organism: uncultured Solirubrobacteraceae bacterium; assembly: GCA_963805525.1. GTDB lineage: Bacteria > Actinomycetota > Thermoleophilia > Solirubrobacterales > Solirubrobacteraceae > DASQFQ01. The sequence goes on from CAWDUT010000006.1 coordinate 1,746,404, forward strand.
GGTGTCCATCGCCGGCGAGACGAATTTCACGGTCGGGAGTCGTTGGCCTGTCGAGGACGAGGGCCTGGCCGGGAAGATCCTCGCGACCGGGCACCCGGCGCGGAATCAGGACTACACGACGATGCCGGGACCGCTGGGCGCCGCCTTGAGGGACGGCGGGCTGATCTCGGCGGTCGGCGTCCCGATCGTCGTCGAAGGCTCAATCTGGGGATTCATGACAGCCGGCGCCCGCCCGGGGAAGCCGACCCCCGAGGGCACCGAGCAGCGTCTCGCCCGATTCACCGATCTCGTCGCAACCGCAATCGCCGACAGCCAGGCCCGCGAGCAACTCGCACAGCTCGCGAGCGAGCAGACGGCCCTGCGTCGGGTCGCGACCATGGTTGCGCAGGAATCGCCTCCGGCAGAACAGCTCTTCTCGATCGTCGCCCGAGAGGTTGCATCTGTCTTGGATGTGCCCGGTGTGATCGTCACGCGCTACGAGCCCGACGGAACGGCAGTCACGGTCGGTGAGGCATTTGGGCCCGACCTCGGGGTCGCGGAGCAATTCCTCGGCGTCGGTACGCCGATGCCACCAGATCCTGGAACCCTCACTGCTCTGGTCTTGGACACGCACGAGCCGGCGCGAGTCGACGACTTATCGACATCTCCGGGAACGGTCGGCGAGGTTGCGCGGGCGGCGGAACTCGGTTCCGGTTGTGCGGGTCCCATCGTCGTCAATGGAGCCGTTTGGGGCAAGATGTGCGTCTTCTCGCGGGTAGGAACGGTGCTTCCCGCTGGCACTGAGAATCGCCTCCGCGACTTCATCGACCTCATTGCGACGGCAATCGCGAACTACGAGGCGCGCGCCGAACTGGCAGCGTCGGAGGCGCGAGCCGGCGAGCTGGCCGACGAGCAGGCGGCGCTGCGGCGGGTGGCCACGCTGGTGGCCCGCGGCGTCAGCCCCGAGGAGATCTTCTCCGCAGTTACCAACGAAATGGCGCAACTGTTCGGCTCCCCGCAAGCGTGCGTGGGGCGCTTCGAACCCGATGGGTCGGCGATGGTCGTTGTTGGTGTAAGCGACGGCATCCGAGGGATCTCGATCGGGTCGCGCTGGGAGTTCGAGGACTACATGGCATCGACCAGGGTCTACCGGACCGGTCGCCCCGCGCGGCTTGAGCGGAGCGAGCTCGAACACGTCTCCGGCCCCATGGCTGACGTGCTTCGCGAGATCGGCGGCGTCTCAAATGTCGGCGCCCCGATCGTTGTCGAGGGGAAGCAATGGGGCTTTGTGACGGTAACCGACGTGAACAAACGGCTCCCCGCCGACGCGGAGAAGCGTCTCGAGAAGTTCGCTGAGCTCCTGGGCACCGCGATCGCTAACGCCGACAGCCGAGCAGAGCTCGCCGCGTCGCGTGCGCGCATCGTCGCGGCCGGCGACGACGCGCGCCGTCGGATCGAGCGCGACCTGCACGACGGGGCGCAACAACGGCTCGTCACGCTTGCCGTTGCGCTTCGAAGGGCCGAGGCCAAGGTTCCGGTTGGATCCGACGAGCTGCGCGCCGAGGTCAGCCGCGTCGCGGAGGGGCTGAAGACGGCGGTTGACGGGCTCCGCGAGCTGTCACAAGGCATCCATCCAGCCGAACTTACCGCGGGCGGTCTCTCGCCGGCGCTCAAAGCACTCGGACGTCGCTCCGCCGTTCGCGTCGAGCTCGACGTACCCTTCGAGGACCGGCTCCCCGACCAAGTCGAGGTCGCCGCCTACTACACCGTTTCCGAAGCGCTGACCAACGCGTCAAAGCACGCGAACGCCACGCGCGTGCGGGTCTCCCTCAGCATCGAGGATGACGTGCTCCTCCTCTCGATTCGCGATGACGGCGTCGGCGGAGCCGATCCGAGGCGGGGGTCGGGACTGACCGGGCTCAGGGATCGAATCGAAGCGCTCGGAGGCAGGATCCGGCTCGAGAGCCAGACCGGAAGCGGAACGGTCATCGAGGTCGAGATTCCGATCGCGGGGCCAGCTGACCGAAACAGCGCGCCGGAGGCGCTCCTGGCACGAGCCACGAAGTCCGGCTCCTCCGGCTGATCGCGCGAGCGGTAGCTCGTCCGGCCGGCCGGGTGGGCACAGGCTGGCGCGGCCCATAGCCGCTCATTACCGGCTCATAGGCGATCGTGTTTGAGCGCCCGCCGCTGCCCGCTTACGTTCCGCTGATGGCAGCGAACGGTGTGGTCATCGGTCTTGTGGCGTCGTGGGTCAAGGCGGTTACCGAGCCGCGCCTGCAGGCGCTCGCCGAGGCGATTCTGCCGCCCTCCGCGATCCAGAAGCAGGAGGTGGGCGCCGATCCGAGCGGGCATCCCGAGAACATGCCTCCCGCGGTCCTCGTCGCCCGCGCGACCGGTGCGCTCGGCCGCCGGCTTACGGTGCCGCAGCGGCTTCGCGCCCAGCAGGTGATCCACTACGGCACGGGCGCGGGTCTCGGTGTGGCGTATAGCGCTGCCGCGAGCCGCTGGCCGGCGGCGAGCCGGGCCCGGGGCGCACTCGCGGGGGTCGCGATCTACGCGGGCACCCATGGCTCTCTTCTCCCCGCGCTCGGCATCCAGCGCCCCCCGTGGCGGCTGTCCCCGGCCGCGGTCGCGTGGGAGTCGACGTCGCATCTCGTGTTCGGCGTCGCGCTCGAGGCCGCACGGTCCGCGCTGGGAGGGCGGCGGTGAGCAAGTCGCCCAGCGCTGCTCACCAAGAGGAGCGGATGCCGCCGACCGCGCCCGCCGTTGACCCCCGGCTTCGCCGCCGGGGAATGCCGGGCCTGCTGGGCAAGAACGTCCTGGTGACCGGCGGCACCTCGGGGATCGGCCAGGCGACCGCCGTGCGGTTCGCCGAGCACGGCGCCAACGTCGCGATCAACTACCTCACCACGCCCGACGAGGCGGCCCGGGCCGAGGAGCAGGTGCACACCTGCCTGCGGAAGGTGCGCCAGCACGGGGTCCGCGACGTCCTCGTCCAGGGCGACGTCTCCTCCGAGGAGGACGTCGTGCGCATGGTCCGCGAGGCCGGCGAGCGCCTCGGCGGCCTCGACATCCTGATCAACAACGCCGGCATCCAGATCTCACGACCGTCCGAGCAGCTCGCCGGCGACGAGCTGGACCAGGTCCTTGCGGTCGACCTGCGCGGCTCGTTCCTGTGCGCCCGCGAGGCGATCAAACGATTCCTCGCCGACGAGAAGGCCGGTGTCGTGATCAACGTCTCGAGCGTCCACGAGCTCATCCCCAAGCCGAACTATCTGAGCTACAGCATCAGCAAGGGCGGGATGGGCAACATGACCCGGACGCTCGCGCTCGAATACGCGCGTCGCGCGATCCGCGTCAACGGCGTCGGCCCCGGCGCCACCATCACCCCGATCAACCGCGCCTGGACGGACGATCCCATCAAGAGGGACATCGTCTCGAGCCACATCCCGCTGGGCCGCGCGGGCACGGCGGACGAGATGGCCGGGGTGTGCGCGTTCCTGGCCTCCGACGACGCCGCCTACATCACCGGGCAGACGATCTTCGTCGACGGCGGTTTGACCCTGTACGCGGACTTCCGCGAGCCGTGGTCGTCCGAGTGAGCGACGAGGCCACCGCCTGGTGGCCGTCGCCGTTCGGACCTGACGACCAGCTCGGGATGCTCAACCACATCACCGACGCCACCCGCGTGCAAGCGCTGCGGCTCGTGCGTGCGGGGCGTCTGTACGACCTGGGGCGGGTGGTCGACGAGCGCGCGCCCGTGTTTCCGGGGCGCTACTTCCGCCAGACGCTCGTCACCACCGCACATCACGCTAACGGCGGCGGCCTGGGCACAAACCGCGTCAACTGGATCACCGAGCAGATCGCCTGCACCCAGCAGCTCGGCACCCATCTCGACGCCCTCTGTCATCTGCAGATCGGCGATCGCGGCTACAACGGCTGGAGCGTCGCCGAGCTCGCGGGCACCGCGGGGGCGAAGCGGCTCGGCGTCGAGACGGTGCCCCAGATCGTGACCCGCGGGTGGCTCGTGGACGTCGCCCCGCTTGATCCCGGAGAGGTGATCGGCGTCCCGGACATCGATCCGGCGCCGGGCGACGCGGTGCTGTTTCACACCGGCTGGGGCGAGCACTGGTACGACGCGGACACCTACCTGTCCGGCGAGCCAGGCCCTGGCATGGAGCTCGCCAATTGGCTGGTGCAGCGGGGAGTGGCGCTCACGGGCTGCGACACCTGGAGCTGCGGCCCGCTCCCGGCCGAGGCCCCGGACCGGCCGTTCGAGGTCCCACAGTTCCTCAACGCCCGCCACGGCGTGTTCATCGTCGAGAACCTCGACACTGCGGCGCTCGCGCGCGACGGGGTGCGCGAGTTCGCGCTGATCCTCACCCACCCCAAGCTGCGCGGCGCGAGCGGCGCGTGGACCTCACCGATCGCGCTGGTCTAGGGGGAGCGATGGAGCACTACGACGTGATCATCATCGGCAGCGGCGCGGGCGGCGGCACGCTCGCGCACCGCCTCGCGCCGTCCGGCAAGAAGATCCTCCTGCTCGAGCGCGGCGGCTACCTCCCGCGGGAGCTCGAGAACTGGGAGTCTGAAGAGGTCTTCGGCCGCGAGCGGTACGTGACAACCGAGCGCTGGTATGACAAGCACGGCGTCGCGTTTCGCCCACACGCCCAGTACTTCGTCGGCGGCAACACAAAGGTCTACGCCGGCGTCCTGTTGCGCCTTCGTGAACGCGACTTCGAGGAGGTCCAGCACCACGGCGGCGTCTCCCCCGCCTGGCCAATTACCTACGCCGATCTCGAGCCGTACTACACCCAGGCCGAGCGACTCTACCTCGTCCACGGCCAGGCCGGCGAGGACCCGACCGAGCCGCCGCGCTCAGGCCCATTCCCCTTCCCCGCCGTCTCGCACGAGCCGCGGATCCAGCAACTGCACGACGATCTGGTGCGGGCCGGGCACCGGCCGTTCCACCTGCCCGTCGGGATCGACCTCGACGAGTCCGACCCCGAAGCCGGGCGCTGCATTCGCTGCAACCGCTTCGACGGCTTCCCCTGCCTGACAGACGGAAAGGCCGACGCGCACGTCCTCTGCGTGCGCCCAGCCCTTGAGCACCCCAACGTCTCGCTGCGAACGCACGCACGGGTCACGCGGCTTGAGCCGGACTCCTCCGGACGCTCGGTCAAGCGGGTCGTCGTCGAGCGCAGGGGCGCCGAGGAGGCCTACAGCGCCGACATCGTGGTGGTCTCGTGCGGGGCGGTCAACTCGGCCGCGCTGCTGTTGCGCTCGGCGGGCGACCGTCACCCCAACGGGTTGGCGAACTCCTCAGACGTCGTCGGTCGGCACTACATGGCGCACCTGAACTCCGCCGTGATCGCGATCTCCCGAACGCCGAACGAGACCAGGTTCCAGAAGACGCTCGGTCTCAACGACTACTACTGGGGGGCGGATGACTCAGAGTTCCCGCTCGGGCACATCCAGATGCTCGGCAAGTCAGACCGAGGCATCCTGCGCACCGGCGCGCCGAAGTTCGCGCCGGGGCTCGCGCTCGACTACATCGCCAAGCACGCGCTCGACTTCTGGCTGACCACCGAAGACCTGCCCGACCCGAGCAACCGCGTCACGGTCGACCGCCAGGGGAACATCCACCTCGCCAAGATCTACCACAACACCGGACCGCACAAGCAGCTCTTGGCGAAGCTCAAGGACCTCCTCGGGCCCCTCGGCTGCCGCCGCACGCCGATTCCGCGGTGGTCAGTCCTAAGCCAGCAGATCCCGCTCGCCGGCATCGCCCATAACTGCGGGACGGTGCGATTCGGCGTCGATCCCAAGCGCTCGGCGCTCGACCTCAACTGCAAGGCGCACGATCTCGACAACCTGTACGTCGTCGACGCCAGCTTCTTCCCATCCTCGAGCGCCGTCAACCCGGGGCTGACGACGATCGCCAACGCGCTGCGCATCGGCGATCACCTTTCCGAGCGCCTCGGCGTGCCGCGGGTGGCCAGCAGCCAGGTGAACGGGAATCTACGAGCTGACGCCCAGACGGTCCAGCCGCACTCGACCGAACCGTAGGGTGTCGCACCGTGCCGCGGAGACTCGGCGCCGTCGGGCCGGGCGCGATCGGCGGGCTGCTCGCAGTGTTCCGCCTCGTTACTCACGGCCGCAACCGCCTAATTTTGCCACACGCCCCGCTAGCTGCCAGTCACCGCGCGAGCTGTCGGTGACATTTCTCGAAGTTGGAAAGGCTCGCCGGGTTCTCCGTCGTGGTTATCTGTGGCTCCTCCGATCGGGTCCACGATTAACCGCAACAATGGGTGGCGCTGAGTCGATCACCGTTTCGTATCGGAACCACACGGCCGCCATACCGCGGCCAACCGCCGAGCCCCTACCGCGCCGGACCCGATAACAGGGGTGCTATCGAGCGATCGCCCATCGCATTTGAGGCGTTCGAGCAACCGATTAGCGTCGGATCCGAAGCGCTCGAGTACCCATCAGCTCAGCAAAGGACGGAGTCGCATGCCACTGTTGAACGATCCCTACGAAGGCCCGGCCCAAGGAGCCACGATCGGCGAGCGGCCGGATGAGGGCATAGGGAGGCGCCGGATGAAGGCGATTGTGGTGACGGACGAGGCCGCGGGAACGGCCGGGATGACGCTGGCGGAGCGGCCCGAGCCGGAACCGGCGCTAAACGAGGTCGTCGTTCAGGTTCATGCGTCGGGATTCACCTCGGGCGAGCTGACATGGCCCTCGACCTGGACCGATCGCCTCGGCCGGGACCGGACGCCATCGATTCCCGGGCAGGAGCTGGCGGGAGTGGTCACCGCTCTCGGCTACGGCACGACGGGGCTGTCGGTGGGACAGCGGGTCTTCGGCCTCACGGACTCGCATCGCGGCGGCGGGCTGGCGGAGTATGTGGCGATCGAGGCACGCAACCTCGCGCCGCTGCCGGGCGACGTCGACTTCACGGTGGGCGCGAGCCTGCCGATGCCGGGTTTGACTGCGTGGCAGGGCCTGTTCGAGCATAGCCGTCTTCAGGCGGGGCAGAGCGTCCTCGTGCACGGCGCGGCCGGCTCAGTCGGTTCGATGGTGACGCAACTCGCACGTGAGTTCGGCGCTTACGTCATCGGCACCGGACGCGCTGCCGACCGTCAGACAGCGCTCGACTTCGGCGCGCTGGAGTTCGTCGATCTGGAGAACGACGCTCTGGAAGACGTCGGCGGCGTCGACTTGGTGTTCGACGTCATCGGCGGGGACATCCAGAAGCGGTCCGCAGGCGTGATCCGACCTGGAGGGACGCTGGTGACCATCGCCGGGCCGGCCGAGGCGCGGCCTGCCGATGGCCTGGCGATCGACTTCGTTGTCGAGTCCGATCGCGCCCAACTGGGTGAGATTGTCCAGCGGGTGCGGGACGGACGGCTGCGGACGAACATCGGCAGCGTCGCGACCCTCGACGATGCCGTCGCCGCCTTCAATCCGACCGAGCGGATCAGCGGGCAGACGATCATCCGCGTTCGTCCGTAAAGAATCGTTGACGCATGACTCCGATCTCCCGTGGCTTCGGCGGGCGCCGCCGCGACGACGTCGATCCGTCGCGGCTCCCGCCGGCTCACTACTACGAGCGTGGCTTCCCGGGTCCTGTCGGGCGCGCCAAGCAGGTCACGTACGTGCAGAACATCACCGACGTGGACGACAAGATCATCCGCCGGATGCGCGAAGAGCACCGGCGCAACAGGCGGTTCGCCGACGCGGATCGCATTAGAGACCAACTGGCGGCGCACGGCGTCATTCTCGAGGACTCACCCACCCGCGTGCGCCGGAGGCCGAGCACTCGTTGACGGCCCGCGCGAAGCAGAGCCGCGCGCTGCTGCTGTCTTCGTTCTTCTGGACGCTTGGCGAGGCCGACCGCAGCCCGCTCAGGCGGAAGATGCTGGAGTTGCTCGACCAACACGACAGCCTCGCCGACCGTCGGTTGATTCTCCGAGCGATCGACGAAACCTGGCCCGCCACCGCGCGACCACCCGCCGCACAGCGGGTGGCCGACTTCTACCTCGAGCGCCCCGACATCGCGAACCGCCCTGGCGCCTACGGCGTCTAGCCCGTCCTAACCCGGAGGTGGAGCGACAGGTCGTCATCTGACGGTGGTCATTTGCGTGCGCCGTAGGCGATGTCTGCGGGCGCGCGTCCTTGGGTGAGACGTCCGTGTGGGCGCGGTCGTGGTTGTACTCGTCGAGGTATTCGGCGAGGTCGTGGGCGAGCGCGGTGCTCTTGGGGATCAGTGAGCGGGCAAACGCCGGCCGCCAGCATTCTTCGAGGATGGTCAGTTCGACGCGTTCGACGCAGCCGTTGAAGTTGGGGCGCCCGGCGCGGATGAAGCGTTGGTGGGCGCCGAGGCGTTCGACGGCGGCGCCGAACGCCTTCGCGGAACTCCGAGCCGTTGTCGGTGGTGACTTGCTGCAGGTGCCAGCCGGCGGCGGCGAGCTCGGCCGCGACGCGGTGCACGAGCTCGTGTGTGTGGCGTGCGCGCGGGTTGCGTTCGGAGGTGTGCAGCTCGGCCCAGCAGAACGGGAAGCGACGCCGATTGCGGTGTCTTGCCAGACGGTGCCTTGGGTGCCCGACAGGCGGCCGACGAAGAAGCAGTCGAGCTGGACCTTCTCGCCCGGCTCGCTGGCGTCGAGTGGCGCTCAGGCGGCGGCAGGTCGGGCTTGCGTTCGTAGGGGCCGCGGTGACGCGCGATCAGCGCCAGGCGCTTGCTGCGCGTGTTGTGCCCGACCGCGCCGTAGCCCGCGCCAGACGCCGTGCTCGGAGATCCGGATCCCACCCATCTCGCCCGCGCGAGCTCAGCGGAGATGCGCCGAGGCCCATAGCCGGGGTGCCCGAGCGGGAGTGAGCACGCTGGAACGGGTGGACCGGACGATGCTGTGGCCGCTCCGCCTCGAGACGCCGAAACCAATTTCTGCACCTGAGGTTCGAAGCCATCGAACTTCGTCAAGAGGCTGCTCTTGTCTAGGCTGCGGGGCAGACGGCCTCGGCGAGCAACGTGCGAATGGCGGCTTCAGTACGACTGTAGTTACCCTCACCGATCTGCGTGTAGCGAATCTGGCCGGCGCGATCGATGAGGTACATGGTCGGCCAGTACCGGTTCCCGTACGCGTTCCAAGCGACGAATTCGTTGTCCAGTCCGACGGGATACTCGAGCCCGTCCTCTTGCACGGCACGCTCGACGTTCTCAACGGACCGCTCGAATGCGAACTCGGGACTGTGGACGCCGACGACCGTGAAGTCGGGCTGGTATTGACGGTGGATCTGACGCAGGAATGGGAGGGTGCGTTGGCAGTTCACGCACGCGAAGGTCCAGAACTCGAGTAGGACGACGCGGTCGCGAAGGGCGGCGAGCCTCAGGGGCTCGCCGCCCGGCGTGTTGAACCACAGATCGACGCCGACCAGTTCTGGGGCGCGGCAGAGGACAGGCAACCGATGCGTAGCATCCTCCTCCAGCGGCGCGCGAGAGCTGTTTCGCGGAGCGAAGGTCATGGCTCGGTTGATGGTGTCGGGTGGATGAGGTCACGGCGATCGCGTTGGGCGATGGCAAAATCACACGTGCCGATTGCCATCGCGACGCGGGTCGTCACCGTTGAGACGATGACCAGCCCTCCCACCGAACGCCCTGCTCGCATCGCGGTCGTCTACTACAGCGCCCGCGGCAACGTGCACGCGCTCGCTCGCGCCGCGGCGGAGGGAGCGGCGTCGGAAGGCGCCGAGGTTCGGCTTCGCCACGTCGCGGAGCTGAACCAGGAGCTGCTGATCTCCGCGAAGCAGCACTGGGGCCAGCACCGCTCCGAGATCGAGGATGAGCCTGATGCGCGGCTCGAGGACATCGAGTGGGCCGACGGCATCGCCTTTGGGACGCCCACCCGGTTCGGCAACGTCTCGGCGCAGCTGAAGCTGTTCCTCGACCTTGCCGGAGAGCTCTGGCAGCAGGGGAGGCTGGTCGACAAGGTCGCGACGGCGTTCACGTCCTCGCAGACCGAGCACGGCGGGCAGGAGTCGACGATTCTCGCCCTCAACAACACCCTGTACCACTGGGGGGCGATCATCGTTCCACTGGGGTACACGGTGCACGAGGTCTTCAACGGTGGCGGGAACCCTTACGGCGCGTCCTTCACGAGCGACCACCACACCGGCGGACCGGACAAGGACACGCTCGTCGTTGCGCGCGCGCAGGGTGTTCGGCTCGCACGCGTCGCCAAGGTGATCGGCGCTGCACGAGACGCCGGCTTGCTCACGACGACGCCGGCTCCGAGCGACGCTGGGATCGGCTCCGCTGGGTGATTCCTGTGCAAGGTCTGGAGGATGTCGAGGTCGTTGACGGCGATTCGGTTGCCGCCTCGCTGATCCCGCGAGCAGTGACGGCCGGCGAGCTGCTCTTCCACGACGGGGCGACGCAGACGTTCAATGCAAGCGGGGACACGAGCTACATCGAGGCGGACGGTCGTCCCACGCAGGGCAGGTGGTACGTCGACGAGGATGGACGGTTCTGCTCGTTCTGGCCCCCGACCTATCGAGCTTGTTACGACCTGCTTTGGATTGTCGAGGGCGATGAGATCGTCGGGCTGAGCTTCGCCGAGCTGGGCCGGGGCACGCGATTCGACGGCCGATACACGACGCTGGCTCACGGGGCTCGCCCGTGACGTGGTTACCTACGAAGCCGTCCTCGCCCGGGCCAGCGACTAGCCCGCCAGCCTCCTGGACGACACATGAAGTAGCGCGGTGACCTCCGAGCGCGCCACGCCCTCGCGCCGCTCCGGATGGCCGGCCCCCGACGACGCTCGCCAGCCCCAGCGCGTATCGCTGATCGTCGGGGCCGCTTGTGATCACGGGATCCGTTCGCAGGATGGTGTGCGTGGACGCGATGGCTCGCGCTCCGGCGCGCGATCACCAGCGCGGAGCCCCGGTCTATCGCCGCGCGCCGGCGGGCTCGAAGCTGGATCCGTTCAAAGAGGACATTCACCGGCTGCTGGCCGCGGACCCGAGTCTGCCGGGGGGCCGGATCCGCGAGCTGCTCGAGCCGCTGGGCTGCACCGCGTCCAAGACGGTCGTCGATGACTACCTGCGCGAGGTCAGACGTGCGTTTGCCGCCTTCTGAGGTCAGCTACGGGTCGATTGGCATTTCTGCGAGCCGGCCGATCCACAGGCCAAAGGGGCGGTCGAGCGCCTGCACGGCTACGTCGAGACGAACTTCGAGCTCGGCCGCGTCTTCGCGAACGAGCTCGACTTCCAGGACCAGCTCGACGCCTGGTCCGAGAAGGTCAACGCACTCAGGCACAAGACGCCGCGCGAGCGGCTACGACGCCGCGCCCGGCACCTCGGCACCGATCCGCCGCCGGCCCACGGCTGGACCGCTTGACGCCGACGTCGCCGATTGTGCTGAGACGCCGCGCCGATCGCGCGATCGTCGACCGCTGTCGAGCGAGCCCAGTCTTCGGCTTTGATTGGTGATCGCGTCGAAGCCCCGTGCGAAAGACGCGCAATCCGATCGGAGCTGTTGCGATGGAGACCCACGCCCACGAGCAAGTCCACTGGCAGGCGCCGCGAGCGAGCGTTGCCACAACGGAGGTCCTACAGGCGGGGGGCGTTCGCCGCGATCGCCGCCGGCTTCATCGTGGCCGCATGACAGATGGTCGTTGCCGCGATCGCCCGAGCCCGACGCCGGTGCCCGGCATCCGCCAGCCGCTGTGGACACCGCCAGAGGGCATCTGGAGCGTCGACTTCGGCGTGAACCACTTCCACGGCAGCTTCCATCTCATCCCGGTGCTCCGTGGCATCGTCCGCCGCATGGGGAACTCGCAGATCCTCGGCTTCGTGGGCGCCCCTCTTCTGACCACGATTCTCGGTCGCCGGCCGAACCCCGCCGGGGCAGTCGTGCTCGGGCCCGCGTACGGCATCGCCATTCGAGGCGATCCTCATCACGGGATCGTCAACACGCAATAGATCCAGACCCTCTATAGCTCGACGCTGCACCGGAGCTGGTGGGTCCGGCCACGGGATCCTCGGCACGACTGGTCTCCAGCGTGCTGCGGGAGAAGCAAGGGCGCCTCGCACGCTGAGGCGCCACTCACTCTGAACCACCGGTGCGACGCCGCTCTGCGCTGAGCGAGTGGCGGTCGACCGACCGACAAGGAGAAGCAATGCAAGTACTGACACGTCTGCGGCGCACTGCGCTCGCGTGGTTGGCGGCGCTCACGGCCGCGCTGACCATCGCCGGGGCCGCCACCGCATCAGCTGCGCTCGCCGGCGAGCCGCATGGCAGCGTAGGAGCGGTGTTCGTCCAGACCAACGACATCTCCGGGAACGCGATCCTCGCCTATGCCCGCTCCGCCGACGGCGCCCTCACGCCGGCCGGCCGCTACTCGACGCTTGGTCGCGGGGGCACGGAGCCCGGCGTGCCGACGGACCCGCTCTCGTCGCAAGGCTCGTTGACGGTCGACCGCCGCCACCACCTGCTGTACGCCGTCAACGCCGGAAGCGACACCGTCTCCGTGTTCGCCGTTCGGGGCACCAGCCTGCGTCTGTTGCAGGTCATCGGCTCTGGCGGGCGCTTCCCGACCAGCGTCGCGATCCACCACGCGCTCGTCTTCGTCCTCAACGCCGGCGGCGACGGGACGATCAGCGGCTATCGCAACGACCACGGCCGGCTTACGCCGATCGCAGGTTCGGTGCGCTCGCTCGGTCTCGGGAACGCCACGCCGCCGTTCTTCCTCCGCTCACCGTCTCAGATCGGCTTCACCCCCGACGCCTCGCACGTGCTCGTCACCGACAAGGAGAACGGCATGGTGGACGCGTTCGCGCTGCGGCCCGACGGCCGGCCCGCCTTCGCTCCGGCGACCACCGCCACAGGCCCGGTCCCGTTCGCGTTCGAGTTCGACCCGCTGGGTCGAGTGGTGCTCGTAGACGCCAGCGGGTTCGCGAACACGTACCGCGTGCTCCCGTCCGGTGCACTGTCCGCGACCGGCGCGCCGGCCGCCAACGGCCAGAAGGCACCATGCTGGGTCGCGCGCGCGCGCGGCTACGTCTACGTGACCAACACCGCCAGCGACACGATCACCGGCTACGCAGAGGCGCCGGACGGACAGCTCGAGCTGCTGCACGCCGACGGCGTCAGCGCGACGACGGACGCAGGCCCGATCGACCTCGCGGCCGCGCCCGGCGGACGCCAGGTGTTCGAGCTCAACGGACTCGCGGGCGATCTCGGCGTCTACACCGTCGCATCCGATGGCACGCTCACCCGGATCGCGACGGTGCATGGGCTGCCGGCCTTCGACGGATCCAACGGCATGGAGGGGATCGCGGTCACCTGAGCGCGACTCGGGGCGCCTCGCCGGATCAGCGGCGAGGCGCGCCCGTGCCGCTGTTTCCATGTCCACCCGACGCCGAGATCGAACCGGGCTCCGCACGCTGGCCACCGTGGTCGCAGAGCGGCGGACGCTGCCGAGAGGGGCGTTCTGGGTCGCGGCGGCGATCGCGCTCGTGGCGTTCGCGGCGAATACGGCGGCCTCCCCGCTCTACTGGGTCTATGAGGCGGAGCTTCAGGCAAACGTGCCGGTCGTCCTCGACCGCGTAGCGGTGATGCCGGCCACTACGTGTTCGCCGACGCCTCTGGCGCCGTCGTAATCCCGGATGTCCACAAGCCAAAGCCGGTCTGGTCGTGCGAAAGAAGATCGTCATGAGCTCAGCTTCCGACGGGGTGCCTATCCCGGCTGGGCCGGAACGGAACTACGGAGAAAGGACACGCGAATGAGCGAGACGACCGAGACCGCCATTCTCGCGGGCGGCTGCTTCTGGGGCGTCCAGGAGCTGCTGCGCCACCGCGATGGGGTCATCTCCACCCGGGTCGGCTACACCGGCGGGGAGAACGACCACCCGACCTACCGCAACCACCCGGGCCACGCCGAGGCGGTCGAGATCGTCTTCGATCCGGAGCGGATCTCGTACCGGGACATCCTGGAGTTCTTCTTTCAGATCCACGATCCGTCGACCAAGGATCGCCAGGGCAACGACATCGGCAGCAGCTACCGCTCCGAGATCTTCGCCACGAGCGACGAGCAGCGCCGGGTCGCGGAGGACACGATCGCCGACGTCGAGGCCTCGGGCCTGTGGCCCGGCAAGGTCGTGACCGAGATCAGCGACGCCGTCCCGTTCTGGGAGGCCGAGCCCGAGCACCAGGACTACCTGCAGCACTACCCCAACGGCTACACCTGCCACTACCCGCGGCCCGGCTGGAAGCTGCCGCACCGCGAGACCGCCGCCTAACGCGGCGCTTGGGACTGCAATGAACGAGGGCCTCCTCGGTGGAACGCTCAGCGTGTCATCGAGGAGGCCCACCCTCATGTTGCACGCTGGATTGGATCTAAGTCGACGTCGACAGGACGTGTGCCTGGTCGACGATGCCGGGGAGCTGGTCGCGCAGCTTGCGGGCCGCGCCGGGCACGGACGGGCTGCACCATCTCGCCACGCGCAGCCGCCGAGGGTCCCCCGGCGGTTCGCTCTAATCTGCGGGCGAGGATTCACACGGGCGGAGTTGGCGTCGGCGTTGTCCGACCACCCCGCACGCCCGGCACCGGAATCGCGCTTGGCTCTCGCGCGACGCGCGTCGACCCCGTACCAGGTGTCGTGCTTATGTGAGTCCGCTCTGTCGTCATGCGCCGGCAGGATCGTCATGCGCCCCGACCGCTGTGATCGGGAAGCCGCATCGTTCGAGAGCTGGCACCTGTTGTGACTCCGGCCAGTTGTTCATCAGCCCCCACCGTGGAGCCGCCGCCGCCCTCCACGTGACCGTGGCCGGGCGGGAGACGCTCGTGGGCTCGAGCCCCCGGACGCTCCGCCGGCAGCATGGCGTGCAGCTCCACGGCCGCGTGGTGGACGCCGGCGATGCGACGGTGCGGTTCGCCGACGGTGGGGCACTCGAGGTGGCACGGTGATCTGGGTGACGGGTTTCCGGACCGATCACGCGTGGATCGACGTGCCGGTGCCCGACAACCGGGGACGCCCGGTCCACCAGCGCGCTGTCACCCGGCTGGCCGGGCCTGTGGTTCCTCAGGCTGACCTGGCAACAGACCCGAGGCTCGGCGCTCCTGGGCTGGGTGAAGACGACGCCGAGTACCTTGCCCACCGGATGAGGTCGGGGGCCTGAGGTCGCCGCTCACGGCGGCGCACGAAGTCGATCGACCTCGACGGTGACGTCGAACGACGCGGCCGGAGGAGCTTCTACGGCGCAGCGGCAAGCGTGGGGAACGGCGGACGGCGCATCGCCTCCCGGGAGGAGACAGCTGCGGAAGCTGCTCAGTCCGCCGGGCCCGGCATCGCGCCCTCGGCAAGCTTGATCCGGGTCCAGACGTTCATGTTGACGACGACGCCGACGATCTCCAGCATCTCCTCCGGGCCGAAGTGCTCGACGAGCGCGTCGTGGAAACGCTGGAACGCCGCGTCCCGATCGGTGTCGGCGGCGCGGGTGAGCGCCTCGGTGTAGCGGAGCGCCGCCTGCTCGGCCTCGGAGTGAAGCTCAGTCTCCCACCACGCGGTCAGCGTGTCGATCTTGGCCCGAGGGATGTCCGCCTCGCGCGCCGCCTGGTAGTGCAGGTTCAGGCAGTAGGTGCAGTTGTTGAGCTGTGACACTCGCAGGCGAAGGAGCTCGGCGAGGCCGCGGTCGATCCGCAGGTCCGCCGTGTACCCGAACGCATCCGCGCCCATTCGCGCCATGCCGATGAGCGCCTCGTTCTGACTCGCGTCGAACCGGCGGTTCACCACCTGGACATCGTCAGCCATCTTGCTCCCTTCAATGCTCATCGTTCCCCCCCGCTCGTGCCTCCCGCCGCCGCTGCCACGAGCCGTCCGCTCGGGTTCGTCCTTCGCGTGACCACGTACACCGGGATGCCGATCAGGATCAACACCGTGCCGCGCTGCACGGCCTCGGCGCCCGTCGCGCCCGCCATCCACACCGAGAAGACCATGGCGAGGGCGATCGCAGCGATCGCCAATGTCCCTCCCGGCGGGCCGCCGCGGGTGCTCCGGGCGAGCGAGTGGCAGAGCTCGGCGGCCACGGACAGCACGTAGCCGAAGACGTACACAAACGTGCTCAACAGCGCGAGCGTGGTGAACAGCGCCAGCGGGTCGCCGGTCGCGTTGAACGCGATCAGCGCGGTGGCGAGGATCGCGTTGAGCACCAGTGCCGGCACAGGCAGTCCGCGCACGCGACGGCGCAACGGGCGCGGGAAGAGGCCGTCGTGCGCGGCGCCCGCCGCCATCTCGGAGTTGACCAGGTTGAAGCCGTTGAGCGACCCCAGCGCCGAGATCAGCGCCACGGCCGCGATCGCTTTCGCCGCCCACGCGCCGCCGAAGATCGCCTGCGCGGCGTCGGCGAACGGGGCGCCCGACTGGGCGAGCTGCGCCTGCGGCACCGTGCCCTGTACCGCGAGCGTGCCGGCCAGGTAGAGCACCGACACGCCCGCAACGCCGGCGACGATCGCTCGCGGCACGTTGCGCTCGGGATCACGCACGCGGTTGGTGGCCACGGCGGCGCCCTCCATGCCCAAGAACGAGAAGAGCAGCAGGGCGGATGCGCTGGGCAGCGCCGTCAACGAGCCGCCGTGCGCCCGCACCGGGCCGACGGCGCTGGCGTGGAACGCGAGCAGTCCGGCCACGGCGACGATCGCAAGGGCGGCGATCTTGAGCACGGTCGTGGCAACGGCCACCGCCCCCACCGACCGGGTGGAGACGAGGTTGTTGATCGCCGGAAGCCAGAGCACGGCGCCGGCCACGGCGAACGTCGTGAGTCGACTCGACCCCAGCCCGAGCAGCGCCTCGGCGTAGCCGGCACCCGCGACGGCGATCGTGGCGTGCCCGGTCCACCCCTGGATCCAGTACGTCCAAGCGGCGAGGAATCCGGCGAAATGGCCGAACGCGTCGTCGGCATAGGCGTAGGGGCCGCCCGAGCGCCGGGTCCGGCGCACGAGCCGCGCGAACGTCAGCGCCAGCGCCAGCGAGCCGCCACCGACGACGGCGAACGCGGGCACGCTGAGCCAGCCGTAGTCGGCGATCGCAGCGGGGAGAGCGAAGATGCCGGTGCCGACGATCCCACCCACCACGATCGCGACGGTGGCGGACAGGCCGAGCCGGTCGTCGTCGGGCGCCCGGCGACGCTCACCGGCCCGGGTCGCGATGAAGCCGCATGGCATGGTGCTCAGGTGCGATCGCTGAGCTGCGCGCGGAGCATCCACTGCTGGTGCTCGAGCGCGCGCACGACGTCGAGCAGCACGTCTTGCGAGACCGCGTCGCGTTCGGCGATTCGGTCCATTCGCTCGCGCGCGGTCTCACTGGTCTGCGCGATCCGGTCGGTGATCGCCCGTACCACAGCGCGAAACTCGGTCGCCTCTGCCGCCACCGGCAACAGCGGTGATCTGGCCGCGATGGCCCGAGCTTGCCCGTCCGGGACGTATCCGAGGGCGACGGCGCGCTCGGCGACGACGTCGGCGAGATCGCGCCAGGACGCGACGAGCTCGTCGAGTTGTTCGTGCACCGACTGGAAGGCGTGTCCGACCACGGCCCAGTGCAGCTGCTTGCCGATGAGTGACAGGTCGACGAGCTCCTGCATCGTGGATTCGAGCTCGTGAGCGAGCGCCTCCCGTGCATGCGGCTCGGCCAGGACCGGCAGGTGACTTGAGGTTGCAGGTGACGCCATTGTCATTCTCCTTTGTCGGGTCAAGCTAGGCGCGCGGCATCTCCAACCGCCACGCCCCGGTGAGGTGCACTACATGGCGGTCTGGGAGCGCGGCCGCAACGAGTGCGATCTGGTCACAAAGCGGGCAACGGAGGACCGTTCCGGCGCCGAGGTACAGGCGGTGCGCGGCCACGGGGCGCTCGGTGCCACACGACTCGCAGGTGTGCGGCGCGCCGGTCATCTCCGCCCCGAACAGCTCCTGAAGGAGACCGCCCAGCGCATTGCCGTCCAGCCATCGCGCGTCTTCGCTCATCTCATCCTCCGGTCGGTCCGAATCGCTCGAGGTGGATCGCGGCGGTGTCGTGGCCGAGGCCGACGAGCAGGTCGGCGGCTCGCTCGACAAAGGCCGTCGGCCCGCAGATGAAGATCCGTGGCCGTTGCGACGGTGCCGGGCCGACCTGGCTGAGCATGTCCGCATCGACCCTGCGCGCGAAGCCGGACCAGCCGGCGGGCGGCTCGCGCGTGAACGTCTGATGCACGGCGAGCCCGTCGGCGGCGGCGAGCCGTGCCAGCTCGTCGCGGTACAGGACGTCGTCGCTGGACCGCGCGGACAGCAGCAGCCGCGTGTCGACGGTGCTCGAGTGCGCCGCACGGTGGCGCGCCATCGCCATCAGCGGCACGAGCCCGGACCCCCCGGCGACGAGCAGCAGCGGACCGCCGTCCTGGCTGCGCCAGACGAAGTACCCGCCGATCGGGCCGCGCAGCTCCAGCTCGTCACCGGGACCGAGCTCGTCGGTCAGATACGGCGAGACCTCGCCGTCCTCGAGTCGTTCGACGGTCAGCGCGAGCGTCCCGTCCTCCGGCGCCGAGGCGATCGAGTACGAGCGCTGTGCCTGGTAGCCGTCCTCGGCGGTCAGGCGCACGTCGACGTGCTGGCCGGCGATGTGTCCAGGCCAGCCGGGCACGTCGAGGACCAGCGTCTTGGCGCGGGGCGTCTCGACGCGCACGTCGGTGACGGCGGCGAACCGCCACGCGATCCGAGCCGGCGCCACGATCAGTCCCCCCAATAGCGCTGCTCTTTCCACGGGTCGCCGTAGTTGTGGTAGCCGTAGGTCTCCCAGAAGCCGGGCTCGTCCTGCTCCCGCAACTCGAGGCCGCGGACCCACTTGGCGCTCTTCCAGAAGTACAGATGCGGTACCAGCAGCCGCGCCGGGCCGCCGTGCTCGGGCTCGAGCGGCTCGCCCCCGAACTCATAAGCGATCCACGCCCGGCCGCCGGTCAGATCCTCGAGCGGCAGGTTGGTCGTATAGCCGCCGTCACACCACGCGGTGACATAGGCGGCGTCGGTGTCGACGCCTTCGAGCAGCGTGTCGAGCGACACCCCGGTCCAGGTGCTGTCGAGTTTGGACCACTTGGTGACGCAGTGGATGTCGACGGTGACCGTTTCGCGCGGTAGCGCGACGAACTCCTCCCACGGCCACGACACCGGCTCCGCCACGGCGCCATGGATCGTGAAGCTCCACTCATCCAACGGCGTGCGCGGCGTCGGTCCGGCAGACAGCACCGGAAAGTCGCGCGTGACGTACTGACCCGGCGGCACGCGCGCGGGATCGACATCCACCCGGCGGCCGCTGAAACCTCGTGAAAACGCTGGCATGAGCCGAGGATGACCGCGCACCGGTCAACCGCCAAGCAGAGCTCGCGATCAACCGATACGCGATCACGCTGGACCCATGCCACCGGACGACCGACGCCGGGCGCGCAGCTGCGGATCGACAGGGCCGAGCTCGCGGTGCCTGGGCATTGCCCATCACGCGGCGTCCTCGTAGCGGTGCAGTTCGGCGGCCAGCCGGCGCGCGACGTCGCGATCGATGCCGTGCTTGTCGGCGAGCGCGTGGACACGGTCCAGACACTCGGGCGGCAGCCGCTGTGGCCGTATGTGCACATAGCGGCCAGCGTCGAGCTCGCGCAACACGGCCTCACGGACCAGGCGGGACTGCGGTGTGTTCATGCGAGAGCGTGGGACACGACGCCGGTCGGCGCGCATCGGCGACGCGTCCGGTTGACCATCACGCGCCGCCGAGGGCCGCGAGCAGGTCATCGCAGGCGCGCTCGCAACGGCGGCACTCCTCGGCGGACAGACGGCAGTGCTCATGGTGATGCGCGTGACGCTCGCACTCGGCGGCGCAGGCGCGACACGCGGTCAGGCATGCCTCGAGCGCCGTGAGCTGCGTGTCCGCATCAGGGTCGGTCTGGCGGCTGAGGATGCGCCCGGCGTCAACGCACGCGTCGGCGCAATCGAGGCAGAGCCGGATGCAGCGAGCCAGCGCTTCAATATCGGGCTCGGCGAGGCATGCATCGGCGCAGATCGTGCACGTCGCGGCGCACGCGGCGCACTCGTCGATACACGCGGCGAGCGTGGCAACGTCAGCGATGAGTGAACGCCGATGCGTTCCGAGGATCTCTTCGACGCTCATGTTCTCTCCTTTTCGGCATGCACGTATACAAGTGACCACGCTCACGGGTAAACAGCAGACGCCGTTGCTCTGAGGCGATTCGCTCTCGCGATCGACAACAGCGAAAGGCCGGGGGAGTCTGAGGACATGCCGAGATGGCCCGAGAACCCCGACGACTCCATCGACCCCGCGATCGCCCCGCTGATCGAAGCCGGCGAGGGCGAAGCGGAGGGCTTCGACGTGGCCGAGGCTGATCTGATCAGGCACGCCGAGCACGGTGACCAGCAAGGCACCGACGCCATCTGGCGGGATGCCGCGGGCTTCCGCGCGGAAGAGATCCCGGGCCTCGACGACGACCGCTACGGCGACGCTGACGACGAGGACCCGGAAACCTGACCGAACGACGCCGGTGCGCAGCGTCGCCGCGCTACGCCGCCGCCAGCTTGGCGCGGGCGCCCGCCGCTCGGACTGCGCGCGACAGGGTGTCGATGTCGTAGGCGCCGTGGTGGCGGCGGCCGTTGATGAAGAAGCTGGGCGTGCCGGACACACCGCTGAGGTCCGCGCCCTCTACGTCCCGGGCGATCCGCTTCGCCCCGATGTGTCCTTGCAGGTGCTCGGTGAACCGCACCACGTCGAGCCCGAGACGGTCGGCATACGACACGAGATCGGCCATTTGCAGCTTGTCCTGGTGCTCGAGCAGCTGGTCGTGCATCTTCCAGAACGCCCCCTGATCGGCCGCGGCCTCCGAGGCCAGTGCCGCCAGCTCGGCGTGAGGATGCACGTCTTCGAGCGGCAGGTGCCGCCATACGTAGCGGACGTCCGCGAAGTCGCGGAGCAGCTCGCGGACAGCGGGCTCCGCCCGTCCGCAGTACGGGCACTCGAAGTCGCCGTACTCGACCACGGTCACCAGTGCGTCGAGCGGACCGCGGATGTGGTCCGATTCGGGATCGACTGAGAACTCGAGGTCGAGGAGCGGCTCTGCGCCACCGAGCAGGGCGGCAATGCGGCGGCGCTGCGACAGCAGTCCGATGGTGCGGAACACCAGCCACGTGACCGCTGCCGCGCCGACGGGTGCGGCGAGGATGCCGGCCTTGGCCTCCTCGAGCTGTGTGCCGTCGAAGGCCAGCGTGGCGACGAGCAGCGAGACGGTGAAGCCGACGCCGGCGCTCGCGCCTGCGCCTGCGACGGCGCCCCAGCCGGCCGTCGGTCGCAGTCGCCCGCGTGACAGCCAGGTGACGAGCAGCGCCGTGCCGACGATGCCGAGGGGCTTGCCGGCAACGTAGCCGACGAGAACACCGAGCGTGATCGGCGAGTCCGCCGCCCGCTCGAGGAAGTCGCCGTCGATCGCGATGCCCGCATTGGCCAGCGCGAACAGCGGGACGATCACGTAGCTCGTCCATGGGTGATAGATGAGCTGCAGGCGCTCGTTGGGCGAGATCGCGGTCCTGATGCTCTCGCGGGCCATGTGCTGGAGCTCGGGCGTGGGCTGCTCGCGAAACTCGCGAAAGCGCTTTCCTGCGTGCTCGAGGTCCGAGCGGGCGGCGGGCGCGGCCCACACCAGCAGCCCAAACGCGAGGCCCACCACCAGCGGCTCGATGCCCGATTCGAGCGCGACGACCCACATCGCGCTGCCGATCACGAAGTACGGTTGCCCGCGCCGCAGCTTGAGCCCGAGCAGCATCACCAGCGCCACCGCGAACAGGCCGGCCGCCCAGATCAGCCGCATGACGTCGATCGAGTCGCTGTAGACGAGCGCGATCACGACGAGCGCGAGCAAGTCGTCCGCGATGACGACCGTGAGCATGAACGCCCGCAGGCGGTCCGGAGCCCGACGCCCGAACAGCGTGAGCAATCCCAGCGCGAACGCCGTGTCGGTCGACATCGCGATGCCCCAGCCCTCCGCGCCCGAGCTCCCGAGGTTGAACGCGAGGAAGATCACCACCGTGCCGAGCATGCCGCCGACCGACGCCAGCAACGGGAGCACGAATCGCTCGCGCTCGCGAAGGTCGCCGAGGTCGAACTCGCGTCGCGCCTCCAGACCCAGCACGAAGAAGAAGAACGTCATCAGCCCGCTGTTCACCCACTCGCGCAGGGTCAGCTCGATCCCGTTGCCGCCGAGGTCGATCGCGAGCACGGAGTCCCACAGCTGCTCGTAGGAAGAGGCGTCCACGTTCGCCCACACGAGCGCCGCCGCCGTCGCTGCGAGCAGCACTGCCGCGCCGCCGCTCTCGGTGCGCAGGAACTCGCGCAGCGGGCTCTTGAGCCGGCGCATCCGCGCGGTTGTCCCCGACCACAAGTCCGCGCGGGTGGTCACCATCCGTCCGCGATCAACGCGCTAGGCGACCAGCCGGCGGCGGGAGAGCGTCGAGGACTCAGGGACCTCTCGCCTGGAGCTCTCGCGCGTCAGCAGGCTTCGGCCGGTCTCTTGATCGAAGAGGTGGAGCTGAGACGTGTCGACCCAGAGCTGGGCCTCCTGCCTCTGCTTGATGGCGCTGGCCGCAGCGAGGCGAGCGACGACCTCAACTCCCTCAGCTGAAGAAGCAACGCTCGTTTCGTCTGCGAGCTCTTCCAGCTCACTTGACGAGATGCGCGGCGAGTCGACATTGAAGTGAACGTAGGAATCCGATCCGAGCGCCTCGAGGACCTCAATCCTGGCGTTGAAGATGTGACCCGCCGCTGGAAGTGTCACCAGCATCGCGTCCTCGAAGTGCTCGGGACGGATGCCGACGATCACACCGCGGCGGCCACCGCCGTCGCCCGCCTCAAGGCGCCGGAAGATTTTCTCTGCCAGACGCAGGTCCCCGATCGGTGTCTGCAGCTGATCTCCCTCGAGATGGCCCGGTAGGAAGTTCATCGAGGGGGAGCCGATGAAGCCCGCGACGAACAGGTTGACCGGGTGCTCATACAGATCGGCGGGTGTTCCCACCTGCTGGATCCGCCCGGCCCGCATGACGGCGATCCGGTCGCCGAGCGTCAGCGCCTCGACCTGGTCGTGCGTGACGTAGATCGTCGTCGTCCCAAGCCGCTCATGAAGGCGCGAGAGTGCGGTTCGCGTCTGCACCCTCAGCTTGGCATCGAGGTTGGACAGGGGCTCGTCCATCAAGAACGCCTTGGGGTCGCGGACGATCGCGCGACCCATCGCAACCCGCTGGCGCTGCCCGCCGGAGAGGTTGGCCGGCTTGCGGTCGAGTTGACGCTCGATCTCCAGCGCCCTCGCCGCCTCTTCCACCTTTCGGGCGATCTCCTTGCGAGGCGCGCCCGCCAGCGTCAGGGCAAAGCCCATGTTCTGCCGCACGGTCATGTGCGGATACAGCGCGTAGTTCTGGAACACCATCGCGATGTCCCGATCCCGCGGTTCGAGATCGTTGACGATGTCGTCGCCGATCCGGATGACGCCCTCGCTGACGTGCTCGAGCCCGGCGAGCATTCGCAACGCCGTGGACTTGCCGGAGCCGGAAGGGCCGACCAGGATCATGAACTCTCCATCCGCAATCGCGAGGTTCATGTCCGTGACCGCCTCCACGCCGTCGGCGTAGCGCTTGGTCACGTGTTCGAAAACTATGCTGGCCACTTTGGCCCCTTTCTGCGCGCAACGCGCAGTGCGCGTCGGCTGCGCCGGAGAGCCGCAAGGCGCCGCTTGCGGCGGAGCTGATTTCTCATGCGTGTGCGGCTGAGGCGCGGCATCCTGAACTCCAGTGTGCGGCTGTGGGTCCCCGGTTCAACAGCTCGCTGTGATCGACGAATCGGCGCGGACGATCAGGCGCGACTGGTCGCGCATCCCCGTGGCGATACGTCAGCCGATTGAGCGACTCTTCCGAACCCGGCCTCCGGAAAGTCGAAGGCGGCGGCCGCGCTGTTGCGCGTCCGCCGCCTCCGAGTGTCAGTCGATGATCCAGGTGAGCGTGAGCAGCCCGGCGAGTTGCGTCAAGCCGCCTGCGCTGCCGCGTGGATGATGAGGCCGAACTTCGCCGGGTCGGCGTCGGAGTCGTCGCGCGGGACGAGGAGGTACTCCGCGCCCGCGGGCTCAAGCGTGATCAGGAGCCGTGCTGCCGCGCCACGCACGATCAGGCCATGCGGCACGTTCTTCGGGAGCGCCGCGTAGGAGCCGGCCTCGACCTCGATCGTCTCGTCACCGACGTAGGCGGTGATCGCGCCCTCCACGACGTACAACGTTTCGTCCTCGCGGGTGTGGGTGTGCATCGGCGGTTCGTCGCCCGCGCGCACCCGCCATTCGACGACTGCCCAGTCGCCGCCTGACTGCTCACCGGCGAGCTTGAGCTCTGCGCTCGAGCCACCGCCGTAGGTCACAGTACGTCCAGCGCCGGGGCCGGAGAGGACAGGCTCAGTCAGGGCCATAGCTTTGCTCCTTGATTGGGAACGGACTTCCATTGAAGGACCCCGTGCCCGAGCATCAATCGCCGCTCCCGATCGCGTCATCGCTTTCGTGAATCGATGGCGGGGCGCCGCCGGCAGGGCGCGATTGGCGCGGCGCGGCGGTAGGCGGAGACGATGATCTCGTACACCTCCGGCGGCACTTCGTCGCCCTCGGGGAAGTCGTCGAGCCGCTCCTGATGACGCCGAAACGATGTTCGTCGGCAGACCGGGATGCTCGCTCTCCAGGTCGGCCGTGGGCACCTTGTCGACGATCGCGTCCTCGGCGCCGAGCGCCTGCGCTACCGCCCGGACGCGCCGCTTGGTCAGCCCCGCGAGCGGCGCCAGGTCGCACGCGCCGTCCCCGTACTTCGTGAAAAAGCCCATGACGGCCTCCGCGGCGTGGTCGGTACCCACCACGAGCAGCCCGTGCGCCCCCGCGACCGCGTACTGCGCCGCCATCCGCATCCGGGCCTTCATGTTACCCCGCACCAGGTCCGGCCGGCGACCCTTTCAGCGGGCACGCACGCCGCTCCACGGCGACGGTCGCGCGTCGCTCGCCGGTCCGAGTCCATGGGGAGCGTCGTATCCGGGCGGACGAACGCGAGCGCGCGCTGGGCATCCTCCTCGTCGGCCTGAGCGTGATAAGGCAGGCGCATGGCCACGAACGTGGCGGTGCCGCCATCCGCGCGCACGCGCTCGGCGGCGAGCTGGCACAGCCGCCCCGTGGTGGCCGAGTCGACACCACCACTGACCCCCAGCACCCAACCGCGCAGCCCGCTGCCGGCCAGCTGCTCCACCAGGAACGTGACACGACGCTCGACCTCAACGGCGGCGTCGAACTCCACCGGCACCATGAGCTCCGCACAGATGGCGACCAGCACCGCCGTGCGGACAGCCCTCCTCCCAGGGCGATGAGGACCGGGAACGCGTCACGAGAGCAACGGCCGAAGGTGTGATCGGCGTCGCGTCTCAGCGCGCTCGCGCGCTCGCCTCCAACCGGCTCACGAGCCGCCCGTAGACGCGTGCGGCGTGTTCCTCGCGCTCGAGCGCGGCGTGGTAGGCCCAGAACTCCCAACCGGCGTCGCGTGCCGGCGCGCCGTTCCACCGCTTGTAGGCGTGCCACACCTCGGCGGCCTCGTCCCGCCACTCGAGATAGGCGTCGAAGGCGTCGTCGATGAGCGGGCGCTCCGTCCAGCGATTGCGAGTTCGGGGGAGCTTCATCGCCTGCAAACTGAAGCATCGGCAGAAGTCCTCTTCGACACCGACGGCCGATCGCTCGATCGGCCGGGTTGTTGTCATCACGCGGCGGGGGTCGACGATCGAAGCCCAAGAGACCCGCGATCGGAGGTCACCGATGAACACCGCTCTCCTCGTGCTCAGGATCATTCCCGGGCTCCTTCTGATGGGGCACGGGCTGCAGAAGCTCGTGCCGCCCGGTTACTCACCGCCGCTGTTGCACGCGGCCGGTCATCGCGGCACCGGGGCGGGCTTCGAGAGCCTCGGCATCCGGCCGGCGGTGGCGGCCGCCGTCCTGGCGGGCTCGGCCGAGCTCGCCGCCGGCTTCTTGCTCGCGGCCGGGCTCCTCACGCCGGTCGGCACCGTTCTCGTCGGCGCCGTGATGATCACCGCGATCCTCAAGGTGCATGCCCCGAACGGGATCTGGGCCGCCGAGGGCGGCTTCGAGTTCCCGCTCGTGCTGCTCACGGTGGGCTTCGCGATCACGGCGCTTGGCCCCGGATCTCTCTCGGTCGACTCCTGGCTTGGAATCGACAACTGGGCCGGCATCAACTGGACGATCAACCCCGCTGCGCGCTCGGCGATCGCGCTGGCCATCGGCCTCGCCGGAGGCCTGGTGGTGGCCCTGGCATCCTGGGCGTCGAAGCGCACCCCGACCCACGCGAGCCCGCAGGCGGCACGCTGATGCCTCTCCGCGTCGACGTCCGGGGGACCCGAAGCACGGCGGGGCTGCGCGAGGCTGGACGGCGTCATCGCGCGACGAGACGGCTCGGCTCGTTCGCCAGCGGCGAAGAGACCGACGCCGAGGCATACTCACTCACGTTCGGCCAGCCAGGAGATGGCGACGGATGAATGTCGCCGGCCTCAAGGCGCCGACCTCGTCGATGCGATGGGCCGCATGCACCGCCACCGCTGCCACATCCTCGACCTGGTCAGCCCGACGCCCGAGCGGATCCTCTTCGGCCCGGCGGTCACGATCTCGTACTTCCCGAGTTGCTCGGCCGCGCTCGACCCCGAGCACTACAACTTCGCCAATCTCTTCTACGAGGCGGTCGGCGACGACCCGGCCGGCAAGGTGATCGTGCTCGCGTCCAACGGCTACACCGACACCTCGATGGGCGGCGGCACGAAGCTACTGCGGCTCCATCAGAACGGCTGCGCTGGGGTGCTCACGGATGGCCGCCTGCGCGACTTCGACGAGCTCGCGCGCTACGACTTCGCGGCCTACTGCTCGGGTGAGGCGACGCGCTGGGGAGGCGCCCACGTGACGCCGTTTCAGGCAAACGTGCCAGTCGTCCTCGACCGCGTAGCGGTGATGCCCGGCCACTACGTGTTCGCCGACTCCTCAGGCGCCGTCGTGATCCCGGACGGCGAGATCGAGGAAGTGCTAGCCGAGGCACGCAAAGTCGAGGCCGCGGACGCCGCGGTTCGCGACCAGATCGCCCGCGAGCAGATTCGTGACAAACCAGAGCCGGTCAGGCCTCGCGAAAGAAGATCATCATGAGCTCAGATTCCGGGTGGTGCCTGTCCCGGCTGGGCCGGAACGGAACATCGGAGAAAGGACGACACGATGAGCAACAACACCGAGACCGCCATTCTCGCGGGCGGCTGCTTCTGGGGCGTCCAGGAGCTGCTGCGCCATCGCGACGGGGTCATCTCCACCCGGGTCGGCTACACCGGCGGGGAGAACGACCACCCGACCTACCGCAACCACCCCGGCCACGCCGAGGCGGTCGAGATCGTCTTCGACCCGGAGCGCATCTCCTACCGCGACATCCTGGAGTTCTTCTTCCAGATCCACGACCCGACGACCAAGGACCGCCAGGGCAACGACATCGGCTCGCTGGTACCGCTCGGAGATCTTCGCCACGAGCGACGAGCAGCGCCAGGTCGCCGAGGACACGATCGCCGACGTCGAGGCCTCGGGCCTGTGGCCGGGCAAGGTCGTGACCGAGATCAGCGACGCCGTCCCGTTCTGGGAGGCCGAGCCCGAGCACCAGGACTACCTCCAGCACTACCCCAACGGCTACACCTGCCACTACCCGCGGCCCGGCTGGAAGCTGCCGCACCGCGAGACCGCCGCCTGACGCGGCGCTTGAGCTGCAATCAAAGAGGGCCTCCTCGGTGGGACGCTCAGCGTGTCATCGAGGAGGCACATTGCTACCGCGAGGCAGCTCGAAACGACGAAACCCGCGCCGGAGCGCGGGTCCCTTGCAATCGGGGCGCCCGGACTTGAACCGAGGATCCGTTCACCACGAGCCGGTGCCGCGGAGTTCCAATCGTTCCACGGGGCCAGAATCACGCACTCGCCCTCCTCATACGTGCATGCCCGCATACATGCCTGCACGAAGGAGACGGCGAGATGGTGACCTACGCGTTCGCGAACCAGAAAGGCGGTGTTGGGAAGACGACGGTCACGCTCGGCCTGGCTGTCGCGCTTGCGAGCCAGAACTTGTCGGTGATGTTGATTGACCTGGATCCGCAGGCGTCGGCGACGAAGGTCTTCGGAGTCGATGTGCAGGAACGGCACACCGTCGCGGACGTCCTGCTCGAGCCGGACCGGTTCTCACTGTCGGATGTCCTGGTCGGAACGGGCTGGGGCTTCGATCTTGCGCCAGCGGAGACTGCGCTTGCGTCGCGGGAGTCGCGGCGCGCGACGGCGGATGAGTTCGTCCTCCGACGGCAGCTTGTCGACGTGGTCGGCTACGACGTCGCGCTGGTGGATTGTCCGCCGAGTCTCGGCTTGCTGACGCTGAACGCCCTCACGGCCGCCTCGCGGCTGGTCGTCGTGACCGAGGCGAGCTTCTTAGCGCTTCAGGGGATCGACGAGTTGCTTGAGACGCATGAGCTCGTGCGCGCGCATTACAACGGGGAGCTGGGGTTAGCGGGTGTGATCGTCAACCGGGTCGAGCGCACGGTCGAGCATCGAGAGAGCGTTGTCGAGATCGAGCGCTACTTTGGCGCCGACCTTGTCTGGCGGCCGCTGTTGCCAAAGCGGACGGCCGTTCAGGACGCGACGCGCCGGGGCGTGCCCGTCGGTGAGCTGGGGCGGCCACCGGCCCGCGAGCTAGCCGGTGCGTTCGGGATGTTGGCGCGGGGCATAGAGGTGTCGCGTGTCGCCGTCTGAGCGTCGCCCGGCGCTGGGCGCGAG
>CAWDUT010000007.1:0-1452105 GCA_963805525.1 uncultured Solirubrobacteraceae bacterium
CGACGGGGACGCGGTCCTTGATCAGGTCGGCGGCGCGCTCGGCGACCGCGATCACGGGAGCGTTCGTGTTGCCGCCCGGGATGACCGGGAAGACGGACGCGTCGCAGACGCGCAGGCCTTCGAGGCCGTGGATGCGCAGCTCGGGATCGACCACGGCGTCGGCGTCCTTGCCGATCCGGCAGGTGCCGACGGGGTGGTAGATCAGCTCGGCGCGCGAGCGCAGGTGGTCGTCGTAGTCCTGGTCGGTCTCGAGGTCGTCGCCCGGCTTGAGCGCCTTGATCATCTTGCGCTTCAGCGGGTCCGTGCCCACGATCTTCTGGGCGAGGCGCATGCCGGCGATCATCGACCGCACGTCGTCGGGATGCTCGAGCGAGTTGGTGAGGATGCGCGGCTTGTCGCCGGGGTCTGCCGAGCGCAGCTTCACCCAGCCGCGTGACTTGGCCGTCAGCAGCGTCGGTGCGATGACGAAGCAGTGGCCGTCGTATTCCTCCTGACCGTGGTCCTCGAAGTACGCGGCGCCGACGTGGAACTGGATGTCGGCCGCCGGGAGGCCCGGGCGGGTGCGGACGAAGGCGACGGACTCGGCGACGGTCGAGGACAGCGGACCGGTGCGGCGCAGGAGCCACTCGGCCAGGTTCTTCGGGGCGTCGGCCTTGTAGAGCGAGTGGGTGTCGGACATCTCCCACATCATCGTGAGGAACGGGTGGTCCTGGAGGTTGCGCCCGACGCCGCGCAGCTCGTGGGCGACCGGCACGCCGACCTCCTGGAGGTGCTCGGACGGGCCGATGCCCGAGAGCATCAGGATCTGCGGTGAGTTGAAGGCGCCCGCCGACAGGATCACCTCGCGCCCGGCGCGCGCGACGCGCTCCTTGCCCCTGCGCTGATAGACGACGCCGGTCACCCGCGTGCCGCTCAGCTCGAGGCGCTGGACCTCGGCGCGGGTGATGACCTCGAGGTTGTCGCGCTTCATCGCCGGCCGCAGGTAGGCGTCGGCGCAGCTCCAGCGGCGGCCGTTCTTCTGGAAGGTCTGGAACATCCCGACGCCGTCCTGCTCCGGGCTGTTGTAGTCCGCCGAGCGCGGGATCCCGCACGCCTCGGCCGCCTGGATGAAGTCGGCGTTCACGTGGCGCGGCGAGCGCTGGTTCTGGATGTTGACCGGGCCGCCGACCCCGTGGTGCTCGGACGCCCCGCGCTCGTCGTTCTCGGCCTTGAGGAAGTACGGGCGCAGGCCATCCCAGCCCCAGCCGTCCGCGCCCTGCTCCTCCCACAGGTCGTAGTCGAGCGGCCGGCCGCGGACATAGAGCATCGCGTTCATCGAGCTCGACCCGCCGAGGGACTTCCCGCGCGGGAGGTAGAGCCGGCGGTCGTTGACGTGCGGCTCGGGCTCGGTGAAGTAGTCCCAGTC
Source organism: uncultured Solirubrobacteraceae bacterium (assembly GCA_963805525.1). Classification (GTDB taxonomy): domain Bacteria; phylum Actinomycetota; class Thermoleophilia; order Solirubrobacterales; family Solirubrobacteraceae; genus DASQFQ01. The sequence goes on from CAWDUT010000007.1 coordinate 1,406, forward strand.
GAGCCTGGTGTGGAACTGCTCGGCGAACGCCGCCGGGATCTTGATGTTGGGGCTGCGGTCGGCCCCGCCCGCCTCCAGCACGATCACCCGCACCGACGGATCCTCGGTCAGCCGGTTGGCGAGAACACAGCCGGCTGACCCGGCTCCGACGATGACGTAATCAGCACTGCTCTCGGTCGCCATGATGATCTCGCTCCCAGGTGTGACGTCAGCGGACGCGAGCCATCTTGGCGTGTCTTGGGTCACTTGCGCCCGCGGGGTGTCCTTCCTCATCGCGGACTTCAGCGGACACGCGCTCGTCCCGGCGACGACATGGGTAGGCCTCCCGGGTGCCCGACCTGCTCCTCGCCGCTGCGCTCGGCGCGTCGCTGGTGGCGGTCTCGACGATCGCGGCCGCCCGCTGGGGCCACGTCGTCGGCGGGGTGCTCAGCGCGTTCCCGCTGATCGTCGGGCCGGTCCTGCTGGTGGCGGCGGAGCGGCACGGGACGGCCTTCGCGGCGCAGACGGCCGCGGCGACGCTGCTCGGGCTGACCGCGCTGAGCGGCTTCGCGCTCGCCTACGCGCGCTCGGCGCGCCGGCTCGGCTGGCGCTCGAGCGTGGCGCTCGCGTGGCTGGCCGCGGCCGCGCTCGGAGCGCTGGCCGGGCGGGTCGAGGCGGGCGTCGCCGGCGGGCTGGTGGCCGCCACGGCCTCGCTCGCGTTCGCGCGCTGGGCGCTTCCGGCTCGGCGCTCCGCGACCGTGGCGGTTGCGGCGCCCCGCTGGGAGTTGCCGCTGCGCATGGCGCTCACCGCCGCGATGATCGTCGGGATCAGCGCGGCCGCGGGCCGGTTCGGCCCGGCCGTGGCGGGCGCCCTGGCGGCGCTGCCCACCGTCGCATCCGTGCTCGCGGTGTCGACGCACCAGCAGCACGGGGTCGACGCGGTACTCGACCTGCTCCGCGGCATGCTCGGAGGCATGGCCGCGTTCGTGCTGTTCTGCGCGCTGATCGGGCTCCTCGTGGAGCCGGCGGGCGTGGCCGCCGCGTTCGTCGTTGCGACCGCGGCGGCCGTGCTCGTCCAGGCGGGGCTCGGGAGGCAGGTCGCCTCCCGAGCGGTCGCCGGTACTTAGTTAGGCGCTGGCGAGCTCGCGCTCGGTGGCCTTGAGCACGCCGGCACGGGCCTTGTGGGCGCGCTCGTACGTGCGCACGGCCTTGATCCGGTCGTCGTCGGCCTTGCCGAGGGCGGTCTGGAGCTCGGAGACGGTGAGCTCGTCGTAGCCCGGCCACGGCTCGTCACCGCGGAGCGAGGTGATGCGCTCGGTGACCGTCGTGCGGTTCTGGTGCTTGCGCTCGTAGGAGTCGACCTTCGCGAGCTCGATCTGCGAGAGCTCGGAGAGCTTCGAGACGATCTCCTCGGCGGTCAGCTTGTCGTAGCCGGCGATCGCCAGATCGGACTCGGACGCCACGGCGCCCTTGACCTGGCCCTCGGCCTGCGCGACGCCCGGGACCTTGCGGGCCTGGCGCGTGGTGCGCTTGGCCTTCGTGGCCGTCTTGCGGGCGGCATCCGCGGCACCGGTCTTGGTGACGTCGTAGGACGGCTCGTCCTTGACGTCAGCGCCGACCACGGCAGCGGTGAGCTTCGGCAGCTCGCGCATGATCCGCTCGAGCATCTTCTCCTCGTCGGCGCGGATGGAGGCGGCGAGCTGCTCCGTCTCCTGGTCGCCGACGGAGCGGGCGAGCTGCTCGATCGCCGTGTAGGTCGCGATCTCGAGCGCCTCGGTGGCGCAGGCGTCCTTGGCGTTCTTGAGCACCTTCTCCTCGCCGCCGGAGCCGCGCAGGAGATCGAACGGGGTCTTGCCCAGCGCGAGCGTCTGGGCGACAGCGGTCTCGGCCAGGTCGACGATCGCCGTCAGCGGATCGGAGCGGCGGCCGAGGGCGTCGGCGCGGGCGGCGACGCGCTTGGCGTGATCGCGGGTCTCGCCCAGATGGGTCTCGAGGGCGGTGCGGTAGGTGCCGCGGGGCGTCATGGCGATCTGGGACTGCAACACGCGCACGAGGCCCAGCTCGTGGGCATGCGCTTCGGTGAGGTACTGCACAACCTTCTGCTCGGAACGACTCATGTAGTCGGCCTCCGTGAAATTGGGTGCGGATCTGGCCGTCTCCGTCACTCCGCGATTACGGCGAGCGAGTCCGTGCCAGCGATACAAAGAAGGCGCGCGGGGAACACCGGCGCGCCCTACTCCTCGCCCTACCCCACGCCGAAGCGGGGGCAAACAACGCAATCAGGCCGCGACCGGCAGCCTGAGCTCGCTCTGCTCGAGCAGCGAGTCGAGCAGCACACGATCGAAGGCGCCGCGGAACGCCAGGTCGCGGCCGCCCATCGTGTCGATCAGCGACGCGCTCCCGTCGTCCTCGCCCGACTGCCGGGGCTGGTCGAGGGAGTCGGCGTGCAGGGCCTGCTGGGCCCCGCGCGCCATGGGGAGGGGGAAGCGAATCCGCTCTCGCCCGAAAAGGCGACGCGTGTTCAGCAGAGAGGATCCCGTCCGGCGCCCATCAGGACGCCGCGGCGGGAGCATCAGCGTAGCGCCGCCCGACCCACCTGCCACAGAACTGACAGCGTCCGCTTGTCGGCTTGACGAGGCGGGGAAACTGTGTGACAGAGGGCAGGTCCGCGGGGCCCCGGGTGCAGGTGAGGACCGGAGCAGCATGGGCTGACTTCTTGTCTCGCTCACCACTCGCGACACGAGGAGCACCGATGGGCGCCCGCGTGATCAGTATCCAGGGCCGGATCGACGCCGCCACGATCATCGAGTTCGAGCGGCAACTCGCCGGCTCGCTGCACGTCCACCGGATCGTGCTCGACCTCAGCGCCGCCACCGGGGTGCCTCCGCGCACGCGGTCGCTGTGGCGCGGTGCACTCCGGCGCGCGCTGTACAGCGGCGCGTCGCTCGCGGTCGTCGGCGCGAACCCGTCGGTGCGCAGCGCGATCGACGCATGCGCGCTCGAGCGCGTCGAGTTCCATCGCACCGCGAGTACCGCGCTCTCGGGCTGGGCTCCGGAGCGTGGCATGGTCATCGCGAGCGTCCGGGACCGGCCGGGCGGACCGTCCGGTCCGCCCGACCACGCGGGAGCTGCCTAGCCCTCGCGCGGGATCTCACCGCGCCAGCCGCCGGACGCTCCGTGCGCCTCGACGAGGCCCTTGAAGCGTACGAGATCGCCCTGGACGCGCCGGTCGTCGAAGCCGAGCGCGCTGCCCAGCTTCTCCTTGACGCCGTCGGGCGCCCAGTCCATCTGCAACATGACGCGCGTGCGGTCGTCGGCGATCTTGTGGAAGGTCACGACGCCCGCGTTCTCCTTGCCGTCGACGTTGCGCCACGCGACGCGCTCCTCCGGCGTCTGCTCGGTGATCTCCGCGTCCCACTCGTGGCGCGTGCCCCCGATCTCCGCGGTCCAGTGGAGGCGGCGATCGTCGAGCTGCCGGATCTCCTCGATTCCCTCCATGAACTCGGGAAACGTCTCGAACTGGGTCCAGCGGTCGTAGACGGCCGTGATCGGCGCCTCGACGTCGATCGACTGCTCAATCGTGTTCATCTTGCTCCTTCGGAAGCGTCTGAGTCACGAGGAGTACGGGCCCGCGGAACCGGCGCGACCAGGCGCGGGTCCGATCCGAGACCCGGGGCGCGTCAGCCCGCGAGCGTGAGCTCCGTCGGGTCCCAGTCCTGCGGGAGCGCGGCGACGGGATCGAACCGGCTCGCGACGTCGACGAAGGTGGCGGTCTCGATCGAGGTCTCGGTGGCCACCATCGCATCGAGGACGTGCAGGCCGAGCCTGGCGTCGGTGCTGTGGGCGCGCCCGGAGCGGATCGCGCGCGCCATGTCCACGGCCCCGATGCCGCGGCCGTGGTCGCCGCCCGGGGCCGGGACGGACTCCCACGCCTCCTTGCCGCGGTTGACGCGGATCTCGCCCCCGAACGTGTTCGGATCGGGCGCGACCAGCGTGGCCTCGGCGCCGGTGATCTCGAGGACGCCCATCCGCTCGAGCGGTGTGTCGAAGCTGAACGTGGCCTGGGCCAGCGCGCCCGACGCGAACTCGTACAGGGCTGCGACGTAGGTGGAGACCGCCACCGGGATCTCCTCGCCGGCCCGTGGTCCCTTGCCGATGACCCGGGTCGGCGCCGCGCTGCTCCCGCGCGCGGCCACGCGGGCGACGGGGCCGAACGCCTGCGCGAGCGCGGTCAGGTAGTACGGGCCCATGTCGAACAGCGGCCCGGCGCCGGGCTGGTAGAGGAAGTCCGGGTTGGGGTGCCAGAGATGGGGCCCGCCGGACTGCATGACGACGAAGGCGGTGAGCGGCGTGCCGATGGAGCCGGCCTCCAGCATCCGGCGCATGGTCTGCAGGCCGGGCCCCAGGAACGTGTCGGGGGCGCAACCGAGCCGGAGGCCGGCCGCGTCCGCTTGCGCGACCAGCGCCTCGGCGGCCGCCAGGTCGAGCGCGATCGGCTTCTCGTTGAAGACGTGCTTGCCGGCGGCCAGGGCGGCGGACGCGACCTCCGCGTGGGCGGCAGGCACGGTGAGGTTGACGATCAGCTCGACGTCGTCGCGGGCGAGCGCCTGCTCGGTCGTCCCGGCGTCCGCCACCCCATGCCGCTCGGCCTGCGCCTGCGCGAGCTGCGGGTGAAGATCCGCGATGAAGCGGACGTCGAGATCGGGGTACCGAGCCATGTTGGCGAGGTACTGGTCGCTGATCTTGCCGGCGCCCACGACGCCGACGCCGACCGGCCCGCTTGCGCTCACCGCAGGCCCAGGCCGTGGGCGAAGGCGACGCTCGCCGCGAGGCCCTCGAACAGATCGCCGGCGTAGTCGTCGAACTCCAGCACCGCGAGCTCGGCGGCCGTCGCCGCTGCCACGATCTCCGCCACCGGCATCGCGCCCGCTCCCAGGGGCAGCTGCGCCGCATTGTCCTTGTCGATCGGGCCGTCCTTCAGATGCACCAGCCGCACGCGCTCGCCGAGGCGCCCGAGCAGCGCCACCACGTCCTCGCCTCCGACCGCGGCCCAGTACGTGTCGAGCTCGAACACCACCGCGGGCGGGAGCCGCTCGGCCAGCCGCTCCAGCGCCGAGCGCCCGCCGAGACGGCTCGCAAGCTCCCAGTGGTGGTTGTGGTAGCCGACTCGCAGCCCGTACGCCTCAGCGGCGTCCGCGGCCCGCACCAGCTCGTCCGCGACGGCGTCGACGCCCGGCTCGGAGCTCCACTGCTCCGGCGGGCTGTACGGGTGGACCACGGTCCGCGCCCCGATCGCCACGGCGGCCTCGAAGACGCGGTCGAGCTCGACGCCCGCGCCCACGCGCGCGTGGACGCTGGGCGCGCTCAGCCCGGTCGCGGCCAGCGCGTCGCGCAGCCCGTCCGGATCGCTGACGACGTCGAACGGCTCCACCTGCGTGACGCCGAGCGATGCCAGCCGCGCCAGCGCGCCGTGCAGGTCGGCGGCGAGCGCGTCGCGGATCGAGTACAGCTGGACCGAAAGGCCGTCCATGCCTGCACCGTAATACCCGCGACGCTGTGAGCGCGCCTACGTGGCTGTGTCGTCGCCGTAGATGAAGATGCCGTGGATGACGTAGATGCAGAGGAAGAAGACGGCCAGCGACCACCACGGGTTGGGTCCGCTGATCGAGAACAGGGCGGCGATCGCGCCGAGGCTGGCGCCGGCGATCGCGATCACGCGGCCGAAGGTGTTGCCGTTGATGAGCGAGAAGCCGCCCAGGAGCTGGATGATCCCGAGCACGATCAGGACCCAGCCCATGGTGTTGAGGTCGCTGAACACGAACCGCTGGCCGTTGTGGAAGACGTTCGCGTTTCCAAGCGCGCCGATCCCGTAGACGATGTTCACCGTCCCGGCGAGCAGCAGCAGTACTGCGGCGAATGTGGCTCGTCCGACTCCACGCATCAGGTTCCTCCTTGGTTGGTTTGTCCTACGGTCAAGTCCGGCGCACGGCGTCGTCGACCACCGCGACGGCTGTCACGTACGCGGCGTGTGTGCCGAGGCTGGTGGCCAGGACGTCGGCCGGCCAGCGCCACGGCGGCGGGGTGCGCCCGAGCAGCGGGAACAGCGTCAGGGTCGCGCTCATGAGCATGCCGCCGAACGCGGCGGCCGCCCACGGTTCGCGCAGCCGGCGATGCAGGAGCCCGTGCGCGATGCCGAACGCGGACCCGTATCCCCAGCGCAGCGCCAGGCCGAGCTCGTGGTCCTCGCGGTCGGTGACGTGGGGGAGGTGCATCACCGACGCGACGATCTGGCCGGGAACGAGCGAGTCGTCGTAGTCCAGCGGGCCGCGCCGGCGCTTGCGGAGCCGGTGCTCGGCCGCGTACGAGAGGGTCAGCGCCGTGGTGCCGGCCGCGCCGGCGACCACGCTGCGGACTGGCCAGGGAGGGCTCATGTGTACGCAGTCCACCGGCTGGCGGCGGCCCGCGCCTCGTCCGTTTCGGATGAACTGGGATCTCGTCCGTTTCGGGTGATGCGTGCGGGCGCGGCTGGGCGTGGAATCGAGAGCGCCATGGCCACCGCCACCGCCACGCACAACGGTTCCATGCGGGCGGAGCGCGCGGCCACAGGGAAGTCCGTGCGCGCCGAGGTGCCGCGCTCGTCGCTCGGCGAGTGGGAGCCGGCGCCGGGCCGGCGCGATCCGGTGGAGGTGCTCGAGGACCAGGCGCGGACGCGTGTGCCGGAGCTGGTGCCGATCCGCTACGGACGCATGCTCGTCTCGCCGTTCACGTTCTACCGCGGCGCTGCCGCTCTGATGGCGGCAGACCTCGCGGATGCGCCGCGGACCGGCCTCGAGGTCCAGCTCTGCGGCGACGCCCATCTGTCGAACTTCGGTGCGTTCGCGGCTCCCGACCGGCGGCTCATCTTCGGCGTCAACGACTTCGACGAGACGCTGCCCGGACCGTTCGAATGGGACGTCAAGCGGCTCGTCGCGAGCTTCGCGGTCGCCGGCCGCGACCGCGGCTTCAGCGAGAAGCAGCGTCAGCGGGTCAATCTGGCCGTGGCGAGCGCATATCGAGAGGCGGTGCGCGACTTCGCCCAGATGCGCGCGCTCGACGTCTGGTACGCCCGGCTGGACGTCGACGACGTGGCCAGGCAATGGGGCTCGCACGCGTCCGGCAAGCAGCTCAAGCGCTTCGATCGCAATGTCGCCAAGGCGCGTGCGAAGGACAGCCTGCGGGCCTTCGACCGGCTGACGACGCTCGTCGACGGCGAGCGCCGGATCGTCAGCGACCCGCCGCTGATCGTCCCGATCGAGGAGCTCGCCGCGCCGGACCGGCACACCGCGCTGGACGAGGCCATCCGCCTGGCGATCCGCTCGTACCGGCGCACGCTGACGGGCGATCGCCGCCGTCTGCTCGAACGCTTCCACTACGTGCATGCCGCGCGCAAGGTCGTCGGTGTCGGCAGCGTGGGCACGCGAGCGTGGGTCGTGCTGATGCTCGGCGACGACCACGGCGACCCGCTGTTCCTGCAGCTCAAGGAAGCGCAGGACTCGGTGCTCGAGCCCTACCTCGGCAAGAGCGCTCACGCCAACCACGGCCAGCGCGTCGTCGAGGGTCAGCGGCTGGTGCAGGCGGCCAGCGACATCATGCTCGGCTGGTTCCGGACCGACGGCCTCGACGGCGTCAAGCGCGACTTCTACATCCGCCAGCTCTGGGACGGCAAGGGGTCCGCGCTCGTCGAAGCCATGGACCCGGCCGTTATGGCCGCCTACGCGCAGGTCTGCGGCTGGACGCTCGCGCGCGCCCACGCTCGCTCCGGCGACGCCGCCGCGATCGCCGGATACCTCGGGTCAGGTGACAGCTTCGACCGCGCGATGGCGTCGTTCGCCGAGACCTATGCCGATCAGAACGACGCCGACTACGCCGCGCTCCGGCGCGCCGCCGACGCCGGGACGATCGCCGTCGAAACGGGCCTGTAGCGCCCGTGAGGCTGATCCCTCCGTGGCTGCGCGGCTACGACCGAAGCTGGCTGCCCGCCGACGTGGCGGCCGGGCTCACGGTCTGGGCCCTCATGGTCCCGCAGGCGCTGGCCTACGCCGGGATCGCGGGCGTGCCGGTCCAGAACGGCCTCTACACGCTGCCGCTCGCAGTCGTCGGCTATCTGTTGCTGGGCAGCTCGCGCCACCTCTATGTCGGTCCCAGCGCGGCCGTCGCGACGCTGTCCGCCTCGACGGTCGCCCTCGTCGCCGGCGCGAGCACGGGCTCGGCCGATTACATCGCCCTGACCGTCGCCCTCACGTTGATGATCGGCGTGATCTACATCGTGGGCGGGCTCGCGCGCATGGGGTTCATCGCGCGTTTCTTCGCGCGGCCCGTGCTCGACGGCTTCATCGTCGGGCTCGGCCTCTACATCGCCATCGGCCAGCTGCCGAAGGTGGTGGGCATCAAGAAGCCGTCGGGCGACACGCTGTCGGTGCTGTGGCACACCGTCACCGGCGTCGGGAGCTGGCAGTCGACCACGGTCGTCGTCGGGGTCGTCGCGCTCGTCGCGCTGTTCGGGTTCGCGCGCTTCGCGCCCAAGCTCCCGGGGGTGATCATCGTCGTCGCGCTGGGGATCGTCGTGTCCGCCGCGCTCGACCTGCAGCACCACGGCGTGGCGATCGTCGGCCATGTACCGACCGGCTTCGAGTTCGTCTCGCTGTCGAGCGTCTCCGCGGACGACCTCGTCCAGATGCTCCCCGGCGCCTTCGCGATCGTGATCGTCGGACTCGCGCAGGCGCTCGCGATCGCCAAGAGCTACGCCGCCAAGTACCACTACGCGGTCGACGCGAACCGCGAGATGCTCGGGTACGGCGCGGCCAACCTCGGCGCCGGCGTCCTGCAGGGCTTCACCGTCACGGGCGGCCCGTCCGCGTCGGCGGCGGCCGAGCGCGTCGGCGCGAAGTCGCCCGCCGCCTTCCTCGTCAGCGCGCTGATGGCGCTGCTGACCGTCCTCTTCCTCGCGGGGCTGTTCGCCGATCTCCCGCAGCCGGTCCTCGGCGCCATCGTGATCTGGGCCGTGGCGGGGATGGTCGATCCCGGGCGGGTCACCCAGTACCGGCGCGCGCGGTCGCTCGAGTTCTGGGCCGCGCTCGGCGCCCTGGTCGGCGTGCTCGCCATCAACATCCTCCCGGGCGTGGCGATCGGCGTCGCCCTCAGCTTCATCCTGCTGATCCACACGATCGACCACCCGCACATCGCCACGCTCGGGCGCAGCCGCGACGGGTCGCGCTACACCGACGTGGAGGACGACAGCGAGGCGACCCCGATCCCCGGCGTGCACATCCATCGCTTCGAGGCGGAGCTGATCTTCGCCAACGCCGACATCTTCCAGGACGACCTGCTCGCAAAGGTCCGCGCGCTCGAACCGCCGCCCCACACGGTGATCCTCGACTTCGAGGCGATCAGCCAGCTCGATGTGACGGGCGCACAGAGCCTCCGGTCCGTCCACGACACCCTCGAGACGCGCGGCACCCGGTTGATCATCGCGCGCGCGAAGAGCACCGTGCGCGACACGCTGCGCCGCAACGGGATCGTCGACCTGCTCGGCGAGGAGAACCTCGCCCCGACCGTCGACCACGCCGTCGACTCCATCCGGGCCGACGCCACGGTCGCCCGCTGATGCGGCTACGTGTCCATCGGCCGCGCGATCTGCTGCCAGTCCGGGCCGAGCGCCACCTCGAGCGCCTGCACGACCCGGCTGCGCAGCATGCCGTCCCAGGTGTCGCACTCGAAGGCGAGCACCGCGGTGGCGCTGCGGCCGACGGTGATCGGCGGGTCCTCCTGCACGGCGAGGGCGGTGACCAGCCGGTCGAGAAGAGCGGGTTCATCAGGCAGAGCCAACGTGAAGCGAGCGCGATCCATGACGCAGCACCCTAGACGAACATACGTTCGTGTCAAGCCGGCGGAGGGGAGGACCCGATGAACGAGCCCGCACAGCTACGTGTGTACCGCTTCGAGCCGGGGGCCGCGTTCGAGGGCGGGCTCGTCGGCGCGGTCGAGCGCATGCAGCTCGGTGACGGCATGGAGCTGCTCGACGGGCTGTTCGTCAGACGCGGCGCCGCGAGCGGCGACTTCGACGCCGTGGATCTGGCCGTGGGAGGTCGCGGCGGCACGTTCGCGTCGCTGCTCGACTTCCGGCTCGAGCCCCGGCGGCGTCGCGCGATCACCGAGCGCACGCTCGCCGAGCACGCGGGCGGCATGCCGCGGTCCGACATCGAGCTGCTCGTCGCCGGCCTCGAAGCCGGTGGCGCGCTCCTGGCCGTCCTCACTACGGGCGAGCCCGCGCTGGTGCTCGAGGAGGCGGTGGCGCGCTGCGGCGGGCGGATGGTCGCCGACGAGCCGGTTGACGCGCGCGCGCTGGCGCAGGTCGGCCCGCGGCTTCGCGCGGCGATCGGCGCACCGGGGTAGTTCACCCGGTCCGGATGAGGCCCGTCGCCGCGGGCGGGCCGATCATCCGCGGATGCCCAGCGTCGTCGAAGCGGGTCAGGACGAGCCCGTGGTGGCACCCGGCCCGCTCCCGCGGCGCCTGTGGCTCGCGACCTTGGTGATCGGCGCCCTGCTGTGGGCCGCGGTCGCTGTGGCGATCGCGCTCACGGACAACACCGTCCTGGTGCCGAACCTGCTGCTGCTCGGCACGTTCCTGGTCCCCGTCTGCACCGTGCTGTTCGTGCTCGCGCGCCCGCGCGAAGCGCACGTCTCGGTCGAGGTGCTCATCCTCGGCTTCCTCGCCGGCGGCACGACCGGCGTCATGCTGACGGGCACGACCGAGGTGTACGTGCTGCCGGATCACCTCGGGACCAACGTGCTGACCGGCGTGATCGAGGAGGCCGGCAAGGCGCTGATCCTCGTCGCCGTGGCGACGCTGGTGAAGGTGCGGGTGCCGCGCGACGGGATGGTGCTCGGCGCGACGGTCGGCGCCGGCTTCGCCGCGTTCGAGAGCGCCGGCTACGCGTTCGGGGCGCTGATCCAGTACAGCCACGACCACCCGCTGTTGAACGTACTCCAGACCGAGGCGGAGCGCGCCGTGCTGGCGCCGTTCGGGCACATCACGTGGACGGCGATCCTCGGTGGGGCGATCTTCGCGTCGGCGTGGACCACGGGCCGGTTCCGTCTCGACCGCCGCGTGCTGTGGACGTTCCTCGGCGTGGCCACCCTCCACGGCGTCTGGGACGCGTCGTACGGCTCGGCGATCCGGGTCAGTGCGGGCCTCGGGGGCGAGGGCTGGGTGGTCAGCTGGCCCGAGACCGCCGCGTGGGTCGGCTCGCCGACCGGGAGCGCTCTGCTCCGCTTCCAGATCGTCTACGACGTGATGGTCGGGATCGTCGGCCTGATCGGCCTCGTGTGGGCCGTCCGCCGGTGGCGCGGCTACCGGATCGCTGGCTGGACCGAGACCCACCCGCGGCCGGCGCCGGTGCGCGCGAGCGCGGGTCGCTGACGTGGCCGCCTTCCTCGCCCTCGTCGCGGCCGTCTGCTTCGCACTGGCCGCCGCGCTGCAACAGCGCGGGCAGTTCGCGCTCGCTCGTCGGGGCAGCGCGGTCGAGGGCGTGGGCGGGCTGGTCCGGCTGCTCGCCGTCCCGATCTGGCTGGCCGGGACCCTCGTGCTGCTGCTCGGCTATGGGTTCCAGGGCGCCGCGCTGGATCGCGGCAAGCTCATCGTCGTGCAGCCGCTGCTCGTCACGACGATCGTATGGGCGCTGCCGCTCGGCCACTGGCTCACCGCCCAGAACGTCGTCCGGCGGCAGGTGCTGGGCGCCGGGGTCGTCGTCATCGGGCTGGCGCTGTTCGTGCTCGTCGGCGATCCCGACGCAGGCGTGGAGAACGCGTCGACGGACAGCCTGCTGCTGGCGGTCGTCGTCGTCAGCGCCGCGGTGGCCGGGCTGCTGCTGTTGTCTCGGGGGAAGGCCTCCGTGGCGGTGCGCGCGGCGGTGCTCGGCGTCTGCGCGGGCCTGTACTTCGGCCTCTCGGCAGGCTTCGCGAAGCCGGCCCTCGAGGACCTCCACGTCAGCCTCGGCGAGGCGGCCGGCGACTGGCGGACGTGGGCGCTGCTCGGCTTCGGGTTCGTCGGCTTCCTGCTGCAGCAGCTGTCGCTCGCGACGGGCCAGCTCGCGCCGGCGATGGCGGCGGTCTCGGTCTCGAACCCGGCGGTCAGCGTGCTGCTGGGGATCCTGCTCTACGAGGAGCGGCTGACGCGGCCCGGCTGGCACGTCGCCGTCGCGTTCGCGGCGCTGCTGGCCGCACTCGGCGGCGCGGTCCTGATCACGCTGGCGAACCGTGAGACCGAGATGCCGGACGGCGCGACGGCTGCATGACGATCGAGGTCGTTCTGCTGGCGCTGGCCAACACGATCCGCCCGACGAGCCTGGCGGCCGTCTACGTGCTCCTCAGCAGCACGTCCCCGCGGCGGCTGATGATCGCCTACATCACCACCGGACTGGCGTTCACGATCGGCTTCGGACTGCTGGTGATCTGGGCGTTCAACGGGGTCGACATCAACTCGGGCAGCGACAAGACGAAGGGGATCGTGGAGATCGCCGGCGGCATCCTCGTCCTGGCCTTCGCCGTGCTGCTGCGGGCGGGGCACCTCGGCGGGGCGCATCCCGACGACGCGCCCGACGCCCCGGCCCGCTGGAAGACGCTGCTCGAGCGCCGGCTGAGTGCAGGCACCGCGGCGCTCGCCGGCCCCGTGACGCACATCCCCGGCCTCTTCTACCTGATCGCGCTGAACGTGGTCGCGGCCCACCAGCCGAGCATCCCCCGCGGCCTGGTCGAGGTCCTCATCTACAACGTGGTGTGGTTCGCGCTGCCGATCGGCGCGCTCGCGATCTGCGTGATCGACCCGCCCGCGGCCCGGCGCGTCGTCGACGGGCTCCGGCTGTGGACGCTCAGCCACGCGCGGGCGCTGCTGCTGACGGTGTCGCTCGTCGCGGGCGCCGGGCTCGTGATCCGCGGCGTCCTGACGGTCTGACCGGCTCGCTACGGGCTCAGGCGAAGTCGGTTGCGGTCTCGGCCAGCGCGTCGATGACCTGACGGGCACGGGGGTGTCGGTCGCCGGGCGGGAGCAGTGCGTAGATGTCGCGCCCGCGGACGCGCTCCTTGACCGGGCGCATAGCGACGCCGCTGTAGTCGCCGGCGAGCAGGCTCGGTACCCAGCCGACGCCGATTCCGCGAAGGATCAGACCGCGCGTGGCGAGGGGCTCGCTGGTGATCGCGACGATGCGAGGGTCGAAGCCGGCGTCACGGCAGGCTTGGACGAGGAAGCCGTCTCTGGAGGCGACGATCCAGTCGTCCTCGGCGAGCTCGGTCAGTGAGATGGGAGCGGTTGCGCCGGCGAGCCGGTGCTCTGGCGGCAGACCGACCAGGAACGTGTCGTGCATGAGTTCGATCCGTTCGGCGCCGCTCAGCTCGCGGCGGTCCGTGGTGGCGTCCTGGTAGCTGATCGCAACGTCGAACTCGCCCGCGAGGAAGCGCGCTTCGAGCGTGCTCGGCGTGACTTCGCCGAGCCGGACCCGGAGGTCGGGATGCGCGAGCCGCATGCGCGCGACCGCGGCCGGCACGAAGCCCGCGAGCGCAGTCGGGAAGGCACCGACCCGCACGGATTCGCGACGCCCGCCGGCGAGGGACGCGAGCTGCGTGTCGGCGAGCTCGAGTCGCCACGCGACCTGATCCGCGTGCTCCAGTAGCACCGCGCCCGCGTCCGTCAGACGCAGCCCGCCGCGCCCGCGCTCGAGCAGTCGGAGGCCGATCTCGGTCTCGAGCAAGGCGATCTGATGCGAGACCGATGGCTGCGTGAGCGACATCGACTCGGCGGCGCGCGAGAACGAGCCGGCGTGAGCGACGGCTCGAAACGTCATCAATCGTCGCGGATCCATAGTTATTTTCTATCAGGCTGCCGAAAGCCGTATTTGAATCTATCGACGCGGCTCGCCACTCTGGAGCCATGGCCGTCCGCGTCCGAACCCCGAGAACCAGCTTGCCGCCGGTCGTGCCGCTCCTGGCGCTGGGCGCGTTCCTGATGTGCACCACCGAGTTCCTGATCGCGGGTCTGCTGCCGCAGATGGCCGCCGACTTCGGCGTCCGGCCCTCGCGGATCGGGCTGCTGATCATGGCGTTCGCGGTCGGCATGATCGGCGGCGCTCCGCTGATGGCGCTCGCCACCCTGCGCGTGCCGAAGCGGGCCACGCTCGTGCTGGCGCTGGCGACCTTCGCGGCGGGCCACGTCGTCGCCGCGCTCAGCGGCTCGTTCGAGCTCCTCTTCGTGGCCCGGGTCCTGACCGGCGTGGTCACCGGCGCCTTCTGGTCGGCAGCCACGGTCGTCGCGACCCGCGCAGCCGGCCCGGAGGCGAGGACTCAGGCGCTCGGCGTGATCGGGAGCGGTGTCGCGCTCGCGACCGTGCTCGGCGTGCCGCTGGGCTCGTTGGCCGGCGACCACCTCGGCTGGCGGGGCGCGTTCTGGCTGCTCGCGGCCCTCGCCGTCGTCGTCGCGGCCGTGATCGGCCGCTTCACGCCAGGCGAGGCGGCCGGCGCGGCGGTGTCCGTGCGCTCCGAGCTCCGGGCGCTGCGCAGCGGCCGCATGTGGTTGGTCCTGGGAGCCACGGTCCTGGTCATGGGCGGGTGCATGGGCACGTTCAGCTTCATCTCGCCGCTGCTCACCGAGCGGGCCGGGATCTCGCTCGGGCTCGTGCCGCTGGTCTTCGTCTGCTTCGGCGTCGGCTCGATGATCGGCACGAACGGCGTCGGTCGCTTCGCCGACCGCCGGCCGGTCGCGACGTACATCGGCTGCGCGCTGGCGGCCGGCCTCGTGCTCGTTCTGCTCATCCCGCTCTCGGCCAATCCGGTCACCGCGGTGGTCGCGATCACGCTCCTGGGCGTGGTGACGATGGCCATCCCGCCGGTCGCCACCGGGCTGACGGTCCGGCTCGCCGGCCCAGCTCCGACGCTCGCAGGGGCACTCACCGTCTCGGCCTTCAACGGCGGCGTCGCCTCCGGCTCCTCTGTCGGCGGGCACATGCTCGACACCTCGCTCGGCGCGACAGGACCCGCTGCCCTCGGCATCGTGATGGTCACGCTCGGCCTGGTCCCGCTGACCGCTGTTGCCAGGCGGCGCGCCGGTCGCACCTGCGACAACCGCCGCTTCCCTTCCTGCGCGGCCCAGCCTGCGCGCGCATAGCAAGACCCTCGACTCAAGGACACGCACGCCATGACCACCAAGGACAAGACCTGGCTCATCACCGGCGCCGGACGCGGAATGGGCGCCGACATCGCCAAGGCCGCACTCACCGCCGGTCACAACGTCGTCGCCACCGGCCGCGACCCCGGCGCCGTCGCCGCGGCGCTCGGGGACTCGGAAACGCTGCTCGTCGTGAAGCTCGACGTCACCAGCCCGACGGATGCCGTGGCCGCGGTCGACGCGGCCGTCGAGCGCTTCGGCGGCGTCGACGTGCTCGTCAACAACGCCGCCAGCTTCTACGCGGGCTTCTTCGAGGAGCTCACGCCCGAGCAGATGGACCGGCAGCTCGCCACGAGCCTGATCGGCCCGATGAACGTCACCCGCGCCGTCCTGCCGGTCATGCGCAAGCAGCGCGCCGGGCACATCGTCACGATCTCTTCGACGGCGGGCTTCGCCGGCTTCGAGTACGGCACCGCCTACGCCGCGTCGAAGTTCGGCGTCGACGGCTGGATGGAGTCGCTCGCCCCCGAGATCGAGCCGTTCGGCATCCACACGACGGTGGTCAACCCGGGCTTCTTCCGCACCGAGCTGCTCACCGAGGAGTCGACGAACTACGCCCCGGCGTCGATCGAGGACTACGCCGAGCGCAACACCGCCCAGCGCGAGTTCTGGGAGAGCATGAACGGCCGGCAGGGCGGCGACCCCGCCAAGCTCGCCCGGGCGCTGCTGACCATCACCGAGCAGGAGCAGCCGCCGTTCCGCTTCATCGCCGGCGCCGACGCGATCGCCCAGGCCGAGGAGAAGCTCGCCGAACGCCGGCAGCAGATCGAGGCCAACCGCGACCTCTCGTCATCGCTGGCGCTCACCATCCCGGCGGGGTGAAGCTTGCGATCTATGCCCGCGTGCGCGCGCGGGCGAGGATGAGGACGCTGACGGCGGCGACCCAGACGGGAAACACCAGCGTCAGACCCGCGGTGTAGGACACGTTGAGGATCAGCACCAGCGCCGCGCCGTAGCCGGTGAAGACGAGCCAGCGCGGGAAGATGCCGAGTCGCAGCCCGATCGTCGACACGACGATCATGAAGACGGCGGCCATGCGCATGGCGTAGATGAACAGGAAGCCGAAGGCGAACGAGCGCACGAGCACGACGGCGTCCTGGCTCGGGACCGGCTCGTGCTGGAGCTTCACGGCCGCGAGCAGCGCACCGCCCACGCCGGCGGCGACGAACAGCATGGCGACGAAGAGCAGTCCGCTGGCGAGGAAGACGGTCGCGAAGAAGCGATCCTCGCGGTCGCCGATCAGGTTCCGGATGACGGCGATGAACCACAGGAACGCGATGCCGGAGAACGGCGCGAGGTAGACGCCGACGAGCGACACGCGGCCGGCGTGCTTGCCGAGGTAGAAGTCCCGGATCTCGGCCGCCGTGCTCGCGCCGGACGGATGGCTGCGCAGCAGGACGATCGAGGCGATGAACAGGACCGCGAAGGCGAGCCCGGCGACACCGGCGGCGCGGGGCGTCTCGAGGCCGCGCTGCCGATCGACGGCCGTGGTGTTCAGGTCGAGGTCGATACCGGCGATCGTCGCGCGCGCGCGGCACGGCCGCCTCCCCCGGACCAGGTGAGATCTCGACGCGCCGGATCACCCGCGCGGGGTGAGGCGTGCGGGCGCGGATGAGCCGATGATCTCGCCCATGACGATCGGTGCCTCACTGTTCACGATCGCCGTCGGCGCGGTGCTCGCGTTCGCCGTGACCGCGCAGGTCGCGGGCGTCGATCTGCAGACCGTCGGCTATATCCTGCTGGCGGTCGGCGTGCTCGGCCTGCTGCTCGGTCTGTGGATGATGAGCGCCGGCCGGCGGGGCGGTGACCCACCGCCGGGGTACTGAAATCCAGCGGGCGCGTCGACGCGCCGGCGTTTCGCCTACCGGAAAGGAATGTGATGGATCAGAGTCCTGTGCTGCTCCATATCTGGAGCGTGGAACCGGAGGCCGAGGCGACGCTTGTCGAGAAGCTCGATGCGATGCTCCGCCACATCAGCGGCGACGAGGGGCTCGTCTCTGCACGGATCCTGGAGAGCCCCGATCGGACGTCGGTTGCCGCTCTGGTCGAGATGCGAAGCGCCGAGGATCGCGACCGCCTCGCGGCGCTACCCGAGGTTCGCGAGACGCTGAACGACGTGCAGGACGGCGCCTACAACCTCATCATCACCCTGTACCACGAGGTCGGACACGCGCCGTGACGGGAGCGTGAGGGCGGCCCGCCGGCGCTCGCCGCGGGCCGCCGCCCCGCCAAGGCTCGGTCAACCGCAGTGGACGCCGTCGGCCTTGCTGAACCAGCTGAAGTTGCCGACCGTGCCGCCCCAGGTCACGCAGCGCCGGTTCGTGTTGTTCACGAACGAGCCGCCGGCGTAGTACTTGTAGAAACCCGAGTCGCCGGCCGCGGCGTCGGCGAGGCCGCCCTTGCGCTTGAGCCGCCAGAGGTAGGTCCGCGTGAACGGGCTCCCGGCGCGGTTGTAGGTCATCACGCAGTTCTGGCCGCCGTGGGCCGCCGAGTACCACAGCTCCGTGCGGCCGACGACCTTGCCGCGCTTGTTCTTGATCTGGTGGGACTCGATACGCGTCCCGACGCAGTGATCGCGCAACCCGCCGTAGTGCGAGGACATCGTGTCCTGCGCCTCGGCGGACGCGCCGGTGAAGGCAAGTGCCACGGTCGCGAGCGCCAGAAGGGCACCCGCGAACCGAATCAGGTTCCGCATTCTGTTCCTCGTTTCCAGTCGATCAGGAAGCGGATCACTGTAGCCCCGGGGGCGCGTCGTGGACCTGGAGGCGCTGGCGGTGGTGTTCGCGGGTGTGAGACCGCAGCGCGTCGATCAGGGCCGCGACCGCGGGGCGATCGCTGGCGTTGGGCCGGGTCGCGAGGTTGACGGTCCACGGCGCGATCGGCTCGTCGAGCGCGAGCTTGGCGCATCCGCTGGGGTCGATGATGTCCGGGACGACGGCGACCCCCATCCCGGTGGCGACGTATCCGGGAATGGCGAGGACGTCGGAGATCTCGGCGATCACCTGCCGCCGCAGCCGGCGCTGGGCGAGCGCGTACTCGAGCCCGATGCGGCCGCCGTATCCCGCGGGCGAATCGATCCAGGGTTCCGGTGCCAGCTGTGCGAGTGAGACCGTCGGATCGGCCGCGAGCGGGTGCGATTGCGCGACCAGCGCGACGTAGGGGACCTGGAGGAGCTCGACGGCATCGAGCTCGGGCGGTGGTGTCAGGGCGTAGAACGCCACGTCCAGGCTTCCGCGGATGAGGTCCTCGGCATACCCGGTCGAGCCGCGCTGGGACGAGACCAGCCGAAGGTCGATGTGGGGGTGGGTGGCACGAAAGGCGCGCAGCGCCGAGGGGAGGTCGTGGACGAGGTCCTGGCCGGTGAAGGTCGCGAGCGTCAGGCGCCCGCGCCGGCCGCTGGCCGTCTCGGTGGCGAGGAGGTGCAGGCGCTCGACGGCGTCGAGGATGCGCCGTGCGTCGGGGAGGAGCTCTTCGCCGGCGGCGGTCAGCTCGACGGTCTGGGTGGTGCGGCGCAGCAACTCGACCCCGAGCTGGGTCTCGAGACTGCGCAAGCCCGCAGAGACCGTCGACTGCGCGGCATAGAGGCGGCGCGCGGCTTCGGTGACGCTCCGTTCGCTCGCGACGGCGACGAAGTACTCGAGCAGGCGGGTCTCCATCCCGCGAGCTTATTCGGTTTCATCGATAGATGTTTGCACTCTAATGCGTTGGACACGATCGCAGTCCGGGGGCATACTCGTTCGAGAGGAGAGTGGTCGCGCCGAAGCTGGTGCGGCTGACCGGTCGGCCGTATCCGCGGCCACGACCCGCCGCACCCCGTTGCTCTCCGCCATTTGACCTCGTCGAAGAGGAGAGTGCTCGATGCCGCAGCCGGACAACGTCAAGGTGGACCCTGCAGTGCCTGTCCCGGACACCATGAAGGCCTGGGTGCTGGGCGATCCTGGCGAGCTGTCGCTGACGGACAAGCCTGTTCCCGTCCCCGAGCGGGCCGAGGTCCTGGTGCGCATCGACGGCGTCGCCATCTGCGCCACCGACCTCGAGATCATCGCGCACGGACCGCCGGCCCAGATCCAGGGCGGCCTGCCGTTCAACAAGAACTTCACGCCCGGTCACGAGTACATGGGAACGGTCGCGGCACTCGGCCCGGGCGTCGACGAGTTCGAGATCGGGGACCGCGTCACGGTCGAGATCCACGCGGGGTGCGGCCAGTGCAAGCGCTGCCGCGAGGGCATGTACACCGCGTGCCACAACTACGGCAAGAACTACGGCGACGTCGACAAGGGCCACCGCGCCAACGGCTTCACCACCGACGGCGGCTTCTGCGAGTACCAGGTCAACAGCGTCAACACGCTGATCCCTGTCGACGACAGCATGAGCGACGAGGAGGCGACGCTCGTCGTCACCGCCGGGACGTCCATGTACGGCCTGACGGAGCTCGGTGGCCTGGTCGCCGGCGATTCGGTCGTCGTGAGCGGGCCTGGCCCCATCGGGCTCCTCGGTGCGGCGGTCGCCAAGGCGCTCGGCGCCCAGCCGGTCATCCTGACCGGCACGCGCGACAACCGGCTCGAGATCGGCAAGCGCCTCGGCGCGGACCACGTGATCAACGTCCGGAACGAGGACCCGGTCGCGGCGGTGCGAGAGCTGACCGGCGGCAAGGGCGTCGACTTCGTCGTCGAGTGCTCGGGTGCGCCGAACGCGATCAACGAGGCCGCCCAGATGCTCAACCGCGGCGGGCAGATCTGCCTCGCGGCGTTCCCGTCCGAAGAGGTCCCGATCGACGTTGCCTACCTGGTGCGCAACAACATCTACCTCTACGGCATCCGCGGCGAAGGCAAGTCGGCGACGCACCGCGCTGAGGCGTTCATGCGCCAGAAGCGGTTCGACGCTTCGCTGATCCACACGCACACCTTCGACATGGAGGACCTCCCGGAGGCGATCCGCTACGCGCGGGATCGGGTGGAGGACGCGATCAAGGTCGTGGTCACGAACGCGAAGCCGGCCGCGGACCGCAACGCGGAGCACCTGGCCGCGGCGACGGCCTAAGAGGAGAGGGAGAGAGAGATGTCAGCAGTCATGGCAGGTTCCGGGAAGACCGATAGGGAGATCCTGGGTTACAGCCGCTACCGCGTCGCGCTTGCAGCGTTCTTCGTGGTCTTGGTGATCAGCCCGTTCGAGTACGCCTGGAGCTCGATCTCGGGGCACATCGGCGACACCTACGGGTGGTCCGATCACCAGATCGACCTGATGTTCACGCTGTTCGTGGTCTTCCAGTCGGTCGGCATGCTGCCGGGCGGCCTGCTGCGGGACCGGTTCGGCCCGCGCTGGACGACGGCCATCGCCGGCCTGTTCTCGGGGCTGGGGATCTTCTCCGTGACGCTCGGCCCGTCCTATGGCCTCGTGCTCACGGGGTGGTGCATCGGGAGCTTCTTCACGGGCTTCCTCTACAACAACGGCGTCACGACCGGCAACAAGTGGTTCCGCGATCGCAGAGGCGTGATGGTGGGCGTCATCGCGGGCGCCTTCTCGTGGGGCTCGATCCCGTTCATCTTCTGGATCCGGGGCATCCCGGAGACCGCGTCGAAGGACAGCTTCTTCACCGTCATCTACGTCATGACGGGAGTCATCATCGGCGGCTCGCTGCTGGCGTCGCGGGTATTGAAGGATCCGCCCAAGAACTGGGCCCCGCCCGGTTGGGTGCCGAAGACCAAGGGGGCCAAGCGCCCCACGGAGCACGAGTTCACGCTCTTCGAGGCGCTGAAGACGTGGCAGATGTGGCTGCTGATCGTCTCCTTCATCCTGATCTCCGGCGCAGGGTTCGCGGGGATGAGCCGGATCGTCAAGTACTCCGACAGCTTCGGCTTCGCGGCTGCGGCCGGCACTGCTGCGGCAGCCGGTATCTCCATCGCCAACGGCTTCGGGAAGCTGAGCCTCGGCTGGGTCTCGGAGCGGCTGGGACGCGAGAACACGATGATCGGCGCCTTCGTGATGTCCGGCGTGCTGTTGATCGGGTCGGTGGCCGCCGGCAACGCCGGCAGCGAGTCCCTGTTCATCGTCACCGCGATTGCCAGCATCTTCTTCTGGGCGTCGCTGTTCTCGCTGTTCCCCGCAGCGATCGGTCACTACTACGGCAGCGTGTCCGCGGGCGCGAACTACGGGATCCTCTATGCGATCGCCAAGGGCACCGGCGGCGTCTATGGCGGGATCCTGACCTCCGTCCTGATCTCCCAACACGGGTTCTCCTACAGCATGCGGGCGGCGGGCGTCCTGGCGATTGTCGCCGGCCTGCTGATCGTGCCGCTGAAGTTCTTCCCGGTGGTCTGGCGTGGCCGCGAACCCGAGTCGCCGGAGCCGACCGGCCGCTTTGCGGCTGCGCCCTCGGCGCCCGACGAGTCGCGGGAGAAGTCGGGGGTCGCGTGACGCCGCTGACGGTCATGAGCACGCTCGCCGTGGAGCTCGCGCTGCAGAGCGCGTTGCTCCCGGCGTGGCGTGAGGCGGGCCGGGACGTTGACATGGAGTGGAGCCCGACGGGCGTGCTGCTCGATCGCGTCCGCTCCGGCGAGCGCGGGGACGTCCTGATCGCCATCGACCAGCCGATCGGGGAGCTCGTCGAGCAGGGCGTGCTCCGCGCCGGGTCCGTCCGGCCGGTCGCCCGCGCCAGCTTCGGGATCGGCGTGAAGCGCGGTGAGCCGCTCCCCGACATCTCGACGCCGGAGCGGTTCGAGCAGGCGTTGCTCTCCGCCCGGTCCGTCGCCTACTCGCTGACGGGCGCGAGCGGCATCCACTTCCAGGACGTCATCGAGCGGCTGGACATCGCTGAAGCGGTCGGCGCGAAGGCCACCGCGATCCACGCCGGCTTCACCGCCGACAAGGTGATCGCGGGCGAAGCCGATCTCGCCGTGCAGCAGATCTCAGAGCTCATGTCGATCGATGGCATCGACGTCGCGGGCCCGTTCCCAGAGCCCTACCAGAAGCACACGGACTTCTCCGCGGCGATCTTCACCGACAGCGATGAGCCGGAGCTCGCCGAGGAGTTCCTGGACCATCTCAGCGACGACACGGCGGCCGAGGTCTACGCGCGTTCCGGTCTCCTGGCTCGCACCGCGGGGGCTGTGTGACTCCTCGCATCGTCCTGTTCCATGCCACGCCGGTGGCCATGGATCCCGTCAAGGCGGCGATGGAGTCGCTCTGGCCGGAGGCGGAGCCCGTCAACCTGCTGGACGACGGGCTGACGATCGACCGCGCCAAGGAGGGCCCGGACCTGTCCGAGGAGCTCATCCAGCGGTTCGTCGACTTCGGCCGCTACGCGCAGCGCATCGGCGCGGACGGCATTCTCATCACGTGCTCCGCGTTCGGGCCGGCCATCGACCGGATGGAGGAGGAGCTCCCGCTGCCGATCCTCCGTCCGAACGAGGCGATGTTCCGCGAGGCGATCGCTTCCGGCGACCGCATCGGGATGCTGGCGACGTTCGCCCCGGCGGTCGCGACGATGGAGGAGGAGTTCTGCCAGTTCGCCGCGGAGGCCGGTGCGGACGCCACGCTCGACACGATCGTCGTGCCGGATGCCATCGACCTGCTCCGGCAGGGCGACGCGGAGTCACACAACCGCCTGGTCGCCGAGATGGCGCCTCGGTTCGCCGAGTACGACGCCATCATGCTCGCGCACTTCTCCACCTCTCGCGCGGCGGAACGCGTGCGGAGCGAGGTCGACGTGCCGGTCCTGGCCGCACCGGAGGCCGCGGTCACGCGTATGAGGAGCCTGGTTGGCGGTGGCCCGTGCTGATCGGCGTGATCGCGGACGACTTCACCGGTGCGAGCGACATCGCCAACACCCTCGCCAAGGGCTTGCCCGGGCAGGGAGGACTCGCGACCTCGCAGTACATGGGCGTTCCGCGCGGCGCCGCTGCCCCGGAGGTCGAGGCCGGCGTCGTCTCGCTCAAGTCCCGGTCGGTCCCGGTCGAGGATGCGGTCGCCTCGTCGCTCGAGGCACTGCGCTGGCTGCAGGCGCAGGGATGCCGGCAGTTCGTCTTCAAGTACTGCTCGACCTTCGACTCGACGCCTGAAGGCAACATCGGGCCCGTCGCGGAGGCGCTGGCGGACGCGCTCGACGTCAAGGGCGTCGTCGTCTGCCCGGCCTTCCCGGCGATGAGACGCACCGTCTACCAGGGGCATCTCTTCGTCGGCGATGTGCTGCTCAGCGAATCGGGGATGCAGAACCATCCGCTGACCCCGATGACGGACCCCGACATCCGTCGCTGGCTCCGCCTGCAGACCCGTTCCGATGTCGGCCATGTCCCGGCTCCGGTCGTGAGCGGAGGCGCCGAGCCGATCGGCGCGGCCCTGCGAGCCTGCGCGGATCGCGGAGAGACGCTGGCGATCGTCGATGCGGTGGCGGACGAGGATCTCGTCAGGATCGGCCGAGCGTGCGCGGATGCGCCGCTCCTGACCGGCGGGTCGGGCATCGCGCTCGGGCTCGCCGCGAACTTCATCGCCGTGGGGCTCGCTGAGGGCGGCCGCACACGCTTCGAGGGCGTCGCGGGCCCCGAGGCGATCCTCGCCGGCAGCTGCTCGGGCATGACCAGGAGCCAGGTGGATGCTCACGCCCGCAAGCATCCCGCGCTGGCCGTCGCGGTCGAGGACGTGATGGATGGCCGCACCTCCTCGGACGATCTCGTGGCCTTCATCGAGGCGAACCACGGCGAGGCGCCGCTCGTCTACTCGTCAGCGGCACCCGAGGACGTGGCCACGGCGCAGGCGCGGTACGGCCGGGACGCGGTATCGGGTCGCCTCGAAGGCCTGTTCGCCGAGACCGTCGAACGCCTCGTCGACGGCGGCGTCAGCCGCGTCGTCGTCGCCGGAGGCGAGACCTCCGGAGCCGTGGCGCAGGCGTTGGACCTCGGCGGCCTGACGATCGGTCCCGAGATCAGCCCTGGCGTTCCCGTCCTGGTCAGCGACAGCCGAGGCGTGGCCCTCGCGCTCAAGTCGGGGAACTTCGGCGATGAGGACTTCTTCGACGAAGCGCTCGCCGCCATGGCAGGGGAAAGGGCGCTGCATGAGTGAAGAAGCCGAACTTCGCGAGGAGCTCGTGCGGATGGGCGGGCTGCTCTACACGCGTCAGCTCGCCCACGGAACCGCCGGGAACCTGTCGGTGAAGCTCGAGGACGGCAACATCCTGGTGACGCCGACCAACTCGAGCCTCGGAGATCTCGATCCGGACCGCATCTCCAAGCTGTCGCGTGCGGGTGAGCTGATCAGCGGAGACAAGCCGTCGAAGGAGTACTTCTTCCATCTCGCGGTCTTCGATGAGCGGCCCGACGCACGCGCCGTGGTTCACCTGCACTCCACCTACTCGGTGGCGGTCTCGTGTCTCTGTCACCGACCGGCGGACGACGTGATCCCACCGTTGACGGCCTACTACGTGATGCGGGTCGGCAAGCTCCCGCTGGTGCCGTACTTCCGGCCGGGCGACCGCGCGCTCGCGGACGCGGTCAGGAAGGTCTCCCGCGAGCACCGGTCGATGCTGCTCGCCAACCACGGGCCGATCGTCTCGGGGGCGAGCCTGAGGGAGGCCGTCTACGCCTACGAGGAGCTGGAGGAGACGGCCAAGATCTCCTTCGTCCTCGGCGACCGGCCGACGTCCCCGCTGAACGCGGAGCAGGTCGCCGATCTCAACCGGGAGTTTCCATCATGAGCTTCGCCTATTCCGAAGGCAATCCCGTCGAAGACACCTCCAAGCAAGGGAAGCCCCCGTTCGACACCGGGCGCCTGGATCGCCTCATGGAGGAGGCGGGCCTCGACGCAATCCTCGCGACGTCCAAGCACAGCATCCAGTACCTCCTGGGCGGCTACCGGTTCTTCTTCTACGACTACATGGACGCGCACGGGCTCAGCCGCTACCTGCCGTTCTTCGTGTACGTGAAGGGCCGGCCGCTGGACTCCGGCTACGTCGGCGCCCCGATGGAGCGATACGAGAAGCAGCTCGGCAGCTTCTGGGTCACCAACCTCGACCTCACGAACGATGCGAGCACCGGCTACGCCGGCGCTGCCGCCGAGCTCCTGCGGCGCGTCGACGCCGCCAACGGCCGGGTCGGCATCGAGGCCGGGTTCATGCCGCTCGATGCGTTCCGGGTCCTCGAAGCGGAGCTGCCCGGCGTTGAGCTCACGGACGCCACCTACACCTTCGAGGTCCTGCGCGCGTTGAAGACGCCGGAGGAGCTGGAGATCCTCAAGGCGGCGTCGGAGAAGGTCGTCGACTCGATGCTCGCGGTGTTCTCCGAGCATGGCGCGGGCACCAGCAAGCTGACGCTCTTCGACGCGCTGCGGCGGGAGGAGACGGCGCGCGGCGTCAAGTTCGAGTACGCGCTGACCAACGTCGGCACGGCCTTCAACCGCGCGCCCTACGACAAGGTCTGGGAGGAGGGCGAGACGCTCGCGCTCGATTCCGGCGGCAACTACCGCGGCTACATCGGCGACGTCTGCCGCATGGCCTATGCCGGGGAGCCCGACCAGGAGCTCGTCGATCTCCTCGGGCAGGTCGAGCTCGTGCAGCAGGCCGCACGCACGGACCTCCGCGCCGGCACGGTCGGCACGAACATCTTCGAGAACGCGAACGCCGCCCTGTCCGAGTGCCCCGCCGGCGACAAGATGTTCTTCTCCGCTCACGGCATGGGCATCGTCAGCCACGAAGCTCCCTGGCTGATGCCCAACGCCTTTCCCCGCTACGCCCCCCACCATCGCGACCAGCCGCTCGAAGCCGGAATGGTGATCTCGATCGAGACCGAGCTGCACCACACCGAGCGCGGGTTCATCAAGCTCGAGGACACGGTCGCCATTACGCCGACCGGCTGTGAGGGCTTTGGCGATCACGGCCGGGGTTGGAACCTCGCCGGGCGCTGACATGCCGGATTACGAGTACAGCGCACACATCGGCTACCTCTTCACGGACAAGCCGATGGCGGAGCGCATCGCCTCGGCGACCCGGCATGGGTTCAAGGCGATCGAGCACCCGGCTCCGTACTCCGTTCCGGCGACGGAGATGGCCGCGTGGTTGAGGTCAGCCGGGGCTCGGTACGTGCAACTCGGCCTCTACTCGGGCGACGCGTCGAAGGGCGAGAAGGGACTCGGCATCTTCCCCGGCCGGCGGGACGAATTTCGCGCGAGCGTTGCCGAGGCTCTCGACTATGCAGAGGCCGTCGGGGCGTCGATGGTGCACGCGATGGCGGGGATCCTGCCGCCTGGACAGCGGGCTCAGGAGCATTGGGACTGCTACGTGGAGAACCTCGCCTTCGCCGCCACCGAGGCACGGTCGCGGGGCATCAAGGTCATCGTCGAGGCGATGAGCCAGGGCGCGGTGCCGGACTACTTCATCGCCACCCCCGATCAAGCGGCCGGCGCGATCGCAGACGCCGGCGGAGAGAACATCGGTCTCCTGCTGGACGTCTTCCACACGCTGAGTACCGGTTTGGACGTGCAGGAGGAGATCGCCAAGCACGCGGCGCTGCTGGCACACGTACACATCGCGGACTTCCCCGGCCGGCATGAACCGGGGTCGGCCACAGTGGACTTCACCGAGATCGAGCTCGCCCTGCGGGAGGCGGGCTACAACGGCTTCCTCGGCTGCGAATACAGCCCGAGCGGATCGACCGAGGCCGGCTTGGGGTGGCTGCTCAGAGCGAGTCGATCGCGTCGTTGAAGGTCGCGCTCGGCCGCATCGCCGCCGTCGCCTTCTCGCGGTCGACCCAGTAGTACCCGCCGAGCTCCACGGGCTCGCCCTGGACGTCGTTGAGCTCGGCGACGATCGTCTCCTCGTCGTCGGCGAGCCGCTCGGCCAGCGGCGCGAACGCCTGCTGCACCTTCTCGTCCTCGGTCTGCTCGGCGAGCGCGTGCGCCCAGTAGAGCGTCAGGTAGAAGTGGCTCCCGCGATTGTCGAGCTCGCCGACCTTGCGCGACGGCGCCTTGCCGGTCTCGAGCAGCTTCCCCGTCGCCCGGTCCAGCGCCTTGCCGAGCACCGCCAGCGGGTCCTCGGCCTTGCCGGCCAGGAACTCGAGCGCCGCGGCGAGCGCGAGGAACTCCCCGAGCGAGTCCCAGCGCAGGTGGTTCTCCTTCGCGAACTGCTGGACGTGCTTCGGTGCCGATCCGCCGGCGCCGGTCTCGAACAGCCCGCCGCCGTTGATCAGCGGCACGATCGAGAGCATCTTCGCGCTCGTGCCGAGCTCGAGGATCGGGAAGAGGTCGGTGAGGTAGTCGCGGAGGACGTTGCCGGTGACCGAGATCGTGTCCTCGCCGTTCTTGGCCCGTTCGAGCGTGAAGCGGGCCGCCTCGGCGACCGGCAGGGTCTCGATCTGCAGGTCGTCGGTGTCCTCGTCCGCGAGCGCGCGCTCGACCTTCTTCAGGATCTCGGCGTCGTGCGCGCGGCTCTCGTCCAGCCAGAACACGGCGGGCGCCCCGGTCGCGCGGGCGCGCTCGACCGCGAGCCGCACCCAGTCGCTGACCGCGGCGTCCTTGGTCTGGCAGGCGCGCCAGATGTCGCCGGGCTCGACGTCGTGCTCGAGCAGCGTGTCGCCGGAGCCGTCGACGACCCGCACGCTGCCGGCGGCCTCGATCTCGAAGGTCTTGTCGTGGCTGCCGTACTCCTCTGCCTTCTGCGCCATCAGGCCGACGTTGGGCGTGGTGCCCATCGTCGCCGGGTCGAACGCGCCGTGCTCGCGGCAGAACGCGATCGTCTCGGCGTACAGCGCCGCGTAGCTGGAGTCGGGGATCACGGCCTTGGCGTCCTGCTGGTCGCCGTCGGCGTTCCACATCTGGCCGGAGGTGCGGATCATCGCCGGCATCGAGGCGTCGACGATCACGTCGCTGGGGACGTGCAGGTTGGTGATGCCGCGGTCCGAGTCGACCATCGCGAGGTCCGCGCGCCGGTCGTAGGTCGCGGTGATCGCGGACTCGATCGCCTCGCGCTCGTCGGCAGGCAGGTCCTCGAGCGCGCTCAGGATGCTGGCCAGGCCGTTGTTCGGGTTGGCGCCGGCCTTGGCGAGCACGTCGCCGTGCTCCTCGAACACGTCGGCGTAGAACGCCCGCACGGCGTGGCCGAAGATGATCGGGTCGGAGACCTTCATCATCGTCGCCTTCAGGTGCAGCGAGAAGAGGACGCCCTGCTCCTGAGCGTCGTCGATCTGCTCCGCCAAGAAGGCGTCGAGCGCGCGCCGGCGCATCACCGCGCCGTCGACGATCTCGCCCGCGACGACCGGCACCTCCTTGAGCACGGTGACGGTGCCGTCCTCCGCGACGTGCTCGATCCGCAGCTCGTCGTCGGCCTCGAGCGTGACCGACTGCTCGGTCGAGCGGAAGTCGCCGTCGCCCATCGTCGCGACATGGGTCTTGGAGTCCTTCGACCAGTCGCCCATGGAGTGCGGGTGGTTGCGCGCGTACTCCTTGACCGAGGCGGGCGCGCGGCGGTCGGAGTTGCCCTCGCGCAGGACCGGGTTGACCGCGCTGCCCTTGACCCTGTCGTAGGCCTCACGGGCGCGCTTCTCCTCGTCGGTCTGCGGATCGTCCGGGTAGTCGGGGATCGCGTAGCCGTCCTGCTGGAGCTCCTTGATCGCCGCCTTGAGCTGCGGTATCGAGGCGCTGATGTTCGGCAGCTTGATGATGTTGGCGTCGGGCGTCTTGACCAGCTCGCCGAGCTCGGCCAGCGCGTCCGGAACCCGCTGATCCTCGCTCAGCTCGTCGGGGAACTGGGCGAGGATCCGCCCGGCCAGTGAGATGTCGCGGAGCTCGACCTCGACGCCGGTCGCACCGGCGAAGGCCTCGATGATCGGCAGGAAGGAGTGCGTTGCGAGCGCGGGCGCCTCGTCGGTGTAGGTGTAGATGATCTTCATAGGGTCGGAGGCGGAGGGTAGGGATCGCGCGTCTGTCAGAACGTCTTGGCCCCGCGCAAGAGCAGAGAGACGGCGTACAGCGAGCTCGTCGCGGTGATGAAGAGGCGGTTGCGGTGCCGGCCGCCGAAGCAGACATTGGCGACCGGCTCGGGGACGCGGATCTTGCCGATCAGCGTGCCGTCGGGGTCGAAGCAGTGGACGCCGTCGCCCGCCGAGGTCCACAGGCGTCCGTCCTCGTCGAAGCGAAAGCCGTCGAAGATGCCGGCGCCGCACACCGCGAACACCTCGCCGCCGGACAGCGTGCGGTCGTCGATCACGTCGAACACGCGGATGTGTCGCGGCCCGTCGGGATCGTGGGTCGCGCCGGTGTCCGCGATGTAGAGCCGCGACTCGTCGGGCGAGAAGGCCAGGCCGTTCGGCCGGGCG
The DNA here is from genome assembly GCA_963805525.1 of uncultured Solirubrobacteraceae bacterium. Taxonomy (GTDB): domain Bacteria; phylum Actinomycetota; class Thermoleophilia; order Solirubrobacterales; family Solirubrobacteraceae; genus DASQFQ01. Next base: position 30,929 of record CAWDUT010000007.1, read on the forward strand.
AAGTCGTCGGCGACGCGGCTCACCTCCGCGGTGCCGGGATCGACCCGGTAGACGTGGCAGCCGTCGAGCTCGCGCTCTTGGCGCAGGCCCTCGTAGTCGTGGTCGATGCCGTAGGACGGGTCGCTGAACCAGACCGATCCGTCGGAGCGCACGACGACGTCGTTGGGCGAGTTCAGTCGCCCTCCCTGGTAGCGGTCGGCGAGCACGGTGAGCGTGCCGTCGAACTCGGTGCGGGTGACCCGGCGCGCGAGGTGCTCGCAGCTGACCAGCCGGCCCTGGCGATCGACCGTGTGACCGTTGGTGTAGCCGGCGGGCGACCGGAACTCCGAGACATGTCCGTCGGATTCGTCCCAGCGCAGGATGCGGTCGTTGGGGATGTCGGACCACACGAGGTAGCGCCCGGCCGGGAAGTAGGCCGGGCCCTCGGCCCAGCGGCAGGCCGTGGCGAGGCGCTCGAGCGTGGCGCTGGTGTTGACGAGCGCGGCGAAGCGTGGGTCCAGCGTCTCGAACCGCACGCCGGACAGGTCGATGTCGGACATGTCGCGAGCCTATGGCGCACGCACGGCGAAGGGCTGTCTCACCGCTCTCGTGCTTGCGGGAGGCCGGCGGCACGTGCTTTGAGGACGGCTTGCGTACGGTCGACGGCCTCGATCTTCGTGAAGGTGCTGGAGAGGTGGTTGCGCACGGTCTTGGGGGAGAGCCCGAACCGGTCCGCGATCTGGGTTGTCGTGGCTCCGGCGGCGAGGAGGTCGAGGATCTCGCGTTCGCGGTCGGTGAGGTCGGGAAACGGATCCTTGGGCGCCGTGCCGCCGACGAGGCCGGCGAGCCGGCGCGCGATGTCGCTTCCGATCACCGCCTGCCCGGCGTGCACGCCGCGGATGGTGTCGAGGATCTCGCGTTGCGCGGCGCCTTTGACGAGGTAGCCGCGCGCGCCGGCGCGGAGCGCCTGGACGATCATGTCGTCGTCCTCGAGCATGGTCATGGCGATGATCCCGATGTGGGGCGCGGCCGCTGTCAGCTTGCGGGTGGCATCGATGCCGCTGAGGCCGGGCATGGCGAGGTCCATGAGGACGATGTCGACTTGCAGCGCGAGCGCGGCGTCGACGCCGGATGCGCCGTCGGCGGCGACGGCGCTGACCTCGAGGCCGCCGATCGAGTCGACGAGCTGACGCATACCTTGGCGGAAGATCGCGTTGTCATCGATGACGAGGACGCGGATCATGTCTGCGGGTGGCGCGCGTTCGGCAGCCGGACCGCGACGGCCAGCCCGCCCTCGGAGGCCTGGGTGAGCGCGAACTGGCCGCCGAGCTCGGCGGCGCGCTCGCGCATCGAGCGCAGGCCCACGCCGGGGGCGGCGTCGGGGTCGAGGCCGCGGCCGTCGTCGGTGACCTCGAGGAGGGTTCCGTCGCGATCGCCGTGCAGCGCGACCCGGCACGTGTCGGCATGGGCGTGGCGGACGACGTTGGTGAGCGCCTCGGTGGTGATGCGGTAGACGGCGAGCTCCGCCGCCGCGGACAGCTCGATCGGTTGGTCGGGGAGGTCCAGCTCGACGGCCAGCGGGGCGAGATGCTCGGCGTGCGCGCGGATGGCCGCCGACAGCCCGAGATCGTCGAGGATCGGCGGACGCAGGCCGTGCACTATGTGCCGGATCTCGCCGACGATGTCCTGGAGCTGCACGCGGGCGCCGGAGACGAGGTCGGCGGCGGCGGGTCCGCCCGTGTTCTCGGCCGCCTGGAGGGTGAGCGCGATGCCCGCCAGCGCGGGCCCGAGACCGTCGTGCAGATCACGCCGCAGGCGACGGCGCTCCTCCTCGTGAGCGGTGACGATCTGACCACGCGAGATCTGAAGCTGGGTCGCGAGCGCAACCGCGTCGAGCGCGAGCGCGAGCTGGGCGGTCAGCACCTCGGCGAGCGCGAGATCGCCCTGGGCGTATGCCTCACCCGGCGCGCGGGCGCCGAGCACGACGCGCCCGAGCGACTGTCCGCGGTGGCGGAGCTCCCGCTCCAAGGCGGGCTCCGCCGGCGCGCTGCCAACCCGGACCGCGGCGAGCCCGAGCCGCGCGTCCGGCTCGAGCAGCACGCCCGAGGCGCCGAGCGTCTCCGCCGCCGCGCGTGCGAGGCCGGGCAGCGTCTCGCGCGGATCGAGCTCCGTGTCGAACTCGCGGCTCATTCGAGCGACCGCGATCGAGACGTCGCGGTGGCCGTAGAGCAGCCGCTCGACGCGCGCGCGGACGCGCAGGCGCACGGGCACGGCGATCGCCACCACAGCGAGGCCGGCGCCGAGCGCGGCGGGTCCGTCGCCGGCCAGGGCGGCGACGGTCGCGAAGACGATCGCGAACACGGCGAAGCTGATCGCCGTGACGCCGACGACGGTGAACGCGCGCCGCAGCACCAGGTCGACCTCGAGCACGGGGTGGCGCAGGAGCGCGATCGCCGCCGCGGCCGCGAACGCCGCAATCGAGAGCGCGAACGCGGCGCCGTAGATCGCGCCGGCCTCGAGCCCCTTGCCGACCGTGCCGAGGACGATCCAGAGCACGAACGTGGCCGCGAGGCCGCGTGCCGCCCACAGCGCGGCGCGCATCCCGGGGTCGGGCCGGTGTGCCGCGCGCCGCTGCACCGCGATCATCGAGGCCACCACCCCGAACGGGACGGCGACGCCGGCGGCGCCGAGGGGATCGAGCCAGGTCCACGAGGCTGGAATGCCGAGCGGATTCGCCACGGGCGGAGTCGTGCCGGCGACGTCCAGCGTTCCCGGATCGAAGATCCCGTGCAGCGTCACCGCGACGCCGGCGACGAGCAGGATCGCCGCGAAGGGGCGCCACCGCCGGGAGGGCAGCCGCCCGTCGGGAAACAGCAGCAGCGGCCAGGTCACGAGCACGATCAGGCCGAAGAAGCTCCAGTTCTCGACCCAGGCCGCCCACTGTTGAACGGTGCCCGTGGGGTAGCCCTCGGCGAGCGGCGTCGCCGCCGCCCACAGAGCCCCGAGCGTCCCGCCGATCACCAGGGCGATGCCGACCCGCTGGCGCGGGATCGCCGCGATGATCAACGCGCCGAGCGCCGCGCACGTCGCACACGCGAGCCCGAGCGCGATGTCGAACAGCCGGTCGACGGGGGAGAGCGAAGCCGAGGCCGCAAGCGCGGCAGCGATCCCGGCGGCCACGAGCAGCGCGGCGGCCATCGCCGCGCCGACCGCAAGCGGCGCCGCCTGGGCCAGCCGGACGAGCGCCTGCAGCTCGCTCATCGTGCCGGCAGCGCCCGCCCGATCCGCCGCGGCTCGCATCGAGCGATCATCCATCTTCTGCCTGCGCAACGCGAATCGCCCCTCCCTACGGGAACAGGTGCACGACGTCGCGGTCGTGGCCGGGATCGACCGTGCCGCGCGCTCCGGCGTAGGCGCCGGTTCCGCCCACGACCGCGCCGCGGCCGGTGCCCGAGTCGTCGAACAGGATCGTGCCCACCGTGTAGAGATCGCCGTCGGCGAGGTGGTAGACGCCCGACACGACGCCGTGGGCCCGGTCGCCGCTCAGCGGACGCGGGTCGCTGACCGTGATCGTCGCCTGCGCGGTGCCCGCGACCTTGCCGTCGCGCTTGACCTTGGTGCTCAGGAACAGTTGGTCGCCGAGGCTGAAGCGGTTGTGGCGGAAGCCCTTGGGCTTCGCGTCGGAGAACGCGAGGCTCTCCTTGCCGACCGGTGTGATCACGTAGGTCGCGCCGGCGACCTGCGCGCCGCCCGTCGATGCCGCGACGGCGATTCCGGCCGCTGCGACCAGCAGCACGAGCGCGCCGGCAACGAGCTTCGCTCGGAATGAGCGGGTGAACGACATGACGGCCTCCTGGTCGGTGCCGCCGCGTGATGCGACGGCCTGACCGAGCTTCCCTGCACGGCGTCCCGGCCATCCGGGACAACCGTCACACGGCGACCGGGAACTGCCGATCGCGGTAGCGGGCCGCTCGTGCTCGACCACGCCACGATCGGCGACCACGGCACGGCGAGCGGGCTCACGGGACTCGCACAGGGCGCCGGGATCTGGAACGGCGAGATCTTCGGCATCCCGACCGCGCCGCCCACCCTGCGGCACACGCGCGTAAGCGGCAACGTCCTGACGGCCGGCCCAGGACTGGACGTCCCCGACCAGTGCGCGGAATGCCGATTGCCGGAGGGATGGCTGCGCTCGACTCGGGTAGCTTCCACCCGCCATGACATCCGTGCTCCACGTTGCCACCGCAGGGTCCGACACCGCTGACGGTTCTGAGGACAGCCCGTTCCGGACCATCAGCCGAGCTGCTTCCATCGCGCAGCCAGGCGACACCGTCCTCGTCCACGCCGGTGAGTACCGCGAGTGGGTGGCGCCGCGACGCGGCGGGCTCAGCGACCAGCGCCGGATCACCTACGAGGCCGCCGCGGGCGAACACGCCGTCATCAAGGGCTCGGAAGTGGTGACCGGATGGGAGCCCTCCGGCGGAACGGTCTGGAAGGCAGCCGTTCCCAACTCGCTGTTCGGCGGCTTCAACCCCTTCTCCGAGGAGATCGACGGGGACTGGATCGTCTACCCCGAGAAGCTGTCGCCGCGCAAGCACCTCGGCGACGTGTATCTCAACGGGCAGAGCTTCTACGAGGTGCTGAGCGTCGCGGAGGTGTCGGATCCGCCGCTGCGGACGGAGGTCCTCGACGACTGGACGGGGACGACCGACCGGATCCGCGATCCGGAGCAGACCCGGCACGTCTGGTACGCCGAGGTCGGCGCTGACGAGACCACGATCTGGGCGAACTTCCAGGGCGCGGACCCGAACCGGGAGCTCGTGGAGATCAACGTTCGCCGTTCCGTCTTCTATCCCACCGAGCACCGCGTCGATTACGTCACCGTGCGCGGCTTCGAGCTGGCGCACGCTGCCAGTCCCTGGGCCCCGCCGACCGCCGACCAGCCCGGCCTCATCGGCCCCAACTGGGCGAAGGGCTGGATCATCGAGGACAACGTCATCCACGACGCGAAGTGCTCTGCGGTCTCCCTCGGCAAGGAAGCCTCGACGGGCCACAACTACGCGACCCTGCGCCGCGACAAGCCCGGCTACCAGTACCAGCTCGAGTCGGTGTTCGCCGCCCGCCAGATCGGCTGGGACCGTGAACACGTCGGCTCGCACATCGTCCGCCGCAACGTCATCCACGACTGCGGCCAGAACGGCATCGTCGGTCACCTCGGCTGCGTGTTCTCGACGATCGAGGACAACCACATCTACAACATCGCCCTCAAGCGCGAGTTCTACGGCTACGAGATCGCCGGCATCAAGCTCCACGCGGCCATCGACGTCGTCATCCGCCACAACCGCATCCACGACTGCTCGCTCGGAACCTGGCTGGACTGGCAGACGCAGGGCACCCGCGTCTCTCGCAATCTCTTCTACGGCAACAACCGTGACCTCTTCATCGAGGTGAGCCACGGACCCCACCTCGTCGACCACAACGTGCTCGCCTCGCCTGTGTCGCTCGAGCTGTTCAGCCAGGGGGGCGCGTTCGTCAACAACCTCCTGTGCGGAACCGTGCTGCTCCACCCGGTCCCGGAGCGACCGACCCCGTACCACGTGCCGCACAGCACGCAGGTCGCCGGCTACGCCGCGATCCACGGAGGCGACGACCGATACATCGGCAACGTCTTCCTCGGCGGCGACCCCGCATCGGCCTACGGGCCGACGTCGCGCTTCGGGGACGGCGTCGGCAACGGCACCGCCGGATACGACGGGCATCCCTCGTCGCTGGCTGAGTACATGGCCCAGGTCGACGACCCCTCCCGGGGCGACCACGAACGATTCATGGGCGTCAAGCAACCTGTCTGGATCCGCGACAACGTGTACGCGCTGGGCGCCGCCTCGTACGAGGCGGAGCAGGATCCACTCGTCCTCGACGACGCAGACGTGCGGATCGCCGTCGTCGATGAGGGCAGCGAGGTCTACCTCGAGGTTCAGCTGCCGGAGGCGTTCGACCGGGCCCGCATCCGGCTCATCACCGGCCGGGACCTCGAGCGCGTCCGGTTCGTGGACGCGGAATTCGAGGAGGCCGACGGAACCCCGGTCAGCGTCGACACCGACCTCGTCGGCGGCCGCAAGACCGACGGGGAGAGCTACGCCGCCGGACCGATCGCCACGCTCGCACCGGGCTCCTCACGTACCCGCGTGTGGTGATGCACGGGAACGTCGTCCGGATCGCCTAACGTGATCTGCCGCTTCGGCGGCGACGAGTTCCTCTGCTCGCTCGCGGACCAGGACACCGCCGGCGCCCGTGGATGCTTCGATCAGATCGGCAAGCGGCTGTCGAACGCCACGAGGCGGCGCGACGATCACCGTGGGCTTCGCCGAACGAGTTCCGGACGACACCGTCGAAACGCTCATCGGCCGCGCCGACGCCGCGTTGGTCGCGACGCGCCGCGACGCGGACGCCTGAAGGGCGCGGCGGGGCTCGGTGTATCCCTCGTTCCCTGCCAACTCATCCGATCCGGGTGACGCAGGCGACGGAGCGCGGCGAGAGGATCGCGGTATGAGTCGTCGCCCGAACGTCCTGGTCTTGCTGACCGATCAGCAGCGTTACCCGCCGCCCTACGAGTCCCGTGAGCTTGCCGCGTTCCGGCGGGAGCATCTGCCGGGCGTGGAGCGTCTGCGGCAGAACGGGGTGTCGTTTCGCCATCACTATCCGATGGCGGCGGCGTGCGCCCCGAGCCGCGCGTCGCTGCTCACCGGCCAGTACCCGTCGCTCCACGGCGTCACGCAGACCGACGGAATCGCCAAGCACGCCGACAGCGACGACATGTTCTGGCTGGCGCCGCACTCCGTGCCGACGCTCGGTGACTGGTTCCGCGCCGGCGGCTACCGGACATACTTCAAGGGAAAGTGGCACGCCTCGCACGCGCACCTCGACGCCGAGGACGGCGACGGGATGCTGCAGTCGATCGAGGACGACGGGACCCCGATCGACGACAACATCGAGAAGTACCTCGATGCCGACCTGCTCGACGAGTACGGCTTCTCGGAGTGGGTGGGACCCGAGCCGCACGGGCTCGGTAAGCGCAACACCGGCACGGTCAAGGATCCCTTCACCGCCGACGAGACGATCGCGCTGCTCGAGCGCCTGGACGCCGACGCGGACGACGCACCATGGCTGACGGTGTGCTCGTTCCTGAACCCGCACGACGACTCGCTCTTCGGCCTGATCGGGCTCGCGCAGGGGCTGCGCTACCACCCGTCACAGGTGCCGCATATCGATCAGGCACCGACGCGCGATGAGGACCTGTCGACGAAGCCGTCCTGCCAGCAGAGCTACGTCGACAACTGGAGCTCGATCATCGCGCCGCAGCCGTGGAACGAGCTCCACTTGAAGTTCTACTACCAGATGCAGGCCGAGGTCGGCCTGCAGATCACGCGTGTCCTCGACGCCTTGCGCGACACAGATGCCTACGGGAACACGATCGTGATCTTCTCCTCCGATCACGGCGACATGCAGGGCGCCCACGGCGGGATGCACGAGAAGTGGCACGTCGCCTACGAGGAGATGCTGCACGTGCCGTTCATCGTCTCCAGCCCCCTGCTGCCCGGCGGCGCCCGCGAGCTCGACATCCCGACCAACCACGCTGACCTCGTCCCGACGCTGCTCGGCCTCACGGGCATCGACGCCGACCGGGCGCTTACCAGAATGCAGTCGGACCACACCGACGCCCGCCCGCTCGTCGGACGGGACCTCTCGTCGGCGATCCGCGCCGCCGAGCCGGCCGCGCCCGCGGAGCCGATCCTCTTCACCACCGACGACGAGATCAGCGAGGGCACCGCGACGACGCCCAGCCCGTTCGGACGCGTCTCCAAGGCGCTCCACCGCTACTCGACCGTGAAGCAGCCCAACCATCTGCAGACCGTTATCGCCGACGTCGATGTCGACGGCGAGCAGCACCTGGTCAAGTTCTCGCGCTACTACGACAACGCCCAGTTCTGGACCGTTCCCGGCGAGCGCGACGAGCGCCTGCAAGGGCGGCAGACGGTGAACCTCACCGAGCCCGAAGCCGACGAGTACGAGCTCTACGACCTGACGCTGGACCCGATCGAGGAGCGCAATCTCGCCCATCCCAGCTACGCCGACGACCGCTCGCGTGAGCTGCAGCGCGCGATGCTCGTACTCCTGGGCGAGCAGCTCGCGGCCAAGCGCTTGACGCCGTCAGCCGGCGAGGTCCCTGGCTACCGCCCGCCGGCCTGACCGGCTCAGCGCGCGCGCACTGCGCCCAGAACGCTGGTGAGCAGCATCGAGAGGTGCCAGATCGCGGGGACGCCTAGCCGTAGAGCCGGGAGGAGGGTGTTCCGCGCCCCGGGCGAGGGTTCGTCCGCCGTACCATCGATCCGTGCCACTGATCCTGCTCGCTGAGGACGATGAGGGGATCCGGGTCCCGCTCGTCCGGGCGCTCGAGCGCGAGGGGTACCAGGTCGACGCCGTGGCGACGGGGACGGACGCCGTCAGGTCCGGCGTGGACGGCGAGCACGACCTGCTGATCCTCGACATCGGGCTCCCCGGCGTCGACGGCCTCGAGGTGTGCCAGCGCGTGCGCGAGGGCCGCCCGGCCGTCCCGATCGTGTTCCTCACGGCGCAGGACGGCGAGATGGATGCCGTCGGCGGGCTCGACGCGGGCGCCGACGACTACATCACCAAGCCGTTCCGCCTTGCCGAGCTGATGGCCCGCGTGCGGTCCCAGCTGCGAAGGACGACGGCGGAGCAGTTCCAGGCGGCCGGCGTCAGCGTGGACGTCGCGGCGCGCAAGGCGTGGCAGGAGGACGAGGAGCTCGAGTTGTCGCCGAAGGAGTTCGACCTGCTCGCCCTCCTGGTCCGCGAGGCCGGCCGGGTCGTGACGCGGGAGCGCATCATGGCCGAGGTGTGGGACGAGAACTGGTTCGGGTCGACGAAGACGCTCGACATGCACGTCTCCTGGCTGCGGCGCAAGCTGGGTGACGACGCGGACGATCCGAAGCGGCTCGTCACCGTCCGCGGCGTCGGACTGCGCTTTGAGCCCTGACGGCGGGCGATGCGCCGCCGCCTGATCCTGTCGACGGCGCTGATCGCGCTGGCCGCCGTCGTGGTGCTGGGCGTGCCGCTGGCCCTGGTCGAGGCGGCGCGGCTGCGCCAGGACTCCACCGGCCGGCTGGAGCGAGAGGCGGACGCCGTGGCCAGCGCCATCGACGATCGCGTCGAGCGCCGGCACCCGGTGACGCCGGCCCGGTTGCGAAGGGCCATCCCGGCCAACCACCGGATCACGGTGAAGACGCCGGGCGGCCGGCGGATCGTCAGCCGTCCGCCGATCGCGGGCGAAGTGCTGCGGGCGCGTGCCGGCGCGGCCCTCGACCTGACGGTGGTGGCCGAGGCGCCGATCGGGGAGCTCGAGGCGCGCGTCCGCCGTGCGTGGCTCCTGATCGCGGCGCTGAGCCTGGGCGGCGTTCTCACCGCGGTGGCGCTGGCGGCGTTGCAGGCGCGTCGTCTCGCCCGGCCGCTCGAGGCCATCGCCCGCCGCTCTGAGCAGCTGGGTGACGGTGACTTCTCGATGCGCGCCGGCCACTACGGCGTGCCGGAGATCGACGCGATCGCCCAGGGACTGGACTCGAGTGCCGGCCGGATCGCCGAGCTCGTGGCCCGCGAGCGCGAGTTCTCGGCCAACGTCTCGCATCAGCTGCGGACCCCGCTGACGGCGTTGCGGCTCCGCCTCGAACAGGCCGGAGACGACGAGGATCCCGAAACCCGCGCGCGCGAGCTCGAGGCCGCACTGCGCGAGACCGACCGGCTCGAGGCCACGATCGCGGATCTGCTGGCCCTCGCGCGGGAGGCCAGCGCGGGCGCGACGGCCATCGTCAACGCCGGCAGCGTCGCCTACGACCACGCGGAGCGCTGGCGGCCCGCGTTCGCCCGTGCCCAGCGCGTGCTCGAGGTGGTCGCCGACAAGAACGTGCTCGTGCGGGCATCGCGCGGGACCGTCGGTCAGGTCCTCGACGTGCTGCTGGACAACGCCTTGCGCCATGGCAGCGGGCCCGTGCGCATCGACGTCGTGGCGGACGCCCGGGTCGCGCGGGTCACGGTCTCGGACGGCGGGTCCGGCGTGCGGGCGGAGGATCGCGATCGCATCTTCGAGCGCGGTGCCTCGCGGGCGGGCGGCACCGGGATCGGCCTGCACCTGGCGCGCGCGCTGGCGCAGGCCGACCAGGGCGGGCTACGGCTGCTCGACGGCGCGCCGGCCCGCTTCGAGCTACGGCTGCCTCGGCTCGCCGACTGAGGCGAGCGTGAGCGCCAGCTTCGGACAGGCGTCGACCGCCCGGCGAGCGTGGACGAGGAGCCGGTCCGGGATCGCCCCGTGGTCGACGATCGGATAGCCCCAGTCGTCGAGGGCGATCCACTCCGGGAAGAGCTCGGCGCAGAGACCGCGTCCGTCGCACGCGATCGGATCGATGCGCAGGTGCCGGTTCATGCCGCGGCCAGGGTCAGCGTGGGGGGCCGGCGGCATGCCGGGCACGGGCCGCGCTGGTGGGCCGCGAGCTCGCCGGCGAACACCCGCATGCCGCTGCGGAGCAGGCGGACGGCGCCGTCGGGCAGGTGGCAGGCCCCGCGCCCGGGGAGGGCCCGGCTCCAGCGGTCGAGCTGCCGGGTCGCGCCGGGGAGCGCCCGTCCGCCGGCGATCGCGGCGAGGAGCTCCGCGAGCGCGGGCAGGCCGTTGCGGCACGGCCCGCACTGGCCCGCGCTCTGCTCGGCGAGGTAGCCGATCGCCCGCGCGAGCTCGCGCGCCGGGCACGCCGACCGCCCGAGGGCGACGATGACCCCGGCGCCGAGGCTGCCGCCGTGGCCTGCCAGCCCGACGTCGTCGAGCGTGACGCGCTCGATCTCGTCGCCTGGGATCCAGACGCCGTGGCAGCCGCCCACCAGCACCGCGCGCAGCGGCTCGAGCTCGTCTCCGGCCGCGCTGAGCACCGAGCTGAGCGGCGCGCCGCACGGGATCTCCTGCACCCCGGGCAGGCGCACGGCGCCCGACACGGTCACCAGCGCGGATCCCGGATGGTCGTGGGTGCCGGCCTGCCGGAACCACGCGGGCCCGTGGCGGGCGATGAGCGCGACGTGGGCGAGCGTCTCCGGGTTCTGCACGAGCGTCGGCCGCCGGCGAAGGCCGCGCTCGGCCGGCCGCGGTGGGACCACGGCCGGCTTGAGGGGACGGCCGTCGAGATGGGCGATCAATGCGCTCTCCTCGCCCGCGAGGTAGGCGACGGGGACGGCAGCGACCCTGACCTGCCGCTCCGCTCCTCGCTCGCGCAGCGCGTGGGCGAGTGCCTGGCGCGCGCCCGCCGCATCCTTCGGCAGGGCGACGACGATCGACGCCCCGCCGATGGCGGCGCCGGCCGCCAGCGCGCCGTCGAGGACGAGGTGGGGGGCGGACTCGAGCAGCACGCGGTCCTTGACGCTCATCGGGTCGCCCTCGGCGGCATTGACGAGCAGCGCGCGCGGGCCGCGGCGGCCCGCGACGCTGCGCAGCTTGACCGCGGCGGGGAACGACGCGCCGCCCCGGCCGCGCAGGCCCGCCTGCTCCACGTGTTCGATCAGGCGCGGGCCGCCGGCCGGGCTCGGTCCATGGACCTCCAGGTGCTCGGCCAGGGTCAGCGCGCCGCGCGGGTGCACGCCGGCGAGCAGCCGGGGCAGGCTCATCGGCTCACCGGCTTTCCCCGGATCTGCCCTTCGACGGCGTCGCCGATGAGCGAGAGCTGGATGCTGAGGCGCAGCGCGCGGCCGTCGGCCGACCCCACCAGCGAGCGCATGACGGTGTCGTCGAGGACTTGGATCCGCCCGCTGTAGCGCGCGGGGTCGCGCGGCGGGCCGAGCGTCACCGCGCTGCGATCCATGCGCAGGCCGCCGCCGGGCAGCGGCCGGCCGGCGAGACGGATCCGCAGCACGCCGCGCGGGCTCCCGCCGAGGCGCATGCGCAGGTCGGCGACGGCCGTGCCGTCCGCGGCCGCGCCATTGTGGACGCGCCCGGTCAGGGCGGCGGAGAAGCGGCGGCCGAAGCCGTCGCCGCTGACCGGCGCCCGCACCGCGGGAGCGTGAGGCGAGAACGCCGCCAGCACGCCGGCGGGGGTCCCGGCGCGCTTCGCCCAGCCCGGCGCCAGCGGGCCCAGCGTGAGCCAGATCCCCAGCGCGAGCGCCGCGGCGACGGCGGCCGCGCTCCCTCCGAGCCCCACGCGCGGTGAGACGTCCGCGGCGGCCAGCCGCCCGGCGAGTGCGAGCAGCACGGCCATCACGCAGGCGACCGTGAGGGCAAGCATCCACGTCGAGCGGGTGTCCGACCCCGCGCCGATGCCGTGAACCAGCGCCACCGGCCAGCACCCGTAGGCGAGCCAGTGCACTCCCCGCCACGCCCGGTAGCCGAGCCGCCGGCGGACGAGGCTCGTGAGCGCGAGGGCGACCAGCAGGTCGGAGGCGATGGTCCCCAGGCCGAGCCACAGGGGGCGATAGTCGGTCTGGAACGGGACGATCGCGTTCAGCGCTCCGATCGGCGGGAACGGGTCCAGCAGTGTCGTACCGATGTGGACGACGAGCAGCGCGACCGCCAGCAGCGACACCGTCCGGTGCATCGCCGCGATCGTGAAGCGGGGCGCGCCTCCCGGGCGCCAGGCGCGCACCTCCCCGATCCCGAGCACGACGCTCGCGGTCAGCAGCAGCAGTGTCATCGCACCGGTGCCGCGCGTGGCGTACCAGAGCGCCGAGGGGCCGTGGCCGGTCATGCCGCCATGCGCTCCGGCGGCCAGTCGGCGACGGAGTGCGCCCGGCCGTCGCGATCGACGAGGCGGGCGGGGAGGGCGCGCTCGGCGAGCCACACCGGTGCGTCCTTGCCAAGGACGATCGCGGCGGTGCTCGCAGTGTTCGCGTCGACGCAGGTCGCGGCCGTGACGCTCACCGTGCGCCACGGCGAGATCGCCGGCCGGCCGGTCCGGGGATCGATGATGTGGTGCGCCTCGGGGCCCCAGCGGCGCACGGTCGTGCTCGACGTGGCGAGGCCGCCCGAGCGGAGGGTCAACGCCTGCCCCGGCGCGTGTGGCGGCGCGGCATGGTGGTCGGCGACCCGGACCGGCCAGCCGGCGGCCGGCACCGGGCCCGCGACGGCGATGTCGCCGCCGAGGTTGACGAGCACGCCCGCGCCCCCGGCCGCCGCGGAGGCCGCCGCGGCCGCGCGATCGGCGGCCAGCGCCTTCGCGGTGGCGCCGAGATCCAGGCTCACGCCTCGCGGGATCCGCACCACGCCACGCGGGAGATCGACCGACACCGCCTTCCAGCCCGCCACCCGGGCGGCGACGAGCCGGGCCGGCCCGTCGCCGACGGCCGCGAAGTCCCGGTCGTAGCCGGCGACGATGAGCGCCTCCCCGACCGTGGGATCGACGATCCCGCCGGTCAGCGCGGCGGCGCGCAGCGAGACCGTGATCGCCTCGAGGAACAGCGGCCCGGCGCGGACCGCACCGCCGGCACGGGCGTTGAGACGCGAGAGCTCGGAATCGGCGCGGAACCGGCTGCAGGCGAGGTCGATGGCAGCCAGCTCCGCCTCGACCGCGCGGCGGGCCGCCGGCAGCGCGTCAGGGTCGGAGACGACGACGCTCGCCTGGGTGCCGAGCGCGGGCCAGCGCGCGACGCCGCTCATGATCCGCCCGACGTTTCGGCCGGGGCCGCCGGCTCGGGCGCGGGTGCGGGTGCGGGCGGCTCGGCGGGTGGCTGGAGCGGGAGCGGCTCGCCCGCGATCGGCGGGACGCGCTGGGGAGGAGGCACGCGCACGCGGGCGGCGCGAGCTGCCGGGGCGACGGCGCTCGACGGGGCAGTGCCGTCATGGCCCTTGAAGGCGTGGGCGGCCGCGACGGAGAGCCCGGCGGCGAACACGCCCGCGCCCGCGGCCACCGCCCACGCGGCGCCGCGCAGGCGCCGGAGATCGCGATCGCGGCGGGACGGGCTGGGCGAGGCGTCGACGGACATCGACAGCCATGTTCCGCCGCGCATGGTCAAGGCACGGCAAAGGGCACCGCCCTTTGCCGAACCATTACCGAAACGCGCCTAGCGTGCCGCCGCATGCCGCATCTCTCCGAGCTCCACGGCGCCGCCACCCACCTCGCGGTCGTGGCCATCCCGCTGTACGTGATCGTGCTGCTGTGCCGGCGCGCGGACCTCGGCGGAGACGCGCTCGTGCGGGCTGAGCCCTGGGTCGTCGGCGGCGCCGTCGCGGGCACGGTGCTCGCCGGCGCGACCGGCCTGCTCGTCTGGGGCCAGGCGCAGACCGAGCTCCGAGGCAACTCGTTCCGCATCGGAACCGTCCATTTCTGGCTCGGGATCGCCGTCACGCTGATCGTCTTCGTCGTCGCCGCCTGGCGGTTCCGGCGCGTCAAGCAGGACCGCCACACCCACGGGCACGCGCTGCTCGCCGGCGGGCTCCTGGCGCTGGCGGCGGTGCTCGCCCAGGGCTACCTGGGTGGTCGCATGACCTACCACCACGGGGTCGGCGTCGACGCCGGAGGCCAGTTCGCCCAGACCGCCGACGGCGTCCGCAAGCTCGATGTCGCGCTGGCCAAGGGCATCGCGCCCGCCGTGGCGGGCCGGCAGGCGTTCGCGCGCAGCGGGCTCGGCTGCGCGAGCTGCCACGGCGACCAGGCCCAAGGCCTACGCGGCCCGAGCCTGGCGGGCGGCGCCGAGCTCGAGGAGTTCCGCCACGTCCACGGAACCGGCCTGTTCCCGCCGGACGTCGTGACCGACCGCGACTTCGCGGCGATCAACGCCTGGCTGCGGACGCTGCAGCGACGGGGCCGCGGCTGAACCCGTCGTGGTGACGGCGCTCGCCGTGCCAGCCGGTGATGAGCGAGAGCACCGCGACCGCGAGCGCCACGCCTCCGCCGATCGACGCGATCACGAGCGCGGCCCGCAGCTCCGAGCCGGGGATCCGGCGCCTGCTCGAGCGTCTGAAGCCGGCCCGCAGCGCGCGCAGCGTCTCCGGCGCATGCGCGAGGAAGTGCACCCCGAAGCACCCGCTCCAGACGATGAAGCTCACCTTGTGCAGGTTGAAGACGAGGTCCGAGCGGTGGCCGGAGACGAGCAGGACCACACCCGTCGCGAAGATGATGATCGTGGTGATCACGAGCAGCGGCGCGAGCAGGCGCAGCACCAGGGGCGGTGGTCCCTTCTCGCGGTAGATCCGGGCGCCGCTGTAGTAGCGGGCGAAGCGGTAGCCGGTGCTGCCGAGCTTGAGCAGCACCGGAGGGATGAGCGCCATCCCGATGAACATGTGCGCGCTCAGCAGGTCGCCGATCAGGACGATCGTGACGCCCTCCGCGATCAGGAGGAGCGTGAGCACGACCGCGGTCGCGCTGGTGAGGATCTCGTTGCCCTCCGTGCTCCCGAGACGGTCGGTCCGCGTGCTCATCGCCAGCACGGTGACCTCCGGCTGGTCAACGGAAGGCAAAGGGCGCTCGCGGCCCGCGGCCGCGAGCGCCCCGCCGGCCTACTTGCGAGGGGTGAGCTCGCCGAAGAGCCCGTGCGACTCCTCGTCGGGCCCGGCCGTGAACAGCAGCGTCTGCGTGCTTCCGATCACGCCGTTGCCGAATTCCAGCGCCCACAGCCCGTCGATCGCGATCGGCCGTCCGTGCCGTTCGCTGAGGGCTCCGAGAAAGCGGCCGTCGAAGAGGTCGTAGGCGTTGATGCGCCCGTCGCCGAAGTTGCCGATGAGCAGTGCGCCGCTCGCAGCACCGAAGCCCTGGGGCGCCGGCGCGACGCCCCACGGCGCGTTGAGCGCTCCGCGCCGGGCGAAGCGGCGCAGCAGGGTTCCGCCGGTGTCGTAGACGTCGACGAAGCCCTTGCCGGGCCCGGCGACCTCGTCCTCCGCATCGGCGTCCTGCTTCGCGTAGGTGACGACGATCCCGCCCGTCATCGCCTGGATGCCGAAGGGCGCGTAGCCGGCCGGGAGGGCCGGGTCGGTGAACGCGCCGGGGCGCTTCACGGGCGCGAAGTTCGCGTCCCAGACGTCGACCGCGTTGTTGTGGAAGTCCGACGCGTAGATCTGTGGGCCGGTTGCCGTGTCGGCGATCGCGAGCCCCTTGAAGATCGCGCCCGGCACGCTGACGGCCGTCTGCGCCTCCGTGGAGGTCGGCGGCGGTGGGACGGCCGGGTTCCAGCCGGTGATGGTCCCAGCCTCGGAGGAGAACAGGAAGCGCGCCGGGCCGGAGCTCGTGCCGGAGTGCACCACGAACCCGGTGGAGCCGTTGAAGACCGTGCCGGTCGGCGCTCCACCCGGGATCGACACGGTCAACGGCACCTTGACCACGGGCGTCGCCCCGACCCCGCCGGAGTACAGGGTCGACACGTCGGTGCCGTTGTCGGCGACCCAGGCCGGGGTCGTCGGCCCGAACGACAGCCCCCACGCATTGACGAGACTCGGGTCGGTCAGCTCGGCCGCGCCGGGGACGTCGGCGACGAGGTTTCGCTCTGCGTAACGCCCGAGCCCGCGACCGCCGCCGTCATGCGCGATGGCGGGCGCCGCGAGCACAAGCCCGGCGACCGCGACAAGGGCGAGCGTGCCGCACCACCGCCCTGACCGTGCGCGATACAGGCGAGCCCGCGATGACGAGCGCATGAGGAACCCCCGTGGGTCGGGCCGCCGGCCGGATCCGGCCGTTCCGCGGGATATACGCAACCAGGCCCTCGCCCGTTCAGACGCGGGTCCCTGGCTCAGGCGGTGCGGCGGCGCAGCGTCGCCGCGCCGAGCGCGAGCGCGAGCGCGACGGCGCCGCAGAGGATGAATACGTCGAGCGTCAGGCCGCTCGACCAGCCCGGCTCGGTCGAGACTCGATCGAGGGCGTCGAACGCGTAGGTCAGGGGCAACGCGCCCGCCAGCACGTCGAGCGCCCCGGCCATCTGCTCGCGTGGGACGAAGAGCCCGCACAGCAGCAGCTGGGGGAGAACGAAGGCCGGCATGAACTGGACGGCCTGGAACTCGGTCGAGGCGAAGGCGCTGAGGAACAGTCCCAGCGCCATGCCCATGACGGCGTTGGCGACGGCCAGGACGAGCACGAGCTCCGCGGAGCCCGCGACCTCCAGGCCAAGAGCGCCGAAGGCGACCGCGCCGGTGACGAGCGCCTGGACGGCGGCCACAGCGCCGAAGGCGAGGCCGTAGCCGCAGAGCAGGTCGCCCTTGGCGATCGGCGAGGCCATCAGCCGCTCGAGCGTGCCGCTCGTGCGCTCGCGCAGCATCGCGATCGAGGTCACGAGGAACATCGAGACGAACGGGAAGAGCCCGAGCATGGGGCCGCCGAGACGATCGAAGGTCTCCGGCCGCCCGTCGAACAGGTACTTGAGCAACGTGAGCAGCACCGAGGGCACCACGAGCAGGAGCGCGAGCGTCCTCGGGTCCCTCCGGAGCTGCCGGAGCACCCGCGTCGCCGTCGCGATCGTCCGCCTCGCGCTCATGACGGCCGCTCGCCGACCAGGCGCAGGAAGGCGTCCTCGAGGCTGGGGGAGCCGGCTCGCCGCAGCAGCTCCTCGCGCGTACCGTCGGCGAGCAGCCGGCCGTCGCGCATGAGCAGGATGCGGTCGCAGTGCTCGGCCTCGTCCATCACGTGGCTCGAGATCAAGAGCGTCGCGCCGCCGTCTGCCAGCCTGCGGAACAGCGCCCACAGGTCGCGCCGCAGGACCGGGTCGAGGCCGACCGTCGGCTCGTCGAGGACGAGGACCTCCGGCTCGCCCAGCAGGGCGGTGGCGAGTGAGACCCGTGCCTGCTGGCCTCCGGAGAGCCGTCCGACGGCGGCGTCCGCGAACTCGCCGAGCGCGACCCTGTCGAGCGCGGTCGGAACCGCTGCCTCCGGCGCGCCTTGGACGGCCGCGAAGTAGCGCAGGTTCTCGCGGGCGGTCAGGTCCGCGTAGACCGCGTGAGCCTGGGTCAGGTAGCCGATCCGCGAGCGCAGTGACGGCGCGCCCGCCGGCAGGCCGAGCACCTCGAGCGTCCCGGAGACACGCGCCTGGACGCCGACGATCGCGCGCATCAGGCTCGACTTGCCGCAGCCGCTGGGCCCGATCAGGCCGGTGATCCGGCCGGCGGGCACGCTTGCGGTGACGCCGTCGACGACGTGGCGGCCGCCGCGTTCGACTTTGAGATCGCCGAGCGTGATGGCCGCTGCCGCCGGCACCGGGTGGAGGGCACCGGCGGTGGCGCCGAGGTGAGCGCTAGCCGTGATGGCGCAGCCGCTCGTACGTCTCGACGATGGGGAAGCCGATGGCCATGGCGAGCGCCGTAAGGGCGGCCACGGCGACGAAGACGGGCGCGCCGATGACGTACTGGGCGATGTCTTCTGACTTCTCGAGGAACTTGCGCATGACGGCTCCTTTTCGGGTGGGGGGAGGAGTAGGGCGAGTATCTGACCGGCGGCCTCCCGCGCCATCCGCAGGATTCGCGGTGGCGCGTCCGCAGTTCTCCGCGCTTCTGAGAGCGCGCCTCAACGACACCGACCCCCGCCGGGTGAGGGCGGGGGTCGGGGTGGAGCGGGTGTGTCGGCGGTTCAGTGAGGGACGGCGACCGCCGCCTTGGGGCCGCGGCTCTTCTCCTTGACGGCGCTCGGCACACGAAGCACGCCGAGGCTGAGCACCAGGAACCCGATGCCGATGAGGAGCATCGCGATGCCCATGACGATCACGAAGGTGGCCGTGCTCTCCGCGAAGTACGCGGTGTTCAGGGCGGTGGTCAGCGCGGTCTCGGTGACCCAGATGTTGCGGGCCGGGTTGTCGGCCGGCGTGCCGCTCTTCGGGTTCTTGAGGGCGGCCTTCTCGTCGTTCGTGCCCTTGCCGTCGGCGCTGGCGAAGCGCGGCATCTGCGCGTAGGTCTTGCCGCCGGTGGCCTCGAGCGTGTGCTTGCGCATCACCTTGGCGAAGGCCTGAGCCTCGCTGCCGGTGTTCACGAGCTGGTTGGGGATGGTGGAGTCGGGCGTGCCGACGATCTGCTCGCGACCAAGGTCGGTGCGGACCTGATCACGGCCAGTGAAGCCGACGACGGTCGCGCCGATGCCGAAAGCGATGAGCAGAACGCTCGCTGCGATCCCGCCGTACTCGAGAAACTTCTTCATGGCTTCCTCCGTCTTTCTGGTTGATCCTGGTGTAGGCCGCATCTCAGCCGGGATCGACGAGAGCGCCATCCGGGATCAGCACGGAACCGGCTGCGGGTTCACCGCAGCCCGCGCGCGAAGAACGCCGCGACGCGACGCTCGTATTCGGCCGGCGTCGCGGCGAGCGCGCCGGTGTGGCCACCCTCCGCGATCTTCCAGAGCTCGGTCGTACGACCGCCGCGGGCGGCGTATACCTCGTTGAGAACCTCGTCCGGGTTGCCGTTCAAGGCCTCGATCAGAAGGACCGGGCGCGGGGTGATTCGCGGCATCAGATCGGCGAGATCCGGCGGCGGCGCGGTGTTCGAGAGCACGGCGACCGCTGCCGTCTGCGCGAGCATCCCGCTGAACCAGCGCTGGACACGACCGAGCTCCGGATTGTCGAGGTGCTCGGCGAGCGAGCGCTGCCCGGCGCCCTCGGAGACGACCGCGCGCAGCGCGCGCGTGTGCGCGGCGGTCTGGAGCAACAACTCACCGCCGACCGAGAGCCCGAGCCCGCCGATCCGGGCCGGATCGACGTCCGGCTGCCGGCGCAGGAAGCCGATCGCCGCACGCAGGTCGGGCTCGCCCGCCCATCCGAACGCGTTGTAGTCGCCCTCGCCGGCGCCCTCGCCGCGACGGTCGAGCAGCAGCACGCCGTAGCCGTGCCGGATCAGCATGCGCGCGTGCGGCACCGGTTGCGAGCGGCCGGGGAAGGCGATGACGGCGGCGCGGTTCTGCGAGGGCACATACCACGCGTGCAGCCGCAGGCCGTCGCTCGTCGTCAGCTCGACGTTGCGGTACGGCCGGCCGAGGTCGACAGCGGCGACCGGTGAGCGCGCCTTGTGCGTCGCGACGATCGCGAGGCCGGTGGGGAGGACCACCAGCGCGATGAGGACGATGACCGCGGCACCGACGCCCGCGCGGCGGAGGAGGCGCAGGCCGGCGGTGCGGCGGATGCGCCACAGGGTCGCGATGCCCAGCGCGACGAGCACGATTCCGGCGAGACCTGCGAGCACCGCGGTGACGTCATCGCCGCTGAGGCGGTCGACGAGGACGTGGCGAACGCCGTCGGTGGCGCCGGCGACGATGGCCAGGGCCCCGGCGAAGATCGCGAGCCAGCCGCGGACGAGGTCGGGCAGGCGGCGCGCCGCGACGATCAGCAGCGCAGCGCATGCCAGCGGCACGAGGCCGCCGGCGAGATGATCGCCGGCCGACACGCCCGGCTCGGGATGGATGAAGGCGTCGTCGGCGACGGCGACCATGACGACCGCGAGTGCGGCGCGGAAGGCCGCGACGCCGTCCCGCGGCAGCAGCACATCCCGTCGTGCCGGGATCGGGGAAACGCCCTCACGCACGGAGCGCCTCCGCCACGGGCGCGGCCTGCGCCGCGCGGCGGACCGCGGCGGTGTGAGCACACTCCGCCCGCTCCTTGATCCCGAGCAGCATCTTGCGCTCCATCACGAAGTGCGGGATCTCAATGAGAAGCGCGTTGCTCAGCGCGCCCAGGCCGCGCGGCACTCGCCCGCGCGCGATCAGGCGTGTGCAATCGGGGCCGTGGGGCTCGAGCACGAAGGCGCCCCAGCCCTCGAGGACGAGCGTGTGGCCGGGCTCGAAGCGCGCAACCGGCAGACCGCGCAGCGGGTGGAGGTAGACGGTGTCGCCGAGCTCGCGGTTCTGCCACTCGGCGTGGATCTCGTCGGCGTTGTCCATCTCACAGCCGGCGAGGTTCTCGAGGACCTCGTAGCTGTAGAAGCCGGCGCGGTCCTGGCCGAGCTGCGCGAGCCACGGCCAGACGGCGTCGGGCGGTGCGTCGATGGTGATCGCGCGCGTCGACTGGACGGCGGGGTCCGGGACGAGCTCGTCGCCGGGCAGGGGCTTCTGCAGCTCCTCGCAGGTGGCGCCCCAGTGGAGCATCAGCGGGCGGCCTACGGCGAGATAGGCACCGACAAGGCCGCTGGCGAGCGCGACGGCGCGTGACGGCCGGTGGTGCCGGCGGAGCGCGTGAGCGGCGGAGGCGAGCGCCGCGCCGCTTGCGGCGTCGAGGACGACGGAGGGGCCGAACACGACGCCGAAGGCGCGGGCGGCGTCACGGATCGGGGTGCGCATCTGAGACCTCCTTGGCGACGGCGTGCAGGAACGCGCGCATGACGATCGCGACGCCGGGCCGCACCACTCGCCAGTAGCGCAGGAAGTGCGCGCGTGACTCCGGGTCGAGCGCCTGGGTCCGCGCCTCGTAGGAGACGAGCGTGCGCGCGCTCCCGTAGGGGCGGACGGAGATGCTGCAGGCGATCTTCGCGAGACCGGGCTCGTCGAAGGCGACGAAGTGGTCGGCGTCGATCGTCTGCCAGACGGTCTCGCCGCCCCAGAAGCGGCCGATGACGCCGAACGCGAACTCCTCCGGCGGGTCGTCGGCCAGCTTCACCCACTCGCCGTGCTCGGGCATGTCGGCGAGCCTCAGCGCCCCGTCGGGCACCGCCTCGGGCGTCGGGCGGCCGAGCAGCGCGTTGACCAGGCGCTCGGCGGCGCCGCGCGCGGCGAACAGGATGCGGACCGGCGCATGCGTCTTCGGGATCTCCGCCATGTCAACGCCCGTCATGGCGCGGTAGACCGACTCTGGGTCGCCGTCGATGACGCGGTGCTCGACGAGCGTCGCGTCGTACTCCGGCAGCAGCCAGTCGAGCATCAGCGGGGACGTGGTCGCGGTGGTCATGGCGACTCCGATCCTGTGTCAGTGGATGCTTTGACCGTACGTCGCCGGGGCGCCTGCGTCGTCGGCTCCGCGCCGCAGGATCTCTGCGGGTTGTCACGCATAGCGATGGGTCGGCGCCTGGCTAGGGTCCGCGCATGACCTCCCCGCTCTCCAGCGACGAGCTGCGGCGCATCGACGCCTGGTGGCGCGCCGCCAACTACCTCTCGGTCGGGCAGATCTACCTGCTCGACAACGCACTGCTGCGCGAGCCGCTGACGCTCGATCACGTCAAGCCGAGGCTGCTCGGCCACTGGGGGACGACGCCCGGGCTGAACCTCCTGTACGCGCACATGAACCGCGCGATCGTCGGGCGCGACCTGAGCGCGATGTTCGTCACCGGCCCTGGCCACGGCGGCCCCGGGCTCGTCGCCTCCACCTGGCTCGAGGGCAGCTACACGGAGGTCTACCCCGACATCACGCGCGACGCCGAGGGCATGCAGAAGCTGTTCCGGCAGTTCTCCTTCCCGGGCGGCATCCCGAGCCACGTCGCGCCCGAGACCCCGGGCTCGATCCATGAGGGCGGCGAGCTCGGCTACGCGCTCGTCCACGCCTACGGCGCGGCGTTCGACAACCCGGACCTGGTCGTCTGCTGCGTGGTCGGCGACGGCGAGGCGGAGACCGGGCCGCTCGCGGCGAGCTGGCACTCGAACAAGTTCGTCAACCCGGCGCGCGACGGCGCGGTGCTGCCGGTCCTTCACCTCAACGGCTACAAGATCGCCAACCCCACCGTGCTGGCGCGGATCCCCGAGAAGGAGCTGCGCTCGCTGCTCGAGGGCTATGGTCACGCCCCCCGCTTCGTCACGGGCGACGATCCGGAGACGGTCCACCAGGCGCTCGCCGCGGAGCTCGACGGCGCGCTCGACGAGATCGCGGAGATCCAGCGTGCCGCCCGGTCCGGCGGGTCCACGGAGCGGCCGCGCTGGCCGATGCTCGTGCTGCGGACGCCGAAGGGCTGGACGGGCCCGAAGGTGGTCGACGGCAAGCCGGCCGAGGGCACGTGGCGCTCGCACCAGGTGCCGCTCTCCGGCCTGGCGCAGAACCCGGAGCATCTGCGCCAGCTCGAGGAGTGGATGCGCTCGTACAAGCCGGAGGAGCTGTTCGACGAGGACGGGCATCCCCGTGACGAGGTACTGGCGCCAGCGCCCGCCGGCGAGCGCCGGATGGGCGCGAACCCGCATACCAACGGCGGCGCCATCCTGCGTGACCTCGGCCTGCCGGACTTCCGCGACTTCGCGGTCGACGTCCCCGCGCCGGCCCAGACCTCCAGCGAGGCGACGCGCGTGCTCGGCGCCTACCTGCGCGAGGTCATGCGCCGCAACGAGGACGCCGCGAACTTCCGCGTCTTCGGCCCCGACGAGACCGCCTCGAACCGGCTCGGCGCCGTGCTCGAGGAGACCGACAGAGCCTGGATGGCGGAGATCGAGCCGGGCGACGACCACCTCGCGCCCGACGGGCGCGTGATGGAGGTGCTCAGCGAGCACCTCTGCCAGGGCTGGCTCGAGGGCTACCTGCTGACCGGCCGGCACGGCCTCTTCAACTGCTACGAGGCGTTCATCCACATCGTCGACTCGATGTTCAACCAGCACGCGAAGTGGCTGAAGGTGACGCGCACGATCCCGTGGCGCCGGCCGATCGCCTCGCTCAACTACCTGCTCTCGTCGCACGTCTGGCGCCAGGACCACAACGGGTTCTCGCACCAGGACCCGGGCTTCATCGACCACGTGGTGAACAAGAAGGCCGAGATCATCCGCGTCTACCTCCCGCCGGACGCGAACTGCCTGCTGTCGGTGGGCGACCACTGCCTGCGCAGCCGCCACTACGTCAACGTGATCGTGGCCGGCAAGCAGCCGTCACTCGACTACCTCACGATCGACGAGGCGGTGGCGCACTGCACGCGCGGGCTCGGCATCTGGGAGTGGGCGAGCAACGACGACGGCCAGGATCCCGACGTCGTCCTCGGCTGCGCGGGGGACACGCCGACGCTGGAGGCGCTGGCCGCCGCGGCGATCCTGCGCGAGCGCCTGCCCGACCTGCGTGTCCGGTTCGTCAACGTCGTCGACCTGATGCGGCTGCAGGACGAGCACGAGCACCCGCACGGGCTCTCCGACGCGCAGTTCGACGCGCTCTTCACCTCCGACCGGCCGGTGATCTTCGCCTACCACGGCTACCCGTGGCTGATCCACCGCCTGACCTACCGGCGGGCGAACCACCGCAACCTGCACGTGCGCGGCTACAAGGAGGAGGGCACGACCACGACGCCGTTCGACATGGTCATGCTCAACGACATGGACCGCTACCACCTCGTCATGGACGTGATCGACCGGGTGCCCGGCCTGGGGCAGCGCGCGGCCGGGCTGCGCCAGGAGATGGTGGACGAGCGCCTGCGCGTGCGCGCGTACACGCGCGCGCACGGGGACGACCCGCCCGAGGTCCGCGACTGGAGGCTGCCGGGAGCCTGAGCCGGTGCGGGTCCTGGTCGTCAACGCCGGCTCGAGCAGCCTCAAGCTGCGGCTGCTCGGCGACGATGACGAGCTGCTCGGCACGCGCGACCTGGCGCCCGGCGACGACGTCGGGCCGGCGCTCGACGCGCTCGGGGAGACCGACGCGGCCGGCCACCGGATCGTGCACGGCGGCGAGCGCTTCCACGCGCCGACGGTGATCGATGACGAGGTCGCAGGCGCCCTGGAGGAGCTGACCGCGCTGGCGCCGCTGCACCAGCCGAAGTCGCTCGAGGCGCTGGCCGCGGTGCGCGCGGCGCGACCGGGTCTGCCGGAGGTGGCGTGCTTCGACACCGCCTTCCACGCCGGGCTCCCGGCGGCCGCGCGCACCTACGCGCTGCCCGCCGCCTGGCGCGAGCGCTGGCCGCTCCGGCGCTACGGATTCCACGGCCTCTCGCACGCGTGGGCCTCGCGGCGCGCGGGTGCCGGCCTAGTCGTGACCTGCCACCTCGGCGCCGGAGCGTCGCTGGCAGCGGTCAGCGACGGGCGGTGCGTCGACACCACGATGGGCTTCACGCCGCTCGAGGGACTGGTGATGGCCACGCGCTCGGGCAGCATCGACCCCGGGCTGCTGCTGTGGCTGCTCGAGCACACCGGCATGACGGAGCGCGAGCTCGCCGAGGCGCTGGAACACGAGTCGGGGCTGAAGGGCCTGTCGGGGACGGGCGACATGCGCGAGGTGCTGGCGGCGGCGGCCCGCGGCGAGCCGGCGGCGACGCTCGCGCTCGACGTCTACCTGCACCGGCTGCGGGCCGGGATCGCCGCGATGGCGGCCGCGCTCGGCGGGCTCGAGGCGCTGGTGTTCACCGGCGGTGTGGGGGAGCGGGCGCCGGAGGTGCGCGCCGGGGCCGCGGAGGGGCTGGGCTTCCTCGGGGTGGCGGTCGACGCCGAGCGCAACGCGGCGGGCGCCGAGGAGATCGGCTCCGGCGGCGCGCGGGTGCTCGTGGTCGAGGCCCGCGAGGACCTCGAGATCGCTCGCGGGGTCCGCGCCGCGCTGGGCTAGGCGTCGACGGCGAGCTCGCGCTGCCAGCGCTCGCGGCTCGCGACCCACTCGTCGGGGAGCACGCCGCCGGCGAGCGCGGCCGCCGCGTCGAGCGCGTGCAGCGCCGAGCGATAGTCGCCGAGCTCCGCGTCCTGCCCCGCGAGCAGGAGCGCGAGCTCGTACGCCTCGTCGCGGTCGGCGGCCGGTGATGCGCCGGCCGCTGAGCCCCGGTCGCGCAGTGGCTCGGAGCCGACGCTCACAGGGCGGGCCGTGCCGAGGTAGGGAGCCAGGTACCGGCCGGCGACCTTGCCCGGTGGCCACCACAGCGCCCGGCCCGAGACCTCACCGCGCAGCCTGTGCGCCGTGGGCTTCCGGTCGCCGGTCAGCTCGGCGCGGAGATAGAGCGGCGCGCCTCCGGTGAGGAGCAGGCCGCGCAGAACGGGCCGGAAGGGCTTGGGCTGAGCGCCGAGCCCGAGCTCGGCGGCGACGGCCTCGGCGACGGCGTCGGCCTGCTGCGTCGCGAGCCCGCCCTGTTTGACCGGGAACGTGGTGGCGTCGCCGGCGGCGTAGACGCGCGGCGTACCGGCGACCCGCCCGTGTGCATCGACCGGGATGAAGCCGCGCGAATCCGCGGGCAGCCCGGCGAGAGCGGGGCCGCTCAGGGCGGGCACGCTGATGACCGCGTCGGCGCGCAACGGCGGGCCGGGCTCGACGACGAGCAGGCCGTCGCGCGCGGCGAGGGGCCGGCTGCGGGTCCACAGCGAGATGTGGCGGGCGTCGAGCATCTCCCGCAGCGCGGCGCCGGCCGCGGGGCCGAACAGGCCGAGCGGCTCGGGCTCCGGGGTGGCGATGCCGAGCGTGGCGTTCTCCACGCCACGGGCGCGCAGGTCGGCCGCGGCCATCATGGCGAGCTCGTAGACCGGCAGCGACCACGTCGTCTCGCCTGGGACGGCGAAGACGAGCCGGCGCAGCTCGCCGCTTTCGATGCGGTCGAGGATCGCTGCGACCTCGGACGCCTGGCGGGGCCCCGCGAAGCTGACAGCGCCCTGCACAGCCGGGCTTTGCAATGCGCCGACCGCGACGACGAGGATGTCGTAGCTCAGCTCGCGACCGCTGCCGAGCACGATGGACCGTGCGTCGGAAAGAACGGAACGCAGCGTTCCGCGCGCGAGGTCCGCGCCTTGGTCGCGCGCGAGCGCCTCGAGGTCCAGCGAGGAGGGGCCGCCGAGGCCGAACGGCTCGGCGACCGACGAGGGACGGTGGACGAACCGAGGCTCGGGCGCGACGAGCGTGATCGCCACCTGCTCGCCCACGAGATGACGCAGGGCGAGCAGGGCCTCGATCGCCGCCACGCCGGCGCCCGCGATGACGACGTGCGGGCGCGGCGGGCGGACACCACTCAGGTGGCGACTGCGCTCAGACACGCTCTGCCTTCGTGTGCTGGTCCGCGAGCCGTTCGAGCGCAGGCTCGGTTCCGCGCGCGACGACGATCACCGGGCAGGCTGCCTTGTGCACGAGCCGGCGAGAGACGCCGCCGAGCAGGACGCTGCCGATCGGCCCGTAGCCGCGCGACCCGCAGACCAGCAGGTCGACCTCGTGGCTGAACTGCTCCAGCGCCGTGACCGCGCTGCTGACCAGGACCTCCGCATCGGACCGCACCTCTGGCTTCAGGTTCCCGAGTGCTCCGCGCAGCTTCGTCTCGGCCTGCTCGCGGGCGTCCTCGAGACGGGCGTGGACGTCATACGGCTGGTACAGGCTCGCCGCGCCCCAGGCGATCGGCTCGACCGCGGTGACGGCGCGGAGCTCGGCACCGGACGCCGACGCGAGGACCGCGGCCGCGCGCAGGGCCCCGTAGCCCTCTTCGCTGTCGACGAAGGCGGCGCCGATGCGATCGAGGCCGTGCATGTGCTCGGCGAAGCCGACCGGCACGACCGCGACAGCGCAGGGCGCGCCGTGCAGCAGGCGCTCTGCGGTGCTGCCGAGCGCGACGCGTCCGATGGCGCCGTGGTGGGAGGAGCCGAGGACGAGCAG
Organism: uncultured Solirubrobacteraceae bacterium; assembly: GCA_963805525.1. GTDB lineage: Bacteria > Actinomycetota > Thermoleophilia > Solirubrobacterales > Solirubrobacteraceae > DASQFQ01. Next base: position 58,328 of record CAWDUT010000007.1, read on the forward strand.
GGCGGCGCCCCGCTCCTCCGCGACGTCGTAGAGCACGTGGGCCGCAGAGGGCCCGGTGCGAGCGACCGTTTCGAGTGCCACGCCGTTGAAGGCGGGCTCAATCGCCGTGAGGCGGGCGAGCGCGGTGCCGCGGAGCTCCTGCTCGTAGGCGTTACCGCCGCCGATGCGAACAGGGCTCGCGACGGGATAGGCAGCGACCGCGACGACGGGCGCGCCGGTGGCGCGCGCGAGCAGCGCGGCGAAGACGGGTGCCTCGGGATCGTGGCGCACGGGATCGACGCCGACGACGATGGGGGGTGTCATGACGGCCTTCCTGGTAGGGGGTTTGCGGGGACGGCCAGGCGAGGACGTTGTCCGTCCACGGGCGCCGCTCGGAGTTCTGCGAAGCCGTCCGGAGCCCCGCGGGGGACGATGAGGACCGGGCACCGGGCCTTGCGCATCACGCCCGCCGAGACGCTGCCCAGCATCACGCGCCCGAGCATGCCCAGTCCGCGCGACCCGCAGATCAGCAGGTCGACCTCCGTCGAGAGCCTGGCGAGTTCGTCGTCGGGATAGCCGTCGATGACCTCGCCGTCGATCTCGACGCGGGAGGCGACCTCGGCCATCGTGCTCGCGAGGCTGCCCGCCAGGTCGTCGCGGGCGGTCTGCTCGCGCTCGCCGTAGCCCCACGCGTAGCCGAGGACGACGGCGGACGGCGGCTCCACCACGTTGAGGACCTGGATCGCCGCGCCGGTCCGGGCCGCGATGCCGACGGCGGCGGCGAGCGCCTCGTCCGCCTCGGGCTCGGCGGTGAAGCCCACGCCGATGCGATGGATCGGGCCGGGCTCCGCCGAGCGGTAGCCGCTCGGCGCGACCGCGACGGGGCAGGGCGCACTGCGCAGCAGTCGCTCGCCGACGCTGCCAGGGACGACATGTCCAAGGGCGCCGCGATGCGAGGGACCGACGACGATCGCCAGCGCCTCCTCCTCTTCCGCGACCGTGTGCAGCCCGCGGGCGACCGAAGTGGACGGGACCGCGCGCGCCTGCGCAACCGGCCCGCCGAAAGGACTCGCGACCCACTCGAGGGCGGCGGCGGCCTCGTCCGCCAGCGCCGCGGCATGGGCTACCGGCGACATGAGCGCCGAGCGCGTGTCGACCAGGAAGACGGCGACGAGGAGAAGCTCCCGCCCCAGCGACCGGGCGAGCGTCCGGCCGAGGGCGACGGCGTCGCGCGACGGCTCGGAACGCTCGACGCCGACGATGATGGGTCCGGACACTGTGCTGCGATCGCGGGGCATACCGCCATGATCGGGGCCACCGGCCGCCGGCCCATCGGGGCTCTTCCGCAGGCCGGGGCGGGTCATTACGGATCAGCCCCCTGAGGCGAGACGGACCAGGTCGATCTCGCTCACGACGCCCTGCGGGGATCGCGCGCTACGCGGGCTGACGATGAGGTGGCCGATCGCCGGATCCGACAGGGCGGTCAGCGCGTCGCGGGCAGACGCGCCCGGCGGGATGTACGCGACCTTCTCCGTGACGGCTGCCCCCGCGGGGTACAGCGACGGCTCCTTGGCGAGCCAGGCCATCAGGCCGCTCGCGGTGACCCACCCGACCGGGCCGCCGGCGGCGGTGATCAGCACCGCATGCACACCGTGCGCGACCATCGCGCGCTGCACCTGGTGGAGTGACGCGTCCTCCGCCACGGTGACGACCCCCGGCCGCATGAACGCCCGGACGGGCGTCTGCAGCCAGCGCGTATCCGGAGGCGGCGGCGGTGTCACGGCATCGCGGAGCGGGAACGGGCTGTCCTCGTAGCTCATGACGCCACTCCCGCCGGCTCTCGGCTCTCGGCGCGGTCGACGACGCGCTCGGGGATCACCGTGATCGGGCATTCCGCGAGGTGGATGAGCTGGTGGGCGACGCTGCCGAGCAGCGCACGAGCGCGCCCGTGGCCGCGGGTGCCGACGATGATCTCGTCAGCGTCGCGGACCGTCGCGACGTTGTTGATGGCGCGCGCCGGTGAGTCGCCGATCAGCTCGGTCTCCCAGGCCACGCCCTGGAGGTCGGCGCCCGACTCCTCGTCGATCCGGTCGACGAGCGCTTGGGCGCGCTCGAGGGTGAGGCCGAGCATCTCGTCGTGATTGGCCGCGCCGAGCCAATCGGAAGGCAGCGAGTACGCGTGGACGATGTAGATGCGCCCCTCGTCACCGGCGCGCTCGGCGGCGCGCGCGAGGGCGGCGCGCGAGGCGGGGGAGCCGTCATAGCCGACGACGATGCGACGGCCGCGGGTCTCGGTGCTCATCTCGGTCTCCTTCTCAGGGGTCACGCCGAGCCTACGTTCGGCCTTGCCGCGGCCCATCCGCGTGACGCCACACGCCCGCTTCGGGAAACTGCGGAGTTAGGCGACGCCGACGCCGACCAGGCGGCCGATCGCGAAGGTCACGGCAGCCGCGGCGAGCCCGATCGCCAGTTGCCGAGCGCCGGTCCGGACGGCGCTGCGGTGGGTGAGCAGCGTGATCGCGGAGCCCAGGGCGAACAGCCCGCAGGCGCTCGCGACCACGCTGGTGACCGTGGCCGCGGTGCCGGAGAGGAAGACGAACGGGATAACGGGCACCGCCGCGCCGATCGTGAACGGCACGAACGACGCCACCGCCGCCACGCCCGCCGAGCCGCCCAGGTGGTCCGGGTCGATGCCGAGCTCCTCACGCGCCATCGCGTCGAGCGCAGCGTCCTCGTCGCGCATGATCCGCTCGGCCAGCGCGTGCGCCTCGCGCGCGGGTACGCCCTTGGCGCGGTAGATCAGCGCGAGCTCCTCGGTCTCGAGCTCGGGCATCGTGGCGATCTCGAGCCGCTCGATCTCGATCTGATGCGCGTAGAGCTCGCGCGAGCTCTGTACCGAGATCCACTCGCCCATCGCCATCGACAGGGCGCCCGCGAGCAGGCCCGCGACGCCGGTCACGAGGATCGTCCGGCTGGCGAGCTCGGCGCCGGCGACACCCATCACGAGGCTGAGGTTCGACACGAGCCCATCGTTGGCCCCGAGCACGGCGGCGCGGAGGGCGTTGCCGCTGAGGCCTCCGCGGCGGTGCTCGGTTCTCGCGAGCGCCTCGGCCGCCCGGCTCGCGGGCGAGCGTGTGCTCAGCTCCTCGAGCAGCACGGCGTGCGCGCGCTCCTCGTCGCGCAACTCGTCGGGCGCCTCCGGCGCGATCGTGTAACGCGCGGTGTCGAGCTGCTCCCGAGCCGCAAGGGTGGGGAGCAGGATCGAGGCTCCGAAGCGGGCCGCCAGGCGGCCGAGGATCCGGGCACGGCGGCTCGGCCGTTCGGGCGGAAGGCCATCGCCGAGCTGTTCCAGCTGCGCGGCCCAGCGCGCCGCGTGGCGCCGCTCGGCATCCGCGAGCTCGCGATAGACGCCCGCGAGGCGCTGGTCGCGCTCCGCGGACGCCATCGCGTCGTAGAGGGCGGCGCTGTCGATCTCGTCGCGGTGGTTCCTCCGCAGGCGTTCGACGCGCTCGCCGGTCACGGCACTAGCCGTGAACGAGGGGTGCCGCCGAGGCGAACAGCGAGCCCTCGTGCACGTGCCCCGCCTTACGCGGCAGCACGATCACGGGGCAGGCAGCCTCGCGCACGACCCGGCCGGCGACGCCGCCGACCAGCACGGCGTGGAGCGGACCGTAGCCGCGCGAGCCGACCACGAGCAGGTCGAGGTCACCGGACGCCTCGACGAGGATGTCGGAAGGCACGCCGACCGCGAAGAACGGCTCGCCGCGAGGGTCGCCGTCGAGCTTGGCGACGGCGGCCTCGAGCTCGCCCGCGGCCTGCTCCTTCAGCGTGTTGTTGTACGAGGCGTGGCCCATCGCGACGCCGCGCTGCGGGACCGTGGCGACCGGCTGGAACGCTCGGATCACGCGCAACCGCGCGCCGGTGGCGGCGGCGAGCCGGTGGGCGACGGCCAGCGCGCCATCGGCAGCCGGGGTTCCGTCGTAGCCGGAACCGATGATTCCGGGTTCGCCGAGGGTGTGGTGCGCGTAGTCCTTGGGGGCCACCGCGACGGGACACGGCGAGCCGTGCAGCAACCGCTCGGCGGTGCTGCCGGGCATGACGCGGCCGGCGCGGCCGGTATGCGTGGAGCCGACGACGATCAGGCCGGCGTCCTCTCGCTCGGCGAGCTCGTGCAGCGCGCGCGGCGGCGACGTCTCGGCGATGGCCTTCACCTGTGCGGTGTCATCGCCATGCGCGCTGCGCAGCCGCTCGAGCAGCGCCTCGCTGTCCTCGCGCATGAAGTTCTCGAAGTCGGCGTTGACCGCCCGGCTGGGGTGCGGGTCGTAGGGGAAGACGTTGACGAGCATGAGCGTGGCGCCGGTCATACCGGCCAGGCTGCTCGCCAGGGCGATGGCATCGGCCGAGCCGGGTGACTCGTCGACGCCCACGATGATCTTGCTCATGACCGTCCCTTCACTCGTAGTTGACGAGGAGGGACGCTAAGGCGGGCGACCGGACCGGCCATCCGCACGAGACCGCGCGCCCCTGCGGAGAACTACGGACGCCGGAGGCTCAGGCGGGCGTCGAGCAGGGCGGCCAGGTCGTCGAGCGCATCCTCCGCCGGCCGGTCGGTGCGCAGCACCACGTGCTGGGCGGGCGGCACATCGTCGGCCAGATGGCCGTCGTCGATCTGCCCCTGCACGACGCCGGCGTCGGCGTCCGAGACCACGGATGTGTCGAAGCTCCGCAGGCGCGCCCGCTCGACGCGGACGGAGAGCGGCGCGCGACATTGGACGACGATCGCAGCCTCGGGAAGCCCGCCGAGCGTGCCGAGGAAGGCGGCGCGGTCCTCGCGTTCGCGGAAGGTCGCGTCGACGATCGTTCCGCCCTCCTTCTCGAGCGACGCCCGCGCGCGGCGGCCGAGCTCCTCGTAGGTGCGGCGGTTGAAGCTCGGGCCGTAGGCGGCCGCGCCGGCCCGCGCGGCGGGAGCGATGCCGAGCAGCTCCTTGCGCACCGCGTCGGAGCTCAGATGGCTCATCCCCGAGCGCTCGGCGAGCAGATCGGCCAGCGTGGTCTTGCCAGTGGCCGAGAGCCCGGCGACGATGACGAGGCCGGGCCGGCGCACGCGCCACGCGAGCCGCTCGGCGAGCGCGAGGCGGCGGCGGGCGTCGGCGACCCGGCGGGCTCGATCTTCCGCCTGGCCGGCGCGCACGAGGGCCACCTTCGCGCGCACGAGCGCGCGGTACGTGCCGAAGAAGGTCACGAGCCCATCGTCGCCCGGGTCGCCGCCGGCTTCTCGGTAGCTGTCGAGCACGGTCCGCGCCGCGAACGGCGATCCGAGCGCTTCGAGGTCCATGGTGAGGAAGGCAAGGTCGCAGCCGACGTCGGTCACGCGGAGCGCGGGGTCGAACTCCAGGCAGTCGACGATCTCGACGCCGTGCTCGAGGAGGACGTGCTCGGCGCGCAGGTCGCCATGGCCGTCCCGGACCTGGCCGGCGGTGGCTCGGGCTTCCAGCTCGCCGCGGCGCGCGCTGATGAAGGCGGCCGTGAAGCGGGAGAGGGCCGCGGCCCGGCGCGCGAAGCCGGCGTCCGGCGCGAGCTCGAGGAGCGTCTCGGCGTTCTCGTCGAGCGCGTGCTCGAGCGCGGTGGTGGCGTGGGCACCGTCGAGCGCCGGGATGTCGGCGTGGAACTGCGCGAGCCGCCGGCCGGCGGCGACGAGCGCCGGGTAGGGCACGCCGCCGCGGGCGACCCGCGCCCCCAGCGTGTGCGACTCGTCGAACCGGCGCATCTCGACCACGTAGTCGATGGCGCGCGGGTCGTTCGCGGGCGCGAGCGCGACGCCGCCGGCGGCCGGGACGATGGCTTTGACGCTCAGGTACACGCGCGGGGCGAGCCGGCGGTTCAGCCGGATCTCCTCGTCGCACATCTCGCGGCGGCGCTCGACGGTTCCGTAGTCGAGGAACGGCAGCCGGACGGGCTTCTTGAGCTTGTACGCGCGGTCGCCGGTGAGGAACACCCACGAGATGTGCGTCTCGCGGACCTCGACCGGCCCGGGGCGGCCCGGATAGGTCTCCGGCCTGGCCATCGCCGCTGCGAGCGCGGGCCCGGGGAGCGGCGCGCGATGCTGGACGGCGGTCATGCCTCGACGCTACGCCGGGCCGCTCGTTCCCGCGACCGGAGGCTGCCGCCGACGCGTCCGTAGTTCCCCGCAGTCGCGGTGATGCCGACTACCGCCGTCTTCACATCCGGCGCCCGGTAGCTTGCCCACGATGACCAAGATCGTGATCGCCGACGACCACCGCGTGGTGCGCAGCGGCCTCCGGATGCTCCTCGACCGCGAAGACGGTTTCGAGGTCGTCGCCGAGGCCGGCGACGTCGCCGACGCCCGCCGCTACGTGCGCGCCCACCGGCCCGACGTGCTGGTGCTCGACCTGAACATGCCCGGCGATCCGAGCCTGCCGGCCATCCCGATCTTCATAGAGGAGTCGCCGACCACCCGCGTCGTCGTGCTCACCATGCAGGAGGACCCGGCCTTCGCCCGCGAGGCATTGCAGGCCGGCGCGAGCGGCTACGTCCTCAAAGAGGCCGCCGACGAGGAGCTCGTCAACGCCGTCCGCACCGCCGCCAACGGCGGGACGTTCCTGAACCCGCAGCTGGGCGCCCGCATCGCCGCGGCGCCCGCGGAGCCGGCCGGGCCGCCCGACGATCTGACCGAGCGCGAGGTCGAGATCCTGCGCCTGATCGCGCTCGGCCACACCAACTCCGAGATCGCCGGCCAGCTGTACCTGAGCGTCCGCACGGTCGAGTCGCACCGCGCGCACATCCAGCAGAAGATCCGGCTCACCAGCCGCTCCGAGCTCGTGCGCTACGCGCTCGAGCACGGCCTCGTCGCCGTCTAGCGCGCGTCGCCTGCGGCGAACTACGGTCGCTCATCGCGGCCCGGCCCGGATGGTGCGACCTCGGACCCCGCGTAGCTTGGGCGCATGTTCCAGACGATCCTCATCGGCTACGACGAACCCGACCGCGGCGGTGAAGCGATCGCCCTCGCTCAGACCCTCCGTGACCCGCAGACGGGCACGCTGGTCCTGACCTCCGTCTGCCCGCCGGCCCAAGAACGTGACCAGGCCGAAGAGGTGCTCCTGATCGCTCGGGACGCGCTGCCCGACAAGGATCGGGTGACGATCCGCGCGATCGCTTCCGACTCGGCGGCGCACGCGCTGAGCGAGACCGCAGAGATCGAGCGCGCCGACCTGATCGTCGTCGGCGCGAGTCGCCGCAGCGCGGAGGCTCGCCCGCTCGCGGGTACGACCGCCGAGCGCCTGCTCGCGGGCGCCCCGTGCCCCGTGATCGTCGCGCCCCGCGGATACGGCGTCCGAGACGTCCGCCGCATCGGCGTCGCCCACGATGGCTCGCCCGAGTCCGACACCGCGCTGCGCGCGGCGAAGTCGCTCGCCGTCGAGCTCGCTGCTGCCCTGACGGTCTACTGCGTGGTCGAGCCCGGGACGCCGTCCCGCGCCGCCACCGAGCGCGCTCGCCGCCTCCTACACGGAGTGGTCGACACCGCGCTGCCGGGCATCCGGCCCGAGTGGCTGGTTCTCCAGGCCGCGCCCGCGGAAGAGATCGCCGGCAGGGCCTACGGCGTGATCGACCTGCTCTTCGTCGGGTCTCCCGCCGAGGGACCGCTCCGCCACGCGCTGCTGGGCAACGTCTCCGGCGCGCTCGTGCGCGCCGCGGGCTGCCCCGTCGTCATCACCCCGCGCACCGCGGTCGCGCCGCGCCGTGGGTTGGAGGCCGCGGCCGCGCAGTCGGCATGAGCGCCGCTAGCGGGTCCGCAGCTTCTCGATCTCGCGCTCGATGTCGGCCTCGCTGATCGGCGCGCGGCCGTAGACGTCGTAGGCGTTCATGACCAGCCCGACGCCCCAGCCGCCCATCACGATGAGCGGCCACGGGAAGCTGGCGCCGGTCAGCGCCCAGATCGTCCAGAGCAGGGCGATGACGAGGGTGTAGACGAGCAGGTGCGCGTGGAAGTCCTGGCGCTTCTTGAGCCGCTGGACCGCCGCTTCGCGCAGGTCTTCGACGGCGGGGGTGTGGGTGTCTGTTGTGGTTGCCATACCTCCACGATGCGCCTCGCGCGCCGCGCTCGCGACCGGGCCGCGCCGTGTCGCGTATGTGGCGGGCTACGGATCCTGCCCGCGGGAGTGACCTGATGGCGGGGGCGCCGCCGAGTCATACGGTCGTCCCATGTTCCGCAAGATCGTTGTCGGCTATGACGAGCCCGACCGAGGCAGCGAGGCCATCGCCCTCGGCGAGGCCCTGCGCGATCCACGTCGCGGGACGCTGCTGCTGACCTCCGCCTATCTCCCGGCCCCGGTCCCCACCGCGCCGCTCGTGACCGTGCCGGATATGTACGAGCCGACCGAAGCGTCACTCGCTGAAGCCCGCGCCACGCTCGATCCGGGCGTACCGGTCCGTACCTTCGCCGTGCCTGCCGCCCCGGCCCGGGCGATGATCGACATCGCCGAGCGCGAGGGCGCTGACCTCGTCGTCGTCGGCTCCAGCCATCGCGGCGCGCTCGGCCGCGTGCTGCCGGGGACCACCGGCGAGCAGCTCTTCCACGGGGCGCCCTGCGCCGTCGCGATCGCGCCACACGGCTACAAGGGCGGAGACATCCGCCACATCGGCGTCGCCTATGAGGGGTCGCCCGAGGCGGAGGCCGCCCTCCGCGCCGCCGAGGCGCTCGCGGTCGAGCTCGAGGCCACGTTGACGGTGTACTGCGTCGTCGAGCCGGCTCCTGCCACCGACAACGTGATCGCCGCGGGCACCGGCGCCGAGTGGCCGTCGGTCACCGCCAAGCACCACGCGCGCCAGCTCCTCTACTACGTCGCCGACCACGCGCCGGACGGTCTGAAGCCGGAGAGGCTGCTCCTGCACGGGCACGCTGCGGAGCAGATCACCCGGCGCTCCGCGGGCGTCGTCGACCTCCTGTTCGCCGGCTCGCGCGGTCACGGACCGCTCCGCCGCGCGATGCTCGGCAGCGTCTCGTGCGCGCTCGTGCGCGACGCGGTCTGCCCCGTCGTCATCACGCCGCGTTCCGCCGTCGCCGGCCACGTTCCCGAGACCGCGCACGCGTGATCGTCATGGCCCGTGTGTTCCGACGCCCCCGGCGCCGCCCCGCGGCCGATGAGCTCACGCGCTGCGCGCCCTGCGGCTCCGACTTCGTGACGCCTGTGGATTGGGCGGAGCACGGCGAGGCCGGCTGGTGGATGCGCCTGCGCTGCGGCGAGTGCGGCGAGGCGCGCGAAGTGGTGGTCGAGCAGGACACCGCCGATCGCTTCGACCGCGCGCTCGACCGCGGATGCGACGTGATCGCCACGACCCTCCGCCGCCTGGATCGCGAGCGCATGACCGCCGAGGCCGAGGCGTTCGCCACGGCCCTGCGCCTCGACCTCCTCGACGCCGCCGACTTCGGTGCCCCTCGCTGACGTCCAGGTCACGCCGCTGCAACCGCAGCGGTTCGCCGAGGTGCTGGCCGGCGACGGCTTTGCTCGCTTCGAGCAGACGATCGCCGCGGCACATTCACTGCTCGGCACCCGAACGGTCTGGAACGTCAACTCGACGGCGTTCGGGGGCGGCGTCGCCGAGATGCTGCGCTCGCTGATCGGCTACGTCCGGGGCGCGGGGATCGACGGCCGCTGGGTCGTCGCCGAGGGCGATCCCGAGTTCTTCGGCATCACCAAACGGCTCCACAACCGGCTCCACGGCTTCGCCGGAGACGGCGGGCCGCTGGCTGACGCGGAGCGCGCGGCGTACGAACGCCGCTGCGTGACCAACGCCGAGGCGCTCGCCCGTGTCGTCCGGCCCGACGACGTCGTGATCCTCCATGACCCGCAGACCGCGGGCATGATCCCGGCGCTGCAGGCGGCGTGCGACGTCCCGGTCATCTGGCGCGCGCACATCGGCCTGGATCTCCCGAACGACCTCGCTCGCGAGGCGTGGCGGTTCCTGATCCCCTACGTGGCGGAGGCCGACGCGTACGTGTTCTCGCGCGAGGCGTTCGCGTGGGAGGGGCTCGCCCCGGAGCGCGTGATGGTCATCCCGCCGTCGATCGACGCGTTCGCCCCGAAGAACCAGGCGATGTCGTTCACGAGCATTACCGCCGTGCTGCGGGCGGCGGGCCTGGCCCGCAACCATGCAGATCCGCATCGCGCCGTGTTCGAGCGGCTCGACGGCAGCGTGGGCTTCGTGCGCCACCGCGCCGAGATGCTCGAGGAGGCGCCGCTCCGGCTCGATGTCCCGCTGCTCGCGCAGGTGTCGCGCTGGGACCGGCTCAAGGATCCGGTCGGCGTGCTGCGGGCGTTCGCCGAGCACGTCCATGCCGCCGAGAGCCCGCACCTGCTGCTCGCGGGGCCCGACGTGCGGGCGGTGGCGGACGACCCGGAGGGCGCCGAGGCGCTCGCCGAGGTCGAAGCCGCCTGGCACGACCTCGCTCCGGCCGTGCGGCGCCGGGTCCATCTCGCCGGGCTGCCGATGGAGGACGCCGAGGAGAACGCCGTGATCGTCAACGCGATCCAGCGCCGCGCGGACGTCGTGGCGCAGAAGAGCCTGGCCGAGGGGTTCGGCCTGACGGTGGCGGAGGCGATGTGGAAGGGCCGGCCGGTCGTCGCGACGACGGTCGGGGGTATCCAGGACCAGATCGAGGACGGGCGCACCGGCTACCTCGTCGAGCCGCGCGATCTGCGCCGGTTCGGCGAGCGCGTCAACGAACTGCTGGATGACCCGCACGGCGCCGAGCGAATGGGCGACGCGGCGCAGCGGCGCGTCCGCGACCTCTTCCTCGGCCCGCGGCACCTCGGCCAGTACGTCGACCTGATCGAGCGCGTACTTTCCGCGCGACAGGCACGGCGATCCCCCGATTCGCCGCTGACCGCGCCCACGTAGCGTCCGGGCCCTGATGGCGAGCACCACGACCCAGGGCGCAAAGGCGGCGCTGTCGCCCGACCAGGCACAGCGGCTCGACGGCTACGTCGAGCGCGCGACGCTTGCCGCCGGTCGCTTCCGCGCCATCGACGACCAGGCTCGCGTCGACCGGATCGTCCACGCGCTCGTGGTCGCCGGCCTCGAGCACTCGGTCGAGCTCGCGCGCCTGGCGATGGAGGACACCGGCTTCGGCGTGTTCGAGGACAAGGTGGTCAAGAACTACATCGCCACCGAGTTCCTGCACGACTACCTCAAGGACAAGCGCTCCGTCGGCGTGATCGAGGAGGACGCGGCGCGCGCGGTCTCCTACGTCGCCGAGCCGATCGGCGTCGTGCTCGCGCTCACCCCGATCACCAACCCGACGTCGACCGTGCTGTTCAAGGCGATCGTCGCGGCCAAGACGCGCAACGCGATGATCTTCCGTCCGTCGGCGCGCGCGGCGCGCTGCGCCATGCGCACGATCGAGATCCTGCAGGCGGCCGGCGAGGCCGCCGGCATGCCGCCGGACACCCTTCAGGTCGTCCCCGACCCGACGCTCGACGCCTCGCAGTACCTCTTCCACCACCCCGGCGTCGACTTCATCTGGACCACCGGCGGCCCGAAGGCCGTCGCGGCCGCCAACGCGGCGGGCAAGCCGTGCCTGAGCGTCGGTGCGGGCAACGCGCCGGTCTACGTCCACCGCAGCGCCGACGTCGGGATGGCGGCGGTCGACATGCTGATCTCCAAGACCTTCGACTCGTCCGTGATCTGCCCGGCCGAGCAGACGTGCATCGTCGACGAGCCGGTGTGGGACGCGATGCTGGCCGAGCTCCAGCGGCTGGGCGCACGGCTGCTGACCGAGGAGGAGGTGGCGGCGCTGAGCGCCGCGGCCTTCGACGACGGCGCCGTCCAGCTGCAGACCGTCGGGCAGTCGTGCTTCAACCTCGGCGCCCTCGCGGGGTTCGAGGCCGAGATCGACGACAAGGTGCTGCTCGCGCCGCTGCCCAGCGACATCCAGGCGCTCGTCGCGCACCCGCTCGCCGCCGAGAAGCTGATGCCGGTGCTGGGGCTGGTGCGCTCGCCCGACGTCGAGCACGCGATCACGGTCGCCGAGGCGATCACCGAGCACGGCGGCCTCGGCCACACCTCCGCGGTCTACGCCGAAGACGAAGACGTCATCGAGGCGTTCTCCAAGCGCGTGCGCACCGGCCGCATCCTCGTCAACGCCCCCACGGCGGTCGGCGCCCTCGGCGGCGTCTACAACGCGATGACGCCGACGTTCTCGCTCGGCTGCGGAACCTGGGGCGGGTCGCTGACCACCGACAACATCAACTACCGCAACCTGCTCAACGTCAAGGCCGTCTCGCGCCGCCAGACGCCGCCACAGTGGTTCCGCGTCCCGTCGGACACCTACTTCAACCCGGGTGCGCTCGAGACCCTGCGCACGCTGCACTGCGAGCAGGCGCTGGTCGTGACCGACGCCGACACCGAGGCGCGCGGCGTGGTCGACGAGGTCCGCCGGCATCTCGACGCGCCGGTGCGGGTGTTCGCCGACGTCGAGCCCGAGCCGAGCGAGGCGACCGTGCGCGCCGGGGTCGAGGTCGTGCGCAGCTCCCGCCCGGACCTGATCATCGCGGTCGGCGGCGGTTCCCCCCTCGACGCCGCGAAGGCGATCCGGCTGTTCCACGAGAGCCCCGAGCTCTCGCTCACCGAGCTGACCCTGCCGTTCCTCGATGCCCGCAAGCGCGTCGCCCAGTTCCCGGAGGTCGAGCACGCGCTGCGGCTGGTGGCCGTCCCGACCACCGCCGGCACGGGCTCGGAGGTCTCGCCGGCCGCCGTCCTCACGGCGGGCGGGCGCAAGCTCACGCTCGTCGACTACTCGCTCGTGCCCGACATCGCGATCGTCGACCCGCGGCTGACGCTCACGATGCCGCCGACGTTGACGGCCGACACCGGCATCGACGCGCTCACGCACGCGCTCGAGGCCGGCGTCTCGATCTTCGCCTCGCCGTACACCGACGCGTTCTGCATGCAGGCGCTGCACCTGATCCTCGACGCGCTGCCGCGCGCCTGCGAGGACGGCTCCGACCTGGCCGCGCGGACCGCGATGAGCAACGCGGCGACGCTGGCCGGACTCGCCTTCTCCAACGCGTTCGTCGGCGTCTGCCACTCGCTCGCGCACGCGGTCGGCGCGCGCTTCGGGATCGCCCACGGCCGCGCCAACGGGATCTTCCTCCCGCACGTGCTGCGCTACAACGCCGCGCTGCCGCGCAAGTTCATGCCCGCGCCCGGTTACACCACCTATGTCGCGCCCCAGAAATACGCGCAGATGGCGTGGGTGCACGGTCTCAACGGACGCGGCGAGGAGGACCGCCGTGCGCGGCTGTTCGCTCGCGTCGACGCGCTGCTCGACGAGGTCGGCATCCCGCGCTCGCTCGCCGAGGCGGGGGTGGGGGAGGCCGAGTTCGAGGCCGCCGTCCCGGAGCTGGCCGAGGCCGCGTTCATGGACCCGAGCCTGCGCACCAACCCGCGCATGCCGCTCGTCGCCGAGCTGGTGGATCTGCTGCGCGCGGGCTGGGCCGGGCGCTAGGGGCGCACCGTGTCGACCGCCGCCGGCCTCGCGCTCACGGTGGCGGGCGTCGTCGTCATCGTCGCCGTGCTCCGCGACGCGTTCGAGGCGCTCTTCCATCCCGACGGCCGGATGGTGCTGAGCCGCTCGGTGATGCGCGCGCTGTGGGCGCTGTTCCACCGCGTCGGGCGGGAACGGCCGCGCCTGTTCGCGCTCGCGGGTCCGGCGATGCTCCTCACGATCCTCATGAGCTGGGCGGCGCTGCTGGCCCTCGGCTGGGCGCTCGTGCTGTGGCCGCACTTCCCCGGCGGCTTCCGCTTCGCGACCGAGCTCGGGCCGCCGGCGAACCAGCGGGACTTCGTTGACGCGCTCTACATGTCCTTGGTGACGCTGGGCACCATCGGATACGGCGACATCTCGCCGGCGACCGACCTCCTGCGGCTGCTGGTGCCGCTGGAGGCGCTGGTGGGGTTCGCGCTGCTCACCGCCTCGGTGTCGTGGGTGCTCACGGTCTACCCGGCGCTGTCGCGGCGGCGCTCGCTGGCGTACGAGATCACGCTGCTGCGCGAGGTCACCGAGCGGTCCGGCGGCGGCGACTTCGTCCGCCGGCAGGCGCGCTCGGCGGAGCGCCTGTTCGCCGAGCTGCTGTCGCGGCTCGTCGCCGTCGAGCGCGACCTGGTCCAGATCCCCGTCTCGTACTACTTCACCCAGGGCGACGACCGCTTCAGCCTCCCGACGGTCATGCCGTGGCTGCTCGCCATGGCGGAGCGCGGGCTGGCCCCCGACGTCCCGGCGCCGACCCGGCTGCGCGCCGAGATGCTGTGCGCTGCAATCGACGACTTCGCTCGTACGACCGCCGAGCGCTTCCACGGCGGCGAGGCGGCGCCGACCGCCGAGCTGCTGGAGCGCTACGCGCGGGACCACCTGCGGGAAGGCGCGGTCAGCGGCGCGGGCTACTACCGTCGTAGTCGGTCGCCCGGGCTGTTCTCATTGACCGACAGCTCCAGGAAGAGGTGACGTGATGGTGCTCTCGGGCAATCGCCGTGTGGTTACGACAGTCGCGACGCTCGCGAGCGCGGCCGCCCTGGTCGGAGGCTGCGGCAGCAGCGGCAGCTCCTCCGAGTCGACCAGCACGCCCGCCGGCGGCGCGGTGGCGAACGCCGCCGCCGCCAAGCTGGTCCCCGCCGCGGTCAAATCGAAGGGCACGCTGCGGGTCGCGGCCGACGCGACGTACCCGCCGAACGAGTCGATCGCGACGAACGGGAAGACCGTCGTCGGCATGGACGCCGACCTCGCCAAGGCCATCGGCGGCGCGCTGGGGCTCAAGGTCTCGGTCGTCAACGGGACCTTCGACAGCATCATCCCGGGGCTGGCCTCGGGCAAGTACGACCTCGGCATGTCGTCCTTCACCGATACGAAGGAGCGCGAGCAGACCGTCGACTTCGTCACCTACTTCACGGCCGGGACGTCGTTCTACGTCAAGTCGCAGGGCGGCCCGATCGTCACCAGCCTCGCCGACCTGTGCGGGAGGAAGGTCGCGGTCGAGAAGGGCACCACGCAGGCGGCCGACGTCACCGCGCAGAGCAAGAAGTGCGTGGCGGCCGGCAAGCCCGCGGTGAAGCTGTCGGTCTTCCCGGACCAGAACGGCGCCAACCTCGCGATCAACAGCGGGCGCGCCGACATCGGCATGGCCGACTCCCCGGTGGCGGCCTACCAGGTCTCGAAATCCGGTGGCCAGTTCAAGGTCGTCGGCAAGCCCTACGGGACGGCGCCGTACGGCATCGCGATCCCGAAGGGCAACGGGATGGACAAGGCGGTCCTCGCCGCCGTCAAGGCGCTGATGGCCGACGGCCGCTACGCCGCGATCCTGAAGAAGTGGGGCGTGCTGGACGGCGCGATCCGCAGCCCGCAGATCAACGGGGCGATCAGCTAGCGGCGAGCCTGTGGAGTCCTCGGCCCCCACCGCCGGCCCCGCGGCGCCGCCCATCCGCGCGGCGGACATCAAGGCCGTGCCGGTCCGCCATCCCGGCCGCTGGGTCGCGGCCGTCCTGGTGCTGGTGCTCGCCGCGACGGTCCTCAACTCGATCGCGACGAACCCTCGCTTCGAGTGGGGGCTCGTGCAGCAGTACTTCTTCTCGAGCCAGGTCCTCCACGGACTGCGGATCACGCTCGAGCTGACCGTCATCGCGATGGCGATCGGGATCGTGCTCGGCGTCGTGCTCGCGGTGATGCGCCTATCGCTCAACCCGCTGGTCTCGACCGCGAGCTGGTTCTACATCTGGCTCTTCCGCGGCACCCCCGTGCTCGTCCAGCTGCTGTTCTGGCAGTTCATCTCCGCCCTCTATCCGAAGATCTCGCTCGGGATCCCGTTCGGTCCAGAGTTCGTGCACGGCGACGCGAACCGGCTGATCACGCCGTTCACCGCCGCGATCCTGGGCCTCGGGCTCAACGAGGGGGCCTACATGGCCGAGATCGTGCGCGCCGGGATCATCTCGGTCGACGAGGGGCAGACGGACGCCGCGCAGGCGCTCGGCATGTCCCGGCTGCAGACGATGCGCCGGATCGTGCTGCCGCAGGCGATGCGGGTGATCATCCCGCCGACCGGCAACGAGACGATCTCGATGCTCAAGACGAGCTCGCTGGTCAGCGTGATCGCCTACGCGGAGCTGCTCTACTCGGTGCAGCTGATCTACTCGGTGAACTTCAAGCAGATCCCGCTGCTGCTGGTCGCGAGCATCTGGTACCTGATCTTCACGAGCCTGCTCTCGATCGGGCAGTACTACATCGAGCGCCACTTCGGCCGCGGAGCGTCGCGCACCGCGCCGCTGACGCCGCTGCAGCGACTGCGGAGACGGTTGGCGCCCGCATGAGCCTGCCCATGGTCAAGGCCGAGGCCGTCCACAAGCGCTTCGGGCGGCTCGAGGTCCTCAAGGGCATCTCGCTCGAGATCCAGCCGCGCGAGGTGGCCTGCCTGCTGGGCCCCTCCGGCTCGGGCAAGTCCACGTTCCTGCGCTGCATCAACCATCTCGAGAAGATCGACGCGGGGCGGCTGTGGGTCGACGGCTCGCTCGTCGGCTACCGGCAGTCCGGGGACCGGCTGTACGAGCTCAAGGAGTCCGAGGTCGCCCGCGAGCGCGCGGACATCGGGATGGTGTTCCAGCACTTCAACCTGTTCCCGCACATGACGGCGCTGGAGAACGTCATCGAGGCGCCGCTGCACGTGAAGAACACGCCGCGCACGCAGGCGGTCAAGCGGGGTACGGAGCTGCTCGAGCGCGTCGGCGTCGGCGACAAGGTCAACACCTACCCGTCGCAGCTCTCCGGCGGCCAGCAGCAGCGGGTCGCGATCGCCCGCGCGCTGGCCATGGAGCCGAAGCTGATGCTGTTCGACGAGCCGACCTCCGCCCTCGACCCCGAGCTGGTCGGCGACGTCCTGGACGTGATGCGCCAGCTCGCCGCCGCCGGGATGACCATGGTCGTGGTCACGCACGAGGTCGGCTTCGCCCGCGAGGTCGGCGACCTCGTCATGTTCATGGACGGCGGCGTGGTCGTCGAGGCCGGGCCGCCGCACGAGGTCTTCGACAGCCCCAAGCACGCCCGCACGCGTGCCTTCCTCTCCAAGGTGCTCTGAGTCGCGTGCCCGTCGCCCAGCCGATCATGGGGATCAACCCCGCCATGCGGCGCGCCTGGCTCGCCCACAACACCGGGCACGCGCTCGGCGCCAGCGCGCACACCGCGTTCGCGGACGCGGACGTCCGGACGAACATCGAGAACCTCGTCGGGGCGGTCGAGGTGCCGCTGGGGATCGCCGGGCCGCTGCGCGTGAACGGCGCGTACGCGGACGGGTCCTTCTACGTCCCGCTCGCCACGACGGAGGGGACGCTGGTGTCCACCTACCAGTACGGGATGCGGGCGATCAGCGAGGCGGGCGGTGCGAACGCCTACGTGCTCGGCGACGCGCTGGACATCGCGCCCTGCTTCGTCCTCGGCGACGCTCGCGCCGCGATCGCGCTCGCAGAGTGGTTGGGCGCCCACCTCGCGGACCTGCAGGCGGTCGCCGCCGAGAGCACCACGCATGGCCGTCTCGTGGATGTGCTCCCGCACGTGTTCGGGCGGCGGGTGTTCGCGCAATGCGTGTTCAGCACCGGAGACGCCATGGGGATGAACATGGTCAACCTCGCGGTCGACCGCGTCTGCCGGCACGTCGTCGCGACGATGCCCTGCGAGCACGTCTATCTGAGGGCCAACTACTCGAGCGACAAGAAGCCGGCCGCGATCAACCTCTTCCGGCCGTACGGCAAGGAGGTGGCGATCGACCTCACGATGCCCGGCGAGGTGGTGCGATCACACCTCGGCGTCTCGCCCCGAGAGCTCGTCGACTTCGGCGCCACCGGCCGGCTCGGCAGTATCCAGGCGGGAGCGCTCGGCACGAACGCGCATTTCGCGAACGGCCTGGCGGCGATCTTCATCGCCTGCGGGCAGGACGTCGCGCAGATCGTCAATGCGAGCATCGGCTTCCTCGACCTCGAGCTGGTGGGTGACGACGACGTCTATGTCGCGGCGCGCCTCCCCAACCTCGTGGTGGCCACCGTGGGCGGCGGGACCGCGCTGCCGACCCAGCGCGAATGCCTGGAGCTGCTCGGGTGCGTCGGCGACGGGACCGCGCGCAAGTTCGCGGAGATCGTGGCCGCGGCCCTCGTGGCGGGCGAGCTGGCGATCTGCGCGGCGCTCGCCAATGGGCGCTTCATCGAGGCGCATCGACAGAACCGGAGGGGTGTGTAGATGACCGACGACGACGCGCTCAGCGAGATCGTCCTGCATGGACATCGCGTCTTCTATCGCGCGGCGGGCGAAGGCCCGGTGATCGTGATGGTGCACGGGATCACGTCGACGTCGGCCACCTGGTCCAACGTGCTCCCGTACCTCGCCGAGCACTTCACGGTGATCGCGCCCGACCTGCTCGGCCACGGCGAGTCGGCCAAGCCACGCGGCGACTACTCGCTGGGCGCGTACGCGAGCGGCATCCGTGACCTGCTCGTCGCGCTGGGGCACGACCGGGCGACGTTCGTCGGGCACTCGCTCGGCGGTGGCGTGGCGATGCAGATGGCGTACCAGTTCCCCGAGCACTGCGAGCGCCTCGTGCTCGTCAGCAGCGGCGGGCTCGGCCGCGACATCACACCGCTGTTGCGGGCCGCCAGCCTCCCGGGGTCCGAGCTCGTGCTCCCGCTGCTCGTCAACGACCAGCTCATGGGCGCCGGCCGGGCGGTGGGGCGCGTGCTCGGCCGCCTCGGTCTGCGCGTGCACACTGACGTCGGGGAGGTCCTGCGCGGGCACGCCTCGCTGTCGGACGGCGCGACGCGCTCGGCGTTCCTGCACACGCTCAGGGGGATCGTCGATCTCCGGGGCCAGCGCGTGGACGCGAGCGATCGGCTGTACCTCGCCCAGGCGCTGCCGTTCCTGATCGTGTGGGGCGAGCGCGACCCGATCATCCCGGTCGCGCACGCGCACGCGGCCCACGACCTGGTACCCGGGAGCCAGCTCGAGATCTTCCCCGGAGCCGGGCACTTCCCGCACCTCGACGACCCGCTGCGCTTCGTGCGGCTGCTGACCGACTTCATGCGGACGGGCGAGCCGGCGGACGTCCCCGCCGCGAGCTTCGGCGACCTGCTGCGCAGCAGGACGGACTGAGCGAGCCCGTGGACGCGCTCGCGCTCGCGGAGGAGTTCGGGGCGCAGCTCGGGGGCATGAAGGGCGCCGGACCGAAGCTCACCGAGTTCCTCTCGATGGTCCGGTTCGGGCCGAGCCCGGGATCGGCGCCCGATGGCGCGGCGACCGTCCCCTTCGGCCGCGTGCGACGCGTCGTCGAGCAAGACCTCGACGCCCGCATCGGGCGGCTGTTCGACGACTTCGACGAGGAGCCGTTCGCCGTCTCCTCGCTCGGCCAGGTGCACCGCGCGCGCACCGAAGACGGCGAGCCCGTCGCGGTGAAGGTCCAGCACCCGGGTGCGGCGGAGGCCGTCGAGGCAGACCTGCGCACCCTCGGGATGGTCGCGCCGCTGCTCAAGCGCCTCGCGCCGGGGCTCGACGCCTCCGCGGTGCTGGCCGAGATCCGCGAGCGCATCTCAGACGAGCTCGACTACGAGCTGGAGGCCCAGCACCAGCGCCGCCTGGCGCGGCTGCTCCGCGACCACCCGCACGTGCGGGTGCCGCGCGTCCACACCGGCCTCTCGGCGCGCCGGGTGCTGGTGACGGAGTACGTCGAAGGGGTGCGCGGGGGGGAGATCGGGCGCCTCGGGGCCGCCGAGCGCGATCGCGTGGGCGAGATCCTCTTCCGCACCTACCTCGGGCTCGTGTGGCACGAGGGCGTCGTCGCCGGCGACCCGCACCCGGAGAACTGCGTCCTCGCTCCGGACGGACGGTTGTGGCTGCTCGACTTCGGCCTGCTGCGCGACCTCGACGCCGGCTGCCTGCAGGGCGAGCGCGACGTCATGCGGGCGCTCGTCGGCGGCGACGCCCAGGCTCTTCACGCCGGCCTCGAGCGCCTCGGGTACCTGCCGGACCCCGGAGCCGTCGATCGCGACGAGCTGCTCGAGCATCTGACGCCGGCGGGCGAGTGGTTCCTGGCGGCCGGAGTGCGGCGGATCGAGCCGGCGTACGTCAGCCACGTCCTCGAGGTCGGCTATCCGCCGCGCTCGCCGCTGTTCCCGCTGATGCGCCGCATGGCGGTCCCCCCGCCGACGCTGCTCCTGCGGCGGATGGAGGTCCAGCTGCTCTCGCTGCTCGGCGCGCTCGGCGCCGGAGCCGACTGGGGCGCGATCGCCGCCGAGCACCACTCCGGCGCGCCCACGTCGACGGCGCTCGGGCGCGCCGAGCACGCGTTCTGGGAGCTCAGGACGGGACGCTGAGCCGGCTCGGCGGCTGGAGGGCGGGGCCGCCCGCGATCGTGATCACCCACTTGGGCTCGGAGCGCCACCAGCCCGACGTGACCGGCGCGTCGTCGCCCCAGCGGACGGAGAAGCGGTGCCAGTCGCCGCCGCCGGCGGCGCGCAGCACGACCTCCGCGCGGCGGACGTCGAGCCGCAGGCCCTCGCGGCGGACCTTGGCGGCCGCCTCCCGCGCCGACCACAGCAGGTTGGCGAGCCGGTCGCGCTCGCCGCCCGCGCGCCGCGCGATGAGCGCCTGCTCGCGCGGCGTCATCCACTCGCGTACGAAGGCGGGGCTGCGCGGCTCGACCAGCTCGAGGTCGCACCCGACCGCGTCCGGCGCCGCGAGCACGGCGGCCACGGCGCGACCCTCGCGGTGGCTGAGCGAGACCGAGACCGGCGCCCGAAGCTCGTCGATCCACGCCTCGGGTGCGCCGTCCGGCGCGGCCAGGATCTCGATCCGCGCCGGGTCGGTACCCAGCTGCGCGGCGACCGCGGCCTTCGCCGTCCAGCGGCCGAGGCGCCAGTCGTCGCGGCGCTTGGGGACGTGCAGGCCGGCGAGCACGGTGCGCTCGCGGGTGCCGAGCCAGCCGTCGCCGGGCGGGACGTCAGCGGTGCAGCGCGTGAGCCAGGCCAGAGCCATCAAACGAGGCCTCCTGCGGCCGGCGCATGCCGCGCTCGACCGCGTCGATGAGGAACGGACGCATCCGTTCCGGGGGGACGATGCCGCTGACCGAGCCCATCTGCACCGCGCGCTCGACGCTGTGGGTCGCGTCGAACTGCGCGGCGAGGGCCCCACGGCACTCGCTGAGCACCGTCTCCCACAGCTCGGCGTGCTCGGCGCGCAGGCGCTGGCGCTCGGCACCCTCGGCCGCTTCGATCTGCCGCTCGAGTGCGAGCACGCGCTCGTCGCGGTGTGCCGATTGCTGGACGTCGCGCGCGAAGACCACCGCCGCCGCCGGGGCGCCGCCGATCACCGACGCGTGGGCGCCCTCGAGCGCGACGGCCTCGAGCTGCTCGTTGAGCTTCTGCGAGAAGACGACGAAGGCGCCGCCGTGGTAGCGCGAGACGACGCAGAACACGATCGGCCCGTCGAAGTTGACGACCGCTCGGCCGATCTCCGCGCCGAACTCGAGCTGCCACTCGCGCATCGACTCGGGCGAGCCGTCGAAGCCCGCCAGGTTGGCCAGCACCACGACCGGCCGGCGGCCGCTGGCGGAGTTGATCGCGCGGGCGATCTTCTTCGAGCCGCGCGGGAACAGCGTGCCCGACGTCCACTGCTCGGGCCCGTCGGCAGGCAGCATCCCGTGCCGCGGCAGCGGCCGCGACTCGATGCCGATCATGCACACCGGCCAGCCGCCGAGGAACGCGTCCCAGACGATGGCGATCTCGGCATCGCGCATGCCCGGCCAGCGCTCGAGCGGCTCGCGGTCGGCGTCGGCGACCGCCCGCATCACCGCGCGCATGTCGAACGGCTGCTTGCGCCCCGGGTTCGCCGTGTCGGAGACGACGTCGCCGACCGTGCGGAGATCGGAGCCGGGGGCGTGGTGGACGGCGTCGCGGACGTCGCGGTCGACCGGGTCGTCGCTGTCGGCGCGGCGCGGGAAGCGCTCGCCGGGCACGACGTAGGTGCGCTCGTACCACGCCAGCAGGAGCCGGCAGGCGCCGGCGAGGTCGGGCGCCCAGTACTGCGCCTGCCCGTTCGGCCCCATCACGCGCTCGTAGCCGCCGATGCCGAAGTTGTCCTCCGCGGACACGCCGCCGGAGTAGTCGAGCGCCTGCTTGCCGGTCAGCACCATGGCGCTCTCGGGCGTCATCACGAGGATGCCCTTCGTGTGCATGAGCATCGTCGCCTCGGCGTTCCAGTACGGCTGCGCGCCGACGTTGATCCCGGACACGACGATGTTGATCTCGCCGCCTGCCTGGGTGAAGTCGATGATCCGCCGCAGGACGGCGGCGATCCAGTCCATGTTCTCGGTCCCGGAGTCCATCGCGATCTTCGCCCCGGCCGACAGCGCGAACCACTCGAGCGGAACCCGCAGCTCCTGGGCCAGGTCGAGCGCGGCCATGATCCGCCGGCATTCCGGCTCGGCCAGCGAGCCGAGCGCGCGCGTCGGGTCCCCGAGCAGGATCACCCGCAGCATCCCGTCGGGGTGGCGGTCGGTCCGGTTGCTCATCAGCCCCACCACGACCCCGGTCGGGTTGGTGGCCGCCGGGCGGTCGACGGGGACGAGCCGATCGTCATCGGCCAGCTCATGCTCGACGAACGTGCCGCCGAGCAGCTTGACGATCTCGGCCGGGTGGAGGAGCCCGCGGCGGCGCGCGGAGATGACGCGCTGCGCGCCCTCGTCGAGCGGCTGGAGCGGGCGTCGCGGCGGCAGGTCGATCTCCATGAGGACGTCGTGGCCGGTGGGCGTGAAGAAGCGCAGGATGCGGTCGCGCTCGCGCCCGCTGGGGTCGCGCACCGTCCCCCGCACGATCAGCATCTCGACACCGAGGCCGAGCGTCGCGGGCGCCAGGCGGGCGATCAGCGGCTGGATGTCCTCCGGGGAGAGGTCGATCACGGGCCAGACGTGGAGCAGGATGCGGTTCCACTGCAGGCGCTTGCTCGGCCGGCGGTGGGCCTGGAAGCGCCGGATGCCCTCGAGCGCCTCGACGAGCACGCGCTCGAGCTCGGGGAGCGCCGCGACCCGTCCGTCGGCGTCGCGGACCGGCGTGAGATCGCGCACCTCGGCGACGGCGAACAGGCGCTCGTCCTTGGCGTTGGAGCGGGCGACGCCGTGGAAGAGGTAGACGTCCTCGGCGGCGGGCAGCCGGTCGAGCTCGAACTCGCGCAGCCGCCACAGGTGCAGCCGGTGGGACATCATCGGGTGCAGTCCGTGCAGTACCTCGTCCTCGACGAGGCCGTCCGGGCCGGGGCGGAACGTCAGCATCGTCATCGCCGAGATGCCGCGGCCGCGGCCGGGCTCCACGACGCCGAGGAAGATCCGGTGCAGGGCCGGCGGCAGCGCGATGCCGGCAAGCGCCGAGCGTATGGTGGCCGCAAGGTCGTCCGCCGGAATGTCCTCCGGTCGCTCCAGGTAGAAGTCGCCGACCGCCAGCTCGTCGCTCGGCAGCGTCGCCGCCCAGTCCACGAACGCCCGGACCGCGGCGGCCAGGCCGGCGGGCTCGACGTACGCGGTCGCCAGCCGGCGTGGCGGGCCGGTGTGCCGGTACCGCGCCGTCAGGAACGACTGGCCGGCGAGCATCGTCGTGCCGAAGCCCTGCAGCGTGCGCACGCGGTAGAAGCGGCGCGTGACGGTCTCGAGCAGCGCCTCACGGACGGCCGGCGCGGCGTCGCGCATGCGCGCGGTCAGCAGCGGCGCGAGCGGCCACGGCGAGGCGACGAGCGCCTCGATCCGCAGCTCCGCGGCGGATGACCCCGGGTCGGCGGCGAGCGCGTCGGCGTGGCGCTCCATCTCCGCGTAGATGCCGTCGCGGGCGGTGTCGATCACGCGCTGGTCGAAGTAGCGGAACCTGACCTCGCGCGTGAGGTCCGCGAGCACGGGGTCACGGTCGCCGAGCGCTGCGGTGAGGCGATCGAGCAGCTCGCGGAACTCGTCGCCGACCGTGTCGCCGAGCTCGCCCGCCAGCTCGAGCCGGCGGTCGAGGATGGCGACGATCGCGGCGCGCGGAGCGTCCGCGCGCTCGTGGGCGATGAACAGGCGGTGGCACGCCGCCTCGAGCGCGGGCGTGCGATCGAGGCTGTGGATCCCGTAGTGCGCCAGCGCGCGCTCGAGCTGCTCGACGAACTCGGGGGGCAGGCCCTCAGCCTCCGCGTCGAGCGAGCGCAGGTAGGCGTGCAGGTGCTCGCGCGGGCTGCGGGCGAGCAGGTCGTCGGGATCGTCTGCGCCCCGGCTGGGACGGGTGAGGGCCTGGAGGTCGGCGTACACGCCGAGGACGCGGTGCTCGTCCGCGATCGACGGCGGCTCGCGCCGCAGGCCGGCGACGATGCGGTCGACCGCGTCCGCGTCCGCGTCGTAGCCGAGCAGCAGCCACTCGAGGTGGCGCAGGTCCCCCGCACCCTCGGCCTCGCCCGCGGCGAGCGATCGCAGCGACACGCGCTCGCCGCCGGCGTGGTGGTCGGCGGCATCGCCGCCGATCCGCTCCAGGCGCAGCAGCGGCTGCTGCGCGGCGACGTGGACGTTGGCGCCCACCATCACCTCGCGCACCCGAGCGCGGAACGGCGCGGTCAGCGAGCTCTCCATCTTCATGCTCTCGACCACCGCGACGACGTCGCCGGGCTCGATCTCGTCGCCGGGCTCGACCGGGATGGAGACCACGACGGCCGGAGCGAGGTTGCGGACGATGCCGCCCTCGTCGCGGGAGATCCGGTGCGGGACGCCGTCGACCTCGACGAGCATGTCCGCGCCCTGCAGGGAGGTGAGGGTCCGGTACGCGCGGCCGCCGAGCTGGAGGCGCCGCTCGTGGGCGCCGAGGCGGTGGACGACGGCCTCCACGGACGCGCCGTCGAGGCTGACGCGATGGCGGCCGGGGCCGACCTGCGCGACCGCGATCCGGTAGCTGTGCCCCTGGCGGCGCAGCACGTCCGTGTGCGCGGCGGCGGCGGCCGCCTGCGGCCGGCCGCGGCGGGCGAAGGCGTAGAAGCGGGCGCGCTCGGTGGCCGTCTCGGCCTCGGCGAGCTCGATCGCGGCCTGCACGAGGGCGACGTCGGCGTAGCGGTCGGGGACGATCTCGCCGCGCAGGTGCAGGCGGTCGAGCCAGCCGGTGTCGACGTCGCCGGAGCGCACCTCCGGCCGCTCGAGCAGAGCCAGCAGGAAGCCCTGGTTCGTGGTCCCGCCGTCGACGACGACCATCGTCTCGGCCAGCGCGCGCCGCAGGCGGGCGAGCGCCTCGCCGCGGTCGCGGCCCCAGGCGATCAGCTTGGCGATCATCGAATCGAACTCGGGCGGGATCGTGTCGCCCTCCGAGACGCCCGTGTCGACGCGGATGCCGGGTCCCGTCGGCAGCCGTAGCAGCGCGATCCGCCCCGGTGCGGGGAGGAAGCCGAGCGCCGGGTCCTCGGCGTTGAGCCGGGCCTCGATGGCGTGACCGGACGGCGGGGGCGGCGCTCCCTCGAGCCGGCCGCCCGCCGCGACGTGGAGCTGGAGCTTGACGAGGTCAAGCCCGGTGACCATCTCGGTCACGGGATGCTCGACCTGGAGCCGCGCGTTGACCTCCATGAACGAGAAGCGCTCGCTCCCCGGCTCGTAGAGGAACTCGACGGTGCCGGCGTTGCGGTAGCCGGCGCGCAGCGCGAGCCGGCGGGCCGCCTCCATCACCTCGCGCTCCTGCTCGGCACTCAGCGCCGGGCTCGCGGACTCCTCGATCACCTTCTGGTTGCGCCGCTGGTAGGAGCAGTCGCGGAGGCCGACCGCCCAGGCCTCGCCCTGGCCGTCGGCGATGATCTGCACCTCGACGTGGCGCGCGGGGGAGACCAGCCGCTCCATCAGCAGCGTCCCTTCGCCGAACGCCTGCAGCGACTCGGTGCGGGCGCCCTCGAAGGCGGCGGCCAGCTCGGGCGCCGCGTCGACGCGACGGATGCCGCGGCCGCCGCCGCCCGCGGAGGCCTTGATCATCAGCGGGTAGCCGATGCGCTCCGCGTGGCCGATCGCCTCGGCGGCGGTCGCGACGGGCCCGCCGCTCCACGGCGCGACCGGGACGCCCGCCTGCTCCGCGAGCCGCTTCGCCTCGATCTTGTCGCCGACGAGCCGCATGGTGGCGGCGTCCGGGCCGACGAACACGATCCCCAGCCGCTCGCACAGCTCGGCGAACTGCGGGTGCTCCGCGACGAACCCCCAGCCGACCCAGGCGGCGTCCGCGCGGGCGGCCACGAGCGCCCGCTCGAGCGCGGGGTAGTCGAGGTAGCCGCTGCGGCGGCCGCCGTCCTCGGTCGCGACGAGCGCCGGGCCGATGCACACCGCCTCGTCGGCGTGGCGGACGTACATCGCCTCGCGCTCGGGTTCCGTGTAGAGCGCGATGAGCCGGATCGGATCGTCGCGCTCGTCGTTGAGCTCGCGCACGGCATGGATGAGACGCATCGCGGGCTCGCCGCGGTTGACGATCGCGAGGCGGCGGAACGGCTGCTGCATGTCAGGCGTCGCCCATCGCGGCACGGATCGGCGCGAGCGCGTCGGGATCCAACAGGCCGGGCAGCTCGATCGTCCGGTAGCCCTCCAGCCGGACCCGCACGTGGCCGCTGTCGTCGACCACCTCGGCGTCGATGCCGCCGTCGCGCGGCGTCACCACGGCCCACAGGCGGCCGGGTGCGTCGGCGCCGGCGTAGCGGGTGACGCGGTCGACGTGCGTCGGCAGCGCCATCCGGCCGGCCGTGCCGAGCTCCCACACCCCGGCGGTCTGGAAGCACAGCTCGATCAGGCGCGGCACGAAGTCGGTGACCCGCTCGGGCGGCTCGTGGTTGGGCGGCAGGTCGCCCGCGAGCTCGCCGATCACGTTGCCGTTCGCGCGCCACGCGTGGTCGAGCACCTGGTAGGCCGGCCCGTGGAAGTAGACGCGGTAGACGGCGTCGTGGCCGACGGTCGTCGCGCCCTCCTCCGGGTGTCCGGCCTCGGGGGCCGGGGCGGCCGTCCGCGCGAGCCGCGCGCGCCCGCTGAAGTGGCGGGTCTCGACCTCGCCCTGACCGGGCAGCTCGCGGCGGCCGATCAGCTCGCAGTCGGCGGCGAGCGTGCCGTCGCCGTCGTCGCGGATGAGGGCGCGGAGCTCGAGCTCGCGCGGCTCGTCGCGGTAGAACTTAAACGGCGCGAGCAGCTCGACGTCCTCGAGCGCGACGACCTGGTGATCGGGGAGCAGCGCCGCCGCGGCCTCGGCGAATCCCTCCATGCCCATCACGCCCGGGAGCACGGGGGTGCCCTCGATGCGGTGGTGGTCGAGGAACGCCTGGTGGGCAGGGTCGAGCTCGGTGACCACGCGCAGGATGCCGCCGCCGGTCATGGCGGCGATGCGCCCGGCCATCGGGCCGCGGGTGGTGGTCAGCTCGAGGTCGAGGCCGCCGGTCGGGTGCCGCTCCTCGCGCATGACGCCGAGCGAGCCGGCGACCACGATCTCGCCGCCCGGGCCGGCGGCGGTCAGCTCGCGGCGGACGGCGGGCACGCCGTGCTCGGGCGGGAGCATGTCGATGCCGGCCAGCTCCATCATCTTGGGGATGGAGCCGCGGCTCGCCATGCCGATGCCCGACCAGGCGGTCCAGTCGAGCGCGATCCCGCGGACGCCGTGGCGGCGCAGGTTCGAGATCGACTTGCAGAGCAGGTCGTTGGCGGCGCTGTAGTCGGTCTGGCCGGCGTTCCCGAAACGCCCGGCGATCGAGGAGAACGCGATCGCGGTGTTCGGGAGGTGGTCGCCGAGGGCGTGCAGCAGGTGGAACCAGCCGTCCGCCTTGACGTCGAAGACGAGGTCGTACTCCGACTGTGGCTTGTCCGGGAGGAAGTGGCTGATCTCGAGCCCGGCGCAGTGGAGCAGGACGTCGATCGGGCCGGCCGCCTCGACGGCCGCTCTGACCTTGCCGGCGTCGGTGAGGTCCACCTGATGCCAGTGGGCGGTGCCACCCGCCGCCTCGATCGCCTCGATGGCGTCGAGCGCCGCCCGGGCGCGCTCGAGCTTGGCGAGCTCGCGCTCGACGAGCTTGGGCGTCGGCCGCTCGCCGGCTGCCTTGATGCGGTCGGCCAGGTCGCGCTTGAGCTCGTCGCGATCTTCCGTGAAGCGCGCGAGGTCGGGGTCGCCCGGGTCGGGCGCCGGGACCAGGTCGAGCAGGTGGAACGTGCCGCCCGAGGCGGCGGCGAGGTCGGCGGTGATCGCTGAGACGATGCTGCCGGCGGCGCCGGTGACGAGGAACGTGGTGTCCTTGCCGGGCACCCGCTCCGCCTCCTCCTCTGCCGTCGCTTCGACCAGGCCGACCGACCAGCGCAGCCCGTCGGCGTGCCCGATCTCGACGGCACCGGGGTCGCGCAGCGTCTCTTCGAGCAGCGTGTCGGCGTAGGCCGCGGTCTTGCGGCTGGGGCCGAAGTCGACGGCCTTGACGAACGCGTCGGTCCGCTCGCGGGCGAGCGCCTTGGTGAAGCCGGTGACGGCGCCGCCCATGACGGAGGTCGCGCCGGCGTCATCGTAGCCATGGCGGCCGCCGAGGCGGGTCGCGGAGACCAGGAAGGCCTCGGGGAGCGCGCGCATCGTCGTGGCGAGCAGCTTGACGCGGAGGCGGAGCGCCTCGCGCCACGCTGCGGGGTCGAGTGCGGAGAGCGGGCCCTCATCGTCGAGCGCGGGCAGCCAGTAGACGCCCTGCACGGGGCCGCCGGCGGTCCACTCGCCGATCTGCTCCTCCAGCGCCGCGGCGTCCGGAGCGCCCTCGATCGTCAGCACCGCGACGCCGAGCTTGGCGAGTCGCTTGGCGAGCGCCGCACCGACGCCACCGCCGTCGGGCATGAGCACGACCCGGCTGCCGGCCTCGAGGCGCACACCGGTCTCGACGCACAGGTCGAGCGGGGGCCTCAGCACGGCGACGGGCACGCGCCGCGGGAACGCGGCGGGCGCCTCGGCAGCGGGGGCGGGCGCTTCCTCGGCCGGCGCAGCCTCTTCCGCCGCGCCCGGGGCGCGGTCGTGGACGAAGCCGACGACGTGCGTGAGGGTGGGGTAGTCGCGGAGCTTGAGGTTGTCGTCGCGCTCGATGCCGTAGGTCTCGCGGATCGTGGCGAAGACCTCGGCTTGCTTGACGGTGTCGATGCCGAGGTCGGCCTCGAGGTCGAGGTCGAGGTCGAGGAGGTCGGTCGGGTAGCCGGTCTGGGCGGCGACGATCTCCATCACCTGCGCCTCGACGTCGTCCGCGGCCGGCGCCGGCGCCGTTGCCGCGGGCGCGGCAGGGGCGGGCTCGGCGACGGGTTCGGTGTGGGGGATGCGGTCGTTGACGAAGCCGACGACGTGCGTGAGGGTGGGGTAGTCGCGGAGTTTGAGGTTGTCGTCGCGCTCGATGCCGTAGGTCTCGCGGATCGTGGCGAAGACCTCGGCTTGCTTGACGGTGTCGATGCCGAGGTCGGCCTCGAGGTCGAGGTCGAGGTCGAGCAGGTCGGTCGGGTAGCCGGTCTGGGCTGCCACGATCTCCATCACGCGCGCCTCGACGCCGTCCGCGGCAGCCGGGGCCGCAACAGGAGCGGGCGCCGGTTCGGGCGCCGCTGCCGGAGTCTCGACCGGGGCGGTGTTGGTCTGCGGTGCGCGGTCGTGGACGAAGCCGACGACGTGGGTCAGCGTCGGGTAGTCGCGGAGCTTCAGGCTGTCGTCGCGTTCGATGCCGTAGGTCTCGCGGATCGTGGCGAACACCTCGGCCTGCTTGACGGTGTCGATGCCGAGGTCGGCCTCGAGGTCGAGGTCGAGGTCGAGGAGGTCGGTCGGGTAGCCGGTCTGGGCCGCGACGATCTCCATCACACGGGCTTCGACGTCGTCGTCGATGGGCGCCGCGGCCGGCGGCGCTTCGACGGGATCCGCCGCTGCAGGTTCGGCGATGGGCGCTGGGGCGCTTGCGGTCTGGGGTGACGCGGTCGTGGACGAACTGGACGACGTGCGTGAGGGTGGGGTAGTCGCGGAGCTTGAGGTTGTCGTCGCGCTCGATGCCGTAGGTCTCGCGGATCGTGGCGAAGACCTCGGCTTGCTTGACCGTGTCGATGCCGAGGTCGGCCTCGAGGTCGAGGTCGAGGTCGAGCAGGTCGGTCGGGTAGCCGGTCTGGGCTGCCACGATCTCCATCACGCGCGCCTCCACGTCGTCCGCGGCCGGCGCCGGCGCCGCAGCGGGCGGAGGCGTGGGGGCGGGCTCGGGCGCCGTGGCCGCCGGTGCCGGCTCGGGCGCGTGATCGAGCGGCGCTCCGAGCGGCACCGCGACGTGCTCAGGCTCGCGGGCGGCGGCAGCCGCGGCGGCCGGGCCCTGGTCGGCGATGCGCAGCCGGTGCGTGACCAGCTCGAGCTTCGGCTCGTCGTAACCGCTCACCCGCCGCAGCCAGGCCGTCCACGCGTCGCGATCCGCGATCCGGTAGGCGTAGCCGAGCTCGTCGACGTTGCGCCGACGGCCGTCCGCCACCGGCGTCCACCGCAGCAGGAGCATGCTGATCTGCGAGCCGAAGCCCGCCGCCAGCCGCAGGGCGTAGCTGATCGGGTAGGCGCCCCCGTGGGAGAGGTTGAGCGATCCGAGCTCGGGGTCGGGCTCGTGGAAGTTGGGCACGTGCGGCACGACGCCGGTCTCGAGTGCCTTGACCGCGAGGACGTCCTCGATGCCGACACCCATCGGGTGCCCTGTGAAGCCCTTCGTGTTCGCGATCACGACGCGGTCGGCGTCCTCGCCGAAGACGTGGCGCAGGGCGTGGATCTCCGCGGCGGCGCTGCCGCCGCGCGCAGGCGTGTACGTCTCGTGCGAGATGAACAGCAGCTCGGGCGCCAGCTCCTCCCGGCGGACACCGCGGGCCTCGGCCTGCGCGACGAGCCGCTCCATGACCCCGCTGATGTGGTCGACGTCCAGGCGCGTGCCGTGGAACGCGGAGTTCGCGGTCACCGAGCCGAGCACCTCGCAGATCGGGGTCAGCCCGCGCTCGCGCGCCGACTCGGCGCTCTCGACGACGAGCCCGGCCGCTCCCATGCCCAGGAGCATCCCGTGGCGACGGCGGTCGAAGGGCAGCGCCGCATCCTCGACCACCTCGTCCGTCGCGGCCGCGCCAGTGGCGAGGAAGCCCGCGCCGAGCCAGCCCAGCATGGTGTCGGAGGTGGCGTCGTCGGCGGCCACGACGACCACGCGCCGGCAGCGGCCCGCGCGGATCCAGTCCTCGGCCAGCGAGACGGCCTGCGTGGTGCTGGCGCACGCGGAGTTCACCTGCGTGTTGGGCCCGCGCGCGCCGATCAGCTCGGCGAACTGCGAGTGGCCCATCGACAGGACGCGGAAGATGAAGCGGCGGTCGAACGTGTAGGCCTCGTCCTCGAGCTGGCGGCGCACGTCGTGGATGCGCCGTTCGACCTCGGCGAGGACCACGGCGTCGGTGCCGTCGTGATCGAGCATGCGCGCGCGCAGCGACTCGAGCGCGTCGAGCCGCTCCCGGCGCATGTGGTCGACCGTGTAGCGGCTCACCTCGTCGGTCATCTCCTCGAGGCCCGGGAAGGCCGAGGCGAAGATCACGCCGGTGTCGTCGCGCAGCTCGTCGGGCAGCGACCAGCGGTCCGGCAGCTGCGTGCCCGTGGTCGTGGTCTTGTAGCGCAGCACGAGCGGGATGCCGGCGTCGTGCAGCGCGTCGATGCCCGCGGCCATCGCAAGCTGCGAGGCGCGCCCGAGCGCCTGGACGCGGTCGTCGTCGACCCCGAACTCCTCGTGCAGGTCGAACGTGCCCGCGCGGGCGGCGAGCTTGATGACGTCGTCGAGGCGGTCGATCGTCTCGAAGCGCGCGCCGCCGTCGCTCTTGACCAGCCGGGTGACGTGCTTGTCGAGCATCTCGTGGCGCAGGCGCGCGGGGATGACGTCGATGCCCTGCTCGCCGTGGAGCAGGCGCGCGACGTCGTCCTCGCCGAAGAGGTGCTCGGTGCCCGGGAGCCCGAGCCCGGCCCCGGTGATCACGGTCGGCTCGGTCGCCGGCGCACGCTCGCTGCCGCGCTCGCCGATCAGCTCGCGGCCGCGCTCGACGAACTCGTCGAACAGGCGCCGCAGCTCGTCGCCCGCGGACGCGGACGAGGACGAAGAGGGGGGCGGGGGCGTCGCGGCCTGCGCCGCGCGCGGCTTGGCGGTGGCCCCCGTGCGCAAGCGCCGCGGTCTCCATGCCGGCCGCCTCGGTGCCGGAGCCCAGCCCGGCGGCCCACAGGCCGCACAGCGCCGAGTTGAACGACACGACGCCGCCCACCTTGGGGTGGTTGGTGGCGAGGCTCAAGACCTTGTCGTCGCCCAGCACGTCGGAGGCGAAGCCCTGCAGCGCGTGCTTCGGGCCGACCTCGACGAACACCCGCGCGCCCTGCTCGTAGAGCGTGTGCAGGCCCTTGACGAACTGCACCGGCGAGGCGACCTGCCGCGCCAGGATGTCGAGCATCTGCTCTTCCACGTCGTCGCCCGCCGGGTAGAGCTCGCCGTCGACGTTGGCGACGATCGGCAGCTGCGGCGGCTGCAGGCCGAGGCGCTTCAGGGTCGCCCGCAGCGGCGTGCTCGCCGGCGACACGATCTCGGTGTGGAAGGCGTGGCTCACCGGCAGCAGGAACGCCTGGTGCCCGCGCTGCTGGAGCTCGGCCACGACCCTGCCGACGGCGTCGGTCGCGCCGCCGAGCACGACCTGGTGGGTCGAGTTGACGTTGGCGAGGACGACGTAGCCGTCGCTCGCCGCGACGATCTCCTCGACCTCGGCCAGCGGCGCCATCACGGCGGCCATCGCGCCGGGGTCGCCGACGTCGAGGCTGGCCATCTCACGCCCGCGGGCGCTGACCGCCTCGAGCGCGGCCTCGAACGTGAGCGCTCCGGCCGCCACCAGCGCGCCGTACTCGCCCAGCGAGTGGCCCATGACGAGGTCCGGGGCGATCCCGTACTCGCCCAGCAGGCGCGTGAGCGCGATGTCGACGGTGAGCACCGCCGGCTGCGTGATCTCGGTCGGCCGCAGCTCCTCCTCGGCCCGGGCGACCGCGGCGGGATCCGCGGGGTCGGCGAAGATGATGTCGGACAGCTTCCGGCCCTCGAGCAGCGGCGTCATGATGGCGTCGGCCTCGTCGAAGAGGTCGGCGATCACCGGCTCGCGCCCCCGCAGGTCGGCCAGCATGTTGGCGTACTGGGAGCCCTGCCCGGTGTAGAGGAAGGCGACCTTCCCGGGCGCCGGACCGCTGCCGCGGTAGATCCCGCGGCCGCGCAGCGCCGCCCAGGCGGCGGGGTTGCCGGCCTGCAGCGCGGTCAGGGCGAGCGTCGCCTTGGCGGCGAGGTCATCGCCGTCGGCGTAGTCGATCGCGATCCGCTCGGGCGCGTGCAGCGCCTCGGAGCTGGGCGGGGCGGGGTCGAGGTGGCGGCCCTGGCGCGCTTCGGCCAGGGTGGTGCGCAGCTCGTTGGCGAGCGCCGCCTCGTCGGCGGCGCCCAGCAGGAGCGCGCCGCGCAGCGGCGGCTTGGGGCGCGCGGCCGTCGCCCGCGCAGGCGCCGGCGCGCTGCGCGGGCCCGGCACGGCGATCGAAGCGTGCTTCCCATTGGTGGTCGCTTGTCCGGGCACGTGCTCCTCCATGACGATGTGAAAGTTGGTTCCGCCGAAGCCGAAGGCGCTGACGCCCGCGACTCGGGTCTGGCCGTCAGGGACGTCCCATTCGCGCAACTCGGTGTTGACCGCGAAGGGCGACTCGGCCCAGTCCAGGTTCGGGTTCGGCCGCTCGAAGTTGAGGCTGGGCGGCAGCTGCTTGTGATGCAGGGCGAGGGTCGCCTTGAGCACGCCCGCCGCGCCCGCGGCCGCCTTGAGGTGACCGATGTTGGACTTGACGGACCCCAGCGCGACCGAGCCGGGCTCGACGCCCGCGCCCGAGAAGACGTCCATGAGGCTCGTGACCTCGACGACGTCGCCGACGCGGGTCGACGTGCCGTGGCCCTCCATCAGCGTGCACTGGGCGGGCGACAGGCCGGAGTTGCGCCACGCGCGCTCGACCGAGAGCCGCTGCCCGGTGGGGTTGGGCGCGGTGATGCCCTTGCCCTTGCCGTCGCTGGCGCCGCCGATACCGCGCACGACCGCGTAGATGCGGTCGCCGTCGAGCTCGGCCTGCTCGAGGCGCTTGAGCACGAACAGCCCGGCGCCCTCACCCATGACGAAGCCGTCGGCGCCGTCGGCGTAGGGGCGGGTGCCGGTCGGCGACAGGGCGCCGATCGCGCAGAACTTGACGAAGCTCGACACGCCCATGTTGCGGTCCACGCCGCCGGCGATCGCGACGTCGTAATGGCGCTGCGTCAGGCCCTCGATCGCGGCGTCCATCGCCGCCATCGCGGAGGCGCACGCCGCGTCGACCGTGAAGTTCGGGCCGTGGAAGTTGAACAGGTTGGCGACCCGCCCGGCGATGCAGTTGCTCAGCTCGCCGGGCATCGTGTCCTCGGTGAGGGCCGGCAGCCAGGCGTCGAGGTTGGCGTGGAGCTCGCGCTCGATCGCGGCCCGCACGTCGGCCGGCAGCGCGCCGAAGCTCTCGGCACGCTCGAGCTCGCGGGCGAGCTCGGGGAACACGATCCGCAGGTTGGTCAGGTAGTGCTTCTCGCCGCCCATCGCGTTGCCGAGGATCACCGCGGTGCGATCGAGGTCGAGCGGGCGCTCGGGCCAGCCGGCGTCGGCCAGCGCCATGCGCGTGCAGGCCACCGCCCACTTCTGCCCGTCGTCCATGGCCTCGCCCACCTTGGGCGGGATCGGGAGCTTCCAGTGCAGCGGGTCCCAGTCCCAGTCGCGCACCCAGCCGCCGATCTTCGAGTAGGTCTTCGCCGGGGCCCGCGGGTCGGCGTCGTAGTAGAGGGCCGGATCCCAGCGGGCCGGATCGACCTCGCTGACCGAGTAGCGGCCGCCGGACACGTTGTCCCAGAAGGCCGTGGCGGTCGGGGCATCGGGGAGGATCGCGCCCACGCCCACGATGGCAACGGCGTCGTCGAGTGAAGCGGCCATGTCAGCGCCGCTTGCGCGCGTAGAGCGCCTCGGTGACGGCCTGGAGATCGTCGAGCAGCCCGCCCTGCGCGCGATGGATCTCCGCGATGCCGAGCTTCTGCTCGAGGTCGCCGAGGTCGCCGCCGTCGGCCCCCGCCACCCAGCGCACGGCCTCGCTCGCGACCCTCAGCGCGACGTTGCGCGCGTTCACGCGGCTCGCCGCGGCGAGCGGCACGGGCTTGAGGCGGCGCGCCGCCTTCGGGTGCAGCTCCTTGGCGGTCGCCCGCTGCGCCTGCCGGGCCAGCGCGCCGGCGCCCTCGGCCAGCGCGATCAGCTCGCCGAGGCGCAGCAGCACGTGCTGGTTGCGCGTGAGCTTCTGGACGCGGCAGCGCTCGAGCAGCTCGGCCAGCGCGTGCTGGGCGAGCGCGGCGACGCCGGCGCCGACGTCGGGGTGCTCGGCGTGCAGCGCCTCGAGCTCGCGGGCTCGCGCGTGGTAGTAGTCGCCGCCGCTCTTGAGGTGCTCCTGCCAGCGGCCGCGCGCGATCGTCATCTCCATGATCTCCGAGGTGCCCTCGTAGATCCGCGTGATCCGGACGTCGCGCTTGATCTTCTCGACCATGTAGTCGTGCGTGTAGCCGTAGCCGCCGTGGGCCTGGATCGCCGCGTCGGCGGCGTCGTCGCCGGCCTCGCTGGCGAGGTACTTGGCGATCGCCCCTTCGACGTTGAGCGAGCCCTCGCCGGCGTCGATGCGCGCCGCGGTCTCCTCGATCGCCGCGCGTGACGCCTCGAGCGCGATCGCGTGCGGCGTGATCAGCTTGTGGGTGTAGCCCGGCTTCTCGGACAGCGGGCCGCCGGCCTGGATGCGCTTGCGCGAGTAGTCGATCGCGCGGTCGAGCGCCGCCCAGCCGGCGCCGAGCCCGAAGGCGGCGACCATCAGCCGGGTGTAGCCGAACACCTGCTGGGCCTGGACGAGGCCCTGGCCCTCGACGCCGCCGATCAACCGGTCGGCGTCGACGTACACGTCGCTGAGGAAGAGCGCCGCCGTGTTGCTGAGGCGGATCCCGTGCTTGTCCTCGTGCGCGCCGTGCGTGAAGCCCTCGACGCCGGCGTCGACCACGAACCAGCTCGGGCCGCCGGGCGCCATCGCGAGCACGGTGTAGAGGTCCGCCACGCCGCCGTTGGAGATCCACTGCTTGGTGCCGCTGATCCGGTAGCCGGTGGTGGATCCGTTGTCGCCGACCGGCTGGGCGGTCGTCTTGAGCGCGGCGAGGTCGCTGCCCGCCTCGGGCTCGGTCGCGCCGTAGGCGAACAGGCTGCCGTCCTTGGCGATCTTGCCCATGTACTTGGCCTTCTGCTCCTCCGTGCCGCCGACCCGGATCGGGTCGCTGCCGAGGAACGTGGCGAGCTCGGAGGTCGCGAGCCCGAGGTCGATCGCCGCCATCCGCTCGCAGATCCGGTAGACGTCGAACGCGCCGCCGCCCATGCCGCCGTACTCGAAGGGGACGAACAGGAGCTGGATCCCGAGCTCGTCGCCGGAAGACATCCGGCGCAC
Organism: uncultured Solirubrobacteraceae bacterium; assembly: GCA_963805525.1. GTDB lineage: Bacteria > Actinomycetota > Thermoleophilia > Solirubrobacterales > Solirubrobacteraceae > DASQFQ01. Next base: position 94,916 of record CAWDUT010000007.1, read on the forward strand.
GATCTCCTCCGGGAACTCGTCCTTCTCGTCGAGCTCGATCAGCAGCGAGTCGGGCAGCTCACGGGCTGCGAACTCGTCGATCGACGACAGCGCGACCTTCAACGTCTCAGGCTTCAGCTCGTTGGCCACTGGACTCCCCGTCCTCAAAGTGCGGATCCCGTCAGCCTGATCCGGTGAGCGCTCGTATCCATCAGCCCCTTGCCCACGTGGCGAGGGGGAGAAGTACGGATACGAGCGCTCAGCAGCGCGCGTAAGGTCGGCGCGAGTCACGCAATCGACGAGGAGCGACCTATGCACATCGCGGTCGCAGTACGGCTGATGCCGAAAGCGGGCGACGAGCTCGAGGTCCAACCCGGCGACACGGATATCGATCGGGAGCTCGTCGAGATGGTGATCAGCGAGTTCGACGACCAGGCGCTCGAGGAGGCCGTCCTGATCAAGGAGGCCACCGGCGCCACCGTCACCGCGGTCGGGATCCGCGCCGAGGGGGTCGAGCAGGCCCTCGAGGTCGCGTACGCGCGCGGCGCGGACCGGCTGGTCGTCGTCGACGCCGGCGAGCTCGATCCTTACGACTCGAGGACGGCGGCGCTGGCGTTCGCGGAGGCGTTCCGCTCGCTCGCCCCCGACCTCGTGCTCACCGGCGTCCAGACGCCGACCGACCTGTTCGGCCAGACCGTGCCCTACCTCGCGGCCGAGCTCGGCTGGCCGCAGACCAACGTCGTCGTCGGGGTCAGCCTCGAGGGCGGCGCGGCGCGCGTCGTGCAGGAGTACGCCGGCGGGCGCCTCGCGGTGCTGGAGCTGCCGCTGCCGGCCGTGGTCGGCGTCCAGTCTGCCAGCGCGCCGCCGCGCTACGTCTCGATGGGCCGCCTGCGTCAGGCCATGACGGAGGCAAGCCCCGAGCCGCTCGCGGTCAGCGTGACCGCGCCCGCCGCGGCGCCCGCGCTCGTGTCGCTCGCCCGCCCGGAGTCACAGGCCGGCGCGACGATGCTCGAGGGCGACGCCGAGGAGATCGCGGCGCAGATCGTCGGTGTCCTTCGCGAACAGGGAGCTCTGGTGAGCTGATGGGTGACGTCCTCGTCTATATGGATCCATCCGTCAACGGCCGGCTGCTCGCGTTCGCGCGGCCGCTCGCCGACGCCGCCGGGGGCGCGCTGGTCGCGCTCGTGGCCGGCAGCGAGCCGTGCAGCGCCGATGACGTGCTCGGCGCCGCCGACGTCGTGCTCGAGGTCACGCACCCCGCGCTCTCGCCCTACGTCCCGGAGGCGCACCAGGCGGTGCTCGCCGCGGCGATCGCGGAGCGCTCGCCCGACCTGGTGCTGGTCGAGAACACCACCCACGGCTACGACGTCGCCGCCGCGGCGGCGGCCGCCGCCGGCCTGCCGTTCGTCGGCTACTGCGTCGGCGCGTCGCTCGCGGGCGGCGAGGTCGAGGCGGTCAGCGGCGTCTACGGGGGGCAGCTGCACGCCACCTCGCGCACGTCGCTGCCGGCGGTGCTCGCGGTCAACTCGACCGCGCTGCACGCGGAGCCCTCGCCCACGGGCGCGGGCGAGCGCGTGCAGATGGCGCCGCCGCCCGAGCTCGACAGCCTGCGCACGCGCTACGTCGAGGCGGTCGAGCCGCCCGACGAGGGCGTCGACCTCACCGCCGCGGACATGATCGTCTGCGTCGGCCGCGGGATCGGCGGCGCCGAGAACATCGAGCTCGCCGAGGACCTGGCCTCCGCGCTGGGCGCGGAGCTCGCGGCCTCACGGCCGGTCGTCGACTCGGGCTGGCTGCCGAAGACGCGGCAGGTCGGGAAGTCGGGCGCGCACGTGACGCCCAAGCTGTACCTCGCGCTCGGCGTCTCCGGCGCCCCCGAGCACGTCGAGGGCATGCAGGGCGCCGAGCTGATCATCGCCGTGAACTCGGATCCCGGCGCGGCGATCTTCAACGTCGCCCACTACGGAGCGGTCGCCGACCTCTTCGACGTCGCCGACGAGCTGACGACCCTCGTCGAGGGCTAGGAGAGCGGGGCGCCGGCCTCGGCTTCGGCCGAGGCCAGCGCCCGCTCGACCAGCGCGGTCAGCTCCGCCACCTCGAAGTCGGCGCCGACGACCTTGACGGCGTCGGAGTACATCGCCAGGTCCTTGGGGCAGCTGACGAGGAAGTAGTCGAGGTGGCCGAGCGCCTGCGCCTCGCGGATCCGCTGCTCGCTCGGGCGCTCGCCGGCGTCCGGGTCGTCGGCCATCCACATCCGCCCGCCGCCGGCGCCGCAGCAGAACGTCTCGACGCCGTGGCGCGGCATCTCGACGAGCTCGGCCCCGGTCGCCTCGATCAGCGCCCGCGGCGCCTCCGTGATGCGGTTGTAGCGCGCGAGGTAGCAGGGGTCGTGGTAGGTCACGCGCGTGCCGGTGAGCGGCGTGCGCAGGTTCAGCACGCCGCGCGCGACGAGGTCGGCGAACAGCTCGGTGTAGTGGTAGACCGGCTTGTCGAGCCCGTACTGCGGATACTCGTTGCGCAGCGTGTTGAGCGAGTGCGGGTCGGTGGTGAAGATCGCCTCGTACTCCGCTTCGCCGAGCGCGCCCAGGTTCTGTTCGACCAGCAGCTCGAACAGGCCCTCCTCGCCGATCCGGCGCACGTCGTTGCCGCTGTTGCGCTCGCCCTCGTAGAGCAGGCCGAACGACACGCCGGCGTCGTGCAGGACGCGCGCGACGGTCTGCGAGGCGACCTGGACGCGCTCGTCGAACGACGCGAAGTCGCCGACGAACCACACGTACTGGACCGGCTCCTTGCGCGCGTCGGGGATCTTGAAGTCGAGGCCGCGCGTCCAGCGCGCGCGCATGCGCGACGACTTGCCGTACGAGTTGCCCTGGCTCGCGTAGTTCTGCAGCGTCTTCTGCAGCAGCGGGTCCATGTCGCCCTGGTCGACGAGCTCGCGGCGCAGGTCGACGATCGTCGGCACGTGCTCGATCCCGACCGGGCACGCCTCGACGCAGGCCATGCACGTGGTACACGCCCACAGGACGTCGTCGGGGATCGGCCTGCCGTTGCCGTTGTCCTCGCGGTCGTAGAGCTGGTCGCGGAGGTCGAGGATCAGCTGCCGCGGCGCGAGCGGCGAGCCGGCGGCGGTCGCCGGGCAGACGTCCGTGCAGCGCCCGCACTCGGTGCACGTGTACGCGTCGAGCACCTGCTTCCAGTTGAGGTCGTCGAGCGAGTGGATACCCGCGCGGCCCTCGCCGGGCGGGTCGAGCGCCGCCACCGGCGCGGCCGGCACGTGCGTGATCGCCAGCGGCCGCTCCGCGCTGCGCGGCGGCAGCTTGGCGAAGAACAGGTTGGGGATCGCGGTGATGATGTGGAAGTGCTTGCTCAGCGGCAGCAGGCACAGGAAGACCAGGATCGTGACGTTGTGCAGCCACCATCCGGCGTCGCTGACGGTGTCGCCGCCGGCGTCGTAGAGCAGCCCGCCGACCACGACGAACAGGATCAGGAAGAGGATCAGGACGCCCTCCCAGTGGGGCGTGTCACGGAAGCGCTGCTCGGCTGGGCGGGTGCCGCGCAGCCGCGCGGTATGCGCGATCAGCCGCCGGTAGAGCATGTAGCCGACGCCGACGATCACCGCCACCTCGACCACCGTGCGGGCGATCAGGAAGGGCTGGTCGAGCAGCTGGCCGTCCCCGAGCCCCGGCAGGTGCCAGCCCGCGTCGAAGGTCCGGCCGAACAGCGTCACGACCTCCAGCAGGAGGACGACGAACCCCCAGAAGATGAGCGCGTGCATGATCCCGGCGGGCTGCTCGCCGGAGAGGAACTTGCGCTGGCCCACCCCGTACACGAGCGCGCGCTTGAGCCGCTCGGGGATGCGGTCGAGCCGGCCGGCGGGCTGCGCGGCGAACAGGCGCCGCGCGCGCACGGCGATGATCCCCCCGAAGACGAGGAGCCCGAGCGCCCAGAGGATCGGGAACGCGACGTGGCTCACTGACGGCACTCTCATCGATCGCTTCCGCGCGGTCAACGGGCACCTGCCGCGCCGCGAGTGCGGGGAACTACGGTCCCGCGTGGGCGGGCCGCACGGATGGCGGGCAAGCGTTCGCCCGCGAGGGTTCACCACGTGTTCGCAGTCCGCATCCACGGCCGCGGCGGCCAGGGCGTCGTCACGGCGGCCGAGCTCCTCGCGCTCGCCGCGTTCCTCGAGGAGCGCCACGCGCAGGCGTTCCCGAGCTTCGGCTCGGAGCGCACCGGCGCGCCGGTCGTCTCCTTCTGCCGCATCGACGACCGGCCCATCCGCGTCCGCGAGCCGATCATGGAGCCCGACGCGCTGATCATCCAGGACCCGACGCTCCTGCATCAGGTCGACGTCTTCGGCGGGATGCGGCCCCGCGGCGCCGTGCTGATCAACACCGGCCGCACGCCGGAGGAGCTCGGCCTCGGCGACCTCGACTTCGACATGCTCGCCGTGCCGGCCTCCGAGCTCGCGCGGGAGCACGTCGGCCGGCCGCTCCCGAACGCGGCGCTGCTCGGCGGCTTCGCCGCGCTGTGCGGCATCGTCTCGCTCGAGTCGGTCACGACCGCGATCGGCGCGCGCTTCCCGCGGGCGATCGCCAAGGGGAACATCGAGGCCGCGGTCGCGGCGCACGACCTCGTGGTGGGAGCACGGCATGCCGCTTAAGCAGATGGAGGGCTCGCGCGCGGTCGCCGAGACCGTCGCGCTGTGCCGCCCCGAGGTCATCCCGGCCTATCCGATCTCGCCCCAGACGCACATCGTCGAGGCGCTCTCCGGGCTCGTCAGGACCGGCGAGCTGGCGCCCTGCGAGTACGTCAACGTCGAGTCCGAGTTCGCCGCCATGTCGGTCGCGATCGGCGCGTCGGCCACCGGCGCCCGCACCTACACGGCGACCGCGAGCCAGGGCCTGCTGTTCATGGTCGAGGCGCTCTACAACGCCTCGGGCCTCGGCCTGCCGATCGTGATGACGGTGGCCAACCGCGCCATCGGGGCGCCGATCAACATCTGGAACGACCACTCGGACTCGATGTCGCAGCGCGACTCGGGCTGGATCCAGCTCTACGCGGAGACGAACCAGGAGGCCGCGGACCTGCACATCCAGGCCTTCCGGCTCGCCGAGCAGCTCTCGATCCCGGTCATGGTCTGCATGGACGGCTTCATTCTCACGCACGCGTTCGAGCGCGTGGAGCTGCCGACGCAGGAGCAGGTCGACGCGTTCCTCCCGCCGTTCGAGCCGCGCCAGGTCCTCGACCCGGCCGAGCCGGTGTCGATCGGTGCGATGGTCGGGCCCGAGGCGTTCACCGAGGTCCGGTACCTCATGCACGCCAAGCAGATCCTCGCGCTCGACGCGATCCCGGTGCTGGCCGACGAGTTCGCACAGGCCTTCGGCCGCGAGTCGGGCGGGCTCGTGCGCGGCTACCGTGCCGACGACGCCGAGACCGTCGTCGTGGCGCTCGGCTCCGTGCTCGGCACGATCGAGGACGTCATCGACGAGCTGCGCGACGAGGGCGTCTCGATCGGCGCCGTCGCGGTCAAGTGCTTCCGCCCGTGGCCGTACGACGAGATCCGCGCGGCGCTCGCCGGCGCGAAGCGCGTCGTCGTGATCGAGAAGGCGTTCGCCGTCGGCGCCGGCGGCATCGTCGGCCAGAACGTCCGGCTCGCGCTGTCGGGGCTGACGCCCACGGTCTACGACGTCGTCGCCGGGCTCGGCGGCCGGCCGATCACCAAGGCCTCGCTGCACCGGCTGTTCGGCGACGCGCTCGCGGACACGCTCGGGCGGCTGACGTTCCTGGACCTCAACACCGAGCTGGTCGCGCGCGAGCTCGAGCGGATGGGCGCGGACCCCCGCTCCGGCCCGCACGCCGAGAACATGCTGCGCGACATCGGCACGGTCGCGGCGGGGCCGGTCTGATGCCCCACCAGCCGATCAAGTTCTTCCAGACCGGCTCGTTCGCGGTCGGCGGCCATCTGCTCAAGGACGACGAGCGCTCGGTCCAGTCCGACCCCGCGCGCTCAAACACGCTCACCTCCGGCCACCGCGCCTGCCAGGGCTGCGGTGAGGCGCTCGGCGCCCGCTTCGCGCTCGACGCCGCGATGCGCGCGTCGCAGGGGCAGATGATCGCCGCCAACGCGACCGGCTGCCTGGAGGTCTTCTCGACGCCGTTTCCCGAGACCTCGTGGCAGCTCCCGTGGATCCACTCGCTGTTCGGCAACGCGCCGGCCGTCTCCACTGGGATCGCCGCGGCGCTCAAGGCCAAGGGCCGCACCGACGTCCGCGTCGTCGGCCAGGGCGGCGACGGCGGCACGGTCGACATCGGCTTCGGCTGCCTGTCGGGCATGTTCGAGCGCAACGACGACGTGCTCTACATCTGTTACGACAACGAGGGCTACATGAACACCGGCGTGCAGCGCTCGGCCGCGACGCCGCCGGCCGCCCGCACGACCACGACGCCCGCCGTCGGACCCAACCCCGGCAACGACTTCGGCCAGGGCAAGAGCGCGCCGCTGATCGCGATGGCGCACGAGATCCCCTACGTGGCGACCGCGACGGTCGCCGACCTGCGCGACCTCGAGGCCAAGGTCGAGTACGCGATGGGCATGCACGGCGCGCGCTACATCCACGTGCTCGTCACCTGCCCGCTGGGCTGGGGCTGCGACGCGAGCCAGACCGTCCAGGTCGCGCGGCTCGCCGCGGAGAGCGGCCTGTTCCCGGTCTTCGAGGCCGAGGACGGCGACGTCACGAGCGTGTCGAAGATTCGCCGGCAGGTGCCGGTCGAGAAGTACCTCGAGACGCAGAAGCGCTACGCCCACCTGTTCAAGCCCGAGCGCCGTGACGATGTCATCGCCGCTCTGCAGGCGCGGGCCGACCGCAATATCCGTCGTTTCGGCCTAATAGACGGGCCGGATGCCCGGCCCCTACATCAGAACGCGGGCCGGATGCCCCGCGGAGGTGACCCAAACTGATGGACAAGCCGTTCGCCATCACGCTGGACGTCGGATCGAGCCTCGCCAACAAGACGGGGTCCTGGCGCACCCAGGTGCCGAACTACGTGCACCGCCTGCCGCCCTGCAGCAACGCCTGCCCGGCCGGTGAGAACTGCCAGGAGTGGCTCTTCCACGCCGAGGAGGGCAACTACGAGCAGGCCTGGCGGCAGATCATGGAGGACAACCCGCTGCCCGCCGTCATGGGGCGCGTCTGTTACCACCCGTGCGAGACCGCCTGCAACCGCAAGTACCTCGACGAGGCGGTCGGCATCAACTCGGTCGAGCGCTTCGTCGGCGACGAGGCGATCAAGCAGGGCTGGACCGTCGAGGTCACCGCGCCGCCCTCGGGCAAGCGCGTGCTCGTCGTCGGCGCCGGGCCCTCGGGCCTGTCGGCCGCCTACCACCTCGCGCGCGCCGGGCACGCGGTCACGATCCGCGATGCAGGCCCGCTGGCCGGCGGCATGATGCGCTTCGGCATCCCGCGTTACCGCCTGCCGCGCGAGATCCTCGACGCGGAGATCCAGCGCATCCTCGACCTCGGGGTCGAGCTCGAGCTGAACACGAAGGTCGAGGACGTGCTCGCCGCCAAGCAGGAGTTCGACGCCGTCTTCCTCGCCGTCGGCGCCCACCTCGGCAAACGCGCCTATATCCCCGCCGGCTCGGCGGCGAAGGTGCTCGACGCCGTCTCCGTGCTGCGCAGCATGGAGGGCGGCGAGCAGCCGCTGCTCGGCCGCCGCGTCGCCGTCTACGGCGGCGGCAACACCGCCATGGACGTCGCCCGCACCGCGCGGCGCCTGGGCGCGGAAGAGGCGATCGTCGTCTACCGCCGCAACCGCGACAAGATGCCGGCCCACGACTTCGAGGTCGAGGAGGCGCTCGAGGAGGGCGTGCTCATGAAGTGGCTCTCGACCGTCAAGCAGGCCGACGACGGCAAGCTCGTGCTCGAGAAGATGGAGCTCGACGACTCCGGCTTCCCGCAGCCCACCGGCGAGATCGAGGAGCTCGAGGCCGACTCGCTCATCCTCGCGCTCGGCCAGGAGACCGACCTCTCGCTGCTCGACGGCGTCCCCGGCATCGAGGTCGACGACGGCGTCGTGCAGGTCGACGAGCGGATGATGACCGGCCACGAGGGTGTCTTCGCCGGCGGCGACATGGTCCCCGCCGAGCGCACCGTCACCGTCGGCATCGGCCACGGCAAGCAGGCCGCCCGCAACGTCGACACGTTCCTGCGCGCCGAGACCTACGTGCACCCGCCGCGCGGTGAGCTCGTCACCTTCGACCAGCTCAACACGTGGTACTACAGCGACGCGCCGAAGACGGTGGCGCCGCAGCTCGACCTGGCGCGCCGCGCATCCACGTTCGACGAGGTGGTCGTCGGGCTCGACGAGACGAACGCGCAGTTCGAGGCCCGCCGCTGCCTGTCCTGCGGCAACTGCTTCGCGTGTGACAACTGCTACGGCGTCTGCCCGGACAACGCCGTGATCAAGCTCGACGAGCCGGGCCCCTACCAATACGAGATCGACCTCGATTTCTGCAAGGGCTGCGGCCTGTGCGCCGCCGAGTGCCCTGCCGGAGCGATCGAGATGACCCCCGAGGAGAACTGACATGCGCGCGCCCACCGTCACGAAATGGGTCTACGACTTTGCCGAGGGCTCGCGCGACATGCGCGAGCTGCTCGGCGGCAAGGGCTCCGGCATCGCCGAGATGACGCGCGTGCTCGGCCCCGAGCTCGTCCCGGCCGGCTTCACGATCACCACCGAGGCGTGCGTCGCCTACATGCACGGCGACCGCGTGGCTCCTGATGGGCTCGAGGAGGCCGTCGACGAGGCGCTCGCGCGGCTGGAGGCGCAGGCGGGCCGGCGGCTCGGCGACCCGAGCGACCCGCTGCTGCTGTCCGTCCGCAGCGGCGCGCGCGACTCGATGCCGGGGATGATGGACACGGTCCTCAACCTCGGGCTCAACGACAAGTCCGTCCGCGGTCTGGCCACGACGACCGGCAACGAGCGCTTCGCGTGGGACTCCTACCGGCGGCTCGTGCAGATGTTCGGCAACGTGGTCTGCGGCGTCCCGGGCGAGCGCTTCGAGGAGGCGATCGCGGACGCCAAGCGCGCCCGCGGCGTGACGCTCGACACCGAGCTCGACGCCGCCGCGCTGGAGGAGCTCACGCGCAGCTTCCAGCGCCTCTACGACTTCCCGACCGAACCGCGCGAGCAGCTGACACGCGCGATCGAGGCGGTCTTCGACTCCTGGAGCGGCGACCGCGCGATCGCCTACCGGCGCATCAACGGCATCCCCGACGACTGGGGCACCGCCGTCAACGTCCAGCAGATGGTGTTCGGCAACCGCGGCCCGGCGTCGTGCTCCGGCGTCGCGTTCTCGCGCGACGAGGTCACCGGCGCGCCCGACCCCAGCGGCGACTTCCTGCGCGACGCGCAGGGCGAGGACGTCGTCTCGGGCGCCCGCACGCCGCTCGACCTCGCCGAGCTGCGCAGCTGGAAGCCGGAGATCCACGCCCAGCTGCTGGAGATCCTGCGCACCCTCGAGCGCCACTACGGCGACATGCAGGACACCGAGTTCACGGTCGAGGAGGGGCGCCTCTACATGCTCCAGACGCGCAACGCGAAGCGCGCTCCGCAGGCGGCGGTCCGCTTCGCGGCCGACGCCGTCGACGAGGGGCTGCTGACGCGCGCGCAGGCGATCGCGACGATCGACGCCGAGCGGCTCGACTCGCTGCTGCACCCGACGTTCGACCCGGAGGCGGAGTTCGAGGTCGTCGCCCGCGGTGTGGCCGCCTCGCCGGGCGCGGCGAAGGGGCACATCGTCTTCACCGCCCCCGCGGCGGTCGCCGCCGCCGCCGAGGGCACCCAGGTCATCCTCGTCCGCCCGTTCACCGAGGCCGACGACGTGGCCGGCTTCCACGCCGCCAAGGGCATCCTGACCTCGGAGGGCGGCAAGGCCTCGCATGCGGCGCTCGTGGCGCGCGGCATGGGCCGGCCCGCGGTGACCGGCGCGGGCGAGGTCCACGTCGACCTGCACGCGGGCGTGATCCATATCGGCGACCTCGTCCTCCACGAGGGCGACCTGATCGCCATCGACGGCAGCACCGGCGCCGTGACGACGGGCGACGTCCCGCTCGTGGCGCCGCAGGTCGACCCGCACTTCGAGACCGTCCTGACCTGGTGCGACGAGCTGCGCACGCTGGGCGTGCGCGCGAACGCCGACACGCCCAAGGACGCGCGCCGTGCGCGCGCGTTCGGCGCCGAAGGCGTCGGCCTGTGCCGTACCGAGCACATGTTCATGGCCGCCGACCGCCAGCCGAAGATGCAGGCGATGATCATGGCCGACGACGAGGCGGGCCGCCGGGCGGCGCTCGACGAGCTGCTCCCGATGCAGCAGGCCGACTTCGAGGGGGTGCTCGAGGCGATGGACGGCCTCCCGGTCACCATCCGCCTGCTCGACCCGCCGCTGCACGAGTTCCTGCCCGACCGCGAGGCGGTCGTCGAGCACCTGACCGAGGCGCGGGTGCGCGGCAACGGCGAGGTCACAGAGCTCGAGCACGTGCTCGAGCGGATGCGCGCGCTCGACGAGGGCAACCCGATGCTGGGCACCCGCGGCGTGCGCCTCGGGCTGCTGCACCCGGAGATCTACGAGATGCAGGCGCGCGCGATCTTCCGCGCCGCGCGAGCGGTGGCCGAGCGCACCGGCCACGTCCCGTCGGTCGAGGTGATGATCCCGCTCGTGGCCTACACGGGCGAGCTCACCATCGCGCGCTCGCTGGTCGAGCGCGTCGCCGCCGAGGAGGGCGCCGAGGGCGTCAAGATCGGCACGATGATCGAGCTGCCGCGGGCCTGCCTGCGGGCGGGCGACATCGCGCGCGGCGCGGACTTCTTCTCGTTCGGCACGAACGACCTCACCCAGACCGGGCTCGGCTTCTCGCGCGACGACATCGAGGGCCGGATCATGCCGCTCTACGCGAACCTGGGCATCGTGGAGCGCTCGCCGTTCGGGACGCTCGACACCGAGGGCGTCGGCGAGCTCGTCGCGATCGCGCTTGAGCGGGGGAGGGCGGCGAAGCCCGGGCTCCAGGCCGGCGTGTGCGGCGAGCACGGGGGAGACCCGCGCTCGATCCGCTTCTTCCACACGGCCGGGCTCGACTACGTGAGCTGCTCGCCGTTCCGGGTGCCGGTCGCCCGGGTCGCGGCAGCGCAGGCCGCGATTGCCGGCGGCCAACTACCGACGTGATCACGTAGCGACACCGGTTTCCGGCGCGCAGCGCGCGGCGTAGCGTGGAGCTCGTGAGAGTTCGCAGCGCATACGTCCTGGTCGCTACGGCCGCGATGGCGATGGCGATGGCGCTGGCGCTCGCGCAGCCCAGCGCGGCGCCCGCCGCCTTCGCGGGCCGCAACGGCGACCTGCTGTTCGCCAAGGAGACGTCGCCGCAGACCACGACGCCGAGCGACGTCTACGCGATCCGGCCCGGTGACGCCGCCGCCCGGCGCCTGACGCGGACCAAGTCGTTCGACTTCCAGCCCGCCGCGTCGCCCGACGGCAGCCTGATCGCCTACACCCGCATGTTCACCGCCCCGCCGCGCTCGCAGATCTGGACGATGCGCAAGGACGGCAGCCATCGGCGCTTCGTCACGCGTGGCACCGAACCCGCCTGGTCACCAAACGGCAAGCGCATCGTGTTCGTCGGCCCGCGCGCGCCGGAGGGACATCGACCCGCGATCTACGTCATGCGTGCCGACGGCACGCACATCCGCCGCCTGACGAACGACCGGTCCGCGTCGACTCGTAGCCCAAACTTCTCGCCCGACGGCAGGCGGATCGTGTTCGTCTCGAACCGCGGGACGGGGAACGTCGAGATCTGGGTGATGGACATCGACGGCGGGCACGCGGTCAACCTCACGCGCAACCCGTACATCGACGATCACCCTGCCTGGTCGCCCGACGGCAGCCGGATCCTGTTCGAGCGCTCCCCGGACTGGGTGGACCCGGCGGCGATCGTCGTGATGAAGCCGGACGGCAGCGACCAGCACCAGGTGGGCACGCTTGCGGGCCGGATGCCGACGTGGTCACCGGACGGCAAGCGGATCGCCTACGTCCGCTACGGCCGCGAGCCCAACCCCTCCGACGAACGCCCCGAGATCCTGCGCGCGAACGCCGACGGCACCGGTGTCCAGCTCGTGACGCGCATCGGAATCGGGTGGGCCCTCAAGTTCCAGAGCCGCCTCGACTGGCGCGTCCGCTGATGACCGCTCGCAGCGCATCCGCCCTGCTCGCCACGGTCGTGATGGCGCTCGCGCTTGTGCAGCCCGGCGCGGCGCCCGCCGCGTTCACGGGCCGCAACGGCGACGTCCTGTATTCCAAGCAGCTGGTCAAGGGGGCCGGCGGGCCGCTCGACCTCTTCGCGAACTGGTTCGCGGACGGCTCCGCCCGCCGCCTGACGCGGACGCCGAAATCGCACGAGCTCGACCCCGCCGCGTCGCCCGACGGCCGGCTGATCGCCTACACGCGCATCCTGCTCGCGCGCTCGGGCTCCCAGATCTGGGCGGTGCGCAAGGACGGCAGCCATCCGCGCTTCATCGCCCGGGGCAGCGAGCCGGCCTGGTCACCGGACGGCAAGCGGATCGTGTTCGTCGGCCCGCGCCAGCCGCGGGTGTCGAAGCCCGAGATCTACATCATGCGCGCCGACGGCACCCACGTCCGGCGCCTGACCAAGAACTGGAACGCGTCGGATCGCAGCCCCGCCTTCTCGCCCGACGGCAAGCGGATCGTGTTCCTCTCCAACCGCAGTGCTACGAGTGGCGCGGGCAACGCGGAGATCTGGGTCATGGGCACCAGGGGCAAGCACGCCGTCAACCTCACGCGCAACGTGGACATCGACGACCATCCCGACTGGTCGCCCGACGGCAGCCGGATCGTGTTCGAGCGCGCGGTGCACTGGCCGCGGACCCAGCTCTTCGTGATGAATGCGGACGGAGGCGACCAGCACCAGGTCGGCGCGCTCGAGGGCACGTTCCCGACGTGGTCGCCGGATGGCAGGCAGATCGCCTACATCCGCGCCGGCAACGATCTCTTCCCCTACGGCGAGAGCAGCGAGATCCTGCGCGCGAACGCCGACGGCACCGATGTCCGGCGCGTCGCGCAGATCGGCAGCGCGTGGGTCTTCGCCGCCCGCAGCGGGATCGACTGGCGCGTCCGCTGATGAGAGCGCGCAGCGCATCCGCGCTGGTCGCGGCGGCCCTGCTCTCGGCTGCGTGCGCGCAGCCCGCAGCGGCGCCGGCCGCGTTCGCGGGCCGCAACGGCGACGTCCTCTATTCCAAACAGCGCTCCGGGCACGCGCTCGACCTCTACGCGAGCCGGCCCGGCGGCGGCTCGGCCCGGCGCCTGACGCGGACGCCGCAGGCGGACGAGCTCGACCCCGCCGCGTCGCCTGACGGCAGGCTGATCGCCTACACGCGCATCTCGCTCGCGCACCGCGGCTCCCGGATCTGGATCGCGCGCAAGGACGGCAGCCATCCACGCTTCATCACGCGTGGCAGCGAGCCCGCCTGGTCACCGGACGGCAGGCGCATCGTGTTCGTCGGCCCGCGTCAGCCGCCGGACAAGCCCGAGATCTACGTCATGCGCGCCGACGGTACGCACGTGCGGCGCCTGACGAAGAACGCTGGCGCGTCGGACCGCAGCCCCGCCTGGTCGCCCGACGGCACGCGGATCGCGTTCCTCTCCAACCGCAACGCCACCGGCGGGCCGGGCCAGATGGGGATCTGGGTCATGGACACGAAGGGCCGGCACGCCGTCAACCTCACGCCCGGCGTGGGCGTCGTCGACCACCCGGCGTGGTCGCCCGACGGCAGCCGGATCCTGTTCGAGCACACCGTGGACCTCGGGCCATACCGCGTTTGGGTGATGAACGCGGACGGCAGCGACCAGCACCAGGTCGGCACGCTCACCGGCTGGATGCCCACGTGGTCACCGGACGGCAGGCAGATCGCCTTCATCTCCTTCGGTTCCGCGACCCATCCCTATGGCAAGGACATCCGGCGGGCGAACGCCGACGGAAGTGGCGTCCGGCGCGTCGCGCGGGTCGGAGCCGGGTTCCGGCTCGCCTTCCGCGATCACGTGCCCAACTGGCGCGTCCGGATCGACTGGCGCGTGCGCTGAGCGCGACGGGCCGTAGTTCGCCGAGCGCGGCGTGTGCGCGATCCCGGATGGCCGCGAGGCCGCGCGGGGCGACGATGTGCTCATGACGAGATCACATCGCACCCACCGAATGGGCGACGTCAGGTTCTCCATCCTCTTCACCGTCGCGCACGCCGCGATCGCCTTCCCGACGCTCCGGCTATGGGCCGAGTACTCGGCCCGGCGCAAGCACCCGCGCTAGGACGCGTGGCGGTGTCGCCCTGACGCGAAAAGGAGACGCCATGTCCACCCACACGATCGAGCGCCCGGTCGAACGGCCCGCCCCCGATCTGGAGGCCCTCTTCCCCGGCCGGTATCTCAGCCTGACGAGCTTCAAGCGCGACGGCACCGGCGTCGCGACGCCGCTGTGGTTCGTGAACGATGGCGAGCGGCTGCTCGCCCTGACCGGTCTGCGCTCGGCCAAGGTCAAGCGCATCAATCGCAACCCGCGCGTCCTTGTCGCGCCGTGCCGTCCGAACGGAGCGCTGCGGGGCGAGCCGGTGCCGGGGCGCGTCGAGGTGCTGACGGCCGTCGCGGAGCTGGACCGGGTGCAGAAGCTCCTGATGAAGCGCTACCGGCTGACCTACCGCGTGGTGATGCTCGCCTACTGGGTCGGGCGCCGGCTCCGCCGTCAGCCGAAGGTCCCCGAGGGCGCCGCGCTGGCGATCACGCTCGAGTAGCGCCGGATCCGTACTTCCGGCCGTCGCCGCACGGGACCGTACGGTTGTCCCGCGCCGGCGATGGCGGCAGCCTTGTCATGAAAGGAGGTACGTCATGGCAACCGCTACTCCCCCCGTGACCTCGGGGAGCCGCGAACGGCGCGCGCGGTTCGTCGTCTCCGAGATGTGGACGTCGCTCGCCATCGGCGTGATCTGGCTCGTCGTTCTCTTCGACGCGTTGTTCGGCCCCGATCTCGTCGTGAACAACTCCAGCGGCTTCACGAAGCTCCCGTCCGCCATCTTCCTCGCGCTGTTCGCCTGGCTCGCCACGCGGGTCGTCGCGAAGTACGGCTTCGATCATCACGAGCCCGCGGCCAAGTAGCCGTGCGCCCGCGGCTCAGCCGCCCTCGACGCGCTCCTTGAGCTCGCCCGCCCGTGAGCTCACGAGCTGCCCCCGCAGCGCGTCGACCAGCGGGCCGCGGATGACCATGCCCAGCATGCGCCCCAGCTCGACCTCGAGCTCGTAGGTCGCCCGGGTGCGGCCGTCGCCGAGGTCCTCCAGATCCCATGCGCCCACGACGGACTTCATCTCGCCCTTCTCCTGTCGCCACTCCAGGCGGGCCGGCCCGTCATAGGCGAAGCGGACCGTCGACTTGAGCGTGCGCACCTTGGCATCCGACGAGGTTTCGGCGAGCGTGACGTGGCCCTCCGCGTCGCGCTCGAGCTCCTCCATGTCCTTGAGCCCGCCCTGCCACTCCGGCGCGCTCAGCACGTCCTCTACGACCTCCCATACCTGGGAGATCGGTGCCTCGATCTCGGTCGTCGACGAGCCTTCGATGGTCCCCATGTGGCGGACCTTACAGCTATCCGAGAGCGACGCCGAAGACCAGGCCCATGAGGGGTCGAGCGCCGCCAGCGCGCCGACGCGCCTCCAGCGCTGCCGCGAGCTCGGGGCGTCGTACACCCAGGCGGCGAAGAGAAAGAGCCACAGGTGACCGCGGAGAGCCTCAGCGCGATTGCGAGCCGGCTCGGCATGCCGAGGATGCGCGCGCCGCGGTCGGCCGGCGGCGCCGCTCGACCTCGTTCGCGAACATCACGGCGGACCTAGCCGCGGGCGGACCGCGGGAGGTGGCGGCCAGCGCATGATCAAGATCTACTGAGTGCGCAGTGGTACTTGCGACTTCGGCGCAGCGCTGGACTACCGATGCGCCCCGGGTCCGCCGGCGGTATGCCGGTAACGACCGGTTCCCAGCTCTAGAGGAGGGTGGCCATGCCCGCTCTCGCGGACTTTACGATCCAGCTCGACGCGACCTCCGGCGCGCAACACCAGCGCTTGCTCGAGTGGCACGACAAGACCCACGTCATGCATGTCGCGCACACCAAGGCCGCCGCGCGCGAGGCGCTGAAGAGCAAGGCGCTCGGCGTGGCGGTCGCCATCTGCGGCGCCGTGACCGGCACCACGATGTTCGTCGAGTGGCAGAAGTCGACCGACTCGACTATCCAGGCCCTCGCGGCGTTCATCGGCCTGGCCGGCGTGATCCTGGCGGCGGTGCAGACGACGATGAGCTACGGCAAACACTCGGCGGAGCACGCTCACGCCGGCGTGCAGTACGGCAAGCTGCGCCGGCAGATGGAGGAGTGGCGGCTCGAGCACCCGCACGACGAGCAGCCGAGCGCCGACGACCTCAAGGCCTGGCTGAAGACCTGGCTCGAGGTGGAGAGCGCTTCCCCGGTCGTCACCGATGGCGAGCTCAAGCGGGCTGAGGCGCGTGTCTTCGGCGGGGACAACCCGCCGCCGAACCCGTGGTAGCCGTAGTCCGTCGTGCGCGACGTGTGCCGGACACCGGATGGCCGCGCGCGATTCGGCGGCGAGCATGGCTCGATGTCCCGATCCGCCTCCCAGAGCGCGCCGGTCGACCGCACCACCCGGCGGGCGGCGGTGGCGGCGGCGATCATGTTCGGCGGGATCGCGATCTTCCAGGTCCTGCTCGCCGCCGGCGCTGCGCTCGGCGACGCGGCCTGGGGCGGCGCCCACGCCCATCTGTCGACCGGTCAGCGCGTCGGCAGCGGGATCGCCGTAGTGATCTGGAGCGCGGCGGCGCTGGTCGTGCTCGGTCGCGCGGGGTTCTGGGGCGGCGGCCGGCATGGGCAGGTCTTCCGCCGCGGGACCTGGTTCCTCGCCGGCGTGAGCGTGCTCGCGGCGCTCATGAACTTCGCCTCCCAGAGCCGCTGGGAGGACCTCATCTTCGGGCCCGTGGCCCTCGCCCTCGCGGTGCTCTGCACCGTTGTCGCACGAGCTCGCTAGTGCGGAGCCGGTGGGCGGCGCCCGGACCGGTAGACGGCGACGAGGAGCAGTCCGGTGGCGAGGAGGGCGATCCCTAGCGGCTCGCCGGTGCCGACGAAGACCCCGCCGAGGAGCGCGGCGACGGCGCCGGCCTGCAGGAGCCGCGCCGGCACGTGGACGTGCGGGTGCCCGGCTCCGGACAATGCCGCGCGGAGACTGATCGGCGCGCCGATGCGCAGGATCGAGCGTTCGTAGACGGCGGCGGCGACCTTGATCAACAGCACGGTCGCGAGGAGCTCGATCGCCACCGCGGCGACGAGACCCAGCGCACCCATGTCGCCGAGCACGACGCGAGTCGGGACGATCATCGGCGACAGGGGCGGGAAGAACGCCGCGATCTGCGCCCAGGTCCCGTCGGGGTCCTGGATGGCGGCGTTCGCCCCGAAGTACGCGGCGATGAGGAGCACGTTGATCGGCGCGGTCGTCGCGTCCAGGTCCTCCTGCCGCGATACGAGCGCGCCGAGCGCGGCATACGCGACGCTGTAGAAGGCATAGCCGAGGACGAACCAGCCGACCACCAGCGCGACGGTCTCGGTCGCGCTGGGCGGCAGCCCTTCGCCGCCGGCGATGCGCGCGCTGATCAGCCCGGCCGCGCAGACCGCGACGAGCTGCACGACGCCGAGCAGGCCGACGCCGAGGACCTTGCCGGCCAGCAGGCGCCGCGGCGACAGCGTCGTCAGCAGCAGCTCGATCACGCGCGAGGACTTCTCCCCGGTGACGCTCGAGGCCACGGACTGCCCGTACATCATGAAGCTGAAGAACAGGATCAGGACGCCGATCCACAGCATCCCGGTGTTGCGCTCCCGGTCGCGCGCGCCCGGGTCGAGGACGTCCACCCGCGGTGTGCGGGGCACCACCGCCGCGAGCGCCTGCTGCCGTGACAGGCCGGCTGCCTCCATGCGCTCTACCGCGGCCAGCCCCGCGACCGCCCGGCGCGCCACGCCCACTGGGGCCGGCGACCGGGACTCCTTGACGAGCAGCCGGTCGCCGACGATGGCGACGTCCACGTGTCCGTCGCGGACGGCGCGCTCCGCCGCCGCCCGGTCGCGCAGCTGGTGGATGCGGACCTTGCGGCCGTCGGCCTGCCCCACCATGCGCAACGCCGGCGCCAGCGCGACGGCGCGCGGGCCGGCGACGCCGAAGTCATCCGTCGGCGTCCTCTGGCCGGAGAGCGTCGCGGCCACCGCGCCGGCGACCACGAGCGCGAGCAGGATCGCGAACGACACGCGCATGGCGCGGGCTCGCCAGCGCTCGACGAGCTCGCGTCGCGCGATCTCCCAGATCGAGCGCCGGGCGCTCATGCTGCCACCAGGTCGCGGAACACCTGGGCCAGCGTCGGATGCTCCTCGGCGAAGCTCGAGACGATTCCCGCGCGCCGCGCCGCGTCGAGCACCTGCTGGGAATCGGCCTCCGCGGCGAGCTCGAGCACGACAACGTCGCCCGCGCGCTCGAACACCGTCACACCGGGCAGGCCGGCGGTCCAGTCGCCGGCGGCGTCACGGACCTGCACCCGGATCGTGCGAGCCCCGGCGGCTCGCAGCTCGTCCACGGCGCCGCTTGCCACG
Organism: uncultured Solirubrobacteraceae bacterium; assembly: GCA_963805525.1. Classification (GTDB taxonomy): domain Bacteria; phylum Actinomycetota; class Thermoleophilia; order Solirubrobacterales; family Solirubrobacteraceae; genus DASQFQ01. The sequence continues at coordinate 113,630 of CAWDUT010000007.1, forward strand.
AGGCGGCCGTGGTCGATGATCACCACCGACTCGCACATGTGCTCGACCAGTTCGAGCTGGTGCGAGGAGAACAGCACCGGCACGCCGGCCGCCGCCTGCTCGCGCAGCACGTCGGTGAGCAGGTCGCAGACGATCGGATCGAGGCCGGCGAACGGCTCGTCGAGCACGAGCAGCTCCGGGCGGTGGACCAGCGCGGCCGCGAGCTGCACCCGCTGCTGGTTGCCCTGCGAGAGCTGCTCCACCCGCGCGCCGGCGCGGTCGCCGAGGCCCAGCCGCTCGAGCCACTCGCCGGCCGCCGCGCGCGCCTGCGCATGCGAGAGCCCGTGCAGCACGCCGAAGTACTCGAGCTCCTCGCCGACCCGCATCTTCGGGTACAGCCCGCGCTCCTCCGGCATGTACCCGATCCGCTCGCGCGTCCGCGCGTCGATCGGCCGGCCGTGCCAGGCAACGGAGCCGTGGTCGGCGGCGAGCAGCCCGCAGACGATCCGCATCGTGGTCGTCTTGCCGGCGCCGTTGCGGCCGACGAACCCGCACAGCGTCCCGGCCGGCACCGAGAACGTGAGGCCGTCCAGGGCGACGACGTCGCCGAACGTGCGGCGCAGGCCAGCCAGCTCCAGGGCTGCTGTGGCGACGGCCATGGCACCAGCTTTCCGGGCGTGGCCGCGGCGGGCATCCGTGCGGCCCCCTAAGCGAAGCGGGTAGTTCCGCGCAGCGCCGATCCGGGCGCCCGCCCGATGCGGCACCGCGCGCTGTGCCGCAGCATCCCTCTCGGAGCCACGAGCGAGGAGGCTGGAGATGCAACCCATCAGGCAAGCCGCGGCGGAGTTCCTGGCCGGCAAGCGCGTCGCCGTGACGGGCGTCTCCCGGACGGGGAAGGACCACGGCAGCAACGTCGTCTACACGCGCCTGCGGGAGCGCGGCTACGAGGTCTTCGCGGTCAACCCCAACGCCGACGAGGTCGAGGGCGACCGCTGCTTCCACGACCTGCGCTCGATCCCCGGCGGCGTCGACCGCGTCGTCATCGGCACCCGTCCCGAGGTCGCCGAGGAGACGATGCGCGAGTGCGCCGAGCTCGGAATCGGGCACGTGTGGATGCACCGCGGGCCGGGGCCGGGGAGCGTGTCCGCCGCCGCAACCGGCTACGGCCGCGAGCACGGCATCGCGGTGATCGACGGCGGCTGCCCGTGCATGTTCGGCCAGACCGCCGACCGCGGCCACAAGGCGATGCGCACGATCCTGACCCTGACCGGGAACGTCCCGCGGCGGGTCTGAGACGGCGGGTGGCGGCGGCCCGGGAGCCACCGCCACCCCTCGGGTCGGGCACGGCGGCGTCTCAGGCGAAAGCCGCGGACTCCATGTCCGTGATCCCGGATGCCGGCTCGCGCCCCGCGAGGGAGGATGACCGCATGAGCGAGCCGCTCTCCGCGCTCGACGCGACCTTCCTCGAGCTCGAGGACGGTGACCGCAGCGCCCACATGCACATCGGCGGGATCCTCGTGTTCGACGGGCCGTCGCCCGAACCCGAGGAGCTGCGTGCCCACCTCGAGGAGCGCCTCCAGAGCCTGCCGCGCTACCGCCAGCGGCTCTCGCGCCGGACGGCCGATGGGCTGCGGCGGCCGGAGTGGGAGGACGACCCCGGCTTCGACATCGCCACCCACCTGACCCGCGCGGCGCTGCCCGCGCCGGGTGGGGAGGAGGAGCTGCTCGCGTGGGCGGGCGACTTCTACTCGCACCGCCTCGACCGCGCGCGCCCCCTGTGGCACAGCGTGCTGCTCGAGGGGCTCGAGGACGGGCGCTGGGCCCTCGCGACCAAGACCCACCACTGCCTCCCGGACGGAGTCGGCGCCCGCGACGCCGCGACGGTGATGCTCGACACGAGCCCTTCGCCGCCGCCCTGGCGCGCCCCCGAGCCACCGCCTCCGCCCGTCCACGGCGCGCTCCACGAGCTGGCGAACCTCGTCACGCTCCCGGCGCGCGTGGGGCTCGACGGCGCTCGCGGGCTGGTGGATCTCGCGCTGCGCGACGAGCTCGCGGGTGCGCCCCACACGAGCCTCAACGCCCCGCTCGGCGAGCATCGCCGGCTGGCCGTGGCGCACATCGAGCTCGAGCGCGTGAAGGCCGTCAAGGCGGCGCTCGGCGGCACCGTGAACGACGTCGTGCTCGCGCTCGTCACCGCGGGCCTGCGCCGGCTGCTGCTCGCGCGCGAGCTCCCGCCCGCCGCCGGGTTGCGCGCGATGGTGCCGGTCAACGTGCGCCCGCCCGGTATGGCGACCGAGCTCGGCAACCAGGTCTCGTCCCTGTTCGTGACGCTGCCGGTCGACGAGCCCAGCCCGGAGGAGCGCTTCCGCCGCGTCCACGCCGAGGCCGGGCGCCGGAAAGCCGGCCACCAGGCCGCCGGCGGCCGCGCGCTGATCGAGCTGGGCGCGCTCGCGCCACCGGTCCTGCACTCGCTGGTGGCGCGCCCTGCGCTCGCCACGCGCCTGTTCAACGTCACGGTGACCGACGTCCCCGGACCGCCGCGCACGCTCTACGCGCTCGGGCGCGAGCTACGGGCGATCGTGCCGCTCGTGCCGCTGGCCGCCGAGCACGCGGTCGGCGTCGCCGTCACCTCCTGCGCCGGCGACCTGTGCGTCTGCGTCAACGCCGACCGCGACCTCGTCCGCGACGTGGGCGAGGTGACGGCCGGGGTCGAGGCCGAGCTCGCGGAGCTCGAGGCGCTCGCGGCCGTCGTCGGCTAGCCCCGTCGCAAGGCCGGCGTCCCAGCCGGGGGCGCGTCCGTTCGTGGGCGGCCGGAGCCGCTCGGTCGGCAGCCCGGCGCGGACGAGCAGCCACGCGACGATCGAGTTCGAGTTCCACATCTCGCCTGTGCGCAGCTCGTCGCGGCCCCAGACGGGCCGGGGCACGCTCGGGACCAGCTCGAGGACGCGGCGGGCGACGTCGGGATCGCTCGAGAGCCGGCGCGGGCCGCCGACCGCCCATTGGAGGTCGGGGATCGTGCCCCCGCGCCAGCAGCGGAGCTCGTAGCGGAAGAGCCGGAACCGGCCGAGCCGGCGGCTGCCGACCGCGCCGGTGCCGACCACGCCGCGGGCCGGCTCGTCGGCGTCGGGCGACGGCGCGAGCTCGATCGTCCACGGCTCGCCGGCCAGCTCGACCACCAGCGCCGCGTGGTAGAGGTCGCGCCGCGGGCGATGGCGCCACGTCGCGGCGATCGCCTCGTAGACGCGGCCGTTGAAGCGGACCGAGTGGCCGCCCGCGCCGAGCGGGATCCAGTACAGGTCGACGGCGGCCACAGCCGCTAGTCGACGATCGTGCGGCCGCGCTCGGCGCCGAAGAGCTCGGCGATGCGGTGCGCGGTGGTCTCGCGCGGGCGGTCGGTGACCGCGACATAGACGAAGGAGTCCTCCGTCACGGGCTCGAGCTTGGGCGGGATCTCCGTGATGCGTGCTTCGATCATGGAACGCATCGTCCTCCGGCCGGCGACCCGCGCCATCCGCGAGAGCTGCGGTCCCCGATGCGGTGGACTACGGATCGTGATCGACCTGCACTGCCACCTCCTGCCCGGCGTCGACGACGGCGCGCTCGACCTCGCAGACAGCATCGCGATGGCCCGGGAGGCGCAGGGAGACGGCATCACCGCGATCTGCGCGACCCCGCACATCCGCGACGACCACGACGTGCGGATCGCCGAGCTGCCGGCGCGCCGCGCGAGGCTCGAGGCGGCGATCGCGCAGGCGGGGCTCGCCGTGCGCGTGCTCGGCGGCGGCGAGGTGGCCGAGACGATCGCCGACCGGCTCACGGACGACGAGCTGCGGGCGGTCTCGCTCGGCGGGGGCGGCCGCTGGATCCTGCTCGAGCCGCGGCCGGGGCCGCTGTCGAACTCGCTCACGGCCACCGTGCGCGGGCTGGGGGAGCGGGGCTTCCGCTGCCTGATCGCCCACCCCGAGCGCCATCCCGCCCCGGATCTCGCGCAACGGCTCGCCGCGGCGGTGGGGCAGGGCGCGCTCGTCCAGGCCACCGCGGCCCACGTGGAGGGTCGCCGGCTGCTCGAGCTCGCGGCGGACGGCCTCGTCCACGTCGTGGCGAGCGACGCGCACTCCTCGCACGGCGGCCGGCCTGTCCGGCTGTCCGGCGCGCTGCAGGCGCTGCGTCACGCCGGCGTGCCGGAGGCGCGCGTGCGCTGGATCGCGCACACGGTCCCGCGCGCGATCGTCGCCGGCGAGGACGTCTAGAGCGGGCGCAGCTCGACGCGCTCCGCGAGCCGCTCGACGACCGCGCGCGTCCCCGAGCCGAGCCCGTGCCGGAGGAAGTTCGCGGCGCCTGCGGCGGCGCCCACCACCAGCGCCCGCTCCCACGGCTCGCCGGCGGCGAGCGTGGCGGCCAGTGCGCCGGTCATCGAGTCGCCGCAGCCCTCGCGCGCGCCGCGGCTGAAGCGCGGCGGCACGAGCTCCCACGCCTCGTCGCCGCGGAGGACGAGCGCCGGCTCGGCGGCACGGGTCACGATGACCGCTCCGGCGCCCTCCTCGAGCAGGCGCTCCGCGGCGCCGCGGCGGCGTGTGAGCCCGTCGACCGGGCCGACGACGTACTCCGCCAGCTCCCAGTCGTTGAGCTTGACGATGTCGGGCCGCGCCTCGAGCGCGGCGTCGAGCCGCGGCGACGAGAGGTCGACGAGGACCGGGACGCCGTTCTCGCGCGCGTCGGCGACCAGGAGCCCATAGCTGTCGAGCGGGAGCAGGTCGCCCGGGTAGGGGTTGCAGACGACCAGCATGTCGCTCTCGAGCGCGGCCGCGCAGGTCGTCGCGAGCAGGTCGTCGAGCTCGTGGCGGCTGGGCGCCTCCGCAAGCGCGCTGCCGACGAGCTGCCGGTCCCCGTTGCGCCGGTCGACGACGTAGCAGCCGGTCCGCGAGGCGGTCGTAACGAGCCGCCGCGCGCCCGGAAGCAGGCCGCGGAGGACCTCGCCCGTCTCGCCGCCGGCGAAGCCGCAGAGGATCGGCTCGGCGCCGAGCTCGGCGGCCATGCGGTTGACCCACACGCCCTGGCCGCCCGCGTGAAGGTGGACGTCGTCACCGTCCCCGCGCCGCTCCACTGTGATGGTGAGCAGTGGATGCGGCGCGAAGATGGCGACTCTCCCCACGGGCTCAGGCCGGCTCAGGCACCGGCACGAGCACTCGCTGCGCGAGGTCGACGAGGCGGCTGGAGTAGCCCCACTCGTTGTCGTACCAGGTGACGACCTTGACCTGGGTGCCGCCCGTGACGATCGTGAGCCCGGCGTCGAAGATCGACGAGTAGGGGGACTTCACGATGTCGGTCGAGACGAGCGGATCCTCGCTGTAGGCGAGGATTCCCTTCAGCTCGGCCCGGTCGGCACGCTCGCGCATCGCGTTGTTGATCGTCTGCACGGTGGTCTCGTGCTCGAGCTCGACCGTGAGGTCGACGAGCGACCCTGTCGGCAGCGGGACCCGCACGGCGAAGCCCTGCAGGCGGCCGAGGAGCTCGGGGATGACGAGGCCGATCGCCTTGGCGGCGCCGGTCGACGTCGGCACGAGGTTGATGCCGGCGCTGCGAGCACGCCGGTAGTCCTTGTGCGGCCCGTCGAGCAGCATCTGGTCGCCCGTGTAGGCGTGGACCGTCGTCATGACGCCGTGGCGGATGCCGAACGACTCGTTGAGCACCTTCGCGACGGGCGCGAGGCAGTTCGTCGTGCACGACGCGTTGGAGATGATGTCGTGCTTCGCGGGGTCGTAGTCGTGCTCGAAGTTGATCCCGAGGGCGACCGTGACGTCCGGCTCCTTGGCGGGAGCGGAGATGATCACCTTGCGCGCGCCCGCCTCGAGGTGCTTGGCGGCGCCCGCGCGATCGCGGAAGCGACCGGTCGACTCGATCACGACATCCGCGCCGACGTCGCCCCAGGGCAGGTTGGCGGGATCCGTCTCGGCGGTGACGGGGATCTCGACGCCGTCGACGACGATCGCCGCCCCGCGCACCTCGACGGTGCCGTGGAACGGGCCGTAGACGGAGTCGTGGCGGAGCAGGTGCGCCAGCATCTCGACGTCCATGACGTCGTTGATGCCGACCCACTCGAGGTCGGCGCCCTGCTCATGGGCCGAGCGGAACATCGCCCGGCCGGTGCGGCCGAAGCCGTTGATACCGATACGTGTGGACATGCCATCACTCTCCGTGACCCGCTGCCGCGCGGCATCCCCGCGGATTACGAGTGGGTGTCCGTAGTTCTCCCGGCCTCGGCGAAGGCCTCGCGGCGTTCACGCGAGGCCGCGCGAGCCTCGTGCAGCTCGCGGGCGAGCATCCGCGGCCAGTCGCCGCGCCAATCGACGGCGAAGCGCACGCGCAGGCCGTGGTCGCGCCAGGGCGCGAACATGTACGGCGCGCGGACGTGCCACGCCGAGGTGACGACCGTGACCTCGCGGATGCCGCCGAGCGCGAGCACGATCGGCAGCGAGCAGGCGGCGTTGCCCGCCGTGTTGCGGCCGGCGACCTCGAGCAGCGCCGGCACGCCGGGCAGCCGCCACCCCGCGCGCATCTGCTCGGCCTCGGACAGCCCGCCCGTGGACGTGTAGCCCGTGAGCACGGCGGCGCGCGTTTGCCGCCGCTGCGCCACCCACTCGGCCCGCTGGACGCGGCCGAGCGACTCGCGCGAGATGCGGTGCTCGTGGCTGAAGCCGGGGTCGCGGTGGCCGAGCACGACGACCACGTGGTCCCCGTTTGCCACGTCGCGCAGCGCTCCGGCCGCCGCGCGGTCGCAGACCACCGTGAGGCGCGGGTGTGCGCGCAGCAGCGAGGCGGGGGAGAGCAGCAGCGTGCGCAGCGCCGGGGCGAGCTCCGCACCGGTGACGACCACCAGCACCTCGCGCGTGTGGAGCAGGTCGTCGACCGGCGCGGACGGGTTGCCGTCGCGGTCGAGCCCAACGACGGCGAGATCACCGGGCGCCCGCGCGGGCCGCGCGCGCCGGCGGTTGTCGGTCAGCGCCGCGACGGTCCGCGCGACCTCGTTGGGTCCGGCCAGGACGAGCGGCGCGACGATCAGCCCGGGCCCCACGAGATCGTCGGCCGGGTGGCTGGAGAGGGAAGTGCGACGGGGATGGAGATCGGGGGCTCCGGCGCGACGACGTTCGAGGCACGATCCTACCGCCGCCTGCGGCGACCGGCCGGCGTGCCCCGGCTCCCGGTCGTCCGTAGTTCACCCCGGTCCGCGCCGTTGGAAGGACGGATGCGGCGCGGTGCGAGCGTTGGTGAGGTGTCGGGCCCGCCAGCGAATGGAAGGACCCTTATGAAGGCCGCAGTCGTGCACGACTTCTCCAAGCCCCTCGCCATCGAGGACATCCCGACCCCGGAGCCGGGGCCCGAGCAGGTCCTCGTGCGCATCGAGACCTGCGGCCTCTGTCACACCGACATCCACGCCGCCCACGGCGACTGGCCGGTGAAGCCGTCCCCGCCGTTCGTCCCCGGCCACGAGGGCGTGGGGATCGTCGAGCGCGTCGGGCCCGGCAACGCCCACGGCGTGGAGATCGGCATGCGCGTCGCGCTGCCGTGGCTGGGCTACGCGTGCGGCGACTGCGCCTTCTGCAACAGCGGCCGCGAGACGCTCTGCGAACAGCAGCTCAACACCGGCTATGGCTTCGACGGCGCGTTCGCCGAGTACGCGCTCGGCTACGCGCGCCACGTGGTCCGCGTCCCCGACGCCGTCGACCCGCTCGACGCGTCGCCGCTGACCTGCGCGGGCGTCACTACCTACAAGGCCGTCAAGGTCTCGGGCGCCCGCTCGGCCGACCTCGTCGCGGTCTTCGGCGTGGGCGGCCTCGGTCACCTCGCCGTCCAGTACGCGGCGATCACCGGCGCCGAGGTCGTCGCAGTCGACACCAACCCTGCACGCCTGGCCACCGCGAAGCGGCTGGGGGCCGAGCATGTCGTCCACGTCGGCGAGCAGGACCCGGTCGCGGCGATCAAGGCGCTCGGCGGCGCGCAGGCCGCGATCAGCACCGCCGTCAACCCCAGCGCGTTCGAGCAGGCCTACGGCTCGCTGGCGCGCGGCGGACGGCTGGTGTGCGTCGGCCTGCCCGCCGACAACCGCATGACGCTCCCGATCTTCGAGACCGTGCTCGGCGGCCTGACCGTCACCGGCTCGATCGTCGGTACGCACCGCGACCTCGAAGAGGTGTTCGCGCTCCACGCGCGCGGCAAGACCGTCGTCGAGCGCTCCGAGTGTGGGCTCGGCGACGTCAACGCCGCCATCGACGCCGTCCTGGACGGCAGCGCCGGCACCGCGCGAACGGTGCTGCGCATCTCGCCGACGACGAGGGCGACGACCGCGGCGAGCGAGCCGGTCCTGGCCCACGCCTGACCGCACGATCCGGCGCCGGCCCGCGATCGGCGGGCCGGCGCCGGTCGCTGTCAGCGGCCAGGACGAGCGGCGGGGTGATCAGCCCCGGCCCCAGCCCAGGATGCCGGCGATGTCGAGCGTGGACAGCACGCCGACGGGACGGTCGGTGCGCGGCTCCACGACGATCGCGTGGCTGGTGTGCTGGTCGAGCATGCGCTCGGCGACGTCGGTGAGGCGGTCGCCGGGGTGCACCATCAGCACGCCGCTCATGGCGACGTCGTTGGCCGTGCGGTCCTCGATCTCCGCGGCGCAGCGGAGCACGTCGCGGTCGCTGATGATGCCCCAGGGGCGGCGCCCGACGGCGCCCTCGGGGTCGACGGTCTCACGCAGCACGACGATCGCGTGCACGTGCTCGCTCGCCATCCGCTGGGCCACGGTGACCATTGTCGTCTGCGGGTCGCAGCTGAGGATGCGCGGGCGCATCGCGTCGGACACACGGGCGTGCTCGAAGCTCGGGGTGAGATAGCTGCCTGTGGGGGCGAGGGTTTCCATGATCCGACCGTAGGCCGCGGCGGCCGGCCCCGCATCAGGAGCCGGCCGCGCGCGGGATGCGGGTTTTCACTGGTTCGTGACCGTCCCGACCTTCGTGGCCGTCAGCGTCAGGTAGTAGAGCGCGAACGAGTCGCTCGCGGTCGGCTTGTAGGTCACGAGCCTCACCGACCCGGCCGAACTGAGCCGGGTGCTCGCGTTGATCGAGAACGCGGCGTACCGGTGCGCGTTCGTGTCGAGCCCGTTGTAGACGTAGCGGGTCTCGGTCGGTGTCACGATCCACGCGCTGCCGACGAGGTTGTTGGCCCCGCCGCTGTACATCGTGCCGGAAGCGGTGACGACGTAGTCGCCGGCCGGCAGGGCCAGCACGAGCGCGGTCTCGCCGATCGTGCTGGTGGTGGACGCGTAGAACGTGCTCTTCGAGGCGAAGTAGCCGGTGCTCGGGCCGATGTCGCCCTGCGCGCCCGTCGCGCCGGTGTCGCCCTTCTCGCCTTTGGCGCCGGTGTCGCCCTTCGGGCCCTGCTGGCCCGTGTCGCCCGGCTGGCCCTGCTCGCCCGGTTGCCCGGGCTGGCCCGCGGCCGCCGGCGGCAGGACGGAGGCGGGGAGCTTGGCGTTGCGGTCGAGCGGCAGCAGCCGGCCGGCCCTCGGTTTCTTGGACGCGTGGAAGCCGTCGACCTTGTCGGCGGTGACGGCGCGCCGGACGATCGTGCCGGCGTAGCTGGGCCCGCCGAGCGCGACGAAGACGGAGATCAGCGCGACCGCGATCGCGGCCCACGGCAGGAGCCGCGAGCGCATGCGCGTGTCAGACATGAGGTGCCCCCTTTGGGTCGCCCTCGACGCTACGCGCGCCGGCGCTGACCGGCATCCCCCGTTGCACACAGTTCCGGTGCGTACTCCCTACGGCTCGCGCAGACGCTCGGCGAGCTCGCCGGCGACACTGCGCACCGCTGCCGCGACCGCCGGGCTCAGCTCGTCGCCGGCGCCGAAGCGCTCGCCCTCGATGCCGATGAGCGACAGGTGCGCGGGCTCGCGCCCGAGCGCGTGCGCGAGCGCGAGCGTCTCGGCCAGGCCGAACGCGTGGGTGGAGCCTCCCATGGCGACCGGCTCAGCCAGGCCGTCGAGCCGGTGCACGGTGCCCGGCGCCGCGCCCGAGCGGGCGGCGTCGACGACGATCACCTCGCCGGCGCCCTCCCAACGGTCGAGCAGGTCGATCGGCTCGCCCTCGTGCAGAAGCACGCGCGGGTCGTCGCCGAGCGCTCGGGCGACGGCAAGGCCGGCGGCGTCGTCACCGCGGAACGAGTTGCCGAGGCCGATGACGATCAGGCTCGCTCGACCGTCAGATCGAGGAAGTGGGTCGCGCACGAGATGCACGGATCGTGGTTGCGGATCGCCTGCTCGCAGAGGTGCCGCAGCCGGTCGTCCTCGAGCTCGAGGTTGCCGGCCAGGAAGCCGCGCAGGTCGGCCTCGATCGACGCCTGGTTCTGCGAGGTGGGCGGGACGATCTTGGCCTCGAGGATCGTGCCGTCGTCGTCGAGCCGATAGCGGTGCCAGCACAGCCCGCGGGGCGCCTCGGTCCAGCCGCAGCCGGTGCCGGCGCGCGGCTCCACCTCGACGAACGGGGCGTCGGGCTCCTCGTAGGCCGCGATCAGGCGCAGCGCCTCGTCGAGGGCGTAGAGGATCTCGACGCTGCGGACGACGATGCTGCGGAACGGGTTGCGGCAGACGTCACCGAGGCCCGCCTCGGCGGCCGCCTCGCGCGCGAGCGGCGACAGCTTCTCCGAGTTGAGCGCGTAGCGGGCGAGCGGGCCGCACAGATACGCGCCGCGCTCGCGCAGCCGCGAGTGCAGCGCGGTCGAGTGCTCCACGTGCAGCTCCTCGAAGTGCTCCTCGTACTCGCCCGGGCCGATGTCCAGGCCGGCCGTGGAGACGAGCCGGCCGCCCTCGAGCGGATAGGCGTCGGGCATCGAGAGCGCGACGTACTCGTGCTCGGGCTCGAAGTCGGGCACCTCGAGGCCGCCGGTGAAGCGCACCGCCTCGAGCGCGAGCTCGCGTGCGCGCTCGAGCGGCTCGACCAGCGCGCGCAGCTCGCGCGGGCGCGGCGCGCGGTAGAAGCCGCCGACGCGCACGTTGACCGGGTGGATCTCGCGCCCGCCGACCACGCGGAGGATCTCGTTGCCCGCCTTCTTGATCGTCAGCGCCTGCTCGACGATCCCGCGGTGGTCGCGCGCCATCTCGATCGCGCTGTCGTAGCCGAGGATGTCCGGCGCGTGGAGCATGAAGACGTGCAGCGCGTGGCTCTCGATCCACTCGCCGCAGTAGATGAGCCGGCGTAGCGCGCGGATGTCGGCGGGCACCTCGACACCGCATGCGTCCTCGATCGCCGCGCACGCGCTCATCTGGTAGGCGATCGGGCAGATCCCGCAGATGCGCGCGGTGATGTCGACCGGCTCGCGGTAACCGCGCCCGCGCAGGAACGCCTCGAAGAAGCGCGGCGGCTCGTAGATGCGCAGGCGCACGTCGTCGACCCGCCCGTCGCGGATGCGCAGGAACATCGCGCCCTCGCCCTCGACGCGGGCCAGCAGGTCGGTCTTGATCGTGCGCGTCTCAGTCATTGAAGGCCTCGACGTTGAAGGTCCGGTACACGCGCACGAGGTCGACCTCTTCCATCCCCAGGCTCGCGAGCCACGGGTTGAGCGCCTCCGGCCTCGGCGTCTCCATCGGGCCGAAGCAGCCGTAGCAGCCGCGATGGTAGGAGGGGCAGAGGGCGCCGCAGCCGGCGTGCGTGACCGGGCCGAGGCACGGCGTGCCGTGGGCGACCATCACGCACACGTTGCCCGCGCGCTTGCACTCGACGCAGACGCTGTGCGACGCGATCGCGGGCTTCCGCTCGTTGACGAAGGCGCTGATCACCTCGAGCAGCTGCAGCTTGTTGATCGGGCACCCGTGCAGCTCGTAGTCGACGTGGATGTGCTCCGAGATCGCGGTCGAGGTGGCGAGCGTCGAGATGTACTCCGGCGATGCGTACACGGCGCCGACGAAGTCGTCGACGTCCGCGAAGTTGCGCAGCGCCTGGATCCCGCCCGAGGTGGCGCAGGCGCCGATCGTCACGACCCGGCGCGACAGCCGCCGCACGCGCTGGATGCGCTCCGCGTCCTCGGCGGTGGTGATCGAGCCCTCGATGAGCGAGAGGTCGTAGGGGCCGTCGACCACCGCGCTCGACGCCTCGAGGAAGTAGGCGATGTCGACCTCCCCGGCGAGCGTCAGCAGTTCGTCCTCGCAGTCGAGCACGCTGAGCTGGCAACCGTCGCAGGAGGCGAACTTCCAGACCGCGAGCTTCGGTTTCGGCGTCATCTACAGCTCCCGCACCCGCAGCAGCGGCTCGACGCGGTCCCAGGTGAACACCGGGCCGTCGTGGCAGATGAACTCGGGGCCGAGCTGGCAGTGGCCGCAGAGCCGGATCGCGCACTTCATGCTGCGCTCGAGCGACACGTGGATCGCCTCCGAGGGGACGCCGCGCTCCTGCAGCGCGGCGACCGCGAAGCGCATCATCACCTCGGGCCCGCAGATCATCGCGACGGTGTGGTCGGGGTCGAAGGCGGCGCGCGGGACGAGCGTGGTGACGACGCCGACCCGGCCGCGCCAGCCGGCGTCGGCCTGGTCGACGGCAACCTCCACCTGGACGTCGAAGCGGCCGCGCCAGCGCTCGAGCTCGGCGGTGTAGAGCAGCTCCTCGGGCGAGCGCCCGCCGTAGAGCACGACGACCTCGCCGTAGCGCTCGCGACGGGCGAGCACGTGGTCGATCGCCGGGCGCAGCGGGGCGAGCCCGATCCCGCCGGCCAGCACGACGACGTCGGAGCCCTCGGCCGCCTCGACCGGCCAGGCGGTGCCGAACGGGCCGCGGACGCCGACCACGTCGCCGCGCTCCAGGTCGCACAGCGCGCCGCTGACCGTGCCGACCGCCCGGATGGTGTGGATCTGCGGCAGGCGGCTGACGGAGATCGGCACCTCGCCCTTGCCGAACGCGTAGAGCATCGCGAACTGGCCCGGGGCCAGCGGCTCGAGCGCCGCGTGGACCGGCTCGAGCTCGAGCGTCCACGAGTCGTGCGTCTCCTGGCGCCGGCGCGCGACCCGGTAGGACACCGGCACCATCGCGCCCGCCTCGCGGGCGGGCTCAGCGACCGGGGACCTGGCCATAGACGTCGAGCAGCCGGAGCCGGGTCGCCTGGAGACGCTCCACCATGACCTCGGCGAAGTGCTTCATCAGCTCGTATCCGAGCCGCGGATCCTCCTCGCACTTCGCGCGCAGGCAGGCGCCGTCGAAGGCGATCGCGCGCACCACGCCGAGCGCGCGGGCGTCGAACATCGTGCGGTAGGGCGGGAACAGCCACGACCAGCCGAGCACGTCGCCGCCGTGGAGCGTCTCGATCGTCACCGCGCCGCGCTGGGGCACGAAGGTCTCGAGCGCCACGGTGCCGTGGCGGATCGCGAAGAACGTGTTCGCCTGCTCGTTCTCGCTCATCAGCGCGTCGCCGGCCGCGAACACGCGGTTCAGCGCGCAGCCCGCGATCAGGTCGAGGTGCTCGTCGCCGAGGCCGCGGAAGACGTCGATCTCCTCGAGCAGCTCATCGATCCGCTGCATCGTCCCTCCGGATCGCCGCCGCTTCCTCGGTGATGTCGATCGCCACCGGGCACCATGCGATGCAACGCCCGCAGCCGACGCAGCCCGACGTGCCGAACTGGTCGATCCACGTCGCCAGCTTGTGCGTCATCCACTGGCGGTAGCGGGCCTTGGTCGACGCGTGGACGCTGCCGCCGTGGATGTAGGAGTGGTCGAGCGTGAAGCACGAGTCCCACAGGCGGGTGCGCTCCGCCTCCTCGCCGGCGAGGTCGGTGACGTCCTCGACCGTGTGGCAGAAGCAGGTGGGGCAGACCATCGTGCAGTTGCCGCAGGTCAGGCAGCGGTCGGCGACGTCGTCCCAGCGCGGGCTGTCGCGGTTGCGGTAGAGCAGCTCCTTGATGCCGTCGGTCTCGATCGCGCGCGTCTGGCCGGCGGCGGCGTTCTCGATCGCGCGCTCCGCGGCCGCCAGCTCCGCCGCCTGCGCCTCGCGGTGCTCCAGCTCGGCGAGCACCTCGGCGCCCAGCTCGCTGCCGACCTCGACGGTGAAGGTCGCGCCGACCTCGGTGAGCGCCAGGTCGAAGCCGCTGGTCGCCTTCGGGCCCGTGTCCATCGAGACGCAGAAGCAGGTCGCGGCGGCCTGGCCGCAGTTGACCGCGACGATGAAGGCGCCCTCGCGGCGGGCGCGGTAGTCCTGGTCGACGTAGCCGCCCTCCATGAAGACGCGGTCCTGGACGGCGATCGCGTGCAGGTCGCAGGAGCGGGCGCCGATGAACGCGTAGCGCGGGGGAGGGGTGTCGTCCTCGGTCACCTCGAGGTCGCCGTCGGCGGACTGGCGCGCCGTCCAGATCCGCATCTCGGAGGGGAACAGGAAGCTCTTCCACGAGTTCGGCCCGGCGTTGTGGCCGAACAGGGCGTCGTCGTCGCGGCGTGCGAGCCGGTACGTGCCGCCCTCCTGCACGTCGGTCCAGCCTGCGGGCAGGTCAGCGGTCGAGTCGAGCTCGTCGAGCACGATCGCGCGGTCGCGCACCATCGGACCGACGAGCGTGTAGCCGCGCCGCTGCAGCGCGCCGAACAGCTGGTCGAGCCCCGCACGGTCGATTGCGTCGGGCATGTCTGAGCACACTGCCGAGTGCGAGCCCCGAGCGCAAGCGCGGATTGCTCGCAGGAGGCTACGGCGAACCACGGAGGAGACCCGGTCCCTGGCCTGATGCGGTGGGCAGGGGCGGCGGCATAGGTTCGAACCATGCGGACGCTTCGCCGTGCACATCCGGGTTGGTTCGAGCTGGCCGTGTTCGCCCTCGCCTACGCGACCTACTTCGGGGTCCGCGCGCTCACCGAGGGCAGCGTTCCCAGCGCGATGCGCCACGCGGTCGAGGTGCTGCGCTTCGAGCGCCACATCGACCTCGACTGGGAGGACGCGGTGCAGGGCTTCGTGGTCGGCGAGCGCGCGCTCGTCGACGCCGCCAACGCGATCTACATCTGGGGCCACTGGCCGGTGCTGATCGCCGGCGGCTTCCTGCTCTACCACCTGGGCCCGGAGGAGTACCGCAGGCTGCGCACCGTGATCCTGCTGTCGGGCGGGTTCGGGCTCGTGGTCTTCGCACTCTTCCCGGTCGCGCCACCGCGGCTCGCGCCGGTCGGCCTGCTCGACACGGTGACGCTGCACGCGGAGGGCTACCGGAAGGCGCTCCCGCCGTCGTTCATCAACGAGTACGCGGCGATGCCGAGCTTCCACGCCGGCTGGAACCTGCTGCTGGGGATCGAGCTGTTCCGGGTCAGCCGCAACGTGGCGCTGCGCGCGTTCGCGGTGCTGATGCCGATGGCGATGGCGTTCTCGGTCGTGGCCACCGCCAACCACTTCGTGCTCGACGTCTTCGCGGGTGCCGGCGTGGTCGTCACCGCGCTGCTCCTCGTCACCTGGCACGAAAAGCACGCAAACGGCGCGAGTAGAGTCAATCGACATGTCCCAGCCGTTCATCGTGGCCCACCGCGCCGGCAACGATCTGGGCATCCTGCGACGCGCGGAAGCGCTCGCACCGCGGCTCGTCGAGGCTGATCTCCACCTGCGGCGCGGCCGCGTCGAGGTCCGCCACCTCAAGACGCTCGGGCCGCTACCGCTGCTGTGGGACCGCTGGCGGCTCGCGCCCGGCTGGCGGCCCAGGCTCGAGCTGCCCGTGCTGCTCGAGGCCGCCGCGCCCGGCACGGAGCTGATGCTCGACCTCAAGGGCCAGGATCCCCGCCTCCCGCGGCGCGTGGCCGAGGCGCTCGCCGCCGCGCGGCGGGAGCGCGTGACGATCTGCGCGCGGAACTGGCGGTTGCTGGAGCCGCTCCGGGAGCTTCCCGGCGTCCGCATCGTGCACTCCGTCGGGAGTCGGCGCCAGCTGCGCGCGCTGCGGCGCCGCTTCGCGGGGCGGCAGCTCGACGGCGTGTCGATCCATCGCGAGCTGCTCGACCCGGCGACGGTCGCCGACCTGCGCTCGCGTGCGGAGATCGTCATGACCTGGCCGGTCTCGACCGCGGACGAGGCGCGCCGGCTGGCGGACTGGGGCGTCGACGGCGTCATCACCGAGCGCCTCGAGATCGCATGACCCTCTCGCTCGACACCGCGCTGGGTGGCCTCGACTCGGTGACCGACCGCCTCGGCAGCGTCGATCCGCGGCTTGCCGCGCTGGCGCTGGTCCTGCACGTGACCAACCACGCGCTGCGCTCGGTGGCGTGGCGCAACGTGCTCGCCGCGGCCTATCCCGAGCGGCGGCTGCGCCTGCTCCCGGTGGCCGCCGCCTACGCGTCGGGTGTGGCGCTCAACGCGGTCGCGCCGGCGCGCGGCGGCGACGCCGCCAAGGTCGGGCTCCTCCGCGCCGCGATCCCCGGGTCGAACGTCGCGACGATCGCGTCGACGATGTCGATCCTCGTCCTCTTCGACATGGTCATGGCGACGGTGCTCGTGCTGATCGTGGCGGCCGCCGGCCTGGTGCCGATCCAGCTGCCGTCCCTCGCGGGTGCCTGGCCGTTCGCGCTCGGCGTCGTCGTCGTGCTCGCCGTCGCCGGCCGGCTGCTCGCCGGCCGCGCGCGCAGGCGCGTGCGGGCGCTGTGGAGCAAGCTGCGCCAGGGCGGGGCGATCCTGCGCACGCCGGCCCGCTACCTGCACCGCGTGGCGCTGGTGCAGAGCGCGGCCTGGGCGTGCCGGGTCGGCGTGATCATGTGCCTGCTCGCCGGCTTCGGGCTCCCCGCGTCGGTGCCCACCGCGGCGGTGGTGATGATCCTCTGCGGCGCCTCGACGCTCGTCCCGCTGACGCCCGGCGGCGCCGGCACGCAGCAGGTCCTGGTCGCGCTGGCGTTCAGCCAGACCGCCTCCGCCGCGGCCGTCGTCTCTTTCTCCGTCGCCATGCAGGCCGGCGTCACGTTGGTCAACGCGCTGCTCGGTCTCGCGGGCGCGATGGCCGCCTTCCGCACGCTGCGGCCGCTCACCGCCGCGCGCGGCGCGCTCGCCGCGGCCCGCGCCTGAGCTGCGGGAAACCCGCGACCGCTTGCGTGCCGAACCCGGATGCGCCGGCGGTCGCGGCGTTCGAGACTCGAACCATGTTCTCGTCGCCGACCATCTACCGCTCCGGCTTCCGCACCGTCGAGGTGCTGCCCGGCGAGTCGCACAGCGCGGCCTGGATGTACGTCGCCCGCGGCGGTCCGCGCCCGGAGAGCTATCCGTGCGACCCCGTCGCCGGCGAGGTCCGGCGCCGGGCGCACCACTCGAGCCGCCGCCGGCCGCATCGCCGGCGCGCCCTGACCGCGGTCGCCTAGCCCCGTAGAGAGCCGCAGCACCGCGACGGCTCCCTCCCGATGGCACTCCCGCCGGCCGACGGGACGATCGAGGCAACCCAAGAAGGGGTCCACCATGCGCAATACAAAGCTCAAGCGCTCGATGGGTCTTTGGATGGCGACGGCGCTTGTCGTCGGCAACATGATCGGGTCGGGCGTCTTCCTTCTTCCGGCCTCGCTGGCCGGTACCGCGGGCCCGATCTCGATGTTCGGGTGGGTCTTCACCGGCGCCGGCGCGATCCTGCTGGCGCTCGTGTTCGCCGGCCTCGGTCGTGCGCTCCCGCGCACGGGCGGACCGTACGCCTACGCGAAGCGCGCCTTCGGCGACTTCATCGGCTTCCAGACCGCGTGGGGCTACTGGATCGCGGCGTGGGCGGGCAACGCGGCGATCGCCGTCGCGTTCGTCGGCTATCTCGCCGTGTTCTGGCCGCAGGTCGGCACCGAGAAGCTGCTCGGCGCGCTCGTCGGGATCGGCGTCATCTGGCTCGTCACTGCGATCAACGTCATGGGCGCACGTGAGAGCGGCGGCGTCCAGCTGGTCACCACCATCCTGAAGTTCGTCCCGCTCGCCGTGATCGGCATCGTCGGGCTGTTCTTCGTCCACGGCGGCAACTACACGCCGTTCAGCCCGCACGGCACGAGCATCGGGCTGCTGTCCTCGACCGCGGCGCTGACGCTGTGGGCCTTCATCGGCCTCGAGTCGGCGACCGTTCCGGCTGAGGAGGTCAAGGATCCGGAACGCACGATTCCGCGCGCGACGATCCTCGGCACGGTCCTCGCGACGGTCGTCTACATCGTCGCGACGGTCTCGATCATGGGCATCATCCCGACGCACGAGCTGGCCGCGTCGACGAGCCCGTTCGCGGACGCCGCCGGGCAGATCTTCGGTGGCGGCTGGGACAAGGTCATCGCGTTGGTCGCGCTGGTCTCGACCTTCGGCGCGCTCAACGGCTGGATCCTCATCCAGGGTCGCGTGCCGCTGGCGGCCGCCCAGGACGGCATGTTCCCGGCGCCGTTCGCACGCGTGTCCGGCAAGCGCAACACGCCGGTCTTCGGGCTGGTCGTGTCGTCGGTTCTCGTGACCGCGCTGATGCTCATGAACTACACGAAGGGGCTGGTCGACGCCTTCACCTTCGTGATCCTCTTGGCCACGCTGACCACGCTGGTCCCGTACGCCTTCTCGGCGGCGGCCCAGGCGTACCTGTGGCTGGTCGAGGGTGAGGAGTTCAACCCGAAGCACCTGGTCCGCGACGTCGTCGTCGCCGGGCTCGCGTTCGCCTACAGCGTGTGGGCGATCGCCGGCGCCGGCCAGGACATCGTGACCAAGGGCTTCGTGCTCCTGCTGGCCGGCATCCCCGTCTACATCGGGATGCGCTGGTGGCAGGCACGACACGCTCCCGTTCTGCCGCTCCCCCCGGAGCCGGTGACCGAGGAGCCGAAGGTCCTCGTGGGAGCCGGCGATGCGCGCTGAGGTCGCCACCCGCTTGTACGTGGGCTCCGAGGTCGGGGTGCTGCGGCGCGTCATCCTGCACCGCCCCGACCTGGAGCTCAAGCGGCTCACGCCGCACAACAAGGACGCGCTGCTGTTCGACGACGTCCTCTGGGTCCGCCGCGCCCGCCAGGAGCACGACGCGTTCGCGGACGCGCTCGCCGATCGGGGCGTCGAGGTGCTCTACCTCGAGCGGCTGCTCGCCGACGTGCTGCGCGAGGACGCGGTGCGCGCCGAGGTGCTGACCCGCACGCTGGAGGCCGTCGATCTGGGGCCGAGCCTGTCGGGCGAGGTGCGCGAGTGGCTCGAGTGCATCGACCCCGCCGACCTGGCGGCCCGGCTGATCGGCGGCATCACCGACGACGAGCTGCCGTTCCGCTCCACGGCGCTGCCGGCCGAGGTCCCCGCGCTCGACGGCTTCGTGCTCGCGCCGCTGCCCAACCACCTGTTCACGCGCGACACGTCGGCCTGGATCTACGACGGCGTGTCGATCAATGCGATGGCGATGGCGGCGCGCCGGCGGGAGTCGGTGCACTACGACGCGATCTACCGACACCATCCGCTGTTCGCACGGCCGGGGCACGTGTGGAGCGACGAGATCGACGGGCCCGCGCGGCTCGAGGGCGGCGACGTCCTCGTCATCGGAGGAGGCTGCGTGCTCGTCGGCATGGGCGAGCGCACTCGGCCCGCCGGCGTCGAGCGCCTCGCTCACGCCCTGTTCGAGGCCGGCTCGGCACGCCAGGTGATCGCCGTCGACATGCCGGCCCAGCGCTCGACGATGCACCTCGACACCGTGATGACGATGGTCGATCGCGACGCGTTCACGATCTACCCCGACGTCCGCCGCTCGCTCGTCGGCTGGTCGCTGCGGCCCTCCGCCTCGGGCATCACCGCCGAGCGCGAGGACGATCTGTTCGCCGCGATCGCGACCGCGCTCGACGTCCCGGAGCTGCGGCTGTTCGAGACGGGCGGCGACCGCTACGAGGCCCAGCGCGAGCAGTGGGACGACGGCAACAACGTCCTCGCCGTGGCGCCGGGCGTCGTCGTCGCCTACGAGCGCAACGTCGACACCAACACGCGGCTGCGCCGCGAGGGGATCGAGGTGATCACGATCGCCGGCTTCGAGCTCGGTCGTGGTCGCGGCGGTCCCCGCTGCATGTCCTGCCCCATCGAACGCGGAGACCTCACATGACCACCCTCGGCACCGCCCACACGGAGCACCTGCTCCGCATCTCCGACCTGCGGCCGGGCGAGCTGATCGAGCTGCTCGACCTCGCCGCTGCGATGAAGCGACGGCCTGGCGCCTGGCGCACGACCCTGCGCAGCCAGTCGATCGCGTGCTACTTCTCGAAGCCGTCGACGCGGACGCGGGTCTCCCTCGAGGCGGCCGTGCACCGGCTCGGCGCGCTGCCGATCATGCTCCGCCCCGACGAGCTCCAGCTCGGCCGCGGCGAGCCGATCGCCGACACGGCACGGGTGCTGTCCTCCTACTGCGGCGCGATCGTCGTCCGCACGTTCGCGCAGGCGGAGGTCGACGCGATCGCGGCGGCCTCGACGGCGCCCGTCATCAACGCGCTCACCGACGAGCACCACCCGTGCCAGGCGCTCGCCGACCTGCTGACGCTGCGCGAGCACTACGGCCAGCTCGAAGGCGTCACGCTCGCCTACATCGGCGACGGCAACAACGTCGCGCACTCGCTGATGGAGGCCGGCGCGCTGGCGACGATGGACATCCGCATCGCCTGTGCGCCAGGATACGAGCCCGACCCGGAGATCGTGGAGGGTGCCGAGCGCTCGGCGCGCGAGAACGGCGGCAGCGTCCGCGTCGTCTATGACCCGCACGAAGCGGTCGAGGGCGCCCACGCCGTCTACACGGACGTCTGGGTCTCGATGGGCGACGAGGCCGAGCAGGAGCGCCGGCTCGCCGAGCTGGCGCACTACCAGGTCACGCCGCAGCTGATGGCGCAGGCGGCCGACGATGCCGTGTTCATGCACTGCCTGCCCGCGCACCGCGGCCAGGAGGTCGCCGCCGAGGTCATCGACGGCCCGCAGTCGCTGGTGTTCGAGCAGGCCGCCAACCGCCTGCCCACCGAGCAGGCGGTCATCTACGCCCTCACCACCGGCGAGTGGGAGTGATCGGCCATGCGGATCGTGATCGCGCTCGGCGGCAACGCCCTGCTGCGGCGGGGCGAGCCCGCCGAAGCCGAGGCCCAGCGCCGCAACGTGGCAACCGCGGTGGCCGCCATCGCCGAGCTCGCCGCTGAGCACGAGGTGATCGTCACGCACGGCAACGGCCCGCAGGTCGGGCTGCTCGCACTGCAGGGCGACGCGTACGACGCGGTCGCGCCCTACCCGCTCGACGTGCTCGGCGCGGAGAGCGAGGGCCAGATCGGCTACCTGCTCGACCAGGAGCTCGTCAACGCGCTCGGCGGGCGGCCGGTGGCGACGCTGCTCACCCAGGTGATCGTCGACGTCGACGACCCGGCCTTCGCCCACCCGACGAAGCCGATCGGCCCGGTCTACGACCGCGCGACCGCCGAGCGGCTCGCCGCCGAGCGTGGCTGGTCGATCGCTCCCGACGGCCCGCACTACCGCCGGGTCGTCGCGTCGCCCGAGCCGCGCTCGATCGTCGAGCTGCACACCCTGAGGCTGCTGGCCATGACCCGCGTCCTCGTCATCTGCGTCGGCGGCGGGGGCATCCCCGTCGTCGTCGATCGCGACGGGAGGCTGCGCGGCGTGGAGGCGGTCATCGACAAGGACCTCGCCGCCGCGCTGCTCGCCCGGGGCCTGCATGCCGACGCGCTGTTGCTGCTGACCGACGTGCCGGCCGTGCAGACGGACTGGGGCACGCCGCAGGCGCGCGACATCCGCCAGGCCACGCCGGAGCAGCTGCGGAGCCTCTCGTTCGCGCAGGGCTCGATGGGCCCGAAGATCGAGGCCGCGTGCCGCTTCGCGGACGCCACCGGTGGGCTCGCGGGCATCGGAGCGCTCGCCGACGCGGGTGCGATCCTGCGCGGCGAGCGGGGAACGACAGTCCTGCCGGCCGAGCGCCTCACCCAAAGCCGGGCCGCCGGCTAGAGCGAAAGGGCGAGCAGCAGCGTCACGGAGACGGTGATGAGCGCGATCACGGCCAGCGACGCCAGCGTGCCCGTACGGCCGAGGACCGCGTCGCCCATCAGCTCGCGGTCACGCGCGATGCCGTGGACGAACCACAGCAGCGGCAGCAGCAGGACGGCGTTGAGCGCCTGCGTGAGGAACAGGATGTGGATCAGCGGCGCGCCGGGTACCAGCACGATCGCGGCCGAGACGCCGATGATGGCTCCGAAGCTGAGGTAGAAGAGCCGTGCGTCGCGCCATGCGGCGTCGAGCGCGGCCTCGGCGCCGACCGCCTCGCAGACGGAGTAGGCGGTCGAGAGCGGCAACACCGAAGCCGCCAGGAGCGCCGCGCCGAGCAGGCCGACCGCGAACAGGGCCGAGGCCAGGTGGCCGGCGAGCGGCTCGAGCGCGCGCGCCGCGTCGGTCGCCGAGTCGATCGACGTACCCGACTGGTGCAGCGTCGCGGCGCACGCGATCACGATGAACGCGCCGATGACCCCGGTGAGCGTCGCGCCGGCGATCACGTCGACCCGCTCGAGGCGGAGCTGGGCCAGCGTCAGCCGCTTGTCGACCGCGTAGGACTGGATGAAGGCCAGCCCCCACGGGGCGAGCGTGGTACCGATCGTGGCGACCACCGTGAGCACCGCCTCGCGGGTCAGCGGCATGCTGGGCACGACGAGGCCGCGTGCCGCGGCGCCCCAGTCGGGGTGGGCGAGAACGCCCGCGACGAAATAGCTCACGAAGACGGCGCTGAGCGCGAGCAGCACGTGCTCGACCCGCTTGAACCCGCCGCGCAGCACCAGCAGGGAGACGCCGGCCGCGGCGACCGGGACGCTGAGGTAGCGCGAGACGCCCGCGAGGTCCAGCGCCGCCGCGACGCCGGCGAACTCGGCGCACATCGTGCCCACGTTGGCGATCACGAGCGCCACCAGCGCGGTCGCGCCCCAGCGCACGCCGTAGCGCTGTCGCACGAGCCCGATCAGCCCCTGGCCCGTCGCGATGCCCATGCGCGCGCCGAGCTCGTGGAAGAGCACCAGCGCGAGCGTCGCGAGGACCAGGACCCACAGCAGCTCGTAGCCATAATCGGCGCCCTGGATCGAGTAGGTCGTGATCCCGGCCGGGTCGTCGTCGGAGAGCCCCGCGAGCAGTCCCGGGCCGAGCACCGCCCCGAAGGCGGCGAGCCGGCTAGCGCGCCGCACGCCGCGTCCACGGGTAGCGGCGCCGGTGGTGCGGCAGCCGCTTCGGCAGCACCTCCTCGAGCACGTCGTCGACCGCGACGATGCCGAGCGGGCGCCGCTCGGCGTCGACGACCGGGACGGCCACGAGGTCGTAGCGCGCGAACAGCTCGCCCAGCCGCTCGAGCGGCGTGTCGGCGGTGACCACCGGGGCGTCGACCGGCTCCGCGCTGCCGAGGATCAGTGAGCTGGGCGGCACGACGCCGGCCAGCCGCCCGTCACCGTCGACCACGACGACCGTGAACAGCCCTTCGAGCGGAGGCGGATCGCGACGCAGGCGCGCGACGATCTCGTCGATCGCTTCGCCGGCCGCGGCGATCTGCACGTCGGTCGTCATGAGTCCGCCGGCGGTGTCGGCCGGATGCGCGAGCAGCGCCTCGAGCTCGGCCCGGCGTGCCGGGGGGATGGCGGCCAGCCGCGCGTCGCGCGCGTCGTGATCGAGGTGCCGCAGCACCGCGACGGCGTCGTCGACCGGCATCGCCTCGAGGGTGCGCACGGCCGCCGCGGGCGGCAGAGCCCCGACGAGCCGGCCGCCCAGGCCCGGGCGAACGATGCTGACGGCCGCGGCGGCGCGCTCCGAGCCGACGGCGTCGAGTGCCTCCGCGGCTCGCTGCGGCGGCAGGTCCGCGACGAGCTCCGACAGCTGTCCGGGCGTGAGCCGGTGCAGCGCGGCGCTCGTCGTCCGCAGCTGGAGCCCGTGGCCGCGGGCCGACATGACGTGCAGGTCGCGCCAGTCGACGAGGTCGTGGGCCGGCGCGCGCCCCCGGGAGAGCCGGGCGGCGCCGAGGCGTCGCGCCAGCCCTGGCCAGCCGACGTCGACCGCGACCACACGCAGGCCGCCGTCCGTACGGGTGAGCTCCACGTCGGAGACCCGGCGGACTCGCCTTCCCGCGACGTCAACGACCTGCACGTCGAGCACGTCGCGCGCGAGCCGCAGCTCGTCCGGGGACATGCTCGAGCGACCGTCGGGCCCCAGGATCACACCGGTCGGCTCGAACGTGCGCACACGCTCCCACGCCACGACCGACTCGCTACGGCGTGCGCCGCGGACGATCAGCGAGCGCACCGCCGGATGTTCGTCGTCGAGCGTGACTGCGACGTCCGCGAGGCGCCCGACGGGGTGGCCGTGCTCGTCCGTGACCTCCGCCCCGAGGCAGTCGCTGAGCCGGAGCAGAGCGCCTCCGCTCAGCGGCGGGCGCTCGTGCAGAGCGCGATTACGTCGATGTCGGCCACGACACCCTGCGGCGTTTCGCCGGGGGCACGGGCGACGAGCAGGTGCGAGACGTCGGGGTCAGCGAGCGCCTGGACCGCCTCGAGCGCGGTCGCGCCCGGCTCGATGTAGACCGCCGCCTCGGTGATGCCCTGTCGCGCGGGGACGAGGCCGAGGTCGCGGTTGAGCCACTGGAGCACGCCGCGTGTGGTGACCCAGCCGACGGGTTGTCCGTCGGTGCGGCCGAGCAGCAGGACGGCGTGGACGCCGTGGCGCACCATCGCGCGCTCGGCCTGCCCGAGCGAAGCGTCCTCCGACAGCGCGATCACGCCCGGCCGCATGAACTCGCGCACCGGCGTGTGCAGGCGGCGGTCAGCGATAGCGTCGCCACCGGCCGCCGAGGTGGCGGGGATCGACGTATGTGACGGCATGCTCCGACGGTACGCGCCGTGCGCGGGCGCACCATCGGCAGGGCGCCGCAGCCGCTTGCGGGAAACCACGGACTCAGCGCGGGCGCTTGGCGCGCGGGGCACGGCGCTTGGCGCCGGCCGCCGTCCTCGCGAGCTCGGTCGGCTCGCGGATGGTGCGGACGGTGCGCTCGAAGAGGTCGGCCTGGGCCTTCACGAGCGCCGCGGTCTGCTCGAGCGCGCGGCCCGCCTCCTCGAGCGCCTCGGCCTGCTGGTGGAGCGCCGCGCCGCTCTGCTCGAGGAGGTCGAAGATCGCGTCGGCGGGACCGAGGAGGCGGTTGACGACGTCGCGCTGGAGCCGCCGCTCGCGCTCGAGGATCTCCTGCATCAGCTCGGCCTGCCGCTGCAGCGGCGCAAGCAGCTGCCGCGGCACGTCGGCGTGGCCGGCGAGCGAGCGCATCGCCGCCTGCCATTCACGCAGAAGGTCATGGCCGCCGAGCTCGGGCATCGCCGCATCATCCCACCACGGCGCGCGGCGAACCCGCAGGAGGCGTGCACGCCCGCACGGATGGCAGCGCCTCGGATCGGCCTTAGGTTCGGAGTGTCCGGCCAGAGAACGAGGAGCCCGTCATGCGACCGAAGATCGTCATTGCTTACGACGCAACGCCGGCCGCAGCCGACGGCATTGTGCTCGGCGCGCTGCTCGCCGACCTGCGTGGCGCCGACATCCTCGTGGCGCGTGTGCTGCCGCACACCCGGTCTACCGAGGCCACCGAGCGCGCACTGCAAGCGTCCTTCCACGCAACGATCCAGGAGACCCGAGAGACGGCCGCCGAGTTCCTGGGCGACCGGCCGTTCGAGGTCTGGCCCGTGTTCGGCGAGTCGGTGGCCGCCGGGCTCGACGACCTGGCCGGCGACCGCGGCGCGGAGCTGATCGTGTTCGGCTCGCCGCATCACGGCATGGTCGGGCGGGCGCTGCTCGGCAACGCCGCCCTGGCCGCCTCGGCGGGTGCGCCCTGCGCGCTCGCCATCGCGCCGAGCGGCTTCCGTGACCTCGGAACGCTCGACCCGCCGGTGGTCGGCGTCGCCTTCGACGGTTCGGCCGAGTCCGAGGCGGCGGTCGACGCCGGCCTCGCGCTCGCACGCGCCGCCGGCGCCACGCTGCGCCTGATCACCGTCGAGCCGTCCGGCTGGAGCCGGCCGATCCGCCATCACGCGCCGGTCGCGCCCGCGCTCGCGCTGCTGGCCTCGGAGCTCGAGGACGGCATCGAGGTGGAGACCCGCGTGCTCGAAGGGGATCCGGTCCACGCGCTGCGGCGCGAGACCGAGGACCTCGGCCTGCTCGTCAGCGGCTCCCGCGCACACGGCCCGCTGAGCCGTGTGATGGTCGGCAGCGTCTCCTCGGCCGTCATCCACCTCGCCGCGTGCCCGGTGATCGTCATCCCGCGCCGCGTCGTGAGACCCCTTGAGGCGGCCCCCGTTGCCGCCGTCGCAGGCAACTAGAGGAGCCCGATCATGATCCGCCTCGCCAGACTCTCCATCAGGCGGCCACGAGCCGCACTCGCCTTCTGGGCCATCTTCGCGGTGGTCCTCTCGCTGATCGGGCTCGGGGTGAGCGACAGCCTGTCCCCGTCGATCAGCGTCGTGCCGGGCAGCGAGTCCTCGCGCGCCCAGACGCTGTCTCAATCCGAGTTCGGTCCTTCCGTGCTCGTGCCGATCCTCCTGGAGGGTCCGGCGGCGCAGCTGGACCGCCAGGGGCCCAAGCTCGTCGTCGCGCTGAGCAAGCGAGGCGACACGCGCGTGATGTCCGCCTGGAGCACGGGCGCGTCGGGGCGGGCGCTGCGCCCGCGGCCTGACGCGGCGATGATCGTCGCCTCCGTCGCCAAGACGGAGAAGCAGATGGTCGAAACGGTGCAGCCGCAGATCGACCGCACGGTCGACAGCGTGCTCACCGGTCAGGTCAAGGCCCACATCACGGGCCAGGCCACGCTCGACCGGGCGCTCAAGGACGAGGCGATCTCCACCACGCGCCAAGCGGAGCTGATCGCGGTCGGCCTGCTGTTCGTGCTGCTCCTGATCGGGCTCCGCACGCCGGTGGCCGCGTTCGTGCTCGCCGGCTTCGGCGCCGTCACGACGCTCACCGGGTTCGGCGCGATGGCGCTGCTCGGGCAGGTGATCGAGACCGACCCGCTCGCCGTCGCGCTCGCGTCGATCACCGGGCTCGCGCTCGGCGTCGGCTACTCGCTGATGATCGTCGACCGCTTCCGCGAGGAGGGGATGGCCGCCGCCGGGGTGGTCACGACGGCCGGGCGGGCCGTGCTGCTCTCCGGCACCGCGCTGATCATCGCCCTCATCCTCGCCACGGCGATCGCGCCGACCCCGATCCTCACGTCGATCGGCATCGGCGTGCTGCTCTGCTCGGCGCTCGCTACCGGCGCGGCGGTCGTGGTCATGCCGGCCGTGCTGACCCTGCTCGGCTCGCGCATCGACGCGTTCTCGTTCCCCGCGCCGCGGTTCCTCGAGCGCGGCTGGGACTGGCTCGTCGGCCGCGGGCGCTGGGTCACGCGTTGGGCCGTGCCCGCCGGGGCGATCGCCACCGCGGCGCTGATCGCGCTCGCGCTGCCGGTCAGTGGTCTGAAGACCGGGCCGCCGGACGTGACCATGCTGCCCGCCTCGACCTTGGCGCGGCAGTCCTTCGAGCGCGTCAGCGCGGTCATGGGCCCGGGCTGGCCCACACCGTTCGGCATCGTCGTCGTTTCGACGAAGAAGCCGATCACGGCACCCTCGCTGTTGGCGCAGGTCCAGACCTATCAGCGCAGCCTGGCGCGTGACAAGCGCGTGGACTCGGTCGTCGGCCCGGGAGCCTTCGTCTCCCAGAGCAAGGACCTCAAGGCGCTGCCCAAGGGGCTGAAGAGCTCCGCCAAGCTGCTCAAGGGCGGCAAGAAGGACCTCGGCCGCCTCGAGAAGGGGCTCGGCCAGGCCGGCGACGGCGCGAGCCAGCTGCGCTCGGGCCTCGCCAGCGCCGCTGACGGCGCCGGCCAGCTGCAAGCGGGCTCCGGCACGGCCGGCTCCGGCGCCGGCAAGCTCCACGGCGGGCTCGGCCAGGCACGTGCCGGCGCACTGAAGATCTCCGCCGGCCTGCACGACGCGCTGATCGGGGCGACCGCGCTGAAGCAGGGTTCGGCCGCGGCACTCGCGGGCTCGGAGAAGCTCGCCGGCGGGCTCGGCAAGGCCGCCAAGCCGGTCAACGACGGGCTGCCGGTGTTCAAGCAGCTCGCCGCGGACGTCAACACCGCCTCGTCGATCGTGACGGCGACGGGCAGCGCCGCGCAGTCCACCACCGGCCAGCTCGACACGGCGCTCTCACAGCTCCGGTCGATGACGGCGGGCAAGGCCGATCCGCGCTACGCCGCAACGCTCGGCGCGCTGACCGCCGCCCGCACGTCAGCCGCCGGCGTCCAGTCTGCACTCGGGGGTGTCCAGCCCAAGCTCGCTGGAGCCGCCGGCGTGTCGACGATCGCGGCCAAGCAGGTGGGCGACCTGTCCGTCGGGCTGAACCAGCTCTACGCCGGCTCGACCGATCTGCAGGGCGGCATCGCGAAGCTCCGCAAGGGCAACGCCGACCTCGCGGCCGGCATCGGGAAGCTCAACAGCGGCGGCGGCCAGCTCACCACTGGCCTCGGCGCCCTCAACGACGGCGCGGCCGCGCTCGAATCCGGGCTCGGCCAGCTCACCACGGGAGCGGGCACGCTGCAGTCCGGCCTGTCCGGCGGCGTCGCCCCGAGTGGGCAGCTCGTCGGCGGGCTCGGCCAGCTCCAGGCCGGCGTCGCGAAGTTCCGCGGCGCGCTGCCGTCGACGAAGGACCTCGAGCAGCTCCAGCGTGAGTCGCCGGGGCTCTTCGACTCCGGGTACTTCGTGCTCGCGGCCATCCAGGGCGCCTCGCCGTCCAACCAGGATCTGGCCTCCTTCGCGGTCAACCTCGATCGCGGCGGCAACGCCGGCCAGATCGTGGTCGTCCCGCGGCAGGCCGCCAACACAGAGACCACGCGGGAGCTCGGGGACGACCTCCAGACGTCGTCCGCCGCGTTCGCGAAGGCCAGCGGCACCGAGGTCGCCGTCGGTGGCCCGGCCGGCAACCTGACGGACTTCACGAACGAGACCAGCGCGCGCATCCCGGTTGTGGTGGCCGTGCTCTCGATCGCCGTCGCGCTCGTCCTGATGATCGGGCTGCGGACGATCGCGCTGCCGCTGGTGGCGGTCGCGTTCGACGCCCTGACCATCCTGGCGACGTTCGGCGCGATGACGCTGCTGTTCGGGGGTGACGACCCGCTAATGGGCGGCCCCGGCTACCTCGACCCGATGTCGATCATCGGCATCTTCGCGGCGATCTTCGGGATCTCGATCGCCTACGAGGTGCTGCTGCTGGCACGCACGCGCGAGCACTTCGCCGAGTCAGGCGATGCCCGCGCGGCGCTGGCCTTCGGGCTCCGGCGCACGGCGGCAGTCGCCACCGGCGCTGCCGCGGTGATGATCGCGGCCGCCCTGCCGTTCATGTTCAGCGACCTGATCAACGTGCGCCAGTTCGGGGTCGGGCTCGTCATCGCCGTCCTGCTCGACGCGCTGATCGTGCGGCCCGTATTGCTCCCCGCGGCCGTGCATCTGCTCGGCCGGCGCAGCTGGTGGCCGACCGCACCGCACCCCATCCCGCCGACCGCGCCGGGAGGTGCGTCATGACCATCGATACCGACACCATCCACGCCATGGTCGCGCCGCCCCCGGGCGCCGGCACCGTGGCCGGCATCGCCCTCTCCGCCGCGCTGTGGCGGGAGGGCGACGCCCTCACCGCCCCCGGGCGGGAGCCGATCTCCTACGCCGAGCTCGGCCGCGCGAGCCACGAGATCGCGGGCGGCCTCGCCGATCTGGGGATCGAGCGCGGCGACCACGTCGCCATCCTCGCCGGGACGCGCCCGGAGTGGACGCTCGCCGACTTCGGCGCGCTGAGCGCCGGGGCGACGGTCGTCCCGATCTACCAGACCAACTCGCCCGAGGAGTGCGAGTACATCCTCGCCCACGCGGGGGTCCGGGCCGTCTTCTGCGAGGACGCCTCGCAGGTCGCCAAGGTCGCGCAGGTGCGCGAGCGCTGCCCGGAGCTCGAGCACGTGATCGTGTTCGAGGGCGACGTGCCGGGCGCCGTGACGCTCGCGGAGCTGCGGGCGCGGGGCGCCGCGACGGGTGAGATCGTCGTCGCCGAGCGGCTCGCCCACGTCGGCCCGCACGACGTCGCGACGATCATCTACACGTCCGGCACCACCGGTCCGCCGAAGGGCTGCGTCGTGACCCACGCCAGCCTGCTCGCGACCACGGCGATGTACGTCCGCGAGCTCGCGCTCCCTGAGGGGATGGTCATCTACCTGTTCCTGCCGCTGGCACACTCGCTCGCCCGCGTCGCCCAGTACGCGGCGCTCGAGGCCGGCGGCACGCTGGCGTTCTGGGGCGGCGATCCGTCGAAGATCATCGAGGAGCTGGCCGAGATCCGGCCGACGCACTTCCCGTCGGTGCCGCGCATCTACGAGAAGGTCCACGCGAGCGTGCTCAATGGCGTGGCCGGGCAGGGCCGGGTCAAGCGCGCGCTGTTCGAGTGGGCGCTGCGCGAGGGCGCACAGGCAAACGTCGCCGCGCGCGAGGGCACGGCGCTCTCCCGTACGGCCGCCACCCGCCATCGCCTGGCTGACCGGCTCGTGCTCTCCAAGGTGCGGGGCGTGTTCGGCGACCGCCTGGCGATGGCGATGTGCGGCGCCGCGCCGATCGGCCGCGAGGTGCTCGAGTTCCTCGACGCCTGCGGCGTCCTGGTGCTCGAGGGCTACGGCATGACCGAGACGTGCGCCGCGGCGACGCTCAACACGCCGCGCGCGGTGCGCTTCGGCTCCGTCGGGCGGCCGCTCGAGGGGGCGGAGGTGGCGATCGCGGAGGACGGCGAGATCCTGCTGGCCGGCCCGCATGTGTTCCAGGGCTACCACCATGACGCCGCCGCCACCGAGGACGTGATGACCGATCACTGGCTGCGCTCGGGCGACCTCGGCGAGATCGACAGCGACGGCTACCTCCACATCACCGGCCGCAAGAAGGACCTGATCATCACCTCGAGCGGCAAGAACATCTCGCCCGAGAACCTCGAGAGCGCGCTGCGCGAGACCCGCTGGATCTCCCAGGCGGTCGTGATCGGCGACCGGCGCCCGTATCTCGTGGCGCTGCTGACGCTCGATCCGGACGAGGCGCCCCGGCTCGCCGAGCAGCTCGGCATCCCGGCCGACCTCGCGACGATGGCCCAGGACGAGCGCGTTCGCGCCGCGATCCAGCGGGACGTCGACGCGGTCAACGCCCGCTTCGCCCGCATCGAGCAGATCAAGCGCTTCGAGATCCTCGACCGCGACCTGACCCAGGCGGACGGTGAGCTGACGCCGACGCTGAAGGTCAAGCGGCCCGTCATCCACGAGCACTACGACGAGCGCATCGATCGGCTCTACGAGTCATGACCGGCGCCGCCGACTCCGGGACCACCGTCGCTCTGCGCGACGGCTCCCGGGTCCTCGTGCGCCCGGTGCGGCCGGATGACCGTGAGCGTCTGGTGGCCGGCTTCGCGCGGCTCGGCAGCGAGTCGCGATACCAGCGATTCCTCGCACCGATGGCGGAGCTCAGCCAGAGCGACCTCACCTACCTCACCGAGATCGACCACCACGACCACGAGGCGCTCGCCGCCCTCGACCTGGAGACCGGCGACGGGGTCGGCATCGCCCGCTTCATCCGCCGCGCCGATCGCCCCGACACCGCCGAGGCGGCCGTGACCGTGATCGACGAGTGGCAGGGCAGGGGCGTCGGCACCGCGCTGCTGGACCTGCTCGCCTCCCGCGCGCGGGCGGAGGGGGTCACCCGGTTCACCGCGCTTCTGCTGGCCGAGAACCGCGACATGCTCGACGTGGTCGAAGCCGCGGGTCCCGTGCATGTCGTCGGCCGCGACCGCGGCACGATCGAGATCGAGGCGGAGCTGCCGGAAACCGGCGCCGGCCCGGACCTCCACGGCTTCCTCGGTCACGCGGCGCGGGCGAGGGCCAGCAGCTCGTCGCGGAACGCGTCGGCGAGCGCCTGCGGGTCGGGCACGAGGCCGGCATCGGTGAGGAAGCCGACCGTCACCTTCCCGGCGTAGCTGAACACGCTGACGCTCATCCCGACGCTGCCCGAGCACGGCGCCCACACGAGGACGCCGGCCAGCGGGGTGCCGGCGAGGGCCAGCTTCCGCCGTGGGCCGGGCACGTTGGTGAGGACCATCGAGCCCTTGGCGGTGAAGAAGTCGATCAGGCGAGCCTCCAGCTGAGGCGGGGTGCGGCCCATCAGGCCGAGGATGCCGTAGGCGAACGCACCCTCGTGGCTGTCCTTGATCGCGTCCATCCGGCGCTTGACCTCGGCCAGCCGCGCGGGCGGATCGTCGAGGCCGACGGGCAGCCCGAGCAGCACGAGCCCGAACCGGTTGCCCAGCTCGCGCGGCAGCGGCCGGTCGAGCGGGCGCAGGTTGAAGGGCACGAGCGCGTGCACCTCGTCGACCTCGTCGCCCTGGTCGCGGAGGTGGCGGCCGACCGCGGCGGTGACCGCGGCGATGAGCACGTCATTGACGGTCGCGCCGTGGGCCCGGCCGGCGCGCTTGACCCGCCAGAGCGGGACGGGCGCGGACCAGGCCACGCGGTGGGCGACCGACTGCTCGCCCTTGATCGCAGTCTGGGGGTCGGCGCCGGGGAGCAGCAGCTTGGCGAGCGTCTGTGCGTCGTCGGCCGCGCCGGCCGCGAGCGTGCGGGCGTGCTCCGGGTGCAGGAGCGACTCGACGCCCTCGTGGACGGCGACCCCGGCGGCGTGCGCGAGCGAGCCCAGGCGGCTGCCGTTGCTGTGTGCGGTCTCGGCGATGCCCGGGCCGGGCTCGCCGCCGTCGGTGAGCGTGAGCATCACCTGCGCGAGCGCGATCCCGTCCGCGATGCTGTGGTGGATGCGCACGAGGATCGCGCAGCCTGAGCCGAAGTCGTCGATCAGGTAGACCTCCCACAGCGGGCGGGAGTGATCCAGCGGGGTGGCGATGCGATCGCCGATGAAGTCCTGGAGCGCCGCGCGGTCGTGCGGCGCGGGCAGCGCCACGTGGTGGAAGTGCAGGGCGGGCTCGAAGCCGGGGTCGTCCTCCCAGTGCGGAGGCGTCAGCGGGAGGCCATTCGCGGCGCGCTGGCGGAAGCGGTCGAAGCGCGCGACGATGCGGTCGAGGAAGACTGCCTTGCAGCGCTCCCAGTCGACGGGCTCGTCGAACCACAGGACGCTGTTGACGATCATCAGGTTCGTCGGCCGGTCCATCCGCAACCAGGCGGCGTCGGCCGTCGACATGGCGTGATGGGTGCTCACGATGCCACGCTATGCGGGCCCGCGCCCCGCGCCATCGGGGCGGTCCCGCGGCGATGCGCCGGGGAAGTACGGTTGCGGTCTGTGCCCCGCATCGGATGCCGGGGCGCGGCGGGCGGCGGAGACTGGAGGTACCCCGACAAGGAGGTACGACATGACGGCCGCCGCCAAGAAGGCACCGGCCCGCAAGCCGGCCGAGAAGAGCTCCCTGGAATACCTCCAGCACGCGCTGGATGACCTCGCGCACGCGCGCGAGCAGGCGCAGGTGGAGGCACGCGGCGGCATCGACTCCGCCGTCGAGCGCATCCAGAAGGTGCGCAAGGACCTGGGAGCTCGCGCCCGCGACGAGGCGGATGACATGCAGGCTCGCCTCGAGCACGCCTCCGACGACGCCCTGCGTGAGTTCGGCCACGCGGCCGTCCTCGCCCAGCGCTCACCGGAGGCCCTGACCGAGATGCAGGCCGAGATCCGCGCTCGCAAGCGGATGATGCTGGTCTGACCTCGGGGAACACCGGCGCGCCGCCACGCGAAGCTGCGGGGCGGCGCGCCGCTCGTGGTGGGAACCCCGCAGCGCGTCTGCGGTGGAGGGCCGATGGCGCGGCCTTGTGGCATTGGTTGCATGGGTGAGGATCCCACTCCGAGGAGGCGACCATGCCGACCACGACGACCAGCAACGAACCGATCCGCGCCGTCGACCCCGACAGTCCCGCCGAGGAGCGCATCGAGGCGCGCCTCGCCCGGATCGAGCAGCGCGTGGAGCGCGGCAATCTCGAAGGCCGCAAGGCCGGCCGCGCCTTCATGATCTTCGCGGTCGCCGCGCTGTGCCTGGCGATGGTCGAGCTGGTCGCAATCGCCGCCAAGCTCGACAACACGTCGACCGCGTCCAAGCCGGCCGCGCCCGCGACGCCCACGGCCGCCGCGCCCGCGCCCGCTGCCGCCGCGCGCATCGGCGTCACGCTCAAGGAGTACTCGGTCGCCCCGTCACCGGCGGTCGGGAAGGCGGGGCGCGTCACGTTCAACGTGCGCAACTCGGGCGCGATCCCCCACGAGTTCGTGGTCCTTCGCACCGCCAAGCCGGCCGGGAGCCTGCTCAAGGGCGCCGAGGCCGACGAGGCAGGCAACGTCGGCGAGATCGGCGACCTTCAGCCGGGCCAGGCCAAGACGCTGAGCCTGCCGCTCAAGCCCGGCCACTACGCGCTGATCTGCAACCTGCCCGGCCACTACAAGGCCGGCCAGCACGCGGACTTCACCGTCCGCTGACGTCGCGGCAGCTCGATGGTGCCGCCGCCCGGCGGCGGCGCCGTCGTTTTGCCGAGTCTTGTCCGGGGCTTGCCCAGCGCTTGGCGCGGCGCCAGGCACCCTCGGTGGCATGAGCGCCCACATCGTCATCGCCGGAGGCGGTCTCGCAGCGCAACGCTGCTGCGAGACGCTGCGCAGGGCCGGGCACCGCGGCCGCATCACGCTCGTGTGCGCCGAGCCCGTCGTGCCCTACGACCGCCCGCCGCTCTCGAAGGGGGTCCTGGCCGGCGAGCTCGACCCCGAGGCGCTCGCGCTCCGGCCGCCCGGCTGGTACGCCGACCACGGCGTCGAGCTCCTGCTCGGCCGCGCCGCGGCGGCGCTGCACGCCGAACGGCATGAGCTCGAGCTGTGCGATGGCGGGGTGCTCGGCTACGACCGGCTGCTGATCGCGACCGGAGCCGAGCCGCGGCCGCTCCCGCTCTTCGACGGCGCACCGAACGCGCATCTCCTGCGCACCGCGGCCGACGCGGGACGGCTGCGCGACGCGCTGAGGCCCGGGAGGCGGCTGATCGTCGTCGGCGCGGGGTTCATCGGCCAGGAGGTGGCGGCGACGGCGCGCGCGCTCGGTGTCGAGGTCACGGTGCTCGAGGCCATGGATGCCCCGCTCACCGGGCTGCTCGGCCACGAGCTGGGGTCGTGGTTCGCGGACCTGCACCGCGAGGAGGGCGTCGATCTCCGGTGCGGCGTGACCGCTGTCGGCACGCGCCGTGACCACCGCGGCCGCATCACGGGCGTCGCCACCGCCGACGGCCACACGTTGGCCTGCGACCTTGTGCTGTGCGGAATCGGGGTCACGCCGGCCGACGGCTGGCTGGCCGGCAGTGGGCTCGGCGGCGGCGGCGTCGAGTGTGACCCGGCCGGCCGGACTGCGCTCCCCGACGTCTTCGCGGCCGGCGACGTCGCCCGGCCGTATGACCCCCTCGCCGGCGCGCACGGCCGCAGCGAGCACTGGGAGGCCGCCGCCCGGAAGGGCGCCGCAGCCGCACGCGCGATGCTCGGCGCCCCGGATGCCGCGGCGCCGCTCTCGAGCTTCTGGAGCGACCAGTACGGGCTGCGCGTCCAGTACGTCGGTCATGCCTCGCTCGGCGAGACCTTCGAGCTCGACGGCGCGGTGACCTCGCGCGACTTCGCCGCCGTCTGGCGGCGCCGGAGCCGACCGGTCGCCGCGCTGCTGGTCGGGCGCCCGCGCGCGCTCCCGGCGATGCGGCGGCTCGTCCAGGCCGGACTCGAACACCAGAGACAGGAGCTGGCGACATGACGTACGTCCCGCACATCGACGGGGGCGCGTGCGCGGCGCACGGCGACTGCGAGGCGGTCGCGCCCGACGTCTTCCGCATCGACGACATCGCGACCGTGATCGGCACCGGCCCCGACGACCTCATCCTCCGGGCCGCCGAGTCGTGCCCAGCCGCGGCGATCACGGTCGTCGACGGCGAGACCGGCGAGACCGTCTACCCCTAGCGGGCGGCGTCGGTAGTCCACGCCGATGGGGCGCGGGGACGCACGGATGGAGGCTCGGCCCGTCTCGCCTAGCGTGGCGGTATGGCTGGTCGCGCTGACCTCGACCTCTACAACGTGCTCCTCGGCTTCGGCTGGGCGCGCGAGCGTGTAGAGCTCGTCAAGGCCACGCTCGACCCGTCCTTCCTGGTGCGCGCCCGGCGCGCGCTGTTCCCGCTTCCGGGCGTGGACCGGCGCGCGCCGGTGAGCGCGGACGTCCTCCCGGACTTCCACCCGCGCCCGCTGCGGCGCTTCGAAGGCGAGCGCGTCGCGCTGATCGCCGGGGGAGGGGCGGGCGCCTGCGTCTCGCTGATCGGCGTCCGCCGCGCGTTCGAGGAGGCCGGCATCGAGCCGGAGCTGATCGTCTCCTGCTCCGGCGGCACGATCTGGGGCTCGATGTGGGCGGCCGGACTGAGCGCCCAGGAGATGGCCGACTTCTCCCTTGGCTGGAGGCTCGAGGACTACCTCGACATCCAGTGGGGGAAGGTGCCGCGGTACGCCGTCGCGGCGCTGAAGGGGTTCACCGGGCTCGCCAAGGGGGCAGCGATCGAGCGCACGTTCGACGGGCGCTTCGGGGCGCTGACGGCGGGCGAGCTCGGGATCCCCATCGCCCCGATCGTCTACGACATGGACCGCGGCCGGGTGGACTACTTCGGCAGCGACTCCACGCCCGATCTCACGATCGGCCGGCTCGTGCGGATCGCGATCGCGCTGCCGGTCTTCATCGAGGCGGTCGAGGTCGGCGGCCACCTCTACGTCGACGGCGGCATCATCGACCTGCTGCCGGCCGAGCCGATCCTCAGCGACGGCGGCTTCGATCACGTCTTCGGCATCAACTTCATGCTGCCGCCCCAGCTCGAACCCGATGACATCACCGGTTGGGACAACCGCCCGATGGGCGTGCTCGCCGCCAGCCGCCAGGCCGAGCAGGGCTTCCAGCTCGAGCTCGCGCGCCGCACCCGGCGAGCCATGGGCGACCGCCTGACGATCATCGACGCCGCCGACCACCGGCTGCTGCGGGGCCCGGCCTTCTACGACCTGTTCATCGACCGCAGTCGCTGGCCCGGCCTCATCCGCGGGGGCTACGAGCGGACGACGCTCGCGCTCGACGCGCTGCGGTCGCAGACGCGGCCGCGCGCTCGAGCCGGCGTCTCGCGGCCATGAGGGCGACGCCGGTGGATCTGGTCAGCACCCGCGTGCGCAGCATCATGCGCCCGGGCGTGGTGTCGGTCCCCGGCAACGCGTCCCTGACCCAGGTCGCCCAGGCGATGACGGCCCACGGCGTGCACGCGGTGCTCGTGGTCGAGGCCGGAGGGCGCGCGCCGGCCGGCTGGGCCACGAGCCGGACCGTGATCGCGCGGCTGCTCGACGCCACGCCGTTCGTGCCCGCCATCGACGCGGTGACGGAGCTGCCGACGCCGATCCTGCCCTCGGCGTCGATCGCCGACGCGATCCGGGCGCTGTCCCCTCCCGGGGTCACGCACCTGCTCGTCACCACCGGGCCGGCAGCAATGCCGCAGGGCGTGCTCAGCGAGACGGACGTCGTTCGCTTCGCGGCGAGCCAGGCGTGAGCGCGCGGTACGCGCGCGAGCCGGGGTGGCCCTACGCGGTCGTGCACGCGCTCGCATCGCTCGGCCTGCGCTCGTGGTTCCGGCTCCACGCGACGGGCGCGGAGCACGTCCCCGAGGACGGGCCGGCGATCGTCGCCGCGAACCACAAGAGCTTCCTCGATGCCTTCTTCGTCGGTCTCTCCACGCAGCGCCGAGTCCACTTCATGGCCAAGGCGGAGCTGTTCCGCAAGCCGTTCGGGTGGCTGCTCGCGCGCCTCGGGGCGTTCCCGGTGCACCGCGGGCAGGGGGACACCTCCGCGCTCGAGACCGCCCGCGCGATCCTCGGCGCCGGCGGCGTGGTCGTCATGTTCCCCGAGGGCACGCGTGTCGACGAGCCCGACGCGCTCGGCTCGCCCCACCACGGGGCCGGACGGCTGGCGCGCGAGACCGGCGCGCCGATCGTCCCGACGGCGATCCTCGGCACGTCGCATCTCTGGTTCGGCCCGATCCCGAAGCCGCGGCGCATCGACGTGTCCTTCCTGGCGCCCGTCACGGTCGACGCGCCGGAGCACATCGACGAACGCGTGTGGCCCGCCGTCCAGGAGGAGTACGGGCGCCTGCGGGCTACGCCGGGCGCGATCGCCGCCGCGCTGGCGGCGGCCGGACTCGGCGGTCTCCTCGCCCGGCGGCAGCTCGAGCGTTCGAAGCCGCCGCGCCTGCTTGGCGTGGTGATGCCGAAGCGGTTGCGGCGCCGGTCCGGCCGGCGCGGGCGCCTACGGCGTCGCTGAGCGCCCAGAGCGCCCGCGGACGCCGCTCCGCCGGGGCAGGCGCCGGTCGCGCACGGCCGTGCGCTGGCGGGCCTCGAGCAGGCGGGCGGCGCGACCCTGGCGCCGCAGCCACTCACGGTCCAGCGGGGTCAGCGCCGCGGTGTCCCGGGCGTCTTCATGATGGATGGTGTCCATGGGCCGAGGCTACGGGCCTGCCTCCCGGGTCGCGACGGGTGCCTGCCGTAGCGTCATCCGTAGAAGCTACGTGCGCGTGCGCGGGAGGCGGCCGATGGCATCGCCCCGACCGCCCGCGAGGATCACCGCGTGGTCACGGCGCTCCCGACCCATGGAGGACGGATCCGCAAGGTGGCGTCGGAGCGCGTCGTGGCCCCCAACCTCACCGACTACGAGCAGGCTCGCGCGAGGTTCACCTGGGAGCAGGCGCGCGAGGCGCTCGACGGGCTGCCCGGCGGGCGCGGCCTCAACATCGCGCACGAGGCGGTCGACCGCCACGCTGCCGGTGCGCTGCGCGACACCGTCGCGCTGCGCTGGCTCGGGCGAGCGGGGGACACGGTTGACATCAGCTACGGCGATCTACGCGCCTCCACGAACCGCTTCGCCCACGTCCTGCGCGCGCTGGGGCTGAGCCGCGGCGACCGCGTGTTCGCTCTCACCGGGCGCATCCCCGAGCTCTACGTCGCCGCGCTCGGCACCCTCAAGGCCGGCTGCGTCTTCTCGCCGCTGTTCTCCGCCTTCGGCCCCGAGCCGGTCCGCGAGCGCCTCGCCATCGGCTCCGGCCGTGTGCTTGTCACCACCCCGGCGTTGTTCCGGACCAAGGTCGCGCCCGTGTTCGCGCGGCTGCCGGAGCTCGAGTACGTGCTGCTGGTGGGCGAGCCCGAGGCGATCGGCGCGATCCCCGGGGCGTACGACCTGCGCGCGCTGCTGGCCGAGCAGAGCCCGGAGCTCGAGCTCGCGCCGACCGACCCGCAGGAGCCCGCGCTGCTGCACTTCACGAGCGGGACGACCGGAGCCCGAAGGGCGCGCTGCACGTGCACGAGGCGGTCGTGGCCCATCACGCCACCGGCGCCATCGCGCTCGACCTGCACCCGGGCGACGTGTTCTGGTGCACGGCCGACCCGGGCTGGGTCACGGGCACGTCCTACGGGATCGTCGCGCCGTTGACGCATGGCGTGACGAGCATCGTCGACGAGCGCGACTTCGACGCACGCCGCTGGTACCGGACCTTGGCCGAGCAGGCGGTGACCGTCTGGTACACCGCCCCGACCGCGATCCGCATGCTGATGCGCGCGGGCGCCGAGCTCGCGCGCGAGCAGGAGCTCCCCGCCCTGCGCTTCATCGCCAGCGTCGGCGAGCCGCTGAACCCGGAGGCGGTGCTGTGGGGCGAGCAGACGCTCGGGCTGCCGATCCACGACAACTGGTGGCAGACCGAGACCGGCGGCATCATGGTCGCCAACTACGCCGCGATGGACATCAAGCCCGGCTCGATGGGGCGCCCGCTGCCCGGGATCGAGGCGGCGATCGCCGAACGCGACGCCGACGGCAAGGTCGTCGTCCGCGATGGCGCGCCCGTCCTGATCGAAGACCCGGACGTGGCGGGCGAGCTCATCCTGCGCGCCGGCTGGCCGTCGATGTTCCGCGGCTACCTGCACGAGGAAGCGCGCTATCGCAAGGCGTTCGCCGGCGGCTGGTATCTCAGCGGCGACCTCGTCCGCCGCGACACGGACGGCTACTACTGGTTCGTCGGCCGCGGCGACGACGTGATCAAGTCGGCCGGGCACCTGATCGGGCCGACCGAGGTCGAGAGCGCGCTGATGGAGCACCCGGCCGTCGTCGAGGCCGGCGTCATCGGCGTCCCCGACCCGATCGCGGGGGAGCGCGTGAAGGCGTTCGTCCTGCTGCACCACGGCCACGAGGCGAGCGACGCGCTGCGCCGCGAGCTGCTCGGCTTCGCCCGCATCCGCCTCGGCGCCGCGGTCGCGCCGAAGGAGATCGAGTTCCGCGACGCGCTCCCGCACACGCGCAGCGGCAAGATCATGCGCCGGCTCCTGCGCGCCCGTGAGCTCGGCCTGCCCGAGGGCGACGTGTCGACCGTCGAGAACGGGTAATGACCGGTCTCGCGCGTGAGCACGCGCTCGAGCTGCTGCGGCAGATGCTGCTCGTGCGCCGCTTCGAGGAGCGCTGCGTCGAGCTCTAC
This sequence comes from uncultured Solirubrobacteraceae bacterium, assembly GCA_963805525.1. Taxonomy (GTDB): domain Bacteria; phylum Actinomycetota; class Thermoleophilia; order Solirubrobacterales; family Solirubrobacteraceae; genus DASQFQ01. Next base: position 154,134 of record CAWDUT010000007.1, read on the forward strand.
AGCGCGACGAAGATCCGCGGCTTCCTCCATCTCTACATCGGCGAGGAGGCGGTCGCCGTGGGCGCGATGCAGGCGCTCGAGCCCACCGACGCGATCGTCGCGACCTACCGCGAGCACGGCCATGCGCTGGTGCGCGGCGTCGAGCCCGGCGCGGTCATGGCGGAGATGCTCGGCAAGGTCGAGGGCTGCAGCGGCGGGCGCGGCGGCTCGATGCACCTCTTCGACGCGGCGACGCGCTTCTACGGCGGCAACGCGATCGTGGGCGGCGGGCTGCCGGTCGCGGTCGGGCTCGCGCTCGCCGACAAGCTCTCCGGCCGCGACCGCGTGACCGCCTGCTTCTTCGGCGAGGGCGCGATCGCCGAGGGCGAGTTCCACGAGTCGATGAACCTGGCCGCGCTGTGGCGGCTGCCGGTGTTGTTCTGCTGCGAGAACAACCGCTACGCGATGGGCACCGCGCTGGAGCGCTCGGAGTCCGAGACCGACCTCGCGCTCAAGGCGGCGGCGTACGAGGTCCCCGCCTGGTCCGCCGACGGCATGGACGTCCTGGCCGTCGAGGCCGCCACCCGCCGTGCGGCGCTCGCGGTCCGCGGCGGCGAAGGCCCGTGCTTCCTGGAGTTCCAGACCTACCGCTTCCGCGCGCACTCGATGTACGACCCCGACCTCTACCGCACCAAGGAGGAGATCGAGCGCTGGAAGCAGCGCGACCCGATCGATCTCCACGCCGCGCACATGCGCTCGACCGGGCTGCTGGAGGAGGGCGAGCTCGAGCGCATCGACGCCGAGGTGGGGGAGGTGGTCGACGCCGCCGTCGCGTTCGCCGAGGCCGGCACGCTGGAGCCGCCCGAGGACCTGCTGCGCTTCGTCTACGCCGAGGAGCCGGCCGCATGAGCTCGGCCGCTCCGCCCACGCCGCTCACCTACCGCGACGCGCTGCGCGCCGGCATCCGCGACGCGCTCCAGCGCGACGAGCGGGCGTTCCTGATGGGCGAGGACGTCGGCCCCTACGGCGGCGCGTTCGGCGTCAGCCGCGGGCTGCTCGACGAGTTCGGGCCTGAGCGGATCCGCGACACGCCGCTGTCGGAGGCCGCGTTCGTGGGCGCGGGCATCGGCGCCGCACTCGGCGGCATGCGCCCGATCGTCGAGGTCATGACCGTCAACTTCAGCCTGCTTGCGCTCGACCAGATCGTCAACAACGCCGCGACGATCCCGCACATGTCGGGCGGCCAGTTCCAGATCCCGCTCGTGATCCGCATGTGCTCGGGCGCCGGCCGGCAGCTCGCCGCGCAGCACTCCCACAGCCTCGAGGGCTGGTACGCGCACGTGCCCGGGCTCAAGGTGCTCACACCGGCCACGCTCGGCGATGCCCAGGGGATGCTGTGGCCGGCGCTCCAGGACCCCAACCCGGTCGTCATCTTCGAGCACGGGTCGCTGTACAACATGCCGGGCGAGCTCGGCGCCGTCGAGGCGGTCGACATCGAGCACGCCGCCGTGCGCCGCGCGGGATCCGATGTCTCGCTGATCACGTACGGCGCGTCGGTGTGGACGGCGCTCGAGGCCGCGGAGACGCTCGCGGAAGAGGGTGTCGAGGCGGAGGTCCTCGACCTGCGCGTCCTGCGCCCGCTCGATGAGGCGGCCGTGCTCGCGTCGGTCGCGCGCACGCACCGGGCGGTGGTGGTCGACGAGATGTGGCGGACCGGCAGCTTCGCGGCCGAGATCAGCGCCCGCATCATGGAGGGGGCGTTCTACGAGCTCGACGCGCCGGTGGCGCGGGTCTGCAGCGCCGAGGTGCCGATCCCGTACGCCATGCAACTCGAGCAGGCGGCGCTGCCGAGCGCCGCCGGCATCGCCGACGCCGTGCGCGCGATGGGGGGCGGCGGTGGGTGAGTTCCGGATGCCGTCGCTCGGGGCCGACATGACCCAGGGGCGGCTCGTCGAGTGGCTCGTCAAACCCGGCGACATCGTGCACCGCGGCGACATCGTGGCCGTCGTCGACACGTCCAAGGCGGAGATCGACGTGGAGATCTTCGAGGACGGCGTGATCGGCGAGCTGCTCGTCGAGGAGGGCGAGCTCGTGCCCGTCGGAACGGTCCTCGCGACCGTGGGCGCGGAAGCGCCGAGCCTGGTGGCCACGCCCACCGCGCCGCCGCCGACGATGCCGCCGGCGGTGCCCGCGCCGCCCGCTCCTCCCGCGCCGCCCGCCTCCGCCGGCAACGGCCGCCTCCACGTCTCGCCGATCGCCCGCCGCATGGCCGAGCAGCTCGGCGTCGACTTGTCGACGCTCGTGGGCACCGGCCCGCACGGGGCAATCTGCAAGGCGGACGTCGAGCGCGCCGCCGAGCGGCCACCGGCCCCGGCGCCGCCCGAGCGCCCGCCGCACCCCGCGCCCCCGGAGGGGCCGCCCGCGCCGGTGCCGCCCGCTCCGCGCGCGCCCGCCGACACGCACCAGGCGGCGATGCGGCAGACGATCGCCTCGCTGATGGCGCGCTCCAAGCGCGAGATCCCGCACTACTACCTCACGCAGGACGTCGACATGACGGCCGCGCTCGTCTGGCTGGAGCGCCACAACGCGGAGGTCCCGATCGCCGAGCGGCTGCTCCCGGCCGCGCTGCTGCTGGCGGCGACCGCCCGCGCCACCCGCGAGTTCCCCGACTTCAACGGCTTCTTCGCAGACGGCGCCCGGCGCCCGAGCGAGTACGTCCATCTCGGCGTGGCGATCGCGATGCGGGGCGGCGGCCTGATCGCCCCGGCGATCCTCGACGCCGACCAGCTGTCGCCGCCCGAGCTGATGGACGCGCTGCGCGACCTGGTCGCGCGGACCCGCCGCGGCGGCCTGCGTGGCTCGGAGCTTTCGGAGCCGACGATCACGGTCACGAGCCTGGGCGATCAGGGCGTCACCAGCGTGCTCGGCGTGATCTACGCTGCGCAGGTCGCGCTCGTCGGGTTCGGTCGGGTCCAGGAGCGGCCGTGGGCCGAGGGCGGGATGGTCGGCGCGCGCCCGCTGGTGGTCGCGACGCTCGCGGCCGACCACCGCGTCAGCGACGGGCACGCCGGCGCCCTCTTCCTCGCCGCTATCGACGGCCACCTGCAACGACCGGAGGAGCTATGACCACCGAGGACATCCGCGCCGCCGTGCTGGCGTCGCTCGCCGACGTCGCGCCGGAGGCCGACCCGGCGACGATCGACCCCGCCGTGCCGCTGCAGGAGCAACTCGACCTCGACTCGATGGACTGCCTCGCCTTCCTCGCCGGGGTGGCGGAGCGGACCGGGGTCGAGGTCCCGGAACGCGATTACGAGGCCGTCGCGGCGCTCGGCGGCTGCGTCGCCTACGTGGCGGAGCGCAGCCGGACTCTGCCCGCGTGACCGGCGATCGGCGCGAGCCCGCGGCGCTGGCGTTCCGCACGGTTCAGCGGGGATCGCACTTGGCTTCCTTGCCGCGATCGCGGTGGTCGCTAGCCCGCGATGACCCGCCGACCGTGACCGTATGGAGCCGCTAGCCGGTGGCCATGGCGCCCGGCGACTCCTCCATCAGCGCCTCGAGTGACGCCTCCACGCCGCGCGGGACCACGATCACCGGGCATCGCGCCTCGGCCGTCAGGCGGCGTGATACGCCGCCCAGCAGCACCGCCCGCACCGGTCCGTAGCCGCGCGAGCCGCAGACGAGCAGGTCGAGGTGCTCGGAGACGCGGACCAGGACGTCGGCGGGGTCCTCGACGAACGCGTCCGTCTCGATCGGCACGTCGCCGCCGAGGGCGTCGGTCGCGCGCCGCAGCGCCGCCTCGGCACGCACCCGCAATTCGCCCTCGACCTCGTCGAACTCCTTGCCCCGCACCTCGGCGGTCTGGGCCTCCGTCTCCCCGTACATGAGGAGGCCGGCCTTGACCGCCATCAGCACGCGCAGCGCGGCGCCCGAGCGGGCAGCGAGCGCGTAGCCGCCTCGCAGCGCCTCGAGCCCTTCCTCGCTGTCGACGTACGCGACCCCGATCGTGCGGAGCCCCTCACCGGCCTCCCAGCCGGATGGCACGATCGCGAGCGGGCACGGCGCGCCGTGCATGAGGCGCTGGGCCGTCGAGCCCGGCAGCACGCGCCCGACCGCGCCCCGTCGCGTCGAGCCGACGACGAGCAGACCGGCGTCCTCGGTCTCGCTCAGCTCGTGCAGCGCGTGCGCGGCGCTCGTGGCGGGGAGCTCACGACACACGACCGCGATTCCCTCGGGCTCCAGGTCGCGCCTGGCCGCGTCCAGCGCGTCCGAGGCATCGACGACGAGCTCCTCATCGTGCTGCCCTGCCGCCGGGCGGTCGCTGGCCGCGGCCGACGCCGACGCGATGATGAGGGGCGCCCCTGTGAAGCGGGCGGCGGCCACACCGAAGTTGACCGGGGCCCTGTCGGAGGTTTCGGGGTCGTACCCGACGACGATCGGTTTGCTCATCCGACGCTCCTGGCTCGAGGGAGACGCGAGCGTACGTGATGCGCCATCGCCGCGCTGGACTTCAGCGTAGGGAGGCGAGCTCGCGCGCGGCGCGGTCGCGCAGCTCCTCGAGCTCGTGCGATGCGAGCACGATGTCGCGGTCGAGATTGTCGAGCAGTGGCGCCATCGGCCCGGGTGGGACGTCGTGGCGGATCTCGAAGATCAGCGCGCGGAGCGTGGTGGCCCCCGCCGCGATCCGGTCGAGCCGCCTCGCGAGGTGGATGGCCTGCTCGCGGAGGGTGGGCTCTGCTGGGTGGGATGTCACGTCGCGCATGGCTCCTCCTTCGGTCAGGCCGCGTCCGAGAGCGCCTCGAGCTCGCGCAGCCGCGCCAGGGCGGACAGCGCGCGCTCCTCGATCGCGCGGACCTCGCTTGTGGCCAGGCCCAGCTGGCGGCTGACCGCCGCCTGAGTCTGGGGCTCGCCGTCGTCGTCGATGCCGAAACGGAGGCGGATCACCTGGCGGTCGGGGTCCTCGAGCTCGCTCACCGCCCGGCGGACCACCTCTCCGCTGAGGCTGAGGACCACTTCCTCGCCGATGTCGGCGGCGGGCGCCGCGAACAGGTCGCTCAGTGGGGTCTCGGCGTCCGCCCCGACCGGCCGGTCGAGGCTCGTGACGACACGGGGCGCCTTCTCGAGCGCCAGCGCCTGCTCGAGCGGGATGTCGGCTGCCGCGGCCACCTCCTCGATCGTCGGCTTGCGGCCGAGCTCGGCGCTGAGGGCGGTACGGGTGCGGGCGAGCTTGCGCTCGCGCTGCGCGACGTGTGCAGGCAGGCGGATCGTGCGGGCCTGGTTGGAGAGCGCACGCCCGATCGACTGCCGGATCCACAGCGTCGCGTAGGTGGAGAAGCGGAAGCCCCTGCGCCAGTCGTACTTCTCCGCCGCCCGGATCAGCCCGATCGTCCCCTCCTGGATGAGGTCGAGCAGCGACAGCCCGGAGCCCGGATAGCGCTTCGCCACCGAGACCACCAGGCGCAGGTTGTGCGTGATCAGGCGCTCCTTCGCCGCGAGGTCCCCGCGCTCGATGCGCTTGGCGAGCTCGATCTCCTCGGCCGGCGTGAGCAGGGTGTGCCGGCCCGCCTCGGCGAGGAACTGCTCGAGGCCGTCGACCGTGTAGTGGACCAGTTCGCCGTTCGCGTACTGCGTCGTGGGCGCGGGGCGCCCGCAGTCGTCCTCGACCTCGACGCCGCGCTCCCCGAGCCGCTCGCGCAGGCCCTCGACCGCGGCCTCATCGAGCGCGAGCCGCTCGGCCACGCTCTCGATGTCGGACTCCTTCAGCCCGCCTTCCTTCACGCCCCGATCGACGAGGGCGTCCAGCGCAGCCACGTGGGGATCTGGCGACGTGCACTCGAGCATGCCTTAAGGATCGTCCAGCGGCGGCTCGGTTTCATCCGCAGGGGACCGGGTTCCGGCCGGGGGCGACTACGGACGGCTGCGAGGGTCTAGAGCTTGTAGCCGATCGAGCGCAGGAGATCGTGCCGCGAGCGGACATCCTCGTCGGTCTCGACGCCGAGCGGCGGCTCTCCGTCGACGACGCCGAGGATGCCGCGACCCTGGGCGGTCTCGCCGACGAGGACCTCGAGGTCGTTCGCCGTCGCGCAGTAGAGGCGGCAGACCTCGGGCACCAGCTTGAGCTGGTTGAGGACGTTGAGCGGGAACCCCTCGCGCAGCAGCACGACGAAGCAATGCCCGGCGCCGATGGCGAGCGCGGCGCGCGTGGCGGCCTCGACGAGCTCGTCGTCGTTGCCGGACCGGCGAACGAGACGGACCCCGGAGGCCTCGCAGAACGCGAGCCCGAAGCGCAGGTGTGGCGAGCTGCCCACCAGGGCCTCATGGACGTCCTCGACGGTCTTGACGAAGTGCGCCTGGCCGAGGATCAGGTTGGCGTCGGCGGGCTTGTCGATGCGAACGCTGGTGAGTTGCATGGCTGCTCCTGCTCCTGCTCCTGCTCGTGCTCGGGTGGGGAGGTGACGCCGACGAGCCGGCCGCGGCCGTCGGTCACCATCGCGAAACCGGTCCGAACCACGGCCTCGCGGCCCAGCACCTCGGCGGCGTCGGTGGCCGCGGGGGCGAGGAGAGCCGGGTCGCGGTCGACGAGCCCGGCGACCAGGCGGCTCGCCCGGTCCAGCGGCGGCAGCGCGGCCACGTCGTGAGCGTGCAGGACTCCGACGGCGCGCCCCGCGTGGTCGACGACCGGCAGCGAGCAGGAGAGCCCGGGGGCGAAGTGCCGGCGGGCCTCCTCGGCCACCTGCTCCACGGACACCACGCTCGGCGCCGGCAACATCGACTCATCGACGCGCGCCGGCGGCGAGGCCGCCGCGCCGGGGCGGTCGGCGGCGGGCAGCCGGTGCCCGCGGCGGACGAGGAACGTGTCGGCGAGCGCGGTCATGTGGCGACCGTACGCCGCTGCCGGGCGCGTGCCATCGGCAAGCGTCCGCGCTGCGCTCCGTAGTCCACCTCAGAACGTCGTACCCCGCCTCGCACGGCCGGCGCTCGCTGAGCGCCGGCCGCTAGCTGCCGTCGGCGGCGAGGAGGCGCGCGACGGCCTGCGCCCGGTTGGCGACCCCGAGCGCGCGCAGGATCTGGCGCACGTGCCACTTGATCGTGCCTTCCGTGAGGAAGAGCCGGCCGGCGATCTCGGCGTTGCTGTAGCCGTCGGCGATCAGGCGGAGGATCTCGAGCTGCCGAGCGGTGAGACGGTGCTCGACGCCGGGCGGCGCCGGCGCGCCGAGGCGCGTCACGTCGTGCAGCGCGGCGGCGCGGCGGGCGAGCTCCGCCGCGGTTTCCTCGAGCGCAGCCTCGGCGGCGCGCACCTCGGTGACGTCCTGTGCGGTGCCGGCGAGCCGGATCGGCGTCCCGGCGGCGTCGAAGATGACCTCGGCCCGGCCGTGGATGCGCCGGATGCGCCCGTCGGGCCGGACGATCCGGTACTCGAGGTCGATCTCGCCACCGGTCTCCAGCGCGCGCTGGACCGCCGCGTCGACGCGCTCGCGATCGTCGGGGTGCACGCGCTCGGAGCTGCGCGCGTAGCGCGGCTCCCACCCGACGGGGTCGATGCCGTAGACCTCGAACAGGCCGTCGGACCACGTCAAGCGGTTCTCGGGGATGTCCCACTCCCAGCTCCCCATGCGAGCGAGGTGCTCGGCTTCGGCGAGCCGGCCGCGGCTGCGCCGCAGGTCCTCCTCGATGCGCTTGCGCTCGGTGACGTCGAACGCGACGCACGCGACGCCGCACTCCGCGCCGCCGAGGTCGTGCATCGGGTCGATCGAGAGGTCGTAGTGCCGCGTCTCGGATCCGGTCTGCACCGCGAGCTCGAGCCGAAGGCGCTCCCCCTGGGCGAGCACGGCGCGCTTGCCGGCGGTCACCAGCGCCGACGCGTCCGGGGGCAGGAGCTCCTCGTCGGTTCGACCGAGCAGCTCCCCGGGCGCCGTCGCCTCGCGGCCGGGGATACCCATGGGCGCCCAGGTGTAGCGGAGCTCGGCGTCCTGGTTGGTGAGAAGGACGGGGCCGCTGCGCAGCGTCGCCGTGAAGCGCGTCTCCGCCGCGCGCAAGGCGAGCTCCCTCGCCTTGGCCTGCGAGGCATCGCGGAAGCACTCCGCGCGGCCCTGTACGCGCCCGTCGTGATCCGTCAGCGGGAACCGCGTCCCCTCGCACCAGTAGCGCCGGCCGTCCGACCGCCGCCGCCACTCGGCGAACGCCCCGGCCGCCATCGCCGTGGACGGTGCCGCCCCCGGTTCGGCCTGCGCGTCCAGCCATGCCAGCGGCCGGCCCACCGCGTCCTTCGCGCCGAAGCCGGTGATGGTCTCCGCGGTGGGGTTCCAGTCCGTGATGCGGCCGTCTGCGCCGGAGATCGCGATCGCATGACCGGGGAGGCTCTCGACGAGCCAGCGGAAGCGTTCCGGCGCCGGGAACGGCGCTTCCGGCTCAGGTCGCTGCACGACAACCCGCCGATAGGAGGGGCCTGACTAGCCGAACGGCGACCGCGCTGCCCGTAGCCTGCGGAGCGTGACCGCCGATTCGCAAAGCCGCCCGCAGTCCAACCCCCGTCAGGGCGGTACACGGACGACACGAACGGCTGGAGCGCCTGCCGCGGCACGGATGCCGAGGCAGGGGTCTCCCGGTCCCGCCGATGCCTGGGCGAGCTCCGGCGCCGAGTTGCTTGCCGAGGTACGTCGGCTCCAGATCCGCGTACAGCGCCAGGACGTGGCGCTGGGCCACGCGACCGACGCGATCGTCACGCTGCGACGCGCGGTCGAGGCGCTTCGCGCGCACAACCGTGAGCTGCTGCTTCAAGCGGACGGGCTCCGCGACACCCGCGAAATCGCACGCTCGCCCGTTTGAGCGCACCGGCGCGGCCGTGGTTTGCCGCAGCCGCAACCGGGAGCCGCCCCCGATGCGCCTGTCTCCTCCGGGCGGTGTGATCGCCTGAACACGAAAGGAGCCGTGCCCACATGCCCGCCAAGATCCAGCCCGGTCGGCCGGGCGACCGGATTCACGTTTCTTCCCTCGCCGGCGGTCCCACCCGCTCCGGCCGCATCGTCGAGGTGCTCGGGAGCGAGCACCACGAGCACTACCTCGTCCGGTGGGACGACGAGCACGAGTCCATCCACTACCCCGCCGAGGGCACGCGGATCGTGCAGACACCGCAGCCCTCCGGTGACCGCTAGGGCCTGAAGGTCGGGTCGCGCCCGCCGCCGTCATGCGGTTCGCTGCTGGTCGAGGTGGCGAGTGAACCAGCCGGCGGCGAGCCGCGCGACGATCAGCAGCACGGGTGCGGTGACCTCGGGTAGCCGCTCGGCGGCGAGGTCGGGCCGTCCGCCGCGGGAGACCACCGCGCGGACGCGATCGCCGGCGTCGGCCGCGGCCGATAACGCTGCGACGCGCGCGACCTCGTACGCGACGGGCACGCCGCCGCGGGGGAGGCCGAGCACCACCGGCGCCTCGAGCTCGAGCGCCTTGACGGCCGCCGCGAGCGCCCGCTCCGCGTCGCGGCGGTCGTGGAAGATCCGGAGTTGTGCTCGGGGGGTGGTCATTGTGGCTCCCGGGTGGGCGCGGCGATCACGCTGCCGCGCCGGCTCAGGCACCGTGTGTCTCGTTGTCCTGTCCGGTTATGAAGGCACGTGCTCGGCCGGCGGCGCGGCGGCTTCGAGAGCCCTCACGCGCTGCTCGATGTCGTCAAGGACGACCCCGACGATCTGAAACGCCTCGTGGAGGTCGACCACGGCCTGCTGCCAGGTCTCGCGATCGGCAGCCTGGGCGCTGAGCTGGTTGAGGTCGTTGCGATGGCTCATGGCGCGTACCTCCCTGTCGGGACCCACGTATCGCTCTCATCCGAACCTAGATCGCCGCGACGCCCTTGCCATCGGGAGCCCTCCGACTGTCCGGTCCGTAATAGACCCGAGCGTCGGGCGACCGCGCCCGCCTGGAGAGCGCTGCCTCGCGGCAGGCAGTTCTCCGTCCGCAGACGGGCCGGCGAGCCGGCGGCGGCGACCGCGCCGTCGCCGGCGGCCGGATGCTCCCGGTCAGGCGGCTGCCTTGGCCTTGATGGTCACCGGCTCGTGACCGGCTTCCTTCGGGAGCGGGATGATGACCTCGAGCACGCCGTCGGTCGTCTTGGCGTCGATCTTCTTGGGGTCGACGCCCTGAGGCTAGAAAGCCGCCCGGCTGAGAAGCCGTAGTCGGAGCGGATGCGAGCACGTCGCCCGCGTCGCACAATCAACGTGTGCCATTTCGTCGTCCAGCCCCGCCCGTGCATGTCGAGCCACGACCCGGAGGACGCTGGATCGTGCGACGAGACGCGGACGCGGAGCCCGTCTCGGAACACGGCGACGCCGAGGCGGCCACCCAGGCCGCGGTGCAGCACGCGGGCGCTGAAGGCGCGGCCAGGGTGCTCATGCACGATCTGTACTCGCGCGTGCACGCGGTTCGTCCGAGCAGGACGAGCGACAGCCGCATCGACCGCTGACCAGATGGGCTGTGCGCAGGCGCGGTGGGTCAGGTCCCGCTGCCGTTGAGACCCGCGGCGTGCTCGCTCTCGTTGGCGAGGAACGTGCCGAGTTCCTGGATCGTGCTCATCAGCGGCGCCGGGAAGACGACCGTCGAGTTCTTGTCGACGGAGATCTCGAGCAGCGTCTGCAGGTTGCGCAGCTGCAGCGCGAGCGGATGCTCCAGCATGACGTCCGCGGCGTTGCCGAGCTGAGCGGCGGCGAGCGCCTCACCCTCGGCGGCGATGATCTTCGCCCGCTTGTCTCGCTCGGCTTCGGCCTGCTTGGCCATCGCACGCTTCATGGTGTCGGGGAGCTGGATGTCCTTGAGCTCGACCATCGTGACCTCCACGCCCCATTCCTCGGTCTGCACATCGAGGATCTCGCGGATGTGGAGGTTGATCCGCTCGGTCTCGGCCAGCGTCTCGTCCAGCGTGTGCTGGCCGACGACCGATCGCAGCGTGGTCTGCGCGATCTGGTTGATGGCGGCGGCGACGTCCTCGATGGCGACGACCGAGCGGATGACGTCCTTGATGCGGTAGTAGGCGACGGCTGCGATGTCGACGCTGACGTTGTCGCGCGTGATAATGCCCTGCGACTGGATCGGCATCGTGACGATCCGCAGCGACACGCGGTGGATGCGATCGATCACGGGGATGATCAGGACCAGCCCCGGCCCGCGGGGGCCGCCCTTGAGCTTGCCGAGCCGGAACAAGACACCCCGCTCGTACTGCTTGAACACGCGGATCGCGGCGGCCAGCAGGACCAGCACGACGGCGGCGGCGATCACGGCAATGAGGCCAGTCATCTTCGTATGCCTCCTTTGCGTCGACCATACGATCGGGTCCGTGCACGGTCATCGGACCTCAACCGCCGTTGCCGTGCGGGAAAGCCGCATGAGCGGGTCCCCCGACGGCCAGGCGGAGGGGAGCCTACGATCGGGCGGTGAGCGCGGAGGCACGTCGTTGACTGACGGCACGCGGGATGGCGAGGCGCAGCTGCGGCAGCGGATGGCAGGCCTGATCGGCGGCTATCAGCTCAGCGCAGCGCTCGGGGCGGTCGCGAGGCTCGGGGTCGCCGACGCGCTGGCGGCCGGTCCCGCGGAACCGCAGTGAGCTCGCCATTCGCGTCGGGGCCGATCAGCTCTCGCTGGAGCGGGTGCTGCGCGCGCTCGAAGACGCCGGGCTCTTCACCAGGCTCGAGGACGGCCGGATCGCTCTGACCGCGCTGGGAGAGCTGTTGCGCAGCGACGTCCCCGGGTCTGCGCGCCGTGGCGCTATCGCGTCCACCGAGGAGTGGCGGTGGCGCGCCTACGGGCACCTCACCCACAGTGTCCGTACCGGCGAGCCCGGGTTCCGCCAGGCGCACGGCTGCGGGCTGTGGGACTACCTTGCCCGCGAGCCCGACGCCGCCGCGATGTTCGACGAGTCGATGGCGCGGGTTGCCTCCGCCATCGCCGCGGCGATCGTGCGGACCTACGACTTCAGCGCGGTGCAGCGGCTCGTCGATGTCGGCGGCGGTCACGGCGTCCTCGCCGGCGCGGTGCTCGCGGCCAACGCGCGCATGCACGGCGTCGTATTCGATCTGCCCGGCGTGATCGACGGCGCCCGCACCCGGCTGACCGACGCCGGCCTGGCCGACCGCTCCGAAGCGCTCGCCGGCGACTTCTTCGTGGCTGTCCCCGCCTGCGGCGACGCCTACCTGCTCTCGTGGATCCTCCACGACTGGGACGATCGATCAGCGACCCGGATCCTCGCCAACTGTCGGGCTGCGATGCGTGACGGTGGCCGATTGCTCGTCATCGAGATGGTCGTCCCCTCCGGCGAGGAGACACCGGCTTCGCCGGACCTCGACCGGCTCGTCAAGGCGACGGACCTGGAGATGCTCGCGATCGTCGGCGGCCGCGAGCGAACCGCCGCCGAGTACCGCGAGCTCTATGCGAAGGCAGGGTTCGAGCTCACCCGCATCCTGCCGCTCGACGGGTTGCCCTGGAGCCTGATCGAAGGCGCATCGAGCGCTGGGACGGCTGGTCGGTAGGTCACACGTACCTGGAGGGCTGATGGTCGCCGCTCCGGCGAGGGAATGTACGGTCCCGTTCGGTGGAGAGCTGCGGATGGCGGTGCCGGCCGGCCGTCATAGCGTCGCATCATGTCCGCGCGCCAGGAACCCCGCGTCGGTCTCGTGCTCGGTGCGGGCGGGGTCCTCGGCGCCGCCTGGCTGTCGGGCGCGCTGCACGCGATCGCGACCGAGAGCGGTTGGGATCCGGGTAGCGCCGACCATGTCGTCGGCACGTCGGCCGGGTCGATCATCGGGGCGCTGCTGGCGTGTGGGGTCCCGCCTTGGCTGATGGTCGCGCACTCCGCCGGGGAGGGCCTGGACGGACTCACCCACGCGAACGGGGATGCGGTGGGCCCGCCCGGTCAGTGGACCGGTGCGAGCATCCGCCTGCATCGCGGTGTGCCTGCCGTGGGACCCGGGTCGTGGCGCCTGGCGCTCGGCTCGCTGGCGCGGCCGTACCGGCACTCGCCCGCGTCGCTGATCGCGGGGGTGTTGCCGGACGGGCCGGTCTCGACGGAGCCGATCCGCGACACCGTTCGCGCTGCCTGCCCGCGCGGGTGGGCGCCGCATCCCAACTTCTGGCCGGTCGCGGTCGACTTCGTGTCCGGCGAGCCCGTGGCGTTCGGCTCACCCGGCGCGCCGGTGGCGGAGTTGGCTGACGCCGTGGCCGCCTCGTGCGCGATCCCGGGCTTCTACCGGTCGGTCCGCATCGGCGGCCGGCGCTACGTCGACGGCGGCGTGCATTCCACGTCGAACCTCGACGTCCTCGCCGGTGCCGGCCTGGATCTCGTCATCTGCCTGAACCCGACGTCCTCGCTCCACGCGGCGGCGCCGCACACGCTTGGCGAGCGGCTGGCGTTCTCGCTGCGCCAGGGATCGGGTCGGCGGCTGGGTTCCGAGGCGACGCGCGTTCGCGACGCCGGCGCCGAGGTCGTGCTCATCCAGCCGACCGTGCACGACCTCGACGCGATGGGGACGAACCTGATGAACCGCGGGCGCCGCAACGCGGTCGTCGAGACCGCGGCGCGCACCGTCGCCGAGCACCTGCGCGAGTCGCCGGTGGGGGAGCGCCTGCGCGAGCTGCCAAAGGGCATCGCGGAGCTCGTCGCCCGCCCGCCGGGGCCGCCGGCCGACTGGCCCGACCTGAGGTCCGCCGCGGAGCGGCGCTGGGCGCGGAGGTCCGGCGCTGCGCGGAAGTACGCAGCGACCGCCTGATCGGCACGGTTCGCCCCGGGTCAGGTCCGCGCTCTCCTACCGATGGCAGCGCCGACGGCCACGCCTATGGTCGAGGTCGGAACCAGTGCGGGACACCTGTCCCGCGAAGGAGGGGTATCTCATGCCAGAGACCAAGACCCAACGCAGTGCGGCGGCGCGGAAGGGCGCGGCGACTCGCAAGCGCCACGCCGCGGAGCGCAAGCAGCACGAGCACGTAAGTCCGGTCGAACGCACCTCCGAGCTGTCCGACGAGGTGCTCAAGTCGCTCGAATCAGGTCAGCGCGCGGCGATCGAGGCGGTGCGCAAGTTCGTCGACACCGTCGACGAGGCGCTGCCGGCGATCGGTGAGCGGCCGTCCAGGCGCCAGGAGGTCGTCGACGCCGCGATGGAGATGGCCGATCGGCTCGTCCACACGCAGTACGACTTCCTCCGCCACGTCGTGCAAAGCGCCGGCAAGACGCTGACCCGGCAGGACGAAGCGAAGAAGTAAACGCGCGAGCTTTCGTGCGAGGGTGACGGCGTGCGCGTTGCGCTGCTGTCGCGTGAGTATCCGCCTGAGGTCTACGGCGGGGCGGGCGTGCACGTCGAGTACCTCGCGCGCGAGCTCGCGCGGCTGGTGGATCTCGAGGTTCACTGCTGGGGAGCCGAGCGCCCGAGCGCGCGGGCGTATCGGCCGTGGGAGGCGCTGGGGGGCGAGGCGCCGCATCTCGCGGCCCTTCGGGCGATGTCGGTCGATCTCGTGATGGCCGCGGGCCTGGACGCCACGGAGGTGGCGCACAGCCATACCTGGTACGCGAACCTCGCCGGACACCTGGGCAAGCTGCTGTTCGACATCCCGCACGTCGCGACGGTGCATTCACTCGAGCCAATGAGGCCCTGGAAGGCGCAGCAGCTCGGCGGAGGCTATGCGCTGTCGTGCTTCTGCGAGCGGACCGGGCTCGAGGCGGCCGACGCGGTGATCGCTGTCTCGCGCGGCACGCGCGAGGACATCCTCCGCTGCTACCCGGCGATCGAGCCGGAGCGGGTCGAGGTCATCTACAACGGTGTCGACACCGCCGAATACGCCCCCGACGCCGGGATCGACGTGCTCGAGCGCCTCGGTGTCGACCCGGACCGGCCCAGCGTGGTGTTCGTCGGTCGCATCACGCGCCAGAAGGGCGTCGAGCACCTGCTTCGCGCGGCGCTGCACTTCGATCCCGTCGCACAGCTCGTGCTGTGCGCGGGAGCTCCGGACACGCCCGAGATCGGCGCGGCCGTCGCCGCCGGCGTCGAGCGGCTGCGGGCGCGGCGTGACGGTGTCCACTGGATCGACGCGATGCTGCCGAAGCGCGACGTCGTCCAGCTGCTCTCGCATGCCACCGTCTTCGCCTGCCCGTCCGTCTACGAGCCGCTCGGGATCGTGAACCTCGAGGCGATGGCGTGCGAGACCGCGGTCGTCGCCACGGCGACCGGCGGCATCGTGGAGGTCGTCGTCGACAGGGAGACCGGGCTGCTGGTGCCCTTCGAGACCGCCGGTGACGATTCCAGCGAGCCGGCTGACGCCCGGACGTTCGCCGCCGACTTCGCCGAGCGCGTCAACACCCTCCTCCGCGACCCGGCGCTGGCAAAGCGCATGGGGGAGTGCGGTCGCCGCCGGGCCGAGCAGGAGTTCGCGTGGCCGGCGATCGGCCGGCAAACCGTCGCGCTCTACCAGCGCCTGCTCGGTCAGCTCCCGCAGACGTGAACAGCCGCGGGCGGGTTACGTGGCGGGGATCGGCCGGTCCTCCTCCGACCATGTCAGCGTCGAGCCGACGCTGACCACGCCCGGCACGGTCTGGACCATCTTGGGCAGGACGAGCGCCTCCTCGCGGCGGCGCACCTCACCGGCCAGCGTCACCTCGCCGGCGTCGATTCTCACGTCCACCGGCTGCTGGTCGCGCCACAGCTCCTGCTGGAGGGCGACCATCTCGCGGATGTCGCCGGCGATCTGCTCGTCGGAGCGCGCGAACGCCCGGACGAGATCGGCGCGCGTCACGATGCCGACCAAGCGCCCCTGCTGCACCACCGGAAGCCGGTTGACCCCAGCTTCGATCATCCGGTCCGCGGCGATCGCGACAGGCCAATGTGGTTCGATCGTGATGGCAGGCGAGGTCATCACCTCGCGTGCCGCCCTCCCAGCCTCCGGCTCGGACTCCTCCTTCGCCAGCACGTCTGCTTCGGAGATCACACCGACGACTCGCCCATCGCCATCGACCACGGGCATCCCCGAGATGCGACGGCCAGAGAGCTCACGGGCCACATCCTTGAGCGAGGACTCCGGGTTCACCGTTGCCACATCGACCGTCATCACGTCTTGGACTCGCATCGCGCTCCTTTCGGACCGCGCCAATCCTCCACCGGTCCGCGCCAATCTTCAACCGTTCTCCATCAGTCAGTGACGTCGCCTTGAGGGTCGCCGGCTCGCGCTGAGCCGGCCGCCACCCGCCGCACCCGCGCGCCGTCCTCGCGCTCGAGCTCCTCGAGCGTGAGCTCCAGGGCGGCGAGCGCGTCCGCGTGAGCGGGGATCCAGCGGCGCTCGATCGCGTTCCGGCGCAGCGCCGTGGCACGGAGCTCGACCTCGATCCGGCGCAGCGCACCCTCGGCGACCGCCAGGCGCGCGGCCGCCGCAAGCGCACGCCGGTGTGCCGCCGTGGCTTCGAGCAGGGCCGCGCTGCCGCCTGACGCCGACAGCTCGCGCTCCGGGGACGCCGGCGGGCCGACGACGGCCTCGACCGGGCACGTGACGCCGATGATGCTGTGCCAGCGGAGCGTCAGATCGGCGGCGGGCACGAGCCGCGCGAGCGCGAGCTGGCGCTCGCCGCCCAGCGTCACGGCGCGCGCCAGCCAGCGCTCCGCCTCGCGCGCGCGGTCTTCCCACTCCGCTCGCGCCGCCGCGACCTCGGGCGCCAGCCGCCGGCGCTCGCGGGCGAGCGCACGCTGCTTCTCGTCGAGCAACTCGGCGCCGCGCTGCGCGACGGCGAGCCGGTGCGCGAGCCAGGGGCGCCCGGCGCGGCCGGGCGGGTGGCGGACCTTCACCGCGCCTCGCCGCGGTAGTGGGCGTCGAGGGCACGGTCGGAGAGCATGCTGAGCTCCGAGCGCGGCAGGCGCGACACGACGCGCCAGCCGCGCTCCAGCGTCTCCTCGAGCGAGCGGTTCTCGTCGCGCTCCTGGGCGAGGAAGTCGGCGGCCATCGCGTCCGCGAACTCGAGGCGCCGCCGCTCGGCGGGCGATAGCGCGTCGTCTCCGAGCACCTCGGCGAGCTCGCGCGCCCGGCGTGCCTCTGCCGACAGCGCGTAGAGCTGCGCCGCCAGCTCGAGGTGGTCGTCGCGCGTGCGATGCGGACCGGCGCCGAGGCGCATCAGCCGTGACAGCGAGCTCAGCGCCTCGAACGGGGGATAGAGGCCCTGCGCATGCAGGTCGGCGGAGAGGACGAGCTGGCCCTCGGTGATGTAGCCGGTGGTGTCCGGCACGGGGTGGTTGATGTCGCCGGCCGGCATGGTCAGCACGGGGAGCTGCGTGACCGATCCGGGCCGGCCCTCGATGCGCCCGGCGCGCTCGAGCAGCGCCGCGAGATCGCTGTAGAGGTGCCCGGGGTAGCCGCGACGCGAGGGGATCTCGCCGCGGGCCGCGGAGATCTCGCGCAGCGCCTCGCAGTAGCTCGTCAGGTCCGCCATCACCACGAGCACGTGGCGATCGCGCTCGAAGGCCAGGTGCTCGGCGATGGTGAGCGCGATCAGCGGCGTGACGACGCGCTCGACGACGGGATCCTGCGCGGTGTTGAGCAGCACGACGAGCTCGCCGCCGGCGCTGCGCATCGCCAGCGCCGCGCCGACCTCGGCGGCGTCGGCGTGCGTGATCCCGATCGCCGCGAAGATCACGGCGAACGGCTCGTCGCCGGCGTGCGCCTGCGCGGCGACCTGCGCGGCGAGCTCGAGGTGCGGCAGGCCGCCGACCGAGAAGATCGGGAGCTTCTGGCCGCGGACCAGGGTCGCCAGGCCGTCTATTGCCGAGATACCCGTCAGCACGGCCTCGCTCGGCGGCGCCCGGCGGGCGGGGTTGATCGGCTGGCCGACGACCGCGCGCGTCTGCTCGCCGACGATCGGCGGGCCGCCGTCCAGCGGCTCGCCGCGCCCGTTGCAGATCCGTCCCAGCCAGCCCTCGCCGACCGCGATGCGCATCGGCGAGCCCGAGAACGCGACGCGCTCGCCCGCGGTGCCGATCCCGTCCGTGCCCTCGAAGACCTCGACCACCGCCAGGTCGCGATGGACGTCGAGCACGACGCCGTGGCGGACCTCGCCGGACTCCATCCGGATCTCGGCGATCTCGTCCCAGCCGACGCCCTCGACGTCGCCGACCACGACCAGCGGCCCGCGGATCGAGTCGAGGCGCGTGTGCTCGATAGGCGCCCTCACGCCAGCGCCTCCATCTCCGCGAGCAGCCGGTCGCGGATGACCGTGACGCCGGCGGCGTCGTCGGGGCCGACCCGGTCGCGTGCGCGGGCCGCGGCCGAGAGGTCGAGCTCCTCGATGCGGACCGCCGGCACGCCGCGGCGCACGAGGTCGAGCGCGCGATCGTGCAGCGCGAGCACCATGGCGAGCAGCGCCGCCTGCTTGCCGCGTGACGACCAGGCGTCGCTCTCGCTGAGCGCGCTCTGCTGCAACACCGCCTCGCGCAGCAGCCGCCCGGTCAGCAGCACGACCCGCTCCGGATCGGGCAGGGAGGCGGCGCCCACGAGCTCTGCGACCGCTTGCACGCGGTCGCCCTCGGCGAGCAGGCGGATCGCCCGCGCGCGCCGCTCGCCCCACTGCGGATCGCCGTTCTCCGCCTGCCAGCGCGCGACGTGCCGGGTGTCGCGGGCCGAGGACTGCGTCCAGCTCACGGCCGGATAGTGGCGCGCGTAGGCGAGGTCGCGGTCGAGCGACCAGACGTTGCGCACGCAGCGGCGGGTGTGGGCGCTCACCGGCTCGGCCATGTCGCCGCCCGGTGGCGACACGGCGCCGAGGATGGTGACGGAGCCGGTGCCTCCGGCGAGCGTCTGCACGCGGGCAGCGCGCTCATAGAACGAGGCCAGCGTCGAGGCGAGGCCGGAGGGGTAGCCCTCCTCGGCCGGGAGCTCGCCGGTGCGCGAGGCGATCTCGCGCAAGGCCTCGGCCCAGCGCGAGGTCGAGTCGGCGATGACGAGAGCGTCGTAGCCCATGTCGCGGTAGAGCTCGGCGACGGTGACCCCGGCGTACACGCTGAGCTCGCGCGCCATCAGCGGCATGTTCGACGTGTTGGCGATCAGCACGGTGCGGTCCAGCAGCGAGCGGCCGGTGCGCGGGTCCTCGAGCGTCGAGATCTCCTGCAGCACGTCGGCCAGCTCGTTGCCGCGCTCGCCGCAGCTCACATAGACGATCACATCGGCGTCGCACCACTTGGCGATCTGCTGCAGCAGCACGGTCTTGCCCGTCCCGAAGCCGCCGGGTACGGCGGCCGTCGACCCGCGCGCGACGGGGAACATGAGGTCGAGCGCGCGCTGGCCGGTGCCCAGCGGCACCGAGGCCTCCAGGCGCAGGCCGGTGGGGCGCGGCTCCCGCAGCGGCCACAGGTGCGCGAGGCGCAGCTCGCGGCCGCCGACCGCCCCGATCGGCTCGGCCACGGTGTACTCGCCGGCGGGCGCGATCCATTCGACGGTGCCGCCGGCATCCGGCGGCGCGAGCACCCGCGTCTCGATCGCGACGGTCTCGGGCACCCTCCCCAGCACCGCGCCGCCCGGGATCGCCTCGCCCGCGACCACCGCCGGTGTGAAGCGCCAGCGGCGATCCTGCGGCAGCGTCGCCGCGCGGGCGCCAGGGGCGAGGCGCTCGCCGAGCGCGTCGAGCCGCCGCAGCATGCCGTCGAAGACGCCGCCGAGCAGCCCGGGACCGAGCTCCGCTCGCAGCGGTCCGCCGCCCAGATGCACCGGAGCGCCCGGCCCGATCCCGCCGGTGTACTCGTGGGCCTGCACGACCGCGACGTCGCCGCGCAGGGAGATGACCTCGCCCGCGAGGCGCTCCGGCCCGATCTCGACGAGGTCGAGGACGCGCGCCTGGCCCATCGCCGCCACCTCGACCAGCGGCCCGCTGACGCGGACGACGGTCGGCTCGCTCACGCCCACAGCCGCGCGACGGCGCCGCCGAGCTGCGCCACGCAGCGGTCGGCGAGCGCGGCCAGGGTGTAGTCCACCTGGCGGCTGCCCGCGCGAGCGCGCACGCCGCCCACGCCGGGCGGGTCGATCTCGAGCTCGGCGTCCTCGCCGAGGTCGCGGCGGGCGGCGCCGGACAGGCGCTCCAGCAGGTCCGCGTATCCGGGCTCGCCGCGCAGCGCGAGGGCCGCCGCTCGCGCCCGCCGCCCGAGCTCCTCATAGGCCTCGCGCTGGGCGACCAGCACGTCCATGCGGGCGAAGGCGCGCTCGCGCGCCTCCTGCTGCGCGGCCTCGACGCGTCCCTCCGCGTCCCCGCGCGCGCGGGCGCGCGCGATCGTTTCCTCGGCCTGCCGCCGGGCGTCCTCGACATGCGCCCGCGCCTGCGCCTCGGCCTCGTCCAGCCGGCGCCGGGCGGCCGCACGCGCCTCGCCGAGGAGCGCCTCGCGCGCGGCCTCGAGCGTCATTCCGGCAGCACCGTCCAGACCAGGTACGGGCGTTCGCCCAGGCGATCGCGGAGCGCATCGAGTGCGGCCGCGGTGAGGATCAGGCAGTCCACGTCGTCCCCGAGGCGTTCCCACGCCGCGAGCGCCGACTCGGCGTCGCCGGCGGGGTGGACCTCGGCGCCGGCGAGCGCATAGCCCGCCACCCGCACGTCCTCCCCGAGGGCCGCTGCCCGGCTCACGTCTTGCCGATGATCACGACGGCGATCACGAGCCCGTAGATCGCGATGCCCTCGGCGAGCCCGACGATCACCATCGCGCGGCCGAACAGCTCCGGCTTCTCGCTGATCGCCGCCAGCGCCGCGGCACCGGTGTAGGCGACGGCGATCGCCGCGCCGATCGACGAGCCGGCGATCGCAATGCCGGCGGCGATAAACGCGGAGCCGGAGCTCGACGCCGTCGCCGCGTCCTGCGCGTGCGCGGTGTCGACCAGACCCATCGCCATCGCGACGACGACCCCGATCGCGCCCGCGGCGACGGCGGCGTTGATCGCGATGATGCGGCGCAGCGCGCGGCGGGGCGCCCGTCGCGACCACGCCACGCCCGCGAACGCGGCCACCAGGGCGACGGGCAACGCCGCGAGCAGCGAGGCGATCATGTGGGCTGCTCCTGGTCGACCACGGGGATCCTCCACGGTGCGAAGGGCTCGCCCTCACCGGCGAAGACGCGCGAGAACAGCTCGTAGTATTCCAGCCGCATCGCCTGCACTCCGGCCACCAGCGCCTCGAGCGCGAATGCCGCGGCGTTGCCGGCGACGAACACGACCGCCGCCGCCACCACGGCGGCCGCGCTGGAGCCCCACAGCGAGCGGGCGCCCTCGAGGACCACCGCGCCGAGGGCCGCATGCATCAGCCCGAACGCGGCGAGCCGCGTGAACGAGATGAGGTTCGAGCCCACGCGGATGACGGCGTCGAAGACCTCGATCAGCGACTGCGCGATCGCGGCGCCCGTGAGCCCGGCGTCGGCGACGAATCCGGCGAACAGCAGCGCGATGCCGCCCACGGCGACCACCACGCCGGCTATCGCGACCGCGGTGATTTCCAGATACACACCGAGCGCGACGATCGCGGCGCCGGTGAAGAGCGTCAGCCCTGCGATGCCCGAGGGCGCGAGCAGGGCGGCGCGGGGGCCGGCCTCGCGCCAGCGGTTGACGATCCCGAACCCGTAGCTGACTGCGAGCAGCAGCGCGCCCACCGCCACCGCCGCGGCGAGCAGACGCACCGGCTCGTCGAGCGGTGCCAGCCACAGCGTGGGCACGAGCCCGGTGGGACCGAACGCCTCTCCGTAGAGCACCCCGAAGACGGTGGCCAGCGCGCCGCCGGCGACCGGGAACGGCCACAGGGGCCGGATCCGCTGCAGCCGCGGTGAGCGCGCACGGCGGAGGAGCAGCCCGAGCCCCATCAAGAGCAGGCCGTGGCCCGCGTCGCCGAACATCATCCCGAACATGAACACGAACGAGGCGGCCGCGAACGGCGTCGGGTCGACGTCCGCATAACGCGCCGCGCCGTAGGTGTCGACGAGCGGCCGGAAGCGCCTGGCCAGCCGCCCCGGGCGCAGCAGCGTTGGCGGCTCCACCAGCGCCGGCCGGGGCAGCTCGGCGACGGCCGCCCCGACCGCGGCGAGGCGCGCCCGGAGCCCCGGCAGCTCGCCGGTCGGCACCCAGGCGACGAGCGCCGCGAACCGCCCGCGGTGCACCGCTCCCTCGGCGCGCCGCGCCAGCTCCACCTCGCCGGCGAGGAGCTCGCGCCCGCCGCTGCGCTCGAGCTCGGCGAGGTCGGGCGGCTCTGCCGCGACCATCGCCGCGGGGCGGCCGGACTCGGGGCGGCCCCGTTCCAGGCGCCGCAGCGCCTCGACCGCCTCTCCTTGCGGCGCCGGAAGCGGCCCGACGACCTGAGCGACGCCCGAGCCGGCGAGCGCGACGAGCATCCCCCGCAGGCGGGCGTCGGGGGCGACGATCGCGACGCGGCTCATCGGTGCGGGGAAGCGGCCGTCACGCAATCTCCCGGAACACCTCCATGGCGGCGGGTCCGCCGCCGCGGGCGGCGGCCTCGAGGGCGCCCGCGACGCGCCACGCATCGACCCCGAGCAGCACGACGGACCCGATCACCGCGCTGCGGCCCAGCAGCGGCTGCCACGCCAGGCGAGCTGCGTCCTCCTCGACCTGCCGCCACCACGCCGCCTCGGCGCGCCAGAGATCGGCCGGGCCTTCGACGTCTCGTAGCACCCACGCGGCGCCTGGCGGCAGGGCCTCGCGCAGGGCCGCCACATCGCCCGCCCCCGCCCACGCGGCGCCCAGGCCGGGCGGGCGGCGCGCCACCAGCTCGCCGGCCTCGCGATGGGCGAGGAAGAGCTCACGCGCGACGAGCAACGCGACCGCGCCGGCGGCCCAGGCGCTTGCCTCCTCCACCGAGCGCAGCACCCGCCGGGCCCATGCGAGCCGCAGGCCGAGCCGGATCCCGGTCGCGTCGTCCCCGCCGGGGTCGCCCCAGGGCGAGCCGGCCAGGGCCGCTCGTAGCTCGGCGGCGCTCTGCGCGCCGGCCACGTGCGACCACGCCGCTCCGAGCCCGCCGAGCGCGAACGGGGTGGGCAGCGCGCCGCCGGCCAGGTAGGCGAGACGGTCCTCGAGGTTGACGAGCTCGAACCATGCGGCCAGCGCGCGCACCGGCTCGAGCGCCCCAGGTGGTGTCCAGCCGGACATCACGCGCACGTTCCAGAGCACCGTCTCGGCGATCGCCCGCTGCGCCGCCGCAAGGTCGATGCCGGGACGCACGAAGCGCCCGTAGGCGCTGCCGGAGACGATCGCGAGGGCATCGTCCAGCGACGCGGACGCCGCCAGCGTCGTCGCCGCGCCCCGGCCGAGGCGCCGAGCGAGCATGTGACGGGCGCGGACGCTTCCCGCGACCCAGCCCGGCGTCAGCGGCCGGTCCGCCTGACGCACTCCAGCACCTCCGCCACCAGTTCCGCCACGGCCTCGTCCTGGCGACCGCGGATGCGGGCCGCCTCGGCGCTCGCCTCCTCCGTCACCTGTGCGACGTCCCGCTGCGCCTGCGCGTCGCGCCCCGCCGCGGCGCGGACGCGCTCGGCGTCGGCGCTGCCGCCGGCCGCCTCGAGAATAGCCGCCGCCTCGCGCTCGGCCTGCGCGCGGATCTGCTCCGCCTCCGCCTGTGCGTCGGCGTCGATCTGCTCGGCCTCGGCGTCGATCTCGTCGACGTCCGCCAGCAAGGGCGCGAGCTCGGCCTCGAGATCGTCTCCGGAGGCCGGCACGCCGACCGCCTCCGACGGCCGGCCGGGTGGGGCCACGAGCCGCCGGAACCGATCCAGGAACGACCCGGCCCGAGTCACGATCGCACCCTATCGGCCGTTCCTCGTCGGTCAGCCGAAGAACAGCGCTGCGTCGTCGAGCAGGCCGTGACCGACGGTCTTGGCCTCGCTGACGGCCTCGCCGAGCGGGACGAGGTCGATGACGTCACCCTTGAGGGCGACCATCGTCCCGAACGCGTTCTCGTGCACGGCGCCGATGGCGCGCAACCCGAAGCGGGTGGCCAGCACGCGGTCGTACGCGGTCGGCGTTCCACCGCGCTGGACGTGACCCAGGACGGTCACGCGCGTGTCGTAGCCGGTGCGCTCCTCGAGCGCGTCGGCCACCACCTGGCCGATGCCACCGAGTTGGGCGTGGCCGAAGGCATCGACCTTGCCGCTGGCGACGGAGATCGTGCCTTCCTTCGGCACGGCGCCCTCGGCGACGACAACGATCGACGCGTAGCGGCCCTTGCCGTGACGCTGCATGATCTTGGCCGCGACCTCGTCGACGTCGAACGGCTCCTCGGGGACGAGGATCTCGGCGGCACCGCCGGCCATCCCCGCGTAGATCGCGATCCAGCCGGCGTGACGGCCCATGACCTCGCAGACGAACACGCGGTCGTGCGACTCGGCGGTCGTGTGCAGACGGTCGATCGCGTCGCTCGCGATCTGCACGGCGGTATGGAAGCCGAACGTGACATCCGTGGCCGACAGGTCGTTGTCGATCGTCTTCGGGACACCGACGACCTGCACGCCCTCCTGCGAGAGCTTGTACGCGACGCCGAGCGTGTCGTCACCCCCGATCGCGACGAGCGCGTCGATGTCGTGCCGCGCCAGGGTCGCGCGGACGGCCGCGACGCCGCCTTCGAGCTTGTACGGGTTGGTGCGCGAGGTGCCCAGAACGGTGCCGCCCCTGGGCAGGATGCCGCGACAGTGCTCGACGTCGAGCGGGCTGGTGAGGTCCTCGGTCAGGCCCTTCCAGCCGTCACGGAATCCGACGAAGCGGTCGCCGTGCTCGACCTCGCCCTTGCGGACGACCGCCCTGATGACGGCGTTGAGCCCCGGGCAGTCGCCACCGCCGGTCAGTACGCCGATCCGCATCAGCGTCCGGCCCAGAGAGCTTGGTGATGCGCGGCCATGCTGATCGCCTAGTCGGGCGGCAGCTCCCGGTAGACGAGCTCGATGTCGACGCCCTGCGAGCGCCGGACGGCGCGCGCGATGTAGTAGATCCCCAGGCCGACCGCGACGATCCCGCCCATGAAGGCGATGATGTACCAGCGGTGGTCCGGGTTGCCGCTCAGCGCCAGGGCCGGGTAGTGCCACGCCTCCCAGGTGAGGAACGCGACGACCGCGAAGCTCAGCGGGGCGACGATCTTCAGCACCGGGATGCCGAGGAGCGAGATGTTGGCAGGGGAGCCCTCGTAGAGCTCCGGCCGGCGGTTCGGGAGGACGAAGGCGGCCACCGACACGATCGCCATGCACACCACCCCGGCCAGCACGCCGAGCGCGAGCAACGTCTGGAAGGTCGTCGCCAGCACGCTCCAGAGCAGCATCAGCGACACCAGCGTCATCGCGACCAGGATCGCCGGGACCGGCGAGTGCGTGCGCTCATTGACCTCGGCCAGCTTCTCCGGGAGCAGCCGGTCGAAGGCCCACGCGAAGACGCTGCGCACGGGCATGAACGTGTTGCCCACCATCGCGGGCAGGCTCCAGAACAGGAACGAGCAGACGATGATCGTCGTCAGCACGTCGTTGTTGACCGTGATGCCGGCGAAGTAGTGGTAGAAGGGCCCGGTGGGGAGCACGTACGCCGGGTTGCCCGCGGTGTTGGCGCCGACCATGAACTGGTAGCCGACGACCTTGTAGATGAGCAGCACGCCGATGATCAGGCCGATGACGTCCCAGGCCAGGGCGCCGAACATGATCGAGAGCTGGCGGTTGCGGTTCGATGCGCTCTTGAGCTCACCGGAGAGGTAGACGCTCCACCAGTTCCAGATCATGAAGGTCATGATCACGAAGATGGCCGGCGCGGTCGCGGAGCCGAAGGCCTTCGGATGGATGTCCGCGGCCTTCGCCTTGTCGATCACGGCGTTGTAGCTGTCGCCCTTGCCGCCGAACTGCGACGACAGGTCGTTGAAGTGGTTCGCGAAGGACCCCTTCGACCCGAACAGGAGCACCAGGAACGCCAGCAGCGTGCCGACGGTGGCGGTGATCCAGAACAGGTTCTGGACCCGCAGCGTGCGCTTGGTCCCCGAGATGAGGATCAGCGTCATCGCGAGCACCATCACCATGCCGCCGGCGAAGATCCAGCCCTTCTGCGTCTGGACGTCGGTGCCCCAGTTGATCAGCGTGTCGCTGTCGAAGGTGACGCCGAGCGTGACGAGGACCGGGCCGAGCGCGAACACCGGGAAGTAGCGCGCCCAGAACGTCGCGCCGATGATCGCCGAGAAGGCCGCGCCGAGGTTCGACACGACCGCTGAGGGCGGGTTCAGGATCCGGCTGACCCACACGTAGTCGCCGCCGGTCTTGGGCATCGATGACGCCAGCAGCGCCATCATGATCAGGATCGGGACGTTGAGGACGAGCGAGATCAGCGTCGCCGCGACGAGGTCCGAGCCGGGGAAGGCGGTGAGGGCGAAGAACACGCCCCACGCCAGCGTGGCGCCGACCGGAGCGGAGAACACCGCGTTGAAGATCGTGGCGTCCACCGCGGAGGCCTCGCGCACGAGACCGGTGCTGCGCCGGACGAACAGCTGCTGACCCTCGGGCGCCTTGACGGCCATGTCGAACCCTCCTGTGGTCCTTGACCCCGTTTGGCCGTTTCTAACAACAACGAACAGGCGCAACATCAGTAGTTGCCCGTATTGCGCATGCTGAGCTGCTCAGTCATGTTTAGCGCTCCCATGACCACGCTCGCCGTCGACCGCCGGCGCCGCATCCTCGAGAAGGTCGCGGCCGACCAGACCGTCCACATCGCCGAGCTCGCCACCGAGCTCGGCGTCTCCGAGATGACGATCCGCCGCGACGTGGGCAGGCTCGAGCGCGAGGGCTTCCTGCGCCGCACCTACGGCGGGGCGACTGCGCACATGACCCGCCCCGCCGAACTGCAGTTCAACGCGCGGGTGCTGCAGAGCGCCCCGTCGAAGCGCGTGATCGGCATGCGCGCCGCCGAGCTGCTGCGCGATACGGGCACGTTGTTCGTCGGCATCGGCACCACGACCGAGCAGTTCGCGATGTTCCTCGCCGCTCGGCCGGGGCGCACGGTCGTCACCGGCTCGCTGCCGGTCGCCGCGCAGCTCAGCGGCCGCTCGGCGCACGTCGTGGTGCTCGGCGGGTCCGTGCTGTCCGAGGACCTCGCGTGCATCGGACCGGTTGCGGCGGAGACCGTCGCGCGCTACCGGGTCGAGGTCGCCGTGCTCGGAGCGGCGGGGCTCAGCGCCGAGCAGGGGCTCAGCGAGCTCGACGACCGCGTCGCCGACGTCTACCGGCGGATGGTCGCCGGCGCCGAGCACGTGGTCGTCGTGGCCGACGGGAGCAAGATCGGCGAGACCGCGATGGCCACGGTCGTGCCGAGCAGCGAGGTCGGCACCCTCGTGACCGATCCGTCGGCGCCGGCCGACGAGCTGCGCGCGCTCGAGGCGCAAGGGGTCCGCGTCGTGCTGGCCACCACGAGGTAAGGAGAAGCCATGCCCAGTCCACGAGAGATCTTCGGCGTCGACAAGCCCCTGATCGCGATGTGCCACCTCCTCGGCCTCCCGGGCCGGCCGCGCTACGACGCGGCGGGCGGTGTCGACGCGATCGTGGAGGCGGTCGCGCGCGACCTCGAGGCGCTCCAGGACGGGGGCGTCGACGGCGTCATGTTCTGCAACGAGCACGACCTGCCCTACAGCACTCACGTCGGGGTGGAGGCCGCGGCCGCGATGGCGGCGGCGGTCGGCCGCCTGCGCACGGAGCTGAGCGTCCCGTTCGGCGTCAACCTGCTGTGGGACCCGTCGGCGAGCATCGCCGTCGCGGTCGCGACCGGGGCGGCGTTCGTGCGCGAGGTCTTCACCGGCGTCTACGACACCGATATGGGGCTGCTGGCGCCCGACTTCGGCGCGATCAGCGGCTACGCGCACTCGATCGGCGGCTCAAGCGTCGCGATCTTCGCCAACATCACGCCCGAGTTCAGCCGCTCGGTCGGCGCCCGCTCGGTCGCCGAGCGCGCGGCGGGGACCGCCTACATGGGCGTCGACGCGCTGCTGATCTCGGGGCTGGCGGCGGGGGTCGGCGCCAGCCTCGACCACATCCGCGAGGCCAAGGCGGCCGCGCCGGCGACGCCGGTGCTGGCCAACACGGGCGTGCGCCCGGACACGGTGCGCGACGTGCTCGCGGTGGCCGATGGCGCGATCGTCGGCACCAGCCTCAAGGTCGACGGCGACACGTGGAAGCCCGTCGACCCGGCGCGCGTCGTGGCGATGATGGAGCAGGTCGCAGAGGCGCGTGGCGCGGCGGTGGCCGGGTAGCCCATGGCCCGCCGCCTGCGCCTGTTCTTCGCTACGGACGTCCACGGCTCCGAGCGCTGCTTCCGCAAGTTCCTCAACGGCAGCACGGTCTACGGGGCGGACGCGGTGATCCTGGGCGGCGACATCGCCGGCAAGGCGATACAGGCCGTCGACGAGCTGGGCGGTGGGCGCTGGCGGACGACGTTCCGCGGCCACACGCACGACATCGGCGACACGGACGAGCTCGCCCGCGTCGAGCGGATGATCAGCGACCTGGGCTACTACCCGTGGCGCTGCGAGCCGGGCGCCCTCGACGCGCGCGTGCGAGACGGCAGCGTCGACGCGGTGCTGCTGGAGCTCATGGGCGCGCGCCTGGAGGCCTGGATGACGCTCGCGGACGAGCGCCTGCGGCCGAAGGGCATCCCGGCCTACTGGATGCTCGGCAACGACGACCCGCCCGAGCTCGGGGCGGTGCTCGACGCCGCCCCCTGGGGCGAGCAGGTCGAGGGCAAGCTGGTCGCGCTCGGCGGTGACCACGAGCTGGTGTCGTGGGGCTACTCGAACCCGACGCCGTGGGACAGCTACCGCGAGATGACCGAGGACGAGCTGGCCGCGCGCTTCGACGCGCTGTTCGCGGCCGCGACCGATCCGCAGCGCGTCGTGTTCAACTGCCACGTCCCGCCGTACGACAGCGGCCTGGACACGGCGCCGATGGTCGATGAGGATCTGGTCGTGCAGCAGAGTGGGGGGCAGGTGAAGCTCGCGCCCGTGGGCAGCGTCGCCGTGCGGGCGGCGATCGAGCGCTGGCAGCCGCTCGTCAGCCTCCACGGGCACTGCCACGAGTCGCCCGGCTTCCGCCGCATCGGCCGCACGCTGGCGGTCAACCCTGGCAGCGACTACGGCACGGGCGAGCTCAACGGTGCCATCCTCACGCTCGCGGGCGACAAGCTGAAGGCCCACCAGCTCGTGCGCGGTTGATGGCCGGGCCCGTGCTGGTCGCCATCGACGCCGGGACCACCGGCGCGCGCGCCGTGGCCGTCGACCTCGACGGGCGCGTGCTCCACGAGGCGCGCCACGCCTACCCGACCACAGCGCCCCGGCCGGGCTGGGCCGAGCAGGACGCGCGCGACTGGCGCGGGCGCACGCTCGACGCGCTCGCCGAGCTGCGCGACGCCCTCGGCGGCGCCCGGCCGGCGGCGATCGGGCTGACGGGCCAGTGCCCGACGATCGCGCCCGTGGACGAGCGCGGCGACCCGGTCGGCCCCGGGCTGCTGTACCGCGACAACCGCGCCACGGCGCAGGCGCGGGCGATGCGCGAGCGTTTCGGCGTGGAGGCGATGCACGCGCGCACGGGCCACGTGGCCGCGGCGTTCCACGTCGGCCCCAAGGTCCTGTGGGTGCGCGAGCACGCGCCGGAGGTGTTCGCGGCGGCAGCGCGCTTCGCGCACCCGCGCGACGTCGTCCTGCGGGCGCTGACCGGCGTGGACGCGACCGACGAGACCGCCGCCAACGCGACCGTCTTCTTCGACCTGCGCGCTCGCGACTGGGCGCACGACATGCTCGAGGCGTTCGACCTGACCGCCTCGCGCTTCCCACCGGTACTCGCGCCGTGGGAGGTCGCCGGGCGGCTCGAGGACGGCACTCCGGTGGTGATCGGGGCCGCCGACAGCCAGTGCGCGGCGTACGGCAGCGGGGTGAGCGCGCCCGGCCCGTTCAGCGAGATGGCGGGCGCGTCCTCGTGCCTGAACTCGATCGTGCACGAGCCGCTGGGCGACCCGCGGGTGACCCACTACAGCCACGTGACGCCGGACGTCTACTGCACCGAGATGGGCATCAACACGACGGGGACCGCCGTGCGCTGGGCGCTCGAGCAGCTGCGGTTCGGGAGCTTCGCCGAGCTCGACGAGCGGGCCGCGCGCGTCCACGCCCGCCTGCGCGCGGGCGTCGACGGCGACCCGCGGGCCGCGGCGCCGCTGTTCCTGCCGTACCTGGGCGACGGGGAGCGCGACGACACGGCCCTGCGGGCGGGCTTCGTCGGCGTGACCGACCGCCACGGGCGCGACGAGCTCGCGTACGCGGTGCTCGAGGGTGTGGCGCTGGGCGTCGCGGAGACGCTCGCGATCCTGGCCGCCGCGGGCGCGCCGCTCGACGAGCTGCGGGTGGCGGGCGGCCTGACCCGCATGCGCGCGCTCGGACCGATCAAGGCCGACGTCCTGGGCCTCCCGGTCGTGCACCTCGAGGCCGACACCGCGGCGGTCGGCGTCGCGATGCTGGCCGCCGCCGCGGCAGGGCACGAGGACGCGGCCCGGGCGGCGATCGCGGGGCTGGTGGAGCGCGCGGCGCGCTTCGAGCCGCATCCGAGCGATGTGGCGGCGGTGCGGCGGGCGTGGTTCCGCGAGGTGCGCGCGTCGGCGGCGGTGCGGGTCGGGGCGGCCGCGTGAGCCTGCGCCTGGGGATCAACACGTGCTTCGCGGTCAAGCGCTGGCCGGCGGCGGACGAGTGGGCGCAGCTCGTAGCGGACGAGCTCGGGCTCGATCTCGTCCAGCACTCGCTCGACCTCGTCGATCTCTGCGCCGACGACCTCGACGAGCAGGCGGCGGCGACCGCGGCGGCGTGCGCCGCGCACGGGCTGGAGCTGCACTCCACGTTCACCGGGCTGGCCGCCTACTCGTCGAGCCTGCTGCTGGATCCGGACGCGGCGCGGCGACGGTCCGGCGTGGGATTCCTCGAGCGCGCGATCGCGTTCAGCAGCGCGGGCCGGCGCGCGCGCCGCGGGCGGCCACGTCGGCAGCCTGTCCACCCGCGAGCACCGCGACCCGGCGCGCCGCGCCCAGCGCTGGGAGGACCTGCGGGCGGCGCTCGCGCACCTGGCCGCCGTGGCGCACGACGCCGGGCTGGAGGCACTGCTGCTGGAGAACATGGCCTGCGAGCGGGAGCCCTCCACCATGGCCCAGGTCGCGGACCTGCTCACCGCGGGGGACGGGGGGCGCGTCCCGATCCGGCTGTGCCTCGAC
Source organism: uncultured Solirubrobacteraceae bacterium (assembly GCA_963805525.1). Taxonomy (GTDB): domain Bacteria; phylum Actinomycetota; class Thermoleophilia; order Solirubrobacterales; family Solirubrobacteraceae; genus DASQFQ01. The sequence continues at coordinate 185,331 of CAWDUT010000007.1, forward strand.
GTCGGGCACCAGTGCGTCCCCGGCACCGCCGGCGCGGATCGCGACCCGTACGCGTGGCTGGAACGGCTGGGCGCCGACAGCAGCGTGGTGCACCTGCAGCAGAGCGACGCCGACGCCGACCACCACTGGCCGTTCACGGCCGCCCACAACGCCGCGGGCCGGATCGAGGCGCGCCGCGTGCTGGAGGCGCTCGGCGACGCGGAGCCCGTGCTCGTGCTCGAGGTGATCCCGCCGTTCGAGGCGCCCGACGCGCAGGTGCTGGACGAGCTCCGCGAGTCCGTCGCCTACTGGCGGTCGGCGCTGTGAGGCTCGAGCGCATCACCGAGGAGGGCGAGCGCCTGGCCGTCGCCGCCCGCGACGCCGGGCTCCCGCTCGTGCTGCTGGGCGGCGTCGCGGTCTGGCTGCGCTGCCCGAGCGCGCGCCAGGCCCCGCTCGCGCGCGACTATGGCGACGCCGACTTCATCGGCCACGCCCGCGACCGCAAGGCGATGACCGCGTTCATGGAGGAGCAGGGCTACGTGCCCGACAAGCTGTTCAACGCCATCCATGGCGCGGCCCGCCTGAACTTCGAGGACCCCGAGACCGGGCGGCCCATCGATGTCCTGCTCGACCGCTTCGCGATGTGCCACGAGCTCGATCTGACCGAGCGGCTCGGCGGAGGCGAGCTCACGCTGCCGCTCGCCGATCTGTTGCTCACCAAGCTGCAGGTCGTCCGCCTCAACGAGAAGGACGTCCTCGACCTGTGCGCCATGCTGGGCGACCACGGCTTCGGGGCGGACGGCATCGACCTCGACCGCGTCCTCGCCGTCACCCACGCCGACTGGGGGTTCGAGCACACGATCCGCGGCACGCTGGTCAAGCTGCGCGACCGTCTCCCCGAGTCGGGGCTGCCCGCGGACGTCCGGCAGCGGATCGTCGCCCGCGCGGACGAGCTCGAGGCCGCGCTCGCCGCGGCGCCCAAGAGCGCGCGCTGGCGGATGCGCGCCCGCGTCGGCGAGCGGGTCCGCTGGTACGAGGAGCCCGAGGAGGCGCGCGCCTGAGGCGCGTGGCGTGGCGTGCGTGTGAACCCGCAGTGCGCCCGCGGACATCCGCGGCCGACTGATCGCAGCTTCGCCCGATGTGCGGGTCCGGCTCGAGGGCGAGCCTGGGTACTGACGGAGCGCGGCGGGGGGCGCGCGGCCGCGCGGGAGATCGCGCAGCATGGGAGGACGTGAACACACAGGGCCGCGAGCCTCAACGCTGGTGATGCAGGCGTTGGCCGATGACCATCGCTGTCCCGAAGAACACCAGCCAGCCGGCGACGATCGGCCAGATGCCGCCGATGCTGACGGTGGTCAGTGCCCCGGCCGTGACGCCGCCCAAAGCCAGGGCGAGCAGAAAGCCGAGGCCTGTGCGGACGAGGTGCGCTCTCATACCGGCATCCTCGATTCCGGCATGTCCGCGTCCAGCGCCACGCGCAACGCGCGCACGTGCAGGTCGGCCAGCCCGTCGAGCATCTCGGCCACGACCGGCGCCGCGATCGCGTCTCGAGCGCCCACGGACGCCACTCGGTCGCGGATCGCGCACGATGCCTGCAGGGACTGCACCAGGGAGACCCAGCCGGGCCACCGTCATCACCAGCGTGCCACCGTCATAGCCGTCCTGCGCGCGCTCGATGGCGCTGTCGTGAATCGCGACGAGCTCGCGGAGCTCCAGCACAGCGTCAGCGTCGAGCGCGACGTCCCTGTGGCGGTCAGTGTTGACCGCCTCCGTGGCGCAGGCGAGGGCAGACAGCTGCGCGTCGTCGAGGTCGAAGCAAACCTGAACGACCTTGCCACCCGCGGTGTAGACGTCCTCGAAGCGGTCGTTGCGCATGCCAGCAGCCTGACGCGAGACGAGCGAGGCGAACACGGGGCAACCGCGCAGATCCACTGCGGGGAAGCCGCGCTACCGATTGGCATTCGCGCGACGGCTCGCATTACGATGCGCGGGTGACCGACGACTCGGAGCTCCAGCAGGCGCACCTTCGCATCGATGCGTTGCACCGGCGCATCGAGCACCTCGAGACCCACCTCCGGCACTTGCACGAGCACGTCGGCCTGGGCCGCCTGCCCCAGCACCCGGCTCCCCTCGATCACGAGATCGAGGCCGTGAAGCAGCTGCTCGCCGCCGGCCGCGAGGAAGAGGCGGTGCGACTCCATCGCGACATCACGGGCCAGGGGCTCAAGGAAACGCGCGAGGCGCTCCAGAGCCTCCCGGGCGGATTCTGAGGAGCGCCCGCCGATCGGGTGCGCCCGCGCGCGCTGCTGCTCGACATCGACGGCGTCCTCTACGTCGAGGACGAGCCGGTCGCCGGCGCGGCGGACGCGGTTGAGCGGCTGCGCGCCGCAGGCTGCGCGCTGCGGTTCGTCACCAACACGACCAACCGCACGCGCGCGGCGACGCTCGCGAAGCTGCAGCGTCTCGGGTTCGCGGTCGCGGAGCGCGAGCTGATCACGCCGGCCGCGCTGGCGGTGCGGGTCTGCCGCGAACGTGGTCTTCGCCGCGTCGCGTTGTTCGTGGCGGAGGACGTCGCGGTCGACTTCGCCGGCCTCGAGGTGGTCGTCGGCGCGGGCGCCGACGCGGTGATCATCGGCGACCTCGGTGAGGGGTGGGACTACGCCGCGCTGAACGCCGCGTTCCGCCTGGCCATGGACGGCGCGGAGCTGATCGCGCTGCAGAAGAACCGCTTCTGGCAGCGCGCCGACGGGTTGTCGCTCGACGTCGGCCCGTTCGTCGCCGCGCTGGAGTACGCCACCGGCCGCGAGGCGACGGTCGTCGGCAAGCCCGCGGCGGCGTTCTTCGAGCAGGCGCTGGCCGATGCGGGCGCCCTGGCGGCCGACGCCGCGATGGTCGGCGACGACGTCGAGTCCGATGTCGGCGGAGCGCTCGCGGCGGGGCTCGCCGGGATCCTGGTGCGCACCGGCAAGTACCGCGAGGCGCTCGTCCGGGCGAGCGCGATCCGACCGACGGCGACCGTCGACTCGATCGCCGACGTGCCCGCGCTGGTGGGGGCGTAGCTCCGCGGGCGCTCAGAGCGCGGTGGGATAGGTCTCGGGCGGCTCGCCGCGCTCCCAGGTCTGCGTGCGCTCGAGCGGCTCGACGGCGCGCGTGTGATCGATGTGCACGAGCGCGTCGAACTGACGGGAGGCGCTGGCGGCGAAGTAGTGGCTCTGGCGTTCGGTCTCGGGGCGGTAGATGACGCCGATCGCGCGTTCCACGCGTGGCTCGCGCAGGGCGCGTCCGGCCGTGCCGGCGGCGAGCGGCGCGAGCAGGAAGGCGGGGATGTGCGTGGCGTGCAGGAGGGCTTCGTAGCTGTCGGGCAGCGCGTGCCGGACGTGCTTGCGCTCCGCCGGCTCGCCCCAGTCGGTGGCGGCGGTGACGGTGCCGCTGTAGGTGGTGAAGCCGACGTTGACGACGTCGCTCCCATGGCGCTCGCGCATGAGCTGCCCGATGTTGAGCTCTCCCGCGATCACGACTGGGCGATCCGGCGCGAGCGTCAGCACCCGCTCGGCGAGCAGGCGTCACGACGGTCCACGAACTCCATGGGCTGATCGTCGCGCGTGTCACCCGCGCCCACATCCGTGTCGCGCCGCACGTGCGCCTCGGGGAACTCGGTACCGGCTACGCGGCGACGCGGCGGAGGGGTGGACGCGGCGTCCCGTGCTGCTGCGCGTCGATGCTCCGCTGCACGTCGGTGGCCGAGAGCAGGCCCGCCGGCCGGCCTGCGTCGAGGACGAGCGCCCGGCCGGCCGGCGAGCCGAGCAGCTCGATCCAGGCCGCCTCGAGCGGGTCGTCGCGATGGACGACGACCGCGCCCGCGAGCGGCGTCATCCGGTCGCGGACGACGAAGCCGGGGCGGCGCTGGGGCGCGGCGGCGTCGCGGTAGGTGATCAGCCCGACCGGGGCGCCGCCTTCCACGACGGGATAGGCGGTGTGGCGGGTCGCGCGGAAGACGCTCTCCATGAAGACCGACAACGGCAGGCCGGCCTCCACGCTGACAGGCTCCTCCACCATCGCGTCGCGGACGCGAAGCCCGCCGAGCGCGACGTGGGCGACCGCGGTGTCGGCCTCGGCCTGGGCCGCGAGCAGCAGGAACCAGCCGATCATCGCGAGCCAGAAGCCGCCGAAGTTCGCGGTGAAGAGCGCCAGGACCACGCCGCCGCCGATCAGGACCCGGCCGAACGCTCGTCCCAGCGCCGCCGCCGTGCGGGTGGCGGCGGCGAAGTCCCCCTTGTACTGCCACAGCGCGGCGCGCAGCACGCGCCCGCCGTCGAGCGGCAGCGCCGGCAACAGGTTGAACCCGAGCAGCAGGATGTTCACGGACGCGAGCCACGCGACGACTCCGTCGACCGCCGGCGGGAGCGGCGCGGCGAGGCCGACGGCGACGAAGAGCGCCGCGAGCCCGAGGGTGACGAGCGGGCCGGCGATCGCGATCCGGAACTCCGCGCCGGCCGACGGGAACGTCCCGTGGAAGCGCGCCACGCCGCCGAACAGCCACAGCGTGATCCCCTCGATCGCCATACCCTCGCGGCGGGCCTGCAGCGCGTGCCCGAGCTCGTGCAGGAGCAGGCAGGCGAAGAACGTCGGGACCGCGACGGCGGCCATGCCGGCGTACGCGGGGGACGAGAGGCCGGGCGTGCTCGCGGGGAAGACGGCGGCGCCCAGCGACCATCCGATCAGGGCGACGACCAGGAGCCAGCTCCAGTTGATCCCGACCTCGACGCCGGCGATCCGGCCGAGCGTGAAGGTGGGCTTCATGCCGCCGTCTCGCTGGTGGCGCCGGTGATCGCGGCGACGACCTCCTCGCGCGGCGTCATACGGCGGTCGTAGACCGCGGCGACGCGGCCGAGGCGCAGCACGACGATGCGGTCGGCCACTGAGTAGACGTTCTCGAGGTTGTGGCTGATGACCACGACGCCGAGCCCCTTGGCGCTCAGGTGGCGCACGAGCTCGAGCACCTGCGCGGTCTGCACGACGCCGAGCGCCGCGGTCGGCTCGTCGAGGATCACCAAGCGCGGCTCGCCGAGCAGCGAGCGCGCGATCGCGACGGACTGGCGCTGGCCGCCGGAGAGCGAGCCGACCCGCGCGCGCACGCTCGCCAGCGAGGTCACGCCGAGCGAATCGAGCAGCTCGATCGTCTTCTCCTCCATCGCGTACTCGTCGAGCCCCCGCATCCCGGTCAGCTTCTCGCCGCCCAGGAACAGGTTCGCGACGACGTCGAGGTTGTCGCACAGCGCGAGGTCCTGATAGACGGTCGCGATCCCGTGGCGGTAGGCGTCGGTCGCGCTGCGGATGCTCACCGGCTTGCCGTCGACGGCGATCGTCCCGGAGTCCGCGGGCTGGACGCCCGCGATCGCCTTGATGAGCGTCGACTTGCCCGCGCCGTTGTCGCCGACAAGGGCGACGACCTCGCCGGCGTGGACCTCGAAGTCGACGTCGAGGAGCGCCTCGACCGAGCCGAAGTGCTTGGACATGCCCGTGGCGCGGAGGAGCGGCGGCCGGGCGGGGGACGGTGGCTCCGCGACGGTCGTCGTGGCCGGGATCGGTGGTGTGATCGTGGTCGCCATGAGCCCATTCCTTTGGGGTCGGATGCGGTCCTCCACCACCAGTCTCAGCCCCGCCGAACCGCGCCACAAGCGGGCAATTCCTCACCTACCCTGCGGATTTCCACCGTCGCGCCGGCGCGGAATCGGCGGTAGACCACGGGCATGTACCGAACGATCGTCATCGGCCATGACGGGAGCGCCGCGGCTGACGCCGCCCTGCGGTTCGCCGAGCGGCTCGCCGCCGCCGACGCCCGGCTCGTGCTCACCCGCGTCGTGCCCGCCTCGCGCAGGGCCGCGGCCGAGGAGGAGCTCCGGCGCGTGCGGCCGGCGTCAGGGCGCGCGGTCGAGACCCGCGTGGTCGAGGCGCGCACGCCCGTCCGCGGCCTCGTGGCCGTCGCCAGGGAAGCGAACGCCGATCTGATTGTCGTGGGCTCCGACCGTCGGCCCGGCGACTACCGCGCGTACAAGGTGCTGGGCCTGCGCCTGCTGCACGGCGCGCCGTGCGCCGTCGCAATCGCGCCGGACGACCCGGAATCCGAGATCCACCGCATCGGGGTCGCCTACGACGGCTCGCCCGAGTCCGAGCTCGCGCTCGCCGCGGCCTACGAGATCGCGCAGCGCCTCCGCGCCGCCGTCACGATCTACCTGGCCGTGATCCACGACATGTCGTGGGCCACCGACGGCCAGCTGGCCCAGCGCGACGCCGGGGCGCTGCTCGACGCGGCGGCCGAGCGCGCGCCCGCCGGCGTCAACCCCGCGACGGTCGTCCTCCCCGGCTACGCCAGCAGCGCGCTGGTGACGGGCGCCGGCAGCGTCGTCGACCTGCTCGTGATGGGCTCCCGGGGGCAGGGCCCGCTGCAGCACGCGATCACCGGCAGCACCTCGCGCGCCGTCGCCGTCGAGATCGACTGCCCCGTGCTGATCACGCCCCGCGGCGCCGGCGTGCGCTGCGTGACCGTGCCGTAACGGTTCCCGGGGATCGTCAGCGCGCCCGTGCCGCGCCAAGGGCGCCGGCAAGGCGCTCGAGCTTGCGCTCCAGGCCGCGTGGGATCACCAGCAGCGGGCTCGTCGCGCGGTGCAGCAGCGGTCGCGACACGCTGCCGAGCAGCAGCGCGCCGAGCGGCCCGTACGCGCGCGAGCCGCACACCAGCAGGTCCAGCTCGTGGCCGGCGTCGGCGAGCTGCGCGACCGGGTCGCCCTCGAGCATCAGCGGCTCGGCGGCGATGCCGGGCGGGAGATCGGCGATCGCGGCCTGAGCGGCGCGCGCGGTGGCCTCGCGGCGCTCGGCGAGGAGCTCCGCGGCGCCGTAGCCGGGGGCGAGCGACGCCCAGAGGAGGCGGGTGTCGCTCACCGAGATCACGCGCAGCGACGCTGCGGTCCGGCGCACGAGCGCGGCGGCGCCTCGGAGCGCCTCGCGCCCCTCGTCGCTGTCGGCGTAGGCGACACCGATCCGCCGGGGCCACGCGGGGGTGGGGAGGTAGCGGCTCGGGGGGATCACGACGGGACAAGGCGCGCCGTGGAGGAAGTCGGTGCTGGTGCTCCCGGCCAGCACTCGTCCCACCGGCCCATGGTGGGCGGGACCGAGCACGATCAGGCCGGTGTCCCCACGGCGGCCGGCGTCGTGCAGGGCCGCGCCGATCGAGGTGGCCGCGAGCACGCGCTCGTCGACATCGTGGCCGCGCCCGCGCAGCCGGTCGCCGGCCGCGCGCAGCACCTCGTCGGCCTCCTCGCGGAGCGACTGCCCGGCCAGCATCGCCAGCTCGACGGGCTCCCACCAGCGCCAGACCGCGAGCAGGGTCAGCGGAGCGCCGGTGGCGAGACCGAGCGCGTGCCCCAGCTCGATCGCCTCGGGCGAGACCCGCTCGGGATCCAGCGCGATGACGATGCGTGGCCTGCGCATGCCTCCACGCTAGTTCGCGCCTGGTGCGCGCAAATCCGTGCCATCCCACACCTCGGCTGCGGATGAGGTGCGGCGTTCAGACCGCGTGGTGCATCGCGGGTGTCACGGGGAACAACTGGCCGCCACGGTGACGAGGTGGCAGTCGTCGGCACCCTCGAGCGAGAGGCTCGTCGCGGCGCCGGGCAGGACGTCGATGACGACGGCCGGGTGGCCCCAGCGGCGGTCCTGCTCGGCGTCGATGTAGACCGGCGCGCCCGCGACCTCGCCGAGCTGCGTGTCGCCGGGGCCCGGCGGCAGCTCGGCGGCGGTGAGGCACATCGGGGAGCTGCCGTCACAGCAGCCCCCCGACAGGTGCAGGACGACCGGGCCGTGGACGGCCGCCAGGCGGCGGACCGTCTCGGCGGCTCGTGCGGTGATGTCCACGCGCCCGGTCATCACGACTCAGAAGAAGCCGAGCGGCTTCGGGTCGTAGCTGACCAAGAGGTTCTTGGTCTGCGTGTAGTGGTCGAGCATCATCTTGTGGGTCTCGCGGCCCACGCCCGAGCTCTTGTAGCCGCCGAACGCGGCCCCGGCCGGGTAGAGGTGGTAGCAGTTGGTCCACACGCGGCCGGCCTTGATGCCGCGCCCCATGCGGAACGCCCGCGACCCGTCCCGGGTCCACACGCCGGCCCCGAGGCCGTACATCGTGTCGTTGGCGATCTCGAGCGCCTCGGCCTCGTCCTTGAACGTGCAGACGGACACGACCGGCCCGAAGATCTCCTCCTGGAAGACCCGCATGTCGTTCGTGCCCTTGAGCACGGTCGGCTTGTAGTAGTAACCGCCGGCCAGCTCACCCTCCAGCTCGCCTCGCTCGCCGCCGATCAGCACCTCGGCGCCCTCCTGGCGGCCGATCTCCACGTAGCTCTCGATCTTCTCGAGCTGCGCGTTCGAGACCTGCGGGCCGATCATCGTGGTCGGGTCGAGCGGGTTGCCCTGCGTGATCGCCTCGATCCGCTCCAGCACGCGTGCCATGAACGGCTCGAAGATCGACTCCTCGACCAGCGCGCGCGAGGGGCACGTGCAGACCTCGCCCTTGTTGAAGGCGTAGAGCACGAGGCCCTCGATTGCCTTGTCGAGGAAGTCGTCGTCGCGGTCCATCACGTCGGCGAAGAAGATGTTCGGCGACTTGCCGCCCAGCTCCGTCGTCGAGGGGATGAGGTTCTGCGCGGCGTAGCCCATGATCAGGCGGCCGGTGACCGTCTCGCCGGTGAAGGCGATCTTGGCGATGCGCTTGCTCGAGGCGAGCGCGCGCCCGGTCTCCGCGCCCGGGCCGTTGACGACGTTCAGCACGCCGGCCGGGACGATGTCCTGGATCAGCTCGGCGAACTTGAGGATCGACCACGGCGTCGGGCTCGCCGGCTTGACCACCGTGCAGTTGCCGCCAGCGAGGGCCGGGGCGATCTTCCACGCCGCCATCAGCAGCGGGAAGTTGAACGGGATGATCTGGCCGACCACGCCCAGCGGCTCGCGGAAGTGGTACGCGACCGTGTCATGGTCGAGCTCGGTGAGCGAGCCCTCCTCGCCGCGGATGACGCCGGCGAAGTAGCGGAAGTGGTCGGCGGCGAGCGGGATGTCGGCTGCGAGCGTCTCGCGAACCGGCTTGCCGTTCTCCCAGCTCTCGGCGACCGCGAGCATCTCGAGATTGGCCTCGATCGCGTCCGCGATGCCGTTGAGCACCTTCGCGCGCTCGGTCGCCGAGGCCGCGCCCCACGCGTCCTTGGCCGCGTGCGCGGCGTCGAGCGCGAGCTCGATGTCGGCAGCGGTCGAGCGGGGCACCTCGCAGAACGGATCACCGGTGACCGGCGAGAGGTTCTGCGAGTACTGGCCGTCTACCGGGGCGACCCAGTGGCCGCCGATGAAGTTCTCGTAGCGGGGCTTCAGGGAGACGGGACTGCCTGCCTCACCCGGCGCTGCATATACGGCTGGCCTGTCAATGATGGCCATCGTGATTCCTCCTCTGAGGATGTAGGGGTGGTGCCATCGACTGCACCACCGCGGGGGCCCCGTGGCATCCGGGGAAACGCGCGCTCAGCGGGCGGGAAAGCCGTGCGCCTCGCGCTCGGCCCGCGCCGCGCGGTACTGCTCGTCGGCTTCGAGGAGCGCGGCGAGCTTCGGCGGCGGCTTGCGGCAGTCGCAGTTGCGGACGTGCGCGCGGTGCCACTCGAGACGCTGCTCCTGCGTCGGGTTCTTCGGCATCGGGTTGGCCCGGTGCCACTCGGCGTTGAGGTTCATGCCGCCATCGCCCGCGCGATGTCGAGCGAGGAGATCATCCCGACCGGGTAGCCCGTGTCGGGCGAGAGGACGAGCAGGTGCGCGGTGCCGCGCGCCGTCATGAGATGCGCGGCGGTCTCGAGCGTGTTGTCGGGCCGCACGGAAACGACGTCGTCGGCGACGACGTCGCCCGCGACCCGCGCCCGGGGATCGTCGAGGCCGGCCAGCAGGTCGAGGTCGGAGACGACCCCGTAGGTGTGGGGCGCGTCACGGAGCCCGCGGACCACCACGCAGTGGATCGAGCGCTCGACCATCATGCGGGAGAGCGCCCGCAGGTCGGTGTCGGGCGGGCAGCTGAACAGGCCCAGCTGCATCGCGCTGCGGACGGTCTTGCCCTGGAGCGGTTCGGCGGACATCGTGGATCGACCGTACGCGCGCAGCGCCCGCTCGGCATCCGCAGAAGTCACCCGCCCGCGTGCGGGAAGTCCCCGATGACCGCTGCGCGCGCGGGCCCGATTCTGGGTGCATGAGCGCACTCGTCATCTACGAATCCATGTACGGCAACACGCACGCGGTCGCCGACGCCATCGCCGAAGGCCTCGGCGGGGAGGTCGAGGTGCGGCCCGCTCACGACGCGGGCGGCGTGCCGGCCGACGTCGATTTCCTCGTCGTCGGCGGCCCCACCCACATGCACGGGCTCAGCACGGCGTTGAGCCGGAAGATGGCGGTCAGCGCCGCCAAAGAGGACGGTGGGAACGTCGAACCGGGCGCCACCGAGGAGCCTGGGCTGCGCGCGTGGCTCCGCGGGCTCGACGGCGCTGGGCTCCGCGCCGCGGCGTTCGACACCCGCGGCGACGCGCGCTCTCCGGTCACGCTCACCGGCTCTGCCGCCCGCGGCATCGGCCGCCGGCTGCGGCACCGCGGCTGCGATGTGATCGACAGCCAGAGCTTCCACGTCGCGGACTCCGAAGGACCGCTGGAGGCGGGCGAGCTCGAGCGTGCGCGCGAGTGGGGTGCGGCCCTGGCCACCACCCTGGCGGCGAGCACGACGTGACCGCCGCCGTCATCGAGACGGACGGGCTGACCAAGCGCTACGGCCGCGAGCGCGGCATCGAAGACGTCTCCATGACGGTCGAGCCGGGGGAGGTGTTCGGCTTCCTCGGACCCAACGGCGCCGGCAAGACGACGACGATCCGGACCCTGCTCGACCTGCAGCGCCCGACCAGCGGCGGCGCCCGCGTCTTCGGGCTCGACAGCCATCGCGACAGCGTCGAGATCCACGGGCGGATCGGGAACCTGCCGGGCGAGTTCGCGGCCGACCCGCGCCTGACCGGGCGCGAGCTGGTCACGTTCCTCGCCGCGATCCGCGGGGTTGCCGGGCTCGGGCGCGCCCGCACGCTGGCGCAGCGCTTCGAGGCCGACATGGATCGCCCACTGGGAGAGCTCTCGCGCGGCAACCGCCAGAAGATCGGCCTCATCCAGGCCGCGTTCCACGAGCCGGACCTGCTGCTACTGGACGAGCCGACCTCCGGCCTCGACCCGCTGATGCAGGAGGAGTTCCTCGCCTTCGTGGCCGAGGAGCGCGAGCGCGGCGCCACCGTCTTCCTCTCCTCCCATGAGCTGGACGAGGTCGAGCGCGCGTGCGACCGCGTCGGCATCATCCGCGAGGGGCGCCTGATCGCGATCGAGCACGTCGCCGACATCACCGGCCGCGCGTTTCGGCACGTCGCGGTCGAGTTCGACGAGCCGGTCGACCCCTCCGAGTTCGGGAGCATTCCCGGCGTCACCGAGCTCGTGTGCGACGGCAACCGCCTCACGTTCAAGGCCGGCGGCGATCTCGACCGCATCATCAAGGTCGCCGCGCGACACACCCTGACCGACATCGAGCTCGTGCGCCCGACGCTCGAGGAGATGTTCCTCACGTACTACGGAAGGAACGGCGCGTCATGACCGCCGCGACCTCCGCCCGCCCGGCCCGCACCGCGATCGCCGCACCCGCGGCCGGCCGCACGCTGCGCGCCGTCGTCCGCCACGGGCTGCGGGAGAACCGCCGCGCGCCGCTGGCGTGGGGCGGGGCGCTCGGTGCCATGAGCGCGCTGATGGCGGCGCTGTGGCCGGCCATCGAAGGGTCGATGGACCAGCTCATGAAGAGCTACCCGGCGGGGCTCAAGGAGGCCTTCAACATCGCGAGCCTCGACAGCGTGGAGGCCTACGTGGACGCCGAGATGCTCAGCCTGATCGTGCCGCTGGCGATCGCGTTCCTCGCGGTCCGCATCGCCGCCCGCACGATCGTGGGCGCCGAGGAGCGCGGCTACCTCGACACGCTGCTGGCCGCGCCCGTGGCGCGATCGACGCTCGTCGCGGGCGCCTTCATCGTCGCCGCGATCGTCGTCGCCGAGGTGCTCGCGGTGATCACCGCGCTCACGTGGACGGCTGGCTGGGTCGCAGGCGCCGATCCGTCGCTCGCCGTGCTCGGGCGCGGCTTCGCCAACGTGTGGCCGCTCGCGATGCTGTTCGGCGGCCTGGCGCTCCTCGCCGCCGGCGTCCTGCACCGCGCCGCGGCCGTCACCGCCGTGTCGGTCGGCACGCTGGGCGCGATGTACGTGATCGACCTCGTCGGCAAGCTCGCCGACCCGGTGGAGCCTCTCCGCAGCGTGTCCGCGTTCAAGTACTACGGCTCGGCCGTCCGCGACGGGATCGACCCGCTCGCGTTCGCCGGGCTCGCCGTCGCCGGCGCCGTTCTCGCCGCCGCGGGCGCGCTCCTCTTCGACCGGCGCGACGTGCGCTGAGGGAGGGATCGTCATGACCCTGATCTGGCTCGCCATCTGGTTCATCGCCAACCTGTCCGGCGGCCACGAGCCGCTGCTGCTCGACCCCGTCAACGCCTGGACGGCGACGCTGATCCTGGCCGCCGCGCTCGACTTCGCGCGGCCCAGCAGCCTCAAGCCAGGCCGCGACTGAGCGCCTCGTATTCGGCCGGGCCCAGCCGCGGCACGAACAGGTACGGCAGCGTGAGGACCGGGGCGTGCGCCTGCTCGCGCAGCCGGGCGACCTGCGCCGCGTGCGCGCGGGCGCGCCGGTGCTGGGCGAGCGCGATCCGCGCCACGCGGAAGCGGTCCGCGACACGCCGGAGGCGCTCGGCGTCCTCGTCGCTGAAGCGATCGGGGTAGACGGCGTTGACGACGATCAGGTCGAGCCCGCGTCCGACCGCGTCCGGGAGCCGCTGCTCGAGTTCGAGCACCTCCTCCACCGGCATCTCCTCGGGGAGGGAGACCCCGACGTACGCGGTCGACGCCGGATCGTGAAGGAAGTCGCGCAGCTCGCGGGCCTGCTTGCCGACCGAGCCCAGCCGCGCGACCTCGCCGATCGTCCGCGGCGCGTCGAGCATGCCGAGGGCGTGGCCGGTCGACGGCGCGTCGGCCACCACGAGGTCGAAGTCCGGGCTCTCCGCCTGGCGCGCGAGGTCGATCGCCTTGCCGACCGTCACGAGCTCCTTGGCGCCGGGCGCCGCCGCGACGAAGTGCTCGAAGGCACTCGAGCGCGTGAGCACCGCGACCGCGGCCGCGCCACCGGGCTGGCGGCGCAGCCACTCCTCGAGCGCCTCCTGCGGATCGACCGACAGCGACCAGAGGCCAGGGGCGAGCGCGACCGCTTCGTGACGTGCAGCCGGCCGCCCGAACGCGCCGGTCAGCTGGTCCGAGCCGGCAAGGTCGCAGACGACGGTGCGCCTGCCGCGTGCCGCCGCCGTCAGCCCGAGTGCCGCGGCCACCGTGGTCTTGCCGGCGCCGCCCTTGCCGGTGACGAAGACCAGCGAGTGCTCGAGCAGCGCGGGTACGAGGCCCGGCGCCGGCGAGCCGACGGGGCGGACGGCCGCGGCGGTCGTCATCGCGTCTCGCGGCGCGATGGACGCACGTGGCGGTCGTAGTCGTCGATCGCGCGGCGGAGCGCGGGCGGCACCGCCTGTCCGCGCGCCCGGCGCAGGTCGGCGCGGCGCCGGAGGATCTCGATGACCGCCCGGGTGCGCCGCTGCTGGTCCGTGTGGAGCGCATGCGCGTGCATGCCCAGGTTCTGTCAGCTGGCGGTCCCCGCGCCATCCGTAGATCAGCGCAGCGCGGGCTCGGCGTCGACCGGATTCGCTCCGGCCGCGGCGGGCCTAGGGTCGAGTCATGTCCGATCAGCCTGTCCCATCGACCCCGCAGAGCTTCCAGGCGGAGGACGACGAGCACGTGGCGTTGCGCCACGAGCAGGCCGGCGCGCCGCCGGCCGACTGCTACCAGGCCGAGGCCGGGGAGCACACCGCCGTCACGCCGGAGCCGGCAGACGCCGCAGCACCTCCATCCAGCTGATGAAGTGCCGATCAGCGAGGTAGCGCGCGCGAACCCGCTCGCGGGCGGCCGTTCCGAGCTCGCGCGCGAGGACCGGGTCGGCCAGCGCCTCGTCGATGGCGGTCGCGAAGCCGGAGAGGTCCGCCGGATCGTCAACGAGCAGCCCTGAGCGCCGGTGCTCGATCTGGTCGCGGTGGCCGCCGATCCTCGTCGCGACGACCGGCTTGGCCTTCCACATGCCCTCGGTCACGCCGAGGCCGAACCCCTCCTGGAGGCTCTTCTTGACGATCACGTCGGCCTCGCGTTGCAGCGCGTTGACGATCAGCGCGTTCTCGGCGAGGTCGGCCATCGGCAGGGCCGCGACCTGGACGCGGTCGCGGCGGCGCGGGGGGAGCCTCCGCCAGGCCGCGCGTGTCTCCGCCAGCACGTGCGCACCTTCGGGGTCGTCGGCGACCACCCCGGTATCGGGGCCTGCGAGCACGAGGAACGCTCGCGGCTCGTCAACGTGCCCGGCGAACGCGTTGAGGATCCCGACCGGGTCCTTGAGCCGGTCCCAGCGCGCGAGCGCGACCACGAGCCGGTCGACGGGGCGCACGGGGGCCAGGCCGAAGCGGTCGAGGAGCGCACGCCCGGCGCCGGCGGCCAGCGGCCGGTTCTTCTCCGACCGGGGATCGATCGCCGGGGTGAGGAGCCTCACGTGCTCGGGCGCGAGGCCGCCGGGCACGAACGCTTGGCGGGTGAAGACCAGTGCGTCGGCGTCCTCGACATACGGCAGGAGGAAGCTCCAGGCGGCATCCACGGGATCGCTGACGACGTCGGCGCCCACGTGCGAGCGCCACACCACGGTCGCGCCCGCATGTCGCAGCGGTGCGACCAATCCGGCCGTCTGCGGATCCTGCAGGATCACGACGTCGCCGGGCGCAATCAGCGCGGCGGCTTCCGCCGCGGCCGCGCGACCGACACGGTCGAAGAGCTCGCGGTCCTCGAGCCGCGGCAGCGGGGCGATCTGGCCGTGCATCAAGTTGTGCAGGCGCTTGGTGAACCGGAAGAACGCGGGGGGCTGGGTGAGGACGAGCCAGCGGGCGTCGATGCCCGCGGCCCGCCAGTACGGCAACAGCGTGCGCTGCATCTCGGCCACGCCGCCGCCGAGCGCGGTCGAGCTGATGCTCCAGACCGTGCGCCCGGCGAGCAGCGCGCGGCCTTCCTCACAGGCGGTCTCGAGCGGCTGCCAGGCCCCGGGCGCGAGGTCCTCCCGGATGCGGGAGAACGGCTGGCCGGCGAGTTCGACACGGGTGAGAGAACCAGAGGCGGCGAGCATGGTCATGCGTCACCAATGGTCGAGGCGGGACGCTGACCCGGCATCCGTGCCGCTCCGCCGAGATCGCGTAGTTCGCCGAACGCGGATCCGGGTCCGGACACGATGACGCCGGCTCCAGGCGGGCGGAAACTCGATCCATGAGCGCTTCCGCCACCATCACCGCCGCGCCTCGCGCGGCGAGCGAGGTCGTCGTCGGTCGTGCGCTGACGAAGCGCTACGGCGAGGGCGACGTCGCGGTCGACGCCCTGGGCGGCGTCGACATCACCTTCACGCCCGGCAGCTTCACCGCGATCATGGGGCCCTCGGGCTCCGGCAAGTCGACGCTGATGCACATCCTCGCCGGGCTCGACCAGCCCACGAGCGGCTCGGTCGAGATCGCCGGCACCCGCCTCGACACGCTGGGTGATCACGACCTCACGCTCCTGCGCCGCTCCCAGATCGGCTTCATCTTCCAGAGCTACAACCTGCTGCCGGTCCTCACCGCCGAGGAGAACATCCTCCTGCCGGTCCGGATCGCCGGCGACCGGGCCGACCCGGAGTGGCTCGAGACGCTGATCGACACGATCGGCCTCGCGGACCGCCGCGGGCACCGTCCGTCGGAGCTCTCCGGCGGCCAGCAGCAGCGCGTGGCCGTGGCACGGGCGCTGATCACGCGCCCCGCCGTCGTCTTCGCCGACGAGCCGACCGGCAACCTCGACTCGGCGTCGGGCCGCGAGGTGCTCGCCCTGCTCCGCCGCGCGGTCGACGACTTCGGCCAGACGATCGTCATGGTCACCCACGACGCCGGGGCGGCCGCGGTCGCCGATCGCGTCGTCTTCCTCGCCGACGGGCAGGTCGTCGACGACCGGTCCGGGATGACCGTGGAGGAGATCCTCGACCGGATCAAGGCGGCCGCATGATCGCGCTCGCCCTGCGCAGCCTCGGGCAACGCAAGCTGCGCACGGCCCTGACCGCCATCGCGGTCCTGCTGGGGGTCGCGATGATCGCCGGCACCTACGTCCAGACCGACCGCATCCGCGGCGCCTTCAGCGAGATCACCCAGACGTCAAACCGCGGCACCGACGTCGTCGTCGCCCCGCGCAAGGCGTTCACGAGCAACGTGGGCCAGGCGACGGAGGGGCTCGACGAGCGCATGCTCTCGCGTGTGCGCGCGGTGCCCGGGGTGCGGCTGGTCGAGGGGCAACTGACCGACACCGGCTCGCTGGTGATCGGTGGCGAGGCGGTCTCGAGCGGCTTCGCACCCTCGATCGTCTCGTCCTCGAGCCGCGAGCCGTTCGACGCCTTCCACTACGTGAAGGGCGGTCCGCCGCGCCACGCCGGCGAGGTGGTCGTCGACCGTCAGCAGGCCGAGGACCAGGGCCTGCGTGTCGGGCAGCTCGTCGGGCTGAGCACGCGCTCGGGCGTCCAGGACGTCGAGATCTCCGGAATCGGCGAGTGGGGCGGCGGGACGTCGATCGGCGGGGCCACGCTCGTCGTGGCTCGGCTCGCGGACGTCCAGCGCTGGTTCCAGCGCCCCGGCGACCTGACGCGCATCGCGATCGCCGCCGACGCGGGCGTCGCGCCCGCGCGGCTGGCGGCCGACGTGCGCGCCGCGCTGCCGCGCACCGTGACCGTCAAGACCGGCGCCGCCGACGCGGCCGAGCAGGCGGACGCCGCGAACGACGCGATCGGCAGCGTGCTCACGCCGGCGCTGCTCGCGCTCTCCGGCGCCGCGCTGCTCGTGGGCGCCTTCATCATCTTCAACACCTTCTCGATCACCGTCGCGCAGCGGTCGCGCGAGTTCGCGCTGCTGCGCTCGCTCGGCGCCACGCGCTCGCAGATCCTGCTCGTGGTCGCCGCCGAGGCCCTGGCCGTCGGGGTCATCGCCTCGGTCCTCGGGCTGTTCGCCGGCCTCGGCATCGCCGCAGCGCTGGGCGCGCTGTTCGACGCGGCGCTCGACATGCCCTCGAGCGGGCTCGTGCTCGCGGGCCGCACGATCGCGCTGGCGCTCGGGATCGGGATCGGCGTCACGCTGCTCGCCGCCGTCGCTCCGGCACTGCGCGCGACGCGGGTGCCGCCCGTCGCGGCGCTGAGCGCCGACCCGCTGACCGGCACCACGCGCCGCCGCCGATCGCCGTACATCGCCGCGGGCGTGAGCCTGCTCGGCCTCCTGGGCCTCGTGCAGGGCCTGTTCGGCGGCGGGCCCGCCGGGAGCCGCCTCGGCGCGCTGGCCGGCGGCGCGGTCCTGCTGTTCATCGGCGTCGCGCTCGTCGCCCGCTATGTGGTGCGGCCGCTCGCCGGCGCGATCGGGCAACCGCTCGCCCTCGCGTTCGACGAGCCCGGCCGGCTCGCGCGTGAGAACGCGATGCGCAACCCCAGCCGCACCGCGACGACATCCGCCGCGCTGATGGTCGGCCTCGGGCTCGTCGTCTTCGTGGCGGTGTTCGCGGCCGGGCTCAAGACGACGATCACGGGCAGCCTGGACGAGCTCGTGCGCGCCGACGTCGCGGTGACCGCCAAGGGCTTCCAGCCGCTGCCGCCCAATGCTCAGGAGGCCGTCCGGAGCGTCCCCGGCGTGGATGCCGCCATGGGGCAGTACGTGGATCAGATCGAGGTCAACGGCACGCACACGAACCAGCTGGTCGACACCCTCGACGGCGTCGAAGCGCGTCTGCTGCGGCGCGTCTACCGGCCGAAGTGGCTGCACGGCGGCACTGACGCGCTGCTCGAGCAACTGCGCGGCGACACGGCGCTCGTCGAGGAGCAGTTCGCCAAGACCCACCACGTCCGCGTCGGGCAGCGCTTCCGGATCCTGACGCCGTCGGGCGGCAAGGCCACGCTGACGGCGATCGGCGAGTACCGCGACCCCCAGATCCTCCAGGGGATCATCGTCGACCTGCCGACCTACCAGCGCGTCTCCGCGCTGCACGACCCGCTCGCGTTCTTCGTCACGACCGCCCCCGGCGCCGACCGCGCGCAGGTCCAGGCCCAGATCGCGGCCGCGCTGCGCCGCTTCCCGACCGCCGAGGTCCGCTCCAGCCAGCAGTACCGCGACCTGATCAACCAGCAGGTCAACCAGATCGTCTACCTGCTCTACGCGCTGCTGGCGATGAGCCTGGTGATCTCGCTGTTCGGCATCGCCAACAGCCTGTTCCTGGCGGTGTACGAGCGCACGCGCGAGTTCGGCCTGCTGCGCGCCGTAGGCGCCACGCAGCGCCAGGTCCGGCGCGTCGTGCGCTATGAGAGCGTGATCACCGCGATCATCGGCGCCCTGCTCGGTACCGGGATCGGCATCCTCTTCGCCGCGCTGGCCACCGTCGCCTTGGGCGACCTCGGGCTCGGGTTCGCGCTCCCCGCCGCCCAGCTCGTCCTGTTCCTCGTCCTCGCCATCGTCGTGGGCATCGCCGGCGCCGCCGTCCCGGCGCGCCGCGCCTCCCGCATCGACGTGCTCGACGCCATGCGCCACGAGTGAAGGAGCTCGCCATGTCGACGACCGCTCAGCCACTTCCAAGCCGCCACAGTCCGTCCTGGGGCGCCGGCCGCGTGGTCACCCTGGTCTGCGGGTCGCTGTTCGCGCTGCTCGCGCTCGGGCTCGTCACGGCCGGCATCGTCCTCGTCCTCGCGCACGCGACCGCGCGTGATTCCACTGGCTTCTACACGTCGTCCACCGAGCGCTTCACCACCAGCGGCTTCGCGCTCACCTCCGACGGCATGCAGATCGGTGACGTGCGCGGCGACGGCGCAGGCTGGGCGCTCGACACGCTCGACGCCACGGTCCGCGTGCGCGCCTCCGCGCCGGACGGGCGGCCCGTCTTCGTCGGCATCGCGCCGAAGGCCGACGTGGACCGCTACCTGGCCGCCAGCGCCCACACTGTCGTCAGCGACGTCTCCGCTGCGCCGTTCACGTACCGCGCGGCCCAGCGCGGCGGCCCGACGCCGCCGGCGATCCCCGCCACACAGACCTTCTGGGCCGCGACCGCGAGCGGGTCGGGCACGCAGTCGGTGACCTGGAGGCCGAGCGGCGGGCGCTGGGCGGTCGTGGTCATGAACGCGGACGCCGGCCGGTCCGTGGTCGCTGACGTGAGCCTCGGCGCCAAGACCCGGCTGGTGCTGCCGATCGGGGTGCTCCTGCTCACGTTCGGGGCGCTCAGCCTCGCGGTCGCGAGCGGCCTCATCTGGATGGCCGTGCGCGCACCATCGGGACCGGGCAGTGGAGCAACCGCCGCGCGGCCCACGGAGCTCGCGGCCGCAACCGCCGGGAAGGGGTATCCGCTCGACTTCGAGGGCCGCCTCGACGAGCCGCTCAGCCGCGGGCTCTGGCTCGTGAAGTGGCTGCTCGCCGTCCCGCACTGGATCGTGCTCGCGTTCCTGTGGATCGCCTACGACGTGCTGACGCTGATCGCGCTCGTCGCGATCCTGTTCACCGGCCGCTACCCGCGCGCGCTGTTCGACTTCAACGTCGGCGTCCTGCGCTGGACGTGGCGCGTCGTGTACTACGCGCTGGCACTCGGCACCGACCGCTACCCGCCGTTCACGCTCGCGCCCACCGACTACCCGGCCGAGCTCGACGTGCCCTACCCCGAGCGCCTGTCCCGCGGCAAGGCGTTCTTCAAGCCGTGGCTGCTCGCCGTCCCGCACTGGCTCGTGGTGGCCTTCTTCCTCGGCTGGTGGTCCGCGCCGTGGGCGAGCGGACAGGGCGGCGGCCCGCCCGGTCTGATCGCGGTCCTCGCGGTGATCGGCGGCGTGGTGCTGCTCTTCCGCGGCCGCTACCCGCGCGACGTCTTCGAGCTCGTCGTCGCGATGTGCCGCTGGGTCGCGCGCGTCGCGGTCTACGCGGGCCTGATGCGCGACGAGTACCCGCCGTTCCGGCTCGACCGCTAGCCCGGTACTGCGGGAAACCCGCAACGCGGGGCGGAGGAACGCGGATGGCTGATCCGCTGTCCCGCCGTACTTTCCGGGGCATGCTCACCGTCCCTCCGCCCGCCGCGGCCGTGCCCGAGGCCGACATCGTCCTGCGCGACGGCTCCACCTTGCACGTGCGACCGACGACGGCTGAGGACACGCCGCGCCTGCGTGCGTTCCTCGCGTCGCTCTCCGAGCAGTCGCGCTGGTTCCGCTACTTCAGTGCCGGTGTCAACCTCGACCGCGCCGCCCGCAGCGCCGCGGCGCCCGATGACGGGTTGTCGCTGGTCGCCGTCCACGGCACCGAGGACACGATCGTGGGCCACGGCGTCTACGTCGGCCCGGGGCCGGCGGAGGTCGCTTTCGCGGTCGCCGACACGTGGCAGGGCCACGGCATCGCCACCGTCCTGCTCGCCCACCTCGCGCAGGCCGCGTCGGAGGCGGGGATCGAGACCTTCACGGCCACGGTGCTGCCCGAGAACCGCCGGATGCAGCAGGTCTTCCACGACTCCGGGTTCCCGACCTCGGTCAACCGCGTCGACGGCTGCCTGGAGTTCGAGTTCCCGACGTCGCTGTCTCACGAGGCGCGGGAGCGCTTCGGGGACCGCCAGCGCGCCGCAGACGTCGCCGCGGTCGCGCACGTGTTCCGGCCCGCCTCGGTCGCGGTCATCGGCGCGTCGCGCCGGCCCGGGACCGTCGGCGGCGAGGTCGTGCGCAACCTGCTCGCGGCCGGCTACTCCGGTCCGCTCCACCTCGTCAACGCGAAGGGCCGCGAAGTCGCCGGGCGGCCCACCGTGCGGTCGATCGCCGACGTCGAGGAAGACGTCGAGCTGGCCGTCATCGCCGTGCCGGCGGCTGCCGTGGTCGAGACCGCGCGGCAGTGCGCCGCGAAGGGCGTCCGCGCGCTCGTCGTCCTGACCGCGGGCTTCGCGGAGGTCGGTGCCGAGGGCCGGGCGCGCCAGGACGAGCTGCTCGCCGTCTGCCGCGCGGCGGGCATGCGCATGGTCGGGCCGAACTGCCTCGGGATCGCCAACCTCCACCACCAGACCGCGCTCAACGCGACCTTCGCGCCCGGCAGGCCAACCCCGGGCAGTGTCGCGTTCGCCTCCCAGAGCGGCGCCTTCGGCATCGCCGCGATCGACGAGGCAGCGGCGCGCGGCATCGGGCTCTCCTCCTTCGTGTCCATGGGCGACAAGGCCGATCTCTCCGGCAACGACTTCATGGAGTACTGGGAGCAAGATCCCGACACGGCCGTGCTGCTGCTCTACCTCGAGTCGTTCGGCAACCCACGGCGCTTCGGCCGGATCGCCCGGCGAATCACGACGAACAAGCCGATCGTCGCGGTCAAGAGCGGCCGCACCGCGGCCGGCCAGCGCGCGGCGTCGTCGCATACCGGCGCGCTGATCGCGGCCTCGGACGTCACCGTCGACGCGCTGTTCGAGCACGCGGGCGTGCTGCGGGCGGAGACGGTGGGGGAGATGTTCGACGTCGCCGGCCTGCTCGCCCGGCAGCCGCTGCCGCGCGGCGCGCGGGTCGCGGTGCTCACCAACGCCGGCGGCCCCGGGATTCTCTGCGCCGACGCCTGCGAGGCCGAAGGGCTGCGGATCCAGCCGCTCTCGGCGGCCACGCGGGCGCGGCTCGCGAAGGCGCTCCCGCCCGAGGCCTCGACCACCAACCCGGTCGACATGATCGCCGCGGCGACCGCCGACCAGTACGAGCGCTCGCTGCGCATCCTGCTCGAGGACGACGCGGTCGACGCCGTCGTGACGATCTTCGTCCGCCCGCTCGGCACGCGCGCCGCCGAGGTGGCCCGTGCCATCGCCGCCGCCGCTGAGGGTGCCGACCGGCCGGTGCTCGCGGTCTGGCTGGGCGCCGACAGGCCTGCGACTGAGGACACCGGCAGCGTCCCGCGCTTCGCGACGCCCGAGGAGGCGGTCCGGGCGCTCGGCCACGCGGTCCGGCACGCGCGCCACCGCGCCGCGCCGGAAGACCCGCCGTTCGAGCCCGCCGACGCCGACATCGCCACCGCGGCGACGATCGTCGCGAAGGGCCTCGGCCGCGGCGGGGGCTGGCTGCCGCCCGACGAGGTCGAGCGCCTGCTCACCTGCTGGGGCATCCCCGTCGCGGCGAGCCGGCTCGTCGACTCGGCGCAGGCCGCGGGCCGCGCCGCCGCGGAGCTCGGCGGCGCCGTCGCGCTCAAGGCCGTGGCCCCCGGGCTCGTGCACAAGAGCGACGCGGGGGCAGTGCGGCTCGGGCTGACCGGCCCGACGGCGGTGGCGCGCGCCGCACGCGAGATGGCGGCCGAGCTCGAGGCCGCGGGCTCGCCGGTCGAGGCCTTCCACGTCCAGCGGATGGCGACCGCGGGGACCGAGCTGATCGTCGGCGCCGTGGGCGATCCCGCCTTCGGCCCGCTTGTCGCCTGCGGCGCCGGTGGCGTGGCGGTCGAGCTGCTCGGCGACGTGCAGGTGCGGCTCGCGCCGCTCGGGCCGAGGGCGGCCGACGACATGCTGCGCCGGCTCAAGACCTTCCCGCTGCTCGACGGCTACCGCGGGCGCCCGAAGACGGACCTCGACTCGCTGCGCGACCTCGTCATGCGCGTCGGCGCGATGGCCGGCACCCACCCGGCCATCGCCGAGCTCGACCTCAACCCGGTGATCGCGACACCCGACGGCGCGCTCGTCGTCGACGCCCGCGTGCGCCTCGAGGCCCCCGCGCCCGGCCCGGCGTTCCCGTCGCTCAACGCCTGAGGCGGACTACGGAAGCGGTCTGCGAGGGAGCGCTGATGGCGCGGTCCCCGGCCGGGCGTAGCGTGGGGTTCAGAAAGGAGGTAGTGAGATGACCACCACGAGAAGCACTCAGCCCGACCTCGACCAACGCACCGTCGGCGAGGTGATGCGCCTAGGCGTCGTCACGTGCACTCCGGACACACCGCTGTCGGAGGTCGCGCACCTGATGGCCGCCTACCGTATCCACAGCGTCGTCGTGGGCGGCCTCACCGAGGACGTGCACGGGACGCGGCTCGTCTGGGGCGTCGTCTCCGACCTCGACCTGGCGCGCGCCGTCGCGTCCGGTCAGGAGGCCACGGCGGGTGAAGTCGCGGGGACGGAGCCGGTGACGGCTTCGCCGTTCGACACGCTCGCGGACGTCGCCCGAGTGATGGCCGACCATGAGGTCGCCCACCTGATCGTCGTCGACGGGAAGGAAGCGGAGCCGATGGGCATCATTTCGACGCTCGACCTCGCCCGCGCCGTCGCGGGGGAGGCTTAGGCGCTCGCGGGCGCGCGACGCCGCACCGGCAGCCGCGCCCGCACCGTCGTCCCGGAAGGACCGGAATCGATGTCGAGCTCGCCATCGGCGAGCTCGACGCGTTCCCGCATCCCGGTGAGTCCGAAGCCGCCGCCTTTGGTGGTCTCGGGGTCGAAGCCGCGCCCGTCGTCGGCCACCGCGACCTCGACGGAGCCGTCGTGCTCCGTCACGTCGATCCGGATGTGGCTCGCGCCGGCGTGCCGCACGGCGTTGGTGAGCGCCTCCTGCACGAGTCTGTAGGTGGTGCTCTCCAGCTCGCTCGTGTGCCGCGCCGGCTCCTCGCCGCGCTCGAAGGCGAGGTCGACGTGCGCTTCGACGGGAATCCCCTCGCGCGCGGAGACCCGCTCGGCGAGGCTCTCGATCGCCGCGCCCGTGCCGTACTCGTCGAGCGCCGCGGGGCGCAGCTCGACGATCAGCGAGCGCAGGTTCGCGATCTCCTCGGTGACGCTCTCGACGGCGGCCTCGACCGCGCTGCGGAGCTCGGCCTCGTCCCCGCGCATCGCCGATGAGAGGCCCAGGCGCAGGCCGGCCAGCGCCTGCAGCGTCTCGTCGTGCAGCTCGCGCGCCCAGCGTCGGCGCTCCTGCTCGGAGGCCTCGATGCTCTGCCGCAGGCGCTGCTCCTCGACGCGCCGCCCCGTCGCCACGGCGGTGGCGGCGCTCGCCGCGAACGAGCCGAGGAGACGCTCGTGCTCGCGGTCGAACCCCACGTCGCCCGTGACGCGGTCGTAGGCGGCGAGCACGCCCACGGAGCGTCCACGGAACGTCAGCGGGACCAGCAACGCACTCTCGGCCTTGAAGTGGAGGAGCTCGAACGACTTGGTCAGCACCTCGCGGGCGTCGTCGATCCGCTCGGCGCGGCCGGAGCGCAGCACGCGGCCGCTCACCGTGCCCTGGATCGCGAGTCGCTGGCCGTGGATGTTCTCGCGCAGCTCGCCCGCGCCCGCGGTGACCACGAGCTCGTCCTCGTGCTCGAGCATGATCACGAGCGTCCGCGCCCCCACCAACGCGCGGGCGCGCTTGACGATCAGCTCGAGAATGCGGTTGAGGTCGGTCTCGCCACCCAGGGCCTGGGCGATCGCCACCGTCGTGTCGAGGCCGCGGACCGCGCGCTCGAGGTGGTCGCGGCGCTCGGCGACCGCTTCGTAGAGGCGCGCGTTGTCAATCGCGATCGCCGTCCAGGCGGCGAGGATCACGGCCGACTCCTCGTCTGCGTCCGTGAACGGCGTCCCGTCCTCCTTCTCCGTCAGGTAGAGGTTGCCCCAGACCTCCTCACGGATCATCACCGGCACGCCGAGGAACGTCTCCATCTCCGGGTGGGCGGCCGGGAAGCCGTAGGACTGCGGGTGGTCGCCGATGTGCTCGAGCCGCAGCGGGCTCGGCTCCTCGATCAGCAGCCCGAGGATGCCCCGGCCGCGGGGGAGATCGCCGATGGCGCGATGGGTCTCGGGATCGATGCCCGCGGTCACGAACCGGTCGAGCTCCTGCCGGCGGTCGTCGAGCACGCCGACGGCCGCGTAGCGCGCGCCGGTCACCTCGCGCGCGACGTCGAGCAGTTGATGCAGCACGGCATCGACGTCGAGCTTGGCGATGAGGCTGCGGCCAGCGTCGATCAGGCGCCGGAGGCGGAGCTCGTCCAGGGCTGGCTCAGACATCTCGGGAACGCTTCTGACTCTACGGGAAACTACGGAGCGCATGAGGGAGCGCTTCCGGGGGAGGACTACGGAGGCGCGATGGTGCGTGCCCCCGATGGCCTTACCGCGATCTCCGCTTACGGTCGATGCATGTCCGCACTTCGCAGCCCCACCACGTCACCGCTCGACACCGCCACCGTCGCCGAGGCCATGCATCCCGGGGTCATCACCTGCGCCCCCGAATCCGGTCTGTCGACCGTCGCCGCGACGATGGCGGCCAACGCGGTCCACGCGGTCGTCCTCCTCGCGCACGATCGCGAGAGCGCGCTGGTCGTCTCGGACCTGGACGTCGTCCGCGCCGCGCTGCGCGATGCCGCCGGCGTCACCGCCGCCGAGATCGCCCGCGAGCCGCTCGCGACGGTCGTGTCGAGCGCGCCGCTCTCGCAGGCGATCGCGCTGATGGCGCGGCGCGAGGATGCGCACCTCCTCGTCTCCCAACCTGGTGTGGGATGGCCCGCCGGGATGCTCTCGAGCCTCGATGTGATGACGATCCTCGCCGGCCGGGATCCCGGGCTGCTCCGCATCGTGCGCCCCGCCCCCGCTCGACCGCCGGCGAGCGCGACCTCGCTCGCCGCGACCACGGTCGGCGCGGTCATGCACCCCGGCGTGGTGACCTGCCTGACCGGCGAGAGCCTGGAGCGTGTCGCCCGCACGATGGCCGACCTCCGCATCCACTGCGTGGCGGTGGTCGGGGCGGCAAGCCGCAACGGCGGCGACGAGCACTTCGTGTGGGGGCTGCTCAGCGACATGGACGTGTTGCACGCGGTCAACCGCGCCAGCGCGGATCTCACCGCGGGCGAACTGGCCGTCACGTCGCCGCTCGCCCTCCCCGAGGACGCGAGCCTGGAGCGCGCGGCCTCGCTGATGGCCGAGCACGATGCGACGCACGTCGTGGTCGTCGACCGCGCCGGCTCACCCGCAGGCGTGGTGTCGACGCTCGACGTGCTGCGAGTCCTCGCGGCGGGCTAGCGCTCGCGCGCCTGGCGCATGTGGCGGCCCAGCGACGCGATCGCCGGGTCGGCACTGCGGAACTCGCGCGCGAGCCCGTGGAGGTACTCGAGCTCGTGCGACGGAAGCTCGCGCACCGGCCGGTGCACGGTGATGCCCTCGTCGGGCTCCTCGGCGGCCGGCGGCGTCACGCCGTGCTCGGTCAGCCAGCGCGGGAGGTACTCGCCGGCGATCTTGCCCTGCGGCCACCACAGCGGCGCGCCCTTGCCGTCGCCGCGGCCCCGGAGCCGTCGGCTGCCCTGCCCGACGAGCAGCCGGCCGTGGATGACCGGCTCGCCCGGATCGGGGACGTCTCCGACGCCGGCGGCGCGAGCGATCTCCGCCGCGGCGCGTCGAGCCTGATGGGTGGCGAGGCCGCCGAACTTCAGCGGCGAGACGACGGCGTCGCCGGCGGCCCAGGTGCGCTCGCAGCCCTGCACGCGCGCGTCGTCGCCCGCGAGGATGAAGCCTTCCTCGTCGGCGGGGAGACCTTCGAGCGCCGGCCCCAGGAGCCGGGGGATGGCGAAGACCCGCTGGACGTCGAGCCGCTCGCCGGAGGGCTCGAGGACGAGCCCGGCGCCGTCGCGGCGCGCGACCGCGCCGGTCTTGAGCTCCACGCCGGCGTTGCGCAGCTCCTCGGCCACCGCGTCGCTCGCCTCGTCGCCGAACAGCGAGAGCGCGCGCCGCTCGGGCGTGACGACCGTGACGCTGACGTCCTCGTGGCCCATGTCCCGTGCCTCGCCGGCCGTCATCAGCGCCAGCTCGTAGGCCGGCAAGGGCCAGACGGCGCCGGGCGGGACGACGATCGCGATGTGCTTCGAGTAGCCCTCGTCCATGTCGCGCAGCAGGCCGCCGTAGGCGTCCGGATCACCACCCGGCCACCAGGTCACCGCACCCTCGAGCCCTTCGACCGCGCGGGCGCCGGGCGAGACGAGGAGCGCGTCGAACGGACGGGCGCCCCCGTCGCGCAACCGCAGCTCGCGAGCCTTGTCGTCCACGCCCACGGTCGCGTCGATGACCAACTCCGCACCGGTGTCGTCGGCGAACTGCTTCAGCGGCACGCGATACGCGTGGCCCATCGCGAACGGCTCGGCGACCGCGAGCGGCCGGTACGTGAAGGCGGGGTCGGGAGCGACGACGGTCAGGTCGACCCGGTCGCCCGCGAGCGCGCGCAGGGCGAGCAGGCCCTCGAGGCCCGCCACTCCACCCCCGGCGACGACGACGCGCATCGCCTCTGACCGTACACCTTGCGGGAAACCCGCAGCGTGAAACCGTGGGGTTCCCCGATGGGACCGGCCGGCACGGGCGCGACTGTTCCCGGATGCGCCCGCCCGGTGTGCGACCCTCCTGTCCCGCGTGCGGCGAGCCGATCGGCGCGTACGAGCCCATCTGGCGGGTCGCCCCGCGGCTCGGCGCGGAGTTGACCTCGTGGCTGCTGGTGAAGGATCTGCTGGAGCCGCTCGACTCGCTGTGGCACCAGGCTTGCGCCGAGGCGGACGGCATCGCGGGCGGCTAGCGGAGGTATCCGTAGTTCACCACCGCGCGCACCGCAGTTGAGCCCGATGGCGCACGGAAGGAGCGGACCTAGGGTCGAGTCATGACCGAAACGACTCGTTCCCACGTGGTCATCGCCGGCGGCGGCGTCGCCGCCCTCGAGACCCTCATGGCGCTGCGTGACCTCGCGGGCGACCGCGTCGCGATCACCCTCATCGCGCCCGATCCGACCTTCGTCTACCGCCCGATGAAGGTGGCGGAACCGTTCTCTCTCGGCCATGCTCGCGACTACGCGCTCGCCGACGTCGCGCGCGACCACGGCGCCCGCTTCATCCACGACAGCGTGGCCGAGGTCGAGCCCGAGCAGCAGGTCATCCGCTGCGGCAGCGGTGTGCACGTGCCCTACGACCACCTCGTCGTCGCCACCGGTGCGAAGGCCGTGCCGGCCTTCCAGCACGCGCTCACGTTCGGCGCGGACCCGGCGGAGCGGAAGCTGCACGGCCTGCTCGCCGACCTCGAGCAGGGCTACATCCACAGCGTCGCCTTCGTCGTCCCGCCCGAAGCGGCGTGGACGCTCCCGCTCTACGAGATCGCGCTGATGACCGCGCGCCAGGCCTGGAGCATGGGCATGGACCGGATCACGTTCACGCTCGTGACGGCCGAGGACCGGCCGCTGGCGATGTTCGGCGGCCCGGCCAGCGAGGTCGTGGCCGACCTGCTCTCCACCGAGGGCATCGAGTTCGTCGGCTCGTCGTATCCCACCGTCGAGCGCGGCGCCGTCGTCGCGGACCCGAGCAGCCGGCGCATCGAGGCCGACCGCGTCATCTCGCTGCCCCGGCTCGAGGGACGCCGGCTCCCCGGCGTGCCCTGCGACGACGACGGGTTCATCCCGGTCGACGCCCACGGACGTGTCCCGCACCTCGCCGGCGTCTACGCGGCGGGCGACGGCACCAGCTTCCCCATCAAGCAGGGTGGCCTCGCCACGCAGCAGGCCGACGCCGTGGCCCAGGTGATCGCGGCCGAGGCCGGCGCCGACGTCGAGCCCGAGCCGTTCCGCCCGGTCCTCCGCGGCATGCTCCTGACCGGCGGCGACCAGCGCTACTTCCGCCATACGGTCGCCGGCGGCGACGGTGACGGCGAGGCCGCGGGCCACACCCTCTGGTGGCCGCCGACCAAGATCGCCGGCCGCTATCTCTCGGGCTACCTGTTCGAGCGCGACGAAGACCAGACCGTCGAGGAGATCCGTGGCGGGCACATCGAGATCGACCTTCCGCTCGATGCGCATGCAACCGCCGGGAACTCCTAGCGCCGCGTACGCGCTTCCCTCCGCGGAGGTCTGCGAGCAGCTCGAAGTCGATCCCGGCACCGGCCTCGGCGAAGCCGAGGCCGAGGGGCGGCTCAGCCTCAGCGGCCCGAACCGGCTGCGCACCGAGCCGGCGCCGTCGCGTATCGCGCTGGTCGCACGCCAGTTCGCCAACTCGATGGTGCTGCTGCTCGCCGCCGCGGCGCTGATCTCGGTCGCGATCGGCGAGTGGCTCGACGCCGGCGTGATCCTGGCCATCGTCATCGCCAACGCGGTGTTCGGGGCTGTCCAGGAAGGGCGCGCCGACAAGGCCGCCGCGGCGGTGCGCGCGCTGCTCGCGCCGACCGCCCGGGTCCTACGCGAGGGTCACGTGCGCGAGCGCCCCGCCGACCAGCTCGTCGCCGGAGACGTCGTCGCGGTGGCTTCCGGCGACCGCGTCCCGGCTGACGGCCGGCTGCTCGAGGCGACGCTGCTGCAGGTCGACGAATCGGCGCTCACGGGGGAGTCGCTGCCGCGCGGCAAGCGCGCGGACCCGCCCGATCCCGCCGACGCGCCGCTCGCCGAGCGGCGGACCTGGGTGCTCGCCGGCACCACGGTGACCCGCGGTCTGGGCCGCTTCGTGGTGACCGCCACGGGCGCGGACACCGAGATGGGCCGCATCGCCGGCGCCGCCTCCCGTGACCGCGCGCGGACGCCGCTCCAGGCCCGCCTCGATCATCTCGCCAAGCTGCTGATCCCGATCGCGGCGGGCATCTGCGCGACGCTCGCGCTGCTCGCCTACCTCCAGGGCGACACCCTTGGCCACAGCGTGCTCGTCGGCGTGTCGCTGGCGGTCGCGGCGCTGCCCGAGGGCCTGCCGGCGGTGGTCACGATCACGCTCGCGTTGAGCATGCGCCAGATGGCCGAGCACGGGGCGATCGTGCGCCGGCTCGCGGCGGTGGAGACGCTCGGCTCGACCACCGTCATCTGCAGCGACAAGACCGGCACGCTGACCGAGAACCGTCTGGCGGTGCAGCGCCTCCAGCCGGCGGCGGGTGTGACCGAGACCGAGCTGCTCGAGGCGGCGCTACTCGCCTCGCGCCCGCCCGAGGACGCCGACCCGCTCGAGCTGGCGATCGCCGCGGCGGCCGGCGAGCGCGCCGGTGTCGGGTGGCGGGTCGTGACCACGCTCCCGTTCGACTCCGAGCGCAAGCGCATGAGCGTCGTCCTTGCCGATGACGCCGGCGCGACCTCCGCATGGGTCAAGGGCGCGCCCGACGTGCTGCTCGGCCTGCTCGCCGACCCGTCCGCCGCCGCGGAGCTCGAACGCGCCGCGTCCGAGTGGGCGGAGCAGGGGCTACGGGTCCTGCTCGTGGCCCGGCGGCCCGGCCTCCGCCCGGGAGACGATCCCGAGCGCGAGCTCGAGCCGATCGGCCTCGTCGGGCTGGCCGACACCCCGCGGCTGACCGCGCGGGCGAGCGTCGCCGAGGCGCGCGACGCCGGCGTCCGCACGATCATGATCACGGGCGACCACCCGCGCACGGCGGCCAGCGTCGCCGCTGCGACCGGGGTCGCGCAGGGCGACGGCCCGGTCGAGGTCGTCACCGGGCCGCAGCTCGACGCGCTCTCGGCTGAGGCGCTCCGGGAGACCACCCGTCGCGTCGACGTCTTCGCCCGCGTGGTGCCCGAGCACAAGGTGCGGATCGTCGAGGCGCTCAAGCAGGACGGCGAGATCGCGGCGATGACCGGCGACGGCGTCAACGACGTCCCGGCGCTCAAGGCCGCGCACATCGGCGTCGCCATGGGCCGGCGCGGCTCCGACGCCGCCAGCGAGGCAGCCGACATGGTGCTCACCGACGACGACTACTCGACGATCGTGCGCGCCATCCGCCAGGGCCGCGCGATCCACGACAACATCGTCCGCTTCGTGCACTTCCTGTTCGCGGGCAATGCCGGCGAGGTGCTCGCCTTCGCCCTCGCGGTGCTGCTCGGGCTCGGGGCGCCGCTCACGGTGCTCCAGATCCTGCTCGTCAACCTGCTGCTCGACGGGCTGCCCGCGGCGGCGCTCGGCGTCGACCCGCCCGAGCGCACGGTCATGGCCCGCCCGCCCCGGCCGCCCGCCGAGGGTCTGCTCGACCGCGTCCGGGCGCGGATCGTGGTCGGCGGGGCGGCCATCGGCGTGGCGATCTTCGCCTCCTTCCTGATCGGCTCCGAGACCAGCCACGTCGCGGGCCAGACGATGGCGTTCACCACGCTCGTCGTCGGCCGGCTGCTGTTCGTCTTCACCGTGCGGGGTGACGGGCCGTTCTGGCGGGCCGGAGCCAACGTGCGCCTGTTCGGCGCGGTGGCGCTGTCGGCGGCGATCGCGTTCGGGGTGCTGCTCGTGTCGACCGTCGGCGAGGAGTTCGGCACCGTCGGCCTCACCGCCGCGCAGTGGGCGGCCGCGCTGGCGCTCGCCCTGCTCCCGCTGATCGTGCCGGAGCTGTGGAAGGCGCGCCGCCGCGCCCCGCGGCGCGCCCCGAGACTGCGGCCGGCAGGGGCACGCACATGAGCACCCCCGAGACCGTCGCCATCGACCCCACCGAGCAGGCCGACCTGCTCCTGCGCGAGCTCCACACCGACGTCCACGGCCTCTCGCAGCGCGAGGCGGACCGGCGGCTCGTCCGCTACGGCCGCAACGAGCTCGTGCGCCGTGGCGGCCGCCGCTGGCCGCGCCAGCTCGCACAGCAGTTCACCCATCCGCTCGCGTTGCTCCTGGCCGCGGCGGCCGTGCTCGCGCTCGTCGCCGGGATCGCCGTCCTCGCGGCCGCGATCGTGGCCGTGATCCTCCTCAACGCCGCGCTGGCCTTCGTCCAGGAGCGCCAGGCGGAGGCGGCGATCGAGGCGCTGAAGGACTACCTGCCGCCGCATGCGACGGTCATCCGCGACGGCCGGGAGCAGCAGGTGGAAGCGGCCCTGCTCGTCCCCGGCGACATCCTCGTGCTCGCCGAGGGCGGCCGGGTGTCGGCCGATACCCGGCTGCTGCGCGGCGCGCTCGAGCTCGACATGTCCGCGCTCACCGGCGAGTCGCTCCCGGTCCTGCGCAAGGCCGACGGTGACGCCACCGGCGTCCCGCTGCTGGAGGCGCACGACCTCGTCTTCACGGGTACCACGTGCACCGGCGGCGACGCGCTCGGCGTCGTGTTCGCCACCGGCATGCTGAGCCAGCTCGGCCGCGTCGCCGCGCTGTCGGAGCACGTTGGCGACGAGGAGAGCCCGCTGCAGCGCCAGGTGCGCAAGGTGGCGTGGCTGATCGCCGTCGTCGCCGTCGTCGTCGGCGTGGCGTTCGTCCCGCTCGGGACACTCGTGGCCGGGCTGCCCCTCGGCGACGCGGTGATCTTCGCGATCGGGCTGCTCGTCGCCAACGTGCCCGAGGGGCTGCTGCCGACGATCACGCTCGCGCTGGCGGTCGGTGTCCGCCGGCTCGCCCGCCGCGGCGCGCTGGTCAAGCGGCTCAGCGCGGTCGAGACGCTGGGATCGACGACCGTGATCTGCACCGACAAGACCGGCACGCTGACCGAGAACCGGATGCGGCCGGTGTCCGTGTGGACCGAGCAGGCAGAGGCCGACTTCGAGGCCGGCGCTCCGCCCCCGGCGAGCGAGTCGCTGACGCAGATCGCGACCGCGGTCACCGCCTGCAACACCGCGCGGCTGGCCGGCGACGGCGGCGACGAGGCGGCCGGCGACCCGACCGAGCTGGCGATGCTCGACGCCGGCCGGCGACTCGGCGCCGACCCCGGTCAGGACGGGCGCGCGGCACACCGCCGGGCGATGTTCCACTTCGATCCCGCTCTGAAGCTGATGTCGACCGTCGACGACCAGGACGGCAGCTGGTGGGTCAACACCAAGGGCGCGCCCGACATGCTGCTCGACCGCTGCGCCACGTCGCTCGACGGCGGCGGTGAGCCGCGACCGCTGACGGCGGCGATGCGCGCGGAGCTGCTCGACGAGGTCGAGCAGTCGGCCCAGCGAGGCCTCCGCGTCCTCGGCGTCGCGCGCCGCGCCGGCGGCCCGGACGAGCCGCTGCCCGAGGAGCGTGAGGAGGCCGAGCGCGAGCTGTGCTTCGTGGGCCTCGTCGCGCTGCTCGACCCGCCGCGCGCGGACGTGGCCGAGGCGGTGGCCCGCTGCTACTCCGCGGGCATCCGCATCATCGTCGTGACCGGCGACCACGGCCTGACCGCCGCCGAGGTGGCTCGGCGGGTCGGCATCGCGCCGAACGGCGCTCGGATCGTGACGGGGGCCGAGCTCGGCGCCATGCGCGAGACGGAGCTCGACGAGCTGCTCGAGGCGGAGGGTGACCTGATCTTCGCCCGCACCTCGCCCGAGGCGAAGCTGCGGATCGCCGACGCGCTGCGGGCGCTCGGGCACGTGGTCGCGATGACCGGCGACGGGGTCAACGACGCCCCGGCGCTGCGGGCCGCCGACATCGGCGTGGCGATGGGCCTCTCCGGCACCGACGTCGCCCGCGAGGCGGCGACGATGGTGCTCACCGACGACCACTTCTCGACCATCGTCGACGCGGTCGAGGAAGGGCGCCGCGTCTACGACAACATCCGCAAGTTCATCCTCTACATCTTCGCCCACGCGCCCGCCGAGGTCGTGCCCTTCATCGTCTTCGCGCTCTCGGGCGGCGCGGTGCCGCTGCCGCTGACCGCGGTGCAGATCCTCGCGGTCGACCTCGGCACGGAGACCCTGCCGGCGCTCGCGCTGGGCCGCGACCCCGCCGAGCCGGGGATCATGGAGCGCGCCCCGCGGCGACGCGGCGAGGGCGTGATCGGGCGGACGCTGCTGGTGCGCGCGTGGCTCTTCCTCGGGATGATCTCCGCGGCGCTCGTGATGGCGGGGTTCTTCTACGTGCTCCGGTCGGCCGGCTGGGGCCCCGGAGACGCGGTCGGGAAGGGGGCGCCGCTGCACCACGCCTACCTCCAGGCCACGACGATGACGTTCCTCGGCATCGTCGCCTGCCAGGTCGGCACCGCGTTCGCGGCGCGGACGGACCGGGCGTCACTGCGCGAGGTCGGCGTCTTCAGCAACCCGATGCTGCTCTGGGGCATCGCGTTCGAGCTCGCATTCACCGCTGCGCTCATCTACGTACCCCTCCTGCAGGACGTGTTCGGCACCGCGGCGCTGCCGCTGGACGCCGTGCTCTTCGTCGTACCGTTCCCGTTCATCGTGTGGGGCGCGGACGAGATCCGGCGCTGGCTGAAGCGCCGGCGGAGCTGAGCGGGAGTGGACGCCGGACTCGCGTTCGCGCTGTTGCTCGTGCTCGCCTTCGCGTTCACCAACGGCGTGCACGACGCGTCGAACTCGATCGCCACGCTCGTGGCGACCCGCGTCGCCCGCCCCGCCCAAGCGCTGCTGCTCGCCGCCGTGTTCAACACGCTCGGCCCCCTGCTCGTCGGGGCGGCGGTCGCGGACACGATCGGCGGCATCGTCGCGATCGACGGCAAGGCGGCGATCGCCGTGATCGCCGCCGGCCTGCTGGCAGCGGTCGCCTGGAACGCGCTGACGTGGTGGCTCGGCCTCCCGTCCAGTTCGGGCCATGCGCTCGTGGGCGGCCTCGTCGGCGCGGCGCTCATCGAGGGTGGGGCGGACGCGGTGCAGTGGGGCGGGCTGGACGGCCTGCGCCCGGTCGGCGTCATCGGCACGGCGATCGCGCTCGCCGTCGCGCCCGTGCTCGGCGCGCTCGCCGCCCTGGCGGTGACGCGCGCGGTGCAACGAGGGCTGCGCCGCGGTACGCGGCGCTGGGGGGCGCCGGTGCGCGCCGGCGAGTGGCTGATGTCCGCCTGGCTGGCGTTCAGCCACGGCTCGAACGACGCCCAGAAAGCGGTCGGGCTGTTCGCGGCCCTGCTGGTCGCCGACGGCCGGCTCGCGAGCCCCTCCGCGCCGACGTGGGCCGTCCTCGCCTGCGCCGCCGCCCTCACCCTCGGCACCGCGCTCGGCGGCTGGCGGATCGTCAAGACGGTCGGCCGCCACATCTACCGGATCCAGCCGATCGACGGCCTCGCCAGCCAGGCATCGTCGGCCGGCGTGATCTTCGGCGCCTCGCTCGTGGGCGCGCCCGTGTCGACCTCGCACGTCGTCGCGTCGTCGATCGTCGGCGTCGGCGGAGGCCGCCGGCGGTGGCGCCACGTCCGCTGGGCGGTCGTCGCGGACATCGCGCTCGCGTGGACGGTCACGATCCCGGCCTCGGCGCTGCTGGGCGCGCTCGCCTTCCTCGCCTACCGGGGGATCTCGTGAA
The DNA here is from genome assembly GCA_963805525.1 of uncultured Solirubrobacteraceae bacterium. Taxonomy (GTDB): domain Bacteria; phylum Actinomycetota; class Thermoleophilia; order Solirubrobacterales; family Solirubrobacteraceae; genus DASQFQ01. Next base: position 220,612 of record CAWDUT010000007.1, read on the forward strand.
GCTCCGGCGCTGGTTCCTCCCGCCGGAGCCCGACGTGCTCGGGCTGCTCGGCCGGCAGCTCGAGGTGACCCGTGAGGGGATGGAGGCGTTCGCCGACTGGGCGGGCGGCGACGCGGCGGCCGAGGCGGTCGTGCGCGACTGCGAGCACCGGGCCGACGCCATCCGGCGCGATCTGCACAGCGCGCTCCGCGACGCGTTCGTCACACCGCTCGAGCCGGAGGACCTCTACGCGCTCTCGCGCGGCTCGGACGAGGTCATCAACCAGGCCAAGGACGCCGTCCGCGAGTCCGAGGTGATGGCTTGCGCTCCGGACGCCGCGCTTGGCGAGATGGCGGAGATGCTCGCCCAGGCCACGCGCCAGCTCCAGGAGGCGATCGGCCACCTCGGCGCGCGCTCCGAGCTCGCCTCGGACGCCGCGAACGCGGCGGTCAAGTCCGATCGCCGGGTCGAGCACATCTACCGGGTCGCCATGGGCGCGCTGCTCGAGACCGACGACCTGCGCGAGGTCACCGCGCGCCGCGAGCTCTACCGGCGCTGCGCGCGCATCGGCGAGACCGTCCGCGACGTCGCCGAGCGGATCCAGTACGCGGTCGTCAAGGAGAGCTGAGCCGCCGGTACAGTCGCGAGCGTGGCGCACTCGGGCGATGACATCGCCATCGTCCTCGCGGACGACCACACGATGGTCCGCCGCGGGCTGCGGATGGTGCTCGACAGTGAGGAGGGGCTGACGGTCGTCGCCGAGGCGGGCGATATCGACGCCGCCCTGCGCGCGACGCGCAAGCTGAGCCCGCGCGTCGTGGTGCTCGATCTCAACATGCCCGGCGAGCCCACGCTGCCGGCGATCCCGCGCTTCCTCGAAGCCGCTCCCGGAGTCGGTGTCGTCGTGCTCACCATGGAGACCGACCCGGCGTTCGCCCGCCGCGCACTGGCCGCGGGCGCGAGTGGCTACCTCCTCAAGGAGGGAGCCGACGATGCGCTCGTCGACGCGGTGCGGGCGGTCGCCGGCGGAGGGACCTATCTCGACCCGGGGCTCGGCGGCCGCCTCGCCACCGAAGGCGGAACCGAGCTCGCGGTGGGCACCGTGTTCGCCGGCCATCGCATCGACGGGATCGCGGGCCGGGGCGGCATGGGCGTCGTCTACCTCGCGACCGACCTGACGCTCGATCGCCAGGTGGCGCTCAAGCTGATCGCCGGCGGCGTGGCGAGCGACGACGAGTTCCGCGCCCGCTTCGAGCGCGAGTGCCGCGTGGCGGCCTCGATCGACCATCCCCACGTCGTCCCGATCTACCACGCCGGCCAGGAAGGCCAGCGGCTGTACGTGACCATGCGCTACATCACCGGCACCGACCTGCGCGCGCTGCTCGCCGAGGGCGGGCGGCTCGAAACGTCGCGCGCCGTCGCGCTCGTCGCGCAGGTGGCCGACGCGCTCGACGAGGCACACCGCCGCGGCCTCGTGCACCGCGACGTGAAGCCCGGCAACATCCTCATCGGGGAGCACGAGAGCGGAGAACGGGCGTACCTCACCGACTTCGGCGTGACCAAGCAGCGCGCGGACGGGGCGGATCTCACGCGCACCGGCATGGCCGTCGGAACCGCGGACTACATGGCTCCGGAGCAGGCCCGCGGCGGCGCCGTCGACGGCCGTGCCGACGTCTACTCGCTCGGCTGCGTGCTGTTCCGCGCGCTGACCGGAGAAGTGGTCTTCGATCGCGACAGCGACCTCGACAAGCTGTGGGCGCACGTCCACGACCCGCCGCCGGCGCTGCTCGACGTCCGGCCCGAGCTACCCGCCGCGCTCGGAGCCGCTGTCGCGCACGCGCTCGAGAAAGAACCCGGCGAGCGACCCCAGACCGCGGGCGAGCTGGCGCGCGAAGCCCGAACGGCGCTCGGAGCCGGCTGAACCGTGTCCGCACGACGCATCTGGCTGCTCGCCTGGCTCGCCGGACCGCTGATCGGCATCGCCAACGGAGCCCTGCGCGAGGTCGCCTACAAGGATCGTGTCGGCGAGCTCACCGCCCACCAGCTCTCGACCGGCAGCGCGATCGCCCTCTTCGCCGGTTACTTCGAGTGGCTGGCCGGTCGCTGGCCGCTCTCCTCCACGCGCGAGGCGCTCGAGGTCGGCGCCGCGTGGCTGGCGCTGACGGTCGCGTTCGAGTTCGGCTTCGGTCGCGGGGTCGCCCACACCTCGTGGGACGAGCTGCTCGCCGACTACGACCTCAGGAAGGGCCGCCTGTGGCCGCTCGTGCTCGCGTGGATCGCCCTCGGCCCGGCGATCGTGCGCGCTCGCCGCTGCGGGAAACCCGCAGCCTGACTGCGGACACGCCACCACCGCAGGCGTACTTCCCAGCGATGGAGGATGCGCCGCGCGCTGGGAGATTCCAAGCATGGACGCCACCACCGACCGCACCACGATCGGCGTCCCGAAGGAGAGTGCGACCGGCGAGCGTCGCGTCGCGCTCGTGCCGGACGTCGTGCGACGGCTCGGTGACGGGGTGGAGGTCGTCGTCGAGCCCGGGGCCGGGGCCGGTGCGCTGATCCCCGACAAGCAGTACGAGGCCGCCGGCGCGCGCCTCGGCGATCCGTGGGGATGCGACGTCGTGGTCAAGGTGGCAGCGCCGACGCCGGCCGAGATCGGCCGGCTGCGGCAGGGCGCCGTGCTGATCGGGTTCCTGGACGCACCCGAGACGCGCGCCGCACTGACCGCCCGCGAGATCACCGCGTTCGCGATGGAGGCGATCCCGCGGATCAGCCGCGCTCAGGCCGTGGATGCCCTGTCGTCGCAGTCGACGCTTGCCGGCTACAAGGCCGTGATCCTCGCCGCGGAGCACGCGACCCGGCTGCTGCCGATGATGACCACGGCCGCCGGCACGCTCCCGCCCGCCCGTGTGCTCGTGATGGGCGCCGGCGTGGCCGGGCTGCAGGCGCTGGCGACCGCGCACCGCCTCGGCGCGCGGACGACCGGCTACGACGTCCGCCCGGAGACGGCCGAGCAGGTCCGCTCGGTGGGGGCCGACTGGCTCGAGCTCGGCATCGAGGCCGCGGGGGAGAGCGGCTACGCACGCGAGCTGACCGACGCCGAGCGCGCCGCCCAGCAGCAGGCGCTGACCGACGCGATCAAGACCTTCGACATCGTCATCACCACCGCCCTGGTGCCCGGCCGCCGGGCGCCGCGTCTCGTCACCGAGGAGGCCGTCGCGGGCATGCGCCCGGGCAGCGTGATCGTCGACCTCGCCGGGGAGACCGGCGGCAACTGCGAGCTGAGCGAGCCGGGCCGCGTCGCGACCAAGCACAGCGTCACGATCGCCGCGCCGCTGGACCTGGCGGCGACCGTGCCCGAGCACGCCTCCCAGCTCTATGCCCGCAACGTGCAGGCGCTGCTCGAGCTGCTGCTCGACGACGGCGAGGTCCGCACGGACCTGTCCGACGAGATCCTCGCCGGCGCCTGCGTGACCGGCGCGCCCGCGGAGGCGGTGGCCTGATGCTCGTCACCAACCTCGGCACGCTGCTGCTCGCCGGGTTCGTCGGCTATCTGGTGATCTCCAAGGTCCCCAACACGCTCCACACGCCGCTGATGTCCGGTACCAACGCGATCCACGGGATCGTCATCGTCGGCGGGATCCTCCTGCTCGCGACCGGCGCCGCGGACGACACGCTCAGCAAGGCGCTGCTCACCGTCGCCGTCGCGTTCGGAACGATCAACGTCGTCGGCGGGTTCCTCGTCACCGACCGGATGCTCGAGATGTTCAAGCCCCGCCGGCACGAGGACGGCGCGTGATGGCCAGCCTCCGCGAGCTGCTCTACATCGTGAGCTCCGGCCTCTTCATCTACGGCCTCTACGGGCTGACGGGGCCGGCCACCGCCGTGCGCGGCAATCGGATCGCCGCCGTCGGCATGGCCGTCGCGATCCTCGCCACGCTCCTGCGCCCGCACGTGGCGAACTGGGAGCTGATCGTGCTCGGCGTCGCCGTGGGTGCCGCGGTCGGCGTGCCCGCCGCGCGCCTGGTCCAGATGACCGAGATGCCGCAGATGGTCGCGATCTTCAACGGCGTCGGCGGTGGCGCCGTGGCCCTGCTCGCCTGGGTCGAGTTCCGCAGCTCCGGCGGCTACGCGCACGAGCCCACCTACGTCGCCATCTTCACCGTGTTCGCGGCGATCGTCGGCAGCATCTCGTTCTGGGGCTCCGCGGTCGCCTTCGCCAAGCTCCAGGAGCTCATCGGCGGCAAGCCGATCACCGCCGGGCGCCTCCAGACGCCGCTGAATGTCCTCGTCGGCCTGGTCGCGGTCAGCGCCGGCACGGCCATCGTCGCCGGCGTGCACAGCGAGCTGGTGTTCATCGTCCTCCTGGTGAGCGCCGCCGTGCTGGGCCTCCTGCTCGTGCTGCCGATCGGCGGCGCCGACATGCCGGTGGTCATCTCGCTGCTCAACGCGTTCACCGGGCTCTCGGCGGCCGCGACCGGCGTGGCCCTCGACAACAGCGCCCTGATCGTCGCCGGCATGCTCGTCGGCGCCTCGGGCACGCTGCTCACGCAGCAGATGGCGGCGGCGATGAACCGCTCCGTCCGCGCGATCGTGGCGGGCGGTTTCGGCGGGACGACAGAGCTGCCCACCGGCGGCGCGGGCGCGACCGGCACGGCGCGCTCGACCACGACGGCGGACGTGGCGATCCAGCTCGCCTACGCGCAGCAGGTGGTCATCGTGCCCGGCTACGGCCTCGCCGTCAGCCAGGCCCAGCACGCGCTCCGCAGCCTGACCAAGCTGCTCGGCTCGCTCGGGATCACGGTGAAGTACGCCGTCCATCCCGTCGCCGGCCGCATGCCCGGCCACATGAACGTGCTCCTCGCCGAGGCCGAGGTGCCCTACGACCAGCTCGTCGAGATGGACGAGATCAACGCCGAGTTCCCGCGCACCGACGTCGCGCTCGTGATCGGCGCCAACGACGTCGTCAACCCCGACGCGCGCACGAACCCGCAGAGCGAGCTCTACGGCATGCCGATCCTCGACGTCGACCAGGCCCGCTCGATCATCGTCCTCAAGCGTTCGATGCGACCCGGCTACGCCGGCGTCGAGAACCCGCTCTTCTTCGACCCGAAGACCACCATGCTCTTCGGCGACGCGAAGGCGTCGATCGTCGGCATCGCTGACGAGCTCAACGCGCTCGGCGTCGCCCCGGCCGTCGAGGCCGGTGCCCGGTAGCGATGCAGACGCTCGACATCGCGCGCTGGCAGTTCGCGATCACGACCATCTACCACTTCCTCCTGGTGCCGATCACGATCGGCCTCTCCGGACTCGTGGCGCTCATGCAGACCCAGTGGGTGCGGACCGGAGACGAGCGCTACCTGCGGATGACCCGGTTCTGGGGCAAGCTGCTGCTGATCAACTTCGCGCTCGGCGTCGCCACCGGCATCGTGCAGGAGTTCCAGTTCGGGATGGCCTGGAGCGAGTACTCGCGCTTCGTCGGCGACGTCTTCGGCGCGCCGCTGGCGATCGAGGGGCTGGCCGCGTTCTTTCTCGAGTCGACGTTCCTCGGCCTGTGGATCTTCGGCTGGGACCGGCTGCCGCAGCGGGTCCACCTCGGCACGATCTGGGCCGTCTTCATCGGGACGAACCTGTCCGCGTACTTCATCCTCGCCGCCAACGCGTGGATGCAGCGGCCGGTCGGCGCACACGTCAACCCTGAGCGCGGCCGGGCGGAGCTGACCTCGATCTGGCAGGTGCTGACCAACAAGACCGCGCTGTTCGCGTTCGGCCACACCGTGACCGCGGCCGTGATGACCGCGGGGATGCTGCTCGTCGGGATCAGCGCCTGGCATCGGTGGCGCAACCGCGGCACGGAGTCGGCGTTCTTCTCGACGTCGCTGCGCTGGGGCCTGCGCAGCGCGCTCGTCGCCGGCCTCGCCACGATCGTCATCGGCCACTTCTTCGGGCAGTGGATGACGAAGGTCCAGCCGATGAAGATGGCGGCGGCCGAGGCGCTCTACGAGTCGAAGACGAGCGCGGGGCTCTCGCTCTTCGCGCTCGGCGGGCTCGAGAAGTCGCCCGACAAGCTCGACGTCAACATCGAGATCCCGGGCCTGCTCTCGTTCATGGCCACCGACAGCTTCAACGGGCGCGTCGAGGGCATCAACGACCTCCAGGCGAAGTACGAGCAGCGCTACGGCCCTGGTGACTACGTCCCCGTGCTCGGCCTCACCTACTGGTCGTTCCGGATCATGATCGGCCTCGGCTTCTTCGTGGTCGGGCTGGCCGCGGCGGGGCTGTGGCTGATGCGCAAGGGGCACGACCCCGGCAAGTGGTTCACGCGGCTCGCGGTGCTCGGCCTGTTCGCGCCGCTGCTCGCGAACAGCGCCGGCTGGATCTTCACCGAGGCGGGCCGCCAGCCGTGGGTGGTCCAGGGGCTGCTCAAGACCGCCGACGGCGTGTCGCCGATCGCGAGCAGCACGGTGCTGGTCTCGCTGATCGTCCTGACGCTGCTCTATGCGGCGCTGGCCGTGGTCGAGGTGTGGCTGTTCGCCCGCGTGGCGCGCGGCGGCCCCGACGCGGCCCCGCAGCCCGACGCCGACGACTACCTCCCGGCATTGGCGTACTGACCATGGACCTGCAGACGCTCTGGTTCGTGCTGATCGCCGTCCTCTGGACCGGCTACCTGATCCTCGAGGGCTTCGACTTCGGGGTCGGGACGCTGCTGCACGTCGTCGGGCGCACCGAGTCCGAGCGCGGGCAGGCGATCCGCTCGATCGGCCCGGTGTGGGACGGCAACGAGGTGTGGCTGCTGGTCGCGGGCGGGGCGACCTTCGCCGCCTTCCCGGAGTGGTACGCGACGCTGTTCAGCGGCTTCTACCTGGCGCTGACGCTGATCCTGGTCGCGCTGATCGTGCGCATCATGGCGCTCGAGTACCGCAACAAGAACGACGACCCCGTCTGGCGGCGCCGCTGGGACGCGGCGATCGTCGCCTCCAGCGCGACGCCCGCGCTGCTGTGGGGCGTCGCGTTCGCGAACATCGTCGGCGGCAGCCCGCTCGCGAAGGACGGCTCCTTCGCCGGCAACTTCCTCGACCTCCTGCGGCCCTACACGATCCTCGGCGGCGCGACCACGCTGCTGCTGTTCTGCCTGCACGGCGCGCACTTCCTCGCCCTGCGCACGGAGGGCCCGGTGCGCGAGCGCGCGAACGCCGCGGCCACCCGGCTGTGGCTCCCGACCGTCGTGGTCGTCGCCGCCTTCGCGATCTGGACGCTCGCCGACGCCGAGGTCGTGCGCCCGCTCGCGGTCGCGGCCACGGCCGTCGCGGCGGTCGCGCTCGTCGCCGTCTTCGCGACGCACCGCGCCGGGCGCGAGGGCGCGGCGTTCGGCCTTACCACGGTGGCGATCGCTGGCGCGGTCGTGCTGCTCTTCGCGACGCTCTACCCGAACGTCATGGTGTCCTCGGGTCCGGGGCCCGACCTGACCATCGCCGCCGCCGCGTCGACCCACTACACGCTCAGCGTCATGACCGTCGTCGCGGTCGTCATGACGCCGATCGTGCTCCTCTACCAGGGCTGGACGTACTGGGTGTTCCGCGCGCGGGTCTCGGCGGACGGCCCCGGCGACGTGAAGACCCCGCTCGACCTCCTGGACCGCCGCGCGCACGACACGCCGTGAGCATGTGGAAGGCGATTCCCGCGCTGCGGCGCCAGGCCGTCGAGGCCGGGGTGCTGGGCGCGTTCGTCGCCGCGGCGATCGCCGCGCAGGCGATCTTCCTCGCCGCCGCGGTGGCGGCGGGTGTCGACGGACGCGGCTGGGCCGCGGCCGCGCCGGCGGCGTGGGCGTTCCTGGTCGTCGTCGCGGGCCGGGCCGCTCTGACCTGGATCGCCGAGGTGCGCGGGCGCCGCGCCGCCGGCGCCGCGATGGCGGACCTGCGCGCGCGCCTGGTCGGCACGACCCTCGCGGCGGGCGGCGCGGATCGCGGCGGCCGCCGCGCGGGCGAGCTCGCGGCGCTCGCCACCCAGGGCGGCGCGGCGGTCGAGCGCTGGGCGGGGCGGGTGCTGCCGCAGAGCGCGCTCGCGGCGATCGTGCCGGTCGTGGCGCTCGCGGTCATCGTCGCGCGCGACCCCCTGAGCGCCGCCCTGCTCCTGCCCACCCTGCCGCTGCTGATCGTCTTCCTCGTGCTCGCGGGCGGCGACGCGAAGCGCGTCTCCGATCAGCGGTTCGCCGCGATGTCGCTGCTCGGCGCCCACCTGCTCGACGTCACCCGCGGGCTGCCGGTGCTGCGCAGCCTCGGGCGCGCCGACGTGCAGCGCGAGCAGCTCGCCGTGGTGGGCGACGCCTATCGCCGCGCCACCGTCCGCACGCTGCGGTCGGCGTTCGTCAGCAGCTTCGCGCTCGAGTTCGTGGCGATGCTGGGGACGGCGCTCGTCGCGGTCGTCGCCGGCGTGCGGCTGGTGAACGGGACGATGGCGTTCGAGGACGCGCTCGTCGTCCTGCTTCTGGCGCCCGAGATCTACGGCCCGCTGCGGCGCGCGGGTGTCGAGTATCACGCGGCAGCCGACGCGCGGGCGACGCTGGCGCGGCTGCTAGAGGTCACGGGCGCGCCCGGACGGATCGTGCCCGGAGTGCCCGGCGGGGCCGTCGCCGACCCGGGCGCGGACGCGATCGTGCTGGAGCGGGTGACGGTCGGCACGGCGGACGGCGAGCGCATGCCGCTCGACGACCTGTCGCTCGAGCTCGTGCCGGGGGAGGCCACGGCGGTCGTCGGGGCGAGCGGCGCCGGCAAGTCGACCCTCCTGCGCGTCCTGCTCGGGCTCCAGCCGCTCCACGGCGGCTCGGTGCGCTGCGGCGGCCTCGAGCTCGCGGCCATGGACCTCGACGCCTGGCGCACGCGGATCGCGTGGATGCCGCAGCGGCCGGTGCTGCTGCCGGCGACGCTCGCCGACAACCTGCGGCTGGCGGACGCCGGCGCCGACGACGAGCGGCTGTGGGCGGCGCTCTCCGCCGCCGGGCTCGGGTCGTGGGCGGCCGGCCTACCGGGCGGGCTCGCGGCCCGCATGGGGGAGGGCGGCGTCGCCGCGAGCGCCGGCGAGCGGCGCCGGCTCGCGCTGGCGCGCATCGCCCTGCGCGACCCGGCGCTCGTGCTCGTCGACGAGCCGACCGCCAACCTCGACGCCGTCACCGCGGAGCTCGTCTGCGATGCGCTCGAGCGCATCATCGCGGGCCGGACGGCCGTGCTCGTCACCCACGACCCGGAGGTCGCGGCGCTCGCCACGCGCACCGTGACGCTGGCCGCCGGGCGGGAGGCGGAGGCGGTGCCCGCATGACCGGCGCCGGCACGCTGCGCGGCTGGTGGTCGAGCGCCGAGCGGAGGGAGCGATCCTCGCTCGCCCTCGCCATCGCCCTCGCGACGGCCGCCGCGCTCGCCACTCCGGCGCTGCTGGGCCTCTCCGGCTATCTGCTCGCCCGCGCCGCCGAGCAGCCCGAGATCCTCACGCTCGCCGTCGCGATCGTCGGCGTCCGCTTCTTCGGCCTGCTGCGCGCCGCCGCCCGCTACGGCGAGCGGCTCGTGGTGCACGACCTCGCGCTCGGGCGCCTCTCCCGTGTCCGCGTGGCGGTGTTCGAAGCCCTGATCCCACGCGTGCCGGGCCGGCTCGGCGGCCGCACGTCGGCCGACGCGCTCGACGCGGTCGTCTCCGACGTCGACCGCCTCGCCGACCTGCCCGTGCGCGTGCTCGTACCGGCGGCGGCGAGCCTGCTGGCCGCGCTCGGGTGCGTCGCGGCCGCGACCCTCATCCTGCCCGCCGCGGGCGCGCTGCTCGCGCTCGTGCTCGCGGCGCAGGCCGCGTTCCTCGCGCTGCTCTCCGGCCGCGACGCCGGCCTCGGCGCGGCCGAGCGGTCGGACGCGCGCGGCGAGCTCTCGCGCGAGCTCGTGATCCTGCTCGACGCGGCCCCGGAACTGGTCGCCTGGGGCGCGGCGAACGCGCGCGCCGCACGGGTCGAGCGCGCCGGCCGCCGCGTCGACCGTCTCACCGCCGCCGCGGCGCGGGTCGCCTCGGCGGCAGGCGCGACGACGGTCCTCGCCGCCGGCGCCGGCGCGCTCGCCATGCTCGCCGTGGCGGCCCCCGCGGCAGCCGGCGGTCGCATCGGCGGCGTCATGGTCGCCGCGCTCGCGCTGCTCGCCCTCGGCGCCGCCGAGGTCGTGGGCGGCGCCGGCGACATCATGGTCGCGCGGCACGAGATCGCGGCCGCGTCCCAGCGGCTCGAGCGGCTCGTGGCCTCGCCGGAGGTGCCGAGCGGCAACGGCCGGCCGCGGGACGCGGGGATCGTGCTCCGCGGCCTCAGCGTCGAGCGGGAGGGCCGCCGCATCCTCGACCGGGTCGATCTCGACGTGAGACCCGGGGAGCGCGTGGCGCTGACCGGCGCGTCCGGCGTGGGCAAGTCGACGCTGGCGGACGTGCTCGCGGGCTTCACCGAGCCGAGCGCCGGGCAGGTCCAGGCCGGTGGCATCGAGCTCGAGCATGCTGACGGCGCCGCGCTGCGCGAGACCGTCCGCTGGATCCCGCAAGACCCGCACATCTTCGCGACCACGATCGCGGCCAACATCCGCATCGCCGCTCCTGGCGCCGACGACGCCACGATCGAGGCGGCGCTGCGCGCCGTCGGGGCAGGCCCGTGGCTCGACGCGCTGCCCGACGGGCTCGAGACGCGCCTGGGCGAGTTCGGTGAGCGCTGCTCCGGCGGGGAGCGCCAGCGCGTCGGCCTGGCGCGCGCCTATCTCTGCGGCGGTGGGCTGGTCATCCTCGACGAGCCCGCGAGCCATCTCCCGCACGGCGAGGCGCTCCAAGCGCTCTCCGCCGTGATCGACGCGGAACCCGGCCGAGGGGCGCTGCTGATCACCCACCGTCGCGAGGAGGCGGCGCTGACCGGGCGCGAGATCAGGCTCGGCGCCGCTCCGTAGTCCGCCGCTCCCGTGCGCGGCCCAACCCTGATGGTGGGGTCGTGAAGACCACCTAGCGTCGGTCGCCCCCACTGGAGAGAGAAGGAAGCATGCGAGCGCCGGCGGTATCTGAGCGGCATGTCCCGCTGCTCTGCGGTTCCTGCCAGGAACCGACGAGCCGTCAGGAAGTGATGTGCTGGAGCTGCGGCGCCCGGGTTCGGAGCTCTGCGCTGTGCGGGGGGTCCTCCCGCAGCCAGAGGATGCGACGGGGACCGCACCGAGGGCTGCCAAGGCACCCTCCGCACGCGAAGCGATCGCCCCGCTGCGGCTCCGCAAGCTGGCGACCGATCGCAATCCGGCCCCACACGCACCGGATCACCGCATCGGGGCCCACCCGCGCCGATGATCACGCACGCTGGCAGCGCGAACGTGCCGACGCCCGAAGCCAGACCGAAGACGTGACGCGAGAGCTGGCGGCCGCCATCGAGGTTGGCGAGACCGGCTATCGCCGGCTCCGCCGGGACCTCGATGCCTACGGCACCCGCCTCGACGCGGTGCGGACGAGGCTGGTACCGGCCCTGGCCTGAGACGGACAGCGCAGGCGTGGAGCCTGATCCAAGGCCGACCGACCCGATGGTCTAGCATCGTTGGTGGCTTCGCCTCAACCCCTCGGCGAATCCGTGCAGGGCCCGGCTCCAACTCTTGGCTGGCCAGTGCGCACGACCCTCAGCGGGCTACGTGCGTCACCTCTCCCGTGGGAGCCAGCCATGCGCTCAGTCCTCGAAGCAGCCGCCGTCATCACCGCCGGAACTCCTGCCGGCGATGGACCCCAGCTCCCTCCACGGCTCTTCAGCCTGCGGTGCTCTGATGTCCATCCCGTCCACTGCGATGTCGTGCAGGGCGCATCGAGTCCGCGCGAGCTCGTCGAATGGGCGTGTGCCCATGGCGCGAGCGCCCATGGATTCACCCCTGCGTGGTACAGCCCGGAGCAGGTCGCCTCGATGGCCTCCGCGGTCACCGACTGAGGCTTCGCACTCACGTGCACACGATCGGCGAGCGCGGGCCGGAGAGCTACGCGCTCGGGGCCGGCACGCCGGTCCCGGGCTCGCGCGGGAGCATCCGGTGTCCGTCGACGATGGCAGTGGCGAGATCGATCAGCTTCCGGTTGTCGATCCGCGAGCGATCGCGCAGCATCTCGAATGCGCTTGCCTCGTCGATGGAGTGGCGCTCCATGAGGATGCCCTTCGCGCGCTCGATCAGGGCACGCCGCCCGAATGCGCCCTGGAGGGCGTGAAATTCCGCGAAGCGCTGCAGCACGATGTCGATCGAGCTCTGCCACTCGCCGGTGTCCGTATCGCTGATGTGGGCGAACACGCCGCGCCGGGATGCCTGCTTGACGAACTCCGGGTCGCGGTCATGGAGCAGCACGATCACCGGGCAGGACGCTTCGCGGACGATCTGGTCGATCAGGTCGAGGGCGTGCGCGGAACTGTCGCCGAGCCCGACGAGCGCCACGTCCGGTCGTTCCCTGGCAGTGGCGGAACCGACGTCTTCCACGTCGATCTCACGTGCGATGACCTCGTGTCCGAGTCCGACGACGACCGCCGCGACGAGCGCCAGGCGGTCCCTCCGCTCGTTCGCGATCAGGACGCGAAGGTGCTCGGTCTCAGTGGCGACGTGCGGCTGCATCCTGAGATGAGGCTACCTCGGGGCGATCCCCGGCAAAGGAGCCGGCCCAGAGCGGAAGGGTCTATGGTGGGTGTCGTCCGCTCCGATCCCCGGCGGACACCGAAGTTTCCGGCTCCATCACTCCGGCCGGCGTGGAAGTGCCGACCTCAGCGGTCGGTTGACATGCCCGCCCCGAAGGAGCCCTCATGAATACGAAGTTCCTCACGTACGCAGGGATCGCGGCCAGCGTGCTCCTGATCGCCTTCGGTATCGGCATGGTTGCCACCGGCCTCAGCGCGCGGAGCACCGTGCACGACAACCTCGCCCAGGAGCAGATCAAGGGCACCCCCGACATGACGCCGACTGGTATCGCGGCCGCCGTGAAGGAGAGCAAGCTGACCGGGATCACCCTGCCCACGTGCTCGGTGGCAAACCAACCGGTCGACGACGGTGCCAGCGCCAAGTGCTTCGCGAGCTACATGCGGATCCACGCGCTCGAGGCGACCGGCGGCCGCACCTACTCCCAGATGGGCCAGTACCTGACCGCGGACGGCAAGGAGACCAGCGACAAGGCAAAGGCCGGCACCGATCCCAAGACCGGGCAGCCGCTTCCCAACGGGGCGCGCAACCTGTGGGTCACCGAGACCGCACTCGGGACGGCGCTGAACACGTCGTACTTCGCGTCGAGCGTCGGACTGTTCGCGATCATCGTCGGCATCGCCCTGCTGCTGATCGGCATCGGGCTGCTCGTTCTCACGGTGCGCTGGATCCGCGAGCCGAAGCCCGCCGCTGCCACGTCGTCGACGCCCGCGGCCCCGGTCGCGCCGGTGCCGGCATGAGGGCCCTCGTCTATCACGGTCCCGGCGAGCGCGCCTGGGACACCGTCCCGGATCCCGTGATCGTGGATCCGACCGATGCCGTCGTCCGGATCGACACCTCGACGATCTGCGGCAGCGATCTGCACATCCTCAAAGGCGATGTCCCGGAGACCCCTCCGGGCACCGTCCTCGGCCACGAGGCGGTCGGGACCGTCGAGGCGGTCGGTGCCGGAGTGACCACCGTCGCTGCGGGCGACCGCGTGCTGGTGTCGTGTATCAGCGCGTGCGGGCGTTGCCGCTTCTGCAAGGAGGCCCATTACGGGCAGTGCCTCGGCGGCGGCGGCTGGATCCTCGGGCACACGATCGATGGGCTGCAGGCCGAGTACGCGCGGACGCCGTTCGCGGATACCTCGCTCTACAAGCTCCCCGACGCGATGACCGACGAGCAGGTGCTCTTCCTCGCCGACATCCTCCCGACCTCCTACGAGGTCGGGGTGCTGAACGGCGCAGTGGGCCCCGGCGACGTGTTGGCGATCGTGGGCGCCGGGCCGATCGGCCTCGCGGCGGTGCTCACCGCCGGACTGCTCTCGCCGAGCCGGATCGCGGTCATCGACCTCGACGACGGCCGGCTCGCGCGGGCCCGGGAGTTCGGTGCCGACGTCACCATCAACAACGGCACCGAGGATGCCGTCGCCCGGATCATGGAGCTGACGGACGGGATGGGTGCGGACGCCGCGCTCGAAGCGGTCGGCATCGCCGCGACGTTCGAGCTCGCCGCCGAGTTGATCCGGCCTGGCGGCCATGTGGCGAACATCGGCGTTCACGGGCACTCCGCCTGCCTCCACCTCGAGACGATGTGGAGCCGCAACGTCACGATCACGACCGGGCTCGTGGACACGTTCACGATCCCGCAGCTCATGCGGCTCGTAGCGCAGGGACGCCTGGACCCGACGGTCCTCGCCACCCACCGCTACGCGCTGGGCGACACGATGGCCGCCTACGACACCTTCGCCAATGCGGGGACGACCGGCGCGCTGAAGGTCGTCCTCCAGGGCGCGGGCGTCACGCACACCGAGCCCGTCGAGGAAGCGGTGCTGTTGACCAGCTGAGCCCGGGCCGCCGCCGTGGCGCGCTCGAAGCCCGGGTTGCCGCGGCGACGGTTCGCCTCAGCTCCGCTCGCTCTCCGAAACAGGGATTCCTGTTAAATGAGACAGGACGGTTCACGGGCCGGTCGCGACCCAGAAGAAGTCGTCGCCGCTGAGCACGCGTTCGCGCTTGTAGAAGCCTGAGTTGGTACCGCCTTGATGCGTTGCTCGCGTGTGCGCACACCACCGAACGCGGTAACGCGGGCGCGGGGGGGTGCCCACGCCCCCTTCGCGGACAAGCACGCCCCATTGCGAGCGGCACCGCCGGGCGGAAGGCTTCGGTTGATGACCATCCGCGCCCTCAGCGCGCGCCTGGCCTTAGCACCTGCGGAAGCACAAGGACGCCAACCGAACGAAGGGAAGCAATGACGGACACAGCACTTGACGAGCTCGGCCCGGTTGACTACGTCGTGGTCGAGTTTCCAGCCGGCGCGCAGAACTTCACCGGTGAGATGGCGGCGGAGTTGCTCAGGCTCGTCGACGCCGGAACGATCCGCGTCATCGACGTGCTGATCCTCGACAAGAACGAGGACGGCTCGGTCGACGCCACCGAGCTGTCGGATATCGAGGAGCTCGGAGAGCTGCAGTCGATCGAGGCTGAGCTGGCGGAGCTGCTGGCCGCCGAGGACGTCGAGCATCTCGCCGCCGCCATGGACCCCGGCAGCACGGCCGGCGTGCTCATCTTCGAGAACCTCTGGGCCGCGCCGTTCGCCTCGGCCGCGCGACGCTCGGGAGGCCAGCTCATCGCCAACGGACGGATCCCGATCCAGGCGATCATCGCCTCGATCGAGGCCGACCCGGTCGGCGCGACCACCGAAGGAGACTGAAATGCCGCTCAGAGCAGCCCGTGTCGGACGTGTCGGTGTCATCGGCCACCCGGTGGCCAAGACCGCGGTGGTGGCCAAGGCCGTCAGTCCCGGCCCCTCGCCCGTGGCGAAGACCGCCGTGGTAGCCGCGGCCGTCACCCCGGGCCGGGGCGTCGGCCGGCGCCGGCGGCGCATCTGACCGGAGCCGAATGGCCCCGCTTCACGGAAGCCGCCTCTCGCCAGGCGGCTTCCGTGCTTACGGGGTCGCGTTCGAGCCGCCGCGTTACTGGCGGGCCATGGCGACGCGGAGTCGCTCCTCGGGTGTGATGAGGTGGTCGGCGTCCTCGGCGTCCTCGCCGAGATCGATCTGCACCCAGTTGACGGTGCCGGTGAAGACGCTGCTCTCACCGTCGTAGTCGTCGCTGACGGGTGATGCGGTGTCTCGTCCGACGTCGGCGGTCTCGTCCGCGGAGAAGATCAGCGGCACGGTCGCCTCGACCCGGCCTTCCCCGGTCTTGTCGCCGTCGAGGTAGAGCGTGACGGTGCCGCCCTTGGCGGGGCCGCCGCCGTCGTAGGCGAACTCCATGCGCACCTGGTGCGTTCCGGACGGGATCTCGGCGTCGCCCTCGATCTTGAAGCGCTGCAGGCCGAGCAGGTTGTAACAGTAGGTCGGCCGCCCGGCCTTCGCGTACAGGCTCCAGCCGGCGAAGGCGCCACCTTGGGCGAGGATCACGCCCTCGGCGCCCGCCTCGGGCACGACGACCTCCGCCGTGACCGCGTGGGACTTGTTCTTGATGTTGAGGAGGCTGTTCTCGCTGAGGCGTCCCATCCCGCCGAAGAGCAGCTGCGAGTTTCCCTTCACGAGCTCCGGGCGGCCGACCAGCTCAGCGTTGAAGCGCTCGACGCGACGATCGTCGAGCGGGAGCACGTTGTACTTCCGCGCCTCTTCCATGAAGACCGCCTGCAGCTCGGCCAGCTTCTCCGGCATCTCAGCCGCGAGGTCGTGCGCCTGGCTCCAGTCCGTATTGGTGTCGTAGAGCTCCCAGACGTCGTCTGCGAACGGGGGCAGAGCTCCCGACACCACCCACGGCACGCTGTGATTGGTGACCGCGCTCCAGCCCTGGTGGTAGATGCCGCGATTGCAGAACATCTCGAAGTACTGCGTCTCGTGGCGGTCGTGCTCGGCCGCAGCGTCGAACGAGTACGCCATGCTCACGCCCTCGATCGGCTGTTGGGCGACGCCGTTAACGGTCGTCGGCTGGGGGAGCCCGGCGACTTCGAGCACCGTGGGGGCGACGTCGATGACGTGGTGGAACTGCGAGCGAACTTCGTCGCGCGCGGCGATCCCGCGCGGCCAGTGGACGATCGTGCCGTTGCGCGTCCCGCCCCAGTGCGAGGCGACCTGCTTCGTCCACTGGTAGGGCGTGTCCATCGCGTGCGCCCAGCCGACCGCGAAGTGGTTGTAAGCCTTCGGCGTGCCGAAGTCGTCGATCCGCGCGGCCATGAACTCGGGCGTCTCGAGCGCGGCGGCGCCGTTGAAGATGAAGGTCTCGTTGAAGGTGCCGTTGATCCCGCCCTCGGCGCTCGCCCCGTTGTCGCCGATGATGTAGTAGACGAGCGTGTCCTCGAGCACGCCGAGGTCGTCGAGCGCGTCGACGAGCCGGCCGATGTGGTGGTCGGTGTGCTCGAGGAAGCCGGCGTAGACCTCCATCTGCCGCGCGAGGATCGGCTTCAGCTCATCTGGCATGTCGTCCCAGGCGGGGATCTCGTCGTGCCGCGCGGTCAGCTCCGTCTCCGCGGGCACGACCCCGAGCTCCTTCTGCCGGGTCAGGATCTCCTCGCGCAACGCGTCCCAGCCCTGGTCGAATCGCCCCTTGTACTTCTCCGACCACTCTGTCGGCACGTGATGCGGAGCGTGCGTCGCCCCCGGTGCGAAGTACATGAAGAACGGCTTGTCGGGCATGAGCGACTTCTGCTGGCGCGTCCACTGGATCGCCTTATCGGTCATGTCCTCGGTGAAGTGGTAGCCCTCCTCCGGCGTCGCCTCGGGCTCGACCGGCGTCGTGCCCTCATAAATGGCCGGGTAGTACTGGTTCGTCTCGCCGCCGATGAATCCGTAGAAGTACTCGAAGCCTCCGCCGCCGGTCGGCCAGGCATCGAAGGGGCCCATCGGGCTCGTCTGCCAGACCGGCACCTCGTGGCACTTCCCGAACTGGGACGTCGAATAGCCGTTGAGCAGCAGCGTCTGCGCCAGGGGCGCGCAGGTATTGGGGCGAATCGAGTTGTACCCGGGCGCCGCGGTGGCGAGCTCGGTGATGACCCCCATCCCCACCGTGTGGTGGTTGTGCCCCGAAAGCAGGGCAGCCCGTGTCGGTGCGCACAGGGCCGTGGTGTGGAAGCGGTTGTACTTCAGGCCGTTCCCTGCCAGCCGGTCGGCGGTCGGCGTCGCGCACGGGCCGCCGAACGCGCTCGACGCGGCGAAGCCGACGTCGTCGAGCAAGACCACGAGCACGTTGGGCGCGCCCACCGGTGGCTGCAGCGGCTCGATCGCGGGGAACGACGCGTCTGCGTCCTTGGCATCAAGCGGCAGTTCCCCCTCGTACGGCCGGTCCGGGATCGGCAGGACGTCGCGCTGGACCTCGTCAGACGGACCGCTCATCGGTTCACTCCTCGGGAGGTGACGGACAGTCGATCCTGCCGGTACGGCCGCCTGCGAGCGAGGGTGCACGCACGCTTCTGTGTGCCGGGCCAGCACCAACCTGCTCTTGGGGCACCGCTTTCGGTCCGCGCGCCAAGGAGCCGACGGCCGACCCCGGCCCCCATTGCATCCGCTCGTGTTCGGACGAACGACCGCAGCTCCACCGCGGGGACGGCCGTCATCGCCCGGCGATGCCGACGAGCTCCGTGAGCTCCTCCGGAGCGGGCGAGCGCTCACCACGCTCCATCCCGTGCACGAGCTCGACGACGCGATCGTTGAACGGCGTTGCGATGTCGTGCGCCCGGCCGCGCTGCGCGACGCCGCCGTTGACCACGTCGACCTCGGTGCCGCGGCCCTGCTCGAGGTCCTGCAGCATCGACGGCTTGGTGTTGCCCGCGATCGCCATCATCTGCGCCAGCGCGGCGTCGTCGCGGTCGACGAGCGCACGCGGGTCGACGTCGTAGACCGCCTCGAGCTTCAATCCCTCAGCCTCCCCGACGGCCACCCCCTCGGCCCAGATCGCGTAGGCCGCCTCGCGGCCGTCCGGATGCTCGGCGACCCCGCCGTAGCGCAGGCCCGACACGGCGGAGAGCCCGGTGAAGGTCGAGTTCACGAGCAGCTTGGACCAGATCTGGCCGCGCAGGTTGCGGGTCACGCGGACCTCGCCGACCGGCTCGAGGCAGCGCGCGAGCAGGCGCGTGCGCTCGCGCTCCTCGCCATCGAGCTCACCGACCACCATCGGCGCGATCGTGTCGCGCACCACACGACCCGGCCCGAGGTTCGTCCCGCCCCACTCGACGATGCACGACAGCAGGCGATCGAGCCCGACGATCTCGGCGATCCGGTCCTGGATCAGCCCGTTGCCGAGTGTGACGAACGACGCCACCTTCCCTGACGCCGCAAGCGGCTCCAGGGCGGCGTGGTGGAACGGCGACTTGACGGCGACCAGCGCGAAGTCGAACTCGCCGTCGAGCTCGTCGGCGGAGCCCGCCGCCTCGAGCAAGACGGTGTGCTCGGCGCCCTCCTCCTCGTAGGTGAGCCCCGGATCGCGCAGCCGCGCAACGTGCTCCTCGTTCGTGTCCAGCACGACGACGCGCCGGACTTCGCCGGCGAGCTTGGCCGCGGTGATGCCGCCGATGGCGCCGCCGCCCACCACGAGCACGCTCGCGTCGATCATGGGTCGGACATCCCCCGCGCGCATACGGTCTGAAACGCCGGGGTCATCGTTCCACGCGATTCCGCTCGCCGCTGGCGTCGAGCCCACCGCCGCTCGCCGCGAGATCAGGGGAACATGCGGGGGGAACATTTCTGCACGCCCCCGGGGCGCACACGCACCCGCCAGAAGGTGGCCGTTTGCAGCCACTTCTCATGCCGGAGGAGGGACTCGAACCTCCGACACGCGGATTGTGATTCCGCTACACCTTGGCTCTACAGCTGGGTTTGAGGGTTCTAGGGGACGCGAAAGGGGACATGTCCGCGGGCGGGGGGCGATCGTCTCGCTGCTGCCTCGGGCTACCGTGGGGCCCGGGGGACAAGTTCGCGTGTCAGGAGCACAGCGCGCGCCGCC
Organism: uncultured Solirubrobacteraceae bacterium; assembly: GCA_963805525.1. Taxonomy (GTDB): domain Bacteria; phylum Actinomycetota; class Thermoleophilia; order Solirubrobacterales; family Solirubrobacteraceae; genus DASQFQ01. The sequence goes on from CAWDUT010000007.1 coordinate 240,215, forward strand.
CGCCGCGGCGGCTGGCGATGGCGCTGCGCGCCAGCCACCGTCGGAGCGCGCGGTAGGCGGGCCGAGCACGGCCGCGAGCGTCGACGAGCCCCGAGTCCCAGTTGGTCACCTTGACGGGCGGCTGCCAGTGATAGAGGTAGACGCGGGCGATTCGCGGGCTCAGACAGCTGAGCTCGAGGGCGTGCGCGGTGCTGCGTGCCGCGTGACGCAACGAGTAGCGATAGGTGTGAACGACCCGGCGGCCGCGATAGACCCGGCGCACGACGACGCCACCGGTCTCGGTGAACCAGATCTTGCCGCGGGTCAGGGAGAGCAGCTTGAGCGTGCTCCTCGTTTTGAGGCCGTTGGCGTCGCCGTAGTTGTGCAGACCCCAGATTCGCGGCGTATGGCGAGCGAACCGGCGGAACCGCTCGACCCACCAGCCCATGTTCGACGTGTCGAGCACGTCCGCGGCGACGACTCGGCACCGACGGCAATTCCGCGCCACGGCGTCGAAGAGCCGCGCGGCTCGCCGAGGCCGACGCGCGGTCGGAGAGTCGGGATGATTCGCCTCGTTCCACACCAGCCACTCCCGCACCCACGGGTACCGCGTGCGAAAGCGCTTGAACTGCCGCTCGAAACGTCGCGGTGTGGGCACCGTCCTCGCGAGCTGCTGGGTCCGGAGCGAGTGTGCGAAACCGAGCAGCACTCTCACGTGCGCTCGCTTGGCCGACGCCATCCAGGCATCGAGCAGCGCGAGTTGCTGGGGATCCTCGAGCGCATCCCATGGCGCGATGTAGCGCGCAACCCGAAGGTCCAGCACTTTCCACGGCTTGCTCTCGAACATGGCCGGCTTCTGCTCGCCCACGCCGACGACGGGCCCGACACGCGTGGCCGCCCCGGCATCGGACTCGCCCGCGAGAGAGAGCGCGAGGGCAAGGAGTACCCAGGCCAGCCAGCGCCTGGGGATCGGTAAGAAGGCTGTCTTGGGAGCCACGTTCAATGCGCTGTGCTTTCGGTTCCGTCCGCCGCGACCCACGGCCGCCCGAACACCAACCGCTGGGCAGCGCGCGAGTTGTGGCGATGACCGGAGATGAGGGCGCCCCAGCCAAGCGAGGCGCCGCCCGATGATGCGCGCCGGGGGTGCGCTCGAAAGGGTCGGTGTAGCGCGTTCGTTCCCCGGGGAGCGCGGGCTCAAGACCTGATGAACGGCGCCGCGCTCGACGGAATGCCGACGTCGGAACCGGTGGCGACATCGACAAACGTGAAGGGCTGCCCGTCGGCCAACAGCACGTTCTCATGATCCATGCACTGGAGGTGGACGTGTGGCTCGGTCGAGTTGCCAGAATTCCCGCAGCGGCCGATGGGCTCACCCGCGCGGACTCGATCTCCCGGTTGCACCACCAGCGATCCTTGCTGGAGGTGGGCGACGGCGGCGTACTCGCCGTCGTGGAGCTTGAGCACGACGTGGTTGCCGAGGACTCGACCGGGTCCCGTGGTCTCGCGGATCGCTGACTCGACGAGCAGGTAGAGGAGCGCCGGGTACGAGTTGCGGCTCCAGTGATCGCGCTCGCCGTCGTGCGTGCGGACGACGACCCCTTCGGCCGGCGCGCGCACAGTCCTGCCGAAGCCGGGGAAGTGCTCAGGCCGCTGCATGGGCGGCCACCAGCCCAGTAACGGCCGGCTGTCATAGGGAGGTTCGTGCACCAGATCGACCGCGTAGGTCTGGCCGTACGCGTGCACTCCGTGGCTCGGTACGCGATCTGCGGGGCTGTTGATGGCGCGCCAGCGGCCGCGGACCGGCGAGACGAGCCGGACGGGGTCGCGCGCGGGCGGGGTGCCTAGCCGCGTGTAGAGGGCCATGCCCAGCACGAACGCAAGCCATCCTGCCCAGTCCGGCAGCACGCTCGAGAACCACGCCACTGCGGCTAGAGCGAAGCAGCCTCCGACCGCGGGAAGTCGCACTCGGCCCCAGCTCGGCAGCGATCGACCGCGCCGCACGCCCGATCTCGGCCGCGTCATGGCATGTCGTAGAGAAGGTGCATGAGCCGCGGATGCCCCGAATCAAGTTGGCGGTGCCGGCGGACGTCTGCCAGCTGACGACACCGCCGGCGTGCAGGCGAGGCCGTGGGCGACGGTGCCGCCGGGCCACTCGGCAGGTTTTCGACGCCGCTTCCGCCGCGGCGCTGTGTGCCCGGACAGGAGTGTTGTCCGGCAGACAGCGAGGCGCGCCGGCGCCCATGATGGGGCAGCCCCCTCGCTGACGTTGTCTATCGAAGGAGGTATCTGAGATGGCTGGAGCGACACAGCGTTCCGCCCACCAGCGAGGAGTGTTCGAGCGCCCCGACACGCCGGCCCAGACGTACGCGGCGGTGGCCGGGATGTTTCTCCTCGCCCTCGGCATCCTCTCGCTGATCATCGAGGGCGTGGACTTCGGCACGGTTGGTCCGGTCTCCGGACAGCCGGAGTTCCTCATCTGGTCCGTCAGCGGCTGGACCACGATCTTCTGGATCGCCATGGGAGCGATCGGCGTGATCTCGGCCGTTCGTCTCGACACCGCCCGGTCGTACGCCGTCTTCGCGGGCGTCGTCTTCGCGGCGGTGGCGATCTGGGGCTTCATCGACGGCAACGACGTCGTCGGGCTGCTCACTGCTGACACGACCAACAACATCACGCACGCGGTGCTCGGCGGTCTCGGTCTGATCGTGGCCGCGCTGCCCCGCGACGTGCAGCGATCGGACGAGCCGACGGCAACCGCGTCGGCCGCGCCACGAGGACGCACGCGCACCTCGGCGCCGATCGGCGGACATCGCTGATCGTGGATGCTGCGCCATCCCGGGACCGCCAGTCGGCGCACAACGCCGACTGGCGGTTCGGCCGTGCGGCCGAGGACGCGAGCGCTTCTCGCGTGCGCTCCTCTTCAGGCTTCTAACACGACGATGATCAGCAGCGCGACTCCGAGCAGCGTGCCGCCGGCGGTGAGTGCCGCCAGGAGGTCATATGGCCACCGCGTCTCATCGGTCAGGGCGGGCACGAGCTTCCCTGTGCCGAGGCTCACTGCGAAGGCCGTCAGTCCGGTGCGCCACCAGGCCAGATAGGTCCGTTCGTTGGCGAGGCGGGTGCGGCGGGTCGCATCCCGCGATTCGTCCAGCTGTAGTTCGCCTCAGTGCCCAGGGCCATGCCGTTTGTTCTCCGTCGCGCTGCGTGTCGCGGCGCTTGTCATCGAGGCGTCTGCTGATGGAGAACGAGCTTCCATTCGCCGTCTCGGAGGACATAGACGCTGCTGATGGCAGCCGTGTACTCCTGTCCGTCCCGACGAGCGACCGCGCTGTAGGTCACGATTCCCACGTCCGGAGTCGGTTGGAACGCCCGCATGTCGTCCAGTGCATAGCTTGCCCACGGTCGTCCCGACATTGACTCGAGGATCGTCGCCCGGTCATCGAGGGCGAGACCACCCGGTAGGAGCATGACGACGCGCTCGTCGAGGACTTGCTCGTAGAACGCACGCGCCGCCTCGCCATTCGAGGACAGCGCATCCCAGCCTTGCTTCTCAAGGGCGGCCAAGTCATGTTCGGGCATCGGGGCGCCCTCCTCTCTGACTCGCGAGATACCGCACACGCCCGAGCTGTCGCCTGAGCTCGCAGGCGTCGATGCCGTAGAGCGGGGAAGCGGGGGACGAGAGAAGCTCCTCGACGAGGGCGACGGCGCGCGCCGGGACGTCGCCCGCCTCCATCAGTCGCTGGATCTCGCCCAGTTCGACCGTCGACTCACGCAGCACGCGCGGGTGTGTCGGGGCGCGAGCGGTGGGCGTGAAGTCCGAGACCGCGGCCCGTGTGATAGCCGCGCGATCGAGCGCGCGAGCTCGGCCTGATGCCGCGGCGAGTTCAGTCGCTCTCGCTCACGCGCGAGGGCGGTGAGCGGGAGCGCTTCCCCGCCGGCGGCGATCAGGCCGAGGCATGCGCCCCTCCTCTCCTGGAGCACCAGCAGCCACCAGCCGCTGAGACCCAGCTCGACAACCGCCGCGCCGGCCACAAGCGGCATGCCGACCTCCGGGCTCCTCCACCACAGCACCAGGCCCGCGGTATGCACGAGCGCAACCACCCAGAGTTGAAGGAGGGCGGAATCGCAGCGCGTGAGCGCGACGGTCAAGGGATGTCGTTCGCCCAGCAGTGCGGCCGCAGTAGCGGAGTCGGAGGCCGTGCGGGAGCGCGGCGCGCGGGCTTGGTGTGGGTGACGGATCGTGAGCATGGTCGAGACCGCCGACCAGTCTTCCCGGCACACCGTGAGGGATCGTACGCCCGCTCGCTGCTGTGGCGAGAACCGATCGTCATGCGGCTGACGGTGCCCGCAACTCAACTCGACGGGTCACGTTGCAAGCGCCAGGACGCATTCGCCGAACCGCCGCGACGCTCGTCGCGGTGGCCGGGGGACCCAGGTAGTCGGGGCGAATCGCCGGCAGCGCCCGGCGTAGCGCAGTGCTTTCCAGCGCGAGCCCGTCAGCTCACCCCGGAGGCGCGTGGAAAGACGACGAGAGGACCTTGACCCGATGAGCCCCCCAGTTCGCGGGCGGCGCCGCATGGCGCTGGCCGCCCTGCTGATGGCGCTGGCCGCCACGACCTGCGTATTCGCACTCGCCCCACCGGCCCAAGCCAACCGCAGCCAGTTCACCGTCTTCGACGCACCGCGCGAGCTGATGTCGGACGACGCGGCAACTCGCGAGTCGACGCTCAGCGAGATCCACTCGCTGGGCGCCAATTGGATCCGCGTGATCCTCTACTGGCACAGCGTCGCGCCGGACGCGAACTCCAAGCGCGATCCGCACTTCAAGCGAACGGACCCGCGTAGCTACGACTGGTCCCGCTACGAGCGGGTGATCAACTCCGCACGCGCGAAGGGGATGCGGGTCCTGCTGACTGTTTCCGGCCCGGTGCCGAAGTGGGCGACGCGCCATGAGCGCGACACGGTCTCCTGGCCGAGCCCGACCCAGTTCCGTCGCTTCATGATCGCCGCCGGCCGGAAGTTCGGCCCGTCGGTGAGCTACTGGGCGGTCTGGAACGAGCCGAACCATCCGCAGTTCCTCAAGCCGCAGTTCGCGGGCCACGGCCGACACCGGCACGCCGCCTCGCCCGGGCTCTACCGCAAGCTCGTGCGGGCCGCGCGTGCCGGGCTGAACAAGTCCGGCAACCGGCGCGACCGGATGCTGGTCGGCGACACCGCCCCGCGGGGGACTCCGCGGGTCGTGGCGCCGGTGCCCTTCGTGCGCGGCACGTTCTGCCTGACCCGCGGCTGGCACAAGCGCCGGGGCTGCGGCCGGCTCGACGTCGACGGCTGGGCACACCATCCCTACACGACGCGTCGCGGCCCTTGGTGGGTGCCGCCGCAGCGTGGTGACGTGACGATCGGGACGCTTTCCCGTCTGCGCCGAGCGCTCGACCGCGCCGGCCGGGCGCGCGCGGTCCGCCGTAGCCTCGCCATCTATCTCACCGAGTTCGGCATCCAGAGCAAGCCGGATCCGTACGCCGGGGTGAGCGAAACGCGACAGGCCGAATACCGCTCGATCGGCGAGCGGATCGCGTACCGCAACCCGCGCGTGCGCGCGTTCTCGCAGTACCTGATGCGCGACGACCTTCCGCGGGCGGGCAGTGCCGCCGAGCGCTACGGCGGCTTCGAGTCGGGGATCCGCCGCTCGGGCGGTGGTCGCAAGCGCGCGTATCGAAGCTTCCGCCTGCCGCTCACCGCCAGCCGGCGAGGCCGCCACGGGGTCTACCTGTGGGGGCTGGTGCGCCCGGCGCGCGGGCGCACGCGCGTGACCGTCGAGTACCGGAACCGCCACTCCCGGAAGTGGCGGCGGCTGAAGACCGACAGCACGAATCGCCGCGGCTACTGGGCGACCACGACGCGCCGGCGCAGCGGGCGGCGCTACCGCGTGCGGTGGGGTCGGTACCTGGGCGCGCCGACGCGCGTCTACCGCCGCTGACCGCGGGATCGTCAGCCGGTTGACGATCTGGACCCGCGGTGCGCACATCCCCTGCGCGCGGCGGGTTCAGGTTGGTGCCGATGAATACGAAGTCGCTCGCGCGTACGCTGACCGCCCAGCTCGACGCTCCACTGTGGACAGGAGCGATCCTCCGAGGGCGAGTCCGGCCATTCAGGATCGGGCATTGCCCGCTGTGCGGCACGACCGTGCGAGTGGACGACGTGCTGACCATCATCGGCTTCCATGTCGCCCACGCTGAGTGCTCGCTCGTGCGAGCGCGTCGGCTCCGAACCGGCAGACGTTGACCCCTGCCACGGCGGCGGCCCGGAACAGAAGGTTCCGGACCGCCGCCGGGCGACGTGGATGCGGCGGCTCAGCCGAGCGACTGCTCTCGGCGCAGCGCGAGCAATGGAAGCGCTTCGACGACCTGCCTCCGACTTGCGGGCCCACCGTCGTAGCGCACACCGGAGAGGCGCGAGAGGACTGGGCGGATGACGAAGGCGAGTAGGCGATGACGACGCTCGTAGTCCGCGAGCACCGTCGCTGCTTCCTCCGTGCCGAGGGGTCGCACCGACGGCGTGAATCGCCGCTGTGCGATGCGGACCTCCACGGCGCCCCCGGCGATGACGTTGCGGTACCACTGCGCGCCCGGACCGAAGCCGGTCATGACGATCGCCTCCTCGCGGCCGGCATTCCAGCGCAGGACTTCGAGCACCGTCTGGTGAAGCCGGCCGCTACGGCGCCCGCGGTGCGTGAGCAGGAGGAAGCGGTGCCCGAGCAGCCAGCCGGCGTCGACGCGGTACAGGACAGCGGGAAGCCGAAGCAGTCGGCGGAGCGCTGGGCCGGGTCGAATCGCCACAGGTTCCCTTCGTACCCCACCGCACCGCTCAGCGACCGGGGGTGTCAGCCGCCTGAGGTCGTCGTCGAGGTGACGCCGCTGAGGCTGGTGGCTCGGACCTCGACCGAGATCCGCCGCTTCGACCGCGGACGGGCGAAGACGAAGCGCTCGGGGCCGCGCAGCAGTGCTCGCACGCTCCGCCCGATTACGCGGTGACCGGCGCGAACGGTGAGCGCCACCGCGCTGCGCTTCGACACGCGCAGCGTGACCTCGAGCCGCCTGTGCCGCGTGCGGACCCGCAAGCGCTCGATCTCGACAGGCTCGAGCTCGTAGGCGACGAAGTGTTCGTGGAGACGGCAGAAGCGTGGTTCCCCGAAGCGATCGCAGAGCTGCTCCACAAAGCCGGAGAACACTCGGTGGTAGTGCAGGTCCGACTCGGCGCCCGGGCCGCTCGGGGTCCGGTAATAGAGCGACCACGCGCCGGTGTCGAAGCGCGGAAGGTTGTGCCGCGCCTGGGCCAGCCCCTCCTGCACGAGCCGCGTGGCACGCGGGTCCCCGGAGATCTCGCGATAGCGGTCCAGGCCGAGGAGGGCCTGCGCGAAGCCGTTGCCCACGAGCAGCCGCGGCGACTGCGAGTAGAGCAGGAAATGCGCACGCCCCCGTCCCATGCTTCGGCGGACGCCCCATGGTGGCCGGCGCTCGAAGGCGGGGCGCATGCGCGTCGCGGCCTGAAGCAGCCGCGGGTCGCCGAGACGCCGGTATGCGCCCGCGAACGCCTGCATGCCCGTCGCCTGCGCCATCCCGGAGATCCATCCGGGACGGCCGCCGCCCCAGGGGAACAGGTACTCGAAGGCGAGGAAGCCCTTGCGCCGGACGCCGAGCCGGAGCAGCTGGTCAGCGAGGACGCGCGCCCGATCGTCGTTGCGCCTGCGCTTCAGCAGCCCGTTCAGGGCGCCGAAGCTGCCGAGCGGCTGTAGCTGCCAGCCCGATCCTGCGTAGAACTGCCACACGACATCCGTGCCGAATCCCTCGCGCGTGCCGCTGACGGGCGCGGGCGCGCTCGCGTCGACAAACCACGCCAGGTTGTGGCGAAGCGTCTCGAACGCGGGGCGGGCCCGGGCGCCAAGCAACCGCCGCGCAGCCAGCGATCGGGTGTTCGCGATGACGCCGGCGAGGTTTCGGCGCTCATCGCCGTGCAGGCGTCGCACAGCGCGTCGCGCGGTGCGCCAGTCCGACTTCCAGCGCGCCACCTCGGCGGCGTCGTAGCGCGCGCCTGTGCCGAGGCGCGTGAGGGTGCGTGTGACGGTCTCGCGAGCCTCCGCGGCGGAGGGCGCGGCGAGTGAGGAGAACGCGAGTACGAGTGAAAGCAGCACGAACAGGCGGCGCATGGGTCCTCCAACCCGGCGCTCGGGAGGACGGTGCGTCGATCGTCAGGCGGCTGACGAGATCAGGGGGCCGTTTTGACGTCCGCGGCTGAGGGATGCACCGTCGTCACGCAGCTGACGGCGCGCCTCGCTGACGAGCCGAACGGGGGAGCCCAGCAACAGCCCTGAAAGCAAAACGGGAGACGGCCCGATGACCACTTCTCGACCTCCGATGGATCCGCACAGCAGCGAGGCGACCGACGAACAGCTTGCGTTGGCGCGCGCCCAAGGCGAGGCATACGGTCTTGCGCTCGCGCACATGACCGATGCGGTGGCCCACGATGGTGGCGAGCGTGTGGCGGGCGACTATCGGATCGGCTACGCGGTCGAGGAGGCAGAAGGGATGTACGCGTGGTCCGACGGTGAGCTGGTCTGGCGCGAGCCGGACAGCGAGAACGCGCACATCGAAGTGACGGTGCGAGACGCCGCCGATGGCCGCTTCGTGCCCGGCGTGCGCGTCTTCGTCACGCTGGTCCGTCCCAGTGGCGAGGAGATCGGCACGCACGAGCACCCGCTGCTCTGGCATCCGATGCTCTACCACTACGGGCGCAACTGGACTCTGCCCGAGGACGGCGAGCACACGCTGCGCGTGCAGGTCGAGCCGCCAACGTTCATGCGCCACGACGAGGTCAACGGGCGACGCTTCCTGGAGCCCGTCGAAATCGAGTTCACCGGCCTCCATGTCAACCGCGGGCAGGGCTGAGCTGGCACGGCTTGTCAGCTCTCATCGGGCCCTTCCCGCTTGGGTCCTGCCCGGTGTACAGGCGCAGCGTGCAGAGCGACGACGTGCTCGCCGTCCCAAAGTTCCCCGGGTGACGTGCCGGGCGTCTCGGCGGGATCGTGGGGTAGCTCACTCGTCATGGAGACCGTCGCGATCGCATTCCTCGTCCTGTCCGTCGCGAGCCTGATCGCGGTCGCGATCTGGAACATTCTCGACACCCCGAAGCGCCGGGCGGACCGAGAGCGTCATCGCGCAACTTGAGTCGGCCGGGCGGGTTCCAGGCGCTCAAGTAGGCATTCGCTGAACCGTCGCGGCTCCGGTCGCGGCGGCCGGGGGACCCAGGTAGTCGGGGCGAATCGCCGGTGCGTCCGGCGTAGCGCAGTTCTTTCCAGCGCGAGTCCGTCAGCTCACCTCGGAAGCGTGTGGAAAGACGAACGGAAGGACGCCAGGTCAGATGATCTCCCTTGCCCGTGGGCGCACGCGCGCCCTCATTGCTGCGGTCGCGCTCGCGGCCCTCCTTTGCAGTTCGGTCACTGCCGCCGACGCGCGCGGCGTGTTCGGCCACCGCTCGCTGCGGCTCGGAATGCATGGCCACGACGTGCGCGTGCTGCAGTCGTGGCTGACGCGCGTCGGCATCCCGACCGATGTCGACGGGGTCTTCGGGCGTGCGACACGCCGCAGCGTCCGGCGCTACGAGCGTCGCGAATCGCAGCGTGTCGACGGACGCTTCTCGCGCGGGCAGGCGCGCGGGTTGCGCCGCCGGGTGGAGCGTGCTGCCGCGGCGGCCCCGCCGCCTGGCGCCCCGGCGGTTCTCGGACCGGACGGCCGCACGGCAGTCGCGCCCGTGGGAGCACCGCCGGCGGTGGTGGGCGCAATCGCGTCTGCCAACCGCATCACGCACACGCCGTACCGCTACGGCGGTGGCCACGGGAAGTTCGAGGACGACGCGTACGACTGCTCCGGCGCGGTGTCATACGTGCTGCATGGCGCCGGGCTACTCGCGCGCACGCGCAACTCCTCGGGACTAATGCGCTTCGGCGCCCCGGGGCCTGGGAGGTGGATCACCGTCTATGCCCATGGCGGGCACGCGTATGTCGTCGTGGCGGGCCTCCGTTTCGACACCTCCGGCCGCGGTGAGGACGGGCCGCGGTGGCGCCCCGAACCGCGGTCGGGGCGCGGGTACACCGTGCGGCATCCCGCGGGGCTCTGACTATCAGAGGACGATCAGCAAGGCGATCACGAGCAATGCGAGAAGCGCGAGCGCGGTTCCGGCGACCGGCATTTCACGCCCGCTCGGCTCCGGCTCGGAGGCGGCGGCCGGCAGTGGATCTGCCTGCGGGTCGGCGATTCGCCGCAGTTCATCGGCGCCCAGCCAGCGGTCCTCTTGTGTTGTCGAGTCGGTCTGTGGCATGTGCTCCTCCATCGTGGTCGGGAGCCCATGTGGTTCCCGGCCGGCCGTCGCGCCGGGTCTCGCGGTCAGGCGGGCGACGAAGGAGTGATCATTCTTCGCGCTCGATAGACGCGTCGCACTGACGAAGCGCGCCGACTGCGAGCTGCTGGACCGCGCATATCAGGAGGTACACGCCGGTGGCGGCAAAGCCGGTGACCAACCACGCGGTTGGGCCGTTCATGGCGTGGTCAACGCCCCACACTGCGCACAATGCGAGGCCCGCTGAGGGAACGTGCGCGTTGCCCCAGACGGTGGGAGGCGCGCCGACCAGCGGCTGATGCATCGCCCTTGGACCCTGTGCAGCAGCACCGAGTGTCACAAAGGCAGCGACGGCGCCGAGCATGAGCATGAGTGCGCCGGCCAGGTGGGGGCTGCCGAGTTGCTCGTTCGCCAGCGCAATGCTCCCGCCGAGGCTGATGGTGTAGCCGTAGGGGCCCGCCGCAGAAGCGAGGGTCGCGGACAGGCGGCCGCGCAGAGAATCAATGCTTTCGCGGGACGCCCGCGCCTCCGGTATCCGAGTCACAGCAATCCGAGTACCCGCACTTGACGCGCAGGAGCGCCCGCTGTCTGTCGGCGTACAGGAGCGCGGCGGTCAGTTCTGTTGTGCGGCTGACGATCGCGGCTGATATCTGGCGTTCGGCGCGCAATGCTTGAGGCGTGGGCCGTCGAAGGTCCGCTGAAGCTCGGGCGTGTGCGACAACTCTGCGCGCGCGGCGCCGAAGGCGATCCGTTGGTCACGATCGCATTCGCCTTCAGGCGCGGCTCGCCACGGACGGCGAGCCCGCGCCCGGGCGACTCGCGGTAGCCCTCGGCTGTCAGGCGGCTGTCAGGAGCTCGCGGCCGATCGCGCGCCGGTGCATCCCGGGGTCACAGACGACCGCGAGGAGGCAGTCCGCATGACGCGCTCACGCATTCGACGCATGGCCCGCAGCCCGATGATGCTGCTCGCGGCCGTGAGTATCGACGCGACGACGCGCTCGGGTGCAGGTTCGGCAGGGAGACGGTGAAGTGGAGCCGCAGAGCCGGCTCTCCCTCTGCCCCTTCTGCGGAGCCCCGCGGATGTGCCCGGCGCTGTGGGCTCAGCGCGCTCCCGGCTCATGGTGGTTGCGGCTTCGCTGCGGCGAATGCGGCACCTTCCGCGAGGTCACGGCCGACGACGGCGAGCTCACGCGCCTCGACCGCGACCTCGAGCTGGCTGAGCAGGAGCTCGAGGACGCGCTGCACGCGTTCGAGCGCGCATGCATGGTCGCCGAGGGACGGTGCTGGACGCGGGCCCTCGCGCTCGACCTGGTCGATGCCGACGACTTCGCCCCGCAGGGCCGCGCGGCCTGGCTGGGTGGCGGGACCCGCTGTTGATGAGTGAGCCCCCGCATTGCCCGGGGCGTCCTCGCGTCCAAGGCTGAGGTGCGTGCCCCGTCGCCGCTTCATCCCCGCCGGCCCGGCGCGTGTCGCGCTCGACGTCGCGCTCGTGCTGTGGAGCGTCGCGTGGATCTGGGTCGGCGTGACCGTGGCGCTCGAGATCCGCGGCCTTGCACGGCTCAGCGACACCGTCGGCGCCGTGGGGCGAGCGGCCCATCAGACCGGCGAGGCGCTGTCGTCGCTGAGTGGGCTGCCGCTGATCGGCGATCGCACCAAGGACTCCGCGAAGCTGATTCGAGCCGCCGGCGACAGCGCGATCGCGAGCGCGCGCGAGAGCCGTGACAGCGTGGACACGGCGAGTGTGTTGCTCGGGATCTCGCTCGCGATCATTCCCAGCGTCCCTGTCCTGCTGCTGTACGTCCCGCAGCGCGTCTCGCTCGCCCGTGAGCGCCGGGAGCTACGTCGAGCGCTCGCGCAGGGCCGACACGGCGACCGTGCGCTCGAGACGCTGCTCGCCCGGCGCGCTCTCTACACCGTCCCCTACCACCGCCTGCGCGCGGTGAGTGAGAGCCCTGAGGCGGACTTCGAGGCCGGGCGGCATGCGGAGCTCGCGGCCGTGGAGCTGTGGCGACTCGGGCTGCGTGCACCGCGGCGGCGCGCAAGGCGCGCGTCGTCGGTATGAGTTACGCGGCGCGCTTCGCGCGCGTCGTGATCATGCTCCGCTACGGCATCCTCGCCTTCTGGGTGGTCGGGGCGATCGCCGCCACCGTGCTGCTGCCGTCGATCGACGAGGCGCAGACCGGCGCCCTCGGGGACCTGGCCCCGAACGACGCTGACGCGATCCGGGCGGAGGTGCGCTCGAGTGAGCTGTTCGGCTTCCCGCTGCTGAGTCGGACGCTGCTCGTCCAGCGCGATGCCGGCGGGCTCTCGGCAGCGGCGCAGGCCCGGATCGCGGCGCACGCGGTGGGTCTGAACCGTCATTCGCTCCCGGGGCTGGAGCGGATCGGCGGCGCGCTGCCGATCACCAACGTGGTCGGCGCGCGGCCGTTCGCCCGCGAGTACTCGACGACCGGCATCACCTATCTGCTCTTCGGCCCCGACGTCGGCCGCCACGCCCGGGAGCGTCTGGCCCGGCGCTTCGCCGACCGCTATCTCGACCGGCCGAGCGACGCGTTCGTCGGCATCACCGGAGCGATCCCGGCGCGCGCCGAACAGCAGGAGCTGATCCGCGACGCGCTGCCGCTCGTGGAGATGTTCACCGTGTTGATCGTGGTGCTGGCGGTCGGCCTGCATTTCCGCGCCGTCGTCGCGCCGCTGATCGACCTGGCGGCGATCGCGGTCGCCTACCTCATCTCGATGCGGGTGATGGCGGGGGCCGGCGAGGCGCTCGGGATCTCCGTGCCGAGCGAAGTCGAGCCCGTGATCGTCGTGCTGCTGTTCGGGGTCGTGACCGACTACTCGATCTTCTTCCTTTCGCGCTTCCGCCGCCGGCTGGGCACGGGGTGCGGTCCCGTAGAGGCGGCCGAGTCCGCGACGCGTGAGCTGGTCGGCATCGTCGTCTTCGCGGGCCTGACCGTCGTCGGCTGCAGTGCCGCCCTCGTCGTGGCCGAGCTCGGCTTCTTCCAGGCCTTCGGCCCCGGCCTCGCGATCGCCGTCATGCTCGGGATGCTCGTGGCGATCACCTTCGTCCCGGCCGCGCTCGCCGTCGCGGGGCACACGGTGTTCTGGCCGACCCGGCCGGGCCGTGAGCTCTCGCCGGCGGCAACTGCCGAGGAGACGCCCGACGAGCAGACCGGGCGGCCGCTGCGCTCGCGCGCGCTGCGCAGCGCGAGCCGGCACCCGGCGCGTACCGCCCTGGTATGCCTCGTCGGCCTCGGGGCGGCCGCCAGCGGGCTCGCGCGGCTCGACGTGGGGCAGACGCTGATGCGGGGCTTGCCCGCCGACTCCGAGCCGCGGCAGGCCTACGCCGCGGCCAGCCAGGGCTTCGCTCCCGGGATCCTGTCGCCCACGGTGCTGATCGTGGAGCAGCCGCGCGTCGCCGATGACCAGCGGCCGGCGCTGCGGCGGCTCGAGCGGCTGATCGCGCACCGGCCGGGCATCGCCGAGGTCGTCGGCCCGGACGAGCAGCCCGTCGAGCGCAACCTCGGCGCGGTGTTCTCCTCGACCGGCGACGCCGTGCGCTACCTGATCGTGCTCGACGCCGATCCGCTCGGCGCGACCGCCATCCACAGGCTCAGCGCTTTGCGCAAGGCGCTCCCGCGGCTGCTCGGGCGGGCGGGTCTGCCGGCCGCCTCGTTCAGTCTGGCCGGCGATACCGCGTTGTCGGAGGAAACCGTGCGCAAGACCCGTCACGACCTCGGGCGGATCGCGCCGGCGATCCTGCTCGTTGCGTTCCTGACGCTGGCGGTCTTCCTGCGCTCGCTCGTCGCCCCGCTGTATCTGGTGGCCGCCAGCGTCCTGGCCCTCGCCGCATCGCTCGGGCTCGGCGTGTACGTGTTGCAGGACCTGCTCGGCTACGGAGAGCTGACCTTCTACGTGCCGTTCACCGCCTCGGTGCTGCTGGTGGCCCTCGGCTCTGACTACAACGTGTTCCTGGCCGGCCGGATCTGGCAGGAGGCGCGGGAACGGCCGCTGCGCGAGGCGGTGGCGGTAGCGGGCGCGCGTGCCGCCAAGCCGATCACGGTGGCCGGGATCGTGCTCGCGCTCAGCTTCGCGCTGCTCGCGCTGGTGCCGCTGCGGCCGTTCCGCGAGCTGGCGTTCGTGATCAGCTTCGGGCTGCTCGTCGACGCCTTCCTGGTGCGGACGTTGCTCGTGCCCGCGTTGATCGTCCTCGTCGGGCCCGTCAGCGGCTGGCCGGGACGGATGCGTCCGCCGGAGTCGGGCTCGGGGGCGGTCCCACCGCCGGCCCCACCGCCCTCCGAGCGGACGCCATCCCTGCGCTGAACCTGCTGCCGATCAGCCGCCCGCCTCGAGGCTGTCGCGCACCTGCTTGAGGCGCTCCTGCGCTGTGTCGGGCAGCCGGTCGTCGATCGCTCCCACGGCTTCCCCGAGATGGTCGCGGGCGTCGTCGAGCGCCTGCTGTGCCTTGTCGTCCTGGCCGGCGGGCGTGGCCGCGGCGTCCGCCAGGCGCTGCGCCGCCTGCTCGAGCTGCTTGCGGGCCGGGTCGTCCTTCGGCAGGCGGCTGCGCGCCGCTCGGGCCACGGCGCGTGCGCGGCGCTCCGCATCAGCCAGCGCGTGGCGCGCTTGCTCGCGCTCGTCGCTGCTGCCGTCGAGACGGGACAGATCTTCGCGCACGCTCCTCTCGATCTTGCCGAGCTGCTGGGTGAGGCCGCTCGCCTTCTGTGCCGTCTCCTGCTCGCTCTGGGGGATGGAGGAGTCATCACCGCACGCCACGACTCCCAGTGCGGCGACGATGAACAGGAACATGAGGATCGGGCGGGTCATAGGGCCACCTCCGTTGTTGGTGTGCAGCGGAAGCTAGGCGCGGCCTGGCGGATCGACCATGGATGGGCGCCCTCGATCTGGCGCGGAGCAACCCCTGGTCGCTCGGGGCGCTGCCACCCATGCGCGGGGACCGCGCGGCTACCGCGAGGCGCCGGTCGCTGCGCGATGTTCGCGCGGAGCGGTGGCGGCCTCCGTAGGCGCCGCGGTCGAGCGGCCGCCTGAGGTCCGGCTCACGAGCATCAAGCCGCGCGCGTCGCGCCCGTCCGCGGCCAGCAGCCACGTGCGGTCCGCGCGACGGGTCAGAAGGCCCGCCTCCGAGAGCGTCCGCAGCGCGGTAGTAACCGTAGGCCGCTGGGCGCCGACGAGCTGCGCGATCACTTCGTGGGTGAGCCGCAGGGGCACGGTCACGCCGTCGCGGCTGACCCGGCCCCAGCGGTCGGCGAGGTGCCAGAAGAACAGCAGCAGGCGTTCTTGGATGTGCCGTACATCGGAGATCGCGAGCTGGAGCGCGAGCGCATGCGAGCGCCGTACGGCGCGCCCGAGGATCACCGAGAAGAGCGCCGGCCAGCGGCTCGCCACGGCCGAGCAGCGGGCATCCAGGATGGCGAGACGCGTTCGCTCGAGCACGCGCCAGTCGGCGGCGAAGGGCAAGCTCGCCATGTCGCCCTCATGCTCCCACGGGCGAATCAGGTCGCCGGGGCCGACCAGTTCCGAGCGCGGCTGCCGACCCACACGGACGTTGCGGATCAGCACGCCCTCGAGAACGAGCACCCCGAGCAACGACGATGGATCGCCATCCGCGGCGATACCGCCGCTCCAACTGCCCCGCTGGAGCTGCAAGACGGAGGCCGTTGCGCGCGCTCCCGCCTCGCGGCGCGCGCGCGCGGGCATCGCGTCGAACAGCTCCGGATCCTCGTCGATCAGCCGAATAACCCGGTCGTTGGCGGCGTAAGCGCCTTCGAAGAACGGACTCATCAGCACGCGGGTGGGAGAGCCGGCATGCCGTGAAGTCTGGCTCGCGGCCGCGCGGATCCCCATGGGGGCGCGCCACCATCCGGAGGCGGCAGGCGCCCCCATAGGTGCCGGCTCGCTCTCCGTCTCAGGGCGTGTTCAGGTCCTCTTTCAGCAGCCGCTCCCCAAGGGCATAGACGAGCGCGTGGTGGACGAGCGACGCAAAGGCGAGCGCCGCACCCAACACCAGTAAGCCGGCGGTCGCCAGCGCGGCGGCGGCCGCCAGCGAGATGACGAGCTCTTGCATCAGCCGGAGCGGCTCTGCCAGCCGGCCGGCACCGCGGAAGTCCCAGCCGCCCCAGAGGCCGAAGCCGACGATGGGCGCGCCGATTCCGAGCAGCGCCTTGCCCGCGGCGCTGTCGCCGGTGCGGACGCCCCAGTAGGCGAGCCCCGCGACGACGCCTGCCTCCACCACGGCGCGGAGGGCGAGGTTCAGCCCGCTAACCGGTCGCATGTCGATCTGTGGCCGGCTCGATGCGGAAGACGGGACGAGCGGGCGCGACCCGGCCGAAGTGCTCGCGGCGCGCGCCGAGCTGAAGCTCACCTTCAGCGGCGGCGCGAAGGTTGCGCACCCACTGCGTCTGGCCGCGCGGCGCGACGAGATACCGATGGCCGTCGAGCGCGAGAGGATTCACCGGGTTGCGTCGCGGCTGTCCGCTCGAGCGTCCTCGGACCTCGAGGGTGCGGGAGCCGGCGAAGCTCAAGCCGAGCCGCGACAACGCCGCGACCAGCGGATTGAACACCTGGCGGTCGAACCAGCTTGGCGGCCGATAGCCCTGTCGTGCGGCGTTGGTCATCACGAAGCACCTCTCGCGTCGCCGGGCCGCGTGGAGGCCCGGTCGTGTCGCTTTCGGTCAGGTGGCTTCCCCGGCCGCCCGCGAACTTCGGCGCGCCGTCAGCGGGCTGACGAGCGTGGCGACGGCGACACCGCAACGGGAATCTCGCCGCCGTGCCGCCCACTTGGTTGACCATCGTCGCGTGGATCTCGCTCGGGGTCCACCTGGCGATCGCGCTCGCGATCGTCGCCGACATCTATCTTCGGGGGCACCGGCAGTCGATGTGGATCATGGAGCCGGTCTGGCCGATCACCGCGCTGTACCTGGGGCCGCTGACCTGGCTGGCCTACCGGCGCTGGGGCCGGAACGACGTTGAGCACGGCGAGGCGGTCTCGGTCGGCCTTGGCGTCAGCCATTGCGGCGCCGGCTGCACGCTCGGGGACATCGCCGGCGCCTGGATCGTGTTCGCCACCGGCTGGACGCTGCTCGGGCTCGCGCTGCCGGCCGAGTACATCGTCGACTTCTCGCTTGCCTTCGCGCTCGGCATCGCGTTTCAGTACTTCTCGATCGCGCCGATGCGGGGTCTGGGCTTCCGCGCGGGGATCAAGGCGGCGCTGAAGGCGGACACGCTCTCGCTGCTGGCCTTCGAGGTCGGCCTGTTCGGGTGGATGGCGGTGATGCAGCTCGTGCTCTTCACCGACCCGCACCTGACTCCCGATCACGCTGCGTACTGGTTCCTCATGCAGATCGGCATGGTGCTCGGCTTCCTCACCGCCGTGCCGGTGAACGTGTGGCTGGTGCGCCGCGGCATCAAGGAGGCGATGTGACCGCGGCGTGGTCGACCTGCAGCGTCGTGTGCTCGATCTCGTACCGATCGCCCAGCAGCCGCTCGAGCGCCCGCCGCGCCGCATGGCAGTCCTCGTCGCGGCCGACCTGCACTTGTGCGGACAGCGCCGGGAAGCCGGAGCTGACCTCCCACACGTGCAGGTCGCGGATCTTGGTGACGCCGGCCTGAGCAGCCATCGCGCGCCTGATCGCGTCGACATCCACGTCCTCGGGCGCAGCCTCGAGGAACACGCGCCCGGATGCCTTCAGTAGCCGCGCGGCCGCCCGCAGCATGATCGCTGCCACGACGAGCGAGGCGATGCCGTCGGCGCGATCGAAGCTAGTAGTGAGGATGACCGCGCCGGCGACTGCGGTGGCTATGAACCCAGCGAGGTCGGTGACGACGTGTTGGAATGCACCCTCGACGTTCATCGAACGGCGGTTGGCGCGCGATAACGTCCACGTCGCTGCGAGGTTGACGGCGACGCCCGCGAGCGCGACCACCAACACCGCGAGGCCCGCGACGTCCGGCGGCGAGATCAGCCGGTGGACGCCCTCGTAGACGATCAGCACCGCGAGCACGAGCAGCGTCGCACCGTTGGCCTGCGCCGCCAGGATCTCGACGCGCCTGAACCCGTAGGTCATGGCGCCTGCGCCCGGTCGCGCGGCGAGCCGGATCGCGACGAGCGAGAGGCCGATGGCGCCGGCGTCGGTCAGCATGTGCGCGGCGTCGGAGAGCAGCGCCAGCGAGTGCGCGGCGATCCCGACAACGACCTCGAAGACCATAAACGCCACGATCAGGGCGAGTGCGATCGCGAGCTTGCGGCGATCCGCGTCGCCCGGTGTTCCGGCCCCGTGATCGTGGGTCAGCGGAGGCCCACCTTCGCGCTCGGCTCGATCGCCCGGACGGCGCTCAGGACGGCGGTGGAAATGAGAACGCCCATGCGCGCACGCACTACCCGCGGCGCCGCCCGCGGCTGAAGCTGTGTCAGCCGAGCGACAGCGAACGTCATACGCGGCCGTCGTGGAGCTGACTGGCGCTCGCGCCGTTGTTCGCCGCACGACAAACCCGCTGGCCTCTGCGTCGGCGGGCGGGTAGACCATCTGGCGATGACCGTAGTCGCTGGATATCGGCCTGACCCGGCCGACTCCTACGCAGTCGCACGGCAACGCCGGTTGCGGCAGATCCTGCTCAGCTACGGCGTGCTCACCCGCGATCGGCTCCGTGAGGCCGCGCACGCCGATGGCTGGGAGGTGCCGTTCGACGTCGCGCTCGAGCGCGCCGTTCTCGCCGGGCGGGTGCGGGCGCTCTCCGAGAGCCTCTTCGCGGCCGGTCACGAGCGCTAGCTAGGAGCTGGGTCTCTGCCTGCGGGACCGCGCGGGATCGGACTCGTCGCCCTCGCCCGCCGCGACGTAGGCCGCGAAGTCGCTTGCGAACTCCGGCCACCAGGTCGGATCGCCGGCGCCGGGCAAATCAGGTCTAAGAGGCGCGTCGGGGCCGCGGCGGATCCCGCCGCTGCCTTCGCCCGTGTCGTCGCCCCCGGCCGGGCCCGTCGCGCCTCTGCGTGTCAGGACGACGGCAACGCTCACGATTTCTGCAACGATCACGATGCTGGCGGCGGCGAGGGTCGCGATGGCGACCGCGACTGCCATGGCCAGCCTCAGGCGGCGGGCGCGATCAGCGCCAGGCCCGACTCCGGATCGTGCCGCTTGCGAAGGTAGCCGGGCGTCTCATCGATGATCACCTCGAGCGTCGGCTTGACATGCGCACGCAGCAGGTGCCCCCCGCGGGTGCTTCCGTCGGCGCATCCGACCACCGCGTGCGCGTGCACGGCGGGCTTGCCGTCCGAGAGCGCGACGTCGCCGTTGAGCGACAGCATCTCGACCTGCTCCACAACGGGGATCTCGCGGTACTCCTTGCGCTCGCGGTCGAACCAGCCGAGCAGCACCTCCGAGCACGCGCCGATCGCCGTCAGGCGGGCCGCCGTGATGCGGTTCTCTCGGCACCAGCCGGTCAGGCCCTCGATCACCTCGTCGCCCGCTTCGAAGACCAGGACGTAGGTGCATCCCATCGCCGAGCGGGCCAGCGTACGTGACGTCATCGCCCCTCCTGTGATTCTCGATCTGTCTCTCCGTCGTGCTCGGGCGGCGCCAGGGTGGATCGCGACACCCGGCGGGCGCGGCCCTCGTCGATCGCCTCGCGCAGCGCGAGCGGGAAGCGCCCAGGGCCCCAGTAGCGGGCGCCGACAAGCCGCGCGAGCTCGCGGCGATCGGTCTCGCCGTGCTCGTCCAGCGCTTGCGCGATCGCGGCGATCTCGCGATCGAGATCGCGCTCGTCGGTCACGCGGCTGCTCGACATTGACATCCCCGGCCAGCCGCTCGCGGAGCCCGGTCCGGGCCGCAGCCGTCGCATCCCGCGGCGCTCGCGGCGTTCGCGGCGGAGGACGCGCTCTCGGATCCGGCGATCGCGTGTGGCCGCCTCGCTTTGTTCGCGCTGTGCCCGCTCTCTCCCGGCGAGCTCGGCCGCCAAGGCCCGCAACTCGGCCGCGTGCAGCCGTTCTTCGGCGGCCAGCGCATGCTGCTCGTTCTCGTGCGCCTGCCGATCGTGATCGCGCGCCCCGTCGTCGTCGTGCTCGGCACGGAGCGCCATCGCCGCCGCGCGTTCGTCGTGCACGCGCGCCCAGGCCTCGTCGCGGGCTTCCTGCGCCGCGGCGGTGTCACCCTCGGCGTCCTCTGCGCTCGCCCGCTGCTCGCTCGCCCGCGCGCGCTCCGCGGCCGCCTCGGCGAGGAGCGCGTGCGCCTCGGCCTGCTCGTCCCGCTCGGCGGTCAGCATGGCGATCCGCTGCTCGTGCATCGTCGCGCGCTCGGAGGCGCCGGCGTCGCCTTCCTCGGCGGCTGCGAGCTGGTCCTCCCGCGCGGCGCGCTCCTCAGCGATCTCCGCGAGGACCAGCTCGGTCTCGAGCCGGTGGGCGGCGTCGCCGTCGCCGGCGTCGACCCGTGCACGCAACTCGCAGACGGCGGCGCGATGCTCGGCCGCCCCGGCACGCTCCTCCACCGCCCGCGCGCGATGGGCGAGCGCCTCGGGTGTCCCGTCATCGCCGGCGCCCTCTTCTTCGGGCTCGGACTCGGCGTCCTCGGCCGTCAGCGGCTGGGCGATGTCCTCCAGCGACGCCTGCTCGGCCTTGACGCCGAGGAACAGCTCGGCGATGCCACCGAGCGCCATCACGCCGGCCCCGATCAGGAAGGCGATGGTCACTTGGCCTTCGTCGCCGCTGCCGATCAGGTGCGCGAACAGTAACGGGCCGGTGATGCCGCCCACCGCGGTGCCGACCGCATAGAAGAACGCGATCGCGAGTGCGCGGGTCTCCATCGGGAAGATCTCGCTCACCGTCAGGTAGGCGGCGCTCGCGCCGGCCGAGGCGAGGAAGAACGTCGCGACCACGAGCAGCTCGAACGACCACTTGTTCAGCGTGCCGCCTACGAACAGGACCGAGAGCAGGACAGCCAGCGCCGCCGAGCCGAGGTAGGTGCCCGTGATCATCGGCTTGCGCCCGACGGTGTCAAACAGGCGGCCGAGCGTGACCGGGCCGAGGAAGTTGCCGATCGCGAAGATCACGATGAACACCGGGACCGTGCTCGACGACACGTCGTAGAAGGTCGTGAACAGCGTGCCGAGGTTGAACGTGACGCCGTTGTAGATGAACGCCTGGCCGACGAACAACAGGAGCCCGAGCACCGTCCGTTTCGGATACATGGAGACCGCCGTGTGCGCGATCGTGCGGAAAGGAATGCGCTCGCGCTGGCGCACCGTGATGCTCTCCTCCGCCTCGGAGAGCTCCTGGCCGGTGTCGTTCTCCACGCCGCGCTCGATGTCGCGGACGATGCGCTCGGCCTCGTCCTCGCGCCCGTGGATGAACAGCCAGCGCGGGCTCTCGGGCACGTGGCGCCGCACGAGCAGGATCGTCAGGCCCAGGACGACGCCCATGCCGAACGCGAGCCGCCAGCCCACGTCGATCGCGAAGATCGACGTATCGAGGAACACGAGCGCGGCCGCGGACCCGGCGGCCGCGCCGAGCCAGTACGAGCCGTTGATGATCAGGTCGACGCGCCCACGGACACGCGCGGGAATCAGCTCGTCGATGGCGGAGTTGATCGCTGCGTACTCGCCACCGATCCCGGCGCCCGTGAAGAAGCGCGCGAGATAGAAGTACCAGGGGGCGAACGCGAACGCCGTCGCGCCGGTGGCGAGCAGGTAGACGGCGAGCGTGATGATGAACAGCTTCTTCCGGCCGAAGCGGTCGGTGAGCTGGCCGAAGAACAGCGCGCCGCAGCACGCGCCGGCGACGTAGACGGCGGCGGCAGTGCCGATCTGGCCGGTGCTGATGTCGATCCCGCTCCCTGACTCGGTCAGCCGGGACGCGATCGAGCCGACGAGCGTGACCTCGAGTCCGTCGAGGATCCAGACCGTCCCCAGGCCGATGACCACGAGCCAGTGGAACCGGGACCAGGGCAGCCGGTCGAGGCGGGACGGAATCCGCGTCTCGAGGGTGCCGGTCTGGACGCTCATGGCCGCGCCGTACCCGCGTCGCACGCGCCACCGGCAGGATCGTCAGCCGGCATACCGGCGGTCCGGGCTACCGTGAGCGGCATGCTCACCTGCCGGCTGCTCGGTCACCGTCCGCGCTTCTCGAGCGACGGCGCCACAATGCGGTGGGCATGCGAGCGCTGCGGTGACGGCGGCGAGAAGGTGTACGCGACGGCGGCCGAGGCGGCTCGCTACGCCCGCGCCTTCGACCGCGAGGACCGGTCCGACCTCGGGCGGCGCGCACCGTTGATCGGCCTGCTTCCTCTGCGGCTCGCGCGCGCGTTCCGGCGCCGCCGTTGACGCCGGTTCATTCCGCCAGCTGCGTCAGCGTGACCTGCCGCTCGCGCCGTTTGCCGTCGGCGCCGCGCACGGTCACCGCCACGCGCTGACCCGGCTTCAGCGCGGCCAGCACGGAGACGAGTGCGCTCACGCTCGGGGTCGGCCTGCCGTCGAGCGACACGATGATGTCTCCGCGGGATAGTCCCGCTCGGTCGGCCGGGCCGCCGGACGTGACGTCGATCACGGCGACGCCGCCACCGGTAACCGTCGCGACGTTGACGCCGAGCTCGGCTCGCCCCGAGTGAGTGACGCGACCATCGTCGATGAGCTGCCGGGCGATCGTCTTGATGGTGTTGCTGGGGATCGCGAATCCGATGCCGGGTGCCTGCGCGCCGCCGAGCTCCGGATCGGTTGCGGCGAGCGTCGGGATCCCGACCACATGACTCTGCAGGTCGACCAGCGCGCCGCCGCTGTTGCCCGGGTTGATGGCGGCGCTGGTCTGGATGGCCGATCGCAGGGCCACGCCGTTCGAGCCCTCGCTGACCGTGCGGCCGAGCGAGCTCACGATGCCCTGGGTCACGCTCGAGCGCAAGCCGAGCGGGTTACCGACCGCCATCACGATGTCGCCCACCTCGAGCTTGCCCGAGTCGGCGAAGGTCGCCGGACGCAGGTCGCCGGCCTCGGCGCGTACCACCGCCAGGTCGTCGGGCGGCCACCGCCCGACGAGACTCGCGCTGACGCGCCGCCCCGAGGCCAGCGTGATGCGGAACCGCGGCGAGTCGCCGACGACGTGCGCGTTCGTGACGATGTCGCCCTTGTCGTCGAAGACGATCCCGGAGCCGAGACCCCGATCCGTCTCGATCTGCACGACCGAAGGCGAGACGGTGCTGACCACGTGGTTGTAGGTCTCTTGCAGCGCGTTGGCCGAGGCTTGGCGTCCGGGATCGACCGCGGAGCTCGATCCGCTCCCCCCGCAGCCGCCGAGCGCGAGCGCGACGAGGACGGCTGCGGTGAGGCGAAGGCCCATGGCGGCGCGGTACCCCGGAAGGCGTCGGGGCGTGGCTGACGGTCGGCCGGCTGACGCGCTCGTCCGCGAGGCACCCCCATGTCCGGATGGGCGCTTTCACCCATAGAAGCGCGTCGTCTCGGCGCCGACGCTACTGATGATGCGCAACCAGGATGCCCGGCCCGCCACCCGCCTCGTCAGGGCCATCGTGGTCGACGACCACCCCGCCATGCGCACGGGCATCCGCGCCGTGCTCGACGCGGCGCCGGACCTCGCACTGGTCGGCGAGTGCGCCCACGGGCGAGAGCTGTGGCCGCTGCTCGAACGGGCGGCGCCGGACGTGGTGATCATGGATCTCCACCTGCCGGACGAGGACGGGCTGCTGCTCTGCCACCGCATCAAGCGGCGGCCGCCCGCGCCGCGGGTGGTGATCAACTCGGCCTACGCGGACGAGTCGCTGGTGGCGCCCGCGCTGCTCGCGCAGGCCGACGCGCTGCTCGCCAAGCACGCCACCTCCGCAGTCCTGTGCGAGACGCTGCGCGAGGTGGCACGCGAGCCCGGGCCGCCGCCGGAGCTGTCGACCGCGCAACGCGAGGAGCTCACGTCGCTGCTCGAACCGGACGAGGTCGCGCTTGCGGGACTGCTGCTGCTGCGGACGCCGATCGGCGAGCTGCTGCGCATGACCGGCCTGTCGGCGGACGGGCTGAGCGAGCAGGTCGAGGCCATGCTGCGGCGCGTCAGTGCGGCATACGGGCTTCCGGCCTGACCGCCGTGCCGACGAGGGGGGCGTCGAGCTCGATCCGGGTCCCCTCCCCAACGGTCGAGTCCACGCGCAGTACGCCGCCAAGCGTGTGGGCCCGCGCCTCCATCGAGCGCAGCCCGATCGACGTACCTGGGGTGGGCGGAGGGAGCCCCACGCCGTCGTCCACCACGGCCAGCCGCAGCCGCTCGTGGTCGGCGTCGATCTGCACGACGTCGATCTGCACGACGACGCGGCGCGGGTGCGCGTGGCGCACCGCGTTGAGCATCGCCTCACAGGCCAGGCGGTAGGCGTGCACCGCGACGAACGTCGGTAGGGCGGGGGCGTGGCCGCAGACCTGGAGGTCCACTCCGCTGGCCGCGTGAAGCTCGGCAGCTCGGCGCGCCACGGCCTGCTCGAGGCGCTGACCGCCGAGCGTGGTGCGCAGCTCGGTGAGGCTGGCGTCGATGTCGCGGATCGCCTGCTCGAGCTCGTCGACCGCGATCTGCACCCGCGGATCCGGCGCCGCCTCGCCCTCTCCGGCCAGCGAGCTGACCACGAGGTGGGCGGCGTGGATCCGTTGCTTCGCGGAGTCGTGCAGCTCCCAGCCGATCCGTCGGCGCTCCGCCTCGAGCGCGAGCGACTCGGAGGTGCGGCGCTCCTCCTCGAGGTCCTCGAGCAGGTTCGATGCGTAAGCAAGCGACACGGTTACGAGCATCGGGATGACGAGATGCGTCGCGAAGCTCTCCAGCCGCGCGGTCGAGCCGAGCGTCTCCCATTCGATGCCGGTGACGAGCGCGATCGCGAAGTACACGGCCGCGAAGGCGAACGCTGCACCAAGGGCGCGGCGCGGCGGCAGTACGGTCGCCGGGAGGATCAGCGAGGAGACCGCGAGCAGGTAGAAGGGGCTGCGCCACTCGCCGGCCGCGAGCACGAGCGCGAGCGTCACCCCAGCATCGAGGCACCAGCCGACTGGCCATGAGGCGATACGCGGCGAGAGTTGGACGGCAGCGATGCTCCACGCCGCCCACACGACGGCGAGGAACCCGAGCGCGGTGTCTTGGTCGCCGAACGGCCGCAGTGCCAGCAGCGCGGCGGCGAGGAGCGCGGTACCGGCGCGGCAGACGATGAAGAGACGCAGCCAGCGCCGGGACCGATCAGCCCGGCGCGGCCGCGACTCGGCGCCCGCAGGGGGCGCGGTGATGGCCGGGACTCGGGCGCGCATGGCCGCGAGGCTCGGTTCGCGACCCTGCGACGACGCCCGCGATCGATCCAGAGCCATCGCCCGTCATGGTGTCGGTCCGGCGCGCCTCAGCCCATACAGGCCACCACCCATCTGGCGGCGGGAGCGACCCACACGCGATCACGGCTCGACGAGCCCGCGGCGGATCGCGTAGCGGGTGAGGTCGACGCGATCGCGCATCCCCAGCTTCTCCAGCACGTTGGCCCGATGCCGCTCGACGGTCTTGGGACTGATGACCAGCGTTTCGGCGATCTCCCGCGTCGTCATCCCCTCGGCGACGAGCTTGACGACTTCGGACTCCCGCGGGGTGAGCGGGTCGAACGCCGCCCCGTCGCCGCCATGCTCCAGGTGCGAGCGCACGAGCGCGCTGACCGCGCCGGGATAGAGGAAGGTCTCCCCGCGCAGCGTCGCCCGGCAGGCCTCGACCAGGTCGCGATCGACCGCCGCCTTGAGCACGTAGCCCGACGCACCCGAGCGGAGCGCCTCGAACAGGTACTCCTCGTTGTCGTGCATCGACAACATCAGCACGCGAACGTCCGGCGCGCGCTGGGCGAGCTCGCGCGCGGCCTGGAGCCCGGTGAGCCGTGGCATCGTGATGTCGAGCACGGCGAGGTGGACCTGCTCGCGCACGACGAGCTGCACCGCCTCGGCGCCGTCGCCGGCCTCGGCGACGACCTCGAGGTCGGGCTCGGCGTCGAGGATGAGGCGCAGCCCGCGGCGCACCATCGCGTGGTCGTCCGCGAGCAGCACCCGCGCCTTCAACGGAACCGTCACTGGTGGGCCTCCATGATCGGCACGTCGAGCCGGACCTCGACGCCGCCGGCGGGACGCTCGCTGATTTGCAGCCGGCCGCCCACGAGCAGCGCCCGCTCGCGCATCCCGCGGATCCCGCTGGCGTCGTTCGCCTGGCCCAGCCCGCGTCCGTCGTCGGCGACCAGCAGCGTCACGCCCTCATCGTGACACCCGAGCCGCAACTCAACGCGCGACGCGTCCGCGTGCCGTACCGCGTTGGTGATCGCCTCCTGGGCGATCCGGTAGACGACGAGCTCGGCCTGAGGATCCAGGGCGGGGAGGCCGGGATCGAGCTCGTGCTCGATCGGCAGCCCCGTCTGGTGACTCATCCGGCGGCTGAGCGCGCGCAGCGCGCTCACGAGGCCGAGGTCCTCGAGCGTGTCCGGCCGCAGGCGCGTGACCACTCGCCGGACATCCTCGAGGCTCGCACGGGCGATCTCCTGCGCCTCGGCCAGCTCGGGCAGCAGCTCGTCCGGCGCGTCGCGGGTGGTGCGCTGCAGCCGGGCGAGCAGCGCGGTCAACGTCTGGCCGACCTGGTCGTGGAGCTCGCGGGCGACCATGCGGCGCTCGGCCTCGCGGGCGTCGAGCGCCGCCCGCGTGCTCACCCGCCGCTCCGCCTCCAGCCGGTCGGCCATCTCGTTGAAGCCCTGGGCGAGCTCGGCCATCTCGCCACCGGCGCGCCTCATCTCGAGGCGCTCGCCGGGGTGCACAGGGTCCATCCGGCGCATGCCTTCGCGTAGACGCTCGAACGGCGCGAGCGCGCGGCGCACGAGTAACCCGTCGACGAGCACCATGATGAGGACCGCCAGCGTCAGGACGGTGAGATCGCGGGATGACGCGGGGTAGCTGACCGAGAAGGGGGTGGCGGCCAGCAGGGTGGCGGCGGTCGCGATCACCACCGCATTGGCGAGGACGATGCGTCCGAACAGGGTCAGGCGGCGGGGGCGCCTCATGTCACCGGGAGCTTTCCACGAGATCGACGCCACGCGCCCTCCCCTCAGAGGTCCACCGGCGCCGCGCATGAGCATGGCCGCAACCACGCTGGCGTCCGCGGCGCGCGTCAGCCGCATGACGGACGAGGCGGTGGGCGCGGGATCGCGGGCAGCCCCTGCGCATGGCGCACCTCGCCGGCCTCTGGACTCCCCCCGGGCGGACCGCCCGCGAGGTCCGGCGGGCGCGCCTCAAATTGATCGGCGGCGCGCTCTTCTGGCTGGCGTTCGCGGCGCTGGTGGTCGCCGCGCTCGGAGCGTGCGGCGACCAGGACTCCCCGACCGACACCGCCGTCGAAGCGACCGAGCAGAACACCGTCAGCCTCGGCGGGGTCGACTACCGGGTCGTCCGGTTCCGGGAACTGAACCCACGCATCCCGCCCGACCGATCGATCGCGCCCGCGCAGCCGCCCCGGCCCGGCACGAACTACTACGCCGCCTTCGTGACCGCCTGCAACCGCAGTTCCGGCATGAGGACCCCGACGTCGCTGATCCACCTCGAAGACGCCTTCGGGCAACGCTTCGCGGCCGTCGAGCGCGATAACGCGTTCGGCTACGCCCCCCGGCCGCTCGGGCCCGGCGAGTGCCTGCCGGTGCCCGACAGCGTCACGGAACGTGCCCTTGACGGCTCGGCGCTGGTCTTCGAGGTGCCGCTGCAGGCGGCGCGGAAGCGCCCGCTGATCCTCGAGCTCGAGCGCCGTCCGGGTGGCCGGGGGCGGGCCGCGGCGCGCGTGCAGCTCGATCTCTGACGCGATGTCGCCGACCTCTCGACTGGTGCTCGTCGTGGCTGCTGCGGTGATCGCAATCGGCGCCACGACGGCGCTTTTGCTCCGGTCCAACGAGTCGGCCGGTCCGGAGCGCGGCGTCACGCTGGGCGACGTGACCGGCGATCCCGGGGGGTACTCGGACAGGCCGGTAACCGTCAGCGGCGAGATGGCTGAGAACGACTATGCCTCGCCCGCCGACCTCCGCATTGCCTTCGTGCTCGGGGACGACGCCGATCGGCGGCTGCTCGTGCTGCCCTCGGCGACGGCGGCCGTTCCGCGCGACGTCGGAGAGGACACTGTCCTGCGCGTGCGAGGGCGCGTGTCGCCGACGCCGGCGGAGCTTGCCGGCCAGGGCGAGCTCAGCCCCACCGGGCGCCTGATCGTCGCGTCGGGCGCCAGCGCCGTGCTGCATGCCGACCGCGTCGAGCTGCTCCAACCGCGGCGCGTGGTTGCCCAGCCACGGCCCCCGTTCCCGAGCCTCACGGTCGCCCGCGTCCTCGAGCGTCCGGGCGCGTACGACCAACCGATCAGCGTGCGTGGCTCGGCGCGTCGCATCGGGGGGACGGGCTTCGTGCTGCGGGGCGAGCGAAGTTCCGTCTACGTCGGGGCGCCGGCCACGGCGCTGCGCGCGATCACGGAGGGTGACGACGTCACGGTGACGGCGGATGTGGCGCGAATAAGCGCGTTTCGGGCGGACTGGCTTCACGGCCGCGCCGGCGACGCGCCGAATGGCGTAGGTGCGCCGTTTCTGATTCTCCGCGGCCTCGAGCTGTGATCGAGCCGAGTCAGTCGCGGCGCGACCGCTCGGTCAGCGTCCGCCTGCGGCGCCGCTGCGGCACAGCGACGAGCCGCGCGAGCTCGGCCCAGCGCGTCTCGTGGGCGCCGGCGAGTGCGCCGACCGCTTCCTCGAGCTGCCGCGATGCGGGGTGGCAGGCGTAACGGCCGTCCCGCTCGACCACGAGGCCCGCGTGGGCCATCGCTGTCAGGTGCTCAGCTGCCCAGCCCGGCGGGCAGCGCAGCGCGTCGCAGATCTCCTCGACGCTCCAGGCGCGAGCGCGATCCGCGTCGAGGAGCATCAGGAGGTCGAGGTCGCCGGCGGAATGCACGTGGTCGGCGAGCAGCCGCCGTGCCTCCGGCGGCAGCGAGCGGACCAGGTCCTCGGCTCCACTACCAGGATCCATCCGCCGCAATCTGGGTGCACCGTGCCCGGCGATCCATACGTCATAACCCCCAAGCGCGGCTGCGATCACTGTGCATCACGCCGCGATTGCCTCGCCGCGCCGCTCGCCGGCGAGCTCGGCCAGGTGCGCGACCGCCCGCCTGAGCGCGTGTGCCACGCTTCCGGCCGTGGTGTCGAGGCGCCGGGCCATGCCCTCGTGCGTCAGCTCCTCGTCATAGCGAAGACGCAGGAGCTCGCGCTCGTCGCTACTCAGCCCGCGGAGCGCGCTCTCGAGAGCGACGCGGTCCTCGGCGAGCTCGAAGCCGGGGTCCTCGGTCCCGAGCCGATGCGCCGGGGCGGCGGTCTCGTCATCCACTGGAAGTGGAAGCGGGGCCAGCGCTTCGGCGGCGTAGAGCGCCTCGACGACGCCCTCGGTGTCCCAATGCAGCGCGTCGGCGACATCGGCCGCGGTCGCGGGCCGGCCGTGGGTCGCCGCGATGCGGTCGGCGGCCCCACGGGCTTCGAGCACGCGTTCCTGAACTCGGCGCGGCACGTGCGCCGCCCAGGCGGTGTCACGGTGCCACCGCCGCAGTTCGCCGGCGATGGTCGGAACCGCGAACGAGCTGAACGCGAAGCCGCGCTCCGGGTCAAAGCGCCTGAGCGCCTTGACGAGGCCGAGGCACGCGACCTGCTCGAGGTCCTCGACGGCGGCCGGGCCGCGCGCGTAGCGATGCGCGAGGCTGAGCGCCAGTGGCCGGTAGCGGATCACCAGGGCCTCGAGGTCGGCCGGATCGTGGTGGGCGGCGTAGCGCCGCAGAAGGATGTTGTCTTCGATTGGCGGCATGCCCACACTCTCGCGCGCTCGGTTCCGCGCAACCATGGGGGATGGCCCTCAACCCGATGCGGCGTGTCCCGTAGTCAGCGGAGGCGGGCCTCCTCAAGGTCGAGGTCGCGCTGGAGGGTGCGCAGCAGCTCGCCCTGGACCGCACCCTCGTGGCGCAGGCCGGCGAGGCGTTCCCGCTGGGCCGTGAGCAACTCGCGCTGCAGCCGGCGGTAGAGCGCGGCGCGGTCGTCGGCGTCGGCGTCCGCGCCCCCGTCGTCGCCGCCGTGGCGCTGCAGCCGCAACTCGTGGCGCTCGCGCAGGCGGGCCAGCGCGTCGTCTGGCACCTCCTCATCCGCGGCCAGGTCGTCGGCGCGCTTGAGCGCGGCGCGCGCGAGCGCGGCGCGGGCGCGCATCTCGCGCTCCTTCACGTCGCCGCGCCCGGTGAGCCCGAGGGCGCGCAGGAGCGGCGGCAGCCCGAGGGCGGGCGCCACCAGCAGGACCACGATGGCGGCGACCGCGACGGTGATCAGCATGGTGCGGTCGGGAAACTGCTCGCCCCCGACGGTGGTGGGAATCGTGAGCGCGGCGGCGACCGAGACGGCCCCGCGCAGGCCCGCGAACGCGATGACGACGCGCTCGCGCGCGGCCACCAGCGAGGTCAGCCCCCGCGTTCGCGCGTCCAGCAGCCCCACGAGATAGGGGACGCTGAACATCCATGCGAGCCGCACGACCACGGCGGCGACGACGACCAGGCCCGCGAGGCCGGCGATCTCGGCTGCCGGCCGCGTCGCGGGGTCGTCGAGCAGTTGCGCGAACGTGAGCCCGATGAGCAGGAAGAGGATCGACTCGGCCAGGAACTGCGCCACCGACCAGAACGACGCGCCGCCGACCCGCGTCTCGGGTGAGCCGATCGCGTCCGTGCGGCCCATCACGTAACCCGCGAACACGACCGCGAGCACGCCGGACACGCCCAGTCGGTCAGCGAGGATGAACGCCCCGTAAGCCAGGAGCACTGAGATGGTCGACTCCAGCTCGAGGTCGTCGATCCGGCGCCGCAGCTGCGCCGTGAACCAGCCGAGCGCCGCACCGACGGCGGCACCGCCGAGCGCGATCAGCACGAAGTCGCCCAGCGCCGAGGCGGCCGACACCGATCCGCCCACGGCCGTGACCGCGATCCTGAGCGCGGTCAGCGCAGTGCCGTCGTTGATCAGGCTCTCGCCCTCGAGGATCGTCGCCAGCCGCCCCGGAGCGCCGCTCGCGCGGATCACGGTTGTAGCGGCGACAGGGTCGGTTGGAGCCAGCACCGCGCCAAGCACGAGCGCAGGCGCCCAGCCGATGCCCGCCGCCAGATGCGCGACAAGCGCGATCGCGCCCATGGTGGCGAGAACGAGGCCGACTGCGAGCAAGCCGATCGGCCGCAGATTGCCGCGTACGTCCTCGAAGGCGAAGTTGAACGCCGAGGGATAGAGGATCGGTGGCAGGAAGACGACGAAGATGACCTCGGGATCGAGCGAGATCTCCGGCGCGAACGGCAGCAGCCCGCCCGCGATCCCGCCGAGCACGAGCGCGACCGCGTCAGGGACGCGCTCCAGCCGGCGGGCCGCCAGCGCGACCAGCACCACGGCGACCAGCAACGCAGCGAAGAGCTCAGCCTGCTCCATGGGGTCTCCGCACGGCTACCCGCGCGGCCGCCGCCGCACCCTCAGGAGAGAGCGGCCCGCCCGCCGAGCGCCAGCAGCGCGGCGCCGGCGAGCCCGCCGAGCAGACCCCGGCGGTGCTTGGTCGCCCACAGCTGCACGCTGCGCCCGTGCGCGCGGTCGTCGTAGGGACCGTGCGCGCCGGGGTCGGACGGGGGCGGCATGAACAGGTTGTCGTGCCGGTCGGCGCGTTTGTCGGCGTCGCTGAGCTGCGACTTGACCGCGGTACGGGCGAGGTAGGCCTCGGCCAGCCAGGGCGCGAGCTTGTTGCCCCAGATCGTGTAGACGGTCGGGATGCCCACGTAGACCTCGCGACGCCGGTGGTGCGCCGCCCAGTGGATCGCCTCGGCGGCGACCTCGGGCTGGTAGACGGGCGGCACCGGCTGCGAGCGCTTGGGCAGCTTGTCGCGGCAGTGCTCGAACTGCGGAGTGTTGACGCCGGGCAGGTGCACGGTGGTGAGATGCACGGCCGAGCCCTTGTTGCGCAGCTCGGTGCGCACCGACTCGAACACGCCCTGCAACGCGTGCTTGGCTCCGCAGTACGGTGCCTGCAGCGGGATCCCACGGTAGGCCATGGCGGAGCCGACCTGCACGATCGTGCCGCGGTCGCGCGGGACCATGCGCGCCAGCGCCGCCTGGATGCCCCACACGCTGCCGTGGTAGGTGACGTCGGTGGTGCGCCGGAACTCCTCCGGCTCGACGTCCTCGAAATAGGCGAATACCGTCGTCATCGCTACGTTCACCCAGACGTCGATCGGGCCGAACGCCTCCTCGGTGGCGGTGGCCACCGCGTCGACCGAGGCGGGGTCCGCCACGTCGGCGGGCAGTGCGATCGCCTGGCCTCCGGCCTGCTCGACCTCGCGGCGAGCGCCTTCGAGGCCCTCGCGGTTGCGGGCGACGAGCGCGATCCGGGCTTCCGGGCCGGCGAAGCGGCGAACGGTGGCGCGCCCGATGCCGCTCGAGGCGCCGGTGATGAGGATGACTTCAGGCATGGCGGGGCCCTACCCAGGCTCGTGGCCCCGACCGGGAGGTTGTCGCCCGCGAGACAAACCGGCGGGAGGCTCCGCACCGCGCGGGTAGCCCGCGGGCATGGTCGAGGCAGAGCTGAGAGGCAGGGCGCCCGAGCGCACCGGCGGCTACCTGCCGCTGCGCGACTACGCAGTCATCGGCAACAAGCGCACGGCCGCGCTGGTCGGGCTCGACGGCGCGATCGACTGGCTGCCGCTTCCGACCTTCGACGGCCCCTCGGCGTTCGCCGCCGTGCTCGATCCCGAGCGTGGTGGGCGCTGCACGCTCGCACCCGAAAGTGCGTTCACGGCCCGGCGCCGCTACCTGGAGGACACCAACGTCCTCGAGACGACGCTCGAGACCGCGGACGGCGCGGTGCGTGTCACGGACGCGTTCAGCCGGCCGCTCGCACGCGGATTGCTGTGGAACCAGGTCATCCGCCGAGTCGACGGCCTGGCCGGCGCGGTCCCGATGTGCTGGCGGGTCGAGCCGCGCTTCGATTACGGCGCGACCAGCTTGGCGCCTGAGCGCATCGGCGGCGTGCCGGGGTTCGTGCGCGACGACCGCGTGCTCGCGGTCGAGGCCTTCGACGTGGGGGAGCCCGAAGCCGCGAGCGCGGCATTGCACGGCCGCTTCATTGCGCGCGAGGGCGAGACGGCGGTGCTCGCGCTGAGCGCGTTCGACGCCGAGCCACTGAGCTTCTCCACCCGCGATCACGTGCTCGCCCGGCTCGACGCGACCGTCGATCGCTGGCGGGCGTGGATGACCACCTGCGCGTACGACGGGCCGTGGCGCGATGCGGTCCGGCGCAGCGCGCTCGCGCTCGACCTGTTGGTCGACGACGAGACTGGAGCGATCGCCGCGGCGGCCACCATGGGTCTCCCGGAGCGCATCGGCGGCCCGCGCAACTACGACTACCGCTATGCGTGGCTGCGGGACACGAACCTCACACTCGAGGCGATGCGCCGGCTCGGCTTCCGCGACCAGGTGCACACGTCGCTCGCCTGGATGCTCAAGACGGTACGCCGCACGCACCCGCGACTCCGTCCGATGTACCAGCTCGACGGCTGCGTCCGGTTGCCCGTCGAGACGCTCGAGCTCGCCGGTTACCGAGACTCCCGGCCGGTGGTGCTCGGCAACTCCGCGCAGGACCAGCTGCAGCTCGGTAACTACGGCGACATGCTTGACATGACTCTCCACTTTGTTCAGGACGGCGGCGCGCTCGCGCCCGGCCAGGCCCGGCAGCTTGCCGAGGCCACAGATCACGTGGCGCGCATCTGGAGGCGGCCGGACGCGAGCATCTGGGAGCTGTCGGACTCGCGCCATTACACGCAAGGCAAGCTCGCCTGCTGGCTGGCGCTGACCCACGCTGCGGACCTCGCGGAGCTCGGTGCCCTGCCCTCCGGGAGCGCGGGTCGCTGGCGCCGGGAGGCCGAGGACGTGCGGCAGTACGTGAGCGAGCGCTGCTGGTCGCCGGCGCTGGGCGCCTACACACGCGCAGCGGACAGCGACGAGCTCGACGCGGCAGTGCTGCTGGCCGCGCGCGGATCCTTCCTCGCCGACGACCTCCCGCGGCTCAACGGCACGATCGACGCGATCCGGCGCGAGCTCGGCGCTGGGGGGCACCTGCTGTACCGCTACAGCGGCATGGAGGACGAGGAGGGCGCGTTCCTGGCGTGCTCGTTCTGGCTGGCGGATGCGCTCGGCCGCGCGGGGCGCCTTGACGAGGCCGCTGAGGTGATGGACGCGCTGGTGGCCCAGGCCAACGACGTCGGCCTGTTCTCCGAGGAGATCGACCCGGCGACGGGCTCGTTCCTCGGCAACCTGCCGCAGGCGCTGACGCACCTCGCCCTCATCAACGCCGCGTCGACGCTGTCCGGCCGTCTGTCGCCCGGCTGACGCACCTGGCGATCCGTGTGGCGCCAGGGGTACGCCCGGCGCGACAGGGACCCGCGACTCCGGGAGGCCTCATGGCCGAGAACGTCAGCTCCTTCATCCTCCGCCGACTGCACGAGTGGAGCGTCGACCGCGTGTACGGGTACCCGGGCGACGGCATCAACGGGCTGATCGGGGCATTCCACCAGCACGGCGAGCAGATCGAGTTCATCCAGGCGCGGCACGAGGAGCTCGCGGCCTTCATGGCCACGGCGCACGCCAAGCTCACCGGCGAAGTCGGCGTGTGCATGGCGACGTCCGGGCCGGGGGCGATCCACCTGCTCAACGGCCTCTACGACGCCAAGCTCGACCACCAGCCGGTGGTTGCGATCGTCGGACAGCAGAAGACGATCTCGCTCGGCGCCCACTACCAGCAGGAGGTCGACCTCCAGGTGCTGTTCAAGGACGTGGCGAGCGAGTACTGCATGCAGATCTCCTCGCCCGCGCAGGCCGCCCACGTGATCGACCGCGCGTACCGGATCGCGCAGGCGTCGCGGTCGGTCACCTGCGTGATCGTGCCCGCCGACGTCCAGGAGGAGCCTTACGAGTCACCGCCGCGGATGCACGGCGCCGTGTACTCCGGCGGCGCGATCACGCGCCCGCACATCGTTCCCCACGATGCGGACCTCCGGCGCGCGGCCGAGGTGCTCAACGCCGGCGAGAAGGTGGCGATCCTGATCGGCCAGGGCGCCAAGGCGGCGGCCGACGAGGTCGTCGAGCTGGCCGACGTGCTCGGCTGCGGCGTGGCGCGGGCGCTCAACGGCCGCGACGTGCTGCCCGACGACCTGCCGTTCCTGACCGGCTCGATCGGGCTGCTGGGCACCAAGGCGAGCGAGCAGATGATGGCCGGCTGCGACACGCTGCTGATGGTCGGCACGAGCTTCCCCTACAGCGAGTGGCTGCCGAAGCCGGGGCAGGCGCGCGGCGTGCAGATCGACCTCGACGCGCGGATGCTCGGCATCCGCTACCCGATGGAGGTCAACCTGTGCGGCGACTCGCGTGACACGTTGCGGGCGCTGCTGCCACTGCTCGAGCGCAAGGCCGACCGCGGCTGGCGCGAGGAGATCGAGCGCAACGTCGCGCGCTGGTGGGAGATCGTCGCCGACCGCAGCATGCTCGACGCGGACCCGGTCAACCCGCAACGCGTCTTCTGGGAGCTCAACGACTTCCTGCCCGACCGTGCGATCGTCACCGCCGACTCGGGATCGGGGACGAACTGGTGGGCGCGCCAGCTGAGGCTGCGGCGGGGCATGAAGGCCGCGCTCTCGGGGACGCTGGCGACGATGGGGCCCTCGATGCCCTACGCGGTGGCGGCGAAGTTCGCGTTCCCCGACCGGCCGGTGATCGCGGTCGAGGGTGACGGATCGATGCAGATGACCGGCATCAACGCGTTGATCGACGCGGCGTACTACTACAAGCGCTGGAGCGACCCGCGGCTGGTCGTGCTCGTGCTGCACAACAACGACCTCAACCAGGTCACGTGGGAGCAGCGCGTGCTCGCCGGCGACCCCAAGCTCGAGGCGTCGCAAGACCTGCCCGACTTCCCGTTCGCCGAGTACGCCCGCATGCTCGGGCTCGACGGCGTACGGGTCGACGACCCGGAGCAGATCCGTCCAGCCTGGGAGCGCGCGATGGCCGCCGACCGGCCGTTCGTGTTCGAGGCGATCACGGACCCGAACGTGCCGCCGATGCCGCCGCACATCCGCTACGAGCAGGCCAAGGAGATGGGGATGGCGATGCTGCACGGCGACCCCGACCGCGTCGAGATCGCCAAGCAGGCGGCCAAGAGCAAGCTGCAGGAGTTCGTGAACCGATGACCGCCACGATCGCGCCGGCGGTCGAGGTGGCCGCCTATGAGCTGCCGACCGACGAGCCGGAGTCCGACGGGACGCTGCGGTGGGACTCGACGACGATCGTCGTCGTCGAGGTCGCCGCGGGCGGCGAGCGCGGCCTCGGCTACACCTACGGGCAGGACGCGATCGCGGGCATCGTGGTGGACGAGCTGGCGCCGATCGTGCGCGAGGGCGACCCGCTGGCCCCGCAGGCGACGTGGGCGGCCATGAGCCGCGCCGTGCGCAACTCGGTGCCGGCGGGGCTGTGCGCCTACGCGATCTCCGCCGTCGACGTCGCGTTGCACGACCTCAAGGCGCGGCTGCTCGGCGTCTCGCTCGCGGACCTGCTCGGCCGCTGGCACGACGGCGTCGAGGTCTATGGATCGGGCGGCTTCACCTCGTACTCGCTCGACCGGTTGCGCGAGCAGGCCCATGGCTGGATGGAGATGGGCGCGCGGCGGGTGAAGATCAAAGTGGGCCGGGAGCCGGACGCAGACCCCGCCCGGCTGCGCGCCGTCCGCGAGGTGATCGGCGAGGACGTCGCGCTGATGGTCGACGCCAACGGCGCCTTCACGCCGGCGAGCGCGCTCGCTGCCGCGCGCGGGACTTACGCCGAGGCCGGCGTCACGTGGTTCGAGGAGCCGGTCTCCTCCGACGACCACGCCGGCCTGCGCCGGGTGCGCGACGGCGCGCCGCCCGGCATGGAGGTCGCCGCCGGCGAGTACGGCACCGACCTCTTCCACTTCGAGCGCCTGCTCGCCGCCGAGGCGGTCGACGTGCTCCAGGTCGACGTGACGCGGTGCGGGGGGATCACCGGCGTACTGCACGCCGACGGGCTGGCGAAGGCGCGCTGCCTCCCGATCTCCGCGCACTGCGCCCCCGCCATCAGCGCGCACGCGTTCGCCGCCTGCGAGACGGCGATCCACCTCGAGTACTTCCATGACCATGCCCGCGTCGAGTCGACGCTGTTCGACGGGACCCTCGATCCCGACGGTGGCCGGCTCGTCCCCGACGCCTCACGTCCCGGCCTGGGCATCGAGCTCAAGCGGGCGGACGCCGAGAGGTTCCGCGCATGAGCCACGCGATCGTCAACGGCGGCCACGACCTGCGCCGGCCGGAGCGCACCGACGACATCGACGTCGACGCGCTGCGGCGCGAGCTCGAGCGGAGCGTCCGCGGCGAGGTCCGCTTCGACGCCGGTTACCGGGCCATCTACTCCAACGACTCCTCGAACTACCGCCAGCAGGCGATCGGCGTCGTGGTCCCGGCCGACCAGGAGGACGTCGTCGCCGCGATGGCGGTCTGCCGCGCGCACGACGCGCCGGTGCTCCCACGTGGCTGCGGCACCTCACTGTCCGGCGAGACCGTCAACCACGCGGTGGTGATCGACGTCTCGCGCAACCTGCGGTCGATCAAGGAGATCGACCGCGAGCAGCGCTACGCGATCGTCGAACCGGGGGTGATCCACGACCAGCTCACCTCGATCACCGAGCCGGAGATGAACCTCACCTTCGCGCCGGACACCTCGACGCACGCGTGGGCGACGTTCGGCGGCATGATCGGCAACAACTCGTGCGGCGTGCACTCCGTCATGGGCGGCCGCACGTCCGACAACGTGCACGAGCTCGAGATCGTTACCTACGACGGCGAGCGCCTGCGGGTGGGGGAGACGAGCGACGCCGACCTCGACCGCATCGTCGCCGCCGGCGGACGGCGTGGGGAGCTCTACCGCCGCATGCGCACGCTGCGCGACCGTTACGCCGAGCAGATCCGCCGCGGCTATCCGCCGATCCCGCGCCGCGTGTCGGGCTACAACCTCGACGACCTGCTGCCTGAGAAGGGCTTCCACGTCGGCCGTGCGCTGACCGGGAGCGAGGGCACGCTCGCGATGGTGCTCGAAGCAAAGGTGCGGCTGCTCTACGCTCCCCCGGAGCGGGCGCTGCTGGTCACCGGCTATCCCGAGCACGCGACCGCCGCCGAGGACGTGCCGGCGCTGCTCGAGGCAGGTGCCATCGGCCTCGAGGGCATCGATCACAAGCTGCTGTGGGACATCGGCCAGCACAAGCAGCACCCCGACGCCGTCGCGCTGCTCCCGGACGGCGAGGCCTTCCTGCTCACCGAGTTCGGCGGTGAGAGCCGGGCGGAGGCCGAGGACAAGGCGCGCAAGGCGCTGAAGGCGATCGGCCGCTCGCGCGACGAGGGCTCGGTCTCCGTGGTGTCCGACCCCGGGCAGCAGAAGATGCTGTGGGAGGTACGCGAGTCGGGGCTCGGCGCGACCTCCTACGTGCCGATGGAGCGCGACCACTGGCCGGGCTGGGAGGACGCGGCGGTGCCGCCCGCCAAGGTCGCGCCGTACCTGCGCGACTTCGATCAGCTGCTCGCGCAGCACGGCTATCGCGCCTCGCTCTACGGCCATTACGGGGACGGCTGCATCCACTGCCGCATCAACTTCGACCTGCGCACGGACGGGGGCATCCGGGACTGGCGGCGCTTCCTCGACGAGGCGGCCGACCTCGTCGTCTCCTACGGCGGCTCGCTGTCCGGAGAGCACGGCGACGGCCAGGCGCGCGCGGAGCTGCTGGAGAAGATGTACGGCGCCGAGCTGGTCAAGGCAATGGAGCAGTTCAAGGCGATCTGGGACCCGGGCAACCGGATGAACCCGCACAAGGTCGTCGACCCGTATCCGATCGTCTCCAACCTCAAGCTCGGCGCCGGCTACCGCCCGCAGCAGCCGCGCGGCCTGCACTTCTCCTACCCCGAGGACGGCGGCTCGTTCGCGCACGCTGCGCTGCGCTGCGTGGGCGCCGGCGCCTGCCGCGAGACCCACTCCGGAACGATGTGCCCGTCCTACATGGTCACGCTCGACGAGCAGCACACCACGCGCGGGCGCGCGCGCGCGCTCAACGAGATGCTGCTGGGCGACACCATCACCGACGGGTTCCGCTCGGACGACGTCCGCGAGGCGCTCGACCTGTGCCTGTCCTGCAAGGGCTGCAAGGGCGACTGCCCGGTCCACGTCGACATGGCCACCTACAAGGCCGAGTTCCTCTCCAAGTACTACAAGCGCCGCCTGCGGCCACGGGCGGCGTACTCGATGGGGTTGATCATGCTCCATGCACGGCTCGCCTCGCGCGTCCCGCGGCTGGCGAACGCGCTGGTGCGCGCGCCCGGGCTCGGCGGGCTGCTCAAGCGCGCCGGCGGCATCTCGCCCGAGCGGGAGATGCCCCCGTTCGCGCACGAGACGTTCCAGACGTGGTTCGAGCGCCGCGGCGCGGTCAACCCGCGCGGCCGGCCGGTCGTGCTCTTCCCCGACACGTTCAACCAGTACCTGCACCCCGAGCCGCTCAAGGCGACCGTCGAGGTGCTGGAGGCGGCGGGCTTCCGCGTCGTGCTGCCCGAGCAGCCGGTCTGCTGCGGGCGCCCGCTCTACGACTACGGGATGCTGCCGACCGCCCGGCGCTTCCTCGAGCGGCTGGTCGCGGTGCTCGGCCCGCACGTGCGCGCGGGCGCGCACGTGGTCGGCGTGGAGCCGAGCTGCATCGCGGTGTTCCGCGACGAGCTCGTGAGCATGCTGCCGCACGATGAGGACGCCAAGCGCCTCTCGCTGCAGACGCTCACGCTGGCCGAGTTCCTCC
This sequence comes from uncultured Solirubrobacteraceae bacterium, assembly GCA_963805525.1. GTDB lineage: Bacteria > Actinomycetota > Thermoleophilia > Solirubrobacterales > Solirubrobacteraceae > DASQFQ01. The sequence goes on from CAWDUT010000007.1 coordinate 280,508, forward strand.
AGCAGCACGCGCCCGAGTGGGAGGCGCCACAGTTGCGCCGACGCGCGCTTGTGCACGGTCATTGCCATCAGAAGGCGGTGATGGGCATGAGCGCCGAGCAGCAGCTCTACCAGCGCATGGGGCTCGACGCCGAGTTGCTCGACGCCGGCTGCTGCGGCCTCGCCGGGTCGTTCGGCTTCGAGGCCGAGCACCACGACATCTCGGTGGCCATCGGCGAGCAGCGGCTGCTGCCGATCGTCCGCGACGCGCCGCAGGACACGCTCCTGATCGCCGACGGCTTCTCCTGCAAGACGCAGATCGAGCAGCTCAGCGACCGCCGCGCCCTGCACACGGCGCAGGTGATCAAGATGGCGCTCGACCACGGCCCCGACGGCGTCCCCGGCCCGCGCCCGGAGCGCTGCTACCCCGACGTCGAGCTCAACGGGCGCCGCGGGACGATCCGGCAAGCGGCCGTGCGGGCGTGAGGCTGCCGGCCGCTCGCATGCCGGAGGCGGCCGGGGCCGAGCGCAGCCAACGCCTGACGCGGCAGCTCCCGCCGCGGCTGTTCGCGGCCGGCGTCACAGCCTGGTGCCTGGTCGGGATCGCCACCGGGCTGTTGCTGATCGGCTGGGCGGTCGGTCAGCTGATGATCGTCGTCGTGCCGACGCTCGCGGCGGTGCTCGCCGTGGCGCTCCTGCGCCCGCTCGCCGACTCGCTCGCGCGGCGCGGGCTTCCGGCCGGCCTGGCCGCCGCCGCGGCGATGCTCGCGCTGCTCGCCGCCGTCGCGCTGTGCCTCCTCGTCGTGGTGCCGCCGACGGTCGACCGGTTGGGCGCGCTCGGGACGAGCGTGGAGCGCGGCGCGCGCCAGGTCGCGTACTCCGCGGGTCGCGAGCTGCTCGGCGCTGACCACGCGCAGGTCGACCGCGCGGTCGACCACATCATGCGCGACATCCGTGGCCACTCCGACTGGGTGCTCGGGCGCATCGTGACCGGCGCGAGCGCGCTGGCCACCGCGCTGGGCGCCGCGGTCCTTGCCTTGTTCCTCGCATTCTTCGGGCTCAAGGACGGCTCGCGGCTGTGGAGCTGGGTGGCCACGCTGGCCCCGGAGGCGCGCCGGGCCGACGTGCAGGACGCCGCGGCCCGGGCGTGGGAAGTCCTCAGCACCTACGTGCGCGGCATCGTGCTCGTCGCGAGCGTCGACGCGCTGGGCATCGGCGCCGTGCTCCTGCTGGTCGGGGTGCCGCTCGCGCTCCCGCTGATCGTCCTGACCTGGCTCGCCGCGTTCTTCCCGATCGTCGGCGCACTCGTGGCCGGTGCGGCCGCGGTGCTGGTGGCGCTGGTCGCCAACGGCACCGGCGCTGCGCTGGTGGTGTTGGGCGGTGTCGTGCTCGTGCAGCAGTTCGAGGGCCACGTGCTGTACCCGGTCGTCGTCGGGCCGCGTCTGCACCTCCATCCGATCGTCGTCCTGCTGGCGATGGCCGTCGGCGGCGCACTCGCCGGCATCGCAGGGGTCTTCATGGCGGTGCCGATCGCGACGGTGCTCGCCACGCTGCTGCAGTGGGCGCGCGAGCGGCCGCCCTCGGCTCGTCCGTTCGCTCCGGCCCAGCGCATCGAGACCGTGCGATGACCGACGTCGCGCGATCGTCCCGCCGGCGTCGCCTGAGCGGCGACGAGCGACGCGTCGTCGCGCTGCTCGGCGTCCCGACGCTGGCACTGGCGCTCGCGGTGACGGTGGTGACCACCTACCTGCCGGTGGTGGCACAGGGGTTCGGCGGCTCGACGGTGATCATCGGCGTGATCGTCGGTATCGAGGGACTGGTGGCGTTGTGGCTGCCGCTGATCGTCGGAGCCTGGTCGGACCGGCTGCGAACGCGCCTCGGCGGGCGGCTGCCGTTCCTCATCGCCGCGTCACCACTTGTCATCCTCGGCCTGGCGGGCATGGGCGTCGTGCAGTCCATCGGGACGCTGGCCGCCGCCGCGCTCGTGTTCTTCGTCGGCTACTTCGTGGCCTACGAGCCGTACCGCGCGCTCTACCCCGACGTGCTCCCGGACGCGGTCGCCGGCCGCGCGCAGGGCACGCAGGCGCTGTGGCGCGGCCTCGGCACCAGCCTCGCGCTCGTGGGCGGCGGCCTGCTCCTCGGGCTCGGGCAGGCGGCGCCGTTCGCCGCCGCGGCGCTCGTCTACGTCGTGGCGCTCGCCGGCTTCGGCTGGGCGCTGGCCCGCCGCGGGATCCCCGACGACGGCGAGGGTGGCGGCGGGACGTACGCCGAGCGCGCGCGTCAGGTGTTCGCGCTGGTCCGCGACCACGCGCCCCTCCGCGCCTTCTTGGCCGCCAACGCGCTGTGGGAGCTCTCGCTCGCGGCGCTGAAGACCTTCGTCGTCCTCTACGTCACGCAAGGCCTGGGGTACAGCCGGACGAGCGCGGCCTTCATCCTTGGGGGCGCCGCGGTCATCGTGCTGGTCGGCGCCGCGGCGGGCGGCAGGCTCGCCGACCGCTTCGGGCGTATCACGGTCATTCGCGTCGCGTTGCCGGTGTACGGGGGCGGCCTGCTGGTGCCGTTCCTGTCCACCTCCGCCGTCGCCGTCGCCGTCGCCGCTCCGTTCATCGCGCTCGGCGGCGGCGTGCTGATGGCGCTGCCCTACGCACTGCTGATGCCGCTGATGCCCGACAGCGAGCACGGGGCGATGACCGGCTACTACTCGCTTACCCGCGGGTTGGGCACCTGGCTCGGCCCACTGCTCGCGGGGATCGCGATCCAGGCGCTCGCCGGTCCGTTCTCGGGGACCGCCGGCTACCAGGCGACATGGGGCGTGTGCTCAGCGGCCGTGCTGCTGAGCCTGCTGCCCCTGCAGCGGCTGGCCCGGAGCGGCGCGTCGTGAGCCGCCGGCGGGTTTACCGGTCCCGCCGCAGGTGGGTAGCTATGGGTGCCGTGCAGCAGCCGGAGATGCGTCGCTCAGGAGAGTGCGCGCAGGTCGTGCGCAACGTCAGTGGCCGCCACCGGCGCGCCGCCCGGATACATGCCGCGCAACCGGCCGCGGGCGTCGACGAGCCAAACCGCCGCGGTGTGCGTGCTGCGCCGCGGGTCGCCCAACTGGGAGGTCACGTAGTAAGCGCGCCAGACCGGCGCGAGCTCGGACGTCTTGCCGATCGCGTAGCGGAAGGCCGGCGGCAGCCGGCGGGCGGCGGCGAACTTGCGCACCGCGGCGGGCGTGTCTCCGCGGGGGTCGACGCTCACGGCGACCACCTTCGCGCCGGGCGCGCCGGCCAGCGCGCGACCGAGCTTGGAGGCGAGCACCGGGCAGACGTCCGGGCAGCGGGTGTAGAGGAACGTGAGCGCGTACGGCCGGCCCCGCAGCGCTCGCGTGTCGACAGTGCCGCCGCGCCCGTCGCGCAGGCGGAAGACGGGGGCGGCGTGGCCGGCCAGGCCGCCGGGCAGCGTGTCGGCGCGCAGTCCCGGTGCAGAGGCCCCACGGTGCGCGGCGGGGGTGCCGCGGTGCAGCCCGCCGGCCAGGATCCCGACAGCGAGGCTGCCGGCCAGCAGTGCGAGCACCGCCAGTGCCGGAACCGCTCGCGAGGGTGCCTTCTCGGACTGAGGCGCAGCCATGGGAAGCGCGACGTTAGCGCGCCCCCCGTGCGGCCGGCGCGGTCATTGGTAAGCCGCCGGACAGCGACGCTGGCGGGCCGCCGAACGTGACTTACGATCGCGCGATGCTCGCCGTCGGCGGCTGGAGCCTGGCTGGCCTCTCGAGCGCTGTGCTCGCGCTCTATGCAGTGCCGTATCTGCTCCGGGCCCGCACCCTCGCGCGTCGCGGACGGCCCGTCGCGTCGTGGCGGCTCGTGTGCTTCGGTGCCGGCCTGGCGCTGCTCGCGATGGCCGTCAGTCCTGTGGTTGACGAGGCCGCCGACCGTCGGCTGTCCGCGCACATGGCCGAGCATCTGGCGATCGGGGACGTCGCGCCGCTGTTGCTCGTGCTCGGGCTGACCGGTCCACTGCTCGCCCCGCTGCTGCGCGCGCCGGGCGTCTGGCGCGTGCGCGGGCTCGCGCACCCGGTGGTCGCGGTGGGGCTGTGGGCGGCCGACCTCTACCTGTGGCACCTGCGCCCGGCCTACGAGGCAGCGGTGGATCACGAGCTCCTGCATGTGCTCCAGCACCTCTGCTTCTTCGTGTTCGGTGTGAACCTGTGGCTGGCGCTGCTCGGCCCGCTGCCGAAGCCCGCCTGGTTCGGCAACGGTGCGCGGTTGGGCTACGTGCTGGCGGTGCGGCTGTCATCGACGATGCTCGCCTACGCGTTCGTCTGGGCGGGCAGCCCGTTCTATCCGCACTACGCGGAGACGGCCGCGCGCGCCGGACGCGACCCGGTCGCCGACCAGAGCGCTGCGGGCGCGGTCATGCTCGTCGAGGAGAGCCTCGTCATCGTCGGGCTGTTCGCGTGGCTGCTGGCGCGGACGCTGCGCGACGCAGGTCGGCGCCAAGACCTCGCCGACCTCGCGACGGTCCACGGCGTGGTGCTGGACGAGCGGCGGATCGCCCGCGCCGTGTCAGCGGGCGAGGGGGATGCGCTGGCGCGCCGGCTGCGCGAGGGGGCGCCGCAGTGAGGCGCGCCGCCGTCGCCGCCCTGATGGCGCTCGCTTGGCTCGCCGCCGGTTGCGGGGGGTCCCAGTCGACGCTGCGGCCCGAGAGCCAGGCCTCGCGCGACATTGCGCGCCTGTGGTGGTGGATGCTGGTGATCGCCTGCGTCGTGTTCGCGGGCGCCATCGGGATGCTCGGCCTCGCCTGGGTGCGCCGCCGCCGCGAAGGGCTGCCGGTCGTCGAAGGCGGCTCGAAGCTGAACCTGCGCCTCGTGGTGCTGTTCGGGATCGGCATCCCGATCACGGTCAACGTCGCGCTGTTCATCGTCGCGAACTTCGTGGTGATGGACCGCACCGAGGCGCCCGCCGCCGCCACGACGCCGATGACGATCCAGGTCGTCGGCCGCCAATGGTTCTGGGAGGTGCGTTACCCGGGCACCGGTGCGGTCACCGCGAACGAGATCCACATCCCCGCGCGCACGCGCGTGAACGTGGTGGCGACCACCGGTGACGTGATCCACTCGTTCTGGGTCCCGCGTCTCAACCGCAAGATCGACATGATCCCCGGCCGGCGCAACCGGGTCCTGCTCTACGCAGACAAGCCCGGCCGCTACCGCGGGCAGTGCGCGGAGTTCTGCGGGCTCGAGCACGCACACATGGCGATGTACGTCGACGCCCAGGAGCCGGCCGAGTTCCGCCGCTGGCTGCGCGCCGAGGCCGCACCGGCGCAGCCGCCGGCCGGCGCGGCGGAACGCGCCGGGCGCGAGGCGTTCTTCGGCAGCCAGTGCGCGAGCTGCCACGCGATCCGCGGCACCAGGGCGCGCGGCGACGTCGGTCCCGACCTCACCCACGTCGGTTCGCGCGACACGATCGCCGCGCTGACGCTGCCGAACGACGCGAATTCGCTGGCAACCTGGCTGCGCGACCCGCAGCACGTCAAGCCCGGCAACCGGATGCCGAACCTCGACCTCTCGCGCAGCGACGTCCGCTCGCTGGTCGCCTACCTCGAGGGGCTGAAGTAGTGGCGGTCGCCGACACCCCCGCCGGCCGGCGCACCTCCGAGCGGCTCGGGCGCATCTGGACCGAGCGCGAGGGCGTGCTCGGCTGGCTGACCACCACCGATCACAAGCGCATCGGGCTGATGTACCTGTTCGCGTCGCTGGCAATGTTCGCGGCCGGAGGCGTCGAGGCGCTGCTGATGCGCACGCAGCTGATCCGCGCCGAGAACCGGCTGGTCTCGCCCGGGACCTACGACCAGCTGTTCACGATGCACGGGATCACGATGATCTTCCTCTTCGTGATCCCGATCTCGACGGGGGCGTTCGGCAACTACCTGCTCCCGCTCATGATCGGCGCGCGCGACATGGCGTTCCCGCGGCTGAACGCGCTGTCGTTCTGGATCTTCCTGTCGTCCGGGGTGCTGATCTACACGTCGATGGCGATCGGCCGCGCGCCCGACGCGGGCTGGTTCAACTACGTGCCGCTGGCCAACGCCCAGTTCAGCCCGGGGCCGAACATCGACTTCTACTGCCTCGGGCTGATCCTCAACGGGATCTCCTCGTTGGCGACGGCGGTCAACTTCATCACGACGATCTTCAAGGGCCGCGCGCCCGGCATGTCGATCAACCGCATGCCGCTCTTCTGCTTCGCGTTCCTGGCGGTGTCGTTCGCGCTCATCTTCGCGCTCCCGCCGCTGACGGTCGCGCTTGCGCAGCTCGAGCTCGACCGCCAGATCGGCACCCACTTCTATGACATCGCCGCGGGCGGCGACCCGGTGCTGTGGCAGCACCTGTTCTGGATCTTCGGCCACCCCGAGGTCTACATCATCATCCTGCCCGCGTTCGGGATCGCGACCTCGATCATCCCCACGTTCTGCGGCCGGCGGATGGTGGCGTTCCCGCTCGTCGCGGTCGCCGAGCTGCTGGTCGCCTTCATCGGCTTCGGCGTCTGGGCGCACCACATGTTCGCGGTCGGCATGGCGACGACGACGACGATCTACTTCGCGGCCGCGAGCATGATCATCGTCATTCCGAGCGCGATCCAGCTGTTCGCGTGGCTGACGACGCTCGTCACGGGCCGACCAGACTTCCAGACGCCGCTGCTGTTCATCGTCGGCTTCATCGTGTTCTTCATCATCGGCGGCCTGTCGGGCGTGATGTTCGCCGCCGTGCCGTTCGATCAGCAGGTGACCGACACGTACTTCATCGTCGCGCACTTCCACTTCGTGATCTTCGGTGCGGCGGTGTTCCCGCTGCTCGGAGGGCTCTACTACTGGTTCCCAAAGGTCACGGGCCGGATGTACGACGAGCGATTGGGCAAGGTGTCGTTCTGGCTGTCGTTCGCGGGCACGGCGATCACGTTCATGCCGATGCACATCGTGGGCCTCCTGGGGATGCCGCGGCGCCAGTGGACCTACCCCTCGGGCGTCGGCTGGGGCCCCGCGAACCTCGTTGAGACCCTCGGCTCCTACCTGCTCGGCGCCGGCCTGCTGCTGGTCGCGGTGAACCTCGCGCTCAGCCTGCGCCGCGGCCGGCGGGTGGGGCGTGACCCGTTCGACGGCGCGACGCTCGAGTGGGCGACGAGCTCCCCTCCGCCGCCCTACAACTTCACGGTCGTCCCGGCGATTTCGAGCCCGTATCCGATGTGGGACATCCGGGACCGAGAGGAGGACGTGCGGCGCGTGGAGCGTGGCGAGCTCGTGCTCGCCGAGGGCCACCAGACGCCGGCCAGCACCGTCGTCGACGGCGAGCTCGACGAGGTGCTCGACATGCCGTCGGACTCCCCGTGGCCGATCACGCTCGCGGGCATGCTCTCGCTCGTCTTCGTGTTCCTACTCACCGGGCACTGGACGACCGCCGTCGTGTTCGCCGGGGCGGTCGCGCTCGTGCTCGGCGCCTGGCACTGGCGGGAGGGCGAGAGCGAGCTCGTCGGCGCGGCCCGGCGCGCGCTGCCGAACGGCTGGTGGGGCATGGCGATCTTCCTCAGCTCGGAGGCCGCGCTGTTCGGCTCGCTGATCGGGACGTACTTCTACCTGCGCTTCACCTCGCCGCAGTGGCCGCAGGGCGGGATCCCGGCGCCCGCGGTGGCGCTGCCGCTCGCGCTCACCGCGCTGCTCGTACTTTCGGTGGCGCCGATGGCCGGCGCGGCCGTCATGGCGCGGCGCGGCCGGGCGCGGGCGGCGTGGTGGCTGATCGCCCTGGCGCTGCTGCTGCAGGCGGGCTACCTCGCCGTGCAGATCGTCAGCTACGTCGGGGACCTCGGCGACTTCTCGCCCTCGACCAACGCCTACGGGTCGATCTACTTCACGCTGCTCGGCGCCCATCACCTGCACGTGGTGGTGGGGCTGCTGCTCGACGGATGGCTGCTGGCCCGGTTGGCCGGCGGGCTCACGAGCTACCGCGCGATCGGCGTGCGCGCCGTTGCGCTCTACTGGTACGTGGTCGCCGCGCTGGCGATCGCCGTCGTCGCGACGCAGGTGTCGGCGGCGTGAGGGCGCCGGGCAGCCAGGCGCTCGCGTGGGTCGGCGCGCTGGGGCCGCCGTTCGCCTGGGCGGCGCAGCACATCGGCGGCTACGCGGTGGGGCTGGCCGACTGCCCCGACAACACCCGCGGGCCCGGCTGGGACGTGCCGGTCGACGCGTGGACGATCGTCATCGGCTCGGTCACCGCGCTCGCCGTCGTGGGGTGCGGGCTGGCTGCAGTGCTGGCCTGGCGCGCGACGCGAGACGCCGACGACAGCGACGCGCCGCCGGCCGGCCGGGTCCACTTCCTCGCCGTGATCGGGATGACGATCGCCCCGCTGTTCCTGGCCATCATCCTCATGAGCAGCGCAGGGGCGATCGCCGCGAACGGGTGCACGCAGTCATGAAGCGGCTCGCGCTCCTGCTCGCGCTGGGGCTGGGCGCGCTCGCGCTCCTCGCCCCGCACGGTGCGGCTGCGCCGCCGTCAGGGCCGCCGATCGTTCCGGCGGGCGGTGCCGGATCCTCGCTGGAGCGTGGCGAGCAGCTGTTCGCGGCGAACTGCGTCCGCTGTCACGGGATCGACGGCCGCGGCGTCACCGGCGGGGCGGATCACACCCTGCGAGGTCCGTCGTTGCGCGACTCGGGCGCGCTGGCCGCGGACTTCTACCTGCGCACGGGCTACATGCCGCTGGGCGACGCCACCGAGCAGCCGGTGCGCTCGCGCCCGCGCTTCCCGAACGCCGACCTTCGCGCGATCACCGACTACGTCGCCTCCCTCGGGAGCGGGCCGGCGGTGCCCACGCCCGACCCGCACGCGGGGGACATCGCGACTGGGCGCGAGCTGTTCACCGAGCACTGCGCGGGTTGCCACCAGGTGGTCGCCGAGGGGGGCGTGATGACCGGAGCCAAGGCGCCGCCGCTGCGCCGCGCCACCGCGCGGCAGATCGCCGAGGCGGTGCGGATAGGGCCGTACACGATGCCGAAGTTCTCGACGCGCGACATCAGCGACGCGCAGCTGAATTCGATCGTCGCCTACGTGCAATACACGAAGGACCCGCAGGATGAGGGCGGCTGGGGGATCAACCACCTGGGGCCCTTCCCGGAGGGCATGGTCGCTTGGCTGCTGGCCGTGCCGATCCTGCTGCTGACTTGTATTGCGATCGGGAAGCGGGTGCGCTCGTGAAGACGATCCTGAAGTGGCTGCTCGGGCTGCTGATCGCGTTCCGCGGCCTGCGGCGGCGCGGCGACGGCGCGCCGTCGCCGCGCATCGTCGAGCCCGGCGAGGTGCACCCGCGCGCCGAGCTCGTCGTCGCGGGCCTGCTGGTGGCGACGGCGCTGGCCGGCATCGTCGCCATCGTGGCCTACGCCGCGGAGTGGTCGACGCAGGCGTTCGGCGGCGCGCTGGCCGCGGCGCTGGCCCTGTTCGCCGCCGCGCTCGTCGTCGCTGCGCACACGTTCGTGGTCACCGAAGAGCTCGACGAGGAGTACCCGCCGTCCGCCAACCCGGAGGCGCAGGACGAGGTGTCCCGGATGGTGCGCGAGAGCGCCGACGGGATCACGCGCAAGCGGCTGCTGGGCGGCGCCGCGGGGCTCGCGGGCGCGTCGCTCGGCGCTGCGTTACTCGCGCCCGCCGCCTCGCTGGGGCCATTGCTCGACACCAGCCGTCTCCAGACTTCGCCGTGGCGGCGCGGGCGGGCGCTGGTGCGCGAGGACGGCCGGCCGTTGCTTGCCGCCGACGTCGAGGCGGGCGCGTTCTACACCGCCTTCCCCGAGGGCGCTGACCGCAAGGCGATCGCCTCGCCGCTGATCGTGGTGCGGCTCGACCCAGCCGCCCTCGAGCTGCCTGCCGGCCGCGAGGGCTGGGCGCCGGAGGGAATCGTCGCCTACTCGAAGATCTGCACGCATGCAGGCTGCGCGATCGCGCTCTACCGAAACCCGCTGTTCGAGCCCACCGAGCCCAAGCGAGCGCTCGTGTGTCCGTGCCACTACTCGACGTTCGACCCCGCGGCCGGCGGCAAGGTGCTGTTCGGCCCGGCCGGGCGGCCGCTGCCCCAACTCCCGCTCACGATCGCCGACGACGGCCGCCTGCTCGCCGCCGGCGACTACGCCGGCTACGCCGGGCCGTCGTGGTGGGGGGTGCGCGACACGTGAAGCACGACGCCGTCCGCGAGCCCGTTCGCTTCATCGATGAGCGCGCGAACGCGGCGCCGTTGCTGCGCAAGGCACTCCGTTACCTGTTCCCGGACCACTGGTCGTTCCTGCTCGGCGAGGTCGCGCTCTACGCGTTCCTCGTCCTGATCGGCACCGGCACCTTCCTCGCGCTGTTCTTCGAGCCGAGCCTGTCGGAGACCGTCTACCACGGCAGCTACGAGCCGCTGCGCGGCGCTCACATGAGCGACGCCTACGCCTCGGCCGTCAACCTGTCGTTCGACGTCAAAGCCGGGCTGCTCATGCGCCAGACGCATCACTGGGCCGCGGACATCTTCGTGGCGGCGATCGTGATCCACCTCCTGCGCGTGTTCTTCACCGGCGCCTTCCGGCGACCGCGCGAGCTGACCTACCTGATCGGGATCGCGATGCTGTTCCTCGCGCTGCTCGAGGGATACCTCGGATACTCGATGGTCGACGACCTCCTGTCCGGCATGGGGTTGGCCATCGGCTATGCCGTCGCGCTGTCGATTCCGCTGATCGGCGGCAACCTTGGCCTGGCGATCTGGGGCGCGCCGTATCCGGGGGATCACGCGTTCGAGTCGCGCATGTTCATCGCCCACGTGTTCGTCTTCCCGGCGATCCTGGCGGCGCTGATGGGCGCGCATCTCGCGCTCGTCGCACTGCGACACCACACCCAGTTCCGCCGCAGCGACCCGCGTGCCAGCGAGCGCCAACTCGTCGGCGTGCCGATGTTCCCCGGGCAAGCGCCGCGCTCGCTCGGCCTGCTGGCCGCCACGGCGGCGATCCTCTTCGGTCTCGGCGCGCTGGTGCAGATCAACCCCATCTGGCTGTGGGGGCCCTACGAGACATGGCTCGGCACCAACGGCGCACAACCCGACTGGTACCTCGGCTGGCTGATCGGCGCACTGCGGCTGGTGCCCGGCTTCGATGTCACGATCGGCGGCGCCACCGTCATCCCGAACCCGTTCTGGGGCGGCGCGCTGTTCCCGCTCGTCGTGCTCGCCGTGCTGGTGACGTGGCCGTGGGTCGAGCGGCGCATCACCGGCGATCGCGAGCCCCACAACCTGCTCGACCGGCCGCGCGACGCGCCGCTGCGAACCGCCTTCGGCCTCGGGTTCCTCACCTGGGTGGTGCTGGTCTTCTTCGCCGGGTCAGCCGACCGGCTGTTCGTGTTCCTCGGGCTGGGCTACGAGACCCAGATCTGGTTCTGGCGCTTCGCGATCTGGGTCATCCCGGTGCTGGTCGGGATCGGCGCCCACCGCACCTGCCGCGCGCTGCAGCGTTTCGAGGCAGTCGAGGCGACGCGCGAGGCGGAGTTGCAGCGCGACTCCAGTTCGGAGCAGACGCCGGAGGTCCGCTGACCGCTGCGCGGACCAGCTCCGCGCATCAGCTACCCGCGTGCTCCAGCGCCTCATCAACAGCAGGGCGTGGAGCTCGGCGAGCTCTGCGGTCGGCGCCTCTATCTCGAACGAGCGCTATCCGCCCAACGCCGGCTCGGCGGCTCGCATCGGCTCGACCTTCCGCGCGGCGATGTGCTTCGCGACGTGCTCGGCGTCGCGCGCGAGGCCATGCACCATCGCCGAGGACACGGAGTAGAGGAACAGGAGACCGACGAAGTACAGCCCGGGCTGGTCCGCCACCACGCCGCGCTCGGTCGACGGATCGTTCTTCGCGACTCCGGGGAGGTCGATCCATCCGAGGTCAGGCTCGTATCCGGTGCACCACACGACGTTCGCCACGTCGAGCACGCGGCCGTCCTCGAGCTCGGGCCGGCCGTCGCGGACGCTCGCGACCCTGGGCACGCGCTCGATCCCGGTCGCGGCCAGGTCGCCGGGCTTCGTGCGCACGAGCGGCAGGCCGTGATTCAGCGCCTCGGCACGCTTCTTCCGGCCCATTGGAGTGCGCACGGTCAGCAGGTGGTGGAACACCCCGCGCAGCACGATCGGGACGAGGAGGCGGCCCGCGAGCGACTCGATGCGGAACGGGACATGCCCGACGTCGCGCCCAGACAGCCACACACGCCGACCGCCGGCCGCGTCGAGGGCGATCTCCGCGCCGGAGTTGCCCGCTCCCACGAGCAGCAGATCACCGTCGCGCAGCTGGTCCGGGTTTCGATAGTGGGCAGAGTGGAGCTGGACGATCTCAGGGTCGAGCTCGGCCGCGAGCCGGGGCACGCGCGGACGCTGCCAGCTCGACATCGCGACGACGACGTTGTCCGCCTCGAACCGCCGCGCGCCCGACGCCGCGACGAACCCGGCCCCGTTGCGCGACAAGCGGTCCACGCGCACGCCGGTCCGCACCGGGAGCTCGAACCGCGCCGCGTACGCCTCCAGGTAGTCGGCCATGTCGTCCTTACTGGGGAAGGAGTGCGCGGGCGCTGGGAAGCGCATCCCGGGCAGCCCGTCGTATCGGGCGGGCGTGAACAGACGGAGCGAGTCCCAGCGGCCTCGCCACGCGTCGCCGACGCGCTCGCCCGCGTCGAGGATCACGAACCGCCGCCCGCGGCGGGCGAGCTCGTGCCCCACGGTGAGTCCCGCCTGCCCGCCGCCGATGACGATCGTCTCCACGCGTTCGGTTGTCTCTGCGGTCGGCATGTCGGTCTCCTTGCGGCCGGATCTGCAGTTGTGCAGATGACGCTAGGTCCGATCGGCCGCGCCGGCCATCGGGAATTCTCCCCAGGCGACGAGACCGTGCTCCATCGCAAACAGCGCCGCCGCCGCACGTGTCGAGACACCGATCTTCCCGTACGCGTTCTGGATGTGATGGTCGGCCGTCTTCGGCGAGATCCCCAGCGTGGCCGCGATCTGCTTCGTCTGAAGTCCGCGGGCGAGCAGCGCAACCACCTCGACTTCACGCTCCGTCAACCCCGCCGCTCTCGCGAGATGCGGTGGCTCGTGGCCGCTCGCCTCGAGCACGGCGGCGACGGCGTCGGCGTCGAACAACCCGGCCCGGCACTGCGCGCCGAGCTCGTCGGCGGCGCGCGCAGGCCGCAGCGCGGCGCGGTGCGAACGTGGCTCGGTCATGGCCCGGAACGCGTCGGCGGCACCGAGCAGCCGCGCCGCCGGGGACAGTCCCGCGGCGCGCGTCCCGCGGTGGTATCCGGATCCGTCCAGCCGTTCGTGGTGGGCGCCGGCCACGGGCGCCAGGGGCGCGAGCGAGGCCGATCGCACGAGCACGCGCTCGGAGTGGTACGCGTGCAGCCTCACGTGCTCCCACTCGTCCGCGGACAGCGGCCCCGGGCGATGCCACGTGCTGACCGGGATCGCGACCCGCCCGAGGTCGTGGACGCTGGCGGCCCGGCGAACGGCTGCGACGTCGTGCTCGGCGAGCCCGGCGCACCGGGCGGCGGCCGCCGCCAGGGTCGCGACCCCGGCCGAGTGGCCGGCCAGGTACGGCGACGCGAGGTCCGCGAAGTCACCCATCGCCGCGAGGGCGGCGTCGATGGCCTCGCCCTCCAGCCGCAGGCGGGGTGCCGGCTCGCACGCGAGTACTTCATCCCACGCCGACGCCTCCGGATCCAGCGCGAGAATCTCCACGGCCTCGTCGGCCAGCCGGGTCGCGAGTTCGGGGTCGAGCCCAGCGCCCCCGTGCTCGCGCACGGCCTGCGCGGCGGCGTCGACGCCGCCCAGCATGCGGTGAACCGCCGCATCCTGAGCGACGTGCACGATGCGCACGGCCAGCGGGATATGGTCGTGCGACGCCCGTCGCAGTGGACCCTTGCCGTCCCAGCGCTCGCTCATCTGCGAGAACAGGCTCGACAGGCTCACCGGCAGCCCGAGACGGCGCGCCAGCATCTCCGCCACCTCGCATGCGGCGGTGAAGTGCGGCCGAGCCGTACGGGCAGCGCGCGGAGCGCGCCGCGCGATCTCGAACGCGCTCCGCGGCAGCGAGCTGCCGGCCGGCGGCAAGGAGCCGAGGAGACCGGCGAGCATCGCCGGCCGGGAGGCGAACATGACCGGCACGCTGTGCTCGACCATGGCGGCGCCGAAGATCTCGGCGGCGATCTCGGCGTCGGTGGTACAGCCGGCATGGAAGAGCATGCACGCGTAGTAGGCGTGCCGACTCGTCTCCTGGTCGATGCCCAAGCGGTCGCCGAGGCGGGTGGCGAACAGCGTGCTTTGCAGGCCGTGCATCAGCGGCAGCCCCATCCCAAGGTCCGTCGCCAGGCAGAGGCTTGCGATCACCTCCGCGGCCCGGACACGCTCTGCGTCCGGCGATCCTGCTGGCACTCCGGCCATCCTAACCGAGGCTCGGGCCCGATCCGCTCGCCGGTGTCATCGCGCTGTCAACCGCGGGTGCGCAACCGCCGCTAGGCCCGGCGCCGGTACAGCCACGTCGTGAGCGGCGCGAACAGCGCGGCGAGGACGGCCGAGGCGGCGAGCACCCACGCCAGCTGCGCGGCGGTCGCGGTTCCGTCCATCAGCCCGCGCGTCGCGGTCACGAGACGGCTGATCGGGTTGGCGTCGGCGAAGGCGCGCAGCCCGGCGGGCATCGTGTCCGGGTCGACGAAGACGTTGCTCAGGAAGGTGACCGGGAAGAGGATCACGAACCCGATGCTCATCACCGCGTTCGGTGTGCGCAGCACCAGCCCGAGCGCGGTCCATGCCCACGAGAGCGAGACGGCGAACACGACCACGAGGGCGACGGCGGCGAGGACGCCGAGCGGGCCGCCGCCGGCGTCGTAACCCATGATCAGCCCAAGGGCGATGACGAGGCTCGCGGCGAGCAGGTACCGGCCTGTGTCGCCGATCAGGGCGCCGACGATCGGCGCCGGCCGCCAGACCGGCAGGGACCGGAAGCGGTCGAACGCTCCGGTCGCGAGGTCGCGGTTGAGGGTGACGCCCGTGTAGACCGTGACGAACACGACCGCGAGCACGAGGGTGCCGGGGAGCAGGAACTGTAGGTAGTTACCTGGGGATCCGGCCAGCGCCCCGCCGAACAGGTACGTGAACATCAGCGTGAACAAGATCGGGATGCCGAGGACGTCGCCGAGCTGTTCGGGCATGTGCTTGAGCTTCAGCAGCGAGCGCCAGCCGAAGGCCAGCGACGCGCGGAGCGGCCCCGCCGGCGCAGGCCGCGGATGCGAGGACAAAGCGGGCGCGTCGGTCACGCGGTCACCTCGGCCTCGTGCGTTTCCGATTCTGCACGCTTTCCGGTCAGCGCCAGGAACACCTCGTCGAGGCTGGCCTGGCCGAGCGCGAAGTCGCTGACCGTGATCCCCGAACGGCCGAGCTCGGCGAGCGCGTGGGCGGCGCGCTCCGCGGCATCGGTGCCGCCGTTCGGTGCCGGGATCCTTGCGGCGAGCGTGGCCGGGTCGCGGTCGGAGTGCACGGGTACGCCGAGCTCGCCGGACAACACGCGCGCGGCCTCGTCGCGCTGGGCTGGGTCCCGCAGCCGCAAGCGGACTCCGCCTGTTCCCACGGACGCCTTGAGCTCGGCTCTGGTGCCCTCGGCGATGACGCGGCCGTGGTCGATGACGGCGATGCGGTCGGCCAGCCGATCGGCCTCGTCGAGGTATTGGGTCGTGAGCACGACCGTCGTGCCCTGCGCGACGATCGCCCGCACGATCTCCCAGACGTGGTTCCGGCTGCGCGGATCCAGGCCCGTCGTCGGCTCGTCGAGGAAGAGCAGTTCGGGCGTGACGATGATGCTCGCCGCGACGTCGAGCCTGCGGCGCATGCCGCCCGAGAACTGCAGTACCTGACGGCCCGCCGCCTCGGCGAGGTCGAACGCCGCGAGCAGCTCACGCGCGCGCGCTTTCGCCTGCTTGCGCGAATGGCCGAGGAGCCGGCCGAGCAGGACGAGGTTCTCCAGCGCCGTGAGGTCCTCGTCGACGGACGCGAACTGCGCCGTGAGGCTGATCCGTCTGCGCACCGCGGCGGCGTCGCGGAGGACGTCGTGGCCGAGCACGCGAGCCGTGCCGGAGTCAGGGCGCAGCAACGTGGCGAGGATCCGGATCGTCGTCGTCTTGCCCGCACCGTTGGGGCCGAGCACGCCGTAGACGCTGCCGCGCGGAATCGCCAGATCGATGCCGTCGAGCGCTCGCGACCGCCCGAAGGCCTTCGTCAGACCGGCCGCCTCGACGGCGAGATCTCCGGTGGGTGGTTGCGCGGTCACGGCTATGCATCCGACTGTAGCACTAGACTTGGCCATATGGACAGTTCATCTGGACAGTCCGAACGGCCAAGGCGCGCTGCGGGGCTTCGCGGTCCGGCGTCGGCGCCGACGCGCGAGCGGCTCATGGACGCAGCGGCCGAGCTGATCGCCGAGCTCGGATGGGGGCGCGTCACGACGCGCGCCGTCGCCGAGCGCGCTCAGCTGCCGCACGGCTCGGTCAGCTACCACTTCCGCGGCAAGCAGGAACTACTCACAGAGGCGGCACTCCACGCGTTCCAGCAGGCGATCCCGGTCGATCGATTCGCTGCGTTGACGACGGTCGACGACCTGATCGGCCTGATCGCCACCGAGCTCGCTGACCCCGACGCGATCGATCCGGTGCTGTCCCGGCTGATGCTCGAGGCGATGCGCGAGGCCGAGCGCGACCCACAGCTGCGCGAACGGATGGGCGCGATGCTCGGTGCCTACCGGCGGCTCATGATCGAGGCCGTGCGCGCCGACCAAGAGCGCGGAGCCGCCTTCGACGGCGCGACCCCCGAGGCGATCGCCACCGTATTGGGAGCCGTCGGCGACGGGCTGCTTCTCCACGCGCTGCTCGACCCTGAGCTCGACATCGCCGCCGCGGTTGAGGCGCTACGCGCGCTGCTCGACACCCGCAAGCCCGGTTCGCCGGCGGGTGCCTGAGGCGTCCGATGTCCATGCAACCGCTCCGTCTCCGACACGCAATCTTCGGAACGCCGGACTCGCGTTGACCGCAGGAGCGGCGAGCCGCTGGCGGCGCCAACCGACTGGAGGAGCCCCCCGGCGGAGCCGTTCGTCAACCTGACGATAGCCGCGAGTCAGAAGATCAGCAGCACCAGGATCAGCAGTCCGACGAGCACGGGGATGGCGACCGCCACCATCGTTTCGCGGCGGGCTGTCGACCCCTCGCCTCGCCCAGTGTGCTCACCGCGCGGACCCGCGGTCGGTTCCGGGCCGGCGAGCCGACGCAGCTCGGCGTCGTCGAGCCATTGCCGTGCTGTGGGCCGGGTTGGACTACGCGACATCGCTTCTCCTTCAGTTCCGGGGCAAAGGGATACCCGCTGGCGCTTCCGGGCCGGAGCTTCCGTCATGCGGAGGACTGCGCCGGCCGTGGCGTACCGCCGGGGTGCCGCTTGGCCCAGCGCGCGATTTCCGCTGAGCCGACGACGACTCGGTCGTCGTCGAGTACGAGCAGCGGCACGCCATTCCTGCCACTTAGGCGCCTGACCTCGGCGCGATCACGCTTTCGGGTCAACCATGTCCATGGCATGCTGAGCTGACCGCGTACGACCTTGATCTCGTAGCTGTAGCCGGCGTCGTCGAGTGCCTTCGCCGCTACCCCGCAGGGATGCCAACCCGCGCTTCGCTTCTGCCAGGCGCAGGTGTACAGGGTCATGCGAGCGCGGTCGTGATAACCATTCCGGTCCCCTCGTCCATTAGCTCCGGTGTGAAGGTGGAAGCGCTTGGCGTTGATCTAGCGCGCGGTCGGCGGTTGAGTGCGTGTCACGTCAGCGCGGCCCGGGCGACGCGACGAGCGCGAGGCCGGCGTCGAAGGCGAGGCGCCGCACGAGATCGACCGTATGGCCACGGCACGAGCGGCACAACGGCGTTCGTCAGGCGGAGAACGAACGTCCTGAGGGTCGGCGTGACCGCTTTCGAGTCCCAGCAAGCGCGGCTGGAAGGGTGCTCATCGTGAGCGGCAAGATCGGGAGCAGGTGCCGCCGGCGAAGGGAGCTAGACCCGGGCGGGGCACACGAGCGTCGGCACGCCGGCATGCCGGATGAGCGCCCGCGCGGTCGAGCCGAGCAGCGCCGCGTGCAGCCGACTGTGACGATGCGAGCCCGTCACGACCATGCTCGCGTCGGCGCTACGGGCGAGGGCGAGCAGCCGTTCGCCCGCGTCGCCGAACCCGACGCGCGTCTCGATCAGCGCCTCGGTGGGGCCGAGCGTCCTCAGTGCCGGGTCGAACGCATCCACCCGCGACTCGGCCTCGGCGAGTACCGGGTCGTTGACGGCGTCCTCGTGCTCGAGGACGTGAGCGAGCACCAAGTGGCCGTTGCGCGCGAGCGCCAGCAACTCCGCCATTGGTGTCCACGCTGCATCGTGCTGGCCGCCGACCGCCGCAAGGACGGGACCGTCGCCCATCAGCTCGCCACCGGCCGGTACCAGCAGCACAGGCCGGTCTGCCGTGCGGAGCAGCGCGTCTTGGACGCTGTCGAGCAGGAGCGAACGCAGCGGGCCGCCCTCGCTCGCTCCGACCACCAGCATGAGCCCGTCCTCGTGCTCCGCGGTGTGCAGGAGGACGTCCGCAACCTGGCCTACCTCCGTCCGAAGGCTCGCGTCGCCGGCCCCGGCCTGCTCGAGCACCTCGCGCGCGTGCGCAGCCGCGGCCGACTCGTAGCGCTCCGTCGCCTCGGCGTCGGGATGCGGGATGCCGTAGGGGACACCCGCCGCTGTCAGCGGCAACGGCAGGACCGCGTGGGCGCCGACCAGGCGCCGGTCGAGGCGCTCAGCGAGCCTCGCGGCCACGACTGCAGCGGCGCGACCAGCGTCTGAGTCATCGACTGCGCACACGATCGTAGATCCGGTGTACATGGGGACAGCGTCGCGCCTGCGCTCGTCGACTTCCATGGGTGGGAGCACGGAGCGTGGCGCGCCATACCAACCATCCAGGACCGACAACGGCCGTGCGGATGCGCGCCAGCTCGGGCTGCGGATGTCAGGCGCACGACGGTCGCCATCACCGTGGCCAACACGACGAAGTGCCTTCGTCGTGGCTGCTACCGTCGGCGCTGGCGTGCCGGGAAGACGGGTCGGCGAGGATCCCTCATGCCTGAAATCGCCGACTTCGCCACGCTCGTCCTGATCGTCACCGCCGGCTTCTCGCTGGCGGTGATCTCGACCAAGCTGACCGAGCGCGTGCCGGTCCCGGCACCGGCGATCTTCCTCGTGGCCGCCGCGGTGGCGTCGGACGTGTGGCCAGAGCTCTACGGCGCGGTTCCGATCAAGACCGTCGAGCGCGTCGCCGTGGTGGCGCTGATCGTCATCCTCTTCAACGGCGGGCTGGACATCGGGTGGCGGCGTCTCCGCGGTGCCGCGGCACCGGTCCTGTCGCTGGGGGTGCTGGGCACGTTCGTGACCGCCGCGGCGATGGCGGGGTTCTCGCATTGGCTGCTGGGGATGGACTGGACGATGGCCTGGCTCATCGGCGCGGCGGTTGCGCCGACCGATCCGGCCGTGATGTTCTCGGTGCTGGGGCGGCGCGAGCTGGCGGGCCGGTCCGGGACGATCCTCGAGGGCGAGGCCGGCGTGAACGATCCGGCCGGCATCGCGCTGATGATCGGCGTGCTCGAGCTGGTCACACAGGACGGTGGGTCGCCGCTGATCGTCGCGCGCGAGTTCGCAGTCGAGATGGCGGTCGGCGTCGCGTTCGGTCTCGTCGGCGGGCAGCTGCTGATCCCGTTGCTGCGGCGGTTGCGGCTGCCGAGCGAGAGCATGTATCCGCTGCTCGCCCTGATGTGCGCGGGGGCGCTCTACGGCGCCACGGCGCTCGCCCACGGCTCCGGCTTCCTCGCAGTGTTCCTGGCCGGCTTGCTGCTGGGTGACGCGCGCGTCCCCTACAAGGGCGAGATCGATCGCTTCCAGGGCACGCTGGCCAGCTTCGCCGAGCTCGTGGTGTTCGTGGCGCTCGGCCTGACCGTGCGACTGGGAGATCTGGACGGCCGAGATTGGGTCGAAGGCCTGGTGCTCGCCCTGGTTCTGGCGGCGGTCGTCCGACCGCTCGCGGTTGCGATCACGCTGTCCGCCGTGCAGGTTCCGAACCGCGAACGCGCGTTCATCGCATGGAGCGGTCTCAAGGGCGCGGTACCGATCCTGCTGGCAGCGTTCGCGGTTCTGGAGGGCGTGGAGGGCGCGCAGCGCATCTACGGGATCGTGTTCATCGTCGTTCTCGCGTCGGTCGTCGTCCAGGGCACGCTGGTCCCCGCGGTCGCGCGCAGGCTCGCGATTCCGATGCGCGAGCGCGAGCAGTTGCCCTGGGAGCTGTCGCTGCGCGTCGGCGAGGAACCCACGGGCGCGTGCGAGGTCGATGTCACCGCCGGGTCGGCCGCCGCTTCGTCGACCCTCGCAGAACTCGACCTCGGCGACGACGCGTGGGTCACGATGATCGTGCGCGACGAGGCAGCGCTGCAGCCCCATGCGATGCTGCAACTGCGCCCCGGTGACCGGGTCCTGCTCCTCGCCGACCCGGACGACCTGCACCGGATCGAGTGCCTGTTTGCCGGCGACGGCTCTTTCGCCGAGCAGCCGTGAGGCGAGCCGGGCGCTTCCGGCTCCGAGTCGGCGCGTGTGTAATCGGGCGTACGGGAGAGCTCCCGTACTCCGGTCCCGAGGGCACCCTGTGCGAGGTGAAGGGTGTTCCGCAGCCATCCGATCCTTGCCGTCGCGGGGTGCCTGACGTTGCGCGCGCCGTGGGTGGATGACCTGCGCGTGACGCCATGATCGAGCGCCGCAAGTCACTGTGGCTCAACCTGCGGGCGAGCCTCGGCTTCATCCCGGGCCTGCTGGTGGTGGTCTTCGCGCTGGGCGGGGTCCTGCTCGTCGAGCTCGACAAGCACGTGGAGCTCGGCGGCGTCGCGCTCGTGTTCCAGGGCGACGGCTCCGCCGCTCGCACGGTGCTGTCGGTCATCGCGGGCTCTCTGATCACGGTGGCGGGTCTCACCTTCTCGATCACGATGGTCGTGCTGCAGCTCGCGGCGAGCCAGTTCAGTCCGCGGATCCTGCGGACGTTCTTCGGCGACCGCATCACCCAGGTCACGATCGGCACCTACGTCGGGACGTTCGTGTACGCGATCCTCGTCCTGCGGGCGGTCGGCTCATACGGCAACGCGGGGTTCGTGCCACGGCTCAGCGTCTCGCTGGCCTCCCTCCTCGGCATCGCGGCGGTGGTCCTCCTGATCGTCTTCCTGCACCACGTGTCGCAGATGATCCAGGTCTCGCACGTCACGGCGAGCATCGCCCGTGACACCGTGGCGCGGGCCGCCCACCTCTATCCCGACCCCTGCGGGGCAGCGGTCGAGGAGGTCGGCGTGGAAGACCCGCTGGAGGGCTGGCGCGCCGAGCCACCCGCCCAGGTTCTGCCCACGCGGCCGGGCTTCGTCCAGTACGTAGACCTCGACCGGCTCGCCGAACGCCTGGGCGGCTCGGTTGAGCGCGTGGTCATCCTCGTGTGCCCGGGCGACTTCGCGAGCGTCGACTCGCCGATCGCCGAGGTGTGGCCCCGCACGGCCGCCGAGGCCTGCCGTGCGCCGCTCCGCGCCGCGGTGCTGGTCGCGGATGAGCGCGACCTGCGCCAGGACGTCGACTTCGGCATCCGGCAGCTCGCCGATATCGCCATCAAGGCGCTGTCACCCGGCATCAACGACCCGGCGACCGCGGTGACGTGCATCGGTTATCTGCGCGCGGTGCTCGTCTTCCTGACGCAGCGTGCGCCGCTGCCGGGCGTGCGCTCGTTTCCGGAGCAGGGACTGACCATGGTCGTCCGGCGGCGCGAGCTCGACGAGTCCCTCGAGTCGCTGGTGCAGATCGGCCGCTACGCCCGCGCGGACGCATGGGTGGCCGGCGAGCTGCTCGAGGCAGTCGCCGCGTGTGCCCGAGCCGCGCATATCTGCGGTGCCGCAGCGCGGCTGCGCACGATCCGCGGCGTCGGGGACGCGATCGCCGAGGGCGCTCATGCCGAGTCGGCGACGGGTCCGGACCGCGAGCGGATCGAGCGTCTGCAAAGCGAGATCGGCAGGGGCGCTGACACCGATCGCCGGCACGGCAATCTCCACGCACCTGACTGAGAGACGAGCGCTGGCCGGCGCGGTCACCTTGCGGTCGAGGAGACCGGGCTCATCAGGAAGCGCCAACCTGAGGCGAGCACGATCCATGCGCACTAGACGAGGCGATCGTATGTTCGTGTCAAGGAGATCGGCCGACGAGCTCAGAACCTGATCCCAACAGCACCGTCGACCGGGCGCGAGAGCACACAACGCATCTTCACGCCATTTTCCACGCACTTCTCATGCCGGAGGAGGGACTCGAACCCCCGACACGCGGATTATGATTCCGGCGCGCTTCGGCTCTACGGCGCCGTTTGAAGGGGCTGGGGGACAGGAACGGGGACAGGTCGCACCCGGGCAGGTCAGGCGTGGGTGCTCGCCGGCGCGGCCGCCGCCTTGAAGGAGGGCAGTGGCGGCCGCGCGATCGGGCGAGCGGTTCGCGCTAGGGCGCGATGCCGATGTTGTGCTCATGGCGGTGGCGATAGCCGACACCGCCGGCGCCGATGAGCAGGATGAGGCCGCCGGCGGCGCCGGCGCCGATGGCGGCGGAGGCCCAGTCGAAGCCGTCGTCGATGGTTTGCACGACGGGCGCGGGGTCGGGCTCGATGACGACCGGCTCGCCCGGCATGTCAGGGCCGGTCGGCCGTGCGCTCGCCACGGGGGCGGCGAGCGCGCCGGCGATGAGGCCGGCGGCGGCGAGGCGGGTGATGCGCTGCGAGACCTTCATGACGGCCTCCTTCCGAGGCGGTCGAGTGATGAACGCCGACAACCGTGCTGGAGGCCGGTAGACGCGAGGTCTACGCCGGGTTTACTGATCAATCGACCGGCGTTAGGGTCGCGCCACGGTGGACGTGCGGCTGCTAGGGCCGCTCGAGGTTCGCCTCGGGGATGGGCCCGTCGAGCTGGGCCCCCGCAAGCAGCGGGCGGTCCTCGCGATGCTCGCGCTGGAGCCGGGAAGGACGGTGTTGGCCGACCGGCTCGCGGAGGGCTTGTGGGGCGACGAGCTCCCGCCGAGCGCGGCGAAGATGGTGCAGCTCTACGTGTCGCGGTTGCGACGGGCGCTCGACGGCGCCGCGGTTCGAATCGTGACCCGCGATCGCGGCTACGAGCTGCAACTCCCGGACGAGGAGAGCGTGGATGCCGTGCGCTTCGAGCGGCTGCTCGCCACGCGCCCGCGGGATGCGCTGGCTCTGTGGCGCGGCCGGGCGCTTGCCGACCTCGCGGACGAGCCGTTCGCGGCGGCGGAGATCCGGCGGCTCGAGGAGCTGCGGTTGCGGGCAACCGAGTTGGCGATCGACGCTGATCTCGCCGCCGGTCGCCACGCCGACGTGATCGGCGAGCTCGACGCGCTCGTGGTCCAGGAGCCGTTGCGCGAGCGCCTGCGCGCGCAGCGGATGCTGGCGCTGTACCGCTCAGGCCGCCAGGCCGACGCGCTCGAGGCCTACCGCGACGCCCGCGAGGCGCTCGTCGAGCTGGGGATCGAGCCGGGGGAGGAGCTCAACGCGCTCCACCAGGCCATCCTCGAGCACGATCCCCGGATCGCCGCGCCCACCGCCGCCGCGGCCGAGCTCGAGGGGGCCGAGGCTCCGCTCGCCCCGGCACGCCGTCGCTCGCGGCGCGGCCTGCTGCTCGGCGCCGCGGCCCTCGTCGCGGCGGCCGCCGCGGTTGCGATCCTCGTCCCGCACCGCGAGACGAACCTCGCCGCGGTGCGCAGCAACGCCGTGGCCGACATCGATCCCGGCAGCGGCTCGCTGGGCGGGCAGGCCGCGCTCGACGGTCCGCCGTCGGCGATCGCGGTCGCGCCGAACGCGATCTGGGTGGCCGGCGACCGCGACGGCACCGTGTCGCGCATCGATCCCAAGACACACACGGTCCGGCAAACGGTCGGGGTCGGGCACGGCCAGAGCACGCTGGCAGCCGATCGCGGCGGTGTCTGGGCCGCCAACTACGAGGACGGCACGCTGACGCGCATCTCGAGCGCGACGAACGCCAAGGCCGACAGCCTCCATGCCGGGAGCCCCACCGGCGTCTGCCTGCACGGCGGGGAGCTGTGGGTCGCGGGCGCCGCCGTCGGCAGCCTGCTCCGTTACGACCCCGAGACGCGGCGGCGCCGCACGGTCGTGCTCCAGGACAACCCGTCCGCGCTGGCCTGCGGCAAGAGCGGAGTGTGGGCGATTGCCGCGGGGCGGCTGATCAACGTCGACCCGGCGACCGGGACGGCGCGACCCGCGATCGACGTCGGCACCGGCGTTTCGGCCGTCGCCGTGGCCGACAACGCGGTGTGGGTGGCGAACCCGCTGACCGGCATCGTCTCGCGCGTGGATCCGGAGCGCCGCGTGGTGACCGGGACCTTCACGCTCGGCAAGGACGACGAGCCGGTGGCGCTCGCGGTCGGCGCCGACGGCGTCTGGGTCGCGAACCGGCGGGCGCGGACCGTGGCCCGGATCGACCCGGAGAAGACCGTCGGGGCGGAGGAGTTCCGCCTCGGCCACGACCCGCGCGCGCTCGCCGTTGTGGACGGTCGCCTGTGGGTCGCGGTCGCCGCCACCGGGCCCGGCCAGCGTGGCGGCACGCTGCGCGTGGACTTCGAGGGGCAGGCGTTCGGGCCGGAGAACTACGACCCGGCCACGGCGTACTCACCGTGGGGTTGGCAGGTGCTCAACGCCACCACCGACGGCCTGACGACCTATCGGCGCGTCGGCGGCACGGCAGGCTCCACGCTCCTCCCCAATCTCGCCGAGTCGCTGCCCACCGCGTCGGATGGTGGGCGCACGTACGCGTTCACGCTGCGCCGCGGCGTCCGCTTCTCGACCGGCCGCATCGTACGCCCGAGCGACGTCAAGCGCGGCATCGATCGATCGTTGCACGCGCCGCCGCAGGCGTTCGGCCTGCTGGCCGGCATCGCGTCGATGGCGGCCGACGACGCCAAGGGGACGCTCGTGATCCGGCTCAAGCGTCCCGATCCGGACTTCCTCTATCGCTTGGCGCTCCCGTTCGCGGCCGCGGTGCCGCCCGGGACGCCGCCGCCGCCCGCGACCGTGATGGGGACCGGGCCGTATCGGATCGCCGCCTACGAACCCGAACGGCACATCCGGCTGGAGCGCAACCCCCACTACCGCCCGTGGTCCGCGCTCGGGAGGCCGGACGGCTACGCGGACGCGATCGACGCGCGGCTGGGCGTCTCGGTGAAGGAGGCGATCGCTGCCGTCCGCGCCGGTCGCCGCGACGTGGCGGTCATGGGCACGGGCTTCCACGAGCTGGCCGAGCTCCGGCGGCGCGACCCGGGCCCGGTCCGCGACACCATCGACGCGGCGACGACCTGGCTCTTCCTCAACACCCGCGTGCCGCCCTTCGACAACGCGGACGCGCGCCGGGCCGTCAGCCTCGCGCTCGACCGTCGCGCGGTTGTCGCGGCCGCGGGCCGGGGATCCGTTCGCGGCACGTGCCACATCATCCCGCCCAGCCTTCCCGGCTTCCGGCCGGACTGCCTCGCCGGGCCGAATCTCGCCGCGGCGCGGCGCCTGGTCGCCCGCTCCGGCACCCGTGGCGCGCGCGTCACGCTATGGATCAACACAACGCAGGACCCGATCGCCCCGCCGCTGCTCCGCACCCTGCGTTCCGTCGGCTACCGGACGAGCCTGCACCGGGTGAGGTTCGATGCGTACTTCGGCCGGATCTCCGACTCGAGAACCCGCGCGCAGATCGGGCCGAAGTCGTGGGGCATCGACTACCCGGCGACCTCGACGTTCCTCGACCAGTTCACCTGCCGCAGCTTCTTTCCGCGGGACCCGGAGAACATCAACGTCTCGCAGTTCTGCGACCCGCGCGCCGACGCCCTGATCCGCCGCGCGACCGCGATGCAGACGAGCGATCCGCGCGCCGCAGACGCCATGTGGGCGAGGGCGGAGCGCGAGGTGCTCGCCGCCACGCCGGCGATCCCGCTGTTCAACCTGATCCACACCGACCTCGTGTCGTCGCGCGTCCGCAACGACCAGTACCACCCGCTGTGGGAACTGCTGCTCGATCAGGTGTCGGTGCGATGAGCGGCGCGAGGGGACATGCGAGGGGACAGGAATGCACGCCCCGCGAATCGTTCCCACGGCGCAGAGCGGATTTCAGGGGGTTGACCGGCACGACACGCGGAATCGTTCCGCATGTCCCTGTCCTGCATAGAAGCGCCGAAAACTATCGATTTGCAGGGGCTTATGATGCCGGAGGAGGGACTCGAACCCCCGACACGCGGATTATTTTTCCGCTGCGCTTTGGCTCTACGTCTGGGTTTGAAGGGGCTGGGGGACACAAAAGGGGACATGACTGCGGGCAGCGCTCGTCATCGGTCGCGTTCGCCTCGCCGATCAGCCTGGCGGTACGTCCACATCAGCAGCGCCGCGCACGGCGCGATCGCGGCCAGCACCAGCGCGAGCTCAGCGATCGTCATCGTGCCACCACCGGCGAATGACGGTGACTCCGTACGGCGTCGTGCGTCGAGTAGCCCCGGTCGTCGTAGGCGAAGCCTTCGAGCTCGGTGTCGAACGGCTCCTGGCGGTAGTACGAGCGGATCTCGGCGATCCGCCCGTCGCGGAACATGAACCACTCGGCACCGCGCGTGACGACGCGGCCGTCGTGGCGCCGCGGCGTCCAGAACATGCTCCACTCGATCACCGCCTCCTCGCCCTGGGTGATCCCGTGGTCGACGACCCACACGGCGCCGATCATCGCGTGCACCTTTCGCCAGTAACCCCCCAGGTGCTCTCCGCCCCGAACCGGAGTCGACCCCGGGTTTGGCACGAGGAAGTAGTGCACGACGTCGGCAGTGGTGGTCGCGATCACGCCGTCGGCATCTCCACTGGTGCACGCGTCGTAGTACCGCGCGATGAGGGCGAGGTCATCCTCACCCGCGTCACTCAAGGACACACGACGGGCGTGCCGCATGCCAGGCCGGCGGCGGTGATCTGGCGCCGGGCGCGGCGGCCGGGCCTGACGGCCAGCACCGCCTCGTCGAAGGCGTCGCGCTGAAGGACCGCGATCACCTCGCGCCACGCGTCGAGCACGCGATGATCGACGCTGCACGTGTCCGGGAGTGCGTGCGCCGCGTGTCGGGCGACGCGCTGGGCGTCCGCGAAGGCGTCCGCGTGAATCTCGCTGACCGTGGCATACCCGGACAGCGGGGCGTAGTGCCGAAGCGCCGGAAGTCGCGGCACAGCGATGACCGTGACGTGAGACGTGCTCACGCGCGCGACGGTTTCGTGCAGATGCGACGCGCACCGCTCGTCGATCAGCAACAACGTACGACTCGTTCGTTTCTCAGCCGACACGCTTTCCTCCTCGGGATACGAAGGTGAATTCTAATTCGCGTGTCAAGGGGAGAGCTATCGCTGCTTGCGCCGCCGTCCCTTCGGTGGGGACTCCGGGCCCATGAGGTAGTCGGCCGCGGCGCGGGCGAGCTCGCGCACCAGCTCCTCGTCGGACAGGTCGCGGTCCGACTCGAACTTCGCGCCGTGTGAGATGCGGCGGGCCAGCGTGTCGTAGACGAAGCGGAAGGCGATGTCGATCGCGAGCTCGGGGTCGGGGTGGGCGAGCTCGTCGCGGTGCTCGAGCAGCGCCGACTCGAAGGTGCGCGAGAGATGCCGGAGGCCGGCCGAGCCGCGCTTCCAGAGGTCGCGATCCACCACCGCGCGGTGCATGAACACGCGCAGCGTCGCCGCGTTCCCGAGGACGTTGTCGGCCATCTCCTGCACCAGCGCGACCACGAGCTCGCGACCCGACATCCCTTCACGCCGAGCGGTGTCCCGAAGGCTCAGGCTCTCCAGATTCATGCGCTCCATCTCGCGCTCGTAGATCGCGATGAAGAGACGCTCCTTGCTGTCTGCACGCGCGTAGATGGAGCCGATCGAGACGTTCGCCCGGCGACTCACTTCTTGCACCGTGAAGCCTTCGTAGCCCTTCTCGCGCAGCAGTTCCGCGCCCGCGTTGAGAACCCGCTCGAGCGACTCCCGGCTGCGCCGCTGCTGAGGGCGGCGAATCAGCGGTTCGGTGTCGCTCACCGGAGGGAGGCTAGCCGCGATTCCGGCGTGCTGCGTGGCTGGCCCGTCTGGGCCAGCAGGCTTGACACCCGTTCCGGCGGCCGGTATACAAACCCGAATTAGAACTTGCGCTCGGGTTCGGAGCCGCAAGTCATCCGAGGAGGAGGAGGACGCCGGTCCATGCCGGCCCAAGCACGACCCGTCGATCCCGCCCCCGTGGCCGCCGACGCCGATCGCCCGACGGCGGTCGCGTTGCGCACGACCGAGCTCGCCAAGGCGTTCGGGCCGACGCAGGCCCTGCGCTCGTGCTCCTTCGAGCTGCGCCGAGGTGAGGTCCATTGCGTCGTCGGTGAGAACGGCTCCGGCAAGTCCACGCTCGTGAAGATCCTCGCCGGCGTTCACCGGCCCGACGCCGGCACGCTCGAGCTGGAAGCCGAAACCGTCCCGAACCTCCGCTCTCCCCGGCGCGCCGCGGCGGCCGGCATCGCCACCGTCTTCCAAGAGGTCCTGGTCGTCGAACCGCGCTCGGTGTTGGAGAACGTCTGGATGGGATCCGACGGTGTGTTCGCCGGCCGTGTCCCCGCGACAGAGAAGCGCCGGCGAGCGAAGCAGGTACTCGACGCGCTCCTGGGTGAGTCGCCTCCGCTCGACACGCCGGCGGAGCGGCTGTCCCTCAGCGAGCGGCAGGCGTGCTGCCTGGCCCGCGCGCTGGTGCGCGACCCGCGCATCCTCATCCTCGACGAGGCGACGTCGGCCCTCGACGTCGCCACGCGCGACCGCCTGTTCAATCTCCTGCGGGCGCGCGCCAAAGCCGGCGCCGCGGTGATCTTCATCTCGCACCGGATGGACGAGATCGCCGAGATCGGCGACCGCTGCACGGTCATGCGGTCGGGCGAGAGCGTGGCAACGCTCGAGCGCCGTTCGGCGACCGCCGACGAGCTCGTGCGGCTGATGACGGGGAGCGACCACCTCACCGCGGAGGCGGCGAAACGCCCGCATCGCCCCGCCGCGGAGGTCGTGCTCGCGGTCCCGGGGCTCGAGCTGCGCGCGGGCGAGCTCGTCGGTCTCGCCGGGCTCGAGGGCCACGGCCAGGACCGCTTCCTGCGCTCGCTCGCCGGCCCCGAGGACGTCGCGTACGTCCCCCGCGAGCGCCGCGCCGAGTCGCTCTTCGAGTCCAAGTCGGTCCGCGAGAACTTCGGCATCGCGACGATGGAGCGCGACCGGCGGCGGGGGTTGCTGTCACACGCACGCACGCGCGCGCGCCTGCAGGAGTACGTCGACCGCCTGAGGATCGTGCTCGGCGATGCCGAGAACCCGATCACCACGCTGTCGGGGGGCAACCAGCAGAAGGTCGTGATGGCGCGGTGGCTGGCGACCGGGCCGAAGGTGCTGCTGCTCAACGACCCGACGCGCGGGGTCGACATCAACGCGAAGCGCGACCTCTACGCCCTGCTGCTGGACCTCGCCGCGGAGGGGATGGCGATCGTCATGCTCTCGACCGAGGTCGACGAGCACGTCGAGCTGATGGATCGCGTGCTGGTCTTCCGCGAGGGCGGGATCGCCGCCGAGCTGCCGCGCGCGCAGCTCTCTCGCCGCGAGATCGTAGGAGCCTTCTTTGGCTGAGCGGCTCCGCACGCACACGTGGCTCTTCGCCGCGGGCCTCGCGCTCGTCCTGCTGATCGCGAACGTGGCGGCTGAGCCGACCTTCGGCGAGCCGGGCAACTGGCCCGCCCTGCTGGCTGCGCTGGCGCCGTTCGCGATCGTCGCGATGGCCTCGACGCCGGCGATCCTCTCCGGCGGCGGCGGCCTCGACATCTCGATCGGGCCGGTCGCCGTGCTCGCCAACGTCGTCCTGATCGAGTGGCTGCTCGGCCACGGTGCCGTGGGGAGTGCCTGGCTGGCGATCCCGATCGTGGTCCTGCTCGGCGCTGCCATCGGCGCTCTCAACGGCGTCCTGGTGGCCGTCTTCCGCTACCAGTCGGTCATCGCCACGCTGTGCACGTTCTTCGTGCTGGCCGGCGTGATCGCCAAGATCGCGCCCGCTCCGAAGACCGCGCCGGCCGGCACGTGGCTCACCGGCCTCGGCGACATGGTCGGGCCGGTCCCCGGCGGGCTCCTGCTCGTCGCCGCCCCGCTGGTCGTCTGGTGGCTGCTGTCGCGGACGGCGTTCCACCGCAACCTGTACGCCGTCGGCGGCAACGACGCGACCGCCTTCAGCGCCGGCATCGACGTCACCGCCGTGCGGGTGCTCACCTACAGTCTCGGCGGAGCCTTCGCCGCCGTCGGCGGCGTCGCGCTGACCGCCCTCGTGAGCTCGACGCAGGCGTCCGGATTCGCGCAGTACACGCTGATCGCGCTGGCCGCGGTCGCGCTGGGCGGGACGCAGCTCGGCGGCGGCCGGGGCGGGCTCGTGGCCTCACTGCTCGGCGCCTGCTGCATCTACTTCATGCAGACGCTATTGGGCGCGCTCGAGGTGTCCAGCGCCTGGCTCAACTTCGTCTACGGCTGCCTGCTCGTGGCCGGCGTGGTCGTCGGCGCGAAGCTGCTCACGCTGCGGCCGCGGGGGGCGACGGCATGAGCCAGGCACTCGCCCTCCAGCGCCGCGCACCAGTACTCCAGCTGCTCGCGCTGGTGGCGCTGTTCCTCTACGGCGCGGCCACCATCGACGGCTTCAGCAGCGAAATCACCGTCGACTCGATGCTGGTCCTCGCCGCGCTGCTCGGGATCGCCGCGCTCGGGCAGACGCTCGTCCTGATCCTGGGCGGCATCGATTTCTCGGTGCCGGGGCACATCGCCATGGGCGCCATCGTCGTCAGCGAGCTCTACGGCGCGCGCCACTGGAGCGCGCCGCTGGCGATCGCGCTGGTGGCCGTCGCGGCCGGCGTCCTCGGCGCGGCCACCGGCTGGATCTGTCACCGCTGGCGCATCCAGCCGCTGATCGTCACGCTGGGCATCGGCGCGATCAGCGCGGGTGCCGCGATCGCCTGGACGCAAGGGCACCTGACGGGCGCCGCTCCGCCCTTTCTGACGACGCTCACGACCGCGACCGGCACCACGTTCGGCCTCGCCGTGCCGCCGGTCGTCGCGCTGTGGGCGCTGGCCGCTCTCGTCGTCGCCGTGTTGCTGCACCGCACGACGCCGGGTCGGCGGCTCTATGCGACGGGCGCGAATCCACGGGCCGCGGCGCTGGCCCGCATCGACACGAAGCGGGTGTGGGTGGTCGTCTTCGCGTTCAGCGCTTGCCTGTCGGCGCTCACCGGCTGCCTGCTGGCCGGCTTCGCCGGCGCCGACCAGACGGTCGGCGACCCCTACCTCTTCACCACGCTCACCGCGGTGATCGTCGGCGGCACGACGTTCATGGGCGCCCGCGGCGACTACACGCACACGGTCGTGGGCGCGCTGATCCTCACCGTGCTCACGACCATCCTCGTCGGCAAGGGCTACGGCCAGGCCGACCAGCAGATCGTCTTCGGCGTCCTCATCCTGCTCGTCGTGGCCGGTTACGGCCGCGAGCGACGGTTGCGGGATCGCGTCTGAAGGTCCAACCACCAAGGAGGGAAAGCAGTGCGCATCCGTACCCGTCTCATCGCCACCGTCGTCGGCGTCGCCGTTCTCGGCATCAGCACCGGCGCTCAAGCGGCGTCATCGCACAAGGTCAGCATGCTCGGCAAGGGCGGCCAGACCGGCATCAATCTCCATTCGACCTACAAGGGCAAGCCGTTCGGCACCTGCAAGATGACCGGCAAGCTGGTCATCCCCGACACCCAGCAGACCTGGAAGTGCAAGGGCGGCTCGTTCAAGCTCGTCGGCCACGGCACGACCGGCGCGGCCAACGACGCCAAGGGGACCTGGAAGATCAAGAAGGGCTCCGGCAAGGGCAAGTACAAGGGCATCTCCGGCAAGGGCACGTTCAGCGGCAAGCTCTCGACCGGCACCTTCCGCTACAAGGGCAAGGCCCGCTGGTAGACGCGACGTCGCGCCGGGCGCCCATGGCGCCCGGCGCGCCGAGCGGACCTCGATCGACGAAGGGACCCTGATGAGGAACGTACGGATCGCGTCCGTGCTCGTCGCGTCCGCGCTGGCGGCGGCCGGCTGCGGCGGCAGTGGCGGCAGCGGCGGCGGGACGGCCGCGGCGGGCGGCGCCAAGATCCCTGCCTACGCAGAGAACTTCACACCGCCGGCCTCCGGCTGCGGCAGCTTCACGGCGAAGGCGCCCGCCGACCCCGACGGCGTGATCGCGGCGCTCGATCAACAGCACCAGGACGCCCTCGGCGGGTACGCCGACTTCCCGGGATCGACGGTCAAGGTCCTCAAGAGCCGGTGGGCGAACTGGAAGCCCACGCATCCCGGTCCCTACACCGTCGCCGTCTCCTGGGGCCAGTTGGTCAGCGACTTCCAGGTCCAGCTCGTCGACCACCTCAAGCAGGACCTCGCCGACACGAAGGACGTGGGGGAGGTCGAGGTCCGCACCACGGGCAGCAACCTTGACATCGCGCAGCAGCTGCAGCAGTACAACGGCCTGGTCCAGAAGAAGCCGGACCTGATCATCCTCGAGACACCGTCGCCGGACTCGTTCAACGGACCGGTCCAGAAGGCGGCCGACCAGGGCATCCCGACCGTCACGCTGCTGAGCCCGGTGCCCGTCGACGGCGCGGTCAACGTCGACGGCAACAACTACCTCGCCGCGGCCGAGGGTGCGTCGTACCTCACGAAGGTGCTGGGCGGCAAGGGCAACGTGCTCGCCGTCCGCGCGCTGGCGACGGCTCCCGTCGACAGCCAGGTCAACACGGGCTGGAGGCGCGTGATCGAGAGCTGCCCCGGCATGAAGGTGGCCGGCGAGGCGTTCGGTGCCTTCACCGAGGCCGCGGCCAAGTCCGAGACGCTCAAGTACCTGGGCACGCATCCCGGCAAGCTCGACGGGGTGGCAATCATGCCCGGCGAGGCCGTCGGCGTCCTCCAGGCCTTCAGGCAGACCGGACGGCCGGTGCCGCCGGCGGCTGAGGTCGGCATGGACAAGGGGTTCTTCGGCTACTGGCAGCAGAACCAGGCCAGCTACCACGCCTCGTCGACGTCGCTGCCGCCGGTGCCCGCCGCCCGGGCCCTCGCCGAGGTGACGGGCCGGATGCTCGCCGGGCAGGGGGTGAAGCTCAACACGCTCGTCGGCAAGGTGCCGGTCGTCAACGACGCCACGCTGGCGGACTGGGCGGATCCGAAGTGGACCCCTACGACGCCCGGCACCGTCTCGGGCAAGGACGACGACTTCCTGCCCTCGAAGGAACTCGACGGGTTCTTCGCGAACCCGGCGCCGCTGGAATAGCCGCTCAGTCGAGCGGCCGGTCGTAGAGCTGCGGGGCGCCGATGGCGGCCCGCAGCTCGTCCGTGAAGGCGCCGTCGACGAGCACGAAGACGACGCGCACGACCTGCTTGCTGCGGTTCTCCCACGCGTGATCGGTGCCGCGCTGGACGACCACGTCGCCCGGGCCGAGCCGGGTCTCGGAGCCGTCGTCGAGGATGAGCCACAACTCGCCCTCGAGCACGATTCCGTAGTCGATCGACTGCGTGCGGTGCATGGGGGAGCGCTCGCCCGGCTTGATCTCCGTGATGCGGACGATGGTGCCGTTCCGGTCCGGCGGCGTGACCAGCGGGCGGTCCGTCGGCTCCGGCTCGGTCGCGGCGACCGGACCCGGTGTCGCGCGCGTACTCCACAGCTCGTGGAACACGGCGGAGCCGACGTCGTGCGAGCGCGGCGCCGGCCCGTCCGAGACCACGACCGAGCGCCCGGCCGCGTCGTGCCCGGTGACGACCCGGCGCGGCGCGGCCACGCTACTCCTCGCCGAACTGCCCGATCGCCGTGAAGTGCTCGCGCGGGACCTCGAGGGCGGGGAAGGACTCCATCATCGAGTCCGGCATGAGGACGTTGCGGAAGTAGGACGTCGGGCCCTCGTGGGGGAGGTGCTCCGGCGGC
The DNA here is from genome assembly GCA_963805525.1 of uncultured Solirubrobacteraceae bacterium. GTDB lineage: Bacteria > Actinomycetota > Thermoleophilia > Solirubrobacterales > Solirubrobacteraceae > DASQFQ01. The sequence continues at coordinate 314,637 of CAWDUT010000007.1, forward strand.
ACCCAGTCCGGCTGGTAGTTCTGCCAACCGCCCGAGTTGATCTCGATCCGCAGCCCACCCGGCTCGCGCACGTACAGGTAGGTGATCTCGTCCATCCCGTGGATGCCGGGGCCGAACTCGATCGCGGTGTCTGCGCCGAGGAAGATGTCGGCGGCCCGCTCGACGTCGAGCCGCTGGTCGACGCGGAAGGCGACGTGGTTGACGCGACCTCGGCCGAATGGCGCGTCGGGCACGAGCGCCAGGTCGTGCGTGGAGCGGATGGCCGTCGAGGTGAGCGTGGAGAACATCGGCACGCCGGGCTCCGGGCAGATCGACCCGGTGTGACGGAAGCCGAGCGTGTTGCGGTACCAGGCGATCTCGTCCTTGAGCGCCGGCGCGTTGATCGTCACGTGATCGATGTAGCGTGCGGCCGCGCCGCGGCCGGTGTAGCGCTGGGGACGCAGGCGCATGTCGGTCTGGAGCTCGGGCGGCGCCTCGTAGAGCTCGGTCTCCCAGAACACCTCGTTCACGTGACCCATCGGCGCGCGGAAGCGGAACGAGCGGCCGTGTCCGACCGAGTCATCCAACCAGCCCTCGGCGAGCTCGGAGTCGATCCGCTGCGCGATCGTGTCCACGTCCTCCGGCCCGTAGGTCCGCCAGCCGATGTGGGCGAGCGCGGGCGCGGGGCCCTCGGTGACGATCAGGCTCGAGTGCAGCCACTCGCCCCAGCCGCGCAGGTAGGCGGACTGGCCTTCCTGCGTGGTCTGCTCGAGGCCGAGGACATCCACGAACCAGCGCACGGACTCCTCGGGCTTCGGGCTCGTGATCTCGACGTGCGCCAGCTGGGACAGCAGGACCTCGGACATGGTCTCTCCTCCGCTATACCGAATCCAGATTCGGGTTCTAGAATAGTGTCTCGCTCACCGTGACGCAACCTCCGGCGGGACGCAGCGATTGCGCTGCACGCCGAGACCGGTGATCGAGCCCTCCATGACGTCGCCGGGGACGAGCCAGCGCTTGCCGTGGTGCGCGGCGTTGCCGGCGGGCGAGCCGGTGAGCAGGAGGTCGCCGGGCTGCAGCTCGACGACGCGCGACGCGTAGGCGACGAGCTCCTCGACGCCGTGGATGATGTCGTCGACGCCCTCGTCCTGCATGACCTCGCCGTTGACCTTGAGCTTGATGCGCAGCTGCCGGTAGTCCGGCACGAACTCACGCGGGACCACGTACGGTCCGGTCGGGAAGAACGTCGGCCGCATCTTGGTCATCAGGAAGTCGGTCATCGGGAAGCCGGGCCGGAACATGACGTCGCGCGTGCTGACGTCGTTGCAGATCGTGTAGCCGGCGACGCACTGCAATGCCTCCGATGCCGGGATGGATCGGCCGCCGCGGCCGAGCACGACCGCGAGCTCGAGCTCCCAGTCGTGCTCGTGGCCCGGTCCCCACAGGATCACGTCGTCTTCGGCGCCGCACAGCGCGCTGGGCAGCCCGGCGAACACGAACGGGTCCTCCCGGGCCCGCCGCGCGGAGATCTCGTCGGCCGCGGCGCGCAACTGCTCCTCGGGGCGCGGGTCGCCTTCACGCTTGAGGTGGGCGTAGGCCATCTGGCGCAGGTGCTGGAAGTAGTTCGCCCCGCCGCAGAGCACCTGCCCGGCGGGGGCCACGGGCGGTAGCGGGCGCAGCTCGGCGAGCGCGACGCCCTCGCCGGGCGGGGCCGCGGCGAGCGCCCGCAGGCGCTCGAGCGAGGCGTCCCAGTCAAGGAAGAGCGCCAGGGTCGTGGTATCCGGGCCGAGGTCGTAGACCCGCTCATCGACGACCAGTCCCGCGAACGCCTCGCCCTCGCCGCGCGCGAACGTGCCCAGCGCGAACATCAGGCGGTTGCGCGCGCCCGGGCGCCAGGCAGCGGCTCGAGCTCGGGGTGCGGCTCCCCGATGGTGTTGGTCAGCGTGCCGAGACCCTCGACCTCGAGACGGACCTCGTCGCCCGGCCTGAGCGGCGGCGGCTCCTTGCCCTGGTTACGGCCCCACAGCTCGAACAGGCAACCGCCGCCGCAGGTCCCGCTGGCGATGACGTCACCCGGCGCGATCCACGCGCCGCGGGCGGCGAAGGCGACCAGCTCGGGAAAGCTCCACGCCATCGAGGCGAGCGTGTCGCCTCCCAGCTCGTGCCCGTTGACGAACGCGGTCATGCGCAGGTTCAGCCGATCGCCCTGGCGGTAGGGCTCGAGCTCGTCGGGGGTCACGATCCAGGGGCCGAAGGTATTCGCGAAGTCCTTCGTCTTGTGGAAGCCGAACGGCATCTTCGCCTCGCGCGCCGCGATGTCGCGCTCCGACCAGTCGTTGAAGATCGTGTAGCCGCCGATGTGCGTCTCAGCGTCCTCCACGGACAGGTTGCGGCCGCGCCGGCAGACGATCGCCGCCACCTCGAGCTCGAGGTCGAGCCCCGTCGCGCCGGCGGGGGGCGTGATCACCTCGTCGGGACCGGTGGTCGCGTGCGGGTTGGAGAAGTAGAAGGCCGGCATCTCGTACCAGGTGGGGCTGATCCTGGCGTCGGGCCCGCCGATCGCCATCGACGCGCCTTCGCCGTGCTGCTCGAAGACCGAGTAGTCGCGCACGGAGGCGGGCTCGAGCGGCGCCAGGAGCCGGGCGTTCGCCACCGGCTCGCCGGCGGTCGCCGCCAGGCGGGCGCGCTCGTCGGGGGACGCGGCGAGGAGGTCGAGGACCGCGACGCCCGGCAGCGGCCGGAGGGTGTCGCCGTCGGCGATCGCGGTGACGGGTCCGTCCAGGTCGATACGCGCGATGCGCATGTCTCCTCCTCAGCTTCGGTTTGCACACGTCCCGGGGGCGAGATTAGAATACAGACTCTAATTCATGTGTGAGGGGGAAGAGCGACCGATGAACCTGCGCTTCGTGGACCTGAGCGTCCCGATCCAAGAGCCGAATCCGGGGGAGATCCGGGGCGGGATGGGCGCCATCCTCGCCGCCGAGATCCAGTACCAGAGCCACACCGACACGCTCCCGGACTGCAAGGTCATGTTCGGTGCCGAGCCGGAGGACATGGACGGTGTCGGCATCGGCGCCGAGCGGCTCGCGCTCACCGCGCACGCGGGCACCCACGTCGATGCCCCGTGGCACTACTACCCGACCTCTGAGGGCCGGCCGGCGCGCACGATCGACCAGCTCGAGCTCGAGCACTTCTTCGCGCCCGGCGTCGTCGTCGACCTGCGGGGCCACGAGCCCGGAGAGCGGATCGAGCCCGACGAGCTCTCCGCCGCCGTCGAGCGCAGCGGCGCTCCGCTCAGCCCGGGCGAGATCGTGTGCTTGCGGTTCGGGCAGGACGAGCACTTCGGCACCGAGCGCTACTGGGACGACTACCCCGGCCTCGGTGCCGCGTCCACCCGCTGGCTGATCGAGCGCGGGATCAAGGTGATCGGGACGGATGCGCCCGGGCTGGATCGCGGCAATCCGTATGTCGCCCGCGACTTCGCGGCAACCGGCGACCGCTCGCTGCTGTGGGAGGCGCACCGCGTCGGGGTCGAGCACGAGTACTTCCAGATCGAGAAGCTGGCCAACCTCGGGACGCTCCCGGCGCGCGGCTTCTACGTCAGCTGCTTCCCCGTGAAGATCGCACGTGCGAGCGCAGGCTGGTGCCGGGCGGTGGCGATCCTCGGGCTCGACGGCGCCGCTTAGCGGAGCGCGTCCGAGAGCACCTTCGCGCCCGCGTGCCCGGCGACGCCGCCGTCGACGGCGATCTCGGCGCCGGTGATGTACGCGGCGGCGCCGGAGAGCAGGAACGCGCACACGGCCGCGACCTCCTCGGGCGCGCCCGCGCGGCCGAGCGAGGCGGAGCGCACGCTGGCCTCGCGGAACGCGGGCGGTGCCGAGGCGGTCATCGGCGTCTCGATGTAGCCCGGGAAGACCGCGTTGACGCGAATGCCGCGCGGCCCGAGCTCGAGGCTCGCGGTGCGGGTGAGGCCGCGCAGGGCCCACTTGCTGGCGGTGTAGGCGGCGGTGTAGTGGCCGGTCAGCGCGGCGAGCGAGGCGATGTTGACGATCGAGCCGCCCGCGGGCATGCGCGGGAGGACCGCCTGGATGCCGTGCAGGGGGCCGGCTGCGTTGACCGCCATGACGCGATCGAAGTCCGCCGGCGCGACGTCGCCGATCCGGGCACGATGGGTGACGCCGGCGGCGTTGACGAGGCCGTCGACGCGCTCGAGCGGGGCGACGAGCTGCGACCAGCTCTCGGGGTCGGCGACATCGAGCCGCCTCTCCGCCGTTTCGGCGATGTCGGCGCCGAGCACGGTCTCGCCCGCTTCGCGCAGGAGCTGCGCCGTCGCGGCCCCGATGCCGCTCGCCGCCCCGGTGACGATGATGACTCCCACTGGCTTGCATCCTCCCTTGCTCAAAATTAGAAAGGCTGTTCTAATATCCCAGCATGGCGACGCAGCCACAACCCGACCCGCTCATCCGGCCTCCGCTGCAGCGCCGGAGCCAGGAGTCGCTCGAGCGCGTGCTGCAAGCCGGCGCCGATCTGCTCCGCGAGGTCGGTTACGAGGGCTTCACGCTCCAAGAGGTCAGCGCCCGCGCAGCCGTGTCCGTGGGCTCGATCTACGCGCGCGCGGCAAGCAAGGAGGCGTTGATCCTCGCCATCTACGACCGCGAGACGGCGCGGATGCGGGAGGAGAACCGCCGGATCGAACTGGCGTCGCGCCGGGAGGATCTCCACGGTCGCGCGCTCGTCGAGGCGCTGGTGCACGAGCTGGCCGCCGGCGTGCTCGGCAACGCCGACACGCTGCGCGTCTTCATGCACCGTGCCGTCGTGGACGACAACTTCTGGGAGCGCGGGTCGAAGGGATTACGCGGCCTGTCGGCGACGTTCGAGGGAGCGCTGGGCGCCCACCGCGACGAGATCCGCCATCCCGATCCGGATCTGGCGATCGACATGGCCTTCCGCCTGGTCTACGACACGCTGGCGCGCCGCATCTCCCACGGCCCGGACTTCGAGTCCGACCGCCGCGTCTCGGACGACGTGCTGGTGGACGAGCTCGCGCGCGCGGCGGCCGACTACCTGATCGGGCCCGAGCCGGCCTGACGGCTCAGCTCGCCACCGAAACCGGCCGCCTGCGCTCCGCCTCGTCGACCTCCGCGAGCTGGCTGAGGATGTGCTTCGGCGTGTCGTCGCCGATGACCTTCTGCAGCAGCGGCGTGTGGTCATAGACGAGATCGCGCAGCGGCCGGAGCGGGGCCGGCAGGCGGTGGAACGCGAAGCCGGTGTAGAACGCCTGCTCGGTCACCTGCTTGGTGTGGGGCTTACGGCGCGCCTCGAACGCCTGCAGCGCGGCCCTGACCGCGGCGCTGTCGCGCACGTCGACCCGCTCGAGCTCGCAGGCGAGGAAGTAGCCGTCCTCGATCGACATCCCGGCGCCGTAAGCAGCGTAGGGGGAGGTGGGGTGGGCGGCATCGCCGACGAGCGTCACCCTGCCCTTGGACCACTGCTTGAGCGGCTTGCGGTCGCGGATCTCCCAGCGCTGGAGGTTCTCGCGCGGCGTCTGCTCGACCAGGGCGGGCAGGGGGTCGGCGAAGCGGCGGGCGCGCACCCGCGCGAACTCGTGCACGTCCTCCTCGAATGGCGCGCTCGGATCGAATGCCTCGAGCACCCACCATTCGTAGCCCCACTTGCCCTCGTGGCGGATCGCGGAGTAGCTGCCCTGCGTGGTGCGGTCGTGCATGATCACCGTGTCGTTGGGCGGCGGTCCGTCGAGGAACAGGTAGCCCCCCACGAGGTGGAGCCGCTGGTGACGGATCGGCTGCTCGCTCCACAGCGCGCGGCGGACGAACGAGTTGAGCCCGTCGGCGCCGACAACGACGTCGGCCTCCGCCGGGGGACGGTTCGCGAAGGTGAGCGAGACCCGGTCGCCGCGATCCTCGAGCGCGGTCACCTCGTGGCCGAGCTGCAGCACGCCGGGCGGCAGCGCGTCGATCATGCGCTTGTACAAGCCCCAGCGCAGCAGTCCGATGAAGCCCCCGCCGTACTCGGCGACGACTGCCTCCGGGAGCCGGACGGTGACGCGCACGCGACCGTCGTTGCGGCGGAACGTGGCGTTGGCAGGCGCGCCCAGGTCCTGGGTGTCGACCCCGATCAGCCCGAGGACCTTCTGCGGCGGCGGCCACAGGTTGAGGATGTTGCCCGCCGCCTTGATCTCCCCGTAGCGCTCGTAGAGCTTGACGTCGAACCCCGCGCGATGCGCGGCGAGGGCTGTCGCCATCCCGCCGGGCCCGGCGCCCACGATGGCCACACGGCCCTTGCTCGTCGTCGTGCTCACAGCCCATCCTTCTGTCGGGTAATCGAACTAAAACGATAGTTCGGATTCATACCGGTGTCCAGTTGACAGCCTGCGCAGGCGTCGACTAGATTTGAACTCGAACGCCGATTCGGGTTCTGAGGAGGAGAGAGATGACCGAAGTGGAGCGAATCCTGGTGGTGGGGGGAGGCATCGGTGGCCTGTCCACGAGCATCGCGCTGCGCCGCGCGGGCTTCGCCGTCGACGTCGTGGAGAAGAACCCGAAGTGGGACGTCTACGGCGTCGGCATGATCCAGCCCGCCAACGCGCTGCGCGTCCTTCACGAGATCGGGCTCGCCGAACAGTGCGTCGAAGCCGGCCATCCGATGTACGGCGACAAGACCTGGCTGGGCGACGGTGAGACATTCCTGGTCGGGCACGACTGGGAGCCGCTCGTCGAGGGTCTGCCGCCGGGCAACGGCATCGCCCGCCCGGCGCTCCACCGCATCCTGCAGGACGCGGTGCTGGGCTCGGGCACGGAGGTCCGCGCGGGGGTGACGCTGACCACGCTCGACGACGACGGCGAGCAGGTCACCGTCGGCTTCACCGACGGCGACACGCGGAGGTACGACCTCGTAGTCGGCGCCGACGGCCTGCGCTCGCAGGTCCGCGAGATGGTCTTCGGGCCGGACGTGCAACCCAACTACACCGGCCAGGTGTGCTGGCGCTACAACCTCCCGCGCATCGAGGGGCTCGACCACATCTGGGTCTACATCGGCGCGACCGGCACCGCAGGGTTCGTCCCGCTCGGGCCGGACCTGATGTACATGCTGATGATCGAGCAGCCGCCGGCCGGCGAGTCGCTCCGGCTCCCGGTCGAAGGCCTGGCGGCGAGGATGCGCGAGCGTCTGGCGCAGTTCGGCGGCCCCGTCGCCGAGCACACGCACCTGATCGTCGACGACGCGGCGGTGGTCTACCGGCCGGTGGAAAACGTCGTGTTGCCGCCGCCCTGGCACAAGGGTCGGGTCGTGGTTCTCGGCGATGCCGCCCACGCCACCTCGCCCCACTGCGGTCAGGGCGCCGCGCAGGCGATCGAGGACGGGGTCGTGCTCACCGAGGAGCTGCAGGCGCAGGCGACGCTGGCCGAGGCGTTCGACGCGTTCATGCAGCGCCGCTACGACCGCTGCCGCTTCATCGTCGAGGGCTCCGAGGCCATCGGCGCCTGGGAGCAGGACCACTCCCTGCCGATCGACCCGAGCGCGAAGCGCTTCGAGGTCACGATGGCCGCGATGGCCCCGCTGTAGGCGCGCTCGGATGACCCGCATCGACGCCCACGCACACGTGCTGCCGCCTGCCTACGTCGAGGCGCTCGGCGGCGTGCCGGTGCTGCCGGCCCCGCTCGAGGGCCTCGAGGCCATGATGGAGCGCCACGAGATCGATGCGGCCGTGATCTCCACCGGCCCGCCCGGCGCGTTCCTCGGCGACCCAGGCCGGACCCGGGACCTCGCTCGGATCGCGAACGAGGGGATCGCCGACGTCGTGCGCGGCGCGCCCGACCGCTTCGCCGGCCTCGCGCTGCTCCCGCTGCCCGACGTCGACGGCGCGCTCGAGGAGATCGGAGACGCGCTCGACCGGCTCTCGCTCGACGGCGTGATGCTGCTGACCCACGTGGGCGGCACGTACCTCGGCGACAAGGCATGGGATCCGGTGCTCGCCGAGCTCGATCGACGCGGCGCCTATGTCTTCGTGCACCCGACGCTGCCGCCGTACGCGCCCCCGCTGGCCCACCACCCGGTGTGGCTCTACGAGTTCCCGTTCGAGACGGTGCGGGCGATCGCCCAGCTCATCTACGCCGGCGCGCTCGAGCGCTATCCCGGGATTAGCTTCCAGTTCGCCCATCTGGGCGGCGCGACGCCGTTTCTCGCGCATCGCCTCGCGTCGCTCGCGGAGCGCGAGCCGGCGGCGGCCGCTGCGGCGCCTGCCGGCGCGCTCGAGTACCTGCGGCGCCTCTACTACGACACCGGCCTGTCCAACAACGCGCCGGCGCTCGCGGCGACGCGTGAGGTCACCGAGCTCGGCCACATCGTCTTCGGCACCGACTGGCCGTACGCCGCGCTCCCCGACGGCGCCGACCCGGCGCCGGACCTCGACGTGCTCGGCCCGGGCGGCCGTGCGGCGGTGGAGGCGGAGAACATCGCGACGCTCGTGCCGCGGCTCGTCGGCGCGCGCGCCTGAACCGGGCGATGCCGGCGCTCGTCGTCCTCGGGGCGCGCAACCTCGGCGGCGCGATCATCGACCGCTTCCTCGCCGACGGCTGGCAGGCGACGGCGATCGTGCGCAGCGCCGAGACGGCCGAAGCCGTCGAGGCGCGCGGCGCTCGCGCGATCCGCGCCGACGTCACCGATCCCTCGCAGCTGCGCGACGCGCTCGCCGCCGCGGGACCGGTCGACTGCCTCGTCAACGCGGTCAGCGTCGCGCGCTTCGACCCCGACGTGCCGTGGGGCGGCGGCCCGCTCATCGAGGCCACGCTCGAGCGCTACCGCGCGTGGGGCGCGGAGGTCGCCGAGCAGGGGTTCGTGTTCTTCAGCGAGGGCGCGCGGTTGCTGGTCGCACAGGACCGCCCGGCGACGCTCGTGCAGATCGCCAACCGCTCGTCGCGCGCGGCCGCGCCCGGCATGGGCGCGTGGGCGGCCGGCTGGCACGGCGTGCGCGCGCTCACCCTCGCCGCCGCCGACGAACTGCGCGAGCACGGCATCCACGTCGCGCTCGTGATCGTCGACGGCCCGATCGAGTCGCCGAAGACGGCGCGGATGATCGAGCGAATGGAGCCCGGCCAGGTCAACGATCAGGGCGACATCGCGGCCGCGGTCCTCGGCCTCGCCCGCCAGGGCCGCCGCGGTCGCACCCACGAGCTGACGCTGACCCCGGCGGGGCGGCCGCCGGTGCCCTGGTGATGGCGCCCGTAAGCGAGCTGCTCGAGCTCACGTCAGAGGCGGAGGCCGGCGAGGTCCTGCGCCGGCTCGGCGTGGTTCCCGAGGGCGTGCGGGTGGAGGCGCGCGCCTTGTCGGGCGGGATCTCCAACATCGACGTCTTCGAGCCCGAGCGCCTCCCGGCCGATCACCCCCTGCTCGCCCAGGAGCGGCTGCTGGCCACGCCGCATACCGCCTTCTACTCGGACGAGTCGATGCGCGACCTCGCGCGCCTTGCGGCCGAGAACGTCGCCGCCGTCCTCGCCGGCCGCGCACCCTCATCACTGGTCAACCCGCAGATCCTGGAGCGACGATGAACGCGACAAGCACCGGCTGTCCCGTCCACGCGGGCTTCGACCCGCTGAGCGAGGCGTTCCTCCGCGATCCCTACGCGATCCTCCCCGCGGTCGCCGACGTCCCGGTCTTCTACGCGCCGTCGCTCGACTACTACGTCGTCACCCGCTACGCAGACATCGAGCGCGTGTTCCTCGATCCCGAGACGTTCAGCGCAGCCAACGCCCAGCTGCCGCTCATCCAGCTGCCGACTGAGGTGGGCAAGACGCTGCTCGACGGTGGCCACAAGCCGCAGCCGTCGATGGTGAGCCTCGACCCGCCCGCCCACGGCCGCCTGCGCAAGCCCGCCGCACGCGCGCTCACGCCGCGACGCGTCAACGAGATGGAGCCGCGCATTCGCGCGACCGCCGCCGAGCTGCTCGACGCCGTGGACGCCGCACAGCCGTTCGATCTCATCGACGCGCTGGCGTTCCCCCTGCCGATGCGGATCATGTTCAGCTTCATGGGCGTGCCCGAGCAGGATTGGCCGCGGCTGAAGGAGTGGTGCGGCAGCCGGGCGAGCCTGGCCTGGGGCCGGCCGACGGCCGAGGAGGCGCTGCACCACGCGCAGCAGATGGTGCTCTACCGCCGCTACCTGCGCGAGCTCGTGGCGGCGAAGGCCACCGACCGCGCGGACGACTTCGCCAGCGCGCTGTTGGAGATCCACGACGAAGACCCCGACGCGCTCACGCAGGAGGACATCGCCTCGATCCTGTTCTCGCTCAGCTTCGCGGGGCACGAGACGACGAACAACCTGATCGGCAACTGCGTACGGCGGCTGCTCGAGGTCCCCGAGCGCTGGGACCGGCTCGTCGAGCGCCCGGACCTGATCTCCGGCGCGGTGGACGAGGTGCTGCGGTTCGACCCGTCGGTGCCGGTGTGGCGGCGGGTGACCACGCGGGCGGTGACCCTCGGCGACGTCGAGCTGCCGGAAGGGGCGAAGCTCTTCCTCTGGCTCGCGGCCGCCGGCCGCGACGCCGACGTCTTCCCCAACCCGGACGCGTTCGACCCCGAGCGGCCGAACGCGCGGCGGACACTCGCGTTCGGGCGCGGGATCCACTTCTGCATCGGCTCCGCGCTCGGCCGCCTCGAAGCCACTCTGGCGCTCGAGGAGCTCACGCGCCGCTTCCCGGGTCTCCGCCTCGCCCCGCCCGGCCAGGAGATCCCGTTCCACCCCAACATCTCCTTCCGCGGCCCGCAGACCCTGGCGGTGCAGGCATGACACCCCGGGTGACCAGCGAGCTGCTGCTGGTCGGCAGCCTGCCGGCCGACTCCACCGAAGCCGCGTTCCGCTCCGGCGCGCGGCACTTCGCCGACCTCGTCTTCGCCCTGCCGGACGGCGAGACCGGCCCGCGCGCGGCCTGGGTGGGCTACGAGCGCGAGCAGCTCGCCCGGCCCAACCCGGACGTCGTCGTCGTCGAGGAGACCGCATCGCCGACCGGCATCCCGCGGCATGCGTACGAGACGCCGGTGTTCGCGGTGCGCGAGGAGGTCGACGAGCTGCGCTGGGAGAGGTGGCCGCGGATCGACGATGCGATCGAGTCGTACGCGACCTTCACGCGCCTCCGCGACGAGGGCGCCATCCCGGCGGGGCTGCGCTTCCAGATCGGGCTGCCGTTCCCCTCGAGCGCGCTCAACGCGTTCAAGGCCGACTTCGGGCGCGACTATCCCAAGGCGGCGCGCGGGTTCGAGGATCTGGTCGCGCGCGAGCTCGCGCGCCTGACCGAGGCGATCCCGCCGGCCGACCTCGCCATCCAGTGGGACAACGCCTACGAGACCCAGGACATCGAGGGCGTGCTGGCCTGGACCAGCGACGGCGCGTGGGAGCGCTTCGCCGGCCCGGTCACGCGGCTCACACGGCTGATCCCCGAGGAGGTGCTGGTCGGCTACCACCTCTGCTACGGCACGTTCCCGGAGTGGCCCATGTACGAGGCGCAGGACATGAGCGTGCTCGTGCGGATGGCCAACTTCGCGATCGCGGAGTCCGGGCGCCCCGTCGACTGGCTCCACCTCGCGGGCCCGCGCTACCTGCGCAGCGAGGACGAGCGATTCTTCCGGCCGCTGCAGGACCTCCACGTCCCGGACACGCGCGTGTTCCTCGGCATCGTGCTGCCGATCGACGGGATCCCCGGCCTGCGCCGCCGCCACGCGACGGCGAAGAAGTTCCTCGACGACTTCGGCGTGGCCATGTACTGCGGATTCGGCCGGCAGCCCGGCCGTGACGGCGAGGAGACGATGCGCGAGCACAGCGAGACCGTGCGCGCGCTCGTCGGTTCCGACCACTGACGATCTCGGAGGAGAAATGGAGCGAGACACCATCAGGAAGTGCGCCGCCGCCCTGGCGATCGGCGCGACAGGGCTGGTCGTCTCAGCGACACCGGCGCTCGCGGGCTCCAAGACGACGCTCCCGGATTTCGGCCCGAACGTCACGATCTTCGACCCGTCGGTACCGGTCCCCGACATCAACGCGAAGCTGCAGAGCCTCGCGACCGCGTCGAATGGCGCCGACCTCAACCGCAACGCCGTCTATTTCATGCCGGGCACGTACGGCAGCGCCGCGGGCGCGAACGACCCGGCGACCGCTACCGGCTACATCGACTCGAGCGTGGGCTTCATGGAGTCGGTGCAGGGCTTGGGCACGTCGCCCGGCGACGTGAGGATCAACGGCAATCTGCACTCCGGTGGTCCCGGTCAGCGCGCGCTGGGCTTCTTCTGGCGGTCGCTGACGAACATGCGGATCAACCCGATCCAGGCGGACATGCCGGCGCACACGATGCGGTGGTCGACATCGCAGGCGTCGCCGCTGCGGCGGGTCGACGTGGCCGGCAACCTCGACGTCGGCGGCGCCGAATCGTTCGGGACGATGATGGCCAACACCCGCGTCGCAAGCGTCATGAAGTCCGGCAACACCTGGGTCGCCGACAACCCGCGGGAGCTCGGTCAGGCCCACTACTTCGTACGCGACAGCCAGATCGGCAGCTGGAGCGGCCGTGGGGCGAACTTCGTGTTCAGCGGCGTCGACGGGGCGCCGCCGACCGACTTCGGCAAGCCGGGCGACAAGACGACGTTGCCCAGGACGCCCGTCTCGCGCGACGCGCCGTTCCTGTACGTCGACAAGGGGCGCTTCAAGGTCTTCGTGCCAGAGGCGCGCAGGCATGTCAGAGGCATCGACTGGCATATGCACGGCCGCGACGGCCGCTCGCTGCCGCTGCAGGCGTTCCACATCGCGACGCCGAGTGACAGCGCGCAGACGCTCAATCGCGCGCTCGCCGCCGGCAAGCACCTGCTCCTGACCCCGGGCGTCTACAGCCTCGACGAGCCGCTGCGCATCAACCGACCCGACACGGTCGTCATGGGCATGGGCTACGCGACGCTGACCCCCACCCAGGGCACGGCGGCGATCGAGGTCGGCGACGCCGAGGGCGTGATCCTGTCGTCGCTCACGGTCGACAACGGCACGACCCCGTCGGACCTTCTGATCCAGGTCGGGACGCGTGATGGCAAGCATTGCGCGCGCCACCGTCACGGACACTGGGGTCACTGCGGCGGGGCATCCCACAACCCGACGACGCTCAACGACGTGTTCGTGCGCATCGGCGGCACCTGGGCCGGCTACGCCAAGACCGCGCTGGAGGTCAACCAAGACGACGTCCTGATTGACCACACGTGGCTCTGGCGTGCCGATCACGGCGCTCCTGGCACGACGGGGTGGACGATCAACCCCAGCGAGACGGGGCTGGTGGTCAACGGCGACGACGTCACCGCGCTCGGGCTGTTCGTCGAGCACCACGAGAAGACGCAGGTGCTGTGGAACGGCGAGGGCGGCCGGACCATCTTCTTCCAGTGCGAGCCGCCCTACGACCCGCCGACCCAGGCACTGTGGATGAACGGATCCGAGAACGGCTACCCGTGCTATCAGGTGGCCGACGACGTCCGGACCCACAAAGCCACGGGGCTCATCAGCTGGGTCTTGTTCTTCGCGGGACCCATGCGCGTGCACAGCGCGTACAAGGCGCCGGTCACGCCCGGCGTGCGGTTCCGCAGCGCCGCCGCCGGCAAGATCGCCCTCGGCGGTGGCTTCGACAACACGTTCAACGACGACGGTCTCTACGCCGACGACCGGGGCCCGGCATCGCCGGCCTTCGGGCTCAGCGCGCTGAGGCAGGTGCCGTACTACCCGGCGCCATAACGCCTCTGCGCCGACGCCCGGGCTCGCGCTACGCCGCGCCTCGCGGCGGCGTGGGCCCGGGCGTAGGGCCCGTGCCGACTCGGTTGCCTGGCTTGCCCGGGAGCAATAGCGGCAGCGCTGCCACGTCTCGGTCAGGTGATTCTGGGGACGCGCGAGGTGACACAACCGGTCACGCGGAAATAGCTGCGCGTGTCCCGCGTGAACTTGAATGTGCCATTTTGCAGGCACTTCTCATGCCGGAGGAGGGACTCGAACCCCCGACACGCGGATTATGATTCCGCTGCGCTTTCGCTCTACAGCAGGGTTTGAGGGGCCTGGGGGACCGAAAAGGGGACATGTCTGCGCGCGTTCAACGTCACGGCGCGCAGGTCGCGCCTCGTGGGCTCCGGCGGCACTCTCAGGCTTCCGCGTGGGCGAGCGCGAGCGCCGAGGGGCTTTGCCGGCTGACGATCGCGGGGGCCTCGTGGATCAGATCGTCCGTTTCAAGAGCCTCGACCATGAAGAGGGCGAAGTCGACGCGACGAGTGATGTTGCTCTCGAGAATGGGGTCGCCGACGTGGCGGCTCCACACGGGCAGGCCCTGGCTGTCGCCTTCCTCGAGGTCGCTGCCACGCACGACGGTCCAGCGGGTGTCGCTGGCGAAGATGCGGCGGCTCGCCTCGACCTGGTCGTCGAGGTCGGCGAAGCGGGCGAGGCGGGCGAGGCGGCCGCCGACGTTGACGAGTGCCTTCAGCCGCCACGAGTAGACGTCCTGGCCGTCGCGGGTGATGTGCCACCCGCACGAGAACACCAGCCGTGCTTCCGGCTCGGCGTGATCGAGGACCGCCTGGGCGGTTCCCGTCGCGTAGCCGTGGACGCCCCGGGGGACGAGCACGACGAGCACGCCGTCGCAGTCTGCGACGGCGCGCGCGATGATCTCGCGGTCGTCCGTCGGGCCGGGCAGGATGCTGATGCGGCCCTCGAACTCCTCGAGCTTGCCGACGCTCTGCTCGCGGCACACGGCGACCACCTCGTGCTCCCGGTCCAGCGCGTGCTGGACCATGTACTTCCCGAGTTTCCCCGAGGCTCCCACGATGCAGATCCTCATACCTGGCTCCTTGACCTCGATAGGGGCGCGGACCGCTTCGGGTCGACGCGCACAAGCCGGCCAAGAGTTCGAGCCGCAAAGCACGCTCGCCGCTGGGGGGAGCGCAGCACCGACCATACACCCGCAGATCAAGCCAGCGCACGAGTTCGAGCGCGGCAGCTCCGGATGCGAGTCGCTACAGACGGATGGGATAGGGGAGGGCCGCCATCACATGCCACGTGCCGCGGTCCACGCTGGCCGCGTGCACGCGCACGAGGACCTCGTTGTGCCATCGTGGGTCTGTCGATCTGCTCGAGTCGGAGGACGGCCTCGGGCGCCGGCCCGTACTCCTCCTGGACGATCGCCGTCGTGCTCTGTGCACTCGCAGCCACAGAGGTCTGTTCCAGCGGGGGATCGGCTTTTGCCGTCATCGTCCTGGTTCTCGGACGAGTTCCGAGGCGCGAGCAACGGCGCGGTCAGCCTCTTCGAATCTAAGCCGGGTGTTGATCGCCACCGCCGCCGTGGTTCCACTGCCGGCGGCTGCGGGCACCAGCGCTCGGGGGTCGGACGCGTTGCCTGCGGCGTAGACGCGGTCGACGGTCGTCGCCTGATTGGCGTCGACGGCGATGGACCCGTCGTCGCGCAGCTCGCATCTGAGCGTGCGGGCGAGGTCGGTGCGGAGTCGCCAGCCGACGTAGAAGAACAGCGCGTCGCGGTCGAGCGTCTCGCCATCGGCCATCCGCACGTGGCGAAGGCGCCCGTCGTGGCTGTCCAGTTCGATGACGGGTGACTCGATGACGGGGATGCCGACCGCCTGCACACGTGCGAGCTGCTCGGCGGCGAGGTTGTGTGGGCCGTTGCTGAGCAAGATGACGTCGTCGGACCACTGGCGGAGCAGCACCGCGAGGTGCTCGGCGCGGTCGCCGGCGGCAAGGACGGCGAGGCGCTCGTCGCGGTGCTCGAAGCCGTCGCAATACGGGCAGGTGTGCGCGCTGGTGCCCCACACTTCCTCGAAGCCTGGGATCTTGGGCAGTTCATCGAGCATCCCGGTGGCCAGGAGCAGCGTCCGCGCCGTTGCGGTACGACCCGGGGATGTGACCCGGAGGGTGCCGTCGAGGAGCTCTGCGCGTTCGACCTCGAGGGGCGCGACTTCCACGCCGTAGCCCGACAGTTCGGCGCGGCCGCGGGCGCGCAGCTCCGCGGGGTCCAGCCCCTCGTGTCCGAGGACGCCGTGCATCTCGTGGGTCGCGTAGTTGCGTGGCGAGCCGTCGTCGAGGACCAGGACGCGCCAGCGGGCGCGGCCGAGCACGAGCGCCGCGTTGAGACCCGCGGGGCCTGCCCCGACGACGATGCAGTCCCAGGTGGCTTCGGGAGGCGCCGTCACTCGTAGTGCAGTGCGTCCAGGACGTTGAGCCGTGACGCGCGGCGGGCCGGCAGGATCGCCGCAGCGAGGCCGGCGAGGATGGCGACGATCGTGAACGCGACGAGCTGGGGTATCGGGATCGAGAAGGCGATGTCGTATTGCGAGAGCGCCTGGGTGACCAGGCCGGCGAGAAAGATGCCGAGTGGGAGCCCGAGGGCGGCGCCGATGAGTGCGGTGATCACGCTTTCGTGGCGGATCATCCGGCGCGCCTGCCGGCGGGTCATCCCGATCGTCCGCAGCATCCCGAGTTCCCGTGTGCGTTCGAACACGCTGAGTACGAGCGTGTTGACCATGCCGAACAAGCTCACGACGACCGAGAACGCGAGCAGCACGTAGAGGAAGTTGAGGAAGCTGGCGAAACCCTTCGTGTAGTCGTTCGCGAAGGCGGCGCCGGTGTGGACGTCGGCGTCGCTGAAGTCGGCTGACGCCGCGTCGAGCGCCTGGTTGGCGTTGGCCCCGGCATCGAGGAACGTGAACCGGTTCTTGGGCTGCGGGAACGCCTTGTCGAACGCCTGCCGGCCGATGGAGATCGGGCCGAGCATCTGCTCGATCTCGGGGGGGTCGTAGATGCCGCCGACGGCGACGCGGAGCTTGTCACCCGACGCGGTCTGGATCGGCAGCGGGTCGCCGACCTTCAGGTCGTGGTCATCCGCGTAGGTCTGCGTCACGAGCGCACCGCCGCTGCCGAGCCGGGCGAGGGCGGCATCGGAGCCGTCGGTCCAGTCGAAGCGGTAGAAGCGGGCGATCGTCGCCGGGTCCACGCCGGTGACGTCCTGCTCCTTGCCCGCCACGAGCGCCTTGTCGACGCGCACGTGTGAGGCGGCGGTCACCCCGGGGACACGGGCGAGCGCGTCGCCCTCGGCGGCCTCGAACGGCTCGCCGTCGTTGCCGTTGAGGATGTAAGCGGCGGTGACCTGGTCGGTCACGGCCGACTCGACCGTGTTGCGCATGCCGGCGCCCAGGACCGCGACGACGGTTACGAGCGTGAGTCCGATCATCAGCGCGGCGGCCGTCGAGGCGGTGCGGCTGGGATTGCGCACGGAGTTGGCGTTGGCGAGCTCGCCCGCGATGCCGCCGCTGCGGCGTGCCGGCAAGCCGACCAGGCGGGTGAGTGGCGTGACCATGTGCGGGGCGGCGAAGGCCACGCCCACGAACAGGCCCAGGATCCCGATGCCGAGCAGCAGGACCACCGCGAGCGTCCCGATCCCGCTTGCGAAGACGCCGACGCAGATCGCGACGACCGCTGTGACGCTCACGGCGACGGCGGTCTTGAGCGAGTGGGCGGCGAAGCGCGAAGGGGGGAGGGTCGCGCCCTCGCGGACCGCTGCGATGGGCGGGACCCGCGTGGCGCGGCGGGCCGGCACGACGCTCGCCAGCACGGTGATCACGGTCCCGAGCGCGAGCGAGACGAGCACCGTGCGCAGCGCGAACACCATCCCCGCCTCGGGGAGATCGCCGCCGATCGCAGACAGTAGCTTGGCGAGCCCGAACCCGGCGAACAGCCCGATCACCGAGGCCAGCAGTCCGATCACGAAGCCTTCGATGACGACCGAGCGCAGGACCTGCTTGCGCGAGGCTCCGAGCGTTCGCAGCGTGGCGAACTCGCGTGTGCGCTGCGCGACTGTGATCGACAGGGTGTTGAAGATCACGAATGCGCCGACCAACAGCGCGATGGCGCCGAACCCCAGCAGGAAGTAGCGGATGGCTTTGACGATGACGTTCGTGTCCTTAGCGTCGGCTGCTGCTTGCTGCTGTGAGTTCTTGACTTCGAGGCTGGCCGGGATCAGCGGCCTGACGGCGCGGATGAGGTCCGCCGATGAGGTGCCGTCCTTGGCGGCAATCGAGATGCCGTCGAAGCGGCCCCGCTTGTCCAGCAGCGTCTGGGCGGTCGGGAGGTCCCAGATCGCCATCGTGGCGCTGCCGAGCGAATTGAGTCCTCCGAAGGTGGCGATGCCGGTCACCGTGTAGCGGTGCCGGGCTCCGAGCGTGGCGACGGTGACCGTGTCGCCGACTTTGAAGTTCTGCGCGGCTGCCGTGTCAGTGTCGATGGCGACCTGCTCTGGCCCTTGAGGCCACTGACCGGTCTTGAGCTTGAGCGGGCTGAACTGCGGCAGCGAGGCGTCGTTGCCGAGTCCGAACTGGGGTGCGCCGCCCGAGCCGACGGCCTTGCCGTCGCGGCCGAAGATCTCGGCGCGGTTCGACGGGATCGGCGCGAGCGTGCCGCCAGCCGCCTGGACGTCGGGCAGCGCGCGTACCTTCGCGAGCAGCGAGGCGGGAACGGTGGCGGCTCCGCTCTCGGAGCCCTTGACGATCTCCTTGCCGGCGATCACCGCGTCGGTCTGGTCATAGGACGCGCCGAAGACGTTGTCGAACCCCTTCTGGATCGTGTCGGTCAGGACGAGCGTGCCGCTGACCATCGTCACGCCGATCACGATCGCCAACGCCGTCAGCAGAGCGCGGACCTTCCGGCCGGCGATGCCCTTCAGCGCGACCGCGATCATCGCCCCGTCATCTCCTCGAGCGTCCCCAGGATCTCGTGCGCGGTCGAGCGGCCGACGTCGCGAACGATCCGCCCGTCGGCCAGGAACAGCACGCGATCGGCGATCGCCGCGGCCTGCGCGTCATGCGTGACCATCACCGTGGTCTGGCCGAGCGAGTCGACGGTCTCGCGCAGCAACGCGAGGATCTCTCCGCCGGTGGTCGAGTCGAGGTTGCCCGTCGGCTCGTCGGCGAACATCACGCTCGGGCGCGAGACAAGCGCCCGCGCGACGGCTACGCGCTGCTGCTGGCCGCCCGAGAGCTCCGCGGGGCGGTGCGTGAGCCGGTCACCGAGCCCGACCTTGTCGATCAGCTCGTCCAGCCACTCCCGGTCCGGCGTGCCGCCGGCGAGCTTGAGCGGCAACGCGATGTTCTCGGCCGCGGTGAGCATCGGCAGCAGGTTGAAGAACTGGAAGATGAACCCGATGTGGTCGCGGCGCAGCTTCGTCAGCTCCGTGTCGTCGAGCGTCGTGATCTCCACGCCGGCAATCGACACCTCGCCCGACGTCGGCCGGTCGAGCCCGGCGAGGATGTGCATCAGCGTCGACTTGCCCGAGCCCGACGGACCCATCACCGCGGTCAACCGCCCCTCGACGATGTCCACGGACACACCACGCAGCGCATCGACCGCCGTGTCGCCCTCGCCGTAGCGGCGCACGATGCCGCTGCCGCGGACAACCGGCGGCCGCGGACCCTCGCTGGGCGGCGACGCTGGGGCAAAGTCGGGCGACTGGTGAATATCCATGCCGCGGTCCTCCATTCGGAAACAGGTGGCGCGAGCCGTCAGGAACCGGCGATCGCCCGATCGGCGTCGCCGTAGGTATCGCGGCGTCCGTCGAACGCGGGCGACGCCATGTTGAAGCCCTTGAAGGTGAGGTACAGGCCGAGGAACGCCTTATATGACCTGCCCCGCCGGTTTCGGGGGCGAGGCCTAGCCGACCATAACGTCCGCGACGACTGCGTGCCACTCCTCGGCTGGGAGGAGCGTCGGCAGTCCAACCACTGAGGCCGCGAGGCCCGGTGACGGGCCTCGACTGCCAGCTGGCAGAGGCCAAGGCGCCCGAGCGGTCGATGGCCGGCTTGACCCGCCGGCCACTCATCGCGCGCCCGCGCACGACTCCGCCTACTGGCCCTCACTCGGAGGGCTGGAGCCCTGCGGTTGATGCGTGTCTCGTCAGTGGTCGGCAAGAGCGGCGCGTCCGGTCTGGCGGCCGAGGTGTCGCGCGCTGACGACGCTGACGGCGCCCGTCCAAACAGCAGCAGGAACAGGGATGCGGTCAGCAATCCGGTCAGTGCGTCGGAGTCGACGATGGACGCGAGACCGCCGATGATCAGGACGTAGCCGAGCGTCCGCAGCCAGCGCGGCAAGGCGGCGGCGCGGGCGGCGAGCCGGGTCGCGGCGGCGATCGCGATGCCGAGCAGTGCCAGCTTGACGGTGTCGGCGACGTTGACCGCGTGGAACAGCGAGGCCGTGGTGCCCGCACTGCCGCTGCCGGCGACGTGCCGGTTCAGGGCGATCTCGATGGCGAGCTGAGCGAGCGAGACGGCGGCTGCCCCGAGGCCGGTCACGAGGAACACGATGCGTGTGCCGTCGTCCCGATCGCCTGCCAGACAGCGGGCGAGCGAGAGCACCAGCACGGCGAGCGCGATGCCCGCGACACCGTGGACGGTCAGCGCCTGCAGGAGCGTCGCCGCCTGGTTCTCGGCGAAGAACGAGTTGACCACGCCGTCCGAGGCCGTCGGGTCCGGTGCCGCGGGTGCCATCAACAGCCCGGCGATCCACGCCAGGACGTAGACCGCTCCGGCGGCGGCGATCGCGGTTTGAGCGCGTGCGCTGGTCGTCGCTGAGCTGCTCAAGGTTCTCATCCTCCTCGCCGCGTGTCGCGTGCAGGTGGTGTTCGCGCCGATCCTCTTCGGAGCCGTTCAGCGTCGTCAAGCTGTCGCGTCAGAGCCGCGACCCGACCCTTGAACCGCGGCCCGCCACCGTCTTAGGATCGTCCGCCGGTGCCCACGCTGATCAACGTCTTCGAGGTGCCCAAGGCGGTCGACGACGAGTTCATCGCCGGTTGGCAGAGAGCGCGCGATTTCCTCGCCGAGCGCGACGGCTACGCCGCCACAGCGCTTCATCGCAGCGTCGCGCCGCAGGCCGAGTTCCGCTTCGTCAACGTCGCGGAGGTGAACTCGGTGCAGGCATGGCAGACGGCGGTGCAGGACCCCGCCTTCCCCCGCGACCTGCCCGGGAAGCCGCACCCGTCGCTGTACGACGCCGTCCGCCAGCCGACCCGCGGACCGCCGAGGCCGCGGTCGTGCTGATCAACCCCTTCGAGGTTCCCGACGGCGAGGACGACGAGTACCTCGCGAGTTGGGACCGGGCCCGCGACGCCCTGCGATGCGCAGACGGCTACCTCGGTACCCGCCTCTATCGCAGCCTCGCCCCCGGCGCCCGCTTCCGGTGCATCAATGTCGCGCCGTGGCGCAGCCCGCAGGATTTCCAGGCCGCGCTGCAGCGGCCGGAGTTCCAACGGGCCGCGACAGCGACGCACCACCGCGCGCACCCGGCGCTCTACGAGGTCATCGCCAGCTAGCGCATCACGCGCGGGTGCTCAGGCGGCCGCGTAGGCGAGCTGGCGCACGCCGGACAGGCAGCGGGTGAACCGCCGGCTAGGCGTGAAGCGCACCCCGAGGCGGTTCGGACGGGCTCACGCGCGCGCAGGCTGAGCAGGCGGTGAGGCGTCTGCAGGCTGACGAGGCGGCCAGGCGACCGATCGAGCCGACCGTAGAGAGTGTGACCGTCGATCAGGCGGCGGAACGCTTGCGCAAGCGGATCGCGATCGAGGGCGCCCGTCTCTCGTACCGGCAGAACTGCGAGTCGATGCAGCGCGTGCACGTCTCGCCGGCGATTGGCCGTCACCGTCCCTGGCGTCGACAATCTAGACCGCCCGCGCCGTCGCCCGACGCCTGCGACGCCGACCATCGCTTTGGACCACGACCAGCGGTCGTCACGCAGGGCCGGCGCCATCGTGACGCGCGCGATTGCGATAGCCGGCGCGGAATCGCCCGCACTATCGCGTGTGCCTCTTTGCGACAGCGCGGTGCGTATCGCCGGGACTGCTCGTCAGGTTCCGGACCAGAGACCGCGGAAGCAACCGCCGCTGACTACCCAAGAGTTGCCCCACGGCTGTGCGCTCCTAGATAGTCGCGCCCGTAAGGCGTTCCGCGTTCGGACTCGCTCAACGTGGCGTGGGATCCGGCCCCGCTGCCACCGCCGAGAAGGAGATTCAAGGTGTCGCTGGACCAGAAGAGAGCCCGCGTGTTCGGGGTGCTCTACCTCACCACGTACGTCACGTCGATCCCGGCGCTGGCGCTCTACCAGCCCGTCCTCGACCATCCCGTCGCCTACGTCGCCGGGGCCGGACACGACACGCAGGTCTTGTTCGGCGCCCTGCTGGAGTTGCTGCTGATCATCGCGAACATCGGCACCGCGGTCGTGATCTTCCCGATCGTCCGGCGAATGAACGAGGAGTTGGCGCTCGGCTACGTGACCGCGCGGATCGTCGAGTGCACGTTCATCCTCGTCGGCATTCTCTCCGTGCTCGCCATCGTCACGCTGCGCAACCAGGTCGCCGGTCCGTCCGAGGGCACGGTTGCCTACACGCTCGCGGCGATCAAGGACTGGACGTTCCTGCTCGGCCCCGGCTGGGTCGTCGGCTGGGGGAACGGGCTGATCCTCGGCTACCTGATGTACCGCTCCGAACTCGTGCCGCGACAGGCCGCGTGGCTCGGTCTGATCGGCGGGCCGCTGCTCATCGTGACGGGGACGGCCATCATGTTCACCGGCAACGATCCGAGCGATGCCCTGCGCTCGCTTCAGGGCCTCGCGACGATCCCGGAGTTCCTCTGGGAGCTCTTCCTCGGCGTCTATTGCACGTTCAAGGGCTTCAGGCCGTCGTCGCCGATCCTGCAACCGGGAGCTCGCTAGGACCGCGCGCCCGCTGTGCCCGCCGTCGCACCCGCCTAGGTCGCCCGCGCTGGGAGGCGGCACTCCGCCGCCTCCGCGTGAACCGGCGCTGTCGCTCTCGCCTGCCAGGAGCAGTCCGGAGACTCGCAGCGTGAGTGCTCCTTCGCGCGGTCGGTGCGCCGCGCGCACCGCTCCATGGTGATGAAAGGAGCATTCTGCGAGTCGCTCGCTACCCGGTTCATGGGCCGGCGACCTCGACGAGGACCGGCGGCGGGCGCGGCGCGGCTTTCCCGCCGCCGGTCGACGCGTTAGCGCCGAAGCGGGCCGTCTACGGGGACCATAGGCGCGCGGCGGGCATGGACGGTCGATGATCTCGGTGTCGTCGATGCCCTGCAGATAGATCGAGGTGATCCCGAGGTTGGTGTGCCCGAGCTGGCGTTGGATGACGATCAGCGGCACGCCTTCGCCGGGCCATCTCGACGGCATGCGCGTGCCGCAACTGGTGCGGCGCGAAGCGCCGACGCACCCCGGCCTCGCGGGCGACGCGGCGCAGTTCCGAGCGCGCGGCGCCGGCGGTCCACGGCCGTCCGCGGGTCGGACCGGTGACGACGCAGAACAGTGGGCCGACCGGCAGCTCGACGCGCACGTCCAGCCAGGGCGCGAGTTGCTCCCAGGCCCAGTCGTCCATCCCCACCTCGCGGCGCCGGCCGCCCTTGCCGCGCCGCACCAGCAGCGTCCCGCGCCGCGGATCGCGGTCGTCCTCGGCGAGCGCGAGCGCCTCGCAGATCCGCAGGCCAGCGCGCCAGAGCACGACGATCAACCCGCGCAGCCGGAGGCCGTGGACGCCGTCACCAGCGTGGCGCATCACGCTGACGATCTCCTCGATCGTCGGCGGATCTGCGGGGTAGCGCATCCCTTTGTTGCGCGGCGGCCGACCGGCATGGAACGCCGACAGGGTGGCGGGCGAGCGACGGCGGCCGGCGGTCATCGAGCAATAGCTCGGGCATGATCCCTCCTCGGGAGTCGACAACGCCCCGAGCCTCCTCCCGCCACGACCGGCGCGCCCGCCATCCTCTTCGGCCGTTCACGCAGCGGCCGGCGCCTCGCCCGGACGGCTTTCTCGAGCCGCGCCGCGGGCGAATGCAGCAGCGCGCTGTGCACGTCAAGACGCACGCCCGGGACTTCCCCGGCGCAGGAACGCAGCAGAGGACTGGCGATCAGCGGGTGTCGGGTGTAGCGTGGCTCGTGGTAGTAGTCAAAAGCGCCGCTGGCAGCTGCCGGGCACCATCCACTTCCGACGCAACACGTCGCACCTGCGTGCGGACTGGATGACTGACCATGGCCATTGCGGACCTGAGACCCGCCTCCAACCACACGACATCCCCGCCAGTCGTTCGCCCGGACTCCAGCGTGCGTCGGACCGCCCGAATCGTTGGCGTCCTCTTCCTTGCGGGCTACTTGGCATATGGCGTAGGCAACCTCATAGCGACGGGCATCGTCGACTCCGATGACCGCAGCAGCTCCACCGCGTTGTTCGTCGCCGGCATCGCGCTGATGCTGCTCAACTCCGCATTCGTGATCGCCATCGGTGTCCTGACGCTCCCGATCCTGCGACCCCACAACAAGGCCATAGCCGCGGGCTATCTGGGCACGCGGATCTTCGAGGGCGTCGTCCTGGCCATCGGTGTCGTGAGCCTCATCGTCCTCACCGGCTCCGCCGCCATCAACGCGAATGCCGCTTTCTACAGCGTCGCCGAGGCCGGGCTCGGTATCGGAAGCCTCTTCTTCTGCGCTCTGCTCTTCCGCACCGGACTCGTTCCGCGTTGGTTAGCTGTCTGGGGCTTCATCGGCTACGCGTGCTTCGCCGCGGGCAACCTGCTGGAGCTGTTCGGCGTCGCGGGCGCCGGGATCGTCGCCGCCATCCCCGGTGGATTGTTCGAGCTGACGTTCGGCATCTGGCTAATCGCCCGCGGGTTCGCCTCCACCGCGACCGTCCCCTCGCGCGCGAGGACCGCCGTCGCACCGGCCTAGACCGACACCCTGCCGCTTTGGACGACGAGCAGCAGCGAAGCTGTCAGGGGCGGCGACTGCTCTGTTTCGCGGCATGAAACTGCTCGGTGAAGGCGTCGGTGTCATCCGGTCGGCGGCTTAGGTTCGGCTGACTGGGACAGGGGCCTTTTGGGAGAACGCAGGTTGGGCAGGCCGCTTTGCGCGATGGGCTTCGAGCCCGGGCTTTTCAGTGGCCGCTCCTGCGACTTGCCTGGTTGCGCTGCGAGCGCGGATCCGTCGATGTCGTTTGCCCACCAGTTCTCCCCCATGTCGACGTCGAGCGAGGGGGGACGGGTGCGAGCGGTAGCGCTGGATGTGCATCGCGACTTCTGTGAGGTGGCGATCGTGGAGGAGGGTCGGCTGCGTTCGGCGGGTCGGATCGAGACGCGCCCGGAGACGTTGGAGCTGTTCGCGCAGAGCCTGGACCGTGGCGACTGGGTCGCGTTGGAGGTGACCGGCAACGCGTGGGCGATCGCGCGGATCCTCGAGGCGCACGTGGCGCGGGTGATCGTCGTCTCACCGAACGACACCGGGATCCGGCAGGCGCGCGCCAAGACCGACCGGCTCGACGCCCGCACCTTGGCCAAGCTGCTCTGGGCGGGCGAGCTCGACGGGGTCTGGGCTCCGGATGAGCGCGTCAGGGTGATGCCGCCGCCGGTTGGCGCGTCGCGCGCAGCTGGTCCGGGCGCGCTCGCGGGCCAAGAACGAGATCCACGCGGTGTTGATGCGCAACCTCAAAGACCGACCGCCCGCCGCCGACCTCTTCGGAGTCAAAGGACGCCAATGGCTGGCCGAGCAGCAGCTGGCGATCTGCGAGCGCGAGACCGTCGACGCCGGTCTGCGCCAGGTCGACTTCCTCGACACCGAGATCGCCCAGGTCGATCAGCTCGTCGCCGCCGACGCGCTGGGCTGGCCTGAGGTCAAGCGGCTGATGACCGTCCCCGGCGTCAACGTCATCGTTGCGGCGACCTTCAGGGCCGCCGTCGGCGACATCCGCCGCTTCCCCGATCGGCGCAAGCTGACCGCCTACCCCGGCCTGGACCCGAAAGTCCGCCAGTCCGGCGCCGGGCCCGCCAACCACGGCCACATTTCAAAGCAAGGCTCAAACAGCGCCCGGCACGCGCTCGTGGAAGCGTGCTGATCAACCGTCCGCCAGCCCGGACCGATCGCCGCGTTCTGCGCCCGCATCAAAGCCAAGCGCGGACACTCCATCGCGATCGTCGCCTCCAGCGCGCAAGCTCGCCTGCCTGTTCTGGTGCCTGCTCACCCGCGGCGAGGACTACGCGTTCGCCCAACCCTCCCTGACGACCAAGAAGATGCGCCGCCTCGAGCTCACCGCCGGCGCCCCGCGCCGCCGGGGCGGCCGCGACGTCTGGTCGACCAACACCAAGATGCGCTATGTGGGGGGACATTAATGCGCGCCCCCGAGGCGTTCGTAGGCGTTCGCTGGGGTCGGAGCGCCTCAGCGCAAATCCGCGTGTATTGGCTCTGCAGAGCGGAGTTTGGCTCTGAACCGTAATGCCGGAGGAGGGACTCGAACCCCCGACACGCGGATATGATTCCGCTGCGCTTTGGCTCTGCAGCTGGGTTTGAAGGGGATGGGGGACCGGAAAGGGGACATGTGCGCCGCGCCTGCGTCGTCTGCGCAGGAATCCGCCTCGCCTCGAGCCGTGTAACGCGAGACGCGTTGCGCGGACTGCAACGGCATGAGGACGACATGCGCGACCGAGCGTCTCCCGTGACGCTGGAGTTCGCGCCGCCGCGGTTCGTGGTGGTGGGCGATCGCCGACTCGCCTACGAGGAGGTCTCGCCACCGGAACCTGCTCGCACGGTGCTGCTGCTGTGCGGGATCGGCGCCAAGCGTCAGGGGTGGTATCGCCAGCTGCCCGTCCTCGGCGAGCGCTTTCGCTGTCTCGCGCTCGACTACCGCGACGTGGGGGACAGTGACCCAGCCGCGGGGCCGTACGTGATCCGCGACCTTGCCGAGGACGTGTTCTCGCTATCCGACGAGCTCGGCATCGAGCGCGCCGCGCTGGTGGGGATCTCGATGGGCGGTTTCATCGCGCTCGAGATGGCGCTCGCACGTCCGGCGTTCGTCGAACGGCTCGTGCGCGTGGTCACCTCCGCCGGCGGCCCCACGCACGTACCGACGTCGCCGCGGATAATGCGGGCGCTGATGCCGGGCGGCGAGGCCGTCGAGTCCGGCGAGGGCGCCTGGCGCGTCTGCTCGCTGGTCGCAGGCCCGGGCTTCGCCGAGCGCCACCCGGACGCGATCGATGAGTTCGTGGAGATCGCGCGCCATCGTCCGATGCGCGTCGACGGCTATCTGCGCCAGCTCGAGGCGTGCCGCGCGCACGACGTCTCGGCCCGGCTGGGCGAGATCGACGTGCCGACGCTCGTACTGCACGGCGACGCCGACCCGCTCGTGCCGCTCGCGAACGGGCGCTTGCTGGCCGAGCACATCGCGGGCGCGCGGCTGATCGTCTACGAGGGTGTCGGCCACATCCCTGAGGTCGAGGTCGACGAGCGCTTCAACGCCGACCTCGTGGAATTCCTGGCATGAGCTGGGATGACGCAGTCGATCAGGTGCTCGCCGGCGATCTGACTGGCGCACTCGGCTACCGCACTCCGGCGGGCGGGGTCGTCGTCCAGGCGGTGGCGCCGATCGGATTGCGCGACCGCGAGCGCGGGAGGATCGGTTTCACGACGTCGCTGGGCTTCAGCAAGAAGCTCGAGCGGATCGCCCGCGATCCTCGCGTCTGCATGGCGTTCCACGCGCGCGAGCATGGGACCGCACAAGGGACGCTGTACGCGCTGCTCCAGGGCAGCGCGACCGTGGTCGAGCAGCCGTCTGCCGCCGAACGCGCCCACGTGGAGCGGCAAGCGATCCAGTACCTGGGGGAGGGGCGAACCGGCCCGTTCTGGGATCGCTGGCTGCGCGAGTACTACCGCTCGCGCGTGCCGGTTTGGATCGATGTCGACCGGCTGTCGACTTGGGCGACGCTCGACTGCGCGGGCTCGCCGGTGGTGAGTGGGGAGCCACTGCCGGAGCCGCCGGAGCCGCAGGGCGCTCCGGGGAAGGGCGTGGGTCCGCGGGTCGACGTCGGCCGCGTTGCCAAGCGGCTGCGCGCCACGGCGCACACGCTCGTGGGCTTCGCAGGCGCCGACGGCCGGCCGATCGTGTTGCCGGTCGCCGTCGTCGCCGAAGACGCAGCCGGGCTCGTGCTGAGCGCCGCGTGGCCGCCGCCTCCGGGCGGCCGGCGCGCCGGGCTGCTCGGCCACAGCTACCGCTCGAAGCTGATCGGGCTCCGGACACGCCAGTACACGGGTTGGCTCACGGTCGGCGACAACGGTGCGATGCGCTACGCCCCGCACACTGAAACGGGCTACGTCGCGCCGCCGAACAAGACGCTGCTGCTCCTGCTCAACGGGGCGCTCGCCAAGCGCGGCGTGCGCGCAGCGCGATGACCCGCGACGATCGCGTGCTGCCCGCGACCCGCTGGGCCGCGCTCGTCGTCTTCATCATCCTCCTCCCCGCCGTGGTCGTGCTGTGGCTTCTCCCCAGCCGCACGCCGGACCTGTGGGCGTGGGGGATCAAGTCCCAGATGATGGCGATGTTTCTGGGCTCCGGGTACGGTGCGGGCGCGTACTTCTTCTGGCGCACATTCCGCGCCGAAAGGTGGCATCCGTCGTCGCCGGGCGTGCTGGGAGCGTCGGTGTTCGCGGGGCTGATGCTGATCGCGACGGTCATCCACTGGGACCTGCTGAATCACGGGGACGCGCCGACGCTCGCGGCGATCGCCTTCTACGGCTGGACCATCGTCTACATCGTGTCCCCGTTCGCGGTGTTCTTCCTGTGGCGCCGCAACCAGCCCACCGATCCGCGTGTACGTGAGGCCGACGACGCCGAGGTACCGCGTGGCGCGCAGCTGGCCGCGCGTGTGTTCGCTGTGGGGGCACTAGCGGGCGGGCTGCTGTTCTTCGTTGTCCCGCGGGTCGCCATCGACATCTGGCCGTGGCCGCTCACTCCGCTCACCGCGCGGGTGCTCGCCAGCTTCACGGTGCAGGTCGGCGTGGGCGCGCTCGTGCTGTCGCGCGACATACGTTGGAGCGCGTGGAAGCTGCTCGCGCAGACATTCTTCGTCGCGTGCGGCCTGCTGCTCGTCGCCGCTGCCCGGGCCTCCGGCGAGTTCGACGAGCGGAACCCGATGAGCTGGCTGTATCTCGGTGGTCTGGTCGCCACCGGGACCTCGCTGGCGATCCTCTACCGCCGCATGGAAGCTCCGCGCGCGGTTCGGCCGCGCGATCGCGGCGTGACGGCCTGACGCGCCGCGCATCGCCAGTCCGCGTTGCGCGAGTCGAGGGACGCGGCGGGTGTAACGGTTCGACCCTCCCCGGACACTGGAGTGCACCATGCGAGATCACACCTCCCCCGAGCAGGTCGACGATGAGTTCTTCGAGGCCCTCACCGCCAGCGACGTCGGTCGGCTCGAGCCGCTCCTCGACGAGCGCTTCCTGATCGTCGACGTCATGAGTGGAGCCGTCGCCGACCGGGCGGCGCTCACGAGCGCGCTGGACGAACGGGTTCTCGAGTTCGACAGCGTCGAGCTCATCGAGCGGGCCACCCGGGACTACGGCGATACGGCGATTCTCGTCGGCCGCACGCGGATGTCCGGCTCATTCGCCGGAGCCGCCTTCACCGCCTCCAGCCGCTACACCCACGTCTTCATCCGCGGGACCGACACGCGCTGGCGACTCGCCAGCGCCCAGGGCACGCAGATCATCGAGCCATGACTGACTCGACAACCAGGGCGCCCGCTGACATCCGGCTCGTCGACGGACCGGATGACGCGCTCGCGGGCCGCCTGGAGAAGGAGCTCGATGAGTTCAACTTCGACGCAACAGGGATCCGCGATGCCCGCGACTTCGCCGCCGCGCTGCACGACGAGGCCGGCGCGCTGATGGCCGGCGTGCAGGGGTGGACGTGGGGTGGGACCTGCTGGGTCGAGCGGCTGTGGGTGCGCGAAGACGTGCGGCACGGTGGCCTGGGACGGCGACTGCTGATGGCGGTCGAGTCCGAGGCGCGGGCGCGCGCCTGCGATCAGCTGGCGCTCACGACCCACAGCTTCCAAGCCCCCGAGTTCTATCGGCGGCTCGGATTCGAGACGGTGGGCGAGCTTGCCGACTATCCGGTCGGGCACGCGAGCCTGCTCCTACGCAAGCGGCTGCGCTAGACGAGCTGCCGCCGTGCCCACCACGCTGAACATCCGTGCCGCGACGATGGCGGAGCGCGCGCCACTCGAGGCGCTGCAGCGCCGAGCCTCGGACGCCTGGTCGGCGTATCGCGAGCAGCTCGCGGCCCATCCGGACGCGATCGTCCTTCCGCCGGCCTTCGTCGACAGCGGCTGGGTACGGGTCGCCGTGGCCGGCGACGACCGGCCGATCGGCTTTTCGGTCGTGATCCCACGCGGCGCCGCGATCCACGAGCTCGACGGTCTGTTCGTCGAGCCGCGGCACATGCACCACGGCGTGGGACGGTTGCTCGTCGAAGCTGCCGTAGCGCGCGCGGCGCGCGAGGGCGCCGCAGGTCTGGAGGTGATCGCCGGACCGGCTCAGGCTTTCTACGAGAAGGTCGGCTTCGAGCTGATCGGCGCCGCCGAGACGCGGTTCGGCCCTGCGGTGCGGATGCGCCGGCAGGTGCAGAGGTGACGGCGTGCCTCGCCATTGCGATGACGGCCGGGCTTCTGGTGCTCTCCGCTTGTGGCGGCGAAGACGAGATGCAGGCGGCGGGCGCGCCTCAGAGCGCATCGTCGCCTCGACCGGGCGCGACACCCACGACGACGGTCGCGGGCACGGCGAAGAACCGGAAGGGAACCAAGCTGATCGTGGACGAATCGGACTTCGGCACCATGCTGTTCGACGCGAGGAAGCAGGCGATCTACGCCTTCGAGCGGGATGGGAATGGCAGGTCCGTGTGTTACGGCGAGTGTGTGAAGGCGTGGCCGCCCGTGCACACCGCCGGCGACCCCGTAGCGGGCGCGGGCGTCAGGTCCGGGCTGCTCGGCACGCTCAAGCGACGTGACGGCTCACGGCAGGTGACCTACGCCGGCAAACCGCTCTACTTCTACGCCCAGGAAGGGCCGGGGCAGGTGCTGTGGCACAACGTCAACCTGAACGGTGGCTATTGGTGGGTGCTCGCGCCCAGCGGCGAGCGGCGGCCCTGAGCGTCGCGGCCGGGGGGGACATTTCTGCACGCCCCCGACGCAAACGGTCACGGCGCAGAGCCGAATTCGGTGGCTCGAAGCCGGGACACGCGGAATCATTCCGCGTGTCCCGTCGGAGACAGAAGTGCGCGATTTGCAGGCACTTCTCATGCCGGAGGAGGGACTCGAACCCCCGACACGCGGATTATGATTCCGCTGCTCTAACCGACTGAGCTACTCCGGCGGAGGCGTCGCCGAGTGTAGCCGCGTGGCTCAGTTCCCGCCCGCGGCGGGGGCGCCCCCGCCGAACGTCTCGTACTCGATCTTGTCGGCGTTGAGCGTCCAGGACTCCAGCGGCCTCGTGTCCGGGCCGCCGCCGTGACCGCTCACGCTGTAGGAGCTGATCAGGGCGTTGGTGAGCTTGATCTTCATGTACGGCTTGCCGTCCTTGACGAACACGATCTCCGCCGAGAAGGGCTGGCCCTGGAGGGATCGCTTGAACAGATCGCTGGAGTGGTCGTCTTGGATCGTCGTGATGGCGACCTCCGGCACCGCGGGCGCCGGGGCTTCCCGCTCGCCGCGGCGGCGCGCTCCCGACAGGCTGGGCCTTCCCCCGAGCTGGGCCGATTCGAAGACGATCGGGTCCATTCCGCTGATCGCCACGTAGCTCTGCTTCGGCGGGTCCTTCTTCTTCTCCGGCGTCTTCGGCTTCGGGTCGCGGGCGAGGAGGGCGGTGACCGCTCGGTTGCCGGCCATCCGCTGGAGCTCGAGGACCGGCGCGAGGGGGGCGGGCCCGGCCGTGCCGGGGCGCCGCCCGGGCCTGGGCCGGCGCCACTGCGGCTCACGCATGGGGAGCGAGGACATGAAGCGGTCCGATGCTCCCATTGGCCGCGGATGCCTGCAACTCAGGCGGCCGCGCCGCGCACGCGAGCGAACCGCCCGAAGATCCGCCGTCGCTGCGGCGCTGAGGCGCGGGCGCGCAGCCGCAGCAGCGCCACGATCGCGGCGGTGGAGCGGAACGGGTCGGCGATCGCCTTGCCGCTCTCGATACCCACGGCCGCCACCATCACGCCGTCGTCGAGCGCGACGACGAGAGGACCGGCGGGCGGGCGAGGCTGGGAGTCCAGGCGGGCGAGGCGGTGGAGGTCGGCGGCGTCGGCGAAGGTGGCGTTGCGGAGCTGCAGCCGGCCGGTCTGCTGGCGGCGCCAGGCGTCGCGGGCCTTCTCGCGGAGTGCGCGCTCGCGCTCGTCCGCGAGCGCGGCGGAGAGGGAGGAGTAGCTGAGCATGTCCTCATAGACGCTGCTCCTCCCTCGTTATTCCGCGTGGTGCTAGCCGCCGTTCGTGCCGGTGTGCAGCAGGTTGCGCACGTCCTTGACGCCGCCGATCTTGCGGGCGTTCTCGCCCAGCTCGTCGATCTGCTTCTGGTCGGGGAGCTCGCCGCGCAGCTCGACCACGCCGTCGTTGACGTTCACCGACACCTGGCCCTTGGGCGCGTCGGCGGGGCGGAACAGCTCGGTCTCGACCTTGTGGGCGAGCGTGGCGTCGTCGTAGTCCTTGCTGCCGGTGACGCTCGAGGCCGCGCCCTTGACCTTGCCGACGGCCTTGCGGCGGTCGAGCTTGGCGAGCACGATCCCGATCGCGGCGGTGATACCGACGGCGCCGGCGATCTTGGCCACGCGCTCGCGCGTCGAGGGCCCGCGGCTCGCCTTCCGCTTCACGGTCTTGCCTGCACCCTTGGCGGCCTTGTAGCCGGCCCAGCCCTTGGCGCTCTTCTTCGCTGTCTTCGCAACTTTCATGTGCGCTCTCCTCGTTTTCGGCGTTCAAGGTTGCGCTACCCGATAATTGCCCGACCATGCGCGCGCGCGTCAGCTATCGCCTCCTCACCGGGCTGTGGATCACGATCCTCGCCGGGCTGCTGCTCGCCGTGGATTCGCTGGCCTCGCCGGGCGGCGGCTCGTCCGGCTTCGGCGGCGGCGGCGGGGGTGGGGGAGGCGGCGGCTTCTCAGGAGGTGGCGGCGCCGGCGCGGGCGGAGGCAGCCCGTGGACCGTGCTCGTCGTGTTCGTGATCATCGCCGTGTTCGTGGCCTTCGGCGCCTTCAAGGCCGCCCGCGTGCGCAAACGCCGCCGCGAGCGGGTGGCGCGGGTCGAGCTCGCCAGCGCCGAGGCGGCCGGCGACGACGAGTACTTCGCGGCCGACGAGGTGAAGGCCGAGGCGAAGCAGATGCACGAGCGCATCGTCACGGCGTGGACGGGCCGCGACCGCGACGCGCTCGCCCGCGACCTCGGGCCCGATCTGCTGACCGAGTGGGTGCGCCGGCTCGACGATTTCGACCGCAAGGGCTGGCACAACGTGTGCGAGCTCCGACAGGGCCCCACCGTCGAGTACGTCGGGCTCACCAACCGCGAGGACGACGACGAGGACCGCGTCGTGGTGCGGCTGCAGGCGGTGCTGCGCGACGTCGTGATCGACCGTGGCGGCGCCGTCATCAACCGCAACAACTCCGACAGCGAGAACACCACGCTCGCGGAGTACTGGACCCTCGGCCGCAGCGGCGACCGCTGGATCCTGCTCTCGATCGAGCAGGACGCCGAAGGCGCGCACAACCTCGACGCCCCGATCGTCGCCTCGCCGTGGTCCGACGACGCTCGCCTCACCGACGAGGCGGTCACCGAGCTCGCCGTCGCGGACGCCACGCCCGACGACCAGATCGGCGAGCTCGTCGACGTCGACTACGCGGGCGACGGGCGCGCGCAGGCGCTCGATCTCTCGGTGGTCGACGGGCGCTTCGCGCCCGCGGTGCTGGAGGCGGCCGCGCGGCGCGCGGTCGACGCGTGGGCGGAGGCGGTCGACGGCGCCGACGACGCGCTCGAGCGCGCAGCCACGCCGGAGGCGGCGCACGCGCTGCTCTACCCGCGTGGCGAGGGCACCCGGCTCGTCGTCCGCGGCCCGCGCCTGCAGGCGCTCAGGATCGTCGCTCTGGAGCCGGAGCCGCCCACCTTCACGGTCGAGGCCGAGCTCAGCGGCCGCCGTTACCTCGAGGACCGCGACACCGCCGCCCTGCTCGAGGGCTCGAAGGACCGCGCCACCACCTTCACCGAGCGCTGGACGCTCGCGCTCGGCGACGACCCGGCGACGCCGTGGCGGATCGTCGCGACGGCCCCGGTGGGCTAGCGACCCTGCTCCTCGCCGTCCCCAACGTCTCGGAGGGCCGCGACCGCGAGACGCTCGACGCCATCGGCGCTGCCTTCGTCACCGGTGGCGCGCGCCTGCTCGACGTCCACAGCGACCCGCACCACCACCGCAGCGTCTTCACGCTCGCGGGAGAGCCGGGCCGGCTGCACGAGG
Source organism: uncultured Solirubrobacteraceae bacterium (assembly GCA_963805525.1). Lineage (GTDB taxonomy): Bacteria > Actinomycetota > Thermoleophilia > Solirubrobacterales > Solirubrobacteraceae > DASQFQ01. The sequence continues at coordinate 348,967 of CAWDUT010000007.1, forward strand.
CGCTGCTCGAGGGCGCGCGCGAGGCGGTCGAGCGGATCGACCTGGCCGCGCACGAGGGGCTGCACCCGCGCGTCGGCGTGGTGGACGTCGCGCCCGTCGTCCACCGCAGCGACGCGGAGCGGGGAGCGGCGACCGCCGAGGCGCTGCTGCTCGCCCACCGGCTCGGCCGCGACCTCGGCCTGCCCGTCTATCTGTACGGCACGCTCGCGGGCGGCCGCACCCGCGCGAGCCTGCGCGCGCCGGGCGCGCTGGCCGGCCTCGCCCCCGACTACGGCCCGCCACGGCTGCACCCCACCGCCGGCGCGACGCTCGTCGCCGCCCGCCCGCCGCTGGTCGCCTTCAACGTCGAGATCGAGGGCTCGCTCGAGGATGCGCGGCGGGTCGCGGCGCTGATTCGCGAAGGCGGCCTCGAGGGGCTGCCGGGCGTGCGCGCGCTCGGCCTCCAGCTCGGCGACCTGGTCCAGGTCTCCACCAACATCGAGGACCACACACGCGCGTCGGCGGCCGATGTGGTGGCGGCGGTGTCGCGGCACACACGGGTTCAGGGGGCCGAGCTCGTCGGCCTCGCCCCGGCCGTCGCGCTCGAGGGCCTCGACGTCCCGTTGCGCAACCGGCGCACGCTCGAGGACCACATAGACTGAAGACGTGGCCCAGACGAAGCGCAAGAAGCGCCGTTCCAAGCACCGCGGCAACGCCGCCGGCACGATCGAGGCGCGCGGCCGCACCGGCCGCAAGCCGGATGGCGCCACGACGAAGAAGACGACGACCGCGAAGGAGCGCCGCCAGCAGCGGCTCGCCCAGCCGCCGACCTGGCAGCGCGCCACGCTGCGGGCCGCCGCGGCCGCCGGCCTGCTGTTCGTGCTCACGCAGGTCGGGCTCTTCCAGCAGGACGTCGCGCTCGGCCAGGCGATCGGCGTGTGCGTGTTCGCGATGCTGATCTACATCCCGATCGGCTACTGGTTCGACAGCTGGATGTACAAGCGGTTCAGCAAGCCGAAGCAGTGAACGTCCACGGCTACACCGTCGGGCCGGTGGCCGAGAACTGCTTCTTTGCCGCGCGCGAAGGGGAGACGGCCGCGATCGTGATCGACCCAGGCGAGGAGGCCGAGCGCCTGATCGAGGGGCTCGACGACCTCGGCCTGAGCGTCGAGGCGATCCTGCTCACCCACACGCACTTCGACCACGTCGGCGCGGTCGCCCCGCTCGCCCGCCACACCGGCGCCCCGGTCTACTGCCCGGAGCTCGAGAAGCAGGTGCTCGCCGACATCATGAGCTACGTCCCGTGGCCCGGCTTCGGCCCGTTCGAGTCCTACGACGCGGACGAGCTCGTCAGCGGCGGCGAGAAGCTCCAGCTCGCCGGCTTCGACATCGACGTCCTCTTCACCCCGGGCCACTCGCCCGGGCACGTCACCTACTCGATCCCGGCCGAGCAGGCGATGTTCTCCGGCGACGTCCTCTTCCAGGGCTCGATCGGCCGCACCGACCTCCCGGGCGGGGACACGCAGACGCTGATGAGCACGCTCGCCGACCTGGTCGAGCGGCTGCCGGACGAGACGGTCGTGTACCCCGGCCACATGGGGGTCACCACGATCGGCCGGGAGCGGGCGGAGAACCCGTTCCTGCGCGAGCTCGCGCAGCGCTGAGCCGCATACTCGACAAATAGGCAATAGGCAGGAACCCGGGGAACGGGCAACATCCGCTGCGCAAGGCGGGCGCACGGATGAGGCCCCGACCGGGTTGAGAAGCAGCCAGAGGACACTGGCTGGTCGGCCGGGGCCTCATCGGTGCGCCCCACCTGCTTCGACGGCCCCTGTTTGGCTCTACGGCGGTTCCGGCGGAAAGCTTGAGCGGCGTTTGCTCAGCGCTTTCAACCGTTCAGTATCAGTTGTGGTTTCGAGTATGCAGTCTGCGGGAATTTGGGTCCCTGCGCCACGAGGGGGAGAAGCCAGCGAGGCGTAGGCTCGACCGGACCGAGGACACGGACCGGCCACATACGAACTCCTGGCAGGGGGGTCTTGTGGACACGTTCCTCGTGGCGGTGCCGACGCGTGCGTGCGCGCGCCTGGTTGCTGGTGGTATCGCTCTGATGGTCGCAGCACTCTCGCTGGGCTCCGACGTCGCCGAGGCACAGGGCTGCCGCGGCACGCGCTCTCTGAAGGCTCCCGCCGGAGCCACGCTGTGCCTGATCAACGTGCAGCGCCATGCGCGGCATCTCGCGCCGCTCACCGCCCGCATGTCCCTGATTCGCGCCGCGCGACGCCACGCGTCCGACATGGTGCTGCGCAACTACTTCTCGCACGTGTCGCTGAGCGGCGCGACGTTCACCGTCCGCCTGCAGCGGAACGGCTACCTCCGCAGCGGCTGCACGTGGAGCGTCGGTGAGACGCTGGCGTGGGGCATCGGCGCGAGGGCCACGCCGGCGGCGACCGTGAACGCCTGGATGCACAGCCCGCCGCACCGCGCCGTGCTGCTCGGCCGCTCGTTCCGCGAGGCCGGCATCGGCGCCGTGGGCGGCGTGCCGGGCAACCCTTCCACCGGCGTGACCTACGTCGGGGAGTTCGGGCACCGACGCTGCTGAACCACCCTTCATAGACTCAGCCCGCGTGAGCCCGAAGATCCAGGCCCCGCGGGGAACCTTCGACGTACTCGGCGACGACGCGCTCGCGCGCTCGGCGCTCGAGGCGCAGGCCCGCCGCATCCTCGAGCGCGCGGGCTACGCGCGCATCGAGACGCCGACCTTCGAGGCGACCGAGCTGTTCGCGCGCGGCGTCGGCGAGTCGACCGACGTCGTGCAGAAGGAGATGTACACGCTCGACGAGGGGCCGAGCGAGTCGTTGACGCTGCGCCCGGAGGGCACGGCGCCGGTGTGTCGCGCCTACCTCGAGCACGGCATGCACAAGCTCCCGCAGCCGGTGAAGCTGTGGTACCTGAGCAGCTTCTACCGCCGCGAGCGCCCGCAGGCCGGGCGCTTCCGGCAGTTCTGGCAGGTCGGTGCCGAGGCGATCGGCTCCGACGACCCGGCGGTCGACGCCGAGCTGATCCTGCTGCTGTCCGAGCTGCTGGAGGCGGTCGGCGCGCGCGGGCTGCGGCTGCGGCTCGGTAGCCTCGGCACGCCGGCCACGCGCGAGACCTACCGGCGCGACCTCCAGGACTACCTGCGCGCGCACGAGGCCGAGCTGTCCGAGGAGGTGCGCGGGCGCATCGACCTCAACCCGCTGCGGGCGTTCGACGCCGACCATCCCGGCACGCGCCGGGTGATGGAGGGCGCGCCGCTGCTGCTCGACCACCTCACCGAGGACGATCGCGAGCACTTCGAGACCGTCAAGACGCTGCTCGACGGCGCGGGCGTCAGCTACGAGGTCGACCCGACGCTCGTGCGCGGCCTCGACTACTACACGCGCACGGTGTTCGAGATGACGTCCGATGAGCTCGGCGCCCAGAGCGGCGTCGGCGGCGGCGGCCGCTACGACGGGCTGATGGAGATCATCGGCGGCCCGCCCACGCCCGGGATGGGCTGGGCGGCGGGCGTCGAGCGGATCCTGCTGGCCTCGCCGCGGCCGCCGGTCGCGCAGCCGCCGCTCGACCTCTACGTCGCGTTCGTCGGCCCCGAGCACCGCGCCGGCGCCTTCCGCCTCGCCGCCGACGCGCGCCGCGCCGGCTATTCGGCGCGGCTGGAGCTCGGCGGGCGCTCGCTCAAGGGCCAGCTCAAGCAGGCGGACCGCGCCGGGGCCCGCTTCGTTGCGATCCTGGGTGAGGAGGGGACGTCCCTCAAAGACATGGAATCAGGGGAGCAGAAGACGGTGGAGCCCGACACGGTGATGCACCACATCAGGGGCGGCAAAGCTCTGTGAGGCCCCCGCGCGCGAACCTCTACCGCGACGCCTGGGCCGGCGAGCTGCGCTCCGGCGCCGTCGACTCGACCGTGCGCGTGGCCGGCTGGGTGCACCGCCGGCGCGACCACGGCGGGCTGATCTTCATCGACCTGCGCGACCGCACCGGGATCGTCCAGCTCGTCTTCCACCCCGAGACCGCCCCCGACGCCCACGCGCTGGCCGAGCGGCTGCGCCCCGAGCACGTCGTCACCGCGGCCGGCACGATCGTGCGGCGCGAGGAGGGCAACGTCAACCCGAAGCTCGAGACCGGCGAGATCGAGCTCGAGGTTGCCGAGGCCGAGACGCTGGCCGAGGCGGACACGCCGCCGTTCCCGGTCGACGAGGAGACGCCGGTCGACGAGCTGCTGCGGCTGCGCCACCGCGTCATCGACCTGCGCCGCGCCGGCATGCAGCACGCGATGACCGTCCGCCACACGGTCAACCGCGCGATCCGCGACTACCTCAACGCGCACGACTTCCTCGAGATGGAGACGCCGATCATGACGCGCTCCACGCCCGAGGGCGCGCGCGACTTCCTCGTCCCCTCGCGGCTCAGCCCCGGCAACTTCTACGCGCTCCCGCAGTCGCCGCAGCTGTTCAAGCAGATGCTGATGATGGCCGGCTACGAGCGCTACTACCAGATCGCCCGCTGCTTCCGGGACGAGGACCTGCGCGCCGACCGCCAGCCGGAGTTCACCCAGCTCGACATGGAGATGAGCTTCGTCGAGCAGGAGGACGTGATCGAGACCGTCGAGGGGATGCTCGCGCGCGTCTACGAAATGACGGGCTTCCAGGTCGCGCCGCCGCCGTGGCCGCGGATGACGGCCCACGAGGCGATGCTCCGCTACGGCTCCGACAAGCCCGACGTGCGCTTCGGGCTCGAGATCACCGACCTCGGCGAGGCGCTCGCCGAGACGGAGTTCCGTGTCTTCGCCGGCGTGCTCGGCGGCGGTGGGGTGGTGCGCGGGCTCAACGCCGGCGCGCGCGAGCTGTCGCGCAAGGACCTCGACGGGCTGACCGAGTACGTCCAGCGCTACGGCGCGGGCGGGCTCGTGTGGGCGTTCGTGGAGGAGGGCGGCGCGTGGCGCTCGCCCGCCGCGAAGGCGCTCTCCGACGGCGAGCGCGGGGAGATCGCGCGCCGGCTGAGCGCGCGCGAGGGCGACGTGCTCTTCATCGTCGCCGACAAGGAGCCGACCGCCGCCGCGGCGCTCGGCGCGCTGCGGCTCGAGCTCTCGCGGCGCTTCCAGCTCGTCCCCGAGGGCCGCCATGAGACCCTGTGGGTGGTCGACTTCCCCGCCTTCGAGTGGAACGAGGGGGAGGGGCGGTGGGACGCGGTGCACCACCCGTTCACCACCCCGACCGGCGACTTCTCCGACCCGGGCTCGATGCGCTCGCTCGGCTACGACATCGTGCTCGACGGCACCGAGATCGGCGGCGGGTCGATTCGTATCCATCGCCCCGAGGTCCAGCGCGAGGTCTTCAAGGTGCTCGGGATCTCCGAGGAGGAGGCGGAGGAGCGCTTCGGCTTCCTGCTCGACGCGATGCGCTACGGCGCGCCGCCGCACGGCGGGCTCGCGCTCGGCCTCGACCGCATCGTGGCCCTGATCGCCGGGCAGGACTCGATCCGCGACGTGATCGCGTTCCCGAAGACCGCGAGCGGCGCCGATCCGCTCACCGGCGCGCCGGCCGCCGTCGACCCGCCGCAGCTGGCGGAGCTCGGGCTGCGACTGAAATCACCCTAAGGGGGCGCGGCTCGTCTGCCGATAGGGGGTGAGACATGAGCCAGATCTCGCCGCCGATTCGCATCCTCCTCGCCGCTGTCATCGGCCTCTGCGCCGTGTACATGCTCTTCCTCAAGCCGAAGGACGAGGCCGTGCCCGCCGCCCCGGCGCCGGCCGCGACGACCATCCCCGCCAAGGACCCGGGCGCCACGACGCAGAGCAAGCCGGGCGCCATCGTCCAGAAGGCGACGGCCGACACGCAGAACGCCTCCGACCGCGCCGAGCAGGCCGCCGGCACCTCGCAGGGCATCGATGACGGCAAGACCGACGGCACCACCTCCGTCGGCCCCGCCAGCAGCGGCGTGAACACGAACCCCGTCACCAAGGCTCCCGCCACCGGCCAGACCTCCGCGCCCGCGCCGATCACCAGCGACGCGCTCGCGTCGCTGCCCAAGGACGTGCGCAAGGCGATCCAGCACCGCAAGGTCCTCGCTCTCCTCTTCTGGAACAAGCGCTCTTACGACGACCGCGCCGTGCGCCGCGAGCTCAAGCACGTGAGCACCTACGGCAAGCAGGTCTTCGTCGCCGCGCGGCCGATCAAGAACGTCGCCCGCTACCAGGCCATCACCCGCGGGGTCGACGTCGAGCAGTCCCCGACCATCGTGGTCGTCGACTCGAACCTCAAGGCCGTCACGCTGGTCGGCTACGTCGACCGCGACACGATCGACCAGGCGGTCGTCGACTCCCTCCGCGCCTCCGGCGGCAGCCTGATCAAGAACCCGTACTACCGCCGCCTCGACGCCATCTGCGCGTCCGGCGAGCAGCAGATCAAGGCGCTGCAGCAGCCGTCCGCGGCCGCCGCGATCCCCGCCTACCTCGTCGGCGTGCAGGGCATCTACGTGGACATGAAGAGCAAGGCCACGGGGATCAAGCCCGCGCACAAGTACGCGAGCTTCCACACCTCCTTCAAGCGCTACCTCGGTGACAGCGTCAGCCTCCTCAACTGGGGCGTCGCCCACTCGAAGACGCAGGGCCCGACCGCCGTCAAGACCGTGCAGAAGCGCGGCAAGGTGCTGGACAAGAAGTTCAAGAAGGCCCACGGCGGCCACAGCCTGAGCTGCTTCTAGGCCTCGTGCCTACACTCGGCGCGTGAGCGCCGAGGGCTTCACCGAACATCTCGAGTTTCCCCAGGGGAAGGGGTACGTGCCCGCCGGCGCTTTCATGGGAGCGGCCGGCGGCGCCTCGTGCGGCGACATGATCTCGCTGTCGCTGGCGGTCGAGGGCTCCGTCGTCACCGGCGCGGGCTTCGAGGCCTCCGGCTGTGGCGCGATGGTCGCCGCTGGCTCGGCGGCGGTCGCGCTGGTCTCCGGCGCCCCGGTGCTCGACGCCGCGCGCGTGGGCACGGCCGCGATCGCGGCGGAGCTCGGCGGGCTGTCGCCGGGCAAGCTGCACGCGGCCGAGCTGGCCGCCGACGCACTGCACCGTGCGCTCGGGCTGGCGGCGCGGGCGGACGCGGCGGTCCCTATGGATCCCGCGCGCGTGCTGGTGGCCATGAGCGGCGGGGTCGATTCGGCGGTGGCGGCGCTGCTCACGGGCTCCGATGCGGTGGCGGTGACGCTCGAGCTGTGGGCCGACGACGCCAACGACGCCGAGGCGTCGTGCTGCTCCGCGCACGCGGTGCGGGTCGCGCGCGCGCTCGCGCACGGGATGGGGATGCCGCACTTCACGCTCGACCTGCGCTCGGAGTTCCGCGCCGGCGTCGTCGATCCGTGGCTGGCCGGGCACACGGCGGGGGAGACGCCGAACCCGTGCGTCGGCTGCAACGGCCACGTCCGGCTCGACGCGATGCTGGAGTTCGCCGACGCGCTCGGCTGCGCCGTCCTGGCGACCGGTCACTACGCGCGCGTGAGCGAGGACGGGCTGCTGCGCTGCGCGGCCGACCCGGCCAAGGACCAGGCCTACATGCTGTGCGCGCTGTCGCCGGCGACGCTCGCGCGGATGCGCTTCCCGCTCGGCGAGCTGACGAAGCCGGAGGTGCGCGCGCTGGCGGCCGAGGCGGAGCTGCCGGTCGCCTCGAAGGCCGACTCGCAGGACCTCTGCTTCCTCGCCGGCACCGGCCGCGCCGCGTTCCTGGCGCGGCACGGCGGTGCGCGCGAGCGCCCGGGCGAGATCGTCGACCGCGGCGGGCGCGTGCTCGGCCGCCACCGCGGCCACCACGGCTTCACCGTCGGGCAGCGCAAGGGGATCGGCGTGGCGGCGCCGGAGCCGCTGTACGTGCTGGCCACCGACGCGCGCACGAACCGCGTGACGGTCGGTGAGCGGGCGGAGCTGGCCACCCGCGAGGTGGCGGTCCGCGGCGCGCGGCTGCACCGCCCGGGCGACGAGGTCGACTCCGTCAAGCTGCGCTACCGCTCCAAGCCGCTGCCCTGCACGGTCATCGAACACGGGCGGGGGAGGGCCACCATCCGGCTCTCGGAGCCCGCCGACGGCGCCGCCCCGGGCCAGACCGCCTGCCTGTACACGGGCGACGTGGTCGTCGGCTACGGGACGATCGCCGGCTGAGCGCCGGGGCCGCGCACGAGCTCGATCGCGCCGGGGCGCACGTGCTCGCCGCAGCGGGCGCAGACCATGTCGGCGCCGACGTCGCCGCCGCAGTCGCGGTGCAGCGTCAGCCGCGGCGGGCCGTCGGGCGCGTAGTGACGGTCGCCCCACTTCATGAGCTGGTGCAGGGCGGGGGCGAGCTCGCGGCCCTTCCTGGTGAGGAGGTAGCGGCCGTCGTCGGCGTGCTCGAGCACGCCCTCGTCGACGAGGTGGCCGAGCCGCTGTGACAGCACGTTGCGCGCGATCCCGAGCGACCGCTGGAACTCGCTGAAGCGCTCGCGGCCGAGGAACGCGTCGCGCACGATCAGCACGCTCCAGCGCTCGCCGACGACCTCGAGCGCGCGGGCGATCGAGCAGACCTGGTCGGGATAGGTGCGGTCGAGCACCAGGACATTGTTGCATCATGCAACCACAGTCGCTAGGGTCCGGTTGCATGAAGCAACCGATGCAGTCGCCCGCGGAGGCGACCCGCGCCCGTCGCGTCCTCGCCGTCGTCGGCCTCGCCGTCTTCCTCTCGGTCCTCGACCTCTTCATCGTCAACATCGCGTTCCCGGACCTGCGGCGCGACTTCCCCGGCGCCGGCCTCTCCGGGCTGTCGTGGGTGCTGACCGCCTACGCGATCGTGTTCGCCGCCACGCTGGTCCCGGCGGGCCGGCTCGGCGACCTCTACGGGCGCCGGCGGCTGTTCGTCATCGGGCTCGCGCTCTTCACGCTCGGCTCCGCGCTGTGCGCGATCGCGCCCTCCGTGGAGGCGCTCGTCGCCGCGCGCGTGCTCCAGGGCGTCGGCGCCGCGGCGCTGACGCCGAACTCGCTCGGGCTCGTGCTGCCGATGTTCCCGCCCGAGAAGCGCTCGACGGTGATCGGCGCGTGGGCCGGGATCGGCGCGGTCGGCGCCTCGATTGCGCCGCCGCTCGGCGGGCTGCTGGTCGAGGTCAGCTGGCGGCTGATCTTCCTCGTCAACATCCCGCTCGGCCTGATCGCGATCGTGCTCGCGCTGCGGCTCGCGCCAGAGGTCCGCGACGCGCGCGCCACGCGCCTGCCCGACCTGCTCGGGATCGCCGTGCTCGTCGCGGCGGTCGCCCTGCTCACGCTCGGGCTCACCCAGGGCCAGCACTGGGGCTGGGACGAGCGGGTGTGGGGCGCCTTCGCCGCCGCCGCCGTCCTCGGCGCCGTCTTCCTGCGCCGCTGCGCGCGCCACCCGGCGCCGGTCGTCGAGCTCTCGCTCCTGCGCGTGCCCTCGTTCGCGCTCGCCGGGGTCTCGACGCTGCTGTTCTCCGCCGGCTTCGCCGGCCTGCTGCTCGGCAACGTCCTCTTCTTCACCCAGGTGTGGGACTACTCGATCCTCAAGGCCGGGATCGCGTTCGCGCCCGGCCCGCTGCTGGCGGCCACCACCGCGTTCACCTCCGGCCGCCTCGCCGACGGCCGCCAGCCCGCGGCGTTCGGCGCGGTCGGCGGCTTCGTGTTCGCGGCGGGCTGCCTGTGGTTCATCAGGCACGCGACGGCGGAGCCCGCCTACCTGACCGCGATCCTGCCGGGGCAGATCCTCACCGGTACCGGCGTCGGGCTGATGCTCCCGTCCTTCACGGCGACCGCGGCCGCCACGCTGCGGCCCGACCAGCTCTCGACCGGGATCGGCGTCCAGACGATGTTCCGCCAGATCGGCGCCGCGCTCGGGCTCGCCTCGTGGGTGGCGATCGTCGGGACGCCGTCGCCCGCCGACGCGGTCGACGCGTTCGCCTCGGGCTGGGCGTTCATGTCGGTCACCGCGGTGCTCGCCGGGCTCGCTCTCGCGCCGATGGCGCGTGGGCGGCTCGTCCATACACTGCCTGTGTGACCTCCGACGAGATCCGCGAGCGATACCAGCGCTTCTTCGAGGCGCGCGGCCACCTGCGCAACCCGTCCGCGCCGCTGATCCCGCGCAACGACCCCTCGACGCTGCTCATCAGCGCGGGCATGCACCCGCTCAAGCCGTACTTCACCCGCAAGGAGCCGCCGCCCGCCGAGCGCCTGACGACCTGCCAGAAGTGCTTCCGGACGCCCGACATCGACGAGGTCGGCATCACCAAGCGCCACCTGACGTTCTTCGAGATGCTCGGCAACTTCTCGTTCGGCGACTACTTCAAGCAGGGCGCGGTCGAGATGGCGTGGCAGTTCTCGCTCGAGGAGCTCGGCTTCGACGAGGAGCGGGTCTGGATCACGGTCTTCGAGGGTGACGACGAGCTCGGCCTCGGCCCCGACGAGGAGGCGATCGAGGCCTGGAAGTCCGTCGGCGTGCCGAGCGACCGGATCGTCCTGCTGCCGCGCTCGGAGAACTTCTGGCAGGCCGGCGCGACCGGCCCCTGCGGCCCGTGCTCGGAGCTCTACTACGACCGCGGGCTCGACTTCGGCACGGAGCACGACCTCCCCGGCGGCGACAATGAGCGCTTCCTGGAGTACTGGAACCTCGTCTTCATGCAGTACGACCAGGAGCCCGAGGGCGTCCTGACGCCGCTGCCGGCCAAGAACATCGACACCGGCCTCGGGCTCGAGCGCATGGCGGCGATCCTGCAGGACACCGACTCGGTGTTCGAGACCGACAACTTCGCGCCGCTGATCGCGCTCGGCGAGGAGCTCAGCGGCCGGAGCTACCACCAGGACGCGAACACCGACCGCGCGCTGCGCATCCTCGCCGATCACTCGCGCGGGATGTCGTTCCTGATCGCCGACGGCGTCGTGCCCTCCAACGAGGACCGCGGCTACGTCCTGCGCCGCATCATGCGCCGGGCGATCCTGCAGGGGCGCCGGATCGGCATCGAGCCGGGCTTCATGCCGCGCTTCGCGGGTGTCGTGCGGGAGATCATGGGCTCGGCCTATCCCGAGCTCGGCCAACAGGCTGAGACGATCGACATGTGGGTCGCGCGCGAGGAGGAGGCGTTCGGCCAGACGCTCGAGCAGGGCACGCGCATCCTCGAGGAGCACATCGCGCGCGCGAAGGACCGCGGCGCCGAGGGCATCGGCGCGGCCGAGGCCTTCCAGCTCCACGACACCTACGGCTTCCCGTTCGACCTGACCGTCGAGCTCGCTGCCGAGCAGGGCCTGGGCGTCGACTCCGCCGGCTTCGAGAACCTGATGGAGGATCAGCGCACGCGCGCCCGCGCGAGCGTGGGCCGCGGCGGGCGCGACGAGCAGCGCGAGCGTGCGCAGGCGTTCGCCGCCTCCGCGGGCTTCGGCACCGAGTTCACCGGCTACGAGACCGTCGAGCAGACCACGGCGGTCGGCGCGGTCGCGGTCGAGAACGGCAAGGTGCTCGCGAAGCTCGTCGAGTCCCCGTTCTACGCGACCGGCGGCGGCCAGGTCCACGACCAGGGCGTCGTCGAGTGCGAGGGCGGCGGGTGCTCCGCGCGCGTCAAGGACGTGCTGCGGCTCGTCGACGACCAGGTGCTCGTGCTCGAGCCGGTCGAGGGCGAGATCCGGCCGGATCAGCGGGTGGTGGCGAAGGTCGACCGCGGCGCGCGCCGCGCCACCGAGTGCAACCACACCGCCACCCACCTCCTGCACGCCGCGCTGCGCGAGCGGCTCGGCAGCCACGTGCGCCAGGCGGGCTCCTACGTCGGCCCCGACAAGCTGCGCTTCGACTTCACCCACGGCGCACCGCTCTCCGTCGAGGACGTGCGGGCGGTCGAGGACCGCGTCAACGAGTGGGTGCTCTCCAACCAGCCGGTGCGCGCGCTCACCACGACGCTCGACGAGGCCCGCAACCTCGGGGCGATGGCCCTGTTCGGCGAGAAGTACGGCGACGTCGTGCGGATGGTCGAGGTCGGCGACGGCCGGTGGTCGCGCGAGCTGTGCGGCGGCACGCACGTCCGCGCCACCGCCGAGATCGGCGCCTTCAAGATCACCACCGAGACCTCGAGCGCGGCCAACGTCCGCCGCATCGAGGCGATCACCGGCCCGGCCGCGATCGGCGACCTGCGCGAGAGCGACCGCCTCCTTGCCGACGCGGCGAAGGTCCTGCGCACCCAGCCGCACCAGGTCGCCGAGATCGCCGCCGAGCGCGAGGCCAAGCGCCGCGAGCTCGAGAAGGGCGGGGCGAAGGCCGAGCCGATGGACACCGGCTTCACCGCCCACCAGCTCGACGGCGTGCAGGCGGTGTTCGAGGTCAAGCAGCTCAGCGACCCGAAGCTGCTGCCCGAGCTCGCCGACAAGATCAAGGGCCAGCTGGGCGACCCGGCGGTCGTGGTGCTCGGCGTGCCCGGCGACGGCAAGGTCAACCTCCTCGTCGCCGCCACGCCCGGCGCGATCGAGCGCGGCGTGAAGGCCGGCGACGTCGTCCGCGCGGCGGCGCAGGTGGTCGGCGGCGGCGGAGGCGGCCGCGACAACATGGCGCAGGCCGGCGGTCGCAACCCCGACAAGCTGCCCGAGGCGCTCGACACCGCGCGCGCGGAGATCGAGCGGGCGCTGGCAGGGTGAGCGGGCGCGTCGTCGCGCTCGACTACGGCAGCGCGCGCTGCGGCGTCGCCGTCTCCGATCCCACGCGCACGCTCGTCACGCCGCTCGAGCCGCTGCTGCAACCGGGCACCCGCAAGGGCTTCGGACGCCTGATCGCCCGGATTGAGGAGCTCCAGCCCACGGCGGTGCTGGTCGGGCTGCCGCTCTCGCTGTCGGGAGGCGACACGGATCAGACACGCGAGACCCGTGCGTTCGTCCAGCGGTTGAGTGATCGGCTCAATGTGCCGATTGAGGTCTACGACGAACGCTTCACCACGAAGCTGGCACGCCGGACCGGGGGGGTGATGGCCGAGGACTCCCGCGCGGCAGCCGTGCTCCTGGAGGAGTGGCTGACTCGCCGACCTTCGCATGAACCCCATCCAGCAGACACCCCCGAAGGACCTTGACGTCGACGAGACGGAAGTCTCGAACGACCCGCTCGACGCGCTCCTCACGCAGCTGATCAACGGGTTCTTCGTCCTGACCGACGGCCAGGGCGCGGTGTCGAAGTGGAGCGAGCCGGCCGAGCTGCTGTTCGGGCTCGACGCCGCCGAGGCGCTGGGCAAGCCGCTGTTCGACACGCTCGTCGACCACGCGCCGTCCGACGCCGAGGCGTGGCGGCGCTTCCTCGAGCAGGGCGAGGCCCCGCGCACGCGCGCGCAGCAGAACGTCAGCGCGCTCTACGCGCCGGACAAGCGGACCTTCCCGCTCGAGATGGTCTTCATCCCGGTCAAGCTCGACGAGGGCTTCGACTTCTCGCTCTTCCTCGAGGACCTCTCCTTCGAGCTCCCGCGCAACCTGATGCTGATGCGCATGCGCCAGCAGCACCCGGTCGTGGTGCGGGCGCTGCGCGGGGCGCTCGAGACCGAGCCGCAGCCGTGGGACGGCTGGCGCACGGCCGGCACGCTCGTCGCCTTCCGCCCGCTCGACTCGACCCCGTGGGTCGACGATGAGCTGGCCGCCCGGGAGGCGCGTCGCGCGGCCGCCGACCAGGAGACCGAGGAGATGATGGATCCCGATCCCGGGATCTCCGGCGACTCCATCGCCGACCTCGACGATGCCGCCGCCGTCGTCGCCCGCCTGCTCTCCGCGCTCGAGCGCATCGAGGACCTCGAGAAGACCGCCGCCGACCTCCCGGCCGCGCTCGAGGAGGCCCGCCGCGAGGCCCAGATCAGCCGCGACCGCGCCGAGGCCGCCGAGCGCCAGGTCAACGAGGCGCGCGAGCAGCTCGAGAAGGTCCGCGACGAGATCCGCCCTGCCGAGGGGGATACCGCCGCCGAGGCCGAGCTGCTGGCCCGCATCGCCCGCCTCGAGGAGACCCCGACGGTCGACACCGGCGAGCAGGCCGAGCTGCAGTCGCGCCTCGAGCGCCTCGAGCGTGTCCGCGGCGCGTTCGCGACCGAGCAGGCCGAGCTCATGGAGCGCATCGCCGGGCTCGAGCAGCGGCTCGCCGACTCCGACGAGGAGTCCGAGCTGCTGGAGCGGATCGCCGGGCTCGAGCAGCGCCTGGCCGACGAGTCCGCCGCCCGCGAGGAGCGCGGCGCCGCCACCGAGGAAGCCGAGGCCGTCCGGCTAGAGCTCGCCGGGAAGATCGAGGCCGCCGAGCGCGCCCGCGCCGAGGCGATGGAGGCCGCCGAGGAGCGCCTCGCCACCGCGCTGGCCGCCGTCGACGAGCGCACCCAGACCGACCGCGGCGACCTCGCCGGCCGTGTCGAGGAGCTCGAGAAGGAGGTCGCGCAGGCCGCGGCCGCCCTCCAGGGCTTCGAGCAGGGCAGCGAGGAGGCCACCGCCGCCCGCGAGGAGCTGCGCGCCGCCGCCGAGCAGGCCGCCGAGGCCGCCCGCGCCGAGGCTCGCGCCGCCGCCGAGGAAGCCGCCGAGGCCGCTCGTGCCGAGCTGCGCGCCGAGATCGAGCGCCTGCAGTCCGCGCGCGAGGAGGAGTCCCGCGCCGTCACCGCCGAGATCGAGGCACTGGTCGAGCGCGAGCGCGAGCGCGAGCAGGAGGGCGAGTCCGCCCGCGAGGAGCTCGCCGCCGCGCTCGAGCGCATCGAGCAGGTCCGCCGCGAGTCCGACCGCCTGCGCGAGCAGGTCGACAACGTCACGATCGAGAAGGCCGAGGCCGAGGGGCTGGCCGGCGACGACCGCCGCCGCCTCGAGGAGCTCGCCCGCGAGAGCGCCGAGGCCGCCCAGCGGCTCGACGCCGTCCGCGAGCTGGCGGAGCAGCTGCGCGCCGACGCCGCCGCCGCCCGCGAGGAAGCGGCCGCCGCGCGCACCGAGCTCGCCGAGCTCAGCGCCGCCGGCGAGCAGGCCGCCGGCGCCGAGGTCGAGGCGCTGCGCGCCGAGAGCGCCGAGCTGCGCGCCGCCGTCGAAGCGCTGCGCGAGCAGGGCGACGACGACGAGGCGCTGGAAGCCGTCCGTGCGAGCTTCGAGGAGCGCGGCGCCGCGCTCGAGGCTCAGTTCGCCGAAGCCCGCGCGCAGTTCGCCGAGCGCGAGAAGCAGCTCGCCTACGAGGTCTCCGAGGCCCGCCGCCAGTCCGCGAACATGGACACCGCGGTGTCGGCCCGGCTCGCCGCCCAGGTTGCCGAGGTCCGCAAGCTGTTCGAGGAGCGCGAGCAGGGGCTCGCTGAGCAGGTCGCCGAGACGCGCAAGGCGCTCGAGGCCCGCGACGGCGAGGAGCAGGTCCCCGCCGAGGCCGTCGAGCGGATCGAGCGGCTCGTGCTCGAGGCCCACGAGGGCCTCGACCTGCTGCGCCGCGCCGACGCCTCGCTGGTCGAGCGCGTCGACTCCCTCATGCACGGCTCCGAGGCCACCGAGCGCCTCGAGGCCGACCTCGCCGCCCTGCGCACCGACCTCGAGACCGTCCGCAGCACCGCCGACGTCGACGAGCGGCTGTCAGCGCTGGCCGCCGAGACCGAGGACGCCCACGCCCGCGCCGCCTCCGCCGAGGAAGAGGCCAAGGCCGCCCGCGCCGAGGCCCAGGAGGTCCGCACCGAGGCCCACGCCGCCCGCAAGGCCGCCCACGAGGCCGGCGAGCGCATCGCCGACGTCGACCGCGGCGCCGGCGCCGTGCTCGGCCAGGTCCGCGGCATCAACGAGCGCCTCGACAGCACGGCCACCGCCGCCAAGACCGCCCAGGAGACCGCGACCGCCGCGCGCGCCGCCGTCGACGAGCTGCGCGCCGGCGCCGCCCGCGTCAGCGCCGAGCTCGAGGTCGGCCGCGCCGACATCGCCCAGGCCAAGGAAGAGGCGCTCGGCGCCCGCGAGCAGGCCGCCGCCGCAGGCCAGGCCGCGCACGCCGCCCGCGACGACGCGGGCCGCGCCCGCGACGAGGCCGAAGCCGCCCGCTCCCAGGTCGCCGGCGCCGTCGAGGATGCCGCCGCCGCCCGCGCGGAGATCGCGACCGTCGCTGACGACGCCGCCGCCGCGCGCGCCGAGGTTGCCACCGTGGCCGAGGACGCCGCGGCCGCCCGCGCCGAGGTCGCCGGGGTTGCCGAGGCCGTCGCGGCCGTCACCGAGACCGCCGCGGCCGCCGGCGAGCAGGCCGAGGCCGCCGCCGAGACCGCCGCCGCCACCGGCGCGAAGGTCGACGCGCTCACCGATTCCATCGCCGCCGCCGAGGCGAAGGCCGCCGCCGCGCAGGCCGCCGCCGAGGCCGCGACGCAGGCCGCCACGGCCGCCGCTGAGGATGCCGTCTCCGCCGCCGCGAGCGCGGCCGAGGAGCAGGTCGCCGCGGTGAAGCAGGAGTTGGCCACCGTGCGCACCGAGGCCGTCTCCGCCGCGCGCGCCGAGGCCGCCGCGCTGGCCGACGACGTCGTCGCCGCCCGCGAGCAGGCCGAGGCCGCCACCGACCTCGCCACCTCCGCGCGCGAGCAGGCCGAGGCCGCCGTCGACACGGCCGCCAGCGCCGCCGACGCCGTCCGCGTCGACCTCACCGACGCGCTCGAGGCCAAGGACCGGCGCACCACCGCGCTCGAGCAGGAGCTCGCCGCCGCCAAGGCCGAGATCACCACGCTGCGCGCGACCTCGGACAAGGTCCTCGAGGAGGCCGCGATGTCGCGCCAGCAGGCCCAGGCGGCCATGCAGCGCGCCCAGGCCGGCGACCAGCGGATCGAGCAGATCAACTCCGAGCTGACCTTCGCGATGTCCCAGCTCGACGAGCTCAAGGCCGGCCTCACCTCCGCCGGCCAGGCCGCGATCATCGCCCGCCGCGAGGCCGAGAGCGCCAAGAAGGCGGCGGTCGAGGGCAGCGCGCAGAGCAACGAGCGCGTCTCCGAGGTGTTCCGCGAGATCATCGGCCTGGCCGCCCGCGGCGGCGTCGGCTCCGGCGGCGGCGGCTCGGTCCAGCGCCGTGCCGAGCTCGGCAAGCTGCGCGCCCAGCGCGAGAGCTCGATCCGCGAGATCCCCACCCGCGAGGCGCGCCACGGCTTCGACGACGCTCCGGCGCCGATGGCCGTGCTCACGCTCGAGGGCAAGTTCCGCGAGCTCAACGCGGCCTTCTCGAAGCTGGTCGGCTACCAGGAGCACGAGTTCGTCAAGGCCGTGTGGCCGTCGGTGCACGACCGCGCCGTCTACAAGCAGCAGACCGAGGAGCTGGCCATGCTCAAGACCGGCGAGATCGAGTCGGTCAAGTTCCAGTCCTCGTACATGCACTCGCAGGGCCTGATGGTGCCCGTCGACGGCGAGCTGACGCTGGTGCGCGACGAGGCCGGGGAGCCCGCTTCGATCCTCCTCACGGCCGCCGAGCGCTGACGGCTCGGCGCGTCCGACGGCCTCGGCCGTCACAATGCAGACGCAGCACGTGCCGCGTCGCCAACCGACACCCCCTGAGCGCAGCCCTGAGGAGCGCGCCCGGGCCGCCGCCGAACGCGCCGCCCGTCGCGGCGAGAACGCTCCGCCCCCGGAGACGTTCTCCGCTCGCAACGCGCAGCCGCCCGAGCCTGCGGCCTCCAGCGAGGACCCGTTCCGCGTCGAGCGCGCGCGGCCCGAGCCGGAGCCTGAGCCCGAGTCCGAGCCCGCCGTCGAGGGCTCGTGGTTCGACGAGGAGCCCGAGCCTGAGCCCGAACCGGAGCGCGAGCCCGACGCCATGCCGGAGGACCCGTTCCCGCAAGCCACGCAGGAGTTCCAGCCCGCCTGGGTGGAGGAGGACGACGACGTCGCGTGGGAGACCCCTGAGCCGGTGGTGCCCGTGAGCCGCGAGCCCGCCCCGCCGCCTCCGCCGCGGCGCCCGCGCACGGCGGCGCGCCGGCCGGTGCCGCCGCGCGGCCCGCGCACGACGCTGAGCAACTCGCGCTCCAACGGCCGCCGCCCGGCCGGCGCGCCGCGCCACAAGTTCCCCCGGCGCATCCTCGCCGTGCTCGCGCTCGCCCTCATCGGCGGCGCGCTGTGGCTGATCAACGCGACCTTCCAGCCCTTCCACGGCGACCCGAAGGGCGCGGTCGTCGTCACCGTGCCCGCCGGCGCCGACGCCGGCCAGATCGGCAAGCTGCTCAAGAGCGCCGGCGTGATCGACAGCGCGAAGCTGTTCGAGGCCAACGCCACCGTCACGCTGCGCCGCAGCAAGCTGCGCCCCGGCAAGTACACGCTGCCGAAGCACATGACCAACGGCGGGGCCATCGAGGCGCTCATGCAGGGCCCGAAGGCGCGGGTGGTCAAGACCTTCACCTTCACGCTGCCGGAGGGCCGCTCGCGGCGCGAGAACGAGGCGCTCGTCAAGAAGGGCCCGTTCGAGGGCGACTACATGAAGGCGACCGCCGACAAGGCCTTCGTGAAGCGCGCGCACGGGCTCGGGCTGCCGCCGAAGGCGAAGAACCTCGAGGGCTTCCTGTTCCCCGCGACCTACGAGATGATCTCCGGCGCGAGCGCCAAGGACCTCGTCAAGCGCCAGCTCGACGCCTACGAGCAGAACGTCGGCAAGGTCTCGATGAAGGCCGCGCGCAAGAAGAACCTGACGCGCTACGACGTGCTGATCATCGCCTCGATGGTCGAGCGCGAGGCGCAGCTCGCCAAGGAGCGGCCGCTGATCGCCGCGGTCATCTACAACCGCCTGCACGAGGGCATGCCGCTCGGCATCGATGCCACCATCCGCTACCAGATCAACAACTGGTCGCGGCCGCTCCGCGTCTCCGAGCTGCAGCGCGACACGCCCTACAACACGCGCACGC
Source organism: uncultured Solirubrobacteraceae bacterium (assembly GCA_963805525.1). Taxonomy (GTDB): domain Bacteria; phylum Actinomycetota; class Thermoleophilia; order Solirubrobacterales; family Solirubrobacteraceae; genus DASQFQ01. Next base: position 367,786 of record CAWDUT010000007.1, read on the forward strand.
GCCGCGGCCTGCCGCCGACGCCGATCGGCAACCCCGGCCTCGCCTCGATCAAGGCGGCCGCCAACCCCGCGAAGACCAAGTACCTCTTCTTCGTGCGCAAGCCCGGCAAGACCGGCGAGCACGCGTTCTCGAAGACCGATGCCCAGTTCGAGCGCGACGTGGCGCGCTACCAGGCATCCCGCGGCGGTCCTTGACGACCTACCTCGGCGTCTGCGGGTGGCCGGTGGCCCACTCGCGCTCGCCGGCGATGCAGAACGCCGGGTTGCAGGCCGCGGGCCTCGCCGACTGGCAGTACCTCGCGCTGCCGCTGCCGCCGCAGCTGTTCGAGGAGACCGTGCGCGCGCTGCCCGCCGCGGGCTTCCGCGGCGTCAACGTGACGATCCCGCACAAGGAGGCGGCGCTCGCGCTGGCCGACGTCGCGAGCCCCGCGGCGCAGGCGATCGGCGCCGCCAACACGCTCACCTTCGAGGACGGCGCGATCCTCGCCGACAACACCGATGGCCCGGCCGTGCTCGAGCTCCTGCGCGGCGTGCTCGACCCGGCCGGCCGGCGCGCGCTCGTGCTCGGCGCGGGCGGCGGCGCGCGCGCCGCGGTGTGGGCGCTGATGCAGGCCGGCGCCCAGGTCGAGGTGTGGGGGCGGACGCCGTCGCGGGCCGCGGCGCTCGCCGAGGCGCTGGGAGCGCGCCACGCCGCGGATCCCGGTTACGCCGAAATCGTGGTCAACGCGACGTCAGTTGGGCTTGACCCCAACATTGATCCGTTCAAGGCGTTTCCGCTCAAGGCCGATACCTTCGAGACCGGAAGCTGCGTGATCGACATGGTCTACGGACCCGGCGAGACGCGATTCCTCGAAGCGGCACGTTCGCAAGGGGCACGCGTGATCGACGGACTGGAGATGTTGTTGGCACAAGGCGTTGCGTCGTTCGAACGCTGGACCGGCATGATGGCGCCCCGTATGGCGATGCGGGAGGCCATCACAACATCGCCAAGTCCATGAATCCACCTACACAGACCGGGGCTGCACCAAGCAAGCCGAAACGGGGCATCACGTCCCCGTCGCGGCGTGGCGGCTCGGGCCGGGTGCTCACGGACGTCCTCGTCGACCTCGGGTTCGTCGATCGAGCGGTCATGGACGACGCCATCGAGAAGGCCCACTCGGCCGGATCGGCGGCGGAGCGCATCCTGCTGACGCAGGGCGCGATCACCGACGACCAGCTCGCGCGCGCGGTCGCGGAGCGCTTCGGGCTCGACCACGTCGCGGTGCGCAACTACAAGGTCGACCCCGATGCCGCCAAGCTGGTCACCCCGGCAGCGGTCAAGCGCTACCAGGCCGTGCCCGTGTCGTTCGTCTCCGAACGCACGCTGCTGGTCGCGATGGCCGACCCCGCGAACGTGCTCGCGGTCGACGACATCGCGGTCATGACGGGCTACGAGGTGCGGCCCGCGGTGGCCTCGAGCGAGGACATCGAGTGGCTCCTCGAACGGCTCGAGGACCCTGAGTACGCCGCCGTCCTGCTCGACTTCGACGAGAACGAGGAGGTCGAGGTCCCCGACCCCTCCGCCGCGAGGCCGGAAGCGAGCGCGGGGCCGATGTACGACATCCGCGAGCAGGACCGGCCGATCGACTTCGGCTCGGCCGGCGAGGACGCGTCGGTCATCCAGCTCGTGCACCGCATCATCACCGAGGCGGTCGAGCGCGGCGTCTCCGACATCCACTTCGAGCCGCAGGACGGCGACATGCGCGTCCGGTACCGCATCGACGGCGTGCTGCGCGACGCGGCGATCATCCCCGAGGCCTCGGTCCCGGCGGTCGCCTCGCGCGTGAAGATCCTCTCCGACCTCGACATCGCCGAGCGCCGGATCCCGCAGGACGGCCGCATCTCGCTCCAGATCGAGGACAAGCACATCGACCTCCGCGTCGCCACGCTTGCCGGCCGCCTTCGGCGAGAACATCGTCATGCGAATCCTCGACTCGTCGAAGGCGCTGATCGCGATGGAGACGCTCGGCATGCTGCCGCAGGCGCTCGAGCGCTTCACGAAGGCGATCGGGCAGTCGCACGGCGCCGTCCTCGTGACCGGCCCGACCGGCTCCGGCAAGTCGACGTCGCTCTACGCGGCGCTCAACATGCTGAACACGATCGAGAAGAACATCATCACGATCGAGGATCCGGTCGAGTACCAGCTCGACGGCATCACGCAGGTGCAGACCAATCCGCGCGCCGGCCTGACGTTCTCCTCCGGCCTGCGCTCGATGATGCGTGCCGACCCCGACATCATCATGGTCGGCGAGATCCGCGACCGCGAGACGGCCCAGATCGCCATCGAGGCGGCGCTCACCGGCCACCTCGTGCTCTCGACGCTGCACACCAACGACGCTCCGGGCGCGGTCTCCCGTCTGATCGAGATGGGCATCGAGCCCTTCCTGGTCGGCTCGGCGGTCGACTGCGTGGTCGCGCAGCGGCTCGCCCGCCTGCTGTGCGAGGAGTGCAAGCGGCGGACCACGATCACCTCAGACGTCATGCGCGCCAACGGCTTCAACGTCGGCCTCGACCTCGAGGCCTACGAGCCCGTCGGCTGCGCGCGCTGTGGCGGCTCCGGCTACAAGGGCCGGATCGGCCTCTACGAGGTCATGTGGGTCTCCGAGACGATCCGCGGCCTCGCGGTGGCCCGCGAGCCCTCCGAGAACATCGCCCACGCGGCGGTGCACGAGGGCATGATGCGCCTGCGCGAGGACGGCCTCGAGAAGGTCCGCAGGGGCCTCACCTCGATCGCTGAGATCGCGCGCGTCGCAGGCACTCGGTAGCCGCTACAGGTCGCGCGGCGACCTGCCGATACGGAGAAGGCCCATGAACTTCGACTTCGCACAGATTCTCATGGAGGTCGTCCGGCAGAAGGCGTCTGACCTCCACATCACCTCCGGCTCGCCGCCGATGCTGCGTAAGCGCGGCGCGCTCACGCCGATGGAGGGGCTCCAGAACCTCACGCCCACCGACACGCGCGAGATCATCTACACGATCCTCAACTCGTCCCAGCGCCAGCGCTTGGAGACGGATTGGCAGCTCGACTTCGCGTACTCCGTTCCGGGCCAGGGGCGCTTCCGCGTCAACGCCTACTTCCAGCGCGGCTCGCTCGGCGCCGCGTTCCGCCTGATCCCCAACGAGACGGTGCCGATCGAGAAGCTCGGTCTGCCGCCGGTCATCCGCGGCTTCGCCAAGAAGCCCCGCGGGATCGTGCTCGTGACGGGTCCGACGGGCTCGGGCAAGTCGACCACGCTCGCGTCGATCATCAACGAGATCAACGAGACGCGCGACGACCACATCCTCACCATCGAGGACCCGATCGAGTTCCTGCACTCGCACAAGAAGTGCATCGTCAACCAGCGCGAGATCGGGACGGACGCTCAGTCCTTCGCGATGGGCCTCAAGGCCGCGCTGCGTCAGGACCCCGATGTGATCCTCGTCGGCGAGATGCGCGACATGGAGACGATCGGCACGGCGCTGACCGCGGCGGAGACCGGCCACCTCGTCTTCGCGACGCTCCACACCCAGGACGCGCCGCAGACCGTCGACCGAATCATCGACGTGTTCCCGCCCGAGCAGCAGGGCCAGATCCGCGCCCAGCTGTCGATCGGCCTCCAGGGCGTCGTCACCCAGACGCTCGTCCCGACCGCGGACGGCAACGGCCGTTGCGTGGCGGCGGAGATCCTCGTGCCCACCCCGGGCGTGCGGAACCTGATCCGCGAGGGCAAGACGCACCAGATCTACTCGCTCATCCAGACGGGCGCCCAGCACGGCATGCAGACGATGGACGCCTCGCTGGCCGGCCTTGTGAAGCTCGGCCACATCACGATGGCCGCGGCCGAGACCCGCTCCGGCCAGCCGGCCGAGCTGCGCCGCCTGGTCGAGAACGCCGACGACCTGCCGATGCCGGTGGCTGCGTAATGGCCACCGCGGCGTTGACATTCGCATACAAGGGCGTCGACGGCGCCGGTCTGCCCCAGGAGGGCACGATCGAGGGTGCCAGCGAGAAGGCCGTGATGGAGGAGCTGCGCACCCGCGGCCTCCAGGTCATGCGGCTCGACGAGAAGAAGAGCGGCATGAAGATGGAGCTCCGGCTCCTGCCGAAGCGCGTGAAGGCCCAGGAGCTGACGGTCATGACGCGCCAGCTGGCGACCATGGTCTCCTCCGGCATGACCCTCCTGCGCGCGTTCTACGTGCTCGAGGACCAGGTCGAGAACGAGAAGCTCAAGGACACGCTGAGCGGCGTCCGCGAGGACATCGAGGCCGGCCTCAACTTCTCCGACGCGCTCAACAAGCACCCGAAGGTGTTCGGCCCGCTCTACGTCGCGATGGTGCGCGCGGGCGAGATGGGCGGCGTGCTCGAGCAGGCGCTCGACCGCACGGCCGACCAGCTCGAGAAGGACGACAACCTGCGCCGCCAGGTAAAGGGCGCGATGACCTACCCGGTGGTCGTGCTCAGCTTCGCGTTCATGGTGCTGATCGCGCTGATCGCCTTCATCGTCCCCGTGTTCGTCGGCATCTTCAAGGACTTCGGCGGCAAGCTCCCCTTCATCACCCAGGTCACCGTGAACCTGTCCAACCTGGTCACGCACCAGTGGTACATCCTGCTGTTCGGCGCGATCGGGATCGTCGTCGGCTTCCGCAAGTGGAAGACGTCCGAGTGGGGCCGCCCGCAGTGGGATCGGTTCCGCCTGCGCGTGCCGGTCAACATCGGCAAGACCGTGCAGAAGATCGCGCTCGCGCGCTGGTCGCGCACGTTCTCGGCGCTCTACGCCGCCGGCGTGCCGATCATGCAGGCGATCGAGGTGACGGGCAAGACCGCCGGCAACACCGTGGTCGAGCGCGCGATGGACGACGTGATCGCCTCGGTCAAGTCCGGCGGGTCGATCTCGGCTCCGCTGCGCGAGGCCCCGATCTTCCCCGGCATGGTCGTCCAGATGCTCGCCGTCGGCGAGGAGACCGGCAACCTGGACACGATGCTCACCAAGGTCGCCGACTTCTACGAGGACGAGGTCGCCGCGGCCGTCAAGGCCATGACCTCCATCCTCGAGCCGATCATGATCGTGCTGGTGGGTGGCATCGTCGGCTTCATCGTCGTCGCGATGTACATGCCGATGTTCAAGGTCTACGACGCGATCCCGTCGCAGTAGGCGGTCCAGGCGAGGGTGGCCATTCTGCGGTAGGTGGCCATCCACTTGGCCACCGTCCATTTGAGCTGGCCACCGGTGGCCTACGCGAAGCGCCCCCTCGGGGCGCTTCCTCGTTCTTGGCGAGAGTTGCTGGAAGTCCTTGGCAGCGGCCGAGATTCAAGCGCCGCGAGGATCAGGTAGCCCGCGTCTCCGGTTGTCGCCGAGCTCAAGGATCCTCAGCGACCCGCCGATCTCCTATGAGTCGGTGTAATAGATCGCACGCCACGCGCGTGCAGCAACGAAAGGACGACGCCCGGATGTCTATCGCCCCTCCTGGGTCGGACTCACCCTCTGCGCCGCCGGAGGCGGCGACTCGCGCTAGGGACGCGAAGGCCGAAGCTGCCGCTGCGAAGGCCTACGCGAAGGCTCAGCGTCCCTGGTACAAGCGCAAGCGCAAGCGCTGGTGGGCCGTGGGGCTGGTGCTGCTCACGATCATCTGGGTTGCGGGCAGCGGGTCCGGGTCCGAGGATCCCGGGCCGACCGCATCGCAGGAGGCCGCGCCGGCAGCGCAGAGCGAGAAGCCTGCCGCCGAGAAGTTGCCCGCTGAGGGCGACCCGACCTTCAAGAACGGGGTGCTCGTGACGCCGGACGTGAGGATCCGCATCCTGCGCCACAAGGTCATCAAGGTCGGGCAGAAGGGCAACAAATACGGTGAGAAGCCGGTCCTCGCTCTCTGGTACGAGACGACGAACCTCTCCGGCGAGGATGTCGACCCGACGTTGGGCTTCATCTCCAACTTCAATGCGCACCAGGACAACAACCCCAACGCGGTCAACGACCTCGACGTGGGCTTGCAGCCCGAGGACCGGTTCATCGACAGCCAGACCGAGACGATCAAGAAGGGCGGAACCGTCGAGAACGCCATCACCTACGAACTCGACGACCTGGTCACCCCGGTGCAGCTGATCGCGACTCACGGCCTCGGCCCGTCCTTCGGAAAGACCACGTATCGGTTGAGATAGCGGCCCAGGAAGGCGCCTTCGGGCGCCTCTTGTCCTTCTGCGGTCTATCCGAGCGCGCTGTTGACGTTGAGGCGCTTGCCGGAGACGGTCTTGCCCTTCAGCGACTTCAGCGTGTTGCCCTTCTTGCGCAGCCGCGAGCTGATGTCGCCGACGCTCCACGAGGAATGGGCCTTGCGCAGCATCGCCGCGGCGGCGGCCACGTACGGCGCCGCCATGCTGGTGCCTGACATGTACGCGTAGTCGGAGTGCCAGAAGGTGGACGCGATCTTCTCGCCGGGCGCGGCGAGGTCGACGGTCTTGGCGCCGAAGTTGGAGAACGACGCCAGCTTGTCCTTGCTGTTCGTGGCGGCCACGGAGAGGATGTTGCTGTCCGGGTAGGCGGCCGGGAAGACCGGCGTCTTGTCGTCGTTCTTCCCCTCATTGCCGGCGGCGGCCACGATCAGCACGCCCTTGCTCTTGGCGCGCTGGATCGCCTCGCGGCCGATCTCCGATCCGCTGGTCCCGCCGAACGAGGCGTTCACGACCTTCGCGCCGGCGGCGAGCGCGTAGTCCAGGCCGGCGATTCCCTGCGACCAGGTGCCGTAGCCGTCGGAGTTCAGCACGCGGACGGCGATGATCTTGACGCTCCAGCACAGCCCGGTCACGCCCTTCTTGTTGTTGCCCTTCGCGCCGATGATCCCGGCGATGTGGGTTCCGTGGCCCTGCACGTCATCGCCGGAGCCTTTGCCGTCGACGACATCTCCGCCCCAGCGGTCGTCGATGACGCCGTTGTGGTCGTCGTCCTTGCCGTTGGACGGGTCCTTGGTGTTCTCCCACAGGTTGCCCTTGAGATCGGGATGGCTGCTCTGCACGCCGGTGTCGAGCACCGCCACCTTCGCGCAGCTCGTGCGCTTGTCCCATGCGGCGGGAGCGTCGATGTCGTGGTCGTCCTTCTGCTTGATCGCGTACTGCTCGACGACGCCCGGGTCGTTGGGGCTCTTCTCGATGCTGATCGGCGTGTCGTCCTCGACGCGCCGCACCCGATCGCTGTTGCGCAGGCGGGTGCGGAGCTCCTCGAGGCTGACCCCGCGTCGGCGGCCGACCGCGGCCGCGCGGACGAGGCGCAGGCGCTGGCCGAGCTTGCCGCCCGCGCGCTGGACGATCTGCTTGAGGCGGGCGCTGCTCGTGTCGCGGCGGAACTGGACGAGCAGCCGCGTGACGGGCGGCGCCGGCCCCTGCGGCCGCACCAGCGGCTCGCTTCGGAAATGCACCGCGGCGGTGGCCGACGGGGCCAGGCCCGCGGTCAGGACGGCCGCCGTTCCGAGCGAGACGAGGCGAGGCGCCACGTGCACACCGCGCAGCGTACCGGAGCATTCAGGCGATCTCACGCGATCAGGATGAATTCCGGCGCCTACCGCGCGTCGTGAAAGATGATCCCGAGCGCGGTGCGGCTGCCGGCGGTGATCGTGCTCACCCCGTGGCGCATGCCGACCCGGTGGTAGCCGCGCTTGCCGGCGTTCGGCCGCACCTGCGTGGGGAAGATCACGAACGCGCCGCGCGGCGGGTTCAGCACGTGGGCGCGGCTCTGCGCGCGCGGGCGCTGCTCCATCAGGACGAGCTCGCCGCCCTCGTGCTCGTCGGTGAGCACCGTGACGACCTGGAACGGGAAGTACACGTCGCCGTAGAGGTCCTGGTGCAGCGCGTTCCAGTCGCCCTCGCCGTAGCGCAGGATCAGCGGCGTCGGGCGCTCCTGGCCGGCGGCGCGGCAGCGCTCGAGCAGCTCCTCGTGCTCGGGCGGGAACGCGTCGACGGCGCCGCCCAGGCGCTCCGACCAGCGGTTGGCGACCGGCGCGAGCCGGCGGTAGAAGCCCTCGCGCAGCTCGCCGATCGGCGCGGGCAGCGGATGGTCGAAGTAGCGGTAGCGGCCGTTGCCGAAGCGGTGGCGGGCCATGTCGATCGTGGAGCGGAAGCGCCCGTCGTCGAACAGGCCGGCGAGCGCGGCGCACTCGCCGGCGTCGAGCAGCGGGTCGGTGACGGCGAAGCCGTGGGCGTCGAGGCGGTCGTCGAGCGCGACCCAGTCGAGGGCGTCGGGGGAGAGCATGGCCGTACAACGCGCCGGGCCGCGCGGCTGTGAGGACTAGCGCAGGAGCAGCCGCACGACGTTGCCGTCGGGCAGCGTGCGGATCTGGACGAGCTCGCAGAGCTGGTTGGCCAGCCACAGACCCCAGCCGCCGCTGTCCTCGAGCTGCGGGCGGGCGCGGCCGGCCAGCGGCTGGTCGAGGCGGCCGCGGTCGCGGACCTCGCAGACGACCATGTCGTCCTCGTGCCAGACGCGCAGCGTGCCCTCGCCGCCGCCGTAGCGGATGCTGTTGGTCGCGACCTCGTGCGTCGCGAGCACGAGGTCGCCGGCGCGCTGCTCGCTGACGCCCGCCCGGCGCGCGTGCTCGGCGACGAGCGCGCGGATCCCGCTGAGCGTCTCCCACGTGATCGCGTGCTCGGCCGGGTGGCCGGGCGGGTCGGGGAGCGGCGCGGAGAGCTGCGGCGGCGGGCCGTCCGCACCGCGGTAGCGCGCGCTCTCGGCGGCGCCGACCCACGGGTGCGAGCGCTCGGCCTCCTCGATCACGTCGCGGTCGAGGTGCGCGACGTCGTAGGGGCAGACGAGGTGGAAGCCGGCGGTGTCCGCGAAGGCGTGGTTGAGCAGCTGCTCGTGGCACTGGCACTCGACGAGCTCCGCCGGGCTGCGACCGGGCCAGATCGGCTCGCCCACGCCGCGCAGCGGGCCGGAGCGGCCGCCGACGAAGTCGCGCCACGCCGGGATGATGCAGGCCGGGTTGTGGCCGACGTCGCCCATGTCGATGAGCTCGACGTGCTCGGCGGCGGTGCCGAGGCGCTCGCTCAGCGCCCGCAGCTTCGGCGCCTCGAGGGCGACCATCACCGGCTCGCCGGCGGCGACGCCCTCCTCGACGAACGGGGCGACACGGTCCAGGAACGCCTCGGGGCCGGCATAGAACACGGCTTCGTGGCGGAACACACGGGCCAGCCTACGCCTTCTCCGGGCTATGACAAGCTTCCGCAATGCGGAGGATCGGGGTGGCCCTGCTCGTGCTCGCGGCGTGCCTGGCCGCAGCGCCCGCCCGCGCCGCCGATCCCGGCCGCTGGCGCGTCACCGGCACCACGACGCTGCCGCTCCTCTACTACCAGGGCGTCACCGTCGATCCCGCGCGCAACTTCTACTTCGACGGCATCTTCGTCGGCCTCTACCGCACGAACCCGGGCTTCACCGAGACGGCGCGCAACGCCGACGTGATCCCGCCCGACGTGCACGCGAGCGAGGGCTACAACCACATCGGCGACATCAGCTGGGACCGCGCGGAGGGCGGCCGCGTCCTGCTGCCGCTCGAGTGCTACGTCCCGAACGGGCCGAACGGCGGCAACCCGTGCCTGCACGGCTCGATCGGCGTCGCCGACCCCGGCACGCTGCAGTGGCGCTACTCCGTCAAGCTCGACCCGGCCGAGATCCCGAAGGCGATGTGGAACGAGGTGTCGCCCGACGGGACGCTGGTGTGGACGTCGAGCGGCGCCGACCTGCTCGCTTACCGCGCGGCCGACATCTCGCTCGCGAACGCCGCGCCGGCGCACCCGCCGATCCACTCGGTGCGGCGGCTGAAGGGCGCCGTGCCGCCGACGGGGATCACCGGGGCCACGTTCGTCGACGGCCGCATGCTCGTCGCGGGGCAGAACGGCAAGACGTTCCGCGTCTACTCGATCGACCTCGCCACGGGCGCGCGCGAGCTCGAGATCGAGCGCACCATCGTGGGCGAGTCGGAGGGCCTCGTCACGGCGGCGGCCAAGGGCGGGACGCTGAGCTGGCTGATCCAGCCCTTCAACCCGGAGGGCAACCCGCCGACCTACAGCCCCGACCACGCGACCCTGGTGAGCTTCGCGCGCCGGGCCGGCGCGCCCGCGCCGGGCTCGCCGGCGGGCGGCTCCGGCGCCGGGCTGGCGCCCACGCTCCGCTTCTTCCACCGCAAGCGCCGGACGGTGCTGCGGCGCGGCGGGTTCTCGGCCGGCGTGCTGTGCCCGGACGGCTGCCGGGCGACGCTGACGGTGAAGCGCGGGCGCCAGCTGCTCGCGCGCGCGACCCGGCGGGTGCGGCCGGGTTCGATCGCGAAGGCGCGCGTCAAGCTCACCAAGCGCGGCCGGCGCGTGCTGTGCAACGATCACCGGCGGCTGAAGCTCACCTTGCGGGCGTCGCTGCGGCTGCCGTCGGGCGCGAGCACAAAGCGCAAGGCCACCGCGAAGCTCCGCTAGTGAAGCTCGACGCGCGCGAGCTCGCCGCCATCCTCGCCGGCGGCTTCCTCGGCGCGATCACCCGCGCCGAGCTGGCCGAGGCGCTGCCACACGACCCGGGCCAGTGGCCGTGGGCGACCTTCATCGTGAACATCGCCGGCGCCTTCCTGCTCGGCTACTTCGTCACCCGGCTGCAGGAGCGGCTGCCGCTCTCCGCCTACCGGCGCCCGTTCGTCGGCACCGGCCTCTGCGGCGCACTGACCACGTTCTCGACCATGCAGCTCGAGCTGCTGCGGATGATCGACGGCAGCCACGTCGGGCTGGCCGCCGGCTACGCGGCCGCGAGCATCGCGGCCGGCTTCCTCGCGGTGGCCGTCGCGACCAACCTCGTGCGGCGCGCGAGGTTCACGTGAGCCTCCCGGTCGTCCTCGCCATCGGCCTGTTCGGCGCCGTCGGCGCGATCGCGCGCTTTCTGCTCGACGGGCTGGTGTCGGCTCGGGCGAGCTCGAGCTTCCCGTGGGGGACGCTGGTGGTGAACCTGACGGGAGCGTTCGCGCTCGGCTTCGTGACCGGGAAGCTGTCGGGGGACGCGCAGCTGCTCGTCGGCACCGGCCTGCTCGGCGGCTATACGACATTCAGCACGTGGATGTTCGAGAGCCACCGGCTCGGCGAGGACGGCGCGCTGCGGGCGAGCGTCGTCAATCTGCTCGGCTCGCTCATCCTCGGCATCCTCGCGGTCTGGCTGGGCCGGACACTGTGAGCGGCGTCAAGCTCAGCGTCTACATGGGGCGGCGCGAGCCCTACGACGCGGTGGTGGCGGCGCTGCACCGCCACGGCGTGGCGGGCGCCACCGTGCTGCTCGGCGTCGACGGGACCGCCCACGGCGAGCGCCGGCGCGCGCGCTTCCTCGGCCGCAACGCGGGCGTGCCGCTGATGGTGGTCTCGGTGGGGGAGACACCCGCGCTCGCCGCCGCCCTGCCGGAGATCGCGGACCTGCTCGAGCGGCCGATCGTCACCTGGGAGCGCGTGCGGGTGTGCACGCGCGACGGGGTGACGCTCGACACGCCGGAGCCGGCCGAGGGCGACGCGTGGCAGAAGATCACGGTCTACGGCGGCCACCCGCTCTATCTCGAGCTCGTGCGCTGGCTGCGCGCCACCGGCGCGGCCGGCGCGACCACGCTCCGCGGCGTCTGGGGCTACCACGGCGATCACACGCCGCACGGGCAGAACGCCTGGCGGCTGCGCCGGAGCGCGCCGGTGGTGACGGTGGTCGTCGACCGGCCCGCGAGCGTGGCGCGCTGGTGGGGGCTGCTCGACGAGCTGACCGCCGAGACCGGGCTGGTGACGAGCGAGCTCGTGCCGACCGCGCATCCCCGGGTGGGCGCGTAGGGTAGGGCCCGTGATGCCCATGCTCCTCAGACTCCCCCTCATGCTCCTCGAGCTGCTGCTGCGCGGCGGCGCGAGTGCCCTCAAGGACCTCCTGCGGCTCCTCGCCGGCGGCGCCCGCGACGAGCGCCCCTACGTTCCCAACCCCGAAGCGGAGGCCGAGGCCGCCGCCGCGGCCTCCGCCCGCCGAGACGCCGAGCGCCTTGCCGCCGCCGAGGCGGCCGCGCGGCGCCCCGCCGCGCGCGCCAGCGCCGTCCGGCAGCGCCCCCGGCCGACGCCGATCCGGCCGGTCGAGCCGGCGCCCGCGCCCGCGCCCGCGCACGTGTCGGAGGAGGCCGAGCAGGTCGCCTCGTTCGGGCCCGGCGACGATCCCGGCTCGACGATCGAGGTGCAGGCGCCGTGGCCCCGCTACGACGAGCACTCCGCGGCCGAGGTGATCAAGCGCGTGCGCTCCGGCGACGAGGCGACACGGGCGGTCGTCCTCCTCTACGAGCGCGCGCACAAGGCGCGCAAGAGCGTGATCGCGGCCGCGGAGGCGTCTCCGAGCTGACGGGGGCTCAACGCGCGCGGCTTCCATGCCGATGTAGGTCCCAACATGTCCGACCCGTCCAGCGCACCGCCCCCTCAGCCCACCGCTCCGCCCGAGCCTGAAGCTCAGAACCCTGCCCGCCACGAGCACCTGCTCGAGCTCGAGGCAGGCGGCAAGGGGTGGAAGCGCCGGCGCACCGTCGACTACCTCAAGATCAGCCCCGCCGGGATGGAGCTGCACTACGACGGCATGCTGCGCGAGCCGCTGATCCTGCCGCTGGGCGCGATCGCGGTCGCCGCCGCCGAGACCGGCTCGGCACGGGCGCTCCCCAACGAGGGGCGCTTCCCGATCCTGCGCCGGATCGCGGGCACGAAGGTCGTGCCGCGCGAGGAGGGCGTCGAGGGCTGGCTGTGGACCACGAGCGGCGGCTCCGCGTTCCTCTCCCTGTGCGAGGACGACGAGGCCCCGAACGTCGCGCTGGTGTTCGCGCACCCGCTCGGCGAGGACCAGGTCAACCGCACCTTCGAGCCCGCGTGCGTCGCCACGGTTGCGGCGCGCTCCCCGCTCGGCAAGCCCGCCGTGTACGGCCTGCTGATGCGCGTCACCGACCACCTGCACGCGACCAACACGTTCCGGAAGTTCAACATCGCGAATCCGCTGACGGACAAGGAAGTGCCGCCGACGCTCCGGCGCGCGCTCCCGACCGATGTCTCGGCCGATCCGACCGTGCGCTTCAACAACGACGGCGCGCGGGCATCGCATTCGGTCGCCCCGCCCGGGCTCGCGTAGCAACCGGCTACCGTCAGAGGGGTGAGCGATCAGTCCTCAGACCCCCAGGCCTGCCGCCCCTGCCGCGGCACCGGCCAGATCGTCTCGAACCTCGGTGGATCCCCGAGCACGGTCACGTGCCCGTGGTGCGAGGGCGAGGGACGCTTCATCCCCGGCCACGACGCTCAAGCGCAGGGCTCAGCGGGCAGCTGAGCGCTCGAGCAGTGAGACCGGCCCGCGCCGCATGATCTCGCGGTATCCGCTCGCCGTCGTGCAGCGCCGGGCATAAGCCGGCAGCGGGTCTATGGCCACGACGACGAAGCGCGGCCCGCCGCGGCAGAGGCCCGCGACCTCGGGGTAGAAGCGCTCTGGCGCGATCTCGGCCGGGTAGTCGAACAGCCACCGGTTCGCGGCCGGCAGCCCGGAGCGCCAGTAGTACTGCGGTTCCGACCCGACCACGAATAGGCGGTCGCCGGCGCGCGCCCGCGAGCGCAGGAACGGGCCGATCTCGTCGGCGGGCTTCCAGCGGGCCAGCTCCTGGCGGCCGTAGACCCGGCTCGCGATCTCGTTGCCGGTGCGCCCGAAGTCTGTGACGACCGGAACGGCGAGCAGGACCGCGCCCAGCGCGGCGAACGCCAGCACGGCAGCGAGCACGCGGCCGAGGTTCGGCACCGGGAGCACGACCAGCGCGACCGCAGGGGCGACCAGGGGCGCGTAGTAGTGCCCGTAGCCGCGGCTCGAGGTCTGCGCGCCGAGGTAGGCGCCCACGAGCCAGGCGAGGAACGTCCACGTGACGACGTCGCGCCCACGCAGCGCGCCGAGTCGCAGCACACCGCAGCACAGCGCGGCGGCCAGCAGCAGGCGGATCCCGTCGGGGCCGAGCGGGGTCAGCGTGAAGCCCTGCTCACCGACGTAGCGTGAGTTGTAGGTCCAGTTGGCGAACCACAGGTCACCGGTTGCACCGGCGAGCGCGTAGGCGGCGAGTACGAGCGCGGCCGGGAGCGCGAGCCCCACGCCGAAGCGCACGAGCACGCTCAGCGCCGAGCGCTCCCCGCGGCCGGTGAGTAGTGGGATCAACGCGGCGAGCACGATCAGCAGCGCGATCGCCTTGGCGAGCACCGCCACGCCGGCCACCACGCCGATCACGAAGGGGCCCCCGCGCACGCCGGGCCGGCCGAGCGCAAGCGCCCACAGGACCGCGGCGGCGGCGGGCAGTGTCAGCAGGTGCTCGGTGTTGAGGTCGGTCCCGTGGATCTGGGTGCTGGCGCTGAGGACGACGACCAGGCCTGCGGCGAGGGCCGCGCGGCGCATGCCGGTTAGCGGGGCGAGGAACACGAGCAGCAGCGCACCGATCAGCGCCGACGGGACGCTTGCAGCGAGGCGGATCGCCAGCAGGCTCCCGGGTGCGATCAGGTTCAGCCCGGCGAATACGTAGTGGATCAGCGGCTGCTTGTGGTCGAAGAGGTCCCGGTACGGGAGGGTCGTCACGCTGAGCCGCTGGCCGATCGAGGCGTAGAGCGCCTGGTCGCGATCGAGCGGCTGGTCGAGCGCAGGCAGCCGTAGTGCCACCGCGGCCCCGAGCAGAACGGCGAACGCGAGCAGGAAGCGCTTCACGTTGCCGCACCGCTTGGCTGCGGCGACCTGCGCGGCCGCAGCACCAGCGCGGCGTAGGCGGCCAGCATCGCGAGCGCGACCGCGACGACGGGCACCAGCGCCAGCCGCCCGGGCAGCGCGGCGACCGCGAGCCGGCCGAGGAGCATCGTGACGGCACCGGCGGCGAGCGCCATGCCGACCGCGACCGCGGCGTCGCGCCCGTCGCGCACCGGGGAGACCGGGACGGCGCGGGCGAGGCGGGAGAAGAACCACAGCGCACCGGTGAGGTAGGCGCCAAGCGTTCCCAGCACGACGCCGCGCGCGCCGACAACGATGGCCAGCGGCACGGTCAGCGCCGTGTTCGTGCAGAGCACCAGAATGCCGTAGCGCGCCTCGAGCCCCGGCTGGCCGATCGCCCGCAAGTAGGCAGCGCCCGACCCGGTCGTGAGGCCGATCACGGTGGCCAGCACCAGGATCGCTCCGAGTACGGCCGCCTCGTGGTGCCCCGGTCCCAGCCAGGCCTCGATCAACGGGTCGAGCGCGCCGACCCCGACGAGCCCGACCCCGAGCAGGCCGAGCACCCACACGCGGTGTATCGGGGTGAAGCGCTCGATCAACAGATCGCGATCGCGCGCTCCCGCCGCCACCGCGAGCGTCGAGATCAGCGGTCCCAGCGCGGCCGACGCGATGAGTCGGCCGCCGTCGGCGAACTGCGCCCCGATCCCGAGCTGGCCGACGGTGACCAGCGACGCGGTAAGGGCGACGACGATCTTGTCGCTCTGCTGGTTGATGAGGTCGGCGAGCGCTGTCGCCTGCAGCGGCAGCGAGAAGCGGATCATCGCCGCGAACTCGCTGGTACCGGCCAGCCTGGGACGACCGATGAGGCCGCGCAGCGCCCACAGGCGCGTGAGCAGCGCGAGCGACTGCTGCGCGACGAGCGCGAGGGCGATGCCAGGTAGCCCGTGGCCGGCGGCCAGCAGCGCGACGCCGATCACGAAGGCGATCGCGCCCGCCGCCGAGGTGACCGCGAGCGCGGGGAAGCGCTCGACGCCGGCGAGCAGGTGCCCGGCCCCTGAGGCCAGCAACCCGGCCGCGACGGCGAAGCCGAGCGTGCGGAACATGGTCTCGGCGTCGTCGCGGAGCCCGCGCGAGAGGCCGAACAGGTCGACGAGCGGCGCGGCCAGCAGGAACAGCGCGACGAGCGCGACAGCGCCGACGACCGCGTACGCGAGCAGCGTGGTCCACAGCATCCGGGTGGCCGCCGCCGCATCGCCCGCTCCCTTGGCCACCGCGGTGAAGCGCTGAACCGCCGGCCCCAGTCCGGCGTCGGCGAGCGAGGCGTAGACCACGATCGCCACGCCCAGCGCCCACACGCCGAAGCCGCGGGTGCCGACCGCATCGAGGATCAGCGGGACGGCGACGAGCGAGGAGGCGATGACGGCCAGCGCGCTGAGCGTGGACGCGACGACGTTGACCTCGAGGCGTCCTCTCATCGCCGGGAAGCGTATGGCGACGGCAGGCGTCCCTACGATCGCGGGGTGGCCGCCAGCGTCGCCGTCGTCATCCCCACCTGGAACGGGCGCGAGCTGCTCGAGGCGGCGCTGCGGTCGCTCGCGGGGCAGACCTTCCGCGACCTACAGGTCGTCGTCGTGGACAACGGATCCACCGACGGCACTGCCGAGCACGTGCGAACGGCGCATTCAAGGGTGTCACTCGTTGCGCTCGAGGCAAACCGGGGGTTCGCGGCGGCGGTCAACGCCGGCGTGGCGGCCTCCTCGGGCGAGTACGTAGCGCTCCTCAACAACGACATGGAGCTTGAACCGGCATGGCTGGCTGAGCTCGTCGCTGCCCTGGACGCCGACCCGGGCGCCGGCTCGGCGGCGAGCAAGCTGCGGATGCTGCGCGAGCCGGGGCTGCTCGACGGCGCCGGCGACCTCGTCACCTGGTACGGCGCGACCTGGCGCCGCGGCCACGGCGAGCCGGACCGGGGGCAGTACGACGAGCCGGGCGTGGTCGCCAGCCCGTGCGCGGGGGCGGCGCTGTACCGGCGGCGGGCGCTCGAGGAGGTCGGCGGCTTCGACGAGCGCTTCTTCGCCTACCTCGAGGACGCCGACTGGGGGCTCCGCTCCCAGCTCGCGGGGTGGCGGTGCCTTTGGGTGCCGTCCGCGGTCGCGTACCACCTCGGCGGCGCGACGAGCCGTCGCATGGGCGACCTCGAGACCGAGCTGATCGCCCGCAACACGCTCGCGCTGGTGTTCAAGTCGTTCCCGGCGGCGCGGCTGCTCGCTTGGTCGCCGCTGATCCTCGGCTACCAGGCCTATACGCTCGCTCGTGCGATCGGGCGGGGCTCGTGGCGCGCGGTGCTGCGCGGCTGGGCGGGCGCGCTCCACCATCTGCCGGGCACCCTGCGAGCTCGCAGAGAGGTGCGCGCCCGCACGCGCGACCCGCGCGCGCTGGACGCGGTGATGACGGGCTTCATCAGCGCACGCGCGGCCAGTCGCGGAGGCCGATCGTGTTGAGCGCGGTCTTCGCGGTCAGGTAGGCGGCGTCCCGCGCCCGCAGCGCGGGCGAGCGCGGGCGGCGGCGGCCCGCCCGCGCGCCGAGCGACGCGGAGGGCCCGTCGGCGGAGACCAGCGCGGCCAGCGGCTCGGCGACCCGTGACCAGCGCAGTTCCTTCGCCGCGGCCGCCAGCGGGGCGGCGAAGGATCCGCGGCCACGGTCGAGCATCCGCGCCAGCGCCCCCGCGAGCGCGGCGGGATCGGACGGCGGCACCGCCTCGCCCAGCCCGTCGCGCGCGATCCGCTCGGCGAGCTCGTCGCCGCGCGTGCACACGATCGGCAGCCCCGCCCACAGGCAGTCGAGCAGCCGCGTGCGGTGGGAGAAGCGCGTCTCGAGGTGGTCGCGGTGGGCGGCGACCGCGCAGTCGGCCTGCAGCAGCCACGCGCCGCGCTCGTCGTAGGGAACCCAGCCGTCGTTGAAGCGCACGACGCGGCCGAGCAGCCCGAGCTCGCGCGCGAGCGCCTGCGCCCGCTCCTCGGCGTCGCGGGCCTGGGCGGCGCCGGACGCGCCCATGAACACCAGCCGCAGCCGCGGGCGCTCCGGGCTCAGCTGCGCGACCGCGCGGATCACGGACTCGGCGTCGAGCCAGTCCCACAACCCGCCGTTCCACAGCACGAGCTCGTCGTCGCCGGCGAGCCCGAACCGCTCGCGCGGCCCCGGGCCGGGCGTCGGCGGCGTGTCGGAGACGCCGAACGGGACGACCGCGAGCAGCCCGCCGAGCGAGGGGTCGGCGTCGTGGACGGCGGGTGTGATCAGCCGCTCGGCCAGCAGCGTGCCCGTCCACAGGTCGCGCTGGCGCTCCGACGCGCACAGGAACGCATGCCCGTCGTGCAGGGCGTTGACCATCCGGTCGAGCGACATCGCCGTGACCGTCCGCCGCACCCCGTCCCGCCGTCCGGCGAGGAACTGCAGCGCCTCGAGCGGCTCCGGGTCGTAGAGGTCGTAGATCAGCCGCGCCCGCGAGCGCCGCAGCGCCCGCGCCGCGAGCGGCCACGCCGGCTGCGCGACCACCACGCCCGCGGCGGCCGCCCGCTCGCCGAGGTCCCCCGGCGCGTGCGGGTGCGCGAACACCGCGTCGCCGCCGACCGCGCGCGCGAGCTCCGTGGCGCGGATGGCCATCCCCGCCATCTCCGCGCCGAGCGGCTCGGGGGAGAGGATGAGAGGAGAAGTCATGCGCGGTACGCCTTCCTCTGCCGCCAGGCGCCGAGCGGGCCGATCGGTGGGGCGAGGGGAGCCGGCCCTCGGGTCGCGGCGCCGGCGCGGCGGTACGCGCGCCACTCGCGGAGGCCGGTGAGGCGGCCGCGCAGGGGCGCCAACGTGCCGTCAGTCGCGGCGACGAACGCCACGTAGGCCAGGTCGTAGAGCGCCATCGCCCAGCCCCAGCGCGCGAGCTGGGCGCCCGTCGCGTTCTTGGCCAGCAGCCGCATCCGGTTGCGGCCGACGAGGAAGTACTTCAGCGCCGACGCCTCGCCGGCGGTGGCGGAGCCGTGGTGGTAGGCGACGCTCGCGGGCACGTAGACGCAGCTCCACCCGGCGGTGCGGGCGCGCCAGGCGACGTCGGCGTCCTCGCCGAAGGCGAAGAAGCTCGCGTCGAAGCCGCCGATCGCGTCGAGCATCGCGCGACGGTAAAGGGCGACGCACGCCGATGCGCCGAAGACCTCCTCGACCGGGCCGCCTTCGAGCGCCGGCGCGCCCGCGAGCCGGTCGAACCCCACGCCCAGCCGGTCGACCACCAGCCCTGCCGTGTTGATCGTGTCGCGCCGCGCGTGGAAGCGCACCTGCCCGCACGCCGCCCCGACGCTCGGCACCGACGCCGCGCCCAGCAGCGCGACCGCGGCACCCGGCTCGAGCTCGGCGTCGTCGTTGACGAGCAGGATCCACTCGCCGGTCGCCGCCTCCATCCCCGCGACGACCCCGCCGGCGAAGCCGAGGTTGCGGCCCTGGGGGAGCACGCGGGCCTCGGCCGCGGCCACCCCATCGCTGCTGTTGTCGACGACCAACAGCTCCGCGTCCAAAGGGGAGAGGGCCGTGCGGAGGGCCTGGAGGCACGCCTCGAGCAGCGGCCCGCCTCGCTGCGTGACCACGATGGCGCTGACGAGCGTCACGCCCGGTACGCCTCCGCGACCCGCTCCAGCGAGTCCTCCAGCGACAGCCGGCGCGCGTTCGCCGCGTACCAAGCAGCCGTCGAGGCCCGCAGCGCCGCGCCGCCCCCGCGCACCCGCACGATCGCGGCCGCCAGGTCCTCCGGCGAGTCGGACGCCGCCACGAACCCGTTGACGCCCTCCTCGATCAGCTCGGTCGCCGCGTTGTCGGGGTCGGCGACGACGACCGCCGGCGTCCCCGCCGCGCACGCCTCGACCACGACGAGACCGTAGCCCTCGCGCCGCGAGGGGAGGACGAGGCAGAGCGCGCGCCGCAGCGCGGCGTGCACCTGCTCATGCTCGACGAAGCCGGGCGCCGAGACCCGGTCCTCGAGGCCATGCGAGCGGATCAGCGACAAGACCTGCTCCCGCTCCGGCCCGTCGCCGTAGATCTCCGCGCGCAAGCCCGGGATCGCCGCCACCGCCGGGATCAACGACGGCACGCGCTTCTCCGCGATATGCCGGCCGGCGAAGACCACCGGCCCCGGGTCGACATAAGCCTCGACCTGAGCGTCAGGCTCCGGCGCCGCGTAGATCCCGCGCAGCACCGTGACCTCGCTCCGCAGGCCCTCCTCGCGCAGCCGCGCGGCGTGCAGCTCCGACAGGCAGAACGCCCGCTGCGGGACCCGCACGCACGCTCGCTGCACCCGCCAGCCGACCCAGCCGCCGATCCGCCCGAGGTAGTCCTGCCAGTACGACAGCGTCCACAGCTCGAGCCAGTCGACGACCAGCCGGTACCGGCCCCAGCGCCGCAGGAAACCTGCCGCGAGCAGGGAGAAGTATGGGAACGAGGCGGTGTGGACGACGTCGTAGCGGCGCCCGCGCCGAGCCAGGTGCCACAGCACGCCGAGGCCGAAGACCAGCGGCGGCCCGATCCGGCGGCGGCCCGACCGCGTGTAGAGGTCGAGGCGCGGCCCGGCCGTCACGACCCGCACGCCCGGCACGCCGGCCGAGGCGCCCCGATCCCACTGCCGGAGCGTCAGGTACGTCACGTCGTGCCCCTCGGCCGCCAGCCGCTCGGCCACCCCGCGGTACCAGCGCTCCGCGCCGCCGACGGTGTGCGGGAACAGGCAGTCGTAGACGAGGCAGACGCGCACGGGGCTCAACCAATCACGTCAGCGGCCGATACGTGCCCTGTCCACACCATGAGCATCGTCGAGCCCCTTCTCTTTCCTGAGCCCGAAGTCCTCTCGCCGGAGGACGAGCTGCTCGTCAGCGTCGTGATTCCCTGCCTCAACGAGGCCGCCAACATCGAGCGCTGCGTCACCTGGGCCCGCACCACGCTGGCCGAGCACGGCATCCGCGGCGAGGTCGTGGTGGCCGACAACGACTCCGAGGACGAGTCCGCCGCGCTCGCGCTCGCCGCCGGCGCGCGCCTCGTCTGCGAGCGCCGCCGCGGCTACGGCAACGCCTACATGGCCGGCTTCGCCGCCGCCAAGGGCCGCTACGTCGTCATGGCCGACGCCGACCTGACCTACGACTTCGGCGAGATCCCGCGCTTCCTCGAGGAGCTGGAGAACGGCGCCGACCTCGTCATGGGCGACCGCATGGACGGCATCCAGCCCGGCGCGATGCCGTGGCTGCACCGCTACATCGGCAACCCGATCCTCTCCGGCACGCTCAACCTGTTCTTCAAGACCGGCGTGCGCGACGCCCACTGCGGCATGCGCGCCTTCCGCCGCGACCGGCTGCCCGAGCTCGACCTGCGCACGACCGGCATGGAGTTCGCGTCGGAGATGGTGATCCGCGCCGCCAAGGCGGACCTGGACATCCGCCAGCTGCCGATCGACTACCACCCGCGCGGCGGCACCTCCAAGCTCTCGAGCTTCCGCGACGGCTGGCGCCATCTGCGCTTCCTGCTCGTCCACTCGCCGACGCATCTGTTCGTGATCCCCGGCGCCGCCACGTTCCTGTTCGGCCTGCTGATCGCGCTCGTCTCGCTCTCCCGCATCGAGATCCTCGGCCGCGAATGGCAGCTGCACTCGATGATCGCGGGCGCGCTGCTCGCCGTCGTCGGCACGCAGGTGATGGCCCTCGGCCTGTGCGCGCACGCGTACGGGAGCTACTTCATGGGCGAGCGCTCCCCGTGGTTCGACCGCATGCGCGCGCGCTTCCGGCTCGAGCACGGCCTGCTGGCCGGTGGCGCCGTCGCCGGCGCCGGCGCCCTGATCGCGGCCGTGATCGTCCTCACCTGGATCCAGCGCGGCTTCGGCGTCCTCGCCGAGGAGCGGCTGCTGGTGGCGGCCTCCGCGCTGATCATCATCGGCGTCCAGGTCCTGTTCTCCTCGTTCTTGCTCTCGATCCTCGGGCTGCGCCGCCGTGACGGCCACTCGACGGATATCTAGGTCAAGCGGCTTCGGCCCCGCGCCGATACCCGGAGGGATGACCCGACTCCGCACCTCTGACGACCGTGGTTTCGCCATGGTCGAGGCGATCGTCGCCGCCATGCTCCTCGTGATGGTCGCCCTCGGCGTCCTCAAGGGCCTCGACACCGCGCAGCAGAGCTCCGGGCGCGAGAAGGCGCGCTCCACCGCCGCCGCGCTGACCGAGCAGGACCAGGAGCGCCTCCGCTCCTTCCGCGCGGTCGATCTCGCCAACTACGACGAGACGCGGACGATCAGCGTCAACAACGTCGACTACACCGTCCAGTCGCAGGTCGACTGGATCCGCGACTCGACCGGCGGCACGCAGAGCTGCAACAACAGCGCGACGCAGGCCGACTACATGCGGATCACGACGACGACGACGTCGAACCTGGTCAACACCCCGATCAAGCCGATCACGCAGTCGAGCCTCGTCGCCCCGCCCGTCGGCGCCTTCGGCGCCAACCAGGGCACGCTCGGCATCCAGGTCAACGGCCGCGACGGCATCGGCATGGAGGACGTCAGCGTCACCATCACCGGGCCGACCACCGTCACGAACCCGACGAACTCCGCGGGCTGCGCGATCTTCGCCTACGTGCCGGTCGGCGCCTACACGGCCACGCTCGACACCAACGGCTGGGTCGACAAGGGCGGCAACCAGAAGACCAGCGTCGGCGCGACGGTCTCGAACGGCACCGTCAACGTCAAGAACCTCGACTACGACCAGGCCGCCAGCGTCGACGGCGTCTTCGACACCGAGACCCTCGGCGGCGCCACGGTGCCCGCCCAGACCACGCAGCTGTCGGCCGCCAACGGCGGCGTGCCCACCGGGCCCTTCGCCCCGTTCGCGGGCGAGCGCGTGTGGAATCCCCCGGGGACGTTGGGCACGATCTCCGCGACGGGCCTGTACCCCTTCGCCGACGGCTACAACCTCTACGCCGGCGGCTGCCCGGGCGCCGACCCGACGAAGAACGACCCCGACTACTTCACGACGCTGGGCGCGGCCTCGGTCGTCGCGGTCGACCCCGCCACCGCGTCGCCCGCGGTCAAGGTCCGGGTCCCGTCGATCAACCTGCGTGTCCTGTACAACGGGGCCCCGCTGGCGTCGACCTACCAGAACTACACGCGCATCCTCGTCACCTCGACGAGCACCAACTGCAGCGAGAAGTTCTCCTTCGCCGCGCCGTCCACCGACGCCAACGGCTGGATGCTCCAGCCGGCGCTCCCATTCGGCAGCTACAAGGTGTGCGCCGAGTCGCGCACGCCCGGCTCGCCGACGTCGCTGCGCAAGAAGGAGATCACCGGCGTCAACAACTTCTACTACCACGGCATGAAGCCGCCGGACGTCGCCAGCCCGGTGATCGACCTCAACAGCGGCACCAGCAGCGGAGCGTGCACGTGAGTCGCCTGCGGCACGAGGCCGGCGTCACGCTCGTGGAGCTGATGGTCGCGATGATGATCGGGACGATCACGATCCTCGCCGTCTACGGCGTGCTCGACACATCGATCAAGCAGAGCACGAAGATCGCCGGCCGCGTCAACGCGACCCAGCGCGGGCGCATCGCGATGGACACGGTCACCCGCCAGCTGCGCTCGCAGGTCTGCTACAGCTCGACCGTCCCGGCGCTCGTGTCCGGCACCGACACCGCCGTGAAGTTCCACGTCGACCTGACCGACGGCTCGAAGCCGATCGAGCAGCACGAGATCTTCTACAACTCGACCGCGAGGACGCTGACCGAGCGCGTCTGGCCCGGCGTGGGCAGCCCGCTCTCCTTCCCGACCCAGACGGTCTCGCGGCAGATCACCGACGGCGTCATGCAGCGGCCGGCTCCGAACGCGCCGATCTTCCGCTACTACGCGTACAACACCGCGACGCCGCCGCGCCCGGCCACCCTGCTGCCGACGCCGCTGAGCGCGACCGACCTCGCTCGCGTGGCCAGGATCGAGATCGGCTTCGTCACGTTGCCGCCCGGCCAGACGGTCGTGACCTTCCCCGCGGCCTCGACGCTCCAGAACGAGATCTACGTCCGCGTCGCGGACCCCAACGACCCAGCACCCACCCCCACATGCGCCTGATCCCTCACATCCGAAACCGCTACATCTGCGCCGAGCACGGCTTCTCCATGATCATCGTCATGGGCGTGATGGCGGCCAGCTCGCTGTTCGTGGCGGCCGCGTTCGCGGCCGCCAACGGCGACCTCCCGCTGACGCGCGACTCGCAGGACCGCAAGCAGGCCTACTCCGCGGCTGAGGCCGGGATCAACTACTACCAGTACCACCTCAACCAGGACCCGGACTACTGGACGAAGTGCACCAACGTCCCGGCGCCGAACGCGACCGAGAACCAGCCGGTCAACCAGGCGTGGAACGGCACGTCGCCCTCGACCGACCCGCGGCGCTGGCGCAAGGTGGCGGGCACGACCAACTCGTACACGATCGAGCTGCTGCCGGCCAACGGCAACGCCGCCTGCGTGGAGAACAACTACGCGACGATGATCGACTCCTCGACGAGCTCCTTCAAGGTCCGCGCCACCGGCAAGTCCGGCGCGAACACGAAGCTCAAGCGCAGCATCGTCGCGTCGTTCCGCCGCCGCTCGTTCCTCGACTTCCTGTACTTCACCGACTTCGAGACGACCGACCCGATCAACTACTCGAGCAGCAACCAGGCGTGGGCGCAGGCCAACTGCGGCGACAAGTACCGCGCGCAGCGCGACAACAACTGCTCCGAGATCCAGTTCGCCGACGCGGACGCGATCAACGGGCCCATGCACACGAACGACGACATCCTCACCTGCGGCACGCCGACGTTCGGCCGCAGCAGCGCCGACTCGATCGAGATGACCGGCCCGGCGCCGGGCTTCACGAAGGTCGGGGGCGGCTGCCCGGGCGGCAACCCGGTGTTCAACGGACCGAAGCGCGCCGGCGTGAAGGCGCTGACGATGCCGCCCACCAACGCGACGCTGCAGACGGTCGCCACCAGCGGCGGCCTGGTCTACACCGGCAAGACGATCATCCGCTTCAACAGCGGCGGCAACATGACGGTGTCGAACGCCCTGGTCAACGGCGGCAGCCCGCAGACGCGCGCCCTGCCGGGCAACGGCGTCATCTACGTGAAGAACAACACCGGCAACTGCGGCACGATCCAGCCGCCGTCGAACGCTGACTACAAGGAGGGCGCCAGCTGCGGCAACCTCTACGTCAGCGGCACCTACACGTCGTCGATGACGCTGGCCGCGGCCAACGACATCATCATCGCGCCGCCGAGCAGCGTCCCGCTCAGCTCGGTGACGTCGTACAACCCGGTCGACGGCGGCACCGGCAACGCCGACCTCATCGGCAGCGGCAACTCGGTCATGGGCCTCGTCGCGAACAACTTCGTGCGCGTGTTCCACCCGTGCAGCCCGGAGGTGTCGCCGCTGATGAAGGACGTCCGCATCGACGCCGCGATCCTCTCGCTCGCCCACTCGTTCACGGTCGACAACTACGACTGCGGCTCCAAGCTGAACCAGCTCACGGTCAACGGCGCGATCGCCCAGAAGTACCGTGGCGCAGTCGGCACGACAGGCGGCACCGGCTTCGTCAAGAACTACAACTACGACGACCGCCTGCGCTACCGCAGCCCGCCGTACTTCCTCGAGCCCGTCGCGGCCAGCTGGCACGTGATCCGCTCGAACGAGCAGGTCCCGCCGCGCTAACGCCCCGCTAGGCAGCAAGCTGCCTGGCTTGGCGCCTAACGCGCAGCGGGGGAGACCTCGACCAGCCCGATCAGCCGCTCCGCGTCGACCAGGTCGACGCGGAGCTCGCCCCGCCGGTCGAGCAGCAGCTCGAAGCGCGCCGGTACGCCGGGCTCGATCGGCTCGAGCTTGCCGGCGTCCTCGATCTCGACGCTGTCGAGCACGTCGCCCTTGACCGTGAGCCCGAGCACGTCGCCCACGCGGGCGCGGATGCGGGCGCGGCTCTTCCCGGGGTCGGCCGTGATCGTCTTCTCGATCCGGCGCGAACTGGTCGTGGTGGGCGCCGGCGTCTCGGTCGCGGAGGGCGTCGTGCTGGGCTGCGCGAGCCCCGGCCGGGTGATGGTCGGGCGCGGTGCGAGGCTCGTCACGAGCGCCGTCAGGCCGAGCAATACGGCGAAGAGGACGAGCAGTCGGCGACCCAGCACGCGGACGATGCTAGCCGTATATACGAAATGGCTTTCAGCAGGGGTTAAGCCGAGACGGTGGCGTGCCGATACGGGTCATGCCAGAACCAAGGTGCTAAAGGCAAATCGTCCGCGAGGGCGAGACGCAAAGCCACGGAGCTCAGGAAGAGTCAGCCGGGCTGCCACCAGGTCAGTACGACCAAGGGGCTGAGGGACCAAGAACCTGGCGACGTCAGTTCAACAGGCCCAACGATCCCTTCAGGAGGGTTCACTTCAATGCTCTACAAGCTGCGCTCGCGCATCCAGGACGAGAAGGGCTTCACCCTTATCGAGCTCCTGGTCGTCATTCTGATCATCGGCATCCTCGCCGCGATCGCCCTTCCCGCCTTCCTCGGTCAGCGCGCCCGTGCGCAGGACACCGAGGCGAAGACCAGCGTCCGCCAGGGCCAGACCGCCATGGAGACGTTCTACACCGACAACCAGACCTACGTGGCGACCAAGGCTGACCTGATCGACATCGAGCAGTCGCTGGCCGCGGCTCCCGGTGACTCGTTCACCGTAGTCGGCACCCCGACCGCGACCACCTACACGCTTTCGGTCACCTCGAAGACCGGCAACGTGTTCTCGATCGCGAAGGCCGCCACCGGCACCGTCACGCGCTCCTGCACCCGCACGAGCACCAAGGGCGGCTGCCCGGCCAGCCTCAGCTGGTAGTCAGTAGTCAAGCATCATGTTCCGCTGAGAGGCGGGCCTCCGGGCCCGCCTCTCTTGTGTTAAAAGCGCGCCGCCGACGAGCCGGAACGGCGCTCAAGGGGCGCCCCCGGCCTGCCGATACGAGCATCGTGCTCAAGCGGAATCGAAAGAACAACCAGTCGGTGGTCGGGCTCGATCTCGACCCCAGCCACATCGCGGCCGCCGAGGTCAGCGTGAATGGCCACATCGCCATCAAGCGCGGCGCCGTCGCCGAGCTGCGGCCGGGCATCCTGCGCGACGGTGAGGTCACCGACGCGCCGGCGCTGACCGAGGCCCTGAAGACGTTCTTCGCGGAGAACGATCTGCCCAAGAACGTCCGCCTCGGCGTGGCAAACCAGCGCATCGTGGTGCGCTCGCTCGACCTTCCGCCGCTCGAGGACCCCAAGCAGCTCGACGCCGCCGTGCGCGCCGAGGCTCCCGACCACATCCCGATGCCGATGGACGAGGCGATCCTCGACTACGTCCCGCTCGGGCTGGTGCAGAGCGTCGGCGGCCCGCGTATGCGCGTGGTCATCGTCGCCGCCCGCCGCGAGCTGATCGACCGTCTCGTCAGCGCCGCCAAGGGCGCCGGCCTGAAGGTCGAGGGCATCGACCTCGCCGCCTTCGGCATGGTCCGCGCGCTCGCCTCCAAGGAGGAGGAGAGCGGCGCCGTGCTCTACATCAACGTCGCCGGCCTCACCAACGTCGCGGTGGCCAACAACACCGGCTGCCTCTTCACCCGTGCCGCCGCGGGCGGGCTCAGCGCGATCGTCGCGACGCTCGCCGAGCGCCGCTCGCTCACGCTCGAGCACGCGCGGATGTGGCTCGGCCACGTCGGCCTCGTCACGCCGCTGGAGTCCGTCGAGGGCGACGCCGAGCTCGTCGCCGCCACCCGGGCCACGCTCGACGAGGGCGTGCACCAGCTGGCCGACACCGTGCGCAACTCGCTCAACTTCTACCGGATGCAGGACAACGCCGAGACCGTCTCGCGCGCGCTCCTGACCGGGCCCGCCGTGACGATCCCCGGCTTCGCCGACAAGCTCGCCGAGCTGCTCAACCTGCCGGTGGAGATCGCGGTCGTCGCGACCGACGAGGCCCTGACCGACGAAGTCGACCCCGGGCGCCTGACGGTGGCCGCGGGCCTGGCGGTCGAGGACCGCTAGCCGGGCCGGCAACGGCGCCGGGGCAGGGTGCTGACAACATGACGGTCGCGATGACGCTTGCGTACGCAGCCGCCCTGGCAGGGGCGTTCGGCCTGATCATCGGCTCGTTCCTCAACGTGGTCGCCTACCGGCTGCCGCGCCATGAGTCGGTCGTGTTCCCGGGCTCTCACTGCCCGAGCTGCGACACGCCGATCAAGGCCTACGACAACGTGCCGGTGCTCTCGTGGCTGTGGCTGCGAGGGCGATGCCGCTCGTGTCACACGTCGATCTCGGCGCGCTATCCGATCGTCGAGGCGGTGACCGCGGCGTTGCTCGTCGCGGTCGTGCTCGACAAGGGCGCCGACAGCGACGCCTGGCTCGGGATCGCGTTCGTGATCCTGCTGGTCCCGGTCACGCTCATCGACCTCGACCACCGGATCATCCCCAACACCTTGATGATCATCGGCACGGTCGTGTCGGTGGTGCTCATCCTGCTCACCGACCCGAGTGCGATGACGGAGCACCTGATCGCCGCCGCGGCGGCGGGGAGCTTCCTGTTCATCGCCCTGCTCGCCTATCCCGGCGGGATGGGGATGGGAGACGTGAAGCTCGCGTTCGTCATGGGCCTCTTCCTGGGCCGCAACGTGGCGCCCGCATTGATGGCCGGCTTCCTGGCCGGATCGATCGTCGGCGGGGCCATCATGGCCAGGAAGGGCGTCAAGGCGGGCCGCAAGACGAAGGTCCCGTTCGGCCCGTTCTTGGCTCTCGGCGGGCTTGTCGGGCTGTTCGCCGGCGACGCCATCGTCGAGTGGTACCTCGACACGTTCGTCTGATCTAAAGGCCCGTCGGCACCCTGCCGATACCCCTTGCGTGACGCGGTGGGGCAGTCAGCCCGCGAACCGCGCGCCCGTCCTTTCACCCCTCACACCTGGTCACTCACTCCATGCGCGCAGTCAACCTCCTCACGCCCGAGATGCGCTCGTCGCAGAAGGGCTCCAGCGCTCCGCGTCCGGCAGCGATGACGACGCCCGGCGGCGTCGGTGCCATCGCTCTGCTCGGCGCCCTCGCGCTGATCGTGGCCGGCGTGGCCGGCTACGTGCTCTCCACCAACGTGGTGAAGCAGAAGCAGTCCGACCTGGCCGCCGTCAGCGCGAAGAACCAGGCCACGGTCAAGCGCGCCACCGCGCTCAAGCCGTACTCCGACTTCCAGACGCTCGCCCAGCAGCGCGCCGCCACGGTGCAGGCGCTGGCCAGCGCCCGGTTCGACTGGGAGCAGTCGTTCCGCGACCTCTCCCGCGCGCTTCCGAAGGACGTCTACCTCGACACGCTGAAGGGCACCGTCGGCGGCGGCAGCGCGGCCGGCGGCTCGGGCATCCGCAGCGCGATCGGCTCGCCCGCCATCGAGCTCTCCGGCTGCACCAAGACTCAGCCGGGCGTGGCCCGCGTGATGTCCCGCCTCCGCAACGTGCAGGGCGTCACCCGCGTCAGCCTCGCCAAGTCCGAGAAGTCCGACACGGCTGCCGCGAACGGCGGCGGCGGCGCCACCGGCGGCGCGACCGTCGGGCCGTGCGGCAAGGGCTCGCCGCCCAGCTTCGAGGTCGTCGTCTTCTTCGAGAAGGCCGCGGTCGCCGACGCGCTCGCCACGGCGACCGGCGACACCACCTCCGCCACCGGCGGCACCCCCGGCGCGTCGACGGCCAACGCCACCGAGCAGGCCAACGCCACCGGCAAGGGCACCGACGACTCGGCTGCCAAGGCTTCGTCCACCCCCGCCGCCACCCCCGGAGGCTGATCCCGTGTCTCGCCGAAACTCGATGCTGATCGCCGTCGTGGCCGTGGTGGCCGCGATCGGCGCCTACTGGATGCTCGTCCTCTCGCCCCAGCGCGAGGAGGCCGTCAAGCTCGACGGGCAGATCACCAAGCAGCAGAGCGCGCTCGCGACGGCTGAGGCCGACGTGGCGACCTACGAGGCCGCCCAGAAGCACTACAAGGCGAACTACTCGATGGTGGCGCGGCTCGGCAAGGCCGTCCCGGCCGACGACGACGTGCGCTCGCTGCTCGTCCAGGTCAACGCGGCCGCGAAGCGTGCCGGCGTCGACTTCCGGACGATCAACATCAGCGCCCAGGGCGCGCCGAGCACCGGCCCGTCGGCCGCGCCGGCGACCGACAAGGCACCGCCTCCGGGCGCCTCGACGGTCGGCACCGCCGGCTTCTCGACGATGCCGTTCTCGTTCAACTTCAAGGGCAGCTTCTTCCAGCTCGGCAAGTTCTTCAACAAGATCGACAAGTTCGTCGCGGTCCGCAACGGCGGGCTGGACGTGACCGGGCGCCTGCTGCTGCTCAACAGCATCACGATCACGCCCGACACGGAGAAGGGCTTCCCGCACCTCACGGCCGACGTGACCGCGAACAGCTACCTGCTGCCGCCCACGGAGGGCCTGACCGCCGGCGCGACCCCCGCGGGCCCGACCGGCGCAGCCGGCGGCGCCGCGACGCCGTCGCCCAGCACCCCCGCAACCACCACGACCGCAGCGATCTCTGGAGTCAACCCATGAGCGTGATCAACGACACTTGGCGCTTCCTGGTGGGGCGCCGGCTGTGGCCGGTGGCCGTCCTCCTGGTCGCCCTGGCCGTAGCAGTGCCGATGCTCCTCGCCAAGGACCCGGCGCCCACGCCGGCCGAGGCTCCGACCGTGGCCGTCAAGGCCGACAAGGACGCCGTGCTGGCCGAGGAGCCGATCGTGACCCAGGCCTCCGACGGCGACCGCAGCGGCCGCCGCCAGGTGCTCGGCTCCCGCAAGGACCCGTTCAAGCCCAAGGTGACCCCGACGCCGACCCCGAAGCCCGTGGCCGCCGCGACCGCGGAGCCCGCCAACCAGGGCGCTTCGACCGGCGCGTCGACCGGCGCCACCGGTGGCGACACCCCGTCGACGGGCGCCTCGCCCGCGCCGGGCACCACCGCGCCGGTGACCCCCAAGAAGAAGTACGAGCTGTACGAGCTGTCGGTGCGCTTCGGCGCCTCGACCGGCACGCCCCCGCACAAGCGCGTCAAGCGCCTGCAGGCTCTGCCGTCGAACTCGAACCCCGTGCTGATCTACCTGGGCGTGCTGGATGACAAGAAGACCGCGGTCTTCCTGCTCGACTCGGGCGTCATCGCCGAGGGCGATGGCGAGTGCAAGCCGTCACGCGCCCAGTGCGAGACGATCCAGATCCGCGAGGGCGAGACCGAGTTCTTCGACGTGCCCGGCGGCGCTCAGTATGAGCTCGACGTGGTCAAGATCCACAAGTCCACGACGACGGACGCCAAGAAGGCCAAGCAGGCCCGCATGAGCGTCTCGCCGAAGGGCCGCATGATCCTGCGTGCCCGGGTCGCCGGCGACGGGCCGCTGCGCTACCGCTACGACGCGAAGACCGGGCGGCTGCAGAAGCTGTCCAACAAGGCCTACAAGGCCGTCGTCGCCAAGGTCGCGCGCGCCGCGCGAGCCCACTTCTAGTTCTCAGGCCACCGCGGGCGCCGGGTCACACCCGGCGCCCGCCTAAGCTTCTCGGCGTGTCGCTGCGCCTGATCACGGCCGGGGAGTCCCATGGCCCCGGCCTCACTTGCATCGTCGAGGGCCTGCCCGCGGGGCTGGAGCTCGACCCCGATGCGATCAACGCCGACATGGCGCGGCGCCAGCTCGGCCACGGCCGCGGCGGGCGCATGAAGATCGAGCGCGACGCCGCCGAGGTCACCTCCGGCGTCCGCCACGGGCTCACGCTCGGCGGCCCGATCGCGCTCTCGGTGCGCAACCGCGACTACGCGAACTGGGAGGAGCGGATGAACCCGTGGCCGGTCGAGGCCACGGTCCCCGAAGTGCACCTCCCGCGCCCCGGCCACGCCGACCTCGCCGGGGTGCAGAAGTACGGCTTCACCGACGTGCGCAACGTGCTCGAGCGCGCCAGCGCCCGAGAGACCGCCGCGCGGGTGGCCGGGGGCGCGCTGGCCAAGGCGTTCCTGCGCGCGCTCGGCGTCGAGGTCGTCTCGCACGTCACGCAGATCGGCTCGGTCCAGGCGCCCGAGCGCAACGGGCTCGCGTTCGAGGACTTCGCCGAGGTCGACGCCTCGCCGGTCCGCTGCCTCGACGCCGACGCCTCGAAGGCGATGGTCCAGGAGATCAACGTGCTGCGGAAGGCCAACGAGTCGCTCGGCGGGGTCTTCGAGGTGCGCGCGTTCGGGCTCGTGCCGGGCCTCGGCTCGCACGTCTCGTGGGAGGAGCGGCTCGACGGCCGCATCGGCCTCGCCATGCTCTCGATCCAGGCGATCAAGGGCTGCGGGATCGGCGACGGCTTCGACCTCGCCGGCCGCCCCGGCTCGGCCGCCCACGACGAGATCTTCTACGACGAGGAGCGCGGCTACTTCCGCGAGACGAACCGCTCGGGCGGGGTCGAGGGCGGCATGTCGACCGGCGAGCCGCTCGTCGTCCGTTGCGCGATGAAGCCGCTGCCGACGCTGACCAAGCCGCTGCGCTCGGTCGACATCGCCACCCGCGAGCCGGCCGCCGCGCTGCGCGAGCGGACCGACTCCTGCACCGTCCCGGCCGCCGGCGTGGTGGGGGAGGCGATGCTCGCGATCGTGCTCGCGAGCGCCTACCGCGAGAAGTTCGGCGGCGACCACGTCGACGACGTTCGCGCGGCGCTCGCCGCCTACGAGGAGCGGATCGGGTGGAAGCGGCGCCGGCCCTAGATACCGGCTCGCTGGTCTTCATCGGCTTCATGGGCGCCGGCAAGTCGCTGGCAGCGCGCACCGCGGGCGCGGCCATGGGCGTCGAGGCCGTCGACTCCGACCACCTGCTCGAGCGGCGGCTGGGGAGCTCGATCGAGGACTACTTCGGCTCGCACGGCGAGCGCGCGTTCCGCGAGCAGGAGGAGGAGGCCGTCTGCGAACTGCTCGAGGCGCCGCCCGCGCCGGTGCTCTCACTCGGCGGCGGCGCGATCACCTCCGAGCGCGTGCGCGCGGCGCTCGCGCGCCACACCGTGGTGCTGCTCGACGTCGACTCCGAGACGGCGTGGCAGCGCTGCCGCTCCGGCCGGCCGCTGGCGCGCGACCGCGATCGCTTCGACCGCCTGCACGCCGAGCGGGCGCCGCTCTACGCCGCCCTCGCCGACGTGATCCTGCCCGCCGAGCGCCGCGACGAGGTGCGGCGCGCGCTGCCCGCCATCCGCGACCTCGCGCACTTCCCGCCCGGCACGAAGCTGCTGTGGGCGGGCGACTACCCCGTGTTCGTGGGGGAGGGCGTCCTCTCGCCGAGCCGCTGGCCGGTCCCGGGCCGGCGCTTCCTCGTCACCGACGAGGCCGTCGGCCCTCACTACGCCGAGCGGCTGGGGGAGGTCGAGCGCGACGTCCGCATCGCCCCCGGTGAGGCGGCCAAGACGCTGGAGACCGCCGGCGAGGTCCTGCGCGGGCTCGCAGACGCCGGCATGGCCCACGACGACCACGTGGTCGCGCTCGGCGGCGGCGTGGTGGGGGACGTGGCGGGCTTCTGCGCCGCCGTCTACCAGCGCGGCGTGCCGGTCGTGCAGGTGCCGACCACGCTGGTCGCGATGGTCGACTCCGCCTACGGCGGCAAGACCGGCGTCGACCTGCCGGAGGGCAAGAACTACGTCGGCGCCTACCACCAGCCCGCGGCGGTCCTGGCCGACCCGGCGACGCTCGCCACCCTGCCCGCCGAGGAGCTCGCGGCCGGCTGGGCCGAGGTCATCAAGACCGGGCTGATCGCCGGCGGCGACCTGTGGCGCCGCGTGCGCTCCCGCGAGCGCTTCTCTCCCGACCGCGACCTCGTGCTCGCCTGCGCGCGCGTGAAGCTGCGGATCGTCGCCCAGGACGAGCGCGACGCCGGCCTGCGCCAGACCCTCAACCTCGGCCACACCGTTGGGCATGCGATCGAGACCGCGACCGGCTACCGCCGCTACCGCCATGGCGAGGCGGTCGGCCTCGGCCTGCTGGCCGCGCTGACGCTCTCCCAGCAGCCCGAGCTGCGCGAGGAGGTCGCCGGGCTGCTGGCTGCCCAGGGCCTGCCGGTCCAGCTCGACCCGGCCATCGACCGCGACGCGGTGGCGGTCGCCGTCCAGCGCGACAAGAAGCGCCGCGGCGGCCGCGTGGGCTTCGTGCTGGTGGAGGCGCCGGGGCGCACGCGCACGGGCTGCCGCGTGGCGGAGGGCGACCTGCGAGCCGCGATCGAGGAGCTGACGCGATGAAGAACCGGGTGGCGGTCATGCACGGGGTCAACCTCGACATGCTCGAGCGGCGTCCCTCAGACGTCTACGGCGAGCTCTCGTTCCCACAGCTCGAGCGCCAGATCGGCAAGTTCGCGCAGGAGACGGGGCTCGATACGCGCTTCTTCCAGTCCAACTTCGAGGGCGAGTTCGTCGAGGAGCTGCACCGCGCGGCCGACTACGCCGACGGGCTGCTGCTCAACCCCGGGGCCTGGACCCACTATGCGTGGGCGCTGCGCGACGCGCTCGAGATCGCCGGGCTGCCCGCCGTCGAGGTCCACCTCTCCGACATCGAGGCGCGCGAGCAGTGGCGGCATCTCTCCGTGCTGGAGGGTGTCGTCGTCGCGCAGGTGAAGGGCGAGGGCGTGGACGGCTACCG
Source organism: uncultured Solirubrobacteraceae bacterium (assembly GCA_963805525.1). Taxonomy (GTDB): domain Bacteria; phylum Actinomycetota; class Thermoleophilia; order Solirubrobacterales; family Solirubrobacteraceae; genus DASQFQ01. The sequence continues at coordinate 402,207 of CAWDUT010000007.1, forward strand.
GATCGCGCTCGAGAAGCTCAAGGAGGTCATGTGAGCCGCGCCGACCGCGTCGCCGGCCGCCTGAGCGAGCGCGGCGCCGACCTCCTGCTGGTCACCAACCTCGTCAACATCGGCTACCTCACCGGCTTCACCGGCTCGAGCGCGATGGTCGTGCTGGGGCCGGAGACGCGGCGCTTCATCACCGACTTCCGCTACGTCGAGCGCGCCAAGACCGAGGTGAGCGGCTTCGACCGCGAGCGCGCGCCGCAGGAGTTCGCCGAGGCGCTCAAGACCGGCTGGCCGGAGGGCACGGTCCGGCTCGGGTTCGAGGACCAGCACCTGAGCGTGCGCCAGCACAAGCGGCTGCGCGAGCTCCTGCCCGAGCGCATCGAGCTCGTGCCCGCCGGCGGCGCGGTGGAGGCCGAGCGCGCGCTGAAGGAGCCCGGCGAGGTCGAGAAGATCCGCGCCGCCGCCGCGCTCGCCGACGAGATCTACGACTGGGTGCGCGAGCGCGGCCTGGTCGGCCGGACCGAGCGGGAGGTGGCGCTGGGGCTCGAGGAGGAGATGCGCCGCCGGGGCGCGAGCGGCCCGAGCTTCGACTCGATCGTGGCCTCGGCCGAGCACGGCGCGCTGCCGCACGCCGAGCCGCGCGACGTCGAGATCGTCGCGAACACGCTCGTCACCCTCGACCTGGGGGTGACCCTTGACGGCTACTGCTCCGATTGCACCCGCACGTGGGCGACGGGCGAGCTCGACGACGACCTCGCCGCCATCTACGACCTCGTGCTGCGCGCCCAGGAAGCGGCGCTGGAGGCCGTCCGGCCGGGCCCGACCGGCCGCGAGATCGACGCCGTGGCGCGCGATCTGATCGCCGCGGAGGGCCACGGCGACCACTTCGGCCACGGGCTCGGGCACGGGGTGGGGCTCGAGGTCCACGAGGCGCCGCGGCTCGCGCGCTCAGCGAGCGACACGCTCGAGGCGGGCAACGTGGTGACCGTGGAGCCAGGCGTCTACGTGCCAGGTCGCGGCGGCGTGCGGATCGAGGATCTCGTTGTTCTTACCAAAAACGGGCGCGATGTCCTCAGTCAGACCGTCAAGGAGCTGACCATCGTCAGCTGAGGGCTCAAGCCTGTAGGACCTTCGGCCGATACGGGCGGGGTATGACTTCTCTCGTCCGCATTCGCCCATATCTGCGCCTCGCCGCCTTCGTGGCCGCCCTGTGCGCTCTCCTTGCCCCCGCGACTGCGGGCGCCTCCGTCCACGCCCACGCCGCCGCCAAGAAGAAGAAGGCGAAGTCGCCCGTGGTCACCTCCGTGCGCCCCATGCACGTCGAGATCGGCCAGACCCTCGAGATCCGGGGCAAGTACTTCATCCGCGGCCGCTACAAGAACACGGTCGCCTTCAAGCGCGACGGCGGCAGGGTCGTCTTCGCCAAGGCGAGGATCGGCACGGCCAAGATGCTGCGCGTCACCGTGCCCGCGAAGCTTCAGAACGAGTTCAAGAAGTCCGGCTTCTTCTACGTGCCGACGCGCTTCCGCATCCGCATCCTCTCGAAGAAGTTCGGCAAGAAGTTCACCGCGCCCTCCAAGTCGCCGCTGGTCGCGCTCAAGCCGGGCACCTCGCCCGTCGCCGTGACGCCGCCGCCTCCGCCGGTCAGCACCTCGGCCGAGGGTGACTGCGATCACGACGGCGTCGTCAACTCCAAGGACGCCGACGACGACAACGACCTCCTGCCCGACGATCTCGAGAACGCCATCAACGCGACGATCGTCGCGAAGTACGGCAGCGGGATCACCACGCTCATGGACACCTGCAGCACCGACTCGGACAAGGACGGCGTCGAGGACGGCTACGAGTACCAGTCCGCTCGTGACCTCAACGACGACGAGTACCAGAGCCCCAACAACTACCTGCCGTACCCCGGCAAGCGCCCGTACGCCAACCCGCTGGACAACAGCGACGCGAACACGGACCACGACGGCGACAGCCTCACGCTCTGGGAGGAGCAGAAGCTGTGGGAGTACACGTACGCCGAGCCGGGCAAGCACCGCGGGCTCGACGAGCTGTACTACTCCGACGGCACCAAGTACTCGATCTACACCCGCAGCGGCACCAACGGCGCCCGCACGCCGGCGCTGCCCTCCGCGGGCTACGACAAGCAGGTCGACTTCCAGAACTGGCTCGCGTCGAGCGGCTACCAGTTCGTGACGCTGCCCCAGGACGGCGAGAACTACGAGATCTACGACGCCAACCGCGACCACGACGTCTCGACGACGACGCAGGCGGGTTACCTCCACTCGGAGCGCTACTACCTCGACACGCACGGCCTCGGCATCACCAGCCCGCCTGACGGCTGGCTGTCGGACGACGAGCGCGACGAGGACGCCGACGGCCTCTCCAACTACGTGGAGTCGCACGGCACGACGAGCGACGCGTCCTGGTGGGCCTCGGCGTACCCCCGCGAGAAGCCGTTCAACAAGGTCGTCTACTCCGGCACCGACCTCGCTGACGGCGACTCCGACGGCGACGGCGTCCGCGACGGCGCCGACGACCTGGACCACGACGGCATCCCCAACCTGATGGAGCTGAGCCGGAAGCAGGCCACCGGCCGTCCGTTCGACAATCCGAAGACCAAGAAGGACGAGGGCGACCCGTCGCAGCCCAACGGCCGCGTCAACCCGTTCAACCCGTGTCTGCCGGATCCGAACTCGCGGACCTGCCCGAGCTACATCCCCTTCGGGGCCGCCTGGGCGCCGTTCGACGGTCCGCCGTGGGACTCCGAGGGCGACGACCCGGACTACCTGGTCCTGAACTAGCCACTACGGAACCTCCTCCACCCTCCAGGGCCCGCCATGTGCGGGCCCTGGTCGGTTAAGTCGGGCGCGCCGCAGGCCGATGGGTCATCCATGGCCCGTCCGCTGCTGCGCCCGCTCCTGCCCTGGATCCTGCTCGCCCTCCTCGGCGTCGCGGCGCTCGCCTGGCTCGGCCTGATCGGCTTCGTGTGGAACGACTACGAGGTCGAGGCCGCACCCGCCTTCGACGCGCTCACCCACGGCTACTTCGCCCTGTTCCTGCAGCTGTGCCCGGCCTACGGCGGCTCGCTGATCATGCGCGCGCCGTTCGCGCTCGCCGCGCACGGGCTCGGCGGGGGAGACGTGGCGGTGTTCCGCGCCGTCGCCGTGCCCTGCCTGCTGGCGGGCGCCGCGCTCGGCGTCGTGCTCGCCTCGTCGCTGCTGGCGCGTGGCGCCGGCCGCGGCACCGTGGCGATCGTGGTCGCGCTGTGCGCGTGCAACCCGATCACGCTGCGCGCGCTCGACATCGGCCACCCGGAGGAGCTGCTCGGCGCCGCGTTGTCGGCGGGCGCCGTGCTCGCCGCGCTGCGCGGGCGCCCGACGTGGGCCGGCGTGCTGCTCGGGCTCGCCGTCGCCAACAAGGCGTGGGCGCTGCTCGCGGTCGGCCCGGTTCTGCTGGCGCTGCCGGAGCGGCGCGTCTGGGCGCTCATGATCGCGTGGGGGATCGCGGTCGCCTTCATGGCCCCGGTGCTGCTCGCGTCGCCCCCGGCCGGTCAGCCGAGCGTGCACGCCGCGCAGACCGGCGTGATCTTCCAGCCCTGGCAGGTGTGGTGGTTCTTCGGTTCTGCGACCGAGGGGATCCGCGGCGCCGACGGGCTGATCAAGGAGGGCTATCGCGCGTCGCCCGGCTGGGTGTCGCCGATCGCCCACCCGCTGATCGTGCTCGTGGCGGTGCCGCTCTCGCTCTTGGCCTGGCGCCGGCGCTCGGACCCGCTGCTGCTGCTCGCGCTCCTGTTCGTGCTGCGCTGCGTGCTCGACCCCTGGAACACCGCCTACTACGCGCTGCCCGCGATCATCGCGCTGGTGGCCTGGGAGGCGACGCGGACGACGGCGCCGCCGGTGTTCGCGCTCGTGCTCACGCTGGCGACGTGGGCGACGTGGGAGTGGCTCGTGCCCGCCGTCTCGCCCGACCTCCAGGCGCTCCTCTATCTCGGCTGGAGCCTGCCGTTCGCCGCCCTGCTGGCCTGGCGGCTCTACGCGCCGGCGCTGCCCGCGATCCCCGCGCTCAGGCGCGGCGGGCGGGCGAGCGTCTGGAGCACCACGCAGTAGCGCTCGGTCAGCTTGAGCAGCGTGGCGAGGTCCTCCTCGCCGGCGTCGGTGTCGAGCTCGAAGCTCAGCCGGACGTCCTTGAAGCCGACCGGCGCCTCCTTGTCGACGCCGAGCGTGCCGCGGAAGTCCAGGTCGCCCTCGGCGAGCACCTTGCCGCCGCGGACGTCGACGCCGATCGAGGTCGCGACCGCCCGCAGCGTCACCCCGGCGCAGGCGGCGAGCGCCTCGAGCAGCATGTCGCCCGAGCACAGCTGCGAGCCGTCGCCGCCGGTGGCGGGGTGCAGCCCGGCCTCGGCCAGCGCGCGCCCGGTGTCGACCGAGCAGCTGATGCCCTCGCCAAGGCTCCCGCTCGCCTTGAGGGTGATGACGGCGGCGTCGGGGTCGTCGCGGTACTGCTGCTTCAGCGGGGCCTGGAGGGTGCGGAGCTCGGCGGTGTCCATACCGTCACGCTAGCCCCTCGCTTGCCCAAGCGCCCGCGTGGTGAGAGGGTCGGCTGGTCGGGCCCGGCGTCGGGCCGGGTCGTGAGCGAAGGAGGTCGGGATGGCCGATCGGATCCTGTTCATCACCTGGAAGGCGCCGGTGAGAGGTCTCGAGGAGCGCGCGGTCGAGTCGTTCAACGACGCGATCGGGCTGTACGGCCGGATGCAGCAGGAGGGCCGGATCGAGAGCTTCGACGTCGCGCTGCTGAACCTCACGGGCGACATCGGCGGCTACCTCCAGGTCAACGGGACGGCGGAGCAGCTCGCGGCCGTGAACGAGGACGAGGAGTTCCGCCGGCACCTGGTCGCCGCGTCGCTGGTGGTTGATGACCTGCGCATGTTCCACGGCGCGACCAACGCCGGCGTCGCCGAGCAGATGGCGATGTACATCGAAGCGGCCGCCAAGGTTCCGCAGAACGCCTGAGCGACGGGTGCGCGCGGGGCGGTTTCGACCGCCCCGCGGCGGGGGATCCAGGGATGGCGAATGACGGATCCCGATCACCGCCTCGTCGCCCGCATCGTCACGGTCCTCTCGCAGCGGACCGCGGCCCAGGGCGACCTCCTCGCCTCGACGCTGGCGGCGCGCTGGAGCGCCTCCGACCGCCACGAGCCGGCCGCCCACGAGTGGCTGCGCCGCTGGTCGCCCAAGCCGGCGCAGTTCGTCGCTCCCGCGTGCACGTGCGCGGCGGGCCGCTGCCTGGTCTGTAACTAGAGGGTCGCGTCCGCGACCCCGTACCCGTCTGCACGCGTCCCGCGGCGCAGGGCCGCACCCGCCGGAAGGGGGAGGTGGCGCTGCCACGATCCCCCTTCGGCGTGCACGCCCCTGCATCCACGGGTCACGCACATCCGGGCACGGCGGCCACGGACGCAACCCTCTTAGGTCACACTGTTCACTGTGGGGGTTGCCCCGGCGGACCTGCGGCAGAGCGAGGTGCTCGGATGCCTGCCCGGCGAAGCGCTCGACGCGCTGGCCGGGAGCGCGCGCCCGCGCCGCTACGCGGCCGGCGAGACCGTGTTCGAGGAGGGCTCGCCCGGCGACTCCCTGCATCTGGTGGTCGGCGGTGCGTTCGAGGTGCGCCGGATCGAGGGCGCCGAGCTCTACGTGCTCGCCGAGCTGGGCCCGGGGCACGCGTTCGGCGAGCTCGCGGTGCTCGACCGCACGCCGCGCACGGCCACGGTCGTCGCGGTGCTCGACAGCGAGACGGTGCGGATCGGCGCTGCGGACCTCGACGCGGTGCTGGAGGCGCACCCGGCGGCGGTGCGGGAGATGCTCGGCGTGCTCGCGCGCCTGCTGATCGACGAGAAGGAACTCGTCATCCGCGACAACTGGATGCTCGAGCGGCGCGTGCGCGAGCGCACCCAGGACCTTCGCAACTCGCAGCTCGAGATCGTCCACCGGCTCGGGCAGGTGGCCGAGTCGCGCGACCCCGAGACCGGCCGCCACATCACGCGCATGAGCCGCGTGTGCGCCCACCTCGGCAAGACGATCGGGATGTCGCCGGCCGACTGCGAGACGCTCCTGCACGCGGCGCCGATGCATGACATCGGCAAGGTCGCCGTGCCCGACTCGATCCTCCACAAGCCCGGGCCGCTCGACGACGACGAGCGCGACCGGATGCGGCTGCACCCCACGGTCGGCGCCGAGATCCTCTCCGGCAGCCGCTCCCCGATCGTGCAGATGGCGGAGGAGATCGCGCTGACCCACCACGAGCGCTGGGACGGCTCGGGCTACCCGCGCGGGCTGCGCGGCACCGAGATCCCGCTGGTCGGCCGCATCTGCGCGGTCGGCGACGTCTTCGACGCGCTCATCTCCGCCCGGCCCTACAAGCGCGCGTGGTCGATCGACCACGCGGTCGAGGAGCTCCAGCGCCAGGCGGGGAAGCTGCTCGACCCAGAGGTGGTCGAGGCGCTCGTGAGCATGCGCGACGACCTGCCGCGGCTGATCGAGCCCGGGGCGGACGAGTTCGGGATGCCCTAAGCGCGCCGCAGCAGCACGGCCTCGCCCTGGCCGCCGCCGCCGCACATGGTGGCGACGCCGAGCGTGGCGCCGTCGCGGCGCATCTGATGGGCGAGGGTGAGGAGGAGGCGGAAGCCGGAGGCGGCGAGCGGGTGGCCGAGCGCGACGGCGCCGCCGTTGACGTTGACCTTGCCGGGGTCGATCTCGAGGGCGCGGGTGCTCGCCACGGTGACGCCGGCGAACGCCTCGTTGATCTCCCACAGGTCGATGTCCCCGGGTCGCAGGCCTTCGCGCGCGAGGAGCTTGTCCGCCGCTTCCGCGGGGCGCAGGTGGAGGGAGGAGTCGGGGCCTGCCACCACGGCTCGCCCGACCACCTCGGCGAGCGGCTCGTGGCCTGCCTCTTGCGCTCTTTTCGCGGTCGTGAGGATCCCGGCGGCGGCGCCGTCCGAGAGCTGAGAGGCGTTCCCCGCCGTGATCGTGCCCTCGCGGGTGAAGGCGGCAGGTAAGGCGTTGAGGCGCTCGGCGGTGGTGTCGGGCCGGACACCCTCGTCCTCGGTGAGGCCGTTGAACGGCGCGATCTCCTCGGCCAGGCGGGTTCTCCCCGCGGCGGCGCGGGCGTGCGACTCGGCCGCGAACGCGTCCTGGTCCGCGCGCGAGATGCCGAGCCGCGCGTTCTCGGCGTCGGACAGCTCGCCCATGCCGACGTCCTGGATCGAGCAGTAGAGGCCGTCGTGGACCATCACGTCGATCATCGGCTCGTCGCCGAGCGGGCCGGCGGTGCGGACGTGGACCGCGTGCGGCGCGCCGGTCATCGAGTCGAAGCCGCCGACGAGGACGACGGTCGCCTCGCCCTCGCGCAGCATGCCGGCGGCCAGCCCGACCGCCGAGAGGCTCGCGAGGCAGACGTCGTTGACGGTGATCCCGGGGGTCTGGCGGGCGATGCCGCCGGCGAGCGCGGCGCGGCGGCCGGGGTTCTGCCCGTTCGCGGCCTGGAGGACGTTGCCGAGGACGACGTAGTCCGGCTCCAGCCCGGGAGCACGGTCGAGGGCGGCTCGCACCGCCGCGGCGCCGAGCTCGACGCCGCTGTGGTTCTTCAAGGCGCCGCGGAAGCGCCCGATGGGCGTCCGCGCGCCGGCGACGAGGACAGGGGTTGCGGAGTCGGCCACCGGCGGCCAGGATACGCCGCCTCATGGAGCTGCTGGTCATCGGCGCCGGGCCGTACGGCCTCGCGGTGGCGGCGGAGGCGCGGCGGCAAGGGCTGTCGGTGACCGTCGCCGGCGAGCCGATGCGGTTCTGGCGGCGCAACATGCCGGACGGAATGCTGCTCCGGTCGGGGCGCGAGTGGCACCTCGACGCCGCGGGAGTGCACACGTTCGACGCGTTCACGGGCGGGTGGGACGACGAGCCGATCCCGGTCGAGACGTTCATCGCGTACGCGGACTGGTTCTGTGAGCAGGAGGGGATCGAGCCGCTGCCGCTCCGCGTGACGAACATCAGCATCGAGGAAGAGGGTTCGTTCGCCGCTCATCTCGACAACGGCTCAACTTCGCGCGACCGAACGGCCTCTTCCGCCGACCCCTCCGTTCTCCGCGCCGACCGAGTCGTCGCGGCGCCCGGCATCGCGTCCTTCCCTGTCGAGCCGGCGTTCGTGGAGGAGCGGCTCGCTCCCGAGCAGTGGTCGCACACGGTGAGGACGGTCGACTTCGCGGGGCTCGCGGGCCGGCGCGTGCTGATCCTCGGCGGCCGGCAGAGCGCGTTCGAGTGGGCCGCGCTGCTGGCCGAGGCGGGAGCGGAGCGGGTCGACGTCGTCTACCGCCACGACACGCCGGCGTTCACGGAGTCCGACTGGTCCTTCGTCGATGAGCTGCTGGCGGAGACCCGCCGCACGCGCGGCTGGTTCCGCGGGCTCCCGGAGGCCGACCGCAAGGCGATCGCCCAGCGCTTCTGGCAGGTCGGCCGCCTACAGCTCGAGCCCTGGCTCGCGCCCCGCGTCACCGCCGCCCACCTCCACCCGCGCACCGAGATCACCGAGCTCACCGCCAACGGCGCCCTCACCGCCCGCCTCACCGACGGCACGAGCATCGAGGCCGACCACCTCCTCCTCGCCACGGGCTACGCGCCAGACATGACCCGCGTGCCCTACCTGCCGCCGATCGAGCTCGCCGACGGCTTCCCCGTCCTCGACCCGGACTTCCAGACCAGCGTCCCCGGCCTCTACATCCCCGGCTTCCCGTCGACCCGCGACTTCGGCCCGTTCTTCGGCTTCGTCGCGGGCGCCACCACCACCGCCCGCATCATCGGCAGCGCTCTGGCAGATTCGTAACGAACCGAGCGCCACCCGCGCAGATGTCCTTGCCAGGATCGGCCGATGGAGCACGAGTACGCGATCGAGCACCGTATCGGTGCCAAATCGCGCACTCGTGGTGCAGACGAGCTGGTGGCGGACCTGGCCGGGCGGCAGCACGGGGTGGTGAGCCGGCGGCAGCTGCTCGCGCTCGGCCTCGGGCGGCGCGCGATCCAACGGCGCGTTGAGGGAGGTCGATTGCACCGGGTGCACCCGGGCGTGTACGCCGTCGGCCATCCAGTGCTGAGCCAGTACGGCCGGTGGATGGCCGCAGTGCTCGCCGCCGGCCCGGGCGCCCTCCTCAGCCATCGGTCCGCAGCGGCACTCTGGGGCATCCGCCCGACCGCGCGCGCCCGCGTCGAGGTCACGACGCCGAAAAGGCTCCACTCTCGACCCGGACTTCATCCTCACTGCACCGTTCTCCCGCCGGACGAGATGACGACGGACCAAGGCATCCCGGTCACGACCGCGCCCAGGACCCTCGTCGACCTCGCCGCCATCATCCCGCCCAACGAGCTCGACCGGGCGCTGAACGAGGCCGAGATCCGCCGCCTGGAAGGCCCGCAGGAACTCCTGAAGAGATACGAGCGCAAGCGGGGCACCGCCACCCTCCGAACCCTCCTCCTCAATGCCCGCCGTTCGCACCGAAGCCCCACGGAGGCCGAGTTCCTCGACTTCATCCGCACACACGCGATCCCCGAGCCGGAGACCAACGTGGTCATCGAGGACTACGAGTGCGACGCCGTCTGGCGCGACGCGCGCCTCATCGTCGAACTTGACGGCTACGCCACCCACGGCACGCGGCGGGCGTTCAAGCGGGACCGCGCACGGGACCGGCGGCTGACCGCGCGCGGCTGGCGAACGATGCGGGTGACGAGCCCGGACCTCACCGCCGAGCTCGCCACGGAGCTCCTATCCTCACTACGCGCATGATCTCGACCAACCAGTTCAAGAACGGCAATCACATCGACGTCGAGGGGACCGTCTTCAAGATCCTCGAGTTCCAGCACGTCAAGCCCGGCAAGGGCGGCGCGTTCGTGCGCACGAAGCTGCGCCGCGCGGCTGACGGTGCCGTGATCGACCGCACCTTCCGCGCCGGGGAGAAGTTCCGGCCCGTCCGTACTGAGGCGCGCAAGATGCAGTTCCTCTACGCCGACGGGACCTCTGCCCATTTCATGGACTCGGAGTCCTACGAGCAGATCGAGATCGCCGAGGACAGCGTCAAGGAGACGCTGCAGTGGATCCGGCCGAACGAGACCGTCGACCTGCTCTACATCGACGACCAGCCGGGCGACATCCAGCTCGCGGCGTCCGTCGAGCTCGAGGTCGCGCACACCGAGCCGGGCATGCGCGGCGACACCGCGTCGGGCGGCGGCACGAAGCCGGCCACGCTGGAGACGGGCGCGACCGTCAGCGTGCCGCTGTTCGTGAACATCGGCGACCGGGTCAAGGTCGACACGCGGTCAGGCAGCTACATGTCCCGTGCGTAGGAGCGATCAGCGGAGGGCTGCGGTCTTCGCCCTCTACCAGCACGACCTCACGGGCCGCCCGCTCGACGACGTCTTCGATCGCGACGCCGCGATCTTCACCCGCGCGCTCGCGCACGCGACCTCCGACAACACCCCCGAGCTGGATGCCCGCATCGAGCGCCACACCAAGGGCTGGACGCTGGATCGCATCGCGCCGCTCGAGAAGGCCATCCTCCGCACCGCGCTGCTCGAGATGCTGCACCCCGACCTCGTGGAAGCCGACCACCCGATCCCGGCCGAAGGCGCCATCGACGAGGCCGTCGAGACCGCCAAGGCGTTCTGCGGCCCGGACGCGCCCGGTTTCGTCAACGGCATCCTCGGGGCAGCACTGACCGACGTGCGGGAGAATGGCGCCGATGACTGAGCCCGACCGCCTCGACACGCTGGTCGAGCGCCTCGAGCACCTCGCCGCCGAGCTGCGCTCCGGGCAGCTCGACGCCGACCGCGCCGCAGCGCTCGTGGACGACTGCGCCCGCCTCGCCGCTGAGGCAGGCGTCGAGCTGGACCGCCGGATCCGCGCGGCCGACACCGCGGGCGCGACCGGCCAGCTCGCGCTCGAGTCGTGAGCGCCCCCACCGCCCGCGCCGTCTACCCGGAGCAGCTCCGGGAGCAGGTCGAGGCCTACCTGGCCGACCTGCGCTTCGCCGAGGAGCCCGCCGCCCAGGGCCTCGAGGAGGCCATGCGCTACAGCCTGCTGGCCGGCGGCAAGCGGATCCGCCCGGTGCTCGCGCTCGCCACCGCCAAGGCGATCGGGACGGATCCCGCGACCGTCCTCCCGCTCGCCGCCGCCCTCGAGCTCATCCATACGTACAGCCTCATCCACGACGATCTCCCGGCCATGGATGACGACGATCTGCGCCGCGGCCGGCCGACCTGCCACGTCAAGTACGGCGAGGACGTCGCCATCCTCGCCGGCGACGGCCTCTACGCCGAGGCGTTCCGGCTCGTCCTCAGCCACCAGCCCGGGGACCCGAGGAACCTCCTCAAGGCGGTCGGCGAGCTCGCCGCCGCCACCGGCGTCAACGGCATGGTCGGCGGCCAGTACATCGACGTCCAGGCGCTCGTCCCGCAGGGCGCCACCAGCCTGCGCCGACTGCACGAGCTGAAGACGGGCCGCCTGATCGGCGCCTCCGTCGAGTGCGTACTGATCCTCATGGAGGGTTCGGACGAAGGGTCTAGACTGGCTCACTTCCGCGACTTTGCGGCGGAGTTGGGCGTCCTCTTCCAGATCGTCGACGACATCCTCGACGTGACCGGCACGGACGACGCCCTGGGGAAGCCGCGAGGCAGCGACGAGCGCCATGGGAAGGTGACCTACGTGACCCAATACGGACTGGACGGGGCGCGCGAGATGGCCGCCGAATCGCACCGCAACGCTCGCGCCGCGCTCGCCCAGGCAGCCCCGGGCGGCGCCGCGGAGCTCGAGCAGATCACCGACTTCATCGCCACGCGAACCTCATGACCCTCCTCGACAGCATCGACGGCCCCGCGGCCCTCCATTCGCTCTCCGACGAGGAGCTGCAGCAGGTCGCCCAGGAGGTCCGCGAGCTGCTGATCGACACCGTGGGGGAGATCGGCGGCCACTTCGGCGCCAACCTCGGCGCCTGCGAGATCGCCGTCGCGCTGCACAGCGTGCTCGAGTCGCCGAAGGACAAGATCCTCTGGGACGTCGGCCACCAGGCCTACCCACACAAGGTCCTCACCGGCCGCCGCGACCAGATCGCCACGATCCGCAAGTACGCCGGGCTCGCACCGTTCTGCAGCATCTTCGAGAGCGACCACGACATCATGGGCGCCGGCCACGCCTCGACCTCGATCGGCTACGCGGTCGGGCTCAAGGAGGCGATGCGCCACGGCGTCGGCACGCCGGGCCGCGTCGCCGCGGTGATCGGGGACGGCGCCATGACCGGCGGCGTTGCCTTCGAGGCGATCCACCAGGCCGGCGGCCTCGGCACCCCGCTCGTCGTCGTGCTCAACGACAACGGCATGTCGATCTCGCCCAACGTCGGCGCGCTCTCCCGCTACTTCAACCGCGTCCGCCTCGAGCCCAAGATGTGGCGCGCGCGCGAGGGCGTGGAGGAGAAGCTGACCAAGCTCCCGGCCGGCATCGGCGCACGCTTCGAGCGCCTCGGCCCGCAGCTCAAGGAGTCGATCAAGGCGCTCACCTCGCCCGGCCTGCTGTGGGAGGAGCTCGACTGGGCCTACGTCGGCGTCATCGACGGCCACGACGTCGGCTCGATGCGCGCCGCGCTGCGCCAGGCGTTCGAGGCCGAGCGGCCCGTCGTCGTCCACGTCGCCACCGTCAAGGGCAAGGGCTTCGCGCCCGCCGAGGACGGCGGCCTCGAGGGCATGGAGAAGTGGCACGCCGCGAAGCCGAAGTCGATCGCCAAGCGCATGCCGGCGCCGGCGGCCGCCAAGCCGAGCGGCGCCAAGCCCGCGCCGCCGCAGTACACGCAGGTGTTCGGCGAGGCGCTCGTGCGCGAGTGCCACCGCGACGAGCGCGTGATCGGCATCACCGCGGCGATGAACTCCGGCACCGGCCTCTCCATCCTCCAGAAGGCGCTGCCCGAGCGCTACTTCGACGTCGGGATCGCCGAGCAGCAGGCGGTGCTGTTCGCCTCCGGCCTCGCGCTCCAGGGCGCCCGCCCGGTGTGCGCGATCTACTCGACCTTCCTGCAGCGCGCGTACGACCAGATCGTCCACGACGTCTGCCTCCAGAACCTGCCGGTGACGTTCTGCATGGACCGCGCCGGCCTCGTCGGCGACGACGGCCCGACCCACCACGGCGCGTTCGACATCGCCTACCTGCGATGTCTGCCCAACATCACGCTGATGGCGCCGCGCGACGAGGCGATGCTCGTCCACATGCTCCACACCGCGCTGCTGCACGACGGCCCGGCGGGCATCCGCTACCCGCGCGGCGAGGGCGTCGGCGTCGAGCTCCCCGCCCAGCCGCAGCCGCTCGAGATCGGCACCGGCGAGATCCTGCGCGAGGGCGAGCGCGTGGCGATCCTCGGCTACGGCACCGGCGTCGGCAAGGCGCTCGGCGCCGCCGACATCCTCGCCGAGGGTGGGCTCGAGGTGACGGTCGCCGACGCGCGCTTCGCCAAGCCGCTCGACACCGGCCTGCTGGCCCAGCTCGCGGCCGAGCACGACCTGCTCGTGACCGTCGAGGAGGGCGTGCTGGCCGGCGGCTTCGGCTCCGGCGTGTGGGAGTCGCTCTCCGACGGCGGCGCGGCCCCGCGCATCCTGCGGGTCGGCCTGCCCGACCGCTACGTCACCCACGGAGCGCCGAAGCTGCTCCATGAAGAGGTGGGTTACACGGCAGAGCGGATCGCCGAGCGCATCGAGGCCGCGGTCATGGATCCGCGCGGCTCGCTGGCCTCCGCGTAGTACCTGCGTCTAGGCGCCTTTAGGGAGGCCTACTGACACTCCGACAAATGTTGGGTGTCCCCCCGCACGTTGATCCCTGCGTTCCTCGCGTTCGCCTGCCTGCTGCTCGGCGCAGCCACGCCCGCGCATGCGGCCGACACGCCGTTCAGCCAGCGCTACGCGCAGACCATGCGCGGGAATATCGAGGCGACCGGCAACCAGCTCCTGACGTGCCCCACCGCGACGGCGGGCTGCACCAATGCGCGTGCGCGCACCGGCAGCCTGACCACGATGAACAACAACTACAACATGGGCTACGTCGACGTGGACAGCGACGCGGCCACGGTCAACTCGTCGAGCGCCACGCTGACGCTGCCCGCGGGCGCGACCGTCGCGTGGGCCGGCCTCTACTGGGGTGCGGACACGTCGGCCGGCACCGGTGGCTCGGCCGCGCCGAACGCCGCCAACCGCGGCACGGTCAAGTTCAAGGTGGGCTCCGGCGCCTACCAGAGCGTCACCGCGAACGCGGCCGACATCCTCACCTCGACCGGCGCCGCCACGCGCTACCGCGCGTTCGCGAACGTGACGAGCTCCGTCACCGGCAACAACACCTTCACGGTGGCCGACGTCCAGACCGGCCGCGGCGACGACCGCTGGGCCGGCTGGTCGCTGGTCGTCGCGTACCAGGACGCGAGCCAGGCCGTGCACCGGGTCAGCGTGTACGACGGCCTCGGCACGGTCGACGCCACGCACACGTTCTCGACCAACATCGCGCCGTTCTACACGCCCGCGAGCGGCGCGGTCGTGACGAAGACCGGCCTGCTCGCGTTCGAGGGTGACGCCGGCCTGCAGACCGAGGTGGCGACGTTCAACGGCACCGCGCTGACCGACGCGCTCGTCAACGGGCTGAACAACCTCGAGAACTCGTCGATGACCGTCGACGGCAGCTACATCAGCGGCCGCAACCCCTCGTACAACAACACGCAGGGCACGGACATCGACGTCTTCAACAACACCGGGCTGCTGTCCAACCACCAGAGCTCGGCGATGCTGGCGTTCTCCTCGACCCAGGACCTCTTCGTCCCGTCCGCGCTGTGGCTCGTCTCCGACGAGGGCCCGGCGTCCAACACCAGCGGCCCGAGCATCGGCGGCATCGCCCGCGACGGCTCGACGCTGACCGCCAACCCCGGCAGCTGGGACGGCACGCCGACGATCACCTACGAGTACCAGTGGCGGCGCTGCGACGCCTCCGGCAACAACTGCGTGGACATCCCCGGCTCGACCGGCAGCACGTACACGCTGGGCCCCGATGACGTCGGCAGCACGATCCGCGTCGTCGTGACCGCCGTCAACGGCGCGGGCTCCTCGAACCCGGCGACCTCGGCCGCCACCGGCACGATCAGCCAGCTCGCGCCGAGCAACATCACGCTCCCGGCCGTCAGCGGCGTCGCCCAGGACGACCAGACGCTGACGACGACGATCGGCGGCTGGGACGGCACCGGCCCGCTCGACTACGACGTCCAGTGGCAGCGCTGCGACGCCTCCGGCAACAACTGCGCGGACATCGCCGGCGCCACCGCTTGGAGCTACGTGCTCACCGGCGCCGACATCGGCTCGACGATCCGCAGCGAGGTCACCGCCTCCAACGCCGCCGGCTCGGCCACGGCGCACTCGGTCCCGAGCGGCACGGTCGACCCGATCGCGCCGGTCAACACCGCCGCCCCGGCGCTCTCCGGCGTGGCGCGCGACGGCCAGACGCTGAGCGCGACCACCGGCACCTGGACCGGCACCGACCCGATCGCCTACACGTATCAATGGCAGCGCTGCGACGCCGGCGGCGGCAACTGCGCCGACATCGCGGGGGAGACCGGCTCGAGCTACGACCTCGCCGCCGCCGACATCGGCCACTCCGTGCGCGTGCAGGTCACCGGCACCAACGTCGCGGGCAATGCCACGGCGAGCTCCTCGCCGACCACCGCGGTCATCCCCGACCCGCCGGCCAACACGCTCGCGCCCGCGCTCTCCGGCACCGCGCAGGACGGCTCGACGCTGACGCTCGACGACGGCAGCTGGAGCGGCACCGACCCGCTCGCCTTCGACATCGTGTGGCAGCGCTGCGACGCCGCCGGCGCGAACTGCGCCGCGATCCCGGGCGAGACCGGCACGACGTACACGCTGACCTCCGCGGACATCGACTCGACCATCCGCGCGCTGGTCACCGCCTCCAACGTCGCCGGCGTCGCCGCCGCGCAGACCGCGCCGACGACGGTCGTCGCGCCCGAGCCGCCCGCCAACACGGTCGCGCCGGTCGTGAGCGGCACCCGCGTCGACGGCGAGACGCTGAGCGTCAACGACGGCACGTGGAGCGGCACGCAGCCGATCCTCTTCACCTACCAGTGGCAGCGCTGCGACGCGGCCGGCAACACCTGCGCCGACATCACGGGCGAGACCGGCTCGACCTACGACCTCGTGACCGCCGACATCGGCCACGTCGTGCGCGCGGTCGTGACCGGCGCCAACGACGCCGGCGCTGCCTCGGTCTCGACCGCGGTCGCCGTCCCGGTCGCGCCCGCGCCGCCGGTCAGCGTCGTCGCGCCGACCGCGACCGGCACCCCGCTCGCCGGCCAGACGCTGACCGCGCACGACGGCACGTGGGACGGCTCGCAGCCGATGACCCCGTCCTACCAGTGGCAGCGCTGCGACGCGTCAGGTTCGAACTGCGTGGATATCGCGGGCGCCACCGACCCGACCTACACGCTCGCCGACGACGACGCCGGCCACACCGTGCGCGTCGAGGTGACGTACACCAACGCCGCCGGCAGCGACACCGGCCACAGCACGCCGAGCGCGGTCGTGCAGGGCAACCCGCCGGTCAACACGACCGACCCGTCGCTCTCCGGCACCGCGCGCGACGGCCAGGTGCTGACGCTCGACGACGGCGACTGGAGCGGCACCCCCGCGCTCGTGCCCACCTACCAGTGGCAGCGCTGCGACGCCTCCGGCAACAGCTGCTCCGACATCGCGGGTCAGACCGGCCTGAGCTACACGTTCCAGGGCGCCGACGTCGGCCACACCGTGCGCGCGGTCGTGACCGTCACCAACGCCTGGGGCGAGGCCTCCGAGGCCGCCGACCCGAGCGCCGTCGTGCTCGCCGCGCCGCCCGCGGTGACGATCGACCCGGCCGTGACCGGCACCGCCGTCGACGGCCAGACCGTCAACGCCGATCCCGGCGTGTGGGCGGGCACCGGCCCGGTCGACTTCACCTACCAGTGGCTGCGCTGCGACCTCGACGGCACCAACTGCACCGACATCGTGGGCGCCACCGACGATCACTACACGCTGACCAGCGCCGACGCCGACCACGGCATCCGCGTCGAGGTCACCGGCACCAACGCGGCCGGCTCGGCCACGGGCACCTCGCCGGTCGCCGCGGTCAACGCGCTCGCGCCGCAGAACACCGCGCCGCCGGAGATCTCGGGCTCGCTCGTCGACGGCCACACGCTGACCGCCGACGAGGGCACGTGGTCCGGCACCACGCCGCTGCACTTCGACTACCAGTGGCTGCGCTGCGACGCCGACGGCACCAACTGCGTGGCGATCCCCGGGGCGACCGGCAGCAGCTACGACCTCACCGCGGCTGACATCGGCCACGAGATCCTCGTCTCGGTCCAGGCCTCCAACTCGGCCGGCAGCGCCCAGGCCGCCTCCGTGCCCACCGGCGACGCCGTCGAGGCCGACCCGCCGCACGCCGTCACCGCGCCGGCCGTCACCGGCAGCGCCCAGGACGGCGGCACGCTGAGCGCCGACACCGGCAGCTTCACCGGTACCACGCCGATCGCCTACACGTACCAGTGGCAGCGCTGCGACGCCGACGGCACGGACTGCGCCGACATCGCCGCTGCCACGACCAGCACGTACACGCTCGCGAGCGACGACATCGGCTACGCCGTGCGCGTCGTCGTCACCGGCACCAACGTCGCCGGCGACGACACCACGAGCTCCACGCCGAGCGGCGCCGTGACCGCCGCGCCGCCGGTGAGCACGACCGCGCCAAGCATCGCCGGTGTCACCGTCGACGGCCAGACGCTGACCGCCGACCACGGCGCCTTCTCAGGCACCGGCCCGCTCGCCTACACGTACCAGTGGCAGCGCTGCGACGCCGACGGCACCAACTGCGCAAGTCTCCCCGGCGAGACTGGGTCGAGTTACAAGCTCGTGTCCAGCGACGTCGGCGGCGCGGTGCGCGTCATCGTCACCGCCACCAACGGCGCCGGTAGCGACAGCGCGACCTCCGCGGCCACCACCGAGGTGCTCGCCCTCGCGCCCGCGAACGTCACCCCGCCGTCGATCTCCGGAACGCCGCTCGACGGTCACACGCTGACCGCCGACCCCGGCACGTGGTCGGGCACGCAGCCGATCGGCTTCGGCTACCAGTGGCAGCGCTGCGACGCCGACGACTCGGGCTGCGTCGACATCCTCGGCGCCACCGGCGACACCTACACGCTGGTGGCGGGCGACATCGACCACGTCATCCAGGTCGCCGTGACGGCCACCAACGTCGGCGGCAGCGCCTCGAGCGGCTCGGCCCAGACCGCGCCCGCGCAGGCCGCGCCGCCGGTCAACACGGTCCTCCCGGTCGTCAGCGGCACGCTCGAGGACGGCTCGACGCTGAGTGCCACGACCGGCACCTTCACCGGCACCGCGCCGATCGCCTACACGTACCAGTGGCAGCGCTGCGACGCCGACGGCACGCACTGCGCCGACATCTCGGGGGCCACCGGCTCGACCTACGACCTCGCGCCCGCCGACGTCGGCCACGCGATCGTGGTCGAGGTCACCGCGACGAACGCCGCCGGCGATGACGTCGCGACCTCCGTGCCCGGCGCGAGCGTGGCGGTCGACCCGCCCGCGACCTCCGGCACTCCGGCCGCCGCCGGCACGCCCGTCGACGGTCAGACGCTGACCGCCGACCCCGGCGCGTGGACCGGCACGGGCCCGATCGACTTCACCTACCAGTGGCAGCGCTGCGATGCCTCCGGCGCCGGCTGCGTAAATATCGCCGGCGAGACTGGGTCGAGTTACATTCTCGGCTCCGGCGACGTCGGCTCGACCGTGCGCGTGATCGTCACCGGCGACAACGGCGAGCAGACCTCGGTCCCGTCGACGACGGTCGGCCCGATCGCCGCCGCGCCGCCGGTCTCGGTCGTCGCGCCGGCGATCTCCGGCACCGCCGGCGCCGGTCACACGCTGACCGCGGGCGACGGCACCTGGGGCGGAACGCACCCGCTCGACTACACGTACCAGTGGCAGCGCTGCGACGCCGACGGCTCCAACTGCACCGACATCGGCGGCGCCACCGACAGCACCTACGACCTGACCGACACGGACGTCGGCCACGCGATCCGGGTGGAGGTCACCGCCACCAACGCCGCGGGCGACGACACGGCCGTCTCCGCGCCGACCGCCGCGACGCTGCCCGCGCCGCCGGTCAATACGACGCAGCCCGCGGCGCCGACCGGCACGGGCATCGACGGCGGCACGCTCACGGCCGACCCCGGCACGTGGAGCGGCGACGCCCCGATCGACATCACGTACCAGTGGCAGCGCTGCGACGCCGACGGCACGCACTGCACCGACATCGATGGCGCCACGGACGACACCTACTCGCCCGGCGCGGCCGACGTCGGCCACGCGATCGTGGTCGTGGTCACCGCGACGAACCCCGGCGGCTCGACGAGCCAGACCTCCGCCGCCGTCGACGCCGGTGAGCGCCGCGCCGCCCGCCAACGCGACGCCGCCGAGCGTCTCCGGCGACCCGTCCGACGGCGCCACGCTGACGGTCGACCCCGGCACCTGGACCGGCACGCAGCCCGACTTCACCTACCAGTGGCAGCGCTGCGACGCCGACGGCACGAACTGCGTCGACCTCTCCGGGGCCACCGACGACACCTACACGCTCGGGTCCGACGACGTCGGCCACGCCGTCGTGGTGGTCGTGACCGCCACCAACGCGGCCGGCACCGACACCGCGACGAGCGCGCCCAGCGCCGTCCTCCCGGCGCCGCCGGCCAACACGACCCCGCCGTCGATCTCGGGCACCAAGGAGCTCGGCTCCGTGCTGACCGCCGACCCCGGCACGTGGTCCGGCACCGGCCCGTTCGACATGACGTACCAGTGGCAGCGCTGCGACTTCTTCGGCGACAACTGCGTCAACATCGTCGGTGCCACCGACGACAGCTACACGCTGGGCACCGACGACGTCGGGCACACGATCAAGGTCGTCGTGACCGCGAGCAACGCCGCGGGCTCCGACAGCGCCGGCGCGCCGGCCAGCGCGGCGGTGACGGACCCGGCGCCGGACCCGGATCCCGATCCGGACCCCACGCCCACGCCGTCGCCCACGCCTTCGCCGACCCCGACGCCCACCAAGCCGAAGCCCGCGAGCCCCATCTCCAGCGGCAACAGCACGCCCTCCGGGCGGGTCTCGAGCGTGTCCGCGTTCGGCGGCCTCGGCGGCGCGGACCTCGGCAGCGTCCCCGGCTCGCTCGTCAGCGACGTGAGCTGCCAGCAGCTGCTCGGCAACTCCAAGTACCGCCGCGCCGAGGTCAAGGGCGTCGGCACGGTCCGCCTGCGCGCCTACGCCAAGGGCCCCGCCACCAAGAACTCGCCGGTGCGCGTGACCACGCAGATCACCCGCGGCAAGGCGAAGCAGGTCACCTACAAGCTCGACGGGCGCAAGCTCAAGTCCAAGCGCAAGGGTCGCTGGAACGCCGTGATCACGCCGCAGAAGCTGCAGCGGATCGGCGTCCACAAGCTCGTCGCGACGGTCAAGGGCAAGAAGCAGAAGGCCAAGAAGGTCCTCACCCTCAAGCTCACGACGGTGACCTGC
This sequence comes from uncultured Solirubrobacteraceae bacterium, assembly GCA_963805525.1. Lineage (GTDB taxonomy): Bacteria > Actinomycetota > Thermoleophilia > Solirubrobacterales > Solirubrobacteraceae > DASQFQ01. The sequence goes on from CAWDUT010000007.1 coordinate 422,877, forward strand.
CGCACGCTCTTCACGGCCCAGCGGTGGCGCACGTTCTCCGGTGCCGGCCTGCGCCTGCGGATCGACTCGCGGTCGGCGATGCAGGGCATCTCCTTCAAGCTGCCGGGCGTGCTGCTCCCGCGCCAGGTCAAGGCGAAGCGCACGATCGGCTTCATGCGCGTGTTCGTCGCCGGCGAGAGCCGCCGCCGCCGCTACTCGCTCAAGCTCGCGCCGAAGGGCAAGAAGATGCTGCTCGTACGGGGCGCCGGCAAGCCCACGGTGAAGATGGGCAAGGGCAAGCTCACCGTCACCGGCCTGCCCGCGCGCGCCGCGGTGGCCGAGCTCACGATGTACCGCCTCAAGAAGGTCGACGGTGCCCCGAAGCGCAACGCCTTCAAGCTGAAGGCGCGCGTCGCGCCCACGGGCACGACGCTGAAGGTCCGCACCAAGCGCCTGCGCTAGGCGCTAGGCGCGGACCCAGCGGGTCAGCGAGACCAGCGTCAGCTGGAGCGCGCCGACGACGGCGAGCACGAGGCCGCCCGCCAGGTCGCCGGAGATGGCGAGCCCGAGCCCGCCACCCACCATGGCCGCGACCAGCATCAGGTCGAACGACTGGTGGGCGCTGAGGGGGAGCGCCTCCGGTCCGGCGAGCGCGATACCGATGAGCACGGCCCCGAGCGAGACGCCCGCGACCAGGCCCGCGGGGGCGGCGCCGATCAGGAACGGGCCCGCGAGCAGGGCGAGGCCGCCCAGCAGCTCGAGGGCGCTGTGGAGGGGGAGGGAGATGGATCGGGTCACGGTGCCCAGGATGGGGCAGATGAGCCGCGATATCTGTGAGAGCGGGCACATCGCTGAGGCACCCAGGGAGCCGGCGAACGGCGGGCATCGAGGGGGAGAGTTCCAACGCACCGGATTCAAAGTTGTCAACTTTTGCCCGGTATGCGGGACAAAGTAAGCACCTTGCCTGCCGCGGCGGCCGAACCCGCCTCCTCAATGCCAGCCGTGGATGTTCAGCGACACTGCCGCGGACGCCGACCGTCTACCGTTCGGGGCGTGCCCCGGGTCCGCCTCGACTCCCTGCTGGCGGAGCGCGGGCTCTTCCCGTCCCGCAGCCGCGCCGCGGCGGCGGTGATGGCGGGCCAGGTCCGGCTCGGCCCGGGCGACGCGAAGGCCGCCAAGCCCGGTCAGCTGGTGGAGCCCGACGTCGAGCTCGGGGTCGACGCGCCGCCGCCGTACGTCTCGCGCGGCGGGATCAAGCTGCGCAACGCGCTCGACGCGCTGGGGGTCGACCCCGCGGGCCGGCGCTGCCTCGACGTCGGCGCCTCGACCGGTGGCTTCACCGACTGCCTGCTGCAGGCGGGCGCAGAGCACGTGATCGCGCTCGACGTCGCCTACGGCGAGCTCGACTGGTCGCTGCGCGAGCACCCGCGCGTGACGGTGATCGAGCGCGTCAACGCGCGGGCGCTGGAGCCGTCGCAGCTGCCCTACGCACCCGATCTGATCGTCGTCGACGTCAGCTTCATCTCGCTGCGCAAGGTGCTCCCGGCGGTCCTCTCCTGCGCGGCCGAGCGCTTCGACGCCCTGGCGATGGTCAAGCCCCAGTTCGAGGCCGGTCGCGAGCACGTGAGCCGCGGCGGGGTCGTCCGCGACCCGGAGGCGCGGCAGGCCGCGATCGACGCCGTGGCCGCGTCCGCGGTCGAGCTCGGCTACGAGGTGCGCGGCACGGCCGAGTCGGGTCTGCCCGGCCCGGCGGGCAACGTCGAGACGTTCGTCTGGATCGCGCGATGAGGGCGGTCGTCAAGACCCACCGCCGCCGCAACGGCGGCTCGGCAGACGCCCTGAGCGAGCTCGTCCACGCCGCGCGGCGCGCCGGCGCGACGCTCGTGTTCGACGCCGAGGAGGTCCGCAAGCACGGCATCGAGCGCGGCGAGGGGATCGAGCTCGTCGAGACCCACGGCACCGACGTCGACCTCTGCATCGTGCTCGGCGGCGACGGCACGATCCTCACCGGTCTGCGCGACTTCGCGGGCACCGGCGTCCCCGTGTTCGCGATCAACTTCGGCGAGGTGGGGTTCCTCGCCACGCTCGACCCCGACGGGCTGGGCGAGGATTTCGACCGCGCGTTCGCCGGCGACTTCGAGCGGCTCGAGCTGCCGACGATCGGGGTCGGGCGCCCGGACGGCAGCTGGACCGCCATCAACGACATCTCCGTCCACCGCAAGCCCGGCATGCGCGTCGCCGACCTCGCCTACGGCCTGGCGGGGGAGGAGATCGGGCGCGTGCGCTGCGACGGGCTCGTGGTCGCCACCCCGCAGGGCTCCACCGGCTACAACCTCGCCAACGGCGGCCCGATCCTGGCCTGGGGCGTGCGCGGCTTCGTGGTCTCGTTCATCGCCCCGCACTCGCTGACCGCGCGGGCGCTCGTCGTCGCCCCCGACGACCTGCTGACGATCAACAACGCGAGCCGCGAGGAGCCGGTCGAGGTCCACGTCGACGGCCGCCCGGCCTGCGAGCTGCCCGCGGGGGAGGACATCCACGTCGAGTTCGCGCTCTCGAAGGCGACGCTCGCGCAGCTCCCCGGGGCGAGCTTCTACCACCGCCTGCGCGAGCGCTTCGGACGGCTGGCGAAGTAGCGCCCGCTGGGTTAGCCTCGTCGGGACGACCGACAAGGCGGGATGGGCAGTGGCCCGAGCCGAACCCGAGACGATGAGCCACGCTGAGCAGGACGCGCCGGCGCTGGGCCCGGAGTCGCCGGCAGGAGCGCCGAGCGCCGCGGCCTCGCTCCTGCTGGGCGCCGCCACCGGCGGGCGCGGCGCGCGCGGCTTCACGCGCGGCCTTCCGCGGCTCAGCAACGCCGGCGTGCAGGCCTTGGCCCGCGCCGCGCTCGCCCGCGAGACGGCCGCCGCGCCGGCCGAGTTCGCGACCGCCGACGACGTCGTCAGCGCGCTCGTCCGCGAGGCCCGCGACGAGTCGCTGTTGCGCGCCGACACCGTCACGCGCGCGTTCAAGTACCTCGACAAGGCCGGCATCGGCGACATGCAGGACGTCTTCACCCGCACCGAGCGGCAGGGCGGCTTCCAGCGACTCGTGGACATGGTCGAGTTCCCGCCCGAGGGCACCGACAAGCCGCGGCTGCGGGTCGCCGTGCTCGCCTGGCGCCACCGCCGGCGCGCCTCGCGCGCGATGTTCGAGATCGAGCACCGCGACGACCTCGCCCAGCTGAAGGCGACCGACCGCGAGGACTTCCTCGGCTGGCTCGGGATGGAGGCCGGCGCGGTGACCCAGCTGCACGCGACCGAGGGCTACAAGAAGCTCAGCCAGTCGGAGCGGGACCGCCTCGACGTCTATGTGGGCGGCGGCACGACGCTGTCCGCCGGCGCGGTGACCGAGCTCGAGAAGCTGCTCGCGGACAGCAAGAAGGACAAGTCGAAGTCCGCGACGTTCAACAAGTTCCTGCACGACCAGAAGGGCCTCGCGCCCGGCGTGTCGCCGACGCCCGAGCTGCGGCTCGAGCACATGACGGAGCTCTCCGACCCGGTCGACGTCAAGGACTTCAAGTTCGCCTCGGGCAAGGCCGACGCGGTGCGGCGGACGCTGAAGGTGGGGGAGACCGACGCGACCGAGATCCCGATCTACCTGCCCAAGAACGCGCTGCCGGCCGGGCTCCAGCTCCCGGGCCTCGACGAGATCGTCACCGCGATCGCGACCGCGAACTCGCACACGCGTCGGGCGATCGTGCAGGTCCGCGCGAACCCGGGCCGCAACCCCGACGACACCTACTGGGCCAATACCAAGGGCATGGCCAACTTCCGCTCCTACATGACCTCGGGCTCGGACGGGATCGTCGACATCTATCCCCAGACCGGGCCGCAGCCCGGCCCGCGCATCCGCTCCTCGGTCGAGCACGAGAGCGGTCACATCGTCTCCCAGAAGGCGTGGGGCGACAACGACCAGGGTCCGAAGTGGGCCCCGTGGCGCGAGGCGATGCGCAAGGACGGCTTCGCGACCTCGAAGTACGCGAAGACCGGCGTCGCCGACGACTTCGCCGAGGCGTGGGCGCAGCTCATGGAGGTCGAGGGCACCGAGCGCGAGAAGGAAATCGAGATCCTGATGCCGGCGCGCTACGCGATCCTGAAGACGCTCCTGTGACCGAGCATCCGGGAACCGTCGAGATGGTCAATGACGATGGCTCGGAGGTCGTCCCGGCCGAGCAGCTGCCGGAGTCACTGCGCTGGGCGGCCGGGCCGGACGGTGAGCTGCGGCCGGTGGTGCGGATCGTGATCATCGCGCACGGGAACGAGCGCGAGATCCGCCAGCACGGCCCGGACGGCGAGCTGCTGCGCACCACGTTCGGCACGGTCGACGCCTGAACGCGCGCGGAAGCGTCACAACACTGTCACGACCCCCCGGATCCGTCCCCGACGGCTGGTAGACCGTCGAGCCCATGCTCCACGAGCTCCGCGTCGAGAACCTCCTGCTGATCGAGCGCGCCGAACTGCGCCTCGGCCCGGGGCTGAACGCGCTGACGGGGGAGACGGGGGCGGGCAAGACCGTGCTCGCCCACGCGCTCGACCTGCTGCTGGGCGGCAAGCCGCGGCCGGGCATCGTGCGCCCGGGGGCGGCGGAGGCCTACGTCGAGGGCGTGTTCGCGCTGCCGCCGGATCTGCCCGCGGACCTGGCCGACCGCCTGCCGTCGGACGCGGAGGAGCTCGTGCTCGCCCGGCGCGTGTCGGCCGAGGGGCGCACGCGCGCGTACCTCGGCGGGCGGAGCGCCACGGCGGCCGACCTGCGCGACGTCGGCGGCGCGCTGCTGTCGTTCTACGGCCAGCACGAGCACCGCAAGCTCACGCTCGCCTCCGCGCAGCTGGGGATCCTCGACGGCTTCTGCGGGCCGCAGCAGGCGGAGCGCCGCGCGGCGTGCGCGGAGGCGTACGCCGAGGCTCGCGCGGCCGAGGCCGCTCTGGATGAGCTGCAGGCCCGCGCCGGCGCGCGCGATCGCGAGCTCGACCTGCTGGTCTGGGAGCTCGAGGAGATCGAGCGCGCGGCCCCGAGCGAGGCGGAAGAGGCCGAGCTGGCGGCGGAGCGCGAGCGGCTGCGCCACCTCGAAGGGCTCCGCGGCGCGGTCGCCGGCGGGCTGGCCGCCCTCGAGGGCGGGTCGGACGGTGCCTCGTACGGCGGCTCTGCCGCCGGCTACGCCGGATCCTCTGAGGGCGCCGCCACCGCCTCGCTCGCGGCGGCGGCCGGCGCGCTCTCCGCGCTCTCCGGGGTCGACCCGGCCCTTGACGCGTTCACCGCCCGGGCCAACGCCCTCGCCGTCGAGGCCGACGACCTCGCCGGCGAGTTGCGCCGCTACGGCGAGGGGATCGACGCGACGCCGGGCCGCCTGGACGAGGTGGAGGAGCGGCTCGGGCAGTTCGACCGCCTGAAGCGCAAGCACGGCGGGACGATCGAGGCGGTGCTCGCCCACGCGGCCGAGTGCGACCGCCGGCGCGAGCTGCTCGAGGGCGCCGAGGAGGCGCTCGAGGACGGGCGGGCGCGGCTCGAGGAGGCGCGCGGCGCGCTCGCCGGCCGGGCCGCCGAGCTGCACGAGGCGCGCGCCGACGCCGGGCCGCGGCTCGCCGACGCGGTCCGAGACCGGCTCGGCGAGCTGGCAATGGAGGGCGCGTCGTTCGAGGTCTCGCTCGCGCCGCGCGAGGCGCCCGGCCCCGCGGGCGCCGACGAGATCGAGTTCCTGATCGCGCCCAACCCCGGCGTGCCCGCCGGCCCGCTGCGGGAGACGGCGTCGGGCGGCGAGCTCTCGCGCGTGATGCTGGCGCTGATGAGCGTCGCCGCCGAGGCGGGCGCAGCGACGCTGGTGTTCGACGAGGTCGACGCCGGGATCGGCGGCCAGACCGCCCGCGCCGTCGGCGAGCAGCTGCGCGCGCTCGCCGAGGGCCGCCAGGTCATCTGCATCACCCACCTGCCGCAGATCGCCTCGCTCGCCGACCGCCATTTCACGATCGTCAAGGACGCCTCGGGGCAGACCGCCCGCACGACCGTCACGGAGCTCGACCGCGGCGCCGTCGTCGGCGAGCTGGTGCGCATGCTCGGGGCCGACGAGACAGACGCCGCCGCCCGCCGCCATGCAAAAGAGCTGCTACGTGCGGCTTGAACGCGTTATGCATCCTTACCCCCGTCTACACTGGAGTTCCAGAGCCTGATGCCTGAGCCCCGCCCGCGTACACGCTTCATCTTCGTCACCGGCGGTGTTGTCAGCTCCCTCGGGAAGGGCATCGCCGCCGCGTCGATCGGGCGGCTGCTCGTCTCGCGCGGCATGAAGGTCGCCCTCCAGAAGTTCGACCCCTACATCAACATCGATCCGGGGACGATGTCGCCGTTCCAGCACGGCGAGGTGTTCGTGACGGAGGACGGCGCGGAGACCGATCTGGACCTCGGGCACTACGAGCGCTTCACGGACGCGAACACGTCGCGCGGCTCCAACGTGACGGCCGGCGCGATCTACAACTCGGTCATCCGCAAGGAGCGCCGCGGCGACTACCTCGGCGGCACCGTCCAGGTCGTCCCGCACATCACGGACGAGATCAAGCACCGCGTGAAGCTGATCGCCGACTCGCAGGACGTCGACGTGGTCATCACGGAGATCGGCGGCACGGTGGGCGACATCGAGTCGCTGCCGTTCCTCGAGGCGATCCGCCAGTTCCCCGTCGACGTGGGGCGCAACCGCTGCATGTTCATCCACCTCACGCTCGTGCCCTACATCGGCCACGCGGGTGAGCTCAAGACCAAGCCGACGCAGCACTCGGTCAACGAGCTGCGCCGCATCGGCATCCAGCCGGACATGCTGCTGTGCCGCTCCGAGGGCGGCCTGCCGCAGGACCTGCGCCGCAAGATCGCGCTGTTCGCGTCGCTGCCGGAGGACGCGGTCGTCTCGGCCCGCGACGTGGACAACATCTACAAGGTGCCGCTCGTCTACCGGGCGGAGGGCGTCGACGACTTCGTGCTGGAGCACTTCAACCTCGAGGCCCCGGCGCCCGACCTCAGCGGCTGGGACCGCCTCCTCCGTCGCGCCGGCGAGGCCGAGCAGCGCCCGGGGGTGAAGATCGCGCTGGTCGGCAAGTACGTCCAGCTCGAGGACGCGTACAAGTCCGTCGTCGAGGCCCTGCGCCACTCGGGCTTCCAGCACGGCTGCGCGATAGACATCGACTGGGTCGACTCGGAGACGCTGGACGACTCCGAGGTCCGCGAGCGCCTCGCGCACGCCGACGGCATCCTGATCCCGGGCGGCTTCGGCGTCCGCGGCATCGAGGGCAAGATCGAGGCCGCGCGGATCGCCCGCGAGGAGAAGATCCCGTTCCTGGGCGTCTGCCTCGGCATGCAGATGGCGGTCGCCGACTTCGCCCGCCACGTGGTGGACATGCCGGGCGCCAACTCGACGGAGTTCGATCCCGAGACGCCGTACCCGGTGATCGACCTGCTGCCCGAGCAGAAGGAGGTCTCCGACATGGGCGGCACCATGCGCCTGGGGGCCGACCCGGTGAAGCTCCACGAGGGCACGCTGGCCCGCGACATCTACGGCGAGGCGGTCATCTACGAGCGCCACCGCCACCGCTATGAGGTCAACAACTTCCTGCGCCGCCGGCTCGAGGCCGAGGGCCTCGTGATCTCCGGCACATCGCCGGACGAGCGCCTGGTCGAGATCATCGAGATCGCCGACCACCCGTTCTTCGTCGCCTCGCAGTTCCACCCCGAGTTCAAGTCCCGCCCCGAGCGCCCCGCGCCGCTGTTCCGCGACTTCGTGGGCGCGGCGTTCGAGCACGCCGGCGGCCGCGTGCCGGAGCCCTCGGCGGACGAGTCCGAGCCGCAGATCACGGCCGGCCGGTTCCGGTCGTCCGACTGATCCTCCCCGCCCGCCGCTAGGTTCGAGGGATGAGGCCGGCCTCCGACGCCGAGCGCGCGCGGCTCAACGACACGTTCGCCGCGCTCTGCCGCATCGCGAGCCCGTTCGGGCACGAGCGCGAGTGCTCCGAGCGCGTCCAGGCGGAGTTGCGCGGGATGCGGATCGAGGCGGAGGAGGACGCCGCGGGCAACCTGCTCGCGCGCGTCCCCGGCCGCGGCGAGCGCTCGATCCTGCTCTGCGCGCACCTGGACACCGTCGACGACGGCGGCATCCCGATCGACCCCGTGATCGTCGACGGCGGCTGGGAGAACGCCAACGACGGCATCCTCGGCGCCGACAACAAGGCCGCGGTCGCGGTCATCCTCGAGCTGGCGCGGCGCTGCAGCGTCGAGGGCTCGCCGGTCGGGCTCGAGCTCCTGTTCACCACCGGCGAGGAGAACGCGCTGGAGGGCGCCAAGGAGTTCGACGCCTCGCAGCTGCAGTCCGACTTCGGCTACGTCTTCGACCACGCGACGCCGATCGGCGAGGTCGTCACCGCGTCGCCGACCTACTTCCGCCTCGCCGCCGAGTTCCACGGCCGCGCCGCCCACGCCGGGATCCGTCCCGAGGCCGGCCGCTCGGCCATCCTCGCCGCCGCCCAGGCGATCGCGCACATGCCGCTCGGCCGCATCGACGAGCAGACCACCGCCAACGTGGGGTCGATCCGCGGCGGGGCGGGCAGCACGAACATCGTGCCGGAGCGCTGCAGCCTGCTCGCCGAGACGCGCTCGCTCGACCCCAGCCGGGTCGAGGACGTGGTCTCGGGCATGGTCGACGCCATCCACGACGGCGCCGCCCACGCCGAATGCGACGTCGACGTCGTCTCCGAGCGCCTGTTCACCGGCTACCGCCAGAAGCCGAGCGCGCCGGCGATCGTCGCCGCCGAGGCGGCGCTGCGCGTCTGCGGCTACGAGCCGAAGCGGATCGTGACCGGCGGAGGGTCGGACGCGAACGTGCTCGAGGCGGGCGGCTTCACGTGCGTGAACCTCGCCAACGGCACCGAGCGCAACCACGAGCCGACCGAGCGCGTCGCGGTCGCGGCGCTCGAGGGCATGCTCGACGTGGCCTTCGCGCTGCTCGACGAGGCGGCGGCGGTATGAGCTCCGAGTTCGAGCCCGTTCGCGCCGAGACGAAGTACGAGGGCAGGATCTTCACCGTCCGCGAGGAGACGTTCCGCCACGAGGACGGCGAGGAGTCGACGCGCGAGATCGTCCGCCACAGCGGGGCGGTCGGCGTCGTCTGCCACGACGGCGCGTCGCTCTGGCTCGTACGCCAGCCGCGCGAGGCCGTCGGCGCTCCGGACCTGCTGGAGATCCCGGCCGGCAAGCTCGACGTCGAGGGCGAGGAGCCGCTGGCGGCCGCCAAGCGCGAGCTGGCGGAGGAGATCGGCAAGGCTGCCGCGGAGTGGGAGCACCTGCACACGTTCTTCACCTCGCCGGGCTTCACCGACGAGGTCTGCCACGTCTACCTCGCCACCGGGCTGTCGGACGCGTCGGCGGAGGCGGACGAGCACGAGCGGATCGACATCGAGGTCCGGCCGCTCGCCGAGCTCGACGCGATCATCGACGAGGTGAGCGACTCGAAGACGCTGATCGGGCTGCTCGAGCTGCGCCGCAGACTCTGAACGGCACGTTGCACCGGCAGGCCGAGTCGCGGGCGGCGGCGAACACCTCGCCGTGGCCATCGCAGACCGCGTCCAGCCGTATGAGCACCTCGTGCTCGACTTCCTCGCCTACCTCGAGTTCGAGCGCGGGCTGTCCCGCAACACGCTCGAGGCGTACCGCTCCGACCTGCTCCAGTTCGGTGACTGGCTCCAGCGCACGCGTCATGACGCGCTGCACCTCGACCACGCCGCGCTGACCGAGTTCGTCTCGGAGCTCGCCGAGGGGCGCGGTGACAAGCCGGGCGCCAAGCCCGCGACGCTGCAGCGCAAGGTCGCGTGCCTGCGCTCCTTCCACCGCCACCTGCGGCGCCAGAACCTGATCGAGGACGACCCGACCGCCAAGCTCAAGGCGCCGCGGCAGAGCCGCAAGCTCCCGCAGGTGCTCACGCGCGACGAGGTCGCGAAGCTGCTCGCCCAGCCCGAGGGCACCGAGCCGGCCGCGCTGCGCGACCGCGCGCTGCTCGAGGTCATGTACGCCTGCGGCCTGCGCGCCTCCGAGGCGATCGATCTGGAGGTCGGCGACCTCGACCTCGAGGCGCGCGTCCTGCGCGCCCGCGGCAAGGGCTCCAAGGAGCGGATGGTGCCGGTCGGCACCGCCGCGGCGCGGGCGCTCGGCACCTACCTGGGCCGCGGCCGCCCGAAGCTGGTCGGCGACCACTACGAGGCGCGGCTGTTCGTCAACCACCGCGGCCACGGCCTCACGCGCCAGGGGCTCTACAAGATCGTCCAGCGCTACGCGGCCTCCGCTGGGCTGGCGAGCAAGATGAGCCCGCACACGCTCCGCCACACCTTCGCGACCCACCTGCTGGCGGGCGGCTGCGACCTCCGCTCGCTGCAGGAGATGCTCGGGCACGCCGACGTGGCGACCACCCAGCTGTACACGCAGCTCTCGGCGGAGCGCTTGAAGGACGTCTACTTCGACGCCCACCCTCGGGCGAGCTCAGAGCATCCCGGCAACGGCCGCGCCGCCTGACGCGGCCGCCGCGCCGACCCGATCCCTTCCCCTGACACAATCGCGGGCGTGAACCGCCGCGCCTTCGTCGTCGTCCTGGATGCATGCGGGGCGGGCGAGCTGCCCGACGCCGGGGAGTACGGCGACGCCGGCTCCAACACGCTCGGCCACCTCTCCGAGGCGGCCGGCGGGCTCGACCTGCCGGTGCTCGGGAGCCTCGGGCTCGGCTCGATCCTCCCGCTGGAGGGCGTCCCACCCGCCGCGGAGCCGGTCCTCCACGGCCGCCTGAACCCGCTCGGCCCGGGCAAGGACACGATCACCGGCCACTGGGAGCTGATGGGAGTCGTCACGCCGGTGCCGCTGCGGACCTACCCCGACGGCTTCCCCGACGAGATCCTCGAGCAGCTGATCGACGCGACCGGCCGCGGCGTGCTGCTGAACAAGCCCTACAGCGGCACCGACGCGATCGAGGACTACGGCGAGCAGCACCTCGCGACCGGCAACCTGATCGTCTACACCTCGGCCGACTCGGTGCTCCAGATCGCGGCGCACGTCGACGAGGTGCCGCCCGCGGAGCTCTACGCGGCCTGCGAGGCCGCCCGCGAGATCATGAGCGGCGAGCACGCCGTCGGCCGCGTCATCGCGCGCCCGTTCCGAGGCGAGCCGGGGAAGTTCGAGCGCACCACCGGCCGCCGCGACCTCGCGCTCGAGCCGCCGGGCCGCTCCTACCTCGAGGAGCTGCGCGCCGACCGCATCCCGGTCCACTCGGTCGGCAAGGTGAAGCAGGTGTTCGCGAGCGTCGGCATCGACCGCGGCCACCCGGGCGCCACCAACGAGGAGGCGATCCGCTGGACCGAGCACCTGATGAACGAGCTCGACACCGGCCTCGTGTTCGCCAACTTCGTCGAGACCGACCAGGTCTACGGCCACCGCGGCGACATCCCCGGCTTCCATGAGGCGCTCAAGGTGATCGACGCGGCGGTCGGCCGCTGGCTCGAGTGGCTCGACCCGGAGCGCGACCTCCTCGTCCTCACCGCCGACCACGGCTGCGACCCGACCACGCCCGGCTCCGACCACACGCGCGAGTACGCGCCGCTGCTCGCCCGCTTCGCCGGCGACGGGGGAGCGCGCCACGACGGGCCGCTGGCCGACGTCGGCGCCTCCGCGCTCCGCTGGCTGGCCGGGAGGGACGCCCCGGCGCTGCCCGGCGAGCCGTTCGTCCCGTGAGGGGACCGGCGGGCGGCACGACCCGGCCGCCGGCCAGGGCGGCCTTCCTCCGGCCGCCCTTTCAGGGGCCGGCCACCGTCGTTCTTGCCGCCCTCCTCCTCGCCGGCTGCGGCGGCAGCAGCGGGCCGTCCTCGGCCAAGTCGGCGCCCTCGCCGGCCGCGCCCGCCGCCACGCCGAGCACGCCGGGGGACGTCGAGCAGCTGGAGCAGCTGATGAAGCGCCGGGCCGACGCGCTCGCCGCGGGCCGGCTGAGCGCGTACGCCGCCACCGCCGCTGGCCCCCAGCGCGACCGCGACCGCGAGGTCGCCCGCAACGCCCGCGGGCTGCCGCTGCGGGACGTCTCGCTGCACGTCGACTCCTCTGACGTCAGCGGCCGCGCCGCCACGCTCAAGGTCCGCGCCGTCTACGGCGTCCGCGGCGTGCGGGGCACGTTCGACACCACCCGCAGCGTCCGCGCGCGCCGCACGAAGCAGGGCTGGCGGGTCCGGAGCGAGTCGACCGACCGCGAGCGGTTCCCGTGGGAGATCGGGCCGGTGCAGTCGCGGCGCTCTCCCCACTTCGTCGTGCTCGCGCCACAGGACCTCCCGCTCGACTCGCTGATGACCGCGCTCGAGGCCGGCTACGCCCGCATGGGCGACGTCTTGAAGAAGCCGCGCCTGCGCCGCCGCTACCTCGTCGTGGTGGCGGGCGGCGCGCAGGCGGCGCGCTCGCTGACCGAGCGGATCCGCGGGGTCGAGTCACTCGCCGCCATCTCCGACGCCGAGGTGCAGGAGACCGGCAGCGCCAAGCGCGTCAGCGAGGTCGTCTCCCAGCGGCTCGTGGTCGTGTGGCCGCCCTTCAGCGCGCTCGACGCCGACGGCCAGCAGCGCGTCGTCACCCACGAGCTGACCCACGCGGCGCTCGCCGGCGTCACCTCCGGCCGCACGCCGTCGTGGCTGATCGAAGGGATCGCGCTCTACGTCTCCGAGGACCGCCGCAGCGGCGACGCCGCCCGCTACCTCGCCGGCGAGGCCAGCGGCCGCGCCCGCCGCGCGCTGAGCCTGGAAGCCCTCTCGGAGCCCGACGCGATCGCCCGCCTCTCCGGCGACGGCCAGGCGGTCGCCTACGCCTACGCCTCGGCCGCGTCGTTTTACATCGCCGACCGCTTCGGCCGCAGGCGCTTCATCAAGCTCTACAACGCCTTCAACGACGAGGACCTGCCGGGCAAAGCCGGCCTGGAGACCACCCGCCGCGCAATCCTCCGCACGCTCGGGATCTCGCTCGACCGCCTCGACACCGACCTCCACATCGCACTCCTCGGCTGAGATGGCTGCTTCCACCCCTCGCACCATCTAGCCTCGGACGCCGTGCCCGAGCTGCCTGAAGTCGAGACGATCCGCCGCTACCTGGCGCCGCACGTCGACGGCCGCACGCTGCACGCGCTGGAGATCCACGACGCGCGCTGGACGCTGCCGCTCGCGCCCCCGGAGGTCGCCACCGCCGTGGCCGGCCGCCGCGTCGAGCAGCTCGGCCGCCGTGGCAAGTACCTCGTGTGGGAGCTCGAGGACGAGGTCTATCTGATGCTGCACCTGCGGATGACCGGCACGCTGCTGCTCGACCCGCCCGAGCGCCCGCCGCACACCCGCGTCACCTTCGACCTCGGCGAGCACACGCTCGAGTTCGTCGACCCGCGCCGCTTCGGCACCGGCGAGCTCGCGCTGGGTCCGGACGCGCTCGACGACTTCTTCGCCAAGCGGCTGGGGGTCGAGCCGTTCGAGCCCGAGTTCACCGGCGAGTACCTGTACGAGCTGACCCAGAACAGCCGCGCGCCGATCAAGGCGATGCTGCTCGACCAGAAGCGGATCGCCGGCGTCGGCAACATCTACGCCGACGAGGCGCTCTTCCGGGCCCGCATCCACCCGCTGCGGCTCGCGAACCGCATCAACCGGAAGCAGGCGGCAGCGCTCCGCGACGCCATCGTCGAGACGCTCGAGCTCGGCATCGAGTCCAAGGGGGCGACGATCGACGACTTCCGCGACCCGGAAGGGGTCAGCGGCTCGTTCCAGGACCGCTTCCTGATCCACCTGCGCGAGGGCGAGCCGTGCGTGCGCTGCGGCCGGCCGGTGCGGAAGCTGCGGGCGGCGGGGCGAGGGACCTACGTGTGCGAGAGCTGCCAGCCGCGGCCGCGCAACCCTCGACCTCCCTCAAGGGGTCTGACCCCTAGGCCGCCTCGGCAAGCTCCGCGAGCTGACCTTCGCGGTCGGCCTTGACCAGCTCCTGGTAGCCGCCGAGCGGCTCCCCGTCGATGACGACCTGGGGGAACGTCATCATGCCGGTGAGCCGAACCAGCTCCGCGCGACCCTCGGGGTCACGGGCCAGGTTGATCTCCTCGTAGGGGATCCGCCGCTTGGCCAGGAGCGCCTTCGCGGTCCGGCAATACCCACAGGGCTCAGTCGTGTACACAGTCATCCGCCGCATTACTTCAGGAAGTATAGGAACTGATTCGTGGCTGGCTCTCTGAAGACCGAGGGCATCGTCCTCCGCTCCATGCGCTACGGCGAGGCCGACCGGATCCTCCACCTCTATACCCCGCACCTCGGGAGAGTGAGCGCGATCGCCAAGGGCGTCCGCCGCGCCAAGTCGCGCTTCGGCGGCCGGCTGGAGCCGTTCTTCCGCCTCCAGCTCGTCCTCTACGAGGGAAAGAGCGACCTCCTGACGGTCACGAGCGCCGAGACGATGGCCGGGCACCGCAAGCTCAGGGAGCACGGCCCGTCGCTCGATACCGCCGCCCGCGCCTGCGACGCGGTCGCCCGCCTGTTCGACGACGGCGACCCACACGAGGGCGTCTACCACCTGCTCGCCAACGAGCTCGCGCTGCTCGACGCCCAGCCCGACCGCGCCGGCCGCGCCAACGCGCTCGCCTTCCGCCTCAAGCTGCTGCTGGCGGCCGGCTTCGCGCCCCAGCTCTCCGCCTGCGCGAGCTGCGGCGAGCGCGAGCACCTCCAGGGCTTCTCCGGCGCCGCCGGCGGCGTCGTCTGCAGCGCCTGCGAGGCGGGCGCCTTCGGCCTCGATCAGAGCGCCCACGACTTCCTCGTCGCCGCCCTCGGCCGTCCACTCGCTGACACGCCAGAGGCCCCGCAGCGCGCGCTCGCCCAGGCGGAGCGCGCGATCAACGCCACCGTCGAGCACCATGCGCACGTCCGCTGGAGGTCCGTGGCGTAGAGTGCCGCTTCCGTGGCGGACGAGCAGTGGGTCTATGACTTCTCCGAGGGCTCGCGCGACATGCGCGACCTGCTCGGCGGCAAGGGCGCGAACGTCGCGGAGATGACGCGGGTGCTGGGCGCTGAGCGCGTCCCGGCCGGGTTCACCATCACGACCGAGGCCTGCGTCGCCTACATGAAGGCGGACCAGGAGGAGCCCGAGGGCATGGCCGACCAGGTCGCCGCGGCGCTCAAGCGCCTGGAGGAGCAGGCAGGCAAGCAGCTCGGCGACTCCGAGGACCCGCTGCTGGTCTCCGTGCGCTCCGGCGCCCGCGAGTCGATGCCCGGGATGCTCGACACGGTCCTCAACCTCGGGCTCAATGACGAGTCGGTCGAGGGACTCGCCAAGCAGACCGAGAACGACCGCTTCGCGTGGGACTCCTACCGGCGCTTCGTGCAGATGTTCGGCAACGTCGCGCGCGGGATGCCGGGGGAGGCGTTCGAAGACGCGATCAAGGAGGCCAAGCAGGAGCGGGACGTCAAAGACGACACCGAGCTCGACACCGACGACCTCAAGGCGCTCACGGCCAAGTTCAAGGAGGCCTACAAGGAGCACACCGGCGACGACTTCCCGCAGGACCCGCAGGATCAGCTCAAGCTCGCGATCCGCGCGGTGTTCGACTCCTGGACGGGCGAGCGCGCCGTCTCCTACCGGCGCCTGAACCGCATCCCCGACGACTGGGGCACGGCGGTCAACGTCCAGCAGATGGTGTTCGGCAACAAGGGCGACAACTCGGCCACCGGCGTGGCGTTCTCGCGTGACGAGGTGACCGGCGAGAAGGAGCCGAGCGGCGACTTCCTCGTCAACGCCCAGGGTGAGGACGTGGTCTCCGGGGTCCGCAACACGCGCGACATCGCCGAGCTCAAGGACGTCATGCCCGAGGCGCACGAGACGCTGATGGAGATCCTCAGCGAGCTCGAGCAGCACTACAAGGACATGCAGGACACGGAGTTCACGATCGAGGACGGGCAGCTGTTCATGCTGCAGACGCGCAACGCCAAGCGGCCGGCGCAGGCCGCGGTGCGCTTCGCGGTCGACGCGGTCGACGAGGGGCTGCTCTCCAAGGAGGAGGCGCTCTCGACGATCGACCCGGCTGGGCTTGACGCGCTGCTGCACCCGACGTTCGATCCCAAGGCCGAGTTCGAGGTGCTGGCGAGTGGTGTGAGCGCGTCACCGGGCGCCGCCAAGGGCGAGATCGTGTTCACCGCCAAGGAGGCCGTGCAGGCCGAGCAGGACGGGCGCGACGTGATCCTCGTGCGGCCCTTCACGGAGGCGGACGACGTCGCGGGCTTCCACGCGGCCAAGGGGATCCTCACGAGCGAGGGCGGCAAGGCCTCGCACGCGGCACTGGTGGCGCGCGGGATGGGGCGCCCGGCCGTCGTCGGCGCGAGCGACCTCAAGATCGACCTGGGCGCCAAGACGGTCTCGGCCAACGGCTCGACCGTCGGGGAGGGCGACTTCATCGCCATCGACGGCACCCGGGGCTGCGTGACCTTGGAGGACGTGCCGCTGATCGACGCGCGCGTCGACGAGTATTTCGACCGCGTGCTCGAGTGGGCCGACGAGATCCGCCGCCTGAAGGTCCGCGCCAACGCCGACGATCCTGAGGGCGCGAAGAAGGCGCGCGAGCTCGGCGCCGAGGGCATCGGCCTGTGCCGGACCGAGCACATGTTCATGGCCGAGGACCGCCAGCCCAAGATGCGGGCGATGATCATGGCCCACGACGAGGAGTCCCGGCGCGAGGCGCTCGGCGAACTGCTCCCGCTCCAGCAGGAGGACTTCGAGGGCCTGTTCGAGGCGATGGTGGGACTGCCGGTCACGATCCGGCTGCTCGACCCGCCGCTCCACGAGTTCCTCCAGAACCTGCCCGACCTGTCGGCGGAGGTCGAGCGGGCGCGGATCGAGTGCTCAGACGACCTCGAGAAGCTCGAGGCGACGCTCAAGCGCGTGAACGAGATCCACGAGGAGAATCCGATGCTGGGCACGCGCGGGTGCCGGCTGGGGATCCTCTATCCCGAGATCTACGAGATGCAGGTCGAGGCGATCATGCGCGCGACCGCGGCGGTGCACGAGCGCTCCGGCAAGGCCCCGCACGTCGAGATCATGATCCCGCTGATCGACTACGAGCAGGAGCTCGAGATCCTGCGGGCGCTGGTCGTGAAGATCGGCGACGAGGCCGGGCTCACCGAGCGCGAGGACTACACGGTCGGGACGATGATCGAGCTGCCGCGGGCCTGCTTCGTGGCGAACCGGATCGCCGAGCACGCCGACTTCTTCTCGTTCGGCACCAACGACCTGACCCAGACGGCGCTCGGGTTCTCGCGCGACGACGTCGAGTCGAAGTTCGTGCCCGTCTACATGGAGCGGAAGATCATCGACCGCTCGCCGTTCGAGACGATCGACAAGCCGGGCGTCGGCTGGCTGGTGCGGCTCGCGGCGTGGGTCGGGCGCGAGGCGCATCCGGGCCTCAAGCTCGGCATCTGCGGCGAGCACGGCGGCGATCCTGAATCGATCGACTTCTTCCACATGGCCGGCCTCGACTACGTGTCCTGCTCGCCCTACCGCGTGCCGATCGCGCGCGTGGCGGCCGCGCAGGCCGCAATACGCGAGGAGTCTTCGTAACAAGTCTGCGCCGCGCGGCGGGAAGGGCCGCCCCGCTTGGCAGAATCTGAGCGTGATCACCTCGTCCAACTCCTTCGCCGCGCGCCAGCAGGCGCGGGAGGCCGAGTGGCTCTCGCCGCTCGCCGCCCGTTCCTATCCCGCGGATCGCGCGCGCCCGGAGGACGACTCCGGCGTCCGGACCCCGTTCCAGCGCGATCGCGACCGGATCGTGCACTGCAAGGCGTTCCGGCGGCTCAAGCACAAGACGCAGGTGTTCGTGGCGCCCGAGGGCGACCATTACCGGACGCGGCTCACGCACACGCTGGAGACGACCCAGATCTCGCGCACCGTCGCGCGCGCGCTTGGGCTGAACGAGGACCTGACGGAGGCCATCGGGCTGGGGCACGACCTCGGGCACCCGCCGTTCGGCCACATCGGGGAGGACGTGCTGGATCGCTGCGCGCGCGAGCGCTTCGGGCGCGGGTTCCGCCACAACGAGCACTCGCTGCGGGTGGTCGACGTCCTGGAGCACCTGAACCTGACCGCCCCGGTGCGGGACGGGATCCTGCGGCACTCCTCCGGCGCGGGCGAGCCGGCGACGCTCGAGGGCAAGATCGTCCGGCTCGTCGACCGGATCGCCTACATCAACCATGACATCGACGACGCGGTCCGGGCCGGCGTCCTCCTGCCCGCGGACCTCCCGGAGGCCGAGATCGCGGTGCTGGGGGAGAGCGGCTCGCGGCGGATCGACCGGCTCGTGCGCGACCTGGTCGAGCACTCCGAGGCGGCCGGGGACATCGTGCAGGGCGAGGAGGTCGGCGGCGCGATGCTGCGCCTGCGCGGCTTCATGTTCAAGAACGTCTACCTCGGACCGATCGCGCGCGCCGAGCACGCCAAGATCGAGCGCGTGATGCGTGGCCTGTTCGAGTGGTTCTGCGAGCACCCCGACGAGCTGCCTCCGGGCGAGGACGGCGCGGAAGAAGCCGACCGCGTGATCGACTACCTGGCGGGAATGACCGACCGCTTCGCCATCCGCGCCTGGACCGAGCGCGCGGTGCCCCAGGGCTTGCTGAACTAGTGGGTCTTCTCGTGACGAGCCGTTCGGGAGACCGGGCGCCGGCGCCGTCAGGCAAGGACGCAGATCCGAAGGAATACCTCTGGTATTTCGAGGGTCGAGGACGCCGCCTGGCGGTGATCGGCGCCCGCCGATCTCGGGCGGGTCGTTGCGGGAAGGCCCACTAGTGCCGCGCTACAAGGCCGATTCGAAGGAGCGCGTGCGCGACGCGATCGACTTCGTCGAGCTCGTGAACGCGCGGACGGAGCTGCGCAAGTCCGGCCAGCGGCGCTACACGGGGCTGTGCCCGTTCCACGACGAGCGGACGCCGTCGTTCGGCATCGACCCGATCGAGAAGCTCTACCACTGCTTCGGCTGCGGCGAGGGCGGCGACGTCTTCAAGTTCGTGATGGAGACCGAGGGGTTGGACTTCCAGTCGGCGCTCGAGTCACTGGCCGAGCGCGCGGGGGTCGAGCTCGAGGCCGAGGAGGAGGATCCGCGCGCGGCCGCCCGCCGCGGGCGCGAGCAGCGGCTGCTCGATCTGATGGACCGCACCGCGACCTACTACCTGCGCGTGCTGTGGGAGTCGCGCGAGGCGGCCGAGGCGCGCGAGTATCTGCTCGGGCGCGGGCTGACCGAGGCCACGCTGCGGCAGTTCCGGGTCGGCTACTCGCCGTCGGCGTGGGACACGGTGCTCAACGCCTCCCGGCGCGCGGGCTTCAAGAACGAGGAGGTCTACGCGGCCGGCCTGGCGGTGCGGGGGCGCGAGGGCCGGCTCTACGACGTCTTCCGCGGCAAGATCATGTTCCCGCTGGCCGACGCGCGCGGGCGGGTGCGGGGTTTCGGGGCCCGCGCGATGCGGGACGGCCAGGGGCCGAAGTACGTCAACACCCGCGAGGGCGAGGCGTTCTCGAAGGGCCGCCAGCTGTTCGGCGCCGACCTCGCCCGCGCGGCGGCGGCGAAGTCGGGCTCCGTCGTGCTGGCGGAGGGCTACACGGACGTCATCGCGCTCCACCAGGCCGGCTTCGCCAACGCGGTCGGCGCGATGGGCACGGCGCTGACGCCCGAGCAGGCGAGCCAGCTCCAGCGCCTCGCCCCGGTGGTGCTGCTGTGCCTCGACGCCGACGCGGCCGGCCAGCAGGCCGCGGCGAAGGCGGCGACCGTGCTCCCGGACCGCGTGGAGCTCCGCGTCGTCCCGCTCCCGCCGGGCGCCGACCCGGCGGACATCGTGGGGGAGGCGGGCGGCGCCGAGCGCATGCGCTCGCTGCTCGACGCCTCCGTCCCGTTCGCGCGCTTCGCGATCGAGCGCATCCTCGAGCGCGGGCAGGACGACGAGGCGCTCACGCAGGTCGGCGCGGTCATCAAGCCGCTGCCGCAGGGCATCCTCCGCGACGGCCTCATCCGCCTTGCGTCGAGCCGGCTCGGCATCTCGCCGGATCTCGTCGAGAGCGCCATCCGCTCCGCCCGCCCGGCCTCCGTCGTCGCTCAGGAGGCGACCGGCACGCCACGCGCGGGCAACGGGGCCCGCCAGGCGATCGACCGCCGCGAGCAGTCCGAGCGGGCGTTCCTCTCGCTCTGCGTCGCCCTCCCGGAGCTGGGAGAGAAGAAGCTCGGGGCCACCGACCTCGACGCCGTCTTCACCTCCCCGCTCACCCGCCTCGCCGCCGAGCGCCTCCGAGGCCACCTCGAGCACCCGTCCTCCGTCATCGGCGACGCCCCCGAGCTTGCCGAGCTGATCCCGGAGATCGTGCTCCGCGCTGGCCAGCTCGACGCCACCCCGGCCACCCTTGAGCTCGAGGCCCTCCAGCTCGACCTCCACCGCCTCGACCGCGAGATCACCGCCGCCCGGACGGGCGGCGAGGGCGCCATCGGCGCCCTCGCCACCGAGCGCCAGAAGGTGCTCGACGCGATCCGCCACCGCCTGCAGTAGAGCCAAAAGTCCGTCCGTCACACGAACTAGTGTTCGTGTCATGGATCGCGACTGGCTCGAAGCCCAACTCACCGCCGGCCGCTCGATCGAGTCGATCGCCCGAGAGGTCGGCAAGCACCCGTCGACGGTGAGCTACTGGCTGAAGAAGCACGGTCTCACGTCCCATTACGCCGAGCTGCACGGCCCGCGCGGCTCGCTGGCGCGAGACCAGCTCGCGGAGCTCGTCCGGCGGGGCCTGTCGATCCGCGAGATCGGCCAGGCGGTGGGCAGGAGCGACACGACCGTCCGCTATTGGCTGCGCGCACATGACCTCGAGACGGTGCGCGCGGCATCGGCACCTGCCCCGGGCAACGGCGCACGCGTCATCGAGCGCGACTGCCGGATCCACGGGCGCACCGCTTGGATTCGCAGCGGGAGCGGCGATCGCTACCGATGCAGGCAGTGCCGGAGCGCGGCGGTGACCGCCCGGCGCCGGCGGGTCAAGCAGTTGCTCATCGAGGAGGCCGGCGGCCGGTGCATCCTCTGCGGCTACGACCGGTTCCCTGGCGCTCTGCACTTCCATCACCTCGACCCGGCCCAGAAGTCGTTCGCCGTCTCGTTGCAGGGAGTCACCCGCTCGCTGGAGAAAGCAAGGGCCGAGGCGGCAAAATGCGTGCTCATGTGCGCGAACTGTCACGCCGAAGTAGAGGGAGGGGTCGCTACCATTCGGCGTTGAGCCCCGCCTGATCCGTGCAATGAGTGCGGAAGCCCAATACACCATTCGGGGGTAATTCAATCGGCAGAATGCTCGGCTGTTAACCGAGTCGTTGTGGGTTCGAGTCCCACCCCCCGAGCCTCATAGCCGTAACGAAGGCCGCCACGTCGAGGCGGTCTTCGTCGTTCTGGCCGCCCTCGCGGCGCCGGATAACAATAAACGTTTTACAGTTAGCGACGCCCTTCGCTAGCTTCCCGCCCAGATGGAGCGAGAGGAGGGTCTGGGGCCGGCCAAGCCGGACCTGCAGCAGCGTGAGCCCCGGGCGCAGGCGTCCGGGGGCACCTCCGCGCGCGACCTCGGCAAGCGGCTGCTGGAGGTCGAATCGAACATCCTGATCCTCGACGAGCCGACCTCGGCGCTGGGCGCCGCGAGCACCGAGACGCTGCTCGAGATCCTGCGCGTCCTGCGCGACCGCGAGGTCGGCGTCGTCTTCGTCTTCGTCTCCCACATCCTCGAGGACGTGATGGCGCTGTGCGACGAGGTCACCGTCCTCCGCGACGGCGAGGTCACGATGGCCGCCGAGCCGCGTGAGGGGCTGACCGTCCCCGCGATCGTCACCGCGATGCTCGGCAAGCCGCCCGAGCAGGCAGAGAAGGAGGCGGCCGAGAAGCCCGACGCCGAGCTCGCGGAGCAGGTCGCCGACGCGCTCGAGCTCGGCGCGGACGCCGGCCGGCTCGAGATCCGCAACGTGAGCGCCGGGGGGCGCTTGCACGACTTCAGCCTGCGGGTGGCGCCCGGGGAGATCGTGGGCCTGGCCGGCGTGGCGGGCGCCGGCCACCACGAGGTGCTCGAGCTGGTGTGCGGGATGCGCCGGCCCGACCAGGGCTCGGTGACGCTGCCGAGCGGGCGCGACGTGCCGTCCGGCCTGCGGCGGGCGATCCGCTCGGGCGTCGCGCTCGTGTCGGGCGACCGCCGCCGGGTCGGCCTGATGCTCGACAAGCCGCTGTGGGAGAACATCGGGCAGATCCGGTCGGTGGGACTGGCGGCGGACGGGCCGATCGTGCGTTCCGGGCGCCTGCGGGAGCTGAGCACCCACGCGGTGCTCGAGGCGATGAACACGGACGTCTCGGCTGCGGCCTGATCACGGGTCGAACGTGTCGTCCTGCGCGACCACGACCTCGAGCAGCAGCGGCTCGGTGCGATCGACGAGCGCCGGCAGCACCGCGTCGAGCCGCTCGAGCAGCTCGTCGTGGGTGGAGATGCGCTCGCTTGCGCAGCCCTGGGCGCGCGCGAGCGCGCCGATGTCGACCGAGTCGACCCGCGGCCACGGCCCGCGTGAGCCGTTGCGCTCCGCCAGCCGGTCCATGATCGCGTAGCCGCCGTTGACGAGCACGACGATCAGCGCACCGACGCCGTAGCTCGCCGCCGTCCACAGCGCGGTGATCTGGTAGAGCGAGGAGCCGTCGCCGACCACCGCGAGCACCGGCCGGTCCTGGCGCGCCATCCGCACGCCGATCGCGGCCGGGACCGCGAAGCCGAGCATCCCCATCGCGCTGATGAAGCCGAGCGGGGCGGTGGCGGGGATGCGCGCGTGCAGCTCGGGGCGGCTCGACGGCGTCTCCTCGAGCAGGATCGCGTCGCGCGGCAACCGCTCCGCCAACGCGGCGAGCACGTGGCCGGCGCGCAGCGGCTCGCCGTCGGCGGGCGGCTCGGGCGCTGCGAGTCGCTCGCGCGCCGGGCCGGTGGGGGAGGGGCGGGCGTCGACCACCGCCGCCAGCGCGGCGACGATCGCGGCCGGCTCGCCCAGCACGGTCAGGTCGGCGGGGCTGCGATGCGCCTCGGCCGGGTCCTGGGTGACGATCGCGATCCGCGTCCCGGGCTCGACCAGCGGCCCCTCGTCGTACGGGTACTGCCTGAAGGCGCCCGCCCCCACGACGAGGAGGGTGTCATGGGGGCTGAGCACCTCCCGCAACCGCGCGCGGCGGGCAGGCAGGTGCCCGGCGAAGCGCGGATGGTCCTGCGGAAAGCCGGCCTGGCCCCCGAACGGCTCCTGCCAGACGGGAGCGCCCAGCCGCTCCGCAAGCTCGACGAGCGCCGCCCAGCGCTCCTCGCCGTCGGCTCCCGCGCCGACGATCAGCGCCGGCGCCTCGGCCTCCGAGAGCAGGTCGGCGAGCGCGTCGACGGCGCCGGGCGCGGCGGCCTCGGAGCGCAGCAGGCGCGTGGGCCCGAGCACCTCGTGCGGCTCCGGGCCGGGCGCGGCCCAGTCGTCCATCGGCACGATCACGATCGCGGGCCCGCGGCCGGTGGCGGCCTCGTGGTAGGCGCGGACGACGCTGCCGGGCACGTCCTGCGGCCGCATCGGCTGGTCGACCCACACCGGGTAGTCGCCCGCGAGCCCCTGCAGGCGCCCGGCCAGGAACGGCTCGAGCGCGAGGTGGCGGCGGTCCTGCTGGCCGACGAGCACGACGACCGGCGCGCGGTTCTGGCGCGCGGTGGCGAGCGCGGCGACGGCGTTGCCGAGCCCCGGCGTCGAGTGCAGCAGCGCCAGCGACGGCTTGCCGCGCGCGATCGCGTGGCCGGCGGCCATGGCGACCGCCGAGCCCTCGTGCAGCGCGAGCACGAACCCCAGGTCGTCGGGCAGCCCGGCGAGGAACGGGACCTCCGTCGAGCCGGGGTTCGAGAAGATCGTCGTGAGCTCGAGGCGACGCAGCACATCGAACGTCGCGGTCCGCACGGTGTGCTCGCTGGTCACGGCGGCAGAATACTGCAAAACGTTTGGACTTTTGCGATCCCGTATCCTCCGCGCATGGCGACGGTACGCCCACGGCCCGGCGGCCAGGTCCTGCACAACGCGACCGGCGCCAGCGAGCAGATTGCGGCGCAGATCCGGATCTGGCTCGAGCAGCAGCAGCTCACCGCGGGCGAGCGTATCGGGACCGAGCAGGAGCTCGCGGACGACTTCGGCGTCAGCCGGCCGACGATGCGCGAGGCGCTGCGCCTGCTGTCCGCGGCGCACCTGATCCGCGTCGGCCGCGGGCGCTCGGGCGGCATCTTCGTCGCGCGCACGCCCAGCGAGGGCATGAGCCGCAACCTCTCCGAGTCGATCGCGCTGATGCTCTCGGCTCAGAGCATCTCGATGTCGGAGCTGCTCGACGCGCGCCTCTCGCTCGAGGTGCCGATCGCCGGCCGCGCCGCGGTCAACGCCGACGCCGACGTCGTTGCCCGGCTCGAGCAGGCGATCGCGGACGCCGTCGGCCACCAGCCCGGCACCGAGTCGTTCAACATCGCCGACAGCACGTTCCACGCGGTTCTGGCCGAGGCGTCGGGCAACCAGCTGCTGTTCGCGCTCACCGGCTGGATCCTCGAGGTGCTGCAGCCGTCGCTGATCGTCACCATCTCGCCGCGCGTCGATGCCGAGGCGATCCTCGCCCAGCACCGCGCGATCCTGCGCGCCGTGCGCCGCCGTCAGCGCCTGGCCGCCGAGAAGGCGATGGCCGCCCACATCGAGTACCTGATCCAGATCCTCGACGAGGGCGAGTGACGCTCGTCGAGGCAGACCCCTACGAGCAGCTCCGCGCCGCGATCGTCAGCGGCGAGCTCCAGCCCAACGAGCGGCTCGTGGAGGCCGATCTCAGCAGCAGGCTCGGCGCCGGCCGCAGCGCGGTCCGCACGGCGCTGACCCGCCTCGCCCAGGAGGGGCTGATCGAGCAGGAGCGCAACCGCGGCGCGCGCGTGCGCAAGATCGGCAAGGAGGAGGCGATCCAGATCTACGAGGCGCGCGCGGCGCTCGAAGCGCTCGCCGCCCGCCGCGCGGCGCAGAACGCCACGGCCGCAGACGGCGACTCGCTGCGCGCCATCCTCGGCGAGATGCGCGCGCGGCTCGACGCCGGCGACCTGCTCGGCGCGTCCGACCACAACGCGCGCCTGCACCGGCGGCTGCTCGACATCGCGGGGCACGCGATCGTCGACCGCCTGGTCGGCACGCTGAACTCGCAGCTCGTGCGCTTCCAGTACCGCACGATCCTCGTGGCGGGCCGCGCGGAGCGGTCGTTCGCGGAGCACACCGCGATCGTCGAGGCCGTCGCCGCGGGCGATCCCGACGCCGCCGAGGCGGCCATGCGACGGCACCTCGGCGCCGCGACGGACGCGCTGCGCGAGTCCGTCGCGTAAATTCGACGCCATGACCGCGGTGGCGACACGGCCGGCCCTTGCGGCCGCCATGAAGTGGTGGGGCTGGGGAGACGAGGGCGTCGCGTTCTCGCACGACGACAAGCCGGCGTTCGCGCCGTTCCTCCGGGAGAACCTCGGGGTCGACGTCGAGCGCACCGCCGCGCGCCCGATCGCGTTCGAGGACCTCGACATCCCCGAGCCGCACATCGACGCCTCGCTGCGCGCCGCTCTCGAGGCCGCCGCGGACGTCTCCGACGATCCGCTGGACCGCATCGTCCACGGGCGCGGCAAGAGCCTGCGCGATCTCGTGCGCCAGCGCCGCGGCGACCTCGGCCGCATCCCCGACGTCGTCGTCCGGCCTGCCGACGAGGCCGCGGTGAGCGAGCTGCTGCGCGTCGCGCTCGAGGCCGACGCCGTGGTGATCCCGTTCGGCGGCGGCACCAGCATCTCCGGCAGCCTCGAGCCGCCGCGCGAGGAGACCCGCACGGTGATCTCGGTCGACCTCGGATGGATGGACCGCGTGCTCGAGGTCGACGCGACCTCGCGGCTCGCGCGTGTGGAAGCCGGCGTCTACGGCCCGCGGCTGGAGGAGCAGCTCAACGCGCGCGGCTACACGTTCGGCCACTACCCCGACTCGTTCACGCACTCGACGCTCGGCGGCTGGATCGCCACGCGCTCGTCGGGCATGCAGTCCGACCGCTACGGCGACATCGCCGACTCCACCCGCGGCCTGCGCGTGGTGACGCCCGCCGGGCTGCTCGTCACGCGCCCGGTGCCGGCCACCTCGACCGGCCCGAGCATCCGCGAGATGGTGCTCGGCTCCGAGGGCCGGCTGGGGATCATCTGCGAGGCGACCGTCCAGGTCCGCCGCCTGCCGCCCGAGCGCACGATCCTCGGTTACCTGTTCCCGAGCTGGGCCGAGTCGATCGCCGCCATGCGGGACATCGCGGCCAGCGAGGCGGCGCCGTCGGTCACGCGCGTGGCCGATGCGAACGAGACCGCGTTCAGCTTCGCGACCAAGAAGGGCTCGTCGCTGGTCGACAAGCTCCAGTCGGCGGCGCTCAAGACGTTCCTGCAGCGGCGCAAGGGCTACGACGTGAGCGAGATGTGCCTCGGCTTCATCGGCTACGAGGGGCCGGAGGCGCACGTCAAGGAGCAGCGCAAGGCGGTTGGCAAGATCGTCGCGAAGCACAACGGCCTGTGCATCGGGTCGAGCCCCGGCGAGCTCTACGACCAGAAGAAGTTCGACACGCCCTACATCCGCGACTACCTGCTCGACCGCGGCGTGCTCGCCGACGTCTCCGAGACGTCCGCGCCGTGGAGCGAGCTCGGCACGCTGCACGCGAACGTGACCGCGGCGGCCCGCGCGCGCTTCGAAGAGCTCGGCGTCCGCGGCTACATCATGTGCCACCTGTCGCACAGCTACCACTCGGGCGCGTGCCTCTACTTCACGTTCGCGGTGGTGCCGTCGGGCAAGCGCGACGGGCTCGAGGAGTACGGCGTGGTCAAGTCGGCGATCCAGCAGGCGTTCGTCGAAGGAGGCGGCACGCTCTCCCACCACCACGCGGTCGGCACCGAGCACGCCGAATGGCTCGAGCAGGACATCTCGGCGCCCGGCGTCGGGATGCTGCGCGCGCTGTTCGAGGGCACCGACCCCGGCGCGAACCTGAACCCGGGGAAGATCGTGTGAGCGACCCTCCCGAGCTCGACGCCGGCTGGTCGCGCAGCGCGCCGGCGCGGGCGGTACGGGGGCTCGTGCTCGGAGCGGTGTTCGAGCCGCTGATGAGCGTCTACACGGCGCGGACGGTGACCGGGCAGGAGAACCTCGACGGGGTCGAGCCGCCGGTCGTGTTCGTCGCCAACCACTCGAGCCACTACGACACGCCGGCGCTCCTGCGCGCGCTGCCGGGCCGCTGGCGCCGGCGCACGGCGGTCGCCGCGGCGGCCGACTACTTCTACGCCAAGCGGCGGCTGGGCTGGACCGTCTCGCTGTTCTTCGGCACTGTGCCGGTGGCGCGCGACGGCCGCGGCCTCGACCACGACTCGACCGCCCACATCAAGGCGCTGTTCGAGGACGGCTGGAGCCTCGTGATGTTCGCCGAGGGCACGCGCTCGCGCGACGGCAGCGTCGGCAAGCTGCGCTCGGGCGCGGCAGTGCTCGCCGCCCAGCACGACCTCGCGCTGGTGCCGATCCACGTCTCCGGCTCCCACGACGTGATGCCCGTCGGCCGCTACTGGCCGAAGTTCCAGCCCGGCTTCAAGCGCCACCCGGTCGAGATCAGCTTCGGGCCGCCGATCCGGCCGCAGGGCGCGGAGCACCGCTCCGAGGTCATGGAGCGGGTGCGCGAGCACCTCGAGCAGTCCTGAGGTGAGCCCCACCTTCGTCACCGGCGCCACCGGGTTCATCGGTGGCGCGCTCGCCACCCGGCTGCAGGAGCGCGGGGACGACCTCGTCGCGCTCGCGCGCTCGGACGAGAGCGCCGCGAAGCTCGGCGCTCGCGGGCTGAGGGTCGCGCGCGGCGACGTGCTCGACGAGGACTCGCTCGCCCGCGCGATGGAGGGCTGCGACCTCGTGTTCCATTGTGCAGGGCTCAACTCGCACTGCCCGCCTGACCCGAAGCTGCTGCTGAAGGTCAACGCCGTCAGCCCCGAGCTCGTCGTACAGGCCGCGGCCCGGGCGGGCGTGAAGCGTGTCGTCTACACGTCCTCGGGCGCCTCGGTGGGGGAGGTCAAGGGCACGGTCGGTGACGAGCACTCCGTCCACCGCGGCTCCTACCTGTCGGTGTACGACCGTTCCAAGCATCTCGGCGAGCAGGCGGCGTTCGCCGCCGCGCACCGGACCGGGGTGGAGGTCGTGGCCATCTGCCCGTCATCGGTGCAAGGGCCGGGGCGCGCGTCGGGCAACGGGAAGCTGATCATGGACTACGTCAACGGCAAGCTGCCGGTGTTCGTCGACACCTACGTCAGCGTCGTCGACATCGCCGACTGCACCGAGGCGCACATCCTGGCCGCCGAGCGCGGACGCGCCGGCGCACGCTACGTCCTCAACGGCGCGACGATCACCTCGGCCGAGGCCCTCGAGCTCATCGCCCGGGTTTCTGGCGTGCGCCATCGCGTGCGGATCGTGTCGCCGCCGGTCGCGCGCTCGGCCGCCGCGCTGCTCGAGGCGGCCTACGCGCTGCGCGGCCGCGTGCCGTCGCTGTGCCGCGCGCGCATCCGCACGTTCCTGCACGGCCACCAGTACGACGGCTCGCTGGCCGAGCGCGAGCTCGGCCTGGTCTATACGGAGGTCGAGGAGACGTTCCGCCGCACGATCGCCTGGGCGCGGGAAGAGGGTCTGCTGGAGGCTTGACCGCCCTCGGGCGGTGTGTTGGAGTGGCGCGGTGGAAAAGGGCGCGCACGTCGCGGAGCCGGACGCGCCCGAGCCGGTCGCGGCGGATCCGCAGGCCGCGCCCGCGCTCCCCACCGCGGGCGCCGCGACCCGCGAGGGCGTGCTGTTCGTGCAGCGCCACGCCGGCAACGCCGCCGCCGGGCGGCTGCTGCGCGCCACGCGCGTGCTGGCCCGCAAGGTCGTCCCGGAGGGCTCGCCCGGCAAGCGCACGAACGTCGAGATGGGCGACACCGGGCCCGGGGTGAAGCTCGTGCAGCGGATGCTGGGCGTGCCGGAGACCGGCACGTTCGACCAAGTGACGCGGAAGGCGCTCGATCGCTTCCAGAAGATGCAGGGGTGGGACCCGAGCGGCATCGGGCCGCTGACGTGGGCCGCGCTCGACAACCACGCGGGCACGCCGGGCAACCGCCCCAACCTGGTCGAGGGCGATCGCGGGCCCGCGGTGAAGCTGCTCCAGCACATCCTCGGCGTGCAGGAGACCTCCTACTTCGGCGCGCTGACCCGCAAGGCGGTCGACGCCTTCCAGAAGAAGCAGGGCTGGACGCCGAGCGGCGTCGGGCCGATGACCTGGGCCGCGCTCGACACGGAGCGGCCGCGTGTCGAGGTCGCGGATCGCATGGGCGCGATGACCGACCCGGCCTCGCCGACGCGCGCGGTCTGGCACCCGTCCGGCAACGACCCCGACTCGACCGACTTCTCGTCCTGGGCGCTCGCGGCGACGGAGGACGCGAAGTTCACCGTGTCGCCCACGACCGTGATCAACTGCTGGGAGATGGTGCTCTACAGCGCGTGGAAGCAGGGGGCGATCAGCTGGAGCTGGATCCACACGGTCTACAGCTGGACCGGCGGGCACTCGTGGTACGAGGAGCTCGCGATCCGGCTCGTGCGCGGCAGCGCCAGCACCTGGGATCGCGCGACCAAGAAGCCGCGCCCGCGGCGCGGGGACATCGTGATGTTCGACGGCGCCGCGCACGTCGCGCTCGCCACCGGCGTGACGGACGCGGCGGGCACGCACGTGTACTCGTTCTGGCCGGCGCCGGATGTCGCGTTCGCCCCGGTCGACTACGACCTGCCCGGCAAGGGGCGCGGCGTCGCGGCCGGCACGCCCGACAAGGTCAAGGACACGACGATCGAGCTGCTGGTCGCGGCGATGGACACGAAGAAGCACGCCACCGTGGTCACGTTCGGGCCGCCGTCGTGGTAGCCGCGGCCGCGCCGCTCGCGACGATCCCGTGGGCGCCGGAGGGACCGCTGCCCCGCCGCCTGGTCCCCGTCCGGCTCTCGAGCATGGCCGCGGACAGCGGCGGCCCGCTGCACCCGGCGGCGAGCCGGGTCCGCACGCTCTCGGGCGGCGCCGTCTGCGTCCTCAGCGTCGCCGAGGAGTCGAGCGGCCGCCACGCCGCCGTGCGGGTCGAGGCGGACGGGAGCGTGCGGGAGCCCGTGTGGGTGGAGCCGGAGACCGGCGAGCCCGGCTGGGAGATCGTCGACTTTCTCGGCGCGGACGACGGCAGCTGGACGGTGCTCGAGCTGGTGCCCGGGCCGCCCGACCGGGTCCAGGCACGCGGCATCGCGCCGGACGGGACGACGCTGTGGCGCGCGGCGGCGACGGCCGGCTCGCCCGAGGCGCTGCGCCAGTTGCTCGAGGGGTCGCTGCTGGGCGTGACCGGCGCGCGCCGGCTCGTGGCGATCGAGCCCGGCGGGGCGATCACCGAGGTGCAGGAGCTCGAGCCGGGCGGCGACTGCTTCGCGGACGGGCGGGGCCGGCTCGGCTTCGCCGCCTACGACGAGCGCACCGAGGCGCGCAGCTGGGTGACCGTCGGCGTCGGCGGCGGGGCGCGCGAGGTCATCGCGCTGGACCCCGCGAGCGCGTGGGCGCTGGACGTCCCGCTCGGCATGGACGCGAGCGGCCGCCCGTACGGCTACCGCCAGGGCGCGCTCGTCCGCTTCGGCGCCGACGGCCGGATCGACTGGGAGGCAGAGGCGGACGAGCTGGTGCCCGACGGCGACCTGCAGAGCCCGCGCGGCCCTGCCGTCACCGCGGACGGCGCGATCGATCTCGCCACCCGCGGCGCGGACGGGCTGCAGCTGGTGAGGGTGCGCCCCGCCGGGGCCTAGTCCTCGTCTTCCCAGTCGAGCGACCGCTCGACCGCCTTCTTCCACTTCGCGTAGCCCTTGTCGCGCTCGTCGTCCTCCATGTTCGGCTCCCAGCGCTTGTCCTCTGCCCAGCGCTCCGTGAGCTCGTCCTGGTCCTTCCAGTAGCCGACCGCCAGGCCGGCCGCGTAGGCGGCGCCGAGCGCGGTCGTCTCGGTCACCTTCGGGCGGATGACCGGGACGCCGAGGACGTCGGCCTGGAACTGCATCAGCAGCTCGTTGACGGTCATGCCGCCGTCGACGCGCAGCTCGTCGAACGGGACGTCCGACGCGGCATTGGCGGCGTCGACGACCTCCTTGCTCTGCCAGGCGGTCGCCTCCAGCGCGGCGCGCGCGATGTGGCCCTTGTTGGCGTAGCCGGTGAGCCCGACGATGACCCCGCGGGCGTCGTCGCGCCAGTGCGGCGCGAACAGGCCGCTGAACGCCGGCACGAAGTAGACGCCGCCGTTGTCGTCGACGGTCTTCGCCAGCTCCTCGACGTCGGGCGCCTTCTCGATGATCCCGAGCCGGTCGCGCAGCCACTGGATCAGCGCGCCGGTGACCGCGATCGAGCCCTCGAGCGCGTAGGTGACCTTGCCGTCGCCGAGCTTGTAGCCCACGGTGGTGAGGAGGTTGTCGGTGCGGACGATCTCCTCGCCGGTGTTGACGAGCAGGAACGAGCCGGTGCCGTACGTGTTCTTGGCGTCGCCGGGCTCGAAGCAGGTCTGGCCGAACATCGCGGCGTGCTGGTCGCCGAGGATGCCCGACAGCGGGCGGCCGCCGATCGCCGAGCCCTTGGCCTCGCCGTACTCCTCGCTCGACGACTTGATCTCGGGCAGCATCGAGCGCGGGACGCCCATCAGGTCGAGCGCCTCGTCGTGCCAGTCGAGCGTCTCGAGGTCCATCAGCAGCGTGCGGCTGGCGTTGGTGACGTCGGTGACGTGGAGGCCGCCGTCCTTGCCGCCGGTGAGATTCCACAGCACCCACGTGTCGGTGGTGCCGAACAGCAGCTCGCCGTTCTCCGCCCGCTTGCGGGCGCCGTCGACGTTGTCGAGCAGCCACGTGATCTTGGGGCCCGAGAAGTAGGTCGAGAGCGGCAGGCCGGTGACGTCGCGGAGACGGTCGACGCCCTCGTCGCCCGCCAGCTCGCGCACGAGCCCGCCGGTGCGGGTGTCCTGCCACACGATCGCGTTGTGGATCGGCTCGCCGGTCTCGCGGTCCCAGACGACGGCCGTCTCGCGCTGGTTGGTGATGCCGATCGCCTCGACGTCACCGGCCTCGACGTCCGAGTCGGACATCGCGCCGTTGATCACGCGCCGAGTGTTCTGCCAGATCTCGGTCGCGTCGTGCTCGACCCAGCCCGCCTTCGGGTTGATCTGCTCGTGCTCGCGCTGGTCGATGTGGCCGATGTTCCCGTCCTTGTCGAACAGGATGAAGCGCGAGCTGGTCGTGCCCTGGTCGATTGCGCCGACGAATTTGCTCATGTGTGGGCTGCTCCTCCTGGTTCATCGATGGCGGTCTCCGCCCCTTCCTCGATCTCGGGGTCGGGTTCGGCACCGCGCGCGATGAGGACGTCGCGGACCGCGTAGTCATAGATGTAGGCGCCGAGCACGCCGCCGATCATCGGGCCCACGATCGGGACCCACATGTAGAAGTCGATCTTGCCGTAGTCGCCCGGGATCGCCACGGACTTCCAGCCCTCGATCCAGGCCAGGATCCGGGGGCCGAGGTCGCGGGCGGGGTTGATCGCGTAGCCGGCGTTGGCGCCGAAGGAGACGCCGATGCCGACGACGATCAGGCCGACGACGAGCGGCGCGAGGTTCGCCTTGACGGGCGTATTGAACGCGTCGATCACCGCAAAGATGACCAGGACCAGCAGCCCGGTGCCGATGATCTGGTCGATCAGCGGCCCGATCGACGAAGGGAAGTACGGCGCCGGGAAGGTGGCGAAGATCGAGAACGTCGCGACCGAGTCGGGCGTGCCGCGGGTGACCTTGTTCGCGGCGTCCACCGCCGAGATCGCGTCGTGGTAGTTGAGGTAGACGATCGCGGCGCCGACGAAGGCGCCGAACACCTGCGCGGTCCAGTAGGTCGGCACTTTGCGCCACGGAAAGCCGCGGCGCAGCGCATGAGCGAGCGTGACCGCCGGGTTGAGGTGCGCGCCGGAGACGCCGCCGGCCACCCACACCGCCAGCGCGACGCCGATGCCCCAGCCCGTGGTGATCAGCAGCCAGTCGCCGCTGGCCGCGAACGGGAGCTTGCCCCGGTCGGACTGGTTCAGCGCGGCGACCGACATCGCGACCGAGCCACAGCCGAACAGGATGATGATCGCGGTGCCCAGCGCCTCGGACACCAGCTCGCCCGACACCCGCTGCCGCCAGCCTTGCGGCTTCCCGTTCGTCGCCACTCCCGCCTCCCCCTCAGCCTGTGCCCCGCCCCTGACGGGTACCGTCCTGGGGGTCATGCCCACAGCCTCCCCAAATCGAAACTTGGCGCGCTTGGACCCCGAGCAGCGCGACGCCGCGCTCGCCCGCATGCGCGAGGAGACCTTCGACGTCCTCGTCATCGGCGGTGGGGCGACCGGAACCGGTTGCGCGCTCGATGCCGCGTCGCGCGGTCTGTCGGTGGCGCTGGTCGAGGCGCGTGACCTCGCCTCCGGCACCTCGTCGCGCTCCAGCAAGCTGATCCACGGCGGGCTGCGCTACCTCGAGCAGCAGGAGTTCGGGCTCGTGCGCGAGGCGCTGCGCGAGCGCGGCCTGCTGCTGAACGTGATCGCTCCGCACCTCGTGCGCCCGGTCCCGTTCCTGCTCCCGCTCACGGAGCGGGTCTGGCAGCGCGCCTACATCGGCGCCGGGATGCTGCTCTATGACGAGCTCGGCGGCCACAAGGGGCTGCGGCGCCACCGGCACCTGAGCAAGCGGCGCGCGCTGCGGATCGCGCCGGCGCTGAAGCCGGACGCGCTGATCGGCGCGATCCAGTACTGGGACGCGCAGGTCGACGACGCCCGGCACACGCTGGGCGTGGCGCGGACCGCGGCGGCGTACGGCGCCGCGGTCGCCAGCAGTGCGTCGGTGGTCGGG
Organism: uncultured Solirubrobacteraceae bacterium; assembly: GCA_963805525.1. GTDB lineage: Bacteria > Actinomycetota > Thermoleophilia > Solirubrobacterales > Solirubrobacteraceae > DASQFQ01. The sequence goes on from CAWDUT010000007.1 coordinate 456,924, forward strand.
TTCCTGAGCGAGAACGGGCGCGTGACCGGCGTGCGCGTCAACGACGACCTGGCCGACGAGGACTTCGAGGTGCAGGCGCGCCAGGTCATCAACGCCACCGGCGTCTGGACCGACGACGTCCAGCACCTGGTCGGCGAGCGCGGCAAGTTCAAGGTCCGCGCCTCCAAGGGCATCCACCTCGTGGTCCCGCGCGACCGCGTCCAGATCGACAGCGGGCTGATCCTCCGTACCGAGAAGAGCGTGCTGTTCGTGATCCCGTGGGGCCGCCACTGGATCATCGGGACGACGGACACGGACTGGGAGCTCGACAAGGCGCACCCCGCGGCGAGCCGCTCCGACATCGACTACGTGCTCGAGCAGGTCAACCGCGTGCTCGCCCAGCCGCTCGGCCACGAGGACGTCGAGGGCGTCTACGCGGGCCTGCGGCCGCTGCTGACCGGCGAGTCGGAGGGCACGAGCTCGCTGAGCCGCGAGCACACCGTCGCCGTGCCGGTGCCCGGCCTCGTGGCCGTGGCGGGCGGCAAGTACACGACCTACCGGGTGATGGCGCGCGACGCGGTCGACGCCGCCGCGCGCGGGCTCGACGACGCGGTGCCGCCCAGCGCGACCGACGTGACGCCGCTCGTGGGCGCCGAGGGCTACCACGTGCTGTGGAACGGCCGCCGGCGGCTGGCGCGCGAGAGCGGGCTGCACCTGGCGCGGATCGAGCACCTGCTGCAGCGCTACGGCTCGCGCATCCACGAGCTGCTCGAGGAGGTCGCGCGGCGGCCGGAGCTCGGCGAGCCGCTCGAGGGCGCCGACGACTACCTGCGGGTGGAGGCCTGGTACGCCGCCGCCCACGAGGGCGCGCACCACCTCGACGACGTGCTCGCCCGCCGCACGCGGATCTCGATCGAGACCTTCGACCGCGGGCTCTCCTCCGCCGAGCCGGCCGCCCGTCTGATGGGCGAGGTGCTCGGATGGTCGGAGGCCGACATCGCCCGCGAGGTCGAGGTCTACCGCGAGCGCGTGGCGGCCGAGCGCGACTCGCAGGCGCAGGAGGACGACCAGGCCGCCGACGCGGCGCGTACCCGCGCGCCGGAGTTCGCCGAGCGCGGCACGCGCTAGACCCGCAACAGGAGCGCGGCGCTGGTGTCGGTCATCCAGCGCTCGAGCTGGTCCAGCGACCAGCCGTAGCTCTCCTGCAGCACGAGCGCGAAGCGCACGTCGGAGACGGCCGCGAGCGTCTCGACCGCGTCGTCGGGGAGGGTGGCGCCGAGCTCGCGGAGCCGGCCGGCGACCGTGGTGGAGCCGGCGACGTGGCGCCGCTGGCCCTCTGCCAGCACGGCGGCGAGCTCGGGCTCGGCCGCGGCGCCGGTGACGAGCGCGTGGATGATGTCCCCGCAGTGCTCGAGGATCGAGCGCGCGACGCGTGCCGAGATGGCGACGACCACCTGCGGGTCCTCGGACTGCAGGCCGGCGCCGACGATCGCCCCGATGCCCGCCTCGGCGTCGATCAGGTCGTTGAGCCGGGCCACGAGCTGCTGCTTGGAGCCGACGCTGTCGTAAACGGTCTGGGCGGACACGCCGGCGGCCTTGGCGATGTCGCGCACGCTCGTCCGGGCGTAGCCGTGCTCGGCGAACAGGCGCCGCGCGGCGCGCAGGATCTCGTCGTGCGTGAGCTGGGCCCGGCGCTCGCGCAGGGTGGGGGAGTCAGGCGTCATAACTTGACAAGCGTTCCAGTGACTTGTTATACGTTCCAGTTACTGGACACCAACTCTAGCGAACCGGAGCCTCCCCATGACCATCACCAACACCCCCGACGCCGTAGCCGTCGTCGAGCCGATCGTCGAGCACCTGCAGCAGGCTTGGAACTCGGGCGACGGGATGGGCTTCGCCGGCCCGTTCGCCGAGGACGCGGACTTCGTCGAGATCCGCGGCGGCCACCACCACGGCGCCGTCGCCGTCGGTCACGGCCACGAGGCGATCTTCGGCACGATCTACGCGGGCAGCACGGTCGATCTCGAGGTCGAGATGGCGCGCAGCGTCGGGCCAGGCGTCGTCGTCGCGCTCGTGCACTCGACCATGACCGCGCCGACCGGGCCGATGCAGGGCGTCAACCGGGCGCGGATGACGATGGTGATCGTCGAGGAGGCGGACCGCTGGGCGATCACTCAGTTCCACAACACGCTGGTGATCGACGAGCGTTAGGGCGCGGCGACGCCGGCCGCCAGCGCGTACTCGCGGTCCTCGGCGGTCGGCGGCGTGCCGTAGTAGTGGAAGCTGTCGACGGTCTTGACGCCCCACGCCTGGCCCTTCGCGCGCTCGGCCTCGGTCCAGATCACCGGCTCGGCGTCGGGCTCGTAGACGAAGTAGCCGCCGGTGGTGACCTCGATCCGGTTGCCGCCCGGCTCGAAGGAGTAGAGGAAGAAGCCGGCCGCGACCGCGTGGCGTGACGGCGCGGCTTCGATGTGGACGCCGTGGTCGAGGAAGATGTCGGCGGCGCGCAGGCACTCCTCGCGCGTGTCGACCCAGAACGCGAGGTGGTGGAGGCGGCCGCCGGCGCCGCGCGCGTCCTTGACGTAGATCAGCTCGTGGGCGGCGATCGTGAGGCTCAGCCAGGCGCCGGTCTCGTCGCCGTTGTCGAGCCGGATCCCCTCGTAATGGCGGTAGCCGAGCACGTCGGTCGCGAACGCGCGGCAGGCGGGGATGTCGTTGGCGAGCAGGTTGACGTGGTCGAGGCGCTTGACCGCCGCGCCGCGCGCCGTGTAGCGCTGCGGCTGGTTGCGGAGCGAGGGCTTGAGGTGGTCGGGCGCGACGTAGCGCTCGCTCTCCCACAGGACCTCCATGACGTGGCCGTCGGGGTCGTGGAAGCGGTAGGCGGGCCCGTGGCCGTGGTCGCCGTCGTCCCAGCCGATGCCGAGGCCGGTCGCCTCGATGGCGGCCACCTGGCGCTCCAGGGCCTCGGCGCTGGTGGCCCGCCACGCCATGTGCGCCAGGCCGGAGCGGTCGGACTCGGTGAGCTTGAGCGAGTAGCGCTGGTACTCGCCCCACCCGCGCAGGAAGACCGACTGGCCGGCGCGCGACTCGATCTCCATCCCGAGCACGTCGTGGAAGTAGGCGAGGCTCTGCTCCGGCTCCGGGGTGAGGAGCTCGACGTGGTGGATGTGGGCGAGGTCGCTCATTCGACGCGCGCGCGCAGGTTGTCGAGGTCGTAGGAGAGCTCGCCGGCCTGCAGCTTCGCACGCTTGACGCGCTCCTTCTCCTCGCGGGCGTGCGCCGCCTCGAGCACCTCGCCGACCCGCTCCCGCGCGACGACGGCGGCGCCGTCGGCGTCGAGCACGACCGTGTCGCCGGCCGCGATCCGCGCGCCGCCGACGATCACCGGCTCGTCGATCGTCCCGGGGACGTCCTTGCCGGCCCCGCGGACGCGGATCCAGCGCGCCCAGATCGGCAGGCCGATCTCGACGAGCTCCTCGACGTCGCGTACGGCGCCGTCGATCAGCAGCCCCGCGACGCCTTGCTTCTTGGCCTGGGTGGCGAGCAGATCGCCGACGAACGCGACCGGGCGCGGCACGGGCATGGTGAGGACGAGGATGTCGCCCGGGTTCGCATGGGCGATCGCGGCGTGCACCATCAGGTTGTCGGCCTGCCCGCAGAGGATCGGCCGGGCCGGCCCTGCCGCGCGCGAGCCGGGGACGATGCGGTGCAGGTCGAGGTCGACGAGGCCCGTGCGGCCCGCCGCCTCGTAGACGGTCGCGGTGCCGAGGCGAGCGAGCTCGTCGTGGACGCTCACAGCTCCGCCACCACCTGGGGGAGCACGCGCTCGAAGGCCTCGGCGTAGCGGACGTCCTGGTTGCCGGAGGCGCGGCGGGCGTGGTGCGCGCGCTGCGCGGCGCGCTGGTCGTAGTAGGTCTGGAGGTACTTCTGGGCCTCCATCGCCTTCATCGCCTCGCGCTTGGCGTCGATCACGGGCGTGATGTCGACGAACGTGGTCGGCATGAAGTTGCAGAGCTCGGGCTGGTGGGGCTCGAACAGGAACAGCGCGGGCGGCGTGATCGAGTCGAACGCGCTCGCCACTCCGGCGCCGGCGGCGGTCGAGCGGGCGCGCGCGACGACCTCGTAGGCGACCGGGTGGTCGGGGTTGAACGGGTCGGTGTCGGTGTGGGTGATGAGGACGTCGGGCGCGAACTCGCGGATCGCGTCGACGACCTGCGTGAACCGCTCCGGCCCGACCTCGAGCGGGTAGTCGCCGAAGTCGAGCGCCTTGAACTCGGCGCCGAGCGCGGCGGCGGCCTTCTCGGCCTCAGCGTGGCGGACCTGCTTGACGCGCTCGATCGTCTGGTCCGGCTCCTTCCAGAGCTCGCCCGACTCGCCGCGTTCGCCGTAGGAGAGCGCGATCACCTGGGCGCTGCCGCCGTTGCGGGTGGCGACCGCGACCGCGCCGCCGGCGCGCCACACGAAGTCGGCGGAGTGCGCGCCGATGACCAGGACGCGCCTAGGCACCGGCCAGCCTCCGCGTGTTGTCGACGGCCATCGTGCGGACCTCCTCGTCGCTGAAGCCGGCCTCCAGGAAGCGATCGGCCATGAGGGCCAGCCCGTCCTCGACCGGCGGGTTGAAGCGCTGCCCGAGGTCGGAGCCCCAGACGGTTCGCGCGGCCCCGACGGCGCGGGTCGCCGCGAAGATCTCGTCCCACGTGCACTTGCCGGTGTAGGGCGTGGTGAACGCTCGCTCCATCAGCGCGCCCTTCTCGGTGAGCGCCGCCTGGTCTTCCGGGCTGATGCGCTGGGACGGGAACTCGGGATGGGTGACGACGATCGTCCTGACGTTCGCCGCCACGGCCGCGTCGACGACCGTGAAGATCTCGTCGCGCGAGAGGTGCCCGGTGGCGAGCACGAGGTCGTGGCGCGCGACGACGGCGATGACCTCCAGCAGCTCGGGGAGCGGGTCGCCGTTGGCGTCGACGACGGGGACGGCGCGGGGATGGACGCCCGCCGCGCGCAGGTCGAGCTCGAAGCGCACCCACACCGGCACGTTGCCGTCGGGGTTGGCGTGCTCGACCTCGCCGATCTCGTTCTCGGAGCTGACGGTGGGGAGCCACACGATGCGCGCGCCCTGGCGGGCGGCGACCTCGACGGCGGTGGCGTTGAGCCCGCCGACCGAGTGGTTGAGCGTGATCGTCCCGAGTGCGCGGATGCCCGGCACGGCGGCGGTGACGACCGCGGCCCGCTCCGCGGTGGCGGTGTAGTGCGACTTCAGCCCGAAGCCGGCGAGGCCGAGCTCGAGGCAGCGCTCGGCCAGCTCGAGGTCGGTGATCCGGCGCGGGGCGAAGTCGGGCGCGATGTGGACGTGCGGGTCGAACCCGCCGCGGACCAGCTCGCGCGCGCGTTCGGATGGGACAGGGTGCTCCGTCACGGGACCAGCATTATCAACACGATTGTCGACAATCTGCGGTGAGCCGGGCCGAGGCCGGGGCGGTCCCTCACGCGGGGAGCTCGGCGGCTGCCGCACGCACCGCCGCTCCGGCCGCGCCCATCGCGGCGCGCTGCTCGTCGGTCAGCTCCCACTCGTAGATCCCGCGGACACCGCCGCGGGCGAGGCTGACTGGGACGGTCAGGGCGGCGCCGCTGACGCCGTACTCGCCCTCGAGGACCATGGAGGCGGGCCACAACTCGCCGGCCTCGCTACAGAGCGCGGCGACCATGCGGGCGAGGCCGCGGCCGGTGGTCCAGGTGGACGAGCGGCCGGAGTCGAGCGCGACGTGCCGCTCGTACCAGCGGCGCACGAACTGCACCGCCGCCTCCTGCTGCGCGGCGTCGAGCGCGACGGGCTCGCCGCCGACCCGCACGCGGTCCAGCAGCGGGACGAAGCGGTCGCCGTGCTCGCCCAGCACCCAGGCGTCGACCTCGCTCGAGCGCACGCCGAGCTGGTCGCCGATCGCGGTCCGCAGCCGCAGCGTGTCGTTGGCGGTGTAGCCGATCAACCGCCGGCGGTCGAGGTCGTGGCGGCCGTGCAGCCAGGTGCAGAGCGGGTCGACCGGGTTGGTGACCATCACGATCACGCCGGGCCAGCCGCCGGGCAGTGCCGCGACCACCTCGCCGACGACGGCCGCGTTGTCGCCCAGGTAGACCATCCGCGAGGTGTTGAGCGTGAGCGGGACGGCGGCGCTGATGACGGCGACGTCGGCGTCCGCGATCGCCGCGAGCTCGACGATCTCGACCGAGCCGGTCGCGCCCTGGGCGACGACCTGCTGGAGGTCCATCTCGTGCGAGCGCGCCATCCCGGAGCGGCCGTCGACGAGCGCGACGTCGTAGGGCGCGGGCGCCGTCAGGAGGTTGAACGCGAGCGAGGCCCCGACGCCGCCACCCCCACCCACGATGGCGATGCGGCTGGTCATATACGGTGCAGCTTAATCGTCAGGTGTTTTCTCCGTGGGCCGACTCGAGGACAAGACCGCCTTCATCTCCGGCGCCGCGGGCAGCATCGGCGCGGCGACCGCGAGGCGCTTCGTCGCCGAGGGCGCGCGGGTGGTCTTGTCCGACCTCGACGCCGACCGCCTTCACGCGCTCGCCGACGAGCTCGGGGTGGAGGCCGCGGTCGCCGACGTCACCGACTCCGCCGCGGTCGCCGAAGCCGTGGCGCTGACGGGCGGGCTCGACATCGCGTTCGCCAACGCCGGCATCTTCGGCGACGTGGCGACGGTCGAGGACTACGACGAGGCGGTCTTCGCGCGCGTGCTGGCGGTCAACGTGCTCGGCCCGTTCCACGTCGCCAAGCACGCGCTCCGAGCGATGCGCCCGGGCGGGAGCCTGATCCTGAACTCCAGCGTGGTCGGCCTCACCTCCGACCCCGGCATCGCCGCCTACGCGACGTCCAAGCACGCGCTCGTCGGGTTGATGCGGACCGCGGCCAAGGAGGTCGCCGACCGCGGCATCCGCGTCAACTCGATCCACCCGGGCCCGGTCGACAACGCCTTCCAGCACCGGATCGAGACCGTCGCGACGGGGGAGGGGGTGGCGCGCGCCGCGGAGATCTTCGAGTCGATGATCCCTCTGGGCCGCCACGCCGCGGCAGACGAGATCGCCGCGGCGGTGCTGTTCCTGGCGAGCGACGAGAGCCGGTTCATGACGGGAGCGGCGATCCCCGTCGACGGCGGGATGAGCATCTAGCGAACGTCAACGGCGGCTGGGTAGGGAAGCGGGGTTCGGGCCGCCCGGCGCGACCTGCAAGCGGGACGGGTTAACCACGCTCTAGGGGGTCAAAGCGTCCCGCTCGATCAAGCGGGACGCTTTGTGGTCGCTATAGGGCCAAAAAGCGTCCCACTTGACCGCCAAGCGGGCGAAACCCGACTCCTACCCAGCCGCAGTTCGCCGGCCGGCCGCCCACGCCTCGAGCTCCTCCGAAGCGGCCCGGGCCCCGTCGTGCGTAGCCGCCCAGGCCGCAACCTCCGCCACCCGCGCCCGCGCCTCCGGCCGCAGCGCCTTCCGCACCGCCAGCCGCAGCGTCCGCGCCCCCAGCCACCGCGCGGGGAGCCGGACGCCGAGGCCGGCCCAGTCGACGCGGGCGGCGTTCTCGTTCATGTCGCCTCCCGCCGGGCAGGCCACCACCGAGCAGCCGGCCGCGAGCGCGCGCACCAGGGTCCCGTGGCCGCCGTGCAAGACCACGACGTCGCACAGCGGCATCGTCTTGGAGTACGACAGCCACGGCACGAGCACCGCGTTGCCCGGAACCTCGATCGGCTCCTCCGGCTCGCGGCCGTTGTAGGTGGCGATCACACGCACCGGCGCCCCCGCCAACCCGGTCAGAGAAGCCCGGAGCAGCGAGTGCGAAGGGTCCTGCGAGGTCGAGGGGGCGATCAGGACGACCGGTCCCGACCCCGGCGGCGGCTCGACACGCTCGCCCGGCGGCTCCCACTGGAGCGGACCGACCACACGCACCCACGGCTCCCAGCGCCGCGGGTACTCGAGCTGCGGCAGCGTCCCGACCATCGTCAGCTCCCGCGACAGCGCGGTGTGGACGTAGGGCAGCGGCGCGAGCCCGAGCCGCGCGCGCGTCTCGTTGTACTGGTCGCGCCCCGTCTCCAGCGAGCCCTCCACGAACCGCCGGTTGCCCCAGCGCCAGAGCTCCCGTCCAAGACGAGTCCGAGGCAGCCGCGCGCCGATCGAGTAGATCGGGTGGCCGTCGCCGACGAACGGGTGGACGTGGGGCACCAGCGTCGCGAGCGGCACGTCCTCGAGCTCCGCCGCCAGCGCCGGGCCGGGGGTGAGGATGTCGGCGACCGCCACGTCCGAGGCGAAGTCCCGCACGAACGGCCGGATCTCCTCCGCCGCCCGCACCGCCGCCGCATACGGCTTCAGCGGCTTGTCCGGCGTCGGGAACACCTGGTACTCGGGCGCCGCGGTGAACGTCATGCCGGCCGCCTCGACCGGCTCCTGCCACTTCCGCCACGTATCGAGCGCCACCTCGTGGCCGCGCTCCACCAGCGCGCTCCCCAGCGCGATCATCGGGAACGCGTGACCCGGGTCGCCGAAGGCGCCGAGGTAGATCCTCAAGCGGCCAGCTCGGCCACGAGCCGCAGCTGCTCGCGCCGTTCCTCGAACGTCCAGGCCCAGGGCGAGACCATCAGCGTGCCGACGCCGGCGTCCCGGAACACGGCCAGCCGCTCGCGCGCGACGTCGCGCGGTCCGGAGATCGAGATCGCGTCGATCAGCTCACCCGGAAGCGCGGCCGCGGCCTCGTCCTTCTTGCCCTCGAGGTAGAGGTCCTGGACCTCGCGCGCGGCGTCCTCGAAGCCGTAGCGCTGCACGAGCTGGTTGTAGAAGTTCTGCTTCCGCGAGCCCATGCCGCCGACGTACAGCGCCACGTACGGCCGCATCGCGTCGCGCGCGGACTCCACGTCGTCGGTCACGAACACGTTGACCGTGGGGGCGATGTCGAAGTCGTCGAAGCCCTTGCCGCCGCCCGCGCGCGCGAAGCCCTCCTCCAGCAGCGGCCGGAACGCGCCGACGTGCTCGGGCGAGAACAGCGTCGGGATCCAGCCGTCGGCGATCTCGGCGCCCAGCGTCGTGTTCTTCGGCCCGATCGCCGCCAGGTAGATCGGCATCCGCTCCTGCACCGGCGCGATCGTCAGCTTCAGCGCCTTGCCCGGCCCGTCGGGGAGCGGCAATTCCAAGGTCTCGCCCTGGAACACCACCCGCTCGCGCGCCAGAGCCATCCGCACCACCGCGATGTACTCGCGCGTGCGCTGGAGCTGCTTGCCGAAGCGCTGGCCGTGCCAGCCCTCGGCCACCTGCGGCCCGCTGGAGCCGATCCCCAGCAGCATCCGCCCGTCCGAGAGCTGATCGATCGTCGCCGCCGTCATCGCGGTCATCGCGGCGCTCCGGCCGGGCATCTGGAAGATCGCCGAGCCGAGCTTGACCCGCTCGGTCTGCCCGGCGAGCCAGGCGAGGATCGTCGCGGCGTCGGAGCCATAGGCCTCGGCGGTCCACACCGAGTCGTAGCCGAGCTTCTCCGCCTCCAGCACGAGGTCGAGCTGCTCCTGCGCGGTCATGCCGAGGCCCCAGTAACCGATGTGCAGGCCGAGTCGCAAGGTTCCTTTCGCAGCTTGCCGCCGCGGCGGGGCGTAGCCGATGATGCCCTCGTGCGGAAGGCGCGCGACCCTATCAGCCGGTTGCGAACCGCAATCGACTGCCTGCCGGCCCGGACCCGCGAGGCGATGCTCGAGGGGATCCGCGCCAACCCGATCGTCGTCGGCGCCTACACCGACGGCCGCGGCGGCATCTGCCCGATGCTCGCGGCCCACCGCCACGGCGGCCGCACGAGCTTCGTCAGCTTCGCCCGCGCGTGGGACGGGTTCGCGCGCACGAAGACGATCCGCCCCGCCACCGAGCGCGAGGTGCGGACGCTCGAGAACCTGCTCGTCGCGTCACTCGCGCAAGAGGCCGAGACCGACCTCGGCGCCGCGATCGCCGACTACCGGAGGCGGCGCTTCCCGGAGATCATCGTGCGTCGGTTGTCAGACCGTCTCGCCCGGCCGCTGGAAGATGATCTCGGGGATCACGCACGCCGGGCTGACGTGCAGCGCGTAGCGCACCGCCTCGGCCACGTCTGACGGCCGGATCATCTCCTCCGCCGGCACCTGGTCGCGGATGAACTCCGTCATCGCGGTCTCGACGAAGCCGGGGCACAGCGCCAGCGACTTGATGCCCTCGCCGTTGAGCTCCTTGTTCATCGACTGCGTCCAGCCCACGACGGCGAACTTCGTCGCGCTGTAGACAGACAGCCACGGCTGGCCGGACTTGCCGGCGATCGAGGCCGTGTTGACCACGAGCGCGTTCTTGTGCTCGGCGCCCGCCGCGCGCAGCAGATCGGCGCACTCGCGGTAGAAGAGGATGATCGAGCGCAGGTTGAGGTCGAGCTGCATGTCGACCCGCTTCGTCTGATGCTCCGCCACCGGCGCGCCGACCCCGACGCCGGCGTTGTTGACCAGCACGTCGAGCCGGCCGAAGCGCTCGCGGTGGCGAGCGACGACGTTCTGGATCTCTTTCTCCGAGGTCAGGTTGGCCGGGACCTCCTCGACCTCGTGGCCGGCGTCGCGCAGCTCCTGCGCCGCGCCGGCGAGCTTCTCGGGCCGACCGGCGGCGATGGTCAGCCCGTGGCCCTCCTCGCCGAGCATGTGCGCGATCGCCAGCCCGATGCCGCTGGAGGCGCCGGTGACGAGGGCTGCGCGGTCGGCCATGCGGGCGCACGCTACACACTGAGGGGCAATGAGGACTCCTTTCACAGTGGGGCTCGTGCTGCTGGCGATCCTGCTCGTCGCCGGCTTCGCGTTCGATTCCGGCGACAAGCCGGCGCCCAGCAAGGCCAAGACCGAGCCGGCGACGCCGATCGCCACGATCGAGCGCCGCGTCGAGCAGGTCCGCGACCTGCGCTACGAGACGCGGCCGCGCCCGCAGACGGTCAGCCCGGCCCAGGCCAAGCGCGACGGCCTCGAGGACCTCGACCGCAACTACCCCGCCGCCCGCCGCCACGCCGACGAGGAGGTGCTCAAGCTGCTCGGGCTGCTGAAGCCCGACGTCGACCTCCGCAAGGTCTCCGGCACGATCTTCGGCCAGGGCGTGGCCGGCTACTACGACCCGCGCACGAAGCACCTGCGGGTCGTCCGCGGCGCGCAGACCACCAACCGATTCCTCTACGAGATCACGCTCGCCCACGAGCTCACGCACGCGCTCGAGGACCAGCGCTTCAAGCTCGACCTGGAGAGCTCGAGCTCAGACGACGCCGGCCTCGCCAACCTCGCGCTGGTCGAGGGCTCGGCGACCGCGGTGATGTTCACCTACGCCGAGCGCTACTTCACCTCGGAGCAGTCGCTCGGCGGGCTGCTCTCCAGCCTTGGGCAGGACACCGGCGACCTGCCGCCGTTCATCGAGGCGCAGCTCATCTTCCCCTACGTGCAGGGCCAGGAGTTCATCAAGCGGCTCTACGCCGCCGGCGGCTGGGGCGTGGTCGACGCCGCCTACCGCTTCCGCCCGCCGGCGTCGAGCGAGCAGATCATGCACCCCGACAAGTACCTGGCCGTCGAGCAGCCCGACAAGGTCCGGCTGCACGCGAGCCCCGGCGCCGGCTGGCGCCGCGTGGTGGGCGGCACCTGGGGCGAGTGGGCGACCGGCCAGCTGGTCGGCAACGAGGCCGCCACCGGCTGGGGCGGCGACCGCTACGAGCTGTGGCAGCGCGGCAGCGACGACTGCGCCGCGCCGTGCCGTGACCGCGACGCGCTCGTCATGCGCTGGCGCTGGGACGACCGCGCGTCGGCCCGCCGCTTCGAGGGGGCGCTCAACGAGTGGAGCGTCGGCAAGCCCGGCGCGCTGGCCGTCGGCTCACGCGGCCTCGAGGTCGCGCTCGCCCTCGCGCCGACCCAGGATCTGGCTGAGCGGCTGGTCAAGTAGCGCGACGCTGCTGACCGGCGGCGAGAGGTGGAAGCCCTGGCCCATGTCGCAGCCGAGCTCGCGCAGGCGCTCGAGCTGGGCCTCGTTCTCGATCCCCTCGGCCACCACGGTCACGTCGAGCGCGCGGGCGAGCTGGAGGATCGTGGTCTGGAACGCGAGGCCGTCGTCGTCGACGAACGACTTGGCCATCTTGAGCATGTCGATCGGCAGCCGCTGGAGCGTGTGCAGCGACGAGTAGCCGGTGCCGAAGTCGTCGATCGCGATCCGCACGCCGAGGGCGCTCAGGCGCTCGAGCTGGGTCTCGGCCAGCCGCGCGTCCTCGAGCAGCGCGCTCTCGGTGACCTCGAGCACGAGCTGGCTCGGGTCGAGCCCCGCGTCCTCGATCCCGGCGGCGACGCGCGGGACCAGGTCGGGATCGCGCAGCTCGGCGGGGGAGAGGTTGACGTGCATCAGCAGCCCCGACGTCTCGGCCGAGCGCTCCCAGCGCTGCAGCTGCGTGCACGCGCGCGCCTGCACGAGCTCGCCGATCGGGACGATCAGGCCCGAGCGCTCGGCGAGCGGGATGAACTCGGCGGGGCCGACGGCCTCCGCTCCCGGGCGATGCCAGCGGGCGAGCGCCTCGGCGCCGACGACGCGGCCGGTCGCGAGCTCGAAGATCGGCTGGTAGGAGACCTCGAGGCTGCGCTGCTCGACGGCGCGCTCGAGCTCCCCGGTCAGCGTGTGGCGGCGCTGGAGCGGCGCGGCCTGGCGGTCGTCGAAGACCTCGAAGTGGCCCTTCTCCTGCTCCTTGGCCGCGTACATGGCGACGTCGGCGTTGCGCAGGACGTCGGCGGCGGTCGCCTCGCCGTGCTCGCCGAGCGCGATGCCGGTGCTGGCGCCGACCCGGAGCGTGGCGGTCGAGAGCTTGAACGGCTCCTTGAACGCGAGCTGGATGCGCTCGGCGATGCGCGTGGCGCGCTCGTGGTCGCCGCGGTCGAGCAGGACGGCGAACTCGTCGCCGCCGAGCCGCGCGGGCAGGTCGCTCGTGCGCAGGCAGGAGCGCAGCCGGCGCGTGAATGCGACGAGCAGCTCGTCGCCGATCTCGTGGCCGAAGCGGTCGTTGACGTGCTTGAAGTCGTCGAGGTCGAGCAGGAGCACCACGGCGCGGCCGTCGGGGCGGGCGATCGCGGCCTCCACCTGCTCGGCGAACAGCTCGCGGTTGGCGAGGCCGGTGAGCGGGTCGTGCTGGGCGCGGTGCTCGAGCCGGGCGCGGTCCTCGGTCAGCTCCCACACCGCCTGCTCGAGCCGGTCGTGCTCGAGCGAGACCGCGGTGTGGTTGGCGAGCGTCTCCAGCAGCGTGAGGTCGTGGGAGGTGAACTCGGTGACGCGGCCCTCGCGGTCGGCCAGCGCGATCGCGCCGAGCAGCCCGTGCTCGCCGGCCAGCGGGGCGAGCAGCAGCTCGCGGCGGCCGTGCGCGGCCTCGCCGCGGAGCAGCACCGAGCCGTCCTCCACCACCGTGGTGCGCAGTGCGCCGGCGACGGCGCTCTCGTCCGGCTCCATCACCGCGATCACACCCTGGAGCGTCACCGTGGTGCGCAGCGGCGGCCCGTCGGCGGGGAAGAGGTAGACCTCGGCGGTCTCGGCGTGGAACGCCTCGCGCGCCTTGGTCAGCAGCTCGGTCAGCGCGGCGGGGACGGTCGGCGCGCGGTGCACCGTTCGGGTGACGTCGTAGAGGAACTCGAGGCTGCGGTGGCGCGAGCGCTCCTGCACGTAGGCGCGGTACGCCAGGAACATGACGATCGCCGGGCCGAGCAGCAGCCAGGCGGAGCGCGGGTCGGCGAGCAGGACGGCGACGCCGGCCAGAGCGAGGCAGGTGTTCGCGATCGTCACGAGGCCGTCGGCACCGAGCATCTGGCGCAGCTGCGGGCCGTCCACCGGCTCCTCGGCCAGCGACATGCCGATCGCGATCAGCCCGCCGGCGGCGAGCGTGCCGGTCAGCGTGGCGGCGAGCGTCGCGACCCACGCCTCGGGACCGACCTCCGCCGACGCCGGCATCAGCAGGCTGAAGACGGTGATGCTGAGCCCGCCCACGAGCGCGAACTGGGCGAGGTTGAACGCCGTCCGCATCGGGATGTGCCGGCGGTCGAGCAGCAGCACGACGCCCGGGCCGAGGATGCACGCGAGCATCAGCTCGGACGGGTGGGCGAGGAACAGGCCGGCGACCAGCGGCACCTCGGCCAGCGACAGCGACAGCGCGCTGTGGCGGAAGTTGACATGGACGACGAACACCTCGGCCGCCGCGAAGGCAAGCGCAAGCGCCCACCACGGCAGGTGGATGCCGCCGGTGGGCGCCTCGAGATGGCGCACGACCAGCACAAACAGGATCGCCGCCATGGAAGCCATGGCGGCGATCAGTGCCCAGACCGGTCCGTCCGAGCGAAGGCGCGCGAGGAGGGAGCGCGCCACGTCCTCAGCCCCCTCCGGGGTGAAGCTTCACCACTTGACGCCGTTCCACTTCACGCCGTTCCACTTGACGCCCGTCCAGCGGCGGCCGGTCCAGCGGCGGCCCAGCAGGTCCTTCAGCTTGCGGACCGCGACCGAGAGCCGGCGGCCGTAAGGGCCCGAGCTGTACACGCGCGCCGGGGCGAAGCCCTGGGCCCGGTCGGCCGGTCGGAGCGCGTCGGCGGCGGCAATGTCGACCTCGCCCTCGCCGACCGCGCGGTGGTCGCCGGCCATCGGGCGGGCGCCGTCGCGCAGCGCGGCCTTGAGCTGGTCGGGCGACCACTTGTCGTGGCGCTCGAGCAGCAGCGCGGCGGCGCCGGCGACGACGGCGGTCGCCTGCGAGGTGCCGCTGCCGCGCTGGCGGTCGTCGCCGACGCGGCCCTCGGGGGACTGGTCGACGAACGAGCCGGGCACGCGGTAGGAGACGATCGAGGAGCCGGGGGCGAGGACGTCGGGGTCGCGGACGCCGTCGCCCCGGCTTGACCACTCGGCGACGTCGTCGTCGGCGGGATCGCCGGTGCCCTGTGTGTCGGCGCCGCCGACGGCGAGCACGAACGGGTCGGCCGCGGGCAGCTCGAGGCCCTTGCCGGAGCTGCCGTCGTTGCCGGCGGCGGCCACGACCGCGACGCCGGCGTTCCACGCGCGCTCGACCGCCAGCGCGAGCGGCGAGCGCTCGTAGCCGGTGTCGTTGTCGGCGCCGACGGCGAGCATGATGACCCGGACGTCGACGCCGTTGGCGTGGCGGTAGCGGACCGTGTAGTCGATCGCCATCAGCAGCTGGCTGAGGCTGGTCACGCCCTCGGCGTTGGCGGCCTTGACGTTGACGAGGCGGGCCTGCGGGGCCACGCCGGCGATGATGCCCGCCATGTGGGTGCCGTGGCCGAAGGCGTCGAGATTGTGCAGGTCAGGGTTGCGCGAGTCGAACGAGAAGTCGGGGCCGTTGACGACCCGGCCCGGGTCGGCGAGGTCGCCGACCGGCGTGATGCCGGAGTCGATCAGTGCGACGTCGACGCCGTCGCCGCTCGCGTCGAGGCGGTCGGCGCCGATCGAGCGGCGGACCTCGGCGAGCGTGGTCGCGTCGGCGGGGACGTCGTCGCTCGCGGGCGCGGACTCGCCGAGTAGCGCGTCGGCGTCGTCACCGTCGCTGCGGGTCGTGAAGGCGCGGTCGACCACGACCGAGCGGACGCCGCGGGCGCGGCGCACGGCGCGCACCGAGCGCGCGGGCACCTTGGCGATGACGCCGTCGATCAGGCGCACGCGGTGGGTGACCTTGCCGCCGGCGGCCTTGACGGCGCGGGCGGAGCCCTTGCCGACGACCACGACGGGCACGCTGCTGTCAGCGGCCAGCGCCGATGAGGCAATCACGAGCGAGCAGAGGAGCGCGGCGATCAGGCCGGCGGCGATGAGCAGCCCGCGGCCGCGCCCGTCCCAGCGAACGCCATAAAAGACCCGCGGCCAATCAGCGGGGGACAGCTCTCCTACACGGCGCATCTGGACTCCTCAGGGGTGGTCGATTCCATTCGACGTCTGCAACCGGTATCGACGCCGTGTTGATTACGACGCAGGGGGTGTGGACGAACGTCCTAACCGCTGTCTGGCGGGCTAGCCTCCGGATCCGGGCCGGTAGCTCAGCGGTTAGAGCCGCGGACTCATAATCCGTCAGACCCAGGTTCGAATCCTGGTCGGCCCATCCGAGCAGAGCCAATCTGGCCGTGGGGGCGAAACGCGTCTCTTCTCAGACGCGAAGGCGGATGGACGATCACGCTGACCGATCCTGCGGGAGGGGAGCACGAGGGCTCGCTCGAGCCGTGGCGGACTGCTGACCCGGAGCGCACCTACCTGCGGACGTCGTCTGAACGGGGGTACGAGGATTGAGCGCGCTCTCGCGACGCACCGGAGAATCACATGCCCCCGGCCCCGGAGCCCGGGTGATACGGCGGCTTCCCAGACGCGTTTCGCTCTGCTTCTAGCTTTGCCACGCGCTTCTCGTTGCGGAGTATCTCGCGCTCGTCATCGCGCGCCGACCGTGCGGCGTGGCGCTCGGAACGGGGCAGGCGCCACTCGCCCATCCACGTCAGCGCTGCGCGCCCTCGCCTGGCAGTCCGACTCGTGCGGAACATCCGGGCCTCCTCGGAAGGTGCTGGTCCGACACTACCCCCGCGGACGAATGCGCCGCAAGCGACTGCTCTCCCAGCGGGAGACGATGTCCTCGCGTCGCTGTTGATCATCGCCGCGCGCGAGCTTCAGGGGAGTAGCCGTCGCGCGGGCTCATTGCGGCTCAGCGGCTCGCGGTAGGTCGGCAGGGGGCGCTGGGTGTCGCCGAAACCGG
This sequence comes from uncultured Solirubrobacteraceae bacterium, assembly GCA_963805525.1. GTDB lineage: Bacteria > Actinomycetota > Thermoleophilia > Solirubrobacterales > Solirubrobacteraceae > DASQFQ01. The sequence continues at coordinate 473,659 of CAWDUT010000007.1, forward strand.
GGAGGATGCGTGCCTCGAGCGTCCGCGACTTGAAGCCCACCGGCAGCGACAGCTCGATCGCGAGGGTCGGCCCTGGCGTTGGATTGGTCTTCTGCTTGGTGGCGTCGACCACCTTCAGCTCGGCCGCCGCCTGGATCACGCTGAGTTCCACCGAGTAGCCGGGCTGGGTGCCCAGGACGAGCCGGGCGACGTCGCTCGCCGTGACGGCGGCGGCGGGGTCGGCGCCCGGCCCGCCAAGACGCACGCGCTCGCCGCTCTTGAGAATGGCGTCGATCGCCGCATCTGAGCCATAGGTGGGGAAGTGCAGGATGATCCGGTCGTCACAGGTCGCCCTGGCGCACGTGACCTGCCAGCGACTCAGGATCGAGGTGGCGGTGAAGGTGTGGTGGGCCGAGATCGAAAGCGGTCCGTTGCGGACGCTCCCGACCGCCTCGAGGCGGTTGAACGGACCGGCATAGGGCTTGACGGGATACGCGCGCGGGCGGGTGACCTTGCCGCGCGGCGAGGCGATCAGACTCAGCGGGCGGCCCACGCCGGCGTGCTGTGAGCGCGAGGTCGCGAGGAGCTCCTTGCCTGCGCTGTTGCGCACAACAACCCCCATCGCCTCCGGCGGGACGCCGCCGAGCGAGCCGACGGGGTGCTGGCCGGGCCCGAACAGGCGGACCGGATCAAGCCCCCCGTACGGGAAGGCACCGCGGTTGGAGGGAACAAGCGCGGTCGAGTACGCGGGAGTGGAAACGGCGAGGCGACCGGTGTCGTAGTCGAACGAGTACAGCGGCGGCGGGTCGCTCGCCGACATCGAGCCCATGCCGTACGCGATGGCGCGCGCGGCGTTGGCCATCATGCGCGTGGTGTAGCAGTCGAACTCCTCCATGTCGGAGGTGATGCCCCACATCTTGGACGGCGCGATTGGGGTCCCGGCCTCGTTGGCGAGTCGCAGGTACAGGAGCAGACCGCGGTCGAAGACGTCCTTCGTCCAGCGCCCGTATTCCTTGCGCGGCCAGAACCGCGGCGAGACCGTCAGCCCCTGAAGTCCCTCCTGCGCGAACGCCCAGTACTGCGCGGAGTTCCAGCGCGCCTTGCCGAGGCCGGTGTCCCAGTTGAGATAGCCGGCGTGGGTCCAGTAGCCGCCGAGGATGCGGCTCACCCACGCGCGGATCAGCCTGACCGAGTGGCCGGGAAGCGGATGCATGCCGCGCCGCAGCGCGTCGTCGTAGTACTGGAGCCCTTGGGCGACGATGTTGGCGTACTCGGGCGAGTCGAGGTTGATGGCCGCGGTAGCGGACAGCTCCGGGTGATAGTGGAACTCGTAGCCGGGACCCAGGTTCGGCGACCGGCGCTTGCGCATAGGGTGCTCGATGGCATTTGCGAAGCGCACGAGCTGCTCGCGGTAGTCCTTGCGCAGCAGTGCGCCGTTACCGGTGACGGTCGCGTCGCTCGCATACAGCTCGCTGAACCAGTTGAACTGGTTGCCGGTGAGGGACGGGTAGCGCCAGAGCGGCTTGTGCGCGCACTGGTCGATCCGGCGCGCGATCAACTTCACCGCGCCAGGTGACAACCCAAGCTGCTTGCGCGCTCGCCACGCGAACGTGAGCGCCTCGGCCACCTTCGAGTCGAGCGACATATGCCCTCGCAGCCCGGAGAAGACGTCCGTGGACCAGCAGACCGCAGGGCGGTGGACGTTCGTGTTCTTCCCGGTCGGCCCCCACGCCGGCGAGTGGGTCAGGCGGTCAACCAGCGTCCGCGCGCGGGCATCGCGCCGTGACGGGCCGTCGTGCTGCTTGAGCGCCGCGACCGAGTGGACGAGCAGCAGCTGAGCGTTGTAACGGATGTTGTATTCCACACCCGCGTCCGTGCCGCCGATCGACCGGTAAGCCCCCTTGTCCGCATCCCAGCGCGAGTCGAGCGCGGCCGCCAGTCGGTCCGTAAGGGCCCAATAGTCGTCGTCCGAAAACGGCGGCGCGGTTGCCTCCGGGTTCTGGAACGCGTCTAACTGTTGAGCCGCCTTGCCCTGAGCCGGAGAAAGCGCCGCGACCACGATGATGGCGGCCGCCGCGACGACAGCAGTTCGGAACCAGCGCGTCGCTCCGGACGTCGGCATGGGCCCAACGCTACGCCGCGGTACCGGACGGAGAATCCGCCTTCTCCCCGCTCATCATGCGGACGACTACCGTCGGTCCCGGTGGAAAGTACGGAGGCGGCAAGGAAAGCTCGCCATGCCTCTATGCATCAGCGATGAGTGGTGATGACAGGGTGCTGGGCCTCAGGTCGGGCTAGGCACGTCGGCCGAGTCCGTAGACGAAGAACTCGCCTGTCTCGACAAAGCTCATGTCAAGGCCGTGTTCACGCAGATCTCGCGCGAGCCGATCGGGATCGAGCGAGCGCTTGATGATTCGAAACGCCCGACCGTCCTCGAGTCGCCTGAGCTCGGTCGCGCGGTCGCGACCGGGCAGTTGCGAACCGTGGATGACGTTCCTCTCGGGGAGCGCGCGTGCGGCATCCACGAGGAAGAAGCGGCCGCCGGGGCGAAGCGCGTCGTGCACGCTGCGCCAGAACCGGTCGGCATCGCTCTGGCGAACGTGCGAAAGCCAGAACGCAAAGAAGACGACGTCATAGTCCTGATCTGGCTGCCAGCTGAAGAGATCGTCCACCCTGAGCTCGACGTTGCTCTTGCCGGCATCCTGCAGCTTCGCCAGAGCGAGTTCGCGCATCTCCGGCGCTGCATCGACTCCGACGACTCTGGTCGCCGACTCCGCGAGACGGATCGTCCATTCCCCCGTGCCGTAGGCAAGCTCGAGGACGTCTCCACGAGGCGCAAACGCATCGAGTGCTGAAAACACACGATCGAGCTCAAGACGCCATCTCGCATTGTGGTCTTCGCCCAGGTCATGGAGCCCCTCGCGACGGAACCACTCGTCGTACTCGCGAGCGCGAGCCCGGTAGTAGGCGAGTTGCTCGGCGAGAATCGGATCAGTGTTCGTCACAGCGCAACACGGGCTCGAGGTCGATCAGTGCTGGTGGGCGCGGCGGTACGGATGGGAGTGGATGTAGGCCCCGTGCGTGTGTTCGTGCTCAGCGTGCTCGTGCGGCGCGCCGGCGCACTCGGCGCACAGGCCGACGATCGGGAAGTGCCCGAAGCGTGCCTCGTAGCCGAACCGCTCGCGGATCTGGGCCCGGACCGCGTCGAGTTCGCCGGGGTCGACGCTCGTGACCCGGCCGCAGCGTTCGCAGGTGAGGAACTCGCGGTTGCCCGTCCCGACCAGCGCGTACAAGCCCGGGCTGTGACCGAGGTGCACGTGCTGGACGACGCCGAGCGACTCGAGGCGCTCGAGGTTCCGGTAGACGGACGTGACCTCGATCGGGAGGTCGCGGGCGCTGTCGGCGATGAACTGCGCCGAGATCGGCCCGTCGGCGGCGAACAGCGCCCGGAGCACGACGCGACAGGGGGCGGTGACGCGGTGGCCGGCCTCGCGCAGCAGCCGGACGACCTCGTCGATGTCCGCGAACGTCCGTCGCTCGACCTGTGGCGCCTGGGTCACAAGACGGGTGGAGGCGCGCCGGCTGCCATCGCGGCCGTCCACTTCTCCTCGATGCGGCCGAAGCGCCAGACCGCGAGCGCGACCGCCCAGGTGAGGACGAACAGCCCGGCGATGGCGTAGCCGAGGTAGTTGAGGTCGAGGCCGGAGACGAAGTCCCACGGCTGGCCGGTGAGGGTGAGCTTCTCGGCGAGCACCGACATGAGCTCGATGATGCCGATCACCAGCGCGACCACGACGGACAGCGCGGTGATGGTGATGTTGTAGAAGACCTTGCGCACAGGCTTGGCGAACGCCCAGCCGTACGCGAAGTTCATGAACGCGCCGTCGATCGTGTCCAGCAGCGACATGCCGGCGGCGAACAGGATCGGCAGGCAGAGGATCGCGTAGATCGGCAGTCCGCCGGCGGCCGCGGTGCCCGCCGTGGCGAGCAGCGCGATCTCGGTCGCGGTGTCGAACCCGAGCCCGAACAGCAGCCCGACCGGGTACATCTGCCACGGCTTGGAGACGGTGTTGGTCGCGCGCTTGTAGAAGCGGTTCATGAAGCCGCGGTTGTTGAGCTGGTCCTCGAGCTCCGGCTCGCTGAAGTGCCCGCTCCGCATGCGCCGGAAGATCTTCACGATGCTGATCAGCACCAGCAGGTTGAGGATCCCGATGATCGTGAGGAACGTGCCCGAGACGGTCGGGCCGATCAGGCCGGTGGCCTGGTGCAGCCACGACGAGTCGTCGCTGACGGCGCCGCTGAGGCCGCGGACCCCGACCGTGAAGCCGATCGCGAGCAGGAACACGATCGTCGAATGCCCGAGCGAGAAGAAGAAGCCGACGCTGACGGGCCGTTGGCCGTCGGTCATCAGCTTGCGCGTGGTGTTGTCGATCGCGCCGATGTGATCGGCGTCGAAGGCGTGCCGCAGCCCGAGCGTGTACGCGGTCAGCCCGATCCCGACCGTGAACAGTCCCGAGTCGCCGAGCGAGAACTGCTGCGGCGCGATCACGGCGAACAACAGGAAGAACCCGACGGCGTGGAGCAGGGCCACGACCAGCGCCATGGCTCCGACGGTGCGCCACTGTCCGGGTGTGAGCCCGCTGCGGATCCGCGCCCAGCGGGAACCCCGAACCGCACCTGCGGTGACCGACGACATCGCGTCCTCCTCTCGAATCGCGAACCTACTACTACTGCAAGTAGGTCTCAATAGAGCGTGGGCGCGCGCGTCAGCTTCCGCGTCCTCCGCTGAAGCGGCGCAGGCGCAGCGCGTTGCTGACAACCGAGAGGCTGGAGAAGACCATCGCGAGGCTGGCGATGACCGGGTTGAGCAGGCCGATCGCCGCCAGCGGGATCGCGGCGAGGTTGTAGCCGAACGCCCAGCCGAGGTTCTGCTTGATGGTGCGCAGGGTCGCGCGGCTGAGGCGGATCGCGTCGGAGGCGGCTCGCAGGTCGCCGGAGACGAGCGTGAGGTCGGAGGCCTCGATGGCGACGTCGGTCCCGGTGCCGATGCTCAGGCCGAGGTCGGCCTGAGCGAGCGCCGGCGCGTCGTTGACGCCGTCGCCGACCATGGCGACCACGCGGCCCTCCGCCTGGAGGCGGCGGACGACGCCCGCCTTGTCGGCGGGCATGACCTCGGCGATCACCTCGTCGATGCCGACCTCGGCGGCGACCGCGCGGGCGGTCGTCTCGTTGTCGCCGGTGAGGAGCACCGGGCGCAGGCCGAGCGCCTTCAGCGACGCGACGGCTTCCGCGGAGGTGGGCTTGACGGTGTCGGCGACGACGAACACGGCGGTGGCGCGCCCGTCCCAGCCGGCCGCGATCGCGGTCTGGCCGCGGCCCTCGGCGGCGCGGCGGGCGGCGTCGAGCTCGGGCGGGAGGTGCATCGCCCAATCCGCGAGCAGAGCGGGCCGGCCGACGATCAGCGCGTGGCCCTCGACGACGCCCTCGACCCCGAGGCCCTCGCGGTTGGCGAAGCCCTCGACCGCGGGGAGTGAGCCCTCGGCGGCGGCCGCGGCCGCGATGGCCTGGGCGATCGGGTGCTCGGAGGCGTGCTCGAGCGCGCCCACCAGGCGCAGCGCCTCGCCCCGGTCGACGCCGTCGGCGACCGTCACCTCGGTCAGCGTCATCTTGCCGGTGGTCACGGTGCCGGTCTTGTCGAGCACGACGGTGTCGACGCGGCGGGTGGACTCGAGCACCTCCGGGCCCTTGATGAGCAGCCCGAGCTGGGCGCCGCGGCCGGTGCCGACCATCAGCGCGGTCGGGGTGGCGAGGCCGAGCGCGCAGGGGCAGGCGATGATCAGCACGGCGACGGCGGCGGTGAACGCGAACGTCGCGCTCTCCCCGGTGCCGAGCCAGAAGCCGAGCGTGCCGACCGCCAACGCAATCACCACGGGGACGAAGACGCCCGAGATGCGGTCGGCGAGCCGCTGGACCGGCGCCTTGCCGGTCTGCGCGTCCTCGACCAGGCGAGCGATCTGGGCGAGCGCCGTGTCGGCGCCGACCTTGGTGGCGCGCACGATCAGGCGGCCGCCGGCGTTGACGGTGGCGCCCGCGATCTCCATGCCCGGCGAGACCTCGACCGGCACGGACTCGCCCGTCAGCATGCTCATGTCGACGGCGGAGATGCCCTCCTCGACGGTGCCGTCGGTGGCGACCTTCTCGCCGGGGCGGACCACGAAGCGGTCGCCGACGACGAGCTGCTCGACCGGGATGCGGCGGCCGTCGACGAGCTCGACGTCCTTGGCGCCCAGCTCGAGCAGCGCCTTCATGGCGGCGCCGGCGCGGCGCTTGGCCTTCGCCTCGAAGTAGCGGCCGGCGAGGAGGAACGTGGTGACGATGCCCGCGGTCTCGAGGTAGATCTGGTCGGCGCCCGCGCCCGGGTCGGGGATGACGTCGAACGCCATCCGCATGTCGTTCATGCCGGCGTCCCCGATGAAGAGCGCGTACAGCGACCACAGCCAGGCGGAGAGCGTGCCGACCGAGATCAGCGTGTCCATCGTGGCGGCGCCGTGCTTGAGGTTCGCCCACGCCGCCTTGTGGAACGGCCACGCCGCCCACAGCACGACCGGCGTCACGAGGTTCAGCGACAGCCACTGGAAGTTGTCGAACTGCAGCGCCGGGATCATCGCCATCAGCAGCACCGGGACCGACAGGACGGCGGCGATGATCAGGCGGCGGCGCAGCGCGCCGAGCTCGTCGGGCTCGGCCGGCCCGCTCGCCGGCAGCGCCGCCGAGTAGCCGGCGGCCTCGACCGCGTCGATGAGTTGATCTGGCTCCACCGTGCCCGGGTCGAACTCGACCCGAGCCTTCTCGGTGGCGTAGTTGACGGTCGCGGTGACCCCGTCGAGCTTGTTCAGCTTGCGCTCGATGCGGTTGGCGCACGAGGCGCAGGTCATGCCGGTGATCGGCAGCTCGAGCGTGCTCATCGCGTCACCTCGCGCGTGAACGCGGCGGTGTGCAGGCGGCCGTCCGCGGTCTTGAACTGCAGGAACAGGCGGTAGCGGCCCGGGGTGGGGAACGTCGCCTCGAACCGGAGGCGGTTCTGGTCGGGGTGCACGTGCAGGTAGGCGAGATCGCCCTCGCGCAGCGCGACCAGGTGGCCCTTGGCGCCCAGGTAGTCCTGGATGGCGACCGGCGCGCCGTTGCGGGTGACCCTGAAGGTCAGGCCCTTGGCGGCGACGCGCAGGCCGTCGACCTCGATGCTCCGAGCCGGCGCGGGCAGCGCCTGCGAGCGCACCGAGCCGTCGACGGTCAGGTCGTCGGCCAGCGTGTACGGCTTCTCACCGACCGAGAAGTCGGCGAACACGCGATACGACCCCGCGGCGGGCAGCGTGACCGGGACGGACCAGCTGCCGTCCGGCCGCTGGGTCGGGTGCAGGTGCTGGAAGCCGGTCATGTCGCGGCGCACGACGATGAAGTGCATGCGCTTGGTGTGCTCGACGTCGAAGTCGCGCACGGTCCGCCCGCGGCGGTCGGCGATCCGGAACGCCAGCTCGAAGCGCCGGCCCGGCTGCGCGGTGCGCCGCGCGAGCTGGAGCGTGAGCCCGTGGTCGCTGACCGCCAGGCCGCGCACCGGCATCGTTTCCGCCGCCATCCCGCCCATGTGGGCGGGCTTGTCCGCCGCCGGGCGGCCGGGGTGGACGTCGAGCCGGCTGCCCGCGAACGCCGCGCCGGCGAACACGAGCGCCAGGACGCCGGCGAACCCGGCGAGCTTCGCGATCGGGTTCACGCGGCCACCGCGTCGTAGCCGGCCTCGTCGATCGCGGCGACCAGCGCCGAGTGGTCGGCGCCGCCGTCGATGCGGACGAGCTTGGTGTCGAGGTCGACGCTGACGGCGGCGACGCCGGCGACCTTGGTGACCTCTTCGGTCACCGCGACCTTGCAGTGGTCACAGGTCATGCCGGGCACGAGATAGGTGGTGGTCATGGGGGAGTCCTTGGGATCAAATACGGGGAGGGGGTATCCGCGAGGAACCCTACCAGATACCCCCGGGGGGTTAGCTACACTCTTGCCCATGGCCACCACCACTGACACTACGCGCGGGTACACGTCCACCAAGGAGCAGCTCCAGAAGCGCCTCAAGCGCGTTGAGGGCCAGGTCCGCGGCGTCGAGAAGATGGTCGAGGAGGACCGCTACTGCATCGACGTCCTGACGCAGATCTCCGCGATCCAGGCCGCGCTCGACAAGGTCGCGCTCGGTCTCATGGACGACCACGCCCGCCACTGCGTGATCGGCGGGCCCTCGGACGTCAAAGAGGAGCGCACCGAGGAGCTCATGGCCGCCGTCGCCCGCCTGATGCGCCGGGGCTGACGCCGCAACATCACAACGGTCGTTAGGATGAGGCCGTGGCCGACGATGCCTGCGACCTCCTCTGCCTCGACCTCGAGAAGGCCGAGCGACTGCGGCACGAGCGGCTCGACGTCGACCGCGCCGCCCGCTTCGCCGAGCAGGCACGCGCGCTCTCGGACCCGACGCGCCTGATCGTCGCGGCGGCGCTGGCGGGCGCGGACGAGCTGTGCGTCTGCGACCTCGCCTGGGTGGCCGAGCGCGCCGAGAACCTCGTCTCCCACCACGCCCGCGCGCTGCGCTCGCTCGGGCTGGCCGAGAGCCGGCGCGACGGCAAGATGGTGCTGTACCGGCTGACCGACCGCGGCCGCGTGCTGCTGGAGGCCGTGGTGGACGAGGTCAACGCGTGAGCCTCCAGGGCGTCGAGCTTCCGCTCGTCTCGGCGCCGCCCGCGCCGGAGCCGCGCATCGACGAGGCGACCTACCGCCGGCTCGCCCGCCGCGTCCGCACGCTGTCGTGGCTGAGCCTCGCGTGGATGGCCGTCGAGGGTGGCGTCGCGATCGCCGCCGGCATCGTCGCGGGCTCGATCGCACTCGTCGGCTTCGGCCTCGACAGCGCGATCGAGGGCTTCGCGAGCCTGATCATCGTCTGGCGCTTCACCGGGCAGCGGATGTTCTCCGCGACCGCCGAGACGCGCGCGCAGAAGCTCGTCGCGATCCAGTTCTTCCTGCTCGCACCGTACGTCGCGATCGAGTCGGTGCGTGCGCTCGTCGGCGGCGAGCGGCCGGAGCACAGCTGGGTTGGGATCGGGCTCGCGATCTCGAGCGTGATCCTGATGCCGGCGCTCGGCATCGCCAAGCAGCGGCTCGCCGACCAGCTCGGCTCGGCGGCCACCAAGGGCGAGGGCCGGCAGAACATGCTCTGCGCCTACCTGGCCGGGGCGCTGCTGCTCGGGCTGCTGGGCAACGTGCTCTGGGGCGCGTGGTGGCTCGATCCGATCGTCGGCCTGCTGATCGCCGGGCTGGCGGTCAAGGAGGGCCGGGAGGCGTGGAAGGGGGAGGGGTGCTGCGTCTCCGACCCGCTCGCCGGCGCCCGGCTGGATCCCTGCGAGGACGACTGCTGCGCCTGAGCGCCTAGGGCTTGCGGCCGCGGATGATCGCCGAGCCGGCGTGCTCGTGGACGCGATGTGTCGGGCGAATCTCGACGTCGACGAGCCCGGCGCCGGCCAGCGCGGCGCGGAACTCGGCCTCGGTCAGCGCGCCCGCGATGCAGCCGGTCCACTGCGCCATGTCGGCGCGGGTCGCCTCGTCCATGCCCTCGTCGGCGATCACGTCGGAGACGGCGAAGCGCCCGCCGGGGCGGAGCACGCGCGCGGCCTCGGCGAGCACGACGCGCTTGTCGGCGGCGAGGTTGATCACGCAGTTGGAGATGACGACGTCGACCGAGGCCTCGGGGAGCGGGATCTCCTCGAGGTAGCCCTTGAGGAACTCGGCGTTCTCGACCCCGGCGGCGGCCGCGTTCGCGCGCGCGAGCGCGAGCATCTCGTCGGTCATGTCGAGCCCTATGGCCTTGCCGGTCGCCCCGACGCGGCGGGCGCTGATGAGCACGTCGGCGCCGGCCCCGGAGCCGAGATCGAGCACCGTCTCGCCCTCGTGCAGATCGGCGACCGCGGTGGGGACGCCGCAGCCGAGCGAGGCCTCAACCGGCACATCGCCCGCCTCCTTGCCGTAGAGCGTGGCGCCGAACCGTCCGGCCTCGTCCGCCTCGGCGAGCGCCACGGCGGAGCCGGTCTGGGCGGTGGCGGTGCGAGCGGCGGAGGCGTAGCGCTCGCGCACGATCTCGCGGATGTCACCGGCGGTACCGGCGGAGCATCCGCAGCTTCCGCCCGCGGCGTTCGCGCCGCAGCACGAGGCCTTCTCGGTCGGCTCGCAGCAGGTGTCCTGCGTCGAGGGGGCGCAACAGTCGGTCACTTCAGCCATGCGGAGAGCTCCTGGAGGGCGTCGGGGAGGACGTAGTAGTAGGCCCACAGGCCTTGGCGCTCGGAATCGACGATGCCCGCCTCGGGCAGCTTCTTGAGGTGGTGCGAGAGCGTGGGCTGGGAGATGTCGAACAGCGGGACGAGCTCGCACACGCAGACCTTGCCCGCGTGCTTGCGCAGCACGTCGACCAGCTGCAGGCGGATCGGGTCGCCGAGCGCCTTGGCGATGCTTGCCATCCGTTCGGCTTGCTGGCGCTCGACGTCGGGGTAGACGACGGGCTCGCAGCAGGGCTCGCCGGCCGCGCGCTTCGTCTTGGGGGTGAGCTTCAGATCGACGGCCATCGATGTACATATATCGATTGAAGTGATGAGTGTCAATGCTTATGATGGTGGCGTTCGAACACCGCCGATCGCGGAGGAGCTCATCGCCCATGGCCACCCAGCTGCGGGACATCGACATCGACCTCATCACGCGGGGGCACCTCGACAGGGGTCTCGAGTCGCTGCGCAAGCAGTTCGCCGGAACGTTCTCGCCGGAGACGATCGAGCGGTACCTGGTGGAGTCGCTCGAACGGCTCTCGGGTGCGCGGGCCAAGGACTTCGTGCCGTTGCTCGTGCACCGGTTCGCGCGCGAGCGGCTGCGGGCGCTCGCCCAGGTCGAGGGCAAGCTCGCCAAGGACGTGCCCGAGGTGCTGTTCGTGTGCGTCCACAACGCCGGCCGCAGCCAGATGGCCGCCGTCCTGCTCGATCACTACGCCAAGGGCAAGGTCCACGTCCGCTCGGCGGGTAGCACCCCCGCCGCGGAGATCAACCCCGAGGTCATCACGGCGATGGCCGAGCTCGGGCTCGATCTCTCCCAGGAGTTCCCGAAGCCGCTGACCGACGACTTCGTCAAGGCCGCCGACGTCGTGATCACCATGGGCTGTGGCGATGCGTGCCCGATTTACCCGGGCAAGCGCTACGAGGACTGGGAGCTCGACGACCCCGCAGGCGCCGATCTGGACGGGGTTCGCCGCATCCGGGACGAGATCGCGCGCCGCGCCGGGCGCCTCGCCGACGAGTTGGCACCCGCACTCGCACCATGACATCGGTCGCCGTCATCACCGACATCCACGGCAACCTGCCGTCGCTGGAGGCCGCGCTCGCTCGCATCGAGGAACTCGGGATCGAGCGGGTCTACTGCGGTGGTGATCTCGTCGGCTATGGGCCGCACCCGAACGAGGTCTGCGCGTTGATCGCGGAGGGCGCGATCCCGACGATCTACGGCAACTACGACTACGCGATCGCGCGCGACCTCGAGGACTGCGGCTGCGCGTACATCACCCCGCACGACAAGGAGATCGGGCAGCGGTCGGTGGACTGGACGCTCGCGCACACCGACCAGGCGTCGAAGGACTTCATGCGCGAGCTGCCCTTCGATCTCAGCTTCGAGATCGGCGCTCGGCGCGTCCATCTCGTGCACGGCTCGCCGCGCAAGGTCAACGAGTACCTCTTCGAGGACAAGCCCGCCCGGCTCTACGAGCGCCTCGCCGGAGCGGAGACGGGCGATGTGCTCGTGTTCGGCCACACCCACAAGCCCTGGATCCACGAGTACGGCGGCGTGCTGTTCGTCAACTGTGGCTCGATCGGCAAGCCCAAGGACGGCGACCCACGCGGCGCCTTCGCGATCCTCACCGAGGACGACGTCACGATCGAGCGCGTCGAGTACGACGCCCACGCGGTGGCAGACGAGGTCGCGGCCGCCGGCCTGCCCACGGAGTTGGCTGACAAGCTCGTCGCCGCCGTATGACGGCCCCGCTCGCCCGCCGGCTGCTCGCCGAGTACCTCGGCTCCGCGTTCCTGGCCGCCGTCGTGATCGGCTCCGGCATCGCCGCGAGTGAGCTCTCGCCTGACGACACCGGGCTCGCGCTGCTCGAGAACGCCGCGGCCACCGCTGCGGGCCTGTTCGCGATCATCCTCATGTTCGGCCCCGTCTCCGGCGGGCACTCGTCTCGCTCGTCGACGCCTACTTCGGCGGACTCACCTGGCGCGACGGGCTCGCCTACATCCCCGCCCAGGTCGCCGGCTGCATCACCGGCGCGATCACCGCCAACGCCATGTTCGCGCTGAGCGCGATCAGCATCTCCACCCACCACCGCGCCAGCCCCGCGCATCTGCTCGCCGAGGTCATCGCGACGCTGGGGCTGCTGCTCGTGATCTTCTCGCTCGCCCGCACGGGCCGGGCGGCGAATGCCCCCGCCGCGGTGGGCGCCTACATCGGCGCTGCCTACTGGTTCACGAGCTCGACGAGCTTCGCCAACCCCGCGATCACCGTCGGCCGGATGTTCTCCGACACGTTCGCCGGCATCGCGCCCGCCTCCGTCCCCGGCTTCGTCGTTGCGCAGCTGGTGGGAGGTGTGGTCGCGATCGTTGTCATCAGGACGCTCTACCCCGACGTCACGCCGGCGGAGGCGGCCGATGTCGTGATGCCGCACGACGGCGGCGTCGAGGCCGTCCGCAGCCGCGCCTAGGTCGCCCGGCGCGACGGCCGGTGTGCTCCGGCCGGTCGAAGCATTGTGAGTTCGACGTCTCCAAGACCAAGGCCGCGGTGGCGACGACGCTGACGCTGGCCGCGCGCCCGCTCGGCGCCGCGTTCTTCGGCTACTGGGCCGACCGCAAGGGCCGGCGCATCCCGCTGCTGTGCTGCGTCCTCTTCTACTCGACGGTCGGCTTCCTCACCGCGTTCTCGCCCTCGCTGACCGTGCTGCTGATCCTGCGCGCGCTCTACGGCTTCGGCATGGGCGGCGAGTGGGGCCTCGGCGCGTCGCTGGCGATGGAGAAGGTCCCGGTCGAGAAGCGCGGCTTCTTCTCCGGCGTCCTGCAGCAGGGCTATCCCGTCGGCTACCTGCTGGCGGCGATCGCGTTCTTCGCGATCGTCCCGACCTTCGGCTGGCGCGGGCTGTTCATCGCCGCTGCCGCACCCGCGCTGCTGGCGCTGTTCATCCGCATGCGCGTCAAGGAATCCGAGGCCTGGGAGCGGACGCACGAGCGCCAGGTCCAGAACCGCGTCGGCTTCCGCGACGTCTTCCTCCAGCGCGACGTCCTGAAGCGCTTCGTCTACCTGGTCGTGTTGATGGGGGCGTTCAACTTCATGAGCCACGGCACCCAGGACTTCTTCCCGACGTTCCTCGAGGACGACTTCGACGCCGGCCACACGACCGTCGTGATCGTCGCGATCATCTACAACTGCGGCGCGCTGCTGGGCGGCATGTACTTCGGGGCCGTGTCGCAGCGCTTCGGGCGCCGCAAGACGATCATCCTGTGCGCGGCGCTGGCCCTGCCGGTCGTGCCGCTGTTCGCGTTCGCGCCGACGCTGGCGCTGATCACGCTCGGCGCGTTCCTGATGCAGATCTTCGTCCAGGGCGCGTGGGGCGTCATCCCCGCCCATCTGTCCGAGCTGTCGCCCGACGAGGTGCGCGGCTTCTACCCCGGCGTGACCTACCAGCTGGGCAACCTGCTCGCCGCGCTCAACCTGCCGATCCAGACCTCGCTGGCCGAGTCGCACTCGGGCGGCTTCGCGCTCGCGGCGGTGATCGTGCCGACGCTGCTGGTCGTGATCCTCCTCACCGCGGTGGGCTCCGAGCGGCACTCCGCGGACTTCGGCTCGGGCGAGACGAGCGACGCCGCGGGCCGGGACGGCGGGCGCTTCCGCAGGACCGAGGAGCGGACCCCGACGGCATCGCCGTCAGGGTGAGGCGGGCTTCGCCTTCTTGCTGAGCTCCTTGTAGGCGCGCTCGTAGATCCCCTTCTTGACCTTGGCGCCGCGCAGCGCCGAGGGCATGTCGCGGATCGCGCCCTCCTGCATCCGGATCGCGCCCTGCGCCGCCTTGATCCGCTTCTCGATCGCCGTGCGGCCCGCGGCGTCCTCCGCCGGCGCGGCGGCCAGCTCGGCCTGCGCGGCCTTGAGCCGCGCCTCCGCCTCGGCCTTGCGCGCCGGCGCCTTGTCGAGCGTGTCCTGGAAGGACTCCGTGAAGTTCGTGACCCACTGGTCCTCGTCCCGGTTGCCGGCGAACGAGGGGGACGAGATCCCCTTGAGGTTGGCCGAGCGCTTGACCCCGCGCGTGAGCTCCATGGCCCCGAGCGAGAACAGGAACGCGTACTTCGGGTCCGCGGCCTCCTTGATGTCGCGCTTGATCGCGGTCGCGGCCTCCTTGGCGAGCGCGGCCAGCTCGCGCTTGCGGGCTGCCTCGGGCGACTTGGGCGACTTCGACTCGAGGTCCGCCGCCTCGGCCTCGAGCTGCTCGCCGCGGAGCTCCACGTAGGCGAGCGCCTGGATGTAGCCGGCTTCCCACGTCACCTGGATCGGGCCGCGCCCGATGAAGGGCGCGTACGGGCGCTTCTCGGCGCCCTGCTCGGTCATCTGCGCGAACGAGCCGGACTCGGCCGCGTGCGCCAGGAAGGAGCTCTGGGCCTCGACCGTGTCGATGCTCATCGCCTCGAAGGAGTTGTTGATGAACGGCAGGTAGTCGTCGAGGCGCTTCTCGTGCGCGGCTCGCCCGGCGGGGTCGGTGCCCTCGTACAGGACGATGGCCCCGAGCTCCGCCCGGGTCAGCGCGACGGGCGAGAGTGGCGTGCCGCCCCACGCGCTCGCGGCCTTGATCTCGGGCGCGTACTTCTCCGCGCCCTTGGTCCCGATCGCCTTCTTGTAGTCCTCGTAGCTCAGCCCCTGGCGGGACTTCCGCGTCCGGTAGTCCTTCGACCACTCGTCGCGCGCGAGCATCGCGACGACCGCGCGGTTGCCGGCGCTGCGCTGGAGCGCGAGCACGCCGGTGGGGGCGGGAGCGAGGATCGGAGCGGCCGGCTCGGGCGCCGCGGCCTCCACCTCCCGTTCGGCATGCTCCAGCACCGGCCGACCCTAGCCGGTCCGTGAGAAGCTGAACAGGATGTGCCGGCTCTTCGGCATGAGCGGCGGGGACCACCCCGTCAGGGCGACGTTCTGGCTGCTCGAGGCGCCCGACAGCCTCGCGCGGCAGAGCCGCCGCGAGCCCGACGGGACCGGGCTCGGCTGGTTCGGCGCCGACGGGCGCCCGCACGTCTCCAAGCAGCCGCTGGCGGCGTACGAGGACCAGGCGTTCGCGCACGAGGCGCGCGAGCTCGAGTCGACCGTCTTCCTCGCCCACATCCGCTACGCGACCACGGGCGGGCTCGACGTCGCCAACACCCACCCGTTCGAGCAGCGCGGCCGGCTGTTCGCCCACAACGGCGTGATCCTCGAGCTCGAGCGGCTCGAGCGCGAGCTCGGCGACGACCGCGCGCTGGTCAGGGGCGACACCGACTCCGAGCGGCTGTTCGCGCTCGTCACGCGCGAGACCGAGCGCAACGGCGGCGACGTCGGCGCCGGCATTGCCGCCGCCGCGCGCTGGGTCGCCGCGGAGCTCCCGCTCTACGCGATCAACGTGATCCTTGGGACGCCCGACGGGCTGTGGGCGCTGCGCTATCCCGACACCCACGAGCTGTGGGTGCTGGAGCGCGGCGCGGGCGGCCCGGGCGGCGACCGCCACCTCGACGCGGCCAGCGCCGCCGGCACGGTACGCGTGCGCTCCGAGCCACTGTCGCGCCACCCGTCGGTGATCGTCGCCAGCGAGCGGATGGACGAGGACCCGGGCTGGCGCCTGCTCGACCCCGGCGAGCTGCTCCACGTCGGGCCGGCGCTGCGGGTCGAGTCGTCGATCGTCCTCGACCACCCGCCGGCCCACCCGCTGACCCTCGCCGACCTCGACCCGACCGCGGCCGCCGCGCAGGCGCCGCCGCACCGCTAGGAGAGGCGCAGCTTGCGCTTGCAGGTCACGAGGCCGCCGTGGCGGGCGCAGCGGCCGCTGACCCGGAGGCGGGACACGCGGCGGCCGCCCTGGAGGATCTGCAGGTCGTAGCCGTAGGGCGTGCCGCGCGGCCGCGCGCGGACCGTGAAGGTGAACTGCGGGTCGGTGCCGATGAGGAGCTTCAGGCCGCCGACCCGGACCGAGCCGTGGAACAGCGGCCCGTCGTCGGACTCGGGCTTGATGAGCGGGAACGTGAACTTGTGTGCGCGCGCGCCGGAGCCGGGGAAGCGGCGCTTCGCGACCGCGCGGTAGCGGATCTCGACGGGGCGCAGGTCGCCGCCGGCCGGCACTCTGAGCTTCACGACGCTCTCGGTGTTGAGCCCGGGCGTGACGCGCGGCTTGGTCAGCCGTGGCGGCGTGGCCGCGGCGAGCGCCACCGAGGTCGAGGCCGAGCCGGCGCACGTGTTCTCCGCCGCGTCGTTCTGGGTCCAAGTGACCGTGGCCGGGTAGCTGCCGGGCTGGTCGCCGCGCACCGTGATCGACGTCACGTCGCCGTCGAACGACCCGAACGGCTGCTCGCTGAACTCGTCCGTCACCGGCGTCAGCCCGGCGGCGCTGAAGCCCGTGACCGTCGCGGTCGGGCCGGCGGCCGGGAAGCCCGCGCCGATCGTCACCGGGTGGGTGGCGAACAGGTGGTGGCCGCCGGACGGGTAGTCGGCGCTCCCGAATACCGGCTGGGCCAGGACGTCCGGCGGGCACGGGGGCTCGCCCTGGCCGCCCGCGGGGGAGGACGCGATTCCGAGCACCAGCGCCGCTGCGGCGAGCGGGCCCAGGCGTCGTGCGCGGCGGATTCGCACCTCGGCGCGAGCCTACGGGAATCGTGGGGCCCCGACCCGATCTGACGTGAATCCGTGACATTTGGCGGGCAGGCGTGTCTCAACTCAGAGGTTGCACTTCGACTAGGAGGTTCTGTCCCCATGAAGCGGACACTCATCGCGGTCCTGGCCGCGCTCGCCCTGGCGGTCGGCGCGACCGTCGCCTCGGCGCACAAGGGTCATGACGACAAGGGCGGCGCGAAGGCGCGCACGTTCACGCTCAAGCCCGACCCCGCGGGGAATCCCGAGGGCGTCGCGTTCGACAAGCGCTCGAAGGCGTTCTACGTCGGCGTCACCGCCGACGGCGCGATCTACCGCGGCACGCTCGGCAGCGACACCGTCGCGCCGTACATCCCCGGCGCCACCGGCAGGTCCGCCGTCGGCCTGAAGGTCAAGCGCGGCAAGCTCTACGTCGCGGGCGGCGGCACCGGCTCGATCACCGTCTACGACATCGCCACCAAGGCGCAGGTCGCGAAGTTCGAGACCGGCAGCGGCGGGTTCCTCAACGACCTCCAGGTCACGCGCAACGGCGACGTCTATGTGACCGACTCGTTCCGCCCGACGCTGTGGCACGTCACCGCCGAGCAGGTCGCGGCGGGCTCCGGGACGCCGCAGGCGCTCGACGTCAGCACGATCCCCTACGAGGGCGGCGGCGCGTTCAACCTCAACGGCATCGTGGCCAAGAGCGCGCGCAAGCTCGTGGTGGTCGACACCAACAGCGGCAAGCTGTTCCGGATCAAGCTCGGCGAGGACGGCGGCTCGATCGACTCGATCGACTCGATCACCGGCGCGACGGTCCCCGGCGGCGACGGCATGCTGCTGGACGGAGGCCGCCTCGTCGTGGTCCAGGGCGACCCGGCCCAGCTCTCGTTCCTCAAGCTCCGCAAGAGCGCCCGCCGGGCGAAGCTCGAGCGCACGCAGACGAGTGACAAGCTGCGCGGTCCGTCGACGGTCGACCGGGCCGAGAAGCTCTACCTCGTGGTGAACGCGGACTTCGGCACGAGCACGAAGCCGTTCACGGTCGCCGGCCTGCCGCGCAAGGCGAAGGGCCACGGCGATCACGGCCACGGCCACCACTAGCCGATGGGGGCGGCGGCGCTACGCCAGCGCCGCCGCCGCCGCGCGCCCTGCGGTCCGCCCCGAGAACAGGCAGCCGCCGAGGAACGTCCCCTCGAGCGCCCGGTAGCCGTGCATCCCGCCGCCGCCGAAGCCGGCCACCTCGCCCGCGGCGTAGAGGCCCGGTAGCGGCTCCCCGCTCGCCTGCAGCACGCGGCCGGAGAGGTCGGTGTGGAGCCCGCCCAGCGTCTTGCGGGTGAGGATGTGCAGCTTGACCGCGACCAGCGGGCCGGCCTCGGGGTCGAGGATGCGGTGCGGCGACGCGATCCGCGTGACGCGGTCGGCCAGGAAGCGCCGGGCGCCGTGGATCGCCACGACCTGCATGTCCTTCGCGTACGGGTTCACGACCTCGCGGTCGCGCGCCACGATCTCGCGCTCCAGCGCGGCGAAGTCGAGCAGCGGCTCGTCGGTCAGCTCGTTCATCCCGCGCACGAGCGCGGCCAGGTCGCGCTCGACCACGAAGTCGGCGCCGTGGTCCATGAACGCCTGGACCGGCGGGGGAGGGCCGGAGCCGACGCGGCCGCGCAGCACCTCCTTCATGTCGCGCCCCGTGATGTCCGGGTTCTGCTCGGAGCCGGAGAGCGCGAACTCCTTCTCGATGATCTTCTGGGTCAGCACGAACCAGGTGTGCTCGTGGCCTGTCTGCATGATGTGCGCGAGCGTCCCGAGCGTGTCGAAGCCGGGGAACAGCGGGGCCGGAAGCCGGCGCCCGAGCGCGTCGAACCACAGCGACGACGGCCCGGGGATGATGCGGATTCCGTGGTTGGTCCAGATCGGGTCCCAGTTGCGGATGCCCTCGACGTAGTGCCACATGCGGTCGGGGTTGATGACGTTGCCGCCCGCGTCCTGCGTGATCTGGATCATGCGCCCGTCGACGTGGTCGGGCACGCCCGCCACCATCGCTGTCGGCGGCTTGCCAAGCCGCTCCGGCCAGTTGCGCCGCACCAGCTCGTGGTTGGCGCCGATGCCGCCGGAGGTGACGAACACCGCCTGGGCATCCAAGGAGAACTCGCCGACCACCTCGCGCGAGCTCGGCGCGCCCCGCACCGCGCAGCTCGGCTCCAGCACCGATCCGCGCACGCCGGTCACCGCGCCGCCCGAGATCACGAGCTCGTCGACCTGGTGGCGGAAGCGCAGCTCGACCAGCCCGCACGCGACCGCCTCGCGCACGCGGCGCTCGAACGGCTCGACCACGCCCGGCCCGGTGCCCCAGGTGAGGTGGAAGCGCGGGACCGAGTTGCCGTGCCCGATCGCCAGGTAGCCGCCGCGCTCCGCCCAGCCGACGTTGGGCATGAACTTCACGCCCATCCCCGACAGCCACGCGCGCTTCTCGCCCGCGGCGAAGTCGACGTAGGCCTCGGCCCAGCGCCGCGGCCACTCGTCCTCGTCGCGGTCGAAGCCCGCGGTGCCCAGCCAGTCCTGCCAGGCGAGCTCGTGCGAGTCCTTGATCCGGAGCCGGCGTTGCTCCGGGCTGTCGACGAGCATCAGCCCGCCCAGGGACCAGAACGCCTGGCCGCCCAGCGACGCCTCCGGCTCCTGGTCGAGGAGGATGACCTTGCGGCCGGCGTCGGCCAGCTCCGCGGCGGCGACGAGGCCCGCGAGCCCCGCGCCGATGACGATGGCGTCCGTGTCCATCGCGGCGTTGTACCGGATCGGGCGCGGTAGGTTGGGTGCGATGGAGAACCAGATGACCGCCGAGGGGCTCGAGGCGCTGCGCGCCGAGATCGCCGAGCTCGAGGGCCCGGCGCGCCGGGCCATCGCCGAGGAGATCAAGACCGCGCGCGGGTTCGGGGACCTCAAGGAGAACGCGGAGTACCACGAGGCCAAGAACGCCCAGGCGCGGCTCGAGACCAAGATCCTGCAGCTGCGCCAGCGGCTGGGCGACGCCCGCGTCGTCGAGGCGTCGCAAGGCGACGTGATCGGCTTCGGCTCGACCGTCGAACTCGAGGACGAGGCGACCGGGAAGCAGATGACCTACACGCTGGTCGCCGGCCACGAGGCGTCGGCGAGCGAGGGCAAGCTGTCGGCCGAGTCGCCCATGGCGAGCGCGCTCGACGGCAAGCGCACCGGCGACGTCGCCGTCGTGCCCGCCCCGCGCGGCGAGCGCCGGCTCAAGGTCATCTCGGTCCGGTAGCGCGGAACACGGTGCGGCGCCGCGCCAGCGGCCGCACCATGTCGGGGTGCTCGGTGAGCGAGACGACCTCGCCGCCGACGATCGCCAGGTCCTCGCAGCCGATCGGCCACAGCTGCTTCTCGGCGCTCTCCTCGAACGGCGAGCGCGTGAGCGTGCCCTCGCGCCGCGACGCGCGGCTGCGCGCCATCAGCATCCGCCCGTCGAGGACCGCCGCGCCCTGCAGGTTCGGGTGGGCGGTCACCCACGCCTCGCTCGCCTGCTCCTCCGCCAGCAGCCCGCCGGGCGCGAAGCGCCAGCGCACCAGCCGGGCGCCCGCCGCCTTGTCGCGGTACTCGCCGACCAGCAGCGCGCCGGCCGCGTCGTCGACCGAGGCGTAGGAGAAGCGCAGGTCCTTGCTCTCCGGCCGGTACCAGCCGGCCTGGGGGAGGGTGCGGCCCGAGAAGCGCCGCAGGTCGAACAGCCGCAGCCCCTTGTTGGTGTCGGCGACGTACAGCCAGTCGTCGCGCCAGGCGAGGCCGCCGGCGTGGGTCTTGACGGGCTTGCCGTCGGGCAGCACGAGCGCGACGTGGCCGTAGCGCCCGGTGGCGGTGTCGGCGATCGAGAGCCGCGCGGCGCCGTCGAGCTTGGAGTACCAGGTGACGAGCACGGCGTCCCCGCGCCCGTCGATGCCCTGCGGATACCAGTCCTTCGTCTTGCTGTCCTCCGCGTCCCAGCGGAAGCCGCCGCGCAGCCCACGCGCCAGCCGGGCGGCGAACGGGACGTTCCCGCGCGCGCCGAAGCGCCGCAGCCGGCGGTCGAGCACCACCCGGCCCATGCGGTGGCCCGGCGGTGGGGCGAGCTGCTCGAGCCGCAGCCGGAAGGGGGCCGGGTCGATCGGGCGCAATCCGGCGGCGGGGAAGTCGGTCACCCGGTTAGCCTGGCGCATCGTGACGACGCGCGAAGAGCTGCCGATCCGCCGCAACACGCTGCTGCTGTCCGCATCGCTGGCGGCGAACTCCGGCACGCTCCAGCTCTCGGCCGCCGTCGCCTCGCTCACGCTGGTCAAGGTGCTCGGCGTCAAGGGCCTGCTCGGGCTCGGGCCGGCGATCGTGCTCACCGCCGGCGCGCTCGCCGCGCTGCCCGCCGGCCGGGCGATGGACCGCTACGGCCGCGTGCCGATCCTCGCCCTCGGCTTCATCGTCGGCTCGAGCGGCTGCGGGCTCGCCGCGCTCGGCAGCGCGATCGGCTCCGCGCCGGTGGTGCTCGCGGGCCTGATGGGCGTCGGCGCCGCCAGCGGCACCGCGCTCCTCGCCCGCACGGCGGCGGGCGACATGTACCCGCCCGAGCATCGCGCGCACGGGATCGCGCTGGTGCTGTTCGGCGCCGTCTTCGGGGCGATCCTCGGCCCGCTCGTGTTCAGCCCGCTGCTGCACGGGCGCACGCTCGACGGCGACACGCTCGCGCTGCTGTGGCTGGCGGCCGGCGGCTTCATGCTCGTCGCGCTGGCGATCGTGCTGTTCGTGCGGCCCGACCCGAAGCGGATCGCCGAGCTGCTGCACACCCACACCGCCGCCGAAAGCGCGCCCGCGGCGCCGCTGCGCGAGATCGTCCGCCGCCCCGGCGCGATCCCCGCGCTGCTGGCCGGCCAGGCCTCGTTCGCGGTGATGGTAGGCGTGATGACGCTGACCGGCGCGGTGGTCACCGACCACCAGCACCACGACGCCACCGCCGTCTTCCCGATCATCGGCGCGCACGTGATGGGCATGTACGCGCTGGTGCTGGTGATCGGCGAGCTGATCGACCGCATCGGTCGCACCCCGGCGCTGGCCGGCGGCCTGCTGGTCATGGCGGTGTCGTGCTCCAGCCTGCTGTGGGTCGAGTCGGTGGCGGCCACCGCGGTCGTCCTGTTCGGCCTCGGGATCGGCTGGAACCTGTCGTTCGTGGCCGCCACGGCCACGCTGGCGGACTGCGCGAGCGCCGCCGAGCGCGGCAAGCTGCTCGGCTTCAACGACCTGCTCGCCGGCCTCACCGGCGCCTGCCTGGCGCTGCTGGGCGGCGTTGCGCTGTCGGCGATCGGCGTCGCCGCGCTGGCGATCGGCGGCGCGACGCTGGTGATCCTCCCCGCGGTCTGGATCCTCATGCGCCGGCCGCTTGCACCGGCGCTCTCGTAGCGAGAGGATCGACACGAGCTGCCCCGGCGCTCACAGGCCCGCGGGCGCCGGGACGGAGAGCGATGCGGCGTCGTGCCGCGGCTCGAGCTCGGTCTGGCAAGGACGCTAGCGCCCTATCGCGCGTCTTCCCACCCGGTCACCACCCCATCTGGAGGTCAAGGCCATGCCCCCCGCGAAGAAGCAGCCGCCCAAGCACCGCCAATGTGGCGTGCAGTCCGCCACCGAGCGGCTCTACGAGGAGGATCCGGCCCTCCGCGGCCGCCACCGCCGCATCGAGGACGAGTGCCAGAACCTGATCGAGAAGGGCTACGCCCAGCGCGTCTGGCGCAAGCTGAGCACGATCGAGGTGCTCGTCCACGTCGTCTCGAAGACCGACGAGGAGGACATCTCCGACGAGCAGATCGAGAGCCAGATCGAGGTGCTCAACCAGGACTACCGCAAGACCAACGCCGACGCCGGCAAGGTCCCGGACCCGTGGGTGAGCCTCGCCGCGGACCCCAACATCACGTTCACCCTGGCCGACATCACGCGCACCACGACCACGGTCGACGAGTTCGGGACCGACGACGGCGTGAAGTCGAAGGCCGGCGGCGGCGTGCCGCCCAAGACGCCCGACAAGCTCCTCAACATCTGGGTCTGCAACCTCGGCGGCGGCCTGCTCGGCTACGCGCAGTTCCCCGGCGGCCCGGCCAAGACCGACGGCGTGGTGATCGTGTACACCGCGTTCGGCACCAAGGGCGTGGCCGCCGACCCGTTCAACCTTGGCCGCACCGCGACCCACGAGGTCGGCCACTACCTCAACCTGCGCCACATCTGGGGCGACACCAACGACTGCTCGGGCTCCGACCAGGTGTCCGACACCCCGCGCGCGATGGCGCCCAACTACGGCAAGCCGGACTGGCCGCACATCTCGTGCAACAACGGCCCGAACGGCGACATGTTCATGGACTACATGGACTACGTCGACGACGCCGCGATGGTCATGTTCACCCAGGGCCAAGCCGCGCGCATGAACGCCACGCTGGCCGGCCCGCGCAAGAAGCTGGTCGGGGGCTGACCATGGTCGAGCGCGAGCGCCTCGCGGGCCGCTGGGTCCACTCCCACGAGGAGGACTCAGGCGACGAGCTGGTCTTCCGGCCCGCGGGCTACGCCTTCCCGCCCTCGCGCGGCCGCGAGGCGATCGAGCTGCATCCCGACGGCTCCTACGCCGGGAGCGTGCCCGGGCCGGTCGACAAGCCCGAGGCGACCGAGGGCGAGTGGACGCTGGAGGACGGCGGGCGGCTGCGGCTCGGCGACCGGGTGCTGGAGATCACCGAGGCGGCCGGCGACGTGCTCAAGGTCCGCCGCGCTTGAGGTGGCCGCGGATCCACGCGAAGACCTTGCCGAGGCCCTGCGCGACGGACTGCAGGACGGGGTGCTTGGCCTCGCCCACGGGGTCGAGCAGCGTCAGCGTCGACTCCGACGGCACCGGCGGATCGCCCGCGCTCGTGCTCGTGTAGACGTCGTAGTGCTTGGCCGGGTCGGTCGGGATGCGCGTGTTGAGCGTGCCGCTGCCGGTGTCCTCCAGCGAGAACGTGTAGGTGCGCGGCGGCACGCCGGCCTCGTCGCGTGAGTTGACCGTGACGATCAGCGAGCGCGGCGGCGGGTCGTGGGTCTCGAAGTCGAACGTGATCCGCATCCAGTCGCCGTTCCGCGTGATCGTCACCTCGGGCGCCTCGGCGGGCGTGCGCTGCTGCGGCGTGATCGCCTTGTCGAGCAGCGTGTCCGGCTGGCTCCACTGCGCCTTCGCGCCCGGGCCGGTGGGGCTCGGCTGCTGCAGCCCGCCGGGGAGCCGCGGCTGTGTGTCGCCCCAGCGCCCGCGCCAGCGCGCCCAGCCGGGCCCGTCGCCGTCGAGGATCTCGAGCGTCAGCTCCGGCGTCTTGCGCTTCCCGTCGGCGATGTCGTACCAGGCCTCCGTGGTGTGGAAGCCGGCCTCGAAGTAGGAGGCGTGGGAGCCGCGGGCGACGTAGACGACCGGGTGCCCGTCGTCCTGCTCGACGCCGGTCCACGCGCGCTTCTCGGCGTTGACGTGCTGCGCGTAGACCGCGACGTCGGGCTCGTCGCCGTGCATCCGCAGCTGCACCATCTCCCAGTCGCCCTCGTGCAGGCCGGCGTTGAGCGCGAGCGAGTAGTCGTTGTAGAAGTACCAGAGCCAGTACTGGAGCCAGAGGCGTCCGTTCTGCTCGACGGCGTGCCCGTAGGTGCGGTTCTTCAGCTCGGGCCGCGCGACCCGCAGCGCCACGTACTGGGCGCGGTAGTCGCGGCGCGGGTCGGAGATGAAGTCCGAGGCCTCCGCGTCGTACGCGCCGAGGTAGTCCAGCGAGAGCTCGGGCGCGCCGGCCAGCAGCGTGCCGTCGCCGCGGCGCAGCTCGTTGCCGGGGTTGTCGGTCCACTGCGCCGCGCTGTCGGCGAAGTACTGCTCGTTCGAGTCGTAACGCAGGCGCGGCAGGAAGCGCCGCAGGAGCTCCTCAGACTCCGGCGCCATAGGGGTATGCGGCGGGCGCGGGCAGCGTCTTGTCGACGTGGGCGCGCATCCCGGCGTCGCAGGCCGCGTAGCCCCAGTTGATCAGCCGTTCCTGGACGTCGTCGTCGAGCCGCGCCAGCCGCGTCGAGAGCGTGGCGAGCGCCATCGTCGCCTCGTGCGGGGCGGCCAGCGCGTCGGCCAGGTGGAAGTCGGCGATGTCGCTGCGGATGCCCCAGTACGCGCCCTGGCGCTCGTGCGCCTTGAACGCCTCGACGCACTGGCGCTTGCGCAACGACCGGACCTGGTTGTCGATCACGCCCAGGACGCGGAACAGGTGGCGGCCCCAGTCGTGGTCGGGGTCGGGCTCGGCCGCCATCTGGCCGCCGGCGTCGGACACGAGCACGGTCTTGCACGCCTTCCAGGCCGTCTCCAGCCCGAGGTTGTCGTAGACCCCGCCGTCGGACAGCACCGCGCGCTCGCGGTACTCGCCGTGGCCGAGGTCGTTGCCCTCCTCGTCGACCCACGTGACGTCGCGCAGGTCGAGCTCGAAGGGGGAGAGGACGGGCGGGAAGGCGGAGGAGGCGGCCACGGCGTCGGCCAGCGCGACCGTGGGCTTGTCGACGCGCCCGACGCGCCAGTCGGCCATGAACGGCTTGGAGAAGCGGAACAGCACGCCCGACTGGACGCTGGTCGCGTTGATCACGAAGCGCGGGTGATCGGGGAGGTCCTGCAGCGTGGCCTCGCCGAACAGGTGGCGGCGGTACGCCTTGGCGACGCGCTCGGAGATCGTGTCGGGCGTGAGCGCGCCGGCGATCACGCTGGTGGCGTCGACCGTGCGGCCCGCGAGCGCGCGGATCGGCGCGACGAAGCTCGGCTCCAGCCCTTCGCTCTCGAGCTTCGGCCAGGCCAGCGCGAGCGCGCCGGCGGTGATCGAGCCACCCGAGACGCTGGAGACGCGGTCGAGCCGCTTGAGCCAGCCCGTGTCGTGCAGCCGCCACACGACGCCGACGTGGAAGAGCATGGCCCGGTAGCCGCCCCCGGAGAGGCAGAGCGCGACGCCGTCAGCCGGCTCGTCGGTGCTCATGCGCCAACCCTAAGCCGCCGGGAGCGGGATGTGGATTTCTTTGCGCAGGCGCTCGAGCGCGCGGCCGCGCGTCGGGCCGATGCTCCCGACCGGCATGCCGAGCTGCGCGCTGATCTTGTCGTAGCTGGGCTCGCGCTCGGAGTGCAGCAGCCGCAGCAGCGTGCGCTGCTTCGGCGGCAGCGTGCCGAGGGCGGCGCGCACCGCGGTGCGGCGCTCGGCGGCACGGGCGATCTCGTCCTCGTCGACATGGGCGGCGAACAGCGGGGTGCGCACCTCGTCGGCCGTCGGGACGACGCGCTTGCGGCCCTGCAGGACGCGCAGGCACTCACGGCGCGCGGTGGTGCCGACCCAGGCGCCGAAGCGGTCGGGGTCGCGCAGCCGGCCGATGTGCTCGACGGCGCGCAGCCACGTGAGCTGGGCGACGTCGTCGGCGTCGGCGTCGGTCAGCCGGTGCGAGCGGCAGACGCAGCGGATGAGCACGGCATAGCGGTTGATCAGCTCGCGCCAGGCGTGCGCCTCTCCCTCGGCGGCGGCGGCGACGAGCGCGGCGGTGTCGCGCTCCCCGCGACGGGCCGCACGGACATCGGTCAGGGACGTGATGGTCGTCATGGCCCGAGACACTCGACCGAGGGCGTTGGAGCGGCCTTGGGACGACCTTGGGGTCTGTATCACCGCGCGTGAAGGGCGCTCTGGAGGCCATGTCCATCATGTTCGATCTCGACCCCGCGCTGCTCTCCTGCGAGCTGCGGCGCCGCGCCTGGATGCACGCCCGCGACGAGGCCCACGCCGCCTACGAGCTGTGGGCCGGCGCCGACCGGCCCGACCGCCCCGCCGCCTATGCCGCCTACCGGGCGGCGGAGGAGCGCGAGGCGGCGGCGGCCGAGGTGCTCGCCGCGTCCTGACCGCGCGAATTCCTCCCGGCCGGTCCTCCCGGCCGGTTACGGTTGGCCCTGAGCCCGTGGCCATCCGAGTGGAGCTGTGCGGCGCCCTGACCGTCGAGGTCGACGGGCGCCGCGTCGAGGAGGACCTCCCGGGCCGCCAGGGGCGGCTGCTGTTCGCGTACCTCGCGCGCAACCACGACCGGCCGGTCCGCCGCGACGAGCTGGTCGACGTGGTGTGGGACGACCACCCGCCCGGCTCGCCCGACGCCGGGCTCGCGGCGCTGCTCACGCGCGTGCGCCAGGCGCTGGGGCCGGACGCGGTCTCGGGCCGCGCGCACCTGCAGCTCGCCGGCGACGTGTGGGTCGATCTCGACGAGGCGCGCGCCGCCGCGGCCGAGGCCGAGGAGGCGCTCGCGGCGGGCGACCCGCGGCGCGCGGCCGAGCGGGCCCGCGCGGCGCTGGAGCGGTTCGAGCGGCCGCTGCTGCCCGAGCTGACCGGGCGCTGGGTCGACGAGCAGCGCGCCGAGCTCGACGGCCTGCACTCCGACGCGCTGGAGACGCTGGCGCGGGCGGCGCTGCGGCTGGGCGGCGGCGAGCTGCCGGCCGCGGACCGCGCGGCGCGGACGCTGATCCAGCGCGAGCCGTACCGCGAGTCCGGCTACGCCCTGCTGATGGAGCTGCTGGCGGCGCGCGGCAACCTCGCCGAGGCGCTGCGGGTCTACGACCAGCTGCGCGTGCTGCTGCGCGACGAGCTCGGCGCGACCCCGGCGCCCCACGTCACCGCGCTCCACGACCGGCTGCTGATGCAGGACGAGGCGCCCGCCCCGTCGCCGACCGCTCCCGCGCTGCCGCTGCCGGCGGTCCTCGCCACGCGCGAGGAGCGCCCGTTCGTCGGGCGCGCGGCCGAGCTCGCCTCGCTGCGCCGGGCATGGGAGCTCGGGCAGGGCGCGATCGTGGTCGTCGCGGGCGAGGCGGGCATGGGGAAGACCCGGCTCGCCGCGCGCTTCGCCGCCGAGGTGCACGCGGCCGGCGCCGCGGTGCTACACGGGCGGATCGACGAGGAGACCGTCGTCCCGTACCAGCCGTTCGTCGAAGCGCTGCGCCACTACGTGGCCCACGCGGGTCCGGTGACGGGCGTGGACGTCGAGGCGCTCGCCCCGCTGGTCCCGGAGCTGGGCGGCGTCGCCACCGAGTCGGGCGAGCGGGAGAACCGGCGCTACCGGCTGTTCGAGGCCGTCGCCGCGCTGCTGGCGCGCGCCGCCGCCGAGCGGCCGCTGCTGCTGGTCGTCGAGGACCTCCAGTGGGCGGGCATGCCGACGCTGCTGCTGCTGCGCCACGTGCTCCGCCGCCTCGAGGGCGCGCCGCTGCTCGTGCTGGTGACGATGCGCGACGAGGAGGCCAACCTCGTCGCCGACCCGGCGCGGCTGCTCGCCGACCTCAGCCGCGAGCACGTGGTCGAGCGGATCGCGCTCGGCGGCCTGGAGGAGGCGGACGCCGCTGAGCTCGTCGGCGACCCCGAGCTCGCCCACCGCCTCCACGGCCGCACCGCCGGCAACCCGTTCTTCATCGAGGAAATGCTGCGCAGCCTGGCCGAGGCGCCCGAGGCCGAGGGCGTGCCCGCGGGCGTCAAGGACCTCGTCTCGCGCCGGCTCCTGCGCCTCGAGCCGGCGTCGCTCGAGGCGCTCACCGCCGCCGCGGTGCTTGGGCGCGACTTCCACCTCGCCACGCTCGAGGCGATGCTCGAGCGACCCGCGCTCGATCAGCTGGAGGAGGCCCTGCGCGCCGGCCTCGTGCGCGAGGACGCCGAGCAGGTCGATCAGTTCGCCTTCGCCCACGCGCTCGTGCGCGAGACGCTCTACGAGGCGCCCGCCCACGCCCGCCGCGCGCGCCTGCACCTGCGCGCCGGCCGCGCGCTCGAGGCCGACGGCGCGCCGCCCGGCGAGCTCGCGCACCACTTCTTCGTCGCCCGTGAGGTCGGTGGGGCGGAGGCCGCGGTCGAGTACAGCGCCGCCGCCGCCCGCCAGGCGGTCGCCGCGCACGCCTACGAGGAAGCCGCCTGGCACCTCGGCCAGGCGCTCCAGGTCGACCGCCGCGCCGACCTCCTCATCGCCCTCGGCGACGTGCGCTGGCAGGCCAGCGAGCCCGGCGCCCGCGCGGCGTTCGACGAGGCCGTCGCGGTCTCCCGCGACCCCGAGATCCTGGCCCGCGCCGCGCTCGGCGCCGGCGGGCGCTTCTACATGCCGGTCACCTCCGACCCCGCCTACGTCGCCCGGCTCGAGGAGGCGCTCGCCGCGCTTGGGGACGCCGAGGGCCCGCTGCGGGCGCGGCTGCTCGCGCGGCTGGCCGAGCACCTCGCGCTCGCCGGCGCCGGCGACCGGCCCGCTCAGCTCGGCGCCGAGGCCGTGGCGATGGCGCGCCGCGTCGGCGACGACGGGGCGCTCGCCGCCGCGCTGATGGGCCGCCACGCCGCCCTGCTCGACATCGAGCACGCGCCCGAGCGCCTCGCCACGATCGACGAGGCGGTCGCCGTCGCCGAGCGGATCGGGGCCGGCGAGGTTGCCGCGCTCGCGCTGCACTGGCGCATCTTCGATCTCGTCGAGCTCGGCGACCTCGCCGGCGCCAAGGCGTCGCACGCGCGCCTCGAGGCGCTCGCGCTCGAGCTCCATCAGCCGCTCTACACGCACTCCGCGCTCGCCTGGCGCGGCGAGTGGGCGCACCTCGCCGGGCGGCTGGACGAGGCCGAGCGGATCCACCGCGAGTCGCTGCGGGTCGCCGAGGCCGCCGGCTCGCCCGACGCGCGCGGCTTCTTCCTCACCCAGCTGTTCGCCGTCCGCCGCGACCAGGGCCGGCTCGGCGAGCTGCTCGACCCGGTCGAGCGGCTCGCGCGCCAGCGCGGCGCGATCGGCGTGATCTGGCGCGCGCCGCTGCCGCTCGTGCTGCTGCAGGCCGGGGAGCGCGAGCGCGCCCGCGAGGCCTACGAGGCCGCGCTCCCCGCCGCGCTCAAGGGCCTGCCCGGCAGCCTCTTCCGCCTCTCCGGCCTCACCTGCGTGGCCGAGGCGTGCGCCGCGGTCGGGGACGCGCAGGCCGCCGACGCGCTGATCGCCGAGCTGGAGCCCCACGCCGACCGGCTCGTCCAGACCGCGTTCAGCGGCTGCTGGGGCTCGGTCCGGCGCTACCTCGGCCTGCTCCACGCCACCGCCGGCCGCCCGGAGGAGGCGCGCGTCCAGCTGCAGGGCGCGCTCGAGCTCCACCTCGCCCTCGACGCCCCGCTGCTGGCCGAGGTCACGCGGCGCGATCTCGCCGATGTATCAGGCGAGCGCCTCGGCGCTCTATAGGGCGTCCGGCATCCCTCCCCCCACTCAGCCGGACCGACCGAGGCAAGGAAGCCTGCCGCAGGCACGGGCCCCGCGACGGAGTGCGGGGTCCCGGCCGCGCGGTTAGCGTCCCCCCATGACCACCTGGCCGAAATCCATGCATGCCCTCGCCGAGCGGGTGGCCGACGTGCCCACCGACACCGAGGTCTCCGGCGTCGTCGAGCGCCTGTCGGCAATCGAGCGCGAGCTCCACGGCTTCTTCTCGCCCGACGGCCCTGGCCCCGAGGCACGGCGCGCGGAGCCACCGCTGCCGGACGGCGTGGCCTGCTTCAACGGCATGTACCTGCGCGTGACCGAGGCGGTGCGCGACGAGCTGACCACGTTCGAGAACCCCGCCTTCGTCGAGCGACTCGACGTCCTGTTCGCCGAGTTCTACTTCGAGGCCTACGCGGCCGCGAAGGCGAGCGCGTGGGTCTCCAAGGCGTGGGCGCCGTTGTTCGCGCGCCGCGACGAGCACCGCATCGCCGCCCTGCAGTTCGCCGTGGCGGGCATGAACGCGCACATCAACAACGACCTCGCGCATGCGCTCGTGCTCACCTGGCACGGGTTGAGCCTCGACCCGGACGACGACACCCCGGAGAAGCGCGACTACGACCAGGTCAACGACATCCTCGAGCGCGTCGAGGGCGAGCTCAAGCCTGCGCTGTCCGACGCGTTCATCGCCGGGGTCGACAAGGCGCTGGGCAGCACCGACGACGCGGTCGCCATGTGGAGCATCCGCGAGGCGCGCGCGCAGGCCTGGGAGCGGGCGCGGATCATGCGCGAGCTCCCGAGCCGGGAGCTCGACGGGCTGTTCGACCGGCTGGTGGGTCTGGCGGGGAATCTCCTGCTCCGGCCCGTCTGACCCATCGCACATCCGTCCAGAGCTTCAGCCTTCGGCTCTCGCCGCCGATGAGGCCATCATGTCCCCAGGGAAGGGCGCGCGGCGCCTGCTGTCCGCCGACGGCGGCGTGTGGTGTCTCAACATCGCGATCGTCATTGCGTCCGTGGCCTTGCTCGCCGGGCCGGTCCAGCACCTCCCCGAGTTCGACGCGGGCGTGCACCTGCCGTGGTGGGGCCTCGCGCTGGGCTTCCTCGCCGCCGAGCGCTGCGTCGTGCACCTGCACTTCCGCCGCAGCGCCCACTCGTTCTCGCTCGGCGACCTGCCGCTCGTGTTCGGCCTGCTGTTCGCGACGCCGATCGACCTCGTCATCGCCGGGCTCGTCGGCCCGATCGTGGTGCTGCTGATCGACCGCCGCCTGCCGGCGATCAAGGTCGTCTTCAACATCGCGCAGTTCACACTTGCCACCTGCCTCGCGGTGATCGTCTTCCACGAGCTGGCCGCCACCGCCGACGGCTTCGGCCCCGCCGTCTGGCTCTACGCGCTGCTCGCGGCCCAGATCTCCGCCTTCGTCACCGTGCTGCTGATCGGCGCCGCGATCTCGCTCTCCGAGGGCGCGCTCGGCGCCAAGGCGCTGGGCCGGATGCTGCTGATGGACCTCACGGTCACCATCACCAACTCGAGCCTGGCGCTCGCTGCCGCCGTCATCGTCGTCTACGACCCGCGCGCGCTGCCGCTGCTGGTCGTGCCGCTCGTCACCGTCTTCCTCGCCTACCGCGCGTACGCGACCGAGCGCCAGCGCCACGAGAGCCTCGAGTTCCTGTACGAGACGACCCGCACGCTCTCGCGCTCGCCCGAGATCGTCGGCGCGCTCGAGGGCCTGCTCGCCCGCTCGGTCGAGGCGTTCCGCGCCGAGATCGCCGAGATCGTGCTGTTCCCGTCCGAGGGCAACGCGCCGCTGCGCACGACCCACGGGCCGGGCGACGTCCGCGACGAGATGCTCCCGATCGACACCGCGATCGCCGACGAGCTGCGCGCGCTGGTCGACCACGACGAGCCCGTCACCCGCCTCACGCCGGAGACCGGCAGCCCGCGCCTGCGCCGCTACCTGGAGGAGCGCGGCGTCACCCACGCGATGCTGGCGATGCTCCCGGGCGAGACGCGCGTCGTCGGCACGATGCTGCTGGCCAACCGCCCCGGCGTCGTCCGCGACTTCTCCGACGCCGACCTGCGCCTGTTCGAGACGCTCGCCACCAACGCCTCGGTCGCGCTCCAGTACGACCGCCTCGAGCAGACCGTCTGGCAGCTGCGCGAGCTCCAGCGCCAGCTCGAGCACCAGGCCTACCACGACTCGCTGACCGGGCTGGCGAACCGCACGCTGTTCATCGACCGCGTCGACGAGGCGCTCCGCAAGCCCGATCCGACCGTCGCCGTCCTGTTCGTCGACATCGACGACTTCAAGACCGTCAACGACACGCTCGGCCACACGGTCGGCGACCAGCTGCTGGTCGCGGTCGCCGAGCGCCTGTGCTCGTGCGTGCGCCCGTCCGACACGGTCGCGCGCTTCGGCGGCGACGAGTTCGCCGTCCTGCTCGACCGCCTCGACGGGCCCGAGGACGTCGTGGTCGTCGCGGAGCGGATCCTCGCGGCGCTCGCCCAGCGCGTGCCGGCCGGCGGCGAGGCGGTCAGCGTCGGCGCCAGCGTCGGCATCGCCACCAACCACGCCGAGGCGACCCGCGCGGGCGAGCTGATCCGCGACGCCGACGTCGCCATGTACGAGGCCAAGCAGCAGGGCAAGGGCCGCTGGGCGCGCTTCGAGCGCAGCATGCACACCGCGATCCTGCGCCGCCACGGGCTCAAGGAGCAGCTCCAGCAGGCGGTCGCGCGCGGCGAGTTCGCGGTCGAGTACCAGCCGATCGCCCGGCTGGCCACCGGCGACGTGGTCGCCGCCGAGGCGCTCGTGCGCTGGCAGCATCCCGAGCGCGGCCTCGTCGGCCCCGGCGAGTTCATCCCGCTGGCCGAGGAGACCGGGCTGATCGTGCCGATCGGCGAGTTCGTGCTCGACGAGGCCTGCCGCCGCGCGGTCGGCCGCAACGTCGGCATGAACGTGAACCTCTCCGCCGTCGAGCTCCAGAACGTCGACGTGCTCGAGCGGGTGACCTCGACCCTGCGCCGCCACCGCCTCGACCCCAAGCAGCTGACGCTCGAGATCACCGAGAGCGTGCTGGTCGACGCGCAGATGAGCGCCACGCTGCGCGAGCTGCACGAGACCGGCGTCCGGCTCGCGCTCGACGACTTCGGCACCGGCTACTCGTCGCTCAGCTACCTGCGGTCGTTCCCGCTCGACGTGCTGAAGATCGCCAAGCCGTTCGTGGACGGCGTCACCGGCCGCCGCGAGGAGCGCTCGTTCGTGCGCATGATCATCGAGCTCGCGCGCACGCTGGGGCTCGAGGTCGTCGCCGAGGGCATTGAGGCCGGCGACCAGCTCGCAGTCCTGAAGGAGATGGGCTGCGACCTCGGCCAGGGCTTCTATCTGTCGCCCCCGCTGTCGACCTCGATCATCGACGATCGGGTGCGACTCGAACGCCCGTCCAGGAGCCCTCTCGGCGCTCCGGGATCCGGACGATAGACCCGGCGAGAGCTGCAGTTCGTAGGGCAAACCCGCCGCGAGGCGGGGACGCAAAGCCAGGGGCCTCCCGGATGGAGGCAGCCCAGCCGCCGGCTCAATCTTCAACTCCGAGCCGAAATCGCGACATGGAGGTCGCACCGTCAATGCCCTACTCAGCCCCCAACATCGTCTTCCGGATGCGCTGGATGATCGGCATCGCCCTGCTGGCGATCGCCGCCTCCACCGTCGCGCTGACCGGCTCGCGCGCCGCCGTCCCGGCCGCCGACGCCTCCGTCACCGCTGTGGCGCCGCTTCCGTCACTGAACCCCGCGCTGGCCGACCTGGCCGCGCGCTCGCCGCACAAGCGCGTCGAGGTCATCGTTCAGCTCAACCCGGGGACGCCCCGCGGCGCTGCCGCGCCGCTCGTCCGCGAGCTGGGGGGCAAGGTCACGCGTGACCTGCACATCATCAACGCCGTCGCCGCCGAGCTGCCCGCCGCCGGCGCCCGCGAGCTCGCCTCGCGCCCCGAGGTCCGCGCGGTCTCCCCGAACGCCGCGACCAAGCCGCAGGCCACGGGCGACGGCCTCTCGACCTCCTACAACGCGTCGATCCAGACGCCGTACCTGTGGAACAACTACCGCGGGAACGGCCGCGGCGTCGGCGTCGCCGTCGTGGACACCGGCATCGCGGGTGGTCTCGCCGACTTCCGCGCCTCCACGCTCGACAAGTCCTCGCGCGTCATCGTCTCCGCGGTCGTCAACCCCGACGCCAAGACCGCGAACGACACATACGGCCACGGCACGCACGTCGCCGGCATCATCGCCGGGGACTCGCGCAACCGCGACGACGGCGACGCCAACAAGAACCGCTTCATGGGCGTGGCCCCGGGCGCGAACCTGATCTCGATCAAGGCCTCCGACGACGACGGCAACGCCACCGTCCTCGACGTGATCGCCGGCATCCAGTTCGCCGTCGACCACAAGGCCGACTACAACATCCGCGTCCTCAACCTGTCGCTGGAGTCCTCGGCCTCCGAGTCCTACAAGACCGACCCGCTGGACGCCGCGGTCGAGGCCGCCTGGTTCAAGGGCATCTTCGTGGTCGCCGCCGCCGGCAACCGCGGTCCCGGCGGCGACGCCGTCAGCCACGCGCCCGGCAACGACCCCTACGTGGTCACGGTCGGCGCGGTCGACGACAAGGGCACGAAGGAGATCACGGACGACGAGCCGACCAGCTGGTCGAGCCGCGGCACGACGCAGGACGGCTTCGCGAAGCCCGACATCTACGCCCCGGGCGCCAAGATCGTCTCCAACCTGGCCCCGAACTCGAAGTACGCCGGGCTGTGCCCCGACTGCGTCAGCGACGGCGGCGAGTACATCCGCGCCGGCGGCACCTCGATGGCCGCCCCGATGGTGGCCGGCGCCGCGGCGATCGGCTTCCAGCTCGACCCGACGATGACGCCGAACCGCGCCAAGGCGCTGCTGCGCGACTCCGACCGCCCGCTGACCGACTCGATCGACGAGCTCAGCATGGTCGACGCCGCCCGCCGCTTCTTCGGCGACGGCGGCAAGCTCGCCAACCAGGGCCTCGAGCCCAACACCTACATCGACCCGGCCACCGGCGAGATCGACTACACGCGTTCGCGCTGGAGCCGCTCGTCCTGGAGCGACGCGAGCGACCTGCTGCGCTCGAGCTGGAGCCGCTCCTCCTGGAGCCTGGCGCCGGAGACCCTCGCCAACTACGCCGCCGCGGCCGCCGACCCGACGCGCTCGAGCTGGAGCCGCTCCTCCTGGAGCCGCTCGAGCTGGTCGACCAGCTGGACCAAGTAACGCTTGCCAGGGGACCGGAGAGGACGGCGCGCTCAGGGATAGCCTGGGCGCGCCGTGACTCCGCTCACCTGGTATCGCCGCACCGGAGCTGACCCGCCGTTCGGGGACCAGCGCCGGGCCCACGGCACACGCTTCGAGGGCTACTACTGGCGGGTGACGGATGCCGCTGGGGGCCGCGTCGCGATCGTGCTGTGCGGGGTCTGCCGCGACGCGGCGGGACCCTGGGCGATCGTTGCGCTGGCCACCGAGCCGGGGGGGCTCGTGCGGTCGCGCATCGAGCCCCTGGCCGAGGTGTCGTTCGGGTCGCTCTGCGTGCGCGCCGGCCGTTCCCTCTCGGCTTCCTCTGAGCACCTCCATGTTGACCTGGGGGCGGACGCACGGCTTGAACTGCGCTTTGAGGCGAGGGTCGAGTGGCCGTGGCGTCCCTTCGGGGGGACGGGGCCGGCGCAGATCGTGCCGGGGCTGCCGCAGTACTGGCATCCGCACCTGCTCGGCGGGTCGGTTCGGGGGTCGGGCTGGGACGGCGCTGTTGTGTACGCCGAGAAGAACTGGGGCCCGCACTTCACCGAGCACTGGTGGTGGGGGCAGGCCCAGGCGTTCGAGGGCGCCGACGCGTGCGTGGCGTTCGCGGGCGGGCGCGTGCTGGGCGGCGCGCCGACCGGTGTGGTCGTGCGGGTGGAGGACCGCGTGCTGCGTCTGTCGCCGCCGTTCGCGCGCCTCGTGAGCGCGGTGGGCGAGGCCGGCTGGCGGGTCCGCGCGCGCTCGCCCCGCTGGTCGGTCGAGATCGAGGCCGAGGGCGTGGGCTCGCCGGCGGTCCTGCCGGTCCCGGTGCCCGGCGTGCGCCGGGTCGAGCCGCGCTCGCAGCAGTACCTGACCTCCCGCCTCCGCGCGACCGTTCGGCGAGGCAACCGGGTCTGGTGGAGCGGCGAGTCTTCGCTCGCCGGCCTCGAGCGCTGGCTCTAGCCTCGATTCGTCATGACGCTGCCCGGGGTGATGGCGGCTGGGCGCGAGGAAATGTCCTCCTGAGCAGGGAAGATGCGGCTTGTCGAAGGCTGCAATCCCGCTCAGGAGGTCATCATCTTGCAGGTGAAGCATCACACGCACGTCGGATCGCTTGCCGTTCGGGCCGACGCGCGCGGCTTGGTGTCGCGGTCGGGGACCGTGCTGGCGGGCGCGTTGGCCGGCCGGTTGGGTGTCACGGCGGCGTTGTCACAGGCGCTTGGACATCTGCATCGCCGCCGGCCGACACACGCCCCGGGCGGGGTGCTCGTCGATCTTGCGGTGATGCTGATCGACGGCGGCGAATGCGTTTCGGACCTCGGCGCGCTGGCCGATCAGCGGGCCTTGTTCGGCCCGGTCGCCTCGCACTCGACTGCGTCGCGGCTGCTGCACGCGATCGGCGTCGATGGGCGCGCGCAGATCCAGGCGGCCAGGGCGGCGGCGCGCGAGCGTGCCTGGTGCGTGGGCGAGCGGCCCGGGCGGATCGTCCTGGACTTCGACAGCCACCTCGTCGAGGTCCATTCCGAGAAGGAGGGCGCGGCGCCGAACCGCAAGCATGGGTTCGGGTTTCACCCGTTGGGCTGCTGGCTGGACGAGACCGGTGAGGCGCTGGCCATGGTTCTGCGGCCCGGCAACGCTGGAGCGAACACGGCCGCCGATCACGTCAGCGTGCTTGACGCGGCGCTCGCCCAGTTGCCGGGCGACGTCGCAGATCGCGGCGGCGGCGAGCCGGTCGAGATCCTCGCCCGCTCAGACTCGGCGGGGGCCACGCACGCGTTCGCCGCCGCGCTGCGCGAGCGCCGGATCCGGTTCTCGTTGGGCTACTACGTCACCGAGACCGTCGGTCAAACCGCGCTGGCACTGCTCGACAGCGCGTGGCGGCCGGCGTTGAACGCTGACGGCGAGGCGCGCGATGGCGCGTGGGTCGCCGAGCTGACCGACCACGTGGACCTCGCCGCGTGGCCCGAGGGCACGAGGTTGATCGTCCGTCGCGAGCGCCCGCATCCCGGCGCCCAACTGCGGTTCACCGACACCGACGGGCATCGCTACCAGGCGTTCCTCACCGACCAGCGCGGCAACGACCTCGCCGCGCTGGAAGTCACCCACCGCTTGCACGCCCGCGTCGAAGACCGCATCGCCGAAGCGCGCGAGCTTGGACTCGCACGCCTGCCGTTTCACAGCTTCGACGCGAACGAGACCTGGATCGAGCTGATCCTGCTCGCCCAAGACCTGCTGACCTGGACGCGCAGCCTCCTCCTCGACGACGACAGCGCGCAGCTCGCCCCCAAGCGCCTGCGCCACCGCCTGCTGCACGTCGCCGGCCGACTGACGCGCTCCGGCCGCCGGCGCACCTTGCACCTGCCCGCCGCTTGGCCCTGGGCCACCGCGCTCATCACCGCGTTCGAGCGCCTACGCGCGCTGCCCGCGCCCGGCTGACCGCCGCGCCGGGCCGCACGACGACGAACAGGACCTCACGGCGCTCTGCGCTGCCCGAAATCCACCTCGCCGGAAGCCGTGACCGGCCGCGCGCAACCCGAAATCGACAGACACGCCCCGCTCACCACCCGCTTCGAGCGCCCCAACATCGCGGCGGCCTCACACACGCCGCCACAACGGCGAACCCGCCGACTCGTGGGGAATCGAGGCTAGGCCCGCTCGGCGCGTTTCGCCGCAACGGTCAACGGTTCGGCGCCGACCAGCCGCTCGAACGGCCCGATCACGGTCCACAACGCCTTCATCCGCAGGCGCGCGGTGGCATCGACGGGATCGACCCGGGCCTCGGACACCAGCGTCGAGCGGCCGTCCTCGCCCGGCTCGGTCCAGTGCGCGAACAGCACCCGCACCGTCCCGCGCTCATCCCAGGAGCGGAAATCCTCCGGCCCGCTGAGGCGCGGGTAGTCGCGCTGGAGCGTCCAGATGCGCCCGCACAACCCGGAGACCGACCAGGTGTCGCCCTGGTCCAGCAGCGTGAACGGCTCGGTGCGGAACAGCTCGTCGTAGGTCTGGCCGTGCACGACGCCGGGGATCCGCCAGCGCACGAGCCGCTCGAGCCGGCGGGTGTCGGAGAGGCGGACGGCACGGGCCGCATCCCACAGCTCCTCAGGTGGCGCCGCCGCGCTGCGCCGGTG
The DNA here is from genome assembly GCA_963805525.1 of uncultured Solirubrobacteraceae bacterium. Lineage (GTDB taxonomy): Bacteria > Actinomycetota > Thermoleophilia > Solirubrobacterales > Solirubrobacteraceae > DASQFQ01. The sequence continues at coordinate 512,242 of CAWDUT010000007.1, forward strand.
GTGGGTACGGACGGCGGGGTCGGGGACCCAGTCGTCCAGGCGTTCGTCGGCTCGGTACGGTGAGATGCGGGGCATGCGGCTGATCCAGCACAAGAAGGAGGCGTACTGGTTCTACCGCTTCCTCTCGACGGGTTACGACCGCTGGGTCAACCCGCTGTTCTGGACGCCGGCCATGCGGTCGGATGCTTTGCGGGGTGCGCAGCTCGACGAGCGGACGCTGGAAGTCCTGGACGCTGGTGCGGGTACGGGCTTCACGACCGAAGGGATCGTCGAGGCGGTCGACCCCGACCGCGTGACGATGCTCGATCAGAGCCCGCACCAGCTCGCGCGGGCTGAGCGCAAGCCGGTGCTGGCGCGGGTGCGCAAGCTCCAGGGCGACGCCGAGGCGCTGCCGTTCGAGACCGATCGCTTCGACCGCTACGTGTCGGCGGGCTCGATCGAGTACTGGCCGGTGCCCGAGCGCGGGATCGCCGAGGCCTACCGGGTGCTGAAGCCCGGCGGCGTCGCGCTGGTGGCCGGGCCGGTGCCGCCGGGCGACCGGATCCTGCGCTGGCTGGCCGAGCTGTGGATGCTGTTCCCGACCGAGGCGCAGTACCGCGAGTGGTTCGAGCGCGCCGGGTTCGAGGACGTCTCGGTCACCGCGGTGGCGCCCGGCTGGTACCGCGACCCTCGCTCGCAGTACGCGGTCGCCGTGAGCGGGCGCAAGACGGTCGCGGGGGAGTCGCCGCTCGCGCGCTCCGAGACCCTCGAGGACGTCGAGGAGCCGATGGGCTGGCTGCGCCGCCTGACCTTCGCCGGGCGCTTCGTGCTCGGCTCGCTGGCGGGCTTCGTGTTCGTGCCGGTCGGCGCCGTGCTGGCGCTGCGGCGGCGGCGATGACCGGCCGCGCGGTCGCACTGCCGGCGGCCCGGCCGCTGGGCGCGCTGTGGCGCTTCTCGCGCCCGCACACGATCATCGGCACGACGGTCAGCATCGTCGCGCTCTACCTGATCGCGGTTTCCACGCTGCCGGGGCTGGCGCTCGACGGCGGGCTGTTCGACCTGTTCTGGACGCTGGTCGCGGGGCTCGCGGTCAACGTCTACATCGTCGGCATCAACCAGCTCGAGGACGTTGAGATCGATCGCGTCAACAAGCCGTTCCTGCCGCTGGCGGCCGGCGAGATGACGATGGAGACCGGGCGCGCGATCGTGGCGACGTCGGCGGCGCTGGCCATCGTGCTCGCGATCACGCAGGGCGCGCTCGAGACGGTGGCGGTCGTGGTCGGCCTGGCGGTGGGCACCGCCTACTCGCTTCCCCCGCTGCGGCTCAAGCGCTTCGCGGTGGCGGCGTCGCTGTGCATCTCGGGCGTGCGCTCGGTCGTGGTCAACCTCGGCGTCTACGCGCACTTCTCGCTCGCGCTCGGGCCTGACGGGACGGTCTCGATCCCCGCCGCGGTGTGGGCGCTGACGATCGTGGTGCTCCCGTTCTCGTTCGCGATCGCGATCCTCAAGGACGTCCCCGACGCCGAGGGCGACCGGCGCTTCCAGATCATGACCTTCACCGTGCGGGTCGGCGGGGCGAAGGTGCTGCGGGCGGGGCTCGCGGTGCTGGCGCTCGCCTATATCGGGATGGCGGTGCTGGGGCCGGCGCTGATCCCCGAGGCGCAGCCGTGGGTGCTGGCGGGCGGCCACCTCGCGGCGCTGGCGGTGCTGCTCGCGTGGGCGCGCGGCGCGGACCCGGACGACCCGGCGGTCTTCACGCGCTTCTACATGCGTGTGTGGAAGCTGTTCTTCCTCGAGTACGCGCTCGTCGCGCTCGCCTGCCTGGCGGGCTCGGGCTAGCGCTTACGGCGCCAGGCGAGCACGGCGATCAGGCCCGCGATCGCCCCGGCGAGCGCGATCGGGATCGCGGTGCGGAGCTTGGAGCCGCGCGACTCCTCGACCTCGTAGCGGAAGCCGCCCTCGGGCGGGAGCACCTCGGGCTTGCGCGGGGGCAGGGGGGAGGGCGTGGCGTCGCTCAGGTTGCGCGGCGCCATGGCGTCGGCCGCGGAGGCGGCCTTCGGCTCCTCCGCCGCCTTCGGCTCTTCCTCCGCCGCGGGCTGCGGCGGCGCCTCTGCCGTCGGCTCCTCCTCCGCCGGGGCCGCCACCGGCGCACCGATCGACTTGTGCAGCCGCGGTTGCTCCTCGTCGGTCGTCGCCTCGGGCAGCACGGTCGGGGACTCCTCCTGGGAGTACTCGATCCCGTAGTGCTCGTACAGGCGCTTCTTGTCCGCCACGCTCAGCGTCTCGCCGGCCTCGGGCCGCGGCGCGGCCCGGACGCGCTCGGCGTCCTGCCCGACGCGGATCGCCTCCTCCTCGACGCTCGCGCCCGCGAGCGGGACGAAGGCGGCGCCGTCGTCGAGGGTGACGAGCACCCACTCGGGGGTACCTGTCGCCTCGTCGAGGAAGATCTGGTCGACCGCGCCGAGGCGGTCGCCGCCGGGCCCGAGCACGTCACGGCCCGCCCAGGCGTCGAAGTCTTGAAAGTCGCTCTGCGTCGGGAGATCGGCCACGCTCCTGAACTACCCGCCTGGGGCGGCTCGAATCCACGCCAGTAAGCCAAATTCAGGTCGATCGTGCTTGACATGGGGTCAGGAGCCGACCCCGCGCGGCATAAGCCGCGCGCGATCGGGTAACGCTGACATGGATGGAAGAAGTGCAGCTCAGCTACTCGCCCGCTCCGACCGCTGCCACCCAGGCGCGGACGGAGGTCACCGAGCGACTCGCCTCGCGCCTCGGCTCGAGCACGCTCGAGGACGTGCGGCTGCTGGTGACCGAGCTCATCACGAACGCGTTGCGTCATGGCAAATTGACGCCCGGGGACCGTGTCTCGGTCAAGGCGTCCGTCGACAACGGGGTCGTCCGCATCGAGGTGCGCGACCCCGGCCACAACGGCGATATCGCGCTCCGGGAGCCAGGACCGCGCGGTGGCGGCTACGGCCTCTACCTCGTGGAGAAGCTCGCGAAGCGCTGGGGCGTGGACCGGCGCGACGGCACCGTCGTCTGGTGCGAGCTCGCTCCGAGCACCGGTCGCTAGACTGCCCGGCCGGCGAGCCCGGGTCGGACGTTGACAAGCCGTCTGGGGACGCCGCACAATGCCGGAAGTCGGACCCGGGGGGAGACCAGCCCGCCGCGGAAGGGACGATCGGGGTGTGCTGCCGGCCGCATTCGCGCAGGCACGCACAACGAACCACCGAATTGACCACGCTGTGACCACTCGAGACGAATCGAACCCCTCGGCAGGGGAGTTCGAGCCCTTCCGCATCGACGTCGAGCCGGAGCGCGAGTCCGTGCGCGTCGCGCCGGTCGGCGAGCTCGACATCGCGACCGTGGAGAAGCTGCGGGCCGAGGTCGAGCGTCTGCGCGACGCGGGCTTCACCGACCTGGTGCTCGACCTGCGGGGCGTGCGCTTCCTCGACTCGACCGGGCTCCGGCTCGTGCTCGAGCTCGACGCCGCCGCCCGCGCGGCCTCTCAGGAGCTGACGCTGATCCGCGGTTCGGCGGTGGTCCAGCGCATCTTCGAGGTCACGCAGGTCTCTGAGCGGCTGAAGTTCGTCGACCGGTAGCCGCGCCCTTGCCGCAGGTGCGGGCGGTACCGTGGACCGCGCACGTCAACGATCCGGGAGACCGATGACGCGAAGAATCGAAGCCGGGCCGGTACTGGTGGGCCTGGGGGCGCTGCTGCTGCTGGTGAGCGTGTTCCTTGACTGGTACGACCCGAATGTGACCGCCTGGGAGGCGTTCGAGGTGCTCGACCTGCTGATGGTCGTGCTGTCGCTCGCCGCGATCGCGGCCGTCGTCGGCACGTTCGCGCCCTCCGCCGCCGTGATCGACCGCCGCTCGCTGCCGCTGATCGTGGCGGCGCTGGCCGTGATCGTGGCCTCGCAGATCCTCGACCCGCCGCCGACCGTGACCGGCGACCCGACCACCGGCGCCTGGCTCGCTCTGGGTGCCGTGATCGCCATGGCGGTGGGAGCGGTGCTGACCGTCGGCCGCGTGTCGTTCGCGCTGACCGTCGAGGGCCGCGACACCCGCCGCCACGTCTCGGCGGTCGACGCCCGCACCGACCAGACGACCACCGAGGGTCCCGCCGTCCGGCCCTGAGCCATGTCCGCCGACGAAAGCAGCACGTCCTTCGAGCTCGCGCGCTTCGAGTGGGTGGATCCCACCCGGCTCGAGGTCGAGGGGACGTGGAACGGCGTCAGCCGCCTGCGGGCGCGAGCGTCGCTCGTGATCGAGGTCGACGGTCGCCGCCGCCGGCTGAAGGCGCTCCCCGGAGCCACGGGGACGCCCGAGAAGTGGTCGGCGGCGTTCGGCTGGGACGGCGACGACATCCCCCGCCTGCATGGAGCCGAGCTCGAGGTCGGCCGCGGCATCGTCGTCGACCTCCCGCGCCCGCGTAGCTCCAAGGCCCGCGCCCAGCTGCCGAAGGAGCCGATCCCGGCCACCACCCGCGACGACAAGGACGCCGGCCCTGGCCGCGCGGAGGCGGAGCGCATCATCGCCGCGCTCGACTCGGCCCGCGCGGAGGCGGAGGAGGCGCGCGAGACGCTGACGCGAGTGCGGGCGGAGCGCGACGAGCTCCGGGCCGGCGCCGCCGACCTCGACGCCCTCCGAGCGCGCGCGGAGGAGGCCGAGGTGCTGCGGGCGCGGGCGGAGGAGGCCGACGGGCTGCGCTCCGAGGTGGAAGACCTCCGGGCCCGCGCGGGGGAGGCCGACGAGCTCCGCGAGCGGGCCGAGGAGGCCGACCGCCTGCGCGCGGAGGCAGATGATCTCCGCGCCCGTGCGGATGAGGCGGACACCTTCCGCGCCGAGCGGGAGGAGCTCCTGCGGCGGGCGGAGGATGCAGACGAGCTGCGCAACGAGCAGGAGGGGCTGCGGTCGGAGTACCAAGACCTCTTGGACGAGCGGGACACGCTCCGCGAGGAGGCGCAGGTCCTCCGTGCCCGCGCCGCGGAGGCCGACGATCTGCGCGATCAGCTGAACGCGAAGGACGCCGCGCCCGGCGTCGTGCCGGATGTCACCCGGCTACGCGCCGAGCTGGAGAACGTGGAGCGGGAGCGGAACGAGCTGCGGGCGCAGCTGGACTCGACCTCGCAGCGGCTCGAGGAGAGCACGCAATCGATGCCGCCGCCGACCGAGCTCGACGGCGAGCCGCCGCGGCGTGTCGACCGCCCGCGCCGCCCGGCCGAGCGGACCGCGAAGCGCGCTCCCGAGGCCGAACCGGCCGTCAGCATCGCCGACAAGGTCAGCGACTGGGTCGGCTCGATCACCGGCGCGCGCGACGAGGATCAGGGCTCGAAGAACGGCGACCGCCACACCGCCACGCCCACCGCGGTCGCCCCGCGCACGGCGGCCGCCCGGCGCACCGCGGCCCGGACCGCCCCGCGCCGTACCCGCGAGTCGCCCTCGTGGTTGCTCCGCGTCGCGGCCGTCCTCCTGCTCGCGTTCCTGCTGGTCACGCTCGTCCTGATCCTGTCCAGCATCCTCTAGCTCGCGGGCTGGAACCGCACCGTCACCTGCTCGAAGCCCAGCCCGCGCATCATCCCCTCGAGCATGTGCTGGGTGTTCTCCTGCGCCCGCTTGCGCAGTTCCGGGTCGGCCTTCGCCGCGTCCGAGAGCTTCCGCGTCGCGAGCTCGTACAGCGGCTGCTCGTCGCCCGGGTTGTCCGAGAAGACGTCCTCGACGCGGTTGGTGATCCCTCGGTCGCGGTCGTAGACGCGCGAGCGCGACGGGTCGAGCCGGGCCTCGGTCAGCGTCGCCGCCGGCAGCGTGATCGTCACGGCCTTCCGGTCGTCGGAGACCTTCACCGCGTCCGGATCCTTCGAGAGCCCCGAGAAGTCGACCGCCGCGTCGACCGTCCCCGCCGCCACGAACAGCGTCCGCTCGCCGCGGATGAACGACGGCAGCAGCTTGTCGTCCTGCTCGACGTCGACGACGACCTGCATGTTCGCGCTCGCCGCCCGGTACTGCGAAAGGTCCTCGAGCCACGGCGCGGCTCAAGGTAGCGTCAGCGCGAGCGGCAGCAACGCCACCGCCACCAGCGTGCTGAGCGCGAGCCCGCTCGCGGCCTGGCGGCCCGAGAACCCGTACAGCCGCGCGAACGACAGCGTCGCCATCGGGAACGGCCCGAGCACGAGCACCCACAGCACCGGCGGGATCGCCAGCCCGGCCAGCGACGCCGCCAGCAGCACGCCCGGAACGAACGTCAGGTGCAGCGCGAGCGCCTTCGCGGCCAGCCCCAGCTCCGGCCGCCGCAGCCAGCGCCCGCCGGGCCAGGCCAGGCCGAGCAGCGCCGCGCTCGACGCTGCCAGCACCGTCCCCGCGATCGTCACCACGTCCGGGAGCGAGGAGGGCGTCTCGACGAAGCGCCCCAGCACGACGCCGGCCACCGCGCCGGCCATCGGCGCGTAGTCGGTCAGCGCGGTCTTCGCCCGCTGCGGGATCGGCGCCCGCCGGCGCAGCAGCCGCACGCCGAGGGCGATCCGCGGCTGCGTGAGCATGTCGTAGGCGGCGAGCACCACCGCCGCCCGTGCCCCGAACCCGGCCGCCGCGATCGGCAGCGACCACATCGTCGGGTTGCCGAACATCCCGAACGCGAGGATCGGCCCCTCGCGGCGGTGCCGGAACAGCCACGCGCCGAGCAACACCGACGAGATCTGCGCCGCCAGCAGCACGCCCAGCGCGATCACGTCGCTCACGCCGCCCTGGTAGGCCCAGCCCGCGAGCACGGCGAGCGACCCGATCCCCAGGGCGAATTGCGTCCGGAAGGCGACGGCGAAGTACCGCTGGAGCGACGCCCTCAGTGCGAAGCCGACCGCGAACCCGCCCGCCAGCGAGAGCGCGACAGGCACCTATTCAGAACTAGCAGCCCCTCAAGCGCGAAGCGCGAAGCGCCGAGCGACCACCGCGGTCAGCCACTCCCACGCGAGCACCGCGGGCACCCCGACCGCCCACGCGGCGCCTTCGTGCTTGCGCAGCACGAGCCACGCGAACGCGACGAACGCCGCGCAGAAGATCACGCACGAGACGACCGCCACGCCGCACGCGCGCCAGAAGCCGGGCCGGCGCTCCGGCGGCCCGATCATGAAGAGGGCCACCGCGCTGGTCATCACGCCGAGCGCGCCGAGCGCCCATGGCAGCGCCGCCGTGAACGCCTTCCAGTCTGAGCGCGGTGGCTTGTCGCAGTAGTCCTCGCAGTAGCCGTAGAACACGAACACGATCACCGCGATCATCAGCAGCGCGCCGCCCAACAGCGAGACGAGCACCGCGAAGAACGGCCCGATCCGCCGCTCCATCACACGCCGGTGAAGACCGTCGGCTCTCGCGGCAGCCGCGCCGGATCGAACGCCTCGAGCATCTCGGCCGCCGTCGAAGCCCGCTCGAACCCCAGCGACCGAGCCATCCACCGCACCGCCGCGCCGGCGTCCACCTCGCGCAGCGTCACCGACCCGTGCCGCTTCGCCAGCCGCGCCCCGTCGCGCCCCAGCACCAGCGGCACGTGCGCCCACGACGGCTCAGGCAGCCCGAGCCGCCGCGCCAGCAGGACCTGCCGCGGCGTCGAGTCGAGCAGATCCGCGCCCCGCACGACCTCGCCGATGCCCTGCGCCGCGTCGTCGACCATGACCGCCAGGTTGTACGCCGCCGCGCCGTCGTTCCGCCGCACGACGAAGTCATCGACGGCCATCTCGTAGCGCCCGAGCAAACGATCCGAGAACTGGACACGCTCCGCACCGGCCCGCAGCCGCAGCGCCGGCGGCCGCCCGCCCGCGCGCTTGCGCCGGCGCTCGCTGTCGGTCAGCCGCAGGCACGTGCCGGGGTAGTAGCCCTCGGGCAGCGGCCCGTGGGGGGCGGAGGACGCCGCGCGGATCTCCGCCCGCGTGCAGAAGCACTCGTAGACGCGATCCTCGGCCCGCAGCCGGTCGATCGCGGCTTCGTAGGCCCCGGCCCGCGACGACTGCCACAGCACCTCGCCGTCCCAGTCGAGCCCGATCGCGGCCAGGTCCTCGAGCTGCTCGCGCGCCGAGTCCATCCGCACCCGCCCCGGGTCGAGGTCCTCCATCCGCACCAGGAACCGCGCGCCCGCCGAGCGCGCGAACAGCCACGCCAGCAGCGCCGTGCGCAGGTTGCCGAGGTGCAGCGTCCCCGTCGGGCTCGGTGCGAAGCGCCCGTCAGCCGCCAAAGGTGAAGGGCAGCTCGCCGGCGATCTCGGCCAGCCGCGGGGCGTCGCGGTCACGATCGCTGAAGAGCAGCTCGACCGCCCGCGGCCACTCGATCCCGACGTCGGGGTCGGCGAACGAGATGCCGCTCTCGGTGGCCGCGTCGTAGTAGTTGGTGCACTTGTAGACGAAGTCGGCCTCGTCGGACAGCACGCAGAAGCCGTGCCCGAAGCCGACCGGGATCCACAGCTGGCGCCCGTGGACGTCGTCGAGCTCGAACGACTCCCACTCCCCGAACGTCGAGGAGCCGCGCCGCAGGTCGACCGCGACGTCGAGCACGCGCCCGCGCGCGACCCGCACGAGCTTGCCCTGGCCGGGGTGGGTCTGGAAGTGGATGCCGCGGAGCGTGCCGCGCCGCGAGCGCGATTGGTTGTCCTGGACGAAGGTGGTCGGCACACCGTGCCGCGCCCATGCGTCCTGGCGATAGGTCTCGAGGAAGAAGCCGCGCTCGTCGCCGTGCACGGTGGGCGCGAGCAGGACGAGCCCGTCGAGCCGGGTGGGGAGGCGTTCCATGACCCGGCTCAGGTTACGAGGGAGGAGTCCGAGCGCACGGCGTCGAATCGGGGGTCGCACATGCCAAGGACCGCGACCATGCCCCCCGCCGCCCAGGGTCACCAGACCCTGTCGGCCTACATCTCCTCCCGCTTCGACGAGTTCTCGCGGTCCCAGAAGGACGTCGCGCAGTACGTCGTCGACCACCTCGACGAGGTGGCTTTCCATACGGCCGAGGAGCTCGCGCGCCGCGCGAGCACGTCATCTTCCACCGTCGTGCGCTTCTCGCAGGCGCTGGGCTTCGAGGGCTTCCCGGAGCTCCAGGAGGCCGCCCGCGAGGAGTACCGGCACCTGCACCGCGCTGCCGACCCGACCAACGGGCAGAAGAGCGCCGAGCCGCTGTTCTCGCTCGACCAGAGCGCGTTCGAGTCCGCCGTCGCCGCCGACCACGTCAACGTGGAGGAGACCGCGCGCAAGGTCTCGCGCTCGCAGGTCGACGCCGCCATCGAGGCGATCGCGACCCACGAGAAGGTGCTGATCGCCGGCACGGACCAGATGGCGTTCTTCGCCTCCTACCTCCGCCACCTGCTGATGCTGCTCGACGTGCGTGCGGAGATCGCCGCCTCGCCGTCGCAGGAGGCGCTCTCCCGCCTCGGCCGCATCGACTCCGAGACGCTCGTGATCGGCCTGAGCGCCGGCCGCCCGCATCCGCTGGTCGTGCGCGCGATGAAGATCGCCCGCCACCGCAAGGCGGCGACGCTGGCGATCGTCGACGCGACGCTCTCCGAGGTCTCCAAGCTCGCGGACCGCACGCTCTATTACTCCTCGAACTCGCCGGCCTTCGTGCGCTCGCACGTCGGCCTGCTCTCGATCCTCCAGGCGCTGGCCTACGGGGTCTACGCACGCGACGCGGCGCAGTACGACGACCGCATCCGGGCGTTCCGCCTCAAGTAAGTCTGTACAGAGCGGCTAACCGCCCTGCCACTGTCTCGCCCGGGGGGCTCACCACCGGGCTTCGCCCTCGGGCACGGCTACCATGGCTGGCATGCGCGACGAGTCGACTTTCCGCGTCAAGGCCGGGCTGGCCGAGATGCTCAAGGGCGGCGTCATCATGGACGTCGTCAACGCAGAGCAGGCCAAGATCGCCGAGGACGCCGGGGCGGCTGCCGTCATGGCCCTCGAGCGCGTCCCCGCCGACATCCGCCGTGACGGCGGCGTCGCGCGCATGTCGGACCCGATCCTCATCAAGGGGATCCAGGAGGCCGTGACGATCCCGGTGATGGCGAAGGCCCGCATCGGCCACTTCGTCGAGGCCCAGGTGCTGGAGGCGCTCGAGGTCGACTACGTCGACGAGTCCGAGGTCCTCACGCCCGCCGACGAGGCCAACCACATCGACAAGTGGGCGTTCAAGATCCCGTTCGTGTGCGGCGCCACCAACCTCGGCGAGGCGCTGCGCCGGATCGCGGAGGGCGCGGCGATGATCCGCTCCAAGGGCGAGGCCGGGACGGGCGACATCGTCGAGGCCGTGCGCCACATGCGCAAGATCTCCGGCGAGATCAAGCGGATCGCGTCGCTCGACGACTCCGAGCTCGCCACCGCCGCCAAGGAGCTGCAGGCGCCGCTCGACCTCGTCCGCAGCGTGGCCAAGGCCGGCAAGCTGCCGGTCGTCCTGTTCTGCGCCGGCGGCATCGCCACCCCGGCCGACGCCGCGCTGATGATGCAGCTTGGCGCCGAGGGCAACTTCGTCGGCTCCGGCATCTTCAAGTCGGAGGATCCCGCGACGCGCGCCCAGGCGATCGTCGAGGCGACCACCCACTTCCAGGACCCCGACCGGGTCGCCCGCGCGTCCGAGGGCCTCGGCACGGCCATGCTCTCGCTGGAGACGCGCAAGCTCGAGGAGCAGCAGCTCCTCGCCAACCGGGGCTGGTAGTGGCAGCGCCGCTCGTCGGCGTCCTGGCGCTGCAGGGCGACTTCGAGGCCCACGAGCGGCTCCTGCGCGAGCTCGGCGCCGAGCCGCGCGAGGTGCGCGTGCCGCGTGACCTCGAGGGGCTCGACGGGCTCGTGATGCCCGGCGGCGAGTCGACCACGATGACGCTCGGGATCGAGCGCGAGGGGCTGGCGGATCCGCTGCGCGAGTTCGTCCGCAGCGGCAAGCCCGTGCTCGGCACCTGCGCGGGGATGATCATGCTCGACCGCGAGCACCTCGGCCTGGCCGACTACACCTGCCACCGCAACGCGTTCGGCCGCCAGATCCGCTCCTTCGAAGCCGACCTGCGCATCCCCGGCATCGACGGCCCGCCGGTGCGCGCGGTGTTCATCCGCGCGCCCTGGATCGCCGACGCGGGGGAGGAGGTCGAGATCCTCGCCTCCGTCGACGGCCACCCGGTCGCCGCGCGCCAGGACAACATGCTCGTGATCTCCTTCCACCCCGAGATCGCGGGCGAGCGCCGCGTGCACGAGCTGTTCCTCACGCAGGTCGGGGCGCGCGCCTGAGCCGGGAGTTCTTCTTCGTGCGCCACGGCGAGTCCGCGGCGAACGTGTTCGACCGCGGCGGCGCGCAACCGGATGACGGCGGTGATCGCCTGACCGAGCACGGCTGGGCGCAGGCGCGCGGGCTCGCGGAGCGGCTGCGCGACGAGGCGCTGCAGGCGATCGTGGCGAGCCCCATGCGCCGCGCGCAGGAGACCGCCGCGGCGATCGGCGAGGCGCTCGACCTGCCGGTGAGCACCGACGACGACCTGTTCGAGGTCGTCCAGTCCGACGCGTACCACGCCAGCCGCGACACCCGCGCGGAGCACGCGACGCTGACCTGGATGCCAGATGCGGCGCCGGACGAGTCCCCCCCCGGCGCGGAGTCGTTCGCGGAGATCGTCGCTCGCGTGTCGCGCGCCCGGGCCCGCCTGGAGGCCATGGACGCCGAGCGCGTCCTCGTGGTCAGCCACCACGACGTCCTCCACTTCCTGCTCGGGCTGATCATGTTCGAGGACGACTTCGCGCCCGGCCACCTGCCCGGCCTCTACGCCCTCCGGCACGCGAACACCGGCATCTCGATCTTCACCTACGACGATGAGCGCGTCATGGACGGAATCCCGCTGCCCGGCTGGTCGCTGACGACCTGGAACGATCGCGCGCACTTGTAGCGGCGCTCGCGCTGAGCCTGCTGAGCCCGGCGGTCGCGCGGGCCGACGACACCGCGCTGCTCGAGCATTTCCGTCCGGTCTACATCCACGATGCGCAGGAGCGCGACCCGGTGGCGGGCGTCGCCGACTCGCCACCTGCTTCGTACGGCCGCGCGGTGGCGGCGCCGGCCGGCGGACGCTGGCTCCAGTACTGGCGCTGGCACGAGTTCAACCGGCAGGACCGCGGCGTGCTGCGGACGGGGCGCCACGCCGGCGACTGGGAGCTCGTGCAGGTGCGGGTCGACCGCGCCGAGCAGCCCGTCGAGGCGGTCTACGCGCAACACAGCGGCGGCGAGCGCTGCGGCTGGCCGGAGGTGCGCACGCGCGGTGCCGGGCCGGTCGCCTACCTCGCCAACGGCTCGCACGCGGCCTACTTCCGCCCCGGGGTGCGCGACCGCACGTTCCCCGATCCCAACGACGAGGCGCGCGGGGACGGCAGCGTGATCCGCCCGCGGCTGGTGGTGATCGCCGCGGACCTGCCGAGTTGGATGCGCTTCACCGGGCGCTGGGGCGCGAGCCGCGCGCGGCTGCCGTTCGAGCAGTCGAGCCCCCGCGGGCCGGCCTTCCAGGGCGTGCGCTGGGGTGACCCGGCGGCGTTCGCCGCCTCGGCCCGGGGCTGCATGGCGGGCCGCTGCAACGCGGTCGGCGAGTGCGACTGGCGCGAGTCGGCGCTGGGCGGCGGCGCGCTCGCCGCCGTCGGGCTGCTCGCCGGCGTCGTGGTGTGGCGGCGGCGCCGCCTGGTCTGAGCAGCGGCGATGCGCCCGCGGCCGTCCTGGCCGCCGGGTCGCACGCCACCCTGCACCACCCCGGGGCAGGCCGGGGCGGATCGGGGCGCGCGGTGCCTCCAGCACCACGCGCCTCACCTGAGCTAACGGGTGGCAGCGCGAGAAGGTGCGCCGTTACCCCTTCGGTGTTTGTTTGGGTCAGTCTTCGCACGGCTAAGCCCAGGAAATGGCTTCCATACCTGCACCTCCGCTCGTCCTCTCGCAGGTCGGCCGCGCCGCCCACGACCTCGGCCTCGCGGGCCTGCTCGGCGGCAACCTCTTCGGCAGGCTCGCCCTGCACCCGTCCGTGACGTCGATCTCCGACGAGCGCGAGCGCGGCGCCCTCGTCAACGCGGCGTGGCGGCGCTACGGGACGATCAACTCGCTGTCGCTGCTCGCCGTCGCGGGCGGTTGGGCGGGCGCGCGCGCCGCCGAGGCGGAGGACCGCCGGCTCTCCCCGCCCGAGCGCCGGCTGGCGCGGGCGAAGGACGTGCTGGTCGGCGTTGTCGCGCTCACCGGCGTGGCGACCGCAGTCGAGGGCGTGCGCTTCTCCCGCGATGCTCCGGGCGGCGCGGTGCCGCTGCGCGACGGCGACCACACCGCCGACAGCGCCTCGGCCGGCGCGACCCGGCGCAAGCGGCGGCTCAACGCGCTGGGCGCGGCGAGCCTCGCCGCCGAAGCGGCGCTGATCGGCGTCAACGCCGCGCTGAATCAGCAGAGCTTCCGCCGCCCGCCGGCGCGGCGGCTCGCGCTGCGGCGCTGAGCGCCGCAGCGCTGCGCAGCTAGTCCTTGCCGACGACGTCCTTGACCTTGTCGGACGCTCCGCCGACCGCGTCCTTGACCTTGCCGGACGCCTTGTCGACCTCGCCCTCGCGCTTCAGCGAGTCGTCGCCCGTGATCTCGCCGCCGGCCTTCTTGAGGCGGCCCTTCGCGTCATCGCCAGCTCCATCGCCCATGAGGGGCTCCTTTCTTGGGGAACCCCTTCGTCTTACCCATCAGAACTCAACGGTGAGCGTCAGCCCCGCGGTGAGGCCTCCCGCGCCGCCGCCGACGCTCGCGCGCAGCGTCGCCGACGGGCCCTTGTTCGCCCCGGCGGTGCGCTGCGCGGCGTCGATCGCCGGCTTGATCTTGGCCAGGCGGTCGGTGACGTAGGAGTCCTTCGGGCTGCCGCCGCCCTGGATGTAGGCGATGCTCTCGCCGATCGCGTCCTGGGCGTCGGAGACGACCTTGGCGAGGTCGGGGACGACGTCGATCTCCGAGCCCCACAGCGGCATGACGAGGCCGGCCGACCAGCTCCAGCCCTTGGCGGGGTCCTTGGAGACCTTGCCGTCGAGCTTGGCGTCCTTGACCTGGGTCTTGATGCCGAACTCCGAGCCGTCCCACTTCGCGCTCGCGCCGGCGCTCACGTCGCCCTTCTTGGCCTCGACCGACGGGCCGTCCTTGCCGGCCTCGGCGGTGATGTGCACGCCGTCCTTCGCCGTCTGGAGCTTCACGCCGGAGATCGAGAGCGTGAGTGAGCCGGCGGAGCCGCGGAGGGTGACCGAGGTCGGCACCGACGGCAGCGCGTTGGCGATCGAGGCCTCGGCCTGCTTGGTCAGCCCGCTCGCGTCGACCTTCCCGCGCGCGTCGGGGATGTGGAGCGTCGCGTTCGAGAAGCGGTGGCTGCCCACCAGGCCCGCGATCGCGGACGCGTCGACGGTGGCCGCCTGCGGAACCTTCTGGCGCAGCTCGGCGACCATCTCGGGCACCGAGATCGTCCCGGCCATCACCCGCTCGAGGATGTTGGCGGTGTGGTCGTCGAGGTACCGGTCGACCGCCATCTGCACGCCCACGGGCACCTGGCCCAGGCCGAGCGAGCTGTTCGGGCCCGGCGTGTAGGGCGTGTTGAGGCCCGGCAGCATGATCGGGGCGTCGCCGGGCGCGCGGGCGAGCATGCGGGTCACGGCCGCGTTGCCGGCGCTGCGCTGCAGGGCGAGGATCGCGGCCGCGGGCGCGGCCATCGCCGGCGCGCGCTCCCTCGCTTCGCCCTCCGGCTGGCGCTCCTGCCCGGCGTGCTCCTTCACGAGCGCCACCGTACCGGGCCGCGCGGGGCCCGAAGGGCAGCCTTTTAGACCACGAGGCCGTGCCGCATGGTGTTCTCGGTCACCACGCGCGGCTCGACGAACTGGAGCAGGTAGCCCGGGCCGCCCGCCTTGGTGCCCGTGCCGGAGAGCCGGTTGCCGCCGAACGGCTGGCGGGCGACCATCGCGCCGGTGATCGAGCGGTTGACGTAGAGGTTGCCGACCGGCACCCGCGCCTCGACGTACTCGACGGTGTCCGGGTTGCGGGCGAACAGGCCGGCGGTCAGAGCGAAGGGCGAGCGGTCGAGCGCGTCGCAGGCGGCCTCGACGTCCTTGACCCGCTCGACCGCCAGCAGCGGCCCGAAGATCTCCTCGTTGATGACCGGCGAGTCGGCGGGCAGGTCGGCGGCCAGCGTCGGGGTGGCGAACCAGCCGCGGTCGGGCACCTCGCGCGCCTGCGCCGCGATCCGCCCGTTCTTCTCCGCCTCGGCGGCGTAGCGCGCGACGCGCTCCTGCGCCTCCTGCTCGATCACGGGCGGCACGTCGGTGTCGAGCTCGGACGCCTGGCCGACCTGGAGCACCTCGACCGCGCCCGCGAGCCGGTCGACCAATGCGTCGTGGATCGACTCGTGGGCGAGCACCCGCGCCGCGGCCGAGCACTTCTGGCCCGCGAACACGAACGCGCTCGCGACGACCGCGGGGACGACCTCGTCGAGGTCGGCGTCGGAGTCGACGATCACCGCGTTCTTGCCGCCCATCTCCGCCACCACGCGCTTGAGGTGGCGCTGGCCCTCGGGCACCTCGGCGGCGGTCCGGACGATCTCGAGCCCGACCTTGTTGGAGCCGGTGAAGGCGATCGTGTGGACGCGCAGGTCCTTGACCAGCGCGGCGCCGACGTCACCCTCGCCCGGCAGCAGCGCGAGCGCGTCCGGCGGCACGCCCGACTCACGCAGCGCCTGGACCAGCAGCGCCGCGCAGCCCGGCGTCTGCTCGGCCGGCTTGAGGATCACCGCGTTGCCGGTGGCGAGGCCGGCGGCGGTCATGCCGAGCGGGATCGCGACCGGGAAGTTCCACGGCGAGATGACCGCCACGACGCCGCGCGGCGTGTAGCGCAGCTCGTTGCGCTCGCCCGGCACCTGGAGCAGGGGAGCGCCCTGCGCGAGGTCGACCGCACCGCGCGCGTAGTACTCGAGGAAGTCGATCGCCTCGCAGACGTCGGCGTCGGCCTCCGGCCACGGCTTGGCGGCCTCGCGGACCTCCAGCGCGGCGACCTCGAGCCGCCGCTGCCGCAGCCAGTCGGCGGCGGCGAGCAGGACCTCGGCGCGCTGCTCGGCCGGCGTGTTCGCCCACGTCCGCTCCTTGGCGGCCAGCGCCAGCGCGGCCTCGACCTCGTCCGGCGTGGCGGAGGCGGCCTCGGCGACGACGCGGTCAGGGGAGCCGGGGTCGGTGGAGATCAGCTCGTCGCCCTCGCGCCGCTCGTTGCCCACCCACACCGGCACGCGCACCGGCGGCCGGGCGTCGTGCTCCTGCAGCGCGCCCGCCAGCTGCGCGCGGATCGGCGCCCGCCGCAGCTCGAGGATCGGCTCGTTCTTGAACTCCTTCACGCCGTGCTCGGCTCCGGCTTGGCCAGCAGCTCCGAGATCGCCGCGCCGCGCGCCTGCTCCTGCAGGAACGAGTCGTTCGACGTGTTCTCGAGCAGCCGCCGCACGAGGTAGGCCATGCCGGCCACGAGGTCGCCGACCGGGCAGTAGGCGCGGACACGCAGGCCCTGGGCGGCGATCGCGGTCTGCAGCGGGTCGCCGAGCCCGCGCAGGATCTGCATCTCGACATCGGCGTCGTCGCCGCCGGTCAGCCGGTTGTAGGCGATCGCGTGCGCGACCGAGCGCAGGTTGTGCGAGGCGATCGCCGGCCGCAGCCCACAGCCGTCGGCGTGGTGGTCGATCAGGCCGCGGGTGAGGAACTCGAAGTTGAGGTCGGAGTCGGCCTTGACCTCGAACACCGGCGGCTGCCAGCCGTGCTGCACGGCCTCGACGATCTCGTGGTCCCAGTAGGCGCCCTTGACCAGCCGGACGGTCAGCGGATGGGCGCGCTGCGCGCCGGCCGCGTTGATCCACTCGACGATCGTGTCCAGCGTCGCGGGCGAGTCGCGCAGGTAGGCCTGCAGGACCACGCCCGCCGACGGGCCCGCGCGGAACTCCTCCTCCGCGAGCAGGGAGAGGATCAGCTCGAGCACCGCGTCGCGTGAGTCCAGCGACTCCATGTCGATGTGCAGGTGCGCGCCGAGCTCGTGGGCGCGGCGCAGCAGGCCGCGCAGCCGTTGCGCCGCGTCGCGCTGGCCGCGCAGCGGGGCGTCGGGCTTCATCAGCGGCGTGAGCGCCGAGACCTTCACGCTCAGGTTCGCGCGCGGGAGCGGGCCGAACGAGTCGGTCTCGAGGTGCGGGCGAGCGGGCCAGCCGCGCATCGACTCGACGAGCGTGGCGAGCGCCTCGTCGCAGCGCTCCGCGTAGCGTTGTGCCTCGCCCTGGGTGACTGTCGCCTCGCCGAGCAGGTCGACGGAGGAGGCGACGCCGTCCTTCCACAGGTCGCGGAACACGCCGAGCGCCTCCTTCGGCGACTCGCCGACGATGAAGCGATGCGCCATGTGCTTGACGCCGCCGGCGGCGGCGGCGCCCAGCGCCGTGCGCCCGGCGCGGCTCGAGCCCATCTTCATCGCCGCGCTGATCGGCGGCGCCGGCTCGCCGACCTCGCCGAGGAAGCCGGTCAGGTGGCGCGCCAGGTCGTCGAGGTTGCGGCAGGCCGGCACGACGTCGACGAAGCGGAACAGCGCGGCCTTCAGCTCGGCGTCCTTCGACGCGAGCTCCATCGCCTTCTCGTCGGCCGCCTTCAGCGGGTTGCGCGAGGTGCGCGGGAGCGCGGCGGCCAGCTTCTCGCCGACCGCGAACAGCTCCTGCTCCAGCGCGCTCTCCTCGACCACCCGGCTGACGATACCTTGGCCTCCATGAAGATCGCCGTCGCCGCCGACGAGCGCACCGGCGAACGTCGACCACCTCGCCGAGATCGAGGCCTGATCCGCCGGCGAACGGCAACGGCGGCTGGGTAGGGAGGCGGTTTCCGCCCGAACCCACCCACTCAATGCCCGCCGTTGACGTTCATTCCGCGCTGCCGCGGACGCCAGGGTTCTAGGCCGAGCGGAAGCGCACGATCCGGGCGGGATCGTCATCCTCCTGCTCGACCACGCTGCCCTCCTCGAGCAGCAGATCCACGTGGCCGAGCACCTCGCACAGCGTGAGGTAGGCCTGGGTGACCGCGACGTTGCCCCACAGCGACTGCGCGATCTCGTAGGCCGAGCGCGGGCGCTCCTCGATCAGGCCGCCGATCTTCCGCGCGCGGCGATCGTGCAACGCGAACCGCTCGTCGATCAGCTTCACGTGGTCTGTGACCGGGTCGCCGTGGCCAGGGAGGATCACGCTCACGCCCTCCATCTCGCGCGTCTCCCGCATCGAGCGCATGTAGGTGATCAGCGCTCGCGGGCGGCCGCCGCCGGGCTCGCCGGACTTGCCGCCCAGCGGCCGCGAGATCAGCGGGTTGGAGGAGATGTGGCCGATCAGGTGGTCGCCGCCGATGACCTCGCCCGACTGGCGGTCGTGGAAGAGCGTGTCGCTGGGGGAGTGGCCGGGCCGGTGGAGCACCTGCATCGTGCGGCCCGCGAACGCGAGCTCGCCGCCGTCGGTCAGGGGCGTCGTCACCTTGGTCGAGCCGCCCCAGGCGCGGAACGAGCGCGACACCGAGCGCAGCGCGGTCACCACGTCGCGCGGGATCCCGTGGCGCAGCATCAGCGCCTCGGCGAGCTCGTCATCGCGCTCGGCATGGTCCGCGAAGTTCTCGATCAACGGCGCGAGGAAGTTGAGTGCGCAGACCTCGGCCTCCGAGCGGCGGGCGAGGATGCCGACCAGCCCGAGGTGGTCGATGTGCTGGTGGGTGATGACGATCCGCTGCAGGTCCTCGATCCGGTGGCCGAGATCGTCCAGCGCCCGCTCGAGCTCGTCCAGCGCCTTGCCCGAGTTCGGCCCGACGTCGACCAGCGTCAGCGGGTCGTCCTCGATCAGGTAGCAGTTGACCCGGCCCACCATGAACGGCGTGGGGATCGACAGCGTGCGGATCACGAGCGGATGAGGCGCAGGACCTCGTCTCGCTTCGCCTCCATGTCCTCCTCGGAGACGAGCGACTCGAGCGTGAGGCGCAGCAGCGGCTCGGTGTTCGACGGCCGCACGTTGAAGTGCCAGTCGTCGTAGTCGACCGAGATGCCGTCGAGCTCGCGCTGGTCGGCGTCGGCGTAGCGCTCCTTGATCGCGGCCATCTTCCCGGCCTGGTCCTCGACCTCGGAGTTGATCTCGCCGGAGATGAAGTACTTCGAGCGGTACGGCGCGAGCAGCTCGGACATCGTCGCGCCCTTCTGGCCCAGCAGCTCGAGGATCAGCAGCGCCGGGATCGTGCCGGAGTCGGCGTTGTAGAAGTCGGCGAAGTAGTAGTGGCCGGAGACCTCGCCGCCGAACGCGCCGCCCTCGTCGCGCATGCGGGTCTTGAAGAACGCGTGGCCGACGCGGTTGACCAGCGCGCGCCCGCCCGCCGCCTCGACGGTGTCGGCGACCGCCCGCGAGGCGCGGATGTCGTAGAGGATCTCCGCGCCGGGGCGCTTCTGCAGGACCGACTCGGCCAGCAGCGCGGTGAGGAAGTCGCCCGGCACGAACTCGCCGGTCTCGTCGATGAAGAAGCAGCGGTCGGCGTCGCCGTCCCAGGCGATGCCGAGGTCGGCGCCCTCCTCGCGAACCTTGCGGATGATGAACTCGCGGTTCTCCGGCAGCAGCGGGTTCGGCTCGTGGTCGGGGAACTCGCCGTCCGGCTCCCAGTACGTGGGCACCAGTGAGAGCCCGTCGAGCCGCTCGAGGATCGGGCCGACCATCGGGCCGGCCATGCCGTTGCCGCCGTCGAGCACGACCTTGCACGGCCGGATGTGCGCGGCGTCGATGAACTTCAGCGCCGCGTCCTGGAACTCTGCGGAGACATCCACGTCCTCGGCGCTGCCCCCGCCGGGCGCCTCGGGCAGACCGTCCGCGAGCAGCGCCGCGATCTCGCCGATCCCGCTGTCCCCGCTCAGCGCGACCGCCCCGCGCTCCACCAGCTTCGCGCCCGTGTAGGCCTTCGGGTTGTGCGAGGCGGTGCACATCAGCCCGCCGTCGAGGTGGCGCGAGCCGACGAGGTAATAGAGCATCTCGGTGCCGACCATCCCGGCGTCGAGCACGTGCGCGCCCTCGGCGACCATCCCGGCCCGGTAGCGCGCCGCAAGCTCGGGCGCGGTGAGCCGCATGTCCCGCCCGAGGCCGACCCGCAGTTCGCCCGTGGGCTTGCCGGCGAGGCCGCCGAGCACGTGCGCGAACGCCCGCCCGATCCCCTCCGCCACGTCCCCGTCGATCTGCTCGCCGTAAAGGCCGCGCACGTCGTAGGCCTTGAAGATCTCGGGAGGCGGGTAAGTGGGCAAGGCGGCGCAGGATACGCTGCCGCCTCCCGCATGCTCGAGACGCATGAGACCACACTCCCGGCCACCCCGGCCGGCAAGGGCGACGCCAAGGTGATCGTCGTCATGCCCGCGCGCAACGCCGCCAAGACGCTCGAGGCGACGTTCGACGGCATCCCCAAGGCGTGGGTCGACGAGATCATCCTGGTCGACGACTCCTCGACCGACGAGACCGTCGAGCTCGCCCGCAAGCTGCCGCTGCACGTGGTCTGGCACCCGCACAACGTCGGCTACGGCGGCAACCAGAAGACGTGCTACCTCGAGGCGCTCCAGCGCGACGCCGACGTGGTCGTGATGCTGCACCCCGACGGCCAGTACGAGCCGGGGATCATCCCGAAGCTCGTCGAGCCGATCGTGGCCGGCCGGGCCGACATCGTGCTCGGCTCGCGCTTCCTCGACCCCGACGGCGCGCGCAAGGGCGGCATGCCGTGGTGGAAGCGCGCGGCCAACCGCTTCCTCACCGAGTCCGAGAACCGCCTCATGGGCACCGAGCTGTCGGAGCTCCACACCGGCTACCGCGCGTTCTCGCGCAAGCTGCTGCTCGAGGTGCCGTTCCTGCGCAACTCGCTCGACTTCGCGTTCGACACCGAGCTGCTGATGCAGGCCGCGCACTTCGGCTTCCGCTTCCACGAGGTGCCGTGCGCGACGATCTACAACAACGAGGCGTCGTCGGTGTCGTTCCGGCAGGGCGTCGTCTACGGAGTGAAGTCGCTCGGGGCCGGCGCACGCCTGGTCCTGCACCGCCGGGGCATCTGGCGGTCCAAGAAGTTCCAGGCGTGAAGCGCGTCTGCGTCTTCTCGGGCTCGAGCCCGGGCGGCGACCTCGCCTACCGCGCCGCCGCCACCGACCTCGGCCACCGGCTCGCCGAGCGCGGCATTGAGCTCGTCTACGGCGGCGCGAGCGTCGGGCTGATGGGCGCGGTGGCCGACGCCGCGATGGAAGGCGCCGGGCACGTGATCGGCGTGATCCCGCAGTCGCTCGTCGACCGCGAGATCGCCCACCCCGGGCTCGGCGACCTGCGGGTCGTGGAGTCGATGCATGAGCGCAAGGCGCTGATGGCCGACCTCTCCGACGCGTTCGTGGCGCTGCCCGGCGGGATCGGGACGCTCGAGGAGCTGTTCGAGGTCTACACCTGGAACCAGCTCGGCCTGCACGCCAAGCCGCTCGGCCTGTTCAACGTGCGCGGGTACTTCGACGGCCTCGTGCGGTTCCTCGACCACGCGGTCGAGGAGCGCTTCGTCACGCGCGAGAGCCGCGCGACGCTGCTGGTCAGCGAGCACCTCGACGAGCTGCTCGACGGGCTCGACGGCTGGCAGGCGCCGCGCCAGCCGAAGTGGATCGATCGCGCGCAGAGCTAACCTCTGAGGCCATGGCCGGTCACTCCAAATGGGCGGGGATCAAGCACAAGAAGGCGATCGTCGACTCCCGCCGCGGCAAGCTGTTCACCAAGCTCGCGCGCGCGATCACGGTGGCGGCGAAGGAGGGCGGGGGAGACGTCGAGGGCAACCCGCGGCTCGCGCTCGCCGTCCAGAAGGCCCGCGACGCCTCGATGCCCAAGGACAACATCGAGCGCGCGATCGCGAAGGGCACCGGCGCGGGAGCCGACGTCGACGCGCTCGAGGACGTCGTCTACGAGGGCTACGGGCCGGGCGGCGTCGCGCTGCTGGTCGAGGCGGTCACGGACAACCGCAACCGCACGGGCTCCGAGGTCCGCCACATCTTCGCCAAGGGCGGCGGCAACCTCGGCGAGCCGGGCTCGGTCGCCTACCTGTTCGACAAGAAGGGCATCGTCGTGGTCGACGCCTCGCGCTACTCCGAGGACGACCTGATGGTCGCGATCGACGCGGGCGCGGAGGACATCGCGCTCGACGACGACGTGTACGAGATCGTCTGCGAGCCGGCCGACCTGACCGCGGTGCGCGAGTCGCTCGAGGCGGCCGGGGTGGAGCTGGAGACGGCCGAGATCGCCCAGCAGCCGAAGACGCGCGTCCCGCTCGACGAGGACGGCGCCGGCAAACTCCTGCGCCTGATCGAGGCGCTCGAGGATCAGGACGACGTCGACACCGTGCACGCGAACTTCGACGTCGACGCCGAGATTCTGGAGCGCGTGGCGGGGTAAAGGGCTTCCGGTGGAAGCCTCCGCACAACCCCGCACGCACTCGACCTGGTCGCCGCTCTCGCTGTTCCTGATCGCCCTGATGGCGATCGGCAGCGTGATCATGTGGCTGGGCGTGCCGATCGGGCTGATCTACCTCGCGTCGCACATCTCCGAGTCGTCGAAGCCGAGCATGGGCCCGTACCTGCTGATCCTCATCGGCCTGCCGGTGGGGATGTTCGTGGTCGGCAAGCTCCTCGGCTCGCTGGACCGCTACCACGGGCGCATCACCGGCCTCGACGACGGCAAGCCGCAGCAGGCGGCGTGGATGAAGTCGATGCGCGGCGACCGCGAGCGCAAGCGCCGCCGCTCGGTGCTCGACAGCGTGATGATGATCTCGGTCGGGGTCGCGCTGCTGCTGTTCGGTGTCTGGTTCTTCGCGTTCGCCGGATCCTCGCTGCCGGGTGCCTGAGCGCAACCTGGAGATGGCGGCGCGGATCGAGTCCGCGACGGTCCGCTACCCGTTCTCGTTCGTGGTCGCCGGCGACAGCGGCGCCTGGCCGGACCCGACCGCCGAGGCGATCTACGTCCAGCTGCTGCGGCAGACCGCCGAGCTCGAGCCGGTCTTCTTCGCCAACCTCGGCGACTTCGCGGGCCCCGGCACGCGCGAACGCCACGAGGAGTACCTGCGCCGGGTGGGGGCTCTGCCGGTCCCGAACCTGTGCGTGATCGGCAACCACGACCTCGACGACCCGAGCGGCCCGGAGGCGTGGGCGGAGATCCACGGCCCGCGCAACTTCGACTTCGGCTACGGGCACACGCGCTTCCTCGCGCTCGACGCCGCGCCCGGACGGGTGGGGGAGCTCGCGGTCGAGGACGCCGACGGGGTCGCCGGCCCGCGCGAGGAGGCGCTCGCCTTCCTCGCCGAGCGGCTGGAGGCGGCCGAGGAGCCGCACAAGATCGTGCTCATGCACTGCCCGCCGGCCTTCGACGGGCATTTCGAGCCGCACTCCGAGTGGGGCTTCAACCTCGGTGAGCCCGAGTTCCTCGCGCTGGTGCGCGAGCACGAGGTCGCGCTCGTGTGCTGCGCGCACGCGCTCCTGTTCGACCATCACGTCCGCGACGGGACGCACTTCGTGACCTCGGGCGGCGGCGGGAGCGGGCTGTGCTCGCACTTCCGCGGCGTCTGCGCGGCGGGCGAGGGACGGCCCGAGGATCGCGGCCAGCTCTACCACGCGGTGGAGATCACGGTGGGCGCGGCGGGGGAGATCTCCGGCCGCGTGCACCAGGCGTTCGGCGGCGCCCGCATCACGTTCTGAGGGAGGCGTCCGCCCCGCCGCACAGAATCCCGCCCGTGAGGATGATCGTCGTCGGCATCGATCCGGGCACCGCCAACACGGGCTATGGCGTCGTCGCGCGCCAGGGCGGGCGGATGGTGGCGCTCGACGGCGGCGTCGTCCAGACCTCTCCGAGCGCCGGCCCCGCCGCGCGGCTGGCCACGATCCACGCGCGCGTATCCGAGCTGCTGGACGAGCACCGGCCCGAGGCGGTCGCGGTCGAGGAGCTGTACTTCGGCGCCAACGTCCGCTCGGCGCTCGCGGTCGGCCAGGCGCGCGGCGTGGTGCTGCTGGCGGCCGGCCAGCGCGGCATCCCGTGCTGGTCCTACACGCCGCAGCAGATCAAGGGCGCGGTCTGCGGCTCCGGCCGCGCCGCGAAGGACCAGGTGCAGCGGATGGTCCAGACGCTGCTGTCGCTCGAGGAGCTGCCGCGGCCCGACCACGCCGCCGACGCGCTCGCGGTCGCGATCTGCCACGCCAACTCCGCGCCCATGCGCCGCGCGCTCTCCCATCGGGACACGGTCGGGTCGCACCGCCGCGCGAGGGCCGTCCGATGATCGCCCTCCTGACCGGCGAGGTCGCCGTCCGCCGGCCGGACCATGTCGTCCTCGCCTGCGGGGGCGTCGGGTACAAGCTCGCCGTCTCGGCCGAGACGCTCGGCAAGGTCCCCGCGGCGGGCAAGCCGGCCACGCTCCACACGCACCTGATCGTGCGTGACGACGCGCTGCTGCTCTACGGCTTCGCCACCGAGGCGGAGCGTGACCTGTTCCTGCTCCTCATCGGGGTGCAGTCGGTCGGGCCGAAGGTCGCGCTCGCCGTGCTCTCGGGCGGCTCGCCGCGGGAGCTGCTTTCGGCCGTCGCGGCGGGGGACACGGCTCGCCTCCAGGCCGTGCAGGGCGTCGGCAAGCGCACCGCCGAGCGGATCGTGGTCGAGCTGCGCGAGAAGGTCGGCGCCGCGCCCGCCGACGACCCGATCGTGATCGCCCGCGGCGACGACCCGCGGATGCTCGCCCGCGACGGCCTGGTCGGCCTCGGCTTCTCGCCCCAGGAGGCCGACGAGCTGCTCGACGGCGCCGCCGGGGAGACGACCGAGGCCCTGATCGCCCACGCGCTGAAGGAGTCGCGGCGATGAGCGAGCCGATCCGGACGCCCGGGGTCACCGCGGTCGACGCCGACCGCATCCAGACGCCTGTCACCCGCCCCGACGACGAGCTCGACGTCTCCCTCCGCCCGCGCCGGCTCGACGAGTTCGTCGGCCAGGAGGCGCTGAAGAGCCAGCTCGAGGTCGCCATCCGCGCGGCCGGCAACCGCGGCGACGCGCTCGACCACGTCCTGCTGGCCGGCCCGCCCGGCCTCGGCAAGACCTCGCTCGCCCAGATCGTGGCGGCCGAGCTCGAGGTCGACTTCATCCAGACCGCCGGGCCCGCGCTCGAGCGCAAGGCCGACATCGCCGCCTTCCTGACCGCGCTCGAGCCCCGCAGCGTGTTCTTCGTCGACGAGATCCACCGGCTCCCGCGCGCGGTGGAGGAGACGTTCTATCCCGCCATGGAGGACCGGCAGCTCCCGATCACGGTCGGCGCGGGCGCCGGCGCGCGCGTCGTCACGCTCGAGCTCCCGCCCTTCACGCTGATCGGCGCCACGACCCGCTCCGGGCTGCTCACGACGCCGCTGCGCGACCGCTTCGGCCTCCAGCACCGGCTCGAGCACTACGGCCCCGGCGACCTGGCCCGCATCGTCGTCCGCTCCGCCCGCGTCCTGGGGATCGAGATCGAGTCGGCGGGCGCGCGCGCGATCGCCGAGCGCAGCCGCGGGACCCCTCGCGTCGCCAACCGGCTGCTCAAGCGCGTCCGCGACTTTGCCGAGGTCCATGGGAGTGGCCACATCGACGCCGAGACCGCGAGCGCCGCGCTCGACCT
Organism: uncultured Solirubrobacteraceae bacterium; assembly: GCA_963805525.1. Classification (GTDB taxonomy): domain Bacteria; phylum Actinomycetota; class Thermoleophilia; order Solirubrobacterales; family Solirubrobacteraceae; genus DASQFQ01. The sequence continues at coordinate 537,891 of CAWDUT010000007.1, forward strand.
CCTCGAGGTCGACCACGAGGGTCTGGATCGCCTGGACCGAGAGATCCTCACGGCCATCTGCACGCACTTCGGCGGCGGCCCCGTCGGGCTCTCGACGCTCGCCATCGCGGTCGGCGAGGAGTCGGACACGATCGAGGACGTCTACGAGCCCTACCTGCTCCAGCGCGGCCTGCTCAAGCGGACGCCGCGCGGCCGCTGCGCCACCGAGCGCGCCTTCCGCCACCTCGGGCTCGAGCCGCCCGCGGAGGCGGCCAGCCTTTTCTGAGCGGTTCCTTAGCATGGCCGTTCTACCCTTCTCACCGGAAATGGCGCACCTGTTCATCTGCCCCAACTGTGGCCACCGCTCGACCGCCACCGAGCGCACGGCCGGCTTTCGCAACACCCCCAAGGGGTGCTCGAAGTGCGGCTTCGGCTTTTTGTTCGAGCTGCTGGACGACTATTACCCCGCGCCCAACGCCGCCTTCTTCGTGTGCGACCAGGCCGGCCGGATCATCGGCTGCGGCCGCGGCTCGCGCGAGCTGACCGGCCTCTCCGACGAGAGGGTGATCGGCCGCGAGGTGCGCGAGGTGCTCGGCCTCGACTTCGAGGGCGGGGAGGACCACGTCGGCACCGTGCTCGAGTGGGGCGTCCGCCAGCTCGGCAAGGGCGTCACCGTGAATGCCGAGGGCGACCTGCCGGCGAAGGCCGTGGCGGACCTCTTTCCCGCCTATGACGACGACGGCGGGCTCCTGCTCGTGCTGACGCCGTCAAAGTAGGCTGTTCTCGGCACCACCCCCCGATGTCCGAACGTCGCCGCCATCTCTTCGTACTGCTGATCGTCCTCGGGCTGATCGCGGGTTCGCTGATCATCGAGTTCGTCCCGGGGTTGAAGAAGGAGACCAAGCTCGGGCTCGACCTCCAGGGCGGCGTCCAGCTCGTCTACCAGGGCAAGCCGACCAAACAGACGAAGGTCACCAGTGAGTCGCTCCAGCGCGCGCTGGACATCATGCGCGATCGCGTCGATGCCTTCGGCGTGTCCGAGCCGGAGCTCGCGCGGACCGGCGAGGACCAGATCGAGGTCAACCTGCCGGGCGTCGCCGACGCCGAGCGCGCCGCCAAGCAGGTCGGCTCGACCGCCCAGCTCTTCTTCTACGACTGGGAAGCGAACGTCCTCGACGAGAACTGCAAGACCAACGACACCGAGATCGACGGCGGCCAGCAGCCTGTCACCGGCCTCTACAACGCCGTCAAGCGGGCCTCCAAGTGCGAGATCCCGGTGCCGAAGAACGCGCAGGCCGCGGCCGGCCCGCGCTTCTACGCGTTCGACAAGACCACCCACAAGCCGCTGGCCAACGGTATTCCCGGCGAGTCGCGCGCCGACGCGCTCGACGGCCTGAGCGCCAAGGAGAAGGCGAACGCGGAGATCATCGAGGTCCAGCCCGGCGTGCTCGTGCTGCAGAGCGAGAAGCCTTCGCCCAGCGCGCCCGATCCGGATTCCTACTGGATCATCCGCGACAACCCGGGCCTCTCGGGCACGGACATCAAGAACCCGGAGCAGAACTTCGACCAGCGGGCGGGCAACGAGCCGAACGTCACCTTCGACTTCTCGGACAAGGGTCGCAAGGCGTTCCAGAAGATCACCGGCACGGTCGCCCAGCGCGGCGCCGACAACGCCAACCCGCTGAACCCCGACCCTGAGCAGAACTCGCAGCACTTCGCGATCGCGCTGGACAACCAGCTCGTCTCGACGCCGCTGATCAACTACCGCGAGAACCCGGACGGCATCGACGGCTCAACCGGCGCCCAGATCTCCGGCGGCTTCACGATCACGAGCGCGCAGGACCTCGCGAAGATCCTCAAGACCGGCGCGCTGCCGCTACGGCTCGAGCTGATCTCGCGCTCGCAGGTGTCCGCCACGCTCGGCAAGCAGGCGCTCAACCAGGGCCTCAAGGCGGGCGCCGCCGGCTTCCTGATCGTCGCGATCTTCCTGCTGGTCTTCTACCGCGTCCTCGGCGTCATCGCGGTGGTCGCCCTCGCCGTCTACGCGATCTACTTCTACTCGATCATCAAGCTCATCCCGATCACGCTGACGCTGCCGGGCATCGCGGGGTTGATCCTCACATTGGGGGTGGCGGCCGACGCCAACATCGTGATCTTCGAGCGGGTGAAGGAAGAGGTGCGCGCGGGCAGATCCGTGTCCGCGGGCCTCGCCGCGGGCTACAAGAAGGGCTTCTCGACGATCGTCGACGCCAACATCGTCACGCTGCTCGTGGCGTTCATCCTCTTCATCCTCGCCACGGCGGGGGTCAAGGGCTTCGCGTTCGTGCTCGGCATCGGCACCATGCTGTCGCTCTTCACCGCGGTGCTCGCGACGCAGGCGATCATCCTCTCGCTGCGCGGCTCGCGGATCCTCCAGAGCAAGAGCGCGCTCGGCGCTGGCCACGCCAAGCACAAGATCACGTTCGACTTCATGGGCGCATCGAAGTGGTTCTTCTCGATGTCCGGTCTGATCCTGCTGATCGGTGCGCTGGCGATCGCCGGCAAGGGCCTCAACTTCGGCATCGACTTCGAGTCCGGCACCCGGATCACCGCGCCGCTGAAGCAGGCCGCGAGCCCCGAGGACGTGCGGAACGCGCTCAGGTCGCAGGGCCTGAGCGACGCGAAGATCCAGACGGTCAACAACCCCGACCTCGGCAAGCACGTCGTGCAGGTCTCGACCGACACGCTGGCGCCGAAGGACGTGGGGGAGGTCAACAAGACGCTGAGCGACAAGTTCGGGTTGAGCGACAACCCCAACGTCGAGTCGATCGGCCCGACGTTCGGCGAGTCGGTCGCCAACTCCGCGCTGATCGCGATCATCGCCTCGCTCGCGGTGATCTCGATCTACATCGCGCTGCGCTTCGAGTGGAAGTACGCGGTGCCGGTGCTGATCGCGTTGATGCACGACATCCTCATCACAGCGGGCGTCTACGCCCTCGTCGGCCGGGAGGTGACGACGTCGACGGTCGCGGCGTTGCTCACGATTGTCGGTTTCTCGCTGTACGACACGATCATCGTGTTCGACCGAATCCGCGAGAACGTCCCGCGGATGCCGAGTGCGGCGTTCTCCCAGATCGTCAACCGCTCGATGTCCGAGGTCATCGTGCGCTCGATGGCGACCTCGTTCTGCACGATCCTGCCCGTACTCGCGCTGTTCTTGTTCGGCGGCGACACGCTCAAGGACTTCGCCTTCGCGCTGATCGTCGGCACGATCTCCGGCGCCTACTCGTCGGTGTTCATCGCCGCGCCGGTGCTCACGCACTGGAAGGACCGCGAGCCGGTCTACCGCACGCGCGAGCGCCGGATCATCGCCGAGCTGGGCTACCTGCCGGCCTACGCGGTCGCGATGGGCGGCGGGCCGGTCGACGTCGCCCCGGCCGAGCCGCGCGGCGGCCGCCGCACGATCACCGCGCCGCAGGATCCGACGCAGGTCTCGAAGAGCGAGTTCGACGCGATGGTCCGCGACCTCGGCATCGAGGAGGAGCGCCAGCCGGCGAGCACGGGCGCGACGCGCGGCCGGCCTGCGGGCGGCCGGCGTGCGCGGGCCAACGGCGGCACCGGCCCGGCGCGCCCGCCGGCGTCTCCCGAAGCCCGGAGCGGCGCGGCGACGGCTGACGGCGAGCAGCCGAAGCCCAAGAAGCCGCGCAACCGCAAGCACGGGAGGCCTCGCTGATGGCCATGCTCGTCTGGGCGATGATGGGGCTCGCCATCTGGCACTTCACGATCTTCCTGCCCGACCGCTTCTGGGGCGGGATCGTCGGGGCGTTCCTGGGCGCGCTGTTCGGCGCGATCCTCATCGGCCTGATCGTCAACGGCTTCCAGGTCCCCGGCGAGGCCGACACCAACCTCGCCTCCGCGCTCGAAGCGGTCCCCGGCGCCATCGCCGGGATCGCGCTCGTCTACCTCGTCGGCGTCCGCCAGGGTAACGAAGCGACCTAGCCCCGCTGGGCAGCAAGCTGCCTAGCTGCGCCGCAGCGCGCGCGAGGACTCGAGCGCGGTGCGGCAGTCACGCAGTGCGTCGGCGACGGCGGAGAGGTCGTCGCGCCCGCGGGCGAGGCTCATCGCGATCTGGGCGCCCCGGTACGCATCCTGCGCGCGCAGGTAATCGGCGCGGGCGGAGATCGGGACCCGGCCGGAGTCGGTCGCCTCGGACGCGTCCTGGAGCTCGAGCGCGAGCGCATCGATCTCTGCCAGGAGGTGCTCACGGAGGGGGGCAAACCGGCGCCGGCCGAATTGAGGCCCTGAAGGAGTCTCAGGCGTCATCAGCAGGTGCATCGGCCGTCAGAGCATCCGTCTTTATCCGGTCCTAACCTGATGCAGCGCTTCCTCCCCAATTTCCTGAGCGCTCTAACACTCCTGAGCGTCCGGATATCAGAGCGTTGCAGCCGCTCGCGGTTCCGTCCTCCCACGGCCCTAGCGTCCGATACGTGCGCCGCCCCGACGCCCGCTTCGAGATCGCCCCGTACGACTACGCCGCCGCCGAGCGGCTGAGCCGCGAGCTGGGCGTCTCGCCCGTGCTCGCGCAGGTGCTGGTGCGGCGCGGCATGGGGAATGCGGAGGCCGCGCGGAGCTTCCTGGAGGCCGAGGCGGTACATCCGCTCGAGGCGTTCGGCGGGCTGCGCGAGGGCGCGGCGGTGATCCTCGGCCACGTCGGGCGCCGGTCGCGGATCACCGTGCACGGCGACTACGACGTCGACGGCATCACCTCGACCGCGATCCTCGTGCGCGCGCTGCGCACGCTCGGGGCGGACGTCGACTGGTACCTGCCGAGCCGGATCGACGACGGCTACGGCCTGGCGGCCGCTACGGTCGAGCGCCTCGCCGCGCGCGGGACGCAGCTGCTGATCACGGTCGACTGCGCGATCACCGCGGTCGAGGAGGTCGCCGCCGCCCGCGCCGCCGGGATGGAGGTCGTGGTCACCGACCACCACGCGCCGCGCGCCGACGGCGCGCTGCCCGAGGCCCCAATCGTGCACCCGCGGATCGGCGGCTACCCGTGTCCGGACCTGTGCGCGGCCGGCGTCGCGTACAAGCTCGCGCAGGCGCTGGTGGCCGGCGCGGGGGAGGATCCATCGCTCGTCGACGAGGACCTCGACCTGGTCGCGCTCGCCACCGTCGCCGACGTCGTCTCGCTCACCGGCGAGAACCGCCGCCTCGTCCGCGCGGGCCTCCGCCGGCTCGCCGGCACCCGCAAGCCGGGCCTGCAGGCGCTGATGGACGTCGCGCGGGTCGATCCCAGCGGCGTCGACGAGAGCGCGATCGGCTTCCGCCTCGCACCCCGGCTCAACGCCGCCGGGCGCCTGTACCGCGCCGACGCCGGCCTCGAGCTCCTGCTCACCCCCGACCCCAAGCGCGCCCGCGAGATCGCGCTGGAGCTCGACTCGGTCAACGCCGAGCGCCGCGACGTCGAGACGCGCATCCGCTTCGAGGCCGAGGCGCTGCTGGCCGAGCAGAGCGCGCCGGGTGCGCCCGCGCATGTGCTCGCCGCCGAGGGCTGGCACCCGGGCGTGATCGGGATCGTCGCCGCCCGCATCGCCGAGCGCCACTACCGCCCGACGGTCCTGATCGCGCTCGACGGCGACGAGGGCTCCGGCTCCGGCCGCTCGATCCCGGGGTTCGACCTCCTCGCCGGCCTGACCGCCGGCTCCGACGAGCTGCTCCGCTACGGCGGCCACCGCGCCGCCGCCGGCCTGACCATCGCAAGAAATCGAGTCGAGGCGTTCCGCGAGGCTTTCGTCACCCACGCCGCCGCCACGCTCACCCCAGAGGACCTCGTCCCCCGCGAGCGCATCGACGCCATCGCCCCCGGCGACGCCCTCCGCCTCGAGCTCGCCGAGGAGCTCGAGCGCCTCAAGCCGTTCGGCATGGGCAACCCCGCCGTCTCGCTCCTCGTCCCCGCCGCCCTCCTCGACGACCCGCGCCCGATGGGGGAGGGCCGCCACGTCGCCTTCTCCCTGGCCGCCGGCGGAGCCCGCTCCCGGTGCGTCCAGTTCGGCGCCGGCAGCTCCCTCCCGTGCGAGCCCGGCCAACCGGTCGACGCCGCCGTGAAGCTGGAGGTCAACCGCTACAACGGCGCCACCGAACCCCGGCTGCTGCTCCGCGCGGTGAAGCGGTGCTCCGCTCCGATCGAGGTCATCGGCGAGCCCACCTGGAACACCGGCTTTGAGAAGGAGATCATCAGAGACCTCCGGGCGGGCACCGGCGGCGAGACCCGACCCGGGGAACTCGTCGACCCCGGACGGAGTCCGTTGTCGACCCCCGGGCGGGTGCTCGACGCCGGTGACCGCTGCCGCGCGGTCCGAGACGTACGCGGCAGGGGCGTGGCCGGGCTGATCGCGGACCTCGTCGCGAGCGGGGACCAGGTCCTCGTCGTGACCGCCCACGCACCACACCGAGCGAGGGTGCTGGACGGCCGAGTGGGGGGCTTCTCACTGACGAGCTGGCACGCCGTCAGAGACGAGCCCGCCCTGGCCAAGCCAGTCACGCACGTCGTCGCCCTCGACCCACCCGCCGCACCCGGGATCGAACATCTGCCTGGCGAGGGTTGGACCCACCTGGCCTGGGGGGAGCCTGAGCTAGGCTTTGCCACACGAATACATCAATGGGACTACGCCCTGCGCGCCCCGCTCGCTGCCGTCTACCGCGCACTCCGCGAGGCAGGCGGTGCGGAGGGGGAGGCCATTGAGGCGATGCTCTCCGGAGACGGTGCCCAGCCGCGGTCCGCGGCCCTCGCGGGACGGCTGGTACGGGTCCTCGCCGAGCTGGGCCTCGTCATCCTCGAGCGTGAGGCGCCGGCCCTCACGGTCACCGAATCGCCCGAGCGGACCGCGCTCGAGCGCTCAGCGGCCTTCCGGGCCTACCAGCAGACACTCGAGGACGGACTGACATTCCTGGCGAGCAGCACACAGAGAGCGGCAGCCTGACCCCCGACGCCAACGGCGCCGTGAGCGTCAAGGCGCACCGGCCGGTCGATCGCGCGGCGAGCACCGCGACCGCGCTCAAGGCCGCGCCCGTCGACCTGACCGACCTCGAGCGCGAGCTCCTGTCGGACCTGTTCGCGATCGTCGAGGAGCACGCGGAGGAGGTCGCCCAGACCGTCAACCGCGAGACCGTCGTCAAGGCGTTCGCGTTCGCCTGCGACCACCATGCCGACCAGCGCCGCAAGTCGGGCGAGGAGTTCATCACCCACCCGGTCGGCGTGGCGAAGATCTGCGCCGGCATGCGCCTCGACACCGAGACGCTGTGCGCCGCCCTCCTGCACGACACGGTGGAGGACACGAGCGCGTCGCTCGACGAGGTCCGCGCCGAGTTCGGCGACGAGGTCGCCGGCCTCGTCGACGGCGTGACCAAGCTGACCGGCATCACGTTCCAGTCGCGCGACGAGGCGCAGGCCGAGAACTACCGCAAGATGATGATCGCGATGGCCACGGACATCCGGGTCATCCTGATCAAGCTCGCCGACCGCCTGCACAACATGCGCACGCTCGAGGCGATGCCGAAGCAGAAGCAGATAGACAAGGCGAAGGAGACCCTGGAGATCTACGCGCCGCTCGCGCACCGGCTCGGTATCCACGCCATCAAGTGGGAGCTCGAGGACCTCGCGTTCCAGACGCTGCACCCGCGCAAGTACACGGAGATCAAGGGTCTCGTCAACCAGCAGCGCGAGGAGCGCGAGCGCTACGTGGCCAAGGCCGGCGGCTACCTGAACAAGGAGCTCGAGGCGCTCGGGATCCGCTCCGAGATCTCAGGCCGCGCCAAGCACTTCTACTCGATCTACTCGAAGATGACCCGCAAGGGCCGCGAGTTCAACGAGATCTACGACCTCACCGCGATGCGCGTCATCGTCGACTCCGTGAAGGACTGCTACGGCGCCGTCGGCGTCATCCACTCGCTCTGGAAGCCGCTCCCCGGCCGCTTCAAGGACATGGTGGCGATGCCGAAGTTCAACATGTACCAGGCGCTGCACACCACGGTGATCGGGCCCGAGGGGCGGCCGCTGGAGATCCAGATCCGTACGCGCGACATGCACGAGACGGCCGAGTACGGCGTCGCCGCGCACTGGCGCTACAAGGAGGGTGCGGGTCGCGCCAACGGCGTCATCGACCCCACCGACAACAAGCTCAAGTGGCTGAAGGGCCTGCTCGACTGGCAGCAGGACGTCGACGATCCGGTCGAGTTCACCGACACGCTCCGCTCCGAGCTGGTCGAGGACGAGGTCTACGTCTTCACACCCAAGGGCGAGGTCAAGTCGCTCGCCGTCGGCGCCACGCCGCTCGATTTCGCCTACGAGGTCCACACCGACGTCGGCCACCGCTGCGTCGGCGCCAAGGTCAACGGCAAGATCGTGCCGCTGCACTACGAGCTGCAGTCGGGCGACATCGTCGAGGTGCTCACGTCCAAGCGCGAGCGCGGCCCGTCGCGCGACTGGCTCGCCGTCGTCAAGACGACCCGCGCGCGCAACAAGATCCGCGCCTGGTTCAAGGCCGAGTCGCGCGAGGACTCCGAGCACACCGGCCGCCAGCTGCTGCAGGAGCATCTCCACAAGGCCGGCCTGCCGGCGCAGAAGCTGACCGGCTCGCCGCTGCTCGCCGACGTCATCCGCGAGATGGGCTTCAAGAAGGCCGACGACTTCTACATCGCGCTCGGTGGGGCCAAGATCTCCGCCAAGGTCGTCGTCAACAAGGTCCTGCAGCGCCTCAAGCAGGGCGAGGCCGGCGTCGAGGAGCCCTCGGCCGCCGACTCCTTGCTCGACCGGCGCCGCAGTGCTCAGCGGCGGCCCGAGTCGAGCAGCTCCAAGTACGGCATCCAGGTCGAGGGCGTCGCCGACGTCCCGCTGCGCCTCGCCAAGTGCTGCCGCCCGGTGTCGGGCGACCCGATCCTCGGCTACGTCTCGCTCGGCCGCGGCATCACCATCCACCGCGAGGACTGCCCGAACGTCGCCGCCCTGCGCAAGGACCCGGAGCGCTTCGTCCCGGTGTCCTGGGACGGCGACAACGAGACCTCCTTCAAGGTCGAGCTGCAGGTCGACGCGTGGGACCGCCACCGCCTGCTCGAGGACCTCTCGCGCACGTTCGCGGAGGCCGGCATCAACATCGTCGAGGCGCGCTGCATCGTCTCGCACCCGATGGTCAAGAACCGCTTCGTCGTCGAGGTGGGGGACACGCAGGCGCTCAAGAGCGCGATCAACCGCCTGCGCTCGATCGACGCCGTGTTCGACGCCTACCGCGTCACGCCCACCGGCGGCTAGCTCACTTCACCTTCAGCGTCTTCTTCAGCGTCCGCTTCTTGCCGGCCGCGTCGCGGATGACGATGGAGACCTTGTAGCTCCCCTTCGCCAGCTTGCGCTTGGGCTTGATCGAGAGCACGCCCTTGGAGGTCGGCTTGAGCGACTTCTTGAGGACCGTCTTCTTGCCCTTCTTGATGGTGATCGTCGCTCGGCGGACGACGCCGGGCCTGCTGATCGTGCACTTCACGCGCAGCTTCTTGCCCCTGCCGCTGATCTTGCAGGACTTCAGCTTCACGTTCTTGAGCGTGACCGTGGTGCCGCCGTTGCTCCCACCGCCGGTCCCGCCACCGCCACCGCCGGTCCCGCCGCTGCCACCACCCGTGGCCGGCGGGCAGCCGTTCTGCGTCCCCACCACGGTCGGGCAGGCGTCGGCGTTGTTCGGGACGCCGTCGCCGTCGGTGTCCGGCAGACACGAGTAGATGCGGACGTCGTCGATGAACCACCCGCGGCCGCTGCCCGTGTTGTCGGTGCCGATGCGCCAGCGGAAGCGCACGCTCTGGCCCGCCAGGGAGCTCAGGTTGGCGCGGGTCGCGCGGTAGCCGTTGCTCTCGCTCACGAATGCCGGTCGGTCATCGAGCGGATTCGTCGCGCTGTTGATCGTGCCGTTGTAGCCGACGTCGACCGGCAGGCCGCTGAAGTCCGTCCATGTCGAGCCACCGTTGGTGCTGTACTCGACGACGCCGCCGTCGAAGAAGCTGGTGGTGCTGAGGTCCTCGAACCCGAAGGCATGGTCGAAGCGCAGGAACGACGTCGCCCCGGCCGGCAGCGCGACGTTCTTGTCCATCTCGAGCGAGCGGTCGCCGATCGTCGGAAGGTCCGCGCCGCGCAGGTTGATGCTGCCGCTGTGGGCGTAGGAGTCGTCGAAGCCCCAGGCGCTGAGGTCGTTGGTGAACCAGTTGTCGTCGCTGCTGGGGTTCTCCATGTCGTCGGAGAAGCGGCTCTGGAAGATCTGGTTGGCGCCGCAGCCGGCGGCCGGCGCCTCGGGCGCCGGAGCGTTCGGCGGATTCGTGGCCATCTCCGTGGCCGCGACGGCGCTGCGGACCTGCGTGCAGTCGGCCGCGGTGATGCCGACGGTGCCGACGAGGTTGTCGCACGCCTGGCCCAGCGCGGAGCCGAGATCGGCGTAGTCGCTGCCCGAGGTGAGGAAGGCGGTCTCGACCTCGTAGTAGATCCGCGCCGCCTTGGTGACGCCGATGCCGGTGATGGTGCGGCCGTTGAACGTGTCGCCGTCGGTGATCAGGTAGGCGGCCTTGTTGTTGACGCCGCTGTTGGTGTGGACGCCGCCCGAGTCGCCCTCGTTTTGGTCGATCGTGTAGTTCGGGCTGGTCATCCGGTCGGGGTCGCCGAAGGCCGGCGGGTTCTTCATGTTGCGGATGGCGCCGATCGAGAGGTCCTCGCCGATCTGCCACTTCGCGGCGGGCGAGTCGTCGCCGCCGCCGGCGGCGTTGGTCTGGTCGACGAACTCGCCGAACACGTCGGACAGCGACTCGTTGATCGCGCCCGACTGGAAGTAGTAGAAGAGGTGCGAGCTGAACTCGGTGACCCCGTGGGTGAGCTCGTGGCCCACCACGTCGTCCGCCGACGCGAAGCCGTCGCCGTACGCCATCTGCGCGCCGTCCCAGAACGCGTTCTGGAGCGGGCACGCGCTGCTGGGGTCGCAGTAGTCGACGGTCGACTTCAGTGGCAGGCCCGCGCCGTCCAGGCTGTCGCGCCCGAAGCGCGTGAAGTAGAAGTCGTAGGTCTCGCCGGCGAACGCGTAGGCGGGCTCCACGTCAGCGTCCTCGCCGGGGAGCGGGGCCGAGCCCTCAGTCCGGACCGGTGCGGTGCACGGGTATGCACCACCGGAGCCGGTGGTGTTGTTCGCGTCACAGACGCTGCGGTTCTTGATGTTCTCCACCTGGTTGATGTGGAGCGCCACGCTGCCGGTCTGGGCGTCGACGAACACCAGCTGGTTGACCATCAGCCCGCCGTGACCCTTCACCTCGACCTGCCACACGAGCGTGGGCTCGTTCGGACCGGGGCCGCCGAGCAGCCGCGCGTCGTAGATCGCGAGCTCGGGGATGCCGGCGTCGAGCCGCGCGCCGGAGACGTTCTCGCCCTTCGCGATCGCCGCCGTGGCGGTGTCGCGCGCGGCGGAGGAGCTGAGCCGCGGCGAGGTGTCGACCTTGGGGTCCGGAAGTGTCTCGCCGCTGACCGACAGCAGGTTGCGCTGCGCGTCGAGGTTGGCCACGAGCTCGCCCGCGATCACGGGGACGCCGCCCTCGACCTGCTGGAAGCGAACGCTCGGGCGGGAGCCGCCGCGGGTCGACTCGACCCGCAGGTCGCGGGCCTGGTCGCGGAGCCCGAACGCGTCGGCGTGCTCGCCCAGGAAGGCGCGCGCCGCGTCAGCGGGCGGCGCGGAGGCGGACACGCCGCTCGGCCGCGCGATGTGCTTGCCGGCGGCGGCGCCCACGAAGCGGACGGCGCCCGTCTCGCGATGCTGGGCGACCTTGACGCCCGAGCCGAGATCGCGCCGGAGCGCGGCGGCTCGTTCGCTCGCGGCGGCCGCCGGTGCGGCGGTCACGAGCAGGCTGGACAGGGCGAGGAGTGCGATCAGGATCCGCTTCATGCGCCGATCCTCTCCGACGCCGCGGGCGGCGACAACCCCCCGTTGGACTAACAGACGACTCTCAGGGCCTTCGGCTCAACCGCGAAGCGCGCCTCGACCTCGTCGCCGATGTGGTCGCCGTCGACGTGCACCGGCAGCGGCCGGCCGTCGACCGAGCGCACGACGACCTCCTGGACGCCGCTGAACGGCTGGACCTGGCGGTGCCGTGCGATCTCCGCGCGCTTGGAGAGCGCCCGGAAGGCGACGGTCGGGACGTCGACCGGGCTCGCGCGCGTGAGCACGGCGCCCGAGAGGTCGCCGGAGTCGAGCGCCGCGCCCGAGGCCACCTCGATCGGGTGGCTCTGGAAGTAGGTGTAGGCCTCACCGTTCTGCACGAACGCGCTGACGCCGCGCAGCGTCTTGTCGCCGACCGTGACGTCGAGCCGCGGCGGGCGCACGACGTAGCGGGCGAGGAATGTCCGCACCGCCGAATGGGCGAAGTACCACGGCCCGAAGCGCGCCTTCAGCCGCGGGTTGCTGTCGACGCGCTCGACCACGCTGGCGTCGAGGCCCATGCCGGCGCTGAACACGAAGCGCCGGTCGTCCAGCCGCCCGAGGTCGACGCGGCGCTCGCGCCAGGTGTCGGCCAGCCCGAGCAGGTGCTCGGTGGCGTCGACCACGTCGTTGGGGATCCCGAGCATGCGGCAATAGACGTTGGTGGCGCCGCCGGGCAGGCAGGTCAGCGGGGTGGGGGAGCCGACGAGCCCGTTGGCGGCCTCGTTGACGGTCCCGTCGCCGCCGAAGGCGACCACGACGTCGTAGCCCTCGTGCGCGGCCTCGCGGCACAGCTCGATCGCGTGCCCCTTGGCCTGCGTGTCGACCGCCTGCACGTCGTAGCGCCCCTGCAGCGCGTAGACAACGAGGTTCTTCACGCGGTCCGACATCGTCGTCGCGTAGGGGTTGACGATCACCAGCATGCGGCGCTGGCGTGGGCTGCGCTCGAGCGCCGCCACCTCGGCGAGGTGCTCGAGCGCCGCGGCGGTCTCGACCACTAGAGGAAGCCGCGCTTTCGGAAGTACGCCACCATGCCGCCGAGCACCACGGCCATGAAGCCCAGCACGATGTAGAACGCCGTCGTGTCCTGCTCGCCGGGGACGTGCACGTTCATGCCCCAGATCGAGGCGATCAGCGTGAGCGGCAGGAAGATCACCGAGAACGCGGTCAGGATCCGGAAGATCTCGTTCGAGCGGTGGGAGATCGCCGACTCGTTCGTCTCCTCGAGGGCCTCGACCACCTCCTTGTAGTTCTCGAGCATGTCCCAGATCCGCTCCGACGCGTCCACGATGTCCTCGAAGTAGATGTCGAGGTCGTCGGCGATGTAGCGCGTCTTGGTGCGCTCGAGGTCGCGGAACGCGACGCGCTGCGGGCGGACGATCTTGCGGAAGTTGATGATCTCCTGCTTGACGTTGGAGATGTCCCGCACGACCTCGGCCTGCTCGTCCTCGAAGATGTCCTCCTCGATGCGCTCGAGCTTGTTGCCCATCTTGCGCAGCATCGGGAACGAGGCGTCGACCGAGTCGTCGACGATCTTGTAGAGCAGGTAGCCGGCGCCCTTGGAGAACAGGTTCTCGCGCAGCTCCTCGTTGGAGCGGCAGCGGTCGAACAGGTAGGAGATCGGCTGCAGCGGCTCGTTGGGCAGCGTGATCAAGTAGTCGGGGCCGACGAAGATGTCGACCTCCGCGGCGTTGAGCCGGGAGACCGTCTTGTCGTAGCGCGGGAAGTGGAGAACGATGAAGAGGTAGTCGTCGTACTCGTCGACCTTCGGGCGCTGGTTGCGCGAGTAGACGTCCTCGTAATCGAGCGGGTGGAAGTCGAAGCGCTCCTCGAGCCACGCCTGGTCGACCGCGCGCGGGCGCTCGATGTGGATCCAGCGCAGCCCGGGCGCCTCGACGATCTCGGCGCGGGCCTCCTGGGGCTCAGGCGGGGAGACGTCGCCGCGTGACCGCGCGGAGCGGCGACCGATCCTGGGCTTGGGCAGGTTCGGCATGGCGCGGACTGAACGGATCCTCGAGCGCGGACATCGTGCGTCTGATCTTACGGTAGGCTGTGGACCACATAGCAGTACGCATCCAGAGGGGTGGAGGGAATGGCCCGATGAAACCCCGCCAACCATTCCGCAGTCCGCTGCGGAAACGGTGGCAATTCCAACAGGCTCCAACGATATGGCCTGGGAGATGCGGTGTAGGGCACGCCTCCTGGTAACGCCACCCACCGCCTCCACCCGGGCGGAGGATTCACCACATGCCGGCAGATGCCCTGAAGTGCAAGGAATGTTCAGCGACCTACCCGCTCGAGGCGCGTTACGTCTGTAATCGCTGCTTCGGCCCGCTCGAGGTGGCCTACTCGCCGCCGACGTCGAGCGCCGAGGAGCTCAGGCGCCGGATCCAGGCGGGCCCGCACACGCTGTGGCGCTACGCGGACTTCCTCCCGCTGGAGGGGCCGGCGCGCTCGGCGCTGCCCACCGGCTGGACGCCCCTGGTGAAGGCCGACCGCCTCGCGGAGCGCCTCGGCATCGGCGAGCTCTACGTCAAGAACGAGACGGCCAACCCGACCCACTCGTTCAAGGACCGCGTGGTGTCGGTCGCGCTGGCCCGTGCGCAGGAGCTCGGCTTCCAGACCATCGCCTGCGCCTCGACCGGGAACCTCGCCAACGCGGTCGCCGCGCACTCCGCGGCCGCCGGGCTGCCCTCCTACGTGCTGATCCCGTCCGATCTCGAGGAGCAGAAGATCCTCGCCACCGGCGCCTACGGCACCAACGTGGTCGCGATCAAGGGCAACTACGACGCGGTCAACCGGCTCTGCACCGAGATCGCCGGCGAGCGCGAGGACTGGGCGTTCGTCAACGTCAACATCCGCCCGTACTACGCCGAGGGCTCGAAGACGCTGGCCTTCGAGGTCGCCGAGCAGCTCGGCTGGGAGCTCCCCGACCGCGTCGTGGCGCCGGTCGCCTCCGGCTCGCTGTTCACCAAGATCGCGCGCGCGTTCCAGGAGTGGATCGACTGCGGCCTGCTCGAGGGCGACGTGCCGCACATGAACGGCGCCCAGGCGCTCGGCTGCTCGCCGGTGGCGCAGGCGTTCGCGGCCGGCACGCCGGTCTGCCGCCCGGTCAAGCCCGACACGATCGCCAAGTCGCTGGCGATCGGCAACCCCGCCGACGGCCCGTACGCGGTCGAGCTGGCGCAGACGACCGGCGGCGGCATCGACTCGGTGACCGACGAGGAGATCCGCGCGGGCATCCGGCTGCTGGCCGAGACGACCGGCATCTTCACCGAGACCGCGGGCGGCGTCACCACCGCGACGCTGGCCAAGCTCGCCGAGCGCGGCGACATCGGGCCCGACGAGCGCGTCGTGCTCTGCATCACCGGCGACGGCCTGAAGACGATCGACGTCGTGCGCGGCTCGTTCGAGGTGACGGAGATCGCGCCGCGGATCGAGGAGTTCGACGAGGCGTTCGCGGGGGCGGCGGTCTAGATGGCGACCGTCAAGCTCCCCACCCAGCTGCGCGACGCGGCCGGCGGCGCCGCCTCGGCGGAGGCCTCCGGCGCGACGGTCGGCGAGGTGCTCGAAGCGCTGTACGCCGAGCACGGCGAGCTGCGCGAGCGGATCTCCGACGCCGACGGCGGCCTGCGCCGGTTCGTCAACGTGTACCTGCGCGGCGAGGACATCCGCTTCCTCGACGGGCTCGACACCGAGGTCGGCGACTCCGACGAGATGACGATCCTCCCGGCGGTCGCGGGAGGCTGAGCGGAGGGAATTTTCGCGGGGCGGAGGTGTCCTAGCGGTGTGTCGATCGACACCGGCACATCAAACCGCTGAAAGGACGCTCCGATGTTTCGCCTCCCACGCTTCCGTACCGTCGCGACGCTCGCCGTGGTCGCGGCTGCCGTCATGACGGCTCCCGCCGCCCAGGCCGCCATGGTCGATCACGACACCCTGAGCCAGGGCAGCGGAAGCTTCCAGTTCCAGTCGGGGGACCTGTACTGGCACCACGACAACGGCAGCTACAGCACGCACCTCACCGGCACCATCCGTCTTGACGACGCGAACGGCTCGTGCGCGCGGATGCGCCTGGTGTACTTCGACGATGGCGCCGAGCTCGCCACCAAGTACGGCGGCACGGTGTGCGCCGACGACGGCAAGGCCCACACCTACAGCGTCGATCTCAACCCCTACGGCAGCAACCGGACCGACCTGGTCAAGGTGTCGCTGCAGAAGCAGACCGCCACGAGCGGATGGACCACGGTCGAGTCGAGCTACTTCGATCCGGACTTCACGACCGACAAGATCAAGCTCACCGCCGACGGCATCGACCTCGGCGACGACTGGTGGGGCGTCAGCGGTCCGCTCGGCTCGGCGACGGTGTCCTGGACCCCCGGTGAGGACGCCGCGATCACGCCTCGCGTCAACGGCACCCTGTACCTCAACAACATGGCCGGCGTGTGCGCCCGCGTGAAGGTCTACTACTGGGGCGACGACCACGACCTTCTCGCCACGAAATACGGCGGCCAGGTGTGCTCGCCCGACAACGGGCGCCACTCGTGGAACGTCGACCTCGCGCCGTTCACCTCGACCCAGATCGACGACATCTACGTGGCGATGGAGACTCAGGGCACGAACGGGTCGTGGAACCAGGTCGAGAACTCGCCGCTCACCGCGTCCGACGGCGCGTTCCTCGACGCGAACGACTAGGGATCCGGGCGGCCGGCGCGCGGGCGATTAGCCCGCGCCGCCGAGCCCGAGCCGGTCGGGCCGCTCGACGATCGCGCGCTCCTCGGCGTCGGGGAACGCTTGCTCGACAGCGCCGCGCAGCAGCCGGCGCTCGAGCTCGATCCGCGGTTGCTCGCCCCCGTCGGCGAGTGCTTCGAGGCGGTCGTAGAGCGCGGTGAGGCGGCGCACGATCTGCGGCGAGCCGTGCCCGTAGCGCCGGATCTCGACCAGCCCGAGCTCGACGTAGTCGGCCCAGCGGGGCGCCGGTACGAGCGCGCGCGGCGTCCCGCCGGCGTCGACCACGAACGACGGCCCGGGGTGGCGCGGGGCGAGCTCGACGAGCAGCGCCTCGATCCGGTCGAGCGACTGCACCGCGGTCGTCGGGTCGTTGACGGCGGGCGAGAGCGCGCGGATGGCGATGTCGACGAGCATGCGGATCGCGAACGACGGGTCCTGGTCGATCGTCCGCTGGCGCGCGAGCACGAACACGCGCCGGGCCAGCGCGGCGTCGGGCGCCGGGTGCGCGTGGCCGACCCGGAGCACCACTTGGCCCGGGCTGAGGTACTCGCCGACCCTCGGGACGACCTCGACGAAGCCGCCGGTCTGCTCGGCCAGCCGCAGCAGCGCGGCGTGATCGATCGCGGCGATCACGGCCGGCGGGTCGGAGTGCACGACCTCCGTCGCCGCCGGGTCCCGTGCCGGCGCTTCGGCGAGGGGCCCGACCGGCGCCGCTCGCGGGTGGACCTCGTCGATCACGGCGTAGCCGCGGCGGAGCAGGGTGCGCAGGATGCCGCCGATCTGCGTGCTCTCGAACGCGCGCTGGACGAGCGCGACGAAGGCGCCGAGCGTGAAGAGCGCCAGCGCCAGCCCGAACACGACGGTGGCCACCGGCACGAAGTCGCGCCCCGAGTCGGTCGTCTCGTGGCCGAGCGTGGCGAGCGCGACGAGCGAGTAACTGGCCGTGGCGGTCGGGAGCGCCAGGCCGGCGATGATCACCGGGTCCCGGCGGAGCCGCGCGGCGAGCCGGGGCGAGTAGGACGACGTCTGGATCTGCGCGGCGACGAAGACCGCGGAGAAGACGATGCCGGTGAACGTGATCATGCCGCCGGCCAGCGCGCTGAAGATCGACTCCACCGCGGAGCGCTCGAGCGGGAGGCCGCGCTCGCCGGCGTGCCGGTCGATCACCGGCAGCACGAGCGCCGCCACGATCGCGACGACGTTGGTGGCGAGCACCGGCACCCACATCGCCGAGCTGAGCCAGATGCGCAGCCGGAGGACGCGGCCGGCGGCGCGGACCTCGTGGTGGGCGCTGTGGTGGCTCATGCCGCCGCGGCGGCCGTGCGCTTCTCGCCGGCGATCCGGCGCATGCGCAGACCGTGCAGCGGGCCGGCGAGCGTCGACAGCGCGCCGGCACCGATCAGCGCCGCCGCGGTCGAGGACAGCATCTCCCCGGCGTCGACCGCGACGGTCGTGATCGCCACCACGAGCGGCAGCTGCGTCGCCGTGAACAGCGCGAGCGCCTGGCGGTCCTCGCGCAGCGGGAGCACGCCGCGGTACAGCAACATCGCCGGCGTGCCCCGCACCACCAGGAACAGCACGAAGAAGATCGCGAGCTTGCCGACGCCGGACCAGGTGGAGAACAGGGCGTCGACGTCGAGGCGCATCCCGCTGACGACGAAGAAGAACGGGACGAAGACACCGAAGGCGACCGCGGTCAGCTTCGAGTCGAGCACCGGCACCTCGCGCGCGGAGACGACCTGGCGCGTGATCAGGCCGGCGGCGAACCCGCCGAGCAGGAGGTCGAGCCCGAGGTCGGAGGCGACCAGTGCGAGCGCGAACACGAGCACGACGAACCAGCGCACCGCGAGCTGCGCGCTCGTCTCGATCGTCCGCTCGATCACCGGCATCGTGTGATCGGCCGAGCGGACGGCCAGCACGGCGACACCGACGGCGAGCGCGACGAACGCGACCAGGATCAGCGCGTTGTGCAACGCGCTCTGGGTCGAGAGCACGAGCGTCAGCAGCAGGATCGGCCCGAACTCCCCGACCGCCCCGGCGGCGAGCAGGTAGCGCCCGAACTCGGTCTTCAGCTCACCCGTGTCCGACAGGACCGGGATCAGCGTGCCGATCGCGGTCGTCGCGAGCGCGGAGCCCACGTAGACCAGCGAGACGACGACGCCGAGCACCGCGAGTATCCCGCCCAGCGTGTAGGCGATGACGAGCGAGATCGCCCAGCCGGCGAGGGCGAGCCGCAAGGGCAGCCCGGAGATGCGGGCGAGGTCGATCTCGTAGCCGGCGAAGAAGAACAGCATGCCGAGGCCGAGCGACGAGAAGAAGTCGGTGAAGTCGTCGACCTGGGCGAGGTCGAGCACCTGCGGCCCCACCAGGACCCCGAGCACGAGCTCGATGACCACGACGGGGACGAACACGTTGCGCAGCCCGGCGATGGCGGACAGCGTGGCGGCCAACGCGGCCGTCGCAACGATCACGAGGAACGAGCCGGTGTCGACCTCGAGCGCCGTGACGCCGAACACGGATCCCGTCATCGCGTGCACCCTCTTGGCCGGAGGGGTGAGCGCGGCTCACACCGCGCGGGTGATCCTTGCGCTCAGGCGGCGCGGGGGAGGCGGCGCGGCGGAGCGAAGTCGTCGGGCCCGACGAGGTCGAGCGCGAGCGCGGCCTGGAGGCAGTCGATCAGCGCCTCCATCGCCTCGGCGACCTGGTGCTCGTAGGCGCTCTGGATCTCCTCGCGCCCCGCGGTCTGCAACCGGTCGAGCTCCTTCATGTCGTCCTTGGAGAAGCAGCCCTGCATCCAGGTCAGGCACTCGGGGCAGCGGAGGTCGACCATCACCTCCTCCTCGCTGTGGGGCTCCCAACGGAGGGGCTGGAGGAGCTCCGAACCGCAGCTCGGGCACACGCTGAGGGCGGCCACGGATCGCGACAGTAGGGCGGGGCCCGGACGGAACCGATTCCGGTGAGCTCACACTCGTGAGTGAGACGGGCGACACTCCGGGTACCCGGGGAGGGATGAGTCGCCCACGTCAGAACGCGATCCTCGAGTCCGCCGGGGCCGTGATCGCCTCGTTCCTACACGCGCGGGGGTTCGCGCTCGCCGCGCCGGTGAAGGCGAGGTTCCACACCAGCGAGCGAGGCAGCAGCGGCGTCGACGTCACGGTCGCGCTCGAGGATCCGAGCAAGGCGGCGGCCGCGCGAGCGGCGATCCAGGAGCACTTCCGCTGCGGCGGCGGAGTCGACGCCGTGACTGTCCGCTAGACGCGCCCGGCAGGATTCGAACCTGCGACTTCTGCCTCCGGAGGGCAGCGCTCTATCCACTGAGCTACGGGCGCCTGGGCCTCCGGGAGCTTAGCGGTGGAAACCATGCGGATCGCGGTCATCTCGGACACCCATATGCCGCGCGGCAGCCGCGCGCTGCCCGCCCGCGCCGTCGCGGAGCTGCGCGAGGCCGACGCGATCCTCCACGGCGGGGACTTCATGCGCGCCGAGGTGCTCGAGCTGCTGCAGCGGCTCGGGCCGCCGGTGCACGGCATCCACGGCAACGTCGACGACGAGGCGCTGCGGCGGATGCTGCCGGCGGCCCGCGTCGTGGAGCTGGGCGGCGTCCGGATCGGGATGATCCACGACGCCGGGCCGCGGCAAGGCCGGCTCGCGCGCATGCGCTTCCGCTTCAAGGACGCCGACGCCGTGGTCTTCGGCCACAGCCACCTCCCGCTCCACGAGGCGGACGCGGACGGCTTCCAGATCTTCAACCCCGGCTCTCCCACCGAGCGGCGCTCCGCGCCGACGCACACGATGGGGATCGCCACCGTCGCGGACGGGCGCGTGCACTTCGAGCTGATCGCGCTTTAGCCTGACCCCGGCATGGACCTCTCGCTCTTCTTCGCCGGCACCGCCGGCTCGGTCCCGACCGCGCGGCGCGGGCTACCGGCGCTGCTGCTGCGCGTCGGCGGCGATCGCATCCTGTTCGACTGCGGCGAGGGCACCCAGCAGCAGCTCCTGCGCTCGGTCGGGCTGCCGGAGCTCGACGTCATCTTCATCACCCACTACCACCTCGACCACTGGCTCGGGATCATCGGGATCCTCAAGACGTTCGACCTGCGCGGCCGCGAGCGGCCGCTGACGGTCTACGGCCCGCCCGGCCTCAAGGCGCTGCTCGACGCGATGCGCCCGGCGTGGGGGAGGGTGACCTACCCGCTGTCGCTGGAGGAGCTCGACCCGCACGAGGAGGTCGCCTTCGACGGCTACGTCGTCGCGCCGTTCCCGGTCGAGCACCGGGTGCGCGCGTACGGCTACGCGTTCGCCGAGGACGACCGGCCCGGGCGCTTCGACGCCGAGACCGCCGCGCGCCTCGGCGTCACCCCGGGCCCCGACTTCGGCCGGCTGCAGGCGGGGGAGACCGTCAACGGCGTCACGCCCGACCAGGTACTGGGAGAGCCGCGGCGCGGCCGCCGCATCGTCTACACCGGCGACACCGCGCCCTGCCAGGCGACCGAGGTCTTCGCCCACGAGGCCGATCTGCTCGTCCACGAGTCGACCTTCCTCGACGACGAGCTCGCCCGCGCACGGGAGACCGGGCACAGCACCGCGCGCCAGGCGGCCGAGGTCGCGAGCGCCGCGGGAGTGAAGCTGCTCGCGCTCACCCACCTCTCCACGCGCTACTTCCCGCGTGACATCCGCGACGAGGCGCGCGCCGTCTTCCCCGACACGCTCGTACCCCGCGACTTCGACACGATCGAGGTGCCGTTCCCCGAGCGGGGGGACCCGCACCTGGTCAAGGAGGGCACCCCCGCACCGACATGAGCACGATCGCGTTCTTCCCCGAGGGGGCCTACGGCCCGACCAACAACTGCGTCGGCATCGGTGACATCCTGCGCCGGCGCGGCCACCGCGTCGTCTTCATCGTCGAGGAGTCGTTCGCCGGCGCGCTCGAGGCCCAGGGCTTCGAGGAGCGCCTGATGCGCCTCGCCCCGCCGCCGGAGGAGCCCGAGGTCCCCGGCCAGTTTTGGAAGGACTTCATCCGCGAGACCGCGCCGGTGTTCCGCAAGCCGACGATCGAGCAGCTCGGCGAGTTCATCGCCCCGACCTTCCAGGCGCTGATCGACGGCGCCGTCTATGTCGACGACCGCCTGCGCGAGATCATCGGCGAGCTCGAGCCCGACGTGATCGTCGAGGACAACGTCGTGGCGTTCCCCGCGCTGCCTGCGTGCGGGAAGCCGTGGGTGCGGATCGTCTCCTGCAACCCGACCGAGGTGCGCGACCCCGACGTCCCGCCGCCGTTCTCCGGCTACCCGGTCGACGACCGCGGCCAGTGGCCGGCCTACTGGGACGAGTGGGCGCGCACGCACGGCGAGATGCACGCGACGTTCAGCGGGCTGTGCGAGGAGCGGGGCGCCCCGCCGCTGCCCGCGATCGAGTTCATGCACGAGTCGCCGTGGCTCAACCTCACGCTCTATCCCGGCGAGGCCGACTACCCGCGCGCCCGCCCGCTCGGCGACACGTGGCACAACCTGCAGACGTCCGTGCGCGCCACCGACGCGCCGTGGGAGCTGCCACCGCAGCTGGCCGGCCGCGAGGGCCCGCTCGTCTACCTGTCGCTCGGCTCGCTCGGCTCCGCCGACGTTGCGTTGATGCAGAAGCTCGTCGACTCCCTGGCCGACGCGCCCTATCGCGTGATCGTCTCCAAGGGCCCCCAGCACGAGCTGCTGCGGCTGCCCGACACGATGGCCGGCGAGGAGTTCCTCCCGCAGACCTCGATCCTCCCGCAGGTCGACGCGGTCATCACCCACGGTGGCAACAACACCGTCACAGAGTGCTTCCACTTCGGCAAGCCGATGGTCGTGCTGCCGCTGTTCTGGGACCAGTACGACAACGCCCAGCGGGTGCAGGAGACCGGCTACGGCCTCCGCCTCGACACCTACGGCCACGCGCCCGAGGAGCTGCTCGCCGCCGTCGACCAGGTGCTCTCCGACACCGACATGCACGCCCGCCTCGCGGCCGCCTCCGCGCGCCTGCAGGCGCACAAGGGGACGGAGAGAGCGGCGGGGCTGATCGAGGCCGTCGCCACCCGCTGCTAGGTTCACCACCGCAACCCTTTAACCCGGTCCAGAGAGGCCAGGAAGGACGCGAATGACCCAGGAGAAGGTCGTCCTCGACGAGGACGACATCCGGCGCACGCTCGTCCGCATCGCGCACGAGATCGTGGAGAAGAACAGCGACGGCGACGTCGCTCTCGTGGGGATCCACCGCCGCGGCGCGCATCTCGCCACGCGCCTGCACCGGCTCGTGAGCGACCTGCTCGACGCCGAGATCGCCCACGGCGAGATCGACATCGCCTTCTACCGCGACGACCTCGCCACCCGCGGGGCGGACGCCAGCCCGGTCGTCCACGCCTCGCACCTGCCGTTCCGGCTCGAGGACCACACCGTCGTCCTGGTCGACGACGTGCTCTTCACCGGCCGCACCGTGCGCGCCGGCATCGAGGCCCTGTTCGGCTACGGCCGCCCTGCGCGCGTGCAGCTCGCCGTGCTGGCCGACCGCGGCCACCGCGAGCTCCCGATCCGCCCCGACTACGTCGGCAAGAACCTGCCCACCGCCCGCGCCGAGCGCGTCAACGTCTGCGTCGAGGAGATCGACGGGCGCGACGAGGTCACCATCTCGACCGTCACGGAGGTCGCCGCATGAGGCACCTGCTCTCCATCGAGGACCTCGATCGCCCCGGCATCGAGCGCATCCTCGACCGCGCCAAGTCGTTCACCGAGGTCTCCGAGCGCGAGGTCAAGAAGGTCCCCGCGCTGCGCGGCCGGCGCGTGCTGAACCTCTTCTACGAGGCCTCCACGCGTACGCGCTCGAGCTTCGAGCTCGCGGCCAAGACGCTGAGCGCCGAGGTCATCAACTTCGTCTCCAGCGGGTCGAGCGTCGAGAAGGGCGAGTCGCTCAAGGACACGGTCCAGACGCTCTCCGCCTACCGGCCCGACCTGATCGTCATCCGGACGCCGCACGTCGGCGCCGCGGCGCTCGTGGCAGGCTGGGTCGACGCCGCGGTCGTCAATGCCGGCGACGGCAAGCACGAGCACCCGACGCAGGCGCTGCTCGACGTCTACACGCTGCGCGAGCGGCTGGGCTCGCTCGACGGCGCGAAGATCTGGATCGTCGGCGACGTCATGCACTCGCGCGTCGCGCGCTCGAACATCCTCGCGTTCACCAAGCTGGGCGCCGAGGTCACGGTCTGCGGCCCGCCGACGCTGATCCCGCGCGGGGTCGAGGCGCTCGGCTGCAACGTCGAGTACCGGCTCGACCGGCTCTCCGAAGCCGACGTCGTCTACGCGCTGCGGATGCAGAAGGAGCGGATGACCGACAGCTACGTGCCCTCGATCCGCGAGTACGCGAGCGTCTACCAGATCGACGGCCGCCGCCTGAGCGCGCGCCAGGTGCTCATGCACCCCGGTCCGGTCAACCGCGGGGTCGAGCTGAGCGCCGAGGTGATCGACTCGCCGCAGGCGGTCATCGGCCAGCAGGTCGCGGCCGGCGTCGTCGTCCGCATGGCGGTGCTCTACGAGCTGCTGGCGGGCCGAGCCGCGCCCGCACCCGCCGAGTCCACCCCGGCCCCGCAGCTCGCGTGATGGCGCTCTCGGAATCCAACGGCGGCCAGACGCACTCGCCGCTCGTCGTCCGCGA
This sequence comes from uncultured Solirubrobacteraceae bacterium, assembly GCA_963805525.1. Classification (GTDB taxonomy): domain Bacteria; phylum Actinomycetota; class Thermoleophilia; order Solirubrobacterales; family Solirubrobacteraceae; genus DASQFQ01. The sequence goes on from CAWDUT010000007.1 coordinate 562,241, forward strand.
CAGCGCCCCCGCCGACCTGCTGATCCGTGGCGCCCACGTGCTCGACCCGCGCGCCGGGATCGACGCGCCCCACGACGTGCTCGTGCGCGGCGGCGAGATCGCGTCGCTGGGTGCGCCCGGGACGCTGGAGGCGCCACAAGGCGCCGAGGTGCTCGACGGCGAAGGCCGCCACCTGTTCCCCGGCTTCGTCGACCCGCACGTGCACTTCCGCACGCCGGGGCAGGAGCACAAGGAGGATCTCGACTCCGGCACCCGCTCGGCGGCGGCCGGCGGCTTCGTGGCCGTGATCGCGATGCCGAACACCTCGCCGGTCGTCGACTCGGCGCCGGTGCTGCGCTCGCTGCGCGAGGCGGCGCGGCGCGAGGCGCGGGTGCCGGTCGGCTTCCTCGCCTCGGTGACGACCGGCCTCGCCGGCGACGCGCTGACCGAGATGGCCGAGCTGCGCGACACCGGGGCGCTCGGCTTCACCGACGACGGCAAGCCCGTGTACCGCGCCGCGATCCTCCAGCGCGCGCTGCAGTACCAGCGGCTGTGCGGCGGCGTGATCGCGCTGCACGAGGAGGACCCGTCGCTGTCCGGCGCCGGCGTGATGCACGAGGGCGAGGTCAGCGCGCGGCTCGGGCTGGCGGGCATCCCCTCGATCTCCGAGTCGACGATGATCGCCCGCGACGCGGCGATCGCGGGCTACGAGCACGGCACGATCCACATCCAGCACCTGAGCGCCCGCGAGTCGGTCGCCGCGGTGGCCGAGGCGAAGGCGCGCGGCGTGAAGATCACGTGCGAGGCGTCGCCGCACCATCTCGCGCTGACCGAGGACGACGTGCTCGCCTCCCGGCTCGACACGCGGCTGAAGATGAACCCGCCGCTGCGCGGCGAGGCCGACCGCCAGGCCCTGATCGACGGCCTGCGCGACGGCACGATCGACTGCATCGCGACCGACCACGCGCCGCACGCGCGCGAGGAGAAGGAGGTGCCGTGGGAGGAGGCGCCGATGGGCACGACGGGGCTGGAGACCGCGTTCGCGGCGGTCCACACCGAGCTCGTGGTGCCGGGCGTGCTCCCGCTGGCGCTGGTGGTCGAGAAGCTGTCGGCGGGCGCCGAGCTGTTCGGGCTGGTGGCGCCACGGATCGCGGTCGGCCGCCCGGCCGAGCTGTGCCTGATCGACCTCGGCTCGGAGTGGGAGGTCGGCGAGCACGGCTACGCGAGCCGCTCGGAGAACTGCTGCTTCGCCGGGCGCACGCTGCGCGGCAAGGTGCTCGCGACGGTGGCCGCCGGCTCCGTCGCCTACCGGGAGCGGGCGTTCGCCCTGAGCGCAGCTTGAGTGCCTACGTTCTCCTAGAAGATGGCGCCCGCTTCGACGGGGATGCCGTCGGGGCGCCCGGGCCCGTCACCGGCGAGGTCGTCTTCACGACCGGCATGTCGGGCTACCAGGAGTCGATGAGCGACCCGAGCTTCGCGCGGCAGCTCATCACCTTCACCTACCCGCACATCGGCAACTACGGGGTGAGCGAGGCGGGCATGGAGTCCGACCGCATCCACGCCCGCGCGGCGATCATGCGCGCCGCCGTCAACCAGGCCGATTCGCCCGCCGCCGAGCAGGGCTGGCTGGATTGGCTGCGCGACAACGGGATCCCGGGGATCGACGGCGTCGACACCCGCGCGCTCGTCCGCCACATCCGCGAAGCGGGCGCGATGCGCGGCGGCGTCTTCCCCGCCGAGATGTCCGAATCCGAGGCGCGCGAGCGGATCGCCGCCGAGCCGAGCATGGTCGGCCGCGACCTCGCCCGCGAGGTCACGATCCCGGAGGCGCGGGTCTTCGAGGGCGAGGGCGACGGGCCGCGGATCGCCGCGCTCGACACCGGCATCAAGCATTCGATCATCCGCAACTTCACCTCGCGCGGGGCGACGCTCGAGCTCTACCCGTGCACGACCGGCGCCCAGGCGCTGCTCGACTCGGACGCCGACGGCATCTTCCTCGTCCCCGGCCCCGGCGACCCCGCGGCGCTCGACTACATCGTCGACACCGTCCGCGAGCTGATCGGGCGCAAGCCGGTGTTCGGGATCTGCCTCGGCCATCAGCTGCTCTCGCGCGCGGTCGGGCTGGAGACGTTCAAGCTCCCGTTCGGCCACCGCGGCGCCAATCACCCGGTCAAGGACCTGCGCACCGACCGGATCGCGATCACGTCGCAGAACCACGGCTTCGCGGTCCGGGGCGAGCCGGGCACGCGGCTGCAGTCCGACTTCGGCGAGGCCGAGCTCACGCACGTGAACCTCTACGACGGCACCGTCGAGGGGCTGCGGCTGCTCGACGTGCCGGCCGGCTGCGTCCAGTACCACCCCGAGGCGGGCCCGGGCCCGAACGACAGCCTCGCCCTGTTCGACGAATACCTCGCGGAGCTGGCGAGTGCCTAGACGGGACGACCTCCACAAGATCCTCATCCTCGGCTCCGGCCCGATCGTGATCGGGCAGGCGGCCGAGTTCGACTACTCCGGCGCGCAGGCCTGCAAGGTGCTGCTCGAGGAGGGCTACGAGGTCGTGCTCGTCAACTCGAACCCGGCGACGATCATGACCGACCCGGAGTTCGCGACCCGCACCTACGTCGAGCCGCTGCTGCCCGAGACCGTGCGCCAGGTGATCGAGCGCGAGCGCCCCGACGCGCTGCTGCCGACGCTCGGCGGCCAGACCGCGCTCAACCTCGCCAAGGCGCTGTACGAGGACGGCACGCTGGCCGAGTTCGACGTCGAGCTGATCGGCGCGAACTACGACGCGATCAACCGCGCCGAGAACCGCGAGGAGTTCGACGCGACGATGCAGGCGGCCGGCCTCCGGACCGCGCGCAACACGATCGCCACCGACCTGCTGCAGGCGCGCGTCGCGCTGCACGAGTTCGGCCTGCCGCTGATCATCCGCCCGGCGTTCACGCTCGGCGGCCGCGGCGGCGGCATCGCCCGCACCGAGAGGGAGTTCGACCGGATCGTCGAGCGCGGGCTGGCGGCGTCGCCGATCGGCCAGATCCTGATCGACGAATCGGTGCTCGGGTGGGGCGAGTTCGAACTCGAGGTCATGCGCGACCACGCAGACAACGTCGTGATCGTGTGCTCGATCGAGAACGTCGACCCGATGGGCGTGCACACCGGCGACAGCGTCACCGTCGCCCCGCAGCAGACGCTCACCGACCGCCTCTACCAGCAGCTGCGCGACCAGGCGATCGCGGTCATCCGCGCGGTCGGGGTGGAGACCGGCGGCTCCAACGTGCAGTTCGCGGTCAACCCCGCGACCGAGGAGATCGTCGTCATCGAGATGAACCCGCGGGTGTCGCGCTCGTCGGCGCTGGCGTCGAAGGCGACGGGCTTCCCGATCGCCAAGATCGCCGCGCGGCTGGCCGTCGGCTACCGGCTCGACGAGATCCCCAACGACATCACGCGCCTCACGCCCGCGAGCTTCGAGCCGACGATCGACTACGTCGTCGTCAAGTGGCCGCGCTTCGCGTTCGAGAAGTTCCCCGGCGTCGACGAGGGCCTGTCGACCCACATGAAGTCCGTCGGCGAGGTGATGGCGATCGGGCGCACGTTCCAGCAGGCGTTCGCGAAGGCGATGCGCTCGCGCGAGCTCGACATGCCCCATCACGCCGAAGGCGACCTCATGGCGCGCCTCGAGACGCCCGGGGCCGATCGCTTCGACCTGATCCTCGAGGCGTTCCGTCAGGGCGCCACCGAGCAGGAGGTCCACGCCCGCACGGCCATCGACCCCTGGTTCCTGCGCGAGCTGCACGAGCTGGCGCTGCACCCCGAAGCGCCGTTCGCGGGCGTCCGCACCTTCAAGGCGGTCGACACCTGCGCGGCCGAGTTCGCGGCGGAGACGCCCTACTACTACTCGGCCTGGGAGCGCCAGGCGGCCGACGAGGTTCGCCGCGGCGACAAGCCGAGCGTGATGATCCTCGGCTCCGGCCCGAACCGGATCGGGCAGGGGATCGAGTTCGACTACTGCTGCGTGCACGCGGCGATGACCGTGCGCGAATCCGGCCGCGACGCGGTGATGGTCAACTGCAACCCGGAGACCGTGTCGACCGACTACGACACCTCCGACCGCCTGTACTTCGAGCCGCTGACGCTCGAGGACGTGCTCGGGATCGTCGAGGTCGAGAAGCCCGAGGGCGTGATCGTGCAGTTCGGCGGGCAGACGCCGCTGCGGCTCGCGGCCGGGCTGGAGGCGGCGGGCGTGCGGCTCCTCGGCACCCAGCCGGAGGCGATCGACCTGGCCGAGGACCGCGGCCGCTTCGGCGCGCTGCTCGGGCGGCTCGGGCTGAAGGCGCCGGCCTACGCGACCGCGCACTCCGAGGAGGAGGCGCTGGCGGTCGCGCCGCGGGTCGGCTTCCCGCTGCTCGTGCGGCCCAGCTACGTGCTCGGCGGGCGGGCGATGGAGATCGTCTACTCGCTCGATGGGCTCGAGGACTACCTGCTGCGCGTGGCGCGCGGCTCGCACGGGCGCGAGATCTTCCTCGACCGCTTCCTGGAGAACGCGGTCGAGGTCGACGTCGACGCGATCTGCGACGGCGAGGACGTCTGGATCGGCGGCGTCATGCAGCACGTCGAGGAGGCCGGGGTCCACTCCGGCGACTCGGCCTGCGTGCTGCCGCCGCATTCGCTCGGGCGCGAGATGCGCGACGAGATCGCCGAGTCGACGCGCCGGCTCGCCCTCGCGCTCGGCTGCGTCGGGCTGATGAACGTGCAGTACGCCGTGCTCGGCGACGACCTCTACGTGATCGAGGCGAACCCGCGCGCGTCGCGGACGGTGCCGTTCGTGAGCAAGGCGACCGGGATCCCGCTGGCCAAGATGGCGTGCCGGGTGATGCTGGGGGAGAAGCTGAGCGCGCTCGACCTGCCCGCCGACCCGCTCGGCGACCACGTCGCCGTCAAGGAGGCGGTGATGCCGTTCGATCGCTTCGCCGGCTCCGACTCGCTGCTCGGCCCGGAGATGCGCTCGACCGGCGAGGTCATGGGCGTGGCGATGGACTTCCCGGCCGCGTTCGCGAAGGCGCAGGCGGCGGCGGGCGCGCGGCTGCCGCGCAGCGGCACCGTATTCCTCACCGTGACCGACTCCGACAAGGCTGGCGCGGTCGGCATCGCCGCGCAGCTGCACGACCTCGGCTTCTCGATCGTCGCGACGCGCGGGACGGCGGCGGCGATCGCCCGCATGGGCATCCCGGTGCAGCCGCTGAACAAGATCGCCGAGGGGTCACCGCACGTCGTCGACTGGATCGAGCGCGGCGACGTCGACCTCGTGATCAACACCCCGACCGGCACCGCCGCGCGCACCGACGGTTACGAGATCCGCGGCGCGGCGACCGCCCGCGGGATCCCCTGCATCACGACCCTCTCCGGAGGGATGGCGGCAGCGCGGGCGATCGCCGCAGCTCGGCACGGCGACCCCGAGGTCGTCTCCTTGCAAGAGCTCCACGCGCGCGGCTCGGAGATCAATGCCTGACCGGACGCTGGCGCCGTTTGGCCGGCGCCTCTGCCCGGTCGTGTCGCACGTCGCGATCGGGGCCTACGACGTCATCTCGGTGCTCGACGCCGAGGGCCCGCCGCCGGACCCGGGGCAGTTCTACATGCTCGCCGCGAGCGAGCGCTGGGGCGGGGGCGCCGACGAGCGGCCGTTCCTCCCGCGCGCGTTCTCGGTGCTGCGGCGCCACGAGGACGGGCGGCTCGACTTCCTGTTCGAGAACGTCGGCCCGGGCACGCGGCGGCTGTGCGAGCTGCGCGCCGGCGACGGGCTGTGGCTGCTCGGCCCGCTCGGTGTCGGCTTCCGCGAGCCGGAGGAGGGGCGGCGGCCGCTGCTGGTCGGCGGCGGGGTCGGGATCGCGCCGCTCGCGATCTGGCAGGACGTGATCGGGGCGCCCGCGCTTCTCGGCTTCCGCGACGCGTTGCATGCCGAGGGCGCCGGGCTCCTGGACTCTCCGCGCATCGCCACCGACGACGGCTCGGTCGGCTTCCACGGGCTCGTGACCGAACTGCTCAGGGAGGAGATCGACTCCGAGGTCGTCGTCTACGCGTGCGGTCCGCCGCCGATGCTCGAGGCGGTGCGGGCGCTCTGCACCGAAGCGGGCGTGCCGGCCCAGCTCGCGCTCGAGTCGGGGATGGCGTGCGGCTACGGCGCGTGCTTCGGCTGCGTCGTGCCCACGCGCAACGGCTACGTGCGGCTGTGCGTGGACGGGCCCGTGCTCGCCGCCGAGGACCTGGAGCTCGTGGCGTGACCGTCGACCTCTGCGGGATCCCTTTGGCGCACCCGATCATCAACGCGTCGGGCACGTTCGACGCCATCGCGGCGCGGCGCGCGTTCGGCGACGCCCTCCTGGGGCGCTTCCCGTTCGCCGCCTTCGTCTCCAAGACCGTCACGCTCGAGCCGCGCCAGGGCAATCCGCCGCCGCGCCTCTACGAGCTGCCCGGCGGGATGCTCAACTCGATCGGGCTGCCGAACAAGGGGCTTGAGGGTTACCTCGCCCACGACCTGCCCGAGCTCGCGCAGCTGCCGGTGCCGCTGATCGTCAACGTCATGGGCTTCACGCGCGAGCAGGTGGCGACGCTGGTCGAGGCCTTCGGCGACCGCGACGAGGTCGCCGGGCTCGAGCTCAACGTCTCCTGCCCGAACGTCGAGACGGGGATGATCATGGGCGCGGACCCGCACGAGACGGGCGCGTTGCTCGACGCCGTCCGCCCGCACACGCGCAAGCCGCTGATCGTGAAGCTGACGCCGAACTGCACGTCCCCGGGCGAGGTCGCCGCCGCCGCCGAGGCGCACGGCGCCGACGCCGTCTCGCTCGTCAACACGCTCCGCGGCATGGCCTTCCACCCGCGCCGCCCGAGCGAGCCGTGGCTGGGTGGAGGGACCGGCGGGATGTCCGGCCCGGCCGTCCGCGCGATCGCCCTCGCGCAGGTCGCGGAGGTCCGCTCTCGCGTCTCGATCCCGATCGTCGGGATGGGCGGGGTCCAGAACGGACGTCACGCGTACGACTTCATACATGCGGGCGCAGATGTGGTGGCGGTCGGAACCGAGTCGTTCCGCGATCCGCTGGCGGGCGCCCGGGTGGCGGCGGAGCTGGCGGAAATCCCAGCAAACAGCGGGATCCCGGGTACCGCGGAGGGGTCGGCTCGCGAGCCCGTAGCACATAACGGGTAGAAAAGTCCTGCAAATCATGGACACACCGTCAACTCGCCTAGATGCGGCTACACCTCAAGTTGAGGTTCATGCGAATTGGACGATTACGGGTTGCCGACCGGCCAGACAGATGTAGACTCGCCGCCGTGCCGCAAGCGACCAAGACGCCCTCGAAGCCCTCCGTGGCAGCCCCCGAGCGTTCACTGGTCCAGAGGATGGAGGCGCTCGAGCGCGCCAACCAGATCCGCACCCGCCGCGCCCAGCTCAAGCGCGACCTCAAGGCCGGCCGCGCGAGCATCCACGACCTCCTGCTCGAGCCGCCCGAGTTCGTCGAGACCGCCAAGGTCTTCGACATGCTCCTCGCGGTTCCGAAGTACGGCCGCGTGAAGGTCAACAAGGTCCTGGTCAACTGCCGGATCTCGCCGAGCAAGACGATCGGCGGCCTCTCGCAGCGGCAGCGCACCGAGCTCGTCTCGATGCTCCGCCGCTAGCTCTCTCCGACGGCGAACGTCAACACCGGCTCGGTAGGGGAGCACGTTCCGTTCCCCAACGCGTCGGACGGGCGCCCGAGGGGAACGGAATCGCACCCGCCTCCTACCCAGCCGCTCTTGACTTGCGCTGGAAACGCCGGGCGATTCGAGAGACTGCCGCCGTGCCCGCCTTCGTCATCACCGGCCCCTCCGGCGTCGGCAAGGGCACCCTCATCCGGGCCCTCCGCGAGCGCGTGCCGGAGCTCGAGCTGTCCGTGTCGGCCACCACCCGCCGGCCGCGCCCCGGTGAAACCGACGGCGTCGAGTACCACTTCCTGACCGACGACGAGTTCGAGGCGCGCGTCAACCGCGGCGACTTCGTCGAGCACGCCCGCTACTCCGGCCGCCGCTACGGAACCCTCAGAGACGAGCTCGAGCAGCGAGGCGCCGGCAACACCCCGGTGCTGCTCGAGATCGAGGTCCAGGGCGCGCGCCAGGTCCGCCGGGCGATGCCCGAGGCGATCCAGGTCTTCATCGCGCCCCCGAGCGAGGAGGCGCTGAAGACCCGGCTCGTCGGCCGCGGCACCGACTCGCCCGAGGACGTGGCGCGGCGGCTCGAGACCGCCCGCGAGGAGCTCGCCGCCCAGCACGAGTTCAGCCACGTCGTCGTCAACGACCGGCTCGAGGACGCGGTGGCAGAGCTGGAGGCCCTGGTCCGGGGCAAGCTAGACTGAGACGTTCCCCTACGGAGGATCTGACCTTGATCTCACCCCGCGTCGACAAGCTGCTCGAGAACGTCGACTCCCCTTATGCAAGCGTGATCGTGGCCGCCAAGCGCGCGCGACAGATCAACAGCTACTACCACAACCTCGGCGAGGGCACGTTCGAGGAGTTCCCGCCGCCCATGATCGACACGGGCTCGAAGAACTACCTCACGATCGCGCTCGAAGAGGTCGCGAACTCCAAGATCAAGTACCGCTACCGGGGCTGATCTGTGGCGCGGGTGCTCCTCGGAGTGACCGGGGGGATCGCCGCCTACAAGGCGCTGGAGCTGACGCGGCTGGCCACCAAGGCCGGCCATTCCGTGCGCGTGATCCAGACCGAGGCGTCGACGCGCTTCGTCGGGACCGCGTCGTTCGCCGCCATCACCGGCGCGCCCGTCCTGCAGACCGAGTGGGAGCCCGACCCGCTGCGCGGCGCCTTCCCGGGTGACCCGCCGCCCGAGCACGCGCCGCTGTCCCACCTCGCGCTCGTCGAGCGGGCTGACCTGTACGTGATCGCGCCGGCCTCGGCCAACACGATCGCCAAGCTCGCCGGCGGGCACGCCGACAACCTCCTCACCGCCGCCGCGCTCGCGTGCCGGCGGCCGCTGATCGTCGCCCCGGCCATGAACCACGCGATGTACGAGCATCCGGCGACGCGCGCCAACCTCGACACGCTGCGCGCCCGCGGGGTCGAGGTGCTCGAGCCCGGCACCGGCGCGCTCGGCTCGCCGGGGGAGTGGGGCGTCGGGCGCCTGCCCGAGCCGGCCGAGCTGCTGGCCGCGATCGAGGCCCGCCTCGGCGGCGCCGGAGGGCAACTCGACGGAGCCCACGTGCTCGTCACCGCGGGCGGCACGCGCGAGCCGATCGACGCCGTCCGCTTCGTCGGCAACCGCAGCTCCGGGAAGATGGGCTGGGCGCTCGCAGAGGAGGCGGCGCGCAGGGGCGCGAAGGTGACCGTCGTGGCGGCCAACGTGAGCCTGCCGCGCGCGCCCGGCATCGAGTACGTCGACGTCGCCACCGCCGCCGAGCTCGCCGCCGCCTGCCGCGAGCGCTTCCCGAGCGCCGACGTCCTCCTGATGGCCGCCGCCGTCGCCGACTACCGCCCGGCCGAAGCCCGCGCCGACAAGATCAAGAAGGCCGACGCGGGGGAGACCCTCGCGCTCGAGCTCGAGCAGACCGAGGACGTCCTGACCGCGCTCGCCGCCGAGCGCCGCCCCGGCCAGCTGCTGATCGGCTTCGCCGCCGAGTCGGGCGCCCGCGCGGTCGAGCACGCGCGCGGCAAGCTCGAGCGCAAGCGCCTCGACGCCGTCGTCGTCAACGACGTCTCCGCGCCAGGTATCGCGTTCGACGCGCCGGACAATGAGGTCACGATCGTCACCGCGGACGGGGAAACGCACGTCCCGAGGGCGACAAAGGCGGCGGTCGCGGCGAAAGTTCTCGACGCCGTGTTGAGCCGCCGTTCATCTTCGGACGTAAAGGTCAGCAGCTGATGGAGCCAGTCGAGGGGAGTCGTCCCGACACCGTCGGGGCCGAGGAGGTCCAGAAGGCGACCGCGGTCGCCAAGCGCGTGGAGGAGAACATCCGCCGCGCGGTCAAGGTGCGCGACGAGGTGCTCGAGCACGTCATCGTCGCGATGATCGCCGAGGGTCACATCCTCGTCGAGGACTATCCGGGCGTCGGCAAGACCGCGCTCGCCCGCGCGCTGTCGAAGTCGATCGACTCGCAGTTCGCGCGCATCCAGTGCACCGCCGACCTGCTGCCCGCCGACATCGTCGGCACCAGCGTCTACAACCAGCGCGAGCAGCGCTTCGAGTTCCGCCCCGGCCCGATCTTCGCGAACATCGTGATCGTCGACGAGGTCAACCGCGCCTCGCCGAAGACCCAGTCCGGCCTGCTCGAGTGCATGCAGGAGCGGATGGTCACGGTCGACGTCCACTCGCACGAGCTCGCCCGCCCGTTCCTCGTCTTCGCGACGCAGAACCCGGTCGAGTACGAGGGCACCTACCCGCTGCCCGAGGCGCAGGTCGACCGCTTCATGGTCCGGCTCGAGCTCGGCTACCCGAGCGCCGCCGAGGAGTCGGGGATGCTCGAGGGCCACGAGGGTGGCGACCGCGTGCTCGACCTGAAGCCGGTCGCCGACCGCGCCGAGGTGCTCGAGTGCCAGGACGCCGCCCGCCGCGTGCACGCGTCGAAGGCGCTGCGCGACTACATCGTCGCGCTGCTGCACCACACGCGCGGCGATCACCGCGTGGAGCTCGGCGCCTCGCCGCGCGCCGGCCTGATGCTGCTGCGCGCCGCCAAGGCGCGCGCGTTGCTCCGCGGCCGCGACCACGCGCTCCCCGACGACGTCCAGGAGCTCGCGAACATCGTGCTCGCGCACCGCATCATGCTCGTGCCCGAGGCCGCGGGGGTGGGGCGCTCCGAGATCGTCGCCGACGCGATCGCGTCGACGCCGGCGCTCTAGGGAGCCCGGCGTGCGCTCGGCGCTCGGGTGCGCGGCGCTGGGGCTCCTGCTGCTGCTCGTCGCCGGCACGTTCGACGCCGAGCCGCTCTACGTCACCGGCTCGGCGCTCCTGCTGCTGGGGGCGGGCGCCGCGGCGTGGATCTCGGCCGGCGCGTGGGGCGCGCGCGTCGAGCGCCACCTCGACACGCGCAGCGTCGTCGAGGAGCAGCCGCTGAGCATGCGGATCGAGGCGGTCGGCGGCCGCCTGCCGCTGCCGCCCGGCTGGATCGACGAGCCGCTGCTGCCCGAGCCCGTGCGCTTCAACGCCGGCCGCCGCAGCGCGCGCGTGCGCGTCGAGGTCACGTTCGGCCGCCGCGGCCGGCGCATGCTGCCGCCGCCCGCGCTCGTGCTGCGCGACCCGTTCGGGCTCGCCCAGCGCGTCGTCACCGGCGGCGAGCCCGACGAGCTGCTCGTGCTCCCGCGGGTGTTCCCGGTCACGGCGACCGCCGGGGGAGAGGACAGCGAGCACGCGCACGCGCGCGCCGCGCTGACCGCCGCCGCCGAGACCGAGATCGACGGCCTGCGCCCGCACCGTGAGGGCGCGCCGGCCTCGCGCATCCACTGGCCGGCCTTTGCGCGCGGCGCCGGGCTGATGGAGCGCAAGCTGATCTCCGAGGCCGACTCGCGCCCGCTGATCGTGCTCGACCCGCGCGCGCCGCAGTCGCCCGAGGCGCTCGACGCCGCCGTCCGCGCCGCGGCCTCGCTGACCGTCCACTTCGCCAAGCGCGGCGGCTGCGGGCTGCTGCTCCCCGGCGACCGGCGCGCGCACGTCATCGAGCGCGACCTGCTCGCGTGGCCGCAGTCGCACGTGCGGCTCGCGCTCGTGGACGAGCACACCGGCCCGGCGCTGATGGCGGCGCAGAACCGCCGCGGGCTGATCGCCTACGTCGCCGCGCGCACGGTCGACCGCGTGCCGCGCGGGCTCGGCCGCACCCCCGGCGGCTGCCTGCTCGTGATCCCGGGCGCGCTGCCCAACCGCCGGGCGGTGATCGAGGTCGCCGGCTGCCAGGGCTACGTGGGAGCCCGGACCGGCAGCGCCGCCCTGATGGCGGCGGTGAGCGCGCGATGAGCGCCGCCGGCCACATCAGCGCGCTCCGCGGCACCGCACCCGCCCTGCGCAGCGCGGAGCCCGACGTCGGCCGGCGCACCCCGCACGTGCTGCGGCCGTCGGGCCCGCTGCTCCCGCTCGCCTACGCGCGTGGCGTCACGTTCATGGCGCTGGCGGCGTTCGGCTCGCTGCACTGGATGGCGATGCTCGAGCCGTCCGCGCCCGGCCGGGCGTGGGACGCGCTGGGCGCCGCGCTGCTCGCGATGGTCGGGCTGCTGCTCGTCGCCCGGATACCCGCCCCCGCCCGCCCCACGCGGTGGGCGGCTGTGGCGGTCATCAGCCTGCTCGCGATCCTGCTCGCGTTCATGGCCGGCGGCGTCTCCGCCGAGCTGCTGCGCCCCGGCAACTGGGACGTGCTCGCCGCCGGCATCCAGCGCGGCATCGGCGACCTGCCCGGCGCGCGCGTGCCTTACCGCGGCATCGACCAGTGGATCCGGCTCGTGATCCCGCTCGGCGGCACGATGCTCGTCGTGCTCGCGGCACTCACCGCGTTCTGGCCGCGGCGCCGCGCCACCGGCTTCCCGATCGCGGCGCTCGTGATGCTCGTGACGCTCTACGCGGTGCCGGCCGTCGCGCTCGACTTCGAGGGCGAGTTCCTCCGCGGCGCGCTGCTGGCGATGCTCGTGCTGGCCTTCCTGCGGCTCGAGCGGCTGCGGCTCTCCGAGGCCGGCGGGGCCGCGCTGCTCGCGGTCGGCGTCGCGATCGCCGCGCTGATCGTGGCGCCCGCGATCGACGGCGACTCGCCCTGGTGGGACTACGAGTCGTGGGCGCTCGACACGGCCTCGTCGCGCTCGACCTCGTTCTCGTGGAACCACGACTACGGCCCGCTGGACTGGCCGCGCGACGGCCGCGAGATGCTGCGCGTCAAGGCCAAGCAGCCCGCGTACTGGAAGGCCGAGAACCTCGACGTGTTCGACGGCGCGCGCTGGAAGCAGTCGGAGTCAGGTGCGCGCGAGGACATCGACCTCGAGCTCCCGGCCGACCCGGCCACCCTCGAGCGCTTCACCCAGCGCATCAACGTCAACGTGCGCAACCTGCGCACACGCACGTTCGTGACCGCCGGCATCCCGAGGACGGCGCCGGACATGCCCGGCCGCGCCGCGATCCCCAACGGGCCGCCCGGCATCTACCTCTCGAGCCGCACGCTGCATCGTGGCGACAGCTACTCGGTCAGCGTCTACACGCCCCGCCCGACCGAGAAGGAGCTGCGCGCGGCGGGCGGGTACTTCGACCGCAACTTCGACGACTACCTCACGATCGACCTGGCGCACAAGTTCTCGCCGCACTCCGGCGCGCCGCCGGTGAGGGACCCGCTCGAGGTGCACTTCGCGGAGTGGGCCTCCCGCGGCGTCCCGCCCGACGTCATCCGCCGCAGCGTCGGCGGCGGCGACTCGATCGAGCACCTCAACGGCCCGAACCAGCTCGCGCGCTCCAACCTCAAGCGCACCTGGGCGCTCTCCCAGCGCCTGCGCAGCGGCGTCAACAGCCCTGTCGACTACGTCAACGCGGTCGAGGCCTACCTCGGCGGCAACGACTTCACCTACACCGAGGCGCCACCGGAGAAGGCGCGCACGCTCGAGGGCTTCCTGTTCGACGCCAAGACCGGCTACTGCCAGCAGTACTCGGGCGCGATGGCGCTGCTGCTGCGGATGCAGGGCATCCCAGCGCGCGTGGCCACCGGCTTCACCTCCGGCTCCTACGACCGCAGGTCGAAGGAGTACGTCGTGCGCGACCTCGACGCCCACTCGTGGGTCGAGGCGTGGTTCCCGACCTACGGCTGGGTCACGTTCGACCCGACGCCGTCGGCCGCGCCGCCGCGCTCGCAGAGCGGCGACCGCGCCGCGGGCCTGCCCGGCGACGTGCCCGACCTCGGCGGCGGCGGCAAGCTCGACCCGCGCGCCGGCACGGCCGCCACCGAGAGCACGCCGTGGGCCCTCTACATCGGCGGCGGCGTGCTCGCCGTGCTGCTGCTGGCCGGCGGCTTGTGGGCGTTCCTGCACCGCGGCCGCTACCCGGGGCCGCTGCTCGAGCTCGAGCGCGCGCTGCGGCGCACGCGGCGGATGCCGAACCCGGGCGCGACGCTGCAGGCGCTCGAGGCGTCGTTCGACCGCTCGCCCGACGCTCAGGGCTACGTGCGCGCGCTACGCGAGCAGCGCTACAGCGGCCGCGGCGACGCGCCGACGAGCGCCCAGCGCAAGGGCCTGCGGAGCGAGCTGGGGCGCGGAGGAGGGGTGCGCGGGCGGCTGCGCGCGTGGTGGGCGCTGCCCCCGAGACGCCTGCGGCCAGGCCCCTAAACTCGATACGCATGGCTGACGTCTACGACCTCTTCCAGCGCGGGACCGCGCTGCTCGAGGCCGGCGACTTCGCGGCTGCGACCGTGCCGCTGGCGAAGGCCCGCGACCTCGATCCCGACAAGACCTCGATCCGTGAGGCACTCGGCCGCGCGTACTTCCGCTCCTCCCAGTTCGAGGCCGCCCGGGCCGAGTTCGAGGCGATCGTGGAGCGCGCGCCGACCAACGACTACGCGCTGTTCTGCCTCGGCCGCTCGCTGCTCGAGCTGGGGCGTCCGAAGGACGCGCGGAAGGCGCTCGCGCTGGCCGCCGGACTGCGTCCCGACCGCCGCGACTACCGCATCTACAGAGACCGCGCACGCGCCGCCGCATAGGCGCTCCGGTGCTATAAGTAACCCCCGAAGCTTTCGTTTACGAGTAGTGCGGAAAGCGGGCGCTGGCCCGCTTTCTTCATGTAGAGAGGAGAAGGAGGGAACAACCGATGAGCACCACGATCCAGGCCGACATCGAGCAGCAGCTCGCTTCCGTCGAGCCCGAGGTCGAGGTCCTTCTCGCCGAGGTCATCAACGGCGACAAGGTCCGGTTGTTCATCGATCATCCCGAGGGTGTCTCGCTCGAGCTCTGCGAGCGCGTGACGAACCACCTCACCTCCGTGCGCGAGAAGTACGCGCTGGAGGTCTCCTCGCCCGGCCCACGCCGGCCCCTGACCAAGCCAGACCATTTCCGCCGCTACGTCGGCCGGCGCGCCCGTGTGCGGACGCGCGGAGAGCACGACGGCCACACGTCGTTCACCGGGGAGCTCCTGGGCGCGACCGACGACGGGGTCACGGTCGCCGCCGACACCGGCGTCGTCTCGATCGCGTACGCGGACATCCACCGCTCGAACCTGCTGGGAGACTGAGGACCTATGTCGCAAGAGATCGTCGAGGCCGTACGGGTCCTCGGGCGCGAGAAGGGCATCTCCGAAGAGAAGCTGATGGAGGCGCTCGAAGACGCGCTCCTCTCCGCCTACAAGAAGCAGCCCGGCGCCGCCAAGTACGCACGGGTGACCATGGACCGCGAGTCGGCCGACTTCCGCGTCGACGAGCTGATCGTGCCCGCCGAGCTCGAGGAGCGCCTGCTCGCCGAGCAGGAGGAAGAGGCGGCCGAGGACGAGCAGTCCCGCATCGACCCGGAGACGGGCGAGGTCCGCGAGCCGGAGGAGCCCGAGGTCGAGCTCGAGCGCCTGAAGGCCTACGAGGGCGAGCTCGAGACCCGCGACGTCACGCCGCACGACTTCGGCCGCATCGCCGCGCAGACCGCCAAGCAGGTGATCCTGCAGCGGATCCGCGAGGCCGAGCGCGACATGATGTTCGAGGAGTACCGCGACCGCGTCGGCGAGCTGATCACCGGCATCGTCCAGCAGTCCGACTCGCGCTACACGCTCGTGCAGCTGCGCGAGCGCGTCGAGGCGCTGCTGCCGAAGTCCGAGCAGGTCGACGGCGAGCGCTACGACCACGGCCAGCGCGTCAAGGCCGTGATCAAGGAGGTCTCCTCCTCGACCCGCGGGCCGAGCATCATCGTCTCGCGCCGCGACCCGGAGCTGATCAAGAAGCTGTTCGAGCTCGAGGTGCCCGAGATCGCCGACGAGCTGGTGGAGATCACCAACGTCGCCCGCGAGCCCGGCTACCGCTCGAAGATCGCGGTCGTCTCGCACGCTGACGGCGTGGACCCGGTTGGTGCCTGTGTGGGCCCGCGTGGCTCGCGCGTCCGCATGGTCGTCTCCGAGCTGCGCGGCGAGAAGATCGACATCATCCCCTACAACGACGAGCCGGCCCGCTTCGTGGCCAAGGCGCTCAGCCCCGCGCGTGTGCGTGAGGTGCTCGTCGACGACACCAACAAGCAGGCGACGGTGATCGTGCCCGACGACCAGCTGTCGCTGGCGATCGGCCGCGAGGGCCAGAACGCCCGCCTCGCCGCCCGCCTCACCGGCTGGCGCGTCGACATCCGCTCCGAGACCGAGTTCGCCAAGGAGGAGCAGGAGTCCGGCGGCTACGGCGAGGAAGAGGAGCTCGGCGGGCGCTGCGGCGCGATCCTGTCCAACGGGCGCCGCTGCCCGAACGCCGCGCTGCCCGGCTCGCGCTACTGCGGCCTCGACGCGCACCAGGCGCTCGAGGGCAAGGACACCGACGTCGTCGGGCAGGCCTGAGCGCGCCCGAGCGCACCTGTGTCGGCTGCCGCGCCGTGGCGCGGCAGTCCGAGCTGCACCGCTTCGCTAACGTAGATGGGGAGGTCGTGCCCGATCCGGAGCGGAGGCTCCCCGGTCGCGGCGCGTGGCTCCACCCCGACCTCGAGTGCTTCGCCCGCGCACGCGCCGGGCGTGGCTTCAACCGGGCTCTCCGAGCCTCCGTATCGATCCCGAAAGACACCGTAGACTTCACCCGCACATGGCCAAGAAACGCGTCCACGAGCTAGCCAAGCAGTACGACATGCCTTCAGCCGAGGTGCTGAAGCGGCTGGCCGATGCCGGAATCGAGGTCAAGGCTGCCGCCTCGGCCGTCGACGAGGACGCCGCGGATCGCGCGCTGACCGGCCGCCCGCAGCTGCATGAGGAAGAGGCGCAGAAGGCCGCCGCCGCGGCCGCTGCCGCCCAGAGCACCAACGGCTCCGGCGCCGACGCGCCCGCCGACGGCGACAAGCCGCGCCAGCGCCCGACGCGCTCCTCGCTCCAGGGCGAGCGCGCTCCCGGCTCCGGCGGCGGCGTCCGCCGCGTCGTGATCGACTCGCAGGCCTCGCGCCGCCAGGGTGGCCCCGGCGGCGGCCCGCCCGGCCCTCAGCGCCGCCCGCCGCGCCGCGGCGGCCGCCGGCGCCGTGGCGCCTACGTCGAGCCGGTCCCGCAGGACAAGTCCAGCCTCCAGGCCGACACAATCCGCGTCAACTCCGGTTCGACGGTCAAGGACGTCGCCGAGTACCTCGGCGTGCCGATCCCCGAGGTCATCAAGAAGCTGATGCAGCTGGGCGAGATGGCCACGCTCACCCAGACGCTGGCCGACGACGCCATCCAGGTCCTCGCCGACGAGTTCGACAAGGAGATCGAGATCGTCCACGCGGCCGACGAGGTCGACGACGAGCCCGAGTTCCAGGACGCCGCGGAGGACCTCGTCGAGCGTCCCCCGGTGGTCACGATCATGGGCCACGTCGACCACGGCAAGACGTCGCTGCTCGACGCGGTGCGCGAGGCCGACGTCGTCGCCGGTGAGGCCGGCGGCATCACCCAGCACATCGGCGCCTACCAGGTCCACGTTGGCGACAAGACCGTCACCTTCCTCGACACGCCGGGCCACGAGGCCTTCACCGCCATGCGCGCCCGCGGCGCCCAGGTCACGGACATCGCCGTGATCGTCGTCGCGGCCGACGACGGCGTGATGCCGCAGACCCGTGAGGCGATCGACCACGCGAAGGCGGCCGGCGTGCCGATCCTCGTGGCGGTCAACAAGATCGACAAGGAGGGCGCGCAGCCCGACCGCGTCCGCACCGAGATGACGAACCTGGGCCTCCAGCCCGAGGAGTGGGGCGGCGAGACGATGTTCGTCGACGTGTCCGCGAAGACGAAGCAGAACCTCGACGACCTGCTCGAGTCGATCATCCTGCTCTCCGAGGTCGAGGAGCTCAAGGCCAACCCGGACACGGAGGCCTCCGGCGTCGTCGTCGAGTCCAAGCTCGACCCGGGCCGTGGCGCGGTCGTGACGATCCTCGTCCAGCGCGGCACGCTCAAGGTCGGCGACAACGTCGTGGCCGGCGCCCACTGGGGCCGCGTCCGCGCGATGCACGACTACAAGGGCGACAAGGTCAAGCGGGCCCTCCCCGGCGAGCCCGTCGAGATCCTCGGCTTCGACAGCGTCCCCGAGGCCGGCGAGTTCGTCCGCGTGGTCGAGAACGACCGCAAGGCCCGCCAGCTCGCGGGCGAGCGTGCCACGCGCATCAAGACCGAGTCGCTTGCCCGCCGCGGCGGCAAGAAGTTCTCGCTCGAGGACATCTTCGACCGCGAGCGCGGCGCGCTGGTCAACGAGCTCGGGCTCGTGCTCAAGGCCGACGTCTCGGGCTCGCTCGAGGCCTTCCAGGACGAGATCGCCAAGCTGCCGCAGGACGAGGTCACCGTTCAGGTCATCTACTCCGGCGTCGGCGGCATCACGGAGTCCGACGTCAACCTCGCCTCCGCGTCCGACGCGATCATCCTCGGCTTCAACGTCCGCCCGGTCGGCGAGGCACGCCAGCTGGCGGAGCGCGAGGGCGTCGAGATCCGCACCTACTCGGTCATCTACCGCGCGATCGACGAGCTGCGCGACGCCATGCAGGGCATGCTCGCGCCGGAAGAGGTCGAGGCGGCCGTCGGGTCGCTCGAGGTCCGGCAGATCTTCCGCGCGTCCAAGATCGGCGTCATCGCCGGCTGCATGGTCACCGACGGGCACGCCACGCGCGGCGCCAAGTGCCGTCTGGTGCGCGACGGCACCATCGTGTACGACGGTGAGATCGCCTCGCTGCGGCGCTTCAATGAAGACGTGCGCGAGGTCCAGACAGGCTTCGAGTGCGGCGTGGTCCTCAAGGACTACATGGACGTCAAGGAAGGCGACGTGATCGAGGTCTACGAGACCAGGCAGGTCGAGCGCACCCTCTCCTAGTGGGGCGCTCCTACGTCGTCGTTCTGCAGGTCCATCTCTTCTTTCCCGAGTCCGGTTCCCTGAAGGCGAAGCGAGCGGAGCTGAACCGCGTGAAGGCGCATCTGCGACAGCGTCACGGCGCCTCGGTGGCCGAGGTCGACCACCAGGACACATGGCAGCGCTCGACGCTGGCCGTGGCGGTGGCGGGCGGCTCTCCGGGGCTCTGCGAGGGCGCCGCCGACGACGTCGGGCGCTACCTCGACGCGCACTTCCCGCAGGGCGCGCGCGTCGAGCGACGGCTGGCCTCGTGGAGTGACTTGGAGTCACTAGGATGAGCGGCGGGCGCATGCGGCGTGTGGACGAGGCCGTGCGGGAGGTCTTGTCGGGCGCAATCACGCAGGAGCTCAAGGACCCACGAGTGGGCTTCGTCACCGTGACCGCCGTCGAGACATCACCGGATCTCCGCCACGCCCGCGTCTACGTCTCCGTGCTCGGAAGCGAGCCCGAGCGCGAGCGCTCGATGGCCGCGCTGCGGTCCGCGCACGGCTTCCTCCAGCGGCGCATCTCCAACGAGCTGACGCTGAAGCACACGCCGACGCTCGACTTCCTCTACGACGACTCCGTCGACCGCTCGCTGCGGATCCAGGCCCTGCTCGAGGAGGAGGGCGAGTGAGCGGCTCCAACGGCTCCTCGCCGGCGCGCACGCAGATGCTCGACGAGCTGCGCGGCGCGCAGCGCTTCCTGCTCGCGACGCACGAGAACCCCGACGGCGACGCGCTCGGCTCGCTGGCCGGCATGCAGCTCGTGCTGGCCGGGCTCGGCAAGGACGCCGTCGCCTACATGGCGCCGGACGAGTTCCCGCTGCCCTATGAGTACCGCTTCATCCAGATCGAGAACCTGGTCACCGAGCCGCCCGCCGACCTCGAGGAGCGCACGATCGTTTTCCTCGACTGCGGCAACATCGACCGCAACCCGGCCGACTCGCTCAAGCGCGAGGGCGCGCACATCCTCAACGTCGACCACCACCACGACAACACCCACTTCGGGACGGTCAACCTGGTGGTGCCGGAGGCGTCGTGCACGGCCGAGGTGATCTGGGACCTGACGAAGGACCTCGGGGCCGAGCTGACGCGGCCGATCGCCGAGGCGCTGTACGTCGGGCTCGTGACCGACACCGGCAAGTTCATGTACGAGAACACCGGGCCGGCCGCGCACCTCATGGCCGCCGAGCTGATCGAGGCGGGCGTCGACGTCCACGCGATCTACCGCCGCCTCTTCGAGGGCGTGCCGCAGGGCAAGCTCGAGCTGCTGGCGCGCGGGCTCGCGAACGTCGAGCGCTTCGACGACGGGCTGCTGACGGTCACGCACCTGAGCTCCGAGGATTACGCCGCGACCGGCGCCGACGCCTCCTACTCCGAGGGCGTCGTCGACCACCTGCGCGCGCTCGAGGGCACCGCGGTGGCCGGCCTCATCCGCGACCTCCCCGGCAACGGCGAGCAGCGGCGCAAGGTCTCGCTGCGCGCCACGGACGACCGCGTCGACGTGTCCGCGATCGCGCGCTCCCAGGGCGGTGGCGGCCATCGCCGCGCCGCCGGCTTCTCGACCACCATGGACTACCCGCAGCTGGTCGAGGTGCTGCGGGCGAGCCTGGCCGAGCAACTCTGACCACCGACGGGGTCATCCTCTACGACAAGCCGGCGGGGATCACCTCGCACGACGTCGTGGCGTCGGTGCGGCGGCGGCTCGGCAAGGGCGTGAAGGTCGGGCATGCCGGGACCCTGGATCCGTTCGCGACGGGCCTGCTGCTCGTGCTGGTGGGGCGCGCGACGCGTGTGCAGCGCTTCCTGATGGCGCTGCCGAAGCGCTACGAGACCGTGGCGCAGCTGGGGTGGACCTCGACCACCGGCGACATCGACGGCGAGCGCGCGCCGGGCCGCACGCCGGCGGAGCCGTTCGCGCTGCCGACCGGCGTGATCCGCCAGCGCCCGCCGGCGTACAGCGCGGTCAAGGTCGGCGGCAAGCGCGCGTACGCGCTGGCGCGGGCGGGGGAGACCGTCGAGCTGGCCGAGCGCGAGGTCGAGGTCATGCGCTTCGAGCAGCTGTGGCGCGAGGACGACCGCGCGGCGTTCGCGATCGAGTGCTCCTCGGGCACCTACGTCCGCTCGCTGATCGCGGACCTCGGCGACGCCTACTGCCTCGAGCTGCGCCGCACCGGGATCGGCCCGTTCGAGGTGGGGGAGGCCGACCCGGAGACGGTCATCCCGCTCAACGACGCGCTGCACTTCATGCCCGCGGTGACGCTGCGCGACGAGGACGCGCGGAAGGCCGGCCATGGCGTCGCCGTGGAGGGCCGCGCGGCGGGAACGGTCAGGCTGGTGGACGCCGATGGCCTGATCGCCCTCGCAGAGCCGCGCGAGGACGGCACGCTCAAGCCCGTCGTAGGCTTCCGCGCCTGATGCGCGTCACCTGGCTCCCCGATGTCGAGACCCGCCCGCGCCATGTCGCGGTGGGGGAGTTCGACGGCGTCCACCTCGGCCATCGCGAGGTGATCCGGGGCGCGGACACCGTCCTGACCTTCGAGCCCCACCCGCGCCAGGTGGTCGCGCCCGACGCCGCGCCCAAGCTCCTGACCTCGCTGGAGATCAAGACCGACCTGATCGCCGGGCTCGGCGTGCGCGAGCTCGTGGTGATCCCGTTCGACCGCTCGTTCGCCGCCCAGGGGCCGCAGGAGTTCATCGACGAGATCCTGGTCGCCAAGCTCGGCGCCACCGAGGTATCGGTGGGGGAGAACTTCCGCTTCGGCCACAAGGCCAAGGGCGACGCCGACCTGCTGCGCGCCCAGACCGCGTTCGAGCCGCGCGTGGTGCCACTGGTGGAGGTCGACGGCGAGATCGTGTCCTCGACCCACATCCGCGGCCTCGTGGTGGCCGGCGACCTCGAGCAGGCCAACCGCTTCCTCGGCTCGCCGTTCCAGCTGCGCGGCCTGGTCCAGCACGGCGACGAGCGCGGGCGCGACCTCGGCTTCCCGACGGCCAACCTCGTGCCGGAGAACGCGCTCGTCTACCCGAGCAACGGCGTCTACGCCTGCCGCGCGGCGGTCCAGGAGGACGGCGAGTGGCGCTGGTGGCCCGCCGCCACCAACGTCGGCGTCCGCCCGACCTTCGTGACCGGCCGCGGCGTGCTCGTCGAGGCGTACCTGCTCGACTACGACGGCGACCTCTACGACCGCGAGCTGCGGCTCGCGTTCCTGGCCCGCCTGCGCGGCGAGCGGCGCTTCGACAGCGTCGACGCGCTCGTCGAGCAGATGCACCGCGACGTGGGCGACACCCGGTCCGTCGCCGCGTGACGCTGCCCTTCGTCCGGAAACCGAACATTCGTCGGGACGTCACTGGGGCATTCGTCCCGCGGGTAGCACTGCGGGTGCCTTGAACGTCGTCGTCGCGCACACAGACGCCCGCGCCCGCGACGATCTCTCGTCGCCGCTGCGTGAGTGCGGCTTCGACGTGGCGGAGGCCGCCGACTTCGAGGCGGCGCTGGCCGCCTGCCAGGCGCTCCGCCCTGCCGTCGCGCTGGTGAGCAAGTGCATCCAGTCCCCGTCCGGCGGCACGCTGCTCGACGAGGTCAAGGCCCACCCCGATGTCTACTCGACCGCCGTCGTGCTGGTCGCGCCGGAGGCGATTCCCTTCGCGCGGGCCAAGGACCTGCTCGCCCGGGGCGCGGAGGACATGCTGGTGGAGCCGGTCACGCCCGCCGAGGTGATCGCGCGCGTGCACTCCGCCGCCCGCACCAAGACGCTGCAGGAAGAGCTGGTGGGCCAGGGGCGCCGGCTCGCGACGATGCTCCACGAGGACTCGCTCACGGGTCTCTTCAACCGCCGCTACGTGCTCGTCCGGCTTGGCGGCCTGATCAGCGGGGCGCGACGCCACGGCCGGCCCCTGTCCGTCGCGATGGTCGACGTCGACTGGTTCAAGCGGATCAACGACGAGTGCGGCCACGATGCCGGCGACGCCGCGCTGGTCGAGATCGCCGGCGCCTTGCGCGCTCGCCTCCGCGCCGAGGACGAGCTCGGGCGCATGGGCGGCGAGGAGTTCCTCGTCCTGCTCCCGGACACCGACGAGCGCGCCGCGAGCGCGGTGGCCGAGGATCTGCGCGCGAGCGTCGAGGAGACGCAGGTGCGCTGCAACGGCCGCGTGCTGCGCACGACGGTCAGCGTCGGCTGGGCGACGTGGGACGGCGAGGAGAGCCCCGATCGGCTCGTGAAACGCGCCGACGTGGCGCTGTACGCCGCCAAGAAGGCCGGCCGCAACACCGTTCGAGCGGCCGAGAACGGCTCTGCTGCTAGCCTGCCACGTCGCACATGAGCCTGACCCAAGAGGAAAAGCGCGAGGTAACCGAGCAGTTCGGGAAGGACGCGAACGACACCGGGGCGACCGAGGTCCAGATCGCCATGCTGACGCGCCGGATCAACCAGCTCACCGAGCACCTGCGCGAGCACAAGCACGATCACCACTCGCGCCGCGGCCTGCTGATGCTCGTCGGCCGCCGCCGGAGGTTCCTGAACTACCTCCAGAAGAAGGATCTCGAGCGCTACCGCTCGCTGATCCGCGAGCTCGGCCTGCGCCGCTAGCGCCATGGCGATCATCGCGGCGGGGCAGCCCGCGCCGGAGTTCTCGCTCGCGAGGGCCGAGGGGGCGCCGTTCACGCGCGCCGACCTCCAGGGGCAGCGCACGCTGCTCGTCTTCTATCCGTTCGCGTTCTCGTCGGTCTGCACCGACCAGCTCGGCATCTACAACGACCTGCTCGGCGACTTCTCGGCCCAGGGCCTGACGCTCTACGGCGTCTCCTGCGACGCGGTCGCCTCCCAGCAGGCGTTCAAGGAGCACCTGGGCGTCGAGATCGAGCAGCTCTCCGACTTCGAGCCCAAGGGCGCCGCGTGCCGCGCCTTCGGCGTGTACCACCCGGGCGGCTTCCCGCAGCGGGCGCTGGTGCTGATCGACGCGGACGGCGTGGTCGAGTGGAGCCACGAGGCCGACTCGCCGGGCGACCTGCCCGGCGCCAACCTGATCTTCGACGCGCTGAAGGCCGCCTGAGCGACCTCGGCTCGGCACCGCTCCCGCCCGTCGGCCCCGCCGATCACGTGCGGGGGCCGGAGCCGGCGCGCCTCGTGGTCGTCTACGCGGACTTCGAGTGCCCGTACTGCGCCGCGCTCGAGCTGCGGCTGCGCGAGTTGCCGCTGCGGGTCGCGTTCCGGCACTTCCCGGTCCGCTCCAGCCACCCGCGCGCCTGGCCCGCGGCACGCGCCGCCGAGGCGGCCGGCCTGCAGGGGCGCTTCTGGGAGATGCACGACGCGCTGTTCGCCGACCAGGGACGGCTCGAGGATCCGCACCTGTGGGAGCGGGCCGAACGTCTCGGTCTCGATGTCGCGCGTTTCGACGCGGACCGCCGCTCCGAGCCGGTGCAGGAGCGCATCGCGGCCGACTGGAAGGCGGGTGTGCGGGCCGGAGTCGCCACCACGCCGACGCTCTTCGTCGACGGCGACCGGCTGTCGGGGCGCCCGGATCCCTCGATCCTCGAGGCGCTGGCGAACCGCAAATAGCGCATCGGCGTATACCTGAGGTGTTCATGGCCACGGACGCCCAGCTCATCGAGCGCCTCCGCGACGACGCCACCGGCGAGGCGCTGCGCGAGCTCTACCGCACCTACTCGGGTGAGCTGTTCGGCTTCGCGTACAACGCGCTCGGCGAGCGCGGGGTGGCCGAGGAGCTGGTGCAGGAGGTCTTCACGCGCGCCTGGCGGCACGCCGAGCGCTACGACCCGGAGCGCGCCAGCGTCCGTACCTGGCTCTACCAGATCGCCCGCCACGCGATCATCGACGCCCGCCGCCGCGCCTCGGTGCGCCCCGGGCTCCCGCTGCACGAGCCCGGGCCGGGCTCGGAGCCGGTCGGGGAGAGCGTCGAGCAGGCGATGCTGGGCTGGCAGGTCGCGATGGCGCTCGAGCGCCTCAGTACCGACCACCGCCAGATGATCCGGCTCGCCCACGTTCAAGGGCTGACGATGCGCGAGATCGCCGAGCACACCGACCTGCCCGTCGGCACGGTCAAGAGCCGCACCTGGTACGCGCTGCGGCAGCTCCGGCTCGTGCTCGAGGAGATGGGGATCCGATGACCCCCGCCCTCACCTGCAACGAGCTGCGCCCGCTGCTCGGCGGCTACGTCTTCGAGGCGCTCGAGCCCGACGAGGCCGAGGCCGTGCGCGCGCACCTGCCCGGCTGCCCCGCCTGCGCCGCCGAGCTCGCCTCGCTCGCCGAGCTCCCGCAGCTGCTCGACCTCGCCGCGCCGCTCTCGCACCCGGTCGAGCCGCTCGCACCCAGCACGGAGGAGGCGCTGCTCGACCGCGTCGCCCGCGAGTCCGACCGGCCGCTGCCGCGCGCGAAGCGCCGCCGGCTGCCGCGGTTCGAGTGGACGCGCCCGCGCGTCGCGATCGCCAGCGCGCTGATCGCCGCGATCGTGGCGGTGAGCGCCACCGCGATGGTGACCCGCGACACGCAGCCCGCCTCGTCGCGGCGCTACGTCGTGGCGCTGCACGCGGGCGCGGCGGCGCCGAAGGCGAAGGCCGGGATCGCGCTCTACCGCGTGCACGGCGGCACCGGCGTGCACCTGTGGGCGAAGGGCCTCCAGCCGGGCTCCAAGCGGGTCTACGAGATGCTCTGCGGGAACGAGAAGTGGACGACGAGCGCGGGCACGTTCCGCGCCGACGCCCAGGGTCGGGTGAACGTTCGGCTCACGACGGCGGCACGGGTCGGGGAATACGACCGCGTCAGCGTCGTCACTAAGGGGCGAGACGGAACCATGAGCGACGTCCTCACCGGGCGACTGTTCTGATGAAAGGAAGACGAATGCGCTGGATGACCCTGCTGGCTGTCACCGCGGTACTCGCACTCGCGGGCTGCGGGAGCAGCGGCGAGAAGTCGAGCGGTTCCTCGAGCAAAGCCACGAGCACGCCGACGGCAACCCAGGCCGCCTCGAGCGGCGGCGGTGGCGAGACGCTGAAGCTCGCGGCCGACCAGAGCGCGCTGAAGTTCGACAAGTCGAGCCTCACGGCCAAGGCCGGCAAGGTCACGCTCGAGATGGAAAACCCGTCCCAGATCCCGCACGCGGTCGCGATCAAGGGCAACGGCGTCGACGTCGACGGCAAGACGGTCGGCAACGGAGAGACCTCGACGGCCTCCGCCGACCTCAAGCCCGGCACCTACACGTTCTACTGCCCGGTCCCCGGCCACGAGGCCGCGGGCATGAAGGGCACGCTCACCGTCAACTGAGCCGCGCGGGTACGGCCCGCGCGCGGAAGTCGAAGATCCGCTCGAGGTCCCGGCGCACCAGCACACGGTGCGCGAGGGACCCGAGGGGGCCGAACGGCAGCGCGTAGCGGACCGTGTCGGTCATCAGCGTGCCGCCGTCCGGATGCGGGCGGAACTCGTGGGTGTGGTGCCAGAGCCGGTATGGGCCGCTCAGCTGGACGTCGACGAAGCGCTCGCTCGGCACCCACGCCTCGATCCGCGTCAGCCAGCTGATCGGCAGCGCGTGCAGGCGCAGGCGGTACTCGATCAGCGCGCCCTCGCGCATCTCGATCGGGCGCGGCGTGGCGACGCGGAAGCCGAGCCAGGGCGGCGTGATCGCCTCGAGGTTGCCGGCGTCCGCGAAGAACGGGAAGACCTCGTCGGGCGTGCCAGGCAGGCGCTGCTCGCGCCGCAGGACGTAATAGCCGAACACTGCTCTCTGTACGGGATAGGCTGGCGCCGCGATGACTGAGCGTGTCGCGGTACTCGGCGGCGGCGTGGCGGGTCTCACCGCCGCGCACGAGCTGGCGGAGCGCGGCTTCGAGGTCACGGTCTACGAAGCGCGCGACCGGCTCGGCGGCAAGGCGCGCAGCCTGCCGGTGCCGGGCTCAGGCGCCGGCGGGCGCGCCGATCTCCCCGCCGAGCACGGCTTCCGCTTCTTCCCGGGCTTCTACAAGCACGTGCCCGACACGATGCGGCGCATCGGCGTCGATCAGCACCTCGTCGGCGCCGAACGCGTGCTGCTGGCGCAGGGGGAGGGGCGCAACGAGCTGATCACGCCCACGCATCTGCCCGAGTCGCTCGAGGACTTCGCGCTGGTCACCCGGTTCATCTTCGAGGCGGCCACGAAGCTCGGCGTCCCGCCGCAGGACACGGCGTGGTTCGTGGACCGGCTGCTGACGCTGCTCACGAGCTGCGAGGAGCGGCGGCTCGGGCAGTGGGAGCTCCAGAGCTGGTGGCGCTTCGTCGACGCGGACCGGCGCTCGCCCGCGTTCCAGAAGTTCCTCGCCGATGGGCTGACGCGCACGCTCGTGGCCGCGAAGGCCCACGAGATGAGCGCGCGCACCGGTGGGTCGATCCTGCTGCAGCTGCTCTTCGACCTCACGCGCGCCGGCGGGCGCGCGGATCGCGTGCTCGACGGGCCGACCAGCGACGTCTGGATCGACCCGTGGGCGGCGCAGCTCGAGCGGCTGGGCGTCGAGTTCCGCCGTGGCGAGCCGGTCCAGGGCATCCAGATGGCGGGCGGGCGCGTGAGCGGCGCGACCGTCGGCGGGGAGACAGTGATCGCCGACCACTACGTCGCCGCGGTGCCGGTCGAGGTGATGCGGCTGCTCGCGTCGGCGGAGCTGCGGGCCGCCGAGCCGCGGCTCAAGCGGCTCGACAAGCTCGTCACGCGCTGGATGAACGGGGTCATGTTCTATCTGCGCGAGGACGTGCCGGTGGTCAAGGGCCACGCGCTCTACATCGACTCCGAGTGGGCGCTCACGTCGATTTCGCAACACCAGTTCTGGCGTGGCTTCGACTTCACCCAGGTCGGTGACGGGAGCGTCGGCGGGATCCTGTCGGTCGACGTCTCCGACTGGACGATGCCGAGCCGGCGGCTGGGCAAGATCGCCATGCAGTGCAGCCGCGAGGAGGTGCTCGACGAGGTGTGGGCGCAGCTGCAGGACCACCTCGAGGACCTCGACCGCGGCAACGTCGTGCTCGCGTTCCTCGACCCGGCGATCGAGTTCCCGAACCCCACCCAGGCCGCCAACCTCGAGCCGTTGCTGGTGAACACGTCCGGCTCGTGGCCCGACCGCCCCGACGCGGTGACGCGGATCCCGAACCTCTACCTGGCGTCGGACTACGTGCGCACCTACACGGACCTGGCGACCATGGAGGGTGCCAACGAGGCGGCCCGGCGCTCCGTCAACGGGATCCTCGACGCGAGCAGCTCCCCGGCGCGACGGTGCGAGATCTGGCCGCTGCGGGAGCCGGCCGTGTTCGGCGCCGCCAAGGCGCTCGACCGCCTGCGCTGGCGCCTCTTCCGCCGCCCGGCGAAGCCGCCGCTGCGGGTGACCGAGGACGGCGGGGTGGAGGCGAACGGCCCGCTGGCGGCCGGGCTGATGCGGCTCAGCCGGCTAGTTGACTGATTGCACGACGCGGCTGAGGCCGGCGAGCGCGCAGCCGCGCTCAAGCTCCTCGAGCCCGAACGCCTCGACCGGCCCGAGCGCGCCGGCGCCCTTGACCCGCCCGCCCGCGGCGGCGCGCGCCGCCCAGGCGATGAAGTCGGCGGTGAACGCGTACCAGTTGCCGCCGGAGAGGTGGACCTCGGCCAGCTGGTGCCCGGCGCCGTCGAACGCCTGTGCGGCGATCCAGGACTCGCCGCCGGGCGTGGTGCCGGCGTCGGGGCCCTCGCCCAGCGCGGCCAGCCGCTCGCCCGCGAACGTCAGCGCCTCGCGCACGCCCGGGAGCCGCGTGGCGACCGAGCCGACCAGCGCCCCCGCCTGCATCGGCCGCGCGAACGGGCCGAACCAGCCGAGGTAGACGTTCACCTCCTGCAGCTGCGGATACGCGCCCGGGAGCGCCAGGTGCTCGGCGCCGCCGACCGACACCGCGGCGCGCTCCTTGTCCTTGACCGGGAACGAGCGGACGCGCTCGGCGGTGCGCACGCTGCGCAGCTTGCCGTCGCGGAAGGCGTGGCTCTCGTCCAGCGAGGCGCCCACCAGCGACGCCCGCGTGCCGGTGCTGCCGCTCTGGGTGGTCATCCCGAGCGCGTAGTAGCCGACGTCGACGCGCACGGCGTCCTCGCCCGCCTCCTCGAGCGCCAGCGCGCCCGCCAGCGCGCCCGGCACGAAGTCGTAGCCCATCGCGGTCAGGAGCGGGACACCGGCCTGCTTGGCGATCGGCCCGTGGTTCTGGAAGACGCGGCGGATGAAGGCGGGCTCGCCGGTCGAGTCGATGTAGGCCGCCGCATGGCCCGTGATCGCGGCGCGCACGGCGGGCTCACCCCACTTGGTGAAGGGCCCGACGGTGGAAACGAGCACGTCGCCCGCCTCGACCAGCTCGAACACCGAGTTGGAGCGCATGACGTCGCCGTGGGCGGTCTCCAGGCCGCCCAGGGAGTCCGCCAGCGTCTGGAGCTTCTCCGGCGATCGGCCCGCCAGCACCGGGCGCTCGCCCGCCCCGGCGAGGCGCTCGGCCACCAGCCTGCCGGTGTAGCCCGTGGCTCCGAAGACGACGATGCGGCCGCTCATAGCGCCTGACACTAACTGCCTACTACCATGGTGGGCAGCTATACCGAAGCGTCAAGAGATGCAGAGGACCCGCGCACCGTACGCGCGGGCGTGAAAGGAACATATGTCTGAAGTGCATCGGGTCTCCGTCGACATCGGCGGAACCGAGATCACGTTCGAGACCGGCCGCATGGCCAAGCAGGCCTCCGGCTCCGTGGTCGTAAGCGCCGGCGAGACGATGGTGCTGGGCACCGCGACCGCTGGTAATCCGCGTGACGTCGACTTCCTCCCGCTGACGGTGGATGTCGAGGAGCGCATGTACTCCGCGGGCAAGATCCCCGGATCCTTCTTCAAGCGCGAGGGCCGCTCCGGCGAGAAGGGCACCCTCGTCGCCCGCATGATCGACCGCCCGCTGCGCCCGCTCTTCCCCAAGGGCTGGCACCGCGAGACGCAGCTCGTCTCGATCCCGCTGTCGATCGACCATGTCGTGCCCTACGACATCCTCGCCATGAACGGCGCCTCCGCGGCGCTGATGGTCTCCAACATCCCGTTCCCGCAGCCGGTCGGCGCGGTCCGGATCGGCAAGATCGACGGCAACTTCGTCGTCAACCCGAACGAGGAGGACCTCCTCACGGCTGACCTCGATCTCGTGGTCTCCGGCACCGACGAGGCCATCCTGATGGTCGAGGCGGGCGCCAACGAGATCCCCGAGGCCGAGATCCTCGACGCGCTGGACATCGCGCACTCCGAGATCAAGAAGCTCGTCGCCGCGATGCGCGAGCTCGGCGACAAGGCCGGCAAGAGCCCCAAGCTCGAGGTCGAGACGCCGCAGGTCGACGAGGGCCTGCTCCAGCAGATCAAGGACTCGCACGGGCAGAAGCTCGACGAGGCCACCTCGGTCGAGGACAAGCTCGCCCGCCAGGACGCCACGAAGGCCGTCGAGAAGGAGATTCTCGAGGCCTACGCCGGCGATCCGTCGGCGCCCGAGTACTCCGAGTTCCTCGGCAAGGCGCAGCTCGCGTTCGACAAGCTCGAGAAGGCGATCATCCGCGAGCGCATCGCGATCCAGAAGAAGCGCCCGGACGGTCGCGGCACGGACGAGATCCGCGCCATCACGATCGAGGCCGGCCTGCTCCCGCGCACGCACGGCTCCGCGCTGTTCACGCGCGGCCAGACGCAGGCGCTGTCCGTCGCCGCCCTCGGCACCACGCGTGAGGAGATGCGGCTCGACACGCTCGGGCTGGAGACCTCCAAGCGCTACTTCCACCACTACAACTTCCCGCCCTTCTCGGTCGGGGAGGCCGGCTTCATGCGCGGGCCGAAGCGCCGCGACATCGGTCACGGCGCGCTCGCCGAGCGGGCGCTCGTCCCGATGATCCCGTCGCAGGAGGACTTCCCGTACACGATTCGCGTCGTGTCGGACATCCTCGAGTCCAACGGCTCCTCGTCGATGGCCTCGGTCTGCGGCTCCTCGCTGTCGCTGATGGACGCCGGCGTGCCGCTGAAGCGGCCCGTCGCCGGCATCGCCATGGGCCTCATCAAGGAGGGCGATGACTACGTCGTCCTGTCCGACATCGCCGGCGTGGAGGACCACCTCGGCGACATGGACTTCAAGGTCGCCGGCACGGAGAACGGGATCACCGCGCTCCAGATGGACATCAAGATCACCGGTGTGACCTTCGACATCCTGCGCGACGCGCTCACGCAGGCCAAGGAGGGGCGCACGTTCATCCTCGGCAAGATGGCCGAGGTCATCGACGCGCCGCGCGGTGAGCTGTCGAAGTATGCGCCGCGCATCTCGACGATCCAGATCGACCCGGACAAGATCGGCCTGCTGATCGGCAAGGGCGGCGAGACCATTCGCGGCCTGTCCGAGGAGTTCGAGGCCCAGATCGACGTCAACGACGAGGGCCAGGTCCTCGTCTACGCGGCGACCGGCACCCAGGGCGACGCCCTGGTGGACCGGATCCGCTCGATGACCAAGGAGGTCGAGGTCGGCGACGAGTTCGCCGGCAAGGTCGTCAAGACGACGACCTTCGGCGCCTTCGTCGAGCTCGCCAAGGGCACCGACGGCCTGCTGCACATCTCCAACGTCTCGCCCGGCCAGCGGGTCGACACGGTGGAGGAGGTCCTCAACAAGGGCGACGAGATCGCCGTGCGCGTGGTCGAGGTCGACCGCGAGCGCGGGCGCATCGGCCTGCGCCTGGCCGAGGACCCGGAGATCGCCGGCAAGTCCGTCGAGGAGCTGGCCGGCGTCGGCTCCGGCGGCGGCGGGGGCGGGAGCCGCAACGGCGGCGACCGCGGCCCGCGCCGTGACGGGCGCGGCGGCGGCGACCGCGGCGGCCGGGGCGGGCGCGACCGCGACCGCGGGCCCCGTGGCGGCGGCGAGCGCCGGCCGCGCTCGGACCGCGATCCGGACCGCAACTAAAGGTAACTGCCGGCCCGATTCCAGCCGGTCTCCGCACTCTTGGAGGATGGATCGGGCCGGCCACCGTTTTCCTGATGCCTGAACACCGTTTGACAGAACTGGACTCGGGGCTGCGGATCGTCACGGAGGTCATGCCCTCCGTACGGTCCGCGGCCCTGGGCTTCTTCGTGGGCGCGGGCTCGCGCGGTGAGACCGAGGCCGAGGCCGGCCTCTCGCACTTCCTCGAGCACATGCTGTTCCGCGGCACGCCGCGCTACGGCTCGACGGAGATCGACCAGTTGTTCGACGGCATGGGCGCCGAGCTCAACGCCGGCACGGACAAGGAGGGCACCACCGTCTACGCGCGGATGCTCGACCAGCATCTGCCGGTCGCGTTCGACGTGATGGCCGACATGGTGTGGCGGCCCGCCTTCAACGACGTGGATCCCGAGCGCCAGGTGGTGCTCGAGGAGATCGCGATGTACGAGGACGACCCGCAGGACATCGTCTTCGACGTCCTCGGCCGCGCCGTCTACGGCGAGCACCCGCTGGGGCGCCCGATCATCGGCCGCGCGCCGGTGATCCGCGACACCCCGGTGGAGGAGATCGCCGCCTTCCACGCCCGGCGCTACCGCCCCGGCTCGATCGTGATCGCGGCGGCCGGCTCGGTCGACCACGACCAGATCGTCGAGCTCGCGACTTCGACCTTGGAGCTGCGCGACGTCGACCCGGCGCCGCCGCTGCTGCCGGCGCCCCGGGGCCCGCGCTCGACGCTGCAGTTCCAGCGCAAGGACACCGAGCAGGTCCACGTCTGCCTCGGCGCCATCGGGCTGCCCCGGCACGACGACCGGCGCTTCGCCCTGCGCGTGCTCGACGCCATCTTCGGCGGCCTGTCCTCGTCACGGCTGTTCCAGGCCGTGCGCGAGGAGCGCGGGCTCGCCTACTCCGTCTACTCGTTCACCGCCCAGTTCATCGACACGGGCGAGATCGGGCTCTACGTCGGCACGCGGCCGGACAACCTCGCCGCGGCGATGGAGATCGTCGCCGCCGAGCTCGACCGCCTGCGCACCGAGGGCGTGACCGCGGAAGAGCTCAAGCGGGCGCGCGAGAACGTCAAGGCGCGGATCGTGCTCGGGCTCGAGTCGGCCGGGGCGCGCATGTCGCGGCTGGGCGCCTCCGTGCTCTACGGGCTGCCGCTGCTCGAGATCGACGAGATCATGGCCCGCATCGACGCTGTGTCGCTCGAGGATCTGCGCGCGCTGGTCGAGGAGCTGTGGGTGCCGCAGGCGCTCTCGGCGGCCGGCATCGGCCCCGACGAGGCCGCGTTCACGGACGCTGTCGCGCCGGTCTGCCCGGCCGCGGAGCCGCTCGCGGCGTGACGCGGGTCGCCGTCGCAGGCGCCGCAGGGCGCATGGGGCAGGCGGTGTGCGCCGCGGTCGAGGCCGCGGACGATCTCGAGCTGGTCGGGCGCGCCGATCCGGCCTTCGGCGCGACGCTCGGCAGCGTGCTGTTCGACGCCGACGTCGTCGTCGACTTCACCCAGCCCGACCAGGCGCTGGGCAACGCGCGCGAGGCGCTCGACGCGGGCGTGCACGTCGTCATCGGCACCACGGGCTTCGACCTGGGGGAGCTGCGCTCGTTCGCCAAGGGCGCGTCGGCCAACGTCTTCGTCGCGCCCAACTTCGCGATCGGCGCGGTGCTGATGATGCGCTTCGCCGCCGAGGCGTCGCGGCACATGGAGGGCGCCGAGATCATCGAGTACCACCACCCCGCCAAGCTCGACAAGCCGTCGGGCACCGCCGCGCGCACGGCCGAACTGATGGAAGGCGACGTGCCGATCCATTCCGTGCGGCTGCCGGGCATCGTCGCCGACCAGGACGTGATCCTCGGCGGCACCGCCCAGACGCTCACGCTGCGCCACGTCACCACCGACCGCACGAGCTTCATGCCCGGCGTGCTGCTCGCCGTGCGGCGCGTCGCGGAGCTGCCCGAGTCGCCCGTCGTCGGGCTCGAGCACCTGCTGTGGCCGGAGGACTGAGCGAGCTCTTCGAGTTGCTGCCGCCGCCGGGGCGGCTGAGCCTGGATCTCGCCTGCGGCACCGGCGAGCTGGCGCGCGAGCTACGCGCCCGCGGACACGAGGTGCTCGCCGTCGAGCGGGATGGCGAGCTCGTGCGCGAGGCGCGCAAGGCGGACCGCCGGATGGAGGTGCTGCGCGCGGACGTGACGCGGATGCCGATGGGCTCGTCCATCGCCGACCTCGCCGTCTCGGCCGGCTTCGAGGGGCTCGTGGACGCCCTTGGCGAGATCGCCCGGGTGCTCGTGCCCGGCGGGCGGCTCTGCGCCGCTCTGCCGCAGCCGGTCGCGCTGGAGGAGCTCTCGCGCGGGCTCGAGGGCGCGGGGTTCGTGATCGAGGCGCTCCGGGAGACGCCGGAGCGGTTGATGGTGCGGGCACGGCGGGAACCGTGAGCGCGCCGCTCGTCGCCATCACCGACCACGCCGTCGAGCGCTATCGCCAGCGGGTGCGGGGGTCGCTCGATCCGCGCCCGGAGATCGCCGGCCGGGTGTCGGGCGCGTGGGCGGCGGGGCGGGTGAGCGAGGAGCCGCCGCCGGGCGCGGCGGCCCAGCGCGGCTCGGTCTACGTGCGCGATCGCGCGATCACGTTCGTGTGCCTGTGGGACCGCCCCCGCGGCGAGCTGCTCGTCGTGACGCTGTGGGAGGACGGCGAGGCTCCGCAGGTGCCGCGGCGCTTCACCGACGCCTTGAAGGACCGGCGGCGGTCGGGTTGAATCGCTGAGCATGGGATTCATGGACAAGGCGAAGAAGATGGCCGAGCAGGCGCAGGCCAAGCTCGACGAGGTGCAGGGCCAGATCAACAGCAAGCAGGAGCAGCAGCAGGACGGCCCGGTGGTCGAGTACGACAAGCACGGCCGCCCGATCCAGCCGGCGCCGGTGACGCCCGACGCGCCGCCCGTGGCGACTCCCGGCGTGCCGCCCACCGACCCTGCGGAGCCCGAGGCCGGCCCGACGCCGGACCCGGCGGCGCCGACGACGCCCGCGACGCCGCCGTCGGCCGGCTCGGGCCTCACGAGCGGCGATCCGCTAGCGGGCTGACCCTGCGACAATGCGCTTCGTGCGCCCCTACCAAGGCCTGCTGACCGCGATGGTGACGCCGTTCCGCGCGGACGGCGAGGTCAACGACGAGGCTGCGGTCACGCTCGGCCGCTACCTCCTGCAGCACGGCTCCGACGGGCTCGTGGTGGCCGGCACGACGGGCGAGGGCGCGACGCTGAGCGACGAGGAGCTGGCCGGGCTCGTACGCCTGATCGCCGGCGAGCTGGGCTCCGAGGGCTCCGTCGTGGCCGGCGCGGGCACCAACGACACGCGCCACGCGGTCCACCTCACCGAGGCCGTGATCGAGGCGGGCGCCCAAGCCGTGCTGTCGGTCACGCCCTACTACAACAAGCCGAACCGGCGCGGGATCGTGCGGCACTTCGAGGAGGTCGCGCGCGCCGCCGACGGCACCCCCGTGATCCTCTACAACATCCCGGGTCGTACGGCCACCAACATGCCGCCCGACCTGCTTGCCGAGCTGGCGCAGATCGACGGGATCGTGGCGGTCAAGCAGGCGAACGGCGACGAGCTGCAGCCGATCGACGGGCTGGCCGTGCTGGCGGGCGACGACACCCTGCTCGCCCAGACGCTCGACTTCGGGGGAGCCGGCGGCATCTGCGTCGCCTCGCACATCGTCGGGCCGGAGATGAAGCGCCTGTTCGACGAGCCCGAGGCGCGGGCGGAGATCGATGCCTCGTTGCGCGACGTCTACGCGACGCTGTTCCTGACGGCCAGCCCGACCTGCACGAAGGCGGCGCTGAACCTGATGGGGTTGGAGGCGGGGCCGTGCCGGCTGCCGATGGTCGACGCCGACGAGGCGGAGACCGCGGAGGTCCGCGCGATGCTCGAGCGTCACCGGTTGCTCCAGAGGGCCGCCACAGCGTGAGCGGCACTCTGCGCGTCCTCCCGCTGGGGGGCGTCGGCGAGATCGGCAAGAACATGACGGTCGTCGAGTACGACGGCAAGATCGTCGTGGTCGACTGCGGGCTGCGCTTCCCGACCGCCGAGATGATGGGCATCGACCTCGTGCTGCCGGACTTCACGTACCTGCGCGAGCACGTCGAGGACATCGAGGCGATCGTGATCACCCACGGCCACGAGGACCACATCGGCGCGCTGCCGTGGGTGCTGCGGGACCTGGGGGAGACGTCGGTGCCCGTGATCTACGGCGGCCAGCTGACGGTCGCCATGGGGCGCTCGAAGCTCGACGAGCACCGGCTGCGCGAGGCGAATCTCGAGGTGCTCCCGACAGGGCAGAAGGTTCAGGCCGGCCCGTTCGAGATCGAGCTCGTGCACCTCACGCACTCGATCCCGGACATGGTCGGGGTGATCCTGCGCTGCGAGCTCGGGACCGTCCTGTTCACCGGCGACTACAAGTTCGACCAGACGCCCGTGGGGGGTGCTCCCGCGGATGTGTCGAGGCTGGCGGAGCTGGGGCGCGACGGCGTGCTGCTGCTGTGCGGCGACTCCACGAACGCTGACCGGCCGGGGACCTCGGTTTCCGAGAGCGTCGTCGGGCCGAACCTGGCGCGCGTCTTCGCCCGCTGCGAGGGCCGGATCGTGACGACCTCGTTCGCCTCGAACATCCACCGCGTGCAGCAGGTGGTCGACGCTGCCGTGTCGCTGAACCGCAAGGTGTGCCTGGTCGGGCGCTCGATGCGCAAGAACGTCAACATCGGGCGCACGCTCGGCCACATCGTCGTCCCGGAGGGGACGCTGATCCCGCCACGCGAGCTCGACAACTGGCCCGACGACCGCGTGGTCATCATCTCGACGGGGTCGCAGGGGGAGCCTTTGAGCGCGCTGCGCCGCATGGCCTACCGCGACCATCCGCAGATCGAGCTGCACGAGGGCGACACCGTCGTCTTCTCCGCCACCCCGATCCCGGGCAACGAGCGCGCGGTCAACGAGACGATCGACCGGCTCTACCAGATCGGCTGCGAGGTCATCACGCCACGCGACGAGGCGATCCACGCGTCCGGGCACGGCTATCAGGAGGAGCTGAAGCTGATGCTCAACCTGACCCGGCCCAAGTACGTCATGCCGGTCCACGGCGACTTCAAGCGCGTCCGGATCCACTCCCAGCTCGCTCAGGCGGTCGGCGTGCCGGCGGAGAACGTGTTCCAGGGCGAGAACGGGCTGCCGCTGGAGATCACCGCCTCAGGCGCCTCCTGGGGCGAGCGCGAGACCGCGGGGATGATCTTCGTCGACGGCGTGGACATCGGAGACGTCGCCGACGTCGCCCTGCGCGATCGCCGCATGCTCAGCGCCGACGGCATCTTCATCATCGTCGCGACCGTGTCCGAGCAGGACGGGTCGTCGGTCGTGGCACCTGAGGTCCTGGCGCGAGGCGTCCCGTTCCTCGACGGCAACGCGGCGTTCGTCGACGACCTCCGCGAGGCGGTCGAGGACTCCCTGGACCGAGCCGCCTCCGAGCGAATCACCGAGATCGACGTGCTCGAGTCGATGCTCCACGACGACCTCGCGAGCTTCATCTACGACAAGCTCAAGCGCCGGCCGATGGTGCTGCCGGTCGTCGTCGAGGTCTAGGGGCGAGTCCTCGTCGCCGCCCGCCTATCGGCGGGCATGCACGATCACCTGGTCGCCTGGCTGGTGGCCGTCGTCGCGGGATGCACGGTGACTGTGGCGGTCGCCGTGGCGACGCGAGTGCGGCTGTTGCCGGAGGTGATCGACATCTCCCTCGTGCCAACCTGCGCAGGGATTGGCAGCCTCGTCTTTGCCGGGGTCGGCGCCGTCCGGCGCTTCCCGCTTGAACGCATCGGTCGGCTCACGCTGCTCGGCACGCTGCTGGAAGGAGCCGCCGCCGCGCTGATTCTGGTGGCGTTCGTCTTTGCGGATGTACTCTCGTGAGCGTGTTCCCGCTGGCGATGTGGCGCTTCCTCGTTCCCTACTTGCTCGCCGACCTGGCGGTCGTCGCCGCGGCATCGGCGGCATACATTCACGGGGCGCCCGCGTGGGTCGTCCACCTGGGAGTCCTGATCGGCGCCCTCGTAGTGCTTCCCGGCTATCTCCGCTGGGAAGACCGGCGCGAGTAGCCCAGTATCAGCGCTCGCCGGTCTCGAACGAGACCTCACGCGCGTCGGGGGGTGGTGGAGGTCCGGGCCCGGGGTCGGGCGTCGGCATGATCGCTGCTGCGGCGAGCTGGGTGGCGAGGGCGGAACCCGCGGAGGGCGACAAAGGCTGCGAGCACTACCAGGACCAGAGTGCCGCCGCCCGCGACGGCGTAGGCGGTGCGAGGCGAGGCGGCGGTGGCGATGATCCCGCCGAGTCAGGTAGCCCACGCCCGGCATCGCCGCGAGCAGCCGACTCGAGCAGGCCGACGACCCGCGCCTGGAGTGGTGCGGCGTCGCCTCCTGCAAGCGCGGTCATTACGGCACCCACTGGATGCCGTTGCCCGTGCCGCCGAGGACGGAGAGCAGGCATGCGTACGAAGAGCGTCTGCGCGCCCGCCATGCCGAGGTAGGCGAGGCCGATCGCGGCGGTCGAGAGCAGGATGAGCCCTGCCGCGGGCTTGTACCGCACGGCGACGTAGAGGACGCTGCCGAGCGACGATCCCGGCGCCCCACGGCGGCGACAGCAGGACCCGAACCCGGCGTCGCCGGTGTGGAGGCTCTCCTCGCATAGATGACCTCGATCGGGATGATCAGCGTGAAGAGGATGAGCGCGAGCGATCTCGCCGCTCAGCAGGAGGCGGACGCGCCGATGTCTGCGGCGCGCGAACGCAAGCCCGCCTCCGGAGGCGCTGTCGAGCTGGCCTGCGGCTCTCCCTCGGGGGCGAGGTAGGTCGCGGTGCCGAGAGCGAGGACGATCGCGATGGCGACGAACGACAGCTGCATCAGCCGAGCAGCGCAGCGAGAGCCCAACTGCGAGATGAGAGCCCGGCGAGCGCCGCGCCGCCCACGGCTGCGATGGCGAAGCCGATGTTCAGCAGCCCGTTGGCCTCCTGGAGGAGAGTGACGGCTGGAGAAGCGCCCGATCGCTCCGCGCGTCAGCGCCCGCGCGGTGACGGCGAGCGTGCCGTCGACGAACGCCGAGAGGAAGACCAAGTACAGGTGGAAATGCGCCCGTCAGCGATCCACGCGAGGGCGCCGAACACGAGCGCCTCGATGAGGTAGATCCCGCTCAGAGTCCGCCGCAGGTCGAGCTGATCGACCGCGCCGTCAGACCGGCGCGATCAGCGCAGGGACGAACTTCCCGGCCAGAAAAAGCGCCGCCGTGGCGCGCCGCTTCCCGGTCCTCGTCGTAGACCAGCAGAGCAAGCGCAACGAAGCCGAAGCTGTCGCCGAACTCGTTGATCGTGTAGGACGCGAGCATCCGGCCAAAGGGCCGTACTGTTCAATGGTTCGTGCGCGATCCGTCACGTCTCCGCACTGTAGTGAGCGGCGGCCATCTTTTCGGTCTGGACGGATGTTGGAAGCCGGTAATGCCCCAACCCGCTCGTTTACCCTAAAGTGCGCCTAAAGGTCCAACCGATGAAGACGAAGTCGTGAGCAGACGTCAGCGAGCTATCCTCGCTGGGACCAGTCGTGCGCTGCTTGCAGCGCGACGATTGTCGCCGTTGTGTCTTCCCGGGCTCGGACTGGCAGCCGGTGGAGCTCTTCCTTCTCCTGCTGTTCCTCGCGGTCGGCAGCGACTCCTGACGATGGACTGGCGCGGGTTCCGGATCTGCGGCGCGTTCCTCGCCTTCGTTCTCTCCATGGCGTCTGCTCGGCCCGGCGCCAGCCGCGTCGCGATCGGTGTGCTCGCAACCGCCTGGACGGGTGCTGTCGCCTCGCCGGCGCTGGGACAAGGACCGGTCAACAATGTTGTGGTCTGCGCCACGTTCCCGCTCGTCGGCGCGGCTGCTCGATCGAGCCTGTCATGGCCGACCCATGCCAGGCACTGACAGCACGATCGAGCTTCCCGGCGTCGTGCTCGGCGCGTTCATGCTCACGAACCTCCTGAACTTCTCGATGGTCGCTGTGTTCGTAAGCGGCTCGGCGGAGCGGAGTTCCTTCGAGCAGCTTCCGCTCGCTCTACGTCACTGTGCTTCCGGTCGGAGGTCGCCATGGCGCTGCTCACCGCCGGCGTCGCGTTCGTGTACCAGCGGGTGGGCGTGGGGGCGGTCGGCCTCGTCGCGGTCGTGCTGTTCGTCTGTCCAGTACCTGCTGCAGCGCCGGCATCCAGGCGTACGAGCGCGGCGAGGAACTCCAGAAACAGGACGCGCGAGCTCGCCTCGTTGCAGGTCGGTCTCATCAACACGGTGCTGCAGACGCTCTCGATGCGCGACGCGATGACCGCCCGCCACTCCGCCGCCGTCGCGCGCTACTCGCGCGAGGTCGCCCGGCTGCTCGGGTCTCTCCGAGCGCGACCAGGACCTGATCCACACCGCCGGCCTGTTCCACGACATCGGCAAGTTCATCTTCCCCGACTCGATCCTCATCGCCGACCGCAAGCTGACCGACGACGAGTGGGAGATCGTGAAGCTCCACCCGGAGCAGGGCGCGAAGCTCGTCCGCCGCATCGAGGGCTACGGGCCAGTTGCCGACATCGTGATCAGCCACCACGAGCGGATCGACGGGCGCGGCTATCCGTACGGCTCTCAGCGGCGAGGAGATCCCGCTCGGCTCGCGCATCCTCGCCGCCGCCGACACCTACGACGTCATGACCTCGCGCGACTCCTACCGCGATCCTGTGAGCTCCGAGGAGGCCCTGGCCGAGCTTCGCCGCGTCGCGGGCGCCCAGCTGGATCCGCTCGTCGTCGACGATGTTCGTCGAGATGATCGAGCGCTACGGCGTGGCGTTCCGTCACACGGACGAGGCGGACTTCGAGAAGCGAGCTCGCGTTCGAGAACGCGGGTCAAGGACTATGCGCGACCCCGAAGGTCGATCGCGGCGTGAGGGACCGGATTCCGTTGGACGGATGTTCGGGTCAATGCGTGCGGCGATGTGCCGATACAGCCCTTGAACGAGAACGAGCGCCCTATCGGACGCTCGCTCTTCAGAAGTTCTAGATGTCTTGGTGACGCGTTGCTAGCTGCTGTCCAACCCATGGTAAATACCCCCTCATCGCCCCCTGCCTGGGTGCTGCAACACCCGGCTTGGCGGTAGTACTTGCTCTCGACATCGAGCACTGTAGAGGCGGGATACCCGGACCCTGAATAGGACATACGTCCAGAAGTACCAGCCCTCGGTTTAGTCGCCGGGGGCTGTTTTTTTGGCGTATTGTTCCGCAGAGCCAAATTCGGTCAACGCCCCGACATCCGGGGTGTCCAGGGGCGTGTCCAGAGAGTGTCCAGTCAAGAGCTGCAACCGAGCCTTCGCACCCCCCGATCGGGTGGCGCATCAGCGCTCAGGTGGAGGTCTGAGACGGAAAGCGGACGACGAAACGGGCGCCGCGGCCGTCCAGCGGGTCCTCGAGCGTGACCGTTCCGTGGTGGGACTCCGCCACCGCCCGAACGATCGCGAGCCCCAGCCCTGACGAGCCTGACCGGTCGCCGGCGCCGCGGAAGAAGCGCTCGAACACCTTGTCGTGCAGCTCCGGCGGGATCCCCGGGCCGTCGTCCTCGACCGAGAACACGATCTGGCCGTTCACGCGCTCGACCGAGGCCTCGACCGCCGTCCCCGGGTCCGTGTGCCGCAACGCGTTCTCCATCAGGTTCAGGGCCAGGCGGTGGAGCTCGTCTCGCGCCCCCGACACGACCGCTCCCGCCGGGGCGGAGACCGTGATGTCGTGCCCCTCCGACACGGGTTCGAGCTCGCCCG
Source organism: uncultured Solirubrobacteraceae bacterium (assembly GCA_963805525.1). Classification (GTDB taxonomy): domain Bacteria; phylum Actinomycetota; class Thermoleophilia; order Solirubrobacterales; family Solirubrobacteraceae; genus DASQFQ01. The sequence continues at coordinate 604,007 of CAWDUT010000007.1, forward strand.
CCGCCTCGGTGACCACGTCGGCCACATCCACTGGCTCGTGCCGCGTGATCCGCCCGGCATCGGCGCGCGCGAGCAGCAGCAGGTCCGCGACCAGCCGCCGCATCCGCCGCGAGGAGCGCAGAGCCGACGCTGCCGCCTCGCGCTGCTCGCCCGTCAGAACCTCCTCGAGCAGCTCCAGGTTCGCCAACACCGACGTCAGCGGCGTTCGCAGCTCGTGCGACGCGTCAGCCACGAACTCGCGCTGGCGCATCAGGGTCGCCTCCGTCTCCGAGCGCGCGCCGTCGAGCGCGTGGAGCATGCCGTCGAGCGTCCGCGCCAGCTCGGCGACCTCGTCCTCCGCCTCGGGGTGTGGGATGCGGCGCGAGGGGTCGCGGGTCCGCTCGATCGTGCGCGCCATCTCGGTCAGCTCCGCGATCGGGGTCATCGCTCGCCGGGCCGTGGCGACACCCGCGAGCAGCGCCAGCATCGTGCCGCCCACCACGCCGAGCCCGAGGAAGAAGCGCACGCGGTTCGCGGTGGCCTCGACGTCGCTCAGGCGCCGGGCGTACTGCACGAAGCCCACGCCGCCGACCGGATCCACCTCCACCCGCCGCGACTCCACGCGGAAGCCGGCGAACTCCAGCGTCGGCGCCAGAGGCGGCGACAGGTACGGCGCGTCGGGCGAGGCCTGGATCACCGTGTTGTCCTCGGTCACGACCCGCACGACCGCGTGCTGCGCGCTCGCGTAGGCGCCCAGGTTCGGCCCGGAGTACCTCAGCGCCGGCTTCCCGTTGCGCGACACGACGCGGAGGTTGGTCTGCTTCGCCAGCTGGTCGGCGGCCTCGGCCACCTGCTGGTTGAAGTCGGCCTGGATCCGCCGGGTCGTCAGGACGCCGACGATCACAGCGAACCCGAGCAGGATCACCAGCGTCAGCGCCGCGGAGCCGCCGGCCAGTCGCCAGCGGATCGGGAGCCGCTTATACGCGGAGGACGTAGCCCGCGCCGCGGACCGTATGAAGGAGCCTTGGTTCGCCACCGGCTTCGAGCTTTCGGCGGAGGTTGGAGACGAACACCTCGATCGTGTTCGTGATGGAGAAGGGGTCGTAGCCCCACACCTCGTCGAGCAGCCGCTGACGCGAGATCACGAGCCGCTCGTTGCGCATCAGGTACTCGAGCAGCTCGAACTCGCGCTGGGTCAGGTCGATCGCGCGCTCCCCACGCGAGACCTCGTGGGTGTCGGGATTCAGCGTCAGGTCCGCCACCCGCAGCGGCGCCATCCCGCGCGGTGGCCGCCGTCGCAGCAGCGCGCGCATCCGCGCCAGCAGCTCCTGGCGCTCGAACGGCTTGACCAGGTAGTCGTCGGCGCCGACGTCCAACCCCTCCACGCGCGAGTCCAGCGCGTCGCGCGCCGTCAGCATGAGGATCGGCGTGTCGTCCTCGTCGCGGCGCAGCTGGCGGGCGACCTCGATGCCGTCCATGCCGGGGAGACCGAGGTCCAGCACGATCAGGTCCGGGAGGAACGCTTGCGTGTCGTCCAGCGCCTGCGCTCCGTCGTCGGTGAGCTTGACGTCGTAACCCTCCATGCGCAGCGAGCGCTGGAGCACCTGGGCGATCTCCTGGTCGTCCTCGACGACGAGTACGCGGACGGGGCGCTCGGAGGCTTCCATGCCTACTGATACTAGGCGCGCGGGCACCGCATAGAGGGAACTTTTAGTCGCGCGTCGAAGGGGGTTCGGCCCCCATGCCACCCGCTCGCCGCCCAAAGCCCAAGAAGGCCCCGCCGAAGAAGAAGCCGCGCGCGCGCCGCGCCGCGCCCAGCTGGCAGCCGCCGAAGCTCGACCAGCGCCACTTCGACGTCATCGGCCTGGCGCTCGTCGCCACCGCGATCTTCTTCAGCTTCGTCGTCTACATGGACTGGGACGGAGGCCAGGCCGGCGACGCCGCGGTCGAGGGCCTCCAGGTCCTGATCGGCGCCGTCCACTACCTCGTGCCCGCCGCGCTGATGGCAGCCGGCGCGATCCTCGTGCTGCGGCCGGTGCTCCCGGCCGTCAGGCCGTTCAAGACCGGCGCGATCTGCCTCTTCACGGGCGCGACGCTCGCGCTCGCCGCGGGCACGTTCGGCATCGGCCCGGGCGGTGCGAAGGTCGTCTGGGACGCCGAGTGGGTCAAGCCTCGCGGCGGCCTGGCGGGGGAGGGGCTCTACTACGTCAGCTCGACCTTCCTGGGCACGCTCGGCGCGCACACGATCGCGATCTTCCTGTTCGGCGTCGCCGTGCTGCTGCTCACCGGCGCCTCGATCGCCAGCGTGATCAAGGCCACCACCGACTCGTTCAGCAGCACCACGCGCGAGGTGCGCTCCGCCGTGCAGAAGCGCCGCCCGGCCACCGAGGAGCTGACCGCGCTGGAGTCGGGCCCGCCGCCGCGCGTCACCGCCGTCGCCCGCACGTTCCCGGAGCCGGAGGAGGAGACGCTCCCCGACATCCTCGGCGACGCCGAGGACCTCACGATCGAGGACGAGACCGTCCCGGAGCTCGAGATGCTCGCCGAGGACCCGGAGGAGGACGAGCCGGGCGTCGCGCGCACCACGCCGGAGCCCGAGGACCTCACGCCGCAGGGCCGCTACCGCAGCAACGTCACCGACTCGCCCGAGTTCGAGTGGCGCCTGCCCGACACCGGCTTCCTCAAGCGCAGCACCGGCGAGGCCAACAAGCCGGACACCGTCGGCCAGGAGAAGGTCGCCGCCCAGCTGACCGAGGCGCTCGGCCACTTCGGCATCGAGGCGAAGATCATCGGCATGGTCGCGGGGCCGCACATCACCCGCTACGAGCTCCGCCTCGCGCCCGGCATCAAGGTCGCCAAGGTCGCCCAGCTCAAGGACGACCTCGCCTACGCGCTGGCCGCGTCGGACATCCGCATCCTCGCCCCGATCCCCGGCAAGCAGGCGGTCGGCGTCGAGGTTCCCAACGCGCGCCGCAAGATCGTCCACCTCGGCGACGTGCTGCAGGAGACGCCCGCCGGCTGGTCGCCGCTGACCGTCTGGCTGGGGAAGGACGTCGCCGGCCGCGCGATCGGCGCTGACCTCGCCAAGATGCCGCACCTGCTGGTCGCGGGCACGACCGGCGCCGGCAAGTCCGGCTGCGTCAACGCGATGCTCGCCTCCGTGCTCACGCGCGCGACGCCGCACGAGCTGCGGCTCGTGCTCGTCGACCCCAAGCAGGTCGAGCTCAACCACTACGACTCGATCCCGCACCTGCTCACGCCGGTCATCACGAGCCCGCGCAAGGCCGCGACCGCGCTCCAGAACCTCGTGCGCGAGATGGAGCAGCGCTACTCGTACATGTCGCTCGCCCGCACGCGGTCACTGGTCGAGCTCAACAAGGTGCGGGCAAGCCGCCAGGAAGCGCCGCTGCCCTACATCCTGTGCGTGATCGACGAGCTCGCGGACCTGATGATGGTCGCGCCCGCCGACGTGGAGGACTCGATCATCCGGCTCGCCCAGAAGGCGCGCGCGGTCGGCATCCACCTCGTGCTCGCCACGCAGTCGCCTCGCGTGGACGTCATCACCGGCATGATCAAGGCCAACGTCCCGAGCCGGATCGCGTTCTCCGTCTCCTCCCAGACTGACTCGCGCGTCATCCTCGACCAGAACGGCGCCGAGTCGCTGCTCGGCCAGGGCGACATGCTGTTCTCGCCCGTGGGGACCTCGCGGCTGCAGCGGATCCAGGGGGCCTACGTCGACGAGGCCGAGATCGAGAAGCTCACGACCGCCTGGCGCAAGCAGGGCGAGCCGGAGTTCCAGGAGGAGCTGCTCGAGGAGGTCGAGGAGGAGGCGCCCGACACCGGCGCCGACCCCGACTTCGACCCCGACGAGGATCCGTTGCTCCCCGACGCCGTCCGCCTCGTCGCCGAGATGCAGACCGCCTCGACCTCGATGCTGCAGCGCCGGCTGCGGCTCGGCTACACCCGCGCCGGCCGCCTGATCGACATGCTGGAGCGCCGCGGCGTGATCTCCGGCTACGAGGGATCCAAGCCGCGTCAGGTGCTGGTCTCAGAGGCCGACCTGCCGCGTTTCCTGGCTGCGCTGGGTGAGCGCGAGGGCGCTGCAGTCCCCGGCCCGGGCGACGAAGCCGACTGACGTAGCCTTTCCCGGACACATGCCGGAGATCGGCCAGACGCTGCGCGAGACGCGCATGCGCAACAGGATCGACATCACGGAGGTCGAGGCAGGGACCAAGATCCGTGCGAAGTACCTCCGCGCGCTCGAGAACGAGGAATGGGACCTGCTGCCCGGGCCCACCTTCGTCAAGACGTTCCTGCGCTCGTACGCGGACTACCTGGGGCTGGACTCGCGCCAGCTGGTCGAGGAGTACAAGCAGCGCTTCGAGCGCCCCTCGACGATGGAGCTCACGCCGTTCGCGCGCGGCTCGGGGCCCCGTCGGGAGCGCCGCCGCAGCCGCGCGCTGCTCGGCCCGGGGATCGCGGTCGTGCTCGTGCTGGTGCTGGTGCTCGGCGCGCTCTACGCGCTCGGGAGCTGGGGCGACGACGGATCGGGCGGCGAGAACACCGCCGAGACGCCGACGGCCACGCCGGCCAAGAAGAAGGCCAAGAAGCGGAAGAAGCCCGCGGCGCCCACGCGTGTCACCCTCCAGATCGTGCCCACCGGGATCGTCAACGTCTGCCTCGTCGATGCGGCCGGCAAGACCCTGATCAACAACCAGGATCTGCAGGCCGGCCACAACTCCAAGCGCTACCGCGGCAAGCGCTTCCGCGTGTCGTTCGGCAACGGCCAGGTGCGGCTCAAGGCGGGCAAGCGCACGATCGAGGTGCCCGACCGCTCGACGCCCGTCGGCTACGACGTGCGGCCCGGCAAGCGCCCGCGCGAGCTGTCCGAGGCGCGCCGGCCCACCTGCACGTGAGAGCCGGGATCCTCATCACCGGCACCGAGGTGCTGTCGGGGATCATCTCCGACCGCAACGGGCCGTGGCTGTCGGAGCGCCTGCGCGAGCACGGGATCGACACCGCCGAGATCGTGATCGTCGGCGACCGGCCCGAGGACATGCTCAACGCGCTGCGGTTCATGTCCGAGCACGACCTCGTGGTGACGAGCGGCGGGCTCGGGCCGACCGCCGACGACAAGACCGCCGAGGTGGTGGCGGACTTCAGCGGCCGCCCGCTGGAGCTCGACGAGGCGCTCGAGGGCCGGATCTGGAAGATCCTCGAGCGCCTGCGAAGCCGCTGGCGCCACCTCGACGAGGACGCGATCCGCGACTCCAACCGCAAGCAGGCGCTGGTGCCCGACGGCGCGACCGTGCTCGAGCCGGTCGGCACCGCGCCCGGGCTCGTGGTCCCGCCCGGGGAAGAGGGCGGGCCGGTCGTGCTCGTCCTGCCGGGGCCGCCGCGCGAGCTGCAGCCGATGTGGGAGCACGCGCTCTCGACGCCGCTGATGGCCGAGCTGCTGGGGCGCGCCGGCACCTACGAGCAGCGGATCATGCGCCTGTTCGGGATCCCGGAGTCGGAGATCGCGCGCTCGCTGCGCGAGATCGAGGCCGACGGCATCCCGATCGAGCAGCTCGAGATCACCACCTGCCTGCGTCGCGGGGAGATCGAGATCGCCACCGTGTTCGAGCCGCCGTTCTCGGGCGTGTACGACCAGTTCGAGGCCGCGATCCGCGAGCGCCACGCCGACACGCTGTTCTCCGAGGACGGCTCGACGGTCGACGACCAGGTGGTCGGATTGCTGGCCGGGCGGACGGTGGCGGTCGCCGAGTCCTGCACCGGCGGGCTGATGAGCGCGCGGCTGACCGAGCGCGCCGGCTCCTCCGAGTACATGCTGGGCGGCGCGGTCGTCTACTCGAACGAGGCCAAGACGGCGCTGGCGGGCGTCCCGGCGTCGCTGATCGAGGCGCACGGGGCCGTGAGTCCCGAGGTCGCGGCGGCGCTCGCGGACGGCGCGCGGGCTGCGTTCGGGGCCGAGATCGGCATCGGGATCACCGGGATCGCGGGGCCTGGCGGGGGGAGCGAGGAGAAGCCGGTGGGGACGGTGTGCCTGAGCGTGGCGCTCGAGGGCGAGCGCTGGGACCGGACCGTGCTCCTGCCCGGCGACCGCCAGACGATCCGCGAGCGCACGACCACCGTCGTGATGCACGGCCTGCGCCGGCTGCTCAATGAAGCTGCGGCTGTTCGTCGCGCTTGACCTGCCCGCGCCGGCGCGCGCGGCGCTGGCGGCGTTCCGCTCCGCGGCCGCCGATCCGGCGGTCTGGCGGCCGGTGCCCGACGAGGCGCTGCACCTGACGCTGGCCTTCCTCGGCCATCGTCCGGAGACGGACGTCGACGCGATCGTGGACGTATTGCGCAGCGCGCCGATGCACGCGCCGCGGCTGGCGCTCGGCGCCGCGCTGGCGCTGCCGCCGAAGCGCCCGCGCGTGCTCACCGCCGACGTCGCCGATCCGCACGGCTCGCTGCGGGCGCTGCAGAAGGCGGTCAGCGACGGGCTCGCGGCGCGGGAGCTCTACACGCCGGAGGCGCGGGCGTATCGCCCGCACGCGACCGTGGCGCGGCGTCGTCCCGACGCGAAGGCGGGGCGGGGGGAGCTCCCGGATCCCGAGCCGCTCGAGTTCCGCGGCGAGGCGCTGACGCTGTATCGGTCGAACCTGCGCCGCGAGGGCGCGCGCTACGAGCCGCTCGCGAGCTTCCGGTTGCAGCTCTAGGGTCGCGCGGTGACCCGCGCCGTTCTCTGCGTCGCCGCTCTCTCGCTGTTCGCCTTCCCGTCAGGCGCGTCCGCACGGCTGCGCTGGACGGCCTGCGGGGACGTCGAGGCGGCGTGCACGCGGGTGGCGGTGCCGCTGGACCGCTCGGGCGCGGTGGCCGGCAGCGTGCGGCTGCGGATGGCGCGCTTCAGCACGCCGCGCGGCAAGCCGACGCTGCTCTACCTCTCCGGCGGGCCCGGCAGCGCCGGTGTGCGGGAGTTCGCGGGCGTGGCGTTCGAGCTCGGCGGGCTCGAGCACGACTACCGGCTCGTCTCGTTCGACCAGCGCGGCACCGGCTCCTCGGGGCTGATCCGCTGCCCGGCGCTCGAGCGCGACCCGCGCGTGCGCTCCACGGCAGCGGGGGAGGCGTGCGCGAGGTCGCTCGGCGCGCGGCGGGCGTTCTACGGGACACGCGACTCGGTCGAGGACATCGAGGCGCTGCGCCGCGCGTTGGGCGTGGACAAGCTGACGCTGTTCGGGATCTCCTACGGCACCAAGCTCGCGCTCGCCTACGCGCGCGCCCATGCCGAGCACGTCGCACGGATCGCGCTCGACTCCGTGGCCGATCCCGATGAGGACGACAGCCTCGGGTTGGAGCCCTACCGCGCGATGGCGGGCACCCTGAAGGCGCTGTGCCCGGGGCGCTGCGTGACCCCCGACCCGGGAGCCGACCTCGCGCGGCTGGTGGTGGAGCTCCGGCGGGCGCCGATGCACGGGCTCGTCTACCGGCTGCGGCGCGGGCCGCGGCGGGCGACCCTGACCGGGCTCGGGCTCTCCGACCTGATGTTCGACTCCGACTACAACCCGGCCGTGCGCGCCGGGATCCCGGCCGCGGTGCGGGCGGCGCTCGAGCACGGCGACCCGGCGCCGCTGCTGCGGCTCGAGCACAGCGCGTCGGGGCTCTCGACGCTCCCGGGGCGGCGGTCGTTCTCGGCCGGCCGGTACGCCGCCGTGTGCGAGGAGACGCCGCTGCCGTGGCCGCGGAGCACCCCGTTCGGGGAGCGGAGGGGGCTCGCGCAGACGGAGGCCGACCGCGCGGGGCCGGGCGCGTTCTTCCCGTTCGGATTCGCCGAGGCGTGGGCGGACGAGATCGATCTGTGCCTGCACTGGGCGGACGCGTCGCCGCCGCCCGTGCTCGGCGGCGCCTACCCGGCGGTGCCGGCGCTGATCCTGCAAGGCGGGGAGGACCTGCGGACGCCGCCGGCCGTGTCTGCGCGGGTGGCGGCGCGGCTGCCGGGCGCGGCGCGCGTGGTCGTGCCGGGGGTGGGGCACGCGGTGGTGGGCGGCGACCCGTCGGGCTGCGGCGTGCGGCGGCTGCTGGCGTTCCTGCACGGGCGGGCGGCCTCGGCGCCCTGCCGGCGGGTGGCGACCCTGGTCCCGGCCCCGCCGGTGGTGCCGCGGACGCTCGGGCAGCTCGCGCCCGCACGCGGCGTGCCGGGGCGCGCGGGCCGCACGGTCGCGGCGCTCGACGCCACGCTCGACGACCTCACGTTCGCGTTGTCACCGGCGCTCGGCTCGCCGCTGGCCGGCCCGGGGCTGCGCGGCGGGAGCTTCCGGCTGCGCCGCGGCGGGATCGTGCTGCACCGGCTGCAGGTGGTCCGCGGCGTGCGGGTGAGCGGTGTGCTGCCGCCGCGCGGGAGCGCTCAGCTGCGCCTGTCCGGGCGCGCGGCGGCGGCGGGCCGGCTGCGCGTCTCGCCGCGCGGCACGGTGCGGGGCCGGCTCGGAGGGAAGCGCGTGCGCGGACGGCTGCGCGCCGGGCCGCCACGGCCGGTCGCGGGCGGGGCGAGGGCGGCCACGGCTGGCCCGGGTTCGCGCGCGGGCGGTGACCGCCGTCGGCCGCTAGGACGCCACGAAGTCGGCGCAATTTCGTGACATTCGCGCCTTCCGTTCCGTCCGACCTCGCTCATACATTGCCTCGTCCCACCGCCTCTCACGCGGTGGCCAGGCAACTTTGACGAGGAGCACGCCCCCATGAGCAATCACGCCACGGATACGGCGGGCGCCAAGGCCCGCGACGCCGCCCTGCAGGGCGCGCTGACCCAGATCGAGCGCCAGTTCGGCAAGGGCACGCTGATGCGGATGGGCGACGAGGGCGCGCAGGTCAAGGTCAACGCGATCCCTTCTGGGGCGCTGTCGCTCGACCTTGCGCTCGGCATCGGCGGCATGCCGCGCGGCCGCATCGTGGAGGTCTACGGGCCGGAGTCGTCCGGTAAGACGACGCTCATCTACCACGTGCTCGCCGAGGCCCAGAAGCTCGGTGGCGTCTGCGCGTTCATCGACGCGGAGCATGCGATGGACCCGCTGTACGCCCAGAACATCGGGGTCGACATCGACGAGCTGCTGGTCTCGCAGCCCGACTACGGCGAGCAGGCGCTGGAGATCGCGGACATGCTCGTGCGCTCCGGCGCCGTCGACGTGGTGGCGGTCGACTCCGTGGCGGCGCTGACGCCGCGGGCGGAGCTCGAGGGCCAGATGGGCGACCAGACGGTCGGCCTACAGGCGCGCATGATGTCCCAGGCGATGCGGAAGCTCGCCGGCAACCTGAACCGGACGCAGACCCTCTGCGTCTTCGTCAACCAGATCCGCGAGAAGGTCGGCGTCATGTTCGGCTCGCCGGAGACGCAGCCGGGTGGCCGCGCGCTGAAGTTCTACTCGTCGCAGCGGCTCGACATCCGCCGCATCGAGACGCTGAAGGACGGCACCGAGGCGGTCGGCAACCGGGTCCGCGTCAAGGTCGTCAAGAACAAGGTCGCGGCGCCGTTCCGCCAGGCCGAGTTCGACATCGAGTTCGGCAAGGGCATCTCGACCTCGGGCTGCATTCTCGACCTGGGCATCGAGCACAACATCGTCGCCAAGTCCGGCTCGTTCTTCTCCTACGGCTCCGAGCGGCTCGGCCAGGGGCGCAACAACGCCAAGGCCTTCCTCGACGAGCACCAGGAGATCGCGAAGGAGATCGAGGGCAAGGTCTACGAGGCGCTCGGCATCGGGCAGGATCTCGTCAAGCCGATCGACCGCGACGAGGCGACCGACACCCCGCCGGTCGAGGCGGTCGAGGCGGCGTAGGCCGCCGAGGCGGCGGCGCCGTTGACGTTCGAGAGCGCAACCGAGCCGGTCGAGACCGACCCCGTCGAGAAAGCGCGCGCCCTCGCCTGGCGTGCGCTCAACAAGCGCGACCGCACCGTCGACGAGCTCGGCGGCATGCTGCTCGGCAAGCGCGTCGAGCCGTCCGTGGCCGACCAGGTGGTCACGGAGCTGATCGAGCTCGGCTACCTCGACGACGCCCGCTACGCGCAGCGCTTCGCCGAGGACCGCCGTCGCCTCGACGCCTGGGGCTCTGACCGCATCGCGCGCCGGCTGCGGGAGCTCGGGGTCGACCGCGAGCACATCGACGCCGCGCTCGCCGCCCAGGACCCCGAGGAGGAGATGACGGCCGCGCTCGAGCTGCTCCGCCGCCGCTGCCCGAACCCGCCGGCCAACCGCGCCGAGCGCGACCGCGCGCTCGGCATCCTCGTCCGCCGCGGCTACCCGCCCGAGCTCGCCTTCGACGCCCTCCGCCGCCACGCGGGCGCCGAGGCGGAGCCAGACGACTTCTAGAGGACCTCGGGCGGAGGCGGGCGGGCCCGGCGCTCGCCGACCGCCACGGTCCTTCTGTGCCGCGCCATAGGATCCGCTCGTGGCCGACGCCGACCTGATCGCGCTCGTCGAGGCGCTCGACGCCGCCGACGACCCAGAGCGGGGCCGGATGGGCCGCGAGCTCGACGACAACGGCGCTCGCGAGGCCGCTCCGCGCATGGCCGCGGCCGACGACCCGGTGACCCGCCGCGCGGCAGCGCGGATCATGCACCTGCTCCCCGACGAGTCGTACCTCCCGGCGCTCGTGCCGCTCGTCGACGACCCCGACGAGACGGTCGCCGACGCCGCCTGGCGCGCGCTCCGCGGCCAGCTCCGGACCGACGAGTGGCGCGCCGCCGTCACCCGGATCGCCGCCGAGGGCCCGCCACACCGGCGCGACGACGCCGGCCGCTGGTTGAGCGAGCGGTAGTTCCCCGCATAGGATCGGCGCGCGCATGGGGTCAAGAACGACCGAAACGGCCGCCGCACCGACCACCGAGGAGGCCGTCGCCGCCGATCCGGCGATCCAGCGCGCGGGCGACCCGCTGAGCCCGCACGGCATCCTTGCGCTGCAGCGGTCGATCGGGAACGCCGCGGTCGCCGCCCTCGTCGCCCGCCGCATCCACGGCGAGGACGTCCCGGAGCGGCCCGCCGCCACCGGCGCCGACGCCTGGACCGAGACGGAGATCAAGGCGATCCAGAGGGAGCTCAAGCGCCTCGGGCTCTACAGCTACACGATCGACGGCGACCGCGGCCCGAAGACGAACGCGGGCCTGACGGCAGCGTTCGACTCGGAAGCGTGGAAGACCATGGGCGCCACCGAGGCGCACGAGAAGCTCAAGGCGGCCAAGAAGCCCGACGATCCCGGCGGCACGCGGCTCAACTACGGCGAGCTGTTCAAGGACGGCGTACTCGACGTCACGTTCGGCGTCGGCTACTTCGAGGGCAACCCGCCGGCCGAGGAGACGCGCCAGGTCGCCAAGGCCGTCATGGACGAGCTCGTCACGCGCGGCTACAAGCAGGACAACGACACGGCCGCCGAGATCCTCGACAAGGCCGGCCGCCCGCTCTCCCAGAAGACCACCGGGCAGTTCTTCGTCAAGCAGAACGCGTTCAGCTACGGCCCGCCCGCCGGCGAGTCGCGCTCGATCCACGCGATCGTGCGCATCGTCTTCAACGACGTCGCCGGTGGTGGCGGCGCCGCCTCCGCCGCCTTCCGCGAGGGCATGGCCGTCGGCGACGCCGTCTGGTACTCCGGCCACGGCCGCTATGGCACCGGGCCGGACTTCGATCGCAACTTCATCGAGTTCCGCCTCTACGACAGCTCCGGCAAGCTGCTGCAGACGCTCGACGACTACGTCGCGCTCGAGGCGGTCCTGCGCCAGGGCGGCAAGGACCCGTGGAAGGTCTTCCAGGACCGGATCAAGGACAACACGCTCCAGGTCGACCTGTCCAACGCCGGCAACGTCCGCCTCGTCGGCAACGCCCGTGACAGCGAGTTCGGTGCCCACCTCATCAACTGGGCGCTCGAGAAGTCGAACACCAAGGTCGTCACCGGCCCGGAGGGGCAGCTCGGCGAGGAGGCCAAGAAGGGCCCGCAGAAGTACCGGGTGATGGCCTTCTACGGCTGCGAGACGAACTCCTACGACGCCGCGCTGCGCAAGACCGAGGGTTTCGACACCAAGCAGGCCGACCTGCTCCTCACCAACCGGGTCACGCGCGGCGGGGCCGACGTCGCCGCCTTCATGGCGTTCCTCGACGGCTTCGTCAACCAGCGCTCGGCCGAGAAGATGCTTGGCGGGCTGAACACCGCGATGCGGAAGAACGAGCACGGGTTCTCCGGCAACCCGTGGGTGTTCACCGGCCTCAAGGACAACCCCGGCGCGAAGTAACAGGACGCACCCGCGGGTTTGCGTGGGAGGGCTTCCGGTACTAATCTCCGGAGGAGCGACAGACCGGCCCGAGGGCCACCGAAAATACCAGCAAAAAGACACTTTCAGCGAGTAGATCAAGCAGCATCACGTGACGGCACACCGACCCAACCCGAGGCAATTCCGCCTCGACGCATTCCTGCAACCCAGAAAGACCTAGCCGCCATCTGACGTGGCGGCCGCAGGGCTGCCTTCACTGCAGGATTCCCGCGCTCGGTGCCTCGAGCCTGGTCTGGCGCACCCAGAACAGAGAGAGCTGAGGGAACCGAAAATGGAGATCGTGATCGCAGCCGTGGTGCTGGCGGCGGGCCTTGTGGCAGGGGCCTCGCTGCTGTCGCGCCGCGCGCCGGCGCTGGCGGGCTCGCGGACCAGCGGGAAGGCGGCGCCGGTCGCTCCACCCGCGCCCGTCGTGCCGGCCGGTACAGACGCCGACCTCAAGGAGCGGCGCACCGAGATGGTGCGGCTCGAGGAGCGCCTGCTGTCCAAGGAGGCGGCGCTCGACCAGCAGCGCGCGAGCCTCGCCACCCGCGAGGCGGCCGTCGAGGAGCACCAGGCCGAGATCGGCGACCTGCGCGAGCGCCACGTGCGCGAGCTCGAGCGCGTCGCCGGCCTGAGCGCGTCGCAGGCGAAGCAGATCCTGCTGCGCGAGCTGGAGGACCAGATCCGCCACGAGTGCGCCCGCAAGGTGCGCCAGATCGAGGAGGAGACCAAGCGCGACGCCGATCGCCGCGTCCGCAACATCCTGAGCGTTGTGATGCAGCGCATGGCCGCCGGGCACGCGGCCGAGACGACGGTCTCCGTCGTCCAGCTGTCCGCCGACGACATGAAGGGGCGGATCATCGGCCGTGAGGGCCGCAACATCCGCGCCCTCGAGCACCTCACCGGCGTCGACTTCATCATCGACGACACGCCCAACGCGGTCATCCTGTCCGGCTTCGACGGCGTCCGGCGCGAGATCGCCCGCATGACGCTGGAGAAGCTGCTGCAGGACGGGCGCATCCACCCGGCCCGGATCGAGGAGACCTACTACCAGGCCAAGTCCGAGCTCGAGAGCCACATGATGGAGGCGGGGGAGCAGGCATGCTTCGACGCCAACGTCGGCGGTCTCGACCCGGAGGTGATCCGCATCCTCGGCCGCCTGAAGTTCCGCACCAGCTATGGCCAGAACGTGCTCGCCCACTCGGTCGAGTGCGCGCACCTGGCCGCGATGATGGCCGCCGAGCTCGGCGCGTCGGCCAAGACCGCCCGCCGCGCCGCGCTCCTGCACGACATCGGCAAGGCCGTCTCGCACGAGATCGAGGGCCCGCACGCGCTGGTCGGCGGCGACCTCGCGCGCAAGCACGGCGAGTCGGAGGCCGTCGCCCACGCGATGGAGGCCCACCACAACGAGGTCGAACCGCAGACCGTCGAGGCCGTGATCGTCCAGGCCGCGGACGCGCTGTCCGGCGCCCGCCCGGGCGCCCGCGGCGAGTCGCTCGAGCAGTACGTCAAGCGCCTGCGCGACCTCGAGCAGATCGCGACCCGCCACGACGGCGTGGACAAGGTCTACGCGATGCAGGCCGGCCGCGAGATCCGCGTGATGGTGCAGCCCGGCGCGCTCGACGACGACGGCGCGGTGCTGCTCTCGCACGAGATCGCCCGCGAGATCGAGCAGGAGCTCGAGTACCCCGGCCAGATCAAGGTGACCGTGATCAGGGAGTCAAGAGCCACGGACTACGCTCGATAGCTGTGAAATTCCACGTCACCACCTTCGGGTGCCAGATGAACGAGCACGACTCGGAGCGCATGAAGGGCATGCTCGAGTCGCTCGGGTACGCGGAGGCGCCTGCGCGTGAGGACGCCGACCTGATCCTGTTCAACACGTGCTCGATCCGGGAGAAGGCCGACGAGCGGTTCGTCGCCCACCTGCGCGAGGCGGCGGCACTGAAGCGCCGCGACCCGGAGCGGGTGATCGGCGTCGGCGGCTGCTGGGCGCAGTCGGTGAAGGACAACGTGTTCCAGCAGTTCCCCTTCGTCGACGTGGCGTTCGGGCCCGGCCAGGTCCACAAGCTCGCGGAGTTCCTGACGAGCGACTCGATCACCGCCCAGGGCTTCTTCGAGTTCGAGGGCTTCACCGGCCACCTGCCGGCCAAGCGCGGCCGCGACTTCCAGGGCTGGGTGCAGATCTCCGCCGGCTGCAACATGGTCTGCTCGTACTGCATCGTGCCGTCCACCCGTGGGCGGGAGGTGTCGCGACCGCTGGACGAGCTGGTGGCGGAGGTGCGCGGCCTGGCCGCCGACGGCGTGCGCGAGGTGACGCTGCTGGGCCAGAACGTCAACTCCTACGGGCGGTCGCTGCGGCCGCGGGCCTCGTTTGCCGAGCTGCTGTACGCGCTCGACGGCATCGAGGGGCTCGACCGCATCCGCTACACGAGCCCGCACCCGTCGGACATGAAGGAGGACGTCGTCCGCGCCCACGCCGAGCTGCCGAGCGTGTGCGAGCACGTCCACCTGCCGCTCCAGTCGGGCTCCTCGGCGGTCCTGAAGCGGATGCGCCGCACATACTCGCGCGAGCGCTTCCTCGACCGCGTGGCGCTGATCCGCGAGCACGTGCCGGACTGCGCGATCACGACGGACATCATCGTCGGCTTCCCGAGGGAGACCGACGCGGACTTCGAGGAGACGCTGGCGGTCGCCGAGGAGGTCGGCTTCGACGGCGCGTTCACGTTCATCTACTCGCCACGGCGGGGGACCGAGGCAGCCGCCTTCACCGACGACTTCCTCCCGCACGAGCTGTGCGTCGAGCGCATGGAGCGGCTCGTCGAGGTGATCCAGCGGCGGGCCCGGGAGCGCGCGCAGCGCTTCGTGGGGCGGACGCTCGAGGTGCTCGTCGAGGGCACGTCGCGCCACGACCTGTCGCGGCTGCGCGGGCGCACGCGCCACAACAAGGTCGTGAACTTCGGCGGGCTTGCCGCTCCGGGCGAGCTCGTCGACGTCGAGATCAGCGCGGCGACGAGCCAGACGCTGCAGGGCGAGCAGGCGTCGCTTCTGCTCGCTCGTAGCGCGTGATCAGCACACCGGTCGACGTCGGCTTCGACTCCACCAGCTTGAAGCGGGCGAACGCGTCCGGGTAGAGGCGCTTCCCGCTGCCCAGCACGAGCGGGTGGATCGTCAGCAGCATCGCGTCGATGAGGCCGGCGGGGAGGAGGGCGTGGATGAGCTCCGCGCTGCCGAGGATCACGAGGTTGCCCGCCGTGCGGGCCTTCAGGTCGCGCACGGTCTCGACCGCGTCGCCCTGCAGGAGCTCCGAGTTCATCCACTCGACGGGCTCGTCGGAGCGCGAGACGACGTACTTGGTGCTGCGCTCGAGCACCCGCCGGACCGGGTTGTCCTCCGGCTGCCGCGTCCAGGCGCTGCGCATCTTGTCGTACGTCCAGCGGCCGAACAGCAGCGCGCCGCCGCCCCGGCCCATCCGCGCGCCCATGTACTCGCCCTGGACGTCATCGAAGTAGTCGGTGGCCCAGCCGCCGTGCTCGAAACCACCGCGGCGGTCCTCGTCAGGGTCAGCGGGCGACTGCATGACGCCGTCGAGCGTGACGTGGTTGACGACCTCGATCGTGCTCATGCGGGCACCACGCGGCTGACGGCGAACGGCGCGCCCTGTGGGTCGGCGAGGATGGCGGTGCGCCCGACGACGTCGTCGGCGGGCGGGGAGATCACGGCGCCGCCGAGCTCGGCGGCGCGCTCGGCGGAGGCGTCGACGTCGTCGACCCAGAAGCCGACCGCCCACCGCGGCGTCTCACCCGGCTGGCCGACCGCGACGAGGTCACGCGGGACGGGCTGCGACGGCTCGCCGCCGACGAAGCCCGGGATGCGGAACAGCGTCATCGGCCCGAAGCTGTCGGTCTCCCAGCCGAAGACGGCGCCGTAGAAGGCGTTGCTGGCCTCGGTGTCGGGGGTCGAGAGCTCGCTCATCGCCCACGCGGCCGGCTCGTTGACGACCTGCGCGCCGCGGTGGGGGTCGGGCTCGGCGACGACGAAGGTCGCGCCGGCGGGATCCGCGAGCGTGGCCGTGCGGCCGACGCCGGGCACGTCCGACGGCCCGGCGAGCACCGTGCCGCCCGCCTCGCGTGCGCGGGCGGCGGCGTCGTCGGCGCTCTCGACCCATACGTGTGTGCGCCAGGCGGGCTCGTCGCCCTTGACGAAGCCGGCGACGTCGCGGCCGCGCAGCGTGCAGACGAGGTGCTCGCCGCGGCGCTCGGTATCCCAGCCGAACAGCTCGGCGTAGAAGGTGGCCGCCTCGTCGGGGTCGGTGTGAGCGCCCGCGATCCAGCTCGGGACGCCGTGTTCATAGCCGTTGCGTTCGCTCATTCTCGATCTCCTTCGCTCGCTTGGTTGGAGAAACCTATCAGATGGTTGGACATACCTACTACACTGGTTCGCATGGCGACGATGCGGACCTACGGAGACCGCTGCGGGGTGGCGCGCGCGCTGGACGTGATCGGCGAGCGCTGGGCGCTGCTGGTGGTGCGCGAGCTCGTGCTGGGGCCGAAGCGCTTCAGCGACCTGCGCGCAGGCCTGCGGGGCGTGGCGCCCGACGTGCTGTCCCAGCGGCTGCGTGAGCTCGAGGCGGCCGGCGTGCTGCGCCGGACGACGCTCCCGCCGCCTGGTCGGGCGCGCGTCTACGAGCTCACGGCGTGGGGGCAGGAGCTCGAGCCGCTCGTCATCGGGCTCGGGGCGTGGGGCAGCCGGGCGCCGTTCCCGGGCGGCGACGCCGACTTGGGGCACGACGCGTTCGTGATCGCCCTGAAGACGCTGTTCCGGCCCGCCGGGTTCGCGGGGGTCGTCGACCTCCGGCTCGGTGACGACCGGTTCGCTCTGGAGGTGCGGGGCGGGCGCTTCGAGGCGCGGCGGGGCGCCGCCGACGATCCGGACCTCACGATCCTCGCCGATGCCGGGCCGCTTGCGGCCGCGCTGTGGCACGGCGGGCCGCTCGACGACATCGAGCTGCTCGGCGATACCGCGCTGTTCGACCGCTTCCGCGCGGCGTTCCCGGCGCCCGTGCCGGTCTAGAGCGCCGGCTCGGGCTCGCCGACGAGCTCCAGCGACAGCGCCCACAGGCGCTTGCGCTGGTCGGGGTCGCTCGCCTGCGGGTCGGGCGTGCTCTCGCGCTGGCGGTCGTAGAAGCGCCCGGTCACGCCCTCGAGATCGGGGTCGACGGCGAGGCGCGAGGTCGCCTCGACGCCGGCTTCGAGCGTGTCGACCGAGCTCCCGCGGGCCTCGAGCACCATCTTCGTCGGCATGTAGGTCGAGGGGTGCAGGCTCGTGACCGTCACCTCGTCGGGGTCGAGCCGGTTCGCCAGCTCGAAGCCGGTCGTGATCTGCGCGAGCTTGCTCTGCCCGTAGGCGCGCGAGCCGCTGTAGCCGCGCTCGAGCATCGGCTCGTCGAAGTCGATCGGCGCCTGGCCGAGCGAGGCGACGAACACCACGCGGGCGGGCTTCGAGCGGCGCAGGAGGGGGAGGAGGCGCAGCGTGAGCAGGAAGCCGGCGAGGTGGTTGACCGCGAACCGGAGCTCATGGCCGTCCTTGCTCTCCTGCCGCGTCGTGCCGTCGGGCGCGCCGCCGCCGATGCCGGCGTTGTTGATGAGGACGTGGAGCGCGTCGGTCTTCGCCTCGACCTCTCCCGCAAGCGCGCGCACCTCCTCGAGCGAGGCGAGGTCGGCCTGGAACGTCGGCGCGCCGCCGAGCTCCGCGCTCAGCTCGTCGAGCTTCTCGCGGCTGCGGCCGTGCAGCAGCACCTTGGCCCCGCGGGCGGCCAGGTCGCGCGCGACGCCACGGCCGAGGCCGTCGGTCGCACCGGTGATCAGGACGGTGGTCTCCTCGATCGGTCGCATGCCCGCTCAGGCTAGCCCGTCGCGTCGATATGCGAACATACGTTCGTGCGCTGGAAAGGCCAGGAGATCGAGGAGGAGGCGCAGGGGCGCCTGCCGGGCTACGAAGAGGCCGTGGTGCGCCATTTCGACGCTCCGGAGGCGCTCGACACCCGGTTCTACGAAGTCCACGCCAAGTCCGCCCTCAACGCGGTGCCCAAGGCCTCGCGCATGCCGTTCCCGTGGACGATCAACCCATATCGCGGATGCGCGCATGCCTGCCTTTATTGCCTCTGGGGTGACACCCCGGTTCTGATGGCCGACGGGCGGACCCGGAGAATCGAGGAGCTTCGAATCGGTGACGAGATCGTAGGCACCGAGCGGCGGGGCGACTACCGCCGATATGTGCGCACGCGTGTGCTCAACCACTGGTCGACCATCAAGCCGGTTTGGGCCGTGAAGCTCGAAGACGGGACGCGAATCCTTGCGAGCGGTGATCACCGCTTCCTCTCGGACCGGGGTTGGAAGCATGTCGCCAACTCGTCGAGAAGCGAGCCAGATCGGCCCCATCTCACGACGAACAATGAGCTGCTGGGCACCGGTCACTTTGCGGCCCCGCCAGCTCACTCCCTCGACTATCAGCGTGGTTACCTGTGCGGACTCATCCGCGGCGACGGCCACCTGCGTACCTATCGCTACGCGGGGCGATCCGGGCGGGCACGAACGGCGCACGGTTTTCGGCTGGCGCTGACCGACTTCGAGGCCCTACGGCGGGCTCAGCAGTTTCTCTTCGAGCTAGATGTGGAGACCCACGACTTCGTCTTTGCCGAAGCCACAGGGACGTCGCGCGCTATCCACGCGATCCGTACCGGCGCGCGCAGCAGCGTCGAGCTGATTCGCAAGACGATCAAATGGCCGTGGCAGCCGAACAACAGTTGGCGCAAGGGGTTTCTCGCCGGGATCTTCGACGCGGAAGGCTCGGCCGGCAGCGGCTTCGAGGCTCTTCGGATCGCGAACACCGACGGGACGATCGTCCACTGGACTCGCTCATGTCTCGAGCACTTCGGCTTCGACAGTGCGCTCGACGAGACGACGGGTCGCAACGACCTTCGATACGTACGCATCCGAGGAGGGCTGAAGGAGCGTCTGCGCTTCTTCCAGATGACCGACCCGGCGATCACGCGCAAGCGGACTATCGACGGCGTGGCGCTCAAGTCTGATGCGAAGACTCGGGTCGTGAGCGTAGAGCCGCTCGGCATGGAATTGCCCTTGTACGACATCACGACTGGCACCGGCGACTTCATCGCTGACGGTGTCGTGAGCCACAACTGCTTCGCTCGCCCCACGCACGAGTACTTGGACCTCGGTGCGGGGCGCGACTTCGAGAAGGAGATCGTGGTCAAGGTCAACGTGCCCGAGGTGCTGCGGGTCGAGCTGGCGCGGTCTTCGTGGAAGCGCGAGCACGTCGCGCTGGGGACCAACACCGACCCGTACCAGTGGGTCGAGGGGCGCTACAAGCTCATGCGCGGGATCTGGGAGGCGATGCGGGACTTCGCGAACCCGTGCTCGATCCTCACGAAGTCGCCGCTGCTGCTGCGCGACAAGGATCTGCTGCTGCAGGTGAAGGAGCGGACGAGCGTGAGCGCGTGCCTGTCGGTGCCGACGCTGGACGAGAAGGCGTGGCGGGCGACTGAGCCGCACACGCCGCATCCCCGCGCGCGGCTCGAGGCGGTGGCGGAGCTCAACCGGATCGGCATCCCAACCGGGATCCTGATCGCGCCGCTGATGCCCGGCATCAACGACGGGCCGGGGCAGGTGGAGCGGATCGTCGCGCTGGCCGAGGAGGCTGGGGCGACCTCGATCGGCGGCCAGGCGCTGTTCCTGCGCGGGTCCACGCGTGACGTGTTCTTCGACTGGCTGCGGGCCAAGCGGCCCGACCTGGTGGAGTCCTACGACCAGCTCTACCGCAAGGGGGCGTACCTGCAGCCGGGAGCGCGCAAGGAGCTCGAGGCGCGGCTGCCCGGCCGGCGGCGCAAAGGGCGGGACACGCTGCCGCGCTTCGACCGCCCGCCGCCCGCCCTGGCGCCGCCGAAGCCCGAGCCTGTACGGCAGACCAGCCTGTTCTGATGCATGTGACCTCGGTCACACGCAGCCGGAGGGGATGAAACCCTCCCGGGCGGGCAGTGTTGCCTGAGGGACATGCCGCTCGCGCGCAACAGACCCCGCTTCGATGCCGCCAAGGCGCCGGCCGCCCGGGCGCGCTCGATCACGCTGCATACGCTGCAGCGGGCTCGGCGTGCGCGCCGGGAGCTGCTGCTGATCGTGCCGCTGACGATCGCCACGATCGTCGCGTACATCTTCCGCGAGGAGATCTTCGGCGTCGACACGCCGGTCCGCGTCGCCGCCGCGGTCGTGCTGGTCGTGCTCGGCTGGGCGCTCGCTCGCGACCTCGGGCGCTGGGTCGAGCCGGAGCTGTTCCGCCGCGTCGACCCCGGCACGGCGGGCACGGTCGGGTTCCTCATCCGCCTGTCGTTTCTCGTCCTCGCGGCGCTGACCGCGCTCCGGATCGCCGGGCTGACGCCCCGGACGCTCGCCGTCGGCGGCGCGGTGACCGCGGTCGTGTTCGGCCTCGCCGCCCAGCAGACGCTGGGGAACCTGATCGCGGGCATGGTGCTGATCTCCGCTCGGCCGTTCCGGATCGGCGACCGCGTTCGCCTCCAGGGCGGCGGCCTCGCCGGCCAGGTGGAGGGCAACGTCGCCTCGCTGGGGCTGCTCTACGTGACCTTCTCCCAGGGCGAGGACTCGATCATGGTCCCCAACAACGTCGTGCTCAGCTCGGCCGTCGTTCCGCTGCGCGAGCCCGCCGCGGTGGACCTTCGCGCGCGGCTGCGTCCCGACGTCAAGCCCTCCGAGGTCCAGGAGCTGCTGCAGCGGGGCGTCCACATCCCCGTCCGCGCCGAGCCGCACATCTCGCTCGAGGAGATCGACTCCGAGGAGGTCGTCGTCCGCATCGCCGCCACGCCGGAGTCGGAGGAGGACGGCCCGCGACTCGCCGACGAGGTCCTCTCCGCCATCGCCTCGGTCACCCGCGAGGGCGATACCGACGAGCGGATGGCCGCCCGCAAGGAAGACGCCCCCGCGCGCATGGAGGACCGCAAGGACGAGGGCGGCGCCGCCGAGCACATGGCGAACCGGTAGGGGGCGGAGAAAGCGCCGGGCCGGAAGGCCGGCCGCTTACTTGCGCTTCGCGGAGAACTTCGCGCTGCCGCTGCAGACGCCGAGCGACAGGCTCGCCGTGCCCTTCGCGCGGCGCCCCTGGATCCGGCCGTGGACGAACGAGGCGTGCTTGCTCACGACGCCCGCGAACACGAACGAGCCGTCCGGCGCGATCTTCGCCCGCGGCAGCGGGGCGTCGGCGATCTGGGTCGTGAACGGGTTGGTCCCTGCCTGCGGGCAGAGCAGCGCGAGCTGGAACGTCCCCGCGCGGATGGTTCGCCCGCCGCCGGACACGCGGAAGGCCACCGGCAGGCCCGACGCCTTGCCCTTCCAGCGCCCGTCCTGGCGCCGCGAGGTCTTCCACCCGGCCGCCTTGCGCACCCGCAGGCGCCGCACGGGGCTCACCAGAGTCTCGTCGCCGACACGAGCCCGCGCGCGCAGCCCGTACCGACGAGGCTTCACGCTCCGCGGCAGCTTGATCGCCACCTCGCTGGTGCGGCCGTTCGCATCGGTGTGGCTGATCGTCTTCCACGACCCGCCGCGCTGCAGCTGCAGCGCGACGTCGGCGCCCGTGTCGATCCCCTTGGTGCTCACGGACGCGACGAACGGGAAGCCGCGATACGCCCGCGCCGGCGGCGCCACGGCAAGGCGAGCGCGCGAGCCCGCCGCGGTCAGCCGGAACGAGCGGACCGCGCTCGTCTCGTTGCCGCCCGGGCAGCTGAAGCAGCTGCGCCACGCCTGCCAGTAATAGGTGCCGGCTTCGCCTGCGGCTTCGCGCTCGGGTCGGCCATGAAGCCGCGGCACTGGCCCGCGGGGATGTCGTTGTCCTGCACCTGATCCGGCCCGGACAGCGCGACGACGTTGGACTGCAGCAGCCGGCCGTCGCTGCCGAGCTCGGGCCGGGTGGCGAAGTCGACGCCGTAGTCCTTGCGATCGCCCTAGGTGATGAAGGGCGACTCGCCGGCGCTGCGGTACGGCTCCGGGCACGTGTAGCGGACCTCGATGCCGTCCGCGTTCACCGGCACCACCGCGCCGTCGGCGGGGAGCACGGACTCGTCCGGCGGGTCCTCGGGTGCGGCAAACGCCGTGGCCGGCGGGAGCGCCGCGACGACGAGCAGGACCAGCAGGAGCCGTTTCACGGCCCGGAAAGCTAGCGCTTGTCGCGCTGCCCCTCGGCCATCGACTCCGCGATCTCGAGCGAGCCGAGCCGCCGCTGCACGCGCCCGGACAGCTCTGGCAGCAGGCCCGCGACCGCCGTGCCCAGCTTCAGCGGCAGCGGCGCGACGTCGATCTCGGCGCGATTGCGCTCGATCGCCCGCACGACCGCGGCGGCGACGTCCTCCGGTGTCTTCATCGCGACGTAGCCCGGCAGCTTCGCGCCTGACTCGTGGAACATCCCCGCGTCGCTGATGAAGCCGGGGAAGACGGTCGAGACGCCGACGCCGGTGTCCCGCAGGTCCTCCCGCAGCCCGAGCGCGAACCCGCGCAGCCCGAACTTGGTCGCCGAGTAGATCGAGCCGCGCGCGCTCGCCGCCTTGCCCGACAGCGAGGAGACGAACACGAGGTGGCCGTGCGAGCGCGCGAGCATGCCCTTCGAGAGCGCCCGCGCCAGCACGATCGGCGCGCGCAGGTTGAC
Source organism: uncultured Solirubrobacteraceae bacterium (assembly GCA_963805525.1). Classification (GTDB taxonomy): domain Bacteria; phylum Actinomycetota; class Thermoleophilia; order Solirubrobacterales; family Solirubrobacteraceae; genus DASQFQ01. Next base: position 626,976 of record CAWDUT010000007.1, read on the forward strand.
GTCCAGCGCGCGGTCGATCTCCTCGACGCTGAACGACTCCAGCGCCCCCGAGGCGGGGAGCGCCGCGTTGGAGACGAGCACGTCGGCGTTGCTGCATTCGCCGAGCAGGCGCGAGACCTCGTCGGCCGACGCCAGGTCGCACGCGACCGCGCGGCCGCCGACCTCCGCCGCCAGCGGCCCGAGCACGTCGGCCCGCCGCCCGGTCAGCACCAGCCGCGAGCCGCGCGCGGCCAGCGCCCGCGCGATCGCCTGGCCGATGCCGCCGGTCGCGCCGGTGAGCAGCACGCTGCGCCCGTCGAGGTTCACCGCGCGAAGACCGCCACCGTGGCCGTGAAGGTGTGCATGAAGTACTCGCCGCCGACCGGCCCGATCTCGCCCGCCGCGAAGAAGCCCGCCGCCGGCGCGCCGCCGAGCTCCGAGGCGACCGCCTCGGCGTCGTGGCCCGGCACGCCGAACATGCCCGAGCCGCGGCCGTTGCACGCGAACACGAGCGCGCCCGCCGGCTGCCGCCCGCCCAGCGCCTCCATCCGCACGCTCAGCGCCTGGTGCAGGTCGCGGTCGGCGCTCGTCGCGTCGCGCGCGTGCAGCCGCACGACCTGGCCGGGCCGCACCTCGGTGCCGAGCGCGACCTCGCCGGTGTCCGGATCCGCGCCCACGAGCCCGCTGACGAGGAAGTCGCCCTGCACGTACTCCGGCTTGTTGTTGTCGACGACGATCCCCATCAGCAGCCCGCCGTCGACCAGGTCGCGGTCGTCGTCGGAGAGGCTCTCGATCGCCTCGCGCAGCTTCGAGAGCGCCGGCTTGCCCGCCAGCTCGCCGATGATGTGGCCGTCGGCGGCGGTGATCGTCAGCTCCGGCCCGATCGGTGCGGCGCCCTGGGAGACGCAGGGGAGGATCTCGACGCCGTCGAGCCGCACGCCGACCGCGCCGCCGTCGACGACCTCCTCGCCGAGGAAGAGCGCCGCGCCGTCGCTGGCGGTCCGCGCCGAGGCCATCCCGCCCAGCAACGGGAGCAGCGGCGTCGCCTCGCTGAGGAAGCGCAGCACCGCGTCGGTGGGGAAGGAGAACGGGTCGGCGAGCAGGATCGCGCCGGCGGCGCCGTCGAGGTCCGGGAGCCCGGACAGCGCGCCCGAGCCCTCCTCGAGCTCCTCGACCGTGGCGTGGAACGGGAGCACCTCGCCCTCACCCAGTGAGGCGGCCCAGACCGACACCGCGGTGCCGTCCTCGACCTCGCGCGCGTCGGAGATCACGCCGCCCGCGCCGCAGCCGACGAGCGTCATCGGGCCGAGCATCTCGTGGATGGCGGCGAGCGTGACCTCGGGCTCGGCGAGGTGGGCGCCGGAGGCGAACAGGACCGCGAGGTCGCACGGGCGGCCGTTGAGCGCTCGCGCAGCTGCGGAGGCCGCCTCGAGGGCGCCCGCTCGCGCGTCGGGCGTGGTCGAGAGGCCGGTGGCGATGTGGACGCTCACCCGTCTGACGATACTCCGGGCCGTGCGCGTGATCGCCATCTTCGGGCCGACCGGCGTGGGCAAGACCGAGGTCGCCATCGCCCTCGCCGACCGGCTGCGCGGCGCGGGGGAGGACCCGGTGGCGGTCTCCGCCGACGCCATGCAGGTCTACGAGGGGCTGCCGATCCTGACCGGCGCCGCGACCTCCGAGCAGCAGCGGCAGCTCGAGCACCGGATGCTCGGCGTGGTGCCGGTGAGCGAGCCGTTCAGCGCCGGCGCCTACGCCCGGCTCGCGCATGCGGAGATCGACGCCGCGCTCGCGGCCGGGCGGCGACCGATCGTCGTGGGCGGCACCGGGCTGTACCTGCGCGCCGCGCTGGCCGAGCTCGACCTGCGCCCGCCGGTGCCGGAGGGCCGGGCGCGGTGGGAGTCGGCGCTGGCCGCCGACGGCCCGGAGGCGCTCCACGCCGAGCTGGTCCGCCGCGCGCCCGACGTCGCGCGAGGCATCGCGCCCGCCGACGGCAAGCGGCTCGTCCGTACGCTCGAGCTCCTCGACGCCGGCGAGGCGCCACCGGGCGGCAGCCAGCTGTGGACCACGGAGACCCGCCACCCGACGCTGCTGGCCGGCCTGGTGATGGATCGCGCGGTCCTGGCCGCGCGGATCGGTGAGCGGGTGGACCGGATGGTGGCCGACGGCGCCCGCGGTGAGGTGGAGCGCGCCGCGGCCACCGCCTCGCCCACCGCCCGCAAGGCGCTCGGCTTCGAGGAGCTGCTGGCGGACGACGTCGAGGCCATGAAGACCCGCACCCGCCGCTACGCCAAGCGTCAGCTGACTTGGATGCGCAAGCTCCCCGACGTCCGCACGCTCGACGTCACCGGCCGCGACCCGGCCGACGTCGCCGCCGAGCTGCACGGCATGATCGAGCCATGAAGTTCGAGAAGTGGCAGGCGCTGGGCAACGACTACCTGATCGTCGAGGCGGCCGGGGTCGGCCCCGACCGCGTGCGCGCGCTGTGCGACCGCCACCTCGGCGTCGGCGCCGACGGCGTGCTCGCGCTCGCGCCCGCCGACGAGCCCGGTTACGTCGCCCGCCTGCGGATCTACAACCCCGACGGCTCGGAGGCCGAGCTGTCCGGCAACGGCGCCCGCCAGGCGCTGCTCTATCTGCGCGAGCACGGCTGGACGAGCTCGGACACCTACTCGATCCAGACCGCGGCCGGCGAGATCCGCACCACGATCACCGGCGAGCGCACCTGCCGCATCGACATGGGCCGCGCGATCGTGCGCTTCGACGGCGAGATCGGCGGCATGCGCTTCCAGCACCTCACGATCGGCAACCCGCAGACGCCGATCCGGATCGCCGATCGCGACGAGCTGGAGATGCTCGACCTCGCCAAGCTCGGGCCGCTGATCGAGAACCACGAGGCGTTCCCGAACCGCACCAACGTGTCGTTCTGGACCGAGATCGCCCCCGACCGGATCCGCGCGCGGATCTTCGAGCGCGGCGTGGGCGAGACGATGGCCTCCGGCACCGGCGCCAGCGGTGCGGCGGTCGCCCACGTGCTGCGCGGCGGCGACTCGCCCGTGATCGTGGAGCTCGACGGCGGCGAGCTCGAGGTCGACGTCGACGAGTCGCTGCACGTCGACCTGACCGGCTGGGCCGTCCCCGTGTTCCGCGGTGAGCTAGCGTGACCCGCCGATGAGCGAGGCCTGGGCCAGAGGACTGGCGACCGTGACCGCCGGCGGGCGGGTGCTGGACGTGCTGTACCCCGAGCCGGTGCTGGGGCGCGACGGGGCTCCGGAGGGGCCGGGCACCACGGTGCTGAGCGAGGGCGAAGCCGACGAGCGGCGCGGCACGAAGAACGTCGAGGTCGTCACCGTGCTCGACGACCTCGAGTCGGCGCCCACCGACGCGTACGACGCGTACCTGCGCCTGCACCTGCTCTCGCACCGGCTCGTCAGGCCGCGCGAGCTCTCGATGGAGGGCATCTTCGGCGTGCTCCCCAACGTCGCGTGGACGAGCCACGGCCCCGTCGACCCCGCCGACCTGCCCGCGGTGCGCATGCGCTTCCGCAGCGTAGGCGAGCCGCTGGTCGTCCACGGCGTCGACAAGTTCCCGCGCATGACCGACTACGTCGCCCCGTCGGGCGTGCGGATCGCCGACGCCTCGCGCGTGCGCCTCGGCGCCCACCTCGCCGAAGGCACCACCGTGATGCACGAGGGCTTCGTGAACTACAACGCCGGCACGCTCGGCGCATCGATGGTCGAGGGCCGGATCTCGGCCGGCGTGGTGGTCGGCGACGGGTCGGACATCGGCGGCGGCGCCTCGATCATGGGGACGCTCTCCGGCGGCGGCACCGAGGTCGTCTCGATCGGCGAGCGCTGCCTGCTGGGCGCCAACGCCGGGCTGGGGATCTCGCTCGGGAACGACTGCATCGTCGAAGCCGGGCTCTACCTCACCGCCGGCACGCGCGTGGCGCTGCCCGACGGCGAGATCGTCAAGGCGCGCGAGCTGTCCGGCGCCGACGGCCTGCTGTTCCGCCGCAACTCGCAGACCGGCGCGGTCGAGGCGATGCCGCGCTCAGGCTCCTGGGCCGGCCTGAACGCCGCCCTGCACGCCAACGACTGACGCCAGGAGCTCCGCCGCCCGCTCGCACTCGGCGAGCGTCGGGACGAGCGCGACCCGCAGGAAGCCCTCTCCGGCCGGGCCGAAGAACGAGCCGGGCGCCACCACGACGCCGCGCTCGAGCAGCGCGGCGGCCAGCGGGTCGGCGCGCTCGCCGGCGTCGAGCCAGAGGAAGAACGTCGCGTCGCCGCCCGCGTGGTGGATGCCGGCCGCTTCGAAGACCGGCAGCAGCACCTCGCGCTTGGCGCGGTAGAGCGCCCGCACGTCCTCCACGTGCGCCTCGTCGGACCACGCGGCCGCTGCGCCGATCTGGATGAACTCCGGGGGCGCCACGCCGACGTTGGGCCGATAGCGCTTGAGTGCGGCGATCACCTCGGGGTCGCCGGCCACGAAGCCGCTGCGGTAGCCGGGCATCGAGGAGCGCTTGGAGAGCGTGTTGAACGCGATCACGTTGCGGCGGTCGGCGACCTGGAGCGCCGAGGCGGGCGGCTCCGAGCCGAAGTAGATCTCCGAGTAGGCCTCGTCGGAGGCGACCAGGACGTCGTGCTCGCGCGCGATCGCCGCGGCGCGCTCGTACAGCTCGAGCGGGGCGGAGGCGGCGGTCGGGTTGTTGGGGTAGTTCAGCCACAGGATCCCGACGCGCGACCAGTCCACCGCGTCGAGGTCGGGCAGGAAGCCGCGCTCGGCGAGCAGCGGGAGCTCGATCACCTGCTTGCCGGCGAACGCGGCGCCGCGCTCGGCCACCGGGTAGCCGGGCGTCGTCACCGCCACGGCGTCGCCGCCGACCACCTGCGCGAGGTGGAAGATCGCTTCCTTGGAGCCGAGCGTGGGGAGGACCTCGGTGCCGGGGTCGAGCGAAGGCCCGAAGCGCCGCTCGATCCACGCGGCGATCGCGGCCCGCAGCACCGGCAGGCCGTCGGCCAGCGGGTACGTCGACTTGGGCTGCAGCGCGCCCGCCACCGCCTCGCGGATGAACGGCGGCGTGTCCTCGCGCGGCTCGCCGATGCCGAAGTCGACGACCTCGACGCCGCGGGCGAGCAGCTCGCGCTTGGCGTCGGTGAGGCGCACGAACGGGTACGTCTTGAGGCCGCTGAGGATGGGCGAGGGCTTCACAGCGCCGCGGCGAAGGCCTCCAGCACCCGGTAGCTCCGGACGAGGGCGGCGACCGAGATCTCCTCGCCGCGCGTGTGCGCCTGCGGCGGGTCGCCGGGGCCGAAGTTGATCGCCGCGACGCCCGCCTGGGCGAACTCCGCCACCGGCGTCCAGGCCTGCTTCGGCGCCACCTCGAGGTCGCCGGCCGCGATCAGCGCGTCCACCAGCGGGCCGCGCGCGACCGCGCCGGACGGCGCGTTGGCGTCGATCCGCAGCTCCCCGTGGCCGGCGCACAGCTCCGCCAGCCGCGCCTCGGCCTCCTCCGGCGTGCGGCCGGGGGCGTAGCGGTAGTTGACGTGCGCGGTCGCCTCGCCCGGGATCACATTCATGGCGATGCCGCCGGAGATCTTCGTCACCGACGCCACCTCGACGAATTCGAGCCCATCGAACTGGTGCGGCTCCGGCTCGTGCGCGGCCAGGGCGGTGACGCCCGCGGCGGCGCGCGTGATCGCGTTGTCGCCGAACCACGGCCGGGCGGAATGCGCGGCGACGCCGTGGAACGTCCACGTGGCGTTGACGTTGCCGAGGCAGCCGGAGTGGATGGCGTTGTCGGTCGGCTCCATCATCACCGCGAGCTCGGGGGAGAGCGGGTGGCGGGCGAGCAGCGGCGTCAGCGCGCTCTCGCCGAACGGCAGCTCCTCGCGCCCGAAGAACAGCGCGCCGAACGGGAGGCCGTCGCGGACGAGCTCGATCATCACCGCGAGCGCGCCCTTCATGTCGCTCGAGCCGAGCCCGATCACGCGGTCCCTCTCGCGGCGGCCGGGGCGGTTGCCCTGTGCCGGGACGGTGTCGAAGTGCCCGCCGAGCAGCACCCGCGCGCCGTCCGGGCCGGCCAGCAGGCCGGTGTCGCCGAGGTCGCGGGCACCGGGCAGCAGCCCCGCGACATGGGCCGCGAGCGACGCCTCGTCGCGTGACTCAGAAGGGATGTCGATCAGCTCGAGCGTCCGCGCGGCGAGCCGCTCGCCGAGGTCGTGGTCGCTCGGTGCCATGAGCGGGCACCATACGCGCATGCGCTTCTGCGGCATCGACGTCTCGGCCCGGCCGGACAACCAGCAGCTCTGCACGCTGCACGAGCGCAAGGGCATCGAGGGGATCGAGCTCGTGGCGACGTTCTACGCGCCCGGGACGGTCGAGCACGTGGCCCGCACGATCCAGGGCTTCGGGCGCGGCGAGGTGGTCGTCGGCATCGACGCGCCGTCCGGCCGCCGCCTCGGGCTGCTCGGCCCCGACGCGGCCGCGCGCGGCCGCCTCGGCCTGCCCGACGGCCGCTACGAGCGCATGCGCGTCTGCGACGCCGTGCTGTTCCGCCGCGGGCTGCCGCTCTACCCGGTGCCGGCGGAGGGCGAGGCGCTGCCCGAGTGGATGGCGGTCGGCTTCGAGCTCTTCGAGGCGCTGTCGCCGCTCGGCCGCTGGATCCCGGAGGGCGCCAACGGCGCGCTCGAGGGCGGGGTCGGCGCCGCCGCGATGCGCTCGGGGCGCGTGTTCGAGACCTACCCCGACGCGATCTTCTGCGCGCTGCTCGGCCATCGCCCGCCGCCCAAGCGCACGCCGTGGGGCGGCCAGCAGCGGATCGCGGCGCTCAAGCTCAAGGGCGTCTACGACGACGACGGCGGGCTGTGGCACCGCACGCTCGACGAGATCGACGCCTGCGCGGCCGCCTACGCCGCCTACGCGATGAGCGTCGGGCTCGGCACGTGGGTCGGCGATCCCGCCGAGGGCGTGATGGTCATCCCGACCGCTCACCTGCTCCCGAGCTACACGAAGCTGCCCGCCCCGGCGCGCTCCGAGCTGGCCTGACAGGCGGCCTACAATGGATGTGGATGGCGAACGGGGACAACGGAGTGCAGGGGAGGGCCCGGCAGCGGGCCTACTGCATCGGCGTCTCGCCCACCGGTGACGATCTCTCCGAGCTGAAGGAGCTGCTCCGCACCGCGGGCGTCGCGGTCGTGGGCGAACTGGTCCAGCATCGCGAGAAGCCGCATCCGAACCTCTACCTCGGCTCCGGCAAGGTCGACGAGCTCAAGCCGCTGCTCAAGGCCGCGGACGCGAACCTCGTCGCGATCGACGACGAGCTCACCCCGCGGCAGGAGCGCAACCTCGAGGAGGCGCTCGGGATGCCGGTCATCGACCGCACCGCGGTGATCCTCGACATCTTCGCCGGGCACGCCCACACGGCCGACGGCAAGCTCCAGGTCGAGCTGGCGCAGCTCGAGTACAACATGGCCCGCATGCGCGGGCTGTGGACGCACCTCGAGCGTCTCGGCGCCGGCCGCGGCGTGGGCGGCATCGGCACCCGGGGCCCGGGCGAGTCGCAGATCGAGACCGACCGCCGGCTCGCGCGCGACCGCATCTCGGCCCTGCGGCGGCGGCTCGAGCACGTGAAGTCCAACCGCAAGGTGATGCGCGCCGAGCGCGAGCGCGCGCACCTGCCGAGCGTCGCGCTGGCCGGCTACACGAACGCCGGCAAATCGACGCTGCTCAACCAGCTGACGGGCTCCGAGGTCGGCGTCCGCGACCGCCTGTTCCACACGCTCGACCCGACCACGCGCACGCTGCGCCTCGAGGGCCGCACCTACCTGGTGACCGACACCGTCGGCTTCATCCGCAAGCTGCCGCACCAGCTCGTCAACGCGTTCGCCGCGACGCTGGAGGAGACGAAGCTCGCGGACCTGATCCTCCATGTGGTCGACGCCCACGCGCCGGAGGAGGAGCTCGAGGAGATGACCCGCGCGGTCGACGACGTGCTCGACGAGATCGGCGCGGGCGAGTCGCCGCGGCTGCTCGTGCTCAACAAGGCCGACCTGCTCGACGAGGACCGCCGCCACGAGCTGGCGTTCCGCCACCCCGAGGGCCTGCTCGTCTCCGCCGTCACCGGCGAGGGGATGGCCGAGCTCGGCGAGGCGATTGCGGCGTCGTTCGAGCGCTCATTGACCGACGTCGAGCTGCTCGTCCCGTTCTCCGAGGGCCAGACGCTGTCGGAGCTCCACGACGTCGCCGGCGACCTCGAGCGAGAGGACACCGCCGAGGGCGTCCGCGTCACCGCGCGCCTGCCCGCGGTCGTGGCGGAGCGCTACGACCGCTACGCCAGCAACGGCGACGGCTAGCTAGCGGCCGGAGGAGCCGAAGCCGCCGGCGCCCCGGCCGTCGGCCGAGGCCGGCAGCTCATCGACCACGCGCGTCTCCGGCGCCACGAACGGCACCAGCAGCAGCTGTGCGATCCGGTCGCCGGGCTCGCCGGCGTAGGGCTCCGCGCCGAGGTTGACCAGCACCACGCGGATCTCGCCGCGGTAGCTCGGGTCGATCAGCCCGGGGCCGTTGACGACCGAGAGCCCGTGCCGCGCGGCGAGCCCGGACCGCGGCACCACCAGCCCGCACGTCCCCTCCGGCAGCGCGACCGCGACGCCGGTGCCGATCACCGCCCGCTCACCGGGAGCGAGCGAGAAGCCCTCCAGGCAGCGCAGGTCGAACCCCGCGTCGCCGGCGCGCGTGCGCGCGGGCGGCACCGCGGAGGGGTGCAGGAGCAGAACCTGGAGCTCGTCGGTAGCCACGGCGAACATCGTGGCCGACCGTAGCGGGCGCGCCCGACGGATCAGCCGGGCGGCGCCACCGACGTCGCAGCGTGCGGATCTTCCGCCCCTCTGGCCAGGACGATCCACTCCGCGACGCGGCCGCCGGCGACAAGCCGGGCAAGGTCGAGCAGCGTCTGCCCGTCGGATCCTTCCATCGGCGGCACTCCGCCGCCGCTACAGCGGGCGGTCCGGGTGCAGACTCCAGTCCTCGCCCGCGCGGTAGAGCCAGACCGGCGGGTCGACGGGGTCGCCGTGCTCGTCGAAGGGGCCCGCGATCCGGAGCGCGGACAGGAGGGCGGTGCGGTCGCGTGCTCCGCCCGCCACGGCCTCGGAGATCAGCGTCGCCGCCCGCGCGGCGGCGGTCGTGCCGCTCATGTCGTCGCCGGGGGTGAACGGGAGCATCAGCGAGCAGTCGGGGACCGGCGCGCCGCCCTGGACGCCGTCGAACGCGACGACCGGCAGGCCGAGCTCCGCGGCGCGCGCTACCTCCGGATGCCCGGCCAGCCCGCACAGCACGACGAGGTCCGCGGCCTCCGCGTCGGCGACCCGCGGCAGGCCGACGAAGTCGAGCTGGCCGTCGAGCTGCACGCCGTACTCGTGCTCGCCGGCCACCACGAACGCCCGCTGCTCCGCCGCGCGCACGTCCTCCGCCAGCCGCGCCGCCACCTCGGTGTCGCGCGCCAGCATCCGCAGGACGGTGCCGCGGTGGCGTGCCGGGTCGCCCTCGCACGGCTCGTCGCTGCGCGTGACGCCCGCCCACGTCGCCACCGGGGCGAGCAGCGGGAGCCCGACCGGCGCGGTCGCCTCGACGGCCTCGGCGACGGCGGCGGAGCGGAACGGCCCGATCAGCGCCAGCGCCTCCGGATCGCCCGCGGCCAGCTCGGCGGCGCGCATATCCACCATCCCGGCGTGCGGCACGTGCTCGACGCCCACCAACGCGGCCGCGACCGCCGCGGTCAACGCCTCGGGCAGGACTGAGTGGACGCGCACTACTCGGTGTAGCCGAACTGCTGGAGGTACTCGCGGGCGACGGCGGCCGGCCGCTCCTTGTCGAGGTCGACGCGCGAGTTGAGCTCCTGCATCACCTTCGTCGAGAGGTCCTGCTGCACCTGGCCGACGATCTTCGGCAGGTCCGGCCCCGCCCGCTGCGCGGCCTTGTCGTTGACCACGAGCGAGACGTTGTAGGGCGGGAAGAGCTTCTTGTCGTCCTCGAGCACGAGCAGGTCGTCGGCGGCGATCTGCCCGTCGGTCGAGAACACGATCGAGACGTCGGCCTTGCCGCTGGTGAGCACCGTGTGGCGGTCGGGCAGCGCCGTCGGCAGGTAGCGCTTGAAGCGCAGCCCGTAGTTGCGCTCGAGGCCGAGCTTGCAGTCGAGCCGCCGGCGGCACTCGGGCGACCCCGAGAGCGTCAGCCTGGGCGCGAGCTTCTTGAGGTCGGAGATCGTCTGCACGCCCAGCTCCGCGGCGTGGGCGCGCGTCATGCCGACCGCGTTGGAATCCGTGAACGGGGTCGGCGGGAGCGCCGTCACGCCGCTCTTGGCGAAACCGGCCTTGGCGGCCTCGTAGGCCTCGTGCTCGTCCTTGGGGATCTCGTTCGGCTCGACGTCGAAGAACGCTGTCAGCGCGGTGCCGGTGTACTCGGGATACGCGTCGAGCTTGCCGTCCCGCACGCCCTTGTACGCCACGAGCTCGGAGCCGTAGTCGAGCTGCTTGCGCACGGTGTAGCCGCCCGCCCTCAGCGCCTGCGCGTAGATCTCGCCGAGGATGAACTCCTCGGTGAAGTTCTTCGACCCGATCGTGAGCGTCGTCGAAGCGTTGGCCGGGTTGCGGCGGATCAGCTTCGGCACCGGAGCTGACGACGGCGTGGCCTTGGAGGACTCGGTCGACTCGTCGCCGCCGCCCCCGCACCCGGCGAGCAACAGGACCAGCACGACTGGTGCGGCGACGCGGCGCAGCATGCGGGCGCGATTATCCCGCGCCCGCCAGACGGCGGGCGCGGGAATTAGCGCAGGACTACTTGACGAATCCGGCCTGCTGGAGGTAGGAGGCGGCGACGTCGGCGGGCTTCTTCTTGTCGATGTCGACGCGGGCGTTGAGCTCCTGCATGACCTTCTCGGTGAGCGGCTTCTGGACGTCCTCGATGACCTTCTGGCCCTCGGGACCGAGGTTCTTCAGCGCCTCGTTGCGCACGTTGAACGTGACGTTGTAGGGCGGGAAGAAGTGCTTGTCGTCGTCCAGCACCACGTACTTGCCGCCGGCCAGGTCGCCGTCGGTGGTGAAGATGAACGCGACGTCCGCGTCACCCGAGTCGAGCACCTGGTACTTCTGCTCGCTCGAGACGAACTTGCCGAACTTCAGGCCGTACGCGTCCTGGACGCCGAGCAGGCAGTCCTGGCGCTGCTTGCACTCGGGGAAGCCCGTGATCGAGAGGTCGCTCTCCTTGCCCTTGAGGTCGGAGATCGTCTTCGGGTCGCCGAGCTTCTTGGCGGTCGCCTTGGTGATGCCGAGCCGGTAGGTGTTCTCGAACGGCGTCGGGGCGAGCGCGGTGATGTTCTCCTTGGCGAAGCCGGCCTTCGTGTCCTCGTACGCCTTGTTGGCGTCCTTCGGGACGTCGGCGGTCTTGACCCCGAAGAACGACGTCAGCGCGGTGCCGGTGTACTCCGGGTAGGCGTCGACCTTGCCGGTCTGGAGCGCCTTGTGGGCGATCAGCTCGGAGCCGAGGTTGAGCTGCTTCTTGACCTTGTAGCCGGCGGCCTCGAGCGCCTGCGAGTAGATCTCGCCGAGCACGAACTGCTCGGTGAAGTTCTTCGAGCCGACGGTGATGGCCGGCTTGGAGTCGGCGCCGGCGACCTTCTGGATCTCCTGGCCGGGCGCCTTCTCGCTGCTCGAGCCGCTCGAGGACGACGAAGACGACGACTTCTCGTCGTCGCCGCCGCACGCGGCGAACACGAATCCGAGGCAGAGAACGGCCAGTAGGGCCAACAGGGGATGGGTGCGTCTCACGATGTCTGCATGCTCCTCTTCGATGACAGGAAAGCGAGGCGGCGGCCTCCGGGCCGGCCTCGTTCAGCGAGCTTGAGTCCCTCGGGCGTGACGGCCTTCTGCAGCAGCACGAAGAGGCCGTCGGCCGCGAGCGTGACGACCGCGACGACCAGGCAGGCGGCCAACTGGCCCGCCGTGCCGTAGACGTTGGGGCTGATGATCGGGCGCCCGAGCGTGTCGACGTTCGCCAGCGGGGCGATCGTCGCGGTGGCGATCACGGACACGAGCGAGATGCGGATGCCGCCCATGATGGTCGGGAGGGCCATCGGCAGCTCGACCTTGAGCGCGACCTGGCGGCCGGTCAGCCCGTTGCCCCGCGCTGCGTCCACCGTCTCCGGGTCGACGCCGCGGATGCCCACGTAGGAGTTCGTGATGATCGGCGGGATCGCCAGCAGCACCAGGGCCACGCACACGTTGGTGAAGCCGACGCCGAGGAACGCGATGAAGAACACCACGAGGCCGAGCGCCGGGATCGCGCGGCCGATGTTCGAGACACTGGTCGCCACGAACTGGAAGCGGCCGATGTGGCCGAGGTAGACGCCCACCGGCAGCGCGATCAGCGTTGCGATCAGCGTGGCGGCGAGCGACAGCTTCAGATGCGTCCAGGTCAGCTCCCAGATCTCGCCGAGGCCGCCGACACGCACGGTGCCGGCCTGCGACTCGCCCTCGTGGAAGATGAAGTCGATCGCGTCCCCGAAGGGCCCGAGCGCGGCGAGGATCATCGGTTCGCCGCCCGCTCCCAGGGGGTGGCCCAGCGCTGGACGGCGAGCACGATCAGCTCGAGCACCGTCGCGAGCAGGACCATCAGGATCGACGCCGCGACGACGTTGCCGCGGAAGGTCGGGTCGGCGAAGATCTCGGCCCCCAGCCCACCGGCGCCGGCGAAGAACGCGAAGCCCGCGATGCCCACCGTCGAGGAGGCCGCGATCCGCAGCCCGGCAAAGATCGTCGGCAGCGCCATCGGCAGCTCGACCTTGAAGAGGATCTGGCGGCGGGTGAGGCCCATGCCCTCCGCCGCGTCGACCATCTCCCGCGGCACTTCTTGCAGGCCGGTGGCGACGTTGCGGTAGATCAGCACCAGCGTGTACGCCATCAGGACCACGACGGCGGTGGAGTAGCCGCGGCCCGTGACGTTGAGCAGGATCAGGTAGAAGGCGATCGAGGGGATCGTGAACAGGAGGCTCACGAACGCGAGGAACCACGGGTTGAGGAACTTGTAGCGGTGCCCGATCAGCGCCAGCCCGGTGGCGACGAAGAAGCCGATGATCAGCGGCACGACGGCCAGCAGGACGTGCTCCCACAGCGGGTGCCAGTACTGGTGGAAGTGATCGAGGATCCAGCTCGGGCACAGGCCGTTGTTGCCCGGGCACTCGTTGACCGCGTTCTTGCGGTCCCCGAAGGTGATCTGCGCGATCGTCGGCAGCCAGGTGACGATGGCGCTCAGGACGCCGCCTCCTCGGCCGCGAGCTCGTGGGCGGCCAGCTCCGACGCGGTCGGAATGTGCTCGGCCTTCTGGCTCAGCGCGTGGGAGAGCACCTCCATCGAGAGCACGCCGGCCACGGCGCCGTCGGCGTCCACCACCGGCCCGTACTGGGTGTCGGACTGCAGCAGGTCGGAGAGCGCGTCGCGCAGGATGTCGTCGAGCTCGACGACCGGCTCGGCGGGCGAGCGCAGCTCGTCGCGCACCCGCTCGCCCTGGAGGCCGCGCTCCGACAGCCAGCCCTTGGGGCGGCCGTGGTCGTCGACCAGCAGCGGGATGTCGAGGTCGGCCTCCTCGACCTTCTTGCGCGCCTCGGCCACCGGCTCGCCGACGCGCACGATGGCGGCCTTCCACAGGTCGATGTCGCGGACGCGCTGGAGCGCGAGCCGCTTGAGCGCGCGGTCGGCGCCCACGAAGTCCTCCACGAACGGCTCGGCCGGGTACATCAGCAGCTCCGCCGGGGCCGCGAACTGGGCGAGGTGGCCGCCCTCCTTGAGGATCGCGATTTTGTCGCCCATCTTGATCGCCTCGTCGATGTCGTGGGTGACGAAGACGATCGTCTTGCGGATCTCGGCCTGCAGGCGCAAGAACTCGTTCTGCAGCCGCTCGCGGTTGATCGGGTCGATGGCGCCGAACGGCTCGTCCATCAGCATCAGCGGCGGGTCGGCGGCGAGCGCGCGGGCCACGCCGACGCGCTGGCGCTGGCCGCCTGAGAGCTGTGCGGGGTAGCGGTCGCGGTAGTCGCCGGTCAGGCCGATCAGCTCCAGCAGCTCCTCGACGCGGGCGCGGATGCGCTTCTTGTCCCAGCCGAGCAGATCGGGGACGGTGGCGATGTTGTCGCCGATCGTCCTGTGCGGGAAGAGGCCGATCTGCTGGATCACGTAGCCGATCTCGCGCCGCAGTTGCGCGGGTGCCTTGGACTTCACGCTCTCGCCGCCGACGAGGATGTCGCCGTCGGAGATCTCGATCATCCGGTTGACCATCCGCATCGCGGTGGTCTTGCCGCAGCCGGAGGGCCCGACAAGGACGCAGATCTCACCCGCGGGGACCTCGAGCGAGAGCGCCTCGACGGCGGCCTTCTCGGCGCCGGGATAGCGCTTGGTCGCCTCGCGGAACTCGAGCGAGGCGGCCTCCGCGGTGACGGACGACCCCTCTGTGGATTGGGCTGTGGTGGCGTTCATTTGCTGGAGGAGGCTCCTCGGGCCGGAGTCGCCGAACCCTACAAGCTCAAACAGCGGCAGCCCGCCGCGCGCCCTGGTGCGCGGCATTTTCCAGCGCGTCGTCCAGGGGAGCCAGCTCGGCCGCCTCGCGACCCAGCGCGGTGGCCGTCAGCCAGTCGGCGAACCAGGCGTTCTTCGGCAGCAGCGGACCGTGGAGGTAGGTGCCCAGCACGGTCCCGCGGGCGCCGCCGCGGACGCCCTCGTAGCCGTCGGTCCCGTTGTTGCCGTGGCCCTTCAATACGCGCCCGAGCGGCTTCGCGCCCGGCCCCAAGTGGGTTCGGCCCCCGTGGTTCTCGAAGCCGGCCAGGACCTGCGGGCCGCCGCCCAGGTCGACCTCGATCGCCACGTTGCCGATCAGCCGCGGGCCGGGGTCGCGCACGGTCTCGAGGTCGACGAGCCCGACGCCCGGCAGCCGCTCGCCGCCCAGCTCGTAGCTGTGGCCGAGCAACTGATAGCCGCCGCAGACCGCGAAGATGACGCGCCCGCGCTCGGCAGCGGCGTG
Source organism: uncultured Solirubrobacteraceae bacterium (assembly GCA_963805525.1). Classification (GTDB taxonomy): domain Bacteria; phylum Actinomycetota; class Thermoleophilia; order Solirubrobacterales; family Solirubrobacteraceae; genus DASQFQ01. The sequence continues at coordinate 642,015 of CAWDUT010000007.1, forward strand.
CAGAGCGTCGCGTTTGACGGTCGCGAGATCCTGCGCGCACAGCTGCTGGTCACGATCCTGACCACCCCCGAGGTAGAAAAGGTCGTGATCGTCGGGATCGATCTCGTCGCCGAGGCCGGCGCCGGACAGCTCGAAGCCGATCCCGCGCCACTCGCAGCGCCGCTCGAGCAGCAGCAGGTTGCCGCGGTCGGCGTAGATGTTCATCAGGTCCGGATACAGCGCGCAGACCCGCAGGACGCCCTCAGCCACGCAGCATCACCACCACCGAGCCGAGGTGGGCGTCGGTCTCCTCGATGAAGCGCGCGGGCTCGGGCCGGAGCCCCGCCGCCCGGCCCTCGACCTCGAGGTCGCGGGCGCTCAGCGTGGCCAGCGCGATCGCGTCGTCCTCGCTCGAGGTGGTGCCGTCGGGCGCGGTCAGCACCCGCACGCGCTCGAGCACGACGCGGTCGCCGCGGTCGCGGATCGCGACCGGGAAGGAGCGGTAGCGCCAGCCGTCGCGCTCGCCGGTGTCCGGCGGCAGCGGATGGGCGGTGTCGGCCTCGAACGGCTCGAGCTCCTCCGCCACCGCGAGCGCCACGAGGCCGCCGCTCGCGAGGTGGTCGCGGGCGGAGGCGAGGAAGGCGGCGCGGGCCGCGCGCCCGGGCAGCAGCTGGATCGTCTGCATCGGCACCGCGATGAGGCCGAACGGCGGGCCGGAGAGCTCGAAGCCGGCGGCGTCGGCCTGCTCGGTGCGGACCGCGAGGCCCTCACGCTGTGCGCGGGCGCGCAGCTCCGCGAGCAGCTCGGGGTCGAGGTCGAGCGCGGTCACGTCGTGGCCGGCGCGGGCCAGCTCGAGCGCCACGCGGCCGGCGCCGGCGCCGACGTCGAGCACTGGCCCGGCCTCGGCGGCGGCCAGCTCGCGCCACAGGGGCAGGTCCTCGGCGTAGCCGCCGCACTCGACGTCGTGCCACATGATCGCGCTCATCGCCAGTACTCCCGGGCGGCGCCGCGCTCTGACAGCAGCCCACGCAGCTCGAGCAGCGCGGTGTAGGTGGGGAGCGCGTAGAGCGGCCCGCGGCCGCCCTCCAGCGCGTGGTCGAGCCCGGTCGCGAGGTCCTCGACGACGTGCAGGCGCTCGACCGGCACGCCCGCGTACTTCATCCGCAGCGCGAGCTCAGCGGCGCGCGTGCCCGAGCAGGTCATGCGGGCGACGTGGGGGGCGAGCGTCTCCCAGTCGGCGTCCCACACCCACGAGACGTCGCGGCCGTCGGCGATGCGGTCGTTGAGCACCCCGAAGAGGTCGAGCTCGCCGCCCTCGAGCGCGAGCGTGCGCAGGACCTCGTTGGCGCCCGCCGGGTTCTTGACCAGCAGGATCGAGGTCGGGCGGCCGTCGAGCTCGATCGTCTCCGCCCGCCCGAAGGCGGGCTCGACGGCGCCGAGGCCGGCGGCGATGGTCGGCAGCTCGATACCCAGCGACAGGCACAGCGCGGCGGCCCCGAGCGCGTTGTAGACGTTGTAGAGCCCGGGCAGCGGGAGCTCGACCCGGGTCGAGCCCTGCGGCGCGCGCAGCGTGAAGGCGGCGGAGCGGATGCCGCGCAGCTGGACCGACTCGGCGGCCACCGCCGGCTCGGGGCGCCGGTTGCCGCAGTTGGGACAGTGGTAGCGGCCGAGGTGGCCCATGTAGGCGGCGTCGTAGACGTAGGCGTGGCCGCAGCGGCGGCAGTGCTTGGAGTCGGAGGCGTGCTGGAGCTCCTTGTGGGCGACCGAATCGTCCTCGACGCCGAAGTACCAGGGCTCCGCGTTCGGAACGCGGCCGAGGTCCGCCACCAGCGGGTCGTCGGCGTTGAGCACGAGCTGGGTGCTCGCGGCGCGCTCGGCGGCCACCACGGCCCAGCGGTCGGCGATCGTGTCGAGCTCGCCGTAGCGGTCGAGCTGGTCACGGAACAGGTTGGCGAGCAGCATCGCCCGCGGGTTGAGCTCTTCGACCACCTCGCCGAGCCAGAACTCGTCAACCTCGAAGAGGCCGAAGTCGCCGTCGAGCGCGCGCCCGCCGCGGCGCGAGGCGTCGGCCAGGGCGGAGGCGACGCCGCCGGCCATGTTCGCCCCGGCGCGGTTGTGGACGAGCCGGCGGCCGCTGCGCTCGAGGATCGACGCGACCATCGCCGCGGTCGTCGTCTTGCCGTTGGTGGCGGAGATGACGACGTTGCCGTGCTCCAGCCGGCCGGCCAGCAGCCCGATCGCGTGCGGCTCCAGGCGCGTGAGCACCTTCCCCGGCAGCGAGGTGCCGCCGCCGCGCCCGGCGCGGCGCGCCAGCACGCCGACGGCCTTCGCCGCCGCCACTTTCGGAGCCAGGAGGCTCACGGGGCCATCACCCGCAGGGCGCCCGGCTGCACGCGCACGGTGGCCGGGAGGTCGGCGATCGGGTCGCCGTCGGCCTGCACGTTGAACGGGCGGTCGGCGTGGAAGGCGACCTCGGAGGCCTGCACCAGCTCGACGCCCGGCTCGAGCAGATGCGTCCCGTTGAAGACCTTGGGCAGCGAGCCGAGGTACTTGCGCTTGGGGATGTCGCCGATCATCACGACGTCCAGGATGCCGTCATCGAGCCGGGCGTCGGGCGCGAGGTACATCCCGCCGCCGAATACGCCGGAGTTGCAGACCGCCACCGAGTAGCCGGTGAACGAGCGCGGCTCGCCGTCGAGCACCACCTCCCAGTGCGCCGGCCGCCACGCCCGCACGGCGCGCAGCGTGGCGTAGACGTAGACGAGCTGGCCGAGCTTCGCGCGCAGCTTCGTCGCATTGGCGAGGTCGCCGGCGTCGGAGTCCAGGCCCGAGGAGGCGATCCCGAGGTAGGCGCGGCCGTTGACGTCGGCGACGTCGATCGCCTGCTCGCGCCCCTGCGCCAGGACGTCGCACGCCGCCACGGGGTCGTTGCCGAGGCCGAGCTTGCGCGCGAAGTCGTTGCCGCGGCCGCCGGGCAGCACCGCCAGCGTGCCGTCGGTCCCGCGCAGCTCACCGGCGATCGCGCCCAGCAGCCCGTCGCCGCCCATCGCGGCGGCCACCTCGCCCGCGGCGACCGTCGAGCGCGCCAGCTCGCGGGCGTGCTCGATCGAGTGCGTGCGCTCGACCCGGAACGCGAGCCCGTGGCCGCGCAGCGCGCTCTCGACGGCGGGGAGGAGCTTGGCGGTGCGGCCGCCGCCCGCGCTCGGGTTGGCGATCAGGCAGACCGGCCGCGTCATTTCGCCAGCCCTTCCTCGCGCAGCCAGGCGGCGACCGCAACCGGGTCGGAGGTCACGACAAAGGCATCGATCACCGCGCCATCTGCGTTGATGGTGATGGAGAGACCGGACTCGATCTGGCGGACCTTGGAGATCGGCGCGATCGGGCGGCCCGTGCCCATGCGCGGCTTGACGCGGCCGGTGGCCACGCGGTGCACGTCCTCGTGGGCCGCGACCTTGTCGAGCAGCCGCCGATAGCCCTTCGTCGAGGAGTGCTTGTGGTGCGTCTGATGCCGGCGGCGCCTCACGTCAGCAGCAGCGCCGCGAGCGAGTCGCCGACGTGGGTGGGGGAGGGGGTGGCGCCGTCGACCTGGGCGCGCTCGGTGGCCCCGGTCAGCACGAGCGCGGAGTCGAAGCCGGCCCGCTTGGCGCCGAGCACGTCGGCGTCGAGCCGGTCGCCGAGCGCGAGGATCTTCCACCTGCCTCGGCCGGGGGCCTCGCCACCGGCTTCGCCTAAGCCGAGACGGTCGCGCGCCGCCTCGTACATGGCGGGCTCGGGCTTCCCGGCGATCGCGTCCGCCTTGCGGCGGGTCGCGGTCTCGACCGCCGCGAGGACCGCGCCCGAGCCCGGCCACATGCCGTCCGGCATCGGGAACGTGCGGTCGCGGCTGAGCCCGATCAGCTCGGCGCCGCGCAGCACCGCCTGCGTGGCGATGCGCAGCTCGCCGTAGTCGAAGCGCTCGTGGTCGGCGACCACGACGACGTCGGCGCGGGTCGCGAACTCGGTGTTGTTCACGATCCGCAGGCCCGCCTCGGCGACGTGATCGACGATCGCCTGTGAGCCGATCACGTAGGCGGCGCCGCCGCCCGGGCGGTCCGCGAGCATGAACTGGAGCGCGGCGCCGGCCGTCATCACCTCGTCGAGCGAGGCCTGGAAGCCCAGCCGCCACAGCTTCCGGACGATCTCCTCGGGGCTGCTGCCGACGTCGTTGGTTAGGAAGACGATCCCCTTGCCCGCCTCGCGCAGGGCCGTGAGCGCCTCGGTGGCGCGCGCCGTGGGCGAATCGCCGACGTAGAGGCAGCCGTCGAGGTCGAGCAGGAAGTGGCGGTAGCGGCGGGCGAGGGCGGAGAGCGGCACGCGGCGGTCATTATCATCGGCCCGCATGTCCAGGCTCCCCCTGCCGGTCGCGCTGCTGCTCGTCTGCGCTCTGCTGCTCGCCGCGTGCGGGGGCGGAGACAAGGAGAAAGCGGCCTCCGCGACCGAGACGCCCGCGCCCGCCGCCGCGACCGGCTGCGAGAAGGTGCCGGCGGCGAAGCCGAAGGACGTCAAGGTCCCGAAGCCCACCGCGAAGCTCAAGAAGGGCAAGACCTACGTCGCGCGCGTCCTCACCAACTGCGGCGAGTTCGAGATCACGCTCGACCCCCGCTCGCCGCGCACCGGCGGCTCCTTCAAGACGCTCGTCGACAAGCGCTTCTACGACGGGCTGAGCTTCCACCGCATCGTGGCCGGCTTCGTGATCCAGGGCGGCGATCCCAGCGGCGACGGCAACGGCGGGCCGGGCTACCAGATCGTCGAGCCGCCGCCGCAGGACCTCACCTACAGCAAGGGCGTCGTGGCGATGGCCAAGGCCGAGACCGATCCGGCGGGCACCTCGGAGAGCCAGTTCTTCGTCGTCACCGGCGAGGACGCCGGGCTGCCGCCCGACTATGCGCTGCTCGGCAAGGTCACGAAGGGTCAGGACGTCGTCGACAAGATCGGCGTCGCCGAGGTCGGGCCGGACGAGAAGCCGCTGCAGCCGATCGTCATCCGCCAGATCCGCATCACCGAATCCTGAGCGCGATCAGCGCGCCGCCGGCGGCCACGCCGCCGGCCGTGAGCACGGCCGCCTCGAAGCCCGGGCCGTCGACGAGCTGGCCACCGAGCGCGTTGCCCGCCGCGGTGCCCGCCACCAGCCCCATCACCATCACGCCGAACGCCTCGGTGGCGGTGCCGCGCGGCGCGACGCGGTCCAGCAGCGCCGAGCCGACCACGGTGGTGGGCGCGAGCAGCAGGCCGGCCACGGCCAGGAGGGCGGCGAGCGCGAGCGGCGCGTGCGCGAGCGCCAGCGCCGCCCAGCCCAGCGCCAGCCCGGCCATCAGCGCCACCAGCCGGGCGGGCAGGTCGCCGGGCCACGAGCGCGCTCCGTAGGCGAGGCCGCCGGTCAGGCTGCCGGCCGACAGCGCGGCGAACAGGAAGCCGGCGGACGCCGCCGAGCCGCGCTCGGCCATGAACGCCGGGAGCGCGACCTGCACGACGCCGACGGCGGTGCCGAACGCGGTGAGCACGACGACCACCACGCGCATCCCGCGCGACTCCAGCGGGCCGAGCCAGCCGACCTCGTGCGGCTCCCCGCGCCAGCGCCGCGAGGCGCCGGTCAGGCTGAACCCGACCGCCGCGATCGCGCACGCGCCACCGCCGACCAGCACCGCGACAGCCGGCGACGTCAGCGCGACGATCCCCGCCACCAGCGCGGGCGCGCCGATCACCGACACCTCGAACACGATCGCGATCAGCGCGTAGGCGGTCTGGCGCCGCTCCGCGTCGTCGACGAGCATGCCCCACAGCGACCGCATCGCGGCCGGGAGCTGGGGGAGCGACGAGCCGCCGACCGCCGCCGCGGCGGCCAGCACGACCGTGCTCGCGCCGGCCTCGGCGGCCACCACCAGCGCGCTCAGGCCGAGCACATGCACGACCGCGGCTGCGCGCAGCACGCTGCCCTGGCCGACCCGGTCCATCAGCCGCCCCTGCGCGACCGCGCCGAACGCGTTCACGAAGCCGAACGCGCCGACCACGATCCCCGCGGAGGCGAACGAGCCGGTCGCGTCCCGCGCCAGCAGCAGGATCGCGAGCCCGAACATGCCGATCGGCATCGAGCCGAGCGCCGACAGCACGACCGGCGCGCGCGCCCCCGGCAGGCGCAGGAGCGCGGCGTAGCGGCTCAGGCCCTCCAGAGCGCGCCCTCGAGCGTGAGCAGCGCGCGCTTGCGGTCGGGGCCCCCGCCGTAGTTGCCGAGCTTGTGGGAGGCCGGCAGCACGCGGTGGCAGGGTACGACGATGGGCACCGGGTTCGTGGCGCAGGCGGTGCCGGTCGCGCGCACCGCGCGCGGGTTGCCCGCTTCGGCCGCCAGCGCGCCGTAGGTGGTGACCTCGCCGCGGTGGACCTCGCGGTGCAGCGCCTCGAGCACGGAGCGGCGGAACGGACCGCGGGCCAGCGACAGGTCGACCGGGAGGTCGAGCCTGTCGTCGTCGCCCTCGAGGTAGGCGGAGATCGCGTCGCGGGTGGCCGCGAGCTCGCGGTCGGAGCGCACGATCCGCGGCCCGACGCCGGCCGCGACGCCGGCCAGCGTGGCGTCCTCGGGCTCGTCCTCCCACGCGATCCGCAGCACGCCGCGCCGGCCCTGGGCGACGAGCAGCCGCCCGAGCGGCGTGCTCACGGTCGTGTAGACGGCGTCGGCGAGGCCCTCCTGCACGGCGGCGGAGGCCAGGCGGTCGAGGAAGGACTCGGTCAGGGGGGTCATGCGGTGACTCGCTCTCTCAGGGTTCGGACGGCGGTGGAGACGCGTTGGCGCGCCGCCTCGGGCGAGGTGCCCAGCTCGGCGGCGATGCGGTCGTAATCGAGGTCGTCGACGAAGCGCAGCCGCAGCGCGTCGCGCGCGGTGGGCGCGAGCGGGGCGATCAGCGACTCGAACGCGCCATCGTCGTACTCGGCCTCGACGGGCTGCACCGGCGGTTCGTCGGTCGGGATCTCGCGGCGGCGCCGGCGGTGGAGGTCGAGCGCTGTGGTCGTCGTCACGCGGTACAGCCAGGCGCGCAGGTGGTCGGTGTGGCGCAACCGCGGATAGGCGCGCAGCGCGCGCAGGAGCGCGTCCTGCAGCACGTCCTCGGCGCTCTGGTCGTCGGTCATCCGGCGCGCGTGCGCGAGCAGCTCGTCGCCGTGCGCTTCGACGAGCGACCAGAACGGAGGGAGCACGACCGCGCTCATGCTCCTACAACGTGGCAGGCCGGCGATACGTGAGTCAGGCCATGTAGTAGAGGAGCTCGCCGTCCTCGCCGATGCGGTGCATCCCGGCGCGCTCCATCACCTTCTGGGAGGCGACGTTCGTCTTCGTCGTGTCGGCCAGCACGCAGGTCAGGCCGTCCTGCCCGCGCGCCCACTGCAGCAGCGCCTTCAGCGCCTCGGTGGCGTAGCCCTCGCCGCGGGCGGACTCGGCCAGGCCGTAGCCGACCCGCACCGCGCCGGTCTCGTCCGGCTGGCCCGTGAAGCCCGCGGCGCCGATCACGCGGCCGTCGCTGCGGCGGATGATCTCGTAGGTCCCGAAGGGGCCGAGATCGCGCCCGTGCTGGGCAGCGGTCATGACGAGACCGGCCGCCACGAGCGCGCCGTCGTCGGGGTAGCCCGGGGCCCACGGGCGGTCGTTGCCGCCGCGGCCGTCGACGAGCGCGACCGCCTCTTCGACCCCGAGCTGCACGAGCAGCAGCCGGCGGGTGACGATGTGGTTGGGCACCGGCCGACCCTACCCACAACGGTGGGTGGAAATCGAGTCCTGACGTCAGGTCAGCGGCGGCCGCTGGTGGCGGCCTGGGCGCGCTGCTCGGCCTGCTTCTCGCGTGCCCGCTTCTGGCGCCTTCGCCCGAACAGGAAGAGCACGCCGAGCACCACGCAGACGAGCAGGAAGCCCCAGAAGATCGAGACGCCCTTGTCGATCCCGCCGAACGGCAGCGAGACCAGCTGGATGATCGCCCAGCCCAGCGCGAGCAGCGCGATGACGAGAAGGATGATCAGCAGGATCCCGCCGATCCGGCGGAAGATGCTCGCGCCCGGGGGCGGTGCCACGATGCCCATGAAGCGCAGCGCCATCAGCTGCCGGTTGGTCGGCGGCGTCTGGCCGAGCTTCTCGGCCGCGGCCTTGAGGTCGGCCGGGCGGCGCTCGGCCAGCGCCAGCGACGCCTCGGCCATGCGGCGCAGCTGCAGCCGCTCCTGCGGGCGGGCGGCGGCGATCGCGGCGCGGAAGTGCTCGCGCGAGCGCTTGGCGTCCATCCGCTCGGCGGCGCGCGCGCCGAGGATCGCCTGCGCCGCGGCGCGGAAGCGCGTCTCGGCCTCGAGCTCCTCGTCGGAGCGGCTCTCGAGCTTCTGCATCGCGGAGAGCGCTGACTTGCTCTCCATCCTGACCTGGCGCGGCTTCGGCGGCATCGTCTCTCGATTCTATGTCTGCCGGCGCATTCCGGTCGGCTCGGGTCTCGGATCGAGCGGGCTGGGCTCGAGATCGCGCGGGAACTCGATCCAGTCGTAGCCCGAGGGGGCGATGTCGTTGACGCCGTCAGGATGGAAGAGCGAGGCGAGGATCTGGATCTGCCCGCGGCCGACGCCGAGCTCGATCTGGCCGCCGCCGTACATCTCGATGCCCTCGGCCTCGCAGTAGTCGTAGCCGGCGAACAGCGCCTCGACCGAGCCGAAGCGCGACGGCTTCACGTTGACGGTCTTGGGCGGAAAGGCGAGCGCCTCGATGTCGGCGACCGAGTGAATCGGCGCGTCCCAGGTGATGCGTTCGCGGTGGGGCTCGAGCACGGCGTCAGCCTCGGGATCGGTCAGGTCCGGATCCTCGAGCCAGGCGTCGGGCAGCGCCTCGGCGATGCGGCGGTAGAAGCCGGGGTCGGTGTCGACGTCGACCGCCGTCCCCTTGTAGGCGCCCTTGAAGTCGATCGAGGCGATCGCGCCCGTGTCGACCAGCTGCTCGATCAGCTCGCCGGGCCAGTCGGGCGTGCCGTCGAGCTTGAAGCGCAGCCACGGGTAGACCTCGAGCCGCTGCCGGACCGGCTCGAAGCTCGGCGGGTTGCCGAGCCGCAGCGAGACGACGAAGTTGACCGGGCGGTGCTCGCGGCCGAGCACGTCGCCGAGCGAGCGCCCTGCCTGGCGCAGCGCGAGGTCGAGCGCGGCGCTCTCGACCGCCCAGCGGCGGTAGAGCAGGAAGGCCGGCATGTCCGGCGCGCCGGCGGGGAACAGGTCGAGCTCGCCGACGTGCCGGGCGAACTCCCCGAACGTCCACTCCCCGGCGAGCGGGAGCGACGGACCGCGCGCCAGCTGCTCGCGCTGCTCGTCGGGGTCGTAGGTGACGTCCTCGCCCAGGCCCCCCTCGCCGGCGCCGCGCAGGTGGTAGGTCGTCGTGACGCGCGTGAACTCGGGATTGACGGCGCGCTCGCGGCCTTCGAGCGAGTACTCCTCGATGGTGAGCGGCAGCTCGGAGACGAGTTCGAAGGCGGTCACGACGGGAGCCGACATTAGTGTCTCGGGCAAGCGATGACCGCGGCGCTGCGCTTCTTCGTGCTGATCGAGGTACTGGGGCTGGCGGCGACGCCGCTGGTCGCGGTCGCCCTCGCCCGCTTGCCCGGCCGTGGGCTGGCGTTCGCGAAGCCGCTCGGGCTGCTGCTGGTGACGTGGGTCGTGTGGGTGCTGGGCTCCGTCGGCGTGGCGCAGTCGACGGTCATGTGGATCGTCGTCCTGGCGCTGCTCGCGGGCGCGGGCGCGCTCGTGCTGTGGCGGCTGCGGCCGGAGATCCCGCGCGGCGCGTTCCTGTGGTCCGAGGGGCTGGCGCTGGGCGCCTTCGCGCTGATGGCGCTGCTGGTCGCCTACTCGCCCGACGTGTGGCAGACCGAGAAGCCGATGGACATGGCGTTCATCAACGCGGCGGGGAACGCGACGCACTTCCCGCCCGAGGACCCGTGGATGGCGGGGGAGGACCTCAACTACTACTACTTCGGGCACCTGATGGCCTCGGGGCTCATCCGGCTCTCCGCGGTGGCTCCGGACGTGGGTTACAACCTCGCGGTCGCGGCGTTCTTCGCGCTCTCGGTCGTCGCCGCCTTCGGGCTCGCGTACGCGATCGGCGGGCGCGTGGTGATCGGGCTGTGGGGAGTGGCGCTGTGCATCCTCGCGGGGACGATCGGCTCCGGCCTCGAGCTCGTCGATCACGGCGGGCCGCTGCGCCAGTACGACTGGTTCGGCGCTTCGCGCGTGATCAAGGGGACGATCAACGAGTTCCCGGCCTTCTCGTTCACGCTCGCCGACCTGCACGGGCACGTGATGGCGATCCCCTTCTCGCTGCTGGCGCTGGCGTTCGGGCTGCAGGTGGCGACGAGCGGGCCATCGCCGCCGCCGGCGCGCTTCCCGGCCGCGCTCGAGCTCGTCTGCGCGGCGATCGCGATCGGGATGCTGTACGCGATCAACGCCTGGTCGTTCCCCGTCATCGCCGGGCTGGTCGCGTTGTGCGCGGTGGTGCGGGCGCGCGACGCGCCGAGCGTGCGCGAGCGCGCCCGGACGCTCGCCTGGATGGCGGTCCTGCTGTTGCTCGCGGTGCTCGCCGTGCTGCCCTTCCTGCTCAGCTACAACGCGGCCGCGGACGGCCTGGGGAGCGTGACGAAGCGGGCCGGCTTCTCGTCCTGGGCGACCGACAACGCGGCGATCTACGGGCTGCTCCTCTACCTCGTCTTCACGGCCTACCTGGTGGCGCTGATCCGCTCGCGCCGCCCGTGGCGGACGGCGGGGTGGATGCTGGCGGTGGCGCTGTTCGCCGGCTCGCTGCTCGCCCCGGCCGACCTCACCGGCGTCGCCCTGCTGGCGGCGCTGTGCTTGATCGCGGGCTACTGCGCGTTCCTGCACCGCGCGCCGTCGGCCGAGCGCTTCACGTGGATCCTGATCGGCGGCGGGCTGCTGTGCCTGCTGATCCCGGAGGTCGTCTACGTGCGCGACTCGTTCGCCGGCACCGACCTGTACCGCATGAACACGGTCTTCAAGCTCGGCTACAACGCGTGGCTGCTGCTGGCGATCGCGGGTGCGCCGGCGATCGTGTGGTCGTGGGGCTGGCTGCGCCGCCGCGCGCGCATCGCGCAGCTGGCGTGGGGGATACCGCTGCTCGCCCTGCTCGCGCTGGCAGCCGTCTACCCGGTGGCCGGGACGTACGCGCGGAAGGGCGGCTTCTCGGCCGCGCCGCACCTCGACGGGCTGCGCTGGCTGTCCGAGTCCGCGCCCGGCGACCCGGGGGCGATCGAGTGGCTACGCGACCACGCGCCGCACGGCTCGGGCGTGCTCGAGGCGGTCGGCGACGACTACTCCGCCTTCGGCCACGGGCGGATCTCGACCTTCACCGGCCTGCCGACCGTGATGGGGTGGACCGGTCACGAGCTCCAGTGGGCGCACGACCCCGGCAGCCGCCGCCAGGACGTCGAGCGGATCTACCAGGGCACGGTCGAGGAGGCGCAGCCGCTGCTCGACAAGTACGGCGTCCGCTACGTCGTCGTCGGGCCGCTCGAGCGCACGACCTACGGCGACGAGGGCGTCGCGAAGTGGGACACGCTCGGCCGCCGCGTGTACGACCGCGACGGCACCACCGTGTGGGAGCTGAAGTGATCGTCCTCGGCGACCCGCCGGAGGCCTGGGAGGCGCTGGGCTTCGAGGTGCGCGACGGCCTCGTCGCGCTCGGCGAGGAGCGGCTGCAGCTGACCGGGCGGGGCGGCGGCATCCTCGAGATCACCGCCCCCGAGCTCGCGGCGGAGAATCCGGACGGGCTGCCACTGCGAGAGGGGTCAGACCCCTTGAGGGTGGTTGAGGGTTCGCAGCACCCCAACGGCGCCTTCGCGGTCGACCACGTCGTCGTCCTCACCGGCTCGCTGGACCGCACCGTCACGGCGCTCCAGGACGCCGGCCTCGACCTCCGCCGCCGCGACGAGCGGATGGCGTTCCTGCGGCTCGGCCCCTACATCCTCGAGGTCGTCGAGCGCGGCGATGATCCGGCGCACTTCTGGGGCCTGGTCGTGGTCGTGGACGACCCTGGCGCCGTGCCCGGCGCCGGCCCGGCGAAGAACGCGGTCCAGCCCGGCCGCCGCATCGCGACCGTGAAGGGCCTCGGCACCGCGCTCGCGGTGATGTCGCGGCGCGTGTAGAGGTACTCGGCGAGGCCGCCGGTCGGATTCCACGGCTTGCGGCGGGTGAACCAGCGCCACCAGTTGCCGATCGACATCTTGCTGTAGTCGCGCACCCACCAGACGCGGAAGCCGAACTTGCGGCCGGTGTAGGCGCCCAGCGCCGGCGCCAGGCGCGCGCGGCCGCCCTCGGTCATGACCAGCACGTCGGAGTCGGGCGGCGCGTTCACGGTGGTCATGTCGAGGTAGCCGACGTCGAGGTCGCGGAAGTACCAGGCGTAGGGGAACGTCGCGCCGTCGGCGGAGTCGACCGTGACCGACAGCTTCGGGTTCTTCTTCGCCATCCGCTTGACCTCGAGCTCGATCCGCTTGACCTCCTCGGAGGACTGGGTGGAGACGAGCAGCTCCCGCGGGTCGGCGCGGTGGTCGACGTTGAGCCACCACGACGAGATCGGCACGTACAGCGCGATCACCGCCGCGACCGCGATCCCGGCCTTGCCGAGCGTCGAGCGCCGCGCCTCCCACAGCCACTGCACCCCGAGGCCGGCCAGCAGGATCAGCGGCAGCAGCGGGTGCAGCACGAGCCAAGCGAACTTCTCGCCCGCCCACGAGTAGATCGCCAGCGACAGCGCGAAGGCCCACACCAGGAACGCGCGCAGCACCGTCGGCTGGCGGAACGCCAGCACCACGCCGAGCAGCCCGAGCAGCAGCACCGGCCACTCCTGCCCGAACAGGACGATCACGTAGAAGTACGGCTTCTCCCCGCCGCGGCCCACGCCGTGTTGCTTGAGCCAGTAGGCGATCGAGTCGTGCAGGCCGTCCCACAACCCCGACGGGTTGGTGAGGAAGACCGTGAACATCAGCGTGAACACGATCGCGAACGCCGCGAGCGCCCACACCCACGACTCCCAGCCGACCGACTTGACCCTGAGCCACGTGTCGCCGGCTCCGTTGCGCTCGCGCCAGAACAGCAGCGCGAAGAACGTGAAGGCGACGAAGCCGGTGATGTACATCGTCTCCTTGGTCGCGAAGCCGAGCGCGATCAGCGCCCCGATCGCCGGCGGCCCCCAGAAGCGCGGCCGGTCGAGGAAGCGGAACACCACCACCAGCAGCGCGAAGCTGATCGCCGCGAAGTAGATGTCCTCGCGCGCGAAGCGCGAGAAGTAGAGGTACGACGGCCCGATCGCCAGCAGCACCGCCGCGGTGAACGCCGCCACGCGCCCGAGTTGCTCGCGCAGGAAGTACGGCATCGCGACCATCGAGGTCCCCATCAGCGCGGGCGCCAGCCGGGCCGTGAAGTCGGAGTCGCCGAAGAGCGAGAAGATGCCCGCGGTCAGGTAGAACCGCAGCGGGCCGTGCAGGATCGGCATGTACTTGTAGTCGCCCTTGGTCCACAGGACCCAGGAGAAGTAGGCGTCCTGGCTCTCGTCGTGGTGGAACGGGCGGTCGCCGAGGTCGTACAGCCGCAGCCCGAGGGCGACCGCGACGAGGACGATGTAGGCGATCAGCTCGCCGCGCGGGCGCCTCATGTCGCGCGCGCCGCACGCAGCCGCGCGAGGCCCCCGTAGCGGGCCGCCAGCAGCACGAAGCCGACCGCGGTGATCGGCACCAGCAGCGCGAAGCGCAGCATCACGAGGTACGACACGGCGGTCGCGCCGGTGCCCCCGATCGCCTTGATGCCGATGACCGTGGCCGCATCCTGGGTTCCTGCGTAGCCCGGCCCCGACGGGATCAGCGCGAACACGCTCGCCAGCGCGACCAGGTAGAGGCCCTCGAGGAAGCTCATCCCGAACCCGACCGACGCGCCGACCGCGATCCAGGCGCACGACTCGATGATCCACACACCGAACGTCATGGCCACGAGCAGCGCGCCGTGTCGGCTGACCAGCCGGTAGGTCGAGGACAGCATCGGCGCCACGAAGTCGTGGATGCGGTGGTTGCGCCGCACCAGCACGATCGCCACGGCGCCTCCCGCCAGCACGACCGCGGTCGCCAGCGCGATCCACTCGACCGAGTGCGTCCCGACGTTGCCGAGGATCGCGTAGCCGACGACGAGGAAGAGCACGAGGATCACGCCGACGTCGAGCAGCCGCTCGGCGACGATCGTGCCGATCACGGTGCGCTTGGACGCGTCCGCGCGCGGCGCCATCAGCACCACCCGCGCGGCGTCGCCCGCGCGCGCGGGCAGCACGTTGTTGACCGCGTAGCCGACGGTGGTCAGCGAGTACGAGTCGACGCGCGCCGGGCGGGCGCCGTCGTCGAGCAGCAGCCGGTGCCAGCGCTCCGAGCGCACCAGCGTGTTGACGCCGTAGAGCGCGATCGCGCTGACCAGCGAGCCCCACTCGGCGGCCGTGTGGGGGAACTCCGGCGGGTCCTGGCGCAGCGCCCACCACACCACCGCGGCGAGGCAGGCAGCCGAGATCACGATGCCGAGCAGGGGCAGCCGTTGCACGCGTGTAGGTTGACATCCGTGTCCCTGACCGGGCCCGAGCCGATCAGCACCAACCCGCTGCGACGGGTCGCGTTCGAGCTGCAGACCGAGCGCCGCGCCCGCGGCGGCTACCCGCCCGGCGACACCTCGCTGAGCGTCCGCCGGACGCACCGGATGATCGCCGACCCGCTCCACCTGCTGCTCGAGGGCTACGAGCGCCACGGCCCGGTCTTCTCGCTCCGGATCCTCAACGCGCGCAACGTCTTCATGCTCGGGCCGGAGGCGAACCACTTCATGCTCGTCTCCCATGCCGATCGCTTCCGCTGGCGCGACGGCGGCTTCGGCGACCTGATCCCGCTGCTCGGCGACGGGATGCTCACGATCGACGGCGACTTCCACAAGCAGTCGCGCCGGATCATGCTCCCGGCCTTCCACCACGAGCGCGTGAGGGCCGCGATCGGCGTCATGGACGAGGAGATCGAGCGCGCCCTCGGCGGCTGGCACGACGGCCTCGAGCTCGACCTCTACGGCTGGGCGCGCCAGCTGGCTCTGCGCGTCGCCATGCGCGCGCTGTTCGGCCTCGACGCCGACTCGACCGGCCCCGCGCGGGACTTCGAGCGCGCGCTCGGCTTCTACGGGCGCGAGTACTGGCTGCAGGTGCTGCGCGGCCCGCGTACGCCGTGGGCGCAGCTCCAGAGCTCGCGCGAGCGGCTCGACCGCCTGATCTACGCCGAGATCGCCGACCGCCGCCGCAGCGGGCGCCGCGGCGAGGACGTGCTGTCGCTGCTGCTCGACGCCCCCTTCAGCGACCGCCACATCCGCGACCACGTGATGACGCTGCTGTTCGCGGGCCACGACACCACCACCGCGACCGTCGCGTTCCTGTTCTACGAGCTCGCGCGCCACCCGGAGATCGAGGTGGCCGGCGACCCGCAGCGGCTCGAGCAGGCGCTCGAGGAGACGCTGCGCCTCTACCCGCCGGCCTGGATCGGGCCGCGCCGCGCCGCCCGGGCGTTCGAGTTCGGCGGCCACCAGATCGCCGAGGGCGCGGCGGTCAACTACTCCTCGTGGGCGTCGCACCGGCTGCCCGACGTGTGGGAGGAGCCGCACGCGTTCCGCCCCGAGCGCTTCGCACCCGAGGCGCGCAAGCGGATCCCCAAGGGCGCCTACGTCCCGTTCGGCGGCGGCTCCCGGATCTGCCTCGGGATGCGCTTCGGCCAGGCCGAGATCCGCGCCATCGCGACCGCCGTGAGCGAGCGCTTCCGCGTCGAGTTGCAGCCCGGCTTCCGGCTCCGGGTCCGCCAGACGCCGACGCTCGGCCCAGCGGGTGGACTTCCGGTGCGAATCCGGGTGTAGGTTTCGCAGCGAGGAAGTCGTTCCCGAGGGTGAAGGAGGACCTAGATGGCAGGCCGCGTCCCGATAACGGTGACCGTCAACGGGCAGTTGCACGCGGGCGATGTCGAGCCGCGACAGCTGTTGGTGCACTTCCTACGCGACACGCTGGGGCTGACCGGCACGCACGTCGGTTGTGACACGTCGAACTGCGGCGCCTGCACGGTCCACCTCAACGGCGACGCGGTGAAGAGCTGCACCGTCCTCGCGGTCCAGGCCGACGACGCAGAGGTCACGACGATCGAGGGCATGGGCACCGAGGACGACCTCCACCCGATGCAGGAGGCGTTCTGGGCCAACCACGGCCTCCAGTGCGGCTACTGCACGCCCGGCATGATCATGGCCGGCGCCGACCTGATCGCGAAGAACCCGAGCCCGACCGAGGCGGAGGTCCGCGAGGCGCTCGCCGGCAACCTCTGCCGCTGTACCGGCTACCAGAACATCGTCAAGGCCGTGTTGTCCGCCGCGGGCCAGGAGGTGAAGCTGTGAGCGTCACCGAGGAGCCCAAGACCAACGGCAAGTGGGTCGGCCAGAAGCTACGGCGCAAGGAAGACCCGCGGATGATCACCGGCCGCGGGCGCTACGTGGACGACATGGTCGTCCCGGGCATGCTGTACATGGCCGTCGTCCGCTCTCCCGAGGCGCACGCCAAGATCACGTCGATCGACGCCTCCGGCGCCCGCGAGCAGCCCGGCGTGTTCGGCGTCTTCACGGGCGAGGACCTCGACATCGCCTCCGGCCTCCCGATGGCGTGGGTGCCGCCGGGCGTCGAGATCAAGACGCCCGAGCACTGGCCGCTGGCCAAGGGCGAGGTCAAGTACGTCGGCCAGGGCGTCGCGATCGTGCTCGGCGACGACAAGTACCGGGTCATCGACGCCGCCGAGCAGGTGCTCGTCGAGTACGACCCGCTCCCGGTCGTCGTCGATCCCGAGAAGGCGATCGACGACACCGAGACGCTCGTGCACCCCGAATTCGGCACCAACCAGGTGCACGAGTGGACGATCGGCGGCGGTGACATGGACGCGGCGTGGGCCGAGTCCGACGTCGTCATCGAGCGCCGGATCGTCAACCACCGCACCGCGGGCACCCCGATCGAGCCGCGCGCGCTGATCGCCGACTACCGCGGCGGCCAGCTCACGCTGCACCTCACGAGCCAGAACCCCCACCTGATCCGCCTGTTCATGGCGGGCGAGCTCGAGATGGGCGAGGACCGCATCCGCGTGATCGCGCCGGACGTCGGCGGCGGCTTCGGCGTGAAGATCACCCACTACCCGGAGGAGATCCTCGCGGCGTGGGCGTCGCGCAAGCTGAGCCGCCCGATCAAGTGGACGGAGACGCGCAGCGAGCACATGAGCTCGTCGATCCACGGCCGCGACCAGATCGACTTCGTGAAGGTCGGGGCCAAGCGCGACGGCACGATCGTCGGGCTCGAGTGCACGGCGATCGCCGACTTCGGCGCGTTCTTCACGCTGCTGACGCCGTTCATCCCGTCGTTCACGGGCTTCGTGATCAGCGGTTGCTACAAGATCCCGAACCTCAAGTTCACGGCCAAGGGCGTCTTCACCAACAAGATGGCCACCGACGCCACCCGCGGCGCCGGCCGGCCCGAGGCCACGCACCTGATCGAGGTGATGGTCGAGCAGCTCGCGGCCGAGCTGGGCATGGACCCGCTCGAGCTGCGGCGGAAGAACTTCATCCCGAAGGAGGACTTCCCGGCCGAGGTGGCGATCGGCATCGTCTACGACTCCGGCGACTACCACGGCTCGCTCGACAAGCTGCTCACGCACGTCGACGTCGACGCGTTCCGCAAGGAGCAGGGGGAGCTCAGGAGCCAGGGCAAGTACCGCGGCATCGGCTTCTCCACATGGATGGAGATCTGCGGCCTCGCGCCGTCGCGGGTCGTCGGCCCGAGCGGCGTCGGCCTGCAGGCGGGCTTCTACGAGTCCGCGATCGTGCGCGTGCACGCGTCGGGCTCGGTGACCGTCTACTCCGGCACCGCGCCGCACGGCCAGGGGCTCGACACCGCGTTCGCCCAGATCGTCGCCGACCGGCTGGGCACCTCGCCCGACCTGGTCGACGTCGTCCACGGCGACACCGGCACCGGCCCGTTCGGCCTCGGCACCTACGGCTCGCGCTCGCTGGCCGTCGGCGGCGAGTCGATCGCCCGCGCGACCGCGAAGGTGGTGGACAAGGCGAAGAAGATCGTCGCCCACCAGCTCGAGGCCGCGCCCGAGGACATCGAGCTCGAGGACGGCAAGTTCGCCGTCAAGGGCTCGCCCGACAAGGGCATGACGCTGGCCGAAGTCGCCGGCGGTGCGTATATCCCTGAGAACCTCCCGGAGGGCATGGAGCCGGGGCTCGAGGAGACGATGTTCTACGACCCGGAGAACTTCGTGTTCCCGTTCGGCGCGCACGCGTGCATCGTCGACGTGGACGTGGAGACCGGGAAGATCGACATCGCCCGCTACGTCGCGGTCGACGACTGCGGCCCGGCGATCAACCCGGTCCTCATCGACGGGCAGATCCACGGCGGCATCACGCACGCGATCGGGCAGGCGCTCTACGAGCGCATCCACTACGACGACGACGGTCAGCTCGTGACCGGCACGTTCGTCGACTACGCGCTGCCGAGCGCCGCCGACGTCCCGAGCTTCGAGACCGACCGGACGGAGACCCCGTCCCCGGTCAACTCGCTCGGCGTCAAGGGCGTGGGGGAGGCGGGCACGATCGCCGCCAGCCCCGCGATCGTCAACGCGGTGATCGACGCGCTCCGACCGCTCGGCGTGGACTACATCGACATGCCGCTCAGCCCGCAGCACGTGTGGGCGACGATCCAGGCGGCCAAGGGCCGCGACGTGCCGCAGGACCCGGGCAAGCAGGGCGGCTCGTGGGACGAGCACGGGAGCGGCAGCGCGGGCTCCGGACCGACCACGCCGAGTGAGGGAGGTGGGCTGTGATCCCCGCCGAGTTCGACTACGTCGCGCCCGCCACGCTCGACGAGGCGCTCGCCGCCCTCTCCGAAGGCGGCGAGGACGCCAAGCTGCTCGCCGGCGGCCACTCGCTGCTGCCGCTGATGAAGCTGCGGCTCGCGGCGCCGACGCTGCTCGTCGACCTCCGGCGCGTGCCGGATCTGGCCGGGATCTCGTCGAACGGTGGGATCACGATCGGCGCCATGACGACGCACACGGCGATCGCGAACGCGGACCTCGGCCTGATCGCCGAGGTCTCGAGCACGATCGCCGACCCGCAGGTGCGCAACCGCGGCACGCTCGGGGGCTCGCTCGCGCACGGCGACCCAGCCTCCGACCAGCCCGCGATCCTGCTCGCCTACGAGGGCTCCGTGACGGTGCGGGGCGCCGGCGGCGAGCGCACGATCGCGGCCGCCGACCTGTTCGAGGACTACCTCACGACCGCGGTCGGCGACGACGAGGTGATGACCTCGGTCAACTACCCGGCGCTCGACGGCTACGGGTTCGGCTACCAGAAGTTCAACCGCCGCAAGGAGGACTGGGCGATGGTGGCCGTCTCCGCGCTGGTCAAGAAGGCGAGCGACGGCTCGTGCGAGGACGTGCGGATCGGGCTCACGCACATGAGCAACGTGCCGCTGCGGGCGACCGCGGCGGAGGAGGCGCTGCGGGGCGGGGCGCTCGACGCCGCCGCGATCGCCGCGGCCGCCGAGCTCGCCGCCGAGGGCACCAGCCCGCCCGGCGACCTCAACGCCTCGCCCGACTACAAGCGCCACCTGGCGCGCGTTCTGTGCCGGCGCGCGCTCGAGGAGGCGGCGGCCTGATCGATCTGTGTTGCCCGCCCGCGCTACGGCAGCGCGGGCGGGTGGCAGATCGGCCCGGGGTTGGGGATGTTGTGGCAGTTCTTGGCGGGGGTAGCCCCGGCTGGGGCGGCGACCGCGAGGCTGGCGGCGACGGTGAGGCAGGCGAAGGCGGTGCGGTAACGGGTCATGTCGAGTAGGACGGCACGGCCCCGCGGACCATTCCTGACAGGATCGAGTGCAGTGGAGTTCACCCGGACAGAGGATGTGCAGGAGACGCTCGCGGGCGAGGGCTACCTCGCCGACCGGGGCCTGTCGACGGCCATCTACCTCGCAGCGACGCTCGAGCAGCCGCTGCTGCTGGAGGGCGAGGCGGGCGTGGGCAAGACCGAGGTCGCGCGGGCGCTGGCCGGCGCGACCGGCTCGCGCCTGATCCGGTTGCAGTGCCACGAGGGGATCGACCTCCACCACGCGGTCTACGACTGGGACTACGGGCGCCAGCTGCTCGCGATCCGCGCGGCGGAGGCGGGCGCCGAGGCGCGCGAGCTGTTCGGGCGCGAGTTCCTGCTGCGGCGGCCGCTGCTCGAGGCGCTCGAGGAGGAGGGTCCGTCGGTCCTGCTGATCGACGAGGTCGACCGGAGCGACGACGAGTTCGAGGCGTTCCTGCTCGAGTTCCTCTCCGACTTCGCGATCTCGATCCCGGAGATCGGGACCGTGGTCGCGCAGCGGCGGCCGCTGGTGATCCTGACCTCGAACCGCACGCGCGAGCTGCACGACGCGCTGAAGCGCCGCTGCCTCTACCACTGGATCGACTACCCGGACCCCGAGCGCGAGGCCGAGATCGTGCGCGCGCGGCTGCCCGAGGTGCCCGAGGCGGTGGCGCTGCGGGTGTGCGACGCGGTCGCCCGGCTGCGCGGGGAGGAGCTCTACAAGCTGCCGGGCGTGGGGGAGACGATCACCTGGGCGCGGGCGCTGCTGGCGCTGGGGCCGGACGAGCCGCTCGACGACACGCTCGGCGTCGCCCTCAAGGTCCGCGAAGACATCGACCGCGTGCGTGCCGCGGGGACATTGAGCGGTGCCTGACGACACCGGCCAGCTCCGGCGGGAGGTCGTCGGGGGCGGTCCGCTGGGCGCGCGGGTGGAGGGGGCCGTCTCGCGGCTTGCGGCGCTCATGCGCGCGGGCGGCGTGCCCGTCGGCGTCGGTGACCTGCTCGCGGCGCACCGGGCGCTCGCGGCGGTCGACGCCTCCCAGCGCGAGGAGGCGTTCTACGCGCTGCGGGCGGCGCTGTGCGCGTCGCACGCCGACATGGCGGTCTTCGCCGAGGCGTTCGCGCTCGCCTTCGTCGCACCCGACGAGGAGCGCGACGATCCGCTCGAGCAGCTCGGCGCGATCGAGCGCGCGGCGCTGCCGCGGCTCGGGATCCCGGCCGAGGTGCCGGAGTCGCAGGCCGAGATCGCGATCGAGCCGGTGCCCGCGGCGTGGAGCGAGGAGGAGCTGCTGCACGAGCGCGACTTCGCCCTCTACAGCGATGCCGAGCGGGCGACCGCTCGGAAGCTCTTGGCGCGGCTCGCACGGCGCGCGCCGCAGCGCGTCTCGCGCCGCACGGTGGCGACCCGGCGGCGCCGCGAGGTCCACGACCTGCGCGCCACGATCCGGCTCTCGCTGCGCCACGGCGGCGAGTTCGTCGAGCGCCGCTACCGCGCCCCCGCGCGGAGGCCGCGCCGGCTCGTCCTCGTGTGCGATGTTTCCGGCTCCATGGCGCCCTACGCGCGGATGCTGCTGATGTATCTGCAGGCATGCGTGGCGGCGCGCGCCCGCGTCGAGGCGTTCGTGTTCGGCACCCGCCTGACGCGCGTGACCCGCGAGCTCGCCGGCCGCGACCCCGACCGCGCGCTCGGCCGCGCCGCCGAGGCGGTCTCCGACTGGTCGGGCGGCACCCGCATCGGCGAGGCGCTGGCCGAGCTCAACCGCGTCCACGGCCGCCGCATCGGCCGCGGCGCGCTCGTGGTGATCCTGTCCGACGGCTGGGACCGCGGCGACCCCGAGCAGCTCAGCGAGGAGATGGCCCGCCTCAAGCGCTGCGCGCACCGCGTCGTGTGGCTCAACCCGCTCGCCGCCGACCCCCGCTACGAGCCGCTCACGCGCGGCATGCAAGCGGCGCTCCCGTATGTCGACCACCTCATCCCGGGTAACTCGATCGCGTCCCTGGAAGCATTGGCCGAGCTGATGGAGGAGGGTGTGCCGGCATGACCCGACCGCCGCGAGCCGCAGAGACCGAGCCGGAGATCGGCGGCATCGTGCTCGCCGCCGGCGAGGGCAGGCGCTTCGGCGGCCCGAAGCAGGTCGCCGTACTCGACGGCCGGCCGCTGCTCGAGCACGCGGTCCGCGCGATGCTCTCCGTCCCCGCGCTCGACCCGGTCGTGGTCGTCCTCGGCGCCCACGCCGACGCGGTCCGCGAGCAGGTCGACCTCAGCGGCGCCGACGTCGTCGTGTGCGACCGCTGGGCCGACGGCCAGTCCGCCTCGCTGCAGGCCGGCGTCGCCGCGCTCGGCGAAGTCGAGGCCGCGGTCGTCACGCTCGGCGACCAGCCGTTCATCAGCGCCGAGGTGATCGCCGGCGTGCTCGACCATCGCGGCCGCCACCTCGCGGTCCGCGCGACCTACGACGGCCAGCCCGGTCACCCGGTGCTGCTGGAGCGGCGCCTGCTCGACCACGTGATCGAGCTCGACGGCGACACCGGAGCGCGCCCGCTGCTCGAGGGCGATCACGTCTATACGTGGGAGGTCGGGCGCCTGTGCGACCCGACCGACATCGACACACCCGAGCGCCTCCAGGAGGTCCAGTCATGAAGCTCGAGCAGTCCTTCGAGGTGGCCGCGCCGATCGACCAGGTGTGGCACGCGCTCAACGACCTCGAGCGCGTCGCCCCGTGCCTCCCGGGCGCGGCGATCACCGACCACGACGAGGACGGCACCTACCACGGCACGTTCCAGGTCAAGCTCGGGCCGACGACCGCCTCCTACCGCGGCACGATCAAGATCGAGAACGCCGACGAGAGCACCCACACCGCCACGCTCAAGGCGCGCGGCACCGACAAGCGCGGCCAGGGCGGGGCGAACGCCACGATCGTCAACACGCTCTCCGAGCACGACGGCGGCACGACCGTCGAGGCGGTCACCGACTTCACCATCACCGGCCGGCTGGCGCGCTTCGGCCGCGGCGGGATGATGGAGGACATCTCGAACCGGCTGATGCGCGACTTCGCGACCTGCCTCTCCTCGCGCCTGGCCGACGCCCCGACCGCGCCCAGCGGCGAGGAGGTCGCCAAGGGCGAGGCGCCGCCCGAGGCCGTGGCCGCCGCCGCCCCGCAGGAGGGCGCGGACACCGAGAGCCCCGGGGCCGCCGCGCCGCGGCCGTCGCGGGTGGGTGGGTCTCAATCTCAGCCGCAGGCGGCCAAGCCGGTGGGAGGGATCGGGCTCTTCTTCTCCGTGCTGTGGGAGCGGATCAGGCGCCGCTTCGGGCGGGGGCGGTAGCGCTCGTCCGCTCGCCGTTGCCGGCGAACGCCTGGCTCGCGGCCTCCGCCTCCTCAGGCGTGTCCTTGCCGTAGAGGTAGTAGTAGGCGCCGGCCACGAAGATCGACGCGCCCACGAGGTTGCCGAGGAAGGCGAAGAGCCAGTTCTTCAGCGCGTCCAGCCAGTCGATGCCGGGAACGTTCGCGAAGATCGCCGCCGGGATGAAGAACATGTTCGCCACGACGTGGTCGAAGCCCATGGCGACGAAGGCCATGATCGGGAAGAAGATCGCGAGGATCTTGCCCGCGATGTCCTCGGCCGCCATCGCCATCCAGACCGCCAGGCAGACGAGCCAGTTGCAGCCGACCGCGCGCAGGAAGATCTGCCAGTCGGTCTCCTCGACCGCCTTCTTCTTGGCGATCCCGGCCAGCCGCGCGAGCGGGAGCGGGTCGGTGACGACGCCGCTCTTGACGGCGAGGAAGTAGGCCACGAACAGCGAGCCGAGCAGGTTCGCGACGAAGATGACGGTGAAGTTCAGGCCCACCAGCTTCGGCTTGATGCGGCCGGTGAAGGCCCCCAGCGGGACCATCGCCATGTTGCCGGTCAGCAGCTCGGCGCCGGCCACGACCGTGAGCACCAGGCCGAGCGCGAAGACGGCGCCGGTGAACAGCGTCGGCAGCGTGCCCCACATCTTCGGGTCGAGGCCCGACGAGACACTGATCGCCACGAGACCGCCGAAGGCGATATAGGCGCCCGCGAGGAAGCCGGACACCATCATCTTGCCGAAGGTCAGGCCGCTCTTGGTGACCCCGACCTCGATCCCGGCGCGGGTGTTGGCCTTTGGATCCTTGAATGCCACGACGCTCTGCTCCCTTTAGAGTTGTTGACCCCCAACACGAACCTCTACCCCGGGGCAAATGGAGCAACGCTTATCTCTCGTAACCCTGGGCGTCGCCGATGTCCCGGCTGCGCGGGCGTTCTACGAGGCGCTCGGGTGGACGTGCACCACCGACCCGGCGCTCGACGTGGCGTTCTTCCAGCTCGGCGGGATCGCGCTCGCGGTGTGGGATCGCCGCGCTCTGGCGGAGGATTCGACGGTTGTCGACCGCGGCGGCTTCGGCGGCGTCACGCTCGCCTACAACGTGCGCGCGCCGGAGGAGGTCGACGCCGTGCTCGCCGAGGCCGAGGCGGCGGGCGCCACGATCGGCAGACCTGGCGCGAAGACGTTCTGGGGCGGTTACTCGGGCGTCTTCATCGACCCCGACGGCCACCCGTGGGAGGTCGCCCACAACCCGCACTGGACGATCGAGGAAGACGGCTCAGTCCGGGTCTAGCCGGTTTCCGTACTCCTCCGTATCGAGGCTGCGGCGTGCGGCCGATGCGGCAGCGCCGCGCGCGGGCGATCCTCCTCGATATGGAACCGGACCCGCTCGAACAACAGATGGACGTGCTCTTCGGAGCCGGCGACCTCCGCCTCACCTACGGCATCACGGTGCCGGCGCTCGTCGCGATCTTCTGCATCATCCTCTTCGCCGTCTCCGCGAACTGGTGGCTGCTCGTGCCGACCTTGCTCGCGGTCATCTTCTTCACGGTGGTCGTCGCCATCGGGATCAGCAAGATGATCGACGAGGAGGAGGACAACGAGCCGCTCGTCTAGTCGCTGCCCACCGGCGGCGACACCTGCACCCAGACGATGAACGCGACGGTGAGCACGATCGAGGCGATCGTGAGGATCACCGCGCGGCGCCGGTTGTGCGCGAGCAGGAAGACGGTGCCGGCCAGGGCGACGAGGAACGCGACCGTCATGAGGATGTTCTGGGCGTCCCACTGCCAGGCGTCCGGGTAGTTCGTCCACGGGTGGCCGGCCTCGTAGGTCCGGTAGGTGCCGTAGCAGTCCTGGTCGCAGCGGACGCCGTCGCGGCGCTGCTCGTTGAGCAGGATCAGCAGCGACAGGACGGTCCACACATGGACGCCGCGCTCGATCCAGCGCCGCGGGTGCTTCGGGTCGCGCTCGCGAAAGTCGGACTCGCGCCAGCTAGACAAACCGGACGGCGTCGACGGTCGACCCGGCCGCCAGCGGGCCGGAGCCGTGGGGGGCGATCACGAAGCCGTCGCTCTGCCCGAGCGCGCCGGTCAGGTGCGAGCCCTGGTTGGCGGTCGGCGTCGCCTCGAGCACGCCGTCGGGGCCGGGGACGAGCCGCGAGGTCAGGAACGTGGTGCGCCCGTCGGACGGGCCGGCGTCGACGGTCAGGCGCGCCGGCACGGTCCGCATCGAGGCGTCGGGCTCGCCGTGCATCCGCCGCAGCGCGGGCTCGATGAAGGCGAGGAAGCCGACGATGCTCGAGAGCGGGTTGCCCGGCAGCCCGAACACGAGCGTGTTGCCTCGGCGCCCGAACCACAGCGGCTTGCCGGGCTTCACGCGCACGCGCCAGAACAGCTCCTCGACGCCGCAGGCCTCGAAGGCGGGCTTGACGTGGTCGTGCGGCCCGACGCTCACGCCGCCGGAGACGACGAGCACGTCGCCGCTCAGGCCGGCCTCGACCGCGGCACGGGTGGAGTCGAAGTCGTCGGCGATCACGCCGCCGTCGATCACCTGCGCGCCGGCGCGCTCGGCCAGCAGCCGCACCATCAGGCCGTTCGACTCGTGGATCTTGCCGGGCTCCGGCGGCGCGCCGAGCGGCAGCAGCTCCGAGCCGGTGACGAGCAGGTGCAGCCGCGCGCGCCGGTGCACGGCGATCTCTCCGACCCCCGCGGCGGCGAGCGAGGAGACACGCGCGAGCGTGAGCGGCTCGCCGGCGGCGGCGATCAGGTCGCCGGCGTGGACGTCCTCGCCGCGGAAGCGCACGTGCGTACCGGCCTCCAGCGGCCGGGTGGGGCGCACGCTGCCGCCGTTGAGCTCGGCCAGCTCCGACTGCAGGACGGCGTCGGCGCCGGGCGGGATCGGCGCGCCGGTGGTGATGCCGACCGCGGTGCCCGGCTCGAGCGTCTGCGTCGGCGCCTCGCCGGCCGCGATCTCGCCGGCCAGGCGCAGCTCGGCGCCGCCGGTGTCGGCCGCGCGGACCGCGTAGCCGTCCATCGCCGAGCGGTCGAACGGCGGCAGGTCGACGGCGCTGCGGCCCTCTTCGGCGGCGACCCGGCCCGCGGCCTGGTCGAGCGGCACGCGCTCGGCCTCCAGCGGCGCGGCGGCCGCCAGGACGAGCTCGGTGGCTTCCCCGAGCTCCTTCACCCGCCGATGCGCGACATGGAGCGCGCCGGCTGGATGAACCCCTCGTCGCCGATGTGGTGCTTGAGCTCCTTGCGCCAGACGGCGTCGCGGATGATGGCCTCGAGGTCGGCGTCGCTCGCGCCGGCCCGCATCGGCTCGCGCAGGTCGGTCTCGTTGAGCGAGAACAGGCAGGTGCGGAGCATGCCCTCGGCGGTCAGCCGGATGCGGTTGCAGTCGCCGCAGAACGGCTCGCTGACGGGGGAGATGAAGCCGATCTCGCCCTGCCCGTCGGCGAAGCGCCAGCGCCGCGAGGTGCCGTGGCGGTCGCGCCCCACGGCCTCGAGCGGATACGCCTCGTTAATCAGGCGCCGGATCTCCTCGTTGGGCAGCACCTTGTCGGCGCTCCACGTGCGGTCGGCGTCGAGCGGCATGAACTCGATGAAGCGCACGACGTAGGGCGTGCGGCGGGCGAACTCGGCGAAGCGCACGACCTCGTCCTCGGTGAAGTCCTTGAGCGCGACGACGTTGACCTTGATCGGCCGCAGCTCGGGGTGGGCCTCGGCGGCCTCGAGCCCCTCGAGCACCTGGGCGAGCGAGTCGCGCCGCGTGAGCTGGAAGAAGCGGTCGGGGGCGAGCGAGTCGAGCGAGACGTTGATGCGCTTGAGCCCGGCGCGCACGAGCTCGTCGACCTGGCGCGCGAGCAGGTAGCCGTTGGTGGTCAGCGAGAGGTCGCTGACCGCCTCGATGCCGGACAGCATCTCCACCAGCCGCCACAGCTCGCGGCGGACGAGCGGCTCGCCGCCGGTCAGGCGCACGTCGTGGACGCCCATGCTCGACAGCAGCGCGACCAGCCGCGCGATCTCCTCGTAGGAGAGCAGCGAGTCGCGGTCGAGCCACGGCAGGCCCTCGGCCGGCATGCAGTACTGGCAGCGGAAGTTGCAGCGGTCGGTGACCGAGATGCGGACGTCGCCGATGGAGCGCCCGTGGCCGTCGACGAGAGGCTTCATGCGCGGTGGAAGTCCGCTTTCCCGCCGGTCTTGTCGAGCAGCTCGACGCGCTCGACCACCACGCCCGGCTCGATGCCCTTGACCATGTCGTAGATCGTCAGCGCGCCGACCGAGCTGGCGACCATCGCCTCCATCTCGACGCCGGTGCGATCGGTTGTACGGGTCTCGACCACGATCGTGACCGTGCCCTCGCTGGGGTCGACCGCGATCTGCGGATCGACCTGGGTGAGCGGCAGCTGGTGGCAGAGCGGGATCAGCTCGTCCGTGCGCTTGGCGGCCTGGATGGCGGCGATCCGCGCGACGCCGAGGACATCGCCCTTCGGCGTGTCGCCGCTGACGACGCGCGAGGCGGCCTCCGGCGACATCCGCACGACCGCGCGGGCGCGGGCCCAGCGCGTCGTGGGCTCCTTGTCGGAGACATCGACCATGCGTGCCTGGCCTGCGGCGTCCAGGTGGGTGAGCGCGGGTCCCTCCATCCCTCCTGAGTCTAGGGTGTCCTCCGTGGTCGTCACCGTCCGTCTCTTCGCCGGCCTGCGCGAGCGCGCGGGGTCGGATCGGGTCCAGGTCGAGCTGCCCGAGGGCGCCCGGGTCTCCGACCTGCTGGCCGCCATGGATGTCGCGCCGCGCTCGTGCGTGGTGGCGATCAACCGCGAGTACGCGGACGAGGCGGCGCCGGTGCGCGCGGACGACGAGGTCGCGCTCGTGCCGCCGGTGAGCGGCGGGGCGCCTCGCGTTCGCCTCGCCCACGTCACCGACGAGGCCTTGGATCTCGGCGCGCTGGCCGCCGCCGTGCGCGACCCGGCGGCGGGCGCCGTCGTCCTCTTCGAGGGCGTCACCCGCGAGGTGCCGGAGCTCGACTACGAGGCGTACGCGGAGATGGCCGAGGCGAAGCTGCGCGCGATCGGCGAGGAGGTCGCGGCCGCGCACGGGGCTTGCGCGGTTGCGCTCGCGCACCGGGTCGGCACCGTGCCGCTCTCCGAGCCGAGCGTGATCGTCGCCGCGAGCGCGCCGCACCGCGGCGAGGCGTTCAGCGCCGCCCGCGAGCTGATCGACCGCGTGAAGGCGGAGGCGCCGATCTGGAAGGTCGAGGTGGATGCCGCCGGCGAGCGGACCCGCGTGGAGGGGACTCTCCCGCCGGTCTGACTATCCTCGCCGGCGTGCGGCGGGATTTCGCGGGTTCGTCGCGGGCGGGGCGCCGGTCGCCGTCCGGGAGGGCCGTACGGTCGACGGCCTCCACCCGCGCACGGGCCGGGTCCGCTGGTCGCACCCGTCGACGAAATACGCGTTCACCGACGGCCGCCGGGTGTACGCGCCGGCGGGCGGCACGATCACGGCCTACGACCCCCGCAGCGGCGCGGCCCGCTGGTCGGTCCCGGTGCCCGCCGACGTGGAGGAGAGCCAGACCGGCAGCGGCGTGCTCGTCGTCCAGACCTTCCCGACCGGCGGTGCCCCGCGCTTCCTCGTGCTCGATCCCGCGCGCGGCGCGACTCGCGCGGCGATCGACCTCCCGCGCGACCACTACCTGACGCTCGTCGGCCGCCACCTCGTCGACGCGGGCTCGGGCTGCAACGCGCGCATCACCGGTTACGGCCTCGACGGCGCCGTCGCCTGGGGGCGGTCGCTGAAGCTGGGGCGCGACCGCAGCAAGCGCTGCGACGCCTACCTCGCGCATGACGCCGGCGGCGACGTCGCCCTGAACGCCGTCGCGGGCCCGGCGCTGCTGCTCGACCCCGCGACCGGCCGGACCCTCTGGAAGGGACCGCGCGGGGCGTCGATCGACGGCACGGCCGGCGGCCCGCCTGGTCGTCGAGCTGCGCGACCGGCAGCGCACGCTCGGAGTCGACACAGGCGCCGGCCGGACGGCGTGGACCTACCGCGGCATCACCGGCCCGTGGGAGACGTGGCGCGGATACGCGGCGAGCAACGCTGCAGTGCGGCGGCAAGCAGTGCACGGTCGTGCTCAACGGCCGCACCGGCCGCCAGCTCCTCAAGGTGCCGGGCGTCCCGCAGAACTTCGTGCCGGGAGCGCGGCCGGGGCTGATGACCCGGATCGACAGCGACAAGCGCTACGCCGCGCGCTACGGGTTCGTGACGTTGCCCTAGCGTCGCCGCAGCACCGCGAGCGTGCGGCCGCGGCGGCCCAGCAGCTCGAGCGTGCGACCGGTGATCCGGTAGCCGCGGGTGCGATCCAACACTGCGGCGACGTTGGGCGGCTCCGGAGCGGACCCGTCGCAGCCCCCGCCCGTCACCACGACCACCCTGAAGCGCAGCCGCGCCGTCGTGAAGCGGTAGCGGCCGCGGAAGTCGTTCCCGCACGTGCCGCCGCGGAGGGTGAAAGCGCGGCGGTGCGAAAACAGGAGCCGCTGGTGCGCGGAGCGCTTCACGACCTTGCCCTCGACCCGCGTGACCCTCCACGTCGGCCCGGCCAACGGGTTGTCGGCCGCGCTCGCCGGCGCCGCCGGCAGGAGCGCGAGGAGCATGAGCGAGAGGAGCCATCGCGCCACGGCGCGAGCCTAATAGCGTGCAGCGGGCGATGGAACCCCTGTTCGGCGTCTTCCCGGTCCCCGACGCGGAGCGCCAGGACGCGGTCGTCGAGCAGGTGCTGCTCGCCGACCGGCTCGGGCTCGACCTGGTCGGCATCCAGGACCACCCGTACCAGCGCCGCCACCTCGACGCCTGGACGCTGCTCTCCTACCTCGCCGGGCGCACCGAGCGCGTGCGCTTCTTCCCCGACGTGGCCAACCTGCCGCTGCGCCATCCGGCGCTGCTGGCCAAGTCGGCCGCCACGCTCGACCGGCTGAGCGGCGGGCGGGTGGAGCTCGGGCTCGGCGCGGGCGCGTTCTGGGAGGGGATCGGCGCGTGGGGCGGGCCGGTGCGATCGGGGCCGGAGTCGGTCGACGCGCTGATCGAGGCGATCGGGATCATCCGCCGCGTCTGGGCCTCCGAGCGCGGCATCAGCGTCGACGGCGAGCACTACCGGATGCACGGCGCCCACGCCGGGCCGCCGCCCGCGCACGACATCGGGGCCTGGCTCGGCGCGTACGGCCCGCGGATGATGCGCGTCGTCGGACGCCTCGCCGACGGCTGGATCCCGTCGCTGCCGCGGCTGCCGCTCGAGCAGGTGCTCGCCAAGCAGGACGCGATCGACGAGGCCGCGCGCAAGGCGGGCCGCGACCCGGCGGCGATCCGCCGCGTCGCGAACCTCAACGGCGTCATCGGCGACGGGACCGACTGGCTGCGCGGCCCCGCCGAGCACTGGGTCGAGGAGCTCGTGAAGCTGACGCGCGACCTGCGCTTCGACGGCTTCGTGGCCTGGTTCGACGACGAGGACCAGCTCGGGCAGACCGAGCGCTTCGCGACCGAGGTCGTGCCGGCCGTGCGTGACGCGCTCTCCAGCGGGTAGCCCCTGACCATGCCCAAGACCGAGCACTTCGGCCAGGCGGGACTCACCGGCTGGCGCGAGACCTTCGCCGACCGGGTCGCCTCGCCCGTCGCCGCCAAGACCCCCGCCTCCGAGGACCAGGTGCGCGCCGTCATCGGCGCCGCGTTCTTCCTGCTGTCCGTGTACTACGTCGCCACCACCATCGCGCGGATGGCGAAGGCCGCGCGCGACTAGCCGAACGTGAACGCGTAGCCCGAGAGCCCGGGCGCGAAGCGCAGCGTCAGCTTGTGCTCCTCGGTCTTCGGGAGCGAGACCAGCGTGTAGAGGCGCTGCCGGCGCACGGTGACGGTGCGCAGCGGCTTGCCGTCCAGCTCGACGCGGAGCTGCCGCGGGCGGTCGCCCTCTGAGCTGAGCACGAGGTAGACGGCCTTGCCGACCACGCGGGCGTCGATGCTCGCGCCGTCGGCGAGCGCGGTCGCCGCCTCGTCGGTGACCTCCCAGCGGCCGGTGAACGCGAAGCGACTGCGGAGCAGCGGACGGCCCGCGCCGGTGTACTCGTGCAGGCCGTCCGACGGCTGGTTCGGCACCCAACCCTGCGCGCGCGCGGCGCCGAGGTACGTCTCGGGCGTCGACTCCTTGCCGGGCTTGAGCGTCGGGCCGACCTTGGCGTCGCCGCCGAGCGACTCGGCGCCCGCCTCGGCCAGCAGGCTGCGGATCGCCGCCTCGGTCTTCTTGTCGTCGCCCTCGCCGAAGTGGACGTAGCGGACGCGGCCCTTGGCGTCGATCAGGTACTTGGCCGGCCAGTACTCGTTGCCCCAGGCGTTCCAGGTCTTGTAGTCGTTGTCCTGGGCGACCGGGTAGCGCAGCCGGTTCTGGGCGATCGCGTCCTGCACGTTGGCGGCGTCGTGCTCGAACTGGAACTCGGGCGTGTGGACGCCGACGATCGTCAGCCCGCGCGAGCGGTAGGCGGCGTCCCAGGCGCGGGTGTAGGGGAGCGTGCGGATGCAGTTGATGCACGTGTAGGTCCAGAAGTCGACGAGCACGACACGGCCGCGCAGCTGCTCGAGCGTCAGCGGCTTCGAGTTGAACCAGCGCTCGTTGCCGGTGAAGTCCGGCGCCTTGCCGAGCACCGGCAGCTGCGAGCCCATCGTGGCCGCCTCGGCGAAGCGGCTGGGGCCGCGTAGCCTCGCGAGCCGGTCGGAGACCGCGTGCGAGCGCTCGATCGAGCCGGTCGGGTTGACGATCACGGACGGGAAGTGATCGGCCAGCGCAGTCTGGAAGCGCACGTCGGCGTCGGTGGCGACGGCCAGCGCGGTGGCGATCATGATCACGCCGAGCGCTCGCTGGACCACCGGACCGCTCGGCAGCAGGCGGCGGCCACCCAGCGCCAGCGCGAACAGCACGACGGCCGAGCCCAGCGCATAGGCGACCGCCACCGCGACGCTCTGGCCCGAGGCGGCCCCCACCGAGATGACGGCCGCGAGGATCGGCCCCGCGCACGGCGCGTAGACGAAGCCGAGCGCCGCCCCGACCACCAGCCCCGACCAGAAGCCGTCACCGCCCGAGCGCGGCCCGAACCGCGCCAGCCGCGACAGCGGCGCCTCCACGCGCTCGGCCAGCCTCGGCGCCAGCAGCGCGACACCGAAGCCGGCCAGCACGAGCACCGCGAGCGTCCGCAGCGCGCTGTTGCCGAGCCCGACACCGTCGACCACCTTGGCGAAGCCCGCCACCGTGATCGCGAACGTGGTGGCCAGCCCGATGACGATCGCCAGCGGCCGCCGCCGCCCGCCGGTCGCGCCCGCCGACAGCAGGGCCGGCAGCACCGGCAGCACGCACGGCGAGATCGCGGTCCCGGCGCCGGCCACGAACGCGAAGAGGACGAGCAGCGTCACGACCTGAGCGTACGGGCGAGTGCTTACAGATCGTTGAACCGTCCGACGGTTGTCCAGCCCGGCGCGGATTTCTGGGCGAACGCGCGGGTGCGCGCCGACACAGAGGCCATGGCACGGATGCTTGCCCCCCGACTCGTCGTCCTCGCCGCGCTCTCCGCGGCCCTCCTCACTCCTGGCACCGCGTCCGCGTCGACGCCCGAGTGCACCATCCGCGGCACCGACCGCAGCGAGACGCTGACCGGCACCGCCGGCCGCGACGTCATCTGCGGCAAGGGCGGCAACGACCGCCTTCGCGGTCTGGGCGGCGACGACGTCCTGCTCGGCGGCGACGGCAACGACGTCCTCGAGGGCGGCGCCGGCAACGACAGCCTGCAGGGGGAGAAGGGCAACGACCTCGGCACGGGCGGTGCCGGCAACGACACGCTCGCCGGCGGCGCCGGCCACGACGGCCTCGCGGGCGGCGACGGCGACGACGTGGTCGACGGCGGCGACGACGGCGACGCGCTCGACGGCGGCTCCGGCGCGGACACCGTGCTCGGCGGCGGCGGGGACGACCTGCTGTCCGGCGCCGGCGGCAAGGACAAGCTCGACGGCGGCTCCGGCGCCGACTTCTTCCTCGGCGGCGCCGACGCGGACGTCGTCAACGCCAAGGACGGCCGCCGCGACGTCGCGATCGACTGCGGCGCGGGCGCCGACTCCCTGAGCGCCGACACGAAGGACCCGAAGGCCCGCAACTGCGAGGGAGGGCCCACGCCGCCGCCGCCGGCGCCCAAGGCCGACCTCTCCGTCAGCCTCACCGACTCCGCCGACCCGGTGGTCGAGGGCAACGCGGTCGAGTACCATTTCAGCGTCGCCAACGCCGGCCCCGCGACGGCGACCGGTGTGACGGTCGCCACCACGCTCCCGGCGGGTGCGACCGCGGACTCCGCGGACGGCTGCGTCGACGCGGACGGCGTGGTGACCTGCGCGTTCGGCGACGTCGCCTCCGGCGGCACCGCCGCGGGCAGGCTCGTGGTCCGCTACGCCGCGCCCGGCGGCAAGTCCGTCACGAGCGTCGTGCAGTCGGCGGTCGAGGACTCCAACGCGGCGAACAACAGCGCCACGCAGGCCACACAGGTCGACCCGAAGCCCGCGCCGACCGGCGCGGACCTCTCGGTCGCCGTGACCGGCACGCCCGGCGCGGTCGCGCAGCTCGCCAACGTCAGCTACGCCGCCGACGTCACGAACGCCGGTCCGCTGGCCGCCGACGGCGTCTCGCTCGTGTTCGACATCGACGAGGCGTGGAACATGATCTCGCGCCCGGTCGGCTGCACGCAGAGCACGTTCCCGACCACCAAGGTCACCTGCAACCTCGGCTCGCTGGCCTCAGGCGCCAGCGCGTCCAAGGTCCTCGGCGTGAGCTGGGGCGTGGCCGGCGACCGCACGGTGAAGGCGACGGTCAGCTCGACCACCGCCGACCCGACGGCCGCGAACAACAGCGAGACCGAGCACACGTCGGTCAGCTGACCGGCAGCACCACCGCCGCGCCCTCGATCGCGCCCGCCCGCAGGCGGCTGAGCGCGTCCTCCGCCTCACCGATGGAGAAGGGCGTGACGGTGGTGCGTACCGGCACCTGCGGCGCCAGCGCGAGGAACTCCTCGGCGTCGGCGCGCGTGAGGTTGGCGACCGAGCGCAGCACCCGCTCCTCCCACAGGTCGGCGTAGGGGAAGGAGGGGATGTCGCTCATGTGGATCCCGGCGCACACGACGGTGCCGCCGGGCGCGGTCGCCCGCAGCGCGGCGGGAACGAGCTCGCCCACCGGGGCGAAGATCAGCGCCGCGTCGAGCGGCTCCGGCCCGGGCTGCATGGCGTCGCCCGCCCACTCGGCGCCGAGCGACCGCGCGAGCTCCTGGGCGCCGGCGTCCCCGGCGCGCGTGAAGGCGAACACCCGCCGCCCCTCGTGCACGGCGACCTGGCAGATGATGTGCGCCGCCGAGCCGAAGCCGTAGAGCCCGAGCCGCTGCCCGTCGCCCGCCAGCCGCAGCGCGCGGTGCCCGATCAGCCCGCCGCACAGCAGCGGCGCGAGCTGGAGCGGGTCCTCGTCCTCCGGCAGCGGGAAGCAGAAGCGCTCGTCGGCGACCGCCCACTCGGCGTAGCCGCCGTCGATGTCGCGACCCGTGAAGCGCGCCCG
Organism: uncultured Solirubrobacteraceae bacterium; assembly: GCA_963805525.1. GTDB lineage: Bacteria > Actinomycetota > Thermoleophilia > Solirubrobacterales > Solirubrobacteraceae > DASQFQ01. The sequence goes on from CAWDUT010000007.1 coordinate 676,918, forward strand.
CACACAGAGGTTTTCGCGGCCCGAGCGACAGTACTCGCACTCGCCGTCGGTCCAGCCCAGCCACGGCACGCCGACCCGCCGGCCGTCGGGATCGCGCGCCACGATCTGGTGGCCGAGGATCAGCGGCAGGTGCCCGGGCTCGACCTCGCCGTCGCGCAGGTGCAGGTCGGTGCGGCACACCCCGCACGCCTCCACCCGCAACAGCAGCTGGCCGGGGCCCGGCGACGGCTCGGCGACCTCGGCCACCCGCAGCGGCCGGCCGGGCTCGTCGAGCAGCGCGGCTCTCACGAGGTGGTCGATGCTGCGGCCGCCGTGCCTGGATGTGCGTGGCCCGTGGATGCAGGGGCGTGCACGCCGAAGGGGGATCGTGGCAGCGCCACCTCCCGCTTCCGGCGGGTGCGGCCCTGCGCCGCGGGACGCGTGCAGACGGGTACGGGGGTCGTGGGATCGACCACCTAGGTGAACAGGGTCAACACCCCGGCGAGCACGAACGCGCCCGCCCACACCGCGTCGAGGTTGATCCACGCGCCCTTGACCACCGCGACGCCGAGGTGCTTGTAGACGAGCGTCGCCACCACCCACATCACCGCCAGCATCGCCGCCACGTGGAGCGTGATCCCCAGCGCGGCGCCGGGGATCGAGAGCCCCTGGTCCTGCGCCGCGGCGATCGCGTGGTCGCTCGCCGCCGCATTGTCGACCGCGCCGGCCCCGATCAGCACCGGCGCCACCATCAGCCCGGCGCCGTGGGCGGTCGACATCAGGAACGACCACCCGGCCAGCTCGCGCCGCCCGACGTTCCCGCGCATCACCCAGCGGAAGTGCGCGCGCGGCTTGATGAAGCGGAACAGCCCGAACGCGATCAGCGCCACGCCGGCGCCGAGGTGCAGCGCCGACGGGTCGGTGATCAGCCCCAGCCCGAGCACGAGCACGGCGATCACGAGGATCGACGCCTCGTGCCCGATCGCGATCGCCGGCAGCGCCCTCGACACCGCGCGGCGATCGCGCTCCTGCATCCCGAGCGCGACCGCGAACAGCCAGCCCATCGCGGGGTTCAGCCCGTGATAGGCGCCCAGCAGCCCGAGCAGGATCCAGGGCCAGAGGTCGTGCATCTCAGTCGGGGAAGCAGTACGAGTCGCTCGACGCGTCGCCGCCGGCCAGGCGCACCTGGTGCGGCCGCTCGCCGCTGTACTCGACGAACAGGTCGGGGTCGAGCGTCAGCGAGCCGTCCTCGCCGGCGTCGAGCTTGACCAGCCAGCCGTCGATCCCGTCGGGGTAGAACTGCGCGTCCCACGAGGCGTAGAGCGAGTTCGTCAGGTACACGCGCTTGCCGTCGCGCGACAGCTCGACCATCTGCGGGCCGCCGTTGAGGGCGCCGGCCGCGGGGTGCGCCGCGCGCTCGACGATGCCGCCGAGGCGCACCGAGCCGGTCTCGCGCGGGTTGCGCGGGTCCGAGACGTCGTAGCGCTTGAGCTCGCCGGTGCCCCAGCAGGACACGACCAGCGACTGGTCGTCGACGGAGAGCGCGATGTCGGTGACCAGCGGCGGCACGGCGCCGAACGGCTGCAGCGCGGGCGGGAGCTGCTCGGTCTCGGCCGGCTCCGGCGGGATCGTGATGACCTTCTCGGCCTTGAACGTGCCGTCCGGGTTGCGCTCCCACAGCCACACCGAGGCGGTGAGGTCGGCGGTCGAGGCGACCACACCGACGAACCCGTAGGCCTTGCGCGGGTCGTGCGCCGGCCGCAGCTCGAGCACCATCTGGTGCTCCGCGCCGAGGTCGATCTCCTGGATGTGCTTGCGCTTCTCGAGATCCCAGATGTGGAGCTTGTGGCCGTACTGGTTGCTCAGCAGCAGCTCCGGGTTCAGGCCGCCCTCGACCATGTTCGGCGTGCCCCACTCGGAGGTGATGACCGTGCCCTGGTTGAGGTGCCACCAGAAGTCGTAGGCCAGCTCCTGCGGCCCGCGGTCCTGCTCCCACGCGCCCTTCACCGAGAAGTTGTCGTGGTCGAGCAGGAAGATGCCGCCCGGGCCGTTGCCGTCGGGGGCGCCGAGCGCGGAGACGTAGATCCCGTCGGGGCCGCAGTGGATCGTGTGCGGCCGCGAGTAGCCGGTCTTCGACGCGATCTCCTCGGCCTCGATGACCTTCGTGAGCGTCGGGTTGTGCGGGTCGTCCTTGACGTCGACGATGTGGATCCGCGACGAGCGCAGGCCCGGCACGAGCAGGTAGCGACGCTCGATGTGCGGGTGCGCGGCCCACGGGCACAGCGCGGACGAGCAGGCGTTCCAGCCGAAGTGGTGGAGCTCGTCGCCGACGTTGGGCATGTCGAGGCGGCCGACGAGCTGGCCGTAGGTGGGGGAGCCGGCCTCGAGGTCGAGAACGGTCAGCGCGTCAGGTGCGCTGTCGCCGTTCGTGCCGGTGTTCAGCGCGACGACGTATGCGTGCGTCTCGGCGGGGGCGCTGGCTGCGTCCGACGGCGAGGCGTAGAAGGTGGGGTCTGGGGTGAGCCGGGCCATCTGCCAAACCTGGCAAACCTGGTCGACCTAGTCAACAAGCTCGGGGAGAGATCACCGAGATGGTCACGCCGTCGGTGCGGCCAGGGGCCGGCGTCGGGCAGCGGAGGGCCGCCGTCGGGTCCGCGGCCACCGCCACCGGGGCCGCCGCCGCCGTCCTCGTCCTCGTCGTCGCGCAGCTTGAAGAACCAGACCAGCCAGACGACAAGCGCGCCGATGTCGAACACGCGCAGCCCGACCATGAAAATCCAGCCCGTCAGGGTCACTCCACTGCGAACACTACCTCTGTTTCGCCACTCGTAAAGCCTGTGTTGACACCCCGACGCGACCGCGCTCATCGGACAGGACGCTGGTGCACGATCCGGCACCGCTCGGGCCCAGCCGAGTCGTCGCGTCCATCGCCATCCACTCGCCCTCCGGCGGGCGCTCCAGGTGGATGCCGAGCTCGACGTTGATGAACACCCACTCCTGCCAGTCGAGCACGTGGGAGATGCCGCTGGCAGCGTCGGCCATCACCAGCAGCCGCTCGAGCGGGGTGGCCGGCTCGCCGCGCACGAGCGGCACCTTCAGACGCGTCCAGCACGCCGCCGGCCCGGGGGCGTCGAACTCGCCGTGGGTGAAGCGCCAGTCGAGCGCGGCGTGGTAGGCGACCGGCTCGGTCCAGAACTCGGGCAGCGAGCTCGTGCCCTCGGAAGGTGGGGGAGGGGGCGGCTCGGGCTCGCCGAGTCCGCCGGGCAGGTCGAGCTTCTCGGCGCGCAGGCGCCACGCGCTCAGCCGCATCAGCGCATCGCCGCTCCCGGCGTCGAGCAGCGTGGCCTCGATCTGCTCGACGTTGCGGCCGGGGCGGACGGTGCGCGTCTCGATCCGGTGCGGCGCGAGCGGGACGGGGCGGAGGATGTCGTAGGCGAGCCGGCCGGCCTGGCCGGGCTCGACCTGACCCGTGAGCTCGACGGCGCGGGCGAGCAGCGCGGCGGGCGGGCCGGCGTGCTGGAAGTTGCGGTCCCACGGGCCGCGGGTCAGCCCGGTGGGGACGAACGTGTCCCCGTCGGGCTCGTACAGGCAGTCGGGCAGCTCCACGCTGCGCGAGGATAGTTGCGCGTGCACCTTGATAGCCTCGAGGTCGTGGAGGTGCAGGTCACCCATTTCTCTGATCCGGGGTGCCCGTGGGCGTACTCGGCGTCACCCGCGCATGCCGTGCTGCGCTGGCGCTACGGCGCCCAGCTGCAGTGGCGGCTCGTCACCATCGGGCTGACCGAGGACGCCGAGCAGTACATCCGCCGCGGCTACTCGCCGGCGGGCTCGGCCCGCGGCTACGTGACCTTCCGCCGCCGCGGCATGCCGTTCGCGACCCAGCCGCGGCCCCGCGTCACCGCGACCGGCCAGGCGTGCCGCGCGATCGTGGCGACCCGCCTGCAGGCGCCCGAGCTCGAGCACGCGGTGTTCCGCGCGCTGCAGTTCGGCTGGTTCACCACGCCGCTGGTGATGGAGGACCACGACGACCTCGCGGTCGCGCTCTCGCGGGTCGAAGGGCTCGACGTCGACGCGATCCTGGGCGCCATCGGCTCGGACGAGGTCGAGGCCGCATACCAGGCCGACCGCGCCGAGGCGCGCACCGCCGAGGGCACGCCGACCGAGGCGCAGGGCAAGGCCGCGCGTACCGACGGTCAGGTGCGCTACACGGCGCCGTCGCTGATCTTCGAGCACGAGGGCCGGCGCCTCGAGGCCGGCGGCTTCCAGCACATCGAGGCCTACGACGTCGTGCTCGCCAACCTCGCTCCGCAGCTCGAGCGCACGCCGCCGCCGCAGGACCCGCTCGAGGCGCTCGAGGCGTTCGACTACGGGCTGACCACCTACGAGGTGGCGGCGGTCATGAACCACGACAAGAACGAGCCGGACCCCGAGAGCGCCGAACTCGCGCTGATCGAGCACGTGGCCGAGGGCCGCGTCATCCGGGAGTCGCTGGGGGACGGGGCGCTGTGGCGCGTTCCCTCCGCGCAAAGCGGTCCGGGTCGAACGGCGACAGGTCAAGCGGCAGCCGCTCCCCGCTGATTGCCGCGGCGATCAGCTCGCCGGTGATCGGGCCGAGCCCGACGCCCGCGCCCTCGTGGCCGGTCGCTACCCAGATGCCGGTTCGCGAGCGCCCGATCGCGGGGAGCCCGTCGGGGAGCCAGGGGCGCAGGCCGGCCCACGCGCTGTTCGGCTCCAGCGACCTGACCGCGGGGATGATGCGGGCCGCCTCCTCCAGCAGCCGTGCGCTGACCGCCGGGTCCACGCTCGTGTCGAAGCCCTTGCGCTCCCGGCTCGACCCGACGAGCACGTGGCCGTCGAGCGTCGTCTCGATCACCGTCGAGACCTGCAGCTCGGCGTCGGCGGCCGCCACCGCGGCGAGGTAGCCGCCGTCGACGACCTTGTGGCGGATCTCGAGCCGCCCGCTGAGCCGGACGAGCTGGCCCTTGCGCGGCTCGAGCGGGAGGTGGAGGCCGGCGTTGCGCGCGAGCTCCGCGCTCCAGGGGCCGGCCGCGAGGACGACCTCGTCGGCTTGCAGCTCGCCGAGCTCCTCCACCCGGGTGTGGGTCCGGATCGTGATGCCGGGCTCCTCGGCCATCGCGCGGGCGGTCGCGCGCGGATCGCACTGGAGGTCGCCGGGGACCCAGGTCGCGCCGAGCACCTGGCCCAGCGCGGGCTCGAGCGCGCGCGCCTGGCCGGGCTCGAGCAGCTCGCACTCCACGCCGCCCGCGCGCAGGCGCTCGATCCGGTCCGGCTCGGCGGCCAGCCCGGCCTCGGTACGGTGGACGATCAGCGCGCCCTTGCGCCGGATACCCGCCCGCTCGCCGTACGCGGCCTCGATCTCGTCGTAGGCGGCGCGGCCGAGGACCGCGAGGTCGAGTTCCGGCCCCGCGTCCTTGTCCGCGCACAGCACGTTGCCCTCGCCGAGCCCGGTGGTGCCGCCGGAGACCTCGCCGGCGTCGATGAGTTCGACCTCGACGCCCCGCCGGGCAAGCGCCCGCGCGGTCGCGGCGCCGACGATGCCGGCGCCCACCACCGCGACCCTCAACCCTCAACCCGCCTCAAGGGGTCTGACCCCTTCAGAGCGTGAACCCGGCGGGGAAGGGGTCGCTCGGGTCGAGCAGGTACTGGCCCATCCCGGTGATCCACGCGCGGCCGGTGATCTCGGGGATGACTGCGGCACGGCCGCCCACCTCGGTCTCGCCGACCAGCCGGCCGGTGAACCGCGTCCCGATCACCGACTCGTGCACGAAGTCGGTGTTCAGCGCCAGCTCGCCGCGGGCGTGCAGCTGCGCCATCCGCGCGCTCGTGCCGGTGCCGCAGGGCGAGCGGTCGAGCCAGCCCGGGTGGATCGAGACGGCCGCGCGGGCGTCGGCGCCGTCGTGGCCGGGCGCGGTGAAGATGACGTGGCGCAGGCCGGCGATCCGCTCGTCCGCCGGATGCACGGGGCGGTCCTGGGCCTCAATCGCGGCCATCACGCGCGCGCCCGCGTCGATCAGCTCCGGCGCGCGCTCGGGGTCGACCTCGAGCTCCAGCGTCGCGGCGTCGACGATCGCGTAGAAGTTGCCGCCGAACGCGAGGTCGTAGACGAGCGGCCCGTCCGGCAGCTCCACGATCGCGTCGCGCCGCTCCAGGAACGCGGGCACGTTGCGCAGTGTCACCGCCGTCGCGGCGCCCTCGCTCACCGCCACCCGCACCTCGACCAGCCCGGCGGGCGTGTCGAGCCGGATCACCGTCTCCGGCTCGGTGACCGCCACCATCCCCGTCTCCACCAGCACGGTCGCGACCCCGATCGTTCCGTGCCCGCACATCGGCAGGCAGCCGGAGACCTCGATGAATAGGACGCCCCAGTCGGCGTCGTCGCGGGTCGGGGGCTGGAGGATCGCGCCCGACATTGCGCCGTGCCCGCGGGGCTCGCGCATCAGCAGCCGCCGCAGATCGTCCAGCTCGGCCTCGAAGTGGGCCTTGCGCTCGAGCATCGTCGCGCCGGGCAGCGGGCCCACGCCGCCGGTGACGACGCGGGTCGGCATGCCCTCGGTGTGCGAGTCGACGGCGGCGAAGACGCGCGCCGCCCTCAAGCGGCGACCTCCTGGCCGCGCAGCGCGCCGAGCGCGGCGTCGAGGATCGCGCGCTCCTCGGCCGTGAGCTCCATCCGCGGCGGCCGGCAGGGCCCGCCGACGCGGCCGACCGCGTCCTGCGCCGCCTTGAAGTACTGGACGAGCTTGGGCGTCATGTCGAGCCGCGCGAGCGGGAGGATGCGCGTGTTGATCTCGCGCGCGGCCTCGAGCTCGCCGTCGACCACATGGCGCTGCAGCGCGACGCACTCCTCGGGCGCCACGTTCGAGACCCCGGAGATCCAGCCGGTGGCGCCGGCGGCGAACCCCTCGAGCGCCCAGTCGTCGCCGCCCACCAGAACCTCCAGGTCGGAGGCGGTCAGCGCCGCGATCCGCCGCGCGTCGCCCGAGCACTCCTTGACCGCCACGACGGGGTCGACCTCGCGCGCGAGCCGCAGGATGAAGCCCGGCAGCAGGTCGGTCCCGCCGCTCGCGACGGGGTTGTTGTAGACCATGATCGGCAGGTCGGTGGTCGCCGCCACGGCCGCGAAGAAGGCGAGCACCTCGCGCTCGTCGCCGCCGTAGAGCAGCGGTGGCAGCAGCATCACGGCACCCGCTCCCGCAGCGGCGGCGTCGCGCGCGTAGGCGACCGCGGCCTCGGGGTTCTGGGCGGAGACGCCGGCGGTCACGGTCGCGCGGCCGCCCGCGGCGTCCACGAGCGCCTCGATGACGGTGCGGCGCTCGGCCGCCGACAGGCTGCCGGCCTCGCCCATCGTGCCGTTGCCGACCAGGCCGGTCAGCCCGGCGTCGAGCAGCGAGCGGGCGTTGCCTTTGAGTGCGTCGAGATCGACCTCCCCGTGGGCGTCGAACGGGGTGGTGACGGCAGGGATGACTCCGGGGAATCGCATGCCGCGGAGTATCCCGCGCTTGAATGTCGGGCGTGAAGCTCGCACTTGTCAGCGGCGCCAACCGCGGGATCGGCCTCGAGGTCGCGCGCTCGCTGGCGCGCGACGGCTATCGCGTGCTGGCCGGGACGCGCTCGCTCGACGCGATGGGGGACGTGGGCGGGCTTGGCATAACGCCGATCGAGCTCGACGTGACGGATCCCGAGTCGATCGCGCGGGTCCCGTTCGAGCCACTGGAGGTGCTCGTCAACAACGCCGGCATCTACCCGGGCGGCCGCGCGGCGCGGATGGACTTCGAGCTCGCCGAGCGGGCGTGGCAGACCAACGCGCTCGGCGCCTGGCGGCTGGCGGTGGCGGCGATCCCGCACATGAGCCGGGGCGGGCGGATCGTCAACGTCTCGTCGCAGGCAGGCTCGCTCGAGACGATGCCCGATGACGCGGGTATGCCGGCCTACAACGTCAGCAAGACGGCGTTGAACGCGATCACGCGGCTGCTCGCGATCGAGCTCGAGAGCGAGGGGATCCTCGTCAACTCGGTCTGCCCGGGCTGGGTGCGCACCGACATGGGCGGCGCGTCGGCCTCGCGTTCGGTCGAGGAGGGCGCGGCGAGCGTGCTGTGGGCGGCGCGGCTGGGGCCGGACGGGCCGACCGGCGGGTTCTTCCGCGACGGGGAGGCGCTGGCCTGGTGAGCTCGACGATGGACGATCCGTACGCGGTCCTCGGCGTCAGGCCCGGCGCGCCCGCCGACGAGCTCGCGGCCGCCTACCGCTCGCAGGCCAAGCGCTGGCACCCGGACCGCAACCCCGACGAGGAGTCGGCGCGGCGGATGGCGCAGGTCAACGCGGCCTACGACCTGTTGCGGGCGGGCGGGGAGAGCCCGGCGCCGCCGCGCGCGCCCGTGAAGGACGTCTCGAACGCGGTGCGCCGCGCTCTGGGGGCCGAGCTGCTGGAGGCGCTCGAGGCCGGCGAGGAGGTCCGCCTGGTCACTCCGACCTCAACCTGGTCGAGTGCGCGGGCGGTGCTGGTGGTGACCGACCGGCGCCTGCTGTGGCTGCTCGACGACGTCGTGACCGCGCGCGTGGGGTGGCTGCGCTTCTCGCGGATCGCCTCGATCCGCTCGCAGCTGCGGCGCCCGCGGCGGCGCGTGGCCGTGCTGCGGGTGGAGGCCGACGACGGGCGGCGGTTCGCGTTCGCCGAGCTGCGGCCGCCGACCGCCGACGCGATCATCCGCCAGGTGCAGGCGGCGGCCTGATGCGCGATCGCCGCGGGCTGGCGGTGCTCGCCACCGGCCACCTGTGGGCCGACTTCCTGCAGGGCTCGATCCCGGCGCTGATCCCGTTCCTGATCGCGGAGCGCGGCTACTCCTACGCGGCGGCGGGAGCGCTGGTGCTGGCTTCGAGCGTCGGCTCGTCCCTCATCCAGCCCGTGTTCGGGGTCGCGTCGGACCGGCTCGCGCTGCCGTGGCTGATGCCGGCGGGGCTGTTCGTGGGCGGGCTGGGGCTGGCGTGCGTGGGCTGGACGGAGTCGTACCCGGCGACCGTCGCCGCCGTGGCGGTGAGCGGGCTGGGCGTGGCGGCGTTCCATCCCGAGGGGGCGCGCTACGCGAACTACGTGTCGCGCGGGGAGCGGGGGCGCGGGATGAGCATGTTCTCGCTGGGCGGCAACGCGGGCTTCGCCCTGGGGCCGCTGCTGATGACGCCGGCGGTACTGGCGTTCGGGCTGCACGGCACCGCGCTGGCGCTGATCCCGCTGTGGCTGGGCGCGGGGCTGCTGCTGGCGGAGCTGGCGCGGCTGCGGACGTTCGCTCCGGCCGCGCGCGCCGGCTCTGTGAACGGCAACGGGCGCCACGACCCGGATCTCATCGGCCCGTTCGCGCGACTCGGCTCGGTGGTCGGGCTGCGCTCGGTCGTGTTCTTCGGCCTGCAGGCGTTCGTGCCGGTCTACTTCGCGCACCAGCTGGGGACGAGCGAGGCGGCCGGCAACGCGGCGCTGTCGGTGATGCTCGTCGCGGGCGCGGGCGGGACCTACGTGGGCGGGCGGCTGATGGACCGGATCGGGCGGCGGGTGATCCTCGTGGGCTCGATGGCGCTGCTGTGCCCGCTGCTCGTCGCGTTCCTGCTCGTGGGGCGCTGGCCGGCGACCGCGCTGCTGGTCGGCATCGGCTTCGTGGTGATCTCGAACTTCTCGGTCACGGTCGTGATGGGCCAGGAGTACATGCCGAGCCGGCTCGGGCTCGCCTCGGGGATCATGCTCGGCGCCGCGATCGGGTTCGGCGGCGTCGCCGCGGCGGCGCTGGGCGCGCTCGCCGACGCCACGAGCCTGGACACGACGCTGTGGGTGATCGCGCTGACGCCGCTGCCGGCGCTGCTGCTCGCGCTGTCTTTGCCGCCGACCTCGACCGACCGCCGGCTGCGCGCGGAGAGACACGAAAGCCCCGCTGGTGCGGGGCCCTCCGTGCCGGTCATGGATCACCACTAACTACTTCGTCCCAGGACTTTGGTGTCTTGCCTGGGCGGCGTGACACTCCCGGCCGCCTGGACAGGCCGCCGGCGCTGGGCCGGCGCGTTGCCGCGGCTGGAGCTCCTTGCGGGCTCCCAGGCCGAGTGGGCGATCCGCCGTGGGCAAAGCCTAACGGCGGGCGGGATCGAGATGATGGTCAAGTGACCCGGGTGACGATCGTGGGAGCTCCCACCAGCGCGGGCGCCTATGCGCCGGGGCAGGAGGAGGGGCCGCGGGCGCTGCGCGAGGCGGGGCTGCTCGACGCGCTGGTGGCCGGCGGTGTCGAGGTGAAGGACGCGGGTGACGTGGAGGCGTTCCGCTGGGCGCCTGACCCGGATCGCCCGCGCGCCGCGAACCTGGGCGCCGTGGCCGACCGGGCGCGACAGGTGGCCGCGCTTGTCGCCGGGGCGGACAGCACGGTGCTCGTGCTCGGCGGCGATTGCACGGTTGAGCTCGGCACCGTCGCGGGGTTGCGCGACCGGGTGGAGAGGCTCGGGCTGGTCTACCTCGACCTGCACGCCGACCTCAACGTCCCCTCGAGCGTCGTCGACGGCGCCCTGGACTGGATGGGGGTCGCGCACCTGCTGGACGTCGACGGAGCCGAGAGCGAGCTCGCCGGCATCGGGTCCTCGCGGCCGCTGCTCGACGACGACCAGCTCGTCTTCCTCGGCATCAAGCCCGGCACCGAGTTCGAGCAGGCGACGATCGAGCAGCGTGGTCTGGCGGTCGTCGATGTCGACGCCCTCGGCGCGGATCCCGCGGGCGCCGCCGCGCAGGCACTCGGCGCGCTCGAAGGATGCGACGCCGTCGCCGTGCACTTCGACGTCGACCTCGTCCACTTCCTCGACGCGCCGCTGGCCGAGAACACCGACCGCGAGGGGGTCACGCTCGACGCCGCCGCCAACGCCCTGCGCGTCCTCACGGCCGACCCGCGCTTCCGCGCGCTGACCGTCACCGAGTTCAACCCGTTCCATGGCGCCGCCGACGGGTCCACGACCCGGCGGCTCGTCGAGGTGCTCGCTCGCGCGCTCTCCTGATGGAACGCGGGATCAACGTCGGCGGGGCGTTCGACCGCCGCGACGGCCTGCCGGGATGGCAGGTCGGGCCGGAGGTGCTGGACGCGATCGCGGCGGCCGGCTTCTCGGGCGTTCGGCTGCCGGTGCGGTGGGCGAACGCAAGCCTCGCGGAGGTCGCGGAGGTCGTCGAGGCAGCGGTGACACGGGGTCTCTCCGTCGTCGTCACCAACCACCACGACGACGAGGCCATGGCGGAGGGGTACGGCGCGGCGGGGCGGCTGGCCGAGTTGTGGCGCGGCATCGCGACTCAGTTCCTCGGCGTTCGCGGTGAGCTGGCCTTCGAGCTGCTGAACGAGCCGCTCATGAGCGCGGCGGACTGGAACGGGTTGCTCCCGGCGGTTCTGGCGTCGGTGCGCGAGGTCGATTCCGATCGCTTGGTCGTGGTGGGCGGCGCGGACGCGAGCAGCGTCGCCGGGCTGCGGCAGCTCGAGCTGCCCGCGGACGACCGGCTGGTGGCCACGGTCCACTACTACGAGCCCTTTCGCTTCACGCACCAGGGAGCGGGCTGGCTGCCGGGCGCGGACGCCTGGCTCGGCGCCACCTGGGGCACGGCCGCCGACCGCGCGGCCGTCACCGCGGACCTCTCGGAGGCCGTTGCATGGGCGACCGAGCGCGGCGTGCCGCTCTATTTCGGCGAGTTCGGCGTCGTGACGGCGGCCGACCGGGCCTCGCGGCTGCGCTGGACGGCGTGGGTGCGGCACGAGCTCGAACGCCTCGGGATCCCGTGGGCGTATTGGGACCTCGCGACCGAGTTCGGCGCCTACGACCTCGAGCGAGGCGCGTGGGACGCCGAACTGCTCGACACGTTGGTCGGGGTAGAAGTTCCATAACGCCGGGCCCAGGCGCGCACGGCCTGACTGACCCGTCGGCCGCACGGCGTCCGGCATCAACGCAAGCCACGACTCACGCGATTGGAGCCCCGTGCGCAGTCGCGATCCTCGAGCGACCGGCCGTCGGTGATCGTGAGGCCGTTCACGCTTCGCGGCGTCGGCGGGGGGTGCCTCAGTTCAGCGTTGAGCGCGGTCTCGTGAACGGCCCTACACGAATGCAGCTTGCATGCTCGATAAGGCGTATTAGGTAAACAACGAACGAGAGTTCCGCCGCTCCGAAGGCTACGCTTTGCAGGTGTTTCGTGCGATTTCGGAAGCTGAGGGCCATTTCGTAGCGGGCTTCATCGAGGCGAGGGGCATTTCGGCATCGCCGAGGCCAACGGCGGTCGATCGTTCCGCTGCCTGATGTCGCTGCGGGTCCGCGACGACGACACGCCGCTCCTCGAATGGCTGCGCGACAAGCGGGCTTGGCTCGTTGCAGCGGTCACGCGCGGCGCCGCTTCGACGTCCGCCCGGCCATCGTCGTCACCCGCGCCGAGCTCCTCCGAGGCACTCCGCGACTACCTTGCAAGCGGTCGCCGACAGGTATCCGCACGTTATGTCGCCTCCGGTGATCTGCCCGGCAACCGAGGCAGACACGGCCGCGTCGACCTCGTCGTACCTGCGTTATGCTCGTCCGAGCGAGGTCCGTGGGTTGCAGACAGGTTGCGGCCGCTCTACCCCGGCAACCAACCGAGCGCGTCCCGTGTCGCGCGCGGGAGCTTCTCGACGACGAGGTCGTAGGAGTCCTCGACCATGTCGATGATCATCTGGTCAGGCAGCGAGCCGTCGCAGAGCACGGTGTTCCAGTGGCGCTTGTTGAGGTGGTAGCCCGGGCGGACGGTGGCGGGGAAGTCGCGGCGCAGCTGCTCGGCCAGCGGCGGCTCGCACTTCAATGAGACCTCCAGCGGCGTCCGATCGAGCGCGCTCAGCAGGAACACCTTGCCCTCGACCTTGAAAACCGTCGTCTGCGGCCCGAACGGCCGTTCCTCGGTCACACCCGGCCGCGCCAGGCACCAGGAGCGGACCGCGGCGGCGTCGATCACCGCTCCGCTGCGAGCCAGCCGTCGATCAGGCGCCGGGCGATCGCCAGCGGCGGAGGGAGCAGATACTCGCCGCGCTCCGCGGCCGCGTCGACGAGCTCCGCCCGCGTGAACCAGCGCGCGTCCTCGAGCTCGCCGTCCGCCGCGACCTCCTCTCCACCCACGTACGAGGCCTCGAACCCGAGCATCAGCGAGCTCGGGAACGGCCACGGCTGCGAGGAGACATAACGCGCGTCCCCTACTTCCACTCCCGATTCCTCGAATACCTCGCGCGCGACGGCGTCCTCCAACGACTCGCCCGGCTCGACGAACCCCGCCAGCGCCGAGTAGCGCCCCGCCGGCCACGCCGCCTGGCGTCCCAGCAGCACGCGGTCCCGCTCCCCGTCGACCACGAGCATGATCACGACCGGATCCGTGCGCGGGTGGTGCTCGGCGCCGCACGCCGGGCACACGCGCAGCAGCCCGGCTTCCCGCACCTCCGAAGCCGTCCCGCAGACGCTGCAGAAGCGGTGCCGCCGGTGCCAGTTCAGCAACGCCGCCGCGTACGCCAGCAGCCCTCCCTCGTCCTGCGCCAGTGCCGGCGCGATCTCGCGCACGCTCACGAGGTCAGCGCGCCCCTCGCCGTCGACCGCGAACAGCGCTCGCCCGTCCTGCACCCCCAGCAGCAGCGGCTCGCCCTGCCCGTCCAGAGGCACCAGCGCCAGAGCGTCCCCGTCGGTGAGCACCCCGTCGGGCCCGGCGACGACCGCCCGGCTCGCAGGATCCGCCGCCTGCGCGGCCACCCAATCCCGATCCCGCCGCCGCGCCGTCACCCGGTCCAACCGGGCTCCCTCGAACGTGTTGGGTGCGGCCATGGACCACCACGGTAGCCAGCGGGCCTTCCCGCAACGTCCCACCCGAAATCGGCGGTCGCCGATCACCGCCAGGCGGCGTCCTCGACCACTCGAAATACCAGGGGTATTCCTTCGGGTCTGCGTCCTTGCCTGGCGGCGCCGGCGCCCGGTCTTTCGCGTGCGACGTCACGAGAAGACCCACTAGGCTCCGCCGATGCCGACCTGGGCCCCCGAGCCGCCCGTCCCGCTGCCCCGCGGCTGCGTCATCCACGTGCCCGGGCGCGGGGAGATGTTCCTGCGCGACAGCGGCGGCGACGGCCCGCCCGTCCTGCTCCTGCACGGCTGGATGTTCTCGGCCGACCTCAACTGGTACATGACCTACGGCGCGCTCGAGGAGGCCGGCTACCGGGTCCTGGCGGTCGACCACCGCGGCCACGGGCGCGGCATCCGCACCGCCGAGCCGTTCACGCTCAAGGCCTGCGCCGACGACGCCGCCGCGCTGCTCGCGCACCTCAAGATCCAACCGGTGCTGGCGGTCGGCTACAGCATGGGCGGGCCGATCGCCTCGATCCTCGCCCGCGATCACCCGAAGCTCGTCACCGGGCTCGTCCTCGGCGCCACGGCGCTCGACTGGAGCACCCCGCGCATGAAGGCGTTCTGGCGCACGATGGCGGCGCTGCGGCTCGTGCTCGGCCTCGCGCCCGAGACGGCCTGGCAGCGCGGGCTCAGAGCCGGCGGCTTCCCGAACTCGCCGATCACGACGTGGGTCGCCGCGGAGCTCAGCCGCGGCAACTCGGTCGACCTCGCCGAGGCCGGCCGCGAGCTCGGCCGCTACGACGCGACCACCTGGATCGCCGGGCTCGACGCGCCGCGGGCGATCCTCCTGACCACCCACGACACCGCGGTCCCGCCGGCCAAGCAGCGCGCGCTCGCCGCCGCGCTCTCCGCGCCCATCTTCGAGGTCCACGGCGACCACGGCGCCGTCATCGTCAGGGCCGACGAGTTCAACGCTCAGCTGCTCGCGGCGCTCGACACCGTCCGCGACCCCCGGGCCGCCGCCACCGCCTGATGCCGGAAGGCCTCGCGCACGGCGACGACGGGATCGTCCGCTGCGCCTGGGGCGACTCGACCCCGGACTACCGCGTCTACCACGACGACGAGTGGGGCCGCCCGGTCTCCGACGACACGCGTCTGTTCGAGAAGCTGTGCCTCGAGGGCTTCCAGTCCGGCCTCTCGTGGCTGACGATCCTGCGCAAGCGCGAGGCGTTCCGCGCCGCGTTCAAGGGCTTCGACTTCCACCAGGTCGCTCGCTTCACGGACGAAGACGTCGAGCGCCTGCTCCAGGACGCCGGCATCGTCCGCCACCGCGGCAAGATCGAGGCGACGATCAACAACGCCCAGCGCGCGGTCGAGCTCATCCAGGAGCAGTCCCTCGCTCACTTCGTCTGGAGTTATGACGACCCGAAGCCCCTCGCCCGCGACCTCAAGCAGCGCGGCTGGCGCTTCGTCGGACCCACGACCGTCTACGCGTTCATGCAGGCGATGGGCCTGGTCAACGACCACCTGCCCGGCTGCGACGCGCGCGAGCCGTGCGAGCGCGAGCGCGCGGAGTTCGTCAAGCCCTAGTCGCTGACGACCCGCACGCTGATCGTGCCGACCCGCCACTTCGAGGTCATCCGGAACTCGGTGACGCGCTTGGCCGGCTCGAACCTGCCGATGTGGCAAGAGCGGATCGTGCGCTTGCCCTGGCGGAACGTCTCGCACTTCACGTGCTTGAGCTTCTTCTTGAGGATCCGGCGCGAGGTGCGCTTGCCGACGCCCTCGGCCGTCCGCTCCTTGCCCGCCGCGGTGAAGAACTCGCCCGCCACGAGGCACTCGCCCGGACCGCGGAAGAAGCGGATCTTGATGGCGAGCTTGTCGTACGTGTAGGTCTCCACGAACTCGCCCGTCGGCTCGGTCTTGCCGAACGTCTTATCCGGCGGGCCGAGCTTGGCCACGACGTCCTCGATGCACTGGCCGAGCTTCGCGCCGGCCATGCCCTTCCCAGGAACGATGACCGCGCCCGCGGGGGCGGCGAGCAGCAGCGAGAACAGGACCGGGAGCAGTGCGAGAGGCTTGAGCATGGCGCGGAAGGTTAGGCCGCGGGCGCGACGATCAGCTCAGGTCCCTCAACCCCGGCCTTGTTGACCGCCGGGTTGGCGGGCGCGACCGACGTGCGTTCGCTGGCGATCGGGCCCAGCAGCTCGAGGTCGCCGCCCTGCATCCACGCGGCCTCCTCGTCCGGGCCGCCCAGCACCACCGGCATGCGGTCGTGGACCGGCGCGGAGATCGCGTTCGCGGTCGTCGTGAGGATCGTCGCCGACGGGACCCACTCGCCGTCGATCTTGGCGACGTCGCAGAGCCCCGCGAACGCGAACAGCTCCCCGCCGTCGATCGTGTAGCGGAACGGCACGCGCGGCTCGCCCTTCTTCTCCGACTTCAGCCACTCGTACCAGCCGTCGGCGATCACCAGGCAGCGCCGCTCCGGCCGCTCCAGCAGCCGCGCGAACACCTGCTTCGACGCCACGCTCTCGGCCCGCGCGTTGATCATCAGCGGGCTGTTGTTGAGCGCCTTCGAGTACGACGGCACGAGCCCCCAGCGCACCGCGCGCGGCCCCTTGTGGGTCACCACGAGGATGTCCTCCGTCGGGCACACGTTGAAGCGCCCGAGCGTCGCCGGCTCGATCTCGGCCTCGCCGAGCTCAAAACGCTCGCCGACCAGCCGCGGCCCGACCTGCGTGAGTGTGTAGCGCCCGCACATGGCGCCGTCCAGGCTACGACGGCGGCAGGCGGCTGGAGGACGGCGGGATCTGGTCCTGCGGGACGAGCCGCCCGTCGGAGATCGTGAAGCGCACCTTGGCCAGCTCGCCGGTCGGGCTCGACGGCTTGTCGCCGGACAGGTAGAGCCGGTAGCCGAGCGTGATCACGCCGTCGCGCTGTCGCAGCACCTTCACGCGCAGGCTGGGCGAGGCGGCGTCGGTGCCGAGGTAGTCGCGGCGGACGAAGAAGAACGCGCGGCGGCCGCGGACGCCGGTCGACTTCTTCGGCTTGCCGACGATCACGCGCAGGCTCTGGCCCGTCCTGTAGTCGGCGAGCGAGACGGGCTCGAAGCCCTGGCCGCGGATCTGCTTGACGGCGGCGGCGCGCGACGCGCGCTGGGCCGGCGTGAGCTTCGGCTGCTTCGGCTTCGACGCCTGCTTCTTCGGCGCCGGAGTCGGGTTCGGCTGCGCGAACGTCTCCGGCGGGTCGGTGCCTCCGCCATCACGAGTCACCATGAGAACTACGGTCACGCCGACCGCCAGCAGCACGGCGGTGGCGAGCAGTCCGATCACGCGCGCGAAGCCCTTGGCGACGCGACCGCGCGGGCGTTTGGACGGCCGCGCCGCGGCGTAGTGCGCGGGGCGGCGAGGGGGTCCGTGCTCATCGGCGCGGCGAGCGTGGCCGTTCGCGCGCCGGAGCTCGTCGCCCTCCGGATGCTCCTCCCGTGCCCTCGTCTTCTCGCGCATCGACCGCCGGATGCTCCCCGACAGCCCGAGGCGCGTCAACTCAGGTGAACGTCTCCCACAGCAGGAAGATGTTCAGGCTGATGATCATCGCCGCCACGATCGAGGCGATCACGGTGGTGAGCTTGCGGTTGACGAGCGCGCCCATCAGGTCGGGGCGGCGGGTCAGCAGGATCATCGGCACGAGCGCGAACGGGATGCCGAAGCTCAGGACCACCTGCGAGAGCACGAGCACGTCGGTCGTGTTGGCGCCGCTCGCGAGCACGATCAGCGCGGGCGTCATGGTGATCGCGCGGCGCAGGAAGAGCGGGATGCGGAAGTTGATGAAGCCCTGCATCACGACCTGGCCGGCGAACGTGCCGACGCTCGAGCTCGACAGCCCGGAGGCCAGCAGCGCGACCGCGAAGGCGAGCGCGGCGCCGCCGCCGAGCAGCGTGTTGAGCCCGGCGTGCGCGCCCTCGATCGAGTCGATCGAGGTATGCCCGCTGTCGTGGAAGAGCTGGGCGGCGACGACCAGCATCGTCAGGTTGATCACGCCCGCGAGGCCCATCGCGATCATCACGTCGAGGCGCTGGAAGCGCATGAGCTCGTGGCGCTCGTCATCGTTCTCCGCCTTGATCCGGCCCTGGGTGAGCGCGGAGTGGAGGTAGACGACGTGCGGCATCACGGTCGCGCCGAGGATGCCGACGGCGATCAGGACCGAGTCGGTGCCGTCGAAGTGCGGCACCAGCCCGCTGACGAACGCCGGGCCGTCGACCCCGACCTGCAGGAGGTCGTAGAGGAAGCCGAGCAGCACGATCCCCAGCAGGCCGGCGATCGCGAGCTCGAAGCGGCGATACCCGCGCGTCTGCAGCGCGAGGATCGCGAACGCCACGACCGCGGTCATCAGGCCGGCCGTGAAGGGTGGGACGCCGAACAGCAGGTTCAGCGCGATCGCCGCGCCCACGAACTCGGCGAGGTCGGTCGCGATGGCGATGATCTCGGCCTGGACCCACAGGCCCCAGGTGACCCGGCGCGGGAGCGCGTCGCGGGCCAGCTCGGGCAGGTTGCGGCCCGTCGCGACGCCGACCTTGGCCGACAGGTACTGCACGAGCATCGCCATCAGGTTCGCGGCGACGATCACCCACACCAGCAGGTAGCCGTACTTGGCGCCGCCGGTGATGTTGGTGGCGAAGTTGCCCGGGTCGATGTAGGCGACGGCGGCGACGAACGCGGGCCCGAGGAGCGCGAGCCGGCCGCGGACCGCGCCCTTGGAGCGCGCCATGCGAAGCGCGCTGATGTGCGGCGGCGCGATGACGTCGTCGGCGCGCAGCGCCACGGCGGCGGTGTCGGGCGGCGGGGCGCTCACGCAGGGACCTCCACGCGCATCGCCTCGGCCAGGCGCCCGCCGAGCACGTGGACCTCGTCGCCGAAGGTGGCGAACACCGGGCCGCCGAACGGGTGCTTGTCGACGACCTCGAAGCACGCGCCGGGGCCGATCCCGCGCTCGGCCAGGTAGCGGAGCATCGCCGGGTCGGCGTCGGAGATCCGCACGAACGTGCCGCTCGCACCCGGCTCCAGCGCGGAGAGGGCGATGCTCGGCGTCTCCTCCATCACGAGGTCGCGGGTGGGGATCGGGTCGCCGTGCGGGTCGTGCGTGGGGTCGCCGAGCTTGGCGGCGATCAGGTCCTCGAGCTCCTCGGAGAGGACGTGCTCGAGCACCTCCGCCTCGTCGTGCACGCGGTCCCACGGCACCCCGAGGTCCTCGGCCAGGTAGAGCTCGAGCAGCCGGTGGTGGCGGATCACCTCGAGCGCGACGCGCGCGCCCTTGGCCGAGAGCTGGACGCCCTTGTACGGCTCGTGGGAGACGAGATCGAGCTCGCAGAGCTTGCGGACCATGCCCGACGCCGAGGCGGCGGTGACGCCCATGCGCTCGGCGATCGCGGTCGTGGTGACGTTGCCGTCGCCGACCGCCTCGAGCGCGTAGATGGCCTTCGCGTAGTCCTCGACGGCGGAAGAGATCTGTGGGTCACGCACCGGCACGACTCACATTATGGCATGCCTAAATCTTAAGTTGCAAGCCGAGCGAGAATGGGCGCAGCCACGGCACACAGCGCGACGCTCGCGCCCGCGGCGAGCCCGGCGTAGTAGGAGAGCGCAAGGCCCGCGATGCCCGCGAGGGCGGCGACCGCGGCGGCGATCGCCAGCGCGGGCGGGAGCCGGCGGGTGACCCGTAGTGCCGCGGCGGCCGGCGCGAGGATCAGCGCCACAAGGAGGAGGCTGCCGAGGCCGGGTGCGGCGGCGACCGTGCCGACGCCGAGCAGGACGAGCAGCGCGGTCTCCCAGCGCGCGACGGTGGCGCCGAGCGAGGGCGACGCCTCGCGGTCGAAGGCGGTCAGCGCCAGCGGGCGGTGGGCGGCGGCGAGTGCGACGCCGGTGGCGAGCGCCAGGCCGCCCGCCGCGAGCAGGTCGGCGGTCGAGATGCCGAGCAGATCGCCGAACAGCAGCTCCTCGAGCCGCGGCGGCGCCTCGGGGCTCAGCGCGAGCATCGCGCCCACGCCGAGCAGCACGGACACCGCGACGGCGACCCCGATGTCGGTCCCGATCCGCTCGTCGCGGGCGGCGAGCGCGATCGTCCCGGCCGCGACGATCGCGCCGCCGGCGGCGCCGAGCACGAGCGGCGCGCCGGCCAGCGCCGCGATCACGAGGCCGGGCAGCAGCCCGTGGCTCATCGACTCGGCCGCGTAGGCCTGGCGGTGCAGCAGGATCCACACGCCCAGCGGGCCGAGGGCGAGGGCGAGGATGAGGACCTCGAACAGGGCGCGGCGGGTGATGGGGTCGGAGAACATCAGTGCTCGTGGTGCTCGACGGCGATCGCGGTCGTGCCGTCGGCGAGGACGACGAGCTCGCCGCCGTAGGTGGCCTGCAGGACCTCGGGGCTCAGGCACCCGGGCGCCCCGAACGCGATCTGGCGGCCGTGCAGGCACAGGACGCGCTGCCAGGCACGCGCCTGGTGGACGTCGTGGGTCGCCACGAGCAGCGCCCTCCCCTCCCCTCGCAGCTCCTCGAACAGCGCCTCGATGCGCGCGGCGCTGCGCGCGTCGACGCCCGACAGCGGCTCGTCGAGCAGCAGCACCCGCGCGTCCTGCACGAGCGCGCGGGCGATCAGGACGCGCTGGCGCTGGCCACCGGAGAGCTCTCCGAAGCGCTCGCCCGCCATGTCCTCGAGGCCGACGCGGGCGAGCGCGGCAAGGCCCGGGCCGCGGTCGAGGCGGCGGTAGAACGGCGTGCGACTGTAGGCGCCCATCAGCGCGACGTCGAGCGCGGAGACCGGGAAGTCGAGCCGCGCGCGCTCGGTCTGGGGCACGTAGGCGGGCGCGCCGGCGAGCTCGACCGTGCCGCGGCGGTGCGGCAGCTCGCCGAGCAGCGCGCGGAAGAGCGTGCTCTTGCCGCCGCCGTTGGGGCCGAGGATGGCGACGACCTCGCCGGGCTCGGCGGCGAAGCTGACCTCGCTGATCGCGTCGACGCCCGCGCGGTAGCCGCCGGCGAGCCCTTCCGTGCGCACGAGCGTCATCGGCTGGCCACCGCCACGCATGCGAACACCGCGCCGGCCACGATCGCCATCGCCGGGCCGGGCGAGACGTTGGTCGCATCGGCGAGCCACAGCGCGGCGAGGCCCTCGACCGCGGCGAGCGCGCCGGTCCCCAGCTGGAGCTGGCGCAGGTCGCGGGCGACCAGCCGCACGGTGGCGGCGGGCACGACGAGCACGACCGAGACGAGCAGCGCTCCCACGGCCGCCAGCGCGACGATCACGGCGGCCGCGACGAAGCCGAGGAGGACGCGCTCCGGCCCGGTGACCGCGACCCCGAGCGCGCGCACGCCGTCGGGGTCGAACGCCCGCGCCAGCCAGGCGCGGTGCAGCATGCCGCCGGCCACGAGCGCGCCCACGGCGGCGAGCGCGGTCAGCGCGAGGTCGGTGGCGGAGAGCCCGATCAGCGTCCCGAACAGCAGCCGGTCGACGCCCGCGCCGGAGTGGTAGACGTCGGAGGCCAGCAGCGCCCCGAGCGCGAGCGCGCCCACGAGCAGGATGCCGGTCGCGGCGTCCTCGTCATCCCCGCGCGCGAGCCGCTCGCGCGCGCCCGCGAAGCCGAGCGCGGTCGCCAGCGCGGCGAGCTGCGGCGCGATCCCCCACGCGCCGGCGACCACGAGGCCCGGGAACGCGGCGGTGCCCACGGAGTGCGTGAAGAACGCCAGCCGGCGGAGCACGATCCACCCGCCCAGGGCGCCCGCGAGAACCGCCAAGAGCAGGATCTCGACGATCGCCCGCTGCATGTACGGCGCGGAGAGCGTGCTCACGGGCACCGCCCCGCATCCCCACCCAGCGCGCCGACGATCGTGCGCGTGTTGGCCTCCATCGAACTCAGATACGTCGCGCCCTTGGACCCCCTCGGCCCCAGCGAGTCGGCGTACAGCGGCGGCGAGACCTTTGCGCCGGCCTCGTCGGCGATCGCCTGCTCCACGTCGGCCCGCACCGAGCTCTCCGCGAACACCGCGGGCACGTGCTCGCGCCGGATCAGCTTCACCAGGTCGGCGGTCTCGCCCGCCGAGGCCTGCCCGCGCGTGGAGCGCGACGGGATCACCGTGGCGATCACCTGCAGCCCGTAGCGCCGCGCGTAGGCGCCCAGCGCGTCGTGCGTGGTGACGAGCTTGCGCTGCGCGGCCGGGATGGTGCCGACGCAGGAGGCGATCCCGCGGTCGAGCGCGCGCAGGCGGCCGAGGTAGCGCGCCGCGTTGGCGTCGAAGTCGGGGCGGCCCGCCGGATCGACCCGCGTCAGCGCCGCACGGATGCGCGGGATCGCCGCGATCGCCGCCTCCGGATCCTGCCACCAGTGCGGCTCCGTGCCCGTTCCCCGCCCGAGCGTGACGACCCGCGCGTGCGAGCCAGCGCTGCGCCGCGCCTCGTCGAGCCACTCGTCGATCTCGCCGCCCGAGCGCAGCACCAGCTTCGCCCCCACGAGCCGCTTCACGTCGCGGGCGCGCGGCTCGTAGCCGTGCGGGTCGGCGTTCGGCGTGAGGATCCCCGCCACCTCAAGCCGCGAGCCCGCGACGTTGCGCGCGAGATCGGCGACCTGTGTGGTCGTGGCCACGACGGGCGCGTCGTCATCGCTGCCGCAGCCGGCCAGCGGCACGAGCAGCAGCAACAGAAGAGGGAGCAGGCGGAGCATCGGGGGGCGGCTCACCTTACTGAAACTGATTCTCGTTTTCATGAGCGCTACCCTTCCCGGGATGGCCCAGACCGACTGGCAGGCCCACGCCCAGCGCGAGCTCACCCGCTCGGGCCACCGCGCGGGCGGCGCGCGCGAGGAGGTCCTCGACCTGCTCGCCGGCCAGGAGTGCTGCCTCAGCGCCCAGGCGATCCACGACAAGCTGCGCGACGAGCAGCGCGCCGTCGGGCTGGCGAGCGTGTACCGCGCGGTCGACGTGCTGGCCCGGCTGGGGCTCGTCCGGCGCGTCGACGTCGACGGCACCGCCTGTTACGAGCCCGCCGACCCCAGCGGCGAGCACCACCACCACGCGATCTGCGACCGCTGCGGCCGCCTCGACGCGTTCGAGGACCCGGAGCTCGAGCAGCTCATCGACGGCCTCGCCAAGCGCCTCGGATACACCGTCGAGGCGCATGACGTCGTGCTTCGCGGCGCCTGCCCCGACTGCGCCCCGCGGCCGGCCTGACGTTCGTCCAGGGCGTGCAGGATCCCTTTCGCGAGGCGTTGAACGGTCCTTTCCGGGCTATGCCGTGTTCAGAGACCAAGTGATCCGCCGCCGTCTCAACCGCCGAGAAGCGCTCGGGCTCGGCGCGGCCGCCATCGCCGGCGGCGCGCTGCGTCCCCGCTCCGCCTTCGCCGCGGGCACCTCGCTGTTCGAGCTCGCGCTGCCCGACGAAGGCGCCCACGCGGCCGGCGGCTGGCGCACCAGCCACGTCCTCGCGGCGCCCCGCCGCTTCGACCTGATGGGCCTGCGCTGGAAGCGCGGCTCGCACCTCGAGGCCCAGGTCCGCGCTCGCCGCCGCGGCGGCTCGTGGGGCCCGTGGCTGCCGCTGCACGGCGCCGGCGACCACGCCCCGGACGGCGCCCGCGCCCCCGCCGGCACCGAGCCCGCCTACACCGGCACCGCCGACCTCTTCCAGCTGCGCCTGCGCGGCTCCGCGACCGGGCTGAAGGCGCGCTTCGTCCGCGCCCAGCCGACCGCCCGGACCGCGCGGCACCTCACCGGCCGCCTGCTCCGCCGCAAGGCCAAGGCCAAGCCCCGCGCGCGCAAGTCGCAGTCGAGCCAGCCGGCGATCATCACCCGCACCGAGTGGGGCGGCGACTCCGTCCCGCCGCGCGCGGCGCCCGAGTATGGCGAGGTCCAGGCGGCCTTCGTCCATCACACGGTCAGCTCCAACGACTACGGCCCGGACGAATCCGCGGGCATCGTGCTCGGCATCGCGCGCTACCACCGCGACTCCAACGGCTGGAACGACATCGGTTACAACTTCCTCGTCGACCAGTACGGCCAGGTGTTCGAGGGCCGCGCGGGCGGGATCGACCAGGCCGTGATCGGCGCGCAGGCCCAGGGCTACAACTCGTCCTCGACCGGCATCGCGACGATCGGGACGTTCACGGCCGTGCCGCTGCCCGAGGCGGGCTTCGACGCGCTCGCGCGCCTGATCGGCTGGAAGCTCTCGCTGCACGGGATCCCGACCCAGGGCCAGGTCGTGCTGACCTCGCTCGGCGGCGCGTCGAACCGCTACCCGAGCGGCACGCCGGTGACGGTCGAGCGCATCCCCGGCCACCGCGACGGCGACTCCACCTCGTGCCCCGGCAACGTGCTCTACGCCCAGCTTCCCGACCTGCGCGTGCGTGCCAGCCGCTACGCCGGGCCGCTGGCGGGCATCAGCATGCACGCGTCGTCGCGCCGCGTGCGCACCGGCCCGGTCCGGCTGTCCGGCTCGCTCGCCTTCCCGGACGGCTCGTCGCCCGCCGGCGCGCCGCTGCAGATCCAGTTCGCGACCCCGGGCGCGACGTTCGCCCCGATCGCCGGCACGGTCTGCGCGGCGGACGGCACGTGGTCGGCGTCCGTGCCGCTCTCCCACTCCGGCTCGCTTCGCGCGTCCTTCCTCGGCGACGCCACGCGGCCGCCGCTGGCCTCCTCCCCGATCGCGATCCGCGTCCTGCCGCTCCTGCGGATGCAGCTGTCGTCGAAGCACCTGCGGGCCGGCCGCAACGTCGCGATCTCGGGCACGATCTCGCCCAAGCCGACGACCGGGAAGGTCGAGGTGCGGTTCGAGCGCAAGGTCGGCCGCCGCTGGCGCAAGGTGAGCAAGAAGCGCATCAAGGTCCGCCGCGGGCGCTTCCTGACCCGCGTCCGCCTCCGCACCCGCGGGCTGTACCGCATCTCGGTCCTCACGCCGGGCGCGACCCAGCGCAAGATGCTCCGCGTCCGCTAGCGCTAGCGGTCCTTCAGGCGGATCACGAGCCGCAGCCCGCTCCAGGTCTCGTCGATCGCGCAGACCTTGTTGTCGACGAGCGTGTTGGCGAGCGCGAGCTCGCGCACGACGTTCTCGGTCAGGTCGGTCTCCAGCTTCGACGCGCGCTTCGGCCACGCGATCCACAGGCCGGCCGCCTTCTCCATCCGGCCGCGCAGCGCCGGGATCGCCGCGGCGAGCGCGTCGCGCCGCGTGTGGAAGGCGAGGATCACGTCCGCCTCGCCGCTCGCCTCCGTGACGCCCTCGGGCAGATCCAGCGCGAACCCGTCCGGCGCATCGACCAGCAGCAGGCGGCTCCCGGGCTTGATCCCGAGCTTCCTGGGGAGCGGGGTGGCTGAGTAGCCGGCGATTGCGAGACCCTACGCGGCAGTGGACGTCATCGAGCTCACCCGGCGGCTGGTCGCCATCGACTCGGTCAACCCCGCGCTCGTGCCCGGCGGCGCCGGCGAGCCCGAGATCGCTCGTTTCGTGGCGGCGTGGGCGGCGGAGAACGGCCTGGCGGCCAAGTGGCTCGAGGCGACGCCCGGGCGCCCGAGCGTGGTGGTGCGCAAGCGCGAGGCGCGCGGGCGGACGCTGATGTTGTGCGCGCACCTCGACACCGTCGGCGTCGAGGGCATGACCGATCCACATTCGCCGCGGCTCGAGGGCGACCGGCTGTACGGCCGCGGCGCCTACGACATGAAGTCCGGCCTCGCCGCCGCGCTGATCGCCTGCCGCGACGCGCCCGGCGACGTGCTGGTCGCCGCGGTCGCCGACGAGGAGCACGCCAGCCTCGGCGTGCAGGAGGTGCTCGCCGCCCACACCGCGGACGCCGCGATCGTGACCGAGCCGACCGAGCGCGCGCTGATCGTCGCCCACAAGGGCTTCGTGTGGATCGAGCTCGAGATCGAGGGCCGGGCCGCGCACGGCTCGCGCTACGAGGAGGGCGTCGACGCGATCGTCAAGGCCGGGCCGGTCCTGACCGCGATCGGCGAGCTCGACACTCACCTCGCGCAGCACACCCACCCGCTGCTCGGCCGCGGCTCCGTGCACGCCTCGCAGATCGAGGGCGGCGCCGAGCTCTCGAGCTATCCGGCGCGCTGCACGATCGGGCTCGAGCGGCGCACGCTGCCGGGCGAGACCGCCGCCCAGGTGGAGGCGGAGATCGCGGCGCGGAGCGGGGGCGCCGGCCAGCGCACGCTGCTGGTCCGCGAGCCGTTCGAGGTCGACCCGGACGCCGAGATCGTGCGCGCGGTGGCGGAGGCCGCCGGCGGGCCGGAGCTCGCCGGCGCGCCCTACTGGGCCGACGCCGCCTTCATCGCCGCCGCCGGCATCCCGACCGTGATGTACGGCGCGAGCGGAGCCGGCGCGCACGCCGCCGAGGAATGGGTGAGCGTCGCCGACACGATCGCCGTCACCGAGACGCTGATCGCGGTGGCGCGGCGAATCTGCGGTTAGCGGCCGCCGTAGTGACTACGCTCAGCGCGTGAGTCAACAGGACGGGCGCACCCTGCAAGGACTCGGGCTGTCCGATGTGCGGACGGTCTACCAGCCCGTGGTCGATCTCCGCGACGGCCAGGTCGTCGGCTACGAGGCGCTCGTCCGCGGCGGTCCGGACAACGAGCTGCACTCCCCCGCCGAGCTGTTCGAGCACGCCCGCGCCTCCGACGTGGTGGCCGAGTTCGACGCCGCGCTGCGCGAGGCGGCGGTCCGCGGCTTCGAGCTCAACGGCTCCGGCCCGTTCGCGCTCTTCCTCAACGCCGCGGCCGAGACCCTCGGCGACGCCGCCGAGCAGATCCCTTCCACCCGCCAGACGGTGGTGATCGAGATCCCCGAGCGGGCGCTGATCGCCAACCCGGACTCGCTGCTGCACGCGCTCACGCGCTTCCGCGTCCACGGCTGGGGCGTGGCGATCGACGACGTCGGCGCCGACTCGCGCTCGCTCGCCCTGATGCCGCTGCTGTATCCCGACGTGATCAAGCTCGACCTGCGCCGCCTGAGCGAGCGCGACCCCGCCGACGTGGCGCGGATCGTCGGCGCGGTCGGGGCGGAGAGCGAGCGCCGCCAGGCGCTGGTCCTGGCCGAGGGCATCGACTCCCAGGAGCAGCTCGCCGCCGCGCGCGCGTTCGGCGCCACGCTCGGGCAGGGCTACCTGCTGGGCGAGCCGGCGGCGCTGCCGGGGCAGCTACCCGAGCCCGGGCGCAAGCTTCGCCTGACCGACTCCGGCGGCGACGTCGGAGGTGAGCCGCCGTTCCGCCGCGTGACGAACTGGAAGCGCCCGACGGTCGGCTCGCGCGAGCTCGCCGAGGCGACCGCGCAGCTGATCATGCGCCAGGCGCTGGCGCTGGGCGAGACCGCGGTGGTGCTCGCCTCGTTCCCGGACGAGGATCACGTGGGCGAGGAGCAGGCCGCCGCCCTGCGCGAGCTCGCGGCCTCGATCGCGTTCGTCGGCGCCCTGTGCGCGCCGCCCGAGCTCGCCGACGCCGGCGTGCGCACCGGCCCGCTCGCCGGCGACGATCCGCTGCGCGGCACCTGGACCGTGATCGCGCTCGGGCCCGGCCTCGCCGCCTGCTTCGTCGCCTGCGAGTCAGAGGACGGGACGTTCCAGCTCGCCACCTCCTACGACCGCGACCTGGTCGTGGAGTCGGCGCTGCTGATCATGGCCCGGCTGCGCCCGCTCGCTCCGCCAGCTCGCTGATCACCTTCGAGAGCTGGCCGCCCTGCCAGGCCAGCGGGGAGCTGCCGGGCTCCTCCGAGCGCAGCTCGGCGCCGGGGATCGCCTCCGCGTAGCGCTCGCCGATCGCGTACGGGTGCCCGGGGTCCGCGTCGTCGCGGCTCGCCACCACCACGGTCGGGACGGCGATCTCGCCGAGCTCGTCCCACGACTCGAACGGCCGCGAGCGCGGCACCGCGTGGAGTGCGTCGGCGACCGCGTCGGGGTGCTCGTGCGCGCCGAGCCGCTGGCGCAGCACCTTGTCGATCGTGTCCTTCCACTGCTCGGGGACCTGCGGATCGCCGTAGGCCTCGACGAAGCCGTCGACCCCGCCGGTGCGCAGCCCCTCGGAGAGCGCGTCCCAGCGCTTCAGCCCTTCGTCGCGGTCCTCCTCCGGGTCGAACGCCGGGGTGGCGAGCACCAGCCCCGCGACCCGCTCGGGGTGGTCGAGCGCCATCCGCAGCGCGGTGTGCGCGCCCATCGAGGCGCCGACGAGCACCGCGCGGTCGATCCCGCGGTCGTCCATCACCGCCCGCAGGTCCTCGACCAGGTCGTCGTAGTCGTACGCGTCAGGGTCCTCGGCGCCGGTCGAGGCGCCGTGTGCGCGCGCGTCGTAGGTGACGACGCGGTGGCCCGAGCGCTCGAGCGCGCGCGAGCCCATCACCACGTAGCGACGCGTCGCGGTGAGGCCGTGGAGGAGCACGACGGGGGTGCCCTCCCCCGCGTCCTCGCCCGCGAGCGTCACGCCATCTGCATCAAGCCGGAAGTCGGGCACGGCCTAGTTCTACCCTGGAGTCATGATCCACGACGTCACCGAGGCCACCTTCGAGCAGGACGTGATCGCGCGCTCCCACGAGGTGCCGGTCGTCGTCGACTTCTGGGCCGAGTGGTGCGGGCCCTGCCGGCAGCTCACGCCGGTGCTCGAGGAGGAGGTCCGCAAGCGCGAGCCGAACCTCGACCTCGCCAAGCTCGACACCGACGCCAACCAGCAGATCTCCGCCGCCTTCCGGATCCAGGGCATCCCCGCGGTCAAGGCGTTCAAGGACGGCAAGCTGGTCGGCGAGTTCACCGGTGCCCAGCCGCCGGCGCAGGTCCGCCAGTTCCTCGACGGGCTCCTGCCCTCGGAGGTCGACGCGCTGGTCGAGGAG
Source organism: uncultured Solirubrobacteraceae bacterium (assembly GCA_963805525.1). Classification (GTDB taxonomy): domain Bacteria; phylum Actinomycetota; class Thermoleophilia; order Solirubrobacterales; family Solirubrobacteraceae; genus DASQFQ01. Next base: position 705,598 of record CAWDUT010000007.1, read on the forward strand.
GGCGACGAGGACTCGCTGCGCCGCGCGCTCGAGCTCGAGCCGGCCCGCGCCGACGCGGCCCTGGCACTCGGGCGCCTGCTGCACGAGCGGGGCGACCGCGACGCCGCCCTGGCCGTGCTCGCCAACGCGACCGGCTCCTACGCCGCCGAGGGGCTCGCCTCCCGCATCCGGCTCGAGGACGACCCCGACGTCGCCGAGGCGTTCGCCGCGCTCGACGCCGGCGAGCAGCAGCGCGGGCTCGACGCCCTGATCGCCGCCATCGCGGCCACCACCGACGCCGACCGCCGCGACGAGCTGCGCCGTGCCGTCGTTGGCGTGCTCGACGAGCTCGGCGCCGAGCATCCGCTCGCGCGCGAGTCGCGCCGCAAGCTCGCTACCGCGCTGTACTGACCGCGCGGTCGTAGTTCAGCCGCAGCATCGCGATGACGTCGCGGACGTCGTCGTCGCTCTCGATCGCCCGCGCGGCCCAGCCCTTCTGGTCGGGGAAGACCGGGTGGTAGGTGATGCGGCCCGCGTCGTAGAGCTCCTGCCACACAGCCTTGGGGAAACCGAAGTGGGCGACGCGGTCGCCGTGCAGGTGGCCGATCTGCTTGCGGCCGACGGTGAAGCCGTACTCGCCGCGCCGGCCGATGCCGGCCTCGACGCCGGGCCAGGACGTGACCTCGTCGGTGATGATCTCGCTGGCGCCGCGTGTCTCCGTGGTGGTCATGCCCCGCATGATGCTCCGCGGGCGGTCGCACCCACCAGGGGCGATTGGTCCTAGGTCTAGAGCGCCAGCGTCATCTGCGACGCGTCCTCGGCGGGCGCGCCGTCCTCCTCGAACGCCGCCACGCGCACGCCCAGCAGCCGCAGCGGCCGCTTCGGCGCGTACTCGTCCAGCAGCGCGCAGGCGACGTCGCCGACCACCGCGGGGTCGTTGGTGGCGAGCGGGATGGTGCGGGCGCGGGTGACGGTCGTGAAGTCGTCGAGCCGGACCTTGATCGCGATCGTGCGGCCGCGGCGCTCGTTCTTGGCCAGGCCCTCGCACAGCTGCGCGGTGAGCCGCCGCAGCACCGCGACCTGCTCGGCGCGGTCGGCGACGTCGGTCGGGAACGTGGTCTCGCGCGACTCCGAGACCGCGATGCGCTCGCTGGAGACCGGCGAGTCGTCCTCGAAGCGCGCCCGCGCCAGGAGGTACAGGCCCATACGGGCGCCGAAGCGCTCGGTCAGCACCTCCGGCGGCGTCGCCGCGAGCCGCCCGATCGTGGCGATGCCGAGCGCCTCCAGCCGCTCCGCGGTCTTGGGCCCGATGCCGGGCAGCAGCCGCGGCTGCGCCCCGGCGAAGCGCTCGCACGCCTGCTCGCGCGTCAGCACGACGAAGCCCTGCGGCTTCTCGGCGTCGGAGGCGACCTTGGCCACGAGTCGGTTCGGGCCGATGCCGACCGAGGCGGTCAGGCCGGTGTCGGCGCGGATCTCGGAGATCAGCCGCCGCATGGCGGCGCGCGGCGACATCAGCCCCGTCAGCTCGAGGTAGGCCTCGTCGAGGCCCATCACCTCGACGGTCTCGACCTGGGCGCGCACGCGCTCCATCACGCGCCGGGAGGTCGCCCGGTAGGCCTCGAAGTCGGGCACCAGGAACGTCGCCTCCGGGCACAGCCGGCGCGCGCGGGCGGCCGGGATGGCGGAGAAGACGCCGTACTTGCGCGCCTCGTAGGACGCGGTGGTGACTACCGCGCGCGGGCCGGAGCCCGCGACGACGACCGGCTTGCCCCGCAGCTCGGGGTGGCGCATCAGCTCCACGGACACGTAGAACGCGTCCATGTCGAGATGCGCCACGCACCGAGTCATGCGAGGCAGGCTACGCCGCGATCCGGACCCTCAGGGGTCAGACCCCCTGAGGGTGGTTGAGGGTTCCTACTTGGTGCTCTGGATCGCGCCGTGGCCGCGGAACTTCAGGCGGTTCGCGGTCGCCTCGGTGAGGTCGTACTCGCGACCGGCCACGTACGGCCCGCGATCGATGACCGGGACGCGCACGACGCGCCCGTGGTGGCGCAGCGTGACCTTGGTGCCGCACGGAAGCGACTTGTGCGCCACGCCGAGGTCACCGGCGTCGAGCGTGCCGCCGCAGCTCAGGTGCCCGCCGTAGAGGCCGGGCCCGTACCACGACGCGTGCGCGACGCGGAACACGTTGAGCCGGCCGATCCCGCGGTGACCCGCGGGGCCGCCCGTGCTGACCTTCACGCGAGCGCGGGCGCTCACGGGATGGCGCAGCCGGTCGTGCAGCCGATATCGGCCGCTCGCGTCCGTGCGGTCACGATCGAGCGTGACCCAGTGGTGACCGCGGCGGATCTGCAGCGCGACGGTCGAGCCGGCCGGTTGGATGGCACCGCGGACCTCGGCGCGCCGCCCCAGCTTCACGTTCAGCTGGCGGTGGGTGACGCCGACCTTCGAGGCGGTCGCGGTCGGTGTGCCGGTGGGATTCTGTGCAGGCGCGGTGGACGGCACAGCCGCCGCGCAGGTGTAGGCGATTACGAGCGCGCCGCCGCATACGGCAGCACGCCAATCGAGCTTGGGCCTCAAGACGAGGTCCTCCTTCGGTTGTCGGTTCAGCGTCCGACGTCAGGGCCAGTGGAGGACGGCGCGCGGCAACTCCGGCCACGGCACACATCGGTCTCCCACCCGGCCAGGCATCCTGCCCAGCCGGCTCGGGCTGTCGAACGAGTGTTCGAGGCTAGCAGCCCCCGCTCAGGCGGCTTCGTGCGCCAATGCAGGACATTCCTGGCGCAGTCGGGCGAGCCCGAGCCGGATCCGGCTCTTGGCGGTGCCCAGCGGAACCTGCTCGCGGTCGGCGATCTCGCCGGCCGTGAGGCCGCCCCAGTAGGCGAGCACGAGCGCCTCGCGCTGCGGCTCGGGAAGTTGCTGGAGCGCCTCGATCACGGTGTCGTGCGTGGCGCCGAGCTCCGCCGCCACGGCCGGGGAGTCCTCCACCGGCGGCGGCGCACCGTCGACCACGAGCTGCAAGCGGTCCGAGGCGCGGCCGGCAGCCTGGCTCTCGCGCCACAGGTCGAGCGCCCGCGAGCGGGCCATCATGCGCAGGTAGGAGCCGAGCTCGCCGCGGCGGGCGTCGAAGGACCCGGGCCGGCGCCAGACGCGCAGGAAGACGTCCTGCACCACGTCATGCGCCTGCGCCGGGTTGTTGAGGATCCGCAGCGCCGCGCCGTAGACGGCGCGCTCGTGCTGCTCGAAGGCGCGGGCGAAGGTGGTCGGGTCTGCGAGGTCCATGAGGCTCATAACTATACACAGACTGTTGAAGGTTCACGTTCCAAGCTGTTGAAGGGTCGTATAGGCGACAATCGGGCGATGCCGAACCCCGATCGCCTCACCGGCCTCGACGCCTCCTTCCTCGCCCTCGAGGACGCCGGCGCCCACATGCACGTCGGCTCGTGCCTGCTGTTCGAAGGCGAGGCGCCCGGCTACGTCGAGTTCGTCGAGCAGCTCGACTCGCGCATGCACCTGGTGCCGCGCTACCGGCAGAAGCTCGCGTTCCCGCCGCTCACCCAGGCGCGGCCGGTGTGGATCGACGACCCGCACTTCAACCCCGGCTACCACGTGCGCCACACCGCGCTGCCCGAGCCCGCCAGCCTCGAGCAGTTGCGCAACCTGGCCGGGCGCGTGCTCGCCCAGCGGCTGGACCGCGGCAAGCCGCTGTGGGAGATCTGGCTCGTCGACAACGTCGAAGGCGGGCGCTTCGCGATGATCACGAAGACGCACCACTGCCTCGTCGACGGCGTCTCGGGCGTCGACATCGCGACCGTGCTGTTCGACGCCGCGGCCGACCCCGACCCGCCGCCCGAGCCTCCCCCGCCGTGGTTCCCGCGGCCCGAGCCGAGCGCCGCGACGCTGATGGCCGACGCGCTGGCCGAGCGGGCGAGCGCGCCGCTCGACGCGGTGCGGGTCGCGGTCGACGCGATCTCCCACCCCGAGAAGAGCGCCGAGCGGCTCGGGCGCGCCGCCTACGGCTTCGGCGCGATGCTGCGCGCGGGCCTCCAGGGCGCGCCGCCGAGCCCGTACAACGTCGAGATCGGCCCGCACCGGCGCTTCGCGTGGGCCGACGGCGACCTCGCCCAGTTCAAGGCGATCAAGACCGCGCTGGGCGGCACGGTCAACGACGTCGTGCTGACCGTGGTGACGGGCGCGCTGCGGACGCACATGCAGGCCAACGACCACGACGTCGACGGCGTGGAGCTGAAGGCGATGGTCCCCGTCTCGGTGCGCGCGGAGGCGGAGCGCGGCGCGCTCGGCAACCGCGTGACCTCGATGTTCGCCCCGCTGCCGGTCTACGCCGACGACCCGGTCGAGCGCTTCGAGATCGTCCACGAGGCGATGAAGGGGCTCAAGGAGTCCGGCCAGGCGGTCGGCGCCGAGCTGCTGACCGGGATGGCGGACTTCGCGCCCCCGACCGTGCTCTCCCAGGCGTCGCGGCTGCAGTCCTCCCAGCGCGCGTTCAACGTCGTGGTGACCAACGTGCCGGGGCCGCAGTTCCCGCTCTACATGCTCGGCCGCAAGCTGCTGCGGATCTATCCGCAGGTCCCGCTCGTGAGCAACACGGCGCTGGGGATCGCGATCATGTCCTACGACGGGACGCTGAACTTCGGGCTGCTGGGCGACTTCGACGCGCTGCCGGACCTCGACGACCTCGCCGCGGCGCTGCGCGACGCGATCGTGGAGCTCGCCGCCGCGGCCGGCGTCCGGGCGAGCGACCGCGCGCGCGTGTGAGGCGCTTCCTCGGCGGGCTGCTGATCCTCGCGCTCTCGCTCGCGATCGTGATCGCGGTCGTGATCGCGCTGCAGTCGCGCGACGAGGGGAACGTCGACAACAAGGGCGCGGGGCCGGGCGAGAAGGTCGCCGCGAAGTGCCCGGACGAGCCGGAGGGCGTGACCCGAGACTCCCGGCCGCTGAGCGAGAACCAGATCCGCCAGGCGCTCTCGCTCGGCAACGTGGTGATCCGCTACCCCGGAACGAAGCCGCCGGCGACCCTGCGCGAGCTCCAGGACGAGCTCACCGGGCCGTTCGACGCCGAGATCGCCGCGGCCGGGCAGGCGGTCATCCTCGCCCGCGGCGGCACGTCGGTCGAGGCGCTCGCGTGGGGTCACCGCCTGCGCGCACACAGCCCCAACGACCCGCAGCTGCGGCCGTTCGTGGAAGCGTGGCTCGGCGGGGGCGCGCCGAAGCCCTGCTCTTAGCTCTTCCGCGCCTTCGCGCGGTTGCTGACCGACTTGCCGGCCTGCACCGCGGCCTTGCCGCCCGCCTTCGCCGCGGTCACGAGCGCCTCGACCGCCTCGCCGGCGGCTTTCTTCGCTTCGCTCGCGCTCGACTGGGCCTCGTTCTGCTGCCGCGTCGCCGCCGCCTTCTGCCCGGCCGCCTGCCGATCCGCCTTGGTCTGCGCCATCTCTGACCTTGCCTCCCTCGGTTCGGGTCCCCTGAGGCGGTTGTTACCCACGCACCGCGACGGTCATCCGGACCAGCGCGCACACGCGGCCCTCGTCGTCGGTGATGTCGACCTCCCACACCCAGGTGGTGCGGCCGCGGTGGCGGCGGCGGGCGGTCGCGTGGATCGTGCCGCTCAGGATCGGGCGCAGGAAGCTCGTCTGGTTGGAGAGGCCTTGCGCGCTGTGGCCGTCGGGGGCGACCGCCTTCCAGGTCGCGAACGAGGTGAGGCTCTCCGCAATCGAGGCGTAGACGCCGCCGTGGACGAGGCCGCCGGGCTGGAGGACGTCGGGCGTGACCTTGACCTGCGCGGTCGCCTCCTCCTCGCCGAGCGTCAGGATCTCGAGCCCGTAGAGCGCGTCGAAGCCCGTGATCTGCAGGGGTAAGTGCGTCTTAGACAAGGGCGGCACACTACCCTCACATGCCCGCCATGCCGCTCGACGCCCTCGCACCGGATCAGCGCGCCGTGGTCCAGCTCATCTTGCAGCGCGATCGGTCCTACGCACAGATCGCCGAGCTCCTGAAGATCTCTGAGGACGCGGTGCGGGCGCGCGCCCACGCGGGCCTCAGCGCGCTGGCGCCGGAGGTCGAGCTGCCGGCCGACAAGATCGCCCAGATCGCCGACTTCCTGCTCGGCCAGCAGAACGGCCAGCCCCGCCAGGCGACCCGCAAGCTGCTGCGCGATGACGAGCCCGCCCGTGAGTGGGCCGAGACCGTGCGCGAGAGCCTGACGGACGTGGGCGAGGTGCCCGAGCTGCCCGCGGGCGAAGCGACGCCTGAACCGGAAGAGCCGGCCAAGCCCGCGCCCCGCCCACGGCCGCTGCGCGAGGGCCGGCGGCCGGTCGCCGCCACGGAGCCCGAGGGCACGACCGCGGCGTCGTCCTCCCGGCTCGGCGGCGCGCTGCTGATCGGCGGCGCGGTGCTCGCGATCGTCGTGGTCGTGCTGGCGCTGTTCGTGTTCAAGGGCGATGACAAGGACAAGTCGCCGAAGGCATCCGCGGCCGCGAGCGCCACCGCCACGCCGAGCGCCACGCCCCAGCAGGTCGGCCAGATCACGCTCAAGGGGACCAACGGGTCGAAGGCGGCCGGCGTGATGACGCTCTACACCGCGCAGAACCAGCTCGCGTTCACGCTCCAGGGCGCCAACGTGCCCAAGAACAAGAGCAACGAGGCCTACGCCGTGTGGTTCACGACCCCCGGCGGCGGCTCGCAGCGGCTCGGCTTCGCCCAGCCGGTGACGGCCAACGGCCAGCTCGGGACGACGGGCCCGCGCACCGCGGACCTCGACAAGTTCCCCCGCTGGCTGGCGAAGTACAAGCAGGTCGTGGTCTCGCGCGAGCGCAACGGCAGCGCGAAGAAGCCCGGCCCGATCGTGCTGCGCGGCGCGCTGCCGAGCTCCTAGACAGCCCGGTGGCAGGCGGCTAGCGTGGCGCTGTGGAGCGCGTACGCGAGCACGCCGCGGAAGAGACGGCCGCACCTGCGCCCGCCCCCGCGCCGGGCCCGGCCCCCGCGCCGCTGACGCCCGCCGGCATCGCCCACCTCCAGCGCACGATCGGCAACGCCGCGGTTGGTCGGCTGGTCCTGCAGCGCGAGCCGACCGCCGAGCAGAAGGCGGAGGCGCAGAAGCAGTGGCAGCGCCGGGGCGACGCGGCCACGCTGATCCGCAAGCACAACTTCCTCGGCATCCCCGCCTGGCTGCGCGTCGACGCGCTCGCGAGCGAGCTGCTCGGCCGCCTCCCGGCCGACTGGGAGGTCGCGATCGAGTGCATCTCGCAGCTCGTCCAGGGCCACCAGGACTCCGACCTCGCGGTCGCGCTGTGCAAGAACGCCAGCGACGACAAGCTACGCCAGATCGCCGCCGACCCGGGCGGCGCGAAGCTGATGTTCCGGATCGTCAACACGATGCAGGGCCTGACCACCAGCGAGGCGGAGAAGGCCCAGCTCTACCGCGCGATGACCGCCATCACCCGCGCCCGCGGCGGCACGCCGATGGCGGTCGAGGTGATCACGTTCCGCAGCGGCTTCAAGCCGCTCGACGCGCTCGGCGAGTGGTGGTTCGACAAGGGCGCCAAGGGCCACACGGCGGTGATCGTGGCCGACCTCGTCTACAGCTTCGACGAGCGCGGCTGGGTAATGGAGGGCAGCAAGGCCGAGTACATGGGCCGCAACACCCACCGCGACGCGATCGGGCAGGTGCTGAAGGTCCCGCCCGACGATGCGCTGGCGATCCAGGACGGCCTCAACAAGTCGATCGGGCACGGCGTCTACTTCTTCTCCGGCCTCGTCTGCACCGACGCCAGCGCGAAGTCGCTCGTGAAGGTGCTCGGCGAGATCGACGCCAAGAGCAACCCGCAGAAGTTCGCCGACATGCTCGCCGCCAGCGGGCACGTCGAGACGACCACCACCTACGCCAAGAAGCCTTAGAGCAGCAGCTTCCCGGGGTTCATGATCCCGGCGGGGTCGCAGCGCTCCTTCAGCGCGCGCAGCACGTCGAGGCCGAGCTCGCCGTCCTCGGCGCCCAGCCACGGCGCGTGATCCGACCCCACCGCGTGGTGGTGGGTGATCGTGCCGCCGGTCGCGACGATCGCGTCGGTCGCCGCGACCTTCGCCCGCCGCCACTGGGCCGCCGGGTCGTCTCGGTCCTGCGCCGCGAACGCGGTGAAGTAGAGCGAGGCGCCGGTCGGATAGACGTGCGAGAGGTGGCAGAGCACGAGCGGCGCCGGCAGCGAGGCCTCGAGCGCCCGCGTGACCGCCGACCGCAGGGCAGCCAGGTTCGACCACGTCGTCGCGGTCTCCAGCGTCTCCACCATCACGCCGCGGTCGAGCAGGTCGTCGCGCAGGTGCGGCCCGGCGTAACGCGTGGCGGCCCAGGCCTGGCCCGGCGACTGGCCGAGCGGCCACCCGCCCGCGCCGCGCAGCGCCTTGGCCGCCAGCTTGCGCCGGAGCGCCACCGAGACCTCGCTGCCCTCCCAGCCGCACACCAGCACGCAGCGCCCGCCCAGCACCGCGCCCATCGCCCGCGCCTTGGCGCCGTTGCCGGCCAGCGCGAACGACATCCGCGTCTCCGCCTCGTCGGCGAGCCGCGCGATGTCCGGCGCCAGCTCCTCCTGCGCGAGCCCGCGCAGCGCGTCCCAGCCGGCCTCGAAGTCGCGGAACGCGAAGCCCTCGTAGCGGCGCGCGGCCGGCAGCGGGAAGACGCGCAGGCCGACGCTGGTGATCGCGCCCAGGATGCCCTCGGAGCCGATCACGAGCTGCTTGAGCGCCGGTCCGGCGGCGGTGGCCGGCACCGGCAGGTTGGCGAGCTCGCCGGCGGGCGTCGCGCAGCGCAGCGCGACGACGTTCTCCTCGATCCGCCCGTGGCCGGTCGAGGACTGGCCGGCCGAGCGCGTCGCGACGCAGCCGCCGACGGTCGCCCACTCGTAGCTCTGTGGCGTGTGGCCGATCATGTAACCGCGCTGCCCGACCGCCTGGTCGGCCTCCGGCAGGCGCGTCCCGCCGCCCAGCCACGCGAGCTGCGAGCGCTCGTCGAACGACTCGATCCCCTCCAGCCGCCCGAGGTCGAGCGACACCAGCGCGTCATGGCTGCCGCGCAGCGGCTCGAGCCCGCCGACGACGCTCGTGCCGCCGCCGAACGGCACCACCGCCACGCCGGCCTCGGCGCACGCGGCGAGCACGGCCTGCACCGCCTCGGCGCTCTCCGGCGCTACCACCGCGTCGGGCGCGTCCTCGCAGTCGCCCGCGCGCTGGCGCAGCAGGTCGAGGTAGGACTTGCCGCGGCAGCGCCCCACGCGCGCCGCCGCATCCGAGCGGACCTCTCCCAGCTCGGCCAGCCGGGCACGGAGGGAGTCGGGCAACGCTGGCGGCCGCAGCCGGACCTCGTCCAGCGAGACGGGCGTCGACACCACGGCGCCCGACACCCCCAGCTCGGAGCGCAGGAAGCCCGCCGCGTGATCCGGCAGCGACGGCCCGGCGCCCGGCTCGCCCCAGCCCCAGAAGACGCACTCGCGCCGGCTCATGCGCCGCCCTCCACCAGACCCGCGAGCCCGGCCAGCGCTTCGTCGCACTGCTTGCGCGCCGCCCGCTTGAGCATCATCCCGCCGACCCGCGCCCAGCCCTTCGGCCGCTGGACCATCTCGAGCCCGACCTCGGTGCCCGTCTCGGCCGGCGCCAGCGCCACCTCGCAGGTCACCTCGCGGAACAGCGACTCGAACGCGGTTCCCGCCAGCTCCTGCGACCAGCGCCGCCGCTCGGAGCCCTTGGACAGCTCGACCCGGTAGTCGGCGCGCACCGCGCGGCCCTTGTCGGTCAGCAGCACCGACGTCCAGCCGTTCGAGCTCACGCCCTCCACCCGCTGCGTGCGCGGCCACCAGCGCGGCAGGTGGTACGGGTCGCGCACGATCCGCCACACCTCGTCGACCGGCGCGGAGACCGTGCGCGAGCGGCGGACCACCACGCCCTAGTCCCCGTCGTAGGAGATCAGCGCGTGGACGTCGTAGCCGTCGAGCCGGCGCCGCCCCTCGAGGAACTCCAGCTCGACCAGGAAGGCGCAGCCCGTCACCGTCCCCCCCAGGCTCTCGACGAGCTCCGCCAGCGCGGCGGCCGTGCCGCCGGTGGCGAGCAGGTCGTCGTGGATCAGCACGCGCGCGCCGTCGGCCAGCGCGTCGGCGTGCATCTCCAGCGCGTCGACGCCGTACTCGAGGATGTACTCGGCCGACACCGTCTCCGACGGCAGCTTCCCGGGCTTGCGGGCGGGGACGAAGCCGGCGTCGAGCTCCAGCGCCAGCGCGGCGCCGAGGATGAAGCCGCGCGCCTCGGCCGCGACCACGTAGTCGACCTCGCGCGGCCGCGCCCACTCGGCGAGCTGCCCGACCGCGTGCCGGACGGCGGTGTGATCGAGCAGCAGCGGCGTGATGTCCTTGAACAGGATCCCCGCGGCCGGGAAGTCCGGGATGTCCCGGATGAGCGCCCGCAGGTCGGGCTCGGTCACTTGGCGATGCGGCGCAGGTCGCGCACGAGCAGCAGGTGCTTGAGGTGCGAGGCGACCGCCGCGAGGTTCTCCAGCGCCTCGACCGCCTCCTTGCGCCGCTCGGGATTACGGGAGCGCAGGGACGGGGCGAGGATCTGCTGCAGCAGGCCGGACTCGCGCTCGGCGGAGGTCTTGAAGACGCGCAGGTTGCGCCCCGCGACGCCGTAGCGCGACAGCTCGGTGACGGCGCGGATGATCTCGCGCTCGGTCTCGTCGTAGTAGCGGACGTTCCCGCGCAACTCGCCGGCCACGATCCCGTAGTCCTCGAGCTCGGCGACCAGCCGCCGCTCGGCCCCGGTCTCCTCGACGACGTCCTCGAGCGAGTAGAGCGCGCCCTTGTCGCGCAGCGTGAAGGTCAGCCGCCGCAGCGCCGCGCCCGGCCGCGCGTCCGAGCCCGCCTGGGGCGAGGCGACCTGCTCGGCGCCCTCGCTGCGGCCCGCCGCCAGCTCCTGGCGGATCACCCGCAGCGGCAGGAACTCGTCGCGCTGGAGCCGCAGGATCGTGCGCAGGCGCGAGACGTCCGTCTGGGAGTACAGCCGGTAGCCGCCGGGCGTCCGCCGCGGCGTCAGCAGCTTCTGATCCTCCAGGTAGCGGATCTTGGAGATCGAGATGTCGGGGAACTCCTGCTGCAGCGCCTTGCAGACCGCCCCGATGGTCAGTGACTTCTGGCGCTGGACGGGCTCAGGCTGGAGCTCGGCCCCGTCGGCTGCCGCCGGATCGGTGATGTCCGGCTCGCTCACCGTGCGAAGAACGTGAGCTTGAACTTGCCGATCTGCAGCTCGTCGCCGTCGGCGAGCCGGTGCGAGTCGACCCGCTGGCGGTTCACGTACGTGCCGTTCAGCGAGCCGGAGTCGTCGAGGAACCAGTCGCCGCCGCGGCGGATCAGCGTGGCGTGCTCGCGCGAGACGGTCACGTCGTCGAGGAAGACGCCGGCCTCGGGCGAGCGCCCGATCGTCATCTTCTCGCCCGTGAGCGGGAACGACTGGCCGACGCGGCCGCCGCCGGAGCGGACGACGAGCGCGCCGCTCTGGGCCGCGACGTCACCGACGTCGACGGGCTTGAGCTCGCCCGTCTGGTCGTCGATCACGTACGTCGCAGTCGTCGCGTCCTCCTTCGGGGCCTCAGCGGCGCCCTGGAACGCGCCGCACTTGGGGCAGTAGTTCGCCCCCTCCGCGACCACGAAGCCGCACTCTGGGCAATGACGCGCCACGGCTAGGGCTCCCCTGCCAGGGGCCCTTAGACGTCGTCGTCGCTAGCGGCGCGGCCGGCCAGGATGTCCGTCAGGCGCTGCACGTCGGCGCCCGAGATGACCTCCTCGCCGCCTTCGTGCTTCTTGCGGAGGCGGTTCACCAGCTCCGCGCGCAGGATGTCGATCTTTCCGTGCAGGATGCGGCGCCGGTAGGACACCTCCTGCTCCTCGTCAGTGAGCTGCTGGATCAGATCCTTCAGCTCCTGGTCCGAGAGCGACCCCAGGTCGGGGAAGGTGTCCATCATCAGAGCGTTCCTCTCGTCGCTTCGGCTACCACGAACCTCACTCTAGCGGTTCAAGCTGAGCTTGAGGGTCCCTGCTCGCGGCTCAGGCGAATCGCCTCCCGCAGGTACAGGACGGTCGCTCCCAGCACGAGCACGAGCCCGACGTAGAGGCACGCCTCGGCGACCCAGCCGACCCCGGCCATGGCCAGGAACAACGCGGTCATGACCGGCCACACGCCGGCCCGGCCCCACCAGTTGACCTTGACGTTCAGACCGCGGTTCAGGCCCCAGCGGACGAGCCCCATCACGAACACCTCGCGGACGACCAGCACCGTGAGCGCCCAGTGCGGGAGAAGGTCGAACTTCCAGCACACGATCACGCCCGAGATGACCAGCAGGCGGTCGACGAGCGGGTCGAGCAGCGCCCCGAAGCGCGAGTACTGGCCAGTCAGCCGCGCGGTGATCCCGTCGAGGTAGTCGGTCCACCCGATCACGGCGAAGATCACCAGCGGCGCGATGTCCGTGCCGTCGTCGGAGCTCAGCGCCAGGACGAGGAAGACCGGGATCAGCGCGAGCCGGATGAAGCCGATCGCGTTGGGGATCGTCCACACGCGCCACGGCTGGCCGGCGAGCGTCTCCGGCGGCGGCGGGCCCGAGCGGTCCAGCCCGCTCAGGCGGCGGAACGTGAGCCGCGCCTTCTCGGCGGCGTCCTGCATCTGCTCGCGGGCGCGATCCGCGCCGCTCTGGTTCAGGCCAGGGTCCGCCACAGCTCTGCCGCCGCGTCCGCGGCGCCCTCCAGCGGGAGCGTCCGTGACTCCTGACCGCGCCGCACCTGCGCCTCCAGCTCGCCCGAGGCGAGCGAGCGCTTGCCCGCGGTCAGCCGCAGCGGGCAGCCGAGCAGCTCGGCGTCGGCGAACTTGCCGCCGGGCCCGAGGTCCTCGCGGTCGTCGTAGATGACATCCAGGCCGGCCTCGCGCAGCTCGCCGTAGAGCCGCTCGGCCAGCGCGTGCTCCTCGGTCCCCGGCTTGCCGAGACCGACGAGGTGGACGTCGAAGGGCGAGATCGAGCGCGGCCACGAGATGCCCTGGTCGTCGGCGAACTGCTCGACGGCCGCGGCGCAGATGCGCGCAGGGCCGATCCCGTAGGAGCCCATCCAGATCAGCTGCTCGTTGCCGTTCTCGTCGAGGTAGGTGGCGTCCAGCGGCTCGGAGAAGCGCGTGCCGAGCTTGAAGATGTTGCCCACCTCGATCGCCGGCTCGATCCGGATCGGGTGCCCGTTGACGGTGTCGCCGGCCACCACGGTGCGGACGTCGGCGCGCTTGAACGGGAAGTCGCGGCCGGGCTCGACGCCCTGCAGGTGGTAGCCGTCACGGTTGGCGCCCGCGACGTACGGGCCGGGCGCCACGGCGTCGTCGAGCAGGACCGGGACGTCGGCGCCGACCGGGCCCATCGAGCCGGCGGGGCCGATGCGCTGGGCGAACTCGTCCTCGCGCGCGGCGCGGAACTCGGCGCCGAGGGCGTTGGCGAGCTTGATCGCGTTGACCTGATGGTCGCCGCGCAGCACGACGAGCACGAGCCCGCGGTCCTCCACCATCACGGGATAGGACTTCAGCAGCGCGCCCTCCGGCAGGTGCAGCGCGCCGGCGACCTCGGCGATCGTGGTCAGGCCGGGCGTCGCCAACTCCTCGGGCGCGGAGCGCGGCGCGGGCAGCTCGACCGGCGCGGGCTCGCCGCTCGCGACCTCGACGTTGGCCGCGTAGCCGGGTGCGAGCGCGACGTCGTTCTCGCCGGCCGGGCACGGCGCCATGTACTCGTGGGCGCCGAAGCCGCCCATCATCCCGACGTCCGACTCGACCCGGTACCACTCGAGCCCGCAGCGGTCGAAGATGCGGTCGTAGGCGCCGCGGAAGTGCTCGTAGTGCTCGTCGAGGCCGGCGCGGTCGCGGTCGAAGGTGTAGGCGTCCTTCATGATGAACTCGCGCGTGCGCAGGAGCCCGGCGCGCGGCCGCGCCTCGTCCCGGCCCTTGGTCTGGAGGTGGTAGGCCGAGAACGGCAGCTGCCGGTAGGAGCGCACGATCGAGGAGACGTGGAAGGTGATGACCTCCTCGGCGGTGAGCGCCAGCACCATGTCGGCACCCTTGCGGTCCTTGAACTTGAAGACCTCATCAATGCTGTAACGGCCCGAGCGCTGCCACAGATCAGCCGGATTGATCACCGGCATCAACATCTCCTGGCAGCCGATGGCGTCCATCTCCTCGCGGACGATCTGCGCGGCGTTCTCATGCGCGCGCCAGCCGGCGGGCAGGAACGTCCAGAGGCCGGCGCCGAGCTGGCGCACCAGGCCCGCGCGGACCATGAGCTTGTGCGAGAGCGCCTCGGCGTCGGCCGGGGCCTGCTTCTCGGTGGGTAGGAGATAGCGGGAGAGACGAGTCACTGTGCAGGGAAAGCTATCTTGCAAGCCCGTCCTGATTACGCAAGGAGGAGCCAGCCATGGCCTACGAGGTCCCCCCGCTGCCCTACGACTACGACGCCCTCGAGCCCCATATCGACGAGGCGACGATGAAGGTGCATCACGACAAGCACCACCAGGCTTACGTGGACAAGGCGAACGCCGCGCTCGAAGGCACCGAGTGGGACGGCAAGCCGATCGAGGATGTGTTGAAGGATCTCGACTCGCTGCCGTCGGACAAGCAGGGCCCCGTGCGCAACAACGGCGGCGGCCACTACAACCACTCGCTGTTCTGGGAGTCGATGAGCCCCGACGGCGGCGGCGAGCCGTCCGGCGCGCTGGGCGACGCGATCAACTCCGCGTTCGGTTCGTTCGACGACTTCAAGACCAAGCTCAAGGAGACCGGTGTCGGCCAGTTCGGCTCCGGCTGGGCGTGGCTCGTGCACGACGGCTCCGGCCTCGCGATCGTCGGCACACCGAACCAGGATTCGCCGCTCTCCAAGGGCCAGACGCCGCTGGTGGGCGTCGACGTCTGGGAGCACGCGTACTACCTGAAGTACCAGAACAAGCGCCCCGACTACATCGACGCGTGGTTCAACACGATCGACTGGGGCAAGGTCTCCGAGCGCTACGAGGCCGTGGCCTGAGCGTTGCGGCGCGGCTCGCGCTGAGCTGCTTTCTGTTGTGCCTGGCCGCCGCGGCTCCCGCGGCGGCCTCGCACGACCAGGAGTCGATCTTCGAGGACGAGCACCAGCTGCTCGAGAGCGGGCCGGGGGTGGCTTCCGCCGCGCTCGACGACATCGACGCGCTGGGCGCCGACTCCGTGCGCTCGCTGGTGTTGTGGGGCCGCGTGGCGCCCACCCGGAAGGGGGCGCCGTACTCGCCGGCGGCGTGGGACCCGTATGACGACCTCGTGCGGGGCACGCGGGCGCGCGGGCTGGGCCTGATCCTCTCCCCCTCGACGCCGATCCCGCTGTGGGCGTCGCGCTGCAAGCACCGGACGGCGACCTGCAAGCCGGATCCGAAGGCCTACCGGGCGTTCGTGACCGCGCTGGGACGGCGCTACTCGGGCTCGTATCGCGACGAGAACCAGGGCGGCGGCGTGCTGCCGCGGGTGACGCGCTGGTCGCTGCTCAACGAACCGAACCAGCCGGGCTGGCTGACGCCGCAGTACGAGCGGCGCCACGGCCGGCTGGTGGCGACGGCGGCGGTCCTCTACCGGTCGCTGGCGCGGGCCGGGATCGCGGGGCTGAAGGCGAGCGGGCACGGGCGCGACCAGGTGCTGCTCGGCGAGACGGGGCCGATCGGCCGCTCCACCGGCCCCCTGGCGCGGCGCCCGATCTCCCCCGTGGAGTTCCTGCGCAAGCTGTTCTGCCTCACGCCGGGCGGGCGGCGGTCGAAGGCGAAGGGCTGCCGCGGGTTCAAGCGCTTCGCGGTCTCCGGCTTCGCCCACCATCCCTACCAGCGCGGCGGCTCGCGGCCGCCGGCGGAGCCGCCCGAGGCGGCGGGCGAGATCACGATCTCCGCGCCGGGGCGGCTGCGGCGCGTGCTCGGCGCCGCGGCGCGGGCGCGCCGGATCCCCCGCCGGCTGCCGGTCTACTACACCGAGTTCGGCTTCCAGACCAACCCGCCCGACCGCATCTTCGGCGTCCGCGCGGCGCTCCAGCCCGCCTACCTCAACCAGTCCGACTGGATGGCGTTCCGCGACCGGCGTGTGCGCGGGGTCGGGCAGTACAAGCTCGTCGACGACGCGCCACTGCCGAGCTTCCAGTCGGGGCTGCGCTTCGGCGACGGGCGGCGCAAACCGGGCTACGCGGCCTACCGCCTGCCGATCTGGGTCAGCGGGCGCGGCCCGCGGCTGCGGGTCTACGGGCAGGTGCGGCCCGCCGCGAACGGGACGCACCAGACCGTGCGGATCCAGGTCCGGCCGCCGAAGGGCGGCGCGTTCGCGACGGTCAGGACGGTCACGGTGCGCTCGCGGCGCGGGCAGTTCCTCGTGCGCGTGCCGAGGCGCCCCGGCGTCTGGCGGCTCGCGTGGGGCGCGCTCGTCTCCCGCGAGGCGAAGGTCGCGCCGCGATGACCGACTACCGCGAGTTCTACACGGAGGGCTACTCCCTCCCCGATCGGGACGAAGCCGAGCAGATGGGCCGCTGGCGGGCCCTGGGCGCGCGCTCGAAGGCCGATCACGTCGTCCGGCTGTGCGCGCGGGCGGGGCTGCGGCCGGGCTCGCTGGTGGAGATCGGGTGCGGCGACGGCGCGCTGCTGGCCGAGCTCGCCGCGCGCGGTGTGGCGGGCACGCTCGACGGCTTCGAGCTCTCGCCGCCGGCGGCGGACATCGCGCGGGCGCGCGGGGTGGCGCGCAAGGTCGAGGTGTTCGACGGTCTGGAGGTGCCCGTGGCGGACGGCGCCTACGACCTCGCGCTCCTCTCGCACGTGCTCGAGCACGTCCCCGAGCCGATGACGCTGCTGCGCGAGGCGGCGCGGGTCGCGCCGGCCGTGCTCGTCGAGGTGCCGCTGGAGGACAACCGCTCGGCCCGGCGGGAGGAGAAGCGCGCCGAGGCGGCTCGCATCGGCCACGTGCAGTTCTTGAAGCGCAGCGACGTGCACGCGCTGCTGCGGGTGGCCGGGCTGAGCGTGGCCGCCGAGCTCTCTGACCCCCTCCCCTACGCCCACCACGCGTTCTTCGCCTCGGGCCGCTCCGAGCGGCTCACGGCGGCGGTGAAGACCGGCGTCCGCCACGCCGGCTGGCGCGCCGCGCCGCGTGTGGCCGAGCGGCTCTTCACGGTCCACTACGCGGCGCTAGCGTTCCGCGCGTGACCGTCCGTGAGCTCGGCCCCGGCGAGACCCACCTCGCCGCCCGCACGCTGCTCGAGCTGCGCCCGCACCACGGGAGCCCGGAGGCGCTCGCCCGCCAGGTCGACGAGCGCCAGCGACCCGCCGGGTACCGGCTGGTCGGCGCCTTCGAGAGCGGCGCCGAGGAGGCAGCCGCCGTCGCCGGCTTCCGCATCAACGAGTACCTCGCGTGGGGGAAGCACATCTACGTCGACGACCTCGTGACCGCCGAGGCCGCCCGCGGCCGCGGCCTCGCCGACCGGCTGTTCGCCTGGCTCGAGGACGAGGCGCGGCACTGCGGGTGCACCCAGTTCCATCTGGACTCGGGCCTCGGGGAGGACCGGCAGGACGCGCACCGCTTCTACTTCCGCCACGGGCTGCGGATCGCGTCCTATCACTTCGCGCGCGAGCTGTAGGAACGGCAACGGCGCATTGAGGGGAGCCGCGATCGGCTCCCCTCCACGCGAGGCTCCTACGCCGGCACGGGCACCGGCTCGCCGGCCGGGGCGCGCTGCTCGCGCACCTTGCCGGGCACGAGCAGCGCCGCGACCGCGCCGGCGGCCAGGACCGCCGCGCCGACGAACAGCGCGGGCTGGAGGCCGTCGACGAACGCCTGGCCGGACTGGTAGCCACCGCTCGCGCTGAACACCGCGGCCAGCACCGCGACGCCGAGGACCCCGCCGAGCTCGCGGATGGCGTTGTTCGCGCCCGACGCCTGACCCGCCTCGTGCGGCTGGACCGCGCCGAGGATCGCGTTGGCGACCGGCGAGAAGACCAGCGCCATGCCGGTACCGCCGAGCACGAAGGCCGGGACGAGCTCGATGTAGGGGACGTCGACGCTGGTGATCGCGCCGAGCCAGACGATCGCGACCGCCTGCAAGCCGAGGCCGGCGGCCATCAGCGGCCGTGAGCCGATCCGGTCGGACATCACGCCGGCGATCGGGGCGACGAGCATCGGCATGCCGGTCCAGGGCAGCGTGCGCAGGCCGGCCTCGAGCGGGCTGTAGCCCCAGACGGTCTGGAAGAACTGGGCGAGCAGGAAGATCGAGCCGAAGATCCCGAACGACATCGCCAGCGAGACACCCGAGGTGGCCGCGAAGGCACGCGAGCGGAAGAAGCGCAGCGGCAGCATCGGCGCCGGGGCGCGGCGCTCCCACAGGCCGAAGGCGACGAGCAGGACGGCGCCGATCGCGTAGGAGCCGATCACGGTCGTGCTCCCCCACCCGAGCTCGTTGCCGCGGACGGTGGCGTACACGACGCCGAGCAGGCCGGTGGTGGCGAGCGCGACGCCCGGGAGGTCCAGCCGGTTGGCGGGCCCGAAGCTCTCGACGAGGCCGCGGCGCGCGATCGGCAGCAGCGCGATCCCGACCGGGACGTTGACCCAGAAGATCCACTGCCACGAGCTGCTCTCGATGATCGCGCCGCCGACGAGCGGGCCCATCGCGACGGCGAGGCCGCCGATGCCGGACCAGATGCCCAGCGCGAGCCCGCGCTTGTCGGCCGGGAACGCCGTGCTCAGCAGCGTCAGCGTGAGCGGCGCGACGATCGCCCCGCCGAGGCCCTGGATCGCGCGAGCGGCGATCAGCGCGCCGGTTGACGGCGCCAGCGCGGCGAACGCAGACCCGCCCGTGAAGATCGCGATGCCGATGAGGAACATCCTCCGGCGCCCGAAGCGGTCGCCCAGCGCGGCGCCGGTGAGCAGGAAGACCGCGAACGCGAGCGTGTACGCGTTGACCGTCCACTCCAGGTCCTCGAGCGAGGCGCCGAGGTCGCGGCGGATGCTCGGCAGCGCGTTGGTGACGACGAGGTTGTCGAGCGTGACCATGAAGATGGCCACAGAAGCGATGGCGAGCGTGACGATCGAGCGGCGTGACATGCGAGCGGCCTCCGGGGGTGAGGTGAGTGACTACTAACTTCGTTGGTATGTAAGCAGTCACTCACAACCTTGTCAAGCCCGCTCAGTCCTCCTTCCCCGGAAGCGGCCGGTCGCCCGCCGCGCCGCGACCGCCGACGTTCTCGAGCAGCCCCGTGGCCTGGGTGTCCGCGAAGCGGGTCACGAGCTGCTGCGAGATGCCGAACACCACCGCCCAGCCCAGGATCTGCGCGGAGCTGTCGAGCGCGCTGAGTCCCGGCACGAACTCGGCCCGCATCAGCAGCAGCCCGACCACCGCCGTCAGGGCGCCGGTCGGCAGCTTCAGGGCCGCCAGCGCGACCGGCACGGCGTAGGGCGTCGAGGTGCTGTTGAGCTTGCGCAGGGCCCCTCCGGCCGCCAGCGCCGCCGCGAGCAGGCCCACGAGCTCGACCAGCCAGATGTCGCCGGTGCTGACCGTGGCGGCGACGGCGGGATCGCTGTCGAAGTCCGGGGCCACCTCCCCCACCGGCCTCTCGCCGCGCGGGCAGACGATCTTGACCACGCCGCCGTTCTCGGGGCTGAAGCAGAGCGGGATCGCCGTCGGATCCGCGTAGCCGATGTACGCCAGGGCAACCGCGAGCAGCGTGAAGATGACGATGCCCCCGACCAGCAGGTTGCGGAAGCCGCGCAGGCGGATCAGGTCGCGACGGCGCTGGGTGTTCGCGGCGTGCTGGGCGGCGACGACCATGCTGCGCTGCTCCTCGTCGATCACCGCGCCGTTGTGGGCGGCGATCTGATTGACCGCGACCCGGCGCGGGTCGTGCTTGGGGAGGAAGCGGTTGACGTGGGCCTCGACGCTCGGCAGCGCGCCCTTCAGCAGCGACGGCGGCGCGAGCCTGAGTAGATCAACCTCGACGGCGTCGAGGTTGCCGAGCGTCCGCTCGAACGACGAGCCCTTCATCGTCTGCCAGGTGCGCTGGCCCCGCGGCGTGTTCTGCCCCGCCGCGGTGTCCCTCGCCGCGGCCAGGTGGCGCTGGATCGCCGCCGCCATGCCGGCGTGGTCGCCGTTGTTCTGGGGATGGTCGGCGACCCATGCCGCGAGGCTGGAGAGCTCCTCGGCGCGGGTCAGCATCTCCTCCCGCCAGGCGGAGGACGTCGGTCCTCCGATACGCAGCGGTGCACCGTCGGAGATGTCTGCCATCTCCCGCACATGGCGAACCTACTCCGCCGTCATTCACCGATCAACGGCGTGACAGCGGTCTTTCAGGCGCGGGTGAAGCGGCGGCCCGCGGTGGGCGAGTCGGACTCGTCGAGCAGGGCCTCGTCCATGGAGTCGGCCTCCGCGCGCTGGCGCTCGGCCTCGAGCTTCGCGAGGCGCTCGGGCGTGAGCTCGCCGGCGTTCTCCTCCTCGATCCGCTGGAGCCACTCGGCGCCCTCGGCCTGCTGGGCCTCGTCGACCTCGATCTTCTTGGTCGTCGTGTACTTGTCGATCTCCTTGAACAGCTCGTCGACGAGCTGCTCCTGCGGGACCTTCTTCAAAGCCTTGCCGCGGGAGAAGATCAGGCCCTCGTTCTTGGCACCGGTGATACCGAAGTCGGCGTGCGACGCCTCGCCGATGCCGTTGACCGCGCAGCCGAGGACGGCGACCTCGACCGGGTCGGCGTAGGCCTCGAGCCGGCGCTCGATGTCGGCGACCACGGTGTCCATGTCGAACTGGAGGCGGCCGCAGGTCGGGCAGGCGATCAGCACCGGGCCGCGCTCGCGCAGCTTCAGCGCCTTCAGGATCTCCCAGGCGACCTTGACCTCTTCCTCGGCGTGGAAGGTACTCAGGGAGATACGGATCGTGTCGCCGATCCCGTCGGCGAGCAGCGTGCCGAGGCCGACCGCGGACTTCAGCGAGCCCGACCACTTCGTCCCGGCCTCGGTGATCCCGAGGTGCAGCGGGTACGGGATGCGCTCGCTCAGCAGGCGGTTGGCCGCGATCGTGTTGGGCACGTTCGTCGACTTGATGGAGACCTTGAAGTCGGTGAAGTCGAGCCGCTCCATGAGCGCCACGAACTCGGTGCCCGCCGTGACCAGAGCCTCGACGGGGTTCTCGCGCTCCAGCTCGTGCAGGTGCTTGGGCAGCGAGCCGGAGTTGACGCCGATGCGCATCGGCGTGCCGGCGGCGCGGGCCCGGTCGGCGACCTCGGCGACCTTCTCCGGCCCGCCGATGTTGCCCGGGTTGAGCCGGATGCAGTGCGCGCCCGCGTCGATCGCCTTCAGCGCCAGCGTGTGGTTGAAGTGGATGTCGGCGATGATCGGGATCGGGGAGTCGACCACGATCGTCTTGAGCGCCTCGATGTCCTTGTCGCGCGGGACGGCGACGCGCACGAGGTCGGCCCCCGCGTCGGCCACCCTGCGGATCTGGTCCATCGTGGCGCCGAGGTTCGCGGTCTCGGTCTTCGTCATCGTCTGGACGACGACCGGGGCGCCCCCGCCGATCTGAACCCCGCCCACGTTGACGTGTCGCTGGGAAGCCATGCGGCCTCCCAGTCTAGAAGCGCTCCCGGAATCGCACGCGCGCCGCGACCCGGCCGTTCACACGCAGCACCAGGCGGTAGCGCCCGCGCTGCACCGGGCCGAGCCCGATGCGATCCGGTCCCCGATCGAGGATCCGGTCGCGAAGGTGGCGCACGACGCGCCACTTCCCGCGCTTTCGCTCGAGCCGGCCGGAGATCCGGCCGGACCCGGAGCTCCGGAGCCGGAGCTGCCAGCGGCCGTGCCGGCGGACCACCCGCAGCTTCGAGAGCCGCGGCATCGGGGCAACGGCAGCGGGTGAACGGGTGGTCGCCACCACGTGCGCCGTGGCCGGCTTCGAGGTCAGCCCCCGCAGGTCGGTGGCAACGTACTGGAACGAGTCCTGCCCGGCGAAGCCAGCTTCGGGCGTGTAGGCGGCCAGCGCGTGCAGCCCATCGGCGCCCGGCGCGAGCCCGACCGTGCCGTGCGCCGGATCGCGCACCACGTCGAAGCGCAGCGGGCCCGACGCCGAAGCCCACACGTAACACGACTTCGAGCCCGCCCCGGGCACGCAGCCGCCGCTCCGCCGCGCCGGCACCTGCGGGGCGACGACGACACCCGACAACGAGACGGACGACCCGCCCGACACGTCCGCCACCCGCACGCCGGGAATCTCGCGCGTCACCTGCGTGTCGTTGTTGGCCGAGTTGCTCTCAAGCACGCAGTGCAGCGGGTTCGCCTCTCCGCGCACAACCACCCGCCCCGGGTCGAGCCCGGTGATGTCGACCCACTGGCGCTCGAGCTGGGCGGTGTAGATGTCGGCGCCGCCCGGCGAGAGGCCCATCCGGACCGTCGAGGCGGTCGGCTCGTTGGGCCGGCACCACCGCTCCCCCGCCGCGCCCTGGACCGAGTAGGCGAACCAGTGCGCCGGCCCGAACGAATCGAACATGCAGAAGCCGACCTTGTCCGACACGCGGGTCGTCCCGCCGGCCACGACCGAGTAGCGGGCGGCCGAGGAGAAGTGCCAGTGCTGGTGGGTCTTCTCCTTCGCGTAGACGAGCGAGGCGCCGCCGCCGAGCTCGACGCCCCCGCTCGGCGTCTCGTCCGGCTTCGGCGCCACCGGCGGCTCCCCGCCCTGGTAGATCGCCTGCTCGACGCCCCCGGCCGGCCCGCGGAAGAGGTCCAGCGTGCCGCCCTGGTTGGCGATCACCGCGTCGAAGCGGTACAGCAGCCTGCCGGGCTCCTCGTAGGCGTCGACGAACACGGGCGCCACCGACGAGGCCGACGGCTCGCCGGGCAGGCGGATGACCAGGTCCGGCTCGTTGGTGACCGCCGCGGCCGGACTCGCGCCCGCGGCGAGCGCCGCCAGCGCGAGCGCGATGCCCGCCGCGACCTTCACTTCCGGTACATCGCCTCGATCTCGGCGCCGTACTTCTCCGCGATCGGCTTGCGCTTGAGCTTCATCGTCGGGGTCAGCTCGTCCCCGCCCGGCGCCCAGTCGCCCGGGACGATCGTGAACTTCTTGATCTGCTCGACCCGCGCGAGCCGCGCGTTGGCGACGTCGACCCCGGCCTGCACTGCCGCGCGCATCCCCTCGTCCACGGCCAGGTCGTCCAGCGACGCGCCCTCGCGGCCGTTGCTCGCCGCCCAGGCGGGCGCGAAGTCGGTGTCGAGCACGATCAGCGCCGTGTTGTAGGGCCGGCCGTCGCCGATCGCGCAGACCTGCCCGATCAGCGGCGAGGCGCCCTTCAACGTCGACTCGATGTTGGCCGGCGACATGTTCTTGCCGGCCGCGGAGATGATCAGCTCCTTCTTGCGGTCGACGATTCGGAGGTAGCCCTCCTCGTCGAACTCGCCGATGTCGCCGGTGTGGAGCCAGCCGTCGGCGTCGAGCGCCTCCGCGGTGCGCTCGGGCAGGTTGCGGTAGCCGGTCATCACGACCGCCGAGCGCATCAGCACCTCGCCGTCCTCGGCGAGCTTGATCTCGACGCCCGGCGCGGGCGGCCCGACCGTCCCGATGCGGACCTTGCCCGGCGGGTTGCAGCAGCCGGAGCCGCAGGTCTCCGACATCCCCCACAGCTCCGCGACCTCGACGCCGATGGCGTGGAAGAACACGAGCACCTCGCGCGGCGTCGGCGCGGCGCCGACGTTGACCGCCTCGAGCTCGTCGAGGCCGAGCATCGCGCGCAGGCCGGAGAACAGCTCGGCGTCGGCCTTGGCGACGGCGGCCGCCAGCTCCTCCGGCACCGGCTCGCCGGCCTGCTCGAGCTCGACCTTCTGCCGGGCCGCGGCGAGCGCGCGCTCGGCGGGCTCGCGCTGCTCGGGCGGCTGGCTCGCCAGCATCGCCTCGAGCCCGGCCTTCAGCTTCTCCCAGATCCGCGGCACGGCGAAGAACCACGTCGGCTTGACGACCGGCAGGTAGGAGAGGACCTGGCGCGGGTCGTCGCAGGAGGTGATCGTCATCGCGTAGACGATCGGCAGGTAGTGGTGGGCCGCGCGCTCGGCGATGTGCGCCGACGGCAGCCACGAGATGACCTTGGCGCCGTCGGGGAACTGGATCATCCGCTCGATGCTCTCGACGGCGGCGAGCAGGTTGCGGTGCACGAGCTGGACGCCCTTGGGCGGGCCGGTGGTGCCCGACGTGTAGATCAGCGTCAGCAGGTCCTCGGGCCCGACCGCGCGCCACGCGCTCTCGACGTCGAAGCCCGGGTTCGAGCCCTCCACGTCGCTCCACGCCAGCGTGCCCTCACCGCGCTCGCCCTCGAGCACCACGATGTGCTCGAGCTCGGGCAGCTTCGCGAGGTACTCCTCCTCGACGATCGCGACCTTCGCGCCCGCGTCCTCCACGACGTAGGCGATCTGCTCGGGCGCCGAGGTCAGGTAGATCGAGAACGGCACGGCGCCGAGGCTCATCACGGCGAGGTCGGCGAGGTGGAACTCGGGGCGGTTGGAGAGCATCAGCGCGACGGTGTCGCCGCGCTGGACGCCGAGGGCGGCGAGACCTCCCGCGAGGGCGTCGACGCGCTCGCGCAGCTCGCCCCACGTGATCGAGATCTCGTCGTCCTTGGTGCGGACCGCGACGCGGTCCGGGAAGTCCTCGGCGGTGATGCGGAAGGCCTCGGCGATGGAGCGCGCCTGCAGCGCGCGGCGGGAGACCGGAGCGGCAGTGGTGGCCATGAGGCCGACCCTACCTGACCTAGAACCCCTCGCCGGTCAGTCTGCCGATGTCGTTCGTGAGCCCGATCAGCGCGAGCATGATCACGAGCGCGAAGCCCACGAAGCCCGCCCGCTCCATGACGCTGAAGGGGATCGCCCGCCCGCGCACCTTCTCGGCCAGCGCCCAGAAGATGTGGCCGCCGTCGAGCGGCAGGAACGGGAACAGGTTGATGATGCCGAGCGACAGTGAGATCAGCGCGAGCAGGAAGAGCGCCTGCTGCGTGCCCACCTCGATGCTCTTGCGGGTCGCCTCGTAGGAGCCGACCACGCCCGAGACCTCCTTGCGCTTCTCGGCCTTGAAGAGCTGGGCGATCGTGCTGACCGTGCCGCTGGTGACGGACCACATCTTGTCGACGCTCAGCTCGGCGGCGGTGACCGGCCCGACCGGCGGTGGCTGCGAGAACGCGAACGCGAAGCCGAGCAGCGGGCGCTTGGCCGCCGCGCTGTAGACCGGCTTGGCCTTGGCGGTGATGCGGGCGTCGCCGCGCTGGATCACCAGCGTGGCGGGCGCGGCGGCCTTGCAGCCGTCCTTCTGCTTGCCCGCGCAGCGGTGCGAGGCGATCTGCTTACGCAGCGCGGCCGGGTCGCCGGCGCGGCCGTCGACGGCGAGGATCCGGTCGCCGGACTTGAGGATGCCCGCGGCGGCCGAGCCGGTGGTCGTCACCTCGACCTTGTTGATGGGCTTCTCCTTGCGGACGTCGCCGATCGACCAGTAGAGGCCCATCAGGATCACGAAGGCCAGGAAGATGTTGACCGCGGGGCCCGCGGCGATGACCACCAGCCGCTTCCACACCGGCTGGCGGTAGTAGGCGCGGTGGGCGACCTCCGGCGGGATCTCCTCCACCGGGTTCATGCCGGTGATCTTCACGAAGCCGCCCAGCGGCAGCCAGCCGACGCCATACTCGGTCTCGCCGCGCTGCCAGCGCAGCTTCGTGCGGCCGAAGAACAGCGAGAAGCGCTCGACGCGCATCCCCACGGCCTTGGCGGCGGTGAAGTGCCCGAGCTCGTGCAGGATGATCAGCGCCGCGAAGCCGGCGAAGGCCAGGAACCAGCTCACGCGAGCGCCTCCTGGGCCACGAGCTCGCCGGCGATCCGGCGCGCCTCGGCGTCGGCCGCGTAGAGCGACTCGAACGAGTGCACGGCGCGGGCCGGCAGCTGCTCGAGCGTGCCCTCGATGACCGCCGGGATGCCCATGAAGCCAAGCCGCTCGCCGAGGAAGGCGTGCACCGCGACCTCGTTGGCGGCGTTGAGCACGCACGGCGCGGTGCCGCCGGCGCGGGCGGCGGCGAAGGCGAGGCCGAGCGCCGGGAACGCCTCGAGGTCGGGCGGCTCGAAGGTCAGCGAGCCCACCTGTGCGAGGTCGAGCGCCGGCACCGGCACGTCGACGCGCTCGGGGTGGTGCAGCGCGTAGGCGATCGGCACGCGCATGTCGGGGTGGCCGAGGTGCGCCAGCGAAGCGCCGTCGCACAGCTGCACCATCCCGTGGACGATCGACTGCGGGTGCACGACGACGTCGATGCGGTCGTAGGGCGTGCCGAACAGGTGGTGCGCCTCGATCACCTCGAGGCCCTTGTTCATCAGCGTCGCGGAGTCGATCGTGATCTTGCCGCCCATCGCCCACGTCGGGTGCTGGAGCGCGTCCTCGACGCTCACGTCCTCGAGCTCGGCGCGCGAGCGGCCGCGGAACGGGCCGCCGGAGGCGGTGATCACGAGCCGGTCGACCGCGCCGGCCGCCTCGCCCGCGATCAGCTGGTGCAAGGCGGAGTGCTCGGAGTCGACCGGGATCAGCTGGGCGCCCGTGGCCTCGGCCAGCGGCATCACGAGGTCGCCGCCGACGACGAGCGACTCCTTGTTGGCGAGCGCGACGTCGATGCCCTCGGTGAGCGCCACGACGGTCGGGCCGAGCCCGGCCGAGCCGACGATCGCGTTGAGCACGAGGTCGGCGCCGGACTCGGTGACGAGCCGCACGAGGCCCTCGGGCCCGGCCAGCACCTCGCCCTCGGTCCACGCCTCGGCGGCGCGCGCCGCGGCGTCGGCGTCACCGAGCGCGATCCGCTTCACGCCGTGCTCCTCGGCGAGCGCCACGAGCCGCTCGTGCGAGCGCTCGGCGGACAGGCCGACGAGCTCGAACTCGTCGCCCGCGCGGGCGACGACGTCGAGCGCCTGCAGCCCGATCGAGCCGGTGGCACCAAGGATCAGCAGGCGTTTCATCCTGCGGGCCATGATGGCAGGGGCCTTTCAGAGCCGGCTAAGAGCGCCGAGCGCGCGAACACCAGCGCCGCGACGCTCTGAACGGCGGCGATCCCGACCCAGGCGAGCGACGGATCGCCGTGCTCCAGTGCGGGCCCGGCAGCCTGGGCGCCGACCAGCGCCCGGTCCGCCGGCGTCACCGGCTCGCGAGGCGCTCCTCGGTCCGCCGGGCGACCTCCGCGGCGACCCGATCGATCTCTGGGTTCGCGTGGAGGCGGGCGGTGACCAAGTCTGCCGCCTGCCGCAGCCGCTCCGCCTCCCCGACGAGCTCCGCCCGGCCCTGATCGGTCAGCTCATACACGCGGCGCCGGCGGCCGCCGACCCGGAGCTCCTCCACCGCCCTGATCAGACCCTGGTCGCTCAGGCGCTCGAGCGCGCCGTAGAGCGTGCCCGCCGACAGGCCGACGCGGCCGTCGGAGAGCTCACGGGCGAGCCGCGCGATCGCATAACCGTGGCGCGGGCCGTCCAGCAGGCCCGCCAGCAGGAAGTACGTCGGCTCCCGGATCTCCATACATCGGGAGACGATACATCAGGAGGCGACCTATGGTCCGGACGACCGCCCTTGGAGCTGGCGCCTGAGCGGGCGCCCGAACCACAGCGCGAGGATCACGATCCAGATCATCCCCGAGTAGATCCACACCCGCGCGCCGTCGTACAGCATGTCGGTGATCAGCAGGAAAGCCGAGCCGATGGCGACCGTGAGGAAGCCGAGGCCGGCGATCATCAGCACGTTGGCCGACTCGATCAGCCACTCGCGCTCCTGCTTGTGGAACCGCAGCCGGTGCGCGGCGGAGGGCGCGATCAGGCAGGCGGCGCAGACCGTGGCGGCGATGAGCGTGATGTAGAAGACGTCGCGCTGGAAGTCCGTCAGCTGCGGGAAGCGCTGCGTGAACGGCACGGTGAGCAGGAACGCGAACAGGATCTGCACGCCGGGCAACGCGACGCGCAGCTCGTTGAGCAGCTCGATCATCTGGCGATCGCGCTTGGCCTCCTCCCGCGTGCGGTCGTCGTCGTCGTCGCTCATGTCAGCGCCTGCCAGACCTGGTAGCCGGCGATCAGCGAGAACAGCGCGGCGTCGAGGCGGTCGAGCGCGCCGCCGTGGACGCCGAACAGGCCGCCGGCGTCCTTCGTGCCCACGTCGCGCTTGATCAGCGACTCGAACAGGTCGCCGAGCGGGGCGGCGACCGCCACCGCGACGCCCAGCAGCAGGCCGTCGGTGCCGGCGATCCAGTTCCCGTCGTAGGTGCGGCTGGCGTACCAGACCGAGCCGATGCAGACGAGCATGCCGATGCCCAGGCCCTCCCACGTCTTGTTGGGCGACACGCGCGGGGCGAGCCGGCGGGTGCCGAACGCGCGGCCGCCGAGGTAGGCGCCGGTGTCGCCCGCGAAGGTGCCGAGCAGGACCATGAACACGAGCGCGCCGCCGTGGTCGAGGCCGCGCAGCAGGACCGCGTTGGCGAGCGCCAGGCCGATCCAGTAGACGCCCAGCACGGTGGCGGCCAGGCTGAGCGAGATCCGCTCGCGGATCGGGCTCGCCAGCGTGAGCAGGAAGAGCACGGGCAGGAAGGCCACGAGCGCCAGCAGCACGCTGGCGTCGTCGCCGAGCGCCGCGGCGGCCACCAGACCGGAGATACCGAGGAAGCCCGCGATCCGCAGCGGGCGCATCCGCTCGAGCATCGTGAACAGCTCGTGGATGCAGACCAGGCCGAGCGCGAGCGCCCCGAGCGCGAAGACCGCGCCGCCGAAGTAGATGATCGTGATCGCGAACGCGATCGCGGGGATCGCGACGAGGATGCGGCTGCCGAGGTCCGAGCCGCCGCTCCGGCGACGGCGCGGCGGCGGCGGCTGGCGGCGGCTCGACATCAGCGGCCCCCGAAGCGGCGCTTGCGGGCGTCGAACTCGGCCAGCGCGGCCTCGAGGTCCTCACGCGAGAAGTCCGGCCACAGCACGTCGGTGAAGTGCAGCTCCGAGTAGGCGGACTGCCACATCAGGTAGTTCGAGAGCCGCTGCTCGCCGCTCGTGCGGATGATCAGGTCGGGGTCGTGCATCTCGGGCGCATAGAGGTGGGCGCGGAACTCCTCCTCGGTGCTGCCCTGGAAGCTTCGCGCCGCGTCGATGATCTCCGCTCGGCCGCCGTAGTTGAAGGCGACGTAGAGCGTGATGGTGTCGTTGGCGGCGGTCGTCTCCTCCGCCCAGCGCATCTGCTCGAGCAGCAGCGGCCCGACGCCCTCGCGGCGGCCGATGAAGCGCATCCGCACGCCCTCGTCGTCGAGCTCCGGGGTCTCCCCCAGGATCCGCTCCGAGAACATCGCCATCAGCGCCGCGACCTCCTCGTCGGAGCGCGACCAGTTCTCGGTCGAGAACGAGTAGACGGTCAGCTCCTTGATGCCGAGGTCGACCGCGTCACGCAGTCGCGCCTTGACGGTGTCGGCGCCCGCGCGATGCCCCTCCGCGACGTTCAGGCCGCGACGGCTGGCCCAGCGCCCGTTCCCGTCGGTGATGATCGCGACGTAGGACGCGCCCCGGGGTGTCACACCTCGAGGATCTCTTCTTCCTTGGCCTTGAGGACGGCGTCCAGATCGCTGACCTTCTGGTCGGTGAGCTTCTGCAGCGCGTCCTCGGCGCGGTGCTCGTCGTCGGAGCCGGCCTCGCCGGCATCCTTCAGCTCCCGCAGGTCGTGCATCACGTCGCGGCGGATGTTGCGGATCGCGACGCGGCCCTCCTCCGCGATCCCGCGCACGACCTTGACGAGCTGCTTGCGGCGCTCCTCGGTCAGCTCGGGCACCTGCATGCGGATGATCGAGCCGTCGTTGTTCGGCGTCAGGCCGATGTCGGACTCAAGGATCGCCTTCTCGATCGACTTGATCGAGCTCTTGTCGTACGGCTGGACGGTCAGCAGCCGCGCCTCCGGCGCGCTCAGCGTCGCCAGCTGCTTGAGCGGGGTCTGGGCGCCGTAGTAGTCGACGTTGATGCGGTCGAGCAGCGCGGTGCTGGCGCGGCCGGTGCGGATCGAGCCGAACTTGCCGCGCGTCGCCTCCACGGACTTGTCCATGTGCTCGCGCGCGTCGTCAAGAAGGTCGTCGATCAGGCTCATGTCTTCACCAGCGTTCCCACTCGCTCGCCGGAAATTATCCGATCGATGTTGCCCTCGGTGTTCATGTCGAAGACGACGATCGGCATGTGGTTGTCCATGCACAGCGACAGCGCGGTCGAGTCCATCACCTTGAGGCCGCGCTCGAGCGCCTCGCGGTGGGTGATCTCGGGCAGGAACTCGGCGCTGTCGTCCTGCTTGGGATCGGCCGTGTAGACGCCCTCGACGCCGTTCTTGGCCATCAGGATGATCTCGGCGTCGATCTCGTGCGCGCGCAGCGCGGCGGCCGTGTCGGTCGTGAAGAACGGGTTGCCGGTGCCGGCGGCGAAGATGACGATGCGGTTCTTCTCGAGGTGGCGGATCGCGCGGCGGCGGATGTAGGGCTCGGCGACCTCGGAGACGGTGATGGCGGACTGCACGCGCGTGTGCACGCCCTCGTGCTCCAGCGCGTCCTGCAGCGTCAGCGCGTTGAGCACGGTCGCGAGCATGCCCATGTAGTCCGCGGTGGCGCGCTCCATGCCGGCGGCGGCGCCGGCCAGGCCGCGGTAGATGTTGCCGGCCCCGACCACGATCGCGATCTCCACGCCGCGGTCGTGGACCTCGCGGATCTGGCGCGCGATCGCCTGCACGCGCTCCAGGTCGGTGCCGTAGGGGAGGTCGCCCATGAGCGCCTCCCCCGACAGCTTCAGCAGGATCCGCTTGAAAGCGGGCTGGCTCACGCCCCGACCACGAACTTCGAGAAGCGCCGGATGACGACGTTCTCGCCGGTCGTGCCGGACAGCTCGGCCCGGATCTGCTCGATCGTCTTGCCGTCGTGCTTGTCGCCGTTGACGTGCTCCTGGTTGAGGAGGACGACCTCCTCCATCCACTTGCGCAACTTGCCCTCGGCGATCTTGGCCCGCACGTTCTCGGGCTTGTCCGCCGCCTGCTGCTCGAACACGCGCAGCTCGGCCTGCTTGGCGTCCTCGGGGATCTCGTCCTCGGAGACGTACTGGACCGACGGCGAGGCGGCGACGTGCAGCGCGACGTCACGCGCGAACGCGATGAAGTCGTCGTTGCGGGCGACGAAGTCGGTGTTGCAGTCGACCTCGACGAGGACGCCGGTCTTGCCGTTGGTGTGGATGTAGGCCTGGACGGTGCCCTCGGTGGCCTCGCGGCCGCCCATCTTGAGAGCCTTGTCGCCCAGGCGGACGCGCAGCAGCTCGACGGCGGCGTCGATGTCGCCGTCCGTCTCGGTGAGCGCCGACTTGCAATCCATCATCCCGGCGCCGGTCTTGTCGCGCAGCTCCTTGACCTGCGCAGCGGTGATCGTGGGGGTGCTCATGACTTCTCCTCGGTCTTCTCTGCGGCCTTCTTCGCGCGCGGCTTGCGGGCCGGCTTCTTGGGCTTCTCGGTGGCCTCCGCCGGGGGCGGGGTGTCTTCGGTCTGCGCGGACGCGGCGGGCGCGGCCGGCTCGTCGGCGGCCTGCGCGGCCGCGGCGGCCTCGGCGTCGGCCGTGCCCTCGGCCTGGGGCGGCGCGGCCTCGACGGCAGCGGCAACCTCGGCCTCGGCCTCGCCCTTGTCGGACGAGGTGGTCGTGGTCTTAGCCTCCTCGGCGGCCTCAGCCGGCCCCGGAGCCGCCTTCGCGGCGGGCGCGGCCTCAGCCGGGGCCGCCTTGGCGGCCGGAGCGGCCTCGGCGGGCGCGGCCTCCGCGGCCGGCGCCTGGGCCTCCGCAGCCGCGGCGGCGTCACGCTCGGCCTGGCGCGCGGCGGCCTCCTCGGCCTCCTTGCGCTGGCGCTCCTCCTCCTCGCGGGCGGCGCGCTCCTCGGCCTCCTTGCGGGCCCGCTCCTCGGCCTCCTTGCGCGCGCGCTCCTCCTCGGCGCGGAAGGTCTGGTACCCCTGCGAGACGACGTCGCCGATCGCCTGCGTGATGATCGCGCAGGACTTGATCGCGTCGTCGTTGCCCGGGATCACGTAGTCGATCCCGTCCGGGTCGCAGTTGGTGTCGACCAGGCCGATGATCGGGATCCGCAGGCGCTTGGCCTCCTGGACCGCGATGACCTCGGTCTTGAGGTCGACGACGAACATCGCGTCGGGCGGCCGCTGCATGTTCTTGACGCCGCCGAGGTTCGCCTGGAGCTTGGCCAGGTCGGCCTGGGCGGCCATGCGCTCACGCGTCGGGAGCAGCGCGAGCTGGCCCTCGGACTCGTAGCGCTCGAGATCGTGCAGGCGCTTGATGCGCAGCGAGATCGTCTGGAAGTTCGTCAGCAGGCCGCCGAGCCAGCGGTGGTTGACGAAGGGCATGCCGGCGTTCTCCGCGACCTCCTTGATGGAGTCGCGCGCCTGCTTCTTGGTGCCCACGAACAGCACGGTGCCGCCGCGGTGGGCGACCTCGGAGCTGAACTGCTGAGCCTGCTCGAGCAGCGCCTGCGTCTTGAGCAGGTCGATGATGTAGATGCCCCCGCGCTCGCCGTGGATGAAACGGCGCATCTTGGGGTTCCAGCGGCGCGTCTGGTGTCCGAAATGCACCCCGGACTCCAGCAGCTCCCTGATGCCGACTTCGGCCATAGGAGTGCTCCCTTGAAAAGTGGGTTTGGAACGGCGCCGGGCGGTGTCGGGGGGTGGGCGGACCCGGCGCGAGCGCCGGGCAGGGCCGCCGTCCCCGAGCTCCCATCGTGGGATCGCCCGGGTTGGTGGTCGGAAATTGCACGGATCAGTTTACGCAAGTTCGCTGAGGGCCCCACGTTTGGGGATGTGCGGGCCGGCCCTCCCTTCCCCTACCTCCGGTGGTCCGGTCCGTGCAATACCGCGTGTGGGGCGGCCGGGATGGCCGCCCCGCCGCGTTAAAGCACGCGCTGGAGGTCGTCGGGGAGCGGCGAGTGGACGTCGATGCGCTCGCCCGTGACCGGGTGCTCGAACGCGAGCCGCTCGGCGTGCAGGAACTGGCGCTGGAGACCGAGCACGCCCGCGTGGCCGTACTCGGGGTCGCCGGCGACGGGGTGCCCGATCGCCTTCAGGTGCGCGCGGATCTGGTGTGTGCGGCCGGTCTCGAGCCGCACCCGCAGCAGCGTGTAACCGTCCAAGACGCGCTCGGTCTCGAAGTGCGTGATCGCGGCGCGGCCGTCGGCGGTATCGGTCGACATGCGCGTCCGCACGCGGCGGTCGCGCCCGAGCGGCGCCTCGATCGTGCCGGTGCGGGAGTCGGGGCGGCCCTCGACCAGCGCCAGGTACTCGCGCACGATCTCGCGCCGCCGCAGCGCGCTCTGCAGCGCCTTCAGAACCTCCTCGGAGCGCGCGACCACGAGCAGCCCGCTCGTGTCGCGGTCGAGCCGGTGGACGATCCCGCGCCGGCCCTCGGGCCCGCCCGCGGCGCCGACGCGCTCGAGCGCCTGGGCGAGCGTGCCGGCGGCATGCCCGCGCGCCGGGTGCACGACGACCCCGGCGGGCTTGTCGACGACCATCAGGTGCTCGTCCTCCCACGCGATCGAGAAGCGCGCGTCGGGCACGTCGCGCTCCTCCTCGGGCTCGGCCTCCTCGACCTCGATCCTCTCGCCCCCGCGCAGGGTGTGGCGCTTGACCTTCTCCTCGCCGTCGACGCGCACCCGGCCGTCGTCGATCAGCCGCTGCGCCGCGGCGCGCGAGCCCGCGTGCCCCGCGAGGAAGACGTCAAGCCGCTCGCCCGCCGCGTCGGCCGGGACGTCAATCGCCGGCATGGCGCGGCGGCCCCTCCAGCACGTAGAGCAGGCTCAGCACCCCGAACGTGATGCACATGTCGGCGAGGTTGAACGCCGGCCACAGCGGGAGGTCGATGAAGTCCGTCACGTAGCCCTGGTGCAGGCGGTCGATGAGGTTGCCCGCCGCGCCGCCCAGCAGCAGGCCGGTCGGCAGCCACACCAGCGGCCGGCGGCTGTGTGTGGCGAAGAAGATCAGCAGCGCCGCGACCGCGGCGACGCCGACGATCACGAGCAGCACGCCGCCGTTCACGAACAGCCCGAACGCGACCCCGCGGTTGTGGACGTGGACGAGCTGGACGCCGGGGAAGATGCCGTCGCTGCTGCCGATCCGCACGTTGTGCCGGACGAGCGACTTGGTGACCTGGTCGGCGGCGACGACGGCCACGGCCAGCGCCGCGGCCCGCAGGGCGGACTTCCCGGAGATCAAGAGCCTCGGACGAGGCCGACGATGATTCCCCCGCCGACCTGCAGCACGATGATCGCCACCATCGGCGAGAGGTCGAGCGGCCCGACCTGCAGCGGGAGCTTGCGGAACAGCCCCAGGAACGGGTTCGAGACGTCGCGCAGGAAGTCCATGACCCCGTTGAGGATGCGGTTGTAGGGCATGCGCACGCCGAGCGAGAAGACCAGCGACAGCACGACCCAGCCCACGATGCAGATCGTGTAGACGAGAATCAGCGCCGCAAGGAAGTCGGCGACGTCGCCGCGAGTCATGCCGCCCACGGTACTGACGGCGGCTCAGGACTGGTTGAAGAAGCCCTTCTCGATCAGCCGCGCGCGCTCCTCGGCCGACACTTCGACGTTGCGCGGCGTGAGCAGGAAGACCTTCTCGGCGATCTGCTGCATGCCGCCGTCGAGCGCATAGGTGAGGCCGGAGGCGAAGTCGACGAGGCGCTTGGAGAGGTCGCGGTCGATGCCCTGGAGGTTGACGATCACCGGGATCTGGTCCTTGAACTTGTCCGCGATGTCCTGGGCGTCGTTGAACGACTTCGGGATCACGAGGTGGACGCGCGAGCTCTCACGGCGGGCGCCGCCGCCGTTGGTGCCCGCTCCAGGCTCGACCGTGCGCAGCCGCGTGGTGCGGCGCTCGGCCGGGGAGTCGTCGGCGAAGATGTCGTCGATCTCGTCGCGCCGGCGGCGGGTCGACAGGCGCCGCACGTTGGGCCGCTCGCGGTAGCGCTCCTCGAGGTCGCGCTCCGGCTCGCGGGCGTCGTACTCGGGTTCCTCGTCGTAGTCGTCGCGGGCCTCGGCGAGGCCGAAGTAGACGGCGATGTTGTGTAGCGAGTCGCGGAGTGCCATGGCGTCGTTGCGTTTCGCGGTGAGACGCGAATCCCCTGCATTATGCCCCGTAGAGGCGGGTCCCCACGCGTACGAGCGTGGCGCCCTCCTCCACGGCGACCGCGAAGTCCTGCGAGGTGCCCATCGAGAGGCGGGTCAGGCCATGGGCGTCGGCGAGCTCCTTGAGCGCCGCGAAGTGGCGCCGGCTGGCCTCCGG
Organism: uncultured Solirubrobacteraceae bacterium; assembly: GCA_963805525.1. Taxonomy (GTDB): domain Bacteria; phylum Actinomycetota; class Thermoleophilia; order Solirubrobacterales; family Solirubrobacteraceae; genus DASQFQ01. The sequence goes on from CAWDUT010000007.1 coordinate 740,960, forward strand.
ATCCTCGGCGAACGGGGGCATCGTCATCAGCCCGCTGACCCGCACGGGAGCGCGCTCGAGGAAGCCCGGGAGCTCGTCCGGATCGATGCCGGCCTTGCCCTCCTCCCCCGCCACGTTGACCTCGAGGAGGATCTCGGTCTCCGGCGTGCCGTGCTTGCCGAGCTGCTTCAGGGCGGAGTCCGACGCGACCGAGTGGATCAGCTCCACGTACGGGAGGATCTGCTTGACCTTGCGGCTCTGGAGCTGGCCGATGAAGTGCCAGCGGAACTCGGGGTGGGCGGTGGCCTTGGCCTCGAGCTCCTGGGCGCGGTTCTCGCCGAGCAGCGTCAGCCCGGCCTCGTGCAGGACGTGGAGGTCCTCGAGCGGGATGTACTTGACGGCGGCGAGCAGCTCGATCTCGTCGGGGCTGCGGCCGGCCTTCTTCGCGGCCGTCTCGATCTCGGCCCGCACGCGCTTGAGCCCGCGCCGCACCGTCTCGACCTCGACGCCGTGGATCAGGCCCGCCACACGACCCCCGCCTGCCGGCCGGTGACGCCGTTGTCGCGGCGGTGGGAGAAGAAGCGGTCGCTGCACATGGTGCAGAGGCCGACGTCGTGGACCTCGTCGACCCCGGCCGCGCGGAGCTGCGTGCTCGCGACCTTCGCCAGGTCGAGGTTGCGCTCGCCGACGCGGGCGTCGTAGGCCTCGAAGACCGTGTGGACCTCCTCGCCGACCTCGTAGCAGCAGCCGCGCGCCGAGGGGCCGAGCGCGGCCTGGATCGGGCCGTCGGCGCCGAGCTCGCGCAGCGCGGCGGCGCCCTCGGCCACGATCCCCGCCGCCAGCCCGCGCCAGCCGCCGTGGAGCGCAGCGACCGCGCCGTCGGCGACCAGCATCACCGGCAGGCAGTCGGCCACGAACACGAGCGCCGGGGCGTCCTCGAGCGCGGTCGCCTGCCCGTCCTCGGGCGCGTGCGCGCGCTGCGGCCCGGGTGGCTCGGTGGCGCGGCGCACGGTCGCCTCGTGGACCTGGCGGCCGTAGAGGAAGCGCTCGCGCGGCGCCCCGACCGCCGCGGCAAGCCGCGCGCGGTTCTCGTCGACGTTCTCGCCCGGGTCGTCGGTCAGCCGGCCGAGGTTGAGCGAGGCGAACGGGCCCTCGGAGACGCCGCCGCGGCGGGTCGAGAACAGCACCTCGCCGCCGGGCAGGGCGGCGTGGATGTGCTCGTCGCGCCAGTCGAAGGGTGCAGGCAGGTCCACGCGCTCATTGTGGCGGGGCGGCCAGCGCCGCCGCCAGTTGCGCCTCGCGGCCGGCCGCTCCGTCGAGCATCGCCGCGGTCGCGGCGTCGAGCCCGCGGCCGATCGCCGGGCCTTCGAGGCCGGCGGCCAGCAGGTCGTCGCCGGTGATCTCGAGCTTGGCGTGGCGGAGGTCGTCGAGCCAGCGCTTCGCCTGCTCGGGGGCGCCCAGCGCCCCGGCCAGCGCGACCGTCTCGGCCCCCTCGCGCCTCACCAGCGCCCAGATGGCCGACGCATCCTCCATCCCGCCCAGCACCGGCGCGAGCGCCCGCGCGCGGGTGGCGGCGGCGGTGACCGTGTCCCGCTCGCGGGCGGGGAACTCGCAGGCGTCGAGGCGGCCCGCGAGGTCCGCGGCGGAGGCGTCGAGGCAGGTCGCGGCGAGTGCGACGAGGTCGGGGCGGCCGTCGGCCGGGGTCAGGCGCTGCGCGCGCTCGACGAGGTCGGGGTCGACGTTGAAGCCCGGCAGCATCCGCGTGCCGATGCCGAACGCCTCGAGGCCGCACATCGCCGCCGGCTGCGGCTCCTCGAGCAGCAGCCGCAGCTCATTGCCCAGCCGCGAAGGCGTGACGGTCGCCAGCGCGCCGTCCTCGACCGCCGCGAACGCCAGCTCGCGCGTCGCCTTCTCGATCTGGAAGCGCAGCCGCGCCGCGTAGCGGACGAGCCGCAGCAGCCGCGTGGGGTCGTCGAGGAACGAGCCGTCGTGCAGCACGCGCAGCCGCCGCGCCACGAGGTCCTCGAGCGCCCCCGGCACCGCCTGCAGCTCCCCGTCCGCGAGCCGCACCGCGATCGCGTTGACGGTGAAGTCGCGGCGCGCGAGGTCCTCGGCGATCGGCGCGCCGAGCTCGACGTCCGGCAGCGCACCCGGCTGCTCGTAGCGCTCGCGCCGCGCGGCGGCGAGGTTGACGACGCCGCCCGAGGTCGCGGTCCCGAACCGCTCGTGCAGCAGCGGCTCCTCCCCCAGCCGGCGCGCGACCTCGGCGGCGTCCCCCTCCACCACCAGGTCGAGGTCGCGCGGGTCGCGGCCGAGCAGCGCGTCGCGCACCGCGCCGCCCACGATCCACACGCCCGGGACGTCTGCGAGGGCATCGAACAGCTCCCCCGCACCGGGTGTCTCCCGGAGCCGCTCGAGCAGGTCGTCGTTCATGTCCCAGCTACCATCGCATCCCATGTCGTCGCCGGATAGTCCCCGGTCCAGGCGGCGGCTCGTCATCTGGCTCGGTGCCCTGGCCGTCTTGCTGATCGCCATCGGTGGAGGCGTTTACGTCTCGCTCTCCGGAGGCGACGTGTCCGACCCCAACGTCGAGTTCCGCGCCGAGCCGACCGAGACGCCGACCCCGGCGCCCGCCAAGAAGGGCGCCGACACGTTCACCTGGCCGCTCTACGGCTACGCGCAGACCCGCCGGCACTGGCTGCAGGCCCCCAAGTCGCTGGGGCCGCCGTTCCGCCAGCGCTGGGCATGGAGCGCGCACTCGCTGCTCGAGTTCACGCCCGCGATCGCCGAGGGCAAGCTGTTCGTGATCAAGAACAACGGCGCGCTGTTCGCGCTCGACAAGCGCACCGGTAAGCGCCGTTGGGCCAAGAACCTCGGCAAGCTCGCCGCCTCCTCGCCCGCCTACGCCGGCGGCCGCATCTACGCGACGATCCTCGTGCGCGACGGCTCCAAGAACGGGCTCGTGGCCGCGCTGCGGGCGAAGGACGGCAAGAAGCTGTGGACGAAGCCGCTGCCGAGCCGCACCGAGTCCTCCCCCCTGCTCGTCGGCGGGCGCCTCTACTTCGGCTCGGAGGACGGGACGGTCTACGCGCTGGACGCCAAGGACGGCAGCGTGAAGTGGACCTACAAGGCCAGCGGCGCGGTCAAGGGCGGGCTGGCGCTCTCCGACGGCAAGCTCTACTTCGGCGACTACGCCGGGCGCGTCTACGCGATCCGCCTCAGCAACGGCAAGGAGGTCTGGAGCCAGAGCACCCACGGCGCGCACTTCGGCACCGCGGCCGGCCAGTTCTACGCCTCCCCGGCGGTCGCCTACGGGCGCGTGTACATCGGCAACACCGACTCCAACGTCTACTCGTTCGCCGCCGACAACGGCAAGCTCGCGTGGCGGACGGGCACGGGCGGCTACGTCTACGCCTCGTCCGCGGTCGCGCAGGTGGAGGGCGGCAAGCCGACCGTCTATGTCGGCTCCTACGACGGCAACTTCTATGCCCTGAACGCTCGCAGCGGCAAGATCCGCTGGAAGTACAAGGCACCGGGCCGGATCTCGGGCGCCGCGACGGTGGTCGGCCAGAACGTCTACTTCGGCGACCTGCAGTCGCGCACCACCACGGGCCTGGACGCGCGCACGGGCCGCAGGGTCGTGCGTTTCGGGCGCGGTGGCTTCAACCCGGTCGTGAGCGACGGCCGCAACCTCTATGTGGCCGGCTACGCGTCGCTGGCCCAGCTCACGCCGAAGGCTCCCTGACGCTGACGCCCGCCTCGGCGAGGTGGCGCTTGAGCTCGGCCACCGTGTACTGGCCGTAGTGGAGGATCGAGGCGAGCAGGACGGCGTCGGCGCCGGCGCGGAAGGCGTCGACGAGGTGGCCGGGCTCGCCCGCCCCGCCGGACGCGATCACCGGCACGTCGACGGCGCTCGAGATCGCGCGCAGCAGGTCGGTGTCGTAGCCGTCCTTGGTGCCGTCGCGGTCCATCGAGGTCAGCAGGATCTCGCCCGCCCCGCGGGACACGCCCTCGCGGGCCCAGCTCAGCGCGTCGATCCCGGTCGGCGTGCGGCCGCCGGCCACGTGCACCTCCCAACCCCCGTCGGCGCGCTTGGCGTCGATCGCCAGCACCACGCACTGGGCGCCGAACACGTTGGCGAGCTCGTCGATCAGCTCCGGCCGCGCGACCGCGGCGGAGTTGACGGAGACCTTGTCGGCCCCCGCGTCGAGCACGCCCTGCGCATCGCCGGCCGAGCGGATCCCGCCGCCGATCGTGAACGGGACGAACACCTCGTCGGCGGCGCGCCGTGCGAGCTCCGTGACGGTGTCGCGCTTGTCCGAGGTCGCGGTGATGTCGAGGAAGACGAGCTCGTCGGCCCCCTCCGCGTCGTAGAACGCCGCCAGCTCCACCGGATCGCCGGCGTCACGAATCTCCAGGAAGCGCGTCCCCTTGACGACGCGGCCGGCGTCGACGTCCATGCAGGGGATCACGCGCTTGTAGTGCACGCGCTCGAGGGTATTGCGCGGCGCCGGCCCACAGGAGCGCGAGACCCATCAGCAGGAAGAAGTCGGCCGGCGACCACGTCGAGCCGCGGTAGGGCACGCCGAGCGGGATGAAGTCGGTGACGCGGCCGAAGACCGCGAACTCGCCCATGTTGCCGAGCGCTCCGCCGATGATCACGCCGGCGCCGAGCGCAAGCAGGCGTGTACGCGCGCAGGCGACCAGGATCACGCACAGGATCGGCGGGGTCACGACGGCGTGCCACGGGCGATCGGTGTTGAGCACGAGCTGGTCGGGCCGCAGCTGATCCAGCGCCCACGCCTTCGCCGCCCAGTCGATGTCTGCCAGCACGAGCGCCACCGCCGCGATGTAGAGCAGGCGGACGGGCAGGGAGAGCGGCATCGCCTGGCAGCATCCGGCCCGCACGGCTCGCGGTCAACCGTTCATCGGTCCAGCGCGTCGCGGGTCGGGCGGCTCAGCGCCGGTGGCGGGCGGTGCGGGGGCGGCTGTAGCCGTCGGCGGGGCGGGCGGAGTCGAGCGCGGCCTGGCCCTCGGCGACCGTGAAGCGCCCCTCGTAGAGCGCCTTGCCGACGATCACGCCGGCGAGGTTGACCTGGCGCAGCGCGGCGAGCGAGCTGAGGTGCTCGACGTCGCCGATCCCGCCGGAGTAGAGGAAGCGCCCGCGCACGGCCTCGGCGACCTCGCGGACGTCGTTGAGGTCCGGGCCCTCGAGCCGGCCGTCGCGGTCGACGTCGGTGTAGACGAAGCTCGACACGCCGCGGTCGCCGAGCCGGCGGATCGCGTCGCCGGCGGGCATCTGCGTGGTCTGGGTCCAGCCGGCGGTGGAGATGTGGCCCCCGCGGACGTCGACCGAGACGAGCACGCGCGGGCCGAACGCCTCGACCACCGCGTCGAGGAAGTCGACGTCGCGGAACGCCGCGGTGCCGATGATCACGCGCTCGGCGCCGGCCCGCAGCGCCTCGCGGACCGCCGGCAGGTTGCGCAGCCCGCCGCCGTACTGGACCGGCACGCCCGTCTCCTTGGCGATCCGGCGCAGGTGCTCGATCGAGCGCGGCTCGCCGGAGCGGGCGCCGTCGAGGTCGACCACGTGGAGGAAGCGCGCGCCGGCGTCGACCCACGACTTGGCGGCCTCGACCGGGTCGTCGTGGTAGATCGTCTGGTCCTCGAAGCGGCCCTCGACGAGGCGGACGGCCTTGCCGTCGAGGATGTCGATGGCGGGATAGAGGATCACGGGACGAAGTTCGCGAGCAGGTGGAGGCCGTCGCGGCTCGACTTCTCGGGATGGAACTGGACCCCTGCCACGTTGTCGCGCTCGACGATCGAGGCGAAGCGCTCGCCGTACTCGCCCTCGCCGACAACATCCTCCTCGGAGGCGCGGCAGACGAAGCTGTGCACGTGGTAGAAGGCGGTCGCCTCCCCCAGCCCGCGCGTCAGGCCCGATGCGCGCCGCATCGCCACGCGGTTCCAGCCGATGTGGGGCACCTTCGGCGCCTCGAGCGCCGTCACCTCGCCGGGCAGCAGGCCGAGCCCCTGCGCGCCCTCGTGCTCGACCGAGCGCTCGAACAGCAGCTGCATGCCGAGGCAGATACCCAGGACGGGCGTGCCGTTCGCGGCTCGTTCGGTGATGACCTCGTCGAGCCCGGAGGCGTTGAGGCGGCGCATCGCCTCGGGGAAGGCGCCCACGCCGGGCACCACGACCGCGTCGGCGGCCCGGATCTCCTCGGGGTCGGCGGTGCGGGCGACGGTCGCGCCGACGTGCTCGAGCGCCTTCTCGACCGAGCGCCGGTTGCCCATCCCGTAGTCGACGAGCGCGACCGTGCTCACGTCAGCGTGCCCTTGGTCGACGGGATCCCCGGCTCCGAGGGATCGACCGCGACCGCGACCCGCAGCGCGCGGGCGAACGCCTTGAAGCAGGCCTCGATCATGTGGTGGACGTTGGTGCCTGCCTGCAGCTCGAGGTGGAGCGTGAGCCGGGCGGCGGAGGCGACGGCGCGGAAGAACTCCTCGGCCGCCTCGTGCTCGAAGCCCGCGATGTCCCCGGGCGGGAGCGTGAGGCCGCCGTAGGCGCAGTAGGGGCGGCCGGAGACGTCGATCGCGCACGAGGCCCGCGCCTCGTCCATCGGGATCACGGCGTGCCCGTAGCGGGCGATGCCGGCGCGGTCGCCGAGCGCGCGGTCGAGCGCCTGGCCGAGGACGATCCCGGTGTCCTCGACCGTGTGGTGCGAGCCGGTGTGGAGATCGCCGCTGACGTTGACGGTCAGGTCGAGCCGGCCGTGGCGGGCGAGCAGGTCGAGCATGTGGTCGAGGAAGCCGACGCCCGTGCTGCGCGTGCCGGCGCCGGTGCCGTCGAGGCCGAGCGTGAGCGAGACGTCGGTCTCGCCCGTCTTGCGGGTGATCTCCGCGGAGCGCGTCATCGGTCTGGATTCTCCCGTCTCGCCTCCATCGACGCGGCGTGGGCCTCGAAGCCCTCCGCCCGCGCGATCGCGGCGCCCGGCCCGGCGAGCCTCGCGGCGGCGTCCGCGGGGACGCGGACCTCGGCCATGCGGCGGCGGAAGTGGCGGACGTTGAGGCCGGAGGCGAAGCGAGCCGCGCCCTCGGTCGGGAGCGTGTGGTTGGAGCCCGCGACGTAGTCGCCGAACGCGGTGCCGGCGTGCGCGCCGACGAACAGGCAGCCGGCGCTGCGCACCCGCGGCGCGAGCTCCTCCGCCGCCGCGCCCATCAGCTGCAGGTGCTCGGGGGCGAGCGCCTCGGCGAACGCGAGCGCGGCGTCGAGGGTCGCCGCATGGATCCCGATGCCGTCCTCCGGCAGCAGCGCGGGATCGTCGCTGACCGCCACCACCAGGCTGTCCGGCCCGTGCTCGGCCTGCGCGGCGAGATCGAGCGCCGCCCAGCCCGGGTCGGCGCCGGCGGAGATCACGACGCACAGGTCGCTCGGGCCGGCGAAGCCGTCGATGCCGACGAGCCCGCTCACCTGCCGCTTGGCCTCCTGCACGTAGAGGTTGCCGGGGCCGACGATCACGTCGACCCGCCGAATCGATTCAGTCCCGTACGCGAGCGCGGCGATCGCCTGCGCGCCGCCCATGGCGTAGACCTCGTCGGCCCGGCAGAGCGCCGCCGCGGCGTGGATCACCGGGTGCGACGGCGCCACCACGACCACCTCGTCGACGCCCGCGGCGCGCGCGGTCACGGCGCCCATCAGCACCGACGACGGATACGGCGCCCGGCCGCCGGGCGCGTACACCGCCGCCCGCCGCACCGGCACGTCGCGCAGCCGCACGGACTGGCCCTGCTCGAGCGTCACCGCCGTGTCGGCCTCGAGCCCCGCCGCCGCGACCGCCTCGATGTTGGCCGCCGCGAGCTTCAGCGCCTGCCGAACCTCGGGGTCAAGGGCGTCCAGCGCCGCTTCGAGGCGGCCTGGGGGCACGAGGAAAGAGCCGCCGGAGGGGCCGCCGGCCGGGCCGCCCCCGTCCTCCGCCGCGCCGCCGAAGCGGTGCTCGTACTCCGCGACCGCGGCGTTCCCCCGCAGGCGGACGTCGTCCACGATCGCGGCCACCGCGTCGGCGACCGAGGCGGCGGCGGGGACCGTCGCGCGGACCTCGGCGGCGACGGCGGCGGCGTCCGCGACCGTGCAGCTACGCCGCATCGCGGATCCGCGCGAGCAGCTCGTCGATATCGGCGGCCTTGAGCTTGTGCGCGACCGGGTTGGCGATCAGGCGGGCGGTCGAGGCCCACAGCTCCTCGCGCACCACCAGCCCGTTCTCGCGCAGCGTCGTGCCGGTCGCGGTCAGGTCGACGATCCCGTCCACCAGCCCGGTCAGCGGCGCGAGCTCGACCGAGCCCTTGACCTCCACGATCTCCGCCTGGCGCCCGGTGCGCTCGAAGTAGCGGGCGGCGATGCGCGGGTACTTCGTCGCGATCCGCATGACGCCGAGCCGGCGCAGGGCCTCGGCCGCGGGATCCTCCCCGGCGACGGTCGCGAACACCATCACGCACGGCCCGAAGCCGAGATCGGCGAGCTCGTAGACCTCGCGCTCGACCTGCTCGGCGAGCACGTCCTTGCCGGTGATGCCGAGGTCGGCGGCGCCCGCCTCGACGTAGGTCGGCACGTCGGACGGCCGCATCGTCACGATCCCGACCTCGGAGAAGAGCAGGCGGCGATCGTTGTCCCGCACCACGGCGGTCTCGACGCCGAGCGTGTCGAGCAGGTCCAGCGTCTCGCGCATCAGCGCGCCGCGGGGGACCGCGAGGGTGAGCCCGTTCAGCCCCATCGCTCGCCGCGCTCCCCCTCGCCCACCAGCGCGATGTGCAGCCGCTCGACGTTCAGCGCCCAGCCGCAGGCCGGCAGCTCCCGCCCGAAGCGCGCGAGCAGGTCGTCGTAGCGCCCTCCCCCGCCGAGCGGCACGCCGACGGCGCCGTCGTAGACCTCGTAGATCGCGCCCGTGTAGTAGCCGAGCGAGCGGGACAGCCCGAGGTCGAAGATCACCCGCTCGCCCGCGCGCGCGGTCAGCCCGTCGTGCAGCGTCCGCAGCCGCCCGACCACCTCGGCCGCCGGGCCGCCGACGTCGAGCACCGAGGCGTCCCCGCGCAGCTGCGGCGTCCGCAGCAGCGCCTCCGACTCCGCCGGGCCCAGGTGCAGCGCCTCGATCTCGCGCTCCAGTCCGACGAAGTCGCGCGTCACGAGCTCGTGCAGCAGCGGGCCGCGGGCCGTGTCGGGCACCCCGACGGCGTCCAGCAGCGCCGGGTACAGCGAGGCGTCGCCGAGCCCGATCCGGTAGCCGTCGAGCCCGACCGCGTCGAGGACCTCGCACAGAAGCTCGAGCGCCTCGATGGTGCCCTCCGGCCCCGGCGCGCCGACGAGCTCGATGCCCGCCTGGAGCATCTCGCGCGCCTGCCCGCGCGACGGCCGCACGCTCCGGTAGGCGTGGGCGAAGTAACAGAACCGCAGCGGCAGCGAGGACGACGCGTACCGCGTCGCGACCACCCGCGCGATCGGGATCGTCATGTCCGAGCGCAGCACGAGCACGTTGCCCTGCTCGTCGAACAGCCGGTACGCCGGCTCGGCCGCGGCGGCGTCGCCGCGCGCCAGCGTGGTCTCGTACTCGAGGGCGGGCGTGGCCACCTCGCCGTACCCGCGGGCGTCGAACACCGCTCGAACCTTCTCGGTGATCGCGCGGATCTCGCGCATCTCGTCCGGTAGGACGTCGCGGGTCCCCGAGGGGATCGGGTCGATCATGGCCGCGTAAGGCTAGGTGGCGACGCGCTCGATGCGCGCGCCCAGGTCCCGCAGCCGCTCGTCGATCCGCTCGTAGCCGCGGTCGATCTCGCGCACGTTGTGGATCTCGCTGTCGCCCTGGGCGCACAGCGCGGCGATCAGGATCGCCATGCCGGCGCGGATGTCGGGCGAGGAGAGCCGCGCGCCGCGCAGCCGCCGCGGGCCGATGACGATCGCCCGGTGCGGGTCGCAGATCGTGATCTCGGCGCCCATCGAGATCAGCTTGTCCACGAAGAACAGGCGGTTCTCGAACATCTTCTCGAAGATCAGCACCGAGCCCTCGGACTGCGTGGCCAGCGCCACCGCGATCGAGGTGAGGTCGGCCGGGAAGGCCGGCCACGGCCCGTCCTCGACCTTGGACTGGTAGTCGCCCGCGTCGCGCGCCACCACCAGCTTCTGGTCGCCGGGGACGATGATGTCTTCCCCGTCCCACGTCGAGCGCAGCCCGAGCCGCTCGAAGACGAGGCAGATCATCCGCATGTCTTCGGGCACGCAGCCCTCGATCCGCAGCTCGCCGCCGGTCACGCCCGCGAGCGCCATGAACGAGGCGATCTCGATGTGATCGGGCGAGACGGCGTGCTCACAGCCGCCCAGCGCGCCCATGCCGTGGACGTACATGACGTTGGAGCCGATGCCCTCGATCGCCGCGCCCATCTTGTTGAGCATGCGCGCGAGGTCCTGCACGTGGGGCTCCGACGCCGCATTGCGGATCACGGTCGTGCCGGGCGTCAGCGCGGCGGCCATCAGCGCGTTCTCGGTACCCATCACGGACGGCTCGTCCATGAAGAAGTCGGTCGAGCGCAGCCCGCCGTTGGGCGCGCGCAGCTTGATGTGGCGGTCGTGCTCGACCTCGGCGCCGAGCGCGCGGAAGGCGTCGAGGTGCGGGTCGAGCCGGCGGCGGCCGATCACGTCGCCGCCCGGGGGCGGCATCAGGGCGGAGCCGAAGCGCGCCAGCAGCGGCCCGGCGACCAGGAAGGAGGCGCGGATGCGCTCGGCGAGCGCCGGATCGACGTCGGTCGACGCGATGTTCGCGGCCGTCAGCGCGACCTTGTTGTCCTCGAGCCGCTCGACGACGACGCCGAGATCGGCCAGCAGCGTGAGCATCGCCTCCGTGTCCCGGATGCGCGGGACGTTGGCGATCTCGACGCGCTCCTCGGTGAGGAGGCTGGCGGCCAGTAGCGGCAGCGCCGCGTTCTTGTTCCCGGCGGCCTGGATGGTGCCGGAGAGCGGCACACCGCCCTCTATGACGAGCTTCTCCATGGTCGAGCGGCGGGCTAGGGTAACACCCATGTCGCAGCCTCTTTCGCGCGAAGACGCCTGGTCCCTTTTCTGCGAGTGGACCGAGTCCGCTTCCCTGCGCAAGCACGTGCTCGCCGTAGAGGCGGCGATGCGCGCATACGCCCCCCGCTTCGGGGGCGACGAGGAGGAATGGGGCCTCGTCGGGATGCTCCACGACCTCGACTACGAGCGCCATCCGGACATGGACGCCGAGGACGGCCACCCGCGCACGGGCATGGCCGAGCTCGAGCGCCAGGGCTTCACGCCCGAGTTCGTGCGCGCGGTCGCCTCGCACGCGGACTTCCTCGGGGTCTCGCGCGACTCCGACATGGAGAAGGCGCTGTACGCCGTCGACGAGCTCTCCGGCTTCATCATGGCCTGCGCCTACGTCCGGCCCCAGGGCATCCACGGGATGACGCCCAAGTCGGTCAAGAAGAAGATGAAGACGCCGGCCTTCGCCGCCGCGATCGACCGCGACGCGCTGCGCTCCGGGGCCGAGGAGCTCGGCGTCGACTTCGACGAGCACCTCACGACGGTGATCGCCGCGCTCGAGGCGCACTCCGCCGAGCTGGACCTCGACGGCGCCGAAGCCGCTTGATCCTCTACGAGCACCCCTCCTCCGGCAACTGCCTGAAGGCACGCGTGATGCTCGACCAGGTCGGGGCGAGCTACGAGCGCGTCGAGCTCGACCTGTTCGCGGGCGAGACGCGCACGCCCGAGCACTTCGCCCGCAACGCCGACGGCCGGATCCCGGTGCTCGAGCTCGACGACGGCACCTGCCTCGCCGAGTCCGGCGCGATCCTGCTCTACCTGGCCGAGGGCACCGAGTACCTGCCCGCCGATCCCGTCGAGCGCGCCCGCGTGCACGCGTGGATGTTCTTCGAGCAGAACCAGGTCGAGGCGAACATCGGCGTGGCGCGCTTCCTCGCCCTCAGCGGGCGCGCCTCCGGTGTGCCGGAGGTGTTCGCCGACCGCCGGCGGCGCGGGCGCGAGGCGCTGGCGACGCTCGAGCGCGGCCTCGCGGGGCGCGACTTCCTTCTGGGCTCCACGTACACCGTCGCCGACCTGGCGCTCTACGGCTACGTCCACGTCGCCGACGACGCCGGGTGCCCGCTGGACGAGCACCCGGGCGTCGCGAGCTGGGTGCGGCGGGTGGCGACCCTCCCCGGATTCGAGGAGGGCCTCACCCCCATGCCTGCTCACGCGAGCAGGCGCACCCTCTAGCGACCGAGCTGCGGCAGCGGCCGCGTGTGCGGCCGGATCTGCAGCTCCCGCGTCCTGGCCCGCTTCGCGACGGCATCCGCCGGCGCCGTGAACGGGACCTCCTGGCGGCACTTCGTCCCCGCCGGCGGCAGGACCCGGTTGATCAGGTAGTCCTCGATCTTCGGGTCGATGCAGTCCGGCGAGCCGAGGCCGTAGGCCGTGTGGCCGTCGCCCAGCATCGTCAGTAGCCGCGCGTTCCCGAGGTCACGCACGAGCAGCTTGGAGCCGCGGTACGGCGTCGCAGGGTCGTAGGTCGTGCCGACCACGAGCGGCGTGCTGGCCGACTTCGGCACCTGGAACGGGCCGGTGAACCGGTCCTTCGCCCGGATCGGCCACAGCCCGTAGAACAGCTCGGTGTAGCCGCAGTTCACGTACGCGTGGTCGTACTCGCCCCAGCAGTCCTCGCCGGCTTGCAGATACGACCCGACATCGCCCTTGCGGTAGTTCTGCTCAACGGCGCTGAGCACCGGATAGCGATCGTTGATCGGGTCGTACGCCCCGGTCTCGTCGCGCCCGTACCAGCCCGTGTCCACCTGCTCGCGGATCGCGGAGCCGTCGCCCTTGTCGGCCTCGGCCACCGCCTTCGTGAAGTCGCCCCAGTTCTGTTTCGCGTAGACCGCCGAGAAGGCGGCGGCGCGCAGGTCGTCGCCGTTGATCGGGCGCGGGTCGGGGGCGTAGCCGGGCGCGGGGATCGGCGTCGCGTCCGCGCGGTCGATCAGCTCGTCGAACGCGAGGTGCGGGTCGTCGCCGCCGAAGCCCGAGCAGGCCGCCTGATCACGCGCGCAGGCCTGCCAGATGCGGCCGATCGCGCGCTCGACGGCGCCGGTCTGCTGGCGCAGGTTCTGCATCGGGCGGTTGATGTAGGTCTTGGCGTCGAGCGCGCCGTCGAGCACGACGGCCCGCATCTTGCCGGGGAACATGCTCGCGTAGGTCGCGCCGAGGAACGTCCCGTACGAGAACCCGAGGTAGGTCATCTTGTCGTCGCCGACCGCCTTGCGCGTGAAGTCGAGATCACGCGCGACGTCGGCCGTCGAGGCGTGCTGGAGCAGGTTCGGCGCGCTGTTCTTGATGCAGTTCGAGATGTAGCGCTTGTCCTTCCTGATCAGCTGGCCGGCGTCGAGGTTGAACGGCGTCGTGAACGGCATCGAGTAGAAGCCGCCCGTCTCCGGGTCGGTGTTGCAGTAGATGGAGTTCTCGCTGTCGAGGTCGATGTCGGTGCCGCGCGGGTCCATGCCCACGATGTCGAAGCGCTCGTTGAGCACCGGGAACAGGTCGTGGCCGATGAACTCGACGTACGGGGCCGCGAAGGCGCCCGGGCCGCCGAAGTTGAAGAACAGCGAGCCGATCTTCTTGCCGGGGCCGGTCGCGGGCGACTTCGCCACGTCGATGCTCAGCTTGTCGCCGTTCGGGTGGTCGTAGTCACGCGGGACGTGCGCGGTGGCGCACTGCGAGCCCGCGTCGGCGAACGCACAGGGCTTCCAGTTGAGCCCGGCGGCCGCCGCACCAGGCGCGGCAGCGAGCAACCCACCTCCCACCACGCACGCAGCGACCAGCAGTCGGCGAAGACCTGACATCTGCCCCTCCTTCTTATGGAGACTCCAGTTCGCCGGAGTGCTATCGCGATCCGGCGGCGTCCGCAAGACCCACCTCGCTAGGCTCACGCGCCCATGGCGGACGACCTCAAGATCATCGTGCTGGAAGGCGACGAGACCGGCCAGGAGCTGCTCGAGCAGGCGATCCGGGTGCTCGAGCCGGACGTGACCGGCGTCGATGCCGAGCTCGTCCACTACGACCTGTCGCTGGACAACCGCCGCAAGACCGGCAACGCCGTCGTCGAGGAGGCCGCCGAGGCCATGCGCGAGGCCGGCTTCGGGCTCAAGGCGGCGACCGTCACGCCCGAGGGCAAGGACGACGTCGGCTCGCCCAACCGGATCCTGCGCGAGGCTGTCGACGGCAAGGTGATCATCCGCACCGGCCGGCGGATCCCGGGCGTGGTCGGGCCGGTCAGCGGCGTGCACTTCCCGATCTCCGTCGTGCGGATGGCGGTCGAGGACGCCTACGGCGCCAAGCAGTGGCGCGAGGGTGACGAGGGCGCCGACGACGAGGTCGCCTACCGGACCGAGAAGATCACGCGCTCGACCTGCCGCGCGGTGGCCGAGTACGCGTTCCGGACCGCCGAGCGGAGCTCCGCCGTCGTCTACGGCGGGCCGAAGTGGACGGTCTCCCCCGTGTACGAGGGGATGCTGAAGGAGGAGCTCGACGCGGCCGCGGAGCGGCACCCGGACGTCGAGTACCGGCCGGTGCTGATCGACGCGACCTACGCGGGGCTGATCTCGGGCGTTGCCGAGACGCCGCTCGTGATCCCGGCCCTCAACCGGGACGGGGACTGCTTGAGCGATCTGGTCCTGCCGATGTTCGGCTCGATCGCGGGCGCCGAGTCGGTGCTGCTGGCGTTCGACGAGGACCACGAGATCGACGTCGCGATGGCCGAGGCGCCGCACGGCACGGCGCCGTCGCTGCTGGGCAAGAACCTGGCCAACCCGATGGCGATGATCCTCGCCGGCGCGGCGCTGCTGTCCTACGCGGGCGCCGCCGGGGTGCGCGGCGCGGAGCGCGCCTCGCGGGCGATCTACGAGGGCGTGCTGGAGACGATCGCCGGCGGGGTGAAGACCATCGACCTGGGCGGGGGTGCGACCACGAGCGAGTTCACCGACGCCGTGATCGAGAAGGTCCGCACCAAAGTCGACATCTGGGCGTCACTCGGCTCCTAGAGCAGTTCTCAGCCGAGCGGGGATCGGCGTCTTGGTGTGGTTCTCGACGTCCACGAACACGTGGGCGAGCCGGCCTTCCACGAGCAGCTCGCCGTCGCGGCGGATCGCGAGGTCGGTGACCATGCTCGTCGTACCGAGGTGCGTGACCTCGATCGCGATGTCGAGCTCGTCGTCGAAGCGCGCGGGCGCCTTGTAGCGGGCCGTGGCCTCGACGACCTGCAGGTCGAGCCCGGCCTCCATCATGGCCACGTAGCCGCCCGCCACCTCGCGCCACAGCTCGGTCAGGGCGATGTCGAAGTAGGCGAAGTAGTGGGCGTTGAAGACGACGCCCTGGGGGTCGCACTCGCCGTAGCGGACCCTGAGCCGGTGGGTGTGCTGGCGACCGATGCGGCCGACCCTAGCGACACCACTTTCCGGTTTGCCGCTCCCCGTGCGGGATCCCGGCGAGCGCCTGCAAGACGCCTTGCAAACGGGCGGTTCCGTCCGACCCGACTCGTAGCTTCACGAACACATGTTCCCCCCGACGATCGTCAGTCGCCAGCCCAAACGCTCGCTCCGCGAGCTGGTGCGGGGCGCCGTTGATTCGGCGCTCGAGTTCGCCACGCTGGGTGAGGCAAACGTGCCCCGGTCCACCACCCCCGGACCGGTCGCCGCCCCCACGTCCGAGCACCCGCACCGCCGACGTCTCGATCGTCACCAGCGCACGCATCGCCGGCCGGGGACGGTCAGCGCGCGTGCCCAGGTCTGCCGTACGCCGCTCCCCCGGCGCCAGCGGACCTGACCGATCCGCCCCCCGGTGCCCGGTCTGGGAGGACGGGCGCGCCGGGAGGGCGGCTACTTGCAGAAGCTCCATGCATGCGGGCCGCCTCCGGGCGGCTCGCGCGCTTGGGGGTGGGAGAGGCGGGGCCTCGGGGCGCGCGAGCGGGCGCGGCGAAGCGGCGGAGGGAGGGCACACACACTCCTCTCCACAACCAATTTATACCCGGGTAGGGGGCTTGTATCAAGCCCCCGGCTGTGCCTGATAATCGCCGCCGCAAGCCAAATGGGAGGCGCAGAATGCACTCAGTGATCATCGCCGGAGGCGGCCCGACGGGCATGATGTTGGCGGGCGAGCTGGCGCTCGCGGGCGTGGACGTCGCGATCGTCGAGCGGCGTGCCGACCGGGAGCTGCTCGGCTCCCGCGCCGGCGGTCTGCACGCACGCACGATCGAGGTACTGGACCAGCGCGGGATCGCCGATCGGTTCCTCGCGGAGGGCCAGATCACCCAGACCGCCGGCTTTGCCGGGGTGAAGCTGGACATCAGCGACTTCCCCACCCGCCACCCGTACGGGCTCGCGCTGTGGCAGAAGCACATCGAGCGGATCCTGGGCGGCTGGGTGGACGAGCTGCCGGTGACGGTCTACCGCGGCCGCGAGGTGGCGGGCTTCGCGCAGGACGACGCCGGCGTCGAGGTGGAGCTGGCCGACGGCGCGTCGCTGCGGGCGGAGTACCTCGTCGGTTGCGACGGCGGGCGCAGCGTGGTCCGCAAGGCCGCCGGCATCGAGTTCCCCGGCTGGGATCCCACGACGAGCAACCTGATCGCCGAGGCCGAGATGACCGAGCCGCCGGAGCTGGGGGTCCGCCGCGACGCCGTGGGCATCCACGGCATCGGCCGCGTGGAGTACGAGATCCGCGACGGAGAGGTCGTCTACGCGGACTCGGGGCCGGTCCGGCTCACGGTGACCGAGGCCGAGCCCGGTGCCACGAGCGAGCCTACCCTGCGCGAGCTCAGCGAAGGGCTCATCGCCGTCTACGGGACCGACTACGGGATCCATAGCCCCACCTACATCTCCCGCTTCACCGATATGACGCGGCAGGCCGCCGCCTACCGCAACGGCCGCGTCCTCCTCGCCGGTGACGCCGCGCACGTCCACGCCCCGGACGGCGGGCAGGGCCTCAACACCGGCGTGCAGGATGCGGTGAACCTCGGCTGGAAGCTGGCCCAGGTGGTGAACCGGACGGCGCCGGCGAGCCTCCTTGACACGTACCACGCCGAACGCCACCCGGTCGCCGCCCGCGTGCTGCGCACCACCATGGCGTCGGTGGCGCTGCGCCGCGCGGACGAGCGCACCAAGGCCCTGCAGGAGACCGTCGCCGACCTGCTCGAGGTCGACGAGGCGCGCACGCGCTTCGCCGCGCTGATGTCAGGCCTCGGCATTCGCTATGACCTCGGGGAGGGCCACCCGCTGCTCGGCCGGCGGATGCCGGATCTCGAGCTCGCCGGGGCCGACGGGCCGCGCCGGGTGTACTCACTGCTGCACGAGGCGCGGCCGGTGCTCCTCGACCTCGGGGACCCCGCGGGCCTCGACAGCGGGCCGTGGGCCGATCGGGTCCGGACGGTACGCGCGGCATACGAGGGCGCGTGGGAGCTCCCAGCCGTCGGCGCCGTGAGCGCGCCCACCGGCGTCCTGATCCGGCCCGACAGCTACGTCGCCTGGGTCGGCGAGGGAAACGCCGACGGCCTCGAGAGCGCCCTGGGCGGCTGGTTCGGGCCGGCGACGCCCTTAACGAAGACGAGCCGCCCGGTGGGCGGCTCGTGAGTGAAGAACCGGCGGCGACCTACTCTCCCGGGCCCGCGAGGGCCAAGTACCATCGGCGCTGTGGGGCTTAACTGCTCTGTTCGGAATGGGAAGAGGTGTTTCCCCCACGCCAAAGCCACCGGAAATTAAGCGAGACCGGTCTCCCGGGCCCTCAAAACCACACAGCATGCCAACACCACGGGTATCACAAAATATCCGTCAAGCCCTCGACCCATTAGTACCAGTCTCCTACGCGTGTTGCCACGTTTCCAGATCTGGCCTATCAACCTGGTGGTCTACCAGGGGTCTTACTCCCTCAAGGGGATGGGAGAATTCATCTCGAGGTCGGCTTCCCGCTTAGATGCCTTCAGCGGTTATCCGATCCGCACGTAGCTAACCTGCGGTGCCCTTGGCAGGACAACAGATACACCAGAGGTGCGTTCATCCCGGTCCTCTCGTACTAGGGACGAATCCTCTCAATTCTCCAACGCCCACGGAAGATAGGGACCGAACTGTCTCACGACGTTCTGAACCCAGCTCGCGTGCCGCTTTAATGGGCGAACAGCCCAACCCTTGGGACCTACTTCAGCCCCAGGATGCGACGAGCCGACATCGAGGTGCCAAACCGAGTCGTCGATGTGGACTCTTGGACTCGATAAGCCTGTTATCCCCGGAGTACCTTTTATCCGTTGAGCGACGGCACTTCCACTTGCTACCGCCGGATCACTAAGACCTGCTTTCGCACCTGCTCGAACCGTCGTTCTCGCAGTCAAGCTCCCTTACTGCCTTTACACTCTACGCACGATTTCCAACCGTGCTGAGGGAACCTTTGTGCGCCTCCGTTACATTTTGGGAGGCGACCGCCCCAGTCAAACTACCCGCCTGGCACTGTTCACCGCCCCGATTCAGGGAACGATGTTAGAAGCCCAATACGTCAAGGGTGGTATCTCAAGGTTGGCTCCACAGCAGCCGCAGCCACTGCTTCCTAGCCTCCCACCTATCCTGAGCGAAACGCACCGAACTCCAATACCAGGTTGTAGTAAAGGTTCACGGGGTCTTTCCGTCTTTCCGCGGGTACTCGGCATCTTCACCGAGACTGCAATTTCACCGAGCCCATCGTTGAGACAGCGTTCAACTCGTTACGCCATTCGTGCAGGTCGGAACTTACCCGACAAGGAATTTCGCTACCTTAGGACGGTTATAGTTACCGCCGCCGTTTACCGGGGCTTAGTTTCAATGCTTCGGGTCAAGCCCTAACATCTCCACGTAACCTTCCGGCACCGGGCAGGCGTCAGCCCCTATACGTCGTCTTGCGACTTAGCAGAGACCTGTGTTTTTGGTAAACAGTCGGTTGAACCTATTCACTGCGGCCCTCTCGGACTCCACCGGCAAGCGGTTTCACCCTACTGGGGCGCTCCTTATCCCGAAGTTACGGAGCGATTTTGCCGAGTTCCTTAACGATGGTTATCTCGATCACCTTAGTATTCTCTACTTGCCCACCTGTGTCGGTTTTGGTACGGGCACGCGCAGTCTCCCTAGAGGCTTTTCTCGGAGGCTTGGCGTCAGGAACTCGCCGGCTTATAGCCAGCTGGCATCGCACCTCAGGTTATGCGGCTTCGGATTTTCCAGAAGCCACCCCTACATGCTTACCCCAGGACGACCATCGCCTGGGCTTCCCTAGCCTTCCTCGTCCCCCCATCGGTCAATTGACTGCGACGTGGTACAGGAATATCAACCTGTTGGCCATCGACTACGCCTTTCGGCCTCGCCTTAGGTCCCGACTAACCCTGAGCAGACGAACTTTACTCAGGAATCCTTGGGCAATCGGTGGAGGGGATTCTCACCCCTCTTTCGTTACTCATGCCGGCATTCTCACTTCCCAGGCCTCCACGGCTGGCTTCCGCCGCCGCTTCACTGCCCTGGGAACGCTCTCCTACCGCGTGATCCGTGAAGATCACACCCGCAGCTTCGGTGACTAGCTTGAGCCCCGTTACATTATCCGCGCCCGAACACTTGACCAGTGAGCTGTTACGCACTCTTTCAAGGATGGCTGCCTCTAAGCCAACCTCCTGGTTGTCTGTGCACTCGGACATCGTTTGCCACTTAGCTAGTACTTAGGGACCTTAGCTGGCGGTCTGGGCTGTTTCCCTTTTGACGCTGAAGTTTATCCCCCAGCAACTGACTCCCGGAGTAACCGGAACGGTCTTCGGAGTTTGCCTGAAGTCGGTAACCTGGTAGGGCCCCTAGTCCAAACAGTGCTCTACGGCCGCAACGGAATTTATCCGAGGCTATACCTAAATATATTTCGGAGAGAACCAGATATCTCTGAGCTTGATTAGCCTTTCACTCCGACCCACAGGTCATCGGCCCAGTTTTCAACCTAGGTCCGTTCGGTCCTCCACGGGGTCTTACCCCCGCTTCAACCTGCCCATGGGTAGCTCGCTCAGTTTCGGGTCTACCGCCTACGACTAAATCGCCCATTTCGGACTCGCTTTCGCTACGGCTCCGCTCATCGCTTAACCTTGCCGCAGACGAGTAACTCGCCGGCTCGTTATGCAAAAAGCACGCGGTCACATCACAAGGATGCTCCCACCGCTTGTAGGCACGCGGTTTCAGGTACTATTTCACTCCCCTTCAGGGGTACTTTTCACCTTTCCCTCACGGTACTAGTCCGCTATCGGTCACCAGGGAGTACTTAGCCTTGGAGGGTGGTCCCCCCAGATTCAGTCCGCGTTTCACGGGAGCGGACCTACTCAGGAACGCCTTCGGGAGGTCATGGGCTTTCGTCTACGGGACGGTTGCCCTCTGTGGTGCGCGGTTCCACGCGCTTCGACTAGCTCATGACTTGGTAACTCCCGCCGGGGCAGCTACACCCCGGGCCGGCGCCCTACAACCCCTCGTGCGCAACGCGTAGCCGCTTACACGCACGTGGTTTGGGCTGGATCCCCTTTCGCTCGCCACTACTCGGGGAGTCTCGGTTGATTTCCTTTCCTCCGGGTACTGAGATGTTTCAGTTCCCCGGCTTGTCTCCAACATGCCTATGTATTCAGCATGAGGTAGCGCCGCATTACCAGCGCTGGGTTTCCCCATTCGGGCATCCGCGGATCACAGGCTATTCAGCGCCTCCCCGCGGCTTATCGCAGCCGTTCACGCCCTTCATCGACTCCTGGTGCCTAGGCATCCACCGTGTGCCCTTCCTATCTTGACGGTGATCAGGCCGCCAATGGCGGCCCGGTGATACCCGTTACCCCTGCCTCAGCGGACGACGTCCGAAGACGAGCCCAGAGACAGGGACGGCGCCCACGCTTGCGCATGGACGCTGATGTTGGCATTGCTGTGCAGTTTTCAAGGTCCGTGGAGAAGGCGCCGGCCGGACTGGCCGCCGGTCTCTCAAAACTCAACAGCATGCAGGCGCCTCGCAAGCGAAGCGCCCTGTCCACGGCTCGGTCGACATGCTAGGAGCCGGCGCCGCTCGAGATCTGCGGTATGCAGACCTGGCGAACCGGCCGCTCCGATCCTGGAGCTCCCTAGAAAGGAGGTGATCCAGCCGCACCTTCCGGTACGGCTACCTTGTTACGACTTCACCCCAGTCACGAGCCCCACCTTCGACTGCTCCCTCCCTTGCGGGTTAGGCCACAGGCTTCGGGTGTTGCTTGCTTCCGTGGTGTGACGGGCGGTGTGTACAAGACCCGGGAACGTATTCACCGCGGCAATGCTGATCCGCGATTACTAGCAACTCCACCTTCATGCAGGCGGGTTTCAGCCTGCAATCCGAACCGAGACGCACTTTGAGGGATTCGCTCCACCTCGCGGTATCGCAGCCCTCTGTATGCGCCAATGTAGCACGTGTGTAGCCCTGGACATAAGGGGCATGATGACTTGACGTCATCCCCACCTTCCTCCGGTTTGTCACCGGCAGTCTCACATGAGTCCCCAACTAAATGCTGGCAACATGCGACGGGGGTTGCGCTCGTTGCGGGACTTAACCCAACATCTCACGACACGAGCTGACGACAGCCATGCACCACCTGTGATCTTGCCCCGAAGGGAGACTCTGTTTCCAGAGCTGTCAAGAACATGTCAAGCCCAGGTAAGGTTCTTCGCGTTGCGTCGAATTAAACCACATGCTCCGCTGCTTGTGCGGGTCCCCGTCAATTCCTTTGAGTTTTAGCCTTGCGGCCGTACTCCCCAGGCGGGGCACTTAATGCGTTAGCTTCGGCACGGAGGGAGTCGACACCCCCCACACCTAGTGCCCATCGTTTACAGCGTGGACTACCAGGGTATCTAATCCTGTTTGCTCCCCACGCTTTCGCGTCTCAGCGTCAGTTACGTCCCAGCGAGCTGCCTTCGCAATAGGTGTTCCTCCTGATATCTGCGCATTTCACCGCTACACCAGGAATTCCACTCGCCTCTTCCGCACTCTAGCCCGACAGTATCCACCGGCATTCGAGGGTTGAGCCCCCGACTTTCACAGCGGACTTACCGGACCGCCTACACGCTCTTTACGCCCAATGATTCCGGACAACGCTAGCCCCCTACGTATTACCGCGGCTGCTGGCACGTAGTTAGCCGGGGCTTCTTCTGAAGGTACCGTCACTCCATCGGGCTATTAACCCGTTGAGCTTCGTCCCAACTGAAAGGAGTTTACAATCCGAAGACCGTCTTCCTCCACGCGGCGTTGCTGCGTCACGCTTTCGCGCATTGCGCAAGATTCCCCACTGCTGCCTCCCGTAGGAGTCTGGGCCGTGTCTCAGTCCCAGTGTGGCTGATCGTCCTCTCAGACCAGCTACCCATCGCAGCCTTGGTGAGCCGTTACCTCACCAACAAGCTAATGGGCCGCGGGCCCGTCCCGATGCGAAGGCCGAAGCTATCTTTACTTGGAGACCTCATGGTCGCCGAGCACATTTGGTATTAGCCCGAGTTTCCCCGGGTTGTCCCAATCATCGGGGTGGGTTACCCACGTGTTACTCACCCGTTCGCGGCTCTGCCCCGGGGCAAGCCCCGGTTCGTCGCTCCACTTGCATGTGTTAAGCACGCCGCCAGCGTTCGTCCTGAGCCAGGATCAAACTCTCCGTGAAGAACTGCTCACGTAGAGCTGTCAAAGCGCCACTGCAGGGCTGCTCGTACACATGGAGCGGGCCCTGGCACCTCGACGGGGTACTGCATTCACTTCTTGATTTCTCAGGCCGCCTCCGGCACAAGGCCGGCGGCGGATCGAACCTGGACGCACAAGACGATCGGCCGAAGCCGGCCGTCAGGTGCGCATGCTGTTGAGTTTTCAAAGACCGTCGCGCCTGGCGAAAGAAGGGGATTCCTTCTTGTCGCGCTTACCGGGCAGCCCGGGGGCTCCCAGCGCGGGCAGCGGAGTATAGCGCGCCTTCCCAGGTCTTACCAAGCCCTGAGTGGCCGCCACTTCCGCAGCAGGCGGCGCAATCTAGCAGTCTCACGCGCTGATCTGGACGTGGACCGACCGTTCCCGCGGCCGATCGTCGAAATCGATCAGCACGACCTGCTGCCAGGTGCCGAGCACGAGGCTCCCCCGCACCAGTGGAATCGACAGCGACGGCCCGAGCAGCGACGCGCGCAGGTGCGCGTGCGCGTTGTCGTCGTGGTTGCGCGTGTTGTGGGCGTAGTCGCCGCCTTGGGGCCGCGCACGCGGGATCAATCGCTCGATCGCCTCCTGCAGGTCCTGCACGCCGCCCGGCTCGTACTCCATCGTCGTGATCGCGGCCGTGGAGCCGGTCACGAACACGGTCACCACGCCGTCGCTGACCTCGCTGGCCCGCAGCGCGCGCTCGATCCCGGCCGAGAGGTCGATGATCTGGCCCTCGCCCTCGGCCTGCAGCCGCAACAGCGCGGTGTGGACCGCCATCAGCTCGCGGCGACGAGGCGGAAGAAGCGGCGCTTGCCGATCTGGAGCACCCGGCCGGCGAGCTCCTCGGTGGCAAAGTCCAGCTCGGAGACCGGGACGCTGTCGAGGCGGACGCCGCCCTGGTCGACAGTGCGGCGCACGTCGGAGCGCGACATGCCGAGCTCGTCGCCCAGCAGCTCCGGGAGGTGGACGGTCGCGGTGGCCGGGAGCTGGAGCGTCGGAATGTCGTCCGGCACCTCGCGCGCGACGTGCACGCGGTCGAAGTGCGCCTCGGCGCTCGCGGCGGCCTCGGCGCCGTGGTACCGGGTCACCAGCGCGCGCGCGAGGGCGCGCTTCTGGTCGCGCGGCGCCTCGCCCTCCGGCGGCGCCGAGCCCAGCAGCAGGTCGTACCAGCTCGGCATCGCCGCGTCGGGAATCGAGAGCACCTTGCCGAACATGTCGTCCGGCGGGTCGGTGACACCGACGTGGTTGCCGAGCGACTTCGACATCTTCTCGACGCCGTCGGTGC
This sequence comes from uncultured Solirubrobacteraceae bacterium, assembly GCA_963805525.1. Lineage (GTDB taxonomy): Bacteria > Actinomycetota > Thermoleophilia > Solirubrobacterales > Solirubrobacteraceae > DASQFQ01. The sequence goes on from CAWDUT010000007.1 coordinate 764,965, forward strand.
CGACCAGCAGCGGCATGGTCAGCACCACCTGCTGCGGCTGGCCGTAGGCGGACTGGATCGCACGCCCCATCAGCAGGTTGAAGGTCTGGTCGGTGCCGCCGAGCTCGACGTCGGCGCGTACCGCCACCGAGTCGTAGCCCTGGAGCACCGGGTAGAGCAGCTCGAGCAGCGAGATCGGCTGGTGGGCGGCGAAGCGCTTGGCGAAGTCGTCGCGCTCCAGCAGCTGCGCCACGGTGGCGTGGCGGACGAGCCCGAACAGCGACTCCATGTTCATGTCCAGCCACTCGGAGTTGTGGCGGATCTCGAGCCGCTCGTCGGTGCGCAGCACCCGCGCCGCCTGCTCCACGTACGTGCGGCCGTTGGCGTCGATCTCCTCGCCGGAGAGCACCGGCCGGGTCGCGGAGCGGCCGCTCGGATCGCCCACGCGCGCGGTGTAATCGCCGATGATCAGGACGACGGTGTGGCCGAGGTCCTGGAACTCGCGCAGCTTCTGGAGCACGACCGTGTGGCCGAGGTGGACGTCGGCGGCGGTCGGGTCGAGGCCGAGCTTCGCGCGCAGCGGCCGGCCTTCGGCCAGGCGCTTCTCCAGCGCGCCCTGAGGGAGGCAGTCGACCGCATTGCGAGCGAGGTGGGCCGCCGTGCGGGCGGCCTCGGAAGCGGTTTCTGCCATCCGCCCCAATGCTAGAGTGGCCGCCCGGCCGCAGGCGAGCGCGTGAGGGGGAATCTCGCGGCGCTGCCGCCCCCTCGTATGGATCCGGAGAGTCCCACCCACTCGGCCGCCGTCGCCGAAGACAGCGAGTCGCGGGTCATCCCGCTGCGCCCTGAGTACGCCGACGGCGACGAGCCACCGAGCGTCTCGCTGCGCATCCGCAAGCTGCGCGTCTTCGCGCTGCTGGCGGGTTTGGGCCTGCTCGCGATCGTCTCGACCGTGTTCGGGATGATGATGGCCGTCGCCTCCGACCTGCCGGAGCTGGAGGAGCCGTCGGCGACCAACTCGGTCATCGTCGACCGCCGCGGCGAGCCGCTCGGGCGCCTGACCGGCAACCAGAAGCGGATCCTGCTGAAGGAGAGCCAGATCGCTCCGGTGATGAAGCACGCGATCATCGCGATCGAGGACAAGCGCTTCTACACCAACGACGGCGTCGACCTCCGCGGCATCGGCCGCGCGCTCTACGAGGACGTCCTCGCCAAGCAGGCAGTCCAGGGCGGATCGACGATCGCCCAGCAGTTCGTCAAGAACGCGCTCGCCGCCCAGGACCAGCGGACGCTCTTCGTCAAGCTCCGCGAGGCCGCGCTGGCCTACCACATCACGCGCAAGTGGTCGAAGCAGAAGATCCTGCGCAACTACCTCAACTCGATCTACTTCGGCAACGGCGCCTACGGCATCGAGTCGGCCGCCCGCACCTACTTCGGCCGCCAGCACCCGAGCTGCGACACCGACCGCGCCCGGCCCTGCGCCGCCCAGCTCGAGCCGCAGGAGGCCGCGCTGATCGCCGGCGTCGTCGCCTCGCCGAGCGCCTTCGACCCGATCGCCCATCCCGTCGCCGCCAAGAAGCGCCGCGACGAGGTGCTCGCGCGCATGCTCGAGCAGAAGCTGATCTCGCGCGAGCAGTACGACGCCGCGATCGCGGAGCCGATCCCCCTGCGGCGCGAGATCCAGCCGCCGCGGGAGGAGACCAAGTACCCGTACTTCACCTCCTGGATCAAGCAGCAGGTCGTGGACCAGCTGGGCGGCGGCCAGACCGGCGCGCGCCAGGCGTTCGAGGGCGGCCTGACGATCCAGACCACGATCGACGGGCGCTTCCAGCAGGCCGCCGACGACGCGATCCGCGCCTGGTTGCCTTACACCGGCGGCCCGCGCGCCTCGCTGGTGGCGATCGACAACAAGACCGGCGAGGTCCGCGCGATGGTCGGCGGCGACGACTACAACAGCTCGCCCTTCAACCTCGCGACCCAGGGCCAGCGCCAGCCGGGCTCGGCCTTCAAGCCGTTCGTGCTCGCCGAGGCGCTCGAGCAGGGCATCTCCCCCACCTCCGTGTGGGCGTCGCGCAAGAAGGTCTTCGACGTCCCGCACTCGACCGAGAAGTTCACGGTCGAGAACTACAGCGACGCCTACGCGGGCGCGACCACGCTGGCCAACGCGACGGTCACCTCCGACAACTCGGTGTACGCCGAGGTCGGGATCAAGACGGGCACCAGGAAGATCGCCAGGCTCGCGCGCCGGATGGGCATCCGCACGCCGGTCTCCCACAACTGGGCGATGACGCTCGGCGGCCTCAGCCAGGGCGTGACCCCGCTCGACATGGCGCACGCGTACCAGACGTTCGCGCGCAAGGGCAAGCTCGTCTACGGCACGCTCAGCCCCGGCAGGCTCGGCCGGAAGCGACCGGTGCCCGGCCCGGTCGGCATCCGCGCGATCCGGCGCAAGGACGACGGCAAGCTCAAGGCCATCGAGCTGCCGAACGGCGAGCCGGCGCGCAACAAGGTCGAGACGCACCGCGTGCTCGACGAGAGCGTGGCCAACACCGTCGACACGATCCTCCAGGGCGTGGTGAAGAACGGCACCGGCAAGCGCGCGCTGCTCGACCCCCGCATCCCGGTGGCCGGCAAGACCGGCACGACCGAGAACTACGGCGACGCCTGGTTCGTCGGCTTCACGCCCGAGTACACGGTCGCGGTCTGGGTCGGCTACCCCAAGAAGTTCCAGCCGATGAAGACCGAGTTCCAGGGCCAGCCGGTGGCCGGCGGCACCTTCCCCGCCGGCATCTGGAAGACCTTCATGCAGTCCGTGATCAAGCTCGACCCGCCGCCGGAGCTCAAGGACAAGGACCCGGAGACGGTCACCCCGGGCGCGACCGTCGTGCCGGGCGCTGCGGCCACGGCCGCACCGGCGGCCCCGACGACGCCGCAGACCGAGGCCCCGCAGACCCAGGGCGGCGGCACCGACGGCGGGACGACGTCACCGAAGCAGCCCGACAACCCGACGCCGAAGCAGCCGACCAACCCGCAGCCGGCCGAGCCGGCGCCGACCGCGCCGCCCTCGAACAGCGGTGGGACGCAGCCCTCGGGCGGCACCGGCGCGGCGCCGCCCAGCGGCCAGGGCTAGGGCTCCTAGACCCGCGGGGCCAGCGTGTCCCGCAGGCCCTTCGGCCACGGCCGGCTGACCGAGCGCGAGCCGGCCGCGCAGAACCGCCATGGCAGCTCCGCCGCCTTGGTGATGCCGATGCGCGGGCCGACGAGCAGCTCCGGCGAGCCCCAGCCCGACCGCGGTGGCTCGATCGCGATCGGGCCGCCGAGCAGGTCGGAGCCGTTGAGGTCGAGCTCGATGTCGAGCGCCTGGGTGAGCTTGCCCGGGCCGTTGCAGAGGTCCTCCGTGCGCGGCACGCCGCGCCGCTCGCGCATCAGGTCGAGCCCCTCGAACGGCTCCAGCGCGCGGATCAGCACCGCGGCGCCGACGCCCTCGGCCTCGGTGACGGCGTTGAAGAGCGCGTGGATCCCGTATGAGCGGTAGACGTACGCGCGCGCCGGCGGGCCAAACAGGATGTGCGTGCGGCCGGTGAGCCCGACGTGCGCGTGGCAGGCGGGCTCGGACTCGTGGTACGCCTCGGTCTCCACGATCACGCCGGCGGTCTCGCCGTGGCGCAGGACGCAGCCGACGAGGTCCTGGGCGACCTCGACGACGCCGCGCTCGAAGAACGCGCGGTTCACCCGAGGTCGGCCCGCGCCCGCTCCAGCTGCTCCCGCACGCGCGGCAGCGCGGTACCGCCCTCGGACACCTTGGACTCGAGCCACGCGCGCTGGGAGAGGAGCTTGTAGAACTCGTCGTCGAGCTCGGGCGAGTGCGCCGCGAGCTCGTCGCGCGACAGTTCGGAGAGCGACTTGCCGGCGGCGAGCGTGTCGCGCACGAGACCGGCGACGATCCCGTGCGACTGGCGGAACGGCACACCCCGCCGGACCAGCAGGTCGGCGACGTCCGTGGCCGCGATCAGCTCGTCGGCGGCCGCGGTGGCGAGCCGCTCGCGGTCGAACGCGATCCCGCCCAGCATCCCGGTGGCGGCCGCGAGCGACAGCTCGAGCGTGTCGACGGCGTCGAAGAGGTGTTCCTTGTCCTCCTGCAGGTCCTTGTTGTAGGTCAGCGGGAGGCCGTGCATGACGCCGTGGAGCCCTGTCAGGTGGGCGACGATCCGCGGCGCCTTCGCGCGCAGCAGCTCGGCGGCGTCGGGGTTCTTCTTCTGCGGCATGATCGAGGAGCCCGACGCCCACGCGTCGGCGACCTCGGCGAAGCCGAACTCGTCGCTGGACCACAGCACGAGCTCGGCGCCGAGGCGCGAGAGGTGGGTCGCGCAGATCGCTGCCGCGCCCAGGTAGTCGAGCACGAAGTCGCGGTTGGAGACGGCGTCGATCGAGTTCGGCGCGACCCGCTCGAAGCCGAGCTGGGAGGCGAGCAGCCCGCGGTCGGTCGCGAAGTTCACGCCCGCCAGCGCGCCGGCGCCGAGCGGCAGCTCCTCGGTCGCCTCGCGCACGAACGCGAAGCGCTTGGCATCGCGGCCGAGCATCCAGAAGTAGGCGAGCAGGTGGTGCGAGAGGTAGACCGGCTGGGCGCGCTGCAGGTGCGTGTAGCCCGGCATCGCCCAGTCGAGGTGGCGCTCGGCGAGCTCGAGCAGCGCGCGCCGCAGCCCGGCGATCCCGGCCAGCGCGGCGTCGGCGTGCGCGCGCGTGAACAGCACGAGGTCGGTGGCGACCTGGTCGTTGCGCGAGCGCGCGGTGTGGAGCTTGCCGCCGACGGGGCCGACCAGGTCGGTCAGCCGCCGCTCGACCGCCATGTGGATGTCGACGTCGTCGGGCTCGAACGGGAACGTCCCGCCCTCGAGCTCCGCCGCCACCTGGTCGAGGCCGCCCAGCAGCACGTCGCGCTCGTCGTCGCCGATGATCCCGGCCGCCGCGAGCATCGTCGCGTGGGCGCGGGATTGCGCTACGTCGTGGGGCCCGAGCCGCCGGTCGTAGGAGATCGACGAGTCGAGCCGGCGGAAGATGGGATCGTTCGGCTCGCTGAAGCGCGACATGGGTCGAGCATCATGGCGATACGGCCACCGCCGTGCGCTCGCGCTCGACCAGGACGCGCCGCAGGAGCTTGCCGGTCAGCGTCCGCGGCAGCTCGTCGACGACCTCGATCGCGGCCAGCCGCTTGTACGGCGCGAGCTGCCCGTCGGCCCACGTGCGCAGCTCGTCCACGTCGACCGCGCCGCGCGCGACGATCCACGCCTTCGGCCGCTCGCCCTTGCTCTCGTCGGGCACGCCGGCCACGCACACGTCGGCCACCGCGGGGTGCTCGAGCAGCAGCTGCTCGAGCTCGGCGGGCGCGACCTGGAACGCGCTGACCTTGATCAGCTCCTTGCTGCGGCCGGTGAGCGTCACGTAGCCGTCGGCGTCGACGGAGCCGAGATCGCCGGTGTGCAGCCAGCCGTCGGCGTCGAGCGTGACGGCCGTGGCGGCGGCGTCGTCGCGGTAGCCCGAGAACAGCTGCGGCCCGCGCAGCCAGACCTCGCCGTCGACAACCTGCGCCTCCGTGGCCGGGATCAGGCGGCCGCACGTGCCGACGCGGATCGCCTCCGGCTCGTGGAAGCTCGGGACCGCCACGAGCGGGCCGGCCTCGGAGATGCCGTAGCCGGAGCCGACGATGCACGCGAACCGTTCGCCCGCGGCGCGCTCGAGCCCGGGGTCCAGCGGCGCGCCGCCGCTGCCGAGCAGCGTGAGGGACGAGAGGTCGTAGCCGTCGACGACCGGGTGGTTCACGAGCGCGGCCAGCAGCGGCGGCGCGACGAGCGCCTGGTCGACGCGGTGCTCCTGGATGACGCGGAGCGTCCCCTCGAGGTCGAAGCGCGCGAGGGCGACGATCGCGGCGCCGGCGCCGAGCCCGCGGTGCAGCACGCACTGGAGGCCCATGCTGTGGAAGAACGGCGCCAGCCCGAGCAGCCGGCCGCCCTCGAAGGCGGGGAACGGCAGCTCCATCTGGACGAGGTTCGCGACCAGCGCCCGGTGGGTCAGCTCGACCAGCTTCGGGAGGCCGGTGGTTCCGCTCGACGGCAGCAGGACCGCGGCGGCCTCCGGGTCGGGCCGCTGGGCGAGCGGAGCGCCCGCCAGGGCGAGCAGCTCGCCGAGCTCGAGCACCTCGGCGGCGCCGGCCGCCTCGCGTGCGGTGGCTGCGAGCGGGCCGCCGGCGGTGACGAGGAGCCGCGCCCGCGAGCGGCGCACCTGGCCGCCGAGCTCCCGCGCGGTGAAGAGCGGGCTCGCGGTGGTGACGACCGCGCCGGCGCGCAGCGCGCCGTGCAGCGCGATCGGGAACTCGAGGAGGTTCGGCAGGTGCAGCGCGATCACGTCGCCGGGCGCCACGCCTTGCGCGGCCAGCCCGCCCGCCACGCGGTCGACCGCGGCGGCAAGCTCGGCGTAGGTCAGCGTGCGGCCGCTCGTGCCGTCGATCAATGCGGGCGCATCGGCCAGCCGCTGAGCGTGGCGGAGGACGAAGGCGGTGACGTCCATGTCGGGGATCTCCGGCGCCGGCCATTGGCTCTTGACGACCATCGGGCTCCTCTCGACCATTCTTTCCGAACGGTTCCGACCATACGCTACGCTTCGCACCGATGTCAACCCAGCTGCGCGCCGGTCCGGTCTCCTACCTCGTGCTCGGCATCGTCGCCGTCCGCGGGCCGTCGACCTCATACGACCTCAAGCAGTTCGTGCAGCTGAGCATCGGCCACTTCTGGCCCTTCCCCCACACCCAGCTCTACGCCGAGCCCGCGCGGCTCGCCGAGGCCGGCCTGCTCGAGGAGACGCAGGAGGAGAGCGGCCGCCGGCGCCGCTTCTACGCGATCACGGACGCCGGGCGCGAGCTGCTCGGCGAGTGGCTCGCCGAGCCGGTCACGAGCCCGATGGAGTACCGCGACCTCGGCCTCCTGAAGCTGTTCTTCGCCGAGCTCAGCGGCCCCGAGCAGGTGGAGGCGCTCGCGCTCCAGCAGGCCGAGGCGCAGCGGCGCCAGCTGGCCGAGTACGAAGGCATCCAGGAGCGCTTCGCCGGCCGTCCGGAGCTCGCGCACCGCCTGCGCTCGCTCGACCTCGGCACCCGCATGGCCCGCGCCGCCGCGGAGTTCTGGGAGGACGTGGCTAGGGAACCGAATGGCACGGGCCACCGGCGCAATGGTCGGTGATCGTGCTACCTGCCTTCAGGTGGTCTGACTTCTGATCTACCGCCGCGGCCGTGCGGCGCGGCACGCCGTGGGGGTCATGGTTCGAGTCCGACTCGACCGGCGGGGTGTTGGCGGCCGGCGCGAGCGCGTTGAACGCCGCGCCCGCGTCCCACGGCTCGTAGACCGAGCCGGAGCTCGGGAATCCTGTGGTGCCGATGCCGTAGAAGGGGTCGCTGTCGAGGCTGCGGCCGGGGTCGACCGGGTTGGCGCGGATCTTGGCGCCGATCGTGCGCGCCTCGACATCGGCGGCGACGTTGGCGACCTGGTGGTCGCCGACGGCCGACTGCATCAGCACCGTGTGCGCGGGCGTGCCCGGGTACGGGTCGGTGGTCATGTGCCACGCGTAGCCGTCCGGGTCCGAGCGGTCCCACAGCTGCTGGATGAGCGAGAACAGCAGCGGGGCGCTGGAGCTCGTCCGGGTAGCTGGCGTTCATCACCGTCGCGTACTGGCTGAAGTCGGTCGAGCGCTGCAGCAGCGTGGAGTAGTTCATCCCCGGCACGCCGAGCGCGGCGCGCTCGATGTCGGGTGATACCGCCGTCAGCGTGCCGCCGTAGATCCCGCCCTGGCTGTTGCCGTCTTAGAAGAGGTGCGCGCCGTCGAGCCGGCCCGCGAAGCGCGGGTCGCTCGGGAAGCCCTTCTTCATCAGCCGCCCGAGGAAGATGAAGTCGAGGATCCCCTGCTGGACGCGGTCGGTCAGGCTCGGGAAGCGCGAGAAGTCGTTGAGGATCAGCGCGACGTTCGGGTCGTCCTCGGTCGCCATGCCCTTCCAGTCGGTCGCGCAGTACGCGAAGCCGTGGCGCTTGACCATCGAGCGCTGCGGCGCGAGGTCGACCTCGGAGGCGTCGCCGAGCAGGCCGTGGCCGTAGAGCGCCATCCGCAGCGCGTCGCCGGTCGTGGCGGTCGGCATGATGCAGTCGTAGTTGGCGAGCATCGTGGAGCCCGCCGTCCTCACCGGCTCGTTGCTCGTCGCGTCGACGAACTGGAACCGCGAGCCGGTAGCGCAGGTCGGCGAGTCGAGGAAGCAAGGGACGGTGAACGTCCCGCACACGCGGGTGATCTCGGGATCGACCGGATGCTCGGTGGGGTCGCCGGGTGGGCACGCGCCGGGGACGCTCGTGAGCGCGGCGTTGCCGAGGTCGGCCAGCGCCCGGTCGCGGATGCTGAGCAGGCGGCCGGCGATGCTCTCGCGCTGCCGACCGTGAAGTCCCAGGCGAGGTAGGGGTCGCCGCGCTCGATCCCGGCCCGGCCGAGCGAGGCGAACAGGTCCTCCATGTGCGCGCGGCGTGACTCGACGGCCGGCGTGGTGGTGTAGATGCGGTCGCGGTAGACCTGGAACGGGCGCTGCGGCTGCATGATCGAGCCGTCGGCGCGCGTGAGGTTGCGCAGGGCGACGATGTAGCGGTGGCCCTCGCGGAAGTTCCTGCCGGGGCGGATGAAGAGGTTGCGGTCGGCGTTCGAGCCCGCCTGTGCGTCGAGCTCGGACCAGATCAGCTGGCGCTCGCCGGAGTCGGCGTCGATCATCACGGCGGGCTGGCCCGGGTCGAAGCTGCGCGCCATGTCCGTCTCCGGCACGAGGCCGGTCCGGTTGAAGGCGGCCGGGTTGTCGAGCCCGGGGATCTTGGTGTGGATCGGGGAGCCGGGGCTGAAGCCGTCGTTGCGGTTGTAGTCGCCGGGCTCGATCGCCTTGCCGGCGACGTTCTTGGGCATCGCGGTTGCGAGGAGGTGGAGGCGGCGGCCGGTGGCCGTGCCCTTGTCGGCGACCGTGAAGTCGTCGTTGGGCCACGGCTGGAGGCAGACCGCGGGGTCGAAGAAGTCGCAGCCCGCGGGCGTGTCGAAGCCGGCCGGCTCGACACGGACGGGGTTGCCGCCCGCCGGCGGCGAGGAGGGCGGCGAGGCCGCGCAGCGCTTGCGGCGCACGAGGCGGCTGAGCTTCTTCTTGCCCGCGCGCACCGTCACCCGGCGCCGCGCGCCGCAGCCGCGCAGCGTCTTGCGCCCGCGCGCGGTCAGCTTGAGGCGGACGGTCTTGTGGCCGCGCCGCTTGAAGCGGAGCGTGCGGCCGTGCGCGAGCGTGCCGGCGCGCACCCGCACCCGGGCCTTGCGGCGGGTGGTGACGCGCACCGTCAGCGCCCGGCGCTTGAGGATCGAGGTCGCCGACGTCGAGCGCAGCGACAGCGTCTTCACGGGCACCGAGGCGTCCGCGCTGCCGGCGAAGGCGAGCGCGAGCACGATCCCGAGCGGCCCGGCGCGCTTCACTGGCCGGGCGAGTACCCGCTTTCCGGTGAATTCAGCCCAGCACGCGCGCGAGTGCCTCGGCGACGCGCGCGACCTGCCCTTCGCCCAGCTCCGGGAAGAACGGCAGGGCGACCGAGCGGGCGGCGATGTCCTCGCAGACCGGGAACTCCCCCGGCCGGTGGCCGAAGCGCTCGCGGTAGAACGACATCAGGTGTATGGCGGGCAGGTACGGCTTGCTCTGCACGCCGAGCTCGCGCAGCGCGAGGATCGCGGGGTCGCGCTCGACCCCGTGCGGGAGCTGGACCACGTAGACGAACCAGCCGCGGCGATCACCGCCCTCGTCGGGACACGGCAGCCCGAGCCCGCGCTCCGTGGCGAGCTCCTCCAGCGCCTCGCGGTACCAGCCGGCCACGCGCGCGCGGTCGGCGAGCATGCCGTCGAGCCGCTCGAGCTGGGCGAGGCCGATCGCGCAGGCGATGTCGGAGAGGCGGTAGTTGAAGCCGAGCCGGTCGTGGTCGAGCCAGCCCATGTCGGGCGCGCGGCCCTGGTTGCGCTCCGAGTCGATCGTGACCTTGTGCTCGTCGGAGCCGAGCGTGACCATCCCGCCCTCGCCCGTGGTCAGCTGCTTGTTGGCGTAGAAGCCGAACACCGCCGGGTGGCCGCGGCCGCCGACGGGCACGCCGTCGGCGTGCACCGCGCCGAGCGCCTCGCAGGCGTCCTCGACGATCGGGAGACCGTGCGTTTCGAGCGCCGGGATGTCGGCCGGATATCCGAAGATGTGAATGGGTAGCAAGGCGGCCGTGCGGTCGGTGATCGCCGCCCCGGCGGCCTGTGGGTCGAGGTTGAGCGTCCCAGGGTCGATATCGGCGAACACCGGCCGCGCGCGCTCGTAGAGCATCGCGTTCGCGCTCGCGACGAACGAGAACGGAGAGGTGACGACCTCGTCGCCGTCGGACACGCCGACCGCCCGCAGCGCGAGGTGCAGGCCGGCGGTGCCGGACGAGACCGCGCTGGCGTGGCGGGCGCCGAGCCGCGCGGCGAACGCCTCCTCGAAGGCGGGAACGCGCGGGCCGAGCGAGAGCTGGCCGGAGCGGAGGACCTCGACCACGGCGTCCTCCTCGGCGGCGCCGAGGACCGGGCGGGCGAGCGGGATCTCGTCGGTGAGCGGGTCGGCGCTCACGCCGGCCGCCGCTCCGCGCTCCCGCGCCGGTGCCCTTCGCGGCCAGGGAGCATGCCGGCCTCGAGCGAGTCGACGAGCGCGTCCCAGCTCGCCTCGATCACGTTCTCGTGGACGCCGATCGTGCCCCACGTGTCGACGCCGTCGGAGGCATCGAGCAGCACGCGGGTCACGGCGCCGGTCGCCTTCCACTCGTCGAGGATCCGGACCTTGTAGTTGACGAGCTTGATGTCGCGCAGGTGCGGATAGGTCTCGGAGATCGCCTCGCGCAGCGCGGTGTCGAGCGCGTTGACCGGGCCGTTGCCCTCGGCGGTCCTCACATACCGTTCCCCATCGACCCAGATCTTGATCGTGGCCTCGGTCTGGACCCTGCCGTCCTCGCGCTTCTCGGCCATCACGCGCCACGACTCGAGCTGGAACAGCGGCTGGTACTCGCCGGTCTCGCGCCGGATCAGGAGGTCGAAGGAGCCGTCGGCGGCCTCGAACTGGAAGCCGCGGTGCTCGAGCGCCTTGACGCGCTCCACCACACGCGACGCGGTGGCGTCGTCGATCGTCACGCCGACCTCCTCGGCGCGAGAGAGCACGGTCCCGCGGCCGGAGAGCTCCGAGATCAGCACCTCGCGCGAGTTGCCGACCGCGGCCGGGTCGATGTGCTCGAACGTGGCCGGATCGGCGTTGACGCCCGCCACGTGCAGCCCGCCCTTGTGCGCGAAGGCGTTCTTGCCCACGTACGGCTGGTCGGGGTCGGGCACGAAGTTCAACAGCTCGTCGAGGAAGTGCGCGGCCTCGGTCAGCCCGGTCAGCGACGGCAGGCACTCGTGCCTCATCTTGAGCTGGAGGTTCGGGACGATCGAGACGAGGTTGGCGTTGCCGCAGCGCTCGCCGTAGCCGTTCATCGTGCCCTGCACCATCGTCGCCCCCGCGCGCACGCCCGCGAGCGAGTTGGCCACGCCCACGCCCGCGTCGTCGTGGCAGTGGATGCCGACCTCGCACCCGACGTCCGCCACCACCGCCGCGGTCGCCGCCTCGATCGCGTCGGGCAGCGTGGCGCCGTTGGTGTCGCACAGCGTCACGTAGGCGGCGCCCGCCTCGGCCGCCGCCTGCACGCAGCGCAGCGCGTAGGCGCGGTCGTCCGCCCAGCCGTCGAAGAAGTGCTCGGCGTCGTAGACGACGGTCTTGCCCTCCCCCACCAGGAAGGCGACCGACTCCTCGATCATGCGCAGGTTCTCGTCGCGGTCGACCTTCACGACCTTCTCGAGGTGCAGCCCCCACGTCTTGCCGACCAGCGTGCAGACCGGCGCGAACGAGGCGGCGAGGCCACGGAGGGCGGGGTCGTCGGCGGCGGCGGTGTCGCGGCGGCGGGTCATGCCGAACGCCGCCACCTGCGCGCGCAGGCCGGCGGTCTCGAGCCGCGCGAACAGCTCCGCCTCCTTCGGGTTCGAGGCCGGGAAGCCCGCCTCGATCATCGGTACGCCGAGATCGTCGAGGAGGTGCGCGACGCGGAGCTTCTCCTCGACGGACAGCGACATCCCCTCCCCCTGCATGCCATCGCGGAGGGTGCAGTCGTAGATGAGCAGCCGGCTCACGGAGTCGGCGCGGGCACGGGCACCACGTCGTTCCAGTCGGCGTAGCGCTCGGCCCGGCCGTGCAGCGCGTCCTCGAAGACGTTCTGGACCGCGCGCGTGATCTCGCCCGGCTCGCCCGTGCCGACGGGGCGGTCGTCGACCTCGCGGACGGGCGTGAGCTCGGCCGCGGTGCCGGTCATGAAGATCTCGTCGGCGAGGTAGAGCTCGTCGCGGGCGACCTGGCGCTCCTGCAGCTCGAAGCCGAGGTCGCGCGCGATCTGGATCGCCGCCGCGCGGTTGATGCCGCCGAGCACGCTGGAGAGGTAGGTCGGCGTGGCGATGATCCCGTCCTTGACGATGAACAGGTTCTCGCCGGTGCCCTCGGAGACATAGCCGTGCGTGTCGAGGAGGATCGCCTCCTCGTAGCCGGCCTTGTCGGCCTCGATCTTGGCGAGCACCGAGTTGAGGTACTGACCGGTCGCCTTGGCGGCGGGGATCACGACGTCGTTGGGCAGCCGCCTCCACGAGGACACGCGGGCGCGGACGCCGTTCTGCTTGCCCTCGTCGCCGAGGTAGGAGCCCCACTCCCAGACCGCGATCGTGACCTCGACCGGGCAGTCGAGCGGGTACAGCCCCATCGGGCCCGCGCCGCGGAACACGAGCGGGCGGATGTAGCACTCCTTGAAGCCGTTGCGCTGGATCGTCTCGTGCGTGGCCGCGCGGATCTCCTCGCGGCTGTACGGGATGTCCATGAAGTACATGCCGGCCGAGCGGAACAGCCGCTCGATGTGGTCCTGGTGGCGGAAGATCGCGGTCCCGCGCGGGGTCTCGTAGGCGCGGACGCCCTCGAAGACGCCGGTCCCGTAGTGCAGGGCGTGCGTGAGTACGTGCACCTTCGCGTCCTCGTACGGCACGAATTCGCCGTTCATCCAGATGAGGCTCGCTTGGGGCACGTTCACAGCTCCTTCAGGACCGCCTCGGTGGCCTCGGCGGTCGTCACGCTTCCACCCAGGTCCGCGGTTCGCAGTCCGCTCGCAAGGGCCTTGTCGACTGCCGATTCTACGGAAGCGGCGGCCTCCTCCCGGGAAAATCCGTGACGCAGCATGAGCGCCGCCGAGAGGATCATCGCCAGCGGGTTGGCCTTGCCGGTGCCCGCGATGTCCGGCGCCGTGCCGTGGACGGGCTCGAACAGGCCCGGGCCGTCGCCGCCCAGCGAGGCGCTGGGGAGCATCCCGAGCGACCCCGTGAGCATCGCCGCCTCGTCGCTGAGGATGTCGCCGAACATGTTCTCCGTGAGGATCACGTCGAAGTGGCGCGGGGCGGCGATGAGCTTCATCGCGCACGAGTCGACGAGCTGGTGCTCGAGCTCGACGTTGGGGAACTCCTCGGCGTGCACGCGGGTGACGACCTCGCGCCACAGCCGGCCCGTCTCCAGCACGTTCATCTTGTCGACGCTCGTCACGCGCGAGCGGGCGGCCTCGAACGCGGTGCGGGCGATCCGCTCGATCTCCGGCACGGTGTACTCGCACAGGTCCGACGCGCGGGTGTCGGTGCGCTCCTTGGCCCCGAAGTAGATCCCGCCCGTGAGCTCGCGAACGACCAGCATGTCGGTGCCCTCGATCAGCTCGCGCTTGAGCGGGCTGGCGTCGAGCAGCGCGGCGATCGGCCGCACCGGGCGCAGGTTCGCGTAGAGGCCGAGGCCCTTGCGCAGCGCGAGCAGCCCCTGCTCCGGCCGCGGGGCGTTCGGATCCGTCGAGTCCCACTTCGGGCCGCCCACGGCCGCGAGCAGCACGGCGTCGGCGCCCTGGCAGGCGGCGAGCGTCTCGTCGGTCAGCGCCGTCCCGTGGGCATCGATCGACGCGCCGCCGAACAGGTGCTCCTCGTACTCCAGGTCGTCTGCGACGGCGTGCAGGACCTCGAGCGCCGAGGCCAGCACCTCGGGTCCGATCCCGTCGCCGGGGAGGGTGATGATCCGCGCCATGGGCGCGGCAGCCTAGTCGACTACGGCATCACCGCCGGGCTCAGCGTCACCGGGGAGTGGACCGTGTAGTCGAGCGCGTCGGGCCCGGACGGCAGCGCGTCCATGACCTTCGGCAGCTGATCGAGCGGGAACGTGCAGTGCGGGTCCGCGCTCTCCGCCGGGCAGCGGCCGAGGTTGAACGGCTGCGGCGTCGACGCGAACGACCGCGCCTGGTCGGGGCTGAAGCCGTCCTGCGCCGTCAGCGCGACCGTGAAGCCCCAGCCCGGGCCAGGGTTGCCGAGCGCGCTGCGCGGCACGCTGAACGTGATGTAGCGCGAGATGTCGTCCGCGCGGATGTTGATCGTCCCGAGCGTGGCGCCGGACGCGTCGAGGAAGCGCTGGCCGAAGCCCTGCACCTCGAGCAGCCGGCTCCAGGCGCCCGCGTCGCTGATCCGGTAGTTGCGCTGCGGGAACGCCGCGGCGGTCGAGGTCGAGCTCGCCGCCGGGTCGTGCACGTAGACGTCGATCAGCTGCGCGCCGTTCGGGCTGCCGAACGTCGGCGTGAGGTCGCGCACCCGGACACGGAACGTGACCGTGTCGCCGGTGTCGAGCACCTGGAACTGCTCGAGGTCGAACGCGCCGTCGTGGAAGTCGCCGGCCGTCGGGTAGCGGTAGTTGCCCGGCCCGTGGTCGTCTCCTTCCGGGTCGTCGGCCGAGAAGATCACCGGCGCGCTCGCCGCGAGCACCACGACCGTCCGCACGTCGCGCGCGGTCGCGCCCGACGGGCTGGTCGCCACGATGTTGAGCACCGAGCGGCCGCCGATCAGCGGCACGTCGATCGAGAACGACCCGTCGGAGCCGGCCTTCCCGCTGACGATGCTGGTCTTCCCGTTCTCGTCCGTGTTGGTCGCCGCGATCCGGATCGTGTTGCCGGGCGCCGAGGTGCCCGTGACCGTCACGGGGCTGCTGACGATCGTGCGATCCGTCGGCGCGGTCACCGTCAGCGCCGTGTGGCCCTGCGTGTTACGCACGTAGCGGTTGGTCGTGTAGCGCGGGCGGTCGAGGATCCGGCCCGAGGACGTGTCGAGCATCAGCCGCACGAACTGGCCGGCGGACCACGTCAGCGCCGAGGCCGAGCCGGCCGGCTTGCCGTTCTCGAAGCCGATCGACGCCTCCCCCGGAGGCGTCCCGAACGGCGAGGCGGCGAGGTCGGGCGCCTCCCACGCCTGCTCGGCGATGAGGCCGACGCCGGAGGACATGTTGCGCATCGCCTCGAGGCGCGAGATCGCCGCGCCGGCCATGCCGCGGTCCACCTCGTACTGGCCTCGCTCCCCGGCCAGCACCGGCCACAGGTGGCCGCTGCCCGCATTGTTGGGCGTCGACGCCCACGGGCGGCCGTCGCTGAGGCGGTCGCCGTAGCCGTCGCCGTTGTAGCGGAAGAAGCCGACGCCGCTGTCGGTGTCGCGGCGGATCTGCGAGTCCACGATCGGGAGCGAGCGGACGATGTCCGGATCGTTGTCGGCGAGCAGGCCGAGCCGCGTGTACTCGAGGAAGCCCGCGTCGATGACTGTGCGCTGGTCGAGCACCGGGCCGCCGTTGCCGACGCCGTAGCTGATCGCCGCGTTCGGGTCGCCGGTCTTCGACAGGCGGATGAAGTAGCGGCCGTCGCCGAGCGGGCCGTTGGTGGTCAGCGTCCACGCCTTCAGGTTGCGCTGGAACTCGTCGGCGACGCCGCGCCAGACGGCGGCCGAGGCATGGTCGCCGTTGCGGTCGGCGATCTGCGCGGCGGCGATCAGCCCGGCGATCTCGGCGGAGATCGTCGAGGGCGAGAAGCCGCTCTGCTCCTCCCAGCGCTCAGGGCCGAACGACGGCCCGTGGCTGGCCACGAAGTTCGCGGCCGGCCTGATGTGCTTCTCGTAGTAGGACGGGCCCGTCAGCCCGACCGCGAGCGCCATGACGAGCGGGTAGGCGCACTCGTCGAGCTGGGTGTTGAAGGAGTCCGGCGCGGGCTTGCCGTTGACGAGGCTGTTGCGCGGCATCGAGCCGTCCGCCAGCTGCTGGCGCTCGAACATGAAGCGCGTCATGGCGCGCGCGGTGCGCCGGTCGCCGGCGAGGTAGAGCGACGTCCAGGCCTCGTAGAGATCGCGGCCGAACACCTCGCGGTACGAGCCGAAGTAGTTGCGGAAGCTCGAGCCCGCCGACAACGACTGGCCCCACGGCGAGGCCAGCGCCGCAGCGACGGCGCCGCGGAACGTCTTGTCCTCCGCCGCCTTCACGTAGAAGGCGCTGAGGTAGTACTCGTCGAGCAGGCTGCTCCAGCGCGAGCGCGAGACGCCGCTCGGCCGCCGCGGGGAGACGAGCTTGCGGGCGTAGCGCTGCCAGCCCTTGACGTAGTCGCGCTCGAGGCCGCCGAAGCGCTCGCCGAGCGTCCTGTGCGCGGCGCCGACGGCCTTGGCCTGGCTGTCGCCGAAGCCCAGCGCGAGCGTGAAGTCGCCGCCGTGGCCGAGGTCGACCTGGGCGGTCTGGACGAGGTTGCCGCCCGTGGCGTTCGCGAACGTGGAGGTCAGCCTGCTGTGCGAGGCGTCGAGCTGGGTCAGCCCGTCGCTCGCCTTGCCGGCGAAGCCGTTGGAGACGGCGCGGAAGCCGCGGT
Organism: uncultured Solirubrobacteraceae bacterium; assembly: GCA_963805525.1. GTDB lineage: Bacteria > Actinomycetota > Thermoleophilia > Solirubrobacterales > Solirubrobacteraceae > DASQFQ01. The sequence goes on from CAWDUT010000007.1 coordinate 781,791, forward strand.
CCGCGTCGAGCGCCGAGTGCACCGGGATCGCGTAGTCGCGGTTGGCGGCGATCGTGGCGGTGACCGGGTCCGAGCCGACGAGCACGGTGTGGCCGTGATCGGTGGCGACCGTGCCGCTGTCGGCGCCGGCGTTGTCGCCCTCCTCCCCCGGCGTGGTCTTGCCGCCCTGGCCGCCGCCGTTGCCGTTGAGCGTCGGGTCGAAGCGGACGAACAGCTTGTAGTCGGAGGCCTTGCCCTTGAGCGCCTTGAAGCTCGAGTCCATCGCGATCGTGGCGCGATCGGGGTCGGTCACGTAGTCGGTGGTGATCCGGTAGCGCCCGCTCTTGGCGGTGGCGGTGACGCGGCAGCCGAGCGCGCGATCGTCGAGCGGCTTGACCGTGTAGGTCATGTCGCGCGTCTGCAGGTCGGTCGTCTTGCCGTCCGTGACGACGTACTGCAGCGTCTCGACGTTGGTGTTGTCGTTGGTCGGGAAGTAGACGTCGCTGAGGACGCCGTCGGCGATCGTGTACCAGACCTTCGAGCGCCGGTTGCGGGCAGTCCCGACGCAGTCCTTGCGCGCGAGGTCGAAGTGCGAGACATCACCCGGGCCGTCGGCGGCGGTGCCCGACGGCGGGGCCGCCTGAGCGGGAGCGGCGGTGGCGGCCAGCGCGGCGGCCAGCAGGGCGACGACGGCGAACGGGCGGCGCGACGACATGAGCTCCTCCTCAGGGCTCGGCGTCCGTGCCGGAAACGGTCCGCGCGCGACGCTAACAGCGCGGCGGGGGCGTGAGAAGGGCGCCGGGGTTTGTTGCCCCGCGGAATAAGGCGCCGCGGCTCTACCGGCGCTCTACCGAGCTCGACCGCGCCTCTACCGGCGGGCGCGAACGTGCTCCCCGTCAAGCAACCAGGAGGAGGAGCCAATGCTCTCGTTCCGCCGTCTCGCCGTGACCGCATCCCTCGCCGCCGCGCTCGCCGTGCCGGCCGTCTCGCAGGCCCGCCCGATCGAGGGCGGCCCGCACTGGGACGACCAGGTCCCGGCCAGCATCGACAAGGTCTCGCCCGACGCCCGCCTCGGCGAGCCCGACCCGAACACGACGTTCGTGTCCGTGCCGAAGACCGAGGTCGTCGAAGCCGACAGCGGCTTCGAGTGGGCCGACGCCGCGATCGGCGGCGGCGCCGCGCTGCTGCTGACCGCCGTGGTCGGCGGCGCCGCGCTGACCATCCGTCCCCGCCGCGCCTCGGCGCAGCACTGAACCCCCCGGACGACTTCGGGCGGGCCGCGGAATACGGCCCGCCCGGAGGCGTCAAACCGAGCAGATGACCCTTCCCACCGTCACAGAGATCGTTCGCCGGCCCGAGCCGACCACGCGCGACACGTTCGTCGCCGATCTGGTCCCGGTCCCACGGCCGAGCGGGACCCAGCGCCGCGCGTAGGTTGAGTCCGCGGCCTCTTGTGGCGCCCGCGCGGCGCCGCCAGGGTGCGGATCATGCTCCGCCTCCGCTCCAGCTCCGGCCAGGTCGCCGCCGAGTACATGGGCGTGCTGCTGGTGGTGGCGGCGATCGTCACGGCGCTGCTCGGCTCCCAGCTCCACACGCACATCGCGGTCGAGGCCCAGCGCGCGATCTGCAGGATCACCGGCTCGACCGCGTGCGGCGAGCCCGGCGTGCCGAAGGGCGCGGGCAGCGACCACACGCCCGGCGACCCTGACCGGAACGTCTACGACGCCGAGTGCAAGGACGACCTCCCCGGCCGGCTGGTCCGCGGCGAGGGCGACGATCCGAGCGGCGGCGACCCCGAGGCCGACCAGGTCTACGACAACCTCGCCACGACGTTCGACTACTACGCCGACACGTTCGGCCGCGACTCCTACGACAACTCCGGCGCCGAGCTGATCGCCTCGATCAACGTCTGCGAGGACCCCGGCACGCCGACCCACAACGCGTACTGGGACGGGCACCAGATGAAGTTCGGCGACGGCTACGCCGCGAGCCTCGACGTGACCGCCCACGAGCTGACGCACGCGATCACCGACCGCACCGCCGACCTCGAGTACAAGTGCCAGTCGGGCGCGCTCAACGAGTCGATGTCGGACCTCTTCGCCTCCAACGTCGACAGCGACGACTGGGAGATCGGCGAGGACCTCCCGGGCGGCGCGCTGCGCGACATGGCCCATCCCGAGAACGGCCACCCGCCGCAGCCGGGCAACGTGCGCGACTACGTCGAGATGCCCAACGACGGCAACCCGTACGACGACAGCGGCGGCGTCCACTACAACAGCGGCATCCCCAACCGGGCCTACTACCTGATGGTGCAGTCGATCGGCCGCAAGGCGGCGGAGCAGATCGTCTACCGCGCGCTGACCGAGAGGCTCGAGGCCGACTCCGGCTTCGAGGACTTCCGCACCGCGTCGCTCGACGTCGCCCGCGAGCTGTGGGCCGAGGACAGCCCGGAGTACACCGGCACGAACGAGTCGTTCGCGGCGGTCGGGCTCGACGGCACGTGGGAAGCTCCCGAGGTGGAGGGATGCTGATGCGGATCGCGATCCTGGCCGGCCTGGTCGTGCTCCTCGCGGGCTGCGGCGCGGACGAGAAGGCCTCGCTGTCGGGCCCGCTGACCTACGAGCGCGGCGGCGGGCTGGCGGGGCGGCGCGACCGGCTGGTGGTGAAGCCGGACGGCAGCGCGACGCTGACCGTGCGCGACAAGTCGAAGACGGTGAAGCTGACCGGGAAGGAGCTCGACACGCTCGCCTCGGACCTCGAGGCCGCCGACCTCGGTTCGGTGCGCAGCGAGTCGACCTCGGAGCGGCCGGTCCCGGACGCGTTCGGCTACCGCGTGAGCTACGGCGGCGACACGGTCACGACCGACTCGGCGGCGATGCCGAAGAAGCTGCGCGCGCTGATGGCGCGGCTCGGCGGGCTCGTCGACCGCTACGCGCAGTAGCGGCTCTACCGGGCGGTACCGGAACGGGACCGGGAATCAACCGGGCCGCGCGACGGTGCGGCCATGTCCTCCACGCGCCCCCTCGCCATCGTCCTCATCGTCGCCGCTCTGCTCGCGCTTCCGACCGCCGCGCAGGCACGGCCCCAGGTCATCCCACGCTGGTCGGCGCCCTCCGCGCCACCGCACTCGAGCCCGAAGCCGCGGCCGCCGGCGCCGCCGGTCGAGGGCGCCCTCCTCGGCAGCGGCGGGCTGATCCTCGTCGCGCTGCTCGGCTGCGCCGGGCGGGTCGTCACGCTACGGCTGGCATGAGCCCGAGCCAGCCGGCCAGGCGATCGAGCTCGTGCCGCAGCGCCTCGGTGGTCTCCGGCGACGCGCCGGGCTCGAGGTGCACCGCGTGCGCGAGCAGCCGGCCGGCCGGGCGGTCGGCCTTGAGGTCGACGCGCGCGACCAGGCGGTCGCCGAGCAGGAACGGCAGCACGTAGTAGCCGTAGACGCGCTTGGGCTGCGGGACGTAGATCTCGAGCTTGAAGCGGAAGCCGAACAGCCGCTCGACGCGGGCGCGCTCCCACAGCAGGTTGTCGAACGGGCCGAGCAGCGCGCAGGCGTGGACGCGCCGCGGCAGCCGGGCGTCGCGGTGCAGCCAGGCCGGGACGTCCCAGCCCTCGACCTCGACCGGGTGCAGCTCGCCCGCCTCGACCAGCTCGGCCACGCGCGGGCGGATCGCATCGGCGGGCAGGCGGAAGTAGTCGCGCAGCTCGGGCAGCGCGGCCACGCCGAGCGAGCGCGCGGCGATCGAGACGAGCTCGCGCTGGGCGTCCTCCTCGGCCGGCGTCGGCGCGTCGAGCACCGCGCGCGGGAGCACCCGCTCGGGGAGGTCGTAGAGGCGCTCGAAGTTGCGCCGCCGGGCGCTCGTCACCTCGCCGCCCCAGAACAGCATCTCGATCGCGCGCTTGGAGTCCGACCAGTCCCACCACGGGCCGGACTTCTGCGGCCGCTCCTCGGCGAGGTCGCGCGCGGCGAGCGGGCCGCGCTCGCGGACCTGGTCGAGCACCTCCTGCAGCAGCTCGGGCCGCTCCTTGGCGACGCTCCGCATGCCGCCCCACGCCTCGTCGTGCGCGCGCGCCATGCGCCAGCGCAGCAGCGGCTGCAGCTCGACGTCGATCAGGCTCGCCTCGTGGCCCCAGTACTCGAACAGCCGCCGCGGCGCGTAGTGGGCGGCTTTGTCGAGCGCCTCGCGGTTGTAGTGGCCGAGGCGCGCGAAGCCCGGCAGGTAGTGGGCGCGCGACAGCACGTTGACCGAGTCGATCTGGACCAGCGCGAGGCGGTCGAACAGCCGCCGGATCGCGCGGCCGTCGGCCCGGCGCGGCTCCGCGAACCCCTGCGCGGCGAGGGCGATGCGCCGCGCCTCGGCGGTGGACAGACGGGCGCGCGGCATCGGGCGGCGATGCTAGGGCACGAAGGTCAGGAGCTGCTTGAGGAAGCCGGCGAGCGGCTGGAAGTCGTTGCGCAGCAGCTTCGCGGCGGCGTCGCTGCCGGCCGGCGGGTCGAGGAGGAACGTGAGCCAGCCCTTCAGCACCGCCCGCTCGTCGGCGGTCAGGACCGTCTTGACGTAGTCGCGCACCCGGTCGAGCGCCGCGGTCCGGGCGGTGGCGTCCGCCTTGGCGTACTCCTCGCCCATACGGCGCAGCTCGTACATCGCGGGCGGGTAGTCGACGGCCAGCTGCACGCTCGGCGCGGGGTGGCGCAGGTGGAACGTGTTGATGAAGCCCTCGGCGTACGCGAGCACCTCCGTGTTGGCCGTGTTGCCGGTGCGCTCTCCCTGCAGCAGCGAGCGCTCGAGCTTGCCGATGCCCTTCTCGCGGTCGACCCAGCTGTCGAAGCTGCCGCCCTTCCCGCTCTGGCGAAACTTGGCCAGGCGGTCGATCATCAGCTGGAAGTGCTCGGCGTGCTTCATCTCGTGGCGCAGCGTGCCGAGCGCGCCGTCCTTGCCGCTCTGGAATGCCTTTGGCCCGAGCATGATCGCGATGCGCGGCAGCCCGCCGTCGGCGCTGCGCGGGAGCTCGGGCCCGCGGAAAACGCCCTGGCCGTCGACGAAGCCGCATTCGCCCTTGCCGCTCAGGGTGGTCACGAAGTTCAGGCCCGGCTTGATGTCCTTCTCGCCCTTGCGGGCGGAACGGACGGAGTTGATGTCGTCCTTGCCGATGCCGGTGACGTCGCGCAGGCGGTTCGCCTTGGCGAGCGCGGCGACCTCGGCGTAGAGCGGGCGGACGTCGCCCGTGCGGTCCTTGGTCCACTCCTTGGGGTCGGGAATCGACCCGAGGTCGCGCACGATCTCGTTGGCCAGCGCCTCGCGCTGGATCAGCCGCCCCATCGCCCGGTTGCCGATCGCGCTGCGCAGATCGATCGGCCGCGGCCTCGCAGGGGTCGCGGTCCGGGTGCCCGCCGGCAGGGGGACGCGGGTGATCAGATCTTCAGCGTATTGGGACCTGAACGTTCGCGCTCGCGCTCGTATTCCACGATCTCGTCGTCGTGCTCGAGCGCGATCGCGATGTCGTCGAGGCCCTCGAGCAGGCGCCGCCGGATCTCCGGCGGGATCTCGAACGGGACGGCCCGGCCGTCGAAGCGCACCTCGAGCGCCTCGAGGTCGACCTCGCCCTCGCCGGCGGCCATCAGCGCCTTGACGTCGTCCTCGGGCAGCACGACCGGGAGCAGCCCGATCTTCGTGCAGTTGCTGAAGAAGATGTCCGCGAACGAGGCGGCGACGACGGCCTTGAAGCCGTAGTCCTCGAGCGCCCACGGGGCGTGCTCGCGACTCGACCCGCTGCCGAAGTTCGGCCCTGTGGCGAGGATCGGGTTGGGCGGCAGGTCCCAGCCGTCCTCCTGCTTCCAGTCGTAGAAGAGGAACTCGCCGAAGCCGGTGCGCTCGACGCGCTTGAGGAACTGCTTGGGGATGATCTGGTCGGTGTCGACGTCCGCGCGGTCGAGCACGGACACCTTGCCTGAGACGACTTTCACCGGTTCCATCAGTTCCACTCCCGGATGTCGACGAAGTGCCCCTCGATGGCGGCCGCGGCGGCCATCTCGGGCGAGACGAGGTGGGTGCGCCCGCCGCGCCCCTGGCGGCCCTCGAAGTTGCGGTTCGAGGTCGAGGCGCAGCGCTCGCCGGGCTGGAGGATGTCTGGGTTCATCCCCAGGCACATCGAGCAGCCGGCGCTGCGCCAGTCGAAGCCCGCGGCGCGGAAGACCTCGTCGAGCCCTTCCTTCTCGGCCTGGGCGGCGACCGGCTGGGAGCCGGGCACGACCATGGCGTTCACGTTGCCGGCCACCTTGCGGCCCTCGACCACCTTGGCGGCGGCGCGCAGGTCGCCGATGCGGCTGTTGGTGCAGGAGCCGATGAAGACGCGGTCGAGCCGGATCTCCTGCATCGGCGTGCCGGCCTCGAGGCCCATGTACTTGAGCGCGCGCTGATCGCCGTCGGACTGCGGCTGCGGCACGGGCTCGGTGACCGGGACGACCATCGCGGGCGTGGTGCCCCAGGTCACGAGCGGGCTGAGGGCGCCGGCGTCGACGGTGATCTCCTTGTCGAAGGTGGCGTCGTCGTCGGTCCGCAGCTCGCGCCAGGCGGCGGTGGCGGCCTCGAAGTCCTCGGGCGCGCCGGGGCGGCCTTCGATCCACTCGAACGTCGTGTCGTCGGGGGCGATCATGCCGGCGCGGCCGCCGCCCTCGATCGTCATGTTGCAGATCGTCATCCGGCCCTCCATCGAGAGCGCCTCGATCGCGGGGCCGGCGAACTCGACGACGTGGCCGGCGGCTCCGTTGGTGCCCATCTGGCCGATCGTGCCGAGGATCAGGTCCTTGGCGGTGACGCCGAACCCGCGCTCGCCCACGTAGCGGATGCGCATCGACTTCGGCTTGCCCTGGGCGAGCGTCTGGGTGGCGAGCACGTGCTCGACCTCGCTGGTGCCGATGCCGAACGCGAGCGCCCCGAACGCGCCGTGGGTGGCGGTGTGCGAGTCGCCGCAGACGATCGTCATGCCGGGCTGCGTGATGCCCAGCTCCGGCCCGATCACGTGGACGATGCCCTGGCGGTCGGAGCCCATCGAGTAGACGCGGACGCCGAACTCCTCGCAGTTGCGCTCGAGCGTCTCGACCTGGACGCGGCTGAGCTCGTCGCGGATGCGGGCCGCGACCGGCGTGCCGTCCGTCGGCACGTTGTGGTCGGCGGTGGCGAGCGTTCGGTCGGCGCGGCGGACCTTGCGGCCGGCCATGCGGAGGCCGTCGAAGGCCTGGGGACTGGTGACCTCGTGCACGAGGTGGAGGTCGATGAACAGCAGACCCTCCGACACCTCGTGCTGGGCCCAGATGCGATCGAACAGCGTTTGGCTCATGAGCGGCGCAGCCCTGCCGAGACGACCGCGAGCAGGACTGCTTCCTCCTCTCCCTGGTTCTCGAAGTGGTGCGGCAGGTCGGCGTCGAAGGTCACGGCGTCGCCGGTGGCGAGCTCGCGCCGGGCGCCGTCGCAGACGAAGGTGAGCGTGCCGCGCTGGACGACGCTGGTCTCGCGCGCGCCGGGCTCGTGCATCGGCGGATCGCCCGGGCCGCCGGTGCGGGCGCCGGGCTGGAGCGTGTGGGTGGAGACCTCGGCACGCTGGCCGGGCAGGGGCGGGGTGAGCGTCTCCCAGCGGTGGCCGTCGGCGCCGCCCGTGCGGCGGTCCGCGGGGTGCACGACGGTGACGGTGCCGCCCTCGTCGAGGCGCAGCAGCTGGGAGAGGCGGAGGTCGAGGCCGGCGGCGATGCGGTTGGCGACCGTCAGCGTGGGGCTCGTCTCGCCGCGCTCGACCTGGGAGAGCATCGGGGCGGAGACGCCGCTACGCACCGCGAGCTCTCTGAGGGAGAGATCCATGCCCTCGCGGAGGGCTTTGACGCGCGAGCCGACGTGGGTGGCGACCTCCATACGAACGTACGTTATCGCATACACCCGTCTGTGGGTCCGCGGCCCGAGTTCGCGCAGGGCCCCGACCGGGCATCCCTTTGCACCATGTGCCGGTCTTTCGCCCTCGCCCTCGTCGCCGCCCTCCTCCTCGCCGCCCCCGCCGGCGCTGCCGACCCGCGCCGCGGCGAGCAGTGGAACCTCGACCTGATCCAGTCCGACGCCGCGCACGCGGTGTCGACCGGCAGCGGCGCGGTGGTCGCGGTCGTGGACTCGGGCGCCCAGTTCGACCACCCGGACCTCGCGGGGCACGTCGGCCAGGGCTACGACTTCGTCCAGAACGACGCGACGCCGCAGGACGGCAACGGTCACGGCACCCACGTGAGCGGGATCATCGGCGCGGCGAGCGGCAACGGGATCGGCGTCGAGAGCGTCGCGCCGGGGGCGACGATCATGCCGGTGCGGGTGCTCGACGACAACGGCGCCGGGAGCACGGACACGGTCGCGAAGGGCGTCGACTGGGCCCGCACGCACGGCGCCGACGTGATCAACCTGTCGCTCGGCAGCGACGTGCCGCTGGTGGGCGCGATGGGCGGCGACGCGTTCGACGCCGCCGTGCACCGCGCGCTCGCGGCGGGCATCGTGGTGGTGGCGGCGTCCGGCAACAACGGCGTGCCGGTGTGCGAGCAGCCGGCCGCGAGCGACGGGCTGCTGTGCGTCGGCGCGGTCGACAGGCGCAAGCAGCGCTCGTTCTTCTCCTCGTTCGGCAGCGGGCTCGGGCTCGTGGCGCCCGGCGGATCGGGCACCGGCGTGCCGGGCGAGGACGTGCTGTCGACCTACAAGGGCTCCGCCTACCAGGAGCTGGCCGGGACGTCGCAGGCCGCGCCGCACGTGTCCGGTGTCGCCGCGCTGCTGGTGGCGCGCGGCGTGCGCGGGCAGGCGGCGGTCAGGCGGATCCTCGCGACGGCGACCGACCTGGGCGCCCCGGGCGACGACGCCGTGTACGGCGCCGGGCTGGTCAACGCGCGCGCGGCCGTGGCGGGGCTGAGCGGCGGCTCGCCGACCGCCGGCGGCGGTGGCGGGGCGTCCGGCGCGCCGCCGGAGTACGTCCGGGTGAGGAAGCAGCAGCGCGCGCGGACGGCGCGGCGCCACGGGATCCGGGTGCGGGTCCGCTCGGCGCGCGCGGGGCGGGTGCGGGTGCGCGTCAAGGCTCGCGGCCACCTGATCGCCCGCGGCTCGCGGCGCGTGCGGGCGGGGCGGGCCGCGACGGTCGTCGCCCGGCTCACCAAGCGCGGCGGGCGGATGAGCCGGCGCGCGCCGTTCACCGCGCGCGTCCGGGTCCGCCTCCCGGGCGAGCACCACGACCGCGTGCGGCGAATCCGCATCCGCTGAGCGCACGAATGTCAGCTCAGGGTCGCTATGCGACCGCGAGATGACATTCGTCGCCTCGTAGGCTGGTCGCGATGGCCGAGCCGCTCACCCACCGCCCCGATGTCCTCGTGCTCGCCGCCGGCGGCACGCTCGGCGAGGCGTGGATGCGCGGGCTGCTCGACGGCGCCGGCCGGGCGACCGGGATCGACTTCCGCGACTGCGAGTACTTCGTCGGCACGTCGGCCGGCTCGATCGTGGCGGCGTTCCTGGCCGCGGGCCGGGAGCCGGACTCGGGCCCGGAGGCGCGCGCCGCGAAGGAGTGGGGCTCCAAGGCGGGCGAGGCGAACGGAGGGATCCCTTTCGGCGCGCCCGAGGATGACGCCGCTGAACGGGGCCCGCTCAAGTCCGCGGTCGGCCGGATCGGCATGACCGCCGCCGCTCCCTTCGCGCCGCTCGCGCTCGCGGGCACCGCTCCCGGCGGGGCCGTCGCGCGCGCCGCGGCGCTGGCCGCCGTCCCGCGCGGCAAGCGCTCGCTGGGTGGGCTGGCGCGGCTCGTCGACCAGTCCGGGGCGAGCTTCGACGGGCGGCTGCGGATCGCCGCGGTCGACCGCCGCAACGGCAAGCGCGTGGTGTTCGGCGCGCCCGGGTCGCCCGAGACGAGCGTCGCGCAGGCGGTGCTGGCGTCGTGCTCGATCCCGTGGGTGTTCAAGCCGGTGACGATCGACGGGCGCGAGTACGTCGACGGCGGGGTGTGGAGCCCGACGAACCTTGACGCCACGCCGGCCCGGCGCGGGATCGAGGTCCTCTGCCTCAACCCGACCGCCGCGTCGCGGCCGCTGAGCTCGGTCTCCAACGCCGCCGCGCTGGCGGAGTCGCTCGCGCTCCGCGCGCGCGGCGCGCGCGTGCGCACCCTCCGCCCGGACACTGGCGCTGCCGAGGCGATGGGCCAGAACCTGATGGACCGCAGCCGCGTGCCCGAGGCGCTCGCGGCCGGCTACGCCCAAGGCCTCGCGCTGGCGGCATGAGCCACCAGGAGGTCAACCGCGGCTACTGGGCCGACCAGGCGCCCGGCTATGCCGAGTCCGCGCGGCGCGACTGGGCCGCGGAGGAGCCCTGCTGGGGCATCTGGAAGATCCCGGAGGCCGACGTGGGCGCGCTGCCCGACGTGAGCGGGCTCGACGCGATCGAGCTCGGCTGCGGCACCGCCTACTTCTCCGCCTGGCTCGCCCGCCGCGGCGCGCGGCCGGTCGGCATCGACCAGTCGCCCGAGCAGCTCGCCACCGCCCGCGCCATGCAGGCCGAGCACGGCCTCGAGTTCCCGCTCATCGAGGGCGACGCCGAAGCGGTCCCGCTCCCCGACGCGAGCTTCGACTTCGCCCTCTCCGAGTACGGCGCGAGCCTGTGGTGCGACCCCGACCGCTGGATCGCCGAGGCCGCGCGGCTGCTGCGCCCCGGCGGCCGCCTCGTCTTCCTCACCAACACGCCGCTGCTGCTCATGTGCTCCGCGCCGGGCTCGCTGGTCGCCGCCGACCGGCTGGTGCGGCCGCAGTTCGGCCTGCGCCGCGTCGAGTGGGACGACGAGTACGGCCACTCGATCGAGTTCCACCTCCCCCACGGCGAGATGCTCCGCGTGCTGCGCTCGCACGGCTTCGAGGTCGAGGCGCTGCACGAGCTGCAGGCGCCGCCGAACCCGACCTCGCGCCACGAGTTCGTCACGCCCGAGTGGGCGCGGCAGTGGCCGTGCGAGGAGATCTGGGTGGCGCGGCGGGAATAGCCGCCGCGGGCGCGCCGTCTGCCTCCCCATGGACCTCGACGCGCTCGAAACCAGCTTCGACCTCGTCGCGCCGCGCGGCGACGAGCTGATGGACATCTTCTATGCGCGGCTGTTCGCCACCGCGCCCGCCGTGGAGCCGCTGTTCGCGGGCATCGACCTCCAGCGGCAGAAGGGCATGCTGCTCGGCGCGCTCGTGCTCCTGCGCAAGTCGCTGCGCGACCTCGACGCGATCGTGCCGCGGCTGCGCGAGCTCGGAGCGCGGCACGCCGCTTACGGCGCCGAGCCCTCGCACTACCCGGTCGCCGGCGCGGTCCTGATCGCCTCGATGGCGGAGATCGCCGGCCCTGACTGGCAGCCCGTGTACGAGGACGCCTGGGCGGCGGCGTACTCGATCGTCGCCGGGGCGATGCTCGACGGCGCGGCCGCCGCCGAGCTGCCCCGGGCTGCCTAGGGCGTCGCCGTGAGCTCGGCCTCCGCCGCCTCGGCGGGCGGGGTCTCGGCCGCGGCGTGCACGCGCCGCTCGGCGTTGGAGAGCGCGCGCACGTAGGCGAGCGCGGCCGCCTCGATGATGTCGGTGGAGACGCCCTGGCCGGCCGCGGACTGCCCGGCGAGCTCGAGCACGACGCTCGCCTCGCCTAGTGCGTCCTGGCCGCCGGTGACCGAGTCGATGCGGAACTCGCGCAAGCGGCACTCGCGCTTGGTCGCGGCGTTGATGGCGCGGAAGATCGCGTCGACCGGGCCGTCGCCGGTGAAGTCGCCGCGCACCTCTTCGTCGTCGGGCGTCCGCAGCTGCACTGTCGCGTGCGGCGGGCGCCGCGTCGAGGCCTCGACGTCGAACCACTCGAGCGTGTAGGCGCGCACCTGGTCGCGGAGCTCGTCGGTGACCAGCGCCTCGAGGTCCATCGCGGTGACCTGCTTCTTCTTGTCCGCGATCTCCTTGAAGCGCTTGAACGCGGTGTTCAGAACCTGGCCGGAGACGTCGTAGCCCAGCTCCTCCAGCGCGCTCTTGAGCGCGTGGCGGCCGGAGTGCTTGCCGAGCACCAGCGAGTTGGCGTCGAGCCCGACGGTCGTCGCGTCCATGATCTCGTAGGTGGTGCGCTCCTTGAGCACGCCGTCCTGGTGGATGCCCGACTCGTGGGCGAACGCGTTGCGGCCCACGATCGCCTTGTTCGGCTGCACCGGGTAGCCGGTGAGGCGCGAGACCAGGCGGCTCGTGCGCGCGATCTCGCGCGTGTTGACGCCCGTGTGGAGCCCGCCGACGTGAGCGGCGCGCGTGTGCAGCAGCATCACGATCTCCTCGAGCGAGGCGTTGCCGGCCCGCTCGCCGATCCCGTTGATCGCGCACTCGACCTGCCGCGCGCCGGCCTGCAGCCCGGCGAACGAGTTGGCGACCGCCAGCCCGAGGTCGTCGTGACAGTGGACCGACAGCACGACGTCGCGCAGCCCGGGCGCCAGCTCGTAGAGCCGGCCCAGGAACGCCTGGTACTCCTCGGGCATCGTGTAGCCGACGGTGTCGGGGATGTTGATCGTCGTCGCGCCCTCGTCGATCGCGATCTGCACGACCTCGGCGGTGTACTCGACATCGGCCCGCGTGGCGTCCATCGGGGAGAACTCGACGTCGTCGACGAGCGACCGCGCGTGGGCGACCGCCGCGCGCGCCTGGCCCTTGACGTCCTCGCGCGTCGAGGCGAGCTGGTGCTCGATGTGGATGTCCGACGTCGAGACGAACGTGTGGATCCGAGGCCGCTCGGCGTCGCGTACCGCCCCGTAGGCAGCATCGATGTCCCCCACATGAACGCGCGCGAGGCCGGCGATGATGGGGCCCTCGACCTGGCGGGCGATCGCCTGCACGGCCTCGAAGTCGCCCGGCGAGGCGATCGGGAAGCCGGCCTCGATGACATCCACCCCCAGGCGCGCGAGCTGGTGCGCGATCTCGAGCTTCTCGCTCGTGTTCAGCGAGATCCCCGGCGACTGCTCGCCGTCTCGCAGGGTGGTGTCGAAGATGATTACGCGGTCGTCATTCATGTCGCTCCTTTAGCTGGCTTGCTCACTCCTCTTCTCGCTGGGTTTGCGGCTTCGCGGCCGCCACGCGCTATTCCCCCCGAGGGGGGAGGAGAAGAAGGAGGAGGTCAAGCCGGAACGACATGCGGCTCCAAACGGTACCGGAGCCGGCGCCGTGGTACTAGTCCGCCGCGGCCTCCCAGCCGTCGAACTCGCCGTCGTGGCGCGCCGCGAGCTCCTCGAAGCGGTGGCGGAAGCCGGTGACGTTGGCGTGGTCGACCCGCAGATCGCGTGTCGCGCGCAGCGACCACTGCTCCTCCTCGCCGGCGGCCTCGAAGGTCGCGACCTCGTAGCCGAGCTCCGTGAGCTCCTCCTCGGCGGCGTTCGCCGAGTCCTCGTCGGGGAACAGCAGGTCGATCCGGATCTCGCGCGGCTCGGACAGGTCCTCGCCGTGCTCCTCGAGCGTCTCCAGGATCTCCACGTCGTGTTCGTCCGGGGTCTCGCCCTCCTCGGCGAGGATCTCGAACTCCGCCTCTTCGTCGGCCATGGCGGGCACTGTAGAGGCGATCACGGCGCGGGCACGCTGCGACCACCTTCGCGGTGCTCGGTCGCGCCCCCGAGACGCTCGCGCTCGACCTGCGCCGCGGTGCGCTCGCGCTCGAGCAGCGCGAGGTAATCCTCGGGCGTCATCACGATGTTGCCGCCGGTCACCACGTCGACCGAGGACGCGTTGATGCCGCTCTCCTCGCCGCGGCCGAGCCGGATCCGGCGGCGGATCCGGTCCCCGCGGCTGTTGCGGAACACGCGCCGGATGGTGGGGCTCGGCGAGTCGGCCACGATGCGGATGCTCTGGTCGCCGAAGAAGTCGCGCAGGATCTGCGCCTCGGCCTCGATCCCGAGCCCGTGCCCGCGGTCGAACTCGCGCTGGCTGAAGTCGGTGCCGATCCGGCGCGCGTAGTCCTTGGTCGCGGCGCGCTCGGTCAGGAAGTGCACCAGCAGCATCTGGAAGCCGAGGTCGTCGCCGGCGAGCAGGTCGTCGATGTCGACGTAGCCGCTCGTGAACGCGTCGCCGTCGACGGCGTCGTGGAAGCCGTTGGTCCGGTCGCCCAGCAGCCCGTGGCGGTTGGTCAGCCGCATCGGGAGCACGGCCTCCTGGTCGATCAGCGCCATCATCTGGGTGTCGAAGCTGTTCGGCGTGAGCCCCGGCATCTGCTCGTAGCGGAGCTCGCGGCCCTCCTGGCGGAAGATCAGGCTCGGCGACACCTGGTTGAGGCGGGTGATGAGCTCCGGCACGCGGGCGAAGCCCGACGCCTCGCCGCGGCCGACGTCGCGCAGCTCGACCTTGCGGTCGATCCGGAGGGCGGACATGACCGCGCGATTGCCGGCCGAGCGCTGGAGCGAGAGGATCCGGCCGGCCTGGCCGGGCGGCGCGGGCCGCGCGCGTGACGTGGCGGGAGCCTCCTGCTCGGGTCTGGCGTGCATCCGTGCCGCGTCCACGGCGCGACCTTACCGGCGCCGGCAGCGCGCGTGGGCGATTGCCCCGATGTCTGCACCTATGCGACCGAGCGCAGCCGTTTGCGCGGCTTTCCGCGCAGCTCCCGCACGACGGCCTGCAGCAACGCCTCGGATTCGTCGCGGCGGCCGTCGGTGACGGCGTCGACGATCCCGCGCTTGCGGGCGATCAGCTCGATCATCGTCTCGTCGATCGTGTCGGCCGCGAGCAGGTACCAGGCCGTCACCGCGTCCTCCTGGCCGATGCGGTGGCAGCGGTCCTCGGCCTGGTCGTGGATGGCGGGCGTCCACTCCAGATCCAGGAACGCGACGTTGGAGGCGCGCGTCAGCGTGATCCCCTGCGCGCCCACGCGCGTGGAGCAGACGATCAGCTGCGGGCCGCCGTCCTCCTGGAACGCGCGCACCGCGTCCTCGCGCGCCTGGGCGGAGTCGCGGCCGAGCAGGTGCGCGGCGTCCGGGAAGCGCTCGAGCACGAGGTCCTGCACCTCACGGTGGCCGCAGAACACGACGAGCGGCTCGTCGCTCGCCAGGAAGTCGTCGATCCACGCCAGCGCCGGGCCGAGCTTGCCCCGGGCCGCGAGCCGCTTGAGCGCGTTGAGCTGGGCGAGCCGCTCCGCCCGCAGCGCGGCCGCCACGCGGCGATCCAGCTCGGACAGGTCGAGCGGCTGCTCGCGCAGCCACGCGATCACGTCCTGCTCGGCGAGCCGGTACTCGCGCTCGTTGTCGAGCGCCACCGGCACCACGACCTGGCGCTTGCGCGGGAGCTGCGGGAGCACGTCGGCCTTGACCCGGCGCACGAAGCACGAGCGCCGGAGGTGCCAGTGGATGCGCTCCTCCGCCCCCACGCCCTGGAAGCGCCGCGAGAAGCGCGCGCCGCTCCCGAACTCCTCGAGCCGCCCGAGCACCCGCAGCTGGGCGATCAGCTCGTCCGGGTGGTTCATCACCGGCGTGCCCGTGAGCGCGAGCCGGAGCGAGCCCTCGAGCATCCCGTCGGCGAGGCGGCGCACGGCCTTCGTGCGCTTGGCGCGCGGGTTCTTGACGTAGTGGGACTCGTCGAGCACGAGCGCCTTCGGCTTCGCCAGCGACAGCCGCGCGCGGTGGGCGTGGACGATGTCGTAGTTGAGGATCGTGATGTCGGCGAGCTTCGGCGTCGTTCCCGTGCCGGACACGACCGTGATCGAGCGCTCGGGCAGCCAGCGCTCGGTCTCCCGCTGCCAGTTGAGCTTCAGGCTCGCCGGGCAGATCACCACCGCCGGGAAGGCGTCGTCGGCCTCCAGCGCGGCCAGCGCCTGGACCGTCTTGCCGAGGCCTTGCTCGTCGGCCAGGAACGTCCGCCGCGCCTTCAGCGCGTAGGCGACGCCGGCGCGCTGGAACGGCCGCAGCTCGCCGCCCAGCGCGGCCTCCACGTCCAGCACCGGCCCGTCGTGCGCGCGCGAGCGGCGGACGTCGACGATCGCGCGGTCGTGCTCGGCCCGCAGGCGCTCGAGCACGTCGGCCGCGTTCGCGCCGACCTCGACCCCGAACTTGCGCAGGTAGTGCTCGAGCGGCTCGAGCAGGTAGGGGTCGACCGGCAGCGAGCGGCCGTGCGCCTCGCAGGCGGGCAGGTCGAGGAAGGCCGGGATCGTCTCCGGGTCCCAGTTCACGTCGAGCTTGAGCCGCGGCTCCCCCACGCTCTCGATCAGCGACAGCGTGGCCGGCGCCGGCTCGAGCCCGACCCGGAGCCGCTGGGCGCAGCGGGCGGCGCGCTCGTCGAAGCGCGCGCCCTTCATCTCGTAGAGCGCCTCCGAGACCTCGGCGGTGAACGGCAGCCACAGCCGCCCGCCGCGCGAGTCGGCGAGCGCCGCCAGCTCCTCCGGCAGCTCGCCCGAGATCGTCTCCAGCGCGAAGCTCCCGGCGCCGCCGAGCTTGCCCGCGCCGACTCGACCGACCCAGCCGGTGACCGCCTCCGCGAGCCACGCCTCGACCTCCGGCGCGACCTGCAGCCAGCTGTGGCGCTCGATCACGCCCTTGACGTAGGGCGCGGTGCCGTCGGCCTGCAGCGCCCACCACTCCTTGGCCTCCCAGTCGAAGCGGCGGCCGGGGATCGAGCGGACGGCGTCGACCACCTCGCGCACGTACGGGAACGAGAACACCACGGACTCGTGGCCGTGGCGGTCGCGGCGGAGCTCGACGTTGTTGACGGGGTCGGCTTCGCGCACCGGTCCCAGGCTAGTGGCCGATCCGTACGCTCCCGGGCCGGATGGGCCTGCGCCGTTACCGAGAGCTGCTCCGCATCCCCGGTCTGGCGGCGCTGATGGCGGCCGCCTTCATCGGGCGGCTGCCGTTCGGCATGTCGGTGCTCTCGCTGATCCTGCTGCTGCGCGCGCACGACTTCGGCTACGCGGCGGTCGGCGTCGTGACGGCGGCCGCGGGCTTCAGCGTCGGCTTCTCGGCCCCTGTCGTGGGCCGCATCGTCGACCGGGTCGGCCAGACGATGCCGCTCGTGACGATGTCGGTCCTCACGACGGTCACCGGCGTCATGCTGGTGGCGGCGGTGGCGGCGGGCGCGAGCGTCGCGGTGGCGGCCGTGCTCGCCTTCGTCGCGGGCGCCAGCGTGCCGCCGCTCTCCGCGTCGCTGCGCACGCTGATCCCGTCGCTCGTCGGCCAGGACCGCGTCGACACCGCTTTCGCGCTTGACGCGCTGCTGCTCGAGCTGGTGTTCATCGTCGGGCCGCTGCTGGCCGCGACGCTCGCGGCCGCGATCTCGCCCGAGGTGGGCTACCTGACCGCCGTCGCGCTCCAGGCGACCGGCGCGCTGTGGCTGGCGTCGCGCCCCGAGTCGCGACGCTGGCGCCCGGCGCGGCGGGAGCCCGGCGTGGCGCGCACCGGCGCGCTCGGCACGCCGGGCATCCGCACGATGGTCATCTCGCTGGGGCTGACCGCGGTCGCGCTCGGCGTGCTCGAGATCGCGGTCGCGGCGTTCGCCGAGGAGCACGCGACCCGCGACGACGCCGGCTGGCTGTTCGCGCTCTGGAGCGTCGGCTCGTTCGCCGGCGGGCTCTGGTACGGCGGCCGGCACTGGCGGTGGCCGCCCCACGTGCGCTTCCTGGCGGTCACCGGCGTGCTGGTGGCCGGCCTTGCGCCGGTGCCGCTGGCCGACTCGATGGCGGTGTTCGGCGCGCTGCTGATCCTGGCCGGGCTCGGGCTCGCCCCCTCGACGGCCTCCGCCTACTCGCTGATCGGCGCGCTCGCTCCGGAGGGCGCGACCACGGAGGCCTACTCGTGGCAGATCGTCGGCTACGTGATGGGCAGCGCCGCGGGAGCCTGGCTGGCGGGCGTGGTGATCGAGCACCAGGGCGTCACCGCCGCGCTGGTCTGCGCGCCGATCGCGGCCGCGGCCGGGCTCGCGATCGCGTTCGCGGGGCGCCGCAGCATCACGGTGTGAGCACGACCTTCCCGACGTTGCGGCGCTCGGCGATCATGCGGTGTGCGTCGGCCGCGCGGTCGAACGGGAACGCCTCGGCCACCACCGGCTCGATCGTGCCGTCCTCCAGGAGCTCGGCAAGCGGGTCGATCCAGGGCCGCAGCGTGCCCGCGTGCTCCCACAGCCGCAGCATGTTGAGGCCGATCACCGACTTCGAGGCGCTCATCTGCTTGATGAGGTTGAAGCGCGGCATCCGCACGGCCGCCTTCGCCGCGGTCACGAGGTTCCGCTTCTCGCCGCTCATCACCGCCGAGGCGCCGAACGCGATCAGCCGCCCGCCGGTCTCGAGCCGGTCGTAGGAGCGCCGGAACGAGGGGCCGCCGATCGCGTCCATGATCAGGTCGAACTTCGGCAGCCCGCGCGCGTCGTAGGTGACGGGCACGGCGCCCTGGGCGCGCACCGTGTCGTGCTTGCCGGGCGACGCCGCGCCGTAGACCTCCGCGCCGTAGCGCACGGCCAGCTGCGTCGCCGCGATCCCCACACCGCCGGCCGCCGCCAGGATCAGGACGCGCTCGCCCGCCTGCAGCCCGCCGTATCGCACGAGGGCCGCCCATGCGGTGGCGTAGTTGACCGGGATCGCAGCGCCCTGCTCGAACGACAGCCGCTCGGGCAGCGCGACCACGTCCTCCTCCGCCACCGCCACGCGCGACTGGTAGCCGCCGAAGTGCGTCCCCGCGATCACCCGCTCGCCGGTGTCGGCCCGCATGCCCGCCACCTCGTAGCCGACCACAGCGGGCAACTTCGGCGCGTCGGGATAGAGGCCGACCCGCGCCATCGTGTCCGCGAAGTTGACGCCCGCCGCGCGCACGTCGATCACGACCTGCCCCGGCCCGGGCTCCGGGTCAGGGCGCTCCTGCACCTGCAGGACCTCGGGCGGACCCGCCTTCGTGATGACGACGGCCCGCACCTAGGCGGAGGCGCGGACGACCAGGACCGGCCGCTCGGAGAGATGCAGCAGCTTGTGCGCGGTCGAGCCGATCAGGGCGCCCTTGAGCGGCGGGTCGCCGTAGGAGCCGACGATGATCATCCGCGCGTCGTTCTCGTCGGCCAGCCCGACGAGCCCGGCGCTCGGCTTGTCGTTGATGAGCACGGCGCGCGCCTCGAGGCCGGCGGCGTGGGCCTGGGCCAGCGCCTCGTGGAGCACGGCGGTCCCCTGCTCCCGCAGCGCCTTCTCGAGGTCTCCGCCCTCGCCGCCCGTGGCGCTGACCGAGTAGCAGTAGCCGAACACCAGCTCGCCGCCGAGGTCGCGTGCGAGCCGCAGCGCCTCGCCGCCCGCGGCCCGTGATCCCGGCGTCCCGTCGTAGCCCACGATGAGCGGCGCGGCCATCAGGCGATCCCCGCGGTCTCAGCGACCTGCGGCGGCGGCGCCTCGAGCGCCCCGGGCTCGGCGACCTCGGGGCGGCGGCGGAAGAACTCGCGGTGCCCCGCGCCCCACCACCAGAACATCAGCACGACGCCGAACAGCATCAAGCCGATCCCGATCACGAGGGGCGGCCCGAGCCCGAACCAGGAGTCGCCCGACTCCGAGTTCTCCGGCTTGGAGAGGTCGATGCACGACTTGACGAACAGCCACGTCAGCACCACGCCGCCGATCACCGGCGCGACCCCGACCAAGAGGAAGTTCTTGACGCTGTTGGTCAGCTCGTGGCGGTAGTAGATCGCGCACGCGAAGCCGGTGATCCCGTAGTAGAAGGCGATCATCAGCCCGAGCGCGGCGATCGAGTCGAAGAGGATGTTCTCGCTGATCAGCGTCAGCCCGACGTACCAGACGATCGAGAAGATGCCCATGAGGACCGTCGACACGTCCGGAGTCTGGAAGCGCTGGTGGATGCGGCCGAGGATCGCGGGCATAGCCCCCGCCCGCGCCATCGACAAGGAGGTCCGCGCGGTCGGGAGGATCGTCGTCTGGGTCGACGCCGCCGCCGAGGTCAGCACGGCGATGATCACCAGCTTGTCGAGCGGGGACCCGAGCACCGCCGTGCCCAGCAGCCCGAGCGCGTCGCCCGAGTCGTCCTTGGCGATCTTCTCCGGCCCGGCGAAGGCGATCGCGGCGACCGCGACGAGCACGTAGATCCCCACGAGGATGAACGTCGAAGCCACCGCCGCCTTCCCCGGCGTGGTGTCGGAGTCGCTCGTCTCCTCGTTCACGCACACCGTCGAGTCCCAGCCCCAGTAGATGAACACCGCCACCAGGAGCCCGGCCACCAACCCGTCGGTCGAGTCGATCGCGAACGGCGAGAACCAGCCCAGGTCAGGGCTGACCGAGCCGTCGGGCGCGTCGCCGGTGGCGACCTTGACGAGCGCGACGACCGCGAACAGCACGAGCGTCAGGATCTCGGCGCCGAGCAGGCCGACCTGCGTGCGCGCCGACAGCTCGATGCCGTAGACGCAGATCGCGGTCATCACGACGATCCACAGCACGCCGACGACCGTGACCGCGAGCGTCGAGTCGGCCGCGCTCTGCCAGCCGAACAGCAGGAAGCCGTAGAGGCCGGCGATCTGCGCCAGGTTCGCCATCACGATGATGTCGGCGATGACGATCGCCCAGCCGCCGATCCAGCCCGCCCACGGCCCCATCGCGCGGGTCACCCAGGAGAACGTGGTGCCGCAGTCCGGGTCGGCGCGGTTCATGTAGTAGTAGGACGCCGCGATGAACAGCATCGGGAGGAACGCCAGGATCAGCACCGCCGGCGACTGGACGCCCACTGCGGCCACGACGAGCGTGAGCACCGCTGCCAACGAGTAGCCGGGCGCGGTCGAGGCGACGCCGATCACCACGCTCGAGACGAGACCGAGCGCACCCTCCTTCAGCCCCTTCTGTTCGACCACTTCCTCAGTCGCCACGGCGGCGAACCTACTCGACCGTGTAGACCGTTGTCCAGGATGGACTACGGCAGTGTCCGTTCTGTAGGGTGCCTGCCGGGTGAGCGACGGACCGGACATCCGGCTCGAGCAGGTGACGAAGCGCTTCGGCGAGATGACCGCCGTGGACGCTCTGGACCTGGAGATGCCGCGCGGCGCGTTCTACGCGCTGCTGGGCCCGTCCGGCTGCGGCAAGACCACGACGCTGCGCATGATCGGCGGCTTCGAGGACCCGACCGAGGGCAAGGTCTTCCTCGGCGGCGAGGACGTGACGCAGCATCCGCCGTACAAGCGCGACGTCAACACCGTGTTCCAGTCCTATGCGCTCTTCCCCCACCTGAGCGTCGAGAAGAACGTCGCGTTCGGCCTCGAGCGGCGCAAGGTCTCTAAGGACGATGTCCGCACGCGCACGCAGGAGGCGCTCGACCTCGTGCAGCTCGGCCACCTCGGCAAGCGCAAGCCCGCCCAGCTGTCCGGCGGCCAGCAGCAGCGCGTGGCGCTCGCCCGCGCGCTCGTGAACCGGCCGCGCGCGCTGCTCCTCGACGAGCCGCTCGGCGCGCTCGATCTGCGCCTGCGCAAGCAGCTGCAGATCGAGCTCAAGCGCATCCAGCAGGACGTCGGCATCACGTTCGTGCACGTCACGCACGATCAGGAAGAGGCGATGTCGATGGCCGACACGATCGCCGTCATGAACGCGGGGCACATCGAGCAGGCCGGCTCGGCCGCGGACCTCTATGAGCGCCCCCGCACCGAGTTCGTGGCGAACTTCCTCGGGGTCTCCAACCTGATCGACGGCAAGCTCGGCCGCTCCGAGGGCGGGCTCGCCCACATCCAGACGCACGACGGCGCCAGCCTCCACGTCCCCGCCGACCGCGTCGGCCCGCACGACACCGACTCGATCCGCGTCGGCGTGCGGCCGGAGAAGATCACGCTGCGGGCGGTCAACGGACACACTTCGGACGGCGACGTCAATTCTCTGCGTGGGACCGTCGTCGTCGCCGCCTTCCTCGGCACCTCGATCCAGTACGTGATCAAGGCGCTGGGGGGCGAGGAGCTGACGGTCTTCGCCCAGAACCTCGACGGCTCGGAGCCCGACTCGTTCGGTCCCGGCCGTGAGGTCGATCTCACCTGGAACCCCCACCACACCTTCGTCGTCGCCAAGGAGCAGAGCGAGTGAGCAGTAACGACCCGCGGATCGAGCGAGCCCTCGAGGAGTTCTTCGAAAGCGAGCGCCTGTCCAGGCGAGGCTTCATCGGCCGGGCCGGCAGCTCCGGGCTGGCGCTGAGCGGGCTCGCTGCCGTGCTCGCCGCGTGCGGCGGCGTGCAGGGCGAGGCCGAGAAGGCGTCCAAGGACAAGCCGGACACCCGCGCCGTCAGCCACCCCAAGACCACGATCGGCGACTGGACGTTCGCCAACTGGCCGCTCTACATCGACAAGAAGGTGCTCAAGCAGTTCGACAAGCAGTACGGCGGCCACGTCAAGTACACCGAGGAGATCAACGACAACTTCGAGTTCTTCGGGAAGGTCCGCCAGCAGCTGCAGAACAAGCAGCCGATCGGCCGCGACATCGTCACGCTGACCGATTACATGGCGGCCCGCTGGGTGCGCAACGACTACTGCGAGCCCATCGACAAGAAGAACGTCCCGAACTTCAGCAACCTCGTGGACAACCTCAAGACGATCAACTACGACCCGAAGCGCGAGTTCACGCTCCCGTGGCAGTCGGGCGCCACCAGCATCGGCTACAACATCAAGAAGACCGGCCGCGAGCTGAAGAGCATCAAGGACCTCTTCGACCCGAAGTTCAAGGGCAAGGTGACGATGCTGTCCGAGCCCTACGACTCGGCGTCGGCGGTCCTGCTCGGCGACGGCATCGACTGCTCGACCGCGAACATCGACCAGCTGCTCGGCGCGATCGACAAGATCGACAAGGCGAACCAGTCGGGCCAGTTCCGCAAGTTCACCGGCAACGACTACACGCAGCCGCTGGCGAAGGGCGACATCTGGGTCGCGCTGGCCTACTCGGGCGACCTGGTGCAGCTGCAGTCCGACAACCCGGACCTGCGCTTCAGCTACGCCGAAGAGGGCTGCCCGCTCTTCACCGACAACATGATGATGCCGGCCAAGGTCGAGCACCCGTACGCGGCCGAGACGATGATGAACTACGTCTACGACCCCGAGGTGGCGGCCACCATCGCGGCGTACGTGAACTACATCTCGCCGGTCAAGGGCGTCAAGGAGGTCCTCCAGAAGAAGGACCCCAAGCTCGCCGAGAACCCGCTGATCTTCCCGCCCGAGGACGTCGCGAAACGGCTGCACCCGTACCCGGCGCTGTCGCCGAAGGACGAGCAGACGATGCAGGAGGCCATGGCCAAGGTCGTCGGCGGCTAGCGCGATGCTGCGGCTGTCGCTCCGCAGACGACGGCAGCTGCTGCCCTGGGTCTTCCTCGGCCCGGGCCTGCTGTGGCTGATCATCTTCTTCGCGATCCCGCTCGTGAACCAGCTCAACGTGTCGCTGCAGAGCGGCGACCCGGAGACGGGCTACTCGTTCACGTGGGAGTTCAGCGTCTACACGAACGCGATCTCGGATTACTCGACGCAGTTCCTGCGCTCGATCGGATACGCGGCGACGGCGACCGTCCTGTGCCTGACCATCGGCTTCCCGCTCGCCTACTTCACGGCGTTCAAGGCCGGCAAGTACAAGAACCTGATCCTGCTGCTGATCGTGCTGCCGTTCTTCGTCAGCTACGTGCTGCGGACGGTCGCGTGGCAGCTGATCCTGTCGGACTCCGGCTGGGTGGTCGAGCGCCTCCGCGACGTGGGGCTGCTGTCGGCCGACGGGAGGTTGCTGGCCTCGCGCACGGCGGTGATCGCGGGCATCACCTACAACTTCCTCCCCTTCATGGTGCTGCCGTTGTACGTGTCGCTGGAGAAGATCGACCGGCGGCTGATCGAGGCGGCGACCGACCTCTACGCGAGCCGCACGATCGCGTTCCGCCGCGTGACGCTGCCGCTCGCGCTCCCCGGCATCTTCGCCGGCTCGCTGCTGACCTTCATCCCGGCGTGCGGCGACTTCATCAACGCGGCGCTGCTGGGCACCCCGCGCCAGTACATGATCGGCAACGTGATCCAGTCGAAGTTCATCAACATCCTCGACTACCCGACCGCGGCCGCGCTCTCGTTCATCCTGATGACCTTCATCCTCATCGGGATCTTCATCTACGCCCGGCTGCTGGGAACGGAGAACCTGACCGAGGCGGCGTTCTAGGTGCAGTCGCAGGGCGACAAGGTCCGCTCGTGGGCGCTCGGAATCTGGTCGGGCCTGGCGCTGCTCTACCTGTTCATCCCGATCTTCATCGTCGTCCTGTTCTCGTTCAACGACAACGTGGGCCGGTTCAACTTCACCTGGCAGGGCTTCACGCTCGACCACTGGGCGCACCCGTTCGCCGACCCGGACCTCGCCACGGCGCTGAAGAACTCGCTGCTGATCGCGCTGATCTCGACGCTGATCGCGACCGCGCTCGGCACGTTCATGGCGCTGGCGCTCGTGCGCTACCGGTTCCGCGGCCGCGGGGTGGTCGACATGATGGTCTTCCTCCCGCTCGCCAGCCCGGAGGTCGTGCTCGGCGCCGCGTTGCTCGCCCTGTTCCTGACCGCCGCGGTGAACACGGGCTTCATGACGATCATCATCGCCCACGTCATGTTCACGGTGTCCTACGTGGTGGTGACCGTGAAGGCGCGATTGGAGGGCATGGACCGCCATATCGAAGAGGCGGCGATGGACCTCGGCGCGACCGAGTGGACGACGTTCCGCAAGATCACGCTGCCGATGATCGCGCCGGGCGTGGCGGCAGCCGCGCTGCTGGCCGCCGCGATCTCGATCGACGACTACGTGATCACGAGCTTCAACGCCGGCCAGACGCAGACGTTCCCGCTCTTCATCTTCGGCGCCACCCGCCAGGGCGTCCCGGCCGAGGTCAACGTGCTCGCCTCCGGCCTGCTCTGCATCGTGCTGATCCTGATGGTGCTCAACGTGCTGCTGCAACGGCGCCTGGCGCGCCGCGCGATGCACCGCGAGGCCGCCGAGGCGCTCGACGAGCAAGCAGCGCTCGCGCTGAGCCGTGCCTGAGCGGACCGGCCTCGTCTATGACGAACGCTGCTTCGGGCATCGCAACCCGCCGAGCGGCCCGTCCTGGCTGCAGATCCCGCCGTTCGAGCGGCCCGAGCGGCTGGCGGAGACGTTCCGCGCGCTGGAGGGCTCGGGCGTGCTGCGCAAGGTCGAGCGCCTGAACGCGCGCAGCGCCCCGCGCACCGCGCTCGAGCTCGTGCATGATGCGAGCCACGTCGAGCGCGTCCTGGCCGAGCCGCACCACAGCGTCAAGCTCGACGAGGAGGCGTGGATCGGGCCGGGCACGCGCACCGCGGCGCTGCTTGCGGTCGGCGGGCTGCTGGAGGCGGTGGCGGCGGTGGTGGCGGGCGATCTGCGCAACGCGTTCGTGATCGCGCGGCCGCCCGGACACCACGCCGAGGCGGGGCGGCCGATGGGCTTCTGCCTGCTCAATGCGACCGCGGTGGCCGCGCGCTGGGCCCAGCTCGCCCGCGGGGCGCGGCGGGTGGCGATCCTCGACTGGGACGTCCACCACGGCAACGGCACCGAGGCGATCTTCCGCGACGATTCGACGGTGCTCACGATCTCGCTGCACCAGGACCGCCTCTACCCCTACGACACGGGCGACGTCGACACGCCCGGCGAGGCGATCGTCAACGTCCCGCTGCCGGCCGGCACCGGCGACGCCGGCTATTCGCTCGCCTTCGAGCGTGTGGTCGAGCCCGCGATCCGCGCGTTCGCGCCCGACCTGCTGCTGATCGGCGCCGGGCAGGACGCGGCGGCGAGCGATCCGCTCGGGCGCATGTCGGTGACCACCTCCGGCTTCCGCGAGTGGACCGACCGCGCGGTCGAGCTCGCCGAGGACTGCTGCGGCGGGCGCGTCGTGGCGTTCCTGGAGGGCGGCTACTCGCTGCGCCACCTGCCGGCCGCGAACCTTGCGATCCTCGAGGGCTTGGCCGGCCTGCCCACGAGCTTCCCCGAGGACCCGGTCGGCTGCGATATCCCGCGCGGGCTGCGCGAGGTCGAGATCGCGGCGGTCGAGGCGGCGGCCTGATGGTGCACGACGCCCACGGCTGGTGGATCCGCGAGGCGGGCGGCCTGCCCCCGGCCCAGCCGGCGCTGGCGGAGGCGCTGCGCGCCGACGTCGTGGTGATCGGCGGCGGCTACACCGGCATGTGGACGGCGTGGGAGCTGCTCGAGCGCGAGCCGGAGGCGCGCGTCGTGCTGCTCGAGGCCGACGGCTGCGGGACCGGGCCCAGCGGCCGCAACGGCGGCTTCCTCTCATCGCTGTGGCTGTACCGCGCGAACATGGAGCAGCAGTACGGCGAGCGGCGTGCGCGCGAGCTGTGCGAGGCCTCCGACGAGACGCTGGCGATGGTGGCCGCCTTCTGCGAGACGCAGGAGGTCGACGCGTGGCTGCGCGAGGCGCCGCACCTCGTCGTCTCGTGCGCGCCGGCGCAGGACGGCGCCAGCAGCGACGCCGTCGACGGCGAGCACGTGGTCGCGCTGTCGGAGGCCGAGACGCGGGCGGTCTGCGACGCGCCGGTGTTCCGGACCGGGGTGGCGACGCGGACGGGCGCGACCGTGCAGCCGGCGCGGCTGGCGTTCGGGCTGCGCGAGCGCCTGCTCGCCCGCGGCGTACGGATCTTCGAGGGCTCGCGGGTGACCGCGCTGCACGTCGACCGCGGCGGCGGCGTGGTCGCCGAGACCGCGGGCGGCAGCGTCCGCGCGGAGGCCGCCGCAGTGGCGATCAACGCCGCGTCGGGCCAGGTGCGGCGCCTGCGCGACCGCCTCACGGTCTCATCCAGCCACATCGTGCTGACCGAGCCGGTGCCCGACGTCATCGAGCAGTTGGGCTGGACCGGCGGCGAGGCGATCACCGACGGGCGCGCGCTGCTGCACTACTTCCGCACCACCGTCGACGGCCGCATCCTGCTCGGCTGGGGCGGCGGGCGGATGGAGGTCGGCGCGCGCACGCACGGGCGAGCGGAGGTCGACCCCGAGGTCGTGGAGGAGACGCGGCGCGGGCTGCTGCGGATCTTCCCGATGCTCGAGGGGCGGCGGATCGAGCACGCCTGGGGCGGCCCGATCGACGTCTCCCCCACCCACCTGCCGGCGATCGTCACGCTGCAGGGCGGCCGCGCGTGGGCGGCGTTCGGCTACACCGGCAACGGCGTCGGGCCCTCGCACCTGGCCGGCCGCTCGCTGGCGGCGCTCGCGCTCGGGCGCTCCGAGGCGGCCGCGCGCTGGGCGTGGATCGACCCGCCGCCGAAGGTCGTGCCGCCCGAGCCGCTGCGAGCGGCGGGCGCGACCGTGATCCGCGCCGCGCTGGCGCGCAAGGAGGCCGTGGAGGAGGAAGGCGGGCGTCCGGACCCGCTGACGAGGGGACTCGCCGCGGTCCCCTCGCTGCTCGGACTGCACATCGTGCGCTGATCTGCCGATAAGGCCTCAATGGTCAAGAAGGGGCAAGCTCCGCGCGGCCTGCTGGCGCTGCTCGCGGCGTGGGCCGTCGGCGTCCCTGCCCTGCTGCACGTGTTCGGCGGCAAAGAGGTCCAGACCGCGCCGTGGGTGCACTTCGTCGTGGTCGCGACCGGGGCGCTCATCGCCGCCGTCGCGTCGGTCGGGCTGACCGTCGCGGGCGCGCGCGCCAACGACGGGCGGACCGTGCTGCTCGGCGCCGCGTTCTCAACCATGACCGCGCTCCTGATGATCCACGGCCTCGCGACGCCCGGGATCATCGTGGGGCAGAACGGCGTGATCGCGCTCGCGGGAGCCGCCTCGCTGCCCGCCGGCGGCGCCGTGCTCGCGCTGGCCGCGGTGCCCGCCATGCGCCGCCCCCTGAAGCTCGCCCCGGTGCTCGCGATCCAGGCTGCGCTCGCCGGCGTGATCCTGCTGCTCGGCGGCATCGGCCTGGCGTTTCCCACCGCCGTGCCCAGCGTGCCCGCGGCCGGCAGCGCGCCGGCCATCGTGCTGCTGCTCTTCGGCCTCGCGTTCTTCGCGACGCTCGCACTGCGCGCGGTCCGCACCTACACGCTGACCCACCGCACCACCGACCTGCTCGTGTTCGTCGGCTGCGTGTGGATGGCCTGGGCGCTCGTGCCGCAGCTGATCATGGGCTACGGCACGCTCGCGTTCTACTTCGGCCACGGGATGGAGCTCCTCGGGATCACGCTCGTCGGCATCCCGGCCGCGCTCGACCTGCGCCAGGGCGGCGCCTCGCGCCCGCTGGTCGGCGACCTCACCGCCATCGAGCTCGTCGGCGCCGAGGAGGCCTTCCTCGGCCCGCGCGTGCGTGCGCTGATGCTCGACCTCGCCGAGAAGGACCGCTCGACCGAGGAGCACACGCGGCGCGTGGCGATGCTCGCCTGCGCGGTCGGCGAGGAGCTCAAGCTCCCGCCCACGACGCTGCGCCACCTCGCGATCGGCGGGCTGCTGCACGACATGGGCAAGCTGCGCACGCCGCCCGGGATCCTCTGCAAGCCGAGCGCGCTGACCGACGAGGAGTTCGCGGCGATCAAGTGCCACCCGGAGGACGGCGCGCGCCTGCTCGCCGACCTCGGCGCCTTCGACCGCGAGGTGCTCGAGCTGGTGCTCGACCACCACGAGCGGCTCGACGGCGGCGGCTACCCGCGCGGGCGGCACGGTGACCAGATCGGCCTCGCGACGCGGGTGCTAACGGTCTGCGACGTCTACGACGCCCTCGTCTCCCACCGCGTCTACCGCCCGGCGTGGATCCAGGACCGCGCGCTGGGGCTGCTCCGCGAGGAGAGCGGGACGGCGTTTGATGCATCGTGCGTCGCCGCACTCGAGCGCGTGCTCGCGCGCACCACGGATGACCCGGGCTGGGTCGCCACGCTGGCGCAGGTCGAGGCGCCGGTCGCGCCGGCGCCTACGCGCTGAGCGCCATCCGCACGGCCAGGCCGAGCACGAGCGCGTTGCCCGCCAGCGCGGTGTAGAGCCGCGCGTGCTCCGGCAGCCGGTGGTGCAGGGCGGCGCCAGAGCCGGCCAGCGTCAGCTGCCAGCTGAGCGAGGCCACGCCGACCGCGACGACGAAGACGGCCTTCGCGGAGGCGGGCGCGCTCGCGACGGCGGGCAGCCCGGCGATCAGCGCGACGAAGTAGACGACCGTGGTCGGGTTGATCGCGGTGAGGCCGAGGAAGCGGCCGTAGAGCCGGTGCGGGGCGGGCAGTGCGGGCGCGGCGGGCTCCCCGTCGCCGGCGTTCGCGCGCCGCCACGCCGCCCGCAGCGCCATGACCGCCACGGCGGCGAGCACGCCGGCGGCGACCAGCCGGAGCGCCTGCTCGCGCGGCTCGAGCACGCTCGCGGCGGCGGCGCCGGTGGCGGCGGCCACCGCGGCGTAGAGCAGGTCGGCGGTCGCGACGGCGGCGGCGGCCGGCGCGGCGGAGCGGAAGCCGCCGCGCATCCCGAGGTCCACCAGCATCACCCCGATCGCGCCGAGCGGGACGGCCACTCCCCAGCCCGCGATGAGTCCGGAGACGAGCGCTTCGAACATGGCTCCGTGGTAGCGACGGAGCCGCGAATAGACCAGCGTGATCCGGCAAATGCTGAGATAATCGCGGCATGGACGATCTAGACCGCGAGATCCTCGGCGAACTGGTGCGCGATGCGCGGCTCTCCTACCGCGACCTCGGCGCCCGCGTCGGGTTGTCCGCCAACGCCGCCGCCGACCGCGTCCGCCGCCTCCGCCGCGAGGGCGTGATCACGGGCTTCACCGCCACCGTCGACCCCGGCGCGGCCGGCCGCCGGCTGCACGCGCTGATCGAGGTCAACATGGGCCCGAGCCACACGAACGACTCGTTCGAGGCGGCCGTGGCCAAGCTCGAGGCGGTGATCGACGCCGACCACGTCACCGGGCGGTTCGACTACCAGCTGCGCGTGGCGTGCCGCGACACCGCCGAGCTCGACCGCCTGCTGCGGCAGCTCAAGACGCAGCTGGGCGTGGTCGAGACCGAGACGCGCGTGGTGCTCCGCAGCGCGATCGCGCGCGGCGCCGCTTGAGCGCTACGGTGGAGGCATGAGCTCAGGACCCGGACCGCGCAGCGTCAAGATCGGTGAGAACGAGCGCGGCGGGTGGACCTCCGAGCGCCCGCGCCGCCCCGGCGAGCCCGAGCGGCCGCCCCGCCAGGCGGACGTCAGCGTCCGCGGCCGCGTGCTCGCGCCGACCGACCGCATCCGCTACGCGCCCGGCAGCCTCGTGATCGTGCTCTCCGCCGACGCCGACACGCGCGAAGCGTTCTGCGCCCGCGTGCTGGAGGACGTCAACGTCCTGCTCTCGATGGTCCGCCTGCGCCGGCTGCTGGCCGGCCGCGTCGCCGAGGAGCAGCTCGAGGAGAAGGCCCGCCAGCTGCTCGACGCCACCGCCACCAAGCGCCTCGGCGCCGGTCAGACGGTCGTCATCGCGCTCGACGGCTTCGACGCCGCGGAGCGTGAGAAGTACGTCCGGATGGCGCACGCCAACCGCCGCCCCCGCCACCTCGTGTTCGTCGAGGTCTCGAAGGACAAGGTGCCGGACGAGGACCGGGCGACGGTCGACGCGCTGCGTACCGCGCTCGACGCCGGCGAGCTCGGCCAGGAGGGCTTCGTGACCTCGCTCCGCCTCGGCGGCCGCACGGTCGAGGAGCTCAAGCGCATCGTCTTCGCGCCGCCCCCGGCCGACGACTAGCCCGCGACCTGAGCGGTCAATCCGTCCAGCCGCGATGACGCGCGGGGCTGGATGGCGTTGAGTGAGGTGATGAACGTCATGCTCCTCCTCGCCGTGGTCGCCATCGCGCCGGTGGTCCTGGTGATCGCGTGGACGGTGCGCGATCACCGCTGCGGCGAGGCGCGCTGGCAGACGACGACCTGGGGCCTCGCAGCCGTGTCGTTTCTCCTGCTGACCTCCGGGCTGTGGGCTCTCGCTCTCTTGAAGACGGGGCTGGTCGCCAGCTTGGGCTCGGGCGTCATGGCGCTCGCGCTCGCCACTGTGGGCCTGCTGCGTCTCAGGCATCCCCGCGCGGCGCTCCTCTGCCTGCTCGCCCAGGTCTCGATCTCGATCCAGCTCGTGGCGATGCTCAACCTGGTCGATGCCGCCAACTACTGGAACTGGACGATCTGGCCCGCCGCCGCGGGCGCGGTGATGCTGCTCGCGGGCCGCGATCGGGCGCGAGTCCTCAGCGGCTGATCCACGGCCCGATCAGATCAGATCCGGTGCGTCGATGTGACCGCAGCGGGTAAGGCATGTCCCAGGCGATTTCTGGGAGGGGATCATGGCCGAACACCACGAGCTGGGGCGGCAGCGCTGGGGGCGCGTGCTGCCGATCGTGTTCATCACGTACAGCCTCGCGTACCTCGATCGCTCGAACTACTCGATCGCGCTGCCCGGGGGCATGGAGGACGACCTCGCGATCACGGGCGCCGTCGCGTCGCTGATCGGCGCCGCGTTCTTCCTCGGCTACTTCGTGCTCCAGATCCCGGGCGCGGTCTTCGCCGAGAGTCGCAGCGTCAAGACCCTGATCTTCTGGAGCCTGCTCGCCTGGGGTGTGCTCGCCTCGCTGCAGGGCGTGCTGAGCTCGGCCGAGGCGCTGATCGCCGTGCGCTTCCTGCTCGGGCTCGTCGAGGCCGCCGTGCTCCCCGCGATGGTGATCTTCGTCAGCCACTGGTTCACGAAGCCCGAGCGCGGCCGCGCGAACACGATCCTGATCCTCGGCAACCCGATCACGGTGCTGTGGCTGACCGCGATCTCCGGCTTCGTGATCGAGGCGATCACGTGGCGCGGCATGTTCATCATCGAGGGCCTGCCCGCGATCGCGTGGGCGTTCGTGTTCCGCGCGATGGTCACCGACAACCCGCGCGACGCGAAGTGGCTGAACCGCGACGAGAAGGAGGGCGTCGAGCGCGCTCTCGCCGAGGAGCAGCGCGGGCTCGTGCCGATGGCGCGCTACTCGGACGCGCTGCGCTCCCGCCCCGTCGTGATCCTCTCCGTCCAGTACTTCCTGTGGAGCGTCGGCGTCTACGGCTTCGTGTTCTGGCTGCCGTCGATCGTCAAGGCCGGCTCGGGCGCGGGCATCGGCGACACCGGCCTGATCTCGGCCGCGCCGTACGCGCTCGCCGCGCTCCTGATGTACCTGAACAGCCGCTGGTCGGACCGCTCCGGCCGCCGGACCGCGTTCGTGTGGCCGTGGCTGGCGTTCGCCGCGCTGGCGTTCTACGGCTCCTACCTCCTCGGCCCTGACCGCTTCTGGGCGTCCTACGCGCTGCTGTTCGTGGCCGGCGCCGCCATGTACGCGCCGTACGGCCCGTACTTCGCGGCGATCACGGAGTTCCTCAGACGCGACGTCGCGGCGCCCGCGGTCGGGCTCATCAACTCGTTCGGCGCGCTCGGCGCGTTCGCGGGCAGCTACCTCGTGGGCTGGATGAACGACCTCACCGGCACGACCGGCGCGTCGTTCCTGCTGCTCGCGGGCTCGCTGGCCGCCGCCGCGGTGCTGATGTGGTTCGTGCGGCCCGAGCGCCGCCCGCCCGCCGCAGAGCCTTCCGGGCGCTTCGTCCGCAGGACGCCGGAGACGGAGCCGGTCGCGACGCGTTGACTAGAGCGAGACCGCGCGGCCGGCCACGAAGCCGTCGCTCGCGACGATCTCGTCGACCACCGACTGCGGCACGGGCGCGTCGGTCGTGACCGCCATGACGGCGACGCTGTCGCGGTGGCCGTCCTCGCCCGGGGGCTCGCGGCCGACCGCGGCCTGGGAGATGTTGATCCCGTGGGCGCCGAAGACCGTGCCGACGCGCCCGACCATGCCGGGCAGGTCGGAGTAGCGGAACAGCGCGAAGTGGTCGTCGTCGAGCTGGAGGTTGAAGCGCTGGCCCCAGGCCTCGAGCAGGTGCGGGCGGTGCAGCTGGCCGAGCGTGGTGCCGACGACGCGGTTGCCGCCGACCGTGATCCGCACGAGGTCGGTGAAGTCGCGGGCGACGACCTCCTTGGTCTCGGCGACCTCGATCCCGCGCTCCTCGGCCAGCGAGGGCGCGTTGACGAGGTTGACCTCCTCCTCGGTGTGGCCCGCGAGGACGCCCTGCAGCGTGGCGAGCGTGAGCAGGCGCGTGTCCCGCCCCGCGAGGTGGCCGAGGTACTCGCACTCGACGCGCTCGATGTTGCCGTCGGCGAGCGTGGTGGCGAGCCGGCCGAGCCGCTGCACGAGCGGCAGGTACGGGCCGAGCACCTCCATGTCCTCCGCGCTGACGGCGGGGATGTTGACCGCGGTCGAAACGACGCCGCCGGTCAGCGCCGCCACGACCTGCTCGGCGGTCTGCACGCCGGCGCGGTCCTGCGCCTCGGTGGTGCTGGCGCCCAGATGCGGCGTGACCACGACGTTGGCGTAGCCGTCGAAGAGCGGGTAGTCGGTGATCGGCTCGGCCGGGAAGACGTCGAGCGCGGCACCGGCTACCTTGCCGGAGTCGAGCGCGTCCTTGAGGGCCGCGTCGACCAGCAGCTCGCCGCGGGCGCAGTTGATGACCCGCACGCCGTCCTTCATCTGCGCGAACGCCTCTGCGTCCAGCCAGCCGCGCGTCTCCGGCGTCTTGGGCAGGTGGATGGTGATGAAGTCGGAATCGCGGTAGAGGTCGGAGCTCTCCTCCGCGCGCTCGACCCCGAGCTCGCGGAAGCGCTCGGCGGACACGAACGGATCGAAGGCCAGGACGCGCATGCCGAAGCCCTGCGCGCGGGCGGCCACGAGCTGGCCGATGCGGCCGAAGCCGAGGATGCCGAGCGTCTTCTCGTACACCTCCACCCCGCCGAACTTCGAGCGCTCCCACTTGCCGGCGGTGAGGCTGGCGTGCGCCTGCGGGATGTTGCGCGCGAGGCTGAGCATCAGCGCCACGGTGTGCTCCGCGGCGGCCACGATGTTCGACTGCGGCGCGTTGGCGACGATGATGCCGCGCTTGGTCGCGGCCTCGACGTCGACGTTGTCGACCCCGATGCCGGCGCGGCCGATGACCCGGAGATTGTCGGCGCGGTCGATCAGGTCGGCGGTCAGCTGGGTCGCCGAGCGGATCAGGATCCCGTGGTAGCCGCCGATGCGCTCCGCGAGCTCCTCGTCCGTCCAGTCGACCCCGACGTCGACCGAGAAGCGCTCGCGCAGCATGTTCACGCCGGAGTCGGCGATCTTCTCCTTGACCAGGACCTTGTACTGCTGCTCGAGCACGGGCTTACGCCGCGGCCGCGACGCCGGCTTCGACGAAGACGCGCTGGGCGGCGCCGACGCCGGCGCCGTGCTCGACCTCGTAGCCGAGCTGGGAGAGCGCCATCTCGAGCCCGGACAGCGACGTCAGGATGTCGAAGGCGCCGAAGTAGCCGCAGTGGGCGATCCGGATGATCCGGCCCTTGAGCTGGTTCTGGCCGCCGTTGGCGGTGATGCCGAGCTTGCGCAGGGCGCCCGGGATCTTGCCGCCGTCGATCGACTCCGGCAGCTCGACGGCGGTGACGACCGTGCTGCGCTCGTCGGCGTCGCCGAAGATCTCCAGCCCGATCGCCTGGGCGCCGGCGCGGGTGGCGCGGGCGAGCAGGTCGTGGCGGGCGAAGACGTCCTCCAGCCCTTCCTCGAGGATGATGTCGAGCGCGATGTCCAGCCCCGTGAAGAGCGGTACGGCGGGCGTGAAGGCGGAGTTGCTGGCGCGCTGGGCCTTGAGGTTCTTGCCCCAGTCGAAGTAGTAGCGGCCGCCCGGCTTCTGGGCGGCGTAGTCGGCGGCGCGCTGCGAGACGCTCGCGAAGCCGAGGCCGGGCGGGCACATGAGCGCCTTCTGCGAGCCGGCGACGACGACGTCGACGCCCCACTCGTCCTGGCGCAGCTCGGCGGCGCCCAGGCCGGAGACGGCGTCGACGACGAGGATCACGTCGTGGCGCTTGCAGACCTCGGCGATCGCCTGGACGTCGTGCACGACGCCGGTGGAGGTCTCGCTCAGCGTGGCGAAGGCGACCTCGATGCCGTCGTTCTCCCCCAGCAGGCGGTCGAACTCCGCGGGGTCGAGGCGCTCGCCCCAGCCCGGCTCGTAGCGGACGATCTCGTCGCCGTAGGCCTCGGCCAGCTCGAGCCAGCGCTCGCCGAACTTGCCGGCGGCGGCCGCGAGCACGGGCGTTCCGGGGCGGATGAGGTTGGCGGCCGCGGACTCCATCGCGCCGGAGCCGCTGGCGGCGAAGACGAGGACGTCGTTCTCGGTCTGGAAGACCTTGGGCAGCTTGGAGAGCACCCGCTCGTAGATCTCGACGAAGGCGGGAGCGCGGTGGTAGAGCATCGGCGCGGCCATCGCCTGCGAGACGGCCGGGGGCACGGGCGTCGGCCCGGCGGTCATCAGGTACTGCTTCACGAACGGGTTCGGGGTCACGTAGTTGAGAGTAGCTACGACCTCTGACGCTGCCGGTCGATCTCCTCCTGCAGCGAGCGCTGGAGGTCCTCGGGCGAGTAGCCGGCCGCCATCAGCACCAGCCAGGCGATCGCGGCGGCGACGCTGAGGGCGACGGCGATGATCGCCAGGACCTTCGCGGCCTGGCGCTGGCCGGGGCGGACGTCCTGGGGCGCGCGCACCGCGCACACCCAGCCGGTGAGGCCGAGCGGGATCGAGAACAGGAACGACAGCCCGAGCGAGAACACGAGCAGGCCGAGGCTCGAGATCGCGCACACCAGCGCGGCGACCGCCAGGCCGTTGGTGCCCTGCTGACCCCGCGGCTGGACGAAGGCCGGCCGCTCGGACTCGTCCGGCGGCGCCGGGGCACCGCCCGGCGCCTGCGGGGGCAGCCAGCCGCCGGGCAGCTGTGGCTCGGCCACGGCCGGCCTAGAAGTCGGTCTCGATCCAGTCCATCATCGAGCGCAGCTCCTTGCCCTCGCGCTCGAGCGGCTGGTCGGCGGCCTCCTTGCGCATGCGCAGGAAGTTCTCCTGCCCCGCGCGGTTCTCCGCGATCCACTCGCGGGCGAACTCGCCGGACTGGATCTCGCCGAGGATGTCCTTCATCGCCTGACGCGTCTCCATGGTGATGACCCGCGTGCCGCGCGAGTAGTCGCCGTACTCCGCGGTGTTGGAGATCGAGTAGCGCATGCCGCTGAGGCCCTTCTCGTACATCAGGTCGACGATCAGCTTGAGCTCGTGGAGGCACTCGAAGTAGGCCATCTTGGGGTCGTAGCCCGCGTCGACGAGCGTCTCGTAGCCGGCCTTGACGAGCTCGGAGACGCCGCCGCACAGCACGGCCTGCTCACCGAAGAGGTCGGTCTCCGTCTCCTCGCGGAACGTCGTCTGGATCACGCCCGCGCGTGTGCCGCCGATCGCCTTCGCGTAGGCGAGCGTGAGCGCGAGCGCGTTGCCGGTCGCGTCCTGCTGGATCGCGACCAGGCACGGGACGCCGCGCGCCTCGACGTACTGGCGGCGCACCAGGTGGCCGGGGCCCTTGGGCGCCACGAGCCCGACATCGACCTCCGGCGTCGGCTCGATCTCGTCGTAGTGGATCGAGAAGCCGTGGCCGAACAGCAGCAGGTTGCCGGGCGCGATCCCGTCGGCGATCTCCTCGCGGTAGACCTCGCCGTGCTTCTCGTCGGGGAGGAGCACCATCACGATGTCGCCGCGCGAGGCGGCGTCGGCGATGCCGGTCACCTCGAGCCCGGCGGCGCGCGCCTTCTCGACCGAGGCCGAGCCCTCGCGCAGGCCGACCACGACGTCGACCCCGGAGTCCTTGAGGTTCAGCGAATGAGCATGACCCTGCGAGCCGTAGCCGAGGATCGCGACGGTCTTGCCGTCGAGGAGGGAGAGGTCTGCGTCGTCGTCGTAGTACACGCGGCGGGAGGCTACTGAAGCGAATCGGGCGCGCGGAGGCGCCACGCGTCCTCGACCACCTCGGCGAGCGTCTCGCGGCTGACGCGCTCGAGGTGGACGAGGACGTAGGCGTGGCCGTCGTAGTGCGGGATCGTGAAGAACACGTCGGGATGGGAGCGCAGCAGCGCCTCCTTGTCCTCCAGGTCGACGACGGGGACGACGAGCGTCGCCCCCTCGTCGCGGAGCCGGCAGAAGCCCTTGCCGCGGACCTTCAGCGCCTCCGTCCCGTACCAGGTGCTCTGCTCGACGCCCGGGAGGTCCGCTCCCGCCGCTACGACGTCCGCCCAGCTCGCCATGGCGCCGAGGCTACCTGCAGCTCGGCGAACCCGGCAACCACCAGCGCCTGCAGGACGATCCAGACGGTGCCGGCCGTCTCGGGCGAGCCCCAGCCGGCGATCGCGAACACGATGCTGCCGATCGCCCAGGCGGCGTTGACGACGATGATCGCGCGCACCGCGGCGGTGCTCGGGCGGCGGCTCGCCAGCGCCACGAGGGCGGCGAAGGCGACGAGCACGACGCCGGCGGTCCGCAGCCACGCGGCGGGCAGGGCGAGCAGGTCCTCCAGCGGGGCCGCGGCGGCGAGGTAGGCGACGCCGCAGGTCCCGGTGACGGCGGCGTCGAGGATGAGGGCGGGCTTCAACAGCGAGCGGCCCTGGGTGATGGTGAGTTCGGTCATGGCCGTCACGGTGCCGGAGCGCGTGCATCGAATCCATGACCTCGGAGGTAATGCCCTTGACGCGCCGGGCGGCGTACGCTCGCGTCATGTCCTCCGCCCCGCCCGTCGGCGTCCTGCTGCGCGACTGGCGGCAGCGCCGCCGCCTCAGCCAGCTCGACCTCGCGCTCGAGGCCGGCGTCTCGACCCGCCACCTCAGCTTCGTCGAGACCGGCCGCGCCCGCCCGAGCCCGGAGATGGTCCTGCACCTCGCCGACGAGCTCGAGGTGCCGCTGCGCGAGCGCAACCGGCTGCTGCTCGCCGCCGGCTACGCCCCGGTCTACGAGGAGCGCGCGCTCGACGAGCCCGAGATGCGGCCGGTCCACGACGCCATCCAGCTCGTGCTCGACGGCCACGACCCGTACCCGGCCATCACCGTCGACCGCGGCTGGGCGCTCGTCGCCCACAACCGCGCCGCGGGCCTGCTGATGGAAGGGCTGCCCGAGGATCTGCTCGCGCCGCCCATGAACGTGTTGCGGGCCAGCCTCCATCCGGACGGGCTCGCCCCGCGAATCGCCAACCTCGGCCAGTGGAAGGCGCACCTGCTCGAGCGGCTCGCGCGCCAGGCGGCGATCACGGGCGATCCGGCCCTGCGCACGCTGCACGCGGAGCTCGCGGCCTACCCGGCGCCGGAGGAGGAGGCGAGCGGGCCGGCGAGCGACGTCGTCGTGCCGCTGCGGCTGCGCACGCCCGGCGGCGAGCTGCGCTTCTTCAGCACCGTGACGACGTTCGGGACGCCGGCCGACATCACCGTCGAGGAGCTGTCGATCGAGTCGTTCTTCCCCGCCGACCGCGAGACGGCGGAGCGGCTGCGCAGCGCGGTGGACTAGGCCGTGGCGGCGGCGACCCAGCTGCGCGCGGGCACGACGACCGAGCCGTCCTCGCGCACGAACGGCAGCGCCTTCTCGCGGATCGCGGCGATGACGTCCTCGCGCTCGGCCGGGTCGAGCTGCTCGAGCGCGCTGCGCAACATCATCGAGCAGTCGCTGTTGATCGCGATCCAGGCGTCGACCGAGGGATAGACGTTCGCGAAGTCGACCGTGTCGACCTCGTACTCGGTGAAGCCGACGGCGTCGAGCTGCTCCTCGATCGTCCCCGGGCGCGCCCAGCGGAACTGGCCGGGAGCGCCGGGGTCGGGCCGCTCGACGTGCCCGCGCTCGACCAGCTCGCTCATCGGCAGCGAGGCCCACGGGTTCTCGGCCGGCCCCGTCCAGGCCGCCAGCGCGAGCCGCGCGCCCGGCTTGAGGATCCGGCGCGTCTCGCGCAGCGCCGCCTCGGAATCGGCCATCAGCATGTAGCCCCAGCGGCACAGCACGCCGTCGAGCGAGGCCGCCGGCTGGTCGATGCTCCTCTCGGCGTCGATCTGGCGGAAGCGCACGTTGGTGATCCCGAGCTTCTCCGCCCGCGCTTGGGCGACGGTGATCATCTCGGGCACGAAGTCGGAGGAGATCAGCGTGCCGGTGGGCGCGATCTGCTCGGCGGCGAGGAAGCCGACCTCGCCCGGCCCGGCCGCGAGCTCGAGCACCTCGTAGCCCGGCTGCAGCCCGAGCGCGTCGACCATCCAGACGGAGACGGGCATGGTCGTGCGGCCCATCGCCTCCGCCTGCGCGGCCCAGCCCTTGGCCGCCGCTCCCCAGCGGGCGCGGCTCTCCTTGCGGTAGTCGGCGGCGTCGGTCATTTGAGCTCCCGGCGCAGCAGCTTGCCAGAGGGCGTGCGCGGGAGGTGCGCCACCCGCTCGAACGCCTTCGGCACCTTGTAGCCGGCGAGCCGCTCGGCGCAGTGGTCGCGCAGCTCTGCCGCGTCGGGTGGCGGGTCAGTCGCGGGCACGAACAGCGCGGTCACCGACTCGCCCCACTCCGGGTGCGGGCGGGCGAACACCGCCGCCTCGGCGACCCCGGGATGCTCCTCCAGCACCGCCTCGACCTCGGCGGGCGCCACGTTCTCGCCGCCGGTCACGATCGTGTCCGACTTGCGGCCGATCACGGTAAGGCGGCCCTGGTCGTCGAGGCGGCCGAGGTCGCCGGTGCGCAGCGCGTCCCACTCCCCCACCACGGTCGGACCGGAGATGAGGATCTCGCCGTCCTGGGCCACGGTGAGGCCGGTGCCGGGGAGCGCGCGGCCGGCGGTCTCGAGGTCGCCGGGCTCGGCGAGCGTGACGGTGCTGCACGCCTCGGTGAGGCCGTAGGTCTGGGAGACGGGGAAGCCCGCGTCGGCGGCGCGGCGGAGGAGTGACGGAGGGCACGGGCCGCCGCCGAGCATGATCCGGCGCAGCCGCGGGCCGGGGCGGCCGCCGGCGTCGAGGATGCGGGCGAGCATCGTCGGGACGAGCGAGGCGAGCGTGATGTCGCCGTGTTGGAGCGTGCGGGCGGTGCGCTCGGCCTCGAACGGCTCGAGCACGACCGTGCTCGCGGCGGCGGCCGAGCGCGCCAGGATCATCAGGCC
Source organism: uncultured Solirubrobacteraceae bacterium (assembly GCA_963805525.1). Classification (GTDB taxonomy): domain Bacteria; phylum Actinomycetota; class Thermoleophilia; order Solirubrobacterales; family Solirubrobacteraceae; genus DASQFQ01. The sequence continues at coordinate 821,733 of CAWDUT010000007.1, forward strand.
GCCCACGTGCGAGAGCGGCATCGGGCACAGCCAGCGCTCCTCGGGGTCGCTGCCGAGTACCGCGCCGGCGGCGCGGATGTGGGCGGCGACGTTGCCGAACGTAAGCTCGACGGCGCGGGGCGCGCGCGTGGTGCCCGAGGTGTGGACGATCAGCGCGACCTCGTCTCTGTGCGGTTCAACGACGTTGAAGGGCGCGCCGCCGTCCTCGGCGAGCGGCGTGTTGACGAGGAACTCGGCCCCGCGCAGCAGGTCCTTGCGCTCGCGCTCGCCGAGCCGGGGATCGACCGGCATGGCAGGCGCGCGGAGCAGCAGGCAGGCGTGGAAGGCGATCACGAAGGCGCGGCCGGCGGGCAGCGTGATCGCGACGCGGTCGCCGGGCGCGGCGCCGCGGCTGACGAGCCGCGCGGCCCCGCGCGTGGCGGCCATCAGCAGCTCGCGGTAGGTCAGCCGCTCGTCCGGCGTCTCCAGCGCGACCGCCTCGGGGCGGCGCGCCGTCGCCCGCGCGAGCCAGGGATCGATCTCCACGGGTCAGAGGCTAATGTCATCCGCCATGGTCGATTGGACGCCGCACGGCGACTACGACGACATCCGCTACGAGACGGCCGAGGGGATCGCGAAGATCACCATCGACCGGCCGGAGGTGCGCAACGCGTTCCGGCCGGAGACGATCGTCGAGATCTCGCGGGCGATGGAGGTCGCGCGCGAGGACCCCGAGGTCGGCGTGATCGTGCTGACGGGCGAGGGGCCGGACGCGTTCTGCTCCGGCGGCGACCAGCGCGTGCGCGGGGACACGGGGTACGTCGCGGGCGGCGCGAGCGTCGGGCGCTTCCACGTCACCGACCTGCACGTCCAGATCCGCCGGCTGCCGAAGCCGGTGGTGGCGATGGTGGCCGGCTACGCGATCGGCGGCGGGCACGTGCTGCACCTCGTCTGCGACCTCACGATCGCCGCCGACAACGCGCGTTTCGGGCAGGTGGGGCCGAAGGTCGGCTCGTTCGACGGCGGCTACGGCGCGTCGCTGCTCTCGTCGCTGGTGGGGCCGAAGAAGGCGAAGGAGTTCTGGCTCCTGTGCCGCCAGTACGACGCGCAGCAGGCGCTGGACATGGGCCTCGTCAACACGGTCGTGCCGCTGGAGCGGCTCGAGGAGGAGACCGTGCAGTGGTGCCGCGAGATGCTCGCGCTGTCGCCGTTCGCGCTGCGGCTGGTGAAGGCGAGCTTCCACGCCCACGAGGACGGCTTCGCGGGCATCCAGCAGCTGGCCCATGACACGAACTTGCTCTTCTACGCGTCCGAGGAGGCCCAGGAGGGGCGCGAGGCCTACAAGCAGAAGCGCACCCCCGACTTCTCGGCGTTCCCGCGCCGGCCGTGAGCGGGCATCTGACCGCCGAGCGCCCGAGCGCCGTGCGGATCTGGGTGATGGCCGCCCGTCCGCGCACGCTGCCCGCCGCGGTGGCGCCGGTGCTCGTGGGCACCGCGCTGGCGTGGACCGAGGGCACGTTCAAGGTCTTCACCTTCATCGCGGCGCTGCTGGGCGCGCTGTTCATCCAGGTCGGGACGAACCTGTCGAACGACTACTCCGACGCGCGCCGCGGCGCCGACACCGAGGACCGGCTGGGTCCGGTGCGGGTGACGGCGGGCGGCTTGGTGCCGCCGAAGCAGGTGCTGGTGGCGACCTACGTGGCGTTCGGGCTGGCGGTGCTGGCGGGCTCGTACCTGATCGCGACCGCGGGCTGGGAGCTGCTGCTGGTCGGCGCCGCCTCGATTCTCGCGGGCGTTCTCTACACCGGCGGGCCGCGGCCCTACGGTTACGAGGGGCTGGGCGAGGTGTTCGTGTTCCTGTTCTTCGGCGTCGTCGCGGTGACCGGCTCCTACTTCGCGCAGGTCGAGCGGATCGAGTGGGAGGCGCTGGCGCTGGCGGTGCCGGTGGGACTGCTCGCCTCGGCGATCCTCGTGGTCAACAACGTGCGCGACCTGGAGACCGACCGGCGGGCGGGCAAGCGGACTCTGGCGGTGCGGCTTGGGCGCGAGCGCACGCGGGTCCTGTACGTGGCGATGGTCGCGGGCGCGTTCGTGACCGCGCAGATCCCGTGGATTCTCGGCTCGCTGACGCCGTGGCTCCTGCTCGCCCTCCTCGCGATCCCGCTGGCGCTGCGGGTGGTGCGGACGGTGCGGACGCGCTCCGACGGGCCGGCTTTGAACGGCGCGCTCGCCGGGACGGGCCAGCTCCAGCTCGCGTTCTGCCTCCTGCTCTCGGCGGGCATCCTCGCCAGCTGATGAGGCTGGAGGCCGAGGGGCTTTCGTTGCAGTTGCGGGAGCCCTTGCGGGCTTCGTGGGGCGTTCTGACCGAACGGGAGCTCCTTAGGGTGCAGATCGAGGCCGACGACGGCCTCGTCGGAGTCGGCGAGGCGGCGCCGCTCGAGCCCTACGACGGGGTGGCGCTCGCGGCGGTGCGGGCCGCGCTCGACGCCTACGCCGTGGTGGCCGGCGAGCGCGACGAGGCCGAGCTCCTGGAGGCGTGCCGGGCCGAGCGCGACCTGCCGCAGGCGCTGGCGGCGGTCGACCTCGCCCTCTGGGACCTGGCGGGCAAGCGCGCCGGGCGGTCGGTGGCGGAGCTGATCTCGATCGAGGCGGCGCGGTCGATCCCGGTCAACGCGACGATCGGCGCCGAGGACCGAGCGGGCGCGGCGGCTGCTGCAGCTGCGGCGGCGCAAGCCGACTTCGACACGATCAAGGTCAAGGTCGGGATCGGCGACGACGCCGGCCGGCTGGCAGCGGTGCGGGCGGCCGTCGGGCCGCGCGTGGCGATCCGGGTCGACGCCAACGGGGCCTGGGAGGTCGACGAGGCGGTCGCCTCGCTGCGCGCGCTGGCGCCCGTGGGGATCGAGCTGGCGGAGGAGCCGGTCCACGGCGTCGAGGCGCTGCGAGCCGTGCGGGCGGAGGTCGACGTGCCGCTGGCGATGGACGAGACCGCGGCCGAGGACGGCGCGGCCGGCTCGGGCGCGACCGACGCGGTCTGCCTGAAGATCGCGCGCTGCGGCGGGATCACCGGCGTGCTGCACGACGCCGCCGAGGCGCGGATCGCGGGCTCGGTCGTCTACCTGGCCTCGACCTACGACGGGCCGCTGGGCATCGCCGCCGCCGTCCACGCCGCGGCCGGCCTGACGGCGGGCGGCCCGCTCCCCGCCCACGGCCTCGCCACGCTGACCGCCTTCGCGGAGCCGGGCGAGCGCCTTCACGCCGTGCGCGGCGCGATCCGCGTGCCGCGTGAGCCGGGTCTGGGGGTCGCGTGAGCCCTCCGCCGGTCACGACCTGGTACCTGGAGATGACCGCGCCCGACCAACTCCGGCCGGCGCGGCCGGTGGAGGGCTTCGAGGCGCGCCCCCTCCCCCGCCCCGACGCCGCGCTCAGCCGCCGCATGTACGACCGGGTCGGCGGGCCGTGGCAGTGGACCGACCGGCTCGGCTGGGGCATCGCGCGCTGGCGTGCGTACCTGGCGCAGCCGTCCATCAGCACGTGGCTCGGCTACCTCGTGGGCGAGGAGGTCGGCTACGCCGAGCTCGCGCGGGCCGGCGACGACGTCGAGATCGCGTCGTTCGGCCTCCTCCCCGGCTTCGCCGGCCGCGGCATGGGCGGCGCGCTGCTGGCGGCGGTCACCGAGGCGGCGTGGGAGGACGGCCCTAAGCGCGTCTGGCTCCACACCTGCTCGCTCGACTCGCCCGCCGCGCTGCCCGCCTACGAGGCGCGCGGCTTCCGTCGCTACGACGAGCGGACCGGGCGATGACTAGGAGAACGCCCGGAAGGTCACGCGCTGCTTTGACGCACCGACCTTCCGCGCCGTCACCGCCGCGTACGGCGTCTTGCCGCTGGGCTGATGGATCATCGCGGTCACGCGCCAGCGGCCGCCGTCCCAGCGCGCGCCGCCGACCCTGACGGTCGTCGGCTGCTTCACGCCCTGGCGCCACTTCGCCTGCACCCTCGCGGCCACTGCCTCAGCGACGAGGCACCGCGGGGCGTAGCCGTCGGTCTTGCGCCGGAGGCCGATGGCCCGGAGCTTGCCGATCCCCGGGAACGCGCTCGGGTCGATGAGGCTGTAGGTGTGTCCGGTACAGCGGACCACGTGAGCCTTCGCGCCCGCCGCCGTGGGCGCCACGAGCAGCGCAGTCGCAACCAGCACCAGCATCCTTGCCTTCCGCATGAGTCCTCCGAGCCCGGATCCGTCAGGCGACACTACCTGGGTCGTCGACGCCTCGAACGTCATCGGCTCGCGCCCCGACGGCTGGTGGCGCGACCGCGCCGGCGCGACGCGGCGGCTGGTGGCGCAGCTCGACCGCTTCGCGGAGGACGCCGGCGAGCCGGTGATCGTCGTGCTCGACGGCGGCGAGCCGCCGCCCGCGGAGCGCGCCGAGGTCGTCGTCGCCTCCCGCCGCGGCCGCGACGCCGCCGACGACGAGATCGTCGCCCTGCTCGAGGCCCGCGGCGCCGAAGGCGCGCGGGTGGTGACGTCAGACGCCGAGCTGGCCCGGCGCGTGCGCGCGCTGGGTGCGGAGGTCGAGGGCGCCGGCGGCTTCCGCCGGCGGCTGGACGAGCTCGGCTAGACAGCCCGGGCAGAGGCAGTCGTCGGCGGCCTCCGCCAGCCCGGCGCGCGCGGCGTCGTCGAGGGCGACCTCCGCGCACCAGCACGCGCCGTCGTCCACGCCGCACCCGAACGACCGCCCGCAGCGCTCGCAGGCGAGCTCCCTCACCGGAACCGCACCACCCGGTGGTCGGCGACGGGGCGGAAGCCGATCCGCTCGTAGACGGCGTTGGGCGCCGGGTTGTCGGCGTCGGTGAACAGGACGACGCGCTCGGCGTCGCGGGCGAGCACGTCCGCGCAGGTCGCTGCCGTGATCGCGCCGCCGTAACGGCGGCCGCGGCGCTCCGGCGGCGTGTAGACGCACGTCACGCGCGCGACGCCCTCCGCCGGCGCGGTGCGGAGCGCGAGGGCGACCGGCTCGCCGCCGTCCTCCCACAGCCACAGCAGGCCGTCGTCGATCGACTGGCGCACGCGCGGCTCGCGCATCCGGTCGGGCAGGCCGAGCTCGTCCGTGAACGCGTCGAACCAGCGCATCGCGAGCTCGAGGTCGGCGGCCGTGGCCGTGCGGGCCGCGCCCGGTGGAGGCGGGTCCGGCGGCGCCAGCAGGCCGAGCTCGAACAGCCGCATCTCGAGCCACGTCTTCGCCTCGAGCCCGCTGCCGTCGGTCCACGCCGAGACGAAGCGCTCCACGGTCGCGACCTCCCCGTTGACCCCCGGGACCGCCGCGCCCGCCTCGCGCAACGCGCCGGCGAGCTCGGCCGCGTCGGGGACGACCGAGAGCAGCAGGTCATAAGGCGGGTTGTGGCTGATCGCGCCGCGGGCCTCCCCCTCCCCCTCCTCCTCCAGCCAGCCGAACAGCATCGGCTGGTCCGAGAAGCGGTGGCCGGCGCGCAGCGCGTCGATGACGGTCAGCGCCACGGTGCGGGCCGCCGGGTCCTGCCGTAGCAGCGGGAGCACGGCCTCGGCGTAGGGCTCGACGTTCTCGCTGAACCTCCAGGGCACGCGCCGAAGGCTACGTGCCCCAGCCGGCCCAGCGCCGCCGCTCGGCCTCGAGCGCCTCCTGGCGCCGCCACGGCATGTGCTGCGTGTCGTCGCGCTCGAGCCACAGCCGCCGCTCGACCTCCCGCTCGCTCCGCGCGGCACGGCGCTCGGGCGGCGGCAACCGCCACTCGCCCAGCCAGGTCAGCGCCAGCACCCCCCGCCGGTAGGTGCGGCTCGTCCGGAGCATCGCGCGAGGGTAACTCCGCTTCCGGCGCGCCGCCAAGCGTCTAGGGCACCGCGAGGTGCGCGGCCACGGCGGCCGGCGCCTCGAGCTGCACGGCGTGCCCGGCGCCCGGGACGACGACGGTCGGGAAGCCCATCCGCTCCGCGACCGCGCGGAACTTCGTGTCGCGCTCACCGACCACGGCGGACACCGGCATCGTCAGCTCGCGGAGCCGCTCCCACAACGGCGGCATCACGCCGGTGCCGAGGTTGCGCAGCTGCGCGGCATGCTCGCCGGCGCCGCGCCGGAGCCGGTCGGCGTGCGCGGCGGCCGCGACCTCCGGAGGCTGGCCGGCGAACAGCGGCTGCGCCGCCCACGCGCGGGCGAACGCCTCGACCCCGATCGCCTCGATGCGGCCCGCGAACGCCTCGTCGGCCGCCCGCCGGGCGGCGCGCTCGCCGTCGTTGGCGAGCCCGGGGCTCGCGGAGATCAGCACGAGCCGCTCGACCCGCCGCGGGATCCGCAGCGCGAGCGCCAGCGCGAGCCGCCCGCCCATCGAGTAGCCGGCCAGCGTGAAGCGCTCGGGCGCGAGCGCCTCGAGGCGGTCGAGCTCGCCCTCCCACGTGCCCGCGCCCAGGTCGGGGGTGAGCGCGCGGTAGCGTCCCGCGAGCTCGCGCACCACTCCGTCCCAGCTCGCGCCGGTCTGCGTGAAGCCGTGGAGGAGGACGAGGTCCGCGGGCACGGAGACCGAGAGCATGCCAGCCATCGACACGTATCTCGGCCTGCGCGCCTTCGCCGACGAGCTGGCGCGCTGCGGCCTGCGCGAGGCCTGCACCTCGCCCGGCTCGCGCTCGACGCCGCTCGTGCTCTCGCTCGCGCGCGAGCCGCGGATCCGCGCCACGTCCCACATCGACGAGCGCAGCGGGAGCTTCTTCGCGCTCGGGCTGGCGAAGGCGACCGGCCTCCCGGTCGCGCTCGCGTGCACCTCCGGCACCGCGGCCGCCAACTACGCGCCGGCCGTGATCGAGGCGCACGAGGCGCGCGTGCCGCTGCTCGTCCTCACCGCCGACCGTCCGCCGGAGCTGCGCGAGCTCGGCGCCGGGCAGACGATCGACCAGGTCAAGCTCTACGGCAGCGCGGCCAAGTGGTACCTCGAGGTCGACGACCACCCGGCCACGCCCGAGCGCATGCGCTGGCTGCGCCAGCTCGCCTGCCGCGCGTTCTGGACCGCGCTCGACGGCCGCCCCGGCCCGGTCCACCTCAACTTCGCGCTGCGCGAGCCGCTCGTGCTCGACGAACCGCTGCCGGAGGAGGAGCCGGGCGGCGGCGGCCGCGCCGGCGAGCGGCCGTGGGTGACCCGCCCGCGCACCCGGCTCGCCCCCGCGCCCGCGCTGCTCGACGGGCTGCGGGCCGCGGTCGACGGCCATCCGCGCGGCGTGATCGTCGCCGGCCGCAGTGAGCGCGACCCCGGGCTGGGCGAGGCGCTCGCGACCCTCGCCGACGCGCTCGCGCTGCCGCTGCTGGCCGACCCGCTCTCGGGCGCCCGCCGCGGCCCCGCGGCGATCGCGCACTACGACGCGCTGCTGCGCGACCCCGACTGGGCCCACGCGCCCGACCTGGTGATCCGCGTCGGCGACCTCCCCACCTCGAAGCCGCTGCGCCAGTGGCTGTACGGCCTCGACGGCGCGCTCCAGATCGCCTTCGACGCCGAAAACGCGTGGCAGGACCCAGCCGGCGCGGTGGCGACGATCGTCAGCGCCGACCCGCGCGTGCTGGCCCCCGAGGGGTTGCGCCAGGAGCGCGAGTGGCTGGAGGAATGGCGCCGCGCCGACCGTGCGGCGGCCGAGGCCATCGCGGCCACCCTCCCCGGTCTCTCCGAGCCACGGGTGGCGGCCGAGCTCGGCGTCCGCCTCCCGCCCGACGCGGTCCTCGTCGTCGCCTCCTCCATGCCCGTGCGCGACGTCGAGACGTTCTTCCCCGCCCGCGACGCCCCGCCGCGCGTGCTCTCCAACCGCGGCGCGAACGGCATCGACGGCACCGTCTCCACCGCCTTCGGCGTCGCCGCCGCGGGCCACCGCACCGTGCTGCTCACCGGCGATGTCGCGCTCGCCCACGACATCGGCGGCCTGCTCGCCGCCCGCCGCCTGGAGCTCGACCTCACGATCGTGCTGATCAACAACGACGGCGGCGGCATCTTCCACTTCCTCCCCGTCGAGCGCGAGGGCGCCGACTTCGAGCGCCATGTCGCCACGCCGCACGGGCTCGACTTCGCCCATGCCGCCGCGCTCTACGGGCTCCGCCACGAGCGCGTCGACACCCCGCCGTCGTTCCGGGCCGCGCTCGACGACGCCCTCGGGGCGGGCGCGACGATCATCGAGGTGCGGACCGATCGCGCGAAGAACGTCGAGCTCCACCGGGCCGTCTGGCAAGCGGTCTTGCAGTCCGTCCGCGGCGGCACCTAGCGTCACCGATCGTGCAACAGAGCCTGATCGACACCCCGGCGCCGCCCCCGCCGCCCGAGCCCCGCATCACCTCCAAGGGCATCGCCCCCGGCGACATCGTCCTGGTGGACAAGAAGGGCCGGCGCTTCCACGCGCTGGTCACCGAGCTCGACCAGCAGGAGAGCGGGCGCTTCGAGCTCTGCCTCCGCCCGCTCGACTCGCGCATCTCCTACCGCACCGCCACAGTCCGAGAGGTCTGCGACGTGTGGCGCAAGGCGCGCCGAAGCGCCTGATCGCCGAGGTCGCGTAACGGATTCCGTAGGGTTCGAAACGACAGTGTCCGTGCCCGTCACCACCGAGATCGCAGACGCCCTCGCCGAGGCCCGGCAGCGCACGCTCGCGCTGGTGGAGCCGTTCTCCGACGAGCAGGTGGAGACCGCGCACTCCGCGCTGATGAGCCCGCTCGCGTGGGATCTCGCGCACATCGCCGCTTATGAGGACCTGTGGCTCGTGCACCGCCACGGCGGCGAGCCGCTGCTGCACCCGGAGCTCGCCGCGATGTACGACGCGTTCGAGACGCCGCGCGCCGCCCGCGGCGACCTGCCGATCCTCAACCGCGCCGAGGCGGTCGACTACCTCGCCGGCGTCCGCGCCCGCGCGCTGGCGATCCTCGAGCGCGAGGGCCCCGGCGACGTCCACGAGATGGTGCTCCAGCACGAGCACCAGCACAACGAGACGATGCTGCAGGCGATCGAGCTCGCCCAGCTGCCGATCGCGCCCGGCCTTTCCCCCGCGCCCCGCCGCACTGCAGCACCGGGCGCCACCGGCCTCGAGCCGGTCGGCATCCCGACCGGGCCGTTCACGATGGGCGCGCCGGACGAGCGCTTCTCCTACGACAACGAGCGCCCCCACCACGGGCGCGACCTCCCCGCCTTCCGCATCGGCCGCACCGCGATCACCAACGCCACCTTCCTGCGCTTCGTCGAGGGCGGCGGCTACCAGCGCCGCGAGTGGTGGTCCGACGAGGGCTGGTCGTGGAAGGAGGACTACGACATCACACACCCGCAGGGCTGGGCCGCCGGCCGGGACGGATGGCGGCAGTGGCGCATCGACGGATGGTCGCCCCTGCATCCCGACGAGCCGGTGGTCCACCTCTCCTGGTTCGAGGCCGACGCCCTCGCCAGAGCCCACGACGCCCGGCTCCCGACCGAGGCAGAGTGGGAGAAGGCGGCGACCTGGACCCAGAGGAGGTTCACCCCCGCGTCGAACCTCGACCAGACCGGCCTCGGGCCGCACCCGGTCGGGGACGGCCCGGCCGGCGTCCCGCTCGGCATGGTGGGCGACGTGTGGGAATGGACCGCGACGGAGTTCGACGGCTACCCCGGCTTCACCGCCCACCCGTACCGCGAGTACTCCGAGGTCTTCTTCCGCGAGGGCTACTACGTCCTCCGCGGCGGCTCCTGGGCCACCCGCTCGCGCGTCGCCAACCCGACGTTCCGCAACTGGGACCTCCCCCAGCGGCGGCAGATCTTCTCCGGAGTCCGGCTGGCGTGGGACGCGTGAGCACCCTCCGCGCGGCGCGCCGCACGCTCGCCGACGACGCGCTCGACGGCCTCACCCGGCCGGCCAAGGAACTGCCGCCCAAGTACTTCTACGACGCCCGCGGCTCGGAGCTGTTCGACAGCATCACCGAGCTGCCCGAGTACTACCCGACCCGCGCCGAGCGGGCGATCCTGGAGGCGCGGGCGGGCGAGATCGTGGCCCGCACCGACGCACGCGAGCTCGTCGAGCTCGGCTCCGGCACCGCCGACAAGACCCGCGTGCTCCTCGACACCGAGGCGATCGAGCGCTATGTGCCGTTCGACGTCGACGGCGGCATGGTCCGCGACACCGCCGCCGCGCTGGCCGAGGAGTACCCCGGCCTCGAGGTCGACGGGATCACCGGCGACTTCGAGCACGACCTCGCCGAGATCCCCCCGCCGCAGCCCGGCGCCCCGCGCATCGTCGCGTTTCTGGGCGGGACGATCGGCAACTTCACCCCCGGCTCGCGCCGGCGCTTCCTGCGCGAGCTGGGCGCGCGGCTCGACGACGAGAGCTACCTGCTGCTCGGCACCGACCTGGTCAAGGACCCGGCGGTGCTCGAGGCCGCCTACAACGACAGCCGTGGCGTCACCGCCGCGTTCAACCTCAACATGCTGCGCGTCCTCAACCGCGAGCTCGACGCCGACTTCGACGAAGGCAACTTCGAGCACGTCGCCTTCTACGACGAGGCGCGCGAGTGGGTCGAGATGCGGCTGCGCGCCCGCCGCGCCCACGCGGTGCGCGTGGCGGCGATCGACCTCGACCTCACGTTCGACCGCGGCGAGGAGCTGCGGACCGAGATCTCGGCCAAGTTCACCCGCCAGCGCATCGAGTCGGACCTCGGCGCCGCCGGGCTCGAGCTCGTCGAGTGGATGACCGACCCGGAGGGGCTGTTCGCCCTCTCGCTCAGCCGGACAGCACCGGGAGCAGCGCCCCCAGCTTGACCTCGGTCTCGGCCAGCTCGGCCGCCGGGTCGGAGTCCCGCATCACGCCGACGCCGGCGTAGAGCCGCGCCTCGGTCCCGCGCAGGAGCGCGCAGCGCAGCGCGACGCAGAACTCGCCGTCCTCGTTGGCGTCGGTCCAGCCGACCGGGCCGGCGTACCAGCCGCGGTCGAGCCCCTCGAGCGCCGGGATCAGCGGCTCCGCGACCGCGAACGGCTCGCCGCCGACCGCCGGGGTCGGGTGCAGCATCCCGGCCAGCTCGACCACGCTCACCGGGTGCGTCAGCTGAGCGCGGATCGGGGTGGCGAGGTGCTGGATGTTGGCGACCTTGATCACCGTCGGCTCGTTCGGCGCGGCGACCCACACGGCGTGCGGGCGCAGCACGCGCGCGATCCGGTGGGAGACGATCGCCTGCTCCTCGCGGTCCTTGGCCGAGCCGAGCAGCTGCTCGCCGAGGTGGTCGTCGACCGCGGGGTCGGCGGAGCGCCGGATCGAGCCCGCCAGCGCCACGGACTGCGCGCGCAGCCCCTCGCGGCGGACGAGCAGCTCGGGCGAGGCGGCGACGAACGCGCTCTCGCCGCGGCCGGCGCAGAAGACGAAGCAGGAGCCGAACGCCGAGCGCAGGACGCCGAAGACGGCCGCGGCGTCGTGCGGCGTCGGGGCGTGGACGGCGACCTCGCGCGCGAGCACGACCTTCTCGAGCGCGCCGGCCCGGATCCGCTCGACGGCGCGGGCGACCGCCTCGACGTAGTGCTCGGGCGGCGCGACGCCGGCGATCTTGAAGCGCCCGGCGGGCGCGGGGTCGAGCAGCGGGAGCTCGGCGTCGCGCAGGGAGGCGACGCGCGCGGCCATCCGCTCGGCGAGCTGCTCGGGGACGTCGTCGGGCGCGGCGAGCGCGGCGACGGTCAGGCTGACCTCGCCGTTGCGGCGGGCGAGCGCGACCTCGGGGACGACCAGCGCGCCCGCGCCGAAGCCGGCCCAGTGCGGGGCGCTGCCGCCGTCGGGCGCGAACGCGAAGCCGCCGACCGCGACGAGCCCGGAGCCGGGCGGGCCGGGGTCGTCGCCGGCGACGGCCCCGCCGGCCAGCTCGCGCCAGGCGGCGGCGACGGCGGCGAAGCGTCCGGGGCCGTCGGCCTCGAGCCGCCGCAGCGCGCCGAGCGCGGCGACGGCGGCGCCGCCGCGGGCGGGCTGCTCGTAGGCGAACCAGTCCTCGCCGGTGGCGCGCGAGGCGAACACGACCGCGCTCGGGTCGACCGCGGGATCGAGCTCCACGGTCAGCCCGACGAGCACCTCCTCACCCTGCCGCCGCGCGCGCCGGACGGCGCGGGCGCAGCGGGCCGCGAGCTCCGCGCGCTGCTCGAAGCGCAGCGTGAACGGCTCGCGGGTGCCGGTGAGGTGCAGCGTCATCCGCCACCAAGCCTACGAACGCCGCCGAACGCGCGCCTTGCGGTCGGGCACACGACTCATGACGGGGACGGCCGGAGCCGATCAGGGAGCATGGGCTCGTCCCCCTCCGTCGCCGCGCGCCCGCTCCCGCGCGCGCTCCGCCTCCCGGCGCCGCTGGTGCTGCTCGGGTGGGTCGTGATCGCGAGCGCGCTGCAGCTCGTGCGCGCGCCCGGCATCCCCGCGTGGCGCGTGCTGTGGGCGGAGGACGCCACCGTCTTCCTCTCCCAGGCGCTCGACCGCTCGTTCCCCGCGGCGCTCGGCACGACCTACGCGGGCTACCTGCACATCGTCCCGCGGCTGATCGTCGAGCCCGCCGCGCTGCTGCCGCTCTCCGCCGCCGCCGCGGCGGTCGCGATCAGCTCGGCGGTCGTCGTCTCGCTGCTGGCCGCCTACGTCTGGGTTGCGGCGCGCTCGGTGTTCGAGACGCGCCTCGCGCGGGCCCTCCTCGTGATGCTGTTCGTGTTCGCGCCGCAGACGCTGATCGAGATCGGCGGCACCGCCGCGAACTACCACTGGTACGGGATGCTGGCCTCGTTCTTCGCGTTCCTGCACCGCCCGGCGAGCCGGCGCGAGGCCGCCGCGGCGACCGCCGTGGTCGGCTTCACGGCACTGAGCGCCCCGATGCTGGCGCTGCTGCTGCCGCTGCTCGTCCTGCGCCCCGGCGGCCTGCTGCGCGCCCAGTTCGGCGCGCGCGCCATCCCCGCCGCCGCGCTGTGCGGGCTCGCGGCGCAGGCGCTGGCCGTGCTGACCTCCTCCGGCCCTGAGAGCGTTTCCGCGTTCTCGCCGCTCGACCTGCCGGCGATCTACGCCCAGCGCGTCGCCGGCCCCGCCGTGCTGGGCGACTCGTGGTTCGGGCAGCTGTGGCTCTCGGCCGGCTGGGCCGCGGCGTGGGTGGCGCTCGTGATCGTGGCCGTCCTCGCGGTGCAGGCCGCCAGGAGCGGGAGCGCGGCGCAGCGCCGCCACGCGCTGCTCGCCGCCGCCGGCTCGCTCGTGCTGTTCTCGGTGCCGCTGGCGATCCGCGGCACGACCGAGATGGCGCCTCACCTGGGCCACCTGTTCAACGGCGGCGCCCGCTACACGTACTCGCCGCTGATCCTCGCCTGGGTGCCGGCGCTCCTGCTCGTCGACCGCCGCGGCGCCTGGGCCGCGCGCCTCGCCACGCTCGTAGTCGTGGTCATCGTCGCCTCGACCACCGGCACCACCGACCGCAGCCTCGGCCCCGACTGGGCCGACTCGCTCACCCAGGCACGGCAGACCTGCGTCGCGGGCAGCGTCGTCGACATCCGCGTCGCCCCGCTCTCGTATCCGTGGGAGGCCGCCCTCTCCTGCGATCGCATCCGCGGGTGAGCGCTTTCATCCGATCGGGGCATTCCCGCGCGCCGGGAAGCGAGGGAGGCTCTCCCCATGACAAGCCAGCCTCCCATCCTCGCCGCGTTGCTCGCGGCGGGCGCGATCGCCGCCGCCAGCGGCTCCCCGGCCTTCACCGGATCGACTGACCGGCGCAGCTAGCCGGTGCGGTCGAGCCACTCGCGCACAGCGCCCCAGTAGGCGTCCGGCGCCTCGGCGAACGGGAAGTGTCCGACGCCGTCGAGGATCACCAGCTCGCCCCGCGGCGCGGTGGCGGCGATCCGGCGCGCCGCCGCCGGCGGCGTGCCGCGGTCGTGCTCGCCCGCGATCGCCAGCACCGGGACCTCGCTGGTGGCGAGCGCGGTCAGCGCGTGCAGGTCGCCCCAGTCCTCGTGGCGCATCCAGTCGTGGCGGTAGACGACGTCCGCGAGCGCCGCCCGCACCGCCTCGACGCCCTCGGGCGTCGGAGCGAAGAACGGCAGCTCATCGAGCCAGACCTCGCGCTGATCCTCGTCGCTCGCGATGTCCTCCTCGCGCTCGAACGCGGCCTCGACCGTGTCGGGCAGGCCCTCGAACGACGGCTCGGGCGCACCCGGGGCGGGCTCCTCGTCGGCATCGGTGCACGAGGCGATCACGCGCGCGGCGCTGCCCGGGAAGTCGACGAGGTGCTGCATCGCCACGAAGCCGCCGAACGAGTGGCCGAGCAGCGTCCACTCGTCGAGCCCCTGCTCGCGGACGAACGCCTCCAGCGCGCGGGCGGCGCCGGAGAACGTCCACTCGTCCGGGTCGGGCGAGCGCCCGTTGCCCGGCAGGTCGACGAGCAGCAGCCGATACTCCGATGCCAGCGCCTCCGCGCTCGGCAGGAAGATCGAGCCGTCCAGGCCCGGGCCGGCGTGGAGGAGCACCACCGGGTGCCCCTCCCCCAGCTCACGGAGATGGAGCCCGGTCAGGTCTCCCCGCGCCCGCGCGAGATCGCGATCTCGCCCGTCCGGGCCATCTCGACCAGGCCGAACGGGCGCACCATCCGCTCGAACGCCTCGATCTTCTCCCACGTGCCGGTGACCTCGATGATCACGCTGCGGCGCGTGACGTCGATGATGCTGCCGCGGAAGATCTCCACGATCTGCATCACCTCGCCGCGCGCGTTGCCGTCGGCGGTGACCTTGAACAGCGCGAGCTCGCGCGCGACGGTGTCGACCGGCTCGAGGTCGCGGATCTTGATCACGTTGACCAGCTTGTGCAGCTGCTTCGTGACCTGATCGATCGGGTGCATCGCCCCGTCCAGGGTCAGCGTGATGCGCGACAGGCGCTCGTCGTCGGTCGGCCCGACCGCGAGCGTGTCGATGTTGAAGCCCCGGCGGGCGAACAGGCCCGCGATGCGGGTCAGCACGCCGGGCTTGTTCTCGACCAGGATCGAGAGGATGTGCTTGCGGCCGGTGCGGACGCCGGAGGAGGCTTCGAGCTCCTCGAGCGTCAGCAGCTCCTTGGTGCCGGGCTCGCCCACGCGGATCACCCGACCATGTCGCGAGCGGCGGCGCCGGGCGCGATCATCGGGTACGTGTTCTCCTCGCGGGTGACGCGGACGTCCACGACCACCGGGCCTGGCGTCTCGATCGCCTTGCGCATGTCCTCCACCAGCGTCTTCTTCTCCGTCAGGCGCATGCCGGTCGCCCCGTAGGCCTCGGCGAGCTTGACGAAGTCGGGCCACGAGCCCATGTCGACGTGCGAGTAGCGGCGGTCCCAGAACAGCTCCTGCCACTGCCGGACCATGCCCAGGTAGCCGTTGTTCATGATGAACACCTTCACCGGGATGCCGTTCTCGGTCAGCGTCGCCAGCTCCTGCGAGTTCATCTGGATCGACGCGTCGCCGCTGATCAGGCAGGTCGGGACGTCGGGCACCGCCACGGCCGCCCCCATCGCGGCCGGCAGGCCGAAGCCCATCGTCCCGAGACCGCCGGAGTTGATCCAGCGGCGCGGCTTGTCGAAGTGGAAGTACTGCGCGCTCCACATCTGGTGCTGACCGACGTCGGAGGCGAGGATGCAGTCGCCGCCGGTCGCCTCGTACAGCGCCTGGACCATGTACTGCGGCTTGATCTCGGTCTCCGAGTCCTCGTACCTCAGCGGGTGCTGCTGGCGCCAGCCCTCGATCCGCTCCCACCAGGCGGCGAGCCGCTCGGGGTCGGCCTGGGCGTTCTTGTACTCCGCGGTCAGGCGGGGCACGATGTTCTTCGCGTCGCCGACGATCGGGATGTGCGCCGGGACGTTCTTGGAGATCTCGGCCGGGTCGACGTCGATGTGCACGAACTTGGCCCGCGGCGCGAACTCCGAGAGCTTGCCGGTGATGCGGTCGTCGAAGCGCGCCCCGATCGCCACGATCAGGTCGGCCTCGTCCATCGCGTAGTTGGCCGCTCGCGTGCCGTGCATGCCGAGCATCCCCAGCCACTGCGGGTTGGTCGCCGGGAAGGCGCCGAGGCCCATCAGCGTGGTGGTGACCGGCAGCTTGTCCGACAGCGCGAGCTCGGTCAGCTCCGACGCGGCGTTGGCGTTGATCACGCCGCCGCCGACATACAGCACCGGCCGGCGCGCGTTGGCGAGCGCCTTGGCGGCGAGCCGGATCTGCTTCTGGTTGCCCTCGGTGGTCGGCTGGTAGCCGGGCAGGCGCACGTCGCCGACCGGCTGGTAGTCGATCTCCACGCGCGTGAGATCGGTCGGCATGTCGATCAGCACCGGCCCGGGCCGCCCCGTACGGGCGATGTGGAACGCCTCGTGGACCGCCCGCGGGATCTCCGTGGGGTGCTGGATCATGAAGCTGTGCTTGACGATCGGCATGGTGATGCCGAACGTGTCCGCCTCCTGGAAGCCGTCGGTGCCGAGCAGGTCCGTGCGGACCTGGCCGGTGAAGGCGACCATCGGGACGGAGTCCATCATCGCGTCGGTCAGCGGCGTGACGATGTTGGTGGCGCCGGGCCCGGAGGTCGCGAAGACGACCCCGACCTTGCCGGAGGCCTTGGCGTAGCCCTCGGCAGCGTGCCCTCCGCCGGCCTCATGCCGTACGAGTACGTGACGGATGCCCGACTCCACGAAGGCGTCGTACGTCGGGAGGTTGGCTCCCCCGGGGTAGCCGAAGACGACGTCCACGCCCTCGGCCCGTAGGCACTCCATCACTGCATCGACAGCTCGCATCATGCGAGCGAGTCTATCCGCGGCGGACCACTGCTTCAGGCGCGATGACCTCGTCCGGATACTCGAGCTCGGTGCCGCAGCGGGTGCACAGCGCGTCGTGGATCTTCACGATCTTGCCGCAGCCGGGGCACTGGCGCCGCAGCTCGTCGCGGTCGGAGCGGTAGAGCATCAGCGCGACCAGCCCGGCCACCGGCAGGATCGCCGAGATCAGGAACCACAGGAACATCGACGAGCCCTTGATCCGCGCGACGACGGCGCCGGCGACGCCGAACCACAGGCAGAGCAGGAGGTAGATCACCTCCTGAGCAGGGTACCCCTTGCCGCCGTCCAGGCGGCGCTCTGATGGGGCCGGGGCCATCCGGGCCCCGGAGACCTAATCGTGACTGCTCTTCAGGTGCTCGAAGCGCTCCGAGCGCGGGACCTCGCGGCCTTCGAGGCGGAGCTGGGCGAGGCGGAAGCGGCGGACACCGGGGGTGAGCGCCCGGTCACGGGGGGAGGTCGCCGCGGGGACCAGAATCAGGCGGCGGGTGGCGGCTGAGGTCGACATGGACAACATCATCGGTCCAATCAAGGCCATCCGCCATGGACCGTTGACCCTATGTTCACGTCTCCGGACTCGACACCTTGGACAACCGCACCGCCTCGGCCAGCGCCGGCCGCGTGCGCGGGTGCATCCGGCGGCGCAGGCGCCACGGGGCGCCGCTGAACGCGAGGTTCGCCACGGTGGCGAAGCCCTGCTCGTCCGAGCGCAGCGCGAGCAGCAGGTGCGCGATGCGGTCGGCGGCCGGCAGCCCCGGCTCGGGCACCTTCACGCACCAGCAGAACACGCGCCGGCCGCCCGGCGCCACGAGCACCGCGCCCGCCTCGCCGACGAGCCAGACGCCGAGCGTCCCGCGCTCGGGCACGAGCCCGGTCCGGGCGTGGAGCTCGCGGGCATCGTGGCCGACGAGGTCGCCCAGGAGGCCGACCGCCACCCGCTCGGGCGCGCCGTCCGCCTGCGGCTTGGGCCGCACCACGTTGGCGCCGCGGCGGGCGTACAGCTCCGGGATCGCCCACGCGTGCGCCAGCAGCGCGAAGTCGACCGGGAACGACAGCGGCTCCAGCGCGAACAGCAGGCCCGCCGTGCCGATGAACGGCACCGTGTGGGCGACGGTGGTGGCCGTCCAGGTCCGTCCCCGGCGGACCAGACGACCGGCATCCACGCGAGGTCGCCAGTAGACCGCGGCGGTCTCAGGGAGGGCGCCGCTCAAAGGGGTCAGACCCCTTGAGGGGGGTTGAGGGTTGCGCTCACCCGCCCGCGATCGGGCGGCGGAGGATCACGAGCTCGGCGTCGAGCGGCAGCTCGGTGACCTGCCGCGCGTGGCCTTCGCCCTCGCTGACCAGCGCGTAGTAGCCCGAGTCCAGCTCCCGCCGGAACTCCGCCACCGCGCGCTCGATCGCCTCGTGATCGCCGGCCGTCCACTCCGCGAGCGTCGAGTGGCCGGTGGTGTCCATGCGGATGAGACGTGCCATGCCGCGGATGCTACGCCACGACGTAGCGCCCCGGCCCGGCGCCCTTGGCGAGGTACATCGCGCGGTCGGCGCTGGCCAGCAGCTCCTCGCGCGAGCGGCCCTCGACCGGCGCGAGGCAGATCCCGATGCTCGCCGACAACGTGACCTCCTCGCCGGAGACCGGGAACGGCGTCCGCAGCGTGTCGATGATCCGCTCGGCGATCACGATCGCGTCCTGTGCGCCGGTGATGTGCTCGGACAGCACCACGAGCTCGTCGCCGCCGAAGCGCGCGACCGTATCCTCCGCGCGCAGGCTGGAGGCGACCGCCGCCGCCGCGAGCCGCAGCACCCGGTCGCCGCCGGCGTGCCCGAAGCGGTCGTTGACCGCCTTGAAGCCGTCGAAGTCGAGGAAGAGGACGGCCAGCGGCGCGTGCTCGCGCTGCTGGCGGCGCATCGCGTGGTCGAGCCGGTCGAAGAAGAGGACGCGGTTGGGCAGCCGGGTCAGCGGGTCGTGCAGCGCCTCGTGCAGCCGCTGCTCCTCGGCCCGGCGGCGGACGACGAACTCGCCGACCTGCGCGCCCAGCGTGGCGGCGAACGACTCGAGCTCCTCCCCCGCGTGCTCGCGCAGCTCGCACTCGAACTCGAGCAGCCCGACCCGGTCGGCACCGCTCACCACCGGGATCTTCAGCCGGCCGGTCGGCTGCGCGGCGGCGGACCCGCGCGGCCACGCCGCCTCGAGCACCGGCTCGCCGTCTTCGCCGAAGCGCCACAACGCGCCGCGCTCCCAGCCGAGCTCCTCGACCACCGTCTGCAGCAGCGCCGGCAGCGCGGCGCGCAGGTCGCGGCCCGACGCCATCACGCGCAGCACGCCGTGGGCCGCCGCGCGGCGGCGCTCGGCGAGCCGTTGCTGGGTGACGTCGCGGATGAGCGCCAGGCACGTCGTGGTCCGGCCCTCGGCGTCGCGGAGCAGCAGCGCCCGGAGCGCGCCCCAGCGGACCTCGCCGTCCGGCCGCACGTAGCGCTTCTCGGTGTTCCACTCGTCGAGCTCGCCCGCGGCCATCCGCCGGATCGCCTCGGCGCTCTCCGTCAGGTCGTCCGCGTGGGTGACGTCAGCGACGCGCGCTCCCGCCAGGTCGTCGCGGCCCATGAACTCGCACAGCGCCTCGTTGACCAGGTCGAAGGTCCCGTCGCGGCCGACCAGCGCCATCCCGACCGGCGCGCGCTCGAACACGACGCGGAAGCGCTCGGCCAGCTCGGCGCGCTCGCGCTCGGCGGCGCGGATGTCGGTCAGGTCCTGGCAGATGCCGATCAGGTGGCGCGGCCCGCCTGCCGCGCGGTGGACGGCGCCGCGCACGCGCAGGTCGCGCAGCTCGCTGTCGCCGCCGCGCCTGATCGTCAAGAAGCAGTCGAAGCTGCCCTCGTCGCGGATCGCGGCGTCGACCTCGTCGCGCAACCGCTCGCGGTCCTCCGCTACGACGTGGCCGAGCACGCCCTCGCGCGAGCGCACGAGATGCTCGGGGTCGACGCCGAAGATGCGGTACGTCTCGGGCGACCAGACGACGTCGTCGGCCTCGAGGTCGCGGTCGAAGGAGCCGATCTGGCCGAGCCGCTGCGCCTCGGCGAGCCGCTGCTCGGCGCGCCGGCGCTCGGTGATGTCCTCGTTGACGCCGTCGAAGCGCCGGACGGTCCGGTCGGGCCCGAGCGTGGCGCCGCCGCGCACGTGCATCAAGCGGTAGCTGCTGTCGGCGTGGCGCATCCGCACCTCGAGCTCCATCGTGCCGCCGGTCTCCATCGCCGCGATCGACGCCGCGGCGACCCGCTCGCGGTCGTCCGGGTGGACGAGGTCCAGCGTGTCGGCGCCTTGCGGCGCGCTCTCCGGTCCGAGGCCGAGCATCGCCCGCAGCTCCGGAGACCACGTGATCGCCTTGCGCTCGGGCTCCCAGTGCCAGGAGCCGACGCCGGCGATCTTCTGCGCCTCGACGAGCTGGGCCTCGCGGCGCTTGTGGTCCGTGATCTCGGTCGAGAGGCCGATCACGGCGAGCGGCCGGCCCTCGGTGTCGAACACCGGCCGCTTGTGGGTCAGGTAGGTGCGCCCCTCCCAGCCGTCCTCCACGTCGAGCGGCCGGCCGGTGCGCAGGACCTCCTCGTTCTGGCCCGTCCAGCGCGCGGCCGTGACCGGGTCGAAGAGCTCCTCCGGGAGCCGCCCGACAACGTCCTCAGGGGTCCGGCCGACGCGCTCCGCCGCCGTCCGGTTGAGGTAGGTGATCCGGCTCTCCGCGTCCTGCACGTACAGCAGCACGGGCACGCCGTCGAGGACGGCGAGCCACTGCTCGGCGTCCAGTGTGGGGCGTCCTTGCTCGTCCACGAGGCGGCGACGCTACCGAACCGTTAAATGACAGATAGTCAGAAACGCGAGAGATCTCACACGCCGAGCTGCTCGCGCAGCAGGCGGTTGACCTCGCCGCCGTCGGCGCGGCCCTTGGTCTCTCGCATCACCGGGCCGACCAGCGCCCCGATCGCCTTCGGGTTGCCGCCGCGCACGCGCTCGGCCACGTCCGGGTTCTGCTCGATCACGCGCGCGACGATCGCGGCGAGCTCGTCGCCGTCGCCCATCGCGCCGAGGCCCTCGCGCTCGATGACCTGCTCGGGGTCGCCACCGGCCTCAACCAGCTTGTCGAGCACCTGGCGGGCGGCGCCGCGGGTGACCGTGCCGTCCTGGACGAGGACGGCCAGCTTCGCGAGCGCCCGCGGCGAGACATTGGAGGCGGCGGGGTCGGCCTCGGCGTCGAGCCGGCCGACCAGCTCGTCCTTGACCCACGAAGCGATCACGGGCGACTCGAAGCCCTCCGGCGCGGCGGTCGCGGCCTCCTCGAAGTAGTTGCCGAGCTCCGGCCGGGTCGCGAACAGCCGCGCGGTGTCGGCGGGGAGCGACCAGTCGCGCTCGTAGCGCTCGGCGCGCTGGGCCGGCAGCTCGGGCAGCGCGTCGCGCGCGGCCTGCAGCATCTCCTCGGTCGGCACCAGCGGGACGAGGTCGGGCTCGGGGAAGTAGCGGTAGTCGTGCGCCTCCTCCTTCGAGCGCAGCGAGGTCAGGTGGCCGCTGCGGGGGTCGAAGTGCAGCGTCTCCTGGACGACCGGCTCACCGGCCTCGAGCAGCGCGGTCTGGCGCTCGATCTCCGCGTTGATGCCCTGCATCACGAAGCGGAACGAGTTCATGTTCTTGAGCTCGGTCTTGGTGCCGAGCTCGTCGCTGCCCTTGGGCCGGATGGAGACGTTGGCGTCGCAGCGCAGCGACCCCTCCTCCATGTTCACGTCCGAGACGCCGAGCTGGCGCAGCGTCACCCGCAGCAGCGTCAGCCACTCGCGCGCCTGCTCGGCCGAGTGCAGGTCGGGCTCGGTGACGATCTCGCACAGCGGCGTGCCGGCGCGGTTGAAGTCGACGACGCTCGAGGACGACCCGTGGATGCGGCCCGACTCGCCGAGGTGGATGAGCTTCGCGGCGTCCTCCTCCAGGTGGATGCGGTGCAGCCGCACCTCCCCCACCTGCCCGCCCAGGCAGAGCGGGATGTCGTACTGGGAGATCTGGTACGCCTTCGGGTTGTCGGGATAGAAGTAGTTCTTGCGGTGGAAGATCGACCGCGGGGCGATCTCGCAGTCGAACGCCAGGCCCATCGTCAGCCCGTACTGGACCGCCTGGGCGTTGAGCACCGGGAGCGCGCCGGGGAGCCCGAGACAGGTCGGGCAGGTGCGGGTGTTGGGCGGCTCGCCGAAGCCGACCTCGCAGCCGCAGAACATCTTCGTCCGCGTCGAGAGCTGGACGTGGATCTCGAGGCCGATGACGGGCTCGTAGTCGCTCATGCGCGCGCCTTCGAGCCGTCGAAGCCGATCGCCCGCTCGAGCGCGTGCGCGGCGTCGAGGATGCGGTTCTCGCTGAACGCCGGGCCGGCGATCTGGAAGCCGGTCGGCAGCCCCTCGGCGAGCCCGTTCGGGATCGAGATGGCCGGCAGCCCGGCCAGCGAGATCGGCACCGTGCAGTAGTCGTTGAGGTACATCGCCCACGGGTCGTCGGTCTTGGCGCCGAGCTCGAAGGCGGCGCCGGGGCTGGTCGGCGAGATCATGAAGTCGCAGGCGCCCCACGCGGCGTGGAAGTCCTCCGCGATCTTGGTGCGCACCTTCTGGGCCTTGCCGTAGTAGGCGTCGTAGTAGCCGGAGGAGAGCGCGTAGGTGCCGAGCATGATGCGGCGCTTGACCTCGGCGCCGAAGCCCTGCGCGCGCGTGCGCTCGTACATCGCCAGCAGGTCCTCGGCGGGCACGCGCAGGCCGTAGCGGACACCGTCGTAACGCGCGAGGTTGGCGGACGCCTCGGCGGGCGCGATCAGGTAGTAGGCGGCGAGGGCGTGCGGCGCGTGCGGAAGCGTGATGTCGACGATCTCCGCCCCGAGGTCCTTGGCGATCGCGATCGTCTCGTCGAACGTGGCCATCACGCCGGGCTCGATGCCCTCGCCGGTGAGTTCGCTGGGCACTCCCAGCCGGATGCCGCGCAGGTCGGTGGCGCTCGGCAGGCCGATCGGCTCGGGGAAGGCGAGCGAGGTCGAGTCGCACGGGTCCTCCCCCACCATCGAGGCGAACAGCAGCGCGGCGTCGGTGACGTCGCGTGTGAAGGGGCCCGCCTGGTCGAGCGACGACGCGAAGGCGATCATCCCGTAGCGGCTGACCGCGCCGTAGGTCGGCTTGAGCCCGACGATCCCGCACAGCGCGGCGGGCTGGCGGATCGAGCCGCCGGTGTCGGTGCCGATCGCCCACGGCGCCGCGCCGGCCGCGACCGCGGCGGCGCTGCCGCCGGAGGAGCCGCCGGGCACGCGCGAGCGGTCCCACGGGTTGAGCACCGGGCCGTACGCGCAGTTCTCGGTCGAGGAGCCCATCGCGAACTCGTCCTGGTGCGT
This sequence comes from uncultured Solirubrobacteraceae bacterium, assembly GCA_963805525.1. Lineage (GTDB taxonomy): Bacteria > Actinomycetota > Thermoleophilia > Solirubrobacterales > Solirubrobacteraceae > DASQFQ01. The sequence continues at coordinate 844,881 of CAWDUT010000007.1, forward strand.
CTTGGCGAGCAGCGGGGCGCCCGCGGACACGAGCCGCTCGACCGCCGTCGCCGTGTAGGGCGGCCGGTAGCCCTCGAGGATCTTCGAGCCGGCCTGGCTCGGGATGCCCTCGGTGCAGAACAGGTCCTTGACCGCGAGCGGGACGCCGCCGAGCGGCGAGTTGCGGTCGATCTCGGGCGGGGTGACCTCGCCGGAGACCCAGCTGAACGCGTTCAGCTCGTCCGCCAGCGCGCGCTCGCGGTAGGCGCTCCACAGCTCGCCGGGGTCGACCGCGCCGGTGCGCACGCCCTCCGCGGCCTGGGCGGCGGTGAGCTCGAGCAGCTCGGTCATGCGTCGGGCGATGCGCCCGGGCTCGGGACGCGGAAGCCGTCGGCGGACGGGTCGGGTGCGGCGGCCAGGATCACCTCGCGCGGCAGCGAGGGCCGCGGCTCGTCGGCGCGCAGCGCGTTCTCCACCTCGACGACGTGCGAGGTCGGCGCGACGTCGGCGAGGTCGCCGAGCTCCCCGATCTTCTCGATGTGGTCGAGGACGCCCGAGAGCTCCTGGGCCATCGTCTCGAGCTCCGCCTCGGTCAGCTCGAGGCGGGCGAGGCGGGCGACGTGCAGGACCTGGTCACGGCTCAGCATGCGGCCGCTGATATTAGGCGCGCGGCTCGGCCTCGGGCGGCGGGGCGGGCTCGCGCGGGCCCTCGGCGGGCGGGGCCGGGCGCACGTCGGTGGGCATCGGCGCGTCCTCCCACTGCTCGTCGCGCATCGAGAGCCAGCCGCCGGCGGCGATCGCCAGCACGCACAGGAAGCCGAGGAAGGCCGGGAACTTGACCTCGATGAACTCGTTCGGGCCCGGCTGGTTGAGGATCCGGTAGAGGACGAGCAGCGTGGCGAGGATCCCCGTCGTGGCGGTGATCACGCTGGCGGCCACGGGCAGCGCGGGGCTGCGGCGGGTGGCGGTGAGCACCGCGAGCCCGATCGCGATCAGCGCCGCCAGCGCGAGCAGGATGTCGGTGATCCCGAACGCCTCCCAGGCGGTGATGCCGACGGAGACGGTGATGCTCTGGCCGCCGACGGACGTGGTGCCGCCCGCCGCGTACCAGTCGAGGAACATCACCACGAGCAGCGCCACCCCGCCGGCGGCGGCGATCAGCTCGCCCGGGCGGAGGCGGCTCAGCTCCACCCGGCCCCCACCGGCTCCTCGGCGGCGGCGCGGGCGGCGAGGAGCGTGTTGCGCAGCAGCATCGCGATCGTCATCGGGCCGACGCCGCCGGGGACGGGCGTGATCAGGCCCGCGCGCTCGGAGGCGGCCTCGAACTCGACGTCACCCTTAGGGCTGCCCACGTCGATCACCGTGGCGCCGGGCTTGATCCACTCGCCCTGCACCAGCCCGGGGCGCCCGACGGCGGCGACGAGGATGTCGGCGCGGCGGCAGACCTCACCGAGGTCGCGCGTCTTGGAGTGGCAGACGGTCACGGTGGCATTGGCGGCCAGCAGCAGCGCGGCGACCGGGCGGCCGACCAGGTCGGAGCGCCCGACCACGACCGCCTCGGCGCCCTGGAGCGGCACGTCGTGGCGCCGCAGCAGCTCCATGATCCCCGAGGGCGTGCAGGGCCGCAGCCCGCGCCGGCCCTGGGCGAGCGCTCCCGCGGAGAGCGGCGTGAGGCCGTCTACGTCCTTGCCCGGCGGGATCTGCGCGGCCAGGCCGGCGCCGTCGACCTGGGGCGGCGTCGGGAGCTGGAGCAGGATCCCCGACACGCGCGGGTCGGCGGCCAGGTCGCGCAGGATGCCCTCGACCTCGCCGTGCGGCGCGTCCTGCGGCAGGCGATGGTCGAAGCCCTGGATGCCGACCTCGGCCGACGCCTTCTGCTTGTTGCCGACGTAGAGCGCCGACGCCGGGTCGTCGCCCACCAGCACGGTCGCGAGCCCGGGCGCGTCGTGGCCCTCGGCGACCCACTCGGCGACCTCGCGCTTGACCTCGGCGCGCACCTCGGCCGCAATCGCCTTGCCGTCGATGAGCTGCGCCGCCATGCCCCGCAGGCTAGATGATCGATTCCGCGGCCGCCGTGCTCGGATGTGCGTGACCCGTGGATGCAGGGGCGTGCACGCCGAAGGGGGATCGTGGCAGCGCCACCTCCCCCTTCCGGCGGGTGCGGCCCTGCGCCGCGGGACGCGTGCAGACGGGTACGGGGGTCGTGGAATCGATCATCTAACGGTGGCCCGGCCGGTGCGAGCCCCGGCGCGCGCCAGCGCGTCCACCATCGCCCGCGTGGCCTGCGTGTGGCGGCCGCCGGCCGCGATCGCCGCCAGCACGTGCCGCCGCGGCGGGTCGCGCAGCGCGAGGACGGAGACGTTGCGATCGCGCGCGGTGTCGAGCTTGGTGAGGCCGGGCACGAGCGTGACCGCGAGGCCGGCGGCGACCATCCCGCGAGTGGCCAGCGGGTCGTCGCTCTCGAACGCGATCCGGGGCTCGAAGCCGGCCTCGCGGCACAGCTCGCGGATCAGGCCCGGCGAGGTCGCCGATGGGCCCTGGATCCAGGCGTCGTCGCGCAGCTCGGCCAGCTCGATCACGTCGGCCTCGGCGCGCGGGTGGCGGCGCGGCACCACCACGTACATCGATTCCTCGAGCAACGTGCGCTCCTCGACGCCCTCGGGCGCCGCGGCGCCCACGCGGCGGAACGTGACGGCGACGTCGATGTCGCCGCGCCCGAGCTTGGCCAGCGCCTTCAGCGGGCCGCATTCGGAGACCGTGACGTCGGCGTCCGGCATCCCGCGGTGCAGCTCGGCGACCCCGAGCGGCACGAGCCTGGCCAAGGACGAGGAGTGCGCTGCGATCCGCACGCGGCGCTGCTCACCCGCGAGCAGCTCGCCGACCTGGAGCTCGGCCAGCGCCAGCCGGTCGAGCGCGGCGCGGGCGTGCTCGACCAGTAGCGCGCCGGCCGCGGTCAGCTCCGCCCCGCTGCGCGAGCGGTTGACGAGCGGCGCGCCGACCTCCGCCTCGAGCGCCGCGAGGTGCTGGGAGATCGCGGGCTGGGTGAAGTCGAGCGCCGCACCGGCGCCGGTCAGCGAGCCGGCGTCGGCGATCGCGACCAGCGAGCGGAGCCGCCGAACGTCGTACATAAGTGGAGCTTATCCATCAATGCGTGGGTCTGCTTGCACTTATGCCCGGTTGCCGCCACGGTGTTGTCCGTGTTGATTCCACTTCACCTCGCAGTTGAGAAGACCCGCCGCCTCGTCGAGAGCGGCGGACCCAAGCCCCGGCACGTCCGCAAGCCGCGGAGCTAGCCTCGGATGCATGCGCTTCAGGAACGGGCCGTGGGAGCTGTACGCCGAGACGTTCGGCGCGGCCGGCGACCCGGCCCTGGTGCTGCTGCACGGCGCCGGCAACTCCATGACGGCCTGGGACGCCGAGCTGTGCGAACGGCTCGCCGCCCCGGGCCGCCACGTGATCCGCGTCGACTCGCGCGAGGCCGGGAAGTCCGCTCGCGCGGACACGCCGGGGACGTATTCGCTGAATGACCTCGCCGCCGACGTCGTCGCCTGCCTCGACACGCTCGAGCTGCCGGCGGCGACGCTCGCCGGCGTCTCCCAGGGCGGCATGACCGCGCAGATCGTCGCGGTCGAGCACCCCGACCGCGTCGACGGCCTCGCGCTGATCTCGACCACCGTGCTCGGGGACGACGACCTCCCGGGCCCGGACGAGGGCCTGTTCTCGGGCGGCCCCGACTCGCCGGACTGGAGCGACCGCGCCGCCACTGTGCGGTATCTCGTCGAGCTGGAGCGGCCGTACGGCGGCGACGCGTTCGACGAGGAGCTCATGACGCGGATCGCGGAGAACGCAGCCGCGCACGCCGACGACATCGCCACGCAGCTCAGCCACCCGTTCGAGGTCCAGCTGGGCCGCCTGGTGCGCGACCGCCTGGGCGAGATCCGGGCGCCAACGGTCGTGGTGCACGGCACGGCCGACCCGATGTTCCCGCTCGCGCACGGGCGCGCGCTCGCCGCGGCGATCCCGGGCGCGCGGCTGCTCGCGCTCGACGGCTTCGGCCACGCGACCGTCCCGCGCCGCTTCTGGCCGGAACTGCTCGCGGCTATGCCAGCGCCGTCGCCGCCCGCGGGCGGGCGAGCGCGGCGAACGTGACCGCGCAGGCGGCGGACAACAGCAGGTACGGCAACGCGTCGCCGTAGGTCTGGCCGAGGCGCGCGCCGCCCGCCGCGCCGAGCGTCTGCCCGGTCGACCACGCGAGGTTGATCAGCGCAACGGCGTAGCCCTGGTCGATGCCGATCCCGTCGGCGCCGTCGGAGATCATCGCCATCGACGGCGTCCACAGGATCCCGATGCTCGGGCCGGTCAGGACGAGCAGCGGCACCAGCAGCACCAGCGCCGCCGGCCACGGCAGCAGGGCGATCGCGAGGCCGGAGGCGCCGAGGCCGACGAGGCACGGCAGGACCCGGCCGTGGCGGTCCGAGAGGCGGCCGAAGTAGGGGCTCATGGTGGCCTCGAGCGCGCCGGACGCGACGAACGTCGCCCCGATCCCGGCCGCCGACGCGCCGAGCTCGTCGAGCCGCAGCGGCGCGAGCACGTCGAGCGTGCCGAACATCAGCCCGACGAGGATCACGATCCACATCCCGGTCGCGATCCGCGGGTCGCTCAGGCCGGCGAGCACCTTGCGCATGGGCGTCTGCGGCGGCGGCTGGGTCGCGGGCGTGAGCAGGGCCCAGACGAGCAGGCCGCCCGCCGCGACGGCGACCGCGGTGAAGACGGTCTCGGTGCCGAGTCCCGCCGCGGCGGCGCCGAGCACCGGGCCGAGCAGCGCGCCGACGATCGCGGCGCCCATCGCCGAGCCGATCATCTCGCCGCGGCGCTCGCGCGGCGCCGCGCCGATCAGCCAGCCGAGCGCGCCCGCCCAGGACGCCGCCGAGCCGAGCCCCTGGACGAAGCGCGCGATGTCGAGCACGACGATGCTGTTGGCGAACGCGAACGTGATCGAGGACGCGATGAGGAGCGTGAGGCCCACGACGACGGTCGCACGCACGCCCAGCCGCGCCGCGAGCCAGCCGCCGGGCAGCGAGCCGATCAGCGTCCCGGCCGGGTAGGCGGCCGCGAGGATCCCGGCGCCGGTCTTGCTGAGGTCGTACTCGTCGGCGAACTGCGGCAGCAGCGGCACGATCGCCGCGAAGAACATCGCGTCGACGAAGACGATCGCAGACGCGAGGAGCAGGAGGCGGCGCAGCACGCCGCCGACCCTACGCGGCGGCTGAGGCCGTGTGGCGGCGGCGCACTCTCCCGGCGAGCACCCGGCCGCCGATGAGAAGGCTGAGGAAGGCGCCGATCGCGACCAGCACGCCGGGATCGGTGGGCGACAGCGAGTCGAGCCGCCCGCCGAGGTAGACGACGGCGGCGCACAGCGGGATCGAGCCGACGACCGTGGTCCACGTGAAGCGCCACAGCGGCACCTCCGCGGCGCCGGAGACATAGCCGACGAGGCTGTAGGGCACGACCGGGATCAGGCGCGCGGCGAGCAGCCCGGTCCGGCCGCTGCGCTCGATCAGCCGCGACCCCTCCTCCAGCCGCTCCTCCCCCACGAGCCGCAGCAGCAGCGGCCGCCCGGCGCCGCGGCCGATCGCGTAGGTCGCGAGCGCCGAGACGAGCCAGCCGGCGAGCACGAGCGGGAGCGCGAGCCAGAAGCCGTAGACGAAGCCGGCCGCCGCGTTGAGCAGCTCGGACGGGAAGGGCACGACCGCGTGCACGAGCATCAGCCCGGCCAGCACGAGCGCTCCGCCCGCGCCGAGGTCGCGCAGCTCGGTGCGGAGTTGCGCGGCGTCGCCGCTCAGCACGCTGGCGACGCCTTCCCGCAGCGGCGGGACGAGCGCCACGACCGCCGCGAACGCCGCGATGGCGAGGAGCGTGAGCCAGATGCCGCGGCGATGGTGCATCTCCGCAGCGTAGGGAGGCTTCCTCAGGGAAATGTCAACGTTTCTTGATCGGGGCGTAGTCGGCCATCAGCTTGCGCTCGCTGCCGTCGCCGGCGAAGCGCACGACCACGATGCCGCCCGGCTCGGTGGCGGTGACGACGCCCTCGCCGAAGGCGGCGTGGATGACGTCGTCGCCCATGCGGAAGACCGTGCCCGCGGTGTCGGGGTGCACCTCGGCGGTGGCGGCCGCGGCGTTCGACCACGAGGCGACGCGGCCCGGGGCCCAGCCGGCGCCGACCGCCTGCTTGTCCTCCTGGTCGGTCAGCTCGCGCGGGATCTCGTCGATGAAGCGCGAGCGCATGCCGTAGGACTGGGCGCCGAACGAGTTGCGGCGGCGCGCGTAGGTGAGCGTCACGTCGCGCATCGCGCGGGTGAGGCCGACGTAGGCGAGCCGGCGCTCCTCCTCGAGATCGCCCTCGTCGAGCGCGCGACTGTGGGGGAAGATCCCGTCCTCCATCCCGATCATGAACACGATCGGGAACTCCAGGCCCTTGGCGTTGTGGAGGGTCATCAGCGTCACGAGCCCCTCCTCGTCGCGCAGCGAGTCGACGTCGGCGATCAGCGCGATCTGCTGCAGGAACTCGCCAACGCTCCCCTCTTCGGCCAGCGCGTCGTACTCACGGCCGACCCGCACGAGCTCCTGGAGGTTCTCGAGCCGGCCCTGGGCCTCGATCGTCCGCTCGGCCTCGAGCGCGTCGTAGTAGCCGGTCTCGCGCAGCAGCTCGTCGAGCAGGTCGCCGACGGGGGCGCTCTCCATCCGCTCGCGCAGCCGCACCATCGTCGACATGAAGCGCCCGAGCGCCTTCTGCGCCGCGGTGCCCAGGCCGGGGACGGTCTCCGGCTGCTCCGCCGCCTCCCAGACGGTGATGCCCATGGTGTCCGAGTGGCTGAGGACGCGGGAGAGCGACGTCTGCCCCAGCCCGCGCTTCGGCGAGTTGGCGACGCGCGTGAACGACTGCGCGTCCTGCGGGTTGGCGAGGAAGGTGAGGTACGCCACCGCGTCCCGGATCTCCGCCCGCTCGTAGAACTTCGTGCCGCCGATGACCTGGTAGCCGATCTGCGCCCGCACGAGCATGTCCTCGAGCACCCGCGACTGCGCGTTGGTCCGGTAGAAGACGGCGATCTCCTCACGGCTCACGCCCTCGTCGACCATCCGCTCGATCTCGGCGGCGACGTAGCGCGCCTCGGCGTGCTCGTCTGAGAGCTCCCGGACCTTGATCGGGTCGCCCTCGCCGAGATCGGTCCAGAGGTTCTTCGAGACCTGGCCGCGGTTGTTGGCGATGACCCCGTTCGCCGCTGAGAGGATCGTCTGGGTGGAGCGATAGTTCTGCTCCAACTTGATGACGTTCGCTTCGGGGTAATCATCCTCGAAATTGAGGATGTTCTTAATATCTGCGCCCCTAAAGCCGTAAATCGCCTGCGAATCGTCGCCGACTACGGCTAAGTTCCGATGTTCCGAAGCGAGCAGCTGGAGCCAGCGGTACTGGGCGTGGTTGGTGTCCTGGTACTCGTCGACGAGGATCCAGCGGAAGGCGGCCGCGTAGCGGTCGCGGACCTCCTGGAAGAGCTCGAGCAGGTTCACGGAGCGGACGAGGAGGTCGTCGAAGTCCATCGCGTTCATGCGGTGGAGCTCGCGCTCGTACTGCTCGTAGACGTCGGCGACCGTCTGCTCGAAGTAGGAGCCGACGAGCTGGCGGTAGTCCTCGGACGAGCGGAGCTTGTTCTTCGCGTCCGAGATCTGGGACTGCATCGCGCGCGGGGTGAAGCGCTTGGCGTCGATGTCGAGGTCGTCGAGGCAGCGCTTGATCAGGCGCCGCTGGTCGGCCGCGTCGTAGATCGTGAACTGGCGCGTGTAGCCGAGCCGGTGGGCGTCGGCTCGCAGCATCCGCGCGCACGCGGAGTGGAACGTCATCACCCACATCGCGCGGGTGGCGCGGCCGACGAGGAGCTCGACCCGCTCGCGCATCTCCTGGGCGGCCTTGTTGGTGAACGTGATCGCCAGGATCTCGTCCGCGCGCGCCTGCTTGGTGCGCATCAGGTAGGCGATGCGGTGGGTCAGCACGCGCGTCTTGCCCGAGCCGGCGCCCGCCAAGATCAGCAGCGGGCCCTCGCCGTGCACGACGGCGTCACGCTGGGGCGGGTTGAGACCCGCCAGCAGCTCGTCGATCCTCGGGTCCTGGGCCGCCTCGGGCATGCCGATCCACGGTACCGAGCCGGGCGGACCATCCAGATGGTCGACCGCGCGGCCGCCGTGCCCGGATGTGCGTGACCCGTGGATGCAGGGGCGTGCACGCCGAAGGGGGATCGTGGCAGCGCCACCTCCCCCTTCCGGCGGGTGCGGCCCTGCGCCGCGGGACGCGTGCAGACGGGTACGGGGGTCGTGGGGTCGACCATCTAGCATCGCCGCCTTGCCGCGGGAGGAGCCGGACATCATCGTGGTGGGAGCGGGGATCATCGGCCTGGCGGTCGCGCGTGAGCTGCTGGCCCGCCACCCGGGCCGGAGCGTCTCCGTGCTCGAGCGCGAGCACGACATCGGCTCTCACCAGACCGGCCACAACTCGGGCGTCGTGCACGCCGGCATCTACTACAAGCCCGGCTCGCTGAAGGCGCGCCTGTGCACCGAGGGCGCGCCGGAGCTGCTCGCGTACTGCCAGGAGCGCGGAATCCCGGCGCGCCAGGACGGGAAGCTGATCGTGGCGCTCGACCAGGGCGAGGTCCCGCGGCTCGACGAGCTCGAGCGCCGTGGCCGCGCCAACGGCGTGCCGGGGCTGAAGCGTCTCCGCAAAGAGGAGATCGCGGAGTTCGAGCCGCACGTCAGCGGCGTCGACGCGCTCCACTCCCCCGCCACCGCGGTGGTCGACTTCCAGGCCGTGGCCCGCGAGTTCGCCAAGGACGTCGAGGCGGCCGGCGGCGAGGTCGTCACCGGCTGTGCGGTCGAGAGCGCGGACCTGCGCGCCAACCGGCTCTGCGTCCGCCACAGCATGGGCGAGAGCCGCGCGCGCTTCGCAGTCTTCTGCGCCGGTGCCTGGTCGGACCGGCTGGCCGTCGCGGCGGGCGGCGACCCCGACCCCCGCATCGTGCCCTTCCGCGGCGCCTGGCTGCGGATGCGGCCCGAACGCCGCGACCTCGTGCGCGCGCTCGTCTACCCCGTGCCCGACCCGGACCTCCCCTTCCTCGGCGTCCATTTCACCCGCGGCACCGACGACGAGGTGCTGGTCGGTCCGACCGCGCTGCTGGCCGGCGCCCGCGACAGCGAGCGCCGCTTCGCCGCCACCGACGTCCGCGACACCCTCGCCTGGGGCGGCACCTACCGCATGGCCCGCCGCTGGTGGCGCACCGGCCTGACCGAGCTGCGCCACGCCGCCGACCGGCGCGCGCTGGTCCGCGACGGCGCCCGCTACATCCCCGAGCTGACGCCCGCCGACGTCCTCCCCGGCCCCGCCGGCGTGCGCGCCCAGGCCCTCGGCCGCGACGGTAGCCTCGTCGACGACTTCGTCGTCTCGGAGACCGAGCGCGCGCTCCATGTCCGCAATGCCCCCTCTCCCGCCGCCACGTCCTCGCTCGCGCTCGCGCGGCTGATCGCGGACCGCGTCACGTGAAGGTCCTCGTCACCGGCCACGACGGCTACATCGGCACCGTCCTGACCCCGCTGCTGGCCGCAGCCGGCCACGAGCCGCACGGGCTCGACACCAGCCTGTTCGCGAACCACGCGTTCGGCGACATCCCCGAGCTCCCCGCGCGTGAGGCCGACATCCGCGACGTCACCGCCGAGGAGCTCGACGGCTTCGACGCCGTCATCCACCTCGCCGCCCTCTCCAACGATCCGCTCGGCAACCTCGCCCCGGAGATCACCTTCGCGGTCAACCACCACGCGAGCGTCGACCTGGCGCGCGCCGCCCGCGAGGCCGGCGTCCCGCGCTTCCTCTACTCGAGCTCGTGCAGCACCTACGGCGCCGGCGCCGGCGACACCCCGCTCGACGAGAGCGCGAACTTCCATCCCGTCACGCCCTACGGCGAGTCGAAGGTGCTCGCGGAGCGCGACATCGCCGCGCTCGCCACCCCCGGCTTCTCCCCCGTCTTCCTCCGCAACGCCACCGCCTACGGCGTCTCGCCCCGCATGCGCGGCGACATCGTGGTCAACAACCTCGTCGCCTACGCCTACGCGACCGGCGAGGTGCGGATGCAGTCCGACGGCACGCCGTGGCGCCCGCTCGCCCACGTCGAGGACATCTCGCGCGCCTTCGTCGCCGCGCTCGAGGCGCCGCAGGACCACGTCCACAACGAGGCCTTCAACATCGGCCGCGACGAGGACAACCACCAGATCCGCGACATCGCCCGGATGGTCGAGCAGGCCACCGGCGCCCGGGTGACGCTCGCGCCCGGCGCAGGCCCCGACACGCGCTCCTACCGCGTCGACTTCGGCAAGCAGGCGCGGCTGTTCGAGCCGCGCTGGACCGTCCGAGCCGGCATCGACGAGATCCTCGCCGCGTACACCGCGCACGAGCTCGACCTCGACGACTTCCTCTCCCCGCGCTTCCAGCGCCTCCCCCGCCTGCAACAACTCGTGGACGCCGGCGAGCTCGACGACACGCTTCGTCGCCGCGTGCCCGCATGAGCGGCCGCGACACGCCGCTCGAGCGGATGCCGGTGGTGATCCTCGCCGGTGGCATGGGCACCCGCCTGCGTGAGGAGACCGAGCGCGTCCCCAAGCCGCTGGTCGGCATCGGCGAGCGCCCGATCGTGTGGCACATCATGAAGCTGTTCAGCCACCACGGGAGCAAGCGCTTCGTGCTCTGCCTCGGCTTCAAGAGCTGGCTGATCAAGGAGTACTTCCTCCGCTACCGCGAGCAGATCGCCGACCTCACCGTCCGCCTCGGCGACCCCGGCCCGCCCACCTTCCACACCAACGGCGAGGAGGACTGGGAGGTCACGCTGGCCGAGACCGGCCTCGAGACCGGCACCGGCGGCCGCATCCACCGCGTGCGCCGGTACGTCGACACCGACACCTTCATCCTCACCTACGGCGACGGCCTCGGCAGCGTCGACATCGAGGCGCTCGTCGACTTCCACCGCTCCCACGGCCGCATCGGCACCGTCACCGGCGTCCACCCGACCTCGCGCTACGGCGAGATGAAGGTCGCCGACGGCGTCGTCACCGAGTTCGACGAGAAGCCCAGCACCGCCGAGGGCTACGTCTCCGGCGGCTTCTTCGTCTTCCAGCGCGAGTTCTTCGACTACCTCGACGACGACCCGGAGCTGATGTTCGAGCGCGCGCCGCTCCAGCAGCTGGCCCGCGACGGCGAGCTCGCCGTCTTCCCGCACAGCGGCTTCTGGATGGGGATGGACACGTTCCGCGAGTTCACCGAGCTCAACCGCCTGTGGGCCGCGGGCGACGCGCCCTGGAAGGTCTGGAGCTAGAGCTCGATCAGCAGGCCGTCGGAGGCGAGCTCGGCCGCCGCGAACCTGCTCCGCGCCTCGTCCAGCACCGCCTCGTGCCCGGTCAGCGGGTGCAGGTGGATGAGCATCAGCCGCTCCACGCCGGCCTCGATCGCCACGCGCGCGGCGTCGCGGCCTGACGAGTGGATCGGCGTCTGCTCCAGCGCGCCCTCGGTCGCCCACGCCTCGTGCAGCAGCACGCGCGAGCCGCGGGCGAGCCCGGCGTTGCCCGCGTCGTAGGGCGTGTCCGTGCAGTAGGTGCAGAGGTCGTCGAAGCGCAGCGCCAGCGTCGGCGTGCTGTGGCCCTCCTGGCGGCGGGCGGTGACCGTGAAGGGCCCGACCTGCTGCTCGCCGACCGCCAGCTCGCGCACCTCGCGCGCGACCAGCCCGTAGTCTGCGTCCGCGAACGGCGGCGTGAAAGCGCGCCGCAGCACCTCGTCGGTCGAGCCGCCGAACACCGCCGCGCCCGGGCCCCAGATGCGCGGCGGGCAGCCGCCGGCGCCGCGCAGCCCCGGCATGTAGCCGAGGCCGACCACGTGGTCGAGGTGGAAGTGGGTCAGCACGAGGTCGAGCGTTTCGACCCCCTCGAGCAGCGAGCGGTCCGCGACGAGGCGCTGGAGACCCGTGCCCGCATCGATCAGGACGGCCGCGTCACCGTCGCGCAGGAGAGCGGAGCAGGTGGCGTGGGTGGCCGTCGGGATCCACCCTCCGGCGCCGAGGATCCGCAGCGTGGCCACGCGCGGATCGTCGCATAGAGTGCGGCCATGCCGCGCGCCGTGCCCGACCCCGCGTTCTGGTCAGGGCGGCGGGTCCTGGTCACCGGCCATACCGGCTTCAAGGGCCGCTGGCTGACGCTCTGGCTGGAGGCGCTGGGCGCCGAGGTGAGCGGCTTCTCGCGCCGCGAGGGCGGGGACGTCACGGACGCCGCGGCGGTCCGCGCCGCGGTGCGAGCGGCGCGCCCCGAGGTCGTCTTCCACCTCGCGAGCCTCGCGACAGTGCAGCTCGGCTACGAGGATCCCGCCGCGGTCTACGCGGTCAACGTGGTCGGCACCGCCACCGTCCTGCAGGCGCTCCGCGAGACCCAAGACGTGGAGGCGGTCATCGGCGTCACGTCGGACAAGTGCTACCTCGACCAGGGCGCCGAGCGCCCCTACCGCGAGGACGACCGGCTCGGCGGGTACGACCCCTACTCGAGCTCCAAGGCGGCGCAGGAGCTCGTGATCGCCGCGTTCCGCGACTCGCTCGGGCTCCCGGTGGCCAGCGTCCGCGCCGGCAACGTGATCGGCGGCGGCGACGCCACGCCGGGCCGCCTGCTCCCCGACCTGATCCGCGCCGGGCAGCGCGGCGAGCCGATCGAGATCCGCGCGCCCGACGCCCGCCGCCCCTGGCAGCACGTCCTCAACCCGCTCGAGGGCTACCTGCTGCTTGCCGAGCGGCTCGCCGGCGATCCCTCGTTCGCCACCGCGTTCAACTTCGGCCCTGACGAGGAGCCGCAGACCGTCGGCTGGATCGCCGAGCGGGTCAGCGCGGCGTGGCCGGGCGGCCTCGACGTCCGCACCGCCGAGCACCCGCCGCGCCACGAGGCCGCGATCCCCAGCATCGACTCCACCCGCGCCCGCACGCGCCTCGGCTGGGCCTCCCCGTGGGATCTCGCGGCCGCGATCGACATGACCGTCGAGTGGCAGCTCGCCGACCGCGACGTCTCGCTCGAGCAGATCGAGCGCCACGGCGCGATGACCTCGGCGGCGCCGTGAGCAGCGAGAACGAGGCGATCGTGCTCGGGATGTGGAACGACTACGACCGCGAAGGCCTCCCGGGCATCCTCCGCTGGGCCGCCGACGACGCGGTCTGGCGGCCGCACTCGTCGAGCCAGAGCGTGTTCCGCTCGACCGCCGAGTACCGCGCCGACGTCGAGCGGGCGCTCGCGCAGGGCATCCGCGTCCAGTCGATCCGGCTCGGGATCTGGTCGCACGGGGACGTCGTCGCGGTGCGTGGCCGGATCCGCGTCCAGCGCGGCGGGAGGCTGGAGGACTCGCGCAGGAATTATGTCCACCCACCCGGCATCGGGTGCGCGACGGCAAGGTCCGCTGGACCGCGTCCTCGCCCGACCTCGCCGGCCTGCTCGCGGACGCCGGGCTCCCCGGCCGGGCCAACGAGGCCTACATCGCCATGCACGACACGGAGGACGTGGCCTGACGCCGCTGCTCGACGAGATCCGCTCGGCCTGCGGCCGCGTCGCGGCCCAGGCGCAGCACGTGCGCATCGTCGAAGCCGCGATCGAGCACTACGCGCGCACGCTGCCGCCGCAGGCCCCGCCGGCGCCGGACATCGAGGGCGCGTCGCTGGAGGAGCGCGCCGCGTTCTCGCTCACCCTGAACGCGATCAACTTCGGCTCCGGCTGGTTCCCGACTCTGCGCAAGCGGTCGGGGCTGTCGGGCTACCGGACGATCGAAGCCGGGCTGCGCGCCCGCGGGCCGTGGACGGCGGCGGAGCTGACCACGCTCGAGCCGCGCCAGGTCGCCGAGACGTTCGGGCAGGAGCCCGAGCACGAGCTGATGGCGCTGTTCTGCCGCGCGCTGCGCGAGCTCGGCGACCGGATCACGGTCGAGTACTTCGGGCGCTTCCTGGGCCTGGTCAACTCCGCCGACGGCTCGGCCGAGCGGCTGGCCGAGACGCTCGCGACGTGGCCGACGTGGCGGGACGTCTCGCACTACGAGGGCGAGCCGGTGCCGTTCTACAAGCGCGCCCAGATCGCCGCCGCCGACCTCCACCTGGCCGGCATCGCGCCCACCGACGACCTCGACCGCCTGACGCTGTTCGCCGACAACCTGGTGCCGCACGTGCTGCGGCTCGACGGCGTGCTCGAGTTCGACGAGCGGCTGGTCGGCCGCATCGACGCGGGCTTCCTGCTCGAGCACGACTCACCCGAGGAGGTCGAGATCCGCGCCTGCGCGCTGACCGCGGTCGAGCTGCTGGTCGAGGCGCGCCCCGACCTCAACGCGGCGGTCATCGACAACATCCTCTGGAACCGCGGGAGCCTGCCGCGGTACAAGGCGCGGCCCCGCCACCGCGCCCGTACGACGGCCTACTAGGCCTCGAGGTTCGTCAGCACCCGGCGGACCGTGTCGACCGGGATCGCGAAGCCGACGCCGCTGTTGGAGCCCGACTCGCTGGCGATCTGGGAGTTGATCCCGATCACCTGGCCGGTCGCGTCGAGCAGCGGGCCACCGGAGTTGCCGGGGTTGATCGCCGCGTCGGTCTGGACGACGCCGGAGATCGTGTGGCCGTTGGGCGACTGGATGTCGCGGCCGAGGGCGGAGACGACGCCGGAGGTCAGCGTGCCGGAGAGGCCGAACGGCGAGCCGATCGCGATCGCCGGCTGGCCGACCCGGAGGGCCGAGGAGCTGCCGAGCGTCAGCGGCGTGATCTTCGCCACCGCGCTGTCGGCGACGTCGAGCACCGCGAGGTCGTCGGTGGCGTCCTGGCCGACGACACGCGCCGGCAGCGCCTTGCCGTGCTCGCCGAAGCGGACGGTGACACGGCTGGCGCCGTCGACGACGTGCTCGTTGGTGACGATCTGACCGCTCTTGGAGACGAGGAAGCCGGAGCCGCTGCCCTTCTGCGTCTGCACGTAGGCGACGGCGTCCTGGGAGCGCGCGTAGAGCTCGGCGAGCGACGGGGCCGGCTTCATTGACACCGTGCTCGTGGGCGTGGCCGGGGTGTTGCTGGTCGAAGGCCCGGACGGCGACACCAGGACGAAGATGGCGAGGCATGCGGCGGCCGTGGCGACCGCGCCGGTCAGTGTGGCGAGGACGGGCTTCATGACCGTCACTCAACTCCTGATTCTTGTGACCTCCGTGAGGGTGTCGTAAGGGTTTCCTCAACCGGCAGCCGCAGGCGGAAGAGCGCGCCGCCGCCCGGCGCCGCCTCGACCGTCACGCCGCCGCCGTGCGACTCGGCGACCTGGCGCACGATCGCCAGCCCGAGGCCGGAGCCCTGGCGGCCGCGGGCGCCGTCGCCGCGGTAGAAGCGATCGAACACGAACGGCGCCTCGGCACCGGGCACGCCCGGCCCGTGGTCGCGCACGGCGACCTCGCCGTCGCGCACGCGCACCTCCACGACGCCGCCCGGCGGCCCGTACTTCGCCGCGTTGTCGAGCAGGTTGCCGACCGCGCGGGCGAGCCGGTCGGGCAGCCCCTCGACCACGCTCGGCTGCAGATCGAGCTCGAAGCGCGCGTCGGGATGCGAGCGGCCCACGCGCCCGGCGGTCACCGCCGCGATCTCGTCGAGCCGCACGTCCTCGGTGCCGGAGAGCGGCACCTCGCCGCGGGCGAGCTCGATCACGTCGGTGATCAGCCCGCTCAGCTCCTCGGTCTGCTCGCGCACGTCCTCGAGCAGCCGCCGCCGCGCCGGCTCCGGCAGGTCCTCGCCCGCCAGCAGCACCTCGATGTTGGTGCGCAGGCTGGTGACCGGCGTGCGCAGCTCGTGCGACGCGTCGGCGACCAGCCGGCGCTGGGCCGCGACCGAGCCCTCGAGCGTGTCGAGCATCGTGTTGAAGCGGGCCGCCATCCGCCCCACCTCGTCGCTGCCGCGGGCATCCACCCGCCGTGCCAGGTCCTCGGTCGCGGTGATGTGCTCGGCCGCCTCGGTGAGGTCGGTGACCGGCTGGATGACGGGCCGCGAGAAGAGGCGCCCGAGCGCGGCGGCGAGCGCGGTGCCGGCCAGGCACAGCGCGAGCAGCAGCCAGCGCAGGCGCGACAGCGTCGAGTCGACGCCGGCGAGGCTGCGCCCGAGCTGGAAGGCACCGCCGCCCGGGGTCGGCACCGTGCTGACCCGCACGTGGTCGCCGTCGATCACGCGGTCGACCTCGTAGCCCTTGGCCTTGCCCGCCGCCACCGCCTTGTCGCGCGCCGTCACCGGGATCGCCGGCAGGCCCGGGTCGAAGCGGCCCTTGACCTTGCCGGTCGCGCTGAGCATCTGCACGTAGGGCGCTGAGCCGCCCGCGCGCGGCGGCGGCGCCGGGACCTGGATCGTGAAGCGATCGCGCAGCGCGCCGCTGATGGCGGGGACGCGGTCGCTGCGGACCACGAGCCCGCCCTGGCGCCCGAGCGCGTCGTCGACCTGCGCGCGCAGCTCGTGGCGCATGACGAGGTAACAGACCACCGAGGCGAGCACGACCGTGATCCCGACGGCGCCGGCCGCCAGCAGCGTCAGCCGCCCGCGCAGGCCCATTAGTGGCCCCTCCCGCGACCTTCCACCCGAGATCGGCGGGCGCTCGAGTGCAAGGCCACGGCAGGGACCACTACGTCTCCCTGAGCACGTAGCCGACCCCGCGCACGGTGTGCAGCAGCCGCGGCTCGCCGTCCGCCTCGGTCTTGCGCCGCAGGTAGCCGATGTAGACGCCGAGCGCGTTGGAGGTGGCGCCGAAGTCGTAGCCCCACACGCGCTCGAACAGCTGCGAGCGGCTGAGCACCTGGCGCGGGTGCTCGAGGAACGCCTGCAGCAGCGCGTGCTCGGTGCGCGAGAGCTCCAGCGCGCGCTCGCCGCGCCAGACCTGGTGGGCGCGCGGATCGAGCACGAGGTCGGCGAAGCTCAGGTCGGGCGAGCATGGCTCCTCGACCCGCCGCAGCAGCGCGCGCAGCCGCGCCCGCAACTCGCGCAGGGCGAACGGCTTGACCAGGTAATCGTCGGCGCCCGCGTCGAGCCCGTCGACGCGGTCGTCGATCGCGTCGCGCGCGGTCAGCATCAGCACCGGGGTGCGGTCGCCGGCCGCGCGCAGCCGGCGGCAGACCTCGAGCCCGTCGAGCCTCGGCATCGCCACGTCGAGCACGACCGCGTCGACCGGCGCGGCCGCCAGGCGGTCGAGCGCCGCGTTGCCGTCCTCCGCGAGCTCCACGTCGTAGGCGTCGAGCCCCAGCGCGCGCTCGAGCGAGGAGCGCAGCGCCGGCTCGTCGTCCACGACGAGGATCCTCATCCGGCGGCGACCGCCTCGAGGATGCGGCCGTCGCGCATCCGCACGACGCGCCCCGCGGCCTCGGCGATCGAGGGGTCGTGCGTGATCAGGATCACCGACAGCCCCTCGTCCGCCGACAATCGGGTGAGCAGGGCGACGATGTCCTCGCCCGTCGCCGTGTCGAGGTTGCCGGTCGGTTCGTCGGCGAGCAGCACGCGCGGGCCGTTGGCGAGCGCCCTCGCGATCGCCACGCGCTGCTGCTCGCCACCCGACAGCTGCGACGGCAGGTGCGAAGCCCGCGGCTCCAGCCCGACGTGCTCGAGCAGCGCGGCCGCCCGCCGCCGCCGCTCCGCGCTCTTGAACCTGCGCGGCGCCAGCGCCGCCTCAACGTTCTGTTGCGCGGTCAGCGTCGGGATCAGGTTGAACTGCTGGAAGATGAAGCCGAGCGTGTCGCGCCGCAGCGCCGCCAGCTCGCCGTCGCCCATGCGCGCGAGGTCCTTGCCCTCGAACTCGACGCGGCCGCCCGACGGCCGGTCGAGCGCGCCGAGCAGCTGCAGCAGCGTGGTCTTGCCCGAGCCCGACGGCCCGGCGATGACGACGAACTCGCCGGGCTGGACCTCGAGGTCGACCCCGTCGACGGCGTTGATCGAGCCGTAGCTGCGGTGGACGTCGTGGAGGGCGTACAG
This sequence comes from uncultured Solirubrobacteraceae bacterium, assembly GCA_963805525.1. Classification (GTDB taxonomy): domain Bacteria; phylum Actinomycetota; class Thermoleophilia; order Solirubrobacterales; family Solirubrobacteraceae; genus DASQFQ01. Next base: position 862,919 of record CAWDUT010000007.1, read on the forward strand.
CGGAGTCATGGGTCTCCTCAGTCGATGTGGCGGAGGGCGTCGGCGGGGCGCAGCCGTGAGGCGCGCAGGCCTCCGGCCGAGCCGGCGATCAGGCCGCCGAGCAGCGCGAGGCCGATCGCGAGCGCGATCAGGCCGACGTCGACGGGCGCGCTGAGCGCGATCTTCTCGGTGCCCGACGTGACGGCGTCGGCGGCGCGGCCGAGGCCGAAGACGGCGCCGCCACCGGGACCGCCGCCCGGCCCACCCGCGCGCTGCGGCGCCGCCACGGTGGCTTCGAGCGTGGGCGCCAGCGCGGTCACGAGCGCGGCGCCGCCGATCCCGATCAGCGCGCCGAGGACGCCGCCGAGCAGGCCCTGCAGCACCGACTCGCCGGTGACCTGGCGCACGACCGTGCGGCCGGGCCAGCCGAGCGCCTTGAGCGTGCCGAGCTCGCGGATCCGCTTCGTCACCGAGGAGAGCGTCAGCAGCGTCGCGATCAGGAACGCCGCCACCAGCGCGACGATCGTCAGCGCCGTGCCGAGCTTGCCCGACAGGTTCTTCGCGTCCTTGAGCGAGCCGCCGACGCGGTCGGCGAGGTCGGAGGCGGTCGTGACGGACGCGCCGCTCATCGTCGCCTTGATCGACTTCTCGACCGCCGCGACGTCATCGGTCGACTTCGCGCGCACCTGGAGGCTGTTGACGCGGCCCGCGCGGTCGCTGATCTTCTGCAGCTGCGCGAGCTTGACGTAGACGTCGGAGGCCTGGCCGCCGAGCGGCGAGCTCGCCAGGCCGATGATCGTGAACTTCTTGCCGCCGAGCGAGATCGTGTCGCCCTTGCTCAGGCTGTTGCGGCGGGCGTAGGACTCGTTGAGCACGGCCTCGCGGGCGGAGCCGGCGTGGAACCCGTTCACGGCGGCGAGCTCGGGCTTGCTCTCGTCGACCCCGGTGACGCTGAGCGAGTCGATGTCGAACGGCGCGCGCCCGGCGGTCTGCTGCTGGCCGCCGCCCTGCGGCTGGGTGCCCGGCGGGCCCTGCTGCGGCCGCTGGAAGCCGTTCTTCGGCACCGTGCCCTTCACCGTCACGGCGTTGAGCGTGAGGCTGCCAGACGCCGCGTCGACCCCGTTGAGCTGCGCGATCTTCGCGACCTGAGAGGCCGGGAAGCTGAGCTGCGCGGCGGACGTGAAGTCCGTGCGGGTGAACTTCTCCCCCGGCTTCGCCTGGTTGGCGAGGTTGAAGCGCCGGGGGCCGTTCTCCTGCTGGAGCTGCTTGCGCTCGGCCGCCGAGAGCCCGCCGGGGATCTGCGGGCCGTTCTGCCCGAACTTGAGCGGGCGGGTGACCGACATGTCGGTACCGACGCCGGTCAGCGGCTTGAGGACCTTCTGCTGGGCGTCGTCGACGCCCTTGCTGAGGGCGCTGACGGTGACGACGAGGCCGACGCCGACGCCGAGGCCGAGCGCGGTGAGGAGGGTACGGCCCTTCCGGCGCCGTAATTCCGACAGCATGTAGCCGAGGTAGAACATGGGCGCGAGCATCCGCTCCCCGTCTAAGAGCGGCCGGAGAGCCGCATAAGAGTTCATGAAGAACCCCCTCCCGACCGCCGCCTGGCTCATCCTGCTGCTCGCGCTCCTGCTGCGCGTGGGCTACATGGTCGCCACCCCCGGCTACGAGCTCGTCCACGACGCGCTCGACTACGACAAGGCCGCGGTCTCGATCGCGAGCGGCGACGGCTGGCCGTACTCGCGCGCGCCGGGGCGGGAGACCGCCTTCCGCCCGCCCGCATACCCGGTGCTGCTGGCCGGGGTCTACAAGGTCACGGGCGTCGAGCACGGCACGGAGCACCAGCGCGTGGTCACGGCGCGCATCCTGGGGATCATCATCGGGACGCTGATCGTGGCGATGATCTTCATCGTCGCGCGGCAGCTGTGGGGGCGGCGAGTGGCGCTGCTGGCCATGCTCGGCGGGGCGATCTACGTCCCCCTGATCCTGGTCGGCGCCTCGGTGATGTCGGAGCCGTTGTTCGCGCTGCTGCTACTGGGCGCGCTGGCGGCGGCGATCCAGCACCGGCGCTCGACCCACCGCTGGCGCTGGGTGGTGGTCTCGGGCGTGCTCGCGGGCTTGACCTGCCTGACGCGCGCGAACGCGCTCGTGCTGCTGCTGCCGCTCGGGCTCGCGGTGTGGACGGTGCGGCCGCGCTGGTCGGTGCGCGCGCTGGCCGCTCCGGCGCTGCTGGTGGCGCTCGCGCTGGTCACGGTGTCGCCGTGGACGATCCGCAACGCGATCGTGTTCGACCGCTTCATCCCGGTCTCGACCCAGCTCGGCTCCGCGCTGGCCGGCACCTACAACGACCAGGCGCGGCTCGACAAGAAGAACCCGGCGTCGTGGCGCGCGATCTTCCACATCCCTGAGTACCAGGACATCTACGCGCACATCAAGACGACGCCCGAGCCGGAGATCGAGGACATCCTGCGGACGCGGTCGAAGGCCTATATCCGCAAGCACCCGACCTACGTGGCGAAGGTCGCGGAGTGGACGACGCTGCGGATGTTCGAGCTCGGCGGCCTGGACTGGTCGCGCCACACCGCCTCGACGATCAGCGTCAGCCCGGGCTGGGCGATGGCGGGCGTCTACTGCTTCTGGGTCTTCACGCTGCTGGCGATCGCGGGCGCGTTCACCAAGGCGGCGCGGCGGACGCCGCTGTTCGTGTGGATGGTCCCGCTCCTGCTGTACCTGAGCGTCGTCTTCCTGGTGGTGGAGACGCCGCGCTACCGGACGGGGATCGACCCGTTCATCGTCATGCTCGCGGCGCTGGCGCTACGACGAGCACTTCCAGGCGCCGGGGACCGTGAACCCCCTCCACCCGATCGAGCTCAATATCCGACGTCGCCGACGGCCCCGACACCAGCGTGATCGGGCGCCCGGCGCGGGCCGCCTCGGCGAGGCGGTCGACGGCGTCGGGCACGGAGGCGACGATCTGCTCCTCGTGGACGACGCAGACGTGGAGGTCGGGCACGAGCGTCAGCGCGCGGCGGCCTGAGGCCTGGGCGCCGTCGAGCACGATCGTCCCGGTGTCGGCGATCGCGAGCGCGCAGCCGGTGACCACGCCATCGAGCGCGTCGAGCTCGCGGGCGGAGAGCGCAGCGTCCTCGAAGCCCTCGATCGTCCCCGCCACCCGCTCGGCCCCGTGCCCCGCCAGCACCTCCCTCACCGCGCGCGGCACCTCCGCCGCGGCGACTCGATGGACCGCGGCCTTGTAGTCGGCCACCCGTTCGCAGAACAGGTCGACGTCGGCCGCGGCCGTGCCAGGGCCGTGGTAGCCCCGCGGCACCTCGACGACCTCTCCGCCGCCGGCGAGGGCGCTCCGCACGCGGCCGAGGACCTCATCCCGAGCGCTCACGCCACCACTCCCTGAACGTGTGGTCGGGGACCTCCGGCAGGTCCCGCATCCCGCTCCAGCCGGGCACCGGCAGCTTGCCGAGCGGCCCGCGGCCGAGCTTCGAGAGCTTCTGCGCGCCCTCGTAGCGCTTCTGCGACGAGAAGACCTTGCCCACCGCGTCCATCGCCAGCTTCTCCGGGTCGGTGCGCTTCTTCTCCTCCCGCACGACCCGCCCGCGCAGATGCACGAGCACGCTCGGGATGTCGATCTTGACCGGGCACGCCTCGTAACAGGCGCCGCACAGCGAGGAGGCCCACGGGAGCGTCGGGGCGTTCCCCAGCCCGCGCAGCTGCGGGGTGAGGATCGCGCCGATCGGGCCGGGATAGACCGACTCGTAGGCCGCGCCGCCGGCGCGCGAGTAGACCGGGCACACGTTCAGGCACGCCGAGCAGCGGATGCAGTGCAGCGCCTGGCGCCCGACCTCGTCCGCCAGCGTCTGGGTGCGGCCGTTGTCGAGCAGGACGAGGTGGAACTCCTTCGGCCCGTCGCCCTCGCCCACGCCGGTCCACAGCGACGTGTACGGGTTCATCCGCTCGGCGGTCGAGGAGCGCGGCAGCAGCTGGAGGAAGACCTCGAGGTCGCGCCACTCCGGCAGCAGCTTCTCGATGCCCATCACGGTCACGAGCACGTCGGGCAGCGTCGTGCACATGCGCCCGTTGCCCTCGGACTCGACGACCGCGACCGTGCCGGTCTCGGCGATACCGAAGTTCGCGCCCGAGATCGCGACCTTCACCGACAGGAACTTGTCGCGCAGGTGGCGCCGGGCGGCCTCGGCGATCCCGGTCGCCTCCCAGCCGAGGTCCTCGCCCTGGGCGATCGTGCGCTCGAAGAGCCGCTTGATCTCGGCGCGGTTCTTGTGGATGGCCGGGACGAGGATGTGCGAGGACTGCTCCCCCGCCAGCTGGATGATCAGCTCGGCCAGGTCGGTCTCGATCGCCTCGATCCCCTGGGCGGCGAGCGCGTCGTTGAGCCCGATCTCGTCGGTCGCGATCGACTTGACCTTGATCACCTCGCGCGCGCCGTGATCGCCCGCGATGCCGGCCACGATCGCGTTCGCCTCGGCGGCGTCGCGCGCCCAGTGGACGACGCCGCCGGCCCGCTGCACCGCCGCCTCGAGCCGCTCGAGCTGCTCGGGGAGCGTCGCCATCGTGCGCGCCTTGATCGCCGACCCGGCCGCCCGCAGCGCCTCCCAGTCGTCGAGCTCCGCGATCGTGGCGAGCCGCTTGGCGCGGATCGTCGTCGTCGCCTTGCCGAGGTTGCGCCGCAGCTGGGCGTCCTGCAGCGTCTCGTGGGCCGCGGCCGGGAACCCCTTCACTCCTGGGCCGCCAATATCTCCGCCAGGTGCACGGTCCGCACGCCGGCCCGCTGCCGCCGCAGCGCGCCGCCGATGTGCATCAGGCACGAGTTGTCGGCCGAGGTGCAGACCTCGGCGCGCGTGTCGAGCAGGTGCCGCAGCTTGTCCGAGAGCATCGCCATCGACGTGTCGGCGTTCTTGACCGCGAACGTGCCGCCGAAGCCGCAGCACTCCTGCGCGTCCTCGATCTCGACCAGGTCGATGCCCTGGACCGCGCGCAGCAGCCGCAGCGGCCGGTCGCCGACCTGCAGCAGCCGCAGCGAGTGGCACGTCGGGTGGTACGCGACCCGGTGCGGGAAGGAGGCGCCGACGTCCTCCACGCCAAGTTCGTCGACAAGGAACTCGGTCAGCTCGAACACGCGCTCGACCCCCTTCTCGCGCAGGAACGCGGTGCACGACGCGCTCGGGGAGACGACCGTGTCGTAGTCGGCGAACACCCGCCGCCAGCGCTCGGCGAGCACGTCGCCGTGCTCCGCATAGCCCGAGTTGCCGTGCATCTGGCCGCAGCACGTCTGCGCCTCGGGGAAGTCGACGTCGACCCCCAGGCGCTCGAGCAGCTCGACCACCGCGCGGCCCGTGCCCGGGAACAGCGTGTCGTTGAAGCACGTGACGAACAGCGCGACCCGCACGATCCGCGGGAGCGTAGTGGAGAGGCACCCGGGGTAAGGGCCGGTGTGGGAGACCCGGTCTGGGAGGAGATGGCATGTACAAGCAGGTGTTCGACCCGGTAGGCGACTCGCTCGGGCTGAGCTCGATATTCGCGGCGATACCGATCGTCGTGCTGTTCGTGCTGCTGGGCGGGATCAAGATGAAGGCGCACATCGCCGCACTCGCGTCGCTGCTGGCGGCGATCCTCGTCGCGGTCATCGTCTACGGCATGCCGCTCGGCCAGTCACTCGACAGCGCTGCAGAGGGCGCCGTGTTCGGGATCTTCCCGATCATGTACATCGTCTTCATGGCGCTGTGGATCTACAACATGACGGTCGAGACCGGGCACTTCGCCGTGCTCCGGCGCGCGTTCAACCGGGTCTCGGACGACCAGCGCATCCAGGCGGTGCTGATCGCCTTCTCGTTCGGGGCGCTGCTCGAGGCGCTGGCCGGCTTCGGAACCCCGGTGGCGATCACCGCGGTGATGCTGATCGCGGTCGGATTCGAGCCGCTCAAGGCGGCCGCCGTGGCACTCGTCTCCAACACCGCGCCGGTGGCGTTCGGCGCGATCGCCATCCCCATCGTCACGCTCGCCGGGCTCACCGACCTCCCGAAGGACGACCTCGGCGCGATGGTCGGCCGCCAGACGCCGTTCCTCGCCCTGATCGTGCCGCTGATCCTGATCGGCATGGTCGACGGCACGCGCGGCATCCGCCAGGCATGGCCCGCCGCCGCGGTCGGCGGCCTCGCGTTCGCGATCGGCCAGTACGCCTGTTCGAACTTCATCTCCGTCGAGCTGACCGACATCGTCGCCTCGCTGCTGTCGGCCGGCGCGATCGTCGCGCTGGTGCAGGTCTGGCAGCCCGGCGAGCCGCTGCGCGGGGAGGTGCGACAGACGGGGCCGGCGATCGCGGGCGCCGCGGTCGCCGACGCCGCGCACGAGCAAGAGGTCGGCCGCAAGGAGGGCAACGGCCGCGACTCGCGCGCGGAGGTGTTCGCCGCGTTCGCGCCCTACCTGATCATCATCGTGATCTTCGCGCTCGCCCAGTGGGGGCCGATCAAGGACTTCCTCGACGAGCGCACCAAGGCGTTCGACTGGCCGGGCCTGAACATCCAGACACCGAGCGGCGAGACGCCGAGCTCGGTGACCTTCAAGTTCAACTGGGCCAACGCGGCCGGCACGCTGCTGCTCGTCTCCGGCCTGCTGAGCATGCTCGTGCTGCGCTTCAACCCGGGCCGCGCGCTGCGGACGCTCGGGCGCACGCTCGGCGAGCTGAAGTTCGCCACGCTGACCGTCGCCTCCGTGCTGGCGCTCGCCTACGTGATGAACCTCTCCGGCCAGACGATCACTCTCGGGCAGTGGATCGCCGGCGCGTCGGGGATCCTGCCGTTCCTGTCGCCGATCATCGGCTGGCTGGGCGTGGCGGTGACCGGCTCGGACACGTCGTCGAACTCGCTGTTCGGGACGCTGCAGGTGGCGGCGGCTCACAAAGCCGGCTACTCGCCGACGCTCTTGGCGGCGGCGAACTCGTCCGGCGGCGTGCTGGGCAAGATGATCTCGCCGCAGAACCTGGCGATCGGCGCCGCGGCGGTCGGCATGGGCGGCCAGGAGGGCGTGATCTTCCGCAAGGTGCTTGGATGGAGCATCCTGTTGATCCTGATCATGTGCGTGCTCGTCTATCTGCAGTCCACCTCGGTTCTCGACTGGATGGTGGTCGGGGAGTAGTGAGCGTCGCACCGCAACTGGAGCAGCCCCGTGATCTGACGCCGCTCGTCGCCGAGCTCCGCCGGGCGGTCGGCGACGACTGGGTCTACACGCAGGAGCACCAGCTCAGGACATACGAGTCCGACGGGCTGCTCCAGTACAAGGGCGTGCCGGCGGCGGCGGTGCTGCCGGGCAGCGCCGAGGAGGTCCAGGCGGTCGTGCGCGCGTGCGCGGCCGCCGGCGTGCCGTTCGTGGCGCGCGGCGCGGGCTCCGGCCTCTCCGGCGGCGCGCTGCCGATCTCCGACGGGATCCTGATCGTGCTCTCGCGCATGAAGCGCGTGCTCGACGTCGATCTCGAGAACCAGCGCGTGTGCGTCGAGCCGGGCGTCACCAACCTCGAGGTCACCGGCGCGGTCGCGCCCGATTTCTTCTATCCGCCCGACCCGTCGAGCCAGATCGTGTGCTCGATCGGGGGCAACCTGGCCGAGAACTCGGGCGGCGCGCACTGCTTCAAGTACGGCTTCACCACCAACTACGTGTGCGGGCTCGAGATCGTCATGCCCGACGGCGAGATGATCCAGCTCGGCGGCAAGGAGCTCGACACCCCCGGCTATGACCTGATGGGCGCGTTCGTCGGCTCCGAGGGCACGCTCGGGATCGCCACCAAGGCGTGGCTGCGGGTCGTGCCCGCGCCGGAGACGACGAAGACGCTGGTCGCCTTCTTCGACTCCACCAGCGACGCGGGCAAGGTCGTCTCCGAGATCGTCGCCGCCGGCGTCGTGCCGGGCGCGATCGAGATGATGGACAAGCTCGCGATCGAGGCCTCCGAGCAGATGGCCCACGCCGGCTACCCGGTCGGCCGCGCCGCGGCGCTGCTGATCGAGCTCGACGGCGCCGAGCGCGAGTGCGAGGCGCGCTTCGACGAGGTCGTGGGCATCTGCGAGCAGTGCGGCTCCGACGACATCCGCATCGCCAAGGACGAGGCCGAGCGCCAGCTGTTCTGGAAGACGCGCAAGGCCGCCTTCCCCGCGATGGGCCGGATCGCGCCGAACTACTTCGTGCAGGACGGCGTGATCCCGCGCACCAAGCTGCCAGAGGTGCTCGAGCGCCTCGACGAGCTGTCGAAGGAGTACGGGATGCAGGTCGCCAACGTCTTCCACGCCGGGGACGGGAACCTGCACCCGCTCGTCTGTTACGACGGCCGCAAGGAGGGCGAGGCGGAGAAGGCCGAGGAGCTCTCCGGCCTGATCCTCGACGCCTGCCTCGAGGCCGGCGGCTCGATCACCGGCGAGCACGGCGTCGGGGTCGACAAGAAGAAGCACATGCCGAAGATGTTCGACGAGCCCGACCTGGCCGCGTTCCAGCGTCTGCGCTGCGCGTTCGATCCCGCGGGGCTCGCCAACCCGACCAAGGTGATGCCGACGCCGCGGCTGTGCGGCGAGGTCCCGGGCCCGTACCGGGTCCACCCGCTGGAAGCCGCCGGGCTCGCCGAGAGGTTCTGAGCGTGGCGACGGCGGAGGTCACGACCGAGCGCCCCGGCTCGCCGGAGGAGGCCGCGGAGCTGCTGCGGTCGCTCGGAGAGGCCGGGCGCGCGGTCCGGCCCGTGGGCGGGCGGACGAAGCTCGAGTGGGGCGGCATCGGCGAGCCGATCGCGGTCGAGCTCGAGACCGGCGGGATGGCCGAGATCCTCGAGCACAACGAGGGCGACCTGACCGCAGTGCTGCAGGCCGGCGTGCCGCTGGCCGAGGCGCAGGCACAGTTCGCCGAGGCGGGCCAGATGTTCGCGCTCGACCCGCCGCTGGGCGAGGGCGACGCGACGACGATCGGCGGCCTCGTCGCCTCCGCGGACTCCGGCCCGCTGCGCCACCGCTACGGCGGCGTACGCGACCTCGTGCTCGGCATCACGCTCGCGCTCTCCGACGGCACGATCGCGAAGGCCGGCTCGAAGGTGATCAAGAACGTCGCGGGCTACGACCTCGCCAAGCTGTACACCGGCTCGTACGGGACGCTCGGGCTGATCCTCGACGTCACCGTGCGGCTGCACCCGAAGCCGGCCACCACCGCCACCGCGTTCGGCGCGAGCGACGATTCCGACGTGCTCGCCGCCGCCGCGCTGAAGCTCGCCGCGCTGCCGCTCGAGGCCGACTCGCTCGACGCCGCCTGGCAGCAGGGCTCGGGCCGCCTGCTCGCGCGCTTCGGCGGCACGAGCGCGGGCGATCAGGCGGGGGTCGCGGCCGAGCAGATGGGCGCGGCCGGTCTGGACGGCGTCGAGACCACCGAGGACGACGACGACCTCTGGGCCGCGCTCCGGAACGCGCAGCGCGGCACGGCCGTGCTCAAGGTCTCCGGCCGCATCACGGACCTCGCCGCCGCCATCGAGGTCACCGAGCGGTCAGGCGGCTCGCTCGTCTCGCGCGCAGCCCACGGCGTGTCGTGGATCGCGATCGACGCCGGCGACCTGGCGCGGCGCGCCACCGATGTCCGCGATGCGCTCCAGCCGCGGCCGGTCGTGCTGCTCGACGGGCCCGTCGGCCTGCGGAGCGAATTCGACCCGTGGGGCCCCATCGACGTGGGCGCGCTGCAGGTCATGCGCCGCATCAAGGAGCGCTTCGACACCCACCGCATCTTCCGCCCCGGCGCCTATCTGGGAGGCATCTGATGGACCTGGTCGACGCCGCCTGGGACGAGCAACGCCCGCCGGACCCGGAGCTGATCAAGGACTGCGTGCACTGCGGCTTCTGCCTGCCGACGTGCCCGAGCTACCTGACCTTCGAGGAGGAGATGGACTCGCCGCGCGGCCGCATCGTGCTGATGCGCGTCGGCCACGAGGACGCCGAGCTCTCCGACGAGATGGTCACCCACTTCGACCGCTGCCTCGGCTGCATGGCGTGCGTGACCGCGTGCCCGTCGGGGGTCCAGTACGACAAGCTGATCGAGCAGGTCCGGCCGCAGATCGAGCGGCACGCCGACCGGCCGCTCGCGCAGCGCGCCTGGCGGCGCGGGATCTTCGAGCTCTTCACGCACCCCGGGCGGCTGCGGGCGCTGGTGCCGGTGCTGGCGCTGCAGCAGAAGTCCGGGCTCAACGACGCGCTCGGCAAGCTCCCGATCCCGAAGCTGCAGTCGCTGCTCGGGCTCGCCCCCGACGTCCCCGCCAGCGCCGCGTTCCGGCAGCTCCCGCAGCTGACGCCCGCCCGCGGCGAGTCGCGGGGCCGGATCGCGCTCATGCAGGGCTGCATCAACCGCGTGTTCTTCGGCGACGTCAACGCCGCCACGGTGCGCGTGCTGGCCGCCGAGGGCTTCGAGGTCCACGCGCCGCGCCGGCCGCGCTGCTGCGGCTCGCTGATGATGCACGCCGGGCTCGAGGACGAGGCGCTCGCGCTGGCCCGCGAGACGATCGCCGCGTACGAGGACTTCGACGCGATCGCCGTCAACGTCGCCGGCTGCGGCTCGGGCATGAAGGACTACGCGCACCTGCTCGCCGACGACCCCGAGTGGGCCGAGCGCGCCGAGGCGTTCAGCGCCAAGGTCAAGGACGTGTCTGAGTTGCTGGCCGACTGCGAGCCGCGGGTCGTGCGGCATCCGCTCAAGCTGAAGGTCGCCTACCACGACGCCTGCCACCTCGCCCACGCCCAGGGCGTGCGCGAGCCGCCGCGCGAGCTCCTGCGTTCGATTCCCGACCTCGAGCTGGTCGAGCCGGACGAGTGGCAGATCTGCTGCGGCTCGGCCGGGATCTACAACCTCGTGCAGCCGGAGGCCGCGGCCGAGCTGGGCAAGCGCAAGGCCGACAACCTCGCCGCCACCGAACCCGACGCGATCGCCGCCGGCAACCCGGGGTGCGCCCTGCAGATCGCTGGGTACATGGATCGTGAGGTCCCGATCTACCACCCGATGACGCTGCTGGACGCGTCGCAGCGCAACCTGCGACCCGAGGAGGTCCAATGAGCACCGCTTCCCGAATCGACACCGCACCCGCCCCTGCATCCGACGAGCGCGCGAACGACATCCTGTCCGCCGACGCGCTCGAGTTCATCGCCGAGCTGCACGGGCGCTTCGAGCCGACCCGCCAGGAGCTGCTGGCCGCGCGCCGTGAGCGGGCGCAGGAGCTCCAGAACGGCGGCACGCTCGACTTCCTCGAGGAGACGAAGGAGATCCGCGAGGGCGACTGGACGGTGCCCGAGCCGTTCGAGGACTACCAGGACCGCCGCGTCGAGATCACTGGCCCGACCGACCGCAAGCTCGTCATCAACGCGCTCAACTCGGGCGCCAAGGGCTTCATGGCCGACCTCGAGGACTCGACGGCGCCGACGTGGGAGAACGTCGTCGTCGGCCACGTGAACCTGATCGACGCGATCGACGGCACGATCACCTACGACGCCTCCGACGGCAAGCACTACGAGCTCGAGGAGGACCACGCCACGCTGCTGCTGCGCCCGCGCGGCTGGCACCTCAACGACAAGCACGTGAAGGTCGAGGGCACCGAGGTCTCCGGCAGCCTGCTCGACTTCGGGCTCTACTTCTTCCACAACGCCCAGCGGCTGCTGGAAGGAGGCTCCCACCCGTACTTCTACTTCCCGAAGATGGAGCACCACCTCGAGGCGCGTCTGTGGAACGACGTGCTCACGTTCTCCGAGGACGCGATGGGCGTGCCTGCGGGCTCAGCGCGCGCCACGGTGCTGATCGAGACGCTCCCGGCCGCGTTCCAGATGGACGAGATCCTCTACGAGCTGCGCGACCACTCCTACGGGCTCAACGCCGGCCGCTGGGACTACATCTTCTCGATGATCAAGTGCTTCCGGGACCGCGAGGACTTCGTGCTCCCCGACCGCAACGACGTGAAGATGACCGTGCCGTTCATGAAGGCCTACACGGAGCTGCTGGTCAAGACCTGCCACCGCCGCGGCGCGTTCGCGATGGGCGGCATGGCCGCGCTGATCCCCTCGCGCAAGGACCAGGAGGCCAACGAGCGCGCGATCGAGGCCGTCAAGGAGGACAAGAAGCGCGAGGCCGAGGCCGGCTTCGACGGCACCTGGGTCGCCCACCCGGACGTGGTCGACGTGGCCACCGAGGCGTTCGACGCCGTGCTCGGCGACAAGCCCAACCAGATCGACAAGCGGCGCGACGACGTGGACGTCAAGGCCGAGCAGCTGCTCGCCGCCGCCTCCACCCCGGGCGACATCACCGAGGAGGGCCTGCGCAACGACGTCTCCGTCGGCTTCCAGTACATCTCGTTCTGGCTCGGCGGCCGCGGGGCCGCGGGGATCAACAACATGATGGAGGACGCCGCGACGGCCGAGATCTCGCGCTCCCAGATCTGGCAGTGGGTCAAGCACGGCAAGTTCACGCGCGAGAAGGTGCTCGAGGTGCTCGACGAGGAGACCTCGAAGATCCACGAGGAGGTCGGCGACGAGACGTGGGAGAAGGGCCGCCCCGACGAGACGCGCACAATATTTGAGAGCGTCGCGTTGTCGGAGGATTTTCCCGAGTTCCTGACGCTCCTGGCCTACGAGTACCTCGACTAGGCTGAACTGACTCCATGTTCTCCCGACAGGTGGTGGGGAGAGCGAAGCGTCTTTAGAACGGGACGGCCCCGAGAGTGTCGGGGCCGTCCGTGTTGCGGCTCATGGTGGCTCCTTCACCGCCAAAGTGAATGGAGCAGAGCCGCATGACGCAGGATGACGTGCTGTTCGGCTATCGCCTGCAGCTGTTCGCGCTCGCGTCTGAGCGCGGCGTGTCGGAGGCGTGCCGGTTGATGGGCGTGCACCGCTCGACCTATTACCGCTGGAAGGACCAGGTCGATCGCTCGGGGTTGGAGATGCTCAGGCCCAGGGAGCGGCGGCGTCCGCAGATGCCCAACCAGCTCTCAGAGATGGTCGAGCAGCGGATCGTCGCGTTCTGTCTCGGGCACCCTGGGATGGGCCCGCGGCGGGTCGCGTCCCGGCTGGCCAGGCCGCAATGGGGCGGCCTGCAGGTCAGCCCGAACGGTGTTTACAAGACGCTGGTCAGGCACGGGCTGAACACGCGCGCCAAGCGCCTGGCGCTGGTCGCGGGCTACCGCGCGCCGTTTGAGCCGCCGCGCGAGCCTGCGCCCGAGCCGCACGTCGAGAGCGACCGGCCTGGCGAACTGGTCGGCATCGACTGCTTCTTCGTTGGCCGGCTGCATGGCGCCAAGGGCCCGGTCTGGCAGATCACCGCGATCGACACCTACAGCAGTTACGCCTGGGCCGATCTGGTCGTCTGCCCGCCGGCCGGTCCGACCGTCGAGCACACCTCCGTGCTCGCCCGCCGCGTCGCGGCAGAGCTCCAAGCCGCCGGCTGGCAACTCGAGCGCGTGCTCTCAGACAACGGCAACGAGTTCGGCCGCCAGGCGTTCGGCTCACGGCTGCCGGCCGGCGTTCAGCACACGCAAATCCGCTCCGGCCGCCCGCAGACCAACGGCCACGTCGAACGGCTGCACCGCACCATCCTCGAGGAGTGCTGGCGGCCAGCGTTCGCTCGCTTCCTGCAGGTCCGCTACAGCGGCCTGCGGCGCGAGCTCGAGCACTACCTCCGCGAGTACAACCACGACCGCGAACACCACGGACGAAAGACGGCCGGGCGCTGCCCGGCCGACCTCGTCCACGGTGCCCGCAAGATGGAGCCGAGATGAGCCGCACCTGTCGGCACAACTCGGAGTCTGTTCAGCCTAGGCGAGCAGGGCGGCCAGGGCGGCGAGGTCCGCGTCGAGCTTGCGCTCGAGGTGGGGCTGGATGACGGGGATCAGCACCCGGCCCTTCAGCCCGCCGCCCGTCGCCTCGATCGTCTGGGTGAGACGCGTGCCCGAGCCTGAAGGCGTCAGCTCGTAGGTGGAGATCACGTCGATGCCGCGGATCTCGGTGCGCGACTCGGCGCGGTGCGGCGGATCGAAGGCGGTGATCTCGAGCTCGGCGTCGATCTTCTGGCCCGACACCTCGAGGTTCTCGCGGAACTTGGAGCCCTTCCCGAGCGCGCCGCCGTCCAGCCGCTCGTAGCTGCTGAGGCCGGTCGTCCACTGCGGGACCTTGTCCGCCTCGAAGAGGTACGGGAAGACCTCCTCGGGCGGCTTGGCGATGTCGGTCGAGCGCTCGGTCCTGGCCATGCCGCGAGCTTAGTGGGCCCCGCGGCGCCCGCGGCTGAGCACGATGTCGATGGCGCTGCCGCTCGGGAGCACCGTCCCTTCACGAAGCCGTTGCGAGATCACACGGTCCCGGCGCACGCGCCGCGAGTAGCGCCGAGTGACGTGGCCGAGCCGGCAGCCGGCGAACCCGAAGTACTCCTTGGCCTTCCGCAGGCGCCAGGTGGTGACGTCCAGGACCACGCAGGGCGGCGCCGGGAGCCCGGTCCAGTTGAGGAACACCTTGGCGAAGGTCTGCTCGCTCAGCACGAAGGCGAGGTCGGGACGGCCGTCCTGGTTGAAGTCCGCGGCCACCCCGTAGTCGGCGAGCACCCACTCCAGGTACTGCGCCTTGCCGAACGTCCCGTCACCGCGTCCCCGGCGCACGAACGGGATGTAGTCGTAACCCGAGACGGCCAGGTCGAGGGTGCCATCGCCGTCATAGTCCGCGACCGTCACCGAGTCCGCCTTGCCGATCGTCGAGTAGCTCTTCCTCGCGGCGAACGTCCCGTCTCCCCGGCCGAGGAACACCCCGACGTCGCCGTAGAAGCTCGCCGTCGTCGCGTCGAGCCGGCCGTCGTGGTTGAGATCCGCCAGCGTGACGTCGAGCATGTTCTCGCCCTCGTCGGTCACCGGCGTCGCGCGCTCGGGCCCGAACGTCCCGTCGCCGTTGCCGAGCCGGACGGCGAGCTTCTCGCTCGCCGAGACGAGGACGGCATCCAGGTGGCCGTCCGCGTTGACGTCGCCCAGCTCGACGTCGTCGGCGCCTTCGCGGTCGCCCACATAGCGGCGCGCCGCGCCGAGCCGGCCGCGGCCGACGCCGAGCAGCACCGCGAAGTCGCGCCTCGCCGCGCTGGCGGCGACGACGTCCGTCATGCCGTCGCCGTTGACGTCGCCGGACGCGACCGCGAAGGCGCCCGGGCTGAGCGACTGGACCCGATGGAGTTGCCCGGTTCCGTCATTGAGGAACACGACGAGGCGCGATCCGGCGCGATCGTCGCTCGCCGTCACCACGTCGGGCGAGCCGTCGCCGTTGAGATCGGCGGCGTCGAGGTCGTAAGGGAACGCCGAGGTGCGGTAGTGAGCGCGCGGCGCGAAGCTGCCGTCGCCGTTGCCGAACAGCACCGACACGCTGTTGGACCCCGAGTCGGCCGTCGCCAGATCCGGCTTGGTGTCGCCGTTGAAGTCTGCGGCGACGAGCGCCCCCGGCTGATCGCCGGTGCGCACGATGACCGGCGCGCTGAAGCGCGGGCTGGGCGGCGTGGCGGCGGCGGCCGGCGCGGCGCTCATCAAGGTCAGCGCGACGGACAGCTCGAGCAAGGACGGCGACGGATGGCGCATGGCAACCGCTCCTCTCGGATCACAGCCGGGTGAGATCCGAGCCTCCTCCTTCCGCGGGCCGCGGGCAATCGTGGTTAACCGCGGTTGACCGCTCTTAACACGCGGACAGGTCTAGAACTCCCCACCGCCGAGGTCACCCCCGACCTCGCTGTCCGACAGCTCGCGCGGGGCTACCCACCCGCGGGGTTCGGTCCGCGCACGGGCCGCAGCGGCAGCACCTCGGCGCGCGGCTCAGACGACTCGCCGCGCACTTCGTCGAGCTCCTGCTCGAGCTCGGCGATCCGCCGCGAGAGCGCCTTCAGCGCGTCCGCGATCGGGTCGGGCAGGTGGACCCAATCGGCGTCCGGCCCCTCGGGCTTGCGCCCCTCCACCCGCACGGTATGACCGGGGTTGCCGACCACCGTCGAGTTCGGCGGCACGTCGTGGACGACGACCGCGTTGGCGCCGATCTTCGCCCCGTGCCCGATCCGGATCGGGCCGAGCAGCTTGGCGCCGGAGCCGATCGTCACGTTGGCCTCGACCGTCGGGTGGCGCTTGCCGGTCGCGAAGCCGGTGCCCCCCAGCGTCACGCCCTGGTAGAGCGTCACGTTCTCGCCGATCTCGGCGGTCTCGCCGATCACGACGCCCATCCCGTGGTCGATGAACAGCCCGTCGCCGACGTCGGCGCACGGGTGGATCTCGATCCCCGTCACGGCGCGGGCGGCGGCGGCGATCGTGCGCGGCGCGACCGGCACGCCGGCCTCGCTCAGCGCGTGCGCCACGCGGTGGGCGAGCAGCGCGTGCACGCCCGGCCAGGTGGCGAGGATCTCGAGCCCCGTCACGCCGCGGGCGGCGGGGTCGCGCTCATGGGCGGCGGTGATATCGCGCCGTAGCTCCCCGAGCACGCGAGCGGCGGTGCGGATGCCGATCATGATCTAGGAGTCTGGCAGAGGACAGGCGGTGCGCCCGGGGGGCCCGAGCCGTGGATGCCGGGCGCCGCACGATGGTGAAGCCCATAGTGGGTTATGGGCAAGCCGTCGGGTGGTGATCCGGCGCCGCGGATCGGGTTCATCCGGGCGTGCCGACTCCTCTGCCGGGCTCCCCGAGGTTGGCACAGTCCGGGCAGTCCGCCCGGCGGGAGGTGGTGACGCGCAGGAACGTGTGGTCGTGGAGATCGACCTGGAGGAACGCGTCGAGCAGCGCGCCGTCGAGCCCGGCCAGCAGCTTCAGCGCCTCGACCGCCTGGAGCGAGCCGATCACGCCCGCCGCCGGGCCGAGCACGCCGGCCTCCGCGCAACCCGGCGCCGAGGGCGGCGCCTCGGGGAAGGCGCAGCGGTAGCACGCGGTCTCGCCCGGCCGGATCGCCATCACGAGGCCGCTGAGTCCCAGCACCCCGCCCTCGACGAGCGGGATCCGCGCCGCGCAGCAGGCCGCGTTGACCTCGTAGCGGGTCTCGAAGGAGTCGGAGCAGTCGACCACCAGGTCGGCGCCCTCGAGCATCGCCGGGTTGAAGCGCGCGTAGTAGGGCTCGACGAGCGCCTCGGGGTTGAGGAAGCGCAGCTTCGCCGCCGCGCTCTCGGCCTTGGCGACGCCGACGTCGGGCGTGAAGTGCAGCCACTGGCGCGGGAGGTTCGAGACCTCGACCTCGTCGGAGTCGACCACGCCCACGCGCCCCACCCCGGCGCCGGTCAGGTAGGTGGCGACCGGCGAGCCCAGCGCCCCGGCGCCGACGACGAGGACGCCGGCGTCGCGCAGCGCCAGCTGCGCCCGCTCGCTCCACTCGGGGAGGACGAGCTGGCGGGAGTAGCGGTCGACTTCGGCGGCCGTGAGGGAATCGGGGTCGGCAGGCGCCGGCGGGGCCTCCTCGGGCGGCGCAGGCGGCGGGCCGGTCATCTCCGCCGCCGACCGCATGAGCCCGCGGAAGAACGCGCGCCGGTCGTCGCTCATCGCCGCACGATCCTCACCCGCGTGCCCTCGACGCTGACGTCGTGCCCGGCCTCCGCGGCCGAGCGCGGCACGTTCTCCAGCGCCTCACCGGGGTTGACGACCACCACCAGCTCCTCGCCCGGCGCGAGCCGCTCCAGAGCGAGCTTCGTCCGCACCCAGGTCAGCGGGCAGGTGACGTCGGTGACGTCGAGCACCACGCCGTCACCGTAGCGCCAGCACGAGCTCGCGGATCGCGCGCGGGTAGCGGTAGGTGATCCCGCCGTGCTTGCCCTCGAACAGCTCGAGCGTGTGCTCGACCCCGAGCTTGTCGAGCTCGGCCCCGAACGCCTGCGCGCCGAGGTCGAGGAACCACTCGTCGCTCTTGCCCGCGTCGAGGTAGACGTGCCGCATCGAGCGCAGCGCGTCGGCGTGGCGCGGCGCCATCCGCACCGGGTCCTTCTCGAGCCACAGCTCCCAGACGTCCTCGATCAGCCGCCCGGTCGCGACGTCGAACGGCAGCAGCGCCTTGCCCGGCCGCTCCGGGTCGGGCGAGTAGGCCGCCGCGTAGCCGATCAGGTCGAAGTTCTCGAACCGCTCCATGTCGAGCCGGTCCATCGCCTGCAGCTCGGCCCAGAACTGCTCGGCGGAGCCGCCGAACTCGTCGCGCAGCTTGCGCGCGAGCTGCGGGAAGTTCGGCAGGTAGGAGCACTCGAACAGCGCATCGCCGGCGTGCGAGGCGAGCGCGCCGAAGACGTCGGGCCGCAGCATCGGCACCACCATCGCGCCGTAGCCCCCCGACGACTTGCCGCTCAGCCCGCGGTGCTCCGGGCCGGGGAGCGCGGGGTAGCGATCGTCGACGAACGGCACGACCTCGTCGCACAGGTAGTCGAGGTACCGGCCGGTGCTCGTGGAGTTCAGGAACTGCGAGCCGCCGTAGCTCGTCCACGCGTCGACGAACACCACCAGCGCCGGCGGGCAGTCGCCGCCCGCGAACATCGCGTCGACCCGCTCGAGCATCGTCAGCTCGAACGGGAAGCGGTTGGCCCACGAGTCGACCTGGCCGAGGAAGCCCTGGATCACGTAGACGGTGGGCACCGGCTCGTCGCCGACGCCGGGCGCGGAGTAGACCCACAGCGGGCGCGTCGCCGGATCGCCCAGCGGGTTGCCCGCCAGCAACTCGGACTCGACCACCAGCCGGTCGAGCGTGCCCCGCAGCGGCCGCTCCCACGGCGCTCCGGCGGAGCCCGAGGCCTGGCGCAGCGTCACTGGCGCGCCGCCGCGGCCGGCTCGGGGGCGAAGAACGGCGTCGAGACGTAGCGCTCGCCGGAGTCCGGCAGCACGACGGCGATCCGCGCGGCCTCGCGCTCCGCGACCTGGATCGCGGCGGCGAGCGCGGCGCCGCAGGAGATGCCGGCCAGCACGCCCTCGCGGCGCGCGACCACGCGCGCGGTCTCCAGCGCGTCCTCGTCGTCGATCGCGATCACCTCGTCGAGCAGGTCGCGATCGAGCACCGGCGGGACGAAGCCCGCGCCGATGCCCTGGATCTTGTGCGGCCCGGGCCGCCCGCCGGAGATGACCGGCGAGGAGGCCGGCTCGACACCGACCACCTTCAGCTTCGGGTTGCGCTCCTTCAGGAAGCGGCCGGCGCCGGTGATCGTGCCGCCGGTCCCGATGCCGGCCACGAGCACGTCGATGTCACCGTCGAGCGCCTCCCACAGCTCCGGCCCGGTGCCGCGGTAGTGCGCGTCCGGGTTCGCGGGGTTGGAGAACTGGTCGGGGAGCCAGAAGCCGTCGTCGCGCGCGAGCGCCTGGGCGGCGGCGACCGCCTCGTTCATGCCGCCGAGCGACTCCGTGATCTGGAACTGGGCGCCGTAGAGGCGCAGCAGCCCCTCGCGCTCGCGGCTCATGCCCTGCGGGAGCGTGAGGACGAGCTGGTAGCCCTTGGCCGCGCAGACGAAGGCCAGCGCGATGCCGGTGTTGCCGCTCGTCGCCTCGACGATCGTCGTGCGGCCGGGCTCGATCCGGCCCTCGGCCTCGGCGGCCTCGATCATCGCGACCCCGATGCGGTCCTTGACCGACCCGCCGGGGTTGAGCATCTCGAGCTTGGCGAACAGCGACCCGGGCGCGTCGGGCGCCAGCCGGGTCAGCTGCACCATCGGCGTGCGGCCGACCCAGTCAGCAATGTTGATCGGGATCGGGGCCATTCACCCCACAGGGTATTTAGCGAGCGTGGTGGACGACCTGCGCCTGGTGCGAGGTCAGCTGATGACCGTCGGAGATCGCGGCGGGCAGGACGATGAGGGTGATGCCGAGCGCGAGGAGCACGCGGCGGACGTTGCGGTGCATTGGAGATGAACCTTCCGTGGTTGCCTGTTGGTCCTTCCCTCTTGCCATCGGCCTCTCGCCGGAGGCATCGACCCGGCCTAGACGGACGTACCATTCGGCCATGGCGCGCCTGGTCGGGATCAACCACGTGGCGCTGGAGGTCGGCGACCTCGACGCGGCGCTCGATCTCTACGGGCGGTTGTTCGACTTCCAGCTGCGCGGCCGGGTGCGCGGGATGGCCTTCATCGACATGGGCGACCAGTTCCTCGCCGTCGCCGAGGGCCGCCGCCAGGGGCCGGACGACGACCGCCACTTCGGGCTCGTGGTCGACGACCGCGAGGCGGTGCGCAGCGCGCTGAAGGCGGCCGGGATCAAGCCGCACCGCGGCCGCGGGCTGCGCTTCGCCGACCCGTGGGGCAACGAGTTCGAGATCGTCGAGTACGGCGACGTGCAGTTCACGAAG
Organism: uncultured Solirubrobacteraceae bacterium; assembly: GCA_963805525.1. Lineage (GTDB taxonomy): Bacteria > Actinomycetota > Thermoleophilia > Solirubrobacterales > Solirubrobacteraceae > DASQFQ01. The sequence continues at coordinate 883,201 of CAWDUT010000007.1, forward strand.
GCCCCGGAGGTGCTGCGCGGGATGGGGCTGGCGCTCGAGAAGACCGAGGAGGCGCGGGAGCAGCTGGCCGAGAAGGGCCTCGGCGGCTAGGCGTCGTCCTTCGCCATCGCCTCGAGCCCGCGCACGAGCAGCTCCAACCCGAACTCGAAGCGCTCGTCGTCATCGCCGGCGGTGAGGTCGTCGGCGAGCGCCACGAGCGTCGGGAACTGGTCCTCCGGGAGCGAGCGGAAGTACTGCGCGAGCTGCTCCGGGTCGGCCGACTCGTCGCCGCGCAGGCTCTCCTCGAACGCGAAGCCGCCGACGTAGAGCGCGAACAAGTCGGCGGCGAGCGAGAGCACGCGCGGCGGCAGCCCGGCGGCGACGAGGATCGCGAGGTTGCGCTCCATCACGGGCATCGAGTTGGGCCCGACGGGGACCCGGCCCAGCGAGATCTGCGCCGCGTCGCGATGGCGCTGCAGCAGCCGGCGCGACTCGCGCCCCAGCTCCTTCATCTGCTCCTGCCAGTTGGCCGGATCCGGGTCGGGCACCTCGGTCTCGCCCACGATGCGGTCGAGCAGCAGGCCGAGCAGCTCCTCCTTGTCGCCCACGTGCCAGTAGAGCGAGGCGGCGCCGACATCGAGCTCCTTGGCCAGGCGGCGCATGCTCAGCCCGGCGATCCCCTCGCGGTCGAGCAGCACCAGCGCGGCGTCGACGATCGCGTCGCGTGTGAGCGGACGGCGTTCGCCGCGGTCAGGTGGCTCGGGCTTGCGCCGCCACGGAGGTTCCGGTGCGCCGGACATCTTGACTCGAACAGTGTACTGCGCTAGAACACCGTTCGAGATGACTCGTACACCGTTCGATTCACATAACTCCATCGAGGCCAGCGGCCTCGTCAAGACCTACCCCGGCGGCGTGCGCGCGCTCGACGGCCTCGACCTCGAGGTCCGCGCGGGCACGGTCTTCGGGCTGCTGGGGCCCAACGGCGCGGGCAAGTCCACCACCGTCCGGATCCTCACCACCCTCTCCCGCCCCGACGCCGGCAGCGCCCGCGTCGCCGGCCACGACGTGCTCGCCGACCCCGTGCGGGTGCGGCACGCGATCGGGGTCGTCGGCCAGAAGCACGGCGCCGACCGCGAGGCCACCGGCCGCGAGAACCTCGTGCTCCAGGGCGAGTTCTACGGCATCACGGGCGCCGAGCTGCGGCGTCGCGTGACGGAGTCGCTCGGGCGCTTCGGGCTCGCCGACGCCGCCGCGCGGCAGGTCAAGACCTACTCGGGCGGCATGCAGCGGCGGCTCGACGTGGCGATGGGCCTGATCCACCGCCCGCAGGTGCTGTTCCTCGACGAGCCGACCACCGGGCTCGACCCCGAGGCGCGCGCGCAGATGTGGGCCGAGATCGAGCGGCTCGCGCGCGAGGAGGGCATGACGATCCTGCTCACCACGCACTACCTGGAGGAGGCCGACCGGCTCGCCTCCCAGCTCGCGATCGTCGACCGCGGCCGGATCGTCGCCCGCGGCACGCCGGACGCGCTGAAGAGCGAGCTGCGCGGCGACACGATCCACGTCGAGCTGGCCAACGGCGACGGCCCGGCCGCCGCGGCCGCGCTCGAGCGCGTGCCAGAGGCGCGCGAGGTGGCGCTCGACGGGCGGGTCCTACGGGCGCGGGCGGACGACGGCGGCGCCGCGGTGCCGGCCGTACTCGCGGCGCTGCAGGCGAACGGGGTGCGCGCGGTGGCGGTCACGCTCGCGCGGCCCTCATTGGACGACGTGTACCTGCGCTACGCAGGCAGGACCTGGGAGGAGGCGGCATGACCGCTCTACGACAGACGTGGCAGGTCTCGCTGCGCTACCTGCGCGTGATCGCGCGGCAGCCCGCGTTCCTCTTCATCGCGCTCGTGCAGCCGATCATCTGGCTGCTCCTGTTCGGCGCGCTGTTCAAGGCGGTGACGGAGATCCCCGGCTTCGCCGGCGGCTCCTACATCGACTTCCTGACCCCCGGCGTCGTCGTGATGCTTGCCGTCTCGAGCGCGGGCTGGACCGGGATGGCCTTCATCGACGACATCAACGGCGGCGTGATGGACCGGATGCTCGCCGCGCCGGTGTGGCGCGGCGCGCTCAACCTCGGGAGCGTCGCCCAGGCCGTGATCCAGATCCTGATCCAGACGCTGCTGATCGTGCTCCTCGCGTGGGCGCTCGGCGCGCACTACGCAGGCGGCGTCGGCGGCGTACTGATCCTGATGCTCGTCGCGGCGTTGCTGGGTGCGGCGTTCGCCTCGCTCTCGAACGGGCTCGGGGTGCTGACGCGCCAGCGCGAGTCGCTGATCGGGGCGGTCACGCTCGTGCTCTTGCCGCTCACGTTCCTGTCCTCGGCGCTGATGCAGCAGAGCCTGGCGCCGGACTGGATCGGCACCGTCGCGAAGTTCAACCCGGTCAACTGGGCCGTCGTGGCGGGTCGCTCCGCGGCGATGGAGAAGATCGACTGGGGCCTGGTCGCCGGCCGGATCGGACTCCTGTTCGTGCTCGTCGTCCTCGCCGCGTGGTTCGCGACGCGCGCGTTCGGGACCTACCAGCGGTCGCTCTGATGGTTGAGTCCGCGGCCGGCTGCGGCGGTCGTGGACTCAACCATCTAGACGAGGCCGTGCTCGTGCGCGAGGACGACGGCCTGCACGCGGTCGCGGAGGTTGAGCTTCTGCAGCAGGTGGCGGACGTGCGTCTTGACCGTCGCGAGCGAGATGAAGAGCTCCTCGGCGATCTCGCCGTTGGAGAGGCCCCGGCCCACGAGCTTGAGCACCTCGAGCTCGCGGGCCGACAGGGTCTCCAGGAAGTCCGGCTGCGTGAGGCCGGTCGGCGGGCGCTCGACGTAGTGGGTGACGAGCCGCTCGAGCACCGTGGGCGCCACGAGCGACTCGCCGCGGGCGACTGACTCCACCGCGTCGACCAGCTTCGCGCGGTCGACGTCCTTGAGCAGGAAGCCGCTGGCGCCGGCCCGCAGCGCTTCGTAGACGTGCTCATCGAGGTCGAAGGTGGTGAGCACGAGCACCTTGGTCGGGAGGCCGGCGAGGCCGATCCGGCGCGTGGCCTCGATGCCGTCCATGTTCGGCATGCGGACGTCCATCAGCACGACGTCGGGCGTGAGCCGGCGGGCGAGCTCGAGCGCCTCGGCGCCGTCGGCGGCCTCCCCCACCACCTCGAGTCCGGCGAGCTCCAGGATCAGCCGGAAGCCGCCGCGCACGAGCGCCTGGTCGTCGGCGATCAGGACGGTCGTCATGGCAGCGGGAGGGTCGCGTGGACTTCGAAGCCGCCTTCGTCGCACGTGCCGGTGCGCAGCTCGCCGCCGTGGACCTTCACGCGCTCGCGCATGCCGACGAGGCCGTGGCCGTGTGCCGATCCGTTGGGTCCGGGGCCGCGGTCTTTCACGTGCAGCCGCAGCTCCTCGGGGAGCCAGTCGAGCCGCACCTCCGCGGGCGCCCCGAGGGCGTGCTTGCGGACGTTCGTCAGCGCCTCCTGGAGGATCCGGTAGGCGGAGAGGTCGAGGCTGGCGGGGAGCTCGCGCGGCTCGCCGGTCTGGTCGACGGTGACCTTCACCCCCGCGCCCCGGGCGCGCTCGACCAGCGCGTCGAGCTGGGCGAGCCCGGGCTGGGGCGTGAGCTCGTTGCCGTCCTGGTCCTCCCGCAGGACGCCGAGCAGCCGCCGCATGTCGCCGAGCGCCTCGCCCGCGGAGGCGCGGATCGCGTGCAGGGGCGCTTTGGCGAGCGCGGGGTCCTTGTCGAGCGCGGCCTCGGCGGCATCGGACTGGATCGCGATCACGCTCAGGCCGTGGGCGACGACGTCGTGCAGCTCGCGGGCGATCCGCGCCCGCTCCTCGTCGACCGCGAGGTGGGCGGTCCGCTCCCGCTCGCGCTCAAGGTGCTCGGTGAGGTCGCGCAGCCGCTCGGCCCGGTCGCGCTGCCGCCGGGCGAGCCGGCCGACCGCCGTCGGGCCGACGACGATGAAGAACGTCGTCACGTACTCGTAGAGGACCGGGTGGCTCTGCGTCGTGCCGATCGCGCCGGTGACGAGCGCGAAGGCGCAGACGGCGATGACGCGGCGGTCGTCCGGGTCGTGGGCGCCGAGCGAGTAGAAGAGCAGGAACGCCGCGACGTAGCCGAGGACGACGAAGCCGTCGGTGTGGAGGCACCAGAGCGCGGTGCCCACCAGCGCGGCCGCGGCGGGGTACGTGCGGCGCCACGCGATCGGCACGGTCGTGGCGAGCGCGATCAGCACGCCGACGGCGCGCGGGGCGATCGGCGCGATCAGTACCTGGACGAGCGACGGCAGCGCGAGCGCGGCGGCGATCAGGGCGTCGTCGCGGCGAGGTGGGCGCATGGACGGGACGGTAGTCCGTTCGGGGGCGACGGAAATCAGCCTCAGGGCTGAGCCGGATCCCTCGGCGGGCCGATGCCGGGAGTCTTCGCGCGCCGCAAGGTTGTGGCCATGCCCACTCCCCGCACCGCACTCATCCTCCTGCTGCTCCTCAACGCCGTCGGCTATGTGGTCGCGCTGGCCACCGACCTGGTCGATCCGCTGCCCGGCCTCCTCAACGGCTCGAAGACCAACGCGCCCATGATCATCTGGGCCGCCCAGACCATCGGCGTCCTCCTCAACCGCCGCGCCGGCACCGTTCTCACCCTTCTGGCCTGCACGGTCTCGCTCGCCGCCGCCGCGTTCGACGGCGACCTCGGCGCCGGCGGCCTCGGCGCCGGCCAGGTCGCGATCCAGGTCGGCATCGCCGCCGCGACCCTCCTCCTCCTGCTCTCCACGGCGCGGTATGGTCGCGGCCGATGCGCCGGCTCGCCGTCCTCGCGGTCGTCCTCGCGGTTCCCGCGTCCGCGGAGGCGAAGCGGCTCGTCCGCTACGACGTGACCGGCGGCCTGGCCCCGGCGAGCCAGCGCCTGGTCGTCAACACCGACGGCCACGCTCGCCAGACCCGCCGCGCCGGCGTCCACAGCTTCAAGCTCACCGCGAAGCAGCTGCGCGGCCTCAAGCGCGACCTCAAGGACGCGCGCTTCAAGTCGCTGAAGCGCAGCTATCAGCCCGAGTTCCCGGTGATGGACGGCCAGACTCGGATGGTCAGCTACAAGGGCCGCTCGGTCGCCGTCTCCACGCTGGCCAAGGTCCCGCAGCGCCTCAGCCGCGTGCTGCGCCGCCTCGCGCGCTTGATGAGCTAGCTGGTCGATTTCGTGGACTCGGCCAGCTACCTAACCGACGTTGTCGCTGACCATGGTCAGCAGCCCTTTCGCCTTCCAGGCGGACAGCCCGGCTCCGTTGCCGTCGTAGGCCCGGTACTCGACGGAGTCGTCGTCCTCGCCGTTGTCGACCGCGACGATGAACACCACCGCGTCGAGCCGGCCCTGCTCGCCGTACTTCTGCTCGAGGTCGTCCAGCAGCTTCGCCGCCGCCTCGCCCACCACGCTTCGATCGATAGCCATGGTGGCTGGATATCAGCTACAACGCCGGGAGCTCTCCCTCGACGGCGTCGAGCCGCTCGGGACCCTGCCGCCACAGCCGCTGGCGGAGGCGGAACACGGTGCGGTCGACGGGCTGGCGCTCGCCGCGGAGCTTGACGGCGTCGCGGTAGCCGATCGCCGTGCCGCGCAGCAGCGGGCCCGGCGGACCCTCGGTGGCGGCGGTGACGAGCGTGTTCGCGGTCAGCCAGGCCAGGTGGCCGGGGAGCGAGCGCGCCGGCACGGTGAAGCACGCGGTCAGGATCCCGTTGCGGCGGCCGAGCATCAGCTTGCGCTCCTGCACGCGGGCGCTCGACTCGTGGTGCTCGATCGGGTCGGCGCGCCCGAGGCGCGTGATCCAGCCGCGATCGAGCATCCGCAGCGCGAGGTCGGGCTCCTCCCAGTACTGGCCGAGCGCGCGGCGGAAGCCGCCGACGGCCTGGAACGCGTCGCGCCGCACCGCGCAGGCGCAGCCGATGAAGCCGGAGGCGACCCACACGCCGTCCTCGCTCAGCGCGCGCTGCTGCACGTCGCGGCTGTGGCGGACGTCGATGAACGGCACCGCCACGGCGCCGACCCGCGGGTGGCCGAAGTCTTCGACCGTCTGGCGCACGGTGGCGCGCGACGGGAACACGACGTCGTCGTCGACGGAGACCACGAGCGGCGCGCTCGCCTCCCCCACCCCGCGGTTGCGCTGCGCGATCGCGCCCTCGGAGCGCTCCGAGCGCAGCACCCGGACCGACGGGAAGGCCTGCTCGACCGCGTCGGCGCTGCCGTCCGCCGACGCGTCGTCGACGACGAGCACCTCCGGCTCTCCGTCTTGGGCCACCGCGCCCTCGACCGCCCGCAGCAGCTCTTCGCGCCGGTCCTTCGTGACGATGAGGACCGTCGCGGCGGCGCTCATCGCTCGCAGTAGAGGTTCACGTACTCCGCGGGCCGCGCGTCGAGCGGCCGCAGCGCCCGCGCCTCCTCGTCGATGACCTGGACGCTGAACCCGGCCTCCCGCAGGAGCTCGCCGAGCGCCTCCGGCCGCGTGCCGGCGGCCTCGAGCGCGCCCGGGTTGTACTCGACGAACAGCCGGATCCCCGGCCGCCGGAGCGACTGCGCGAGCCCGGCCAGCACCGCCGGCTCGTGGCCCTCGACGTCGATCTTGACCACGTCGAACGCCCGCGCCTCCGAGAAGAAGCGGTCACCGGCGACGGTCTCGACCTCCTCGACGCGGTCGTACGGCTCGTCGGCGTAGAGGCTCGAGACGTCGCCCGCCTCGCGCACGTAGAAGCGCTCGACCCCGTCGACCGCCGACAGCGCCTTCGGCACCACGGTCACCACACCCTCGACGTTGTTGCGCGCGACGTTCGCCCGCAGCCGCCGCACGTTCCGCGAGTCCGGCTCGAACGCATACACCGCCCCCTCCGGCCCCACCCGCCGCGCGGCGAGCAGCGTGAAGAAGCCGACGTTGGCTCCCACGTCCGCCACCACCGAGCCGGGCGTCACGGAGCGCTCGAACAGGTCGGCCATGAAGCCCTCACGGCCGCCCTGGAGCTGGCCGTAGTACATCCGGTCCTCGACCGTCTCGGCCTCCAGCACGATCCCGCGCACCTCGGCCTCCCCCCGCCCGACGCGCTTCAGCACCACCGGCCGCACGCGATCGATCAGCGGGCCGAGCCCGGCGCGGCGAGCGAGCGCCGCGCCCTTCATCAGGAGCATGAGTCGGCTGGCGGCCATCGGCGGCTAGATGTAGCACCCCCTACCGCTTGAGCAGGACACCGGCCCCGACGATGACAATGATGGCCACGACCACGCCGGGCGGCGGGGAAAGCAGCACCAGCACCGCCACGGAGGCGACGAACGCGAGCCCAATCAGAAAACGCACCGCCGACGAATACCCCACGCGAGCCGGCGGGACCCTCCCCCCGATGCGGTATTCGGACCCTCAGATGTAGTACATCGACGCGCCGGCGTCGCGGTTCTCGCGCTCGACGACGTCGGCGATCGTGGAGCCCGCGAGCACGGCGCGGGCGGCCTCGGACGCCTCGGCGAAGATCGACTCCGCGCCCGCGCCCAGCTTGCCGTCGAGCATCTCGACGACCTCCAGCACGGTCACCTCGGAGGGCTCGCGGGCGAACGAGTAGCCGCCCTTGACGCCTCGCTGGGAGCGCAGGATCCCGCCGCGGCGCAGGACCGCGAAGAGCTGCTCGAGGAACTGGACCGGGATGTCGCGCCGGCGGCCGAGCTCGCCGATCGGGACCGGGCCGTCGCCGCCGGTGCGCGCGAGCTCGGCGAGCGCGCGCAGGGCGTACGGGGACTTGCTCGTGATCGACAGCACGCTCCGATCCTAGGGGAGGCGCCTGCCAGCATCTCCGGATGCGCCGCTACGGCCCGCCGCTCGTCCTGATGGCGCTGATCTTCTTCTTCAGCGCCCAGCCCGACCTCAACTCCGGCCTCGGCGTCTGGGACACGATCGGGCGCAAGCTGATCCACGCCGCCACCTACGGCGTGCTCTTCCTCCTCTGGTGGCGCGCGCTCGCCCGCATATGGCCCGCGGTCGCCATCACGCTGCTCTACGCCGTCAGCGACGAGTACCACCAGACGTTCGTGCACGGCCGCCACGGCTCGCCGCTCGACGTCGCGATCGACATGGCCGGCGTGCTGATCGCGATCGGGCTTATCCGGCGAGGAACGATCGCAGGACGGAGACCACGAGCCGGTGGTCCTCCTCCTGCGGAAGCCCGGAGACCGTGACGGTCCCCACCACGCCGACGCCCCGCCCGATCACGGGGAACGCGCCACCGTGGGCCGCGAACTCGCTCTCGTCGAGCAGGTAGCGCGCGTTGAACTCGCCCTCGGAGCTCACGTTCATGTAGTACGAGGAGTGCCCGAAGCCGCCGCAGGACGGAGCGCCGCGCTCGGATGCTCCGCGGCGACGAGGGATCGTGGTCACCGCGAGGCCGCATCGCCGGTCGGCGAGACCGTCGACCCCGTTCGGGGGACAGTGCGCCAGCACGGACCCCGGACGGGAGTGACGCCGATCGTCGAGCGGAATGCGGCCGTTAGAGCCAGCCACGCTCTGTGGCGTGGAGCACGGCTTGGGCGCGGTCGACCGCGCCGAGCTTGCCGTAGATGTTGTGGAGGTGCGTGCGGACCGTCGACGTGCTCAGCGAGAGCTCGTGGGCGATCTGCTTGTAGACGTAGCCCTTGGCGAGGCGCTTCAGCACCTCGAGCTCGCGATTCGACAGCGGGCACGGCTCGACCGAGCGCGGGCGCTGCGAGGTCGGGTAGGGAAGGTCGTAGAGGACGCTGCGCAGCTCGGCGGGCCCGAAGCCGACCGCGCGGGCGGCCCGCAGCAGCTCGACGCTCGACACCGGCAGACCCTGCGCGTAGTGCGCGAGCATGTCGGCCAAGCGCACGAAGGCGGCGTCGCCGGCGGCGTCGTCGGAGTGATGGCGCTCGATCGCGGAGGCGATCGACTTCGGCAGATTCCAGCGCCGGGTCAGCACGCCGCCGACCAGCGCGTGGTCGACGCCGAGCTCGCGGCGCTCGTAGTGCAGGCGCTCCTCGGGCGTGCGGGCCGGGCCGTGGACCTGCTTCGGGTAGCCCGGGTAGGCGTGCATGAGCACGAGCTTGCCGACGTCGTGGAGCAGCGCGGTGACCAGCAGGCGATCGCGATGCGGGTAGTTGGCCTGGGCGGCGAGGCGGTCCGCGGCGCGTTGCACGGAGACGGCGTGGAGGCGGAAACGCTCGGGCGCGGCGTCCCATGTCTTGCCTCGCTCGAAGAACTCGAAGGTCTCGGCCGAGGCGGCGAGTTGCTGCACGGCCTCCGGGGAGAGGATCTCGACCGCGGTGACGATCGAGTCGACCTGGCCGCGCGTCTTGCCCTCGATCGAGTTTGCGAGCCGGAGGACGGCGATCACCAGCGCGACGTCGGACTCGATCGCGCCGACGACCTCGCTCACCGACGGGCGATCCTCGGCGATCAGCGCCAGCAGGCGGTTGCGCGACTCCGCCAGCGCCGGGAACAGCTCCAGCGCCTCGAAGGCCGCCGTGAGGCGCTTGCCGTGGCCCTCGTTGTGCGGGCGGCCGACCACGCTGGCCGGCGTCACCGGCCGCGGGCGCGGCCGAGGTGTCGCGCGCAGCGCGGAGAGGGCGGGGGGAGTCATCGTCGGTTGGTCGTCAGTCAGATCGGGAGGATCGGAGGCAGGCATCGCTGGCCCGCTTCAGCGGGTATCGGCAGCCGTGGACAAGTGGTTGAGGGCCGCGTCGATGCGGCGGAGAGATTCCTCGCGCCCGAGCAGCCTCAGGGTCTCGAATATGCCTGGTGAGACGGTGGTTCCGGCGAGCGCGACCCGGATCGGCTGGTAGAGCTTCGCCGGCTTGGTGCCGGTGCGCTCCAACACGCTCTGCAGCGCCCTTTCCAGGCTTTCGTCGCTCCACGGCTCGGGCACGTCGGCGAGCGCCGCGCGGGCCTGCTCCAGCCGCTCCAGGGCCTCGGGCGAGCCGAGCGTCTTCTCGCGCGCGGCGGCGTCATCGGCCGGCCCGTCGAAGAAAAAGCCGGCCAACGGCCAGAAATCGGACAACGTGGAGATCTTCTCCTGCGAGATCTCGGCCGCTCCGTGCAGCCCTTCCCGGCCCGTCAGGGCCTCCAGGCGCGCCGTCAGGTCGTCCAGCGGCAGCTCGCGCAGGTAGCGGCCGTTCATGTGGCGCAGCTTCTGCTCGTCGAACACCGCCGGCGACTTCGAGACACGCTCGAGCGAGAACTCGTTCACGAGCTCGTCGGTGGTGAAGAACTCCTGGGACTCCTCGGTGCCCCAGCCCAGCAGCGCGAGGTAGTTGCGCACGGCCTCCGGCAGGTACCCGCGCTCGCGAAGCTCCTGCACAGAGGCGGCTCCATGGCGCTTGGAGAGCTTCTTGCCGTCGGGCCCGTGGAGGAGCGGGACGTGCGCGTAGAGCGGTGCGTCCTCCCCCATCGCCTGCAGGATCAGCATCTGCTTCGGGGTGTTGGAGTAGTGGTCGGCGCCGCGCACGACGTGGGTGACGCCCATGTCGAGATCGTCCACCACGACGGCGAGGTGGTAGATCGGCGTGCCATCCGCCCGGGCGATCACCAGGTCGTCCTGGAGCGCGTTCTCGAACGCCGACTCGCCGCGGATCACGTCGCGCACCACGGTGGTGCCCTCGTCGGCGACCCGCAGGCGCACGGCGCCCTCGCCCTCGTCCTCGCCGCGGAAGCCGTGGTTGCCGTGCTCCTTGTGCCAGGCCTCGATCTCGTCGCGCCCGGCGGTCGAGCGGTAGGCGCGCCCGTCGTCGATCAGCTTCTGGACCACCTCGGCGTGGCGATCGGACCGCTGCGACTGGAAGACCGGCTCCTCGTCGTGGTCCAGCTCGAGCCAGCGCAGCGCGTCGAAGATCTGCTCGACGTTCTCGACCGTCGAGCGCTCGCGGTCGGTGTCCTCGATCCGGAGCAGGAACTGGCCGCCGTGCCGCCGCGCGAGCAGCCAGTTGTACAGTGCCGTCCGCGCACCCCCGATGTGCAGGGCGCCTGTCGGGGACGGTGCGAAGCGGACGCGCATCTGGACACAGTCTGCCATGCGCTCCGGGCGTCCAGTTCCCATGCTCATCGGTGCACACGTCTCCCCCGCCGGCGGCCCCGCGAATGCGGTGCAGCGAGGCGTGGAGCGAGGCTGCCACTCGATCCAGTTCTTCAACCAGAGCCCGCGGGCCTGGAAGCCGCGCGTCTACTCGGACGACGAGGTCACCGCGTTCCACGAGGCCATCGGCGCCTCAGACGTCGATTCGGTGCTCATCCACGCCGTCTATCTCCTCAACTGCGCGTCCGAGGACAAGGAGATCCGCGACAAGTCGCTGACGGCGCTCACCGCGGCGCTGCAGGCGGGTGACGCGCTCGGCGCGGCCGGCGTCGTGCTGCACCCCGGCTCGGCGCTCAAGGGCGGCGGACCGGTCGACAAGGCCCTCACCCGCGCCGCCGAGACGATCGCCGAGGCGCTGGCGGAGTCCGAGAACTGCCAGCTGCACCTCGAGGACACCGCCGGCGCCGGCGGCACGCTCGGCCGCTCCTTCGAGGAGCTGGCGAGCCTGATCGAGCAGGCCGGCGGCGGCAAGCGGCTCGCCGTCTGCCTCGACTCCTGCCACCTGCTGGCTTCCGGCTACGACGTGGCCACCGCCGAGGGCCTGGCCGGCGTGGTCGACGACTTCGACGCGATCGTCGGCCTCGACCGCCTCGCCTCGCTGCACTTCAACGACTCGGCCACCCCGCTCGGCTCCAACGTCGACCGCCACGCGCCGCCCGGCGAAGGCCACCTCGGCCGCGAGGGCTGCGCGGCGTTCCTCTCGGAGCCGCGGTTCGAGGGGATGCCGGTGATCCTCGAGGGCCCCGGGATCGACGGCAAGGGGATCGTCCCCGAGGACATCGCGCTGGCGCACGAGCTGCGCGACGAGGGCGTCGCCGCCCGCTAGCTAGCGCTTCACCGTCACGCGCTTCGTGACCGCCCCGGCCCGGACGGTCAGCTTCACCGAGCGCGCCTTCTTCAGCGCCTTCCTGGCCTTGGCGGTGAGCTTGATCTTGAGCTTCAGGCTCCCGCCGACCGTGCGCGTGACGGTGCCGACGACCGTGGCCCGCTTGCCGAGCTTGAGCGTCTTGGCCGTCTTCTTGTCGACCACGAGCTGGAGCTTGAGCGTGCACGAGCAGGTCACGCGCACCGCGAGGCCCTTGGCGAGCACCGCCTTCAACTTCTGCTTCGCCACCGCGAGCGTGGGCGCCGGCGGCGGGCCGCCCGAGCGGCCGCCGGCCGGAGGCGCCGGGGGACTGCCACCGGCCGGCGGCGTCGTGGAGCCGCCGCCGCTCGGCGCGCTGATCGTCACGCTCTTCGTGGCGCTCGCGGTCTGGCCCTCGTCGTCCTTCGCCCGCACGGCCACGGTGTGGCTCCCGGGCGCGTCGAAGCGCGGCGAGAGGGTCGCGGACGCGCCCGTCTGCACCACCGCGCCGTCGACGCTGAAGCGGTACTCGTCGATCGAGCCGCCGTCGGGGTCGTCCGCGCTGGCGACGAAGTGCAGCGTCGTCCCCTTGGCCGCGCTGGAGTGATCGACGGCCAGCGAGACGGTCGGCGGCGCGATCACCGTCAGCGTGACCGTGGCCGGGCTCGACTCCAGGTCGGAGTCGCTCGCGCCGTAGGTGAACGAGTCCTCGCCGTGGTAGCCGTCGTCCGGCGTGTAGGTGACCTTGCCGCCCGCGATCGCGCCCAGCGTGCCGTGGTCCGGCGCGTCGACGATGCTGAGCGTCAGCGGGTCGTCCTCGCCGTCGCTGCAGCTCAGCTGGATCTCGGTCGCCTCGCCGGCCGGGGCGGTCCTCGCCACCGGATCGCAGGTCGGCGCCGTGTTCGGCGGCGGGATCACGGTGATCGAGACCGTCGCGGGCGCCGAGGTGGCGGTGCCGTCGCTCGCGCGGTACGTGAACGAGTCGGGGCCGGAGTAGTGCGCGGCCGGCGTGTAGGTGACCTTGCCGCCGGAGATCGCGCCGAGCGTGCCGTGCGCGGGCCCGCTCGCCGTCTCGAGCGTGACGTCGTCGCCGTCGGGATCCGCGCACGTGAGCGTGACCTCGACCGGCTCGCCCGCGGGCGTCTCGGCGCTGACGGGGTCGCAGGCCGGCGGGCGCGTGACCGTGAGGGAGACGGTGGCCGTCTCGAGGGTGCCGCCGTCGCCGTCGTCCGCGCGGTAGGTGAACGAATCAGGCCCGAAGTAGCCGTCAGCGGGCGTGTACGTCACCTTGCCGCCCGCGATCGCGCCCAGCGTGCCCTGCGCCGGAGCATCGACCACCGAGAGCGTCAGCGGGTCGTCGTCCTGGTCCAGGCAGTCGAGCGTGATCGAGAGAGCCTGGCCCACGGCGGTCTTCTCATGCAGCAGGTCCCGGCAGACCGGCGCGCGGCTGATCGTGATCGTCGCGGTGGCGGGCGCGGAATCCGACGTGCCGTCGCCGGCGACGTAGGTGAAGCTGTCCTGCCCGGAGGCGCCGGCGTTGGGTGTGTAGGTCACGGCGTTGCCGCTGATGGCGCCGAGTGTGCCCTTCGACGGGCCGCCGGCGATCGAGAGCGTGAGCGGGTCGCCGTCCGCGTCCGAGCAGCTCAGCGGGACCGAGACGGACGTCGCGGCGCGGGTGCGGCGTGCGACGGCGTCGCAGCGCGGCGGGTGCGTGATCGCGATCGTGACCGTGGCGGGCTGCGACGTCGCGACCCCGTCCGAGGCGGTGTAGGTGAAGCTGTCCTGGCCGTCGGCGTCGAGGTCGGGCGTGTAGGTGACGGAGCTCGGGCCGAACGCGCTCAGCGTGCCCTGGGCCGGGCCGGTCGCCTTCGCCAGCGTCAGGTCGTCGCCGTCGGGGTCCGTGCAGGTCAGCGGGATCGTCACCGCGCTGCCGGCCCGGGCGGTCAGGGAGGCGTCGTCGCAGGTCGGCGGCCGGGAGATCGTCACGTGCGCCGTGGCAGGCGCGGAATCGGCCGTTCCGTCGGTCGCGCGGTAGGTGAACGAGTCGGCGCCGTACTCGCCGCTCGCCGGCGTGTAGACGACCATGCCGCCGGCGATCGCGCCGAGGCTGCCCTTCGACGGCTGCGTGACCGCGGAGAGCGTGAGCGTGTCTCCGTCAGGGTCCGTGCACGCCAGCGGCACCTGGACCGCCGTGTCGGCCGCGGTGCGCACCGACGCGTCGTCGCAGCTCGGCGGCCGCGAGATCGTGATCGAGACGGTCGCCGGGGCGCCGTCGCCCTGGCCGTCGTCGGCCGAGTAGGTGAACGAGTCGGCCCCGAACGCGCCCGCGTCGGGCGTGTAGGTGACCTCGCCGCCGCTGATCGCGCCCAGCGAGCCCTTGGAGGGGCCGTCGCCGATCGCGAGCGTGAGCGCGTCGCCGTCGGCGTCCGAGCAGCTCAGCGGGATCGTCACCGCGGTGTCGACCGCCGTCCGGAGCGACACGTCGTCGCAGGCCGGCGCGTGCGAGATCGAGATCGTGACCGTCGCGGGAGCCGAGAGGGCGACGCCGTCGGAGGCACGGTAGGTGAACGAGTCCACGCCCGCGGCGTTCGCATCGGGCGTGTAGGTCACCGCGCCGCCGGAGACCGGGCCGAGCGTGCCCTCGGCGGGCGGGTCGACCGTCGCGAGCGTGAGCGCGTCGCCGTCAGGATCCGAGCAGGTGAGCGGGATGCTCACCGGCGTGCCCGCGCGGGCGGCGAGCGAGATGTCGTCGCAGCTCGGCGGCCGCGAGATCGTCACGTGCACCGTGGCGGGCGCGGAATCGGCCGTTCCGTCGGTCGCGCGGTACGTGAACGAGTCGGCGCCGAACTGGCCGGCGGCCGACGTGTACGTGACGGTGCTGCCGGTGAACGCGCCGAGCGAGCCCTTCGACGGGTCCGTGACCTTCAGGTAGCTCAGCGAGTCGCCCGCGTCGGGGTCGCTGCAGGCCAGCGGCACCTCGACCGGCGCGCCGACCGCCGTGCGCACCGAGACGTCGTCGCAGCTCGACGGGCGCGTGATCGTGATCGTCACGGTGGCGGGCGCCGACGCGGCGGTGCCGTCGCTCGCGCGGTAGGTGAACGTGTCGGTCCCGGACGCGCCGGCGTCGGGCGTGTAGGTCACCGAGCCGCTCGAGATCGCGCCCAGCGAGCCCTTCGACGGCCCGCTGCCGATCGAGAGCGTGAGCGGATCGCCGTCCGGGTCCGTGCAGGTCAGCGGGACGTTGACCGCGGAGCCGGCCGCGGTCCGCCGCGCCACGTCCTGGCAGCTCGGCGGGCGCGTGATCGTGATCGAGGCGGTCGCCGGCGCGGAGGTCGCCCCGCCGTCGGACGCCGTGAAGGTGAAGGTGTCCGCGCCGAACGCCCCGGCGTCGGGCGTGTAGGTCACCGAGCCGCCGGAGACCGCACCCAGCGAGCCTTTCGACGGGGCGTCCTCGATCGCGAGCGTGAGCGCGTCGCCCTCCGGATCCGTGCAGGTCAGCGGCACCGAAACGGGGTCGCCGGCCGCCGTGGTGCGCGCGACGTCGTCGCAGCTGGGCGCGCGCGTGACCGTGATCGAGACGGTGCCGGGATCCGCGGCGGCCGTGCCGTCGCTCGCCCCGTACGTGAACGAGTCCTCGCCGAAGTAGCCGCCGTCGGGCGTGTAGGTCACCGCGCCGCCCGCGATCGCGCTCGAGCGAGCCGTGGGCCGGGCCGTCAACCAGAGCCAGCGTGAGGTCGTCCCCGTCGGGATCCATACAGCTGAGCGGCACCGACACCGCGACGCCGACGGCCGTCCGCCGCGCCACGTCGTCGCAGGCCGGCGCGCGGGTGACGGCGAGCCTGACCGTCGCCGCCGGGCCGGTCGCGCGGCCGTCGGTGGCGCGGTAGGTGAACGAGTCGGCGCCGGCGTAGCCGTCATCCGGGGTGTAGAGGACCTGGTCGGTGCCCTGGTCGATCGTGCCGACGTGGCCGTGGGTCGCGCCGGCGACGAGCTGGAGCGTCACGGCATCGCCCTCCGGGTCGCTGCAGGCGAGTTGGAGCGTCGTCGGCGCGGCCGGGGCCACGGAGCGCGAAACGTTCGAGCACGTCGGCGGCTGGTTGGTGGAGGGCGTGACCGTGATCTGCACGGTCTGCGTGGCCGAGTACGCGGCGCCGTCGGAGGCGCGGAACGCGAACGCGTCGGCGCCGTCGTAGCCCGCGTCGGGCGTGTAGGTGCGGCTGCCGTCGGCGGCGGGAGCGCCGAGCGTGCCGTGCGCGGGCGGGGTCGTGATCTCGTAGGCCACCGTCTCGCCGTCGCTGTCGGTGCAGCCCGGCGCCGGCACGCTGAGGACGGTGTCGGCCTCGACCGCGTAGGCGTATGGCCCTGCGCAGGCCGGCGGGTGGTTGGTGTGGGAGACGTCGACGTTGACGGTCGAGATCCCCGACTGCCCGCCGTGGTCGTCGGCCGCGCGGTAGGTGAACGAGTCGCTTCCGACGTAGCCCGTGGTGGCCGTGTAGCGCAGCACGCCACCGCTGTCGGTCAGCGTGCCGTGCTGCGGCTCGCTCTGCTTCGAGAGCGCCAATGGGTCGTTGTCGCCGTCGGTGCAGGACGGGCTCACCGTCTGCTGCTGGCCCGCCTCGGCCGCGACCGTGATCGACGGCGGGCAGACCGGCGCGGCGTTCTGGCTCGCGTCGACGGTGATGACCTGGGTCTGGGTCGCGCTGTCGCCCGCGGTGGTGCTGTGGGCGTGCCAGGTGAACGTCGCGTCCCCCTGGGTGGCGCCGGCGGCGTAGGAGCGGCCGGCCCCGCTCCCGCTCAGCGTGCCGCGGGCGGGCGGCGAGTCGATCACGTAGCTGAGCGCGCCGCGCGACGGGTCGTCGCAGTCGAACGTGATGGCGCGGCTCGTGTTCGGGCGCAGCACGACCGGCGAGCTCGGCGCGCAGGTCGGCGGCTCCGGGGCGGTGACGTCCACGTGGTGCGTGGCCGGCGCGGACTCGCCGCCGTGGCCGTCGGAGGCCTTGTAGTTGAACTGGTCCGGGCCGG
Organism: uncultured Solirubrobacteraceae bacterium; assembly: GCA_963805525.1. Lineage (GTDB taxonomy): Bacteria > Actinomycetota > Thermoleophilia > Solirubrobacterales > Solirubrobacteraceae > DASQFQ01. The sequence continues at coordinate 900,174 of CAWDUT010000007.1, forward strand.
TGAAGCCCGTGGCCGGCGTGTAGACGAGCGTCCCGCCGCTGTCGCTGAGCGTGCCGTGGGCGGGCGAGGACAGCTTGGTGTAGCTGAGCGTGTCCTGGTCCTCGTCGTCGCAGAACGGCGCGAGCATCTTGCTCGCGTTCGGTGCGACCGTCTCGGGGAAGCCCGAGTTGCTGATGCAGTCGGGCGGCGAGTTGGTGGCGGGGTCGAGGTGGACGACCTGTGTGGCGGTGGCGCTCGTGCCGTTGGCGCTGGTGGCGCGGAACGAGTAGGCGTCGTTGCCCTGGGCGGCGCCGGCGGTGTACGTGCGGACCTGCTCCGGCCCGTCGCCCGCCGGCGAGAGCGTCCCGAGGTCGGGCGCGTCCGTGATCTGGAACGTCAGGGGGTCGCCGAAGGCGTCGGAGCAGTCGAGGCTGACGCTCTTGGCGTGCGAGGGCCGGATGCTGATCGCGGACGGCGTGTTGCAGGTCGGCGCCACCGGCAGGACGACGTTGACCGAGAACGTCTTGGTGCTGCTCCCGCCGTGGCCGTCGCTGGCCACGTAGCCGAACGAGTCGGGCCCGGTGTAGGCCGGGTCCGACGTGTAGGAGATGACGCCGTTGGAGGCGGTCGCCGTGCCGTGCTGCGGGTCCGGCACGGCGCGGGTGAACGTGAGCGGGTCGTCGTCGGGGTCGGCACACCAGCTCGCGATCGGCATCGCGCGGGTGCGGCCCTGGACGATGTCCTGCGGCACGCCGGAGTTGGAGCCGCACGCGGGCGCGCCGTTGGTGTTCGGGTCGACCGTGAACTGCTGGGTGATGACCGCGCTCTCGCCCCCTGAGCTGACGCCCTTGAAGCTGAAGCTGTCCGACCCGGCGCCGGCCGGCGCCGTGTAGGTGCGGACGTTGCTGGTCGAGTCGCCCGGCGGGCTCAGCGTGCCACTCGGCGGCGTGACGATCTTGTAGGTGACCGGCTGGGAGTCGGGGTCCGTGCAGTTGAAGCCGACGGACTTCGCCTGGCCGGGGCGCAGCGTGATCGGCGCGCCCGCCGAGCAGGTCGGCGCGACGCTGGCGAGGACCTGGAGGTGCTCGGTCATGACGGCCGAGGCGAGGCCGCGGTCGTCGCGGGCGACGTACGTGAACGAGTCGGTGCCGGTGTAGCTGCCGGCCGGCGTGTAGTCGAGCGTGGCCGCCGGGCCGCTGGTGACCGTGCCGTGGGAGGCCGCGCTCTGGCGGGTGAAGAGCATCGGGTCGCCGTCGGGGTCGCGGCAGACGGCGCCGAGGTCGAGCGTGGTCGTCCTCCCCGTCGCGACGCGCTTGGGGCTGAACGTGTTGTCGTTGCAGGACGGCGCGCGGTTGTAGGTGGCGTCGATCGTGGCCGTGACGGTCTGCGGGTCGCTGTCGCCGGCGACGTTGCTCGCCTTCAGGGTGAAGCTGTCGGTGCCCGAGGCGCTCGCATTGGCGGTGTAGGTGACCACGCCCATCTCGTCGAACACGCCCAGCGTGCCCTTCGACGGGGCGCTGTGGGAGTAGGTCTGCGGGTCGTTCTGGGGGCTCCAGCAGGCGAGCTCGAGGTCGACGCTGCGGCCGGGCCGCACGCTGACCGCGATCGGGCCCTGGAAGCAGGTGGGCGGCTCGGGGGCGTTGACGTTGACCTGGACCTGGCCGGCCGTCGAGCCGCCGTGGCCGTCGGAGACCGTGAACGGGACGTGGTCCTCGCCGAGCCAGTCGCTGTCGGCGGTGTAGACGACGCCGTCAGCGCTCGTCGCGCTCGTGCCGTGGCCGGGGGCGGCGCCGGCCGTGTAGGTGAGGTTGTCGTCGTCGGGGTCGGTGCAGTTGGCGAACAGCAGCTGCGGGCGGTCCTGGTAGACGACCTGCGGGCCGTCGTCGGTGCAGACCGGCGGGGAGTTGATCGACGGGCCGGTGGTGATCGCCTGGGTCACGTCCGGGCTGATGCCGCTGGCGCCGGTGGCGCGGACCGTGAACGAGTCGGCGCCGGTGGCGCCGGGGTTGGCGGTGTAGGTGCGCTCGGGGTCGACGCGCGCGCCGGACGGCGCCAGCGTGCCCTTGGCCGGCGGGGTGCCGATCTCGTAGCGGTGGATGCCGAAGTCGTCGTCGGGCCACGTGCAGTCGACCGTGACGTCGCGGCTCTTGCCGGAGCGGACCTGGATCGCCGGCGGGGTCGAGCACAGCGGCGTGTTGGCGACGTGGAGCTTCTGCGAGTAGGTGTCGGCCAGCGCGCCGTCGGAGGCGCGGAGCGTGAACGAGTCCTCGCCCGTGTAGGCCGCGGCCGGCGTGTAGTCGACCTGGAAGTCCTGCTGGTTGGAGAGCGTGCCGTGCGCGGGGCCGCTGATCGGCGTGTAGGTGAGGTGCTGGTCCTGCGTGTCCTGGTCGGTGCAGAAGAACGCGATCGTGATCGTCTGGCCAACCTTGGCGTGGAAGGTGCCGTTCGTGTCGCAGTGCGGCGCGTGGTCCTCGGTGATGATCAGGTCGAAGCCGAACGTCGGCGAGTTCTGGCTTCCCGCGTGGGCCTGGAAGCTGAAGCCGTCCGGGCCGGTGTAGGAGCCGGAGGGCGTGTAGGTCGCGTCGAAGTAGCCGGTCTGCGCGTTGCGGACGAACGCGCTCAGCGTGCCCTGCGCGGGCGTGGAGTGCGTCACCGTGACGGTGTCGCCGTCGGCGTCGAAGCAGTTGATGCTCAGCGTGATCGGCTTGCCGGTGCGCAGGATCTCGCTGTTGCCCGTCGTGTCGCAGTCCGGCGCGGTCTGGGCGGCGGCCAGAGCCGGGCAGGCCAACGCCAGCACGGTCGCCAACAACGCCCCGTACACCCATGCTGCGACTCGCCTTCCGTGGGCGCCCTGCACACCACTCCGTTTCGTCGCCGATCGGCCGGGCCTTGAGAATTGGCGCTGCCGAACGGACGCCCGGCCACTGCGCCGACCCGCCGACGGTCCGGCTAGGCTCCCGGCCGGGATGGCGTTCTGCGACCAGTGCGGCCAACGGCTGGAGGACCGCGCGCGCTTCTGCCCGAACTGCGGGGCGCCCCGGCCCGGCGCGGTGACCGCGGAGCCCGAACCGCCCGTTGCGGCGCCGCCCCCGCCCGCGGTGGAACCGGCTCCCGCGCCGGAACCCGAACCCGAACCCGAACCCGCGCCGGAACCCGAACCCGCGCCGGAACCCGAACCTGAGCCGGAACCGGAGCCCGATCCCGAGCCTCCGCCCCCGCCCCCTCCGCCGCGCGCCGAGCCAGAACCCGGCCCCTCGCGGCCCCGTTCAGCGCCCCAGGCCGAGCTCGTCGGCCAGCTCGGGCAGCTGGGGCAGACGCCCGCGGTCGTCGCCGCCGGGGTGGTCGGGATCGGGACGTTCGCGGTCGTCTTCGTGGCCGGCGTCGTCCTCGCGGCGCTGCCCGACGCCTCGCTGATCGGCTTCCTCGGCGCCGACGCCGGCTATGTCGAGGAGGCGTTCCGGCAGATGGTCCAGCTCGTCCTCGCGGGATTCGAGAACGACTCGCTGTTCGACGTCTTCAAGAGCACGAGCCGGGTCGCGCCCGGGCTGTTCGCGCTCGTCCCCACCTTCACCGCGCTCTATCTGGCCCGCGCGCAGCTGACGCGCCTGAAGGGCTCGAGCCTCGGGCTGCGGCTCGGCGTCGCCGCCGGCGGCGCGCTCCTGTTCGCGCTGCTGATGATCATCCCCGCGCTGCTGACCGGCGACATTGACGCCGACGTCGGCCAGACCTTCAGCTACGCGCTGCTGTGGGGCCTGATCGGCGGGCTGACCGGCACCGTCCTGGCTGCCCCGCCCGAGCGCGGCGCCGTCTCCGTCCCCAGCCGCTGGCGCGGGGTGATCGCCGCCGTGCTGACGTCGCTGCGCCCGCTCGGGCTCGCGCTGCTGGTCACGACGGTTCTCGGCACCGCGCTCTGGATCGTCGACGTCGCCGCCGACGGCGACGCGCGCGGCCGCCGCTCGCTGCCGATCGCGCTCGTCGACACCACGCTCTACGCGGTCGACCACGGCGTCCACTCCTTCGAGCTCGGCACGCTCGCCGCGTTCGAACGCCGCCAGTTGCGGCCGGAGGTCCTCTCGCTCCCGCTGCCCGCCGACAAGCCGGGCGAGATCGTCGGCACCAGCAGCGAGCCGCTGCGGCTGTTCTCCTACCGCGACGGCGCCAGCGCGATCGTCTTCCTGCTGATGCTCGTCGTGCTGATCGGGATCCCGGTCACCGCCGCGCTGTACGCCGGTTTCGTCGTCGCCCGCGAGCGCGCGGCCGCCTCGCCGGCCCTCGGCGCCGCCTGGGGCGCGCTGGTCGGCCCCGTGTGGGCGAGCGCGCTCGCGATCGTCAACGGCCTGCTGCAGGACACGCTGTTCGGCCACGCCCAGGGCGAGAGCGTGTTCGGCATCGTGCTCGTGTTCGGCGCCCTGATCGGAGCGCTGGGCGGCTTCCTCGCCGCCCGCGCGAGCGCTACGCGCGCAGTCGCCTGACCCCGAAGCCCACCAGCCCGCCCAGCGTCAGCGCGAGCACGATCGTCATCCCGAGCTCGCCCGAGCCGCCCCCGCCGCCCCCACCGAGCCCCGCCGTCTGGCCCGACTCGACCGTCGCCGCCGGCTTGGCGGTCGCGGTCGGCGTGGGCGTCGGGATCACGTTGCCGGTCACCTGCAGGTCGATCAGCGTGTCGAACTGGTCCGCCTCCAGGTTGCGCCCCTGGTCGTCGGCCGCGACCGAGACGTAGAACGTCCCCGGCTCGGAGTAGACGGTGTCGGAGTTGCCGGCGCCCTTCTCCCCCACGCGCTGGCCCTCGACCCGCAGCGAAACGCTCTTGTCGCTGCTCGCGTACGAGTCGGTCTGCGTGCCCTTGAACACGTCCTTCTCACGCAGCGGGCTGTAGATCGACATCCGCATGAAGTAGCTCGACTCGGTGCGGCCGCTCACGGTCGCCCCCGCCGTCAGCTGCTGGCCCGGCTTCAGCGTCACGGCGTAGAAGAGCTGCTCGCCGCCGCGCAGCGTGTCCTTGTACTTGCCCGGCGCCAAAACAGGGGCAGAGTTGAACGAGCCGCCGCCCGCGATCGGCGACTGGGCCGAGGCCGGTGCCGCCAGGGCGAGCACCAGCGCCATCACCAGGACGAGCCTCACGCCGGCCGCCTCCGCCGCGCGCCCGCCAGCGCGCCGCCCGCCAGCAGCCCCGCCACGATGCCGCCCAGCGCGCCGATCGCCAGCACCCCGTTGCTCGGCCCGTCGTCGTCAGAGGCGCTCGCGTCGACCGCCCCCGAGGCGCCCGAGGGCGAGGCCGGCGCCCCGATCACCTTGCCCGTCACGCGCACGAACAGCTCGATCGGGAACGGCCCGCTCTGCCCCGGCGCCGGATCGACCTCCAGCTTGTAGAACCAGCGCCCCACGGGCGGCTTGCGCAGGTCCTCCTCCCCCACGTCGTCCTTGACCACCGCGGTCAGGACGTCGTCGCCGTTGGTCGCCGCGTCGCTGTCGGCGAACTCCAGGCTCTCGTCCTGCAGCTCGGTCTTGAACACCGACGGGATGCCCGCCTCGGAGTCCGGCAGCGTCGCGCTGATCGCGATCGACTGTCCGGCGCCGACCTTGAACGAGTACCAGGAGGGCGAGGTGGCCGAGACCGACGTCGTGTACTGCCCCGGCCGGTAGAGCTTCGCGTCGGCCGGGGCCGGCACGCCCTCCAGCGCCTTGCCCTCCGTCACGTACGGTCGCAGCGCCCGCGCGGTCAGCGAGCGCAGCTGCCCGCCGAGCTCCTGCGCGTTGTCGGCGTCGACGTAGCGCCCGCCGGCCGCGTCGGCGATGCACTGGAGCTGCTTGCGCGCGTCCTGCTTGACCCGGAAGCCGACCGCCTGGATCTTCAGCGTCACGCCGCCCTGCGACAGGTCGCGGGCGACGTTGCACGGCTCCGGCGGCGCGCAGTTGTCGGCGCCGTCGGAGACGAGCACGACCGTCTTCTGCTTGGCGCTCCCCAGGTCCTTGGCCGCCGCCTGCAGCGACGTGCCGATCGGGGTGAAGCCGCGCGGCGTGATCGCGTCGATCGAGGACTTCAACCCCTCGCGGTCCAGCGGCGCCACAGGCGACACGAGCCGGGAGTCAGCACAGCCCTTCTCCCGGCCGGTGCCGCTGACCCGCGAGCCGAACACCCGCAGGCCGACCTTCGCGTCGTCGGGCAGATCGTCGACCAGCGTGTTGAGCGCCGCCTTCGCGGCCGCGATCTTCGGCTGGCCGGAGCCGTCGTCGGCCCGCATCGACTTCGACGCGTCGACCACCAGGATCACCGCCGCGTCCTTGTCCGGGGCGGGCTGCGTCTGGGCGCGGGCGCCCGCGGGAGCGAGCAGCACAAAGAGCATCCCCAGGACTCCCGCGGTCAGACGACGCATCCGGGGCGGAGGGTAGCTCAGGCGATAGACGGTGCCTCCGGCAGCCCGGCGAGCGCGGCCTGCAGCTCCTCCTCGGAGAACTCGGGGTCCTCGAGGTCGCCCGCCAGGTACGCGTCGTAGGCGGCGAGATCGAAGTTGCCGTGGCCGCACAGGCCGAACAGGATCGTCCGCTCCTCGCCGGCCTCGCGGGCCGCCTCGGCCTCCTCGATCACCGCGCGGATCGCGTGCGCCGGCTCGGGCGCCGGGATGATCCCCTCGGCGCGCGCGAAGCGAACGGCGGCCTCGAACGTCTCGTTCTGCTTGTACGCGCGCGCCTCGATCCGGCCCGCCTTCACGAGCCCGCACACCATCGGCGCGTCGCCGTGGTAGCGCAGGCCGCCCGCGTGCACCGGCGGCGGGACGAAACCGTGCCCGAGCGTGTACATCGGCATCAGCGGCGTCATCCCGACCGTGTCGCCGAAGTCGTAGCTGTAGACGCCGCGGGTCAGCGTCGGGCAGGCGGCCGGCTCGGCGGCGAGGATGCGTGTCTTGCTGCCGGCGCGCAGGAACGGGAAGACGAGGCCGGCGAAGTTCGAGCCGCCGCCGACGCAGCCGATCACGACGTCGGGCTCGGCCTCCGCCATCGCGAGCTGCGCGATCGCCTCCTGCCCGATCACGGTCTGGTGCAGCAGGACGTGGTTGAGCACGGAGCCGAGCGAGTAGTTGCACTCCGGGTCCTGGGCGGCGACCTCGACCGCCTCGGAGATCGCGATCCCCAGCGAGCCGGTCGGGTGCGACGCCTGCGAGCGGCCCGCCTCGGTGCGGTCGGACGGCGAGCGGTGCACGCTCGCGCCCCACGTCTCCATCATCGAGCGCCGGTACGGCTTCTGGTCGTAGCTGGAGCCGACCATGAAGACCTCGCACTCGAGCCCGAACAGCGAGCAGGCGAACGAGAGCGCGGAGCCCCACTGGCCGGCGCCGGTCTCGGTCGCGAGCTTCTTGATGCCGGCCTGGGCGTTCTCGTAGGCCTGCGGGACCGCGGTGTTCGACTTGTGCGAGCCGGACGGGGAGACGCCCTCGTACTTGTAGAAGATGCGCGCAGGGGTGTCGAGCGCCTGCTCGAGCCGCCGGGCGCGGTAGAGCGGCGTCGGGCGCCACAGCCGGTAGGCGTCGCGGACGGGGTCGGGGATCGGGATCTCCGGCTCCATCGAGACCTCCTGGCCGATCAGCCCCATCGGGAAGATCGGCGTCAGGTCGTCGGGGCCGGCGGGCTCGCCGGTGGCCGGGCTGAGCGGCGGCAGCGGCGGCCCGGGGAGGTCGGGCAGCAGGTTGACCCAGTGCGTGGGGATCTCGTCCTCGCCCAGGAGGAACTTGGTCGTCGGCATGCGGCCGACTCTAATCCGTCAGACGGTGACGAGCGCGCGGGTGCTGAGGAGCCGGCGCAGCTCGGGCGCCGCGACGCGGGCCTCGACCTTGTAGCCGTTGCCGAAGCGAAGGATCCGCTCGCCGATCATGAGCTCCAGCGGCGTCTCGCCCGGGAAGTCCTCGATGATCCGGCGCACCTCGGCGAGCACCGAGGCCGGCTGCTCGCCCTCGAGGATGAGGCGCAGCGGCTTGGGCGGCTCGGCAGCCTTGGCGGCGCTCTCGCGGGCGCGCTCGATCTCGGCGTCGGAGGGGTCGAAGCGCTCGACGTCCTGCACGATCAGCGTGACCTTGCCGGCCTCCTTGTGGTCGACGCGGCCCTTGACCATCACGATCTCGTCGAGCTGCAGCGCGGCCTCGGCGGTGGCGAGGGTCTTCTCGAACACCATCAGCTCGACCGCTCCCTCGAGGTCGTCGAGCGTCGCGAACATCAGCATCGAGCCCGCGCGGGTGCGGATCTTCTTGGCCGCGGTGATCATGCCGCCGAGCTTCACGAACTCGCCGTCCTTGCGGTCCATCACCTCGCCGCAGGCGCAGTCGCCCTTGGCGCGCAGGGCCTCGCGGACGCGCTTGAGCGGGTGATCGGAGATGAAGAGGCCGATCGACTCCTTCTCGCGGGCCAGCAGCTCCGTGCGCTCGAACTCGTGGATCGGGATCGGCGGGTGCGCGGGCGCGGCGAACGGCGAGCTGCCGCCGTCGGCCGGGCCGAGGTCGAAGATCGAGCCCTGGCCGATCTGGGCGTCGAGCTGGGCCTTGGCGCCCGCGCCCTGCGCGGCCTCCAGCACCTCGAGCATCCCGCGGCGCGTGGCGCCGGTGGAGCCGAAGGCGCCGCACATGATCAGCGCCTCGATCGCCTTCTTGTTGACCGCGCGGCAGTCGACGCGCTCGCAGAAGTCCCACAGGCTCGTGAACGGGCCGCCCTCCTCGCGGGCGCGCTTCATCGCCTCGACGGCGGCGTAGCCGACGCCCTTCACCGCGTCCAGCCCGAAGCGGATGTTGCCCTCCACGACCATGAACTCGTGGTCGGAGAGGTTCACGTCCGGCGGCAGGATCTCGATCCCCATCTCCTCGCAGCGGGCGACGAAGAACGGGACCTTGTCCTTGGTGGACATGACGGAGCTGATCAGCGCCGCCATGTACTCGGCGGGATAGTTGGCCTTCAGCCACGCGGTGCGGTAGGCGATCAGCGCGTAGCACGCGGCGTGGGAGCGGTTGAACGAGTAGTCGGCGGACTTCTCGTTGGTCGCCCACAGCTGCTCGATCACGGACTCGGAGGTGCCGGAGGCGCGGCAGCCGGCCACGAACTCCGGCTTCAGCTGGGCCATCGCCTCGCGGTTCTTCTTGCCGATCGCCTTGCGCAGGTCGTCCGCGCGCGGGCCCGAGAAGCCGCCGAGCGACTTCGCGATCTGCATCGACTGCTCCTGGTACAGGATCACGCCCTTGGTCGCCTCGGTGATCGGGCGCAGGCGGTCGTCGAGGTAGGTGATCGAGTCGGGGTTGCGCTTGCCGCGGGCGTAGGTCGGGATCTGGTCCATGGCGCCCGGGCGGTACAGCGCGACGAGCGCCACGAGGTCCTCGAACTCGGTCGGCTGGACCTTCTTCAGCGCCTCGCGCATGCCCTCGGACTCGAACTGGAACACGCCGATCGCGTCGCCCCGGGCCATCATCGCGTAGGTCTTCTCGTCGTCGAGCGGGAGCGTCGCCATGTCGATCCGGCTGTTGGACGAGCGCTCGATGATCGTCAGCGCGTCCTCGATCACGTCGAGGTTGCGCAGGCCGAGGAAGTCCATCTTCAGCAGCCCGATCTCCTCGATCGGCTTCATCGAGTACTGCGTGACCGTGCGGTGGACCTTCGCGCCGTCCTCCCCCACGCCGGCGTCGGCGAGCTGGAGCGGGACGATGTCGGTCAGGCTGCGGTCGGAGATCACGACCGCGGCGGCGTGGATCGAGGCGTTGCGGACGATGCCCTCGAGGCCCTTCGCGACGTCCACGATCTGCTTGGCGATCGGGTCGCGCATGACCTCGGCGGCGAGCTCGGCGCCGGGCTGCATGCAGTCCTCGAAGCTCGGCGGGCGCCCCTGCTGCGGGTCGGGGATGAGCTTGGCGAGGCGGTCCCCGACGCCGTAGTCGTGGCCGAGGACGCGCGCGGCGTCGCGGGTGGCCGCGCGGGGGAACATGCGGCCGAAGGTGATGATCTGGGCGACGCGGTCGGCGCCGTACTTCTCGGTCACGTAGCGGATCACGCGATCGCGGCCGCGGACGGAGAAGTCGATGTCGATATCCGGCATCGAGACGCGCTCGGCGTTGAGGAAGCGCTCGAACAGGAGGTCGTAGCGGAGCGGATCGACGTCCGTGATCTCGAGGCAGTAGGAGATGATGCTGCCGGCGGCGGAGCCACGGCCGGGGCCGACCGCGATGCCGTTGGACTTCGCGTAGTTGACGAAGTCCCACACGATCAGGAAGTAGGCGTTGAAGCCCATGTTGCCGATGACGGCGAGCTCCATGTCGGCGCGCTCGCGGGCCTGGGCGGGGATCGGGTCGCCGTAGCGCTTGCGGAGGCCGACGTCGACGAGCGTGCGGAGGTAGTCCTCCTCCGACTCGCCGTTGGGCGTGTCGAAGCGCGGGATCAGCTGCTGGCCGAGCGCGACCGTGGTGTCGCAGCGCTCGGCGATCTCGACCGTGGAGGCGAGCGCCTCCGGCATGTCGCTGAACGACTCCGCCATCTCCTCCGAGCTCTTCAAGTAGAACTCGTTGGTGTCGAAGCTCATCTTCGGGGCGGCGAGCGTCGACTTCGTCTGCACGCACAGCAGCGCGGCGTGGTGGTGGTAGTCCTCCTTGCGGAGGTAGTGGACGTCGGCGGTCGCGACGAGCGGGCGGTTGAGCTCCTTCGCGAACTTCTGGATCGCCTCGTTGACCTGCTCCTGCTCGGCGATGCCGTTGCGCTGGACCTCGAAGTAGACGTCCTCCGGGCCGAAGATCTGGACGAGCTGGTCGAGGTGCTCCCGGGCCTGCGGGAGGCGACCCTCGACGATCCTGCGGCTGCTGCGCGAAGCGAGGCATCCCGTGAGCGCGATGACGCCCTCGGCGTGGCGCTCGAGCAGGTGGAGGTCGACGCCCGGCTTGCCGCGGTACAGGCCCTCGAGGAAGCCGGCGCTGGAGAGCTTGGTGAGGTTCTTGAAGCCCTCGTCGCTGGCGGCGAGCAGCGTGAGGTGGTTGCGCTCGATCTTGCCCTCGCGGACCGTGCGGTCGTCCACGAAGTAGGCCTCGAGGCCGAGGATCGGCTTGATGTTGTGCTTCTTGCAGGCCTTGTAGAGCTCGACGCTGCCGTTCATCACGCCGTGGTCGGTGAGGCCGAGCGCGGGCTGGCCGAACGCCGCCGCACGCGCCGCAAGACCGTCGATGTTCGCCGCACCGTCGAGCAGCGAGTACTCGGAGTGGACGTGGAGATGCGCGCAGGCGTGGGTGCTCACGGAGTCGTCCAGACTAGGTGCCGGATCGGACGCTTCGAGGGCTCCGCGCACGACCTCGCCGCACGCTGCGGCAGTTCTCTGCTCACGCGGCCTGTGCGCGGTCCAGCCACGACTTCAGCAGCGCCACGACCTCGCGGTCGCCGCGCACGATCGGCCGGTGGCCGGGCGGGGTCGGCTCGCCCCGGAGCAGGTGCGAGAAGCCCTCGGGGGTCATCGTCACGGTCGCGTCCGCGCCGTCCTCCGGCGGGGTGGTGAGGATCTCGATGCCGCTGCCGTTGCCGACGGTGACGTACCAGGTGGCGGGCGGGTCGCTCGTGATGGTCTGGGCGACGGTGAAGCTGTGGTCGCGCGACCAGGCGGCGTGAATCACGTACGGGAACGTGCGGTAGATGAGCGCCGGCTCGAGGCGGGCGCCGGCCCGCGCCGCCTCGGCGAGGCTGAGCGTGGCGGCGGGGATGGCCTTGAGCGGCTTGAGGCGGCGCTTGCGGCCGGACACCCGCGCTGCGCCGCGGAAGCGCCCGATCTTGTGGGGCACGCCGGCGATCAGCTCGGCGAGCGTGAGCGGGTCGGCCGAGAGGTGGAACTCCGCCTCGCGCCGGCCGCGCGGCTGCTCGAGGTCCTTCACGTACGCGCGGCCGCCGGCGACGGTGACCGCGAACGTCCCGACCTCCGCGATCGTGATGTCGTAGTCGACGGGGCCCTGCACGATCGCGGCCTGCACGGGGAGCAGCCCCGCGATGAGCTTCCCGGCGGCCTGCGGGTCGTCGTGCGCGAGCTTGACGAGCGCGCCGCGGAGCCAGGGGTACTGGCGCTGGCTGCGGCCGGTGGCATGGGCGCGCGAAGGGCCGGCCGGAGCGGAGACGATCGGGCGCTTCTCGGGCGGGGTGGCGGCGGGAGCAAGCGCCTCGTCCGGCACCTCCGGGGAGACGGGAACCGCTGCGGGCGCGACCTCGACCTCGACGGGCACGGCCTCGGCGGGCGGGACGTCGACCTCGATCGGGACCGCGTTCCCGTTCGTGACGCGCTCACGGAGCGCGGAGGCGGCCGCGTCGAGGTCCGCGACGACCCGGCTGGACTCCTCCGGGGTGGTCCCGGCGGCGGCAGCGGCGGCCTCGGCCTGCTCGCGGGCGCGGCGCTGGAGCTCGAGCTCATCCGCGAGGCCGGCCGCCCGACGGTCGAGCTCGGCCACGCGGTCGAGGAGCCCGCCCTCCTCGTTCGCGGCCAGCCGGGAGCGGAGCTCGGCGAGCTCGGTCTGGTCGGCCTCGCGCGCGGCGCGCTCGGCGTTGAGGTCCGCTCGCAGGGCGGCGACCACGGCGCGGTCGGCCGCGCGAGCCGACTCCATCTCCGCCCGCAGCTCGGCAGCGAGGTCGTCGCGGCTCGGTGCCGCCTCCACCTCGACCCGCAACGCCTGCAGCTGCTCCCGCACCTCGGCCAGCGCGGCCCGCTCGGCGGCGAGGTCGTCGCGCAGCGCGGCGAGCGCGGACTGGTCGGCCTGTCGTGCAGCGCGCTCGCGAGCCAGCTCCTCCTCGAGGCCCGCCGCTGAATCGAGCCGCGAGCGAAGCCCCGCAGCGACACCGCGCTCCGCTTCCAGCTCGGCGCGGAGGTCGGCGGACGCGGTGCGCTCCGCTTCGAGCTCGACCTGGAGATCCGCAGAGGAGGCGCGCTCGGCGTTGAGGTCGGTGTGGAGGGAGGCGAGGGCGGCGGTCTCGGCGTCGAGGGCGTCGCTGAGGGCGCTGCGAGCGGCTCGCTCGCGGTCGAGCTCGTCCTCGAGGCTCGCTCGGGCGACGCGCTCGGCGGCGAGGGACGCGGTGGCGGAGGCCGCCTCGCTGCGGGCCGTCTCGGCCTCGGCGCCCGCGGCCGCCCGGGCGGCCCGCTCGGCCTCGAGCGCCGCCGCGAGGTCTGTGGTGCGCGCCTCGGCCTGGCTCAGATCGGCTCGGACCGCCGAGAGGTCGGCGCCGGCGGCGGACCGGACCTCCGCCAGCTCGGCTCGGACCGCCGCGAGATCGGCCTCGGCGGCGGATCTGAGCGCTTCGAGCTCCGCCCTCGCGGCGGACAGCTCGCCGTCGCGCTCGGCCAGCGCGGCGCGGGCCTGCTCGAGCTCGGTCTGCGCCTCCGAGGCCGCGGCGCCGCTCTCGGCCAGCCGGCGGGAGAAGTCGCGGCGCGCGTCGTCGAGATCCGCGGCGGCCGCCAGCGACTGGTCTCGCGCCCGGCCTGCCTCGGCTTCCAGCACAGCAGCTCGCTCACGCGCAGCCGCGAGGTCGGCCTCGATCGCAGCACGCTCGTCGCGCAACGACAACGACGAGGACTCCTGCGCCTCCAGCACCCGCAGCCGCACCGCGTCGCTGGTGCGCGCCACCTCGGCGGCCCGCATCCGCAGCTGGAGATCCCCCGCGTGCCGGCGCGCCGCGGCAGCCGCCGCCAGCGCGTCCGAGAGCGCGGCTCGGACGTGCTCGTCGCGCGGAATGCGCCGCTCGAGCTCCGAAACCTGCGCCGCCAGCGAATCCCGCTCCGCGGCCAGAGCCTCGACCCGCGCCTCGAGTTCCGAGCCCCGGAGCTCCACGGCATCGAGTGCCCGCAGCGCCTCGGAGGCCACCCGCGCCTGCGCCTGCTCGGCCGCCTCGGCGCGCCGCGCCCGCCGTTCCGCCAGCACGGCGCGGTCGATGACCTCGCCCCCGGGCCCCTCCTCCTCAGGCTCGGCGACCGCCGCCACCGAGGCCCGCGCGTCGAGCCCGGCCACCGCCGGCAGGGCGGACTGCTCGCCGCCGCTCCACTCGAGCCACAGCGCGCCGTCGCGCACCAGCGACTCAGGCGCCAGGTAGGCGCCGCGCCACACGCTCCCGTTGCCGAGCCGGGAGCTCGGGGCGTCGGGCAGCGACTCGAAGCGCGACGCCTCCCCACCCGCCACCGACACGCACAGCACCGGCAGGCCCTCAAGCGGCGCCACACCGGGCGCCCACCGGCCGCGGACGCGCACCAGCCCGCCCTCGGCACCAGAGGGAAGCCACTCGACGACCTCGAGCGAGAGGCCGTTGAGGATCGAGGCAGGGGTCGATTCGGTCACGCGGCGCCATGGTCCCAGACGATCCGGCGGTCTCCCGCCGGGCCGAGAACCCGCCGCTAAGCCGCGTTTAATCCGAGTCGCGCTTGGCGAACAGGAGGCCGACGACCAGTCCGGCCACGACGACCGCGCCCGCGAGCACGGGAGCGGGCACGTAGGTCGGTCCGTACTTGCGGCGCAGGACGACCTTGGCCCCGTTCCACACGAGGATGCCGAGCATCTTGTAGAGCATGTCCCCGACCTACCCTCCGTTGGCTTCGCGAACACGCTGCGCCATCCGCGACTGCAGCGACCAGATCTCGATGAACCCCGGCGACGCCTGCTGGGAGAACAGCCCGCCGGACTCCGCGAACGTCGCCAGCTGCGCGTCGTAGACCGCGTGCGGCGACTCGCGCGTGACCACGCGCGCGTGGCCCTTGAACAGCTTCAGCCCGATCTTGCCGGTCACCCGCTCGTTAACGGCGTCCATGTAGGCCTCGATGTCGGTCCGCAGCGGCTCCCACCACAGGCCCGCGTAGACGAGATAGGCCCACTGCTGGTCGAGCCGGGGCTTGAACTGGTTCTGATGGATCGTCCCCACCAGCCGCTCGAGTTCCTTGTGCGCGGGCAGCAGGATCGCCGCCGCCGGCACCTCGTAGATGTCGCGCACCTTCAGGCCCACGATGCGGTCCTCGATGTGATCGACGATGCCGACGCCGTGGCGGCACCCGATCTCCGCCGCCCGCTCGATCAAGTCGGCCAGCGGCAGCCGCTCGCCGTCCAGCGCCACCGGCACGCCGCGCTCGAACTCGACCTCCACGACCTGCGGCTCGTCAGGAGCCAGCTCCGGCCGCGTCACCAGCTGGAAGACGTCGTCGTCCGGGGCATGCGAGAGATCCTCGATCCACTTGCCCTCCGACGACCGCCCCCACAGGTTGTCGTCGATCGAGTACGGCGCCGACTCGGTGCCGCCTTTGACGGGGATCCCGTGCTTGCGCGCGTAGGCGATCTCCTCGTCGCGCCCCATCTGCCACGACCGCACCGGCGCGATCACCTTGAGCTCCGGCCCGAGCGTCGCCACCGTGCCCTCGATCCGCACTTGGTCATTGCCCTTGCCCGTGCAGCCGTGCGCGATCGTGTCGCAGCCCGTCTTGCGCGCGTACTCGACCGCCAGCTTGGCGATCAGCGGCCGGCCGAGCGCGGTGAAGAGCGGATAGCCGTCGCCGTAGTCGGCGTTCGCCTTGATCGCGGGCTTGACGTACTGCTCCGCGAACTCCTCGCGCGCGTCGACTACGTGCGCCTCGATCGCGCCGAGGTTCGTCGCCTTGCCCTTGACGACGTCGTAGTCCTCGCCCGGCTGGCCGAGGTTGACGGTCAACGCCACGACCTCGGCCTCGTACTCGTCCTGGATCCACTTGAGCATCACGCTCGTGTCGAGGCCGCCCGAGTACAGGAGGAGCACCCGCCCGACCTCGCCCGGCTGGGCCAGGTAGGACGCGACGCGCGTGGCATCGGGATCGGCGACGCGATGGACCTCGGTGCGGATGGGCTCTCTCGGCTCGTTCATGGGCCGCGACAGGTTAGCCTCCGGCGCATGCTCGACAGCGTGCGGGAGCTGGGAGGGGAGCGAGCGGTCAGCGTCGGCGACCGCGGCCTGACCTACGGCGAGCTGCGCGAGTGCGCCGCCGCGGTCGCGAAGCACTTCGACGGGGCCGAGCGCGTCGCGGTGTGGGCCGAGAACACGCTCGAGACGTGCGTCGCGGCCGTCGCCGCGCTCGCCACCGGGACGCCGCTCGTGCCGGTCAACCCGAAGCTCGGGCGCTCCGAGCTCGAGCACGTGCTCACCGACTCGAAGCCCGACGTGATGTTCGGCGGCCCCGACGGTATCGCCGTCGACCTCGACGCCCGCGGCGGAGAGCTCCCGGACAGCAGCGCGCAGGACGAGGATCCCGCGCTGATCATCTACACCTCCGGCACCACCGGCCGCCCCAAGGGCGCGATGCTCCCTCGCCGCGCGGTCGCCTCGAACCTCGACGGGCTCGCCGACGCCTGGGAGTGGACCGGCGACGACGTCCTCACCCACGGGCTGCCGCTGTTCCACGTCCACGGCCTCGTGCTCGGGCTGTTCGGCCCGCTGCGCCGCGGCGGCGAGCTGCGCCACCTCGGCCGCTTCGACCCGCACGCCGCCGCGCAGGCGCTCAACGACGGCGCGACGATGCTGTTCGGCGTCCCCACCATGTACCACCGGCTCGGGCGCGAGGCCGAAGACAACCCCGTCATCGCCGACGGCCTGAAGAAGGCCCGGCTGCTCGTCTCCGGCTCCGCCCCCCTCCCCGCCCCCGAGTTCTCGCGCATCGAGCAGCTGACGGGCCAGCAGATCGTCGAACGCTACGGCCTCACCGAGACGCTGATGAACACCGCCGTCCGCGCCGACTCCCAGCGCAAGCCGGGCTACGTCGGCGTCCCCGTGCCCGGCGTCGAGGTCCGCCTCGTCGACGACGACGGCAACGCGCTCGACGCCACGGACGACGAGACGATCGGCGAGGTCACGGTCAGAGGCCCCAACCTCTTCACCGGCTACCTCAACCGCCAGGACGCGACCGACGAGGCGATGCGCGACGGCTGGTTCTTCACCGGCGACCTCGCCACCGTCGGCGAGGACGGCTACTGGCGCATCGTCGGGCGCCGCTCGACCGACCTGATCAAGACCGGCGGCTACAAGGTCGGCGCGGGTGAGATCGAGGTGGCGCTGCTCGACCATCCTGCCGTCAAGGAGGCGGCCGTGACCGGCGAGGAGGATCCGGACCTCGGCGAGAAGATCATCGCCTGGGTCGTGCCCGAGGACGCCACGCCGGACGAGAAGACGCTGATCGACCACGTCGCCGGCGAGCTCGCGCCCCACAAGCGCCCGCGCGAGGTGCGCTTCCTCGACGAGCTGCCCCGCAACGCGATGGGCAAGGTCGTCAAACAGCAGTTGAGCCAGGACTGAATCCGGAGCATCGCGGGCAGGCACCCGCGATGCGCCTGCTCCCCCCGCTCGCCGTCCTCGCCGGCGCGATCCTCCTGTTCTTCCTCCCCGGCTTCGTCAACGACCGCCGCAATCACCAGGGCATCGCCTGGGAGGCGCCGAAGGGCGAGCGCGTCATCTTCGCCGAGGCGGGCCTCGCGGTCACCGAGCGCGACGAGGGCTTCACGATCACCGGTCGCGACATCGACACCGGCGCCCGCCGCTGGCGGCGCGCGTTCCGGCGCGTCGACAGCCCGCGCGGCCAGGGCCAGGTCACGCGCGTCGGCAAGACGCTCCTGGTCGACGCGCGGGACAGCCGGATCCGGGCGCTCGACCTCGCGACCGGCAAGACGCGCTGGGAGACTCCGCCGGCCGGCGAGTCCACGCTCCCCGCCGTCGCGACCCCGGAGCTCGTCGCGATGAGCGTCTGCGACGAGAACCTCAGGTGCCGGGCCGAGGTGCGATCGATCGCCGACGGGCGCCTGCGCTGGCGGACGCCGATGGCAGCGGCGAGCCCGTGGCTCGGCTCGCCGCCGATCGCGCAGTCGGGCTACACCGACCGCTCGCTGTGGCCCGCGAGCGCGATCATCGTGCGCACCAGGGTCAACGAAGACCCTCGCTACGAGGTGCGGCGACTGGCCACCGGCAAGGTGGTGGCGCGCGGGGCGCCCCGGGAGGAGGCCGTCGGCGTGGTCGGCAACCTGTTCCTGCGCCAGACGAAGGAGGGAGCGCTGACAGCGATCGACATCACGACCGGCAGCGAGGTGTGGACGCGCGCCGCCAACCAGGGTCTGGTGGCCCGCGCGCCCGACGACTCGTTGGACTGGCTCGCCATCCCCGACGGCTCGCTGCTGCTCACGAGCGAGCTCCGCGACACCGACGACCTCTCGATCGGTGACGAGCTGCGCGTCCTCGACCCCCGCACCGGCAAGCTGACCCTCCACCCCACCCACGTCTACGGCGCGAGCTCGACCGTGGTGGAGCCGGCCGACGGCCCCGCTATCACCGCGGCACGCGCGACCGGCGGCCCCGTCCCGCGCGTCCCCGTGATCGAGGACTGGGTCGGGCACCACGTCCTCGCCGACGGCCGCAGCTACAAGGCCGAGATCCGCCGCCGCGACAGCGCGGCGACCACGACGCAGGTCGGCTGGGAGCAGCCGGTGGCCCAGTTCGTGGGCAAGGACCGCCCGGGCATCGTCGTGCACGACCGCCGCAGCGGCAAGCGCCTCGTCCGCTACGCCAGGCAGGGCGACAACGAGCTCTACGCCCACTCCGAGGGCGAGCGGCTCGTGATCTACGACGACGGCCGCGACCACGTGGTCAAGCCGTGAGGCGCCGGCTCCCCGCCCTCCTGCTCGTCGCGGGCCTGATCCTCGGCGTCGCGCTGCCGCTCGCCGGGTTCGGCCGGCTGCCGTTGCTGCTCGGCGTGCTGTGCCTCGCCGCGGCGGGCCTGGCGACAGGCCGCGCTCCGCTCGCGGCCGCGGGGATCGCCGCCGCGGTGCTGCTCTTCCTCGTCCCCGGCTTCGTCAACGGCCGCCGCAATGACGAGGGCATCGCCTGGGTCACGCCCAAGGGCGAGCGGGTCGAGCTCGCGGAGGCCGGTCTCGCGATCACCTCCTCCGCCCACGACGGGACGATCACGGCGCGGGACCTCGCCACCGGCGCGCGGCGCTGGCGCAAGACCCGCCTCGGCGTGCAGAACTTCAACTCGGACCTGCTCGTCCGCCGGGTCGGCGGCACGCTGCTCGTGGTCGACCGCGCGGGGGTGCTGCGCGGGCTCGACCTCAAGACCGGCAGGCAGCGCTGGGCCGCGCCGCCCCCGAGCGACTCCTCGATCCCGGCTATCGCCGACCCGGATTTCATCGCCACCCGGCGCTGCGACGGCGATGACTGCGTGGCGGAGGTGCGATCGATCGCGGACGGCTCCGTGCGCTGGCGCGCCCCGGTCGATCACGATCCCTGGCTGGGCTCGCCGCCGGTCGCGCAGTCGCTCGACACGGACCGCCCGCTGTGGCCGGCGGGCGCCGTGATCCTGCGCACTCCGCCGGAGGGCAGGCGCTACGAGGTCCGCCGCCTCGACACCGGCAAGGTCGTGGCACGCGGCGACGCGGAGCACGAGGCGCTCGGCGTGATCGGCAACCTGTTCCTGCGCGAGGACGGCAACGGCGAACTGAGCGCCACCGACGTCAGCTCCGGCGATCAGGTCTGGAAGCGCCCGTACGTCGACCGGCTGCGCGCCTCCCGCGCACCGGACGACTCGCTCGAGTGGCTCGGGCTCCCAGACGGCGGCCTGATCCTGACCAACGGGCTGACCAGCACGGAGGATCTGGCGATCACCGACCGGCTGCGCGTGCTCGACCCGCGCACCGGCAAGCTGACCGAGCACGCGGTCGGCGACCTGATGTCCAACTCGGTGAAGGCCGTGCCCGCGGACGGGCCGGAGATCAGCGCCGAGACGGCGACCGCCGGGGTCGCGCCGCGCGTCCCGATCCTCTGGAGCGAGTTCTACGAAAGAGTCTCGGTCAACGGCCGCATCCTCCGCACCGGCCGCGTCGGGACGCGCGGGCTCGCCGCGACCGCCACGCAGGTCGGCTGGGACCGGAAGCTCCACGGGTTCGCGGTCGGGGACCGCAACGGCGCGGTCGCCTACGACCGCCGCAGCGGCAAGCGGCTCGTCCGCCACTTCGGCGACAAGGGCGTCTTCCTCCGCTCCGAGGGCGAGCGGCTCGTGATCGCCGACAACGGCCGCGACTACGTCGTCAAGCCGTAGCCGCCGCGACGGCGTCCATCGTCCGCATGATCGCGACGGTCTCGTCGAGCGGCATCCCGGGGCTCTCCGTGAGCCCGGCCTCGATGCAGCGCGCCACCTCGTCCGCCTCGTGGCGCAGCCCGCCCTCGGCGGGCGGGTCGAAGAACCGCTGCGGCTCGCCCTCGCGCGGGATCAGCGTGAACGACGTCGGCTGGTAGAAGGCGCCGTCGATCTCGATCCGGGCGTCGGTGCCGACGATCGACGCGCGCGTCGAGCCGACCGCGCGCAGCGTGCAGTTGAGCAGCGCGTGGGCGCCGCTCTCGTAGCCGAGCAGGATCGAGGTCTGGGCGTCGACGCCGGTGAACGCGGGGTCGGCGATCGCCTCCACGCGGTTCGGCACGCCCAGCACCATCGAGGCGAACGAGACCGGGTAGATGCCGAGGTCGAGCAGCGCGCCCCCGCCGAGCTCGGGGGCGAACAGCCGGTGCGAAGCGTCCTCCTCGAACCACTGGCAGTGATCGGCGATGACGTGGACGATCTCGCCCAGCGCGCCGTCGGCCAGCAGCCGCCGGATCTCGCGGATGTGCGGGAGGAAGCGCGCCCACATCGCCTCCATCAGGAAGCGCTCGCGCTGCCGCGCCTCGGCGACGAGCTCCACCGCCTCGGCGGCGTTCATCGTGAACGGCTTCTCGCACAGCACGTGCTTGCCCGCGCGCAGCGCGAGCAGCGCGTCCTCGTGGTGCATCGGGTGCGGCGTGCCGACGTAGACGGCGTCGACCTCCGGATCCGCCACGAGCGCCTCGTAGGAGTCGTGGCGGTTGGGGATGCCGAAGCGGTCGCCGAACGCCTCGGCGCTCGCCGCGCGGCGCGAGCCGACCGCCACGGCGGTCCCCGAGTCCGTGTGCGCGAGCTCGGACGTGAACGTCGACGCGATCCCTCCCGTGCTGATGATGCCCCAGCGGATCACACGCAGCTCCTCACGAGCTCGACAGGATGCCAGGCGCGCCGCCCCACGCCGTGGCCGATCTGCTGCCGGCACGAGACGCCGGTGGCCGCCACCAGCGTGCCGGGCGCGGCGTCACGGAGCGCGGGGAACAGCCGCTGCTCGCCGATCTGCATCGAGAGGTCGTAGTGCTCGGCCTCGAAGCCGAACGAGCCCGCCATGCCGCAGCAGCCGGCGTCGAGCTCGGTCACCTCGGCGCCGGGGAGGCGCTCGAGCAGCGCGACGGTCGCGGCGGTGCCGGCCAGCGCCTTCTGGTGGCAGTGGCCGTGGAAGAGGACCGGGCGGCCGGCCACGTCCGCATCCGCGCGCAGCGCCAGCGAGCCGTCGTCGATCGCCTCGACCAGCAGCTCCTCGACCAGCCGCGTCGCGTCGGCCACCGCTCGCGCCCGCGGATCGCCGGGCAGCAGGCCGGGATGCTCCTCGCGCAGCGTCAGCAGGCACGACGGCTCGCAGCCGACGATCGGGACGCCGCGCTCGGCTTCCGGCGCGAGCCGCTCCACCATCGAGGAGGCCATCCCGCGCGCCTGGCCGAGCAGCCCCTTCGAGATGCTCGAGCGCCCGCAGCAGCCTGCGCTCTCCAGCCGCACGTTCCAGCCCGCCAGCTCCAGCAGCTCGATCGCGGCGCGGCCGATCGCGGGCTCGGTGAAGGTGGTGAACGAGTCGGCGAGGAAGACGACGTCGCCGCGCGAGCCCCGCGGCCGCGAGCGCCCCCGGTCCCACCGCAGCAGCGTGTCGCGCGTGAAGCGCGGGAGCGGCCGGCGGCGGTCGATGCCGGTGGCCCGCTCGAGCAGCGCGCGCGGCAGCGGGAGGTTGCTGACCGGCGCGGTGGCTGCGCCGAGGCGGTTGAGCCGCCGGATCGCCCCGAACAGCCGCGAGCGCAGCGGGATCCCGTGCTGCGCCTGGTAGTGGGAGAGGAACTCGGCCTTCATCGTCGCCATGTCGACGCTCAGCGGGCACTCGCTCTTGCACGCCTTGCACTCGAGGCAGAGGTCGAGGATCTCGTGCAGCCGCTCGCTGCCCAGCGCGGCGCGCGGATCGGGCTCGGAGAGCGCCTTGACCAGCGCGTTGGCGCGCCCGCGCGTGGCGTGCTCCTCCTCGCGCGTGGCCATGTAGGACGGGCACATCACGCCCTCGCCGGTCTTGCGGCAGGCGCCGATGCGCTGGCAGCGGTCGGCGGCGGTCCGCATCCCGCCCTCGAACGCGAAGTGGGTCCGCAGCGGCGGCGCGGGCGGGAGCGCGGGGTCGCGCAGCCCGACCGTGATCGGCGCGGCGTCGACCATCACGCCCGGGTTGAGCCGGTTGTCGGGATCGAACAGCGCCTTGACCTCGCGGAACGCCGCGTACAGGTCGTCGCCGAACACGCGCGGGTTGAACGGGCTGCGGACGCGGCCGTCGCCGTGCTCGGAGGCATTGACGCCGTCGAACTCCGCCACCAGCGCGGAGATCTCATCGGCGACGGCGGCCATCGTCTCGACGCCGCCGGGCCGCGTGAGGTCGACGAACGGGCGGACGTGCAGGCAGCCGACCGAGGCGTGGCCGTACCAGCCGGCCTCGAGCCCGTGGCGGTCGAGGATCGAGCGGAAGGCGCGCACGTAGTCGCCGAGCCGCTCGGGCGGGACCGCCGTGTCCTCCACGAACGCCGCGGGCCGCCGGGCGCCCTCGCTGGCGGCCATCAGCAGGCCGAGGCCGGCCTTGCGGACCTTGGTCAGCGCCGCCTGCTCGGCGGCGGTCTCGGCGCGGATCGTGTGGTAGCCGTGGCCGTGCTCGCGCCAGGCGGCCTCGAGCCGGTCGATCCGCTCGCCGGCGTCCTCGCCGAAGAACGTGACGTAGAGCAGCGCGCCCGGGTCGCCCTCGATCCGGCTCGCCATCTGCGCGTACTCGCGCTTGGAGCGCGAGAGCGCGAGGATCGTGGCGTCGATCATCTCGACCGCCGCGGGCTCGAGGTCGAGCGCGTCCTCGGTCGCGGCCACCGCCTCGTCCACGCCCTCGAAGTGGCCTACGGCGAACTGGCGTGCGATCGGCAACTCGATCAACCGGACCCGCGCGCCGGTGATCGCGGCCAGCGTGCCCTCGGAGCCGGTGACGAGCTTGGCGAGGTCGAACTCGCGGGCGAGCGCGTCGAGCCGGTAGCCGCCGGACTGGCGCCAGTGCTTCGGGTAGTCCTCGGCGATCGCGCGCGCGTGGCGGCGCAGGATGTCCGGCAGTTCGCGGTGGATCCGGCCCTCGAGCGTGTCCGCCTGCGCGCGGCGGGCGCGCTCGGCCTCGCTCACCGTCCCGAACGTGGCGCGCGAGCCGTCGGAGAGCACGACCTCGAGCTCGTGGACGTGGTCGATCGTCGTGCCGTAGACGATCGAGTGGCTGCCCGAGGAGTTGTTGCCGATCATGCCGCCGATCGTGGCCCGGTTGGACGTCGACGTGTCGGGGCCGAACGCGAGCCCGTGGGCGGCGGCGGCGCGGTTGAGGTCGTCCTGGACGACGCCGGGCCCGACCGAGGCGCTGCGCCCCGCGACGTCGATCTCGTGGATCGCGTCCATGTGGCGCGAGGTGTCGAGCACGATGCCGTGGCCGCCCACGGCCTGGCCGGCGAGGCTCGTCCCACCGCCGCGGGTGACGACCGGCACGCCGAAGCGCGCGGCGGCGCGGATGGCGGCCGCGACGTCGTCGGCGTCGCGCGGGAACGCGACCAGCAGCGGGGCCGTCGCGTACAGGCTGGCGTCGCCCGCGTAGAGGTGGCGCGTGTAGTCGTCGGCGCGGACGTCGCCGCGCAGCTCGCGGGCCAGTGCCTGCTCGATCGTCAAGTACGGCACCCTACGGGCATGACCGCCCTCTCCGACGTCCGCGTCCTCGAGCTGACGCAGGTGATGGCGGGGCCGTTCTGCGGCCAGGTGCTGGCCGACATGGGCGCCGACGTGATCAAGGTCGAGCCGCCGGGCGGGGACACGACGCGGCGCTCGCTCGGCACCGCGGCGTTCCTGGCCGTGAACCGCAACAAGCGGTCGATCGAGCTGGACCTCAAGGACCCCGGGCAACGGGACACGTTCGTGCGGCTGGCCGAGACCGCCGACGTCGTGCTCGAGAACCACCGCCCGGGCGTGGTGGCGCGCCTCGGCGTCGACTACGAGACGCTGCGCGAGGTCAACCCGCGGCTCGTCTACGCCTCGATCTCGGGCTTCGGCCAGACCGGCCCGTACGCGCAGCGGCCGGGCTACGACCTGATCGCGCAGGGGCTCTCCGGCGTGATGTCCGTCACCGGTGAGCCCGACGGCAACCCGGTCAAGTGCGGGATCCCGATCGGCGACCTCGCCTCCGGGCTGTTCTGTGCGGTCGCGATCCTCAGCGCGCTGCACGCCCGCGAGCGCACCGGCCGCGGGCAGTACATCGACACCTCGCTGTTCGAGGGCGCGCTGGCGCTGTCGATCTGGGAGTCGGCCGAGCTGTGGGCGACCGGCCGCGTGCCGGGCAAGCTCGGCTCCGCGCACCGGCTGACCGCGCCGTACCAGGCGCTGCGAACGGCCGACGGCTACCTCACGGTCGGCGGCAACACGCAGGCGCTGTTCGGCCGCCTCTGCGCCACGCTCGGTGTCCCCCAGCTCACCGACGACCCGCGCTTCGCCACGAACGACGACCGGATGGCCAACGTCTCCGACCTCGTCGAGGAGCTCGAAGCTGCGCTCGCCTCGCGGACCACCGGCGAGTGGGTCGCGGCGCTGGTCGAGGGCGGCGTCCCGTGCGGGCCGATCCACGACTACGCCCAGGTGTTCGCCGACGAGCACACCCAGGCACGCGAGATGGAGGTCACGCTCGAGCACCCCGAGGAGGGCACGATCCACGCGCTCGGCGTCCCCGTGAAGCTGTCGGACACCCCCGGCGGCGTGCGGCGGCCGGCGCCGCTGCTCGGCCAGCACACCGAGGAGATCCTGCGCGAGGCGGGTATCGAGTGAGCCACGTCCTGACCGAGCGCCGCGGCCCGGCCCTGTGGGTCACGTTCAACCGGCCCGAGGCGCACAACGCGATGACGTTCGCGATGTACGAGGACCTGTACGCCGCCTGCGAGGCGGCCGACACCGACGACGACGTCCGCGTGCTCGTCCTCCGCGGCGCGGGCGAGAAGGCGTTCGTGGCCGGCACCGACATCCGCCAGTTCGCCGACTTCGACGAGTCGGGCGCCGACGCGCTCGCCTACGAGGCCACGATCGACCGCATCGTCGGGCGGCTCGAGACCGTGCGCAAGCCGACGGTCGCGCTCGTCGACGGCTTCGCGATGGGCTCCGGTCTCGCGCTCTCGGCCGCCTGCGACCTGCGCATCTGTACGCCCGCGGCGCGCTTCGGCCTCCCGATCGCGCGCACGGTCGGCAACTGCCTCTCGATGGAGAACTACGCGCGGCTCGCCGCGCTGCTCGGGCCGGCGCGGCTGAAGGACATCGTCTTCACCGCCCGCACGATCGAGGCCGACGAGGCGCTCGCGACCGGCCTGGCCACCGAGGTCGTCGACGACGCCGAGGCGCGCGTGGACGAGCTGTGCGAGCTGCTCGCCTCCCACGCGCCCGTCACGCTCTACGCCACCAAGGAGGCGCTGCGCCGCATCCGCGCCGCCACCACGCCCGACGGCGAGGACCTGATCCGCGAGGCCTACGGCTCCGCGGGCTTCCGCCGCAACGTGCAAGCCTTCCTCGACCGATGATCACCGGCGCCCACACGATCCGGTACAGCCCCGACGCCGACGCGCTGCGCGCGTTCTTCCGCGACGTGCTCGAGCTGCCCTCGGTCGACGCCGGCGGCGGCTGGCTGATCTTCGGCCTGCCCCCGGCGGAGCTCGCGGCGCACCCCGGCGAGCAGCCCGGCAGCGAGCTGTACCTCATGTGCGACGACCTCGAGGCGACGATGGCCGACCTCCGGGCCAAGGGCGTCGAGCTCGGCCCGGTCGCCGAGGAGCGCTGGGGCCGCGTCACGACGATCGCGCTACCGGACGGCGGCGAGCTCGGCCTCTACGAGCCGCGCCACCCGCGGCCCTAGACGATGCGGATCGTCGTGTCCCCCACGGCGACCGCGTCGCCCGGGTGCAGCTGGCGGCCGCGCCGCCCGTCGGGCTCGCCGTTGACCAGCACGCGGTGCGACTCGAGATAGGAGGCCGCCTCGCCGCCGGCGTCGATCAGCCCGGCGACCTTGAGCAGCTGGCCGAGGCGGATCATGTCGCCGCGGATCTTCACCTCACGCTCCATAGTGGGCAGCCTATGGAGGTTCCGACCCTCACGACCGAGCGCCTGACCCTGCGCGGCTGGCGCGAGGACGATCTCGACGCGTACGCGGCGCTCACCGCCGACCCCGAGGTCATGCGCTTCATGGGCGGCCCGCTCGACCGCATGGACACGTGGCGCCAGATGGCGGTGTTCGTCGGGCACTGGGAGCTGCGCGGCCACGGCCTGTGGGTGGTCGAGCGGGACGGCGAGCTGATCGGCCGGGTCGGGCTGATCCAGCCGGAGGGCTGGCCGGGGCTCGAGGTCGGCTGGCTGCTCGGCCGGGATGCCTGGGGCCACGGCTATGCCACCGAGGCCGCGCGCGCCGCCGTGGACTACGCGTGGCGCGAGCTCGGCGCGCAGGAGCTGATCTCGCTGATCGCGCCCGAGAACGTGCCCTCACAACGCGTCGCCGAGCGCCTCGGCATGCGCCCGGGCGAGGACTACGTCCTGCGCGGCGCGCCGGTGGTCATCCACCGACGAGCGCGGCCAGGCGCCGCAGCGCCTCGCTGATCTCGTCCTCGGACACCACCAGCGGCGGGATGAAGCGCACGGTGCGCGGGCCGGTGGCGTTGAGCACCAGCGCCTGCTCCTCCAGCGCGCGCTTGACGAACGAGGGCGCGTCGAAGTCGACCTCGGCGGCGAGCATCAGCCCGCGCCCGCGCACCTCGGTCACACCCGGGAGCTCGCGCAGCCCGTCCGCGAGCCGCGCGCCCATTTCGTCGACGTGCGCCAGCAGCGCGGGGTCGTCGAGCACGTCGAGCGCCGCGTTGGCGGCCGCCGAGACGAGCGGGTTGCCGGCGAAGGTCGAGCCGTGGTCGCCGGGAGCGAAGACGTCGCCGAGCTCCGGCGTCGTGATGAGCGCCCCGATCGGGAGCCCGCCGCCGAGGCCCTTGGCGAGCGTGATCAGGTCGGGCCGCAGGTCGTAGCGCTCGTAGGCCCACAGCGTGCCCGTGCGGCCCATCCCGGTCTGCACCTCGTCGACGATCAGCAGCGCGCCGTGCTCGTCGCAGGCCGCCCGGATGTCCTCCACCACCGATGGCTCGAGCGGATGCACGCCCGACTCGCCCTGGATCAGCTCGAGCACGACGCCCGCGGTGTCGCCGTTCACCGCGTCGGCCGCGGCCCTGGGCATGACCGCGTCGAAGCCCGGGACCAGCGGCGCGAACGGCGCCTGCTTGGCCTCCTGCGGCGTTGCCGAGAGCGCCCCGAACGTCCGCCCGTGGAAGCCGCCGTGCAACACCACGAAGCGCCCGCCCGGCCGCCGCTTGCGCGCGAGCTTCAGCGCGGCCTCGTTGGCCTCCGCTCCCGAGTTGCAGAAGTAGGCCTTGCCGCCCAGCGAGCGCGCGGTCAGCCGCTCGGCGAGCCGCACCATCGGCTCGGTGTAGAAGAGGTTGGAGACGTGCAGCAGCCGCGCCGCCTGCTCCTGCACCGCCGCGACCACCTGCGGGTGGCAGTGGCCGGTGTTGCAGACGGCGATGCCGCTGAGGAAGTCGAGGTACTCGCGGCCCTCCGAGTCCCAGAGGCGCACGCCCTCGCCGCGCTCGAACTCGACGTCGTAGCGCGCGTAGTTGGGGATCAGCGCGCTGCTCACGACGCCGGCCGGACCTTCGTGCCGATGCCCGCGTCGGTGAAGAGCTCGAGCAGCAGCGAGTGCGGTACGCGGCCGTCGATGATGTGGGCGAAGGTCACGCCGCCATAGATCGCGTCGAGGCAGGCCCGCAGCTTCGGCCGCATCCCGCCCGCGACCTCCGGCAGCGCCGTCTCGACCTCGTCGGCCGCGCACTCGCTGATCACGGACGCAGGGTCCTGCGCGTCGCGCAGCCAGCCCGACACGTCGGTGAGGAAGATGACCTTGTAGGCGCCCATCGCGCGTGCGACGGCGCCGGCGGCCTCGTCGGCGTTGATGTTGTGGGAGTTGCCCGCGCGGTCGGCGCCGACCGAGGCGATGACCGGGATGTAGTCCTCGGCGATGTGCTCGATCACGCCGACGTCGACGCGCTCGATCCGGCCCACGTAGCCGATGTCCTCGCCCTCCGGGCCGGCCGTGGTGGCGACGCGGAACAGCAGCCCGTCGTCGCCGCACAGCCCCACCGCGGGCTGCCCGTGGCGGCCGAGCCGCAGCACGATGTCCTTGTTGACCTTGCCGACCAGCACCATCTTCGCGATCTCGACGGTGTCGGCGTCGGAGACGCGGAGGCCGCCGACGAACTCGACGGGCATGTCGAGCCGCTGCATGTAGGCGGTGATGTCCGGCCCGCCGCCGTGGACGACGATCGGGTTGAGGCCGACGTACTTGAGCAGCACGACGTCGCGGGCGAACTCCTCGCGCAGCTCGGGGTCGGTCATCGCCGCGCCGCCGTACTTGATGACGACCGTCTTGCCGTGGAACTCCCGGATGTACGGGAGCGCCTCGAGGAGGGTGTTGATGTCGCGCATCAGGTCGTGTAGTCCGCGTTGATCGTCACGTAGTCGTGACTCAGATCCGAGAAGAAGACCTCGGTCTCGACGCCCTCGCCGGGCAGGCCGACGGTGTACTCGACCTCCTCGCCGGCGACCGCCTGCTCCAGCGCGGGCAGGTCGAACGGCACGACCCCGCCGCCCCTGCACACCCGCACCCCCTCGATCCAGATGTCGACCGGCAGCGGCGCGGTGCCGGGGAGCGCGGCGCCGACCGCCTGGGCGATCCGGCCCCAGTTGGGGTCGCCGCCGTTGAGCGCGGCCTTCACGAGCGGGGAGTTGGCGACCGCCCGCGCGGCGGCGGCGACCGTCTCCTCGTGCCCGCCGTTGACCACCACGCGCCCGACCCGCTTGGCGCCCTCGCCGTCGCGCACGATCAGCAGCGCCAGCCGGCGCAGGACGGCGTCGAGCGCCTCGCCGAAGCGCAGCTCGTCCTCGGACTCCGGCTCGATCCGCACGCCCGACGCGCCGCTCGCCATCAGGATCGCGGTGTCGTTGGTGGAGAGCTGGCCGTCGACCGAGATGCGGTCGAACGAGCGCTTCACGCACACGCCGAGCAGCAGGTCGGCGGTCTCCGGCGCGAGCCCCGCGTCGGTCTGGACGAAGCACAGCATCGTCGCGAAGTTGGGCGAGATCATCCCCGCGCCCTTGGCCTGGGCCGTGATGCGGACCTTGCCGCCGGGGAGCGTGACGTCGATCGCCGCGCCCTTGGGGAACAGGTCGGTGGTGCGGATCGCCTCGCCGAACGCCTCGTTCCCGGTCTCCGACAGCTCGCCCCGCGCGGCCAGGATGCCCTTGATGATCGGGTCGGCGGGCAGCGGCACGCCGATCACGCCGGTGGAGGCGACCGCGACCACCTGCGGGTCGAGCCCCAGCGCCATCGCGCCGGCGCCCTGCATGCGGGCGGCGTCGTCGACCCCGCGCCGCCCGGTCGCCGCGTTGGCGTTGCCGGAGTTGGCGACCACGGCCCGCAGCGAGTCGAGCGCGCAGCGCTCCTGGCACAGGATCACCGGCGCCGCCAGCACGCCGGAGCGCGTGAAGCGCGCCGCGCTGACCGTGCCGGGCGTGTCGGAGACGAGCAGCCCGAGGTCGGTCCCGCCGCTCGGCTTCAGGCCCGCGGCCACCCCCGCCGCGCGGAAGCCCTGCGGCAGCCCGCCCGGCGCGTCGACCGCATGGTCCGGCAAAGTCACCCAGCGAGACGTGGCCGGCGCCTCGGTCATCCCAGTCCCTCGCTCTCGTCGCGCCCGAACATCAGGTTGAGGTTCTGCACGGCCTGCGACGCCGCGCCCTTCCAAAGGTTGTCGATCGCGGAGAACACGAGCACGCGGCCGGTGCGGTCGTCGCGGTGCACGGACACGCGGCAGTAGTTGGTCTCCCGCACCTCGAGCACGCCGGGCGGCCCGAGCTTGACCTCGACCCACGGCTCGCCCTCGTAGGCGTCGTGGTAGAGCCCAGCCAGCTCGCCCTCGCTCAGCTCGATCGCCGGCGTGACGTAGGCCGACACCAGCTCCCCCTGCGCGAGCGGGACCAGGTGCGGCGTGAACGTGATCGGCAGCGACGCCCCCAGCGCGGCGAGCTCCTGCTCGATCTCCGGCGTGTGGCGGTGGCGCTCGACCTTGTACGGGGTCATGTTCTCGTCGGCCGAGATGTAGTGCGTGGTCTGGCTCGGCGAGCGGCCGGCCCCGCTGACGCCCGACTTCGCGTCGATCACCACGTCCTTGATCGCGCCCGCCCGCGCCAGGGGCGCCAGGCCGAGCAGCGCGGCGGTCGGGTAGCAGCCGGGGTTGGCGACGAGGTCGGCGCCCGGGATCTGCTCGCGGTAGAGCTCGGGCAGCCCGTAGACCGCGGCGCCGAACAGATCGGGCGCGCCGTGCGGGCCGTACCAGTCCTCGTACGTCTCGCGGTCGCGGAGCCGGAAGTCGGCCGACAGGTCGACCACCCGCACGCCGCGCTCGCGCAGCTCGGCCACCGCCGGCGCCGACACCCGGTGCGGCCAGCACACGAGCGCCGCGTCGACCTCGCCCTGGACGTCCGGATCCCAGTCCTCCAGCACCAGCGGCACGCGCGTGCGCGGGTGGATCTCGTCGAGCAGCGCGCCCGACTCGGACCGCGCGGTGACGTGCTTGAGCGAGAAGAACGGGTGCCGCCAGATCAGCGACGACGCGATCGCGCCCGCGTAGCCGGACGCCCCGAGGACGGCGACGTCAGCCACGGAGCCGCGCTCCGAGCTGCTCGGAGAGCGCGGCCACGATCTTCGCCCGGCGCTCGGCGACGTCCTCGTCCGTCAGCGTCCGGTCGGAGGCGCGGAACTCGAGCCGCAGCGCCAGCGACGAGGCGCCCTCCCCCACCTGCGCGCCGCGGTAGACGTCGAACACCTCAGCGCGTCGCAGCAGCGCGCCGCCCGCCTTGCGGACGACCGCGACGAGCTGCGCGGCCGAGACGCCGTCGGGCACCACGACCGCCACGTCCTCGCGCACGGCGGGGAACGAGGTCAGGTCCTCGTAGTCCGGCTGCAGCACCGCGTGCTCGGCCAGTACGCCGAAGTCGAGCTCGAAGCCCGCGGCCTGCTCGAGGTCCCAGCGCGCCGCGACGGCCGGGTGCAGCTCGCCGAGCCAGCCCGCGGGCTCGCCGCCGGCGAGCACCTGCGCGGAGCGACCGGGGTGCAGGAACGGCTCGCGCGACGGCTCGACCTCCCACGGCACCCGCAGCGCGCTCATCAGCGCGGCGAGCACGCCCTTGGCGGCGAAGAAGTCGGCCCGCGCGGGCTCCGGATCGCGCCACGTCGGGGGCCGGAGCCGGCCGGTGAGCAGAGCGCCGAGGTGCTGGCGCTCGGTCGGCAGCCGGTCGAGGCCGGGCACATGGTCGCGGTTGCGCGAACCCTCGACCACCCTCACGGGGTCTGACCCCTCCTCGTGCGCCAGGTAGACCTCGCCGTACTGCCACAGCCGCACGTCCTCGTTGCCACGCGCCCGGTTGCGCTCCAGGTTGTCGAGCAGCGGGCCGAGCAGCAGCGTCCGCAGCACGGACTGGTCCTCTGACATCGGGTTCGCCAGCTTCACCACGCGCGACCGCGGATCGTCGTCCGGCATGCCGAGCTTCCGCACCAGCCCGGGCGCCGCGAAGCTCCAGCCGAGGATCTCCGACACACCGGCGCCGACCAGCGCGTCCTCGGCCCGTCGCCGCAGCCGCTGCTCCGGCTCGAGCCGCCCGCTCACGCCCCGCCGCGACGGCAGCGTGATCGGCAGCTTCTCGTAGCCCCAGATCCGCCCGACCTCCTCGACGAGGTCGGCCTCGCGCGTCACGTCGTTGCGGCGCCAGTGCGGCACGGTCACGTCGAGCCCGTCGTCCGCCTCCGCCACCCCGAAGCCCAGCGCCTCGAGGATCGAGGCCTGCGCGTCGCGCGGGATCGGCAGGCCGAGCAGCGCCTCGACGCGCGCCTCGCGCAACCGCACGACCGCCGCCTCTGGGCCGGGCCCACCGACGTCGATCGTCCCGCCCACCGGCCGCGCCCCGCACAGCTCGACCATCAGCTTCGCCGCCAGCGCCTGGCCTTCCAGCGCCAGCTCGGGCGAGAGCCCCTTCTCGAACCGCCCGGACGCCTCCGTCCGCAGCGCCAACCGCGACGACGAGCGCTGGATGTTCGGCCCGTTCCAGTTCGCCGCCTCCATCAGCACCCGCGTCGTCCCGTCGTTCACCTCGGAGCGCGCCCCGCCCATGATCCCGGCGATCGAGGTCGGCCCCTCGGCGTCCTCGATCACGAGCATCTGCGCGTCGAGCGTGCGCTCGACGTCGTCGAGCGTGGTGATCGTCTCGCCGTCGCGCGCGCGGCGCACGGTCAGCGAGCCGCCCGCCACCAGGTCGGCGTCGAACGCGTGCAGCGGCTGGCCGCCGAGGAGCATCACGTAGTTGGTGATGTCGACGACGTTGGAGATCGGGCGCTGCCCCGCCGCCATCAGCCGCGCCTTCAGCCACGGCGGCGACTCGCCCAGCTTCACGTCCTCGTACAGCACGGCGGTGAAGCGCGGGCACAGCTCGCTGTCCTCCACCCGGATCGAGAAGCCCGGGATCTCGTCGCCCGCGGGCAGCTCGGCCAGCGGCAGCGGCTTCAGCTCGGCCCCGGTAGCGGCGTGGACCTCGCGCGCGACGCCGTAGACCGCGAGGCAGTCCGGCCGGTTCGGCGTGATCTCGAGCTCGAGCACGTCGGAGCAGAGCGGCAGCACCTCCTCGAGCGGCGTCCCCGGCAGGAGGTCGTCGTCGAGGACCATGATCCCCTCGTGCAGCGTGCCGATGCCGACCTCGTCCTCGGCCACGATCATCCCGTCGGACTCGACGCCGCGCAGCTTCGCCTTCTTGAGCTTCACGCCACCGGGCATCACTGCACCCGGCCGCGCGACCGCCACGGTCTGGCCCTCGGCGACGTTCGGCGCCCCGCACACGATCTGCGCGGTGTCGCCCTCGCCCAGCGCGACCATGCAGACGGTCAGCCGGTCGGCGTCCGGATGCGGCTCGGCGGACAGCACCCGGCCGACGACGAAGTTCTCGAGCGCGGTCACGCCGTGCGTGTACACGCGCTCGACGTAGGTCCCGGTCATCGTCAGCCGCTCCTCGAGCGCGCCGACGTCCAACCCGGGGTCGCAGTAATCGTTGAGCCACAGCGTCGGGAGCAGCATCAGCCGAACTGCTCCAGGAAGCGCAGGTCGTTGTCGTACAGCAGCCGGATGTCCGGCACGCCGTACTTCAGCGCCGCGATCCGCTCGATCCCCATGCCCCAGGCGAAGCCCTGGTGGCGCTCGGGGTCGTAGCCGTACTCGCGCACGTACTCGAACACGTTGGGGTCGACCTCGCCGGCGCCGAGCAGCTCGATCCAGCCCTCGCCCTTGCAGAGCGGGCAGCGCGAGCCGTCGCGCAGGAAGCCGCCGTTGCAGTTGAAGCAGTCGACGTCGAGCTCGACGCTCGGCTCGGTGAACGGGAAGAAGTGCGGGCGGAAGCGCACCTCGCGCTCGTCGCCGAAGATGCCGCGCGCGAACGCCAGCAGCGTGCCCTTCAAATCCGCCAGCGTGATGTCCTCATCCACCGCCAGGCCCTCCACCTGGTGGAACTGGGGCGTGTGCGTGGCGTCGTTGTCGCGCCGGTAGCAGGCGCCCGGGATCACGATGTAGAGCGGCGGCGGCTGCTCCATCATCGAGCGCACCTGCATCGGCGAGGTGTGCGTGCGCAGCACGATGTCGTCGTCGATGTAGAACGTGTCCGACCACAGCCGCGCCGGGTGCGTGATGTCGTGATTGAGACCGTCGAAGTTGTAGGCGACGGTGTCGACCTCCGGCCCCTCGACGACCCGGAAGCCGAGCCCGACGAAGATGTCCTCGAGCTCGCGCCGCGTGTGGGTCAGCAGGTGCAGGCGCCCGACCGGCTGGGCGGGCGAGCCCGGCAACGTCACGTCGACCACATCGGCGGCGAGCCGCGCGTCGAGCTCCTCGCGGTCGACCTCCTCGCGGCGGCGGCCGATCAGCGCCTCGATCGCGCCGCGCGCCTGGTTGGCCGCCTTGCCGACCTTGCCGCGCTCCTCCGGCGGCAGCTCGGCCACGCCGCGCAGCAGCTGCGGCAGCTCGGCCTTGCGCCCGAGGTACTCGATGCGGAGCCGCTCGAGCTCGTCGGAGGAGCCCGCGCGCGCGACCGCATCCGCGGCCGCGTCCTGGATCTGCTGGATGCGGTCGATCATCTGCTCACCTCGTACATTGCCACCGTCGCGGCCATGGCCGCGTTCAGCGACTCCGACGCGATCGGGATATGGCACACCTCGTCGCACTCGGCGAGCACGGCGTCGGGCAGCCCTTCGCGCTCCGCGCCGACCACCAGCGTCACGTCACGCTCCTCCAGCGACGTCAGCGGCCGCCCCTCGCCGGGGGCCAGCGCCACCCGGTGCCCGGGCAGCTCAGCGACCCCGCGGACGCGCACCACCGGCACCGAGAAGATCGCGCCCATCGAGGCCCGCACGGCCTTGTGCCCGTACGGATCCGCGCTCCCCGGCCCCAGCGCGACGCTGCCCGCGCCGAACGCCAGCGCCGAGCGCAGGACCGTGCCGACGTTGCCCGGATCGCCCACGCCCCACAGCGCCACGCACAGCGGCCCCGCGGGCTCCGGCGCCCAGCGCATCGGGTAGACCGCCAGCGCCCGCGTGCTCGAGCCCATCTGCGAGATCGTGGCCAGCAACGACGGCGCGACCTCCTCGCCCGCCAGCCCCGATCCCGCGGCCACGAGCCGCATCGACGCGGGCCAGCCGGCAGCCTCGGCGGCTTCGATCAGGTCCTCACCCTCGGCGACGAACTCGCCCAGCTTGTCGCGCCACTTGCGGCCCGCGAGCTTGCGGACCTGGGTGAGATTGTCGTTGTGGGGGCTGGTGATCAAGGCGAAAAAAAGGGCGCCGCTCCGACTGGAGGGGCGCCCGGGGCTCTGGTGTCTTCGGCGGTCAGGCCGACGACGCCTCGCGGGCGCTCTCGGCAAAGCGTCGGAAGGTCTCGGCATCGCGCACGGCGATGTCGGCGAGCATCTTGCGGTCGACCTCGATGCCGGCCAGCTTGAGGCCGTGCATGAAGGTGGAGTAGGTCATGCCCTCCTGGCGCGCCGCGGCGTTGATGCGGGCGATCCAGAGGCGGCGGAAGTCGCGCTTGCGATTGCGCCGGTCGCGGTAGGCGTAGGACTCCGCCTTCATCAGCGCTTCCTTCGCGCGCTTGTAGGAGGAGTTCGCCTCCCCGCGGAAGCCCTTCGTGCGTTCGAGGGTGGCGCGGCGCTTCTTGCGAGCGTGGACGGAGCGCTTGACGCGGGTCATCGGCCGTTGCCCCCGAGAAGCTTGTTGACGGTCTTCGCGTCCGCCTTCGAGATGACCCGATCCTTGCGGAACCCGCGCTTACGCTTCGGCGACTTCTTCTCGAGGATGTGGCTCGAGTTCGCGTGACGCGCCCGGAGCTTGCCCGTGGCGGTCTTCTTGAAGCGCTTCTTCGCTCCGGAGTGGGACTTCATCTTCGGCATGGCGACGGCGGAGTATAGATGCCCAATCCCGACACACGCGGTCGGTCTTTGTTAGGTTGCCCTTATTAGGTCCACCTAACCCGAGGAGCACCGCCCGTTGCGCCCCCTCCTGCTCGCCCTTGTGGCCGCCATGATGACGCTCGCCGCCTGTGGTGGTGACGACTCCGCCAAGAAGACCACGCCGACGCCCGAGGCGCCGACCGACCTGAGCGCGATCAAGACCTACCTCCTCGACCACACGCAGCGGCTCTCGCGCGACGTGGCGACGATGAAGGCAGGAGCGGAGCGATACCACGACCTCGCCGAGCAGAGCGGCTTCGACACCGAGACGCTGCTCGCCGACCACCAGCCGGAGGTCGCCAAGCTCCTCGGCGACGCCAAGAAGACCTACGTCGACGCCAACCCCGCCTACGAGGAGATGGAGGGCGTGGTCGCCGGCGTGCCGACGCTGGCCGACTACGACGTGATCATCGACGCGGGCGGCGACGCCTCGGATCCCGAGAGCGCGGTCCCGTTCTCGATCAAGACCGAGGACGGCAAGACCTTCAAGCAGCCCGGCAACCTGTTCTTCCTCGTCGAGAGCGCGCTCTACGGCACGGAGTCGAAGTGGTCGACGAAGGGCGACGTGAACGGCGACGGCAAGGTCGCCTTCGGCGAGGCGCTGCCGGAGCCGCGCTTCTACCTCGCGGCGCTGAGGGAATTCGACAAGCAGGCGCAGGAGCTCGACGCCTCCGCCAAGCAGTGGAAGCCGACCGAGCAGGACGCGCTGACCGCGCTCGTGGTGATGACGCCGACGATGTCGGAGTACTTCGAGGCATGGAAGAACTCGCGCTTCGTGGCCGGTGACAAGGCGACCGAGAAGTCCTTCGTCGGCGCCTCGCGCCTGCAGGACATCGCTGACATCCTCGGCGGCCTCAAGCTGATCTACGCCAACGTGCAGCCCAAGATCGAGGAGGCGAACAAGGAGCAGGCCGCCCAGACCGGCCAGTCGCTCACCGAGCTCGAGGCCTTCGCGGCGCGCCTGCGCGACCAGGAGGCGGGCGGCAAGAAGTTCACCGCCGAGGACGCCGACACGCTCGGCCGCCGGGCGCAGGACCAGGCCGAGGCGATCGCGGGCCAGATCACCCAGGCCGCCAAGCAGCTGAACATCGAGCTCGAAACGTAGTGCGCGTCTGCTGGGCCATCGCCGGCGTCGTCGCGGGGCTCATCGCCGCGGCGCCGGCGCACGCCGCCTCCACCCCGTGGGGCGGCGCGGAGCGGGTCCAGCGAGCGCTGTTCTCCGCCCAGGAGGGGCTGATCATCGGCACGGACGCGGGCGCCGTGCGCAACGTGCGCCGTGCTCGCGCGGCCTACGGCGGCGTGCTCCGCGCCTCGCTGCGCGACGAGGCGCCCGAGGCCGACCGCGCGCTCCGCCGCGCCCTCGGCGTCGCCGAGCGAGCCGCCCGCCGCGGCGACGGCCGCGCGCTGGCCGCCGCCCGTGGCGAGGTCCGCGCCGCGGAGCTCGCCGGCGCCTACGCCGTGACGCTCGCCGCCGCCGGCCGCGGCGACGCCGCCGCCACGCGCTCGTGGCTGCTGCTGCGCGACTTCCGCACCGCCACGCGCTTCACCCGCCCCGGCGCCGACGCCACCGACGCGGTCGCCCGCCTCGCGCGCGGGAAGCTGGCGCCCGCCGCGGCGCGGCTCGCGATCGCCAAGGACCTCCTCGACGCCTACCAGGCGCGCCAGCGCGAGCTGCTCAAGGACGCGGATACCGCGCGCGAGAAGGGCTTCGGCACCGGCGAGGCCGAGGCCGCCACCCAGGCCGCCGGCTACTGGGCGATCCTCGCCCCGCGCTTCCGGCAGGACCGCGGCGCCGCCGCCGAGCAGGCCACCACGCGCGCGTTCGCGGAGCTCCGCACCGCCGCAGAGAGCGGCGACCGCCAGTCCGCCTCCGCCGCCCGCGCCGAGATCGACCAGGCCCTCGACGGCTTCACCGCCGCGCCCTTCACCGCCGCCGAGTCGGCCCGCCGCGCCCAGCAGCTCCTGCGCTTCGTCGCGCTCGTGCCGGTCGAGTACGGCCGCGGCGTCAAGGACCACCGCGTCACGAAGGACTTCGAGATCCAGGAGGCGATCGCGTTCGGCACCGCCGCCGACGCTGCCTTCGACGACCTCCGCGACCAGCTCGCCAAGCGCGACCCGGCGCGCACGGCCGCGATCGGCGTGGAGATCGACCGCCTCTCCGCCGTGGCCACCGACGCCGCGACCAAGAAGACCGGCGTCGCCTCCCACGACGAGGTCGAGAAGCTCGGCAAGAAGATCGAGACCCAGCTCGGCGACGTCATGCCGGCCAAGTGGCAGAAGCCCACCGACGACTCCGACTACGACCTGATCGCGCTGACGCTGGACCGCATGGAGGCCGCCGTCGGCGCCGGCCAGCGCCGCCAGGCCGAGCAGGCGCGGCTCGAGGCGTACGCGTTCTTCGAGTTCGGCCCCGAGCGGCGGCTGAAGTCGATCGACCCGGGCCTCGCGACCGACGTCGAGGGCCTGATCTGGTTCGGCGCCAAGGGCCACGACGGCCTCGCCGAGCTGATCTCCAGGGGCGCCTCCCGGCGCGATCTGCGCGACACCCGGCTCGCGCTCGACCAGGAGCTCGAGGACGCGCGCGCGACGCTCGGCGACAGCGCGAGCCGCACGACCGTGGTCACCAACGCCGCGATCATCGTCTTCCGCGAGGGCCTCGAGGCCGTGCTCATCCTCGCCGCCATCACCGCGTCGTTCGTCGGCATCCGGCGGCGCCTGCGGCGCCCGGTGCTGGTCGGCGCCGTGCTCGGCCTCCTCGCGAGCGTCTTCACCTGGGTGCTCGCGCAGACGCTGCTCGAGTCGCTGTCGCAGTACGGCGAGAAGCTCGAGGCGGTGGTGGGGCTGGTCGCCATCGGGGTCCTGCTGCTGATCACCAACTGGTTCTTCCACCGCGTCTACTGGAGCGAGTGGATCGGGCGCTTCCACCGCCAGCGGCGCAAGCTCCTGGCCAAGGAGAAGGCCGGCTTCTGGTCCGCGCAGGCGCTCGGGCTGCTGGTGCTCGGGCTCACGAGCGTCTACCGCGAGGGCTTCGAGACCGTGCTCTTCCTGCAGTCGCTCGAGCTCTCAGCCGGCGCGACGGCCGTGATCGAGGGCGCCGCGCTCGGGCTCGCGCTCACGCTCGGCGTGGCGGTCCTGACCTTCGCGCTCCAGCGCAAGCTGCCCTACAAGAAGATGCTGATCGTCACCGGCCTGCTGATCGCGCTCGTGCTCGTCGTCATGGTCGGTCAGACCGCACGCACGATGCAGGGCACCGGCTGGCTGCCGATCACGCCGCTCGACTGGGAGATCCCGCCGTCGCTCGGGCTGTGGATGGGCGTCTTCCCGAGCGTCGAGACGCTGCTGGCGCAGGTCGCGGCGATCGCGTTCGTGATCGGCTCCTACGTCGTCGCCACCGAGGTCAAGGTCAAGCGCCCGCAGCGGCGCGCCGCGCGCAAGGGCGTCCCGGCGCCACAGCCTGAGCAGGAGCCCGCCGAGGCGCCCGGAGAGCCGGTCGCCGGCTAGATCCGGTCCGGCTCGATCTCGGCCGGATCGGCCGAACCCGCGGGGCGCTGCTGGATCGGGCGGCGCTCCTCGACCTTCTCTTCTTCTTCCGCGCCGTGGTTGTCCTCGCCCGCGATCTTCGACGGGGCGAGCATCATCACCATGTTGCGGCCGTCCTGCTGCGGGCGCTGCTCGACCACCGCGAGCTCGCCGAGCTCCTCCGCGAGGCGGTTGAGCAGCTGCTCGCCGCGCTCCGGGTGGGCCATCTCGCGGCCGCGGAACATGATCGTCACCTTGACCTTGTCGCGCCCGTTGAGGAAGCGGATGACGTGGCCCTTCTTGGTGTCGTAGTCGTGCTGCGCGATCTTCGGGCGGAACTTGATCTCCCGCACGTTGATCTGCGTCTGGTGCTTGCGCGCGGCTTTCTGCTTCTGGGCCTGCTCGTACTTGTACTTCGAGTAGTCGAGCACGCGGCACACCGGAGGCTTGGCCTCGGGCGCGACCTCGACGAGGTCGAGGTCCTTGCTCTGCGCGTAGCGGAGCGCCTCCTGCGTCTTCATGATCCCGACCTGCGCGCCCGTCTCGTCGATGAGACGCACCTCGGGAACGCGGATGCGCTCGTTGATACGGGTGGTATCGCGTTCCGGCGGCTGCCGGTCAAACCTGCGAGGGACCGGCACTAGGCGATTTCGGTGCGGCGCGGCGTCAAGCTGGGCGCGGCGCTGCTGTGTGGGAACGCTTGATCAACGTCGAGAAGTATAGACACCACCCCGCACCCGCTCGCAACCCCGCACACGATCTTTCGCGTCGATCGTGGCGCGATCGCGGCCGCGGCCGCAGTTGGCGTCGTCGGCGGAGCGGTCGCGGGCCAGCAGCCGGTCGGGGCCGGAGCCGCCGATGAGGCGGTCCACGCCCGCGCCGCCGGAGAGCCGGTCCGCCCCGCTGCCGCCCCGCATCTCGTCTCGCCCGGCGCCACCGGAGAGCCGGTCCGCCCCGCGGTGGCCGCTGAGCCAGTCGGCCCCAGACCCGCCGACGAGGCGGTCCGCGCCGGAGCCGCCCTCGAGCAGATCGTCGCCCGACCCGCCCTCGAGGAGGTTGGCGCCGCCGCTGTCCGTCAGCGTGTCGTCCCCCGCGCCGCCACGCAGCACGTCGGGCCGCAGCCGGATGCGCGGCGTGTAGTAGTCGTCGCCCTGCGCCGGGTCGCCGCGCAGCGTGTCCTCCCCCGCGCCGCCGTCGAGCCGGTCGGCGCCGAGCTCGCCACGGAGCGTGTCACGCCCGCCGCGGCCGGAGATGATGTCGTCGCCGGCGCCGCCGAGGAGCGTGTCCGCCCCCGCACCGCCGAGCAGCCGGTCGGCACCCTTCCCGCCCTCGACGCGCTCGATGCCGCGCAGGGTGTCGCCGTCGCTCGTGCTGCCGGTGGCGAGATCGACGGTCACGGGCTCTCCCCGGCCGGCGAAGCTGAGCGTGTCCCCGGAGCCGCCCTCGATCCGGTCGGCGCCAGCGCCGCCGAAGAACGTGTCGCTCTCGTCGCCGCCGGTCAGCGTGTCGGCGCCGTCGCCTCCCTCGAGGCTGGTCCGGACCCCGAGCCCGCCGCCGATGAGCAAGCTGTCGTCACCGTCGCCAAGCTGGGCGGAGAACGCGGGGATCCCCTCCAGCTGCGACGCCGCGGTGCAGGTCGCGGCGTGGGCGTCGACGGAACGGCAATCGTCACCCGCCGCCACCGGGGCCGCGGGATCGGAGAGCGTCCATGCGTCGCCCGCACGGGTGACCGTCAGGCGGTTCGCCTCGCCCGCCGCGGCGAGGTAGACGACGACCGGCACGGCATGACCGGCGTCGTACTTGCCGCACGCGACGTCGCTTCCGCAGGAGTCGACCAGCACGACCATCGCCGTCGAGGCGTGCGCCGGCGCGGCGAGCGCCAGGAACAGCCCGGCGACGAGCGCGAGCCTCAGCTGCCGACCTCGCCCGCGATCCGCGCCACGGCCTCGTCGAGCGAGACCGTGCCGAGGTCGCCCTCGCCGTGGCGCCGCAGCGCGGCCGCGCGGTCGTCGGCCTCGCGGTCGCCGACCACGAGCATGTAGGGCACCTTCTGCAGCTCGGCCTCGCGGATCTTGCGCCCGACCGACTCGGTGCGGTCGTCGACGTCCACGCGCAGGCCGGCGGCGCGCAGCACGCTCGCGACCTCCTCCGCGTAGCCGTTGTGGCGGTCGGCCAGCGGCAGCACCGCGGCCTGCACCGGCGCGAGCCACAGCGGCAGGTCGCCGCCGGTGTGCTCGAGCAGGATCCCGATGAAGCGCTCGAACGAGCCGACCAGCGCCCGGTGGAGCATCGCCGGGCGGTGCTCGGCGTTGTCGGCGCCGGTGTAGGTCAGCTCGAAGCGCTCGGGGAAGTTGTAGTCCAGCTGCACGGTGCCGAGCTGCCACGAGCGGTTCAGCGAGTCGCGCATGTGGAGGTCGATCTTGGGCCCGTAGAACGCGCCGTCGCCCTCGTGGATCGTGTACTCGTAGCCGCCGCGCTTGAGCGCCGCCTCGAGCGCCGCCTCCGAGTGGTCCCACATCTCGTCGGTGCCGATCCGGTTCTCGGGCCGGGTCGAGAGCTCGATCCGCATGTCGAAGCCGAACATGTCGTACCAGGCGAACCCGAACGCGAGGCAGTCGAGCACCTCGTCCTCGATCTGCTCCTCGGTGCAGAAGATGTGCGCGTCGTCCTGGATGAAGTGGCGCACGCGCAGCAGGCCGTGCAGCGTGCCGCTGGGCTCGTTGCGGTGCAGGTGGCCCGGCTCGGCGTAGCGGATCGGCAGCTCGCGGTAGGAGTGCTTGCCCATCGCGTAGAACGCGCAGTGCCCCGGGCAGTTCATGGGCTTGAGGGCCATCGGATGGTCCTCGGCCTGCGTGACGAACATGTTCTCGCGGTACTTGGCCCAGTGGCCGGAGATCTCCCACAGCTTGCGGTCGTAGAGCAGCGGGGTCTTGATCTCCTCGTAGCCGCGCGCGAGCGACATCTCGCGCGAGCGCGCGACGAGCGCGTTGTAGATCGCGGTGCCGGCGTCGGTCCAGAACGCGCTGCCGGGGGCCAGCTCGGAGAAGTGGAACAGCCCGAGCTCGCGGCCGAGCTTGCGGTGGTCGTTCTGGCGCGCCTGCTCGAGGCGCTCGAGGTGGGCCTCGAGATCGGCCTTCGAATGGAAGGCCGTCCCGTAGACGCGGGTGAGCATCGTGTTGTCGGAGTTGCCGCGCCAGTACGCGCCCGCGACGGAGAGCAGCTTGAACGCCTTGATGCGGTCAGTGGCCGGTGCGTGCGGGCCGCGGCAGAGGTCGGTGAACGGACCGTTGGTGTAGAGCGAGACGGAGTCGACGCCGTTGTTGGCGACGAGGTCGTCGATCAGCTCGACCTTGTAGTCCTGCCCCTCCCCGACGAAGCGCTCGCGCGCCGCGGCGGGGCTGACGTCCTCGCGCTCGAACGGCTCGGCCGCCTTGATGTGCTCGCGCATCTTCGTCTCGAGCGTCTCGAAGTCGGCGTCGGAGACCGTCACGCCCTCGGGGAACTCGAAGTCGTAGTAGAAGCCGTCCTCGATCGGCGGCCCGATCGAGATCTTGGTGCCGGGATAGAGGTCGAGCACCGCGGCGGCCAGCACGTGCGCGGTGTCGTGGCGGATCAGGTCGAGCGACTCGTCGTCGCGCTTGGTGACGATCGCCACCTCGTCGCCGTCCGCCAGCGGCCGCGCGAGGTCGCGCACCTCGCCGCCGACCTTGACCGCGAGCGCCGCCCGCGCCAGCCCAGGGCCGATCGCGGCCGCCAGATCGGCGCCGCTCGCGCCATCCGGGAGTTCCTTCTGCGAGCCGTCGGGAAGGATCACGTTCATGGAGCGGCTGATGCTAGACGCCGCGGGGCTGCGAGCGGCGGCCCGCGCGGGCGACCACACCGGGCCGACGGCGGGCCTCGCCCCCGGCTATACACAGGCCAACCTCGTCGCGCTGCCGGAGGCCGACGCGTTCGACTTCCTGCGCTTCTGCGTCGCCAACCCCAAGCCGTGCCCGGTGCTCGACGTCTCCGACCCCGGCTCGCCCGAGCCCGCGCGGATCGCGCCCGGCGCCGACCTGCGCACCGACGTCCCGCGCTACCGGATCTTCCGCGACGGCGAGATCGCCGACGAGCCGACCGACGCGAGCGAGCACTGGCGCGACGACCTCGTCGCCTTCCTGATCGGCTGCTCGTTCACCTTCGAGCGCGCGCTCGAGGCCGAAGGGCTCCCGATCCGCCACGT
This sequence comes from uncultured Solirubrobacteraceae bacterium, assembly GCA_963805525.1. Taxonomy (GTDB): domain Bacteria; phylum Actinomycetota; class Thermoleophilia; order Solirubrobacterales; family Solirubrobacteraceae; genus DASQFQ01. Next base: position 943,715 of record CAWDUT010000007.1, read on the forward strand.
CGAGCAGGGCGTCAACGTCCCGATGTACCGGACGAGCCGGGCGTGCGAGCCGGCCGGCCGCTTCTCCGGCCCGCTGGTCGTCTCTATGCGCCCGATGACGCCCGAGCAGGCGATCCGCGCGACCCAGATCACCTCGCGCTACGGCCCGGTCCACGGCGGCCCGGTCCACATCGGCTCGCCCGGGGCCCTCGGGATCGAGGACATCGGCGCGCCCGACTACGGCGACGCGGTGCAGATCCGCGACGGTGAGCTGCCGGTGTTCTGGGCCTGCGGCGTGACGCCGCAGGCGGTCGCCGTCGCCTCGAAGCCCGAGTTGATGATCACCCACGCCCCGGGCCACATGTTCGTCACCGACCTGCGCGACGAGACGATGGCGACGCTCTAAAGCAGCCGCGCGGCGAGCGCCGTCTCGCCGTCGCGCTCGACCCGGTAGGCCGTCGACCCCTCCTCGGTGGTCACGACCTCGCGCAGCTCCGTCCCCTCGAACACCAGCGCCGCCGCGTCGTCGGCCGCGTAGCCCGGCGCCAGCGTCCCCTCCGCCACCAGCCGCGTGTAGAGCGGCCGCCGCTGCTCCTCGCCGTCGAAGTGCGGGCAGCAGCTCCCCGGCAGCAGGCCCAGCCCGTCCGGCAGCGCCGCCAGCTGCGTCAGGTCGAACGAGTCGGTCGTCGAGCCCTCGAACCAGCAGTTCATGCCCGCGCTCACCCCGCACAGCACCACCCCGGCCTCCCACGCCTCGCGCAGCACCAGATCCAACCCGTGCATGCGCCACACCGCCAGCAGCGAGGCGGTGTTCCCGCCGCCGACCCAGATGACGTCCTGGGACAGCACGAAGCCGCGCAGGTCGGCGACCGTGCGCTCGAACAGCCCGAGGTCGGACGGCACGCAGTCGTGGTGGCCGGAGAACGCGCGGAAGAAGTTCGCGACGTAGTCCGGCGAGTCGCCGCTCGCAGTCGGCACGAAGCACACCCGCGGCCGAGCGCTCCGCGCCAGCGACAGCACGAAGTCGTTCAACCGCGGGTCGTAGTCCTCGGGGCGGAGCGACGCCCCGCCCATCGCGACGATCACGCGCCCGTGAATACCGCCTCGGGCAGCAGCGCGCTGACGATCCACTCGCCCGCGTCCACGACCTCGGAGATCTTCAGGTCCACGCACAGCGAGCACAGCAGGTAGGCGTCCTCGCGCGACAGCGAGGAGACGTCGGTGATGTGGTCGATCATCGCCCGCACCGCGTTCTGGGCGTTGACGAACAGGTCCGGGCCGACGCCGGTGGTGCCGTACCAGCCGCCGTGGTCGACCTTCGAGGTCAGCGAGCCCGGGGCCGTGCGGAACTGCGGCGACGGCAGCTCGCGCTTCTTGTCGAGGGAGAGGCGCAGCGTGGCGTACATCGGCGCCTCGAGGCCGGTGACGCAGACCTCCCCGTCGCCCTGGCAGCCGTGGGCGTCGCCGGTGGAGAACATCCCGCCCTCGACCTCGACCGGCAGGAACAGCGTCGTGCCGGCCACGAGCTGGCGCGTGTCCATGTTCCCGCCGAACCGGCCGGGCGGCATGATCGGCGTCGCCGAGGCGTCGGCCGGGCAGACGCCCATCGTCCCCATGAACGGCGTGAGCGGGATCGCGACCTCGTCGCCGAAGCGCGCGTAGTCGCCCGCCGAGATGTCGAAGATCTTCAGGTAGGCGTCCGGGAAGTCGTCTGCGAGCAGCCCGAGCCCGGGCAGGATCGCCGTCCAGCCCCAGCCGCGCGTGCGCAGGTCGAGGATCTCGACGACGAGCGTGTGGCCGGGCTTGGCGCCCTCGACCGCGATCGGCCCGGCGAGCGGATACACGCGGTCCCAGTTGAGGCCGTCGATCACGCTCGAGTCGGAGCCGGGCCCGATCTGGTTGTCGCTCACGTCCCGTGTGTTGATGACCACGGTGTCGCCGTCGGCGATGGTGATGACCGGCTCCTGGCCGGCGTCCCAGGTGAAGTGCACCCGGTCCTCGGGGAAGTAGTGGGTCGCCATGCGGCGACGCTACACCAGCGCGATCGGCCGCACAGGCGAGCCGGTGCCGCCGCGCAGCTTGAGCGGGAGGCAGGCGAACGCGAATTGGCGCACGCCGTCGCGCGCGAGCGCCTCGAGGTTGAGCGCCTCGATGATGTAGATGCCCTCGCGCACCAGCAGGATCAGGTGCCCGGGGAGCGAGCCGAGCTCCGGGTCGTCCTCGCCCGGCACGTCCCACGCCATGTTGTCGGCGCCGACCGCCAGCGGCCGCCGCTCGGCGCACCAGCGCGAGCCGCTCGCGTCGATCCCGCCGGCGGCCAGGAACGCCTCCGGGTCGTGCCACAACGCCCCCGCCCCGGTGCGGATCAGGATCACGTCGCCGGCCGTGATCTCGAGCCCGTCGGCCGCGCGCTCCAGCGCCTCGGCGCCGATCGCGTGCCCGGCGTCCGCGCAGTCGAGCAGCACGCCGCGGGCGAACAGCGGCGGGACGGTGTCGATCCCCAGCTGGGTGAAGCCCTCGGGCGTCTGGACCTGGGCGTCGACCTGCACACCGCCGTACATCGAGAGGTTCTCGGCCTGGTGGCAGAGCGCGTCGATGTGCGTGCCGGAGTGCTCGGCCATCACCAGCAGGGCGGAGGCGCTGGTGCGCGCCTCCCCCAGCCCCGCCTCGTGGCGGCGGTGCAGCTTCAGGAGCACGCCCGGCTCGTGCGCCGGCCACACCGGCGCGCCGGCGTAGCGCGGCTGCTCGAGGTCGTAGGGCTGCGCGCCCGCGAGGGCGTCGGAGAGCTCCGTCACTCGACCGGCACGAGCTCCTTGCCGTGCGTCTCGGGCAGGAACTGCAGCGCGCCGATCGCCAGCACGTAGCCGAACACGCCGAAGGCGACGGCGCCGCCGAGCCCGATGGCCGCCGCGAGGAAGCCGATGATGCCCGGGAACAGCGCGCCGAACGCGCGGCCGACGTTGTAACAGAAGCCCGAGCCGGTCCCACGCGCCCGCGTCGGGTACAGCTCAGCGAGGTAGGAGCCGAAGCCCGAGAAGCAGCCCGAGGCGAAGAAGCCGAGCGGGAAGCCGATGATCAGCAGCGTCGTGTTGGAGCCCGACGGCACGAGGAAGTACGCCACCAGCGACACGCCCGCCAGCGCCGCGAACAGCGTGAAGCTCTTCTTGCGGCCGAGGCGGTCGTGCACGAAGCCCGCGCTCAGATAGCCGAGGAAGGCGCCGGCGATGACCACGAACAGGTAGCCCGCGCTGCCGACGACCGACAGGCTGCGCTCCTCCTTGAGGTAGGTCGGGATCCAGGTGAACATCGCGTAGTAGCCGCCCTGGATGCCGGTGGCGAGGAGCGAGGCGAAGATCGTGGTCTTGAGGAGGCCGGAGCGGAAGATCGTCTTCAGCGGCATCTCGAGCTCGTCCTCCTTTTCCTTCGTCTCGGAGAAGACCTCGGGATCCTCGACGTTGCGCCGCACGTACAGGATCAGCAGCGCCGGCAGGATGCCGAGCATCATCAGGATGCGCCAGCCCTGCTCGTCCGTGACCAGCGAGAACACGATCGTGTAAGCGACGACGGCGAGCGCCCAGCCGACCGCCCACGCGCTCTGGATGATGCCGAGCGCCTTGCCGCGCGCTTCGGGCTTGATCATCTCGGCCACGAGGATCGCGCCGACGGCCCACTCGCCGCCGAAGCCGATGCCCTGGAAGACGCGGAAGACCAGCAGCATCTCGTAGCTCGACGCGAGCCCGGAGAGGAACGTGAAGACGGAGTAGACGCCGACGGTCAGCATCAGCGTGCGCGCACGACCGATGCGGTCCGAGAGGACGCCGCCGAGGATGCCGCCGACTGCCGAAGCCGACAGCGTGACGGTCGCCAGCGCACCGGTGGCGCCCTTGCCGACGCCGAACGTCGAGCCGATCGCCGACAGCGTCAGCGTCAGGATGATCAGGTCGAAGGCGTCGAGCGTGTAGCCCGCGAACGCCGCCTTGAACGCCTTCTGGCCCTTGCCGCCGAGCGCGGACCACCAGCCCTCGGGCTCGCGCTGCACCGGCTTGATCGTGTGCTTGCGGGTCGCAGTAGTGGTGCGATCCGGTGTATCGAGGCTCATGCGTGACTCCCCTGTCGCGTCTTCCTCTCGATTTCCCTTACCCGCTCCGGGTGTGATGCACGTCACGGACCAGCCACGGGAACGCCCGTTCGGGGCTGCTAACGTGGCGATTTCCGGCGCTTTTGCACTCCTTCGTGGACCGTCGCCGGACCAGAAACGCAACTGAAGGGACCTGAAACCGATGCACGCCAAGACCGCCTTGGCGGTCGCCGGGTCCGTGCTCGCCGTGCCGAGCGCCGCCCTGGCCGCCAACCATGCGCCTGACTCCGATGCCCTGCATCCGTCGGGCAAGCTCACCCACGACGAGGAGCTGAAGGATGGACTGATGCGGACGAACGTCCGCCTCTCCAGACGCCTGCACCGCAAGCCGCGCGTCCGCCGGCTGCAGACGCTGTCGGTGAGCGTCCTGCGCGAGCGCAATCGCCGGCTGCGCACGCGCGTCTCGCACCTCAAGCCCGCCACGCCGGCCTATCTCCAGGCGATCGCCGCCTGTGAGTCGGGCGGCAACCCGTCGACCGACACCGGCAACGGGTTCTACGGGAAATATCAGTTCACGCAGGAGACGTGGCAGGCCGTCGGCGGCACCGGCAACCCCGCCGCAGCGCCCGAGGCCGAGCAGGACCGCCGCGCCGCGCAGCTGTACGCGCAGGCCGGCCCCTCGCAGTGGCCCGTCTGCGGCCGCTGAGCGCCGCTCAGTGGGCGAGCTCCACGCCCAGCCACACGATCGCGAGCGAAACGAGGAACACGAGCATCGAGAGCGCGCGGCTCCTCGGGCTGGTGATGTGGAAGACGATCAGCACGCCGACGAGCACGACGAGCATGAGCTTGACCTGCAACACGTTGTCGTGCCAGCGGCCGAGGTGCGAGGCCATCGCGGCCCCGGTGGCCACGAGCACGAGGATCGCGACGAGGCTGCCGATCCCGAAGCGCCGCGCGGCGTCGCGCATCAGCGCGTCGTCGCCGGCGCGGCGGACCGCGGGCACGACGGCCACCACGAGCACGAGCTGCCCGCCCACGAAGAACGCCAGCGCGACGATGTGCAGGAAGCGGATGAGCGTCCAGGCGTCCATCAGTCCCCGGTCCGGCTCAGGCGCAGGCCGTGCGACGGCGAGGGCTCCGGGAAGCCGGAGGGGTGCGCACGGAGGTCGTGCCACAGGTGGCGCCCGACGCCGACGGCGACAACCAGCGCGCCGAGCAGGAGCGCGGCGTCCTCGGGCCGGTGGTTGCGCGCGGCGCCGACGACGAGTACCAGCAGCGCGAGCGCGACCAGCATCAGCGAGATGCCGCGGTGGAAGCGGCCCGCCTCCGAGTGTGGCCAGGGATCGAGCGGGCGCACGATCTCGCGGCCGCGATCCGAGTCGGTGCAGGCGTCCTTGCGCGGGCAGCCGTTGCAGACGTGCGCCTTGGCGCGGTAGCGCACGAGCCGGCGCTCGTGATCGAACTCGTGCGGCCACAGGTGCTCGCCCTCGGGGCACTCCCAGTGATCGTGCTGCTCGTGGTAGGTGAAGCCCGCCGTGCGGTAGCGCAGCGACCGCCGGTGGGTGTGCGCGGAGAGCCACTCGATGACGAGCGCGGCGAACAGCAGAAAGCCCGCGTAGCCGGCGGCGAGCAGCGTCTCGGGGCTCACGTCAGCCTCGCGGCGGTCGCCTCGTCACCGCTCACCGCGGCGACGCCTTGGGGCGCGGTGATCTCGGTGAAGAGGATGTCGTCAGGCTCCTCGAGCGTGACGCGCTTGACCGTGTGGCGGATGCCGACATAGGCGATATAGAGCGTCGGGACGGCGCCGCCGGTGATGAAGACGATGTCGCCCGGCAGCCGCAGCCACTCGATCACCGCGTTGGTGTCACCGGTGAGGAACTTGAGCTCGCGCGCTTCGAAGTAGCCGCTGCCGACCGATTTGTAGAGCTGGAGGATGCCGAGCGGCAGCAGGGTCGCGAAGCACATCCAGGCCAGGCCGATGTTCGTCGACCAGAACGAGATCCGCGCCCACTTCTCCGGCCACTTGTCCGCCGGGATCAGGTAGCGCAGGCAGAACAGCGCCAGACCGATGGCGAGCATGCCGTAGACGCCCATCATCGCCGCGTGGCCGTGGTTGGCCGTCAGCGCGGTGCCGATCTCGTAGTAGGAGACGATCGGCAGGTTGATCAGGAACCCGAAGATCCCGGCCCCGAGGAAATTCCAGAAGCCGACCGCGACGAGGAACATGACCGCCCAGCGGTGCGGGAACGGTGTCTGCGCCTTCGACTGCTGGGCGGCCCCGAGCTGCAGGAACGACCACGCCTCAACGGTCAGGAAGGTCAACGGGATCACCTCGGCCGCCGAGAAGAACGCGCCCAGCGCCATGTGCTCCGCCGGCTCGCCCGAGAAGTACAGGTGGTGCATCGTCCCGATGACCCCGCCCAAGGAGTAGAGGACGATGTCGAGGTAGATGACGGTGAGCGCGACCTTCTCCCGCACCACGCCGAGCAGCACGAACATGTAGGCGACCATCACCGTGGTGAAGAGCTCGAGGAAGTCCTCGACCCACAGGTGCACCACCCAGAAGCGCCAGAACTCCGTGGTCGTGAAGTCGTCACCCGTGCGCGCGATGAGTCCCACCGCATAGAACGCCGGGATCGCCAGCGCGGCGAGGAAGAACAGCCACGGCATGTTGCCCCGGTGCTCGCCCGCGAGCCGGCGGCGCAGCACCCGCCAGAGCATGAACAGCCACACGAATAGCCCGACGGTGAGCAGGACCTGCCAGATGCGGGCGAGGTCGAGGTACTCGAAGCCCTGCAGGCCGAACCAGTTGGAGGCCGCGCCCTGCAGGACGCCGTGGACGCCGAGGTAGGAGCCGATCAGCGTCCCGAACACGACGACGGCCAGCGCGCCCAGCAGCGCGAAGGCCAGCTTGCCCTGGTGCTTGGGCTCGCGCTTGGCGATCATCGGTGCGAGGAAGATGCCGGCCGCCACGAACGAGGTCGCGACCCAGAACAGCGCGAGCTGGATGTGCCAGGTGCGCATGAGGTTGTAGGGGAAGACGCGCGCGAGATCGAAGCCGAAGAAGCCCCCGACGTCGGCCCGGTAGTGCTGGCTTGCCGCCCCGACGAGGGTCTGGATGAGGAACAGCGCCGCCATCACGAAGAAGAACCAGGCGCAGGCGCGCTGGCCCGGCGTGAGGGCGACGTCGCCGGGCGCGCGGAACGACAGCGTCGCCTGCTCGCGCCCGTGCCAGCCGAGGAAGCGCCAGCGGCCGAAGACGCCGAACAGGATCCCGATCCCGCCGAGTAGCGCGATCAGCGAGAGGACGCTCCACACGATCACGTTGGCGGTGGGCTTGTTGTCGACGCGCGGCTCGGGCGGCCAGTTGTTGGTGTAGGAGTAGTCGTGGCCCGGCCGCTGGGTCGAGGCGGCCCACGCCGTCCAGCCGAAGAACGCGGTCAGCTGCCGCAGCTCCGTGCGGTCGGTGATCGCGTTCGGCCGCAGCCCGTGCTCTGTCGTCGGGTCGGAGAAGAAGCGCGAGTAGTGCCCGATCAGCCGCCGGTAGGCCTCGGCCTGCGAGGCCGTGAGCGTCAGCGTGCCGGTCCGCTTGACGTAGCGGTTGGTGCGGAACTCGGCGATCGTGCGGCGCGCCGCGCTGTCGGAGCCGGCGCCGCCGTTCCTGCCGATCACGAAGTCCGAGGCGCGGCGCAGGTAGTCGGCGGTGTAGTCCGGGCCCAGGTACGCGCCATGGCCGAAGACGGAGCCATACTCCATGAGGCCGTTGTGGAGGAAGACCTGCTGGCCCTTGTGGATGTCCGCGGCCGTGTAGAGCGTCTGGCCGGAGGGATCGACGACGCGCTGGGGCGTCGGCGGCTTCGCCATGTACGTCCGATAGGCCAGGAGCCCGAGCACGAAGAAGCCGAACAGCACCACCAGCAGGACGGCCTGGACCCAGCCCTTGGACACCAGCAGGGGCCGCCGCTCGGACGTCTGCACCTGAGCTCCTCTCCTCGCGTGGGAACCGCCCGGATAGTTTTCCCTGTCGAAAGGGAAAAAGAAAGCGCAGCGCATGGAAGTTCCCGCCAACTCCGATGACGACGCCCTGGCCGATCCGCTCCGCGCGCGGTTGTTCGGCGCGCTCGGCGAGCTGCGGCGCCCAGCGACCACCCAAGAGCTCGCGGCGCGCGTCGAGCGCCATCCCAACACTGTGCGGATCCACCTCCGCCGCCTGGCGGACGCGGGGCTCCTCGAGCGCCGGGTCACGCGGCAGCAACGCGGCCGGCCGCGCGACGAGTGGGCGATCGCGCGCAGCGCCCGGCCTCCCCACGCGTACCTCCACTTGAGCCGCTGGCTCGCGCGGGCCGCGGGGGCAGCGGGAGACCTCGGATCGATCGAGCGCGCCGGCCGGGAGATCGGGCGCGAGCTCGCGCCCGAGCCGACCGCGCGCGGCACTGCGACCGCGATGCACGACGCGCTGGCCGCGTTCGGCTTCGCGCCGCGTCAGGAGCCGATGGCCCCGCGCGGCGTGCGCTTCACCCTCACCAACTGCCCGTATCGCGAGGCGGTCCGGGAGGACCAGGCGACGGTCTGCCGCCTGCACCGGGGGATCACCACGGGCCTGCTCGATCGCATCGATCCCGGGGCACGCCTCGAGGGGTTCGTCGCGAAGGACCCCGATAGAGCCGGGTGCCTGATCGAGCTCGGCGGGGTCGACCCCGCGGGCTGAGTCAGCGCCTATGCTGCGCGGCCGATGACCCTGGCCGCGCTCCGCTCCGAGTTCCCGATCCTCGAGCGCATCGCGTACCTCAACGCGGGCACCGACGGCCCGGTCCCGCGCGCGGCCCAGGAGGCCGCCGCGGGCGAGGTCGCCGCCGAGGTCGAGGAGGGCCGCGCCTTCGCGCACTTCGAGCGCCGGCTCGCGCTGCTCGACGAGCTCCGCGCCGGCTACGCCGAGCTGGTCGGCTGCCCCGTCGACGACATGGCGCTGACCACCTCGACGAGCGAGGGCATGGGCAAGATCCTGGCGGGGATGGACCTCGGGCCGGGCGACGAGATCATCACCTCCGACGACGAGCACCCCGGACTGCTCGGGCCGCTGCTGGCGGCCAAGCAGCTCGGCGTGACCGTGCGCGCGGTGCCGTTCGCGCAGCTCGCCGACGCGGTCGGGCCGAACACCACCGCCGTCGCCTGCTCACACGTCAACTGGCACACCGGCGAGCTGGCGCCCGAGGCGCTCGGCGACGTCGGCGTGCCGGTGATCCTCGACGGCGCGCAGAGCGCCGGGGCGATCCCGGTCGACGTCGTGAAGCTGCGCTGCGCCGCCTACGCCGCGGCCGGCCAGAAGTGGCTGTGCGGCGCCGACGGCACCGGGATGCTCTACGTCGCGCCGGAGTTCCGCGAGCGCGTGCGCGCGATCGCGCCCGGCTACACGGGCTTCGCCGACGCCTCGCTCGGCCTCGAGTCGGAGCTCAAGGCCGACGCCCGGCGCTACGACACCCCGGCGCTCGCGCGCGAGGTGGTGGCCTTCAGCGTCGCCTCGCTCGATGTGCTGCGCGGCGCCGGGATGGCCGACGTGCTGGCCGCCGGCCCGGCCCTGGCGGCCGGCCTCGCCGAGCGGCTCGAGGCGCACGGCCGCGCGGTCGCCCCGCGCGGCCACACCACGCTCGTCGCGTTCGAGGACCCCGACCCGGAGCCGACGCGCGACCGCCTGCGCGACGAGGGCATCGTCGTCCGCAACCTCCCGGGCACGCAGCTCATCCGCGCCTCGGTCGGCGCGTGGACGAACGAGCACGACCTCGAGCGTCTCCTCGCGGCGCTCTAGACCTCGCGCGCCTCGGGATCGACGCCCAGCGCCGCGCGGCCGCCGTCGACCGGCACGACGGCGCCGTTGACGAAGCTCGCTGCCGGCGACAGCAGGTGGGCGACGACCTCGGCGACCTCCGCACCCTGCCCGGCACGGCCGAGCGGGTGCAGTCGCGCCAGCTCCGCGTCGAGGCTCGCGTCGTAGCGCTCGGTCACGATCGAGCCGAGCGCGACCGCGTTGGTGCGGATGCCACGCGGCCCGTAGTCGACGGCCAGCGCGCGCGTGAGCCCTTCGATCGCGGCCTTGGCGGTCGCGTAGGGCAGCGCGCCGGGGACCGCGCGTGTCGCCTGGTGCGAGGAGACGTTGACGATGGCGCCCGCGGTGCCATCAGCGAGGAAGCGCCGGACGGCCGCGCCAGACCCCGCGACGGCGAGCGCCAGGTTCGCGGAGATCAGCTCGACGATCTCGCGCGCGGAGGAGGTGTGCAACGCGGCGTCGCGGAAGACCGCGGCGTTGTTGACCCAGCCGCTCAGCGTCCCGTTCGACGCGGCGATCTGCACCGCCCGTCCGAGCACGGCATCGTCGCTCGCGTCCCCGGCGATCGCCCGGATCCCGCCGCCAAGCCCATCGGCCACGGCGGTGTCGATGACGACCACGGCGCCGTCCTCGGCGAGCCGCTCCGCGATCGCCCGGCCGACGCCGCGGGCGCCGCCCGCGACGACGAACGACCGGGTCATCGCCGCAGCGGCACGACGACGTCGATCCCGCTCTGCTCGCTGAGCATGCGGTTGGGATAGACCTCGGGCGGCGCCGTGTGGGCGCCGAGCCGCTCGTACTCGTCCGGCGTCAGCGACACGTCGACCGCGCCCAGCAGGTCCTCGAGCTGCTCGAACGTGCGCGGCCCGACGATCGGGGCGGTCACGCCCTCGGTCGCCAGCAGCCACGCCAGCGACACCTGCGCGATCGTCGCGCCCTTCGCCTCCGCGATCGCCTGCGCCTCGTCGACGGCGCGGAAGTTGCGCTCGATCGCGCGCCGCGCGGGCGCCTCCTCGAGGTCGTCGGCGGCCCCGGCCATGCGCGAGCCCTCGGGCGGCGGCGTGTCGCGCGAGTAGCGGCCCGTCAGGAAGCCCGCGCCGAGCGGCCCCCACGGGAGCACGCCCAGCCCGGCGGCGCGGCAGAACGGCAGCAGCTCGATCTCGACCGAGCGCTCGACCAGCGAGTACTGCGGCTGCAGCGAGACGAACGGCGACCAGCCGTGGCGGTCCTGGAGCCCGACCGCCCAGGCCAGCAGCCAAGCCGGGTAGTTGGAGGCGCCGAGCGCGCGCACCTTGCCGGCCTGCACCAGCCCGTCGAGCGCCTCCAGCGTCTCCTCCAGCGGCACGTCCGGATCCGGCGCGTGCACCTGGTAGAGGTCGATGTGGTCGACGCCGAGCCGGCGCAGGCTCGCGTCGCACGCCGCGCGGATGCGGTCGGGCGCCAACCCGTCGCCACCGGGATCGGAGACCGCGAAGCGCACCTTGGTGGCGAGCACGACCTCGTCGCGCCGCCGCGCCAGCCACGGCGCCAGCGTCTCCTCCGAGCCGCCGTCGTTGTAGGTGTCGGCGGTGTCCAGGAAATTGCCGCCCGCCTCGACGAAGCGGTCGAGCATCCGGTGGGACTCCTCGACGGGCGTGCTGTTGCCCATCAGCATGGTCCCGAGGCAGAGGCGGGTGACGGTCAGGGGGCCGAGTGAGGCGGTGTCCATCCGAGGCACCCTACGTCGTTGATGGCTGATTCCACGACCCCCGCACCCGTCTGCACGCGCCCCGCGGCGCAGGATCGGCACCCGCCGGAAGGGGGAGGTGGCGCTGCCACGATCCCCCTTCGGCGTGCACCGTCCTGCATCCACGGTGCACGCACATCCGGGCACGGCGGCCGCGCAATCAACCATCTAGGGTTCGCGCCATGAGCGGCCCTCGATTCGGCCTGACCGGCCTCGCGGTGATGGGCGCCAACCTCGCGCGCAACGTCGCCCACCACGACATCCCGATCGCGGTGCACAACCGCACGCAGTCCAAGACCGAGCAGTTCATGGCCGAGCACGGCTCCGAGGGGCCGATCACCGGCACCGGCACCACGGAGGAGTTCGTGCAGGCGCTCGAGCGCCCGCGCACGATCATGGCCATGGTCAAGGCCGGACCGGCGGTCGACGCGGTGATCGAGGAGCTCGCGCCGCTGCTCGACGAGGGCGACACGATCGTCGACGGCGGCAACTCGCACTTCCGGGACACGCAGCGACGCGACAAGGCGATGAACGAGCGCGGGCTGCGCTTCCTCGGCGTCGGCGTCTCCGGCGGCGAGGAGGGCGCGCTGAAGGGGCCGAGCATCATGCCCGGCGGCTCACGCGAGTCCTACGACGACGTCGAGCACATCTTCACCTCGATCGCCGCGCAGGTCGACGGCACGCCGTGCTGCACCTACGTCGGCGCCGACGGCGCGGGCCACTACGTGAAGATGGTCCACAACGGCATCGAGTACGCGGACATCCAGCTGATCGCCGAGGCCTATGACCTGCTGCGCAACGGCGTCGGGCTCGAGGTGCCGGAGATCGCGCAGGTCTTCCACGAGTGGAACGAGGGCGACCTCGACTCGTTTCTGATCGAGATCACCGCGCAGGTGCTCGACAAGGCCGACCCGCAGACCGGCGAGCCGCTCGTCGACGTGATCCTCGACCAGGCCGAGCAGAAGGGCACCGGGCGCTGGACGGCGCAGGACGCGCTCGAGCTCGGCGTGCCGCTGACCGCGATCACCGAGGCGGTGTTCGCGCGCTCGCTGTCCGCGCTCGGCGACCAGCGCAAGACCGCGTCGCAGCAGCTCGCCGGGCCGAAGCCGGGCGAGGGCGCGAAGGTCGACCGCGAATTGATCGAGGACGTGCGCAAGGCGCTCTACGCGTCCAAGGTCGTCGCCTACGCGCAGGGCTTCGAGCAGATGACGGCGGCCGCCAAGTCCGAGAACTGGGATCTCGACCTGGGCGCGATGGCGACGATCTGGCGCGGCGGCTGCATCATCCGCGCGCGCTTCCTGGACCGTATCCGCGAGGCGTACGACACGAACCCGGACACGGTCAACCTGCTGCTCGTCGACTACTTCCGCGACGCGGTCGCCGACGCCCAGGACTCGTGGCGGCGCGTGATCTCGCACTCGGTCGACATCGGCCTGCCGGTGCCGGCCTTCACGTCATCGCTCGCCTACTACGACGGCTACCGGCGTGAGCGCGGGCCGGCGTCGCTGATCCAGGGGCTGCGCGACCTGTTCGGCGCGCACACGTACCGGCGCACCGATGGGGACGGCACATACCACGTGCGGTGGGGCCAGGACGGCGACGAGGTGCGGACCGACTAGCGGCGGAGCAGGTCGCGCACGAAGCGCTTGAGCCGCTCGAGCGGTCCGCGCTCGACCGCGCGGAGCACGATCGTGCCATCCGAGCGGCGTTCCGGGATGAGCTCGAGGCGGGGCATGTAGACATCCTGATCGGCGTTTGTTACGCGGACCTCAAGATTGCTTACGAAGAGTAGGCGGTCAGGCGTTCCTGATCACCGGTCCGGGTAGGGCGTCGACATGGCCGAAACCGCTACCACCCAGACGGGCAACGGCCGCGCGCCGGAGGCCCCCACCGATCTCTCGAAGTCCACCTGGAAGGGCACGCTCCGGCGTACCGTCAAAGAATTCAGGGAGGACGACCTCACGCTGCTCGCCGCGGCGCTGACCTACTACGGGATCCTCGCCCTCTTCCCCGCCCTGCTCGTGCTGCTGTCGCTCGTCGGCCTGGCAGGCAAGGACACGATCGACACGCTGCTCCAGAACGTAGGCGACCTCGCCCCGGGCGCCACGCGCGACGTCATCACCAACGCGGTCCACAACCTCCAGAACTCGAACAAGTCGGCGGGCGTCGCGTTCATCGCCGGTCTCGCGGCCGCGCTCTGGTCGGCGTCGGGCTACGTCGGCGCCTTCTCGAAGGCCGCCAACATCATCTACGAGGTCGAGGAGGGGCGGAAGTTCTGGAAGCTCAAGCCGATCCAGATCTTCGCGACGCTCGTGGTCGTGCTGCTCACCGCGATCGTCGTCATCGCGGTCGTGGTGACCGGGCCGGTCGCGGAGAAGGTCGGCGGCATCATCGGCCTCGGCGACACCGCGGTGACGGTGTTCGGGATCATCAAGTGGCCGGTGATCGCGCTGATCGTCTCGCAGATCTTCGCGTTCCTCTACTGGATCTCGCCCAACGTCAAGCAGCCCGGCTACGCCTGGATCAGCCCCGGCGGCATCCTCGCCGTCGTGCTGTGGATCGCCGCGTCGGCGCTGTTCGCGTTCTACGTCGCGAACTTCGGCTCGTACTCCAAGACCTACGGCTCGATGGCCGCGGCGATCATCTTCCTCGTCTGGCTGTGGATCACGAACGTCGTGATGCTGCTGGGCCTCGAGTTCAACGCCGAGGTTGAGCGCGGGCGCCAGATCGAGGCCGGCCACGACCCCGAGGTCGAGCCCTTCCTCCCCCACCGCGAGGAACCGAAGCCGTCCTAGCGAGCCTGCATCCCCTCCTCGCGCGCCAGCCCCTCACCGATGCGGCGCGCGAGGTTGGGGACGAACACGGCGATCAGCAGCCCAAGCAGCAGCCACGCGCCGACCACGAGCGGGAACTTCGTGTACGGCGAGACCAGGGTGTCGGCGAGCGTGTTCTGGTACAGCACGTAGACGATGATCGCCAGCGCGATCAGCGGGACCACGATCTCCGCGGCGGGAGCCCGGCGCTCGCCGCGGAAGTAGAGGAACACGATCGCGCCGGTGTTGCAGACGAAGTAGCTGACCAGCATCAGCAGCACGCCCATCGTGCCGGGATGGAAGAACGCGTTGACCGCGCTCGTGCCGTTGATCCGGTAGCCGAGGAGTGCGACGAGCGAAACGGCGAGGACCACTGTGAGCGCGCCGGCCGGGGCGCCGGAGCGCACCGACGCACGGCCCAGCGCGTTGCCGGGGAACCCGTCGCGCGCGATCGCGAACAGGATCCGCGAGGCCGCCGTGGCGGCGCCCAGCGCCGCGGCGAACGCGCTCATCGTCGCGCCGAAGTTGATGACGTCCGCGAAGCCCGAGCCGATGTAGTCCTTGCCGAGCTCGCCGAGCGGGCCCGAGGACTCGCTGAATCGCCGAGCGAGGCCGCGCCCTCGAAGCCGCCGAAGGACAGGAAGCCGAACACCGAGGCGACCGCGATCGTCGACAGCGAGATCCCGCTCGCGGGCGAGAAGACGCTGAGCGTGAAGCCCTGGTCGCTCGGCGCCGACCCGCCGATCACCTTGGGAAGATGACCACCATCAGCACGAGGATCAGCGTCACCGAGATGCCCTCGAGGCTGAGCAGCGTGCGCGTCGCCACGCGGATGTCGCCGAACGCGAAGATCGCGATGAACACCATCGCCAGGAGCGCGAGGATCAGCCAGTCGACGTTGCCGGCGCCGATGCCGTCGAGGAACGTCTGCCCGAACAGCCCGACCTCCGCGGCCGACGCGATCGTGAACAGCGTGTAGGTCCCCATCAGCCCGAAGCCGGCGAAGAAGCCCGCGCGCGGGCCGAGCGTCGCGCCGGCGAGCGCGAACACCGAGCCGGCGGAGTTGAAGTAGCGCGTCAGCCGCACGAAGCCGTACGACACGAACAGCACCCCGATCGTGGCGATCAGGAACGCCAGTGGCACCGCGCGGCCGATCTGCCCCGCGACCGCGGTCCCGTTGAGGGCCATCGCGGCGGTCGGGGCCATGATCGCCAGCGACAGCGCGATCGCCTCGACGAAGCGCAGCTCCCGGCGGAGACCCGGCTGCTGCTGTGAACCCTCACCCGCCATCGGCGAGCGGAACCCTACAATCCGTCGACGACGGGCAGCGCGTCTGTCAGGCGCGGGGGCAATCCGAACGGCGACGCCTGGAGCCACTCCAGCAGCTCGTCGCCCGTCACCGGGCGGCTGAAGTGGTAGCCCTGGCCGACGTCGTACCCGTACTCCTCGAGCAGGACCATCGTCGCCTCGTCCTCCACCCCCTCGGCGACCACGATCACCCCCAGGTTGTGCGCGAGATCGACGATCGACTGGACGATGACCGCGTCGTCGTTGACCGTGCACATGGTCATGACGAACGACCGGTCGGCCTTGATCTCGACGACCGGGAGCCGCTGGAGGTAGACGAGCGACGAGTAGCCGGTGCCGAAGTCGTCGATCGAGAGCCGCTCGTCCATGTTGCGGAGCTGCGCGAGCATGCCGGGCACGGCGGTGTCGATCAGCGCGCTCTCGGTGAGCTCGAGCGTGAGCCGGTCCGGCGGGACGCCCCAGCGCGCCGTGAGGTGCTTGATGGTGTCGAAGATCGCGGTGCCCTCGGCGAGGCAGCGAGCGCCGACGTTGACCGCCATCTTCAGGTCGTAGCCCGCGTCGCGCGATCGCCGCAGTTCGCCGAGCGCCTCGTCGAGCACCCATTCCGTCATCGGGATCATCAGCTCGCTGCGCTCGACCTCCGGCATGAAGGCGTCCGGCATGTAGAGCGTCCCCGAGGGATGGTTCCAGCGCAGCAGCGCCTCGACGCCGACGGTCTCGTTCGTGGAGAGGTCGATCTTCGGCTGATAATGGAGGACGAGCTCCTTGCGCTCGATGCAGCGGCGGAGGTCGCCGAGCAGCTCGAGGCGCCGCGCGGGGGTCTCCTCCTGCTCGGCGGCGAACAGCGCGTACCCGGTGCCGGTGCGCTTGGCGTCGTACATCGCGAGATCCGCGCGCCGGAGCAGATCGTCACGGTTGTCGCCGTGATCGGGCACCAGCATGATGCCGATGCTCGCCTCGACGTTGACGGTGTGGCCGTTGACCATGAACGGCGGCTCGAGCGCCTGCTGGATCTTCCACACGACGGTCGCCGCGGCGGCCAGGTCG
This sequence comes from uncultured Solirubrobacteraceae bacterium, assembly GCA_963805525.1. GTDB lineage: Bacteria > Actinomycetota > Thermoleophilia > Solirubrobacterales > Solirubrobacteraceae > DASQFQ01. Next base: position 960,487 of record CAWDUT010000007.1, read on the forward strand.
GTGCCGTCGCGCGGCAGGACGCCGAACTCGTCGCCGCCGAGCCGTGCCACCGTGTCGCCGGTCCGCAGGCACCCGACGAGCCGTTCGGTGACGAGCTTGAGCAACTCGTCACCGTGGTGATGGCCGAGCGTGTCGTTGACCTGCTTGAAGTCGTCGAGGTCCGTGACCAGGAGCGCCAGCGACTGTCCGGTCCGCAGCGCCCCCCGGATCGCCTGGGTGAGGCGATCTCCGAACAGCACACGGTTGGGCAGGCCGGTGAGGTTGTCGTGCAGCGCCTGGTACTGGAGCGCGTCGGTGTAGGACTGGCGCACGGAGATGTCGCGCAGGCAGCCGACGTGGATCCTGCCGGTCTGCAGCGCGACGTCGCTCAGGTCGAGCTCCATCGGGAACGTCGTCCCGTCCTTGCGGCGCCCCACCGATTCGACCGAGCGGTCGCTGCTCAGCTGCGGGCTCCAGGGCTGGCGCGCGGTGGCGGGGTCGCTGGAGTAGTCGGCGGGGTACTTCGGGCCGACCATCATCGAGAAGGACTTCCCGATCGCCTCCCCCTCCTCGTAGCCGAACAGCTCGGCCGCCGCCCGGTTGAACGACTGGATCATCCCGTCGCTGCTGACCGTGACGATGCCGTCGGCGACGTTCTCGAGCACCGAGCGGGTGCGCGCCTCGCTGTCGCGGAACTGCGCCATCGAGCGATCCAGCTCACGCGACTTGAGGTACAGCTCGACGAAGATCGAGACCTTCGCGCGCAGGATGTCCGGGACGATCGGCGCGGAGATGAAGTCGACGGCGCCGCTTGCGTACGCGGCGCGGATCTTGGCGTCCTCGTGCGCGGTGATGAAGATGATCGGGGTGTGCTCGTACTTGGCCCGCATCCTGATCAGGCTGGCCGTCTCGTAGCCGTCCATCTCCGGAATCTGGACGTCCATCAGCACGACGGCGAACGACTGGCGCATGACCGCGCGCAGCGCGGCCTCGCCCGACTCGGCCTCCACGATGGCGTGGCCGAGCGGCTCGAGGACCGAGACGATCGAGAGCCGCTTGCCGGGGTTGTCGTCGACGATCAGGATCGCGGCGGGCGGCTCGAGTGGCGTCACGGCTGCGCCACCGGGGTCGGAGGCGTGGCGGGAAACCACCGGCGCAGGCTCGCGAGCAGCTCCGCCGAGTCGACCGGCTTGGGGATGTAGTCCGAGGCCCCGGCCGCGAGGCAGCGGGAACGCTCGCCGTTCTCGGCCTTGCCGGTCACCGCGATGATCGGGAGCGTGACCCGCGAGGGACGGAGGCGGATCGCCTCCATCGTCTCGTAGCCGCTCATCCCCGGCATCATGATGTCCATCAGGACGAGGTCGATGTCGGTGCGCTCGTCGAGGATCTCCAGCGCCGCCGGGCCGCTCTCCGCGGCGACGACGATGATCTTCCCGCGCTCGAGCAGCGCGGTCAGCGCGAAGATGTTGCGGAAGTCGTCGTCGACGAGCAGTACGGTCGAGCCGGCCGCCTCGCCGTCGTAGAACTGCTCGTCCTCCATCTCGACCACGTATGGGGCGGGCACCGGCGGCGGCGTGCCGTTGGGCGCCTCCGCCGCGATCCCTCCGACGTGCAGCGGGAGCCGGACGGTGAACGTGCTGCCGCGCCCGGGCTCGCTCTCCAGCGTGATCTCCCCGCCGAGCAGGTCGACGAGGTTGCGGCTGATCGAGAGTCCTAGCCCGGTGCCGCCGTACTTGCGGGCGGTCGTCCCGTCGGCTTGCGCGAACGCCTCGAACATCACCTTGCGGAGCTCGGGCTTGATGCCGATGCCGGTGTCGCTGACGTTGATCGCGATGCCGGGCCCCGGGGGTCGGCTCGATGCTCAGCACGACCTCGCCGTGCTCTGTGAACTTGAACGCGTTGGCGAGCAGGTTCTTGAGCACCTGCCGGAGCCGGTGCGGGTCGGTCGTCATGGTCGCCGGCAGGCGCGAGTCGAGCTCGGCGGAGAACCCCAGGCCACGCTCGTCGGCGATCGGCTGGAACGCCTGAACCAGGCTGTCGCGCAGCTCGGCGAGCGGGAGCGCGCCGGTCTCGAGCTGGACGGTGTTGGACTCGACCTTGGCCAGGTCGAGGATGTCGTTGAGCAGCTTGAGCAGGTCGACGCCCGACGAGCGGATGACATGGGCGTACTGCACCTGGCGCTCGGTCAGGTTGCCGTCGGGGTTGTCCTCGAGCTGCTCGGCCAGCACCAGCAGGCTGTTGAGCGGCGTGCGCAGCTCGTGGGACATGTTGGCGATGAACTCCGACTTGTAGCGGGAGGAGACCGACAGCTCGCGGGCCTTCTCCTCGACGAAGCGCTTCGCCTCCTCGACCTCCTGGTACTTGCCCTCGACCTCGCTGTTCTTGTCGGCCAGGAGCTTCGCCTGCGCGGCGAGATCCTCGTTCGACTGGTGCAGCTGCTCCTGGCGTGACTGCAGCTCCTTCGCCTGGGACTGCGACTGCTCGAGCAGCTCCTCGGTCACCGACGTGGCCGCGACGGTGTTGAGCACGAGGCCGATGCTCTCCGTCAGCTGATCCAGCAGCGACTGGTGCGACGGGCTGGACGCGGAGAAGGACGCCAGCTCGATCACCGCGCGGACGGAGCCCTCGAACAGGATCGGCAGCACGATGATGTTCAGCGGCGGTGACTCGCCGAATCCCGAGCTGCTCCGGATGTAGTCCCCGGGGACGTCGGTGAGCAGGATGCGCTCCTTCTCGAGCGCGCACTGCCCGACCAGGCCCTCGCCGAGCCGGAACGACTGGGAGAGATGCTTGCGCTCCTTGTTATCGGGGCGCCGGATTTGAACGTGGAGTCCGACCGTGGCCCAGCGTGTCAAACATGTGCCCTTCTGTGTCCCCCAGCCCCTCCAAACGGCCTTATAGAGCCAAAGCGCAGCGGAATCATAATCTGCGTGTCGGGGGTTCGAGTCCCTCCTCCGGCATGGTTTGTGGCTGTTCTCACCGACCGTCGGGGTCTCGACCGCCGGCACCTGGCGGAGCCACACTCAGCGAGCCGGCCGCCGCGACGGAGAGACGCGACTGACGCGACATTCACGCACCGAGCGATCGTGCGGCCAGGGACCGCGTCGCCATGGCCGCGTCCTCGGCGTCGTTGAGCGCGCGCCCGAGGTTGGTGAAGCCGCGCCGCGCGCGGTCAGCCGCTGCCAGGAGCCGGTCGCTCGTCTCGGCTCGCTCACGCTCGCGGGTCGCGCGATCGGCTGTCTGCTCCATCGCCATGCACGCATCTCGCAACTCATGCAGCGCCGCCTCGAGGCATCCGAGCACCGCGGGCAAGGCACGGGTGGCGCGTGGATCAGCGGCGAGCTGACGGATGGAGGCGGCGGCCTCCACGAGATCGCAACCGCGGTCGTAGAGCTCGTTGTCGGGAGGCCGCGTGGAGGGCGACGTGACGACCGTGGGGTGCATGGTCGGGAGGCTGGTCGGCGCTCGGCCCGAGCGCTATGCGGTGCTCCCTGCAGATGCGCCGGATCTCCACCCCATCCTGCGCGCCGGCGCCTGCGGGTGGAGCGACCGCGCCAACATGCTCGATAAGCTCAGGATGCGACCGGGTCGAACTGACGCGCTACGCCATTCGCCGCGGTCTCGTCGAGCTCTGATCTGCGCCCGTCGTCGCCATGGACGACCCCAGCGACCCCCCCACTTCGCCGGACCGCGACAACGATTACGAACCCGTCGCGCGATGGGAGAACGAGGGCGGCGCCTACAACGAGCGTGACGCCCAGGCGCGCCCCGGCCCTGCGGTCACCGCCGCGCAAGATGGCCATCCGACGGACCGCTTATGAGGCCGCGGGCCCATGGTGCGCGCGGCTGCCGCGAGCGAGGATCGCAGCATGTTTCCCGACGCGTTCATCCCTCGCGGCCAGGTGCCCGCCACCGCCGCCCGACTGCACCGAGCGGCCGCTGAGCTCCGCGAACGGGCGGGCAGTCCGTACGCGGTGCCAACGCTCCCGGTCACGTTGGCCCATCTCGAGGACGCCTTCGACGAGCTCGCCGCAACCATGCGTCTCCTGGCCGAAGGCGCGGCGGGGTGGTGCGGCATGGATGACGCTGACGCAGGCACCCTCCCCCCGGAGGCCAGCGCGCTGCTGTGGCACCTGCGTTCCGTCGCGGAAACGCTGACCGACGCCCGCGACGGGTGCCTAGCCAGCCGCCCGTGGGCTCACGAGCTAGTGGAGCGCGCCGCCCCCGAACCCGAGTCAGGAGTGCTCATGAGCCTGCCAACCGCACAACGCCCATCGCACGCCGCATCGTCTGCGGCGTCGACGGCTCCGAGCAGGCCCGTCACGCCGCGAGCGCCGCGCTACGCCTCGCCGAGCGGCTGGGCGCGCGGCTCACGCTCGTGCACGTGACGCGGACGGTCGTGCCCGTCGACAGCTTCCCCATGAGCGTCGATGCCTGCAACTACCCGCGCTCGCGCGACCTCGCCTTCTCCGAGGCCGAGGCTGCGTTCGACTCCCTGTCGGCCGACTTCGCCGCAGCAGGCGTGGAGCGCGAGGTGCGGCTCGGCGAGCCTGCCGCGGTGCTCGCCCGGGTCTCTGCCGACATCGGCGCCGAGTTGATCGTGGTCGGGTCGCGAGGCCGCGGGGCGTGGCGCGCCGCCGTCTTGGGCTCCGTGTCCGGCGACGTCGCGTGGCTCGCGCCCTGCCCGGTGATGATCGTGCCGGAGCGCGCGGCTGAGGTTCACACCGCCGCGTGACCATACCGGCGGTCGTGCGCCTGCATCTCGCCGATGATGCGGAGCGCACGGGCCCGTATCTCTCGCGGCTCGACGCCGAGCGTCGTCGCGATGTCAGCGACCCCGACCCTCGCGAACAGCATGCCGACGATCGGGAGATCGTCGGCCTCCAGTCGAGACGAGGCTGCCTCGATGACTTCGGGGTCGGGCGACGGCACCTGTGTTTCCCCGGCGGCCACGGCGTCGATGGCGGCGAGCAGCACTGCGACGGGATCGTTCTTGGAGACGATCGCGTCGGCCTGGGCGAGCGTCGCAGGCACCGCGAAGATGTCGTCCACGTAGGCGGAGTAGAGCACGACGCCGGGCGGCTGCGGGCGCTGCTTGAGACGGAAGCAGGCGCTCAAACCATCGCCGCGCGTCAGGGCGTAGTCCATGACGACCACGTCGGGCCGATGACGCTGCAGCGCGATGGCGAGCTCCGCCTCGCTCGAGACGGCGCCGAGCAGACGGTATCCAGGCTCCTGGTCGAACAGCTGCTCGAGGCCCGCGCGCAAGGCGGGATGGTCGTCGACGACGAGCACGGACACGACGGGCGGTTGCATCTCCCATCAGCCTGATCGCTCGCCGGCGACAAGGCAATGGGTGGGCATCCCGATCTACGGCGTGATCAGCCCCCTGCGGATCGCGTAGCGCGTCAGGTCGACGCGGTCGCGCATGCCGAGCTTCTCGAGGATGTTCGCGCGGTGGCGGTCGACGGTCTTGCGGCTGATGAAGAGCATGCCGGCGATCTCGTCGCTCGTGTGCCCCTCGGCGACGAGCTTGACCACCTCGAGCTCGCGCGGCGTGAGCGGATCCAGGGAGGTCGCGTCGCGGTCGAGGTGCTCGCGCACGAGGGCCGCCACGGCTCCGGCGTAGAGGAAGGTCTCGCCGCGCATGGTCGCGCGGCACGCGTTGACGAGGTCGCGGTCGGCGGCCGTCTTGAGCACGTAACCGGAGGCTCCCGCGCGCAGCGCTTCAAAGAGGAACTGCTCGTTCTCGTGCATCGAGAGCATGAGGATCCGCAGCCCGGGCTTGCGCGACGCGAGCTCGCGCGCCGCCTGCAGGCCCGTCATGCGGGGCATCGTGACGTCGAGGATGACGAGGTCCACGTCGTCCGCGAGCGCCCGCTCGACCGTCTGTGCCCCGTCATCGACCTCGCCGACCACGCGGAAGTCAGGTTCGCTGTTGAGCAGCTCGCGCAGCCCGTTGCGTACGACCGGATGGTCGTCGGCGAGGAGCACGCGGGTGACCAGCGGAGTGGTCACCGCACGTCCGTGTCCGGCAGCCGCAACGCCACCTCGGTGCCGTGTGGGTCGACGGCGCTCACCGTGAGCTGCGCACCGACGAGCAGCGCGCGCTCGCGCATGCCCCGGATTCCGCTCGAGTCGTCTGCGACTTCTGGGGGCAGGCCGATGCCGTCGTCGCGCACGGTCAGGACGACGCCACCATCGTCGTCCGGCTCGAGGGTGACCATGACCTGGCGAGCCTGCGCGTGGCGCACGACGTTGGTGAGGCTCTCCTGGGCGACGCGGTAGATGACCAGCTCCTCCTCGGCGGTGAGCGGGAGGTCGCGGGCGAACCGTCGCTCGACCTCGAGCCTCGCTCGCTCGGCGACCGTCGTGCACAACGCCAGCAGCGCGCTCTGGAGCCCGAGTTCGTCGAGCGCCTCGGGACGGAGTCGGCGGGCGATCAGCCGGACCTCTTCCGCCGCCTCACGCGCTCCTTCGCGGAGCCCGACGACGTCTTCGCGGACTTCCTCGGGAGCGCGCCGCGCGAGCGTCTCGCCGCGCAGGATCAGCCCGGTCAGGAGCTGGCCGATCTCGTCGTGCAGCTCCCGCGCGATGCGCCGCCGCTCCGCCTCCTGGGCCGCCAGGGCCCGGCGCCCGCTGTCGCGCCGCTCGCTCTCGAGGCGGTCGAGCATCGCATTGAAGGCTTCAGCCAGCGCCACGACCTCCTCGTCGCCGGTGGTGGTTTCAATCCGCTGTCCCGGGGCGAGCGGGTCGATCTGGTGCATGACCTCGGTCAAGGTCTCCAGCGGCGCCAGTGCTCGTCGGAGGAAGGCGTGGAAGAGCACCAGCGTCACGGCGAAACCGGCCAGGAGCACCGCCAGCTCGGCCAGCGCCGTCGGCACCGACACCGTGATCGGAGCCAGCACCAGCCCAGCGACGGCGAGGCCAACCACCGCCGCGTAGGTGAGGAACAGCCGGCGGAACAGGGTCGTACGGCGCGCACGCCCCACGCGACGCGCCTGACGCTCAGGGACGGCTGGTGCGGCTCGCACGGCCATCGGACGATCGTGACACACACCCTGCCCTCCGACCGGCGGGTCTCTGGTCACTACATCCAGGCCCGGCGGCAGATGGTGATGCCTGCCCATGGCATCGGCGCCTTGCTTCAAACAGGCTCTGGCCATGACCCATCCCCACCAGCCCGACTCCGCGTCGCTGCTCACGCGTGTCGACTACGAGCAGTATCGAGCGCAGCTCCAGGAGCTGCGGCGCGTGCGCGATCGCGACCTCCCCGAGTTGCTCCGCGACGCGCGCGGCTTCGTCGCCAGCGACGCGGAGGAGGAGATCGCGCAAATCCGTGACGACCACGTGTTCGTCGACGCGCGCATCGCGCACCTCGAAGCGCTGCTTCGCGACGCGCGCGTCGTCGCCGACAGCGAGGCTCCCGACGTCGCCTTCCCAGGCCGGCTCGTCGACGTCGAGTACACCCGCAACGGCAGGCTGGTGACGTACCGGATCGCCAGCGCCGGACGCGCTGCCCACCGGGGCACGGTGTCCGCCGGCTCGCCGGTCGGTCAAGGGCTCATCGGCCGCGCCCGTGGAGATCTCGTATCCGTCGAATTGCCGAACGGGCGCGAGGAGGAACTGCGCATCGTCGCCGTGCGGCGAGACGACAAAGGTCTCGCAGCAGCATGAGCGTCCTCGTGTGGGCGATGCTCGGCATCGCCGTCTGGCATTTCGCCGTGCTCGTCCCCGACAGGTTCACCGGCGGGATCATCGGAGCGTTCCTCGCCGCGGTGGCGGGCGCGCTCGTCGCGGGCTACCTCCTCCCGTCGCCCGGCGTGCCGGCCGACAACCCGCCCGGCCTCAACAAGGCGATCTGGCCGATCCCGGGCGCGGCCCTCGCGCTCGCGCTGCTCTATGCGCACGGGGCGCGGCGCGAGCGCAAGGCGGAAACGGAAGCAGCCGAAGCCATCTGAGCCGCCGCGTGGTGGCGCGCCTGGGCCCAGATGGTCACCTCGACCCATGGGACGGAGCAAGGGAATCGACGACACGACCATGGATTGCAGCCCGGGCAGACCGGGCGCCCTCCCAAGAAAGGAACGACATGTCGCTCGCGACCGATGAGATCCAGCCCCGCACCATTGTCGTCGGCTACGACGGATCCGACGAGGCACGCGCTGCCTTCGCGGTCGCGATCGACCGAGCGCAGCCCGAGGACACGATCGCGCTCGTACACGCGACCGCGCCTGCCTCGAACTGGCTGGGCACGCCCTACTACGAGCGCGCCGTCGCCCAGATCCACGATGCGGCCGAGCGCGTCCTCGATGAGATGCGGCCGATCGCCGAGCAGGTCGAGACGAACATCGAGTTCTCGGTGCTCGAGGGTCCGCCGGCGGAGGTCCTGATCCGCGCGGCGGCGGTGCGCGAGGCCGACGAGATCGTCGTCGGCTCCCGCGGGCTCGGCCGCATCCGTGGCGCGCTCGGCAGCGTCTCGCAGGAGCTCCTGCGCGATGCGGCGCGTCCCGTCCTCGTCGTCACTCGCGACGCCGGCGCCGTGCGCGGCGCCCCTGCCCTCGCGAGCTGGTGAGTGGACCTCAGGGCGCCGGTGCCCGGACGACGAGCACCGGCCGCTCCGCGTGGTGCACGAGCCCCGCGGAGACGGAGCCGAGGAGCACCGACGCGACGCCGCCGTGGCCCTGCGAACCCGCGACGATGACCGTCGCGTCTTGTGTCTCGGCGGCCGCGGTCAGTACCCGCCAGGCGGTCGAGCTCGACTCCACGGCCTCGCCGCCGGCCTCGAGCCCGGCCCTCCTCGCCAGTTCCACACCGTCCGCGACCGTCGCCTCCGCCGTCTCCCGCAGCCACGTCTCCAAGTCCTCGGTGAACTCGCCGATCTCCGTCACCGGAACGCTGCTGAGCGCGCGCCCGCTGAGCGAATGGCGCAGCGGCGATTCCCACGCGTGGACCACTAGTGCGCGCCGGCCGGGCAGGAGCCGGCCCGCCACCGCGACCGCCTCGTCCGCGCCCGGCGACCCGTCGTAGGCGACGAGCACCGGGCCGTCGCGCGGAGCGTCCCCCTCCGGGACGACGAGCACCGCCCGCTCGGCGTGGTGGAGCAGGCTTGACGACGTCGAGCCGAGCACGGAACGGGCCACCGCCCCGTGCCCGCGCGTGCCGCACACCACAACGTCAACGCTCCGTTCGGCCGCCGCGGCCAGGATCGGCCCCCACGGCTGCCGTTCGTCGGCGGCGACCTCTGGCTCGGCAGTGAGGCCCGCTGCTTCGGCGAGCCGCGCGCCGTCTGCCGCGGCGGCCTCCGCGTCGGCGACAAGCTCTCGCTCGAGTTCGGTCAGGCTGCGCTCGACGAGCTCAGGCGACATGAGCGCGCCACCGACACGGAACGTCGTCAGCGGGCTGATCGCGGGCTCGTGGATCGTCAACACCGTCGCTCGAGCGCCCGGGAATAGCGCGCCGGCGGCCCGCACGGCCGCCTCCGCCGCAGGGGAGCCGTCGAACGCGATCAGCAGGCTCGCGGCCATGCGGCTCGACGATACCGGGGCTGTGGCGTAGCGCCACGCCGTGCCGGGCAGGAGCCGGGGTGTGCTCGACGTGACGCTCGCCGGCTGGGCGGCGACGATCGGTCTGATCGTGGTCCTGTTCGCGATCGACCTGTTCGTGTCACGGCCGGGCCATGCGCACACCGTCGGGTTCCGCGAGGCCGTGATCGCGTCGGTGTTCTACGTCAGCGTCGCGCTCGCGTTCGGTGTCGTGTTCGGGCTCATCGCGGGCTGGGACTTCGGCGCGCAGTACTTCGCCGGCTACATCGTCGAGAAGAGCCTCTCGGTCGACAACCTGTTCGTGTTCGTGGTGATCATGTCCGCGTTCGCGGTGCCCGCCGAGCACCAGCAGCGCGTCCTGACCTTCGGGATCCTCGTCGCGCTGGTCATGCGGGCGATCTTCATCGCGCTCGGCGCCGTGCTGATCGAGAGCTTCTCGTTCATGTTCCTGATCTTCGGGCTGCTGCTGCTCGGCACCGCGATCCAGCTGTTCCGCCACCGCGACCAGGACCCCAACGTCGAGGACAACGCAGTGGTGCGCCTGACACGACGGGTCATACCGGTCACCGAGACCTACGACGACGGCCGCATGATCACCCACCTCGAAGGCCGCCGGGTCGCGACCCCGCTGTTCATCGTGCTGATCGCGATCGGCAGCTCGGATCTCCTGTTCGCGCTCGACTCGATCCCGGCCGTGTTCGGTGTCACCGAGGAGGCGTTCATCGTCTTCGCCGCGAACGCGTTCGCGCTGCTCGGGCTGCGGGCGCTGTACTTCCTGGTCACCGGGCTGCTCGACCGCCTGGTCTACCTCTCCACCGGGCTGGCCCTCATCCTCGCCTTCATCGGCGTGAAGCTGCTGCTGCACTACGGCCACCTGCAGGACGACTCGATCCCCGACGTCGAGACCTCGACCTCGCTGATCGTGATCCTGATCGTCCTCGCCGTGACCGTCGTCGCGTCGCTGCTGAAGGCGCGCCGCGACCCCGACGCCCGCGCCCACGCAGGCTCGCTGCGTGACACCGGCAACGACCCCCGCCGGCGCGAACCGTGAGCCCGCTCAGTCGTCGGCGCGCCGACGATGGCGCTCACGGGAGCAATCGGCGCGTCGATGTCGTAGCGCACGCCGACCATCCGGATCCCGAAGCACAGGCACGCCCCGAGGATCGGGTACACCGGGCTGAGGTTGCCGCCGCGGTAGGCCAGCTGTAGAGCCAAAGAACTCCGGAATCATAATCCGCGTGTCCTTCGCCTGGAGGAGAGACGGCCCGTTGGACCGGCCGTAGTCGCGCTGCTACGGCAAGCTGGAGCGCTAGGGGCGAGCGCCACGACCGATCGAGTGCCTTGGCGAGAGCCTCTCCAGCGCATCGTCCACCTCGGCCTGCGCCGACGCTCTCGCGGCGGCGTTCTCCTGCTGGATCTCCAGGTAGACCTCCTTGCGGAACACCGGGATCTCCCGGGGCGCCTGGATGCCGATCCGTACTTTCTCGCCCATGATCGAGAGGACCGTTACCTCGATGTCGTCCCCGATCATGAGGGACTGGTTCGACTTGCGTGTCAGGACGAGCATGGCCCTCCGGCCCCCGAGTCGCGCTTCGATCGTTAGGTGGCGACCATAGTCAACGACCCATGAACAATCAACAAAATCGAGCATTTGCGCTCGACCAGCACGATGGATGAGATCGCACGAAACAGCGCGTCGGTGAGGCCATCGCCGCGTTGAGCCAGCGCGGCCCGCAGCCCGGGGTGCAGTTCGAGTTCGCGGGCTCTACCCCGTCGCACCGCGGCCGCCCAAGCGGCCCGTGAACCCGGGCGTGAGCCGAGCAGCCGCAGCCGTTTCGGCCACGGCCCCGCCGGCTGCGTGCGCCAGCCGAGGCGCCGGTCACCCAGCCAGGGTGCCGACCGCGCCGGCGAACGGGACCCTATTGGGACCCTCAAGACGCGCAAACCCCGCATTAGCAGGGTTTTCTCCATGGGCGATACTGGGCTCGAACCAGTGACCTCCGCCTTGTCGAGGCGGCGCTCTCCCAGCTGAGCTAATCGCCCTGGGAACGGCCCGAAGGCTAGCAAGCGAGCGGGCGGGGTAGGCGGCACGGATGACTACGATCGATGTCTCGCTGCGCGCCCTCGAGATCCAGGGCTCGACCGTCCCCAAGCTCGGGTTCGGGACCTGGGAGATCCTCGGCAGCGACTGCGAGGAGGCGGTGGCCGACGCGCTGGAGATCGGCTACCGGCACATCGACACCGCGCAGGCCTACGACAACGAGGCCGAGGTCGGCAAGGCGCTCGCGGCGTCGGGCGTCCCGCGCCGGGAGCTGTGGCTGACCACGAAGCTGTGGCGCAGCGAGTTCGCGCCCGACAAGGTGCGCGCGTCGACCGAGGGCTCGCTCGAGCGCCTGCAGGTCAACTGCGTCGACCTCCTGCTCCTGCACTGGCCCAACGACGAGGTGCCGCTCGAGGAGACGCTCGGCGCACTCGCCCAGGTTCGTGACGAGGGCCTGATCAAGCACTTCGGCGTCTCGAACTTCCCTGCCTACATGCTCCGCGACGCGCTGAAGGTCGCGCCGATCTTCGCCGACCAGGTCGAGTTCCACCCGTTCCTGAGCCAGGACGAGCTGGTCGAGCTGGCGGCGCAGAAGGACTTCATGGTCACCGCCTACTCCCCGCTCGCCCGCGGCAAGGTGCCGAGCGACGACACCCTGCGCGCGATCGGTGAGCGCCACGGCAAGACCGCCGGCCAGGTCGCGCTGCGCTGGCTGCTCGACAAGCCGAACGTCGCGACGATCCCGAAGGCCTCGAGCCACGAGCGCCGGCTGGAGAACTTCGAGGTCTTCGACTTCGGGCTCAGCGACGACGACCGCGCCCAGATCGACGCCCTCCCGAAGGACGGCCGCATCCTCGACCCGGGCTTCGCGCCTGCCTGGGAGGGCTGAAGCTAGCCTGTACCCGCCACGGCGCCGTGGCGGAGTGGCTACGCAGCGGCCTGCAAAGCCGTTTACACCGGTTCGATTCCGGTCGGCGCCTTCGACGACGACTGGCGGTCGCGCCACAGCGAGGCGAGGACGCCCGTGGCGAGGATCGCTCCGATGACGGGGAGCGAGATCTCCGGGCCGATCTTGCCGACGAACTCGGCCGCGGCCAGCTTCGCCCCGATGAAGACCAGCAGCGCCGCGAGCGCGGTCTTGAGGTAGTAGAGGCGTTCGACGAGGTCGGCGACGAGGAAGAACAGCGGCCGCAGGCCGAGCAGCGCGAACGCGTTGGCCGCGAAGACGATGAAGGTGTCGTTCGTGATCGCGAGGATGGCCGGGACGGAGTCGACCGCGAACAGGATGTCGACCAGCGCGATGCCCGCCAGCGCCGCCCACTTGGGCGAGAACGGGAGCTTCTCGCGCAGCCGGCCCACCAGCGCCGCCTCGGAGTTGTGGTCGTGGCGGTGGCGGAACAGCCGCCAGCCCGTCCAGATCAGGAACGCCGCGAACACGAAGCTGAGCCAGCCGAAGGCCGACAGCGCCGCCGCGCCCACGACGATGAACACGCCGCGCAGCACCAGCGCGAGCACGATCCCGTAGCTCAGCAACCGGTGGCGGTCCTGCTCGGCCACCGCGAACGCGCCGAACACGAGCAGGAAGACGAAGACATTGTCGAGCGACAGCGACTTCTCGACCAGGTAGCCGGCGAGGAACGCCTGCGCGTCCCCGCTCTCCCCCACGAGCAGCAGCAGCCCGAAGAACGCGAGCGCGATCGCCACCCAGACCGCGCTGGCCACGCCCGCCGCGCGCAGCGTCATCTCCCGCCCCCGAGCGATGAGGAGGTCGATGGCGAGCAGGACGACGAGCGCGCCGGTGAGCGCGACGATCGGGGACAACGTGAGTACCTCCGCGGGTCGTGGATCCGCGAAGGTTTCTCCGCCGCCCCGAGAGAGCGGCCGCGAGCACCGGGATGCGCCATCTGGGCGCGGCCGTCGTGACGATGCTCGCCGTCGGGATACTTCCCTTCGACTTACTTTAGGTTAGCAAGTGGGCGTCGAGGAACGCCGTGACGCGCCGCTCGTACGCCGCTGGATACTGGCGCAGCGCGGCGGTATGGCCCGCGTGCGGCAGGTACCAGAGCGTGCTCCGCGAGCCGCCGCGGCGGTCGTACAGCTCGCCCCACCCCTTCTCGGCCTTGTTGGCCGAGATGAGCAGGTTCGGCGTGCGCGTGTGCGCGATCCGCTCGGCGAGCGAGACCCTCGGCCCGGAGCGCCCCTGGACGACCTCGATGGCCTTGAACAGGACCCACATCGGCGCGCGGTCGAGCGTCCGGTCGCTGTACTCCTCGATGTCCTCGAAGCCGATCGCGGCGGAGCCGTCGGCGACGACCGCGCCCACGTCGCCGCGGCGGCCGGCGGTGTCGATCGCGATGTCGGCGCCGGTCGAGAGCCCCAGCACGCCGACGCGGCCCGCCCCGTGGGCGGCCAGGTAGTCCATCGCCGCGCCGGCATCCTTGTCCCAGCCCCAGCCGTATGAGTTGACCGTGCCCTCGCTGTTGCCGCTCCCGCGCGGGTCGTAGACGAGCACGCCGTAGCCGTGGCGCTCGAGCATCCGTGCGTGGCGCAGCGTCGAGCGGCGGTTGCCGCCGCCGCCCGAGATCATCAGCACCGACGCGCCGTTGCGCGACGGCCGGTACCAGCCCTCGAGCCGGACGCCGTCGGACGCGGTGAAGTGGACGGTCTTGTACGCGGCGCTGGGCGGCGACCCGACGGGCCGGTGCAGCGAGTGGATGTCGACGATGCCCATCCCCACCGGCGCGAGGACGAACCAGACGATGACGAGGCCCGCGGGCGGGACGAGCAGGCGCGCCGGCCACGACCCCTCTCCGCGGTGCCGGAACGGGATCCGCGCGGCGAGGCCGACGAGCACGAGCCCCGCGGCGAACGCGAGTAGGCCCGTCACATCGTTCGCGGTCATCGTGTCGTTCAAGACGTGGTGGGCATGGCGCCCGCCGTTCACCAGGGCGAGGAAGCCGAACAGGAACGCGACCGCGGCCTGCAGACCCGGTCGCAGCGAGCGGAAGCGCCACACCGCGAGGCCGGTGGCAGCGAGCGCGATCCCGAACGCCAGCGCGTGCTGGGTCAGAGGGACCCCGCCGCCGGGCAGCAGGAAGGCGTCGTCGAAGGCGTGGAGGAGGGCGAGGAAGACGGCGGCGGCAAACACTCGGAAGGTCATGCCGCCAGCGTGCCCTGGCCGGGCGGCTCCGTCGATGGAGCCGCCCGGTGTCCTCCCAGGCCTCTAAGTGGTGCCGCGTGGTGCGGCTGCCCGCACTAGCCGACGATGAGGAAGCGCATCTGCACGTCGCCGAGCGCGATCGCGTCGCCGTCACGCAGGGTCGCCTGGCCGACGCGCTCGCCGTTGACGTGCACGCCGTTCATGCTGCGGTCGTCGAGCAGGACGACCTCGCGTTCGCGGCAGGTGATGACGGCGTGGCGCCGGGAGACGGAGCGGTCCTCGAGCACGACGTCGGCGGCGATCCCGCGGCCGAGGCGCAGCGCGCCTTCGCCGACCGCGATCACGACGACTTCGCCGCCGTCCTCGATCGCGAGGTAGCGGCCGGGGGCAAGTTGCTCAGCCGTGAGGGCGGCGTTGCGGCGCACGCGGTCGCTGACGCGCGGGCGCGAGCGGGTGACCTGCGTCGGGGCGTCGGTGATGGGGGGAGCGAGCGTCATGGGAGAAGTGTCGGCCGCAAATCCAAGTGCGAGATAAGTTCTGGACCCCACTTGGCGAAGAAGCCTGACCCTATGGCCAGGCCCTAAGGTGCGCCGCCATGCGCATCCTCGTCACCGGCTCCCGCGGCAAGGTCGGCTCGGCCACCGTCGACGCCCTCCATCAGGCCGGCCACGAGGTCACGGCCTGCGACATCGGCGCGCCCGTGTTCGAGGCCGCCGGCCGGGACGTCCCGCGCTACCAGCAGGCCGACCTCACCGACGCCGGGGACGCGTTCGCGGTCGTCCGCGGCCACGACGCCGTGATCCATGCCGCCGCGCTCCCCGAGCCGAGCCGCAACCCGCCGCACAAGGTCTTCCACAACAACCTGATGGGCGTCTTCAACACGCTCGAGGCGGCGGTGCGCTGGGGCGTCCCGCGCTACGTCAACGTGTCGAGCGAGACGGTTCCCGGGTTCTTCTTCCCCGAGCGGCCGTTCCTGCCCGACTACGCGCCGGTCGACGAGGAGCACCCGATCCGCCCGCAGGACCCGTACGCGACCGCGAAGTACTTCTCGGAGCTGCTCTGCGACGCCGCCATGCGGCGCTCGGACATCCGCTGCATCACGATCCGCCCGAGCTGGGTCCAGTGGGAGGGCAACTACGCCGCCAACCTCGGCGACGCGCTGCGCGACCCGTTCGCCCAGACCAGCGCCTCGCTGTGGGCCTACATCGACGTCTACGACCTCGCCGAGGCGCTCCGGCTCGCGGCCGAGTCCGACCTCGACACCCACGAGGTCTTCTACATCGCCAGCCCCGACAACCTCGGCAACCGGCCGCTCGCAGAGCTCCTCCGCCACCACCACGGCGACGAGATCGAGCTGCGCGAGCTCGCCCATCCCGACGCGCCCGGCCTCAGCATCGAGAAGGCCAAGCGCCTCCTGGGCTACGACCCGCAGCGCTCCTGGCGCGACTACCTGACCGAGGACGGCGAGCTGCTGCCCGCCGTCCAGCAGCGCCTCGACGCCGGCGACACCGGCGTCCAGCGCGGCCGCGCAGTCGGTTAGGCGACCGTCGGCGCCCCGGAGGCGTGCGGCACTTCGTGCGGGTCGACCTGCGCCGCTGCGTAGGCGGCGTCCTGGTCGAGCGTCTCCTCCTCGAGCAGCCCGGCGACCAGCGACTCCAGCTTGTCGCGGTGCTCGGTCAGCAGCGCCGTGACTTGCTGGTGGCTCTCCTCCACGATCCGCTGCACCTCGAGGTCGATCAGCCGCTGCGTCTCCTGTGACACCTCCGCGGTGCCCGGGAGCATCGGCCCGCGCGCCTCGCTGGGCAGCGTCGCCACCGGCCCGAGCGAGCGGCTCATCCCCCAGCGGCCGACCATCGCCCGCGCGATCCCGGTCAGCTGCTCGATGTCGGACTCCGCGCCGGTGGTGATCGTGCCGTAGACGAGCTCCTCCGCCACGCGGCCGCCGAGCGCGACCTTGATCTTGGTCAGGAGGTAGGACTCCTCGTAGTTGGCCTTGTCGAGGTCGGGGGCGGAGAGCGTCACGCCCAGCGCCATGCCGCGCGGGATGATCGAGACCTTGCGCACCGGGTCGGCGCCCGGCGTGAGCATGCCGACGATCGCGTGGCCGCCCTCGTGGTAGGCGACGCGCCTGCGGTCCTCGTCCGACAGCACGGTGCCGCGCGGGGCGCCGAGCACGATCTTCTCGAGCGCGTCGGTGAAGTCGGCGAGCTGGACCTTGTCGTGGTTGCGCCGCGCCGCCGTCAGCGCTGCCTCGTTGGCGAGGTTGGCGAGATCGGCGCCGACCATGCCGGGCGTGGTGGCGGCGATCCGCTCGAGCGCGACATCGTCGGCCAGCGGCAGCGAGCGTGTGTGGACCTCGAGGATCTTGCGCCGGCCCTCCTTGTCGGGCGGCGGCACGGCGACGCGGCGGTCGAAGCGACCGGGCCGCAGGAGCGCGCTGTCGAGGATCTCCGGCCGGTTGGTGGCGCCGAGCACGATCACCGCGACATTCGACTCGAAGCCGTCCATCTCGGTGAGGATCTGGTTGAGCGTCTGCTCGCGCTCGTCGTTGCCGCCGCCGAAGCCGACGCTCTGGGAGCGCGAGCGCCCGATCGCGTCGAGCTCGTCGATGAAGATGATCGCCGGCGAGGCCTCCTTGGCGGTCTTGAAGAGGTCGCGGACGCGCGAGGCGCCGATGCCGACGATCGCCTCGACGAACTCCGACGCGGAGATCGAGAAGAACGGCACGTCGGCCTCCCCCGCCACCGCCTTGGCCAGCAGCGTCTTGCCGGTGCCGGGCTGGCCCGAGAGCAGCACGCCGCGCGGGATCCGGCCGCCGAGCTTCTGGTAGCGGGTGGGGTTCTTGAGGAAGTCGACGATCTCGGTCAGCTCCGCCTTGGCCTCGTCGATGCCGGCCACGTCGGCGAACGTGATCCGCTGCTCGCCGCTCTCCACGCGCCGCGCCCGCGAGCGCGAGAACGCCCCGAGGGCGCCCAGGCCTCCGGCGCCGCCGCCGGAGCGGCGGGCGAGGAACACGAACAGCCCGACGAGCAGGATCACGGGGCCGAAGCCGAGGATCAGGTTGGTCAGCAGGCTGCCCGAGTTGATCGGCTTGGCCTGCACGATCACGTTGTGCTCCTGGAGCAGCTTGGAGAGCTCGACGGGGTCCGCGAACGTCGGGATCTCGGTCTCGAAGTTCTTGGCCGCCTTGCCCTTCGGGTCGTCCGGCGGCTTGACCGCCTTCTTGAACTGGCCGTCGACGGTCTCCCCGCGCGCGGAGATGCGCTCGACGTTGCCGGCCTCGACCTGGGCGCGGAACGTCGGGTTGTACGGGACGTCGATCGAGCGCTCCTTGCCTGGGCCGAGCAGGGCGACGCTGACGTAGTTGAGCGCCAGCAGCACGAGCACGATCACGATGAAGCGCGGGCGCGGCATCTGCATCCGGCGCCGGCCGCCGCCCTCTGGCTGCTCCGGAGGCGTGCTGCGGGTGGGCATCCGCGGGCGGCGTTCGTTCTCGGCCATCGCGACGATTCTGGCAGGCCGGGCTAACGCTTTATAAGCCGCCGCCGCTCCGGGGGTGGGACCTTCAGCAGCCGCTGGTCGAAGTCGCGCAACTCGGGCCGCAGCTCGAGGTCCTCGACGGGCGGGAACGCCTCGACGGGCGCGCCCGCCTTCCACACCACGTAATGCGGCGTGCTCGCAATGATCGTGCCCTCGGAGTAGGTGCCCTGGATCTGGCGCGCGAGCCGGATCGCCAGCAGCCGGTCGGTGCGGGCGCCGCTCCAGCGGTCGTAGCGCTCGCGCAGCGCGGGCTCGGCGTTCGCCGCGAGCTTGGCCGCGCCGGCGGCCGCAGCGGCTCGCACGGCCCGGTTGTTCGCGAGGGCGCGGGCCGCTCTGGCAGCCGACTTCGCCGCGCTCACCCGACCACCCAGGTCGCCTTCACACCGCCGCCCTGCGCCATGTTGACCACCTTCGAGTCCTCGTCCAGCGCGACGCGGGTGAGGCCGCCGAGGACGGTCGCGTCGCCGTCGCCGGAGGCGGCGATGAGCGGCCGCAGGTCGATCCGGCGCTTGGCCAGCTCACCGTCGCGCACGGTCGGGTGGCGCGAGAGCTCGACGAGCTCCTGGGCGATGAAGTCCTGCGGGTGCTCGCCGATGTCCTCGCGCGCGGTCTCGGCGTCCTCGCCGATCAGCACGCCCTCGCCGCCGACGCGGTGGCGCACCTTGACCACCATCTCCCCCAGCCGCCCGAGCACGTCCTCGCGGGCGTCCTCGTCGGTCAGGTCGTAGGAGTCGGCGGAGGGCAGCAGCGGCTCCTCGCCGAGGTAGAAGCGGATCATCTCCGGCACGTAGACGTGGGCGAGCTTGTCATCGGCGATCCCAACGCCGGGCGGGTTCACGACCGCCAGCGTGCCGCGCCGCATCGGCTCGAGCAGCTTGTGGGCGAGCGCGCTCGGGCGGCCGTCCTCCTCGCGCAGCAGGTGATAGTTCGAGCGCCGGTAGACGACGTCGACCGGGCGGCGCTTGCCGTCGACGCGCGCGTAGGCGCGGCCGTCGCGCTCGCTGAGGTCGTCGAGCGTGACCATCGGCACGCCCATGCGGAAGGCGACCTCGGAGATCTCCCACTGCGCGTCGTTCTCGAAGCCGTCGCCGAGCACGACCATCGAGGGATCGCCATCGTCGCCGGGCGCGGCGGCGCGCAGGATCGCCGCGAAGCGCTCGAGCGCGGCGTGGTGGTCGGCCGGCTCGCGATCGGGCACCGCGGGATCGAGCAGCTCCCCGACCAGCTCCCAGGCCAAGGGCGCGAAGCCGAGCCCGGTCGGCATGCGCAGGTTGTCCTCCAGCACGCGGAACTCGCCGGCGCTGTCGCGGATCACGTCGAGCCCGGCGAAGCCCGCCCAGACCGGTTGGTCGAGGCCCTGCATGTCGGGCTCGTAGAACGAGCCGTCCTCGATCAGCCGCAGCGGGACCTTGCCCGCGTCGACGATCTTGCGCTCGCCGTAGGCGTCGCGCAGGAAGGCGTCGAGCGCGCGCAGGCGCTGCTCGAGCCCGCGCGCCAGCCCGTCCCACTCCTCGCGGGTGAACAGCCGTGGCACGGCGTCGACCACGAAGTCGCCGGGCCCGGTCGAGCCGTAGCGGACGCCGCGCTCGCGCACCTCGCCGCGCAGCTCCTCGGCCAGCTCGGGGAGATCGGCGGCGCCCAGCGTGTCGAGCACGGACCGGTAGTGCTCGCGCGGCTCGCCGTCGTCGCCGAAGGCCTCGTCGTAGTACGTGGGCTCGCCCATTGAGCGAGCCTACCCAGGACGGGTTGTCAAGCTTCTTTCAGGGTCCGTCCGTACGGTCACCGTCATGAGCCTGCTCCGCACCCTCCCCACCCGGCGCCTCATCGCGCTCCTCGTCGCCGTCGTCGCCGTCGTGGCCGGCGGCACCGCGATCGCGCTCGGCGCCGTCGGCCGCGGCGCAACGCCGCCCGCCAAGCCGCTGGCCCTCGCGGTCCATGACGCCGCCACGGGTCCCGAGGTCGCGGGCATCACCGCGCGGATCACGTTCACCAACAAGCTGATCGACTCCTCGAGCCTGCAGGGCGGCGGGCCACTGCTCAAGGGCGCGAGCGGGCGGCTGTGGCTGGGCGGCGGGCAGCGGCTGCGGCTCGAGCTGCAGACCGACAACGGGGACGCGCAGATCGTCTCCGACGGCACGACCGCATGGGTCTACGACTCCGGCTCGCACACCGTCTACCGCGGCAAGCTGCCGCACGGCAAGTCCGCCGCTCGCTCCGAGGCGCCGCCGACGCTGGCCGACGTCCGCAAGGAGATCGCCGACCTCGCGCAGCGCGCGGACCTCTCGAAGGCGGTCCCCGGCAACGTCGCCGGGAAGCCCGCCTACACCGTGCGCATCTCGCCGAAGCACGACGGCGGCCTGCTCGGCGCCGGCGCGCTGGCGTTCGACGCCGCCCGCGGCGTGCCACTGCGCGCCGCGATCTACGCGCAGGGGAGCAACACGCCGGTGCTCGAGCTCAAGGCCGATCACATCTCCTACGGCAAGGTGCCGGCCTCCGCGTTCGCGGTCTCGCCGCCGAGCGACGCCAAGGTGGTCAACGTCGACGTGCCGAGCGGCGGGGCCGCCAAGCACGAGCGCGCCGCGGCCGCGAAGGCGGTCACCGGCGTCGGTCCCGTGTCGAAGGCGCTCCCGTTCAAGCTCTCCACGCCGGCCACGCTGGTCGGCCTGCCGCGCCACGAGGTCCGGCTCGTCGACTGGAAGGGCAAGCAGGCCGCGATCGCGACCTACGGCCAGAACCTGGGCGGCATGGTCGTCATCCAGCAGCCTGCCGACGCCGCGGCGGCGCCGGCCCCCAGCGGCCGGCACCGCGACCACGGCGGTGGCCTGACGCTCCCGAAGGTGTCGATCAACGGCGCCACCGGCGAGGAGCTCGACACCGCACTCGGCACGATGATCCGCTTCGAGCGGGGCGGCGTCGCCTACACCGTGATCGGCTCGGTGCCGCCGGCGGCGGCCCAGGCCGCGGCGCGCGGTCTCTAGATGACCGGCGCTCCCGTCGAGGTCCGCGGGCTGGTCAAGCGCTACGGCGAGATCGTCGCGGTCGACGACGTCGACCTGACCGTCGAGCGCGGCGACGTCTACGGCTACCTCGGCCCCAACGGCGCGGGCAAGACGACGTCGCTGCGGATGATGCTCGGGCTGATCAGGCCGACCGCGGGCTCCGTGCGGCTGTTCGGGCGCGACCCCCAGGCCGGCGTGGCGGCGCTCGAGGGCGTGGCCGGCTTCGTCGAGGCGCCGCGCTTCTACCCCTACCTGAGCGGCTGCCGCAACCTCGAGCTGCTGGCCGCCTTCGACGGCGGCGACGCCACGGAGCGGATCCCCGCCGCGCTGGCGACCGTCGAGCTGTCCGAGCGTGCGAAGGACAAGGTCGGCGGCTACTCGCATGGCATGCGCCAGCGGCTCGGGATCGCCGCGGCGCTGCTGCGCGACCCGAAGTTGCTGCTGCTCGACGAGCCGGCGACCGGGCTCGATCCGGCCGGGATGCGCGACATGCGCAAGCTGATCCACCGGCTCTCCGGCGAGGGCATGACCGTCCTGCTCTCGAGCCACCTGCTGGCCGAGGTCGAGGAGCTGTGCAACCGCGTGGCGATCGTGCGCACGGGCCGGATCGTCTACGAGGGCCACATCGCCGACCTCAAGCGCACCGCGGCCTCCGCCTACCGGCTGCGGACCACCGACGACGCGCGCGCGCTCCAGGTCTGCCGCGCGCAGCGAGGGATCGCCGATCCGCACTTCGAGAGCGGCGAGATCCACTTCACCGCCGACGAGGCGGCAGTGCCGGAGCTTTCGGTCGCCCTCGTCGAGGCAGGCGCGACCATCCGCGTGCTGGCGCCGCAGACCGTAACGCTCGAGGACCTGTTCTTCTCGCTCACCGAGGGCGACGACAAGGCGGCGGCGCCCGGTGACGCGCCGCTGGTGAGGGACGCGGCGTGAGCCCGAGCGTCTTCACCGTCTACCGCTGGGAGCTGCTCAAGCTGCGCTTCCAGAAGCGCACCTACCTCGGGCTCGGCGCCGCCGTGCTCGTGCCGCTGATCTTCGTGACCGCGGTCGCCTCGCAACCCGGCGGGCCGGAGGACGTCGCGTTCGGGCGCTACATCCACACCAGCGGGCTGGCGATCCCGCTCGTGCTGCTGCTGTTCGGCGCGATCTGGCTGTTCCCGCTGATCACCGCGCTCGTGGCGGGCGACATCATCGCCTCCGAGGACCACAACGGGACGCTCAAGACGATCCTCACGCGCTCGCTCGGGCGCGGGCAGATCTTCACCGGCAAGACGCTCGCGGCGGCCACCTACGCGATCGTCGCGATCCTGCTCAACGGGATCGTCGCGGTCGTGGCGGGCTGCGCCGTCTCCGGCTTCAACCCGCTGACCAGCCTGTCCGGCACGCCGATTTCCGCGACGCGTGCGCTCGGGCTCGTCGCCGCGAGCCTGCTCGTGTACCTGATCCCGATCCTCGCGTTCACATGCATCGGCATGCTGCTGTCGGCCGTCACCCGCAACAGCGCGGCGGCGGTCGTCGGCACGCTGATGATCTCGCTGCTGATCCAGCTGATCGGGATCCTGCCGGGCCTCGAGGGGCTGCAGCCGTACCTGCTGAGCACGCAGTTCAACGCCTGGCAGGGCCTGCTGCGCGAGCCCGCCGACTGGGCCCCGATCATCCGCGCCGCGTGGGTGTGCGCGCTGTACGCGCTGCCCTGCCTGTTCGCCGCCTACCTCGTCTTCCTGCGCCGCGACGTCGCCGGTGGCTGAGCGCGTCCTGGTGGTGGACGACGATCCGCCGCTGCAGCGCATGCTTGCGCGCACGCTCGGGGCCGAGGGCTTCTCGGTCTCCGTGGCCGCCGACGGCGGCGCCGCGCTCGCCGAGGCGGAGCGCTCGCTGCCGGACGTGATCGTGCTCGACGTCGCGATGCCCGGGCTGGACGGGCTCGCGGTCTGCCGCCGCTTGCGCGCCAAGGGCATGACCGCGCCGGTGCTGATGCTCACGGCGCGCGACGCGGTGCCCGATCGCGTGCTCGGCCTGGAGGCGGGCGCCGACGACTACCTCGTCAAGCCGTTCGCGACCGAGGAGCTGATCGCGCGCATCCGCGCGCTGACGCGGCGCGGCAACCCGGGCGCCGAGCGGCTGCGCTTCGCCGACCTCGTGCTCGACCTCGGGAGTCGGACCGTCACGCGCGGCGAGCGCGAGACCGCGCTCAGCGGCCGCGAGGCCGCGCTGCTCGAGCTGCTGCTGCGCGACCCGCGCAGCGTGCTCACGCGCGAGCGCGCGCTCGAGCAGGTGTGGAACGACGCGGCGGTGCCCAACGTGGTCGATCGCTACGTCGGGCGGCTGCGCGCGAAGCTCGGCGATCCGCCGCTCATTCACACGGTGCGCGGGGTGGGCTTCATCCTTCGGGTGTGAGACCGAGAACGCTCCGGGGCCGGCTCGTCGCCGCGTCCCTCGGCTCGATCCTCGCCGCGCTCGCCCTGTTCGGGCTGGCGGCGAGCGCGATCACGGCGCAGCAGCTCAACGCTTCGCTGGACCGCGCGCTGCGCCAGCGCGCACGCGACGTCGCCCGCCTCAGCGTCTCGGCCCCCGCGGTGCTGACGGCTCCGGGCGCGCTCGAGGCGCCCGGCGGCGGCCGCGAGGTCGTGGTCGAGGTGCTCGACGGGCGGCGCCGGATCGTGGCGCGCTCGCTGTCGCTCGGCGCGCGGCTCCTCCCCCACGACCGCACGGTCACCCGCGCGCTCGCAGGGCGGCCGGGCTTCGAGGATCTCGTGATCGCGGGCCGGCCGCTGCGCCTCTACGCGGCGCCGCTCCCAGACACCGGGGGCCCGGCGGCGGGCGGCGCCGTGCTGGTGGGCTCGGACACCTCGGACATCGAGCGCACGCTGCACCGGCTGCGGGTGCTGCTCGC
Organism: uncultured Solirubrobacteraceae bacterium; assembly: GCA_963805525.1. Lineage (GTDB taxonomy): Bacteria > Actinomycetota > Thermoleophilia > Solirubrobacterales > Solirubrobacteraceae > DASQFQ01. Next base: position 984,641 of record CAWDUT010000007.1, read on the forward strand.
GTTCGCCGCGGTCGGCGCCGCCCTGCTGGCCGGCGCGGCCGCCGCGCTGCTCACGCGCCGCGGGCTGCGGCCGCTGAGCCGCTTGTCGGCCGCGGCGCGCGAGATCGAGCGCGCGCCGGAGAGCGGCCGGCGGATGCCCGCGGCCGACACGGACGACGAGCTCGGCGCCCTCACCGACGTGCTCAACGGGATGCTGGCGGCGCTCGACCGCTCCCGCGACAGCGAGCGGCGCTTCCTGGCAGACGCGTCGCACGAGCTGCGCACGCCGGTGACGAGCCTGCTCGGCAACGTCGAGTACGCCGCGCGCCACGGGGCCGACGCCGAGCTGCTGGGCGAGCTGCGCCACGACGCGGCACGGCTCGGGCGGCTCGTCGACGACCTGCTCACGCTCGAGCGCCAGCGCGCCGGCTCGCCGGTTCGCCGCCCGGTGGAGCTCGACGCGCTCGTACGCGCGGCGGTCGAGGCGGAGCCGCGGCTCGAGGCGCGGCGCGTGGATCCGGCGGTCGCCGAGGGCGACGCGGACGCGCTGGCGCGCGCGCTCGGCAACCTCGTCGAGAACGGGCTCGTGCACGGCAGCGCGCCGGTGTCGGTCTCGCTCGCCTACGCGGCCGGCCGCGCGACGATCACGGTGCGCGACGCGGGGCCTGGCCCGTCGGAGGCCGACCGCAAGCGGCTGTTCGAGCGCTTCTGGCGCGGCGGCGACGCCCCCGGGCGCCCTGGCGCCGGCCTCGGGCTGCCGATCGCGGCCTCGATCGCCGAGAGCCACGGCGGCAGCATCACGGTCGACGGCGCGGCGTTCGCGCTGGAGCTGCCCGCGAGCCTCAGGTCGCCCGGCGGCGCGGCGCCAGGGCCGCCGCCGCCGCGGGAAGCGCCGCACCGCACGCGGTGAGCAGGAGCGCCCCGGCCACGAACGTGGTGTGGTCGATCGCGAACCGGCTGAGCGACGAGACGTGGGTGACGAGCACGACCAGCGCGAACACGGAGGCAGTCGCCGCGGCCAGCGCGAGCGAGATCGTCAGGCCGCGAGCGCTGGGCGCCGGCGACGGGCGGCCCGACGGCCGGCGCTGCTCCGCCAGCTCGAGCGCGGCCACGCCGAGCGCAGTCCACAGCCCGGCCATCAGCATGCCGCCGACGACGTCGGTCGGATGGTGCGAGCCGACGACGAGGATCGAGTAGGCGGTGGCGAGCACCCCCAGACCTCCTGCCCCCACCGCGTAGGGGCGCAGCAGCGGCGGCGCGATCAGCACGACGCACAGCGCGAGCGACGTGGCCGCCGTCAGGTGGCCGCTCGGCCAGCTCGCGTCGGCCAGCCACTCGGGCTCGCGCGGGGCGGCGGTGAGGAGCTTCAGCGCCTGCGTGCTGACGTTGGCGCCGAAGCAGATCGCCACCGCGGCCGCCGCGCGCCGCGGCTGGCCGAGCCCCAGCGCCGTGGCGACGACGATCAGCACCGCGACCGCGTAGGGCGCGAGATTGAAGAAGCCGACGAAGAAGTGCGCCCACGTGTCGGCCGCGGGGGATTGCAGCGACAGGAAGCCGTCGAGCACCCGCTGGTCGGCGTGCTCGGTCGGCGCGATCACAAACGCGGCCAGGTAGAGCACGACGAGGCCGGCGACGCACGCGGCGGCGGCGCGCAGCGCGTTGATGGTGCGCGCGTTCACCCGGCCCACGGTAGCCGAGCCGGGCCGCGGTCAGGCGGGTTGCGCCTCCAGCCCGAGCTCATCGACCGCCGCGTCACGCATCCTGAACTTCTGGATCTTTCCCGTGACGGTCAGCGGGAACTCGCTGACGAAGGTCACGTACTTCGGCACCTTGTAGTGCGCGATCTTGCCGCTGCAGTACTCGCGCAGCTCCTCCTCGGTCAGCTGCGCGCCCGCGCGCAGGATCACCGAGACCATGATGGCCTCGCCGTAGCGCGGATCGGGGACGCCGTAGACCGCGGCATCGAAGATCGCCTCGTGTGAGAGGAGGAACTCCTCGATCTCGCGCGGGTACACGTTCTCGCCGCCGCGGATGATCATGTCCTTCGATCGGCCGACGATCTTCAGGTAGCCCTCGTCGTCCATCGTCGCGAGATCGCCGGTGTGCATCCAGCGCGCCGCGTCGATCGCCTCGCTCGTGCGCTCCGGCGCGTCCCAGTATCCGAGCATCACGCTGTAGCCGCGGGTCAGCAGCTCGCCCGGCCGGCCGCGCTGCACGGTCAGCCCGCTCTCCGCGTCGATGACCTTGATCTCGACGTGCGGGTGCGCCCGCCCGACGGTGCCGACGCGGCGCTCGAGCTCGTCGTCGGCCGTCGTCTGCGTCGACACCGGCGACGTCTCGGTCATGCCGTAACAGATCGTCACGCCCTCCATGTTCATGCGGTCGATCACCTTGCGCATGACCGGCTCCGGACACGGCGAGCCGGCCATGATCCCGGTGCGGAGCGAGGACAGATCGTAGGAGGCGAAGTCGGGGTGCTCGAGCTCGGCGATGAACATCGTCGGGACGCCGTACAGGCTCGTGCAGCGCTCTTCGGCCACGGCCGCGAGCGTCGCGGCGGGCTCGAACGACGGCGCGGGGACGACCATGCAGGCGCCGTGCGTGACGGCACCGAGGTTGCCCATCACCATGCCGAAGCAGTGGTAGAAGGGCACGGGGATGCAGACGCGGTCCTCCTCCGTGTAGCCGCAGAACTCGCCCACGAAGAAGCCGTTGTTGAGGATGTTGTGGTGGGAGAGCGTCGCGCCCTTGGGCGTCCCGGTGGTGCCGCTCGTGTACTGGATGTTGATCGGCTCGTCGAAGTCGAGCTCGGGCCACTCGACGCCGTCGGGCGCGTCATCGAACAGGCCCTCGCCGATGTAGAGGACATGTTCGAGCAGCGGCAGATCGCCGCGGACCTCGTCGATCATCGCGCGGTAGTCCGAGCTCTTGAACGAGAGCGCGGAGACCAGCGCGCGGCAGCCCGACTGGCGCAGCGCGAAGCCGAGCTCGGTCGTGCGGTAGGCCGGGTTGATGTTGACGAGGATCACGCCCAGCTTCGCGGTGGCGAACTGCACCACGACCCACTCGGCGCAGTTTGGCGCCCAGATCCCAACCCGGTCGCCCTTGGCGAGGCCGAGCCCGGCGAGCGCGCGGGCCGCGCGGTCGACCGCCTCGTCGAGTTCGCGGTAGGTCCAGTGGACGTCCTGGTGGCGGACGACGAGCGCGTCGCGGTCGGGGAACTCCCGCACCGCGCGGTCGAAGTTCTCGCCGATCGTCTCTCCCAGCAGCGGGATGGTTCCGAGTCCCTGCGAGTACGACAGCGTCATCGGGCACTTCCTCTCAGCGGCCTGCGAGCAACCTCCGTCGTAGCAGCTTCTCAGCCGGGCGCAGCGGCCACAAGAGCCCGAAGCGGCCGGCGAGCGCCACCGAGTCGGCCATCGAGGACATCGCCGAGCGCTCGGAGTCGTCGAACGCGCCGTCCTCGATCAGCTCCAGGTACCACTCGACGGTGGCCGAGACCGTCTGGGCGAGCGGGCGCGGCCGGTAGCCGAGCTCCCGCTTGGCCTTGGCGGAGGTGAAGCGCCAGTCCTGGCCCATCAGGCCGTAGGCCTCGGCGGAGATCGCGCCCGGGAGGCCGAGGCGCTCGCGCAGCTGGGCGACGTAGCCGAGCTCGCCGGGCAGGACGATGATCGGATGGTGGATGCCGGAAGCGTGGGCGACCATGTCGATCATCTCGGCCCACGGCCGGTTGTGGCCGCCGAGGATGTAGCGCTCGCCGGCGTTGCCCTTCTCGGCGGCCAGCAGGTGGCCGTCGGCCACGTCCTCGACGTCGACGAAGTTGATCGGCGCGTCGAGCACCGCCGGCAGCCGGCCGCGCAGGTAGTTGCCGACGATCCGGGTCGAGGTCTCCCCCGGCTGCGAGCGGTCGAGCGGCACGCCCAGCACGTAGGCGGGGTTGACGACCACGACCTCGACGCCGAGGCGCTCGCCGGCCGCGATCGCCTCGCGCTCGCCGCCGCGCTTGGCGTCGGCGTAGACGAGGCCGAGGCCTTCCTCGGGGTACGGGTTGTCCTCGTCCGCGGGGCGGCCGTTGGCGGTGCCGACGGCGGAGATCGTCGAGGTGAGGACGACGCGCCTGACCTCCTCCATCGCGGCCGCCTCGACGGCGATGATCGGGCCGCGGTGGTTGAGCTCCCACACCTTCTCGACGGGCTTGGAAGCGACGAAGCCGGCGACGTGGAAGACCGTGTCGCAGCCGCGCATAGCCTTGCGCATCGCCTTCAGGTCGAGGATCTCGCCGTTAACAGGTTCAGTGTCGAGATCGCCCAGGAGGTCGAGGCGCTTCGGGTTGCGGTAGCCGGCGCGAACGCTGTCGCCGCGCTCGACGAGCGCGCGCGTGACGTGGGCGCCGACGAATCCGGTGGCGCCGGTGACCAAGACCTTCCGTGGCGGCATCGGACGGTCCCTACCCCCGCAGCCCTAGGATGACGCCCATGCCTCGCGTTCTCGCCTTCGACGTCAACGAGACCCTGCTGGACCTGCGCGCGCTCGACCCGCTGTTCGGCGACGTGGCGCGGCGCAAGCGCTGGTTCGCCCAGATGCTCCAGATCGCGTTCGTCGGGATCATCACCGACCAGTACATCGGCTTCGCGGACGCCCAGCGGTCCGCGTTGGAGATGCTGGGCGAGGAGGCCGACCCCGACGAGGTGGCGGCGGCGATGCGGAGCCTGCCGCTGCACCCCGACGTCGCGCCCGCGCTCGACCGCCTGCGCGAGGGCGGGCTGACGCTGTGCTCGCTGACCAACTCGTCGCTGGAGACGTCGACCGCGCAGCTCAGCCACGCCGGCATCGCCGACCGCTTCGAGGCGATCCTCTCCGCCGACACCGTGAAGCGCCTCAAGCCGGCGCCGGAGCCCTACCGCCACGTGGCGGAGACGTTCGGCGTGGAGATCGGCGACGTCACGCTCGTCGCGTGCCACGCGTGGGACTGCGCGGGCGCGCTCGCGGCGGGCGCGCAGGCCGCGTTCGTGCAGCGGCCGGGGATGGTGCTCGGCCCCGTGGGTCCGCGGCCGGGGATCGTGGGCGACGACCTCGGCGAGGTCGCCTCGCTCATCCTCGCCTGAGCGCCGCCTTGGCGGCGAAGTAGCCGCACATGCCGTGGACGCCGCCGCCGGGCGGGGTCGCCGAGGAGCAGATGAACAGCCGCGCGTCCGGCGTCGTGTACGGGACCGGCCGCGCCACCGGGCGGGTGAACAGCTGGCGCAGGTCCATCAGGCCGCCGTTGATGTCGCCGCCCACGTAGTTGGGGTTGTAGGCCTCCATCTCCGCGGCGTTCATCGAGGCGCGCGCGAGGATCCGCTCGCGGAAGCCGGGCGCGAAGCGCTCGACCTGGCCCTCGATGGCGGCGGTCATGTCCGCGGTCGAGCCGGCCGGCACGTGGCAGTACGCCCAGCCGACGTGCTTGCCGGCCGGAGCGCGGCTCGGGTCGCACACAGTGGGCTGGGAGAGGAGCACGTACGGCCGCTGCCCGCCCTCGCCGCGCTCCGAGGCCGCGATCTCCTCGAACGTGCCGCCGATGTGCACGGTGCCGGCGCCGCGGCACTCCGTCGCCGTCCACGGGATCGGGCCGTCGAGCGCCCAGTCGAGCTTGAAGACGCCGGGGCCGTAGCGGTAGCGCTCGAGCGCGCGGCGGTAGCGGTCCGGCAGGCGGTGGCCCGCGATCGCGACGATCTGGCGCGGGGTGAGGTCGAACAGCACGGCGCCGGCGTCGTCGAGCTCCTCGATGCGCTCGACGCGGTGCCCGGTGACGATCTCCGCCCCGTACGAGCGCGCGATCGAGGCGAGCGCGTTCGCCACCTTCTGCGAGCCGCCGCGCGCGACCGGCCACCCCACCGCGTGCCCGGTCAGCATCAGCACGAGCGCGACCGCGCCGGTCGGTGAGGCGTCGAGGTGCAGCATCGAGTGCGCGGCGTTGCCGGCGATCAGGGCACGCCCGCGCGGGCCGTCGAAGCGCTTCGCGAGCCCCTCCGCCGAGCGCAGCCCGAGCAGCCCGAAGCGCGTCAGCGCGAGCGGGTGCCGCGTCGGCCGCAGCGGGCCGAGGATCGCCGGCAGGAGCTTGTCGGCGTCGCGCACGAGCGGCTCCATCAGCGTGCGGTAGGCCTCGCCGTCCGCGCCGCCGATCGAGGCCGCGGTGACGTCGATCGAGCGGTCGAACGCGACCGCGGTGCCGTCGTCGAGCGGGTGCGCCAGCGCCAGCTCGGGCTGGACGAGCTCGAGCCCGTGCTCGGCCAGCGGCAGATCGCGGAGGAACGGCGACGCCAGCGGGTGCGGATGGACGGCCGAGCAGATGTCGTGGACGAAGCCGGGGAGGGTCAGGTCCGCCGAGCGAGACCCGCCCCCGATCGTCTCCGCCGCCTCGAGCACCCGCACGGAGCGGCCGGCGCGGGCGAGGGCGATGGCCGCAGCCAGCCCGTTGGGGCCCGCGCCGACGACGACGGCGTCAGGCAAACAGCCGCCTCACGCCGCGCACCGGGGCGCCGAGCGTGTAGAGCGTCGAACGGATCGCCGAAGAGTGCCAGACGTTGCGCCACCTGGACCATTGGCGCTTCTTGTCGACGCACACGACCTGGGTGTCGACCTCGGCCTCCTGCTCGCCGAACTCGGCGGCCACGGCGGCCAGCGTGTGCTGCCAGAAGCGGTCCTCCTGCTTGTGGCCGCCCATCGTCAGGCCCATCTCGAAGATCGGGTCCGAGGCGCGCATCAGCACCTGCGCCTGGGCCACCGTGTCGGCGTCGACCTCCGTCGCGCTGAACGTGATCCAGCCGGCGAACATGTGGCCCTGCGGGGTCATCAGCGTGAACGACTCCTCGTCCGCGTAGAGCACCATCACGCCGGTCGAGAGCTTCATCTTGCCCGGCAGCGTCATGTTCAGCAGGGCGACCTCGCCGGGCGCGATCCCGGTCAACGGCCCGTAGAAGCTGTTGCCCTCGGGCCAGAACTCGGGGAAGCGCTGCTTCCACGTCGCGATCAGCTCGGTCGCGGAGACGCGGTCGCGCGGCAGGCGCACCTGGTAGGTCTTCTGCCACATCTTCCCGAAGCCCTGGATCGGGCCGGCGAGGCGCTTGCCCTCGACGTTGATGTTGATGGCGCCCTCGGGGACCTCGGCGACGTTCAGCGTCGAGACCTTCTTGGCCCAGTTCGTCGCGTCGCGCGCGGCGGCCTTCTCGTTGACGTCGCTCATCGCCGGCTCCTTCTATGCGCCCGCCGCGGCCAGCGCGTCGGACTCGGTGTCGTGGATTCCGACCGCCTCGTCGAGGCGGGTCAGCTCGAAGATCTGGGCGTAGTGGTCCGACAGCCCGTAGGCGAGCAGCCGCTGGGAGTGGCGGTTCGCGCGCACCAGCAAGGTCACGAGCAGGCCGATGCCGCCACTGTTCATGTACGCGAGGTCGCTGAAGTTCAGGACCACCGCCGTGGCGTCGCCGGTCTCCTCGTAGGCGCTCATCAGCACCGCCTCCGAGCCGGCCGTGACGTCCCCGCGGATGTCGACGATCGCGGCCGGACCCCGCCGGCGCACCTCGAACGTCGCCGTGGCCTCAGGCATCCCTGCTCCCTTCCGCGCCGCTGACGGCGCTGTCCTCGTCGGGGTTGATCGCCATGAAGTCGGCGAGCCGGGTGATCTCGAAGATCTCCCGGTAATGGGGCGTCAGTCCGTACGCCCGCACCTCGATCCCGGCCGCGCGGGCGCGGGCCAGCAGGCCCACGATCACGGCGATGCCGGTGGAGTTGATGTAGCCGGCGCTCTCGAAGTTGAGGATCACGGCGTCGGCGGGCTCGTCGGTGGCGCGCACCCAGGCCGCCTCGAGCGCCTCCTCGGCGCCGCGGTTGACGTCGCCCACGAGGTCGATCACGGCGACCCCGTCCCGCCGGCGCACGGCCGGGATCTCACTCGTCGCCATCGTCTTCTCCCTCCAGGCGGAGGCCGAGCTCGAGGGTGTGGTGCTCCCCGTCGCTGGTCTCGCGCGTCTCGTCGACCATGTTCTCGATCAGGAAGAGGCCCCAGCCGCGCGGGCGCTGCAGGCCTTCGAGCTTCAGCTCGATGTCCGGCTGCTCGTGCTCGAGCTCCGGCGGAGCCCCGCCGAGGTCGGTGATCTGCACGCGCACGAGGCCGTCGCCGGTGAGCACGCGGATGCTGACGGGGCGGTCCTCGCGGTAGCGCGAGCCGTGCTCCATGGCGTTCATCGTCGCCTCGCCGACGGCAGTCTTGAGGCGCTCGAGCCGGCCCTCGGCCAGGCCGAGGCCGTCGACCGCGGCGACCACGCGCTCGATCGCGAGCCGCTCGTTGCCCTCGGCGCTGGGGACCTCGAACTCGGTGATCAGCTCGGCGGCCGGCACCGCGCCGTTGGCCATGTGGGCCGCGCCAGGCGAGCGCTGGAGCGTGACCATGGTGATGTCGTCCTCCTGCTCGGCGTCGGGGCCGGTGTGGGCGTGGAGGTCGGAGAGCACGCGGTCGATCAGCTCGCCGCCGCCCGGGTAGTCGGCCACGCACTGCTTGAGCCGCGGGAAGCCGAACATCTCGCGGTCGGGGCTGTGCGCCTCGACGATGCCGTCGGAGTGCAGCAGCAGCGAGTCGCCGGGCTGCAGCACGGTCTCCTTCTCCTCATAGGGCATGCCGGGCATGAGGCCGAGCGGCATGCCGCGGGCGCGCAGCTCCTCGGAGCCCTCGGCGGTCTTGACGTACGGGAGGTCGTGGCCGGCGTTGGCGAAGCGGAAGTGGCCGGTCTCGGGGTCGAGCACGCCGTACAGGCAGGTCACGAACATCTTCTCCGGCATGTCCGGGCAGAGGTGCTCGTTGACGCGCTCGAGCGTCTCCCCCGGGTTGACGAGCCGCTGGGCGGAGGCGCGCAGGACGCTCCGGGTCGCGGCCATCACGAGCGCGGCGGGGACGCCCTTGTCGGTGACGTCGCCGACCACGAAGCCGACCTTGCCCTCGGGCAGCGGGATGACGTCGTAGAAGTCGCCGCCGACCTCGCGCGCCGGGCGGTAGTAGGCGGCGACCTGCCAGCCGCTCAGCTCGGGGAGCTGCTTGGGGAGGAAGTTCTGCTGGATCAGCTTGGCGACCTCGAGCTCCTGCTCGAAGCGCTGGCGCGTGGCCGCCTCGGCCTGCTGCTGGCGCACGAGCTGGCCGACCCGCAGCGCCGGCGCGGCCTGCGCGGCGAGGTTGTCGAGCAGCTTGCGGTCGTCGGAGGAGTACTCCTGCTCGGAGAGCCGCGGGCCGAGGTTGAGGACGCCGATCAGCTCGCCCTGGCTGACGAGCGGGACGGCGAGCTTGACGCCGGCGGCCTTCAGCTCGGCGAGCGCGGGCGAGTCGAGCTCGAGCGCCTCGACGTCGACGGCCCCGGTGGCGCTCTGCAGGTAGGCGAGCAGCGGGTCGTTCGGCGCGATGTCGATCGGGGCGGCCTCGTCGGCGCCGGTCGCGGGGGTCTCCTCGACCGCGTGCTCCTCGGCGGGCGTGCGCCGCAGGCGGCGGCGGAACGTCTTGGTGAGGCTGCCGGTCATGTCGGAGTCCTTTCTACGGGCCATGCGTCCGGGAATCGTTACGGGGGAGCCAGAGCGTCACGTGCTCCGGCTGGACGGTCTGCTGGACCACGCCGACGAGCTCGCCCTGCACCGCGTCGAGATCGAGCTCGTCGCGCAGCCGGCTGCCGAAGCGCTGCAGCGTGCGCGCGGCGTCGTAGCGACGGCGGTAGAAGCGGCGGTCGACCGCGGCCTGGATGCGCGCCCGCGCGGGGCGGAAGAGAGCAGCGACGGCGAGCGTCGAGACGGCGATGCTCAGGTTCGAGCGGCCGACCGCCAGGCCCAGCAGCAGCACGAGCACGAGGTAGACCGCGCCGAGCGTGACCGTCAGCGCGCCGTAGACCAGCGTGCGGTTGATGACGACGTCGATGTCGTAGAGGCGGTGACGCAGGATCGCCACGCCGGTCGCGACGGCCAGCACGGGGCCGATCAGCACCGCCCGCACGGCGCCGAGCAGCAGGCTGTCGCCCAGGTCGCTGATCACGAGCACGGCCAGGGCGAGGACCGCGGCGGCATAGGTGAACCACTTGAGCTGCAGCCGCTCCGCTCCCGTCGCACGGCGCCAGCGCAGCACGAGCGACACCACGCCCGCGACCATCGCCCCGAGCGTGAGCACCGCGCCGAGGACCACCAGCGCCTCGAGGACGTGCTTCGCGGCGGGAATCGCGTACGGGTTCTCGATCCGCAGCCCCTCCTGCGGCAGCAGCTCGTGCGGGTGAAGGGGGACGGCGACGGTCGCCAGCACGATGCCGAGTGCGGCGAGGCGCACCGCCAGCCACCAGCGGCGGGTCAGCGGCCGGCCGTCGGGGAACAGCAGGAGCAGGAAGACGATCGCGCCGAGCGCCGGCACCCAGCCGACGTTGCCGACGCTGGCCGCGAGGTCGCGCCCGGGGAGCGGTGGCCGCGACCGGTCGGCGTGGACGGCGTAGCTCGTCGCGAGCTCGGTGAGCGCCGACAGCAGCCCGGCGATGCAGAAGATCCAGCCGATGCGATGGCCGGGCCGGCGGAAGACGATCAACGTGCCGACGGTCGAGAAGGTGGTCACGATCAGCACGGCATTGACGTAGCTGGCGTCGGCGATGAGGTGCCGCAGGTCTTGGCCGTCGGCGACCCACAGCGCCACGCTCGTCGCCACGCAGGCGAAGGACGCGGCCGCGGCGGCCCACGCGGCTCTCACGGATCGCTCCTCAGCCACAGCGAGACATGCGCGGGCTGGACCGTGTCCCGCACGACGCCGCGCAGGTCGGTGCCCAGCGCCTCGAGGTCGAGCTCGTCCCGCAGCCGCACACCGAACGCCTCCAACGTCTGCGCGGCGTCGTAGCGGCGGCGGTAGAAGCGCCGGTCGACCGCGCTCTGGATGCTCGCGCGGGCCGGCCGGAAGAGCGCGGCGACCGCCAGCGTCGAGACCGCGATCGCCGCGTTCGATCGACCCACGGTCAGGCCGATCAGCAGCACGAGCGCCAGGTAGGTGGCGCCGAGGGTCGCGGTCAGCGCGCCGTAGACGAGCGCTCGGTTGATGACGACGTCGATGTCGTAGAGCCGGTAGCGGAGGATCGCGACCCCGGCGGTGAGCGGGAACACGGTGAAGCCGAGCCCCAGGAGAAGGGAGCGCGCGCCGCTGAGCGCGTCCACCGCCACGAAGTAGCTGATGACCTCGATGACGATGGCGCCGCCCGTGATCGCGGCGGCGAGCGCAAGCCACTTGAGCTGCTCGCGCTCGACGCCGCGGGCGCGCCGCAGCCGCAGCCCGGTGGCGATCGCGGCAAGCCCGACCGAGGCGCCCATGAACATCCAGCCGAGCCCGGCCAGCGCGTCCATCAGCCCGAACGTCCCGGCGATCCCGAGCGGGTTGACGACGTGCTCGAACGGCGGATCGAGCAGCCCCGGCCGGAATGCGTAGCCGATCGCGATGAAGGCGATCCCCGTGTAGGCAAGGGCCAGAACCCAGCGCCAGCCGGGTGACGGCAGCCGGCCGTGCGGGAACAGCAGGACCGCGACGCCGAGCAGCCCGAAGCACGAGGGCAGCCCGAAGTTCTGCAGCCAGGCCGTGCCCTCGCCGCCCGGCAGCTGCGGGGAGATGTACAGCGCCACGTCGGCGTACTGGAACAGCAGGTTGCCGACGCCGAGGATCGCGCCCATGGCGCAGAAGATCGGCCCGATCCGGTTCCCCGGCACGCGGGCGGAGACCAGCGCGCCGACCGTCGCGAACGCCAGCGAGGCGAGGACGAACGACGCGCCGCCCAGGCCGGTGAGCACGAAGTCGTCGGCCGGGGTCTCGTGCAACGCAGTGACGACGAGCAGCGCGGTGGTGGCCAGGGCGACGGCGACCGTGGCGAGCCAGACCTTCACCGCTCGCTCCTCAACCACAGCGAGACGTGCGCGGGCTGCACCGTCTCCCCCACCACGGTTGCGATCTCGCCGCGCAGCGCGTCGAGGTCGAGCTCGTCGCGCAACCGCGCCCCAAACGCCTCCAGCGTCTGCCCGGCGTCGTAGCGGCGGCGGTAGAAGCGGCGGTCGACGGCCTCCTGGATGCGCGAACGCGCCGGGCGGAACAGCGCCGCCACCGCGAGCGTGGAGACCGCGATCGCCACGTTCGACTGGCCCACCGTCACGCCGACCAACAGCACGAGCCCGAAGTACGTGGCGCCCAGCGTCGCCGTCAGCGCGCCGTAGACCAGCGTGCGGTTGATGACGACGTCGATGTCGTAGAGCCGGTGACGGAGGATCGATGTGCCCACGGCCGCCGGCAGGCCGAACACCACGAGCAGCAGGAACGCGCCCCAGCCGATCGCTCCGATGGGGTCGCCGACTACGCCCCGGAAGCCCAGACTCACCGCGGCGAGCAACAGTGCGGTGAGCATCAGCGACCCGACGTAGGCGACCCACTTGAGCTGCAGCCGCTCGACGCCGCGGGAGCGCCGCAGCCGCACCACCAGCCCGGCCATCGCGCCGATGACCGCCGGGGCGTAGGCGACCGTCGCCGGGACGAGGAGCGCCCCGAGCACGTCGCCCGCGGCGCCCGGCAGCGCGAAGGGGTTGTCATGGTGCCCGGGCGCCGAGGTGTCGAGCTCATGCACCCCGAACGCCCGCGTCAGCACGCCGAGCCCGAACGCGGCGGTCCCGAACCAGGCGACGGGCCGCCACGCCCTCGAGGGCAGGTGGCCATTCGGGAACAGCAGCGGGATCCAGACCCCGACGAGGCAGATCCAGACGTCGCTCAGCCAGTCGTCGAGCCACATCACCACCCCGGCGGGGTGCGCGCTGCGCGTGGCCAGGGCCTCGACCACGTTGCTGAGCGAGAACAGGATCGCGATCGCCAGCAGCAGCCAGCCGATCGCGTTGCGCGGCTGGCGGCTGGCCACCAGCGCGCCGACGACGGCGTAGCCGCCCAGCGCCAGCGTGACGATCAGGGCGAACTTGTCGGTCTCCCCCGTGAGGAGCATCAGCGTCACGACGGACACGGCCACCCAGACGCCGAAGACGAGCCAGGCCAGGCGCCTCATCGCTCGCTCCTCAGCCACAGCGTCACGTGCGCGGGCTGGACCGTGTCCTGCACGACGCCGCGTAGGTCGGTGCCCAGCGCCTCGAGGTCGAGCTCGTCGCGCAGCCGCGAGCCGAACGCCTCCAGCGTGCGGGCGGCGTCGTAGCGGCGGCGGTAGAAGCGGCGGTCAACCGCCGCCTGGATGCGCGCGAGCGCCGGGCGGAAGAGCGCGGCCACCGCCAGCGTCGAGACCGCCACCGCGAGGCCCGAGCGACCGACGGCAAGGCCGATCAGCAGCACCAGCCCGAGATATGTGGCGCCGAGGGTCGCGGTCAGCACGCCGTAGACGAGCGTGCGGCGGATTACCAGGTCGATGTCGTAGAGGCGGTGGCGGAGGATCGCGATGCCCATGGCGACCGGGACGGTGGCCAGCGTCAGCGTGACCACCACGTTCGTGATGTCGACGCCCGTGTCGCCGAGCAGGGCCTCGAGCGGCGCCGTGACCACGACGCCCGCGGCGACGATCGCCGCCGCGCAGAGCAGCCACTTCACCTGCCCCCGCTCGAGCGCGCCGGCGGCGCGGTACCGGGCGACGAGGGAGGCGATCGAGCCCGCAAGCGCCGCCAGCAGGACGAAGAGCGCCGCCGTCCCCGCCCAGCCCGGCAGCCACGGGATCCCGAACGGGTTCTCGATCGTCGAGTCCTCGAACGGGCCGGGCTTGAACGCGACCGCGCCGACCGAGACGACCAGCCCCGCAGCCGCGAGCCAGGCTACGGGGCGCCAGCGCCGCGACGGGAGCCGGCCGTTCGGGAACAGCAGGAGGCCGAACGTGGCCACCGGCCCGATGCCCACCAGCCAGATCCACTCGCCGACCCAGGCGACGAGCGCGCTCTCCTCCGCGCCGGCGGTCTCGCTCAGGCCGCCGATCACGTAGCTCAGCCCGGCCAGGAGCAGCAGCCAGCCGATCGCGTTGCGCGGGCGCCGCGAGGCGACGATCGCGCCGACGGTGGCGAACGCGAGGACGAACAGCACGTACGAGAGGAACAGCCCCAGGCCGTCGTCGAGTGCCGACGGGACGATGGCCACGAAGATCGCGACCGTCATCAGCCAGATCGCCCACGGGAGTCGCGTCATCGCAGCCACCCCGAGACGTGGGCGGGCTGGACCGTGTCGGCGACCACCCCGGTGGCGGTCATCACGACCGCGAGCAGCCACAGCGCGCGGATCACGCCTCCGCCCCCAGCGCGTAGACGGCGACCGGCGCCGGCTTGCCCTTCAGCTCGATCGCCCCGCGCGACACGAGCCCGTCGCGCTCGAGCAGACAGCGGGTCGCCTCGGTCACGAGCACCGAGTCGCCGGTCCGGCGGGTCGCCTGCTCGACGCGCGCGGCGACGTTGACCGGGTCGCCGATGATCCCGAGCTCGAAGCGGCTGCCGCCGCCGATCGTCCCCACGATCACGAGCCCTGAGTTGACGCCGACGCTGACGCGGCAGCGGTCGCCGAAGTGCGCCTCGACCGACGCCACGATCTCCCGCGCGGCGGCGACCCCGCGGTCGGCGTGGTCAGGCAGCGGCTCGGGCGCGCCGAACACGCCGAGCACCCCGTCGCCCAGGAACGCCTGCACCCGCCCGCCGTGTTCCTCCAGCACCGGGACCACGACGCCGAAGAACTCGTTCAGCAGCGCCACCGCCTCGCGCGCCGTGGCGCGGTCGGCGAACGGCGTGAAGTCGCGGATGTCGACGAACAGCACGGTCACCAGCGCGTCCTCGCCGTTCACGGCGCCCTCCGCAGCCACAGCGACACGTGCGCGGGCTGGACCGTGTCGGCGACCACGCCGCGCAGGTCGTCGGCGAGCGTCTCGAGGTCGAGCTCGTCACGCAGCCGCAGGCCGAATGCCTCGAGCGTGCGCGCCGCGTCGTAGCGGCGGCGGTAGAAGCGCCGGTCGACGCCGCCCTGGATGCGCGCCCGCGCCGGCCGGAAGAGCGCCGCCACGGCGAGCGTCGAGACCGCGACGGCGAACCCGGAGCGGCCGACCGCGAGCCCGATCAGCAACACCAGCGCGAGGTAGACGGCGCCGAGCGCGATGGTCAGCGCGCCGTAGACCAGCGCGCGGTTGATCACGATGTCGAGGTCGAACAGGCGGTGGCGGAGGATCGCCACGCCGGCGGAGACCGGGATCAGCGGCAGCAGCAGGACGCCGTAGGCGCTGCCGGTCGTGAGCAGGAACAGCGGGAACGCGACCATCACGGCGGCGACGGTGTAGACGAAGAGCCGCACCTGCTCGCGGCGGCGGCCGGTCGAGCGCCGCAGCCGCACGAGCAGCGACGCGCCCGCGAGCGGCAGCAGCAGCAGGTTGAACATCAGCAGCAGGCCGTGGACGACCGTGTCGGCGTCGCTCACCGGGCCGCTGAACAGCGCCTTCGCCCCCGGGTAGTCCGGGCCGATGTAGCTGGTGTCGAGCGGCGAGGTGAGGCCAAGCAGCACGTAGTCGACGGCCGCCACCCAGGCCACCCAGCGCCAGCGCGGCGAGACGAGGTGCCCGTCCGGGAAGAGCAGGAACGCGAACACGAACAGCCCGAAGAACGGGTGCCAGAAGTGCGCGGCGAACGAAGCGACGACATCCGTGTGTGCGTAGTGCGGAACGTGCCCGGCGTACTGCTCGGCGGGGAAGTTGAGCGAGGCCACGAGCCCGAAGCCCAGGAAGAGCCAGCCGATCGGGTTCTCGGGACGCTTCAGCGCCAGCAGCGCGCCGACGGCGAGGAACGACACGGCGATCGGCACGCAGGTAGGCCGAGTCGAGCGACCCCGGGCGCAGCAGCCAGCCGGCCACCAGCGCCGACACGGCGATCGCCACGGCGATCCACACCAGCCAGCGCCTCATCGCGGGCTCCTCAGCCAGACGGAGACGTGGGCCGGCTGGACCGTGTCGCGCACGACCCCGCGCAGGTCGGCGGCGAGCGCCTCGAGGTCGAGCTCGTCACGCAGGCGCGCGCCGAACGCCTCGAGTGTGCGGACGGCGTCGTAGCGGCGGCGGTAGAAGCGCTGGTCGACCACGCCCTGGATCCGCGCCCGGACCGGGCGGACGAGCGCAGCGACCGCAAGCGTCGAGATCGCGATCGCGAGGTTCGACGTCCCGACCGCCAGCCCGATCAGCAGCACCAGCCCGAGGTAGAGCGCGCCGAGCGTGGCGGTCAGCGCGCCGTAGATGAGCGTGCGCCGGATCACCACGTCGACGTCGTAGAGGCGGTGGCGGAAGATCGCGAAGCCGGTGGCCAGCGGCAGGCCGATGCCCAGGAGCGCGAGGCCGGTGAGCCAGCCGGTGACGGCGATCGCGTTGTACCGGTGGTCCGCGAGGATCGTGCCGAAGAAGACCGCCACGGCCAGGCAGACGGCGGTGGAGACGCCGACGAGCGCGAACCACTTGAGCTGCTGGCGCTCGAGGCCGCGCGATCGGCGGAAGCGCACGACCACCGACGCGCCGGCCAGGATCAGCACCGCCCCGCCGATCGGGACCTCGACGTCCGCCAGCGTCTTGTACAGCCCGCCCTCGACGCCGAGAGGGTTGTCGATCCCCGAGGACTGCTGCAGCTCGAGCGGCCCGGGCTTGAGCATCGCGCCCGACACGCTGAGCAGGACGTCGAGGAAGGCGAGCCACAGCACCGGCCGCCAGCGCGGCGACACCAGCCGGCCGTCCGGGAACAACAGCGGGAGGATGATGATCCCGAGCGAGAACCACACGTTGGTGCCCCAGCTGGTCGGGCCGGCGACCGCCGCGCGGCCCGGGTTGCCGACCTGCACCCAGCCCTCGCCCGCGTTGACCGCCGCGAAGGTGATCGCGACCGCCAGGAGCAGCCAGCCCACCGCGTTGCGCGGCTGCCGCAACGCGATCAGCGTGCCGACCACCGCGAACCCGGCGAACCCCAGCGCGCCCAGCGAGTCGGCGCTCGCGCCCTGCACCACGACCAGCTCGACCGCGAGGACGGTGATCGCCACGTACACGCCGAGCGCGCTCCACGCCGCGACCCTCATCGCCCGCTCCTCAGCCACAGCGAGACGTGGGCGGGCTGGACCGTCTCGTGCACGACCTCGCGCACGTCGGCGGCCAGCGCCTCGAGGTCGAGCTCGTCCCGCAGGTGCGTCCCGAACGCCTCGAGCGTCTGGGCGGCGTCGTAGCGGCGCCTGTAGAAGCGGCGGTCGACCGCGCCCTGGATCCGCGCGCGCAAGGGCCGGAACAGCGCCGCCACCGCGAGCGTCGAGACCGCGGTGGCGAAGCCCGACCGCCCCACCGCGAGGCCCACCAGCAGCACGAGCGCGAGATATGCGCCCGCGAGCGTGACCGTCAGCGCGCCATAGACGAGCGTGCGCCGGATCACCAGGTCGATGTCGTAGAGGCGGTAGCGAAGGATCGCCAGCCCCATCGCGACGGGCATGCCGACGATCAGCGCGGCCATGAACACCGACCATCCGACGTTGCCCACCGGCTCCGACCCGAACGTGTCGCCGCACGCGGCCAGCACCAGGCCTCCGAGCGCGGTGGCGAGCGCGAGCACGATCCACTTGAGCTGCTGGCGTTCCACGCCCGAGGAGCGCCGCACGCGGATCCCGAGCCCCGCGAACGCAGTGAGGATGAGGAGCAGGAAGACCACCTCGCCTCCGTTCGAGAGCGCACGGAGGACGACGCCGGCCGTGCCGCCGACGCCGAGCGGATTGTCGATGCCGCCGTGCGTCCCCCAGTCGAGGTGTTCGGGCCCCAGGGCGGTGCCGACCATGGCCAGCACCAGCACGACGCCGGTGCTCCACAGCACGAGCCGCCAGCGGGGCGAGAGCAGCCGGCCGGTCGGGAAGACCAGCGGCAGCAGGACCCCGATGGCGGTCAGCCACAGGAGCCCGAAGGTCTCGTCGAGGGCGACCAGCGCGCGGACCGCGAGCGGCGGCGTGGGATCCCCGTCCCACTGCCGGTAGGTGCCCTCCGCGGCGATGGAGAAAGTGATCAGGATCGCGAGGACGAGCAGGATCGGCCCGATCGCGTTCTCGGGCCGGCGCAGCCACAGGAGGAGGCCGACCGCCGCAAGCACCACGAGCACCGGCGCGATCGCGGCGTTGAAGGCATCGCCGACGGCGGCCTGCAGCACGATCGCTGCCATCGCCAGCGCGATCCAGAGGCCGAAGAGAGGCCACGCGAGGCGCCTCACGCTCATCACAACCGATTCTCTTCGGACAGGTGGAACGGCCGCAAGGGCTGCAGCGTCCTCCCCGCCCGTCTGGGAATCGTTACGGCGGCGCCGACTGAGCGGCGCCGCCGTGGGTCACGCCTGCGCCGGGTCCGTGCGCGGACCCGCTACGCCGGCTGCAGCGTGGCGGTCAGCTCGTCGAGGCGGTCCAGCGTCTCGCGCGCGCCGCTCTCCATCCCCTCGCTGAACGCCGCGTCGCGCGACTCGACTGACGGGTACGAGGCGGTCAGCGTCAGGCGGGTGCCGCCGTCGTGCTCCTCGAACGACGCCGTCTCGAGGTGGACGTGCCCGGGCGCGCCCTCGAACTCCCACGTCTGCACGAGGCCGCCGTGGACCGTCGGGGTGCCGTGGAACAGGCCGTGGAAGCCGTACTCGTTGCCGTCGTCGTCGACGTTGAGGAAGCGCCACTCGCCGCCGTGGCGGAGATCGAAGCGGTCGACCTTCGTCGCGAAGCGGCGCGGGCCCCACCACTGCGAGATCAGCTCCGGCTCGGTGTAGGCGCGGAACAGCACGTCCGGCGACGCGCGGAACTCGCGGGTCATCACGACCTGCGGCACGCCTGGCTCAGCGATCATCGTTGTCTCGCCCATGGTGGGCTCCTTTCGGGTCGTCCTGCAGCGTGGTCAGCAGCTCGTCGAGGCGGTCGAAGCTCTCGGCCCAGAACTCGCGGTAGCCCGCGAGCCACTGGGTGGCGTTGCGCAGCGGCCCGGCCCGGAGGTGGCTGAGCCGGATGGTCGCCTTGCGGCTGCGCGAGATCAGCCCCGCCTGCTCGAGCACCTTGAGGTGGCGCGAGACGGCGGGCTGGGACATCGCGAACGGCGCGGCGAGCTCGGCGACGCTGGCCTCTCCGCCCTTGAGCCGCGCGAGGATCGCGCGGCGGGTCGGATCGGCGAGCGCACCGAAGACTGCGTCGAGCTGCTCATCTGCCATAACAAGATCGTTTTATAACGGAATTCGTTATGGTGTGTCAAGGTCAGCCGCGCACGGCCTCCTTGAGCGCACCCGCGATGCCGTCGGCGTCGATGCGACCCAGCCAGTCGACCACGAGGTCCGACATCGGCTCGGCGCCGGCGACGTCCTCCCCCAGCACCGCCAGCACGGCCGCCGCCTCGTCGCGATGGCCGTGCGCGGCCGCGAGCGCGCGCTGCACCGGCTCGGCGCCGGGGTCGCGCACCGGGAGCCCGGACTCGCCCCCGCGCAGGTGGCGCGCCCACGCGGCCATCACCAGCGCGATCCAGCGCGGCGGCGCGCCGTCGGCGAGGCGCCGGCGCGCGGGCTCCGCGAAGCGCGCCGGCAGCTTCTGCGAGCCGTCGGCGCCGATCTGCTCCAGGCGGTGGGCGATCCGCGGGTTGATCCAGCGCCGGCCGAGCTCGGCGCGGTAGGCCGCGATGTCGATGCCCGGCGCCTCGGGGAGCGTCGGCTCGAGGTCCTCGTCGCCGAGCAGCGCGCCGACGGCCGCCACCGACGGGTCGCCCCACGCACCGGCGACGGTGCGCGCGCCGGCCAGACCGCCGACGTAGGCGAGCATCGAGTGGGTGCCGTTGAGCAGCCGCAGCTTGACCGCCTCGTGCGGGCCGGCGTCGGGCACGATCAGCGCGCCGACCTGCTCCCAGGCCGGGCGCGGGCCGGCGAAGGCGTCCTCGATCACCCACTGGCGGAACGGCTCGGCGACGACCGCCCCGCGGTCCTCGAGGCCGAGCCGGCGCGCGACCTCCTCGCGGTCGCCGGGCGTGGTGGCGGGCACCACGCGGTCGACCATCGTGCTCGGGAAGCGCGCGTGGCGCTCGAGCCACTCCAGCGTGCGGGCGCCGCCGTTCATGCGCGCGCAGAAATCGTGGACGAGCCGGCGCAGCACGACGCCGTTGCGCGGCAGGTTGTCGCAGGAGAGGAGCGTCAGCGGCCCCGCTTCCTCGCGTTGCGCCCGCAGCGCGATGCCGCGGGCGAGCTGCCCGATCGCGGTGCGCGGCGCGCCGCCCGCGAGGTCGGAGGCGACCTCCAGGTCGTCGAGCCGCAGCCCGCCGGTGGCGCGGTCGCGCGGGTAGGCCTTCTCGGTCACGGTCAGCGTGACCACGTGGACGCCCGGGTCGGCGATCGCCTCGCTCAGGCGGTCGGGCTCGCGCGGCGCGAGCAGCACGTCGCGGACCGCCGAGATGACCGTCACGGCGTCCTCCTCGGGCCCGCGCTCGAGCACGCTGAACAGCCCGTCCTGCGGGCCGAGCGCGTCGACCGCCGCCGGCCGCCGCTGCGCGACGCCGAGGATGCCCCAGTCGCCACCGGCGCGCTCGACCGCGTCGGCGGTGTAGACGGCCTGGTGGGCGCGGTGGAAGGCGCCGATGCCGAGGTGGACGATGCCGACGGCGGGCCGCTCGGCGAGCGACGGGCGCGCGGCGCCGCCGAGGCGGCGCAAGGTCGATGGCTCGAGGCGTGGCAGCCCGCCGGCCGTCACGAGGCCGTCACGGTCGCCCTCTGCCGCCTCTCGGCCCTGGGTGTCACTGCATGCATGTTGAACGCCTCCCAATGTCCGCCCTGTTAGCGCTCTCATTCCCGACCCTCAACCGGTCTACTCGGTGTTGCGCCGCGGAACTTTCCTTGAGCGTTCAGCGCACAGCGCGCAGCCACAGCGAGACGTGCGCCGGCTGCAAGCACTCGTCGACGACGCCGCGTAACTCGCGGCTGAGCGCGTCGATCTCGACCTGGTCGCGCAGGCGGGCGCCGAAGCCTGCCAGCGCTTGCGCCGCGTCGTAGCGGCGGCGGTAGAAGCGGCGATCGACCGTCTCCTGCACACGCGCCCGTGCGGGCCGGAACAGCGCGGCGACCGCCAGCGTGGACGCGGCCACGGCGAAGCCGGACTGCCCCACCGCCAGCCCGATCAGCAACACGAGCCCGAGGTAGGTGGCGCCCAGGAGCGCCGTGAGCGCGCCGTAGACCAGCGCGCGGTTGATGACGACGTCGACGTCGTAGAGGCGGTAGCGGAGGATCGCCACCGCGGCGGCGAGCGCCGGCGCCATGCTGAGCAGACCGAGCACCACCCCCGCCACCGCCTGGCCCGTGCCGGTGTCGAGGTTCGCGAACTGGGCGATCACCAGCAGGAGCGCGAGCGCGGCCACGCCGACCACGGCCAGCAGCGCCAGCCACTTGAGCTGCTGGCGCTCGATTCCGCGCGCGGCGCGGAAGCGCGCGACGATCGCGGCGAGCGCGATCAGCACCGTCGCGGCGGCCACGAGCCCGCCGGCGTCGGCGAGCGCGTGCAGCAGCCCCGCCGCAGCGTCGACCCCGAGTGGGTTCTCGACGCCCGAGTTCGCGAACAGCTTGCCAGGCTCGAGCGCCAGCACGAGCGAGACGACGGCGTTGGCGGCGATCACGAAGATGCCGGCGCGGCGCCAGCCCGCGCTCAGGTAGCGGCCGGTCGGGAACAGCATCAGCGCGAGCGCGAGGATCACGAGCGTGGTCGGGCCGGTCACGGTATTGAAGACCGCCAGCGCGGTCGCGCCGGGGTTGCCTCCGCGATCGGCGTAGTCGGACAGGAAGTCGCCGGCGGCGAAGACAACCCCGATCACGCAGAACAGCCATCCGACCGGGTTGCGCGGGTAGCGGTCGGCGATCAGCCCGCCGACCGCGGCGTAGACCACGAAGCCGATGCCGAACGTCCACTGGGCGGCGTCGGCGCTGCCATACGCGACCTGGTGGGCGATGACGAACCCGAGGGCCAGCGCCGGAGCGATCCACGTCATGCGGCGGGGCCGCCTCGCGTTCATGCCGGATTCTGTTCGAGCAACCGCTTCAGGCGCAAGACGTCTTCGGCCAGCTCCTGCCGCGCGATCCGGGCGGCGACCGCGTTCGCAAGGCGGGCGGCGAGGCCACCGGTCTCCAGGGTCCAGGTGAACCGAGTAGCCCCGCCGTCCGCCTCCAGGTCCCAGATGCCGCGGAACGGTACCGGGCCCTCGTCGCTCTCGATCACCGAGCGGCGGCTGGGGCGGTGCTCCGTGCAGACCCACGTCGTCTCCATGGTCCGGCCGAGGAAGCGCCGGGTCTCGGTCACCTCGACCCCGGGACGGAGCGGGCCGCGACGGTGGGGGCGCACGGCGATCAGGGTCATCTGCCAGCGGGGGAGGTTGGTCGGGTCTGCCAGGAACGCGAAGACATCCTCGACCGGGCGGTGGATCTGCTCGGTGTGTTCGAAGAGCGTCATCGCAGGGCGGAGCTTCGCCCTGGCGCGTCCAGAAATCGTTACGGTGCGCGCGGTGGCGCCGGTCGACGTAATGCTCCTGGGTCCCCCGCGGGTCGAGCGGGACGGCGCGACCGTGGCGTTCGACACCCGCAAGGCGGTCGCGCTGCTCGCGGTCCTGGCGCTCGCCGACCGCCCGCGGCCGCGCGACGTGCTGGCCGAGCTGCTGTGGCCGGAGCACGACGCCGAGCACGCGCGCGGGGCGCTGCGGCGGACGCTGTCAGCGCTGCGCTCCGCGGTTGGCGCCGATTTCGTGGGCGCGACACGCGACAGCGTCTCGCTCGTGCGCAGCGCCGGGCTGCGGGTCGACGTCGACGCCTTCCGGGCCGCCGCGGCCGAGGGCCGGGCGGGCGACGCGGCGCGTGTTTTCCGGGGCCACTTCCTCGAGGGCTTCGGGCTGCGCGACGCGCCGGCGTTCGAGGACTGGCAGCGCGCCGAGGCGGACGGGCTGCGGCGCGAACTGGCGCTCGTGCTGGCGCGGCTGGTCGAGGAGACGGGCGACGTGGCAGTGGCGCGGCGCTGGCTCGAACTCGACCCGCTGCACGAGCCCGCGCACCGGGCGCTGATCCGGCTCTACGCCGAGCAGGGCGACCGCGCCGCGGCGCTCGCCCAGTACCGCGAGTGCGTGCGTACGCTGTCGCGCGAGCTGGGGGTACCGCCGCTCGAGGACACGACGCGGCTGTACGAGGCGATCAGCGAGGGCACGCTCGAGACTGCACCAACCCTCAAGGGGTCAGACCCCTACCTGAGGGTTGGGCGCGCGCCGCTGGTCGGGCGGGCGCGCGAGTGGGCGGCGCTGCTCGGCGCCTACGACGGCATCGCGGCCGACGGGCGCGTCGTGCTGCTGGAGGGCGAGGCGGGGATCGGCAAGACGCGGCTGGCCGAGGAGCTGGTGGCGGTCTTGAGGACGCGCGGCGCGGCGGTGCTCGGCGGGCGCGCCTACGAGGAGGAGGCGGCGCTCGCGTACGGCCCGCTGGTCGAGGCGCTGCGCGGGCGGCTGCGCGAGGACGACGCGTGGGTGGCAACGGTGGGCGAGCGCGCGCTCGGCGAGGCGTCGCGGCTGCTGAGCGATCTGAGCGCCTCCCCTCCCCCGCCGCTGGACGGGCCGGCCGCGCAGGCGCGCTTCCTCGACGGCGTGTGGGAGACGCTCGCGGCGGCCGCGGCGGGGCCGGTGCCGGGCGTGCTCGTGATCGACGACGTCCAGTGGGCCGACGAGGCGACGCGCGGGCTGCTGACCTACGGCGCGCGGCGGCTCGCGGGCCGGCGCCTGCTCGTCCTGCTGACCTCGCGCGAGCCGCTGCGGCGGGTCGGCGGGTCGGCGATCGAGCTGGCGCGGCTCGGCGAGGGCGAGGTCGGCGAGCTGCTGGAGGCCGCGGGCGGGCCGGAGGCGCTCGCGCACCGCCTCTACGAGGAGACCGAGGGGTTGCCGTTCCTGCTCGTCGAGTACCTCAACTCGCTCGGCGCCGACCCGGACTGGACGCTCCCCGCGGGTGCGCGCGAGCTGCTGCTGGCGCGCCTCGAGCCGGTCAGCGAGACCGCGCGCCAGGTGCTCGCGGCGGCGGCGGTCATCGGCCGCTCGTTCGACGTCGACACCGTGCGCGCCGCGTCCGGCCGCGGCGACGAGGAGACCGTGACCGCGCTCGAGGAGCTCGTCCGCCGCGGGCTCGTGCGCGAGGGCCGCTACGACTACGACTTCGCCCACGAGCAGCTGCGGCGGCTGGTGGCGGACGAGACCGGCCTCGCGCGGCGGCGGCTCCTGCACGGGCGCGTGGCGGACGCGCTGCTCGGCGGGCGGCTGCTGGTCGCCGATCGCGCTGGAGAGATCGCGCGCCACCTGCGGCTTGCGGGGCGCGACGCCGAGGCGGCCGCCGCCTACCGCCGCGCCGCCGAGCACGCGCGGGCGCTGTTCGCCAACGCCGAAGCGCTGGAGCACCTGCGGGCGGCGCTGGCGGTCGGGGACCCGGAGCCCGCCTCGCTGCACGCCGCGATCGGGGACCTGCAGACGCTGCAGGGCGAGTACGGCGCCGCGCTGGCCTCCTACGAGACGGCCGCGGCGCACGCGGCGCCGGACGGCGTCGGCGCGATCGAGCACCGGCTCGGGCAGGTTCGCCACCGGCGCGGCGAGTGGGCGCTCGCGACGGCGCACTTCGAGGCCGCGCTCGCGGCGGAGACGGAGCCCGCGCGGCGGGCGCGGATCCTCGCCGACCTGTCGCTGAGCGCGCACGACGGCGGCGACCCGGCGCGCGCGGCCGAGCTCGCCGAGCGCGCCCGCGCGCTGGCCGAGGAGGCCGGCGACCCGCGCGCGCTCGGCCAGGCCCACAACCTGCTCGGCGCGCTCGCCACCAGCGGCGGCGCGGCGGCCGACGCGCTCGAGCACCTCGGCCGCAGCCTCGAGCTCGCGGAGGCGACCGGCGACCCGGGCGCGCGCGTCGCCGCGCTCAACAACCTCGCCCTGGCCCACCGCGCCCGCGGCGAGCTCGAGCCGGCGCTGGAGCTGACCCGCGCCGCGCTCGCACTGTGCGCCGCGCAGGGCGACCGCCACCGCGAGGCGGCGCTGCACAACAACCTCGCCGACCTCCTGCACAACGCCGGTCGGCACGAGGCGGCGATGGAGGAGCTCAAGTGCGCGGTGGCGATCTTCGCGGAGGTCGGTGCGGAGGGAGAGCCGCAGCCGGAGGTGTGGAAGCTCGCGCGCTGGTGACAGCGGCGGCGAGCTCGCGGACGCCCGCGCGGATCGCCGGCTCGGCGAGCTGGCCGTAGCCGAGCATCAGGGTGCCGGGACCAGGCGGCGCCGGGTCGCGGTAGTCGAGCATCGTGTTGAAGCGGATGCGGCGGCGGGCGGCCTCCTCGGCGAGCGCGCGCTCGTCGACGCCGGGGATCTCGACGGTCACGTGCAGGCCGGCGGCGATGCCCTTGACGGTGGCGTCGGGGAGCTCGTCGGCGAGCGCCTGCACGAGGACGTCGCGGCGGGCGCGGTAGCGGCCGCGCATGCGGCGCAGGTGGCGGTCGAGCTCGCCGCGCTCGAGGAAGTGCGCGAACGCCTGCTGGCCGATCCGCTCGGTGCCCATGTCGGCCAGGTACTTCTCGCTGCGGATCGCCTCGAGCAGCGGCGGCGGGACGACGAGCCAGCCGAGCCGCAGCGCGGGCGCGAGCGTCTTGCTGGCCGAGCCGGCGTAGGCGACGCGGTCGGGCTCGAGGCCCTGGAGCGCGCCGATCGCCGCGCGGTCGTAGCGGTACTCGGCGTCGTAGTCGTCCTCGATCGCCAGGGCGTCGCGGTCGCGCAGCCAGGCGAGCAGCGCGGCGCGGCGCTCGCCGGAGAGGACGGCGCCGGTCGGGTGCTGGTGCGCGGGCGTGAGGACGACGGCGTCCTCGTCGGTGAGCTCCTGCACGCGCAGGCCGTCATCGTCGACCGCGATCGGGACGGGCTCGAGGCCGGCGCGGCGCGCGATCAGCAGCTGCTCGGGGTTGGCCGGGTCCTCGATCGCGATGCGGCGGGCTCCGCCGGTGGCGAGCGCGTGGCAGAGGAGCGTGAGCGCCTGCGTGTAGCCGCTGGTGATGACGACGCGCGAGGCATCGGCGACCACGCCGCGGACGCGCCCGAGGTAGTCGGCGAGCGCCTGCCGAAGCGTTTCGAGGCCGATCCAGTCGCCGTACTGGAGGTCGGCGTCGGGCATCGTCGCGAGCGCCTCGCGGGTGGCCCGCAACCAGGCGGCGCGCGGGAAGCTCGAGACATCGGGGACGCTGGGGCGGAAGTCGAAGCGCGGGGGTGGCGGCGGCGCGGGCGCCGGGTCGTGCCCGTTGGCGGCGGCGGGTGCGTCCGACACGCGCGGGCGCGCGCCCTGCCGGAGGCTCAGGTAGCCCTCGGCGGCGAGCTGGCCGTAGGCGTCGACCACCACGCGCCGGGAGACGCCGAGCTGGCGGGCGAGGTCGCGGGTGCTCGGGACGGCGGCGCCGGGCTTGACCGCACGGGTACGGATCGCCTGCCGCAGCCCCTCCTCGATCTGCGCGCCGAGCGTGCCTTCGCCGTCCCTCGACACCGAGAGGAGGAGCTCGAGCGGCTGACTGGTCTCGTTCACAGGCACGAAACTGGATCTTCCATGCGCACCAGTTAGGCGCAACTATCGCGGCATGCCCTCCGTCGCGTCAAGCGCTCGTCGCCTGCTCGTCATCTCGATCGTCGCCCGGCTACCCCTCACCACGCTCAGCATCGGGCTGCTGGTCCACGCGCAGCACCTGACCGGCTCGTTCGCGGCGGCCGGCGCGGTCAGCGGCGCCTACGCGGTCGCGCTCGGCGTCGGCGGGCCGTGGCTGGGCGGGCTCGTAGACCGCCGCGGGCAGCGAGCGGTGCTGCTCGTCAGCGCGGGCGCCGCCGCACTGCTGCTGGCGGTCATCGGCGCGCTGCCGGTCGGCGTGCCAGTCAGCGTGCTGCTGGCGCTGGCGGCCGGCGTCGGGCTCGCCTCTCCCCCGGTCGGCGCCTGCCTGCGCGCGCTGCTGCCGGGCCTGCTCCCCGACCCCGCCGCCGCGCGCGGCGCCTACGCCGTCGAGGCCGCCGCGGTCGAGCTCACCTGGGTCGCCGGGCCGCCGATCGCGCTCGGGCTCGGCGCGCTGTGGTCGACCGGCGCGGCGCTCGCGCTCGGCGGCGCCGCGCTGCTCGTCGCCACCGCCGTGTTCGCCCGCGACCCCGCATCGCGCTCGTGGCGGCCGGAGGAGGCGCTGGCGCGGGAGCGCGGCGGCTCGCTGCGCTCCCCGGCGATGCGGGTCCTCGTGCTCGTGCTCGGCAGCATCGGCGTGCTGTTCGGGGCCGTCGAGGTCGCGGTCACCGCGGCCGCGGGCGCCCAGGCCGGCGTCGCCGCGCCGCTGCTCGCGCTGTGGGGCGCCGGCTCGCTGATCGGCGGCACGCTGGCCGCGCGCCTCGGCGGCGGCCCGGCGAGCGGCGCCGGGCTCGCGCTCATGCTCGCGTTCCTGGCCGCCGGCCACCTCGCGCTCGCCGCCGCGGGCAGCCTCGTCGCCCTCGGCGCCGTGCTGCTCGTCGCCGGCGCAGCGATCGCGCCCACCTACGCGTGCGTCTACGCGATGGTCGAGCAGGCCACCCCGGCCGGCACCGTCACCGAGGCGTTCGCCTGGCTCGCCACCGCGGCGGGCGTCGGCGCCGCGGTCGGCGCCGCGGCCGCGGGCGCGCTCGCCGACCACGCCGGCCCGCAGGCCGCCTTCGCGCTCGCCGGCGCGGCCGGGGCCATCGCCGTGCTCGTGACCATGCTGCGCGCCGCCGTTCTCCCCTCAACCCGGCAGGAGCCCCGATGGGCAACGTGACGACCGCTATTCTGCGGGCGACACGCGGCTGTAGCTCAGTTGGCTAGAGCGTCTGCTTGCCATGCAGAAGGTCGAGGGTTCGAGTCCCTTCAGCCGCTCTCTCAAGAGGCCCGCTTTTGCGGGCCTTTTGTGTTTCCGGGGTCGGTGGTCACGGGCGGACCGGCTTCGCGGTCACCCGCTCGCTCGTGTAGCTGTAGCTCTTGGCACCGAGCCTCCCGGCGTAGTGCCCGACGTCGGCGTCGACCTCGCCGAGGAACGCGTCGACCGCGACGCGGTGGCCGTGGGCGTTCATCACCACGAAGTAATGCCACTGCGTGAGGGTCTCCGGCTTGTTGGGCCCGCGGTCGGCCTCGACGATCACCTGCGTGCCGTGCGTGCTCGTCGCGGCCTGGATCCCCTTCCAGGCGTCCGGCCAGCCCTTGCCCGTCGCTGCCCAGC
Organism: uncultured Solirubrobacteraceae bacterium; assembly: GCA_963805525.1. Taxonomy (GTDB): domain Bacteria; phylum Actinomycetota; class Thermoleophilia; order Solirubrobacterales; family Solirubrobacteraceae; genus DASQFQ01. The sequence continues at coordinate 1,012,860 of CAWDUT010000007.1, forward strand.
TCTCCGGGCCGGGCGAGATCTCGTAGCCCTTGGGCTCGTTCAGCGGGCTGCACGCCGACGACGGGATCGCCCCGCTCAGCAAGTAGGCCTGGGCGGCGGATGCCGCGGCGGGACAGTTCTGCGTGCACGGGTACTTTGTGAACGCGGGCGCCGCTGGGTTGATCTTCTGGAGCACGCCGGCGGGGCTCGAGGCGGCGTTGCCGGGGTCGAGGCTGTCGAAGCGGTCCCCGGCGCCCGCCGGCTTCTTGTCGTCGAGCGGCACAGGCTGGTCGAGGTCGTCGCGCTGGAGCCGGCGTGCGCGCAGGAGCCGGCCGACCGCCCGGTTACCGGCATGGCGCTGCAGCATCAGGATCTGCGCCTGCGCCGGGCTCACGGGGCCGGGCTCCACGACGACGGCGCGGGCGGCGGGCTCCGCGACCGCCCACTCCTGTTCGCGCGTGGGCTCCACGGCCGCACCCTACGCGCAGTGGGCGACGCAGTAAACCGTCCGGTCGGCCATCGAATCGGGCAACCGCTAGCGTTCGCGAGGTCCACATGACACCGACCACCTGCCACATGTCGATCTCGCTCGACGGCTTCGTCGCCGGGCCGGACCAGAGTCGCGAGCACCCGCTCGGGAAGCGCGGACGGGAGCTCCACACCTGGCACCTCGGCGACGAGCGCGCCAACGAGGCCGACGCGACGGCCGCCGGCTGGCTCATGCGCCCGCGCGGCGCGTACGTCATGGGCCGCAACATGTTCGGGCCGATCCGCGGCGAGTGGGAGGAGGACTGGCGCGGCTGGTGGGGGCCCGAGCCCCCGTACCACGCACCGGTGTTCGTGCTCACGCACCACGCGCACGACGCGATCGAGATGGAGGGCGGGACGACCTTCCACTTCGTCACCGACGGCTTCGACGCCGCCTACGCCCAGGCGCGCGAGACGGCCGGCGACGACGGCGTCGACATCGCGGGCGGCGCCTCGGCCGTGCGGCAGGCGCTCGTCGCCGGGGTCGTCGACGAGCTCACGCTCGACATCGCACCGGTCCTGCTCGGGTCCGGCGAGCGGATCTTCGACGGTGTCGACTCCCTGGCGATGGAGCCCGTCGAGGTGTTGCACTCGCCTCTGGCCACCCACATCCGCTACCGCATCGACCGCTGACCGACCTGACCGCCGAGCGGGTCCCGCTCGACGCGGCTATCCGCGGCGGAGCCGGATGATCTCGGTGCTGCAGCCGGGCCAGCGCTCCTTCAGGAGCGACTCCAGCTGCGAGGCGGCGTCGTCGAGATCGCGCTCCGTGAGCCCGGGGAGGCGGTCGAACACGAAGAACGCGCGGGTGGTGGCGTCGGTCAGCCGCGTCCGGACGCCCTGGCGCCAGTTCCAGCGCCGGCAGGTCACCCCGTCGTCGTCGCGCCAGACGATCTCGCCCGGGCGCGGCGCTCCGTCGTGGCCGTCGAAGTGCTCCTCGCCGTCGGCGATCGTGAGGCGCAGCGCGCCCTGCAGGTGGTCGAGGTCCTCGCCGCCGATCGGCGTGAGCGACCGGACGCTGACGGCGTTGTAGAGGTCGACGAGCACGTTGACGCGCGGGAGCGGCCCGCCCTTGAGGACGCGCGAGGCGAGCGCCTCGGCCGAGCACGGGTACTTGCTGGGCTTGGCGCCGAAGGCCGAGAACGCGGCGCGCCACGCGGCGATGTGCGGGTCGTCGGCCGGTCGCGTGAGCCCGCGTGCGCGCAGATGCTGCTCGGCGTCGTCGAGCACGGCCGAGGAGTCGTCGTCGCTCGGCGCGTTGCCGATGCCTTCGGCGAGCACGATCAGCGCGACGTACTCCGGGTGGGCGCCGAAGACGTCCTCGTCGACGGCCGCCCACACCCGCTCAGCCATGGGGCTCGAGGATCGCGGCCATCTGCTCGCCCAGGCGCAGGTAGTTGGCTTCGACGAGCTCCGCGGCGGTCTGCGCGTCTCGCCGACGGCATGCGGCGAGGATGTCGGCGTGGTCGAGACTCGCGTCCTCACGCGCAAGCCGGCTGAAGTGCAGGACGTCGAGCCGGCGGATCTGCGGCATCAGCCGCTCGAGCGCGCGGATGAGCTCGTCGTTGGCGGCCGCGGCGAGCACCACGCCGTGGAAGGCGTCGTCGAGCTCGATGGCGGCGATCACGTCCCCCTCGCGCAGCGCGCGGGTCCGGTCGCGGTCGAGTGCTTCCATGCGCTCGTCGTCGGCGGTGCTGAGCGCCGGCACGCCGAGCCGCGCGCCGAGCGCCTGCAGCGCCGCGATCACCGGGAACGCCTGTGCCGCGCGCTCGGCGCGGATCGGCGCGACGCGGGTCTCGCGGTTCGGGATGCTCTCCACGAGGCCTTCGAGCTCCAGGCGCTTGAGCGCCTCGCGCACCGGCATGCGGCTGATCTGAAGCTGCTCCGCCAGCTCGCCGTCGCGGATCCGGGCGCCCGGCGCCAGCTCCCCGGACACGATCGCGCGGACGAGCACCTCGTACGCGCCCTCGGCCAGCGACGTGCGTACCAGCGGAGCCAGCATCACCGATATATTAGCGACCGATATGAGGGAGGAGCCGTTGACATGAGCTACGAACCCGAACTGCGCACCGGTCCCCCGTGGATCATGGAAGAGATGATCTGGGCGGAGCCGGAGCTGCCCGTCCAGATCGCCGGCAGCGATGCCGCCGCCCGCCTCGCCTCGCGGATCCGCGCGGCGATCGACGCCGACCAGCCTGTGCTCTTCACCGGCTGCGGCACCAGCGAGCACGCCGCCCGCGCGGCGCGCGCCATCGCCGGCGACGCGGCGCCTGGCGCGACGCTCGCCGCCCGCGACGCGTTCGAGGCCCGGCTGGCTCCCCCGAGCCGAGGCCTCGTCGTCGCGATCTCCCACGAAGCCGGCACGCCGGCGACCCTCGAGGCCGCTCGCGGCGCGAGCGAGGCCGGCGCGCAGGTCGTGCTCATCACCGCCAAGCCGGAGGGCGTGCCGGCCGGCGTCGAGCCGATCGCCACGCCGCTGCACGACCGGTCGTGGTGCCACACGGTCGCCTACCTCTCGCCTCTGCTCCTGCACGCCCTCTTCGCGGGGCTGGATCCGAAGCGAGCGCAGGCGCTGATCGCCGCGCAGCTCGCCGCCCGACCCGAGCGCCACGAGCAGGCGGAGCGGCTCGCCGGCTGCCGACGCCTGCTGGTGGTCGGATCCGGCGTCGACGAGATCACCGCCTCCGAGCTGGCCCTCAAGCTCGAGGAGGCCATCCACATCCCCACCACCCCACTCGGCGCAGAGAAGGTGCTCCACGGTCACCTGCCCGCGGCGGATCGCGACACCGGACTCGTGCTGCTGCGCTTCGACCCCGAGCACCGAGACGAGCGCGACCGGCGCAGCGCCGACGTCGCGGCCGCCACCGGCGTCCTGGAGATGCCGACCGTCGAGCTTGCGCCGCCGGACGCGGCCACGCGCGCCGAAGCCCTCCTGGCCGGCGCCGTGGCGCTGCAGGTGCTCACGCTCGAGCTGTCCCTCGCGATCGGCACCAACCCCGACCTGATCCGTCGCGAGCAGCCGCTGTACCGCCAGGTCGCCGAGGCCGGTGGCGCCGGCTGAGGGCCGCATGTCGAGAATCGTCCGTCGGCTCCGCTCACCATGTGAGAGGCCCCCGACACGAGGAGACACACGATGCCGAAGTACCTGCTGCTCAAGCACTACCGCGGCGGCCCGGAGCCGCACCACTCCTTCCCCCCGATGGATCAGTGGGCGCCCGAGGACATCGAGGCGCACATCGCCTTCCAGCGGCAGGTCAGCGAGATGCTCCAGGAGAACGGCGAGTACGTCGGCGTGGAGGCGCTCACGCCGGCGCGGACCTGGGTGCGCTACGGCGGCCCGGACGCGGCGCCCGTCACCACCGACGGCCCGCACCCCGAGACCAGCGACCTGATCGCCGGCTGGTTCATGATCGACGTCGACTCCCGCGAGCGCGCGCTCGACGTCGCGGCGTACGTGTCGTCCGAGCCCGGTCCGCGCGGCGAGCCGATGTACGAGTGGATCGACGTCCGGGAGATCATGTCCCACGAGCCGTGCGACTGAGCGACGAAGCCGCGCTGCGCGCACTCGTCCCGCGGGTGCTCGCGGGGCTGGTGCGCCGGGGCGAGGACTTCGACGCCGCCGAGGACGCGCTCCAGGAGGCGCTGCTGGAGGCGCTGCGGGTCTGGCCCGAGCACGCGCCGGACGACCCGCGCGCGTGGCTGACCACGGTCGCGACGCGCCGGCTTGTCGACGCCCGCCGCAGCGAGGTCGCCCGGCAGCGCCGCGAGGAGACGGTCTACGCCGAGCCGCCGCCGGGCCCCACGGAGGAGGGCGACGACACGCTCTTCGTGCTCTTCTGCTGCTGCCACCCCGACCTCGCGCCCGCCTCCCAGGTCGCGCTGACCCTGCGCGCCGTCGGCGGCCTCACCACGCGCGAGATCGCCGACGCCTTCTACGTCCCCGAGGCGACGATGGCGCAGCGGATCAGCCGCGCCAAGCGCACCGTGCGCGGGCGCAGCCTCGACCAGCCCGGCGACCTCGCCGTCGTGCTGCGCGTGCTCTACCTCGTCTACACGGCCGGCCACGCGGACCGGATCGATCTCGCCGGCGAGGCGATCCGGCTCGCCCGCCAGCTCACGCTCGCCACCGACGAGCCCGAGGCGCGCGGGCTGCTCGCGCTGATGCTCCTGAACCACGCCCGCCTCCCGGCGCGGCTCGACGGCGAGGGCCGCATCGTCACGCTCGACCGCCAGGACCGCGGCCTGTGGGACACGCGGGAGATCGCCGAGGGCGTGCGCGTGCTGCAGTCGGCGCTCGCCATGGAGCGCCCGGGCCGCTACCAGGTCGAGGCCGCGATCTCCGCACTGCACGACGACGCGGCGAGCGCCGAGGAGACCGACTGGCCGCAGATCCTCGGCTGGTACGACGAGCTCGTCGCGCTGACCGACGAGCCCGTGCGCCAGGACCCTGCCGCGGTGCTCGGCCGCGCGGTCGCCGTCGGGCACGTCCTCGGCGCCTCCGCCGGCCTGCGCGAGACCGACCGCCTGCGCGACGTCATCGGCGACCGCCACCGCTGGCACGCCGTCCGCGCATACCTGCACGAGCTCGACGGCGACCTGCCCGCCGCGGCCACCGCCTACGCCGAGGCCTCGCGCCGGGCCGCGAACGTCGCCGAGCGCGACCACCTCGTCCGCCAGGCCGCTCGTGCGCGAGCCCTAGCATCGATCTCATGACCCTCCAGCGGATGGATCACGTCGGCGTGATCGTCGACGACCTCGCGGGCGCGATCGAGTTCTTCACCGCGCTCGGGCTCGAGGTCCAGGGTCGCTTCTCGGTCGGCGGCGCGGAGGTGGACCGCATCGTGGGGCTCGAGGGCGTCGAGAACGACGCGGCGATGCTGCAGACCCCGGACGGCCACAGCCGGCTCGAGCTGATCCAGTTCAACGCGCCGCCGGCCGAGGGCGACGCGCACGGGCCCGCCAACACCCGCGGTCTCCGCCACCTCTGCTTCGCCGTCGACGACATCGAGGCCACGATCGCCCGCCTGCGGGCCGAGCTCGTCGGCGAGCTGGTCGACTTCGGCAACAGCTACCGGCTCTGCTACCTCCGCGGCCCCGAGGGGATCATCGTCGAGCTGGCCGAGAAGATCGGCTGAGCACGTTCCACCCGCATCTCGGCGGCTGCAATCAGGACTGGGCTCAGAACGCCTGATCGCCCACGTCGACGGCGCCGTCCGCCACGAGACGGCGCAGCGACTCGCGCAGGGCGTCGAGTGAGCTGAACCGCGGCTGGTAGCCGAGGACCTCGCGGGCGCGGTCGATGCTCGCGGCGATGCTGCGCGCGACGTGCTCGCGGGTCGCCTCGGCGTGGCCGGCGCCGACGCGGCGCTCGAACTCCGCCCACTCGACGAACTCGAGCACCGGCTCGCGGCCGAACCACCCGGCCACCCCCGCGGCGAGGCCGCGCAGCGTCATCGCCTGCTCGGAGACGACATGGAAGCTCGACCCGATCGCGGCCGGGCGGGTGAGCGCGCGCTCGAAGGCCTGCGCGACGTCGTCGCCGTGCACGTGGTGCAGCACGCCGAGCCCGAGCCCCGGCAGGGTGAGCGGCTCGCCGGCGGCCAGGCGCCGCCAGACGTCGAGGTCGAGGTTGCCCGCCGGGGTGATCGACGGCCACGGGCCGCTGATGTGGCCGGGATGGAGCACGGCGCTCGGCACCCCGCCGCTCACCGTCTCCCGCTGCAACAGCGCCTCGATCGCCGCCTTGCCGGTCCCGTACTCGCCGTAGGCGGTGCGCGGCTCGTCCTCCGTGACCGGCACCCGCGCGACCGGGCCGTGAACCCAGATGCTCCCGCAGTGCAGGAGCAGCGGGCGGGTGGGCCGAAGCGCGTCCAGCAGCTGGCTCGCCGACTCGGGCGTGAAGCAGACCATGTCGACGACGGCGTCCGGCGCCAGCGCGGCGATCCGCTCGCCGAACGCCCCCGCCGCGTCCTCGGCCTCGCGGTCGGCGGTGACCCGCTCGACCGCCCGCCACTCCGGCGCCGGCAGGTAAGGCTCGCGCTCTCCGCGGCTGAGGGCGACGACCTCGTGCCCGGCCCGGACGAGGCGCGGCACCAGGTACGTCCCGACGTGGCCGGTGGCTCCGATGACGACGATGCGGCTCATGGCACGAGCCTAGCCCCCGGCTAAGGGCAGCTCAGGCCTGGGTAAGGGCCAGATCGCTCCGTCCTCCCGATGTAAGAGGGCCCTTCGCAGCCCAGCATGGAGCCATGTTGATGACAGGTTCTCCTCCGGTCGACGCCGAGCGGGCGTTCACGCGGATGCGGCGCTCCCGCCGCCGCGCCGCGCTGAAGCGCTTCGTGCGTCGCGAGCCGGCGACACACGGGCGGCTGCCCGTCTATGACGAGCGCAAGCTGCAGGGCCGCGCCCGGCTGCGCCTCGGCCTCCATGAGATCCCGCTGGAGGCCATCCGCAGCACGCTCGAGCCGAACAAGGCGCCGCTCTTCGATCGCGACTTCCGGCCCGCCCCGATCGCGCGCAAGCGCTGGCAGCGGCTGTGGCTGGCCGAGCATCGCGGCGCGGTGCTGCCGCCGATCTCGGTGGTCGCGGTCGGTGACGCCTACGCGATCCGCGACGGCCACCACCGCGTCTCCGTCGCGCGGGCGCGCGGCGCGGTCATGATCGACGCGGTCGTCGGGAGCGCTACGGATCCCGGAACGTGAGCTTGTCGTCGAGGCCCGCGAGGTCGAACATCCGTTGCACCTCGGGCGGCGCCTTGATCACGACGAGCTCGAAGCCCTCCTCCTTCGCGCGGCGGCTCTGCTCGAGCAGGATCGAGATGCCGCTGGACGCAAAGAAGGTGCAGCGCGATAGGTCGACGACGAGCGTCTCGTAGCCGGGCTCCAGCGAGCGGAGCGCGGCCGTGAGCTCCGGGGTGGTCGCGATGTCGAGCTCGCCGAGGACGGCGACGGTCGCAATCGCCCCGTCGCGCGCGAGCTCGATGCCGAAGGGCGCTGGCTCGAAGGTTTCCGTCACACGCTCACCACGCGGGCGGCGACGATACACAGATCGTCGGCGAGCGACGCCCCTGAGTGGTCGAGCACGGCGGACTCGAGCCGCCGCACGAGCTCGTCCGGCGGCACACCCGCGTTCTCCTGCACCACCTCGGTCAGCCGCCGCTCGCCGAACAACTCGCGGCGCGATTGGTGCGCCTCGGTGAGGCCGTCGGTGAACAGCAGCACGCCGGCGGAGGGTGCGATCTCCAGGTTCCCCGGCTCGCAGGTGATCGTGGGGTCGATGCCGAGCGGCGGCGCGGGCTTGCGGCCATTGAGTAGCTCCCCGCTGTCGAGCAGCAGCGGCGGCGGGTGGCCGGCCGACGCCCACGTCAGCCGGCCCTCGCGCGGGCGCAGTACGGCGACGACCGCGGTCACGAAGATCGTGGACGGCCCGGCGCGCTCGACCAGCACCTGGTTGGAGAGCTCGAGCAGCTGGCACGGTTCGTCCACGAAGCCGGCGAAGGTGGCGAGCGCGGTGCGGACGAAGGTCGCCCGCCGCGCCGCCTCGGCGCCCTTGCCCGACACGTCACCGACGGCGAGGATCGTCGAGTCCTCGTCGGGACCCGGCGTCACGACGTAGAAGTCGCCCGCCACCCCGTCGGAGGCGGGCGTGAACGAGCACTCGACCTCCAGGCCCGGCCCGGCGCGCAGCTCGGTCGGCGTGAGCACGTCGCGCATCGCCTCGTAGTCGCGGATCTCGTGCTCGAGGTCGAACGCCTGCGAGAGCAGCTCGGTGATGCGCCCCTCGCGCACGAGCGCCTGCGCGTCAAGTTCCTCGATCCGGCGCCGCAGGCGCGCGATGTCCTGCCGCTCCTGGTCGGTCACAGCTTGCGGTTACGCGGACTCCTCACGAGGAGGCAAATTACCCGCTCCGGGCTAGTCTCGACCACCTATGCGGCTGCTTCTGAATCTGATCTGGCTCGTGTTCGGCGGACTCGTGATGGCCGCCGGCTACGCGCTGACCGCGCTGGTCATGTTGATCCTCATCATCACGATCCCGTTCGGCATCGCCTCGGCGCGGATCGCGCTCTTCTGCCTGTGGCCGTTCGGGCGGACGATCGTGCGGCGGCCCGACGCCGGCGCGGGCTCGCTGATCGGCAACGTCATCTGGTTCGTGCTCGCCGGCTGGTGGCTCGCGATCGGCCACCTCGTCACCGGCGTCCTCATGTGCCTGACGATCATCGGGATCCCGCTCGGCCTGGCGAACTTCAAGCTGATCCCGGTCTCGCTCACGCCGTTCGGCCGCGAGATCGTCGACGCCGACGAGGCGCGGCGCCTCGGCATTCAGGCGACGGTGACGATTCCCTCGCGGTGAAGCTCACCCGCGGGGGGAGGGCGCCAGCAGCCCGAGCGAGCGGCCGCGCTCGACCGCCTCGGCGCGCGTGTGCACGTCGAGCTTCGCGTAGAGCTTGCGCATGTGGGTCTTGACCGTGTTGACGGAGAGGAACAGCTCGCCGCCGATCTCGGCCGCCGACAGGTTGGTCGGGAGGAAGCGCAGGACGGTCAGCTCGCGCTCGTTGAGCGGCTCGGCGAGCTCGCGCGGCGCGCCGCCGTCGCCGGCGAGCCGGTCGGCGAGCTCACGGGCGAACGCGGCGTGCCCGGTGCGATGGGCCGGGTGCGCGGCCAGCAGGTCGCGCGCGCCGTCGACCACCAGCCAGATCCACGCGAGCCCCTCCCCCTCCGCGAGGTCCAGCGCGCGCTCGACGCTCCGCTCCGCCGCGTCGCGCTCGCCCAGGCGCGTGCTCGCGTGCGCGTCCATCAGCAGCGCCTCGATCAGCTGGTTGGGATGGAACGCGAACGCCGATCCGTCGAGCGCCGGGGCGAGCGCTTCGATCGCGCCCGTCGCGTCGCCGTCCGCGAGCCGCAGCTGCGCGGCCAGGCTGCACCACTGCGCCTCGTTGGTCGCCTCGGCGAGCGCGGCGCGGGCGGGCTCGAGGTCGCCGAGCCGGATCAGCGCGCGCAGCCGCCACTGCCGCAGGACGCCGGCCAGGAAGTGCGGCACGAGCAGCGCGTCGGAGATGCGCTCGCCCTCCCGGAACCCGTCGGCCGCGTCCGCGTACTCGCCGAGCGCCAGCGCGAGCATGCCGCGGCAGTGGCAGAGGCCGACGCTCGCGGCGGGCTCCGGCGCCCCGGCCAGGAGCGGCCCGGCGCGCCGCAGGAACTCCTCCGCCTCCTCGAGCCGCCCGCGCTGCAGCGTCACCGCCGCGAGGTTGACGTTGGTCACGCCCACCATCGGCAGCGCCGACCAGCCCAGCCGCTCCGCGATCGCGATCGCCTCGCGCAGGTGCGCCTCCGCGGCGTCGAGCCGGCGGGTGAGGTTGCCGACGGTGCCGAGCGTGGTCAGGCAGCCGAGCTCCAGATAGGGCCGCTGGAGCCGGCGCGCGAGCGCGAGCCCCGCCTCGCAGTGGCGCTCGGCCTCCTCGAGCCGCAGCATCCAGCTCTCGGTGATGCCGAGGTTCAGCAGCGCGAACGCCTCGAGCTCGGCGCCGGCCGGCGCGCCGTCGCCGTGCAGGAGCGCGGTCGCGTCCTCGAGCGAGTCGGCCAGGTCGCCGACCCGGCGCGCGCGCAGCAGCTCCACGCTGGCGAGGGCGGTCTCGGCGCGGTGGCGACGCGCCTCCGGCAGCGCCGGGAGCCCCGTCCGGGCCGTGGCGATACGCGCGTCGGCCTCGGCCCAGCGGCGCTCGGCGAGCATGTCCGCGGCGGCGATGGTGGCGAGCTCGGCGTCGTCGTCGATCCGGCCCGCCGGCAGCGCGGCGAGCAGCGCGCCGAGCGTCTGATCCTCGCCGTCGAGGAGCAGGTGGACCCAGTGGCGGCCGAGCAGCTCGCCGGCCAGCTCCCAGTCGCGGCCGTGGGCCGCGTGGCGGATCGCCTCGACCGCGTGGCCGTGCTCGGCGTGCCAGCCGGCCGCGAGCCGGTGCAGCTCGCCGACGGTCTCGGGCGCCTCGCGCTGCAGCTCGAGCCGCAGCAGGTCGGCGAGCAGGTGGTGGTAGCGGAACCACGTGCGCGCGACGTCGACCGCCACCACGAACGCGTTCGCCTCCTCGAGCTCGTGCAGCAGCCGGGCGCCGTCGCCCCGACCGGTCAAGAGGTCGGCGAGCGGGCCGTTGACACGCTCGAGGATGCAGGTGCGCAGCAGCAGCGAGCGCACCTCGGGCGGCTGGCTCGCGAGCACCTCGTCGAGCAGGTAGTCGGCGACCGTGCGCTCGCTGCCGGAGAACTCGGCGACGAAGCGCGCGGGCGCGTCGTGGCGCGCGAGCGACAGGGCCGCCAGCCGCAGCCCGGCCGCCCAGCCCTCGGTGCGCTCGTGCAGGCGGCTGACGTCGCTCGCCGCGACGTCGACGCCGGCGCCGGCCAGCAGCTCCCCCGCCTCGTCGGCGGTGAAATGGAGGTCGGCGGCGCGCAGCTCGAGCAGGTCGCCGGCGAGGCGCAGGCGGTGCAGGGCCAGCTTCGGGTCGCGGCGACTGATGACGATCGTGCGCAGCTGGATCGGCGCCGCGCCGAGCAGCTGCTCGAGGCCCTGGATCGCCGCCGCCGAGCGCAGCTCGTGCAGGTCGTCGACGACCAGCGTCAGCTCGCGCGGCAGCCGGTCGAGCCCGTCGAGCAGGCGCGCGAGGAACTCGTCCTGACCACCCGCGGGTGCGGGCGTCAGCGTGGCCAGCGGATCGTCGCCGGCCACGGCGCCCGAGGCGCGCAGCGCGTCCATCACCGCCGCCCAGAAGCGGATGGGATCGGTCTCGTCGCGCTCGACCCCGACCCACGCCACCTCGCTCCCTCCGTTGAGCCACGTGGAGACCAGCATCGTCTTGCCGCTGCCCGTCGGAGCGGAGATCAGCGTCACCCGGCCCGCGTCGTCGAGGAGGCGATGGAGGCGTGTGCGGGCGACGAGGCCCGCGACCGGACGCGGAGCCGTGGCGGCGATGCCTCAGCCTATGCCGCCGCCGCGGCGGGCTTCAAGGCCTCCGCGGCAGCCAGCGCGGAGTGTGCGACGCATATGCGTCGTAGTCGGCGCCGAAGCGGCTGCGGAGGTCGGGCTCCTCGATCAGCGGGAAGTAGACGGCGTTGAGCGCGAAGACGAAACCGGCCCAGGCGAGCACGGCCGGCGAGGCGAACAGCGCCGCCTCGCCGAGCAGCACCGAGACCACGCCGGTGATCATCGGGTTACGGACGTAGCGGTACGGGCCGCGGATGACGAGCCGCTCGGGCGGGTCCCACGGCGCGAGCGTGCCGCGCCCCACGCCGGCGAACAGCGCCACCGTCCAGGCGATCATGCAGAGCCCGAACGCGAGCACCGCCCCGCCCAGGAGGGCGAGCGGCCAGGGCGCGATCTCGGCGTCGCCGAGCAGCAGCGCCGGGATCAGGATGGCCACCGTGCCGGGCAGGAGCACGACGGCGACGAGCTGACGTACGAGGCGCATGCCGCGAGCATGACCCAGCCCGCAAGAAAGCTGTGTGCGGTTCGTTGCAGTCCGCATGAGACTCCGACCCGCCCTGCTGCTCGCCGTCGTCGCCGCCGCCCTCTGCCCGGCCGCCGCGAGCGCCGCCGACGTGCCCGCCGGCGCCACCTGGACGCAGGCCACGATCCCCTCGTCCGACGGCGTGAAGCTCCATGCCGACATCCTGCGCCCCAAGGGCGCGACCGAGAAGACGCCGGTGATCCTCTCCATCGGCCCGTACTTCAACCACGCCGGCCAGACCGGCCCCGCCGGTCCGGTCGAGGGCACGAGCTACGACCCGGTCGGCCCGTCCACCGGCCCGTCGGACCGCTTCCTCGACTTCGTCGAAGGCGCGAAGCTGATGGACCGCGGCTACACGTCCATGATGGTCGACCTGCGCGGGTTCGGCGGCTCGACCGGCTGCCTCGACTGGGGCGGACCCGGTGAGCAGTCCGACGTCGTCAACGCGGTGCAGTGGGCCGCGTCGCAGCCGTGGTCGACCGGCAAGGTCGGCATGTACGGCAAGTCCTATGACGGCGTCACCGGCCTGATCGGCGTCGACAAGCAGCCCGCCGGGCTCGCCGCCGTCGTCTCCCAGGAGCCGGTCTACGACCTCTACCGCTACCTCTACGGCGACGGGATCCGGCGCGAGAACTCGCTGGCGACCCCGGCGCTGTACGACCTGATCGACGCCACGCCGGGCCCGGCCGCCGACGACCCGAGCTACAACGTCGGAGGCGCCGACGACACCCAGCGCCCTGGCTGCCTCGCCGCCAACTACGCCGACCAGGCCGCCAACGACGACCACGACTCGGCGTACTGGAAGGCGCGCAACCTGATCCCGGGCGCCACCGGCTCCGACGTGCCGCTGTTCCTCACGCAGGGCCTGACCGAGAACAACACGGTCGCCGACGGCACCGCGCAGTACCTGCAGAACCACACCGGCTACGAGCGCGCCTGGCTCGGCCCGTGGGAGCACGTGCGCGGCAACGAGACCGACGAGAGCGGCCGCCTGAAGATGGGCCGCGCCGGCTGGTTCGACGAGGTCATGCGCTTCTACGACCAGTTCCTCAAGGGCGTCGCGCCGACGGTCGACGACCCGCCGATCGCGGTCCAGACCAACGACGGCAAGTGGCGCGCCGAGCAGAGCTGGCCGCCGGCCGACTCGGCGGCGTACACCACGCCGCTGCGCTCGGGCACCTACACCGACGACGGCACCGCCAACGCGACCGGCGACGGCGCGGAGAAGGGCATCTGGACGATCTCGCCGCCGCTGGCGCACGCCGTCCACCTGTCGGGCTCCGGGAGCGCCAAGGTCAACGTCGCGACGACGCTGCCCAACGCCAACCTCGTGCTCGACGTCTACGACCTCGACGCGAACGGCACCGGGCCGCTGATCACGCGCCAGGGCCACCTGATCCGCACGTCGGGGACGATCGACCTCGACCTGTGGTCGGCGGACTGGAAGATCCCGGCCGGCCACCGCATCGGCGTCAAGGTCGCCGACGCGAACGGCGACTGGTGGGTGCACGTGCCGACCAAGCAGACCGTCACCGTGAGCGGCGGCTCGGTCTCGCTGCCGTTCCTGCCCGCGGCGCGCGACACCGGCACGATCCAGGGCGACCCGGGCACGCAGCTGGCCGGCTACCTGTCGGAGACGGTGACCGTGCCGCAGGCCACGCTCGACAGCTCGACCGCGCCGGGGTTCGCGACGCCCTAGACCGCGTCGGCCAGCGCCTCGAAGTCCGGGGCGCTGACGTCCGCATCGGCCTCCGTCTCCGCCCCCGGGTACTCCCGGGGGCGGGGCACGAAGGCGGTCCGCAGCCCGCACGCCGCCGCGGCCTGGAGGTCGCCGCCGTGGGCGGCGACCATCATCGCCTCGTCCGGCAGCAGGCCGAGCGCGGCGACGCTGGCCTCGTAGACCCGCGGGTCGGGCTTGTAGGCGCGCGCGATCTCGGCGCCCAGGATCGCGTCCCACGGCAGCCCGGCGTGGCGGGCGAGGTTGACCGACTGCGCGATGTGGCCGTTGGAGCACGGCGCGATCACCAAGCGCTCCTTCAACCGCGTGAGGCCGGGCACCGTGTCCGGCCATGGGTCGAGCCGGTGCCAGGCGAGCGTGAGCTCGTCGCGCTGCTCGGGCGCGAGGTCGAGCTCCAGCTCGGCGAGCACGTCATTCAGCGCCGCGCGGTGCAGGATGTCGAGCACCACCCACTCGCGCTCGCCCGACCGCACGGTCTCGAGCTGCGGCTGGTAGCGGGCGCGCCACGCGTCCGCCACCGCCTCGCCCGGCAGCCCGAGCGCCGCCGCCTCCCCGGCGACGCTCGTGCGCCAGTCGACACACGTTCCGAAGACGTCGAACAGGAGCGCCTTCAGCATTTGGGGGACCTACCCGGAACGCTCGGGGATGGATCGCGCGAGCGCGATCAGGCGTGGCGAGCCGAGCGCGTAGGGCTCGAGCCCGTCGCTGCCCAGGAGCTCGATGTCGCCGAAGCCCGCTGCCTGCAGCAGCCGCACGACCTCGCCGCTCGTGTGGACGTGGTGCGCGGCGCGGGAGTGCTCGACGTTGCCCTCGGCGTCCTCGAACGTGAAGTCGCTCTCGAGCCGGCTCTCGCTGACGCGGTAGTGGTTGGTCGCCGTCAGGCGGATGCCGCCGTACTCCCACTCGTCGCTCGGCTTGACGCCGCCGACGAGGAAGGACTCGGCGATCGTCATCGACTCGAGCACGAGCCGGCCGCCGGGCCGCAGGGCGGCGTGCATGCTCGCGAGCGACTGCGCGGTCTCCGCCGGGACGAGGTAGCCGAAGGCGTTGCCCCAGCTGACGAGCGCGTCGACGCGCCCGACGTCGGGCAGCGCCCGCAGGTCGCCGACCTCGAAGCGCGCCTCCACGCCGGCCGCCGCGGCGGCGGCGGCGCGGGCGTGCTCGACCTCCGAGGCGATCAGGTCGACGCCCGTCACGGCGTAGCCCGCGGCGGCGAGGCGCGTCGTCAGCCGCCCGTCGCCGCAGGGGACGTCGAGCACCGACGCCGGCGGCCCGGGCAGCAGCCTGCGGACGACCTGCGCGTCGTCGTCGGCCATCGTCGCCGCCGCCGCGCGCCAGAAGCGGGCGACGAGACCTTCGTGGAACCCGGCGAACCACTCGTCGGGCACACGCACGGGAACTTCGGACATCGGTGAACCTCCGCGAATCGGAACCAGGACAGGTGGCGGCCGCGCGCGCGGCGCGGCGGGGTCCTAGTCGGCGGCGATGCGAGTGCTGTGCGAAAGCCGGAGCAGAGGCGTCGCGAGCGAGGCTACCGGAGGATCAGATGCGTGTCACCGAACTCGTGCCAGCGGTAGCCGGCGCCGAGCGCGGCGGCGTACGAGCGCTCGATCAGCTCGCGGCCGCCGACGGCCTCGAGCATCAGCAGGTGGCTGGCGTCGGGCTCGTGCCAGCCGGTGAGCAGCCCGTCGACCGCGCGCACGCCGCGCTCGGGGGTGACGACGACGCTCGTCCAGCCCGCGCCGGGAGCGACCTCGCCGCTCGGGCCGGCGACGGTCTCCAGCGCGCGCACGACGGTCGTGCCGATCGCGATCACGCGCCCGCCGGCGGCGCGGTGGGCGTTGACGCGGCTGGCGGTGAGGGCGGGCACGCGGTAGCGCTCGGGGTACGGCCGCTCGCCGAGCTCGAGGCTCGAGACGCCGGTGTGGAGGGTGAGCGGCGCGACCTGCACCCCGCGCGCGAAGAGGTCGTCGAGCACGCGCTGGGAGAACGGCCGGCCGGCGCTCGGCATCTCCGCGCTCCCGGGCTCGTCCGCGAAGACGGTCTGGAGGTCCTCGAGCGGGCGCGGCTCGGCGAGGTGCGCGTAGGCGATCGGCCGGCCGTGTTCGGCGAGGTAGTCCTGCAGCGGCAGCGGGAGGTCGAGCGCGGCGATCCAGAGGCGCCCGGGCGAGAGGTACGGGGCGAGCAGCTCGGCGGAGCCGCCCCCGGGAAGGTCGAGGATCTGCCCGGCATGCCCGCCGCGGTAGCGCGCGCCGCACCGCCGCAGCTCGACGACCCAGCGCGGGCGGGCCCCCGAAGGAGCCGCTTCGGGCCCGCTCGGGAGCGGCGTCGACAGGTGCACATCCACCTCGCCGGCCGGCAACGCCGCGGGCATGGTGGCGCTCGTGTTGACCACCAGCAGGTCGCCGGCCCGCAGGTGGTCGGGCAGGCCGCGGAACATGTCGTGCACGAGCGGGCGGCCGCGCTGGGCGACGAGCAGGCGGACCTCGTCGCGCTCGGCGGGCGGCGCGCTGGCCTCGTTCGCCGGGGTGAGCTCGAAGGTCGCGACGCTCACGCGCGCGCCTCCAGCAGCTCGCCGGCGCTGTAGCGGCCGCTCGGCAGGTCGCCCTCGATCAGGGCGAGCAGGGCGGGCACGCGCTCCTCGGGATCGGAGCGGTCGGAGATGTCCTCGCCCGGGAAGGCCTCCTGGTGCATGCGCGTGTTCATGTCGCCGGGGTCGATCGCGTAGATGCGGCGCCCCGGCTGCTCGGCGGCGAGGATCGCGGTGAGCTGCTCGAGCGCGGCCTTCGACGAGCCGTAGCCGCCCCAGCCCTCGTAGGGCTCGACCGCGGCGTCCGACGTGACGTTCACGGCGATCCGCGGCCGCGCGAGCTGGATCAGCGCGAGCGGCGCGAGCACGTTGACGCGGTAGACCTGCTCCAGCACGTCGAGCGGGTAGTCGGCGAGTGCGGGCTGCGGGCTCGGCCCGAGCAGCGAGGCGTTGTTGACGAGCAGGTCCACGGGCTCGCCTCCCGCGGCCTGGACGAGCGCGTGGCGGTGGCTCGGATCGGACACGTCGCCGGGGATGGGGGTGGCCCCGGGGAGCTGCGCGGCGGCGGCCTGCAACGGCCCCGCCTCGCGGGCGTCGATCACGAGCCGCCAGCCGCGCTCGGCGAGGGCTCGCGAGAGAGCGAGCCCGAGGCCGCGGGAGGCGCCGGTGACGATGGCGGTCGGCATGCCAAGCAAGCTAGGCGCCGAACCCACTCGCCACCATCGGGAATTGGGCCTAGGACCCTTGGCTGACCAGCCCTTCCCGCACGGCATACAACGCCGCCTGCGTGCGGTCGCTCAACCCCAGCTTCGCCAGCACATGGGAGACGTGGGTCTTGACCGTCTTCTCCGCCACGCCCAGCTCCAGCGCGATCCGCTTGTTCGATTGCCCGCGCGCGATCAGGCACAGCACCTCGAGCTCGCGCGGCGTGAGGTCGTCGGCCGCCGCGCGGCCCGCCCCTCCCCCGCTCGCGAGCTCCTCCACCACCCGCGCCGCCACGGCCGGCGACAACGGCGCGCCGCCGCTGTGCACGGTCCGGATCGAGCGCACGAGCTCGGCGGGCTCGACGTCCTTGAGCAGGTAGCCGCTCGCGCCCGCGCGCAACGCGGTGAAGAGCCGCTCGTCCTCTCCGAAGCTGGTCAGCACGATCACCCGCGCGGCCGGCGCGGTCTCGCGCAGCCGCCGCAGCGCGCCGATCCCGTCCAGCCGCGGCATGACGAGGTCGAGCAGGATCACGTCGGGCGCGTGCTCGGCGGCGACCGCGACCGCCTCCTCCCCGTCCGCGGCCTCCCCCACCACGTCGATGTCGGCCTGCAGGTCGAGGAAGGTCCGCAGCCCCTGGCGCACGACCGCGTGGTCGTCGGCGATCAGCACGCGGATCACGCCGCCACCTCCAGCCGCACGCGCGTCCCCTCGCCGACCGTCGAGTCGATCGCGAGCGTCCCGCCCAGCTCCTCGGCGCGCTCCTCCATCGAGGTCAGCCCCAGCCGCCGCCCCCGCACCGCGCGCCGCGCCGGGTCGAAGCCGCGCCCGTCGTCGGCCACCGACAGCACGAGCCGCCCGTTCCCGTTGCCCTCGAGCCGCACCTCGATGTGCTCGGCCTCGGCGTGCCGCAGCGCGTTCTGGAGCGCCTCCTGGGCGATCCGGAAGACCTGTGCGGCGCTCGCCCCCGGCAGCCGCGGCGGGCCGCCCACGGACAGCTCGATCGGCCGCCCCGACACGCGCCGCAGCACGTCGACGTGCTTGCGCAGCGCGGTCGCCAGCCCTTCCGCCTCAAGGGACGCGGGCCGCAGCTCGAACACCACGGCGCGCAACTCCTCCATCGCGCCGCGCGCCAACTCGCGCACGCGCGCCAGCTCCTCCGCCGCCGCGCCCGCGTCGCGCTCGAGCAGCGTCTGGGCCGACTCGACCGCCAGCGCCACCCCGAACAGCCGCTGCGTGACGTTGTCGTGCAGCTCGCGCGCGAGCCGGTTGCGCTCCTCGACGATCGACAGCTCGCGCGAGCGCTCGTGCAGCCGCGCGTTCTCGATCGCGATCGCCGCATGGGCGGCGAGCAGCCCGATCAGCCGCTCGTCCTCGACGGTGAACGAGCCGCCGCCAAGCTTCTCGGTCAGGTAGACCGCGCCGATCACCCGCCCGCGCGCGACGACCGGGACGCCGAGGAACGAGCGCATGTCCGGGTGCGCCTTCGGCCACCAGCCGCGGAAGCGCGGATCGGCGTGGATGTCGTCGATCCGGTACGGCTCGGGCGACTCGAGCATCGCCCCCAGCAGCCCGTGCGTGCGCGGGAGCGGCCCCATCGCCTCGATCAGCTTCTCGCTCATGCCCGACGTGATGAAGCGCGAGAACGCGCCCTCGCCGTCGGGCACGCCGAGCGCGGCGTAGCGCGCGCCACCGAGCTCGCGCGCGGCGTGGACGAGCCGCTGCAGCACCGGCTCGACCTCGCGCTCGGAGGCCATCGCCAGCACGACGTCCGACAACGCGCGGAAGGCCGGGGAATCGGTCACGCCTCAACCGTACGCCGCGCGCGGGGCGACGGCATCGGGCGGAGGTCCTAGGCCGGATGGAGGACGAACACCGAGATGCGCCGCGGGGCGGCGCGCTTGGCGTAGGCGGTGAAGCCCGGGTAGGTGCGCAGCGCCTCCTGCCAGATGCGCTCGCGCCGCTCGTCCTCGACCTCCTCGGCGCGGAACCGCCAGCGCTCGCCGTCGACGTCGACCTCGCCGGCGGAGTTCGCGCGCAGGTTGTGGCGCCACGCAGGGTGCTTCGCGTTGCCGTACCACGAGCCGATGATCGCCATCCCGTCCGGCGTCCGCATCGCGAGCAGCGGCACGGTTCGGGGCTCGCCGCTGCGCGCGCCGGTCGTCGTCACCATCGCGACCGGCAGCTCGCTGAGCAGGCTCGAGAACATGTGCTTGCCCCGCGTGGCGCGGAACGTCCAGCGGTCGAGGTGGTCGAGCGTGCGCGTGAACAGCCACGAGCCCGGCCCGGTCGCAGCAAAGCGGCGAAGCGCCCGATCCCAGGCGTTCGCCTCGTCGAAGCGGCGCGCCATCAGCGGAAGCGCGCGCGGATGTACTTCGTGGCGTCGGCCGCCGAGCGGGAGTCCGTGACCGCGCCGCCGTGCGTGACGCCCTCGTAGGTCTTGTAGGTCACCTTGATCCCGCGCTTCTTGTACCCGTCGACGAGCGGATCGGTGAAGAGCTTGAAGACGGTCTGGTCGGCCGTTCCCTGCTGGACCTGGACCGGGGTGCGGATCTTCAGGTCCTCGGGGTCGTCGAGCTTGCCCAGCGCGCTCACGAGCGGGTTCAGATCGGCGCCCTGGCGGAACAGGTCGGCCGGCGCGAGGCCGCCGAACGAGCTCGGGCTCGCCAGCGCGCCGAGGCACTGGGTCAGCGTCTGCGGGTACAGCGCGGCCGCCCGGTCGCTGAGCAGGCCGGAGACGCCCACCGACGGGCGGCCGACGTCGACCCCGCGGAGGATCATGGCCACCAGCCCGCTCAGGCCGCTCGGCGAGCGCAGCGCGGAGATCGCGGTCGACTGCTCGGCGAGGTGGGAGGCCGGCGCGAGCGCGACCGTGCCCCGCACCTTGAGGTCGGGCGCGTAGTTCGGCGCCAGCGACGCCGCCCACAGCACCGACTGGCCGCCCTGCGAATGGCCGGCCAGGACGACGCGCTTGCCGAGCCGCGAGTCAGCCTTGCGCGCCGCGCGCACCGCGTCGAGCACCGAGTGGCCCTCCGAGCGGCCGATCAGGTACGGGTGGGCGCCCGGCGTGCCGAGGCCCTCGTAGTCCGTGCGCACGACCGCGTAGCCGGCCTTCAGCCAGCGCTGCAGCAGCGGGTTGGCGTAGTTGACGATCGCCTCCGAGCCCTGGCGCGAAGGCGCGCACTGGTCGGCGATGCCGGTCGTCCCGTGCGCCCACGAGATCACCGGCCAGCCGCCCTTCGGCGCCTTGCCCTTCGGGACCGTCAGCGTCCCCGACACCGCGACCGCCTTGCCCGTCGCGCTCGTCGAGCGGTAGAGCAGCAGCCGGTTGCCGGCGCCGCCCTTGAGCGCGGCCGCGCCCGACAGCTTGCGCGACCAGATCAGCGCGCCGTGCTTGCCGGCGGGCAGCGGCTTGGGCGGCGTGTAGAACGCGAGGCCGCCCGGGCCCTTGCGGACCTTGGCGTCGGCGGCCGCGGGCAGCGCGGCGGTGAGCAGGAGCAGGCTGAGGACGATCGCAAGTCGGCGCATGGCTGCCGACCCTAACCGCACCGGGAGGAGAAAGTTGCGCCTGCAGTTAGTTAGGACACGGAGACGCGCCCGCCGCGCGGTGCGGCGGGCGTGCGCTCCTCTCGCGTCGCGACGAAGCCGGCCTGCGAGCGGTCGAGCACGCGCTCGATGGCGGAGACCACCTCGCCGTCGAACTGGCGCCCGGCGCCGCGGCGCAGCTCCTCGCGCGCGGCTTGGAGCGGCAGCGCGGCGCGGTACGGGCGGTCGGAGGTCATCGCCTCGTAGGCATCGGCGACGGCGAGGATGCGCGCCTCGAGCGGGATCTCCTCGCCGGCCAGCGCGCGCGGGTAGCCGGTGCCGTCGACGCGCTCGTGGTGATGCAGGACCCAGGCCGCGATGTCGCGCAGGTTGGCGTGCTCGAGGATGCGGGAGCCGAGCTCCGGGTGACCCTTGATCTCGGCCCACTCGTGGTCGTCGAGCGCACCGCGCTTGTGCAGGATTGCGTCGGCGATGCCGAGCTTGCCGATGTCGTGCAGGATGCCGGCCGCGCGCACGCGCTCGATCTCGTCCGCCGCGAAGCCGAGCTCGCGCGCGATCTGCTCGGCGTACAGGCCGACGGTCTCGGAGTGGCGCGCGGTGGCGACGTCGCGCAGGTCGAGCGTCTCGGCCAGCAGCATCGCCGCTGCGAGCTGCTCCGCCCCGCCGCCCTCGGCGTCGCGCAGCGCGTCGAGCATCTCCAGCGTCTGGGCGTGGTGCACGACGCAGCGGTCGCGCCCGAGCCGCTTGGCGGCGTAGAGCGCGCGGTTCGCGGCGCGCCGGAGCTCGGGCGCGTCGCGCGCCTCGGGCCCGCGCCCGGCCACGCCGACCGACACCGACACGGGGCAGGCGAAGCCGTCGAACTCGCGCCGCACGAGCGCCCGGACCCGCTCGGCCAGCGCGAGCGCGGCCGCCTCCGCGACGCCGGGCAGCACGAGCGCGAACTCCTCGCCCCCGAGCCGCGTGGGCACGTCGACCTCGCCGGCCGCTTCGCGCAGCACGGTGGCGATGCGCCGCAGCACCTCGTCGCCGGCGTCGTGGCCCAGCGAGTCGTTGACGCGCTTGAAGTGGTCGAGGTCGATGATCAGCAGCGAGAGGTCGCCGCCGGGGCCGGCGTCGGCGAAGTAGCGCTCGATCGCCAGCTCGAAGCCGCGGCGGTTGCGCAGGCCGGTGAGCGGGTCGTGCGCGGCGAGGTGCTCGAGGCTCTCGAGCCGGCGCGCGGACTCGATCGCCCCCATCGCCTGGTTGGCGAACACGCGCAGTGCCTGCAGCGCCTCGTCGGACGGCAGCAGCCGGTCCTTCGGGTCGTCGACCCACATCATCCCGTCGAGCCGGCCCGCCGAGTCGTGCAGCGGGACGACGACCCAGTGGTGGTCCCAGGCGAGCGGCCCGCGGCCGTTGGAGACCGACGAGTAGATGCCGGAGAACTCGGGCGCGCGCTCGACCGCCTCGTCGCGCTCCATCACGATGCAGCCGTGGACCAGGTACGCGGGGTCGAGCAGCTGCTCGAGCGCGGCGACCGGCACGAGCGGGAACTCGGCGGCGCGCTCGGGCGTGAAGCCGACGCCCGACAGCGGCACGAGCTTGCCCTCCTCGGCGAGGAAGGCGACCACCTTGTGGAAGCCGAGCGCCTCGCGCGTGCCCCAGCAGACCGCGTCGAGCACCTCCTCCGCCGTCCGGCGCTCGGTCAGCTTCGCCGACACGGCCAGCAGGTGCTCGACCGCCGCACGGTGCCGGCGCCCGAGTTCCGCCGTCTGCGCGTGCTCGACCGCGACGGCCGCGTGCGCGACGACCGTGCTCAGCAGCTCGAGCTCGATCGGCGACGGGCGGCGGCCGGTCTCCGGCTCGTCGACGGACACGATGCCCAGCAGCGCGCCGTCGCCGGAGCGCATCGGCACCATCAGCGCGTCGTCGGGATGCCAGGCGTCGGGCGCGTCGGAGATCTCGAGCTCCGGCGTGTAGACCTGCACCCGCTCGCCGGACCAGTCGTATTCCCCGGCGGGCACGAAGTAGGCGCCCTGCTGGAGGAAGCGCTCGCTCAGCAGCCCGGACCAGTCCTCCATGCCGGAGGTCTGGCCCATCAGCAGCTCCTGCGACGCCTCGTTGCCGAGCACGACGACGACCTCGAAGTCGTCCCACGCCGGGCGGTAGAGGTTGATGACAACGGCGCGGTAGCCCAGCGGCCCGGCGATCGCGCCGGCGACGGCCTCCAGCACCGACGGCAGCTCGCCACCGGTCCGGACCGCGGCGGCGACGTCGAGGAGGCCGCGCAGGCGGTCGATGGCGGAGTCGTGCACCTATGGGTTATCGGCAACTAGAGCCGGACCCTGACCTCCCACAGTTGCGGGAAAAAGCGCCGGTCGACGGTTCCACGCAGGTACTCGACGCCGCGTGACCCCCCGGTGCCGGGTCGCGAGCCGATCTCCCGCGCCGCCATCAGCGTGTGGTGGAAGCGCCAGCGCTGGATCGTCTCGTCGTGGTCGACGAGCAGCTCGCAGACCTGGTGGCGGAGCGCGCGCACCGGCTCGGCGTGATCGCGGTAGAGGTCGGCGAGGGCGTCGAGATCGTCCTCCCCCAGCCCGGCGCCGGCGCAGAACGCCGGCCACAGACCCGCGGTCGCGCTTTCTATCTCACGGAACTGGCGCGACTGGAAGCCGCTGGCCGGCGCCAGCGGGCTGCGGAACTCGAGGAAGCCCTCGGGCCCCATCGTCTCCAGCACGTCGAGCTGGGAGAGCAGCAGCCGGTCGATGGCCACCACGCGCTTGAGGCTGGTCAGCGCGCCGCCCGGCCGATCCGCCCGCAGACCGGCGTCGACGTGACCCAGCTCGTGCAGCATCAGCTTGAACCACAGCTCGTAGGCCTGGTGGACGACGATGAACAGCAGCTCGTCGTGCGCGCCCTCGGTGATCGGGCGCTGCAGCTCGAGCAGATCGTCGATCAGCAGGTAGGCGGCGTAGTCGGTGCCGCCCGCCGGCTGTGGCTCAGGCGAGCTCTCCATCGAGCGCCTGGTTTACCAGGGCGTCGGCGTCGGTGTTCTGCGCCCGCGGCACGGGGCGGATCGACCAGCGCTCGAAGCCGCCCAGCGCCCGCAGCGCCTCGGCGTGCAGCGGCTTCATGTCCGGGTGCTTGACCTTGTAGCGGCCGGTGACCTGGTGGGCGATGAGCTCGGAGTCGTTGATCACCTCGACCTCGGTGGCGCCCAGCGCCGCCGCCCGCTCGAGCCCCAGCAGCAGCCCGCGGTACTCGGCGACGTTGTTGGTGACCGTGCCGAGCGTGACCGCGGCTTCGTCCACCACGTCGCCGTCCGGGGTCGAAAGCACTGCCGCGGCTGCGCCCGGACCGGGGTTGCCGCGCGAGCCGCCGTCCACGTGGACGACGAGCTTCACTCAGGCTTCGACGTCGGCGGCGATGGGCGGGAACTCGCCCGCCACGCGGGCGCGCCGCCGATCGCGGATCTCACGCTTGCCGCCGGCTGTCCCGTCCGCACGGTCGCGCCGCTCGCTCTTGCGGCGGTCGATGATCACCGTGACGTTGGGATCGTCTTCGTAATAGGCGGCGAGCTGGTCGTACAGCTCGGGCGCAAGGGGTTCAGGCACAACGCAAAAGATCACGAGAGCGATCCTACCCGTAGCTTTTTCTGTGTCACTCGACCATCCGTCGAGTTCTCATTCGGCGGACTGGAGGTGCAGTCCTCCCCGCTCGTCCGCCGCGGCGTTCACGACCTGCTCGTCGGCGTCGAGTTCGGAGAGCTCCGCGCCTTGCGCGATCTGGCGTACGCCGCCGGCCTCGTCGGAGAGATCGATCTCGAAGCGGTACCAGCTGAGCTCCCACATCACGGCGATCGCGACCACGCTCGGGCGGTCAGGGAGCGGACGCGCGCTCACCGCCGGAGCGCCCAGCGAGCGGGCGATCCCGCCGACGGTGCGGGTGTGCTCGGACGCGTTGAAGACCTCGAGCGCCCGCTCGACCTTGAGCTCGGCGTTCGTCGGCACGGCGCGGACGTGGCGCGGGCGGCGCGGCAGGTCCGGCGGCGGGGCGGTCTCCCGCGCCGCCGGCTCGAACGCCGCGGCCTCCTCCTCCGCCGCGGCCTCGTCGGCCACCTCGCGCGCCCGCTCGCGGCGCGACCGCAGCTTCTCCAGGAAGCCGCGCCCGCGCTCCGTGCGCGAGGTCCGCAGAGTCAGCTCGTCGCCGCCGTCCTCGCGGATCCAGCCCTCGTGCTGCGCGCGCACGGTGCACAGCTCGCACACCTGACGGCGCTCGCCGCCGGCCAGATACGACTCCGCGCGCTCTCCGCGCAGGAGCGTCCGGCCACAGACGTCGCAGGAGATATCGACCTGATTCGTGCGGATGTCGCGCGTGCTCGCCACGGCGTGGCGAGCGTAGCAACGGGAGCCAGGATCCCGGACGGGAATCGGCGGCGGGTCGGAGGGAGCCGGATCGTGGATGCCAGGGGCCGCATGTGGGGTGAGGCGATGTGGTGCATCGTTGATCCCCACGGGTGGCTCCTGGCGCCGCGAGACGCCTCCCTCAACCCGTCGGCGTCCCGTCCGGGGTCCTTACGCTCTGACCGCTTCTTCCTCCTCCGCGTGCTTCTGCACGATCTTTTGCGCGAGGTGCGACGGGACCTCCTCGTAGCGCAGGAAATCCAGGGTGTACTCGCCTTGGCCGCCGGTGATCGAGCGCAGGTCCGGCGCGTAGGTCAGGACCTCCGCCATCGGCACCTCGGCCTTGACCTCCGTCATCCCGCCGACGTTCTCGGTGCCGAGCGGGCGGCCGCGCCGCGACGACAGGTCGCCCATGACGTCGCCGACGGCCGAGTCCGGCACCGACGCCGTGACGAGCATGATCGGCTCGAGCAGCACCGGGCTGGCGTTCGAGACCGCCTCCTTCATGGCGATCGAGCCCGCGATCTTGAACGCCATCTCCGACGAGTCCACCGTGTGGTAGCTGCCGTCGAACAGCCGCACGCGGATGCCCTTGAGCGGATAGCCGGCGATCACGCCCTGTCGCATCGCGTCGACCACGCCCTTCTCCACCGCGGGGATGAAGCTCGTGGGGATGACGCCGCCCTTGATGTTGTTGACGAACTCGAAGTCGCCCTCACCGAGCGGCTCGATCTCGATATGGCAGTCGCCGAACTGGCCGCGGCCGCCGGACTGCTTCTTGTGGCGCCCGTGGGCCTTCGCGGAGCCGCGGATCGTCTCCTGGTAGGGGACGCGCGGCGGGTGCAGCTCGACCTCGGCGCCGAAGCGCGACTTCAGCCGGTCGACCACGACCTCGACGTGGATCTGCGACAGCCCGGCGACGATCTGCTCGCCGGTCTCCTCGTCGCGGTGGAGGTCGATCGTCGGGTCCTCCTCCTGGAGGCGGCGCAGCGCGGTGAAGACCTTGTCCTCGTCGCCCTTCGCCTTCGGCTCGATCGCGAACGCCATGACCGGCGCGGGGAGCGCGATCGACGGCATCGAGATCGGCTGGTCGCGGTCGGCGAGCCAGTCGCCCGCACGCGTCTCCTTGAGCTTCGCCACCGCGCCGATGTCGCCGGGGCCGAAGGCGTCGGTGTGGCTGACCTCCTTGCCCTGCGGCACCAGCAGCTGGCCCATGCGCTCCTTGCTGTGGGCGCGCGTGTTGAGCAGCTGCGTGTCGGCGCTGACCGTGCCCTGGTAGACGCGGAAGAGGTTGATGCGGCCCGCGAACGGATCGGCGCGGGTCTTGAACACGTAGGCGAACGTCTCGCCGTCGGGGTCCGCCTCGAGCGTCATGTCGTCGAGCTCGAGCCCGCCGTGCTGGACGGGCGAGGGCAGGTCGTCGACGATCGCGTCGAGCAGGCGGTCGGCGCCCAGGTGCTGGGTCGCGACGCCGCAGGTCACCGGGTAGATGTGGCCGCTGTCGGTGCCCTCCTCGAGCGCGTGCACGATCTCCTCGTGCGAGATCTCCTCGCCCTCGAGGTAGCGCTCCATCAGCGCGTCGGAGTTCTCCGCCACCTCGTCCATCAGCTTCTCGCGGTACTCCTGGGCCAGATCCGCCATGTCGTTGGGGATCGCGCACTCCTTGCAGTTCTCGCGCCCCGAGCCCGCGTACTCGTAGGCCTTCATGTCGACGAGGTCGATCAGGCCGCGCACCTCGTGCTCGGAGCCGATCGGGATCTCGGTCGCCACCACGTGCGGGCCGAAAGCGGCCTTCAGCGAGTCGAGCGTGCGGTAGAAGTCGGCCCGCTCGCGGTCGAGCATGTTCACGTAGATCAGGCGCGCCACGCCGAGCTCGGCGGCGCGCGACCACAGCCGCTGCGTCGAGACCTCGACGCCCATCACGGCGTTGACCACGAAGACGGCCGACTCGCACACGCGCAGCGCGCCGAGCGCGTCCGCGATGAACGAGGGCTCGCCGGGCGTGTCGATGAGATTGACCTTGACGCCCTTCCACTCGAACGACGCCAGCGCCGCCGAGATCGACATCCCGCGCGCCTGCTCGTCCTCCTCCGAATCGGAGACCGTCGTCCCGTCAGCCACCGTGCCCAGGCGGTTCGTCGCGCCGGCCTCGAACAGCAGGGCCTCGTGCAGCGACGTCTTCCCGCTCCCACGGTGGCCCACTAGGGCCACGTTGCGAATCCTGTCTGCGGCGTGCGGCATGCCTTCTCCTCTCCCAAGGTGGCGGAAGGGTGAAAGCTACCGTCAGTCGCGCAGGTTGTCCCCCTGGAGCCGCGACTTGAGTCGCAGCACGGCCTTCGTGTGCAGCTGGGAGATGCGCGACTCGGTCACGCCGAGGACCTCGCCGATCTCTCGGAGCGTCAGGTTCTCGTAGTAGTAGAGCGCGATGACGAGCTTCTCCCGCTCGGGCAGCGCGGAGATCGCGTCGGCCAGGCGGTCCTTGAGCTCGGAGGCGTCGAGCAGCTCCTGCGGGTCCGGCGCGTCCGGGTCGTGGAGCGTGTCCAGCAGCGAGACCTGATCGCCGGAGGAGTCCGACACCGCCCACAGCTCGTCGAGCGCGACGACCGTGGAGTTGGAGATCTTCATCAGGCTCTCCTGGAACTCCTCGACCGTGATGCCCAGCTCGCGGGCCATCTCCTCGTCGGTCGGCGTCCGGTGGAGCCGGTGCTCGAGCTTGCCGTGCACGCGCTCGATCTCGCGGGCGCGGGCGCGGACGGAGCGCGGCACCCAGTCCAGGGCGCGCAGCTCGTCGATGATCGCGCCCTTGATGCGGGTGATCGCGTAGGTCTCGAACTTGATCTCGCGCTCGGGATCGAAGCGCTCGATCGCGTTGATCAGGCCGATCAGGCCGTACGAGATGAGGTCGGCTTCCTCGACGTGCGCGGGCAGGCCCGAGGACATGCGGCCCGCGACGTACTTGACCAGCGGTGAGTAGGCGACCACCAGCTGCTCGCGGGCACGATCGGACCCCGACGCCTTGTAGCGCCGCCATAGATCCCGCAGCTCGATCGCTTTGACGTTCGTTTCCAAGCCTGTACCCCTATCAGCTATGCCCGGGGATGACTCCGGGCATACGCGGCCCGTAGGCGCGCCGACTCTACCCGAGTGTAGACCTGGGTCGTCGATATGGATGAATGGCCCAACAGCTCCTGAATGGCCCGCAAATCCGCACCGCCCTCGAGGAGGTGGGTCGCGAACGAGTGCCGGAGGGCGTGCGGATGGACCGCGCCCTGCTGCGTCGCATGGCGCGCCCAGACCTTCAGGCGGCGGCGCACGTCGGACGTCGAGAGGCGCCGGCCGGACTTGGAGAGCAGCAGCGCGGGGTCGTCGTCAGCGCTCGCCAGCGCGGGCCGGCCGCGCTCGAGATAGCGCGTGACCGAACGCAGCGCGGGCTCGCCCGCGGGTACGAAACGTGTCTTGCCCCCTTTGCCCTCCACCCTGACGGTTTCGGCATCGAAGTCGATCGACTGAAGGTCCAGGTCCACGAGCTCCTCCGCGCGGAGGCCGCAACCGTAGGCCAGCTCGAACAATGCGCGGTCGCGGAGCTCGAGCGGAGTGGTGGCCGGGATCTTGTTCAGGAGCGCCGCGACGTCCTCCGCCTTCATGGTTCGGGGGAGCCGCTGCGGCTGCTTCGGAGCCGGCAGCAGGTCCGCGGGGTTCGCCGTCATCTCGCCGAGCTCGACCATCGACTTGTAGAACGAACGAATCGCCGCGAGCTTGCGGGCGACCGTGCGCGGGCCCGCGCCACGATGCGCCAGCTGCGCGGCGTAGCGGCGCAGGACGGGATAGTCGACTCGGTCGGGCTCGACGCCGCCGGCGGTGCTCCAGAGCGCGAGCTGCGCGAGGTCGACGCCGTAGGCGCGGCGCGTGCGCTCGGCGGCGCCGCGGCGCTGGAGCTCGCGGTCGAACGCCCGCAGGGCGCTGCGCCAGGCATCGCTAGCCTGGGGCGTCGTGGCCTCGTTCTTCATCGACACCGACACCGGTCAGATCGCCACCCTGCGCCAGCTCGACGAGGCCGGCGTCGTCCACCTCGGAGCGCCGCCACCGCCCTGGTTCCCGATCCAGGGCACGCGCGATGCGATCACCATGTGGTACGCCGTGATGCGGAAGCCGGTCCGGGACAAGTACATCGGTGCCCTGTGCATTCGCCATTCAGAGCACCACGCCTCCCTGTTGGAGAAGGGATGGGAGGAGGTCCCGGTCGAGGAGATCCGGGCTACGAGATGTACACCGGCGCGTTGACCGGTACCTGCGGGTAGAGCTCCTCCACGTCGGCGATCCGCATGCGGATGCAGCCGTGCGAGGCGGCTGAGCCGATCGAGCCGGCGTCGTCGGTGCCGTGGATGCCGGCGCCCGCGTAGATGCCGAGCCAGCGCGCCTTGAGCGGGTTCTCGGGCGTGCCGCCCGGAATCACCTTGCCGCGGTCCTTGGGGGCCACCCAGCTCGAGTTGGGCATCGTCCAGGCCGGGTTGATCGCCTTGTTCTGCACGTGGTAGAGCCCCGCCGGCGTCTCGAGGCCGACGCGGCCAACCGCGATCCCGTAGGTCTTGGCCAGCTTGAGGTGCTTGTAGAGCGAGAGCTGGAAGGCGCCTCGGTGGACGATCACCACCGCCGGGTACTTCTCGGCGAGGTCCTTCGAGGTCACCTTCGGCTCGACCATCTTCGTCTGAACCTTGACGCTGCGCGAGCCGTCGACAGACAGCAGCGAGCGCCGCAGCTGGCTGCGCAGCTTGGCGGTGCGCACCGTCAGGCCGGTCGCCGAGGGCGTGGGATTGATGTCGCCCTCCTCGAGGTCGAGCGTCGCGTCGCGCGCCGGCCGGTCGATCTTCGCGCTGATGCGCTTCACCAGGCGGTTGATCGCCCGGTGGTTGTAGTTGATGTCGAGCTTGATGTCCTCGTTGATCTGCTTGCCCTGCAGGTTGCGCGTCGTGCGGGCGAGGATGTTGCCCTCGCGCGAGCGCTGGATCGCCTGGGAGATCGAGCCGTCGATATCGACGCCGACCTTCGCCTGCGCGGGCGTGAGCCGGTAGCTCTTGCCCTCGTAGCGCGCGACGACCGGCTGGTTGAGCGGCTCGAGCACCGCGCGCCGCAGCTTGGCGCGGGCGGCCGCCTCCTTCATCTCGCCGACGGGCACCCCGCCGACCGTGATCCCCTTGGTGATCTGGTGCTCACGGCCGGAGTCGTACGCGTAGATGCCGCCTGCCGCAGCGACGAGTAGGACGACGAGCGTCGCAACGATGAAGAAGGACCGGGAGCGCACTTGCTGAAATGATGGTAGAACGGGCGGGGTACCCGCGCCTAGCCCTGCAATTTTGCTGGCGCGTCGTTATCCCGACGTACCGAGGGGCTGTAGCGCAGGAATTCCTCGACCTCGCGCTCGTAGCGGTACGGCGCAGCGCCATCCCCCTTGATCGCCGCCACCCGCAGGTGCTCGGCGAACGCCTGGACGGTTTCGCGCGTAGTGTGGCGCAGCGGCGCTCCGGTGGCCTTCAGTTTGCGGTTGTCGACGCCGCGGCCGAAGCGCAGCTGGGCGAGCATCTCGGGCGGCAGGTTGACACCGAGCGGGCGCAGCGCGCGGATCGCGAGGCCGGTGCCGAAGGGCGGGATGATCGGGGCGAGCGGCTTGCCAAGCAGGCTCGCGACCTCGCTCAGCACCAGGACGCCGTCGCCGGCGGCGTTGTGGACGCCCGGCAGGTCGTCGCGGACGGCGTGCTCGAGCACGCTGACGATGTCGTCCACGTGGATGAACTGGTAGCGCGGGTCGAAGCCGAGGATCGACGGCACCACCGGCAACGAGAACAGCCCGGCGTGGGC
The DNA here is from genome assembly GCA_963805525.1 of uncultured Solirubrobacteraceae bacterium. Lineage (GTDB taxonomy): Bacteria > Actinomycetota > Thermoleophilia > Solirubrobacterales > Solirubrobacteraceae > DASQFQ01. The sequence goes on from CAWDUT010000007.1 coordinate 1,043,606, forward strand.
GGTCCTGAGGTCCGGCCCGAGGCCGTTGACGAAGCGCAGCGTGGTGACGGTGGTCTCCGGGTTGCGCTCGGCGAACTGCGCGACCGCCTTCTCCGCCTCGACGATGTCGCGCTCGAGCAGCGTGCGCGCCGGGTGCGGGCGCTGCATCCGCTCGGTGAAGAAGGCCGGATCGTCCTGCTCGCAGCCGTAGTAGTGGGCGGTCGACTTGAAGACGAACTTGCGCACCGGCGAATCGGGTCCGGAGCAGGCGGCGAGGATGTTCATCGTCCCGATCACGTTCGCCTCGTGGGCGGCGCGCGGGCTGGCGGTGGTGGAGTCGACGATCAGCCGCGAGTCGACCACCGTGTCGATCTGCGCCGCGCGCACGATCCGCCGCAGCAGCGCGTGCTGGGTGCCGACGCGGACGTACTCGGTGCGCTCGAGCTCGAGCGTCGGATCGTCGGGCGAGACGCCGATGATGACCTCGACCTCGGGGTCGCGCTCGAGCGCCTGGGCGAGCTTGCCGCCCCAGAAGCTCGAGATGCCGGTGACGAGGACCCTCATCCGAACCAGACCGTCTTGCGCTTGGCGAGCATGTCGTACAGCTCGTCCTGGATGCGGGCGCGGATGTCGTCGGCGACGCTCTGGACCAGGCCGCGGTCCTTGTACGGCTCAGGGCCCCACTGGTCGGTCGGGATCGGCTCCAGGAAGCGGATCTTGAACTTGGCCGGCAGGTAGCCGAGGAAGCCGAGCAGCCCGAAGTGCGGGAAGGTCGGGGTGATCGGGAAGTACAGGAGCCCGGTCAGCTTCTGCAGCGCGCTGATCTGGGCGAAGACGGGCATCGACTCCTCCGCCCCCACCACGCAGACCGGCACGATCGGGACCTGCGCGCGCATCGCCGCCTCGACGAAGCCGCCGCGGCCGAAGCGCCGCAGCTTGTAGCGGTCCTTGTAGAGCTTCTCGGTCCCCTTGCGGCCCTCGGGGAAGACGAGCACGAGCTGGCCCTCGTCGTAGAGCAGCCGCTGGACGTTGGCCGGGTGGGCGGGGACGCCGCCGATCTTCGGCACCAGCATCGAGAACAGCGGGTTGCCCTTGAAGAAGTGCTCGACGGTCAGGTGCACCGGGCGCGGCCGGGGGTGCTCCTCCTTGACCGCCTTGAGGATCATCGTCGCGTCGGGCGGGAGCGCGCCGGAGTGGTTGGAGACCAGCAGGGCGCCGCCGTCGGCCGGGACGTGCTCGATCCCCTCGACCTCGCAGCGGAACCAGTAGTGGTAGAGGAACTCGTAGATCGTCTTGTCGAGCACGCCCTCGACGCGCTCGGAGCGGCCCCAGTCGGAGACCTGGCGCTCGGGCTCGATCGCGGGCAGGTAGTCGCGCAGGTCGGTGCTGGGAGCGGGGAGCTGCTTCATGCGGCGAGCACCGGAGCGAGGTTGCGGGCGAGTTCGGCCCAGTCCTTGCCGCAGATGACGTCCTCCGTCTCGCACAGCTCGCGGTTCCACGGGTGCTCGAGCGTCGCGACGGTGATGCCGGCGTCGATCGCCCGCTGCAGGGTCTCGGGCGAGTCGTCGATCAGCAGGTCGATGCCGATCTCCTCGCAGCGCGTGACCTTGTCGTTCGAGCAGTAGAGCTCGTCGTAGGGCAGGCCGATCCGCTCCAGCCACTGGGCGGTGGCGCCGTGCGCCTCGACCGCGCGATGCGAGGTGATGTGGATGAAGTGGCCGGCCTCGTGCCAGCCCACGACGGTCTCGACCGCGCCCGGGTACGGCTCGGAGCCGAGGATCTGGGGCTCGGAGTGCGTCTCGCGCACGGCCGCCTTGAGCTGCTCCGGCTTGAGGCGGTCGATCTCCCACACCACCTGCTCCCCGTAGGGGATCGCGACGCCGAAGCGGCGCTGCGCGACCTCCTCGAGCAGGTCCCAGTAGTGGTGGAGGGTGGAGTCGATGTCGATGGCGATGCGCATCGGAGACGCTGGGTACGGTAGACGCCCATGCCCGGAGCCCGCCCCGTCAAGCCGCGCGACGGCGACTACGGCCGCGAAGGTCGCGCGCCGTGGCTCGACGTCGACTGGCAGGCGGCCCAGCAGCGGCTCGAGATCGACGGGCGCGAGGTCAACTACTGCGAGCTCGGCGAGGGTCCCGCGATCCTCTTCGTCCACGGCCTCGGCGCCTCCTGGCAGTCGTGGCTGGAGCAGATGCCGGAGTTCTCCGCGAACCATCGCGTGGTGGCGATGGACCTGCCCGGCTTCGGCTACTCGGAGATGCCGAGCGAGGACATCTCGATCGAGTACTACGCCCGCTGGATGGCCGAGTTCATGGACGCCGTGGGCATCGAGTCGGCGGCGGTGGTGGGCAACTCGATGGGCGGCTTCGTCAGCGCCGAGCTGGCGATCAAGTTCCCGGCGCGCGTGCAGCGGCTCGTGTTCGTGTCGGCGGCGATCTTCTGGCAGAACCGGCGCCGCGCCCAGCCGCTGGTGCAGCTCGCGAAGCTCTCCGACGCGGTCGTGGCCCGCGCGCTCGTGCGCGCCACCGACGACATCGCGACGCGGCGGCGGCTCCGCTACGCCGCGCTCGCGTCGGCCGGCTTCCGCTATCCGCAGTACGTGTCGGATGAGCTCGCCCACGAGATGGTGCGCAGCGCGCGGCGGACCGACGGCTTCCTCCCCGCGCTGGAGGCGCTGGCCGGGTACGACCTCGAGGAGGAGCTCCCGAAGATCAGCTGCCCGACGCTGATCGTGTGGGGCGCGAACGACCAGCTGGTGTCGGTCAAGGACGCCGAGCGGCTCGAGGACCTGATCCCGGACTCGCGGCGCGAGGTCTTCGAGCGCACCGGCCACGTGGCGATGCTCGAGCGGCCGGAGCGCTTCAACCGGCTGCTGCACGACTTCCTCGCCGAACCCTCAACCCGCCTCAAGGGGTCTGACCCCGGGAGGGTTGCGCCGCCCGCCTAGCGGGTGACAGCGCCCTCTGAGGCGCTGGAGACCAGCTTCGCGTACTTGCCGAAGACGCCGTTGAGCGTGCTCACCGGCGGCTCGTAGGCCTCGAGGCGGCGGGCGATCTCGTCGTCGGGCAGGTCGACGTCGAGGCGGCGCGACTCGACGTCGATGGTCACCGTGTCGCCGGTCTGGACGGCGCCGATCGGCCCGCCGTGGACCGCCTCGGGCGCGACGTGGGCGACCATGAAGCCGTGGGTGGCGCCGGAGAAGCGCCCATCGGTGATGAGCGCGACGTCGTCGCCGAGCCCCTCCCCCACGAGCGCCGCCGTGACGGCGAGCATCTCGCGCATCCCGGGGCCGCCGGCCGGGCCCTCGTTGCGGATGACGACCACGTCGCCCGCCTTGATCTCGCCCTGGGTGACGGCGGCCATCGCCTCTTCCTCGTTCTCGAACACGGCCGCGGGACCCTCGTGGTGGACGCGCTCGTGGCCGGAGAGCTTCACGACGCAGCCGTCGGGCGCGAGGTTGCCACGCAGAATCGCGAGGCCGCCGGAGGCCTTGATGGGGTCGTCGACCGGGCGGACGACGACCTGGCCCTCGGTCTCCTGCGCCTCGGCGGCGTGCTCGCCGACGGTGCGGCCGGTGACGGTCATCGCGTCCTCGTTCAGGCGGCCGAGCTCCTGCAGGCGCTTGACGACGACGGGGACGCCGCCGGCCTGGTGGAGGTCGGCGGCGACGTAGCGGCCGCCCGGCTTGAGGTCGCACAGCATCGGGGTGGCCGAGCTGATGCGGTCGAAGTCGTCGATGTCGAGGTCGACGCCGGCCTCGCTGGCGATCGCCAGCAGGTGCAGGACGCCGTTGGTGGAGCCGCCGGAGGTGGCGACCGCGGCGATCGCGTTCTCGAGCCCCGCCTTGGTGATGATGTCGCTCGGGCGCTGGCCTCGTGCGAGCACGTCCATCACGAGCTTGCCGGTCTCGTAGGCGACCTCGGCCTTGCTCGGGTTCTCGGCCGGAACCATCGCGGCACCCATCGGGCTGATCCCGAGGACCTCGAGCGCCATCGCCATCGTGTTGGCGGTGAACTGGCCGCCGCAGGCGCCGGAGCCGGGGCTGGCGACGTTCTCGAGGTCGATCAGCTCCTGCTCGGTGATCTTGCCGGCGGCGTGAGCGCCGATCGCCTCGAAGACCTCCTGGATCGTGACGTCCTCGCCCTTGTACTTGCCGGGCATGATCGAGCCGCCGTAGAGCATCAGGCCGGGCAGGTCGAGGCGGGCGAGCGCCATCGTCACGCCGGGGAGCGTCTTGTCGCAGGCGGCGAGGCAGACGATCGCGTCGAAGAAGTGGCCACGGGCGACGAGCTCGATGCTGTCGGCGATCACCTCGCGGCTGACGAGGCTCGCGCGCATGCCGCTGGTGCCCATCGTGATGCCGTCGGAGATCGCGATCGTGTTGAACTCCATCGGCGTGCCGCCGGCGTCGCGGATGCCCTCCTTGATCTTGGCCGCCTGCGCGCGCATCTGGTAGTTGCACGGCATCGTCTCGGTCCACGTGCTGGCGACGCCGATGATCGGCTTGGAGAGCGCCTCGTCGTCGAAGCCGATGCCCTTGAGCTGGGCGCGGGCGGCGGCGCGGGCGGGGCCGTCGACGAGCTGGCTGGAGTTGTGGCGGGGATCGAGCGAGGCCATGACGGCCGCGAAGCCTAGCCGTCGGGAGAGCCTGCGCGACGGCGGCTCTGCTGAGCCTGCTCCTCGCGGCGCTGGGCGCGGGCGAGCCGCGCGCGCTCCCACTGGCCGAGGCGCCAGAGGTCGCGCTGGACCTGCTTGGGGTCGACCTGACGGCCGGGCAGGTGGAGGTTGGCCTCGGCGATCAGGCGGCGCTCGTCGCCCTGCAGCGCCATCCACTTGGCGAGCACGTCGTCGGAGTCGGGCAGGCGGGCGGAGCCGTACGGGCGCGTCTCGTCCGGGAACTCGACGCAATACTCGTTGAGCAGCTGGCCGGTCTGCGGGAGGTAGGCGAGGATCGGCTTGTGGGGGTAGACCAGGTAGGCGTAGGGCACGCCGCCGAGGTCGCGGCTCGGGTGCGTGGCGACCGGGCCGGCGGCCTGGCCGCCCCACACGCGGAGGAAGCCGAGGTCGCGGTACATCGCCCACTCCTCCTCGTTGACGCAGCTGCGCAGGAGCTCGCGGGCGCGCTGCTCGGCGCGGCGCTCACGGCCAGGGTCGTAGCCGCCGAGGTCGTGGCCCTCGCGACGGGCCTCCTTGCGGGCGCGGTGGGCCTCGTAGCGCCGCTCGAACCACGGGACGGTGATCTCCCACAGGAGGACGAGGACGACGATCGCCGTAGCGCAGAGGGCGACGATCATGGCCCGTCCTCCGTCTCTACTCCGCGCCGCCGGCCGCGCGCGGGAAGAAGATGACGCGCTCGGTGTCCAGCGGGATCTCTTCGAACGCGCGGACCATCTCCGCCTGCCGGCGGCCGGTCTCGGTCGTGGTCGGCACCGCCGCCCACATCCCGTCGTCGAGCTGGCGGCGGAACATCTCGATCAGCCGTTCCTCGTCATCGGCGAGGGCAGGATCGCCTTCGGCGATCAGCTGCTCACCATGACCGGGCCGCATGCGGAGGAACTTCATCGAGGCCGATTATGCCAGAGGCGTTGCAGGCCGACTCGCCTCCGTTGCGCCAACTCGGGAGCGGCGCCGGAGGCCGAACACGTCAACCGGGCCGGGGCCCGCACCGAGCTCGCGGAGGCCGTCGTGTACGGCTTCGGACGCGATGTCACGAGCGTGACGTGCCGCGGTCAGCGGGTCGTCGCCGAGGGCGAGGTGGGCGGCGAGCGCGCTCGAGTGCGTGCAGCCCGATCCGTGGGCGGCGCCGTCGGGGTGGCGCGGGCCGCTCAGCGTCTCGAGCGTGGTGCCGTCGTAGAAGACGTCGGTGACCTCGTCGCGGTGGCCGCCGGTGACGACGACCGCGTGCGGGCCGAGGCGGTGGAGCCGGCGGGCGAGCTCCTCGGCGTCCTCGGTGTGGGTGCCCGCGAGGACATTGGCCTCGGGGAGGTTCGGCGTGATCACGGTGGCGCGAGGGATCAGGAGCTCCTTGAGCGCCGCGCGGGCGCCGTCGTCGATGAGGGTCGCGCCGGACTCCGCGACCATCACCGGGTCGATCACGATCGGGACGCTCGGCTCGAGCAGGTCGAGCGCGGTGTTGACGGCGGTCACCGTCTCCGCCGTGCCGAGCATGCCGATCTTCACGGCGTCGACGCCGATGTCCGTCGCGACCTGGCGGACCTGCTCGATGATGAACTCGGGCGGCACGGTCTGAATCGCGCTCACGCCGGTCGTGTTCTGCGCGGTCAGCGCCGTGACGGCCGTCATGCCGTGGACGCCGCAGCGCGCGAACGCCTTCAGGTCGGCCTGGATGCCGGCACCGCCACCTGAGTCGGAGCCGGCGATCGACAGGACGGCGGGGACGCGGCTCATGTCGTGGAGGGTACGAACGAAGGTCGACGGCGCTCAGAGACATCGCACGTACCTCCCCCCGAACTCCCGCCGCACCAACCCGAGCAGCTCGAGCTCGGACAGCGTGCGGGAGGCCGCTTGTGCCTCCTCCATCGTGCGGGCGAGCTCGGCGACCGTCCCGTGCCCCCGCTCGACCTGCTCGAGCAGGCGGCGCTGGGCGGGCTCGAGCGGCGGCAGCGGCGCCTCGGGCAGGCGGGGCGCGTCGGCGCCGAAGAGGATGTCGAGCGCGTCGCGGGCGTCGCGGATGACGGCGGCACCGGCGTGCAGCAGCTCGTTGGTGCCCGCGGAGGCGCGGCTCGTGACCGGGCCGGGGACGGCGGCGACGGTCCGGCCCAGGTCGGTCGCGAGATCGGCGGTGATGAGCGATCCGGAGCGGGTGGCGGCCTCGACGACGATCGTGAGCGTCGAGAGCGCGGCGATGATGCGGTTCCGGGCCGGGAAGCACCAGCGGTGGCCGCCGAACCCGGGCGGCATCTGGGACACAACCGCCCCGTGCTCGATCAGCCGGGCGTGCAGGTGGCGCATGCGCGCGGGGTACGCGGTCTCGGCACCGCCGGCGAGGACGGCCACGGGCGGCGCCCCCGGTGTGGTCTCGAGCGCCCCCAGGTGGGCGGCCGAGTCGATCCCGAGCGCCATGCCGGACACGACGGGCACCCCGGCGCCGCTCAGGCTGCGGCCGAGCGAGGTCGAGACCTCGAGCCCGTAAGGCGTGGCGCGGCGCGAGCCGACGATCGCGACCGCCTCGCCCTGCGGCAGCGCGGCGGGCGAGCCGGCGATGTGGAGCACCGCCGGCGGGTCGGGCAGCTCGCGCAGGCGGTCGGGATAGCCGGGCTCGCAGCGGCAGACCGCCGTGAGGCCGGCGGCCGCGATGCGGCGGCGGGCGAAAGCGGGGCTGAACGCCTCGTAGCGCGCGAGCGCCGCGGCGTCGAGGGCGAGCAGCTCCTCGTCGGGCCGGGCGAGCACCCGCGAGGTCCTCCCCTGCTTCTCACGCCACGCGATGTCGATCGACCCGGAGACGGCCACGATGAGGTCCGTGCGCCGCAGGCAGGCGTCGCAGGCGCTCACGCGGCCACCCGGTTCGGAGCGGCGTCCGTGCGGTGCGCCAGCGCGGCGGTGACGTGCTCGGGGCCGACGGCGTCGGAGCCCTCGAGGTCGGCCGCGGTCCGCGCGACGCGAAGGACGCGGTGGTGGCCGCGGGCGCTGAGGCCGTCGCGGTCGTGGAGCTCGTAGAGGAGGCGGAGCGCGCTCGGGGTGGCGCCGACCAGCTCGCGGACCATCCGCGGCGTCATCTGCGCGTTGCATGAGACGCCGAGGCCGGCGAAGCGGCGCAGCTGCCGCTCGCGGGCGGCCACCACCTGCTCGCGCAGGACCGGCGACCCGGGCGCCCGCTGCTCGCGGAGTGCCTTGGCGGCGGGGCGGCCGACCGCGATGGTGACGTCGATGCGGTCGAGCAGTGGACCGCTGAGGCGGCGCTGGTGGCGGGCGAGGTCGGCGGCCGAGCAGCGGCAGCGGTGGTCGCCGAGACCGCACCGGCACGGGTTCGACGCCGCCACGAGCATGCAGCGCGTCGGGAACAGCATCACGCGCTGGGAGCGGACGATCGCGACGCGGCCGTCCTCCAGCGGCTGGCGCAGTGCCTCGAGCGCCGATCGCGCGAACTCCGACAGTTCGTCGAGGAACAGCACGCCGTGGTGGGCGAGCGTGATCTCGCCCGGCAGCGGCACCGTGCCGCCGCCGACCAGCCCTGGCGGCGAGATCGTGTGGTGCGGCGCGCGGAACGGGCGCGTCGCCACCAGCCCGCCGCCCGGGTGCAGGCCCGCGATCGAGTGGATGCGCGTCACCTCGATCGCCTCGGCACGTGTGAGCGGCGGGAGGATCGACGGGATCCGGCGCGCGATCATCGTCTTGCCGGTGCCGGGCGGGCCGTGCAGGAAGAGGTTGTGACCGCCCGCCGCGGCGACGAGGATCGCCGGCAGCAGCGCGTCGTGCCCACGCACGTCGCTCATGTCCGGCGGCTCCAACGCCGCCGGCTCGTCCGGCTCAGACGCCGCTTCGGGCAGCGGCGGCACCGCGGCGCGGCCGGCGAGCACGTCCGCGACCTCGTGCAGCGAGCTCACGGCGATGACCTCGATCCCCTCGACCAGCGCCGCCTCGCGCGCCCGGGCCTCAGGCACCACGATCCGCGCGAGCCCGTGCGCGCGGGTGCCCTGCGCGACCGCCAGCGCCCCGCGGATCGCCCGCACCTCCCCCGTCAGCGACAGCTCGCCGGCGAACACGCAGCCCTCCACCTGCTCGCGCTCGACCTGGCTGCTCGCCGCGAGGATGGCCATCGCGACCGGGAGGTCGAAGCCCGGCCCGATCTTGCGCAGGTACGCGGGTGCGAGGTTGATCGTGATGCGCTTCTGCGGGAACTCGAAGCCCGAGTTCGTGATCGCGGACCGGACGCGCTCGCGCGCCTCCCGGACCGCCTTGTCCGCGAGCCCGACGATCGTGAAGGCCGGCAGGCCGACGCGGATGTCCGCCTCCACCCAGACCCGCCGGGAGTCGACGCCGTCCAGCGCGAAGGCCGTGACCCGGGCGAGGCTCATCAGAACGCTCCCTGGAGGTGGTCGAGGCTGACCAGGGCGCCGTCGCGGTCGAGCCGGATCCCGATTGCGTCGAACCGCAGCTCGGAGGTACGGGGCCGGTCGTGGACCTCCGCGAGCCAGATCGCGCCCATGCTCCGGACCTGGCGGCGCTTCGCCTCCCCGAGCTTCTCCCACGGGTCGGCCGAGCGGCGCGTCTTGACCTCGCAGAACACGAGCACGTACTCGTCCGTCGCGACGAGGTCGAGCTCGCCGAAGCGCGTGCGGTAGTTGCGCGCGACGACGCGGTAGCCCAGCCGCTCGAGGTGCTCCGCGGCGAGCTGCTCGCCGCGGCGGCCGAGCGAGTGGCGGGGGTCGTCGGACATGACCCCGGCGACGCTAGGCGCGGTCGCGTGCCGGATCAGCGCGTGCTGGTTACGAGTCTGTGCCGGCTATGTGCGCGCTCTGCGTTGACGGGGCTGGAGCGACGGCGGCTCAGGACGCCGCCGCCCGCTGCCAGAGCGGCGCTAGGAGTGCTGCGCCTTGGCCGTCTTGGAGACGCACTTGCCGAAGGCATTGCGCTTGTTCTTGTTCGTGCCGTACTTCTCGCGGAACGCGGCCGGGTCGGCCTTGCGCTCGGTCTTGCACGCCTTCGCGGCGCTGACGTCGGCCTTGACGTCGTCCTTCACGGTCTTGGCCGTCTCGGACTTGGCCTTCTGCGAGACGCACTTGCCGTGCGCGTTGGCGCCGTGCTTGCCGGTGCCGTACTTCGCCTGGAAAGCGGCCGGATCGGCGGTCTCCTCGGCGGTGCAGTCCTTGGAGGCGTTCTGCTTGGCCTCCTTGGCGGCCTCGGTGGTCGCATGCGTGCGCTTCGAGACGCACTTGCCGAACGCGTTGCGCTTGGTCTTGTTCGTGCCGTAGGTCATGCGGAACAGCGCGACGCCCATCGCGGAGCGCTCGGTGCGGCACTGCTTGGAGGCCGACGGCGTGACCGGATCAGGACTCGGAGCCGAGTCGTCCGCGAACGCGGTGGTGCTGAGGGCGAGGGCGCCGATCAGCGAGAGTGTGGTGAGGGTCTTCATGCCCCCTCAGACGCGAGGCGGCGACGAACGTTGGTCGGTCAGCCCGGCTTGCCGTGCGCGGCGGCCGGCGGCGTCGCCTTGCGCTTGCTCCCAGGGGCCTTGGCAACGGGTGTGTGCATGGGCTTGGCGGTCACCACCGGGTGGGCGTTCACGGCGGGGACGGGCTTCGCTGCCGCCGCCCGCTGGCGCCCGGCCGCGCTGCGGACCGCCGCGCGCTGCCGGCCGGGGGCGGCGGGTGCCGCCGCGTGCTGCCCGCTGCGGCCGTGAGCCTTGACCGCCTTGGAACGGGCTCGGCCGCGTCCGCGCTTCCGGCTCGGGGAGCCGGACACTACGAGGGGCCGGGACGTGGCGGCCGGCACGCCGAGACGGCGATGGGCTGCCACGGGCGCCGCCACGGCAGCGGCCACGGGCGCCGCCGCGGGTGCGCGCGTCGTCGCCGCGGGCCGGTCGACCGGCCGGGGCTGCTCGATCTCGCGCACCGCGACGACGCCGCCCCCACCGGCGCTGACCGCGATCGCGGCGACCACCAGCGCCTTGACGGCGACACCCGACGCGCCGGCGCCGGCGGTACCCGCCGCGACGACGCCGCCCGCGCCCGCCGCCGCGGCACCCGGGCCGGCGGACAGCGTCGCGGTGAGCACGCTGTGCTTGAGCGCCGCACTCGGGATCACGGGGAGCAGGAGCGACAGCGCGACGCGCTGGCGCTTGACCTCCGCCTCGAACGCCGTGCATGCCGGGCAGACCGCCAGGTGACGGCGGATCGGGGCACGGCGCAGCGCGCTGCCCTTCAGCGTCGAGAGCTGCTCGCAGATCTCACCGCAGCTGGCCGCACGCGCCTGCCGCCATCCGGCAAGCGCCTCGCGGGCCTGGAAGATCAGGGCCTTCACCTTGTCGGTCCGGACGTCCAGGATCGTCGCGATCTCCTGCTGCGACAGGTCGCCGAGCTCGGCAAGCACGAGCGCCGCGCGCTGGTCGTCGGGCAGCCGGGCGATGTCGCCCAGGAGGTCCTTGAGGTCCTCGCCGAGCTCGACCTCGTCCGCGAGCGCGAGGCCGTCGCCGCTCGGCTCGCGCACGTCGTCGAGCGCGAGCGTCTCGCGCCGTGCCCGCAGCATCGACAGACAGCGGTTGCGGGCGATCGTGTAGAGCCAGGGCTTGAGGTTGATGTCCGCGGTCCCGTCAGAGAGATGACGGTGGGCGGCGACGAACACGCGCTGGAGGGCATCCTCGGCCTCCTCGTGCGAACCCAGCATGTGGCGGCAGAAGCCGAGGAGCGCCCGGTGGTGGCGGTCGTAGATCGCCTCGAACGCCTTCTCGTCGCCACGCCGCAGCGCGGCCACCAGCCGTTCATCCGGGGCGGCACGCAGCAGCCGCGGCGGGAGTCGCAGCGAACGTGGAGAGAACGCGGTTGCCTGCATCTGTGCTGTATCGGCCTCCGCCGGGTTGAGCTATCGCGTGAGTCGCACACCGAGACATAGACGCTCCAGGACCGCAGACGTTGGTGAGGTCCGGCCAACTTGGGTCCCGAGCCTGGCGTTACACCCGGCAATGAGCCTCCAAACCCGCGCGCTCCGCAGCGAACTCGTCCGCCACTTCACCGCGGCGCCCGGCTATGCCGGCGCCTGCACCCAGCGCCAGCGCGAGGACGCCCACTACGAGCGTGGGCGCAAGGCCGGCCTCGGTGAGGCGATCGAGCTCGTGGACACGTGGCTGCGCACCGAGGAGATCGCGGCGCGGCGCTAGCGGCGCAACCTCGGTTGACAAGATCGGATCTTGTCAACTAAGGTTGCCCGACCATGCCGCTCCCCACCGAGCTCACCCACCCCGAGAGCCCTGACGACGGCCTCGCCGCCGTCGTCGCGCTCCGCCGCCTCGCCGACCGCATGGAGAACGCCGAGGTCGAGCGCGCCCTGAAAGACGGGTGGACGTGGGCACAGATCGCCGAGGCGCTCGGCGTCACCCGGCAAGCGGTCCACAAGAAACACGCCAGGAGGTTGAAGGATGTTCGGTCGATTCGTCCGTGACGCGCGGTACGCCGCCCTCGAGGCCACGAGCGTGGCCGCGGGCCTGGGTTCGAACAGCGTCGAGGCCGAGCACCTGCTGATCGCGATCGCATCCGGTAACAGCAAGGCCGCGCACGCCCTCAAGGACGTCGGGCTCGAGCCCCAGGAGCTGCGTGACGCGTTGGTGCGCGACTTCGAGCGCGTGCTCGGCACCGTCGGGATCGATGCGGGCGGCGTCGAGCTCCCCGCCAACTGCCGCAACTCCAAGCCGAGCTGGGGCACGTCGGCCAAGCTCGGGCTCGAGCGCGCGGTCAAGGAGGCCAAGCGCAGCGGCGACACCAAGATCGGCACCGAGCACATCCTGCGCGGGCTGCTCGCCGCCGAGCACGGCACCGTGCCGCGCATCCTCGCCGCCGAGGGCATCGACCGCGCCGAGCTCACGGGCCGGCTCTGAGAATCCGCGCCGCCACGCCGGCCGACCCGGAGATCGGGCGCCACGTCCGCAACCTCTAGGCGGCCCGCACCACCACGAACCACGGGCCGGCGTGGAGCACCTCTCCCCCGCCGAGCTCCTCGGCGAGCCCCTCGCCGGTGAAGTAGCGCTTGTAGACCTCATGGCGGGAGCCGTCGTTCAGGACCCGCTCCTGCCACTCGACCACCTCGTGGTCGGGCCGGATCGCGGAGTCGGCGACGACGAGCTCGCCCGCGACCCGCCGCGCCTCCGACAGGAACTCCACCCGCGCCGCCTCCTCCAGGTGCCCGTAGAAGTGGCCGGTGAAGAGGCGCTCGAACTCGCCGTCGGCGAACGGCAGCGGGAGGGCGTCGGCGACCACGAAGCGGCCGGCCGGGATCCGGGCGGACGCGATCTCGACCATCGACTCGCTCTGGTCGAGGCCCGAGATCGAGCCGCGCAGGTGCTGCGTCAGATAGCCGGTGCCGCAGGCGACGTCCAGCGTCGAGGCCGGGGACAACGAGCGCACCGTCGCGACCAGCGCCTCACGATCCTCCACCCACCCCGGCCGGTCGCGCGAGGCGAACAGCCCGGTCCCCTCGTACCACTGGTCGTACTCGGCGGCGCGCTTTTCGTAGTACGCCTTCAGAGCGCCAGCTGCTGGTAGGCCATCGACTGGAACGACATGCGGTGCAGCGGGGACACCCCCAGCTTCTCGATCGCCGCGCGGTGCTCGGGCGTCGAGTAGCCGACGTGCGTCGCGAACTCCCAGCCGGGATAACGCTCCTCCATCCGCCGCATGAAGCGGTCGCGCGAGACCTTGGCGATGACGGAGGCGGCCGCGATCGCCGCGGAGGTCGCGTCGCCGCCCACCACCGGCCGCTGCTCGAAGCCCGTGGCCGGCACCGGAAAGCCGTCGGACAGGCACAGCGCCCCGTCGACCGCCACCCGCCGCAGCACGTCGCTCAAAGCGGCGAGGTTCGTGACGTGCAGCCCGCGCTCGTCGATCCCGCGCACGCAACGCGACGTCACCGCCACCTTGGTGGCGATCCGCAGCACGCGCGGGTAGAGCTCCTCGCGCCCCTCCTCCGTGTGCTGCTTGGAGTCGTTCAGCGCAGTGAGCGCTCGCAGGTCGGCCAGCCCGATCCGCTCGTAGTCGAACAGCACCGCGGCGGCCACCAGCGGGCCGGCGAGGCACCCGCGCCCGGCCTCGTCCGCGCCGGCCACGAACCGCTGGCCCAGCGCGCGGTCGTAGGCGAACAGGCGGCGGCCGCTGCGACGTCTCTTGCGGGCTCGCCTCATCGCCCGGTTTTCTACAACCTCAGAGGAGCCCGATGCGTTTGGGAGGCCAGTAGGTGCCGAAGGCTGCGCCGACGATCCACTTGCGAGGGACCGGTCCCCAGTACCGGCTGTCGTCCGACGACCCACGATTGTCGCCCATCATGAAGTAGCTACCGGCCGGAATCGTGACCTCGCGCGGGAAGTCGCACTCTCCCGCCCCGCCCGCGCAGGGCCGGATGAACGGCTCCTTCTGGCGCTTGCCGTTCAGGATCACGTGGCCGTTGCGGATCGACAGCCGGTCGCCGGGACCCGCGACCACGCGCTTGATGAAGTTCACGTCGGCCTTGTGTGCCGTCGGCCTCAGGCACACCTGGCCCATCGGCGGCTGCTCGCCGCACATGTCGTCCTCCTCCGCGCCGGTCGGCGGGTGGAAGACGACGACGTCGCCCACCTTGGGGTCGGAGAAACGCGCCCCGATGCGGTTGACGAGCACGCGCTGGCCGATCTGCAGCGTCGGCACCATCGACTCCGACGGGATCTTGTACGGCTTGATGAGAAAGGCCTGGATGCCGAGCGCGAGCCCGAGCGCCACAGCCACGATCAGGACGAGCTCCAGCAGCGAGCCGGACGCTGACGACCCCTTCTTCACCTCAGTTGCTGGTGTCATCGGCGCCCTCGGCGGTCGCCTCGGGGGCGTCCGAACCGGAGGGGGCCTCTTCCAGCGCCTGCGCGTCGACGGCCTCGCCCGGAACCTCGGCGTCCGCAGCAGCGGCCGCCTCGGCGGCGGGATCGTGGAGCAGCCCCGCCTCGACGACCTCCTCCGCCTGACCGGTGTAGCGGCGCTCGCGGACTCGCGCACGCTTGCCGACCCGGCCGCGCAGGTAGTAGAGCTTTGCCCGCCGGACGTCACCCCGCGCGGCGACCTCGATGCGCTCGATCTTCGGCGAGTGCACCGGGAACGTCCGCTCCACGCCGACGCCGAAGGACTGCTTGCGCACCGTGAAGGTCTCGCGCACGCCCTCGCCCTGCCGCTTGATGACGACACCCTCGAAGACCTGGGTCCGGCGACGGGTGCCCTCGACGACCTGGAAGTGCACCTTCACGCGATCCCCCGGCTGGAAGCGGGGGACACGGCGCAGTTGCGCGCGCTCGAGGGAGTCGATGACGGTGCTCATGGCGAGAAACGCGTCCGCGGGCGTTGACCCACCGCGGAAGCGGCGGCCTATGGTAGCGGACCCTCTGCGCGCCGGCGGCTCTGCTCCAGGCGCCACTTCCGGATCTGCTCGTGGTGCCCTGAGAGCAGCACGTCGGGCACCGTCCAGCCGCGCCAGTCGGCCGGTCGCGTGTAGTGCGGATACTCCGGGCCTCCGTCCAGCGCGGGGCTGAAGGACTCCTCCGCGGCCGAGTCCGCGTGGCCCAGCGAGCCGGGCAGCTTTCGCAGCACCGTGTCGGCCACCACCATCGCCGCGAGCTCCCCGCCGGCCAGCACGTAGCGCCCGATCGAGAGCTCCTCGCTGCAGAAGTGGTCGATCACCCGCTGGTCGAAGCCCTCGTAGCGTCCGCACAGCAGGGTGATGGCCTCCTCCCCCGCGAGCGTGTCGGCGAGCGCGTCGTCGAGCAGCCGACCGCCGGGCGTCAGGGCGATCACGCGGCGCTGCTCGCGCAGCTCGACCGGGTCGATCCCGTAGCGGGCGCGCAGGGCCGCCTCGACGACGTCGACGCGCAGCACCATCCCCGCCCCGCCGCCGAACGGGACGTCGTCGACGCGGTTGTTCTTCATCGGCGTCGTGTCGCGGTAGTCGACCGTCTCGACGGTGTGGCCGAGCGCGGCCGCGTTGGCTACGTGGCGCTGGGTGCGGAACCAGTCGAACCAGTGCGGGAAGAGCGTGAAGACGTCAATCCGCATCGAGGAAGCGTAGGTCGACGTCGACCCGCCGGCCCTCCATGTCGAGCTCGCGGACGGCGTCGCCGACCATCGGGACGAGCAGCTCTGAGCCGTCGGGCCGCTCGACCTCGAGCACCTCGACGCTGGGGAGCTCGAGCATCCGCCGGACGGTGCCGACCTCGCGGTCTCGGTCGGTGACGCGCAGGCCCTCGAGCTCGTGTGCCCACCACTCGCCGGGGTCGAGCTTCGGGGCGTGCTCCAGCGCGACGAGCAGCGGGCGGCCGTGCAGCGCCTCGGCCGCCTCGCGGGTCTCGAGGCCTTGCAGGCGGATGACCGGTCGCTCGTCGGTGCCGACCCGCCGGACGATCTCGCCCAGGTCGGTGGGCATGCC
Organism: uncultured Solirubrobacteraceae bacterium; assembly: GCA_963805525.1. Classification (GTDB taxonomy): domain Bacteria; phylum Actinomycetota; class Thermoleophilia; order Solirubrobacterales; family Solirubrobacteraceae; genus DASQFQ01. Next base: position 1,059,686 of record CAWDUT010000007.1, read on the forward strand.
GAGCGTCAGCAGCCGCGGACGCGGGCTCGTGACGTGGAACGAGCCGTCGAGACCATGAGCGCGCCCCACGCGCCCCGCCTCGAGGAAGCGATCACTCAACGATGTCGACGAGCACGCGGCGGTTGTCCTTCACCGCGGCGGCCTTGACGACGGTGCGCAGCGCCTGCGCGGTGCGGCCGCCCCGGCCGATGATGCGGCCGTAGTCGTCGTCATCGACCGACAGCTCGAACACGAGCGTGCCGTCGTCCTCCTCGAACTCCTCGACCTTGACCGCGTCGGGCTTCTCCACGAGCGCCCCGACGAGGTACTCGAGCAGCTCGCGCACCGGAGCTAGACGCCTTGGGTCTTGAGGAGCTTCTTGACCGTGTCTGACGGCTGGGCGCCCTGCCCGAGCCAGTAGCGCGCGCGCTCCTCGTCGATCTGGATCGTCGAGGGGTCCGTCTGCGCGTTGTAGCGACCGATCGTCTCGATGACGCGGCCGTCGCGGGGGGAGCGGCTGTCGGCGACGACGACGCGCCACACCGGGTCCTTCTTCCCGCCCACGCGGGTGAGTCTCATGCTCACGGCCATTTCGGGCGAGGAGGTTAGCGCAGCCTGCGGGGGGTGCCGACCGGGAGGGGCGAGTCGGGCTTCAGCTCGCGCAGGCGCAGGAGGGTGACGACCCGCTGGGCGCCGCCCTTGGTGGCCAGGCGGGTGAGCACGTACTGGAGCTCGGTGAGGTCGCGGCAGTTGACGGTGAGGAGCGCGTCGGTCTCCCCCGCCACCCACGCCGCGGCGGTCACCTCGGGGAGCTCGTGGACGACGGCCTTGAAGCGGCGCTCGAGCGCCTCCTCGTGGGCGCCGAGGGTCACCGAGACGTAGACGCAGAGACCGAAGCCGGCCGCTTCGCGGTTCAGCTTCGCGTGGATGCCCTCGATCACGCCGGACTCCTTCAGGCGGCGGACGCGGTTGAGCGTGGCGGCGGGGCTGAGGCCGGCGATGCGGGCGAGCTCGACGTTGGGGCGGTCGGCGTCCTTCTGGAGCTCATTCAGGAGCAATACGTCGATTTCGTCAAGTCCCTGCGCCATTTGACGAAAGAATATTCAACAAGCGAGGTCAGGCGCGGCCTCCGTGGCCCGTGCCTGCTTGCGTGGAGGACATGAACCGCTCCGCCCTCCTCGCGCTCACGGCCGCCGGCCTGATGTTCGGCCTCACCGTGCCGCTCTCCAAGGTCGCCCTCGGGTGGCTCGATCCCGCGTGGCTCGCCGCCGTGCGCTTCGGGCTGGCCGCGCCGGTACTGGCCGTGATCGCCCGGCGCGCGCTGCGCGCCGCTGCGACGCCGCGGGTGGCCGTGTGGGGCGCCGGCGGCTACGGGGCGATGGTCATGCTGCAGAACCTCGGCGTCGAGCGCACGAGCGTCACGCACGCGGCGATCATCTTCGGCGCCGTGCCGGTGTTCGTGGCGGCGGGCAGCGTGCTTGCGGGCCGTGCGGCGGCGGGCCCGGCCGCCTGGTCGGGCTTCGGCGTCGCGCTGGCCGGGGTCGCGCTGGTGGCCGGCTCCGGCGGGGCTGCCTCGCCGGTCGGCGACGCGCTCGTCCTCGCCTCCTCCCTGCTCGGCTCGGCGCTGATCGTCGTGCAGGGGGAGCTGCTGGAGCGGCAGGACCCGGTGGCGGTGACGGCCGTGCAGATGGGTGCGGCGGGTGCGTTCTCGCTCGTCTTCGCTCTCCCGAGCGCGCTGCCGGCGGTGGCGCCGCGGCCGGAGGAGGCGATCGCCCTGGCGGCGCTGGTGAGCGTCGGCTCGCTGATCCCGTTCGCGCTCTACGCCTACGGGCAAGCGCGCGTGTCGGCGGAGTTCGCGGGCGCGTTCGTCAACCTCGAGCCCGTGGTCGGCGTGGCGAGCGGCGTGCTCGCGTTCGGCAACCCGTTCGGCGCGTGGCAGGCGCTCGGGTCGGTGCTCGTGATCGCCGGGCTCGCGCTCAGCGCCGGCGCCTCAGGGCGCCGGGAGCGCGACTACGCGCCGGGTGCAGGTTGCCCGGCTCCGGGCGCTGCCTGAGGCCGGCTCGTTCGGCTCGCTCGTTCGCGGCAGCGCCGCCGGAGGTCAACGGCTGGCTGGGTAGGGGGCGGGTTCGGACGAGTTTCGTCGATCTCGGCGGGCCTCGGACGGGCGTGATGGACGAAACTCGCGCTGGAGACGAGTTTCTGCGGTCTCGACGCTCCGATCGCTGCCGAGAGTGCAGAAACTCGTCCCCCAGCCGAGTTTCTGCACCCAGCGGCCGTCCTGCGGGCTCGAGGGCGCAGAAACTCGGCCGAAACCCACCGCTACCCAGCCCGCCGTTGATGTTCGCCGATCAAGCCGCGGACGCCGGCCCCCGCCGCCAGCTCAGCGCTGGCGCATCAAGGCGCCGAGATCGGGCATCTTGCCCTGGGAGAGGCCGCGCATCAGCTTGCGCATCTCCCCGAACTGCTTGACCAGCTGGTTGACCTGCTGGACGCTCGTGCCCGAGCCCTTCGCGATGCGGAGACGGCGTGAGCCCTTGATCGACTCGGGGTGCCGCCGCTCCCATGGCGTCATCGAGTGGATGATCGCCTCGACGCGGTCGAGCTCGCGCTCGTCGACGTTCATGTTCTTGAGCTGCTGGCCGGCGAGCCCGGGCATCATCCCGAGCAGCGAAGTCAGCGGCCCCATCTTGCGGATCTTCTTGAGCTGGTCGAGGAAGTCCTCGAGCGTGAACTCGTTCTTCCGGAGCTTGCGCTCGAGCTCCTTGGCGTCCTCCTCGTCGACCTCCTTCTCGGCCTTCTCGATGAAGGAGAGGACGTCGCCCATCCCGAGGATGCGCTGCGCCATGCGGTCGGGGTGGAAGCGCTCGAAGTTCTCGAGCTTCTCGCCGGTGGAGGCGAACAGGATCGGCTTGCCGGTGACCGCCTTGACCGACAGCGCGGCGCCGCCGCGGGCGTCGCCGTCGAGCTTGGAGAGGATCACGCCGTCGAACTGCGCGGCCTCGGCGAACTGCTCGGCGACGTTGACGGCGTCCTGGCCGGTCATGGCGTCGACGACCAGCAGCACGTTCGTGGGCCGGACGGTCTGCTTGATCTTGGTCAGCTCCGCCATCAGCGCCTCGTCGATGTGGAGGCGGCCGGCGGTGTCGACGATCAGCACGTCCTTGCCGTCGCGCTCGGCCTGGTCGCGCGCCCAGGCGGCGATCTCGACCGGGTCGGCGTCGGTGCCGCGCTCGTAGACGGTCGCTCCGGCCTGGCCGCCCACCTTGACGAGCTGCTCGACCGCGGCGGGGCGGTAGACGTCGCAGGCGGCGACGCCGACCGACGAGCCGTGCTCCTCGCGCAGGAAGCGCGCGAGCTTGGCGGTCGCGGTCGTCTTGCCCGAGCCTTGCAGGCCGGCCATCAGGATCACCGTCGGCGGGCGGGGCGAGAACGACAGGCCGGCCGAGGCGCCGCCCATCAGCTTCGTCAGCTCCTCGTTGACGATCTTGACGACCTGCTGGCCGGGGTTGAGCTGGCGCTGCACCTCGGCGCCGAGGCAGCGCTCCTTCACCGCGGAGGTGAACTGCTTGACGACCTTGAAGTTGACGTCGGCCTCGAGCAGCGCCAGGCGGATCTCGCGCATGGCGCGCGTGATGTCCTCCTCGGTCAGCGCACCGCGGCCGCGGACGCCGGAGAGGGTCTCCTGGAGCTTCTCTGACAGGGAGTCGAACACTCCCTATTGAGTCTAGGTGGCCGGTGGCGCGGCCGGGGGCGGCGGCGGCGACGGCGGCTCCGGACCGTCCGGCGCCGGCTCGCCGCTCGGCAGCCCGCCGATCTCGCCGGCGGCCTCGATGCCCACGTCGGGCGGCGTGTAGCTCGCGGCGCCCTCGGCCTCGGCGGTCGCCCGCTCGGCCGCGGCCGCCGCGGCGGCGGCGTCGGCCTGGGCCTTCTCGTCGATGGCGTCGAGCCGGCCGCTCGGCTTCGGCTTCGGCCGCGGCGGCCCCTCGTCGCCTCCGCCGAAGCGGCCGAGCGCGCTGCCGATGTTGCCGAGCGCCTGGTTGAACTCGCTCGGGATGATGAAGATCTTGTTCGCCTCGCCCTGCGCGAGCTGGGGCAGCATCTGCAGGTACTGGTAGCTGAGGAGCTGCTGGTCGGGTGCGCCGTCGTGGATGGCCTGGAAGACGGTCTCGATCGCCTTCGACTCGCCCTCGGCGCGCAGGATCGCGGACGTGCGGGCGCCCTCGGCCTTGAGCACCGCCGCCTGCTTCTCGCCCTCGGCGGTGAGGATCTGCGACTGCTTGACGCCCTCGGCGGTGAGGATCGTCGCGCGGCGGTCGCGCTCGGCGCGCATCTGCTTCTCCATCGCCTCCTGGACCGTGCGCGGCGGCTCGACCGACTTGAGCTCGACGCGGTTGACGCGGATGCCCCAGCGGCCGGTCGCCTCGTCGAGCACGACGCGCAGCTGCGAGTTGATGTTGTCGCGGCTGGTCAGCGTCTCCTCGAGCGTGAGCCCGCCGATCACGTTGCGCAGGGTGGTGACGGTGAGCTGCTCGATCGCCTGCAGCGGGTTGGCGATCTCGTACGTCGCGGCTTTCGGGTCGGTGACCGTGAAGTAGATGACGGTGTCGATGCCGACGACGAGGTTGTCCTCGGTGATCACCGGCTGGGGCGGGAACGCGACGACCTGCTCGCGGAGGTCGAGCAGCGGCTTGACGCGGTCGACGAACGGGACGATCAGCGCCAGCCCGGGTTCAAGCGTCCGCGCGTAGCGGCCGAGCCGCTCGACCACGCCGGCCCGCGCCTGCGGCACGATCCGGATGCCCGACGCGGCCACGATGAACACGAAGACCGCCAGGACGATCAGTGCGATGACACCTGCGCTCATGACCTTCTCCTACTCCTCGCTCACGAGCGCGGTCGCGCCCCGAATCTCGACGACCTGCACGCGCCGCCCCTGCTCGATGATCTCGTCCTCGTCGTAGGCGCGCGCCGTCCAGACCTCGCCGTTGAGCTTCACGCAGCCCACGCCCTCGTCGTTCGCGATCCGCTCGACCACCATCGCGTGACTGCCGACCAGCGCGGCCGTGCCGGTGCGGCTCAGGGCCGGCATCTTGCGGTGCGAGCGCGCGATCGGCCGTAGCGCGGCGAGCGCCGCGATCGACACGAGCAGGAACACGATCAGCGAGATCGCCGTCCCGGCGCCCGCAGCGCTCAACAGCGCGGCGACCAGCGCGCCGGCCGCGAACGGAGCCAGGAAGAACCCCATCGTCGCGATCTCGCCGATGCCGAGAATCGCCGCCGCGATCAGCCAGAGGACCCAGGGCTCCATTACGTCCGAATCTACAGAGTGGGGCGGATCAGGTCAGTAGCGCGCGGGCGAAGTCCTGCGCGTCGAACGGGCGCAGGTCCTCGAGCTGCTCGCCGATGCCGATCAGCTTGACCGGGATCCCGAGCTCGTTGGCGATCGCCAGCGCGATCCCGCCCTTGGCGGTGCCGTCGAGCTTGGTGAGGATGACGCCGGTCACGTCCACCGCCTCGCCGAACAGCTTGGCCTGGCGGACGCCGTTCTGGCCGGTGGTGGCGTCGACGGTCATGAGCGTCTCGTGCGGCGCGTCGGGCATCTGCTTGGTGATCACGCGACGGACCTTGGTCAGCTCGGCCATCAGGTCGGTCTGGGTGTGGAGGCGGCCGGCGGTGTCGATGATCACGACGTCGACGCCACGCTCGCGGCCGCGGGCGACGGCGTCGAAGGCGACCGCGCCGGGGTCCGAGCCCTCCGGGCCGCGCACGAACTCGCAGCCGGCGCGCTCCGACCAGCGCTCGAGCTGCTCGACCGCGGCGGCGCGGAACGTGTCGGCGGCGGCGATCAGGACCTTCTGGCCGAGCGTCTTCTGCAGGTGCCAGGCCAGCTTGCCGATCGTCGTCGTCTTGCCGGTGCCGTTGACGCCGACGACGAGGATCACGGTCGGCTCGGGGCGCAGGTCGATGTGGTCGTCGCCGGTCTTGGCGAGCTCGGCGAGGAGCTGGCTCAGGCGCTCGGTCAGCGCCTCGCCGCCGGTGATCTCGCCTTCCTCGGCCTCTCGCTCGAGCTTCTCGACCACCTGGGCGGTCGTGCGGGCGCCGACGTCGGCGTAGATCAGCGCCTCCTCGAGCCGCTCCCAGGTCTCCTCGTCGAGGTCGCCCTGGAAGAGCGTCGCCTGGACCTCCGCCTGCAGCGCCTCGCGGGTCTTGCGCATGTTCTCGCGCATGCGCCGGAAGAAGCCGCGACGCTGCTGCTCGCGCTCCTCCTCGGGCGCCGGAGCGGGGCCGGAGCCGTTGGTGATGAAGAGGTCGTACCAGTCTCTTGCCACAGGACGCGTGAGAATAGAGCGATGCCCGAGGAGATCACCGTGCGCGCGGAGGCGGCCGACAGCCTGATCGCGGTCCGCCTCGTCGACGCGATGGTCACCGAGATGGACCAGTTGTACGGCCAGCCGCCCGGGGGCGGGGTCGGCTCAGGCGCCTCGCCGTCCGACTTCACGCCGCCGACCGGCGCGTTCCTGGTCATCTACGCCGGCGGCAAGCCGGTGGCGGGCGGCGGCCTCAAGCGCGACGACGACGGCGTGGCCGAGATCAAGCGCATGTACGTGGTACCCGCGGCGCGGCGTCAGGGGCTCGGGAGGCAGCTGCTGGAGGCGCTCGAGGACCGGGCGCGGGAGCTCGGCTACGCGCGCATCCGGCTCGACACGGGCGCGCGCCAGCCGCACGCGCAGGCCATGTACGAGCGAGCGGGCTACCACCCGATCGACAACTACAACGGCAACTCGATGGCGGCGTTCTGGGGGGAGAAGATCCTGCGGTGACGGCGTTCGTCCTGACGCTGATCGGCGCCGCGCTGGCGTGCGGGCTGGAGATGCTGGAGGCGTTGGCGATCGTGCTGGCGGTCGGCTCGACGCGGCGCTGGCGCGACGCGGTGATCGGCGCCGTCGGCGCGGTGGTGCTGCTGGCGGTGGTCGTCGTGGCGGTCGGGCCGTTGCTGCTCGCGCGGCTGCCGCTCGAGGCGCTCAAGATCGTGATCGGCACCGCGCTGCTGCTGTTCGGGCTCGAGTGGCTGCGCAAGGGCATCCTGCGGCTGGCCGGGCGGCGGTCGCCCTCGAACTCGTTTCAGGAGTACATCGAGGAGCGCGAGGCGCTGGAGGCGATGGAGGCCCCCGCGCCCGGCGAGCCGGACTGGCCGGCGCGGATCGTGGCCGGCAAGGGCGTGCTGCTGGAGGGCGTCGAGGTCGTGCTGATCGTGGCCGCGCTGGGCGCCGGGCCGGACGGGCTGACGCCCGCGCTCGCGGGTGCCGCGCTGGCGGTGGTGGTCGTGGTCGGCGTCGGGTTCGCGCTGCACCGGCCGCTGATGCGGCTGCCGGAGTCGCATCTCAAGTACGCGGTCGGCGTGGTCCTCTCGTCGTTCGGCGTCTTCTTCCTCGGCGAGGGGCTGGGCACCGACTGGCCCGGCGGCGACGTCGCGCTGCTCTATGTGGCGGTGACGCTGCTGGCGGTCTCCCAGGCGGCGATCACAGCGCTCGCGCGCGAGCCGGTGACGGCCTGATGCGTGCGCTGCGCAAGCTCGTGCTGGGCGAGACGGTGGCGCTCCCGGTCGGGGTCGCGATCGTCCTCGCCGTCGGCCTGGTCCTGCGCGAGGTCGGCGGCGACTGGTGGGAGGACGACGGCGGCTTCGTCCTGCTCGCGCTCGTCGTGGCGGTGCTGCTGGCGGCGCTGGCGCCCGCGCTCCGCCGGCGCTAGCGCTTCCCGACCTCGCCGATCTGGCCGCGGAGGCCCACGCAGCCGACGCAGCCGATGCACCCCACGCAGTCGACGCAGCCCACGCACCCGATGCAGCCGAGGCAGCGGATGTTGCCGACGCCGCCGACGATGCCGGCGCTCGCGGCCACGCCCATGCTCATGAGCACCGCCGCCGATGCGGTCACCGCCGCGCTGCCGACGACGCCGGCGCTCGCGGCCACCCCGGCGCTGCCCACCACGGCCGCGCTCGCCGCCACCCCGGCGCTCCCGACGACGCCGGCGCTGCCGACGACCCCGGCGCTGCCGCTGACTCCCGGGCTGTCCTCGACGCCGACGTTCTCCTCGATCACAGGCCGGAGCGTACCCGCGGGAATAGTCCGGGCGCGAGCGACGTTTCCCCAGGCATGTTCGACTCCCTCAGCAAGCAACTCAAGGCCCGCCGCCTGATCAACCAGCGCGCCCCGTACCGCCGCGCCGACGAGGTTTACGTCGCCCCGCGGCAGCGCTTCTTCTAGGCCGCGACGCGCGGCGGGAGCCGCCGCGAGACGACCTTCGACACGCCGTTGCCGGCCATCGACACGCCGTAGAGGCAGTCGGCGGCCTCCATCGTGCGCTTCTGGTGCGTCACGACGATGAACTGCGCGCGGTCCGAGAACCGGCGCAGGACGCCGAGGAAGCGGTCGATGTTCAGGTCGTCGAGCGCTGCCTCGACCTCGTCGAGGATGTAGAACGGGCACGGCTTGGCGAGGAAGACCGCGAACAGGAACGCCAGCGCGGTCAGCGACTTCTCGCCGCCGGACAGCAGCGTCAGGCGCTTGGTCGACTTGCCCGCCGGCGTGATCTCGATCTCGACGCCCATGCCGTCGTCGGGGTCGCCGCTCTCCTCGGCCTCGACCGCCGCCTCGAGGCGCTCCTCGTCGCTCGGTGACTCCTCGGGCTCGACGCCGCCGAGCACGGGGCGCGGGCCGGCGTCCTCGCGCACGAGCCGGAGGCGCCCGCGGCCGCCCGGGAAGAGCTGCTCGGCGACCTCCTCGAAGTTCTTCGCGGCGGCGGTGAACGTCTCCTCGAACGCCTCGCGGATGCGCTTGTCCGTGTCCCGGATCAGGCCCTTGAGCTCGCGCAGCGCGTCCTCGAGGTCCTCGCGGCGGGCCTCGAGCTCCTCGACGTGGGCGATCGCCTCGGCGTACTCGTCCTGTGCCAGCGGATTGACGGGGCCGAGCTGCTCGCGGCGCTTCTGCAGCCGCTCGATGCGGCCGGCGAGGTTGTCGCGCTCGCCCTCGGGGAGCGGCTCCTCGGCCGCTTCGGCCTCGAGGCCGAGCTTGCCCGCGAGTTCGCGCAGCGTGACGTCGACCTCGTGCGCGCGGTCGCGGGCCTGCTGCGCGCGGACCTCGGCGCGGGTGACGGCCTGGGCGCCGCCGCCGAGCCGCGTCTGCGCGGCGTTCTCTGCCGCCGCGCCGGCGCGCAGGTCGGCGGCGAGCCGCTCGCCGGCGGCGCGGTCGGCGTCGAGCTCGGCCTGCAGCGCCTCCTGGCGCGCGCCGACGGCCATCCCCGCCACCTCGAGCGCGCCGACCAGCCGCTGCGCGGCGGGGGCGAGCCGGTCGTCGGCGGCGAGCCGCTCACGCTCGTGGGCGAGCCGCCGCTCGCGGTCGCGCCGCTCGCGCTCGGCCCGCTCGGCGAGCCGGCGCTCGGCGTTGAGGGCGGACGCGATCTGGGCGCGCCGCGTGGCGGTCGGTCCCTCCTCGGGGGCCTTGCGCCGCTGCTCGATCAGCCAGCCGGCGTGCCGCACGGCCTCGCTCGCCTCGTCGCGGGCGCGGGTCGCCTCGCGGGCGGCGCGGTCGGCCTCGTCGCGCGCGGCGTCGGCGGCGGCGACCGCCTGCGACGCCTTCTCGACCTCGGCGAGCGCGGCCTGCTCGGCGCGCGCGGCGCGCTCGGTGGCGCCGACGAGGTCGTCGCGGCGGTTGCGCTCGGACAGCAGCCGGTCCTCCCCGCCGCCGGGGACCTGCCGCAGCTCGCGCGTACCGGGCGACCAGACCCGCCCGTCCCGGGTCACCGCGACGCCGCGGAAGTCGGGCCGCAGCCGCTCGAAGCTCTCCACGATCCAGACGTCCGCGAGCAGCCCGCGGGCGAGGGAGTCGGCGGCGCCGTCCCCTTCCGTGTCGATGTGGTCGAGCAGCGGCTCTGCCTCGGGCGCCGGCGACGGCGAGCCGGCGGCCGCGAACGCTCCGGGCGCGGTGGGATCTCCCGCAGGCACGAGCGCGGCGCCGCCGTCGCGGCCCGCGCCGTCGAGCAGCGAAGCGGCCTCGGCGAAGTTGGACGCCACCGCCGCGCGCAGCCTCGGCCCGAGGGCGGCGGCGAGCGCGAGCTCGTAGCCGGCGTCGGCCCGGAGCGCGTCGGCGAGCGCGGGCGCTCCGCCCGGCGCGCCCGCGTGGGAGCGCAGGAACTGGTTGACAGCGGCGAGCTCGGCGCCGACCTTGGCGGCCTCGCGGCGGGCTCGCTCGGCGGCGCCGTCGACCTCGCGGCGGGCGCGACGGGCGGCGTCGGCCGCCGCGTCGGCTTCGCGGCGGCGGGCCAGCGCGACCTGGGCGATCTCGTCGAGCCCGGCGCATTCGGCCTGAGCGGCCTCGCGGCGGGTCTCGAGCCCGGCGAGCTCTTGGCCGAGCCGCTCCTGCCGGCTCTGCGCGAGCTGCTCGAGCTCGGCCTCGAGGGCGGCGACGCGCTCGTCGGCGCCCGTGTCCTCGGCCTCGTCGCCCGTCTCCTCCTCCAGCCCGCTCAGCAGGGCCCGGCGCCGCTGCGAGCGGTCCTCGATCAGCGCGACCGCCGAGCGTGCGCTCTCGAGCCGCAGGCCGATCCGCTCGGCCGCCGACCGCGCCGCGTAGGTGCGGTTGGCCAGCGCCTCGCGCTCCTGGCCGCGGGCGGCCAGCGCCGCCTCGGCCTGCTCGCGGGCGGCGCGCAGCTTCGCCAGCTCCGCCTCGATCGCCTCGTACTCGGCCTTCGCCCGCGCCGCCTCGGCCTCGGCCTCGGCCAGCTCCGCCCGGGCCACCCGCGCGTCCTCGCGGGCGAGCGTCCAGCGCGCCTCGTCGGTCTGCCGCGCGAGCCGCTCGTGCAGCTCGGCCGCCTCGGCCTGGCGCTTGAGCGGCCGCAGCCGCGAGCGCGCCTCGTTCTCGACGTCCAACGCGCGGTCCAGGTTGTCCTGCGTCCGCTCCAGCTTCAGCTGTGCCCGGCGCCGGCGCTTGCGGTGCTTGCCGAGCCCGGCGGCCTCCTCGATCAGCAGCCGGCGATCGCGCGGCTTCGAGGTCACGATCGCCTCGACCCGGCCCTGGGACACGACGGAGTGCATCTCCTTGCCCAGGCCGGTGTCGCTCAGGATCTCCAGCACGTCGACGAGGCGGCACTTCGCGCCGTTGACGCGGTACTCGCCCTCCCCCGCGCGGTCGAGCCGGCGCGCGATCGAGACCTCGCCGGCCGGGAGGTCGACGGAGCCGTCGCCGTTGTCCAGCACGACCTCGACCTCGGCCTCGCTGCGCGCCTGCACGCCGTGGGCGCCGGCGAAGATCACGTCCTGCATCGACTGGCCGCGCACGGCCAGCGGCGACTGCTCGCCGAGCGCCCACAGGACCGCGTCGGTGATGTTCGACTTGCCGGAGCCGTTCGGCCCCACGACGACCGACACGCCGGGCGTGAAGTCCAGCCGCGTGCGGTCGGGGAACGACTTGAACCCCTTGAGGGAGATCGACCTCAGGTGCATCTCAGGTCCCCAGGATCTCCAGCGCCGAGGCCGCCGCGGCCTGCTCGGCGTCCTTCTTCGAGCGCCCGGAGCCGCGCCCGACCTCCTCGCGCGCCACCGTCGCCGCCACCTCGAAGGTCCGGTCGTGCGGCGGCCCGGCCTCCGCCACCACCTCGTAGCGCACCACCGCGCCCCGCCGGGCGAGCCGCTCCTGCAGCGCCGACTTGAAGTCCGCCGGCGAGACCAGCGCGTTCTCGATCTCCGGCGTGAACGCCTCGACCACGGCCTCCGCGGTCTTCTCGTAGCCGTAGGCCAGGTAGCACGCGCCGATCACGGCCTCGATCACCGAGGCCAGCACGCGCTCGGTCCGCACCAGGGCGTTGGTCGCCGCCTCGCCCGCGTCCGGCGGCGCCGCTGCTCGCAGCCGCTCCGGCAGCCCGAGCCGCTCCGCCACCCGCCGGCACGACCGACCGCTCACCGCCTGCGCGCGGATCTTGGTCAGCCGCCCCGCCCCGTGGGACTCCGCGGCAAGCCGCGGATACAGGTGGGTGGTGACCGCCAGGCCGAGCACCGAGTCCCCCAGGAACGCGAGCCGCTCGTAGGAGTCCGAGCGCTGCTCCGTCCAGGACGCGTGCGTGATCGCCTGTCGCGCGAGATCCGGCGGCAGAGCTTCCAGCAGGTCGTTGAGCTGATTCAGGGGTCAGGGCCTTGCCGGGGCGTGCTCGAGAACAAAATCCACGGCCGCACCGACCGTCTGGATCCGAGCCGCCTGCTCGTCCGTCATCGCCACGCCGTACGTGTCCTCGAGCTCCTGCACCAGCGTGTAGAGGTCGAGCGAGTCGGCCTCCAGGTCGCGCTTGAAGTGGGTCGATTCGTCGATCCGCGCCGGGTCGAGCTCCAGCTCGTCGGCGAGGTGCGCCCGGATTGCCTCGAGGATCTCGTCGCGGGTCATGGCTGGTCGGGGACGCTAGACACCACGGCGGACACCTCCGCGGGAACCCTTCGCAGCGCGCCCGCGCCGGCGAGCGTCTCGAGCGTCCGCCCCACCACGTCCTCGCGCACGCCGCGCGCGGCGAGCCGGATCGCGTTGGTGATCCCCGCCGCCTCGAACGAGCCGTGCGGTACGACGACGAGCTTGCGCAGGCCCAGCAGCACCGCGCCGCCGACCGCCTGGGGGTCGAGCTGGTCGCGCAGCTCGCGCAGGGCGGGCCGCAGCATCAGGCCGCCGATCGTGGAGCGCTTGGACGAGGTCGCGGCCTCGCGGACCGCGCCCAGCAGCACGGCCGACGTGCCCTCCATCACCTTCAGCGCGACGTTGCCCGTGAAGCCGTCGGTGACGATGACGTCGGCCTCGCCGGTGCCGATCGCGAAGCCCTCGACGTTGCCGACGAAGTTCAGCCGAGACTCGCTGTCAGAGAGCACCGCGTGGGCGGCGACGAGGTCCTCGGGGCCCTTCGACGCCTCCCCGCCGTTGGAGAGCAGCGCCACGCGCGGGCGGGACACGCCCATCGCGGTCTCCATGAACGCCGCGCCCATGTGCGCGAACTGCACGAGATGCTCGGGCCGGACCTCGACGTTGGCGCCCGCGTCGAGCAGGAGGAACGGCGAGCCGGGCACCGGGACCAGGACGGCCAGCGCCGGCCGGTGGATGCCCTTGCCGCGCTTGATCCGGAAGAGGGAGGCGGCCAGCGCGGTGCCGGTCGAGCCGCCCGCCACCAGCGCGTCAGCCTGGCCGTCGGCGACCGCACGCACGGCGGCGACGATCGACGCGTCGGGGTTCGCCCGGACGGCCCGAGCGGGATCCTCGGCCTTCGCGATCGAGACGGGCGCATCGATCACCTCGACGCCCTCCCCGGGCTCGCCCAGCTGCGCCGCGGGCCCGAACAGCAGGACGCGGACGCCGCCCTCGGCGACTGCGGCGGCAGCCCCGCGCGCGACCTCAGCGGGGCCGTTGTCGGCCCCGTTCGCGTCAACCGCGACCGTGACCGGGTCGGTCATCGACCGCGGTCGCTAGTGATCGTGGTCGTGGTCGTGCGCGTCGTGCACGTGCACCACCTCGCGGCCGCCGTAGAACCCGCAGTTGGGGCACACGTGGTGCGGACGGCGCGGCGCGTGGCACTGCGGGCAGCTGTTGAGCGCCGGCGCGGAGATCTTGTGCTGCGAGCGGCGCTGGTTGGTGCGCGCGTGCGACTGCTTCTGCTTAGGGACGGCCATGGCGGACGGGAAGGGTAGCGGGTTCGTGCCAGTCCCGGCGAACGTCAACGGCTTGCATCGAGGGGAGGGTGCGGAGTGCCGCGGCGATCAATTGGGACGGGCTTGGGGCGTATAGCGACCACAAACCGTCCCGCTTGGCCGAGCGGGACGGGTCGACCCCGCTATGGGGGGTTAATGCGTCCCGATCGGGCGCCACGGCACCCGAACCCCCTCCTCAATGCCCGCCGTTGACGTTCGCCGGCCGTGCCGCAAACGCCTAGTCGAACCTGATCTCGGACAACTTCGCCCAGCGCGGATCCGGCTCCGCCTCGTGGGCGTGGTCCGGCTCCTCGTTCAGATTCGCGCCGCACCGCGGGCACAACCCCCGGCACTCGGGCGTGCAGGTGATCTGGCCGGGCTGGGCGAGCGCGAACGCGTCGCGGACCCACGCGCGCAGGTCGAGGTCGTCGTGCTCGTCGACGTAGTCGGAGCGCAGCTCGTCGCCCGCGCCGGGCTGGTGCACCTCGCGGGAGTCGACCTCGAACACCGGGGCGGCCGGGCCGAGGCAGCGCATGCATGGACCTTCGAGCGCGGCGCTGAAGCGCAGCCGCAGCGCGTAGCCGTTGCCGGTCGTGCGCGAGATGTCGAGCCGCACCGGAACGGCTGCCGGTGAGGCGACGTAGGGCTCGCCGCCGAACTCGAACGGCTCGAGCGTGGCGTGCAGGTCTAGCCGGCGTCCCTCGCCCGAGCTGAGCCCGAGCCGGCCGAGCGAGAAGATGTCGGTTCGCTGGGCCATACCACCGTTATAGCGGCGACTTCAGTCGTCCTTGAGCTCCCGCTTGAGCACCTTGCCGGTCGACGTGCGCGGCAGCTCGTCGACGAACTCGACGTCGCGCGGGACCTTGTAGCCGGCGAGGTTCGTCTTGACGTACTTCTTGACCTCGTCGGCCGTCATCTTCTTCTTCGTCACCACCACCGCCTTGAGCCGCTGGCCGAACTTCTCGTCGTCGACGCCGAAGACCGCGGCCTCCTTGATCGAGTCGTGGCGCTCGAGCAGCTCCTCGACCTCCTGAGGGAAGACGTTCTCGCCGCCGGAGACGATCATGTCGTCGTCGCGGCCGTCGACGAACAGGCGCCCCTCGTCGTCGAAGTGGCCGACGTCGCCGGAGCTCATCAGGCCGTCGATGACGTCCTTGTTGCCGCCGCCGGTGTAGCCCTCGAACTGGAGGTCGTTGCCGACGAAGATGCGGCCCGTCTCGCCGTCCTCGACCGGCTGGCCCTCGTCGTCGTAGATCCGCACCACCGTGCCGCGGGGCGGCTTGCCGGCGGTACCTGGCGCCTCGCGCAGGTCCTTGGGCGTCGCGATCGTCGCCCACGCGACCTCGGTCGAGCCGTAGAGGTTGAAGAGGTTGTCGCCGAAGTGGTCCATCCAGCGCTCGGACAGCGAGCCCGGGAGCGCCGAGCCGGAGACCGGGACGGCCTTGACGTGCGAGAGGTCGTAGCGGTCGAGGATCTCGTCGTCGAGCTCGAGGATCCGCTGCAGCATCACCGGCACGACCACCAGCGCGGTGCAGCCGTGCTGGGCGGTCAGCGAGAGCGTCGCCTCCTCATCGAACTTGCGCTTGAGCACGATCGTCGAGGAGAGGCCCATGCCGAGCGTGAAGTGCGCGAAGCCCCAGGCGTGGAACAGCGGCGCCGCGATCATCGTCTTCTCGCGCGCCTTGAGCGGGATGCGCGAGAGCAGCGCCGCGACCGGGTCAAGCGACTTCGGCTGGCTGCGCGAGGCGCCCTTCGGCGTGCCGGTGGTGCCGGAGGTGAGGATGATCGCCTTGCCCGGCTCCTGGGGTGGCACGACGTTCGCGGGGTCGCCGCGCTCGATCAGCTCCTCGAGCGTCGGGTCCTTGGTCTCCCCCTCGGGCTCGGCCCACGAGATGTAGCGCTTGCGGCGGTGCCCGGCGTCGGCCAGGACCTCGGCGAACTCCTCGTCATAGATGATCGCCTTCGGCTTCTCGCGCTCAGCCACGTCGGCCAACTGCGGGCCGGAGAACGACGTGTTGAGGAACAGCGCGTGCGCCCCGAGCTTCGAGCACGCCACGACCGCCTCCACGAACCCGCGGTGGTTGCGGGCCATGATCGCGACGTTGTCGCCCTCGTTGACGCCGTCGTCGGCGAGCGCGTGGGCGAGCGAGTTCGTCCGCTGCTGGATCTCCCGGAACGTCAACTGCCCCAGCTCGTCGATCAGCGCGACCTCGTCGGGATAGCGCGCGGCCGAGGCCTCGTAGCCGGCGGCCGGGGTGACGCCCCAGCGGATGATGGTGAGCGCGGTGCGGAGGGCCCGATCCGGCCGCTGGAGCCGGATGATGCCGGCCTCCGTGAGCGTGACGAGCGACTGCAGCGTGTTGGAGACCTGCTTCGGGACAGAAGACATGTGAAGCCAATATCTCACTTTCGCGCCAAGCTCAATCCACCTGGTTCTTCGCCGGTTTCGATCAGCCGGCGGATGTCACCGGCGCGGCGCGGATTCAGGAAGACGTGGCGCTGGCCGACCGACGGCTTCTCGGCCAACAGGCCGGCGTCGAGCAGCGCCTCGCCGACCTCGTTCGCGAGCTGGCGGTCGTTGCCCGCGAAGCCGCGCGCGAGGTGGCTGAAGTCGGTGTGGTAACCGCCCCACTTCCCCATGCCGTCGAGGCGCTGGAGGATCCGGCGCGCGACGCGGCGGGCGGGATCCGGGTCCTCGTGGGCGCGCGCGGGCCCCTCGCGCGCGCCGAGCAGCGCGAGCACGGCCTCCTCGTGGTCCTCGACCGAGCCCGAGTCGGCGGGCCGGCCGCCGAGCCGCGCCACCGCCTCCGCCACCCGCAGCGGGTGGTGAGAGCCGATCGGCTCGCGCAGCGCGACGTCGCCGAGCACGACGGCGGGGAGCGCGAGGGCGTGCGCTCGCAGGCGGTCGATGCCCTCCGCGTGGTCCTCGAAGGCGAGCGGCGCGAGGTCCTCGAGCTCGGCCGGCTCGAGGCTCGGCGCCGCATAGCCCAGCACCGCGTGGCCGGTCGCCTCGCCCACTCGCAACTCAAGCCCGTCGATCCCCGTGAGCGCGGACGGCGCGGCGAGCTCGACGAGCGCACCGACCACCGCGGCCACCAGCAGCCAGGCGCGATCCGGCAGCGCGTCGATGTCGGCGCGCAGCGCCGGGCTGGCGGGCACCGCGGCGAGCAGGCGCTCACCGTCGGCGGCGAAGACGACGGTCACCGGATCCTCACGCGTACCCGAGCGCTTGCGCCCGAGCTCCTCCGTGCCGCGGCGCAGGTTGTCGCCGAGCAGATCCTTGAGGCGGGCGGTGGCCTGCGGCGGCGCCTGGACCCCGCCCGCCGCGGCGAGCTCGTCCGCGAGGCTCATCGCTGGCTACGGTACCGGCATGGCGAGGATTCGCAGGCGGGTGCGAGCCCACGGGAAGGTCCAGGGCGTGTTCTTCCGCGACGCGACGCGCGAGGAGGCGGAGCGGCGCGAGGTGCAGGGCTGGGCCAAGAACCGCGACGACGGATCGGTCGAGGCGGTCTTCGAGGGCGAGCCCGACATGGTCGAGCACATGCTCTGGTTCGTGCGCAACGGGCCGGGCAGCTCGGACGTCTCGCGCGTCGACGTGGACGACGAAGAGCCGGAGGACCTGCGCGGCTTCAAGGTGACTTGACCGCCGGTGCGCGAGCCGGTTGGATTGGCCGTGCGATGAGCACGGCCACGCGCAGCGAGGCAACGGCCGCCCCGGTTGCGGCGGAGCAGGAGCGCAAGAGCGCTCCGCAGGCGCGGGGCCTGACCGCCCAGGTGCTGCGGATGCAGAGGGCCGCCGGCAACCACGCGGTCGCCCAGACGCTCGCCCGCACGCCGGCGCAGTCGATCCAGCGCTGCGGCGCGAACTGCTCGTGCACCTCGTGCTCTGGCGGGCACGGGCACGACGAGGAGCTGCTCGACGAGGAGCTCGGCGCGGGCCTGCTGCGCTCCGCGGTCGCCAACCGCACCGCTTAGCAGCGGTTTTTCTGTCAGGAGCAGGGCGTACGCTGCGACGTCCTGCCCATGGAAGCTGCCGCAACCCCACTCCGCCATCCCCGCATCACCGTCCTCGCCAACCGCGTGCTGGTCGACGGCTTGGCGATCGACGACCCGACGGTCGTCGAACTCGTGCGGGCGCGGGTGGAGGCGGGTGACGATCCCGCGGCGGTGGTCGCCGACGCGCTGGAGATCGGCGCGCGCGTCCTGAACCGGGAGCAGACGGGCGCCAACGTCGAGTTCGTGAAGGCGGAGCTGGAGAAGACGGCCCGCGAGTCGCAGGCCGAGTTCGCCGAGCGCTCCCGCGCGGTCGCCGAGGTGTTCGACCGCAAGTTCGACGAGGCGTTCGGGCCGGAGCACGGCCACGTCGCGCGGGTGCTGACGAAGCACTTCGGCGAGGAGTCGTCGGTGGCGGTGCAGAACCAGCTCAAAGCCGCGCTGGCCGAGGCGATGGGCGTGATGCGGGACGACCTGCGCAAGCAGTTCACGGCGGATTCGGACGACAACCCGTTCGCGGTCTTCCAGCGCGCCTGGCTGGGCGCGATGAAGCAGACGTCCGACCAGCAGCACGCGCGGCTGCGCGAGATGAGCGAGCGGATGCAGGGCCTCGTCGTCGAGCTCGAGCGCGCGCGGGCGGAGAAGGAGAAGGCCGAGGCCGTCGCGCAGGAGGCCGAGCGTGGCACCGCCAAGGGCCGCTCGTTCGAGGAGGCGGTGTACGCGGCGCTCGACGAGATCGCGGTCCGCCAGGGCGACGACTGCGACGCGGTCGGGGACCTCAAGGGCGGCACCGGCAAGACCGGCGACGTCGTGGTGGCGATCGAGGGGTGCACCGGCCCCGCCCGCGGCCGCGTCGTGTTCGAGGCGAAGGCGTCGCGGCTGTCGAAGCCGAAGGCGATCGAGGAGCTGGACCGCGCGCGCTCCGAGCGCCAGGCCGACTTCGCGGTCCTCGTCGTGCCGGACGAAGAGCGGATCCCGGCCAAGATGCACCAGCTGCGCGAGTACGGCGGGGACAAGCTCGTCGCCTGCTTCGACCCCGACGAGGGCTCGGCGCTGTCGCTCGAGGTCGCCTACTCGCTGGCCCGGGCGCGCGTGCTGATGGCCCGCGGCGAGGCCGAGGGGATCGACGCATCGGCGATCCGCGAGGCGATCGAGAAGGCGACCGGCGCGATGGGCGACGTGCTGCGGGTCAAGCAGCAGCTCACGGGCGCGAAGACCTCGATCGACAAGGGCGCGGACATCCTCGAAGCGCTCGCCACCGCCGTGCGCGCACAGCTCCAGCAGGTCGAGCTGCTGCTGGCGGCGGCCGGCGAGGAGCTGGGCGGCGCGGACGGATCCCCGCCGGAGGGCGCGCCTCCGCGGGCTGCTCCTCCGGAGGCCGAAGCGGTCGTGCCCGAGGAGGAGCGCCTGCCGCGGGCGGCCACCATCGCCGCCGGTCAGCGGCCGCGCGTGGTGCGCGAGCCGGAGCCGCCCTTCCCGGGCGCCCAGCAGCTGCCCTTCTAGCGGGTGGCCCGCCAGGCCTCGCGGATCTTCACCGCGGAGCCGGTCCGCAGAACGGCGCCGCTGTAGATCCGCCCCGCGAGCGGGATCAGCAGGAGCGCTCCCGCGACGGTGACGGCGAATGCGGCGAGGATCTCCACCGCCGGCGCCTCACCCAGAGCGATCCGCGGCGGCATCGTGATCGGCGCGCTGAACGGGATGAACGAGCTGATGTGGGCGAGCGTGCCGTCGGGGTCGTCGAGCACCACGAACGAGAGGAAGAACGAGATCAGGATCAGCATCGTCAGCGGCGTCATCGACGCCTGGAGCTCCTCCTGGCGCGGCACCAGCGCGCCCGCGCAGGCGAACAGGCCGGAGTAGAACGCGTAGCCAAGCACGAACCAGCCGACCGCCAGCGCGGCGGCGCCGATCACGTCGCCGCTGACGTGGAGCGCGCCCGAGGCCGCGGCGGCCACCAGGCCCACGGTGGTCATCACCGCCAGCTGGCCGAGCCCGAGCAGCCCGAGGCCGATGATCTTCCCCGCCAGCAGGTCCTTCGGGCGGATCGTGGCGAGCAGGACCTCGACCACCCGCGAGGCCTTCTCCTCCACGACGCCGCTCGCCAGCAGGTAGCCGAACGTGAGCAGCTGCGTGTAGAGCGCGAGCACCGCGACGAACGCGAAGGCGCCCTTGCGGTCGCGCTCCGGGTCGACCGGCTTGATCGTGCTCACGCGCACCGTCGGCGGCGTGAGCGCGCGCTGCAGCTCCCTCCCCCGGAGCCCGGCGGCGCGCAGCGCGTCCGTCTGGTGGACCTGGCGCGCGGCGGTGTCGATCATGCCGGTGAGCTTGTCGTCGGGCGCATCCTTCGCCCGCAGCCCGCCGGACGACAGCACGGCGTCGACGTCCCCCGACGACAGTGCCTTGCTCGCCGCCGCCGGCGACAGCCGCCGCACCTTCAGCTCGGCGTCGAAGCCCTTCGCGCTCTGGCGCGCGGCGGCGGCGACCGGAGCCGAGTTCGCGTCCGTCACCGCGATCGTGAACTTCGCCGGGCCGCCCGCGCCCAGCAGCGGCGGGATCACCGCGACGAGCACGATGATCAGCGTGGTCACGCCCATCGAGATCAGGAACGACTTCTCGCGCAGTCGCTGCGTCACCTCGCGGCGCGCCACCAGCGCGACGGCCTGACGCCCGCGCAGCCCGCTCACGCCGCCACCGCCTTGCGGAAGAGCTCGCTCAGCGTCGGCCGCTCGACCGCGAAGTGCGTGACGGTCCCGGTCGCCCGCGCGGCATCGAGCACCGCCTCCGGCCCCGCGCCGTCCTGCAGCGCCACCAGCACGCCGTCCGGCCCGCGGTCGACCACCTCGGCGCCCGGGACCGCCGCCAGCCAGTCCTCTCCCCCGCCGGCCACCGCCACCCGCACGGTCAGCGCCGCCGCGCCCGCCGAGCGCAGGTCGTCGACCTTGCCGGACGCCACCAGCCGCCCGTCCTTGACGATCGCCACCGACTCGCACAGCCGCTCCACCAGCTCGAGCTGGTGCGAGGAGAACAGCACCGGCACGCCGCCGTCGGCCAGCTCGCGCAACACCCCGCTGAGCACGTCGACGCCGACCGGGTCGAGCCCCGAGAACGGTTCGTCGAGCACCAGCAGCTCGGGGTCGTGCACGAGTGCGGCGCCGAGCTGCACCCGCTGCTGGTTGCCGAGCGACAAGGCCTCCACGCGGTCGCCCGCGCGGTCGGCGATCCCGAGCCGTTCGAGCCAGCTCTCGGTGGCCGCAAGCGCGTCGGGGCGCGAGAGGCCGTGCAGCTGCGCGAAGTAGGCGAGCTGGTCGCGCACGCGCATCTTCGGGTACAGCCCGCGCTCCTCCGGCATGTAGCCGAAGCGCGCCCGCGTCGCCAGGTCGACCGGCGCCCCGCGCCAGCGCACCGAGCCGGCGTCCGGCTCTAACACGCCGAGGATGATCCGCATCGTCGTCGTCTTGCCGGCGCCGTTGGGCCCGACGAACCCGAACAGCTGCCCCGGTTCGACCGTGAACGACAAGCCGTCGAGCGCGACGACGTCGCCGTATCGCCGCGCCAGGTCCGCCACCTCCAGCATCCCCAAAGGGATAGCGGGTGCGGCGGCGCTCTTAGCGTCCGCCCGCGCCGAACGTGGTCGTGTAGATCGCCGCCGGCTTCGGCACCGGCTGCACCTCGGGCGCCTGGTAGGCCATCCCGATGCCGATCTCGCGGTAGTTCGGCTCGAGGATGTTCGCGCGGTGGCCCGGGCTCTTCATCCACGCTGAGACGATCCACGCCGGCGTGCTCTTGGTCGTCTCGCCCCACGCCAGGTTCTCGCCGACGAGGATCGGCGGGTAGCCCTGCTGCACGATCCGCGCGTCGGGATGCACGCCGTCGGGGTCGACGTGCTCGAAGTACTTGCGCTTGGCCATGTCCTGCGAGTGGACGACCGCCGCGCGGTCGAGCCGCAGGTTCTCGGTCAGCGGCGGTTCGCGGTGGCGCGCGCGCTGCGCGTTGATCAGGCACAGCGTGGCGGCGCGCACCTGCGGGTCGTTGGCGGCCGACGGCCGCAGCTGCGAGCCGGCGCAGCCGTCGACATCGGGCTTCGGTGCGGCGGCCTGGGACGAGGCGCCGCAGCCCGTCAGCGCGATCGTGAGGAGGAGGAGAGCGACGGCGGCCCGCACCCGCACAGGATCGACCGCCGCCGCGAGCGCCTTGAGCGCTCAGCGCAGGATGCCGGTGTGGCCGATCGAGTAGCGGCCGGGCTGCGGCCAGACCGCCATGCCGTGCGGGCCGTTGCCCACCTTGATGCGATGCAGCAGCTTCCCGGTACGCGTGCTGATGGCGTACACCTGGGCGTCGTAGCGGCCCGACAGCCAGAGCACGCGGCCGTCGGCCGACACGCCGCCCATGTCCGGGCTGCCGCCGCCCCGCAGCCGCCACTTCGCCACCGGCCTGCGGGTGCGGAACGAGATCACCGAGATCGAGCCTTCGCCGCGGTTGGAGACGAAGAGGTGCTTCGAGTCACGGCTCGGGTACAGCCCGTGCGCGCCCCGCCCGGTGGGCTGGAAGCGCTCGCGGCGCAGGCGACGGGCGTCGACCAGCCAGACTCCGTCTGAGGCCATGTCGGCGACGTAGAACGTCCGCCCGTCGGGCGAGAGCTTGACGTCCTGGGGCATCGCGCCGGCGCGCAGCGGGATCGTCTTGATCACCCTCTCGCGCACGAGGTCGACCACGATCATTCGCGCCGAGAACTCGCACGAGACGAGCGCCCGCCGGCCGTCGGCCGTGAAGTCCATGTGGTCGACGCCGCCGCATCCCGGCACGCTGAGCGCGTGCTCGAGCTTCATCGTGTGCGGGGAGCGGAAGTCGAGGCGCCGGAGCCGCTCCGCGACGACGATCGCGCGCCGCCCGTCGGCGGTGAAGTAGAGGTTGTAGGGATCCGCGACCGGCACGGCGCGGCCGTGCCGGCCCGTCCGCGGGTCGATCGGCGTCAGCGAGTTGCTCTCGTCGTTGGTCACCCACAGCGTCCTGAGGTCCCACGACGGGGTGACGTGCTGCGGGACCCGCCCGACGGCGAAATGGCCGATGACCTTGAAGCGCCGCTGGGAGATCACGTCGACGGTGCCCGACTCGGAGTTGGGCACGTAGACCCGCGCGGGATCGTGGCGGACGACCGGGCTCAGGCGCCCCGGCCGCTCGGCGGCGTAGACGTCGCGGCGGTTCAGCAGCCGCGGGATCGAGCCCGGGCGTGGCACGGCCACACGGGCCGACTGCGCCGGGCGGGGGGTGGGCGCGCCGTTCGCGGACGCCGTCGGGGTCGGGGTCGGGGTGGGGGACGCAGCGCTGCCCGTCTTGCCGCCGCCGCAGCCTCCCAGTGCCACGAGCGCGATCGCGAGCGGAGCGAATCGCCTCACGCCCGCGGCCCCAGCGACCAGATCTCGTCACGCGCCCGGCCGGCCACGTCGCGGCCGCCGACGACGGTCACGTGATCCTCGAACGAGCCGGCGGAGAGGTCCGAGAGGGCCTCGGGGAGCCGGCCCGCCGGCGTGACGCGGCCGCTGGCCGGGTCGACCGCCAGGACGGTCGCGCGCTGCGACGCGAGGTCGTCGCCGCGCCCGCCGATCACATAGAAGCGCCCGCTCAGCGCCGCCCCGGCCGCGTGGGTGACGACCTGCGGCAGGCGCCCGATCCGCCGCACCGTTCGCGTGCGCGGGTCGAAGCGGTAGACCTCCCGCCGCGCGGCGGTCCCCGAGGTGCCGCCGGCGATCAGGACCTGGCCGCCGACCGCCGCCACCGCCGCATACCGCAGCGGGCGCGGGAGCTCGGCCACCACGCGCGCGCTCCCCGCGGGCCCGAGCGCGACGATCGAGCGCAGCGGCACGGCGCCCGTGTAGCCGCCGACAACGTAGATCGTGTCGCCGACCGCGGCCGCCTCGACGTCCGAGGCGCCCGCCGGCAGGCTGCCCGCCGGCCGCGTGCCGCCCCCGGGCAGGATGCGCAGGACCCCGGCGCTGCCCGCGCCGGCCTGGCCGCCGCCGGCGAACAGCGTGCGGCTCCCGGCCGTCGCCGCGGCGGCGTCGTGCAGCGGCGAGGGCAGATGCCCGACGACCCGAGCGCGCGCGCCGTTGACGCGGACGATCGAGGAGACGGACGCGTCGGCGGCGTCGAGCCCGCCGATGGCCAGCAGCGACCGGCCGCGGGTGGCGACGGCCGGGAGCTCGACCGGCGCCGGCAGGTGCCCGACACGGCGGACGCGCACCCGCGTCGACGGCGCGGCGGCGTGCCGCGGGGAGGCGGCCGCATCCGCGCTGGGCGTGGGGCTGGAGGCGGCGCGGGATCGCGGGCCGGAGCCACAACCGGCCAGACCGAGGCACGCCGCGAAGAGCAGGAGACGATGCACCCCGGTGACGCTACCCGGGGTAGATGAAGCGAACCTGACTAGCCGACTTCGGCCGGCTCGTCCTTGCCCTGCAGGCGCTCGCGACCGCGCTGCACGGCAGCGATGAACTTCGAGAGGTTGACCTCGAGCGTGTTGAGGATCTCGTCGGCGTAGTCCTCCGCGCCGAGCCGGATCTCGCGCTCGCGGGCACGGGCGTCCTCGACGATGTCCTCCGCCTGGCGCTCGGCCTGCTTGGTGACCTCCTGCTGCGAGGTCAGCTGCGTCTGGCGCTCGCGCGCCTCCTTGACGATGCGCTCGGCCTCGCGCTTGGCCTCCGCCAGCATCTCCTGGCGCTCCTTGACGATCCAGCGCGCCTGCTTGATCTCCTCAGGGATCGTGGCGCGCATCTGGTCGAGGATGTCGTAGATCTCCTCCTGGTCCACGCGCACGGTCCCGGTCATGGGGACCGTCTTGGCGTTGTGGACCAGATCGTCCAGCTTGTCGATGAGTACGAGGACGTCCATTGGCGCTCCTGATTTCGTCAGCGGGCGATGGCTTCCTGCAACCGCGCCGCCACCTCCTCCGGCACGAGATTGGAGACGTCGCCGCCGAACGTGGCGATCTCCTTCACTCCGCTCGAGGACAAGAAACTGTACTGCGGCGACGCCATCAGGTAGACCGACTCCACGTCCGCGGCGAGATGACGGTTGAGCTGGTTCATCTCCAGCTCGTACTCGAAGTCGGAGATCGCGCGCAGTCCCTTGACGATCGCCTTGGCCCCGACGGACCGCGCGTAGTCGACGATCAGCACGTCGAATGTGTCCACCCGCACGTTGCCGAGATGCGCCGTGGCGTGGGCGATGAACTCGCAGCGCTCCTCGGCGGTGAAGAGCCCCTTGTTCTTCCGCACCGACGCGTTCACGACCGCCACGATCAGCTCGTCGAACATCACGCTGGCGCGCGAGATGACGTCGATGTGCCCGTTGGTGATCGGGTCGTAGGAGCCGGGGCAGACGGCGATGCGGTTATCGGGATTCATGGATGCGGATCAGGGTGTCGCCGTAGCGGCGTTCGTCTGTGAGGGGCAGGTCGAGAGGCAACGGCGCCCGGCGGTCGCTCTCGGAGACGACGAGCGCATCGGGCGCCAGCACTCCTGGCAGCGCCTCCGACAGCTCGCGCCCGAGGCGCTCCGCCAGGCGATATGGCGGGTCGAGAAGGACGAGATCGTAGTGGCGAGTCTCCCCCGTTGCGGTGCGGAGGAACCGCAGAGCGTCCGCGCGGCGCACTTCGGCCTCGCCGCCGACCGCCTCGAGGTTGGCCCGCACCGCCGCGACGGAGGCCGCCGCGGAGTCCACGAACGTCGCCTCCGCGGCGCCGCGCGAGAGCGCCTCGAGCCCGAGCGCGCCGGAGCCCGCGAACAGGTCGAGCACGCGCGCGCCCTCGACCTTGTCGCTCAGGATCGAGAACAACGCCTCGCGCACGCGGTCCGCCGTGGGGCGGACCGCGGTGCCGCGCGGGGTGGTCAGACGCCGGCCGCCCCAGCGGCCGGCGACGATCCTCACTTCTTCAGACGGAGCGTGGCGGTGATGCCCGCGTGGTCGGAGGGGTAGAGACCGCCGACCTGGCGGGTGCCGACGATGCCCGACTTGACGGCCTTGATCTTCGGCCGCACGAGCACGTGGTCGATCCACGTCTCGAGGCGATCCGCCGTCGAGTGCAGGTCCTCCGCGAAGCAGCACGTCTTGCGCTTCGGCAGCGGGTTGCGGAAGCCGGCGTCGATCGCGCTGTAGTACGCGTTCGCGTCGCGGGCGGTCCCGCGGTCGTTCGCGTTGGCGCCGGGGGCGGAGTTGAAGTCGCCCACGAGGATCGAGTGGCGCTTCTTCGAGCCGAGCGGGCCGCTCTTCTTCAGCAGCTCCTGCATCTGCTGGTCGGCGACCGCCGGGCTGTAGGCCTCGAGGTGCGTGCTCACAAAGCGGAACCTGTGCCCCGCCAGCTTGCCGTCGACGCCGACCCAGCCGCGCAGCTCCGGCGCCGGGCCGCGCACGGTCGGCGGATCGAAGTGGTGCGCGAACCTGCCCTTGAACTTCTTGGTGACCTTCACCTTCGAGCCCTTGCGGATGAGGATCGCGTCGTTCTGCGTGATGCGGACGTCGTAGCCGAGCGCGGTCGGCGCCTCGAAGTCGAACCACGGCCGCTCGACGGCGAGCTTGTACGGGGCGCCCGCCTTCTTGAGCGCCTTCAGCAGCTCGGTGGCCGAGTCGTAGACGACCTGCGTCGCGGGCGTGGCCGGGCCGTCCTTGACGCCGTCGGGGCCGCGGCGCCACGTGGTGGCCTCCTGGACGCCCACGAGATCAGGCTTGGCCTTCTTGATCTCGGCGGCGAGCGACTTGGCGCGCGCCGGGAAGTTGTTGTTCAGCACGACGTTGAAGCGCTGTGCCGCGGCCTGCTCGAACGAAGCCTCGTCCGGGGCGGCGGCCAGCGGGATGATGTCCGCGCCGAGGTAGACGTTGCGGGTCATGACCTTCAGGTCCTGCTTCTTTGCTGAGGCGGCGGCGGGAGCGACGACAAGCGCGCTGAACGCCACCATCAGCGCCGCGACCGTGCGGCGGGGACAGGTGGATTTCATGCGGGCGAGCCTAGCCGAGCGGTGTTGGGGGTGGTGGTGGGAACGGATTACGCGGGTATTGGCTCCAGCGCGTCAGCGCCGTAGGCGGCCTGGACCGCCTCCTCGATCAGCGCGTGCTCGGGCGCGCGCAGCGCCGGGTCCTCGTCGAGCAGCGTGCGGGCGCGCATGCGGGCGCGCTCGAGCAGCTCGGCGTCCTCGGGCAGCCGCGCGACCTTGAACTGGGCAAGCCCGGACTGGCGCGTACCGAGCATCTCCCCCTCCCCGCGCAGCTCGAGGTCGATCTCGGCGAGCTTGAAGCCGTCGCGGTGGTCGGCGAGTGCGCGCAGCCGCGGCGACTCCTTGGGCCCGAACAGCACGCACACCGACGCGTGCTCACCGCGGCCGATGCGCCCGCGCAGCTGGTGCAGCTGCGAGATGCCGTAGCGCTCGGCGTTCTCGACGAGCATCACGCTGGCGTTCGGGACGTCGATACCGACCTCGATCACGGTGGTCGCCACGAGGACATCGGCGCCGCCGCCCGCGAACGCGGCCATCGCCTCCTGCTTCTCGCGCGGGCGCTTCTGCCCGTGCAGGAGGACGACGCGAAAGTCCTTGAGCTCGGTCCTCTGCAGGCGCTCGAACTCCGCCGTGGCGGCGCGCGCCTGCAGCGCCTCTGACTCCTCGATCAGCGGGCAGACCACGAACGCCTGGCGACCGGCCCGCAGCTCCTCGCGGATCCGCTCGTAGGCCCGTGCCCGCTCGCGCTCGCTGGAGGCGACGAAGGTGTCGATCGGGCGGCGGCCGGCGGGCAGCTCGCGCAGGACCGTGACGTCGAGGTCGCCGTACGTGGTCAGCGCGAGCGTGCGCGGGATCGGCGTGGCGGTCATGTGCAGCACGTGCGGGGCGAGCCCGGCCGGCGCCTTGCGATCCAGCGCGCGGCGCTGGTTGACGCCGAAGCGGTGCTGCTCGTCGACCACGACGACGGAAAGCCGGTCGAACTCGACGGCTTGCTCGATCAGCGCGTGGGTGCCGACGAGCAGCCGCAGCTCGCCGGTGGCGAGCTTGCCGAGCAGGTCGGTGCGGCGCGCCGCGGGCGTCGAGCCGGTCAGCAGCGCGGCCTGGACGAGCTCGCCCGGCATCAGCTTCTGCAGCGTCGCGAAGTGCTGCTCGGCGAGCGTCTCGGTCGGCGCCATCAGCGCGGCCTGCGCGCCGCCCTCGACCGCGCGCAGCATCGCGTAGAGCGCGACGACGGTCTTGCCCGAACCGACCTCCCCCATCAGCAGCCGCTGCATCGGGCGGTCGCCGGCGAGGTCGGCGTCGACGGTCTCCATCGCGTGGCGCTGGTCGTCGGTGGGCGTGAACGGCAGCGAGTCGGCGAGCCAGCGGCGGGTCAGCTCGCCGGGCGGCTCGAGCGCCTCGGCGCGGGCGCCCTCGCGCCGGCGGGCGCGGCGGCGCAGCAGCGCGACCTGGAGCAGCAGCAGCTCCTCGAACGCGAGCCGGCGGCGACCGCCCTCGTGGTCGCCGAAATGGGCGGCGTCGAGCGCGGCGGCGCGGTCGGGCAGGCGCTCCAGCACGCGCAGGCGGGCGGGCAGCGGCTCGAGCGTCTCGCGCGCCGCGGCGCGGTGTTCGCGGGCGAGAGCGAGGATCTGCGTCGACGACAGCCCGTCGGTGGCGGGATAGGTCGCCATCTCGCCGTCGGAGGCGCCGACCGCCTCGCCGGTCGGCGCGTGGAACGAGACGCGGAAGCGGTTGCGGGCCTGGTACTTGCCCTGCAGCAGCAGCCGCGTGCCCGGGCGGTACTTGCGCTCGAGCCACGGCTGGTTGAAGAACGTCGCCTTCATCGTCCCGGTCGCGTCGGCCACCACCGCCTCCACGAGCGGCTTCATCCCCCGCCGCCGCACGGAGCGGCTCGTGATCGAGCGCACCTCGGTGACCACCGTCGCGGTCTCGTCGATCGCGAGCTCGGCGATCGTGCGCGCCGCCTGGCGGTCGCGCGGCAGGTGCTCCAGCAGATCGCCGACCGTGTTGAGCCCCAGCCGCTCCGCGCCCTTGGCCGCGGGGGCGGGCGAGACCACGAGCGGCTCGGCGAGCTTCGACGGCCGCGGGTAGCGCGGCGGGCCGGCGGCGTGGAGGGCGTCGTCGGGGAGCGGCTCGGCGGTGGCGAAGCCCCGGATCACCGTGTGATTGTGACCTCCGGGGCGGTCGTGGTGGCTCAGGCGGAAGTCAACGGCGGCTGGGTAGGAGGCGGGGGCGATTTCGTTCCTCTCAAGCCAGCGTCTGCGGGCAAAGGGAACCAAACGTGCTCTCTGAAGCAGGTTTCGTTCCTCTCCCCCGGATCCAAGCGGTCGAGAGGAACGAAACGGTCGTTGTCGCCAAACCGGACCGGACCCTCGCGCCCCTACCCAGCCGCCGTTGACGTTCGGAGGCCGGCTACTCGGCGGAGATCAGCCACCAGTAGCTGGGCTGGCCCCCGTAGGAGTACTCGACCTCGACCTCGTCCGGGGCGAGGGCGGTCACCGCGTCCTGGTCGAGCGGCACGCCGTCGCCGGCGATCAGCGTGACCAGCTCGGCGTCGGTGGCGAGCCGGCCGAGGACCTCCTCGAGCGTGGCCGCGGGCTCGCCCCAGGCCACCAGCTCCTCGTCGACGAAGCCGACCGCCTCGCCGCGGCGGAAGCGATCGCCGGTGTCGTCGCGCGCGGCCTCGGTCACCGCGCCGGTGCGCACGTGGGCGACCGCCTCCTCCATCGCGTCGGCGTTGGTGGCCGCGTTGGTGGAGGGGTCGAGCGCGACCGCGGCGGCGAGCCCCGCCTGCTGCGAGCGCACCCGCACGACCCGCACGGTCTTGTCGGAGAGCTCGGCGGCGCGCTCGGCGGCCATGATCACGTTCGGCGAGTTGGGCAGCACCACGACCTCCTCGGCCGGAACGCCGTGGATGCCCGCCAGCAGGTCGTAGGTGGAGGGGTTCAAGGTGTGGCCGCCGTCGAGCGGCGTCGCCCCCAGCGAGCTGAACAGCTCGGCCATCCCGTCCCCGGAGACCACGGCGAGCACGCCGCAGGTCGCGGCCCGGCCGCCGCCGTTGCCGAGCCGGCCGGCGCGCTGCGCCATCTGGAGCTGCATGTCGGCGACGTCGAGCCGCGAGACGGCGGCGGTGCCGTCGAACAGGCGGGTCGCCTCCTCGGGGTCGTCGGTGTGGACGTGGACCTTGAGTGTGTGCGTGTCGCCGACCACCAATACGGAGTCGCCGATCTTCTCCAGCGCGTCGATCCACGGCCCGGCCTCCAGGCTCTCGCCCGTGACCGCGAAGTTCGTGCAGTAGCGGTAGCTCGAGGAGTGGTGGTGCGGATGGGTGACGCGCGCCGGCTGGAAGTGCTCCAGCGGCCGCAGCGCCTCGCCGCGGAGCGCCGCCACGACGCCCGCGAACATGATCACGAGGCCGTAGCCGCCGGCGTCCACCACGCCTGCCTCGCGCAGGACCGGCAGCAGCTCGGGCCCGCGCTTGACCGACTCCTCGCCCGCGTCGATCGCGCTCTCCAGCAGCAGCGCCAGCAGCGCGTCCTGCTCGTCGGGGACCGAGTCCTCCGTCAGCCGCGCCTGCGGCATGTGCGCGAGCTCCGTGGCGATCCTGTGCGCCATCTCACGCACCACGGTGAGGATCGTCCCCTCGGCCGGACGCCGCACCGAGCCGTAGGCGCGGTCGGAGGCGCGCGCCATGGCGGCGCCGATCAGGACCGGGTCGACCAGCTCGCCGGGGCGCGAGATCAGCTCCTCGGCGGCGCCGCGGATCAGCTGCGAGAGGATCACCCCGGAGTTGCCGCGGGCGCCCAGCAGCGCGGCGCGCGCAACCGAGCGGACGATCTGCTCGCGCCCGATCTCGTCCAGCGGCCCCTCGTACTCCGAGAGGCGGTCGAGCTCGTCGAGCACGGCGCGCAGCGTCAGCGCCATGTTGTCCCCCGTATCGCCGTCGGCGACCGGGAAGACGTTCAGGTCGTTGACCTCCTGGCGGCGCGCTTCGAGCGCGCCGAGGGCACCCTCGACGACGGAGCGGAAGCGGAGAAGGCTGGGATCCGCCACGGCAGCGCCGGCGGTCCCGCTAGGCCTTGGTGATCTTGCCCGCCTTGAGGCAGCGCGTGCACACGTAGACGCGCAGCGGAGCGCCGCCCTCCGTGATGCGAACCTTCTGCAGGTTCGCGTCGAAGCGGCGCTTGGTGGCGACCATGGAGTGCGAGCGGCTCTGCCCGAACGCAGGACGCTTGCCGCATGAATGACAGACGCGGGCCATGAGGACGAGGAGTATAGGGCGAGCGCTGGTTGGGTACCGTCTCTGGGGTGCCACCGGTGTCTGCGGCTCGCATAAGCCTGCCCGATCGGTACAAGGTCATCCGCCACATCGCCAACGGTGGAATGGCCGGCGTCTGGGAAGCGCACGATGAGCTCCTGGACCGTGCCGTGGCGGTCAAAGTCCTTGCTCAGCATCTGAGCGAGGATGACCGTGCGCGCGCTCGTTTCGAGCGCGAGGCCCGCGCTGCCGCGGGTCTCTCGTCGCACCCGAACGTCGTCACGATCTACGACGTCGGGGAGCATGAGGGGCGAGCCTTCATCGTCATGGAGCTGATGCGCGGCGGGTCCGTCGCCGATGTCGAGCGCAAGGCGGACCGGATCGAGCACCAGCGCGCGCTGCGCTGGCTCGGCGAGGCCGCCTCCGGGCTCGACGCCGCGCACGCCGCGGGGATCGTGCACCGCGACGTCAAGCCGGCCAACCTGCTGCTCGACGACCGCGATCGGCTCGGGATCGGCGACTTCGGCATCGCGCGCCTCGCCTGGGAAGAGCAGGTCACCCAGACCGGCCAGGTGCTCGGCACGGCGGCCTACATCTCCCCCGAGCAGGCGATGGGCGAGGCGGCGACCGCCGCCTCGGACCGCTACGCGCTCGCCGTCGTCGCCTTCGAGCTGCTGACCGGCGAGAAGCCGTTCCAGGCCGAGCACTTCGCCGCCCAGGCGCGCGCCCAGATCGAGGACGACCCGCCGCGCGTGTCCGAGCTCGCTCCGGACCTCTCCGAGCGGGTCGACGACGTGATCGACCGCGGCATGGCCAAGGATCCCGACGACCGCTGGTCGTCCGGCGCGGAGTTCGTCGAGCGGCTCGGCGAGTCGCTGACGTCGCCGCCGCGCCGCAAGGCCGCGCCGCCCACCACCGCCACCCGCAAGCTCGCCGACCGCACGCCGCCGCCCTCGCGGCCCGCGCGCCCGGTCGCCGCGGCCGAGCGCCCGGGCTCCTCCCGGCCAGGCACCGGCACGCTGCTGGCCGCGCTCGCCGCGGCGCTGCTGGTCGTCGTGCTCGGCTTCCTGCTGCTGAAGGGCAACAACGGCGACAAGGGCAACCAGGCCGCGAAGACGACCACGCCGACGGCGACCGCGACGGCGAAGAAAAAGGCGACGCCGAGCCCGACGCCCACGGCGACGAAGACCGAGACGCCGGCGCCCACCCCGTCGGCGACGAAGACGCCCAAGCCGCCGAAGCCGAAGCCCTCGGCCCCGGCCGGCGGCGGCAGCGCGACCCAGCTCCAGGTCGAGGCCTACAACCTCAACAACGCCGGCAAGTACGACGCGGCGCTGCCGGTTGCCCAGCAGGCGGTCCTGAAGGGCTGCGCCGGCGACGCCAAGGTCAGCCCTTGCGGCTACGCGCTGTACGAGCTCGGGCGGGCCCAGCTCGGCACCGGCGACGCCGCGGGCGCCGTCGCGACGCTCAACCAGCGGCTCGAGCGCTACCCCGACGATCAGCGCCCCACCGTCCAGAAGCTGCTGAAGAAGGCCCAGAAGGCCCAGAAGGACGCGGAGAAGGGCTGAGCCTCGAGGCCGTTGCCCGCGCCGTCGCCGGCGTGCCGTTCATGTCGCCGGAGCAGGGACGGCTCGTGTACGACCACGTGCGCTCGACGCGGCCCGAGACCGTGCTCGAGCTCGGCACCGCGCACGGCGTCGGCGCGGCGTACCTGGCGGGCGCGCTGGCCGACAACGGCCACGGAACGCTGACGACCGTCGACTTCGCCGGCGCGAGCTACGACCCGTCGCCCGAGACGGTGCTGGCGCGGGCGGGCGTCGCGGACCGGGTCACCGTGGTGCGCGAGTTCTCCTCCTACACGTGGTGGCTGAAGGAGCAGGTGCAGGCGCGCTCCGACAGCGCCGGCAACGTCGAGCCGGCCTACAACTTCGTCTACCTCGACGGCGCGAAGAACTGGACGATCGACGGCCTCGCGGTGGTGCTGATCGAGAAGCTGCTGCGGCCGGGCGGGTGGCTGCTGATGGACGACCTGCCCTGGACCTACGCCGACGACCCGGGGCGCGAGGCGACCGACGGCATCGTCCACCGCGAGCTGAGCGAGGCCGAGCGCACCGAGCCGCACCTGCGCGCGGTGTTCGACCTGATCGTCGCCCAGCACCCGTCGTTCACGGAGCTGAAGATCCAGGACGAGTGGTGGGGCTGGGCGCGCAAGGCGCCCGGCGAGCCGCGGCGGATGACGCTCGAGACCTCCCGCCCGCTCGGCGCGCTCGTGGCGGGCGCGGCCCGCCGCGCGGCCCGGCGGGTGCGTCAGGCCACGAGGAGGCGGTAGCCGAGGTCCATCTCGTCGCGGTCGAGCAGGTCCGCGTGCTGCTCGGCCCACGCGCCGGAGTCGAGGTCGGCCCGCAGCCGCTCGAGGCCGGGCGCGGTCTCCTCGCTGGTGCGGGAGGCCAGCACCGAGATCCCGGCGCGGACCTCGGGGTCGAGGTAGGCGTCCGGGCGGCGCCAGTACGCGGTGTAGAAGCCGTCGCGGCAGTCGTGCGGGACCGGGATCGCGATCACCTTCGTCGCGCGCAGCGCGCCGGCCTGGTCGGCGAGCGACGGGAACGTGCTCTCCTCGTCCGCGACGAACGGGAAGTAGTCGTAGAGCCACGTGCGGCGCGCGAAGCTCGGGTCCCACGAGAGCAGGACGACCCGCCGGGCGACGCGCCGCAGCTCGTCGATACCGCCGCGCCAGTCGCTCCAGTGGTGGAGCGTGAGCACGGCCATCGCGGCGTCGAAGCTGTCGTCCTCGAACGGCAGCTCCTCGGCGCCCGCCTGCACGACCGGCGCGGCGTCCGGCGGCCGCTGGGCGATCATCACCGCCGACGGCTCCACCGCGGTCACCTCGCGGTCGGGCGGCTCGTAGTTGCCGGTCCCCGCCCCGACGTTGACGACCGTGCGAGCGTCGCCGAGCGCCTCCCAGATCGCCGCCGCGATCCGCGGGTCGGTGGCGCGGGTGTGTGCGTAGGTGCGGCCGATCTCGTCGTACTTCACGCCAGCTCCGCGCGCAGCGCGGCCATCCGCAGCACCACCTGGCCCGCGTGGTAGCCGGTGTCGCGGTGGTCGCCGCCGGAGCGCGCGAGCGCCTGCTCCATCGACTCGACGGTCAGCACGCCGAACGCGCACGGCACGCCGGTGCGCAGCTGCACGTCCTGGATGCCGCGCGCGGCCTCGTTGCAGACGTAGTCGTAGTGGGTGGTCTCGCCGCGGATCACCGCGCCGAGGCAGGCCACGCCGGCCACGCGGCCGGTCTCGGCCAGATACAGGGCCGCCAGCGGCAGCTCAAACGCCCCGGGGACGTCGTGGACCTCGAACGTGGCCCCCGCCTCGTCGAACACCCGCTGCACACCGGCCACCAGGCGGGCCGCGAGATCCTCGTAGAAGCGCCCGACGGCGACCGCGAAGTGGCTCGCGGAGGGAGCGGCGGGCGTGGCCGGTTCCCCGGGCGGGAACGGGTCAGTCACGCTGCGCCGGCCGCTCGGCCCCTCGCGCGTCGCGGTCGTGCTCGTGCTCCGCGTGCAGCATCTCCTCGTCGAGCGCCAGCCCCTGGTGGTGGAGCGTGTGCCCGAGCCGGGTGCGCTTCGCGTGCAGGTAGCGCTCGTTGTGCGGGTTGGGCGCGTGCACGATCGGGACCTGCTCGGTGACCGACAGGCCGTAGCCCTCCAGCCCGATGATCTTCTTCGGGTTGTTGGTCATGATCCGGATCGAGCTGAGCCCGAGGTCGACGAGGATCTGCGCCCCGATGCCGTAGTCGCGGAGGTCGACCGGCAGGCCGAGCTCGAGGTTGGCGTCGACCGTGTCCATCCCGCCGTCCTGCAGCTTGTAGGCGCGCAGCTTGTTGAGCAGGCCGATCCCCCGGCCCTCCTGCGCCAGGTACAGCAGCACGCCGCGGCCCTCGCGCTCGATCTGCGCCAGCGCCGACTCGAGCTGCTCGCCGCAGTCGCAGCGCAGCGAGTGGAAGACGTCGCCGGTCAGGCACTCCGAATGCACGCGGACGAGCACGTCGTCGCGCCCCGAGACGTCACCCTTGACGAGCGCCACGTGATGCTTGTCGTCCATCAGCGTGCGGTAGCCGACGACCGAGAACTCGCCGAACGCGGTCGGCATCCGCGTCTCCACCACTCGCTCCACGAGCTTGTCGTGCTTGCGCCGGTAGGCGATCAGATCGGCGACGGTGATCATCTTCAGCCCGTGGCGCTCGCAGTACGGGATCAGGTCGGGCACCCGCGCCATCGTCCCGTCGTCGTTCATGACCTCGCAGATCACACCGGCGGGCGTGAGGCCCGCGAGCCGCGCGAGGTCGACGGCCGCCTCGGTCTGGCCGGTGCGCTCGAGCACGCCCCCGGGCTTGGACTTCAGCGGGAAGACGTGGCCGGGCTGGACGAGGTCGCGCGGCCGCGCGGCGGGGTCGATCGCGACCTGGATGGTACGCGCGCGGTCGGCGGCCGAGATGCCGGTCGTGACGCCGTCGCGCGCTTCGATCGAGACCGTGAAGGGCGTCTGGAACGGCGACTCGTTCTTGGCCGCCATCAGATCGAGCCCGAGCTCGTCGCAGCGCTCCGGCGTGAGCGACAGGCAGATCAGCCCGCGTCCGTGGGTGGCCATGAAGTTGACCGCCTCGGGGGTGACGAACTGCGCCGCCATCGTGAGGTCGCCCTCGTTCTCGCGGTCCTCGTCGTCGCACACCACGATCATGCGGCCGGCGCGGATCTCCTCGATCGCCTCTTCGATCGGAGCGAAGCTCATGCGACCGTCACCAGCTTCTCGACGTACTTGGCGAGCACGTCCACCTCCAGGTTGACCGGCGTGCCGGGAGCGGCGGCGCCGAGGTTGGTCCGCTCGAGAGTCTCGGGGATGAGCGACACCGCGAATGTGTCCGGGCTCACAGACGAGACCGTGAGCGAGACGCCGTCGACCGCGATGGAGCCCTTCTCGACCACATAGCGGAGCAGTCCGTCCGGCGCCCTGATCGTTACGACCCGGGCGAAGCCATCGTCCTCGACCGCGCTGACGGAGCCGACGCCGTCGACGTGGCCCTGCACGACGTGGCCCCCGAGCCGGTCCTGCGCGCGCAGCGGCAGCTCGAGGTTGACCCGGCCGCCCGCGGCCACCTCGGCCAGCGAGGAGCGGCGCAGCGTCTCGTTCATCACTTCGGCGGTGAAGGCCTGCGCGTCGGCGGAAACGGCGGTCAGGCAGACGCCGTTGACGGCCACGGAGTCGCCCTCGCTCAGCTCGGCCGCGAGCGAGGTCGCGACCTGGAGCCGCACGCCGTCGGGCGTCGCCACGACGTCCGACACCGTGCCGAGGTCGGCCACCAGCCCGGTGAACACGCCTACCACTCCCGCATTCGCGCGGAGATCAGCACGTCGTCGCCGATCCGCTCGACGTCGAGCCGCAGCGCCCGGATCGCCTCGGCGATCCGCTCGGCGCCCTCGCCCTCGAGCGGGTCGCGCGCGTTGGAGCCGCCGACCACCACCGGGGCGATGAAGAGCCGGATCTCGTCGACCTCGCCGGCGTCGAGGAAGGCGCCCGCGAGGTGCGGCCCGCCCTCCAGCAGGATCGACGTGATGCCGATCGCGCCGAGCTGGTCGAGCGCCGAGCGCACGCGCGCCGGCTCGTTCTCGCCCGTGGCGACGATCACCTCGATCCCGGCGGCCTCCAGCGCGTCGGTGGCCAGGCGCGAGGCGGCGCGCGAGACGACGACGATCAGCGGCACCTCGTGGGCGCCGCGCACGAGCTGGGAGTCCAGCGGCAGCCGCGCCTCGGAGTCGAACACCACCCGCGCCGGCTGGAGGAAGTCCCCCTCCACGCGCGCGGTCAGCTGCGGGTCGTCGGCCAGCGCCGTGCCGATCCCGACCACGACGGCATCGCGCTCGGCGCGCCAATGGTGGGAGCGGTAGCGCGAGTCCTCGCCCGAGATCCACTTCGAGTCGCCGGTGCGGGTGGCGACCTTGCCGTCGAGCGTCATCGCGGACTTGAAGAGCACCTGGGGCCGCCCGGTCCGCGCGTGCTTGCGGAACGCCTGGTTGAGGCAGCGGGCGCGCCCGGCGAGCTCGCCGTCGGCGACCACCACGTCGACACCCTCGTCGCGCAGGATCCCGAGCCCGCGGCCGGAGGCCTTCTCGGTCGGGTCGTCGGAGGCCACCACGACGCGCCCGATCCCGGCGGCGAGGATCGCGTCGGTGCACGGCGGCGTGTGCCCCTGGTGGCAGCACGGCTCGAGCGAGACGTACAGCGTCGCCCCGGTCAGATCCGCGTCCCCGCAGGCGGCGATCGCGGCCACCTCGGCGTGCGCGGCGCCGTAGGCGGCGTGCCAGCCCTCCCCCAGCGTGCGGCCGTCCCGGACCACCACGGCGCCGACCAGCGGGTTGGGGCTCGTCCGGCCCCGCCCCTGCTCTGCGAGCTCGATCGCGCGGGCGAGCGGAGCGTGGTCGGTCTGCAGGAGCGTGGTCACGTCAACTGGAGGATATGACCCTCGCGTCGGTTTCCAGACCCCCAGGGCCGGAGACACGTCCAAGAAGCCGCCGAGCACTCATGTCGGCATGGGAGGCCGCCGATTGGACTCGTACGGGCGCATGAAGCGCCCTTACCCGTCCCCTTCCCCCAAGGCAAGGTAATGACTTTCCCCTCACACCGCGGCGGCTACGTGGCTGCCTTCACCGTGGCGCTGAGCACGCTGGCCCTGATCTCGACGGCCCCGGCGCACGCCAAGACGTCCGAGCGCACCACCTTCCTCCTGTCCCGCGCCGCCGACGGCACGTTCCCCAACGGCGACTCCCGCAACGCGGCCGTCTCGCATGACCAGCGCATCGCGCGCGTCATGGCGTACGAGTCCGACGCCTCCAACATCGTCAACGGCGACGTCAACAACACGACCGATGTCTTCATCGTGCGCCGTCAGGGCCCGTGGGGGCAGCACGGCACCTCTTGGA
Organism: uncultured Solirubrobacteraceae bacterium; assembly: GCA_963805525.1. Lineage (GTDB taxonomy): Bacteria > Actinomycetota > Thermoleophilia > Solirubrobacterales > Solirubrobacteraceae > DASQFQ01. The sequence continues at coordinate 1,097,573 of CAWDUT010000007.1, forward strand.
GCATGGGCGCGACCGAGCTCGCATCGACCGGCATGGGCGGCGCCCCGGCCAACGGGCCCTCGATGCAGCCGGCGCTCGACGGCGACTCGCATCACGCCCCGAGCTGCGTCGCGTTCGTCTCGGCGGCGAACAACCTCGTCCCGGGCGACACCAACGGCCGCCAGGACGTCTTCGTCCGCTCGCTCTCGACCGGCGCGATCACCCGCGTGTCCGTGGACTCCCACGGCGTCCAGGGCAACGGCACGAGCTACGACGTGTCCGTGGACGGCGACTGCGAGCAGGTCGCCTTCACCTCGGACTCCACGAACCTCGGTGGCGGGAGCGGCCACAAGCAGGTCTACGTGCACTTCCTGAACGCCAATGGCTACAACAAGAAGTTCAACGGCCAGACGCTGCTCGCCTCGGCTTCGACCAAGGGCGTCCCGGGCAACGGTGACTCCGGGCAGCCGTCGTACGCGCGTGCCGGCAAGGCGGTCGTGTTCACCTCGCTGGCCTCGAACCTGGCGCGCGGCGACGGCAACCGCGTCCAGGACGTCTACGAGCGGACGATGAAGCGCGTCTACAAGCACAAGCATCACAAGGGCAAGCAGGTCCTGCGCTTCGGCACCGCGCTCGTGTCAGCCACGCGTGCCGGCAAGGCGGGCAACGGCGCGTCGAGCACCCCGAGCGTCTCCGACGACGGGCGCTTCGTCGCGTACCAGACGCTCGCGTCGAACCTGCTCAAGGGCGACCGCAACGGCGTCTCCGACGTCGCCGAGGCGGACATGAAGGGCAAGCGCGTCACGCAGACGTGGGTCTCGAAGTCGAAGGCCACCTCGATCGGCAACGGGGCGTCGGGCGAGCCGACGATCTCGGACGCGGGCGAGTTCGTCTTCTTCCAGTCGCTGGCGACGAACCTGAAGCCCTCGAGGTCTGTCCACGACGACGCGAACGGCGTCCAGGACGTGTTCCTCTGGAACCGCCCGTCGGGCAACGTCTCGCTCGAGTCGCGTGACTGGGAGAACGGCTACCTCGACGTGCCGTCGAGCACCCCGGCGACGTCGTCGCGCGGCAACTACGTCCCGTTCGTGACGCGCAGCAAGATGGCCGACCGTCAGCTGTCGAGCCTCGCGGCCTACGGGCCCACGGTGGACCTGGTCTACCTGCGCTACATGGGCGCCAAGTAGTTCTCGGGAGCGGGCCCGGCCGTGCGCCGGGCCCGCACTCCCCTCACCAGGCCGCGCCGGGGCAGGCGGCGAAGACCTTCCAGCGCGGGTTGCGCGAGATGCGTGTGAACCCGGGCAGCTTGTGGTTGGACCATGGCTTGCGGGCCGAGCCGCGCGAGACGCCGGCGGTCGAGCGATTCGGCCGCGGGTCGAAGTTGAAGTCCTTGCCGACGAACAGCAGCCCGGCGGTCGGCGGCCCCGGCTGCGCGATCGACGCCTCCAGCGCCCGCTTGGGCAGCCCTGTCTCGTAGCGGATGATCGGGATGATCGAGTGGGTCGGCGTCGTGATCGGCCGGCAGTGCTCGAGCGCCGCGATCACCTTCGGGTCCGACAGCGCCTTCTGGAGACCCATGTTGTTCTGCTCGACGAACTGCGACTGGCCGTTGAGCACGTGGAAGTCGTGCAGGTAGGCGGGCGCGCGCCAGCCGATCATGAGCACCGAGAGGATCGCCACGCCGATCGCGACGGCGCGCGCACGCGGCTCGGAGGTCAGCGTCCAACCGGTGAGCGCGACGGCCACGCAGAGGCTGAGCAGGATCGAGGGGATCGTCATGTAGCGCGGGATCACCGACAGGCCCGCCGCCGCGATCGCGAGGAAGGTCGCCACGCCGAGCCCGCCGAGCGCGACGGCCAGCAGCGCGCGGCGCCGCAGCAGGTAGAGCGCGAGCAGCAGCCCGAGCCCGCCGACGCCGACGGTCACGACCTTGTCGTTCCCGGCCGCGTAGTCGGGGATCAGCCGGATGGCCGCGCCGATGCCCCGCTGGCGGCCGAACTCGTCCGCCACCTCGCGGGTCTTCGTGAGCGAGTACAGCGGCTCGCCGACCACGATCACGTCGGCGAGCATCCACAGCAGCGGTGGAACGGCCACGAGCAGCGCCAGCCACGCCAGCGTCTTGCGCGGCGTCGCGGGGATGAGCCAGAGCCAGTAGACCCCGGCCAGCACCCACGCCTCCGGCCGCAACAGCCCCGCCAGCCCGAGCAGCGCGAGCACCGGCCAGCCCGCCCGCGGCCGGCGCAGCTCGAGCGTCGCCGCCCCGAACACGAGCACGTAGAACGGCAGGTCGAAGGTCGCGCGCAGCGCCAGCAGGTCGAGGTCGGTCCGCGTGAGCATCACCACCAGCGCGACGACCGCGGTCAGCGTGCTGAGCAGGCGCTGGGTGAAGCGGAACAGGACCACCAGCAGCCCGACGAGGACGAGCAGCGAGAGGAGCACGAGCAAGCGGTCGCTGGAGGTGCCGAACGGCGCGACGAGCCAGCCGACGAACGTCGCGAGCGGGTGCGGCGTGGGCGCGCGCAGCACGCCGTAGTCGGGCAGGTGGCCGCCCGCGATCTCCTGGCCCCAGACCAGCGTGTAGTACGTGTCGTAGTTGGGGTAGGTGCGGCGCGCGACGAACATGATCAGCGCGCCGAGCACGCCGACGGCCACCAGCGCCCAGCCGAGCTGCCGGCTCCACAGCCGCTCGATGCGGTCCGAGAGCGTCGGAGAGCGGGTCGCCGAGCCGCTCACGAGCAGCCCTTCAGGTGGTGGATCTCGATCAGCGGACCGGGGCGCTCGTACGCGCGCGGCTGGTAGTTGAAGGACTTGTCGTAGGAGAACGGGACGGGCTTGGCTCCCTCGCGGTACGGGGAGATCGTCGTGGTGCGGTCACTCGCGGCATCGAGCGCCGCGTAATAGGCGCGGGCGTTGCGCAGGCCCGCCTTCAGGCCGCGCCCCTTCTGGTAGCTGCCGACCACGACCCAGCAGTAGCCGCCGCGAATGTACTTCTGCACGCGCGCCGGGCGCAGCTTCTTCTCGTAGGCCTGGAACGGGCGCTTGACCGGATAGCGCCGCCAGTCGAGCGTCGCGGCCGGCCCGCGGCGCAGGTAGTCGGCGGGCACGAACGGCTCGATCGCGACGCCCGCGCGGGCCGGGACGTTGGCCTCGAGATACCGCTTGGCCTGCGCGCGCGTGTCCTCGCGCCCGAGCAGGCGGTCGAGGTGCACGCTCGACACGAGCCCCTGCGCGCACAGCGCGACCACGAGCACGACGAGCCCGCCCACCTGGGCGCGCGGCGAGCGCAGCTGCTCCGCGGCGACCCAGACGGCGTAGCCGGCGAGCACGCACAGCGCGGGATAGGCCGGCAACAACCAGCGGCCGAAGAAGCGCGCCTCGTGGCCGAGGAAGAGGAACAGGAACAGCGGGAAGGCGACGAGCAGCAGCCCGCGCCGCCAGTCACGCCACAGCATCAGCCCGCCGCCGGCCACGGCCGCCACCGCGGGGATCCACCCCAGCCCCCAGGTGAACGTGCCGAGGTAGTACTCCCAGCCGGTGACCTGGTCCTGGCCGAGCTTCCCGCTCGCGGCCTGGCCCGACTGGCCGCCGATCTGCCCCAGAGCGGCCGAGTGGTCGATGATCGCGAACGGGTTGAGCAGCGCGAACGCGATGCCGCACGCGGCGCCCGCGACGACCAGGCCGAGCAGCGCCTGCCGCAGCTCGCCGCGATCGGCGAGGATGCGCAGGACGGCCGCGATGCCGAGCGTGACGAGCATCGCGCCGGCCGTGTACTTCGTCGCGATGGCGACGCCGATCGCCGCGCCCGCGAGCACCCAGTGGCCCCAGCGGCCCTGTTCGGAGACGAGCAGGCAGGCGACGAGCGCGACCGTGACGGGCGCCATCGTCACGACGTCGTTGAGCGCGTGCTTGGAGTAGAAGACGGGCAGGAACGCGACCGCCATCAGCGCGGCCGCCGCCAGCCCGGCGCGGCGGTCCGCGAAGCGCGCCCCGGCCCAGTAGACGAGCCCGACCACGAGCGTCCCGATCAGCGCGACGACGACGCGCGCGGTGAGGTAGGCCGCCTGGGGATCCGCGCGGAACTGCGCGATGAGGTCACGACCGAACCCGAAGCGCAGCTTGAACACCACGAACAGCAGGTACGTCAGCGCGGGCGGGTTCTCGAAGTAGCGCGGGTTCAGCGAGCCGCCGAACATCTTCACCGCGACGGGCACGAAGTGCAGCTCCTCGTCCGCGTTGTAGGCGTACGGCAGCCCGTGGTCGAGGTTCCAGAGCCGCAGCGCGAGGGCCAGGACGACGATGGCGCCCAGGACCCACCACGCCCTCATGCCTCCACCGCCGGCGGGTTCCCGCCGCCGCCGTAGCGCTGCTTGCAGTTGTTCAGCCGGTAGACGTCGACCTTCGGCCCGGGCAGCCGGTAGGCGTCCGAGTAGTAGTTGTAGGAGAGGTCGAAGTCGAACGGCTGCGGCTTCTTGTCGAAGCGGTACGGGCTGACGGAGAAGACGTGCTTCGACTCGCGCTTGAGGCGCGCGTAGTAGGCCAGCGCGTCCGGGTCCTTGGCCTCGACGCTGCGCCCCTCGATCAGGCTCATCGTCACCACGGTGCAGTAGCCCTGCTCGCGGTACTGGTCGATCACGCGCGGGCTCAGCGTGGCGCCGTACTCGATCCGCGTCCGCCGCACCGCCTGCACGAACTGGCTCACGAACGCCTGCCGCGAGTGCTTGATCTGGCGCTGGCGGTAGTAGCGCGCGGGGACGGCCGGCTCGATGATCGCGCGCACCTCTGGCTTGGTGTGGGCCACGAGCCAGTCGCGCGCCACCGCGCGCGTGTCGGGGTTGCCGAGCACCGCCATCGAGCGCGCGTCCGCGGCGACCGACTGCCACACGAGCAGCAGGGCGCCGAGCGCCACCGCCGGGAGCTCGAGCCGCGGCGCCCGTTCTCGCAGCCACGCCGCCGCGGTGGTGACGGCCACCCCGGCGAGCAGCGCGAACGCCGGATACGCCGGCAGCAGCCAGCGGCCGAAGAAGCGCGCCTGCAGGCTCAGGTACACGAACAGCGCGAGCGGGAAGATCAGCAGCACGACGGCGCGGGCGCGATCGCGTGAGGCCACGATCACGCCGCCCGCGACGGTGGCCAGCAGCGCGAGCCAGCCCATGCCCCAGGTGAGGCTGCCCAGGTAGTAGGTGAAGCCGTTGGAGCCCTGTTGGCCGAACTTCGGCTGGCCGTTCGCGCGGTCGGTCTGCGCGCCCAGCTGGCGCCGGGCGTCCGAGAGGTCGATGAAGAAGTACGGCGTCGTGATAAAGAAGGCCACGAGCGCGACGGCCAGCACGACGAGCCCGCCCAGCGCGGCTCCTCGCCACTCGCGGCGCAGCACCAGCGCCGCGAGCGGGGCCAGCAGCACGAGCCCGGCGGTGTACTTGAAGCCGATCGCCACGCCGGCCGCGGCGCCGGCGGCCGCGCACCAGCGCAGCGAGCCCGTCTCCTGGATCCGCACCGCGAACAGCAGCACGAGCGCGACGGGCACGAGCACGCCGACGTCGGTCAGCGCGATCCGCGAGTAGGTGACCGGCAGGAACGCGAACGCCAGCACGGCCGCCGCGACGAGCCCCGTGCGCCGGTCCCACAGCCGCCGGCCGACGGAGTAGACCGCCACCGCGCCCGCCACGCCGAGCAGGGCCGCCACACGGCGCGCCGCGACGTAGATGCCGGACGGGTCGCGCGCGAAGTGCTGGATGACGTCGTCGAAGTTCCCGAACGGCCACCAGCCGCCGTACTTGAAGCGCAGCGCCACGTGCACGAGGTAGGTGAACGCGGACGGGTTCTGGAAGTAGCCGGGGTCGGGGTCGCCGCCGAACATCGCGACCGCGCGGCTCGTGAAGTGCGAGCCCTCGTCCTGGTTGTAGACATACGGCAGGCCGTAGTCGAGGTGCTGGTAGCGGAGCACGAGCGCGACGACCGAGATCCCCGCCAGCAACGCCAGCGCGGGACCTTCTCGGAGCAGACGTGATCGCCACGCGGACATTCGCCGGGCGAGGTTAGCGGCGACGGAGGAGCCTCCAGAGCCTCTGCGATACTGGCGCGCGGCCGCCGCATGAAGCTCGTCATCCAGATCCCCTGCCTGAACGAGGAGGAGACCCTCCCCGCGACCCTGCGCGATCTCCCGCGCACGGTCGAGGGCTTCGACGAGGTCGAGTGGCTGGTCATCGACGACGGCTCGACCGACCGCACCATCGAGGTCGCGCGCGAGCACGGCGTCGACCACGTGGTGCGCCTGACGAACAACAAGGGGCTGGCCTCGGGCTTCCAGGCCGGGCTCGACGCCTCGCTCAAGCTCGGCGCCGACGTGATCGTCAACACCGACGCCGACAACCAGTACTACGGCGGCGACATCCCGAAGCTCGTCCAGCCGATCCTGCGCGGCGACGCCGACATGGTGGTGGGCGACCGCGAGGTCATGACGATCGAGCACTTCTCGCCGCTCAAGAAGGCGCTGCAGCGGCTGGGCTCGTGGGTCGTGCGAGCCGCGTCGCAGACCACGGTGCCGGACACGACCTCGGGCTTCCGCGCCTACAACCGCGAGGCCGCGCTCAGCCTGCAGGTCGTCTCGAACTACACGTACACGCTCGAGACGATCATCCAGGCCGGCAAGATGCTGATCGCGGTCGACCACGTCCCGATCAAGACGAACGCCAAGACGCGCGAGTCACGGCTGTTCCCGTCGATGTGGTCGTACATCCGCCGCAACGGCGTCTCGATCTTTCGCGTCTACTCGATGTACGAGCCGCTGCGGGTGTTCATGCTCGGCGCGATCGTCATCGGGCTCGTCGCGCTCGTCGTCTGGGGCCGCTTCTTCTACTTCTTCGCCTTCGAGGGCGAGGGCGGCGGCCACGTCCAGTCGCTGATCCTCGGCGCCGTGCTGTTCAACGCCGCGATGCTCCTCGCCGCGCTGGGGATCATCGGCGACCTCCTCTCCGGCCAGCGGATCATGCTCCAGCGCACGTTCGAGCGCGTGCGGCGGATCGAGCTCGAGCTCGGCGTGCCGCCCTCGCACTACGAGCCGGGCCAGCCGACGAGCGGGCGCGAGTCCACGACCGGCGCGCACGCCGGCCGCCGCGGGCAGACCGAGGAGCGCGAGGCCGTGAAGCTGTGACCGGCGTCACCCGCGACGCCGAGGGCACGGTCACCGGCAACACCTACGACAAGTACGGCTCCACCAACCCGGTCGTCCGGCGGCTGATGGCCGGCTTCGAGGGCACGCTCGAGGAGCTGTTCCGGAAGGCCGACCCGCAGTCGCTGCTCGACATCGGCTGCGGCGAGGCGGTCCTCACGCACGAGTGGGCGCAGAAGCTCGCCCCGAAGCGGGTGGTCGGGCTCGACCTCGAGGATCCCGCGATCCAGGCCGAGTGGGAGAAGCGCCAGGCGCCCAACCTCGAGTACAAGATCATGAAGGCGGAGAACCTGCCGTTCGCCGACGACGAGTTCGACGTCGCGACCGCCATCGAGGTGCTCGAGCACGTCCCCGACCCAGCGCACACGGTCGCGGAGATGGCGCGGGTGGCGCAGCGCTGGCTGCTCGTGTCGGTGCCGCGCGAGCCGCTGTGGCGCGGGCTCAACGTCGCGCGCGGCGCCTACATCAAGGATCTCGGCAACACCCCCGGGCACGTCAACCACTGGTCCAAGCGCGCCTTCGTGGCGCTGCTGAGCCGCCACGGCGAGGTCGTCGAGGCGCGCTCGCCGTTCCCGTGGACGATGCTGCTCGTCCGGCTCTGACCGGGTCCGCGGGCTCCGGCTACGGCCGCGGCGCCCGCATCCTCTCGATCGGCATCGCCCTCACGGGCGTCGTGACGTTCGCGTACTTCTCGGTCGCGTCCTACGTCCTGAACGACGTCCAGTACAAGCAGATCGCGCTGCTGTGGTCGGTGCTGTTCGTGACCGTCTCGGTGATCTACCGGCCGATCGAGCAGCTGCTCTCGCGCACGATCGCCGACCGCCGCGCCCGCGGCTTCGACGCCGACCACCCGCTGCGCACGCCGCTCCTGATCCAGGGCGGCTTCGCGCTCGCCTTCCTCGTCATCGCGCTCGTCCTGCGCGGGCCGATCCAGGACGACCTGTTCGACGGCTCGAAGGCGCTCTACTGGATCCTCGTCGTCGCCGTGCTCGCCTACGCGGCAAGCTACTTCGCGCGCGGCTGGCTGGCTGGGCACCAGTGGTTCGGCTTCTACGGCGGGCTCGTGTTCCTCGAGGCGTGCTCGCGGCTGGCGTTCGCGGTCGCGGTCGCGGTCGGCATCGCCCACGGGCAGACCGCGGTGGCGCTCGGGATGGCGGCGGCGCCGTTCTTCTCGCTGATCGTGGTGCCGTGGGCGTTCTCGCGCCGGCCGCCGGCGTCCGGCGAGAAGCGCGCCGACGCCGAGGCGCTCGGGCTCGCCCGCGGCGGGCGCTTCGCGCTCGCGGTGCTGGCGGTGATGGTGGCCGAGCAGACGCTGCTGAACGCCGGCGTGCTGCTGGTCGACTGGACCTCGACGGACAAGGCGGTGGCGGGCTTCGTGTTCAACGTGCTGCTGATCGCGCGCGCGCCGCTGCAGCTCTTCCAGGCGATCCAGGGCTCGCTCCTCCCCCACCTCGCCGGGCTCGAGGCGCGCGAGGGCCAGGCGGAGTTCGCACGCGCGATCCGGATCACGGTCGCGGCGATCGCGGGCTTCGCGGGCGCGGTCGCGCTCGGGCTGGTGCTCATCGGCCCGTTCGCGATGAACATCCTCTTCGACGACCCGTTCACCTACGGCCGCTGGGGGCTCGCGCTCGTGGCGATCGGGATGGGCTGCCACCTCACCGCCGGCACGCTCAACCAGGCCGCGCTGGCGCGCGACCGGGCGGGCACCGCGGCTGCCTGCTGGCTGTTCACCGCTGCCGTCTTCGTGGTCTTCATGGTCAGCCCGCTGGTCGACGACGAGCTCCTGCGGGCGCAGATCGGCTACTTCGGGGCGGCCACGCTGCTGGCCGCCCTGCTCGCCGTGGTCTACCGGGCTACTTCCGCTTCTTCTTCCGGGCCACGTACGAGTGGCCCTTCTTGACCGTCACGTTCTTGCGCTTCACGAGGTCGCGGACCTGGACGACGCCGCGCTTGACCGTGATCTTCGTGCTGGTGCACGTGTCCTGCGTGAACCACTTCGTGCCGCGCACGGTCGCCGCGGCGCGGCGGCCCTTGGTGCGGAAGCGCCCGTGACCGTCACCCCACAGGCTGCGGACCCGCTTCTTCTTCCTGGCTGCCGCTGACGCCTTGCCGGCCTTGCCGCAGCTCAGCGTGCCGTTGAGCTCGAGCTGCGTGATCGGCTTCTTGCCCCGCGTCTGCGTGATCTTGAACTGGCCCTTGTAGAAGTCGGCGGTCTGGGTCTTCCCGCCGCCGGCCGCCGAGGTGACCCGCACCCGGCCCTTGGTGGCGTCGATCGTGCTCCCGAGCGGGATCGACTGGTTGGCGCGCAGCGTCTTGAACTTGCCATTCCTGAGCCGGATCCGGATCGTGCCGCTGACCTTGCCGGCCACGACCGACTGGCCCTGCACCGGCACCGGCGGCTCGACCGGCGGCGGCGGAGGCGCGTCCCAGTGGCGCGAGGCAGAATCGGCGACCTCGCCGGCGTCGCAGCCGCCGTTGGCGTTGGAGTCCAGGCAGGCGAGGATCGTGTCGTCGCCGGCGTTCGCTCCGCCGTAGCCGAAGCCCGCGGTGCCGGCTGCGTCGGTCGTCGCCGTGCCGCCCGCGGCGTTCGCGCCGGCGACCCCGAACACCAGCTTCGCGCCCGGGACCGGGCTGCCGCTGTCGTCGCGCAGCGTGGCGGTCACGCCGGTGGCGGTGCCGGTGGTGCCGCTCGCGGCCTTCGGCGTCAGGGTCAGCGTCGGCGGGATGACCGGGCGGCCGCCGACCGCGCGGAAGCCCCAGATGAACGTGTTCGGCTTGCCCTGGTCCGGGCCGCGGGACCGTCCGGGAGCGGAGGCCGCGTCGATCGCCGTCTCGGCACGTCGGGCTGGCCGTAGGAGTACATCTCGAGCGCGGCGGCGCTGACCGCGGAGTCGGCGTCGGCCTCGGTGCCGGCCGCGCCGTAGTAGAGGAAGAACTGCTTGGACTCGCCGGCGGCGAGCGTGCCGAACGAGAAGGTGAAGCGCGCGCCGTGGTCCTTGGGCCCCTTGTCGACGTAGTTCGCGTTCACCGACGTCGGATCGTCGACGTCGGGGAAGCCCGACTGGTCGTCGGTGAACGGGTCGTTGTCCGAGAAGCCGTCGTCGTCCGAGTAGATGAGGTCGCCGGGCGGCGGCGACCCGCGCTCGATCGTCACGAACTCGTCGGTCGCCGTCGGCTCGACGTCCCAGTCCATCACGCGCTCGTACCGCACGCCGCTCAGCGGGCCGCCGGTGAGGTTCGTGAGCGTGGTGGTGATCTCGTAGAGGTTCGGCGTCGTGGGCGAGGGGTGGAACTCCTGCCGCAGCCTCAGCGTGGGCGTGTCGCCGTTGAGGATGTCGACGGTCGAGTCCGCGGAGTTGGCGTTGCTCAGGAACGAGACTTGCCGGAAGCCGCTGTTGCCGATCGACTTGTTCGCCACCGCGACGAACGGGGTCGGTCCGCTCGCCCCCGCGCCCCAGCCCTCGGCGGGCACGCCCTGGCGCGTGCCGTCGTTGCCGGTGGCGTTGTAGGTGACGCCGAGCAGCGTGCCGCTGGCGGGGTCGGCGGCGTTCAGATCGCCCTCCGGGTTGACACCCAGCGTCACGGTCCCGTTGGTGATCGTGGCCGCTCCCGCGGTGGCGGGGAGGGCGATGCAGGCAAGCCCGCAGACGAGCGCGGCGATCCGACGCATCGGGCGAAGCTAGCGGGCCGCGGCCCGGAGCGCTACCTCTTGGCGCCCGGGGTGGCGCGGCACGGTCCGCGCACGAACAATCGCGTCAGCGGGCCTGGAGGTACCGCAGCACCGCGAGCACGCGGCGGTGGTCCTCGGCGGCCGGGGTGAGGTCGAGCTTGGTGAAGATCGACGTCACGTGCTTCTCGACCGCGCGCTCGGTCACCACCAGCTCGGCGGCGATCGCCGCGTTGGAGCGGCCCTCGGCCATCAGCCCGAGCACCTCGCGCTCACGCGGGGTGAGCGCCTCGAGCGGGTCCTCGCGGCGGCGGCGACCCAGCAGCAGCGCCACGACCTCGGGGTCGAGCGCGGAGCCGCCGCCGGCGACGCGGCGGACCGCGTCGGTGAAGGTGTCGATGTCGGCCACGCGGTCCTTGAGCAGGTAGCCAGTGCGCTCGGTCGACTCCGAGAGCAGGTCGAGCGCGTAGGCCTCTTCGACGTACTGGGAGAGGACGAGCACGCCGACGCTCGGGTGGTCGGCGCGGATCTGGTGGGCGGCGCGCAGGCCCTCGTCGGTGTGCGAGGGCGGCATCCGCACGTCGACGACGGCGACGTCGGGGCGGTGGGCGCCGACCTTGCGCAGCAGGTCCTCGGCGTCGCCCGACTGGCCGGCGACCTCGAAGCCCGACTCCTCGAGCAGGCGTGCCAGACCCTCGCGCAACAGCACGGAGTCATCGGCCAGCACGACGCGGAGCGGGGCGCTCATGAGCGAGGACTCTATTGCTCTCAGAGCAGCTCGTGGATGCGGGCGCCCGAAAGCTCTGCCTTGGGCACGAACCCGCGGGCGCCGGAGCGGGCGACGAGCGGTCCGAAGTCGGACGAGTCGCGGCTGGATACGAGCACGATGTCGGGCCCGTTGCCGTTGGTCAGCTGGCCGGCGACCTCGAAGCCGTCGATGTCCGGCAGCTGGACGTCGAGGAGAACGAGGTCGGGCCGGAGCCGCTTGGCCTCGGCGATGCCTGACGTCCCGTCAGCGGCTTCGCCGACGACGTCGAACCCCTCGGCCTCGAGCAGCACGCGTGCGCTCGCACGAAAGGAGGGGTGGTCATCGACGATCAGGACGGTCAGCGCCATCGCGAGGCCATTGTGAACGCGGATAACACCATCTCCTATACGGCTGGCTACACCCCCGCCGCGGCCGCGATCTCGCGGTACGCGGCGGCCGGATCCGGGGCGCCGAAAAGGGCGGTGCCGGCCACGAAGACCGTCGCGCCGGCCTGCGCGCAGGCGCCGGCGGTGCTCGTGTCGATGCCGCCGTCGACCTCCAGGGCCGGTCCCGCGCCGATCAGCGCCCGCAGGCGCTCGATCTTGCCGGGGCTGGCCTTGATGAACGGCTGGCCGCCCCAGCCGGGGTTGACGGTCATGCAGAGCGCGAGATCGAGGTCGGCGGCGACCTCCGCCAGCACGCGCACGGGCGTAGCCGGGCAGATCGCCACCCCGGCGGTACAGCCCGCGTCTTTGATCGCGCCGATCGCGTAATGGACGTGCGGGGTGGCCTCGGCGTGGAAGGTGATGTTGTCGGCGCCGGCCTTGGCGAACTCGGGGATCTGGCGCTCGGGGCGCTCGATCATCATGTGGACGTCGATCAGCCCGCCCGCGTCGTGGACGCGGTCGGCGAGCGCGGAGACGACCAGCGGCCCCATCGTGAGCGGCGGCACGAAGTGCCCGTCCATGATGTCAACGTGGATGACGCGCGCGCCGGCGTCGAGCACCTCCCCCACCTGGTCCCCGAGGCGGGCGAAGTCGGCGGCGAGGATCGAGGGCGCGACCCCGTGCGGCTGGGTCATATGGGCTGGAGCATCGAGCTCCCGCAGTTGTTGCACGCGTACAGCGCGGTGTCGGACATGCGGACGATGGTGGAGTGCTCCCCGCAGTTGGGGCATACCGAACTCAGCTCGAAGCGCGTGAGGCAGTTCACGCAGCGGTAGCGGCCCGGCAGGTTGGTGGGGCGCAGCCACGGCTCGTGGCAGGCCGGGCACACCGGCCCGAGGTCGACGTCCGGCGTCGTCACCGCGCTCCGCGCCTGCGCAATCTGGCGATGAAGAACCCCTCCGTGCCGTCGCGGTGCGGCAGCGTCTGCAGGTGGAAGGGCACAGATGGATGCTGCCAGACGGGGACCGCCTGGCGCAGGTCGTCGGCCTCGAACTCCGGGCGATCGGCGAGGAAGGCGTCGATCACGCGCTCGTTCTCGGCCGGCGAGATCGTGCAGGTGGAGTAGACGAGCGTGCCGCCGGGGGCGAGCGCATCGGCGCCCGCGCGCAGGATCGCGCCCTGCGTGAGCGCGAGCCGCTCGGGCTGGTCGGCGGTCTTGCGCCAGCGCGCGTCGGGGCGGCTGGCGAGCGTGCCGAGGTCGGAGCACGGCGGGTCGACGAGCACGCGGTCGTAGGTGCCGCCGGCGGGTTCCGACGCGTCCGCCACGCGGACCTCGATGCAGGTCGCGCCCAGCCTCGCCGCCGTCCGCCGCAGCGCCTCGGCCCGCCCCTTGTGCCGCTCCACGGCCACCAGCTCGCCCTCGTCGCGCATCAGCGCGGCGAGATGGGTGGTCTTGCCGCCGGGGGCGGCGCACAGGTCGAGCACGCGCTCGCCGGGCCGGGGGTCGAGGAGGCGGGAGATCGCCATCGCGGCGCGCGACTGCGGCATGAAGAGGCCCTCGCGCCACTCCAGCGCGGCGTGCGCGTCGAACGACTCGAGCACGATGAGGCCGTCCTCGCCGGCGGGCTCGGTCTTCACCGGGAGCCGCTGCGCGAGGTCGGCGGCGGTGATCCGGAGCGTGTTGGCGCGCAGGGCCGCCTCGGCGGGCTCGTTGTCGGCCGCCATCAGCGCACGCGCGGTGTCCGCGCCGAAGGTCTCCCACCACAGGTGAGCGATCCACTCGGGGTGCGAGTGCCGCAGCGCGGCCTCCTGGGGCGTGCCGTCAGGGAGCGCCCCGACCAGCGCAGCCGCCTCGCGCGCGGCCCGCCGCAGCACGGCGTTGACGAGCCCGGCGCCGCCCCGCGACTGGGATTTCGCGAGCTCGACCGACTCCCCGACCGCGGCGTGGTCGGGCACGCGATCGAGGTAGACGAGCTGGAAGATCCCGAGCCGCAGCGCCGCGACGACCGCGGGTTCCAGACGGTCGAGCGAACGGCCGGAAAGTGTCTCGATGACGTGGTCCAGCGTGGCGCGCCGCTGGACCGCGCCGTAGGCGAGCCGGGTCGCCAGGGCGAGGTCGCGGGCGTCGAGCCCGAGCCGCTCCGCCTCCCCGCGGAGCGCCCGATCGGCCCACGCGCCGTCCTCGAACACCCGGCGCAGGACGGCGAATGCGCAGTGGCGGGCGGGAGCGGGCATCGAACAACGGTCCAGGCGGATCTCAAAGGCTCAAGTGCCACGCCTTTGGTGCCGACAAAGTCGGTAATGGGGCACTCTGGCAGGTCGGCCGTCCACTCCTCTCGCGCGCGAGACCTCCGCTTCGCGGGGGCGATCTCGGCCGGGATGATCGCCACCGTCGTCGTGCTCGGCGCCCTGCTCGCCCCGGTGCTGGCCTGGAACTCCGGCCCCGCCCGCAACGCGGTCGACCGCAGCCAGACCCTCCGGCTGCCCGACCTGCCCAAGCAGGGCGCGCTCACGGCCATCACCCCCAAGACCTTTGCGGCCGACCGGCCCGGCCACCGCAGCGTCGAGGCCGTTCGCCGCTTGCTGCACGCCGGCGGCACCGCTCCGATCGCCGTGGGCCGCGCCGGCGGCGGCAGCGTGACGCTCGGCGACCGCGCGATCAAGGCTCCGCAGCGCACCGCGCCGCTCGCGACCAAGAGCACCGACACCGACGGCGATGGGATGCCCGACGTCTGGGAGCGCCGCTACGGGCTCGATCCCGACGATGCCGGCGACGCCGCCGAGGACGCCGACGGCGACGGCCTCCCCAACCGCACCGAGGTCCGCACCCGCACGTCGCCGACCCGCACGGACAGCAATCGCAACGGCGTCACCGACGGCGACGAGGACACCGACCACGACGGCCTGCGCAACGCGGTCGAGGTCCAGGCGGGCGCCGATCCGTCGCTGGCCGACACCAACGGCGACGGCGTCGACGACGGCCTCGACGACCCCGACGGCGACGGCGCCCCCAACATCGAGGAGCAGGCCGCGGGCACCGACCCCGGCTCGAGCCAGGACGTGCCGCCGGTCGTGGTCGAGGACCCGGGCCCCGCCGTGCCGCCCGATCCCGCCGACGACGTTCAGGACGACGGCGGCGACAACCCCACCCCGCCGGCGCCCGACACCCCCACCGATCCCGCCCCGGCGCCCGCGCCGGACGTCCCGACGCCGCCCGCCGACCCGGTCCCCACCCCGGATACGCCCCCGACCGACGACGGCACGCCGGCCCCGGCCCCCACTCCCGCCCCGGACGACGTGCCCGCCCCGGCGCCGACCCCCGTGCCGGCCCCGGACACCACCCCCGCCCCGGTCCAGACGCCCGATCAGAGCACCGCGACCCCCGTCGCGATCAGCCAGAGCGACCAGCCCACGTAGGCGATCGGGGTCAGCCGCTCGGCGACCTTCCAGCCCTCCTCGCGGCCGCCCAGGAACTCGAGCGAGCACAGCGCGAGCACGGGGCCGATGACGATGCCGGCCACGCCGATCCAGGCGGGCGCGGCGGTGGTCTGTGTGAGGGCGACGCCGGCGAGCGTCGTCCACGCGCCGGTCAGCAGGTACCCGAGGTGCTCGCCGACCGCGACGCCGAGATAGCGGTTGAAGGCCTGGAAGACGATGTCCACCGCCTCCTGCCGCGCCTCGCTCGCGCCCGGCTCCGCGGCGACGCGGGCCAGATAGGGCACCAGGAAGGGCCAGCGGATCAGGCCGAGCAGCTGCGCGAGCGCGGCGAGCACGCCGGTGACGGTGGCGACGGCCAGCAACGTGCCGTCGGCGTCGCCGATCGCGTCGGAGAGCAGCACCACGGCCGGCGCGAGCGCGAGCGCCGTGAGGGCGAACGCCCACCACAGCAGGACGAGCGAGCGGCCGCCTGCGCGGAAGCGCGCGAGCACCTCGTGGGTCGGCTTGCGCAGGACGTCGGGGTAGTCGAAGCGCGCGGCGAGCATCCCGAAGGCGACGTTGAAGGCGATCGGCAGGACGATCAGCACGAGGCCGGCGAGGCTCATGCGAGCACCTCGCGGCGGAGCACCAGGCCGGTCAGGACGGTGGCGACCAGCGCGCCGCTGGAACCGAAGACGACGAAGCCCTCGTCGGCCTGCTGCGCCAGCACGCCGGCGGAGATCAGCCACGCCAGCGCCCAGCTGGCGGCGGTGACGGCGGCCCAGGCCCGCGAGCCGAGCAGCAACCCCTGCGCCGCGCCCACGGCCGCCCCCGCGACGGCGCCGGTGAGGACGAGGTCGGCGACCTCGGTGCCCGACCCGGTGGCCGCAGCGGCGAGCGCCGAGCCCGCCGTCATGGCGGCAGCGGTGAAGAGCGGCCAGCGGCGGTCGATGCCGTGGTCGCGTAGCGCCAGCCACTGGCCCGCGCCGATGACCGCGCCGGCGAGCAGCCCACCGGCCGCCGCGGTGGCCGGATCCGTGGCCGAGCCGACCGTCTCGAAGGCGAGCAGGCCGCCGAGGGGAAAGGCGAGGAACGTCGGGAGCCAGCGCTTGAGGGTCATCGTCATCTCCAGGTGTACGTTGTACGTTACGACGCCAACGTACGGCGTACATCAGCCTGCGTCAAGCAAGACGCCTGCTAGCCGTACCCCACTGTGCGGCGGGCTCTAGTGGTCGCCGACGCGGTCGTAGGCGGTGCGGAGATCGCCCTCGATCGCGGTGCCCATGAGGCGCTCGTCGAGCGCCGGGAGGTGCTCCTTCAGGCGGGCGTCGCCGGTCAGGGCGGCCAGGCGGACCGTGGCCTGCGTGAGCGCGTAGCGCTTCCAGATCGTGTCGGCCGCGTTGCCGCCGTCGTCGTGCGGGCCGACCTCGCCGAGCAGGTCGAGCGTGGCGTCGAGGGCGCGAGCGTCGCCGCGCAGCGCCAAGCCGTGGACGGCCTCGATGCGCGTGCTGTCGTCGCTGTCGTCGAGGCGGGCGGCGAGGGCGTCGCGGAGGGTCGGCGTGTCCTGCGGCGAGAGCGTGCCGAGCGCGAAGGTGGCCCAGTCGCGGATGCCCGGCTCGGGGTCGGCGGTGAGGTCGACCAACGCGTCGAACACGCGCTTCTCGTCGCGGCCAGCCAGCGCCTCCGCGGCACCCTCGCGCACGCGCGGGTCGGCGTGGCGCCGGAGCTTGAGCAGCGTCTCGAGCCCGTACCGGGGGCCGAGGTTGCCGAACGCGCTCGCGATGGTCGCGAGCACCTCCGGGTCCTCCTCCCCCTCCGCGTGGCGCTCGAGCGCGTCGGCGCTCTCCTGCGGGTGCGTGCGCTCCGGGATCCCGAGCTGGCCGAGCACGTAGGCGCCGACCGCCCGCGCGCGCGGGTCGTCGCGCCCGAGCAGCTCCTGCGCCGCCGCCAGCGTCGCCTCGTCGCCGCGCCAGGTCAGCGCGGCCAGGTACGGCGGCCACTCCGCGTCGGAGTCCCACTCGCGCACCGCGGTCTCCATCAGCTCGTCGAGCGTGCGCGCCGGCAGGCGCGGATCGAGCCAGAAGTCCGTCAGCGCCGGGTCGGGCCGCCCGCGCAGCCAGTCGGCCGCGCGCATCGCCCGCGCGCCGGGCGGCTGGACCTCGGTCAGCTCCAGCGCGCCGCCGTTGCAGTCGAGCAGCAGCCGCTCGCCGTCGGTGCGCACATGCCCGCCGGCCGGCGCGAGCGTCTCGCCGTCGACCTCGGCGCGGACCACGCCCAGATACGAGCCGTCGGGGAGCGGCAGCCGCGCGCCGATGTGGGGCCGCAGCGCCCGCACCACCCGCTCGACCTCCTCGGGTGGGCGCGTCGGGTCGAGCGCGCGGTCGGCGGCCTCGATCTTGTGCGCATAGGTGACGCCGGCCTCGTCCTGCTCCACGTATGGGGGCCGCTCGTCCAGCGCGCGCACCAGCGCCTCGCCGCCGACGGCCGAGAGGCGCAGCGAGAGGGAGCCGTAGTCGTCGTCCGGCGCGATCGGCTCGCGCTCGATGAGGCACACGGGCCCGGAGTCGAGGCCCGCCGTGAGCTGCATGATCGCGACGCCCGTCTCCGCGTCGCCGGCCATGATCGCCCGCTCGACCGGCGCCGCCCCACGCCAGCGTGGCAGCAGCGACGGGTGGACGTTGAGGATCTCGTACGAGAGCAGGGGGTCCTTGATCAGCACCCCGTAGGCGCAGACCACCAGCACCTCGGGCTCCACCTCGCTGATGGCGTTCAGGACCTCCGCGGCGTGCAGGTCGGCAGGCTGGATGACGGGGATGTCGAGCTCTCGGGCCCGCGAGGCAACCGGCGGCGGGCCGACCTTCTGGCCGCGCCCGCGCTTCGCGTCCGGCCGCGTGACCACGAGCGCGGGTCGATGCGGCGACTCGGCCAGCCGCTGGAGCACCACGGCCGCGAACTCCGACGTGCCGAGGTAGACCGTCCGCATCTGGTCAGCCGCTCAGGCCACGCGGAGCGAATCGGACTCCGCGCCTTCGCGGAGCGCGCGCATCGCCTGCTTGCGCTGGTCGCGCGACGTGCGGTCGAGGATCAGCACGCCGTCGAGGTGGTCCATCTCGTGCTGGAGCACTCGCGCCTCGAGCCCGGACGCCTCGATCAGGATCTCCTCGCCGGTCTCGTCCTGCGCCCGGACCCGCACGTGGATGGGGCGATCGACGTCGACGAGCACGTTGGGCAGCGACAGGCAGCCCTCCTCGAGCGCCTCCTCGTCGCGGCTCGACCACTCGAGCACCGGGTTGACGACCGCGGCCACCGGCGCGTCGGGGTCGACGCGGTAGACGAGCACGCGGTGCATGACCCCGAGCTGCGTGGCGGCGAGCCCGATGCCGAGCGCGTCGTTCATCAGGTCGCCCATCCGCCGGATCTCCTCGCGCAGGCCGTCGTCGAAGCGCTCGACCGGCAGCGCGCGGCTCTTGAGCACCGGATCGCCGTACTTGCGCACGAGCCGCAGCGCGGCGTCGCGCCGCGCGCGCGTCTCCGGATCGAGCCGCGCGTAGCGGTCCTCCGGCTGCTCGGGCTCGACCTCGATCGGAGGGACGGGATCCTCGTGCGCCATACCGCGCCCAGTCTATTGCGGGTCGACGTCCACAGAGAAGGCGACATCCCGCAGCGAGCGGTCGCGCGCCGCCCCTTCGACCGCGCTCGCCACAGCCGCGATCGCCGGCTCGCGCTCGGTCGTCTTGACGACGACCTGGAAGCGCTCGCGCCCGCGCAGGCGGAACAGCGGCGCCGGCCCGAGCACGTCGGTGCCCGCCACCGCCACGCCGTCCGCCACCCGGCCCGCGGCGGCGCGCGCCGCCCGGCCGTCCTCGGCCAGGCAGACCACCCGGATCAGGTCGGCGAACGGCGGGTAGTTCAGCGCCTCGCGCCGCGCCAGCTCGCCGGTCACGAAGCCCGGCGTGTCGTGCCGCGACGCCGCCTCGATCGCGTGCGCGTCGGGCGCCGTGGTCTGGACCAGCACGTGGCCGCCGCGCGGGCCGCGCCCCGCCCGGCCCGCGAGCTGGGCGATCAGCGCGAAGGTCCGCTCCTCGGCCCGGAAGTCCGGGAAGCGCAGGGTCGAGTCGGCGTCGAGCACCACGCCGAGGGTCACGTCCGGGAAGTCATGCCCCTTGGCCACCATCTGGGTGCCGAGCAGCAGCCCGGCGGGCGCCGCGTCGAAGCGCGCCAGTAGCGTCGGCACCGCGTCCTTCGCGCCCGCTGTGTCGGCGTCGAGCCGGAACACCGGCACGTCGAGCGCCTCGTTGAGCTCCGCCTCCACCCGCTCGGTGCCCGCGCCGTGGCGCGCCACGGAAAGCGAGCCGCAGGCGTCGCAGCGCTGCGGCACCGGCTCGCGGTGGCCGCAGTGGTGGCAGGCCATCGCGTTCTGCGCCCGGTGCAGCACGAGCGCGACGTCGCACTGCGGGCACTCCCAGACCTTCCCGCACGAGCGGCAGGTGAGGAAGTTCGACCACCCGCGGCGGTTGAGCAGAACGATCGCCTTGCGCGCCTCCCCCAGCGCCCGCCGCGTGTCGGGGTGCAGCGGATGCGTCGTGCCGCGCATGTCCAGCACCCGCACGGGCGGGAGCGGGCGGCCGTCGGCGCGCTCGCGCAGCTCGAGCCGCGGGAGCGCCCGCCAGGTCTCGGGCCGCGGCGTCGCCGAGCCCACCAGCAGCGCCGCGCCGGCCCGCGCCGCACGCCACGCCGCCACCCGCCGCGCGTCGTAGCGCGGGTCGCCCTCGTGCTTGTAGGAGCTGTCGTGCTCCTCGTCGACGACCACCAGCCCGAGCCGCTCGACCGGCGCGAACACCGCCGAGCGCGGCCCGACCGCGATCCGCGCCTCGCCCGAGCGCAGCCGCCGCCACTCGTCGTAGCGCTCGCCCTCGCCGAGCGCGGAGTGCAGCAGCGCGACCGTGTCCCCGAAGCGCGCCTGGAAGCGCCCGACCGTCTGCGGCGTCAGCGCGATCTCCGGCACCAGCACGATCACGCCCTGCCCGCGCTCGAGCGCCCGCGCCGCCGCGCGCAGGTAGACCTCGGTCTTGCCCGAGCCGGTGACGCCGTGCAGGAGGTGCTCGCCGCCGTGCTCCACCTCCGCCAGCGCGGCCTCCTGCGCCGCGGTGAGCTCGACCTCGCGATCGGCCGGCGGCCGGGTCAGCGGCTCGCGGCGCTCGGCCCGCTCGCCGATCGTCACCAGCCCGCGCTTCTCCAGCCGCCGCAGCGCCCCGAGGTCCTCCCCCGCCGGGCCGGGCAGCCGCTCGAGCAGCACGCGCTGGCCCGCGGTCAGCCGCTCACCCTCCAGCGACGCGGCCGTGCGCGCCGCCCACTTCCGCAGCCGCGGCTTGCCCGGCGGCGGGAGCACCAGGGACAAAGCCCGCGCGGGCGTCGACGCGTACTCCGCGGCCATCCACAGCGCCAGCTCGACCAGGTCCGCCGGCACCGAGTCCTCGCGCACGGAGGTGGGCGCGATGAGCCGCTCGGGCGCCACATCGGTCTCCTCCGCGAGCCCGACCACCACGCCGTCGAGCTTCTGATGGCCGAACGGGACCTTCACCACCGACCCGACCTCGACGGGCGCTTCGGGCAGCGCGTAGTCGAACGGGCCGCTGAGACGGCGCGTGGTGGTGAGCGGCTCGACGCGGGCGATCACGCCGATGACGCTATTAGCCTCACCCGTCGTGAACCGGTTGCTGCTCGGCGACAACCTCGACCTGATGCGCGCCGAGCCGGACGAGAGCGTGCAGATGGCCTACCTCGACCCACCGTTCAACACGGGTCGCGACCAGACTCGCCGCACGCTGGTCACCACCGTCGCGGCCGAGGGCGCCGGCGACCGCACCGGCTTCGGCGGGCGGCGCTACACGACCGAGATGCTCGAGCAGTCCTCCTACCGCGACGCGTTCGACGACTACCTCGGCTTCCTCGAGCCGCGGCTGCGCGAGGTGCGCCGCCTCCTCCACCCCACCGGCACGCTCTACTTCCACATCGACTGGCGCGAGGCCCACTACTGCAAGCTGCTGCTCGACGAGCTGTTCGGCCGCGAGTGCTTCCTCAACGAGCTGATCTGGGCCTACGACTACGGCGCCAAACCGCGGCGCCGCTGGCCGCCCAAGCACGACACGATCCTCGTCTACGTCAAGCAGGCGAGCGACTACTTCTTCGATGCCGAGGCGGTCGACCGCGAGCCCTACATGGCGCCCGGCCTCGTCACGCCGGAGAAGGCGGCACGCGGCAAGCGCCCCACCGACGTGATGTGGCACACGATCGTCTCCCCCACCGGGCGCGAGAAGACCGGCTATCCGACGCAGAAGCCGGAGGGGCTGCTGCGGCGCTTCGTCCAGGCCTCGAGTCGGCCCGGTGACATGTGCATGGACCCGTTCGCCGGCTCCGGGACGCTCGGCGCGGTGGCCGCGAGCCTCGGCCGGCGCTACCTGCTGATGGACTCGAGCCCGCAGGCGGTCGGGGTTGCGACAGCACGCCTTCGCCAAGACGGCGATCCCGGGCTACTCTGAGTCCCCGTGCTGCCCTGGCATCAGCAACCACGCTTCCGCGTCGCGGGCGCCGCCCTGCTGGCCGGCCTCCTGATCGGCGGGCTCGTCACGCTCGCGCTCGGCTACCAGGGCTCGCCGCCCGCCGCCATCCCCGAGCAGAGCGCGGCTGACGCGATCGCCAGCGACCGCGCCGCGGTCGCCACGGCCACCGCGACGCCCGCCCCGCGGGCGAAGGCCAGCGCGCGGCCCGCGAAGAAGGCCAAGCAGACCAACGTCAGCCTCCCCGTGAGCAGCGCCGCGACCGCGGAGCCGACCGCCACCTCGACGCCGGAGGACGAGGAGCTCGGCAACAGCCCCGCCTTCGCGCCGGCGCCCACCCGCTCCGCCCCGCGCCGGCAGAGCGTGGTGACCAAGCCCCGCACCCGGACCAAGCCGGTGACCAAGAAGACGCCGGCCAAGGCGACCCCGGCGCCGACCGCCGCGCCGCCGCAGCCGGCCGCCACCCCGGTGCCGACCGCGGCCGCGCCGCCGCCGGCCGCCACGGCCACCCCCAAGCCGGCACCCAAACCCCCCAAGCCCCCCAAGCCGCACCCGCATCCGGGCGGCGACGACGACGATCCCGGCTCGCCGTAGCGTCCGCGCACGCGGTCCCGGCCGCGTCAATCTGATCGGCGAGCACACCGATTACAACGGTGGGCTGGCGCTGCCGTTCGCGATCGACCGCGGCGTGACGGTGACGGCCGAGCCGCTGAGCGGCGACCGCGTCGAGGTCGTCGCCTTCGACCTCGCCGAGACCGACGACTTCGCGCTCGCCGACCCCGGCCGGACCGACGGCTGGCGCGCGTTCGTGCGCGGCACCGTGGCGGAGCTGACCGCCGCGGGCATCGAGCTCGCGCCCGCGCGGCTGGTGATCGAGGCCGACGTGCCGCGCGGCTCGGGCCTGAGCTCCTCGGCCGCGCTGGAGACGGCGCTGTGCCTGGCGCTGCTCGGGGTCGCCGGCGCCCGCGAGCCCGACCGCGTCGAGCTGGCGAAGCTGTGCTCGCGCGTGGAGAACGACTGGGTGGGCGCCGAGACCGGCCTGCTCGACCAGCTCGCGTCGCTGCTCGGCGAGGACGGCAGCGCGCTGCGGATCGACTTCAAGACGCTCGACATCGAGACCGTCCCGCTCGAGCTGGGCGGCTGGCAGCTCGTCACCGCCGACTCGGGCGCGGCGCACTCGCATGCCGAGGGCGGCTACAACGAGCGCCGTGCGGAGTGCCGCGCCGCGGCGGAGGCGCTCGGCGTCGAGTACCTCAGCGACGCCGACCCGGAGGCGGCCCGGCGCCTCGCCGGCCCCGAGGGCAAGCGGGCGCGGCACGTGCTGAACGAGAACCAGCGCGTCGAGGCGACCGTGGCGGCGCTGCACGTGGGGGACTTCGGGACGGTCGGGAAGCTGCTCGACGCGTCGCACGCCAGCCTGCGCGACGACTTCGAGGCGTCGGTGCCCGAGGTCGAGGCGACCGTCGAGCGGCTCAAGCGCGCCGGCGCGGCCGGCGCGCGGATGATGGGCGGGGGCTTCGGCGGCGCCGTGCTGGCGCTGCTACCCCCCGGCTGCGCGCGCCCCCACGGCGTCGTCCCCGTCGCCCCCGGACCCGCCGCCCGCCGGCTCTGACGCCTCCTCTTCCTCGCCGAGCGGCCGCCACAGCGCCCAGGCGATGAAGCAGGCGGACATGATGAGCATCCCGATCCCCGCGTAGAGGTTCACGTTGATGTCCGCCGACTTCGCGATCGACGCGTCGGACTCGCCGAGCCCGAGCACGGTGAGGATCACGCCGTAGATCAGGAACAGGCCGCCGATCAGCCGGCGGATGTCGAACAGCCGCGCCGCCTTGGCGGCACGCTCGGCGTCTGTCTGCTCGGTCTGCTCGATGAGTGGGTCGTCAGCCATTGTCGGTCTCCTACCAGAAGATGATGCTCAGGACGAGGACGATGCCCAGCACGCCGATCGCCAGGGTGGACGGCTTGCGGTACCAGGCCTGCTCCTCCAGGGACAGCGCTTCGGCTTCGTTGGCCATGCCGTGGACGAGGCCCTGCAGCTCCTCGATGGGCTTGGGCTGCGTGAACATCGACACGCCCACGCTCACGACCGCGTCGGCCACGAACGCCGCGATCGCGCCCCAGAACGCCGCCGCCTGCGGCGACCCGAGGCTGAAGATGCCCCAGGTGTCGCCGTAGTGCGCCACGGCGGCGCCGATCGTGCCCGCCACCAGCCCCCAGAGGCCGGCCCATGGCGTCATCCGCTTCCAGTACATGCCGATGATGAACGTGGCGAACAGCGGCGCGTTGAAGAAGCTGAACAACAGCTGGATGTAATCCATGATGTTGTTGTAACCCGAGGCGATCACGGCGGTCCCGATGCCGACGACGATGCCCGTGACCGTCGCGATACGGCCGAAGTTCAGGTAGTACTGGTCGCTCTTGCCGGGCCGGACATACGGCTCCCAGAGGTCGTAGGTGACGACCGTGTTGAACGCCGAGACGTTGGCCGCGACGCCCGCCATGAACGCCGCCAGCAGGCCCGCCAGCGCGACCCCGAGCATGCCGTTGGGCAGGAACTCGTTCATCAGCAGCGGGATCGCGTTGTTGTACTCGAGGTTCGGATCGTCACCGCCGAGCCCGGGGATCGTGGCCAGCGCGACCAGGCCGGGGATGATCGTGATCGCCGGGATGAGCGCCTTCGGGTAGGCGCCGATGAGCGGCGTACGCTGCGCGGCGCTCAGGCTCTTGGCGCTGAGCGCGCGCTGGACCTCGGCGAAGTTCGTCGTCCAGTAGCCGAACGAGAGCACGAAGCCGAGGCCGAAGACAATCGGGACCCACGAGGCTCCGAGTGGGTTGTCGACGTGGCCGATCCCGGTGCCGACCCAGGAGTGGAACAGCTCGTCCTTGGAGTTGACCTTGTGCGTCGCCTCCTTGAGGCCGTCCCAGCCGCCGACCTTGTGCAGGCCGACGATCGTCAGCGGGATCAGCGCGGCGAGGATCACGAAGAACTGCAGCACCTCGTTGTAGATCGCCGAGGAGAGGCCGCCGAGGGTGATGTAGGCGAGCACCACCACGGCGGCCACCACGATGCCCAGGAAGATCGGCCAGCCGAGCATCAGCTTCAGGACCAGCGCGAGCGCGTACAGGTTCACGCCCGCGATCAGCACGGTCGCGAAGGCGAAGGTCAGCGCGTTGAAGAGGTGCGTCGGCTTGTTGAAGCGCAGGCGCAGGTACTCGGGCACCGACCGCACCTTCGAGCCGTAATAGAACGGCATCATCACGATGCCGAGGAAGACCATGGCCGGGACGGCGCCGATCCAGTAGTAGTGGACCGTGTAGACGCCGTACTGGGCGCCGTTGGCCGCCATGCCGAGGACCTCGAGCGCGCCCAGGTTGGCCGAGATGAACGCGAGGCCGGTGATCCACGCGGGGAGCGAGCGGCCCGACAGGAAGTAGTCGAGGCTCGTCTTGATGTAGCGCTTCGCCGCGAACCCGATCCCGAGAACGGCGACGAAGTAGATCGCCAGGATCACGTAGTCGACCAGATTCGTATCCAGTCGGATCTCTGCTGCCCCGAGCACCATCAACCGCCTCTCCCCTCCCCAGATGACGCGGAGGGTCCTACCCGCTCGCCGTTTCCTCGAACACTGAGGGCCTCCGAAGTCGGAGGCCCTCAGAAACGTTCGTCAGGCGACGCCGGCGACTTCGCCCAGGCCGGCGGCCGCACGCAGCGTGTCGGCCTTGTCGGTCTTCTCCCACGTGAAGTCCTCGTCCTCGCGGCCGAAGTGGCCGTAGGCGGCGGTCTTCTGGAAGATCGGCCGGTGGAGCTTGAGGTACTCGCGGAAGGCGCCCGGGCGGAGGTCGAAGTGCTCGCGGACGAGCGAATCGATCTGTGAGCGGGCGATCTTCTCGGTGCCGAACGTCTCGACCATGATCGAGACCGGGTGCGCGACGCCGATCGCGTAGGCGACCTGCACCTCGCAGCGCTCGGCCAGGCCGGCGGCGACGACGTTCTTGGCCACGTAGCGGGCCGCGTAGGCGGCCGAGCGGTCGACCTTGCTCGGGTCCTTGCCCGAGAAGGCGCCGCCGCCGTGGCGGGCCATGCCGCCGTAGGTGTCGACGATGATCTTGCGGCCGGTGAGGCCCGCGTCGCCGACCGGGCCGCCGATCACGAAGCGCCCCGTCGGGTTGACGAGGAAGTCGCGGCGGAGCTGCTCGGCGTCGTAGAGGTCCTCGGGGAGGACCGGCACGACCACGTGCTTCCACAGGTCGTCGGGGATCTGCGCCTCGACGCCCTCGCGGTGCTGGGTCGAGATCAGCAGCTTCTCGATCGCCACCGGGCGGCCGTCGCGGTAGCGGACGGAGACCTGGGTCTTGCCGTCCGGGCGCAGGTAGTCGAGCGTCCCGTCCTTGCGCACCTCGGCGAGCCGGAACGCGAGCTTGTGCGCGAGCGAGATCGGGAGCGGCATGAGCTCCGGCGTCTCGTCGCTCGCGTAGCCGAACATCATGCCCTGGTCACCGGCGCCGGCGACGTCGAGTTGATCGTCGTCGGACGGGTCGGTGCGCGTCTCGTAGGCGGCGTCGACGCCCTGCGCGATGTCGGGCGACTGCTTGTCGATCGCGTTGATGACCGCGCAGGAGTCGGCGGAGAAGCCGAGGTCGGCGTCGACGTAGCCGATCTTGCGGATCGTCTCGCGCGCGATCTCCTGGATGTCGACGTAGACCTTCGTCGAGATCTCGCCCGAGACGACGACGAGGCCGGTGTTGACGAGGGTCTCGCAGGCCACGCGACCCTCTGGGTCCTCGGCCATGACGGCGTCAAGCACGCCGTCGGAAATCTGGTCGGCGATCTTGTCCGGGTGGCCCTCGGTGACCGACTCGGACGTGAACAGGTACTCGTTGTCGTTCAGCTGGCTCATGGGATCTCGAAGAACAACTCCGCGGTCGTGTCGTCCTCCTCACGCTGGATGACTGCGCTGGCGGCGCGGACCGGGCGAAGGTCCTCGGCGGTCAACCCGGTCTGCTCGCCTAACGTGAGGAGCTGGCGTACGTCGAAGAAGCCTAGCGACTCAATCCCGGTCGGAATGGAGGGTATTGCGGCGCGGAACGCGGGCGTGGCCGTCAGGCGGGCTCCGCCGCGCGTGAGGAAGGCGCCGACCGCGCGCGGATCGGTGGCCGCGACGACGGTGTCGCCGCTGATCGCATAAGTGGGCTGGAAGCCGTCGGAGACCCGCAGCGTGAAGGCGTCCACGCCCGCGACCTTCTTGGAGTCGAAGGCGCCCGGGGCGTCCGGGTCCGCGGCCAGCGCACGCGCGACCGGGTCCTGGATGCGGGCGAGCACCTCGCGCAGGCCCTTGGGGTCGTCGGTGTGGGCTGCGAAGCCGATCACGGGCGCGGCCGCGCCGGTCGCGATCCACGCCGTGAAGCCGTGGAGGCGGCCGAGGAGGTCGCGGTCGGCGTCGAGCGACGCCTCGGTGCCGAGCACGCTGCGAACGCTGTCGAGCACCCCTGCGCCGCCCACCCGCCCGGCGGCGGCGGCCGCCGCGGTCGCGTCGGGCGCGGCGAGCATCGCGATCGCGCCCGCGGGCACGCGCGCGGCGAGCGCGGAGACCGTGCCGTGCGGCTTGCCGGTGCCGACGCTGCGGCCGCGGATCCGCAGCCCCCGGCCGTCCGCCGCGGCGGCGGCGCCGACGGCCCGCAGCCCGGGCTGGTCGAGCAGCGCGGCGATCGTGCCCGCGACGCCGCCGCTCGCCGCGCGCAGGCCGCGCGGCGCCACGTAGAGCTCCGCCGGCCGCCGCGAGCCCGCCAGCGCGCGCTCGAACGCGGGCGCCTCGGCGAGCGCCTGCGCGTCGCCGCGGGCGACGTCGATCGAGCGCTGGACGGCGAGCTCCGGCCCGGCGACGAGGAAGCCGCCGACGAACGCCGCCGCGGTGCCGCCACTGAAGCGCCGCACGACGGCGTCGCGGTAGTGCGCGGCGGGTCGCGCGCCGCTCGCGCGCTGCAGCAGCGCCTCGGCCTTGGGCTCGTCGCGGACGCTCGCGATCACCAGCGAGCCGAAGCGCCCGCCGCCGAGGTCGACGAGCGCGGCCGCCGCCTCGTCGCCCAGCCACGGCCGGACGTCGCGCTGGAGGTCGAAGGCGCCCGGCTCGGGCGAGACCGCCTTCAGCGCGGCGTCGCGCGCGGCGTTGTAGCCGGGGAGCTTCGGCGCGAGCGTGGCCAGCCGGCGCGCGGCCGGATCGGCGGGGTCGGTGTCGAGCCGCGCGAAGGCGAGCGCGGACGCCGGCACCAGCTCGGCGGCGTGGCCGCCGGGCCCGGGGTCGGCCCGCATGTCGTGGACGGCGATCCCCATGATCGCCAGCAGCAGGGCTATGGACCCCGCCAGGAGCGCGCGGCTCATTCCCCCCGCCGGCGCTGCTGGCGCTCAACGAAGTCGATCACGAGCGGGATCCCCTCCAGCGCGTAGCGTTCACGGAGCCGGTTTTCGACGTAATAGGCGTAATCCCGCGTGAGCCGGTTGCGGTGGTTGACGTGGATCGAGAAGCGCGGCGGGCGGGTCTCGATCTGCGCGGCGTAGAACAGCTTCAGCCGGCGGCCCTGCTTCTGCGGCGTCTCGCGGCTGGCGGTGAGATCGCCCAGGAAGCGGTTGAGCTCGGGCGTCGGGATCCGGTACGAGGCGCGCTCGGCCAGCGACAGCGCCTCGATCAGGATGCGGTTGATGTGGCGGCCGGTCTTGGCCGACGTGGTCAGCACCTTCGGGCGCAGGCGCAGCTTGCGGTTGACCCGCGCGCGCTCGTGGTCGAGGTCGAAGTCGTCGCCGCTCGTGAGGTCCCACTTGTTGAGCACGAGCGCGGTCGCGCAGCCGGACTTCATCGCGAGCTCCGCGATCCGCAGGTCCTGCGAGGTCACGCCGGCGGTGGCGTCGCACACGACGAGCGCGACGTCGGCGCGCTCGGCCGCACGCTGGGAGCGCAGCGACGTGTAGTACTCGACCGACTCGTTGACCTTCGCGGCGCGGCGGATGCCGGCGGTGTCGACCAGCAGGAGGCGGCGGCCGTCGACCTCGATCGGGGTGTCGATCGAGTCGCGCGTGGTGCCGGCGATGTCGGAGACGATCACGCGCTCGCGGCCGAGGAAGGCGTTGACGAGCGAGGACTTGCCGACGTTCGGCCGCCCGATCACGGCGAGGCGGACGGTGTCCTCGTCGTCCTCGGGCTCGTCGCCCTCCGGCAGCAGCTCGACGAGCCGGTCGAGCAGGTCGCCGGTGCCGAGCCCCTGCGCGGCCGAGACCGCCATCGGCTCGCCGAGCCCGAGGCCGTGGAAGTCGTGGATGAGCCCGAAGTCCTTCGGGTTGTCGATCTTGTTCGCGGCGAGCACGACCGGCAGGCCGCCGTTGCGCAGCATGTCGGCGACCTCCTCGTCGCCGGCGCGGAAGCCCGCCTTGCCGTCGACCACGAGCAGGGCGACGTCGGCGTCGGCGAGCGCCTCGCGCACCTGGTCCTGGATCGAGACGGCGAGCGGGTCGTGATCCTCGAGGTCGACGCCGCCGGTGTCGATCAGCGCGAACTGGCGGCCGTTCCAGTCGGTCGCGAGCTCCTTGCGGTCGCGGGTGATCCCCGAGCGCTCGTGCACGACCGCCTCGCGCGACTGCGTGAGGCGGTTGACGAGCGAGGACTTGCC
Source organism: uncultured Solirubrobacteraceae bacterium (assembly GCA_963805525.1). Taxonomy (GTDB): domain Bacteria; phylum Actinomycetota; class Thermoleophilia; order Solirubrobacterales; family Solirubrobacteraceae; genus DASQFQ01. The sequence continues at coordinate 1,127,148 of CAWDUT010000007.1, forward strand.
GACGTTCGGATAGCCGACGACGGCGACCTTTCTCACGTCTGGATCTCTTTCGCCTCGACCGCGAGCGTGACGATCTGGTCGACCACCTCGTCGAGGGTGAGGCCGGTGGTGTCGACCGGCACCGCGTCGGGCGCGGCGATCAGCGGCGAGGCCTCGCGGGTGCGGTCGCGCTCGTCGCGCAGGACCAGCTCCTGCAACACGACCCGCTCGTCGCCGCCGAGCTCGGCCGCGCGGCGGCGGGCGCGCTCGGCCGGGTCGGCGGTGAGGAAGACCTTGACCTCGGCGCCGGGCGCGACGACCGTCCCGATGTCCCGCCCCTCGGCGACCCAGTCGCCCTCGGTGAGGATGCGGCGCTGCTGCTCGACGAGCGCCTCGCGCACGGCGGGGTCGGAGGCGACGCGCGAGGCGGCCTCGGAGACCCACGGCTCGCGGATCGGCTCGGTCACGTCCTCGCCGTCGAGCGTGACGCGCTCGCCGAGCTCGATCCGGGCCTCGCGCGCCACGGTCGCCGGGTCGCCGCCGCGCAGCGCGACCGCGCGGTACATGGCGCCCGAGTCGAGGTACGTGAAGCCGAGCCGCTCCGCGGCAGCGCGGGCGACCGTCGACTTCCCGGCCCCGGCGGGCCCGTCGATGGCGATGACCATGGCGATGAGGCTAGCCGGGCCGGCTAACCGCTCGCCCACGCGTCGTCGACCGGCGCGTAACCGAGCGAGCGCCTCGTCTCGGCAAGGTCGGCGGTCGGATACCGGTTGGCGGAGATCCCGTTGGCGATCGCGAAGGAGATGTCCTCGGCCTCCACCGCCGCCCGGATGAGCTCGGCGCAATCCCGGTGGCTCAGCCATGCTCCGAGATCACGCGGGCCGATGCCGGTGCCGACCGGAGACGAGGCGGCGAAGTATCCGATCCGCAGCGCGACGACCGACGTGCGCGATGTGGCGGCCGTCCATGCCCCGAGCGCTTCGCTCCACGCCTTGGTCGCGCCGTAGAGATTGGCGGGACGGGGTGGATCGCTGACGCGGCGCTGCCGGCCGTCCGGGTCCCCGGACACGGCGTGCAGGCTGCTGGCCAGCACGAGTCGCCGCACTCCGCATTCGGCTGCGGCGCGGCAGACGTTGTAGGCGCCGGTGACGTTGGGCTCGCGCAACGCGTCCCACGACGCGTCCGGATCGGGGACGGCCGCCAGGTGGATGATCGCGTCGGCGCCGCTGAAGGCGGAGCGGCACGCATCGATGTCGACGACATCGAGCTCGGCATCGCAGTCGGGTGCCACGTCGGTGAGCCGGAGGTTCCAGCGACGCGCGAGCGTGGGACCGACTGCCCGCCCGATGGAACCGCACGCGCCCGTCATGACCACCCGCCGTCTGGCGACGTCCACGGCCGTCACGCCAGCAGACGGGCGAGGTCCGCGGTGAAGCCGGGGTACGAGACCGCGGCGGCCTCCATCCCCACGACGTCGACGCCCTCGCGCGACGCGAGCCCCGCGACCGCGCCGAGCATCGCCAGCCGGTGGTCGCCGAGCGCCTCCATCGTGCCGCCGCGCAGGCCGCCGGTACCGCGCACGGAGAAGCCGTCCTCGGCCGCCTCGATGTCGGCGCCGAGGCCGCGCAGGCCGTCGACGACCGCGGCGATCCGGTCGGTCTCCTTGAGCCGCAGCTCTCCGGCGCCGCGCACGATCGTCTCGCCCTCGGCGAAGCACCCGAGCAGCGCGACCAGCGGCAGCTCGTCGATCGCGAGCGGGACCTCCTCGGCCTCGACGACGGTGGCGCCGAGCGGCGAGTCGCGGACGTCGAGCTCGGCGACCGGCTCCTCCGCCGGGATGCCGTCCTGCGGTTCCTCCAGCGGGCCGACGATCACCCCGCCCATGCGCTGGGCGATGCGCAGGAAGCCGATCCGCGTCCAGTTGACCCCGACGTCCTCGAGCACGAGCCGCGAGCCCGGCACCAGCAGCGCCGCCGCCGCGTGGAACGCGATCGAGGACGGGTCGCCGGGAACGTGGATGTCGTCGACCTCGAGCTCGTCCTGCGGGTGCACGGTCACGGTCGCGCCGTGGCGTTCGACGCGCGCGCCCGCCTGGCGCAGCATGCGCTCGGTGTGGTCGCGGGTCGGCGCCGGCTCGGTCACGCTCGTCGCGCCCGACGCCAGCAGACCGGCGAACAGCACGCACGACTTGACCTGCCCGGAGGCCATCGGCATGTCGTAGTGCGTGCCTTCGAGGCGCGTGCCGCGGATCGTCAGCGGCGTGAAGCGGCCCTCGCGCGCCTCCAGTTGCGCGCCCATCTGCTTGAGCGGCGTGGCGATCCGGTCGACCGGCCGGCGCCGGATCGATTCGTCGCCGTCGAGGATCCACACGCCCTCGTGCTGGCCGGCGAGCCACCCCGGCAGCAGCCGCAGCAGCGTGCCGGCGTTGCCGACGTCGATCACGCCGGTCGGCTGCGCCGCCGCGCGCAGGCCCGGGCCGCGGACGATCAGCTCGACCCCGCGCCGCTCCACGATCGCGCCGAGCGACTGCACCGCCCGCAGCGTCGAGAGCGTGTCGGCCGCCTCGAGGTAGTTGGTCACGCGCACCGGGTCGGAGGTCATGCCCGCGAGCAGCGCCGCGCGGTGCGAGATGGACTTGTCGGGCGGGGCGGTGAGCGTGCCGCGCAATCCCTTGGCGGCCGGCGCGAAGAAGGTCATGGCCGTGCCACCGCGAAGCCGAGGCCGCCGATGAGCCCTTCCGCCTCGGCCGCGTCGGTATCGCCGGCGATCCACAGCGCGATCGAGCCGGTGGTGTTGTCGGCAGCGGGATAGAGCGCCATGTCGACGATGTTGACCTGCGCGCGCCCGAGCGCGAGCGCGACCTCGGCGACGACGCCCGGCCGGTTCGGCACGGAGACGCGGAGCTCGATCACCTCGCCGCCGGCGAGGTCGGCCTCGAGCAGGCGGCGGCGGTCGTCGCGGGCCGCGTCGTTCCATTCCACCACCGCGCCCTCATCACGCCCAGCGAGCGAGCCGCGCACCTCCTGCAGCCGCGCGATGGTGTCGTCGATCGCCGCCACCAGCGCGTCGGCGTTGGAGAGGTAGATGTCGCCCCAGATCGCGCTCGACGCGCCCGCCACGCGCGTCGCGTCGCGGAAGCTCGGGCCGGTCGGCGGCAGCCGCTCGGACTCGAGCGCCCGCGCGGCCTGGGCGACCAGCACGTTGGCGAGCACGTGCGGGAGGTGCGACACGCTCGCCATCAGGCGGTCGTGCGTCTCGGCGTCGATCGCCGACGGGCGCGCGCCGAGGTCCGCGAGCAGCCGGTACAGCCGGTCGTAGAGCACGCCCTCGGTGCGCGAGGTCGGCGTCAGGTACCAGGTCGCGCCGTCGAACAGGCCGGCGCGCGCGTGCTCGACCCCCGCGGTCTCGGCGCCCGCCAGCGGGTGGCCGCCGATGAAGCGCCGGTCGTCGACCGCGCCCACGAGGTCGCGCTTGGTCGAGCCGACGTCGGTCACCACGCAGGCCGGCGCGGCGGCGGCCAGCGCCTCCTCGACCACACCCGGCAGCGCCCGCACCGGCGCGGCGACGAACGCCGCGTCGGCGCCGTCCAGCGCCTCGGCGGTGCTGCCGCACGCCACGTCGATCGCGCCGTGCTCGACCGCGCGGTCGAGCACACCGTCGCCGGGATCGAAGCCGCGGACCTCGGCGCCGAGCCGTTCCCGGGCGGCGAGCCCAACGGACCCGCCGACCAGGCCGACACCGAGGACCGCGACGATCAAGCGCGGACGCTCGACAGGACCTTGCCCGCGACCGCGGCCGCGCGCTCGACCTGCTCGACGTAGTCCGCGAAGCCGTCCGAGACGAGCGCCTGGGGCCCGTCGCAGATCGCCTCCTCGGGCTGCGGGTGCACCTCGACGATGATCCCGTCCGCGCCCACGGCGGCCGCCGCCAGCGACAGCGGCGTCACCAGGCTCCGGCGCCCGGCCGCGTGGCTCGGATCGACGATCACGGGCAGGTGCGTGAGCTCCTTGAGCACCGGGACGGCGGTGAGGTCGAGCGTGTAGCGGTAGGCGGTCTCGAACGTGCGGATGCCGCGCTCGCACAGCAGCACGTTCGGGTTGCCCTCTTTGAGGATGTACTCCGCCGCCATCAGCAGCTCCTCGAGCGTCGCCGAGGCGCCGCGCTTCAGCAGCGCCGGACGCCCCGAGCGGCCGATCTCGGCCAGCAGCGGGTAGTTCTGCATGTTGCGGGCGCCGATCTGGATCACGTCGGCCACCTCGAGCACCTGCTCCAGGTCACGCGCGTCCATGCATTCGGTGACGATCGGGAGACCGGTCTCGGCCTTTGCCTCGGCGAGCAGCCGGAGCCCTTCCTGACCAAGACCCTGGAACGCGTACGGCGAGGTGCGCGGCTTGTAGGCGCCGCCGCGGAACAGCGAGCCGCCGGCCGCCTTGACCACGTGCGCGGTGCCGATCGTCTGGTCGCGCGTCTCGACGGTGCACGGCCCGGCGATCATCGAGAAGTGCTCGCCGCCGATGCGGCGGCCGTCGATCTCGACGACGCTCGGCGTCGGGCGGATCTGCGCCGACGCGAGCTTGTAGGGCTTGAGGATCGGCACCACCTGCTCGACGCCGGGGTAGCCCTCCAGCCCGAGCCGCTGTACGTGCTCGCGATCGCCGATCGCCCCGATCACGGTGACCTCTTCGCCGCGCGACGGATGGGCACGCGCGCCGACGGTCTCGATGCGGTCGATGACGGACTGGATCTGGTCCTCCGTCGCCCCCGCTTTCATCACGATCATCATCTGGACTCCTCGAAATCTCGCCTTGGACACTCTACGGACGACGGGCACTCGGCAGACCGGTCGGAGACCGGTTCGTTCACGACCGAGTGCCTAGAGAAATCGCCAGGCGGAACGGCTCGCGGAGCCGGCGTAGGAATACGCGGCGTAGGTGAAGCTGGCGAGCTGTCCGGTGCTGGAGCGCATGGCGCGAAGCGTCAGTTGTACCAGCATCGGCCGCGCGAGGCCAGAGATTTAGGTCACGCGACGGATGACCCGGGCTGAAGCGGCTGTGCCTGCGACCCGCGGAGCCCGGCCAGCCACGCCAGGGGAGCCAGCACGAGGCGCTGCAGCGCCCGCGGCGGGAAGGCGGCGCGGACCTCATCGTCGAACTCGCGCGCGAAGACCGCGAGGTCGAGCGGCTTGGGAAGGCCGCCGCGCGTCGTCCGCCCGTTCTGCGCGAGCGCGACGGCGGTCTCGAACATCTGCTCCATTCGCAGCGCCGGCCTGATCTCGACATGGACGCGCGCGTCGGTGTCGCCCACGTTGGCGAAGTCGTGCCGCAGGCCGGCCGGGACGACGACGACCTCGCCGGCCTCGGCGACGATCCGCTTGCGCCCCATCCGGAAGCGCAGCGTGCCCTCGAGGACCTCGAAGCGCTCCTCCTGCTTCGGGTGCACGTGCAGCGGCCCCGGCACCCGCCGGCCGGCCGGCAGCTCGAGCTCGATGGCCACGAGCTCCCCGTTCGTCTGCGCCGCGGTGGCGCGGAAGGTGATCCGCTCGCCGCTCGCCGGGTTCTCCAGCGTCTGTCCGATCTGGGCCATGGTCGTGTCCTTTCTCGCTGCGGAGTCGTCGATGTGCATGGCGTCCATGATCTGCCGCGAGTGTTGGACTGTCTATGACTCAGAAGCGCAACTTCATGCTCGAACGTCCAGTGTCCTGGACGACTGGCATACTGCGAACGTGGCCGCGATCGACCCCTTCCCACCCGCCGACCCCCTCGGCGCTGCACTTCATCTCCTGCGCATGAACGGCGCGTTCTACTGCCGCTCCGAGCTGACCGCACCGTGGGGCCTGACGCTGCCGCCGATGCCCGACTACCTCTGGTTCCACGTCGTCACCTCGGGGCGCGTGTGGCTGGAGGGCGGCGACGACGAGGCTCGACTGCTCGGTCCGGGCGACCTCGCGCTCGTGCCCCACGGCGAAGGGCATGTCCTGCGGAGCGAGCCCGGCGCCGCGGCTCCCGGGATCCTCGATCTCGAGCGCGAGATCGTCAGCGACCGCTACGAGATCCTCCGCCATGGCGGCGGCGGCAGCCCGACGGCGCTCGTCTGCGGAGCCGTGCGGTTCGACCACCCGGCCGCGCGCAACCTCGTCGACCTCCTGCCGGGCGTCATCCACGTCGAGGCCGGCGACCACGCGCAGGCGGAGCGGATGCGGAGCGTCTTGACGCTGATGGCGGCCGAGGCGCGCGAGCTCCGGCCCGGCGGCGAGGCGGTGATCACGCGGTTGAGCGACATCCTCGTAATCCACGCGCTGCGCGTGTGGCTCGAGCGGGACCCCGCCGCGCGCATCGGCTGGCTCGGCGCTCTGCAGGATCGCCAGATCGGGCCCGCGATCGCGTTGATCCACCGTGAGCCGGCGCGGCCGTGGACCGTGGCGTTGCTCGCCGACGAGCTCGCGATGTCCCGTTCGGCGTTCGCCGCCCGCTTCACCGAGCTGGTCGGCGAGCCCGCGATGGCCTACGTGACCCGCTGGCGGATGCAGATGGCCGTCGGCGCCCTCCGGGACGAGGGCGCGACCGTCGCCGAGCTCGCCGATCGCCTCGGCTACCGCTCCGAGGCCGCGTTCAGCCGCGCGTTCAAGCGCGTGGTCGGCGTCGCTCCCGGCGTCGTCCGGCGCCGCCGCGCCGCAGAGCTCAGCGCACCGGCGAGCTGATCAGCGCGCCGAGCGCGTCGAGGAAGCGCTCGTTCTCGGCCTCGGTGCCGACCGTGACGCGGAGGGCGCCGGCGCGGCCCAGCGAGCCGCCGGCGCGGACGAGGATGCCGCGCTGGGCAAGGCCCTGGAGGACCGCGCGCTCGACGTCGGCGGGCTCCTCGTCCTCACCCGTCGGGAGGTCGAACCAGACGAAGTTGGCCTGCGACTCGGCGGGCTCCATGCCGAGCCGGCGCAGCCCGTCCTCGAGCCCGATCCGCTCGGCGAGGTTGCGCTCGACGCGGCGGGTGACCTCGTCCTGGTGGTTGAGCGCCTCGAGCGCGGCGGCCTGCGCGGCGGCGTTGCAGAAGAACGGCTGGCGGACCTGGTCGACGGCGGTGCGGAAGTCCTCGGAGCCGCAGAGGCCGAAGCCGACGCGCAGCCCGCACAGGCCGTAGACCTTGGAGAAGGTGCGCAGCAGGACGAGGTTCGGGTGCTTCTTGAGCAGCGGGATCGACTCGTCGGGGTCCTGGAGGATGTTGAACTCGGTGTAGGCCTCGTCGAGGATCACGGCGACGTGCGGCGGGACGTCGGCGATGAACGCCTTGATGTCCTCGAGCGGGAGCGCGGTGGAGGTCGGGTTGTTCGGGTTGCAGACCACGACGAGCCGCGTGGCGACCGTGATCTCCTCGCGCATCTTGTTCAGGTCGTGCTTGTGGTCGGCGTCCAGCGGGACCTCGATGGCGGTGGCGCCGGAGGCGGCCGCGAGGTGCGGGTAGACGCTGAAGCTCGGCCACGCGTAGACGACCTCGGCGCCGGGCTCGAGCAGCGCGTCGCCGGCGGCGAGCAGGATGTCGCAGGAGCCGTTGCCGATCGCGATCCGGTTGGCGGGCACGCCGTAGCGGTCGGAGAGCCGGGTGCGCAGCGCGGAGTTCGTCGGGTCCGGGTAGCGGTTGACGCCGCCCAGCACCTTCGTGACCGCCTCGACGACCTCGGGGATCGGCGGGTAGGCGCTCTCGTTGGAGGCGAGCTTGGCGACCGGGCCCTCCGAGGCGTAGCCGTCGGCGGCGGGATAGACAGGGATGCGCCGGACCTTGGCGCCGAACTCGAGCGGCACGGAAATCAGCCTACTGCGCGCCCGTCAGATCGAGCCGCAGCGCGGCTGCCTCGCCCAGGTAGACGTGCTGCGGCTCGTGGTCGTCCTCGCCGTAGCAGTGCATCAGCACGCGGATGATGCGCGGGAGCGCGCCCGGCACCGGCACCTCGCGGGCGCACAGGAGCGGCACGGCGCTGAGGCCCATCCGCCGGGCGGCCACGGCGGGGAACTCGGCGTCGAGGTCCTCGGTCAGCGTGAAGATGCAGGAGACGAGGTCCTCGGCAGCGAGGTGGTTGCGGGCGAGGATCTCGCGCATCAGCTCGTCGGTGCCGGCGAGGATGGCGTCGGCGTCGTTCTCGGCCACCGAGATGGCCCCGCGGAGGGCGTAGAGGCGCATTCGGCGCGCCATTCAATCAGCGCGCAGGCGCTCGACCTCGGCGGGCGTCAGGCGGCGGTGGCCGCCGATCGGCAGGTTGCCGAGCCGCAGCGGGCCGAACGCGACGCGCTCGAGCGACTCGACGCGGTGGTCGATCGCCTCGCACATGCGGCGGATCTGGCGCTTGCGGCCCTCGTGGATGGTGATCTCGAGCTCGCTCGAGGAGATCTTGCGGACCTTGGCCGGCGCGGTGCGGCCGTCGTCGAGCTCGATGCCCTCGCGCAGCTTGCGCAGCGCCGGCTCGCGCACCGGCGGGTTGCGGACCACCGCGCGGTAGGTCTTGGGCACCTCGAAGCTGGGGTGCGTGAGGCGGTGGGCGAGCGCGCCGTCGTCGGTCAGCAGGATCAGGCCGGTGCTGTCGGCGTCGAGCCGGCCGACCGGGTAGAGGCGGCGGTCGGCCTGGACGAGGTCGAGGACGGTCTTGCGGCCGTGGGTGTCCTGCGAGGTCGAGAGGACGCCGGGCGGCTTGTTGAGGATGTAGACCGCGCGCTCCTGCCCGGTCCCGCCGACCGGCCGACCGTCGACCGTGATCGGCTTCGAGCCGTCGACATCGGTGGCCGGATCCGTGATCACTTTGCCGCCGACCGTCACGTGCCCGTGGAAGATCAGCTGCTCGGCGGCCCGCCGCGAGGCGACCCCGGCGTGGGCAAGGTGCTTGGCGAGCCGCATGTCGATGCCACCATAGGAGACCGCCATGGACCTCGATCTCCTGGACCGCACGCTCGCCGACGCCGGCGAGCCCGGCTTCCGCGCCCGCCAGGCGTGGGAATGGACCGCGGGCGGGGCCGGCGGCTACGACGAGATGACGAACCTGCCGGTCGCGCTGCGCTCGCGCCTGGCCGACGCGGTGCCGTTCTCCACGCTCTCGCTCGCCCACGAGGCGCACGCGCGCGACGGCACGGTGAAGGCGCTCTTCCACACCCACGACGGCCGCCCGGTCGAGGCCGTGCTGATGCGCTACCGCGACGGCCGCCGCTCGGTCTGCGTCTCCTCGCAGTCGGGCTGCCCCCTGACCTGCACGTTCTGCGCGACGGGCGCGATGAAGTTCGGCCGCAACCTGACCGCGAGCGAGATCCTCGACCAGGTCCTGCACTTCCGCCGCATCGAGCCGTTGAACCATCTCGTGTTCATGGGGATGGGCGAGCCGATGATGAACCTCGACAACGTGCTCGGCGCGGCCCGGAAGCTGCCCGACCTCGGCATCACCCACCGCCGCACCGGCATCTCCACCGTCGGCTGGGCGCCCGGCATCCGCAAGCTCACCGAGTCCGACATGCCGATCCGGCTCGCGCTCTCCCTGCACGCGCCCGAGGACGCGCTGCGCTCGAAGATCATGCCCGTCAACGAGCGCTACTCGATCGCCGAGGTGCTCGAGGCGTGCCAGGCCTTCTACGCGCGCCGCAAGCGGATGGTGTTCGTCGAGTACGTGATGCTCGCGGGGGTCAACGACAGCTACGCGCAGGCGGTCCAGCTCGCCAAGCTGCTGGACCCGCGGGTCTACAAGCTCAACCTGATCCCGTACAACCCGACGGACGCGACCTACGACGGCTCGTCGAGGGGCGCGATCGACGCGTTCAAGGCCGCGCTCGAGGAGCACGGGCTGAGCGCGACCGTCCGGCTCACGCGAGGGCGGGACATCGACGCCGCCTGCGGCCAGCTGGCCGCGAAGAGCTAGGACCGCCGAAAGTCAACAGCGGCATTGAAGGGTGGGTGCGGTCGGGGGTGGCTTCGCGAGCCGAGTTTCTGCGGTCTCGGCGCGTGTTGAGCGGTCGAGACCGCACTAACTCGGCTCAGGGCCGAGTTTCTGCGGTCTCGGCATGATTTGAGCCCTTGAGGGTGCAGAAACTCGGCACCCCGCCCGGGACCCACCCCTTCAATGCCCGCCGTTCAAGAACCCGGCAAGGCACCGTTCAAGAACCCGGCGCGGCGCCCGTGCGCTCGTCGCCCGCGCGCAGCAGGCGGTCGCGCAGCGCCGCCTGGTCCTCGGGCGACGGGTCCCACTGCTCGAGCTCGGGCAGCTCCTCGAGCGAGCGCAGGCCGAACAGCTTCAGGAAGAGCGGCGTGGTGCGGTAGAGGACGGCGCCAAAGGGAGAGCGGCCGGCCTCCTCGATCAGGCCGCGCTCGGCGAGCGCGCTCGTCGCGGACTCCGAGGCGACGCCGCGGATGCGCGCCATCTCCGGCCGCGAGACCGGCTGCAGGTAGGCGACGACGGACAGCGTCTCGGCCTGGGCCGGGGTGAGCGTCGGCGTGCGGGGCTTCGACAGCAGCCGCCGCGCGGCCTCCTCCGCCCCGGGGTGCGAGGCGAGCGTCCAGCCGCCGCCGATCTCCTTGAGCACCACGCCGCGGCCGTGGAGGCCGTCGCGCAGCTCGGTCAGCGCGTCGAGCACCGCCCACTCGTCCTGCTGCGTGGCGTCGCGCAGATCCTCGAGCGAGACCGGATCCGGCGAGAGGAAGAGCAGCGCCTCGATGATCTTGGCCAGCGGGGTCATGAGGCCTGCACCGTGATCGGGCCGAACGGCTCGCCCTGCTCCCAGCTCGCCTCGCCGCGTTTGTAGAGCTCGAGCAGCGCGAACAGGGTGACCGCGACCGTGACGCGGTCGGCGCCCTCCACGGCCTCGTCGAAGCCGAAGCGACCGCTCCTCAGCCGCAGCAGCTCGCGCAGGTGCGCGACCCGCTCGCCGAGCGTGACCCGCGGCATTGCCATGTGGCTGAGGTCGACCGGTGGCGGCGTGCGCAGCAGGCCGCCGAGCGCGGCGCCCAGCACGGCCGGGTCGTAGGAGGCCTCGGCCTGCTCGACCGACAGCCGCCGCAACTCGTCCGGCAGCGGCGCGGCGCGGTACAGCAGCGCCTCCGCTCCCAGCTTGCGCTCGCCGAGCCAGCCCGACGCGCCGCGGAAGCGCGCGTAGCGCAGCATCCGCTCGAGCAGCTCGCTTGCCGCCTCGGCGGGCGCGAGCTCGTCGAGCTCCTCGATCTCCTCGCCCGGCAGCATCAGCCGCGACTTGAGCTCGAGCAGCGCCGCGATCAGGACGAGGAACTCCGTGGTGGCCTCGAGGTCGAGCTCGTCGCGCGCCTCGAGGTGGTCGAGATAGGCGAGCACCACCTCGGCCAGCTCCACCTCCAGCAGGTCGAGCTCCTCGCGCAGGATCAGCGACAGCAGGAGGTCGAACGGCCCCGCGAAGACGTCGAGGTCGAGCTCCAGGCGATGGACGGCGGTGGCGGGCACCCCCAGAGAGGCTAGGGAGCCGGGTCGACGGATCGCGACATTCAGGCGACGCCCATGCGCTCGCGCACGTCGGCGAGCGTCTCGGCCGCCAGCTCCCGCGCGCTGTCCGCGCCCTGCGCCAGGATCCGCATGAGCTCGGCCTCGTCGCCGCGCAGCTCGGTGTAGCGCTCGCGCACCGGGCGGAGGTACTCGACGACCGCCTCCCCCACCGCGACCTTGAAATCGCCGTAGCGCGAGCCGGCGAACTCGCGCTCGATCTCCTCGGCGCTGGTCCCGCGGATCACCGCGAGCAGCTCGATCAGGTTCGAGATCCCGGGCTTGTCGGGCGCGCGGACGATCTCCGTCCCGGAGTCGGTGACCGCGCGCTTGAACTTCTTCATGATCACGTCGGGCTCGTCGAGCACGTAGACGGTGCCCTGCGGGCTCTGCGAGGTCGTCGACATCTTCCTCGACGGGTCCTGGAGATCGCGGATGCGCGCGCCGACCGTCGGGATCCGCGCCTCGGGCACCACCAGCGTCTCGCCGAAGCGGCGGTTGAAGCGCTCGGCCGCGTCGCGCATCAGCTCGACGTGCTCGCGCTGGTCCTCCCCCACCGGCACCTCGTGCGCGCGGTAGGCGAGCACGTCGGCGGCCATCAGGACGGGGTAGAAGAGCAGGCCGGCGGAGACGAGCTCGCGCTGCGCGACCGACTTGTCGCGGAACTGGTGCATGCGCTGGAGCTCGCCGAGCGGGATGACCGCGGACAGCAGCCACGACAGCTCGCTGTGCTCCTTCACGTCGCCCTGGCGGAACAGGATGCAGCGATCCGGGTCGAGCCCCGCGGCGATCAGCAGCGCAGCGAGGTCGAGCGTGCGCTCGCGCAGGTCGGCCGGGTCGTAGTCGACCGTCAGCGAGTGCAGGTTGACGATGCAGTAGATCGCCGGGTCGCCGCGGTCCTGGCCGGCGACGTACTGGGTGATGCCGCCGATGTAGTTGCCGAGGTGCTTGGTGCCCGTCGGCTGGATGCCCGAGAAGATCCTCACGAGCGGGCGAAGATAGCGGCCCCGCCCCGCGGAACGTCTGCGGGACGGGGCAGCGGAGATGGCAAGTACTACGCGGTGCGGGGCACCAGCGCGAGCAGCGCGTTCAGGACCTGCGTGAGCACCGACGGGGTCGCGGGCGTCGCAGCCTGCGGGTCGAGGATGCCGGTGATGCCGCAGAGCAGGTTGCCGACCAGGTTGCCGGCGCCCGGGACGCCCTCGAGGCGCAGATCGATGCGGCTCGTGCGCAGGCGCAGGCCGAGCAGGTTCAGGTCGATCGGCTGCAGCGTCAGGTTGAGGATCTGGCACGCGTTCGGCGTCGGCGGGATCTGCGCGGCCGAAGCGGGACGGGCGAGCGACGCGGGGACGCGCACGTTGTTCTTCGTGACGCGGCGGCCCTTGAGACGGCCCTTCAGCGTGCCGACGGCGTAGAGCTTGCTGCCGCTGTGCGTGAAGCGCTTGATCGTGTACGTGCCCTTGAACTTCTTGCCGTTCTTCGCGGTGCCGGTCATCTTGACCGTCTTCGTGAGCGGCGTGGTGCTGGTCTGCGCAGCAGCCGGGCCGGCGCCGCCGATCAGCATGACGGCGAGCGCGGCTACTGCAGCGGCGAGCACCATTCGAGACTTGGACATGAGACTCCCTCCAGGAGGTCGGTTGACCCACCTGTTGTTTCTGCGGCGCCCTTAGACCGAAATCCGGTCCGCTGTGTGGTACGTCTGTGCGCCGACGCCTACCGGAAGCCGGTGCGTCGATCGATGGCGGCCCGGCGGGAATCGGCGGACCGGACACGGGCGCGGCGAAAGACCGTTTCCGGGTCGCTCATCTGACCCTCGTGTCAAGCAGACCTGACGACCACCCGGCGGCGAGCCGTGGTGGTCGCGCGGCCCGGCGCGCGCACGGTCACGCGCAGCCGCAGAGCGAGGCGCCCGGAGCGCGCCAGCGCGCGCTTCGCCTTGCTGTTGAGCGGGACGCGCAGGCGCAGCGTCCCCCTCCGCGCGCGCCGCTTGACGACGCGGCCGGCGGGCGTGTGCCCGCGGCTCAGGCGCACCGTCACGCGCGCCGGCCCGCGGGAGATCCGCAGCCGCAGGCGCACGGCGCTCCCGCGCTGATCCCGCGCCACCCGCAGCGAGCGGAACGCCCGTGGCGGCTTGCGCGCCGCAGGCTTGCCGAGCGGCGGCTTCCCGGACGTCGCGCCCGGCACGTCGGCGCGGCCCCAGTACGGGTCGCTGCCGGCGGTCAGCCGCCGCTGGGCGATGACCGAGCAGTCGGGCACGGGCCGGCGGAGGTCGGGCACCGGGCCCGCGACGTGCACGCCGTCGGCCTGCTCCCACGCGAGCATCGTGCCGTCAGGCGACCAGGTCGGCGACGCGTACGGCCCGCCCGGCACGACGCAGCGCAGCGCCGGGAGCGCGGGCGGCGGCTGGCTGACGCCGAAGAGGTGGATCTGGTTGCCGCCCGCGACCGCCGCGAGCCGGGTGCCGCCGTGGTCGAGCTGGCCCTGCTCGAGCGACGTGCCGTCGTCGTTGGAGAACCAGCCCTGGTCGTCGGCCTCGCCGCTGCCGACGCGGTCGACCGACACCGTCTCCCCCGTGCCCGCGCCGTGGCGGAACACGAGCGCACGGCCCGCGCCGTACCACGACGGCTGCCGCCGCTCGCGCACGACGCCAAGCTCCAGCGGGTCCGTGACGCGGCTGGCATACCCGTAGGCGGTGACGTCGGTGTCCTGGACCGAGCAACCCGGCTCGATCGGCAGGCAGAACCGCCGATGCCCGGTGAACCAGTACGCGACGCGCAGCCCATCCGGCGCCACGCGCGCGTCGTACGGGCCGCCGGAGACCACCCAGTCGCCGCCGATCGCGTCGAACGGCATGCCGACCGCGGCGCCGTCCGACCGCAGCCGCACGAACGAGCGCCCGCGCAGCGCCACGATCGTGCCGTCGTCCGCCATCGAGGGCGAGGAGAAGCCGCCGCCCGCGGTCAGCGGCCGCTCGGTCGAGCCGTCGGGCGTGGAGATCCAGACGTTGCCGTCGCGCACGAACAGGATCGAGTCGGCCGCCGCCGGCGAGGCGGCGACCAGGAAGACCGCGAGGAGCGCAAGGCCGAGCCTCACGCGGGCCAGCCTAGAGCGGCTGGCGGATGACGGGCCGCTTGGCGGCGGCCGCCTCGTCGAGCCGGCGCACCGGCGTCGAATACGGCGCGTTGCGCGCGATCTCCGGGTCCTCGGCGCCCTCGCGGAGGATGTCGGCGATCGCATCGGCGAAGGCGTCGAGCGTCTCCTTCGTCTCCGTCTCGGTCGGCTCCACCAGCAGCGCCTCGTCGACCAGCAGCGGGAAGTAGACCGTCGGCGGGTGGAAGCCGTGGTCGAGCAGGCGCTTGGCGAGGTCGAGCGTCTTGAGCCCGAGGTTCTTCTTCATCGGCGCGCCCGAGAGCACGAACTCGTGCATGCAGACGCGGTCGAAGGCGGCCGGCAGGTGCTCGGCCACGCCCTCCTCCTTGAGCCGCGCGAGCAGGTAGTTCGCGTTCAGCACCGCGGTCTCCGACGCCTCCTGGAGGCCGTCGCCGCCGAGCGACAGGATGTACGCGTAGCTGCGCACGAAGACGCCGTAGTTGCCCTGGAAGCCGCGCAGGCGCCCGATCGACTTCGGCCGGTCGTAGTCGAGGTCGAAGCTGGGGCCGTGGCCGTTGTCTGCCTCGCGCCGGACGATCTGCGGCCGCATCAGGTAGGGCTCGATGCGGTCGGAGACGGCGATCGGGCCGGCGCCGGGACCGCCGCCGCCGTGCGGCTGCGTGAAGGTCTTGTGGAGGTTGTAGTGGACGATGTCGAAGCCCATGTCGCCCGGGCGCGTGCGGCCCATGACGGCGTTGAGGTTCGCCCCGTCGTAGTAGAGCGTCGCCCCGACGCCGTGGACGATCTTCGCGATCTCCTCGATGTTCTCGTCGAACAGCCCGAGCGTGTTCGGGTTGGTGAGCATCAGGCACGCGACGTCCTCGTCGGCCTTCGCGCGCAGGTCCTCGACGTCGACGCCGCCGCGCTCGTCGGTGCCGACCTTGACGACCTCGTAGCCGGCCATCGTCACCGTCGCCGGGTTCGTGCCGTGGGCGGTGTCGGGCGTGAGGACCTTGGTGCGGTGCTCGCCGCGGTCCTCGTGGTAGGCGCGGGTGAGCAGCACGCCGGCGAGCTCGCCGTGCGAGCCGGCGCTCGGCTGGAGGCTGACGTGCGGGAGGCCCGCGATCTCGCCCAGCGCCTCCTGGAGCTCGTACATCAGCTGCAGGGCGCCCTGGGCGCGCTTCGGGTTCTGCGCCGGGTGCAGGCGGGCGTTGCCGGGCAGCGCCGCGACGCGCTCGTGCAGCTTCGGGTTGTGCTTCATCGTGCACGAGCCGAGCGGGTAGAAGCCGGTGTCGAGGTCGAAGTTGCGCTTCGAGAGCCGGTTGTAGTGGCGGACGATCTCCGGCTCGGCGATCTCGGGGAGCTTGGGCGGCTCGCTGCGGCGGAACTTGTCCGGGAGCGCGTCGGGGGTCTCGGGCACGTCGAGCTCGGGGGCGACGAACGCGCGCCGGCCCTCCTTCGACTTCTCGTAGATCGTCACCGCGCGGTCGCGCTGCATCGGCGTCTCGAACGCCGCGCCGGACGACGCCTGCGGCGATTCGCCCTGGCCGGGATCCGCGTGGAGTGCGTTGTCGCTGATCACGCCGTGACCGCCTCTCGCTCGGCCGCGACTGCCGCACCGAGGACGCGCGCGAGCTTGTCGATGTCCTCGCGGCTGCGCTGCTCGGTGATGGCGACCAGGAGACCGTCGTCCTCGAGCGGGAAGCCGGGGTTGACGCCCTCGGCCGCGCAGCGCTCGATCACCTTGTGGACGGGCGCGTCGAGCGTGACCGCGAACTCTCGGACCACGGGCTGCTCGTGCAGCAGCTCGACGCCGTCGAGCTCCGCCAGCGTGCGGCGCGCGTAGGCGGTGCGCTGGAGCAGCAGCTCCCCGAGCTCGACGAGCCCGCGGCGGCCGAGCCAGCTCAGGTAGATGACGCCCGCGAGCGCGTTGAGCGCCTGCGCGGTGCAGATGTTGTGGGTCGCCTTCTCGCGGCGGATGTGCTGCTCGCGCGTCTGCAGCGTGAGCACGAAGCCGCGGCGGCCGTCGACGTCCTTCGTCTCGCCCGCGATGCGGCCGGGCATGCGGCGCAGGTAGGTCTCCTGGGCCGCGAAGAAGCCGAACGACGGGCCGCCGTAGTCGAGCCGGTTGCCGAGCGTCTGGCCCTCCCCCACGGCGACGTCGACGCCGAACTCGCCGGGCGGCTTGAGCACGCCGAGCGTCAGCGGGTCGGTCAGGACGATCATCAGCGCGCCGGCCGCGTGGGCGGCGTCGGTGAGCGCCTGGAGGTCCTCGACGGCGCCGAGGAAGTTGGGGTACTGCACGAGGACGGCGGAGACGTCGTCGCCGAGTTCGGGGATCTGCGTGACGCCATCCGCGAGCGGGATCTCGTCGACGGTCGTGCCCCAGCCGGCGGCGGTCGTCACCAGCGTCTCACGCGCGTGCGGGTGGACGCCCGCGGAGATCACGAAGCGCGTGCGCTTGTTGTGCAGCTTCGCCAGGTAGGCGGCGGCCGCGAGCGCGGACGGGCCCTCGTAGACGGAGGCGTTGGAGACCGGCAGGCCGGTGAGCTCGGAGATCGCGGTCTGGTACTCGAACATCACCTGCAGCCCGCCCTGGGAGATCTCCGGCTGGTAGGGCGTGTAGGGCGTCAGGAACTCGGAGCGGGACAGGATCGAGTCGATCAGGCTCGGCACGTAGTGGTCGTACATCCCGGCGCCGAGGAAGCTGATCTCGTCCTCGGTTGAGACGTTGCGGGCGGCCAGGTCGCGCAGCCGGCCGTAGACCTCCTGCTCCGGCTTCCCGGGCGGGAGGTCGAGCGGACGGCCGAGGCGGACCCCCTCCGGCACGGCGGCGAACAGCTCGTCGATCGACTCGACGCCGATGGCGTCGAGCATCTCGCGGCGGTCTGCGTCGGTGGCGGAGGTGTAGCGGCTCATCTAGGTCAGGGTGCCCTCGTAGGCGGACGCATCCATGAGGTCGTCCGCCTCACTTACGTTAGAGAGGCGGATTTTGACCATCCATCCCTCGCCGTACGGGTCCTCATTGATCTGCTCCGGCGCGTCGCCCAGCGCCTCGTTGACCTCGGTGATCTCGCCGGAGAGCGGGGCCACGACGTCGGAGACCGCCTTGACGGACTCGACCTCGGCGTACGGCGTGTCCTTCTTGACGGTCGCGCCGACCTCGGGCGGGTCGAAGAACACGACCTCGCCGAGCTGCTCCTGCGCGTACCAGGTGATGCCCATCGTCGCGATGTCGCCGTCGATCCGAGCCCAGTCGTGCTCGGCGTGGTACTTGAGGTCCGACGGATACGAGGCCTCGGCCAAGGTCTACTCCTTGCGGTAGAGGGGCTTCTCGCGGACCTCGGCGGTCCGGGGCTTGCCGCGAACGTCGATCTCGAAGGGCGTGCCGGGGGTGGCCTTCTCCGCGGGGAGGTAGGCCATGCCGATGCCCTGGTTCAGGCACGGGCTGAGCGTGCCGGACGTGACCTCGCCGCCGCCGGTGATCGGGTTGCCCTGGCGGGCGATTCCCGGGCCGGTGAGGACGAAGGGAACGAGTTCTTCCGCAGTGCCGTTCTCTCGGGCTGCCGCGATCTTGTCCGCGCCGATGAAGCCCGTCGCCTCTTTGCAGCACCAGCCAAGGCCGGCCTCGATCGGGTTGCGGTCCTCGGAGAGGTCGTTGCCGTAGAGGTGGAAGCAGACCTCGAGGCGGAGGGTGTCGCGGGCGCCCAGGCCGATCGGCGCGGCGCCGGCTTCGGTCAGCGCGTCCCAGACGATGGTCGCGCCCTGCGGCGGAACGAGCAGCTCGACGCCGTCCTCGCCGGTGTAGCCGGTGCCGGCCACGAGGACCTCCACGCCCGCGACCTCCAGCCGCGCCGTCCTGAACCGCCGCGGGAGCTCGCCGTTCGCCAGCTCCTGCACGAGCGCTCTGGCGTCGGGCCCCTGGACGGCGAGCATCGCGTAGTCGTTGAGCGCGTCATGGACGTTGACGTCGTCGAACTCGCGCGCGTGCTGCTCGAACCACGCGAGGTCCTTCTCGTGGTTGCTCGCGTTGGTGACCGTCAGGAAGTGGTCGGGCCCGAGGCGGTAGGTGAAGAGGTCGTCCAGGACGCCGCCGTCGGGCTTGGTGAGGACGCTGTACTGCGCGCCGTCCTCGGCGATCTTGCTGACGTCGTTGGAGAGGATGCGCTGCAGGAACGCCTCGGCGTCCGGCCCACGGGTCTCGATCTCCCCCATGTGGCTGACGTCGAACACGCCGACCTTCGTCCGGACCGCGACGTGCTCCTCGCGGATGCCGGCGTACTGCACCGGCATCTCCCACCCGGCGAACGGAACGAGCCTCGCCCCGGCGGCGGCATGACGATCGTGCAGCGGAGTCCGCTTCAGCGTCTCGGTGCCAGAGCCCATCGCGGCCGGACCCTAGCAGCGCTCAGCGAGGGCTTTTCGGGCTACATTGCCGGGTGATGAGAGCAGGGATGCGAGGCGTGGTGGGGGCGCTGGTCGTGCTGGCGACGGTGGCTGTGGGGGTGCCTGCGGCGTCGGCGGGGAGATACGACGTCGTCACGTGCAACGCGCCCGGGGCGCATGGCGTGAACAACGCCTGGGTGTACTACGTCGGGACCCTCGACGGATCGCAGCCGTTGCCCGAGGACTCCAGCTCCTACACGCTTGGTGGCGACTGCGCCTCGGCCAACGGGCTCCGCGTCGGCTCCAATCCCGCCGGCCCTCGCACGGTGCGGTGGGGCACGTTCGCAAATCTCCGCTTCACGGCACCGGCAGATACGGACATCATTCGGGTGACGCTCTGGCGCTACGGGATCGGCAGGTTGGGCGGCGACGATCCCGGCACCCCCGAGGACGAGTCCGGGCGATTCGAGCTCAACACGACGTTCGGACCAGGCAACTCAGTCTTCGCCAACAGCTGCCAGCCGGGGACGGCGATCTTCCCGAACCCGTGCCAGATCGGATCTCCCGGCTACAGCGACGCCTCGAAGGCGGTTTTCGACGGGCGCGCCGAGATGTTCGAGATGGGCGTGTTCTGCGGTGGCGCGGCCATCTCGCAGCGGTGCCTCACGAACGACGGCGCTGGCGGTCCATACGCGTTCATCGACCTGCAGGGCGCCGCGGTGACGCTCGACGACCCGGTCGCCCCGGCGATCACCGCCGGCGGAGCACTGATCGGCCCGGGGTGGCGGAAGTCGTCTGAATTCGCCGCGATCAACGCCTCCGACAGCACCGGCATCCGCGCGGCGCGACTCGACGTCGACGGCCGCGTGGTCACGCGCAAGAAGTCCGCGTGCAACTACACGGTGCCGGTGCCCTGCCCAGGCTCGGTGCGCAACGTCCGCTTCTTCGGCAACGCCATCGCCGACGGCGCGCACACGGTCCGGCTCGTCGCGGAAGATGCGGCCGGCAACGACGGCATCGTGCAGCGCTCCGTGTTGATGGATGGGACGCCGCCAACCGCCATCCTCAAACGCGCGCGGGGCAAGAAGATCGTGCTCTCGGTCAAGGACCCCGCCTCGGGTGTCGCGTCCACGAGCGTCGCGGTGCGCAACCACGCCACCGACCCCTACCGGCCGTTGCCGTCGACCTTCGCCAACGGCACACTGCGCGCGACGCTCGACACCGGCGTCGCGTCGAGGGTCGACATCCGCGTGAGGGTGGCCGACAACGCCGGCAACGTGTCGGAGGGCAACCCGACGCGCCTCTCGGCGACGAGCGCCAAGGTCGGCCGCCGCCTGCACAAGACCCGCGGCGGGCGCGTGCGGGTCCCGTTCGGCCGCAACGCGAAGCTGCGCGGTCGCCTGTCGCTCTCCACCGGCGGTTCGCTGGCCGGCCAAACGGTCGTCGCGACTTCGACGGTGCGGAAGAAGGGCTCGAGGACGGTGGCAGCCGGCAGCGGCGTCACCGACCGGCACGGCCGCTACTCGATCAACGTCCCGGCGGGGCCGAGCCGGGCCTTCCGTCTTACGTTCGGCGGCGCCTTCGGAGCGCTCGCCACCGCGCGTGGGCTCTCGGTCCGCGTGCCGGCGTCGAGCACGATCAAGGCATCGCGCAAGCGGCTCTCCTCCGGCCGCGTCCGCTTCTCCGGCCGCGTGCAAGGCAACGGCCTGCCCGTCCCGCGCGGTCTCGTGGTCGTCCTCCAGGGTCGCGAGGGCGGAAAGTGGCGCACGTTCTCGGACGCGCGCACGCACAAGAAGGGCCGCTGGCACATCTCGTACCGCTTCAGCGGACGACGCGGGAGCTACCCGATCCGCCTCCGGATCCGCCGCCAGGCCGGCTTCCCGTTCGAGCTCGGCTACTCGCGCAGGCTGACGATCCGGGTGGGCTAGGGGCGAACTCTGCGCGGACGAGGCCTATCGCTCCCGATGGCTCTCGCTCGCCGCGCTCTGGTGGTGTCGCTCGTGCTGCTTGGTATCGCTCCCGCGCACTCCGGGGCAGCGACCTATGACGTGTGGGCCTGCACGCTTCCGAATGGACAGCCGGCGGCTGCGGGCGGCTGGAGGACGGAAAGCGGAGGCGCGAACGCGATTGCTGTCAATTGGTGCTCAGCCGATGACCGGGCGTTCGCCGCGCTCCGCGCCGAGATCTATGCGGCGACGGCAGCCGGCACTCACGCTGATCTGGTGTTCCGCGCTCCTTCAGAGAGCCTGATTGCTGGCTACACCCTCTGGCGCTGGGCGCGAACCACACAGTCGGGCGACACGTATCTCGACTACTACCTGAACGAGGAGCTTCCTCGGACGACATCGTCGCCCTTCCTCATCGAATGGTGCGGTGCGTACCTGCACTGCGCTGGGTTGGGCACTGGCAGCGGCAGTCACTTCCAAGCCGCGAACCGCGTCGAGCGGTCCGGCCTCCAGGTCCGCTCCATCTTCGCGAGCCTGATGTGTGACGTGGGAACCGCCGGCCACCGCTGTGACAGCTCCTTCGACGGCGCACGAGTGTGGATCTACAGCGCGCGCGTCGCTCTCACCGACTTCGACCTTCCGCGCTTCACGACGCCGCCAAGCGGCTCCCTACTGTCGACCGAGGCGCCACTCGAGGGGGAGAAGACCATTGCCATCGACAGCAGTGATCGCGGCGGCGGCGTCGAACGGGTCGGGATTGTCGTCGACGGCCATACCGCTTTCAGCCAAGCTTCCGACCCGCGCGCTGCGAATTGTCGCCGGCCGTTCACGACCCCGCGGCCATGCCCGGTGACAACGTCGAACACGGTCGTCTTCGACACAGGCAGGCTCTCCAACGGCCGGCACACCGTTCAGGCGTCCGTCATCGACGCAGCCGGGAACGAGACTCGCTCGGATCCCGTGACCGTCACCACGCTGAATGGCTCCCAGCCGAACGGGCATGGCGCCAGCCGCTTCGTGAAGCTGAGGGCCTGGCTGCGGTCCAAGCGCGACAAGCCGCGGCGGGCCGCGGTAGTCCCGTTCGGGGCGACCCGGTTCGCCGAGGGGCGGCTGACGGACGCCGGTGGCCATCCCGTCTCCGGCGCGGTGCTGCAGGCGAGCAGCCGCGTGCGGCGGCCCGGCGCGAAGTACGTGAACACCGGCACGGTGACCACGAGCGAGGACGGGCGCTTCGCGTACCGGATCGCGAGGGGGCCGAGCCGGACGATCCGGTTCGCGTACAAGGCCTACACGCTCGACCCCGCGCCGGTGCAGACGGCGACGCTCTCCCTTGGCGTCAAGGCGGGCCTGAGACTCAGGCTCTCTCCCCGCCGCGTGACCAACGGGCAGAAGGTCAAGTTCGCGGGCAAGCTCAAGGGCGGCCCCGCCCGCAAGGGCACCCGCGTGACGATCGACGTGCTCGTCCCCGACGCCCGCCGCCGCGTCCCGATCGGAAACGTCAAGGCCGACGCCAAGGGCCGCTTCAAGTTCGCGTACCGCTTCCGCCGCACGCTGGTCAAAGCCCTCTACCGCTTCCAGGCCCGGCTCACGCCGCAGCCCGGCTACCCCTACAGGGGTGCGACGTCGCGGCGGGTGTCGGTCGTCGTCTCGCCCTGACGCTCCGCCCAGGCGGCGCAGAACGCCTCGACGACGACCGGGTCGAACTGTGTGCTCGCGCACCGCCGCAGCTCGCTGACCGCGGAGGCCGGCGCGACGGCGGGCGAGTAGGGCCGCTCGGAGGTCATGGCGTCGAACGCGTCGATCACGCTGACCACGCGCGCGCCCAGCGGGATCTGCTGCTCGGCCAGGCGGTCCGGGTAGCCGGTGCCGTCCCAGCGCTCGTGGGAGGAGCGCACCAGCCGCGCGACCTGGCCCAGCGCCGGGGCGGCGGAGACGATCCGCTCGCCGATCAGCGTGTGGCGGCGGATGAACTCCCACTCGTGGGGATCCAGCGGGCCCGGCTTGGTCAGGATCGCGTCCGGGATCGCGACCTTGCCGACGTCGTGCAGCTCGGCGGCGTGGCGCACGCACTCCGCCTCGTCCTCGTTCATGCCCAGGCGCCGCGCGGTCGCCTCGGCGAGATCCGCCGCGCCCTCGATGTGGCCGAACAGGTCGGGCGCGCGCTCGGTCAGGGCGCGCACGAGCACGTCCTTCGACTGGCGCGTGGCCGACGTCCGCCCTGCGTTCTTCTGCGCGTACATGCGCTGGTCGGCGATCCGCAGCGCCTCGGTGGCGTCCTGCGCCTCGCGCGGCAGCACGATCGCGCCGTAGGAGGACGTCACGTTGAAGCCTTCGCCGTGCTCGGTCAGCGCCGACGCCGCGCCCGCGATGATCGGGTCCGCGACCTCGTCACCCGGCTCGAACAGCGCGCAGAACTCGTCGCCGCCCATCCGGAACGCGCGCCCGCGCCCGCTCAGATAGGTCGCCAGGTTGGCGCCCAGCCGCACCAGCAGCGCGTCGCCGGCCGGGTGGCCGAAGGTGTCGTTGTAGTGCTTGAAGCCGTCGAGGTCGAACAGCACGAGCACGATCGGCTTCGCGTCGTGGGCGTCCGGCAGCAGGCAGGCGAGCTCGCGCGCCAGCGCGCGCCGGTTGCCGAGCCCGGTCAGAACGTCGGTCAGAGCCTCGTCGCGCGAGGTCCGCAGCATCGCCACGTTCTCGCGGAAGGTCAGCATCAGCCTCGCCATGACCGCCACCAGCGACAGCGCGGACAGCCCCACCGCGACCGGGTTCATGTCGGTCAGGCAGCCGTAGATCAGCATTCCCAGCCCCACCGAGCCGAAGCCGAGCGGCACGGAGATGAAGCGCAGGCCGTCCGGGGCGCTCGGCTGGTGCACGACCGCCGGCTGCCAGGAGGCGAGGGCGATCAGCAGCAGGCCGAGCGTCCAGCCGATGTCGAACCACGCCGGCGCGGAGTACGTCCCCAGCGCCGTCTGCACGAGGTAGAGCGAGTCGGCGAGCCAGAACGAGATGATGCCGACGGCCAGCAGCACCCAGGTGCGGTCGAGCCGCCAGCCGGTGCTCGCCAGCGCGCCGACGGCGACGCCGAGCAGGACGAGGTCGGTCAGCGGGTAGGCGAGCGCGGTGGCGACGGCCAGCGGCTTGCCCTGGGCGGCGCCGAGCGCGGTCTCGAACACGATCGCGGCGCTCACGGCGGTGATCGCCAGCGCGGCGATCGAGCCGTCGGTCCACAGCGTCTTCGGCACGTCGCGCGTGCGCGCCCGCACCAGCGCGAGCACGCCGATCATCGCCAGCACCGGGAAGAGGAGGAAGCCCGCGTCGGCCGGCGAGGGGATCGGCGGCGACGCCATGTCGTAGAGGACGACGGTGTAGTAGAGGTTGCCGAGCGCCCACGCGAGCACGCCGATGCCGATCAGCAGCCACGCGTTCTGCTCGCGCCGCGCCTGCCAGGCGCCGCCGAGGCAGAGCAGCCCGGCGAGCACCTCGATGCCGTTATGGGCGTAGTCGCTCGTGACCGGCCCGAGCGAGAGCCCCGGCAGCACGAGCACCTGCAGCTCGAGGATCGCCACCCACGCGCCGAGGACGGCGAACAGCGCCATCACGGCCCGGCGACGCGGAGGATTCATGCGGAAGTATCGGCTTCCGCCGCCTTGCGACTTTAGTGACGAACGCGGCTAGCGCAGGAACGGCGGGATGTCGATGTCGTCGTCCGAGATCTCGAGCGACGAGCGCTGGCGATCGTCGATCCGCGGCCCGCGGTCGGGCGAGCGGCCGGTCGCGCGCGAGCCGCCGAAGCCACCACCGCCGCGCGGCCGGTCGAAGCCCGTGGCGATGACGGTGACGCGGATCTCGTCGCCCATCTCCTCGTCGATGACGGCGCCGAAGATGATGTTGGAGTTCGCGTCCGCGGCGGAGTGGATCAGCTCAGCCGCCTCGTTCACCTCGAACAGCCCGAGGTCCTTGCCGCCGGTGATGTTGAGCAGGATGCCGGTGGCGCCCTCGACGGACTCCTCCAGCAGCGGCGAGGAGATCGCGGCCTTGGCGGCCTCCGACGCGCGGCTCTCGCCGGCGCTCGAGCCGATGCCCATCAGCGCGGAGCCGGCGTCGGCCATGATCGCGCGGACGTCGGCGAAGTCGAGGTTGATCAGGCCGGGGATCGTGATCAGGTCGGTGATGCCCTGGACGCCCTGGCGCAGGACGTTGTCGGCCTCGCGGAACGCGTCGAGGATGCTCGTGCGGCGCTCGACGATCGAGAGCAGCTTCTCGTTCGGGATCACGATCAGCGTGTCGACCATCTCGCGCAGGCGGTCGATGCCCTCCTGCGCCTGGCGGGAGCGCTGCGAGCCCTCGAACTCAAACGGGCGCGTGACGACGCCGACGGTGAGCGCGCCGATCTCGTTCTTGGCGATCTCGGCGATCACGGGCGCGGCGCCCGTGCCGGTGCCGCCGCCCTCGCCCGCGGTGACGAAGACCATGTCGGCGCCCTTCAGCGCCTCCTTGATGTCGTCGCGCGACTCGGCCGCGGCGCCCTGCCCGACCTGCGGGTTGGCGCCGGCCCCGAGCCCCTTGGTGAGACCCGAGCCGATGTTGAGCTTGATGTCGGCGTCCGTCATCTGGAGCGCCTGGGCATCGGTGTTGCACGCGATGAACTCCACGCCCGAGAGCCCGGCATCGATCATCCGGTTCACGGCATTGGTTCCACCGCCGCCGACTCCGACGACCTTTATGACTGCGAGATAGCTGCCAGCTTCCATGGATTCGTGTCCGGACCTCTAGTAGGAGTCGAGCGTTCCCCTAGCTCGACCGCGGTGCGGATTTTCGCACGTTACGGTCATTTCGGCGTTTCTGTCAACGCCAGGGTAGGACGGCAAGATGTCTTGCAAGCCGCCTAAGTCTCGACTACGGGTTGAGAGTAGGGCTACTCTCCACTGTAGCTTGAGGGTCAGGAGTGGCGGTCTCCCCGGGGTCCTGGTCGACCGGCCCGAGCCCGCCTGCAGCAACCCTTTCCGGCACTCGCAGGTCGAGATACGTGGCGCCCTGGGAACTCGGATCCGCGAGCACCCGGACGGCCGCCAGCCACTTGCGATTGGCGTCGGAACCGGAGCCGAAGACGAGGTCGGGACCGTTGCGCATTTCGAGCGTCAGACCGCGCGGTCCAGAGATCAGACGCTGGATTCGCCCGCGCAACTCCGGCGGCGCGCCACCCGCGACGGCCAGCGCGCCGAGCGTGTTGCGGTCGGTCACGCGCTCGCCGGCGGGCGCGCTGCGGGCACGCAGGACCGGGAGGTCGGAGACCTTCAGGCCGCGCAGGACGCGCCCGTCGCCCGCGGCGGCGACGCGGCCGGCGCCGGTCTCGATCGCGGCGACCGGGGCGCGCTCGCGCACCTCGATGGACAGCTTGTGGGGGAACTTGGCTTCGGTGCGGATGCCCGCGACGGACGGGAACTCCGCCACCGCCGCGCGCAGCTGGTCCTCGCGCACGTGCAGCGTCGTCATGTCGAGCGCGGCGGCCTTCAGCGCGGTGCGGATCGAGGGCGCCTCGGAGGAGCTGAGCCCGGTGATGAAGACGTCACGGACCTGGACGACGGAGGCATCGCGGAGCCAGAACCACCCGCCGGCGAGCACGCAGGCGGCCACCATGACGCCGGCGACGATCTTCTTCACGCTCCGGGGGTTCGACCCGGACCGGCCAGCCTCCTGCCCAGCGTGTCGATATCTCCCGCGCCGAGCGTCAGCAGCAGGTCGCCCTCGCGCAGTTCGGAGCGCAGGAAGCGCTCCGCGGAGTCGAAGTCCGGCAGCCACGCCACCCGCTTGCCGCCGCCCGCGTCGGCGGCCGCCTCGGCCACGAGCCGACCGGAGACGCCGGGGTAGTCCTCGGCCGCCTCGCGCGCCGGGTAGATCTCGGTGACGATCGGCAGGTCGGCGCGGGCGAGCGCGGCGCCGAACTCGCGGGCGGAGTGCTTCGTGCGCGAGTAGAGGTGCGGCTGGAAGACCGCCACCAGCCGGCGCGGGTTCAGCGTGCGGGCGGCCTCAAGCGTGGCCAGCACCTCGGTCGGGTGGTGCGCGTAGTCGTCGACCACGAGCGCACCCTCGGGCGTGGTGCCGACGCGCTCGAAGCGCCGCCCGGCGCCGGAGAAGTCGCGCAGCGCGGCCGCGGCGGCGGGGACGTCGCCGCCGATCGCCCGGATCGCGGTCAGCGCGGCGGCGGCGTTGAGCGCGTTGTGGGCGCCCGGCACCGTCAGCTCGACGGCGATCCCGTCGAGCGTGAACGAGGAGCCGCCCGGCGAGAGCACCGGGTCGACGCCGAAGGGCCACACGCGCGGGCCGCCGTCCGCCAGCGCCAGCAGCTCCGGCCGTTCCCACACCACCGCGTCCTCCGCCGCGCCCAGGAACGCGCGGAAGGTCGCCTCCACGTCGCGCAGCGAGCTATACGTCGAGTGATGGTCGAGCTCTGCGTTGGTCAGGACCACAACCCTGCGGTCGAGCTTGAGCAGAGACCGGTCTGACTCGTCGGCCTCGACCACCAGCCACTCCCCCGTCCCCCAGCCGGCGTTCGAGCCCGTCGAGCGCACCTCGCCGCCCACCAGGTACGACGGATCGGCGCCGCTGCCGCGCAGCGCGTGGACGAGCATGCTCGACGTCGTCGTCTTCCCGTGGGTGCCGGAGACGGCGATCGTGGGCCGCAGCCGGGTCAGCTCGGCGAGCAGGTCGGCGCGGTGCAGCTCGCGGGTCGCGACCGCGCGCTCGGGGTTGTCGGGGCCGATCGCGGTCGAGTAGACGACCTCGGCGCCCTCTGGGACGTTGCCGGCGTCGTGCCCGACGACGGGCTCGATGCCCGCCTCGCGCAGCCGCACCGCATACGAGGAGCCGCCGGAGCGGTCAGAGCCCGTGACCGACGCGCCGAGCTGCTGCGCCACGAGCGCGAGCCCGCTCATCCCCGCGCCGCCGATGCCCACGAAGTGCAGGCGGCGGTCATCCCATGGCCGATCCATGGGCGGGAGGCTATTGCCGGGGCACTACCAGCGGTTGCCGGCGGAGTCGGGCGTCGAGCGACAACCGCCGTTGCCCGGGTTGCTGCAGTTGCGGGTCACGTCGCCGCTGGCGCCGAGCACCATCGTGAACGTGCCGCCGCCGTTGGTCGCGCGCGAGTCGACGGCGATGCTGAACGTCGTCGAGCTGCCGGAAACGACCAGGTTGCGCGCCTCGTTGAGCGAGGGCTCCATGCCCTTCAGCGTGGCGGCGTCGGTGTCGTAGGTCGAGCGATCGGTGTGGAACGTCTCGAGCGTCACGCGCGCGTCGCGCACCGCCGACTTGGCCTCGGTGTCCTGCGCCTTGGCGCGCTGGTTGAGGAACGCGGGCAGCGCGATCGCGGCGAGGATCCCGATGATCAGGATCACCACCATCAGCTCGATCAGCGTGAAGCCGCGGTTGTCCCGCAAGCGGTGCAGAGCACTCCGTGCCATAGCCCCATCAACGGCTGATAAAGGCGATTCCTTTAGCGGAGGGCAGGGCGGATCAGACTCCGGTCCAATGCGGCGCGGAGCCATCAACCGGCGGCGGCGAGCACCTCTCGGGCGACCACCGCGGCGGCGTCCGGGCGCGCCAGGCGGCGCGAAGCGGCGGCCATTCCGGCCAGTCGCTCGGGGTCGCCGAGGAGGGCGTCGACCTCGCTGCGGAGGCGCGCGGGCGTGAGCTCGGCGTCCGGGAGGATCGTGGCCGCGCCGGCCTCCGCCATCCAGCGCGCGTTGGCGGTCTGGTGGTCGGCTGACGCGTGCGGATACGGGATCAGGATCGCCGGCAGGCCGTACTGGGCGAGCTCGAAGACGGAGCCGCCGGCGCGGGCGACTGCGAGGTCGGCGGCGACCAGCGCCTGCCCGAACGGCGACACGTATTCGCGCAGGTGGTAGTGCTCGCCGGGCGCTCGCAGCTCGGCGAAGTCGCGCGCGCCGGGCACGTGGAGGACGTGGAAGCCGGCGTCGGCGAACGCCTCGACGGCCGCGAGGTTGATCGAACGCGCGCCGAGCGAGCCGCCGAAGATCAGCACGCAGGTCGCCTCGGGCGGGATGCCGAACTCGGCGCGGGCGGCGGCGCGGTCGTCGAACGTCGGCGGGACGGGGCGGCCGGTGACGAGGTAGCGGTCGCCGTCGCGGCCGGGGATCGGGAACGCGAGGCAGACGCGGCGGGCGCGCGGCGCGAGCAGGCGGTTGGTGAGGCCGAGGTGGGAGTCGGCCTCGGTCAGGACGACCGGGATGCGGCTGGTGAGCGCGGCGAACCCGACCGGGCCGGCGACGTAGCCGCCGCCGCCCAGCACGGCGTCGGCGCCGTCGACGATGCGGCGGGCCGTCCTGATCGAGGCGGCGGCGCGAAAGACCGCGCGCGCGGCCTTCAGCGGGTTCGAGCGCGAGATGCCCTCGACCTTCAGCGTCTCCAGCGGATAGCCGGCGGCGGGCACGAGCTGCGCCTCGGCGCGCTCTCCCCCCGCGAAGACGACCTCGGCGCCCTCAGCCCGCAGCGCGTCGGCGATTGCCAGCGCCGGGACGACGTGCCCCGCCGTCCCGCCGGCGGCGATCACGATCCTCGGCCGCCTTGCTCCGGGCGTCGTCGTCACGCGACCTCACCGCGCGCAGCGTCGCGTGCCCGCCCTGGGCGACGTTGAGCAGCAGCCCCATCGCGCACAGCAGCACGATCAGCGAGCTCGAGCCCGAGGAGATGAACGGCAGCGGCACGCCCGTGAGGGGCGCGAGGCCGAGGACGGTGTAGACGTTGAGCAGCGCTTGGCACAGGATCAGGCTCGTGAGGCCGGCGGCGAGCAGCTTGGCGTAGATGCCCTTCGCCGCCTTCGCGGTCCGCAGCCCCGCGTACCCGATCATGCCGTAGAGGGAGAGCAGGACGCAGATCCCCGCCACCCCGAGCTCCTCGCCGATGACCGCGAGGATGAAGTCCGTGTGGGCCTCGGGGAGGTAGAAGATCTTCTGCACCGACTGGCCGGGGCCGAGGCCGAGGAAGCCGCCGGAGCCGAGCGCGATCTGGCCCTGGACGGACTGGAAGCCGTTGCCGCCGGCGTCCGCCCACGGGTTCATGAAGGCGGTGAGGCGGGCGCGCCGGTAGGGCTCGAGGATCGCGAACACGAGCACGAGGAACGCGCCGACGCCGGCGATCAGCCCCAGCTGCCTGAGCGGCAGGCCGGCCGCGACGAGCATCGCCGCGAGCGTGAAGCAGATCACCAGCGCGGTGCCGAGGTCGGGCTGGGCGGCGATCAGCAGCACCGCGGCGGCGCCGACGCCGATGATCGGGCCGGCGGCGGTCCGGAGGTTGTGGGCGAGCTTGGGGCGGGCGGAGATGATCGACGCCGCGTGCAGGACGAGCGCGAGCTTCATCAGCTCGGCGGGCTGGAACTGCAGCGGCCCGGCGCCGAGCCAGCGGCGCGCGCCGTTGATCTTCACGCCGAAGCCGGGGACGAGCACGAGCACGAGCAGGACGAAGCTGATGAGGAGCAGGGCGGGCGTGTAACGGCGGATGCTCTCCAGGCCCTGGCGGGCGATCACGTTCATCGCCACGAGCCCGATGGCCCCGTAGATCAGGTACTTGACGAGGTAGGCGGTGCCGTCGCCGTCGCCCTGCAGGAGCGTGCGCGCGCTCGACGCCGAATAGACCATCACCGCCCCGCCGGCGAGCAGGCAGAGGGTGGCGGTGAGCAGCAGCCGGTGCTCCAAGGGCTGCGGCTGCTGGCGTCTCTGCATCGGAGCTGGTTTCGACACCCCCGGGACGCCCCCTGCCTTGTGCCTAGGCAACGAGTGCGCGGAAGTGGGCTCCGCGCTCCTCGTAGCTGGCGTACTGGTCGAAGGAGGCGCAGGCGGGTGAGAGGAGGACGGTGTCGCCGGGCCGGGCGTTGCCTCGCGCCGCGGCCACCGCGTGCTCGAGGTCACCGCACCGGTTCAGCGGCACGCCGGTGACCTCCAGCGCCGCGCCGATCGCCTCCGCTGTCTCCCCGATCAGGTAGACGGCGCGCGCCCGCTGCTCGACGGGCGCGGCGAGCGGCGTGTAGTCGGCGTTCTTG
The DNA here is from genome assembly GCA_963805525.1 of uncultured Solirubrobacteraceae bacterium. Lineage (GTDB taxonomy): Bacteria > Actinomycetota > Thermoleophilia > Solirubrobacterales > Solirubrobacteraceae > DASQFQ01. Next base: position 1,158,067 of record CAWDUT010000007.1, read on the forward strand.
CCGCTGCCGCCGAGGATCACGTGGAGGCCGCCCTCGAACGCCTCGATGCCGGCGATCGCCGAGGCGACGTTGGTGGCTTTGGAGTCGTTGACGTAGAGGACGCCGTCGTGGGTGGCGACCTCCTCGAGCCGGTGCTCGACGCCGCCGAACGTGGCGAGGCCCGCGCGGACCGCGTCGAGGGGCATGTCGCGGGCGAGCGTGACCGCGGCGGCGGCCATCGCGTTCTCGCGGTTGTGCGCGCCGCGGAGGCGGATCTCGTCATGGGCGATCAGGCGCTCTCCGTCCCACCACAACGCTCCGTCCGCGTCGCACAGCCGGGCGTCCGCGCCTCGGCCGAACAGCACCCGCTCCCCCTCCCCGCCGACGTCGGCCGCCAGCAGTTCGTTGGCGACCGCGACGGTCCCCACCGGCTGGCGGGCGAAGACCTCGAGCTTGGCGGCCTTGTAGGCGTCGAACGTGCCGTGGCGGTCCAGGTGGTCCTCGGCGAGGTTGAGCAGGACGCCGGCGTCGGGAGCGAGGCGGAGCGTGTCCTCGAGCTGGAACGACGACGCCTCCAGCACCACGACCGTCGCCTCGGGCAGGCCGGAGCCGACCACCGAGGTGAGCGCCGTCCCGACGTTCCCGACCACCACCGCGGGCAGATCCGCGGTGCGGTGGAGGTGGCCGATCAGCTCGACCGTCGTCGTCTTCCCGTTCGACCCCGTCACCGCGATCGTCTCGTTGGGCACCAGCCGCCAGCCGAGCTCGAGCTCCCCGAGCACGCCGATCCCCGCCTCGCGGGCGGCGACGACCACCGGCGCCTCCTTCGGCACACCCGGGCTCTTGATCAGCGTCTCGACGCCGGCGAGCAGCTCGACGCCCGGCGAGCCGGAGTGCACGACCACGCCGGCCGCCTCGAGCTCCCGGCGGCGCCCCTCGGGCACCTCCCCCGAGTCGACGCCCACCACCTCCGCCCCGAGCGACCGCAGCGCACGCCCGACCGCGACCCCGGAGCGGGCCAGGCCCACGACGAGATACGGCCCAGGGGGCAACGGCGGGCGCGGGAGCACGCCGGTGATTGTGTCGGGCCATCAGGCGGCAACTGGAGGGCCGGCGGGTCGGCCGGCCCTCCGGTCGTCCTCAGGCGGCCGCCGGCTCGGCCTCGCTCAGCTCCGGGCGGAGGCGCGCCGCTTTGTCGGCCCGGCCGCCCTCGAACTCGAGGCCTTCCTTCTCGAGCCGGCGGCGGACGCCGGCCGGGTCGCCGAGGGCGGTGCCGCCGATCGTGCCGTCGCTCTTGAGCACGCGGTGGGCGCCGGGCGTCTCGTCGCGGATGAAGCGCTGGTTGAGCGCGCGGGCGTGGCGGTCGGTGCCGCCCGCGGCGCGTGCGACGTCGCCGTAGCTCATCCACTGCCCGCTCGGGATGGCGGCCACGATCTCGTCGAGGCGGTCGGGGTCCATAGGGGTCTCCTCTTGTGCTGGGGGTTCGCGCAGGGTGAGAGGACCGAGCGCGACCGGATTCGCCCCCGCCGGCGTGATTCGTTGCAGACCCGGTGCGAATGCGACACGCGTCCAGCAACCTTCAAGCGCAGATCAAGACGGGCCGATCCTTGGGGCAGTCGTCGCACCCGGCCGGAAGCCGGGAGGAAGGGAATCCGGCGCCGCCACCCCCCAATGTCACGGACTCGGACCATGAACCCTGCTCGCCCCGCCAAGGGCCGACTCGCCCTCGCCCTCTCACTCGGCGTGCTGGGCGCCTTCGCGGCCCCCGCCGCCACCCACGCGGCCACGATCGGTGCCGCGACGATCGACAGCGTCGACTCCGTCAGCTACGTCGCGGGCCCCGGCGAGGCCAACCGGCTCGTGGTCCAGCCCGGCCCCGGCGGCACCGTCTCCTTCGTCGACCCCGGCGCGACCATCGCCCCGCTCGACGCGACCTGCGTGAGCATCTCCGCGCACGAGGCGCGCTGCGACGCCGGTCTCGTCCCCGCGCTGAACATCGCGCTCGGCGACCTCGACGACTCCGCCACCGTGGACGTGAACAAGCCCGGCAGCCTCTCCGGCGACACCGGCAACGACGTCCTCACCGGCGGCGACGGCAACGAGTCGCTGCTCGGCGGCGACGGCGACGACGTGCTCGACGGCCGCGGCGGCGCCGACCTCCTCAGCGGCCAGGCCGGCCGTGACCGCGCGACCTACGCCGGCCGCACCGCGCCCATCACCGTCGACCTCACGACCACGACGACCGACCGGGAGGGCGAGGCGGGCGAGCACGACACCGTCGCCTCCGACGTCGAGCGCGTGACCGGCGGCGCCGGGAACGACCGCATCGTGGGCAACACGGAAGCCAACCAGCTCGACGGCGGCCCCGGCAACGACACCGTCGCGGGCGGCGACGGCAACGACTCGCTGACCGGCAGCGGCGGCGACGACACCCTCGACGGCGGCGCCGGCAACGACACCGTCGCGGGCGGCGACGGCAACGACTCGCTGACCGGCAGCGGCGGCGACGACACCCTCGACGGCGGCGCCGGCAGCGACTCCGTCGACGGCGGCGCGGGCAACGACCACCTCACCGGCGGCAGCGGCGCCGACAACATCCATGGCGGCACCGGCAACGACTCGCTGCGCGACCGCGACGGCAACGTCGACCAGCTGAACTGCGGCGCCGACCTCGGGGGCCGGGACAACGACTCGGTCGACGCCGACGACAACGACCGCGTCTCCGAGTGCGAGCTCGGCACGCCCGCGGCCCCCGCGCCCAAGCCGGCCGGCCCGCTGACGCCGCCGTTCAACCTCGTCTTCGGCGTCTTCAAGCTCCCCGACGCTCCGGTCACGATGGAGTACGGCCGCGTGGCGCTGAGCGTCAGCTGCCCGGCGGCGACGCCGACCGGCCGCTGCTCCGGCGTCATCTCGCTCGTGCCCGCCGCCAAGAAGCACAAGAAGGCCAAGGCCCACAGCTCCCGCCGCACCAAGCGCTTCAAGAAGATCGGCGACCAGGCCTACAGCGTCAAGGCGGGCAAGAAGGCCAAGATCCGCGTGCGTATCTCGAGCGTCGGCCGCCGCGCCGTCAACCGCGCCGGCACGCTGAAGGTGAACGTCTACCTGCGCCGCACCAAGCGCTCCAAGCAGGCCACGAAGATCGGGACCCTGAAGGTGCACGCCTCGCGTCGCACCAAGCGCCGGCACCCCGCCAAGGCATAGCCCGAGCGATGCGCAGGGGCACTCCCATCCCGCCGGCGGTCCGCGCGCTGCGCGTCGCTGCCGCCGTCGCGCTCGCCGCCCTGCTGGCCCAGGGCGTGCTCGGCTCGCCGGCGGACCGGCTCGACGGCTTCTTCGGCTCGTGGGTCTACGACGGCGTGATCCTCGCCAGCGCGGTGCTGTGCCTGCTGCGCGCCGTGCTCGTCCGCCGCGAGCGGGCCGGCTGGGCGTTCCTCGCCGCCGCGCTGCTTGCCTGGTCGGCGGGCGAGATCCACTGGACGCTGAGCCCAGACTCCGCCGAGTCGACCGGCCCCGGCGTCAGCGACTGGCTGGAGCTGTCCTTCTATCCGCTCAGCTACGTCGCGATCGTGCTGATGGTGCGCTCGCGACTGCGCGGCGCGAGCGCGCGCCTGTGGCTCGACGGCGTCCTCGGCGCGCTCGGCGCCGCCTGCGTCGCCGCCGTCTTGCTGTTCGAGCCGCTGATCGGCGCCTCCGCCGAGCCCGGCACGCTGCTGCTGACCGACGTCGCCTACCCGATCGGCGACCTGCTCCTGCTCGCGGTGGTCGTCGGTGTCTTCGGCCTCACCGGCTGGCGCCCCGGCCGCTCGTGGACCGTGATCGGCGCGGGCTTCGTCGCCACCGCGATCGCCGACGGCCTGTTCGTGTACCAGGCGACGCTCGGCTCCTACGTCGACGGCTCGCTGATCGACGCCCTGTGGCCCGCCTCAACGCTGCTGCTCGGCTGGGCCGCGTGGGTCGCCGACGGCGAGCGCCGCGTCGCCGAGACCACCGGCGCCCGCGCGCTGGTCGTGCCCGCGCTCTCCACCCTCACCGGGCTCGCCGTGCTCGTGACCGGCAACGTGGTCACCAACCTCAACGACCTCGCGGTCGGCCTCGCCACCGCCGCGCTGCTCGGCGCGACCCTGCGCATGGTCCTCAGCTTCTCCGACAACGCCCGCATGGCGGCCGAGTCGACCCGCGAGGCGCTCACCGACGCGCTCACCGGCCTCGGCAACCGCCGCCGCCTGATGCGTGACCTCGAGGACTGCCTCGCCGGCGGCAGCGAGCGCACGATCGCGCTGTTCGACCTCGACGGCTTCAAGAACTACAACGACGTCTTCGGCCACCCGGCGGGCGACTCGCTGCTGGTGCGGCTGGCGCGCGAGCTCGAGGAGGTCGTCGCCGGCAGCGGCGAGGCCTACCGCCTCGGCGGCGACGAGTTCTGCGTCCTGCTCGACGGCATCGGCGAGGAGAGCGAGCGCACGCTCGCCCGCTGCGTCGTCGCGCTCACCGACCGCGGCCACGGCTTCGACGTCGGCTGCTCGCACGGCGCCGCCAAGCTCCCGAGCGAGGCCGACGAGCGGGCCGCCGCGCTCACGCTCGCCGACCGGCGCCTGTACTCGGAGAAGTTCGAGCGCCGCCGCGACGCGATCTCCGAGCAGACCTGCGACGCGCTGCTGCAGGTCCTGCACGAGCGCGAGCCCAACCTACGCGACCACGTCGGCGACGTCGCCGAGCTCGCGCTGCGCGTCGGCATCCGCCTCGGGCTCAAGGCCGAGGAGCTCGACGACGTCCGCCGCGCCGCCGAGCTGCACGACGTCGGCAAGTCCGCGGTGCCGGACGCGATCCTCGCCAAGCCCGGCCCGCTCGACGAGCGCGAGTGGGAGTTCGTGCGCCAGCACACGCTGGTCGGCGAGCGGATCCTGCGCGCCGCGCCCGCCCTGCACAGCGTCGCCAAGCTCGTCCGCTCCAGCCACGAGCGCTTCGACGGCACCGGCTACCCCGACGGCCTCGTCGGCCAGTCGATCCCGCTCGGCGCCCGCATCGTGTCCGCCTGCGACGCGTGGGACGCGATGATCACCACCCGCCCGTACCGCCACGCGCTCTGCACCGCCGACGCGCTGCACGAGCTGCGCCGCTGCAGCGGCACGCAGTTCGACCCGGTCGTGGTGCGGGCGCTGTGCGCGGAGGTCGACTCCGCGCGCGAGCTCACGCCGGCTTAGGTGAGCGACTGCTGGTACAGCGTGAAGCCGATCGCGCTGCAGACCGCGGCGACGATCCAGAAGCGCAGGATGATCTTCGTCTCCGACCAGGCGCGGAGCTCGAAGTGGTGGTGGATCGGCGCCATCAGGAACACGCGCTTGCGGAACGCCTGGAAGCTCGCCACCTGGATCAGCACCGACAGCGCCTCGATCACGAAGATGCCGCCGAGGATGATCAGCAGCACCTCGGTCTTGGTCATCACCGCGAGCCCCGCGATCGCTCCTCCTAACCCGAGTGAGCCGGTGTCGCCCATGAAGATCGAGGCCGGGAACGAGTTGAACCACAGGAAGCCGACGCAGCCGCCGACCAGGCACGACGCCACCAGCGCGAGGTCGAACTGGCGCGTCGTGAACGTGATCGCGATGTAGGCGAGCAGGACGATCGCCGCGCACCCGGCCGCGAGACCGTCCAGGCCGTCGGTCAGGTTGACTGCGGAGGTCGTGCCCGCCAGCACGAGGTAGATGAAGACGGGATAGAAGTAGCCGACGTCGATGCGAGCGTCGATGATGCGCAGGTCGACGGTGTCCGGCAGGTCGGCCCAGCGCGTGGCCACCAGCCACAGCCCGATCGAGATCGCCATCGTGGCGATCAGCTTCGTCCGCCCGCGCAGCCCCAGCGAGCGCCGCCGGATGATCTTGGTCCAGTCGTCCGCGAAGCCGAGCAGCGCGCACGCGAGCGCGACGCCGAAGACGCCGATCGCGCGCGGTGTGAACTCGGTCAGCAGCAGGAACGGGACCGCGATCGCGGTGAAGATGATGATCCCGCCCATGGTCGGCGTGCCGGCCTTGGCGTGGTGCTCCTGCGGGCCGTCCTCGCGGATGTGCTGCCCGAACTCGCGCTCGCGCAGGAAGTCGATGAACTTCGGGGACAGGAAGATGCACATGAGCAGGGACGCCGTCCCCGCGATCAGGACCTCGCCCATCAGCCGGCGGCCTGGAGCGCTTCGGTGACGACCTCGAGCCCGACGCCGCGCGAGGCCTTGACCAGCACGACGTCGCCCGGCAGCACGAGCTCGGGCACCAGCGCGGCGGCCTCCTCTGCGTCGAGCACCGCCTGCGACTCGCCGTCGAAGGAGTCGAGCATCGCCGCGGCGCGCGGGCCGACGGTCACGAGCAGCTCGACGCCCGCCGACGCCGCGTAGGCGCCGATCTCGCGATGGTGCTCGCGCTCGGCCGGGCCGAGCTCGAGCATGTCTCCGAGCACCGCAACGCGGCGGCCCTCGGCGTGGTGCGAGGCAAGATCGTCAAGGGCGGCACGCATGGACAGCGGGTTGGCGTTGTAGCAGTCGTTGATCACGACGGCGCCCAATCCGACCGCCACGCGCTCCCCCCGCATCGAGGAGAAGCGCACGTCGATCCGCCCGCTCGGGTGCACCCCGATCGCCCGTGCGGCGGCCAGGGCGGCCAAAGCGTTGAGCAGGTTGTGCCGGGAGTCGAACGGCAGCTCGAGCTCGATCCGCTCGCCTTGCGCGATCACGACGTGCTGGGTCGGCACCGCGTCCGGCACGACGCCGGACTTGATCGACGCGCCCTCGTAGTGCACGTCGCCCGCCGGGCCGAAGGTGACGATCTCGAGGTCGTCGCGCAGCCATGGCTCCAGCAACGGCTCGTCGGACGGGACCACCGCGGTGCCGCCGGGCTGGAGCCCGTCGATCAGCTCCGCCTTGGCCTCCGCGACGCCCTCCAGTGAGCCCATCTGCTCGAGGTGGACGGGGCCGATGTTGGTGATCACGCCGACGTCCGGCTCGGCGATCGCCGCCAGCTCGCGGATCTGGCCGAAGCCGCGCATCGCCATCTCGAGCACGAGCACCTCGGTACCCCACGGCGCGGCGAGGATCTCGAGCGGCAGCCCGATCTCGGTGTTGTAGTTCTCGCGCGACGCCGCGATCGAGCGGTGGGGCGCGATCATCGCCGCGATCAGGTCCTTGGTGGAGGTCTTGCCGACCGAGCCGGTGACGCCGATCACGAACGCCGCGAGGTCCTGCCGCCAGCCGCGCGCGAGCGCGCCCAGCGCGGGGGTCGGTGTCGGGGTGGCGATGATCGCGCCGCCTTGCGTGCCGAACAGGTCGTCGACCCACTGCGGCTCGACCACGACGCCCCACGCGCCCGCGTCGAGCGCCGCCGCCGCGTACTCCCCGCCGTCGACGTTCTCGCCCGGCAGGCCGAAGAACAGGTCGCCGGGCTGCACCGCTCGCGAGTCGATCGCCGCCTTCGCCGGGCCGCCCGCCGCGCGCCCGCCGACCGGCTCGCGCACGAGCTCGCCGCCGGCCGTGCCCGCCACCCGCTGGGCGCTCCAATGCTTCACGCGCGTGCCTTCAACGCCTGCAGCGCCTCGCGGGCCACGGTGACGTCGTCGAACGGCTCCTTGCGCCCGCCCGCGAACTCCTGCCCCTGCTCGTGGCCCTTCCCGGCGATCACGACGATGTCGCCCTCCTGCGCGATCTCCACCGCGCGCTCGATCGCCGTGCGGCGGTCGACCTCGAGCTCCACGACGCCCCCGCGCACGCCCGCCGCCACCTCGGTGACGATCGCCTCCGGGTCCTCCGAGCGCGGGTTGTCGGACGTGATGATCGCCCGGTCCGCGAGCCGCGCGCCGATCTCCCCCATCAGCGGGCGCTTGGCGCGGTCGCGGTCGCCGCCCGCGCCGAACACCACGATCACGCGCCCCTCGGCGACCGCGCGCGCCGCCTGCAGCACGTTCTCGAGCGCGGCCGGCTTGTGGGAGTAGTCGACAACGACCGAGAACGGCTGGCCCTCGTCGACCGGCTCGAAGCGCCCGGGCACCCGCGGCGGGTCGGCGAGCGTGGCCAGCAGCGGCTCCGGCGCGGCGCCGAGCGCGCGCGCCGCGGCCCAGGCGCCGAGCGCGTTGAGCACGTTGAAGCGGCCGGGCATGCCGAGCCGGACGGGCCACTCGCCCTCCTCGCCGCGCAGCGTGAAGTCCGAGCCGGTGGCGTCGGAGCGGACGTCGAGCGCGCGGAGGTCTCCGGCGTCGATGCCGAACGTCAGCGTGCCGGGGAACTCCTCGGCCAGCCGCCGCCCGTACTCGTCGTCGGCAGACGCGATCCGCACCCCCGGATCGGTCTCGAACAGCATGCGCTTGGCCAGGAAGTAGCTCTCCATGTCCGGGTGGAAGTCGAGGTGGTCCTGGCTGAGGTTGGTGAACACCGCGGCGGCGCAGCGGATTCCCTCGGCTCGCCGCAGCTCGAGCGCGTGCGAGGAGATCTCCATCGCGCAGGCGACGTCGCCGCCGTCGAGCATCTCCCGGAACGTGCGCTGGAGGTCGATCGCCTCGGGCGTCGTGCGCTGGACCGGGTGCGATACCCCGCCCACGATCGAGGTCACCGTGCCGAGCAGCCCGGTCTGCATCCCGGCCGCCTCGAGCATCGCGCGGGTGAGCCACGCCGAGGTCGTCTTCCCGGACGTCCCGGTGATGCCCACCACCTGCAGCTCGCGCGTCGGGTCGCCGTGGAAGCGCGCCGCGGCCTGCGCCATCGCGGCCCGCATGTCCTCCACCTCGACCTCCGGCACCCCGAGCCCGAGCGGCCGCGTGACCACGAGCGCCGCCGCCCCGCGGGCCACCGCGTCGGGCGCGAAGTCGTGCCCGTCACGCGTGAAGCCGGGGACGCAGAAGAACAGCGTGCCGGGCTCCACCGTGCGGTTGTCGTAGGCGAGGCCTGTGATCTCGACGTCGTCAGGCCCGGCGCCGAGCAGGTCGCGCAGCGTCATCGCTGCCGCAGTCTATGGGCGCTCCTGGTCGTACAGCCGGAGCGCGAACCGCCCCGCCGGGTGCTCGCGCATCGCCCGGACCTCACCGGCGTAGGGCTCGGGCAGCTCGTCGGGCTGCGGCAGCGGGATGCCGTAGCGCTCGGGGACGAGCACGGCGGCCGACAGCGCGGCGAACGCGAGGTCGGCGGCGCTGAACTCGTCGCCGCACAGGTACGGCCGGCCGTCGCCCAGCCGGGCCGCGACCTCGTCGAAGTGCCGGCGGACGCGATCGCGTGCGGCGGTCGCGTGCGCGTCGTCGGAATTCGTGCGGCGGACGATCAGCTTCGACATCAGCGGCAGCATCACCGGCATCCCGGCCCGCTCCCAGCGCGGCACGCCGGGCGTGCCGTACTCGTAGATCAGGTCCTCCCGCCCCAGCAGCCGGTGGTACATCCAGCTGCGCGCGTCCGGCCCCAGGTGGTGGTCGAAGCGCGCCTCGAGCGCCGCGGCCAACGGCTTACGGTAGAGGCCGAGGTGGGCGTGGGCGTCGGCGAAGCGCACGATCTGCGCCGACTCCCGCAGCGGGCCCTTCGGGGTGACGAGCACCGGCGCCGTCCAGCCGCGGCCGGCCTTCCAGACGTGCGCCCAGTGGATCACCTGCATGTGGCGTTCCTCGCGGTACGGCAGGTGCGCCAACTCGAGCGCCCAGCGGGCCTTCTCGCAGAAGTGGCTGATCGGGATGGTGATGAGCCGGAGGTCGTCCACGGGGACTGGAAACGCTGCCGATCGGCAAAGCTGGCGCGGGGTCCAGGCCCCATACTGATCGCATGTCGCAGATCCGTGTGTCCGCCCAGCTCCAGCCCCAGCACTCCGACTGGTCCGCCATGCGCCAGGCGTGGGTCGATGCGGAGGAGCTCGGCGTCGACTGCCTCTTCAACTGGGATCACTTCTATCCGCTCCGTGGCGAGCCGGAAGGCAAGCACTTCGAGTGCCTGACCGTGCTCGGCGCGATGGCCGAGGTGACCGAGCGCGTCGAGCTCGGCTCGCTGGTCATCTGCAACGCGTACCGCAACCCCGACTACCTCGCCGACGCCCACCGCACGATCGATCAGATCTCCGGCGGGCGGGCGATCCTCGGCATCGGCGCAGGCTGGTTCGAGAAGGACTTCGACGAGTACGGCTACGACTTCGGCACGGTCGGCACGCGCCTGACCCTGCTCGAGGAGGCGATGCCGCGGATCGAGGCGCGCCTGGGCAAGCTCAACCCGCCGCCCGCGCGGCAGCCGATCCCGATCCTGATCGGCGGCGGCGGCCCGAAGCGCACGCTCAAGCTCGTCGCGCAGTACGGCAACATCTGGCACTCGTTCGGCAGCCCTGACGTCGTGCGCGAGAAGTCCGAGATCCTGCGCGGGCACTGCGCGGACGTCGGCCGCGACCCGTCCGAGATCGAGATCTCGTGGGGCGCGCAGAACGGCGACTGGGACGAGCTCCTCGACGCCGGTGTCACGCACTTCATCCTCGGCGTCTCCGGCAGCGACGCCGGCTACGACCTCGGCCGGCTGCGCGAGCTCGTGCAGTGGAGGGACGCGCGGTGATCGTGGACGAGAGCACCGAGTTCGGCGCTCGCGTGGCGGCGCACCTGCGCGACGAGATCGTCGCCTGGATGACGGTGGTGGCGCCCAAGAGCGGCCCGATCCCGATGCCGGTGTGGTTCCTGTGGGAGGGCGGCGAGTCGGTCCTGATGTTCAGCCAGGAGAGCGCGCGGGTGCGCAATCTCGAGGCGAACCCGGTCGTGTCGCTGAACTTCGCCGGCGATGGCCGCGGCGGCGACATCGTCGTGCTCTCGGGCACCGCCACGATCGGCGGCCCGCCGGCGAACGAGGTCGGCGCCTACGTCCAGAAGTACGAGGACCACATCCAGCGCATCGGCCACACGCCGGAGTCGTTCGCCGCGAAGTACTCGGTGCCGGTGCGGATCGAGCTGACCAAGCTACGCGGTCACTAGCTGCCTGATTGCGCGGCCGCCGTGCCCGGATGTGCGTGACCCGTGGATGCAGGGCGGTGCACGCCGAAGGGGGATCGTGGCAGCGCCACCTCTCCCTTCCGGTGGGTGCCGATCCTGCGCCGCGGGACGCGTGCAGACGGGTGCGGGGGTCGTGGAATCAGGCAGCCAGCGCCCGCTCGACGATCGCGGAACCGTCGATTCCGCGCGGGAGCGTGCCGAACACGCGGCCGCGCGCGTCGCCGAGGCGACCGGCGCAGAACGCGTCGGCGACCGCGGGCGGTGCGGTGCGGACGAGCAGCGAGGCCTGGAAGGCGACCGCTAGGTCCTCGACCGCGCGGCGGGCGAGCCACTGGGCGTCGTCCGACGCCAACTCGGCCAGCGTGGCCGGGAGCCCGTCGAGGTGCGCGTCGAGCCGGGCGTCGGCGCCGCGCGCCAGCTCGCACTCGGCCAGGAACGCCTGCAGCCCTTCGGGCTCGCGCGCCAGCGCGCGCAGGACGTCGAGGCTCATGACGTTGCCCGAGCCCTCCCAGATCCCGTTCAGCGGCGCGTCGCGCAGCAGCTGCGGCATCGGCGACTCCTCGACGTAGCCGTTGCCGCCGAGGCACTCGAGCGCCTCGACCGCGTGCGGGGTCGCGCGCTTGCAGACCCAGTACTTGAGGACCGCGGTCGCGAAGCGCCGCAGCCGGTTGTCCTCCTCGTCGTAGGCGCGCGCGAGCCGCATCGCGGTCGCGGTGGCGGCCTCGGACTCGATCGCCAGGTCGGCGAGCACGTTGAGCATCAGCGGCTTCTCGATCAGCGGACCGCCGAAGGCGCTGCGCCCGCGGGCGTGGTTGATGGCCTCGGCCACGCCGCGGCGCATCCCGGCGGCTGAGCCGATCACGCAGTCGAGCCGCGTGTGGGTGACCATCTCGATGATCGTCGGGACGCCGCGCCCCTCCTCCCCCAGCCGGCGCGCGGCGACGCCGCGGAACTCGACCTCGGAGGACGGCAGCGAGCGCGTGCCGAGCTTGTCCTTCAGCCGCTGGATCTCGAAGCCCTGGCCGGGCTCGACGACGAAGCAGGTCAGCCCGGCCGGCAGCTGGGCGAGCACGAGGAAGACGTCGCACATCGGCGCCGAGCAGAACCACTTGTGGCCGGTGAGCTCGTAGACGCCGTCGCCGGCCGGCTCGGCCCGGGTGGTGTTGGCGCGCACGTCCGAGCCGCCCTGCTTCTCGGTCATCGCCATGCCCGAGAGCGCGCCGCGGTCGTAGTCCGGCATCGTCAATCGCGGCTCCCACTCGGCCGCCAGCGCCGGGTCGCGCCGCAGCGCCGGGATCGCCGAGTAGGTCATGGAGACCGGGCACATCACACCGGCGTTCGCCTGCGACCAGAGGCTGAACAGCGCGGCCCGCGCCACGTGCGCACCGGGGCGAGGATCGCGCCACGGCAGCGCGTGGATCTCGCGCTCGACCGCGCCGCGCAGCAGCCAGTGCCACGACGGATCGAGCTCGATCTGGTCGACGCGGCGGCCGTAGCGGTCGTGGGTCTTCAGCCGCGGCTGGTTGCGCTCGGCGCGGCGGCCGTGCTCCTGCGCGGTGGCCGAGCCGGCCACGGCGCCGGTGTCGCGCGCGCGGTCGACGGCCCACGCGCCGCCTTCGCGCACGAGCGCCTCGCGCAGCGCGAGGTCGGCTTCGAAGAAGTTGGTCCCCTCCAGCGGGGAGGCCTGATTGACGACCTCGTGGGTCGCGTTCGTCCGCAGCGTGTCCACGCTAGGGAGACTAACCCGGCGGGATGCGCAGGTAGTTCAGTGCGAAGGAGGTGATCTCCTTCCACGCCGGCGCCGCCACCTCGCCGCCGTAGATGTCGCCCTTGGGCTCGTCGACCATGACGGTCACGAGCAGCTTCGGGCGCCGCGCGGGCGCGAAGCCGACGAACGACGCGACGTACTTGTCCTTCGAGTAGCCGCCGGTGACGGGGTCGGGCTTCTGCGCCGTGCCGGTCTTGCCGGCCAGCTCGTAGCCCTTGATGGCGGCGCCGGACGCGGTGCCGCCCGGACCGAGCACGCCCTCGAGCATCTTGCGCAGCGACGAAGCGGTTGCCTCGGTGATGACCCGGTGGCCCTGGTGGGGCGGCATCGGCTTGCCGTTGACCTTCTCGACGATGTGGGCGGGCCGCAGGACGCCGCCGTTGGCGATCGCCGAGTACGCGACCGCCATCTGCATCGGCGTGACCGCGATGCCCTGGCCGATCGGGAGGTTGCCCATCGAGGCGCCGGAGTACTTGGCGAGCGGGAGCACGATGCCGCTCTCCTCGCCCGGGAGGTCGGTGCCGGTCGGCTTGCCGAAGCCGAAGCGCCGCACCCACTGGTCGAACATCTTGGCGCCGAGCCGCAGGCCGATCGTGACGGCGCCGACGTTGGAGGACTGCTGGAGGATCTGGCCCGTGGTCAGGGTGATCGGGCCGCGCACGTGGGACTCGCCGATCACGCGGTCGTAGAGGCGGATCGTCGGCGGCAGGTTGAACTTCGTCCCCGGGGTCACCTCGTGCTGCTCGAGCGCGCCCGCGACGGTGAAGGCCTTGAACGTCGAGCCGGGCTCGTAGGTGGTGGCGACCGCGCGGTTCTGGCGTGCGTAGTCGGGCGCGTCGCCGGGGTTGTTGGCGTTGACGCGAGGCCAGTTGGCGAGCGCGAGCAGCGCGCCGCTGCGCGGGTCCATCACGATCGCGGTGGCGCCGCGCGGGCGCCAGGTCTCGCCGACCTGGGCGAGCACCTGCTCAGCCTTGTCCTGGATCGCCTCGTCGAGCGTCAGCGTGACGTCCTGCCCCGGCTTCTCCCGGCGCGTCTCGCGCAGCTCGATCGCCTGGCCGAGCGCGTCCTTGGTCAGGCGCCGCTCGCCGTCGCTGCCGTGGAGCTGGCCGTCGAGCGAGTACTCGAGCCCGGAGAGGCCGCTGCCCTCGGCGCCGACGCTGCCGATCAGCTGCGAGGCGAGGAAGTCGCGCGGGTAGGTGCGGCGCGCCTCGGGGATGAACTCGAGGCCCGCGATCTTCATGCGCTGGACGCGGCGGGCGCGGATCGCCGGCACCTGGTGGGCGAGGTACGCGAAGCCGGTGTCGCGGCGGGTGAGCTGGCGCAGCAGCGTGTCCTGGTCGACGCCGAGCGGCTTGGCGATCTTCTGCGCCACCCGCTGCGGATCCTTGACCAGGTACGGCGTGACGGCGACGGTCGTCGCGGGCTGGGAGACCGCGAGCTCGATCCCGTTGCGGTCGGTGATCGCGCCGCGGCGGGCGGGGACGGTGACCTTGGCGGTCTGCTGCGTGGCGGCGACCTTGCGCAGCGTGTCGGCCTTCACGACGCCGAGCCACGTGGCGCGGAGCCCGGCGAGGCCGAGCATGCACAGGAAGACGGCGAAGAGGAGGCCGATCCGTCGTTCGATCAGCCGCACGCGGTCAACCGGTGGGCGCTGTCGTCGTCGGCGTCGTGACGGTGGCGGGCTGGACCGTTGCGGCCGGCGTCGGCACCGGCGTCACGGCCGGGGCGACCGGCGTGGCCGCGGGGGTCGCGGCCGGTGTGGCGGCGACGGTGGGCGCCGTCGTCACGGGCGTGACCGGCGCCATCAACGAGCCGGGCATGACTCCGTGGTTGCCCATCAGCGCCTTCGCGTCGTCGCTCGGCGCGCGCATCCGGCGCGCGGCCAGGCGGCCGTCGGTCCCGCCGCGCACGCGCAGGTAGTGGACCTCGCCGGCGGCCGGGGTGACCATGCCGCTGGTGTCGGCGGCGGCGCGGATGCGCTCGCCCGACGCGAGCCGCGCGATCCTCGCCTCCATGTCGGAGTTCTGGCGCTCGAGCGTCGCGCTGGTCTCGACCGCGCGCGAGATGCCGGAGTTGAGCTTCAGCATCGACACCTGCATCGCGACGATCCCCATCAGCGCGACGCCGATGAAGCAGATCCACACCCGCCCGCGCAGGAGGCGGTCGATGACGCGGTGGTCGGGGAGCGCCTTGATGCGGTCGAAGACGCCGGTGACCGGCCGCGGGGGCATCGGCACCGCGCGCGGGCGGGAAACCGTCCCCACCCGCCCCCCGGAGACGCGACGCGGGAGCGTCGCCCCGCGGGCGGTCGTGCGGGCGCGCGCGGCGTGGCGCTCGGCGGCGGTGGCTGCGGGCATCAGGGGGTCTCCAGCTTGCGGGCGGCCCGCAGTCGGGCGCTCTTCGCGCGCGGGTTCTGGGCGATCTCGCCCGGGGTCGGGACGACGGAGCGGCGGAACACGAGCTCGGCCTCGGGCGTGCGGCCGCACGCGCAGACCGGCAGGTCGGGCGGGCAGATGCAGCCCTGCAGACGGTCGGCGAGGAAGCGCTTGACGCGCCGGTCCTCCAGCGAATGGAACGAGATCGCGGCCAGCCGGCCGGTCGGGTGCAGCAGCTGCCAGGCGAGCGGGAGCGCGTCGTCGAGCTGCTCGAGCTCGCCGTTGACGGCGATCCGGATCGCCTGGAAGCTGCGCTTGGCCGGGTGGCCGCCGCCGAACCGCGCGGGCGCGGGGATCGCGGCGGTGATGGCGTCGCCCAGCTCGAAGGTGGTGGAAAGTGGGCGGCGGCGGACGATCTCCCCCGCGATCCGGTCGGAGTAGCGCTCCTCGCCGTACTCGCGCAGCGTGCGCGCGAGGCGGCGGCGCTCCCACGTGTTGACGATCTCGGCGGCGTTGAGGTCCTGCGCCGGGTCCATGCGCATGTCGAGCGGCGCGTCGTAGGCGTAGGAGAAGCCGCGCTCGCGCGTGTCGACCTGCATCGAGGACATCCCTAGGTCGAGGTAGACGAGGTCGGCCTCGAAGCCCTCCTCCTGCAGCAGCTCGAGCCCGTGGGCGAAGTCGGCGCGGATGAAGCGCGTACGGCACTCGACCTCGGCGGCCAGCTCGGCGAAGGCCTCCTCGGCCAGCGGGTCGCGATCGATGCCGACGAGCAGCCCGGCGGGGCCGAGGCGCTCGGCGACGAGGCGGCCGTGACCGCCGGCCCCGACCGTGCAGTCGACCGCGACCTGGCCCGGCTGGGGGTCCAGAGCCTCGATCAGCTCCCCGGCGAGGACGGGGACGTGCGTGCGTGGCATGTCAAGCAGGATGGCCAAGAGACGATGTGAGGTCAGGCGCTCGCGCCGTGAGGTCGGTGTCGTAGGCCTTCCAGGCGTCCAGATCCCAGAGCTCGAGCGAGTCCCCCGCGCCAACGATCATCACCTGGCGATCGATCGAAGCGTGCTCGCGATGGGAGGGCGGCAGCATCACGCGCCCAGCGCTGTCGAGCTCGACGTCGGCGGCGTTCCCGTGAAAGAACCGCCGGAGCTCGCGCGCCTCGGGCGAGAAGGGATTCAACCCAGCGAGGGCTGCTTCCGTCATCGCCGAATAGGTCTGTTCGGGATAGACGCTGATGCAGCGATCCACGCCCTTGACGAGGAAGACCGGACCCGCCAGTTGCGTGCGGAACTTCGAAGGCACCGTGAGCCGGTGCTTCGCGTCCAGCGTGTGCTCGAAGTTGCCGTTGAAGGCCAAGGCTCATGTGGTCCGTAAGGAGGGAGTCGAGTCGATCCGAGGTGGCGGAGTGGGAGGAGCCCCGCCACCCCGGACCGGCTGTTCCGTGGGGAAGCTACCCCACTCTGCCCCACTCTGCAACACAAATATCGTCATCCGTCCCACAAAGCTTGAGCCGGGTCCGCGAAGTGACCGTTTTTCCCTGCAAATGCGCGGTGTTTCAGGGTGGGTGGAGTGAGGACCCCAAACCGGTGTGACGTGCAGTTCCGCGTGCAGGAGATGGGGTTGCAGCCCGAATTGCAGTCCGCTGGACCTCGCCCTACGCTGCTCGGATGCCTCGAGCCCGCCTGCTGGTTCTCCCCGCCCTGCTCCTGATCGCCGTCCTCCTCGCCGCCTGCGGCGGTGCCGGAGGCGCGGCCGACGCCGACCCCGCGAAGGCGGTCCCGGCCGGCACCGCGATCTACATCGAGGGCGTGGTCCGGCCCGAGGGCGACCAGCGCGACGACCTGATGGACGCAGCGCGCAAGGTGCTGCGCACCGACGACCCGGAGGCCAAGCTCCACGAGCTGATCGACAAGGGCCTCGCCGACTCCGACGGTCCCGCCACCTCCTACGACAAGGACATCGCGCCCTGGCTCGGGCAGAAGGCCGCCGTGTGGGTCGCGGGCGTCGACCGCGCCAAGCCCGGCTACGTCGTGCTCGTCGCCGCGAAGGACACGGAGAAGGCACAGGCGGCGATCGACAAGGGCGCCAAGCAGGAGAAGGCCGTCAAGGAGCGCTCCTACAAGGACGTCGACTACCAGGTCGATGGCGACGGCGTGGCGGCCGGCATCGTCGGCGACTTCTTCACGGTCGGCACCGAGCCGGAGTTCAAGCGCACGGTGGCGGCGAACGACGGCGACTCGCTGGCCGACGAGAAGCGCTTCAAGAGCGCGATGGACGACCTCGACGACAACCGAATCGGGAGCTTCTACGTCGATCTCAAGCCGTTCATCGAGCAGGCCGTCAAGTCCGACCCGCAGGCGGGCGCGCAGCTCGAGCAGATCCGCTCGATCTTCCCCATCGACAAGCTCGAGCCGATGAGCGGCGCGCTCACCGCCGACGGGGACTCGATCGCGTTCGACACGATCATGAAGGGCTCGGGCGTGAAGTCACTCGGCGCGCTCGGCCCGTTCTTCGGGACCGGCTCGACGCCGCTGATCGCCGAGCTGCCGGGCGACTCGTGGGCGGCCTACGGGGCGCCGAACGTCGGCCCGGGGCTCAAGAGCCTGTTCACGCGCGTGGCGGGCGCGTTCGGCGGCGCGGCCGCGACGCAGCAGCTCCAGCAGCGGTACGGGATCGACCTCGAGCGCGACGTGTTCGGGTGGATCGGCGACATGGGGCTGTTCGTGCGCGGCAGCGACAAGGCCTCGCTCGAGGGCGGCCTCGTGATCAAGGCGACGAACGCGGACAACATGCGCAACGCGTTCGGCAAGATCGTCGGGCTGATCCAGAGCGAGGGCGGCAAGAAGGCCTCGCCCGTGACGGTCAAGGGCGCGAAGGCGGCGTTCTCGCTCGGCCCGACCGGCGAGCTCGGCAAGCCGGTCATCCTCGCCCGCTCCGACGACCGCGTCGTGATCGGCGTCGGGGAGGCGGCGGCCGCTGATGCGCTCGCGCCCGCCTCGAAGCTCGGGGACTCGCAGCTGTACGGGCAGGCGAAGGACCTGCTCGACGACGTCGACCCCACCCTGCTGCTCTCGATGCCCGATCTCGTGAAGGCCGTGGACGCGTCGGGCGACACCGATGCCGACTGGCAGAAGGCCAAGCCCTACCTCGACGCGTTCAGCGTGATCGCCAGCGGCGGCAAGCTCGACGACGACGAGCTCCAGTCGCGCGCGGTCGCCGGGCTGAAGTAAGCGCGCCGCAGCCGCGGTGGAAGCGCCCCTCCGGGGATCGCTTCCGGCTGCGCGGAGGGTTCATAGCTTGACGCCAAATGTGTTGTTGCTACATTCTTGGCATGAGCCAATCCACCTCAACCCATTTCCGCGCGACCTTCGCCGGCCTGCTGCTGGCGATGCTGCTCGCGTCGCTCGACCAGACGATCGTGGCCACGGCGCTGCCCACGATCGTCCGCGACCTCGGTGGGCTCGATCAGCTCTCGTGGGTCGTCACCGCCTACCTGCTCGGCGCCACCGTGACGATGCCGCTGTGGGGCCGGGCGAGCGACCTGTACGGGCGCAAGCCGCTCTTCCTCGCCGCCATCGGCGTCTTCCTGATCGGTTCGGCGCTGAGCGGCGCCGCGCAGGATCTGACGCAGCTGATCGCGTTCCGCGCGCTGCAGGGCCTGGGCGCCGGCGGGCTGATGACGCTCGCGATGGCGATCGTCGCCGAGATCGTCTCGCCGCGCGAGCGCGGGCGCTACCAGGGCTACATCCAGATGGTGTTCGTGATCGCCAGCGTCGCCGGGCCGCTGCTCGGCGGCGTGTTCGCCGACCACCTCTCGTGGCGCTGGGTCTTCTACGTCAACCTGCCGATCGGCGCCGCGACCTCTGTCCTCATCATGAGCTCGCTGCATCTGCCGGTCGAGCGCGAGCCCGTGCGGATCGACGCGCTGGGCGCCGCGCTGCTGGCCGGCGGGCTGACCTGCCTGCTGCTCGCGACCACCTGGGGCGGGCGCCAGTACGCGTGGGGCTCAGGCGAGATCGCCGGGCTCGCCGTCGGCGCGGTCGCGCTGCTCGCGCTGTTCGTTGTGCAGGAGCGCCGGGCCGCCGAGCCGATCCTGCCGCTGCGGCTGTTCCGCCGGCCGGTGTTCGGGATCGTCTCCGCCGCGCTGTTCCTGACCACGCTCGCGTTCTTCGCGGTCATCGTCTACATGCCGGTCTACCTGCAGGTCGCGACCGGCGCGAGCGCGACGGGCTCCGGCTTCCTGCTGCTCCCGCTGATGCTCGCCGCCACGGGCACGACCGCGGTCGCCGGGTGCGTGATCTCCCGCACCGGGCGTTACAAGGCGTTCCCGGTCGCCGGGCTCGCGCTGATGGCCGTCGGGCTGGCGCTGCTGTCGGGGATCGGCGCCGACACCGCGTACGGCGAGGTCGCCGCGCTGCTGGTGCTGTTCGGGCTCGGCTTCGGGATGGTCTCGCAGGTGCTGACGATCGCGATCCAGAACGCGGTCGAGCGCAGCGAGCTCGGCATCACCACCGCGTCAGCGAACCTGTTCCGCTCGCTGGGCGGGTCGGTCGGCGTCGCCGTGTTCGGCGCGATCTTCGCGAGCCGGCTCGCCGGTCCCTCGGAGCCCGCGGGCGGGGTGAGCCCAGATGCGGTCGCGGCCGCACTGCACACCGTCTTCCTGGCCGCCGCGCCGGTCGCCGCACTCGGCGCGCTCGTGGTCCTGACGCTGAAGGAGGTCCCGCTCCGCCATGCCTGATGTCCTGCTCTGCCGCACATCGGGCGGTCATGATCTGGGGGTGCTCTTGCCCGTGATGCCGCCGGTGGCGCCGATGCTCGCCAAGGTCGGCGCCGACCTCCCGCCCGGCGCGTTCTACGAGCCGAAGTGGGACGGCTTCCGCGCGATCGTGTTCCGCGACGGCGACGAGGTCGAGATCGGCAGCCGCAACACGCGGCCGATGGCGCGCTACTTCCCGGAGGTGGTCGCGGCGGCGCTGGACAGCCTGCCGCCGCGGTGTGTCGTCGACGGCGAGATCGTCGTGCCGGGGTCCGACGGCCGGCTCGACTTCTTCTCCTTGCAGCAGCGCCTCCACCCCGCCGCGAGCCGGGTCGACCTGCTGGCCGGCGAGACGCCCGCGCACTTCGTGGCGTTCGACCTGCTGTGTCTGGGCGACGAGGACCTGACGGGGCGGCCGTTCTCCGAGCGGCGCGCCGCGTTGGAGGGTGCGCTGGCGGACGCGCGCTCGCCGGTCCACCTCACCCCCATCACGCGCGACGAGGCGCTCGCGCGCGAGTGGTTCGTGCGCTTCGAGGGCGCCGGGCTCGACGGCATCATCGCCAAGTCCGGCGACCAGGCGTACGTGCCCGACAAGCGGGTGATGACGAAGATCAAGCACGTGCGGACCGCCGACTGCGTGCTCGCCGGCTACCGGGTCCACAAGTCGGGGCCGGACGCGATCGGCTCGCTCATGCTCGGTCTCTACGACGACGGGACGTATCCGGTGCCGGGGTGGAACGAGGGTGGGCTGCGCTCGGTCGGCGTGGTCGGCGCGTTCCCGATGGCGCGGCGGCGCGAGCTGTTCGAGGAGCTGCAGCCGCTGGTCTGCTCGTTCGAGGAGCACCCGTGGAACTGGGCGCGCGAGCACGTCCCGGCAGGGGCGGCGTTCGGGAGCCGCTGGAACCCGGGCAAGTCGTTGTCGTTCGTGCCGCTGCGGCCCGAGCGCGTGCTCGAGGTCCGCTACGACCACATGGAGGGCTCGCGCTTCCGCCACCCGCCGCAGTTCGTGCGCTGGCGGCCCGATCGCGAGCCGGAGTCGTGCGGCTACGCCCAGCTCGAGCGGCCGGTGGACCTCGATGTGGCGCAGATCCTCGGTTAGTCGGTGGCCGCGCGGAGGCGACGGCGGCGGCGTGCGGCGAGCCGGCTGGTCACGCTGCGCGCCGCGCGTACGAGCGGCTTGCGCGCGAGCGCGGCGGTGAGGACGATGGCGGTGGCGGCGAGCTCGACGAGGAGTGGGATGGCGCTGGGACCGTGCATGTCAGGACAGAGCGGCGAGGGGCGCCGGTGATACGTCGGTGCCGTGACGACGAGCTGGCGGCGATGGCCGAGATCGTGAATTCGGCGGCGGTCGCCTACCGGGGCGCGATCCCGGAGGACCGGTGGCACGAGCCGTACATGCCGGTCGCCGAGTTGGAGGGCGAGATCGCCGCGGGCGTTGAGTTCTGGGGCTACGAGGACGACGGCGCGTTGATCGGCGTCATGGGCATCCAGCCGGTCAAGGACGTCACGCTGATCCGGCACGCCTACGTGTCGCCCGCGGCGCAGGGGCAAGGGATCGGCGGCGCACTGCTGGCGGCCTTGGATGAGCGCGGTACCGGCCAGATCCTCGTCGGGACGTGGGCTGCCGCCTCGTGGGCGATCCGGTTCTACGAGCGCCACGGCTTCGTCGCGGTCGACGATCCCGCGTCGCTGCTCCGGCGCTACTGGTCGATCCCGGAGCGGCAGATCGAGACCTCCGTGGTGCTGGCGAAGCCCCCCGTCTAGGCCGGGATCAGCGCGGCGGCCACGAGCAGCAGGACCGACGGCACGAGCAGGAGCGCGACCACGAGCTGGACCTGCGGTGCCGCGCGGGCCGCGGCCTCGGTGTGGCGGCGGGCGGTTCGGGAACGGGCCTCCGCCGCTTGAGCGGCAAGGCTTGGACCGAGCGGCGCCCCGTGGCGGGCGGCGCGGGTGAGGGTGGCGGTGAGCGGGGCGATCCCGGCCGCCGGCGCCCGCCGCGCGACCGAGGCAAGCGCCGTGGCGAGCGGCACGCCCAGCGCGACCGTTTGCGCGGCACGGTCGAGCTCGCGGGCGAGCGTCCCGCCGTGCCGCCGCCCAACCTCCGCCAGCGCCCGGCCCGGCGAGAGCCCGGCAGCCACGGCCACCCGGAGCAGGTCGAGCACGTCGCCGAGCTCGGCGTCGATCGCCCGCGAGCGCGCGCGGGTGCGGCGGCGGATCAGGAGGTCGGGCGCGAGGAAGGCACCGGCGGCGGTCAGCGGCGCGAGCGTGGCTGCCAGCGGGAGCGTCGCGAGCAGCGCGAGCAGCGCGGCGCCGGTCTTGGCGGCCATCACGTCACCGGGAGGCGTGTCGAGGCCGGCGGCCTCCAGCCGGGCGGCGAGGTCCCGCGGAGCGCGGGCCGCGAGCCGATGCCCAGCCCGCGCCCGTACCGCACGGGCCAGCCGCCGGAGGACCGGTCGCCGCCGAGGCCCCCAGTCCCGCGCGAGCTCCGTAACCCCGGCGGCTGCGATCGCGCCGCCGGCCGCGGCCAGCGCCATGGCGGCGGTCACGCGCGCGGGGGCCGGACGATCCGGTGGATCGCGACGAGGCCGGTCGCCTGGAGGACGAAGGCGAGCGCGGTGAGGGCCGCGGGCAGCGGCGCCGCCACGAGCGCGCGGAGGAAGCCCGGCGCCGCGAGCTCCGCCAGCGCCGCCGCTCCCACCGGCAGCGCGACGACGAGCCAGGCGGTGAAACGGGCCTGGGCGGTCGCCGCGCGGGCGTCGCGCTCCAGGCGGTCGCCGGCCTCGAGTGCGGAGGCGAGCTCGCGCAGCAGTGCCGGGAGATCGCCACCCGCGTCGCGCTGGAGCAGGATCGCGGCGACGAGCGTGTCCCACGCTCGCGTGCGCGCGCGAGATCGCAGGCGCTCGAGCACTGCTCCGGTCGGCTCGCCAAGCTCGAGCGATCGCGCGGCGAGCCGGAGCTCGTGACCGGCCGCGCCGGGCAGCGTCGGCGCGGTGTCGGCGAGCGCGCCGCGGACCGAGTGGCCGGCCGCGATCGCGTCGGCGAGCGCACGCGCGGCGCCGGCCGCTCCGCGCCTGAGCTCCTCGCGGTAGCGAGCGCGGCGCGCCCGGACCACGGCCACGACCGCAGCCGGACCGGTCAGCGCCGCGACGATCCCGAGCAGCGGGCCGCCGAGGAGCCAACCGGCGGCGAACAGTGAGCCGGCCGCCAGCCAGCCGAGCCGGCGCCGCTCCACCCCGCTCGGCGCCAGCCCCTCCCGCCGCGCCCGGCCGAGCGGCGCGACCGCAGCCTCGAGCCGCTCGGCGACCCGGACCGCCTCGGCGGTCGCGAGCACCTCCCAGCCGCCCCACACCCCGGAGGCACCGGCCGCCGCCGCGAGAACCGCTGCGGCGGTCATACCGCCTCCTCCTCCGTGCCGCCGGTCACCCCTCCGCCACGCGACGCCGGGCCGTCCCCGGCGAGCCGCGCCGCCATCGCCTCCCCCAGCGGCGCGCGCCAGGTGGCCCGCCCACTCCGCAGCGAGTAGATGTCGCGAGCCGCGGCGCCGCCGGCCACCCGCACGACCTCCGCCACGCCCGTCACCCGGCGACTGCCGTCCGCCGCGCGGGCATGGCAGACGACGAGGTCGATCGCGTCGGCGACCTGCTCGCGGATGGCCGCGTGTGGGAGACCGACGTCGGCCATCAGCGCGAGCGTCTCCAGCCGCCGCAGCGCCTCCGCCGCGCTGCCGGCGTGGACGGTGCAGAGCGAGCCGTCGTGGCCGGTCGCGAGCGCCGTGAGCATGTCGAGCGCCTCCGGGCCGCGGACCTCGCCGACCACGATCCGGTCCGGCCGCATCCGCAGCGCGTTCTTGACGAGCCGCCGGATCGTCACCTCGCCCCGCCCTTCGAGGTTCGGCGGCCGGGCCTCGAGCCGGAGCACGTGCGGCTGGCGGAGACGGAGCTCGGCGGCGTCCTCGATCGTGACGACGCGTTCTCCGGGGTCGATGAACGAGGAGAGCGCGTTGAGCAGCGTCGTCTTGCCCGAGCCGGTCCCGCCGCAGACGAGCAGGTTGCAGCGGCGGCGAACCGCCCGTGCGAGCAGCTCGGCGAGCGGGGCGGTGAGCGTCCCGTTCGCCACCAGCTCGTCGGGTGTGAAGCCGCGGCGGCGGAAGCGCCGGATCGTGAGGACAGGCCCGTCGAGCGCGAGCGGCGGGATCACCACGTTCACGCGCGAGCCGTCGGGGAGGCGGGCGTCGCACAGCGGCTCGGCCTCGTCGACGCGGCGGCCGAGCGGGGCGAGGATCCGCTCGATCGCGTGGCGCAGCTCGCCGTCCGACGCGAACCGGATCTCAGTCGCCTCGAGCCGCCCGCGCCGCTCGACCCACGCCGGCGCGGTGCCGCACACGAGCACCTCGTCGATCTCAGGGTCGGCCAGCAGCGGCTCGAGCGGGCCGAGGCCGAACGAGCGCTCGGCGATGCGGGCGACGAGCGCGTCGCGCGAGTCCTGGTCGAGCACCGACGCCTCGCGGTCGACGAAGGAGCGGATCAGCTCCTGGGCGTCGTCGGCCGTCCCGGGCTCCGCCGGCTGCGCGAGCATGCGGTCGCGCAGGGAGCCGGCGAGGCCGTCGAGGGCCGCGCGCTGCTCGGCCTCGGTGCTCATGGCCGATCCCGGCCCGTGCGCGTGCGGTCCGCGGTCATGGCCGCCCCACCCCGCGTGCGTACGGGTAGCCGTGCTGCGCCGGGACGACGACGCGGAGGCGGGTGCCGCTCGGGGCTCGCCCGGAGGCGGAGAAGCGGCCGAGGCCGTCGGTGCGGAGGGTCGCCTGCGTGCGCCAGCCGCCGAAGCCGCGGGACTGGAGTCGCAGCCGCAGCCCCGCGCGCGGGATCCGCCCGCCGCGGACCCGGCCGGACACCTGCGTGAGCGGGCCGTGACGGCGGATGCGGACGAGCACGAAGGCGCGGACCTTCAGCCGCAGTGTGACCCTCGCCGCGCCGTAGGCGAGCCGGACCTGCCGGGACGGGCCGATACGCGTGAACGTGGTGAGCCGGCCGTCGTCGCGGGTGCGCACGCCGGTGATCCCGCGCCAACGGGAGCCGATGCGCTCGAGGATCCGCACCGGGGTGCGGGCGAGCGGGCGGCCGGCGAGGTCGGTCAGGCGGCCGCGGATCCGGACGCGGGTGGGCCAGGTGACGGTCGTGCGGCGGAGGTGGCGGCCGCCGCGCTCGAGCCAGGCGCTCAGGCGGCCCGCGGGCTGGGTCGCTCCCGGGGCGGCGGCGGGTGCCGGGATCGGCTCGCTCTGCTGGGAGGCGACGCGGACGCTGCCGCCGGCGTCGGTGGCGAGGACGACCGCGCGGAGGCGATGGCCCGCGTCGCGCGAGCGGACGCTGTAGCTCCGCGAAACGGCGCCGCCGATCTCGCCGCAGCCTGCGCCGTCGCAGCGCTCCCAGCGATAGTCGTAGGTCGTGTCCTCGCCGCTGAAGCCGCTCGCCTGCGCGGTCAGCGCCTCCGACGGATCGCCGGCGAGCGTGACGGTGCCCGGCCGTGGCGGGAGGTTGTCGACGACGATCGGGGCGGTGGCCGTGCGGGCGTTGCCGGCGACGTCCTCGGCCCGCACCACCAGCGTATGGGCGCCGTCCGTGAGGGTGCGGGTGTCGAGCGGGACGGTCGTGGGCGCATCCAGCGGACACGGGACGCGGCTCGACACGTGGTGCTGCGCGCCGATCGTCGAGGGCACGGTGCCGCAGAGACGGGCCGTCGCGAGCCGGTGCCCGTCGAGGTCGAGCGCCCGCTCGAAGACGCCGCCGCCCTCGTCGCGCGCGGAGACTGCGAGCGCGATCGCTCCGCGCAGGTGCCCGGCGGGCGTGGTGAGCGTCGCGGTCGGTGCGTGCTCGTCGCTGAGCTCGACGGCGAGCGTGGAGAAGCGCGCCCACGGCTGTCCGCCCTCCGCGCACGGACCCGCGAGGTCGCAGCGGACACCGACCCGGAGCGCGTCGGCGGCGTGGGCGGCGGCCGCGACCCGGGCGGGGCCGAGCTCGATCGGGACGCCGCCGATGTAGCCACGGGCGGGCGGGATCGACTCCCACTCGCCGGCGTGTCCGGCCTCGGCGACCAGGGTCGGCACCGCCCAGGGGCCCGCCGCGGAGAGGTGCGCGCGGTAGGCGGTGACGAGGCGGGTGATCGTGGTGCCCGCAGGGGCGTCGAAGCGGAACAGGTTCGCCTTGCTGCCGCTGGTCGCGTAGAGGCCGCCGCCGGCCCGGCAGTCGTCGCGAGAGGGGAACCCGCCGGCGGTGAGGTGCCAGCCGTCAGCGGGACGGAGGTCGGAGCAGCCGACGACGACGTACGAGCCCGCGTGGGCGGGCGTAGCAACCGCGACGAGCGCGGCGGCGAGGAGCGAGATGAGGAGGATGCGCGTGTTCATGCCGCCCAGAGGCGGGCGGCGGCGGGAACTCGCCCCTCAGGCGGTACGAGCGAGCAGCCGGACCTCGCGCGCGCCCGCCTCGAGCGACGACAGCGCGAGGGCCTGCGTTGCCGTCACGCGCAGCGTGGCGGCGACCCGCGCGGCTCCGTCGGCGCCGTCGGCCGCGGCGAGCGGGCGGGCTGCGAGCACCTGCGCGCCGGACAGCGCGAGCCGAGCGCCGCCCCGCTCGGGCACCACGACGACGTCGACCCGAGCGCCCGTGACGACGAGCTCGGGCGACCCGGCGCCCGCCACCTCGACCGCCCGCTCCCCCTTGCGCATCCTCGCCGGCGCGGGCGCCGACTCATCCTCGAACAGGCCCGCGCCGAGGTACGCGCCACGCGGGGCCGCCGAGGTCAGCCGGCGACCAACCACCTCCTCGGGCACGGACGCCGCCCCGACCGGCGCGTACCGCGCGGGGATGCGGCGGAGCGCGAGGTCCGAGGTCGCGAGCCGCCGCCGCGGCGGCAGGTCACGGCCGGCGACGACCACGTCGACGAGTGGAGCCAGCTGCGCCCGGACCGCCGCCTCCCGCCGCCCGACATCGGACGCAGCGAGCCCGCCGAGCGCGAGCGCAAGCCCGATGAGGAGCGCGCCGCGACGGCGCCTCGTCATCGGCCGGCCGGGCGAGGAGGCGGTGGGTCCGGATCCGACGGCCGGAGGCGGTCGTCGGCGGGTGCCAGGTCCGGATCACGGAGATGGCGCAGGTGGGTCGATCCCGGGCCCGGGCGCCAGCTCGAATCGAGCGGGATCGGGCGGGTGTCGGGCTTCCAGGACGGGTCGAACCGCGATGGCGGGAACGGCTCGATCGCCGGCGCGGCGTCCGCGCTCGGGAGCTCGATGACGAGGCAGGCTCCGCGCGAGCTCGGCGCCGAGCAGAGGCGGCCTCCGTGGTCGCGGGCGATGCGCGCGGCGATGGTGAGGCCGCGCCCTCGCGGCGCGCCGCGGCGGCGGCGGGCGATCAGGCGACTCACCGGCTCGGGCAGGCCCGGGCCACCGTCGGTGACCTCGATGCGCACCCTCCCCGCGACCACACGACCGCGGACGCGGACGGGCGCGCCTCCGTGCTCGAGCGCGTTCGCCACGAGGTTGCCGCAGGCCTGGGCGAGGCGGAGCGGGTCGGCACGCACGAGTGCACGCCCGCGCAGCGGCTCGACGGAGAGCGAGGACCCGAACGCCGACGCGAGCGGGGCCCATGCCTCCGCGCCGTCGTCGAGCAGCGCCCCGACGTCCACGAGCTGGGAGCGACCGCGCGCCCGGTCCCCGCGGCCGGCGGCCACGAGATCGTCGAGCGCGAGCGCCGCCCGCCGCAGCTCGAGGTCGATCGCGGCGGCGTCGTCGATCCCGTGGAGCCCCAGCCGCGCGGCGCACAACGGGCCTCGCAGCTCGTGCCCAGCGTCGGCGACGAGCTCCGACTGCCGGGTGAGGCGGAACCGGGCGGCCGAGAACCCGCAGGCGGCGCACAGCGCAAGCAGCCAGCCGGCATACGCGAGCGCACTCATGCCGCCTCCTCCAGGGCCGGCCCGTCGACCAGCCGGTAGCCGACGCCCCACACGTTGACGACGAACTTGTCGCCCGCCGTCCCCAGCTTCTGCCGCAGCCGGCACGCGTGGGAGTCCAAAGTCCTCGTCGCCCCCATCGAGCGGTAACCCCAGACGTCCCTCAACAACTCCTCCTTCGTGAACACTCGTGTCGGCGCGGCCGCCAGCGCGCGCAGCAGCGCGAACTCCTTCTGGGAGAGCTCCACCCGCCGCTCGCGCAACCGAACCTCGCGCGAAACAGGGTCGACCTCGAGGTCGCCGACGCGCAACCGGCCCGACGCCACCCGCGGCTCCATCCGCCGCAGGATCGCCCGCACCCGGCCGACCAGCTCCGGATACGAGAACGGCTTGACGACGAAATCGTCGGCGCCCCGGTCAAACCCCCGCACACGGTCGAGCTCCCCCGCCCGCCCCGTCAGCACGACCAGAGGGACACCCGGATCGAGCCGCGAGGCGACCCCGTCGGCCGCCCGCACCCGCGCGATCAACTCCAGACCCGAGCCGTCGGGCAGCCCGATGTCCACCAGCGCCAGGGAGGGCTGCTTGTACTCGAGCAGCCGCACGGCGTCGCGCACCGTGTCGGCCAGCAGGACGGTGAAGCCGTCCGCGGTGAGGTTGTCGGCGAGGAACGTCCGCAGCCCGTGGTCGTCCTCGACGAGCAGGATGGTCGTCGGGTTCACGCTCGCGGTATGACGCGGCAGCGCAATCCTCGCCCCCCACCCGCCTATGGGGTCACGACCGGACTGAAGGTCCGGCCGCAACCGCCGATAAGGGAAGTAGGTGGGGCGGGCCAAGCATCCTTGCCATCTCCGTGCCCGCCCCGCCAGATGTATCGGCCGGCCCCCGTGCAGCCAGAGGGGGCCTGGACACATGTCCATAACGGTCAGGGCTTGAACCTGACGTAGCGTGAGGCCGTACGGTGGCTCCCGTGTGGAAGATCGGCGAGCTGGCGCGGCGTACGGGCCTCACCGTGCGCACGCTGCATCACTACGACGAGATCGGCCTCCTGTCCCCCGCCCAGCGGTCGGACGGGGGCCATCGCGTCTACGACGAAGCGGATGTCCAGCGCCTGTACCGGATCGTTTCGCTGCGGAGCCTCGGCTTCCCGCTCGACGCGATCGCCCAGGCGCTCGATTCAACAACCTTCGACCCGAAGGAAGCCGTCGACGACCACCTCCGCCGGCTCGAGGCGCAGATCGCCCACGAGCAGCAGCTGCTCGACAGGCTCCGAACCTTGCGGCAGCGCCTCGACGCCGACGACTTCATGACCACGATCGAGGAGATCACGATGCGAGAGCGCTACTACACGCCCGAGCAGCTCGACCAGCTCGAGCAGCGCCGCCGACAACTGGGCGAGGACGCCATCAAGGACGTCGAGCGCGAGTGGAGCGAGATCTTCGCCACGCTCAAGCAGGAGCTGGAAGCAGGCACCGACCCCGCCGACCCGCGCCTCCGGCCGATCGGCGAGCGCTCGCGCGAGCTGATCGAGATGTTCACCGGCGGCGACCCGGGCATCCAGGCCGGCCTCAAGACCATGTACGAGACCGAGGGGCCGGAGAAGGCCTCGCGCGGCATGGCCGACCCCGCCGTGTTCGCGTACCTCGCGCAGGTGCGCGCGGCCGCAGGTCCATGACCCCGTAGAGTTCCGACATGGCGCGCGTGGCGCGACAGAAGCAGGTCAACGAATGCCGGCAATGCTCGACGTTCTGCGATCGCGTGATCAAGCCGTCGTCCTGCGTCGCCGCCAACTGCCCCGCGCTCTACCAGTACGACGACCCGCTCACCGGGCGCCGCTACATGGGCTGCCTGCACAAGGTGTTCGCCACCGAGATCGACATCGAGCTGTTCGAGGAGGCGGAGCGCACGCGCGCCGGCTACGGGGTCGTCAAGCTGGCCAAGGCGCCCCGCGAGCGCTGCGCGTTCTCGATCGAGCGCGCCTACCCCGCGTTCGACGACTGCGTCAACCGCCGCTTCTCCGACTGGCCGGAGGCCGCGCCCGGCGCCGTCCGCGCCTTCGATCTGCGCGACCGCCTCTGACGCAAGACCGCTCTCGTGAAAGATCGCCTTCATGGGGCGCGCCGATGAAGGATCCACGCCTAAGATGCAGACGTCCCGGGCACGGCCTCGGCGGACGCTTCTCTTGAACCCTATGGATTCCACCCGCCGCGGCAACTACGACTCCGGCCAGGACTATGTCCTGGAGTACGGCGAGCTGCGCTTCACCTTCAACGAGCGGGACTTCTCGGAGCGGGTCGAGCAGGCCGCGCTGAAGCTCGGCTTCGTCGCCTCGCGGCTCGAGGGCGTCGAGCTCGAGGACCTCGTGAACCTGACCGTCAACGGTGAGGTCGCCGACCCCGCGTCGGCGCTCGGGGAGCACGTCAACGACTGCTGGCCGGAGCTCGTCGGCCCCGCCGAGCGCTCGCTCGTGCACTGGCTGCGCCGGCTCGTGTTCCGCTCCGCCTGGCTCGACCAGCGCGTGAAGGAGGGCGAGCTCGACATCGCCTTCGACGAGTCCACGCATACGTTCGGCTACATCCAGCCCGAGCGCGACGACGAGCCGATCGAGCTGTCCCCCGAGCCCAACTGGGGCCGGGTCGCGTACACCCCGCGCTAGTAACGTCGCCGAAGGCGAGGAGCTTGCGACTCGCCTGGCAGGCGAAACCTTTCTCACTCATGCGGCGGCTCACACTTCTCTTCTTCCTCCTCCTCACCTCGTCGGCGAGCGCCGACGTCGTCAAGCAGGCGCCCCCGGGCGCGTTCGTCTCGGTCCATGACGTCGACCCCTCGATCATCGTCGAGATGCGCTACCTCACGAACCACAACTTCATGGGGCGGCGCATCCCCGGCTACCGCGAGAACGTGTGTCTGCTGACGAAGCAGGCGGCCGAGGGCCTCGCACGCGTGCAGAAGGTCGTGCGCGCCAAGGGCTACACGCTGAAGGTCTACGACTGCTACCGGCCGCAGCGCTCGGTCGACGCCTTCGTCAAGTGGGGCAAGGACCTCTCGGACCAGAAGATGAAGGCCGAGTTCTACCCGCGTGTGCGCAAGAGCCGGGTCTTCAAGGAGGGCTACATCGCCACCCAGTCCGGCCACAGCCGCGGCAGCACGATGGACCTCACGCTCGTCAAGCGCCCCGCGGGCAAGCAGGAGCGCTACCACCGCGGCGACCGCCTGCGCGACTGCGGCGGGCCGCGGAGCAAGCGCTTCCGCGACAACACGATCGACATGGGCACGGGCTACGACTGCTTCGACCCGCTCGCCCACCCCTACGCGACGCGCTTCCGGGGGACGAAGCAGCGCCGCAACCGGCTACTCCTGCGCACCCCGATGAAGGCCGCCGGCTTCGCGCCGCTCGCCACCGAGTGGTGGCACTTCACGCTCGCCGACGAGCCCTATCCGGACACGTACTTCGACTTCCCGGTGGAGCGACTGTAACGTCGCCGAAGGCGAGGAGCTTGCGACTCGCCTGGCAGGCGAAACCGTTATCCCGCGGCGGTGTCGGCGCGCGCCTTGGCGATCGCCTCGGCGCCGGCGTCGCCGACCAGCAGCTCCGGCCGCATCGTCCCGCTGTTCGCGAGGTCGAGCGCCGGGAAGCGCCCCATCGCGACCAGCGCCGCGTCGAGCGCGATCACGGTCGTCTCGCCGCCCAGCGAGGCCGGAGCCGACGCGATCACGGTGAGCGAGCCGCCGTCGACGATGTTGCGCGCCGCGGCCAGCGCCCGGCGGGCAACCGCCGGGGAGACGTACTCGAGCGAGTCGACGATCACGACCGCGTCGGCCCCGCGGGCGGCGACTCGGCGGGCCTGCTCGACGGCGTGCTCGACGGCCTGGCCCTGCGAGTCGGCCGAGGCGGCGAAGGTCACGGCGGCGGACGGCTCGGTCCACTCGCCGACCTCCTCGGGCCGCACGCCGGCGAGCACCACGCTCAACTCGACGCCGCCCTTGTCGGTCAGCGCGCCAGCGATGCGGCGCAGCGCCTCGCTCTTGCCGGCGCGCGCAGGGCCGACCACGGTGACGCGCGAGCCCTTGCCGAACGGGGTGAGCCACTCGATCGCCTTGACGGTCGGGTCGTCGCTGCCGAGCTCGAGCCGCTCGGCCGGGAAGGCGACCGGCAGGTCGTCGAAGCGGGTGCCCTCGGAGACCTCGTCGGCGGGCTTGCCGTTGATGGTGTCCACGCGCACGAGGGAGGGGAAGCGCTCGGAGCGCCGCGGCGGGCGCATCGGGCCGGAGACCTTGTCGCCGGAGACGAGCTCGCAGCGCTTGACCTGCGCGGCGGAGACGTAGACGTCCTCGTCAGAGGTCTCGCCCTCGGTCAGGCGGACGAAGGCGGAGCCGTTGCCGAGCAGCTCGATCGTGCCCTCGATCTCCTTGTCCTCCGCGGGCTTGTCGTCCTTCTTCTCGGAGGCCTTCGGGCCGCGACCGCCACGGGCGGGCTTGTCGGCCGGCTTGTCGTCGCCGCGATCGTCCTCGTCGTCGCGGCCGTTGCGCGCGCGGGTGCGGCCGCCGCGGCGCCCGCGCCGGCTGCGGGTCGGCGCCTCTTCGTCGTCGTCGCCACCGCCGGCGTCGCCGCCCTCGGGGCGGGCGAGGTCGTCGCCGGCCTGCTTGGTGAGGATCGCGTCGATCAGGTCGTCCTTGCGAAGACGGCGGAAGCCGTCGACGCCGAGCTCGTTGGCGAGCAGGTGGAGATCGGCAAGCGGGGACTCCGCGAGCGCGGAGCGATCAAGTACGGATGACATGGTGTCTCCTATCGGTATGGGTCGGTCGGCACCCGGCCGCGTTGAGACAGCGGCCGGCAACCAGGCCCCTCAAGGGTAGCGATCGGGCGTCAGACCTTCTTCCGGCGCAAGCACCCGCTCACCGGAGAGCACTGCGCGCACGGCGAGGAAGTCGGCGGCCGCGGCGACGTCGTGGACGCGCAGGATCGCCGCCCCCGCGCGGACGCCGAAGTCGAGCGCCGCGAGCGTCGCCGCCCCGCGCTCGCGCGGCTCGCGGCCGGTGATCGCGCCGAGGAAGTCCTTGCGCGAGATGGCCAGGAGGAGCGGCCGCCCGAGCGCCGTCAACCGGTCGAGCCGCCGCAGCACCGCGACCGTCTGCGCCGGCGTCTTGGCGAAGTCCGGGCCGGGGTCGAGCGCGATCTGCTCCGGCGCCACGCCCGCCGCGACCGCCACCTCCATCCGCTCGCGGAGGAAGCCGACCACGTCATCCACGACGTCGTCGTAGGCGTCGGGCCGCAGCAGCGTGCCCTTCGGCGCCACGCGCGTGTGCATGAGAACCAAAGCCGCGCCGGTGCGGGCGCACACCTCGGCGAGCCGCTCGTCGCGCAGCCCCGAGACGTCGTTGATCATCCCCGCGCCCGCCGCGATGGCCGCCTCGGCGACCTCGGGCTTGTAGGTGTCGACCGAGACGAGGACGTCGTGCGCCGCGGCGATCTGCCCCACGAGCGGGACGACCCGCTCGATCTCCTCGGCGACCGCGACGGGAGGCCGGCCGCCGACCGCCGACTCCCCGCCGACGTCGATAACGCGCGCGCCCTCCATGATGAGGCGAGACGCGAGGGCCGGCAGGTCGGGATGGTCCCCCGCGTCCGAGAACGAGTCGGGCGAAGCGTTGACCACGCCCATCAGCAGCGGCGGCCCGCCGAGCTCCAGCTCGCGAGGGCCCGCGCGCAGCCTCACGTGATGTGGAGCTTGACCTTCTTGATCCGGCGGTTGCCGGCGACGTCGTACACGGTGACCTTGAGCGTGAAGGTGCCCCGGCGGTACGCGTGCCGTCCGCTGAAGCGCCTGCGCTGCTTGGCCACGCGCTTCGAGTCGCCGTAGCGCACCCGCACCTCGCGCACTCCTGAGCCACGATCGCGAGGCTTGACGACCACGTGCAGCGCCCGCCCGGCGCGCCGCTTGCCGCCGATCCGCACGCGGAACTTCGGCCGGAGGTTGTCGAAGCGCACGCTCCGCACCGGGCTCGGCGTCTGCTGGCCGCGCCCGTCGATCGCGATCACCTGGTACTTGAGCGGCCGCTTGCCGCTGAGCGTGACCTTCGGCACCAGCGACAGGCCGGTCGTCTCGCCCGCCACCTTGCCGCCGACGATGACGCGGTAGCGCAGCGGGCCCCAGAGGTCACGACCCGGGCGCCAGCGGAGCTTCGCGCGCTTCCCGCTCTGCCACGCGTTGCGCGCGATCGGGCCGGGCCGGCCGGGCGGCTGGTCCTGCACCGCGACGGTGATCGCCCGGCTGGTGGGCGCGCCCTGGGCCATCGCGACCGCGAAGCCGCCCAGCAGGTCGGCTCCCACCGCGACCGGCCCCGCCGCCGGGCCCAGGTCGGGCCGCGAGAGCGTCAGCTCGTTCTCGAACGGCTTGGTCGGCAGCGGCTTGTAGCGGCCCTTGACCTCGCCGTTCTGCTGCCACGCCGCCACCACCTCGCGGTGCTCGGACGCCGCGGGCACGGGCGCCGCGCCCGCCGTGGGCGTGAAGTTCAGCTGCACCGCCGGCTCGAAGACGTCGTTGTAGTTGATCGCCGCGAGCGCGCCGCTGCCGCCCTCGAACGTCGAGAGCCCCTGGCCGCGCCCGTTGAGGGCGAGCCGCGGGTTGGCCGTGGGCGGCCCGCCGTCGAGCGCCACGGGCGGATCGAAGGTGAGGCCGAGCAACCGCCGCCCGATCGACCGCGAGCCGCCGCCGAAGTCCTGGCGGAAGACGGCCCAGCCGAAGCCGCCGTCGTCCTCCACGTCGATGTCGACCGAGTCGGCCGCACCGCCCGGGGCGCCGTTGAAGCTCGGCAGCGACAGCTCCTGCGGGAACGCGGAGAACGTCGTGCCGGTCACGCGGCGCTCCCATACCCGCTGGCGGCCGTCCGCGTTGTCCTCGCCCCACGCCACCAGCGCGTTGCCGTCGCCCGAGACCGCCACGCGCGATCGCTGCACGCCGCGACCTGCCGCGCGCGCCGGGACGACGTCGATCGGCACGCCGATCGTCTGCCAGGCGACGTCCTGCAGCCGCGCCACGCGGACGTCGGCGCCGCCGCCACCGGGCGCCGCCCAGGTCGCGTAGGCGGTGCCGTTGATGCCCATGTCGATCGCCGGGTCGCTGGTCGCGCCCGACGGGTCGTTGAAGATCTCGGTCGGGCCGAGCAACGGGCCGGACGGGCCGCTGCCCGCCACCACGGCGCCATAGACACGGCTCCCGGCGGTCCACGCGATCGCCAGCCGGCCCTCGTTCGACGCCGCGATCACCGCGTCGCTCGCGCCGCCGCCGATCCCGTTGTCGACGCGCTCCGGCGCGCGGAACGCGCCGCCGTTGAAGCGCGAGAGGAAGACGTGCGGGACGCCGTCGACCTTCCTGAGGTAGACGAGGCCGCCGGTGCCGTCGCGCGCCAGGTCGAGGCCGCCGACCTGGACGATGTCCGGCGACGGCCCGTCGACCGGCGGGTTGGCGGCGGCCGGGAACCAGCCCGCCGAGGCGGCGGCGGGGAGCGCGGCGAGCGCCGACAGGGCGATCAGGGCAGGCAGGGCAAGGCGGCGGAACATGAGGTTGCGGCGGGCTCCAGTGACGGGATCGGTCCGGTCGGTGCAACCGGCAGCAGGCCGGAAAGTTACGGCGCGGGTCCGACGGCTGTTCCGGAGCCGACCGTCAATCCCTCCTCGGCGGCGTCCGAGCGGAAGCGATCGGCTTCCGTCGCGGTGCGTGCCTCGTCCCAGCCCAGCTCGGCCCCCAGCGCCCGCGCCACGCGCTCGGGCGCCTGCTCGCCGGGCGCCAGCAGGGAGCGCGCCGCGGTCAGCCCGAGGCGAGTCCGGCGGAGCAGCACGTCGGTGACGCTGCGGGCCTGTTCGCGGCGGCCGGCGAACGTGGCCTCGGCCAGCAGGTCGGGCATGCCGGGCAGGATCGGCTGGGCGAGCTCGCCGCGCTCGGCGGCGATCGCGAGCACCTCGTGCGCCGTATAGCCGTAGCGGCCGGCGAGCTGCTCGAACGCGTCCTCCCCCACGCCCTCGACGCGCGGCAGGTCGAGCGCGGAGACCGGCATGCCGAGCGGGATCTCGCCGGTGCGGCAGGGCGCGTCGCGGCCGTCGCGCTCGACCAGGCGGTCGACGGTCATCTTCGCCATCCGCCGCCACGTGGTCAGCTTGCCGCCGGTGATCGTGACCATCCCGCTCGAGGTCTCGTAGAGCTCGGCCTTGCGCGAGATGTCGACCGACTTCTTCGGGTCGCCGGTCGAGATCAGCGGGCGCACCCCCGCGTAAGCCCCCGCGATGTCGGCGTCGCCCAGCTCGGTGCCGAAGAAGGCGC
This sequence comes from uncultured Solirubrobacteraceae bacterium, assembly GCA_963805525.1. Classification (GTDB taxonomy): domain Bacteria; phylum Actinomycetota; class Thermoleophilia; order Solirubrobacterales; family Solirubrobacteraceae; genus DASQFQ01. The sequence goes on from CAWDUT010000007.1 coordinate 1,194,160, forward strand.
CGGCCGCGCTCAGCAGGTACTCGACGTCGGACTCGGCGGGCTGGACGTGGTCGATGTCGCCGTCGTAGTCGTTGTCGGTGGTCCCGATCAGCGTCTGGCCGAGCCACGGCAGGACGAAGATCGTGCGGCCGTCGCCCGCCGGCACGATCGCGCCGACGTTCACCTTCAGCCGCTCGCTCGGGACGATCACGTGCGTCCCCCGCGACGGCCGGATGATCGGGACCTCGGCCTCGTCGTGCAGCTCCTCGGGCCGGATCCGGTCGGCCCACACGCCGGTGGCGTTGACGACCGCCTGGGCGCGGATCGGGAACGCCTCGCCGCTGTCGGCATCGCGTACGTGGGCGCCGCGCGCGCGGCCGTCCTCCTCCAGCAGCGAGGTCACCTCGAGCCCGTTGGCGAACACCGCGCCGAAGCGCTCGGCCTCGCCGAGCACGGTCAGCACGAGGCGGACGTCGTCGGTCTGGCAGTCGTAGAACAGGTAGCCGCTGGTGGGCTCGCGGGCGGCGAGGGCGGGCAGCAACTCGGCGACCTCGGCGCCGTCGATCACGCGGTGGCGGGCCGGGCTCCAGTCCTCCGAGCCGTCGAGGTTGCGGTCGCGCACCCGGCGGCGGCCCAGCGGCGAGCGCCGCAGCCGGTCGACCGCCATCACGTCGTACATGTTCAGCCCGATCCCGATCAGGCGATCGGGCCGGGCGCCCTCGAAGGCGGGCACGATCATCGGCAGCGGCCGCACCAGGTGCGGGGCGAGCGCGGCGTTGATCTGGCGCTCCAGCAGGGCTTCGCGCACGAGCCCGAGGTCGAAGTTCTGCAGGTAGCGCAGGCCGCCGTGGACGAGCTTGCTCGAGCGCGACGAGGTGCCCGCGGCGTAATCCGACTTTTCCACCAAGGCGACCGAGTAGCCGCGCGTGGCGGCGTCGAGCGCCACGCCGGCGCCGGTGATGCCGCCGCCGATCACGAGCACGTCGAACTCCTCGGAGGCGAGCGCGTGGACGGCTGAGGAGCGGGCGAGCATCGGCTTGCGCCTCAGGCTAGATGGTCGATTCCGCGGCCGCCGTGCCCGGATGTGCGTGACCCGTGGATGCAGGGGCGTGCACGCCGAAGGGGGATCGTGGCAGCGCCACCTCCCCCTTCCGGCGGGTGCGGCCCTGCGCCGCGGGACGCGTGCAGACGGGTACGGGGGTCGTGGGATCGGCCATCCGCTGCGGAGGTTTCCTGCGAAAGCTTCAGGTTGCGGGCATTTCGGCCGATAGGGAGGCCACTCCGTCCCGACTGCCAGAGGATCGACCAGTGCTCCGCATCGACGAGACGTCCAAGACGCTGGTGGCCCCGCCCGCGGGCGGGCTTGTCACCGAGGTCAGCCCCGACCGCGACGAACTGCTCGCGCTCGTGTGTTCTTCCTGGGAGGCCTTCGCCGGCGAGCTCGGCCAGCCCTCCCTCCGCTTCGTGGTCCAGGGCCAGGCGCCCGGGCTCGAGGTGCTCGCCTTCGACGAGCAGGCCGGCCGTGCCGTCGTCGTCGGCGTGTCCGGCGAGGTCGGCGACGACCAGCTGAGCGGCGCGCTCTCCGGCGCCGCCTCGGTGGCCGCCAAGGACGCCGCCCAGCTCGAGGCCATCCACGAGTCGCTGACCGCGGCCGTGCCCGGCGATTCGCCCCAGATCGTGCTGCTCGCCTCGGCGTTCGACGCCAAGGCGCTCGCCACCGTCGACTGGCTGAGCCGCCGCCACGGGCTCGAGATCTCGTGCTACGTGCTGTCGGTCTTCCGCTTCGGCAACGAGCGGCTGCTCTCGATCCGCCGCGAGTACCCGGCGCGCGACGCCGGCCACGCGGACCCCGCCGCCGAGGTCCAGCGCCTGCTGACCGGCGTGGCCACCAACGGCCACGACGAGTCCAACGGCCACTCCACGCCGCCGCCCGCCCTCTGAGCGCAACGCGCGCCGCCCTCGGGGCGGTGCGCGATGATGCGGCGCGATGCTGCTTCGCGCCGTGCGCTGGGGGCTCGCCGGCGTGCTGGTGGCCTGGACGCTCCTCCGCCTGCTCGGGCTCGACGTGGGCTGGCCGGTCGTGCCGCTGCTCGCGTTCACCCCCTGGGTGGCGGCGCTCGCGCTCGTCGGCGCGGTGGCCGCGGTGCTGTTCGGCCGGAAGCTGTTCGCGCTGCTGGTGGGCGCCTGCGCGCTGGCGCTGATCGTCGCGCTGGCGTCGCGGGTGGTGCCGAACCGGGCGCCGGCCGACGCCAAGGGCGTGCGCCTGCGGGTGCTCGCGGCGAACGTCGCCGGCGAGGACCGCGCCGCGCCGGAGGTCGTCGCGCTCGCGCGGCGGTTGCGGGTCGACGTGCTGGCCGTCGCCGAGCTGACACCCGAGGTCGCGGACGCCTATGACGCGGCCGGGATCGCGAAGCTGCTGCCCTACCACTCGCTCAACCCTCAGCCGGCGTTCTTCGGCACCGGGCTCTACGGGCGGCTGCCGCTGCGCGAGGCGCCCGCGCCCGCCGGCACGCGCTACGGGCTCTCGGCCGCCGCGGCGAGCCCGCGCGGGGCGGCGCCCTTCGAGGTGCTCGCCATCCACGTGCCGGCGCCGACCTCGCCCGGCAAGACCGCCGAGTGGCGTCACGACCTCCGCAAGCTGCCGAGCAGCGGCGAGGGCGGGCTGCGGATCCTGGCGGGCGATTTCAACGCCACGCTCGACCACGCCGAGCTGCGGCGCCTGATCGGCCGCGGCTACCGCGACGCCGCGGAGCAGGCCGGGGTCGGCCTGCGGATGACGTGGTCGACCCACGCGTCGCCGCTGCCGGCGACGATCGCGATCGACCACGTGCTCGCCGACCGCCGCATCCGGGTCGCCTCGGCTCGGACGGTCGCGATCCCGGGCTCGGACCACCGCGGGGTGCTCACCGACCTCGTCCTGCCCGGGGGCTAGCGTTGCCGCCGTGCTGCGATTCGCCCGCCGGGAGCCGTCCGCGATCCTGTTCGCGGTCCAGCTGGCGGGCGTGCTCATCTACCCGTTCCTGGAGGGCGGCGAGGTCGGGCGGGCGCTGTTCAGCGTGCTCGGCATCGCCGTGCTCGGGCTCGTCGTGCTCGCCGTCCGCTCGACCCCCGGCCTGACGTGGGTCGCGATCCTGTTGGGCGCGCCGGCGACGGTGCTCCTGCTGATCCAGGCGATCTCGCGCGACGACAGCCTGCTGCCCTACTCCTCGGCGTGCGAGGCCGTCCTCTACTTCTACGCCGCCGGCGCGCTGATCTCGTACATGCTCGCCGACCACGACATCACGCGCGACGAGCTGTGGGCGGTCGGCGCGACGTTCACGCTCGTCGCCTGGGCGTTCGCCTACACCTACACCGTCGTGCAGGCGGTCGAGCCCCACAGCTTCACCGCCGCGGTCGACCCGCAGGATCCCCGCAGCTGGATGGAGCTGCTGTTCCTCAGCTTCACGACGCTGACCAGCACCGGGCTCAGCGACGTCGTCCCGATCAAGGCGTTCGCGCGCTCGGTCTCCATGATCGAGCAGCTCGCCGGCCTGAGCTACGTGGCCGTGCTGGTCTCCCGGCTCGTCGGGCTCACCGTACGTCGAGCCGCGTGATCGGCGGGTCGTGGTCTGAGACCTGATCGCTGAACTCGGCGTTGATGTGCACGGCGTCGAGGTCGGGATGGGGCGGGCGGGACTGAATCAGCAGCGCGGGGCTGACGAGGATGTGGTCCAGCACCTGGCCGTTGCCCTGGAACACATAGCTGTAGTGCTCGTCCTGCGGGACGAAGTGCCAGAGGTCGACCAGCTCGAGGCCCTTCTCGTCGGCGCCCTGCTCGAGCACGTGGACGGTCTCCGAGAACTCGAAGTCGTTCAGGTCTCCGAGCGCGACGACGCGTGAGCGCGGGTCGATGGCGAGGATCTTCTTGACGAACGTGTTCAGCACGCCCGCCTGCCCGCGCGTGGTGTCGGACGGGTCGGTCGCGCTGCCGCGCCGCTGGAGCTCGCTCGGCCGCCGCGGCTCCTGGAAGCGCCCGAAGGTCGGGTCGTCGCCGCCCTTGGAGTTGAAGTGGTTGCCGATCACGAACAGCGGCTTGCCGCGGTAGCGGAACTCGGCCGCGAGCGGCTTGCGGCTGTTGCTCCAGACCGCGTTGGTGGGATCGACGCGCCCGGGGCTGAAGGTCAGCTGGGCGCCCCCGCCCGGCGCGGCGGCCGGCTCGGTCGCCGTCGTCGCCGTCCCGCCCGGGCGGTCGACGAACTGCAGGTCGCGGTTGTCGGTGCGGAACAGGAACGCGACGCGGATGTTGCCGTTCGGCTCGCCGCCGTCCTGGTTCGAGGCCGGGTCGATCTCGCGGTAGTCGTAGGCCGGGCCCCCGGCCGCCTTGATCGCGGCCAGCAGGCGCGTGAACGTCACGTTGGCGGCCGTCGGCGCCGCGCTGGCGGCGCCGTCGTTGTCCTGGATCTCCTCGAGGCTGAGGATGTCCGGCGAGCGCAGGTTGTTCACGATCTGCGCCGCGACGCGGTCGTAGCGGTCCTGCGGGTCGAGGCCGTCGAGGTTCTCGACGTTGTAGCCGGCGATCGCGAGCTCGTCGCGCTGCTTCTTGCGCGTCACCTCGGGCTTCAGCTTGCCATCGGCGAGCGGCGGGTTGTTGAGCGCGAGGAACTTGTAGTTGCCGAAGCTGTAGTCGACCACCGCGCGCACCGGAGCCGTGAAGCGGTCACGGACGTCGGCGAGCGGGAGGAACGTGCCGTCCGGGTCGCCCGCGTCGTTGAGCGTGATGCGCTCGGGGTTGAAGTCGCCGCGGCGGTACTCCTGCGGCGCGCTGCGGTCGAAGCCGCGGACGAGGATCGGGCCGCGCGGCGCGCGGACGCTCGCCCCGGCGCCGCCGTCGGCGAGCACCGGGATCTCCTTGTTGGCGGTCGCGCCGCTGCCGAAGGAGACCGTCGGGCCGACCACGACCGCGTTGCGGACCTCGGTCAGCATGCCCTCGAGGCTCTCGTAGAAGTCGATCCCGTCCTCGCGCGGGTCGAACAGCGGACTGCCCTGCTCGATGTCGCCGCTGTCGCTGGTCGGGTCCTCGCCGCCGGGGTCGACGACGTCGTCCTCGATCACCGTCTTCGGCGGCACGCGGCCCCCCCTGCCGACCAGCGTCGGCGCGATCGTGCCGGTGCCGGCGGGGAGCGCGGTCGCGCTCGTGATCTCGGTGGTCGAGAGGTTCGCGCTGGTCGCGCCGCCCGCGCGGAACTCGCTCACGCGGCCGGAGATCGTCACGGCGGTGCCGGGCGTGAGCGAGGCGTCCGGCGCGGCGCTCGTGAAGACGAAGACGCCCTCGGAGGTGCGCTCGTCGCGGTCGGGCTGCGGGTCCTGGATGAAGTAGCCGTTGGTGCGGCGTGCGGTGATGATGCCCGGCACGCCGGCGACGAGCACGCCGCGGTAGGGCGAGAAGTGGCTCGCGCCCTGGATGTCGTGGATGCGCAGGCCGGTGACCGCCTCCGTACTGAAGGTGGCGGAGTAGTCCGCGCCGGTGTCCGGCGGGTCGTCGGTGTCGTCGTCGCGGTAGTCGTCGCCCTCGACGCGCAGCGTGCAGGTCGTGCCGCCCGGCAGCGACTGCTGCGGGTCGAGGACGTAGGCGGTGTCGCTCTCGCGTGAGACGGCGAGCGCGACGGCGGTGCCGTTGCAGGCGAGCGAGAAGGCGCCGTCGGCGGCCGTCACGGGCTCGCTGAAGCTGACGCGGAGGTTGGCGTCCGGCGCGACGCCGGTGTCGCCGGTCGCGGGATCCGAGCTGCTCACCGAAGGCGCCGCGTCACCGGGCGGCGGGCCGTCACAGGAGGTGCTCGCGTTGGCAGCCCCCGGCGTGCTGTCGGCAAGCTTGAAGTCGACGGCGTTCGCGCCCGTGTCGCAGCCGTCGGGCACGCGCGAGATGCTCTGCGCCGGCCCGGTCGCCGCGGCGTCGGCCGGCGCACCCGCCGGACCCTCGGTGTAGCCGGGCACCTCGCCCTCGTAGGAAACCGTGTCCTCGATCGTGTCGCCGTTGACGAGCGCGATCGCGTCCGGCGCGCCGTTCTGGATCAGGTCCGTGTCCGGGGTGGTGTCGAGGTCGCAGTTGGCCACGGTCCCGCCGCAGACCACGAAGTAGTCGCCCGCGGCGAGGCTGACGGCCGGGAGGTCGATCGTCTTGTAGACAGCGTTGTTGGCGCCGTTGACCAGGCGCAGCGCGTAGGGGTCGAGGTCGACCGGCGCCGACCCGTCGTTGCGGATCTCCGCGAACTCGGCGGTGTCGCTACTCGGCTGGTCGTAGTCGACCTCGTTGATGACGAGCGCGGCGGAGGCGGGCGAGGCGAAGGCGAGCGTCGCGAGGACGGCGAGCAGAAAGATCCGTGACATGGCGCGCAAGGTAGAGCGCGATCCGGCGAGCGTGCGGGAGCGGTTACAGCTCTTTGACTTCGGCGAGCACGTCGCTCACCGAGCTCTTGGCGTCGCCGAACAGCATCGCCGTCTTCGGGTCGTAGAAGAGCGGGTTGTCGACGCCCGCGAAGCCGGACGACATCGAGCGCTTGAGGACGATGATCGAGCTCGCCTTGTCGACGTCGAGGATCGGCATGCCGTAGATCGGGGAGTCGGCGATCGTGCGGGCAGCGGGGTTGGTGACGTCGTTGGCGCCGATCACGAGCGCGACGTCGGTGCGGCCGAACTCGCCGTTGATGTCGTCCATCTCCTTGAGCTGCTCGTAGGGCACGTCGGCCTCGGCGAGCAGGACGTTCATGTGGCCGGGCATGCGGCCGGCGACCGGGTGGATGGCGTAGAGGACCTCGACGCCGCGGCGCTCGAGCTCGGCGGCGAGGTCGGCGACGGCGCGCTGGGCCTGGGCGACCGCCATGCCGTAGCCCGGCACGACGACCACCAGGCGGGCGTACGAGAGCTGGATCGCCACGTCGGCGGCACTGGTGGAACGAACCGTTCCGCCGGTCTCGCTCGCGATCGCCGGCCCACCCGATCCCAGCCCGGAGAAGAAGACGTTGCCGATCGAGCGGTTCATCGCCTCCGCCATCTGGCGCGTGAGGATCGAGCCGGAGGCGCCGACGAGCATGCCCGCCACGATCAGCGCGGTGTTGTCGAGCGCGACGCCGGCGGCGGCCGCGGAGAGGCCGGTGAAGGCGTTGAGGGTCGAGATGACGACCGGCATGTCGGCGCCGCCGATCGGGAGCACGGCGAGCACGCCGAGCGCGCCCGCGGCGAGCAGGATCAGCCAGAACAGGAGCTGCGACTCGACGCCGGAGGCGATCGCGACCGCGAGCCCGATCGCGATCAGGGCGAGCGCCGCGTTGACCGCGCGCGGGATCGCGAAGCGGCCCTTCAGCGTCTCCTGGAGCTTGAGGAAGGCGACGATCGAGCCCCAGAACGAGATCGAGCCGATGATCGCGGCGAACAGGATCGGGATCAGGGCCTCGAGCTCCGGGTTGCCGCCGGCCTCGAGCGACTCCTTGTACTCGACGACCGAGATCAGCGCGACCGCACCACCGCCGACGCCGTTGAACAGCGCCACCATCTGCGGCATCGCGGTCATGTGGACGCTGCGGGCGGCGGGGACGCCGACCGCGGTGCCGATCACGAGCCCGACGACGATCAGGCCCCAGTCGCCGATCCGCTGGTCGATTAGCGTCGCGACGACCGCGATCGCCATGCCGACCGCGGCGACCTGGTTGCCGCGCACCGCCGTCCGCGGCCCGCGCAGCATGTGCAGCCCCGCGATGAACATCGAGAAGGCGACGATGTAGAGGAGCTGGATGAGGTCTTCGCGGCTCACTCCGCGGGCTCGTCCTTCGGCGGCTCGGGCTTCGACTTGAACATCCCGAGCATGCGGTCGGTGACGAGGAAGCCGCCGACGACGTTGATCGTGCCGAACGCGATCGCAATCACGACGAGGATGTCCTCGAGTACGCCGTCGGCCGGGCCGATCACCAGCAGGCCGCCGAGCAGCACGATCCCGTGGATCGCGTTGGTGCCGCTCATCAGCGGCGTGTGGAGCGTGTTCGGGACCTTCGAGATGACCTCGAAGCCGACAAAGGCGGCGAGGACGAGGATCGCGAGCTCGGTCAGGAGGTCCATCTAGGTCGCCTTTCCGTCGCGGGCGACGCAGGCGCCGGCGAGCACCTCGTCCTCGAAGTCGAGCTCGAGCTTGGCCTCGTCGCCGGTCATCAGCTCGAGCAGGGACATCACGTTGCGGGCGTAGAGCTGCGAGGCGTGCTCGGCCATGCGGCTCGGGAGGTTGAGGCGGCCGTCGATGGTGACGCCGTTCTCGGTGGTGGTGATCTCGCCGGGCACGGTGCCCTCGCAGTTGCCGCCCGCCTCGGCGGCGAGGTCGACGATCACCGAGCCGTGCCCCATGTTGGCGACGGCGTCGGCGGTGATCAGCTTCGGCGCGGGGCGGCCGGGGACGAGCGCCGTCGTGATGACGACGTCGGAGCGGGCGATCTGGACCTGGAGCGCTTCTCGTTGCTGCGCCTGCTCCTCCGGGGTGAGCTCGCGGGCGTAGCCCGTCTCGGCGGCGGCGTCGGCCATGCCCTCGACCTCGAAGAACTTCGCGCCCAGCGACTGGACCTGCTCCTTGACGGCGGCGCGAACGTCGAACGCGGTCACGACCGCGCCGAGGCGGCGGGCGGTGGCGATGGCCTGCAGGCCGGCGACGCCGGCGCCGAGCACGAGCACCTGAGCGGGCTTGATCGTGCCCGCGGCGGTCATCAGCATCGGGAAGAAGCGCGGAAGCGTGTCGGCGGCGTTGAGGACGGCGAGATAGCCGGAGACGGTCGCCTGGCTGGAGAGCGCGTCCATCGACTGGGCGCGCGAGATGCGCGGGATCTTCTCCATCGCGAACGCGGTGACGTGGCGCTGCGCGAGGCGCTCGATGCCCTCGGGGTCGGTCAGGGGCGCCAGGAAGCCGATCACGATCGACCCCTCGTTGAGGCGCGACGCCTCGCTCTCGCTCGGCGACACGACCTTCAGGACCGCCTCGGCGGCCCAGGCGTCGCCGGTGGTGGCGCCGGCCTCGGTGAAGAGGGCGTCGGGCAGGCCGGCGTTCTCGCCCGCGCCGGCCTCGATCACCACCTCGTGGCCCTGCTGCGTGAGCTTGCGCACGATGTCGGGGACGAGCGCGACGCGGCGCTCGCCGGGGGCCGTCTCGGTGGGGACGCCGATCCGCAAGGGTCGGGAACCGTACCCGAACGTGTGATCGGGTGTGGTCAGGTGACGGGAGCGAACAGGGCGGCGGTGAGCCATCCCACGGTCCGCGCGGTTTTCTGGAGCGTCGGGTCGTCCAGCGCGAGCCCGGGAGTCGCGACCCCGAACGGGTCGGCGCCGCTCAGCGGCGAGTAGGACTTCCATGCAGGGCCCTTCGGCGGTCCCGTGCGGGCCTTCGGCTTGGCCTGGGGCCTCGGCGCGCGCGTGGCGGCGGGCGCGGCTTTCGGGGCGGCCGTGGGTGCCGGGGTGGCGGCGGGCGCGGCGGGCGCGGCGGGCGCGGCGGGCGGCGCGGCCTTCTTCGCCCGCGGCACAGGAGCGAGCGGGAACGGCTTGCGAGCGAGCGCGGCGACCGCCTGGGCCGTGACCCACACCGGGGTCTGGCTGCTCGTGCGGGAGTAGCGCACCTTGCCGCTCGGGGTGGTGAGGGAGCGCAGGTAGGCGATCGGGGACCTCGCGCCGTTGCGCTTCTGGCGATCCGGGTTGCGGCCCACGGCGACGAGCGCCTGCACCGCCCACGCCGTCGACTGCGCGTTCGACGGGCCGCCGGGCTGGAGCGGGTAGCCGCCGTCGGGGTTCTGGCGGCGGGCGAGGAAGCGCGCGGCGCGGCGGGCGGTGGGGGTGCGCTTGCGGCCGGCGGCGACGAGCGCCTGGAGCGCGGCGCCGGTGTCGTCGATCCCGGAGGCGGCGCCCTTGGCCGCGAAGTTGAAGCCGCCGTCGCGGTTCGCCTGGCTCGCGATCCAGCGGGCGCCCTGCTTGACGGCTCTGTCGCCCCGGCCCGCGGCGCGGAGGGCGAAGATCGCGAACGAGGTCGTGTTCACGCGGTTGGCGAACGAGCCGTTGGGACGGCGCTTGGCGAGCACCTCCTTGACGAGGTCGCGGTTGGCCAGCTTCGGCTTCACGCCCGCGGCGCGGAGGAGCAGGATCGTGCGGTCGATCTCGCCGAGGTCGCTGACGTCGCGCGGGTGGGCGCGGACGTAGGCGATCAGATCGTGCTTCAGATCGCGCGGGTTGCGGCCCGCGGCGGCGAGCCCGAGCCCGGCCCAGCCGCTGTAGAGGCCGGTCGAGCCCTGGCCGGTGTCGGCGCCGAAGCCGCCGTCCTTGTTCTGGGCGTTCTGCAGCCAGGTGAGCGAGCTGGCCGCCTCGGCCTTCGGGGGTGCCGCGCCCACGAGGATCACCGCGGCGATCGTGGCCGCGGCGATCGCCGGAGCCGGGCGCCATGTGACCTCGAACCGCTCCCGGTAGCGGGACAGCGCGCGGACGAGCGCGGGGCCGAACACGAGGCAGAACGCGACGTTCCCGATGACGTGCGCCAGGTCGAACGGCAGCGACGTCACGAAGTACGCGCCCAGCTTGGCGAGGCTGTGATCGCCGGAGAACGTCACCCACATGCTCAGGTTCATCACCGCGCCGAAGAACGCGCCGGCGAGCCCGCACGCGATCGCGAGTGAGGTCCGGCCGAGGTGTTGTCCGGCGACCCTGGCGAGGACGGCGCCGCCGACCCCGATCGCGCCCCAGGCACACATCTGCCACGGCGTCCACGGCCCCTGGCCGAAGAACACGTTGCTGGCGAGCGCCGCGACCGCCCCGACCGCGAACCCGGGAGCGCCCCCGAGCGAATAGCCCGTGAGGAGCACGATGTCGGTCGTCGGCTTGACGTTCGGCAGCGGCGCGAAGGCGATCCGGCCGAGCGCGGCGAGGGCGGCGAGCGTGGCCACCAGCGCGAGCACCCGCGAGGTGGGATGCGTCCGCTCGTACCACGCGAAGCCGACCGTCAGCGCGAGACCGAGGATCAGGAACGACGCGGCGACCCAACTCATCGAGCGACCTCCGGCCGCCCGTCGGCGGCAGAAGAGGTCGCTTCGCGGCCCGGCCGCTCGGCCGCAGCAGCTTGCCCTCCGCGGGTCGCCGCGCGCAGGAGCGCCGCCCCCTCTTCGGGGAGCAACGCGCAGCCGCCGAGGATGCGAGCGGTCTGCGTCGCGAAGTACCAGCCGCCGCCGAGCACCTCGGCGGTCGGGGCGTCGGCCACGGGCGCGCCGTCGCCGAGCAGCACGGTCCGCTCGGCCCACAGCGCCGCGAACTCGGCGTCGTGGGTGGCGACGAGCACCGCGCTCCCCGCCGCCGCGAGCTCGCGCAGGTGCGCGGCGAGCGCGTCCTTGTGGCCGCGGTCCATGCCACGGGTCGGCTCGTCGAGGCAGACGACCGCGGCCGGCTCGCCCTGCAGCACGATCGCGAGCGCGAGCCGCTGGCGCTGGCCGCCGGAGAGGTCGCGCGGGTGGCGGTCCGCGAGCGAGGCGAGCCCGGCGGCCGCGAGCGCTTCGGAGGGCAGCTCCTCCCCCACCCGCTCGGCCACCAGATAGTCGCCGGGGTTCTGCAGCAGCAGCGAGACGCGGCCGCCACGCTCGATCCGGCCGCGGGTCGGCGGCGTCAGCCCGGCGGCGAGCCGCAGCAGCGTCGACTTCCCCGCGCCGTTGCGCCCCATCAGCGCGACCCGCTCCCCGGGAGCGAGCGAGAGGTCGACGCCGCGCAGCACCGCCGGCCCGCGCGGGATCTCGAGCCAGACGCCGTCGAACGCGAGCGCCGAGAGGGCCTTCGGCCGGCGAAGGCGAGCCCGGAGGGAAGTCTTTCCGGCGGCGGCTCCCGCGAAGGCGGCCCCTCCCGGCGCGGCGAACCGAGGCCCGTCGGCGGCCGCCGGAACGGGCCCCTCCGCGGTCCCACCCAGCGCGCGGGCGCGCAGCGCTGCGCGGGCGTCCTTCACCGCGACCGGCGGCGGGGTGAGGCCTGCGGCGGCGAACAGGCGCGCGCCCGGGGTCTGCAGCGCGGGCGGTGCCTGCTCGAGGAAGCCGCGAGGGTCGGCGTCGATCGCGATCGCGCCCTCCTCCAGCGCGATCACGCGGTCGGCGGCGGCCAGGCAGCGCTCGAGCCGGTGCTCGGCGAGCACGACGGCGGTCCCCCACTCCTCGTTGACCCGGCGCAGCACGCCGAGCAGCTCGTCGCCGGCGACGGGGTCGAGCTGAGAGGTCGGCTCGTCGAGCAGGAGCAGCCGCGGCCGGCCCGCCAGGGCCGCGCCGAGCGCGACCCGCTGCAGCTCGCCGCCCGACAGCTCGTGCGTCGAGCGGTCGAGCAGCCCCGCGACGCCGAGCGCGAGCGCCGCCTCCTCCACCCCGCGCGCGACCGCCGCCGCGCCCCAGCCGCGGTTTTCGAGCGGGAACGCGAGCTCCGCGCGGACGGTGCCCATCACGACCTGCGTCTCCGGGTCCTGGAACAGCGAGCCCGCGACGGCGGACAACTCCGCCGGCCCGTGCTCGCGCGAGTCGAGCCCGCCCGCGACCAGCCGCCCGGCGAACTCGCCGCCGTGGAAGTGCGGCACGAGCCCCGCTGCCGCACGCAGCAGCGTCGACTTGCCCGATCCGGAGCCGCCCGCGAGCACGACGAACTCGCCGGGCTCGATCCGGAGCGAGATGTCCACGAGCGCCGGCCGCTCCACGCCGGGATACGAATAGGTGACGTGCTCGAGGACGAGCTCGCTCATCCGCCGATCCCCTTGCGGTCGGCGAAGGGGAGCAAGGCCACGACGCAGAGCGCGGCACACAGGGCGAGCTCGGAGCCACCAACCCGCACGACGAGCCGCGGGTACGCCGCGAAGGTCTCCCACCCGCCCAGCGCAGCCGCGGCGCCGAGCGCCACCAGCACGGCGGCGGAGACCACGAACGCGAGGTCGTGGCGCGACCACGGCCGCACCCGGCGGGCAGGGCGGCCGCTGCCGCCGTAGCCACGCACCTCGAGCGTGGCGGCGACGTCGACCGCCCGGTCGAGCGCCCCCGCCGTCACCGCCCGCGCCAGCGCGAGCCGCGACGCGGGCGGGCCCGGGCGGCAGCGCTGCGCGTCGCGGAAGCGCCGGGCGTCGCGAGCGAGGACCGGCACCATGCGGGTGGCCAGCGCGGCCGTCAGCGCCGACCGGAACGAGAGGCGCCGGAACGCGCGCAGAAGTTCGTCCGGGTCGACCGCCGCCGAGTGCAGCGCGAAGCACGCGATCACGATCAGCGCGCGCAGCGCCAGCACGCCGCCGTAGGCGGTCGCCTCGAGCGTCACGTCGATCTGCCCCAGCGGCGGCAGCTCGCCGAAGCGCGCGATCACGGTCAGCCCGTCTCGCACCACAAGCGCGTTGACCCCCGCGATCACGAGCGCGAACGGCAGCCCCCACAGCAGCGAGCGCGCCACCGGGCCGAGCACCTGCGCGCCCGCCGCCGCCAGCAGCACCGCGAGCAGCAGCGCCACGAGGATCAGCGGGTGCTCGAACGAGAGCGCCACGCCCGCGAGGACCACGCAGTACAGGGACCCGACGCCCGCCCGAGCCGCGTGGAGGGGCGACGAGCGCCGCCGGTACGTCACGGCGTCTCCGTTATGTCGACCGGCAGCGGGACCGGCACGCCCTGGCCCTTCTGGACCGCGACCGCGAAGTGGTCCTTCAGCCGCGACTCCACCAGCGCCGCCGCCGCCGAGGCGACGCCCACGGCGTCGGTGCCGGTGACCACCCACGTCGGCTTCTGGTCGAGGAACTGCGTCGCCGCCACGAGGCCGCCGCCGGCGCCGAGCGTCCGCACCGTCCGGCCCCGCGAGTCGAGCAGCGCGATCGTCTTGCCGTCCTTGCCCGGCCGCGCGAACACGCCCGAGACCTTCGGCCCCTGCTCGATCCGCGCGGCGGTCGGGTCGGCCTTGACCTCGGACCAGCGCCCGACCAGCAGCCGCAGCACCTCAGGGCCGGCGCGCGTGCCGACCGTGCCGGTCCCGCCGACCACCGCGCCCGCGGCCTCGACCCGCTTGCGGACCTCGCGGCAGTCCTTCACCGCGTCGTCGGCGCAGTCGATCCGGATCGGGATCTTCTTGCCGCGGGCGGCCGAGGTGAACGGCTCCGGGAACGAGCCGACGACCGCCGGGATCCGCATCGCCTCGCCCCAGTCGTGGCGGTCCCACCACACGCGGTCGCCCGGCGAGAGCTTGCGCGACGCCGCGCCGGTGCCCGACTCGATCCCGTTGACGTAGAAGAACCAGTCGACCGGCCGCCCGTTCTGGCGACCGCCGCCGACCCCGTCGATCTCCTGCACGAAGCCGCCGCCGTAGCGCGTCTCGACCGTGAACTTGCGCTGCAGCTGGCGCATGACGGTCTCGCCGCCGGGGACCGTCTTACGGTCGGAGTGCCCCATCTCCTCGGCGCCGAAGTCGCGCGAGACCGTCAGCTCGGTCTTGCCGCCACCCGAGGAGGAGGACGACGAGCCGCCCGAGCCCAGGCCGCAGCCGGCGACAACGAGGAGGAGAAGAAGCGGGAGCAGCCGTCTCACGCCACGGTCACCTTCCGCGGCCACGACCGCACCATGCCGTCGCGCTCGGCAGTCAGCCGATACGCGCCCGCCGCCGGAGCGACGACGTGAGCCACGCCGCTCGCATCCGTGACCGCCGTCGCCGCCCCGAGCCGCACGGTCGCCCCCGCCACCGGCACGCCGTTCCCGTTGTCGTCGTAGCCGCGCACCGTCACCGCCAGCATGCCGCCGGCGCCGACCGACCCGGCCGACGACACCTCGAGCGTCCGCTGGCACGCCTCGCCGCCCGTCTGCGCACACCAGAACCACAGCACCCGCGCGCCGCGCTTCAACCGCCCGTGCCCGAACGGCCCGGACGGATCGGCCGCGCCCGTCGTCCCCGCCCGGCGCCCGACCTTGTAGACCCAGCCCGACGCGCCCTTCGCCCGCTCGCCCGCCACCGCGCGCACGTACAGCGAGCCGGCATCGCGAGCCGACCGCCCGCACGCGCCGTAGTCGCGCAACCGCACCTTCAATCGCGTGGCGGCGAGCACCGACAGAGGCGTCCGCCCCAGCGCGCAGCGCCGCCCGCCGACCCGCACCGACCGCGGCTTCAGGCGCACCGGCCCCGCCTCGCGCAGCACGCGCGTCTTCCCGACCACCATCAGCTGCACGCTCGCCGCCCCGGCCGGAGCCGGGACGGCGAGCGCGAAGACCGCGGCAGCCAACAGCAGCCGCCTCATCAGCGCACCCGGAACCCGACGCGCTTGATCGGGCCGCGGTTCAGCACGCCGTCGATCCCGTAGGCCTCGAGCCGGTAGCGCCCGCGCCCGAGCCGCTTCGGCAGCAGGTACGACCAGTCATCGCGATCGCCGATCTTGAAGAAGGCGCCGTGCCAGCACAGGTGGGTCTTGCGGAACCGCTCGCGACCGCCCGAGAAGAACGAGCACTTCTTGCCGTCCTTGCGCAGCAGGCGGATCTTCACCGCGGACAGGCCCGACGGATCCGAGGCCACCTTGCCGCGCAGCGTCCGCGGCGCCTTCTTGCGCGAGAAGACCTTGCCGTTCTTGATGCCCAGCGTCGTCGCCGGCCCCTTGGTGTCGGCCGCGCCCGGCGAGCCCGGCGGCGGCGTCGTGCCGCAGTTCACGCACACCGGCTCGGTCGCCGAGCGCACGAAGCCGTCCTTCGCCGCGCGCACGCCGGCCACACCCTGCGTGTCCACTCGCACGTGCGCGATGCCGTCGGCGCCCGCGGTGAACAGATGGCCGCCCGCGTTCACCGCCGCGCCCGCGGCCGGCGCGATCGTCGTCGTCGCGTTGAACGCCGAGTCGAACGTCACGCCGTACTGCACCACGCGCACGCCGAAGACCTGGCCCTGCGCCGCCGTGGTGGGGATCCCGGCGATCCGCAGCGGCGTCGGCTCCTTCGCGCATCCGAAGCAGCTCGGGAAGAAGAGGACGTCGTCGCCGTCCTGCACCGGGGTCCCGCACCCGCCGGTGCTCGAGAACTTGTAGTTGAGCCAGAACGACCAGTAGGTGCCGGACGTGTCGCCGGCCTCGGACTTGTGCGTCTCACCGCGGATGGTCTGGATCTCGTAGTCGCCGAAGGACGCCCAGCGCCCCGCCCAGTTGCCGCCCGTCGCCGCCTCGAGCGCCCCGGTGGCGCTGTTGCGCGCGCACTGGTGCGACGGGCTGCCGTCCTTGGTGAAGGTGCCGGTCGTCGTCGACGTCGCGGTCCGCGGCAGCAGCGTGTCCGGCGTCCCTTCGACCCGCACCACGACGTTCGCGCCGAGCGCCACGGGCGCCGCGACGAGCACGACGAGACCGGCCGCCAGGCCGGCGATGAGCTTGTGCATGGAGATGAGCCACCCCTTTCCACGAGGGTTTCCGGCTTTGTGGTCGGAGGGAGGTCTCCTGGCTTCCGGGCCCGACCGATCCGCGCCTTCCCGGACGCACGTGGCGTCCAGTGGCTGCGGCTTTACGCCGCTTGCGTTCGGCATCCCCGGTCACAGTGGCGGGTCCGCGCCGGTCTCTCACCGGCTTCCCTGATCCACCGACCTTGTCGGGCGGGATGTTACCGTCCGCCGGGCGTCATGACCGTGAATCTCACACGCATCTACACCCGCCTCGGCGACGACGGCGAGACCCACCTGGGCGACATGAGCCGGGTGCCCAAGACGCACCCGCGGATCGAGGCCTACGGCACCGTCGACGAGCTCAACGCGCTGCTCGGCGTCGCCCTCACGGTCCCCGACATGCCCTACGCCGACTGGCTCCGCCGGGTCCAGAACGACCTCTTCGACGTCGGCGCCGACATCTCCGTCCCCCACGGGGGCGACCGCGAGCGGCTTCGCCTCGTGCCCGAGCAGACCGAGTGGCTCGAGCACGCCTGCGACGAGGTCAACGCCACGCTCGAGCCGCTGAAGTCGTTCGTCCTCCCCGGCGGCACGCCCGCTGCCGCGCACCTGCACGTCTGCCGCACGGTCTGCCGCCGCGCCGAGCGCCGCACGATCGACTGCGGCGACGACGTCAACCGCGAGTGCGTGCGCTACCTCAACCGCCTCTCGGACCTCCTCTTCATCCTCTCGCGCGGCGCCAACGGCGGCAGCGAGCCGCTGTGGGAGCCCGGGAAGTACCGGTGAGCATGTACCGCGCGGAGCACCGCGCGCTGCGCGAGCTCCACGCCACCGGGCGCCAGCTCGCCGGCCACTGGTGGCGGCTCGGCGACCGTCTCGGCGAACCGCCCGCCCGTGCGCTGCAGGACGGCGCCGCCGTCGCCCGCGCGATGGTCACCGAGCTGGCGAAGCAGACCGCCGAGCGCGGCCTTCACGGCTTCCCCGCCGCACAGACCGTCGGCTCCCGGCTGGCCGGGCTGCGCAACACCGCCGGCGACCTCGTGCTCGAGCGCAACCAGGCGCTGCGGCTCGCGGTGCTCGACGCCGAGCACGTCGCCACGCTGCTCGAGTACCTCGCGGCGCTCGCCGACAAGCGCGGGGACGAGCCGCTCGCCGCCTTCCATCACCACTGGCGCGACGAGATCGCCGCGGCGCGAGACGCCGTCCGCCACGCCGCGGTCGCGCTCGCCGACGAC
Organism: uncultured Solirubrobacteraceae bacterium; assembly: GCA_963805525.1. Taxonomy (GTDB): domain Bacteria; phylum Actinomycetota; class Thermoleophilia; order Solirubrobacterales; family Solirubrobacteraceae; genus DASQFQ01. The sequence continues at coordinate 1,211,736 of CAWDUT010000007.1, forward strand.
CCCGACGACGCGATCCGCCCCGCCGAGAGCTCGCTCCTCGGGCGCGCCGGCCACGGCGCCGCCACCGCGCTCGGCACCGTCGGCGAGGCGATCGACGGCTCGCCGGTCGGCAAGGCCGCGCGCAAGGTCACCCGGAATCAGTGATGGAGGTGGACGCGGACCTCGTCCACGGGCGGGGGCGCGGCCATCAGCTGCCAGCCGCGGACGACGAGCTCGTAGATCGCGTCGCGCTCGCGTAGGACGATCCGCGGGCGCCCGCCGTCCTCGATGATCGTGCCGAGCGGCGCGTCCGACAGCGGCCACGCCCCGTACTTCTCGGCCAGGCGCTCGCTCGCGCGGTGGACGTCGACGTGCCGCACGCCGCGGGCCAGCAGCTCCGCGACCACGGTCGCCTCATTGATGTCCTCGATCGAGTAGACGCGCGGCTCGCCCTCCGACTGCGAGGAGCGGATGAGCCCGCGGCGCGCCCACTGGCCGACCGTGTTGCCGGTCACGCCCGCGAGCTCGCCCACCTCGCCGGCCAGGAAGCGCCCGTGCGGTCTCATCGAAACGTGAAGGTATGCCAGGCGTCGGCCGATAAGTGCCACATGACCGCTCTCTACGTCGTCGTCGGCCTCGCCGTGCTCACCGGGCTGTGGGTCGTCGTCACCAACAACTCCTTCATCAAGTCCCGCAACAAGGTCGACGAGGCCTGGAGCGGGATCGACGTCCAGCTCAAGCGGCGCCACGACCTCGTGCCCAACCTGGTCGAGACCGTCAAGGGCTACGCCGCGCACGAGAGCGCGACGCTCGCCGCCGTCACGCACGCCCGCTCCGCCGCCATGTCGGCAGGCTCCGGCCCGGACCGCGCCGCGGCCGAGGAGCTGCTCGGCTCCGCGCTGCAGGGCGTCCGCGTGGTCGCCGAGCAGTACCCCGAGCTGCGCGCCGCCCAGAGTTACCAGCAGCTGATGGCCGAGCTGTCCGAGCTCGAGGACCAGATCCAGGCCGCGCGCCGGATCTTCAACGCCAACGTCAACGCGTACAACACCCGCATCCAGCTGTTCCCCAACTCGATCGTGGCGGGCAGCAAGTTCACCCCGCGCGAGCTGTTCCAGCTCGACTCGCCCGCCGAGCGCGCGGTCCCCGCCGTCGCGTTCTGATGGGCCCCGCCAACGCGAACGCCGGCCGCGACGATTGGTTCCGCGCGACGCTGGGGAGGCCGGCCACGATCACCGTGCTGGTGGTCGGCGCCTCGATCGCGCTGCTGGCGGGCGCGTACGCGGGTGGCTTCGCGGGCGCCGCCGCCGCGCCGGTCGCTCTCGTGCTGATCGTCCTCGGCGTCGTCTGGTGGCTCGCCGACCGGCACGCCGAGATGGCGTTCTGGGATCACGTCGCGAGCTCGATCGGCTTCCAGCCCTTCTACGACCCGACCGCGCTCGAGACCACGACGCCGTTGCTCCACGCCGGCGACCGGCGGTTCTGGAAGCACGAGCTGATGGGCCCGCTGGGTGACACCGGGCTGACGGCTCGGCTCGCCCAGTACCGCTACGACGTCAAGGAGGGCGAGGACGACAAGGGGCAGGCTCGCTACTCCAGCCACCGCTACACGATCTGCCTGATCGACATGCCCGACTCGATGGCGCTGTTCCCCGGCGTGTACCTGCGCGAGGACCGCAACCTGCTGAGCGGCCACGACTGGCTGCGCGGGCGCGGGCTGCGCGAGGTCGAGCTGGAGAGCGCCGAGTTCTGCGACGCGTACGACCTGCAGGTGGCGCGCGAGCAGGACGACGGCCGGCTGCGGGAGCTGTTCGACCCGAAGACGATCGTGTGGCTCTCCGAGCACCCGATGCGGCCGCACATCGAGCTGCGCGCGGGCTTCCTCGTCGTCTACGTGCCGGGCTTCATCGAGGACCTCGGCCGCGTGATCTGGCTGCTCGAGGCGGCGGAGCGGATCGCGGAGCGCGTGCAGGCCGAAGTCGGGGAGGTGGTCGGGTAGCATCCCGGCCATGTCGCTGGTCTTCGCCTTTTCGCCCGCCTGGGCGTACGACATCGCCGCGGTCGCCGTGTGGTTCGTGGTCTTCCCGTTGTTCGTGACGGCGCTGATCGGCTTCGCGATCGCCGGCACGCTCCGCGAGCGCGTCGAGAACGAAGAGGCCCAGGCGAAGCGACGGCGGGGCTAGTTCCGGTCGGCAAGCACACTGCGCGAGTCCAGAACGCGCAGCGCGACCGAGTGATGCGGCCTTCGCGCTAGGCGCGCCCGTGCAGGACGCCGACCCCGGCGTCTCCCTGCCCGTAGTAGAGGAGCCACTCGCCGCGCCAGGCGACGAGGCCCTCGACGAACACGACGTTGTTGACCTGGCCCTCGGTCTCCTCCGGCGTCTCCGGGACGAGGAACGGCGTGGTCAGCCGCGCGAGCTCCTCGGTCGGCTTGGCCGGATCGATCAGCGCCTGGCCGGCGCGGTAGATCAGCTTGCCGTCGGGATCCTTGGCGGCCGCGTTGTGGATCAGCAGGATGTAGCCGTTGTCGGTGATCAGCGGCGGCGGCCCGGGCTCGAGCAGCTCCTCGCTGTAGGTGCCGGGCTCGGGGCGCATGACCGGATCGTCGACCGGGCCGGGCGTCCAGTGGATGAGGTCGGGCGACGTGGCGTAGTAGATGTCCTTGTCGCCGAAGTACATGTAGTACTTGCCCTTCAGGCGCTTCGTGAGGATCGCGCCGGACTTGCTCCACGGCTTGTCGACGTCGCGCGTCACGAAGTCGGGGAAGAGCGGGCCATACTTGGTCCAGCTCAGGAGGTTGCGTGACGTGGCGAGGCACAGGCGCGCGCTGACGCCGTCGTAGCCCGTGTAGGTCATGTAGTAGGTGCCGTTGTGCTCGACGATCCGCGCGTCCTCACAGCCGCCGGGGAGCTCGTAGGGCTCGGTGGCGACGAGCACCGGCTCGCTCCGGCGCTTGAAGTGGACGCCGTCGGAGGAGGTGGCGAGGCCGATCGAGGAGCGGCCGTCCGGCCCCTGGGCGCGGTAGAGCAGGTGGATCAGCCCGTTGCGGACGATCGCGGCGGGGTTGAAGACGAACTTCGACTCCCACGGCTGGGTGCCCGGCTTGAGGATCGGGTTGGCCTTGTCGCGCGTGAACGGGCCGAGCGGGTAGCCGATCGGAAGGTCGCGGCCGTGGCGGTGACGCGGGCGGGCGGCCGCGGGCGCGGCGGTGGCGCCGGCGGCGAGCGTCGCGGCAGCGCCGAGCTTGACGAGATCTCTGCGTGTGGTTCGGGACATGGCTCTAGGCCTACCCCGCCCGGACCGGCTCAACCGGGATACGGCATGGGGGCGGCGCCGGATCGGCGCCGCCCCAACCGGCTCGCCCTACGGGTAGAGCGCCCGGATCCCGTCGATGTCGTCCTGACCCAGCGTGCAGTCGGCCTGCTGGTAGGACGGGTACATCACCGAGCCGGTGTCGTTCGAGTGGTCAAGCCCGAGGACGTGGCCGTTCTCGTGCAGGATCACCGTCTGGAGGTCGTAGGACGTCGACAACTCCTGGCACCCGAGGTTCCAGGCGTAGCGGTTGTTGATGCCCATGTCGGCCTCGTCGATCGACGGGTTGTAGATGGTCACGCCAAGGGTGCCGTCTTCAAGCGCCGCCCAGCCCACGCCGTTCTCTCCATCCCAGCGCTGGCCTCCCGCGCAGCCCGGGATGAGGGACGGACAGGTGCTGGTCGTGCCGCCGTTGACGAACCGGAAGCTCGACCCGGCGCTGTTCCACGTCGACTGCGTGTTGACGAGCGCGCTCTGCCCGCTGACCGGCTGGCCGGACGGGTTGTAGCGCTGCGTCGCGGTTGCGTTGTCCCACACCAGGCCGGTGGTCGCGTACCGCGACGACTTGGCGCTGGCGTTCTGCTTCTCGAGCGCCCGGCTCTTCGCCGCGCTCGCACTCTGACCGGACGGGACCTCCACCAGGACCTCCACCTAGGCGGTCTGCCCGTCGATCTGCTTCGTCCCGCTCGCGGAGACCACTCGGTCACCCGCTTGCCGGTCCGCCGCCGCTGCCGGAGCAGCGGTCATCGCGCTCGCCGCGATCGCACAGGCGAGCAGGGAACGTCGTACCCCTTGCATCGTGCCCCCTAGGTTCGATGTGCGCCGGAACCTATCGACCAGGTCCCGGCGCAGGTCGGGAGGTTCAGTGGTGGCCGCCTCCTCCGTGGTGGTGGTGGTCGAAGCACGCGTTGGTGAGGATCGCCGGGTCCTGGTCCTCCTGGGAGTACGGCGAGTTCAGCTGACTGTCGGTCCCGAACTCGCCGCTGAGGTGGCCGGGCGAGGTCTGGTCGAAGTTGAAGTTGGCCAGCAGCTGCACGGGATGCCTGCCCCTCGACTCCCCGGTCAGGAAGCCCTCGCCCCCACCGTCCGGCTCCAGCACCGCGACGAACTCACCGCGGAACGACACGCCGGGGCTGTAGGTCTTGCGGAGCACGAACGTGCCCTTCGAGCGGCCGTAGCCGTTCTTCGTGCTGACGACGGACGTCGCCTCGACCTCGAGCCGACCCGTGAGGCGGGGATCCGAGCTGGTCTGGTCGCCTTCGAAGCGGGCCTTCGTGCTCACGTGCTTCGCGTCGCACTGGCGCTCCTTGACCTTCCCGACCGCCTCGACCTTGAAGGTCCCCATGACGGCCGTCGTCTCGGACTTGCCCGAGCCGGCGATCGCCACTCCGGTCGTGATCGACCCTGCCGCGATCGCTACCGCGAGCCACCTTCGTCCACGCATACACAGTCCCCTTCCGGGGTCGACGGATCGCGCCGACGCGGACGCGCCGGCACCGTACGCGGCCCAATTGCCGTGGCCCCGTGGATCTGACTGGCGGGCGCAGCCCCCTACGCGCGTCGTGGCGACAGGTCCCTGTCTCCCAGCGGTATACACCCTCGGGCCTGTCCGGTGCATATTTCTTGAGCGGCAACCGCCCTAGAACGACGAAACCCGCCTCGAGAGGCGGGTTCGTGAGGTACCGCTACGGGGATTCGAACCCCGGTTTCCGCCGTGAGAGGGCGGCGTCCTAGTCCCCTAGACGATAGCGGCGCGGGACCGGCGCTCAGGGTAGCAACGGCGGGCGTTCAGCGGGGGCGAGGCTGGCTGAGCCTGCGCGGGCTGAGGCCGGAGTGACGGCGTCCGGCGAGGCGATGCGGCTGAGAGGATTCGAACCTCCACGGGGTTGCCCCCACCGGCACCTGAAGCCGGCGCGTCTGCCGTTCCGCCACAGCCGCTCGACGCCAAGATTAGCGGTTCGCCGCTCAGGATTTTCGGCCGACGTGCTCGAGCAACCGCGCCACATCCGCGCGCCGGTTCAGCCTGATCGCGCGCGCGTAGCGGCACGGCCGCAATCCCTGCGCGCGACAGGTTGTCTCAACCAGGTCGAGAATGTCAGAAGAGTAATTCGCGAAGCCGTAGCTGAGGTACTCGTAGGGCCCGGTGCGGTTGACGAATACGCACCCGTCCGAACGAATGCAACCGCGCAGAAAGGCCCAGGGCTCGGCGTCGACGATGCTCTGCTGCCAATCCTCGAGCAGGATCCGTCGTTCGTGCTTCTTGCCTGGGCCGTGTTGAGGAAAGAGGCATGTGAGGTGACTGCAATAGACGTGCAGCACGACCTCCGCGCCGCGATGGAAGACGACGCGACCGACGACGTTGTGCGGAAAGCAACGCCGAAGCAGGGACTCTGTCTCCGCGACGATCGTCGCGTATCGCGCGTCGAGGAAGACCCGCAGGCGCTCCGTCCGCGCAAGCTCCGTGATGTGCCCGTCGCCGAGATAGAGACCGAGCAACTCGGCGTAGTCGAGATCGGAGAATGCGAGCGACCGGAGGCGGTCGCCGCAGCGCGGGCACTTCGCTAGGCGCGAGAAGTAGCGAGGCCGGCGCCAGTCGCGCACGGTCGTGCGGGCGATCCCGAGGCGCCGCGCGACCTCGCAGTCGTTCACTCCGGCGGCGACGAGCCGGAGCGCCTCCTCCCTGATCTCCGCTCCGTGCACGAACGTATGTTCGCATCAGGAGCGGCGGAAATCAGCTCGGAGCGGTGCTCCGGAGGAGGTAGGTGACCCAGGCTCGGTAGGGGCGCCAGGTCTCGGAGAGCTCGGCGAGCTTTGCGACGTCGGGCTCCTCCGGCAGGCCGTAGGCGGAGGCGACCGCCTGGCGGAAGCGGCGGAGGGTCGGGGGTGGGACGTCCGGGTGGCCGGCTCCGCGCGCGAGGACGAGCGTGGCTCCGAAGGGGCCGATGCCCGGCAGCGATTGGACGTGTTCGAGCGCTTCCTCCATAGGCAGGGAGCGGAGGAACGCTGGGTCGAGGTCGCCCGCGAGCGCGGCGGCGGCCAACCCGCGGATGCGCTCGAGCTTCGACGCCCAGACGCCGGGGAAGGACTCGAGCGACGCGAGCGCCGCCGGGCCTGCGAACGCGACGACCTCCTCTCCCCCGATCTCCATCCGCGTGCCGAGCTCCGCCGCCAGCGCCTCCTTCACGCGCCTCGCCTGTGCCATCGAGACGCGCTGGGACAGCACCGCCCACACGGCCGCCTCGAACGGCGTGCCGAAGCAGACCGGGCGTCGGCCGTCGGCGGCCGCCAACAGGTCGGCGAGGACAGGGTCGCGGTCGGCGAGAGAAGGGAGGTCGCGCGCGTCGACGTCCAGCGACAGCACCCGCGCCGCGTGGGCCTCGACCCGCGTCGGGGCCAGGTCCGACACGAAGTCGACGTCGACCGCCTCGCCCGTCCACACCGCCCGGAACGCGACCGGCTCTCCCCCGTCGTCCGTCAAGGCGACAGACAACGGCGCCGGCAAGGAGAACGGCCCTTGCGGCCGCAGCGAGATCGTCACACGGCGGAGCCTAGGCGGCCTCGCGCCTGCGCGATGTAATCGCGGTACCAGAGGCCCGAGCGCTTCGGGATCCGCCGCTGCGTCTCGTAGTCGACCCGCACGATCCCGAAGCGCTTGCCGTACCCGTGCTCCCACTCGAAGTTGTCGAGCAGCGACCACGCGTAGTAGCGCTGCACGTCCACGCCGTCCGCGACCGCCCGCTCCAATGCCATGAGGTGGTCGCGGAGGTAGGCGGTCCGCTCGAGGTCGTCGACCGTCCCGTTGACGACCTCCGCGTCGTCGTAGGCCGCCCCGTTCTCGGTGATGTAGATCGGGATCGAGCCGTAGTCGCGCCGGATCCGGAGCAGCAGGGAGTGCAGCCCGTCGGGCTCGACCTCCCACCCCATCGCGGTCACGCCGGCGCCGCCGCGGATCTCCTCGATCCCCAGCGGGCCGTGGTTCAACGACGCCCGCACGCGCTTCGGCATGTAGTAGTTGACGCCGAGGAAGTCGATCGGCGCCGACATCAGCGCGCGATCGCCCTCGAGCCCGCACTCCAGCGGCCCGTAGCGCCGCGAGAACAGCGCCACCATGTCCTCGGGGTAGCGGCCCCGGAACAGCGGGTCGAGGAACCAGCGGTTCAGGTAGCCGTCCATCCGCAGCGCCGCCGCCCGGTCCTCCTCGGATCCGCTTGCCGGGTGCACCGGCGCGAGGTTCAACGTGATCCCGACCCGCGGCGCTCCCGCCGCCCGCAGCGCCCCGACCGCCACCCGTGCGAGACGAGCAGGTGGTGCGACGCCCGCAGCGCCGTCACCCAGTCCTGGATCCCCGGCGCCTTGACGCCCTCGGCGTGCCCGAGGAAGGCGACCACCCACGGCTCGTTGTGCGTGATCCAGTCGCTCACCACGTCGCCCAGCTGCTCCCCCATCAGCCCCGCGTAGTCGGCGAAGCGCTCGGCGGTGTCGCGCGCCGCCCACCCGCCCACGGCCTGCCGGGCGGAAGGCAGATCCCAGTGGTCCAAGGTCGCCACCGGCTCGATCCCGCGCGCGAGCAGCCCCTCGACGAGCCGCCGATACCAAGCCACGCCGCGCTTGTTCAGCGGCCCCCGCCCCTCGGGCTGCACCCGCGGCCACGCGATCGAGAAGCGGTACGTCTCCAGCCCCAGGGCGGCCATCAGATCCAGATCGCCGCGCCAGCGGTGGTGGTAGTGGTCGCAGGCCACCTCGCCCGAATGACCGTCGGCCACCCGCCCGGGCAGCAGGCAGAAGTCGTCCCAGATCGAGGGGCCGCGCCCGCCCTCGCGGACGGCGCCCTCGATCTGGTACGCCGCGGTCGCCGCCCCGAAGCGGATCACCCCTTCACGGCCCCCGCCGTCAGCCCGCGCACGAGCCAGCGCTGGGTCAGGAAGAAGGCGAGCAGCACCGGCAGTGTCGAGACGACACCGGCCGCCATCAGCTGCGAGTACTCCTGCGAGTAGTTGCCGATGAAGTTGCGGATCCCGATCGGGATCGTCTCGGCGCGGGTCTGGGTCAAAGCGGTCACGAACAGCAGCTCGTCCCACGCGAACAGGAACGCGTACACGAACGTCGCGACCAGCCCCGGCAGCGCGTTGGGGAGCACGATCCGCCAGAACGCCCCGAACGGCGAGCAGCCGTCGACCAGCGCGGCGTCCTCGAGCTCCCGCGGCAGCGCCAGGAAGAACGAGCGCATGAAGTAGATCGCCACCGGCGTGAAGAACGCGGTGTAGACGAGCACCATCCCGATCTGGGTGTCGAACAGCTGGATCGGCGTGTTCTGCTTCAGCCAGATGAAGCCCATGAACACCGGCAGCAGGAACAGCGAGCCGGGGATCAGCTGCGTGCCGACCACCGCGAGCCCGAACGGCCGCGCGCCCGGGAACTTGAAGCGCGCCAGGGCATAGCCGGCCGACGAGGCGAACGCGGTCGCCAGCAGCGCCGCCGCGCCGCAGATCACGAGCGAGTTGACGAAGTACTTCTCGAAGTCGACGGTCTGCCACATCTGGCGGAACGCCTTGAACGTCGGATGCAGCACGTCGATCTCGCCGGTCGCCAGGTGCAGCTTGGTCTGCGTCGAGGCGATGAGCAGCCATGCCACCGGCGCCAGCATCACGATCAGCACGAGCCAGGTGAGCGCGTCGAGCAACCGCGCGTTCACGCGCTTGCGCGTACGCGGGGACAGAGCGATGCCGGTCATGCCGCCACCTCCAGGTCGCGGCGGAACGTGCGCCACCAGACGGCGACCCACACGAACATCACGAGCGTCAGCAGGACCGAGGCGGCCGCGCCGAACCCGAACAGGTTGTTCTGGAACGACTGGCGGACGATCAGGGTCATCATCAGGTCGGCGTTCGGCCCCGGCGTCGAGCCGAGCATCACGACCGGGATCGCGTACTGGTAGGCGGCGTAGATGACGCCGAACAAGAGCTGGATCGCGATCAGCGGCCGGAGCAGCGGGAGCGTGATGTAGCGGAAGCGCCGGATCGGGCCGGCGCCGTCGATCGCGGCCGCCTCGGCGAGCTCCGGCGGGATCGCCTGCAGCCCCGCGAAGAAGATCAGCATCGCGAACGGCAGCCCGCGCCAGATCGAGGGGATGATGATCGCCCACAGCGAGGCCTCGCCGCTCAGCCAGACCGGCCGGTGGTTCAGCAGCCCCGTGTAGTCGACGAGGATCTTGTTGACGATCCCGACGTCGCTCTGCCACATGAACTGCCACAGCAGCGCGACGACGAAGCTCGGCACGATCCACGGCGTCAGCATCAGCGTGCGGATCAGCCGCTGGCCGCGGATCGGGCGGTTGATGAGCACCGCCACCGCGAGCCCGCCGACGAGCGTCCCGCCGACGGTGAAGAAGGTGTAGACGGCCGTGTTCTGCACCGCGCCGAAGAAGCCCGGGCGCAGCGGCGAGTCGGCGTCGAACAGGATCGCGCTGTAGTTGCTGAGCCCCGCCGACGGCGCGTGGAACAGCATCGCGAACGTGAAGGTGTTGAGCTGCTTGAAGCTCAGATACAGGCCGCCGGCCGCGGGCAGCCCGTGGACGAGCAGCATGAACAGGGCGGCCGGCGCGCACAGCGCCACGGCCAGGCGCCGGCGGGCCGCCGCCGCGCCCACCCGGCGCCGCAGACGCGGCACCGGGTGGGTGAGCCGGACGTCGTCACGGCCCTCGATCACGGACGGCGTGCTCATGCCTCAGGGAACGGTCGGGTCAGCCCGTGCCCTGGGCCAGCAGTGCGTCGGCTTCCTTCTGTGCGCCCTGCAGCTGCTTCTCGATGTCGGCGTCGCTGATCGAGCCGCCGCCGGCCTGGTCGAGGATGTTGCCGAAGCGGGCCTTGTAGGCCTGCTCGATCGGCCCCCACTGGGGGATCGGCGCGTAGGTGCGCCCCTGCTGGATCGCCTTGAAGAACGCGCCGTAGTTGGCGTCCTCCTCGCCGGCGGCCTTCTGCGGCTCGATGCGCGAGGGGAACATCCCCTGCTTCGCCGCATAGTCGGTCTGGATCTGGTCCTGGGACAGGTACTTCATGAGCGCCCAGGCCGCGTCCTTGTTCTTCGACGACTTGAACATCATGAGGTTCGAGCCGCCGACAAACGTGTAGCCCTTGCCCTCCGGGCCGGCCGGCATCGGCGCGATGCCGACGTTCTTGCGTGCCACCGGCGTCCAGTTCTCGTCGTCGGAGCGCTTGACCGAGCCGAGCACCCACGGGCCGCCGATCCAGACGGCCAGACGGCCGCCCTTGAACTGGTTCTCGACCTGCGTGCCGTCGCGTTCGAGCTGGCTCTTGTCGTACAGCCCGGACTCGAGCAGGCCGGCCATGAACTTGACGCCCTCCTCGGCCTGCGGGGACGCGATGGTGGACTTCTTGTCGTCGGACGAGAGCTCGGCGCCGCCGGCGTCCCACACGAACGGCATCACGTGGTGGACGAGGTCGAACGCCTTCTTGCCCGGCGAGCCGAACGGCTGGATCGGCTCCCCGCCGAGCGACTTGACGGCCTTGAGCTTCTCGAGCGTCGCCCGGAACGCGTCCCAGTCCGTGAACGCCGTCGCCTCGTCGACGCCGGCCTTCTTGAGCGCGTCCTTGCGGTAGTAGAGCGCGCGGGCCTCGGTGAACCAGGGCAGCGCCCAGGTGCCGTCGCGGCCGACGACCTGCGTGGTCTGCCACACACCGTTCGCGTAGGCGGCCTTGCCACCGACGTCCTCGACGCGCTTGTTGATGTCCTCGAAGCCGCCCAGCGCCGCGAAGAACGGGACCTGCGTGGTGCCCGCCTGCGTCACGTCCGGGGCCTCACCCGAGACGGCCGCGTTGCGGATGCGGTCGAACTGCACGTCCCAGCCCACGACCTCGGTCTGGACCTTGACGCCCGTCTTCTCCTCGAACGGCTTCACGAGGGCGTCCATGTCCTCCTTCGGCTTCGGCCCGTTGGGCATGATCCAGAGCTTGACCGTGCCTCCGAGCTTGGCCTGGTCGCCCTTGGTGTTGTTGCTGCTGCCGCCGTCGTCGCCGCAGGCCACAACGCCCACGGACAGCGCGGCAACGGTCCCGACGAGCGCCATGACCGGCGCGATCCTGCGTCGCATCTGCTCCTCTCCTCCTAGGGAACCAAAACGTTTTTGGAAGCCAACAAAAAAAATCTCAACCAGTGCGGACAACCGGCGAACAAAAGGGTCACCGGGGTGGCGCTGTCGAAGCGCGGACGACCAGGTCGACGGGCAGCGTGACGGCGGCGGGGACGTCGGCCTCGCCTTCGATGTGCCGGATCAGCGCGCGGCCGGCCGCCTCGCCGAGGGCGACCTTCTGCTGGCGCAGCGTGGTCAGCGGCGGGTGCAGGTACTCGGCGAGCTGGATGTCGTCGAAGCCGACGACGGAGAGGTCGCGCGGGACCTCGAGGCCGGCCTCGTTGGCGGCGCGGATCGCGCCCAGCGCGGTCATGTCGGCGGCGACCACGACCGCGGTCGGCGGCTCGTCGAGCGTGAGCAGCTTGCGCATCGCCTCGTAGCCGCTGTCGACGTAGAAGTCGCCGTAGCCCACGTACTCGTCGCGGGGGGTGACGCCGAGGCGCTGCAGCTCGTGGCGGTAGCCGCGCAGGCGCTCGGCGCCCGGGCGCTTGTCGAGCATGCCGCTGATGTGGGCGATGCGGCGGTGCCCGAGCTCGTGCAGATGGCGCACTGCCGCGGCAGAGCCCGCTTCGTTGTCGGACACGACAGTGGTCGTGAGCGGACCCTCGAGCTCGAGATCGACGCCGACCGTGGCGACGTCCGAGCGCACCAGCCGGCGCGTCTCGGGGTCCTCCTCGTCGGTGCCCATCAGCACCGCGCCGTCGACGTTGTGGTGGCGGCAGCGCTTGAGGTACGAGTGGGTGCCGTAGCCGTTGCCGGGTCGCTCCGACGCGAAGATCAGGAGGTCATAGCCGGCGCCGCCCGCGTACTGCTTGAGCCCGCCGAGCACCTCGTGGAAGAACGGGTGGTGCACATCGGGGTGCCCCTCCCCCGTCTCGAGGAAGACGCCGACCACGTGCGAGCGCTGGGTGACGAGCGTGCGCGCGGCGGCAGCAGGTGTGTAGTCGAGCTCCTCGGCGATCCGCATGATCCGCTCGCGGGTCTGCTTACTCACGTCGGCGTAGCCGTTGAGCGCACGCGATACGGTGCCGACGGAGACGCCGGAGAGGCGGGCAAGCTCGTGGATGTTCGGGCGGGCCTGAGGCATCAAAAACGTTTTCGGTCGATGCGGGTCGCACCGTACTCAGACCGGCATAGCTTTGTCAAGACCCCGGACGAACCCATAGGCTCGCGGCGGCCATGACGACCGTCACCGAGCTCGAGCTCCCCTCCTTCGACTACGCCGACCCGGAGCTGCGCGGTGAGCGCTTCCACTCCGCCATGCGCGAGCTGCGCGAGGAGAGCTGGATCGCGTCGATGCCGCTCGGGTTCGCGACGCTCGAGCGGGAGGCCGGCGAGTTCTTCCTGCGCTCGAAGTCGTTCACGTTCCCGGGGCTGAAGATCGCCGAGATCTTCGGCATCGACGACGGTCCGCTCTACGAGGAGATCCGCCGCAACATCCTCCACATCAACGGCAAGGACCACGGGCGGCTGCGCGGGCTCGTGAACCCCGCCTTCACCCCGCGCGCGGTGGAGAAGTGGCGGCCCTACATGCGCGGCTTCCTGGAAGAGCTGTGGGCGCGCGTGGAAGACGACCGCCGCTGCGACGCCGTCGCCGCCCTCTGCAAGCCGTATCCGAGCCAGGTGATCGCCACCGTCATGGGCGCGTCGCTCGACGACGCGGGGCAGCTCTGGGACTGGTCGAACCTGATCCAGCGCCAGTTCGGGATGAGAGTGGTCGAGGAGCGCGCGGCCATCGAGCAGGCGGTGACCGAGTTCTACGCGTACGCGGGCGAGCTGCTCGACCGCCGCCGCGCGCAGCCCGGCGAGGACCTCATCTCGACGCTCATCGCTGCCGAGCAGGAGGGCGACCGGCTCTCCGACGTCGAGCTCGTCAACCTCGTCCTCAACGTGCTGGTCGGCGGCGTCGACACGACCCAGTCGCAGCTGGCCCACGCGCTGCGGCTGTTCTCCGACCACCCGGAGCAGTGGGCGCTGCTCGCCGAGCAGCCCGAGCTCGCGCCCCAAGCGGTCGACGAGGTCCTGCGCTTCGAGCCGATCACGCCCTTCACCGCCCGCATCGCGATGGAGGACGTCTCCTACCGCGACGTGCTCTTCCCCGAGGGCACCGTCGTGCTCGTGTGCGCGTTCACCGGCAACCGCGACGATGAGCCCGACGGCTTCGACATCACCGCCGAGCGCAAGGCCAAGCCGCTCACGTTCGGCGCCGGCATCCACTACTGCCTCGGCGCGAACCTCGCGCGCGCGGAGCTGCAGGAGGCGTTGAACTTCCTCGCGCCCCGCACCCAGGGCCTCGCGCTCGACGGCGAGCCCGAGTACGGCACGATCGACGGCATCTACGGCCTCGACGCGCTGCCGATCCGCTGGGGCTAGCGGGCCACGATGCGCGCCATCAGCGTGCGCGCCGCGGCCACGACGAGCTCGCGGTCGTAGGTGACGAAGTAGTCGAAGCGCCGGTCGGCGTCCGCGCCCTCGTCGCCGAGGTCGCGCGCGACGAACGCCCCCGCGAAGTGCGGCGCGATGACCGCGACGTCCCACTCCCCGCGCAACGCCTCGTCGGCGTCGAGGTCGGCGCCGCGGACGCCCGGCGCCGGCTCCGCCTCGAGCCCGCAGCCGATCGCGCCGACCAGCGCCGCGCTCTCGGCGAGCCGCTCGTACTTCACCCTCGCGAACCCTGCGGGCCGTGGACGAGTGCCTCGTAGGCGACGGGCGCCTGCGTGCTGAGGTCGACGATCGGCTGGTAGACCGTGCGGAGCGAGCCCGACGCGATCAAGCGCCGAGGGCTCCCCGCCGAGCTAACGGTGGTCATTGACGTCATGTCGTTTTGCATCGGCGTCTGGTTCACACGGTTGAGGCCGATGTCGGAAACCGGACGCCGAGCCGCTCGACGGGGGCGCGAAGTTATGTCAAAGCAGGCCTCCGCCCAGCTCGGCGGTCTGCAAGAAATCCTGCAACAGCAGGGATTTCGACTGGTAGAACGACGCCCGCCGAGTCGCTGCGCCTCCGGGGGCAGCGAGCGGGGGAACCGAAGCGGCACGACCGGTGGCCGCGGGGGCGAATCACCGCCATTTGGCGGAGTAGCGCGTGAGCGCGAGCCCGACAGCTCACCTCGTAGGCACCGACGTACAAGCGAACAGACGGAGAGTAAGTGGGCAAGGCCACCCGGCGCACCCGGGGCCTCATATTCGTGGTTGCGCTGCTTGCGCTCGTGCTCAGCACGGCGTCGCCGGCCGCTGCGCGCCCGCTCAAGAAGGGCTCCAAGGGGCCCCGCGTCGCGTTCATCCAGCGGGCCCTCGGCCTGCACGCGGACCGCATCTTCGGCTCGCAGACCAAGCGCGCGGTCAAGCGCTTCCAGCGCCGCCACGGGCTGACCGCCGACGGCATCGTCGGGCCGGCGACCTGGCACGCGCTCAAGCGCTCACGCGGGCGCTCGAGCCGGGTCGGCCGCGGGACGGTCCGGCTGCTGCAACGCGCGCTCGGCGTGGCCGCGGACGGCATATTCGGGCCAGGGACCGCCCAGGCGGTCAAGAGCTTCCAGCGCGGCAAGGGCCTCACCGCCGACGGGATCGTCGGCCCCGCGACCTGGTCCGCGCTCGGCCACAGCGGGATCACGAAGGTGCTCAAGCGCCGCGTGCTCGGCCGCCGGCGCTCCGGGCTCCCGATCACGGTTCGCCGCGTGATCTACGCCGGCAACCGGATCGCACACAAGCCGTACAAGTACGGCGGCGGCCACGGCAGCTTCGTCGACTCCGGCTACGACTGCTCCGGCTCGGTCTCCTACGCGCTCCATGGCGGCGGGCTGCTCAGCGTGCCGAAGGACTCGAGCGAGTTCATGTCATGGGGCGCGCCGGGCCCGGGCCGCTACATCACGATCTACGCGAACCCCGGGCACGCGTACATGGTCGTGCACGGCCGCCGCTTCGACACCACGGGCGCCGGCGGCAGCGGCGGACGCTGGCAGCAGGCCATGCGCTCGTCGTCGGGCTACACCGTGCGGCATCCTCCTGGTCTCTGACCTCGATCGCCGAAGCCCAGGCCCTCTTCTCCGCTGAGGGCACCTACCTGAACACCGCTAGCTACGGCCTGCCGCCAGAGCCGGCGTGGGACGCGCTGCAGCAGGCGCTCGAGGACTGGCGGCACGGCCGCACGAGCTGGGAGGGCTGGAACGCGACGACCGATCGCGCCCGCGCGGCCTTCGCCCGCCTGGTCGGCGCGCAGCCGTCGCATGTGGCGACCGGCGCGTCGGTGTCGAGCCTCGTCGGGCTGGTGGCCGCCTCGCTTCCGGCCGGGACACGCGCGGTGGTGCCGAACATCGAGTTCACGTCGAACCTGTTCCCGCTCATGGTCCAGCCGGGCGTGGAGGTCGTGACCGTGCCGCCGGCGCAGCTGGCCGAGGCGATCGACGAGACGATCGACGTCGCCGCCTTCAGCGTCGTGCAGATGTCGACCGGCGAGGTCGCCGACGTCGAGGCGATCCTCGCCGCGGCGGCCGCCCACGACGTGATCACGCTCGCCGACGCGAGCCAGGCGGCCGGCTGGCTGCCGCTCGACGCGACGCGCTTCGACTACCTGCTCGCGGTCGGCTACAAGTGGCTGATCTCGCCGCGCGGCACGGCGTGGATGGCGGTGGCGCCCGAGCGGCTCGAGAGCATCGTCCCCGCCGGCGCGAGCTGGTTCGCGACCGGCGAGCCCTACGACGCCTTCATCGGCCCGCCGCTGCGGCTGGCCGACGACGCCCGCCGCCTCGACGGCTCCCCCGCCTGGTTCTCGTGGGTCGGCTCGGTGCCGGCGCTCGAGCTGCTGGAGGCGGTGGGAATCGAGGCGATCCACGAGCACGACGTCGGGCTGGCGAACCGCTTCCGCGCGGCGATGGGGATGGAGCCGGGCAACTCCGCGATCGTGACCCTCGACGGAGATGTCGAGGCGCTGCGCGCGGCGGGCGTCCAGGCGGCCAAGCCCGCAGGCAAGGTACGGGTGGGCTTCCACCTCTACAACGACGCAGAGGACGCCGACCGGGTGGTCGACGTCCTCTCGCGGTAGGGGTCAGACCCCTTGAGGGGGGTTGAGGGTTAGGCGGCGGCCGGCGCGACAGCCGGCTCGTGCTCGATGTGCGGCAGCCAGCCGAGCTTCTTCGGCAGGTACCAGTTCTTGTCGCCGAGCAGCTGCATCGTGGCCGGGAGCAGGATCGCCCGGACCAGCGTGGCGTCGAGCAGGATCGCCACGGCCAGGCCGATGCCCAGCTGCTTGAAGACCACCGACGACAGCGTCGCGAACACACCGAACACCGCGACCATCACGATCGCCGCGCTCGTGACCGTGCTGGCGGTCGAGCGGATGCCGTGCGAGACCGCGTCCTCCGTGCTCATCCCGCGATCGAACGCCTCGCGGACCCGGCTGAGGATGAACACGTGGTAGTCCATCGACAGGCCGAACAGGATCACGAACAGGAACAGCGGCAGCCACGGCTCGATCGCGCCGGTGCTTTCGAAGCCGAGCAGCTTCTCGCCGTGGCCCTGCTGGAAGACCAGCACGAGCACGCCGTAGGCCGCGCCGACCGACAGCAGGTTCAGCACGATCGCCTTGATCGGGATGACCAGCGAGCGGAACGTGACCAGCAGGAGCATGAACGCGAGGCCGAGGACGAACAGGAACACGATCGGCGCGTTGGCCTTGATCATCGCGTTGTAGTCCACCGTCGCGGCGGTGTCGCCGCCGACCACGGTCTCGACGCCGCGGACCTTGCCGATCGTCGAGGGCACGAGGTCATCGCGCACCTTGGCGAGCGCGTCCACGGACGGAGCGTCGGTGCCCTTGCCGGCGATCGGGATCGTGACCTGGGCGACCGTCTTGTCCTTGGAGATGTCGACGTCGGTCGTGTCGACCGCGGTCTTGCTGCCCGCGGCACGCGCCTCGAGCTGCTTGATGCCGGCGGCGACCTCGGGGGCGGTGACGTCCTTGGCCTTGACGACCACGTTGAGCGAGGCCTTCTCGCCCGGGAACGCCGCGGTGATGCGGTTGAACGTCTTGATCACCGGGGTGTCCTTGGGGATCGAGTCGACGCCCGCGCTGGCGGTGTGCATGCCGAGCGCCGGGATGGCGAGCGCGACGAGCACGCCGGCGGCGAGGACGGCGGAGACCGCCGGGCGGCGCAGGACGCGGTCGAGGATCGCCGACCACATGCGCGACTCGCTGCGAGCGGCGAGGCGCTTGCCGAGGAACGGGATGCGGCCCTTGTCGACGCGGTCGCCGAGCTTCGAGAGCAGGGCGGGGAGCACCGTCAGCGAGCCGATCATCGCGACGCCGACGACCAGGATCGTGCCGGTCGCCATCGAGGCGAAGCCGTTGTCGCCGGTGAAGTACATGCCGGCCATGGCGGCCATCACCGTGAAGCCGGACACCAGAACGGCGCGGCCTGAAGTCGCGGCGGCAGCGGCCAGCGCGGCCTCGGGATCACGCCCGGCCCTGCGCTCCTCGCGCTCGCGCCGGATGTAGAACAGCGAGTAGTCGACGCCGACGGCCAAGCCGACGAGCACGACCACCGAGGACAGGTTCTCCGTCGCGGGCGAGAACTGGCTGACGGCGGCCACGAGGCCCGTGGTGGCCATCACCGAGGTGACGCCGAGGAGCAGCGGCAGGCCGGCGGCGACGAGCGCGCCGAACGCCAGCAGCAGGATCACGAGCGTGAGCGGCAGCGAGAGCGTCTCGGCCTTCTTGAGGTCGTCCGCGAACATCTTGTTCACGGCCTTGCCGGTACTCGCGTCGCCGAACTGCTCGACGTTGTACTCAGGATGCGCCTTCTGCGCGGCGGCGGTGGCCGCCAGGATCGGGTCGACCTTGTCCTGCGCCTTCTCGGAATCGCCCTTGATCTCGAAGTTCACGACCGACGAGTGGCCGTCGCGCGAGATCTGGCCCTCGTTGCCCTTGGTATAGGGGCCCTGGATGTTGGTGACGTCCTTCTGGGCGGCAAGGCGGCCCTCGACGTCCTTGACCACGGCGCGGTAGGCCGGGTCGGTCGGGCTGGCGGTCTTGGACTGGATGAGGACCTGCTCGCCTGCGGTCTGCGGGAAGCTGTCCTTGACGATCTCGGCGGACCGCTTGGCGTCGCCGGTCAGGCCTTCCTCGTCGGACGGGATCGTCTTGGTCCCGAGGTTGCCGCCGATGAAGAGGGCGGCGATGACGAAGGCAAGCCAGCCGAATACGGCCTTCTTGCGATGTTGCGCGCTCCAGCGACCAGCGCGGGCGGCGAGGTTCTGCTTCTGCACGGGGGGAAGCTCCTTGGGGAGGGATGGCACGCTGCGCATTTGACCGTGCGGCGAGCCCCCCGGCGATGGGGCAGCCCTGTCAGAGCGCGTGGCGGTCTGCCACCTCGCGGTGGTGCGGTTAGCCCTTTGCGCGGCGGTCGAGCTCGCGCCCGAACGCCTTCTCCGTCGCCTGCGTCATGCGCGGCTGGAAGATCGCCACCAGCACCTCGGTGGCCAGCGGCCGCAGCTGCTCGAGCGCGGCGAGCACGGCCGGCCAGTCGGGCTCCGGCTGGCCCGCCCGGTCGAACGGCTTCCAGATCCGGTCGAGGAACAGCTTCACGAACGCGGCGGAGACGCTGTCGGCCTGGCGGGCGACGTCCTCGATGACGTCGAGCGACTTCTCCAGCGGGATGCCGAGGCCGATCAAAGTCTCCCCCGCGCGTACGAGCGTCGGGCTCGGGATCTCGTAGCGACCCTCCCCCAGCGGCACGACGATCCCGAGCTTCTCGGCGCGCCGGAGCTGCTTGTCGTCGCCACCGGAGAAGCGCTCCGCGAGCTCGGCGGCCTCGATGATCTCGGGCCGCTCGTCCTCGAACGGGGCGAGGATCGCGCGGGCGAACTCGAGCGCGTCCTGCGAGTTGCCGCTCGACCGCTGCACGAGGTCCTTGATCGCGGCGAGGTTGTAGCCGTTGCCCTGCAGCTCCTGGATCAGCCGGAGGCGAGCGACGTGCTCGGGCCCGTAGTAGCCGGTGCGGGCGCGCACCTCGGGCGGCGGGAGCAGCCCGCGCGACTGGTGCGCACGGATGTTGCGGACCGTCATCCCGGTCTCGCGCGCGAGCTCGTCGATCGTCAGTTCCGCGACGGCCTCGGCCATGTGTGACGAGTCTACTGTTACATGTGACGTCAATCGGTGATACATAGACCCATGACAACCTTGATCGCAGCAGTCGATCCCGCGGGCGGCGCGGCGATCGGCGAGGTCATCGGCGCCACGGCGGGCGCGATGGTCGCCGCCACCCTCCTCTTCGCGCTCGGCTTCGGCCATCGCAGCGGCCGCACGCAGCTGCTCGAGCGCTGGTCCGGCTTCGCCGCCCGCGTCGCCGGCCTGCCGAAGTGGGTCGCGCTGCCCTCCGCCATCGGCACCGGCTCGCTGATCGTCGCGCTGCTCGGCATGTACTGGGACATCTCCCTGCACATCGACCAGGGCCGCGACCCGGGGCCGCTCGCCAACCCGGCTCACTACCTGATCCTCTTCGGCCTGTTCGGGATCTTCGCCGCGGGCTTCCTGGCCATGGCGATCCCGAAGGAGAAGCCGTGCCCGACGGCGATCCGGCTCTACTCCGGCTGGGACGTGCCGCTCGGCGCGCTGCTCATGACCGCGGCCGGCGGCTTCGCGCTGATCGGCTTCCCGCTCGACGACATGTGGCACCGCCTGTTCGGGCAGGACGTCACGCTCTGGGGCCCGACCCACCTGATGCTGATCGGCGGCGCCTCGATCTCGCTCATCGGTCAGGCGATCCTGCTCGCCGAGGGGACGCGCTCGCGGCCCGGCGGCCGCGAGCGCGGCGTGCCGCTGCGGCGGGCGTCGCTGGCCGGCGGCTTCCTGATCGGGCTCTCGACCTTCCAGGCCGAGTTCGACTTCGGCGTGCCGCAGTTCGACTTCCTCTTCCAGCCGATGCTGATCGCGCTCGCGGCCGGCATCGGGCTCGTCTCCGCTCGCCTGTGGGGCGGGCGCGGGACGGCGCTCGGCGCCGTCGTGTTCTTCGTCGCCGTGCGCGGCTTCGTGTCGCTGATGGTGCACGGCGTGTGGGGCGAGGCGCTGCCGCACTTCCCGCTCTATCTGGTCGAGGCGCTGCTGGTCGAGGCCACCGCGGCGGCGCTGCTGGCGCGGCGCGGGCCGCTCGTCTACGGCTCCGTCGCCGGTCTGCTGATCGGCACCGCCGGCACCGCCGCCGAGTGGGGCTGGTCGCACCTCTGGATGCCGCTCCCGTGGCCGACGGCGCTGCTGCCCGAGGTCGCGGTCGTGAGCGTGCTGGCCGGCCTGGCCGGCGGGCTCGTGGGCACGTTCATCGGCACCGCGCTGCTGGTGAAGCCCCAACCGTTCCCGCGCGGCGCGCGGGTCGTCTTCCCGCTCGCCGGGCTGCTCGTCGGCGGGCTGGTCGCGTTCGGCCTCGCCACCTCGCCGCAGCACGGCGTGAGCGCGCAGGTGCAACTCCTCAACGTGCCCGGCAGCGCGCCGCGCGAGGTCACCGCCGTCGTGCAGCTCGACCCGCCGCAGGCGGCTGACAACGCCAAATGGCTCACCACCACCGCCTGGCAGGGCGGCGGGCTCGTGGTCGACCGCCTCACGCGCGTGCGTGAAGGCGTCTACCGCACGAACGAGCCGATCCCGGTCAGCGGCGACTGGAAGGCCGAGTTCCGCCTCCACAGCGGCCGCTCGCTGGTCGGCGTGCCGATCTACATGCCGAACGACCCGGCGATCCCCGCCAAGGGCGTGCCCGCGCGGGCGAGCTTCGAGCGGCCGTTCATCCGCGACAAGCAGATCCTCCAGCGCGAGGCGAAGCAGGGAACCGGCGGCCTGCCGCTGGTCGGCTATGCCATCGTGCTCGCGATCACGCTCTCGATCATCGCTTTGAACGCGTGGGCGCTCGTGCGCCTCGCCACCGTCATCGGGCCGCAGGCGCGGCCTCCCGCCCGCCGTACGGCCCCGGTTCGGGAGCCGCTGCCCGCGTGAGCTCGCTCGAGCGGCGAGAGCTGCGGTTGCACGGCCACCCTGTCGCGTACTACACGGCGGGATCCGGGCCGGTCCTGCTGCTCATCCACGGCATCACGTCGAGCGCCGACGCCTGGCACGAGGTCGTCCCGGCGCTGGCCGAGCGCTACACCGTCGTCGCGCCGGACCTGCTCGGCCACGGCGGCTCGGCCAAGCCGCGCGGCGACTACTCGCTCGGCGCCTACGCCAGCGGGCTGCGCGACCTGCTGGCCGCGCTCGGCCACGAGCGCGCGACCGTCGTCGGCCACTCGATGGGCGGCGGGATCGCGATGCAGCTCGCCTACCAGTTCCCCGAGCGAATCGAGCGGCTCGCGCTCGTCGCCAGCGGCGGCCTCGGCAAGGAGGTCGGCTGGGTGCTGCGGGCCGCGACGCTCCCCGGCGCCGAATGGGTCCTGCCGGTGCTGACGCGCGGCGGCCCGCGCGCCGTGCTCGGTGCCGCCAGCCAGGTGCTGAGCGCGGTCGGGCTGCGCACCCGCACGGACGCGCGGGGAACCGCGCTCGGCCTCGCGTCGCTGAGCGACCCGCGGGCGCGGCGGGCGTTCCTGCACACCGCCCGCTCGATCATGGATCCGGCCGGGCAGCGGGTGAGCGCGACCGACCGCCTCTATCTTGCAGAGGCGATGCCGACGCTCATCGTCTGGGGCGAGCGCGACCCGATGATCCCGGTCTCACACGGGATCGCCGCGCACGCCCTCATCCCCCACTCCCGGCTGGAGCTCTTCCCGGGCGCCGGCCACTACCCGTTCGACGAGGATCCGGAGCGCTTCGCCCGCGTTTTGCACGACTTCATCGCGGGCAGTCAGGCGGCCGTGTACGACGAGGAGACCACGCGCCGGTTGCTGCGCGAGGGAGCGGCGGCGTGAACCTGCCCGAGGAGCTGACCCCGAAGCTGCGCGGCGTCTCGCACGCGTGGGCGATGTGGTTCGCGGTCGTCGCCTGCGTGGTGCTCGCGATCTACGCCCCGACCGGGCTCGCGCGCGCGGCGGCGCTCGTCTACGGCATCGGGATGTGCGCGCTGTTCGCGGTCAGCGGCCTGTATCACCGCTGGCGCTGGAACCCGCGCTGGCGGCCGCTGCTGCGCCGCATCGACCACTCCACGATCTTCATCTTCATCGCCGCGAGCTACACGCCGGTGGCGCTGCTCGTGCTGTCGGGCACGGTCCAGATGGTCGTGCTCATCAGCATCTGGGCGGGCGCGCTGGGCGGTGTCGCCATGAGCGTGGCGTGGATCACCGCGCCGCGGGCGCTCGTGGCTGCGTGTTACCTCGCGCTGGGCTGGGTCTCGATCGTGGCGATGCCGCAGATGGCGTCGAAGCTCGGGGTGGCGCCGTTCGTGCTGTTCGCCGCGGGCGGGCTGCTCTACACGGTCGGCGCCTTGGTCTACGCGTTCCGGCGCCCGAACCCGTGGCCGCGCACGTTCGGCTTCCACGAGGTCTTCCACGCTCTGGTCATCGCCGCCGCCGCCGTCCACTTCGTGGCGATGGCGGGCTGGGTCATCCCCGCCGGCTAGGCCTTGAAGGGCAGCGGGCCGGCTGCCTTGATCGTCTTCATCGCGAACTGCGACGTCATCCGCGCGACGCCCGGCAGGTCGGCGAACGTGTCGATCAGGAAGCGCTCGTAGGCATTGACGTCGGCGACCGCGACGCGGATCACGTAGTCCGGGTCGCCGAACATGCGGTGGCACTCGACGACCGCGTCGAGCTCGACGACGGCCGCCTCGAAGGCGGCGATCGTCTCGCGGTTGCGCAGCATCAGCGTCGTGTAGACGAGCACCTGGAAGCCGCGGTCGCGCGCGGCCGGGTCGACGACGGCGTGGTAGCCGGCGATCACGCCTGACGCCTCCAGGGCCCGGACGCGGCGGAGGCAGGCCGACGGGCTGAGGCGTACGCGCTCGGCGAGCTCGGCGTTCGTGAGGCGGCCGTCGACCTCGAGCTGGTCGAGGATTGCGTCGTCGATGCGATCCATCGCAGAAGATTCTATGGAACAGGCGTTATGCGACGCAAGTAGGTCAGAACTGCGCTCTGAGGCGGCGTAAGGTGCGGATATGGAAGCCGCGAGCGCCGCAGACCGCCGCGAAGCGGCCCGGGGCGGGGCCACTTCCGCCGTCTTGCGCGACGCCGCCGGGATCGGGATCGCGGTCGGCGCCTTCGGGCTCTCCTACGGCGCGATCGCGGTCGCCTCGGGCTTCACGGTCCTGCAGACCTGCGCGCTCTCGGCGCTGATGTTCACCGGCGCCTCCCAGTTCGCCCTCGTCGGCGTGATCGGCGGGGGCGGAAGCCTGGTCGCGGGAGCGCTGACCGCGCTGCTGCTCGGCGGGCGCAACGCTCTCTACGGGCTGCGGCTGTCGTCGCTGCTGCGGCTGAGCGGTGCGCGGCGCGCGGTGGCGGCGCAGTTCGTGATCGACGAGAGCGCGGCAATGGGCATCTCCCGCGGCCGGGCGGGCTTCTGGGCGACCGGCCTCGCCGTCTTCGTCTGCTGGAACGCCGGCACCGCCGCCGGCGCGCTCGGCGGCCAGGCGCTCTCCGACCCGAGCGCCCTCGGGCTCGACGCCGCCGCCCCCGCCGCCTTCCTCGCGCTGCTCGCCCCGCGGCTGAGGGGGCGCTCGGCGCAGACGACCGCGCTCGCGGCCGCCGCCGCGGCCCTGATCGCCGCGCCGCTGACGCCCGCCGGCGTGCCCGTGCTGGTCGCAGCCCTGGTGGCGCTGCGCTGATGTGGCCCGCGATCCTGCTCGCCGCCGGCGGTTGCTACCTGCTCAAGCTCGCCGGCCTCTCGGTCCCACGGCGCGTCCTCGACGCGCCGCGCGTCGAGCGCATCGCCGACCGCATCCCGATCGCGCTCCTGGCCGCGCTGATCGCTGTGAGCACGTTCACCGACGGGCGCGGGTTGGTGCTCGACGAGCGGGTTGCCGGGCTGGCGGCGGCCGGCGTGGCGGTAGTGCTGAGGGCTCCGTTCCTGGTTGTCGTGGCGGTCGCGTGTGTGACGACGGCCGCGCTGCGGCTCGTTTGAACGGCGGGCATTGAGGAGGGGGTGCGGGGTGCCGCGGCGATCAAGTGGGACGGGTTTGGGCTCCTATCGGGCCCGAAAGCGTCCCGCTCGGCCAAGGTCGCTTGTTTGTTCCCGCTGAGCGGGCAAAAGGAAGCACTCTTGGCGAGCGCCGCGGCAGCCCGCGCACCCTTCAATGCGGCCGTTGACGTTCGTCAGCGCAACCGCACACGCACGCGAGCGGGCCGAGTCGGCTCGCCAAGCGACAAGAAGTCCCGCAACGGCGCAGCGTGATCGCAGAACGGGCAGCCCAGCCGCGCCGCCGGACCCAGAGGGCTCGAGAGGTGCACCGGCGCGTCGCAGCGCGGGCACGCGAGCGAGCCGACCGCGATGTGGCGGAGCTCCGAAGGGCGCCGCTCCTCGAACTTGATCTCCACGCACCTGAGTCTAGGCCCGGGTGTGGCAACCCGTACCCCCCGCCACCGGATACCTCCGCAGAAAGCCCGCCCTCGGGTCCGGATACTCGTTGAACCCATGCTCCCCGCCGACGCCCCAGCCGAGCTCGACCTCCCCGCGTTCGACGCCCGCGCCCTCGCGCGCCGCGCCGCGCTGCCGGTCGCCGCGCTGGTGGTGGCGGCCGGGGTGCTGATCTTCGCCGGCGGCCCGATGCACGCGTTCAGCCGCGCGCTGCACCGCGCGATCGATGCCGATCCGCGCTGGGTCCTCGCCGCCGTCGGCTTCGAAGTGATCTCGTTCTCCGGCTACATCGCATTGCTGTGGATGGTCGGCGAGCGAGCCACCCCGCGGATGGACCTGCGCGCGAGCGCCGAGGTCACGCTTGCCGGCGCCGCGGTCACCCGCCTCCTCCCCACGGGTGGCGCCGGCGGCGTCGCCCTCACCCTGTGGGCGCTGCGCCGCACCGGCCTGGAGTCGACGCAGGCCACGCGCACGCTGCTGACCTTCCTCGTCCTCCTCTACGCCGTCTTCCTGCTCTCGATCGCGGGCGCCAGTGCGCTGCTGGCCGTCGGCCTCGGCGGCGAGGGCGGCCACGTCGTGTTCGCGTCGATCGCCGGCGTCGGCGCCACCGTCGCGATGGGCCTGGCGGTCGCCAGCATGCGGCTGAGCCCGCGCGAGAACGCCGGCCGCATCGGCCGCGCCGCCTCCACCCTCGGCGAGGGCATGCGCGGCGCCCACGCGTTCGTGCGCGAGGCCGACGTCCGTCTGCTCGGCGCCCCGCTGTGGTGGGCGTTCGACGCGGCCGTGCTCTACGGGATGCTCAACGCGTTCGGCGCGCCGCCCGCGATCGCGGTCGTCGTGCTCGGCTACTTCGTCGGCATGGTCGCCAACACGATCCCGATCCCCGGCGCGGTCAGCGGCGGCATGGTCGGCGTGCTGCTGGCGTTCGGTGTCGAGGCCGACCTCGCGCTCGCCTCGGTGCTCTCCTACCGCGCGCTCGCGATCTGGCTCCCCGCCCCCGTCGGCCTCGCCGCCCTCGGCAGCCTGCGCCGCACCGTCGCCCGCTGGGGCGCGGAGGAGGCCGGCGAGCCCGAGCCCGCCGCCAAGGCCTCCGCCCCGCGGTGGGCGCCCGAGCCGGCCCTCAGCCCCGCATGAGCTACGCGCCCACACCCGCCGCCACGGGCAACGGCCATCGCGTCGCGCTCCTCGGCATCGGGCTCGTGGGCGCCGCGCTGTTCGCGCTCGTGCAGGCCGGCGTCGTCGCGCCGCCCGACCTCGAGGGCGCGCTGACCGACCTCTCCGACACGCTCGGCGCCTGGACCTACGCGCTGGTCGGCGGGCTCGCGTTCCTCGAGACCGGCGCGTTCGTCGGCCTGATCGCCCCGGGCGAGACCGCGGTCGTGCTCGGCGGCGTCGTCGCGGCCGAGGGCGGCGTCGACCTGCCGCTGATGCTCCTGATCACCTGGAGCGCCGCTGCGCTCGGCGATCTCGCGAGCTTCTGGCTCGGCCGCCGTCTCGGGCGGCGCTTCCTGATCGAGCACGGCCCGCGCATCGGCGTCACCGCCCCGCGGCTCGAGCGCGTCGAGAGCTTCTTCGACCGCCACGGCGGCAAGGCCATCCTGATCGGGCGCTTCATCGGCCTCGTTCGCGCGGTTGCGCCGTTCCTGGCCGGCTCGTCGGGCATGCGCCTGCGCGCCTTCCTCCCCTGGTCACTGCTGGGCACCGCGGCGTGGGCGACGACGTTCACGATGGTCGGCTACGCCTTCCACGATTCCTTCACCACGGCCGCCTCGAATCTGACCCACGCGGCCTTCGGACTCGCGATCGTTACCGCGGTCGTATTGACGTGGCGTTCACACCGCCGCTCGCGCGCCGCGTCGTTTGCTCGAAACCGGTGAGCAATCGACCTCGCCTCAGGGCTGACTCCTCGCCCGGCCCTAACCTGGCGCATCGCCATGCCTCAAGCGAATTCCAGTGGGGAACAAACCTTTAGGCTGATCTTCAGCCTGATTGATGGAGATTTCCTTAGCGCACAGGCCCGTCTAGCGGTCGGTTTGGCGTTCCAGCGCGGTTCCGCGCGCCGCCTTGCCTGGGTATAGAGTGCTTCGCTGACCGCGCAAGTTCAACTATTTGAATGGTGCTCTCACCAATGCCACAGTCACGGACGACAAGCCGCCAGCTCGATGAGCGCCTCGCGAAGGCGCTCTCCCACCCGCTGCGCCAACGGATACTCCAGCGCCTGAACGAAGGCGGCGTGAAGAGCCCGAACGAGCTCTCACGCGAGCTCGGGGATCCACTCGGAAACGTTTCCTACCACGTGCGAATCCTGCGCGAGCTCGACTGCGTGGAACTCGTACGCACCGAGCAGCGCCGCGGCGCGCTCGAGCACTACTACCGCGCCACCGCCCAGCCGTGGCTGGACGACAAGCAGTGGGCGCGCCTGCCGGCGGCGTTCCGCCGCAAGACGCTCGGGCGCACGCTCTCGGAGCTGCTCGAGGCCGCGGGCGATGCCAGCCAGACCGGCGGCTTCGACGACCCGGCAGCGGTCGTCAACCACGTCCCGCTCGTGCTCGACGAGCAGGGCTGGAAGGACGTGACGAAGCTGCTCAACGACACGGCGGAGGCGGCGGTGCGCATCCAGACGGAGAGCCAGAAGCGGAGCGAGCCCGGCGCGGAGATCCGCACCGAGCTCGGCATCCTGCACTTCCGCAGAGCGGAATCAGACTAAGGGCCCCAGATCACAGTGACCTCCCCTCGCGTCGTGCGATGAAGACGGCCTTGCGGTGCAGCTCTTCGTCGAGCTCCGCGTCGAGCACTGCGCCTGGGCGCTGACCCAGGACGGCGGCAAGCTCTAGGCCGGCTTCCCCGACGAGCTCGCACAGCTCGTCGATCGGATGGTGACGGTGGCGCTGCCGGCTCAGCGAGCGGCTCCACCGTCCGTCGCCCTCACGGGCGAAGATGTCGATGACCACCTCGGCCTCGCCGCCGGGCTCGTCGAGCTCGGCGAGGCCCCCGCGCCAGCGCAGCAAGAGGTCCTCATCCTCGACCACCACGTCAGGGACCTGACGGTAGGCGGCGAGCGTATTGGCATCGAAGACGAGAATCCCGCCTGGAGCGAGGTTGTCGTACATGCCGGAAAGCGCGTCGGCAACCTCGCCGGGGGTGAGGAGATGGTTTATCGCGTCGTCGATGCATGTGATCAGGTCGAACTCGCCGAAGGTGGGCAGGCGGCGCATGTCGGCGACGTGGACGTCCACGGTCGTGCCGGCCTTCTCCCGTGCCAGGGCGACCATCTCGGGTGAGATGTCGCACGCGGTGACGTGGAAGCCCCGCTGCATGAGGGGGAGGAAGCTCTTGCCCGTGCCGCATCCGACATCGAGCAGACGGTGGCCGGAGAGGCCGTGCTCCCGCGCGAGACGTTCGATGGCTGACAACCAGGGTCCATACGCATACTCAGCCGTGAGGAGGTCATAGGCAGGCGCAAGCACGGCGTACGCTCGCGTCGCATCGGACTCCAGGGTGGGGGTCATGGTTGGTAGACCCTCTTGACCATTCAGTTCGTTACAGCGTTGACGAGGTGACCGTTGGCCGATTGGAATTGGGACCTCGTTCGCGCGCAATGCCTGCGCGAGGCACGGGGGGTTCTGGGGGGGTCCGGCAGCGTCGAGGACGCGGCACAGGAAGCCGCGGTTCGTGCCTGGCGTCGCAGAGACACGTGCCAGACGCCGGAGCGGCCGGCGCCCTGGATCTCGCGCATCGCGCGTAACGAAGCGCTGAGGTTCGTTCGGCCAGTTCGCGCGGAATTCCTTGAGGAGCACGACTTCCCGGCCGAACAGTCACACGAGGATGAAGTACTCGGCAAGACCGATCTCGCGCGTGCGATCGATGGCCTCTCAGGACTCGATCGGGAGCTCGTGCGCGGACGCTTCTGGGACGATCTGGACTATCGGCAGCTCAGTTTGCGCCTCGACATCTCCGAAGGGGCAGCTAGGGTTCGCCTGCACCGCGCACTGGGGCGCCTACGGGAGGCATTGGTGGAGACATGAAACCGATCACGAACATTGACGATCCACGCTACGTGAAGGCCATGAGCCATCCGCTGCGCGTCCGCATCCTCGCGATGCTCGACGAGCGCACCGCCAGCCCGGTGGAGCTGGCCGGCTGGCTCGGCGCCTCGCTCGGAACCGTCGCCTACCACGTGCGCACGCTCGAGCGCATGGGATTGGTGGAGCTCGTGCACGAGACACGTGTCCGCGGCGCGGTCGAGCACCATTACAAGTCTGTTGAGCGGCCGCGTGTGTCCGACGACGCCTGGGCCGCCGCTCCCGCCATCGCCAAGCAGGCCGCCGTCTCCGCCTCCCTGCAGACGATCGACGCCTACGCCCGCGCCGCCAGCGCGGCCGGCGGGTTCGACCACGGCAACTCCCACCTCACCCGTACGCAGCTCACCCTCGACGCTCGCGGCTGGAGCGACCTCTCGCGCGCGTGTATGCGCCTACTCGACCAGGTCAACCGCATCGAGGAGGCCGCCGGCGAGCGCATCGAGCGCAACCCGCACAGCGGCGACACCAAGGACGTCGCGCTCGTGATGATGCTCTTCGAGGCCGCCCGCCTCGCCGTCGAGACCGAGGGCGACCCGGTCGCGGAGCGGCGCCGCCGCCACCGCCGCCCCGTCACGCCGGAGCTCGCCGACTAGCTTTCCGCTGGTGAGTCAAGGCCGCGTTGGCTGCGGGGGCGGTCGCCGCGGTCTGTGATCGCGGTGTTTGCGTGGATCGGCGGTGCGGGCGCTCGGGAGGGTGCCGGTCAGCTCGGCAGGCTGATTAGGCGCCGTCGTGCGGCAGGCTTTCGTGTGCGCCGTGAGGACCGGCGAGCGCGGGCGGGCGGCAAGCTAGGTTGCGCCGTCGTGCGGCATAGCTCAGACGCCGTCACCGCCCGCGGTCTCGCCTGGCGCGATCGTAACGTCGATCGTCGTAGGGCTCTTGGGTGTGAAGCATTCGCCAGCAGAGCCGGCAGGCGTGGCGGGCGAGCGCGACGCGCGCCTCCAGCGGCGTCTTGCCGCGGGCGCGCAGCTCGCTGCGGCGCTGCTGGAAGGCGGGCGCGAATTGGCCCAGGCCCCAGGCGATGCCGATCAGCGCGTCGCGGTGCTCTGCCAGCCCGGTGCGTGAGATCCGGCCGCGGCGGTGGACAGTGGAGGATTCATAGCTGGCGGGCGCCAGGCCGGTGGCGGAGTAGAGGTGTTCGGGCGTCGCGAAGCGCTCAACGGGGAGCGTGTGCGCGGCGAACGCCGCGGCCCGACTGGTCGCCACGCCCGGCAGGGTGGTGAGGATCTGTCCGGCGCTGTCGGCCAGCAGCGGCTCGATCTGGCCGTCGACGAAGGCGATATCGGCGCGCAACGCGTCAAAGCGCGCGAGATCGCGGCCCATCCTTGCGGCGCGCAGTTCGGCGTCTGGCGGCGGCGCCAAGCAGTCCTTCCAGCGCGTCGACCAGAACATGGCGGTCGCGTCGCTCAGGCGCCCGTCGGCGCGTGCCTTCAATGACCGGATCCCCGGCGCGCGTCCGGCAAAGTCAACAGCGCAGGTGAGGACGGCCCGGCCGGTTGGCGTCTCCAGCGCGAGCGCCCGACCGTGGCCCTTGGGCGCCGAGAGGCCGGGCGCCAGCGCGTTGAGCTGGTCATGCAGCCGCTGGCGCAACGGCTTGAGCGCCAGGATGAGCTGCCGGCGGTGCGAGACCGCCGCCCGCAGCGCGTCGACCGCCGAGCCACCCGCCGGCTGCCCGGCGCCCTGACGAGCGAGCCAGACCAGCGCCGCGCAGTCACGATCGTCGGTCTTGAACCGGCGCGTCCCGAGCTGTGTTCGCGCGGCCTGCGTCTGAGACGGCGCGAACAACCGCAACGACCCCGGCCAGCGCCGCTCGAGCTCGCCCGCCCACGCCCGATGCAGAGCACCCGTCGCCTCCAGCGCGAACACCGGGTCGCTCTCCGCAGCGACCACAGAAGCGAGGCGATCCACGCCAGAACGCGACGTCGGCAACGACAACGGCTCGCCGACCATCCCCTCGCCAGTCGTCACCCAGACCCGGTTAAGCACCTTCCCCGGATCGATCGCCACGATCACACGATCGACCGGCACTCTCTCCAAGAGCCCTTCCATGAACGACTCCCTCCACCTAGACAGGAGAAAGAAGAAGACCCTCCCGGCCAGCGCCGAGGAGGGCCTCCCACAACACCGCTCTAAGCAGCTATCAGCTCAGCACCGCCGCGACCGTCGCCAGCCACTCGGCCGGCGCGTCGCGGTGCAGGCAGTGCCCCCCGTCCAGCTCCACCACGTGGCCGGCGGGAAGCCGCTGCGTGAGCTCCGCGCGGTCCGCGCGGCTCAGCGCCGACCCGCCGTCGAGCAGCGGCCGCTCGCTGGTCGCGGCGATCACGTACGGCCTCGGCTCGGCCGTGAGGATGCGCTCGGGCGTGCCGACCTGGGTGTCCTCCTCGGCCAGCGCGCGCAGCCAGCGCGCGAACGGCACCGGGTCCATCTCCGCGATCCCCTCGACCGCCCAGTCCACGTCCTCGTCGGCCCAGCGCGGCTGCTCCCGGCGGATCCGCTCGGTGAGGCCCGCGCGGTCCTCGCGCACCTGCGCCGCGTCGGCCGTGATCGACTCGGCCATGCCGAGGCAGAGCTCGGGCGCGAGCCTGGACGGCGGCTCCTCCAGGATCACCGTGCTCGCCCAGCCCGGCTCTCGCTCGAGCAGCCCGACCGCGGCCACCGAGCCGAGGCTGTGCCCGATCAGCACGTCGGGCGCCTCGGGATGCACCTCGAGCACCGCCGCGGCGAGGCCCGCCGCGTTGACCTCGCCCCGCACCGGCCGGCCGCCGTGCCCGGCCTGGTCGACCGCCGTCACGTCCCACCCGCGGGCGGCCAGCGCCGGCCCCATCCGCCACCACGTGCCCGCGCTCGAGGACAGCCCGTGGATCAGCAGCACGCGGCCGCGCGCCGGCCCGGTCGTGGCTCTCCAGCGCGGCAGGGCCGGCTCTAACTCTCGTACGTCAGCAGCCGCACGTAGTCGAAGCGCCCCGGCTCGGGCCCGGCCTTCGGGAAGCCGTCGTCCGGCGTGACGGCCACGACCGTCACCATCACCTCCTGCACGGCCGGCTCGATCAGCGCACGCCGGATGGCGTCGGTGGCGATCAGCGTCTTGGTGATCGCGCGCAGCGGGTGCGGCGCGCGCAGGTCGAACTCGTCGGTCGTGCGCTGCCCGGGCAGGCAGTGACCCTCGTCGCCGAAGCAGCCGTTGTGGCCGAAGACCGCGAACGACCCGGCGTAGCCCTGCGCGTCGACCCGCTCGGTGTCGGCGTCCGCCTTCGGGTTGTTGATGAAGACGCGCGCCTCGTAGGACGGGCCCGAGTGGTCGACGCCGTAGAAGACGAGGTCGGCCCGGCTGAGCTCCTTGGCGTCTTCCAGCTCGGGCAGCTCGAGCGCGGAGGTGGTGGTGTTCATGGCGTCTGGGTCGAGGACGAGGCCACGGCGTAGTCGTAGCCGAGGGCGGTGACCGAGAGCGTCTGCCGCACGGTCATGCGGAACGGCGGCAGCGCCTCGTCGAGGATGCTCGCGGGCGGGACCGAGCCGGGGTGGCGCAGCTGCCACAGCCGCCACAGCCGGTCGATCATGGTGTGGTGGGCCCAGAAGATCGGGTCGAACGCCGCGTAGGCGATCTGGCCCATGTGGCCGCCCACCCACACGTGAACCGCGTTGTGGAGCTGCTCGACCTGCGCCGTGAAGTCGACGAAGTCGTTGAGCGCAAGCACGTCCTTGACGTCCTGGAAGCTCGGCAGCGGCGGCGCGCCGGGGGCGCCGGGCTCGCGCACCGTGGTGGCCGGCACCTGGTTCCCGCCCTGCTGGATCGCCAGCGGCGAGACCGTGGCGGAGAACAGCGGGTTGCGCTTGCGGTCGACGGTCTTGGTCGCAAACGCCTTCGGGATCTGCGCGGCGTGCGTCGGGCCCGTCCGCCAGTCCCACCACGTCAGCATCGCGTCGGGCACCTGGTCGCGCAGCGCGCGCTCGAAGAAGTACAGGTAGGCGCGGTGCCAGGGCAGGAAGTAGTCGGTGCCGTGCGCGTTGTCGCAGCCGATCGGCAGCGGCAGCCCGTGGATGCCCGCGTGGTAGCCGTAGCCGCGATCGTCGTCGATCTTCTGCACGGCTGCGAACGAGTCGCGGAGCTTCTGGCGCTGGCCTGCCGTGAGGCGGGTGGCGCTGCGCCGGAAGCGCACGGGAGTCGAGGTCGCCTGGGGGGACGGCGTCCCGGTGGCCATGGTCAGCTCCGACCCTAACCCGGCTCGAGCGGCGAGTCCAGTTCTCCCACCACGCAGACCGCGTAGCCCTGGGGCGGCTTGGGCGTGTTCTCGGCCAGCACCTCGACCGTCCACTGACCCGCGGCGGGCGTCTCGAAGACGATCTGCTCGACGTTGTTGCGCTTGTCGAGCGCCGGTACCTGCTCGCCGGTCGGCAGGAAGCGCTGGAGCAGCGAGTCCGCCTCGCGCCGCGCCGCCCAGTGCTCGGGGTTGCCGTAGACCGCGGTGCCGCCGGGCGCGGTGATCTTGAGGTGGAGGTTGTTCTGCACGCCGTCGCTGGGCCAGTCGCTCCAGGTCAGCACGGCACGCAGCGGCTCCTTCGCGCCCGCCGCGACCGTCACGTGGTACGCGTTGCTGGCGGCCAGCTCGCCCGGCGTACCGCGGCTCGCGAGGGCCTTCGGCGAGTCGGCGCGGACGTCGTCGAACTCCAGCCGCCGCCCCTTCGGCGCGCCCTTGTGCGGGAGCACGTTGGTGAGGTCGACGCGCCCGAAGCCCTGGTCGTAGTCCGGGAAGCCGATCTGGTCGCGCAGATCGCCGGGGAGGTCGCGGGCGCGGACCCGCCGCGCCGACGCGATCAGGATCGCCTTCAGCAGCGCCGCCGACGGCGTTTTGAGCTTGCGCTCCTGGCGCAGGTACTGGCGCAGCACGGCGGCGCAGCCGGAGACCACCGGCGTGGCCATGCTCGTCCCGCCCAGGTAGGCGTACGGGCCGGGCTGCTGGGGCTCCCAGTACGCCATCGTCGCCTTGCTCGCGCGCGCGGCGAGGATGTAGGTCCCGGGCGCGAGCACGTCGGGCTTGACCGCGTCGGAGTCGGTCGGGCCGCGGCTGCTGAGCGCCGCGGGGAAGTCGGGGTCGCCGCTCATCCGCTCGTCCGCGCACGGCGGCTTGGGGAAGCTGTCGGCGCTGTACTTGCCCCACGTGCGGTCGATGTCCGCGCGGTCGGAGTCGCTCGCGCCGACGGTCAGGACGTTCTTGGCGCTGGCCGGCGAGCCGACCGTGTGGAAGCCGACCCAGCCCTCCGGCGCGACGCCCGAGTTCCCGGCCGCCACCACCACGAGCACGTCGGGGTTCGCGCACGCGAACTCGTCGAGCGCGAGGCTGCCGAAGTCGTAGTGGCCGCGCGGGTTGGTGCCGACGCTGAGGTTGACGATGTGGGCGCCGCGCTTGACCGCGCGCGCGAGCAGGTCGCCCCAGTCGGCCGGGATCATCGGGCGCTGGTCGGCGTCGACGAAGCCGATCACCGCGAGCTTCGCCTCCGGCGCGATGCCCTTGATCTTCCCTTTCGACGCCCCGCCGGTGCCGGCGATGATGCCGGCGACGTGGGTGCCGTGGCCGACGAGGTCGTCGCCCGACGCGGTCTCGAGGTGCTCGACCGACTTGACGCGGTCCTTCAGGTCGGGGTGCTCGCGGTCGATCCCGCTGTCGAACACCGCGATCAGCTCGCCCTTGCCGGTCCATTCCAGCGCGTCGGCGCCGACCAGCGAGCGCGCCCGCGCGACCATCAGGCTCGGCGGCTCGTAGACGTCGAGCCGCCGCACGCCGGTGATGTACGCGACGCCGGCGAGCAGCGCCGGGTCGGCGGGCGCCTCGAAGCGGATGAACAGCGAGGACGCCTCGAGCACCTTGACGCCCTCGATCGCGCCGATCTCCTTGGCGACCCGCTCGCGGTCGGCGACACGGTGCAGCACGCAGTCGAACGTCCGCCGCGCCGGGCCGGCCTCGATCGCCACGAGCAGCTGGGGCGTCAGCGTCTCCTCGAGCCGGTAGCGCTCGACCGCGCGCACGCCGGGCGTCGCGCGCACCCGCCCGTACTGCTCGCGGGTGAGGCGCGTGCGGTACGTGTCGGGCGGCTCGAACGCGGCGAGGTCGACGCCGTACTCGACGAACGCGCGCCGCTGCTCCTCGGTGATCCCGCCGGTGAGGCGCACGTGGTAGAAGGCGACGTCGGGAGCGTCGGCGGGCTCGGGCTCGAGCACCCGCGGCGGCAGGGGGCCGAGCGTCGCCCGCATGGCCTGGACGCCGGGGTCGCTGAACTCGCAGTGCGTCTTGCGCTCGAGCGCGTCGTGGCGCGCCTCGGCGGGCGCGGCCCCGGTGTCGAGCGGGTCGACCACGATCCCCTGCGCCGACAGCTCGCGCACGCCGTCTCCGTCGAGCCAGCCCTCGAGCACGCCGTCGTAGGCGGTCACCTCTCCCCCGCGGCCCAGCACCTTCTCGGCCGCGGCCCGCTCCGCCTCGCTGGTGCAGTAGACGGCCGCGCGGAGCGGCTCAGGCATACGCGTCCTTGAGCGCCTGCTTGAGCCCGTCGCTGATGTTGGGCTCCTTGTCCACGAGGTCGAAGTAGCCGTCGGAGCCGACCACCGGCCCGTCGAGCGGGACCGAGTCCGGCATCGGGACGTCGGCGAGCAGCGTCGGGTCGTCCTCGAGCTCCTCGGGATCGACCTCGAGCTCGTTGTCGAGCTCGACGACGAAGGTGTCGGGGTCCGGGTCGCCGGCCAGCAGCTCGGCCTCCTTGTCCTTCGCCTCCTCGGCCCGCGCCGGGAGGTCGGTCATGCCCTCCGTCAGGCGCTTGAACGCCTCTGCGTAAGAGAGGTCGCTCACCGGCGAGTCCTGCGCGGCCAGGTTGAAGGCCTTGGCCGCGCCCGCGATCGTCACGGCCTCGGCCGCCGCGTCGAGTCGCTGCATCAGCGTCTTGGACCCGTAGCGCGGGATGCCGCCGACCACGACGAGGTCGACGTCGGCCTCGGTCGCCTCGACGAGGCGGTCCCACGGGTCGCCGTCTCGCTTGCCGATGACGAGGAGGTCGGCCAGCGCGCCGTCGGTGATGCGCCCGAGCTGCTGCTCCCAGCCCATCAGCGACGCCGCTGTCGCGGTGACCGCGCGCACGAGGTCCTCGCTGGTGAGGTCGGCGTTCTGGTCCTCGACCGCGTGGCGGGCGACCTTCAGCTCCTGCAGCAGGTTCTTGCTCCCGGTCGGGGCCCAGTCGCAGCCGATCGAGAACGCGACCTTCGAGTCGGCCAGCGCCTTGAGGTCGAGCGTGCGCCCGTACAGCAGTTGGTTGCTGAACGGCGACCACACGACCTTGGCGCCTTTGTCGGCGAGCAGCTTGAGGTCGTCGCCGGTCAGCCCCAGCGCGTGGACCCCGACCAGGTTGGGCGTGATCAGGTCGCGCTTCCGCAGGTCCTCGAAGTGCACCCGGCTCGCGGCGTCGATCCCCTCGGCCAGGTGGTAGAAGCAGACCTGCCGCGCGAGCGTCTTGCGGAACGACTCGTACTCCTGCTCGTCGCCGCCCTTGCGCAGCTTCAGGTCCGGGACGTGCGTGGTCGCGTCGGGCAGCTGCGGGTCGCCGCCCTGCTCGACGTTGCGCATGATCCCGTCGTAGAGCTTGAAGCCGCCGCGGATCTGGGTCTTGATCCCCTGGCCGGTGGTCGAGCCGCCGATCACCGCCTTGGCCTCGACGTAGCGGACCAGCGAGCGCGCGGTCTTGAACGAGCCGGCGATCGCCTTGACCGGCTTGCTGACCTCGGCCGAGTAGCGCGGCGTGCCCCACTGGCCGCGGTTGTCGTAGCGCCTGGGCAGCGGCCACAGCGGGCGGATGTTGTAGGCGAAGTGGTTGTGGAGGTCGATCAGGCCGGGGTAGATCGTGCCCTTGGTGTCGACCACCGGCGCGGCGGCGAACGCGGCCGGCAGTTGCTCGCCGTGCTTGACGACGTGGGCGATCCGGCCGCCGCTGATCGCGAGCTGCGCGCCGTCGAGCTGCTCGCCCGGCTTCGCCATCGTGGCCACGCGGCCGCGCAGCACGTACGTGTCGTTCATCAGCTCCCCTTCGGTGCGTGCCAGATCAGCGTGTGCCCGTCGTCGGGCACCGGGCGCGAGACGGCGCTCTGGCCGCCGTGCACGCGCAGCCAGGCGTCGTCGCCCAGGAAGGCGGGGACGCCGAACGGGAGGTCGCGGCGCGGGATCGCGGCGTGGTCGGCCTCCTTGAACTTGGCGCCGTAGTTGGGGCCGGTGTTGTCGCCGTCGGCGTCGGGCGTGACCACGCCGCGCAGGTCCTCGACCGCCGCGCGCCACGCGTTCAGCAGCTTGTCGGGGTCGCGGCTGGAGGGATGCGGCACGCGCTTGACCGGCACGTCGGGGATCGAGTCCCACAGCTCGACCGCACGCTGCGCCATCGCGCCGAACGCCACGACCGCCTGCAGCTCCGGGCCGGTGACGCGGTCGTAGAGCTCGTTGCGCCACGCGAGCTCGTCCGGCTCGTCGAGGTGTTTCTGCTCGGCCTGGGCCTGCGTGGGATGCACCGCGTACGCCCACGCGTTCACGCACACGTACAAGCGGGTCAGCCCGAGCTTGGTCAGGAAGCCCTGGACCCGCTGGCCCGCGTTGCCGACCAGGCAGCGGCCGGGGATGCGCTCGGTCGGCCCGGGGTCGGAGCCCACGCACAGCACGCGCGCGGAGCCGTCGAGGCGGCCGCGGTAGAAGATCGGGCCCCAGTCGAACCAGAAGTCATCGGGGTGCGACGGAGACGGGACGCGCGCGAAGTGCGCCGCGAGCGAATCTGGCGGGCCGGGGTCGAACTCAGCCACGGCGCGAGCCTAAACCAATCGTGTATCACCGGTCAGGGTTTCTGCTCTGTCGGGCATGACCACCACGCCCGAGGCTCCGCTCGCGGCCGCGCTGCTGCTCGGCTGGCGCGTCGCCGAGCTGTACGCGCTGGTCGACGACACCGGCGCCCCCGCGAGCGACACGCTCCTCCCCGCCCACGGCAGCCTCGAGCCCGCCGACCAGCTCGAGCTGCAGCTCCGTGCCGCCGCGGGAGTGGCGGCGCGCGCGGGCGTCACCTCCAAGGGCGCCTCGCTCGAGGAGCTCGTGCGCCAGGCCCGCGGCGCGACCGCGACGCCGCAGGCGGCCGAGGCGTTCCGCGCCCACCTGCGCCGCTGCCACATCGAGGTGCAGAAGGACCTGTGGGCACTCGACGAGTCGGCCGGCAAGGCCTACGAGCTCGGCGGCGGCCTCTCCGACACCTACGGCCGCGTCTGCCGCGCCTACCGCCGCGACGCGGAGGACACGCTCGCGACGTGGGAGGACGTCTTCCTCGCCGCGCGGGTCGAGCGGCTCAAGAAACTGCTCGACGACCTGCAGACGCGGCTCAACATGGCCGGCGTCACGGTCGTGCGCGCGCAACTGGATGCCTGGTCAGCAGGCGTCGCGGCGCGGCTGCGCGCGTGCGGCCTCCCGCGCGAGGAGACCGTGCGCGAGGGCCTGCGGCGCCAGACCGTGATCTGGCGCCAGCTGCTGACCGGTGACAAGTCGCCCGAGGCCTACCTCGACCGCGACGCCCGCGCCGCGCTCCACGACGACCTGCGCGCGCTGATCTGGCGCCGCTACCGGCGCTGGGCGCTGATGCTCGCGGCGATCGTGATCGCCGGCGTGGCCGCGTGGCCGTACCTCGAGGGCGTCCGCACCGAGGTGCTCGCGGCCGCCACCGCGCTCGGGCTCACGAGGGCGTCGGTGCTGCTGTCCGTGCGCGGGCGGCTCGACCAGTGGTCGCGACTGCTGTGGGACCGCGCGCTGGCGCAGAAGATCGTCGAGGTCACGCTCACGCTCGACAGCGTGCTGCCGCCGCCGCCCCGCGAGCGGCGGCTGCGCGTGAAGGTGCCGCACCTGCACCGGCCGCTCCCGGCCCGCGCGGAGATGGCGCCCTCAGGCCGCGGCGTGTGAGGCGGCCACGGCGAGCTGGTCCGCCCGGTCGTTGAGCGCCTTGTGGGCGTGCGCGGCGCCCGTCTCGTGCCCGCGCACCCAGTGCCAGCGCACCTTCGCGTGGCGGCCGATCTCCGCCTCCAGCGCCAGCACGAGGTCCTGGTTCTTGACCGGCTTGCCGGCGGCGGTCTTCCAGCCCCGGCGCTTCCAGCCCTTGATCCACTTCGTCATCGAGTCGAGCATCAGCGTCGAGTCGGTCACCACGCAGGCATGGCTGCCTGGCGGCAGCGAGCGCAGGCCCTCGATGGCGGCGGTGTACTCCATGCGGTTGTTGGTCGTGTGGGGCTCGCCGCCGTGCAGCTCGAGCGGCGCGGCGCCGCCGGGCGGGACGACGATCGCCGCCCAGCCGCCGGGGCCGGGGTTGCCGC
Organism: uncultured Solirubrobacteraceae bacterium; assembly: GCA_963805525.1. Lineage (GTDB taxonomy): Bacteria > Actinomycetota > Thermoleophilia > Solirubrobacterales > Solirubrobacteraceae > DASQFQ01. Next base: position 1,251,082 of record CAWDUT010000007.1, read on the forward strand.
GGCAGGCGCCGTCGGTCCACACCAGCGCCTCGCCGTGGCGCGCCTCGACCGGGGTCTCAGGTGGCATCGCCGGCGATGGTAGGGACGGGCGAGGACGGCAGGAGGACCTCGACGCCCAGCCCGCCGCGGCTCGAGTCGCGCAGCCGCAGCTCGCCGCCGTGGATCGCGGCCTGCTGGGCGACGATCGCCAGCCCGAGGCCGGTGCCGCCGGGCGCCGCGCCCTCGCCGCGGGCGAACGGCTCGAGCAGCCGCGCGCGCTGGTCGGGCGCGATGCCGGGGCCGTCGTCCTCGATCCGGATGATCAGCTGCCCGTCGACGCGGACGAGCCCGAGGCCGACGCTGCCGCCCGGCCGGCCGTGCAGCGCGGCGTTGTCGAGCAGGTTGTCGACGAGCAGCCGCAGGCCGCCCTCCCAGCCGTCGACCGTGCCCTCGTCGACGCGGCCGGCGAGCTCGTAGTGCACGCCCGGGTGGCGCTTGCGCGCGCCGTGCACGGCGGCGTCAAGCAGGTCGCCGAGCTCGACCGGCTCGCGCGGGAGGCTCTCGGCGGCCTCGCCGCGGGCGAGCGCTTGCAGGCCCTCGAGCAGGTGGACCATGCGGTCCTGCTCGGCGGTCATGTCGGCCACGAGCGCCTCGCGCTGCTCGAGCGGCAGCTCGGGGTTGCGGGCGAGCGTGTCGAGCTGGGTGCGCAGCGCGGTCAGCGGCGTGCGCAGCTCGTGGCCGGCGTCGGCGGCAAAGCGCCGCGTCGCCTCCAGTGCGCGGTCCGTGGCGGCGCTCTGCGTGCCGAGCCGCGCCAGCATCTCGTTCAGCGCGCCGGCGAGCTGGCGCACCTCGTCGGGGGCTCCCTGCTCGTCCGCGAGCGGCGTCGAGAGGTCCTCGGCGCCGCGGATGCGGGCGGCGCCGCCGCGCAGCCGCGCGAGCGGGCGGACGGCGAGCGTGGTCAGTCCCCACGCCGCGAGCGCGGTCAGCGCCAGCGCGATCGCGCCGAGCAGCAGCACGAGCCGGCGGGTGCGGCTGACGCGCTCCTCGACCGGCGCGAGCGAGCTGGCGATCTGCAGCCGCGGGTTGCCGAAGTCGGCGACCTGGAGCGTGAGCGAGCGCCAGGGCTGGCCGGCGATGTCGATCGTCTCGAGCCCCGGGTTCTCCGGCACCGCCAGCGGCTGGTCGGGGACGTCGCCGGCCTGGCTGGTGACGTCGTCGCCATAGGCGACCTGCGCGAACGTGCCGCTGCCGCGCAGCAGCGCCTCGCCGCGATCCCGCCCGCGGCCGTACGCATCGCCGGGCCGGCGCAGGATCGAGTCGGCGCGGGCGCGCAGGTCGGCGTCGACCTGGTTGCGGCCGTCGCGCTCGACAGCGGCGAGCAGCAGCGCCCCCGCGAGCAGCCCGCAGATGCCGACGGCGGCGACCGCGGCGAGCACGATCCGCCCCCGCAGGCTGCCGGGCAGCCTCATGGCCGCAGCGCCCACCCCACGCCACGCACGGTGTGGAGGATGCGCGGCTCACCGCCTCCCTCGAGCTTGCGGCGCAGGTAGCCGACGAAGACGTCGACCACGTTGGTCTCCACGTCCGTCGTGTAGCCCCACACGAGCGACAGCAGCTGGTCGCGCGAGAGCACCTGGCCGGGGTGGCGGACGAACACGTCGAGGAGGTCGAACTCGCGGCGGGTGAGGCCGAGCTCGCGGCCGTCGCGGGTCGCGACGTGGCGGCGCGGGTCGACGACGATGTCGCCCGCCATGTGCGGGCCCGCGCCCTCGGCGCCGTGGCGGCGCAGGAGCGCCTCGAGCCGCGCGGTCAGCTCGACGATCGCGAACGGCTTGATCAGGTAGTCGTCGGCGCCGGCCTGCAGGCCGGCGACGCGGTCCTCGACGTCGTCGCGCGCGGACAGCATGCAGACGGGCGTGTCGATGCCGTCGCTGCGCAGGCGCTTGACGACGCTGACACCGTCGAGCCGCGGCATCGTCACGTCGAGGACGATCACCGCCGGCGGCTTCTGCGCGACGGCGGCGAGCGCCTCGATTCCGTCGGCGGCGGTGGCTACGGCAAAGCCCTCGAGGCGCAGTGCGCGCTCGAGGGCCTGCCGGACGGTGGCCTCGTCGTCGACGACGAGGACAAGAGGATCGCTACGGACCACGCCTCCCATGATGGCCGAGAGAGTCGATGACAGCGTCGACCTTCGACTTCGAGACGTTGAGCTCCTTGGCGAGATCGGCCGCGAAACCGTCGATCGCCTTGTTGCGCTGGGCCTTCAGGTCGTCCCGGATGCCCTTCAGCGCGGTCTTGAGCTTGGCCTGGCTCACGCCGAGGTCCTTGGCGAGCGCGCCGAGCTTCTCGTCACGCGCGCCGCGGCGGTCGAAGCCGGGATGAGGCCCACCCACCCCGCCCGGACGAGGGCCCGCACCCGGACCCGGCCGCAGGCTCTGCAGCGCGTCGCGCAGCTTCGCCTCGGTCACGCCGAGCTTGGTGGCGAGGGCACTCAGGTCGGGCGGGCCGGGCGGGCCGGCCTTGTGCTGGGCGTCGAGCGCCGCGCGGACCTTCGCCTCGGTCGTGCCGAGCTTGGCCGCGAGCTGCTTGGCGAACGCGTCGCGCACGTCGCCGCGATGGCCGTCGCGCTTGAGCTTGCGCCCGCCCTGACGGTCCCCGGCGCGCTTGTCGAGCGCGCTTTCGACCTTCGACTCGGGGATGCCGAGCTGCGTGGCGAGCGCCTTCGCGAACGCGGCGCGGAGGTCGTCGATCTTGCCCTTGCGGTCGTCGCGCAGGTTCTTCAGCGCGGCGAGAAGCTTGTCTTCGGAGACGCCGAGCTTCTTCGCGGCGTCGGCGAGCTCCTGGCGCGGGCCGCCGCGGAAGCGGTGCTTCCCGGGACCTGGCCCGTAACCAAAGCCGTAACCGCCCTGCTGGGCGTTGGCCTTCTGGCCCGCGAGCGCCTGGCCGTCGCCTGTCTGGCTCCCGAGCGCGTAAGCGCCGGAGGCGAGCACGAGGGCGCCCGAGAGGGCAGCCGCCGTCTTCTTGGTGCGTGGGGTCATGGCAGGAGCATCGGCGGGGTCACTGAGAGTTCGCTAAGAGTTGGCGAGCTTCTTAGGCGCTTTTCAACCTGCGCGCGCAGATTGGCCGCATGCCTACGCGCCCGTCGTGGCGCCCGCTCGTGGCGGGCACCGTCGCTCTCTTCCTCGTCATCCTCGCGTTCCTGGCCGGCCAGCTCAAGTCGGGCGGCGATCCCGCGCTCGGTCGCAGCGCCTCGAGCCAGCAGACCTCCCAGCCGCAGACGACGGACCCAGGGTTCGGAGCCGACCCGAGCAGCGGCAGCGACCCGGACGACGGCTTCGTCCCCGGCGGCTCCGCACCCGCGCCCGCCGTGCCCGACGGCTCCTCGTCGCAAGCCCCAACCACCCACCAGTCATGACCCAGATCGACCTGGCCTTCCCCTCGATGGGCGGCGAAGCGCGCGTAAGGCTCGAGTCGGTGCTGTTCGACGAGGCCGAGCTGACCGCGCTCGCCGACGGCATCCACACCCAGATCGAGGCGGTCGAGGCCGCCCTCTCGCGCTTCGACCGTGACAGCGAGCTGAGCCGGCTCAACCGCGACCCGCGACCGGCGGTCCCCGCCTCCCCCCTGCTGCGGCGCGCGGTCGCGGCCGCTCTGTGGGCGGCCGAGGCCAGCGACGGGCTGGTCGACGCGACGCTGCTCGGCGAGCTCGAGCTGGCCGGCTACACCGGCCACTGGGAGACGGCCGACCGCGCCGACGTCGACGTCGCTCTCGCCTCCGCTCCCCCGCGCCGCCCGGCCGCGCCGGCCGTCTGGCGCGTCCGCGACCGCCTGCGCCTCGACGGCGAGGAGCGGGTCGTGCGGGCGCCGGGCGTACGGCTCGACCCCGGCGGGATCGCCAAGGGCATGGCCGCCGACCTCGCCGCCGCATCGCTCCCCGCCGGCGTCCGCTACGCGATCTCGTGCGGCGGCGACCTGGCGGTCGGTGGCGAGCGGCCGTGGGACGTCGCGGTCCGCAGCGCGCGTAATGAGACCGAGGTCCACCGGCTGCGGGTGCGGTCCGGCGGCATCGCGACGTCGGGCATCGGCGCGCGGATCTGGCAGACCGAGGATGGCCGCTACGCCCACCACGTGATCGACCCCGCGACCGGCCGCCCGGCCTGGACCGGCCTGGTGGCGGTGACCGCGGTGGCCGGCACCGCGCTCGAGGCCGAGGTGCTCGCGAAGGCCGCGCTGCTCTCCGGGCCGCTCGGCGCGCGCCGGCTGGTGCGGCGCCGCGGTGGCGTGCTCCAGCACGACGACGGCCGCGTGGAGATCGTGCCGGCGCCGGCGGTCGTGCGGCTGCCCAGCCCAGTCGCGGCGTGAACCCGCTGGACTATCCGTTCTGGCTCGCCAGCCGCTCGGCCGGCGTCGTCGCCTACGTGCTGCTGAGCGGCTCGGTGATCCTCGGCCTCGCGATGTCGACGCGGCTCGCGCGCGGGCGCGACGTCCGCGTCCTGCACGAGCGGATCGCGCTGCTGGCGCTCGGCGCGGTGGCCGCCCACGGGCTGCTGCTGCTCCCGGACAGCTGGCTGCAACCGAAGCTCTCCGAGGTTCTGATCCCGTTCACGACCGGCTACCGGCCGCTGTGGACCGGGCTGGGGATCCTCGCCACCTACGGCGCGGTGGGGCTCTCGCTGACCTACTACGCGCGCCGCCGCCTCGGCCATCGCCGGTGGCGCGCCGCGCATCGCTTCATCCCGATCGCCTGGGCGCTCGCCGCTGCCCACGTGATCGGGGCGGGGACCGACGTCGTGAGCCCGTGGCTCCAGGTCGTCCTCGCCGCCACGATCGCCGCGATCGTGGTCTTGGGTGTCCAGCGCGGGCTGGCGGGCATGTCGCAGCCCGCTGGGAGGGAACCCGCGCGGGCCGGAGGTGGGTCCGCCGGAACGGAGCCGGCTCCACCGGAGCCGGCTCCCGCCCGGCCCGAGCGCGAGCGGATGCCCGAGCTCGGGCTCTTCAAGTAGCTCAGTCGCCGCCGTGGTGGCCGCCGCCGCCGGAGCGCTGGACCGACACCGCGACCCAGCGCCCGTTGGAGCGCTTGACGGTGGCCTCGACGCGCTGGAGGCCCTTCTTGAGGCCGGCGAAGCCGTTGATGCGCTCGAAGCTCGTCGAGCTGCGGACCTTGATGCGGATCGTGCCGCGCTCAGAGTCATGGAGCCGGAACGTCTTGGCGTCGCGGTTGACGGACACCACGGTGCCCTCGTACTGACGCGTGGCCGCCGAGGCGACCCCGGTGGACATCAGGAGGGCGGAGATGACGGTGAGGAGGAAGGTTTTCTTCATGGCCGCCACTCTGGCGGCCGCCCGGCCAACCCCCTGCCAGCGGCGGGGAAAGAGTTGGCTAAGCCTTCAGGCCGCCTCGCGCAGGTCGGCGTACTGGTGCGCCAGCTCCTCGGCCCCGCTCCAGGTGCGGCGGTAGCCGACGGGCCCGTGGTCGAGGTCGACCACCTGATAGGCGAACGGGCCGCTGTGCTCGATCGCGAGGCGGGCGTCGCGCAGCCGCTCCGCCCGGCGCAGCGGATCGGGGTCGCCGAGGCGCCCGTCGATCGGCCACGGATAGGGATTGGTGCCGAGGTTGATCATGCAGTGATGATCGGCAGCCGCGGGCGCAGCCACCACCGACCGGCGGTCGGAGCCGAAGCCCCTGCAATTCGACCGCTTGGCGAGCGCCTAAGCTGCACGCCGTGACGCGGCGCGAGATCCACTCCTGGCTGATGGACATGGACGGCGTGCTGGTGCGCGAGGAGCACGCGATCCCCGGCGCCGACCGTTTCATCGCCGCGCTCAAGGAGCACGGGCTCCCGTTCCTGCTCCTGACCAACAACTCGATCTACACGCGGCGCGACCTCGCCGCCCGCCTGCGCGCGAGCGGGCTCGACGTGCCGGAGGAGTCGATCTGGACGTCCGCGCTCGCCACCGCGGGCTTCCTGGCCGACCAGCGGCCGGGCGGCAGCGCGTTCGTGATCGGCGAGGCCGGCATCACCACCGCGCTGCACGACGAGGGCTACACGCTGACCGAGCGCAGCCCCGACTACGTCGTGCTGGGCGAGACGCGCACGTACTCGTTCGAGCGCATCACCACCGCGATCCGCCTGATCGGCGAGGGCGCGCGCTTCATCGCCACCAACCCCGACCCGACCGGCCCCAGCACGAGCGGCCCACTGCCCGCCACCGGCGCGGTGGCCGCGCTGATCAGCCGCGCGACCGGCGTCGAGCCCTACTTCGTCGGCAAGCCGAACCCGCTGATGATGCGCTCGGCGCTGAACGCGATCGACGCCCACTCCGAGACCACCGCGATGATTGGCGACCGCATGGACACGGACATCGTCGCGGGCATCGAGGCCGGCCTCGAGACGATCCTCGTCCTCACCGGCGTGACCACGGCGGCCGACACCGAGCGCTACCCGTTCCGCCCCTCGCGGATCCTCGAGTCGGTCGCCACCCTGGCCGACGAGCTGCAGTGAGGATCGCGGTCCTCGCCGACATCCACGGCAACCTGCCCGCGCTCGAAGCGGTGCTCGCCGAGCTGGAGACCGACCTCGTCGTGGTCGGCGGAGACGTCGCGGCCGGGCCGCTGCCGGCCGAGACGCTCGACGCGCTCGCCGGACTCGACGCGCGCTACGTGATGGGCAACGCCGACCGCCTGATGGTCGCCGCCTACGACCGCGGCGACGACCCGGAGACGCTGGAGCACCCGATCGAGAAGCTCGACGCCTGGTGCGCGCAGCGGATCACGCGAGCGCAGCGCGACCGGCTCGCCGCCTACGAGCCCACGGTGAGCGTCGACGGGATCCTGTTCTGCCACGGCTCCCCGCGCAGCGACGAGGAGATCATCACGGCGGTGAGCCCGGAGGCGCGGCTCGCGCCGATGTTCGAGGGCGTCGAGGAACACACCGTGGTGTGCGGCCACACCCACCACCAGTTCGACCGCGCCGTGCTGGGCAAGCGGCTGCTGAACGCCGGCAGCGTCGGAATGCCCTACGAGGACGAGCCCGCCGCCTACTGGCTGCTGATCGAGGACGGCGAGCCGGCGCTGCAGCGCACCGTCTACGACATCGACGCGGCGGTCGAGCGGCTGCGCGCCTCCGGCCTCCCCGGCGTCGACGAGCTGATGCTGCGGGAGAGCCTGCTCGAGCCGGTCGGCAGCGCGTTCATCGCGCGCCACTTCGAGGCGCGGGCCTAGTCGCTGCGGTCGTGCGCGCCGGCCGCCTGCGGGTCGAAGCCCGCGGGCCACTTGGTCGAGTAGTCGTACGCCGCTCCCGTCCATGAGGCGCCCTGGATCGCCGCCAGCCAGTCCGCCTCGGCGCGCTCCTGGTTGGCCCTCCCCACCCGCGCGAGCTCGCTGCGCGCGTACGGGTACGCCTCGCTGAGGCTCGCCGAGATCAGCAACGCCTTGTCGAACTTGGTCTTCTCGTCGAGCAGCGCCGCGCCGACCTCGGCGTGCACGAGGTTCGCTCGGCTCAGGTCGGTGCCCTGGAGGTTCGTGAAGCGCAGCCGCGCCGAGCCGAGGTATGCGCCGCTCAAATCCGCGTCGGTGAGGTCGCAGCCGCTGAGCTCGGCCCCGTCGAGACCGGTGCTCGACAGGTCGGCGCCGCGCAGGTCCGCGCCGTTGAGGTCGATCGTGGGCGACGGCGCCGCGATCAGCTTCGCCTCCTGGAGGAAGCGCATGACGGTGCGCTTGCCGTTGGCGTCGAGCGTCCCGAGCACGGTCAGCGTCCGCGAGCGCGCGATCGAGCGCAGCCGCTCGTCCTCGAGCGGGCCGCTGCGGAGCAGGTCGGTGATCACCGACAGGTAGCTCTGGACCGTGTCGTACTGTTCGCGCGTGCGGGCGATCGCGCGGTCCTCCCGCCGCTGCGCCGCCGACAGCAGGTAGGCGATGCCCGCCAGCGACAGCGGGACGAGCACGAGCTCCGCGATGTCCCACAGCGTCCGGCCCTTCAACCCCGTCCAGTCGGGCCACACGGAGTCGAACGCCACGAGGACGACAGCGAGGACGCACGCGACGCCGATGCCGGCGCCCAGCACCTGACCTTGCCGCATGGGCGGCGAGCCTATGCCGAGGCGTCAGCCCGCGACAACCCAGACCGCGCGCGCACGGACGATCTCGCGGTCGTCGACCGTGAGCGAGACGTCGGCGAACGAGAGCGTGCCGCCCACGCGCTCGGCCCGCGTGCGCGACTCGATCCAGTCGCCGGGCTTCGCGGGCCGCAGGAAGTCGACGGTCAGCGAGACGGTCGCGCGGTCCTTGCCGTCCTCCGCCCCGGCCTCGATCGCACGGCCGAGCGCGAAGCCGGCGAACGTCGAGAGCAGCCCGCCCTGGATCGTCCCGCGGTGGTTCGTGTGGCGCTCCTCGGCGAGCAGGGCCGAACACCGGGCCGTCCTCGCCGTCGCGCACCTGGATCGGCCCGACGTGCTCGAGAAACGGGCCCTGGGGATCGAATGGCGCGAAGCCGCTCGGGACGTCCATGCGGCGGCCGGCCCTAGCGTCCTAGGCTGTCCGGCGTGGACCTCAAGATCGGCTACAAGGCCTCCGCCGAGCAGTTCGGCCCGCGCCGGCTCGTCGAGCTGGGCGTCGCCGCCGAGCAGCACGGCTTCGACACCGTCACCGTCTCCGACCACTACCAGCCGTGGCGTCACGAGGGCGGCCACGCACCGTTCTCGCTCGCCTGGATGAGCGCGGTCGGCGAGCGCACCGAGCGGGTGCTGCTCGGCACCAGCGTCCTCACGCCCACCTTCCGCTACCACCCCGCCGTGATCGCCCAGGCGTTCGCGACGATGGGCTGCCTGTTCCCGGGCCGCGTGATGCTCGGCGTCGGCACCGGCGAGGCGATGAACGAGGTCGCCGTCACCGGCATCGAGTGGCCCGAGTACAAGGAGCGCTTCGCCCGCATGCGCGAGGCGGTGCGGCTCATCCGCGCGCTCTGGAGCGACGAGCGCGTGACCTTCGAGGGCGACTTCTACAAGACCGACCAGGCCACGGTCTACGACCGCCCGGACACGCCGGTGCCGATCTACGTCGCCGCCGGCGGCCCGCAGGTCGCGCGCTACGCCGGCCGCGCGGGCGACGGCGTCATCTGCACGAGCGGCAAGGGCATGGAGCTCTACACCGAGAAGCTCCTGCCCGCGGTCGCCGAGGGGCTCGAGAAGGCCGGCCGCGAGGACACCATCGACCGCATGATCGAGATCAAGCTCTCCTACGACCCGGACCCGGAGGCCGCGCTCGAGAACACCCGCTTCTGGGCCCCGCTCGCGCTGACGGCCGAGCAGAAGGGCGGCCTCGAGGACCCGATCGAGATGCAGCGGGCCGGCGACGCCCTGCCGATCGAGCAGATCGCGAGCCGCTGGATCGTCGCCTCCGACCCCGACGACGCGATCGCGAAGATCAAGCCCTACGTCGACGCCGGCCTCAACCACCTCGTCTTCCACGCCCCCGGCGAGGACCAGGAGCGCTTCCTCAGCACCTTCGAGGAGCAGGTCATGCCGGGCGTGCGCGCGCTCTAAACCCAGACCTGGCCGAACATCTTAGGTGCGAGGACTCGACCTCCCGGGGTATCGGGGGGTCATGACCTTGCACGAGTCCGGATCCTGGTCCATCGAGCTCCGCCAGGAATCGACCGCCCCGCAGACTGCTCGGCGCGCGCTCGTGGAGCGGTTTCCGGCCCTGCCGGTCCAGGTGCGCGAGAACGCCCTGGTCGCGGTCACGGAGCTCGTGAGCAACGCGGTCAGGTTCGGTCGCGAGCCGATCCACGTCCGCGCGGAGCTCGACGCCGAGCGCCTCTTCCTCGAGGTCGAGGACGAGGGCGAGCAGCGCCCGCGCCGCCGGGTGCCCGCCGAGGACGGCGGCATCGGCCTCAACCTCGTGTACCTGCTGACCGACCAGGTCGAGATCGCGCGCGACCGCTCGCGCGTCTGGTGCGAGTTCGACCTGGCCGCGCGCCGCGGCGCGCCCACGCACCCCGAGCTCTACGAGGTCGAGCTGATCAGGCGGGCGGGAACGGCCCGGATCGTGCTGCGCGGCGACATCGATCTCAGCGCGCGCCCGGAGGTCGACCGGCTGGTCGCGGAGCTCGACCGCTCGCCCCCCGAGCGCGTGGTGGTCGATCTCCGCGAGGTCACGTTCTTCGACACCACGGGGCTGCACATCGCGCACCGGCTCGACCGGTGGGGCCGCGACAACGGCGCGCCGGTCGTCTTCACGCCGGGCAGCGAGCCGGTGATGCGCGCGCTGCGGGCCGCCGGGCTCGCGCTCCGGCTCGAGTTCTCCGACGATCCGGAGGACCTGCTCTAGCTAGCGCAGCAGGTTGAACAGGTGCGCCCGCGTGTACGGGCCGCCCGGCGCCGGCTGGAGGTCGTCGCCGTCATCGTCGCCGTCGTCGCCGTCGTCGGGCAGCGGCAGCCAGCCGCGCCACATGCCGACGATGACCGCGAGCACGACCGCGACGTCGGCGCCCGCCAAGCCGGTGAGGAAGAGCGCCGGGATGCACCACTCGGACGGGATCGCGTCGGACTGCACGATCGCGACCGCACCCGGGAGCGACAGGCCCGCCGAGGCGGCGAGCGCGAGGTTCTGGAGCCGCTGGCGGTTCTCGAACTCGCCGAGCGGGAGACGCTCGTTCTCGTCCTGGCGACGCTCGCCGGCCTCCAGCGCGCGCTCGAGCGCGGGCTCGGCGCCCCGGATCAGCCACGGCTCGCCGCCACCGCGCCGCTCGACGACGCTGCGCTGCACCCCGAGCGTCACCAGCCCGGCCAGCTCAACGGCGAAGATCGCCCACAGCACCACGGTGCTGAGTCTAAGGCGTCAGGATCAGCTTCCCGGTCGTGCCGCGCGACTCGAGGTCGGACTGGGCGCGCGCGGCGTCCTCGAGCGCGTAGCGGGCGCCGATCCGGACGTCGAGCTCGCCGGTCGCGACCCACTCGAGCAGCTCGCCCGCGCGCTCGCGCAGCTCGTCGCCGGTCTGGCCGTAGTGGGCGAGCGTCGGGCGGGTGAGGAAGAGCGACTTCGCGTTCAGGACCGCGATCTCGACCGGCGGCGGCGGCCCGCTCGCGGCGCCGTACAGGACCATGTAGCCGCGCGGCCGGAGCGCCGCGATCGACTCGTCGAACGTCGTCTTCCCGATCCCGTCGTAGACCGCGTGGACGCCTTCGCCGCCGGTCAGCTCGCGCGCCCGCTCGGCGAAGCCGTCGTAGCCGATCGTCTCGTCGGCGCCCGCGCCGCGGGCGAGCGCGGCCTTCTCGTCGGTCGAGGTGGTCGCGATCACGCGCCCGCCGCGCCGCTTGGCGATCTGGGTCAGCAGCAGCCCGACCCCGCCGGCCGCGGCGTGCACCAGAACCCAATCGCCCGCCTGGATCGGGTAGGTGCTCACCGCGAGGTAATGCGCGGTCGTCCCCTGCAGGATCGCGGCGGCCGCGAGCTCGCTCGACACAGCGTCCGGCACCCCGACCGCCGCGTCCTCGGACACGAGCACCTGCTCCGCGTAGGAGCCCGGCGCGTTGCTCCACACGACCCGGTCGCCGGCGGAGAAGCGCGTGACGCCTTCCCCCACCGCGCTGACGGTGCCGGCGCCCTCGACCCCCGCCGGATGCGGCGTCTCGGAGACGTGCGTGCCCTTGCCCTCGCGCTCGTAGACGTCGCGGAAGTTCACGCCGATCGCCTCGACGGCGACCAGCAGCTCGCCCGGGCCGGGCGACGGATCGGGGCGGTCCTGGAGGTCGAGCACAGCCGGGCCGCCGTGCTCGGTGACGACGATGGCTCGCATTCCGGACTCCTCCCCGGTTAGCCTGCTGCGCATGCGCAAAGGAATGCCCGCCGCGCTGGCTGGCCTGCTGCTGCTCGCACTCGCCCCCAGCGCCTCTGCCCGCCCCGCCGCCACCGCTTGCGACGCGTTCGCGTCGCGCGCGTGTCTCATGCCGTTCCCGAACGACATGAACCTCACCGTCCGCGACAAGAAGAGCCCGACCGGCGTGCGCGTGCACCTGCCCGCCAAGGCGATGCCCGCGAACAAGTCGGGCAAGCGGATCTCCACCGGCGACTACAACCGCCAGGATGGCTTCAGCCCCGGCCAGACGATCATCGTGAACGTCAAGGGCCTCCACACCCAGAAGGCGTTCAACCGCTCGAAGCTCGTGCCGCTCGAGGACCTCGGCCAGTCGTTCGCGAAGCGCGCCGGCGTCGTCGTCATCAACGCCAAGACGCGCAAGCGCCAGCTGATCTACGCCGAGCTCGACGCCAACGCCAAGAGCGCGAGCCAGCGGATGCTGCTCATCCACCCGGGCAAGAACTTCGACGAGGGGGCGCGCTACATCGTCGCGCTGCGCGGGCTGCGCACCGCGTCCGGCAAGAAGATCAAGCCGAGCAAGGGCTTCGCCGCCCTGAAGCGCGGCAAGGGCGCCAAGCGCCTGCGCAAGCGTTACAAGGGCATCTTCAAGACGCTCAAGCGGGCCGGCATCGCCAAGGGCAACCTGACGCTCGCGTGGGACTTCACGATCGCCTCCGAGCGCGGGCTGACCGCGCGCATGCTGAAGATCCGCGACGACGCGTTCGCCCAGCTCGGTGACAACGACCTCGCCGACGGCAAGGTCGAGGGCAGCGCGCCGAAGTACACGATCACCAAGGTCGTCGACAACCCCGACGCGCAGATCCTGCGCCGGATCTCCGGCACCTTCACCGTGCCGTGCTACCTCAACGTGCAGGGCTGCCCGCCCGGTGCGCGCTTCCACTACTCGAGCAAGAAGAAGGACGCGCTCCCGACCCAGCTCCCGGGCAACACGCAGACCGCGAAGTTCGAGTGCGCGATCCCGCGCGCGGCGCTCACGAGCCCCGCGCACGCCTCGCTCTACGGCCACGGCCTGCTCGGCGACCCCGACGAGATCGACGGAGCCAACGTCAAGGCCATGTCGCAGGAGCACGACTTCGCGTTCTGCGCGACGGCGTGGAGCGGCATGTCGTCCGAGGACGTCCCGAACGCGGTCAAGCTGCTCGGCAACCTCTCCGGGTTCGCCTCGCTCGCGGACCGCGACCAGCAGGGCTTCCTCAACCAGCTGTACCTCGGGCGGCTGTTCATCCACCCGCAAGGCCTGACCGCCGACCCGGCGTTCAAGGGCCTCGTCGACCCGTCGCAGCTGTACTTCGACGGCAACAGCCAGGGCGGGATCTTCGGCGCCGCCCTGACCGCGATGGCCCCGGACTTCACGCGCGCGGTGCTCGGCGTGCCCGGGATCAACTACGGGGTGCTGCTCACGCGCTCGTCCGACTGGGCGAGCTTCAGCGCGATCTTCAACCCGGCCTACCCACGCGAGTCCGAGCGACCGCTCGCGCTGTCGCTGATCAACATGCTGTGGGACCGCGGTGAGGGTGACGGCTGGGCGCACCACATCACCACCGATCCGCCTGCCGACACGCCGGGCCACCGCGTGCTGATGCAGGCAGCGGTCGGCGACTTCCAGGTCTCGACCTACCAGGCCGACGTGCTCGCGCGCACGATCGGCGCACGCATCCACCAGCCGGCGTTCCTGCCGAATCGCTCGCTCGAGCGCGTGCCGGCGTACGGCCTCAAGGCGTTCACGAGCCCGTTCGCGGGCTCTGCGCTCGTCTACTGGGACAACGGGCCGGTGCGCGCGGACGGCTCGACCGGCAACGGGCCGGCGCCGCTCGAGAACGTGGCGCCGCGCGAGGGCCACGACCCCCACGGCGCGCCGCGCGCCTCGCCGGTCGCGCGGGACCAGAAGTCGCAGTTCCTGCTCACCGGCAACGTGGTCGACGTGTGCGGCGGGGCGCCGTGCACCACCGACTTCACGCGGGCGCCCTAGGGAGCGAGGTCGCGCCGCCGGAAGGCGGCCATCCCGGCCGCGGTGAGCACCGCGGCGACGGCACAGAGAACCAGCAGCGGCCCGGCGGCGAACTCCGCCGCCGGGAGCTGCGGGACGTGCTGGAACGGAGAGAGGTCGAGCACCCAGTCGGGGAGCCCGAGCAGCGGGCCGAGGATGGAGACGAGCACGCACGCGCCGAGCACCCCCCAGCCGCCGGCGGCGGCGCGCGGGACGAAGCCGAACAGCGCGACCGTCGCGCCGATGACGACCCACACGGCGGGCGCGGGAACGACCGCGGCGAGCAGCAGCCTCGGCAGGTGGCTCGCGTCGTGGCTGTTGATCGCGTCGGCCAGGCCGGCGCCGAGCCCGTTCGCGGCGAGCACGAGCAGCGAGCCGCCCATCGCGACGGTGACGTAGGCGCCGGCCCAGCGCACGCGCGAGAGCGCGGTGGCAAGCACCGGCTCGAGGCGGCCGCTCGTCTCCTCGGCACGCATCCGCAGCGCGACCTGGATGCCGAACCCGGTGCCGATCAGCGCCATCGTCAGCATCGTCACCGCGAAGTACTGGTCCACGATGTCGCCCGAGCCGATGCCGAGGAGCTTCTCGATGTCGGTGCTGTCGCCGAGCAGGGCCTCGGCGTCGCGGCCGGTGAGCCCGAGCGAGACGCCGCTGAAGAACAGGCCGATGCTCCAGCCGAGGATCACGCCGCGCTGGAGGCGCACCGCGAGCCCGAGCGGGTGGAGGAGCACCGGGCTCGCGCCGGGCGGTCCAGGCCGCTGGGGGAGGATCCCCGCGCCCTCGTCGCGGCGCGCGCGCAGCGCGATCGCGCCGGCGACGAGCACGGCACTGGACGCGACCATCAGCGTCAGCGGCCACCACTGCTCGCCCGCGTACGGCCGCATGTACTGGCCCCACCCGATCGGCGACAGCCACGACAGCGTGCCGTCGCCCACGTCGCCCGCGGCGCGCAGCAGGTAGGCGGCGCCGAGAGCCGCGCCGGTGATCCCGTACATCGACGAGCTGGTCTCGCTGACCTGCGCGGCGACCGCGGCGACGCCGGCGAACACGAGCCCGACGCCGGCCAGCGAGGCGCCGAGCGCGAACGACCCCTCCGCCGGCTGATCGATCGCGATCATCGAAAGCGCGACGAGCAGCCCGAGCAGGAGCTGCACGGCGGTCACCACGCCGAGCGCCACCGCGATCGTCGTGAAGCGCCCGACCGGGGCGGCGCCGACCAGCTCGCTGCGGCCGGTCTGCTCCTCCTGGCGCGTGTGGCGGCCGACGAAGAACATGCTCATCAGCGCGACGATCGCGCCGCCGAACCCACCCATCTGCCACGCCATGTCGCCCCCGACGGTCAGCAGGTTGTACGGCGGCCCGACCATCGCGATCAGGCCCGGGTTGCCCTTGACGGTGGCCTCGTAGGTAAGCCGCGCGGCGTGGGTCTTGTACGTGGCTTCGCTGCCCGCAGCGTTCTCCAGCAGGAGCAGGAGGAACAGCACGAGGTAGACCGGGATCCGCACCCGCTCCCGCCGCAGCGCGAGCCCCAGCAGCGGGCGAGCGCCGGCGAGCGCCGTCATTCCGGCTCGTCCGCGATCTGGTCGCCGTAGTGGCGGAGGAACAGCTCCTCGAGCGTCGGCGGCGTGCTCGTGAGCGTGCGCACGCCGAACTCCGACAGCCGCCGGACGGTCTCGTCGATGTGGCTGGTGTCGACGTCGAAGCGCGCGCGATGGTCCTCGACATGGAGGTCGTGGACGCCGGGCAGCGACTCGAGGCCCGCGGGCTCGCTCACGGTCTCGACCGCGATCGAGGTGCGGGTCAGGTGCCGGAGATCGGCGAGCGTGCCGCTCTCGACCCGCTTGCCGGCGCGGATGATCGTCACGCGGTCACACAGCGCCTCGACCTCGGCGAGGATGTGGCTCGAGAGCAGCACCGTCTTTCCCTCCGCGTGCGCCTCCTCGATGCAGGAGCGGAAGACCGCCTCCTTGAGCGGGTCGAGCCCGGAGGTCGGCTCGTCGAGCAGGAGCAGCTCGGCGTCGGAGGCGAGCGCGGCAACGAGCGCGACCTTCTGCCGGTTGCCCTTGGAGTAGGCGCGCCCCTTCTTCGTCGGGTCGAGGTCGAAGCGCTCGAGCAGCGCTTCACGCCGCCGCGGATCGAGCCCGCCGCGGAGCCGGCCGAGAAGGTCGATCGCCTCGCCACCGGTCAGCTGCGGCCACAGGTTGACGTCGCCGGGGACGTAGGCGAGCCGGCGGTGCAGCGCGACCGCGTCGACCCACGGGTCGCCACCCAGCAGCGCCGCCTCTCCGCCACTCTTGCGCAGCAGCCCGAGCAGCACCCGGATCGTGGTCGACTTGCCCGCCCCGTTGGGCCCGAGGAAGCCGTGGACCTCCCCGGTGGCGACCTCGAGATCGAGCCCGTCGAGCGCGCGGAACTCGCCGAACGCCTTGACGAGGCCGGAGATCTCGATAGCCGGCCGGCTCACCCCACGCGGCGCGCACCGTAGTAGTGCCCGCCCCAGTAGGAGTCGACCGTCGAGTGCTCGCGCACGCCGTGCGAGGTGGCGGAGATCGCGGTCGTCGGCCCGGTGGCGATGCCGACGTGCGACGCGCCCGGGCCGTTGGCGTCGAAGAACACGAGGTCGCCGGCCTGGATCGCCGCGCGGTCGACGTGCACGCCCGCGCTCGCCTGCTCGAAGCTCGTGCGCGGGAGCTGGATCCCGACCTGCGCCATCGCCCACTGCGTGAGGCCGGAGCAGTCGAACGAGCTCGGGCCGACGCCGCCGAGCGCGTACGGCTTGCCCGCCTGCGTGCGCGCGGCCGCCACCGCGCCCGCCGCGCCGCCGCCGCCACCCACCGGCGCCGCCGCGCCGGAGACCCCCAGCGCGCCGAGCGTGACCGGCCCGACGACGCCGTCGACCTCGAGCCCGTGCGCGGCCTGGAAGGCCTTGACGGCCCGCCGCGTCTGATGGCCGAACACGCCGTCGGCGCTGATGCCGAGCGCGCGCTGGACCGCGATCGTGGTCGCGGGCGGGAGCTTCGAGCTGACGCCGCCGCCTCCCCCGCCACCGCCGAGCGCGCCGCGCGTGATCGGGCCGACGACGCCGTCGACCTCGAGCCCGTGCGCGGCCTGGAAGGCCGTGACCGCGCGCTTGGTCTGATGGCCGAAGATGCCGTCGGCGGAGATCCCCAGCGCGCGCTGCATGGCCGCCACCTCGGGCCCGCGGCTGCCGAGCCTGAGCATGCCGGTCGAGGCGGTGCCGGCCTCGGTGCCCTGGGCGCGCGCCGCGTCGTGGGCGGGCGCGAGCACCGTCGCCGTCATCAGCGCCGCCGAGACCAGCGCGCGCTTCTTGCGGTACGCGGGCGTCCGCCGCAGCGCCGCGTACTCCCGGCGCCGCTGGGAGCGGGCCAGCGAGCGCTCCCACAGCTCGGCGCTGGCGAGGTCACGCAGCCCCGGCGGCTGCGAACGGATGGCCCACCCGTCGTGACGAAGGTCCACGCGTCGATGGAACCAGGGGTTCCGGACGGACTTATGGAGCCCCGCGGATCGCGTCGACCACCGCGGCCGTCGACGGGCGCGCTCGATCCGCCGCCCGCGTCGCCACGAACAGCGCGCGAGAGATCGGCCCGCCGGCCAGCGGCCGGACCTCGACGCGCGGGTCGTCCTCCGGGTGGCCGAGCGACGGGAGCAGCGCCGCCACGCCCGCGACCGCCACCAGGTCGAGCAGCATCCGGATGTCGTTCACCCGGTGGTGGACGTGAGGCTCGAAGCCCGCCGCCCGGCACGCACGCACGAACATGTCGGCGTAGTGCGTGCCGGCGCGTGCCGTCGCCCACGGCACGTCGCGCAGCGAGCCCAGCGCCACCGGCCCGTCGCCGGCCGCCAGACCACGTGGCAGCGTGAGCACGAGCTCGTCCGGCTCGAGGTCGTCGCGGTGCAGCTCGGGCCGGTGCGGGCGCGGCGCGTGCTCGTACTCCTCGGCGATCGCGATGTCGACGCCGCCGCGCGCGAGCACCGGCAGCGACTCCTCGGCCTCCAGCTCGATCAGCTCCACCCGCAGGTCCGGGTAGGCGGCGGCGAGCCGCGGGAGCGCCGGCATGACGAGCGCGCGCGTCGCGGTCTGGAACGACGCCAGCCGCACCAGCCCGCGCACCTCGCCCGCCAGTGACGCCAGCCCGGCCTCGAGCGCCTCGAGCTCCGCCAGCACGCCGCCCGCGCGCTCGGCCAGCATGCGGCCCGCGTCGGTCAGCTCGAGCCGCCGCCCGCTGCGGCGGAAGAGCTCGACGCCCGCCTCGCGCTGCAGCTGCGCGAGCTGCTGCGAGACCGCCGAGGGTGTGAAGGAGAGCGCTTCGGCGGCGCCGGCGATCGTCCCCTGCGCGACGAACTCGCGCAGCACGAGGAGGCGGCGGGGCGAGAGCATCGTTGAAGATCTTCTCAACTTTTCCGTGCAGGAACAATCGCTTGTTCTGAACGGTCGTGAGCAGCAGGATCACGTCATGCACGCGTTCCTGAGCTTCCTCGCCGTCTCCGCCGTGGCCATGGTCGTCCCCGGCCCCGACACGTTCGTGGTCCTCCGCACCTCGCTCGCCGACGGCCCGCGCGCCGGCACCTGGGCCGCCGCGGGCTCCGCGGCCGGGAACCTCGTGTGGGGGACGACGTCCGTGCTCGGCGTCGCCGCGTTGCTCGCCGCCTCCGCCGCCGCCTTCTCCACGCTCAAGCTCGCCGGCGCCGTGTACCTCGCCGTGCTCGGCGTGCAGGCGCTGCGCGCCGCCTACCGCGGCGACCCGCTCGCGAGCAGCGAGCGCGCCGCCCGCGCCCCCTCCCCCGCCGTCGCCTTCCGCCGCGGCCTCGCCAGCGACCTGCTCAACGTCAAGGCCGGCCTGTTCTGGACGGCGCTCGTCCCCCAGTTCCTCACCACCGGCGGGGCGCTGCTCCCGGTCGCGATGATCACCGCCATGGTCGCGCTCGTGTTCGCGTGGCTGACCGGCTACGCCCACCTCGCCGCCCGTCTCTCAAAGACGCTCAAGAGCCGGCGCGCGGCGCGCGCGGTGAATGGTTTCGTGGGCACGGTGCTGCTCGCCCTCGGCGGCACGCTGGCGCTCGCCCGGCACTGATACCTTCCCCCGCGAGAGACAGGTCTGTCCCGAGGCGAGGAGGAAGCCGCATGCCCATCCCCACCGAGCTCGTCGGATCGCTGCCGCGGCCCATGAAGCTGCAGGAGGCGTTCCAGGCGTATGACGACGGGAAGATCGACTTCGCCGCGCTCCAGGCCGAGCAGGACAAGGCCGCCGAGGACTCGATCCGGCGGCTCGAGGAGACCGGCGAGACCTACGTCACCGACGGTGAGCAGCGCGAGTCGAGCTTCGCCACCTATCCGATCACCGACACGCTCGCGGGCACCGGCCTCGCCGACAACCTCGCCGGCGACGGGCAGTTCTTCGCGATCTTCGACGACGGCCACCACCGCCAGCTCCCGCGGCTGACCGGCGGTCCCTTCCGCTACAAGACGTTCGCCTCCGAGTACGTCGAGAAGAACAAGGCGCTCGCGAGCAAGCCGGTCAAGCAGGCCGTCATCGCGCCCTCGATGCTGATGCTGCTGTATCCGCTCGAGGGCGAGATCGAGGGCTACTCCCGCGAGCAGTTCCTCGACGACCTGTGCGACGAGGTCGAGAAGGACATCCGTGGCGCCTTCGCCGCCGGCGCCGAGCGCGTCTCGATCGACTTCACCGAGGGCCGGCTCGCGAACAAGAACGACTCGCGCAACCCCTGGACCAACAAGGACATGCTCCAGGAGTTCATCGACCTCAACAACCGTGTGATCGATCGCTTCTCGCCCGAGGAGCGCCGCAACCTCGGCATCCACACCTGCCCCGGCGGCGACATGGACTCGGTGCACTCCAAGGAAGTCCCGTACGAGAAGCTGCTGAGCAAGATGTTCCAGCTCAACGTGGGCTACTTCCTCATCCAGTGCGCCAGCGAGGAGGACAAGGAGAACGTCTACCGGCTGGTCGGCCAGTACTCGCGCGATGACGCCAACGGCGTGCCGCAGGTCTGCTTCATCGGGGTGATCAACCCGCTGGACCCGGAGGTCGAGACGCCCGAGGAGGTGCGCGACCGGCTGCTCGCCGCGGCCAAGCACATCCCGCCGGAGCGCCTCGGCGCCACCGACGACTGCGGCTTCTCCCCCTTCAGCCGCGACGAGAAGCCGAAGCACGGCTCGCCCGACTTCGCCCGCGACATCGCGATGCAGAAGATCTCGAACCGCGTCAAGGGCGCCGCGATGGCGTCCGAGGAGCTCGGGCTCTAGACGGAGACGCCGCGGGCCGCGAGCAGGAGCGCTCCCAGCTCGCGCGCACGGGTGCCGGCATCGTGGTCGCCCTCGGCGGCGGCCACGATGCTGCCCTTCATGAGGATGTGCCACTGGCGCGCGAAGCCGTCGGCCTCCTCGGCGGGCACGCCGGCCTGCTCGGCAAGGTCGGCGACGTAGGCGCGGATCGCGACCAAGTGCTGCACGCTCGCCTGCCGCACCGGGTGGTCGGTGTCGGTGACCTCGAGCATCACGTTGATGAACGAGCAGCCCTCGAAGTCCTCGCGCGCGAACCACTCGCCGAAGACGTCGAAGATCGCCAGCAGGCGGCCCGCGGGCGTGTCGGCGCGGGCCTCGGCCTCGGCCTGCAGCCAGGCACGCGTCCAGCGCTCCTCGCGACGTTCGAGGAACGCCAGGATGAGCTCGTCCTTCGACGCGAAATTGCGGTAGAGCGTCATCTTCGCCGCACCCGACTCGGCGATGATCCGATCGACCCCCACCGCCTTGGTTCCGTGCCGACTGAAGAGTTCGTAGGCGGTCTCGAGGATCCGCTCACGCCCACTGGTGGCTGCCATTCCGAACCGACTATAGCCTCCGCCCGATGAGCTCCCTCCCGGATCCCTCGCTCGAATCCTCGAGCCAGTTCGTCAAGGGTGCCGCCCTCGTGATCAGCGAGATCGGCCCCGACGAGGTCACCGGCCACATCGACGCCGGGCCCCAGCACCACACCCCGTGGGGCATGGTGCACGGCGGCGTCTACGCGGCGGCGGTCGAGACCGCCTGCAGCATCGGCGCCTCAGTCGCCGCCGATCCCGCGGGCCAGTTCGCGGTCGGCCTCTCCAACCACACGGACTTCCTGCGCGCCCACGGCGAAGGGCGGCTCGACGTGCGAGCCGTGCCGGTCCACCAGGGGCGGACCGGCCAGCTCTGGCACTGCGACATCACGCGCGAGGACGGCAAGCTCGTCGCGCAGGGCCGCGTGCGGCTGCAGAACGTGCGGCGGCCCTAGGTCGTCTGCGGCACCTCCGCCGCGTCGCGGACGAAGCGCCCGGTGCGGACCGCGCCCTGGTCGAGCGAGGCGTACAGCGCGCGCTCGAAGTCGGCGTACATCTGGAACACCGGCGGCTCCACGAACGGCAGCGTCTGGGAGTAGATCGCGCCGGTCACGCCGCTGCTGCGGTCGACCCAGAAGTGCGAGTTGAAGATGCCCGCCCACGCGCCGCTGCCGGCCCTGCGCGCGCCCGGCTGGTCCTCGCTGTTGAGCAGCAGCCCGAGGCCGAACTTGTAGCCCGGGCCGGCGTTGAAGTCGGCTGAGCTGCCCGGGTCGGCGGTCGCGACGGCGGGCGGGAAGTCGAGCTCGCCGATCTGGTTGGAGAACGCCTCGTCGAGCGACGCCGTCTCGACGATCTTCGTGCCGTCGAGCGTGCCCCCGCCCAGCAGCATGCGCTGGAACTGAGGTAGTCGCGCGGCGTCGCGTAGAGCCCGTGGCCGGCGGCGAACCACTCCGGCTCCTGCGACCAGTCGAGTTCGGTCGCCTCCCACGCGCCGGACTCGCCGCGCAGGTGCACCGGCACGGAGTTGGCGCGCTGCTCGGGGCTCATCAGGAACGTCTGAGTCATCCCCAGCGGGCCGAGGATGTGCTCGGCGAAGTACGCGTCGAGCGTCTGGCCGCTGGCGGCCTCAACCACGAGCCCGAGCCAGTCGGTGTTGATGCCGTACTCGAACCGCGAGCCGGGTCGGCGACCAGCGGCAGCGTGAACATCTCGCGCTTGCCCGACAGCGCGTTCCCGGTCTCGGTGAGCGCCTCGAAGCGGACCATGTCGGCGTTCCAGAACCAGGAGGTGAGGCCGCTGGTGTGGCTCGCGGCTGGCGCACGGTGGCCTTCGCGGCCGGTGCGCGCAGGCGCGGCTCGTCACCGTCGAAGCCCTCGAGCACCTGCAGGTCGGCGAACTCGGGGCGGTACTGCTCGACCGCGGCGTCGAGGTCGAGGTTGCCGCGCTCGACCTGCTGCAGCGCAGCGACGGTGCAGACCATCTTCGTCATCGAGGCGATCCGGAACAGCGTGTCCGGCGTGACCGCCCCGTCCTCGCCGGCCGCCCGCGGGCCCGCCGCACCCTCGTACCGGCGCTCACGGGCGCTCCCCCTCCGCGTTGGCGAGAACCACGAGTGTCCTCCGCGGCGCGCCGGCGGTCAACGCCGCCGGCGCGCGCTGACGGTCAGCAGTGGCCCACGAGCGTCGAGTCGACGCAGGTGCTCGGCGCGAAGCTGTGCACCGGCGCCGGGGTGGCGGGGCCGTCGAGCACTGCGATGAGGCTGACTGCGATCGCGGCGGCGAGGATGACGGCGAGCAGCCAGGCCGGGACGGCGAAGCGGTGGAGCACGGCGGAGTGGATGCGGGCGGACATGAGGCCCTCCTCGGAGTTGATTCGGTCGTCCGGGTTGATCGCGGACCGCTCGCGATCTGTGACCGTCACAAATCGCGGCCGCGGCGCGATGATGGACACGAGGCAACAGCGTGGACACACGCACCGAACCCACCGACGAGGAGCTCCTCGCGTCGCATGAGACCGCCGCCTTCGGCCTGTTCTACGACCGGCACGTGCGGAGGCTGCTCGGATACTTCCAGCGCCGCACCGGCGACCCGCAGGTCGCGGCCGACCTCACCGCGGAGACGTTCGCCTCGGCGATCGTCGCGCAGGAGCGCTACGTGCCCACCGGCGCGCCGGCGCTGTCCTGGCTGTACGCGATCGCCGGGCGCCGCCTGGTCGACTACCAGCGACGGGGAGCAGTCGAGCGCAAGATGCAGCGCGCACTCTCGATGGAGCGCCCGCAGCTGGCCGCCGAGGACGCGGCGATGATCCGGCTGCTCGCGGATGACGCCACGCTGTCGCTGCTCGCCGACCTGCCGCGCGACCAGCGCGAGGCCGTCACGGCGCACGTCATCGAGGGCGAGGACTATCCCGCGGTCGCGGCAGCAGCGCACACGTCGGAGGCCGCGGTCCGCCAGCGCGTCGCGCGCGGCCTTGGCACGCTCCGCCGACGGATGGGAGGGCGCGCATGAGCGACTTCGTCACCGAGCTGCGCCGCGAGGTCGTCGGGGCCCACGCGGCCCACCGGCACAGCTCCGCCCGGACCCGCCGCCGCCGCTGGCAGCCGGTGCTGGCCGGCGCGCTGGCGCTGGCGGTGGCGGCTGCCGCGATCGTGCTCGCCTACCGCTCGCTGCCCGCGCCCGAGCAGACCGCCGAGCCGCATGTCGTGAAGGTGCTGCGCATCGGCGGCGTCCCGAACGACGCGGTGCTCGCCGCCGGCTCGCTGTGGGTCACAGACTTCGACGGCCACCAGGTCATCCGCATCGACCCCGTGCACCGGAAGGTGATCACGCGGATCCCGCTCGGCGCGGCGCCCAGCAACATTGCCGCCGGCGACGGGAGCGTGTGGGCACGCGGCCTGGCCGGGGATCTCACCCGCATCTGGCGCATCGACCCGGCGACCAACCGCGTCGCCGCCCGGTTCGACGCCCAGTACGGCGGGGGGCTGGCTGTGAGCCCGGGATCCGTGTGGGTGCCGCGCCAGGACCAATCCGGCGCCTCGCTCCTTCGGCTGTCTTCGGCCACCGGGCGGCCCTCGCGCGAGATCTCGGCTGCCGGCGGTGTCGGGATCGCGTCGATCGGGCGTCAGATCTGGACCGTCAGAGGTGACGGCACGGTGGTGCGCGTCAACGCGCGCCGCGGTCGCGTCGAGCACGTCTGGCCCGGTCTGACGCCCGGCCTCGCCGTTGACAGAGACAACACCGGGGCGATCGTCGCTGACACCGCCGGCGCGTGGATTCTCGGCACCCAGCAGTCGAAGATCTTCCGCCTCGAGGGCGACCGCATCGCGGGCACGCTCGACATCCCCGCGAACACCCAGCCGCTCCTCACGCATGCCGGCGGCGCGCTGTGGGTCGCCTCCCGGGACGACGAGCGCGGCCACTACCAGCTGTCGCGGATCGACCCGGACCGCGGTGGCGTGACCGCAGTGGTCGACGTCGGCCGGCACCCCCCGCAGGCACTCGTTCCCGTCCGCGGCGGGTTGTGGGTCGTCGCCGGCGACGGCACCGCCGTGCTGATCGACACCTGATCAGCACGGCGAGCGGTCACCGTGTGAATCCAGACTCAGCGCACCCACATCTGGTCGAAGAGCGGCCCCCACAGCGGGTGGTACTGGTAGTTGCCGACCCGCTCGGCGGTGACGGTCGCGTCCTTTGCGTTGGCCAGCGGGACGATCGGCGCTTGCGCCGCCAGCCTGGCCTCGACGCGCCGCCAGCGCTCGATCGCCTCCGGGCCGCTCGCGACGGCGGCCCGCTCCATCGCGGCGTCGAGTTTCGGGTCGCAGAAGCGCGAGAGGTTCGTGTCGCCCGCGCAAGAGACGAGCGGCCGCATGAAGTTGTACGGGCCGGCGGAGTCGGCGACCCAGCCCCAGATCCCGAGCTGCGGGCGCGTGCGGGTGGCCTGCTGCGAGATCGGATACAGATCGGGGAACGTCCGCAGCCGGCCGTCGTAGCCGAGCCGGCGCAGGAGCGAGCGGAAGTAGCGGCCGACCGGCGCGAAGTTGCGGCTGACCCAGAACTCGATTCTCATGCCGCGCGTGCCCGACGCGGCGATGAGGCGCCGTGCGCGCGCCAGGTCGGGGGCGGTCCACGTGCCCGCGGCGTTGGGGTCGATCGTGAACGGGCAGGCCGGCGTGTAGCCCTGGAAGCCCGGCGGGAGCAGCTGACAGGTCGGCTGCTCGGTCTCGGAGGAGCCGCGCAGCCGAGCCACACGACCCCGGTCCACGGCGAAGTTCAGCGCCCGGCGCACGGCCACGTCGTCGAACGGCGCGGCGTGCACGTTCAGGAACACGTAGCCCGTCTCCGCGCCCGGGTCCGTGTGCAGCCGCGGCCCGTAGCGCGTCCGCACCTGCGTGGCGCCGAGCGCGTGGAGATCGACCCAGGCGAGGTCCACCGCGCCGCGGTCGACCGCCGCGAGCTGCGCGCGCACCGGGTCGTGGCGCACGACGATTCGGTCGGGGAAGCCGTCCGGGCGGTCGGGCGACCAGACTCGGAAGCGCGGGTTGCGGACCAGCGACCCGCCGCGGCGCGGATCCCACCGCTCGACCCGGTACGGCCCGGTGCCGGCGAGCGACCCCGTCTTGATGAACGTGCGCGGGCTGCCGGCCGGCACCACGAACGCGTTGACCAGCTTGTGCAGGAACTCGACGTCGCGCCGGCTCAGATGGATGGTCACCGAGCGAGCGGCGTCGTCGAGCTCGATGCCGCCGGAGAGATCGCAGTGCGTCGCACGACAGCGGGACGCACCGCGGATCGGCAGGTAGTCGGAGAAGCCGAGCTGCGGTGCGTTCAGCTGGAGCATGCGCTCGATCGATGCGCGAACGTCCTCCGGCCGCACGGGGGCGCCATCGGAGAAGCGCAGCCCCGCGCGCAGCCGGAAGCGGTAGGTCCGGCCGTCCGCGCCGGGCTCGGGCAGCTCCTTCGCCAGGTCGGGCACGAGCGTCCCGCCCGCCGCGCCGCCCGCGCGCCGGTAGGCGACGAGGCCGTCATAGGCCACCGAGGCCAGCGGGTTGAGCCAGTCCGGGTCCATGAGCTCGGGCCCGACGTTCGCCGTGAGCGGTTCAGAGGTCACCCGCAGGGTGCCGCCGCGGTGCGCCGCGGCAGGCGCGAGCGTGGCTGCCCAGACCGTACCGCCGAGGACCGCCAGCCCGGCGGGGCTGCTCCCGACGTCCACCTCCTTGGTCACCCGCCGGCCGCGGCGATCGAGCCGGATCACCTTCCCCGTCGCGCCGTCGGCAACCCACACGCCGTTGCCGTCGGCCGCCAGCGCACGCGGCTCGCGGCCGACGCGCACGGTCTCGGCGACCTCGCTGCGGGGGTCGATCCGGGACACGGTCCCGTCGCCGCGGTTCGCCACCCAGACGGCGCCCGCGCCGACCGCGACCGCGCTCGGCCCGTCGCCCACATGGATGCTCGCGAGCGGCGCGCCCGAGCGCGGGTCGAGCCGGACGACGCTCGCGGTGGTGTCGCTCGCGACCCAGATCGAGCCGGCCCCGGCGGCCAGTGCCGACGGTCGCGCCTGGACCGCGATGGGCCTGCCGGGCTTTCCGCTGCGCGCGTCGATCCGTACCACCGTCGCGTCCACCGCGGAGGCGACCCAGACCGCGCCGTAGCCCGAGGCGACCGCGACCGCGGCGTTTCCGACGCCGATGCGCCGCACGATCTTGTTCGTCGTCGGCGCGATCTGCGCGACGCTGCGGCCCTCACCGTCCGCGGCCCACAGCGAGCCGGCGCCGAACGCCAGGGAGGTCGGCTCACCGCCGACGTCGATCGTCACGACCTCGTCGCGCCCGCGGTCGATCCGCGACACGGTCCCGTCGAGCCGGTTGGCGACCCAGACCGAGCCGGCGCCGGTCGCTACCGCCTGTGGTCCGTGCCCGACCGCGTACTGGGCGGTGATCCGGCCGCTGCCGCGGTCGATGGCGCCGACGGCATCCTCGTCGATGCGGGGCAGGCCGTCCGGCTCGAGGACGCGGATGAGGCCGGAGGCGAGGATGCCGGCGAGCAGCAGCGCGCCGGCGGCTACGAGTAGCCCGCGCCGGTGGCGCGGCGGCGGGCGCGGCGCCGACGTCGCGGCCCGCGCCGGCGGCGCGAGGTCGAGCGCCGGATCCTGCGCGAGCACCTGCTCGTGCAGCTCGCGCAGCTCTGCCCCCGGCTCGACCCCGACCTGCTCGACCAGCGTCGAGCGGGCCTCGCGATAGGCCTCCAGGGCCTCCGATTGCCGACGAGCTCGGTAGAGCGCGAGCATCCGCTGGGCGTGCAGGTGCTCGCGTAATGGATTCGTGGCGACGAGCGCGTCGAGCTCGCCGATCACCTCGGCATGCCGCCCGGCCGCGAGGTCCGCGTCGATCGCGGACTCCGAGGCACGCAGCCGCAGCTCCTCGAGGCGGCGGATCTCGGGAGCGGCGAACGGTTCGTCGGCGACGTCCTCCAGCGCGTCACCGTGCCAGAGCGCCAGCGCGTCGCGCGGGCGGTCCTGCTCCACGAGCCGTTCCGCGCGCGTGGCGTCCACCTCGTCCTCGCCCAGGTCGAGCTGGTAGCCACGACCGTGGGTGACGATCGCCGCGCCGTTGCCGCCCAGCAGCGGCCGCAGGTGAGAGACGTAGAGCTGGAGCATCTTCGTCGCGCTCGCCGGCGGTTCCTCGCCCCACAGGCCCTCGATCAGCGCGTCGGTCGGCACCGTGCGGCCGGCGCGCAGGGCGAGCATCGCGAGCACCGCCCGCTGCTTGCGGGGGCCCAGCTCGACGGGCCCATCACCGAGCCGAAGCTCGACCGGACCCAGAAGCCGCAGATCCACCGTGAACCGACCCTACGCCTGGTCGATCGCCGAGTAAACCGCGCGTAGACCGTCCATCTACCGCCGTCCGAGAGCTTCGTCGCGTCCACACCCGACCGCCTCGAAAGGAGGCCGTCATGAAGGTCTCGCACCGCATCACCCGCCTGGTCCTGATCGCGCTCGCGGTCCTCGCCCTCGCCGCCCCCGTGGCGAGCGCCGTGCCGGCGTCGCGCGACGCGCAGCCCGCCGACCGCGTCGTCGTCGAGCCGCCCGTCGTGCAGAGCGTGGACAACGGGTTCGACTGGGCCTCCGCGGCGATCGGCGCCGGCATCGCCGGCGGGCTCGTCCTGCTCGTCGTGTGGGGCGGCGTCACCTACCGCCACCGCCACGAGCACATCGGCGTCGCGCACTAGCGCGACCCCCGCTCGCCGTCCGCGCGGCCGCCCCTGCCCCGGGCGGCCGCGGCGGCGAGCACACATCACCGGACCCACATCTGGTCGAGCAGCGTGAAGTACAGGAAGTGGCTCTTGACGTTGCCGGCGCGCTTCGAGACGAGCACCGCCGAGCGCCGGTTGGTGAGCGGCACGGCGGCGGCGAGGTCGACGACGCGCCGGTCGGCCGCGACCCAGGTGCCCGGCTCCGCCGTCGGCGCGCGGAGCGCGCGATCGATGCGGCGGTCCAGCGCGCGATCGCACAGGCGCGAGAGGTTCTCGGCGTTGCCGCAGCCAAAGTTCGGCTCGATGAAATTTGCCGCCGCGAGGTAGTCGGCGCCCCACTGGGCGAGCCCCGTGGTGGCCCGCGTTGCCGGGACGTACACGTCGTAGTCGTTGAATGACTGGATCCGCAGCGTCGCCTTGAAGCCGAGCTGTCGGAGCAGCTTCGCGTAGTAGCGGGCGAGCCGGGCCTTGTAATCCGGCATGTGGATGACGACGCGCTCACCGCTGCGGCCGGACGCCGCCACGAGCCGGCGGGCGTGCTCGAGGTCGGGGGCCGTCCACCCCCGGCCGGGCCCCGCGTTCGCGGTGTAGGGACAGTAGGGCGAGTAGCCGGCGAAGCCCGCCGGCACGATCTGGCAGGAGATCTGGCCGACCTCGTGGCCACCCGTAAGCTCCACCACCCGCTCGCGGTCGATGGCGAGGTTGATCGCCTGGCGCACGCGCCGGTCGTCGAACGGCCGGCGCCGCACGTTGAGGAACATCCAGTCCGAGGTCGGCTGAGGGGCGCTGTGGAGCCGCCCCGGCGACTGGGCCGCCAGCGCGCGGATGCGAGCCGCGCTGACCGAGCTGTTGAACGGGTTGGCCACGACGGTCACGTCCGCGTCGCCGCGCTGGACGGCGGCGATTTGCCGCTCCGTCGTCGGCTCCTTGTAGAGGCGGACCTCGATCCGGTCCGCGAAGCCGCTGCCGAACTGGCGCGCGGGCGTCGACCGGAAGTGCGAGTTGCGGACGAGCGTGCCGCCCCGTGTCGAATCCCAGGCGGCGACGCGGTAGGGCCCGGTACCCGGTGGTGTGCGCCCGGTCGTCGCGCGCCGTGCGCTGTCGGCCGGCACCACGTACGCGAACGACATCGCGAGCTTGTGCAGGAAGTCCGTGTCGGGACGGGTCAGGTGGACGGTGATCGTGCGTGCCTGCTCGTCGGTCTCGATTCCGCGCGTGAGATCGCAGGGCGCACTCCCGTGCATGCACTGCCGGGCGCCGACGATGCCCCCGAACCAGGGCGGGAACCGCTGGGCCGGGAGGCGGTGGCGCGTGGCCTGCAGGAAGCGTTCCATCGAGGCCCGCACGTCCGCGGGGCGGACCGGCCTCCCGTCGGAGAAGCGCATCCCGCGCCGGAGCGTGAAGACGTAGGTCCTGCCGGCGTCCGTCGGCGCCGGTGCGCTCGTCGCGAGCGCGCCGACCAACGTGGTGCCGGCAGCGCCCTCGACGCGCCGGTAGGCGACGAGGCCGTCGTAGGCGAGCGAGCTGAGCTGCGGGGTTCCCCAGGTGGTGTACGCCGTCCAGTGCAGCCAGTCCATGGGGACGAGGCCCCCCGGCGCGTGTGGCACGAGGGCATACAGCGTGCCGCCGCGGTGCGCGGCGAGGGGCGCATCGGCGGCAGCCCACACCGAGCCGCCGGCCACCGCGACCGCCGACGGGCTGCCCCCGGTCTTCAGCCGCTCGATGACGCGAGGCCCGTGCGGGTCGACGCGGGTCACCGTCCCGTCATCGCCGCCGGTGACCCACACGCGGCCCTCCCCGACCGCGACCCCGGTCGGGTCACCCCCGATGCCGATCGCGCCCGCGACCGCGTTGGTGGCGGGATCGATCTTCGCCAGGGTGCCGTCATGACGGTTGGCGACCCACACCGCCCCCTCGCCGACCGCCACGGCGCTCGGGCCGTTGCCGACCCGGATCGCAGGTTGGACGGCGCCGCTCCGCAGGTCGATGCGGGTCACCGTCCCGGCCTCCTCGCTCGCCACCCAGAGTCCCCCGGCGCCGGCGGCGATCGCGCTCGGGTTCGCGCCGACCCGGATCGTCTGGGTCACCCGGCCGCGGTCCAGGTCGACGCGGCGGACCCGCCCGTCGACGCCCGAGGCGACCCACAGCGCGCCGGGCGTCGTGGCCAGGGCGCGTGGCGCGTTGCCGACCTCGAAGGGCTGGACGACCTTGTTGGATCCTGGATCGACCTGCAGGACGTTGCGGCTGTCGCTGTCGGCCACCCAGAGCGAGCCGCCGCCAAACGCGAGCGCGGCGGGCGCGCCGCCGACCGGGATCGAGATCCGCTCGCCCCGCTCGCGATCGATACGGGTGACCGTGCCGTCGTCGGCGTTGGCGATCCACACCGACCCGCCGCCGCCCACGACGGCGCTCGGGCTCTTGCCGACCGCGTACTCGGCCGTGATGTGCCCGCTGTCCGGGTCGATCAGCCCGATGTGGTCTTCGGCGATGCCCGGCAGGCCTTCGTCGCCGAGCACGCGGATGAGCCCGAACGCGAGCAGGCCCGCGATCAGGAACGCGGCGGCGCCGAACAGCAGCTGCCGCGTGCGCGGCGGCGGCTCGTGCCCCGGCTCGGGCTCGTCTGGCTCGGGGAGGTCGAGCGACGGGTCGTGGGCGAGGATCGCGTCGTGGAGTCGCTGAAGCTCGGCGCCCGGCTCGACCCCGATCTCATCGACGAGCGCGTGCCGCGCGTCGCGGTAGGCCTCGAGCGCCTCCGACTGGCGGCCGGCGCGATACAGCGCGAGCATCCGCTCGGCGTGCAGGTGTTCGCGCAGCGGATACGCAGCGACGAACGCGTCGAGCTCCCCGACCACGTCGGCGTGGCGGCCCGCCTCGAGATCGGCGTCGATCGCGCACTCCGCCGCGCGCACCCGCAGCTCCTCGAGCCGGCGGATCTCCGCGGCCGCGAACGGCTCGTCGGTGAGGTCGGCGAGCGCGTCGCCGTGCCAGAGCGCGAGCGCGTCGCGCGGGCGCGACTCGCCCACCAGCCGCTCGAAGCGCACGGCGTCGACGTCGCGCTCGGGCAGCTGCAGCTCGTAGCCGCGGCCGTGGGTCACGATTCGAACGCCGTCGCCGTCGAGGACGCGTCGGAGATGCGACACGTAGTGCTGCACCATCTTCGCGGAGCTCGGCGGCAGCTCGTCGCCCCACAAGCCCTCGGCGAGACGGTCCGCCGACACCGTCCGGCCCGGCGCCAGGGCGAGCATCGCGAGTACCGCCCGCTGCTTGCGGGGGCCCAACTCGACGGGCCGATCCCCGAGGCGAACCTCGAGCGGCCCCAACAGCCGCACGATCACCGTGGCGCGACCCTAGTGGGAGCGGTTACACGAGTAAACCATTGACGATTTCCTGACTGAACGTCAGTAGATCGGGCCCCGGTCGAGTCGCGCGTAGACCGGAAATAGACCGGCTGTCTACCGCCCTCCGACAGCGTCATCGGCGTCAATCCCCCGACCGCCTCGGAAGGAGGCCGTCATGAAGGTCTCGCACCGCATTACCCGCCTCGTCCTGATCGGCCTCGCCGTCCTCGCCCTCGCCGCCCCCGTGGCGAGCGCCCGGCCGGCGCCGGCCGACACGCCCACCGGACCGGTCCAGCCCGAGGCGCCCGTCGTGCTGAGCGTCGACGACGGCTTCGACTGGGCCTCCGCGGCGATCGGCGCCGGCATCGCCGGCGGGCTCGTCCTGCTCGTCGTGTGGGGCGGCGTCACCTACCGCCACCGCCACGAGCACATCGGCGTCGCCCACTAAGGCGCGACCCACTCGCCAGTGCGCGGCCGTCCCCAGACCCTCCACGGCGGCCGCGCCGGCGAGCCTCGCCCGACGCGGTACCGTCCGCGCGTGGGCTGTCCCGTGCACGAGGGCTTCGACCCGCTCTCGGAGGCGTTCCTGGCCGATCCGTATGCGGCGATGCCGGACGAGCCCTCGATGGTCTCGCTCGACCCGCCCGCGCACACGCGCCTGCGCCGCCCGGCCTCACGCGCGTTCACCCCGCGCCGGGTCAAGGCGATGGAGGAGCGGATCCAGTCGACCGTGGACGAGCTGCTCGACGCGGTCGACGCCACGCAGCCGTTCGACCTCGTCTCCGCGCTCACCTTCCCGCTGCCCGCCGGCATCGTGTTCTCGTTCATAGGCGTGCCGCCCGAGGACTGGGCGCAGCTGAAGCGGTGGTGCGGCTCACGTGCCACGCTCGCCTGGGGCCGCCCGGCGCCCGAGGAGCAGGTCGAGCACGCGCGCAACATGGCGGCCTACCGCGGCTACCTGCGCCAGCTGGTCAAGAGCAAGGTCGACGACTACGCGAGCGCGCTGCTCGCCATCCACGACGAGGACCCGGAGGCGCTCAGCCACGAGGAGATCGCGTCGATCCTGTTCTCGCTCTCGTTCGCCGGTCACGAGACGACGAACAACCTGATCGGCAACCTCGTCCGGCGGCTGCTGGAGGAGCGCACGCGCTGGGAGGCGATCGCGGCCGACCGCGAGCTGATCCCAGGCGCGGTCGACGAGACGCTGCGCTTCGACACCTCCGTGCCGGTCTGGCGGCGGATCACCACGCGGCCGGTGACGCTGGGCGGCGTCGACCTGCCCGAGGGCGCGAAGCTGTTCCTGTGGCTCGCCTCGACCGGCCGTGACGGCGACGTCTTCCCGGACCCGGACACGTTCGACCCCGCGCGCGAGAACGCCCACCACCACCTCGCGTTCGGCAAGGGCATCCACTACTGCGCGGGCGCCAGCCTCGGCAAGCTCGAGGCGCGGCTCGCGCTCGCGGCGCTGATGGAGCGCTGGCCGGAGCTGCGGCTGGTCGTGGACCAGACAATTCCGTTCCACCCCAACATCTCGTTCCGCGGGCCGATGGAGCTGTGGGTCAGCTCGACCTGAGCACGTCCCAGGCGCGGTGCACGTCCGCCTCGGTGGTGCGCTCGGAGCCGATCGCCAGGCGCAGCACGTAGCGGCCGTCGAGCCGCGTGTGCGACATGAAGACCTCGCCGCTCGCGTTGGCGCGCTCGAGGATCGCCGCGTTCTCCTCGTCGCTCGCGTCCTTGCGGAAGCACACGAGCGAAAAGCGCTGGGGCGCGGCCAGCTCCCAGCCGGGCTCGGCCTCGACCAGCTCCGCGAACAGCCCGGCGAGCCGGACGTGCTCGCGGATCATCCGCTGCAGCCCGGAGCGGCCGTGGCAGCGCAGCACCGCCCACAGCTTGAGCGAGCGGAAGCGCCGGCCGAGCACCGGGCCGTACTCCGACAGGCTGAGCGCGTCCTCCTCGTCCGGCGTGCGCAGGAACTCGGGGACGAGGCTGAAGGCGGAGCGGAAGTCCTCGGGCCGGCTCGTCCACAGCAGCGAGCAGTCCATCGGCGTGAGCATCCACTTGTGCGCGTTGACGACGAGCGAGTCGGCACGCTCGACGCCGGCGAACGCCCAGCGGAACTCGGGGCAGACCATCGCGCTGCCCGCGTAGGCGGCGTCGACGTGCAGCCACGTGCCGGTCTGCGCGCAGAGGTCGGCCAGCGCTGGCACCGGATCCACGGAGGCGGTCGAGGTGGTGCCGACGGTGCCGACCACGATCGCCGCGTCGGACAGGTCGAGCCCGTCGGTGCGCATGCGGTACTCGCCGTCCGAGGGCACCGTGCGCAGCTCCATCCCCAGCATCCGCGCGCCCTTCTCGAGCGCCGAGTGCGCGTGCTCGGAGCCGACGGCGACGTTGCGCCCCGTGACGTGGCGGGCGGCGATCAGGGCGGCGAGCGTCGAGGTCGAGGCGGCGTCCTCGATGTGGCCGTGCCAGCCGCCGGGGAGGCCGAGCAGCTGC
This sequence comes from uncultured Solirubrobacteraceae bacterium, assembly GCA_963805525.1. Lineage (GTDB taxonomy): Bacteria > Actinomycetota > Thermoleophilia > Solirubrobacterales > Solirubrobacteraceae > DASQFQ01. Next base: position 1,284,845 of record CAWDUT010000007.1, read on the forward strand.
GCCACCCAGTCGGTCGTCACGCCCTCGAGCTCGGTGGAGGCGGGCGACGTCCGCCACAGGAACGCCACGGGGTTCAGCGCGGCGGCGAGCATCTCCGCGAGGATCGCCGGGCGCGAGGCGCTCGCCGCGAAGTAGGCGAAGAAGCGCGGATGCTGCCAGTGGGTCATGCCCGGCATGAGCACCTCGTCGAGGTCCTTCAGCAGCGCCGAGAACGGCTCGGGCTCCTCGGGCGGCGAAGCCGGCAGCGCGGCGCGGATCTCGCCGGGCTTGACCTGCGCGAGCACCGGCAGCTCACCCACGCCGTCGAGGTAGCGCTCCACCCACTCGAGCGCGGCGCGGCCGTCGTCGAGGAACTCGCTCACTGCAGCGCCGCCAGCTTCCCGCGCGCGGCGGCGAGCGCGACCTCGGCCGTGCCCCGCCACTCCGCCAGCAGATCCGTGCCGCTCGCCGCCGCCGCCATCGCGCGCTCCATCATCGCGGCGAGCTCAGAGTTGCGGACCTCCTCGAGCCGCGCGCGGGCGCGGTCGACCGCGGTGACGAGCGCGGTGACCCGGCGGGGGTCGTCGTCGGCGACGGGCCGGGCGGCCTCCCACTGGCGGACGAGGTTGACGATCGCCTCCTCGTCGCGTGCCGCGAACGCCTGGTTGAGGCGCTTCATGAACGCCTCGGCGTGCTGGCGGGTCTCGTCGTCGGGCGCGAGGTCGGGGTGCATGCGCTTGGCCGCCTCGCGGAACAGCTGCTTCAGATCGCCGGTGGGGAGCGGCTCGGGCGCCGGCGGGATCGCCTTGACCGCCGCGGTCGTCTCGCGCGCGCGAGCGCGCGCGCTGCCGGCGGCGGCCTTGTCCTCGGCGCTCCCCGAGCGCTTGGCGACGAGCGCCGCGATCCGCGCCTCGATCTCGTGCAGCTCGGCGAGCACGGTCACCACCTCGCGCAGGTAGTCCGCGTTGAAGGCCGCGAGCTCGGCCTCGAGCGTCGCCTGCTCCTCCTCGATCGCCGCCAGCTCGTCGCGCAGGCGGTCGGCGTCGGCGGTGGTGGCGACGAGCTCGTCCATCGGCGCGCATCATGACGGCCGCGGTCGCTTGACTGACGCCCGGATTGACCGGGCGATTCGGACGGGCGTAGGGTCGCTTCATGCGGAGGATCGTCGCGGCAGCCCTTCTGTTGGTCAGCGCGGCGCTGCCGGCGCCCGCGCTGGCCGCGCCGCCCGCGAACGACCAGCGCGCCGCCGCCCAGCCGCTGGCGCTGCCCGCCGGCGTGAGCGGCACGACGCGCGACTCGACGCTCGAGGCGGACGAGCCGGGCTCGTGCGCGGAGCTGCGCGGCTCGGTCTGGTACTCGATCCGGCCGGCCGCCGGGCGCCGCATCGTGGCGCGCCTCGCCGCGGCCGGTGACCTCGACGCCGTCGTCGACGTCTTCGAACGCACCCGCTCGCAGCTCACCCCCGTCGAATGCGACATCGGCAACAAGCGCGGGCAGGCCGAAGTCAGCTTCCGCACGCCGTCGAAGGAGCCGGCGAGCTACGTCATCCGGGTCGGGCAGCGGGCGAACTCCGTCCCGGGCAGCTTCCGGCTCGACGTGTTCACGCCGGAGCCGCCGCCGCGCCCGCCGGGCCCACAGCTCCCGGCCGGCGGCGTGACCCGCACGGTGAACGACACGACCAACGCGAGCGACGCGTTCTCGACGGTGATGCGCGCCGGCATCACCTACCGCATCCACCGCGCGCAGGCGAAGGGGTGCACGCGGCTCGAGCTGTTCGCCCCCGGCACGACCGACTTCGAGGACGAATCGCCGGTCAGGACCGCGGGCTGCGGCGGCTACTTCCTGTTCACGCCCGCGGCAGGCGAGGGCGGCCGGTACTCGCTGGTGGTCAACGCGCAGCAGCGCCGGCGCAACGACCAGCGCTACCACCTTCAGGTGTCGCGCGCACGTGAGGACGACACCTCGCCGGGCCTGCCCCTGGCCAACTACCAGCGCGCGCGGGGATCGCTGCGCGGGAGCGGCGTGGACGTCGTCGATCTCTATCGCTTCTCGATCGAGACCAAGAGCCAGCTGCGTCTGAGCGTGAGCGGCGGCTTCCGGGTGCAGCTGCTGCGCGACAACGGCGCGCGGCTGGGGAGCGGCGATGGCGAGTTCGAGCGCCAGGTGTCCAAGGGCCGCTACTTCGTGGCGGTGCGGGCGCTGAAGACCGCCTCGGGCCGCTACGTGCTGCAGCGCGCCGCGCGCGCGGTCACGCGGGCGAGCATCACGATCAACGGCGCGAAGTCGGCGCAATCCGCCCCGGGGCGCGCCGTCCGCATCGCGGTGCACATCACGCCCGCCGTCGCCGGGCCGGTGCGGATCACGATCGAGCGCTTCGACCCGCTGGCGGGTTGGCAGTTCAACCGCCGCCTGACCGTGGCGGCGAGCGGTGGCACGGCCTCGGTCGCGTTCACGCCACCGAGCCAGGGGCGCTGGCGCGCGAGTGCCGAGTACCGCGGCACGCGTCTCGCCGCGCCGAGCGAGACCGGGCTGGCGCGGGTGCTGGTGGCGTCGCCGCCCTGATGGGTCTCGTAGTCCTCGACCGCGGCACGCGGCTCGAGTTCGGCTTCGAGGACCTGCTGCGCTACCACGGGCCGGGCTCGCCCGGCGGGGTCGCGCACTCCTACCAGGCGCTCGAGCTCGCGCTGCCGATGCTCGGCGATCCGCCGGAGCGGCGGGAGGTCGAGGTGGCGACGGCGTTCGGCGGTCCGGGCGCGCGCGACGGCTTCGAGCTCGTGCTGCGCGCGGTGACCGAGGGCCGCTACACGGTCGACGTCGGGCTCGCGCGGCCCGAGCGCGGGTGGACGCGCGAGCGCTTCGTGTTCCGGTTCGCCTGCCGCGGGCGCACGGTCGAGCTGGGCGTGCGCGAGGGCTTCGTGACCGAGGAGTTCCTGACGCTGGCGCGCTCGGAGAACCCCGGTCCGCGGCTCGACGTGCTCAAGCGCGAGATGGCCGAGCGCGTGATGGCCGCCGACGCCGCGGCGGTCTACGAGCGGCTCACTCGAAGTTGACGACCAGGGTGCCGAGCGGCGGCAGCCTGACCTCGACCGTCGCGCCCGGCGTGATGTCGAGCGCGGGGACGATCGAGCCGCAGATCACCATGTCGCCGCGCTCCAGCTCGGCGCCGGCGGCCTTCAGTGTCTTGGCGACGTGCTTGACGAGCCCGTCGAGGTCGCCGGTCGCCGCGGTCACGTCGTCCGCCGTGGCCACCTCCTCGCCGTCGACGAGCACGGTGAGCTTCGCCTCGGCGGGATCGGCGCCCTCGGAGACCGGCCCGAGCAGGACGTGGCGCTGGAAGATGTTGGCCTCGAGGATCTCCTGCGGGTCGCTGATGCTGGTGTCGAGGTCGACGAGCTCGATCGCCGCGCCGATGGCGGTGACCTCGCCCTGCTCGCCGGCGCGCGCGACGATCTCGGGCTCGAGCTTCGGGTTGCCCCAGTTCGAGATGTCGACCACGGCGCCCGACTCGAGCCGGTTGGGCGTGACCAGGTGACCGACGAGCGGCGCGTCGGTGCCGAGGTTCTTCATCGCCGCCTCGGTGCCGAAACCGAGCTTGTAGCCGAGCGGGCGCTCGTCCCGGTCGAGCTTGCGCCGCAGGTCGCCCAGCTGGCGCTTCATCCCCTCGTTGATGCGCTCATCCGCCATGGCGCGGCATCTAACCAGTCAGCGGTGTCATGAGGCGGTGCGGTTCGCGCAGCGCGAGCGTCACCGCGTCGTCGCGGATCGGCGCGGTCGCGCCCGGCCCGACCCGCATCTCGAGCTCGCCGGCCGCGGGCTCGCGCTCGCAGCGCGGGCAGACGCCCGTCGGGCCGATCTGCGTGCCGCACTCGACGTGCACGAACACGCGGCGCGGGCCGCCGGGGCTCTCGTGCTTCTCACCCCACTGCATCAGCGCGTGGACGGCGGGCCACAGGTCGGCGCCGCGCTCGGTCAGCCGGTAGGGCTCGCGCTCGACCACGCCCGCATCGACGAGCGCGGCGAGGCGGCTGCTCAGCACCGCGCGCGGGATGTCGAGGTGGCGCTGGAGGTCGCTGAAGCGCCGCACGCCGAAGAACAGGTCGCGCAGGATCAGCAGCGTCCAGCGCTCCCCCACGATCTCGAGGCAGCGCGCGAGCGAGCAGCTCTGGCCCGAGTAGTCGCTTCCCAGCGGCATCGGCGCGGAGGCTATCAGTTCAATGATTGAACTGATACGGTGCCCGGCCGATGACGCTCCGCCGCTCGACAACCGTGGTCGTCGTCGCGGGCTGCCTGATCGCGGTCGTGACCTACGGGATGCGCGCGAGCCTCGGGTTGTTCACAGATCCGCTGTCGGACGTGCGCGGCTGGGATCGCGAGACGTTCGCGTTCGCGATCGCGATCCAGAACCTGGTGTGGGGGATCGGCCAGCCGTTCGCCGGCGCCATCGCCGACCGCTACGGCAGCGGCCGCGTGCTGGCCGCCGGCGGCCTGCTCTACGTCGCCGGCGGCATGCTGATGGCGTCGAGCACGAGCGGCGCCGCGCTGACGCTGAGCGGCGGACGTGCTGCTCGGCTTCGGCCTCTCCGGCGCGTCGTTCCTGGTCGTCATCGCCGCCTTCTCCCGGCTCGTGCCGCCCGACCGGCGCTCGTGGGCGATCGGGCTGGCCACCGCCTCGGGCTCGCTCGGCCAGTTTCTGTTCGCGCCGCTCGGCCAGGCGTTCCTCTCGGAGTACGGCGCGGTCACCGCGCTCGTGCTCCTGTCGGGCTTCGTGGCGCTCGTGCCGCTGCTCGCGATCGCGCTCACCGGCCGCGGCGAGGACGTGAGCGACGAGCCCGAGGTCTCCGCCGTCGCCGCCATCCGCGGCGCGCTCTCCCACCCCAGCTACCTGATGCTGACCTGCGGCTTCTTCGTCTGCGGCTTCCACATCGGCTTCATCACGACGCACCTGCCGCCGTACCTGACCGACCTCGGCTTCAGCGGCTCGCTCGCCGCGTGGTCGCTCGCGCTGATCGGGCTGTTCAACGTGATCGGCGCCTACACCGCCGGCGTGCTGGGCGGGACGCACAGCAAGCGGCTGCTGCTGAGCGGCATCTACGCCGGGCGCGCGCTGCTGTTCGCGCTCTTCCTCATCGTCCCCACCACGCCCGCGGTCGTGCTGCTGTTCGGCGCCGGCATGGGCCTGCTGTGGCTGTCGACGGTGCCGCCGACCTCGGGGCTCGTGGCCGTCATGTTCGGCACCCGCCACGTCGGGATGCTGTTCGGCTTCGTGTTCCTCTCGCACCAGATCGGCGCGTTCCTCGGCGTCTGGCTCGGAGGCGTGGTCTTCGAGGCCACGGGCGCGTACGATCTGATGTGGTGGCTCTCGATCGCACTCGCACTGGCCGCGGCGACGGTCCATCTCCCGATCTCGGAGCGGAGGGCGCCGGAGTGGGCGCCGAGCACCGCATGAAGCTCCGCACGCACCTCCTGATCGTGCTCGTCCTCGGCGCCCTCACGTTCGGCAGCGCGGCCCTGCAGGCCGCGGCCGCCTCGCCCGACAACTCCGCCGGCAGCACGTTCCGCTTGGTCTGCCCGCTGCATTAGCGGGGTTCGATCCCTGACGGGCGGGGTAGTTCGTGGCCTGTCGAATCGAGGGGGAGACGCATGAGGGGCAGGCGCAGGGTGGGTTTCGTGCTGGCCATGGTCGTGTTCGGCACGACACTGGCGGGAGGCGTCGTGGCAGCGACGCAGTCGAGCGACGAGGCGGCGCTGCAGCCGTCGCGCGGAGCGGCGAGCCGCGATGTCGAGCGTCGCATCGACAAGCTCATGAAGAAGATGACGCTGCAGGACAAGCTGAACCAGATCCAGTTGATCTCCGACGGCCAGATCAACGAGGACCCGACGTGGGCCGACAAGCCGGTGGGCGGCGTCTTCAGCCTCGTCGACCCGGTCAAGATCAACGAGTACCAGCACCGGGCGATGAGCTCGCGCCTGAAGATCCCGATCCTGTTCGCCTACGACACGATCCACGGCTACCGCACGATCTTCCCGATCCCGCTCGGCGCCGCCAGCGCGTTCGATCCGAACGTCGCCTCGCAGGACCACAAGTTCGGCGCGCGCGAGTCGGCCGCGGTCGGTCTCAAGCAGATCTACAGCCCGATGGTCGACGTCTCGCACGAGCCGCGGTGGGGCCGCATCTCCGAGGCCGGCGGCGAGGACCCGTACCTCAACTCCGTCTACGCGGCCGCGCGCGTGAAGGCCGCCCAGGGCCGCGACTACTCGCAGCCCGACAAGGTCGTCACCAGCGTCAAGCACTACGCCGCCTACGGCGCGGCGGAGGGCGGGCGCGACTACAACACGACCGACATGTCGGAGCGGCGGCTGCGCGATCTCTATCTGCCGCCGTTCAAGGCGGCGATCGACGCGGGCGCGGACACCGCGATGTGCTCGTTCAACTCGATCAACGGCAGCCCCGGCTGCGCGAACCACGAGACCGAGACCGACATCCTCAAGAAGGAGTGGGGCTTCGACGGCTTCATCGAGAGCGACTACACCGCCGTCGCCGAGCTGATCAACCACGGCGTCGCCGGTGACGGCGAGGGCGCCGCCGCGGCCGCGCTCAACGCCGGCACCGACTCGGAGATGGTCTCGACGCTGATCCACGACAACGGCCAGAAGCTGGTGTCGCAGGGCCGCATCTCGATGTCGCGGGTCAACGACGCCGTGCGCCGGATCCTGCGCGTCAAGTTCCGCGCCGGGCTGTTCGAGCACCCCTACGTCGACCCGGCGAAGGCCGACGCCGCCCAGCTGCGGCCCGACGCCGTGGCCGCCGCCCGCAAGGCGTCCGGCCGCTCGATGGTGCTGCTCAAGAACGAGGGCAGGCTGCCGTTCAGCAAGAGCAAGTCGACCGCGGTCATCGGCCCGCTCGGCGACGACCAGCACGACATGCTCGGCCCGTGGTGGGGCCGGGGCGAGGACAAGGACGTGGTGACCGTCTTCCAGGGCCTCAAGAAGCAGAACCCGAACACGACGTTCACCGCCGGATGCACGCTCAAGAACACCGAGCCGCCGGCCAACACGCCGTCCGACGTCTGCGGTGACGACTCCGGCTTCGCCGCCGCGGTCGCCGCCTCCAAGGGCGCCGACCAGGTCGTGCTGGCGCTCGGCGAGACGCGCGAGCAGAGCGGCGAGGCCGCCTCGCGCAGCGAGCTCGACCTGCCCGGCAAGCAGGAGGAGCTGGTCGCGCAGATCAAGGCCGCCAACCCCGGCAAGCCGATCGTGGTCGTGCTGTTCAACGGCCGCCCGCTCACGCTCGGCAGCGTGGTGGATGACGCGCCGTCGATCCTCGAGGCGTGGTTCCCCGGCGTCCAGGCCGGCAACGCGGTCGCCGACGTGGTGTTCGGCGACGTCAACCCCGGCGGCAAGCTGCCGGTCTCGTTCCCGCGCAGCGTCGGCCAGGTGCCGATCTACTACAACCACGAGAACACGGGTCGCCCGTGCGACGCGACGTCGAAGTACAACTCGCGCTACCGCGACATCAACAGCTGCGACCCGCAGTACGTGTTCGGTTACGGGCTCAGCTACAGCAAGTTCGAGATCACGAACCTGCGCCTGAGCTCGGCGCGCGTGTCACGCAACGGGAGCGTGCGGGCCACCGTCGACGTGCAGAACGTCAGCGGGCCCAAGGGCGACGAGGTCGTCCAGCTCTACATCCACGACCCGGTGGCGAGCCTCGCCCAGCCGGTGCGGAGGCTGCGCGGCTTCGAGCGCGTGACGCTCGCACCCGGTCAGAAGAAGTCCGTCACGTTCACGCTCGACAAGAGCGACTGGAGCTTCTCCGACAACCGCGGGAGGCAGGTCAACGAGCCCGGTCAGATCGACGTCTACGCGGGCGACAGCTCGAAGGCGGAGCTGAGCAAGTCGTTCCAGGTCAGGGGCTGACCGCGACCGCCACGAGCCGAGTGTCCACGCCGAACGGCGACCCGTCGAGGTCGCCGTAGGCGCGGGCATCCGTGAACCCGGCGCGGCCGAGCATCGCCACGAGCTCGGTCGCGCTGTAGACACGGACGGAGAACGTGCGTGACTCGCGGCCGCCGGCGCCGTCGATCAAGGTCTGCGTGGTCTGCGCGACGCCGGCGGCGGCGTCGAACGTGCGCTGCTCGAGCAGGAGCCGGCCCTCGCCGAGCAGCCGCCAGTCCTGCTCGGCGAACCCGCGCACGAGCCGGTCGCGGTGCAGCAGCTCGACGACCAGCCTCGAACCTGGCCGCAGCACGCGGCGGATCTCGGCCAGCACGCGTGTGTCCTCCTCGTCGCCGAGGTAGCCGAGCGAGCTGAACAGGTTCATCGCGGCGTCGAAGCTCGCGTCGGCGAACGGCAGCTCGCGGTAGTCGGCGGCCACCCACTTCGGCCAGCGCTCGCCGCCGGCGCGGCGGCGCGCCTCGTCGAGCAGCGCGGTCGAGCGGTCGACGCCGGTCACGCGGTAGCCGGCGCGCGCGAGCGGCACGGCATGGCGCCCGAACCCGCACGGCACGTCGAGCAGCTCGCCGCCCTCGGGGCAGGCGGCCAGCCGCGCCGCCGCGACTGCCTGCGCCTCGGCCTCGCCCTCGCGCTCGTCGGCCGCGTAGGCGCGCAGGTAGAAGTCGCTGAAGAACGCGTCCCAGGTCTCGGGGGAGCTCGGGCCCGCCCGTCCCGCCATCTAGGTCACCGCGACCGAGAAGACCGGCGGCAGGTCGCGCGCGACCTCCTGCCAGCTGGCGCCGGCATCGCCGGAGCCGAACACCGAGCCCGAGGTGGCGCCGAAGTACAGCTGGAGCGCGTCGCCCTCCCCCGCGCGCTCGAACGCCTCGCGCAGGATCGTCAGGTACGCGTGGGGCTGCGGCAGCCCGTCGCCGCGCGGCGTCCAGCTCTCGCCGGCGTCGCGCGTCTCGTACACGCGCACGCGGCCGTCGGGCGTGACGCGGTCCATGTCGGCGACGAGCGGGATCACGTACGCGCTGTCCGGGTCGGCGGGGTCGATCGCGAGCGGGAAGCCGAAGTCGGAGGGCAGGCCGGGCGCGATGTCGCTCCAGCTCTCGCCCGCGTCGTCGGAGCGGTAGACGCCGCCGTGGAACTGCATGAAGATCCGCTCCGGCTTGCGCGGGTGGCGGCGCAGGCGGTGCACGCACAGCCCGATCTCGTCCTCCGGCGTGTCCTCCGGGAGGTAGCGCGGGCGCAACCCCTCGTTGCCCTTGCGCCAGCTCCGGCCGCCGTCGTCGGTCAGCCACACGCCGGCAGCGGAGATCGCGATCGCGAGCCGGTCGGGGTCGCCCGGCCACGTCTCGATCGTGTGCAGGCACAGGCCGCCGCCGCCCGGCTGCCACTTCGGCCGCGTGGGGTGCTCCCACAGCGCGCGGTTGAGCTCGAAGGTCGCGCCGCCGTCGCGGCTCTCGAACAGCACGCCGGGATCACCGCCCGCGTAGATCGTGCCGTCGGCCTCGCCGAGCCGGAGGATCCACAGCTTCTGCAGCGCCTGCTCGCCGCCCTCGGGCAGCGCGACGCCCTCGGCCTGCTGCCACTCGCCGGCCGGGTCGTCGGTGAAGAAGACCTTTGGGCCGTAGAACGGGCTCGAGACCGCCGCCAGCAGGCGGCCCGAGCGCGGGTCGCGCAGCGCGTACTCCACCGGCTCGCCCGCGAAGGCGCGCGCGGTCACCTCGTAGCCGGCGCCGGGCTCGCCCTCGAGCACGAACAGGCCCTTCTTGGTCCCGACCAGCACCTCGGTCATCTGCTGCCTCCTGAGATCGCCGGGAGCACGTCGATGCGGTCCCCGGCCTCGACCGCCGTCTCCTGCTCCGCCCGCTCGCCGTTGACGAACACGTTGATGTGGCGCCGCATGACGCCCCGCTCGTCGAGGATCCAGCCGTCGAGCGGCGGGTGCTCGCGCTCCAGCGCGACCAGCGCGGCCCCGACCGTCGCCCCCGTGAGCTCGTGCTCCGCGCGATCGCCGGCGAGCCGCTTGAGGGGCTCGCGGAGGCACACGCGGGGCATGCCCGGATCCTAAGCGGCGGTGAGGACCCACCGTCCCGTAGCTTTGTACGACGAGCGTCGTACTTTGCTACTGTACGACATTCATCGTACAACGAAGGACGCGCTCATGACCCGCTCGCGCAGCACCGCCGCCGTCGTCGCCCAGTACATCCTCGAGCTGGCCGAACCCCGCCCCGCCTCCGGGGCGCGGGAGGGTGCCATAGGGGTCATCCCCAATGGTGCGATCGGGGCCCAGCCGGGATCCTCCTGAGCATGAACTCGACCTCCTCCCCCACTCCCCTCCGCCGCTCGACCGCCGACAAGAAGATCTCCGGCGTGGCCGGCGGTCTCGCCGACCACCTCGGCCTCGACCCCACGCTCGTCCGCGCCGGCTTCGCCATCTCGATCCTGTTCAGCGGCGCCGGCCTCGTCGCCTACCTCCTGCTCTTGGCGATCGTCCCGAAGGACGACGCCATGCCCGCGGCGGCCACCCCCGCAGCCGCCGCGTAGAGGCGTGACCGGAGGCTCCGCGCCCAGGCGGGGCCTCCGGCGTGCCGCTCAGATCAGCTCGTGCAGCTCGGCGACGACCGTGTTCGCGCCGGCGCGGCGTAACTGCTCGGGCGTGGCGAGCCCGCGCGCGACGGCGATCGCGAGGTAGACGCCGTGCTCGCGCGCGCGCTTGATGCCCTCGAGCGACGCCGCGACCGCGATCGAGCGGTCGGCCCGCACGCCCAGCTCCTCGAACGCTTCGGCGTAGTCGGCCGCGCACACGTCGAAGCGATCCGCGACCCCCGCCAGCTCGAGCGCGGCCTGGCCGCGCACGCCTCCGTCGATCAGCGCGATCCGCTTGCCCGCCGCGCGCAGGTGGTCGAGCCAGGCGACGCTCGCGGACAGGGGTCGCACGTCGCCGTAGCCGAGATCGGCCGCGACGGTCTCGAGCTCGAACACCGCGGCGTCGAGGCGATCGAGGTCGATCTTGAGCCGCAGGGTGGCGAGGACCGTCTGGACCGGGCGGCCGCTGGGCGAGGCGTCAGCAGCGCTCATTTGTCCGTCATGATGTAGATGCCGATCACGATGGCCGCGAGCAGCGCGACCACGCAGGCGATGGTCAGGACATTGAGGGCCGTGCTGCCACCGCCGTGTCCGCCGGCCTTCGCGTCCTGCGCGCGCAGCGACGAGGTCACCGCGACGCCCGCCACGAGCATCACGCCGAGGCCGATCGCCAGGGACGTCCACGCCGCCTGGGCGAGCGCGGCCCAGTCGATCTCCGCGAAGGTCATGCCGCCACCGCCTCGGGCTCGGGCCGGTAGGCGGGCCGGAACGTCGGGTTCTCGGACACGGTGTCGTCCGGGTCGACGGCCTGGCGGCGGTTGGCGAAGAAGAGCAGCACGCAGCCGATCACGAGAGTGATGCCGACGACGATCGGGCCGACCGCGCTGTCGTGGCCGAACAGATCGACGATCGCGTAGGCGACCCCCGCGCAGGCGGCGGCGGCCGGCAGCGTCAGCACCCAGCCGATCACGATCCGCCCGGCGACGCTCCAGTTGACCTGCGCGCCCGGGCGGCCGACGCCCGAGCCGGTCACGGCCCCGGACACGACCTGAGTGGTCGAGAGCGGGAAGCCCACGTGCGAGGAGGCGAGGATGACGGTTGCGGCGACGGCCTCCGACCCGAAGCCCTGGGGCGGGCGCACCTCGACGACCTTGGTGCCGAGCGTCTTGATGATCCGCCAGCCCCCGGTGTAGGTGCCGAGCGCGATCGCCGTGGCGCACGCGACGACGACCCAGGTCGGCACGTCGAACGCGGCGCCGCCCTTGATGTTGCCGTTGGCGATCAGCGCCAGCGAGATCACGCCCATCGTCTTCTGGGCGTCGTTGGTGCCGTGCGCGAGCGCGACCATCGAGGAGGAGGCGACCTGCGCCCAGCGGAACTCGCGCTCCGCGCGCTCCTCCTGGAAGCGCTTGATCATCGCGTAGACCACGAAGACGCCGAGCGCGGCGATCGCGCCGGCGATGATCGGGGAGACGAGCGCCGGGACGATGACCTTGGAGACGATCCCGTCGCCCAGCACCGCGTCGGTCCCGGACGCGACGACCGTGGCGCCGACGACGCCGCCGATCAGCGCATGCGAGGACGAGGACGGCAGCCCGAACCACCAGGTGCCGAGGTTCCAGACGATCGCGCCGACCAAGCCGCCGAACACCACGCTCGGCGTGATCACGTCGCCATTGACGATGCCCTCGGCGACGGTCGCCGCCACCTTCAGCGAGATGAAGGCGCCGATGAAGTTGAGGATCGCCGCGATCGTGACCGCGAGCTTGGGCTTGAGCGCGCCGGTGGCGATGGTGTTCGCCATGGCGTTCGCGGTGTCGTGAAACCCGTTCGTGAAGTCGAAGCCCAGTGGCGTGACGACGACCAGGGCGATGATGATGTCTGCGGCATCGATGTGGGGGGCCGCACGCTACGAAGGGGCCCGGGATCCACAACCCCCGGTCAGCGAGCGTTCACAAGCGAGGATCAGGTGACGCGCTGTGTCGGCTTCGCGGCCGTCTCGCTGCGCCGGAAGCGCCCGGTCGCCGCGCGCGGCGCGCGCTCGACGGCCGGGTCGTGGGCGACCCGCGTGGCCAGGAAGGCGCCGATGCCGAGCAGCACCGCAAGCGTGAGCAGGCCGCCGTCCGTGGAGCCCGTGGCGTCCTTCATCAGGCCCACCAGGTACGGGCCGACGAAGCCGCCGAGGTTGCCGATCGAGTTGATCAGCGCGATCCCTGCCGCGGCGGCGGTGCCGCTCAGCAGCGCCGCGGGCATCGACCAGAACACGGGGTGCGCGCCGAGCAGGAAGAACAGGCCGACCGCGAGCGCCGCGATGGCGGCGACCGGCGAGACGACGGTCGAGAGCGCGAACGCGATCGCGCCGAGGGCGAGCGCGACCGCCACGTGCGGCTTGCGCGCGCCGGTGCGGTCGGAGTGGCGCGAGATCAGGATCAGCCCGACGATCGCGACCGTGTACGGGATCGCGGTGACGAAGCCCTTGGCAACGTCGTTCAGACCGCCGACCTTGTCGACGATCTCGCCGACCCAGAACGAGATGCCGTAGACGTTGACGACCATGCAGAAGTAGAGCGCGCCGAACAGGAGCACCCGCTTGTCCTTGAGCGCCTCGCCGACGGTATGCCGCTCGCGCGTGAGCCGCACCTCCTCCTCGCCCTCGAGCCGCTCGGCCAGCCAGCGCTTCTCGTCGTCCGGCAGCCACTTGGCGTGCTCGGGACCGTCATCCAGCCACAGCAGCACGAACACGCTGGCGAGGAGCGCGGGGATCGCCTCGATCAGGAACAGCCACTGCCAGTCCTCGAGCCCGCCGACGCCGCCGAACACGGACATGATCCCGCCGGAGATCGGCGCGCCGATGGCGTAGGAGATCGCGATCGCCGACATGAAGAAGCCGATCGCGCGCGCCCGCTCCCGCGCCGGGAACCAGTACGACAGGTACAGGATCATGCCGGGGAAGAAGCCGGCCTCGGCGGCGCCGAGCAGGAAGCGCACGAGGTAGAAGCTCGCCGGCCCCTGCACCAGCGCGGTGCACGCCGAGATGATGCCCCACGTGAACATGATCCGGGCGATCCACTTGCGCGCGCCGAACCTGTGCAGCGCGAGGTTGCTCGGCACCTCGAGGAAGAAGTACGCGATGAAGAAGACGCCCGCGCCGAAGCCGTAGACCGCGCCGGAGAAGCCGAGGTCGGACTCGAGCTTGTCCTGGGCGAACGTGACGTTCACCCGGTCGAGGTAGGCGATGATGTAGAGGATCAGCAGCGCGGGCATCAGCCGTGCGGCGACGCGTTTCATCGTCCGCTGCTGAAGCTCCGATGTCTCCTCCACTGACATCCTGTTTAACCGGGTTCCCGACCAGCCGGGCTCAGAAACACCTTGACTTCTGAGGGCGGCGGGCCGGTCGCGAGCGCGGCGAACGCGGCGGGCCCGTCCTCGAGCGGCCGCACCGGCGGCAGCTCGCCGAGCGACGCCTGGCCGCTCACCAGCCACTCGAAGGCCTGCTCGAAGTCGACCATCGTGTAGGCGTAGGACCCTTGGAGCGTGAGCTGGCTGCGCACGATGTCGTGGAAGCCGAGCGTGGTGTCGTCGGCGGCGAGGCCGACGAAGACCGCCTGGCCGGCGGGGCGCACGAGCCGGGTGGCGAGCGCGCGCGTGGCCTGCGCGCCGACCGCGTCGAGCACGAGATCGGCCGGCTCGGCCGCCAGCGCCTCCTCCTCGGAGCCGTAGGTCAGGTGCGCGCCGAGCGCGGCGGCGCGCTCGCGCCGCTCCGGCTGGGGCTCGAGCAGCGCGACCTCGCCGATGCCGGAGAGCAGCGCCGCCTGCAGCGTGACGAGCCCGATCGTCCCGCCCCCCAGCACGACCGCGCGCTCCACCGGCTCGCGCGAGAGCCCGAGGCGCACCGCGTGGACGCCGTTGGCGAGCGGCTCGACCAGCGCGCCGGTACGGAACGAGACGCCGTCGGGCAGCACGCGGGCGTCGGCGGCCGGCACGCGCACGAGCTCGGCGAAGGCGCCGGGCGCCTGGATGCCGATCAGCACGCGCTCGGCGCACAGGTTGGCGTGGCCGGCGCGGCACAGGCGGCAGTGGCCGCAGCCGCTGAGCGGGTTGACCGTGACGCGCGCGCCGTCGAGCTCCTCCCCGCCGGGACCGGTCGCGACGACCACGCCCGCGAACTCGTGACCCATCACCAGCGGCGGCGTGCGGTTGCCCATGTGGCCGAGGTAGCCCTCGATCTCCGAGCCGCAGATCCCGACCGCCTCGGGCCGCAGGATCAGCTCGCCGGGCCCGGGGTCGGGCGGCTCCGGCTGCTCGTCGACCACCATGCGCTCCGGGCCCTGCCACACGATCGCTCTCATGGAGAGCGCTTACCCCGTCAGCGCGAAGGCAAGTGCGGCGGTCGCGGTGAAGTCGATCGCCGGCTCGACCGTCTGCCACGAGCGCACGTCGTCGACGAAGCGGCTGCCGTGGCCGGTGAACGCGCCGTAGCCGCCGGTGTGGCAGTCGCGGCCCTCGTCGAAGAACTCGCCGAGGCCGTCGGAGAACAGCGAGCGGTCGTTGGGCCCGTTCACCACGGCGCCGATCAGCGTGCGGCCGGTGAGGTTGGCGCCGACGTGCTGCGGGCAGCGCGCGAAGCGGCTGCCGACGCCGATCACCAGCGACACGCCCCACGGGTTGGCGCCGAGCACCCAGTCGCGCTGGGCCGTGCCGAAGCGGTCGTAGCGCGTGTCGCCGGTCAGGCGCTTGTAGAGCGCGGCGGTCGCGACGAGCCCGAAGCCGTGCGAGGCGGCGTCGAAGTCGTCGTAGACCATGCCGGCGCCGAACGGATCCTTGCGGGCGCGCTTCATGCCGCGGGCGAGCTGGGCGCGGAGGTCGGCGAGCCGCTCGGGCTCGCCGACCGGGACCGCGAGTTCCCTGCCCGCACGGATCAGCTCGGCGTGCGCGACCGCGCTGACGTCGTAGAGGTTGAGCGTGTCCTCACCCTTGGGCGCCCAGCGCGCCGACTGCCGCGCCCAGCCGGCCGCGCGCGGGTCGCCGAGCGCGTGGGCGGCGAGCGCGAGCTCCGCGCCGCCGAGCTCGAGGTCGTCGCGCCACGAGGACTCGGGGTAGAACGCGTGCGGGAGCGCGGTGGCGACGTCGCGCACGTTGCTGGTCTTCGCGGCGCCGAAGATCTGCGCGGCGGTCGCGAGCTCGGCGCGCGCCCGGTCGGGCTGCGTCGCGGCGTCGAGCTGCGCAGCGAGCGCGAAGGCGGCCGACACGCGGCCGGCGAGGTTGGGCGGGACCGGCTCGCCGGGCGCGTTGGCGCGGAAGACCGGGCGATTGGTCAGGTAGCGGTTACGGGCGCCGGTGAGGCCGTCGTCCTTCTGCGGCAGCCGCCAGACGTCGTGGTCGCCGTTGAAGGTGCCGGCCTTGTTGCCGGACCCGATGCCGACCTGGAGCAGCATCGTGCCGTCGTCCTGCCACGCCTTGTCGAGCCACGCGAGCCCGAAGCGCGCCTCCGGCTCGAGCTGCGGCGGCGCCGCGGCACCGAGCTCGCGGCGGGCGATCAGCAGCAGCGCGGACGCGTAGGCGGTGGTGTGGGTGAACTTGATGAAGTCGCCGGCGTCGACCCAGCCGTCGGTGGCGTCGACCGGCCCGCCGATCTTCTTCAGCGAGCGGCCGCGGATCACGTCGCTGTCGGGCCCGTCGTAGGTCGGGTCGGCGTAGACGGAGGCGTGGGCGTCGTTGCGGTGCGCGGTGTCGCGCTGGGCCCGGAAGAACCGGACCGACTCGGCCACGCGCGGGCGCAGCAGCGCCGCGGGCTCGGCGATCCGGAAGCGCGGCGAGCGCGCGCGGCGCACCCGCACGCGGTAGTGCCCGGGCGTGCGCAGGGCGCTGAAGTCGAGCGGCTGGACGGCGCGATAGCGCGTGTTCCACCGCCCCCGGCTCTTGCCGACCCGGCCGCGCAGCACGGTCTTCCCGGCGGCGTTCGTGACCCGGAACCGCGCGTTCCGCAGCGCCCGCGGCGCGAGCAGGGAGGCAACCTTGGCCTCGCCGGGCGCGTAGCCGAGCTGGTCGACGCGCACCTGCGGCGCCGGCCTGGCGGCCGCAGGCGCGGCGACGAGCAGCGCCCCCGCCAACCCCACAGCCGCAATCTCGTAAGGAACCTTTACCCGAATCCTGGGAGGAACCCTACCCCTCTCTGAAGGCAGCGGCAAGGGCGCGCCGGGGCAGGTATGGTCGCTCCGAGCAGCGGTGCACGAGCGACTGCGCAACGACCAGCCGGCCCGGAGCAGCCCCGATCGGGGCGCAGCGCGGCGTGCGAGCAGCCCCGCGTCGGTGCAGGCGCTCGGCCAGGCGATCGGCAACCGCGCGCTCGCTCGGCTCATGATCGCGCGCGACCTCAAGAAGGACTATGCGGTCAGCGAGGGCACGTTCAAGCTCAACCTCGAGACCGTGCATCCGGCCGGCGGCAAGAACGGCATGCGCGGCTCGATCAAGTTCAAGCCCAAGGACAGCGCGCCCGACTCCACGAAGATCCGGCTCTTCCAGGCGGTGCGCGACGAGGACCTGGGCACCGGCAAGGACTACGTGTGGAGCGGCGCGGAGGCGCCACGCAACCAGCTCCAGACGACCGAGGACAAATCGCGCGGGCTCCAGGGCGGCTGGTTCATCGACCACTCGGCGGCAGCCGCGGGCAAGCGGACGAACAAGTCGGACCCCGCCGTGTCGCAGTACTACCGCGACTACTGGCCGAACGCGTCGTCGAGCCAGGACGGCTCGAAGGCGGGCAAGACGATCTCCGAGGCGTCCCTGTGGGACTTCCCGGGCTCGTCCGGCAACCGGCGGTTCTCGTTCGAGACGGTCGCGCTGGCCGCCGACAGCGGCCACTACTACGGCTCGGTGTTCTGGACGTTCACGATCAAGGACGCGTCGAAGGGCACCGTCACCGACGAGGAGGCGTACGGGCGCGACGTCACCCGGCTCAGCACCGACGAGGCGCTCAAGCAGTTCAACGAGTACTACCGCAACCCCGGCGCGTCGACCGCGCCGACGTAAGCGTCAGGCGAGCTGCGCGCGCAGCCGCTCGAGCGCGGCCCGGCGCTCCTCCTCGCCGGCGTCGTACTCGTAGCCGATCCCCTGCAGGTCGCGGCGCGCGGCGTCCTCGCCGTCCGGGTCCGCAAAGCCGCGGCCCGGCCGGAAGCCATGGCGGCGGTAGATCGCGCCTTCGAGCGCACGCTGCGCGTGCAGGCGGGTGAGCTCGGCCGGCGCGGCGAGTGGCTCGAGCAGCGCAGGCAGGGCGGGCTCGCCGATCTCCGCCAGCGCGCTGGCAGCCGGGGTCATGTCGGCGTGCAGCTCGTCGGCGTCGTTGTCGAGCGCGCGGATGTGGGCGGCGATCTCGTCGTCGGTCATCGGGTCCCCGGAGCCCGACGATCCCACGCCGCGCAAGGCAGTGCAAGCTGCGGCGCGCGCGGATAGCGTTGGCCTGCGATGGCTCGTCGACCGGCCCCCGAGCGCGCGACGGCGGGCGTGGCATGAGCGTCCGCGTCCTGCTCGTCGACGACTTCCAGCTCGTCCGCGAGGGGCTGCGGATGGCGCTCGAGACCGTCGACGGCATCGAGATCGTGGGCGAGGCGGGCGACGGCGCCCAGGGCGTCGCCGAGGCCGAGCGGCTGCGGCCCGACGTCGTGCTGATGGACGTGCGGATGCCCGAGCTCGACGGCATCGAGGCGACGCGCCGGATCGTCGCGCTCGACGGGCCGCCGATCCGCGTCCTGCTGCTCAGCACGTTCGACCTCGAGGAGTACCTCTACGAAGGGGTGCGCGCCGGTGTCGGCGGGATCACGCTCAAGGACACGCCGCCGGACGAGCTCGCCGCCGGCATCGAGGCGCTGGCCCGCGGCGACGCGCTCGTCGACCCGGAGACGACCGTGCGGCTGATCGCATCGGTGACCCGCAGCTTCCCGGCGGTCGAGCCGCCGGACGAGCTCGCGGCGCTGAGCTTGCGGGAGCGCGAGTTGCTCGCGGCGATCGCGCGCGGCGGCTCGAACGCGGGGATCGGCGCGAGCGCCGACGAGGTCGCGGCGCTGCTCGCCAAGCTCGGCGTGCGGGAGCGGATCCGGGCGGTGATGCTCGCCCACGAGGCGCGCGTCGTTTAGGTGACGTCGGATTCGCGTGGAGGTCCAGCGCTCGCAAGGGCCCAAGCTGGGTAGTGGAGGGCGGTGGATATCGCCGCCCTCCGCACCGCTTCGCTGCTCGGCGCCTCGAGCGGGCTGCGCACGTTCAGCGGCCCGGCGGCGCTCGCGCTGCACGGTCGGCTCGGGCGCGGCCGCGCGCGGGTGGCCGTGATCGCCGCCGGCGCGGGCGAGCTGGCGTTCGACAAGCTGCCGGGCGCGCCGGCGCGCACGCACGTCAGCGGGCTGGGCGCGCGGCTGGCCACCGGCTCGCTGTCGGGCCACCGGGTCGCCGGGCCGGCGGGCGCCGTGATCGGCGGCGCCACGGCGATGGGCAGCGCGTTCGGCGGCCTCCACCTGCGGACGCTTCTTGTCGAGCAGCTCCCCGTGCCGGACCCGGTGATCGGCGTCGTCGAGGACTCGATCGTGCTCTGCCTCGTCGCGCTCGCCACGCGTGAGGGGCCGCCGGCGGAGGCCTCCGACGCGACGGAGCGGGTGGCCGCCCGAGGTGGCCGCGTGGCCGCCGGCGTGGCGGCGACGGCGGTCGGCACCGCGGCGATGACCGCCGCCCAGGCCGTGGCCGGCAGCGACAGCGACGCGCCCGGACGGGTCGGGCGCCGGCTCGTCGAGGGCGTGTTCGGGGGCCGTGTCCGCCGCCGCGAGCGCGGGCCGCTCAACCACGCGATGCACTGGCTCTACGGCACCTCATGGGGCGTCGCGCTCGGCGCGCTCACGGCCGGCGAGGACGAGCCGCCGCCGGTCGTGCCGACCGGGCTCGCGCTCGGGCTCGGCGTGTGGGCCACGAGCCTGGTCGAGCTGCCGCTGCTCGGCGTGGCGCCGCCGGTCTGGCGCCAGAAGCCCGGCCAGATCGCCACCGACGTGGGCTTCCACCTCGTCTATGGGTTCGCGTCGGCCGCCGCGCTGGCCGTGCTGCGGCGCACGCCCGACTGATCCGAAAACGCCTCTGCTGCGGACTCAGAAGGGATGGAGCCCACCCGATCATGAGGATCGCCGTCGTCGGCGCCGGCGTCTCCGGCCTCGTGGCCGCGCATCTGCTCGCGCCCGACCACGAGGTCGAGGTCTTCGAGGCGCAGTCCTACGCGGGCGGCCACACCAACACGGTGCGGGTCGACACGCCGAACGAGACGCACTTCGTCGACACCGGCTTCATCGTCTTCAACGACCGCAACTACCCGCGCTTCGAGCGGCTGCTGGACCGCCTCGGGGTCGCCGGCCAGCCGTCGGACATGAGCTTCGCGGTGAGCGACACGCGCGGCGACTTCGAGTACGCGAGCACCTCGCCGAACGGGCTCTTCGCCAAGCGCGCGCACCTCGCGACGCCGTGGTTCCACCGCATGCTCGCCGACCTCGTGCGCTTCCAGCGTGAGGCCCGCGCGCTGCTCGCCAGCGGCGGCGAGGGCCCGTCGCTCGGCCACTTCCTCGAGGAGCACCGCTACTCGCGCCCGTTCGTCGAGCGCCTGATCGTGCCCCAGGCCGCCGCGGTCTGGTCCGCCGACCCGCGCCAGATGTGGAGCTTCCCGGCACGCTTCCTGATCGAGTTCTTCGACAACCACGGCATGCTCGGCCTGCGCGACCGCCCGAAGTGGCGCACGATCGCCGGCGGCTCGCACCGCTACGTGCAGGCGCTGGTGGAGCAGTGGCAGGCGCGGCTGTGGCTCTCCTCGCCCGTCGAGTCGGTGGCGCGCTTCGACGACCACGTGGAAGTGACGCCGCGCGGGCGCCCGGCCGAGCGCTTCGACCACGTGGTGATGGCGACGCACTCCGACCAGGCGCTGTCGCTGCTCGCCGACGCGAGCGATCGCGAGCACGCTCTGCTCCGAGCGATCCCCTACCAGCCCAACGAGGCGGTCCTGCACACCGACGCGCGGATGCTCCCGCGGCGGCGCCGCGCGTGGGCGAGCTGGAATTATCACCTGCTCGACGAGCCCACCGGCAAGCCGACCGTGACCTACCACATGAACCGCCTGCAGTCGCTGCGCGCCGAGCGCGAGTTCTGCGTGACGCTGAACCGCGGCGAGGCGGTCGACCCCGACAAGGTCATCCGCACGATCCCGTACGCGCACCCGGTCTTCACGGCCGATGGTCAGGCCGCGCAGGCGCGCCACGTCGAGATCAGCGGGCAGAACCGCACGCACTACTGCGGCGCCTACTGGGGCTGGGGCTTCCACGAGGACGGCGTCGCCAGCGGCGAGCGCGTCGCGAAGTCGCTGGGAGCGGCAGGCCTGTGAACAGCGCGCTCTACGAGGGCCGGATCCGCCACCGCCGCTTCGCGGTGCGCAACCGCGAGTTCTCGCATCGCATCGCGATGGCGTATGTGGACCTCGACGAGCTGCCCGAGCTGCTCGGCGGGCGGCTCGTCCGCACCCGCCCCGGGCTCGTGCGCTTCCGCCGCCGCGACTACTTCGGCGATCCGGCCGTGCCGCTCTCGGACGCAGTACGGGCGCTGGTCGCGGAGCAGCATGGGCGTGCCCCCGAGGGGCCGATCCGCGTCCTCACCCACCTGCGGACGCTCGGGCACTGCTTCAACCCGGTCAGCTTCTACTACTGCTTCGCCGCGGACGGCGAGACGCTCGAGGCGGTGGTCGCCGAGGTGACGAACACGCCGTGGGGCGAGCGCCACGCCTACGTCGTGGGCGGCGAGCTCGAGAAGGAGCTCCACGTCTCCCCCTTCATGCCGATGAATCAGCGCTACACCGTCCGCGCGCCCGCGCCGGGCGAGACCTTGTCCGTGCACATCGAGAGCCGCCAGGACGGGAACATCGCGTTCGACGCCACGCTCGGCCTGAAGCGCCGGCCGCTGACGCCCCGCTCGCTGCTGCGTCCGCTCGCCCCCACGCTCCGGATGCTCGCGCTCATCTACGGCCACGCCGTCGCGCTGAAGCTCAAGGGCGTCCCCGTCCAACCCCACCCGGCATGATCGCTCGCACCCTCGCCATGGCCATCCTCGGCCGCATCAGCGTCGGTCAGCTCACGGTGATCGAGGGCGACTCCGAGACCGTCTTCGGCTCGGGCGCCCCCCAGGCCACCGTGCACGTGCACGACGCGCGGGTGTGGTCGCAGATCCTGCGCGGCGGTCGCGGCATGGGCGAGGCCTACATGGACGGTCTGTGGGACACGCCCGACCTGACCGCGGTGATCCGGGTGGCGGCGCGCAACGTCGGCGCGATCGACGACGTCCGCCACCGCCTCTCCCCCGTGCGCGAGCCGTTCCAGCGCGCTCGCGCCGCCTTCAAGCGGAACACGCCGAGCCGCTCGCGGAAAGACATCGCCGCGCACTACGACCTCGGCAACGAGCTGTTCGAGCTGATGCTCGACCCGACGCTGATGTACTCGTGCGGCGTCTTCGAGCACCGCGACGCGACGCTCGAGGAGGCGTCGCTGGCAAAGCTCGAGATGGTGTGCGAGAAGCTCGAGCTCGGGCCGCGCGACCACGTCGTCGAGATCGGGACGGGCTGGGGCGGGTTCGCGGTCTACGCGGCTTCGACGCGCGGCTGCCGGGTGACGACCACGACGATCTCGCGCGAGCAGCACGACTATGCGGCTCGGCGGGTGCGCGACGCGGGCGTCGAGGACCTGGTGGAGCTGCGGCTCGACGACTACCGCGACCTGCGCGGCTCCTACGACAAGCTCGTGTCGCTGGAGATGATCGAGGCGGTCGGGTGGCAGGACTTCGGGACGTTCTTCGAGCGCTGCAGCGACCTGCTCGCCCCCAACGGGACGATGCTGCTGCAGGCGATCACGATGGACGACCGCGCCTATCCGGTCGAGAAGGCGTCCAAGAGCTTCATCCGCACCTACGTCTTCCCGGGCGGCTGCCTGCCGTCGCTCGAGGTCATCTCCAAGTGCATCGCGAAGCGCACCGACATGCGCACGGTCCATCTGCAGGACCTCACCCCGCACTACGCGGAGACGCTGCGGCGCTGGCGAGCGAACTTCGAGGCGGCGACGGATCAGCTCGAGGCGCTCGGCTACGACGAGCGCTTCCGCCGGCTGTGGCGGATGTACCTGAGCTACTGCGAGGCGGGCTTCGCCGAGCGCCGGATCGGGCTCGTGCAGACCGTGCTGGCCAAGCCGCTGGCCGGGATCGACGCGCTGGCCGAGGCCCCGCGGGTCGCGTCTAACGCCGCGGCTGCCGGCTGAACATCCGGCCGCTCAGCGCGTCGACGAGGAACGCGGGGCCGCGTGAGGCGAGCTTGGCGTAGGCGAGCTTGCCGCCGGGGCCGACGATCGACTTGTCTTCCTGGACGGCGGCGAGCACCTTCTCGGCCCATTCGTCCGGCTCGACCTTGTCCCAGCCGGAGGTGTCCATGTAGCGGCCGTAGACCTCCTCGGTGGCGTCGAGCATGTCGGTGTTGACGCCGGGCGTGACGACGTGGAGCGCGCGCACGCCGGTGCCGTCGAGCTCGCGCCGGAGCGACTCGGTGAGCGCGACCACGCCGGCCTTCGAGGCGGCGTAGGTGCTGGCGGCGGGGAAGTACGCGTAGCCGCTGATCGAGGCGTTGTTCACGATCGTGCCGCGGCGGCGCTCGAGCATGCCGGGGAGCAGGCGGCTGGTCAGATGCGCGACGCCGACGAGGTTGACCTGGAACATCGCGTACACGGCGTCCATGTCCTGCTCCTCGAGCAGCCCGCCGGTCATCTGGCCGGCGTTGTTGATGAGGAGGTCGACCGGCTCGTCGATCGCGGCGACGCACTCGTCGATCGACTCGCGGCTGGAGAGGTCCATGCGGATCGGCCGGACGTTCTGAATCGGCTCGAAGGCGTCTGGGTCGCGGACGCCGGCGAGCACGAGCCGCACCGGGCGGGCGGCGAGCGCCTCGGTGAGGGCACGGCCGATGCCGCGGTTGGCGCCCGTGACGAGCGCGGTGGTGCCGGAAAGGTCCATACCTGGTCTACGTGCCCACCCCGCACCACGATCAACCCGTTCCGGCGGGTTCCTTCCGAGGGCCAAATGATCTGGTGGCCCCCGGCGGTCCGTAGTCTCGACAGATGCTTCGCACCGCCACCATCGCGGTCCTCGGCCTGCGCGTCGCCTATGGCGTGGCGTTGATCGCCGCGCCCGAGCGGCTCGCGCTCCGCTGGCTCGGACCCGCCGCCGGCACACCGCCGACGCAGGTGGCGCTGCGCGGCCTCGGCGCTCGCGAGATCGTCGTCCATGGCGCCGCGATCGCCGCCGTGACGCGGGATCTCCCCGTGCGGCCGTTCCTCGCCGCCAGCGTGGCGGGCGACCTCGCCGACATCGCCGCCACCGTCGCCGGGCGCCATGGGCTGCCCGACGGCGCCGCGCCCGCGACGCTCGCCGTCGCCGGCGGCTCGGCGCTGCTGACCGCCGCGCTCGCCGCCGCCGTCGACCGTTGAGCCTCGCGTTCGACCGCACGGGCAGCGGGCCGGTGCTCGTCCTGCTGCACCCGCTCGGCGCCGACCGCCATGTCTGGGCGCCGGTGACCGAGCGCCTCGCCGCCGAGCGCGAGGTGATCGCGTTCGACCTGCCCGGCTTCGGGGAGTCGGCGCCGCTCAATGGCGGCGGCCCGCCGACGCCTGCCGCGCTCGCGGAGGCCGTCGTCGCGAGCCTGCCTCCCGGCGGCCCGCACCACGTGGCGGGGAACTCGCTCGGCGGCTGGGTCGCGCTCGAGCTCGCCGCGGCCGGTCACGCGCGGTCGGTCACCGCGATCGCGCCCGCCGGGCTGTGGCCGGAGCCGCTGGCGCCCAAGCGCGGCGTGGCGCGGGGGCTGGCGCGAGCCGCGCGACCGCTCCTGCCCGCGCTCGTCCGCAGCCCGGCGGGCCGCCGCGTGGCGCTGGCCGGCACGGTCGCCGACGCAGCGCTCGTGCCACCCGACGACGCGCTGCGGCTCGTCCGCGCCTACGCCGACGCGCCGGGCTTCGAGGCGGTCAACGCGGCGATGCGAGCCGGGCGCTTCACCCGCCTCGAGCACATCCGCGTCCCGGTCACGCTCGGCTGGCCCGAGCACGACCACCTCGTCCGCCCGCCCGCCCACCTGCCGCCGAACGTCCGCAGCGTCGCGCTCCCGGGCGCCGGCCACGTCCCGATGTGGGATGCGCCGGACGCCGTCGCCGCGCTGCTGCTGCGCGGCTCCCGCTAGGTACCTGGCTTATCGTCCGGGCCGCGTGCCCGACGTGATCGTCATCGGCGCCGGGTTCGCCGGCCTCGCAGCCGCGACCGAGCTGGCGGACCGCGGCGTCGACGTCCTCGTCCTCGAGGCGCGCGACCGGGTCGGCGGCCGGGTGTGGTCTGACCGCGCCGGCGGCGCGGTGATCGAGCGCGGAGCGGAGTTCGTGCTCGACGGCTACGACGTCCTGCGCGGCCACGCCGCCCGCTTCGGGCTCGAGCTCGCCGACACCGGCATGAGCTACTACGTGCGCGAGCCGCGCGGCGTGGCGTGCACGGCCGAAGAGCTGCAGGCCGCGGGCCGCGCGGTGGCACGCACCTCCGGAACCTCCGTCGCGGATGCCGTCGCCCGCGCCGGCCTTTCACCGGCCGCGGCCGAGGCAGTGCTCGCTCGCGTCGAGATCT
Source organism: uncultured Solirubrobacteraceae bacterium (assembly GCA_963805525.1). Lineage (GTDB taxonomy): Bacteria > Actinomycetota > Thermoleophilia > Solirubrobacterales > Solirubrobacteraceae > DASQFQ01. The sequence goes on from CAWDUT010000007.1 coordinate 1,310,051, forward strand.
CCGCCGCGCTCGGCGCGGATCGGCTCGGGGCTGAGGTGCTGGAGCATGCCGCCGCGTTCGAGCCGCTGCCCAGCCACCGGATCGCCGGCGGCAACCAGCGGCTGGCGGAGGCGATGGCCGAGCGGCTCGGGGAGCGGGTGCGGCTGGGCATGGAGGTCCGCGACCTCGAAGCCCTCGAGGCCGACCACGTGATCCTCGCCGTCCCCCTCCCTGCTCTCCGCCGGTTCGAGCTGCCCGACTGGAAGCGCGCTGCGCTCGATCGTGCGGAGATGGGCCATGCCGCCAAGCTCCACGTGCCGCTCGCGCGACCCGCGCCCACGAGCGCGGTGATGAGCGTGCCCGGCCGCTACTGGTGCTGGACCGCCGCCGATACTCCCGGCGTCCTCAACGCCTTCTCCGGTTCGCCGGGAGCGCTCGACCGCCTCGGGGTCCAAGACGGCCCGAATACATGGCTCGATTCGGTCGCGGACCTCCGCCCCGACCTCGAGCTCTCGGACGGCGCGGTTCTCACCACCTGGCCCGACGGCGCCTACAGCGCCGCCGGCCTCGACGAGCAGGCGCTCGCCGCCCCCGCCGGCCGCCTCCACTTCGCCGGCGAGCACACCGCCGGCGCGTGGGCCGGGCTGATGGAGGGCGCGCTGCGCAGCGGGGTCCGCGCGGCGCGCGAGATCCCCTAGGTCTCCGCCGCCTCCACCGCCACCCGCGGCAGCACGCGCTCCAGCCTGCGCGGCAGCCACCAGTTGCGCTCGCCGAGGATGTGCATCACCGCCGGCACGAGCACGGTGCGAAGGATGAACGCGTCGAGGAAGACGGCGCTCGCCAGCCCGATGCCGAACTCGGCGATCACGCGCTGCCCGGCGAGCAGGAACGAGCCGAAGACGAAGATCATGATCGTCGCGGCGGCGGTGATCACGCGCCCGGTCGAGGCCTGGCCCGTCCGCACCGAGTGCGCGTTGTCGTGCGTGCGCATCCACTCCTCGTGCATGCGGCTGACCAGGAACACCTGGTAGTCCATCGAGAGCCCGAACAGGATCGCCAGCATCATCACCGGCAGGAATGCCTCGACCGGCCCGGTCCCCACCCCCAGCGGCCCGGCGAGGAAGCCCTTCTGGAACACGGCGGTTACGACGCCGAACGCGGCGCCCGCGGCGAGCAGGTTCATCGCCGCCGCGGTGACCGGGATGAGGATGCTGCGGAACGCGATCATCAGCAGCAGGCAGCCGAGCAGCACGATCACCGCGATGAACTGCGGCAGCTTGTCGGTCAGCACGCCCGCGAAGTCGTCGAAGATCGCGGTGATGCCGCCCACGTAGACGGGTAACCCGCCCGCCGCCTTCGGCACGACGTCGTTGCGCAGCGTGTCGATCAGGTCGCTCGTCGCCTTGTCCTGCGGCGCGGTCGTCGGCCGCGCCTCGATCAGCGCGATCTTGCCGTTCGGCGACGGCACCGGTGGGCTGACCGCGGCGAGGCCCTTGGTGGAGCTCAGCGTGTCGGCCAGCCGCTGCACCTTCGGCAGGTCGGCTTTGCCGTTCGGCGTCTTGGCCACGATCTGGAACGTGCCGTTGAAGCCCGCGCCGAAGCCGCCGGCGAGCAGGTCGTAGGCCTTGCGGGTGGTGGTCGACTCCGGGTCCTGCCCCGCGTCGGAGGAGCCGAGGCGGAGCGAAAGCGCCGGGACCGCCAGCGCGAGCATGATGATCAGCGCGCCCGCGGCGAGTGGCCAGCGGTGCCGCTGCACGTAGGCCGCCCAGCGCGGCCAGACGCCCTCGGTCTTCGGATCGCGCGGGCCCTCCTCGGCGAGCCGCCGGCGCTCCTTGCGCGACAGCACGCGCATCCCGATGATCCCGAGCAGCGCCGGGATCAGCGTGACCGCCGCGGCCATCGTGACCAGCACCACGACCGCCGAGGCGACCGCGACGCCGTTGAGGAAGCTGACGCCGAGCACGAACAGCCCGAGCAGCGCGACGATCACGGTCGCGCCCGCGAACAGCACCGCGCGGCCGGACGTATTCAACGCCCGCGCGCACGCCGCCTCCGGATCCCGCCCCGCCTTGATCGCGTTGCGGTGGCGCGTGACGACGAACAGCGCGTAGTCGATCCCCACGCCGAGGCCGATCAGCGTGGCGAGGATCGGCGCGAAGGTCGCGATCTTGATCGCGTGGGCAATGATGCCGATCAGGCTGATGCCGACGCCCAGCGCGATCGCGGCCGTGAACAGCGGCAGCACCGTCGCCCACAGCGAGCCGAACGCGATCGCGAGCACGATCGCGGCGGCGATGAAGCCGATGAACTCGCTCGGGCCGCCGCCCGGATCCTGGTTCGCCTGCTGGATGCCGGAGCCGCCCAGCTCGACCTTCAAGCCATCACCGCGAGCCTTCTCCGCGGTCGCGATCATCGTCTTGTACGCCGACTGCGGGACGTCCACGATCGGCTGCTCGCCGTCCATGTGGACGTTGGCGAACGCGACCTTCCCGTCCTTCGAGATCTGCCGCGCGGCGGCGCCCTTCGCGAACGGGCTGTCGACGCGCTCGACGTGCGGCCCGTCCTTGATCTTGGCGAGCGTGTCGTTGATCCGAGCCTTCGTCGCCGGGTCGTTGACGTCGTCGGCGGCGAACACCACCTGGTTCGTGTCGGTCGACTCGCTGTTGAAGTTCTTGGTGAGGAGGTTGAGCGCCGTCGTCGACTCGGTGCCGGGCAGCGAGAACGAGTCGGTGAAGCCCGAGCCGGCGCCCGCGTTGAGGCCCCCGATCACGAACAGGGCCACCAGCCAGGCGGCGAGGACGCGGAACTTGTGGCGGAAGCACCAGCGGGCGAGGGTTGTCATCTCCCCGACAGGCTACGGAAACGCTCGGTCAGCCCACGACCGCGGCGATCGTCAGCGCGCCGCGCGCCCGCGCCACCGAGACGCGGTGATGACCGTCGCGGATCGCGTACGCCCTGCCGACGGAGGCGACGGAGATCGGCGGCAGCGGAACCCCGCGATGCTCCGCGAGCCAGATGCTGGTCCAGCGGCGGCGCACGCGCGCGGTCGGCCGGAACTCGCTGTCGAACTGCGCCGCCCGCTGCGGCTCGAGCGTGCCCGCGATCGCCTCGATCGGGATGTCGCGCACGCCGTGGCCGGCCGAGCGGCCGGTGCCGCCGGCGTCGAACACGCCGAGCGTCGCGCACTCGAGGCAGCGCCGCAGCATCCGCCGCGCCAGCGAGGCGCGACGGCCCGCGCGGACCGCCTTGCCGAAGGCGCGCTCCGCCTCCGCCGCGGTGAATCCGGTTTCGCTCTCGTAGTGCACGCTGGGAACCGTCGCAGCGCGGCGGCTCTTGATCGATACGGCCTTCCGGCGAGCCGGCGGTGCGGCTAGCCCCAGCCGCCCCCGTCGTCGAAGCGCGCGAGGTCGCGGAGCCATGCGCCGGCCGAGCCGTCCGACGGCGCCCGCCAGTCGCCGCGCGGCGAGAGCGACCCGCCCGCCGACACCTTCGGCCCGTTGGGCAGCGCCGAGCGCTTGAACTGGGCGAACGCGAAGAAGCGCGTGCAGAACAGCTCGAGCCAGCGGCGGATCTCCGCCGGGTCGTAGGCGACGCGCTTCTCGTCCGGGAAGTTCGGCGGCCACGTGCCGGCGTCGCTGTCGCGCCACGCGTGCCACGCCATGAAGCCGATCTTCGAGGGCCGGAAGCCGTAACGCAGCGTGTAGAAGAGCGAGAAGTCGTGCAGCGCGTAGGGGCCGATCTGCGACTCGGTCGACTGCAGCTCCTCGCCCGGTACGAGCTCGGGGCTGATCTCGGTGCCGAGGATGGAGGTCAGCGTCTGCGACACCTCGTCGTCGAACTGCTCGGTCTTGATCACCCAGCGGATCAGGTGCTGGATGAACGTCTTCGGCACGCCGCTGTTGACGTTGTAGTGGCTCATCTGGTCGCCGACGCCGTAGGTCGCCCAGCCGAGCGCGAGCTCGGACAGGTCGCCGGTGCCGAGCACGATCCCGCCGCGCTGGTTGGCGATCCGGAACAGGTAATCCGTGCGCAGGCCGGCCTGGACGTTCTCGAACGTCACGTCGTAGACCTCCTCCCCGCGCGCGAACGGGTGGCCGATCTCCTCGAGCATCAGCTTCGCGGTCGGCGTGATGTCGAGCTCCTCGGCGGTGACGCCGAGCGCCGTCATCAGCTTGTGCGCGTTGGCCTTGGTGCCGTCGCTGGTGGCGAAGCCGGGGAGCGTGAAGCCGAGGATGTCGCTGCGTGGGCGGCCCGCGCGGTCCATCGCCTGGGCGGCGACGAGCAGCGCCTGCGTCGAGTCGAGTCCGCCCGAGACGCCGATCACGACCTTCGGGTCGCCGATCGCGCGCAGCCGCTGGTGCAGGGCGGCGACCTGGATGTTGTAGGCCTCGTAGCAGTCGAGGTCGAGGCGCGCGACGTCGGCGGGGACGAACGGATAGCGCTCGACCGTGCGTTGCAGGCCGAGGTCACCGGCGGGCGGGTCGAGCGTGAAGCCGACCGTGCGGAAGTCCGCGCGGTGCGCGCGCCGGTTGTCGTCGAACGTCCCCATGCGGCGCCGCTCCTGCAGCAGCAGGTCGAGGTCGACGTCGGCCACCGCGTGACGGTCGCCGTCCTTGAAGCGCTCGGTCTCGGCCAGCAGCACGCCGTTCTCGTAGATCGTGGTCTGGCCGTCCCACGCCAGGTCGGTCGAGGACTCGCCCTGCCCGGCGGCGGAGTAGACGTAGGCGGCCAGGCAGCGCGAGGAGGCCGAGCGGCACAGCAGCTTGCGGTCCTCCGCCCGGCCGACGGTGATCGGGCTGCCGGAGAGGTTCAGGAGGACGGTCGCGCCCGCGAGCGCCGCCTCGGCGCTCGGCGGGATCGGGATCCACATGTCCTCGCAGACCTCGGCGTGGACGACGAGGCCGGGCACGTCGTCGGCGGCGAACAGCAGGTCGGCGCCGAACGGGTAATCGGCGCCGCCGACGCGGATCTCGCCGCGCTCGCCGACGCCGGAGGCGAGCTGCCGTCCCTCGTAGAACTCGCGGTAGGTCGGCGGATAGGACTTCGGGACGACGCCCAGGATCGCGCCGCGGTGGATGACGACGGCGCAGTTGTAGATCCGGTTGCGGTGGCGCAGCGGCGCCCCGATCACGATGAGCGGCAGCAGGTCGGCCGTGCCCGCGACCACGGTCGCGAGCGCGCGCTCGACGTCGTCGAGCACGGCGTCCTGCAGCACGAGGTCCTCGAGCGAGTAGCCGGTCAGCGTCAGCTCGGGGAAGAGCGCCACGACGACGCCTTCCTCCGCGCACTCGCGCGCGCCGCGCAGCACCATCTCCGCGTTGGTGGGCGGGTCGGCGACCGCGACGCTGCCCGTGCAGGCGGCGACGCGTGCGAACCCGTGCTGGTAGATCGAGCGGAAGTCCATGTGCCGCCTCAGTCTTACTCAGAAGAGTGAGGGTTTCCGTTATTTCGCTGCCAGCCGCGCGAACGTACCGTCGGCGCATGACATCTCTCATTGACTCCCTCGACCTCTCTGCCGTCAAGCGCGGCCAGCAGCAGATGTGGGCGAGCGGCGACTACGGCGCCGTCGCCGCGATGATCCAGCTCGTCGCCGAGCGGCTGGTCGACTCCGTCGACCCGGTGGCCGGCTCGAGCGTGCTCGACGTCGCCGGCGGCACCGGCAACGCCGCGATCGCCGCCGCGCGCAGCGGCACCCGCGTGACGTGCACCGACTACGTCCCGGAGCTGCTCGAGCGCGGGCGCGAGCGCGCGAGCGCCGAGCGGCTCGACATCCTGTTCGAGCCCGCCGACGCCGAGGCGCTGCCGTACGCCGACGCCTCCTACGACGTCGTGCTGTCGGTGTTCGGCGCGATGTTCGCGCCCGACCAGGAGACCACCGCCGCCGAGCTCCTGCGGGTGACCCGCCCCGGCGGGCAGATCGGGCTCGCCTCGTGGACGCCCGAGGGCTTCATCGGCCAGTGGTTCCGCGTGCAGGGCGCCCACGTGGCGCCCCCGGCCGGGCTCGCCTCGCCGCTGCGCTGGGGCAGCGAGGACGGCGTCGCCGAGATGCTCGGCGACAGCGTGAGCTCGCTGCGCGCGCGCAAGCGCGTGTTCACGTGGCGCTTCCCGGACGCCGCGGCGATGGTGCAGATGTTCCGCGAGCTGTACGGGCCGACCGTGCGGGCCTTCGCGGCCGTCGGCGAGGACGGCGCGGAGGCGCTCGAGCGCGACCTGCTCGCCGTCGTCGAGCAGTGCGCCGAGCCGCGCGGGAACGCGATCGCGATCCCGGCCACGTATCTCGAGGTGGTCGCCGTCAAACGCTGAAGCTTGCCTTCGCGGGCAGGCTCAGAGAGGCTTGCCACCCATGGAAGCCGCCGCCACGCCGCGCCCCGACGAAGCCGGGCCGCGCCTGCTGGCGGCGGCGACCGTCGGGGCGCTCGTGGCGGTCGCGCTGGGGATCTACGGCAACGTCCACGACCCGGCCACCGACCTCTCGATCACGCTCGGCTTCAGCGACACCATCACGATGAAGGTGTGGCTGGCCAGCGCCGCGGCCCTGCTGGCGGTCCTGCAGGTGCTGTCGGCGTCGTGGATGTACGGGAAGCTCCCGCTCGGCGACGCGCCGGAGTGGATCGGCGGCGCGCACCGCATCACCGGCCGGCTGGCGTTCCTGCTCAGCCTGCCGGTCGCCTACCACTGCCTCTACCAGCTCGCGTTCCAGACCTCGTCGGCGCGGGTGCTCGCCCACTCGCTGTTCGGCTGCCTGTTCTACGGCGCGTTCGCGACCAAGATCCTGATCGTGCGCGGCCGCGGGCTCCCGGCGATCGCGCTGCCGCTGGCCGGCGGCCTGCTCTTCACGCTCCTGATCGCGGCGTGGCTGACCAGCGGGCTGTGGTTCATCACCGAGAACGGCTTCCCCTCCCCCTGACGTGCTGCGGAGCATCGACCGCATCCTCGCGCCGGTCACCTGGCTGGCGGCCGCCTTCACGGTGCTCGCGCTGCTCGTCGGGCCGACGCTGATCGGGGCGAAGCACGACACCCCCGCCGCGGCCGCGGGCGGTGGTGGTGGTGGTGGCGGCGGCGGGGCCGCGCCCGATGGCAAGAAGGTCTTCACCTCCAACTGCGGCGGCTGCCACACGCTCGCTGCGGCGGGGACGAGCGGCAGCGTCGGGCCGAACCTCGACAACCTCAAGCCGAGCGCGGCGCTGGTCAAGACGACGGTCGAGAACGGCAGCGGGACGATGCCGGCCTTCAAGGGCTCGCTGTCGGCGGCGGAGATCGACGCCGTGGCGGCGTTCGTGGCAGGCGAGAAGACCGCCGCCACGCCCACGCCCACCCGCACCCCCCGGCCCGCCTCCGCCGGCCCGGCGCAGCCGACGACGCTCGCCACCGACCGCGGGCCCGACGGCATCACGTTCTCCGGCGGCCAGGTGCTGGTCGCCAACGCCACCGCCGGGACGCTGCAGCGCTTCGACGCCGACAGCGGGAAGCAGCAGGGCAAGCCGCTCGCGGTCGGGCGCCAGCCGGACAACCCGGTCGTGGCGCGCGGCGCGGTGTGGATCGCGCTGTCGAGCGAGCGCGCGGTGGCGCGCGTCGAGGGCCGGAGCGTGACGAAGATCGCGGTCGGCCGCTCGCCCCAGGACCTCGCGGTGGCCGGCGGCAAGCTGTGGGTCACCAACAACGCCGACGGCACCGTCACCCGCATCGACCTCTCCTCCGGCCAGGTCACCGGCGCGCCGATCCCGGTCGGCAAGCGCCCGTTCGGCATCGCCGCGAGCGGCAACACGGTGTGGGTCACGAGCTACGACGAGGGCACGGTCCGGCGGCTCGACGCCGGTAGCGGAGCGCAGCGCGGCGGGGCGATCAAGGTCGGCCCGCACCCGCGCGCGATCGCGGCGGGCGGCGGCACCGCGTGGGTCACGAGCCGCGACGACGGCACCGTCACGCGCCTGCGCGACGGCAAGACCGTGAAGGTGGGCGGCGACCCGCGCGACCTCGTCGTCGCCGGCGGGTCGGTGTGGGTGGCGAGCGCCCGCGACGGTACGGTGACGCGCATCGACGCCGACACCGCCCAAGCCGCCGATCCGGTGCAAGCCGGCGAGGATCCGATCGGGATCGCCGTCGGCGGCGGCTCGGTGTGGACCACCAACTTCCGCGCCGACACGGTCACGCGCACGCCGGCATGAGCGGCGAGCAGGTCCTCGAGCTGGCGGGGCACGAGGTCAGGATCACCAGCCCGGACAAGGTGCTGTTCCGCGAGCGCGGGGACACGAAGCTCGATCTCGTCAACTACTACGCCGCGGTGGGCGAGCCGCTGATGCGCGCGATGGGCGGGCGGCCGGTGCTGATGCAGCGCTTCCCGCAGGGCGCCGGCGGCCCGTCGTTCTTCCAGAAGCGCGTGCCGGAGAACATCCCGGAGTGGCTGGAGACGACGACGGTGCAGACCGTCAACGGCACGCCGTCGCGCGCGCTCGTGGCCGCCGACGTCGCGCACGTGGCGTGGGCGGTCAACCTCGCCTGCCTCGGCTTCCACGTGTGGCCGCTGCTGGCCGCCGACCCCGAGCACACCGACGAGCTCCGTCTCGACCTCGACCCGCAGCCGGGCACCGGCTTCGCCGAGGCGCGCGTCGCGGCGCGCGAGCTGAAGGCGCTGCTCGACGAGCTCGGCATCGCCGGCTTCGTCAAGACCACCGGCAACCGCGGGCTGCACGTCTACGTCCGGTTGGAGCCGCGCTGGGACTCCTACGAGGTCCGCTCCGCCGCGGTGGCGGCCGCGCGCGAGCTCGAGCGCCGGCGGCCGGACATCCTCACGGCGGCCTGGTGGAAGGAGGAGCGCGGCGAGCGGATCTTCCTGGACTACAACCAGAACGCCCCTCACAAGACCGTGTTCGGCGCCTGGTCGGTGCGGGCCCGGGTGGGCGCGCAGGTGTCCACCCCGATCGCATGGGAGGAGCTCGAGGAGGTCGATCCCGCCGAGCTGACGCTGGCGACGGTGCCCGCCCGGGTGGAGCGCGACGGCGATCCGTGGGCCGCGATCGCTCCCCAGTCGCTCGAGCCGCTGCTCGCGATGCACGAGCGCGACCGCGCGAACGGGCTCATGGACGCACCGTGGCCGCCGGTCTACCCGAAGCAGCCGGACGAGCCGCCGCGCGTGGCACCGAGCCGGGCGCGCAAGCACTGAGGCAGCTCGTATCAAGACCGGCATCCGGTCGCTCAGTCCCCCATGGACATGATCGACCGCATCCGCGACGCCGTGATCGGCGACGACGCCGTCCTCGACGGCCCGTTCGGCCCCCGCCGCATGGTCTACGCGGACTACACCGCGTCCGGCCGCTCGCTGGGCTTCATCGAGGACTTCATCCGCGAGCGCGCGCTGCCGCTGTACGGCAACACGCATACCGAGGCGTCGGCGACCGGCCGCTGGACCACCGCGATGCGGGAGGAGGCACGCGCCGCCATCCACCGCTCGGTCAACGGCGGCGAGGACGACGTCGTGGTGTTCACCGGCACCGGGGCGACCGGCGCCGTCGACAAACTGCTCCGGCTCCTGGCGCTCGACGCGCGCGACCGGCCGGTCGTGTTCATCGGGCCCTACGAGCACCACTCCAACGAGTTGCCGTGGCGCGAGTCGCCCGCCGACGTCGTCACCATCCGCGAGGCGGTCGATGGCCGGCTCGACACCGACCACCTCGAGTGGGAGCTCCGCCGCCACGCCGGCCGGCCGGTGAAGGTCGGCAGCTTCTCGGCGGCCTCGAACGTCACGGGGATCATCAGCGACACGGAGGCCGCCTCGGCGCTCCTGCACCGCCACGGCGCGCTCGCCTGCTGGGACTACGCGTCGGCCGGGCCGTACCTCCCGATCGACGTGCGCGACAAGGACGCGGTCTTCCTCTCTCCCCACAAGTTCCCGGGCGGCCCCGGCACGCCCGGCGTGCTGGTGGCGAAGCGGCGGCTGTTCCGCAACCGCGTCCCCACCGTGCCGGGAGGCGGGACGATCCTGTTCGTCAGCCCGCGCGGGCACTCCTACCACCCCGACCCGGCGATCCGGGAGGAGGGTGGGACGCCCGGGATCGTGGAGTCGGTCCGCGCCGGGCTCGTGTTCGCGCTCAAAGATGCCGTCGGCGCCGCGGAGATCCACCGGCGCGAGCGCGAGCTCGCCCGCCGCGCGCTGGCGTCGTTGGCGGGCAACCCCCGGATCGAGATCCTCGGCAACCGCGATGCCGAGCGGCTCGCGATCGTGTCGCTCGGGCTGCGGCACCCGCGCGGCCTGCTGCACGCGAACTTCGTCGTCGCGGTCCTGAGCGACCTGTTCGGGATCCAGGCGCGCAGCGGCTGCTTCTGCGCCGGGCCCTACATCCACCGCATGTATCCCATCGACGACGCGTGGTCGGCGCGCATGGACGCCGAGGTGGCGAGAGGGCACCTGGGCGCCAAGCTCGCGTTCACCCGGCTCAGCTTCCCCTACTTCGTGAGCGAGGCCGCGTTCGAGTACGTGCTCGCCGCGGTCCATCTTGTGGCCGACCACGGCTGGCGGCTGCTGCCGCTCTACCGCTTCGGCCCCGGCAGCGGGCTGTGGCATCACCGGGACGCCGCCGCCGCGCCGCTGCCCGGGCTGGCGGAGGCGCTGAGCGGCGGCAGCGGCGCGCCGCGCACCGCATCCGAGCAGGTCCTGGCCGGGCAGCTCGAGACGGCGCGCGCGATCCTCGCCTCGGCCGACGCGACGGCGCCGGCGGACCCGCGCGTGAGCGACGACTTCGAGCGCGCTCGCTGGTTCCCGCTGCCGGGCGAGGGCGGCCGCCGCGCGGCTGCGTGAGCCTCAGGCGGCGCGGAGCTCGCGGATGCGTGACACCGCGGCGCCCGGGACCGGCTCCGCCACCAGCGCGAGCTTCCGCACCCGCCCCGAGTCGAGCCAGTCGACCCACAGCCGGTGGGCGGCGAGGATGTCGTCGAGCGCTCGGCGGCCGAGCTGGGCGGTGATGGCGTCCGCGTCCGCGGCGTAGGCGTCGATCAGCGCCTGTGCGGTCGCGCGGTGCTCGGCGCTGTGGTCCTCGACGGACGTGACGAGGAGCCCGGCGCGCCCGAGCGAGGCGGCGACCTCGTCGAGCGGGGTGAGCCAGACCGTGTCCGGGTCGGGCATCGCGGCGCGCTCGGCGGCGGTCAGCGGCGCGCCCTCCTCGAGCGTGAACGCGAAGCGCCCGGCGGGCGCGAGCGCGGCGGCGACCGCGCGGTGGAGCGGGTCCTTGTCCTCGATCGCGAGCATCGCCTCGAGCAGGAGCACGACGTCGAAGCGGCCGGCCGGCAGCGGCGGGGCGTGCGCGACCGCGTAGCGGCACGGCAGGCCGGCCGCGTACTCGCGGGCGAGCGCGACGGCGGTCGGGCTGAAGTCGACACCCAGGTAGTCGCAGCCCAGCTCGCGGGTGAGGAAGCGCCCGGGGCCGCCCGTCCCGCAGCCGACGTCGAGCACCGAGACCCCGGGGCCGACGCCCGCCCGCGACGCGAGCGCGCGGATCTCGCTCGCGGTCATGAAGCTCTCCTGCCCGGCGAACTCGCCGGGCGCGTAGGCCGACGCGCGGGCGCGCAGCAGCGCCAGCTCGAACGGGGTGCGGTGGTCCTGCCTCATCGGAACGCGGTGAGGAAGCGGTCGCGGAAGCTCTCCATCGGCCACACCGGCGCGTGCGGGCTGGGCAGCAGCCCGTTCTGCCAGCCCCAGCCGCCGATCCTGGCGAGCACCTTCGGGTCGTGGGCGATGACCGAGACCGGCACGTCGTGGTCGGCGTGCTCGCCCGAGACGACCGTCGCGGGCTGGTGGTCGCCGAGCACGACGAGCACCGTCTTGTCGTCGCCGTAGCGGCGCACGAACGAGAACAGCGTGCGCAGCGAGTACTCGATCGAGCGCCCGTAGGCCGCTCGCACGCCGTGCCCCTTGTCCGCGAGCGGGACGCCGTTGAAGGCCGAGCCGTCGCCGACCTGGCCCCAGGGGATCAGCCGCGGGATCTTGGTCCACGGCGCGTGGCTCGAGATCAGGTCGATCTCGGCGAACAGCGGCGGCCGGCCGGGTGCGGCGAGCTCGCGCCGCTGGAAGGCCGCCAGCGCGTACTGGTCGGGCATCGGCGGCAGGCCGAAGTCGGGGCCGCGGTAGCCGACGTTGCGGCGGTCGTAGACGGCGTCGTAGCCGTAGAAGCTCTTGCCTGCCGGCCACGCGCGGTGGTTGGCCGGCATCGCGCCGACCGCCCGCCAGCCGGCTCGCTTGAACGCGCGCGTGAGCGTGAGGCGCCCGTCGTCGACGAGCTGGTTGTAGCGCCGCTGGCCCGTGACCTTGATGCCGGACTGCATCGTCGAATGCGCGAGCCAGCTGAGGCCGCCGAACGTCGGCGAGGTGAGGAAGGCGCTGCGCGCGCCGAAGCCGGCGGCGTGCAGCTGCTGCTTGCCCTGGTCGAGCACGCGGTCGATCCGCGGCGAGAACGACGAGCCCTGGACGGCGCTGCGCCCGTAGCTCTCGACGAACACGAGCAGGACGTCCTTGCCGCGCAGGCCGGTCAGGAGCTGGTTTCCGGGCGTGTCGCGGAAGGGGTCGTGGGCGAGCTGGCGCGCGAGCACGGAGCGGTCGTGCAGGTCGGCGCGGACCGATTGCACCTGGTCGACGGCGAGCGTGGTGGCGCTCGAGGAGGCGATCGGCGCGCCCGCGACGCGCAGGATCACCCACAGCACGCCGAGCACCGCCGCGGCGCGGAGGGCCCAGCCGCGGTGGCCCGCGGCGACGCGCGTCACGCGCAGCAGCGCCAGCACCGGGATCGCCAGGATCGCCGCGATGAGCACCACGGCGCCGGCCACCGCGAGGTCGGCCGTCGACTTCCCGGTGGCGTCGCGCAGCGTCTCGACGCCGATGCCCGCGTAGCTCGAGTCGTCGACGGGCCGGAACGGCCGGTCGAAGGCCGTGAAGAAGCCGATGTCGAGGACCTTCACGACGATCAGCACGCTCAGCACCGCTCCCGCGAGGACGGCCAGCACGCGCCGCGGGGTGGCGGGCAGGAGCGCGGCCACGGCGACGAGCACCAGCAGCTCGAGCGGGAGCCTGGCGAACCCGCCGAGGTCGAGGCGGTCGGGCCGGTCTGGCGCGGCGAGCGCGGCCCAGACGAGCAGCAGGGCGAGCGCGCTGAGCGCGACGGCGACGCCACGGCGCGAGGGCCGCGCGGGGCGGCGCCGCCACAGCCACCAGGCGCACTCCCCCATCGAGGCGGAGAGCGAGACGAGCGCGACGGCGAGGAGGACCTGCGCGGTCGTGCGCGGCAGGACCTCGGCGGCGGCGACCGTCAGCACGACGCCCTGCGCGGCCGCCACCGCGCGGCGCCAGCGCCGCCGCGGCAGCGTCGTGCGCATCCACGGCAGCAGCCACTCGCCGGCCAGGAACGCGTAGCGCGCGAGGCCGATCGCGAGCACCCACGCGCCGTACTCGCCGGCGACGTAGACGCTGAGCGAGAGGATCAGGAAGGCGTCGACCTCGCCGTCGAAGCGCGCGCCCAGCGCGGTCGCGGTGCCGGTGCGGCGCGCGACCCAGCCGTCGGCGGCATCGAGCGCGAGCGCGACCGCGGCGAGCGCGACCAGCAGCGCGACCGGCGTGGTGTTCGTGAACGAGTCGGCCGCCAGCGCGGCCACGCCGACCGCCAGCGTCGCGCGGGCGAGCGTCACCCACGACGCCGGGCCGAGCCGCTCGCCGCCCGCGCGGGCGAGCGCGGTCGCCATGCTCGCGGCGCAGACGAGGCCGGTGACCTCGCCCGCGGGATCGAGGCCGGCCGTGGCCGCGAGCAGAGCGAGCAGCAGCGCCGGGGCGAGGAGCGCCGTCGCCGGGCCGATGCGGCTCGCGCGCGTCATGCGTCCTGGAACCGCGGCGAAAGCGCGTAGCGGAGCAGCACCACGTCGCCGAGCTGGGTCACCTCGGCGAGCTTCGCTCGGCGGCCCGCGTTCCACGGGAAGCGACCGTCGCTCACGAAGCGCGGGGCGCTCGAGTCGCCGATGAAGAACGGGGCCACGACGAGCTGCAGCTCGTCGACGAGGTCGTCGGCGAGGAACTGGGTGTGGACCGTGCCGCCGCCCTCGACCATCAGCCGCCCGACGCCGCGGTCGGCGAGGTCCTCGGTCAGGCGCCGCATCCGCACGCGGCGGCCGCCGTCGACGACCGTCGCCACCGGCCCGAGCTTCGCGCGGGCGTCGGCGACCCGCGGGCTCGACGTGTAGAGGAGCTTCTCGGCCGCGCCGGTGGTGAAGAAGTTCGAGCGCGCGTCGAGGTCGACGCGGTCGCTCACCGTGACCTTGACGGGCGAGGGCGGGAGCCCGCGCGCGGTGCGCTCGTCGCGCCGCGCCTGCGAGCGCACGAGCAGCCGCGGGTTGTCGGTGCGGACCGTGACCGCGCCGACCATGATCGCGTCGCACGAGGCGCGGACGCCGTCGACGCGATCGAAGTCGGCGTCGTTGGAGAGCGCGAGCCGCGGCGTCTGGTCGCCCAGGTAGCCGTCCAGCGAGACGCTGCAGCTCAGCAGCGTGTACGGGACGCTCAGGCATCGCGGCGGACCCAGGTGACGAGGAGGACGGCAGCGCCCGGCAGGCTGGCGACGAAGACCATCACGCCGTAGACCACGGCGGTCGCGACGCCGAGCGACGCGCCCAGGCCGGCGGCGGCGAACGCCCACGCGGTCACGCCCTCGCGCGGCCCCCAGCCGCCGATGTTCGGGAGCGCCGCGCCGAGGAGGACGAGGAGCGCCAGCGGGAGCAGCTGGTCGGGCGGGGCGGTCGCGCCCGCGGTCCTGGCGGCGATCACGAACGTGACGGCGTGGCCCGCGACGACGAGCGCGGAGGCGAGCGCGATCGGCGCCCACGTCCGGCGGGAGAGGACGGCGGCGCGAAGGTCGCGGCCGGCGGCGAGGCGAAGCCGCACGAACCGCGACCGCTCGACCCCGGCATGGGGCTCCGCCCCTCGCGGCCTCTCTGCGGCCGGCCACGCGCGGATGGCGAGCGCCACGCCGACCGCCACTCCGAGCACGGCGACCGCGACGAGCGGGGCGACGCCGCGGACCGGTGACGGCAGGACCAGCAGCACGGCGATGGTGAGCAGGATCTGCACCGCCTGGCCGGCCGACCGCTCCCACGCCACCGCGCGGAGCCCGAGGCCGACGTCGCGCGACTCCCGGCCGTGGCTGATCCCGCGGTGGACGTCGCCCACCACGCCGCCGGGCAGCGTGACGTTGAGGAAGAGCGAGCGGTAGTAGGCGGCGACCGCGGTGCGCAGCGGCAGCTCGACCCCGAGGCCGCCGGCGACGGTGCGCCAGCGCCAGGCGCAGCACACCGTGGTCAGCACCGCGAGGCCCGACGCGGCCGCGAGCGCGCGGCCGTCGACCGCGCGGAGGCCGTCGAGGAACGGGCCGGTCCCGACGCGCCAGACGAGCACCCCGAGGGTCGCGGCGGCGGCGAGGTGCGCCCACCGTCGCGTCGTCACGGCGGCACCAGCAGGTCGGCATGGTCGACGGTCACGGTCAGCTCGCCGGCGGCGAACTCCGCGAACCGCCGCTCCCGGTATTCGCGGCCGTCGGCGGCCAGTGACGGCTCCTGCTCGCACGCGGCGTCGACCCAGCCGCCGAACCACGCGGCGAACAGCTCGCCGTGGGCGGCGTCGAGCCGCCACGGGCTCGGCCGCACGAGATCCGCTCCGCCCACCGCCGCAACCGCGTCCGGACCGAGCCTCCCGTCGCGGCGCTGGTGGTCGTTGAACGCCGCGCCGAGGGGAGCGTCGAGCGGATCCTCCGGCGCGAACGTGACGCGGCCGGTGACGGTCATCGCGATCAGCGTCAGGCGCCCGGCGCAGGCGGCGAGCATCCCGGCGAGCTCGTCCGCGGTCAGCATGTCGAGCAGCGCGGAGGCGACGACGAGGCTCGCCTCGTCGAGCGGTGGCAACCGCGTGATGTCGGACCGCCGAGCCTCGACGGTGACGCCGGCCGGCGGATCGGCGGCTGCGAGCGCCAGCAGGTCCTCATCCCGGTCGTGGATCACCCAGTGCTGCGGGTTCGGCAGCCGCGGGGCGAGCCAGCGCCCCATCGCGCCGCTGCCGCCGCCGAGGTCGTGGATCACGAGCGGCCCGTCCGCGGGGAGGCTGCGCCGGAGCGCCTCGACGAGCTCGACCGACCGCGCCTCCGCATCAGCCGGCTCGCGCAACCTCAGCCAGTCCACGAACGTCGTGGTCATGCCGCCGCCTCCGCGGGGATCCCGGCCGCCGGCCTCGCCGCCGCGATGAGCGCGGTGGCCACGACGGAGGCGGTGTCCTCCCAGCGGGGCAGGCTCGCGCGCCGCTCGCTCGCCGCCCGGCGCAGCCCCTCTCGCAGCGAGGCGTCCTCGAGCCAGCGGCGGAGTGCGGCGCCGAGGGCCTCCGGGTCGCGGGGCGGGACGAGGAGGCCGCCGTGGCCGAGGGCCTCGGGGACGCCGCCGACGTCGGTGGCGAGCACCGGCACGCCGCGGGCCAGGGCCTCGGTGACGACCATGCCGTAGGTCTCGCCGTGCGAGGCGAGGACGAGCAGGTCCGCGGCGGCGTAGGCGCTGTCGAGGGCGGCGCCGGTGCGCGGCCCCGTGAAGTGCACGCGGTCGCGCAGCCCGCCGGCCAGGGCGCGGCGCTGGACGTGGTCGGCGAACGCCGGAGCCTTGTCGAGGCTGCCCACGCACGCGCAGCGCCACGCCAGATCGGTGACCGTCGCGAGGCCGTCGAGGAGCACGTCGTGGCCCTTGCCGCGCGACACCGCCGCGACGCACAGCAGCGCGCCGCCGCCGGCGCTGCCCGCTGCGAGCGCGGCC
Organism: uncultured Solirubrobacteraceae bacterium; assembly: GCA_963805525.1. Classification (GTDB taxonomy): domain Bacteria; phylum Actinomycetota; class Thermoleophilia; order Solirubrobacterales; family Solirubrobacteraceae; genus DASQFQ01. The sequence goes on from CAWDUT010000007.1 coordinate 1,326,839, forward strand.
GCGTCGACGCCGGGCTCGGCCACGTGCACCTCCGGCAACCCGTACAGATCCTCCAGCCGCCGGCGGGTCCACTCGCTCGTCGTGATGACGGCGGCAGCGGCCTCCAGCACCGCCCGCTCGCGCTCGTCCTCGAGCGGCATGTGCACGAGCACGACCTGCCGCAGCCGTTCCGCCTCGGGCACGAGAACGTGCGGCGCCGGCGAGGCGACCAGACCGTCGAGCAGGACGACGGCGCCGTCCGGGATCCGCGCCAGCTGCCGCGGGAGGTCGAGGGCGACACGCTTGCGCACCGACCAGCCGAACGCGCCGAGCTCGTCGCACACCCGGCGGTCGTAGGTGTTGCCGCCGCTCGGCCGCGTGAGGTCGTCGATCCCCTCGGGGACGATGACGTGGACGTCGGTCACAGCGAGCGCTCGTAGCTGGCCCATGCCACGTGTGACTCCCGAAGCGTGACCAAAATTCCCTCGACGCCCGATCCCTGGAGGCGATCGGCGAGCCGGTCCGCCACGAGCTTCGCGAGCACCTCGGTGGTGGTGTTCACCCCGGCCAGCGAGGGCTCGTCGTCGAGGTTGCGGTAGCCGAACTCGCCCACCACCTCGCGCAGCGCCTCGGACGCGAGGCCGATGTCGACCACGATCCCGTCGGCGTCGAGCTCCGTGCGGCGGAAGGTGGCGTCGACGACGTACGTCGCCCCGTGCAGCCGTTGCGCCGGCCCGAACACCTCGCCGCGGAGGCTGTGGGCGATCAGCATGTGGTCGCGGACGGTCACGCTGAACACGCGCGTCACACCCCGTCGTACGTGATCGTGTGGCAGAGCGCCGGCAGCTCTCCCGCCGCCAGCCGCGCCATGACGGCGGGCAGCTCCTCGAAGCGCGACTCGCCGCTCAGCACCGCGTCGAACGCGTCATCATCGCGCAGCAGCTCGAGCGCGAGCGCCAGCCGGTCGCCGGTCGTGCGCCGCCCGCTCCGGGCGGGCGACAGCGTCCCGACCTGGCTCGCCCGCAGCGCCAGCCGGCCGGAGTGGAACGCGCCGCCGAGCGAGAGCCGCACCTCCTCGTCGCCGTACCAGCTCAGATCCAGCACGGTCGCCTCGGGCGCGAGCAGCTCGAGCGACCGCTGCAACCCCGCGGACGTCGCGCTCGTGTGCACCACCAGGTCGCAGCCGCCGACCGCATCCTCGGGCCGCGCAAAGCTCACGCCCAGCGTCGCCGCCACCTCCGCCCGCGACGCATCCACATCGACCAAGGTCACCTCGACCGCCGGGAACCGCGCCAGCAGCCGTGCCACACAGCACCCGACCATCCCGGCGCCGACGACCGCGACCCGGTCGCCGACCAGCGGCGCCGCGTCCCACAGCGCGTTGACCGCGGTCTCGACCGTCCCCGCCAGCACCGCCCGCGACAACGGAACGTCCTCGGGCACCACCGTCACCGCGCCCGCCGGCACCACGTAGGCCGTCTGGTGCGGATACAGGCAGAAGACCGTGCGGCCGCGCAGCTCCGCCGGCCCCTCCTCGACGGCCCCCACGCTCAGGTAGCCGTACTTGACCGGCCCGGGGAACTCACCCTCCTGGAACGGCGCCCGCGGCGGCACCGCGCCGCGGAAGGCGAGCGTCTCCGTGCCACGGCTGACCCCGGAGCGCAGCGCGCGGACCACCACGTCGCCGCTCCCCGGCTCGGGCAGCGCGACCGGCCGGATCTCCCCGAGCCCGGGGGCGCTGAGCCAGAAGGCGTGCGCGTGCGACATCGTCGGGGCGCGGTACGCGCGCGCCCTCGCATCGGTTCGATCAGATGGTTGACTCCACGACCCTCACACCCGTCTGCACGCGTCCCGCGGCGCAGGGCCGCACCCGCCGGAAGGGGGAGGTGGCGCTGCCACGATCCCCCTTCGGCGTGCACGCCCCTGCATCCACGGGCCACGCACATCCGAGCGCGACGGCCGCGGAATCAACCATCTAGGTGAGCGCGCGCTCCCCGGTGATGGCCTCGCCGAGGATCAGCGTGTGGATCTCCGACGTGCCCTCGTAGGTGAGCACGGACTCGAGGTTGTTGGCGTGGCGCATGATCGGATACTCGGTGGTGATGCCGCTGGCCCCGAGAATCGTGCGCGCCTCGCGCGCGACCGCCAGCGCCTCGCGGACGTTGTTGAGCTTGCCGACGCTGACCTGGCGCGGGTCGAGCTCGCCGGAGTCCTTGAGCTGCCCGAGGCGCCACGCCACCAGCTGTGCCTTCTGGAGCTCGAGCATCATGTCGACGAGCTTGCGCTGGGTGAGCTGGAAGCCGGCGATCGGCCGCCCGTACTGGACGCGGGTCTTCGCGTACTCGAGCGCCGACTCGTAGCACGCGCGCCCGGCGCCGACCGCGCCCCAGCAGATGCCGTAGCGCGCCTCGTTCAGGCACGAGAGCGGCCCGCGCATGCTCTTGACCTCGGGCAGGACCGCGTCGGCCGGCAGCCGCACGTCGTCGAGCGACAGCTCGGAGCTGACCGACGCCCGCAGCGACAGCTTGTGGTGGATGTTCGAGACCGAGAAGCCCTTCGTGTCGGTCGGGATCACGAAGCCGCGGATGTCGTCCTCGTGGCGCGCCCACACGACCGCGACGTCGGCGATGCCGCCGTTGGTGATCCACTGCTTGGAGCCGTTGAGCACCCAGTCGTCGCCGTCGCGCTTCGCCTTCGTCCGCATGCCCGACGGCTCGGAGCCGAAGTCGGGCTCGGTCAGCCCGAAGCAGCCGATCAGGTCGCCGGCCGCCATGCCCGGCAGCCACTGCTGCTTCTGCTCCTCGGAGCCGAACTTCCAGATCGGGAACATCGCCAGCGAGCCCTGCACGGAGACGAGGCTACGGATGCCCGAGTCGCCGTATTCGAGCTCGCGGCACGCGACGCCGTAGGCGGTGGCGCTCGCGCCGGCGCAGCCGTAGCCCTCGAGGTGCATGCCGAGCAGGCCGAGATCGCCGACCTCCTTGGCGAGCTCGCGCGGGAGGATGCCCTCCTCGAACCAGTCGGCGATGTTCGGCAGCACGTTGTCCCCGACCCAGCGGCGGACGGAGTCGCGCAGCATGACGTCCTCGTCGCCGAGCAGGTGGTCGAGGCCGAGGACGTCCTTCGGGTCGAGCGTCGGTGGTGCGGAAGTGGTGGCCATGGTGGATCTCCTCGGTTTCAGGCGTCGGCGGCGGCGCGGACGGCCGCCAGGATCCCCGCGTAGCCGGTGCAGCGGCACAGGTTGGCGGACATCGCGGCGCGGATCTCTTCGTCGGTTGGATTCGGATTCTCGCGCAACAGCGCGGTGGCAAGCATGAGGAAGCCGGGCGTGCAGTAGCCGCACTGCAGGCCGTGGGCGTCGGCGAAGGCCTGCTGGAGCGTGTTGAGCTCGCCGTTCTCGGCCAGGCTCTCGACGGTCTCGACCTCGAGGTCGTCGGCCTGGACGCCGAACATCAGGCACGAGCGGGTCGGCTTCCCCTCGACCAGCACGGTGCAGGTGCCGCAGATGCCGTGCTCGCAGCCGATGTGGGTCCCGGTCAGCCCGAGGTCGTGGCGCAGCACGTCGGCGAGCGAGCGCCGCGCCTCCACCACGGTCTCGTGCCGGACGCCGTTGACGGTGATCGAGATCAGATGCGGGTCGCTCATGCCTGCTCCCGCTCGCGCAGCGCCTCGTGCAGGCGGTCCGGGGTGATCGGGATGCGGTCGATCTCGATACCGAGCGCGTCGCTGACCGCGGTGGCGATGCAAGCGGGGGCGCCCATCGTGCCGCCCTCGCCCATGCCCTTCGCGCCGGTCTCCGAGAACTCCGACGGCGTCTCGAGGTGGAGGATCTCGACGGCCGGGATCTCCCACGCGGTCGGCACGAGGTAGTCCATCAGCGACGCGTTCTGGAGCTGGCCGTCCTCGCCGTATTCGAGCTCCTCGTAGAGCGCTGCCGCGATGCCCTGGGCGACGCCGCCGCGCACCTGGCCCTCGACGATCGCCGGGTTGACCATCACGCCGCAGTCCTCGACGACGACGTAGCGCTCGATCTGCACGTCCATCGTCTCGGGGTCGAGCTCGACGATCGCGCCGTGGCAGGCGTTGGAGAACGTGCCGGGCGGGTCGAAGCTCGCGGTGCACTCGAGCCCGGGCTCGACGTCCTCGGGCAGGTTGTGGGTCTCGAGGTAGGCGAGCCGCGCGATCTCCTGGAACGTGACGCTCTTGGCCGGCGCGCCGCGCACGACCGCCTCGCCGTCGCGCAGCTCGAAGTCCGCGGGGTCGGCCTCGAGCATGTGCGCGGCCAGCGTCTTGAGGCGCTCGGCGAGCAGGTCGGAGGCGCGCCGCGTGGCGCCGCCGCCGACCACCATCGAGCGGCTCGCGAACGTGCCCCAGCCGTACGGCGTCGCGTCGGTGTCGCCCTGGCGGACCTCGACGCGATCGGGGGTGAGGCCGAGCCGGTCGGCGGCGACCTGGGAGAGCGTCGTCTGGTGACCCTGGCCGTGGCCGGACGTGCCGACGGACAGCAGCACGGAGCCCGACGGGTCCATGCGCACGAGCGCGGTGTCGTAGCCGGGCGTGATCGCCATCTTGCGCTGCGCGAACGCCTCGGTGCCGTAGCCGGTGCGCTCGGCGAACACCGACAGGCCGAAGCCGAGGAGCCGCCCCTCCTCGCGCGCTTTGCGCTGGCGCTCGCGGAAGGCCGGCAGGTCGAGCGTGCGCGCGCACAGCTCGACCGACTCGCAGTAGGAGCCCGCGTCGATCGACAGGCCGGTCGCGCTGATGTGCGGGAACTCGCGGGCCAGGTTGCGCAGGCGGATCTCGTCGACCTCGAGCTCGAGCTTGAACGCGGCCTTCTGCAGCAGCCGCTCCATGGCCAGCACCATCTGCGGCCGAGCGACGCCGCGGTAGGGCGCCATCGGCGCCTTGTTCGTCGTGACCGCGCGGGTGCGGCAGCGGTAGTGCTCCACGCGGTACGGGCCGAGCATCTCGGTCGCCGCCATCAGGGGCTCGACGCCGCAGGTGAACGGGTGCGTCGAGTAGGCGCCGACGTCGGCGACGATGTCGGCGTCGACGGCCAGCATGCGACCCTCGGCGTCGAAGCCGGCGCGGACGATGAAGCGGTTCTGGTGGCCCTGGAAGCCGGCCAGCAGGCTCTCGACGCGGTCCTCGACCCACTTCACCGGCGCCCCGACCACGCGGGCGGCGACGCACACGAGCACCTCCTCGCGCGCGACCACGCACTTCTGCCCGAAGCCGCCGCCGACATCGGGCGCGACGACCCGCACCCGGTGCTCGTCGAGGCCGAGGATCCCGGCCACGGTGGTGCGGACGAGGTGCGGCACCTGCGTCGACGTGTGGAGCACGACGCGCTGGCCGCCGCGCTCCCACTCGGCCAGGCAGGCGCGGCCCTCGAGCGGCACCGCGGTCAGGCGGCCGGAGGCGAACTCGGCCTCGACCACGAGCTCCGCCTGCGCGAGGACGTCGTCCATCTCCGCGTCCTCGGCGAACGGGACGTCGAGCAGCACGTTGGAGTCGAGCTGGTCGTGCACGAGCGGGGCGTCGTCCTCGAGCGCCGCCTCGATCGAGCCGACCGCGTCCTCCGGCTCGTAGTCGACGACGATCAGCTCGGTCGCGTCCTCGGCGGCGTGCGGCGAGTCGGCGACGACCATCGCGACCGGCTCGCCCGCGTGGCGGACGCGCTCGGCGGCGAGCATCGGGAACTCGACTGGCACGAACTCGGGCCGGTTGAGCATCGGGGTGAGCGGCTCGAGGTGGCCGAGGTCCGCGGCGGTCAGCACCGCGCGCACGCCGGGCGCCCGCTCGGCCTCGGCGGTGTCGATGCATTCGATCCGCGCCGCCCCGTGGGGCGAGCGGGCGAACGCGACGTGGAGCACGCCGGCGGTGCGGATGTCGTCGACGAAGTTCGCGTCGCCGGTGAGGTGGCGGCGGTCCTCGACCCGCGCGATCGGCTGCCCGACCCAGCGGCCGCCCATCTCAACTCCCATTCTCTGCGGCCTCCTCAACGGCTCTCCGTACCAATGTCGCCGCCAGGCGGCGGCGGTAGTCGGGGCTGGCGTGCAGGTCGTGGCCGGGCTCGATCTCCTCCGCCGCCACACGCGCCGCTTCCTCCGCGCGCCCGCCGCCGGCCAGCACCTGCTCCGCCTCGCGGGCGCGGACCGGGACGTCGCCGACCCCGCCCAGCACGACCCGCGGCTCACCCTCGTCGGGCAGCGCCACCACGACCGCCACCAGCGCGAAGTCGCCGTGGCGGCGCGCGAACTCCTGCATCGCGGCGCGCTTCACCGGCGCCGGGAAGCGCACGGCGGTGACGATCTCGTCGGGCTCGAGCGCGGTCGTGAAGTAGCCGAGCAGGAAGTCCTCGGCCGGGACCTCGCGCTCGCCGCCCGGCCCGGCGATCTCGATCACCGCGCCGAGCGCGACCGCGATCAGGCACCACTCGGCGGTGGGATCCGCGTGCGCGAGGCTGCCGCCGAACGTCCCGCGGCTGCGGATCGGCTCGTGGCCCACCCACTTCGCCGCCGCGCGCATGACCTCGTAGCCGCCCTCGAGCTCGGCCGCGTGCTCGACCTCCGCGTGCGTGGTCGCCGCGCGGATGCGCAGCGCGCCGTTCTGGCGGTCGATCCCCCGCAGCTCGTCCGCGCGTGTGATGTCCACCAGCGCCGCCGGCCGCGCGAGGCGGAAGTTCATCATCGGCACGAGGCTCTGGCCGCCGGCGAGCACCTTCGCGTCCTCGCCCAGCTCGCCGAGCCGCTCGATCGCGTCCGCGAGCGAGTCCACCCGGTAGTAGTCGAAGTCGGCGGCCTTCACCGCTGGGACCGGCCCACGACAAACCCCGCGCCGAACCCGGCAGCGCCGCCGGCAAGCGCCCACCACACGCCGCTCGGGATGCGCGGCAGCGGGAGCCCCGCGGCCGCCTCGCCCGCGTCCTCCGGCGTCTCGCCCCGGATCGCCAGCTCCACGTTGTCCGCGAAGCGCTCGAGCATCCGCCCCGCGACCTGCTCCATCGCGCCGCGGCCGAACTGGGCGACCTTTCCGCGGATCTGGAGGTCGGTCTCCATGCGAATGCACGAGCCGTCGTCCCCCGGCTCGATCTCGCTGGTGATGCGCGCCTCGGCCTGCCCCTGCCCGCTGGCCTCGTCGGCCCGCACCCGCATCACCGCGCGGCGCGCGTCGGGGTCGAGCTCGAGGAAGCGCAGCGTCCCGCGGTAGCTCGCCTTGATCGGGCCGACCTTCATGCTCATCGAGCCGCGCCAGTCGTCCCCGTCGCGGCTCTCGACGCTCGCCCCGGGCAGGCACTTGACCACCCGCTCGGGGTCGGAGACGAAGGCGAACAGCTCGTCCGCCTGCGCGTCGACGGAGATCTCGTTCGAGAAGCGCATGCCCAGAGGGGGCCGCACACTAGTCCGGCCTCGCGCGTGCGTCCAAGAGAAAGCGCGAGGGCGCCCATAGCCCCGAACTATGGATCGGCCCGGGATTCGTCTTGGACAGGAATCTCGGCCCGCCGGTAGCGTCCGCCGCGATGGAGGGCGACTGACGCAAATGCTCGGGCCGCCGGTCAGTCCCGAGCGCCACTGGAACACGTGGGACAGCGCCCACCCGGCGTCGCTCGTGCACCTCCCGACCGGGCTGTCGCTCCGGCTCGCGGCGTACTCCGGGAGCGCGGGCCGCTACTCCGACTTCCCCACCGCGCGGCTGCTCGAGCACACTGCCGACGCGAGCTACGTCGCCGCCGAGGTCGAGCTGGCGGGCTCGCGCGTCCGGCTCGAGCTCGCCAAGGCCGACCCGTTCACGCTCGGCGGGCGGCTGACCGTGCTCGAGACCGGCGAGTGGGCGCTGCGCTTCTGGCTGCTGCTCGAGCTCGGCTACCCCGGCGACGACGAGGCCGACCCGAGCACCGTCCCGACGCGTGTCCGCCTCGACGCGCCCGAGGATCCCTATACGCAACCCGCGCTCGTGCGCGCCCGCCACCGCAGCCGCCGCGCCTCCCTCGTGCCGTCGGAGCGGCCGACCTACGCGGGCCTCTACGACGACCTCGACGAGCTGCGCGAGGAGCTCGAGCAGGGCGGCTACTACCGGCCCCACCCCGAGCAGCCGTCCGGGCGCTGGGCGGTGCTGCGCTTCAACGGGCAGTCGCAGGCGACGACGACCTTCGCGCTCGCCGAGGCGACCGACGACGCCACCGCCGAGCGCCGGGCCCGCGCGCTCGCGGTCGGCGCCCTGGTCGACGCGCGCGCCGCCGAGGCCCGCCGCGGCTCCGAGCCGGCGCGCGCGGTCCGCGACGTCGTGGCGTGGAACACCACCTTCGACGACGCCAACCAGCGATGGTTCACGCTGCTGACCCGCAACTGGACGCAGGCGAAGTTCGGCGGCTGGGGCGTGTGGCTGGACGACGTGCTCTTCCACGCGCTGCTCGCCGCAGCGGCCGGCGACGCGCAGACCGCGCGCGCCAACCTCGAGGTCGCGCTGACCGGTCAGCAGCCCGAGGGCAACCTCGCCTGCCTGCTGACCGCCTACACCGAGTGGGTCGACCGCTCGCAGCCGCCGATCGCCGCGTACGTCGCCCTGCGCGTCTTCCTCCTCACCGGCGACCGCGCGCTGCTCGAGCAGGCCTACCCGACGCTGCGCCGCGCCCACGACTGGTGGTTCGAGCACCGCGACGGCAACGGCGACGGCGTGCTCGAGTACGGCTCCTCGCCCACCGGCGAGGGCACCTTCGTGCACACCAAGCAGGGCGCGATGGACGAGGCGGCGATGGACAACCTGCCGCTGTTCGACGACGCCGTCTTCGACGAGCGCGCGCACACGCTCGACCTCGAGGAGGTCGGGCTGAACTCGCTCGTCGTGCTCGACGGGCAGATGCTCGCGCGCATCGCGCGGCGGCTCGGCCACGCCGAGGACGCGACGGTGCTGGAGGAACGCGCCGACGCGCTCGCCGCCCGCGTGCGCGAGCGGCTGTGGGATCCCGAGCGCGAGGTGTTCGCGGCGCGCCGCTGGTCCGGCGAGTTCGTCGAGTCGCTGGCGCCGACCAGCTTCTATCCGCTGGTGGCGGGGATCGCCACGCCGGAGCAGGCCGAGGCGCTCGTGCGCAAGCACGTGCTCGACCCCGAGCGCTTCTGGGGCCCGCGCCCGCTCCCCTCGACGACCTACGACGACCCGGCCACGGCGGACGACGTCTACTGGCGCGGGCGCATCTGGCCGCCGCTGGTGTTCATGACCTGGGAGGGCCTGCGCCGCGCCGGCTTCGCGGCGGAGGCGGCCGAGCTCGCCGACCGAGCGTGGTCACTGTTCGCGGGCGAGTGGAAGGAGCGCAGGCGCTGCCGCGAGAACTACAAGATCGACCCGGACGCCGAGACCGAGGTCAGCGACTCGGACGGCTTCTACACGTGGGGCGCGCTGCTGGCGCTGATGCCGCTGCTCGAGGCAAACGACGATGACTTCTGGACCGACTGAGAGGGTCTGACGATGCTGAAGGGACTCGATCCGCTCCTCCCGCCCGATCTCCTGCATGCGCTGGCGGCCATGGGCCACGGCGACGAGCTCGCGCTCGTGGACCGCAACTACCCCGCGACCTCCACGTCGCAGCGGCTGATCCGGCTCGACGGCGCCGACACCGCGGCCGCCGCGCGCGCGATCCTCAGCCTGCTCCCGCTCGACACGTTCGTGGACGAGCCGCTGCTGCGCATGGAGGTCGTTGGCAGCCCGGACGAGGTGACCCCGGTGCAGAACGAGACGGCGCTGCTCGCGAGCGAGCTCGAGGGCCGTGACATCGCCATGGGGTCGCTCGAGCGGTTTGCCTTCTACGAACGGTCGCGCGGCGCGTTCGCGACCGTCATCACCGGCGAGGACGCGCCCTACGCCTGCCTCCTGCTGATCAAAGGAGTCATCGCATGACCGCGCTCGAGACCGAGCTCCGCGCACCGGACGTCCCGAGGGGGATCGAGGCCAACGGCATCAACACCATCACCGAGGGCGAGCGCAAGGGCACGCCTCGCGAGCTCTTCCTGCCCTGGTTCGCCAGCAACGTGGGCGTGTTTGGGATCAGCTACGGCGCGTTCTGCCTCGCGTATGGACTGTCGGTGGCGCAGAGCGTCATCGCCGCCGCGATCGGCCTGCTCCTGTCGTTCGGCGCCGTCGGCATCGTCGCGACGGCCGGCCCGCGCGGCTCGGTGCCGACGATGGTCCTCTCACGCGCTGCCTTCGGCGTGCGCGGCAACCGCGTGCCGTCCGCGCTCTCATGGCTGCTGATGGTGGGCTGGGAGACCGTGCTCGTGGTGCTCGGCACGCTCGCGACCGCCACCGTCTTCAACGAGCTCGGCGTCCACGCCGACGGGCTCGTGAAGGCGCTCTCGCTCGTGGTGATCGCGGGCATGACCGTCGCGGCCGGCGTCGCGGGGTTCGACCTCGTGATGCGCCTCCAGGGCTTCATCACCGTGGTCGCGGGCGTGCTCACCGTGGTCTTCATCGCGCTCACGCTCGACGAGATCCACTGGTCGGCCGCGACGTCGCTGCCGAGCGGCTCGACCGAGTCGTTCATCGGCGTGATCGTGCTGGTGGCGACCGGGTTCGGCTTCGGCTGGGTGAACGTCTCGGCTGACTACTCCCGCTACCTCCCAAAGGGATCCTCGCCGCGCGGCATATTCGGGTGGACGCTGTTCGGCGGCGCGATCGGCCCGCTCGTGCTGCTCGTGTTCGGCCTGCTGCTGGCCGGCTCGGCGAAGGGCCTCGTCGACAAGATCTCCGCCGATCCCGTGGGCGCGCTGGCGGTCCTGCTCCCGACGTGGTTCCTCGTGCCCTTCGCGATCGTCGTCATCCTCGGGCTGGTCGCCGCGGCGGTGATGGACATCTACTCGTCCGGGCTCGCGCTGCTCAGCGTCGGCGTGCCGATCCCGCGCTACGTGGCGGCGACCATCGACGGCGCGATCATGCTCGTCCTCGCCACCGTCGTCGTCTTCTTCACCGACGACTTCCTCGCCCAGTTCACGGGCTTCCTGATCACGCTGGGCGTGCCGATCGCGGCCTGGATCGGCGTCATGGTCGCGGACGTGATCACGCGCAAGGAGTACGTCAGCGAGGAGCTGCACGACCCGCGCGGGCGCTACGGCGACGTGCAGGTGCTCCCGCTCGTGCTGATGGCGATCGGCACCGTGGTCGGCTGGGGGCTCGTCACCAACGCGGCCGCCGGCTGGCTCGACTGGCAGGGCTACCTGCTGGACCCGCTGGGCCTCGGCGGCAAGACCGGCGCGTGGTCGGGCGCAAGCCTCGGCGTGCTGTTCGCGCTGTTCCTCGGCTTCTTCGGCACGCTCATCGCGCGAGCAACCGCGCGGCGGTCGTGACCTTGACCTGATCGTCGTCGAGCCGCCGGAACAGCGCGAGGGCGCCCTCGTGCCCGGTGGGGCTCGGCGAGGCCACCGCGTCCTCGACCACGGTGACGGGAACGCCGTGGTCGATCGCCTCCAGCGCGGTGGCGAGCACGCAGCAGTCGGTCTCGACGCCGCACAGCACGAGCTCCTCGTCGCGATCGAGCGCGGCGCGCAGCTCGGGCGCGCCGAACACGGAGTAGGTCGACTTCGCGGCGTGGATGCCGGGGCGGCCGGCGAGCTCGGGCATCAGGTCCCAGTTGCTCGGGTCCTCGTCGAGCTCCTTCCAGTTCTCGTAGAACCGCTTCCACGCGCCGTAGCCGCCGTCGGCGGGCGGGACATGGCGGCTGTAGGCGACGTCGTCCCCGAAGGCCTCCGTGAGCTGGATGATCGTCGGCAGCAGGTCGCGCACGCCGGGCAGGTGCCACAGCGTGTCGCGCGCCACGACTTGCTGCATGTCGACGACGATGAGCAGGCTCACAGCATCGTGTAGCCACCGCTCACCGACAAGGTCTGGCCGGTGATGTAGGACGCCCGGTCGGAGCCGAGCAGCAGGACCGGGCCGACGATGTCCTCGGGTGTGCCGAGGCGGCGCAGCGGATAGGAGCGCGCGACCTTCTTGAGGATCTCGTCGTCGAACTGCGCGCCCTGCTCGCCCATCCAGATCGAGCCCTCGCCGCTCGTCTCCGGGTCGCCGGGCGTGAAGCCGGGGCAGACGACGTTGAGCGTGATGCCGTGCCTGCCGACCTCCTTGGCGATCGCCTTCGACATCGCGATCACGCCCGCCTTGGTGCCGGAGTAGACGGCCTCGCGCCACTCGCCGATGCGGCCGGCGTCGGAGCCGATCGAGACGATCCGGCCCGAGCCGCGCTCGATCATGTGGTCGAGCACCGCGCGCGTCGCGTTGATGAAGCCCCACATGTCGATGGCGATCTCGCGCTCCCACTCCTCGCGCGGCTTCTCCGTGAACAGGCGGTCGACGGTCCAGCCCGCGCAGTTGACGAGCACGTCGACGCCACCGAGCGTCTCGATCGCATGGTCGACGGTCGCGGTCACCTCGTCGGCGTTGGTGACGTCGGTGCGGCGCTGGCTGATCCGGCCGTCCGGCCCGGCGGCGATCACCGCCTCGGCCTGCGCCTCGTCGACGTCGGCGATCAGGACGTTCGCGCCCTCCTCGGCGAAGCCGAGCGTCAGCGCGCGGCCGATGTTCGACGCGCCGCCGGTGATGACGACGCTCTTGCCGTCGAGGTTCAGGTCCATGTCAGCTCCGGTGCGATCTGTTCGGTGAGCACCTTCAGGCGCTCGAGTCGCCCGCCGCCGAGCAGCGGGAAGATCAGGTCGTCGACGCCGGTCTCCATCAGCGCCCGCGTGCGCGCGACGCACTCGTCGACGGTGCCGGAGATCGCGAGCGTGCGAACGAGCTCGTCGCTGACCGTGCCCTGGTGCTTCGCGCGCGTCGAGAGGTGCTCGCCGTAGTCGTAGTCATCCTTGGCGCGCTTGATCTCCTCGCGGAACGGCTCGAGGCTCGGCGGCAGCTCCTTGACGCTCGCCTGCAGGCGCGCCTGCGCGCTCGCCCACGAGCGGACGTCCGCCAGCGCGGCCTCGGCGTCCTCGCGCGCGGACAGCGTGGCGATGAAGCAGACGCGGACGTCGCTGCGCTCGCGGCCGGCCTCCTCGATGCCGTCGGTGATCCAGCCGAGCTGCTTCTCGAGCATGTCCGGCTGCGCGGGGCCCATGACGATCACGCCGTCGGCGAGCCGGCCGGCGAGGCGGCACATGCGCGGCTGGCTGACCGCGAGGTAGACGGGCGTGCGCGGGACCGCCTGCGCGAGCTTGTAGCCGCGGCCCTGCCACGTGCCCTCGCGGCCGTCGAGCACCGCGCCGAAGAACTCGAGCCCCTCCTCGACCTCGGCGACCTTCGACGGGCGCGCGCCCAAGCCGTAGACGGCGGAGTCGCCCGCGCCGAGGCCGAGCAGCGCGCGGCCGTGCGACAGCTCCGCGATGGCAGCAATGCCGTTGGCGGTCACCGTCGGGTGGCGGGTGATGAGGTTGCTGACGCCGGTGCCGAGGCGCATGGTCTCGGTCTGCTGCGCGGCCAGCGCGAGCCCGATGTACGCGTCCTTCATCGCCAGCTGCGAGTCGATCAGCCACAGCTCCTCGACGCCGCGCTCCTCGAGCTCGCCGGTGAAGCGCGACCAGTCGGCGAGCGACTCGCGCGGGCTGATCCCGATCGAGATGCTGATGCCCATCAGGCGCTCACCTCCTCGATCGCGGCGGCGACCTCGTCCGGCCGCTCGACCGGCAGCGGGTGGCCGGTGTCCTCGATCACGCGCATGGTGCTGCCTCCGATCTTGTCGGCGATGATCTCGGACGCGCGCGGCGGGCAGTGCTGGTCGTTGTCGCCGGCGACGATCACGGTCGGCTGCCCGATGGCGCCGAGCTCGGGATCCAAGGGCGCTTCGTTGAGGCTCGCCATGGCGAGGCAGGCGTTGGCGAAGCCGCGCGGGTCCTGCGTGGATTCGCGGCGGATACGGAGCCCGGCGGCGATCTCCTCGGGACGGTTGCGGTAGACGTCCTCGGTGTCCTTGTCGAGGGTGGCGCGCAGGTCGGGATCGTCGTTCTGCACCAGCGCGGCGCGCTCCTCGTACCAGCCGCGCGCGGCGGAGTTGACGCGGCTCGAGGTGCCGATCAGCGCGAGCGCGGAGACGCGGTCGGGCGCGTCGATGGCGGCGCGCATGGCGATCGTGCCGCCGAGCGAGAAGCCGGCGATGGTGGCGCGCTCGAGCCCGGCGTCGTCGAGCACCTCGATCAGGTCTCTGCCGAGCTGGGCGAGGCTGCCGTCGGCGTCGTCGCCCGGCGGCGAGCCGCCGTGGCCGCGCAGGTCGTAGAGCACCACGCGGCGGGTCAGCATCAGTGGCGCGACGACGCGGCGCCAGGCGCGGTGGTCGTCGCCGAGGCCATGGACGAGCACCACCGGCTCGCCGCGCCCGACCTCGTAGCGGGCGGCGGTCATACGTCCTCCTTCGCTCGCTTGCGCAGCTCTTGCCGGTCGAGCTTGCCCGTCGCGCCGTGTGGCAGCGCGTCGACCAGGTGCAAGCCCTCGGGCCACTTGTAGCGCGTGAACCCCTGCTCCTCGAGGTGGGCGGTGAGGTCGTCGAGCGTCGGCGTCTCACCCGGCGCGGCGACGACGAACGCAACCGCCCGCTCGCCCAGGTCCTCGTCGGGGCGGCCGACGACGCAGACGTCCTGGACGAGCGGGCTGCCGCGCAGGACGTCCTCGACCTCGAACGGGTTCACGTTGCTGCCGCCGCGGATGATCGTGTCCTTCACGCGGCCCGTGACGTGCAGGAAGCCGTCTTCGTCGAGGCGGCCGAGGTCGCCGAAGTGGGCCCAGCCGTCGTCGGCGTAGGGAGTCTCGTCGTCGTTCCAATACCGGGGTTGGACGAGCGGCCCGCGCATGCAGATCTCTCCCTCCTCGCCCGGCTCGACCGCGTTGCCCTGGGGGTCGCAGATCAGCAGCTCGGCGGTGTCGTGGGGCTTGCCGACCGTGGTCCAGCGCTTCTCGGCCGGGTCCTCAGGGCTGGGCACGGCGAGCTGGCCGACGTCCATCGCGCCGTAGAAGCTGCAGACCGGCGCGCCGGTGCGCTCCTCCCACTCGCGGGCGACGCTCTCGGGCAGCGGGGCGCCGGCGGAGATCGTGGTGCGGAGGCTGGAGAGGTCGGTGTCGGCGAGCGCGGGCGAGTGCAGCATGCGGGCGACCATCGTGGGCACGCCACCGAGGACGGTGGCCTTCGTGCGCTCGGCGAGCGCGAGCGACCGGTCGGCGTCGAAGCGGGAGTGGTGGGCCATGACCAGCGCCGCGCCCGTGCGCAACGCGTAGAGGCACATCTCGCCGGCGCCCTGTGTGATCGGCGAGAGCGGCAGCATGCGGTCGTCGGGGCCGAGCCGCAGCCGGCTCGTGAAGCCCTCGAAGGTCAGCTGCTTGAGGCGCGCGGTCAGCGAGGCGAGCTTCGAGCGGCCGGTGGTCCCGGAGGTCAGCGCGATCTGGACGACGCGGTCGGGATCGGGCTCGGCGAACGGGCCATCGTGGGGCTCGCCGCCGGTGTCGAGCTCGTCGTCCTCGCCGATCACGAGCTTCGCGGCGGAGCGCTCGATCGCGTCCTCGGTCTCGAGCCGCCCGAGGCTGACCGGCAGCGGCAGCAGCGTGGCGCCGACGGCGGGCACGGCGATCTCGAGCGCGACGTAGCGCCACACGTTGGGGAGCGCGACGGCGACGACGTCGCCGCGCCCGACGCCGCGCTCGCGCAGGTCGGCGGCGAGCGAGAGGACCGCGCGGTGGAGCGCCTCGAAGCTCAGCTCCTCGCCCTCGTCGTGAACGGCCAGCGCGTCGCCGCGGACGGCGGCGTTCGCGCGCAGGTAGCTGAGCGCGTCGTACGGGATGGGCTTGGCGGCGGTGGCGCTCATCCGTTCGCCTCCCACCCCGCCGCCTCTCCGCCTGCCACTGAGGCGCGGGCGACGCGCTTCGCGGCCTCCACCGCGCGCGGGTCGTAGGCGGCCAGCTTCGCGGCGAGCTCGATCGCGGCGTCGACCACTTCCGGGCCGGGCACCACGCGGTTCACCAGCCCCAGCTCGAGCGCGCGCCGCGCGTCGACGGGCTCGCCGAGCAGCAGCAGCTCCATCGCGATCGGCCACGGCAGGCGCTGCGGCAGGCGGACAGCGCCACCGGAGGCGGCCATCAGCCCAACGGTGACCTCGGGCAGCCCGAACTTGGCGTGCTCGGCGGCGACGACGAGGTCGCAGGCGAGGACGATCTCGAAGCCTCCGCCCATCGCGGCGCCGTTGACGGCGGCGACGACCGGCTTGGGGAAGTCGCGGCGGACGATCCCGGCGAAGCCGCCGGAGACGCCGTTGATCGCGTCGGCCTGGCCCGCCTCGACCGCCTTCAGATCCATGCCCGCCGAGAAGACGCGCTCGCCGGCGCCGGTCAGGACGACCGCCCGGGTGGCGTCGTCGCGCTCCAGCTCGTCGAAGGCGGCGGCGAGCGCCTCGCCCGTCTCGAGGTCGATGGCGTTGGCGCGGTCGGGCCGGTCGATCGTGACCACCCTCACGCCTTCCTGCTGCCTCTGGGAGACGGGCATTGTCGGCTGTCTACCCGGTCCGAGCCGGTTCGGCAAAGACCGAGATCGGATGCTCGTATAGACGCACGCTATTGCCCGGCGCGGGCGAACGCCCGCTGTTGCCACGGCCCCTCGACCAGCACGTCGACGAAGGCGCCCGCGATGTCGGGGAACTCCGGGCCGGTCACGTAGGCCCACACCCGCCAGCTGACCGGCGGGTCGACGCCGCGCACGTGCTGGTGGAGCTCGGGCGGGACGTTCTTGATCGGCACGAGCGCCGGCCCGATCCCGGCCGCGGCCAGCCGCGCGGCGACCTCCACCTGCGCGGTGCGGACCGCCCACTCGGGCTCGAACCCGGCCGCGCGGCAGGCCTGCTCCGCCTGCTCGCCGAGGCCATGCCCCTCCTCGTAGAGCACCCACTGGCGCCCGGCCAGCGACTCGAGCGAGAGGTCGTTGCCCGACTGCGCCAGCGGGTCGCCGAGCGGCATGACCAGCACCAGCTGCTCCCAGCCGAGCTCGATCCGCGCGCCGCTCCATTCCGCCGGGAGCGGGCCGATGCCGAGGTCGGCGCGGCCGTCGGCGACCGCGTCCGTGACGAGCGAGCGGCTGGCGAACTCGAGCAACCGGATCGAGACGTCGGGCTGCACCTCGTGCCAGCGCTTGATCGTGGCGGGGAGCACGGCGGCGGCGAGCGAACGGACCGTGGCCATCGTCAGCAGCTTGGGGGCAGAGCGAAGGGCGCGGCGGCCGGCGTCGAGCGCGCGCTGGGCGGAGGTGACGGCCGCGCGCGCGTCGCCGACGAGCGCCTTGCCGGCGGGCGTGAGCGCGACGCTGCCGGGCGAGCGGTCGAGCAGCGGCCCGCCGAGCTCGGCCTCCAGCGCCCGGATCTGCTGCGACAGCGTGGGCTGCGAGACGTGCAGCCGCGAGGCGGCCTCGGTGAACGACCCGGTCTGCGCGACCGCGAGCAGGTACTCGAGCTGCCGGAGCGTCATAGATCGAGGCTATACCCGGTCCGCCGAGCGGGAAGCGTCGGGTTGGGCTCCGGTGTCGGCGTGGGAAGCCTAGGCTTCGGCGCCATGCCGCTGCTCGTCGACCACCCGCGCCCCGGAGTCGCCCGGCTCCTGCTCGACCGCCCCGAGCGCCACAACGCGCTCGACCGCGCCCTCGTCGAGGCACTGCACGCCGCGGTCGACGCGGAGCGGGAGCACGTGATCGTGCTTGGCTCGTCCGGCGCCGGGCGCTTCTGCGGCGGCGCCGACACCGCGATCGACGACGCCGAACGCGCGTGGGTGAGCGACGCGCTGTATGACCTCTACGCCCGCATCCTCGAGCTTCCCCGCCCGGTGCTCGCAGCGCTCGACGGGCCGGCGATCGGCGGCGGCCTTCAGCTCGCGATCAGCTGCGACATGCGCGTGGCCGCGCCCGGCGCATGGCTGGCCGCGCGCGGTCCGGGCCACGGCCTCGCGGTCGCGGCATGGGGCCTGCCGACGCTCGTCGGCCGCAGCCGCGCGCTCGACCTCTGCCTCACCGGCCGCCGCGTCGGCGCCGAGGAGGCGCTGGCGATCGGGCTCGTCGATCGCGTCGACGAGGATCCGGGCGGGACGGCCGTCGCCCTCGCAGCGGAGTTCGCGGAGCTCGACGAAGCGGCGGTCGCACGTGTGAAGGCGCTCGTAGGGAGAGCCGGCGACCCTGCGTCCGCACTGGCCGAGGAGGCCACCGGAAACCAGGGTTGGTCCGGCACTCTCCCACCCCGATGACCTCGCTCGCGGACGCCTCGCGCCTCCTCGCCGCCGGGGAAGCCACCCCGCTCGAGGTTCTCGATGCTTGCCTTTCGAACCTCGGCGCCGCCCAGGAGCACGGAGCGTTCGTCCACATCGACGAGGACGGCGCGCGCCGCGCGGCCGCAGCCCTCCCCCGCCGCCCGCGAGGGCCGCTCCACGGGATCCCCGTGGCCGTCAAGGACCTGATCGACGTCGCCGGGCTGCCGACCGCGCTCGGGCGGCGTCAGGGACGGGTGGCCGAGCGCGACGCCGCGATCGTCGCGCGGCTGCGGGATCAGGGCGCGGTGATCGTCGGCAAGACCCGCACCGACGAGCTCGGCCTCGGCGCGCTCACGCCCGGCGCGAGCGACCCCCGGGACCCGCACCGCAGCCCCGGCGGCTCGAGCGGCGGCTCGGCGATCGCCGTCGCGACCGGCGCCGCGCTGCTCGCACTCGCCACCGACACGGCCGGCAGCGCGCGGATCCCCGCCGCGGCGTGTGGCGTCGCCGGCCTGTGCGCCGCCGCGGACTGGATGCCCGCCGACGGTGTCTCGATCCTCGCCCCCAGCTTCGACCGGCTCGGCCTCATCGCGGCCACAGCCGAAGATCTCGCCCTCGCGTGGACCGCGCTCGGCGGCACCATCGGCGAGCCGCCGCAGCGCGTCGTCACGCTCGCCGACGACCAACTCGGCCGCGTCGAGCCAGAGCGGATCGAGGCGGCCCGCGCGGCGGCCAGGGAGATCTCTGGCGGGGCGCTCGAGCTCACCACCCCCTCACTGCCGCAGTTCGGCCCTCCACGCGCGATCCTCATCACCGCCGAAGCCGCCACGCGCCACCAAGCCGAGACACCTGCGGCACGCGCGCAGCTGGAGGCGGGCGCGGCCCACCCCCCGGAAGAGGTGCGCGGCGCCCGGGAGGAGCTCGACCGGCTCGGCAAAGAGCTGTGGGAGGCGGTCGGCGACGGCGTCCTCGTCACGCCTACCCTGCCGTCGAGGCCGCCGTTGTGGGAGGACCTCCACACCACGGACGCCCAGTTGCGCGCCACCGGCCGCCTGACCCGCCTCTGCGGCCCGGTCAACAGCGCACACCTCGTGGCGGTGAGCAGCGGCCCCGTGCAGCTCATCGCCCGCACGCTCGAGACCGCGCTGGCCGCCGCGCTCCGCCTCCCATAGCCATCGCCTTTAGGACGATCGTCACGAAGTCTTTTCGCGCGCCGACGCTCCGGGAACTGCAAGAGCACGTAGCCGCTCGACGCAGGGAGGGAGCACACATGGCCGCTGACGTGGGAGCCGTCCCGGTTCAAACCGCGATCGACCGGATCGGCTTCGGCCGGTTCCAGAAGCGCCTGCTGGGCGTCTGCGGGGTGACCTGGGCTGCCGACGCGGCCGAGATCTTCCTGATCGCCTTCGCGCTGCCGAAGATCACCGAGGACTTCGGGCTGAGTACGTTCGAGAGCTCGGTCGTCGTCGCGTCGACGTTCGTCGGCATGCTCGCCGGCGCGTGGTTCTGGGGCACCATCTCCGACCGCATCGGCCGCAAGCGCGGCTTCACGATCACGATCGGGATCTTCGCGGTGTTCGGCTTCCTGTCGGCCTTCTCGCCGAACATGTTCTGGCTGTGCGCGTTCCGCATCCTCGCCGGCTTCGGCCTCGGCGGCGCGGTCCCGCTCGACTTCAGCCTGTTCGCCGAGTACCTGCCGACCCGCAACCGCGGCCGCTGGCTCGTGATCCTCGAGAGCTTCTGGGGCGTCGGCACCGTCGTCGCCGCCGGGCTGGCCTGGATCCTCGTCCCGACCCTCGGCTGGCGCTACCTGCTGGGCAGCTCCGCGGTCGCCGGCGCGCTCGTGTTCTGGGTCCGGCTGCGGATCCCCGAGTCGCCCCGCTTCCTGGCCGCCACCGGCCGCGTCGACGAGGCCGAGGCGATCCTCGGCCAGGTCGCACGCGAGAACGGCGTACCGGAACAGGACGTTCCGCACATCGTCCCGCCCGCGGACGCGAGCGACAAGGTCGAGATCAAGCGTCTCTTCGAGGGCAAGCTCGCCCGCACCACGGTGATGCTGTGGAGCACCTGGTTCTTCATCGCGCTCGCCTACTACGGCCTCTTCAGCTGGCTGCCGAAGATCTTCGCCGAGCGCGGCTTCGACGTCGTGCAGACGTACAGCTACACGCTGCTGCTCGCCGCCGCCCAGCTGCCCGGCTACTTCTCGGCCGCCTGGCTCGTGGAGCGCTGGGGCCGCAAGCGGACGTTCGTGACCTACCTGTCGATCGCCGCGGTGTGCACGTTCGTCTACGGCACAGCGACGAGCCTCACCGTGCTGATCGCGGCCGCCATCCTCATGAGCTTCTTCGCGCTCGGCGCCTGGTCGAGCCTGTACGCCTACACGCCCGAGCTGCTGCCGACGCGCATGCGCACCACCGGCATGGGCGCCGCGAGCGGCATGGCCCGCGTCGCCGGCGTGCTCGCACCGCTCATCGGCGGCGTGCTGATCCCGGTCTCGCTGGGGCTCACGCTGACGGTCTACGCGCTGGCCTTCGCGCTCGCCGCGCTCAGCGTCGCGATCCTCGGCCACGAGACGCGCGACGAGGCGCTCGCCGACACCGTCGCAGAGGAGGAAGCGGCGCTCGCCC
Organism: uncultured Solirubrobacteraceae bacterium; assembly: GCA_963805525.1. Taxonomy (GTDB): domain Bacteria; phylum Actinomycetota; class Thermoleophilia; order Solirubrobacterales; family Solirubrobacteraceae; genus DASQFQ01. The sequence goes on from CAWDUT010000007.1 coordinate 1,347,682, forward strand.
CGGCGACCGGCCGGTTCCGCCGCACGGAGCAGCCCGCGCGGGTCACGACGGGCGCTTGAGGCGGGCGCGGACGTCGGCGGCGATCGCGTCGACGACCTTGCGGTAGCCGGCGACGCCGAGCTGCTTGCCCGAGTACTGCTGCAGGCCGGTGTTGCGGGTCACGCCGAGCGTGAAGGCGTACGGCCCGACGTTGAAGAACGCGCGCCGGAACGCCTTCTTCCTGCCGGTCTTCCTGGCGCTGTCGAACACGTACAGCGCGTCCGCCTCGGTGTCGTCGTCGCTGATCTCCGTCACCACGCCGGCGTTCACCAGCGCCTGCACGGTGGCGCGCCCGCGCGCGTCCTTGTTCACGTAGCGGTTGATCAGCATGTCCCCGGCCAGCTCGGTGCCGACGTTCACCGTCTGCTGGTCCTGCGGCTTCGCCGCGACGCGCACGGCGAGGTCGGCATGGTCGTAGCGCGACGTCAGCGCGCCCCGCCGCTTCTTGTGGCGGGCGGTACGCCTGCAGGACGCCTCCGGCGACTGGTCGTAGAGGTCGTCGCCGGCCTCGCGCAGCCCCGCGGTGTCGAGGGGGAGCGACTCCGACTCGGCGTTCTCGGTCGGCGCGTGCCCGGTGGCGAGCACGAACGCCTTGTCGTTCAGCACGCTGCAGGGGTCCAGGTAGGGCACCCCGTTGACCTCGCGCTCGCCGTTGAGGGCCGGCCCGAGCGGCCGCTGGCCGAGGTCGGCGCGGTCCAGCTGCTGGTAGATGACGCGGAACGCGCGCTTGGCCTTGGCGGCCTGCTTGCGGTACTGCCGTGCGGAGAACACCGGGGTGACGAAGCTGAGTGGCAGGTAGGAGAGCCTCACCAGCGCGTTGTGCCGGAAGCCGACGAAGTCCGCGCGGCCCCGGACGAACAGCACGTCGTCGATGCCCTTCACCCGCTTGCCGCCCATGTCGCGCTCGTTCTCCCGCGCGAGCTTCGCGATCCAGTTGAAGTCCCAGGACGGGCCCGAGAAGTCTCGCTTGGCCAGCTTGCGGCTCTCCTTGCCGGTGCCGAGGTAGGCGATCGAGGCCCACTCCGAGCGTGCGGCCTTGTCCGACCGGTACTGCTCGACCGTGACCTGGACGCTGGTGCGGTGCGCGTCGCCCTGGTTGTAGTGGCACGCGGTCCGCACGCTCCCGGTCACGGTGTCGGTCTTGGCCTTGAACTCGGCCGGGGTCAGCGAGCGGTCGTAGTACTCCTGGCGCACGGAGCCGAGCGGCTTCAGCGCACCGTAGATGCGCTGCGCCGCGTCGATCGGCAGCACCGAGCACGGGCTGATGTAGCGATGCGTGCCGAACGTCAGCGGCGCGGGCGCCGGGGTCGCGGACGCCTCGGCCGCCGGGGCCTTGGCCGGCGAGCGCGCCGCCGGCGCGCCGCCTCCGCACCCGGCGACCGCGGCGCAGAGGAAAGCGATGGTCAAAGATCGGCGCCCGCTCACGGCCGGAGAGGGTAAACACGCGATCCGTCACCGCACAGAGCCCAGGACGGCCCAAATCCAAAGTTGGGTCCTGGGCCCCTCGCCGGGCCGGGCAGCGCTGGCTAGCTTCAGCGATATGGACGTCCTGAGAGCAGCAGGAGTGCGGCCGGTCGCGCGGGCGACCGCCGCCGGCGTCGCGGCCGCGCTGCTCGCGCTCTTCGTCTTCCTGCGCGGTCTCGTCGGCGTGCTCGGCCCCGTCGAGCCCGAGGTGACGCAGGTCGGCGCCGGGCTCCTGATCGTCTTCGTCGCCGCCACGCTCGGCGGCGTCACCGGCGCCTGGCAGGCGGCGCTCGCGGGCGCCGGCAACCGCCGCGAGATCGTCCTGGTCGGCGCCGCCGGCCCCGGCGCGGTGTGCGCGCTCGTCAGCCTCACGCTGTCGATCGCGAACTCCGTCGACCCGGCCCGCGCGCTCTTCGAGCTCGTCGCCATCGCCGCCGGCGCGCTCGCCGGGGCTTGGCTCCTCCCCAATGTCGCGCTGATCCTCTCCAGGCTGCGCGGCCAGAGCGGCCAGACCGCCGCCGAGTACATGGGCGCGCTCCTGCTCGTCGCGGTGATCGTCGCGGCCCTGATCACGGTCGTCCCGAAGCTCGCCGACCGCAGCACCGCCGCCGTCGACGCGATCGCCGCCGGCAAGGGGATCCCGTCGACCTCCTACGGCGACGAGCACCGGTCGCCGACCCCGGTCGACCCCAACGCGGACGACGACGGCGACGGCCTCACCAACGAGGAAGAGGCCGCGCTCGGCACCGATCCGACCAAGGCGGACTCCGACGGCGACGGCATGTCCGACACCGACGAGTTCGACCACGGCACCGATCCCACGCAGGGCATCCTGCCGCTGACCGAGGAGAACGCCGGCAAGCCGTGGGAGCGGCTCGGGATCAGCGAGGACGAGTGGCACGACCTCGAGAAGGCGATCCTCGACCAGATCAACCCGGGCGGGTGGAAGAGCTTCCTGTTCGGCGACGCCGCCGAGAGCATCGTGCTCGACGAGAACGGCGAGCTCGTGCTGATCCCGCCGGGTGCGCTGTACGCGTACAAGGACGGGAAGCTCGAGGTCTACCCGCTGCAGGAGAACGGCGTCGGCGGCGGCCTGGTCAAGGGCCTCGCCAAGATCCTCGGCGCCGGCGGCAAGAGCTCCGCCGCGGCGCTCAAGGGCGCGCTCGAGGACCTGCCGGCCAGCCTCCGCCTCCGCCTGGCGAGCTCCGGCCTCCTCAAGGGCGTCGAGGGCGCGACCGAGACCGCGAAGGTCCTGCCGCGCTTCCAGCCCGGCCGCTGGCTGCCCCACTTCGAGAAGCACGCCGCCGAGTTCGGCTACCGCACACCGGTCGAGTACCTCGAGGGCGCCCGCGACCTGACCGGGCGCGAGGGCATCGAGACCTTCACGCGCACCAACGGCGACAAGCTCTTCTACGACGCCGCGCGCAACGAGTTCGCGGTGCAGCGGCCAGACGGCATCTTGCGGACATACTTCAAGCCGAAGGACGGGTGGGACTACTGGCTGGAGCAGATCGCCAAGCAATGACAGCGGAGCAGCGCGAGGAGCTCACCAGGCTCCTGAGCGGCGCCACGCTCGGCTCACTGCTCCAGGACTGGCAGCGCTTCGTCACCGCCGTCGAGCGCGGCTACGACGACTCGATCTACGAGTACACGAACGACCTCACCGTCCGCGATCGCCTCGAGCGCGTCGTCGCCGGCGCGAGCCCCGGGCTGAGAGAGCAGCTGGAGCAGGCGCTGGCCGCCGACGACGCGCGCTTCGAGGCGGCGACCGAGGAGGCCGAACGCCCGCTCGGCGCGACCTACACCACGTGGTGGTGGCGGCGCGTACCGCGCCGCCTCGTCGGCGAGCTCGCCGACGACCTCCGCGCTCAGTCGTAGTAGCGGCGCGCGCTCGAGCCCGTGCGCGTGACGTCCATCCCGTAGACGTGGATGGAGATCGCCGTCGTGTCGGACGTGTTGTGGACGCGGTGGATGTCGCCCGGGGGCGCGAAGCCGCTGACGTCGCCGACGTGGTTGTCGCTCTCGCCGACCAGGTTGAGGCCGGCGTCGAACAGCTCCTCGTGCTCGACGCCCTGGATGACGCCGAACACGCACCAGGTCAGGTGGTCGTGGATACGCGTGATCTGGCCGGGGCGCCAGACCAGGCCGATGACCGAGAAGGCGCCATCGGGCTCGATGTGGAGGGTGTGGCTGCGGTAGGTCTCGGGCGAGCCGAGGCGCTGCTCGGCGGTCAGCACGCCGGGGCCGGGCAGGTGCAGGCGCAGCTGCTCGGCGACGAGCTCCGCGGTGTCCGACCGGCTCGCGCGCGGGGCGATGGCGCCGCGGATGCCGTCGAGCAGCTCGCTCAGCTGGCCCTGGGGGGAGGCGGTGAGGGTCGTCATGGAGGGCATGGTGCGGGACCGCGACCCATAGGTCCAATGCCAACATTCGTGGTAACTCATAGGTAGAGTTGATGTGATGCTGGACGTCAACCGCCTGCGCGTGATCGACGCGGTCGCCCGCCACGGCTCGGTCACCGCGGCCGCGAAGGAGCTGCACTACTCGCAGCCGTCGGTCAGCCACCACCTCGCGCGGCTCGAGGCGGAGTCGGGCGCGCAGCTCCTCCAGCGGGTCGGCCGCGGGGTCCGGCTCACGCCCGCCGGCCAGCTGCTCGCGGACCGGGCGGCGGAGATCATCGGGCGGATCGACGCCGCGGGCGCGGAGCTCTCCGCCCACGTCGGGCTCACCGCCGGGCGCGTGCGGCTCGCCGGCTTCTCGTCCGCGATCGGGTCGCTCGTGCCGCGCGCGGTGGCGGCGCTGACCGCCCGCCACCCGGAGCTCCAGATCACGCTGCTCGACATGCACCCGCCCGAAGCGCTCGAGCTTCTGCGCGCCGGCAAGATCGACGTCGCGATCGGCTTCCGCTACGACGAGACCGAGCCGGAGCCCGCCAACGTCCGCCTCCACCCCCTGCTCGACGACCCGGTCTACCTGCTCTCGACGGGCAAGCGGCGCTCGATCAAGGCGCTGCGCGACGCGACCTGGATCGCCGGTTGCGAGCTGTGCCGCAGGCACCTGCTGGCGGTGTGCGCCGACGAGGGCTTCGAGCCGCGCATCGCCTACACGTCAGACGACATGGTCGTGATGCAGGCGCTCGTGGCCGAGGGCCTGGGCGTGGCGACGCTCCCGGGGCTCGCCCTGCGGGCGCACCGCCTCGCGGGCATCGACGCGACCGAGCTGCGCGGGTCGCCGCGGCACGTCTACGCCGCGACCTACGGCGACCCGCCCGACCCCCCGGCCACCGCCGCGCTGGTGGCGGCGCTGGTCGAGGCGGCCGAGCTGGACTAGACGCCTACGGCAGGCCCGCGTGCGGGACGTCGACGGTGGTCTGCAGCAGCACCGCCTCGCGGGCGGCCTTGCGCGGCCCTTCGTGGAAGTCGGGCGCCGCGCAGGCGACCAGCGTGCGGCCGTCCTCGCCGCCGAGCTGGCACGCGAACACGCCCAGCCCGTCCGGCATCGCGATCTCCTCGACGATCTCCCCGCCGGGCGCGACGCGCGACACCACGCCCCCGAGCGCGTTGGCCGCCCAGATGTGGCCCTCGGCGTCCAGCGTGCAGCCGTCGGGCGCGAACGTGACGGCGCCGAGCATCGTCTCGATGTCGCCGCGGTCGGGCGTCGGCTCGACCTGCGCCCAGATCCGGCGATCGGTCAGCGGCGCCGTCGTCCGCGATCGTGAACGCGGTGAAGCGCGCGCCGAACGTCTCGGCGACGATCAGCGTGCCGTCGTCGGTGATCACCGTGCCGTTGGGGAACCACAGGTCCTCGGCCGCGACGCTCGCGCTGCCGTCGGGGTCGATCCGCACGAGCGAGGCCGTCTCCGGCTGGCCGCCGCCCATCAGGTCGAAGCCGAAGTTGCCCGCGTAGGCGCGGCCCTCGCGGTCGACGATCATGTCGTTGAGGTGGCCCGTCGTGAGCTCCGAGACGTCGGCGTGCTCGGTGACGGTGCCGTCCGCGGCGCGCCGCAGCACGCGCCGGTCCTTCATCGAGACGACGAGCAGGTCGCCGTCCGGCAGCCACCCGAGGCCCGACGGCTGGGCCTCGACCTCGAGCACGAGCTCCTCGTTGCCGTCGGCGTCGTAGGTGAACACGCCGTAGCGGTAGAAGTCGACGGCCCACCAGCGGCCGTCGTGCCAGCGCGGGCACTCGAAGTAGTTGCCGCCCTCGAACAGCGGTGTCAGCTTGCGGCGTCATGCCGCCACCGCCGCGCGCGCGGTCTCCATGAACACCTCGAGCTCGCGGCGAAGGTCGGGCCCGGCCGGCTGGAAGACGACCTCGGTCACGCCGTGCTCGCTGAGCCCGGCGAGCCGCTCGCGCACCTGCTCGCGCGTGCCGCTGACCGTCACCTCGTCGAGCATCTGATGGCCGCCCGCGTCCCACGCCGCCTCGTCGGCCTCGTTGAGCCCGACGCAGTGCGCCGAGTGGACGGCGAAGTGGCGCTCCTCGGGCGCATGGCGCTCGACGACCTCCTTCCACTCCGCCCCGCCCGGCAGGTCCTCGAGCGGCGTCCCGAACTCGTAGGCGCCGTGGTAGGCGAGCGCCCAGCCCGGCCCGCCCGCCGCGCGCACGCGCTCGGAGTGCGGCTCCTCGTCGTCGTCGCGGATCGTGCCCCAGAACAGGTACGAGACCCAGTCGAACTCCGAGGCGAACTCGGGCAGCGCGAGCGTGATGTAGAGGCCGTCGCCGAGCTCGCGCGCGACCCCGGCGCCCTTCGGCCCGAGCGCGGCGATGCTGATCGGGATGTCGAGCGGCCGGTCCGCGCCGTGGCCCGGCGGGTGCAGCATCTTCATGCGCGCGCCCTCCCACTCGATCGTCTCGCCGCGCAGCAGCCCGCGGTAGGCGCGGATGTAGTCCTCCATGAACTTCCACTTGATCGCGCGATAGCCCATCGCGCGGCGGCCGGTGAAGCCCGTCCCGAACGCGACCACGACGCGGCCCGGAGCGAGCGCGGCGAGGTTGGCGGTCGCCGCGGCGTTGACCATCGGGTGGCGCAGGGACGGCACGAGAACACCCGGCCCGAGGCCGATCCGCTCGGTCCGTTCTGCGGCCAGCGCCAGCGTCACCCACACGTCCGTGCTCTGCTGCGGCGTGTCGTACAGCCAGGCGCGGTCGTAGCCCAGCTCCTCAGCCAGGACGATGTGATCGGGCGAGTCGAGCGCGGTCGGAAATGCGCATGAGATCTCCATCGGGTCCTCCCCGTTAGCTCGCGGCCGAACCTATCAAACCAAGCGCTTGCTTAGCTCCGGTTCCGGAGCATGCGGATGACCAGCTCGGCGTAGAGGTCGCCGACCGCCTGCGGCGAGCTGTGCCCCTCCCCCGGGTGGTACCAGCGCGCGAGATCGATGCACAGCGAGAGCACCGCGAGCGTCGTCCCCTCGAGGTCCTCGACGTCGAACGCGCCGGCCGCGACGCCGCCGGCCAGCTCGTCGCGCATGAGGTCCTCGAAGCGATCGCGGATCGCGACGATCTGGCGGAACTGTGCCCGCGGCAGCTTGCCGAACTCGTACTGGATCACCCGCGCGAGCGCGTGGTTCTCGGCATGCCAGGTCGCGAACGCCGACACGAACGCGTGCACCCGCTCGACCGGGTCGCCGGAGGCCTCCTCGAGGGCCTGCTCGACGGCGTCGAGGACGGCCTGGTGGCCGATCCGGCTGAGCTCGAAGAGCAGGTCGTGCTTGGCCCGCCAGTGGACGTAGACCGCGGCCGGGCTCATCCCCGCCCGCTCGGCGATCTCGCGCGTCGTGGCGGCATGGAAGCCGCGCGCGAGGAAGGCGTCGAGCGCCGACAGGAGCAGCAGCCGTGAGGTCTCGGGCTCGATGTGCGCCCACAGCTCCGCGTTGTGATCGAGCGTGGCGGCACGGCGTTGCCGCTTCGTCGCCATGGCCTTTCAGTCTCGCAGAAAGCGAGCGCTTGCTTGTAGCCTCCGCCCGATGTCGCTGCGGATCGCACGGGCGGAGCTCGCGGTCGCGGCGGCGCGCCTCGACGCGGTCGCGGCCTTCTACGAGCAGACGCTCGGCTTCGCCGTCGAGCGGCGCGACGAACGGGTCGTCATCCCGGTCGGCGGCGACGCGCTCGAGCTCGTCGCCACCGCCGACGGCACCGATCCCTTCCACCACTTCGCGCTGCTCGTGCCCGGCGACCGCTTCGACGCAGCCCGCGCGTGGCTGGGCGAGCGCGCCGAGACGCTCACGCGCGACGACGGCGAGACCGTCTTCCCGTTCGACTTCTGGGACGCGCGGGCGGTGTACTTCCACGACCCGGCCGGCAACATCGTCGAGCTGATCGCCCACGCCGGAACGGCCGAGCGAGGCGCCACCGGCGACTTCTCCGCCGCCGAGCTCGCCGGCGTATCGGAGATCGGGATCGTCGTCGGCGACCCCGGGGCCGCCGTCGCGACGCTCGAGCGCGACCTCGGACTCGAGTTCTGGTCCGGCGACGCGGCGCAGCTCGCGTTCGTCGGCGCCAAGGCGCACACGCTGATCCTCGCGCCGGCCGGGCGCGGTTGGCTGCCGACCGGGCGCGCCGCCGAGCCCCACGCCGCCACGGTCACCCTCACCGGCGGGACGACAGGCGAGGTCGTGCTCGCCACGTCGCCGCAGCGCAGCGTCCGCCGCAGCGGCTGACTACGCGGGAGCCAGCAGCGCCGGGCGCCCGAGATGGAAGCCCTGGGCGTGGTCGACGCCGAACTCGCGCAGCAGCTCGAGCGTCGCCTCGTCCTCGACGCCCTCGCCGATCGTCTGCAGCCCGAAGCCCTGCGCGAGCCCGACGATCGCGCGGATCACGTGCTGGTCGCCCTCGCTGCTCATCGCGTCGCGGACGAACTCGCGGTCGATCTTCAGGAAGTCCATCGGGAGCGCCTTGAGGTAGTGAAAGCCGCCGTAGCCGGTGCCGAAGTCGTCGAGCGCGAAGCGGCAGCCCAGCGCGCGCAGCCGCTCGGCCAGATCGACCGCGACCTCCGTCTTCTCGATCAGCGCCGTCTCGGTGATCTCGAACACGAGCCGTGACGGGTCGGCGCCCGTGCGCTCGAGCTCGCGCTCGATCACGGCGATCAGCTCCGGGTCGCCGATCGACGCCGCCGAGATGTTGATCTCGACGTCGATCCCACGGGCGGCGTGGGCCGTGCCCTGGCCGATCACCCAGCGGTCGATCTCGCGGATGGCGCCGTACTTCTCCGCGACCGGCAGGAAGTCGCCGGGCGGGACCAGGCTGCCGTCGGTGGCGCGCATGCGGATCAGGAGCTCGCGCTGGACGGTCTCCCCAGTGGCGAGGTCGACGATCGGCTGCGCGTGCAGCTCGAAGCGATCCTCGGCGAACGCGCGCCGGATCTCCCCCAGCCCGCCGATCTCGTCGAGCTGTGCGTTCAGCTCGGCCTCGCGCGCCTTGCGCTCGGTGATGTCGACCATCTGCGCGAACAGGACGTCGACGCCGCCGCCGGGGTCGCGGACCGGGACGACGCTGACCGACGCCCAGACCTCGCTGCCGTCGGGCCGGAGGTAGCACTTCTCGCCGCCCACGCTCTCCGTGGACTCGAGCGTGTCGAGCGCGTCGCGGGTCCGCCCGCTCATGGCGCAGAACGCGTCGTTGACGCGGACGTAGCGCAGGCTCGAGGGGTCGATGAGGGCCATCGCGATCGGCGCGTTGTCGAAGCCCTGGCGGAAGCGCTCCTCCGACCGGCGCAGCGCCGCCTCGGCGCGCAGCTCCTCGGTGACGTCCTTGATCGTGCCGAGCAGGCCGGTCTGTACCCCGGCCTGGTCGAGCACCGGCCGGACGAGCGAGGAGCACGCCAGGACCTCGCCGTCGGGCAGCAGCACCCGGAAGTCGGCAGGCTCGGCGCGCGCCATCGCATGCTCGACGCGCGAGCGATCCTCCGGGTGCACGCGATCGATGAACTCGCCGTCGCCGTCGCCGTCGCCGTCGCCGAGCGCCAGCATCTCGCGCAGGCTCTCCGACAGCGCCTGGCGCCCGGTCTCGAAGTCGACCTCCCAGCTGCCCACGCGCGCGAGCCGCTGCGCGTCGTTGAGCTGCGTCTCGCGCCGCGCCGTCAGCGCCTGCTGCTCGTGCCGCTCGGAGATGTCCTTGGCGACCGCGTGCAGGGAGCCGTCGGGACCCTGGTGAACGCTCCACAGCAGCCAGCGCGCCGAGCCGTTCTTCGCGCGGACGCGGCTCACCACCTCCGGCGCCGATTCCTCGCCGGCCAGCGCCGGCTCGGCTCCGGCCAGCGCGCTCTGCCGGTCCTCGTCGAGCAACAGCTCGAGCACGGGGCGCCCGATCAGCTCCTCCGGGGCCCATCCGAGCGTTCGCTCCCAGGCGGCGCTCGCCTCCAGGAACCGCCCGTCGGCCGAGAAGACCGCGAGCAGGTCGTTCGACAGCTGCCAGAACTGCGACATGCGCGACTCGGCCTGGGCAGCGCGGACGACCGCACGCTCGCGCTCGACCGTCGCCATCAGGACGTTGGCGACCGACTCGACGAACGCGAGGTCGTCCTCCGAGAAGGCGCCGCGCCCGCGGCTGCACGCCACCAGCTCGCCGAACGCCGTCTCGCCCTTGCCGATCGGGGCCGACACCAGGCTGACGAAGCCCTCAGCCGCGAGCCCCGGCGAGCTGAAGCGCGTCTCGGTCTCCAGATCGGGGGTGAGCAGCGTCTTGCCGGACGCGCGCAGGCGGGTGATCGAGCCGCGCAGCTCCGGCGAAGGCTCCGGCGGCTGCGGCGCGGGCTCGCCGGCGCTCGCGCGGACCATGATCTCGCCGTCCGAGGTGGTCTCCACGACCATGATCACGTCGCTGGCCAGCGTGTCGTTCAGCACCCGGGCCGCTTCGCCGAACAGCTCGGAGACCGGGCGGCCGCGCAGCGCCAGCGAGCCGATGCCGCTGACCGCCGCCTGCTGCCTCAGGCGGTGCCGGGCCTGATCCCTGACCCGCACGCGGTCGGTGACGTCCTGGGCGACCATGACCGCGCCGATCGGGTCCGCCGCCGGCCCGGCCGGCGCGAAGTGGAGCCAGTAGACGTCGCGCCCGTCGACGGACTCGAAGTCGAGCGTCCGCGACTCGCCCGCCAGCGCCGCGGCCCAGTGCCCGCCCAGGCGCGCCCACGCGGCAGCCGGGATCACGTCGTGGAGGTCGCTGCCGATCGCGCGGCCGGAGTCGTGGCCATGCCGCTCGTACGCCGCGCCCCGCATCGCCACCACGCGACGGTCGCGGTCGACGACCATCACCGCGGCGTCGGGCATCAGGCCGAGGATCGTCTCTGCCAAGGGTTCCGCATCGCTGAGGCTCTCAAAACCAATCAAACCTGGCGACATGGTCGCGTAATACCCCGGGAGAGGCGCCGAGTCCTCTTCCACGACCGTCACGCGACCAGATGGTCGGCCAGCGCGGCCGCGGGCATCGGGCGCGCGAAGTGGTAGCCCTGGGCCATGTCGCAGCCGAGCGCGGCGGTGGCCTGGCGCTGGTCGGGGGTCTCCACCCCCTCGGCGACCACACACATGCCGACGTGATGGGCGAGCGTGACGACCGCGGTCACGATCGCCTCGTCGAGGGCGTGCGCGCCCAGGTCGGCGACGAAGCTCTGGTCGATCTTGACCAGGTCGACGGGGAAGCGCTTGAGGTAGCTCAGCGAGCAGTAACCGGTCCCGAAGTCGTCGAGCGCGAGCTTGAAGCCGACCCGCTTGAGGCCGTCGAACGCGTTCATCGGGCCCGGCACGTCATCGATCAGCACGCTCTCCGGTGATCTCCAGGCACAGCGAGCCGGGGTCGACACCGGCGGCCTCGCAGATGTCCGAGACCGCCTCGCAGTAGGCGGGATCGGCGAACTCCGAGCCGGCGACGTTGACGCACATGCACCGCACGGCCACCTGCGCGTCGCGCCAGCGGCGCTGTTGGTCGCAGGCGTGCCGGACGACCCACGCGCCAAGCTCGCGGACCAGCCCGGTGCGCTCGGCCGAGGCCACGATCGCCGAGGCCGGGACCTCCCCGAGCCGCGGGTGCGTCCACCGCAGCAGCGCCTCGACGTGGCCGGCCTGGCTGGTGGCCAGGTCGACGATCGGCTGGAACTCGAGCCGCAGCTGGTCGTTGGCGAGCGCGTGGACGAGGTCGCGCTCGATGTTCATCCGGCGGTCCGTCCGGTCGCGCGCCCGCCGAGTGGCGCTCGCCGAGCGGCCGCCGCCGCGGCGCTTGGCCTCGTAGAGCGCGCTATTCGCGTGCACGAGCAGGTCAGCGGTGCGCTCCCCGTGGGTGTCCGACACCGCGACCCCGATGCTGACGTTGACGAAGATGCTGTTGGGCGGCAGCGCGAACGGCGCCTGCAGCGCGGCGAGCAGCCGAGCCGCGATCTGCTCCGCGTGCTCGAGGTCGGTGATGTCCTCGCACAGGACGAGGAACTCGTCGCCGGCGATGCGCGCGAGCGTGTCGCCCGGTCGCAGCGCGCTCGTCACCCGGTCGCCGAGCGCGATCAGCAGCCGGTCGCCGACCGGATGCCCGAAGGTGTCGTTGATCGACTTGAACCGATCGACATCAAGGAAGAGCACGCCGATCCGCTCGCCCGTCCGCCGCGACTTCATGAGCGCCTGCCCGAGCCGGTCCTCGAACAGCATGCGGTTCGGGAGGTTCGTCAGCGGGTCGTGCATCGCGCGGTAGCGGAGCGCGGCCGCAGAGGCCGTCGCGTCCGTTCGAGCCTGAGCGTTGAACACGTACGCGGCGGCGACGTCGGCCAGGACCTGGCCGGCGGCCATCTCGTCTTCGTTCAGCTCCTGCGCCTGCCGCGAGTAGAGGTCGAGCGCTCCCATCGCCTTGCCGCCGAGCCGGAGCGGAAAGCTGTGTACCGCCCCCAGCCCGGCCTCGACCGCCCGCCCCGCGAAGCGCGGGAACCGCGCCTCGGTCGCCAGATCGCCCGCCGCGACGGCCTCGCCGGTTCGATGGCAGAGGATGCACGGGCCCTCCTCGAGCTCGATCTGCAGGTGCTGGATGACCAGGATCCGATCGTCGGTCGTCCGACGAAGCGCAGCTCCGCGTGCGGGTCGAACAGCATCACCCCGGCGCCGTCGGCCGGGAGGACATCGACGACGCGCTCGACGAACCTGTCGAGGACCTCCTGGATGGAGAACGCGCCGACGAGCGTTCGCGCGAACTCCGCGAGGACGGCAGACAGTTGGAGCTGCGGAGCTTCGGGCAACGGGACCTCGCCGGTGACTGCGTTGAAACCGCGGTCGGAAAGGTCAGCGGTGCTGCCCGGAAGCCGGACCCCACCTCAATGCCCCTCTATCTATTTCCCAGTGTAACTCAACAACTCCTGACTACTGATGTGCCGCGGAAGGCTCCTGAGGGCAGGCCGCACCGTCGGCTCCACCGGCGCCTCGCGGCGCGCGGTGCGGGAGGAGATGTCGTGGATGTAGGACGCGAGCACGCCCTCGGAGATGACGTGGATCCTGGAGGTGGTGGGGGTCATGCGGCTTGTTCCTCCATGGCGAGAGCGGGGACGGGGGACGCGCCGGTACGCGCGACGCGCATCGGCGGGCGCGGCTTGCGTGGGCGCAGGAGCCGCTGGGCGAGCAGGATCCCGGCGCCGATGGCGACAGCGCCGGTGATGAATGCGACCTGGTAGCCGCCGATCAGGGCGCCGGCCGGCGCCTGGCCGTCGGAGAGCAGGCTCTTCGTGTGCTCGGTGGCGATCGTGCTCAGCACGGCCAGCCCGAGCGCGCCGCTGATCTGCTGGGAGACGTTGGTGATGCCGGAGCCGAGCCCGGCGTCGGCCGCGGGCACGTCGGCCATCGCGAGCGTCAGCAGCGGCATGAACGCGTTGCCGATGCCCATTCCGATCAGGAAGCAGGCGAAGAAGACGGTCGGGAAGTACGCGGTGTCCTGCCCCACGGTGGCGAACAGGAGCAGGCCGGCGGCGGCGCTCATCATCCCGGCCGTCAGGACCCGCAGCGCGCCGAAGCGCGCCACGAGTCGCGCCGTGACGCCCTGGGAGAGGACGGCGACGGTCAGGGTCCAGGGCAGGAACGCCGCACCCGTCTGCAGCGCGCTGTAGTGGCGCACATGCTCGAGGTAGAGCGTGCCGAGGAAGAACGTCGAGTACATCCCGGTCACGAGCAGGCCGCGGACGAGGCTGGCGTTGACCAGCCCGCGCGAGCGGAGGATCCGCAGCGGCATGATCGGATGCTCGATGCGGGCTTCGAGGGCGACGAAGGCCGCCATCAGCACGGCTGCCAGCACGCCCACCCCGAGCACGTGCGGCGACGCCCAGCCGTGGGTCGTCGCCTCGACGATCGCGTAGATCGCACCGGCCAGCGAGACGGTGACGAGCAGCGAGCCGAGCCAGTCGACCCGATGCTCGAGCCCGCGCCCGCGGTCCGCACGCATGATCACGCGGCCGGCCGCGAACGTCGCAATACCGACGGGGAGGTTGACGAAGAACACCCAGTGCCAGCTCAGGGCCTCGGTGAGCAGACCGCCGGCGAGCAGCCCGAGCGAGCCGCCGGCGACCGAGACGAACACGTACGCGCCCATCGCCCGGGCGCGCTCCGCGGCCTCAGGGAACTCCGTGACGATGATCGCCAGGATCACCGACGCCTGGGCGGCGGCGCCGACGCCCTGCAGCAGACGGGCAGCGATCAGCGCGCCCTCGCTCGGGGCGACGCCGCACAAGAGCGACGCGAGCGTGAAGACGACGAGACCGGCGAGGAACACGCGCCTGCGCCCCAGGAGGTCGCCGAGGCGCCCGGCCAGGAGCAGCAGGCTTCCGAAGGTGACGAGGAAGGCGTTGACGACCCACGTGAGGTTCGCCTGGCTGAAGCCCAGATCGTGCTGGATCGACGGCAGAGCGACGTTCACGATCGTGACGTCGAGGACGATCATCAACTGCGCGAAGCAGACGACGATCAGCGTGGCCCAGCGACGGCGTTCATCGGCCGGGCTGTGAGTGGATGCGGATGCGAGCTGCAAAATCACTTCTCTCTTGTCGCGTGCCGGTGTTCCGGCTAAAATGGAGGGCGCCTCCGTAAATAAGCGGAGGGTGCCTCCAGAACTATACGGAGGCTGCCTCCGGTTTGCAACCCGAATGTCATGAGCACCGTCGAGACGACCACCACCAACCTCCTGACCCGCCCCAAGCGCGCGGACGCGCGGCGGAACTACGACAAGGTGCTCGCCGCCGCTCGCGAGGCGTTTGCCGAGGGCGGTGAGTCGACCGCGCTCGAGGAGATCGCGCGGCGCGCCGGCGTCGGGATCGGCACGCTCTACCGCAACTTCCCCAACCGGCAGGCGCTGCTGGAGACCCTCTACCTCGAGGAGGTGGAGGGGATCTGTCGGATGGCGGAGGAGCAGCGTGAGAGCGACGACCCGTGGGAGGCGCTCACGAGTTGGTTCGAGCGCTTCATCGGATACATCGCCACCAAGCAGGCGCTCGCTGCCGAGCTGACCAACTACCTCGACCGCGACGCGCAGCTGTTCAAGAGCAGCCGCGCCGCGCTCTGGGCAGCCGGCGAGCCGCTCCTCACCCGCGCCCAGGAGGCGGGGGTCGTGCGCCCCGACGCCGAGATCGGGGACGTCATGCACATGGTGATGGGGATCGCCAAGGTGCCGGCCGCCGATCCGAGCCAGACGACGCACATCGTGCGCATGGCGCTCGACGGCCTGCGCTACCGCCCCGAGGCGTAGCGGCCGGCCGCCCATGCCTCGGCGGCAGCGGCCTCCGGCACCAGCCGCAGGCCGTCCGCATCTGCCAGCACCTCCGGCAGCGGCTCGGCGTGCACCACCGCCAGCGCGCGGGTCGAGCGCGTGAGCGCGGTGTAGAGCCCGCCGACGCCGCCGCCCGGGCGCTCGCCGAGGATCAGCCCCGGTTCGAGTACGACGGCCGCGTCGAACTCGAGCCCTTTGATCAGCTCGAGGCCGAGCAGGTTGACGCCGCTCGAGAGCGACTCCTCCGCCTCGGTCGCGACCGGCCCGAGGTCCGCCGCCAGCTCGTCGTGCAGCGCTTCCGGGACGATCACGCCGACGCTGCCGACGTCGGCGGCCATGCGCTCCGCGAGCGCCTTGGCC
The DNA here is from genome assembly GCA_963805525.1 of uncultured Solirubrobacteraceae bacterium. Classification (GTDB taxonomy): domain Bacteria; phylum Actinomycetota; class Thermoleophilia; order Solirubrobacterales; family Solirubrobacteraceae; genus DASQFQ01. Next base: position 1,363,255 of record CAWDUT010000007.1, read on the forward strand.
ACCTGCCCGCGCCGCTGCGTGCGCACCGCCACCGCCGCCCACGGCGCCCGCCGCACGCCCCGCGGCACCGTGGTTCCGGGTGCCAGCGCCGAGGCGATGTGCAGGAAGTCGTCCGGCACGCGATAGGAGACCAGCAGCTCCTCGACGTCGATCTCGTCCACGCCGGCTTCCCGCAGCACCGCGTCCCAGGTGCTGAGCCCGGCCTCGGCGGTTCGCTGCGCGATGTCGCCGAGCACCGTCAGCGACTGCCGGCGGGCTCTGCGGACGACCATGCGCAGCTCCATCGGCGTGAGGTTCTGCGCCTCGTCGACCACGACGTGGCCGAAGCGCCGCAGCTCTGGGTCGATCAGCGCCCGCGCCTCGTCGAGCAGCGCGAACTCGCCGTGCGTCGTCGCGCCCTTGGCCGGCGGCGTGGCGAGGAGCAGGTCGATGTCCTCGGCGGAGAGCAGGTCGCCGGTGACCGCGGTCAGCCGGCGCCGGTTCTTGAAGAGCTGCGCGACCAGCGCCTCCGGTGTGGTCCGCGGCCAGCTGCTCGACGCGAGCTTCTGGTACTCCCGCGTCTGCCGGACCGCCGAGAGGACGGTCTCCGGATCCGCCAGTCCCGCGCTGGCGGAGCGCCGCATCACCTCGGTGGCGAAGCGGTCGGCGAGCCGGTCGCGGAAGCGCGCGCGGCCGGCGTCGAACGTCGGCCGTGTGCGGGCCTCGGCGATGATCTCGGCGACGTCGTCCGGCTCGAGCTCGACCGCGACGCGCGCGACCTCGATGCGCGCCGGAGCGGCGGGCGGGCCAACCTTGTCCCACAGCAGCCGGGAGAGCGCGGCGGCCATGCGGCCGCTGCCGAGCAGCGTCGCCCGCTCGTCGCTGTCCTCGCCGTCCCAGCGGCGGCGCGAGACCAGCGCGTCGATCGGGCGCTGGTCGACGCTCTGCTCGCCGAGCGACGGCAGCACCTGGGAGATGTAGGCGATGAACACGCGGTTCGGCCCCACGACGAGCACGCCCTCGCGCGCGAGCTGGGGGTCGGCGTAGAGCAGCCACGCGGCGCGGTGCAGGCCGACCGCGGTCTTGCCGGTGCCGGGGCCGCCTTGGACGACCAGCGCGCCGTCGGGCGGCAGGCTGATCAGCTCGTACTGCTCCGGCGTGATCGTCGAGATGATCTGGCGCATCTCGCCGACGCGCTGGCGGGTGATGTCGTCGACGATCGCCTCGGTGAGGTGCTCCTCCCCGGTCTGGAGCTGCTCGTCGACGAACCCGAGCACGGCGCGCTCCTCGATGTCGAGCCGGCGCCGCCGGCTGACGCCGCGCGGGTCGGCCGGCGTGGCGGCGTAGAACGGCTCGGCGGCCGGCGCGCGCCAGTTGATCGCCAGCAGGCGGTTGCCCTCGTCGGCGACCGCGTGCCGCCCGACGTACAGCGACCCCTCCCCCGGCCGGTCGATCCGGCCGAAGTAGAGCGGCCCGCTGGCGCCGGTGTACGCGCGGAGGCGCTCGAGCCGCATCCGCTCGAGCACCTCCTCCGTGAACACGTCGCCCTGGCGGTTGCGCCGGCTGACGGACAGCGCGTCGAGCAGCGCGTCATAGGCGGCGAAGGTCAGGTCGAGGTGCTCCTGCTCCTCGGCGAGCTGCGGATCGGCGGCCACCGGGCTAATCTTGCCGGTTCGCGGCGCGCCCGCACCCGGTGGATCGGGGTGTGAGCACGCTTGTCAGGCCCGCGCGCGCCAAGGACGATCGCCGCATGGATGACGTCCGCGCCCGCGCGGAGCAGCTCGCGCGCTCGGAGGTCAAGCTCGGCGACCTCGCGCTGAAGTTCGACGAGACCACGGCCGCGACCGCTGACGTCCACGTGTCGGGGCGCGACTTCTTCCCGCTGATCCTCGACGACATCGCGAGCGCGACGTCGTCGATCCACATCAACCAGTACGGCTTCCGGCCCGGCGAGATCGGGGAGCGGTTCGCCGCCGCGCTGCTCGCCAAGGCCGCCGAGGGGGTCGCCGTGCGGATCGTCGTCGACCGGGTCGGCTCGCGGCCCGGCCGGTCGGGCGGCTTCTACGACCGGCTGCGAGCCGGCGGGATCGACGTCCGCGTCGTGCGCGCGCCCGGGCGCATCGACCACCGCAAGCTGTTCGTCGTCGACGGCCGCGTCGCGTGGGTCGGCGGCGCGGGGATCGAGGATCACTTCAACGACGGCCGCTTCCACGACCTGTTCGTCCGCCTCACGGGTCCGGTGGTCGCGCAGCTGCAACTCGTCTTCCTCGCCAGCTTCCGCTGGCTCGGCGGCACCGTCGCGCCGGAGCGGCTCGACGCCCTCTTCCCCGCGCTCGAGCCGGGCGCGATCCCGGCGACGGCGCTGCACAACGCGCCCGGCCCGTACCGGCCGATCACGACCGCGATCGCGCAGCTGCTCGACGGCGCGCAGGAGAGGCTCGACGTGGTCAACCCGTACGTCGCCGACAAGGCGATGATCGAGCGCATCACCGCCGCCGCGCACCGCGGCGTCCGCGTGCGGCTGTTCGTGCCCGCGAGCCCCAACAACAAGGCGTGCGCCGCCGCGCAGCGCCACCACCACCCCGCCCTGCTGGACGCGGGCGTGCGCATCCTCGGCTACCCGAAGATGCTGCACGCGAAGGCCTTCGTCCGCGACGGCGAGGAGGTGCTGGCCGGCACCTGCAACCTCGAGGCGTGGAGCCTCAAGCGCTTCTTCGAGATCGACGTGCGCGTGCGCTCGCGCGAGCTCGCCGCGCAGTTCGACGAGCGCTTCTCGGCCCCGGCCGAGGCGATCTCCACACCGGGGGTCGCGCCGGACGGGATCGGGCCCCGGTTCGCGTCGAGAGCCGCCGCGGCGCTCTCGCCTCTACTGTGACGACCAACCGACGGAGGTGCCGATGACGGCCAAGGCCGATTTCACTGAAGAGGAGTGGGCGCGACTCAAGCGCGCCCCGTTCGTCGCCGGTATGGCGATCTCGCTCGCCGACCCCGGCGGCCCGATCGAGGCGGTGAAGGAGACCGCGGCGACGCTCAAGACCGTGCGCGCCGCCGAGGGCGGCGACCGCGGTGAGCTCGTGGGCGCGCTGGCGACCGAGGTCGTGGCGGATGCCGGGGAGCGCAAGAACCCGCTCGGCGGCTTCAAGCCCAGCGGCGGCGCCAACGCCGGCGTCGAGATCCTGGGCGAGCTCGGCGAGGTCAACCGCATCGTCGGGGAGAAGGCTTCGCCGGAGGACGCCGCGGCGCTGCGCCAGTGGCTGCTCGACGCCGCGCAGGAGGCCGCGAACGCAGCCAAGGAGGGAGGCTTCCTCGGCTTCCACGCCGAGCGCGTGAGCGAGGGCGAGCAGAAGATGCTCGACAGCCTCCGCGGAGTGCTGTCGGAGGGATGAGCGCCGACATCGCGTGACGGGTGAGCTCCCGCTGGTCGGGTTCGGCCTCCCGGTCGCGGGAGGCTGGGCCACCCCGGACTCGATCCGCCACATCGCACGCCGCGCCGAGGAGCTCGGCTACGCGTCGCTGTGGACCTACCAGCGCGTGCTCAACCCCGTCGCCGAGCCGCTCGGCCCGGCGCACGAGTCGGTGCTCGACCCGGTCGTCCCGCTCGCGCTCGTCGCGGGCGTGACCAACCGGATCCGGCTGGGGACGGCGACGATCTGCGCGCCATTCACGGCGCCCGCGCTGCTCGCGAAGACGCTGACGTCGCTGGACGTGGTCTCCGGCGGCCGGTTGACCGCGGGGCTCGGGATGGGCTGGATGCCGCAGGAGTACGCCGCCGCCGGCGTGCCGTTCGAGCGGCGGGGCGCGCGGATGGACGAGTACCTGCGCTGCCTGGAGGCGCTGTGGACGCAGGACCCGGTCGAGTTCGCGGGCGACTTCTACACCGTGCCGCGCTCGCACGTGGCGCCGAAGCCCGTGCAGCGCCCGCACCCTCCGGTGCTGCTGGGCGGCGCCGCCCCGCCGGCGCTGCGCCGCGCCGGTCGGCTCGCCCAGGGCTGGATCGCCAGCAGCCGGCACGACCTCGCGCAGCTCGGCGCGTCGATCGAGCTCGTGCGCGACGGCGCGCGCGAGGCCGGGCGCGACCCGGACGCGCTGCGGATCGTGGTGCGACTCACGCGGGAGCGGACGCACGACGAGCTCGAGGCCCTGCGCGCGCAGGGCGTCACCGAGGTGTTCCTGGACCTCAACCTCTCGCCCCGCGACGACGCAGAGCGCGTGCTCGAGGCGTTCGCGCCCGCTTAGGCGGCCTCGACCTTCGGCATGATGTCCTCCTTGAGGCGCTTGAGGTCGTCGAGCGTCTTGGAGACCGGCACGTCCGCGAACGGCGGCCACAGGAGCGGCATCGTCAGCCCCGCCTCCTTGTAGCGCTTGAGCATCTCGGTGATCTGGTCCGCGGTCCCTGCGAGCAGGTTGCTCGCCTTGCCCGCCGGCGTCTGGTCCATCTCCTCATCGGTGATGACGAACCAGATCATGCTGGAGATCTCGATGTCGTCGATCGACTTGCCGAGCTCCTCGAGCTCGCGGGAGATCTCGCTCGTCCACCGCCCCAGGTCGTCGGGCGAGTCCTGGATGCCGATCCAGCCCGCGAGGTCGTACTTCGCGACCCGGTTGGCGGAGCGCTTCGGGTCCTTGAGCCCGCTGAAGTAGATCGGCGGGTGGGGCTTCTGGAGCGGCTTGTGGCCGAACCCGCAGCGGTCGAAGTCGGCGAACTCGCCGTGGTACTCGAACAGGTCGTTGGTCCAGATGCCCTGGCAGATCTCGATCGTCTCGCGCACGTGCTTGTGCCGCTTGGGGAAGATGTGCGTGGCGCTCGCGGCCGCGAACTCCTCGGGCATCCAGCCGGCCCCGATGCCGACGTTGAGCCGGCCGTTCGACAGGTGGTCGACGGTGGCGAGCTCGGCGGCGAGCACCCCTGGCGCGCGGTAGGGCGTGTCGGTGATGCTCATCCCGATCCGCACCTTCTTCGTCTTCGCGGCGAGCCACGGGATCAGCGGCCAGCCCTGGAACCACTCGCCGCGCGACGACACCGGCAACTGCGTCGGGAACTCGTCCATCATGCCGAACGAGTACTGCAGCTTGCCCTCGTCGGAGACCTCCGGGACGACGATCCGGTCCAGCGTCCAGACGGAGTCGAAGTCGAGCTCTTCGGCGAGCGCGGTGAGGTCCTCGAGCTCCTGGACGGTCACGTTGTCTCGGAAGTTCGGCAGGTACAGAGCGAGCTTCATGCGGACCGTCCTCCTCAGGGCGCGTGCGGGAGCCGGAAGGTACCGCTCCCACTCAGAGCAAGTCCAGTAGCTCCCGCTTGAGCACCTTGCCGTTGTTGTTGGTCGGCAGCTCGTCGATGAAGCGGTAGTCGCGCGGGCGCTTGTAGCGGGCGATGTGGTCGAGGCACACGTGGTCGAGCTCGTCCGTCGGCGGCGGGGCGCCGTCGTCGGCGGGCACGACGAACGCCACCACGGTCTCGCCCCACTCCGGGTGCGGCCCTCCGACCACGGCCACCGCGCGGACGCCGTCGTGCTGCAGCAGCACCTCCTCGACCTCGCGCGGATAGATGTTCATGCCGCCGCTGATGATCAGGTCCTTGGACCGGTCGCGCAGGGTGAGGTAGCCGTCGTCGTCGAAGCTGCCGACGTCGCCGGTGTGCAGCCAGCCGCCGCGGAGCGTCTCGGCGGTGGCGTCGGGCTGCTTCCAGTAGCCGGCCATCACGACGTCGCCGCGGACCACGATCTCGCCGATCTCCCCGTCCGGGAGGGCGTGGCCGTCGTCGTCGAGGACGCGCACCTCGGTGTCGGTGCGGGCGACGCCGACGGTCTGCATGCGGTCGCGCCAGCGGGGATGGTCACGGTCGGCGTGGTCCGCCTTCGACAGCGCCGTGATCGTCATCGGCGACTCGCCCTGCCCGTAGATCTGGGCCAGGCGGGGGCCGAAGCGCTCGAGCGCGTTCTCGAGATCCGCGAGGTACATCGGCGCGCCGCCGTAGATGATCGTCTTCAGGTTGGACAGGTCCGCGCCGGCCAGCGCCGCGTCGGCGGCGAGCCGCTTCACCATCGTGGGAGCGGCGAAGAACGACATGCCCGGCCAGTGCCGGAGCAGCGCGGCGATCTGCTCCCCGTCGCCGGACTGCGGGAAGACGCTGACCGCCCCCTGGGCGACGTGCGGCAGCCCGTAGAGCCCAGCGCCGTGCGACAGCGGCGCGACCTGGAGGATCGAGTCCTGCGGTGTCAGCACGTCGATGTCCGCGTAGTAGCTGAGGGTCATCAGGAGCAGGTTGCGGTTCGTCAGCGTCGCGCCCTTCGGCTGCCCGGTCGTGCCGCTCGTGTAGAAGAGCCAGGCCGGGTCGTCGGGCTCGCGATCGACGAGCGGCGCGGGCGGCGACGCCGTGAGCCGGTCCCACCGCTCGCCGGGCGCCACGACCGCCGCCTGCCCGACGTCGTCGGCGTGCTCCGGGTCGGTCATGACGATGGCCGTCTCGCTGTGCTCGAGGATGTAGGCGATCTCGTCGCGGTGCAGGCGGGCGTTGACCGGCACGGCCACGAGCCCGGCGTGCCAGATGGCGTACATCGCCTCGAGGTACTCGGGCCGGTTGCGCATCACGATCGCGACCCGGTCGCCGGGAGAGAGATCGAAGTCGTCGCGCAGGCCGGCAGCCGCCGCGGCGGTCCGCTCGGCGAACTCGGCCCACGTCGCGTGCACGCGCTCGCCGTCGGCGAGCGCCGTCTCGTCGGGCCGCAGGCGGCCGTGGCGCGCCACCCAGACTGCCGGGTTCATGGCGGCAATGTAACCATCACGCGATGAGGCTCGGCGAGGACGAAGCGCGCGCCCGGCTGGCGGCGCACGACCACGGCGTCCTGTGCACGCTGCACGCCGAGCGGGGCGTCGACGCCGTGCCGGTGGTCTACGCGGTGGACGGCGATGCCGTCGGCGTCCCGGTCGATCGCGTCAAGCCCAAGGCGTCGTCGCGGCTGCAGCGCGAGCGCAACCTCGAGGCGGATCCGCGGGCCACGCTGCTCGTCGAGCACTGGGACCGCGAGGACTGGTCGCAGCTGTGGTGGGTGCGGGCCGAGCTGCGCTTCGAGGGCGACGCCCCGCCGGCGCTCGCCGCCCGGCTGGCCGAGCGCTTCGAGCAGTACCGCGACCAGCCCTTCGACCGGGTGCTGCTGCTGCGCATCGCCGGCATCACGGGTTGGTCCGCGAGGGGTTAGGGTCGGCCGAACCACGAACCAGGAGGACCGGATGGGGCAGCTCACGGGCCGTCACGCGTTGGTGACGGGCGGCGCACGCGGCTTGGGGGCCGGGATGGCCGAGGCGCTTGGCGCGGCCGGTGCGGCGGTCATGATCGGCGACGTGGCCGACGACCTCGCGGCGGAGACCGCGAGCGGGCTCGGCGCGGAGGCCACGCACCTGGACGTCACCGACGAGGCGTCGTGGGAAGCCGCCGTCGCGGCGACGATCGAAGCGCTCGGCGGCCTCGACATCCTCGTCAACAACGCCGGCATCGAGCTCTCGGGCCTGATGGTCGACGCCGAGGCCGACGACATCCGGCGGATGCTCGAGGTCAACGTGCTCGGCACGGCGCTCGGGATCAAGCACGGGCTGCGGGCGATGCGCCCGGGCGGCCCGGCCGGCAACGGCGGCGCCATCGTGAACATCTCGTCGGTCGCGGCAACGATCGCGTTCCCCGGAATCGCGGGCTACTCCGCCACCAAGTCGGCGGTCGACCGGCTCACGCGCGTCGCCGCGTTCGAGGCCGGCAAGCTCGGGTTCGGCGTGCGCGTCAATTGCGTCTACCCGGGGCTCGTGCCGACGGAGATGGGCCAGAAGCTCGCCGCCGACGTGACCGAGCTCGGGCTGTTCGAGAGCCCGGAGGCGGCGGTCGGCGCCGTGATCGAGCTGACCCCGGCCGGCCGGCTGGGCGAGGTGTCGGACATGGCCGACGCGGTCGTGTTCCTCGCCTCCGACCAGGCGCGCTTCATCACCGGCGCCGGGCTGCCGGTCGACGGCGGGATGGGCATGTGACGCGCGGTGGGCTCGCTCACTGACTACCTCGACAAGGGCGCGTCGCTCGGCCGCGACGCGCCCTGCCTGGTCGAGGGCGACCGCACGCTGTCCTACGGCGACGTCCAGGACCTCAGCCACCGTGTCGCGGGCGCGCTCGCGCGCGACGGCGTCGAGCCCGGCGGCAAGGTCGGGATCCTCAGCTCCAACAACGCCGTCGCGTTCGCGTGCGTGTTCGGCATCGCACGGCGCGGCGCGGTGTGGTGCCCGATCAACCCGCGCAACGAGATCGCCGAGAACCGCGCGCTGCTCGAGCTCTTCGACTGCGAGTGCCTGATCTACCACCCGAGCTACGCGCCGATGGCCGACCAGCTCGACATCCGGCTGAAGGTCCGCCTCGACGAGCTCGACGACTGGCTCGGCGGGGTGGGCGGGGGCGATGTCACGGCCGAGCTCGTGGACGACCTGGCGATGCTCGTCGGCACCGGCGGCACGACCGGGCTGCCGAAGGGCGTGATGCTCACCAGCCGCAACCTCGAGACGATGACCGCGATGACGCTGCTGGGCTACCCGTTCAGCGGCCGCCCCGCGTACCTCGCGCTGGCCCCCCTCACCCACGCCGCGGGCGTGCTGTGCTTCCCCGTCATGACGCGCGGCGGGCGCATCGTCGTGATGCCGAGGCCGGACGTCGGCGAGTTCCTCGCGCTGATCGAGCGCGAGCGCATCACGCACACGTTCCTGCCGCCGACGCTGATCTACATGCTGCTCGGCCACGAGGCGATCAGCAGCACCGACCTCTCATCGCTGCAGTGCTTCTGGTACGGCGCGGCGCCGATGTCCACCGCGCGGCTCGAGGAGGCGCTGCGCGTGATCGGCCCGATGGCCCAGCTGTTCGGCCAGACCGAGGCGCCGATGATGGTCTCGATGCTGCCGCCCGCGGACCACTACAACGCCGACGGGACGGTCGCGACGCAGCGCCTCGCCTCGGCCGGCCGCCCCGCGCCGCTGGTCACCGTCGGGATCATGGACCCGGACTCCGGCGCCCTGCTCGCGGCCGGCGAGCGCGGCGAGATCGTGGTGCGCGGTTCGCTCGTGATGGCCGGCTACTACAAGAACCCCGAGGCGACCGAGGCCGCGTCCAAGCACGGCTGGCACCACACGGGCGACATCGGCTACCTCGACGACGACGGCTACCTGTTCATCGTCGATCGCCTCAAGGACATGATCATCACGGGCGGCTTCAACGTCTACTCCGCCGAGGTCGAGCAGGCGCTGATGCAGCACCCGGCGGTGCGCGACTGCGCGGTCGTCGGGCTGCCGGACGACAAGTGGGGCGAGCGCGTCACCGCCGTCATCGAGGCCGGCGGCGACGTCGAGCCCGACGAGCTGGTCGCGTTCGTGAAGGCGCGGATCGGATCCGTGAAGGCGCCCAAGCAGGTCGAGCTCTGGCCGGAGCTGCCTCGCTCACGCCTCGGCAAGGTGCTCAAGGCCGACGTCAGGACGAAGCTGCTGCGCTAAGCGGCGTCAGCCATCCGGCAGAAGCACGAGGACTCGATCGGGACGTCGGCGCGGGCGAGCGCGACGTCCAGCTGCTGCTTGACGATGCCCGCCGCCTCGGCCTTCCCCAGCAGGACGAGGCACTCGTGGTAGCCGTGCAGGCTCCAGACGTTCCCGGGGTGCCATGACGAGCGCGGGATCGCCGCGACGTAGCCCAGATCCTCGGCGTAGACGGTCTCGGCCTCCTCGACCCGGCCCTGCTCGAGCAGCAGCGCGCCGTAGGCGTGGCGGGTCGGCTGCATCCAGCCCCACGGCTCGTCGTAGGGCAGCGCGTCGTCAAGCGCGATCGCCCGGCGGAGGTGCTCGAACGCCGCGTCGAAGTGGCCGCGGCGGTACTCGAGCTCGCCGTCGAGCATCGCGCCGGCGACGGCGAGGATGTCCTGGCTCGTGTTGTTGAAGAGGAAGCGCGAGTCGGGCACGCGCGCGACGGCGGCGAGGAACGCCTCGCGCTCCGCCTCCGCCTGCGCCACCCGCCCGGTCGCCGCGTACGCGACGCCGCGCGCGTAATGGGTCATCGCCGTCGTCGTGCAGTAGAGCTCAGGGTCGCCGGGCAGCGGCAGCGCGAGGATCTCCTCCCACAGCCCGAAGCGGACGAGCACGTGCACGCGCATGGGGACGAACGCCTCGAGGTAGTCGGCCATCGGCGGCTGCTCGATCCGCAGGACCTTCTCCGGCAGCGAGGCCTCGAGGTCGGCGGCGACGCGCAGCGCGACCTCCGACCGGCCGAGGAACAGCGCCGCGTAGATCGCGAAATGGCGGTCGTGCGCGTGGTAGAGCGCGTAGAACCCGACCCGGCCCTCCTGCGCGACGTACTTCTCGTTGACCTCGATCGCGCGCAGGTTCGAGTCGAGCGTGCTCTTGTAGTCGCCGCACAGCACGTCGATGTGCGTCGGCATGTGCACGAGGTGGCCGGCGTCGGGGACGAGCGAGCGCAGCCCGTCCGCGACCGGCAGCGCCTGCTCGGGGACCGGCGACATCTCCATCAGGTGCACGTAGAGGTGGGTGAGCCCGGGGTGCGCGCGCCCGCCGGGGAGCGCGAGCGAGCGCTCGAGCACCTCCTTGGCCTCGAGCGTCGCCGCCCCCTCGGACGGCAGGCCCGTGAAGCGATCCCACAGCTCCCACGGCGTGAGGTTCATGAGCGCGTCGGCGAACAGCGCCGCGACGTCGAGCTCGTCGGGATGCGCGCGGTAGACGTCACGCATCGCGTCGGCGTAGTCGGCGTTCCACGCGACGAGGTCGGCCGCCGGATCGTTGGCCTGGTAGCGGCTGGCGAGCGCCTCGACGAGCGCCTGCTCGACCGGCGCGGCGCGGTCGGCGCACGCGCGCGCGGCCGCGAGCTCGGCACACGCCTTCTCGAGCGACGCCGCGAGGTCGACCGGGTCGAACGCCTCCCACTGCTTGTTGTAGTTCGGCCCGACCGCGTAGGCGATCCCCCAGTGGGCGAGCGCGAAGCCCGGGTCGTGCTCCACCGCGCGCTCGAAGCAGCGGATCGCCTCCTCGTGATGGAACGCGTAGGACCACACGAGCCCGCGGTCGAACCACAGCTGGGCGCTCGTCGACGCCGTCGACGTCCCACGCGTGTAGCTGCCGAGATCGAAATAGGGTTCCGTCGCTGCTCCTGGTCGCCGGGGGCGGCCAAGATCGCACACGCACGCACTGCGGCGCACCTTCACGTAGCGATGAGGAACCGGGCCTACGCTCGGAGGCGTGGCGGTCAGCGCTCCCGCAGCCCATCGCCCCACCACCACCGCGCTCGCCCGCGCGGCCGGCGTCCTCGCGCTGGCCACGGTGGCGGTCTCCGGAGTCCTGATCGCGCTGGCGGGGGCGGCCGCCGACCACGGCTTCCTCGTTCCCGGCCTGATCCGGGCGTGGGCGGGCTGGATCGCCGGCCCGCTCTCGGGCATGGGCATCTCCACGCCACTGCGCGTCTTCTTCGTCGAGCTGGCCGTCCTGACCGGGGCCTACGCCGCCGTGGTGGCGCTCGCGCCCAGCATCGGCCTGCGCTGGATCGCGGCGGCCGCGGTGATCCTGAACCTGGCCTTCCTGCTCGCGCCGCCGCTGCTCTCGAACGACGTCTTCAGCTACATCGACGTCGCCCGCCTGTTCGGGCGCTACCACCTGGACCCGTACGTATTCACCCCGCGCGCGGTACGCCACGACCCCGTCTTCGTGTTCGTCCACTGGCGCCGCTCGGTCACCGACTACGGACCGCTCTTCACGCTCGGCGCGCGCCCGCTCGGGCTGCTCACCGTCGCGCAGGCGCTGTGGGCGTTCAAGGCGGTCGCGGGGCTTGCGAGCCTGGGCTGCACCGCGCTGGTGGGCTGGATCGCCCACCGCCGGGGCAGCTCGGCGGCGCGGGCGGTCGCGGTGTTCGGGCTCAACCCGATCGTGCTGGTGTGGACGGTCGCGGGCGCGCACAACGACCTGCTGATGATGCTGCTGGTGCTGGGCGGCACCGCGCTGTTGCTCGCCGAGCGGCCGATGACGGCCGGGGTCACGCTGGTCGCCGCCGCGGCGATCAAGCTCAGCGCCGGCCTCGTGATCCCGTTCCTGGTCGCGCACCGCGCACGCGGCCGGCTGCGGCTGCTGGCCGGCCTCGCCACCGGGGCAGCGCTCGTCGTGGCGGTCGCGTTCAGTGCGTTCCCCGACCACGCGATGGGCATGTTCACCCAGCTGCGCCTGCAGCAGGGGCTCACCGACATGGGCAGCCTCCCGCGCGGCGTCGCCTTCGCGGTCGGGTGGCCGGCGGTCACGCCGCAGGAGATGCGCGTGCTGCACGTCGGCGCGGCGATCGTGATCGCCGGGCTGCTCGTCCACGTCCTCCGCGGTGGGGACCCGCTGCCGGCCGCGGGGTGGGCGCTCCTGACCGTGGTCGCCACCTCGGGCTACCTGCTGCCGTGGTACCTCGCATGGCCGCTGGCGTTCGCGGCTGCGTCGGGGAGCTGGCGGCTCGCGATCGCAACGTGCGCGGTCGGCGCGTCCTACGCGATCGGGCACATCCCTCCGGGCTGAGCCGTTAAGGTGCCGCGGCTGTGCCCTCACGAGCCGCCTCCAGCCACAGGCTGGGGCGGGTGGCGTTGGCGTGCGCGATCGCACTGGCCGTGCTGCTGGTCGCGACCCATCCCGCCCAGGCCCCCGCCATCCAGGAGCCGCCGCTGTCGCTGGTGAACCCGTTCATCGGCACGCAGGACAGCGGCAACACGTTCCCGGGCGCCACCGTGCCGTTCGGCATGGTCCAGCTCAGCCCCGACAACGGAGGCAAGGCCGGCTACGACCACGACAACACGCGGATCGACGGCTTCAGCCACACCCACCTGTCGGGCGTCGGGTGCGGCGCGCTCGGCGAGGTGCGCGTGATGCCGACCACGGGCGCAGTCGCCTCGTCCGACCCCCGCAGCTTCGGCTCGCACTACGCCCACGACACCGAGACCGCGCGCCCCGGGTACTACGCCGTGGACCTCACGAAGTACGGCGTGCGGGCGGAGCTCAGCGCCACCACGCGCACGGGCTGGCACCGCTACAGCTTCCCGCCCACCGCGCGCGCCAACGTCCTGTTCGACGTCGGCCGGGCGAACATGCCGGTGCGCTCCTCCAGCATCCAGGTCATCGGCGACCGGACGCTCGAGGGCTCCGTCGAGGCGGGCGGGTTCTGCGGCTCGTCCGACCGCCACCGCGTCTACTTCTCCGCGCGCTTCGACCGCCCGTTCGCGCACACCGGGACGTGGCGCGGTGGGCGCCTCGCCCCGGGCGGCCGCCAGAGCGCGGCGGGAGCCGGGTCCAACGGCGCCTGGGTGCGGTTCGACACGACCGCGGGCCGGAGCGTCGGGCTCCAGGTCGGCATCTCCTACGCGAGCCTCGGCGGCGCGCGGCGCAACCTCGCGGCGGAGGCCGACGGGAAGCGCTTCGACGAGGTGGCGGGCCAGGCCTCGGGGCGCTGGGCCTCGATGCTCGACCGCGCGAAGGTCGCCGGCGGCTCGCCCGACGGCCGCGCCGCCTTCACGACGGCGCTCTACCACGCCTTCCTGCACCCCAACGTGATCGGCGATGTCGACGGCGCCTACCCCGCCATGGACGGCAAGGTGCGGGTCGCGACCGACCACACGCCGATGGGGAACCTCTCGCTGTGGGACACCTTCCGCACCCAGAACCAGCTGCTCGAGCTCCTCGCGCCCGAGGTGTCCCGCGACGTGGCGCTCTCGATCGTGGCCGACACCCGCGCCGGCAGCTGGCTGCCGCGATGGTCGCTCGCCGGGTCGGAGACGAACGTCATGACGGGCGACTCCGTCACGCCGTTCCTGGTCGAGAACTGGTCAGCCGGGCTGCTCGCCGGCCACGAGCAGGAGGCGTACCGCGCGCTGCGCGCCAACGCGCTGCGCCGGCCACCGGCTCGCTCGCCGGCGAACGGGCGCGCCGGGATCCGCTCCTACGCGCGGCGCGGCTACATCCCGGTGGGAACGGACTGCCCGAGCAAGGGCTCCGACAGCGACTGCCGGCGACCGGCCTCGGCGACGCTCGAGTACGCCGCCGCCGACGCGTCGCTCGCGCTGATGGCGCGCGCGCTCGGCCACGGCGGCGACGCCCGGCTCTTCGCCCACCGCAGCCTCAGCTTCCGCACACTGTGGAACCGGCGGGCGCGCCTGTTCCTGCCGCGCGGGCGCGACGGGCACTGGCGCCCGAGCGACGTCCGGGCGTTCCACGAGGGCAGCCCGCAGCAGTACCGCTGGCTCGTCCCGCAGAACCCCGCCGAGCTCGTCCGCCGGCTGGGAGGACGGCGCGCGGCGAGCCGTGAGCTCGATCGCTTCTTCGCGTACCCGGCGCTGCTGGGCGCCCCGGAGGCCGCCGCGCGCCGGCGCTGGGTCGAGCACCCGCTCGACTTCTACGGGGCCGAGACGTACAACCCGAACAACGAGCCCGACCTGCACGCCCCGTACCTGTACGCCTGGACGGGCCAGCCCTGGAAGACGGCGACCGTGGTGCGCGCGGCCGAGACGCTGTTCCGCAACGGGCCCGAAGGCATGACGGGCAACGACGATCTCGGCACCGTGTCGGCCTGGTACGTGCTGAGCGCGCTCGGTCTCTATCCCACCATGAGCGGCGCCGGCTTCTTCGTCGTGAGCACGCCGCAGTTCCCGCACGCCGAGCTGAAGCTGGGCGCGGTCGGCTCGCGCCAGGGCGGGACGCTCACCATCGACGCGCCGGGGACCACCGCGGCCCGGCGCTTCATCGCCGCGGGGACCCTGAACGGCCGGCCGGTCCGGCGGACGTGGCTCACGCGCGCCGCGATCGCGCACGGCGGGCGGTTGTCGTACCGCGTATCGGCGCGCCCGACGCGCTGGGGCACGGCGGGCTCGGCGGCGCCGCCGTCGGTCGCACGCGGGCGCTGAACCCAACACGATCCCCATGGAGCGCTCACGTTGCGATCAGGGGCCGCGCCTAGTGTCGCCTGCGTGCACTGGACAGAGCGAATCGCCGACCTCCTGCTGGTCGTCTTCGTGGTCTGCGTCGTCATCGCCGCGGCCGCGCAGGTGCGTCACAACGTGGCCGCCCACCACCCGCGCGACCGTCCCGTCGCCCACCACTCCTCCGGGAGATGATCGGACTCGACCACGCGACGAAGCGGTACGCGGCAATCACGATCGCGGTCGCCGTGGCCGTCGCGGGCTGCGGCTCTGCCTCGGTGCACCGGGCGGCGCGACCGCACCATGCCCTGGCTCCGCTCGCGGCTCCCGCGCCGCCCGTGGACCTGGCCGCCGCCCGCGCGGGCGTCGCACGCGCTCGCGCCTGGTGGGATCCGCGGCGCGGCTGGTACGACCAGTACCTGCCCGCTACGGGGCACCGCTGGAGGGCGACGCTGTGGGGGATCGTCCATCTGTTCGGCGCCTACAACGCGGTCGCGATCGCCGATCCCTCCCGGGCCAACGTTGCCGCTGCCCGCCGCTTCGGCATAGGAGCCGAGCGCTACTGGAACCCTGACCTGCAACCCGTGCCGGGCTACAGCCGCACGCCGCCGGGAAAGGCGGGGCGCACCTGGTACGACGACGAGGGGTGGTGGGGCGTCGCGCAGTTCGACGCGTACCGCGCAACGCACGACCGCCGGTTCCTCGCCGACGCGGCACGCTCGCTGCGGTTCATCGACTCCGGGTGGGACCCGGTCGCCGGCGGCATCTGGTGGAACGACCTGCATGCGTTCAAGGCGAGTGAGGGCCTCGCCGGCGGCACGCTCACCGCGGCCGGGCTCTACGAGGTGACGCACCAGCCGCGCTACCTCGCGCTCGCGCAGAAGTACATCGGCTGGGCCGACCGGACCATCCGCGCGCCGGACGGCCTCTACGGCGCGCGATCGAGCCCGAGGCGCCCGATGCCCTACGTCGAGGGGCCGATGGCCGAGGCGTTCCTGCGCCTCTGCCGCGCCACCGGCCGACAGGCGTACTGCCACAAGGGCGAGCACCTGCTGCGAGTGACGGCCGCGCACTTCCCGACCCTCACGATGGGCCCGCAGTTCGACGCGATCTACCTCCGGTCCCTGCTCGCGGCCTACCGCATCGATCACCACCCGCGCTGGTACCGGATCGCCGGCTCGGTCGGCGCCGAGGCGCTGGCCCATGCCGCAAGGCCGGACGGGCTGTACCTGCGCACCTGGGACGGCCGGCCGATCAGCGCGCTCGGCACGCCGTCGGACAAGTTGCAGACGCACGCCGCGACGACGAGCGTGCTGGCCTGGCTCGCGGCCGCCAAGCCCCGGCAGGGTTGATCGGAGGCATCGCCGGGAAAGAGCGGGCCGTGGCGGTGAACGACGAGGGCTTCGAGCGCACGATCGGGCTGCGCTCGGCGGTCGCGATCAACATGACCCAGATGTGCGGGATCGGGCCGTTCGTGACGATCCCGCTGATCATGTCCACCGGCGTGATCGGGCTGATCCAGTACCTCGGGTACCTGATCCCCGACATGTCGTGGATCGAGATCCACGGCCTCTCGCTGATCGTCGTCGCGATCGTGCTCTTCTCGCTCTACCGGCGGGTCGCGGCGGTCGGCGCGATCACGACCGTGCTGTGGATCGTGGCGCTGCTGAGCACGGCGATCGTGATCGTCGCCTCGCTCACGCACTTCCACTCCGGCCTCGCGTTCGACTTCACGCCCGGCGACCTCTCCGACGACGACCTCATCCCGCAGGTCCTGACGGCGCCGGCGCTCCTGCCTTCCTTCGCGAGTGGCTCACGAGCCGCCGCGCGATCGCGGACGCCGGCGGGTGAAGGCGAGGCGCCGGACGAGCTCGAGCGTTCGTGGCGGACCGCGCCAATGCTCCTCGAGCAGCACTTCGCCGCCGGATCGCAGCGCCAGGCGCAGGACGACGGCGACGAGGATGGCGTCGTCGAGCTGCCCGGCGACTGGGATGAAGTCGGGGACGAGATCGATCGGCATCGCCAAGTATCCGACCATCAGGCCCAGCAGGAGCTTGCGACGCCGAGGGACGCGCGGGTCGCCCATCAGGCGCTTGATCAGGCCCAGGCAATCCGGGATGAAGCCGGCGAGCGCGCGGGCATCGCTCCGGCGCCCCGCCGCTACCAGTGCGAGGACGGCGAGAACATAGATCGCCAGCGAGACGCCGAGTGCCAGAAGCAGCCACTGCGTGATCGACACGAGGGTCTCCTACCCGGTGCTGGACTCGCCGGCTGCGGTCAGGCGGGGAGCGGGCCGCCCGCCACCGCGATGACGGCGCCGGCCATGGCGGCCAGCAGGAGCGTGAGCACCACGCCACGCCGCAGCGCGAGCAGGCAGATCGCACCCCCGGCCAGCACCGCGTACTGCCAGGTCTCACCGAGTGCAGCGGCGAGCGGGATCGCCGAGCCGACGATTGCGCCGATAGCGGCTGGGCCGGCGCCGTCGAGGAAGGCCCTGGGGTTCTGGTCGGTACGGAGGCGGTCGAAGCGCTCGGCACCGAGCGCGATGAACCAGAACGACGGCGCGAACGCGACGACGGCGGCCAGCAGTGCGCCCTCGAGGCCGTGTGCCGCATAGCCGACGACCGCGACGGTCTGGACGACCGGGCCGGGCGTCGCCTGCCCGAGCGCGACCGCGTTGAGGAACTCGCCGTTGGTCATCCAGCCGTGGCGGGTGACGGCGTCGCCCTGCATCAGCGGGATGATCACGAAGCCTCCGCCGTAGGAGAGCGCGCCGACCTTGAACGCCATCCAGCACAGGCTCCCGAGGCCGCCCGCGCCGGCTACGGCCAGGACGAACGGCCACGGTGAGAGCGCGGCGAGCCCGCGCGCCTGCCCACTCCGGCGCCAGCCGAGCTCGATCGCGCCACACGCGAGCAGCACGAGCACCAGCCACGGCCCGACCAGCGCGGCGGCCACAGCGCCGGCGACCACGTACGCAACCCAGCGCGCGCGTTGGGTGCCGTGCGCGCGTTGCCAGCTCGGACCCATCAGGCTCGTCCCCGCCTGCACCGCCACGGCGGCGACGACGGCGCCCGCCCCCGCGCCGATCCCGCGTATCCACTCCGGCGGTGAGCCGAGGAAGAGCGCCGCCAGCGCGATGATCAGGATCAACCCCGGCACGATGAAGCTGATGCCACCGACGAGCGCGCCGGGGACGCCGCGCAGCCGCCACGCGCAGTAGATCGCGAGCTGCGTCGACGCCGGCCCCGGGAGCAGGTTGGTGGCGGCGATGCCGTGCTCGAACTCGTCGGGGCTGATCCATCGGCGCCGCTCGACGCAGAGCTCGCGCAGCAGCGCGATATGGGCCGGCGGCCCGCCGAAGCCGACGCACCCGATCCGCCCCCACTCGCGCAGGATCACAGCGAAGCTCGGGGCGGCTGCGGGTCCTCGGACATGCACGGATAACGCATCAAATCAAGTTGATGTATCGTGCGTCGAGTGATCGTCACGGTCGCCAATGGCGCGGGCTCGCCACCGCGGTTCCTGCAGCTGGCGGGCCACCCGTTGCGGTGGCGGCTGCTGAGTGAGCTGGCACGCAGCGACCGGCGCGTCGGAGAGCTCTGCGAGCTGGCCGGCCGCCGCCAGAGCCTGATCTCCTACCACCTGCGCCGGCTACGGGATGGCGGCCTCGTCTCGATGCGTCGCAGCGCAGCAGACGGGCGGGACACCTACTACGTCCTCGACGTGGCCCGCTGCGCGGAGCTGCTCTCGAGCGCCGGCACGTCGCTGCATCCAGGCCTGGCCCCCACCCCGCGCCCACGCGCCGCGCGCGAGCCGGGCGCCGCGCCGGCGCAGATCCTGTTCTTGTGCACCGGCAACAGCGCGCGCTCGCAGATGGCCGAGGCGCTGGCCGAGCAGATGTCCGCCGGCGCGGTGCGCGCGGCCAGCGCCGGCAGTCATCCCAAGCCACTGCACCCCAACGCGGTGCGAGTGATGCGCGAGCGGGGGATCGATCTCGCGGGCCGCCGCTCCAAGCACCTCGCCGAGTTCACCGACCAGCGCTTCGACTACGTCATCAGCCTCTGCGACCGCGTGCGCGAGGTCTGCCCCGAGTTCCCCGGCGCGCCGCAGGCGATGCACTGGAGCGTCCGCGACCCGGCACGAGAGCCGGGAACGGACGACGAGACCGTGCCTGCCTTCGAGCACACCGCCGCGGAGCTGGAGATGCGGATCGGCTTCCTGCTCGCGGCGATCGCACACACCACCGGCATCCAGGAGGTCAGCGAGCATGCCTGACGAGTTCGTCAACGCTGAGCACCCCATCGAGCTCTTCCAGCCCGCCGGATCCTGAGAGAGCGCCCGCAAGACACCGAGCGATGCGCCGCTCGGCTCGGTACGGCTACCTCCCCTTTTCTCAGACACCACTGTCTGATTTCATAGTCCAGACACTACTGTCTGATTTAGAGCCTGGAGCGTAGCCATGCACCATCGCCGCCGTCCCTCTTCACCGCAGCCCGCCGGCCGATCCCGAACCGGCCTGCTGATCCTGCTGTGCATCGCGCAGCTGATGGTCATCCTCGACATCTCGGCCGTGAACGTCGCCCTTCCCGACATGGCCAAGGACCTCCACATCAGCGGCGGTGACATCGGCTGGACGATCACCAGCTACTCGCTGATCTTCGGCAGCCTGCTCCTGCTCGGCGGCCGTGCCGCCGACCTGCTCGGCCGCCGGCGCGTGTTCCTCTCCGGCCTGGGCGTCTTCACGCTCTCATCGCTCGCCTCGGCGCTCGCCGGCGGCGCAGCGTCGCTGTTCGCCGCGCGCGCCGGTCAGGGTCTCGGCGCCGCGATGCTGTCGCCCGCGGCGCTCGCGATCATCATGGCCGCGTTCACCCACGGCGGGGAGCGGGCCAGGGCGCTCGGCGCCTGGGGCGCCGTCGGCGGGGCCGGCGCGGCGTTCGGCGTCCTGCTCGGCGGCACCCTCACCGAGCTCGTGGACTGGCGCCTGATCTTCCTCATCAACCTGCCCGTCGGGCTCGCACTGGCCCACGCCGCCGTGAAGGTCGTGCCCGCCGACTCGCTGCCGCCCCGGTGGCGCGGCCTCGATCTCCGCGGCGCGCTGCTGGCGACCCTGAGCCTCGGATCGCTCGTGTTCGCCGCGTCGCAGGCCGACACCGCGGGCTGGGCGTCGGCGCAGACCCTCGGCCTCGGCGCCGCGGCCCTCGTGGGCCTCGCCGCCTTGGCCGCGCTCGAGCTGCGCACCACCCAGCCGCTGCTCGAGGTCCGGCGCCTGGCTGACCGCGGCGTCGGCGGCGGCTCGCTGATGATGCTCGCCGTCTCGGCCGTGCTGTTCGGCACCTTCCTGCTCAGCTCGATCTACCTGCAGACCGTGCTCGGGACCGGGCCGCTCGCGAGCGGACTGGCGTTCGTGCCGATGGCGGCGGCCCTCGCCGTGGGCGTCCACCTCGGGACCCACGTCATCGGCCACGCCGGCGTTCGCGTCGCGCTCGCCGGCGCGCTCGCCGTCACGGCCGGCGGGATGCTGCTGCTGAGCGGCGTCGACGCCGGCGGCAGCTACGCCGCCGACCTCCTGCCCGGCATGCTGATCGCCGGTGTCGGCCTCGGCGTCGCGCTCGTCGGCGTCTCGGTCTCGGTGCTCACCGGCGCCGCCGGGGAGGAGACCGGCATGCTCTCCGGCCTGAACACCACCGGCCACGAGATCGGCGGCTCGCTCGGCATCGCCGTCCTCGCCACGATCGCGACCGGGTCGCTGGGCGCGCCCGGCTCCTCGGCCGCGCTCACGAGCGGCATCGGCGAGGCGTTCATCGTCGCCGCCGCGCTCGCCGCCGCCGCCGGCGTCCTCGCGCTTGCGATCCTGCCCTCGGCCGCCAGCTTCCTGCCGAAGCTCCGGCTCTCCCCGCCGGTCTCCGTCCACTGACCACGATGCCGCCCACCCGACGCGCAGACGCCCAGCGCAGCTTCGACAGCATCCTCGATGCCGCGCTCGACGCGCTGGCGAGCGATCCCGAGTCCAGCATGGCCGAGATCGCTCGCCGGGCGGGCGTGGTCCGGGCGACGATCTACGTCCACTTCCCCACCCGCGAAGCGCTCATCGCCGCCGTCACCGAACGCGCGATCGCCGAGGTCACGCAGGCCATCGAGGCCGCCGAGCCCACGCGCGGCGAAGCCCGGGATGCGCTCGAGCGGGTGGTGGCTGCGGCGTGGAGCAACCTCGGGCGCTTCCACGCCCTGGTCGAGGTCAACACGCGCCTCCCCCACGCGGACCTCCACGCCATCCATCAACCCGTCCTCGCCGTCCTCCAGCCCCTGGTCGAACGCGGCCAGCGCGACGGGACCTTCCGCCCAGACGTCCCCGCGATCTGGCATCTCTCGATCCTGCTCGCACTCGTCCACGCCGCAAGCGGCGAGCTCTCCGCGGGGCGCATCCCCGCGGCGCAGGTCGAGGCGGCGCTGCTGGCGAGCGTACGCGGCGCGATCAGCGCGCCCGCGGCTGGCTGACCGCGCCGACGCTCATGGGTACCGAGCGCTTGAGCGGGCTTCGGTTGCCCACAGTTGCCCTGAGTCGCGCACGGCGTGGACTCCGGATTGGACCCCGGCCTTCTCCCGGCTGGCCGGTCAGGCGCGTCGGCGTGTCTCGACGAAGTCGATGACGCCGCAGGCACGCCGCGAAGCGGTCTGCCTGCGCGAGGTGGATGCAGCGTCGGACGATCCGGCCGCCGGTTGATGTGGCACTCTTGCCTGCCAACGCCGGACCGGTGTTCGGTTCGTCATCGGGCAGTCAGGCAGGCCCCGGATTCGTGTCCACGCCACCTCCCCCCGAAGATCCCCCCGAAGAGCCGACCCGGCCGCTGCCTCCCGCGACCCCACCGCCGGCCAGGGTGGGCGTCGAGCGCGAGGTCGCCGCGCCGGTGGAGGACCCGTATCGCACCGAGCTCCTGCTCGACCAGCTCCGATCGCTGCGTACCGCGCTAGCGATTGTCGGGTTGATCGCCGTCGCAGCGCTCGCGGTGGCGGTCTACGCGGTGCTCACCAAAGACGACGTGAGCGATGCCGGCGCGGGGGCGAGCAGCCAGCAGGTCGCCGACCTGGACGACCGCGTCGATGCGCTGGAGGCCGATGTCAAGACTCGGGCGACCAAGAGCCAGGTCAGCCAGCTCTCCGACGACGTCAAGGCCCTGAGCGACAAGGTCGCCAAGCAGTCGGATTCCGCGGCCTCGAGCAACGACGGCGGGACGGATGAGCAAGCTCGCTCGTCGATCGACAAGCTCGAGCAGAGTGTGCAGACGCTCAGTCAGGACGTCAAAGACCTCGACAGACGCGTGCAGGATCTCGAGGACCAGGCTCAGCAGCAACAGCCCTGAGTCGCGGCGACGGCCGCGGGCGGCCCCGCGCGAGCAATCGCCCAGTGGCGGGACGCGGGGATCTCACAACAGCGGGCGCAGAGGGGCGAGAAGCTGCTCGGTCAGTTTCGTGAGCGTGCCGCGCCGCTCCCACTCGGCCGTGGTGAGCTGCGTCGCGTTCGAGAGGTCCGTGGCGAAGACCCGCTCGAGGTGCTGCGCCACTCCGCGATCGAAGATCTCGACGTTGACCTCGTAGTTGCCGGTCAGGCTCAGGCGATCGATGTTCGCGGTGCCGATCGTGCTCCACCGCCCGTCGACGGTCATCGTCTTGGCGTGGATCATCGCGTGCTCGAACCTCCAGATGGTCACTCCACCCCGGAGCAACGCCGCGTAGAAGCCACGCGAGAGCCAGTCCGTGATCACGTGGTTGGAGGCCGCGGGCACGAGCACGCGGACGTCGACGCCGCGCCGGGCTGCGGCCAGCAGCGCCCGCAGCATCGTCCGGTCGGGGATGAAGTACGGCTGCGTGATCGAGATGTGCTCGGACGCGCGGTCGATCGCCTCGAGGTACATGCCACGGATCGGGTAGATCAGCTGCGAGGGCACATTGCGGTGCACCCGCAGCCTCGACTCCCACAGGGTCGAGCCGCGCTCGGGCAGGCTGGGCTGCGCCGGCGCGCGATGCTGGTTCCAGAAGTCGACGAACGCGTTCTCGAGCTCCCACGCCGAGGGCCCGCGGACACGCAGATGGGTGTCGCGCCACTGCGTCGCGTACGCGCTGCCAACGTTGTATCCGCCGACGAAGCCGATCTCGCCGTCGACGACCAGCAGCTTGCGGTGGTCGCGACCGGACTTGCGCACGTCCAGAAGCAGCATCCCGGGTTTCAGGGCCGGGTAGCGCACGACGTTCACCGACGGGGGGAAGTCGAAGAACGCGCGCCTGACGACGAGGTTCGCGAACACGTCGTAGATCACGAACACCTCGACGCCACGCTCGGCGGCAGCGATCAACGCCGTCTTGAAGCGCTGACCGACCTCGTCGTCCTTGACGATGAACGATTCGAACAGCACGCGCTCGCGCGCCCCCTCGATGGCCGCGAGCATGTCGTCGTACAGGACCGTGCCGTAGGTGTAGACGGTGACGGTCGACTCGCCGAGCGGGAGATCGGCAGCCTCGGTCCGCGGGAACGTCGCCTCGCGGGGTCGCATGCGCTTGCGCCACGAGTCGACGGCGATCAGCGCGCCGGCCGTCACGGCCTGCGCGGCGACGACCGCAAGCGCGACTCGGCGCAGGAGACGCCGCAGTAGACCGATGACGTGGCCCATGCCGCGCGCAGTGTAGGCGGAGTGTCGTGATGGATTTAGCGGCTGTCGGTTCAGAACCTCGGGTTTCAGCACCCGAGGGCCTCGGTACACGCAGGAGCGAGGAGGAGCAAGGAGAACCGCCTCGCGGGGTGGCTCGAGAGGCGCTCCGCTCGCTAGAGGAGGAGACGAACCATGAGCACCACCGAGACACAGGCACCGCCCGCGACCGGCATCGGCCCGCGCAAGCTCGAAGGCCGGGTGGCACTGGTCACCGGCGGCACGCGCGGCATCGGCGCGGCGATCTGTCACAGCCTGGCCGCTCAGGGTGCGATCGTCGCCGCCGGCTACTCCTCCAACACGGAGGCGGCCGAGGGTCACCTCGAGGCGATCGAGAAGTCCGGCGCGACCGGCAGCATCCACCAGGGCAACGTCGGCGAGTGCGAGGACTGCGCGCGCGTCGTGGACGAGGTCATCGACGAGCACGGCCGTCTAGACATCCTCGTCAACAACGCCGGCATCACCAACGACAAGCCTGTACTGAAGATGTCCGCGGACGACTGGAACAAGGTCCTCTCCGTGAACCTGTCGGGCGCCTTCTTCATGTCCAAGCCGGCGCTCGAGCACATGATCGAACGCGGGTCGGGCCGGATCGTGAACATCTCCTCGATCATCGGCCAGACCGGCAACATCGGGCAGGCCAACTACGCCGCCGCGAAGTCCGGCATGTTCGGGCTGACGACGACGATGGCGCGCGAGGCCGCGCAGGCGCTCGCCAAGGCGGACAAGCTGCACGAGAACGGCCTCAATGTGACGGTCAACGCGGTCGCGCCGGGCTTCATCGAGACGGAGATGCTCGACGGCGTCCCGGAGAAGGTGCTCGAGGGCGTCAAGAAGCAGATCCCGTTCGCGCGCCTGGGACGCCCCGAGGAGATCGCGCGCGTCGTGCACTTCCTGTGCGCCGACGCGTCCTCCTACATCACGGGGCAGGTGTGGGCGGTCAACGGCGGCATGGACATGTAGTGCCGGTGGGGGAACCGTGAGGCACTTCGTCGTCAACGGCCACGGTCGGCTGGTCTTCCCCTCGAACTTCAGCGCGGACCTGGACTTCTCGGTCCTCGAGACGCTGGAGCAGCTCGAAGCGGTGGTGCAGCGCGACTTCGAGGCCAAGGCGCCGACCGGCACCGAGATCCTCGAACGGGTCGAGTCGGGCGTGTATGACTCCCGCGCCCCGCTCCTGCGCGACCTCGCGATGAACCTGGTCTGGGGCAACCGCTACGCGATGACGATGTACGAGAAGCGCCCGACGCGATGGCGCGACCTTCCGCGCCATCGGGACGACGTCTTCCTGCCGCTGCTGACGCCCTGGGGCCAGGCTGAGCGCAAGGTGGCGGCTGTCGAGGAGGCGTGGGCCGAGCTTCCTGCGACCTGGGACGCCAAGGCCGAGGACGGCATCTTCCGCGGGCTGTTCGGCATATTCCGCCACAAGCGCCACCACGCGGCCGAGCTCCCGCCCGTGAAGCCGACCGTGGCGGAGATCACGAGCGACCCGGCGAACCTCACCTTCTGTCTTCCGGAGCATGACCCGGACTACCCGACCCACAGCTACGAGGAGATCCTGGACTGCAGCGAGTCGGTCCCGGAGCTCGAGCCGCTCCACCGCCTGGCGATGGTGCTCCACAACCAGTACCCGTGGGACTTGGCGCAGTCGCGGCTCGAAGCGGTGGGCGAGATCAGTGACGATGACTTCGTCGTCGCGTTCGTGCCGCGAAGCCACGAGGTGCTCGAGTTCATCCGGCGTGTGAGGGCCGGGCATCCGGCCCGCCAGCGGCCGGCACCGCCCGCCGAGGCGCGCGAACCGATCGAGCCGCTCCTCCCCACGGTCGTCCGCGAGCAGTTCGCACAAATGCCCCGCCTCGAGTCGCTGGCGGTCGTGAAGGGCGAGCATGTCTGCACGAACGAGGACATCGTCCGCAACGCCGCCTACAGCTGGTCGCCGATGACCGCCGCCGACATCGAGGACAAGACGGGGATCCGGGAGCGGCGCTACACGGAGCGGCGCCTCGAGCACATCTCGCTGCAGGCGGCCCACGCGGCGCTCGCGGGCGCAGGACGCCGGCCGGAGGAGATCGGTGCGGTCATCTTCTGCTCGTGCACGAGCACGAGACTGATCCCGTCCGTGGCGACCTGGCTGTCCGGGCAGCTGGGGATCTTCCAGACGCACGGCTCGTTCGATCTCATCGCCGCGTGCGCGGGCTTCCCTTATGGCCTGGCCGAGGCGGTGAGGCTCCTCCAGGAGGTGAAACGGCCGGTGCTCCTCGTCTGCGCCGAGAAGTTCTCGGACAAGATCGGCAGCGTCCGCCCGTCGCGAATGATCTTCGGCGACGGCGCCTCTGCGCTCGTCGTCGGGCCCGCCGCGGACGGCGCGTCATGCGACGTCGAGGTCGTGCAGGCCTACGCCGGCGGCCCGATCAGCCAGGTGAACTCGATCATCTGGCCCAACCCCGAGTTCGACAACGACCTCACCGTCTACGGCCCGGAGGTGAAAGCACTCGTCGAGCGCTACCTCGACCAGATGATGGGCGAACTGCGCGCACTGGACGCCCCCGATGGCGGCTCGCTGCTCGACGCCATCGACATCGTGGTACCGCACCAGGCCAACAAGTCGATGGTCGCCAAGTCGGCGACCGCGGCCGGTCTCGACGGTGAGCACCTCTACTTCGACGTCGAAACGGTCGGGAATGTCTCCGCCGCCAGCATCCCGATCGCGATCCACGACGCCGTCCGAGAGGGCGCGATCGACCACCCGATGCGCGTGTTCACGCCGGCGTTCGGCGCCGGCGCGGTAGGCGGCTACACCGTGCTTCGCGTCGATCCCGCCATCGTCGTTCCCGAGGGGGCCCAGGAGGCGGAACTGTTGACGGCTCCGGCCGGCGGCGCCGGATCGCTAGAGGACGTCCGCGCGGCGTTCGGAGGCTGAGACGTGCATGTATCGCGGCGAACGGCTCGCCGCGTGCCAGCGCCAGCTCGTCTAGGCCTGGACACAGACCGGCGCCGCTAGGCAGAGACTGTCCCCGGACTGGCCGCCGGCGTCCGCATGCGAGACGCGCACCGAGCTCCGATGTCGGGGGTTCTGCGCAGGCGTGACCGTGCAAACGGCGGATGGCGGGCGTGCCGCGCGAGCGTACGTTGAGCGTGGCGTGCATACCGGCAAACGCCCGCTCCGACCCGCGCCGAGGTTCCCACCATGCACCGGCCCAATATCGCCGCCCGCGCCGCCGCTTGGAGCGCGGCGCACTCCCGCCTCGCCATCCTCGGGTGGGTCGTGCTCGTCGTCTTCGCCTTCGTGCTGGCGGGATCAGTCGGGCAGAACACCCTCGACCCGAGCCAGGTCGGCAACGGCGACTCCCAGCGTGCCGACCGCGCGATCAACCGTGCCGGCTTCCCCGACCGCGTCGACGAGCAGGTCCTCGTTCAGGCGCGCGGCAGCATGACCGCGACCGACTCGGCGTTCGTGGCAGGGGTTCGCGACGTCGTCGCCCGCCTGGGGCGCACCCGCTACGTGCAGGACGTGCGCTCGCCGCTCGACGCCCGCAACGCCAACCAGGTGTCGCGTGACGGACGCTCGGCGCTGGTGACCTTCAAGCTGCTCGGCAAGGCCGAGATGGCGAAGGATCGCGTGCAGCGCTCGCTGGACGCCACCACCGCCGCGCAGCGGGCGCACCCGGACCTACGCATCGAGCAGTTCGGCGACGCCAGCTCGAACAAGGCCCTGTCGGAAGCGTTCGCGTCGGACTTCCACCGCGCGGAGTTCCTCTCGCTCCCGGTGACGCTCGCGATCCTCGTGGTGGCCTTCGGCTCGCTGGTCGCCGCCGGCATCCCGCTGCTGCTCGGGCTCTCGTCCGTGTTCATCGCCCTCGGGATCATCGTTCCGCTGAGCCAGATCTGGCCGGTCGAGGAATCGATCTCGTCGGTGATCCTGCTGATCGGCCTCGCGGTCGGCGTCGACTACTCGATGTTCTATCTGCGCCGCCGCATGGAGGAGCGCGACGCAGGCCGGCCGCCGGCTGAGGCCCTGGCGGTCGCGGCCGCCACGTCGGGACGTGCGGTCCTGGTCTCGGGGCTCACGGTCATGATCGCGATGGCCGGCATGCTGCTGGCCGGCAACGCGGTCTTTACGTCATTTGGCATCGGCACGATGATCGTCGTCGCCGTCGCCGTGGTCGGCTCGATGACGGTGCTGCCCGCGACGCTGTCGAAGCTCGGCGACCGGGTCGAGAAGGGCCGCGTGCCCGTCATCGCCGCGCACCGGCACCGCTCGCACGAGAACCGCGCGTGGAGCTTCGTGCTCGACCGCACGCTGCGCCGGCCCGTGCTCTCGCTCGCCCTCGGCGCCGGGCTGCTGCTCCTGCTGGCCAGCCCCGCATTGCACCTCCAGACGGTCAACACCGGCGTGCAGGGCCTGCCCCGCGACCTCCCGATCATGAAGACCTACGACCGCATCCAGGCGGCCTTCCCCGGCGGGCCGCTGCCGGCGTTCGTGACCGTGCAGGCGCGCGACGTCACCTCGGGGTCGGTCGACGGCGCGATCGAGCGCCTGCGCATCGATGCCGTCGACACCGGGCTCATGAGCGATCCCACGCAGGTCACGGTCAACCCACGCCGCGACCTCGCGATCGTGTCCATCCCGCTGAAGGGCACTGGCACGAACACGACCTCCAACCGGGCGCTCAGCGTGCTCCGCGACAAGATCATCCCGGACACGCTCGGGGCGATCCCCGGGGTTCGCGTGCACACGACCGGACTGACCGCCGGATCGCGCGACTTCAACGACACCATGACGAGTCACCTGCCGCTGGTCTTCGGCTTCGTGCTGTCGCTGGCGTTCCTGCTGCTGTTGGTGACGTTCCGGTCGATCGTCGTCCCGGCCAAGGCGATCGTCTTGAACCTGCTCTCCGTGGCCGCCGCCTACGGCGTCCTGACCTGGGTGTTCCAGGAAGGGCACCTCCAGGGCCTGCTCGGCTTCACGCCGATCGGAGGGATCACCGCCTGGCTGCCCCTGTTCCTGTTCGTGATCCTGTTCGGGCTCTCGATGGACTACCACGTGTTCATCCTCAGCCGGATCCGCGAGGCGGTCGACCGCGGCGAGCCCACCGAGGAGGCGGTGCTTCACGGCATCAAGTCCACCGCCGGGATCGTGACCAGCGCGGCCGTGGTGATGATCGCCGTGTTCTCGATCTTCGGAACCCTCGGCGCCCTGGACTTCAAGATGATGGGCGTCGGGCTGGCCGTCGCCGTGCTCGTCGACGCGACGGTCGTCCGCGCCGTGCTGCTGCCGTCCGCGATGAAGCTCCTCGGCGAGTGGAACTGGTACCTGCCGTGGTGGCTCCAATGGCTGCCCGAGGTCCGGCTCGAGGCACCGCCGCCGCCGACCGCGGCGGACGCCGACTTCGACGAGCTTCCCATCAGGGCATCGGCCACCCGCCGGCCGCATGTACGCTCGCGCCCGTGACTTCGCGCACCGACGCGGACGAGGCGGTCCAGGCCGAGGACCGTCACGGCGCCCACAACTACGACCCTCTCCGCATCGTGCTCTGCCGTGGCGAGGGCGTCTGGGTGCGCGACGTCGAGGACCGCCGCTACTACGACGCGCTCTCGGCCTACTCGGCGATGAACTTCGGTCATCGCCATCCGCGGCTCGTCCGCGCTGCCGCGGAGCAGCTCGAGCGGCTGACGCTGACGAGCCGCGCCTTCCACAACGACCAGCTTGGACCCTTCTGCGCCGAGCTGGCCGAGTTCTGCGGAAGCGATCGTGTTCTGCCGATGAACACGGGCGCCGAGGCGGTCGAGACGGCGATCAAGCTCGCGCGAAAGTGGGGCTACGAGCGCAAGGGCGTCGAACCGGGTCGCGCCGAGATCGTCGTGTGCGCCGGCAACTTCCATGGCCGGACGACCACGATCGTCGGCTTCTCCGACGACCCGCTGGCGCGGACCGGCTTTGGCCCCTTCGCCCCCGGGTTCGTCCGGGTGCCGTACGGTGACCCGGACGCGCTGCGCTCGGCCGTCGGCGAGCACACCGTCGCCTTCCTCGTCGAGCCGATCCAGGGGGAGGCCGGAGTCATCATCCCGCCCGACGGCTACCTCGCCGCCGCGCGGTCGATCTGCGACGAGGCCGGCGTCCTTCTCGTCGCCGACGAGGTCCAGTCCGGTCTCGGCCGCGCCGGCCGGCGCTTCGCGTGCGACCACGAAGATGTGCAGCCCGACCTCTACCTGCTCGGAAAGGCGCTCGGCGGCGGCATTCTGCCGGTCTCGGCGGTCGTGGGCACCGACGAGGTCCTCGGCGTCCTCCACCCGGGCGAGCACGGCAGCACGTTCGGCGGCAACCCGCTCGCGTGCGCCGTCGGCCGCGAGGTGCTGCGCCTGCTGGCGGACGGCCGGCTCATCGACGAGTCCGCGGCGCTGGGCGACGCCACAGCCGCCCGGCTGCGAGCCGCCGCCCACCCATCGGTCCGTGAGGTGCGACAGCGCGGCCTGTGGCTCGGGATCGATCTGGTCGACGACGCTCTCCCGGCCCGGCGGGCCAGCGAGCGGCTCATGGAGCGCGGCGTGCTGGCCAAGGACACCCATGAGACGACGCTGCGCGTCGCGCCACCCCTCACCACCACAGCCGCCGAGCTCGACTGGGCGCTCGAGCGCCTCGACGAGGTGCTCGCGGGCCTGCTCTGATCAACCGCCGAGTTCGCGCGAACGCTGCGTGGCCGCCGTCACGGCGTCCAAGAACGCGGCTCGCGCCCCGTGGCGCTCGAGCTCACGCAGGCGGGCGGCGGTCGTCCCGCCCGGACTGGTGACCGCAGCTCGCAGCGCCGCCGGACTGTCGCCACGATCCACGGCAGCTGCGCGGAGCCCAGCAGCGTCTGGAACGCCAACGTCTCGGCGGGTCGAGCACCACGGTCGACAGAACGGGCCGCTTCGACGTGACGGTGGTCGCCTACCCCGGGGAGCGGCGGTGTGCGTGCCGGCGGCCTGACCGCAGACATCCGGTGCTAGTTACTCGCCTGCACGTCGGGTCGACGTCCGCCGTTCAGGCCGATGCCCGAGAGCCGGCGATCGTCTCCGGTCCGACCCCACGGTTCGTCGGCCACTGCGCTCGGTCGCATGGCTGACCTCGCGGCGGCGTTGTGTGTACAGCGCGGCGTCGGCGCGCGCCACGAGCTGCGCGGGTGAGTCGCCCTCTCGCAGTTGTGCCAGGCCGACTGTGACCGACCCATGCTCGGGGGCTGCGGCCAGAGCAGCCGTGATGAGCGCGAGCCGCGTCGTCGCCTCGGACATGTCCAGGCCGGCGAATGCGCACACGAACTCGTCGCCGCCGTAGCGGATGATCAGGTCGTGCGAGCGAAGCTTGCCCCGGAAGCTGTTGGCGACATCGAGCAGCAGCCGATCACCGGCGGCGTGTCCGAGCGAGTCGTTGATGACCTTTAGATGGTCGACGTCAACGAACGCGAGCACGAGCGGCAGCTCTGACCGTCTCGCTCTCGCAATCTCGCGCTCGAGCTCCATCAGCCCGGCGCCCCGCACATACACACCGGTCAGGTCATCGAAGAACGCGCTGGCGCGCTCCTGCGCCGACGCTCCGCGATCGGCCAGCGCCGTGCGACGATCGACCTCGGCTTGAGAGCGCTCGCACGCCCCTGCCCCGCGATCCGCCAGGGCCGAGTCCCGGTCGCGCCCCGCTTGCGAGCGCTCGCCCGCTCCGGCTCGACGGTCCTGCGAGGCACGCCTCCGATCGGCGGCGGCTGCTGCTCGCGCCAGCCCTGAGTCACGCGAGACCCCGACACCTGCACGTACTTCAGACTGCTCGACGGCCGCGTCGCGCTGCTCGGCGGCCTGATCCCGGCGCTCGGCTGCCAGGTCCCGCTCGTCGCCGGCTTGGTCGCGCGCGTCACCGGCAATATCTCGCTCGTCGCCGGCGTGATCTCGGTCATCGGCCGCTAGGTCGCGCTGTTCAGCGGCTTCATCATGAGCGTCGCCGGCTTGGTCGCGCTGGTCGGCGGCGTGCTCGCGCCGGTCGGCGAGCGAACGCCCGCTTCCCGGATCGGCCGCGCCCGACTGATCGCTATCGACCAAGGCTGACCTCATCGGATCGACCGAGGGTTCCTCGCCTGAACGCCCCGCGGGCCGCGACAAGCAGGCGCATGCGATGCGTCAGACGCCCCCGCGCGTCGACGTCACCGCTCGGAGATGCTCGGCTGCCCGTCGGGCCTGGTGCAGCGCAGCCAGAGCGACGGCGGCCGAAAACTCGCCCCCACCCGGCAAGATCTTCCCCGCTTGTTCCCCGTCGCCTCGCACACGGCTAGGGAACTGAGAAGCCGAAAGACCCGCGTTTGCGGGCCTTTCGTGGAGTCGGGGAGACAGGATGTGAACCTGCGACCGCCCGGCCCCCAGCCGGATGGTTCTGGTTTGTCCGAGTGGACCTCGGTTCCGTGGACCCCGTGGCATCCGCGGACGGCGCGACCAGCGCCTGGAGCTGTCTCAGCGGGGTCGCGGCCGGAGCGCACCCCCCGACCAGCCCATCGCTCCCGGCGGATCCGTCCGGGCCTCCCCGTACCCGCAGACGGGGCATGCGTCGAGTTGCTCGCGGTGCCAGCGGGCGACGCGGAGGAAGAACAGCGAGAGGTAGTGGTAGCGCTCCAGACGTCGCCACGGGGCGGTGTTGTGGCAACGGGGACACGTCCGTTGCGCGAGCTCGCCGAGCAGCTTGAGCTTGGTGCCGTAGCCGATGAACAGGAAGAACATGAGGGCCTCAGTCCAGGAGTCCCTGCTCGAGTGCGAGCGTCAGCGTGTCGTCGATCCGGCGGGTGCCGAGCTTGACCGCCGCGTCGAGCAGGTGGCGCTCGATCGTGTCGGCCTCGAGCCCGGTGAGCCGGGGCAGCTCGCCGGCGGTCCAGCCGTCACGCAGCAGTTGCAGCAACGCGCGCTCGGCGGGGACCAGCGGCGACGGAGGTGGCGTCGCATCCCGGCTGACCCTGCCGCGCAGCGCGGCGGCGTCGAGCGCGGCGAGGATCTCGTCGCGCGGGACGTCCTTGGAGAGATAGCCGGCGGCGCCGGCAGTCAGCGCCTGGTCGACGATCTCGGGCTCGACGAACGCGGAGAGCAGGACGACGGGCACGTGGATGCCGTCGCGCTGAAGCCGGCGCAGGATCGCGAGACCGTCCAGCGTGGGCATCCGCAGGTCCAGCAGCGCCACGTCGGGCCGGTGCCGGGCGATCAGCCGCAGCGCGACTTCGCCGTCGCCGGTCTCGCCGACGATGCGGTAGTGGCGCCCACGGTCCAGCAGCGCGCGGGCGATGCCGTCGCGATAGACGGGATGGTCGTCGGCGATGACGACCCGCAGCAGTCGGATGGCGGGGCTGGCGTGCGACGGGGCGGTTTCGAGGGTGGTGCTCGGGGCGGTCATCGGGTGCTCGATTCGGGTTGTCGCTTCGGGATGCACAGAGGGTCCGCCGCGGCGCTGCCCCGCGCCATCCGCCGGGCGGCGGCCGTTGCGGATGAGCGGGACGTGGTCCGATCGGACTACCGGGGCAGCCGCACGGTGACCGTCGTGCCGGCGCCGGGCGAGGACGCGACGTCGAAGGTCCCGCCGGCGGCGACGGCGCGCTCCGCGCCGGTGGCGAGGCCGATGTGGCCGTGCGCGATGGCGTCGGAGCGCTGCTCGGCGGCGAACCCGCGTCCGTCGTCGGCGACGACCAGCACGACGGCCTCGGGCCCTGAGCTGAGCTCCAGCCGGATGGTGCTGGCCTGGGAGTGCCGGGCGGCGTTGACGAGCAGCTCGCGTGCGAGCGAGAGGACGAGCTGCTCCTGCCCCGCGGTCAGGCTCGTCTCGTCGATCTCGACCTGAGCGCGCGCGCCGGCGCGGCGGGCCGCCGTCTCGGCATGGGCGGTCAGCGCGGCGCGCAGGCCGGCGTGGTCCAGGACGTAGGGATGCAGCTCGAAGATCTCGCCGCGCAGCTGATCCACGGTCGCCGCCAGCGCGTGGTCGGCGCGCTGGTAGGAATCCTCGTCGTGGTGGCGGTGGTGGTCGCGCAGCTCGTGCCGGGCGAGCAGCAGGTTCTGGATCGCCTCGTCGTGAAGCACCTCGGCGAGGCGCCCACGCTCGCGTTCCTCGGCGGTGAGCGCCTGAGCGAGCAGCCGGCCGCGCTCGTCCGCAGCGGCACGGATCCGCCGATCACGGGCTGCGAGCAGTGCCGACAGCACGACGGCCGCCGCTCCGGCCCATGCGAGATAGAGCGCGTGCGCCGCGATGGTGTCGATATCGGTGCGGGAGCGCGTCTCAGGATGCGAGATCGAGATCAGCACGTAGGCAAGCACGGCCGCCGCGGACCAGGCCGCGGTGAGGACCGGCCGCAGGCGGAACGCGGCCACCAGCGGAAGAGCGAAGAACGCCAGCCGCGCCTCGGAATACGGGCCGCCCGAGGTGTACGTCAGCGCCGCGATCGCGACGAGGTCCACGACGGGCTCGAGGCGCGCCAGGCGGGGCAGCCACGGGAGGCGGCCAGCTGCCTCCAGCGCGTGCGCGATCAGGAGAACGGCCGCCCACACGCCGACGAGGACGAGGAGCGGCTCGAACAGATCGCTGTCGGGCGGCCCCGGCCGCTCCACGTCGGCCTGGCCGATCGCGACGAGCGGTATCAATGCCACCCGCAGCACCGCCATCCCGAGCTCGGCGCGGATCGTCTCCTCCTGCGCCGGCGCGGCAGCGGCGTCGACCGGTGCGCTCACTCGAGCAATCCGGCCCGCATCGCCGCCGCCACGGCCGCCGCACGGTCCGCGACGTCCAGCTTCTCGTAGATGCGCGCCTGATGGGACTTCACGGTGGCCGTCGCGAGGTACAGCTGCCGTCCGATCGCCGGCGCCGAGAGCCCGTCGGCCATCAGTCCCAGGACCTCCTGCTCGCGCGGCGTCAGCCGCGGGCGATCCTCGCGCGACCGTTCGCGCAGCTCCGCGAACAACGCGCCCTGCAGCCGCGGCTCGACGCGCGACTCGCCTCGCGCGATTGCCGCGACGGCGTCGAGCACCGCGTCGCGATCGGCGTCCTTGGAGAAGAAGCCGGCCGCGCCGGCCGACATCGCCTCGTAGACCAGCCGCGGGTCCGTGAACGCCGACAGCACCAGCACCCGCGTCGCCAGCCCGTCACGCGTGATCGCGTTCGCGATCCCGACGCCGTCGATCCCCGGCATCCGCAGGTCGACCACCGCCACGGCCGGGGAGAGCTCGCGGATGCCGGCCAGCGCCGCGACCCCGTCGCCCACCTCGCGGACCAGCTCCAGGCCGGGCCGTTCGCGCACCGCGCGCGCGATGCCCTCGCGGAACAACGGATGGTCATCCGCTACCAGCACCGTGACGCGTGGCTCGATCATCGACCGCTTCTAGCACGACCACCCCGCGCGGTCGAGCCGCCTCCTCCGATCGACGGACGCAGATCCCGTCCGAACGAACGCCGATCGCACGATCGCCGCGGGCCCCGCGCCGGGCGATGCTCCCGCCACGACCCGCCCGAAGACTCGAGGACACCATGCTCAGCCCCGCCCCCACCACGGCTACCAACACCGGCCAGACCCCGACAGTCCCGGCGCCGCTGCGAGTCCTCGTCGCCGACGACCATCCGCTGTTCCGGCAGGGGATCGTCCGCGAGCTCACGCTCTCGGACGAGTTCCAGGTCGTCGCGGAGGCCGGCGACGGCGCCACCGCCCTCGCCCTCATCCGCCGGCACGAGCCCGACGTCGCCATCCTCGACGTGCGCATGCCCGGCATGGACGGCATCGACGTCGTCGCCGCCCTCGCGCGCTACGGCCCGCCCGTCCCGATCCTGCTGCTCTCCGCCTTCGACGACGAGCCCCTCGTGCTCGCCGGCCTGGAAGCCGGCGCCGCCGCCTACGTCACCAAGAGCACCGACCGCGACACGATCCTCCGGCAGCTCGCCGAGGTCGCCGGCGCCCGCGAGACCCGCTCGCCGAGCGCGATCCACGGCGCCCCGGACCTGAGCCGCGCCCGCACCCCCGGCTGGACCCCGCGCCTGACCTCACGCGAGCACCGGCTGCTCCAGCTCGCGCAGGCGGGTCGCGACAAGCCCGAGATGGCACTCCTCACCGGCATCGACGAGCCCACCGTGCGGCGGCTGCTCTCCAGCGCGCTCGCCAAGCTCGGCGCCGACGACCTCACCGGCGCGCTCAGCATCGCGCTCGCCGAGGGCATCATCCGGCGCACGGCGGTCTGCGGCTCCGCCACACGGAGCGCCGGGGAATCATCGGATGCCAAGCGAGCCGGACGCTGATCGAATGCGAGTCATGCCCCATTCGGCCGCCGCCACCGTCATGGTTCTCGGGGCGGCCGTGCTGCTTTCGGCCTGCGGAGGCGAGCCGGCCCGGGCGCCCGCCCGGACGGCCGCCGCTGAGACCCCGGCCCCGGTCACGGTGACCGAGCCGGCGGTGACCGCGCGCGTCACCGATCCCGCTCGCCGTGCCTACATCCGCCGTGCCGACCGCGTCTGCAGCGAACTCGACCCGCAGCGCGAGGCCAAGCTGGGAGAGGTCGAGGGCGCCGCGGACGCCGAAGGCGCCTATGGGGAGACGGTCACCCTGGCGGCGGAGCAGCTCCGTCGCATCACTGCGATCGAGCCGCCGCCCACCGACCGCGACCTGATCGCGCGCAACGTCATCGACCGGCTGCGCGAACGGCTCGCTCTGCGCCGGCGATTGGAGCGCGACCTCGCCACCGACGACGCGAAGACAGCGGCGCGCGATCAGGCGAGCTTCGAGGCGCTCGGCGTCGCGGTCCGCAGCTTCGCGCGCGGGTACGGCTTCCGGGAGTGCGGCAGGCGATGAGCACCACCGCCCCCTCCCCCGCCGCCGCGCCGCCCACGCCGCGCCGACCGGCCACCCCGCGCCGGCGACCGCCGAGCCCGCTGCCCGTCATCACCGCCAGCCTGGGTCTCTTCCTCGTGGTCCTCACGCTGCTGGCGCTGCAGGTGCGGTCGGGCAAGGACCCGTCGCTGTCGGGGAGGGCCGCGAGCGGCTCGGCGCCGAGCAAGTCGGCTTCGCCGCAGGCCACCACCCCACGCATCGTCACCCGCTCGTCATGAGCGCACCGGTGGCGGTCCGCGACCCGTGGCAGACGACCCGCCGCCAGGTCCTGGCCGCGCTGGCCGTGCTGGCCGCGCTCGCCGCGCTGGCGGCGTTTGCGCTCTGGGGCATGCCGCCCACGGCCGGGACCGCGCCGACGGCACGCGACCGCTCGCCCGCGGTCACCACCGCCCCCGCCCAGCCGCGGGAGCGCGAGGGGGACGAGCGCGGTGACTGAGCGCGACCCCTCGCAGTACACCTTCTGGCTCGCCTCGCGAGCGGCCGGCATCGTGGCCTTCGTCCTCGTCGCCCTCGCGGTCGTCCTCGGGCTCTACATGGCCGGCAACCTGGGCCGGACGCGCGGCTACAAGCGCGTGATGGTCAAGCTGCACGAGCAGATCGCGCTCGCCGCGCTGGTTGCCATCGGCGTCCACGGGGTGCTCCTGCTCGGCGACAAGTGGCTGCGCCCCGGGCTCCCCGGCATCCTCGTCCCGTTCACGATGGGCTACCGGCCCCTGTGGACCGGGCTGGGCATCCTGGCCGGCTACCTCGCCGTCCTGCTCGGTCTGACGTTCTACGCGCGCCGGCGCATCGGCGCCGCGCGCTGGCGACGCGCGCACCGCCTGATCGCCGTGGTCTACGTGCTGGGCGCCGCGCACGCGCTCGGCGCCGGCTCCGACGGCGCTGGGCCGTGGCTGCGCGGGATCGTCATCGCCAGCGCGCTCGCGATCCTGGTGCTGCTCGTCCTGCGGTACCGGCCCGGCACGGCGCGTGCGCGCGCGCCACGCGCCCGGCCTGGAGGAGCGACATGAGCGCGCACGACGAGAGCTTCCCGTGCATGGGCACGACGGTGCGGCTGGTGATCGAAGGCCACGCCGCGAGCGCCGCCGCCGCCGCCGCGCGACGCTACCTCGAGGACTTCGACCGCCGCCTCTCGCGCTTCCGGCCCGACAGCGAGCTCTCGCGCCTGAACGCCGACCCGCGGGCGGCGGTGCCGGCGTCGCCGCTGCTGCGCGCGGTCGTGGCGGCAGGCGTGTGGGCGGCCGAGCGGACCGGCGGACTGGTCGACCCCACCCTCGTCGATGCGCTCGAAGCCGTCGGGTACGAGCGGTCGCGGGCGGGGGCGCAGCGCGTGGCACTCGAGCAGGCGCTGGCCCTGGCACCCGAGCGCCGGCCCGCCGCGCCGAAGACGCCCGCGGACTGGCGAGGCATCGCCGTTGATGATGTCGCCGGGCTCGTGCGGAGACCCGTCGGCGTGCGCCTGGACCCGGGCGGCGTCGGCAAGGGGCTGGCGGCCGACGCGGTCGCGACCTCGCTCGCCGCATGCGAGCGCGTCGTCGTGGATTGCGGCGGCGACCTGCGCATCGGCGGCCGGGCCGTGGCGCCCCGGCCGTTCGAGATCGAGGTCGCCCATCCCATGAGCGGTCGCTGCGCGCAGGTGCTGCGCGTCGGCTCGGGCGGAGTGGCGACGTCCGGCATCGATCGGCACGCCTGGGTGGGCCCGGACGGTCGCTGCGCCCACCACTTGATCGACCCGTCGACCGCCACGCCGGCGTGGACCGGGCTCGTCGGCGCGACCGCGCTCGCGCCGACCGCGCTGGAGGCCGAAGTGCTGGCCAAGGCCGCCGTCCTCTCCGGCCCGGCGGAGGCGCGCGCGCTGCTGCGCGCCCACGGAGGCCTCGTGTTCCACGACGACGGCAGCGTCGAGCGCATCGCTGTGCCCGTGACCGCGACCGCTCTGCGCTCTTTCAGGAGCCGGGCGGCATGAACGCCCACATCGTCATCGTCGGCGGGGGCCTGACCGCCCAGCGCTGCTGCGACACCTTGCGGAGATCGGGTCACGAGGGCCCCATCACCGTCGTCTGCGGCGAGCCCGAGGCGCCGTACGACCGGCCGCCGCTCTCCAAGGAGTTCCTGGCCGGCGAGCTCGAGCCGCACGCGCTCGCGCTCCGCCCTGCCAACTGGTATGAGGAGCGCGGTGTCGAACTCCTGCTCGGCCGCCCGGCCGCAGCCCTCCACGCCGGCCGGCATGAGCTCGAGCTCGACGACGGGAGCCTGCTCTCCTACGACCGGCTGCTGATCGCCACCGGCGCCGAGCCCCGGCGCCTGCCGCTCTTCGACGGCGCGCCGAACGTACATGAGCTGCGCACGCTGGCCGACGCGAGGCGCCTGCGCGCGGCGTTGGGGCAGGCCATCCGACTGGTCGTCGTCGGCGCCGGCTTCATCGGTCAGGAGGTCGCCGCGACGGCGCGCAAGCTCGGCGCCACCGTCACGCTGCTCGAAGCCATGGACGCACCGCTCGTCGGCCTGCTCGGGCACGAGCTCGGCACGTGGTTCGCGCAGCTCCACAGCGACCACGGCGTCGACGTCCACTGCGGCGTCACCGCGGTGGAGACCTGCCGCGACGGCGAGGGCCGCATCACCGCGATCGTGACCGGCGACGGCCACACCCTGCCGTGTGACCTGGTGCTCGTCGGCGTCGGCGTGGCGCCCGC
This sequence comes from uncultured Solirubrobacteraceae bacterium, assembly GCA_963805525.1. GTDB lineage: Bacteria > Actinomycetota > Thermoleophilia > Solirubrobacterales > Solirubrobacteraceae > DASQFQ01. The sequence goes on from CAWDUT010000007.1 coordinate 1,402,431, forward strand.
CGATGGCTGGCTGGCCGGGAGCGGCCTCGGCGGCGGCGGCGTCGAATGCGACGAGCACGGCCGCACCACGCTGCCCGACGTCTACGCGGCAGGCGACGTCGCACGGCCGTACGACCCCTTCGTCGGCGCGCACATGCGCAGCGAGCACTGGGAAGCGGCCGCCCGCCAGGGCGCGACGGCAGCGCGCGCCATGCTCGGCCTCGAGCCCCTCGCCGCGCCCCTCGCCAGCTTCTGGAGCGACCAGTACGGCCTCCGCATCCAATACCTCGGCTACGCCGCGCCGGGAGACGCCGTCGAGATCGACGGCGACCCGAACGCGCGCGACTTCACCGCCGTCTGGCAGCGCGACGGACAGCCCACGGCCGCGCTGCTCGTCGGCCGACCGCGTGAGCTGCCACGGATGCGGCGCCTCATTCAGCAAACACTCGAACACCACGCCGAGGAGATCGCGACATGACCTACATTCCCCACATCGACGAAGGCGCGTGTGCGGCGCACGGCGACTGCGAAGCGATCGCCCCCGAGATCTTCCGGGTCGACGACATCGCCACCGTCATCGGCACCGGGCCGGATGAGCTGATTCTCCGGGCCGCCGAAGCCTGCCCGTCGGTGGCGATCACCATCGTCGACAGCGAGACCGGCGACACCGTCTACCCCTGAAGCCGAAGGCTTTCCCGCGTCTTAACCAGGCGTTGGGCGGGCCTTGGCGGCGGGGACCGCATGCTGGTGGCCGTCCTCGACGGTCCACCTCGCAAGGAGCACCATGGTTCGAGTCCTCGCCAGATCGCTTGTCGGCATCGTGCTGCTGGGCCTCGGCGCTGCCGGCGGCGCCGCGCTGGCCGCGCGCCCTGAGCCGGCGCCGGCTCCGAAGGCGGTGTCCGCCCCCGCGGCGCCCGTCGAGATCCGCACGGTGATCAAGCGGCGCACCGTGCACGTCTACCGCAAGCCCAAGCGCCGGCGCGCGGCACCGCCGATCGCACCGCGGACACCTTCGATCGCCGCGGCGCCGGCGCCGACCGCGATCCCGGCCCCGGCGGTCACCGCCGCCCCGGTGCGGGTCACCCAGCCGGTCGCGCCCAGCCGGCCGCTGGAGACCAAGACGAGCGGCAGCGGCACCCGGCATGGCGATGACGAGGGCGAGCGCGAGCACGAAGGCGAGCACGATGACTAGGCGTCCGGCCCCACCCGCGCGGGTCGTCGCGGGCGCATCGCTCGCCCTGTTCCTGCTGGTCTTCGCGCTGCTGGTCTTCCAGCTCCGCAGCGGTCGCGATCCCGCGCTCGGCGGCGCGGTCGCGGCCGTCCAGGGGGCACCGCCGCCGCCGAAGCGGGTGCTGGTGCGCAAGCTGATCATCACGCGGGTGGTCGTCCATCTCCCCGCCGAGGACGAGGCCCGGCCGGCGACCGGCGTTTCCGCGCCGGCACCCTCGGCGCCGGCGCCGGTGTCGCATTCCGCCCCCGCAGTGACGCAAGCGCCGGCCGTCGTCCGAGCGCCCGCTCCGGCTCCGGCTCCGGCCCCCGCCCCGGTGACGACCCGCAGCTCATGAGCGAGCAGGACCTCAGCTTCCCCTCGATGGGATCCGAGGCGCGTCTGATCGTCGACGGCGCCGAGGTCGCCCCGCTACGGGCTTTCCTGCTCGCCTACGAGCAGCGGCTGACGCGCTTCGACCCGTCGAGCGAACTGTGCGCGCTCAACCGGTCGCAGGCGCACGCGGTGCCGGCGTCGCCGCTGCTGCGGCGGGCGGTGCGGGCCGGGCTGTGGGCGGCCGAGCGCTCCGGCGGCCTCGTCGATCCGACGCTGCTCCCCGAGCTCGAAGCGGCGGGCTATGACCGGAGCCGCCGCGCGCCCGAGCTGTCGCTCGGCGAGGCGCTGCGGGATGCCCCGCCACGCGCCGCGGCGGCGCCCGACGCGCACGGACGCTGGCGCGCGGTCACCGTCGACGACGATGCCGGCGTGGTCCGCCGGCCACCTGGCGTGCGGATCGACACGGGCGGGACCGGCAAGGGCCTTGCCGCCGACCTGCTCGCCGCCCGGCTTGGCGACACCGAGCGCTTCGCCGTCGACTGCGGTGGGGACGTCCGCGTCGGCGGCGTGCGCGCCGGCGAGCGGCCGTTCGACGTCGTCGTGCGGCACCCGCTGACCGGCGAGCCGGTGGACCGGCTGCGCCTCGGCGCCGGCGGGATCGCCACGTCCGGGCTCGACGTGCGGTTGTGGCGCGACGCGCGGGGCCGCCCGGCGCACCATCTCCTCGACCCGAGCACGGGCCGGCCCGCGTGGACGGGGCTGATCGGCGCGACGGCGCTCGCACCGACGGCGCTCGAGGCCGAGACGCTGGCCAAGACCGCCCTGCTCTCCGGTCGCGCCCGCGCGCGCGAGCTCCTCTCGCGCCACGGCGGCCTCGTCGTGCGCGATGACGGCGAGGTCGAGACCTTCGGCCGCCTGCGCCCCCGCGTCGTCGTGCGCCTCACCAACCGCGCGCCCGGGGCGGCCGCCGCATGAACGCCACGACCCTCGCCGGCCACGAGTGGTGGCTCGCCAGCCGGGCGGCGGGCGTGGTCGCGCTGGTGCTCGTCTCCGCTTCTGTCGGCCTCGGACTGGCGACCGCCGCACGGCTGCTTCCGCCCTCCATGCGGCGAGCGGTGCTCACCATGCACCAGCAGACTGCCCTGGCCGCCCTCGGCTCGATCGCCGCCCACGGCCTGCTGCTGCTCCCCGACCGCTGGCTCCATCCCGGCGCCGCCGGGATCGCCGTCCCGTTCGCGATCGGCTACCGGCCCGTCGCCACCGGGCTCGGGATCCTCGCCGGCTACCTCGCCGCGCTCCTCGGGCTCTCCTACTACGCGCGCCGGCGCATCGGCCCGCGCCTCTGGCGGCGACTGCACATGGCCACGCTCGCGGTCTACATCCTCGCCTTGGCACACGTGCTGACCGCGGGCACGGATGCCGCCGCGCTGTGGATGCGGGCCCTGCTCGCGCTCACGTTCGCGCCGATCGCCGGCCTCCTGGCCGCCCGAGTCCTCGCCGGCACCCGCCGCGCCGCCCAGAAGTCGCGTCGGACACGGACAGCAGGTCGCGCCGTGGGGCCCCGTCCAGCCTCAGCCGACCATCCGGGCTAGCGTTCCCCGCGCCGCGCTCAGCGGTCGCGGTCATCCGCGGAGCGCCCGCAGGGCGTTGAGGATCACGGCGAGATCGATCACCTCTTGGAAGAGCGCGCCGGCGACCGGCGGCAGGTAGCCCGCGGCGGCGACGCCCATCGCGGCGATGCTGAGGCCCATGCCGGCGAGGACGCTCTGACGGGCGATGAAGAGCGCGCGGCGGCCGGTGTGGACGGCATCGGCGACGCGGTCGACGCGGTCGACGGTGATGACGGCGTCCGCGGTCTCCGAGGAGACGGTGGCGCCGGCCGCGCCCATCGCGATGCCGAGGTCGGCGAGCGCCAGGGCGGGCGCGTCGTTGACGCCGTCGCCGACCATCACGACCGGTCGCAGGGCGACGTCGGCGCGCAAGCTGCGCACGACGTCGAGCTTGTCAGCCGGCGACTGGTCGGCATACACCCGGTCGACCTCGAGCTGGCGACCGACGCGCGCGGCGACCGAGTACCGATCACCGGAGACCATCGCCACGTGGCGGACCCCCTCGGCGCGCAAGCGCCCGACGATGCCCGCGGCGTCCGGCCGCAGCTCGTCCGCCATGACGATCACGCCCGCCACCTCACCGTCGATGCCGACGAGCACGTGCGCCTCGCCCGAGTCGTGCCCCGTCACGAGCGCCGCCCCGGCCACCTCGTCGGCGGCGTAGCCCTCGCTGCGCAGGAACGCGCGGCTCCCGACCGCGACGCGGCGCCCGTCGACGGTGCCGACGATCCCTTGGCCGGGCTCCTCGCGCGGGTCCGCCGGCATCTCGAGCGCGAGCTCCGCCTGCCGCGCGGCGCGCACGAGTGCCTCGCCGAGCACGTGCGCGGAGAGACGGTCGACCGACGCCGCGAGGCGCAGCACCTCCGCCTGCGTGTGGGCGCCGAGCGCGACGACGTCCTGTACGTCGGGAGCGCCGACGGTCAGCGTGCCCGTCTTGTCGAACAGCACGGTCCGGGCCTGGCCGAGCGTCTCGATCGCCCCGGCGCCCTTGACGATCACGCCGCTGCGCGCCGCGCGCGAGAGCCCGGAGACGAGCGCGATCGGCGCGGCGAGGATCAGCGGGCACGGCGTCGCGACGACCACGACGGCGAGCGCCCGGACCGGGTCCCCGCTGAGGACCCACGCGATGCCCGCCACGGCGAGCGTGACCGGGAGGAAGATGCCGGCGTAGCGGTCGGCCATCCGCACGAACGGCGCGCGCTGGCCCTCGGCCTGCTCGACGAGCCGCACGAGCGCCGCGTACGCGCTCTCGGCCGCGGCGCGATCGGCGCGGACGTCGAACGGTGCGCCGGCGTTCGCGGTACCGCTCATCACCGGCATCCCACTGCGCAACGACACGGGCAGCGGCTCGCCGCTGAGCGTGCTGGTGTCGACGACCGCCTCGGGGCTGACGACCGTGCCGTCGACCGGGATCACCTCACCGCTGCGCACCAGCACCACGTCGCCCGGCACGATCGCGTCCACCGGCACCTCCGTGAGCGCGTCATCGACGCGCAGCTGCGCGACCCGCGGCGCGCGCTCCACCAGCCGCGTCAGCTCGCGCCTCGCGCGATGCGACGCCGCTGTTTCGAGCGCGGCGCCGCCCGAGAACATCAGCCCGATCACCGCTCCGGCGAGCTCCTCGTCGAGCGCCAGCGCACCGACCATCGCCACGAGGGCGATCGTGTCGACGCCCAGGTGGCGGTCGACGATCACCGTGTGCCCGACCTCGAAGGCCAGCTCCGTGGCCAGCACCGCCACGGCCGCCCGCCACACCTGATGGCCGGCCTCGCCGGCGCCCGCGAGATGGAGCAGCCCGCCGATCGCGATCGCGATCGCGGCGAGCCCCGCCAGCAGCGGCGCCCGGTTCTCCAACAGCCACCGGGCAACCTGACGACCGCGGGGCCACGGCCCGGGCGTCGAGCGGCCGGCCGTGACCGGTGCAAGCGCGGACGTCACCGTCCGAGCGTCGCACCCGCGGGCAAGAGTGGCATCCGTAGCGTCACCGGCTGTTCAGCCGGGAGTGCCGCAGTCGCGCTCCCTCAGAACCCCAGGGCGCGCACGCCGCCCTCGTCCCACCCGAGATGGTGCGCGATCTCGTGGCGCAGGGTGTCGCGCACCTCGGCGCGCAGACGCGACGGGTCGTCTCCGAAGTCGCGGAGCAGCGTGTCGCGGAAGATCACGATGCGGTCGGGATAGTCGTCGCGCGCGACTCCGTCGCCCTGGTACAGGCCATACGCGTGCTCGCGGGCGCCGCCGTCGGACACCACCACCGGCACGCGCTCCAAGGCGGCGAGCAGCCAGTCCGGAAGGGCGTCGAGCTCGACGGCCACCAGCTGCTCCACGCTGGGCGATGTGGCAACGACGGTCATGGGACGACCATACTCACCGTCGCTTGGAAATCGCTGAGAACGCTCGATGCTGGGAGGGCGAACCCTTCCTCATGGAGCGGAACGCCCGCTCATCCCTGCCGTCCCGCACCGCGGCCCAGATCAGGGCCGACAGCGAGCTCAGCACGACAATGGCCGCGACGCTGCTGAGGATGATGAACCCGGCGTCGTCGTACATGGCAGACCCTTCTTCTCGCTCTTCGGCATCACCGCATGATGCGCTCGCGCAGGCCAACCGAGACCCACGCGGCGGTCAAGACGAGGCAAAACGTGGCGGCTGTCGACAGGCCGGTCAATCGCGAGCTGCGCGGACACCCGCCGTCCGCCGCGGCGTAACGTCGTCTGGATGAGCTTCCGGATCGAGCTGTTCGTCGCCGATCTTGACGCGTCGATCCGCTTCTACGAGGACGTGCTCGGGTTCCAGCTCGAGCGCCGCCAGACGGACTACGCGAGCCTACGACGCGGCGACGCCGTGCTCGGGCTCGGCCCGATCGCCAAGCTCCCGGCGGCCGCGACGGGGCCGGGGTTCAGCCAAGAGCGTCTCGCCGTCGATCGCGGCGCCGGCGTCGAGATCGTGCTCGAGGTCGCCGAGCTCGACGACGCCTTTGCCAGGGCACGGGCCGCCGGCCACCCGGTCGCTAGCCCTCCGCAGCTCCAGCCCTGGGGTCTGCGCGACTTCCGCCTCGCCGACCCCGACGGCTACTACCTCCGCGTCACCAACCGCGCCTGACCCTCCGGGACGCGGAGCGGATCGTGGACTGGGCGCGAGCCGAGCGAGCGTGGCCGTTCGCGCCGGCGCCGCAGCCGAGCGCGTCTACCGGCGGGATCTGAGTCTGCGCAGCAGGCGCACCAGCGGGTCGTAGCGCTGGTCCACCACGCGCTCCTTGAGCGGGATGATCGCGTTGTCGGTGATGTGGATGCCCTCCGGGCACACCTCCGTGCAGCACTTCGTGATGTTGCACAGGCCGAGGCCGCCTTCGTCGACCAGCATGTCGAGCCGGTCGAGCGTGTCGAGCGGATGCATCTCGAGGCTCGCGATGCGGACCAGGAACCGCGGCCCGAAGTACTGGGAATGCATGCGCTGGTCGCGCAGGATGTGGCAGACGTCCTGGCACAGGAAGCACTCGATGCACTTGCGGAACTCGCTCATGCGATCGACGTCCTCCTGGCCGATCGACCACTCGGCGTCGGGCGCGGGCGTGAAGGGTGCGATCCGCTTGTTGACCTCGTAGTTCCAGCTCACGTCGGTCACCAGGTCGCGGATGACCGGGAACGCGTGCAGCGGCTCGACGCGGACCGGCTCGTCCGCGGGCAGGTGGTCGAGCCGCGTCTTGCACATCAACCGCGGGCGGCCGTTGACCTCGGCGCTGCAGGAGCCGCATTTCGCGGCCTTGCAGTTCCAGCGCACGGCGAGATCCGGCGCCTGGGTGCGCTGGATCTCGAGCACCGCGTCGAGCACGACCATGCCCGACACGTCCTCGACCTCGTACTCGACGAGCTCGCCGCCGGAGGTATCGCCGCGCCACAGGCGCAGCGCTCGCGCGCTCATGCCCGCTCCGCCTCCCTGCGGGCCTCGACCAGCCCTGCGAGCGACGACGCCTTGACGACCGGACGCGGCTCGACCGCCATGCCCTCCGGCGTCCTGCGCACCACGATGTTGTGCTCCGCCCAGTAGTCGTCGTAGTCCGGGAAGTCGAGCCGGCTGTGCGCGCCGCGACTCTCCCTGCGCAGCAGCGCCGCCCGCGCTACGGCCTCCGACACGATCAGCATGTTGCGCAGGTCGCGGCAGAGGTTCCAGCCGGGGTTGTACGCCGCCGACCCGGACGGAGCGCGCGTCGCGCGGGCGCGCCGTTCCAGCTCTGTGATGCGATCGATCGCCGAGTCGAGAAGACCCGCGTCGCGGTAGATCCCCGCGTCCTCCTGCATCACGGTCTTGAGCTCGTCGTGCAACTGGTAGGGATCCTCGTCGCCCGGGCCGGTGATGTGGCGGGTCATCTCGGCCACGCTGTCGGCCACCTGCGCCTCGTCGATCCGCGGCGCCTGCGCGCCCGCACCGTAGGTCACCGCGGCCTCACCGGCGCGCTTGCCGAATACGAGCAGGTCCGAGAGCGAGTTCCCGCCGAGCCGGTTGGCGCCGTTCATCCCGCCCGAGCACTCACCCGCCGCGAACAGGCCTTCGACGCTGCTCTGACCGGTCTCCGAGTCGACCCGGATCCCGCCCATGACGTAGTGGCAGGTGGGGCCGACCTCCATCGCCTCGCGCGTGATGTCGACGCCGGCGAGCTCGATGAACTGGTCGTACATGCTCGGCAGCTTGGTGCGCACGGTCTCGCCGCCGAGATGGGAGACGTCGAGGAAGACGCCCCCGTGCGTCGTGCCGCGGCGCTCCTTGACCTCGGTGAAGATCGCGCGCGACACCACGTCGCGCGTCGAGAGCTCGAGCCGCTTGGGGTCGTAGCGCTCCATGAAGCGCTCGCCGGTCGCGTTGCGCAGGATGCCGCCCTCGCCGCGCACGGCCTCAGTGACGAGCAGGCCGATGACGCCGGGGGGCCACACCATCCCGGTGGGATGGAACTGGACGAACTCCATGTCGATCAGCTCGGCGCCGGCCTCGTAGGCCAGGGCGTGGCCGTCGCCGGTGCACTCCCAGGAGTTCGACGTGACCCGCCAGCACCGGCCCGCGCCGCCGGTGGCGAGCACGAGCGAACGTGCCGCGAAGACCACGAACTCGCCGCTCGCGCGCCAGTAGCCGACGGCGCCACAGACGCGCTCGCCGTCCTGGAGCAGTCGCGTGATCGTGCACTCCATGAAGACGTCGATGCCCGCGTGCACCGCCTTGTCCTGCAGCGTGCGGATGAGCTCGAGGCCGGTGCGGTCGCCGATGTGGACGAGCCGCTTGTACGTGTGCCCCCCGAACGCCCGCTGCGACATCTTGCGGTCGGGCGTGCGGTCGAAGACCCCGCCCCACTGCTCGAGCTCGCGCACGCGGTCCGGCGCCTCGCGCGCGTGGAGCTCGGCCATGTGCCAGTTGTTGAGGTACTTGCCTCCGAACATCGTGTCCTGGAAGTGCACCTGCCAGTCGTCCTCGGGCGAGACGTTGCCGAACGACGCCGCGACGCCGCCCTCCGCCATCACCGTGTGGGCCTTTCCGAGCAGCGACTTGCAGACCAGCGCGGTGCGAGCGCCCGCCTCCGCGGCCGCGATCGCTGCGCGCAGCCCGGCGCCACCCGCGCCGAGCACGACCACGTCGTAGTCGTGCCGCTGCACTTAGATGATCCTCGGGTCGTCGAAGACACCGGCCGCCGCGAGGCGCACGTAGAGGTCGGTGAGCGCGACCCAGATCAGGCTGATCCACGCCCACTCCATGTGCCGGCCGTTCAGCACTCCGACACCGCGCCACAGCCGGTGGCGCGCCCGAGCGCGCGCGGAGCAGGTGAAGCAGTCGAGCCGGCCGCCGACCAGGTGGCGGACCGAGTTGCAGCCGAACGTGAACAGCGACAGCAGCACCGCGTTGGCGAGCAGCACCAGCGAGCCGACTCCCACCCCGAACGAGCCGTCGAAGAAGAACGCCCGCACAGCGTCGTACCAGAGGAACCCGAGCACGACCGTGGCGAGGAACAGGAAGTAGCGGTGGGCGTTCATGAGGACGTACGGCAACGCCGCCTCGCCGCGGTAGCGCCCCCTGCGCGGCGACCGCACGGCACACGCCGGCGGAGCCATGAAGTACGCCCGGTAGTACGCCTTCCGGTAGTAGTAACACGTGGCCCGGAACGCGAGCGGGACCCAGATCACCAGGAACGCCGACGAGAACGGGACGTCGATCCCCCACCCCGCCAGGTCGGGCGAGTAGAAGGGCGACAGGTAGTCCGCGCCACCCCCGGTGTAGCGGTAGTGGTCGCCCAGCAGGGCGACCACGAACGCGTAGAGACCGAAGACCGCCAGCCCGAGCCCCGTCGCGAGCGGCGGCAACCACCAGCGATCGCGCCGTGCCGTGTCGAATGCCCGTCTCGCCGTCTGCGTCGCCACGTCGGGCTCAACCTACACCCGGGACCGGGGGGACTTGAGCAGGCCCAGCACGTCGCCTCCTGGCAACTTCGGCGGTCTACAGCGGCTGGAGCTGGTCTGAGTGGCACGAATCGTCAGGTGCGATTGCGCTCCTTCTGCGGCCCGTCAGGTTCTCCCTCCGCCTCGATGCCCAACCGCGTCCTCGCGGGCCGGAAGACCAGGTGTCTCGTCGCCGCGGCACGGAGCAGGTCGAGCAGGCGGCGCTCATCGTTGGCGGGCAACTCGATCTCCGCCTCGACGAGGCCCGACGCGGTGCTGGCCACCCGAGTGGCGCCCACGTCTTCGAAGAGCTCGAGCGCCTCCCGGTTGTGGGCCAGGCAGGTCGCGGTGAAGCGCTCGATCCCTTCCTCGCGAGCCCGTTGCGCGAGCCGCGTGAGCAACTCGGCGGCCACCCCCTGCCCGTGCCAGTCGTCCACCACGGCCACCGCGACCTCGGCGGCGTCCGCTTCGTCGCTCGCACGCACGAAGCGGGCGACGCCGATCGGCTCGCCGCCCTCCGCGCCGAGCGCGACGAGCGCCTCGTGATCGTGGTGGTCGACCTCGGTGAGGTAGCGCACGAGCCGCGGGCTGAGGCGTGTCATCGGCACCAGGAAGCGGCGGCGGCGCGACTCGGCGCTGAGCCGCTGAAAGCCCTCCCGGATGCGACGCTTGTCCGTGCTGCGGATCGGGCGGATCACCACCTCCGACCCGTTGCGGAGCGTGACCCGCTCGGGCCAGCGTGGTGGCGTACGCGCGGTCTCGACCGCGGCGGGCTCACTCATAGAGCTCATCGAAGATGTCCGCGTAGCGCTCGTACGCCACGCGGCGCTTGACCTTGAGCGTGGGCGTCAACTCGCCGCCGGCCTGGGTGAGGTCGTGCGGGAGGATCGCGAAGCGCTTGATCTGCTCGATGCGGGCGAAGCGCTCGTTGGCCACGGCGATCTCGCGTTGGATGACGCTCCGGACCCGCTCGTCCGCGGCCATCGCCGCCGCGTCCGGCGGGGCGCCCGTCTGCTCGGCGAGCGCGGCGATCTCGTCGGGATCGAGCGTGATCAGCGCGACGAGGTAGGGACGCTTGTCGCCGTAGACGACGGCCTGGGACACCCACCGGCTCTCCCGGAGCGCATTCTCGATGTTGGTCGGCGTGATGTTCTTGCCGCTCGAGGTGATGATGAGCTCCTTCTTGCGCCCGGTGATCGCGACGAAGCCGTCGTCGTCGAACGACCCGAGGTCCCCCGTGTGCAGCCAGCCGTCCACGACGGTCGCCGCCGTGGCTTCCGGATCGTTGAAGTAGCCGTGGAAGACGTGCGGGCCGGACATCAGGATCTCCCCGTCCGCGGCCAGCCGGAGCTCGCCCGGGGGAAGCGCCCGCCCGACGGTGCCTACGCGCCACGCGTCGAGCGTGTTGATCGCGCCCGCCGCGGTGCTCTCGGTCATGCCGTAGGCCTCGAGCACCCGGATCCCCGCGGCGTTGAAGAAGTCGAGGACGTCCGCGGCGATCGGGGCGGCCGCCGAGATGGCGAAGTCGACGCGGTCGCCGAACAGGGCCCGGATCTTCGACAGCACCAGCCGGTCGGCCACCGCGTGCCGGCGCTGGAGCAGCCATCCGATCGGCTCCCCGGCGTCCTCGCGGCCGCGAACCTCGCGGCCCGTGCGCAGCGCCCAGTCGAACACGCGCCGCTTGACCGGCGACTGCTGGGCGATCCCGACCGACGCCGCGGTGTGGATCTTCTCGAACAGGCGCGGCACGGCCGCGAAGTGCGTGGGGTTGGCGTCCTTGAGGTCGTCGAGCAGCGTCGCCGGGTCGCGCTGCCAGAAGACCAGCGTCGCGCCGATGTCGAGCGTGAACATCTGCGTGCTCCTCGCCATCACGTGCGCGAGCGGCAGGAACAGGAAGAAGGAGCCGCCGCGGAGCTCGAGGCGGTCGACGTACATGTCCACCGCGGCCGTCCAGTTCGCGTGCGTGAGCATGCACCCCTTCGGCGGCCCGGTGGTGCCGGACGTGTAGACCAGCGTCGCGAGGTCCTCGGGGCCGACGCCGGCCACCCGTTCGTCCACCGTGCCCGCGGGCACGCCCTCGCCGGCGGCGCGGAGCTCCGGCAGCGTCATCGCGCCGGCCGCCTCGCCGGTGAGCAGGATGACGTGCTCGAGCGCCGGGCACTGAGGCCGGATCTGGGCGACCTTCGCCGCCTGCTCGGCGTCCTCGCAGAAGACCGCGCGCGCCTCCGAGTGCCTGAGCACGTACAGGCACTCCTCGGGCGAGTTGGTCGGATAGACGGGGACCACGACCGCCGCGGCGCACAGGGTGCCGGCATCCGCCAGCGTCCATTCGGGCCGCGTGTCGGAGAGGATCGCCACGTGGTCGCCGGACTCGATCCCGAGCGCGACGAGCCCGCGTGCGATCTCGCGCGCGGCGGCGCCGAACGCGGGATAGGAGATGTCGACCCACCGCCCGTCGCGCTTGTAGCGAAGCGCGGTGCCCTCGTAGCGTTCGGCCGCGCGCAGCAACAGGTGGCCGAGGCTTTGAGCGCGGGTCGACGGCTCGGTCGCGTATTCGTGATGAAGGGTCATGTCGGCACTCCGCGGACGGGGTTGGGCGGACCGCTCACGACGCTAGACCGCGGCGGGCGCGGCGTCATCCGCCGGGCGCCGCGCGCGGGGTGCACCTTTCCCGCAGCCCGTCGGCTATGCGGTCCCCAGGCCGACGGCGAGGACCTCGTCGAAGCCCTGCCTCAGGCAGTCCATCATCACGTCGGCGTCGGGCACGGCGCCGGTGTCGACGTTGACGCCCACGCAGCACGTCCCGCAGTAGGACATCAGCGTGACGTTCAGACCGGCGCCGATCGTGGGGCCGAACCCGTAGAAGCTGTCGACCTTCGCGCCGGTGAGGTAGAGCGGCACGTCGATGCCGGGCACGTTGCTGGCGAGGAAGTCGATGTGCTTGAGCATCCCGCCGATCGAGGCGCGCGGCAGCAGGTTCAGCGTGCCGGCGATCGCGTTCGTGAAGGGCAGCGAGCGGTCGGTCTTCACGGACTCGCAGCGGCGGTGCGTCTCCGCCATCCGCTCGCTCGGATCGGCGATCCCCACGGGAACCTTGAACCGCATGAGCGTGATGCGGTTGCCCCCGATCGGGTCGTCCGCCTTGCGGATGCTGACCGGCATCGTCACGCGCAACTCGTCGACCTCCGTGTCGTGCCGTTCGTGGTAGATGCGCAGTCCCGCCGTGACGGCGGAGAGGAAGGCATCGTTGTGCTTCGCACCCGCGGCGTGCGCGGCGTGCAGGATGTCGTCCAGCGGGAACTCGAGGACGTCGTAGTGCCAGGCCAGGTTGCGCTCGGTCATCACCGGCGACAGCGTGTCGGACACGGGCTCGACGAAGCGCGCGATCGACTGGCCGGTCGCGACGGCCTCGGTCACGGTGCCGCGCGGGTGCCGGAGCGCGTGCGCCACGTCTCCGGCCGCGGAGGCGAGGTGACGCTTGGAGAAGTCGAAGAGCTGCGACCAGTCGTAGCCGAGCGCATCGCGGGCGAGGTCGACGCTGCCGAGGTGCTCTCCCACGGGCGCCTCGGGCATCGGTCCGAGGTCGCCGGGGTCGGGTTCGACGTCGAACAGCAGTCGCGCGATGTCCATGCCGCCCACGCCGTCGGTCAGCGAGTGGTGGAGCTTCATCACGAGCGCCGTCTGCCCGCCCTCCAGCCCCTCGATGAACGTGAACTCCCACAGCGGCCGGTCACGATCGAGACCCGCCATCCCGGTCTTGCGGGCGAACTCGAGAACCGTCGCCAGCGTCTTGGGAGGGGCCGCCGCGAAGCGCCGGACGTGCCATGACAGGTCGAAATCGGGGTCGACCACCCAGCGGGGCGTGGCCAGTCGCAGCGGGGGCGCGACGACCCGGTGCCGGAACCCTGGCGACAGCCGGGTGGAGCGCTCGAGCCGCTCCGGCAGCCGATCCCAATCCGGGCTGCCATCCAACAGCAGCACGGACACGACGGTCGACCGCAGCAGCGGGTCCTTCTCCATGTACCACGAGAACGCATCACTGTCCCGCATGTGCACGTCGACGTGCTCTGACAAAGCGACCACCTGACTCTCGTGTTCGACGTCCCCGCTGCGCTCCCGCTCGTCTGTGCGCAGTCCACGCGTCATCCGCTGACGATTCAGCATGAGCGCTGGCGTGCCATCCGTAGCCGCGGCCGAACCGCAGCGTGAGAACTACGCAAGCGAGCCTGCACGGACCTGGAGGCGGCATCGGCGCGCCCGCTCAACGCGGGACTCCATCGCCGCGCGAGCTGACGATCGGCCCTGAGCCCCGGATACCATGGCGAGATGCTGCTCAGGCCGCTCAGGCGCGCGCCGATGATGCTCGGCGGTGTCGGTTTCCAGGTCGGCCTGGATGAGGCGCGACGGAAGCAGCAGCTCGAGGCAGAGCGGCGGGCGGTCGCACAAGCACCGTCAGCGCCCGGGCCCGATGTCGTCGAGCAGCTCAACGGCCTGAAGGCGCTCCTCGACGACGGCGTTCTGTCGCAGGAGGAGTTCCAGCTGGCGAAGCGCAAGGTGCTGGGCGACTGAGCGAGGAGGCGACCGCCGTGTCACTCGGACCCGTCCAACTCCTCGTCATCGGCTTCGACCGGCCCGACTTCAGCGGCGAGGTGCTCGCCGAGCTCGAGCGCCTGCGCGAGAGCGACGTGGTCCGCGTCATCGACCTGCTGGTCGTTCAAAAGGGCACGGACGGTGTCGTCCGGCGCCTGCACCATTCCGAGCTCACCGGCGAGGGCGCCGGCGCCGTTCTCGGCGCGCTGCTCGGCCTCGACGCGACGGGGCCCGAGGGCGGCGAGCTTCCAGCCGAGGACGAGTTCTGGTCGCTCGACGATGCCATCCCGAACGACTCCGCTGCCGCGATCGCGCTCGTCGAGCACCGCTGGGCGATCGGCACGCGCGACGCGATCGGCGCTGCGGGGGGCGTCGCGGTCGCCGAAGCGTGGATCCACCCAGCTGACCTCGTCGCCGCCGGGCTCGTCGACGCCGAGGACACCGCGGCGGCGGATGGGTGACGCGATCGGCCCGTCGGCCGCTGAGGAAGGCGAAGCGTGGCGCCGACGCTGCTCATGCTCGCGTCGGCGACGATCGCCTCGCCCGCCGCGGCGACCGTGGGGTGATCCACCGTTCCGGCGAGGTCCATTCGCAGGAAAGTGCCGCCGAGCACGTTCTGGACCCTGCCCGGCTCGTCGCTCCTCGTCTGCGCGGTCCAGCAACTCGCCGCCGACTCGCGACGCCGCCGGCGCCGAGGGCGACGCGCGCGCTGATCTTCCCACGGGCCGTGGGGTCAGCGGCCGAAGCGGACGTCCGGAAGGATGCGATCTAGCCACTTGGGCAGGTAGGCGGGGTCGGCGGCCACGGCTGCGCGGACCCGCGCGCCATCGGCCGCGGGTGCGGTGATCTGCAGCGCGCCGGGGGCACCGGCGCCGAAGGCCTTCTCCTGGACGAGCTCGTAGCCCTGGCGGCTGGTGTCCGTCTTGGGGACGACCTTGATCGACGGCATCCCGGTGCTCAGCGAGAGCACCGGATCGCGAGCGCGCCGAGGACGGCGACGGTGGCGATGCCCAGCGCCCACGGGCGCCGCCACAGATACTCGCCCCAGGCAGCGAACCGGGCGCTCCGATGCTCACCCTGGTGAACCCACGGCAGCGAACGGCTGTCGACCTTGGTGCCAAGCCGTCCGAGGACCGCGGGCAGCAGCGTCAGCGTCGCGGCGAGGATGAAGATGACCGAGAGCATGATCCCGACCGCCATCGACCGGAAGGCGGGGCTGTCGACCAGCATCACCGCGGTCAGCGAGATCAGCACGGTCAGGCCGCTGAACAGGAGGGGCCTTGCTCGGTAGAAGCCGTCAGCCGGGTCGGCGGTCCAGGCGGGCTTCATCGCCGCCGCGAGCGTACCAACGGCGAGACGGCGGAACCGCCCGTGCGCTCAGAATGCGGCCAGCAGCTTGGGCGCGACCTGCTTCTTGCGGCTCATCACACCGGGTAGGTCGATCACCCCGTCGTCCTCTTCGCACTCGAACGCGCGCTCGAGCGGCGCCGAGTTGCCGCTCACGAGCAGCTTGGTGCCCTTGGTCAGGATGTCCGTGACCATGAGCGCGTAGAGCGCGTGGTCCCCGCGCTCGCGCGCGGCCTGCATCGCCTCGAGCAGCTCCTCTCGCCGCTCGATCAGCGAGCCGCCGACCGTCTCGATCTGGGCGATGCATACCGTCTGGCCCGAGCTGGCCTGATACTCCTTGGCGTCCCGCGAGACGATGTCCTCGGCAGGCGTCCGGGAGGTGTCCGAGGTCTGCTCGAACATCTCGCGCCCGAAGGCGGCGGCGTCGAACGCGAGCGCCCGCTCGAGATAGTCGATCGCCGCGCGGTCACGGTCGGTGGTCGTCGGGGAGTTGAGGATCACCGTGTCGGAGAGAACCGCGCCGGCGAGCAGGATGGCGCTCGGCCGGCTCGGCTCCATGCCGTTCTGACGAAAGCGCTCGATCACGAGCGTGGCCGTCGAGCCGACGGGATCGAACGTCGCTCGAACCGGCACGTTCGTCTCGATCGACCCGATGTGGTGGTGGTCGAGGATCTCCACGATCTCGGCCTGCTCGACACCCGGCACGCTCTGCGCATGCTCGGCGTGGTCGACCAGCAGCACGCGACGCGGCCGGGGATTGACCAGGTCGGACCGGCTCACCAAGCCGACCGGCCGCCCGCGCTCGTCGACGGCAACCGCCGCGCGGTAATGGATGTCCTTGACCTGATCGGCGATGTCGACGACCAGGTCGTCGGGGCGCACGGTGAGCGGATCCGGGTCCATCAGTGCGTGCGACGGCGCCGAGAGGGTGACCATGCGGCTCGTGACGTAGGAATCCAGCGGTGCGGTGACTACCGCGATGCCGCGCTCCCGGGCGAGGACGAGCACCTCCTCGGGCGGCACGGTGGCGTTGCTGGTTACGAGGAGGGCGACACCGACCTCGACCGCGCGGCGTTGGGCGTCCGTGCGATTGCCGACAACGGCGACATCGCCGGCCGCGAGTTCCCGAGGCAGCGACGCGACGTCCATCGCCAGCACCCACACGCGGCCGGAGACCTGTTCGTCGCGCTCGCCCACCACCAGGCGCCCGTCGAGCACGTCGACGATCGCCCCGACCGGCGTTGGCGCGTCGAGCCGGGAGGCTTGCCGCGACTCGCGGATGTAGCGGCGGGCGAGCACGCGCTCGGTCATCACCCCTGACAGCCGGCCCTCCTCGTCGACCAGCGGCACGAGATCCCGGTTCTCCCGAGCCATCATCAAGCCGACCTCGCGCACGGAGGCGTCCTGGCCGGCGCAGGGCACCTGCTCCTGCATCACGTCACGCACGCGCAACATCACATGGCGCAAGAGCTCGGGCTCAGGCGCCCCGCTGCGCTCGAGCACCCAGCGGGTCTGGGTGTTGAGCTCCCCCAGCCGGACCGGCACGTGGCTGTCGTCCGGCTCGATGCGGTTGAGCAGTTCCGCGTAGGCGATCGCCGACGCGATCGAGTCGGTATCGGGGTTACGGTGGCCGGTGACGTAGATCGACACCTCGGGCATCTTCGTCGATCCCGAACGAGCGGTGGGTGCTCGTCACTCCGCCCAGCCGGCGGCCCGCAGCCAGTCGGCGAGGGGCTCGTAGACGACCCGCCGGAACGTCGGCGTCGCTGCCAGCAGCTCATCGAGCGGCATCCAGGCATGGGCTCGGAACTCCGGATGTCCCTTGCGCTCGTCGACGTCGCTGATCTCGATCTCGGCCTGGGCGTCGACAAGGCGAACGGCGAACCACTTCTGAACCTGGCCGCGGCCCGTGTCCGGCCGGCGCCACTCGGGGGCGAGCTCGTACGCGAGCCAACGCGGATGCTCGCCGAGGAACTCCACCTGGCTCGATTCGAGGCCGGTCTCCTCGCGCAGTTCCCGCTGCGCCGCCTCCAGCGGCTCCTCGCCTTCGTCCAGTCCGCCCTGCGGCAGCTGCCACGCGCCCGGGATGTCGAATCGCTCCAGCGCGAGGACGGTTGCCCGCGAGCTCAGCACCGCAATGCCCACATTGGCCCGGAAGAACTGTCCTCGGCTCGTCGTCATCGCGACCGCCGGCCCAACGCGAGCGGGGCGAAGGCCAGGAGAGCGACGGCCTGCGTCGCGACCACCACCGCCTGCACCGTCCCCGGCGAATGCGCGTAGCTCACCCCGATCAGGGTGCCACCCACGAGCCACGACAGACCGTAGATCGCCGTGAAGATGCCGTACCCCGTCCCGCGACGCGCCGCCGGTACGAGGTCGGCGACGGCCGCCCGCATGGTGCTCTCGTGGACGCCGAGCCCGAGTCCCCAGCACGCTGCGCCCAGCCACGCCAGGACCGGTTCGAGCGAGAAGGACAGGAACGGCACGATCGCGGTCAGGATCGGCACGATAGCCAGACCCCGGAGCCCGACGCGGTCGTAGACCCAGCCGGAGGCCAGTGCGCCAACCGCCGCGAGGCCCATCGCGAGCGCGTACATCACGGGGATCGTCGCCGTGGCGACGACGTGGCGTTCGTCGAGATGGAAGGCGAGCACGCCCCAGGTCGCGAAGCCCACCATGTTCACCGCGGCGAAGCCGGCGTAGAGCCAGAACTGCCGCGGCAGTGGTGTGCTGAGGCTCTCCGCGGACGGAGCGGGGGCGCCGGCGGGGCCGTGCTCGTAGTGGTCGGGGCGGGGTACTGCGAGGCGCACGCGCACCAGCACGACCATCGCCGCGACAGCGGGCACGGCGAGGATCGCGAAGCCCCATCGCAGTCCTCCGAAGATCGCGATCGCCGCCGCGACGAGCAGAGGCCCGATCAGCGCGCCCGTCTGGTCGAGCGCCTCGTGCAGCGCGAAAGCACGCCCGCGGCCCATGTCGACGCTCGCCTGCGCCAGCATGGTGTCTCGTGCGGGGGTTCGCACTGCCTTGCCGAACCGCTCGAGCACCACGAGCACGGCGGCCGGCCACAGCGCCCCGACCACGGCGAGCAGCGGAACGGCGAGCATGGTGATCCCGTAGCCGGCGATCGTGATCGGCCACGGTTTACCGGTGCGGTCCGAGAGCATCCCGAAGGGCAGGCGAAGCACGAGAGCGACCGCTTCGCCCGCTCCGGTGATGAACCCGACCAGGCCTGCACTCGTGCCGAAGGAGGCCAGTAGCGGCCCCGTGATGCTCCGCGCGCCCTCGTACACCACGTCCCCGAGCCCCGACACCAGCCCGAACGCGAGGATGAACCGCAGCGGCGACAGCCGGTTCGCCCGCTCAGCCGCAGGTGTCGTCGGGCCGCTGCCGGCCCGCGGCCTCGCGGCCACCGCTACGTCGGCGTGTCGGCGAGCCGCAGCCCGCCGCGCCGATGGTCGGGAGCGGTGGCGCGGAAGGCGGGAACCATCTCGCTAGTGACGAGCCCGGCCTCATCGGTGTGCGCGTCGACGATCGCAAACCAGTCCCGGATCCGCTCGGGTGTGTCGACGATTACGGTGACCACGGGGACGCGGCGGCGCAGCTGCCAGAAGATGTCGCCGTGGGGCTTGTGGTCGCCGTGGTAGCCCCAGATGCCGCGGAGGCTGGTGGCACCCGCGGCGCCGGCTTCGCGCAGCGCGCGCATGAGCTCCCAGTGGAGCGGCCGACCGCGGTGGCGGGATTGCTCGCCGGCGTAGACCATGAGCTTCTGCCAGACGCCGAGACCGGACGCGTCGGTCTCGGGCAGGTGGCGCGGCTCAGCGAGCTTGACACCGTCGCGTTTGCAGACGCGGATCCGCTCGAGCGTGACGAGCGGCCGCTTGAGGACGGCGCCGAGCTCGGGCAGCAGGCCGGCGATGGTGTGACCGTCGCCGACGGAGATGATCATCAGCGGCACCGCCGGGTTGCCGCCGAAGAACCTGGCACGTTCGCGCCGGCCGTGGGCGGTGCCGTCGACGCCGAGCAGCACCGTCGCTCCGGCGACCCCGGCGCGGTGCAGGAGCGCGACGACCGCTTCGTGGGCGGACTTGCCGCCGATCCGCTCCTGGCGGCCGACGTAGATCGTCAGCTTGGTCGCTTCGTGCAGCTCCTCCGGGAGCTCGACGCGGTCGATGCGGCCGGTGAGCATGCGCGCCCGCTCGAGCGTGACCAGCCCGTCGAAGCTCAGATCGTTGACCTCACGCAACGCCGCCTCGATCCGGAGCCGGGCGTCGACCGCGACCGTGACGAGCGGCAGGTCCTCGGAGAGCGTGAGCTGCCGAGCCGAGTGGACGTGGTGCTTGAGCCCGAAGCCCTCGACGCCGCGCATCACCAGGCTCGTCTGGAGCTCGTGGCGGGCGTAGATGTCGATGAACGCGTCGGCGAGGAAGCGGTCGCCGACGCGATCGCGCTCGCCGAAATACGTCGTCAGCTTCAGGCAGTCGAGATTCACAGCTCGCCCCGCGGTCATCCTCGCTGCTCGCGGTGCCGCCGGCGCGAGGCCTCGATCACCTCGAGCGCGTCCTCGCCCGGGCCCCAGCCATCGACCGTGACGTTGTGGCCATCGGGCTCCTTGTAGACGGAGAAGAAATGCGCGATCTCGTCGCAGAGCTGCTGCGGCAGATCCTCCAGCTGGTTCACCCCCTTCCAGGTCGGATCCTCGCACGGGACGCACAGCACCTTCTCGTCTGGCCCCTTCTCGTCGCTCATGCGAAACAGGGCGATCGGCCTGGCCAGGATGCGGCAGCCGGGGAAGGTCGGCTTGCCGACGCAGATCATGGCGTCGAGCGGGTCGCCGTCCTCGGCGAGCGTCCCCGGGAAGAAGCCGTAGTCGGTCGGGTAGACCATTGAGCTGAACAGGAACCGATCGAGCTTGATCGCCTGCAACTCTTCGTCCCACTCGTACTTGTTGCGCGAGCCGCGCGGGATCTCGACGAGGACTTGGAGCTCTCCGGTCATGGCGCGTCTTTCTTGTTGTCGCCCGGTATCGGAAGCAGGCCCAATCCGATGAGTACGGCTTGCAGGACGGCGAGTCCTCCGAGCAGGAGCAGGAGCGAGCCCCAGGGCATGAGTAGGTCGGCAAGCTTGGCCAGCAGCCCGCCGGCGATGAACATGACGGCGCCGGCCGTGGCCAGGACGGCGGCGTAGCGCGTGCGCTCACGGTCTTCGTTCATCAGCGCACGACCATCACGGGGCAGTGGGCGTGGTGGGCGACGCGGTCGGCCGTGGAGCCGAGCAGGTAGTCCCCGAGGAAATGGCCACGATGGCCGATGACGATCAGGTCGTGGTCATGGGCGCGGGCGTAGTGGGCGATCACCTCGGCCGCGTGGCCGGGCACCAGGTCGGTCGACGCCTCGACACCTTGCCTGTGCGCCTCGTCGTGGGCGCGCTGGAGGACGCCCCGGAAGTACTCGTCCTTCTCGCGCTTGACCTCGTCGACCTCGCCGACTGAGGCCGCGTAGGCGGGCAGCCTGCCTTCGACGGCCAACGCTGTGAGCCGGGCGCCGAGGGCGGCACAGATCGAGAGCGCGCAGTCGAGTGCCTTCTCCGAGCCCTCCGAGCCGTCGACCGGCACGAGCACGTTGCGGAACTCATAGGGGCTCATGCGCGCTCACCTGCGGGCAACGGACGCGCCGGCGACGGCACGACCGACGGCGCGGGCTGATGGTGTGCCGCATGTTCGGCCTCGACACTCGGCGAGAACCAGTGCTGAGCGATCGCCGTGGGCACGATCGCCGACAGAACGACCACCGTGACCAGGAGCGAGAACTGGGTGCGGTCGATGATCCCCGCGTTGAGCCCATATAGCGAGCTGATCGTCCCGAACGTCAGCCCGGTGCTCATCAGCAGCGTGGTGAACGTCGCATGCTCGGGAACCGCGCGCCGCGCGAGCGGGAGCACCAGGCTGATCTTGGGCACCATCTTCGCCGCGACCAGCAGGCCCAGGACCCCGAGGTTGGCGAACACCGCGCCGAGGCTCACGTTCATGCCGCCGCGCAGGAAGAAGAAGGGCGTCAAGAACGCGAAGGCGACGACGCGCAAGCGCTCCTGCTCCTTGCGGCGGCGGCGATAGTGGCGGCTCATCACCAGTCCGAGTACGAAGGCCGGCAGCACGGCATGCCCCTGAGCCCGGTCGGCGAGCACCATCAGCACGAAAAGGCAGGCGAAGACGAGCTTGATCTCCGGCTCGATCACGCGATCGCCGTAGCGCTGGAAGAACCAGGGCGCGATCTTCGGGAGCACCACGATCGCAGCGACTGACACCGCCAGGAAGATCGGGAACCAGGCGTTCGGCTTGATGAAGATCGCCGACAGCGCGATCGCGGTTCCCATGTCGGTCACGAAGCACGCGCTCATGATCAGCTTGCCGATCCGCGTCTGGTTGAGGCCGGTCTCGACCAGCACCGCGTAGACGACGGCAAGGCTCGTCGTCGACAGCGCCGTGCCGGCGATCAACGACGCCTTCATGGTCCACCCGAGCAAGCCGACCGCCACCGCCCACGCCACCACGAACGGCCCAACGAACGACACCAGGCCGATGCTCACCGAGGCGCCGAAGCGCTCGCGGAAGTCATCGGGATCGACCTCCGCCCCCGCCAGGAACGTGAGCACGATGCTCGCGAACTGCGCGATGAAGACCAGCCACGGCGTGCCGGCGTCGAGATGGAACGCGTTGCCGACCACCACCCCCAGCGCGAGCTCGAGCAGCGCGACCGAGATCCCCAGCTCGACCGACAGCATGCTTGCCAGCACCACCGTGCCGGCCAGCACCGCCGCCAGCTCGACCGGCGTCACGGCTCGCTCCGCTCGACGTCGTCCTCACGCGCGACGAGCGGCGCCTCGGCTGCCCGGTTCCCGATCCGTCGCAGCCGGCCGCGCCGGCTTCGGCGCGCGACGTAGCGGCCGAAGCGGCGCTCGAAATCGTCCCACCAGATCGGCTCGCCCGCGGCGGTGCGGCAATCGAGATATGCGCGCAGCGGAGCCAGCGACGCAAACCCCATCGCCACCGCCTGCAGCGCGGCAAGGCACCCCAGGCACGCCAGCACCAACGCCCATCGATCCACCGCGTTCACGAAGCTCGATGCGACGAGGGCGCCCGTCACGACGACACATGCGCGTCGCCCCGTGGCGAGCCACGGGAAGAACTGATCCCTACCGGTTGCGACGCCCACCGCGACGCTGGCCACCAGCGCGACGACACATGCCGCGTCAGCGAGGATCGCTACGGCGCTGGAAACGGCTAAGGCTGCAACGGGCTCCAAGAGACCTCCACTCAACGTCAGACGACGGTTGGGTAGAGGCCATCAGCGGAGGAGCCGCGGTTGCCGAGCCCTTACAGCGGGCCGAGAGCGAGCCTCATCGCTCTCCGCGGAGCATACCGCCGCGCGGGCGATCACGAACCCGCATCGGCAGCTCAGCCGAGCGCCACGGCGGCGCGGCCCGCGTAGCGGGCGGCCGCCCCGAGCTCTTCTTCGATGCGGATCAGCTGGTTGTACTTCGCGACGCGCTCGGACCGAGCCGGCGCGCCGGACTTGATCTGGCCCACACCCGTTGCCACCACGAGGTCGGCGATGAACGTGTCCTCCGTCTCGCCCGAACGGTGCGAGATGACCGCTCGATAGCCCGCATCACGTGCGAGCGCGATCGTGTCGAGCGTCTCAGTGAGCGTCCCGATCTGGTTGAGCTTGATCAGAATCGAGTTGGCCACCCCACGCTCGATGCCCTCACGCAGGATCGCCGGGTTCGTCACGAAGATGTCGTCGCCGACGAGCTGCACGCGGTCGCCGAGTCGCTCGGTCAGCGAGATCCAGCCGTCCCAGTCCTGCTCGGCCATCCCGTCCTCCAACGACAGCACCGGATAGCGGTCACAGACACCGACCCAGTAGTCGACCAACTCGGCCGGGGTCAGCGAGCGGCCCTCCCCCGCGAGCTCGTAGCGGCCGTCGCGAAAGAACTCACTCGCGGCCGGATCCAGGCAGATCGCGACGTCGTCGTCCGGTCGATAGCCGGCCGCCTCGATCGCCGTCACGAGCAGCTCCAGCGGCGCCTCGTTCGACTCCAGTGCCGGCGCGAACCCGCCCTCGTCGCCGACGCCCGAGGTCAACCCGCGCTGCTTGAGCGTGCCCTTGAGCTGCTGGTAGACCTCCGCCCCCATCTGGACCGCCTGCGCGAAGGAGTCCGCGCCGACCGGGGCCACCATGAACTCCTGGAAGTCGACCGGATTGTCGGCATGCACGCCGCCGTTGAGCACGTTCATCGTCGGCACCGGCAGGAGGTTGGCCTCCTCACCGCCCAGATAGCGCCACAGCGGCTGCCCGACCTCCCCCGCCGCCGCTCGCGCCGCCGCCATCGAAACCCCGAGGATCGCGTTCGCGCCCAGCCGCGACTTGCCATCGGTCCCGTCGAGCTCGATCATCGCCTCGTCGAGCCCTCGTTGGTCCAGCGCGTCACGGCCCCGAGCCGTGTCCGAGATCTCGCCGTTTACGTTTGCGATCGCGCGGGTCACTCCCTTGCCACCGAAGGGACCGTCGCCGTCGCGCAGCTCGAGCGCCTCCCGTGTGCCGGTCGACGCGCCCGATGGGACCGCGGCCCGGCCGCGGGCGCCCGACGCGAGGCGGACGTCGACCTCGACCGTCGGGTTGCCGCGGCTGTCAAGGATCTGACGGGCATGGACCTGCTCGATCTGACTCATGCCTCCACCGTCGCGCATCGCAGCGCCCGCCGCAAGCGGGGTCTCATGGTGCGGCCGAGCGTTTTGGCGTACTCCGACCCACTCGACGCCACGGCCCCGCACACCTGAAGACTTGTGCAGCTATGCTTGCGTCATGGCGCACGGACGACACCAGCCCGACCCTGCACAACTCGATGTCGAATTCGCGAGCGTCATCGCGGAGACTATGCAGGCCCTCGCCACCCCGAGCCGCGTCCTCATCCTGGGCCGGCTCCACGCCGGAGCCTGCTCGGTCAACGAGCTCGCCGAGTCGGTGGGCATGGCGCCGTCGGCGGTATCCCATCAGCTGCGGCTGCTGCGCCACCTCGGACTGGTCGTCGGGCAGCGCGATGGCCGACGGATCGTCTACGACCTCTACGACGACCACGTCGGCGAACTCCTCGAACAAGCCATCTCGCACGTCGAGCATGTCCAGCAGGGGCTCGCACTCCGCGTCTCGCAGCGGCAACTCGCGGAGGCCTAGCCATGGCCACGTCCGGTCCGACACGCGCGGAGGCTCCGCGCACACATGATCACGCCCACGGCCACTCGCACGGCCTCGTCCACCAGTCGATCAAGCGCTCGCGCGACGGCATCCGCGCAGTGCTGCTGGCCCTGGGCGTCCTCGGCCTCACGGCGATCGCGCAGACCGTCGTCTTCTCGCTGTCGGGCTCCGTCGCACTGCTCGCGGACCTCATCCACAACTTCGGCGACGCGCTGACCGCCGTCCCGCTCGGCATCGCCTTCCTGCTGCGGTCCGAGCGCGCCGAGCGCGGCGCCGGCCTGTTCGTGGTCGCCGCCATCTTCATCTCCGCCGTCGTCGCCGGAGTCGAGGCCGTCCGCCGTCTCATCGACCCGACACCGCTAGACCACCTCTGGGCGCTCGCCGCCGCCGGCGCCATCGGCTACCTCGGCAACGTCGTCGCCGCGAAGATCCGCACCCGCGCCGGCGAGCGCCTGGACAGCCCCGCGCTCATCGCCGACGGCCACCACGCCCGTGCCGACGCCTACGTGTCTCTGGCCGTCATCGCCTCAGCCGTGGTCGTCGCTGTCGGCGTGCCCGTCGCCGACCCGCTCATCGGCCTGGCGATCACGCTCGTGATCCTCCGCATCACCTGGCAGTCCTGGCAGACGGTCGCCGGCCACGACCACCGTCACTAGGTATGTGGCGTTCGCAAAGTGGATGCATCCAGCCGGCCGTCTCCGCTGCGATCGACCGCGACTCTCCTCACGCCGGGCCGTGCGGACATGTCCCCTCTTACGTTCCCACGCCCCTCAAGGCCAGCTATAGAGCCAAAGCGCAGCGGAATCATGATCCGCGCACCACTGCTGCGACCGTCACACGCGCAGCGGGACGCGGGCTGCGGCGAGCGTGGTCGCAAACGTGTGCCCGGTCTGTTGGTCTGTACGTGGGACGGCATGCTGCGCAGCCGCGTTGTGCAGGCGCTCGAGGTGGCCCTCGGCCCGGACTGGCAGCAGAGCGCGCGTCCCCTCGACGCCTAGCGGGCCCTGCCTGGATCAGCTCTACGTGCCGGGCGGCCCGCCGAGCGCCACCGTGTCGACGAGCAGAAACAGCGCCACGAGGGTGACGACGACCGCGAAGCCGCGCCCGAGATGGGCCTGCGGCAGCCGGCTGCCGACCATCGTGCCGATGAGCGCCCCGAGGGCGGTCGAGCCCGCAAGCAGCAGCGTGACCGGCAAGTCGAGCTTGGCGCCCTCGAGCAGGTGCGACGTGAGGGCCGCGATGCCGGTCAGCGTGATGATCACCAGCGAGGTGGCAACGCCGCGGCGGAAGCTCAGTCCGAGCCAGAGCGTGAGCACCGGGACGATGACGAAGCCGCCGCCGACCCCGAAGAAGCCGGTGAGGGCGCCGACGCCGAGACCGGCGAGCAGCACGCGAGCGAGGGCGACAGGGGGGCAGTCGCCGTTGGGCTCGTCGCGATTGGCGCCGGCGCGCTGCCAGGTCGCTCCGGCAGCGACGAGCATGATCGGGACGAACGCGAGAATCAGCGCGCGCCCGCTGACGTGCTGGTTGGCGATTGTGCCGAGGAGTGACCCCGCGGCGGCGGGCAGCGAGAACGTCAGCGCCATCCGCCAGCAGACGTGCCCGTGGCGGGCGAGCGATCCGGCCCCCACCCCCGCAGCGAGCGCGACGACGATGAGCGACGCGGTCGAGGCGGGGCTTACCGGCTCGCCGAGGACGTAGACGAGCACGGGGAGCGCCAGGATGGCTCCGCCGCCGCCGACGGCCCCGACGACCAGCCCGATGGCGATCCCGAACGGGATCGCTAGGAGCACGCGTCAGCCTTGGAGCCCACCGGACCCCAGACCGCTTCCGGATCCCAGTCGACCAGGTCGGCGAGCTCGTCGGCGCGCGGGGCGTTCGCCGCGTCGTGCGCGCGGCGCGCCGCTCGCGTGCGCTCGTCCTGTGGCAGCGCGTAGGCGTCCAGCACCGGCTTGACCGGCCGGAACAGCCAGATCGGCCGCCGCAGCTCGCCGGTTGCGGGCCGCGCGAGCGCCAGCCATTTGCGGTAGACGGCGCGCGCCTTGGCGAGGTCGACGTGGATATCGGCGTACCGGTCGCCGGGCGCGGCCACGCGCACCCGGACCTTCTGATGCCAGCAGTGCATGCCGCTGATCGGGTCGGGGTGCACCGGGAACGTGATGTTCTGGTGCACGCCGGCGTCGCTCCACCAGACCCGGCTCGAGCTCGGGTCCTCCGACTCCCAGGGCGATACGCCGTGGATCCGCCGGAACGTGACGCTCTCGCTCTCCTCGCTCATGTCCACGAGCGCCGAGGACCAGCGCTCGTTGCCCTTGTCCTCCTTGAGCCGCCAGCGGCCCATGTGGTGGGAGGCGGCGACGACGCCCGGGCGGATGCCCTCGGTGACCAACGCCTTGATGACGAAGTAGCCGATCTCGGTCTCCACGCGCGCGAGCTGCCCGGTCTCGAGGCCGATGCGCTCCGCATCCTCGGGGCAGACGAGCAGCGGGTGGGTGTGCGAGAGCTCGTTGAGGAACTTGGCGTTGCCGGAGCGCGAGTGGATGAGGGTCGGTAGCCGGTAGGTGGGCAGGAGGACGTACTGGCCGCGGTCGTGGTCGATCAGCGAGTGGTGGACGTGGCTGCGGAGGTAGTGCGGCGTGGCCATCTCGGCCCAGCCCCACTCGATCAGCTCGGGCTGGAGCAGTTCGAGTTTGCGCGACGGCGTGTTGAAGCCGCGCCGGGCCACGCCGTCCACGACGGCGGCGATCGTGTCCGGGCGGCCCGTCAGCGGCAGGTGCCCCGGGTCGAAGCCGCGGGTCGTCAGCGTGTCCTCAACGCCCTTGACGTCGCTGTCGCCCGGGTCCTCGACCGGCTGCTCATGGCCGGCGTAGTCGTCGCGCGAGATCTCGACGGCGCCGTACTTGCGCATGTAGCCGAGGGGGTCGAGGCCCTCCGCTGCCGCCTTCTCCGGGAGGCCGGGCACGGAGTTCTCGAACATCCAGCGGTAGTACTCCTCGAGGCGGATCTTCTCACCGGGGCGGTACGGCGACTCGTAGTAGCGGCGGATGCCGAGCGACCCGTCGGGATCGGCGCGCCATGAGACCTCGATCCAGAACTCGCCTTCCTCCCACACCTCGCCCGGGTTGGCCTCGTAGGTGAACTCGACCTCTTGGCCGGCGCGCTGCATCGCGACGCGCCGGACCGGCTGGCGGAAGCCGAGCCAGCGGCCGGCGTGGGTCTCGTAGGAGTGCGTGTCGTGGCGCTCGGGGCCGTGCCCCATCGGCAGCACGTAGTCCGCCCACCACGCGGTCTCCGACCACGTGGGCGTCATGGCGCCGTGGAGCCCGACCGCGTTCTCGTCGCGCAGCGCGCGCATCCACGAGTAGCCGTCGGGATAGGTCCACACGGGGTTGAGCACGCGCGTGAACAGCACCGCCTGCGAGCCGCGGTCGCCGTCGAGCAGGAAGTGCGGGTAGAGGATGCTCATCTCGTTGTGGGCGAGCGGGTACTCGCGCGGCCAGTTGAGCTCGTTCCACTGCAGGTTGGGCGTCGGCTTGCGCCACGGGGCAGGGATGAACTTGTTCCACGCGTTGGCCGACACGCCGCCCTGGGTGCCGACCGACCCGGTGAGCACGTTGAGCATCCACAGCGCGCGCGTGATCTGCCAGCCGTGCAGGTTCCCGGCCGCCGCGGCGCGCCAGATGTGCGAGCAGAATGCCGGCGCGGCCGCGGCGATCTCGCGCGCGACCTGGACGACGGTGTGCGCGGGGACGCCGGTCTCCGCCTCGGCGAACTCCGGGGTGTAGCGCTCGTACTCGCGCCGCAGCTCGAGCAGGAAGTTGGCGAACGTCGGCTCGGCGCCGGGGGCCCGGTACTCGAGGTAGGTGCGCCAGTTCACCCACCGGCGGACGAACTCGTGGTCGATGAGATCCTCGTCGAGCAGCACCTTGGCCATCGCGAGCAGCAGCGCCGCCTCGGTGCCCGGCCAGGTCGGCAGCCAGTAGTCGCTCATCGACGCCGTGTTCGACAGCCGCGGATCGATGACCGCGACCTTGCTGCCCCGATGCTTGCTCTCGACGATCCGCTGGGCGTGCGGGTTGAAGTAGTGCCCGGACTCGAGGTGGGCCGAGACCAGCAGCGTGAACTTCGCGTTCGCGTAGTCCGGCGACGGGCGATCGGTGCCCATCCAGAGCCCGTAGCCCGCGCGGCCGCCCGAGGAGCAGACGTTGGTGTGCGAGTTGTGCCCGTCGGATCCCCACGTCTCGAGGAAGCGGTCGGCGAAGCCGTCCTCCCCCGGGCGGCCGACGAAGTACATGACGTCGTTCGGGCGTCCGGCCGCGAAGGCGTCGTGCATCCGCTCGGCGAACGTGTCGAGCACGTGATCCCAGCTCACGCGCTCCCACTCGCCGGAGCCGCGGGGGCCCCTGCGTCGCTGCGGATAGAGGATCCGCTCCGGATCGTGGATCTGGTTGATCGTGGCCGGCCCCTTGGCGCAGTTGCGCCCGCGGCTGCCGGGGTGATGCGGGTTGCCTTCCAGCTTGCGGACCTCGAAGGTCTCCTTGTCCACGTACGCGAGCAGCCCGCACGCCGATTCGCAGTTGAAGCAGACCGTCGGCACGAGCGTGTAGGCGCGCTCGACCTTGCGCGGCCAGGCGCTCGGGTCGTACTCGCGATAGTCGTCCCAGCGCTCAGGCGGCGGGTACGTCTCCAGACGGCGTCCCTGCTCCCCATAGCCCGTGGGCCGGCGAGCTCCCTTGCGCTCGATGCCTCCTGTCATGCGCTTCCTCCTCAGCTCAGCGGCACGCTCTGGCCGGCGCGCACCCACGCGTCTTCATAGAGCCACAGCCCGACCAGCGCGACGGCGCCGGCGATCGCGAGCCACGCCGCGCCGCCGCCGAGCAGGAAGACCGCGGCCGCGACGACCGGGATCACGCTCCCGAGGGCCACCCCCGACCAGAAGCGGCGCTGGTGGACGTCGCGCCAGAGGTTCAGCGCGGCGCGCTCTGCCTGGCGCGTCGGATGCTTGCCGAACGTGTCCATGACGATGATCGCGGCGCTGCCCAGCGCGGCGAGCAGCACCGTCCAGCCGAGCGTGCGCTCAATCGCAGCGGGGGCGTCGGCGAACAGTGCCGCGATCCCCAGCGTGCCGGCGCCGGCGAGCAGGGCGTTGACGATGGTGTGCGGGAGCAACAGGGGGCTCTGCCAGAGATCGCGGCCCTCGCACTGGTTGAACAAGAACGCCGTGTACCCCGCAAGCGCGAGGCCGGCGGGCACCATGAGCCAGCGAAGCGCGTCCCGGGTTCCGTCGGCGCCGAGGATCGACGCGACGGTGAACGCCAGCGCGACGACCGCGGCCAGGTTGAGGATCTGGGTGCCGATGGCCAGCCACGACCGCCACTGCGGGCGGAAGAAGAGGAAGTAGAAGCGATCCGGGCGCTTCAGGTCGGAGACCAGCAACACCCCGGTGGCGGCGATACCGGCCAGGGCGAGCACGCCGGGCACCACGTCGGCGAGCGCGGAGCCCTCAGCGCCCACGACCAGCAGCAGGACGGCGAGCATCATCGCGCCCGCCGCGATGCCCTTGGACAGGAAGTAGCTCGAGACCCGCCAGCCCCACGGCGCCGGATGGTGCGACGCGTCGGCGACCACACTCGCCCGCACCTCGGCGTCCAGCGGCGCGAGACGCTGCTGCGTCTCGTCGCTGAACTCGTTGAAGTACTCCTTGGCCTGCGCGGCGGCGAGGGGGTCGAGCGATGCCTCCGTCGCGCCGAGGTAGAAGACCTTCGGCTGCGTCCCCTGCTCGGGAGCGCGCACTCGTGACGGGACCACGTCGATGAGGCGGCTGACCTCCGATCCCGGATCGTCGAGGTCACCCGAGATGATCGCCTGCGTGGGGCACACGATCTCGCACGACGGCTTCAGCCCCTGCTCGACCCGATGCGCGCAGAAGTTGCACTTGCCCGCCGTGTTGGAGTTCGGGTCGATGTAGAGCGCGTCGTACGGGCACGCGTTCATACACGCCTTGCAGCCGATGCAGCGGTCGCTGTCGAAGTCCACGATCCCGTCCTCGCGCCGGTAGAGCGAGGTCACGGGGCACACCTCGACGCAGGGGGCGTCGTCGCACTGGTTGCAGCGCATCACCGAGAAGTGGCGCCGCACGTCCGGGAACGTGCCCTGCTCGATGTACTTCACCCAGGTGCGGAACACGCCGAGCTCGACACCGTGCTCCTGCTTGCAGGCGACCGTGCAGGCGTGGCAGCCGATGCACGAGCGCTGGTCGAGGACGAAGCCCAGGCGCGTCATTCAAGCCGGCATGCTCGCGGCCTGGTCGTCGCGCTCGAGCGGCCGCCCGAGTCGGCCCCACGCTGGCACTCCGCCGTCGACGACGTGAATGACCTCGTTGGCCCCGTGGCGCTGCACGAGGCTCGCCGCGGTGGCTCCTCGCTCGCCCGACGCGCATATCACCGCGATCGGCTTGGCCGGGTCCAGCCCGGCCGGCATCCCATCGATGTCGTGCCACGGCGTGAACGCCGAGCCCGGGATGTGGCCCGCGTCCCACTCGCGCTGCTCGCGGACGTCGAGCAGCTGCAGCTCCGGCTCGGCGTCGACCCGCACGAGGAGATCGTCCAGCGGGACTCGCTCGATCCGCTCGACGGGACGCTTCTCCTGCCGCCAGCTGGTCATGCCGCCGTGCAGGAACCCCCCGAGCTTGCGGATGCCGACGGCGACGGCGAGCTGACCAGCTCGGCGGCCGTCCTCGTCGTCGCGGCCGATGAACACGATCTCCTGCTCGCGGTCGGCGATCCAGGCGAGCCTGGAGCCGAAGCCGGCGCGCAGCATCGGGTCGCAGATCGCGCCGGGGATGTGGGCGTCGTCGAACTGCTGGTCGGTGCGAACGTCGACGAGCAGCGCGCCCTCGCCGCGCTTCTGCTCCACCTGGCGCGGCGCCAGCGGCAGCAGCTCGACGCCGTCGGTCAGCAGCTCGCCACGGTTGAGCGCGACGATGTTCTTGAAGTTCGGCGGCTGCGGGCCGAGCTTGCCCAGCGCCTCCTCGACGAACTCGTCCTCGTCGGTGATCGACAGCGTCGGGTTGTTGTCGCGCTCGTAACCGATCGTCGAGCACACCTTCATGTCCATCCCGGGGCCCCCGCACATGGACCCGCCGAGGTGACCCGGCCAGATCTCCACATCGGCCGGGAGATTGAGCAGCTTGTCCTGCAGCGAGTGGAAGATCCCGCGCGCGCCCTCGGACTTCTCGATCGCCAGATCAGGGCGCGCGACGTCGTTGACGAACAGCGTGTCACCGGTCAGCACCGCCCACGGCTGCTCGCTGCGCGCCGTGTCGATCAGGGCGAAGGCCGTGTGCTCGGGCCGGTGCCCGGGTGTGTGCAGCGCGCGCACGTGCAGCGAGCCCAGCTCGAACTCGTCGCCGTCGTCGAACGGCTCGTGCGAGTAGTCGGGCTGGGCCAGCCGGTGGATGTGGATCGTGGCGCCGGTCGCCGCCGCGAGCCGCCCGTGGCCGGAGACGTGGTCGGCGTGATTGTGCGTCTCGAAGACGTGCTCGATGCTCACGCCCATGTAGCGCGCCAGCTCGAGGTACTCATCGACCTCGAAGCGCGGATCGACGACCGCCGCCACGCCGGCGTCCTCGTCGCCGATCAGGTACGAAGCGCAGCCGAGGTCGTCGTGGGTGACCTGACGGAAGATCACGCGCGGCCCTTGAGCATGCCGCGCCAGTAGAGCGCGGGAAGCCCGTAGCGCTTGAGCTGGTACATCGACCACCGCTCCTTGGTCGTGTCGAACGGGAACGACGGCGCCGGCTTGAGGTCGTAGTCGAACTCCGCGAGCACGAGCTTCCCATACCCCGTCGTCAGCGGGCAGGCGGCATACCCGTCGTAGCGCTTGAGGCTCGAGCCGCCTTCCCCGCGCATCGTCGCGAGCAGGTTGTTGACGAGCACCGGCGCCTCCTTGCGGATCGCCGCCCCGGTCTTCGACGTCGGCAAGCTCGAGGCGTCACCCAACGAGAACACGTTGGGGAAGTTCGGATGCTGGAGCGTGTGCTTGTCGACGTTCACCCAGCCGGCCTCGTCAGCCAGCGGGCTCGCCTTCACCACGTCCGGCGGGCCTTGCGGCGGCGTCACATGGATCATGTCGTAGGCGACGACCGTCTCCTCGCCGCCCTCGGTGCGCCGGAAGACGGCCTCGTGCGCGTCCGGACGAATCTCCACCAGGTTCTGCTTGAACATCGTCTCGATGCCCTTGCGCTCGATGACCTGATTGAGCGTCTTGGCGAACTCCTTGACCGAGAAGATCCCCGGTGTCCCTGAGGCGAAGACGATGCGCGACTTGTCGCGAACCCCGCGCTTGCGGAAGTGATCGTCGGCCAGGTACATGATCTTCTGCGGCGCGCCCGCGCACTTGATCGGCGGCGGGGGATTGGTGAACAGCGCGGTGCCGCCGTTGAACGCCTGCAGCGTGCGCCACGTGCCCTCACAGCCCTCGTAGAGGTAGTTGGAGCACACGCCCTCACGACCCAGCAGATCGACGCTCATGCCCTTGATCGCGGACCAGTTCAGCTGGAGCCCGACCGCGACGACCAAGAAGTCGTAGCCGAGCCGCCCACCGTCCCGGAGAACGACCTGGCTGTTCGCCGGCTCGAACCCGGTCACCGCGTCGCGGATCCAGGTCGCCTTCGACGGGATCGCGTCGCGCTCGGAGCGCCGTGCCTTCTCCTTGCCGACGACACCTGCACCGACGAGAGTCCACATCGGCTGGTAGTCGTGCGTATCCGAGGGCTCGACGATCGCCACATCGGGGTCGTCGAGCTTCCGGCACAGTTGCGCGGCTGCCGTCAGGCCGCCACTCCCACCCCCGACGATCACGATCTGGTGATGCTTGGTCGGACGCGGCGCGGCGCTACCGCCCTCGGCGACCTGGGTGGCTCCGGACTGCGCGGATCGCGTGCTCATGCGAGTGCTCCCTGTTCGCTAGGGGATGGCGCGAGCCGGCGGCTCGCCCTCCCGACTTGCTCTGACGCTAGCGAATAGCTTTTGGAGAAGCAACAGATTCTGGAGATCAGCTCGGACGACCGGGGCGCGTACGTACGCGCGGATCGCCCGGCTGCTCGCCGAGTGCGACGGGCATGCCGATCATGCTCCCCCACTCCGTCCACGAGCCGTCGTAGTTGCGAGCGGGAACCCCAAGCAGCTCGTGCAGGACGAACCACGTGTGCGCGCTGCGCTCACCAATCCGGCAGTACGTGATCACCCCGTCGTCGAGCACGACCTGTCGCTCGGCCAGGGCGGCGCGGAGCTCGTCGTCGGACCGCATCCGGCCGTCGCCGTCGAGCGCGAACTCCCACGGCAGGCTCACGGCGCCCGGGATGTGGCCGGGCCGCTGCGCCGCCTCGTCGGGATAACCGGGCTCCGTGAGCACCTCACCGCGATACTCCTGCGGCGACCGCACATCGAGCAGCGGGCGATCGGTCCCGGCGACGTCGCTCCATGTCGCCCGATAGCGCTGGTTCACGCGTGGCGCTCGAGACTGCTCGACGACGTTCTCCGGGGGCAGCTCCTGACTCAGCGGTCGGTCGTCGGCGAGCCAGGCCTGGCGACCGCCGTCGAGCAGCCGCAGGTCGCTGACGCCATAGAGCCGGAACAGCCAGAAGCCGAAGCAGGCGTACCAGTTGCTGCGGTCGCCGTAGAAGACGACCGTCTGGTCGCCGTCGAGCCCGACGCGACGCCACAGCCGGCGAACCGCGTCTCGCCCGGGGATGTCTCGCGTCACCGGGTCTTGCAGATCGACGCGCCAATCCAGACAGTGCGCCCCGGGCACGTGGCCGAGGCGGTACATCAACGGCCGCTCGTCCGCCTCCAGCACGATCACGCTCGGATCGCCGAGTTGCGCCTCGAGCCACGCAGCGTCGACAAGGACCTCGTCGCGGCTCACGAGTCGAGTCGCGAGAGATAGCGGTCGATCAGGTACTCGCCCTGGGCTGTGAGCGTGATCCGGTCGTCACCTCGCCGCAGCGGGGCGCGGGTGCCGGTGAAGAACCCGCCCAGGCCGCGGCGGTCGTAGCCGTGCTCCTTGCCGATCGCAGCGAACAAGTCGGCGTCGACCCCGAGCTGGCCGCCGCGATCGTAGACGTCGACCAGCACGCGCAGGTAGCGCTCGGGCCGCTCGCCCGGTTCGCCTCGAGGACGTTGCCGGCGCTCAAGCGCGGCCACCTCGCCCTCGATGCGGGCAAGGCTCGATCGCAGCCGGGTCAGCTCCGAGCGAATGACGGCGAACGAGTGCGCTGGCTCGGTCTGCGGCGCGCCTGAGTCGGGCTGGGTCGCCATGAGCGGGATGGTACGGCGCTGCGCGACCACGTCCACGACTCCGTCGTGAGTTCAGAGCATGCCCTGCGCGCAGGTCTGGGTAGTGCGGCCGAATGGCAACCGGCACTCGAGGCGCACCGCGACGAGCCGCGACGAGCTCGGCCCGCTCGCCCAAGCTCCCGGGCTTTCTCATGGGCGTCGGACTCGGCGGCTTCGTCGACGGGATCCTGCTCCACCAGATCCTGCAGTGGCACCACATGCTCACCGGCGACAACGGTGGCGAGCCGATGAACACGGTCCACGGGCTCGAGGCCAACACGCTCGTCGACGGGTTCTTCCATCTCACGACGTGGATCTTCGTCGCTGTCGCAAGTACCCTCGCCATCCGCGCCTGGCAGCGCGGTGAGCTGGCCCCGCCATGGCGCGCCCACGTCGGAATGCTTCTCGCGGGCTGGGGCGTCTTCAACCTCGTCGAGGGCCTCGTCGATCACCAGATCCTCGGCATCCACCACGTCCGCGACGACCTCGGCGGGCCAATCGGCTGGGATCTCGCGTTCCTCGCGCTCGGAGCTCTGCTGGTCATCGCCGGCCTCGCGCTGGCGCGAGCAGCACAGCTCAGCGTCGATGGGCACGGCCGATCGCGTGGGGGGCGACCGGGAAGGCGATCGGCAGCGGGTTGACCCACATGCGGCGCTGATCCTCGACTTCGAAGCCGGCTGCCTCGATGGCGGACGGCGTGTCGCGGGCGGTGTGGCATCCACCGAACGCGCGTGGCCAGAAGACCTGGTCGACCGCGCGCTGACTGAACGCGACCGCCGGCCGGTCCGAGCGCACGTGCTCGTAGAAGCGCAGCTCGCCGCCGCCGCGCAGCACGCGCCGCAACTCGGCGAGCGCGCGCGGCTGGTCGGGCACCGTGCAGAGCACGAGACACGCGACGGCGGCATCGAACGACCCGTCCTCGGCGGGCAGGTGGTCGGCGTCGCCGTCGACCACCGAGATCCGAGCGGCGGCGCGGGCGGCAGCGGCGCGCGCCCGTTCGCGCAGGTACGGCTCAGGCTCCACCGCCAGCACCTCCGTGACGGTCGCGGGGTAGTGCGCGAAGTTGCTGCCCGCACCCGCGCCGAGCTCGATCACCCGACCCGACAGCCCGGCCAGCAGCTCGTCGCGATGGCGTCGTATCTCCGCCGGCTCATGCCGGCTCATCAACGACCACAGCCGCGCGAAGACCGGATGATGGACTGCAGACGGCGACATCGACCGTCCATTGTGCCGGAGCCGCCATCATGCGCAGCGTGAGTGCTCCAGCCTCAGCGCGGACAGCTCCGCGGCTCTTCGACTCACCGTGGGATGGGGTGCGCCAGCTGGCGGCCGTAACCCGGCGGGCAAGGCCGCTCACCGCCGTCTACGCACGCGGGCGCATCGACGAGGCTCTACGCGAGCGTGTGATGCTGGCCGTCAGTCGCGTGAATGCCTGCCGCGGCTGCACGTTCGTGCACACCCGCTGGGCCCTGCGCAGCGGCGTCACGCCCGCCGAGCTCGAGGCCATCGGGCTCGCTGACCTCGGCCCCCTCGACCGCCGCAGCCGCGCGGCGGTCGTCTACGCGACCGCACTCGCGGAACGCGGTTTCAGCTCGCCGCCCCAGCCGGGCGTCGCCGCAGCGGTCGTCAGCGAGCTCACGCCGGCCGAAATCGAGGCAGTCGAGGCGGTCGCGCGGATGATGGCGTTCGCGAACCTGTCGGCGAGCACAGCGCAAGCGCTGCTCGGCCGGCTACGGCTCAGACCCCGGTGAGCCGGGGTTCCACCCGGTCGGTGGGAGGGTGGAGGGCCGCTCGCTTCACCGGGCCGAGGCTCGCTGCGAACAGCTCGAGCGTCTCTGGCGCCGACTCGATCCGACTGGCCGAGCCGACCTCACCCGCTTAGGCGATCGCGACCTCAGCTGTCCGCCGGGCAGGATCACCGGCGCCACGTCGGCGACAGTTGACACATTATGTCCTCGCCCATGGCGACTGTTCTGCATGTCGCGCCCCACCCGGACGACGAGTCGATCGGCGCAGTTGCGACTCTGCTCGCGCTCAGGCACGCCAAGCACGAGGTGATCAACCTGGCGTGCAGCCTCGGGAGGCTCGAGCCGGAACGTCGGCGCCTCGAGCTGGAGACGGCATGCGAGCGGGCGGAGTTCGAGCTCATCGTGCACGCACCACCGCTGCACATCTCGAGCGGTGACGACCTGGCCGCGGCGCAGCGCGCGCTGGCGGCAACCGTGGGTCGGCTCATCCTCGAGCGACAAGTCGACGTCGTCGTCTCACCGAGCCCGCACGACGCCCACCACGGGCACGAGACGGTGGGACGGGCCGTGCGGGACGCCGTCTCGGCGGCGCCTCCGCCGGGCCCGCGCCTGTGGATGTGGGGCCTGTGGGCGGACTTGCCGCATCCCACCCTCTATGTGGGATTTGACGACGAGCACATGGCGCGTGCGATCCACGTTCTGGAAGCGCACGAGGGCGAGCTCGAGCGCAACGACTACCGGCGGGTGGTGCGAGGGCGGGCGGAGGCCAACCGGGTGTTGGGCTCCGAGCGCGTGTTCGGCTGGGGAGCTCGGGCCCGTCCACAGCCCAACGCCGAGCTCCTCACCGAGGTGGTCTGGCGCGATGGCGAGTGGTGGGCGAGCAGCCCGCGCGAGCTCGACCCGGAGGTCCCGCTCGCCGACGGCAAGGGCGCGCCGGTGCGCCTCGGCTGGTGGATGGACTCGCCGAGCTTCGCCGATCGTCTCAAGCGGCGCGCGGTCTAGAGGCAGGCTCGCAGCTTGGGGATTCCAGCGATCTTGGCCACCAGCCTCGACGGCCCAATTGGGAACAGCCGGTAGAGCTCTCTGATCGGCACGCCGGAGACTCTGCTGATCATGCGGAGCGACGGCGTGCTTCCCCGCTGGACGA
This sequence comes from uncultured Solirubrobacteraceae bacterium, assembly GCA_963805525.1. Taxonomy (GTDB): domain Bacteria; phylum Actinomycetota; class Thermoleophilia; order Solirubrobacterales; family Solirubrobacteraceae; genus DASQFQ01. Next base: position 1,440,399 of record CAWDUT010000007.1, read on the forward strand.
AGGCGCGGCGCATCGAGCTGATGACCTGCCAATGGCGGTCCGTGAGGTCGTTGATGCCGTTGTCGCGGGCAATGCTCTCCGCGATCTGTTGGCTCCAGAGCTCGGCGTGGAGCAGGAAGCCCAGGGCGTCGCGCTCGGCGGTGGTGTTGGCGGGGGTCGAGGCTGCCATTCCGATCTCCTTCCGGCCGGCAGGCAAGAGGTGGCGGGCCACAGGTGTGGCACGTCCCCAGTATCCGTCCCACGACGACTCGCCGCGTCCGCGAGATCTACGGCTGCCGCGCGGAACTACCACTCGGAACCGGGCGTCAGCGTGTGAGGGGTAGGCCGAGGGTGACCCAGTCGTGAATCCCGCCGCGGTAGTAGCGCAGACGCGCTGGGTCCCATCCCGCCTCGAGCAGCTCGGCGACCGCCTGAGAGGTCGCCGAGCACTGCGGCCCGTTGCAGAACAGGACGACCGGCCCATCGGGATCAAGGTCGGCGAGGCCGTCGAGGATGTCCTCGTGGCGGATCGCGACGGCTCCCGGAAGTGTCCCGTGCAGCACATATTCGGGCTGACGGGTGTCGACGAGAGCGCCACCGGCACGCGCGTGGTCGAGCACCTCGAGCTCACCGACGGTCTCGACCCCGCCCGGCAGGCGCAGCGGCTGGATCAGCCCCCATGTGGCATCGACGACGAACAGCCCCGGCTCATCGACCACGGCGCGCGGCAGACGCGCGACCGGGTCACGGCGGGAGAGACGTTCGGACGGCTGATCACGGCGGGGCATGACGCGTGTCCCTCGTTGACAACTTTACGTTTGTACACTACCGTAGTGGAACCAGCAACGAAGACTCGCAGCAGGAGCGCCATGACCCTCTCACCATCAGCGGCAACCTCGATCACCGCCACGGACCTCGCCGAGCGCCTGGCACAGGGCGCGCCGCTGACCGTGCTGGATATCCGCGACGATGGGGCGTGGGGGATCGAAGCGCCCGGCGTGACAACGCGCCACCTGCCCGCAACGGGGGTGCTCGCCGACCCGAAGGCCGCGGCGCGCACCCTCGACGGTCCGGTCGCCGTGGTGTGCAACCGCGGCATCGCCGCGCAGGGCGTCGCGCAGGCGCTGCGCGCCGAGGGCGTCGACGCGATGCTCGTCGAGGGCGGCATGCGCGGCTGGATCGGCGCGCTGCAGGCGCGGCCGGTCGACCTCGAAGTCGACGGGCTCTCCGTGCTCCAGGTCCAGCGGCCCGGACGCGGCTGCTTGTCCTACGTGATCGCGTCCGGCGGCGACGCGCTCGTCGTCGACCCCGCCCCGGACGCCGAGTTCTACGAAGCGCTCGCGGCCGGGCTCGGCGTGACGGTCACCGATGTCGTCGACACGCACCTGCACGCCGACCACCTCTCCGGCGCCCGTGCCCTGGCCGCGCAGACCGGAGCACGCTTGCGACTCCCGGCGCCGGCGCTCGAGCGCGGCGTCGCGTATTCCTTCTCCCCGCTGCATGACGGCGACACGATCCGCATCGGCGACGTCACCGTCCGCGCCCTGGCCCTCCCCGGCCACACCACCGACATGACCGGCCTGCTGATCGGCGACTACGCGCTCGTCAGCGGCGACTCGCTGTTCGCCGACGGGATCGCCCGGCCCGACCTCCAGCAGGGCGACCCCGCAGGCGCCCGTGCCATGGGCCGCACTTTGCACGCCACGCTGCACGAGCGGGTCCTCCCGCTCGGCGACGAGGTGATCCTGCTGCCCGGCCACACCCATCCGGGCGTCAACGCCGATGCGATCACGGCGCATCTGGGGGCGGTCCGCGCGTCCGTGCCCGAGCTGGAGATCGACGACGCGGGCGAGTTCGCCGAGGCGCTGCTGGCCGAGATGCCGCCGCGCCCGGCCAACTACGAGACGGTGATCGCCGTCAACGCCGGGACCCATCCCTTCGACCCCGAGCTGGAGACGGGCGGCAACAGCTGCTCGACCCGCTGAGGAGACCAACCGATGAAGCTGCCCAGCCCGATCCCGATGGACCTCGCCGAGATGATCGCCGCGCGTATGCGCGTCATCGGCGATCCCAACCGCATCCGCATCCTCGATCAGCTGCGCGACGGCGAGCTCTCGGTCGCGCAGATCACCGAGCGGCTGGGCACCAGCCAGCAGAACGCCTCAAAGCACCTCGGCGTCCTGCTCCAGGCCGGGATCCTCTCGCGCCGCAAGGAGGGCACGAGCTCCTTCTACAGCGTCGCCGACCAAAGCGTCTATGAGCTCTGCGAACAGGTCTGCGGCGGACTCCAGATGCAGCTGGCAGAACTGACCGCGATGCTCGAGGGCGCGCGATGAGGACCGCAGCCCCCCGGAACTCCTGCCCCGCCGACCTGGTCGCGCGACGCAGCGGCTGGCCGCTGGAACGCGTCCTGTTCGCAATGGCCGGGACCGTGACCATCGTCGGCGCGCTGCTCGGCGCGCTCGTCAGCCCGTGGTTCCTGCTGCTCGTCGCCTTCGTCGGCATCAACCAGTGGCTGTTCGTCGCCTTCGGTGACTGCCCCGCGTCGCTGTTCCTCACGCGAATGCTGCACGTGCCGCGCGCGACCCCGCGCTGAGCGGCTTCCCCACACCCCTGTCTCGTACTCGCACCCGATGCGCCCGCAGCGGCGCACCGCCACGCTCTGCCCCAACCGATCGTCTCGGAGGAACTCTGATGAGCACCACCATCGACAAGCCACCGGCAACCCCGTCCGCACCGCCGGCGGCGCGCGGCTCCGGCCCGATCGGCCGCCTCGGCCGCTACGCCGCGACCAACGCCCGCACGGTGTTCATCGCCTGGGCGGTCATCGCCCTGGCGCTGGGGTTCTTCGCGCCGCGCGTGGAGACCGCCCTGTCCGGCGCGGGCTGGCAGGCCAACGGGTCGCAGTCGGTGAAGGTCCGCGATCTCGTGCAGAAGGAGTTCGCCGGCCTGAACAGCACCGGACTGATGGTCGTGGTGCACAGCCCGAGCCAGACCACGGCGTCGCCGGCCTTCCAGCAGACGGTCCGGCGGGTCGCCGCCAAGCTCAAGACCGATGGTCGTGTCGCCTCCGTTACGTTGCCGCAGGCCGGGACGACGATCTCTCGTGACGGGCACACCGCGATCGTGATGGCCGGCGCCGGGGCCGACGCGAACACGATGGTCCGCGCTGCCGATGACCTCAAGGGCCCCGTCACCGCGCTCGGGACCGAGCAGGTCCAGGTCGCACTGACCGGCGCGTCGGGGATGTGGTCGGACTTCAACGAGGCCAACCGCGCCGCGATGATGCGCTCGGAGCTGTTCTCCTGGCCGGTGACGCTCGGCATCCTCGTGCTCGCGTTCGGCTCACTCGTCGCCGCCGGGCTTCCACTGTTGCTGACGATCCTCGGCCTGCTGGCTTCGGCCGGCTCGCTGTTCCTGTTGACCAAGCTCTCGCCGATCTCGATCTGGGCGATGAACTTCGCGCTGATGTTCGCGCTCGCGCTGGGCATCGACTACGCCCTGTTCATCGTGATGCGCTTCCGCAACGCGCTGTTCGGCCAGCACGAGGACCGTGTCGAGGCGGTCGAGGAGACGATGGACACCGCCGGCAAGGCCGTCCTGTTCAGCGGCCTGACCGTGCTGATCTCGCTGACCGCGGTGATGCTGGTCGACAGCCCCGCCTTCCGGTCGATGGCGGTCGGGATCATGCTCTCGGTCATCTTCATCCTCGCCGCGACGCTGACGCTGCTGCCCGCGGTCCTCGGCAAGCTCGGCACCAAGGTCGACAACCTCTCCCTCCCCTGGGTCCACCAGGGTGAGCATCGGAGCGCCCGGTTCGCTGCCTGGGGCGAGTATCTGTGGCGGCGCCCGTGGGCCCTGGGCATCGCCACCGTCGCCGTCCTCGGCGCGCTCGCGATCCCCGTGCTGTCGCTGAACACCGGCATGCCGTCGATCAAGGTCGTCCCCAAGACCGACACCAGCCGCCAGGGCTATGAGCTGGTGCAGCAGTCCTTTGGCATCGGCGCCCCGGGCGCGCTGCAGGTCACCGCACCCGCCGCCGACGCCCCGCGCGTGCGCGCCCTGCTCGCGGCGGACCCGGCCATCGCCCAGGTCACCCCGCCCCGGCCCGGCGCGTCCGGGGACGTCGTCCTGCTCCAAGCGGTCCCGAACGTCGACCCGTCCTCCAAGCAGCTCGGCAAGGCGATCGACCGGCTCCGGGCGTCGCTGCCGGCCGGCTCGATGGTCGGCGGCGCACCCGCGGAGAACCACGACCTCGAGGCCGAGCTGGCGAGCAAGACACCCCTGGTGATCGGCGTCGTCCTGGGCCTCGGCTTCCTGCTGCTGCTGACCGCCCTGCAGGCCCCGCTGATCGCGGCGATCGGCGTCGTCACCAACCTGCTCGCCACCGGCGCGGCGTTCGGCGTCGCCAAGCTCATCTTCCAGGAAGGCCACGCCTCCGGGCTGCTCGGCTTCGAACCGCAGGGCTTCCTGGACGCCTGGGGGCCGGTGTTCTTCTTCGCAATGATCTTCGCGATCAGCATGGACTACACCGTGTTCCTGCTCAGCTCGGCCAAGGAGCACTGGGACCGCACCGGCGACGCCAAGGACGCCATGGTCGGCGGCCTCGCCCACTCCGGCCGCGTGATCTTCGCCGCCGGCGCCGTCATGGTCGCGGTGTTCTTCACCTTCGCGCTCTCCGGCCCGCTCCCGCCCAAGGAGATGGGCATCATCCTCGGCATCGCCGTCCTGCTGGACGCGCTACTCGTCCGGCTGCTGCTCGTCCCGATCCTCCTGCGCCTCACCGGGACCAAGGCGTGGTACCTGCCCAAGTGGCTGGACCGCATCCTCCCCGACGTGAAGTTCGGGCACTGAGCCATGGGCCTCCTCAGCCGCCTGACCGGCTCCAACTCACTGACGCCCGCCGCAGCCGCGGCGGGCGCCGCGGACGCCAGCCTGGTGCTCGTCGACGTACGCGAAGCCGGCGAGTTCACCGCCGGCCATGCGCCCGACGCGCGCCATGTTGCGCTCGGGCAGCTCGCCGCCAGCCTCGAGAAGCTGCGGGGCGAGGGTCAACCCGTCGCGTTCATCTGCCGCTCCGGCGCCCGCAGCGCACGCGCCACCCGCCAGGCACGCGCGGCAGGCATCGACGCCCACAACGTCCGCGGCGGCATGATCGCCTGGGATCGGGCCGGCCTTCCGACCACGACCGGCGGCGCGTCGCGTCGCCGGCGCTGATTCGAAGGTAGTTCCCCGCGGCGTCGCTGCCGACGGCTACCGATGCCGGTGTCGGACCGGCGCACGAGAATAACCACTTCACCACTGTCCAGTAGTTCCCGCGCGCGCATGCGCGCGCAATCTGAACGGAGAAACGTATTCATGTCCTCGTCGAACACTCAGAGAGCCGTCGTCCTCGGCTCCAGCTTCGCCGGCCTGACCGCCGCGCTGGAGATCCGCAAGCACCTCGAGAACGGGCATGAGGTCGTGGTCCTCGACCCGCGCGACCACTTCACCTTCATCCCGTCGCTGATCTGGCTGCCCTTCGGGATCCGCAACCGCGACGACGTCACGTTCCCACTGGCCCCGCTCTACGCCAAGAAGGGCATCGAGTTCGTCAACGAGGCCGCCGCGAGCATCGACACCGCCGCGCACACGGTCACGACCCCCAGTGGCCGTGAGATCACCTACGACAAGCTCCTCGTCGGCACCGGACCGCGCCTCGCGTTCGAGAAGATCCCCGGCCTCGGGCCCGACGAGGGCTTCACGCAGTCGGTCTGCAACGTCGACCACGCCGAGCGCGCCGGCGAGGCGTGGGAGGCCTTCCTGCAGAACCCCGGCCCGGTGGTCATCGGCACCGCCCAGGGCGGCTCGTGCTTCGGCGCCTCCTACGAGTTCCTCTTCAACGTCCACCACCGCATCAAGAAGGCCGGCCTCGAGGATGTCGCGCCGGTGACCTTCATCACCGCCGAGCCCTTCCTGGGGCACTTCGGCCTCGGCGGCGTCGGCGACTCCTCAAAGCGCGTCGAAGGCTTCCTCGAGCACCTCGGGATCGAGGGCATCGCCAACAACGTCATCACCGCGGTCCGCGACGGCGAGATCGAACTCGAGGGCGGACGCGTCCTGCCCTTCGGGTACGCGATGATCGTGCCGCCGTTCGCCGGCGTCGACGCCGTCAAGAACAGCGAGGGCCTCTCCAACCCGATGGGCTTCGTCCCCATCAACGACCGCTTCCGCCACCCGGACCTGCCCGACGTGTACTCCGCCGGCGTCGCCACCGCAATCGCCCCGCCCGAGAAGACGGCGGTGCCCGCCGGGGTCCCGAAGACCGGTCAGATGAGCGAGTTGATGGCGAAAGTGGCAGCGCAGAACATCGTCGCCGACATCAGCGGCAGCGACAAGCACCGCGACATGCCGCTCGGCGATCTCTCGGCGATCTGCGTCCTGGACGCCGGCAACAACGGGATCATCTTCAAGGCCGACCACGTCCTGGCCCATGGCCTCTACGCCGGCGGCGACGAGCCCACCGCCCGCGTGATGTCCGGCCCGCAGGCGCACTGGGCCAAGCTCGCTTTCGAGCGCTATTTCATCGCCAGCCGCAAGCGCGGCATGGTCAACGTCTGAGCGGTGGGTCGTGGCGTCGTCGCACACGGCGGCGCCACGGTAGAGGCTCAGCAGCTGCGGCGCGCCGGCAGGTCGTCGGGTGTGCCGGCGAGGTCGACGAACTCGGTGGTGAAGTCCAGGAAGCGCTGGACGTCCGCGAAGTTGGACGCGAGCCCGAGCGACGCCCGAATGGCGCCGCCGGAGGCCAGGCCGATCGCGCGCATGTAGTCGTCGAGGATCATGCCGTGGCCGAACTCGCCTCCCAGCAGCGTCTCGCGCGAGATGGTGAAGGCCACCTCGCCGGCGCCGGGGTTGCAGAAACAGCCGGTGCGCAGCGAGATGTTGTGCAGGCCAGCGACGCGGTCAACGTAGCGCTCGTCGACGACCCCTCCGTCCGGGTGCAGGAAGTTGAACGCGATCGTCGCACCGCGCCGCTCCCACGATCGTGGGCCGTAGAGCGTCGTCACGGGCGAGCCGTCCGTGTGGCGCAGCGATGCGAGCCCGTCGAGCAACCAGGCGCCCAGAGCCCCGACGCGGGTGTGGATGACGTCGACGCCGACCCGGTCGAGGAGGCGCAGCCCGATGTCGACCGCCGGCAGGTTGAGGTAGTCGACGGTGCCGTCCTCGAAGTGCGCGGCCCCCGGCGCGAAGTCGAAGTACTCGCGCTGCACGAACGCCGCGACGATCGTGCCGCCCGAGAACCACGGGCGCTCGAGCTTGGCCAGCGCCTCCCGGCGCGCGATCAGGCAGCCGACGCCGGTCGGCCAGCCGAACATCTTGTAGAAGGACAGCGCGACGAAGTCCGGGTGCCAGCGCCCGAGGTCGAGCCGGTTGGTCGGCACGAACGCCGCGGCGTCGACCAGGACGTCCCAACCGTGCGCGTGCGCCTGCTCGATCCACTCGAGCGGGTGCTGGACCCCAGAGAAGTTCGACTGCGCCGGATAGGCGAACAGGTTGTGGTGATCGCCCGACGTCTCGGTCAGGTACCGGGGCAACAGGCGCTCGTCGACGCGGAGATCGGCCGCGACGCTGGGCACATAGGTCGTCTCGGCGCCACGGGCGCGCGCGAACTCGCGGATCCCGTTGACCGAGTTGTGGTTGTCGAAGGTCAGCAGGAAGCGGTCGCCGCGGCGGAACGGGTACGCCTCGCCGACGAGGCGCAGCGCGCCGGTCGCATTCGGCGTGAAGATCGCGACGTACTCGTCCGGCGACGCGTTGAAGAACTCCAACACGGAGGCACGGGCGCGCTCGGCCAACTCCGTGCTCGCGGCCGACGTCGGGTTGATCGAGTGCGGGTTGCCGAACACCGTGCTCTCCAGCAGCCGCACGTGCTCGTGCAGCTGCGAGGCGGCGAACAACCCGCCGCCGGTGTAGTCGAGATACACGTGACCACCGGCATCCAGGCGGCCGAAGTCGCTGGCGCGCAACTCGTCCAGCGGCGCCGTCGCCGCGTACTCCGGATGGTTCCGGAGGAACTCGGCTGCGGTGTCGTGCCAGACGCTCATCGCGCTCCCGCGACGGGCAGGCGGGCGAGCGCGGCCGCGACGAAGATCATGTGGATACCCGGCGGCCGCGGACCGTGCCGCAGCGGGTCGGTCGCTGTGAATGCGGCGTGGCGGTCGAGTAGCTCGCGCACCGACGCGGCAGCTTCGGCGTCCGGATGATCGATCGGCAACTCGCAGGCCAGGCGCGCAAGCTCCAGATACTCGTCCGCCGGGTAGCCGGCGGTCAACCGCCCGGCTGCCGCGACGAGCAGCGTATGGACGCGCTCGAGCAGTGGTCCCGGTCCGGGGGCGGTCGTCATCGGCGCCGGGCCGACGTCGCGCGGCTCGAGACCGGCGAGCAGGCGCTCGAGCTGGCCGCCGGCGACCGAGCCGATCTGTTCACGGCTGAGCCCGGCGGCGAGCGCGGCGCGCAGCACCACCGAGGCGGCGGCGACCGTGCGTCCGTACGGGGTGTCCGATGCGAAGAGGATCTGGCCGGGCGGGATCAGCGCGAAGAGCGCGAGCTGGTCGGCCGTGTTCCACCAGGCGGTGTCGAAGAACTGGTTGCGCCGGCCCGCGGCCTCGTGCCAGATCCAGGCCAGATCGGTGATCGCGGCGTGCGCGAGGATGAGCGGGGCGTGGGGGTAGGCACGCGTAAGGTCGAGCGCGCCGCGCAGCTCGGCCGCCCCGAAGCAGGAGCCGTCAGGATCGGCGCAGCCGAGGTGCGTATGGGCGTCGAAGATCCGGGTGTCCCCGAGATGCGGCCTGAGCGAGGCGAACCACGGCTCGAGCAGCGCATCGGCGGTCAGCGCGCCGCGGCGGCCCCGGCGCTGCGCCGGCGCGACCGGAGCGTCCCTGCGGACCGCGGCGGGCATGGCTAGCCGACGGGGACGCGGGGACGGAGCTCGATCCTCGTTTCGACGGGAACGTCGAGCGAGACGGAGACGAGACATCCCTCCTCGGCGTCCGCGGCCAGCATCAGCGCCGCGTCCTGGTCCGCGGCGTCGACGTCGATCCGCACGGTCTGCTCGATGCGCACGAAGCCGAAGCGGCCGTCCGGCCGGCGCCCGACGATCCCCACGGCAGTGACGGAGACGTCGTGGAGAGTCAGTCGCTCGCGCTCGGCGAGCGCGACGAGCGTCACCGCCAGGCACGACCCCGCAGAGGCGACGAAGGCGTCCTCGGGGCTCCAGAGCTCGGGGTCGCTGCCGCGAAACTCGGGGGGCGTGGCGATCGCCAGCGGGGGCTTGCCCTCGACCCGGGCGGTCGTACGGCGCCCGCCCTCCCAGCCGATCTCGACCGGGAAGCGGAACTCCTTGTGACGAGCTTGGGCTGGCATGGCCTCACGCTGCCTGGTCGGACTTGGCGAGCACGTGCTCGTCGAAGAAGCGGCCGATCGCGGCCGCGGGGGCCGCCCCGACGAAGCCGGTAACGGCCTCGCCGTCGCGGAAGACAGCGACGGTGGGGATGCTCTGGATCCCGTAGCGCGCCGCGATCCCCGCCTCGGCGTCGACATCGATCTTGACCAGCTCGAGCCGCCCGGCGCGCTTGCCGGACTCGGCTTCGAGGGCCGGGCCCAACATGCGGCACGGTCCGCACCATGCGGCCCAGAAGTCGACGACGACGGGCAGCTCGCGCGAGCGCTCGATGACGTCGCGCTCAAAGGTCTCGGTGGTCACATCCATTGGGATCACTCCAGGGGATTGCGGGTTCAGGCGACCGAGGTCTCGACCTCGGCCGCCGGCTGCTGCTCGAGCGGCGCGTCGGGGTTCGGATCGGGAAGCCAGCATGTCCCTGCACTCTACAACAACACAACTAAACCGTTGTAGAGTACTTACTACGGTCGTTGGCTCGCGCGTCTCCTGAGGCGTCTCGGGGGGCTCGAGTTCGTTCTCCGGCATGAGACGTGGCTGCAGATACATGACCGGCGCGAGCTCGCCGTCGACGGCGGCTACCTTGCGCGCTGAGCGCGCGGGCTGACTTCCAGGCCGCTTTGATCAGAGCGAAGCTGTCGTGATGAGTTCCGAATCTCCCTCTGGGCCGCGCCGCGCCACGGCGGCGGTGTATGCCGTCTTCATCCTCGCCGGATTCGCGTTCGCCAGCTGGGCTTCGCGGATCCCGCAGGTTCGCGACGCGCTCGACCTCACGCCCCAGACGCTTGGGCTCGTGCTGCTGGCGATCGCGGTCGGCTCGGTCATCTCGATGCCGCTCGCCGGCGTCGTCGTGGCGCGCCTCGGCACCGCGCGCACGGTCGCCGTGATGGCGCTGGTGGCGGCCGCCGGCCTGGCCACCGCAGGGCTGGGCTATCCGGTCGGCGTGGCTCCGGTGGTCGCGGGGCTGTTCGCGCTGGGCGTGGGCAACGGCACTTGGGACGTGGCCATGAACGTCGAGGGCTCGGCGGTGGAGCAGGAGTTGGGCCGGGCGATTATGCCGCGCTTCCACGCGGGGTTCAGCGTCGGCACGGTGGCGGGCGCGCTGGGCGGCGCGGCGATGGTGGCGCTCGGCGTCTCCGCCACCGTCCACCTCGTCGCGGTGGCGGCGATCGTGGCCGTCGCGGGGCCGCTGGCCGTGCGCGACTTCCTGCCGGACGTCGACGCGCCGGCCGACGAGGACGAGCGCCGCAGCCCGCTCAAGGCCTGGACCGAGCCGCGCACGCTGCTGATCGGCCTGTTCGTGTTCGCCGCGGCGTTCACGGAGGGCACGGGCAACGACTGGCTCGGCGTGGCGGTGATCGACGGCCACCACGCCGCCGCCGCACTCGGCGCGCTGACCCTCGCCATCTTCCTGGCGGCGATGACGCTCGGCCGCTGGTTCGGCCCAGGCCTGATCGACCGCCACGGGCGCGTGCTCACCGTCCGGATCTTCGCCGCGCTCGCCCTCGCCGGGCTGGCGCTGGTCGTCTGGGGCGCCACGCTCCCCGTCGCCATGGCGGGCGCCGCACTGTGGGGGCTCGGCACGGCGCTCGGCTTCCCCGTGGGGATGAGCGCGGCAGGTGATGACCCCGCGCACGCCCCGGCGCGCGTCAGCGTGGTGGCCACGATCGGCTACCTCGCGTTCCTCGCCGGGCCGCCGCTGATCGGCTTCCTCGGCGAGCACATCGGGACGCTTCGCGCGCTGACCGTGGCCGGCGGGCTCGTCGCGCTCGGGCTCCTGATCTCCGGGGTCTTGCGCCCGCTGCCGGGAACTGACCGCACTCCCACGGCCGCACCCGCCGGAGCGGAAGCGCAGTGAGCGAACGTGGGGACGAGATGGTTGAGGTCACGAGTAGGAGAGGCGGGCGCCTCGATCGTGATCCGCTCCCGCAAGCGTTCCGCCGCCAGGTCCACGGTCACGATCTCCACGACCGGCTCGATCGGGCGCCTGGCCGCGTCCTCCGCCTGCAGCCGCCTCATGGCCTGCGCAGCTTGCGCGCGCGTGAGGCCGTCCGAACCGCCGCGCGTGCGCTTCATGCGGAGCCGGCGATTCACCCGCTGCCCGTCCGGCGTGCGCCAGCGGCCGTAGTAGGCGCCCCACTTCTCGTAGATCTGGCCCCAGCCATAGGAGCGTTTCATGGCCCCTATAGGCGTCACGTACAGAATTGGACCCCGTATTGGACCCCGTGGCCTCAAGTTGTCGACCCTAGCAACGGCAAAAGCCCCGGATTACCAGGACTTTTGCCAGATCGG